>NZ_JAHTLF010000023.1 GCF_024614185.1 Nocardioides carbamazepini
CCCGCGCCGGGGGGGGCGCCGCCCGCCGGGGCCCCCCCCCGCCCACCCCCGCCCCGCCCCCCGCCGCCGCCGCGCCCCCCCGCGCCCTCGTGGACCCCAGGCCCGGCGCAACGGTCGTCCCCCGGGCCGCCCGGCCCGGGGGGTGACGCCCGTCCACCCCGCCCCGGTCCCCCCCCCCCCCCCGGACTAACGAGGGCGGCGCGCCCCGGGCCGGTCCGCGCCGCCGGATGACGGCCGGGGTCCTGACCCCTCACGCCTCCTGGAGGAGACGGGTCGAGTCGACGAGCCCGACGAACTCGTTCTCCGCTCCGATCAGGCCCCAGCTCGCGACCCAGTCGACGGTGCGGTTGAAGTGGTCCTCGGGATAGGGACCCGCGTGGATGTAGCGCAGCCGGCCCAGCTTGAAGTCGTCCGGCTCGAGCTCGGCCACGGGGGCGGCCGTCTCGATGAAGTACTTGAGGTAGGGGCGGATGTCCTCGTGGATCTTGTCGACGCCTCGGTTGACCGCCCGGGTGATGCGGGTGAGCTCGTCGGAGGTCAGGTTGTCCCCGGCGATCTCCGCGCCGAAGTAGTGCCCCTCGGCGAGGACCTTGTAGCCCTGCTTCTCTGCCACGGTGATCCACGGCTCCATCACGGCGACCGCGTCGATGTCGCCGTCGCGGAGCGCCGCGAAGCGCTCCTTGCCCTTGATGCCGACCAGGTTGATGTCGGTGCGGGGGAGGAAGCCCTCCAGCAGCTGCAGGACCAGGTAGTGCGAGCCATGGTGGAAGTTCACCCCGACCCGCACGCCCGCGAGGTCACCTGCCACGTTGTAGGGAGAGTCGGGCCGGACGATGATCGCCTGGCTGGCAACGGCCGAACGCCGCGCGACGACCTTGCCGTTGACCTGGCTGTCCTGGGACCGACGCAGCTGCCCCCACTCGCAGGCGTTGTAGAGCTGGCTGCGGCCGGCCTCGAACAGCTTGAAGCTGCTGAACGAGGAGACGACGTCGGGCCGTTCGACGAACCGCAGCTGCTGCTCGTCGGCGGCCGGCGTACGCAGGAGCTCGACGTCGAGGCCCTCGTCCTCGAAGTAGCCCTCCTCCTCGGCGACGTAGTAAGGCAGGTAGAAGACGGTGCCGGCCGCCTCGATCTTGATCGACATGATGCTCCTTATCGCTGGGTTCGCGTCTTGCACTAGAAGTTCTAGCAAGAAACCTAGCGTTGTGTACATAAAAATAATGTGGGATGTTCATATAGTGAGATGATCAAGTCTAGTGATCTACTAGGCATTAATGTCGGATCGTCGCCCTGTGCCGATCACCCCGAGAGAGCGAGTCCCATGACGCGTCCCACGCGAGGCCGACCAGCCCTCGTCCTTGTCGCCCTGATTGCTGCCGCCACCCTTCTCAACGCCTGCGGCGGCGCCGCCGGTGGCCGTGAGGGCGGCGGAGGTTCCACCACTCCCGTCGAAGGCGGGGTGCTGAAGTACCGCACGACCGGCGCGAACCTCAGCTCGACCGACCCTGGTGTCCACACCGGCTACGGGCCTGCCATTCCCGTGCGCGGGATCGTCGACTCGCTGGTGTTCCAGAACGAGTCCGGTGAGTTCGAGCCGTGGCTGGCGACCGAGTGGAAGGTGGACGAGACCGCGTCGCGCTACGAGTTCGTACTGCGCGACGACGTCACCTTCAGCAACGGTGAGGAGCTCGACTCCAGCGCGGTGAAGCAGAGCGTCGACGCGTTGGTGGAGCAGGGGGCCAAGTACGCCACGGTGAACCAGTGGATCGGCCGGCTGCGCGAGATCAGCACACCGGCTCCTACCACCGTCGTGTTCGAGTTCGCCGAGCCGAACTCCTCCTTCCTGCAGGCGGTCTCCACGACCTCCCTGGGGATCGTCGCCCCCGAGACCTCCGCCATGAGCTACGAGGAGCGTCAGGAGGGGACGACCATCATCGGCAGCGGGCCGTTCGTCGTCACCGAGTCCCGCGGCGAGGAGGGCTACGTGCTCGAGCGCCGCGAGGACTACGCCTGGCCCCCGGCCTCGGCCCAGAACCAGGGGCCGGCCCACCTCGAGGGCATCGAGGTGTTCACGACGCCTGACAACAGCATTGCCGCGGCTCAGTTGCGCGCCGGCGAGATCGACATGATGCACAACACCGAGCCCGTCGACAAGACGGAGTTCTCGAACAACCCCGACCTCACCATCAGGCGGGACCCGCTGCCCGGATCGGCGCTCGGCTTCACGGTCAACACCGAGGTTCCCGGACTCGACGAGCCGGAGGTGCGCCGGGCGCTGGCGCTCGCGATCGATCGCGACGCGGTGCTGGAGCGGGCTTCGGCGATCGACATCCCGCCGACCAGCCTCTTCGCGGCGAACAACCCGTACTGGACCGACCAGTCCGGTCTGATCTCGACGGACGTCGATGAGGCCGCGAGGCTCCTCGACGAGGCGGGTTGGGAACGTGGCGAGGACGGGGTGCGCGCCAAGGGCGGCGCGCGGCTCTCCTTCGACCTGATCTACAGTCCGTCGACCATCTCCCACGAGCCCAACATCGCCGTGGTCCAGTCGCAGTGGAAGGACATCGGGGTCGAGCTCACGTTCGGCAGCCTGACCGCAGCCGAGCTCAACCAGCGCCTGGTCAGCGGCGACTACTCGTTCTCGTGGGGCAGCAGCACCCGGCCGGATGTGGACATCCTGCGCAGCACCTATGCCGGCCTCGACCCAGAGCTGGACAAGGTGTTCACCCAGTTGCAGGCCGAGCCGGACATCGAGGCCAAGCGGCCGCTGGCCGACGAGGCGGTGCGCCGGATCCTGGAGCAGGGCTACTTCGTCCCGCTCTACGACTTCATCCAGCCCCTGGCCTACCGCAACACGACGCACGTGCCGACGCTCGAGGCGAGCACCATCCCGATCCTGAGTGACGCGTGGCTGGACCGGTCATGAGCCTGCCCTCGCCGGTCGACACCGAGCCGGAGCCGACGGTCGCGCTCGACCCGTCGGGGTCGCGGGGGCGCACGGTGGCGCGGGTCGTCGGCGTGCGCCTGCTGCATGCCGTCGCCGTGGTGGCGGTCGCCTACACAGCGTCGTTCCTGCTCCTGTTCGTACTGCCCGGCGACGCCGTTCTCGCCCGGATCGGTACGACCGACACCGTCGGGAACGCCGACCTCTCCGGCATGCAGCTCGACTCGCTGCGGGCCGAGGTCGGCCTCGACGCCAGCCTGGGCCGGCAGTACTGGAGCGGCCTGACCGGACTGGCGCGCGGCGACCTCGGCAGCTCGCTCATCAACGACCGGCCGGTCACCGCCCTGCTAGGGGAGGCGCTCCCCAACACGCTCACGCTGACCGGCCTGTCGCTGTTGTTCTCGGTGCCGCTCGGCTTCCTGCTCGCTCTCGTCGCCGTCGTGCCCCGCTCGCGTGCCGTGCGCTCTCTGGCAGCCCTGCTGCCCTCGGCCTACGTCAGTCTGCCGGTCTTCTGGATCGGTGTGCTCTTCATCTATCTCTTCGCCATCACGCTCGGCTGGTTCCCGTCCGGGGGCAGCCAGGGCGCTGCGTCGGCGGTGCTGCCCGTCGCCGTCCTGTCGCTGCTCGGCGCGGCGCAGTTCGCGCAGGTGCTGATCAGCAGCCTGCGCGCCGAGGTCGGCAAGACCTATGCCGCCGTCACCGCGCCCGCCAAGGGTGCCGGCCGCGCGTACACGGTGTTCCGGCACTGCCTGCGCAACGCCGCCTTCCCGTTCCTGGCCGTCTTCGGACTGCGCGTGGGTGCCCTGCTCGCCGGGACGGCGGTGGTCGAGGTGGTCTTCGCCCGCAACGGGATCGGCCGGCTCATGGTCGAGTCCGTGCGCGCCGTCGACCTGACCGTGGTCCTGGGACTCGTCGTCGTGCTCGCCCTGGTCTACGTCGTGATCAACACGCTCGTCGATGTCGGGTACGCCCTGCTCGACCCGCGCCTGCGCCGGATGGCGCCCGTCCGTTCAGGAGGCGAGTCGTGACCGCGACCGCCGTACGCCCGGCCGAGACCCTCACGCCGTCGGAGCCGCCGGAAGCGCGCGGGCCACGCCGGCGGCTCCGTGAGTTGCACGTGCACCTGGCGCTGCTCGCCGCTCTCGTGGCGATCGCGCTCCTCCCGTCTCTCATCGCGACCCACGATCCGCTCGCCCTCGACGGGCGCCCGTTCACCGCCCCGGGCGGCACCTACTGGTTCGGCACCGACGAGATCGGCCGCGACCTCTACTCACGGGTCGTCCACGGACTCCAGATCTCGTTCCTGTCGGCAGCACTCGCGGTGCTGGTGGCGCTGGTGCTCGGCGCCCTGGTCGGTGTGCTGTCCGGACTGCGCCCGGGCGGCGTACTCGATCGGGTGCTCAGTGTCCTCACCGAGGCGGTCATGGCGATCCCCGCGGTGCTCCTGGCGCTCGCCGCGATCACGGCCTACGGGCGCGGTGCCTACATCGCCGCCGTCGCCATCGGCGTCGCGGAGGCCACCGGCTTCGCCCGCCTCGTGCGCGGGCTGATGCTGCAGTCGCAGTCCCTGGTGTTCGTGGAGGCCGCTCGCACCTGCGGCACCAGCCCGTTCCGCGTGCTCGTGAGGCACGTCATCCCGACCGTCTATCACCCGGTGCTGTCCTACACCGCGATGCACTTCGGGCTGGCCATGCTGGCCATCGGCTCGCTGAGCTATCTCGGCTTCGGTGAGGCACCGCCCTCCCCGGAGTGGGGGGTGCTGATCAGCGGCGGTCAGAAGTACCTCGTGCACGCGTGGTGGGTGGCACTGATCCCCGGGATCGCGTTGACGGCGGTCGTCGTCCTCCTCAACCGCATCGCCAACCTGCTGCAGGAGGGGCGCTCGTGACCGAGACACTGCTGGAGATCTCCGACCTCACCGTGACCTACGAGCGAGGGAGCACGGTCGACACCGCCCTTGCCGAGGTCGGGCTGAGCCTTCGACGCGGCAGCGTGACTGCCGTGATCGGGGAGTCGGGATCGGGGAAGAGCACCCTCGCGCACGCCGTGGTGCGGCTGCTTCCGGACAACGGCGCGATCACCCGGGGGACCGTCGTCCTCGACGGCGAGGACGTGCTGCGGCGCACCGAGCGTGAGTTCCGCCCGCTGCGCGGGCGCCACGTCGGGTTCGTCCCGCAGGACCCGATCGCCTCGCTCAACCCGACCAAGTCCATCGGCGCACAGGTCAAGGAGTCATTCGCGCTCGCCGGGTCGTCGCTGTCGGCGCGGCAGGTCGAGGAGCGGGTGGCGGGCGACCTGCGCGACCTCGGGTTCAGCGACCCCGAGGCGCTGCTGCGCTCCTATCCGCACGAGCTCTCCGGGGGAATGCGGCAACGTGTCCTGGTCGCCATCGCCTTCAGCCAGCGACCGCAGCTGGTGATCGCCGACGAGCCGACCAGCGCTCTCGATGTGCTCGTCGGGCAGGACGTGCTGCGGCGCCTGCACGCCCTCCGGGCGAAGCACGGCACCACGGTCCTGCTGATCACCCACGATCTCGCTCTCGCCAGCCGCAATGCCGACGACGTGGTCGTGCTGCAGCGGGGCCGGATCGTCGAGAGCGGCCCGATCGCCGAGGTCTTCGCCGACCCTCAACACACGTACACGCGCTCGCTGCTGGCCAGCTCGGCGCGCCTCGTCGCGGGGCGGGTGCTCGATGTCGGGGAGGCCTACCGGCGCTTCGCTCGCGCTGAGCCGGCCGACGTGGCGACCGTCGACCCGGTGATCGAGCTGGCCGGGGTCGCGCGCACCTTCCGGGCCGGTGGACGCGAGGTCGTCGCGGTCCGGGACCTGTCGCTGACCGTGCCGCGCGGAGCGACCTTCGCGCTGGTGGGGGAGTCGGGCTCCGGCAAGACCACCACCAGCCGGATCATCCTCGGCCTCGAGCGGGCTGACCGGGGCTCGGTCCGTGTGTTCGGCAACGACGTGGTCGGGCTCGGGCGCGGCGGGATGAAGGCGCTTCGAAGGCGGATGCAGGTCGTCTACCAGAGCCCGTTCGAGTCGCTGAACCCGCGCCTGTCGCTCCGCGAGATCGTGGCCGAGCCGCTCGATGCCTACCGGGTCGGGTCGCGTCAGGAGCGTCGCGCGCGGGTGGTCGAGCTCCTCGACCGGGTGCAGCTCCCGCCGTCGTACGCCGAACGTCGCCCGCGGGAGCTGTCCGGCGGCCAGCGGCAGCGAGTGGCGATCGCGCGGGCGCTGGCCCTCGAGCCCGAGCTGCTCGTGCTCGACGAGCCGGTCTCGGCGCTGGACGCCACGATCCAGGCCCAGGTGCTCACGTTGCTCACCGAGCTGCAGCGCGACCTGGGGCTGACCTACTTCCTCGTCACCCACGACCTCGGCGTCGTCGCCGACGTCGCCTCGCAGGTGGCGGTGATGCGGCGCGGCCGCCTCGTCGAGCACGGTTCCACCGCCGAGGTCGTGCTCCGGCCCAAGCACGACTACACCCAGGCACTGCTCGCTGTCTGAGCGACGAACCCCCGAAAGGAGCCCGGCCGTGTCCGGATACGACTACGCGAGTGCGATCACCGGCTGCACCACCGACGTGCACGGCAGGTTCGCGCTGCGCGGACCGTCCTTCGAGATGCTGGCCGACGGGTCCGTGGCCTCGGGCGGCCCAGGGCGCGCACCCGGCCCCCTCGACCTGCTGGTCTCGGCGCTGGTGGCCAACCTGCTCAATGTCCTGCACGACGGCCAGCTGGTCGACACAGGCCCGCGAGGTGACGCGGCCGACGAGGACCGTGACGCCGTCCGGCGCGATGTGCAGGTGCGCGCACGGGTGACCCGCTATCCCGCGGGGCGGCTGAAGGTGGGGTTGTTGACGGTGGACGTCCGCATCGGCGGACATGACGACGCCTCGACCCGGCGCCTGCTGGCCGACTACCGGAACGGCTGCCGGGTGCTCCCGGCCGTCGAGACGGTGGTCGACGTCGCGCTGCAGCCCGCGGCGTCGGATGCCGCGGCCTGAGCGCGGTCGCCGCGTCCCACTAGGCTGCTGGTCGGCGGCCGAACAACGGGGAAGAGATGGCGTTCGAGAAGAAGTACAGCGACGAGGTACGTGACGCTGCCGTGCGCAGGGTCGCCGAACGGCGCCAGAGCGAACCCGGCAACCGATCGATCCTGCGCGAGGTCGCCGAGGAGTTCGAGGTCGGCGAGCAGTCGCTCCGGATCTGGGTCAAGCGCCTCGACGACGGCATGTTCGACCCCGGTGAGGCGGCCCGGCTCCGCCAGGCGCCGCGCGAGCAGCTGCTCGCGCGGATCGCGGAGCTGGAGGCCGAGGCCGCCTCGCTGCGCGAGGACAACGAGGCGCTCAAGCGGGCCTCCATCATCTTCGCGGCCGAGGCCGCCAAGCAGTTCACACACTGACTGCGATGCGACGCTAGAAATTCTACTGTGCCATATAGCATCTAACTAGAGTTAGTTGATATAAATAAGGGTATGCACTTCTCCCTTCACCTGAGTCCGCAGAGCAAGGATCCGGCCGACGACGCCGAGATCATCGAGACGCTGGTCGAGACCGCCCTGCGCGCCGAGCGACACGGCGTCGCGTCGATCGGGCTGACCGAGCATCACCTCGCGGGCTACAACACGTACGTCGACCCGTTCATGCTCGGCGCGCACCTGGCCGGCCGGCTGACGACGGCGCACATCTCGGTGACCGTGGCCCAGGTCGCCCTGGAGCACCCGGTCCGCCTGGTCGAGAAGTGCAACCTGCTCGATGTGCTCACCCGGGGCCGGCTCCTCGTCGCCCTGGCGGCGGGGTCCGCGTCCCCGGTCGAGCTCGAGGCGTTCGGGGCGGGCAAGGTGGACCGCGCCGTGGTCACCGAGGAGCGGATCGAGGCGATGATGAAGATCTGGGCCCGCGAGGACGGCGATCCGCCGCTCGATGTCAGCACGAGCGTCGACCGCGGCGTCGTGGCGGCGCGTGTGGGACCCGCGTCCTACCGCCTGCCCCGACCGTTGGTCGCCCGCGCCACGCGGACCCCGGCGACCATCGCCCATCTCGGACGTCAGGGCATTCCGGTCGTCAACGGCCAGTGGTTGACCAAGGACGGCGACAACCGGGACCTGCTCGGTCTCTACGCCGACGCCCTCTTCGCCGGCGACTTCGACGAGCAGACCGTCGCCGACTGCCTCGCCTGGCACGGCTTCGGGCTGACGATCGTGATCGCGCCCACCCAGCGTGCCGCCGAGGAGCGGTGGGCGCGCTTCCTCGAGGTAGGCGGCGAGGGGCCGCAGCCGGGACGGCTCGGCGGCGCCGCCGTGTGGGAGAAGGAGTGGACCCACCGTGAGGTCGCTCGCTCCGCCGGCGCGCTCGTCGGCTCGCCGCAGCGCATCGTCGAGGAGATCGGGCTGATCCGCGAGCAGGGTGCGCGGCACGTGCGGATCATCCCGGCCATTCCGGCGGGCGCGGCCGAGGACCGCGACGAGATCTACGACCTGATCTTCGAGGAGGTCATGTCCCACGTGGATCCCGAGCCGTTGGCCGACCCCGTCCACGTGCGCCGCGCGACCGTGGCCGGCTGACGTGCGGGTCCGCACCCTCGAGGCCCCCGGGCTCGGCAACCGGAGAGCCATGTCGTCGACGCCTCGTTTCCACGAGCCACCGATCTGCGGCTGACCCGGGCCTCTGGCGAGTGGGGCGATCCGGCGCCGGGGTTGCCGATAGGTCGTCGAGCCGCGGGGCCGAGCGCGCTGGGTTGTGAGTTCCAACTGACCTACCATCGGGGTATGACGTCAGAGGTCCGCGAGTGCTCGGTGGCTCGCACGCTCGAGTTGGTGGGAGCGAAGTGGACGCTGCTCGCCGTGCGGGAGCTGCTTCTCGGCAGCCACCGGTTCGAGGAGATCGTGCGCTACACGGGGGCGCCGCGGGACATCCTCACCGACCGCCTCCGCAGGCTCGAGGCGGAGGGGTTGGTGGTGCGCTCGCAGTACCAGGAGCGCCCGCCCCGTTTCGAGTACCACCTGAGCGACCTCGGCCGGTCGCTCATTCCCATCATCGCGACGATGCGCGAGTTCGGAGACCGCCATCTCGCCGGTGCCGACGGCCCTCCGCTGCGACTCGAGCACTCCTGTGGCGAGGAGTACCACCCTGTGCTGGCGTGCAAGGCATGCGGAGAGGTCGTCGGCCGGGGCGAGGTCGGCGTGGTCGGCTTCCCTGCCGCCGCCAACTGAGTCGAGGAGCCCGGCTGCGGGGTGTCCCGTCCGGGGTGGCGCTGCCGTCGGATGTTCGTTCGTTGGTCCTGAGGGCCGCCCCTCCGATTGCGTTGGAATTTCCAACTGGTAAGTTGGAGAATCCAACTGAGGGTTCCGGCTGGCGCCCTCGCGCACGAAAGGGCACACCATGACCTCCGCAGTCATCGTCGATGCAGTCCGGACCCCCGTCGCCAAGGGCAAGCCCGGCAGCGCCTACTCCGAGATCCATGCGGTCGACCTGCATGCTCATGTCCTCGCCGCGTTGGTCGAGCGCACCGGCATCGATCCCGTGGTCGTCGACGACGTGATCAGTGGCGCAGTCGGCCAGGTGGGGGAGCAGTCCGGCAACACCGCGCGGTGGGCGCTGCTCGGCGCGGGCTTCCCCGAGTCGGTCCCGGGCGTGACGGTCGACCGTCAGTGCGGCAGCTCGCAGCAGGCTCTCCACTTCGCCGCCCAGGGCGTGATCGCAGGGGCGTACGACGTGGCCATCGCGTCGGGCGTGGAGTCGATGAGCCGCGTCCCGATGGGCTCGCAGTTCCTCGGCAAGGACTTCTACGGCTCGAAGGTGAGTGCCCGCTACGACAACGGTCTGGTCTTCCAGGGGATCTCGGCGGAGCTGATCGCCAGCAAGTGGGATCTCTCTCGAGCGCAGCTGGATGAGTTCGCCGCCGAGTCCCACCAGCGTGCGGCGACGGCCTGGAAGGACGGGCTCTTCGAGTCGCAGGTGGCCTACGTCAACGACCTGCGCACCGACGAGACCATCCGGCCCGCCACGACGGTGGAGTCGCTGGCCGGCCTGCGACCGGCCTTCGAGGACGCGGCCTCCGCCGCCAGGTTCCCCGGCATCGACTGGCGGGTGACAGCCGGCAACAGCTCCCCGATCAACGATGGCTCGGCGGCGATCCTGGTCACGAGCGAGGAGGCGGCAGCACGTCTCGGGCTGACCGCGCGTGCGCGCGTGCACTCCTTCGCGGTGGTCGGCGACGACCCGGTCCTGATGCTGACCGGCATCATCCCTGCCACCCAGAGGGTGCTGTCCCGGGCGGGGCTGTCCATCGAGGACATCGACGTCTTCGAGGTCAACGAGGCATTCGCCTCGGTCGTCCTGGCCTGGCAGCAGGAGACCGGCGCCGATCTCGCCAAGGTCAACATCAACGGGGGCGCCATCGCGATCGGCCACCCGCTGGGCGGCTCGGGTGCGCGACTCATGACGACCCTGCTGAACAACCTGGAGCAGACCGGCGGCCGCTACGGGCTCCAGGTCATGTGCGAGGCCGGCGGCCTGGCCAACGCCACCATCATCGAGAGGATCTGACATGACGACCCTGAGCGGAGCTGTCGTGCTCGTCACCGGAGCCAACGGCGGTCTGGGCACCCACTTCGTGGGCCAGGCCCTCGAACGTGGCGCCACCAAGGTGTATGCCGCCGCACGCACACCGCGCGAGTGGGAGGACGACCGCGTCGTGCCGTTGCGCCTCGACGTCACCGCCCCCGCGTCGATCGCCGCAGCGGCCGCGCAGGCCGACGACGTCACCGTGCTGATCAACAACGCGGGCACCGCCAACGGCTCGAGCGTGGTGGGTGACCTCACCGCGACCCGCGAGCTGTTCGAGACCAACTTCTGGGGCGCCCTCGAGGTCGCCAACGCCTTCCTTCCCGCGCTGCGTTCCTCCCACGGCACCCTGCTCAACGTGCTGTCCGTGCTGAGCTGGCTCGGGATCGGCGACGCCTACAGCGCCACCAAGGCAGCTTTGTGGTCGGTCACCAACACCCAGCGGGTCGCCTGGGCCGCCGACGGCGTGCATGTCGCGGCACTGCACCTCGGGTACACCGACACCCCGATGACCGCAGGACTCGACGTCGAGAAGAACGACCCGGCTGATGTCGTCCGCGCCGCCTACGACGGGATCGAGGCAGGCGCCTTCGAGATCCTCGCCGACGACACCAGCCTCGCCGTCAAGGCCGCGTTGTCGGGCCCGGTCGAGAGTCTGTATCCGCAGCTTCAGGGCGCGGCTCGTTGAACCGCGAGCGGACCTCCACCGGGGACGACCCCATCGCCCCGGTCGCGGTTGCCATCTGCATCCTGTCGCGCTCCTCGTACTCGTCGACCCGGTGAGCGCCGGGCGGCAGGGGGCGCCCGTGGGCGACGGGCAGGCTGTCCTGAGCAGTCCCTCCTCGGCGCGATCCCGGGTCCGGGCTCGCGGCGGGTTCGTGCTGGCGCTCGCCGGTGCGCTGGCGATGATGGCGGGGGCGAGTGCTCCGTCGCCGTTCTATCCGGTGCTGCAGGAGCGGATCGGCTTCTCGGCCGGCACCATGACGATCATCTTCGCGGTCTACGCCCTCGCGCTGCTGGTGACGCTGCTCGTCGCCGGTTCGCTGTCCGATCACCTGGGACGGCGGCCGGTGATCAGTGCGGGCTTGTTGATCCTGTCGGCGAGCATGGTCGCGTTCTGGCATGCCGACAGCATCGGGGTGCTCATCGCGGCGCGGATCGTGCAGGGCGTCGCAGCGGGTCTCCTGATGTCCTCCCTGTCCGCTGCGGTCGTCGATCTCGAGCCGCCCACGCGACCGGGGTCGGCCGCGGTGCTCAACGCGGTGACGCCGCTGGCCGGACTCGCGGTCGGGGCGCTGGCCTCGGGCCTGGCGCTGGACCGGATCGACGACGACCCCCTTGCCGCGGTCTTCTCCGCGCTGTCCGTGCTGTTCGCGGTGCTCGGTGCCCTCGTCTGGCTGGCACCCGAGACCTCCTCCCGGGTCGCCGGCCTGCGCGCTTCGCTGCGGCCCGAGGTCGGCATCCCCGCGCCGGCGCGCGCCGAGTTCCTCCGGGCCCTGCCCGCGCTCGTGGCCGGGTGGGCGACCGGAGGGCTCTACCTCTCCCTGGGCGCACCGCTCGTCGCCCGTGAGCTCGACGGCAGCGGCCACCTCTCGCAGGGCCTCGTCGTCACCGCCCTCGCCGCCGCCGGCTCCTTGGCGTGCTTCGTCGCGCGGGGATGGAACGGCCACGCGACGACGCTGTACGGCACGACCGCGCTCGCCACGGGTACGGCGCTGTCTCTGGTCGCGCTCGGGTTCGGCAGCCTGCCGGGCTTCATTGCGGCAGCCGTGGTGGCGGGAACGGGCTTCGGCACGTCGTTCCTGGGGATCATGCGGTCCATCACCCCCTTGGTCGGCATCCACCAGCGCGGCGAGCTGTTCGCAGCGGTCTTCGTGGTCAGCTACCTCGCCTTCGGCCTCCCCGCCGTCGTCGCGGGGTACGCCAGCACGGAGACGGGGCTCGCCGCGGCGGCCTATGCGTACGGCGGAGCCGTCGTACTCCTCGCGGCCGCCGCAACGATCCTGCGGCTCAGGTCAGAGCGCTCCCACCCGAGCTCGCAACACCATGGTCCATGAGAGGCGCGGGCACGGGAGATGGTACTGAGGGCTGATCCGGATCATCCCGGCGTCTGATGTGCCGGCACCCGGCCGCTCGTAGCGTGGGTGCGGTGCGTATCGAGGGAACCGCTGGTGAAGCACCTGGCCGCTGGACGCTCGTGCTCGGCATCGCGACCGTCGCCCTTGCCGCGTTGCTTGTCCCGTTTCCGGGAAGCCTCAGCGTCGTCGTGACGAGGGCGCTGGCGACGGCGACGGCGGGTGCGCCGGGCATCGACCTGATCTCGGAGGTGGGACTCGTCGTCCTGGCTGTCGCGACGCTCGCCGCGCTGGTCCTCGCCCGACGGCTCTGGCCCCGCCGGCTCGCTCCCGCCGTCGCGGCGTCCGTGGGAGTGGTCGTCGCCTACGGGGTCAGCGAGCTGCTGAAGGACGTGTTCTCCCAAACGCGCCCCTGTGCGCGGTGGACGTTCGCGGGTGAGTGTCCGCCCGCCGGGGACTGGTCGTTCCCGTCGAACCACGCCACGCTCGCGTTCGGAGCGGTGCTCGTCATCGTGATCGCGACTCCTCGGCGCTGGGCGGCATGGGCCGTCGTGGCGCTCGCCGTCGTGGTCGCCGTCGGCCGGGTCGCGCAGGGCGTGCACTACGTCCACGACGTCGCCGCAGGGGCATTGCTCGGACTCGCCATCCCGGCGGCTTTCGGTCTTGTGCTGGGCTGGTGGGGTGTGTCGCGCCGACAGTGCGCGGTTCCGTCGTCAGGAGGGAAGGGCGGCTGAGCGAATCGAGTCGTCCCGATCGTCGGATTCGATCGCCCTCCATCAACCTGCCGAGAACGGCCGGGAGTCACGCCGAGACCGACTCTGACCATGTCTCGGCCGAGGCCGCCACACCACGACCGCCGCCGCGCCGAGGGCACCGAGCACGCCGAGGGCCAGGTCCGCCAGGGTGTCCTCGTAGGGCGGGTCGTCGTTGGTGCCGTGCCGGATGAAGGTGTACCACTCCGCCAGCTCGTAGCCGATCGCCAGCAGGGCACCGATGCCGGCGACCAGCGTCGCGACCACCCATCGCTGCTCCAGGCCCGCGGTCACGATCAGTCCCAGGCCGGTGCACAGGAGGAACCAGGTCACCACGTGCGCAACGTCGTCGAAGACATCGACGGTGTCGTAGAGATCGAGGGTGTTGCCGGTGACGTCGAACAGGAACGGGGCCATCACCAGGGCGAAGGCGCCGTACGGCGGATCGCGGTCCTTGTCTCGGTTCCAGAACCACCACACCGCCGGAACGACGGCCATGCCTGGAGCGAACGTCGCCAACCGCCAGCCGAATGCCTTGCCCTCGAACTGGGAGAGGTCCGGGCCGAGCACGGCAGCGACCAGCTGCACCGTCGTCAGCAGCCAGACGGCGATGGGAAGCCACGCACGTCGGCCCATCCTGCCCCCTTGCTGTGCGTGGGGAGTACCCGTCGCCAGAGGGGCTATGCGGGCGAGCGGTAAACCCGTTGCGGCGGCGGGGAGGATGGCGGGGTGCTGACCATCTCGACCACCCATCGTCCCGCGACGGACCTGGGCTACCTCCTGCACAAGCACCCCGACCGGGTCCAGGAGTTCCCGCAGTCGTTCGGGACCGCGACCGTGCTCTACCCGGAGGCGGGGGAGGAGCGGTGCACGGCGGCGCTGCTGCTGGAGGTGGACCCGGTGCGGCTCGCCCGCCGGCTGGGCCGGAGCACGCCCGACTTCAGCCTGGCGCAGTACGTCAACGACCGTTCGTACGCCGCCTCCTCGCTGCTCGGCGTCGCCCTGGCCGGTGTGTTCAGCACGGCGCGCAGCGGCGTCTGCAAGGCTCGCCCCGACCTGGTGGAGCAGACGCTCCCACTGGAGATCGCGATCCCGGTGCTGCCCTGCCGGGGCGGCCCGGAGATCGCGCGTCGGCTGTTCGAGCCGCTCGGGTGGTCCGTGGTGGCAGAGCCGATCGCGCTCGACGAGGGATTCCCGGAGTGGGGCGACGCACGCTACGTGCAGCTGGTGCTCACCGGACAGGTGCGCCTGGCCGATGCGCTGACGCAGCTGCACGTGCTGCTGCCCGTGCTCGACGAGTCCAAGCACTACTGGCAGGGACCGGACGAGGTGGACAAGCTGCTCCGCTCCGGCGGCGACTGGCTCGCGGGCCACCCCGACCGCACCCTGATCACCCGGCGCTATCTCGGTCGCCGGGGCGGCCTCACCCGGGTCGCGCTCGCTCGGCTGGCCGAGCTCGACGACCGCGACGCCGCGGTCGACGAGGCGACCGACGCGCCCGCGGAGGAGGAGGTCCGCCCATCCGAGGAGAGGCGGCTGCCCCTCAACGCCCAGCGCCACGAGGCGGTCCTGCGGGTGCTGGCCGAGCTCGGCGCGCGATCGGTGATCGACCTCGGCTGCGGGCCGGGCCAGCTCCTCGGGCGACTGCTGAAGGTGCCCGGCATCGACCGGGTCGCGGGCTGCGACGTGTCCACCCGCGCCCTCCAGCAGGCCGTCCGCCGGCTGCAGGTCGACCGGATGACCGAGCGGCAGGCCGACCGGCTGGAGCTCTTCCAGGGCGCCCTCACCTACGAGGACCCCCGCTTCGGCGGGTACGACGCCGCGGTGCTGATGGAGGTCGTCGAGCACGTCGACGCCCCCCGGCTCGACGCGCTCGAGAGGGTGGTGTTCGGCGCCGCGCGGCCCGGGGCGGTCGTCGTGACGACGCCGAACCGCGAGTACAACGTCCTCTACGAGGGGCTGCGGGGCAGGCGGCACCCGGACCACCGCTTCGAGTGGGACCGCCCGGAGTTCGCCGCATGGTGCGAGCGGGTCGCGGCGACGTACGGCTACGACGTCGAGCGCCGAGGCGTCGGCGAATCGGACGAGACCCACGGAACCCCCACCCAGCTGGCGGTCTTCACGAGGAAGGAGGCGACCGATGCCTGAGCTCAGCATCCCCGCGATGGGCCTGGTCGTGCTCGTCGGTGTGTCCGGCAGTGGCAAGTCGACCTTCGCCCGGGCGCACTTCAGGCCGACGGAGGTCGTGTCCAGCGACTTCTGCCGCGGGCTGGTCGCCGATGACGAGAACGACCAGGCGGCGACGCCCGACGCGTTCGACGTGCTCCACTACATCGTCGGCACGCGACTGCGCCGTGGCCTGCTCACCGTCGTCGACGCGACCAACGTCCAGCAGGCGGCGCGGGCCTCGCTGGTCCGGCTCGCGAAGAGCCACGACGTGATGGTCGACGCGATCGTGCTCGACGTGCCCGAGGCCCTCGCGGTCGAGTGCAACGAGAGCCGGCCCGACCGCACCTTCGGCAAGCACGTCGTCACGCGCCAGCACCGCGACCTCAAGCGGTCGCTGGGCCGGCTCCGCAAGGAGGGCTTCCGCCGCGTCCACGTGCTGCGCGGCACCGAGGAGGTCGCCGCGACGACGATCGTCCGGGAGCGCTCGTGGAACGACCGCCGCGACGTGTCCGGACCGTTCGACCTCATCGGCGACGTGCACGGCTGTGCGTCGGAGCTGCGGACCCTGCTGGGCGATCTCGGCTGGCAGCTCTCGTACGACGCCACGGGCGCCGCGACGGGAGCGACCCACCCCGAGGGCCGGCAGGCGTTGTTCGTCGGCGACCTCGTCGACCGGGGACCGGACACGCCGGGCGTACTGCGGCTGGTGATGGGGATGGTCGCCGCCGGGACCGCCCTGTGCGTCTCGGGCAACCACGAGGCCAAGCTGGTCCGTGCCCTCAAGGGCGCCGACGTGAAGGTGACGCACGGACTGGCCGAGTCCCTCGAGCAGCTCGCGCGGGAGCCCGACGAGTTCCGGGCGCGGGCGCTGTCGTTCATGGACGGCCTGGTCAGCCACTACGTCCTCGATGACGGCCGCCTCGTCGTCGCCCATGCCGGGCTGAAGGAGGCGTACCACGGCCGGGCGTCGGGACGCGTGCGGGCGTTCGCGCTCTACGGCGACACCACCGGCGAGACCGACGAGTACGGCCTGCCGGTGCGCTACCCGTGGGCCACGGAGTACCGCGGCGACGCGATGGTCGTCTACGGCCACACCCCGGTCCCTGCGTCGGTGTGGGTCAACAACACCATCTGCCTCGACACCGGCGTCGTCTTCGGCGGCGCCCTCACCGCGCTGCGCTACCCCGAGCGGGAGCTCGTGTCCGTGCCGGCCGAGCAGCAGTGGTACGAGCCGGTCCGGCCGCTGGCGCCCGCCGCCGGCGACCGGGAGCCGTCGGTCCTCGCCATCGACGACGTCGCCGGCACGCGCTGGATCGAGTCGCCGCACGCCGGCAAGGTCAAGGTGCCCGAGGAGAACGCCGCGGCCGCGCTGGAGGTGATGAGCCGGTTCGCGGTCGACCCGCGCTGGCTGGTCTACCTGCCACCGACGATGTCGCCGGTGGCCACCTCGCGGGAGGAGGGCTTCTTGGAGCACCCCGCCCAGGCGTTCGACGAGTACGCCGGGTGGGGGGTCACCCACGTCGTGTGCGAGGAGAAGCACATGGGCTCGCGGGCGATCGCGGTCCTGGCGTGCGACCCTGCCGTGGCCGCGCGCCGGTTCGGCATCGGCGACGGCTCCTCGGGGGTCGTCCACACCCGCACCGGCCGGCCGTTCTTCGCCGACGCCGCCGTGGCCGACGAGCTGGTCGCCAGGCTCCGGGAGGCCGCGGCGCCGCTGTTCGCGTCGCTCGACACCGACTGGCTGGCGCTCGACTGCGAGCTGCTGCCCTGGTCGGCCAAGGCACTGGAGCTGATCAAGGACCAGTACGCCGCCGTGGGTGCCGCCGCCCGCGAGGTGCTCCCGGCGGCCGCGGACGTGCTCGCCCGCGCCGCGGCCCGGGGGCTCGAGGTCGCGGCACTGGCCGAGCGCGTGCAGCGACGACAGGTCAACGCGGCGGCGTTCCGCGACGCCTATGCGTCGTACTGCCGACCGGCCGACGGCCTCGACGGCGTCACCGTCGCGCCGTTCCAGGTGCTGGCTGCCGAGGGGCGCGCGCTCGCGCACACCGAGCCGCACACCTGGCATCTCGACCGGCTTGCCGCGCTGGAGGGTGACCTGATCACGCCGACCCGGCACCGCGTCGTCGACCTCTCCTCGCCGGCCGACCGGGAGGCGGCCACCCGGTGGTGGCTCGATCTCACCGCCGCGGGCGGTGAGGGCATGGTCGTGAAGCCGGCCCATCTCGTCGACAGTCGGGTGCAGCCGGGCCTGAAGGTCCGCGGCCGGGAGTACCTGCGGATCATCTACGGCCCCGACTACACCGACTCCCTCGACCTGCTGCGCCAGCGGCACCTCGGCAAGAAGCGGCAGCTCGCGCTGCGGGAGCACGGACTCGGCCTCGACGCACTCACGGCGTTCGTCGGCAACGAGCCGCTGTGGAAGGTGCACCAGGCGGTGTTCGCCGTGCTGGCGCTGGAGTCGGAGCCGGTCGACCCCCGGCTGTGACGGCGGCCGGCACGTCACCTCGCCGTCTCGATCAGCTGATCGTGGGCAGCTCCTGCGCCGCGCCGAGCAGCGTGCGGAACGGGTCGCCGCGCTCGGCCAGCCGGTCCAGCACGGTCCGGATCGTCCAGCGATCGGGGCGCAGCCCGGGATCGTCCAGCTCGCCCCAGCCGATCGGCACCGAGACCGGTGCGCCGGCCGCGGCGCGCGGGGAGTACGGCGCCACCAGGGTCTTGTTGACGGCGTTCTGGGTGTAGTCCAGCCGGGCCCGTCCGCCGCGGGCGCGGACCTCCCACTTCCAGCTCACCAGGTCGGGCACCACCTTGCCGACGGTGCGGGAGAGCCGCTCCACCCACGCGCGGGTGTCGGTGAAGGTGGAGCCCGGCGCGACCGGGATCCAGATCTGGATGCCGGACCGTCCGGTCACCTTGGGCCGTGCCGTCACGCCGAGGTGGTCGAGTGCGGTGCGGTGCAGCCGCGCCAGGGTGAGCACCTCCTCCCAGGTCGTGCGCTCCCCGGGGTCGATGTCGACCAGGGCGTACGTCGGCTCGTCCGGTGCCTCGGCCCGGGAGGTCCACGGGTGCCACTCGAGGGCGCCGAAGCTCGCGGCCCAGACCAGTGCCGCCGGCTCGTCGGCGACGACGTACGTCGTGGTCTCGTCCGGATCGGCTGCCGGGTTGTCCCAGGCGCCGAGCCAGGCGGGGGCGTGCTCGGGGCGCTGCCGGTGCCAGAAGCCCTTGCCGGTGGCGCCGTCGGGGTAGCGGTGCAGGTTGAGAGGACGCCCCGCCAGGTAGGGGAGCGCGACCGGCGCGATCCGAGCGGTGTAGGCGAGGAGCTCCCGCTTGGTGACCGGCGGCTCGCCGGGGAAGAGCACCTTGTCGAGGTGGGTGAGCCTCAGCCGCCGGCCGAACACCTCCCAGGTGCCCTCCCGGTCGAGTGAGGCGAGCTCGTCGAGGGTCTCGTCCGGGAGCGGCTCCGGCAGCAGCGCCTCCTCGGCCTCGGCGGCAGGGGCCCCCGACCGCCACCGGCGGTCCGGGTCCGCGGCGACGTCGTCGTTGGTGCGACCGGTCAGCACCGAGCGCGGATGGTCCTCGGGGTCCCAGCCGTCGACCGCGTGCGCGTCGTGCTTGTGCAGGAGCATCCACCGCTCGCGGTCCCCATCGGTGCCGGTCCGGACCAGCACGAGGCGGCCATGCAGCTTCTGTCCGTGCACCTCCGCGCGCAGCTCCCCGTCACGTACGGCGGCGCGCGGGTCCTCGGTCTTCACCGGCTCCCACGTCCCGGTGTCCCACACGATCACGTCGCCCCCGCCGTACTGCCCGGAGGGGATGACGCCCTCGAAGTGGAGGTACTCGACCGGGTGGTCCTCGACATGCATCGCGAGCCGCCGGACGCCCGGGTCGAGCGTCGGCCCCTTCGGCACCGCCCAGCTGACCAGGACGCCGTCGATCTCGAAGCGCAGGTCGTAGTGCAGCCGGCTCGCGCGATGACGCTGAACGACGAACCGGGCGCCGCCGGATGGCGGCGGCGCGCCGGCCGGCTCCGAGGTCCGCGTGAAGTCGCGCTTGCGTCGGTAGGTCGCCAGCAGGTCGCCCATGGGCCATCGGTGCCCGCGACCGGTCCGGCCATGCGGGAGGCGGCTGTAACTATCTGTTGTTGCCCCTACCGGGCCCGTAGACCGGGGCGGTAGTGGCAACAACAGGTAGTTACACGTGTCGGCCGGCTCAGATGTCGTTGGCCAGGATGTGGTCGATGTTGCGCTCGGCCAACGCGGTGATCGTGACGAACGGGTTCACCGTGGTGTTGCCGGGGATGAGGGCGCCGTCGATGACGTACAGCCCGTCGTACCCGTGCAGGCGCCCGTGGTTGTCAGTTGCCTTGTTGAGCACCGCGCCGCCCAGGGGGTGGTAGGTGAGGCCGTCCTGCCAGACCTTGTAGACGCCGAAGAGGTCGGTGCGGTAGATCGTCCCCTCCTTGCTGTTGATCTTGTCGAAGATCGTCTTGGCCATGTTGATGGAGTCCTGCTTCCAGGCGGTCTGCCAGGACAGGTCGACCTTGTTGGCGGCGGCGTTCCACGAGAACTCCGCGCGCCGGGTCGTGTTGGTGATCGACAGGTAGAGCGAGGCATAGGTCTCGATGCCGGTGGGCAGGGGCGCGACCTCGGCGAACGCGCCGCCGGCGTCCCAGTTGTCGATGCCCGAGCAGGGGATCGTCGACTGCAGCGATCCGGTCGGGTCCCACATGTGGTTGGCCCGGCCGCACATGACGTTGCCGTTGTCGCCCCAGCCCTTGCCGATCTCGTTGTTGAGCGCGGGCAGGACGCCGGTCGCCTTGAGCTTGGTCAGCAGCTTGCTGGTGCCGACGCTGCCGGCGGCGAAGAAGACCTTGGCGGCGGTGACCGACTTGGTGCCGACCACGTTGCCGGCGGTGTCGAGCTGCTCGATCGAGACCGTGTAGCCGCCTCCGCCGGGGACCGGGCCGACTGAGGTGACCCGGTGCAGCGGCGAGACGTTGACCCGCCCGGTCGCGAGCGCCTGGGCGAGGTAGGTCTGCACGAGCGACTTCTTGCCGTGGTCGTTGCCGTACATGACCTGGCCGTCGAGGGCCGAGCGGGTGACGGTGCCGGCCTGCTCGGCCTTCATGTAGTTCCAGTCGTAGACGTCCGGCACGAACGTCCAGGCGAAGCCGGAGCGCTGCGCGTGCTTGCGGCCGACGCGGGCGTACTTGTAGCACTCGGCCGTCTCGAACCAGGCCGGGTCGATCGAGCCGACACCGAGGCCGGCATTGGCGCGGGGGTAGTAGGTGCCGTACATCTCCGCGACGTCGACGGAGGGCAGGATCGAGCTGAACCGCGACTGCTTCGGTGTGACCGCCATGCCGCCGTTGACCAGCGAGCCGCCGCCCACGCCGCGGCCCTGGTAGACGGTGATGCCCGCGAACTCCTCGGCGTCGAGGATGCCGGTGTACTTGGGGATGGTGGCGTCGATGGGGAAGCCGAAGAAGTTGCTCACCGGCGCCTTGGTCTTGGTGCGCAGCCAGTAGGCGCGCTTGTCGGGCGAGGTGACCTTGGGGAAGATCTTGCCGTCGGAGCCGGGGGTGTCCCACGACATGCCCATCTCGATCATCTCGACCGGTACGCCGGCCTGGGCGAGGCGGAGGGCGGCCACCGCGCCGCCGTACCCCGTGCCGATGACGAGCACGGGGACCTGGGCGCCGTTGCCGATGGCGGCGGAGGCGGGACTCGACAGTGCCGGCACGCCGAGCGAGGCGGCGCCGAGCGCCGCTCCGGTGCCGGCGATGAATCCACGTCGGGTGAGCCGAGACGACGTGGGGCGGGGGGTGTAAGGCATGTGACCTCCATCACAACAAGTGGAATAAGAACGTGTTCTACCGGTTGTGGAGAGGATTCGTCACTACCTACTGGCGGGTAGTCTGCGGACGGCTCATCCCGCCTCGGCCGATTCGATCCGCGCGACGGCCACGCGGGCGACGCCGCTGAGCACGACCGGCTCGTCGCCGACCGCGACGTCTCCGGTCTCCAGCGTCGTGCCCGGAGCCAGCCGGACGGTGCCGTCGAGGACCACGAGCACCACCGTCCCCGAGGCAGGTACGACGACCGGCGGCGCATCCTCGGCGAGGACCCGCACGTCCAGCGTGGCCCGCGCGACGCCCCGGCGGGTCATCACGTTGAGGTCGCGGGTCGGCTGCTCGACGGTGCACCGCACCGGCACGCCGCCGTCGAAGCCGAACGGCTCGTCGGGCCGCAGGACCTGCGTGTGGCCGGGCAGGTGCAGCGTCATCGCGGCGCCCTCGATGAGCACGATGATCCGGTCGATGCCCGGGAACGGCGAGAAGTCGCCGCTGCGCGCGACCTCGGCGAGGCTCACCCGCCAGCCGAAGTCGTCGGGATCCCCGCCGAGGGCGATCTCGGTGGTCATGCCCTGCCCGTTGCGCCACGGGACCCGCCGCAGGTCGCCGGCGCGCGTGATCGTCGTGCTCGTGGTGGTCATCGTGTCCAGTGCACCCGATCGCGGACGCCGGCGGAACACCGGACGGGACCAGAGCGTCTGGCATCCCAGACATCGGCGGGATCGCCGGCCCGAGGGCGTGGGTCAGGCGATGGCCAGCTGTGCCCGGGTCGGGACGAACGGCGCGGCGAGCAGGCGCATCCCGGCCTCGCGCGGCGTCCGGTTGGCCTTGCGGCCGTTGCACGGGCCGCATGCGGCGACCGTGTTGAGCCAGGTCCAACCGCCGCCGCGGCTCTGCGGGAGCAGGTGGTCGATGGTCGAGGCGTGCCGGCCGCAGTAGGCGCAGCGGTGGCGGTCCCGCTTGAGCACGTTGGTCCGGGAGTACGCCGCCGGGCGGTACATCCACTTCGCCGCGACATAGCGGACCAGCCGGATCACCCGGGGCCAGGGGTGCGGCCCGATCATCCGGTCGTCGTGCGCCTCCTCGACGGTGGCGACCTCGCGGAACAGCATCCGCACGGCGTGCTGGAAGGTGACGGTCCCGAGGGGCTCGTAGGAGGCGTTGAGCAGCGTCACGGTCGTCATGGCCGCTGTCACCTCCTCCGGTCGCTTCGTCGTGCGGCGCCTGTCGGATATCTACAAGGTCCGCATTTCCGTTCGGCCACGAAGGCATGAAGGACAGAAGACCTCTGCGCGAGGTCCGACGATCGAATGTACGTCGGCGCGCGCTCCGTCTCCACCGGTTTCCCCATTCCCGGCGTGCCCGGGAAGGCCGCACCGGGCGCACCCTCAGGGGAGGAACGGCGCGAGCTCCAGGGCGAGATGCAAGCGGAGCCGGTGGGTGCCGCGGGACAGGTCGTAGCCCGTGGCCCGCTCCACCTGACCGAGGCGGTGGTACACGGTCTGGCGATGGACGGCGAGCAGCGTCGCCGTACGCGAGGCGCTGCCGGCCTCGTCGAGCCAGACCCGCGCCGTGTGGAGGACGTCGGGGGTGGCCGTGGTGAGGAAGGCCCGCACCTGCGGGTCGATGACGGCCGCTGCGAGGTCGTCGTCGCGGGTCACGCCGAGCAGGGCGAGTGGGCCGAGGGACTCCCAGCGCACGACGGTCCCGGGCTCGGCGGTGCGGGCGACGCGCAGGCCGACCCGGGCGCCGCGGTGGGCGGCGGCCAGCGCGTCGATGCCGGCCACGGTGGGTCCGGTCGCGGCGCGGGTGACCCGGTCCAGGCTGTCGACGCGGCGGCCGAGGCCGAGGGCGCCGAGCAGGTCGGTGAGGCCGGCGGCGGGCTCGACGAGCGAGGCGCGGGTGACGGCGCAGGCCACGCCCGGGCTGGAGCGGACCCACACCACGCCGGGGCGCGAGGGACGGCTCGCGACCTGGTCGAGCAGCTCGGGGCGCTCGAGCAGCACGCAGGTGACGGGCTCGTGCAGGTCGAGGCCGCCGGCCTGGGCGAGGTCGGCCGCCGACTCCCGGGCCGCGAGCCGGCCGCCCTCGACCAGCTCGCGGAAGAGGGCGTCGCGGTGGGCCTGGCGGCGCTCGGCCACGTTGAGGAGCAGCGCCGCCGACTCGGCGATCCGGATCGCCTCCGGCCAGGTCGACTCGGCGATCCGGCCGTCCGGGTCGATGAGCCAGAAGTACCCGTGCACCCGGTCCAGGTGCCGGGCCGGGACGCAGAGCCGGGCGACGATCCCGAGCGCCTCGTCGGCGGGGGTGCGCAGCGGGCCGGGGGAGTCCTCGATGCCCTGGCCGCGGAACCACACGAGCACGTCCTCGGTGGAGCGTCGCTGCAGGATCGAGCGTTGCCGGATCGAGTCGATGACGTCGTCGCCGCGGTGGTCGGAGAAGCCGATCAGCCGGAAGTCCGGATCCTCGAGCGTGCACGGCGCGTCGGTCAGCCGGGCCATGTCCTCCACGAGGTCGTCGAGCGAGCTCACCGGACAAGTGTCTCATCATTGCCCGCAAATCCTGTGACAGATGTCCGTTTCCCGTGAGCGGTGACGCTCCTAGCGTGGAGACATGCTCGACCAGGCACTCACCCGCACCTTGGGCCACACCCTGAACCGCGCTTCGCGCAGCGCCCGTGCCCGCCGCGCGGTCGAGTCCCTCCCCCTCACCCGCAAGGTCGTCGACAGGTTCGTGCCCGGCGAGACCGCCGCCGACGCCGTCGACGCGACCCGTCGCCTGATCGCCACGGGCCGCACGGTCACCATCGACGTGCTCGGCGAGGACGTCCTCGACCTCGCCGGCGCCCGCGCGATGCGCGACGCGTACCTCGCCCTGCTGGCCGCGCTCGCCGAGGCGGACTGCGCCGCCGGTGCCGACGTCTCGCTCAAGCTCTCCGCGATGGGCCAGGCCCTGCCCGGCGGCACGACGATCGCCACCGACCACGCGGCCGAGATCGCCGCCGCGGCAGCCGCCCTCCGCTGCACGGTCACCCTCGACATGGAGGACCACACCACCGTCGACTCGACGCTCGCGATCGGCACCGCCCTGCGCGCGTCGTACCCGTTCGTCGGCAACGTGCTGCAGACCAACCTCCGCCGTACCCCCGGCGACATCGCGGACCTCGACGGATCCGGTGCCCGGATCCGGCTGGTCAAGGGCGCCTACCGGGAACCCGAGGCGGTCGCCTTGCAGCGCAAGGCCGAGGTCGACCACGCCTACGAGCGCGCGATCGACGCGCTGATGACCTCCGACTGCTACCCGATGATCGCCACCCACGACCCGGCGATGCTCGACCGCGCGGTGGCGCAGGCACTCGGCGCCGGCCGCGGGGCGGACCGCTGGGAGGCGCAGATGCTGTACGGCGTGCGCCCCGAGCTCGAGCAGCGGATGGTCGACGGCGGGCACCGGATGCGTGTCTACCTCCCGTTCGGCACCGACTGGTACGGGTACTTCATGCGGCGGCTGGCCGAGCGCCCCGCCAATGTCGCCTTCTTCCTGCGCGCACTCGCGCACCGCTGAGCCCCTACCCCCCGAGAGGACCCGACATGGACGCCATCACCACCCCGCCGGCCCCGGTCAACGAGCCGAACCTCACCTACGCGCCGGGCAGCGCGGAGCGCGACGCGCTCGTCGTGCAGCTCGACGCGCTCGGCGGCACGACCCGCCAGCTCGACGCCCACATCTGCGGCGAGAAGGTCGCCGGCGGCGGCGAGGAGATCGCCGTCGTGCAGCCGCACGCGCACCAGAAGGTCCTCGGCGTCCTGCGCAACAGCACCGCCGACGACGCGAAGACGGCCATCGCGGCGGCCCGCGAGGCGGCTCCCGGCTGGCAGGCCCTGCCCTTCGACGAGCGCGCCGCGGTCATCCTGCGCGCCGCCGAGCTGCTCGCCGGTCCCTGGCGCCAGCGGCTCAACGCCGCCACGATGCTCGGCCAGTCGAAGACCTCGTTCCAGGCCGAGATCGACGCGGCGTGCGAGCTGATCGACTTCTGGCGCCTCAACGTGCACTTCGCCCGGCAGATCCTCGCCGAGCAGCCGATCGCCAACGCACCCGGCATCTGGAACCGCACCGACCACCGCCCGCTCGAGGGCTTCGTCTACGCGATCACGCCGTTCAACTTCACCGCCATCGCCGGCAACCTCCCGACCGCGCCCGCCCTCATGGGCAATACGGTGCTCTGGAAGCCGTCGCCCACCCAGCAGCTCGCCGCCTCGTTGACCATGGAGCTGCTCGAGGAGGCGGGCATGCCGCCCGGCGTCATCAACATGCTCCCCGGCGACGGGCTCGCGGTGTCCGAGGTCGCGCTCGCGCACCCCGACCTGGCCGGCATCCACTTCACCGGCTCCACGCCGACCTTCCAGCACCTGTGGCGCACAGTCGGGGAGAACCTGCCGTCGTACCGGACCTATCCGCGACTGGTCGGCGAGACCGGCGGCAAGGACTTCGTCATCGCGCACCCCTCGGCCGACCCCGACGTGCTGCGCACCGCGTTGATCCGCGGCGCCTTCGAGTACTCCGGCCAGAAGTGCTCGGCCGCCTCGCGCGCCTACGTCCCTGCGTCGCTGTGGGCCCGGATGGGCGCCGACCTGGCCTCCCAGACCGACGCGCTGCCCGTCGGCGACCCGACCGACTTCGCCAACTTCACCGGCGCCGTCATCGACGCCCGCGCGTTCGCCAAGCACCAGGCGGCGATCGAGCGCGCTCGCGCCACCGAGGGGCTGCAGATCGTGGCCGGTGGCGAGGTCGACGACAGCGTCGGGTACTTCGTCCGCCCGACCGTCGTGGTCGCCGAGAACCCCACCGACGAGATGTTCTCCACCGAGTACTTCGGTCCGATCCTCGTCGTCCACGTGTACGACGACAGCCGCCCCGGCGCGTTCGAGGAGACGGTGAAGCAGGCCGAGTCCGCGGCGCCGTACGCCCTGACCGGGTCGGTGCTCGCCACCGACCGCACGGCCATCGACTGGGCCAGCAACCACCTGCGCTTCGCGGCCGGCAACTTCTACGTCAACGACAAGCCCACTGGCGCGGTCGTGGGCCAGCAGCCCTTCGGCGGCGGTCGCGCGTCGGGCACCAACGACAAGGCGGGCTCGGCGCTCAACCTGCTGCGCTGGACCTCGCCCCGCTCGATCAAGGAGACCCTCGTCCCGCCGACGGACCACCGCTACCCCCACATGGGGTGATCAGGTGGGGTTGAGTCGTCACATCTGACCCGGTGAGTCGTCGCTTGTGACCCGGTGAGTCGTCGCTTGTGACCGCTTCAGTCGCCGCTTTCGGTCGTTGCCGGCGGCGAACGCCGAGGCTCACGACCCGCCGCGAGGAAGCGACGACTCAAGCGGTCAGATCCGACGACTCAAGGGGTCAGATCCGACGACTCAAGCGGTCAGATGGGGCGACTCAACGGGTACGCTGCCGATGTGGCGAGCGCCGTGACCCAGGAGGTCCGCTTCTGCCGCACGGATGACGGTGTGCGGTTGGCGTGGGCGCGCCACGGGTCGGGTCCGCCGTTGCTCATCGTGTCTTGCTGGCTCAGTCACCTGCAGCACGACTGGCAGAGTCCGGTGTGGCGGCACTTCCTGGACGATCTCGGCGAGGTCGCGACCGTGGTGAGGTACGACGAGCGCGGGTTCGGGCTCTCGGAGTGGGAGGTCGCCGACTTCTCCCTCGAGCGGCGGCTCGCCGACCTCGAAGCGCTGGTGGAGGCCGCCGGTCTGGGCCGGTTCGCGGTGCTCGGGATGTCCGGCGGGGCGCCGGTCGCGGTCGCCTACGCACATGCCCATCCGGAGCGGGTGACGCGGCTGGTGCTCTACGGCGGCATGGCCGGCGGCGGAATCCAGCAGGAGGACGCGGCCGCCGAGGAGGCCTTCCAGGCGATGATCCGCGCCGGCTGGGCCCGGCCGGACCCGCTGTTCCGGCGGGTGTTCACGAACGCCTTCATCCCGGACGCCACCGAGGAGCAGATGGCCTGGATGGACGAGCTGCAGCGGACCTCGACCAACACCGAGAACGCCGTGTGCAGCCGGGTCGCCCGGCACGAGGTCGACGTCCGCGGGCTGCTGCCCGCGATCTCCGCACCGACGCTGGTGCTGCACGCGGAGGGCGACCGGGTCGCTCCCGGCTGGGGCCCGCGGCTCGCGGCGGCCGTCCCCGACGCCCGGCTGGTCCTGCTCGACTCCCGCAACCACGTGCTGCTCGCCGACGAGCCGGCCTGGCCGGTGTTCCGTGCCGAGGTGACCGCCTTCCTCGCGGCGGACCGGGTCGTCGTACCGGTCGACCACCTCTCCGCCCGCGAGCGCGAGCTCCTGCTGCTGGCCGCCGAGGGGCTCGACAACACCGCGATCGCGGACCGGCTGACCCTGAGCGTGCGCACCGTCGAGCGGCACTTCCAGAACGTCTACCTCAAGCTCGGCCTGTCCGGGCGTACGGCGCGCGCGGCCGCCGTCTGTCGCGTGCTCGGCGTCGACCCGCGCGGCTGATCCACGCGTACGCGTGCACCGCCCGGCGGGGGCCGTGGCGGGTCGACGAGTGCGCGTC
Source organism: Nocardioides carbamazepini (assembly GCF_024614185.1). Taxonomy (GTDB): domain Bacteria; phylum Actinomycetota; class Actinomycetes; order Propionibacteriales; family Nocardioidaceae; genus Nocardioides; species Nocardioides carbamazepini. The sequence continues at coordinate 27,929 of NZ_JAHTLF010000023.1, forward strand.
GGCACCGATGCCCGCGGGGGCCAGGGTTCCTAGCGTCGGACCCATCGGCGAACACCCGCCGTACCGACGAAGGAGACGACGATGTCGAACAAGGCAGTGGTCAGCCTGGCCACCGGGCTGGAGGACCCCGAGCGGGTCACGGTGGCGTTCCTGGTCGCGCTGGGCGCGGCCGAGCAGGGTCGTCCGACCCTGATGTTCCTGACGAAGGAGGCGGTCCGGCTCGCCGTGCCCGGCGTCGCGGTCGGCCGCTCCTGCGAGGGCTGCCCGTCGCTGCCCGAGCTGCTGGAGCGCTTCCTTGCCGCCGGCGGCACCTACCTGGTCTGTCCGCTGTGCTTCAACGCGAAGGCGCTCGACCCGGAGCGCCTGATCAAGGGCGCGGAGATCGGCGGCACGATCCCGATGTGGCAGTGGATCGGCGACGAGGGCGCGACCTCGTTCAGCTACTGAGCCAGCTCCGGGATCGGCGTGCGCAGGGTGCCGTCGGCCAGCCAGGAGGCGAGGTTGTCGAGGGTGAGGGCGCGCATCGCCGCCCGGGTGACGTGGGTGCCGGAGGCGACGTGGGGGAGGAGCACCACGTTGTCCATCGTGGTCAGCTCCTCGGGCACCCTCGGCTCGTCGGCGTAGACGTCGAGCCCGGCGCCGCCCAGCCGACCGTCCTGGAGGGCGGCGACGAGCGCGGGCTGGTCGACGACCGAGCCGCGGGCGATGTTGACCAGCACGCCGTCCGGGCCGAGGGCGTCGAGCACCGCACGGTCGATCAGCGCGGTGGTGTCGTCGCCGCCCGGGACGACCACGACCAGGCTGTCGGCGGCCGCGGCCAGCTCGGCGGGGGAGGCGGCGTAGTCGTACGGGACGTCCGCCAGCCGGTGCCGGTTGTGATAGCTCACGGTGCAGCCGAGGGCCTCGAGCCGGGTGGCGACGGCCTGGCCGATCCGGCCCAGGCCGATGATGCCCACCAGGCTGCCCGCGACCTGGTCGGTGAGGGGGAAGCTGCCGTCCAGCCACCGGCCGTCGCGGACGAAGCGGTCGGCGGCGACCACCTGGCGTCGTACGGCGAGCAGCAGGGCCAGTGCGGTCTCGGCGACCGCGTCGTCGAGGACGCCGGGCGTGTGGCTGACCGCGATCCCGCGGGCCAGCGCGGCGGGCACGTCGATGTTGTCGTAGCCGACGCCGTGGTTGGCGATCACGCCCAGCCGGGGGAGGGCGGCGATCAGGTCGGCGTCCACGGGGCTGGCATTGCTGCACACGATGGCGACGACATCGCCGCCGCGGGTATCGAGATCGGCGGGGTCCACGGCGTCGTACCGCTCGCCGACGGCGTCGTGGAGCTGGGGGCTCAGGGGTGGGACACGAAGGACGCTGCCGCTGTGGGTCACGCTCCTCAACCTACTCAGGGAGCCGAGCGACGCGACTCCGCTCCGACGGTGTCGGCGAGCGTGATGATCGCCTGCTGGAAGGCCTCGATCGGCGGGTGCACGATGCCCGCGCCGATCATGCCGATGCCCGGGTCCTTGTGGGCGATCGCGGTGTTGATCAGCGGCAGGACGCCGGTCTCGATGACCTTGCGGACGTCGATGCCGGTCGGCACGCCCATGAAGTCCAGTGCCGGGATGGTGACATTGGGGTTGTTGGCCGCGGTGATGGCGTTCATCGTCCTCGAGTGGCCCATCGCCTCCTGCACGGTGCCGCCGACGAGGGCGACGATGGCGGGGGCCGCGGCCATGGCGAAGCCGCCGATGCCGTAGGTCTCGGTGATGGCCGAGTCGCCCATGTCGAGGCCGGAGTCCGCCGGGGTGTAGCCGGCGAACATCGGGCCGACGACCTGCTGCGCGGGACCGGTGAACCACCGGTCGCCGGTGCCCGCGACGCGGATGCCGAAGTCGACGCCGTTGCGGCACATGGCCGTGACGACGGTGGAGTCCTGGATGCCCGCGGCGGCGTCCATGGCGGCCTTCGCGGTGACCATCCAGGTCGGGCCGGAGAAGTAGTCCGAGGACGCGACGAAGTCGAAGACCTCTCGCTTCTCCTGGGTGGAGAAGTCGGTCTCGACGATGTACGGCGTCAGCGCCTGGATCAGCAGGGTCGTGCCGGCCACGTTGCGGTTGTGCGCCTCGTCGCCCATGTGCAGCGCCTGGGAGAGGAGCAGGCGCAGGTCGAGGCCGGCCTCGTTGAGCTCCATCGCGGCGGCCAGGACCGGGCCGAGGACGTCGCGCATCCAGTTGAGCCGGTCGATGACCGACCGGTCGTTGGCGCCGAACCGCAGGATCTTCGAGAGCTGCTCGGAGAGGTTCGTGTAGGCGGTGTTGCCGTGGGTGCGGTTGGTGACCTTGTGGACCCACATGCTCGCGCTGGTGACGCCGGCCATCGAGCCGACCGACTGGTGCTCGTGGCAGGGGGAGAAGGCGATCTCGCCCGAGCCGGCGAGCTCGGCGGCCTCGTCGAGGTCCTTCGCGAGACCCTCGAAGACGAGCGCGCCGGTGACGGCACCCTTCATCGGGCCCGACATCCGCTCCCACGTGATCGGGGGGCCGGCGTGCAGGATGGTCGTCCTCGTCATCCCGGGCACGGTGTCGATCGCCTGGCCGAAGCCCTCGAGGAAGGGCTGCGCGGCGAGCACGCGGCCGACCGCCTCCTCGTTGGCGGTGTCGATCCTCTCGGCGACCTCGGGGCGCTCGAGGCGACCGAGGGCCGCGATCATCTCCGGGTCGCCGCCGCCCGGCGGGGTCCAGTCCATCCGGACCGGCGCCACGCCCTGGGCGGTGAGGTCCTCGGCGAACATGTCGAGACCGAGGTTGACCGGCTTGAGACCGGTCGAGAACAGGCTGGTGATGCTCATCGGTGGTCACCCTTCGCAACGAATTCGCGGGCCAGCAGGCCGAGGTTGGTGGAGGAGGAGGCGATGGTCACGCCGGCGGCCTCGAGCTGCGCCACCTGGTCGGCGATGGCCGGGGTGTCGAGGTCGGTGCCGAGGACGTAGCCGAGGATCTCCAGGTGCTGGCCGCGGTCGGCGGCCTTGGCCTTCGCCTCCTCGATGGCGGGGATGGTCACGCCGACCGGGTCCTCGTGGGCGCCGAAGCCGAGGACGAAGTCCATCGCGATGACGCCGACCTCGGGGTCGTCGGCCTCCCGGACGAGGCGCTGCAGGCGCAGCGACGGGTCGATCATCGGGTGCGGGCGGCCGTCGGTGAAGTCGTCGCCGCCCAGGTCGAGGAAGGTGTGCCCGCGCGAGGCGTCGGTCGCGCCGAGGACGTACGCCGGGTCCCGCTGGATGTTGGACCAGACGTCGTCGTACGTCGCCAGGGCCGCGAACATCGCCTCGTCGCAGAGGGTGCCGCCGCAGAACAGGCCGCGGACGTACTTCTGCTCGGGGGCCAGCCTGGCGCGGACCTCCTCGATCAGCGGCACGTTGAGGGCGTGCAGGTCGAGCGTCGACTCATCGACGCCGGTGGCGAGGACGGCGGCCAGTGCGGCGGGCTTGGTGCCCGACACCAGCTGCACGTCGGCGTAGCCCGACTCCGTGCGCGGCGAGCCGAGGAAGCAGACCACGGCCGGCTTTCCGGCCCCTCCCAGGACGCCGAGCACCTTGTCGGCGACCTCCTCGGCCGGCGGCTTGGAGACGACCACGATGACCTCGGTCGCGGGATCGGCCGCGAGGGCCTCGATGCCGTCGATCATCATCAGGCCGCCGACCTCGGCGGACAGGTCGCGACCGCCGGTGCCGATCAGCTGCGAGACGCCGCCGCCGAAGTCGTGCACGCGCACGGCGATCTCCTGGCTGCCGGTGCCCGAGGCGCCGACGATGCCGACCGAGCCGCGGCGGACGGCGTTGGCGAAGGCCAGGCCGGTGCCGTTGATGATCGCCGTGCCGCAGTCGGGGCCCATGAGGAGCAGGCCCCGGTCGTGGGCGAGCTCCTTGAGCTCGATCTCGTCCTCGACCGACACGTTGTCGGAGAAGACCATCACGTGCTTGCCGGCGACCAGCGCCTTGCGGGCCTCGCGGGCGGCGAAGGCGCCGTTGACCGAGATGAGCACCAGGTTGCTGTCCGGGACCTCGGTGAAGGCGCCGTCGAGCGTGCGGTGGCGGATCTCGGCGGTGCTCTCGGCGGCGCCGTTCCTGCGGGCGAGGATCTCGTCGACGGCCGCGATCGCGTCCTCGACGAGGTCGTCGGCAGCGTCGATCACGATCATCAGGTCGCTGGGCCTGGCCGCGTCGATGGCGGGGTCCCGCACGCCGACGTTGAGCAGCACCTCCTTGTTCATCGGCGTCGCCATGCCGAGCAGGGCCCGGGTGACGCCTTCGACGGCGTTCGCCCTGGTGCTCATGGACATGAGCGAGACGGAGTCGAGGTAGGTGTTCTTGCGGATGTCGACGTACCTGGTCATTCCGGGTCCTTTCCGAGGTAGCGCTCGATCACGGCGGCGAGATCGTCGAACCCGCGCTGGCGCGCGAGGTCGAGGGGCGTGATGCCCCACTCGTCCGTCAGGCCGGGCTTGGCGCCGTGCTCGAGCAGCAGCTCGGCGGTCTGCTGGCGGACCGGGCCGCCGTCGCCGAGGATGATCGTCTCGATCAGGGCGGTCCACCCGAGGGTGTTGGTCAGGTTGACGTTGATGTCCGTGTGCTCGAGCAGGTAGCGGACGATCCCGAGGTGGCCCTTCTCGGCGGCCGGGGTGAGGCCGTTGCCGCCGAAGCGGGTGAGCCGCCTCAGGTCGGTGCCCGCCTCGACCATGATCCTCACCAGCTCGAGGTCGTCGTGGATGCAGCCGTGGAGGAAGGGGTTGAAGCAGGTCTGGTCCTGCGCGTCGATGTCGACGCCCTGGCCGATGAGGAAGCGGACCACGTCGTAGTGCCTGCCCCTCGCGGCGGCGAGGATCGCGCTCGCCTCCTCCCGGTCCCGGGCGTCCTTGTCCGCGCCGTCGGCGAGAGCGGCGCGGACGCCGTCGAGGTCGCCGGTCGCCGCGGCGGCGAGGTACCGCTCGTCGGCTGAGGGTGTGGTCACGAGTTCTCCTTCGGGTGGGTGGGAGCCGCGAGGCGGTTCGCCTCGCGCAGGTCAGCCTCGAGGGTGAGGCCGAGGCGGAGGCCGGTGAGGATGTCGGCGCCGGAGGTGTGCCCGATGGCGCGTACCCGCAGGACGGCGTCGACCAGGGACGACCTGCCGCCGGAGCCGACGCCGCCAGCAGTGCCGGCCTCGCCCGTGCTGACGAGCGCGGTGACCAGGTCGTGGATCCGCTGGCGGGCGCGTCCCGCGACCGCCTCGGTCAGCGTGGCCGCGCTGACGGCGGTGGTGCGCTCCTCCAGGGGTGCATGGCCGAGGACCGCCTCCGCGAGCGCCGGCCGGATCCGGCCGAGCGCCATCCCGTCGGCGGCGGCGAGCACGGCGAGCCCGGTGAGCAGGTCGTCGCCGCTCGGGGTGAGCCCGGCGCCCAGCCCGACCAGCCGGGCGGCCGCGGCGGTGACGGCGGTCGCGGCGTCGCCCCGGATCGCGTCGGCCAGCGCGGTCGTACGACGACCCAGCTCGTCGGCGCTCGCGACCTCGAACGGGGTGCGGTGGGCCGGGGTGAGGAGATGTCGCTCGACCGTGGCGGCGGCGTGCCGCAGCAGGTCGGGCGTCAGGGCGGACGTGTCGGCGGGGGAGGGCTGCCAGGGCGTGGCGCCGGCGAGGACGACGGTGGTGCCGTCGTACGCGTGGGTGAGTGCGGGGCCGAAGCGGACCGGGTCGTCGCGGTGCCACCCGATCCGCCCCCAGTCGGCGGCGGCGATCAGCACGGTGCGCGGCGCGTCGTCGAGCTCGTCGCTCGCCAGGCAGCAGAGCAGCCCGTCGGGGGTGCGCAGGTTGACGACCCTCGCGTGCACGGAGTGCACGGTGCCGGTGCGGCCGTCGATGGGCAGCGCAGCGGCGAGCCGGGCGTCGACGGACACGGCGTCCACCGGCCGTCCCGCGTGCTCTCCTGCTGTCGCCGTCACCCGGGACTCCTTCGCTGGGCCGTCAGAGGGGTTCGTCAGGGGACTCGGTGAGCGCCCCGTTCCCGACCATTTTGGTATACCATTCTTCGAGAAATGGTATACCACCCGGAATCCCAGAAGGTCGACCCCCATCGAGCAGGAGAAGGTCCATGCGAGTCGTAGTGGCGCTGGGCGGCAACGCCCTGGCGCGTCGAGGCGAGCCGATGACGGCGGAGTTCCTGCGAACCAACGTCCGCTCCACCTGCCAGGCGCTCGCCGCGCTGGCGCGCACCGCCGAGCTGGTGATCACGCACGGCAACGGCCCGCAGGTCGGCCTGCTGGCGCTGCAGAACCTCGCCTACCAGGACGTCGCGGCGTACCCGCTCGACATCCTCGGCGCCGAGACCCAGGGCATGATCGGCTATGTCGTGCAACAGGAGCTCGCCAACGCGGTCGAGGGCGAGCGCGAGGTCGCCGGCATCATCACGACGACCGTCGTGTCCGAGGACGACCCGGCCTTCGACCGGCCCACCAAGCTGATCGGCCCCCAGTACTCCGGGCACGACGCCGCCGAGGCCGCGGCGGCGTACCGCTGGACGATCGCCAGGGACGGCGCCGCCTTCCGTCGCGTGGTCCCGTCGCCGCGGCCGCTCGCGATCGTCCAGGCGCCCCTCATCCGGCGTCTGCTCGAGGGCGGCACCCTGTGCGTGTGCGTCGGCGGTGGCGGCGTCCCCGTCCGCCTCGACAGCCTGGGTCGCCACGTCGGGGTCCAGGCCGTCGTCGACAAGGACCAGGCGAGCGCCGCGCTGGCCGTCGAGATCGGTGCCGACGTGTTGATCATGCTCACCGACGGCGACTACGTGAGCGAGAGCTGGGGCACGCCCGAGCAGCGCGACATCGTCACCGCCTCGGCCGACGCGATCGCGAAGCTGGCCTTCGCCGAGGGCTCGATGCAGCCGAAGGTGGACGCCGCGATCCGCGTCGCCCGCGCCGGCGGCCGGGTCCTGATCGGTCCCCTGGACCGCCTCGACGACCTGCTCGCCCGCAAGGTCGGCACCGAGATCGTGCCGTCCCTGGACGAGGGCATCCTCTTCCTCGAGCGCCGGCCGAGCGACTGACGTCGTACCCTCGTCCTCGCGAACGGAAGGCGGGCACGGTGAGTCGAGCTGCGGAGGGACCCAAGGAGTCCTCGCGCGTCGCGGACTGGCTCCGCAACCAGATCATCGACGGGGAGCGCGCGCCGGGCAGCAAGCTCGTCGAGCGCGACCTGGCCACGGAGTTCGGCGTCAGCCGGGTCCCGGTCCGCGAGGCCCTGACCCTGCTCGACGCCGAGGGGCTCGTGACGCTGCGCCCCCACACCTGGGCGATCGTGCGTGAGTTCTCGCCCGAGGACCTCGCCGAGCTCGACGAGGTCCGCGCGGCCCTGGAGGTCCTCACCTTCCGCCTGGCCGCCCAGCGCCGGACCACGGCCGGCCTGGCTCGGCTCCGTGACGCGCTCGGGGCCGAGCTGGCCGGTGCCCGCGCGGGCGACCGCGTCGCCGCCCGCCGCGCGGCCGCCGACTTCCACGAGATCGTCACCGACCTGGCCGGCAACCGCCTGCTCAGTGAGCTCTCCCAGACCATGCGCAGTCGCCTGCGCTGGCTCCTCGGCCAGCACGACGACCTCCTGCACGTCAGCGAGGAGCACAACGTCCTGTACGACGCCATCGCCGGCGGCGACGTCGCGGGCATCGAGGACCTCGTCCTCGCCCACATCGCGAGCAGCCATCGGCAGCGGGCCGAGCACCAGCGAGCGCTGCGGGACGGCTGAGCCGCGACCGCGCCAGGGGAGCGGGGCTCAGCCGTCCAGCATCTTCCCCAGTGCCTCCAGCGTCGGCCGGCGCCCGCGGGCGACGTGGGCGTAGGCCAGGGCCGCCGCGATCTCCTCGTCGCCGTTGCGGATCGCGTCGAGCAGCGCGTCGTGCTCGGCCCGGTGTCCGTGGTCGCCGCGGAAGGTGGTGAGCCGGAACAGCCAGTGCACGCGGCCCGAGACCACCCGCATCAGCGCCTTGAGGAGGCTGCTGCCCGTGAGCTCGAGCATCACCTCGTGGAACTGGGAGGTGGCCGCCGCGATCCGCCGCTGGTCGCCCGTCTCGTGGGCGCCCCCGGTCCGCTCGAGCGCCTCCTCGAGCCGGGCGATCCCGTGCTCGGAGATGTGCCGGGCGGCCAGCCGGGCGACCAGCACCTCCAGCGCCTCGCGGACGTCGAAGAGCTCCTCGACGTCGGCGATCGTCAGCTGCCGTACGGTCGCGCCGCGGCGCGGCCGGATCTCGACCAGGCCGTCGAACTCGAGGCGCCGAAGGGCCTCGCGGACAGGCACCCGGGAGACGTCGAGCAGGTCGGCGACGTGGGTCTCCCGCAGTCGCTCGCCGGGCGCGACGGCGCCGGAGACGATCCGCTCCACGAGCTCGGCGTAGATGCGGTCGACGAGCAGGTCGTCGTTGAGGTCGTCGTCCCCGTCGGGGTGATGGATGTCGAGCATCGCCTACACCACGTTGACCTGGAGGCAGAGCGCGTTGAGCTCCTCCACGCCGTCATCGGTCACGATCACCGTGCCCCCGATGCTCACCCGTGAGCGGTCCTGGCAGGCGTTGGGCTCGAACGCGAAGGCGATGCCCGACTCGATCACGAAGTCGCCGTCGCGCGGCGACGTGTGGGGGAGCGGTACGCCGGCCAGGCCGGTCTGCCGGTCGAGTCCGACGTGGGTCGCCCCGTTGTAGATCACGGGCGACACGGTCTGCACGACGGGTCCCATGTTCCAGGCACCTGCCTCCCGTAGCGGCTTCTCCATCACCTCGCACAGCTCGGCAAAGGTACCGCCCACGTGCAGGTACTCCACACCGCGCCGGTAGGCATCGACGGCGACCTCCTCGAGCCGGCGATGCACGTCGTCGGGCCGGCCGATCGAGATCTCCACCTGCTGCTGGGACTCGAAGCCGCCGTAGAGCGTGAAGAGCTCGGCGCCGAAGACGTCTCCCTTGTCGAGGACCCGCGAGCCGCCGCCCATCCAGAGCCAGTCGGCGCCGGCCCAGCCGAGCCGCTCGGCTCCGCTGCGCTGCGGGCCGTTGAGCCACAGTCCCCCGGCGGCGGTCACCGACTGCATCCCGGCGGCGACGATCTCCGACTCCCGTACGCCGGCGCCGGCTGCGGCGATCATCGCCGCGCACGCGGCCTCGCCGATCACCGCGGAGTGCCGGATCATCGCCAGCTCCGCCTCGCTGTGCACGAGCATCAGCTGCTCGAACTCGGCGTGCAGGTCGACGAACCTCGCCTCGGGGAGGCGATCGACGACCCGCTGCCACGTGCCGAACGGGATGGTGCCGGCGACGCTGGCCGGTGCGCGGCTGCGCAGCCCGACCACGCCGATGGTGGCGGCGGTGAGCCCGAGGTCGGCGAGGACGTCGCCGAGCTGGTGGCCGGGCCGGGTGAGCCGCTGGTCGGCGACCCAGCGTTCGTAGCGGCCGCCGGGCTCGTCGTACCGGCCGAGGGTGATGTTGCCGGTGGGTACGACGGAGACCGGGTTGCCGTGCCGGGGGAGGACGCAGTAGCTGCGGGTGCCCTCGTTGGTCAGGTAGCGGTCGAGCTGGTCGCGTCCCTGTCCCGAGACGAGCACGGCGTCGACGCCGACTCGGTCCATGAGGGCGCGGACGGACGCGTAGCGCCGGTCCCGCTCGGTGGTCGTCAGGGTGGGGAACTCGGTCACGATCGTCTCCTCGTATACCAAATGGGTTCTGCGGGCCTGGGTGCGCTGTCGGCCGGTACGGCCCGATTCGCGCCCAAAGCCACCGTACCAAGCGGGAAGCAGATGTTTAAGACATTAGAAATTTACATGGAAGCCTTGTCTGCCTGCCGGTGGATGTGGTGTTGTATGTATACAGGTCACGTGAGGTGGCTCACAGGCCGACCCGAACAAGAAGGAGCACGGAGTGAGCACGTTTCGAACGAAGAGGGCGCTCGGCCTCGGCCTGGCCGCCCTCGCGCTGGGGACCGTCACCGCCTGTGCTGCCGATCCCAGCGGCCCGGGCGCTGACGGCGACACGACCCTCACCTTCGGCGTGGACGGCACGGTGCCCAGCATCGACCCGGTGCTGGCGGACAACAGCACCGTCGACCAGTCGGTGGTGCCGATGTACGAGTCCCTCGTCGACTACGACCCCGACGGCACCCTCCAGGGCCGCCTCGCGACCGACTGGACCGTCGCCGAGGACGCCCACTCGGTGACCTTCACGCTGCGCGACGGCGCGGCCTTCCACGACGGCGCGCCGGTCACCGCCGAGGACGTCAAGTACACCTTCGACCGGGCCAAGGCGCTCGGCGTCGGTGTCGCCCAGTTCCTCTCGGACTACGAGTCGGCCGAGGTCGTCAGCGACACGGAGATCAAGATCAACCTGCTCAGCCCCTCGTCCCTCTTCCTCGGCGGCCTCGCCAAGGTCTACATCGTCAACTCCGCGCTGGTGGAGAAGAACGCCGGCGACGACCAGGGACAGTCGTGGCTCGCGTCCAACGAGGCGGGCAGCGGCCCGTACACGCTCGACGACTTCAAGCCCAACCGCCAGATCATCTTCAGCAGGTACGACGACTTCACCGGTGCCGTCAACGAGGACGCTCCCGAGAAGATCGTCTACCGGCTGATCCCCGAGAGCTCCACGCAGCGCGAGGAGATGCTGGCCGGCAACATCGACGTGGCCGACGGCATCGAGCCCCAGGACCTGCAGGCCGTGCTCGAGCAGGACCAGCTGACCTCGGTGGAGCTCGCCAAGGCGCAGGGCCTCTACGTCTACTTCAACACCCAGCGGGCGCCGTTCGACGACCCCAAGGTCCGCGAGGGGATCCGGCACGCCTACGACTACCAGGCCCACGTCGCCACGATCCTCGGCGGCCACGGCTCGGTCGCGAGCGGCGTCGCGCCCGCGGTGATGGACTGCCGGCCGGAGATCGCCCCCTTCGAGCAGGACCTCGACCAGGCGCGCACGCTGCTGTCCGACCTGGCCGCGAGCGGCAAGGAGCTGACCTTGGCCTACCAGTCGGTCTTCGCCGAGCAGGCGGACGCGGCGACCGCGCTGCAGTCGGTCCTGCGCGACCTCGGGGTCACCGTGAAGCTCAAGACGGTCGACTACCCCACCTACATCGAGTCGCTCGGCGCCATCACCACCACCCCGGACATGGCCGTGATCTGGGACAACCCGCCGACGCCGGACGTCGGGAGCCTGCTCACCACGCGCTACCACTCGAAGTTCCGGGAGACCTCCACCAACTTCGGGCAGTACGCCGACCCGGAGATCGACGAGCTCCTCGACCGGGCGAACGCGATGGGCGACGACGACGCGCGCTGCGAGATCTACGAGGAGGTCGAGCAGCGGCTCGTCGACGACTCGGCCTCGATGCCCGTCGCCGACGAGGTGACCACGGTCGTCGTGCCGAAGACCGTCTCCGGCGTCGAGCTCTATCCCGCCCACACCGGCTACATGCCGCAGACCTACAAGATCGAGGACTGATCGGCTGATGGAGAAGTCGCTTCTCGCCCGGTATCTCGCGCGAAGGCTCGCGCTGCTGGCCACGACCCTGTGGGGGGTCGTCACCATCGTCTTCCTCCTGATCAAGGCGATCCCGGGCGACGAGGCGCAGGCCGCCGCCGGCGTCACGGCCACCCCCGAGCAGGTGGAGGTCGTGCGCCAGCGGCTGGGCCTGGACGAGTCGGTCCTCCACCAGTACGTCAGCTATCTGGGACGGCTGCTCCACGGCGACCTCGGCACGTCCATCTTCACCTTCCAGCCGGTGCTGGGCGACCTGCAGCAGCTCATCCCCTACACCATGGAGCTGGTCGGGCTCGCGATGGTCATCAACCTGACCTGCGGCGTCCCCCTCGGTGTGTGGGCCGCGGCCCGGCACCGGACCCGCACCGACAACGCGGTGCGGCTCACCGCGATCTTCTGCGGGGCGCTGCCGACCTTCTGGCTGGCCATGATCGCGCAGACGACGATCGGACGGCAGCTCGGTGCGGTGCCGATCTCCGGGGTCTCGACGCTCGGCGTCGAGGTGCCGCGCCGCACCGGCTTCCTCACCGTCGACAGCCTGCTCGCCGGGGACCTCGCGGCGTTCTCCGACGCGCTCGCGCACCTCGTCCTGCCCGCGGCGGTGCTCGCGATCCCGTTCATGTCGTTCGTCATCCGCGTCGTGCGGGGCTCGATGGTGACCGCGCTCGAGGCCGACCACGTGACGGCGGCGCGGGCCAAGGGCGCGCGGGAGCGCACCGTCCTCCTGCAGCACGGCCTCCGCAACTCCGTCGCGCCGGTCACCACACTGATCGGCCTGCAGGTCGGCTGGATGATGGGCGGCGCGGTGATGGTGGAGACCGTCTTCAGCCGCCCGGGATTCGGCAGCTACCTGACCCAGGCGGTCGCGCAGAAGGACACCTTCGCGGTCATCGGCATGGTGCTCGTCGTCGGCGTGATCGTCACCTTCGTCGGCCTCGTCGTCGACCTCGTCCAGCTCGCCGCGGACCCCCGGGTCCGCCTCCTCGAGACCCGGAGGGCCACCGCATGACCACCGTCGCCACCACCCACGCCGTGCCGCGGGTGCGCCGTACACGCCGCCGGCTCCCGTGGCTGGACCGGATCGCCTACGGCACCGTGGTGCTGCTCCTCGGGCTCGCGATCCTCGGGCCGCTGCTCACTCCGCACGACCCGTACGCCGTCGACCTCGGCCAGGCGCTCCAGGCGCCGTCCGGCGGCCACCTGCTCGGCACCGACGGCCTCGGCCGCGACGTGCTGAGCCGGGCGCTGGCAGGTGCCCGGTCCTCGATCCTCGGAGCGCTCCTGGCCGTCGCCGGCGCCGCCGCGATCGGCATCCTGGTGGCCTGCGTCGCGACGATCGGCGGCCGCTGGGTCGACGACGTCGTGATGCGCTTCTGCGACATCACCCTGTCGCTGCCCGTCATGGTCATGGCGCTCGGCGTCGCCGTCGCCCTCGGCCCGAGCCTGCGCTCGGCGGTCATCGCGATGGTCGTGGCCTGGTGGCCCGGCTTCGCCCGCATCGCCAGGGCCGAGATGCGCACGGTGATCACCTCGCCCTATGTCGAGGCCGCCCGCGTCCTCGGTGCCAGCCGGTGGCGGGTGATGCTGCGTCACGTCCTGCCCAACTCGCTCGACGGCGTCTACGTGCAGGCCACCTTGGAGATCGGCGGCGCCACGCTGATCATGGCCGGCCTGTCCTTCGTCGGTGCCGGCGCACAGCCGCCGAGCGCCGAATGGGGCGCCATGGTCGAGACCGGTGCCCGCTATCTCACCAGCGCCTGGTGGATCTCGGTGGTCCCCGGCCTGCTGATCACCCTCACCGCGCTGGCCTTCGCGATCAGCGGCGACTCCCTGCGCACCCGCAACCACCCCGACGCGGCCCTGACATGAAAGGTCTCGACATCGTGAGCCTCAACGTGGAGGTACCCGTCCCGGCAACGGGCGAGGACCTCGCACCCCGTCCCCTCCTCGAGGTGAGGGACCTGACGGTCAGCTACCCCGGCATCGGCGGTCCGGTGGAGATCGTCTCCGGCTTCGACCTGACCGTCGCCCGGGGCGAGCGGGTGGCCCTCGTCGGCGAGTCCGGATCGGGCAAGTCCGTGACGGCCCGCGCCCTGCTCCGCCTCGACCACCGGGCGTCGGTCAGCGGCCGGGTGCTCCTCGACGGCACCGACCTGCTCGCCCTCGGCGACGCGGAGATGCGGGCCCGTCGCGGCAGCCGGATCGGGCTGATGCTGCAGGACCCGATGACCACGCTCAACCCGGTGCGGACCATCGGCAGCCAGGTCATGGAGTCGCTGCGCGTCCACGGGATCGGCCGGGCAGAGGCCCGGCGCCGCTCGGTCGAGACCCTCGACAAGCTGGGCATCCCGGACGCCGCGCGCCGGATGCGGGCCTATCCGCACGAGTTCTCGGGCGGCATGCGCCAGCGGGTCTGCCTCGCGATGGCGATCGTGGCCCATCCGGACCTGCTGATCGCCGACGAGCCGACCACCGCGCTCGACGTCCGGGTGCAGGAGCAGGTGCTCTCCCTCATCGACTCGCTCGTCGCCGAGCTCGGCATGGGCGTCGTGCTGATCACCCACGACCTCGGCCTCGTCGCCGGCTTCGCCGACCGGGTCGCCGTGATGTACGCCGGCCGCGGCGTCGAGACCGGTCCGGTCAGCGAGCTCTACCGAACGCCGCGCCACCCCTACACGTCCGGGCTGCTCGCCTCCGTGCCTCGCGTCGACCGGGACGGCGCCCTCGCCCCGATCGCCGGCAGCCCCGCGCAGCCGACGTCGCGACCCGGTGGCTGCGCCTTCCACCCGCGCTGCGCGCGGGCCGAGGCGGACTGCACCCGGGACCGTCCGGAGGTCCGCCCCATCGGCGGCGCCGACGTCGCCTGTCACCACCCGCTCGCGATGGCGGGGGAGGGGGCCCGATGAGCGGGCCGATCCTGGCGGCGCGCGGCCTGACCAAGTCCTTCGGGCCACGCCGGGACGCGCGACGCGTGGTCGACGACGTGAGCTTCAGCGTCGGGCCGGGGGCGATCCTCGGCATCGTCGGCGAGTCCGGCAGCGGCAAGTCGACGACGCTGCGCTGCGTCGTCGGCCTGGAGCGGGCCGACGCGGGCGAGGTCCTCTTCGACGGCGTGCCGCTCGCCGGCGCGGACCGCGAGATGCGGCGCAGCTTCCGCCGCGACGTCCAGATGGTCTTCCAGGACCCGTACTCCAGCCTGAACCCCCGGATGACCGTCGAGACGATCGTCGGCGAGGGGCTGGACATCCACCGCGCGGCCGCCTCGAAGCAGGGTCGTCGCGACCGCGTGGTCGAGGTGCTCGAGCTCGTCGGCCTGGACGCCACGATCCTGGAGCGCTTCCCGCGGTCGTTCTCGGGTGGCCAGCGGCAGCGGATCGCGATCGCCCGGGCGCTCGCCGTCGGACCGCGCGTGCTGGTCTGCGACGAGCCGGTCTCGGCCCTCGACGTCTCGGTCCAGGCGCAGGTCGTCAACCTGCTGCTCGACATGCAGCAGCAGCTGGGCCTCGCGGTCGTCTTCGTCGCGCACGACCTCGCACTGGTGCGCCACCTGTGCCACGAGGTGATGGTGATGCAGCACGGTGTCGTGGTGGAGGACGGCGCGTGCGCCGACGTCTTCGACCGGCCCCGGCACGACTACACCAAGAGCCTGCTCGCCGCGATCCCGATCCCCGACCCCGAGCGCGACCGGGCCCGCCGCGCTGCCGCGGCCGTGGACCGGAGGTCGGCATGAGTGCCCCGGTGGGCGCCGACGTCAAGCTGCCCTCGCCGCACCGCGCCCTCAAGGGCGCCGTCGACGCGCCCTGGCAGCAGGTGCTCGCGGACACCGCGGCGCAGGGGCTGGACGGTGTCCTGCTCCGCACGCTCTACGAGCTCTCGCCCACCCTCGACGCGGGGTTGCTGCGCGAGGTCGCCGACACGGCCGCCGGGCTCGGCCTCTACCTCGAGCTCGGCGTCGGCAAGGTCAACCCGTACATGACCGCGGAGCTGCCGGAGATCCGCAGGCTCGGCGACGGCAGCTACCTGGCCGGCATGGAGCGGATGATCGAGGCCGCGGCCGCGATCGGCTGCCACGAGCTGTGGACCGCAACCGGCAACTTCCAGGCCGGGCTGCCGGGACTCCACAAGAACGACCGCTACCGGCGCGACGCCCCGTGGACCGACCAGCTGGCGGCGACGGAGCGGCTGCTCGCCCGGCTCGCCCCGGTCCTGCGGGCGTGCGGTTCGCACCTCAACCTCGAGACCCACGAGGAGATCACCACGCTTGACGTGGTGCGCCTGGTCGAGGCGGTCGGGCCCGACGTCATCGGGATCACCTTCGACAGCGGGAACGTCTACGTGCACGGCGAGACCGCCGAGGCGGCAGCCCGTCGCGTGGCGCCGTACACCCGGATGTGCCACCTGCGCGACGTCGCGATCGTCCCGGGGCCGGATGCCCCCGACCGCTATCTCGTCCCCTGCGGCGAGGGCGTGATTGACTGGGCCGCGGTGCTCGGCGTCCTGCTCGAGGCCCGGCCCGGTCTCCATCTCACGGTCGAGCCGGCCGGTCCGCACCAGCCGGCCATGCAGATCTGGTCCGACGACCCGCGCTGGCGGGCCGCGCATCCGGACCTGGATCCCCACGAGCTTGGCGCGGTCCTCGACTGCGTCGGTGCCTATGAGCACCACGTCCGCTCATTCGACCGACCCGACGCAGCGACGCTGCGGGCGGGCGGGCTGTTCATGCGGGAGGACTTCCTCCGCCGAAGTGCCGGGCACCTCCGCAGCGTGACCGCTGCCGGAGACCACACCCCACCCATGAAGGAGTACATCCGATGAGCACGACCGCGAACGCCACGCAGGCGGACCTCGCCGGGCTCAAGAGCGCCGTCGACTGCCCCGTGATCCTGCCCGGCGAGCGGCACTACGACCTGGAGCGGCACGTCTGGAACGCCGACATCGACCGCAGCCCGGCGGCGGTCGTCCTGTGCCGGACCGCCCAGGACGTGTCCAGGGCGTTGACCTGGTCGCTCGCGAACGGTCACGAGGTCACCGTCCGCGGCGGAGGGCACAACCTCGCCGGCACCGCCGTCATCGACGGTGCGGTGCTGCTCGACACGGGCCCGATGAAGGACGTCAGCTTCGACCACGAGACCGGGACGGTCACGGCCGGTGCCGGCTGCCGGCTGGGCGACCTCGACCGCGCGTGCGCCGAGCACGGCGTCGTCGTACCGGCGGGCACGGTGTCGCACACCGGCGTCGCCGGGCTGACCCTCGGCGGCGGGACCGGCTATCTGTCGCGGATGTACGGGCTCACCACCGACCACGTCGTCGAGGTGGAGTTCGTCGTCGCCGACGGCCGGATCCTCACCGTCAACGAGAACGAGCACCCGGAGCTGTTCTGGGCGGTGCGCGGCGCGGGCCACAACTACGGCATCGCGACCAAGTTCACCTTCCGCTACACGCCGTTCACGATGAAGGCCAACGTGCGCCAGGCGTTCTACGTCGGCGAGGACCGCAAGCGCGTCCTGCAGCACTTCCGCGACTGGAGCTACGACGCCGAGGACAACGTCGTCACCTATGCCCGGACCGTGGAGGTGCCGGACTTCTGGACCGTCGTGCCCGCGAAGTACCGCGGCAGCCAGGTCGTCTCGGTCGCCACCATCCACTGGGGCGACGCCGAGGAGGGCCGCCGGCTCACCGACGACATGATGGGCGCGGGATCGCCGGTCTGGCAGACCGAGTACCAGCTGCCGCACGTCGAGCTCCAAGGTGCGTGCGACGACGACTTCCGGTACGGCGTGCGCCGCTACTGGAAGAACAGCATGCTCAACGAGTTCCCCGACGAGGCGATCGAGACCGTGCTCAAGTGGTCGGACGCGTATCCCGGCCGACCGCTGCAGGCCCGCTCGACGATCGCGCCCCACTTCGCGTGTCCCTACCAGCTCTACCCTCGCGGCGGACAGGCGGCGCGGGTCGACCCGATGGCGACCTCGACCAGCGACCGCACCTCGGCGAGGTTCATGGCGAGCGCGGGTGCCGAGTGGGAGTTCCCGTCGGAGGCGCCGGAGCTGATGGACTGGGTGTCGGCGTTCGACGCGGAGATGGACCCCTACAAGAACGGCACCTACATCAACTTCACCAGCGTGGCCGGCGACGAGTCGGCCGCCCGCTACGCCTACGGCGACAAGTACGACCGGCTGGTGGCCGTGAAGCGGGAGTACGACCCGCACAACGTGTTCCGCCGCGGTCTCGTGGACCTGTCGGACCACACGGACGACGCGGACGACGCGGACAGCGCAGGTGGGGGAACCGCCGATGCCGGTGCCTGAGCCGGCCTTCCGGATCGGGACCGACAGCTCGAAGTTCCCCGCTCCCGAGGGCACCGACGCGGCCTGGCTGCTGGAGCGTGCGGCGAAGGTCGGCCTGGAGGGTGTCTTCTTCAGGTCCGCCCTCGAGCTCAGTCCCACCCTGGACGTCGGTGAGCTCGCCGCCCTGCGTCAACAGGCCGACGACCTCGACCTGTACCTCGAGGTCGGGGCCGCGAAGATCAACCCCTTCGCGGCCCCGGAGGCGCCGGAGATCCGGGCCCTCGGCGACGGCGACTACCTGTTCGGCATCGAGCGGATCGTGGCGGCCTGCGCGGCCGCGGGAATCCACGAGATCTGGGCGGCCACCGCGAACTACAAGTTCGACCTGGCCGGCCGGCTCGCCTGCGACCGGTACCGCACCGACGTCACCTGGCACGACCAGCTGAGGGCGACCGCGAAGGTGATGGCCGAGCTCGCTCCCGTCCTGCGCGCGCACGGCTCGCACCTCAACATCGAGACGCACGAGGAGATCACGACCTTCGAGCTGGTCCGGCTCGTGGAGGAGGGTGGGCCGGACGCGTTCGGGATCACCTTCGACACCGCGAACGTGCTGATCCGCGGCGAGGATCCGGTCGCGGCCGCGCACCGGGTGGCGCCGTACACGCGGCAGACGCATGTGCGCGACGGCGCGCTCTTCTTCACCGACCAGGGGCTGTGCCGGGTGCTGGCGCCCTGCGGGCAGGGCGTCATCGACTGGTCGGCGCTGCTGTCGGCGCTCCTCGTGGCGCCCCGCCGGGCGTTGTCCATCGAGGGGATCATGGGCCGCCGCTTCCAGCTGCCGATCCCGATCCACGACCCGCTGTGGCACGCCGGGCAGCCGGACATGACCACCGTGGAGCTGGCGGAGCTGGTCCGGCTCGCCCGCGGGTACGAGGCGGCGGTCGCCCGCGGCGAGCGCCGCACGCTCGCCTCCCTGGCCGAGCCGGCCGACGACGCCGAGCGCCAGCAGTTCGTGCTCGACAGCGTCGCCCACCTGCGCGCCGCCGCCGCGCGGATCGGGGCGGGCCCGGAGTGACGCGCCGGCTACTGCCGCGCGGCCAGGATCGAGTCCTCCAGGCGCTGCAGCAGCGCGGCGAGCTGGTCGGCGTCGGCGTCGTCGACGCCGGCCAGCAGCCGGTGCTCGTTGTCGAGGTGCGCGGCGATGGCCTCGTCGATGAGGGCCAGGCCCTCGGGGGTGAGCTGGGAGTGGACCACCCGTCGGTCCTGGGTGTCCCGGATGCGCGTGATCAGCCCGGCCTGCTCCAGCTTGTCGAGCCGGAAGGTGATGCCGGCCGAGGAGAGCAGCGACTCGGCGGCCAGCTCGGTGCCGGTCATCCGGTACGGCGCGCCCGCCCGCCGCAGCGCCGCGAGCACGTCGAAGGACGCCGGGTTGAGCCCGAAGTCCTCGAAGCACTTCGTGATGACCGCCTGGTAGCGCAGGTAGACCCGGTGCACGCGACCGAAGAGCGCGATCGGCGACGGGTCGAGGTCGGGGCGTTGCTCGCGCCACTGCTGGACGAACCGGTCGACGTCGGAGAGAGCGGAGCCGGCGGAGTCGTCGGGGACGTCAGCGTCCTGGTGAGCCATGACGGGGATGCTAGCGACGCCTCGCCGACTTCTTCTAGGCAAC
Source organism: Nocardioides carbamazepini (assembly GCF_024614185.1). Classification (GTDB taxonomy): domain Bacteria; phylum Actinomycetota; class Actinomycetes; order Propionibacteriales; family Nocardioidaceae; genus Nocardioides; species Nocardioides carbamazepini. Next base: position 47,399 of record NZ_JAHTLF010000023.1, read on the forward strand.
ATGCTTGACAGTTAGTATCTAAGCACTTAAAGATTAAGTCCTGAGAGAAAAAGGAGGCGGACATGGAACAGCCCGTCGTACGACTGCACTCGCTGCGGTCGGTCCAGCTCGGCGTCCCGGACGTCGCCGCGTGCAGCGACTTCTACTCCGAGGTGTGGGGGCTGTCGGTCGTCGAGCGCGACACCGACGACGCCTGGCTGCGCGGCACGGGCCCGCAGCACCACGTGCTCCAGCTCAGCCGCTCCGAGCGCAACGCGCTGGGGCGGATCAGCTTCGCCGTCCGGACGCCCGCCGAGGTCGACGCGGCGGCGCGCCGGCTCGTGGCCCAGGGCGTTCCGCTGCTGCGCGAGCCCGGGCCGCTCGACGACGCCGGCGCCGGCTACGGCCTGGTGCTCGTCGACCCCGAGGGCCGCCGGATCGAGCTCAGCTGCGACGTCCACTCCGTGACGCCGCGGAGCAGGGACATCCCGGTCCCGATCGGCGTGACCCACGTGGTGCTCAACACCGTCGACATCGACCGTGCGGTCGCGTTCTACACCCAGGTCCTGGGCATGCGGGTCTCCGACTGGTCGGAGCACCAGATGGCGTTCCTGCGCTGCAACACCGATCACCACAGCATCGCCTTCAACCAGGCCGCGTGGACGTCGGTCAACCACGTCGCCTACGAGATGGCCTCGATGGACCATTTCATGCGCGGCATCGGCTCGCTCAAGCACCACGGCATCACGCCGCTGTGGGGGCCGGGTCGGCACGGTCCGGGCAACAACACCTTCTCCTACTTCGCCGACCCCGCCGGACTGGTGTGCGAGTACACCTCCGACGTCGCGCAGATCGTCGAGGACCAGTGGCTGTGCCGCGTCTGGCGCCGGGTGCCGGAGCTCTCCGACCTCTGGGGGACCGCCGGGCCGCCCTCGACGGACGTGCGCTCGCACATGGCCGGCGTGGAGGACCGCGGTGCCCTCGACGCACCCGCGCCGGTGACCGTGCCGGTGACCGCGCCATGAGCCGGACCGCGGAAGGGCCGGTGCGGGTCGTCGTCATCGGTGGTGGCGCGATCGGCGCCAGCGTGGTGGCGAGCCTCCTGCGGGGGGACCTGCCGGGCGTCGTACCCGTCGCGGTCGTGGACGGGCAGCCCGTCGGCGACCTCGGCGTGCCGCAGCTGCGACTGGACGCGGCTCTCGACCTGGCCGATGTGGTCGTCGAGTGCGCCGGGCAGGCGGTCGTCGCCCAACGTGCCGTCGACATCCTCGAGCGCGGGATCGACCTGCTCATCACCTCGGTGGGCGCCCTCGCCGACGCCGACCTGGCGACCGCGATCCGTGTCGCCGGTCCCGGCCGGTTCCTGCTGACGGCGGGGGCGATCGGCGGCCTCGACATCCTCTCCTCGGCCGCCGCCCAGGGACCGCTCACCCGGGTCGAGGTGACCACCACCAAGCTCCCCACCACCCTGGTGCAGCCGTGGATGGACGACCACGACGCCGACCTGCTGCGCGTCGCGACCGAGCCGGTCGAGGTGTTCCGCGGCAATGCCCGTGAGGCGACCCGGCTGTTCCCGCGCTCGCTCAACGTCGCCGCGACGCTGGGCTGGGTCGCCGGCGACTTCGACCTCGTCGACGTGCGGCTGGTCGCCGACCCCGCCGCGGAGCTGACCTGCCACCGGGTGGTGGCCGAGGGCGTCGCCGGCCGCTACACGTTCGAGATCCAGAACCTGCCGTCGCCGGACAACCCGCGCACCAGCGGCGTCGTCCCGCATGCCGTGCTCCGCTCCCTGGCCGCCCTGGTCGGTCGTCCGAGCGGAGTGATCTAGGTGGTCCTCGCGTTCCGCCGGGCCGGCACGGGTGCGCCGACGCTCCTGTTGCACGGCATCGGGTCGTCCTCGCTCGCCTTCGTGCCCCAGCTCTCCGCGCTCGCCGACGAGCTGCGGATGGTTGCGTGGGACGCACCCGGCTATGCCGCGTCGTCCGACCTGGCGGCGCCCCTCGACCTCGACGGGTACGTCGAGCAGGTCGCGGCGCTCGCCCAGGACCAGTTCGGCGACGAGCCGGTGCACCTCGTCGGTGTCTCGTGGGGTGGCGTGCTCGCCCTGCGCACCGCGGCCACGCGTCCCACGCTGGTCCGCAGCCTCACCGTCCTCGGCGCCAGCCTCGGCTCGGGTGCCGACCCGGCACGCGCGGCGCAGATGCGCGAGCGGGCCGGCGAGCTGGTCCGGCTCGGCAACGACGAGTTCGCGCGACGGCGTGGCCCCAGGCTCCTCGCGCCCGACGCCGATCCCGGGCTCGTCGCACAGGCCGTCGCCACGATGGCCGCCGCCGTCCGCCCGGCGGGCTATGCGTCCGCCGCCGAGGTGATGGCGGCCGCCGACCTGTCCGCGGACCTGCACCGGATCACCGCCCCCACCCTCGTCCTGGCCGGCGCCGCCGACCGGGTGACCGGGCCCGAGCGGGCCCGAGAGATCGCGGACCGGATCCCGGGAGCGGCCCTGGCGCTGATCCCGGGAGCCGGTCACCTCGCCAACCAGGAGCGCCCCGCCCTGGTGAACGCGTGGCTGCGCGGGTTCACCCGCGCAGCCGACCTCCTGGCCGCCGCACTGCCCGGTGACCTCGAGCCCACCGCACGCATCCATGCCGTGCCCATCCAAGAAAGGGAAGATCCGATGACCCTGCACTACGACGACGCCGACCTGGCGGAGTTCACCGACTCGCTCATCCTCACCCAGGCCAGCCGGCACGAGGACTGGGACACCCTGGGCTTCCAGGCCAAGGCCGGAGACCAGTTCCGCCGCGCCCAGATCCGCTACGTCGGCTCCGGCGCGACCGGCAACCACGAGACCGACCGCCGGACCATCGCGTCCCGGGGCTTCACCTTCTCCAACATGCTGCTGCCGTCGGGCGCCGAGGGCCCCGAGCACACGCACCACGACGCGGAGGAGGCATTCTTCGTGCTCGAGGGCGAGGTCGAGGTCGGCATCCACCGGGACGGACAGGTGGTCAAGCGGACCCTCGGCTACCGCGACATGATCGTGGTCCCGGCCGGCGTGCCGCGCAGCCTGAAGAACAACGGCGACAAGGACGCGCTGTTCTGCGTGATCATCGGCGCCCAGAAGCCGCAGGTGCCGACCTACCCCGAGACGTCGGCGATGCACGGCGTGACCCGGGACTGAGCGACGTGGACCTGGAGCTGCGCGGCCGCACCTACCTCGTCACCGGGGGCAGCTCGGGGGTGGGACTCGCCACCGTCGAGCTGCTCCTGGGCGAGGGTGCGCGTGTCGTCACCTGCGGTCGCCGGGCTGCCGCGCTCGACAGCGCGGCGGCGGGATTGGCCGCGTCGCTCGGGTCCGCTGAGCTGTCGGGCAGCCTGCTCGCCCGGGCGTGCGACGTACGCGATGCCGATGCCGTCGCCGCCCTCGTCGCCGAGGCCGGTCAGGTCTTCGGCGGCATCGACGGTGTGGTCAACAACGCCGGCCAGTCCCGGATGGCCGGGCTGGCGGAGGTGCGCACCGCCGACTTCCTGGACGAGCTGGACCTGAAGTTCAGCAGTGTGCTCAACGTGCTCGACGCCGCGCTGCCCTGGCTGGACAGGTCGTCGGCCGCCGCGGTCGTCAACGTCAACGCGGTGCTGGCCAAGCAGCCCGAACCGCGGTTGGTGACCACCTCCGCCGCGCGCGCCGGCCTGCTCAACCTGACCAAGTCGATGTCGATGGAGTACGCCGCCCGCGGCGTGCGGGTGAACTCCGTGTGCCTGGGCCTCGTCGACACCGGCCAGTGGCGCCGCCGCTACGAGGGCTCCGGCGACGACCGGGACTACGCCGCCTGGGAGCGGGAGATCGCCGCCGACCGCGGCATCGCGCTCGGGCGCTTCGGCCGGGCGGAGGAGGTCGCCTCGGCGATCGCCTTCCTGCTCTCGCCGCGCTCGTCGTACGTCACCGGCGCGGCCCTCGACGTCTGCGGCGGCGTCGCCCGCGGCCTGTTCTGACCACCCACACGAGGAGAGACCATGACCAGCCCGGACCGCACCGGCGGCGACCTGCTCGTCGACCTGCTGCGCCGCCATGACGTCGACACCGTCTTCGGCATCGTCAGCGTCCACAACCTGCCCCTGGTCGAGGCGGTCGCCCGGGACCTGAGGTTCGTGCCGGTCCGCCACGAGGCGAGCGCGGTCAACGCGGCCGACGGCTATGGCCGGGCCCGCGGTGGCCTGGGCTGCGCGCTCACGAGCACCGGGACCGGCGCCGGCAACGCGGCGGGCTCACTCGTGGAGTCGCTCAGCGCCGGCACCTCCGTGCTGCACGTGACCGGGCAGGTGGACACGCCCCATCTCGGCTCGGGGCGCGGGTTCATCCACGAGACCAAGGACCAGCTCGGCATGCTGACCGCGGTCTCCAAGCACGCGGTCACCGTCCCGGACGCCGCCTCCGCCGGCGCGGTGCTGCAGGAGGCGGTGGAGCGGGCCCTCGCCCGCCCCGGGGGACCCGCCAGCGTGGAGTGGCCGATCGACCTCCAGTACGCCGTGCCCGGCGCGCTGCCCGCCCCGGCCGAGCCCGCGGCGGCGCCGGCCGCCGACCCGGTGCGGATCGCCCGGGTGGTCAGCCTCCTGCGGGCCAGCGAGCGCCCCGCGATCTGGGCCGGCGGGGGTGTCGCCGAGGCGGGGGAGCAGCTGCGTCGGCTGGTCGAGCTCACCGGAGCCGCGCTGTTCACCAGCAACTCCGGGCGGGGCGCCGTCCCCGAGGACCACGAGCTCTGCGTCGGCAACTACGCCACGACGCCGGCAGGACGGGCGCTGCTGGGCGATGCCGACCTGCTGCTGAGCATCGGCACGCACTTCCGGTCCAACGAGACCGGCGACTACGCGCTCGTCGTACCGGACACGCACGTGCAGGTCGACCTGGACCCGGCCGCGCTCGGCCGGGTCTACCCCGCCACGCTGGGCGTCGTCGGCGATGCCGCGACCTTCCTGGATGCGGTGCTCGACGGCCTGGTCGCCGCCGAGGTGGAGCCGCGCGCGGCCTGGGCGGAGCGGGTCCGGGTCACCCGGGCCACGGTCCGCGAGACCCAGCGCGCGGGACTGGGGGAGCACGCCGCGTTCGCGGACGCGCTGCGCAAGGTGCTGCCGCGCGACGCGGTCGTCGCTCGCGATGTCACCATCGCGTCGAGCTCCTGGGGCAACCGGCTGCTCGAGATGTACGACCCCCGTAGCAACGTCTTCCCGCGCGGCGGCGGCATCGGCCAGGGCCTGGGCATGGCGATCGGCGCCGCTCTCGCCCGGCCGGACCGGCCGACGGTCGGGATCGTCGGCGACGGCGGCCTGGCGGTCCATCTCGGGGAGCTGACCACGCTGGCGCAGGAGGCGCCCTGGCTGGTCCTCGTCGTCTTCAACGACGGCGGCTACGGCGTCCTGCGCAACATGCAGGAGTCGCTGGGCAGTCCGCGCTCCGGCGTCGACCTGCTCACCCCGGACTACGCGACGCTGTGCCGCTCGCTCGGCCTGCCGCACCTGCGGATCGCCGAGCCCGGCGCCGTTGCGGCGACCCTCGGGAGTGCCGTCGCCCGCGGCGGTCCGGTCGTCGTCGAGGTCGACCTGGCGGCGTACCCGCCGATGCCCCGCCCCTTCACCCCGCCCGTCCACGTGCCCGGAGCCCCGTCATGACCGATCTGCTCAGCGCCGACCCGGCGACCCGCCTCGCCCCCAAGGGGCGGATCCTCGTGGGCGGCGCATGGGTGACGGGCTCCGGCGAGGACATCGTCGCCACCGACCCCGCCGACGGCAGCACGGTCGCGACCCTGGCCGGCGCGACGCCGGCCGACGTCGAGGTCGCCGTACGCCGTGGCGAGGCGGCGCGCTCGGCGGCGGCCTGGCGCGCGATGCTCCCGCACCAGCGGGCCCGCCACCTGTCCCGCGTCGCCGACCTGATCGAGACCCGCAGCGAGCAGCTGGCCGTGCTGCAGAGCCGCGACAACGGCAAGCCGATCGCCGAGACCCGGACCCTGGTCGCGAGCGCTGCCGGGACGTTCCGCTACGTCGCGGCCCTGCTGGAGACCCAGGAGGGCGCGATCCCGCCCTCGCGCGGTGACCACCTGGCGTTCTCGGTACACGAGCCGATCGGCGTGGTCGGGGCGATCACCCCGTGGAACAGCCCGATCGCCTCGGACGCCCAGAAGGTCGCCCCGGCACTCGCCGCCGGCAACGCCGTGATCCTCAAGCCCGCCGCCTGGACGCCGCTGCTCGCCCTGGAGCTCGGCGCGCTGCTGCTCGAGGCCGGCCTGCCCGAGGGGCTGGTCAGCGTGCTGCCGGGCCCCGGCCGCACCGTCGGCCAGGCACTGGTCGAGCACCCCGGCGTCGGCCACCTCTCCTTCACGGGCGGCACCGACACCGGCCGCGAGCTGGCCGCCACGGCCGCCCGGCTGCTGAAGACGACCTCTCTCGAGCTCGGCGGGAAGTCGCCGACCATCGTGCTCCCGGACGCCGACCTCGACGTCGCGGTCAACGGCATCCTGTTCGGGATCTTCAGCTCCCAGGGCCAGTCCTGCATCGCCGGCTCCCGCCTGTTCGTCCACGACAGCGTGTACGACGAGGTGGTGGCCCGCGTGGCCGAGCGCGCCGACGCGCTGCGGGTCGGCCACCCGCGGGCCGCCGGCACCCAGCTCGGTCCGCTCATCACGCCCGCGCACCGCGACTCCGTCGAGCGGTTCATCGCCGACGGGCTCGCCGCCGGGGGCACCCTCCGGGCCGGCGGCGTGCGGCCCTCCGACCCGGACCTGCGGGCCGGCAGCTATCTGCGGCCCACCGTGATCGACGGCCTCCCGGCCGACGCGCGGATCGTGCGGGACGAGATCTTCGGCCCGGTGCTCGTCGCCCTGCGCTGGCGCGACGAGGAGGAGCTGGTCGCGGCGGCCAACGACACGACCTACGGGCTGGCGTGCGGCATCTGGACCCGCGACTTCGCCCGGGCGTGGCGGATCGCCCGGGCCATCGACGCCGGCACGGTCTGGGTCAACACCTACAAGCAGCTGTCGATCGCGACGCCGTTCGGCGGAGTGAAGGACAGTGGCTCCTCCCGCGAGAAGGGGCTCGGCGCGATCCGCGCCTACCAACGGCAGAAGAGCATCTACCTCGGGACGTCCGGGCCAATCGCCTGGGCCGACTGAACCGACCGGCTGACAGAGCAGACCGGGCTGACTGAGCTGACTGAGAGAGGCGAAGAGACATGAGCGTGCACGTGGGCATCGTCGGGGGCGGCATCGGCGGCCTGGCCGCCGCCATCGGCCTCCGCGCGCAGGGGGTCGAGGTGACCGTCTTCGAGCAGGCACCCGAGTTCGGCCGCGTCGGCGCGGACATCAACCTGACCCCCAACGCGGTCCGGGCCCTCGACGGCCTGGGCGCAGGAGTCGGTGCGGCGATCCGGGACTCGGCCGCGCGGCCGTCGTACCGGATCAGCCGGACCTGGGACACGGGGGAGGAGACGTCGCGGTTGGAGATGGGTGCCGCCGCCGAGCAGAAGTACGCCGCGCCCCAGCTGACCATCCACCGCGCCGACCTCCTGGCGGCCCTCGAGACCGCACTTCCGGACGACGTGATCCGCCTCGGGCAACGGCTGACCGCCCTCGAGCAGACCCCCGGTGAGCCGGTGCGCCTCGGCTTCGACGGCGGCGTGACGGCCGAGGTCGACGTCGCGGTCGGCGCGGACGGCATCCACTCCAGCGTCCGCTCGGAGCTCTTCGGCAAGGAGAGCCCGGAGTTCACCGGGGTCGTCGCGTTCCGCGCGGTCGTCCCGTCCGACCGGCTCGACGTCCCCAACCTGGACGCGTTCACGAAGTGGTGGGGACCCGACGCCGAGACGCAGATCGTCACCTTCCCGCTCAACCGCGGGCGGGACACGTTCATCTTCGCGACCACCCCGCAGGAGTCGTGGACCGAGGAGTCCTGGACGACGCCGGGCGACGTGGTCGAGCTGCGGGCGATGTACGAGCGGTTCCACCCGGAGGCACGCGCGCTGCTGGCGGCGTGTGACTCGGTGCTGAAGTCCGCGCTCTACGTCCGGGACCCGCTGCCGCAGTGGTCCCTCGGCCGGGCCACCCTGCTCGGCGACGCGGCGCACCCGATGATGCCGTTCATGGCCCAGGGCGCGGCCATGTCCATCGAGGACGCGGTCGTGCTCACCCGGACGCTCACGCTGGGCGGACCCGACGTCGAGCAGGCGCTCAAGGCCTACGAGTCCGCGCGCCTGCCCCGCGCCAGCCGGATCCAGATCGGCTCACGCGGCAACACCTGGCTGAAGTCGAGTGCGGACGCCGACTGGGTCTACGCCTACGACGCCTGGACCACCGACCTGGCCTGAACCCACTGCCGAGGCGTCGCGGCCTCCCGGTCAGGAGACCGGTGTCACGGGACCCGGATGGCGCTGCGCCGTCCGGGTCTTCGGCGTCTCCGGCGGACGCGCCCGGGCCGCGGACCAGTGGGCCGGGAGCGACCGGGGCGACCGGGGGCGGGCCCGGGCCGGCGAGATCGGCATCACCTTCGTCAGCGATCGTACTAGTACTAAGATACTTGCAACCAAAGTATCTCGCGCGACTCGGAGTCGCCGTGTGAAGGAGCGCTCGCGATGTCAGACCAGAGCCGCCCGCGTCGGGGGCGTCCCGCCGCAGTCGAGCCGGACGAGGTCGACGCGATCCTCGCGGACTGGGCGGTCCAGCGGCCCTCCCTGGAGTCCTCGCCGATCGGGGTCTTCGGCCGGATCAGCCGGATCAACACGGTGCAGCGCTCCATCCTGCGCGACGTCGACGATCGCTACGGCCTGACGCTGGCGTCCTTCGACGTCCTGGCCAACCTCCGGCGCTCCGGGCCGCCCCATCGCAAGACGGCCGGCCAGCTGGCGGAGTCCTCCCTCCTCACGACGGGGGGCATCACGCTGCGCCTGGACAAGGCGGAGGCCGACGGCCTGGTCCGGCGGGTCCGGTCCGAGGAGGACCGCCGGGTCGTGCATGCCGAGCTCACCGACCGCGGCCGCGAGCTCATCGACAAGGTCGTCGACGCCCACGTGAGCACGGAGCGCGAGATGCTCGCCGAGCTCAGCGACGACGACGTCGAGGTGCTGTGCGACCTGTTGCGCTCGCTGGGCAGGTCGCTGCAGGCCCACACGCGACGAGCCGGCCGGTCACCTGAGTGACCGGCCGGCTCGGCCGTGCTGGCCGGGTCTCCGAGGGTCGGGCCCTCGGCGACCCGGCTCAGCCCTGCGGGAGGTGCGCGTTGGTGAAGAAGGTGCTCACGTCCTTGCCTTCGGGGACGTCCGTGTGGGCGACGAGGAAGTCGTAGCCGCTGCGGAAGAGATCCTCGGAGATGGCGCCGACCGGCGAGCCGTCCGCCGGTGCCGTGAACAGCTCGCTCACCAGCGCGAACTCCTTCTCGGCACCGCTGGCCGGATAGGCGGAGTTGGCCTTGGTGAAGGCGGCGACCGCCGCGTCCGGGTCCTCCATCGCGGCCTCCTTGGCGCAGGCCGTGGCCGCGACGAACCGGTCGACGAGGTCGGGGTCCTTCTCGATCAGCGCGTCGCTGGTGATGATGACGTCGCCGGGCAGGTTCACCCCGTGGTCGGCGTACAGCAGGGGCTCGGACTCCAGGCCCTTCTCGGACAGGTTGGCCGCCATGAAGCTGAGGCCGAGCATGGCGTCCACCTTGCGCTGGAGGATGGCGGTCATCTTCACCTGGATGTTCATGTTGACCATCTCGACCCGGTCCTCGGCGAGGTCGTTGACCTCGGCCAGGGCCGGGAAGAGCGTGCTGGGCGAGTCGCCCGCCGTGAAGGCGAGCTTCTTCCCCTCGAGGTCGGAGAGGTCGGTGATGTCGCTGTCGCGGGGGACCAGCACCGACAGCGGGCTGATGTCGAGGTACGACATCACGGCCTTGACCTCCGCCCCCTTCGCGGCGAGCCCGATCATCGTCGACGGGTCCGCCTGGCCGAACTCGTCCGCGCCGCTGGCGACGGTCTGGACGGTCGAGCTCGATCCCTTGCCCTCGGCGAGGTCGAGCTCGATGTCCTGGTCGGCGAAGCAGCCGCGCTCGATGCCGAGGAAGTACGGGGCCTCCTTGGCGGTCAAGATGGCGCCGAGGCGCAGGGTCACCTTGTCGGTCGAGGCGTCCGCGCCGTCGCCGGAGCCCCCACCGCATGCGCTGAGCGCACAGGTGAGGACGGCGGCGCCCGCGACGGTGGCGATCGTACGTGTCATGAGTGTCGTGCCTTTCGTGTGAGACGTGCCCGGGGTACGAGTCGTCAGTGGGGTTGCCGCTGGGAGGAGTGCCAGGGGACGACGAGCCGCTCGACGGCGGCGACGAGGTAGAAGAAGGCGGTCGCGACGGCGGAGAGCAGGATCATCACGGCGAAGATCAGCGCCGTGTCGAGCTGGCCGCCCGCGGAGACCAGCACGTAGCCCCAGCCGCGGTCGGACGCGATGAACTCGCTCACGAGCGCGCCGATGACGGCAAGACTGGTCGCGACCTTGAGACCGGCGAAGATGCTCGGCAGCGCATGCGGGAGCCGGACCTTCAAGAACAGCCGCAGGCGGGTCGCCGCCATGACCCGCGCGAGGTGGATCATCTCGGCGTCGACGCTGCGCAGTCCCATCACCGTGTTGACCAGCAGCGGGAAGAACGTCACCAGCGCGGTCATCGCGATCGTCGGTGCCATGCCGAAGCCGAACCAGACGACGAACAGCGGGGCGAGGCCCACCTTGGGCACGCTGTTGAGGGCGACGATCGGCGGGTACAGCAGCCGCTCGAGCAGACGAGAGGTCACGATGACCATCCCGAGGGGGATCGCGATCAGCGCGCTCAGCGCGAAGCCGCCGACGATCTCCAGGATCGTCCACCGGCCGTGCGTGATCAGCAGGTCACGGGTCTCCCAGCCGCGCTCGACCACCTGGCTGACCGACGGGAGCATGTAGTCGGGCACGCCCCCGAGCTGGGCGACGAGCTCCCACGCGAGCAGGATCGCGCCGAAGGAGATGAACGGCCACAGGGCGTTGCCGAGGGCGCGGCGGATCACGTCAGTCCTCATGGATGACCCCCAGCGCCTCGAACTGCTGGCGGATGGTCCGGACGTAGCCCAGGAACTCCGGTGTCTCCTTGACCTCCAGTCGCCGGGGGAAGGGCAGCTCGATCGGGATGTCGGCGTGGATCCGCCCCGGGCGCGGCGTCATCACGATCACGCGCTGGGCGAGGAAGACCGCCTCCTCGATGTCGTGGGTGACGAGTACGGCCGTCTTGCGGTCGCGCGACCAGATCCGCTGGATGTCGATGCGCAGCTGGTCGCGGGTCAGCGCGTCCAGCGCGCCGAGTGGCTCGTCGAGGAGCAGCAGGGGAGGGTCGTGCACCAGCGCCCGGCAGATCGCCACCCGCTGCCGCATCCCGCCCGAGAGCTCGTGCGGGAGCCGTCGCTCCATGCCCTCCAGGCCGACGGAGTGGAGCAGTCGGAGGGCGGTCTCGCGATGCCGGTCGGTGCGCTGGCCCCTCATCTCGAACTGGACCAGCACGTTGGACAGGACGTCGCGCCACGGCAGGAGGAGGTCCTTCTGGAACACGAAGCCCAGGTCGGTCAGGGGCGCCGTGACGGCTCGGCCGTCGACGACGACGTCGCCGCTGGTCGCCGGGGTGAGGCCGGCGATCATCGAGAGCAGGGTGCTCTTGCCGCATCCGCTGGGCCCGAGCAGCGCGACGAACTCGCCCTTGTCGACGGTCAGGCCGATCGGGTCGACGGCGTGCACCTTGTCGCGACCGCGCACGTCGAAGACCTTGGTGACGTCGCGCGCGGCGATGTAGCTCGGCGCCATCGCGCTCGGTGGGGCCATCGCCTCAACCTCCGTGCTGGACATGAGGACTCACCTCGTTGAGCTCCCGGCAACCGCTGCCGGTCGCGACCACGACGCCACCGACCAGCGCCCAGTGGCGCCCGAGGCGGGCGTCGGGCTGGAGGGAGAAGGTCATGCCCTCCTGGATCTCGAAGTCGAAGAGCGCGTTCTCGGTGTCGACGTGGGGGAAGCGCTCGGCGAACCCCGGGACCTGGCGGTCGATGCCGACGTCCAGCCCGCCGCCGGCCAGCAGTGGGTTGAGCGCGGCCACGTGCGGGGTGATGTGCCACGCGCCGGCCTCCGCGAGCGGCTCCTCCATCGCCTCGGCCACCTCCCGGAACGAGCGTCCGGGGGCGAGCAGGTCCCGGCCCACCTCGTACGCCGTCCGCGCGATCTCCGCGCACCGCAGGGTCGCGGCCGGCGGCTCGCCGACGAGCACGGAGCCGTTGATGTGGGTGTTGAGCTCCGCGAAGGTCGGGAACATCTCGAAGCCGACGATGTCCTGGTCCTCGAGGATGCGGGAGGGCTCCTCGCGGATGAGCCAGGAGGGCTCGCCCCAGGCGTAGTTGTCGAGGCCCGACTGCATCAGCATCCAGGTCACCCGCATGCCGTCGGCCAGCATCGACGCGTAGGCCGCGGCATACAGCTCGCGCTCGGAGACGCCGGGCTTGGCCAGCTCGCGCACGACGCGCACCGCCTGGTCGCCGGCGGCGGCGGCGCGCGCGAGCCGGCTCAGGTCGCGCTCGCTGCGGCAGGCCATGAGCAGGCCGAAGTCCGCGGTCACGTCGACGAACTCGGTGCCTTCGAGGCGGGAGGAGATCGCCTCCCAGGTCGGCTTCGGGACCCAGCCGCCCGCGGCGAACGGCGAGCCCCAGCCCAGTCCGATCACGCCGAGCCGGCGCCCAGCGAGCCCGAGCTCCTCGGCCACCTGGGGCATCAGCGCGGTGTGCCGGCCGATGCGCAGGTCGTCGATCCAGCTGTCGAGCTCCCGCTCCTTGCTGAGCATGTTCTGCGCGGCGACCTGGGCGGAGAACCCGATCATCACCGGCTCGCCGTCCCGGGGCACGACGAGGTGCTGGTAGCGGCGGTCGTTCCCGAGGTACTGCCCTGCGTCGTAGCGGTCGCTGCGGTCGCTTCCGAACACCAGGAGGCCGTCGAGGCCCCGTTCGTCCATGAAGGCGTGGGTGCGGCTCCACCGGTAGCTGCGCTCGGGCTGCGCGGTTGTCACGTCGTCTCTCCTCCGCCCGGCCGCCGTCTCCGGACGGCCCGTCGATTTGCCTTAGTGATGATTAGCTTATCACTAAGATACTTTGGATGGAAGAGAAACGTGGATGCTCCGCGCCGTCGGCGGACCGGAAAAAAGCCTCGTGGCCCCTCCCGGGTGGGAGGGGCCACGAGGGGCGGATCGGCCCGCCGGAGCGGTGTCGGATCAGTCCCGGCAGGCGCTCAGCATCTCCTCGCGGGTCGCGACCTTCACGCGGACGCGTCCCTCGGCCTCACCGAGCGCGATCTCATGGGCGTCGAGCCGCTCCCATGAGGTGTGGGTGACCACCTCGACGTCGCGCTCGGCGAAGTAGGCGTCGACGTCCTCGGGGCGGCGGGCGGTGGCGGTCGGGGTCGTGTCGGCGAGCAGGTGAGCGACGGTCTCGGCGGCGTCGCTCTTGGTGTGGCCGATCAGGCCGACCGGGCCGCGCTTGATCCAGCCGGTGACATAGGTGCCGGGGACCGGTTCGCCGTCGAGGTCGAGGACCCGGCCGCCGGCGTTCGGGATCACGGCGGCGCGGTCGTCGAACGGCAGGCCCGGCAGCGCACTGCTGCGGTAGCCGACGGCGCGGTAGACCTGCTGCACGTCCCAGTCGGTGACCTCCCCGGTGCCCTCCACCCGGCCGTCGGCGTTCGGCGAGTGGGTCCGCTCGGTGCGCAGGGTGGTCACGCGCCCGGCGTCGTCCGCGACGATCTCGGCGGGCGCCTCGGCGAAGTGGAGGTGGATCCGGTGCGGCTTGCCGACCGGGTCGGCGCCGACCCAGCTGGTGAGGGTGTTGAGCACCATCTTCTGGGACTTGTGCTCGGCGATGTGGGCCATCCCGTGCTCGTCGACGTCGAAGCCCTCGGGGTGCACGATCACCTCGACGTTGGGCGAATGGTTGAGCTCGCGCAGCTCCAGGGGCGAGAACTTCGCGTACGCCGGGCCGCGGCGCGCGAACACGTGCACGTCGGTGATCGTCTTGGCCTTCAGGGCCGCGTGCACGTGGGGCGGGATGTCGGTCACCAGCATCTCGTCGCCGGTCTTGGCGAGCACGCGGGCGACGTCGAGGGCGACGTTGCCGACGCCGAGGACGGCGACGCTGGTCGCCTGGAGGGGCCACTCCTGCGGGACGTCCGGGTGGGCGTCGTACCAGGAGACGAAGTCGGCGGCGCCGAGCGAGTGCTCCTCGCCGGGGATGCCGAGGTCGCGGTCCGCCATGGCGCCGGTGGAGACGACGACCGCGTCGTAGAACTCGCGCAGGTCCTCGAGCTTCACGTCGACGCCGTACTCCACGTTGCCGAGGAAGCGGACCTCCGGCTTGGCGATCACCCGCTGGAGCGCCTTGATGATCTCCTTGATCCGCGGGTGGTCCGGGGCGACGCCGTACCGGACCAGGCCGAAGGGTGCCGGGAGCCGCTCGAGGATGTCGACCGAGACGTCGGCCTCGGCCTTGGTGAGGATGTCGGCGGCGTAGATGCCGGCGGGGCCGCCGCCCACGATCGCTACACGGAGAGTCATGACCGCAAGTCTGGTCGCCGCCGCGTCCTCACAGAACGAGGTTGTGGTTGGGTGCTCACAAGGTTAGGTTGTGAGGGTGTTGGCTCCCCACGTACCCGATCTCCGGGCGCTGGAGCTGCTCGTCGTCGTGGCGCGGACCGGCAGCCTCGGGGCCGCCGCGACGGAGCTCGGCATCAGCCAGCAGGCGGCCTCCTCGCGGGTGCGGACCATGGAGGCGCTCGTCGGCGAGCCACTGGTCGCCCGCAGCAAGCGGGGGTCCGAGCTGACGCCGACCGGCGAGCTCGTCGTCCAGTGGGCCGACCGGGTGCTCGACGCGGCGCAGGAGCTCGATGCCGGCATCGCCGCGCTACGGGCCGATCGGCGCGGTCATCTCGCCATCGCGGCCAGCCTCACGATCGCCGAGCACCTGCTGCCCGGCTGGATGGTCGGCCTGCGCACCCACCAGGTGCAGCGCGGCCAGCAGCCGACCGAGATCACCATGACCGCCACCAACACCGAGCGGGTCACCGAGCTGGTGCAGGCCGGCGAGGTGGCGCTCGGCTTCGTCGAGGGTCCCGAGGCGCCGCGGGGACTGCGCCGGCGTCTCGTCGGCACCGACGAGCTGCTGGTCGTCGTCGGTCCCGGTCACCCGTGGGCGCAGCGGTCCCGTCGGCGGGTGAGTGCCGAGACGCTCGCGGCCACGCCGCTCGTCGTCCGCGAGGCCGGGTCGGGCACCCGCACCGTGCTGGAGCGGGCTCTCGCCGACCTGCCCCGCGCGACGCCGGTGCTCGAGCTGTCCAGCACGGCGGCGGTGCGTGCCGCCGTCGCGGCCGGAGCGGGTCCGGCGGCCGTCGGTGCGCACGCGGTGCGCGACGACCTCGCCACCGGGCGGTTGGTGCGGGTCACCGTGACCGGACTCGACCTGACCCGCCACCTGCACGCGGTGTGGATGGGCGGCCCGCACCCGCCGGAGGGACCGGCGCGGGAACTGGTCGCCTGGGCGGCGCGGGGCGCTCGTAGCTGACGGAACCGTCGTGGGACCGGCGGCAAGGTCAGGCGGTGGGGGAGTGGATCCGTCAGGTACGACCAGCCGGGGTCAGGCGTGGGCAGGTGTGCGCGCGAGGATCGCGGCGATCGAGTCGTCGGTGCACTCGGCCCAGAAGGTGCCCACGACGTCCTCGAGCTGGGTGAACGAGTCCGCGACGTACAGGACGTCCTGGTAGTCGGTGATGTCGTAGAGCTGGGTGCCCATCGTGGCGATCTCGAGCGGCCGGATGGTCATCCCGCGGAACGCCTCGATCTCGCCGGGGGAGGACAGGATGCCGGCGCCGTAGGCCTTGAGCTCGCCGGCCTCCCAGAGCACCCCGAACTCGAGGGTGAACCAGAAGACCTTGCTGACGAACTCCAGCGCCTCGGTCGTCCGCACCCGGCGCGAGGCCCGGCCGGCGAGCTCGTAGAGCGCGGTGAAGCGCGGGTTGGCCAGGGTGTTGCCGTGTCCCACCACCTCGTGCAGGACGTCCGGCTCGGGCGTGTAGAGCGGCACCGAGTGGTGGCGGACGTACTGGGTGGACCAGAAGGCCTTGTCGGCGAGGGAGCCGTAGAACTCGCGCAGCGGGACCAGGCCGGCGGCCGGTCGGTAGCTGAAGCCGGTCAGCGGCGCGAGCCACTCGTCGACCTCGGCCAGCTGGGGGATCCGGTCGATCGGCAGGCCCAGGGACTCCTTGCCGTCGAGGAACTCACGACAGCCGTACGCGCGGTGCTTGGTCACCAGTGCCTCGCTGACCACGCGCCACACCTCATGCTCCTCGTCGGTGTACTCGGCGGTGGGGCAGGGCCGGCCGGGACGCCAGTTGCTGGCGAGGGTGGCGAGGGCGTCGCGCCGGGCGCGGTACGCCGGGTCGGCGAAGCCGGGGTGGTCGGCGCCGAGATGGACCTTGAGCGAACCGTCCTCGTCGGCGGTCACGGGGGCGAAGTACTGGCCTTCCTCGAACATGTCTGCAGTCTGAGATGCGGTCCATGAAATTGCGAGCAGGCTCGGACGTTTGGCTGCGATAGACGCTCAGATGTGGCAATCTGTCCGGCATGGATGCCATCGACCGTGGAATCCTGGACGTCCTGCGAGCCGACTCCCGGACCTCGATCCGCGAGGTCGCCGAGCGGCTCGGGATCAGCCGGGCAAGTGCCTACGCCCGGGTCAAGCGACTCGTCGACACCCGGGTCATCCGCGGCTTCACCATCGACGTGGACCACGCGGCCGTGGGGCTCGGCCTGCCGGCGTACATCCATGTCCGGATCAAGCAGAACACCTGGAAGTCGTTCCGCAAGAAGGCGTGGGCGCTCGAGGAGGCGGCCCACGTCGCGCTTGTCGCGGGCGACTTCGACTGCGTGATCCTGGTCCGGGCCCGCGACGCCGAGCACCTGCGCGAGCTGGTGCTGGAGCGGATCCAGGCGCTGCCCGAGGTGGTCGCGACCCAGACGGTGCTGGTGTTCGAGGAGCACGTCGGGCAGGCCTGAGGGAGCGCTGCGCCGAGGCTTCCTCGGGGTGGGCGGCGCCTGCTGGGCCAACGGATGCGGCACGCTGGCGGTCATGTCGCGTCCGCAGCGCCCCACCCCCGTCCGCACCGCCCTGGTCTTCGGCGGCTCCGAGGGGATCGGTCTCGCCATCGCCGAGCGCCTCGTCGCCGGTGGCGCGCGGGTCGTCGTCCTGTCGCGCTCGGAGGACAAGCTCGCCACGGCTCTGGCCCGCCTCGGGCCCGGCGCCGACGCCCGGTCGGTGGACGTCACGGACCCGGCCGCCGTCGCGGCCGTGGTCGACGCGCTGGTCGCCGAGGTCGGCGTACCGGATCTCGTGGTGACCACCGCCGGCTACGCCCGGCCGGGCTATCTCGACGAGCTGCCCGCGGACGACATCACCGGCATGGTCGCGACCAACCTGCTCGGCACCGTGCACGTGTGCCGCGCGGTCGTCCCGCACCTGCGTGCCGCCGGGGGCGGGACGATCGTCACGACGTCGTCGATGGCCGGACTGGCGGGGGTCTTCGGCTACACGGTCTACAGCGCGACGAAGTTCGGCGTGATCGGCTTCTCCGAGGCGCTGCGTCGCGAGGTGCGGCCCTACGGCGTCACGGTCAAGGTGCTCTGCCCGCCCAACACGCTCACCCCGGGATTCGCGGAGGAGAACCGCCACAAGCCCGCCGAGGTGCTCGCCGCCGAGGAGAGTGTCGCGACGCTCACGCCGGAGGCCGTCGCCGACGCGCTGCTCCGGGCGCTGCGGCGCCGGCGCGGCTTCCTCGTGGTGCCCGGGCGGGACAGCCGGCTCGCCGCGGTCGCGATCCGGTACCTGCCGGTCGTCGTGGACCGGGCGCTGCGCCGGCCGGGCCCCGCCACCTGAACGACCGGTCGGTGCTGGCAGCGCTGCTGGCGGCCGGCGGCGACGGGCAGGCGCTGCTGAACGCGAGCCCACGTCTCTCCACAGGTGGGGCAAACGGGACGCGCTCGTGGCGTCTTCGTGTCGGACCTGTGTGTTCGGATGCATGGCATCAGGTCTGGCACCTCTCGGGAGGCTCGCATGTCGCTCGCCACGCTCGCTCCGCCCCACCCGGTGGTGGCGTGCGCGAGCGAGGTCTGCGACGTGCTGGACCGGGTTGCGGACGTGCAACCGGTGTTCATGAGCGTCGCCGAGAAGGAGCAGGCGCTGCGCCAGTTCGCCCGCGCGAAGGCAAAGCTGGCCGAGGCGGAGGCACGGGTCCTGGCCGTCGGCGACGACATCGCCGCCGAGCACGGGGCTCATGACGTGGCGGCCTGGCTGGCCCACGCCACCCGGACCGACCCCCGCACCGCCCGCGCCGAGCTCCACCTCGCCACGGCGCTGGAGCAGCACCCCGCGGTGGCAGCCGGGATGCGCGCCGGGACCGTCTCAGCAGCCCAGGCCCGGGTCATCACCACCGCGGTCGACGAGCTCCCCGCTGACCTCGGTCCCGTGCTGGCAGCCGAGGCCGAGGCGACGTTGATCGGGTACGCCGCCCACCACCCGCCCCGCGACCTCAAACGGCTGGGCCAGCGGATCCTGGAAGTCGTCGCCCCCGACATCGCCGAGGCCGAGGACGGTCGACGGCTCGAGGACGAGGAACGACGAGCCCGCGTCAAGGCATCCCTACGCTTCCGCGATCTCGGGGACGGGACGACGCGGATGTGGGGGAGGCTGCCCACGCCGGTGGCGCAACGGTTGAAGCACTACCTCAACGCCTACGCCAACCCCCGCCACCGCGACGACCGTCCCGACCCTGGTCTCTCGACCAGTCACCCGGCCAATGAGCGGATGCCACAGCACCGGGCCTACGCCCACGCGCTGGCCGCCCTGCTCGAGACCCTCGACCCCGACCAGCTCCCCGAGCACGGCGGAGACGCCACCACCGTCATCGTGACCCTCACCCTCGCCCAACTGCTGGCCGACCTCGCCGCCGCCGGCGTGATCGCCGGCGACGGCGAAGAAGCCATCTCCGCGCAGGAAGCACGTCGGCTGGCCTGCCAGGCCTCGATCATCCCCGCCGTCCTCGGCGGTAAGGGCGAGGTCCTCGACCTCGGCCGACGGATGCGACTGTTCACCAAAGCCCAACGCCGCGCCCTACGCCTACGCGACCGACACTGCCGCGCCGAGGGCTGCTCGATCCCCGCCGCCTGGACCGAGGCCCACCACCTCACCCCCTGGTCCAACGGTGGATCCACCGACCTCACCAACGCGATCAGCCTCTGCAACCACCACCATCACCGCATCCACGACCACACCCACACCCACGACCGCCTCCCCAACGGCGACATCCGCTTCCACCGACGCTGCTAGGGCGCGTGGATCAAGTCCGATCCGACCCGGATCAGTGGTGAGCGGAGCGTTGCAAGTCCCATCGTCAGTGGCGGAACGTAACCTCGGCCCGGTGGTAGGGAACGAGACAGGACGACCCCGAGTCGTGATGATGTGCGGGCCAGGTGGTGCTGGCAAGACCACCTACGCCAAGCGCCTGGAGCGCGAGGGCTGGACGCGCTTGTCGTTCGAGGTGGAGTTCTGGGATCGCGGAATCACGACGATGCCCTCCGCCGAGGTGGTCGCCGAGGTGGCAGCAGACCTGAAGGCGCGCTTGCTGCGCCAGGTCGCGGCGGGGAACGATGTCGTGCTCGACTTCGGATTCTGGCTCCGGCGACAACGCGATGAGTTCCGCGCACTGCTCGCACCGCGGGGCATCGTGCCGGAGACTGTCTACATCGCGACGAGCCTTGAGACCATCCTGAGCCGGATCGGTGACCGACACGGCAGGCGGGCGGACGACTGGCCGCTCACCGAGCAGACGGCGACGGAGTACTTCGAGAGGTTCGAGCCGCCGACGCCCGCGGAGGGGCCGCTCGAGGTGGTCCGCTAGGCCGTGTGAGTCACGTCGGTCTTGATCCAGGTCAGCGTGGCGGCGAGGGTGATCGCGGCACGGTAGGCGCGAGCCGTGTTGTCCGAGCGCATCGCGATGCCTCGCCATTGCTTGAGCTTGTTGAAGCACCGCTCGACGACATCGCGGCCCGGCGCGGGTGTCTCAGGGCTGGTTGAGGAACCAGCGGTGCCCGAAGGGATCGCGGAACGACGCGACCCGGCCGGCCGGGGGCGCGTCCTCGGGGCCGCGGTCGAGCGTCGTCCCCGCGGCGGTGACCCGCGCGCAGAGCCCGTCGACGTCGGGCACCGTGAGGTGGAGCGTGACCGGCAGGCCACGGTCGCCCCGGGGCGCCTCGGCGTGCAGCTGCGGGAACTCGTCGGACATCATCCAGCGGGCGCCGTCGACGGCGAGCTCGACATGACCGATCCGGCCGTCGGGCATCTCGATCGGGGCGTACACCACCTCGGCCCCGAGGACGTCGACGTACCACTCGATCGCGGCACGGGCGTCGCGGACGTGGAGGTACGGCGTCAACTCGCTGGCCATGCCCCAGGATGGCCCATCAGGCTCGGTCGTCGTAGTGGTGGACCGTCCGGTCGCGGCGCCACGGTGGCGCGACCACGAGGGAGAGGACGATCGCCAGTGCGCCGGCGACGATGAGGATGGTGCCGAGCAGGTCGTCGTTGACGTAGTCGATGTCGACCGTGATCACATCCAGGGCCAGGATCAGGCCCAGGACGAGCAGGATGATGCCGAGTCCGATGTACATGCTCCTGCGGTGCCCGCAACGGGCGCCTCGATACGTCTAGCCCCGGCCCTCGCACCCTGCGCTACTGCAGCGCGGCGGTGAGCCGGGCCACGTTGTCGACGTACTTGGCGCCGGGGGAGCGCCCACCCCAGGCCTCGAGGGTCAGCTCCTTCGACAGGGAGCGGTAGGTGTCCTCGATGCGGCGCATCTTCGCGACCACAGCCGGGTCCGGCATCATCAGCGACACCTCGTAGTTGAGGGCGAACGAGCGCATGTCCATATTGCTGGAGCCGACGACGGCGACCTGGTCGTCGATCGTGAAGTGCTTCGAGTGGAGGATGTACGGCGCCGGGTACAGGTGGATCCGCACGCCCGCCTCGAGCAGCGCCTTGTAGTACGACGCCTGCGCGTGCCCGACGAGGAACTGGTCGGACACCTCGCTGACGAAGAGCTCGACGTCGATGCCGCGCTCGGCGGCGGTGGTGACGGCGTACAGCAGCGACTCGTCGGGGACGAAGTACGGCGAGGTCAGCGAGATCCGCTCCGTCGCGGCGTAGAGCAACGTGGTGAACATCCGCAGGTTGTTCTCCGCGACCAGGCCGGGGCCGCTCGGCACCACCTGGCAGGGGACGTCGAAGACCTCCTCGGGGCGACGGTCCTGCTCGCCGTGGACGGCGACGAGGTCGACCACCTGGCCGGTCTCGACGTACCAGTCGGAGGCGAACACGGCGTTGAGCGCGCCGACGACCGGCCCCTCCAGCCGCACCATCAGCTCCACCCACTCGCGGCCGAGCCGCTGGTTGGCGGGCTTGTTGTAGCAGGGCTCGGTGAGGTTGAGCGATCCGGTGAAGCCGACGCTGCCGTCGACGACGAGGATCTTGCGGTGGTTGCGCAGGTCGGGACGGCGGAACCGGCCCTGGAGCGGCTTGATCGGCAGCATCGGGTGCCACGCGATCTTCGTGGCGCGCAGCCGCTTCACCATCGACCTGTAGCCCGGGATGCGGCGGGAGCCGATGTGGTCGAAGAGGAGGCGGACGTCGACGCCGCGCCCGGTCGCGCGGATCATCGCCTGGAACACCGGGTCGGTCACGTCGTCCCAGGCGGTGATGTAGAACTGCACGTGCACGTGGCTGCGGGCCCGGTCGATCTCGCGGGCCATCTCGGTCATCAGCGCGCGGTAGTCGGACCACAGCTCGACCTCGTTGCCGCCCGTGATCGGGAGCGCGCCGAGGCGCTGGTTGAGGGTGGCGACGCCGGACATGGACCTGGACAGCCGTGTGGTGTCGAAGGACAGCGGCAGCGCCTCGCTGCGCTCGCGGATGGCGGCGATCGCCGTGCGCTGGCGGCTGATCCGGCGGGCGCCGAGCCTGATCCGCCCGAACAGCAGGAAGATCGAGAACCCGATGATCGGCTCGATCAGGATCAGCAGCAGCCACGCCATGCCCGTCGACGGCTTCCGGTTGCCGGGGATGATCCCGAGTGCGGCGAGCCGCAGGACCATGTCGAGCCCGAAGATGATCCAGCCGAGCGTCGACGTCGGAACGAGCCAGTTCATGGGCGCAGCCTATGGAATCCTCGGCTCATGACACCGCCAGACCAGAGCTTGTTCAGTCGTGTCGCCGGTGCCGTCACCGGCAAGGTCGTGGACGCGATGCCCGTCGAGGAGATCCTCGAGCACGTCGACATCGACGCCGTCCTCGACCAGGTGGACGTCAACCACCTCCTCGATCGCGTCGACGTGAACCGCCTGCTGGACCGGGTCGACCTCGACCGGTTGCTCGCGCGCGCCGACGTCGAGGCCCTCGTCCAGCGCGCCGGGATCTCCGACATCGTCGCCGAGACGACGGGCGACCTCGCCGGTCGCACGCTCGACGTCGCGCGCAGCCAGGTGGTGGGCCTGGACCGCGTCGTCAGCGGGTTCGTCGACCGACTGCTGCGCCGGCGCGGTCCGGCGCCGCTCGGTCCCGCCCTCCTGGTGGGCGAGTGATGAATCACCCCACGAAGTTCCACGCCTCCTCCGCTGCGCTCCTCCGGCGCACAACTTCGCGGGGACCCCGATGAGCCGCGCGACGGTGACCGGCCGGTACGCCGGTCCGGTGAGCCGGGCGGCGGCGGTCGCCGTCGACGTGGGCGTCGTGCTGGCGTCGTACTCCGTCGGGGTGGCGATCCTCGGCTTCCTCCTCCAGGCGCTCCTCGACGTCTCGATCGAGGAGGGCACCGGTGCCGTGGCGACGGTCGCCCTGCTGACGTGGGCGGCGGTGTACGTCGTGGTCACCACCGCCGTGAGCGGGCGGACCGTGGGCAAGGCGCTCGTCGGCCTCAAGATCGTGTCCCGCGACGGACGGCCGGTCGGCCCCGGCGCCTGCCTGGTGCGGACCCTGCTCTTCCCGCTCAGCACCTCGTTCTTCGGCGTCGGTGCCCTGCTCATCGTGCTGCGCCGCGACCATCGCGCGCTGCACGACCTGATCGCCCGGACCGCGGTGGTCTACGACTGGGGCGACCGGCAGGCCCAGCTCCCGGGTCCGCTGACGGCCTACCTGCGCGCGCACGACGCCGCCTGACCCGGGCGGATCCCGGCGGATCCCGGCGGATCCCGGCGGATCCGGGCAGATCCGGCCAGATCCGGGCAGATCCGGCCAGATCCGCCACGCCGGGCGGTACCGCGATCGAGGGGCGTCACGGCGTGATACTGCCTCCAGGCCCGTTCTCAGCGGGCCGCTCTTCCCCAGGAGGCACGATGTCCACTCAACCTGATGTACGCAAGATCGTGGCCGCGGAGTTCCTCGGCACTTTCGTCCTCGTCTTCGGCGGCTGCGGAACGGCCGTCCTGGCGGGCAAGGAGGTCGGCTTCGCCGGCGTCGCGCTCGCCTTCGGTCTCACTGTCCTCGTGATGGCCTACGCGGTCGGTCACGTCTCGGGCGGTCACTTCAACCCAGCGGTGACGCTGGGGGCGGCCGCCGGGGGACGGATCGCCTGGAAGGACACGCCGGTCTACATCGTCACGCAGCTCGTGGCGGGTGTCGCCGCCGGCGCGGTGCTGCTCCTCGTCGCCAGCGGCACGGACGGCTTCGACGCGGTGGCGAGCGGCTTCGCCTCCAACGGGTACGACGACCGGTCGCCCCTCGGCTACAGCCTGCTCGCGTGCCTGGTGATCGAGGTGCTGCTCACCGCCATCTTCTTGTGGGTGATCCTCGGCGCCACCGACACCCGGGCGCCCAAGGGCTTCGCGCCGTTGGCGATCGGCCTGGCGCTGACCCTGATCCACCTGATCAGCATCCCGGTCACGAACACCTCGGTGAACCCGGCGCGCTCGATCGGCGTCGGCCTGTTCGCCGGCGGGGACGCGATCGGGCAGCTGTGGCTGTTCATCGTCGCGCCGGTGATCGGCGGCCTGATCGCTGGTTTCTCCTATGCCTTCCTGCTCGGCAGCGACGACGCCGCTGAGCTGGCGGACGCGATGGAGGGCTGAGCGCCAGCACCACCTCTCCAGCGACTCCCGGCCGATCCGGCCGGGAGTCGCTGTTTTTCTGGCGGGTCTCGACTTCGCCGGAGTCGGAACATCAACGGCTGCCGAGACGGCCCGAGACGCGTAGGTTGAGCCGTATGAGCGGGCGGAGCGAGGCGGCGCAGTCTCGGCGCGAGGGTGACGGCCGGGGGCGTTTCGAGAGGTTCGTCGAGGTCGTCCACCGGCTGGTGAGTGCTGCTCCCTTCTTCTACGTGATCGTCGCCGTGCTGGTGCTGTGGGCGGCGAGCATGCCCCTGTGGTCGAGCGCGACGAAGTGGGAGCTCGCCCTGCACACGGGCTCGTCGGTCCTGTCGCTGCTCCTGCTGGTGCTGCTCCAGAACGCCGGCCGGCGCTCGGAGGAGGCGTCGCACGAGAAGCTGAACGTGATCGCCGAGGCGCTCTCGGACCTGATGGCCTCGCGCGCCCGCGACGACGAGGACCTGGAGGAGTCCGTGCGCAAGCTGCGCCAGGCCGTGGGCCTGGAGGGGCGCCACTGACGCACCCCGGCGCCGCTCAGCCGGCGAAGGACCGCCCGATGCCGCGGGCGGCGACCTGGAGGGCGGCGACGAGCCGGCCGCGGTCACGCTTGAGCGAGGGCACGACGATGCCGAGAGCGGCGACGACGCGCTCGCCCGCGGTGACCGGGACGGCGACGGAGCAGGCGCCGAGGGTCATCTCCTCGACGGTGGTGGCGTAGCCGTCGCGGCGGATCCGCTCGAGCTGCTCGCGCAGCCGCCCCGGCCGGGTGATCGTGTACGGCGTCACGCGGGCCAGCCGGGCCAGCGCGTCCGTCGTGACCTCGGCGGGGGCGTGGGCGAGCAGGACCTTGCCGACGCCGGTCGCGTGGAGGGGGAGCCGGGAGCCGACGGTGCTGACGACCGGGACCGAGGCACGGCCGGAGAGGCGCTCGAGGTAGAGCACCTCGGTGCCCTCGCGGACGGCGAGGTGCACGGTCGCCCGGGTGGTGGCGTGGAGATCGTTCATGAACGGGGCGGCGATCTCACGCAGGCCGGTCTCGACGGGCGCGAGCAGGCCGACCTGCCACAGCCGCCGGGCGACGACGTACTCGCCGCCGGCGCGCCGCACGAGTGCCCCGCCGGCGACCAGCTCGCCGACGAGGCGGTGCGCGGTGGGGAGCGGCAGGCCGGCGCGGCGGGCCAGCTCGGAGAGGGTGAGTCGGCGGTGGGCGTCGTCGAAGGCGAAGAGCAGCGCCAGGCTGCGCGACACGACGGTCGCGCCCGGGACGGAGGTGTTGCCGGCCATCACGCGCCTTTCACTGAGTGGAAGGACTCTATCGCCGACGACCGGCCGTCGCACCTAGCGTGGGGGCGTGCCCACGACCACTGCCGCCACCAGCGCGGCCGCCCCGCCGGCGCCCGACTCCCAGGAGCGGATCACCGCCGAGATCACCGCGGCGCACGCCGCCACGGCACCGGGCGCCGCGCAGCCGCGGATCGACTTCCCGCCGTACCGCAGCTCGGCGCTGCGCCACCCCACCAAGGACCCGCGCCACGCCGATCCCGAGGGGATCGAGCTGGTGGCGCCGGTCTTCGGTCACTCCGACATCGACCCGGTCGAGGCGGACCTCACGATCCAGCACGGCGGTGAGCCGATCGGCGAGCGGATGCTGCTGACCGGCCGGGTCCTCGACGGCGACGGCCGTCCGGTGCGCCACCAGCTGGTCGAGATCTGGCAGGCCAACGCGGGCGGTCGCTACATCCACAAGCGCGACCAGCACCCCGCGCCGATCGACCCGAACTTCACCGGGGTCGGGCGGTGCCTGACCGACGGCGACGGGACCTACCGGTTCACCACGATCAAGCCCGGCCCGTACCCGTGGCGCAACCACGTCAACGCCTGGCGGCCCGCGCACATCCACTTCTCGCTGTTCGGCACCGAGTTCACCCAGCGGCTGATCACCCAGATGTACTTCCCGGGCGACCCGCTCTTCGCGCTCGACCCGATCTACCAGTCGATCACCGACCGGCCCGCGCGCGAGCGTCTCGTCGCGAGCTACGACCACGACCTGACCACCCACGAGTGGGCGACCGGCTACCGCTGGGACATCGTGCTGACCGGCACCCACGCGACCCCGCTGGAGCGTGCCGAGCATGAGTGAGACCCTCGCGCCGACGCCCGGCCAGACCATCGGGCCCTTCTTCCACGACGCCCTCCCGTACCCCGGCGACAGTCTCCTGGTGCCGCCGGGCTCGGCGGGCGCGGTCCGCCTGCACGGCACCGTGTACGACGGCAGCGGGGCGCCGGTCCCCGACGCGCTGGTCGAGCTCCGGCAGGCCGACCCGGCCGGCCGCGTGCCGCGGGTCGAGGGCTCGCTGCGCCGCGACGGCCGGTTCACCGGCTGGGGCCGGGCGGCCACCGACGCCGCCGGGCGCTACGCGTTCACGACCGTGACGCCGGGCGGTGCCGACGGGGGAGCGGCGTTCTTCGCGGTCACCGTGTTCGCGCGCGGCCTGCTCGACCGGCTGTTCACCCGGGCCTACCTGCCGGGGGAGTCCGACGCCTTCCTCGCCGGGCTGCCGGCCGACGATGCCGCGACCCTGCGGGTCCTGCGCGACACGCGCCCGGGAGCGGGGACCGGGGCGGGGCCGGGTGACCTCCGCTTCGACATCCACCTGCAGGGCGAGCGCGAGACGGTCTTCCTGCGCTATCCGCGGCACGCCTTCCCGAGGTGTGGGCGGTGAGCGGCCTGCTCCGTCCCGGCGCGCACCGGGCGGCCGGCGTCTCCGACGACGCCGCGGTCCTGGCCGCGCTGCTGCGCGTGGAGGTGGCGTGGGCACGGGTGCTCGTCGCCGCCGGCGCGGCCACGGATGCCGAGGCCGCGCAGGTGGCCGAGGCGGCGGCCGGTCTCGAGGTCGATCCGGCCGCGCTCGCTGTCGCGGCGGAGGCGGCCGGCAACCCCGTCGTACCACTGGTCGCGCTGCTGCGCGCCGCCTCCCGGGACGCGGCGGACGCCGTGCACCGTGGCCTCACCAGCCAGGACGTCCTCGACACCGCGCTGGTCCTCCTCGCCCGCGACGCTGTCGTCCGGCTGCGGTTCGACCTCGCGTCCGCGGGCGACGCCCTCGCCGGCCTGGCCCGCGCGCACCGCGATGACGTCGCCGTCGCGCGGACCCTCACCCAGTGGGCGGTGCCGACCACCTTCGGGCTGCGTGCCGCGCAGTGGCTGGCCGGTGTGACCGACGCGGTCGCCCGGCTCGACGGACTCGCGTTCCCGGTCCAATACGGCGGCGCGGCGGGCACCCGCGCACTGCTGGCCGAGCTCGCCGGGCCGAGCGCCACCGCGGCGGCTCCGGCGTTCGCGGCGGCGCTCGGCCTGGCCGACACCGGCCTGCCGTGGCACACCCGCCGCGGCGCGGTCACCGCGATCGGCGACGCGCTCACCGCGGCCACCGACGCGCTCGGGGTCGTGGCCGCCGACGTGCTGCTGCTCGGCCGGCCGGAGATCGCCGAGGTCCGCGAGGGCGCCGTCGCCGGTCGGGGCGGCTCCTCGACGATGCCGCACAAGCAGAACCCGGTCCTGTCCGTCCTCGTCCGCGCCGCCGCGCTCCAGGCGCCCGGCCTCGCCGCGCAGCTGCACGTCGCGGCGGCCGGAGCCGTCGACGAGCGCCCGGACGGAGCCTGGCACGCCGAATGGCCCGTCCTGGCGCGGCTCCTCGAGCTCGCGGTCACCGCCGGCAGCCAGGCCGCCGAGCTGGCCGCGGGCCTGCAGGTCGACACCGCGGCGATGGCCGCGCGGCTCGACGCCGCGAGCGCAGCGGCCGCCCTGGACGTCCGCGGCCACGTCGGTGAGGCCGGCCGGTTCGTCGACCTCGCGATCGCCCGCTGGGAGGACGCCCGTGGTTGAGCTGACCTTCACGCAGCTGTCCGGCGACGAGAGCGCGGACCGCGTCCTCGTCGTCGGCCCGTCGCTCGGCACCGGCGTCGCCGACCTCTGGCAGGCCTGCGCCGCCCTGCTGCCCGCGACCTGGCAGGTCGTCGGCTGGGACCTCCCCGGACACGGCGTCGGTGTGCCCACGACGACCGCTTTCACCGTGGAGGACCTCGCTGCTGCCGTGCGCGACCGCGCCGGTTCGCTCGCTGCCGGGCGCCCGCTCGCCTACGCCGGCGTCTCCCTCGGCGGCGCGGTGGGCCTCACGCTCGCCCTCGACCCCGGTCCCTTCGGCGCGGTCGTCACCCTCGCCGCCGCCCCGAGGATCGGTACGCCGGAGGGCTGGCACGAGCGCGCGGCGTACGTCCGCAGGGCCGGCACCTCCGCGATGGTCGAGGGCTCCGCGGCCCGGTGGTTCGCGCCCGGCTTCCTCGACCGTGAGCCCGCGACCGGCAGCAGGCTGCTGCTCGCACTGCAGGACGTCGACGACGAGTCCTATGCCCTCGCGTGCGAGGCCCTCGCCGGGTACGACGTCCGCGACCGCCTCGTCTCCGTCGGCATCCCGCTGCTGGTCGCCGGCGGCGCGCTCGACGTCGTCGTCACGCCGGACCAGGTGGACGTCGCGCTCGGCGGCGTCGCGCATCTGCCGCCCGCCGAGGACCCGGGCGCCACCGCGACCCTGATCGCCGACTTCATCGAGGACCTGCCATGACCGATCGACCCGACCCCTACGACGACGGCATGAGGGTCCGGCGAGAGGTGCTCGGCGACGCGCACGTCGACCGGGCCGAGGCCGCGAAGACACCGTTCACGCAGGACTTCCAGGAGCTGATCACCCGCTACGCCTGGGGGAGCGTCTGGACCCGTCCCGGCCTGGACCGGCGCACCCGCTCCGTCGCGGTGCTCACCGCGCTGATCGCGCTCGGGCACTGGGAGGAGCTCGCGATGCACGTCCGCGCCGCCCGCACCAACGGGCTGAGCGAGGACGAGATCGCGGAGGTGATCCTGCAGGCCGGGATCTACTGCGGCGTCCCCGCCGCGAACCACGCGTTCGCCGTGGCCCAGCAGGCGCTGGCCGTGCCCGATGAGGAGCGATGAACCGCATTACCACCACCACCGACGTCGCCATCGTCGGCGCCGGACCGGCCGGGCTGATGCTGGCGCACCTGCTGCAGCGGGCCGGGATCGCCTCGGTCGCGATCGATGTCCGCGCCCGCGGGGAGATCGAGAACACCCACCGAGCCGGGATCCTGGAGCAGGACAGCGTCCGGCTGCTCACCGAGTCGGGCGTCTCCGACCGCGTCCTGCGCGACGGCTACCGCCACGCCGGGATCGACCTCGCCTTCGGCGGTGGCGGCCACCGGGTCGACCTCGAGACCCTGGTCGGCGCCACGGTCCAGCTCTATCCCCAGACCGACGTCTTCATCGACCTCGCCGACGCCCGCGCGCGCGACGGCGGCGACGTCCGGTTCGGGGTGAGCGAGGTGTCGGTCGCCGACCTCACCGCGGATCGGCCGCTGATGAGGTTCACCGACGCGGCCGGCGTACGCCACGAGGTCGCGGCGCGGATCCTCGTCGGCTCCGACGGCTCGCGCAGCATCTGCCGCCACGAGTTCCCCGACGCGACGCGGCGGCAGTTCTTCCGGGAGTACCCCTTCGCCTGGTTCGGCATCCTCTGCGAGGCACCGCCGAGCAGCGAGGAGCTGATCTACAGCCACTCCGAGCGGGGCTTCGCGCTGATCAGCCAGCGCACCGACACGCTGCAGCGGATGTACTTCCAGTGCGACCCGACCGAGGACGTCGCGGACTGGTCCGACGACCGGATCTGGGCGGAGCTGCAGGCCCGGGTCGGCGCCAACGGCTACGTGCTGAAGGAAGGGTCGATCATCTCCAAGACCGTGCTGCCGTTCCGCAGCTTCGTGCAGGAGCCGATGCGCCACGGCAACCTCGTCCTCGCCGGCGACGCCGCCCACACCGTCCCGCCGACCGGCGCCAAGGGCCTCAACCTGGCGCTGGCCGACGTCCGGGTGCTCGCCGAAGAGCTCGAGCTCCACCTCCGAGGGGAGGAGGTGGCACTCGACCGGTACGCCGAGCGGGCGCTGCGGCGGGTCTGGAAGGCCCAGCACTTCTCCTACTGGATGACCACGATGCTGCACCGCCTGCCCGACGCCAGCGACTTCGACGTACGACGCCAGGTCGGTGAGCTGACCTCGGTCGTGTCCTCGGCCGCCGGGTCGACCTACCTCGCGGAGGGCTACACCGGCTGGCCGTCCTGAGCCTCGATCCGTGGCTGAGCGGCCGCAGCCTCAGGCCAGCACCTCGCGGATCCCCGCCGCGGCGTACGCGTTCCACAGCGGCACCCGCCGCAGCAGGTAGTGCCCGACCGCGCCCATGTCGGTGAACTCGGCGTCGGCGACGTCGGCGGCGCGGGCGACGTAGGCCCGGGTCGCGCGGGGCGAGGTGATCCGGTCCAGCCGGCCGTGCGCGGCGCGCAGCATCTTGCCCGCGAGCGGCGCGACCGGCTCGTCCGGCGGCAGCCACGGGGCGAGGGCGACGACGCCGCGCACCGACGCGTGGTCGGCGACGGCGACGCCCGTGCGGGCGCCCATCGAGTGCCCCAGGACCGCGACGGGGAGATCGTGGGTGCGGGCGATCTCGTCGAGGGCCCAGCGGGCGTCGACGACAGGCGCGGGATCCCGCTCGGCACCGGCGTTCCAGCCCTTCACCCGGTAGCGCAGCAGCAGGACGCCGACATCGTCGCCGGTCACCGCGGCGGCGATCTGCCGGGCCAGCGCGCGGCCGCGGCGCCAGGACAGACTGCGCCCGTCGACCGGGTCGGTGCCGTGCTCGGCACCGCCGTGCAGCACGAGGGTGATCGCCCGTGCCTGCGGAGGGACCCAGCTGTCGGTGAACGACGGATTCATCGCCCGTGCCTCCTGAGCAGCTGGTAGGCCTCCAGCGTCGCCGCGCGCTGCTGGGCGTGGTCGACGATCGGCTCCGGGTAGTCGCCGAGTGCGGGGTCGGCGAGCTCGGGCACCCAGCGCCGCGCGTACGCGCCGTCCGGGTCGAACCTCCTCGCCTGGGTGGTCGGGTTGAAGATCCGGAAGTACGGCGCCGCGTCGGTCCCGCAGCCGGCGACCCACTGCCAGTTGTGCTGGTTGCTCGCGACGTCGCCGTCGACCAGATGGGCCATGAAGTGGCGCGCGCCGTGCTGCCATTCGACGTGCAGGTCCTTGACCAGGAAGGACGCGACGATCATCCGCACCCGGTTGTGCATCCAGCCCTCGGCGAGCAGCTGGCGCATGCCCGCGTCGACGATCGGGTAGCCGGTGCGGCCCTGCGTCCACGCGTCCAGCCGGCGGCGCAGCTCGGCACCCGTGACGTAGGGCAGGTCGCGCAGCTCGGGGCGGAAGTAGTCCCGCGCCGTCGCCGGCCAGTGGTGCAGCACGTGCGCGTAGAACTCGCGCCAGGCCAGCTCCTTGCGGAAGACCGAGTGGTGACGGGAGTGCGGGTCGCGTGCGCCGGTGACGTCCAGGTCGGCCAGGACGGTGCGCGGGTGGATCGTCCCCCACCGCAGGTCGGGTGAGAGTCGCGAGGTGTCGTCGAGGTCGGGGCGGTCGCGCACGTCGTCGTACGGCGTCCCGCGCCATGCCTCCCAGCGCGCGAGGGCGGCCTCCTCGCCCGCCTCCGGGAGATCGACGCCCGACAGGTCCGGCTCGTCCGGAAGGTCCTCGGAGGGCGCGCCGACCCAGTCGACGGCCGCGGGGTCGGAGTCCGCCGGCGCGCGCCAGCCGTGCGCGACCCACGCCTTGTGGAAGGGCGTGAACACCCGGTAGGGACCGCCGTCTCCCGTCAGCACCCGCCCCGGGGCGACGGCGTACGGCGACCCGGTCCGCACCAGCGGGACCTCGCCCAGGGCGGCCGAGACCCGCTCGTCCCGGGCCGCGCCGTACGGCGCGAAGTCGGCGCTGACGTGGACGCCGGTCGCGCCGAGCTCGGCGGCCAGCCGCGGCACGACCGACTCCGGGCGGCCGCTGCGGACCACGAGACCGGGACCGTGACGGCGCAGGTCGGCGTCGAGCGCACGCAGCGTGCGGAGCAGGAACGCGCGACGGACCGCGCCCGCCGGCGCCAGCAACGCGTCGTCGAGGACGAACAGCGGGAGCACCGGCCCCTCCGCGGCGGCGGCCACGAGGGCCGGGTGGTCGCCGAGCCGCAGGTCCCGCCGGAACCACAGGATGCTCGGTCTCACCCCGCCATGCTGGCAGGTCAGTGGGCGCGGCGGGCGAACACGGTGCCGGCGAGCCAGCCGACCACCAGTGCGGTCAGCACGGTCAGGGCGATCTGCAGCGGCTCCCGGCCCTGCTCGAACGGCAGGATGAGCGGCAGTACGAGCGCGTAGGCGATCAGCGCCGCCACCGCGCCGTGCAGGCCGGGACTGCCGGCGAGCCTGCTGTGCCGGGCCGCGACCGCGAAGGCGACGACCGCGACCGCGGCCAGCCACCCGGCGGCGGCCGCTGTCGAGGCGAGCGTGAGGAACGGCGCGACCAGGCCGCCCAGGATCAGCACGCTGAACCCGGTCGACGCCCCCCGGACCGCCCCCGGCACGTCGATCCGCCCGGTGGGTCCGGTCGGTCCGGTCCGGACGGTCGTCGCGGGGGTGGGAGGCATGCGGTCCACGCTAGGTCGCGCCGGCCGGGCGTCGGTATCACGCCCGCGCACAAGGACTCCCGTGCTCTTTGGTCGTCGCCGACAACGGGCCGCCCGTCAGCCGACCGGGCCCGGAGCGCCGGTGCGGGTGGCCGCCGCGCTCTCGTCGGCCCGCCGCGGGATCGTCTCGGCGGTCCGGTCCGGCATCTCAGGCTCCGCTCGTGAGGAGGTCGGCGGCCTTCTCGCCGATCAGCATGGTCGGGGCGTGGGTGTTGCCGTGGGTGACCTTCGGCATCGCCGACGCGTCGGCGACCCGCAGCCCGGCGACACCGTGCACCCGCAGGCTGGCGTCGAGCACGCCCCCGGTCGCACCGCTCTCGGTGCCCATCCGGGCCGTGCAGCTGGGGTGATAGGTGTGCTCGACGCCTTGGCGCACGGCCTCCTCGAGGTCCGTGCGGCTGGTCCCGAACCTCGGGCCGGGGTGGATCTCGCGGTTGGCGAAGCCCTGGAGCGCCTTCGCGGCCATCACCTCGCGGGCCCGTTCGATGCCCTCGACCATCGAGGTCATGTCGTCGGGGTGCTCGAAGTAGTCGTTGCGGATCCGCACCTTGCGCTCGGGGTCGGCGGAGGCGAGCCGCACCGAGCCCTCGGAGCGGGCGCCCACCATCGACAGGCCGATCGCGATCGCCTGGCCGTCGTACTCCGCGGCACCGTGCTCCCAGAAGTACACCGGGGCGCCGATCATCTGCATGGACGGCGCGTCGTCGGCCACACTGGTGTGGAAGAAGGCGCCGGCCTCGCCGATGTTGGAGGTGAGCATGCCCTTGTGCTGTGCGAAGTACTTGAACAGCTGGGCCGGCTTCTCCGCGAACGCCAGGTTGTCGGGGTGGCTGCTGTCCCAGTTCACGAGGTACATCGGGTGGTCCATCAGGTGCGCGCCCACGTGGGGGTTGTCGACGACGGTCGCGATGCCATGCTCGGCGAGGTGGTCGGCCGGCCCGATGCCGGAGAGCATCAGCAGCTGGGGCGTGTTGTAGGCGCCGGCGGACAGGACGACCTCCCGCCGGGCGCGGAACGTCCTCAGCGCGCCACCGACCTTCGCGACCACGCCGGTGGCCCGACCGTTCTCGATCACGACACGGTGTGCCAGGGCGTTGCCGGTGATGGTGAGGTTGGGCCGCTTGCGGTACGGCGCCAGGTAGCCGTCCCACACGGTCCAGCGCCGGCCGCGGCGGGTGAACCGCTGGTAGAGCGACGCGCCCTCCTGCCGGGCGCCGTTGAAGTCGTCGGTGCGGCCGAGGCCGACCTCGACCATCGCCTCCACCAGCTGCCGCGAGCCCTCGCGCGGGTCGGGCGCGTCCTCGACGTACTGGGGCCCGGCTGCGCCGTGGAACTCGCCGGCGCCGCGGCTGTTGGTCTCCATCCGGCGGAACAGTGGCAGCACCTCGTCGTACGACCAGCCGGTGGCGCCGGCCTTGGCCCAGCCGTCGTAGTCGGCCCGGTTGCCGCGGATGTAGATCATCGCGTTCATGCCGCTGGTGCCGCCGAGCATCCGCCCGCGGGGCTGGTAGATCCGGCGTCCGCCGAGGTGCGGCTCCGGCTCGGACTCGTAGTCCCAGTCGAGCCTGGTGTGGAACTGCTTGGCGAAGGCCGCCGGGATCTGGACGTTCATGCTCGGCCGGCTGCGCCCGCCCGCCTCCAGGACCAGGACGGAGACGCCGGGATCCTCGCTCAGCCGGCTTGCCAGCACGGCCCCGGCCGATCCGCTGCCCACCACGACGTAGTCGTACTCGATCATCGGCTTCCCTCTCCTCGTGTCCTGACTCCCAGCGTGCGCGCGAAACGCGGTCGGCCGCTTGTGACGGAGGCCACACCTGGCACGGGCTTTTGTGGCAATCTCCAAGCAGGGTCGTCGCCGGGCGAGCTCTACTGAGCAGGTTGGTAGCTGACGCCAAAGGAGGCGATATGACGAGTCGGCCTGAGGCGATCGCGGCGATCGACGGATGGGTGCAGGAGTTCGCCGAGGCGGCGCTGAACCCGGTCCAGGTCGACGAGTTCGTGCGCAGCGTCGACGAGGAGATCATCGCGGCCATCCCGGAGATCGCGGGCGACCCCGCGCTCATCGAGGACCTGCACGCCTCCACGCGTGCCCACTGGCGCAGCTTCCTGGTCGGCCTCTCCGACGAGTTCCGCCTGACCCTGCCGCCCGCCGCGATCGCGTTGAGCCTGTCGATCGCGCGCCGGCACCTCGACATCAACGTGCTGCTGAAGGTCTACCGGGTCGCCAACAAGAGCGTCTTCCGCTACCTCACCGAGCGCACCCGGGCCGACGGACTGCCCGCCGGGCTCCCGCGGGACGAGACCCTGATCACCCTGTGGCTGCGCGCCGAGCGCTGGATCGACGAGTCCATCGAGCAGCTCATCGACCACTACACCGGGGAGCGCGCGCTGCTCGCCGAGGGCGCCCACGCCCGCCGCGCGGAGACGATCGAGTCGCTGATCTCGGGCGTGGACGTGACGGCCACGGCCGAGCAGGTCCTCGGCCACAAGCTGGGCCTGTGGCAGACCGCCTTCGTCCTGTCCGCCAGCCCGGGGAACGAGGCCGACGTCGCCTTCTTCGACATCGCCGTCCAGCTGTGCCAACAGCTCGGCCTGCCGCGTCCGCTGACGCACCTCACCGGCAGCCGGGAGCTGTGGGGCTGGGCGGCCACGCCCGACGAGCCGACCCCGGAGCTCGACGAGGTCGCCGACACGGTGGCCGACCTCGGGCTCCACCTCGCGGTCGGGCGCCCGTGCCACGGTCCGGCCGCGTTCCGCACCAGCCACCTGCAGGCCGTCGCCGCCCAGCGGATCGGCCTGCGCGCTGCGGGTCCGTGCCACGACTACCGGCACGTCGAGCTGGTCAGCCTGCTCGGTGACGGTGAGCTGGCGCGCGACATGGTCCGTCGGGTCCTCGGGCCGCTGCTCGGCCGCAGCAAGGGTGAGGAGGCGCTGCGCGCGACGGCGCTCGCCTACCTCCGCTCGGGGCAGAACGTCGACGCGACGGCCGAGGTGCTCTTCGTCCACCCCAACACCGTCCGCTACCGCGTCGGCCGGATCGAGGACCAGCTCGGCGGCCGGATCGCGCACCGTGCTGCCGTCCTCGAGGCGAGCCTGACCTGGCTCGACGTCTACGGCCCGTCCGGCCTCGCGTGAGGATCCACCACTCCCGGCGGGGCCCTGCCCACCACCGACAAAGACCCCTGCGGATTTTGTAGCCCACGACTATGACGCTCCTCACGCATCGCTGAAAGGTTGTCGGGACTCCCACCCGAAGCAGGCGGTGACGATTCATGGGGAATGTCATGGGGACCTCCACACGCAGGGCTGCGCCCAGACCGGGCAGCCTGGCAGCCGGCGTCTCCGAGCTCGGCGAGATGACCAAGCTCGGCGGCACCGTGACCTGGATGGCCGTCCGGGGACCGTGGGACTACTGGCGCGACACCGTCGACCAGATGTTCCTGATCCTCAAGCAGTGCTGGATCCCGATGGCTGTCTCGTGCACCTTCTTCGGCCTCGGCGCTCCGGGTCTGCAGGGCGGCAACATCTACGCGCTGTTCGGGATGCCGGAGCGACTGGGCTCGTTCTTCATCATGGCGAGCATCCGTGAGTTCGCCCCGTGGGTGAACGCGATGGTCGTCGCGGGCGTGGTCGGCTCGGCCATCACCGCCGACCTCGGGGCCCGCCGGATCCGGGACGAGATCGACGCCATGGAGGTCCTGGGCGTCGACCCGGTGCGGGCGCTCGCGCTGCCGCGGATCGTCGCCTGCACCCTCATCACCGGCCTGCTCGACATCGTCGCGCTCTGCTTCGGCCTGCTCGGCGGGTTCATCGCCGCCGTACCACTCCTCGGGGCCAACCCGTGGGCGTTCTACAACAGCCTGTTCGCCAACCTGACGACGCCCGACATCTGGGGCAGCGTCGTGAAGACCACGCTGTTCGGCCTGATCATCGGCGTCGTGTGCTGCTACAAGGGGATGTACGCCAAGGGCGGCGCGATCGGGGTCGGCCGGGCCGTCAACCAGGCGGTCGTGATCGCCTTCGCGCTGATCTGGGTCGTCAACGTCGTCTTCACCAACATCCTGCTCGGGCTCAACCCCGAGATCCAGGTCTTCAAGTAGGGCGGCGCGACGTGACGACCACTCCCGACCGCGGCGCCCGGCCGAGTGCGCCCGCCCCCAGCGACAGCGAGCTGTCCCTGGCGAGCGCGATGGGCTCGGTGCGGGCCGCGCTGACCACGGGCGGCGAGATCCTGCGCTTCTCGTGGCAGGTGACGCGCAGCCTGCCCGAGGTCCGGGTGCACTGGTCCGAGATCGTGCGCCAGGCCGGCATCCTGGTGCTCTCGAGCGCACTGATCATCTGGGCGATGCAGTTCGTCATGGGGACGATGTGCGGGACCGAGGCGATCTACACGCTCAAGCAGGTCGGCGCGCCGATCTACTCCGGCATCTTCAACGCCTGGTGCGCGGTCCGTGAGCTGGTGCCCTACATGTGGGGCTACATCCTGGCCGCCAAGATCGGCTGCGGCCTGGTCGCCGAGATCGGCTCGATGCGGATCGCGGAGGAGGTCGACGCGCTCGAGGTGATGGGCGTCGACTCGCGCAGCTATCTCGTCGGCACCCGGATCGTCGCGGCCTGGCTGTCCATGCCGTTCCTGTACGCCGTCAGCCTGGGCATGATGTCGCTCGGCGAGATCCTCGTGACGGTCTACTACGTCGGCGGCGTCTCGCCCGGTGGCC
Organism: Nocardioides carbamazepini; assembly: GCF_024614185.1. Taxonomy (GTDB): domain Bacteria; phylum Actinomycetota; class Actinomycetes; order Propionibacteriales; family Nocardioidaceae; genus Nocardioides; species Nocardioides carbamazepini. Next base: position 84,957 of record NZ_JAHTLF010000023.1, read on the forward strand.
ACATGTACGTCTTCTGGCTCTACCAGAACCCGATGGACTTCCTGTTCTCGATGTCCAAGGGCATGGCGATGGGGACCGCGATCGTCTTCGTCGCCTGCTACTACGGCTACACGGTCCGCGGTGGGTCGGTCGAGGTCGGCAAGAACACAGCCAGATCCATGGTCCTCAACATGGTGCTCATCCACCTGATCGGCGCCCTCGGAACCCAGCTCTTCTGGGGCCTCTCGCCCAACGCGCCCATCGGCAACTAAGGAAATCGCATGACCACCCTTGCTCCCACGGGTGCCGCCCACCGCGGTCCCGACCTGCCCGGCGACCAGCACTCGATGGAGGTGCGCAACGTCCACAAGAGCTTCGGGCCCTACGACATCTTGACCGGGATGAACCTCAACTTCGTCGACAACGCCATCACGACGATCCTCGGGCCGTCGGGCACCGGCAAGAGCGTGCTCATCAAGCACCTGGTCGGCCTGCTGGAGCCGGACGAGGGCGAGGTGCTGATCTTCGGCCAGGACATCTGGAAGATCAGCAAGCAGGAGCGCTACGAGCTCCGCAAGCGGTTCGGCGTCCTGTTCCAGGACGGCGCGTTGTTCGGCTCGATGAACATCTTCGACAACGTGTGCTTCCCGCTGCGCAAGCACACCGACATGGCGGAGCACGAGATCCGCGACCTGGTCATGGACCGCCTCCAGGAGGTCGGCCTGGAGGGTGCCGCGGCCAAGCTGCCCAGCGAGGTGTCCGGCGGGATGCGCAAGCGCGCCGGCTTCGCCCGGGCGCTGATCCTCGACCCCGACATCGTCATGTTCGACGAGCCGGACTCGGGTCTGGACCCGGTCCGGACCAGCCTCCTCAACGACGTCATCCTCGAGATGCACGAGCGGCACAAGGGCACGTACATGGTGGTCACCCACGACATGGCGACCGCACGCAAGGTGAGCGACTACGTCGGCGTGGTCTGGAAGGGCAAGTGCATCCACTACAGCGAGGCCGATGCCGCCTTCGACTCGGACGACCCGTTCGTGCGGCAGTTCCTCGCCGGTGACTCCGTCGGCCCGCTGGGGATGGACTGATGGAGCGGGGCGCGATCGTCGTCGGCGTGCTCGCCGTCGCCCTCGCCGGGGGCGGCGCGGTGGCGTTGGAGAAGGGCGACGGGTACGCCGTGCGCGCGGTGCTGCCCAACGCAGGCAACCTGTTCGTCGGCAGCTCGGTGATGTACGACGGCTACGAGGCCGGCAGCGTCACCGACATCGAGGTCGAGGACGGCAAGGCCCTGGTCTCGCTGGCGCTCGACGACGAGTTCGGCCCCCTGCACGACGGCGCCAGCGTCGAGGTGGTCTGGAAGGCCGCACTCGGCGAGCGCCTGGTCCGCGTGGTCGACGGCGACGAGAAGAACGCCGAGCTGCCCGACGGCGCGCTGCTCGCAGGCGTCCAGCGGGAGCCGGTCGAGCTGGACGCGGTGCTGTCCGCCCTCGACGAGCCGACCCGCGCCCACCTGGCCTCGCTGGTCTCTCGGCTCGAGAGCACCCTGAGCGGACGCGAGGGTGAGGCGAGGGACAGTCTGACCGCAGCCGGGCCCGCGGTCGAGCAGCTCGGTGCCGTGCTGCGCGGTGTCGGCACCGACGGCGAGGCGATCAAGCAGATCATCCGCCAGCTCGACGAGACGATGGGGATCCTCGGCTCGCGCAGCGAGAGCCTGGAGCAGGTCGTCACCTCGCTGGCGTCGGCGACGAGCGCGGTAGCCGACCAGCAGCGCGGCCTGGGGGACACCCTCGACCGGCTGCCGCCCGTCCTGACGAGCGCCACCCGGACCCTGGAACGGGTGCCGGGAACGGTCGAGGAGACGCTGCCGATGCTGGAGGACCTGGCCCCGGCGACCAAGCGCCTGAAGCCGGTGGCGAAGAACCTGCGCCCGCTGCTGCAGGACCTCCGCCCGACGGTGGCCGACCTGCAGCCCACTCTCGTCGCGCTGTCCGAGCTGCTCGGCATCACTCCCGCCCTGATGGACGTCAGCACCGCGACCATCCCGGCCGCCGACACGGCCATGCTCGGCCTGACCCCCGCGATCGACTTCCTGCGGCCCTACACGCCCGAGATCGTCGGCTGGGCCACGAACTGGGGATCGGCCGGTGGCAACAAGGACAGCAACGGGCACTACGTCCGATTCCACATCCAGACGGGAACCGAGGCGGTCATCCCCAGCGGCAGGCCCGGCCCCGGCGTCACCCAGAACCTGACGCCCGAGCCCGGCGAGCCGGTCGGCCAGTCCTGGACCGACGCCAACGGAAGCGAGATGCGATGAAGGACGTCAAGGACGTCGCCCGCGCCGGCCTGGTCGCGGCCCTGATCGCGGGCGGCATCGTCGTGGTGTCCACCTTCGCCGGCGACGACGATCCCGACGACCTGCTCCGCGTCCGGTTCGTGTCGGCTGCCCCGCTGGTGGAGGGCAACCAGGTCAAGGTCGACGGTGTCGTGGTCGGCACCGTGGAGTCGCTCGAGGTCAAGGAGGGCGTGGCCGAGGTCGCGCTCGACCTCGAGGACGAGGCGGGACCGCTGCACCGGGACGCGCGACTCACCATCCGCCCGGTCAGCCTGCTCGGCGAGCGGTACGTCGACCTCGACCGCGGCACGCCGGAGGCGCCGCTGCTGCCGGACGGCACGGTGATCCCGGTCGAGCAGACCGCCACCTCGGTCGGCCTCGACGAGGTCCTCAACACCGTCGACGAGCCGACCGGCGCTGGGCTCCGGGCGCTGGTGACCACCCTCGGCGAGGGCATGCAGGGCAATGGCGCCCAGCTCGACCGGGCGCTCGAGGTGCTGGCCCCGAGCCTGAAGGACACCCGAGCCCTGGCGGCCGTCCTCGACCAGCACAACGAGCTGCTGGTCCGCCTCATCGACCAGTTCGAGCCGGTGGCCGGCGCGCTGGCGACCCGCGACGGCGCGGCGATGGACCAGCTCGTCGCGTCCTCCGACCAGGTCCTCGCGGCCGTCCGCGAGCGGCAGGCGAAGCTCGAGCGGACCCTCGACCGGCTGCCCGGGACCCTGTCCGTGCTGCGCTCGACCCTCGGCAACGTCCGCAGCGCCGCCGACGACACCGCGCCGACCTTGGCCGAGTTGCGCCCGCTCACCGACAAGCTGCCCCAGCTGTCGAAGGAGCTGCGCGCGTTCTCCGACGTACTCGATCCCGCGCTGGCGACCTCGCAGCCGGTCCTGGACGAGGCGGACGAGCTGCTGCGCGCCGCCGCACCCGTCGCCGCCGACCTGGAGGCCGCGGCGCCCGGCCTGGCCCGGTCGACCGGTGGCGTCGAGAAGGTCGCCGACCGGCTGACGGGCAACCGGGACAAGCTCTTCGACTGGATCCGGTTCTGGGCACTCACCACGAACGGCCGTGACGGCCTGTCCCACTACTTCCGGGTCGGCGCGGTGGTCGATCCGGACATGCTGACCGGGCTGCTGCCGGCGGCCCCGACCGACCCGACGGCCGGCCCCAAGGCCGGAGGCGAACCGGGAGGAGCCAAGCAGCAGGGCGGAGAGGTCCCGGCCGGCCCGGCCGGCCCGCTGAACGGCGTGGTCGGCGGGGTGAACGGGGTCCTCGAAGGGCTGACCGGGCTGCTGACCGGTCTGCTCCAGCCCGGCAGCGACGGCAGCGCCACCGGCCTGACCGCGGAACAGGAGAAGGGTCTGCTCGGCATGCTTCTCGGAGGTCTCTCATGACGCTGGACCCGCTCGTCCGATGGCTGCGGAGTCCGCTCGGCATCGGCTCGCTCGTCGTCGCGCTCTTCGGCGCGGCCGTGGTGTTCGGCCTCAACGCCACCCACGGCATGCCCCTCGCCGAGCGCAAGGAGGTCCGGATCGCGTTCGACGACCTCAGTGGCCTGAACACCGGGGACGACGTCCGGATCGCCGGCAGCCGGGTCGGCTACGTCGACGCGCTCGAGCTCGATGACGGGCAGGCGGTCGCGGTCATCAAGCTCGACGACCCCGACACCCCGCTGTACGAGGACGCGCGCGCGGCCCGGGTCTCCGACCGCTCCGGGCTGGGCCAGAAGTTCGTCACCCTCGACCCGGGCGACCCCTCGACCGGCCCGCTGCGTGACGGCGGCGTGATCCCGGCCGACCAGACCGTCGAGGCCGAGGAGGTCAACGAGCTGCTCGACGTGTTCGACGAGCAGACCCGTGCGGACGCGTCCACGACGCTGAAGAACCTCGGCGGCGGCCTGGCGGCCCACGGTGAGGACCTGCATCGGTTCCTCGGCGACGCGCCGGGCATCCTCGAGGACACCGGCACCGTCTCCGGTGCCCTGGCGACCGGCGGTGGCACCCCGCTGGAGCGGATGCTCGCGTCGGGGGACCGGCTCACCGGACGGCTCGCCGCCCGCGACGACGAGCTGGCCGCCCTCGTGGACCAGCTGGCCGTGACCGTCGACGCCTTCGCGGTCGACGGGGGCGACCCCGTCCGGGCCTCCCTCGACCGCGCGCCGGACACGCTGGACAGCGCCGACGCGGCGCTCCGCGCCCTCGACGCGCCGCTCGCCGACCTGGCGGTCGCGATGCGCGAGATCCGCCCGGGAGCCGTCTCCCTGGGCCGGGCGACCCCCGACCTGCGGGCGCTCCTGCGCGAGGGGGTGACGCCGGTGCGGAAGATGCCGGGCGTGAACAGGTCGGCGGTGCCGGGCGTCCAGGCGCTCGACGCCCTCGTCGCCGATGCCCGGCCACTGGCCGACCAGCTGGTCACGACCGGCTCGACGGCGGCACCGCTGGCGGGCGTGCTCGGCGACTACGCAGACGACATCTCCCGCTACTACACGGGAGCCTCGGCATCGCTGTCCCACGGCGACCGCGCCGGACACTGGCTGCGGATCCTGCTCCTCCCCGCGCCCGAGAACGCGGGCCTGCCGCTCCTGGTCGACCGTGATCCCTACCCCGAGCCCGGAGAGACGTGGTGACCGGCATGCGTACGACGACCCGGGCCCGCCGCGGCCTGACCACACTGCAGCTGGGCAAGATCTTCGTCGCCCTGGCGCTGGTCGCGGCCGCCCTGCTGTTCCAGAAGGCCCAGCTGTCCGCGGCCCTGCGCCCCGGCGAGACCGTCGAGATCCAGTTCCGTGAGGCGCACCGCCTGCGGACCGCGATCTCGGACGTCAAGATGTCCGGCGTCGACGTCGGCGTCGTCCGCTCGGTCGAGAGGGACGGGGACCTCACCACGGTCGAGGTCAAGGTCGACGACGACGTGGTCGAGGCGATGGGGAGCGCGCCGTCCGCCCGGATCCGGCCGGCCACCCTGCTCGGCGGCAACTACTACGTGGAGCTGCTCCCCGGCGGCCGCAAGGGCGCCTTCGCCGGCGTCATCCCGGTCGACCGCACGGAGCTGCCGGTCGAGCTCGACGGTGTCGCCCGGGCCTTCCCCGCCGACGCGCGCAAGGGCGTGCGGACGGGGACCCGAGCCCTCGACGAGTCACTCGACCGGCGTGGCCGCGCGGCACTGCGCCGCCTGCTGAGGTCCAGCCCGCAGACGCTGGTCTCGACCGAGGCCGTGCTGCGCGGCCTGCGCGGCACCGCACCGGAGGCGGACCTGGCGGCCCTGGTCGCGGGCGGCGAGAACGTCTCGACGGTGCTGTCCTCCGAGAACGTCCGCCTGGCCCGGCTCGTCGACGACCTGGCGACCACGTCGTCGGTGCTCGCCAACCGCCGCCGGGACCTCGCCGCCGTGTCCCGCACCATGCCGGGCACCCTCGACGACACCTCGGTGCTGCTCGACCGGCTCGACGGGGTGCTGGACTCGCTCGAGGACACCGCGGACCCGGTCCGCCCGGCCGTGCGGGAGCTGTCCACCGTGCTCGACGACGCCGACCCCGTCCTGGCGCGGGCCCGGCCCGTCGTGGCCGATCTGCGGGTGGTGCTGGAGGACGCGCGGCCGCTGGTCGGGGAGCTGGTGCCGATCAGCCGCGATCTCGACGCGACCGTGCGCAACGTGAACGGCGCCGTGCTCGATCGGGTCAACGGCCCGATCCTCGGTCAGCTGATGGCGCCGTGGCACGGGACCGGCCCGTACGCCCGGGGTGGCGCCGATCGCCCGCTCTACAAGGAGACCGCCTACATGTTCTCCAACCTCGCCCAGGCCAACATGATGGACGGCAACGGCTCGATGATCTCCTTCCTCCCCGGCGTCGGGCCGGCGTCGTTGGCCGGACTGCCGATCAGCCTGGAGCAGCTGCTCACCGGTGGCACGTCGGGAGCGGGACGATGAGCCGCCGCCTGCGCCGCTTCTGGGAGCGCGCGCGCAGCGAGCCCGGCCTCGGCAAGAACCTGATCGCCGTCGGCGTGCTCGTCGCGCTCGGCACCACCGTCGCGGGCTACTTCCTGGCACACCAGCGGTTCAACCCGCCGTGGGAGGACAGGTACACCGTCTACGCCGTCCTCGACGAGGCCGCGGGCGTCAGCCCGGGCAACGGCCAGGAGGTCCGCATCGCCGGCGTCCAGGTCGGCGACATCCGCTCGGCGGAGGTCGGCCCGGACGGGCAGGCACGTCTGGAGCTGCGGATCGACTCCGGTCAGGAGGTGCACGAGGACGCACGCCTCCTGCTGCGCCCCAAGAGCCCGCTCAACGACATGTACGTCGAGATCAGCCCGGGCACCGCCGACGCGCCGCTCCTCGGCGACGGCGACACCATCCCGCTCGGTCGGACCGTGTCGCCGGTGCAGGTCGACGACGTGCTGGCGAACCTCGACAGGCACACGCAGGACGCGTTGAGCAGCCTGTTCGCGGAGTCGGACGTGGCCCTGGTCAACGCGCCGGACACGCTCCCGCCCGGGCTGGAGCAGGCGGACCTGCTGATGCAGGACCTGCAGCCGGTCCTGCGGCGCCTCGAGACCCGGCGGGAGAACCTGGCCCAGCTGGTCCACTCCCTCGCCCAGGTGTCCGCGGCGGCCGGCCACAACGACGCGCGGCTGCAGCGGATGGCCACCTCGCTCGGCCAGACCCTCAGCACCCTGGCGGGGAGCCGGGCCGGCCTCGACGGCACGCTCGCCCAGCTCCCGGAGCTGTCGGCGGACCTGCGGACCACCACGCGCAGCGTCGCGGCGCTGGCCGACCAGCTCGACCCGACCCTGGCGGACGTCCGGGCCGCCAGCGACGAGCTGCCGGGGGCCCTGAAGAGCTTCAACAGCAGCATCGACGAGCTCGACGGCTTCGTGAGGAAGGCCGGTCCGGTCCTCGAGCACGCCCAGCCCGTGGTCGGCGACCTGCGGGCGGCCGCGCCCGACGTACGGCGCATCGCCGGCGACCTGCGCCCGCTCAGCGCCGACGCGCAGCCCCTCACCGCGGATCTCGTGACCCACCTCGACGACGTCTCCGCGTTCGTCTACAACACCAACTCCGTCGCCAGCCTCCGGGACGCCAACCGGGGCATCCTGCGCGGCCTGTTGACGATCTCGCCCGAGACGCTGGGAGGCCTGCTGCCATGAGAGTCCCGCACGCGGTCGTCCCCAAGCTCCGGGGCGTGACGGTGCTGGCGTTCCTCGCGCTGTGCGCCACGATCTTCAGCTTCCTGTGGCTGCAGGCCGGCGGCAAGCTGCCGGTCCTCTCGCGGGCCGGCTACCAGGTGACGGTCCCGTTCGCGGACGTGGACAACCTGGTCTTCCAGTCCGATGTGCGCATCGCCGGTGTCGAGGTCGGCCAGATCGAGCGGATCGACGTGCAGGGACCTCGGGCGATGGTGACCCTCGAGCTCGACGCCGCCGCCGTCCCGCTGCACGAGGGCGCCTCGATCACCGTCCGCAACAAGACGATGATCGAGGAGACCTACCTCGAGATCGTCGACGGCACCGGCGCGGCGTACGACGACGGCGCGACCCTTCCCGAGGCGGCGGGCCGGGGCAGCGTCCAGCTCAACGACGTGCTCTCCAGCCTCGACGAGCCGACCCGCGAGGACCTGTCCCGACTGATCCGGTCCGGGGGTGCGGCGACGGCCGACACCCAGGGACAGGTCGACGCCCTGCTCGCCGGGCTCGGCGACCTCGGCGACCATGCCGATGCCCTCGACGCCCTGGCCGCGCAGTCGGAGGACCTGACGTCGCTGCTGGCGACCTCGACGCGGGTGCTCGACGCGCTCGACGTCCAGCAGGGACGGATCGCCGATCTCACCCGGGACGCGCAGACCCTCACCGCGGTCACGGCCGGGCACGAGGAGGACGTCGAGGCGCTGATGCGCGCCCTGCCGCCACTGCTCGCGTCGACCGAGCGGGCCGGTGGGAGCCTGGAGGACCTCGCCACGCCGCTCGCCACCGTGTCCCGCAACCTGCGTGGTGCCGCGCCCGACCTCAGCGCCGCCCTCGTCGAGCTTCCCGCGACCACCCGGGACCTGCGGGGGCTGCTGCCCGCCCTCGACACCACGCTGGACCGGGCCCCCGCCTCCCTCACCCGGCTCTCGCCGCTGCGGGAGGCGGCCGCCCCGCTGCTCGGGACCCTCCAGGTCAACCTGGCCGACCTCAACCCGATGCTGGCCTACATGTCGCCCTACGGCCGCGACATCGTGTCGTACTGGTCGAACTTCATCGGCTTCGTGAAGAGCGGTGACAGCAACGGCCCGATCGCCCGGGTGATGCCGGTGCTGACCCCCAACTCCGCGAACCTGGCGGTACCGCTGAGCCCCACGACGATGTACAACCCGTACCCGGACCCCGGCCAGCACGACAACCCGGCCGAGTTCACCGGGAAGTACCCGAAGATCGAGGAGGACCCGATTCCTTGATCAGCTCACGGAGGCTCCGGACCCTGGCCGTCGTGGCGGTGGCCCTGGGGCTCGTCGCCCTGCTCCTCGTGGGGGTAGGCCGGGTCCGGGTGGAGACCGGCGTCGATGACTTCGTGCCGCGCGGCGATCGCACCCTCGCCGCGACCGGTGAGGCGGCCGAGGAGTTCGGCGGGGACCCGGTCGTCGTGCTGCTCGAGTCGACGACGCCCGGTGCGCTCCTCGACAAGGAGCGCATGCCCGACCTGCTCCGGCTCGAGGGTGAGCTCGCCCAGCTGCCGGACGTCGCCAGGGTCTACGGCCCGGGAACCGTCCTCAACCAGATCGCCGGCCAGGCCCAGGACCTGCTCGCCGAGCTCAGCGGCTACCGCGACGCACTGCGCTCGCGTGCCGAGCGCGAGGCGAGGGAGCGGGGCGCGAGCGCGGCGGAGGCCGAGGCGGCCGCGCGGGCCGCGACCAGCGACTTCGACGAGCGCTACACCGCACTGCTCGCGCAGGGGATGCCCGGCGGCCTGCCGACCCTGCACAACCAGGCGTTCATCGACCGGGTGGTGTTCAACGCGGAGGGTGATCCCCGCCCCCAATGGGACTTCCTGGTGCCGCGTCCCGACGCCGTCGTCGTGCTCGTCCGGCCCCGGTCATCGCTGAGCCAGAGCGCGACCGAGCGCCTCGTCGGTGCCGTCCAGGCCGCCGTCGACGCGAGCGGAGTGGGTCGCGGCGACGCGATCCGCAAGGCCACGGTCTCCGGCGTGCCCGCGGTCGTGGCCTCCCTCGGCGAGCAGATCCGGCACGAGATCCCGCTGCTCGGCGGCGTCGCCGTGCTCACTGTCGGGGCCTGGTTCCTGCTGACCGGCTGGACCCGGCGACGGGTCCGGTTGCTGCCTCTCGGTGCCACGCTGCTCGGCACCGCCGCCGTGCTCGCGCTCGCCGGCTGGGCCGGACGTCCGCTCCCGCTGACCGCCGTCGCGTTCCTGCCCGTGCTGCTCGGCATCGGCTCGGACTTCATGACCTACCTGCACCGCGGCGCCGGCGGCCGGACCGTGGTCGCCGCGGCACTCGCCTCGGCGGCCGGGTTCGCCGCGCTGCTCGTCGCCCCGGTGCCCGCGGTCGCGGAGCTGGGCGCCAGCCTGGCTGTCGGCCTCGTGGTCACCGTGCTGGTCTCGCTCGGTCTCCAGCGGCTGTTCCCCGGGCTGCGCGACGACACCGCCCCACCCGCCCGGGTCGTGCAGGAGCCGAGGGGTGCCGCCGGTGCCCGCGGGCCCCTGACGGCGGCGGTCGTGGCGGTCGTGGCCGCGGCCACCGCCGGCTGGGTGCTGTTCCCGACGCTCGACCTGCGCTCCGACTTCAACTCCCTCGCCGACGGCCTGCAGCGATACGACGACGCGCAGCACGTGCAGCGCGTCGTCGGCACCTCGGGGGAGGTCCTCCTCGTCGTCCGCGGTGCCGACGTCCTCGATGCCGCGTCCCTCGCCTGGATGGACGGCGCCCGGCAGCAGTTGGTCACCGACCACGGTGACGCCCTGAGCCCGGTCCTGTCGCCGCCGGACCTGCTCGCCTTCCTCGGCGCGACCCCCGGCGACGACCAGGTCGCCGCGGCGGTGCGGCTGCTGCCGCCGTACCTGGCCTCCAGCGTGGTCACGCCGGAGCGGGACCTGGCGATCATGAGCTACGGCGTCGACCTCGACGACGTCGCCCGGCTGTCCACTCTGCGGACCTACCTGCGCGACCTGGCCGCGACCGCCCCTCCGGGCCTCGACGTCGAGGTCGCGGGGCTGCCGATGGTCGCGGTCTCGGCCCACGACGCCATGCGACAGGACCGGATGCTGGCGGCCGTGCTCGGTGTCGTCGCCGCCGGCCTGGTGCTGCTGCTGGTGCTGCGTGAGCGGCGGGTCGCCCTCGTCGCCGTGCTCTCGGCGGCCACGGCGTCCGGCCTGGTGGCGCTCGGGCTGGTGGTCGCCGGGGCCACGCTGAGTCCGATGACGGCGGGCCTCGGGTCGCTGACCGCTGCCGTCGCCTGCGAGTTCACGGTGCTGCTGGCCCATGCCCGGCGCACCGGCGACGCGCGGCTCGCGCGCGCCGTCGACCTCGCCGCGGCCGCGTCGGGCACCGGGTACGTCGTCCTGGCGCTGTCCCAGCTCGGGGTGATCCGGGACTTCGGCATCCTGCTCGCCCTGACCGTCGCCGTCTCGCTGGCCGTCTCACGTCTGCTGGTGCGGGCACTGCTGCCCGGAGCCGGGAGGGTCGCGGTCGTCGCGACAGCGCAACAGGAGCGAGTTCTGGAGGTCGTCGGATGAGGTGGGGCCAGCGCAGGATCCAGGTCGGGGCGGTGCTCGCCGTCGCTCTCGGCATGCTCGTCGTCGCGCCGGGATGGCGACCATGGAGCGACGAGCTGCCCGACGACGCGGCGTTCGCCATCGGCGAGCGGGTCGTGACCGTCGCCGAGCTCGACGCCCGCAACGACTCGTTGCGGGCCCTCTACGGCGTCGAGGAGCCCGGCGGCGGCGCCGACCAGGCCTCCTTCCGGCGGCAGGCGGCGAAGTCGATGGCGATCAGCATCGTGCTCGACCGTGCCGTGGACGATGCCGGCATCGAGGTGTCGGACACGACCGTCGACCAGACGCTGAGCGGCTTCATCGAGCAGCGGTTCCAGGGCGACCGCACCGCGTTCGTCTCCTCGCTCGGCAACGTCAACACCTCGGAGCGGGTGGTGCGCGACGAGGTACGCCGCCAGATCGCGCTGCGCGAGCTGCTGGCCGCGATCGCGGGAGAGGTCACGGTGTCGAAGGCCGAGCTGAGGGCCGCGTTCGAACAGCGCCGGGACCAGCTCGGCACGCCGGAGCGCCGACGGGTGCGCAACATCGTGGTGGCCGACGAGCAGGCGGCGCGGGAGATCCGCACCCGGCTCGACGCGGGCGCGGATCCCGCGCGGGTCGCTCGCCGGGCAAGTATCGACGGCGCCACCCGCGACGCCGGCGGCGACCTCGGCGCCGTCGCGCGGGCGGACCTGCTGCCCGAGGTCGGCGCGGCCGTCTTCGGCACGCCGGCCGGGGCGGCGTACGGTCCGGTCCAGGGGAGTCAGGGCTGGAACGTCGGTGTCGTGGTCGAGGTGCTGCCCGCCGTTCCCGCCACCTTCGCCGCCGTCCGCGCCGACCTGCGCCGGCAGCTCACGGGGGAACGGACGGAGGCGAGGTGGAGCGACTGGCTCGCGGGGCGGATCAGGGCCGCCGACATCCGCTACCGGGAGCCCTACCGGCCGCGCGACCCCTATGACGTCACGGCCTGGAACCAGCCGGCCACCGGGACGGAGCCTCAGCCGTGACCTCGATGCTCGACGCCCTGACCTGCCTGGCGATCGCCTGCCTGCTCGTGGTGCTCGGCGCCTGGGGTCGCACCCACGCCGACAGCCTGGTGGTCGACGCGATCCAGGGTGAGGAGCGCGAGCAGCGGATCGCCGTGCTGCGCCGCGGCGCGATCACCTGCCACGTCGTCGCCGCGGTGCTCGGCCTGGCCGCGTTCTTCCTGATCGCCACCCGCTGAGTCAGGCTCGGGCCGGGCCCAGGCGCAGGTCGCGGATGGCGAGCTGGGCGGCGCGGTAGCCCGCCATGCCGTGGGCGCCGGGGCCGGGAGGGGCGGCGGCCGAGCACAGGTAGACCCCGCGGGCTCCGGTCCGGTACGGGTTGCGGCCGGGGCGCGGACCGAGCAGCAGGGCGCCGGGACTCTTGGCGCCGGTGAGGATGTCGCCCCCGGCGTAGTTGGCGTTCCCGGCGGCGAAGCGCCCCGGCCGGGTGACGTGGACGTCGACGATCCGCTCGCGCAGGCCCGGGGCGAACCGCTCCACCTGGGCGATGATCGCGTCGGTCGCGTCGCCGTCGAAGCCGGCCGGGACGTGGGCGTAGCTGTAGACCGGGTGCACGTCGCCGCGTGAGCGCGACGGGTCGGCGAGGTACTGCTGGCCGAGCAGCACGAAGGGGCGCTCAGGCATCCGGCCGGACGCGACCGCTCGCTCGTTCGCGATGATCTCGGCCGGACCACCGCCGAGGTGCACGGTGCCGGCGCGGCCGAGCTCCGCGTCGCGCCAGGGCACGCCCTGCTCGACGGCGAGGTCGACCTTGTAGGCGGCCGGGCCGTTGCGGTGGCGGCGATAGGCACGCCGGGTGCCCGCGGGCAGCCGGTCGCCGTACAGGCTCAGGGCGGCCGTGGGCGCGAGGTTGAGCAGGACGGCGTCGGCGGGCGGTAGCTGGTCGAGCGCCGTGACCGGCACGCCGGTCTCGATCTTGCCGCCGAGGTCGGCGAGAGCCTTGGCCATCGCGTCGGTCAGCGCCTGGGTGCCGCCGACGACCACCGGCCAGCCGTCGTGGTGGCCCGCGGTGAGGATGCCCACGCCGATGGCGGAGGAGACGACCTCGGTCAGCGGGCGCATGGCGTGGGCCGTGGTGCCGAGGAAGAGGGCGCGAGCCTGCTCGGTGCGGAAGAACCGCGCCAGCAGCGCCGCCGGCAGGACGGTCGGAGCGCCGAAGCGGCCCATCAGCAATGGGTGCCGCGGCAGGTGGACGACCGGGCCGAGGATGTCGGCCGCGAGCCGGTCGTAGGCCCGGGACGGCCCGCCGAAGAGCATCCGCCACCGCCGGGCATCGGCACCCAGGCCGGACGCGGTGGCGTCGACCGAGCGGTGCAGCAGGGCAGGTGCGCCGTCGTCGAGGGGATGGGCGGCGTCGATCTCCGGCCACGCCCACCGCAGGCCGTAGCGGTCGAGCCCGGCCAGGGCGGGGGACTGGAGCGCCATCGGATGGAAGGCCGCGCAGTGGTCGACGAGGATCCCCGGACCGAAGGGCTGGACGGTGCGGGTCCCGCCGCCGATCTCGTCCTGCGCCTCGAGCACGGTCACCTGGGCGCCGGCGCGGGCCAGGGTCAGCGCGGCGGCCAGGCCGTTGGGACCGCTGCCGATCACGAGGACGTCCGTCATGGTTCGACGGTACGGCGTCCGCCGGGCGGGTCCCCATGGCCCGGGAGGATGGACTTGCCCGGTCGCTTTGGTCCCGGTGCACAACCGCGCGGGATCGAGGCTCAGGCGGCGCCGACCAGCACCGCGCGGCCCAGCCAGTGGCAGGCGGTGAGCGCGAGCTCGATGGCCTGCCGGTCCGAGCTGATCGAGCGGGCCAGTGCCTTCTCGGCCGACGCGATGCGGTACTTCACCGAGTTCTTGTGCATGAGCATCGCCTCGGCGGTGGCGGTGTAGCTGCTGTCGTTCTGGAAGAACAGCAGCAGGGTGTGCCGCAGCCGCTCGTGCTGCTCGTCGTCGAGTGCCAGGTCGCCGAGCGTCTCCTGCACCCAGGTGCGGGCCGTGTCGAGGTCGTGGGCCAGGAGCGCGGCGACCTTGAGGCCGGGCTCGTCGAAGCTGGTCACCCCGCGGTGGGGGTCGTCGCCGACCATCGCGACCTGCTGGGCGTGCAGTGCCTCGCGGTGGGTGCGCCGGAAGCCGCCGACCCCGGACGCGGTCAGGCCGAGGGCGATGTTCGGGACGGGAGGCCCGCCCGCCTTGGTGAGCAGCGAACGGATCCCGCCGAGGTCGACCTCGACGTCGTCGGCGACCGAGAACCAGGTCCACGCCGTAGCCCGGTCACGGGGGATGACCAGCGGTGCGCGGGTCGAGCCGAGGAGGTCGGCGATCCCGGTGGCCGCGCGGTTGAACCGCGAGAGCTGGTCCTCCTGGGCACCGGTCTCGTCGACCCACATCACCGCGCCGAGGTGGGGCACCCGCAGGCGGTAGCCGAGCACCTTCTCCGCGGCGTCGATGTCGACGGGTGCGCCGGCGATCAGCTCCTCGATCTGGCTGACCCGGGCGCTGCTGCGCTCGGCGAGCCAGCGCTCGCGCTCGGACTCGTAGACGGTGACGACTCCCTGCGAAATCCAGTCGATGTAGTCGAAGGTGACGGCGACGATGCGCTCGTACGCCTCGGCCCGGGCGTCCAGCGGGGCGTCGAGCCGGTCGCACTCGGCGAAGGTCATCTCGAGCAGGTGCTGCTGGCCGAGCCGGTAGGCGCGCACCAGTGCGCTCACCGAGACGCCCCGCTGGGCCAGGCGCCGGGCGTACTCGTAGGCGGCCGACGGCGGCTCGATGTTGGCGACGGGGATGTCGTGGCGCAGCGCGTACAGGATGTTCTCGATGTTGCCCTCGATGCTCGCGTAGAGCAGGTCGAAGATCGCGGCCTCGCCCTCGAGCTCCTCGATCCGGGAGGAGAGCCGGTCGCGCATGCTGCTCGCGAGGTCGGTGATCCGCGCGTGCAGGGTCGTCGCGACGGTCTGGACGAGATCGGTCGCCTGGCCTTCAGTGGGAGCATCAGCCATGGGGGGAGTGTCCCAGACCCGGTGTGATCGGCGTCACTGTGCCGACGCCACGAGCGATGGTGGCGGACTTGGTCGCGGGAACCAAAGCGCCCACGCCGTCAGACCGCCGCCTGCTCGCGGAGCAGGCCCTTGACCAGCTTGCCGACCGAGTTCTTGGGCAGCTCGGCGCGGACGTGGACCTCCTCGGGCACCTTGAAGTGGGCGAGCGAGCCCGCGCAGTGGGAGCGCAGCTCGGCCTCGGTCACCACGAGCCCGGGCCGGGTGGCGACGTACGCCACCGGGACCTCGCCGAGGACCGCGTCGGGCTTGCCCACCACGGCGGCCTCCAGGACGGCGGGGTGCCCGTAGAGGCACTCCTCGATCTCCTTGGGGTAGATGTTCTCGCCGCCGCGGATGATCATGTCCTTGATCCGGTCGACGATGCGCAGGTAGCCGTCCTCGTCGATGATCCCGACGTCGCCCGTGTGCAGCCAGCCGTCCCGGACGGTGTGCAGGGTCTCGTCCGGCCGCCCGAGATAGCCGCGCATCACGTTCGCGCCGCGGATCACGACCTCGCCCCGCGACCCCGACGGCAGCGGATCGCCCGAGGGGCTGACCACCGCGACCTCCTGCCCGGGCAGCGCGACGCCGACGGTGCCGGGCCTGCGCGGCCCGGCCACGGGGTTGATCGTCGACGCGACGCTGCCCTCCGAGAGGCCGTAGCCCTCCACGAGTGGGACGCCGAAGCGCTCCTCGAAGCGGAGGATCAGCTCGGCCGGCATCGGGGCGGCCCCGCAGACCACGAAGCGCAGCGAGGAGGTGTCGACCGGGCGGGTCGTGCGTGCCTCCAGGACCGCGTAGATCGTCGGCACCGCGGAGAAGTACGTCGGTCGGTGGGTCTCGACGAGGTCCCAGAAGGTGTCCGGCGAGAACCGCGGCGCGACGACCACGTCCCCGCCGGCCCGCAGCGGCGAGAGGGTCCCGGCGATCAGCCCGTTGGCGTGGAACAGCGGCAGCACCAGCAGGCTGGTGTCCGCGGCCGTCATCGTGAAGTGCTGCACCAGCGAGGCGCTCATCGCGTCGAGGTTGGCGTGGTCGAGCAGCACGCCCTTCGGGCGACCGGTCGTGCCGCTGGTGTAGATGATCAGTGCGAAGTCGTCGGACGCGGCCAGCGGACCCGCGTCCGCCGCGGGGTCCGGGGCCGCGCTCCCGTGGATCGACGTCGCGTCCAGCCACGCGACGCCGACGGACGCGGCGAGCTCCCGGGCCCGCTCGTCGCCCACGAGCACGGCGGCGGCCGAGTCCTCCAGCTGGTAGCGCACCTCGTCGTCGGTGAGGGCGGCGTTGACCGGCGTCAGTGCCGACCCGCCGTACCAGGCGGCGAACATGGTGGTCACGATCTCCGCGCTGTTCGGCAGCATCACCGCGACCGTGTCGCCGGGCGCGGCGCCGAGCGCGCCGAAGCGGTGCGCCAGGCGTCGTACGTCGGCCGCGAAGGTCACGTTGTCGAGGGCGCGTCCGCCGTCGCGCAGGCACCTCCCGCCCGGATCCCGTTCCGCGCGGAGGAACGGGATCCGGGCCAGGTCGCTCATGGAGGTCACGCGTTCGCCCTCGGCGCCGGCGCGGATGCGGGTGCCGGCGCGGAGGCCGGGTGGTAGTCCGGGTGCCGCCAGCTGACGTCGGTCGGGACCGGGCCGTTCGGCAGCCAGGGCTGCTCCTTGACGCAGTCGGCGACGAGCCAGGTGCCGCGCTCGACGATGCCGAGCGCCGCGTCCATCACGAAGTACTCCTGGGTGGGCCTGTGGATGGGCTGCGACTCCACCCAGGCCACGACG
Organism: Nocardioides carbamazepini; assembly: GCF_024614185.1. Lineage (GTDB taxonomy): Bacteria > Actinomycetota > Actinomycetes > Propionibacteriales > Nocardioidaceae > Nocardioides > Nocardioides carbamazepini. The sequence continues at coordinate 101,860 of NZ_JAHTLF010000023.1, forward strand.
AACTCACCGGGCGCGAAGTCCAGTCGCCGCTGCAGCGCGTCGATCAGCTGGTCGTCGTGCAGGTGGCCGTCGCCGAAGTTCCAGCCGATGATCGAGTTGCAGCAGAACTCCGCCTCACGCAGCGAGTACGTCTCGTACTCGTCGCCCAGGTAGTTCTGCAGCACCGAGAACAGGCCGCGGCCCTGGCTGTGCATCGAGCGCCAGCTGAGCGTCATCTGCATCGTCATCTCGGCCACGTCGGGGTCGTAGCCCATGCCCTCGATCAGCTGGTCGATCTGGTTCTTGGCCGGCCGCTTGAGCTGGTTGAGCTTCGCCTCGGCCCCGGGCGCGAACGCCCAGGTCGCCGACGCCCAGTTGCCGGCGTACTGGCGCATGGAGGGCAGGAAGGAGACCAGATCGGGACGCAGGTTGCCGAGCACCGGGAAGAAGACCAGCGCCGCGACGAACACCGGCAGCATCCACGCCTCGCTGAAGTCGCCGATGCCGTAGCCGTCGCCCGCGAAGTGGCCGGCGAACAGGAACACGGCGATATAGCCGAACAGGATGTTCCACTCCAGGGGCACCGCCAGCGGGAAGGTCTGGGTGATGAAGACGTGGAAGAGCACCATCGAGCCGACCGCGAGCAGGGTGATCGTCCAGTTCGTGCTGAACAGCAGGACCAGCGGCACGGCGAGCTCGGCGGTCGTGCCGAGGACGTGGGCCATGAACCACGCCAGCCGCGACGGCTTGAGGTCGTCGGGCAGCGACCGGTAGTGCGCCCGCTTGAGGAAGGTCGGGATGAAGGGGGCGTTGGACACCATCGGCGGGATCACGTTGAGGAAGTGGTGGTTCATCTTCGAGATCGACGCGCCCACCCAGACGATGACGATGACGAGCTTGGCCGCCACGATGAAGTCGGTGAAGGTCAGCGTCGCGCCGGCGAGGGCGGAGATCACCAGGATCGGCAGGTACTGCTCGCCCCGGGACGCCAGGAAGAGGACCTTGTCGCGCAGGCCGCAGAGCACGAGGAGCGCCGCGGACAGGGCCATCAGGCCCGGCTCGACCATGGTGACGCCGAAGCCGTCGAGCCGGGTTCCGCCCGACGCGGCGGCGTAGAGGAAGCTGGCGAGGGTCGCGAGGTAGAGCAGCACGTCGAAGGGGGTGCGGTTGTCGCCCGCGGTGAACGGCACCTTGCCCGGCCACGGGGGGAGCCGGATGGTGTCGGGACGCGCCCAGTAGCTGATCCCGCCGGTCATCGGCTTGAAGTGCGCCGCGAGCGGTCCCCAGGTGCCGCCGATGCCGAACAGCTCGAGGAAGAGCGTCCACAGCACGAGCTTCTGATAGATGATCGGCTGGTCCCACCACTGCCCGATGTCGAACATGCCCCCGACGTCCGAGGTGAGCGTGGCGAGCGCGACCCCGCCGCCGACGTAGAGCACCAGCAGCTTCACGATGTAGATGGTGTGCACCATCTTCGGGGTGCCGAAGCCGTACTCGCCCCAGAAGGTGGCGAGCAGGCGGATCCGCTCCTGGCGCGGACGGGTGAGGAACTCCGCCGGGTCGACCGGCGGGGCGTCGGGGGTGAGGAAAGGCATCGGGGTGGCTCCTTCGGTACGGACCGCCGCGGCGGTCCACCGACCGTAGGTTCGCGACTGTGCTGTCGGTCACGGCCCCGACGACCGAAGTTCCGGCCCGGCTTCGTCCGCCACCGACAAGTGCCCGCCGCGGGCTGGTCGGGTCAATGGCTACGGTGGGTCCCATGCGGGTCCCCGAGTTCTCCGACGAGCAGATCGCGGCCGATCTCGCCGCCGCGGCCGTCGAGCTCGGCGAGCCGCTGACGGCGTCGGCGTACGACGCCTGGCAGCGCCCGCGAAACGCGGCCTCCCCGGCGCTGCTGATCCGCCGGTTCGGGTCGTGGAACGCCGCCTGCGCCCACGCGGGGGTCGCCACGAACAAGACCCGCTCGACCAGCCGGCGGTGGAGCGACGACGACGTCGTCGAGATCGTGGCCCGCTACCTCGCCGTACCGGGCAGCACCGGCTCCTTCGCCGACTATGCGTCCTGGGCCAAGGAGCAGGACGGTGTGCCGAGCGGTGCGACCCTGCGCCAGCGGTTCCCCTGGGCCGAGGTCAAGCGCCGGGCGGCGGGGCAGTCGTGAGTGCTGTCGTGGACGGCCGGACCGCCGCCGCGTTGCGCGACCATGCGGCCCGGCTGCGGGAGCGGCTCGGCCTGGTCGAGGCGCCGATCCTGTCCGCGACCGGCCTGTGGCTGCTGCTCGGCGCGGTGGCGGAGGTGGTCGAGGACCCTGCGGAGCGCGCCGCCCTCGAGTCCGTGCTCGGCATGCCTGCGCCCGAGGCGTCGGCGGTCGTGGCGGCGCTGCTGGCCGACCCGCATCCCGCCGTGGGTGCGGCGCTCGGCGGGTGGGTGCGGCCCGATCTGACGCTGCGCGCGCCGGTGCCGGGCCCGGTTCCGGTCGTGCCGTTGCCGGGCCAGGCGGCGCTGGACGCCTGGGCGCGCGAGCACACCCGCGACCTGATCGGCTCGTTCCCGGTCCAGGTCGACGACCGCACCCTGCTGCTCCTCGCCTCGGCCCTGGTGACCGAGCCGCGCTGGCGCGAGCGCCTGTCGACGGCGCGCGACGGCCTGCTCGAGCTCGACGGTGAGCTCCAGGCGGTGGTGCCGACGGAGTCCGCCGGACCCGTCGGGGTCGCCTGTCCGCCGACCGACGACGGCATCGACGTGATCAGCGTGATCGCCGCGCCCGGGGTGGCGCCGGGCGAGGTGTGGCGTGCCGTCGACGAGGTCGTCGCCCGACGGCTGGGCGGCGCCCTCGCCCACGGTGACCGGCCGGCGGGGCCCCTCGGCGACGGGCACGCCTGGCGGGTGCGGGAGAGGACCGAGTCCTTCACCGCGCGCCGGGCGCCCGAGGACGGGGCCGAGCTGTGGACCGGCCGGCTGCCGGCCTGGCACGTCGATGCCCGCCACGAGCTCACCGGAGCGCCCGGCGTGGTCGAGGTCGGCCGCGGCCTGGCCCGGCTCGTCCCGTCCGCGGCGCTGGTCGACGGGCTCGAGCTGCGCTGCGTGCAGGCCGCGACCGCGACCTACGACGCCACCGGCTTCCGAGCCGCGGCGGTCACGGCGCTCGAGATGCGCGCCGCCGGGATGCCGGCGTACGTCGACCGAACGGTGCGGCGCGTCGTGCTCACCTTCGACCGGCCCCACGCCCTCGTCGCGGTGGCCCGCGGCGGCTCGTGGGAGGGCCTCCCACTGTTCCACGCCTGGGTCACGCCGGCGGGTACGCCGCGGCCCTGAGCAGCGACGCGAGGTGGGCGGCGTTGCCGGCCAGGGTCCTCGTCGTGGCGGCGGTCTTCTCGGGCTCGGGGTCCCTGTCCTGGTAGTCGGTGGACTGCATCGCCTCGCCGACCCAGTAGGTGACGCCGTTCGCGGGGATGGTGAAGCCGACGTCGCTGAGCGCCTGGTAGACCTCCGCGGAGACGTGGTGGGCGCCGTCCTCGTTGCCGACGACGGCGACACCGGCGACCTTCCCCGACGTGAGCATCCGGCCCTCGTCGTCGGTCTCGCTCAGCTCGGCGTCGAGCCGTTCGAGCACCATCTTGCAGACCGACGACGGCTGCCCCATCCAGATCGGGGTGGCGATCACCAGGATGTCGGCGTCCAGCACCTGCCGCCGGATCGCGGGCCACTCGTCGCCCCCGCCCTCATCGGTGCTCACCCCGAAGGCGACGCGCTGGTCGGCGACGCGCACCAGGTCACCCTCGACCTCGTGTCCGCGCAACGCCTCCAGGACGCGCATGCCGAGGAGCTCGGAGCTGGACCGGGACGGGGAGGGCTTGAGCGTGCAGCAGAGCACGAGGGCGCGCAGCGGATCGGTCGATGTGTTCTCGTCCATCGCCGGGCGGTACCCGGCGGCGCCGGCGCCCAGCCGGGTCAGAGCGCGAGTGCCAGCAGCACGACGGCCACGGCGGGGAACGCGAGCTGGGTGATCGCGGCACGGGCCTTGTCGGGCGACGACACCAGCAGGACCAGGCCGGCGGCGACCATGGAGCCCGTTCCACAGAGCACGAGGGTGGCGCCGACCCGGTCGTCCTCGGCGCCGAACGCCGCGATCCCGCCGACCGTGATCACCGCCAGGAAGAGGTTGTAGAAGCCCTGGTTGAAGGCCAGCTCCTTCGTGGCCTCCGCCTCGGCCGGGCTGGTGCCGAAGGTGGCGCGGGTGCGGGCGCTGGTCCAGGTGAGCGACTCCATCACCCAGATGTAGGTGTGGAGCAGGGCGGCGAGGCCGGCGAACACCAGCGCGACTGCGGTCATGGTGGCGATTGTGGACCAACCGCCGACCCGGCGCGTTCGAACGCGCCGGGTCGGCGGCCCTGAGACGTTCAGATAGAGACGTTCAGATATGCCGGGGCGGCGGTGGGGTCAGAGCAGGCCTTCCTTCTCCAGCCAGTCCTTGGCGATGGTCGCGGCGGGGAGCTGCTCGTCCACGCTGCGGGCGTCGAGGTCGACCAGGTCCTCCGGAGACATCGCGGCGCTGACCTTGTTGATCACCCCGGCGGCCTCGTCGCTGAGGTCCTCGCTGGCGAGGGGGACCACATGGGAGGCGAGGAAGAGGCCCTTGGTGTCCTCCAGGGTCACCAGGTCGTTCTTCTTGATCGACGGGTCGCCGGTGTAGATGATCGCCAGCTGGATGTCGTCGTCCTCGAGGGCCTTGACCGTGAGCGGTCCGCCACCGTCCTCGATCGGGGTGAAGGACACCTCGACGCCGTAGGTGTCCTTGAGGCCCTTCGGCCCGTTCGGCCGGTTCTCCGCCTCGGAGTTGGCGCCGAAGACCATCGGGTCGGTCACCTTGGCGAGGTCGTCGATCGTCTCCAGGCCCCACTTCTCCGCGAACGCACGGGTGACGACGTAGGAGTCCTGGTCGGTCGCGGGCGACTGGTCGAGCACCTGCAGGCCCTTGTCCTCGGCGGCCGTGACGAGGTCGGCGTAGACGTCGTCGGCGAGCCGCGCCTCGGTGTCGGGCTCCCAGACCTGCAGCAGCGGTCCGGTGTACTCCGGGAAGAGGTTGATCGAGCCGCTCTCGATCTCGGGGAGGTACGCCTCGCGCTGGCCGATCTTGAAGTCCCGCTGCACCTCGATGTCGGCGGCCTCGAGGGCCTGGGCGTAGGCCTCGGCGATGATCTCGTTGGAGTAGTAGTCCTGGGAGCCGATCACGATCGTGCCGCCCCCTCCGTTGTCGCCGTCGCCGGAGCTCAGCGGGTCGGAGTCGCCGCCGCAGGCGGTGAGGGCGAGCGACGCGACGGTGACCAGCGCGAGGCCGATCTGCGTGGATCGGAGCTGCCCGAATCGAGAGGGACGGGTCATGACGGAACCTTTCCTGTGGTGGGTCGGCTGGCCCGTTGGAGGGTAGCCAGGGCGAGGTCGAGCACGAGGGCCAGTCCGGCGACGAGCAGCGCACCGGCCAGCATCTCGTCGTACTGGCGGGACTTGAGGCCGGAGAAGAGGTAGCGGCCGAGCCCGGTGTCGGAGATGTACGCCGCCAGGGTGGCCGTCGCCACGACCTGGAGGGTGGCGGCGCGGATGCCACCGAGGATGACATCGGCGCCGAGCGGGATCTCGACCCGGGTGACGAGCTGCCACTCGCTCATCCCGACGGCGCGCGCCGCGTCGACGGCTCCACGGTCGGCCGCCTCGACGCCGGCGTAGGCGCCGGCCAGCAGTGACGGGAAGGCCAGCGCGACGAGGGCGAGCAGCGGCGCCTCGATGCCGATCCCGAGCGCCAGCCCGAGCAGGGTGAGCAGGCCGAGGGTGGGGACGGCGCGCACCGCGCCGGCGAGCGCGACCACGACCAGCCGGCCCCGGCCGGTGTGACCGATGAGGACGCCGAGGGGCAGTGCGAGCAAGGCCGCGAGGGCGACCGCGGCGAAGGTGACCAGCAGGTGCTGGACGATCCGGTGGTCGATGCCGGTCGGGCCGCCCCAGTGGGCGCCGTCGGTGATCCAGGACAGGGCGTCGCCGAAGAGGCTCATCGCGCGGCCGCCTTCGGCAGCGTCGCGCGCCAGGGTGTGGCGAGGTGCCCCAGGCCGACGAGCAGGACGTCGAGCGCGATAGCCAGCAGCATGGTGCCGACGACGCCGGTGACGATCTCGGCACGGATGTCGCGCTGGAAGCCGTCGGTGAGCAGGTTGCCCAGGCTCGGGATGCCCACCAGGGCGCCGATCGTGACCAGGCTGACCGTGCTCACGGTGACCACCCGGATGCCGGACAGGAGCACGGGGACGGCGAGCGGCAGGTCGACCTTCCAGAACAGCCCGGTGCGCGAGTAGCCCATCGCCTCGGCCGCCTCCCGTACGCGGGCGTCGACGGAGCGGAACGCATCGGCCGCGGTGCCGGCGAGCAGCGCGGTGCCGTAGACGGCCAGCGCGACGACCAGGGTCAGACCGGAGCGCAGCGAGATGCCGAGCAGGACCGGGATCACGATGAGGAGGGGCAGCGCGGGCACGGAGTAGAGCAGGCTCGCCGTACCGAGGACGACGGTGCCGGCGCGCGGCCAGCGCCAGGCGATCCGGCCGAGCACGATCGCGATGAGCACGCTGACCACGACGGCGGGCACGGCCAGTCGGACATGCTGCAGCAGCATGTCGAGGACGTAGTCGCGGTTGGCGTTCAGCCAGGTCATGCGGAGGCCCTCACTCGAGGACCCCCACCGGCCGGCCGTCGCCGTCGACCACGAGGCTGAGCCCGTCGACCTCCACGGTGCGCAGCGACCGCTCCGCACGGTCGGACCCGATGAAGTCGCGCACGAAGGCGTCGGCGGGCGCGGCCATGATCTCCTTGGGCGTGCCGGTCTGCGCGACGATGCCGCCGGTGCGCAGGATCACGACCTCGTCACCCAGCCGAAAGGCCTCGTCGACGTCGTGGGTGACCAGCACGATGGTCTTGCCGAGCTCGGCCTGCAGCTGCAGCAGCTGGTCCTGCAGCCCGCGCCGCACGATCGGGTCGACCGCTCCGAACGGCTCGTCCATGAGCAGGATGTTGGGCTCGGCGGCCAGCGCCCGGGCGACGGCGACGCGCTGCTGCTGGCCGCCGGAGAGCTGCGTCGGGTAGCGCCTGCCGAGGGCGGGGTCCAGCCCGACCAGCTCGAGCAGGGCGAGAGCGGCCTCCCGGGCGGCGCGCTTGGGCGTGCCGGTGAGGACCGGGACGGTCGCGACGTTGTCGACGACACGGCGGTGGGGGAGCAGACCGCCGGCCTGCGGGACGTAGCCGATCGAGCGGCGCAGCTCCACCTTGTCGAGGCCCTGCACGTCGCGCTCGTCGATCAGCACGGTCCCGGTGGTGGGCTCGACCATCCGGTTGACCATCCGCATCAGCGTGGTCTTGCCGGATCCCGACGTGCCGACCAGCGCGAGGGTGCGGTGCGAGGGGACGGTGCAGGAGAAGCCCGTCACGGCGACGGTGCCGTCGGGGTAGGTCTTGCCGACGTCGCGGAACTCGATCCCCATGCGTGGCACCCTACGGGGCCGCACGGACAACGGGGAGCACCCGCGTGCCAGCCGGGTCGGCGCACGGTGCGAGGAACGACCCGCCCGGTTCCGCCGGGTTCCGCCCGGTTCCGCCCGGTTCCGCCCGCCGGCGCCGGGTACCGCGGGAGGAACCGACGAGAGGAGCACGATCCATGAGCACGATCGAGAAGTCCGTGACCGTCGACGTCCCGGTCCGCACCGCCTACGACCAATGGACCCAGTTCGAGACCTTCCCGTCCTTCATGGAGGGCGTCGAGGAGGTCCGCCAGCTCGACGCCACCCATCTGCACTGGCGTGCCGACATCGCCGGCATCCGCCGCGAGTGGGACGCCGAGATCGTCGACCAGACACCCGATGAGCGGATCACCTGGCGCGCGCTCGACGGCACGAAGAACGACGGCACCGTCTCCTTCGCACCCGACGAGCTGGGGAGCTCGACGCGGGTGACCCTGCGGATGGAGTTCGAGCCCGAGGGGATCGTCGAGAAGACCGGCGACGCGCTGAACATCGTGGACCGGCGCACCGAGGGCGACCTCGAGCGGTTCAAGCAGTTCATCGAGAGCCGGGGCACCGAGACCGGTGCCTGGCGGGGTGAGGTGCGGCCCGGGGACGCCGACAACCTGGCGTTGTGAGCTCGGCGGCGCGGGACGTCAGTCGTCCCGGTTCGCGTCAGGTCGCGTCGTGCGATGCCATCTGGACGATCCGGTCGAAGCGCGCCCCCATCTGCTCGGCGAGGGCCTGGGCCGCCTTGAGCGGGCGGACCATCACCATGAAGTCGGTGATCAGGCCGTCCGCGTCGAGGACCAGGAAGTCGCAGCCCGTGAGCTGGAGGCCGTCGACGGTCGCCTCGAAGACGAGCGCATGTCCCGCGTCGTCGGACAGCTCCCGCACGTAGCGGAAGTCCTGGAACACCTCGATGACGTTGGCGAGGATCGCGCCCGTGATCGCCTTGCCCAGATAGGGCTTGTGCGCCACCGGGCTGCGGAAGACGACGTCGTCGGCCAGGCAGGCCCGCATGGCCGCCACGTCGCGGGCCTCGACGGCCGCCCGGAACCCCGTGCCGCCACTCACAGTGCCGCCGCTCACAGTGCCGCCGCCAGCTCGGTGCCCTGCCTGATCGCGCGCTTGGCGTCGAGCTCGGCCGCGACATCGGCCCCGCCGATGAGGTGCACGGCACCGGGGAAGGACGACGCCAGCAGGTCGTCGTACAGGCCGCGGACGGACTCCTGGCCCGCGCACACGACCACGTGGTCGACCGGCAGCACCTGGGGGCGGCCGTCGACGGTGATGTGCAGCCCGGCGTCGTCGACCCGGTCGTAGGTGACGCCGTTGAGCTGGTGGACGCCGAGGTCCTTGACGACGGCGCGGTGCACCCAGCCGGAGGTCTTGCCGAGGCCCTTGCCCTGCGCGGACTCCTTGCGCTGCAGCAGCCACACCTCGCGCTTGGGGTCGCGCGGCGTCTTGTCGGTGACCCCGCCGCGGACGACGGCCGGGTCGGCCACGCCCCAGTGCGCCCGCCACTCCTCCAGGGTCTCCTCGCGGTGGGCCAGCAGCTCGGTCACGTCGAAGCCGATGCCGCCGGCGCCCATCACGGCGACGCGGGCGCCCACGGCGACGCGACCGGTGATGGCATCGGGATAGGAGACGACCTTCGGGTGGTCGATGCCGGGGATCGCGGGTGTGCGGGGCTCGACACCGGTGGCGACCACGACCTCGTCGTACCCGGTCAGCAGGTCGGGGGTGGCCCGCGTGGAGAGCTTCACGTTGACGCCGAGGACCTCCATCCGGCGGCGGTAGTAGCGCAGCGTCTCGGCGAACTCCTCCTTGCCGGGGATCTGCATGGCCAGCCGGAACTGGCCACCCAGCTCGTCGGCGGCCTCGAACAGGGTCACGTCGTGACCGCGCTCGGCCGCGCTCACGGCCGTGGCCAGGCCGGCGGGACCGCCGCCGACGACGGCGACGCGACGGGCCCGCCGGGTCGGGCTCAGCACCAGCGTCGTCTCGTGGCAGGCACGCGGGTTGACCAGGCAGGAGGCACGCTTGTTCTGGAAGGTGTGGTCGAGGCAGGCCTGGTTGCAGCCGATACAGGTGTTGATCTCGTCGGCACGGCCGTCGCGGGCCTTGGCGACCAGATCGGCGTCGGCGAGGAACGGGCGGGCCATCGAGACCAGGTCGACGCCCTGGGCGAGCACCGACTCGGCGACGTCGGGGGTGTTGATCCGGTTGCTGGCGCACACCGGGATCGACACGACCTGCTTGAGGCGCAGCGTGCTGTCGACCCAGGCGCCGCGGGGCACGCTGGTGACGATCGTGGGCACCCGCGCCTCGTGCCAGCCGATGCCCGTGTTGATGACGCTCGCGCCGGCCTCCTCGATGCGGTGCGCGAGGTCGACCGTCTCCGCCCACGTCTGCCCGTCGGGGACCAGGTCGAGCAGGGACATCCGGTACATCACGAAGAGGTCCGGCAGCTCCTGCCGGACCCGGCGCACGATCTCGACCGGGAAGCGCATCCGGTTCTCGGCGGAGCCGCCCCACCTGTCGGTACGACGATTGGTGCGCGCCGCCAGGAACTGGTTGATCAGGTAGCCCTCGGACCCCATGATCTCGATGCCGTCGTAGCCGGCCTTGCGGGCCAGCTTGGCGGAGGCGACGAAGTCGTCGATCGTCCGCTCGACCGCGCGGGTCGACAGTGCGGAGGCCTTGAACGGCGTGATCGGCGACTTGGTCGCGCTCGCGGAGACGCTGAACGGCGTGTAGCCGTAGCGGCCCGCGTGCAGGATCTGCAGCGCGATCCTCCCGCCGTTCTCGTGGACGGCGTCGGTCACCCGCTGGTGGCGGTGCGCGTTGAGGCGGGTGGTCATCTGCGACCCGAAGGGCAGCAGCCAGCCGCGGATGTTGGGGGAGTAGCCGCCGGTGACGATGAGCCCGACGCCGCCACGGGCGCGCTCGGCGAAGTACGCCGCCAGCTCGTCGATGTGCCACGGCCGGTCCTCGAGACCGGTGTGCATGGAGCCCATCACCGCACGGGACTGGAGCTCGAGGCCGCCGACGACGGCGGGCGTGGTGAGGAGGGGATAGGCGGTCATCGGAGCGTCTCCTTGCCGGTGCTGGGGGCGGGGCGGGTGTGGGCGTCGAGGTACTCGGTCAGCCAGCGGATCCAGAACTCCTCCATGAGGAGGCCGCCGCGCAGCACCAGGTAGATGTCGAGGTCGGCATCGGCCAGCGCGTCGGGATCGGGGAAGTCGCGCGTGGCGAGGAACTCGTAGAGCGAGAGCCGTTTGGTGTGCTCGTCGAGCTGGCGGCGCAGGTCGTCGAGCAGCGCGGCGCGGTCGCCGTACGACGCCCCGCGCATCTTGACGCTGACGCTGCTGCGCATCGCGTCGGGTGTCGTCGGCTCGCCGATCCAGCGGGCCAGCTCGGCGCGGCCGGCGTCCGTGACGGCGTACAGCTTCTTGGTGGGCCGGTCGGCCTGGGCGATCGACGCGGACGAGATCCAGCCGTCGCCCTCCATCCGGCCGAGGACGCGGTAGATCTGCTGGTGCGTCGCGGACCAGAAGAAGCCGATCGACGCGTCGAAGCGCCGCACCAGGTCGGAGCCCGACGCGGCGCGCTCGCTCAGGGAAACGAGGATCGCGTGCTCGAGGGCCATGCCCCTCAGGATGCCCCAGCGACCGGGACTATGCAACTAGTTGCGCAACTCGTTTCAAGTGGCGGCGCTCACGCCGAATCCCATGCCGCGCCGTGGGATCAGTACGCGCGGAACTCCTTCATCCGCGCCAGGTAGCGGCGCAGCCGCACCGCCGGCACCGGCCGCGGCCAGTCGCCGGCCCGGAACCAGGCGTCGGAGCCGCCGTCGACGAACACCACGCTGCCGCACAGGAAGTCCGCGGCGTCGGACAGCATGAGCACCACCCACGCGGCGAGCTGGTCGGGGTCGCCGAAGCCGCCGACGGGGACGGGGAACGCCCTGATCCGCCGCGCCTCGGTGGGCGTCGCGAGCTGCTGCTCGAGCAGGGGCGTGCGGATCGCGCCCGGCGCGATGGCGTTGAGCCGGATGCCGGCACCCGCCCACTCCCGGGTCACCGCCTCGCGGCGGACCCACTGGCTGACAGCGATCTTGCTGGCGCCGTACGCGAAGGACGGTGCCATCCTCCCGAACCGGTCGAGGGTGCCGAGCGCCCTCGCGACGTCGCGGTCGAGGAGGGCGCGGACCGTGCGGCGCGGCACCATCGGCATCGTCGTGGTCGCGTTGCTGGAGAAGACGACGACCTTCGCCCGCTCGGCCGCGGCCAGGGCGGGGCGCCAGGCCTCGAGGAGCTCGACGACACCGAGGTAGTTGACCTCGGCGATCAGCCGGGAGCGCTCGCGCCCGGGAGCCGGCCCCAGGCCCGCCGCCAGGACGGCGCCGTCGAGCGTGCCGCCGGCCCGCGCGAGGACCGCGGCGGCCGCCGTACGCCGGCCGTCGGGGGTGGCGAGGTCGGCGACGACGTCGGCCTCCTTGAGGTCGACGCCGATGACGGTGTGGCCGTCGCCGACCAGCCGGCCGACGACCGCCGCGCCCATGCCGGAGGCGGAGCCGGTCACTGCGTAGGTACCCACGCCGCCGACTCTAGAACAGGTTCTATCTGGTGGGCGTGCGATCCGCCCGCTCCCGGGTGACGGCCGCCCACGGGCTCCACAGGAACCAGCGCGGCAGCGCGTCGAGGAGGCGGGGGAGGCCGGCGACCTGGATCCGGCCGGCATCGACCGCCTCGTGCCACGAGCAGTAGCCCTGGAACACGTCGGCCAGGGCCGGTGTCGTCGCGGTGACGGTCACGTCGATGTCGAAGCCGGGATGCTGCAGGCAGACCGAGGCCTCGCCCCGGCCCATCACCAGGTGCCGATCACCGAGTGAGCCCGGGCCGGCTGCTGCGTGGCCGGTCCCCGCCGGATCGGGCCCTGGACGATCGACCTGGATCCGATCAAAGGGGTTCATCGGATCGATGTCGATCACGCCTGCGCGGGGCTTGTCGGCAGATGCACCGGGTGCGGTCCTCCCCGTTCCCATTCCGGACGCCGCCGCCAGGCCGCGAGACTCGCGCCGGCCGGACGCTGCCCACGGACGGGGTGGGGCTTGCGGTACGCTGGCCGCACCACTGGATGCCGTCCTCCCGACGGGAACCGGTGACGTACGCCCGGTCGGCGCCCTCCCGCAGCAGCGCGAGCCGCCGGCGGAACCAGCCGAGGAAACCTGCGCCGCCGTCCGTCGGTGGCCGCTGGGAAGGACGCTTGTGGCTCGAGGAGGCCAGCGGGGCGCGACGCAGCAGCGTCGCAACCCGCAGTCGACGCGGACGCGTCGCAATGAAGAGGGCATCATCCCGCAGCTGGCGCGCGCCGTGCGCGAGGTCGAGGCGGCGGTCGCCCGCCGCTCGGCGATGCCGGAGGTGCGCGCGAAGTTCCAGGTCGTCGCGCTGCTGGCGCGTGAGGAGCGGGCCCGGGTCAAGACCGACCCGGCCCTCTCCGACAGCCGCCGTGGGGAGGAGCTCAAGCGACTCGACGGGATCGCGACGATCCTCGCCCAGACCGCGGCACGGGACAGCACGCTGTTCACGCTGCTCGACGAGAACGCCGAGGTCACGGAGTCGGCGAAGGCGATGCGGCGCGAGCTGCTGCGCAAGGCGGGCGTCGACGAGCCCGAGCCGGAGCCCGAGCCGGTCGTCGTCGACCCGGAGCTGGCCGCCCTCGCCGAGAAGCGGGTGGTGCCGATGTCGGTGCAGTCCTACCAGCTCTCGCACCCGTTCCTGACGCCCGACTTCACCCACGCCCAGGTCGTCGTGCCGCCGCGCCGGCTGGCCGGGTGGGAGCTGCTCGAGCCGTTGTTCCGCTCGTTCGAGCGGGCCGCGGCGGACACGCCGGCGTGCATGCCGCTGCCGGACGCCGACCAGCTGACCGCGCTCACCGGCCGGCATGCGCCGGTCGGCCGCGAGCTGATGGCCCACCAGGCACAGCTCATCGCCTCGGCAGCCGAGGGGCACCGGACCTATCTGCTCGCCGACGAGCCCGGCCTCGGCAAGACCGCCCAGGCGCTGCTCGCCGCCGAGGCGGCCGGCGCCTTCCCGCTGCTCGCCGTGGTCCCCAATGTCGTCAAGACCAACTGGGCCCGCGAGGTCGAGATCTGGACGCCCCACCGTCGCGCCACCGTGCTGCACGGCGACGGTGACGACGCCGACGGCTACGCCGACGTGTTCGTCGTCAACTACGAGATCCTCGACCGCCACGTCGGCTGGCTCGGCACTCACGGGTTCCGCGGGATGATCGTCGACGAGGCGCACTACATCAAGAACAAGACCTCGCAGCGCTCGCAGAACGTATTGGAGATCGCCGCGCGGATCCGCTCCCGGATCGCGCGGCCGCTGATGATGGCGCTGACCGGCACCCCGCTGATCAACGACATCGAGGACTTCCGTGCCATCTGGCAGTTCCTCGGCTGGATCGACGAGGTGGTGCCGCGCGGCGCGCTGATGGAGGCCCTGGAGGAGACCGGCCTGACGCCGGCCGACCCGGCGTTCTACCCGGCCGCCCGTCGCGCCGTCATCGAGCAGGGCATCGCGCGGCGCCGCAAGATCGACGTCGCCGCCGACATCCCCGCCCGGCGGATCGCCGACATCCCGGTCGAGCTCGAGGGCGAGGCCGGCCGCTCCATCCGCAAGGCCGAGCAGGAGCTGGCCCGCCGGATGGTGGAGCGGTACGACGCCGCGATCGCCACCCGCCGTACCGGAGCCGAGGTCGAGGGCATCGACCACCGCCTGGTCCGCCAGGTCGCCGGCTGGGAGCGTGAGGACAACTCGACCAAGACGGGCGAGAACGTCTTCACGATGATGCGCCGGATCGGCCAGGCCAAGGCCGGTCTCGCCGCGGACTACACCGCCCAGCTGGCCCGCAACGTCGGCAAGGTCGTGTTCTTCGCCAAGCACATCGACGTCATGGACACCGCCGAGCGGACCTTCGCCGAGCGCGGCATCCGCTACAGCTCGGTGCGTGGGGACCAGAGCTCGACGACCCGGCAGAAGGAGATCGACGCCTTCGTCAACGACCCCGACGTCCAGGTCGCGGTCTGCTCGCTCACCGCCGCCGGAGTCGGCCTCAACCTGCAGGTCGCCTCCAACCTGGTGCTCGCCGAGCTCTCCTGGACCGACGCCGAGCAGACCCAGGCGATCGACCGGGTGCACCGGATCGGCCAGGCCGAGCCGGTCACCGCCTGGCGGGTCATCGCGACCCAGACCCTCGACACTCGTATCGCGGAGCTGATCGACAAGAAGGCCGGGCTCGCCGCCCGCGCCCTCGACGGCGCCGGCGAGCAGGCCGAGGGCGGTGCCATCGACCTCCAGACCGAGGCGCTGGTCGCGCTGCTCACGGCGGCGCTGGAGGCCCGCGGGGACTGATGTCACATTCCGCCGACCCGTCTCGTCCTCCTGGCATGGAGATGAAGATCGCCGTGGCAGGCGGCACGGGACTGGTCGGCGCGATGGTGGTCGAGGAGGTACGCCGAGCGGGCGCGACGCCGGTCGTCATCGCCCGCTCCGCCGGGGTCGACCTCACCACCGGAGCGGGCCTGGCGACCGCGCTCGAGGGCGTGCACGCCGTCATCGACGCGAGCAATGTCGACACGATGAGGGCGAAGCGGTCGGTCGCCTTCTTCGGGGCGGCGACGGGGCACCTGCTGGCGGCCGGCGCGGTCGTCGGGGTGCGCCACCACGTCGCGCTCTCGATCGTGGGCTGCGACCGGGTCGACCTGCCCTACTACCTCGGCAAGCGCCGCCAGGAGGATCTCGTCGCGGCCGGACCGCTGCCCTGGACGGTGCTGCGCGCGACCCAGTTCCACGAGTTCGCCGGTCAGGTCATCGACCGCAGCCCGCGACCGCTCGCGCTGGGACTGCGGATGCGCACCCAGCCGATCGCCGCCCGCGAGGTCGCCGTCGAGCTCGTCGCGGCCGCCGTCGACCGGCCCTCCGGCCTGCTGCCCGACCTCGCCGGACCGCGGCCCGAGGCGATGGACGTCATGGTGCGGCGCGTGCTCCGTGCGCGCGGGTCACGGCGCCTCGTCGTCCCGGTGCCGATGGCCGGAAGGGCCGGGCGCCAGGCCAAGGCCGGCGGCCTGCTGCCGGGCGAGGGCGCCACGCTCGGCAGGGAGACCTTCGACGAGTGGCTCGCTCGTGCCTGACCCGCGCGAGGGGCTCGCCGAGGCGTACGACGCCCTCCGCCCGCGGATGGTGCGCGTCGCCTATGCCATCCTCGGCAGCCGCGCCGAGGCCGAGGACGTCGTCGCCGACTGCTGGCCCCGGCTGGTCGACGCCGACGCCCGTGGGCCGGTCCGCGACCTCACCGGCTGGCTGACCGTCGCCGTCGCCCGCGCCGCCACCGACGTGCTGCGCTCGGCGCGGGTGCGCCGCGAGGAGTACGTCGGCCCGTGGCTGCCCGAGCCCTATGTCGACGCCGCCCCCGACCCGGCCGACCGGGTCACCCTCGACGAGACCGTCAGCTACGCGCTGGCCGTCGTCCTCGAGTCGCTCTCCCCGGCCGAGCGCACCGCCTGGGTGCTGCACGACGTCTTCGGCATGGGCTTCCCCGAGGTCGCCTCCGTCGTCGGCCGCACGCCGGCGGCCGTCCGCCGGCTGGCCTCCCGCGCCCGCGCCCATCTCGCCGCCCAGCCGGCCCGGTTCGAGGTCGACCGGAGCGAGCACGAGGCCGTCCTCGGGCGCTTCCTCGCCGCCGCGGCCGGCGGCGACCTGGACGCACTCGTCGCCACCCTCGACCCCGACGTCGTCGTCACCTCCGACGGCGGTGGCGCCGTCAGCGCGGCCCGCCGTCCGGTGCACGGCGCCGAGCGGTCGGCGCGCTTCCTCGCCGGGCTCGTCGCCAAGTACGTCGGCGAGGTCGAGATCGAGCTGCTCGGCGTCAACGGGGCTCCCGCGATCGGGCTGCGCGAGCACGGCCTGCTGACCTCGCTGATCGTGCTCACCGTCGCCGGCGACCGGGCCACGCGCGTGGACATCCTGCGGGCGCCGGCGAAGCTGGCGGCCGTCGACCGCTGAGCGCCTAGGGTGAGGAGCCGCGCCCTACCGCTCCGGCACCGCGCCGGTCGTCGAGGGGGTGCCGGAGGGCGTGAGTCGCCGGTCGGCGTACCGGAGGCCGAGGATGACGGCACCGAACAGCGCGGTGATGCCGACGCAGACCACCGCCACCGAGCCCCAGCCCTCCTCGCGGAAGTCGAGGAACGGGTAGGGCACCCACCGGGTCAGCCCGGCGACGGCGAGGGTCACCGCGAGCCAGGCGATCGGCCAGCCGAACGCCACCCCGACGGCGCGCCCGTCGACTCGCGGCCGCGGCCCGAAGGCGAGCCAGCCGACGACCGCCACCAGCGGCACGACCATGTGCAGCATCTTGTCGGCGAGCCAGTCGGCGCCGTGCAGCTCGAGCAGCGGGCGGAGCAGGAAGAAGTGGACAAGGCCGGTGACCGTGATGCCCACGGTCGCGGCCAGGCGCAGGACGCGGAAGCCGGCGCCGTCGCGGAGCGGGTCGCGGGCCAGCATCGCCGCCGCGACGGCGACCAGCAGGTTGCTCTGGATCGTGAAGTAGGCGACGAACCGGGCCAGCCGCAGCCCGAGGCCCGGCGGCTGCGTCTCGTCGAGGACCCGGCCGCCCTGGACGACCAGGACGAGCTGGAGGACGAGCGCGGCGATCGCGATCGCCGCGGTCAGGGTGTGCCAGCCGCGGGCGCCGCGCATCAGGCCTCCTCGGGATCGGGTGGGGTGAGCAGCCGCTGGATCGCGTCGCCGTACGTCGCGATGACGACGTCGGGATCGGCGGCGGCGACGATGGGGTCGCGCTGGAGGAAGAGCAGGTTGAGCAGGCCGGCGAGCTGGGCGACGGCGAGCGCCACCCGCAGCTCGGGGTCCGCACCGCTCAGGCGGGGGGCCAGCGGGGCGACGTACGTCTCAGCGGTGTGCCGGTTCATCTCGTCGCGGACCTGGTCGTGCTGCGCCGCCTGGGCCAGCGCCACGTAGCGCTTGCGGATCACCGGCCGCGCGGGATCCATGAAGTAGGCCACCAGGCGGCGCCCGACGCTCTCGAGCGGTCCGTCGAGGACCGAGCCGATGCCCAGGGAGGTGTCGACGGTGCGCAGGAACAGGGCCTCCTTGGACCCGAAGTGGCGGATCACCAGGGCCGGGTCGACCCCCGCCTCCGCGGCGATCCCGCGCACCGATGCGCCGTCGAAGCCTCGCTCGGCGAACAGGGTGCGCGCGGCGTCCTCGATCGCGGCGCGAGTGGCCAGGCCCGCCGGCCGGAGCCGGCTCGCGTCGGGAGAGGGGTGCGTCACACCGCAACCGTAGGGCATGACCGAGATCCGTCAACGGTGTTGACACAGCCGCGTCAACGCCGTTGACTCAGCGGTCGTGACTGCGTCCTCCTCCGCTCCGACGACCGGCGCCCTCGGCACGACGGGCGCGGGTACGCCGGGCTCACCCCTCCTCACGGTGGCGGTCCTCTGCCTCGGCGGCCTCGTCGCCTCGCTCACCCAGACCATGGTCATCCCGATCCAGGGAGAGCTCGGCCGCCTGCTCCACACCTCCGAGGCCAACGCCTCGTGGGTGGTGACCGCGACCCTGGTCGCGGGCGCGGTCGCGATGCCGATCTCCGGACGGCTCGGCGACCTGTACGGCAAGCAGCGGATCCTGGTCGTCAGCGCCGTCCTGCTTGTGCTCGGATCCCTCGTCTGCGCGCTCAGCGGCACATTGGTGCCGATGCTGGCCGGGCGTCTGCTCCAGGGCTTCGCGATGGGCTTCATCCCCGTCGGCATCGCGCTGCTGCGTGAGGTCACCCCGCCGCGCCTGACCGCCACCGCGATGGCCGCCATGAGCGCGACCCTCGGCGTCGGCGGCGCGATCGGCCTGCCGCTGTCGGCCTGGATCGTCGAGGACTTCAGCTGGCACGCCCTGTTCTGGGTGTCGACCGGCCTCGCGGTCCTGGTCGCCCTGGCCGTCGTCCTGCTGGTGCCGCACGTGCGGGACGCCACGCCCGGTCGGTTCGACGCCGTCGGGGCCCTGGGACTGGCCGTCGGCCTGGTGGCCGTCCTGGTCGCCGTCTCCAAGGGCAACGAGTGGGGCTGGGGCCACGGCCGCACCCTTGGCCTGCTGATCACCGGCGTGCTGGTGCTCCTCGCCTGGGGCAGCTACGAGCTGCGCGTCTCCGACCCGCTGTGCGACCTCCGCGTCTCGGCCCGCCGCCCGGTGCTGCTCACCAACGTCGCCGCGATCGCGATCGGCTTCGGCATGATGGCCCAGGCGATCGTCGTACCCCGGTTGCTGCAGTCGCCCACCGCGACCGGCTACGGGCTGGGGCAGAGCCTGCTCGAGACCGGTCTGTGGATGGCGCCGGGAGGCCTCGTGATGATGGTGTTCTCGCCGGTCTCGGGGCGACTGATCCGGGTGGTCGGGGCGCGGGTGACGCTGATGGTCGGCGGCACCGTGCTCGGCCTCGGCTACCTCTTCGCGCTCTTCCTCACCGACGCGCCCTGGCAGCTGATGGTCGCCAGCTGCATCACCTCGGCCGGCGTCGGCATCGGGTACGCCGCCATGCCGACCCTGATCCTGGAGTCGGTCCCGCTCGCCGAGGCGGGCTCGGCCGTGGGCGTCAACGGGCTGATGCGATCCATCGGCACGAGCGCCTCCGCCGCGGTGATGGCCGCCGTCCTGACCGCCTCGACCATCGAGGTCGGCGGCTACGCCCTGCCGACCGAGAACGCCTTCGCGGTGTGCTTCGGGGTGGGTGCGGCCGCTGCCTTCCTCGGGGTGCTGCTCGCCGCGCTGGTGCCGCGGGCCCGGACTGCCGCGGCGTCCCGCTGAGCACCGGCCGATAGCCGTGACCACCCATCACAGGCAGGTCCGGAACCTCTCCGGAGCCCGATCGTTGAGCCGGGCGAACGAGGCACCGCGGTGACTGGGGGGTTCCGCCCGGCCTGGTGACGGCCCCGGGGCCTCGTGCCCCGGGGCCGTGATGCGTCCGCCGACCGAAGGGGCTCGCCCCGGTAGGCAAGGATGGGTGCGTGTCCGGCCCGCTGATCCCCTCCGACCCGACGGCCGACGCCGTCCGGCGCAGTGCACTGCGCCGGATGCGCACCGTCGCGGTGTCGCTGCTCCTGCTCGCCGCCGCCGTCTACGTCGCCACCCTCGGCCAGGAGGGTGCCTGGGGTTTCGTCAACGCGGGCGCGGAGGCGTCCATGGTGGGCGCCATCGCGGACTGGTTCGCGGTGACCGCGCTGTTCAAGCACCCCCTGGGCCTGCCGATCCCGCACACCGCGCTGATCCCGAAGCGCAAGGACGACCTCGGCAAGGGGCTCGAGGAGTTCGTGGGGGAGAACTTCCTCCAGGAGGACATCATCCGCGAGCGGGTGCTGGGTGTGCAGATCTCCCGGCGGGTGGGGGACTGGCTCGCCGTTCCCGCCAACGCGGAGCGGGTGGTCGCCGAAGGCTCCGAGCTCGCCGCCCTCGCGCTCGGCAAGGTCCGCGACGACCACATCGAGGCGCTGGTGACCGAGGCGCTGGTGCCCCGGTTCCGCGAGGAGCCGATCGCCCCGCTGCTGGGCGGGCTGCTCGCCGAGGCGATCCGCGACGACCTCCATCACGGGCTGGTCGACCTCATGCTCGAGGAGATGCACGGCTGGCTGCTCGCCAACCCCGACACCGTCCACGAGGTGCTGGGGGAGCGGGCGCCCTGGTGGGCGCCGGACTCGGTCAACACCTACGTCATCAACCGGCTGCACCTCGAGATGGTGCGGTGGGTGGGCGAGATCCGCGAGAAGCCCGACCACCGCGCCCGGCGGGCCCTCGACTCCATGCTCGAGCAGCTCGCCGACGACCTGCTCGCCAACCCCGCCACCCAGGAGCGGGCCGAGCGGCTCAAGGACCGCGTCCTCGACCACCCGGCCGTGATCGCCAGCGCGATCTCGCTGTGGCAGGCGCTGCGCAAGGCACTGCTCTCCTCGCTCGGCGACCCCCGGGGCGCCGTACGCCGCCGGCTGCTGGTCGAGATCGAGGGCGCCTCCGCCCGGCTCCGCTCCGACGCCGCTCTCCGTGAGCGCCTCGACGGGCTCGCCGCCGACGCCGCGGTGTTCGCCGTCGACAGGTACGGCGCCGAGCTGACCACCGTCATCACCCACACCATCGAGCGTTGGGACGGGAAGGAGGCCGCTCGCCGCATCGAGCTCCACGTCGGCCGCGACCTGCAGTTCATCCGGATCAACGGCACCATCGTCGGTGGCCTGGTCGGCGTCCTGATCCACACCGTGTCGGTCACGATCCACTGACCCGGCTCAGTTTGAACCCCAGGAGACGCCGACCCGGCTCAGACTGAACCGGATAGGGCGCCGACCCGGCTCAGATTGAACCGGATAGGGCGCCGACCCGGCGCAGACTGAACCGGATAGGGCGCCGACCCGGCTCAGACTGAACCGCAGCCGATGCGTAGGGTGAGGAGGTGCCCGAGCCGATGGACGTCCCGATCCGCGACCAGTCGATCCGGCTCGGCCAGTTCCTCAAGCTCGCCAACCTGGTGGAGTCGGGCGCCGAGGCCAAGCCGGCGATCGCCGACGGCCTGGTCCGGGTCAACGGTGAGGTCGAGACCCGCCGCGGCCGTCAGCTCGCCCTCGGCGATGTCGTGGAGCTGCAGGGACAGGCCGCCCGGGTGTCCGACGAGGACGTCCCGGACAACCTGCCCTGGTGAACTGGTGCGAGCGCGTCGCTCCTTCGTCGCGCCGCGCTGCCGCACGCGCGGTTGGCCTCCGTAGGCCCGCCCTCCGCCTGGCGGCAAGCCGCCGGCACGCAGAGCAGCGCCTCCCTCCGCCTCCGGTCGCTCGTTCCTCGCTCCCTTCGGCTCCGGGCCGACGCTGCTCTGCGGCGGCCGGGGCCGGGGCAGGGGCTGGCCGGAGCGACGTCAGCGGACCTCGAGCAGGTCGACGACGAAGATCAGGGACTCGCCCGGCTTGATGACGCCACCGGCACCGCGGTCGCCGTACCCGAGGTGCGGCGGGATGACGAGCTGGCGGCGCCCGCCGACCTTCATGCCCTGCACGCCGGTGTCCCAGCCCTGGATGACCTGGCCGATGCCGAGGCGGAACTGCAGCGGCGTGCCGCGGTTGTAGGACGCGTCGAACTCCTCGCCGCTGGACAGTGCCACGCCGACGTAGTGGACCGACACGGTGCTCCCGGCGGTGGCCTCGGCGCCGTCGCCGACGGTGAGGTCGGTGATGACGAGGTCGGTGGGCGGGGTGGGGTCGACGAAGTCGATCTCGGGCTTCTCGCTCATCCCGTCAGCCTAATGGGAGGCGTCCCTGGCGTCGGTCACGAGTGTCCCGTGGATAGGGTTACGACGCCCTGTGGCGGGTTAGGCTGCCCTCCAGCGTCCCAGCCGGTGGGTGGATGGGGCATGGGACGGTCTCCGGGGGTTCGAGCGGTGCGGGTCAGTGTGACGGGTGCCGAGTCCTGGTCGTCGCCGGGCCGAGCGACACGCCTGGTCCACGCGGCGGGCACCCATCCGGGGCGGGTTCGCAGCGTCAACGAGGACTCCTCGCTGGTCGCACCTCCGGTGTTCCTCGTCGCGGACGGCATGGGCGGGTATGCCCGCGGCGACGTCGCGAGCCGGCTGGTGGTCGAGTCGTTCGAGTCCCTGGCCTCGCTCCACGAGGTGCAGCCGGCCGACGTCGAGGCGGCGATCGTCACCGCGCAGCACCGGGTCGCGTCGCTGGCCGCCCAGTTCAGCTCCGCCCCCGGCTCGACGCTGGTGACGGCGGCCTACGTCCTGGAGGACGACCGCGGCTACTGGCTGCTCGCCAACATCGGCGACTCCCGCGCCTACACGTACGCCGACGGCGTTCTCGAGCAGATCTCCACCGATCACTCGGTGGTCCAGGAGCTCATCGACGCGGGCCACCTCACCCGCGACCAGGCGCTCGGCCACCCGGAGCGGCACGTGATCACCCGGGCGATCGGTGCGCTGACCCGGTCGGAGGCCGACTTCGCGCTGGTCCCCGCCGAGCCCGGCTCGCGGCTGCTGCTGTGCTCCGACGGCCTCACCTCGGAGCTGTCCGACACCGCCATCCTGCACATCCTCTCGGAGGGGATGTCGCCCGACCTCACCGTCCACACCCTCGTCGACGCCGCGGTGGCCGCGGGCGGGCACGACAATGTGACGGTGGTCCTCGTCGACGTCGTGGCCGAGGGCGGCGTCGCCCCCGCGTCCGAGAACACCGAGCCCTGTCCGCGGGGGATCGGATGAGCGGGGCGGCGATGACCTCCACCTACGTCGCGGGCGATCTCGCGACCCTCGTCACCGGCGAGGGCGTGGTCGTCAGCACGCCCGACCGGCTCGCCGAGGTCGCGTTGCTCCTCGACCGCGATCTCGAGGCGCCGACGATCGTCGAGGTGCTCTCCCGCGGCGACCTGCGCGCCCTTCCCGAGTTCGCCGCCGTGCGGGTCGACGGCGCCGAGGCGCGGATCCTCGTCCGCGGCGGGCTCGTCGTCCGCGTCGACGGGTTCTCGGTCGACGGTCGCGACGCGACGATGTGGACCGAGGCCTCCGCGACCCTGGCTCCGGGCGCGGTGGTCGAGGTCGTGCCCCTCGGTACGCCGGCTGTCGGCCCCGTGCTCCCCCTCACCGCGGGTGTGGTCCGCAGCGCCGGCGTGACCTGGCGTCCCGTCGTGCGTCCCACCAGCGCACCCACACCCGCGTCCGCGCCGGTGGCGGTGGCAGCGGCGCCCCGGGCTCCCGCACCTCCGGCGGCAGCGCTGCCGATGTCGCCGGCGTCCGACTACACGGTGGTCCGCGGCAGCCGGGCCACGCCGCCGACCCCGCCGAGTCCGCCGGCTCCGCCCCCGCCGTCCGCGCCCCTGCCGGCCACGCCGCCGCCGTCCGCGCCGCCGCCCGGCTGGCAGGCACCTGTCGCCGACCTGCTGCCCGAGTCCGCCGAGCACGACGGACGGACCATCACGCCCGCGCAGCTGCAGGCGCTGCGCGCGGCCACGGCCGCCCCACCGGCCGCCCCTCCGCCGGTCGTGCCCGAGCGGCCGGCGGTCGCCCTGGCGCTCTCGACCGGTCGGACCGTCCCGGTACGACGCCGGGTGCTCATCGGCCGCAGCCCCCGCATCCAGCAGGTAGGTGGCAGCCAGAACCTCCCGGCGCTGGTCACCCTGGACGACCCGTACGTCTCCAGCACCCACCTGGAGGTGTCCGCCGACGGCACCCGGGTCACCGTGACCGACAGGTCCACGAACGGCACGCTGCTGACCCGCCAGGGCCGGGTCCCCGTGCCGCTGGACCGCGGCGTGGCGACGGAGGTCGCGATCGGTGACGTCCTCACGCTCTCGAAGGGGCTGACAGCCACGGTCGTGCCCGCGCCGGAGGAGGTCTGAGTTGACGATGCACGCCCCGCAGATCCCGGGCTTCGCCTTCGTCGACCTCGTCGGCGAGGGCGGCTTCGCCGACGTCTTCCGCTACCAGCAGGAGCTGCCGACCCGGCAGGTCGCGATCAAGGTGCTGCGCAGTGGCAGCGACGTGGCCTCCATCGAGCTGTTCCGCGCCGAGGCGAACGTGATGGCGCAGCTGTCGAGTCACCCCTCGATCGTGCCGATCTACCAGGCCGGGGTGAGCTCCGACGGCCGGGCCTTCCTGGTCATGGAGTACTGCCCGCCGCCGCACGTCGCGCAGCGCTACCGGAGCCAGCCCCTGTCGGTCGCGGAGGTGCTCGACATCGGTGTGAAGATCGCCAGCGCCGTCGAGACCGCCCACCGGGCGGGGATCCTGCACCGCGACATCAAGCCGCACAACATCCTCACCAGCACGTTCGGCGTCCCGCTGCTCACCGACTTCGGCATCGCGTCGGTCGTGGGAGAGACCGGTGCGGGCGCCCAGGGCCTGTCGATCCCGTGGTCGCCGCCGGAGTCGTTGAGTGCCGACAGCCACGACGTGCGCAGCGACGTCTACTCACTCGCCGCGACCCTCTACTCGCTGCTCATCGGCCACCCACCCTTCGAGCGGCGCGACGCGCCCAACGACAACGCGAGCCTGATGACGCGGATCGAGCGCGGTCAGCTGACCCCGCTGCGCCGGCCGGACGTCCCGGCCTCGCTGGTCGACGTCCTGCGCCGCTCGATGTCGGTCGAGGTCGACAAGCGACCGGTGTCCGCGATGGTGCTCGGCCGTCAGCTCCAGGACGTCCAGATCGAGCTGCGGCAGTCCCCGACCCGGCTCGAGGTCATGGACGCCTCGCCGTCGGCGCTGGGCGAGGAGCACCCCAACGACGCCCGGACCCTGGTCCGCCCGGTCTCGGTCATCATCCCGGCCGCGGTCCAGGACCGGCCGGGACAGGTCCGGCCGGACCCCGGCGAGCACACGCTCGGTCCCGGTCGCGGGGGGCACAGGGCTCACGCGGACACGGGGGGCACGGGCGCGACCGGCGGCAGCTCCTCGCGGCGGCAGGGGCCGCGGCGTCCCGCCCCCCAACGCTCGGTCGAGCGCAGGCTCGGCCTGCCCGCCCGGATCGGCGTCGGTCTGGTCGCGGCCGCGCTGGTCGGTGGCGTCGGGTACGCCCTCATGGCCGGCGCCGCCGGCGACGACGGTCCCGAGGACGGCCCCCTGCGCGGCGAGGAGCCGCCGGATCCGGTCGAGCTGATCGACGTACCGCCTGCGCCGGTGGTGGCGAAGGCCGGCAAGGGCAAGCGCCTGACCTTCACCTGGACCCAGCAGGATCCCCGCGCGGGCGACGAGTTCAAGGTCCTGCTGACCGGCGACGGCGCCCAGCAGACCGAGCCCGAGTACACCGAGGCCACCAGCAAGACGCTCACCGTCGAGCGCGGCGCGACGGTGTGCATCCAGGTGGTCCTGTCCCGCGAGGGCAGCCCGCCGTCGGCTCCCTCCGACCAGGTCTGCGCGGTGGGCGGATGAGCACCTTCCGGAAGTGGCGCAAGACGGCGTCCGCGACGGCGCTGGCGCTGGGTCTCGGCACGCTCGTGGTGCTGGCCTACCAGCACGACGGCAAGCCCTTCACCGAGGTCGAGCTCAACGACGGCGGGGTGTGGGTCACCAACCGCGACCTCGGCCTCGTCGCCCGGCTGAACCCGCAGATCAAGGAGCTCGACCTCGGCGTCGAGTCCGGGAGCGTCGACTTCGACATCTTCCAGCGGGCGACCAGCCTGTACGTCGACGACGCGTCCGCCGACCGTGCGGTCAAGCAGGTCGACATCCCGCACGCCGCGGCGCTCGAGCCGACGAGCCTGCCGACCGGTGCCGTCGTCGCCAACGGCGGCTCCACCTTCGCGGTCGTCGACCCCGTCACCGGAAAGGCCTGGGTCCGCTCGGCCGAGCGGTTCCGTGGGTTCTCGGCGAAGACCACCCCGCCGGACCTGAAGGGCGCCCTGCGCGCGGCCGTCGGGGCCGACGGTCGTGCCTACGTGCTGGGGCGCGACGGCAAGGTCACGCCCTACACCCTCGACGAGACCGGCAACGCCGTGGCCGGTGACGAGATCGAGCTCGGCGAGAAGGTCGGCACCGACCCCGCGATGGTGGCGATGACCGTCGTCGGCGACACTCCGGTGCTCTACAACCGCAACAGCCTCGAGCTGAGCCGTCCCGGCACCGACCCGGTGGTCGTCGAGACCTCGGATCCGTCCCGACTCCAGCTCCAGCAGCCCTCCGGCGAGAGCGAGGACCTCTACCTCGCGACCGTCGAGGGCCTGCAGGTCACGCCGGTCCGCGGCGGCGACCTGGCCCGGGCGGGTCGCGGCGAGGTGTCCGGGGCGCCGGCCGCGCCGGTGCAGATGACCAACACCGGCTGCGTGTACGCCGCCTGGTCGGACCCGCAGTCGCCGAACAACTACCTGCGCGACTGCCCGGGCACGGCCGACGACGACAGCTCGCCGATCCCGGGGATGCAGGAGGGCGCCGACCTCCTGTTCCGGGTCAACCGCGACGTCGTGGTCCTCAACGACAGCCGCACCGGCGACAGCTGGCTCGTCCAGGACCCCGGCAAGGCCAAGATCGACAACTGGCCCGCGGTCGATCCGCAGAACCAGAACAAGTCGAAGCTCAAGGAGACGACCGAGGAGGTTCCCGACCAGGAGAACCGCCCTCCCGAGCCGCAGGACGACGACCTCGGCGCCCGCCCCGGCCGCTCGACCGTGCTGCCCGTCGTCGCACTCAACGACCACGACCCCGACGGCGACATCATCAGCATCGCCAAGACCCAGCACGTGAGCGGTCCGGAGCTCGAGGTGCGGATCGTCGGAGGCGGCACCCAGCTCCAGGTCGCGGTCCCCGCCGACGCCACGGGTGTGTCGACCTTCTACTACTACGTCACCGACGGTCGTGTGAACGAGGAGGTCCGGGCCGAGGTGCGGCTGCAGATCCGCACCGACGGCACCAACGAGCGACCGCGGCGGATGGACGACCGCGAGCCCCGGCTCCGGGTCGCCGAGGGGGCGTCCTCCAGCTACTACCTGCTCGCCGACTTCTACGACATGGACGGCGACGACCTCACGCTGACCGACGCGACCGCGCCCGGTGGTGAGGTCGAGTTCCGTCCCGACGGCACGATCACGTTCTCCGACACCGGTGCGGGCTCGCCGGTGAGCGAGATCGAGTACACCATCGACGACGGGGTCGACAGCTTCGTCGGCAAGCTCTCCGTCGACATCCTGGGTGACGCCGCGCCTCCCGAGCTGGTCCCGGACCTGACCTCCGGCGTCGCGGGCACCCAGGTCGTGGTCCAGCCGCTCACCAACGACCGCAACCCCGAGGGCACCGACCTCACGCTCAAGGGCGTGAAGGTGGTGGGTGACGACGAGGGCACCAAGGTCTCCAAGGACCTCGAGTCCGGCACCTTCACCTTCTTCTCCTCGAAGGCGAAGAGCTACTACCTGGAGTACTCCGCCTACAACTCCTCCGCCACCGAGTCGTCCTTCATCCGGCTCGACATCGAGTCGCCCCCCAAGGACAACCGCCCACCGGTCGCTGTCCGCGACAAGGCCGTGATCACCCCGGGTGGCACGGCGCAGGTCGACCTGCTGCTCAACGACCTCGATCCCGACGGCGACGTCCTGGTCGTCAAGCGGGTCGGCCGGCCGTCGATCCCCGGGGTCAAGGTGTCGGTCGTCGACAAGCGGCTCGCGGTGATCAGCTCCGCCACCGACATCGTGGGACAGCAGGCGACGGTCGAGTACGTCGTGTCCGACGGCCGCAGCTCCGCCCTGGGCCAGCTCGTCATCTCCCAGCGGCGCTCCACGCAGGAGAACCGTCACCCGGTCGCCAACAAGGACCAGGTGACCGTGCGCGCGGGCTCGGTCACCACCATCCCCGTGCTCGACAACGACTCGGACCCCGACGGCGGCAAGCCCCGCCTGTTCCAGTCCGACCTGGACCCCCAGGGCCTCGACATCTGGGTGGCCGGTGACACGCTGCGACTCCGGGCGCCCGACGAGCCGGGCACCTACTCGGCCATCTACGGCGTGCGCGACGCCGACGGGCTCAAGGCCACCGCCGAGGTGAGCGTCTACGTCGTGGCCGACTCGGCGAAGAACAACCACCCGCCCCTGCCGCAGCCCATCATCGACCGGGTGATCGCCGGGCGTCCCAAGGTGATCTCCGTCGACCTCGTCGGTGCCGATCCCGACGGCGACTCGGTGACCTTCCGCAGCATCCTCACCGCGCCGTCCTTCGGCCGGGTGCTCGACACCGGCGTCGACTGGATCCGCTACGAGGCGTTCGAGGAGAAGACCGGCACCGACTTCTTCCAGATCCTCGTGCAGGACAAGTACGGCGCCACGGGCGTGGCCGAGGTGCGCGTGGGCGTCGTACCCGAGGAGACGGAGAACCAGCCCCCGGTCGCGCTCGACGACAGCGTCCTCGTGCAGCCCGACCGCACCATCTCCTACAACGTCCTCACCAACGACGTCGACCCCGACGACGACCCGTTGCGCATCCAGAAGCTCAACAGCACGACCCCCGCCGAGCACGAGAGCGGCTTCATCGAGCTCGACGTCGGCAGCGCTCCGGACACCGGTGCCCAGGCGACCAACATCGGCTACACGATCGAGGACGCGGCGGGAGCCAAGGACAACGCCGTGCTCAAGGTGTCGGCGAGCAAGGACGCGCCGTTCTACGCGCCCATCGCCCGCGACGACGTCGCGGACCTGAGCGACATCATCGGCAAGGAGCCCGGCGCCTCCGTCGAGATCCCCGTTCTCGACAACGATCTCGACTTCGACGGCGCGAAGGCCGACCTACGCGTGAGCGCCTGCGACGCGGGCAAACGGGGCAGCTGCGAGGTCGTCGGCGAGGCAGCCGTCCGGGTGCGGCTCAAGGCCGAGGACCAGGTCGTGCTCTACAGCCTCGACGACGCCGATGAGGAGTCGACCGGCACGTTCGGCGTCATCTACGTCACCGGCACCGACAACGTCCCGCCGCAGCTGACGACCGACAAGGCGCGGGTCCCCGTCGAGGCGATCGCCGGGGAGCCGGTGGTCTTCGACCTCAAGGACCTCGTCGTCACCCGCGCCGGCCGGGAGCCGCAGATCGCCCCCGACTCCCTGCCCAGCGCCGTCAACGGCGGGGTGGAGCCCGTGGAGGGCGAGCCCACGTCGCTCCGGTTCGACCCGGCGCGCGGCCACGTCGGCCCCGCCTCGGTCACCGTCAAGGTCAGCGACGGCCGGACGGCCGCCGAGGACGCCGCCCTCACGTCACTGCTGACGATCCCGATCGACGTCAAGCCGTCGGGCAACGTGGCGCCGGTGATGCGCGGCGCCGCGGTTGACGTCACGGTCGACGGTGACGCCGCGGAGGTCGATCTCGCCGGCCTCACCCGCGACGCGAACCAGGACGACCTGGCCACCATGACGTGGACGGTGCAGTCCGCGGACCAGGGCCTGGACGCCCAGATCGGCGCCGAGAGCAGCATCTTGTCGATCAAGGCCGGCGGCGGACCCAAGGACGGCGACTCGCTGGCGGTCCAGATCGTCGCCGACGACGGCCACGGCGGGCAGGCCGAGGCGACCGTGACCGTGCACGTCGTCGACAGCGACCGACCGCTGCTGCAGGTCCCGGCCATCACGGTCGCGGCCACCAAGGGCAAGTCGATGGCGGTCGACCTCTCCGACTACGCCGTGAACCCCTATCCGGGGGAGCCGATCGAGGCGAGCAACCCGCGTCTCGAGGGCAACGGGCTCACCGGCCTCGAGACCGACGGCTCCGTCGTGACCTTCACGCCCTCCGCGACCGGGACGTCCACCATCAAGGTGACGGTCGCCGATGCCTCGGGCGACCGGGCCCGCGAGATCACGGCCCGGATCAAGGTCGAGGTCGTCGATGTGCCGGGCGCGCCGCAGCGGCCGACCCTGTCCTCGGTCGAGGCGTCCTCCGCGGTGCTCACCTGGCGCGAGCCGGAGGCCAACGGCGCTGTCATCGACGAGTACGAGGTCCGCGGCTCCCAGGGCTTCCGGCAGACCTGCACGGCGACGACGTGCCGCCTCGTCAACCTCACGCCGGGCAAGGCCTATACGTTCACGGTGCTGGCCCACAACAGCGAGGGGTGGGGCGAGGAGAGCCCGGCGTCGGAGGAGATCATCCCCAACAAGGCCCCCGACCTGATGACACCGCCCGTCATCGTGAACGAGTCCAAGCCGACCGGCGGCCGGATGGACCGGCAGCTCACCCTGCGCTGGACCCCGCCCCCCAACGAGGGATCGGCGATCACGGCGTACGAGATCAAGGAGGCCGGCAGCAACCGCACGCTGCAGGCGTCGGGCAACGCGACCTCGATGGTCATTCCGGGGCTGACCAACGGGACGCCGTACGCCTTCGAGATCCGCGCGGTCAACGACGTCGAGCCACGCCGGCAGTTCTCCGGGCCGTCCAAGGCGGTCGCGCCGTTCGGCGTCCCGATGCGCTCCGGGGCTCCGCCCCAGCTCACCGCGAGCGAGGACAGCCCCTACAACCAGCAGCCGTGGGTGCGGATCGACTGGTCGAAGTGGTCGGACTCGCAGAGCAACGGCAACGCGATCACCAGCTACACGATCACCTGCAACGGCTGCGGCCGTCCCCAGTACGTCGTGGACGCGTCGACCTCGTCCAAGACCTTCGACCCGGCCGACGGCATCCGGAAGGGCCAGACGTTCACCTTCACGGTGGCCGCCACCAACGACGCCGGCACCAGCGACCGCAGCCCGAGTGTCTCGGGCCGGCCGTGGACGAAGGCCGGCCCGGTGCGCAACCTGCGCGAGGTCGGCGATTCGCAGTCCGACAAGACGGCCACGCTCGCCTGGGACCCGCCGGCGGACGACGGTGGGCTCGCGATCCGCCACTACGTCGTCCAGTCGAACGACGGTCTGGCCACGACGGTGAACGCGGCTCCCAGCGGCGGCGCGAACTTCACCTTCCCGACCAACGGCAGTCACGAGGTCAAGGTCTGGCCCGTCACCTACAACGGCAACGACGCCGTCCCCGGCCAGTCGGACTCGGTGTCCGGGGTCGACACCTGGGGCAAGCCCGGCATCCCGGAGGTCGACTCGCTCCGGAGCGGGGACTACTACTGGGTCGTCCTCGACATCGAGCAGGGCACGGCCAACGGCAGACCGGTCACGGGCGTGCAGTACAGCCTCGACGGGACCAACTGGTTCGACAAGTCGCGCTTCCAGCAGCAGGTCCCGGAAGGGGACACGTCGGTCACCATCAGGGCGCGGACCGTCTCGGACGCGCCGGACGACAGCCGCCGCTACAGCGACGTCAAGACGTTCACGGGCATCTCGAAGGAGCGGGAGCTGAGCGTCAGCCTGAGCTGCTCGAGCGACGACGCCGACGCGTCCTGCGCGGTGCGGGTGACCGGGGCCGGCTTCGTGAACTCCGACCATCTCGCCCGCGTCACCCTCAACGGGCTGAGTGTCGTCAACGCCGACAACTGCCCGAGCTTCGATGCCACTGTCCGCGGCTCGTTCAACTACATCGCGGGCGGCCAGACCAACTGCCGGGTCACCGGTCGCGGCTACGCGACCATCACGACCGGCGGCATCAGCAGGAACTCTCCCGTGCGCTGAGCGCGCTCCGACCACGATCCGCCCGAACCCGCAAAGGACACCATGTC
Organism: Nocardioides carbamazepini; assembly: GCF_024614185.1. Taxonomy (GTDB): domain Bacteria; phylum Actinomycetota; class Actinomycetes; order Propionibacteriales; family Nocardioidaceae; genus Nocardioides; species Nocardioides carbamazepini. The sequence continues at coordinate 133,534 of NZ_JAHTLF010000023.1, forward strand.
GCTCACCACCGAAGAGACCGAGTGGTTCTCGCAGACCTTCGCCCAGCTGGTCGCCAACGTCGAGCAGGCCATCGTCGGCAAGAACGAGGTCGTCCGGCTCGCGTTCGTGACGCTCCTGGCCGAGGGACACCTGCTCCTCGAGGACTACCCGGGCACGGGCAAGACCTCGTTGGCCCGGGCGATCGCCCAGACGATCCAGGGCGACCACCACCGGATCCAGTTCACCCCCGACCTGCTCCCGAGCGACGTGACGGGCGTGACGATCTTCGACCAGCGCAGCCAGGAGTTCGAGTTCCACCGGGGGCCGATCTTCTCCAACGTGGTCCTCGCCGACGAGATCAACCGCGCCTCGCCGAAGACCCAGTCGGCCCTGCTGGAGGTGATGGAGGAGAGCCAGGTCACCGTCGACGGCGTGACCCACCCGGTCGACCAGCCGTTCATCGTGATCGCCACCCAGAACCCGATCGAGCAGGCCGGCACCTACCGGCTGCCCGAGGCCCAGCTGGACCGGTTCCTGGTCAAGACCTCGCTCGGCTACCCCGACCATGAGAGCACCGTCCAGATCCTCGCCAACGCGCCGAAGGGCAAGGCCGCCACCGTGCTGCGCCCGATCATCAGTGGCGACAACGTGCTGCACCTGATCCGGCTGGCCCAGCAGGTGCACGTCGAGCCGGGCGTCTACGAGTACGTCTCGAGCATCACCGAGGGCACCCGCGAGGCGTCGGAGGTCGTCCTCGGCACCAGCGTGCGTGCCGGCCTCGCCCTGGTCCGCGCGGCCCGCGCCTGGGCCCTGTCCTACGGCCGCAGCTATGTCGTCCCCGACGACGTCAAGACGCTGGCGGTCCCGGTGCTCGCGCACCGGATGGTCCTCGACCCCGAGGAGGACTTCCGCGGCACGACCACCGAGGAGGTCGTCCGCCGGGTCCTCGAGCGCGTCTCCGTCCCCCTGGAGCCCGCCGGCCGATGAACCGATGAAGGGTCCCCGCTCCTGGGCGGCCGGCGCGCGCCGGGTGCTCACCGACCTCTCCCGGCGCCGGCAGGCGCTGGGCGGTCGGCTGCGCGACGACGTCGCCGAGCGCACCCGGCGGGTCCGGCACGCCGTGGCACCGGTGACCGGCGCGGTGACCGCGGCCGGCTGGGTGGTGGCGGTGATGGCGGTGGCGCTGCTGGTGGCCGGGCCGCTGCTGCGCTGGCGCGAGCTGCTCGTCGGCGGCATCTTCCTGGCCCTGGTGCTGCTGATCGCGATCGTCTTCGTGGTTGGGCGGCTCCCGCTGCTGGCGCGTCTGGACCTCGCCCGGGACCGGGTGATCGTGGGGGAGCGGGCCAACGGCTACCTCACCGTCGCCAACCCGAGCGCACGCAGGTCGCGGTCGCTGGTCGTCGAGTTCCCCGTCGGTGCGGGACGGGCCGCCTTCGAGCTCCCCGGCCTGGCACCGGGCGCCGAGCACGAGGAGCTGTTCGCCGTCCCGACCGCGCACCGGGCCGTCCTCGACGTCGGGCCGGTCACGGCCGTGCGGTCCGACCCGCTCGGTCTGCTGCGACGGGAGCGCCACCTCAGCGAGATGGACACGCTCTACGTGCACCCCAAGACCTTGCGCGTCGACGGCTCGGCCGCCGGCCTGATCCGTGACCTCGAGGGCCGCACGGTCCCCAAGGTCTCCGACAACGACGTCTCCTTCCACGCGCTGCGCGGGTACGTCGCCGGTGACGACCGGCGCCACATCCACTGGAAGTCGAGCGCGAAGACCGGCACGCTCATGGTCCGCCAGTTCGAGGAGACCCGGCGCTCCCACCTGCTCACGATGGTGAGCTCCCGGTTGGAGGACTACTCGAGCGACGACGAGTTCGAGCTGGCCATCTCGGTCGCGGGCTCCCTCGGCACCCAGGCGCTCGCCGACGGTCAGCAGCTCAGCGCCGTGACGTCACACGCGTCGCTGCCCGCGACCGGCGCCCAGCGGTTCCTCGACGGCCTGTCCGGCCTCACCTACGACTGGCAGGCGCGGCGGCTGGTCGACGTGACCCGTCATCTCAGCGTCGACGAGCTCGCCGCCAGCGTCATGGTGCTGTGCATCGGCTCAGGTGTGACGATCACCGACCTGCGCCGCGCGCGGCAGTACCTCCCGGTCGACACCCGGGTGATCGCGGTGCGCTGCCTGGTCGGCCACGAGCCCTCCGTGCGCTGGCTCGGAGACCTCGGTGTCGCCACGGTCGGCCGGCTCGAGGAGCTGGGCGTCGCCGTACGACGGGTGTCCGCATGACGTCGCCGCCCATGAGTCACCCCCAGCACCCACCGGCGAGCGGGCCGATCGCGCCCCCGGTCCGCTCGGCCAGCCAGAGCGGACCGGTGCTCATCGTCCCAGACCGGCGTCGGGGCCGCGGGGCCCTGCCGCCGTGGTGGCTGATCCTGGTCGACGCCGTGCTCGTGGTGGGCCTCGGGACGCTCTGCGCGTGGCCGCTGGGAGAGGCCTACACCGGGCAGCGCTGGCTGCTCGCGGTCACGGTCGGGCTCGGTCTCGGTGTGGTGATCGCCTTCCTGGGCGCCCGGTGGCGGTGGGGGCCCTGGCTGACCGCGCTCGCCGCCGCTGCGGCGTACCTCGGCGTCGGATCGGCCGTGGTGGTCCCCGACCGGGCCCGCAACGGCCTGCTCCCCACGGCCGACTCGCTGCACGACCTCGTGGTCGGCCTGGTCCACACCTGGCGGGAGTCGCTGACGCTGCCCGTACCGCTCGGCGAGAACGGCGTCGTGCTGATCGTCCCGTTCGCGACCGGGCTCGTCGGCGGCCTGCTCGCCGCCGTCCTGCTCTGGCGGTCGCGGTGGTCCGGGCTCGCCGGGCTGGTCCTCGGGCTGGTGCTCGTCCTGGCGTCGGCCTTCGGCGACATCACGGCCCAGGCGACGCTGACCCGCGGTCTCGTCGTCGCGGTGGTCGGGGTGGTGTGGCTGCGCTGGCGCTCGCTGCGTCACGTGCGCCAGCGCTGGGGGCGCCGCGTGCTCGCGACGCTCGTCGTGGTCGGTGTCGCCGGAGGCGCCGCGGCGGGGCTGGGCGCGACGGCCGATCCCGACGCCACCCGGGTGGTGCTGCGCGACCACGTGGACCCGCCGTTCGACCCGCACGACTACCCGAGCCCGCTGGCGAAGTTCCGTGCGTACAAGAAGGAGCCGCTGCGGACCGGCACGTCCCTGTTCACCGTCGACGGGCTCGAGAGCGGGTCGCTCGTCCGGCTCGCGGTCATGGACACCTACGACGGCATCGTGTGGAACGTGTCCGGCGGCCCGGGCTCGGTCCATGACTCGGGGACCTTCCGGCGGTTGCGCAACGACCCGGACGCCAACGCGAGGGCGACGGTCCACGGCTCCATCACCATCAACGACTACACCGGTGTCTGGGTGCCGAGCGTCGGCGACACGCTGTCGCTGACGCCGATCAAGGACGGCCGCCCCGACGGCGACGCCGCCGGGGAGCTCGTCATCAATCGGCAGACCGGCACCGTCGCCCAGATCGGCGGGGTCGAGCGTGGCACCACCTTCGAGGTCGAGGCCGTCGCTCCGCCGAGCCTGGCCGACGAGGAGACCTCGGTCCTCGACGCCGACGGCTCGGTCTCGCTGCCGCCGCCCGCGATCGTGCCGGAGGAGCTGGTCGACCGGGTCCAGCGGTGGCAGACGGAGGACGGCTTCGGTGGGGGCACCGGCGGCGAGCTCGCCCAGTTCCTGCGCGACTCCTTCCGCGAGCACGGCTTCTACTCCGACGGCATCGACGACGACGTACCCGCCGGTCACGGTGCCAGCCGGCTGGCGGTGCTCGCCAAGACGGCGACGCCGGTCGGCAACGCCGAGCAGTATGCCGCCGCGATGGCGCTGATCGGGCAGCGGATGGACCTGCCGATCCGCGTGGTCATGGGCTTCAAGGTGCCGCCCGGGGGAGGGGAGGTCCGCGGTGAGAACGTCACCGCCTGGACCGAGGTCAAGCTCGAGGGCGCCGGCTGGGTGCCCCTCGACCCGACCCCGCCGGAGGACAAGAAGCTCCGCCGCCCCAACGACGACCCCAACGAGGACCCGCAGCCGCAGGTGCTCCAGCCGCCGCGGGTCCCGGGCGAGCCCAAGGAGGCGAGTGACAACCTTCAGCAGGGCGACGGCCAGCGCAAGGAGCTCGACGTCCTCGCCGTGCTCGGCACGATCCTCGGCATCGTCGTCGACGGACTGTTGGTCGCGCTGCTGCTCTCGCCGCTGTGGGGCGTGCTCCTCTACAAGTTCCTGCGCCGACGCCGCCGCCGGAAGGCCGGCGACCCGGCCACGCGCCTCAGCGGTGCGTGGCGTGAGCTCGCCGACCGGATGCGCGACCTCGGCGTCCGGCCCACCCCGGGCGCGACCCGCCGCGAGAGCGCCTACGCCGCCACCGAGCGGTACGACGCCGTCGGCGTCGTCACCCTGGCGCACACCGCCGATCGCCACGTGTACGGCGAGGGGGAGCCCACCACGGAGGAGGCCCGTGCCTACTGGGCCGATGTCGACACCGCGCTGCGCCGGATGCGCCGGGCGACCCCCTGGTGGCGCCGGCTGCTGGCCCGGTTCTCGCTGGCCTCGGTGCCATGGCGATCAGGCCTCGGCCGGGTCCGCTCGGCCCTGGGACGCCGCGCCCGCCGCGCGGGCCGGTGGCTGCTCGGCCTCGGACCGGTCGTGCGGGTCCGGACCCTCCTGCGCCGCGTGCTGGCCTTCAGGCGACGCTGACCCGGCGCAGTCTGAGTCTCGAACAACGCTGACCCGGCGCAGTTTGAGTCTCGAACAACGCCGACCCGGCGCAGTTTGAACTCTTCAAACCGCGCCGGGCCGGCGTGTTGCCGAGTTCAATCTGCGACGGGTCGCGGGGTCTAGGACTGGTGCACGTAGTTGTCGAGCTGGTCGCGCTCGAACTGCAGCTGGTCGATCTTGTGCTTGACCAGGTCGCCGATGCTGACGATCCCGACCACCTGGTCGTCCGCCACGGTCGGGATGTGCCGGAACCGGCGCTCGGTCATCAGCTGGAGGACGTCGTCGAGGTCGTCGTCGGGGGAGCAGGTGCTCACCTCGGTGGTCATGATCGCCGAGACGACGTTGTTGATCACCGTGCCGTCGCTGTGGAGGTGGCGTACGACGTCGCGCTCGGACACGATGCCCTCCAGCGAGGTGCCGTCCGTGCTCACCACCACGGCACCGATGTTGTACTCCGAGAGCGTGGCGAGCAGCTCGCGCACACCTGCCTCGGGACTGATGGTGACCACGTCGCGAAGCGACTTCGAACCGAGCACGTCAGCGATGCGCATGTGACGCAGGCTACTCAACTGTGTGGCCGGTGTCAGCGTCCTTCGTCGTCGCTCTCGTCGGCTGGACGGTGCCGGTGGGACCGGAGGTCCGAGACGCTGCCGCGTCCGGTGCGTGGCCAGTCGGGGTCGTCGCCGCTGTCCGGGACGCTGCCGAGGTACGACAGCGCGGCCTCGTGGAGGTGGCCGTTGCTGGCCAGGGCGTTGCCTCCCCACGGGCCGTCGTGCCCCTCGAGCGAGGTGAACCGGCCGCCCGCCTCGCGCACGATGATGTCGAGGGCGGCCATGTCGTAGACCTCGAGCTCGGGCTCGGCCGCGATGTCGACGGCCCCCTCCGCGAGGAGCATGTAGGACCAGAAGTCACCGTACGCCCGCGTCCGCCAGACCCGGCGCATCAGCGCGAGCAGGTCTTCGCCGAGCCCCCGGTCCTCCCAGCCGCTGATCGAGGAGTACGAGAGCGACGCGTCCTCGAGGCGTCGTACGTCGGACACGTGGCACTCGGTCGCCTTCATGAGCGACTTCCCGGTCCAGGCGCCGTGGCCGGTCGAGGCCCACCAGCGACGCTGCAGCGCGGGCGCGGACACCACGCCGAGCACCACCTCGTCGTCGACGGCGAGCGAGATGAGGGTGGCCCAGACGGGGACGCCGCGCACGTAGTTCTTGGTGCCGTCGATGGGGTCGACGATCCAGCGGCGCTGGGAGTGCCCGGAGGTGCCCTGCTCCTCGCCGGTGACGGCGTCGCGGCTGCGCGCCTTGGAGAGGGTACGGCGGATCGACTCCTCGACGGCCTGGTCGGCGTCGGTCACCGGGGTCAGGTCCGGCTTGCTCATGACGTGGAGGTCGAGCGCGCGGAACCGGGCCTGGGTGAGCGAGTCCGCGTCGTCGGCGAGCAGGTGCGCCAGACGCAGATCGTCGGTGTAGTCGGGGGCAGCCACAGGGGCACCCTAGCCGTCCGGTGCTGCCCGACCCGCGTGGGTCTGGCCCCGATGACCATCGCTCGTGCAGGATTCAACCATGGAGATCAACGGCGTCCCGCTGCATCCGCTCGTCGTCCACGCCGCCGTGGTCTTCACCCCGTTGGCCGGTCTGGTCGCCGTCGCCTACGGCGTGCCCGCGTGGCGCGACCGGCTGCGCTGGCCGCTCGTCGTGCTGGCCGCGGTGTCGGTCGCCAGCGTCTGGGTGGCCTTCCTGTCGGGGGAGGATCTCCGGGAGGAGCGGTTCGCCACGGCCACGGGGACCTTCGCCGAGCGGTTGGAGGACCACGAGACGTGGGCCGAGCGGCTCCGCATCGGTGCCAGTGTGTTCGCCGTCCTGGCCTTCGCGACCGCGTGGTTCCACACCCGGTCCGGGCCGGTCCGCGCCGGGCTCACCGGGCTCACGGTGCTCGGTGGCGTCGCGACCCTCGTCCTCGCCTTCCTGACCGGCGACGCCGGCGCCCAGGCGACCTGGCGCATCGACGGCTGATCTCCAGGCTCGGTTGAGTCGTCGCTTCTGACCCCTTGAGTCGTCACCTCTGACCCGTCGAGTCGTCAGTTCCGATCGGACGAAAGTGACGACTCAAGGAGTCAGAACCGCCGACTCAACAGGTCAGAAGTGACGACTCAACGTCAGTAGTCCGTCACCGAGCGGGCGGCCAGCAGCCGCCGGAAGGAGGCGACCCGCTCCGGGTCAGCCTCACCGGCGGCGAGGGCGGCGTCCAGCCCGCACTCCGGCTCCTCGTCCCCGTGGGTGCATCCGCGGGGGCACTCCTCGGTCATCTCGTCGAGGTCGGGGAAGGCCTCGATGAGGTGCTCGGGCTGCACGTGCGCGAGCCCGAACGAGCGGATGCCGGGAGTGTCGATGATCCAGCCGTCACCGTCCGCGAGGGGCAGCATGAGCGCGGACGTCGATGTGTGCCGGCCCTGGCCGGTCACCGCGTTCACGTGACCGGTCTCGCGGCGCGCGTCGGGGACCAGCGCGTTGACGAGGGTCGACTTCCCGACGCCACTGTGCCCGATCAGCACGCTGGTCTGCCCGCGCAGCCGCTCGTGCAGCGCTTCCAGTCCGATGATCCTGCGGTCCGGACCGCGACGGGTGACCTCCCACAGCACCCCGAGCGACCGGTACGTCGACAGCAGGGTCTCGGGGTCCTCCAGGTCGGCCTTGGTGAGGCAGAGCAGCGGCGACATCCCGCCGTCGTACGCCGCCACCAGGGCGCGGTCGATCCACCGGGGCCGTGGCTCGGGGTCGGCGAGGGCGGTGACGACGACGAGCTGGGTGACGTTGGCGACGATGACGCGCTCGACCGGGTCGTCGTCGTCGGCGGTACGCCGCAGCGTGCTGCTGCGCTCGAGGACCTCCACGATCCGCGCGAGCGAGCCGTCGGCGCCCGACACGTCGCCGACCACGCGCACGCGGTCGCCCACGACCACGCCCTTGCGGCCCAGCGGCCGTGCCTTCATGGCCATCACGGTGCGCCCGTCGACGAGCAGCGTGAACCGGCCGCGGTCGACGGTGACGACGAGGCCCTCGACGGCGTCGTCGTGGGCGGGGCGCTCCTTGGTGCGGGGGCGGGTACGCCGGCGCGGACGGTCGTAGTGCTCGACGTCGTGCTCGTCGTACCGGGGCATCAGGACCTCAGAGGAGCCCGGACCAGAATCCGGCGAAGTCGGGGAAGGTCTTGCTGGTGGTGGCGACGTTCTCCACCAGGACGCCCGGGACCGCGGCGCCGATGATCACGGCCGCGTGGGCCATCCGGTGGTCGGCGTAGGTGTGGAAGACGCCGCCGGTGAGTGCGGCCGGACGCAGCGTCAGCCCGTCGGGGTGCTCGACGACGTCGGCGCCGAGCCCGCCGAGCTCCTTGGCCAGCGCGGCCAGCCGGTCGGTCTCGTGCCCGCGGATGTGCGCGATGCCGGTCAGCCGGGAGGGGGTCCGGGCGAGAGCACAGAGGGCCGCGACCGCGGGCGCGAGCTCGCCGACGTCGTGCAGGTCGGCGTCGAGGCCGTGGAGCCCGCGCCATCCGTCCGCGGGCCCGCTCACCCGGAGCCCCGCAGGAACCCGCTCGACCCGGCAGCCCATCCGGGGGAGCAGGTCGCGCAGCGCGTCGCCGGCCTGGGTCGTGGCCTCCGGCCAGTCCCGGACGGTGACCGAGCCGCCGGAGATCGCGGCCAGGGCGAGGAAGGGCGCGGCGTTGGAGAGGTCGGGCTCGATCGCCTCGTCGTACGCCGCGATCGGGCCAGCCGCGACGACCCACCGGTCCGCGACGCTGTCGTCGACAGCAACCCCGCGGTCGCGCAGCATCGCGATGGTCATCTCGACGTGGGGGAGCGAGGGGATGGCTGCCCCGCTGTGGCGCACGTCGACACCCGCCTCGAACCGCGGCCCCGCCAGCAGCAGCGCCGACACGAACTGCGACGACGCCGACGCGTCGATCACCACGGACCCTCCAGGGACCGCGCCGGTGCCGCGCACCGTGAACGGCAGCGCCCCGTCGCTGTCGTCGATCGTCATCCCGAGCCCGCGCAAGGCGGCCAGGATCTCGCCCACGGGCCGCTTGCGCATGTGCTCGTCGCCGTCGAACGCCACCTCGCCGCGCACCAGCCCGGCGGCCGGCGGCACGAACCTCATCACGGTCCCGGCCAGCCCGCAGTCCACAGACGCCCGGTCCTCCGGCACCGACCCGTCGAGCGGTCGCACCGCCCAGTCCTCGCCGTCGGTGTCCACCGACGCCCCGAGCGCGGTCAGCGCCTGTGCCATCAGCAGGGTGTCGCGCGAGCGCAGTGCCCGTCGTACGACGGAGGGGCCGTCGGCCAGCGCGGCCAGCACGAGCGCCCGGTTGGTCAGCGACTTGCTGCCCGGCAGGGTCACCGTCGCGTCGAGCGGCCCGGTCGTGGTGGGCGCGGGCCAGAGGTCGGCGTGCGGGGCGGGAGTGGTCATCTCCCGCGTGAGTCTAGTAGCCCGTCGCGGCTGAACCGTGGGCTGGGAGCCGCCCGGGCACGCACCTCGCCGCGTCGGCGAGGCTCGACGGACAACCCGCTATGCCAGCGCTCCGCCGCCTCGCGATGCACGCACCTGGGCGCCGCTCCCCACCATGCTTCAGCCGCGACACGCTACTGGTGGATCCGGGCCCGCACCTTCGCGCCCGCCAAAGCCGCCTCGCGGCGGGCGTCGTGGGTGGCGTGCCGCGCGCGCCAGGCGACGCCCGGCTTCCCTGCGGTGTCGAGCGACGCGATGAGCAGGCCGCCGGCCAGCGCGGTGTTCTTCACGAAGTGGGTGAGCTGCTCGCGGCGCTGCTCCTTGTCGGTCGCCTCCCAGAACCGGTACCGCGCCGCCGTCGACGGCACGAGGGTGCCGCCGAGGAGCGCGGCCGAGAGCCGCGGGAAGTGCCCGGTGGCCAGCGCGAGCCCGGCCACGACCTGGACGGCGCCGCTGGCGCGCACCCACAGCACGGGGTCGCGCGACACGGCGACGCGGTCCGGCGTCGCGTTGTCGAGGACGGGCGCCATCGCCTCGGTCACAGGCGCTGCCTGGGCGGCGAGGGCGGGCGCGTCCTTGAGGTCCTGCACACCGTTGGCGAGGAAGTACGACGCCAGCAGCGGCCGGGCGATCAGTCTGCTCAGTGCCATGGTCGGCCGGTACCCGGCTCCGCACCGGCCAGACCGATGGCCGGACCGATAGATTGAGCGACATGTGCGGGCGCTACGCCTCCAGCCGGAGCCCGGAGGACCTTGCCGAGGAGTTCGAGGTGCTCGACCCGCGCCTCGAACGCGCCATCGCGCCGTCCTGGAACGTCGCTCCCACCGACGAGGTCTACGCCGTCATGGAGCGGGTCCCCCGAGGCCGCGACGACGAGCCGGCCGGGGAGCCGGTCCGCCAGCTCCGAGCCCTGCGCTGGGGCCTGGTGCCGTCGTGGGCGAAGGACGCGAGCGTCGGCAGCCGGATGATCAACGCGCGGATGGAGACGGTCGCCGAGAAGCCGTCCTTCCGCCGGGCGTTCGCGGCCCGGCGCTGCATCCTGCCCGCCGACGGCTACTTCGAGTGGTACGAGACCCGGCAGCGGACCGCGAACGGCAAGCTGAGGAAGCAGCCCTTCTTCATCACCACTGGCGACGGGTCCAGCCTGGCCATGGCCGGCCTCTACGAGATCTGGCGCGACCCGTCGAAGCCCGAGGACGCCGCCGACAGGTTCCGCTGGACCTGCACCGTGCTGACCACCGAGGCCACCGACGACCTCGGCCGGATCCACGACCGGATGCCGCTGCTCGTCGAGTCGGAGCGACGCCACGAGTGGCTCGACCCGGGCACGCCCGCCGGTGACCTGCCCGGCCTGCTGCGGCTGCTGCGGCCCGCGCAGCAGACCGGTCTGACGGCGTACCCGGTCTCGACGGCGGTGGGCAATGTCGCCAACAACGGGCCCGAGCTGGTCGAGCCGATCCCGCTCGACGACACCGGGCCCGACGACGAGCCCGACGAGCCCGACGGACAGGGGACCCTGCTGTGAGCACCGGCCGCGACGAGCGCCTCGTCGAGACGGAGTACGGCGAGGGCCGGCTCGTCGTGCGGAGGGCCCGCAAGCCGATCGCGACCCTGCTCGTCAGCCACGGCGCCGGGGGCGGCATCGACGCCCGCGACCTCGAGGCCCTCGCCGCGCAGCTGCCGGGGCAGGGGATCACCGTGGCCCGGTTCGAGCAGCCCTGGCGCCGGGCCGGTCGCAAGGTCGCCAGCCCGCCGGCCACCCTCGACGTCGGCCTGCGCGCCGCCGCCGCTGCCTTGCGCAGGCGCACGCCCCTGGTCGTCGGCGGCCGGTCCGCCGGTGCCCGCTCGGCCTGCCGGACCGCCGAGGAGCTCGGCGCCGCCGGCTGCCTCGCGCTGTCCTTCCCGCTGCACCCGCCGGGCAGGCCGGAGCGCTCCCGCCTCGACGAGCTGGCCGGCGCCGGGGTTCCCACGCTGGTCGTGCAGGGGGAGCGGGACCCGTTCGGCCGGCCCGAGGAGTTCCCCGACCCGCTCCCGGGGCGCACCGACCTGGCCGTCGTCCCGGGGGCCGACCACGGCCTCGCGGTGCCCAAGCGGGGCCCGCTCACCGAGGACGAGGCGATGGGCATCGTCGTGGAGTCGGCCCTGGAGTGGATCGTGCGCGAGGTCGTGGGGAATGCCGCTCGCCCTTGAGGCGTTCTGGCTTCCATGATCGCGACGCTGGAGCGCTCCCGGACCGGGAGCACCGTAGTCTGGGACGCGATGACCGAGACTTCCGATCTTTCGTCCCTCGACGCCGACCTCTCCCCCGAGGAGCTGGTCGACGTCGCGTCGGAGACCCCCGAGGACCGGGCCGCGCGGTTCGAGCGCGACGCCCTGCCCTTCCTCGACCAGCTCTACGGCGCCGCGATGCGGATGACCCGCAACCCGGCCGACGCCGAGGACCTCGTCCAGGAGACCTTCGCCAAGGCGTTCTCCGCGTTCCACCAGTTCCGGCCCGGCACCAACCTCAAGGCCTGGCTGTACCGGATCCTGACCAACACCTTCATCAACTCCTACCGCAAGAAGCAGCGGCAGCCGCAGCAGGCGCTCGCCGGTGACACGGGAGACGTCGAGGACTGGCAGCTGGCCCGGGCCGAGTCGCACACGTCCAGCGGCCTGAAGTCCGCAGAGATGCAGGCGCTCGAGCACCTCCCCGACAGCCAGGTGAAGGACGCTCTGCAGCGCCTCCCCGAGGAGTTCCGCCTCGCGGTCTACCTCGCCGACGTCGAGGGCTTCGCCTACAAGGAGATCGCCGAGATCATGGACACGCCGATCGGGACCGTGATGTCCCGCCTCCACCGCGGCCGGCGCCAGTTGCGCGACATGCTCTCCGACTACGTCCGCACCGGCGGCGACGCGCCGCTCGAGGGAGGCAAGTGATGTCCGACCACACGGGCCACGAGCACATCCACGTCTCGGACGACCCCAGCAACGCGGAGTGTGCCGACTTCCTCGAGCGCATCGTCCGGCTGATCGACAACGAGCTCGAGGCCGGCGACTGTGCCGTGGTCCGGGCCCACATCGACTCGTGCAGCCCCTGTCTGGAGCGCTACGACCTCCAGCGCACGGTCAAGGCCGTCGTCGCCCGCTCCTGCGGCGAGACCGCCCCGGCCGACCTGCGTGAGCGGGTCCGGATCCAGATCCAGCAGATCCAGGTCCGCATCACCGAGCGCTGACGGCTGGACCACGGATCCGGGCCTGGCCGCAGAAGCGACGAACCCCCGGACCTCGTGGTCAGGGGGTTCGTTGGACGCGCTGTGCTGGCCCGACGGGCTCAGCTGTTGGGGCGCTTGCCGTGGTTCGCGCCCTTCTTGCGGCGCGCGCGGCGCTTGCGGCCGGTCTTGCCCATGGTTCCTCCTGAAGTCGTGAATCGAGCCATTCTCTCAGCCTCGGCACTCAGCCGGAAATCCGGGCCAGGAAGCGCTCCGCGTCGACCACGACGCGGGTGACCTCGCCCGACCCGACCAGCTTGCCGGGCCGGCCCCCGGGACCGACCTCGCGCGCGGACACGGCGAAGCGCCGCAGCCGGCCGTCGGCGTACACCTGGCGGGCGGTGACCTCGACCGTCCCGCCGACCGCGGTCGCGGCGAGGTGCTCCAGGTCGACGCGGGTGCCGACGCTCGTCTCGCCCGCGCCGAGGGACGCCTCCACGGCGGCGCACGTGGCCGCCTCGCACCAGGCGAGCAGGCGGGGTGTGCCGAGGACGGGCAGGCTGCCGGAGCCGACGGCGAGCGCGGTGTCGGCGTCGGCGACCGTGAAGCGGAGGGCCGTCTCGGACACGTCAGATCCCGAAGGTGCTGCGCGGGTAGGCGGCGTCCACGTCGGTGATCACGTTGACGAGGTAGGGCGCGTTCGCGGCGAACGCCCGGTCGAGGGCCGGGCCGATCTGCCGCGGGTCGGTGACCGTCTCGCCGGCACCGCCGAGCGCCGACACGACCTGGTCGTACGCCGTGCGCGGGGCCAGGTCGGCCGCGACGTCGTACCCGTAGAGCATCTGCATCGGGCCCTTCTCCAGCCCCCAGGCGGAGTTGTTGCCCATCACCATCACGACAGGGAGACCGTGGCGCACGAGCGTGTCGACGTCCATCAGCGAGAAGCCGGCGGCGCCGTCGCCGAGCAGCAGCACGACCTGGGACGACGGCCGGGCGATCCGGGCGGCCACAGCGGCGCCGAGGCCGGCACCGAGGCAGCCGTAGGGGCCGGGGTCGAGCCAGCAGCCGGGCCGCTTCGGCTCCACGAACTTGCCGGCGAAGGAGACGAAGTCGCCGCCGTCGCCGATCACCACGGCGTCGTCGGCCAGCCGGGGGACCAGCTCGCCGTAGATCCGGGCCGGGTGGACCGGGTCCGCCTCCGCGCCCAGCAGCTCGGCGTCCTTCGCGTTCGCGGCGGCGACGGTGTCCCGCAGCAGGGTGAGCCAGGCCGAGCGGTCGGGCTGCTGGGCGCGGGCCAGCGCCGCCAGCAGGCCGTCGAGGACGCTCGTCAGGTCGCCGCTGACCGATGCCGTCAACGTGGCGTGGCCCGACAGCTGGCCGGGGGAGTCGGCGATGTGCACGACGGCGGCAGGCTCGGTGCCCTCCTTGCCTCCGAAGACGCCGTACCCCAGCCGGAAGTCGAGTGGCGTGCCGACCACGACGACGAGGTCGGCGCCGTTGATGGCCGTGCCGCGTGCCTTGGTCACGAGCAGTGGATGGCCGCCGGGGACCACACCACGGCCCATGCCGTTGGTGATCGCGGGCAGCCGCATCTCCTCGACCAGGCGCAGCGCGGCCTCCTCGGCGCGGTCGGCCCACACATCGGTGCCGAGGATCAGCACCGGTCGCTGCGCCGCCGCGATCAGCGCGGCGATCCGCACGACGGCGTCGGAGTCCGGCTCGGCGCCGCGGTAGCTTCCGATCACGGGGACGGCACCGGTCCCGGCGTTGAAGAACTCGTCCATGGGTACGTCGACGTAGGTCGGGCCGCGGTGCGAGGAGCGGGCCTCGGCGAACGCCGTGTCGAAGCCGGCTGCCACGTCGTCGGCGGTCATCAGGGTCGCGGCGTGCTTGGTCACCGGGCCGACGATCGGCAGGTGGTCGATCTCCTGCAGCGCGCCCGTGCCCCAGCGGTTGTTGGGCGCCCGGCCCCCGACGACCACCATCGGCGACCCGGCGAAGCGGGCCTGGGCCATCGCGCTGACCCCGTTGGTGACGCCCGGCCCGGCGGTCAGTACCGCAAGGCCCGGCACCCGGGTCAGCTTGCCCGTCGCCTCGGCCGCGAAGGCCGCGGTCTGCTCGTGGCGGACGTCGACCAGGCGGACCGGCGGCCTGCCGTCCTGGTCGGCCCCCTGCTGTTGGCTCCGCACCGCGCCGTCGTACATCGGGAACACGTGGGCCCCCGAGAGCGTGAACATCGTCTCCACGCCGTGGGCCCGGGCGACGGCGACGGCGATCTCGCCCGCGTGGCCGGTGAGCTGGCTGTTGTCGGGGGTGCTGTCCGGGTTGGTGTCCGGGTTGGTGGTCACTCCGGCACCCTAGCCAGCCGGGCTGCCCCGGTCAGCAAGGTGAGCCCGATCAGCCGACGTCGTCGAGGAAGTACGGGTGCACCCGCCGCAACGACGCCACCAGCGCCAGCAGCAGGTCGGGTCGGACCGAGGGGTGGCGCGGCGAGATCGACAGCTGGAGGTAGAGCGCGCGCAGCACCGCCTGGGCGTTGCCCGTCCCGCGGTAGGGGTCGCGGCCGCCGCTGGCCTTGGCCCGGGCGCCCCGCTCGAGACGGACCACCCACGGCTCCAGGACGTTCAGCGGCACCCGGTCGCGGCGCAGCACCTCCATCACGGCGTGCGCGATCCGGTCCGGCTCGCCGTGGACCAGCGGGGGCGTGTCGGGGTTGAGGACGCGGTCGGCGATCACGTCGAGGAGCACGGTCAGCTCGGTCATTCCGAAATGGCGGGAGGCGGCCAGCGCCGCGAGCGCGTCGGCTCCGTTGGCCGCGGCGTGTGCCCAGCCCTTGCCGGGCACGAATCCGCGCAGGTCGCGCTCGCGGACGTACCAGGCCGCGATCCGGTCGCCCCAGCGCAGCACCTTGCTCGGGGGGAGCCGGCGGATCCGGGTGTCGCGCTGGATGCACTCGGCCAGCAGCAGCACCGAGAAGCTCCGCCGGAAGACCGAGTCGGTGTCGCGCTCGCCGACGCAGCTGTCGAGGCCGGCGCACATGCCGTCGCCGAGTCCGGCCAGGAGGTCGTCGTAGGCGCCGTGCTCGATCCAGGTGGCGAGGAAGGAGTAGGCCATCCCGTCGCGGACCTGGGGGTCCGGGTCGCCCAGCATCTGGGTCAGCTGGGCGGTGAGATCGCCGATCGGGTGGTCGGCAGGGGGTTGCCGCTCACCGTCGCGGAGGGCCTGCTGGAGGCGCGCCCAGTCCACCGACACCATCAACCCACACCCTCCGGAGCAGCCGAGCCTTCTTCCCCCAGACCCCTATCCTGCCAAACGACCTGAAGCGACCTTAATCGGGACGCTCGGGCGACGGCCGGAGGCGGCTCGGGCGATAGGTTGGGCGCCGTGCCCTCCCTGTCCGCGATCGCCCGGCGTCACACCGACCTCGACGACGCGGACATCGCCTGGCTGCAGCTCATCCAGGCCGACTGGCAGGTCATCGCCGACCTCTCCTTCGCCGATCTGGTGCTCTGGCTGCCCGCCAGCGACGGCACGGGCTTCTGGGCGGGGGACCAGATGCGGCCCACGACCGGCCCGACGGCGTACGTCGACGACATCGTCGGCAGCTTCGCCCCGGCCGGTCGCAAGGTGCTGGTCGACGCCGCCTTCGAGCTCGGCCGGATCGCGCGCGAGGGGGACCCCGAGTGGCGCGACGACGTCCCGGTGCGGGTGGAGGCGATCCCTGTCCGGCGGGACGGGACGGTGATCGCGGTCATCAGCCGCAACACGAACCTGCTCGGTGTGCGCACGCCCAGCCTGCTGGAGATCAACTACCTGCAGGCCGCGACCGACCTGTCCCAGATGATCGCCGCGGGGCTGTTCCCGACCACCGCGCAGCGCAGCGACCACGCGGACTCGCCGCGGGTCGGCGACGGCTTCCTGAGGGTCGACGCCGAGGGCCGGGTGATCTACGCCAGCCCCAACGCGCTGTCGACGTACCGGAAGCTGGGTCTCACCGGCGACCTCACCGGCCACCGGCTCACGGACCTGACCAGGGAGCTGATGCCGTCGCGGCTGCGCCCCGACGAGGAGACGCTCAGCGCGGTCCTCGGGGGACGCGCGCATCGCGATGTGGAGCTGGGCGCCTCCGGCGGGCCGGGGGAGGGCACCGCGCTGATCGTCCGGGCCATCCCGCTGCGGCCGAAGGGCGAGCACATCGGCGCGATCATCCTGCTGCGCGACGTCACCGACCTGCGCCGCCGCGACCGCGAGCTGGTCACCAAGGACGCCACCATCCGCGAGATCCACCACCGCGTGAAGAACAACCTGCAGACGGTCGCGGCCCTGCTGCGTCTCCAGGCCCGCCGGATCGACTCGCCGGAGGCCACCGCCGCGCTCGAGGAGGCGGTGCGGCGGGTCGGATCGATCGCGATCGTCCACGAGACGCTCAGCCACGCGGTCGAGGAGACGGTGGAGTTCGACGACATCGCGGACCGGCTGGCCCGGCTGGTCACCGACGTCGGAGCGACGACCGCCCAGGTCGGGGTCCGCCGGGAGGGCAGCTTCGGCGTCCTCGTCTCCGAGGTCGCGACGCCGCTCGCGATGGTCGTCATGGAGCTGATGCAGAACGCCGCGGAGCACGGGTACGACGCCGGCGGGTCCGGTCAGATCGTGCTGCGGGCCGTGCGGCACGGAGCGGTGCTCGAGGTCGCCGTCGAGGACGACGGCCGCGGGCTCCCGGCGGACTTCGACCTCGACGCCGCGACCAGCCTCGGGCTGTCGATCGTGCGCACGCTCGTCGAGTCCGAGCTCGGTGGCCACCTCAGCCTGGGCCAGGCGCCAGACGGCGGCACGCGCGCCGGGATCAGCATCCCGGTCGAGTGAGGCTCAGCGTGGCGGGGCGAAGCGACGATGTGCTCGCGCCACCACGCGGACACACTCGCGCCGTCAAACGGGCGTGCGGACGCGGGCCCGGGCGTTGCGGCGCTTGAGGGCGCGGCGCTCGTCCTCGCTCAGACCGCCCCAGACACCATGATCCTGTCCCGCCTCGAGCGCCCACGCGAGGCATTGCTCGCGCACGTCGCAGCGTCGGCACACGGCCTTGGCCTCCTCGATCTGGAGGATGGCCGGGCCGGTGTTGCCGATCGGGAAGAACAGCTCCGGATCCTCGTCGAGGCATGCGGAACGGTGTCGCCAATCCATGGGTGGAGATACCCTCTTCTTTCGCTACCGGAGGTGCCAGCGTAGGGGCACGCGTGAGACCGCAAAAGTGAACGGCTTCACGATCGCTTCGGCAAGGTTTCCAAGGATTGCTCCACGAATCAAGCAATTCGCGTGGTCTCTTGGGTCACAACCGGATGCTGGACACCGTCGAGGGCCGGCCACGACCTAGGCTGCGGCCGTGACCGAAGGCCCGACCGACGACTCGACCGCCCCCTCCTCCGGTGCCGACGGCACCCCTCCGCCGCTGACCGTCGCCGCCTCGCTGGCCGGCGTGCAGGGTCTGGTGCTGCTCATCCTGGCGGTGCTGGAGCTGGCCAGCGTCTCCGCGAGCCGCCCGGGTGTCGGCCTGTCGGCGGCGGCCTTCTTCGCGGCGTACGGAGCGGTCCTGACGGGTGCCGCCGTGGCCCTGTGGCGCCGGCACGGCTGGG
Source organism: Nocardioides carbamazepini (assembly GCF_024614185.1). Taxonomy (GTDB): domain Bacteria; phylum Actinomycetota; class Actinomycetes; order Propionibacteriales; family Nocardioidaceae; genus Nocardioides; species Nocardioides carbamazepini. The sequence goes on from NZ_JAHTLF010000023.1 coordinate 151,601, forward strand.
CGCGGGGGCCGGTGCTGATCACGCAGCTGATCGTGCTCGGCCTCGCCTGGAACCTGCGGGACCAGGTCCTGGCCGCGGCCGGATTGGCCGTCGTCGGCGTCGTGGTGATCGCCGCCGTGATCCACCCGGACACGATCGCGGCCCTCGACGGCCGGGCGGAGGACGACGACTCCGAGGCCTGAGTCGCCAGCTAGCTCTCCGCCTCCAGCGAGTCACGCAGTTGCGCGAGGGTCCGGCTGAGCAGCCGGGAGACATGCATCTGGGAGACGCCGATCTCCTCGGCGATCTGCGACTGGGTCATGTTCTTGAAGAACCGCAGCAGGAGGATCTTCTTCTCCCTCGGCGGCAGGTTCTCGAGCAGCGGCTTGACCGACTCGCGGATCTCGACGTGCTCGAGGCCGGCGTCGTCGACGCCCATCGCGTCGAGCATGCTCTGGCCGCTGCCGCCGTCGGAGTCGTCGTCGGTGGCGTCGAGGGACAGGGTGGAGTAGGCGTTGCTCGACTCCATGCCCTCGATGATCTCCTCGACGGTGCAGCCGATCGCCTCGGCGAGCTCGCGGGGAGTGGGGGAGCGACCCAGCGACTGGGTCAGCTCGGCGGTGCTCGCGCTGATCTGCATGCGCAGCTCCTGCAGCCGCCGTGGCACCCGGATCGCCCAGCCCTTGTCGCGGAAGTAGCGCTTGATCTCGCCGATGATGGTCGGCGTCGCGTACGTCGAGAACTCGACCCCACGCTCGGTGTCGAACCGGTCGACGGACTTGATCAGGCCGATGGTGCCGACCTGGACCAGATCCTCGTAGGGCTCGCCGCGGTTGCGGAACCGGCGGGCACAGTGCTCGACGAGGGGCAGGTGCAGGTGGACGAGGGACTCGCGGGCGACGTCGCGCTCGGCCTGCGCGGCGTGCTCGTCGCGGAACACCACGAAGAGCTCCGCACTGCGGCGGCGGGTCAGCTCGATGTTCGTCGGCGGCGCGCTCTGGGCGCCGCCCCGAGGCGGCTCGGAGGTCATGACGCCAGCGACGACCGAACGAGCAGGCGGACGGTGTAGCGCCCGGCGACGGCGTCGATCGCGGCCTCGTCGGCCAGGGTCGCGAGGACCTGCCAGCCGAAGCTCTCGTAGTCCGGCGCGGTCGGCGCCTGGGCGTCGGCGGCGATGGTGAGGGACAGCTGGTCGCCGCCGATCCGGAAGGTGCAGTCGAGCACCGCGCCCGGGTCGGCCTCGTCGAGGACCATCGCCGCGGCCTCGGAGACCGCGATCCGGAGGTCCTCGATGTCGTCCATGGTGAAGTCGAGGCGAGCGGCGAGCCCGGCGGTCAGGGTCCGCAGGACCGAGGCGTAGGCCCCGTCGGCGGGGAGCCGCAGCTCGACCTCGTCCGGGCGGCCGGCGGCCGTCGTACCTCCGACAGCTGGGCTGCTCGTCTCGGACATGCCGCATCCTCCGATGGCGTGGGAACAGGTGGGACGAGCCTACGACAACGGCCGTGCCCCGAGGGGCACGGCCGTTGGATGTGACGGATCGGGTTGCGACCGTCAGTTGCGCAGGTCGCCGAGACCGAGCAGGTCGAGCAGCCCGAGCGAGTCGAGCAGGTCGAGCACGCCCTCGAGGCCGAGCGACTTGAGCAGGAAGCCCAGGCCCAGGCTGTCGAGCAGGTCCCCGACGTAGTCGAGCAGGTTGTCGTTGTCCGGCGGCCTGATCGGCAGCGGGGCGGCGTTGCCGGCCTGGCAGGCGGCGTACAGCGCGGTGGTGCCGCTGACGGCCTTGGCGGCGCCGGCGCGCAGCACCTTGGTGTGGCGGAGGTTCCGCTTGACCTTGTTGAGCTTCTTCTCCAGCTTGGCGACCCGCTTCGTCGCGTGCGCCTTCTTGGCCTTCTTGATCTTCTTCTTCAGCTTGATGACCTTGGCCTTGAGCTTCTGGACCTTGATCTGGGCTGCCGAGCGGGTCTGGGTCGCGACGTCGAGGGCCTTGGCCTGGACGGTGCAGTTCACCGCCGCCCGCTCGGTGGTGGCGGCGGCCACGGGGGTGGCCGAGGCCACCGGAGCAGCGGTCAGCGTGAGGCCGAGCGCGACCGCGAGGCCGAGAATGAACTTGATCGGAGCATGGTGCATGCCGGTTTTTCTCCCTCAGGATGTACCGGCCGTCGCTTTCCCCCCATGGGGACGACCGGTGATGGCACCGGGCGCATGGGATGCCCGGCTCGAAGGTCACCCTAAGGCATTTGGTGCGGTCTCAACGGCCAAGGGCCCCGGGACGTTCATCCCGGGGCCCTCGAGCGCGTGGTCGGCCTGCGTCGTCGCGGTCAGCAGACGAGCGGCAGCGGGAGGATGGCGCACAGCGGGTTGCCGCCACCGGACGGCAGACCCGGCAGGCCCGGGAGGCTCGGCAGGCCGGGCAGGCTCGGCAGGCCACCGGCCAGGGCGCCCAGGAGGGTGTCCAGGAGCCCCCAGACCGGGTCCAGGGTGGCGACCACGTCACCGAGGCCCAGGTTGGTGAGGGTCGACTTGAGGACGTCGACCAGGCCGGCGGGGTTGGTGAAGCCCGCCTTGAGCGCGTCGCAGAGGCCCTTGGCCTGCACGGGGAACTGCGCGCAGATCTGGTCGAAGGTGGTCATCAGCGGGTCGACCACGCCGACGATGGCCGTGCACAGCGGCTGCAGCTGCGGGACGGCGTCGCACAGCGCCTGGATCGGCAGCTGCGGGGAGGACGGGGCGGGCGGCGGCGTGACGCCGGGGTTCTTGCAGGCGTAGTAGGCGCCGTAGGCGGCGTTGTACTGGCTGACGTAGGCGTTGCGGACCGCGATGCCGGAGCTCTTCGCCTTCTTCGCCTTCTTGGCCTTCTTCTTGAGCTTCTTGACCTTCTTGGCCGGCGCGTCGTGCTTCTTGGCCTTCTTGAGCTTCTTCTTGAGCTTCTTGACCTTGGCGTCCGCGGCGCCGGCGTAGGCGTTGGCCGCCTGGTAGTTGTTGTAGGCCTTGGTCAGGTTCTGGCCCTCGGTCGTGCAGGCGGGCGCTTCGGCCCGCTGCGCGGGTGCCTGGGCCGGCGCCTGCGGGGCGGCCGAGGCGACCGGTGCCGCCGTGAGCGTGAGGCCGAGCGCGACGGCCATGCCGACGAGGATCTTGCTTAGGGCGCGATACATCGCGGGATGTCTCCCTCCGGTTGGATCGGGCCGTCGTCGCCGGTTCCCTCCCGGACGACGTCCCGATGTGGTCCGGACCCGCTGGCCCGGTTCTCCAGGAGGCTAGGTCAGTTCACCCCGGTGAGGGACCCGCAAAGACGAACCGCACGCCCGAAATGGACGTGCGGTTCGTGATGCTCGGGCCCCATGGCCCGAACGGACTAGTCCGTTCGGGTCAGGCCTTCTTGGTGGCCCAGAAGATCTCGGCGATCTCGTCGATCTTGGCGAGGAGCTCGTCGGCCTTGGCCGGGTCGAGGGTGCCCTTGGTGCCGCTGGCGCCGGCGAGCTTGGTGGC
>NZ_JAHTLF010000002.1 GCF_024614185.1 Nocardioides carbamazepini
CCCCCCCCCCCCCCCCCGCCCCCCCCCCGCGCCCCCCCCCCCCCCCCCCCCCCCCCCCCCCCCCCCCCCCCCCCCCCCCCCCCCCCCCCGCCCCACCCGCCCCCCCGCCCCCGACCCCCGCCCCCCCCCCGCCCGCACCCGCCACCCCCCCCCCCCCCCCCCCGCGCGCCCGGCCCCCCCCCCCCCCCCCCCCAACGCTGGGGAGCGGTCCCGTGAGCCGCACACCGACCCCGGGGGCCCGCGACCAGGTCGCCCGCCTGCTCACTCTCGTGCCGTTCCTGCACCACCGCGACGGCGTCCGGCTGGAGGAGGCGGCCCAGCTCCTCGGTACGACGCCGAAGCAGGTCGTCCAGGACCTCCGGGTGCTCTTCATGTGCGGCCTGCCGGGCGGGCTGCCGGACGACCTGATCGACGTCGATCTCGATGCGATCGTCACCGAGGCGGGGAGCCCGGTCACGGAGGGCGTGATCCGGATCGAGAACGCCGACTATCTCGCCCGGCCACTGCGACTGAGCGCGACGGAGGCCTCGGCGATGATCGTCGCGCTCCGGATGCTGCGCGACACGGAATCGGCCGGTGCCACCCCCGAGCTCGTCGACCGGGTGCTCGCCAAGCTCGAGGCGGCCGCCGGTGCCCCGCGCGTCGAGATCACCCCGTCGCCGCGGGATGCCCAACAGGTCGTGGTCGCCCAGCTGACAGCTCTGGTCGACGAGGCGGTCGCCTCCGGGCGCCAGCTGCGGCTGCTCTATTTCGTGCCGTCGCGCGACGAGGAGTCCGAGCGGGTCGTCGACCCCTACGGCGTGGTGACGCACGGGGTCTTCTCCTACCTCGACGCGCACTGTCACCGGGCGGGCGGCGACCGGCTGTTCCGGTTGGACCGGATCACCAAGGCCGAGCTCCTCCCCACCGCCCCGACGACGCCGGTGCGGCCGCCGCGGGACCTCAGCGACGGCCTGTTCACCGACGACGCGGCTCCCGACGCCACGATCGTCACTCTGCGCCTCGACCCTCCCGCGCGCTGGGCGACCGACTACTACCCGGTGCGCGACGTGCGCGCCCGGGACGACGGCTCGGCGGAGGTCGACCTCGTCGTGGTCGACCGTCGGTGGCTGACCCGGCTGCTGCTGCGCCTCGCGCCGCACGCCACGGTGGTCCGGCCCGCGGAGCTGACCGAAACGTTCACCGCCCGCGCACAGGAGACACTCAGCCTCTACCGGTGACGGGGGCGTAGCATGGACCCTGTCCGCCGAACCTGACGATCGAGAGTTGGTCCCGTCGATGATTCCCCTGATCGGAATGCCCCAGGGAGCCGAGTGGCTCATCATCCTGGCCATCGTGATCCTGGTCTTCGGGGCAGCCAAGCTCCCCGACCTCGCTCGTGGCACGGGTCAGGCGCTGCGGATCTTCAAGGCGGAGACCAAGGGGCTGCGCGACGACGACAAGAAGTCCTCCTCGACGCCGAAGTCGACGGGGGAGCTCCCCCCTGCCGACGGCTCCCACCTCGATGACGTGGCCGAGGGCGAGATCGTCGACGAGCGCCGCGAGAACAACGCCTGACCCTTGGCGTTCACGGGTCTCTTCAAGCTCTTCATCGGAAAGCCCGTCCACGCCGTCGGTGACGACGGCCGGATGGCCCTGTCCGACCACCTTCGGGAGTTGCGCGCGCGCATCCTCAAGGCGGGCTTCGCGGTCGTGCTGGCGTTCGCGATCTCGCTGTTCTTCTTCGACCAGCTGTTCCAGCTCGTGCTCGAGCCCTACCTCGACGCCCAGGCCACGCTGCCGGAGGGGTCGAGCGAGGCGACCACCTCCGGGCCCGCCGGTGGCTTCCTCCTCTACCTCAAGCTGTGCGGCCTGGCGGCCCTGGTGGGCTCCAGCCCGGTCTGGCTCTACCAGATCTGGGCGTTCATCCTCCCGGGCCTGCACGCGAGCGAGAAGCACTGGACCGGGATCTTCGCGGTCATCGCCGGACCGCTCTTCGTGGTCGGCATCGTCCTGGGATACGTGACCCTGCCCAAGGGCCTGGAGATCCTGATCGGGCTCAACCCCGACGAGCTGACCAACCTGGTGGAGTTCAACGACTACCTCACCTTCTTCAGCCGCACCCTGCTCGGCTTCGGCATCGCGTTCGAGATCCCGGTCTTCGTGGTGCTGCTCAACATGGCGGGCGTGCTCAGGGGCAAGACGCTGGGCGCCCACCGGCCCTGGATGATCGTCGGGACCTTCATCTTCGCCGCGATCATCACGCCCTCGGGCGACCCGTTCACGATGAGCTTCATGGCCGTCCCGATGGTGGTGCTGTTCTTGATCTCCGAGGTGATCGCGCGCTTCAACGACCGGCGGCGCGACCGGAAGGCGATCAACGCCGGCCTGTCACCCGACGAGGCAAGCCCGATCTGATGCCCCGCGCGATCGTCCTCACCAACCCCACCTCGGGGAAGGGGCGCGGTGCCCGGATGCGTGACGAGGCGCTGCCCCGCTTCCACGGTGCCGGGTGGCGGACGACCGCCCTGACGGGTCGCGACGCCGGCGAGACGCTCGACCTGGCTCGGCTGGCGGTCGCCGAGGAGCCCGACGTGCTGGTCCTGTGCGGCGGCGACGGCATGGTCAACATCGGCCTGCAGGCGGCCGCCGGCACCGACGTGCCCGTCGGGATCCTGCCCGCTGGCACCGGCAACGACTTCGCCCGCTACTTCGACCTGCCGCTGGGTCACGGAGCCGCGGCCGCGACCCGGATCCTGCAGGCCTCACCCCGCAGGATCGACCTGGCCCGGATCGGTGACCGCTACTTCGGCGGTGTCCTCGCCGCCGGCTTCGACGCGATCGTCAACGAGCGGGCCAACCGGATGCGCTGGCCCCGGGGCCAGATGCGCTACAACCTGGCCACGCTCGCCGAGCTGCGCGTCTTCGAGCCGTTGCCGTACGTCCTGGAGCTCGACGGCGTCGAACGGCGCCTGGACGCGATGCTGGTCGCGGTCGGCAACGGGCCCTCCTTCGGCGGCGGGCTGCGGATCACCCACGGCGCGCAGCTCGACGACGGCCTCCTCGACGTCGTCCTCATCAAGCCGCTGAGCAGGGTGGAGCTCGTCCGGACCTTCCCCAAGCTCTTCGACGGGAGACACGTGAGCCATCCGCAGTACGAGCGCCACCGCGTCCAGCGGGTGACGGTGGCGAGCCCCGGCATCGTCGGGTACGCCGACGGCGAGCGGTTCGGTCCGCTGCCGCTGACCGTCGAGGTGGTCCCGGGCGCCGTGCGGGTGATGGCATGAGCACCGGCGGGGACGGCGCGGAGCAGCAGAGTCCCGCGGAGCGCTACGCGTCGTACCGCAAGGACAGGGAGCATCCGGTCTTCCGTGACTTCGCGGCGGGCTTCTCCTTCGAGCTCGACGGGTTCCAGGTCGAGGGCTGCAAGGCGGTCGAGGACGGCCACGGCGTGCTCGTCGCGGCGCCGACGGGCGCCGGCAAGACGGTGGTCGGAGAGTTCGCGGTCCACCTCGCGCTGGAGACCGGCCGCAAGTGCTTCTACACGACGCCGATCAAGGCGCTGTCGAACCAGAAGTACCATGACCTCGTCGAGCGGTACGGCGCCGACCGGGTCGGGTTGCTGACCGGCGACACGACCATCAACGGCGAGGCACCGGTCGTCGTGATGACGACCGAGGTGCTGCGCAACATGCTCTACGCGCGCTCGCGGACACTCGTCGGTCTCGGGTTCGTGGTGATGGACGAGGTGCACTACCTCGCCGACCGCGCCCGCGGCGCGGTGTGGGAGGAGGTCATCATCCACCTGCCGGAGTCGGTGTCGGTGATCTCGCTGTCGGCGACCGTCTCCAACGCCGAGGAGTTCGGCGAGTGGCTCGAGACGGTGCGCGGGGCGACCCGCACGATCGTCGCCGAGCGGCGACCGGTGCCGCTGTTCCAGCACGTGATGGCGGGCCGCCGGCTGCTCGACCTGTTCGCCTCCTCCGACGTCGACGCGGCCGCCGGCTTCGTCCGCGAGGGGGCGCCGGTCAACGACGAGCTGATGAAGCTGGCCCGTGACGACTGGGCCTCCACCCGGCTCAAGGGTCACCGCACCGCCAAGGGCACCCGTCCCGGTGGTCCGGGCAGCCGCAACGTCGGCACCGGCCGCCGGATCTGGATCCCGGGACGTCTCGACGTGGTCGAGCGGCTGCAGCGCGACCACCTGCTGCCCGCCATCGACTTCATCTTCAGCCGCGCCGGCTGCGACGCCGCCGTCCAGCAGTGCCTCGACGCGAACCTGCGGCTGACCACCCCCGACGAGCGCGACGAGGTCATCGCGTACGTCGAGCGGGCCCTCGGGGGCCTGCCGCCGGCCGACCTCCACGTGCTCCGCTACCACGACTTCCTCGACGCCGCCTCCCGTGGCGTCGCCGCCCACCACGCCGGCATGCTGCCGGCGTTCAAGGAGTGCGTCGAGAAGCTCTACCTGCGCGGCCTGATCAAGATCGTCTTCGCGACCGAGACCCTCGCCCTCGGCATCAACATGCCCGCCCGCACGGTGGTGCTGGAGAAGCTGAGCAAGTGGAACGGCGAGACCCACGCCGACATCACCCCGGGGGAGTACACCCAGCTCACCGGTCGCGCCGGGCGCCGCGGCCTCGACATCGAGGGCCACGCCGTCGTGCTCTGGCAGCCGGGGATGAACCCTCGCGAGCTCGCCGGTCTCGCCTCCACGCGCACCTACCCGCTGCGGAGCAGCTTCCGGCCGTCGTACAACATGGCGGTCAACCTGGTGCACTCCTACGGCCGCCACCAGGCCCGTGAGCTGCTCGAGCAGTCCTTCGCGCAGTTCCAGGCCGACCGGGCGGTCGTCGGGCTCGCCCGGCAGCAGCGCAAGGCCGAGGACGCGCTCGAGGGCTACGCCGAGGCCGCCCGGTGCCACCTCGGCGACTTCATGGAGTACGCCGCGCTGCGCCGCCAGGTCACGGAGCTGGAGAAGGAGTCCAGCAAGTCCCGCCGGCAGGACCGTCGCGACGAGGCCCTGGCCTCGCTGGAACGGCTCGTGCCGGGCGACGTGATCGTCGTCCCCGTCGGGAAGTTCGCGGGGCCGGCGGTGATCCTCGACCCCGGCCTCTCCGAGCACGGCCACCGGCCGCTGGTGATCACCGCGGAGCGTCAGGGGCGCCGCCTGGCGATGATGGACTTCCCGACCCCGGTCGAGCCGGTCGCCCGTATCCGGCTCCCCAAGCGGGTCGACGCCCGCAATCCGCACCAGCGCAAGGACATCGCCCAGCAGGTCCGCGAGGCGGTGCGCGCGCTGCCGCTCTCGGTCAGCCGGCCGAAGGCGGAGCGGGGCCCGGTCGACGAGGCCACGGCGAGCGAGATCCAGGCGCTACGGGCCCAGATCCGCGAGCACCCCTGTCACGGCTGCGTCGAGCGCGAGGACCACGCCCGGTGGGCCGAGCGCCACGCCAGGCTGCAGAAGGACACCGACGTCCTCGCCCAGCGCATCGAGCGGCGCACCAACACCGTCGCCCGGACCTTCGACCGGGTCTGCGAGGTGCTGGAGGCGCTCGACTACCTCCACGGCGACGAGGTGACCGAGCGCGGCCGCGGCCTGATGCGGATCTACTCCGAGCTCGACCTGGTCGCCGCCGAGTCACTGCGCCTGGGCCTGTGGGACGACCTGTCGCCGTCCCAGCTCGGTGCCGTGCTGTCCGCGCTCGTCTACGAGGCCCGTCGTCCCGAGGACGGCCCGCCGAGCGTCCCCGGCGGCGCCATCGCCACCACGATCGAGGCGATGACCCGGCTGTGGGGGGACCTGGAGCGCCTCGAGCGCGAACACCGGCTCGACTTCCTCCGCCGGCCCGACGCCGGGTTCGCGTGGACCGCCTGGCGCTGGGCGGAGGGCCAGGAGCTCGACGAGGTGATCACCCGCAACGACCAGACGGCGGGCGACTTCGTGCGCCAGATGAAGCAGCTGATCGACTTCGCCGGTCAGATCGCGGACGCTGCCGCCGGCACCCCGGTCCGCGACAACGCCCGGCAGCTGGTCAAGCTGCTCCGGCGCGGGATCGTGGCCGCCGGCTGATCCGGTCCGCCGGCGGTCAGTCGATCAGGACGTGGCCAGGGGCAGCGTGTCACCGAGCTGCCGGCGGGCGGCCTGCTCGGCCCGACGCAACCTGCCTACGTACGCCAGGCCGTGGGGGGACAGGGCGACGACAGCCCGGCGCCGGTCGTCCGGATCGACCCGGCGCACGAGCAGGCCGCGCTCGACGAGCCGGTCCACGTGCCGGGTGAGACTGGTGGCGGCGACGACCGCCGCCGCCGCCACCTCGCTCATGCCCAGCCCGGGCCGGTCATCGACGACCGCGAGGATCCGCCAGTGCTCCATGGTCAGGCTGTGCTCGTCGAGGATCGGTCGGAGCTCGCGGTGCAGCGCCGCCTCGACCCGGCGTACCTGGATGGCCAGGCTCGACGTGCGCGTCATGGCGACCTCCTGTGGGACGGCGACTCCGGCCCTATCCTAGGTTCCGCACCCCACGTCCCGGTTGATCCGTCGCCTGCAGCGTCGCCGGTCACGGCAACCGAAGGCCGCACGGAGGTCCCGTGCTCGTTCCGCACCCCGACGACACCGTGTCGATCGCCTTCGTCGTGCCGTTGCAAGGCCCGACCGGCATCTACGGTCCCTCCTGCCTGGCGTGTGGCGAGCTCGCTGCCGAGCAGCTGAACTCCGGCCGGGGCATCGCCGGACGCCAGGTCGAGCTGGTCGTCGTCGACGGCGGACGGGACCCGGAGACCGTCGCCGGTGAAGTGTGCGCACTCGTCGATGCCGGCCGCGTGCAGGCCGTCGCCGGGTGGCACATCTCCGCGGTCCGTCAGGCGATCACCCGCCGGGTCGGCGGCCGGGTGGTCTACGCCTTCGCCGCGATGCATGAAGGAGGTGACGAGACCCCGGGCGTCTTCATGATCGGAGAGCGGCCGGTCAACCAGCTGCTTCCGGCGGCGCGCTGGATGCGCGACGAACTGGGGATCGGGCGCTGGGCGGTCGTGGGCAACGACTACGTCTTCCCACGGGTCACCGGCAGCACCGCCCGGCTGGCCCTGGAGGACACCTCGTCGCAGATCGTCGGCGAGACCTACGTGCCGCTCGGCACGAGCGACTTCACGACGGTGATCGCCGATCTCGAGCAGCAGCCCGTGGACGGGGTCATCATGTTGCTCATGGGCCAGGACGCGGTCCACTTCAATCGCCAGTTCGCCCGGTCGGGCCTGACCGCAGCGCTCCCACGGCTCAGCCCTGCGGTCGAGGAGAACACACTGCTCGCCGGCGGAGCGGCGGCCAACGAGGGCCTGTACGCCGCGGCGGCGTACTTCGACGGGCTGCGCACCGCCGAGAGCTCCGTCCTGGCACGCGACTACTACGCGCGCTGGGGACGCTGGGCGCCTGCGCTCAACGCCGTGGGGGAGTCCTGCTACGAGGCGATCTCCTTCCTCGCCCGGGTGGGCGAGGTCTGCGGCTCGCTCAGCGTGGATGCCGCCGCCACGCTGCCCAGCGGGCACTTCTACTCCAGCCCCCGCGGGCTGATGCGCCTCGACGGCAACCTGCTCGACCAGGACGTGTACGTCGCCGCCGCCGACGGGATCACGTTCCGGGTCGAGCAGCAGATCGCGCGGGTCCATTGAGCCTGCTCACCGGTCCGCGCCGCTGACCTGCTGCCACGCGGTCGCGAGCTCGGTGTCGTGGACGTGGTGTCCGAGGCGCCGCCACAGCACCGCGCCGGGCGTGTCGAGGTCGTAGCGATCGAGATCGTCGGTCGTCCCCGCGACGTCCAGCCCGAGCGAGAGCACGGTGGTGAGGACCCGGTGGCCGCCGAGGAGCAGCGCGGTCGTGTCGGCGGCGAGGGGCAGGTCCTCGACCAGCACCGGCCGACCTGTCGCGCCGAGCACGGTGCTGGTCTGGTGGATCGTGCCGGGCTGCTCGCCGTACCTGCCGAGGACGAGGGTCTCCCGCAAGGCAAGCCGAGAGCCGGCACCGCAGCGCACCCGGACGGCCCGGGTGACGTCGGCCCCACCGGCGACGACGAACGGCTGACCGGCCCAGCGCAGCGCGGCGTCCTGGCCGAGGTCGACCCGGACGTCCCACCGGGCCCTGCCGCCGCGCATGTCGTAGGCGACGGTCCCGCCGGGCTCGATCAGGTCGACATCGATGCCGTCGCCGACCGTCACGTCGATCTCCACGGCGTCGCCCGCCAGCAGCAGCGCGCCCTCGGGCACCAGCGCGATCCGGGCCCGGGTCGGTCCATGGTCGACCACGACTGCCCGGAGCGCGGACGAGGTCGCGCCGGATCGGGTCACCGCCGTCCGGACCTGGCAGCGACCGCCGGGCGGCCCGGCGCAGACCCGGATCCGGGTGCGGCCGAGCCGCTCAGTGGTGGTGAGCATGCTCGCCCGCGTGGAAGTGTGGCGCCATCGGCCCGGGGTCGACCGGCACCAGGTCGCCGTGCCCGTGCGCGGACCGCACGCTCAGCACCCAGTCGAGCAGCGCGTCGATGCTCTCCCGGTCGTGACGGGACAGGGCGACAACCGGCCGGCCCTCGCGCGCCGCGACGGCGTCGGCGCGCATCCGCGCGACGTCCACGCCGACGTACGGCGCCAGGTCGGTCTTGTTCACCACGAGCAGGTCCGCGCGCTCGATCCCCGGCCCGCCCTTGCGGGCGACGTCGCCGCCGCCCGCGACGTCGAGCACGAACACCTGGGCGTCGACCAGCGCGGGAGAGAAGGTCGCGGTCAGATTGTCACCACCGGACTCCAGGAGCACCACGTCGAGGTCGGGGTAGTCGTGCTCGAGCGCCTCGACCTCCATCAGGTTCGCGCTGATGTCGTCGCGGATCGCGGTGTGCGGACAGGCCCCGGTCTCCACCGCGCGGATCCGGTCCTCGGCCAGCACTCCGGCCGAGCGGAGGAAGCGGGCGTCCTCGTCGGTGTAGATGTCGTTGGTGACCACGGCCAGGCTCAGCCTGGTCGAGAGCTCGCGGCAGAGCAGGGCGATCAGCGAGCTCTTGCCGGTGCCGACCGGGCCGCAGACGCCGAGACGCAGTGGCCGGTGGACGTGGTCGTGGGGGTAGTGGTGCTCAGGCACGGAACAGCCTCCTGGTGGTGCGGGCATGGGCCTGCGCCCACACCTCGATCTGGGGTGCGGCGACGGCGGGGATCTCGCTGGGGCTCTTGACGCCGGCGGTCGCGGCGACGACCTCCTCGACGCCGGGCAACGCGTCGACCACCCACCCGGTGACGACGGTCGGGTCGAGCGGCAGCAGCTTGAGGGAGGCCGCGCAGACGGTCTGCACGTCGTCGTACGCGACGACCCGGGCAAGGGCCTCGGCGCCCAGGCCCAGCCCGGCGGCGACCGCGCCGAGGACGACGGCCCGGCCGGGCGAGGACAGCGGGTCCAGCGGCCGGACCACGTCGGGCCAGAGCCGCCCGCACAGCCTCCGAAGGGCGCGGGCCTGGGTTCGCGACGCGGTGCGGACCGCGGGCGTCACGGTGCGCGCCGCCCAGGCGGTCTCGACGGGGGCGAGCGGCTCGTCGTCCAGCACCGCGCGCCGCGCGGCCACGGCGGTGCCCGCCTCCACCCGGGTCACCCCCACCAGTCGCGCCTGCAGGTACGACGGCACGTCGGTCGCGCCCAGTCCGGCCATCACGGCCCCCTCGAGCGTCCCGGACTGAGTGTGCCCGGCGACCGGCAGGCGTGCGTCGGCCAGCAGCAGCGCGAGCAGGTCGGCGTCGGCCACGGGGTTCTCAGAACATCGCGTAGAGCTGCGCCAGCGGCAGCTCCTCGGCCGGTGCCGGGACGATCCGCTCGCCCTCGACGTCGATGGCGAAGGTCTCCGGGTCGATGTCGATCCGGGGGAGGGCGGTGTTGTTGACCATGTCGGCCTTGGTGACCCCACGCGTGGGCCGCACGCCCGCCAGACGGCGACGTAGGCCGAGCCGGTCGGCGAGGCCGTCCTCCAGCGCCGCGGGCGACACGAAGCTCACGGCATGCGCGCTGCCGTCGTCGACCAACGTCGGTCGCATCAGCACCGGCTGCGGCGTCGGGATCGACGCGTTGGGGTCCCCGAGCGCCCCCCACACGAGGGCTCCGGACTTCAACACCACCTGGGGCCGGATCCCGAAGAACCGGGGGTCCCAGAGCACCAGGTCGGCGAGCTTGCCCGGCTCGACCGAGCCGACCTCGTGGTCGATCCCGTGCGCGAGCGCCGGGTTGATCGTGTACTTGGCGACGTAGCGTCGCGCGCGGAGATTGTCCGCACGCCCGCCGCCGAGGTCGCCGTGGTCGCCGTACCGCTGCTTCATGACGTGGGCGACCTGCCAGGTCCGGCAGATCACCTCGCCGATGCGTCCCATGGCCTGCGCGTCCGACGAGGTGATCGACAGCGCGCCGATGTCGTGGAGCAGGTCCTCGGCCGCGATCGTGGTGGCCCGGATCCGGGACTCCGCGAAGGCGAGGTCCTCGGGGACCTGCGGGTTGAGGTGGTGGCAGACCATCAGCATGTCGAGGTGCTCCGCGACGGTGTTGACGGTGTGCGGCAGCGTCGGGTTGGTCGAGCCGGGGATGACGTGCGCGAGGCCGGCGACCTTGAGGATGTCCGGGGCGTGTCCGCCTCCGGCCCCCTCGGCGTGGAAGGCGTGGATGCTCCGGCCGGCGATCGCGCCGATGGTCGACTCGACATAGCCGGCCTCGTTGAGGCTGTCGGAATGCAGCGCCACCTGGAGCCCGAACTCGTCGGCCGCGCGCAGGGACGCGTCGATCGCCGCCGGCGTCGAGCCCCAGTCCTCGTGCACCTTGTAGCCCGCGGCGCCGCCGAGCGCCTGCTCGGCGAGGCCGCCGGCGCTGACCGTGTTGCCCTTCCCGAACAGCAGGACGTTGAGCGGCACGGAGTCGAGGGCGCGGTGCACGGTCGCGAGATGCCAGGCGCCGGGCGTCACCGTGGTGGCCTTCGAGCCCTCCGACGGTCCGGTGCCGCCGCCGGCGATCGTGGTGATGCCGGTGGCCAGCGCCTCGGCCAGCTGCGAGCGCGAGAGCAGGTGGACGTGCACATCGATCGCACCGGCCGTGAGGATCCTCCCTTCGCCGGAGATCACGTCGGTTCCAGGGCCGATCACCAGGGCGGGGTGCACGCCGTCGGCGACGTCGGGATTGCCCGACCGGCCGAGCGCGGCGATCCGGCCGTCGCGGATCCCGACGTCCGCGTGCACGATGCCCCAGTGGTCGAGCACGAGAGCGTTCGTGATGACCGTGTCGAGCGCGCCCTCGGCCGACGTCCGGGTGGACTGCGCCATCGACTCGCGGATGGACTTCCCGCCGCCGAAGACGGCCTCCTCGCCGCCGACGACCCAGTCCTGCTCGACCTCGATCCACAGGTCGGTGTCGCCGAGCCGGACCTGGTCGCCGACCGTCGGTCCGTAGAGGGCGGCGTACGCCGAGCGGCTGATCTCAACCATCCAGAGCCCCCGTCCCGGACCGGACCTGGAGCCCCGGGACGAGTCGCGCCCCGCGGAGCGCGACGATCGCGACCTCCTGCGAGGCTCCCGGCTCGAACCGTCGTGAGGTACCGGACGGCACATCCAGCCGGAAGCCGCGCGCGGCGGCCCGGTCGAAGGCGAGGGCCGCGTTCGCGTCGGGCAGGTGCAGGTGCGAGCCGACCTGCACCGGCCGGTCGCCGGTGTTGGTCACGACGAGCACGCCTCGCTCGGCGAGGGAGCGGTCCCCGTTGAGGACCACGGTTCCCGGTCCGGGACGGGTGGCGCCCGGACCCTCGGTCACGATTCCCATCGGTGTCGCACGCTCCTCAGGCGATCGGGTGGTGGAGGGTGACGAGCTTGCGCCCGTCGCGGAAGGTGGCCTCGACCTGGACGTCGACGAGCATCTCGGCCACCCCGGACATGACCTGCTCGCGGCGCAGCACCTCACGCCCGCGCTCCATCAGCTCGGCGACCTGGGCGCCGGCACGGGCCTCCTCGATCACCCAGCACGACAGCAGCGCGACGGCCTCGGGGTAGTTGAGGAGGACGCCGCGATCGAGCCGGTCGCGGGCCACCATGCCGGCGACGCTGAGCAGCAGCTTCTCCGTGTCGGAGGGGGTCAGGTGCATCTCAGACCGCCATCGCTGCGCGGACCGCGTCCAGGGCTCCCGGCCCGCCCTCGCCGCTGGACGTGACGCGTCCCGACTCGAGCACGTAGTAGGACCCGGTGCTGCGCAGCGCGAAGCCCACATGCTGCTCGACCAGCAGGACGGACAGGTCGCCCCGCGCCGTCAGCGCCGTGATCACGCTCTCGATCTCGGCCACCACGTTGGGCTGGATGCCCTCGGTCGGCTCGTCGAGGATGAGCAGCCGCGGCCCGGTGAGCAGGGTCCGGGCGATGGCGAGCTGCTGGCGCTGGCCGCCGGACAGCAGGCCGGCCCGCCGGCCGAGCAGGTCGCGCAGTGCGGGGAAGGTGTCGAGCACACCGTCGATCGCCGACCTGTCGGCACTGACCAGCTGGAGATTCTCCAGCGTGGTCATCTGCGG
Organism: Nocardioides carbamazepini; assembly: GCF_024614185.1. Classification (GTDB taxonomy): domain Bacteria; phylum Actinomycetota; class Actinomycetes; order Propionibacteriales; family Nocardioidaceae; genus Nocardioides; species Nocardioides carbamazepini. The sequence continues at coordinate 12,538 of NZ_JAHTLF010000002.1, forward strand.
GAACGACAGCTGACCCTGCGGTACGTCGCCGAGGCCTCGGGCGACCCGCTTGTTCGGCCGCAGCCGGGTGACGTCCTGGCCGTCGATCAGCACCTGTCCGCGCATCACCGGCAGCAGGCCGACCGCGACCCGCAGCAGGGTGGTCTTCCCCGCTCCGTTGTGCCCCATCACCGCCACCGCACCGCCCTCGGGGACGGTCAGCGAGACGTTCTCGAGGACCCGGGTCCGGCCGTAGCCGGCCGTCACGTCGCGCAGCTCAAGCATGACCCGCCTCCTGGCTCGACTCGGCCCCACTCGACATCTCGGCCCCACTCGTCTTGTGCTGTCGGCCGAGGTAGACCTCCTGGACCCTGGCGTTCGCCTGGATCTCGGCGACGCTGCCCTCGGCGAGCACCTTGCCGGCGTGCATCACCGTGACCACGTCGGCATAGCTGCGGACGAAGTCCATGTCGTGCTCGATGACGACGATGGTGCGCTCGCGCCCGATTCGGCCCAGCAGCTCGCCGGTCTCCTCGCGCTCCTCGGCGCTCATCCCGGCGACCGGCTCGTCCAGCAGCATCACCCGGGCGTCCTGCACCAGGAGCATCCCGATCTCGAGCCACTGCTTCTGCCCGTGTGCGAGCACGCCTGCCGGCTTGTCCCGCAGGCCGGAGAGCCCGACCGTCTCGAGTGCCTCCTCGACGTAGGACGGCGTGCCCCGCCTGGCGAGCGCCATCTTCCACGCGGTCCGGTGGACACCGCCGGCGATGTCGAGGTTCTGCAGGACCGAGAGACCCTCGAAGACGGTCGCGGTCTGGAAGGTCCGGCCGATCCCGGCACGGACGATGCGGTGCGACTTCGTCCGCAGCAGATCCTGGTGACGGTACCTCGCCAGTCCGGTGGCGGGCACCAGGCCGGTCACCGCATCGACCAGCGTCGTCTTCCCCGCGCCGTTCGGCCCGATCAGGAAGTGCAGCTGTCCCTCCAGCAGCGTGAGGTCGACGCCGTCGATCGCCTTGAACCCGTCGAAGTCGACGGTGAGGCCACGGATCTCCAGGTAGTCGTCGTTCATCGCACGGTCTCCTTGGGACGAAGGCGGGCGGAGAGCTGCGACCAGGCGCTGCCCAGGCCGGAGGGGAAGAAGAGGATCACCACGATGAAGAGGAGACCCAGGAAGTAGGTCCACTGGTCCGGGAAGGACTCGGACAGGAAGGTGCGGCCGAAACCGACCGCGAGAGCGCCGAGAGCCGGTCCCAGGAGCAGGGAACGCCCGCCCAGCGCGACGCCGGCGATCAGGAAGATCGAGGCGGTGGCGTCCACGTCCGACGGCGAGACGATGCCGGTGATGGGGGCGAACATCGCCCCACCGATGCTCGCCATCACGGCAGCGACGACGAACGCGACGAGCTTGATGTTGGCCGGGTCGTGCCCGAGGAAGCGCACGCGCTCCTCGGCATCCCTCGTCGCGACCAGGAGCTCGCCGAACCGGCTGCGATAGAGCTGCCACACCACGACGAGGCAGACGACCAGCAGCACGGCCGCGATCGAGTAGATCATCTTCTTGTTCACCGGGTCGTAGAGGTTGTAGCCGAAGAACTGGGTGAATTGGTTGAGCCCGTTGAACCCGCCGGTCTGCTTGATCGTCGCGACCAGCAGCGTGGCGAAGGCGACCGCGAGTGCCTGGGTGAGGATCGCGAAGTAGGCCCCCTTCACCCGTCTCTTGAAGATGGCGAAGCCGAGGATGGTCGCGGCGATAGCAGGAAGGACCAGGACCGCGAACAGGGTGAAGGTGCCGCTCCGGAACGGCTCCCACCAGCCGGGCATCGTCCCGTCGCCGTAGAGGACCATGAAGTCCGGGACGGCATCCGGGCCGCCCGTGGCCATCGCCGCCTCGAGCTTGAGGTGCATCGCCATCGCGTAGCCGCCGAGGCCGAAGAAGACTCCCTGGCCCATGACGAGCATGCCGCCGCGCCCCCATGCGAGCCCGATGCCGACGCCGGCGATCGCCCAGCAGACGTACTTGCCGAGGTTGTTGAGCCGGAAGGGGCTCAGGACGGCGGGTGCCACCACCAGCAGCGCGATCGCAACGACGACGATGCCCAGCAGCGGGCCCCACGTCCGGCCCCACCGCTGCCCGGTCTGCAGCAGGTTCTTCATGCGAGACCCCTCGTGCGCACGGTGAACAGGCCCTGCGGCCTGATCTGGAGGAAGATGACGACGAGCGCGAAGGTGAGGACCTGCGCCATGCTGGAGTTGAACCAGTCGGTGAGGAAAGCGGTCACGATGCCGACCGCGAAGGCCGCGATCACCGTGCCCTGGAGCTGTCCGAGGCCCCCGGCGACCACCACGAGGAACGCCGAGATGATGTACGTCGTCCCGAGGTTCGGATTCGTGCCGGAGATCAGGGAGACCGCGACCCCGCCCACCCCGGCGAGGCCGGAGCCGACGAAGAAGGTGACCCGGTCGACGACGCGGGTCGAGACGCCCACCGTCTCCGCCAGGTCCCGATTCTGGACGGTGGCTCGGATCCGGCGTCCGTAGGACGTCTGCTTCAACAGCGCACCGAGCGCGGCCAGTGCGCCGACGGCGAGCAGAATGGTGAACATCTGGCGGTAGGGCCAGTGGTAGCCGAAGACGTCGATGTTGCCGTCGAGCCAGCCGGGCGTGTGTACCGGGTCCCCCTGGGCGCCGAAGACGTCCTTGGCGAGCTGCTGGAGCAGGAGGCTGACGCCGACGGTGACCAGCAGCGTGTCCAGCGGGCGCCGGTACATCCACTGGATGATCGCGACCTCCAGCAGGAGGCCGAGCGCACCGGCCACGAGGAAGGCCGCGGGCAGCGCGACGATGATCGACAGGTCGGTGTTCGTCACGACCTGCTGCGTGAGGTACGTCGTGTAGGCGCCGGCCATGAGGAACTCGCCGTGCGCCATGTTGATCACGCCCATCTGGCCGAAGGTGAGGGCCAGGCCGAGGGCGGCGATGAGGAGCAGCGCGCCGGTCGCCGTGCCGGCGAGCAGCGGGGTGGTGAAGGCGTCCATGGAAGAGCTCCTGGGAGGAAGCCCGGGGGTGCCGCGCTGCGCGGGCGCGGCACCCCCGGGGTTGCGGGCCGAACGGACGAGGGCGCCCCTCAGGTCACTGCGCGCTCGGATCCCACCAGGCGTAGCCCTCGAGGAACGGATCGGGCTCGATCGGCTCCTCGGAGGACCACACGACATCGAACTGGTTGTCGGCGTTGATCTGCCCGATCAGGCCGGTCTTGGCGATGTGGTGGTTGTCCCCGTCGATCGTGACCGTGCCCTCGGGCGCATCGAACGAGACACCATCGGCAGCGGCGTTGATCTCGCCCACGTCGAAGGAGTCCGCCTTCTCGACCAGCGCCTTGTAGAGGTACAACGAGGCGTACGCCGCCTCCATCGGGTCCGAGGTCGGCCGATCGGCACCGTACCTGGCCTGGAACGCCTCGATGAAGGTCTCGTTGGCCGGGCTCGGCACCGACTGGAAGTAGTTCCAGGCGGCGTACTGGCCGGTCACGTCCTTGCCCATGGCCGGCGCCTCCTCCTCGGCGATCGACACCGAGATGATGGGCGTGGTCTCCGCGGTCAGTCCCTGCTCGTAGTACGCCTTGATGAAGCCGACGTTCGACGATCCGTTGATCGTGTTGAAGACGAAGTCGGGCTTGGCCGCCACGATCTTGGCAACCTGCGTGGTCCAGTCGTCGTCATCGAGCGGGACGTACTCCTCGCCGACGATCTCGATCCCGAGCTCCGCGGCGTACTGCTTGATGATCTTGTTCGCGGTGCGCGGGAAGACGTAGTCCGATCCGGCGAGGAAGAGGGTCTTCACGCCCTGGGACTGCAGGAAGTCCATGGCCGGGATGATCTGCTGGTTGGTGGTCGCCCCGGTGTAGTAGATGTTCTTCGACGCCTCCAGACCCTCGTACTGGACCGGATAGAAGAGCAGCCCGTTGCCGGCCTCGACCACTGGCAGCATCGCCTTGCGCGACGCCGAGGTCCAGCCTCCGAAGGCAGCGGCCACGCAGTCGCCAGTCAGCAGCTTCTCGATCTTCTCGGCGAAGATCGCCGGGTCGCTGGCGCCGTCCTCCAGCACCGGCTCGATCTTCTTCCCGAGGATGCCGCCGGAGGCGTTGATCTCCTCCGCGGCCATGACCAGGGAGTCGCGAACGGTCTGCTCGCTGATCGCCATGGCGCCGGACGTGGAGTTGAGGAACCCGAGCTTGACGGTGTCGCCGGAGGTGTCGACGCAGCTCTCGGCTGCGCTCTCCTCTCCGGACTTGGAGCCACCGCAGGCGCTGAGCCCCAGTGCTGCGGTGAGTGCGAGGACGATGCCCATTGCGTGGCGGGCGCGGGATTCGAACACGGGGGATAGCCCCTCTCGGTCATCGCACCTGTCGTCTCGGCGGCAGGTGCTGGGCCAGGGGGCACGGCCTCGGGCCCCGGTGGCGATGAACCTAGGAAGGGCTGATTGCGGATTGCTACCAGATGGGATTAATTCGGTGTTACACGGCGGCGCCGTCAGCCAGGATCCCGGTCAGCCGCTCCACCGGCGAGCTCAGCGACCACCGCTCGGCCAGGGCCGCGAGACCGTCCGGATCGACAGGAGCGGCGGGCAGGGCCAGGTGGTCACGCGGGAGGTCGATGTCACGGGCGACGGCGACGACCGTCGGGGCGACCGCGAGGTAGCCGGCGGCCTCCCTGATCTTCGCCCGCGGCCCCGGACCGAGGTCGCTGGCCGGGTCCTCGACGGCGGCCACGACGCCGGCCAGGTCGCCGTACTTCTGCAGCATGCTGGCCGCCGTCTTCTCCCCGACGCCCTTGACGCCCGGCAGACCGTCGGAGGCGTCGCCGCGCAGGGTGGCGAAGTCGGCGTACTGGTCGGCGCGGACGCCGTACTTCTCGAGGACCCAGGTCTCGTCGACCCGCTCGTGGCGCCCGACGCCGCGACCGACGTACAGCACCCGGACACCGGCGGCGTCGTCGACGAGCTGGAACAGGTCGCGGTCGCCGGTGACCACGTCGACCGGCATGCCGGCGCCGGTGGCGAGGGTGCCGATCACGTCGTCGGCCTCGTAGCCGGGAGCACCGACCACGGCGATGCCGAACGCGGCGAGCACATCGCGGATGACCGGCACCTGCAGCTCCAGCGGGTCGGGCACCTCCTCGACGTCAGGCGCACCGACGACCTCCTCGACGACACGGTGGGCCTTGTAGGTCGGGATCAGGTCGACGCGCCACTGGGGACGCCAGTCGTCGTCCCAGCAGCACGCGAGGTGGGTCGGCCGGTACTGGTCGACCAGCTGGGAGATGTAACCGAGCAGACCGCGGACCGCGTTCACGTTGGTGCCGTCCGGCGCGAGGATCTCGGGGGAGCCGAAATAGGCCCGGAAGTAGAGGCTGGCCGTATCGAGGAGTAGAAGGCGCTGAGTCATCATGGCGCAGCCTATTAGGGTGGCGCCGTGAGTCAGAGCAGCAATCCAGCGGTCGAGGCCATCGACCGACAGATCCTGGAGCTCCTGGCCAAGGACGGACGGATGTCCTACACGGACCTCGGGCGCGCGACGGGACTGTCCACCTCGGCCGTGCACCAGCGCGTCAAGCGCCTGGAGCAGCGCGGCCTCATCCTCGGCTACGGCGCCACTGTCAACTACGCCGAGATCGGCGTGCCACTGACGGCGTTCATCGCGATCCGCCCGATCGATCCCTCCCAGCCCGACGACTGTCCCGACCGCCTGATCGGCATCCCGGAGATCGAGTCGTGCTGGTCGGTGGCGGGGGAGGAGTCGTACCTCCTCAAGGTCCGCACGGAGACGCCGGCCGAGCTCGAGCTGCTGCTCGGCCGGATCCGCTCGGCGGCCAATGTGTCGACACGCACCACGATCGTGCTCTCGACCTACTACGAGAACCGACCCGTCGGACACTGACCGACGCCCGCCCCTCGGCGCGTCGCCACGCGACACGCCGACGGAGCGCGGTTTTTTCCATTTTTCTTGCTGCTCCGGCGCCCCGTCCTGACCTGCGAGAACGCGTATCACCGCAGGTCAGCAGCCGGTTGACAGGACGGTTGACGCTCACCAAAGTACGGAGACGTTCGCCCGTGCAGGTCGTGGCCGGCGGACCGACGTCCGAGTGGCCGTATGTCGGCGGAGTAGCACCAGCTCCGCACGGGGACGGTTCGCGGAGGTCGGTTCGCTCCTCGGGGGCGAGCCGGAAGGACTCGGATCTCCCTAGACAACGTCGCGGGCGGCGGCAGCCAGTCGGACGCCGGGATGGTCCGAAGGCGACCCGAGTCCTTCCGTGCCTGGTGACCGGGCCGGACCCACCTCCGACTAGGCTCACGCCGTGGTGCAGCGCCGTCTTCTTCCAGCTGTCGGCCTCGCAGCCGTCGGCGGCGCGCTGCTCACCGCGTCGTTCGAGCCGGTGGCCCTGCCCTGGCTGCTGCCCCTCGGCGTCGCCTGCTACGCGCTGGCCACCCGTGATCTCTCGGTACGCCGCTCCGGGCTGGTCGGTCTGGTCTTCGGCGTCGTCTTCTACTTCAGCCACATCTCCTGGATGCGCGGATCGATCGGCTCCGACGCCTGGCTGGCGCTGTCGAGCATCGAGGCGCTCTTCTACGGGGTCCTCGGCCTCGCCATCCCGCTGCTGCGCCGGCTGCCCGCCTGGCCGCTGTGGCTGGCGGCGGCCTGGACCACGATGGAGACGGTGCGCAGCGGCTGGCCGTTCAGCGGGATGCCCTGGGGTCGGCTCGCCTTCGCCGCGATCGACACCCCGGTCGCGCCGGCGGTCGCGTACGTCGGCATGACCGGCCTCTCGTTCCTGCTGGCGCTCGCCGGGTTCTGCCTGGCCCGCTTCGCCGAGGCGGCGCTGACAGGCGAGCGGCGCCGGGTCTGGGCGGCCGCAGCTGTCGGCGTCCTGGCCGTGCTGGTGACCCCCGCCGTCGCGCCGTACGACGTCCCCGAGACCGGCACCACGACGGTGGCGGTCGTGCAGGGCGACGTCCCGGGTCCGGGCAACGACATCTTGTGGGACCACGAGGGCGTGACCCGCAACCATGTCGACGCGACGGTCCGCCTGGCCGCCGACGTCGCCGCGGGGCGGGCGCCGCGCCCCGACTTCGTGCTGTGGCCGGAGAACTCCACCGCCGTGGACCCCTTCCGGCCCGGTCCCGTCAACGCCGGGATCCGTGAGGCCGTCGCCGCCGTCCAGGTGCCGGTGGTGGTCGGTGGGATCGTCGGCAACGGACCCGAGCACGTCCTCAACCAGGGCATCGTGTGGGACCCGGTCAGTGGGCCAGGGGACCGCTACACCAAGCACCACCCGGTGCCCTATGGCGAGTACATCCCGATGCGCGACATCTGGGACCCCAAGTTCGGCAAGCTGGCCCTCATCACGCGGGACATGAAGAGCGGCACCCGCACCGAGCCGCTGCGGGTCGCCGGGGTGCGGGTCGGTGACGCGATCTGCTTCGACGTCGCCTACGACGACGTGATGCCGCCCCAGGTCCGCGACGGAGCCGAGCTGCTCGTCGTGCAGACCAGCAACGCGAGCTTCATCTTCACCCACCAGATCGAGCAGCAGTTCGCGATCACCCGGCTGCGTGCCGTCGAGACGGGGCGCTGGCTGACCGTCGCGTCCACGAACGGGCAGACGGGGGTCATCGCACCCGACGGCACCGTGGTGGCCTCGCTGGAGCCGCGGACGACCGGTGTGCTGGTCGAGGAGGTCGGCCTCAGCACGGCTCTCACGCCGGCGATGCGGCTGGGACCGTGGCCGACGCGGTTGTTCACCCTCCTGACGCTCGGTGCTCTCGTGTCAGGTGCCCTCACGTACCGTCGACGGCAAGAGTTCGATGGCCCTGCGCAGGACGATCCTTCCGTGGAGCCTGCGCCGTCCCCGACCCCGAGTGAGGCACCCGTTGTCTGACCACCTCTCCACCCTGGGCCGCACGGTGATGGTCATCCCGACCTACAACGAGGCCGACAACCTCGCCTGGATCGTCGAGCGCGTCCGCACCGCCCAGCCCGATGTCGACGTCCTCGTGGTGGACGACGGTTCTCCCGACGGCACCGGTGCCGTCGCCGATCGGCTCGCCGACGCCGACGACCGGGTCCACGTGCTCCACCGCACGGCCAAGGAGGGGCTCGGCGCGGCCTATCTCGCCGGCTTCGCCTGGGCACTCGCCGCGGGCTATGACGTGATCGGCGAGATGGACGCCGACGGCTCCCATCAGCCCGAGCAGCTCCAGCGGCTGCTCACGGGCCTGCTGGACGCCGACCTGGTGATCGGCTCGCGCTGGGTCCCCGGTGGCTCGGTGGTGAACTGGCCCTGGGAGCGCGAGGTGCTCTCGCGGGGCGGCAACCTCTACGTCCGGCTCCTGCTCGGCATCGAGGTGCGCGACGCGACCGCCGGCTTCCGGCTGTTCCGCCGTGCCACGCTCGAGAAGATCCGGCTCGACGAGGTCGAGTCCACCGGCTACGTCTTCCAGACCGATCTGGTCACCCGCACGCTGCACGCCGGGCTGACCGTGCGCGAGGTCCCCATCGAGTTCGTCGAGCGGGTCCGTGGCGAGTCGAAGATGAGCGGCCAGGTCGCGCTGGAGTCGCTCAAGCGGATCACCTGGTGGGGTCTGCGCGAGCGCTGGGCGCAGATGGCGTCCCGACGATGAGGCGGAGGTCGCGCCGCGCCGCGGTGCTGCTGTTCCTCGCCTTCGTGGTGATGCCGGTCCTCGAGATCGTCGTCCTCATCCAGGTCGGCCAGGTCATCGGCCCCTGGTGGACGATCCTGCTCCTCGTCCTCGACAGCATCGTCGGTGCCTGGCTGATCAAGCGCGAGGGGCGTCGGGCCTGGCTCGCGCTGCGCGAGCGCGTCGAGACGGGCCGGCTGCCCGCCCGGGAGCTCGCGGACGGCGTCCTGGTCGTGCTCGGCGGCGCGTTCCTGCTCAGCCCGGGCTTCGTCACCGACGTGCTCGGCATCCTGCTCATCCTGCCGGTCACCCGTCCGCTGTTCCGGAGCCTGCTGATGGCGTACGCCGGACGGCAGGTGACGCGTCGCACGCCGCCGATGGCCGGAAATGGACCTCGCCCCGGACCGACCGTGGTCCGGGGCGAGGTCATCGACGAGGGGGAGTGACCTCCGCGTCGCTCAGGTCTTCGCCGGCTTCTTCTTCCGGGCGTTGGCGCGGTGCAGGTGCGCCGGGCCGATCTCGCCGCCACGGAGCAGCTCGAGACGCTCGGTGAGGATCTCCTCGAGCTCCTTCTCGGACCGACGCTCCAGCAGCATGTCCCAGTGGGTGCGCTGCGGCTTCTCCGCCTTCACCTCACGCTCGATGCCGGCGGTCGACTCGGCCTCGAGGCCGCATCGTGGGCACTCCCAGACCGCCGGGACCTCGGCCTCGATCGACATGGTGATCTCGAACTCGTGACCGTGGGGGCACTTGTAGCCGACCTGCTGCCGGGCAGCGAACTCGATACCCCGCTCGTCCTCGAAGGACTGGCCCCCCAGTCGGGCACCGCGCAGTGTGCGCTCAGCCATCAGACTCCACCTCCCGTGTTTCGTCCTCGACCCTCTAACGCTACCCGGCGGTAAAAGGTTCCATCGGATGCCAGAATGGTGCGCGGTCTAGATCACCGCGGGCCGCGCGTTGCCGGCGTCGCGGATGCCGCGCTCGGTGTCGACGCGCAGGAGCAGCAGGCCACCGAGGAGGAAGAACCCGATGAGCGCGAAGATCGCCGGCCGGTAGGAGTCGGTGAGCTGGTAGACCAGTCCGAACGTGAGCGTCCCGAACCACGAGGTGCCGCGATCCATGGCGTGGTAGAGGCTGAAGTACTCCGCCTCCTTGCCGCGCGGGATGAACAGCGAGAAGTACGACCGGGCCAGCGCCTGGGTGCCGCCGAGCACCACGCCGATCGCGACGCCGAGCACGAGGAAGGGCACCAGCTGCCCCTTCGGTACGACGAGCGCGACGGTCACGATGCCCATCCAGCCCACGAGCCCGCCGAGGATCACCTTCTTGGCACCGAAGCGCGCGGCCGCGCGGCCGAAGCCGATCGCGCCGAACATCGCGACGAACTGGACCAGCAGGTAGGTGCCGAGGACCGTGCCCTCCTCGAAGTCGAGCTCCTCGATGCCGAAGGTCGACGCGGACGCGATCACGGTCTGGATGCCGTCGTTGAAGAAGAGGTACGCGACCAGGAAGGTGAGCGCCACCGGGTAGTTGCGCAGGTCCTTCAGCGTGGCCGCCAGCTGACCGAAGGAGCGGCTCAGCAGGCCGCCCTCGACGTCCTCGACGTCGACCGGCTGGTGCCGCTTGATGCCGCGCCACGGGATGATCATGAAGGCCGCCCACCACACCGCCGCCGACAGCAGGGAGAGGCGGACCGCCATCTCCTTGTCGAGGCCGAGCGTGTCGTGGAAGGTGACGACGGCGAAGTTGACCGCGAGCAGCAGTCCGCCGCCGGCGTACCCGTAGGCCCAGCCGACCGACGACGTCCGGTCGCGCTCCGCCTCGGTCGAGATGAGCGGCAGGACCGAGTCGCTGACGACGATCGCCGCGCCCGCCGCGAGGTTGGCGACCATGAACGCGATGCTGCCGAACAGCCAGTTCTCGCCGCTCATGAAGAACAGCAGGCCCGCCGCCGTCGCGCCCACCCAGGACAGCCCGACGAGCAGGTCGGGCTTGCGCGCGGTGCGGTCGGCGAGGGCGCCGACGATCGGGAAGATCAGGGCACTGAGCAGGGTCGAGAGCGTGATGACGTACGACGGCAGCGAGCCCGGCGCGATCGCGAGCCCGAGCACGTGGATCCGGCCGTGCTCGCCGACGGCGTTCTCGGCGACCGAGATGAGGTAGGGCGCGAACAGGACACCGGCCACGGTCGTCTGGAAGGCGGAGGCCGCCCAGTCGGTGAAGTACCAGGCACGCTGCTCCCGCGCCCGGTTCAACGGCCCCAGGTCCGCGATGCCGGTCGCCTCGCTCATGCTGTCGCCCCTCCCTGCGCGGGCCACCACTGGCCGCGTCCCTGGAGGACATCCTTGAGCAGATCGGTGCGGTCCGTGAAGAGCCCGTCGACGCCGCGGTCGAGCAGGGTGGCCATCTCGGCCGGGTCGTCGATGGTCCACACGTGGACCTGAAGCCCCGCGGCGTGCGCCCGCCGGACCAGGCCGGGGGTGGTCACGGTGAACCCGTGCCGGCGGTGCGGGACCTGGAAGGCGGCGAACCCGCTCCCGGCGAGCAGCCGGGCGAGCCGGGCGGTGGGGGAGAGGCGGAAGGCCACGATCTGCCACGGGTCGGCCGCGGTGGGCACCCGGCCGTCGGTCAGCTCCCGGAACCGCCGGATCCGCCTCCGGGAGAACGACGCCACCAGCAGCCGGTCCCACAGGTCGCGCTCACGGACCAGGGCGGCCAGTGCCGCCACGGCTCCGTCGGCCTTGAGGTCGATGTTGAACCGGGCCGCGGGGAACGCGTCGAGCAGCTCGACCAGGGTCGGCACCTGCTCGCGCCCGCCGATCCGCGCCCGACGCACCTCGGCCAGGGTCAGCTCGTGCACCGCGCCCCGCTGGTCGGTGACCCGGTCGAGCACGTCGTCGTGGAAGGCCAGCAGGACGCCGTCGGCGGTCACGTGGACGTCGGTCTCGAGGTAGTCGTAGCCCAGCGCGGCGGCGTGCCGGAACGCGGCGAGGGTGTTCTCGAGGCCCTCGATCTCCGGGTGGTAGGCACCGCCGCGGTGCGCGAAGGCCAGCACCCTGCCCCGCTCGAGGTACGCCACGGCCCTAGATGTCCCGGAACGTCTCGATCTCGGCACCGAGGTCGCTGAGTCGCTCGGCGAGATCCTCGTAGCCGCGGTGGATGACATAGGTGCTGCGGAGCACCGAGGTGCCCTTGCTCGCCAGCATGGCGAGCAGGACGACGACGGCGGGCCGCAGCGCCGGCGGGCAGACCAGCTCGGTGCCCGTCCAGGACGTGGGGCCGTCGATCTGCACCCGGTGGGGGTCGAGCAGGGTGACCCGGCCGCCGAGCTTGTTGAGCTCGGTGAGGTAGATCGCCCGGTTGTCGTAGACCCAGTCGTTCAGGTATGTCGTGCCCTCGGCCACGGCGGCGATCACCGCGAAGAACGGCAGGTTGTCGATGTTGAGGCCCGGGAACGGCATCGGGTGGATCTTGTCCCGCGGCGCGACGAGGTCGGAGGGGTAGGTCGTGATGTCGACGAGGCGGGTGCGCCCGTTGGCCGCGAGGTACTCCTCGGTGCGGTCGTAGCGGAAGCCCATCTCCTCCAGCACGGCCAGCTCGATCTCGAGGAACTCGATCGGCGCGCGCTGGATGGTGATCTCGGAGCGGGTCACGATCGCCGCGGCGAGCAGCGACATCGCCTCGATCGGATCCTCGCTGGGGGAGTAGTCGACGTCCACGTCGATGGTCTCGCGGCCGGTGACGGTGAGCGTCGTCGTGCCGATGCCCTCGACCTCGACGCCGAGGGCCTGCAGGTAGAAGCAGAGGTCCTGGACCATGTAGTTGGACGAGGCGTTGCGGATGACGGTGGTGCCCGGGTGGAGAGCAGCCGCCATGAGGGCGTTCTCGGTCACCGTGTCACCGCGCTCGGTGAGGACGATCGGGCGGCCGGGGACGATCGCGCGGTTGAGCTGCGCGTGGTACCAGCCGTCGGTGGCCTTCACCTCCAGGCCGAACGGCCGCAGCGCGGACATGTGCGGCTCGACGGTGCGGGTGCCGAGGTTGCAGCCGCCGGCGTACGGCAGCTCGAAGGTGTCGGCCCGGTGCAGCAGCGGACCGAGGAACATGATGACCGAGCGGGTGCGCCGCGCGGCCTCCTCGTCGATCCGGGTCAGGTCCAGGTCCTTGGGCGGGACGATCTCGAGGTCGTTGTCGGCGTTGATCCAGCGGGTCTGCACGCCGATGCTCGTCAGCACCTCGAGCAGCCGGTTGACCTCCTCGATCCGCGCCACCTTGCGCAGGGTGGTCCGGCCCCGGTTGAGCAGCGCCGCGCACAGCAGCGCGACGCCGGCGTTCTTGGAGGTCTTGACGTCGATGCTGCCGGACAGCGTCGTGGGGCCCTTGACCCGCAGATGGGTGGGACCCGCACCGAGCGCGACGATCTCGGAGTCCAGTGCGGCGCCGATCCGGGCGAGCATCTCCAGGGAGAGGTTCTGGTGCCCCTTCTCGATCCGGTTGATCGCGCTCTGGCTGGTGCCGAGGCGCTCGGCGAGCTGGGCCTGGGTGAGCCCGCGGTGCTTGCGGGCGTCGCGGATGAGGTTGCCGATCCGGCCCTTGTAGTCGCCGTGGGGCACGTCGATCGTCATGCCACGACGGTAACTCACATATGAGATAACGCAAGTCGCCACGGCGATCTGGAAGGATCCTCACATGCGCGCCACCACCATCCACGGCACCCGGGACATCCGGGTGGAAGAGGTCCCCGACCCCACCCTACGACGCCCCACGGACGCGATCGTGCGGGTCACCGCCGGCTGCATCTGCGGCTCCGACCTGTGGCCCTACCGGGGCGAGAGTCCGATCCGTCCCGGGGCCACGATCGGCCACGAGTGCATCGGCGTCGTCGAGGAGATCGGCGGGGAGGTCCGTGACGTCCGGGTCGGCGACTTCGTGGTGGTGCCATTCTGCCATTGCGACAACACCTGTGCCCACTGCGCCAACGGCGCGCAGTCGGTCTGCACGAACCTCGGCTTCACCGGGAGCGGGCAGGCCGAGTACGCCCTCGTCAACCAGGCCGACGGGAGCCTGGTCAGCACCGGCGGGGTTCCTGACGCCGACCTGGTCGCCTCGGTGCTCACGCTCTCCGACGTGATGCCCACCGGCTGGCACGCGGCGGTCTCGGCGGGCGTGAAGCCCGGCGCCACCGTCGTCGTGGTCGGCGATGGCGCGGTCGGCCTGTGCGGAGTCCTCGCCGCGTCCGTGATGGGTGCCGAGCGGATCATCGCCATGTCGCGTCACGAGCCCCGCCAGGCGGTCGCCCGGGCGTTCGGCGCCACCCACGTCGTCGCGGCCCGGGGCAAGGACGCCGTGACCGAGGTCCACGAGCTGACCGACGGCGTCGGCGTCGACGCGGCCCTCGAGTGCGTCGGCACCAACGACGCGATGACCACCGCGATAGCGGTCACCCGCCCCGGCGGAGGGGTCGGCTTCGTCGGCGCGCCCCACGGCGTCGAGATCTCGGCCCGCACCCTGTTCGACAAGAACGTCGGCGTCCGCGGCGGCATGGCACCGGTGCGCCGCTACCTGCCCGAGCTGCTCCCGATGGTCCTGGACCGCAGGATCGACCCGGGGCAGGTCTTCGACCAGACCCTGCCGCTCGAGGAGTCGCCCGACGGCTACCGGGCGATGGACGAGCGTCGCGCGATCAAGGTGCTGCTGCGGCCATGACCCGCCTCGACCACACCGCCTATCTCGACCACATCCGCGCCGAGTCGGCCCGGTTCGTCTCGGTGCTGGAAGGTTGCGCGCCCGACGCGCGGGTGCCGTCCTGTCCCGACTGGGACGCCGCGGACCTGCTGTGGCACCTCACCGAGGTCCAGCACTTCTGGGAGCACGTCGTCCGGCTCCGACCGGCCGCGCCGGAGGACTACACCGAGCCGGCGCGCCCCGCGACCTACGACGGGCTGCTGGACGCCTTCCGCAGCACCCACACCGCCTTCGTCGACGCGCTCGGGTCGGCCGATCCGGCCGACGCCGCCTGGTTCTGGTCCGGACGCCCCGAGCATCAGCACGTCAGCCACCTGGCGCGCCGCCAGGCCCACGAGGCGCTCATCCACCGCCTCGACGCGGAGCTCGCCGCCGGTCGGGTGACAGCGCTGCCGCCCGCTCTGGCGGCCGACGGGATCGACGAGATCCTCGACGTGATGTACGGCGGCCTGCCGCCGTGGGGCCGGTTCGAGCCGCGCGAGCAGTACGCCGAGTTCCGGGCCACCGACACCGGCACGTCGGTGTGGGTGCAGGTCGGCACGTTCTCGGGCACCGCACCGGACGGCGTGGAGCGCAGCGGCGAGCCCGATCAGCACGTCGTCGCGGAGCCGGGGGTGGCCGCGGACCTCGTGGTGACCGGAACGGCCGGCGACCTCGACGCCTGGCTGTGGCATCGCGGCGACGACGACCTGGTGACGATCACCGGCGACGCCGGCGTCCGCGCCCACGTGGGCGCGGTGCTGGGTCAGGCGATCGACTGAGGGCCGGTCTCGCGGACCTGTGCCCGGCGGCCCGAGCGACCGGCGACCAGCACGACACCGAAGAGCGCGGCGATGCCCAGGACGAACAGCAGCACGATCGCCAGGACGACGGCGAGGGCGAGAAGACTCATGGGCCCCACCCTTGCATGACGCAGGTCACATCCCAAGGGTGACGCGGGTCACACTCTCCCCATCGGGTTTTGCGACCGGGGGAGGACGACGCGCGGCGGCAGAGGGCGCAGGATCCTCCCATGGGCGACCTCGACGGCAAGACCTTCCTCGTGACCGGCGCCAACACCGGCATCGGCAAGGAGACCGTGCGCGACCTCGCGGGCCGCGGGGCGCGGGTGGTACTCGCCGGCCGCTCCGAGGAGCGGACCCTGGCGGCGATCCGCGAGATCGCCGCCGATACCGGCAACACCGCACTCGACTTCCTGGCCCTCGACCTCGGCGACCTGGCCTCCCTCCGGGCCGCCGCGACGACCTTCCTCGAGTCCGGCGAGCGGCTCGACGTCCTCATCAACAACGCCGGCCTGGCCGGCAAGCGGGGGATGAGCGCCAGCGGGTTCGAGCTCGCCTTCGGCACCAACCACGTGGGCCCGTTCCTGCTCACCGAGCTGCTCCGCGACCGCATCGTGGAGACCGGACCCGGGCGGATCGTCAATGTCGCCAGCACCGGCCACTACCGGGCGAAGGGCATCGACTGGGAGGCCGTCCGGCGGCCCACGGTCACCCGCACCGCCTTCGACGAGTACTGCGTCTCGAAGCTCGCCAACGTGCTGCACGCGCGCGAGCTCGGCCGGCGGCTGGAGGGCACCGGCGTGACGACGTACGCACTGCATCCCGGCGCGATCGCCTCGGACGTGTGGCGGGAGGTGCCCTTCGGCGTGCGCCACGCGATGAAGCTGTTCATGAAGTCGCCCGAGCAGGGCGCGCGGACCTCGCTCTACTGCGCCACCTCGCCCGATGTGGCCGACCACACCGGGCGCTACTACGACGACGAGCGCGAGAAGCAGCCGTCACGGGTCGTCACCGACGCGCTCGCCGCGGAGCTGTGGGAGCGCAGCGAGGACTGGGTCACCGCAGCACCGCGGGGTTGAACATGCCGGGGTAGAGGATGCCGGGGTAGAGGATGCCGGCCGCCGCGGCCGGGTCCTTCATGCCGTCGCCAGGATCACGGCGACGGGCAGGCCGATGACCACCAGCAGCAGGACGACGAGCAGGAGCACGAACGCGAGCATCCCCGGCACCCTCTGCTTGGTGAACCCCATCGCGCCGGACATGAAGGTCAGCACGGGGGCGGCGTAGAAGACGTCGACGGTCTGCCCGGGAGCGAGCTGGACCTGCTGGCTCGCCTGGCCGTAGCGCCACATCCACTGGGCGTGGGCGGAGACGGTGTGGACGCCCGGCGGCATCGGCACGACGTTGGGTCCGAACCGCATCGGCACCGGGTAGCCGTTCACCTGCACGCTCGGCGTGATCATGGTGAGCAGCCGGTTGCCCTGGACGTTCACGCGGAGGTAGCCGGGCGGGGGCGGCGGAGGCTGCGACGTCATGCCGGCGACCCTACGAGATCGGGCGGCGGACACCGCCGCACCGCCGGTGCGGTACATCATGGGTGCGTGAGCACCCTCGACCCCGAACGGCTGCGCACCCTCACGCTGCTGCGTCGGGTGCGTGACCGGATCGACCGTGAGTACGCCCGCCCGCTCGACGTCGAGGCGCTGGCGCGCGACGTGCACATGTCGGCCGGGCACCTGAGCCGCGAGTTCAAGAAGGCCTACGGCGAACCGCCGTACTCGTACCTGATGACGCGGCGGATCGAGCGGGCGATGGCGCTGCTGCGTCGCGGCGACCTCAGCGTGACCGACATCTGCTTCGAGGTCGGGTTCTCGTCGCTGGGCACGTTCAGCACCCGGTTCACCGAGCTGGTCGGCGTACCGCCGAGTGCCTACCGCGACGACGCTCCGGTGCCCGAGGACGGTGCCGCCGAGCCCCCGTCGTGCGTGACGAAGAAGGTCACCCGGCCGGTCCGACGCGGCGGCGCGCAGACGAGCCCCGACGTCCCCGCGGCGCGCGCGGCATCGGTCAGGAATCGAGAAGCACCACGGTTCGAGGCGCCGCTAGCGTGAGCGACATGGACATCAGCATTCAGCACAGTTTCCTCCCGCAGACCGATCCCGAGGCCTCGCTCGCCTTCTACCGCGACGTCCTCGGCTTCGAGATCCTCAACGACGTCGGGTACGGCGACATGCGGTGGATCACCGTCGCGCCCCAGGGCCGGCAGTCGCCGTCGGTCGTGCTCTGCCCGCCGGCCGCGGACCCCGGCATCACGGAGGACGAGAAGCGGGTCATCGCGGAGATGATGGCGAAGGGCACCTACGCCACCCTGGTCCTCAGCACGCCCGACCTGGACGGCACCTTCGAGCGGATCCAGGCCACCGGCACCGAGGTCATCCAGGAGCCGATCGACCAGCCGTACGGCGTGCGCGACTGCGCGTTCCGGGACCCGGCCGGCAACCACGTCCGCATCAACCAGGCGGTCTGATACCCGGCTCAGCTGAGCACGACCAGGCGCTGCGTGGCCCGGGTCATCGCGACATAGCGGTCGACGGCGCCCTCGATCCCGGTGCCGAACCGCTCCGGCGCGACGAGGACGACCAGGTCGAACTCCAGGCCCTTCGCGTGCTCGGGACGCAGCGACCGGACCCGCGGTGTGGCGGCGAAGTCCCGGTCGCCGATGACGGCGGCGACGCCCTCCTGGTGCTCGGCCAGCCATTCCTCGACGATCCCGGCGAGGCGCGAGCGGTCGGCGTACTCGACAGGCACGCCGGTGCTGCGGATCGAGGTGGGCACGTTGGCGTCGGGCAGGACCTCCCGGATCACCGGCGCCGCCGCCTCCATCACCTCGACCGGTGTGCGGTAGTTGACGGTGAGCGACGCCAGGTCGATGTCGTGCAGGCCGACCCGCTCCAGGCGGTCGGCCCACGACTCGGTGAACCCGTGCCGGGCCTGGGCCCGGTCGCCCACGACGGTGAAGCTGCGCGACGGGCAACGGCGCAGCAGCATCTGCCACTCGGCGTCGGTGAGCTCCTGGGCCTCGTCGACCACGACGTGGGCGAACGGGCCCGAGTAGCGGCCGGCGTCGGCCACGAGCGTGCCGGGATCGGCCGCGAGGGCACCGCGCAGGTCGGCACCGCGGAGCATCGACATGATCATCAGGTCGGAGTCGTCCGTGGCGACGAGATGGTCGACGACGCGGTCCATCTCCTCCCGCTCGGCGGCCGCCTCCGCCTCGTGCCGCCGCCGTCGGCGGGCCGCCTCAGGGTCGCCGAGCCGCGCCCGGGCGACGTCGAGGAGCGGCAGGTCGGCGACGGTCCACCCCTGCGGGCCGGCACGACGCAGCGTGCGCACCTCGTCGGAGGAGAGCCAGGGGGCGCAGTGGCGCAGGAAGGCCGGCACCTCCCACAGGTCTCCGACCAGGTCGGTGGCCTCGATCATCGGCCAGGCCCTCGTGACGGCGTCCACCAGCGTGCGGTTGCGGCGCAGCGACCGGCGGACCTCCTCCTCCGAGGCGTCGGTGTCGCCGTGCTTGTCGACGAGGATGTCGAGCAGTGCGTCCCAGACCTGGTCGCGCGCCTCGTTGTGGGGGGTCCCCGGATCCGGTGCCCCGAACGCCTCGGCCCAGTCTCGGGCGCTGAGCCACACGTCGGACCATGCGGTCTCGACCACCATGCCCTCGGTCGGCAGCTCCTCGTAGAGCCGGACCGCGGGCTCGATCGCAGCGACCATCGCGGCGTCGGCCTTGAGCCGGGCCGCCTCCGGGTCGCGCTCCTGGACCGCGGCGGCGCCCTCCGCGACGAGGTCGCGGACCGTGCAGGTCCGCACGCCCTCCTCGCCCAGGCTCGGCAGCACGTCGGCGACGTAGGCCAGGTAGGGCTCATGGGGGCCGACGAAGAGGACGCCACCGCGTCCGTCGCCGAGCCGCGGGTCGGCGTACAGCAGGTAGGCGGCGCGGTGCAGCGCGACGACCGTCTTGCCGGTGCCGGGACCGCCGTCGATGACGAGGGTCCCGCGGGAGCCGGCCCGGATGATCGCGTCCTGGTCGGCCTGGATGGTGGCGAGCACGTCCCGCATCCGTTCGGAGCGACTGCTGCCGAGGCTCGCGACGAAGGCGGACTGGTCGTCCAGGGCCGCGCTGCCCGCCGCGTCGTCGAGCGCGTCGGCGGTGAACACCTCGTCCCAGTAGTCGGTGACCCGGCCGTTGGTCCAGCGGTAGCGACGCCGGCTGGCCAGGCCCATCGGGTTGCCGTGGGTGGCGCCGAAGAACGGCTCGGCGGCGGGGGAGCGCCAGTCGACGAGCAGCCGCCGACCGTCTGCGTCGGTCAGCCCGAAGCGACCGACGTGCACGGTCTCGCCGTCCGTCGCCACCATCCGGCCCAGGCACAGGTCGAGGCGGTAGCGGCGCAGCCCCCGGAGCCGTGAGCTGAGGCGATGCACCTCCAGGTCGCGGTCCATCGCCTCCTGACCGGTGCCGCCCGGCTGGCGGCGTACGTCGGCCAGGCGGTCCTCGAGCTCGGCGACCGTGCGTTCGAGGCTGCCGCCGATCGCGGCGAAGTGCGCCTCGTCGTCGGCGATGAGCGCCGGATCGTCCTTGGCCGGGTGATCGTGGAGGTCGAACGCGCGCGTCGTCGGGTGGGTCAAGTCGTCAGCTCCCAGGGGTCTCGTGGCCTCTCCGCGGCGCGGAGACCGGGATTCTGCCCGCCCCAGGGGGCCTTGCGGCAAGACCCCCTGTGCGCTATACGTTGAGAACGGAGGGGAGTGTCGGTGCCGGCCGGTAGAACCGGACCATGAGCCGCGATCTCCAGATCACCTTCGACTGTCACGACCCGCGAGCGCTCTCGTCCTTCTGGCGCGACGCCCTCGGCTACGTCCATCCCGGACCGCCCGGGGTCCCGGTCGCTCCCGGCGGCGACCCGCTGGCCGCCTGGGACGTGTTCCTGGAGCGGATCGGGGTGCCCGAGTCCGAGCGGAACGCGCGCTCGGCGATCGAGGACCCCGACGGCTCCGGGCCCCGGGTCTTCTTCCAGCAGGTCCCCGAGGGCAAGGTCGCCAAGAACCGGGTCCACCTCGACGTCCGGGCGGCGCCCGGGCTCACGGGCGAGGAGCGGATGGCCGTGCTGGAGACCGAGTGCACGCGCCTCGTGGCGCTCGGCGCGACGCGGCTGGCGCGGCACGAGCCCGAGCCGCCGATGGGCGCCGGTCACCTCGTGCTGGCCGACCCCGAAGGCAACGAGTTCTGCCTCGACTGACCGTCGTCCCGGCTGAGGACTACCCGATCGGGGCGACGCTCACCTTCGAGCCGAGCGCCCGGCCGTCGACGTCGAGGAAGGTCAGCGTGACCTCCGCCGCCTGGGCGGCCTCCGGGAGCGCGGTGCCGTACCCGAGCGAGTCGGCTCGTACCGGCAGCATGCGGTCGACCCCGGTGCCCTGCACCCGCACCGCGGTGGTGCCGGGGTAGGGCGAGACGCCGTAGACGAGAGGCTCGCTGTCCTTGAAGAAGCCGCCCAGCTGATCGGGGGAGGTCAACTCCTGGGGCGGCACGTCGTCGCCGGCCCAGATCGTGCCGCCGCAGCCGTACTCGAGCTCCTTCTTCGTCGGCGTGCCGGTGCCGTCCCAGATGCCGTCACTCATCGCGTAGCAGACCTTGCCGGACGACGAGGTCGCCACCCAGAAGGCGAACACGCCGTGGCCGGTGTCGAACTGGGCGACCAGCGCGGGCTCGTCGAGGACGCCGAGGCCGTTGCCGGTGGTGTTCGGCTGCTGGGCGAAGTCCTTGATGACGCGGGCGACGACCTCCGTCGGGTCGCCGAGGCCGACGGCGGTCGCCGTCCCGACCGCGGTGAAGCCGGCGACGAGCCCGACGACCACCCGGCGGCGGGTCCGGCGGCGGCGTCCCCGGTCCGCGCGGCCCGTGGCGGCCCGGTCCTCGGCAGCACCGTCCCCGGCGAGGATCCGGGCGAGGGTCGCCTCGGACCAGGCCGGGTCGAGGGGGAGGGGAGCGGGAGCGAGGGCAGAGATGTGGTCGGTCATCGGAGGCCACCTTCGGTCAGGGGTCGGTTCGGGAGGGCGGCGCGCGGGTCCGCCGGGGAGCTGAGCTCGTGCAGCGCGGCCCGCGCCCGGTGGGCGCGGACCCGGAAGGTCCCCGGACGGATCCCGAGAACGCCGGCGGCCGCATCGGGCGTGAGCCCGTCCCAGGCGATGAGCAGCAGCGCCTCCCGCTGCTCCTCCGGCAGCGCCGCGAGTGCCTCGAGGGCGGCCACCCGGTCGGTCGCGAGCAGGCCCGCGTCCTCACTCGGGCGCGCCGCCACGTCGAGCAGCACGAGGCGGTCGTGCAGGGCGCCGCGCCGGCGGGCCGAGCGTCGGCTGTTGCCGACGACCTTGCGGGCCGCCGCGATCAGCCAGGCGATCGGTGGCCGGGGGACGTCGTGCCAGCGGCGCCACGCCTGCACGAACGTCTCCGCCACGACATCCTGCACGTCGTCGGGCGGCACATGGCGACGTACGTAGGCCGCGACACGGGGGCCGTCGCGGCGCCACGCGTCGCTGAACTCGGCGTCATCGGAGATGCTCATGCCCTTGTAGTGTCCGGCTCCCTCCCGGTGTTACCGACGCCGGCTGCCGGTGTCGCTCGTCCCTCTGGTTCCGTAGTCTCCTCCGATGATCCGGGATCGTAGGGAACAGGATCTCGACCGGCTGTGCGAGATCCTCGCGGCGCGCGACGCCGACGACGGCGTGCTCGCCGGCCGGTCGCCACGGGCCTGGCTCTCGCAGATCGACGCCGAGGTGTCCTGGGTGTTCGACCAGGCGCCGGTCAGCGTCGCGCCGACGAGGAACGTCGTCGGGCACCTGCAGGTCTACCGGCCTCCCGTCGAGGCCGCCTGGACCGGTGAGGCCGCGACTGCGGCCGGGGTCGACGTCGCCGGTCTGCTCGTGATCGGCCGGATGTTCGTGAAGCCGATGAAGCACGACCACGGCGTCGCGCGGTACCTGCTGACCGAGGCAGTGAAGCTGGTGAAGGGCCGGGGGAGCGTGGCCGTGCTGGACCCCGACGGCGCCGCTCTCGTACCGGTGGCCCTCGCCCGCCGGCTGGGTCTCTCGGACGGACGCTGAGTCGTCGCCAGGTCATGGCTTCGTAGACTGAGGCGGTGCGGCGTGTTCTCCTCCTGACGGTTGCGCTGCTCGTGACGCTCGCCGGAGCGGCCGTGTGGATCGGCGCCGCGGGTGACCAGCGCGACCTCGACCGACAGCCGCGGGGGAGCGATCTGATGCTGGGCTGGCGCGAGGTCGACGTACCGTGGCCGGAGATGCCCGGCCTCGACCCCATCGATTCGTCGACGGACGAGTTGCCGGGTGCCGAAGGCACCGCGCTCGTGAACTTCTGGGCCTCCACCTGCGGTCCCTGTCGCGACGAGATGCCGATGCTCCAGCGTCTCGCCGACACGGGGCGGATCGCGGTCGTCGGGATCTCCCGGGACCTCGACAACGGCGACGCACGCGACGCCTTGGACGAGTTCGGGGTCTCCTACCCGAACTTCCGCGACCACGACGGCCATCTCGCCGAGTCGCTCGCCGACGTGGTCCCGTTCAACGGAGTCCCGTCGAGCGTGCTCGTCGTCGACGGCCGGATCCGGTGGGCGCACATCGGCGACTTCGACACGTACGACGAGCTGTCCCGGGACGTCGACGCCTACACGAGGCGCTAGCCCGAGCGGACGTTCAGCTCCTGGGCGCAGCTCGCTCTTCGTCCACAATTCTGTCAGCGGCGAGCTGAGCGACCCGACGTGCAGCGCGCGCGTGTGGACGGCTCACCGTCGAGCCCGGCGGAAAGCAGGCGCTCAACACGGAGCGGTCGAGGTCGTTGTCGAACCGCCGATAAGTGACATTATGTCAGATTGCGCACTCGCTCGCGGCGGGAGCGGCCCCAGTCCCGCGCCCAGCCGAGGTCGGGCGCCCGCTGTCTGCCTCGTGTTGTCTGTCTCGTGCCTGGACAGGAGCACGCCGCCCATGAACGCCCGGGTCGGCGTACAGATCGACACGGCGCGGACGATTGGACGATTCATCGGTCAGCCGTCCAGCTGCGACCACGCGGCCCGTCGACAACGGGAAGCCGCCCGCCTCCAGAACGGAGACGGGCGGCAAGGAGAATCCCCCATGTTGGAAACTCATCCCCGACACTACCCCGGCCCTCCCAGCGCCGAAACCGCTACGGCCGAAGAACATCTGACATCGGGTCGGGTCAATCCTGCTCGGACAGCGACTCGGCGACCGTCTTGATGGCGGCGAGCCGGCGGTCCCAGGCCGCTCCGATCTCCTCCAGCGCACGCGCGGTGGCGCTCAGCTGAGCGCCGAGCGCCCGGAAGCGCAGCTCCCGGCCGGCTCGGTAGGACTCCACCAGACCGACGGCCTGCAAGGCGGCGAGGTGCTTGGCGATGGCCTGACGCGTGAGGGGCAGCATCTCGGCCAGGGCCGAGGCGGAGTGATCCCCTCGGCCGAGCCGCTCCAGGATCTGCCACCGCGTCTCGTCGCCGAGTGCAGCGCACACGGCCATCACCTGGGCGGACGAGGTCATGCCGCGAGCTCGACCGTGGGCGCGAACGCGACCAGCTCGGCCAGCTCGTCGCGCCACCCGTCGGAGTTGCTCGCCCAGGACTTCGCGCGGTACTCCGCGTCACCGGCCAGCAGGTCGAAGCCGGTCTCGGTCACGGTCAGCCGGGTCCCGCCCGGGATCTCCTCGAGCTCGAACACCACCGTGGTCCGGTTGCCCGCGGACAGGTCCTCGCCCGGCTCGTTCGCCCAGGAGAAGCTGATCCGGCGCGCCTCGTTCACGTCGATCACCTCGACCGGGAACGACACGCCGTGCTCGGTCCAGCCGAATCGGCCCCGACCTCCGGGCCGGGCGTCGAACTCGCACTGGTCACCGAGCCAGCGGGCGATCAGCTCACTCCGGGTGATCGCGGCCCAGACCTGCGACCCGGAGGCCGCGATCTCGACACTTCGGGTGATGCTGACCGCCTCGACCGTCTGCACGCTCTTGCTACTCACGACTGCTCTCCTTGTGGGATCGTCCGCACCTGATTTGCAACCAGATGGTTGCATATGATCGGGAGTTCATGCAACCTTTCGATTGCAGTTATTGCCACGACACGGACGGACCCCTGCCGGTTCGCTGCCGTCTGCGTTGGTTCAATACGGCGTGCGCCATCTCTACGTCACGCATCCCGAGGTCGTCGTCGATGCTGCCGTCCCGATCCAGCACTGGCCGCTGTCGCCGTACGGCCGGCAGCGGACGGCAGCATTCGCTGCGTCCGGAGTCGCGTCGGGGTTCGACCTGATCGTCTCCAGTACGGAGACCAAGGCTCGTGACACGGCAGAGATCCTGGCTGACGCGCTCTCACTGCCGGTCGAGCACCATCCCGAGCTCGCAGAGAACGATCGCAGCGCCACGGGTTTCCTGCCGCCCGACGAGTTCGAGCGCACCGCCGACCTGTTCTTCGGGCACCCGGACACGTCGGTCCGCGGCTGGGAGGCCGCCCGAACGGCCCAGGCCCGTGTGGTCGTGGCGGTCCGCGGCGCGGTCACCCGCCACCCGGGGCGCCGCCTGATCCTCGTCGGGCACGGCGGCGTGGGCTCTCTGCTGCGGTGCGACCTACTGGACCTGCCGATCGGTCGCCAGCACGACCAGCCGCGTCAGGGCTGCTGGTACACATTCGACTCTGAGAGCTGGCGCGCCGAGAGCGGCTGGCGCGCGCTGCCCGACGACTGACGAGGTCACCGCTCGGTGACCCGACCGTCCTCGACGTGCAGCTCACGGTTCGTCGCCACCGCCGCTCGCATCCGGCGGTCGTGGGTGACCAGGAGCAGGGTGCCCGGGTAGCTCGCCAGTGCCGTCTCGACCTGCTCGATCGCGGGCAGGTCGAGGTGGTTGGTCGGCTCGTCGAGAACCAGCAGGTTCACTCCCCGCGCCTGCAGGAGCGCCAACGCCGCGCGCGTCCGCTCGCCCGGCGACAGCGTGGTCGCCGACCTCCGGACGTGGTCGCTCTTCAAGCCGAACTTCGCCAGCAGGGTACGCACGGGCTCGGGGGCGAGATCGGGGACGTGCCGCTGGAACGCGTCGACCAGCGGCTCGTCGCCCTCGAACAGGCGCCGGGCCTGGTCGACCTCGCCCACGACCACGCCCGGCCCCAGGTGCGCCTCTCCCCCAGCGAGCTGCATCCGGCCCAGCAGCGCCGCCAGCAGCGTCGACTTGCCGGCGCCGTTCGCTCCGGTGATCGCGACCTTCTCGGCCCAGCCGATCTCCAGTGTCACCGGACCGAGCGTGAAGTCGCCGCGCCGCACGACGGCCTCCCGGAGCGCCGCGGTCACCGCACCCGAGCGCGGCGCGGTGGCGATCTCCATCCGCAGCTCCCATTCCTTGCGGGGCTCGACCACCTCCTCCAGGCGTTCGAGCGCCCGCTCGGACTGGCGCACCTTCGCGGCCTGCTTCTCGCTCGACTCGGCGCGGTACTTGCGGATCGACTTGTCCGGCTCGTTGTTGATGTTGCGCCGCGCGTTGCGCACGCCCTGGGCGGCCCAGCCGCGCTGCATGCTCGCCCGGGCCTGCAGGCCGGACACCGTGTCGGCGTACTCCTCGTAGGCCTCGCGCGCATGGCGGCGGGCGATCTCACGCTCCCGGAGCCACGCCTCGTAGCCACCGCCGTAGACGTTGATCGCGCGCTGGTGCAGATCGAGCTCGACGATCCGGTTGACCGTGCGCGCGAGGAACTCGCGATCGTGGCTCACGATGACCGCCGCTTCGCCGAGCTCGGCGACGAAGCGCTCCAGGCGGTCGAGCCCGTCGAGATCGAGATCGTTGGTCGGCTCGTCGAGCAGGAACACGTCGTAGCGCGACAGCAGCAGGCTCGCCAGTCCGGCCCGGGCCGCCTGCCCGCCCGACAGCGACGTCATCGGCGCGTCGAGGTCGACGGCGAGCCCCACGTCCGCCGCGATCGCCTCCGACCGCTCGTCGAGGTCGGGCGCGCCCAGGGCCAGCCAGCGCTCCAGCGCCTCGGCGTACTCGTCATCGGCGCCCGACTCCCCCGCCTCGAGACGGGCCGTCGCCGCGTCGAATCGCGCCTGCGCCTGGGCGACGCCGGTACGGCGCGCGAGGAATCCCCGTACCGTCTCCCCCGTCCGGCGCTCGGTCTCCTGGGGCAGGTAGCCGATCGTGGCCGACGCCGGCGTGACGGTGACCGTGCCGGCCTCGGGCCCCAGCTCGCCCGCCAGCGTCCGCAGCAGCGTCGACTTGCCGGCGCCGTTGGGGCCGACCAGGCCGATGACGTCGCGCGGCCCGATCACCAGGTCCAACCCGGAGAACAGTGCCCTCGCCCCGTGCCCGGCTGCTACACCGGCGGCCTTGATCGTCGCGCTCACGCCGCTGAGGCTAGCCGGACCCGGCTATTGCCCGACCCGCCCGTCGATGCACTCACGCAGCAGGTCGGCGTGCCCGCAGTGCCGGGCGTACTCCTCGATCCGGTGCACCATCAGGTCGCGTACGGCGATCCGCTCGGCACCGACCCGCTCCCCCAGGTCCGCGAAGCCCGCGAGCGCGGCGTCGGTCGCCGCCTGCTCCCGCGCCAGGTCGGCCGAGGCCGCGGCGACCAGGTCGGCACTGCCGGAAGCTCCGTCGAAGTCGCCGTCGGGCTCGCCGTACAGACCGGGCTCGGGGTGGCCGGTGGTGATCCAGTTGCGCCAGTCGCGCTCGACCTCGGCGAGGTGCCGGACCAGGCCGAGCAGCGACAGGTTCGACGGCGGCACCGAGCGGCGGGCCAGCTGCTCGGCGTCGAGTCCCTCGCACTTGAGGAGCAGGGTGAGGCGGTAGTTGCGGAGGTAGTCGAGCAGGGTGGCCCGCTCACCCTCGGCGCTCGGTCCGTCGACCTCCCGGGGGTCGTCGTCGGCATCGAGCCACATGTCGCGGTGGACGGTCGATCGCGTCCAGCGCTCGGGCGCGCTCACGGGCGGATCCAGCCTCGTCGCAGCCCCTCCTCGACGAGCAGCCCGGTCGCATCCCCCAGCGACGTCGACGCGGCCACGACGCCCGCCTCGCGGGCACGCACCGTGGCCTCCGAGGCGCCGGGCATCCCCCAGGTCCCGCCGCCGGCGAGCCAGTTCAGCAGCATCGGCTCCAGGCGGTCCATCGCCTTGCCGAACCGCGCCTCGGCCGTGGTGCCCGCCTCGAACTCGTCCCACAGGGCGCGCATCTCCCCTGCCTGGTCCAGCGGCAGCAGCCCGAACAGCCGATCGGCCGCGGCGGCCTCGCGTTCCTGCTGGTCGTCGGCCGCCCCGGGCACGAACACCGGACTGTCCCCCGGGTAGATCTCGACCAGGTCGTGGACCACGACGAGCTTGACCGCGTGCCCGACGTCGATCGGCTCGTCGGCGTACTCCGCGAGCAGCACCACCATCAGCGCGAGGTGCCAGGAGTGCTCGGCGTCGTTCTCACGCCGGTCGGCCGCCGCGAGCGGCGAGGCGCGCAGCACGGTCTTGAGCTTGTCGGCCTCCGCGACGAACCTCAGCTGCGCGGCGAGCCGCTCGGGGATGCCCTCGGGCAGTGGCTGACGGTCGATGATCAGGGCGTCGTCGTCCATGGCTCCACCCTGCCACCTGCAGACAGGGGTACGTCGACGTAGTGCTCCACCTCCGGGAACGGCTCGTAGAACCGGTGCAGGAGCGCCCGCCACCGCTGGTAGTCGGGCGAGCCGCGGAACCCGACGGTGTGGTCCTCCAGGGTGTCCCACTCGACGAGCAGCAGGTAGTGGCTCGGCGTCTCGAGCGAGCGCCGCAGCGCCAGGCCGCGGAAGCCGGGCATCGACGCGATGATCGAGCGCGCCTCGCTGAACGCGGCCTCGAACTCCTCCTCCCGTCCGGGTACGACGGGCAGGACGGCGTGCTCGAGGATCATGGCTCCACTTTGTCAGGATCCCGGTGAACGGCTCAGGTCGGCGCCGTACGATGCGCCCCATGCGCTCTCGCCTGCTCGCCGGTGTCCCGGCCCTGCTGCTGCTCGCCTCCCTGTCCGCCTGCGGCGACGACTCGGCCGAGGACCCCGGGTCGGGCGAGTCGACCTCGCCGTCCGCGGACACCACGACGACGGACAGCACCGCGGGCGCCGCCCCCGGCCAGTGCGACTGGGAGGAGGACGGCGAGGCCGCGCGGCCGGTCGACCTGCCGCCCGCCGACCCGCAGTACTCCGGCGACGTCCCGGCCGTGCTGAAGACATCCATCGGCGACCTCGCGCTCACCCTCGACGCGGCCAAGGCTCCGTGCACGGTGGAGTCCTTCGCGTCGCTGGCGAAGCAGGGCTACTACGACGACACGTCCTGCCACCGCCAGGGCAACGACCCGGGCTTCGAGTTCCTGCAGTGCGGTGACCCGTACTTCGACCCGAAGGCGTCCGACGCCGACCCGAAGACCGGCACCGGCGGTCCCGGCTACACGATCCCCGACGAGGTCGACGGCACCGAGACCTACCCGGCCGGCACGCTCGCGATGGCCAACACGGGGCAGCCGCACAGCGGCGGCGGCCAGTTCTTCATCGTCTTCGGCGACTCGCAGTTCCCGCCCAGCTACACGGTCTGGGGCCACCTCGACGAGGCGTCGGTGACAGCCCTGAAGGACGCGACCGCGAGCGGCAACGACGGCTACTGGGCCCAGAGCGGCGGCGGTCGCCCCAACACGCCGGTCACCTTCGAGAGCATCGAGATCGGCTGACGCCGAGCCGTCCGGGACAGCGTCAGGAGCCGGTCAACGCGACCGAGTGGTCCCACAGCGCCCGCGCCAGCACCTCGTCGTCCGCCTTCCGCGACATCCGGGCCGGCGCGGGCCAGCCCCACAGCTCGGTGCGCCCGTGCGGGCCGATGTAGCCGCCGCTCGGCACGTCCATCGTCGCCGCGTAGACCGTGCAGAGCGCGCCGCGCCAGGCCGGCATGCCTACCAGCTTCTGGCCGTAGTAGCCGATCGCCGTCACCACGGGGTGCCCGCTTCCTCCGGTGATCTTGGTCGCCGAGGCGCCTGGGTGGGCCGCGACGGCGCGTAGGGACGACCGCTCCGCGCGGAGCCGGCGGTCGAGCTCCCGCATGAAGAGCAGGTCGGCGAGCTTCGAGTCGCCGTACGCCTGGAACGGGCGGTACGGACGCCGCTCCCACCCGAGGTCGTCGAGGTCGAGCGCGCCCGAGCGGTGCTCGCGCGAGCTCACCATCACGACCCGGTCGGTGAGCACCGGGTACAGCTCGTTCGTCAGCACGAAGTGCCCGAGGTAGTTGGTCGCGAAGTGCATCTCGACGCCCTGCGCCGAGCGCGCCAGCGGGACGCCGAGCACCCCCGCGTTGTTGATCAGCACGTCGACCGGCCGGCCGTCGTCCCGGAGGCCGCGCGCGAACGCCCGGACCGAGTCCAGGTCGCTGACGTCGACCTGCCGCACCTCGACCCGCCCCTGGTCGTGACCGGGCACCGTCCGCGCGGCCGCCTCGCCCTTCGCGACGCTGCGGCAGGCCAGCACGACAGCGGCGCCGCGGGAGCCGAGGATGCGGGCGGTCTCCAGACCGAGGCCGCCGTTGGAGCCGGTGATGACGAACCGCCGGCCCTGCTGGGGCGGCACCTGGGTCCACGGACGCATGGGCCGAACCCTCCCACATCGGCACCCTGCCGGCGTGCGTTCTAGGCTGACTGGATGAGCCTGACCCGCGCCGAAGCCGAGCACCGGGCGAGCGTGCTCGCCGTGTCGTCGTACGACGTCGAGCTGGATCTGTCGCGCAGCGAGGAGGCCTTCCGCTCGCTCACCACGATCCGCTTCCGCAGCGAGCGCGCGGCCACCTTCGTCGACGTGAAGCCGCAGTTGCTGCACGCGGTCCGGCTGGACGGGCAGGCCCTCGACGTCGCGCTTCTCGCCGACGGCCGGATCCGGCTCGACCTCGACGCGGGTGACCACGAGCTCGTGGTCGAGGCGACGATGGGCTTCCGCAACGACGGCGAGGGACTGCACCGCTCGGTCGACCCCGTCGACGGCCGGGCCTACGTCTACGGCATGTCGTTCATGGACGCGGCGCCGTCGGTCTTCGCGTGCTTCGACCAGCCCGACCTCAAGGCGCCGTACTCGATGCGGGTGACCGCACCCGCCGAGTGGCTCGTCGTCGGCAACGCACCGGCGGTCGACGCGGGGTCCGACGGCGCGACCAGGCAGTGGGAGCTCGGGCCGACGCCCCCGCTGGCGACGTACTTCGTCACGCTGGTCGCCGGGCCCTACCACCTGATCCGTGCCGAGCACGACGGCATCGCGCTCGGCCTCAGCGCGCGGCAGAGCCTCGCCGCCACCCTCGACCGCGAGGCCGACGAGCTGTTCACGCTGACCCGGCAGTCGTTCGACGAGCTGCACCGCCTCTTCGGGGTCCGCTACCCGTTCGGCGACTACCACCAGGCCTTCGTCCCGGAGTTCAACGCCGGCGCCATGGAGAACCCGGGCTGCGTGACGATCCGCGATCCGCTCCTGTTCGAGGGCAGCACCACCCGCGCCGACAAGAGCTTCCGCGCCGCGCTGATCGCCCACGAGATGGCCCACCAGTGGTTCGGCAACCTGGTCACGCCGACGTGGTGGGACGACCTGTGGCTCAACGAGTCCTTCGCCGAGTACATGGGCTACCGGGTGGTCGCCGACGCCACCGAGTACGCCGATGCGTGGCTGCACCAGTCCTACGCCCGCCGCACGTGGGGCATCACCGCCGACCAGCGGCCGACGACCCACCCGGTCGCCGGCAATGCCGCCCCCGACGCACTCTCGGCGCTGCAGAACTTCGACGGGATCTCCTACGCGCGCGGCTCCAACGTGCTGCGCCAGCTCGCCCACCGGCTCGGCGACGACGCCTTCCTCGGCGGTGTCCGCGAGCACTTCGACCTGCATCGGTTCGGGAACGCGACGATGCACGACCTCTTCGCGAGCTGGGAGCGGGCCGCGGGCGGAGCGTCGCTCGACGGCTTCGTGAAGGACTGGCTGCTGACGCCCGGGGCGGACCGGCTCGACCTCGACCGCGCGGCCGGAGTGGTCCACCGCTCCTCACCCACGGCGCACCCCGCCGACCGGCGCCACGAGATCGAGGTCGCGGTCCACGGCGCCGACGGCTGGACCCACCGGGTCTTCGTCGTCGACGGACCGACGACGCCCCTCAACCTCGGCGACTCCCCCGCGCTGCTCGACGCCACCGAGACCACCTGGGTCGTGAGCCCGCCCGACCCGGTGACCATGGCCGCGCTGCCCGTGCTCGCGCCGTCGATGACCGACCCGCAGCTGCGCGCGACGATGTGGAACAGCGTCCGGCTCGGCCTGTTCGAGGGCGCCCTCACGCCGGCCCAGGTCGCCGAGCTCCTGGCGACGGCGCCACCGGTCGAGGACACCGCCGACGGCGTGCGCAACCTGCTGCCGTGGGTCCTCGACACGGTGCTGCCGATCGCCCCGCCCGGCACGACCGAGCGGTTCCACGCGGCCGTCCGACGCGCGGCGGAGCGGGCGGACGCCGGGTCCGAGGTCCAGCTCTCGGCGTTCCGGGCCACCGTCTTGTCGAGCGCGGACGCCGACGCCCTCGAGCGCTGGGCTGCCGGCGAGGACCTGCTCGACGGCATCGTCGGCGACAGCGACCTGCGCTGGAAGGCCCGGCGCCGGCTGGCCGAGCTGGGTGCCACCGACCGCGCCGCGCTCGACGCCGCCCTCGACGCGGAACGCACCGGCGCCACGACCGTCCACCACGCCCGCGCGGTGTCCTCGCTCCCGACGGCCGCGGCCAAGGAGTTCGCCTGGGTACGCGCCATCGGCGAGGTCTCCGTGCCCAATTACGAGGTCAAGGCCGCCGGCATCGGGATGTGGCAGGCCGCGCAGCTCGACGTCACCGCCCCCTTCGCCACGGCCTACTTCGACCAGCTCGACGCGGTCATCGACGCACACCAGGGGTGGGTGCAGGGCGATGTCGTCGAGGCCTACTTCCCGATCACCCATCTCGACGACGCGACCGAGGCCGCGGCCGGTGCCGCGCTCGAGCGGGACCTCCCGGGCGCCGTACGCCGGCGGCTGGCCGACCGCCTCGACGAGCTGCGTCGGCGCCGGGCCGTGCGGTGACCGGGGTGAGGGCGCGCCGGCCGGGACCCACGACCCGGCTGCGGGTCGAGGAGCACCGCGGCGACGACGTGCGCCGGCACGAGGACCGGGTGCTCACCGAGGAGCCGCTGGAGATCCGGCTGGCCTGGCCGGGCGCCCCGGCCCGGCGGGTCTGGACGACCCTGCGCACGCCCGGGCACGACTTCGAGCTGGCCGCGGGCTGGGTCCACCACGAGGGTCTCGGACGACCCTCCGGCGTGGCCTACTGCACCGACGTCGAGCTGCGCGCGGAGCAGGAGTTCAACGTCGTGACGGTGACCCTGGACGCCGTGCCGCCGCGGGTGCCGCGCCAGCTCGACGCGCTCAGCGCCGGTTCGGCGGCGTGCGGCGTGTGCGGCTCGGACGAGGTGGACGAGGTGCTCGCCCGCCGCGCCGCGGTGCCGTGGTCCGGTCCGCTCCCCTCCCCCGACCTGGTCCGTCGGCTGCCGGGCCTGATGCGGCCCCGACAGGAGCTGTTCGACCGGACCGGCGGCGCCCACGCGGCCGGGCTGTTCACGGCGGACGGCTCGCTGCTCGCCGTCCGTGAGGACGTCGGACGGCACAACGCCGTCGACAAGGTCATCGGCTCCCGGCTCCTCGGCGGCGAGCCGGCGGCCGCGGCGGTGCTGGTCGTCAGCGGCCGCGCCGGCTTCGAGCTGGTGCAGAAGGCGGTCGCCAGCGGTGTCGGCGCGCTCGTCGCGGTCGGCGCGCCGACGGGCCTGTCCGTCCGGCTGGCCGGGGCCGGCGGACTGGCGCTCTACGGCTGGACGAAGGACGAGCGGACCGTTCGCTACACCTGAACCGGCGTGCCCGGCGGAGTTCTGTCGGGCCCTCCTGTTTGACTGCTCCCATGGCCATCCTCCTCGCGCTCCTCGTCGGTCTCCTGCTCGGTGCGGGAGTCGGCTGGCTGGTGCGCCAGGCGACCCTCCCGGCCGCCGCGGAGGCCGTGCCGGGAGAGGCGCCGGAGGTCGTGGCCGCGCGCCACGAGGCGGTGCTGGCGGGCCTGCGGGCCGACCACGAGGCCGCGCTGGCCGAGCTGCGCCACGAGGTCCAGCGGGTCCAGCTCCAGGGCGAGTCCCGGACCGCCGCGGCCCGCGCCGAGGAGTCCGCGGCCCGCGCGGCCGTCCAGGCCGAGCTCACCGGCGCCCTGGCGACGGTCGACGAGCTGCGCGAGGCGGTCGAGGAGGCCCGCGGTCGCTACCGCGCCGTCGTCGAGCAGCAGCGCCAGGCGCAGCAGGAGCGCGAGCGGGCCGAGACCGGCCAGACCCAGGTCCTCAAGACGCTCACCCCGGTCGTCGAGCACCTGCGCGCCATGCAGCGGAAGGTCGACGACCTCGAGAAGGCGCGCGTCCAGCAGCACACCGAGCTCGCCACCCAGATCACGCACACCCAGCGCTCGGTCGAGGACTCCCGCAAGGCCGCCGACACCCTCGCCTCGGTGCTCAAGAACAACGCCGTGCGCGGCGTCTGGGGCGAGACCCAGCTGCGCACGCTCATCGAGACCGCCGGCCTGCTCAACCGGGTCGACTTCGAGCTGCAGCACTCCGTCGAGGCCGACTCGGGCAACCGCCGTCCCGACATGGTGGTCAACCTGCCCGGCGGCAAGCAGATGGCCATCGACGCGAAGGTGCCCTACAACGCCTTCATGGACGCCCAGCGCGAGGGCATCGAGCCGGAGTCGCGCCAGCGCCTGCTCGAGGACCACGCCCGCAAGGTCCGTGGCCACGTCGACACGCTCGCCCGCAAGGGGTACTGGACCGGCCTGACCGTGAGTCCGGAGTTCACCGTCGCCTTCATCCCCAACGAGCAACTGCTCAACGCCGCCCTCGAGGTCGACCCGTCCCTGATGGAGCACGCCTTCGGCAGCGGCATCGTGCTGGCCACGCCCACCAACCTGTGGAGCATGCTCAAGACGGTCGCCTTCACCTGGAAGCAGGAGGCGCTGACCGAGGACGCGCAGGTCCTCTTCGAGCTCGGGCAGGTGCTCTACCGCCGGATCCTGAAGCTCTCCGAGCACGTCGACAAGCTGGGGCGCTCCCTGCAGCGCAGCGTGAAGGACTACAACGCCTTCACCGGCTCCCTGGAGCGCTCGGTGCTGCCCGCCGCGCGCAAGCTCAACGCCGCCGATCCGGTCGCCGGCATCGCGGCGCCCAAGGAGATCGAGGAGGCACCGAAGGTGCTGGCCTCCAGCGAGTTCTCCGCGCTGGCCGACCTCGACCGCGAGGAGCTCACCTTCGACTTCGACCAGGCCGTCGACGCCGAGATCGTCGACGACACCCAGGCGGGCTGAGTCGACCTACCTCGGGGGGTCGGCCGTCGCGGGGAGCGAGGACGCCGGAGCGGAGCGAGCGACGAAGGAGCGACCGGAGCGGAGGCGTCGAGCCTTTCCGCGAGCCGACGGGCTTGCCGCCGCGGAAACCTGAGCCCTACGCCGCGCTACTGCGTGCGCGGCAGCGTGGCGGAGCGAAGCGACGACACGCTCGCGCCATCCAACTCAGACCGCGCCGCGGGGCTCGACGCCGCCGGACAGGTCGACGGTGCGCCGGGTGTTGACCAGCGAGGTCACCGTCGCGGTGCCCAGCGTGCCACTGCTGTCGAACACCTCCGCGGTGCCCACCGCGATGCCGTCGGCCGCCACGTGGTCGGTGGCCCGCAGGCCGAGGCGGCAGCTATCCGGGAGCCGGCACAGGGCCAGGTCGATGTCGGTGTTGATGTGCTCGACGCCGTGACCGCCCCAGTTGGTGACCATGCTGGTGGCGTCGGCGATCGAGGCCACGGCCTGGAACGGCGAGCACTCCTCGCCGTACACGATGGGGATCGCGGTCTGCCAGGTCTGGTGCCGCCCGGGGTTCTGGTGGTCGGCGAAGTTGTCCGACCAGCCGGCCGCGCTGGCGAACATCGGGACGTGGTGCTCGCCGCGGGCCGGGAGCAGACCGTCCGGGGGCGGCACGGGCCGCTCCCCAGGCGCCGACCAGATCTCACCGGGGGCGTTCGCCGAGGTGGCCAGGAACGTCGCGCCGGCCCGGGCGACGACCTCGCCCTCCTGCTCGACCACGGCATCGAGCAGCACGAGCCGCGGGCCCTCGCGCACGACCCGCGCGGACGCCGTGGTGGTGATCATCCGGGCCGGCCGGAACAGGTCGACGTGGTAGCGGGCCGGGACCAGCCCGGTCCGCCCGGCGTCGGCCATGGCCTGCTCGAGTGCCCGGGCGAGCAGTCCGCTGACGGCCACGCCGTGCATCTGGTCGTCGCGCCACAGGCTCTGCGCGAGCGGCAGCGGGTCGAAGCCGGCGTCGGACCGCTGGAACCAGGCAAACTGGAACGTGTTCTCGTTCACGGGAGCATCATGCCTCTCCGGTCACGCGGGCGGTGCGGCGCCCCCGGGGATCGGCGCCTGCGGATCGTAGGGCGTGCGGGTCCACAACGAAGGTCGCGCACTCCAGATGGCCCACGGCGCCGTCGGGCCGGCGACGCAGGTGCAGGGTCTCACCGCGGTGATAGCCCTCGACGCCGACGAAGCCCGCGCCGTCCGGCCGGAGCCTGTCCTCGAGGGTGCCGCTGCGCAGGTCACGGACCTGCAGCTCGCCGTCGACCCACTCGATGCCCAGGCCGGTGTTCCCCCAGAACCAGACGCCGAGCACCTCGGTCACCATGGCCGGCACCGGCCGCGCCGAGGGACGCCACGGCACGACCTCGGTGCTCGCCTCGCCGGTGGCGTCCAGCAGCCGCCCCGGCAGCTCCTCGGGGCCCAGCCCGGTGGTGGCGTCCGCCAGCGCCACCACCGCGTCGCGACTCACCGGGTCGACGAACAGCGACGCCTGGAAGCCCGGCATCGAGCCGGTGTGCCCGACGAGGGTGCGCCCGGCGACGGGGAGCAGCCGCAGCCCGAGGCCGTACGCCTCCTCCGCGCCACCCGGTGAGGCGCGGACGGCCATCTCGGCCAGCGTCGCGGCGGTGAGCACGTCGGGGTGCCCGGTGACCAGGAAGTCCGCCCACCGCAGCAGGTCACCGGTGGTGCTCCACAGCTGACCGGCCGGCGCCATCGCACCGGTGTCGGTGTGCGGCTCCGCGCTGAGGGTGTGGGCGAAGTGGTCGACACTGCGACCTGGGGCGTGGTCGGCCGGCGGGTGATAGGACGTGGCGGCCATGCCGAGCGGCCCGAGCAGCCGCTCCCGCACGGCGTCCCACCACGAGCAGCCGCGCAGCCGGGCGACGGCCTCCCCCAGGAGGGCGAAGCCCAGGTTCGAGTAGTGGAAGCACTCCCCCGCCACCGCGACCCGTCCGGACCCGTCGTTGGCGGTGACCAGCTCCTCGAACGATCCGCCGTCGACGCGCTCCCACCAGGCGCCCGTGGGCTCGCTCTGCAGCCCACCGGTGTGGGCCAGGAGCTCGCGCACCGTCACGGCCGCGTAGCCCGTCTCCGGCACGACGCGCCCGATCGGGTCGTCGAGGCCGAGGCGCCCCTCGTCGCGCAGCTGCAGGACGAGCACCGCGGTCAAGGTCTTCGTGATCGACCCGATCCGGTACGACGACGCACCGGTCACCGCCCGGTCCGACAGGACGCTCACGCAGCCCTGCCAGACCGGCGCACCACCGCGGGCCACCGCCGCCGCGACGGACGGCAGCCGACCCGTGGCCTGCAGCAGGGCCAGCGCGTCGTCGTACGCGGTCACTCGGCGTAGGCGTCGATCGGCGGGCAGGCGCAGACCAGGTTGCGGTCGCCGTAGGCCTGGTCGATCCGGGCCACCGGCGGCCAGTACTTGTCGGGCGAGATGCCGGCCGGAAAGACCGCGACCTCGCGCGAGTACGCCCGCTCCCAGTCGCCGACCAGGGCGCGCGCCGTGTGCGGCGCATGGCGCAGCGGCGACGTGTCGACGTCCCACTCGCCGGCGGCGACCCGGTCGATCTCACCCTTGATGGCGATCATCGCGTCGCAGAACCGGTCCACCTCCGCGAGGTCCTCGGACTCGGTGGGCTCGACCATGAGCGTGCCCGCGACGGGGAAGGACATGGTCGGCGCGTGGAAGCCGTAGTCGATGAGCCGCTTCGCGACGTCGTCGACCGAGACGCCGGTCTGCGCGGTGATCCCGCGCAGGTCGAGGATGCACTCGTGGGCGACCAGCCCGGACTCGCCGCGGTAGAGCACCGGGAAGTGCTCGCCGAGCCGCGCGGCGACGTAGTTGGCCGACAGCACCGCGACCGCGGTGGCACGGGTCAGGCCCGCGCCGCCCATCATCCGGATGTAGGCCCACGAGATCGGGAGGATGCCCGCGGAGCCGAACGGCGCCGCGCTGATCGCGCCGGTGCCCTCACGCCGGGTGGCGTCGGGGTGCAGCGGGTGCGTCGGCAGGTACGGCGCGAGGTGCGCGCGCACCGCGACCGGCCCGACGCCCGGGCCACCGCCGCCGTGCGGGATGCAGAACGTCTTGTGCAGGTTGAGGTGGGAGACGTCGCCGCCGAACCTGCCCGGAGCGGCGTAGCCGAGCAGCGCGTTGAAGTTCGCACCGTCGATGTAGACCTGGCCGCCGTGGTGGTGGACGAGGTCGCACAGCTCGGTGATGGTCTCCTCGTAGACGCCGTGCGTCGACGGGTAGGTGACCATGATCGCGGCGAGGGTCTCGGAGTGCTGCTCGCACTTGGCGCGCAGGTCGTCGAGGTCGACGGTGCCGTCGTCGTTGGCCTTGACCACGACGACCTTCATGCCGGCCATCACCGCGGACGCCGGGTTGGTGCCGTGGGCCGAGGACGGGATCAGGCAGACGTCGCGCTGGTCCTGGCCGTTGGCCCGGTGGTAGTTGCGGATCGCCAGCATGCCGGCGTACTCGCCCTGGGCGCCGGCATTGGGCTGGATCGAGACCCGGTCGTAGCCGGTGACCTCGGCCAGCCACCCCTCCAGCTGGTCGATGAGCTGCCGGTAGCCGTCGGCGTCCGCAGCCGGAACGAACGGGTGCAGGTTGGCGAACCCGGCGAGCGAGATCGGCTCCATCTCGGTGGTCGCGTTGAGCTTCATCGTGCACGAGCCGAGCGGGATCATGCCGCGGTCGAGCGCGTAGTCGCGGTTGGACAGCCGCGCGAGGTAGCGCAGCATCGAGGTCTCGTTGTGGTGGGTGTTGAACACCGGGTGCGTGAGGAAGTCGGTGGTCCGACGCCGCTCCGCCGGGAGCCCGGCAAGCGGCTCAGACTCCGCCGGCGAGGCGCCGAAGGCGCCGAGCACGGCGGACACCGTCGCATCCGATGCGGTCTCGCCGAACGCGATGCCGACGGTGTCGGCGTCCACCAGGCGCAGGTGCACGTCCTCCGCCCGCGCCGCGGCGACGATCTCGGCCGCGCGGCCGGGCGCCCGGACCTGCAGGGTGTCGAAGAAGGTGTCGTTGACCAGCTCCAGCCCGGCGGCCTGGAGCGAGGCGGCGGCGCGCCCGGCGAGCGTGTGGATGCCCCCGGCGATCGCCCGCAGCCCCTCGGGCCCGTGGTAGACGGCGTACATCCCGGCGGTCACGGCGAGCAGCACCTGCGCGGTGCAGATGTTGGAGGTGGCCTTGTCACGGCGGATGTGCTGCTCGCGGGTCTGCAGCGCGAGGCGGTACGCCGGGCGGCCCTCGGCGTCGACGGAGACGCCGACGAGGCGGCCGGGCAGCTGCCGCTCGAGACCCTCGCGGACCGCGATGAAGCCGGCGTGGGGACCGCCGTAGAACAGCGGGACGCCGAAGCGCTGGGCGGACCCGACGACGACGTCGGCGCCGAGGGTCCCGGGCGCCTCGAGCAGGGTGAGCGCGAGCAGGTCGGCGGCGACGACGGCCAGGCCGCCGCGCTCGTGCACGGCGTCGATGACCGGCTTGATGTCGGCGACCCGGCCGGACGCGCCGGGGTACTGCACCAGCACGCCGGACACCGGCCCCTCCGGCAGGCCCGCGGCGAGGTCGGCGATCAGGACCTCGATGCCGAGGCCCTCCGCGCGGGTACGGACCACGTCGATGGTCTGCGGCAGCGCGTCGGCGTCGATCACGAACGGCCCGACCGCCTTGCGAAGCGCGCGGTGGGCGAGGGCGACCGCCTCCGCAGCGGCGGTGCCCTCGTCGAGCAGCGACGAGCCGGCAGTGGTGAGACCGGTCAGGTCGGCGACCATGGTCTGGAAGTTGATCAGCGCCTCGAGGCGGCCCTGCGAGATCTCCGGCTGGTACGGCGTGTAGGCGGTGTACCAGCTCGGGTCCTCGAGCACGTTGCGGCGGATCACCGCCGGCGTCACGGTGGCGTGGTAGCCGAGGCCGATCATCGTCTCGCCGGGCACATTGGCCCCGGCCAGGGCCCGGAGCTCGGCGGCCGCGGTCTCCTCGTCGACGCCGGCCGGGAGCCCGAGCGGGTCGGTCGACCGGATGGACTTCGGCACGGCGGCGTCCATCAGGGAGTCGAGGGACGGGTAGCCGAGCCGGGCGAGCATGGCCTCGACCTGGGCGTCGTCGGGACCGATGTGACGCCGGACGAAAGGAGCGGAGGCGATGGGTGCGCTCATGAGCAGGGAGGCTTCCTCAGGGTGGGGTCGATGAGATGAATCGAGCCCTCCCCCTCTGTCGGCGCGTCACTGCGCCTTCAGAGTTGCCTGCTCCGCACGGTCCTGGCGCCTGAGAGGTTCCGGGGAGGGATTGCCCCTTCGGCGCAGGCACGGGACCTGACTCTCCCGTGCGGCATCAAACAGCGACTACAGGCTACCCCACGTTGCGGGCCGCGCGGCGAGCGGCGAGCTCGTCGCCGGCCGTCGGGGCGTCGTGCTCGGCCGCGTTGGCGTGCTCGCTCGGCAGCAGGGCCAGCGTGCCCTCGATCTCGCGCCACACGCCGCCGATCGCGATGCCGAACACGCCCTGGCCGCCCTGCAGGAGATCGATGACCTCGTCGTTGCTGGTGCACTCGTAGACCGAGGCCCCGTCGCTCATCAAGGTGACCTGGGTCAGGTCGTCGGTGCCGCGCTCGCGCAGGTGGCTGACCGCCGTGCGGATGTTCTGGAGCGAGATGCCGGCGTCGAGGAGCCGCTTGATGATCTTGAGGATCAAGATGTCGCGGAAGCTGTAGAGACGCTGCGAGCCCGAGCCCTTGGCGCCGCGCACGCTCGGCTCGATCAGGCCGGTGCGGGCCCAGTAGTCGAGCTGGCGGTAGGTGATGCCGGCCGCGTTGCACGCGGTCGGGCCGCGGTAGCCGAGATCATTGGGCAGCGGGGAGACGTCGTCGGTGAACAGGAGCCCCTGCTCCTCGGCGGCAGCCGTCGCCGCGGTCGCGTCCTGACCGACCTTCTCGGGCTGCTGCTCGTTCACGGGGCCTCCAGGGGCTCAGACGCTGGGCACTGCGTTGCACTGCTGTCGTGGCCGACTTCTTCAAGGTACGGCTCCGGTGTCGGGCCGGTCAAAGACATGGCCGGGCGTGTCGTGGAAAACCCTCACCCTGAGGCTGAGGCTCACCCCTCCGCGCCGAAGTCCTCCGGTGACACGTGGTCGAGGAACTCGCGGAACGCCTCGACCTCGTCCTCCTCCTCGGCCGGGGCCGCGAGGCCGGCCTCGGCGAGCACCTCGTCGGCACAGTAGATCGTGGTGCCGGTCCGCAGCGCGAGGGCGATCGAGTCGGAGGGACGCGCGCTCACCTCGACCCCGGACGCGAAGACCAGGGTCGCGTAGAAGACGCCCTCGCGGACGTCGGTGATCCGCACCTCGCTCAGCTCGTTGCCGGTCGCGGTGAGCACGTCGCGCATCAGGTCGTGGGTCAGCGGCCGGGGCGGGACGACGCCTTGTTGGGCGAACGCGATCGCGGTCGCCTCGACGGCGCCGATCCAGATCGGCAGGTAGCGCTCGCCCCCGACCTCCCGCAGCAGCACGATCGGCTGGTTGGACGGCATCTCCACCCGGACACCCATCACGTCGACCTCGCGCATGCGTCCAGCCTACTGCGTCGAATTCGGCGGCTCAGATGCGCCGCAGGCCGGCCTTCACCAGCGTCGCGTGCAACCGCACGGACAGGGCGGCGATCTCGCTGACCGCCTCCTCCGCGCGGGCGCTCGCCGCGCCATCGCGTCCCTTGCGGGGGACGACCACCTGCTGCACCAGACCGACCTCGCGGTCGGCCGCCGTGCGGAAGGCGCGCAGGTGGCGCGGCTCGATGCCGTAGTCGGCCAGCTCACGGGCGGTCTGGGCGATCACGAGGGCGTCGGAGTCGTAGTGCCCGGTCGCCGACGGGCTGATCAGGCCGAACGACTCGAGCTGCCCGAGGAGGTCCTCGTCGATCTCGGCCACCTTGACCAGCTCCTTGCGGGAGAGCCGCAACCGGTCGGTACGTCGGAACGACTCGGGCGAGGGCAGCCCGTCGGCCCCCAGGGCGACGGTGGGCACGGTGGGCACGACCGGCTCCGGCTCAGGCGGCGCGAGGCCGCGGTCCATCGCGTCGAGGTTCTCCCCGATCACCTTGAGCGGCAGGTAGTGGTCTCGCTGCATCCGCAGGATGTAGCGCAGCCGCTCGATGTCGGCCTCGGAGAACTTCCGGTAGCCGGCCGGCGTCCGCTCCGGCTTGACCAGGCCCTCGGACTCGAGGAACCGGATCTTCGGGATGCTGATGTCCTCGAAGTCCGCCCGCAGCCGGTCGAGCACCTGCCCGATGTTGAGCCGTGGCTCCCGCTCCCCCCGAGCGACGGCAGCAGTCATCAGACGCTTTCGTGACCCGCGAAGAAGACCAGGCGGTACTTGCCGACCTGGACCTCGTCGCTGTCCTTGAGCTGGACCTTCTCGATCCGGTCCCGGTTGACGTAGGTGCCGTTCAGGCTGCCGGCGTCCTCGACGGTGAACGTGTCGCCGTCGCGCCGGAAGAGCGCGTGTCGACGCGAGACCGTGACGTCGTCGAGGAAGATGCCGCTCTCCGGATGCCGTCCGGCGCTCACCTCGTCGGCGTCGAGCAGGAACCGGCTGCCCGAGCCCGGTCCCTTCTGGACGACGAGCAGGGCGTGGCCGACCGGAAGCGCGTCGACCGCCGCGGCATCGACCGGGCTCAGCGCCCGGTCGGAGGTCTCGACGCGATCGCCGCCACCGAACTGGATCGTCGCGGTGGCGTCGGTCACCGGGGCCGGCTCGGGCGCGACCAGGCGGCTCCCGCACTGCGAGCAGAAGCGGGCGTCATCGGGGTTCTGCCGACCACAGGCGGTGCAGAACGGCATCAGGGGCTCCTCACGGTGGGTCTGTCTCGAACCTACCGGATCAGGTGTCGAGCTGGGCCTCGTACGCGGCGGCGTCGAGCAGGCCGTCGAGGGCCCCGGCGTCGGCCGGCACGATCTCGAAGAGCCAGCCGGCGCCGTACGGGTCGTTGTTGACCAGCTCGGGGGTGGCGTCGAGGGCCTCGTTGACCGCGACGACCTCGCCGGCGACCGGCGCGTAGACGTCGCTGACCGACTTGGTCGACTCCAGCTCACCGCACGCGTCCCCCGCGGCGACGGCGGCACCGACCTCGGGGAGCGAGACGTAGACGATGTCGCCGAGCGCATCCTGGGCATAGTCGGTGATCCCGATCCGCACCGAGCCGGCGACCCCGCCGGGGCGGCGCAGCCACTCGTGCTCGGCGGTGTACTTCAGGTCCGCGGGGTTCGTCATGGGCGGAAGGCTACTGCCCCTGATCCGGGACCGCATACGAAGGCTGGTCGCGCTGTACGACCGCCTCGATGTCGATCGTGCGCCGCTCCTCGACCTCGACGGTGGCGCCGTCGTCCTCGAGCTGCTTGCGGGGGCCCAAGGAGAAGGTGATCGCGCCCGCGAGGACGCTCGGCTCGCCGATCGCCTCGATGACGTAGGGCCCCTCCACCCGCTCCCCGTCGATCTCGAAGCCGCCGTTGGTCTCGGCGAACGACGTCTGCGCCACGACCCGGGCGGTGCCGTTGACGGCGATCGCCTCCGCTCCGACGGTGCGCAGCTCCTGGATCGTGTCGAGGAGGGACGCCAGCCGCATCCGGCCGTCGTCCTCCGTGATCCGCACCCGCAGCCCAGGACCGGTCACCGGCACCAGGCCGGCCAGGATGTTGAGGCTGTCGACCTCGTCGTCGGCCTGGTCGATCGCCGTCTGGCGCTTGGTCGAGTCGTCGCGCAGCCCGCTGGCGACCTCCTCGAGCCGGTCGATCTCGGCCTCGGTGCGCTGCCGGGTGCCCGCCAGGCCGTCGAGCAGGTCGATCAGCTCCTGCTCGCGCAGACCGGTGTAGTCGTCGTCGACGCCGGTCAGCCGGACCTGGGTGACCGCGCCGAAGCCGAGCAGCGCCAGCAGCACCGCGGCGACCAGCTGCCGGCGCGACGGGCGCAGCAGGGCCGCC
Source organism: Nocardioides carbamazepini (assembly GCF_024614185.1). Taxonomy (GTDB): domain Bacteria; phylum Actinomycetota; class Actinomycetes; order Propionibacteriales; family Nocardioidaceae; genus Nocardioides; species Nocardioides carbamazepini. The sequence continues at coordinate 56,252 of NZ_JAHTLF010000002.1, forward strand.
CGCAGGCGGTCGGTCGGCGTGGCCGGCGCGGCGGCCTCCGGGTCAGGCATGGAAGACGTGTCTCCGGATGGCTGCCACGTTGGTGAAGATCCGGATCCCGAGCACGACGATCACGCCGGTGGAGAGCTGGCCGCCGACACCGAGCCGGTCGCCCAGGTAGACGATGCCCGCCGCGATCACCACGTTGCTCAGGAAGGACACGACGAACACCTTGTCGTCGAAGATCCCGTCGAGGTAGGCACGCAGGGCGCCGAAGACGGCGTCCAGGGCAGCGACGACCGCGATCGGGAGATAGGGCTCGACCGAGCGGGGCACGTCCGGTTGGAAGACGAAGCCGAGGGCGACACCCACGACGAGCCCGAGCACCGCGATCACGGCACCTCACCTCCACGCATCTTCGACCGGTCCTGATCCTGCACCGCCGACCGTAGCTGGCGCAGTCCACCCGGTGCGGCAGGCAGGCGGAGGTCGTCGGCGTCCTCCATCTTGTGCTCGAACCCGTACTGCTGGCTCAGCGACAGGAAGCGCTGGCCGGCCTGGGTCTCGACGAAGTACGACCTGAGGGTACGGGGATCGCCGATCGCCAGCACCGTGAGCGGCGGCGCGACGCCGACGCCGTTGACCTCGATCGCCTCCCCGACGTTGGTGATCCCGCCCCGTGCGTTGAGCCGCTGGCCATTGACCGAGATCGCCTCGGCGCCCGCGTCCCACAGCCCGGCGACGAGCATCACGAGGTCGGAGTCGCGCAACTGCTCGTCGGCGCCGGCCAGGGACGGGTTGTCGACGGTGACCTTGACGCCGGGGCCGGTCACCGGCTCGAACCCGGTGAGGGCGCCGCGCTGGGAGCGGCGCGCCTGCACATCGGCGTACCTGCGGCCGAGCGAGAGCAACGTGTCCTCGGCGGCGGCGTTGGACGCACGGAGCTCTCCGAGCTCATTCTGGAGACCGCGGACCGCGGCGCGCCGGGACTCGATCCGGTCGATCAGGCTGGCCCGGCTGGCATCGTCGACGTCGGCGTTCTGGGACGTCTGCACGGCGGCGACCGTCACCAGCATCGCGAACAGGCCGACCACCAGGACCACCGCGACGCGGTAGCCCCGCCGGGGGCCGCGATCGCCCGCGGAGGCGATCCGCGCCGCCGCGACCTGGTAGTCGCGGTCGACCGCCTCCTGGGTGATCAGCGTGAGCAGCGGCGTCCGGGCCCGGTCGAGGGTGTCAGGCATGGGCCCGCCGCTCCGTCGTGGCCAGCAGCCTGCGCACCTGCCAGGCATAGAGGACGCCGGCCCACCAGTAGAGGCCGATCCCCCACAGCGCGAACGCCCAGCCGAACACCTGGGCCAGGGTGGCGATGGTGCCGTCGCCGTCGCCGAGCAGGAGGAGCGGGAAGGCGTAGAGCAGGTTGAAGGTGGCGGCCTTGCCGAGGAAGTGGACCGGCAGCGCGCTGTAGCCACGGGTGCGCAGCAGTGGCACCAGGCCCCACAACAGCAGGTCACGCAGCGGCAGGCACAGCGCCACCCACCACGGGATGATGTCGCGCATCGCCAGGCCGACCACGACGGCCAGGATGTAGAGACGGTCGGCGATCGGGTCGAGCAGCTCGCCGAGCTCGGAGGTCTGGTCCAGCCGGCGCGCCAGCCAGCCGTCGAGGAAGTCGGTCACGCCCGAGAACATGAGGACGACGAGGGCCAGCACGTCGGCCTCGGGTCCGAGCACCAGCCACAGGAACAGCGGGACGCCCAGCAGCCGCAGGAAGCTGATCAGGTTGGGCAGCGTCAGCACAGTCACGATAATGACTCCTCGGAGTGGGCCGCGTCGCGGATCTCACCGACCAGCTCCTCGATCACGTCCTCGAGGGCGGTGACGCCGAGCGTCGTACCGTCGAGGTCGACAACCCTGGCCATGTGGGCGCCGCGGCGTTGCAGCACCTCGAGCACGTCGTGCAGGAGCGCGTCGCGGGTCACCGTCGCGAAGGGGCGGATCCAGCGGTCCGCGACCGGGCGCTCACGGCGCTCCTCGACGGGCTCGAGGACGTCCTTGATGTGGAGGTAGCCGAGCAGCTCGCCCTCGGCGCCCGCGGAGACGACCGGGAACCGGCTGAAGCCGGTCGCGGCGCACAGTGCCTCGACGTCGGCACCGGTCGACCCACGCACGACCGTCGCGAGCGTGCCCGGGCGCATCATCACCTCGCCGACCGTCTTCTCGGTGAACCCGAGGGCGAACGACAGCCGGTCGTACTCGTCGGCGGCCAACAGCCCCTCGCCGTGCGACTCCTCGACGAGCGCGGCGACCTCCTCGCGGGTGTAGGTGCTGCCGACCTCGTCCTTCGGCTCGACCCTCAGCAGGCGCAGGATGCCGTTGGCGATCGCGTTGATGCCGGCGATGATCGGCCGGAGCACGGTGACGATGCCGAGCATCGGCGGGCCGAGGATCAGCGCCGCCCGGTCCGGCCCGGCGATCGCGATGTTCTTGGGCACCATCTCGCCGAGCACCACGTGGAGGAAGACGACGATCGTCATCGCGATCACGAAGGCGACCGGGTGCAGCCACTCCTCGGGGACGCCCAGCTCGTGGAAGAGCGGCTCAATGAGGTGCGCGAGCGCGGGCTCCCCTACCGCGCCCAGCCCGAGCGAGCAGATGGTGATGCCCAGCTGCGCGCCGGCCATCATCTCCGAGACCCGCTCCATCGCGGACAACGTGATCCGGGCCATCCGCGACCCGGCCTGGGCCCGCGGCTCGATCTGACTGCGCCGCGCCGAGATCAGCGCGAACTCGGCGCCCACGAAGAAGGCGTTGGCGGCCAGCAGCACCACCGCGAGCAGGACACCACCGAGGTCACCCATCGGTCCCGACCTCCTCGACCCGCATCGAGATCCGGTCGACCCGCCGCCCGTCCATGTGGTCGACCGTCAGGACCGCGCGACGCAGCGGCTCGTCGTCGTCCTCCCCCGTCGTCGGCAGGGGTACGACGGCCGTGTCGCCCGTCTGAGGGATGCGGCCCAGCAGCTTGAGCACGAGCCCGGCCACGGTGTCGTAGTCCTCGCTCTCGGGAAGCTCGACCTCGGTGAGATCCTCGACCTCGTCGGGGCGCAGCAGGCCGGAGAGCGACCAGGTGCCGTCGCGGCGCAGTCGGCCCCGGTTGCCCAGCCGGTCGTGCTCGTCGGCGATGTCGCCGACGATCTCCTCGATGACGTCCTCGAGCGTCACGATCCCGGCGTGGTCGCCGTACTCGTCGAGGACGATCGCCATCTGGAAGCCGTCGGCACGCAGCAGTGCGAGCAGCGGGTCGAGGCGCAGCGAGTCGGGCACCAGGATCGGCTTGGCCATCAGGTGCTTGACCTTGGTGGTGGCCCGCTCGTGGAGCGGCAGCGCGACGGCGTTCTTGACGTGGACGGTGCCGACGACCGCGTCGGCGTCGTCGAGGACGGGGAAGCGCGAGTTGCCGGACTCGCGGGCCAGGGCGATGACCGCGCTGGCGCGGTCGTTGACCTCGAGCGAGCGGGTCCGGACCCGCGGCGTCATGATCTCGCCGGCGGTGCGGGTGCCGAACTCGACGGAGCGCTCCATCAGCTCGGCCGTCTCCGCGTCGAGCGTGCCCTCGTCGGCCGAGTGCTGGATGAGGGAGGCGAGCTCGGTGGAGCTGCGGGCGGAGCGGAGCTCCTCCTGGGGCTCGACGCCGAGCCGGCGCACGATCGCGTTGGCGCTGCCGTTGAGGACCCGGATCGGTCCGCGGCAGGCGGCGGTGAAGGCCCGCATCGGGCGCTGGGTCAGCCGGGCGGTCGTCAGCGGCAGCGCGATGGCGACGTTCTTGGGCACCAGCTCGCCGATCAGCATGGTCAGCAGCGTGCTCAGCGTGAGGCCGAGCGCGACGCCCACCGGACGCACGGCGCTGTCGGCCACGCCCGCCTGCGCGAGCGGGTCGTGGAGCAGCTCGGCGATCGCGGGCTCGGCGAGGAAGCCGATGGCGAGGTTCGTGATCGTGATGCCGACCTGCGCTCCGGAGAGCTGGGTCGACAGCGAGCGCAGCGCCTTCTGCACGCCGATCGCCCCGACGTCGCCGCCGGCGGCGGCTCGGTCGACCTGGCCGCGGTCGACGGTGACGAAGGCGAACTCGGCCGCGACGAACAGTCCGCACGCGAGCACCAGGAGGATGGCGAGCCCCAGCAGTAGCCAGGCGGTCATCGGGTTCTGCGGCTCCTGCCCACGGTTCGGTACCAGTCGATCAGCTCGGGAGCGTCCACACTACCTGGGTGCCGCCTCGCCCGCGCGCGCCCAGTGGCCGCCGGCGTCGAGGCGCCGGATCAGCTTCGCCGGGACGCCGCCGACGACAGCGTGGTCGGGGACGTCGCCGCGTACCACCGAGCCGGCCGCGACCACGACGTTGCGTCCGATCGTCGTGCCCGGCAGGATCATCGCCCCGTGTCCGATCCAGGAGCCGGCGCCGACCCGCACCGGGCGGTGCGCGCCGAACTGCCGGCCGATCGGGACGTCGGGGTCCTCGTAGCCGTGGCTGGCGTCGGAGACGAAGACGTCCTGTCCGAACCACACGTCGTCACCGATCTCGATCGACTCGTGGGCGGTGACGCAGACCCGGGCGCCGAGGACGCAGCGTTCCCCGATGACCAGCCCGCGCTCGGGGAGGACCGTCTGGGTCGGGCCGTAGCCGACGGAGAGCGTGGCGTACTTCCCGATCAGGGTGTCCCGGCCGACGTGGATCGCGGAGGCGTTAACCACCGCCGAGAGCGGGAACGCGAGGCAGGCGCCCGGCCCGAAGGCGCCGAACTCGTCGGCGAGCACGGTGCCCGGCGAGACGTCCCCCATGTGCTCGGCCCAGCGCCATGCGGAGTGGACGGACCGGTTCAGGAGGCGGCGGAGCGGACGCCGGAGATCGAGCACCGGCCGAGGTTACCCAACTGCAACCTTCCCGGGACTCCGCCGGTTCGTCCGGCTCCCTCTCCGGGCCGTAAAGTCCGGGAGTGCACAAGCCCGTCATCGCCTACTTCGCCGACGACCCGACCCGGGTCTACCAGCTCCTCCAGTGGCTCCCGGTGCTGGAGCGGCTCGATGACACCCATCCCGTGGGCATCGTGACCCGCGACCCGCAGACCAGCGCGATCCTCGACGAGCGCACCTCGCTGCCCGTCCTCCTCGCCCCCGGCTTCGCCGACCTCGCGGCGGCGTACGACGAGCTCGACGCCAAGGTCGTCGTCTACTGCAACAACTCCATGCTCAACTTCAACTCGCTGCTCGACGGCCGGATGCTGCACGTGCACATCAACCACGGCGAGAGCGACAAGCAGTCGATGGTGTCCAACAACGCGAAGGCCTACGACCGGGTGTTCGTCGCAGGCGAGGCCGCCGTGCAGCGCCACCGGGCCGCGCTGATGGAGCTCGACGAGTCCCGCCTGGTGCGCATCGGCCGTCCACAGCTCGACCTGCACCCCGCTCCCCTGCTGCCGGCCAGCGAGCGCCGTACCGTCCTCTACGCCCCGACCTGGGAGGGCGACGCGGACTACAACGACTACACCTCTGTCGACGTGTTCGGCGTCGAGATCGTCCGCTCGATCCTGGCCGTACCGGACGTGCGGCTCGTCTACAAGCCGCACCCGAAGGTCACCACCAGCCTGACGCCCGCGATCCGCGAGGCGCACCAGGCCATCCTCGAGCTGGTCGAGCGGGCCGCCGAGGGCGATCCGGAGGCCGGGCACGCCGCGATCTGGCAGGGCGACATCCTCTCGGTGTTCCCGGGTTGCGACGCCATGGTCACCGACGTCTCCTCGGTGGGCCTGGACTGGCTCTACCTCCGGACCGACAAGCCGATCCTCATCACCGACCGGCACCACGACGCCGAGCGGCTGCGCCGGGAGGTGCCGGTCAGCCGCTGCGCCGACGTCGTCGACGCCGACGGCCTCGCCGGCCTGGCCGGGCTGCTCACCGCCCGGCTCGACCACGACGAGCACCGGATCGCCCGGGCCGCGATGCGCCACCACTACTTCGACGACAACGGCGTCGGCGACAGCACCGTCCGCTTCGTCGAGGCGATCACCGAGCTCGTCGAGCTCCGCGACCGGCTCAAGGGCCACGTCGACGGAACTGTCGGGGCCGCCTGACAGGCTGGGCGCATGCCCGACACCCGCGAGGTCTACGCCGCCGAGGACCTGTTCGCCGGCTGGCTGGACGAGGCGTCCCGCACGCCGGGCGAGCCGCTGCGGATCCGGGTCGGCAGTGCGCTGGAGGCGTTCGAGCCCGAGACGGAGCCGCGGTTCACCGACCCGGCGCACGTCCAGGCGTTCGTCGACAAGGTGCTGGCCCATCTCGTCGCCACCGGGGCCAGGTACGACGACGGCGCCGGCCTCGATCTGGCCGGGGTGCCGCTCGTGGTCCGTCCACGACGGGGCCACACCCGCGCCCACTACGAGTTCGACGAGCTGCCGGCGCGCGGCGTGATGGCCATCCCGCCCCGGGAGGTCGGGGGTGGATGGTCGCTCAGGGCGGCGGTCGTCCTGCACGAGGTCGCCCACCACCTGGCGGGGGCCGAGGGACACGACGCGGCCTTCCGCACGACCTACCTGCGGCTGCTCGAGGACATCGGCCGGCCGGTGCAGGCCGATCTCCTCCACACCGCCTACCGCCTGCACGGGCTCGACACCGGCGTCGACGGCGAGGACCGCACCCTGCTGCGGATCGGGCGGCTGCTGCGGCAGGCCGAGCGCACGTCCAACGCGGCTGAGCGCGAGGCGTTCTTCGCGAAGGCGCAGTCGCTGGCCACCCACCACCAGATCGCGTTGGCCGTCGCCCGCGCGTCCGCCGGTGCCGAGGAGAGGCGTGAGGAGCCGACCTGGGAGACAGTGCTCATCGGCGAGACCGGGAAGCGCTCGCTGGCCCGCTACGTGCGACTCGTCCTGGAGATCGCCCGCGCCAACGAGGTGCGGGTGGCGATCTACACCAGCAACACCCGCGTCACGCTCTACGGCTTCCCCTCGGACATCGCCGTCGTGCAGGCGCTCTACGCCACGCTGGTCACCCAGATGGTCGCCGACGGCGACGCCCATCTGCGCTCCGGCGCCCACAAGGCCGACCAGCGCGAGGTGTGGAACCCGCGCCGCCGGCGCTGGGAGGTCCGGCCGGTGCACGGCTCGACCGCGCGGGCGGCGTTCTACGAGGCATGGGCCGACCACATCGGCGAGCGACTGGCGACCGCGCGTGCCGAGGCCCGGGCCACAGCGATCGCCGCCGACGCCCCGGTGCCCGAGGGACCGACGTCCACCGAGCTCGCTCTGCGGGCACGGGAGGTCGAGGTCGTCGACTACTTCGGCCGGATGCAGCGCGACCACGGCATCCGCGGCACCTGGAAGGGCGCCGCCCAGGCCGGGCACGCGGCACCCGGCTCGCGCGATGCCGGCACCCGGGCCGCCGCGCGGGCGAGCCTGGGCACCGAGCGCGCGATCACCTCCGGCTGAGCCGAGCTCCGCTCTCAGTCCGCTGCCGGCGCCGGCTCGCTGCGGAACCGGTTGGGGCGTCCCGCGATGCCGAGGGCGCGCCAGACCCGCCGCGAGACGGGGTTCATCAGCCCCGTCTCCTCGGCCAGCATCCGCACGTCGCCGAACATGTCGCGCAGGAACTTCCGTGACTCCGGACTCCCCCACCAGACCTCGCGCACGACCTCCCGGGGGATGCCCATGTCACGCACCGCCTTGGGGCCGGGCACGACGATGGCGTCGCACAGCACCCGCATCAGCACCGGCGTGAGGACCGAGGCGAAGGCGCGCTGGACGCGGTTGAGCCCGGGCGCGCGGTGCTCGAGGAACTGGTGCGCGAAGCCGATGTGCCGGGCCTCCTCGGCGACATGGATCTGGCTGATCCGCTCCAGCAGCGGGTGCATCGGCGCACCGGAGCGCAGCATCACCTTCTGCACGTAGTCGATCGGCTCCTCGCCGCCGAGCACGCCGACGAAGAAGATGAAGGGCAGGTGCTTGGCGGCCAGGGGCAGGAAGGGGCCGAGCGCGCGGAAGAGGCTGTGCGCGCCGGGGACGTCCAGGCCGGTCCGGTTCACGAACTCCTGGAACATCTGGGTGTGGTGGCACTCCTCGGTCGCCTCGTGCGTGGAGTACCGGAACTCGGCGCGCCCGTTGGGCAGGTCGAGGCAGTACATCATCAGGCCGGCGATCAGCACCTGCTCGAACTGCAGGCCCACCTTGACGACGTTGGTCTGGCGGTAGAAGCCGACCTCGATCTGCCGGTCGAGCGGCAGCGAGCGATACCACTCCGTGCGCCCGAGCGGGTCGACGTCCGGCAGGATCCAGCGCGGGTCCTTCGGGTCGACGGCATACGCCGGGTCGTCCCACGGCACGTCGACGAAGGCGTCGAAGTGATGCTCGACCGACGCGACGGACAGCGTCCGCAGCAGGTCCTGGTAGTCCGTCTGGTCCACACCGATGCCACCCATGACTAGATGCTACCGCCGGTAACATCTAGCGCAAGGATCATGCCGTCGGATCGTCCCCCAGCCGGACCAGCAGCTTGCCGAAGTTGCGACCGACCAGGAGGCCGCGGAACGCCTCCGGCACGTTCTCGAGGCCCACGACCACGTCCTCCCGGTAGCGCACCCGCCCCTCGCGCACCCAGGCCGCCATGTCCCGCCGGAACGGCTCGCTCAACGCCGGCTCGAACTCGCTCTGGATGAAGCCGCGCACGGTCAGGCTGAGCGTCAGCACCCGCCGCAGGTACGCCGGCAGCCGGTCCGGGCCCGCCGGCGCCTCGGTCGCGTTGTAGTCGGCGACCAGACCGCAGACCGGGATCCGCGCGTACAAGTTGAGCCGCCGGTTCACCGCGTCGGCGACCGGTCCGCCGACGTTCTCGAAGTAGACGTCGATCCCGTCCGGCGTCGCCGCGGCCAGGTCCTCCCGGAACGTCGGCGAGCGGTGGTCGAGGGCGACGTCGAAGCCGAAGTCCTCGGTGAGGGCACGGACCTTCTCCGGCCCGCCCGCGATGCCGACCGAGCGCGCGCCCTTGATCTGCGCGATCTGCCCGACGGCCGAGCCGACCGGCCCGGTCGCGGCCGCTACCACGACCGTCTCCCCCGGCTGCGGGCGCCCGATCTCCAGCAGCCCGGCGTACGCCGTGAAGCCGGGCATCCCCAGCACGCCCAGCGCCGTCGACACCGGCGCCTCGGCCGGGTCGAGCGCGCGGGTATGCCGCGCGTCCGCGACCGCGTGCGTCTGCCAACCCGTGTAGGCCAGCACGATGTCGCCGACCGCGTGCCGCTCGGAGCGGCTCTCCACGACCTCGCACACCGTCTGGCCGACCATCACTCCGCCGACCGGCACCGGTTCGGCGTACGACTTCGCGGCACTCATCCGGCCGCGCATGTAGGGGTCGAGCGAGAGATAGATCGTGCGGAGCAGCACCTGGCCGTCCGCGAGCTCGGGAAGGTCCTCGGTAACGAAGGCGAAGTCGTCGTCGGACGGCTCGCCCACCGGGCGGGCGGCGAGGCGGATCTGGGTGGTCTGCACAGGTCGAACCTAGCGGCCGCGCTCAGGACGTGAAGAAGGCGCGGGTCTCCTCGTCCGCCGGCAGGAAGGTCTCCAGCGCCAGCCCCTCCAGGGCGGCGTCGGTCGCGGTCGTCAGCTGCGCGGAGGTGCTGAACATCCGGAGTAGCTGCTCGTCGTACCGGAGCTCCATGGTCAGCACCGGACCGGTGGTCACCGGGTCCAGCCGCGGCACACCGCCCGAGAGCTCCGCGATCTCGGCGGCCAGCGCGTGGTGGCGCGGGTCGTGCGTGCGCTCGGCCCGCCCGACGGCCCGGTGGTAGAGGTGGCCGGCCCACAGGTCGAGGTTGCCGATCCGGTCGGCCAGCCCGTCCTCGCTCAGGCACAGGCGGACCACGTTGATCGGCGGCTCCAGGAGCGCCGGCGAGCACCCGGCCAGGAAGGGGGCGATCGCGGCGTTGGCGTCGACCACGTCCCAGTAGTCGTCGAGCAGCAGGGCCGGATACGGCAGGTGGGCGTCGAGCAGCCGGCGCAGGCCGTCCATGACCACCGCCAGCGACCCGTCCTCCAGCGAGTGCTCGGCGTACCGCGGCGCGTAGCCCGCCGCCAGCAGGAGCCGGTTGCGATCGCGCAACGGGACCTCCAGGTTCTCGGCCAGGTGCAGGATCATGTCCGGTGTCGGATGTGCCCGACCGGTCTCCACCCGGCTCAGGTGCCGGGTCGACACAGTCGACCGGTTCGACAGCTCCTGCTGGCTGAACCGGCGGCGCTCCCGCCACGAACGGAGCAACGGCCCCACCGAGGGGCTCTCCACCAACGCCGTCATGCCCGCAGCCTAGGCAACCGGGGTCCGGGCACCCATGACCTCGGAGGTCATGTGCGTGAGACCGGGCGGGCGCGGGCCCGCATCAGCACCTGTCGCCGTCGTTACAGTCAGATCGTGAGCGGCGAGGGCGGGCATGGCACGTGGGTGCTCCTGACCTGCACCCTGCCCCGGGCTCCGTCCGGCTCGCGGCTCGCGTTGTGGCGCCGGCTCCACCGCCCGGGAGTGGCGCAGGTGGCCGGGACGGGTCCGTCGTGACCCTCGAGAGGAGCCGTGCCGGCGACGTCATCCCGCTCCGTGACGCCACCCGCGCCTGGTTCGCGATCTCGCTGCAGACCTTCGGCGGCCCCGCCGGCCAGATCGCCGTGATGCAGCACAAGCTCGTCGACGAGAAGCGCTGGATCGGTCAACAACGGTTCCTGCACGCCCTGAACTACTGCATGCTCCTACCCGGCCCCGAGGCCCAGCAGCTGGCCATCTACGTCGGCTGGCTGCTCAACGGCACCCTCGGCGGCCTGATCGCCGGGACCCTGTTCGTGCTCCCCGGTGCGATCGCGCTGCTCGGCCTCTCCGCGCTGTACGTCGGCGCGGGGACCACGGCCTTCGTCGGCGGCCTGTTCGCCGGCCTCGCGCCGGCGGTGATCGCGATCGTCGTCCAGGCCGTGCAACGCGTCGGCAAGCGCGCCCTGCACCACCCCGTCCTGGTCGCCATGGCGATCGCGTCCTTCGTGGCTCTGACGGTCTTCAAGGTTCCGTTTCCTGTCGTGATCGCCTCGGCCGGTGTTCTCGGCTGGGCCACCGGACAGTCGGTCCCCTCCTTCACCCAGAGCAAGCGCACCGGTCCGTCGGCCGACGGACCGCCGCCCCTGATCAGCGACGACGCGTTGCACCACGATGCCCCGTCCACGGCTCGCGGCCTACGGGTCCTGAGCCTCGGCCTCGTGCTCTGGTTCGCCCCGGTCGCCCTCGCCGCGATGTTGTTCAGCCGCGACAGCGTCTTCGTCGATCAGGGCCTGTTCTTCTCCGGCGCCGCGGTGGTCACGTTCGGTGGCGCCTACGCGGTGCTGTCCTATGTGGCGCACCAGGCCGTCACCGTGTTCGGGTGGCTCCAGGCCGGGGAGATGGTCCGCGGGCTCGCCCTTGCCGAGTCCACCCCGGGGCCACTGATCATGGTGGTGCAGTTCGTCGCCTTCGTCGGCGCCTACCGCGATCCGGGATCCCTCGACCCGTGGGTCGCCGCCGTCCTGGCGTCGCTCCTGGTGACCTGGGTGACCTTCGTACCCTGCTTCCTGTTCATCTTCCTGGGCGCTCCCTATGTCGAACGCCTCCGGAGCAACCACCACCTCACCGCCGCCCTCACCGGGATCACCGCGGCCGTCGTCGGGGTGATCGCGAACCTGGCGGTCTTCTTCGCGCTGCACAACCTCTTCGACCGCTCACGCAGCGTCGCGTGGGGTGCGGTCGACGTCGATGTCCCGGTGCTCTCCTCGTGGGACCCGGTCGCCTTCGCCATCACCGCGGTGGCGGTTGCGCTGATCTTCTGGCGCAGGTGGTCGACCATGCGCACGCTCGCGGTCTGCGCGGTGCTGGGCCTCGCGTCGACGCTGATCGGCTGAGTCCTTCCGTCCAGGACTTGGCGGGCGGTCGAGCGCATGTCATCGTATTCGCATGCGCGAATATGTAGAGGCTGGTGCGCCTCCGCTGCCGGCGGCGGAGCAGGTCGAGCTCGCGGTCGAGGTGTTCCGAATGCTGGCCGACCCCACCAGGGTGCGGCTCCTCTGGCTGCTGCGCGAGGGCGAGGCACCGGTGCTGCAGCTGGCGGAGCAGGTCGGCAAGCCCCAGGCCACCGTGTCACAGCACCTGGCCAAGCTGCGCCTGGCACGGCTGGTCACCACCCGCCGTCAGGGAGCACAGGTCTTCTACGCCCTGACCAACGAGCACGTGAGCCAGCTGGTCGTCGACGGGGTGCGGCACGCCGAGCACCTCGGGCCCGGCGTCCCCGCGCATCACGCCTGCCCCGCACTCGCCGCACCGAAGCAGACCCGATGACCGCGACGCACGACGACCGCGGCGCCGGTCACGGGCATGGACACGGGCATGGTCACGGACACGGACGCGGGCACGGCGGCGTGCTGAACGCACTACGGGAGATCTTCCGCACCCACAGCCACGACGCCGCAGACTCCGTCGACGACGCATTCGAAGCCAGCTCCGAGGGCATTCGCGCGGTCAAGCTCAGCCTCGTCGTGCTCGGCATCACGGCAGCCACGCAGGCCGTCCTCGTGGGGCTGACCGGTTCGGTCGCCCTCCTGGCCGACACGATCCACAACCTGTCGGACGCGATGACCGCGGTGCCGCTGTGGATCGCCTTCGTCCTGGGACGCCGCCGGCCGACGCGGTCCTACACCTATGGCTACGGTCGCGCCGAGGACCTGGCCGGGATCTTCATCGTCGCCATGATCGCGCTGTCGGCGGTCGTGGCCGGCCACCAGTCGATCGCCCGCCTCATCGACCCACAGCCCATCGACCACCCGTGGGTGGTCGCCAGCGCCGGCGTGATCGGGTTCCTCGGCAACGAAGCGGTCGCGGTCTATCGGATCCGGGTCGGCCGACGGATCGGATCCGCGGCCCTGGTCGCCGACGGGCAGCACGCCCGCACGGACGGGTTCACCTCACTCGCCGTCGTCATCGGCGCCGTCGGCGTCCTGGTCGGGATGCCCTTGGCCGACCCGATCATCGGTCTCGTCATCACTGTCGCGATCCTGCTCGTCCTGCGCAGCGCTGCCCGCGACATCTACCGCCGGCTGATGGATGCCGTCGACCCGGCCCTGACTGCCGACGCCCTCTCGATCGTCCGGGCCACTCCGGGCGTGGATGATGTCGAGTCGTTCCGGATGCGGTGGATCGGCCACCGCCTGTACGCCGAGACCGGCATCCAGGTCGACCACCACCTCGACGTCGTCGCGGCACACGAGATCGCCAACGACGTCCACCACCGGCTCCTGCACGGCGTGACCAAGCTGGTCGACGTCACGGTCCACGTCAGCCCCTCCCCCGTGCCGGGCACCGACTTCCACGACGCGCTCGGTCATCACCCCCACCCGGAGTCCGTCCGGTGACCTGAGCAGGGATCTGAGACCACGAGGCCGACCTGACAGAACCGGCCCTGACTCAGCGTTTCCGCTGGTCAGAGCCGGTTTTCTCGGTCGGGCTGACAGGATTTGAACCTGCGACCCCCTGACCCCCAGTCAGGTGCGCTACCAAGCTGCGCTACAGCCCGAAGCCCCGTTCGGCAGCACCGGCCGGAGCGAACGGAACACTACCGCAGGCTCCCAGGCTCTCTCGAATCGGCCTCGTCGCTAGCGGAAGTCGCGCGAGGTCTGGCGGATCTGCAGCGCGGCGCCGGCACCCGGCAGGACGCTGTCGAGCGGCTCGATCCGGTCGGCGACCAGGTTGGTGACGCCGTCCTGACGTTCCACCTTGCCCCGGATCACCACCGCGATCCGGTTGCGTGCCGCCCGCCGGTACACCTTCATCACCCCCGAGGAGCAGACCACGTTCAGCATCCCGGTCTCGTCCTCGAGGTTGAGGAAGGTGATCCCGCCGGCCGTTCCCGGGCTCTGTCGATGGGTGATCAGCCCGGCGACATGCACCCGTCGGCCGGCATCCGTGACCGGCAGCTCCGCGACCGACTTGATCCCCGCCGCGGTGAGGACCCCGCGGAAATGCTGGACGGGGTGGATGTCGGTGGAGATGCGGGTCGCCCACAGGTCCGCCAAGGTCACCTCCCAGGCCGACATCCGCGGCAGCTCGGGCGGGGCAGGCGCGGGCGTGCTCCCCGGGAGCTGGGCACCGTCCTCCGCATAGCCCGCCATCCACAGCGCCTGCCGTCGATCCAGCCCGAACCCGTCCAACGCCCCCGCGGTCGCCAGCGCCTCGAGCTGGGCCTGGGTCAGCCCGGCACGGCGGGAGAGATCGCGGATGTCGACGTACGGCGCCACAGCACGCTCCGCCACGATGCGGGTCGCGACCTCCTTCCCGATCCCCTTCACCGAGTCCAGCCCGAGGCGCACGGCCAGCGCGGCGTCGTACCTCAGCGGATCCTCGGGCGCCGCCGCACACGACTCGAGCCCCGCCTGGACGTCGGAGCTGACCAGGTCCGGCGGCAGCACGAGGACGTCGTGACGGCGGGCGTCGGCGACCAGGGACTGCGGGGAGTAGAAGCCCATCGGCTGGTTGCGGAGCAGCCCGGCGAGGAAGGCCGCCGGGTAATGGAGCTTGAACCACGACGAGGCGTAGACGAGCAGCGCGAAGCTGAGCGCATGGGACTCGGCGAACCCGAAGTCGGCGAAGGAGAGGATCTTGAGGTAGATCGCGTCGGCCCTCTTGCCGGTGATGCCGCGCTTCTCCATCCCGGCGTAGAGCTTGTCCCTGACCTTCTCGATCCGCTCGATGCCCCGCTTCGAGCCCATCGCCCGCCTCAGCAGATCGGCCTCGTCGGCCGTGCAGTCCCCCAGCGTCTTGGCCATCTCCATCAGCTGCTCCTGGAAGAGTGGCACACCGAGGGTGCGCTCCAGGATCGGCTCCAACGACGGATGGTCGTACTTCCAGCCCACCTCTCGCCCGGTCTTGCGCCGGATGTAGGGATGGACCGCTCCTCCCTGGATCGGCCCGGGCCGGATCAGTGCGATCTCGATGGCGAGCTCGTAGAAGCGCTCCGGCTTGAGCCGCGGCAGGGTGCCGATCTGGGCGCGGGACTCGACCTGGAACACGCCGATCGCGTCGGCACGGCCGAGCATCTCGTAGACCGCCGTCTCCTCCTTCGGGATGGTCTCCAGCTCCCAGCGCTTCCCGAGGTGCTCCTCGACCAGCCGGATCATGTGGTCGAGCGCGCCGAGCATGCCGAGCCCGAGCAGGTCGAACTTCACCAGCCCCATCGACTCGCAGCCGTCCTTGTCCCACTGCAGCACGGTCCGCTTGTCCATCCGTGCCCTCTCGATCGGGCAGACCTCCCCGATCGGCCGCTCGGTGAGCACCATGCCGCCGGAGTGGATCCCGAGGTGCCGGGGAGCCCCCATCAGCTCCTCGGCCAGTGACCGCACCTGCGGCGGTACGCCGACCTCCTCGCTGATCTCCCGGCCCCAGCCGTCGATCTGCTTGGACCAGGCGTCCTGCTGGCCCTGGGAGTAGCCGAGCGCCTTCGCGGCATCGCGGATCGCCATCCGCGGCCGATAGCTGATCACATTGCACACCTGAGCGGCATTGCGCCGGCCGTAGGTGTCGTAGACCCACTGGATCACCTCCTCGCGCCGGTCGGAGTCGAAGTCGACATCGATGTCCGGCTCCTCCTCACGGTGGGCGGAGATGAACCGCTCGAAGGGCAGGTTGAAGAGGACCGAGTCGATCGCGGTGATCCCGAGGGCGTAGCAGACCGCGGAGCTGGCCGCGGAGCCCCGGCCCTGGCAGAGGATCTTCTTGCGCCGAGCGAAGGCGACGATGTCGTGGACGATGATGAAGTAGCCGGCGAAGTCCTTCTCCAGGATCACCCGCATCTCCTTCTCGATCCGCTCCCGTGCCTCCGCCGCGTGGTCCTCGTGGGCGTATCGCCGGGCGAAGCCCTCCTCCACCAGGTGGCGCAGGTAGTCCGCCTGCGTCCACCCCTCGGGAATGCCCTGCTTCGGCAGCCGCGGCGAGGCCTTGCGCAGGTCGAAGGCCAGCTCGCCGGCGAGGACGACGGAGCGGCGCACCGCGTCCGGCCGGTGCGCGAACCGCCGCAGCATCTCCTCCCCGCTGCGCAGATGCGCACCACCCGACAGGTCGAGCCAGCCATCGAGCTCGGCGATGCTGCGCCGCGCCCGCACCGCCGCCATCGCCGCCGCCAGTCGCCGCTTCTCCGGCGTCGCGAAGTGGACGTTGCCGGTCGCCACCACCGGCAGCCCCCGGTCGTCGGCGATCCGCGCCAGCAGGTCGTTGTCCTCCTCGCCACCCGGGTGGTCGCTGACCGTCAGCTCCACCACGACGTGCTCGCGGCCGAACCGGTCGACCAGCAGGTCGAGCTCGTGGGCGGCGGCAGCCGGGCCGTCGTGTCTCAGGGCCTGGCGTACCGCACCCTTGCGGCAACCGGTGAGGACGACCCAGTGCCCCCTCCCCCGCTCGGCGAGCTCATCGAGGTCGTGGGCGGGACTGCCCTTCTCCGGCGCGCGCAGCCCCGCCTCGGTGATCGCCCCCGAGAGCCGGTGGTAGCCCTCCACCCCGCGCGCGAGCACCAGCAGGTGGCTGCCCTCGGGGTCGGGGATGCCGTTCTGCGAGCGATGGACGTCGAGGGTCAGCTCGGCGCCGTACACCGTCGCCATGGCGTAGTCGGACCCTGCCTCCGCGAACAGCGGAGCCCCCGCGAACCCGTCGTGGTCGGTCAGCGCGAGTGCGTCCAGGCCCAGCCGGGTCGCTTCCTTGACCAGGTCACCGGGCGAGCTGGCGCCGTCGAGGAAGCTGAAGTGGCTGTGGCAGTGCAGCTCGGCGTACGGCGTCGCACGCTCCGGACGCGCGACGCGTTCCGGCTCGGCACGGGGCTGTTTGCGGCGCGAGACAGGGGCCTCCGACACCAGCCCGGACATGCGGCGCTCGTGCTCGCGCCACGAGACCGGTGGGTTGTGCCAGCCCATGACGACGCTCAGGCGATCAGGCCGTAGCGGCCGGGACCGACCTGCACGAACCGCGGTTCACGCCAGCCTGGTGGGGCGGGGGCGGTGGCTGCATAACGGTGTCCGGTGGGGGTGACGGTCTCGACCTCGGGGCGTTCGCGCGGGCTCGAGACCACCCGTTGTCGCCATCCGGGCGCCTGCTTGGCGTGGTTGCAGGCCTCGCACAGGCCCTGCCCGTTGGCGGCACTGGTCGCGCCGCCCTCGTCGGCGGGCTGGATGTGGTCGGTGTGGCGCACCGGGGCATCGCAGTAGGGGCTGGCGCAGATTCCCAGTCCTTGCAGGGCGAGGAGCTCGGCGATCCCGTCCGGGAAGAGACGCTGCCGGCTGGTCATCGCCACGAGGCGGCCGAGCCGGTTGCGGTAGAGCCGCCGGAACCACACCGCGGCCCCGCTGCCGGATGCCTGCGCCGCCAGGTGACGGGCGACCTCGGCCGGGACCACCTCGCCCGCCACACCGTCGCCGGACAGCACCGCGGGCGCGTGGCCCCCGGCCAGCGTCTCGTCGGACATGGTCAGGTTGATCGTGAGCGGTACGGCGGGGGCGTGCTCGCCGCCACCCGTGTCGGGCAACCCGGTCATCCGGGCCAGCATCAGGTCGGACATCAACTGTCCGAGCGAGCGCTGGTCACCCTGCGCACGGGCGCTCAGCGCCGCCGCGCGCACGGATGCGTACGCCGCAACGGCCTGGGCGACCGGCATCAGCCCGGTCAGGTACGCCATCGTGTCCGGCGCCGGCCGCACCGTGACATTGCGGTCTGCCTCGGCCCGGCGGGCACGCCGGGCGACGGCAGCGGGGTCGAGCTCGGCAGCCATCCGGCGCACCCGGCCGAGGAGCTCGCGGGTGCCGACACCGTGGAGAGCACGCGGGTCGGCGCACAGCTCCTCGTCGACGAAGGCGCGCTGCTCCGCGCTCAGACAGCCGGTCTCCCGGGCCAGGAGCGTGGCCCGGAACTCGTTGAGCGAGCCGTCGCGGAGCCGCGCCAGGGTGTGCGGCATCTCGGCGACGAGGATCTTCCCGAGGCCGAGCAGGGACTGCCCCCGGTGTGGCGACTCACGCCGGGCGAGCGCGATCTCCGCCGCGGTCCCCCGCCCCTGCCGGTCGGCCCGGACCCCGGCCCTCGCCTGCTCCGCGCGGCGCTGGACGTCGAAGGCGACCGCGGCCTGTGCCTGCGCGGCGCACACGGCGGACTTCAGCTCCTCCAGCGCCGCGATCACCTCGACCTGGTCGGCCGCTCCCCCACCGGGCGCCACGAGCACGCGGTCGGCGTACGACCGGATCTCGTCAGCGGTGAGGGGAATATCCATGGCCCCACCTTAATCGAACACGCGTTCGAACGCCAACTGCCTAGGCTGGCGCTGTGGACAATGTGCGACAGGTGCAGGTGACCTTCGACTGCGCGAGCCCCCGCGCGGTCGCGGACTTCTGGAAGGCGGCGCTCGGGTACGTCGACCCGCCGCACCCGCCCGACCCTGACGACGCGTGGGCGGTCTGCGAGGACCCGACCGGCGCTGGGCCGCGGATGTACTTCCAGCGCGTGCCCGAGCGCAAGGCCGCGAAGAACCGGGTCCACCTCGACGTCCGCGTCGTGACCGGCCTGACCGGCGACGAACGGCTCGCCGTCCTCGAGGACGAGGCCACCCGCCTCGAGGCCCTCGGCGCGAGACGCGGCACCCTCCTGCTCGCCGACGGCGAGAACGAGTCCTGCCAGAACATGTTCGACGTCGAGGGCAACGAGTTCTGCCTCGACTAGCCGCGACCAGCCGCTCGGCGATGAGTCCCGGCCCGGAGCCCGGTCATCCTTGCCAGCGACCCTCATCCGGAGGGCCCTCGGCCGGAGGAGACTCCCCATGGTTTCGGTACGCACCCACCTGTGGTTCGGTAACGACAAGGCCATCGAGGCCGCGAGGTTCTACGCCGAGCACATCCCCGACTCGTCCGTCGGTCAGGTTCTCACCGCCTGGACCGAGCCCGGCACATCGGTCGCCGAGGTCGTCGAGTTCACCGTCGCCGGCCACGAGGTCACCGGCCTCAACGCCGGCCCGGAGTTCCATCTCAACGAGGCGTTCTCCTTCTACCTCCGCGTCGACGGCCAGGAGGAGGTCGACAAGTACTGGGAGATCCTCACCGCCGACGGCGGCGAGCCCGGCCCGTGCGGCTGGTGCAAGGACAGGTTCGGCGTGTCCTGGCAGGTCGTCCCCGTCGAGCTCGAGGAGCTGTGCGGCGACTACACGACCCCCGCCAACCAGGCGGCGTGCCAGGCGATGTTGAAGATGGGCAAGATCGACATCGCCGAGCTGCAGGCCGCGTACGACGGGGCGTGATCCTCCGGTCAGGCAAGCGTGGGTCGACGGACGAGCAGGAGGCGCGATGAGTGACATCAAGGTGTTGGTGACGGGAGCGAGTATCGCGGGTCCCGCGCTCGCCCACTGGCTGCACAGGCGGGGCGCCGAGGTGACCGTGGTGGAGCAGGCCGACGGGCTGCGGCCGGGCGGGCAGGCCGTGGATGCGCGTGGTGTCGCCAAAGAGGTCATCCGGCGCATGGGCCTCGACGCGGCCGTGCGGGCGGCGTGCACGAACACCCTCGGCGCCTACTCGGTGGACGCCGAGGGCAACGTGCTGGAGACGCACCGGGCCGACGAGCACGACGGTGACGGGTACGTCTCCGAGATCGAGATCCTGCGCGGCGACCTCTCCCGGGTCCTCTACGACGACACCCGTGATGGCGTGGAGTACATCTTCGGCGACCGGATCGCCGAGCTCACCCAGGACGCGGGCGGGGTCGACGTCATGCTCACGGGCGGCGACCGCCGACGGTTCGACCTCGTGGTCGGCGCCGATGGCCTGCACTCGGCACTGCGCGGGATGGCGTTCGGGCCGCGCGAGCAGTTCGTCCGCCACCTCGGGCTGGTGCTGGCCTTCTACACGGTGCCCAACGAGTTCGGGCTGGACGGCTGGATGTTCGACTATCAGGAGGCTGGTCGCTGGGCGGGCCTGCGGCCCGTCCCCGACGCCACCGAGGCGATCGCCATGTTGTCCTTCCCCGCCCCCGACTTCGACATCGACCACCGCGACGTCGAGGCACAGAAGCGGCTGCTGCGCGAGCAGATGGCCGGCTTCGGCTGGCAGACCCCCCGCCTCCTCGACCACCTCGACGATGCCCCGGACTTCTACCTCGACCAGGTCGCCCAGGTGGCGATGGACCGCTGGTCACGTGGCCGCGTGGGGCTCCTCGGCGACGCCGCGTTCTGTGCCTCACCGATGTCCGGCGCGGGCACCGGACTGGCTCTCGTCGGCGCCTACCTGTTGGCGGGCGAGCTGGCCGCGGCCGACTGGGATCCCGAAGCCGGGTTCGCGGGCTACCAGGAACGGATGCTCGGGTACGTCGACGCCAACCAGGAGATCGGCCGCATGCACGTGCAGATGCTCACGGGCCAGCCCGCCCCGGAGCCCGACCTGGACGCCTTGACCGACCTCATCCAGCGCGCCGTCGACGGTCCCGAGCTGCCGGCGTACGACGGGGTTGCGGACTCCGGCCCGCTCAGTTGATGATCTCGCCCCGCTCGCGGAGACGACCCGTCCTGGCGCGGCCGACCGCTCAGCATCCGACGCAGGTCCGCGCGACGGGCCTCACCTCGAGCCGGGCCTCGGGGATCGGCGCCCCGCAGCCTTCGCACACCCCATAGGTGCCCGCATCCAGTCGCAGGAGAGCCGCCTCCACCTCGGCCAGGTGCCATCGGACCTGGGCCACCAGCGTCGTGAGCTGCGAGCGCTCGAACGCGATGGTCGCACCTTCCGGATCGTGCTCGTCGTCCGCATTGGTGTCCCGCGACGCGGCGACAACCTCGGCGAAGCTGCCGATCAGTCCGGCCAGACGCTGCCAGGCCTCATCCCGCTCCGCCTCCAGCAGCCCGCGCGCACCCTCCACCAGGCCGATGCTGCCAGCACGCGCCGACACCCCTCGACCAGATCTAGAACACGTTCTACAGTGCGTCCATGGACCTTGCCGCGATCGAGGAGATCAAGCGCCTCAAGCACCGCTACTTCCGCACCCTCGACCTGAAGCGGTGGGACGAGTACGCCGACTGCCTCACCGAGGATGTCAGCGCCCGCTACGGCACGCAGGCCATGGGCGAGCCGCTGCACTTCGACAACCGGTCCGAAGTCGTGGCGTACATGGAGAAGAACCTCGGCCCCTCGATCATCACGATCCACATCGCGAACCACCCCGAGATCGACGTCGACGGCGACGCCGCGACCGGCTCGTGGGCGTTCGAGGACACGGTGATCGTGCCGGACTTCAAGGTGCAGATCCGCGGCGGCGGCTACTACGTCGACACCTACCGGCGCGACCCCGACGGGGCTTGGCGGATCGCGTCGACCCAGTACGAGCGGATCTACGAGGCGATGACGTCACTCGACGACACCCCGAGCTTCAAGCTGATCGCCAACCGGTGGGACCCGTCGCTCGAGCACTGACGGGCCCCACCCGGGAGGCGCACCGGAGGATCAGTACAGCTCGAGCTCGTGGAACGGGTAGTCCTTGGGCGCGAGGAACTCGGTGCCCGGCGTGATCCGGCCGTTCGGGTCGGCGGAGTTCACGTAGTTGTTCAGGTTGCGCGGCGCCTGGCGGAAGATCAGGTCCACCCAGCCGGCGTACTTCACGGTCATCGCCGGGTCGTCCCAGAAGATGACGTTCTGCTCGTCGGAGTGCCAGCCGAGCTGGGTCCAGTTCTCGCTGCTGGACAGGACCACGTTGCCATCGGCTCGGCCGCCCACGTGTCCCTGGACCGACAGGCCCTTCATGTGGACGTACCGGTCCTTGAACTTGTTGGCCGTCGCCCCGGTGATGTAGACCATCTGCTTCGCCGGCAGGCCGCGGAGGATGGCGCGGATCTTCAGCGGCATCATCATGAACACGATCCGCACGTCGCAGCCGGCGTGGTGCAGCGCACGGACCTTCTTCGCGATCTTCACCCCGCGCTGGTCCCCCCACACCGCGTTGGCGATGCGCACCTGGGTGCGCCCGCCCGGGACGTTCGTGGCGCCCGTGCACTGCACCTTGTTGAGCACCTTCAGCGCCGGGTCGGTCTTCTTCCGGTGCGGCGCGAACATCGTCGTGATGGTGGCGCCCGGAGTGGTGGTGCTGGGAACCGTGAACCGCAGCGGCTTGACGTTCTTGTCCTTCTTCGCCTGCTTCCACATCAGCATCCAGCCGTCGTAGACGCCCGGGTTCTCGGTGACGGTGGTCCAGTCGTTGAACTGCTGCACGGCAGCGGCACCGGTGAAGTTGCCCGAGCCCTGCATCGCGATGTTGGTGGTCGCGCCGGAGCGGCTGACCAGCATCAGCTTCGAGTGCATCGCGCCGCCCTTGCCCCGGCAGGTCGACACGCAGGTGCGGATCCAGCTACGCAGC
Organism: Nocardioides carbamazepini; assembly: GCF_024614185.1. Lineage (GTDB taxonomy): Bacteria > Actinomycetota > Actinomycetes > Propionibacteriales > Nocardioidaceae > Nocardioides > Nocardioides carbamazepini. The sequence continues at coordinate 78,674 of NZ_JAHTLF010000002.1, forward strand.
GCCTTCGGCCGGTCCGCATTGCCCTTCTTCAGCGCGTTGCGCAGGGTCGGGTAGGAGCGGCCGGGTCCCTGCGACTTCGCCAGGCCGCGGGCCATGATGATCTGCACCGAGACACCGCGGCGGTGGGCCTTGATGAAGGCGTTCGCGTACTTCGGCGAGTCGAAGTTCCAGGTCATCAGGCGGATCGTCTCGCCGGCCGGCACGTTCTTGACCGTGTTGATGATCTTGCGCTGGACCCTGGTCTTCTTCTTCGTGCCACGGAACGGGTGGTTGAACACGATCCCCGGCTGCACGACGTACGCCGGGTCGGGCCCCTTCTTCGCGACCACGACGGCCGGCGCCGCGTCGGCCCGGGTCAGGTCACCCTGTCCCACCACCAGCAACGCCGTCGCGAGGAGCAGTGCCACCGTCGTCGCGACGAGCCCCCGAGTCCAGCCGACAGTCGACGTACCCCACCCGAACCGCACGATTCCCCACACTCCTCGTTCCCGATCTGCTTCCCCCCTCACAGCGTCGGGACGCGCGGATTCGTTACAGGCTGGGACGCACGTCACCTGCCGCTAGGCTGCGCACCGTGCCGGGCAACCCCTCAGCATCCGCCGCCTCCACCTCCACCGCCGCCGCACACGCGCAGGCCGCGCACCGGATCCGCCTGGAGTGGGGGCCGACCGGCGCGGCCGCGATCAGCGCGGCCGCCGACATCGCGATCGTGGTGGACGTGCTTTCCTTCACGACGGCCCTCTCGGTCGCGACCTCCCGTGGAACCCGCGTGCATCCGTTCCCATGGAAGGAGGATCGGGCTCTCGCGTACGCCGAGGAGCTGGGCGCCACCCTTGCCGTCGGTCGCCTGGAGGCGCGCCGGTCGGCGGTTCCGCCACCGAGCCTGTCGCCTGCCCAGCTCCTTGCCGGCCAACCGGTGGACCGTCTGGTGCTGCCCTCCCCGAACGGATCGACCATCTGCGCGGCGCTCCAGGAGAGCGACGCGCACCCGCGCGTTGTCGGCGCTGCATTGCGCAACCGGGCGGCGGTCGCCCGGTGGACGGCCGACCGCCTCGCCGAGGGGGCGGTGGTCGCCGTCGTCGCATCAGGGGAACGCTGGCCGGACGGGTCACTGCGGCCGGCGGTCGAGGACCTCTGGGGCGCCGGTGCCGTTCTCGACGCGCTGCCGGCGCCTGCTGCCAGCCTGCTCGGTCCCGAAGCGCTGCATGCCCGAGCGGCGTACCGGTCCGTGGCCGACGGCTTCAGAGCGGCGCTCGACGCCTGTGCAAGTGGCCAGGAGTTGATCGGCATCGGGTTCGGCGAGGACGTGACCACAGCCGCCGAGCTCGATGCGGACGAGGTCGTGCCGCTGCTCACCGCCGACGGTTTCGTCGCGAACTAGGCTGACGATCGTGGACGTCCGTGCCCTGCTGGCAGCCGAGCGACGCGACCTCGTCGCCCTCCTGCGCGACCTGTCCGTCGACGAATGGGACGCGCCGTCGCTGTGCGCGGGCTGGCGGGTGCGCGAGGTGGCCGGACATCTGCTCTACGACTGCATTCCGGGGTCGACCTACGCAGGCATCGTGGTGCGCCACGGGTTCGGCGTGAACCGCGTCAACAACGACCTCGCCGCTCGGGGTGGCGCGATGCCGACCAGCCGCATCGTCGAGAAGCTCGAGGCTGAGGCCGGCACGCTCTCACGATGGGTGCCGCGGATCGTGTTCGCCGACCTGCTCGTGCATCATCAGGACATCCGCCGGCCGCTGGGTCGTGCCCGCACCATCCCTGAGGAACGGCTGCGCCTTGCCCTGGACCACCCCGACCCCTTGTCCTTCCCGGGCCGGCGCAGCAAGGGGCTCAGCTTCGTCGCCACAGATCTCGACTGGTCACGAGGATCCGGTCCCGAGGTGCGCGGCACCGGTGAGTCCCTCGCACTCGCCATCGGCGGGCGGCCGGTGGTGCTCGACGAACTCGCCGGCGACGGCGTACCCGTCCTACGGCGGCGTCTCGCCGGTCAGCTCGGCTAGCCCCTCAGCAGCCGGTCGATCTCGCCGAGGACGCCCTTGCGGTTCTTGCCGGCCACCTCACGCTCCTGGACCCGCAGCAGGTCGGCCTGGCCGAGCTCGGCCAGGCGAGCCTTCACCTGGGGGACGGTGAGCTGGTCGAGATCGGGTACGACGAGCGCCTCGACGTTGTCGGATGCCCGCGTCCCATCGTCCGCCTGCCTCCGGCGTCCCGGGAGGAGCTGGGTCGGGACCAGCTGGGTGGGGATCGGAGGCAGCCTGGGCGCCTGGCCGCGGACGGTGTCGAGCACCTGCAGCAGCGCCTGGGAGTAGGCCTTGCCGGTGCTGACGAGCTGGCCGAGGAGGTTGTCGGCCTCGGCCCGGGTCAGCGAGCCACGGGCGACGAGGTCGTCCATCAGGCCCTGCAGCCGGCTCATCTGGATGGTCACGCTGTGCTCGAGTGCGCCGTGCAGTGCCCGCAGGTTGCGCCCGACGAGGTCAGCCGGCTTCCCGGTCCGTCCCATGGTTCCTCCAGACGTCGCCCCTCCTCCTGCAGGGTAGCCATCACACGGCGAGGAGGACAGGGCCCGCGAAGCGGCGTCAGTCGTACGCCGCCTCCACCTCCCAGCTGCCGGGCGAGCGCCAGCACAGCAACCAGGCTCGGCCGTCGACGCCGACCACCTGGAACCGGGCAGCCCGCCCCGCCGCGGACCCCGCGCCCGACGAGCCGGCGGACGCGAGCCACCAGCCCTCGTCGATCGGCCAGGGCCCGGCCCAGGAGGCGATCGGGCACCAGTGCCGATCGATCCGGATCCGCCACGGCTCGCCGGTCACCAGGCCGCGAGGGGTGACCGCCACGGGGACCGCGGCCTCGTCGACGACCTCCGCTTCAAGGGGCGCGGCGAAGACCCGGCTCGGTGCGGGGCCGGGGATCCGGCCGGGCCAGGGACGATCGACGGGACGCAGTCCGACCGGCCGCTCACCCCACGGCACCAGCGCCTGGCGGTCGGCGGCGCCGCGCCCGCCCTGGAGCACGGGGATCCGGACGGCGTCGTACCCGACCATCGCCTGGACCCGGGCGACGCCGCGCACCACCTGCTCCTCGGCACCTCCGCCCCACAGTCCGTCGGCGTGGTCGCCCGCGGGTTCGACGACGTCGGGCAGGAAGCGGACGACGGTGACCGCGGAGGCGATGGTCTCCCCGGTGGACTTGCGGCTGCGCAGCCCCGAGGACGCCATCCCGGCCTGGAGCTGCCAGTGCACCCGGTCGACCAGGTCGCGGGAGGTGAAGCAGCGCGGGTGCAGCCAGGTCCGGGTGGAGACGCCCTCCTCGAACTCCGCCTCGATCCGCACCGACGTCGCCACCAGCTGCCGGTCGGCCAGCCCGACGACGAACCGCTCGGCGGTGGTGCGGACGCTGAAGGTGACCGCCTCGGCGGACTCGAGCGGCGGCTCGAATGAGATCTCGCAGGCCAGCTCGGGCGGTGGCGTGCGGGAGGCGAGGCGGGTCGTCTCCCGGCCCTGCACCCGCCGCCACACGTCGGTGCCGTAGCTGCCGAACCGGTTGGCGACCTCGCCCGCCCCGAGCCGGGCGAAGTCGGCGAGCAGCATCAGCCCGAGCCGGCGCAGCAGGCCGGCGAGCTCGGCACCCTCCGGTCCGTCGTCGGCCAGGACGGTGACCGGCAGGCCGCGCAGGAACTCACCCGAGCCTCCCGAGGAGATCGACAGGCAGGCCTGCGGCGACGCCTGCCGGGCGGCCCGCTCGGCGGTGTAGAGGTCGTCGGCAGCCCCGAACCGGCTGTCCCACACCCCCGCCCGCACGAGGCGCTCGGCGAGCACCGCGGCCGCGGCCTCCTCCCCGTCGAGCCCACCGCGAGCGAAGTAGCGCCCCGGAGCGGGGACAGCGAGCAGTCCGGGTCGCAGGGGCGCCACTCCCGGCCGCACCTCCTCGACCACCGCCAGCACCGGCTCGAACCACCGGGCGTCCCGGTCGGGGTTGGCCGCGAGCAGTACCACGTCGGGGCAGCGCGCCTGGGCGTCTCGGCGCCGCTGCCCGCGGCGTACGCCCTCGGCCCTGGCGGCGGCGTTGCACACGACCACCACGTTGTTGGCGAGCACGACGGCCGGGGCCGCCGCGTCGACGTCCGGTCCCGCTCCCGCTCCCGCGCTGGAGTCGGCCAGTTCCAGCATGCCTGCGGTGACCGACCAGTCCGGGCACCACAGGACCATCGTCCGCATCACAGCACCACGTCCACGCGAGCAGGCATCCGCCCACCACCGCGTGCGACGAGCGTCGTCCGACGCTCGCGCAGCCGGCCGCGGCCCTGGCCGATCCCGTCCCAGGCGACCTGCTCGGCACTGATCCGCGCCTCGCAGCGCGGCCACTCCCCCTGCACCACGAGCACCGCCGACCGGGCCCGCAGCCGGGCTTCGAGGAGCGAGGCGGACGTGGCGTCGACGCCACCGGGCGGGCGCAGCACCACGACCTTGAGTACGTCGACCAGGGCCGCCGTCACCTCGAGCCAGTGCTCCCCGGGCGCCGGCACCAGGACCGTGCGCCCGAGCACGATCCCCCGCTGCTGGGCGGCCTCGGCGCCGAAGTCGTCCCAGCCGGCGAAGCCGACCCACTCCCCGGCCTGCGAGGCACCGGCGGCCAGGGTCATGCCGAGGGTCGCCGAGTCGACGCCGTAGACCCCGCCGGTGCGCAGCTGGACCAGCCCGGCCAGCACCGGCAGGACCGGCACGTGCAGCCGGGTCGGACCGCCCTCGAGGGCGGCGATCCGCCCGCGCAGCTGGTCCACGACCGCGCGGGGGTCGTCGATCTCGAGGGGGCGGACGCTCACTCCGCCATATTCGAACATTTGTTCGAACATGGCAAGCGGCGGCCCCCTCGATTGGGCAGAGACCGCATGCCCGGGACCCGAATTGTTGCGGTTTGGGACCAAACCGCAACAACCGGCCTACCTGCGCGCGCGCTTCTCCCGCGGCTGCACCTTGATCTCGATCGGCGTGCCGACGAACCCGAACTCCTCGCGCAGCCGGCGCTCGATGAACCGCTCGTAGCCCTGGTCGAGCTTGCCGGTGGTGAACAGCTTGAACACCGGCGGCGCGCTCTGCACCTGGCTCCCGAACAGGATCCGCGGCTGCTTGCCGCCGCGCACCGGGTGCGGGTGCTCGGCGACGATCCGGCCGAGGAAGGCGTTGAGGGCACCGGTGGAGATCCGGGTCTCCCAGCCCTCGATGGCGCGGTCGAGAGCAGGCACCAGCCGGTCGACGTGCCAGCCGGTCTTCGCGGTGATGTTGATCCGCGGCGCCCACTGCACCTGCACGAGGTCACGGTCGATCTCGCGGTCGAGGTAGTAGCGGCGCTCGGCGTCGACGAGGTCCCACTTGTTGAAGGCGATCACGAGCGCCTTGCCGGCCTCGCGCACCTCCTGGAGGATCCGCATGTCCTGCTCGGCGATGGACTCGTTGCCGGCGAGCACGAGCACGCACACCTCGGCGCGCTCGATGGCCGTCGAGGTCCGCAGCCACGCGTAGTACTCGTGACCCGAGGCCTCCTTGACCCGCTTGCGGATGCCGGCGGTGTCGATGAACCGCCACTCCCGCCCGCCCAGCGAGACCAGCTCGTCGACCGGGTCGACCGTCGTGCCGGCGACATTGTCGACGACCACGCGCTCCTCGCCGGCGAGCTTGTTGAGCAGCGAGGACTTGCCGACGTTGGGCCGACCGACGATGGCGATCCGGCGGGGTCCGCCGATCTCCTCCCCCACCCGGTCGGGCGCCACCGGCAGCACCTCGAGGACGGCGTCGAGCAGGTCCCCGGAGCCGCGGCCGTGCAGGGCGGAGACGACGAACGGCTCACCGAGGCCGAGGTTCCACAGGCCGTAGGCCTCCGCCTCGGCGCGCTCGTCGTCGACCTTGTTGGCGGCGAGCACGACCGGCTTGCCGGACTTGCGCAGCACCCGGACCACGGCCTCGTCGGCGTCGGTGATGCCCACAGACGCGTCGACGACGAAGAGCACGGCGTCGGCGAGGGTGACGGCGACCTCGGCCTGCATCTTGATCCGCTCGGCCATGCCGCGGGCGTCGGGGTCCCAGCCGCCGGTGTCGACGAGCGTGAACGCCCGCCCGGCCCACTCGGCGTCGTACGAGACCCGGTCCCGGGTCACGCCGGGGACGTCCTCGACGACCGCCTCACGGCGGCCGAGGATCCGGTTCACCAGGGTCGACTTGCCGACGTTCGGGCGACCGACGACGGCCAGCACCGGGACCACCCCGGTCGGGGTGTCTTCACTCATCACGCTCTCCTTGCGGGAGCGGGCCCGGTAGGCTCCGCCCCGTCTCGTCCAGGGCAACGGCCAGCTGCTGCTGCATGTGATCGCGCAGCGCGGCCGAGGTCAGACGGACATTCTCCCGCGTCCGGGGCCAGGGCACCGCATCGACGACGTAGGGCTCCCCCACCACGATGTCGATCCGGGCCCGCTTGCGCGGCAGCGAGCCGCTCGAGCCGCCCGGGTCGCGGGACCCCAGGAAGGTCAGGGGGACGACGGGCGCCCCGGTCACCAGCGCCAGGTACGCCGCCCCTCCGCGGAAGGTCTCGAGGTCCCCCGGACCCCGCGTCCCCTCGGGGAAGACCCCGACCGCGTCCCCCTCGTGGAGCACCCGCAGCGCGATCCGTACCGCGCCCGGGTCGGTGTGGTCGCGATCGAGCGGGATCTGCCCCGATGCCCGCAGGAACGGCCCGAGGGGCCCCTTGAACATCTCGATCTTGGTCAGCGCGTGCACCGGCCGGGGCGCGAAGATCGCCATCAGCGGGCCGTCGACGAACCCGATGTGGTTGGCCGCGACGACGGCCGGTCCCGTCGCCGGGAACCGCTCGGCGTGGCGTACACGGACGTCCCAGCGGCGCCGGATCAGCCACCGTGCCGTGGGTCTTCCCCCGACGAGGAGCCGGCGAGCGGGCCGTGGGGCCCTGTGCGCGCTCACACGCGCTCCATCACCAGGCCCACCACCACGTCCACGACCTCGTCCAGGCTCAGCTCGGTGGAGTCGACGTGGACCGCGCCGTCGGCCATGGTCAGCGGAGCGACCGCCCGGCCCGAGTCGATCCTGTCGCGGGCGAGCAGGGACTCCTGGGTCGCGGTGACGTCGGCGCCGCCGTTCTCCAGGGCCCGGCGAGCGGCGCGGGCGGCCGGGTCGGCGGTGAGGTAGACCTTCAGCTCGGCCTGCGGCCAGACCACGGAGCCGATGTCGCGGCCCTCGACGACGATGCCGCCACGGGGCCCGTCAGAGGGGGCGATCAGCTCCCGCTGGAGCTCGACCAGCCGGGTGCGTACCTCGGGGACCGCGCTGACCGGCGAGACCGCGCCGTTGACCACGTCGCTGCGGATCTCGACCGACACGTCGACCCCGTCGACGGTGATGGTGGGCGCGAGCGGGTCGGTCCCGGAGACGAGCACCGGCTCGCCGGCACGCGCCGCGACGGCGGCCGCGTCGTGCACGTCGATGTCGTGGTCGAGCATCCACCAGGTGATCGCGCGGTACTGCGCGCCGGTGTCGAGATAGCGCAGACCGAGCCGGTCGGCGACCGCGCGGCAGGTGCTGGACTTGCCCGAGCCGGAGGTCCCGTCCACGGCGACAACCACACTGACGGGGACGTTCACCGGCTCGTTCACGGCCTGCACCCTACCGGTGGGTGGTCCAGCCCCGTGCTTCCAGCGCCGCGCGCAGCTCATCCGCGCGGTCGGCGACGACGTCGAGCTCGACCTGGCCGACGGGTCGGCCGGGGTCGTGGTCGATCCGCACGTCCTCGATGTTGACCCCGCTGTCGCCGGCGTCGGCGAAGAGCCGAGCCAGGCCGCCCGGCTGGTCGGGCAGGGCCACGCGGACCGCCTCCATCGGCTGCGGTGCCGCACCGTGCTTGCCGGGAATCGCACGGGTGCCGGCCTGGCCATAGGCCAGCAGCGACTCCAGGCCGACCCGGTCGCCGCCGACGACGGCCTCGAGCGCGAGGTCGAGGCGGTCGCGGATCTCGGCGAGGAGCGCCGCGACGGCGGTCGCGTTCCCGCTGATGATCTGGCTGTAGAGACGAGGGTCCCCACCCGCGACGCGGGTGACGTCGCGCACGCCGGTGCCCGACAGGGCGAGGTGGTCCGGTGACGCGCCCGCGAGGGTCCCGGCGACGAGCGAGGCCATCAGGTGCGGCACGTGCGAGGTCCGGGCCACGGCCCGGTCGTGCTCGACGGGGCTCAGGTGGACCGGCACCGCGCCGCAGACCACGGCCAGCGCCTCCACCACCCGGGTCGCGGCCGGGGAGACCCCCGGTCCCGGCGTGAGCGCCCAGGGACGCCCGTCGAACAGCTCACCACTCGCCGAGAGCGGCCCGGAGTGCTCGGTGCCCGCCATCGGGTGGCTGCCGACGTACCTGCTCGCCGCCGGATGCCCGGCGACGGCGGCCAGCGGGCCGGACTTGACGCTGCCGACGTCGGTGACGACGGTGTCCGGCCCGGCGTCGTCGAGGACCTGGGTGAGGACGGCGCCCAGGGCGTCCGGAGGTACGGCGACCACCACGAGCTGGGGCACGTCCTGCTCCGTACGGGGCCGGCCGGCGCCGAGGCCGGACGCGGTCCGCACGTGGTCCGGGGTGGTGTCGGTGAGCAGCACGTCGAGGCCGGCCCGGCGACAGGCCAGCGCGATCGAGGTGCCGATCAGGCCGGTCCCGACGATCTCGACCGGGCCCGTGAGCACACTCGTCTCTGACACGCAGGACAGGTTAGGGGATGGCCTCCGCGCCCGGCTGGTAGGACCCGAACGACCAGTGGTTGCCCTCGGGATCGCGGACACTGCCGCCGCGACCGCCGTAGTCCTGGTCGACCATCGCCCGCTCGATGCTCGCGCCCCCGGCGACGGCGGCGTCGAACACGGAGTCGGGGTCGTCGGTCACCAGGTACACCGCGCCGGACCCGGCCGGCTGGAGCGGGCTCTCGGGACGCACGGCGCCGAACATCAGCCCACCGCCACCGGGCCAGAGCCACTCGGCGTGGACCACGGTGCCGGCCTCGTCGCGGTGGGTGGCGTGCTCGGTGAAGCCGATCGCCCGCAGCCACGCGGTCATCGCGTCGACGTCTCGGAACTGCATCGCCGGCCAGAGCCGGACTGCTGCTGCATCAGTGTTCATGCCCCTGAGCCTGCCCCTCGTCGTTGCCGTGGTCTTGAACGAACGGGAACTCCTCGCGCAGCCATGTCGTCGGCGTGCATCCCGCCAGCGCACTCCACTCCCGCGCGAGGTGCGCCTGGTCGGCGTACCCGCAGGCCGCGGCGACCTCCGCCAGCGGCCGTCGCCCGAGCACCCTGCGCGCTGCCTCGAGGCGCGCCACGCGCTGGAACGCCTTCGGCGCCAGCCCGCACTCCACCCGGACGAGCGTGCCCAGCCGCCGCCGGCTGTAGCCGACCGCGTCCGCGACGTCCGCCACCCGGGTCCCGGCAGTCAGCAGTGCGAGGGCGTGCGCGACCTCGGCCCGCGGCTCCGGGTCTCCCCCGCGCGCGGCCAGCCGGGCGAGGGTGCGGTCGACGAGCGCCACCCGTCCCGCCCAGGTGGGGACCCCGTGCAGCCGTTCGGGCAGCTCTCGCAGGGTCGGCGGTACGGCGGCCTGGTCGAGGTCGGTCAGCGCCCCCGACAGGTCCGCGGCCGGGCGGCCGAGGAGCACCCGCGCGCCTTCGAGGGTCAACGCCAGCTGCACGCCGCGCTGGGAGCCGTCGTGGTGGATGGTGGCCGGTTCGGTGTGCAGCCCCGACAGCGAGCCCCACGCCGCGTGCAGGGTGGCCGGCCGGCCCGCCCAGGAGACCCGCAGCGGGTCGTCGAGCGGCAGCACCAGGGTGAGCGTCGTCGATGGCAGTCCGCGGTGGGTGCCGGGCGCCCCGAAGTCGACGTCGTACGGGATCCATGCGACGACGTACTTCCGGAGCGAGGCGGGCACCGGTGGAACCGGGATCACCCCACCCACCGTAGGTCTAGAGACCGACCAGCTCCAGCAGCTGGCCCAGCTCGTCGTCGGACAGCTCCCGCAGCGCGCCGCTCCGCAGCGTGCCGAGCTCGATCGGACCGAACCTCGTCCGGCTCAGCTGGCGCACCGGGTGCCCCACCTGGTCGAGCAGCCGCCGCACGATCCGGTTGCGGCCCTCGTGGATGACCAGCTCGATGATCGACTTGTCGGCGGAGGTGTCGATGACGCGGGCCCGGCGGACCTCGACCGGTCCGTCGTCGAGCGTGACGCCGGCGAGCAGGTCCGCGACGGTGCCCTTGGCGAGCCGACCGGCCACCTCGGCGACGTACGTCTTCTCGACCTCGAACGAGGGGTGTGCCATCCGGTGCGCGAAGTCACCGTCGTTGGTGAGCAGCAGCAGGCCCGAGGTGTCGGTGTCGAGGCGTCCCACGTGGAACAGCCGGAGAGCCTCGTCGCCCGGCCGCCAGCTCGCGACCACGTCCGTCAAGGTGGGTCGTCCCTGCGGGTCGGACATCGTGGAGACGACGCCACGTGGCTTGTTGAGCACGAGGTAGACGTGGTCGGAGATCGGGGGCAGCCGCTTGCCGGACACCTTGATGACCGCCGCGCGCGGGTCGACCTTGGTGCCGAGCCGGGTGACGATCTCGCCGTCCACCTCGACCTCGCCCGCGAGCATCAGCTCCTCGCAGCGACGCCGGGAGGCGACGCCGGACTGGGCGAGCAGCTTCTGCAGACGGATCTGGCCGTCGTCGTCGACGGCGATGTCACGCGTCATCGGCGGGCTCCTCCTCCGGCTCCGACGTCGGCGCCAGCTCCTCCTCGACGTCGGCGAGGTCCGGCAGATGCGGTGCCAGGTCGGGCAGCTCGTCGAGGGACACGATGCCGATCCGCTCCAGGAAGTACGACGTCGTGCGGTACAGCGTGGCACCGTGCTCGCCGTCGCGGCCGGCCTCCTCGACCAGACCACGACTGATCAGGGTCCGCATCACACCGTCGACGTTGACCCCGCGCACCGCGGACACGCGGGCCCGCGAGACCGGCTGCTGGTAGGCGACGACGGCGAGCGTCTCCAGCGCGGCCTGGGTGAGCCGGGCCTGCTGGCCCTCCAGCACGAAGGCCTCGACGACGGGAGCGAACTCCTCGCGCGTGTAGTAGCGCCATCCGCCCGCGACATTGCGCAGCTCGAAGCCGCGGCGCTGCTCGTCGTACTCGGCGGCCAGCATGGACAGCGCCTCGGCGACCTGGGGTTGCGGGTAGCCGACCGCCGTGGCCAGCGAGACCGCGTCGAGGGGTTGGTCGGCCACCATGAGCACCGCCTCCAGGGCCGGGCGGAGCTCGGCGAGGGGGACGGGCAGCGCCTCGTCGGTGGGCACGTCGGTCTGTTCAGTCATCGCTCGGATTCTCCTCCGGGGGCGGCTCGTCGGCCGGCGCCACCCCGTCGAACTCGTCGGTGATCAGGTCCTCGACGTCGACCGCCTCGTCGCCGGTCCAGCGGACGGTGAGCTCGCCCAGTGGGGTCACCTGGTCGAAGGCCACCGCACCCTCGCGGAACAGCTCCAGCAACGACAGGAACCGCGCCACGGTCGTCAGCGTGTCGGGCGAGTCGCCGCACAGGGCCCGGAAGGTGAGCGTGCCGCTGCGCCGCAGCCGGTCGACCACGATCGCGGCCTGCTCCCGCACGCTGACCGTGGGGGCGTGGATGTGGTGCAGGGTCAGCTGCAGCTCCGGCTTCGGTGTCATCGCCTTGGCCGCGAGCGCGGCGAACTGGTCGAGCCCGATGCCGATCAGCACCTCGGGCAGCAGCGCCGCGAACCTCTCCTCGATCCCGACGGCCCGCGGGAAGCGCCGCGACTCGGCCTGCAGCCGGGCGTCGAACACCGCAGCGACCTGCTTGTAGGCCTTGTACTGCAGCAGCCGCGCGAACAGCAGGTCCCGCGCCTCCAACAGGGCGAGGTCCTCCTCGTCCTCCACGTCGCCGGCCGGCAGCAGCCGGGCGGCCTTGAGGTCGAGCAGGGTGGCGGCGACCAGCAGGAAGGACGTGGTCTCCTCGAGGCCCGTGTCGCCGAGGTCGGGGAGTTGCTTGATGTGGGCGATGAACTCGTCGGTGACCTGCGAGAGCGCGATCTCGGTGATGTCGAGCTTGTGCTTGGAGATCAGGCTCAGCAGCAGGTCGAACGGACCCTCGAAGTTCGCCAGGTGGACGGCGAAGCCGCCCTCGACCCCGTCCTGGCTGCTCACGCCTGCATCATGACTCACGCAGGCGCCTGACCAGCGCGGAGCCCTCCCCCTCGGACTCGAGCTCGCCCAGGACCAGGTGCAGCGCCTCGCGGACCAGACGGCCGCGGTCGACCGCCATGCCGTGCTCCCCGCGCAGCGTGAGCCGGGCCCTCTCCAGCTCCATCAGCTCCGCCGCGGTGACGTAGACGGTGATCTTCTCGTCGTGCCGGACCCGGCCGCTCGGACCCTTCTGGGGCTGCTCGGGGACGTCGGCCGGCGGGTCCGGGACCGCGCGGACCGCCGGCCCTGCCGATTCGGCGGTCGGCCGGAACAGGTCGTCCGCGGCCGGCATGCTCACACGTCGAGACACCGGGCGGCCACCTCCTTCGCGAGCTGGCGGTAGGCCTCCGCCCCGCTCGACCCCGAGGCGTACGACGTGATCGGCTCACCCGCGACGGTGGAGTCGGAGAACTTCACGGTGCGGCGGATGACGGTGTGGAAGACCTGATCGCCCCAGGCCTGCACCAGGCGCTCGAGCACCTCGCGCCCGTGCAGGGTGCGGCCGTCGTACATGGTGCCGAGGACGCCGTCGACCTCCAGGCCCGGGTTGAGGCGCTGCTTGACCTTGTCGATCGTCGCCTTGAGCAGCGCGACGCCGCGCAGCGCGAAGTACTCGCACTCCAGCGGAACGATCACGCCGTCGGACGCGGTGAGCGCGTTGACCGTCAGCAGGCCGAGCGACGGCTGGCAGTCGATGAGGATGACGTCGTACTTCTCGATCGCCGGCGCGAGGACGCGCTGCAGCGTCTGCTCGCGGGCGACCTCGTGGACCAGCTGCACCTCGGCGGCCGACAGGTCGATATTGGACGGCAGCAGGTCCATGCCGGGCACGCCGGACGGTACGACGACCTCGTCGAGCGTGGCCTCGGGGTCCATGAGCAGGTTGTAGACCGTGCTGTCCATCTCGTGCGGGTTGAGGCCGAGCCCCACCGACAGCGAGCCCTGCGGGTCGAAGTCGACGAGCAGCACCTTGCGGCCGTACTCGGCGAGCGCCGCGCCCAGGTTGATGGTCGTCGTGGTCTTGCCGACGCCGCCCTTCTGGTTGCACATCGAGATCACGCGGGCGTTGCCGTGCTCGGTGACCGGCCGGGGGTCGGGCAGGACCGGCATCGGGCGACCGGTCGGGCCGGTCTCGCCGGTGACCGTCTGCACGGCGGCACGCCCGGCGGCGCTCTCCACAACCCGCTGCTCAGGCAGCGGGAACTGCAGGGTCATGGCGTCCTCGCGCGCCGCCTCGCTCGTCACGGCCGCGTCCTCCGTGCCGAGTGGTACGTCACTGCCGGGCGCCGGGATCGGCATCCGCGGCGGCATGTCGGGTGCACTGGATCCTCCGTAGAAGCCGGCCATCGCCCTCACCTTTTGTCTGGAGTGGTTGCGGGCTCCTTCCCCAGAGCCCGGGACTCCTCCATCCAACAATGTCGACACAGCGACATTCGGGAGGCGCGCCGACAATCACTCAGGAGGGCACTCAGGGGGCGCTCAGGAGGGGCCGCTCAGGCTCACCATCTCGAGGGTCCGGACGACGGCCTCGCCGGCCTCGTCGCTGGCCGCGAGGTCGACCTCGGCGCGGATCACCCAGTCGTGGTTGCCGTCCGGGTCGTGCAGCGTCTGCGTCACCCGCCACCGATCAGCCCCCTTCTCCACGCTCAGCAGCACCGGACCGCGCGCGTCGGCGTCGGTGAGCAGCCGGTCGTGCTCGGCGTAGTAGTCCTCGATCGCCTGGTCCCACTCGGCACTGCCCCAGTCGGACTCGTCACCGCCCCTGTCAGCGTCCGCGGCGGTGTCCAACGCCGCCAGGTTCGCCACGTCGTCGCGGGCGACCAGCTCGACCCGGCGCCACAGCGCGTTGCGGACCATGACCTCGAACACCCGGCCCTGCTGGCTGAGGGGCCGCGGCGGCGGTGGGGGCTCGTGGTGGCTGACCGCCGTCGAGGCGTGGTCGGGGTCGTTGAGCGCCTCCCACTCGTCGAGGAGCGAGGAGTCGACCTGCCGGATCGTCTCCCCCAGCCAGTCGGCGAGGAGGTCCAGCTCGTCGGTCCGGTATGCCGCCGGCACGCTCTGGCGCAGCGCACGGTAGGCGTCGGTGAGGTAGCGCAGCACCAGGCCCTCGGAACGGGCCACCTGGTAGCGGGAGACGAGGTCGGTGAACCCCATGCCCTGCTCCCACATCTGACGCACGACCGCCTTCGGCGCCAGCGCGTCGGGCGCGAGCCACGGGTGCCGCTCGCGGTACGTCTCGAAGAGCGGCTCGAGCAGGTCGCTCAGCGGCTCGGGCCAGGTGATGTCCTCGATGAGAGCCATCCGCTCGTCGTACTCGACGCCGTCGGCCTTGAGCGCCGCGATCGCGTCACCCCGCGCGGCATGGCGCTGCGCCATCAGCAGCGGCCGGGGCGCCTCCAGGGTCGCCTCGACGACCGAGACCACGTCGAGCGTGAACGTGTCGCTGTCGGGATCGAGCACGTCGAGCACGGCGAGCGCGAAGTGCGACAGCGGCTGGTTGAGCGCGAAGTCCTCGGGCAGCGCCTCGGTGAGCACATAGCGCCGCCCGAACCCGTCGACCTGGTCGAGCCGGGTCAGCACCTCGGAGGTGACCAGGCTGCGGGCCAGCCGGACCGCCCGTTTCGCCAGCCGCAGCTGGCCGCGCCGCTCCTCGTGGTTGTCCATCAGCAGCCGCCGCAGGACCGGGAACGCGTCCTCCTCGCGGGAGAGCACGTTGACCAGCATGGCGTTGTCGACCTTCATCTGCGACTTCAGCGGGTCCGGCTTGCCGGCCACCAGCTTCTCGAAGGTCTGCTCGGTCCACACCACAGTGCCTGGCGGCGGCTTCTTGAGCTGGGCCTTCGAGCCCCGCTTCGCCTGCTTCTCGGCGCTCATCGCGGCGTTCTTGGCGGCCGCCTTGGCCTTCGCCTTCTCGTTCTCGATGATGTGCTCAGGCGCCTGGACGACGACATACCCGGCCGTGTCGAAGCCCGCGCGTCCTGCCCGGCCGGCGATCTGCAGGAACTCCCGCGTGCGCAGCACCCGCTGCCGGCTGCCGTCGAACTTCGCGAGCCCGGTGAAGAGCACCGTGCGGATCGGCACGTTGATGCCGACGCCGAGCGTGTCGGTGCCGCAGATGACGGTCAGCAGCCCGGCCTGGGCGAGCTGCTCCACGAGGCGGCGGTAGCGGGGGAGCATGCCGGCGTGGTGGACGCCGATCCCCTGTCGCAGCAGCTTGTTGAGGGTCTTGCCGAAGCCGGCGGCGAACCGGACTCCGGCGATCCGATCGGCGATCTGCTCCTTTCGGTCCTTCGGCAGGACCACGTCGAGCCGGCCGGGTCCGCTCAGCAGCGACACCGCGTGCTCGACTGCCGCGGCCTGGGTGAAGTGGACGACGTACACCGGCCCCTGGCCGGTGGTCACGAGCTCCGCGAGCCTGTCCCCCATCGGCTCCAGGGACCACGAGAAGTCCAGCGGCACCGGACGCTCGGCGTCGTCGACGACCGACGTCTCGCGACCGTTGCGGCGGGTCAGGTCCGCCGCCAGCTCGGTCGTGTCGCCGAGGGTGGCCGACATGAGCAGGAACTGTGCCTGCGGCAGCTCGATCAGCGGCACCTGCCAGGCCCAGCCGCGACCGGGCTCGCCGTAGAAGTGGAACTCGTCCATCACCACCATGCCCACATCGGCGGCGCTGCCCTCCCGCAGGGCGATGTTTGCGAGCACCTCGGCGGTGCAGCAGATGATCGGGGCGTCGGCGTTGACCGCGACGTCGCCGGTGAGCATGCCGACGTCGGTGGCACCGAAGATCTCGACCAGGTCGAAGAACTTCTCACTCACCAGCGCCTTGATCGGCGCGGTGTAGAAGGTGACCCGGTCCTCGGCGAGTGCGCCCATCGCGGCGGCCATCGCGACCAGCGACTTGCCCGAGCCGGTCGGCGTGGCCAGCACGACGTTGTCGCCGGAGAGCAGCGCCAGGATCGCGTCCTCCTGGTGCGGGTAGAGCGTGAGCCCCTGGCTCTCGGCATGCTCCAGGATGCGGTCGTAGGCGTCAGCCATGGCGGGCCCTCGGGTGCGCGGTGGCGAAGACCTCACGCAGGTTGTCGACGGTGACGAGCGTGTAGACCTGCGTCGTCGTGACCGACGCATGCCCGAGCAGCTCCTGGACCACGCGGACGTCGGCGCCACCGTCGAGCAGGTGGGTGGCGAACGAGTGGCGCAGCGTGTGGGGCGAGACGTCGCGCGTCACCCCGGCGCGCTCGGCGGCCTTGACCAGCACCGCCCACGCCGACTGGCGCGAGAGCCGGCCGCCGCGGGCGTTGAGGAACAGCGCCGCACTGCTGGTCGAGCCGGTCGAGACCCCGACCAGCGCCGAGCGTCCCCGGACGAGGTACGCCGCCAGCGCGGCCCGCGCGTAGGAGCCGACCGGCACCATCCGCTCCTTGCCGCCCTTGCCGCGCAGCAGCAGGGTCGCGTCGGCCGGGTCGAGTCCCGGCTCGGCGAGGTGGCTGACGTCGTCCACGTCGAGGCCGACCGCCTCCGAGATCCGCGCCCCGGTGCCGTAGAGGAGCTCCAGCAGGGCGCGGTCACGCAGTGCGAGGGGGGTGTCGGGGGCACCGGCCGCCTCGAGGATCGCCTCGACGTCGCCGAGCGGCAGCGCCTTGGGGAGCCGCTTGGCGGGACTCGGCGGCTTCACGGCAGCCGCCGGGTCGGCCTGCGCCAGCCCGTCGGCGACGGCGAACCTGTGGAAGCCCCGCACCGCGACCACCGTGCGCGCGGCGCTGGCCGCGCTCAGTGGCGGATGGTCCGCATCGCCTTCGCGCAGCCGGACGAGGAAGTCGACCACCGTTGCCTCGGTGACGGCGTCGAGCGAGTCGATGCCGGCCGCGGCGAGGTGGGCGCGGTACCGACGCAGGTCACGGCGGTACGACGTCAGCGTGTTCGGCGCCAGGCCCTTCTCGACCGTCAGGTGGTCCAGGTACGTACGGACCGCCCGGTCCACCGCCCCTGCGCCACTCACGCGGTCAGGCTAGCGCCTCGGCCATCGGGACCGACGCGATGCCGGTGGCCTCGCCGACCGGGCCGTTGGTCAGCTCGCCGGCATGGGTGTTGATGCCCGACGCCAGGCTCGGATCGGCGCGACACGCCTCACGCCAGCCCTTGTCGGCCAGCGCGACGGCGTACGGGAGCGTCGCGTTCGTCAGCGCGTAGGTGGACGTGGTCGGCACCGCGCCCGGCATGTTCGCCACGCAGTAGAAGGTCGAGCCGTGCACCCGGTACGTCGGATCGGCGTGCGTCGTCGGATGTGTGTCCTCGAAGCAGCCGCCCTGGTCGACCGCGATGTCGACCAGGACCGAGCCCGGCTTCATCCGCGACACCAGCTCGTTGGACACCAGCTTCGGCGCCGCCGCCCCCGGGATCAGCACCGCACCGATGACCAGGTCCGCCTCCATCACCTGCTGCTCGATCGCCAGTCTCGACGACGCCAGCCCGTGGACGCGGTTGTTGTAGCGCCAGAACGACATCCGCAGCTTGTCCAGGTCGGTGTCGAGCAGCGTCACGTCCGCCCCCATGCCGAGCGCGATGTTCGCGGCGTTCTGGCCCGCGACACCGGCGCCGATCACGACGACCTTGGCGTTGGCGACACCACCGACCCCGCCCATCAGCACCCCACGCCCGCCCTGGGCCCTCATCAGCGCGTAGGCGCCGACCTGAGGCGCCAGACAGCCCGCGACCTCGGACATCGGGTACAGCAGCGGCAGCGCACCGGAGGGCAGTTGCACCGTCTCGTAGGCGATCGCGGTGATCTTGCGCGCGATCAGCTCCTCGGTGAGCGTCTTGTCGGCCGCGAGGTGGAGGTAGGTGAAGAGCACCTGCCCCTCCCGCATCCGCGCATACTCCTCGGCGATGGGCTCCTTGACCTTCAGGACCATCTCGGCCGAGCTCCACACCGCGTCCGCGTCCGGCAGGATCGCGGCCCCCGCGGCGACGTACTCGGCGTCGTCGATCGACGAGCCCTCACCGGCGCCGGTCTGGACCACGACCTCGTGACCGTGGGCGACCAGCTCGTGGACGCCGATCGGCGTGATCGCCACCCGGTACTCGTGGTTCTTGACTTCCTTCGGCACGCCGATGCGCATACCGGGCAATCTACGCCCGCGGGCTCCGGTCCCGCAGCACTTGGCACGCCAGGACCGCCTGGACGACCGGACCGTCGGTGACGTCGCCGGCGAGGATAGCGTCGACCAGGTCGGGGAAGGGCACCCAGAACGTCTCCAGGTCCGCCTCCTCGTGCCGCAGCACGAAGTCGCCCCGGTCGGCCGGCGAGAGGCCCTCGGCGAGGTAGTAGTGGATGCGCTCGGCGGAGTAGCCGGGCGAGCTGAGCGTCGACAGCAGATGGGTCCAGCGCTCGGCCGCCAGCGCCGCCTCCTCGCGCAGCTCGCGCCGGGCGACCTCCTCCGGGTCCTCCCCGGGGTGGTCGATCACGCCCGCGGGCAGCTCGACCAGCCGGTACTGCGCCGGGTGCCGGTACTGCCGCAGGCAGAGCACCCGGTCGTCTTCGTCGATCGCCAGGACGACGGCCGCTCCCGGGTGCTCGAGGACGAGCCGCCGGAACGGCTCCTCGTCGTCGGCGCCGGGGCGCCGGATCCGGTCCGAGCGGAAGGCCACGACCCAGTCGTCGCGGTGGAGGTCGGCGCTGTCCTCCACCGGCCAGGACTCGGGGACGTCCCGTAGCACACTCACTGGTCGTCGGCGGGCTCGGCGTGCAGGTTGGAGTCGTCGATCTCGAGCCGGGTCTCGCGCTGCCGCTCGATGGCGGCGCCGATCAGGCCGGCGAACAGCGGGTGGGGACGGGTCGGCCGCGAGCGCAGCTCCGGGTGCGCCTGGGTGCCGATGTAGTAGGGGTGCACGTCGCGCGGCAGCTCGACGAACTCGACCAGGTCGAGCTCGGCGTTGAGCCCGGAGAACACCAGACCGGCCTCCTCGAGCTGTGCCCGGTAGGCGTTGTTGACCTCGTAGCGGTGGCGGTGCCGCTCCTCGATCACCTCGGCGCCGTAGACCTCGCGCGCGATCGTGCCGGGCTCGAGATGGGCCGGGTAGAGGCCGAGCCGCATGGTGCCGCCCAGGTCACCGGCCCCCTCGACGATGGACTTCTGCTCCTCCATCGTGGCGATGACCGGCTCGGGGGTGTCGGGATCGAACTCGGTCGACCCGGCCTTCGTGAGCCCGAGCTCGGTGCGGGCGTACTCGATCACCATCGACTGCAGGCCCAGGCACAGCCCCAACGTCGGGATGCCGTGGGTGCGGGCGTAGGTGAGCGCACCGAGCTTGCCCTCGAGGCCGCGGATGCCGAAGCCGCCGGGAACACAGATCGCGTCGACGTCGGAGAGGTGCTTCATCGCGCCGGCGGGTGTCTCGCACTCGTCGGAGGCGACCCACCGGATGTGGACCTTCGCCTCGTGCGCGAAGCCACCGGCACGCAGCGCCTCGGTCACCGACAGGTAGGCGTCGTGCAGGTCGATGTACTTGCCCACCAGGGCGATGGTGACGTCCTCCTTCGGGTGGTGCACCCGGCGGAGCAGGTCGTCCCAGACCGTCCAGTCGACGTCGCGGAACGGCAGGTTGAGCCGGCGTACGACATAGGCGTCGAGACCCTGGCGGTGCAGCACCTTGGGGATGTCGTAGATGGACGGCGCGTCGGCGGCGGTTACGACCGCCTCCTGGTCGACGTCGCACATCAGGGAGATCTTCCGCTTGATGCTCTCCGGCAGCTCCCGGTCGGCGCGGCACACGACGGCGTCGGGCTGGATGCCGACCTGGCGCAGTGCGGCGACCGAGTGCTGGGTGGGCTTGGTCTTGAGCTCACCCGAGGGGCCGATGAAGGGCACCAGCGAGACGTGCAGGAAGAAGACGTTGTCGCGTCCGATGTCGTGGCGCACCTGACGCGCGGCCTCGAGGAAGGGCAGCGACTCGATGTCACCGACGGTGCCGCCGATCTCGGTGATCACGACATCAACAGGAGCGACCGGCGCTGTGTTGTCGGGGCCGCGGCCCATGGCGAGGATCCGGTCCTTGATCTCGTTGGTGATGTGCGGGATCACCTGGACCGTGTCGCCGAGGTACTCGCCCTTGCGCTCCTTGGCGATCACCGAGGAGTAGACCTGCCCGGTGGTGACATTGGCGATCTGGTTGAGATCGGTGTCCAGGAAGCGCTCGTAGTGGCCGATGTCGAGATCGGTCTCCGCGCCGTCGTTGGTGACGAACACCTCGCCGTGCTGGAACGGGTTCATCGTCCCGGGGTCGACGTTGAGGTACGGATCGAGCTTCTGCATCGTGACCCGCAGACCGCGCGAGCGCAGCAGCCGGCCGAGGCTGGAGGCCGTGAGTCCCTTGCCCAACGAGGAGGCGACACCTCCGGTGACGAAGACGTGCTTTGCCTGCTTACCCGGCGCCATGTTCACGGGATTCCATCCTACGTCATGCCCGGGCGTTTCACCGTGCCCGCGGGGCGTTTCGTGCGAGTTCGAGAAGTTCCCGAGCGTGGGCCAGGGCGGTGTCGGACTCGGCGAGGCCCGCCAGCATGCGGGACAGCTCGCGCTCGCGGCCGGTGTCGTCGAGGGTGACCAGGCCCGAGCTGGTGACCGACCCGTCGCTGGACTTCTCGACCAGGACGTGGCGGTCGGCGAACGCCGCGACCTGCGGCAGGTGGGTCACGACGAGGACCTGGGCCTGGCCGGCCAGCGTGGACAGGCGACGGCCGATCTCGACCGCCGCGGCGCCACCGACACCCGAGTCGACCTCGTCGAACACGAACGTCGGCACCGGACTCGTGCCCGCCAGGCAGACCTCGACCGCGAGCATGACCCGCGAGAGCTCGCCGCCGGAGGCGCCCTTGTGGAGGGGACGGGGCTCGGAGCCGGTGTTGGCGGCGAGCAGGAACTCGACCTCGTCGAGTCCGCTGCGACCGAACCGGACCCAGCGCTTCCCCACCCGCAGCACGTCCGCAGGCGGATGCTCGGGATCGCTCGGCGCCTCGGTGGCGCGCGGCGTGACCCGGATGGTCACCACGGCATGGGGCATCGCCAGCAGGGTCAGCTCGTCGGAGACCGCGGTCCCCAGCCGACTCGCGGCCTTCACCCGCGCCTCGCTGAGGCTGCTGCCCGCCGTCGCCAGGTCGGCCCGGAGTCTGGTCGCCTCGGCGGTCAGCTCCTTGATCCGGTCGTCGGTCGAGTCGAGGTCCAGCAGCCGCAGCGCCGACTGCTCGGCCCAGGCCAGCACCTCGTCGATCGTGTCGCCGTACTTGCGGGTCAGGGCGGTCAACGCGGCCCGTCGTTCGGACACGGCTGCCAGACGGGTCGGGTCGGTGTCGATCCGGGAGGCGTACGACGCCACGTCGGCGGCGACGTCGGAGAGCAGGTAGCTCACCTCGGCGGCCCGGTCGGCGAGGGCGCCCGCCTCGGCGTCGTGGCCACGGACACCGTCGAGGAGGCCGCGCGCGGCGGCCACTGCCGCGAGGGCATCGGGCGAGCCGTCCTCGCTGGAGAGCACCTCCCGGGCCTGCTCGGCGGCCCCACGCAGGGTGTCGGCATGCCCCAGGCGCGCCTCCTCCGCTGCCAGCTCCGCGTCCTCGCCGGGCTGGGGTGCCACGGCGGCGATCTCGTCGACACCGAACCGCAGCAGGTCGGCCTCCCGCGCCCGCTCGCGGGCGGTCGCCGCCACCTCCGCCAGCTCGCGCTCGGTGGCGACGAGCCGGTCGTGGAGGCTGACGTACTGGGCGTGCAGCTCCTCCAGGGCGCCGAACCGGTCGAGCGCGTGACGCTGGGTCTGCGCCTTCAGCAGCCGATGCTGGTCGGACTGGCCGTGCACCGCGACGAGCGGCTCGGCGAGCGCGGCCAGGGTGGCGACCGGAACCGCGGCTCCGCCGGCGAACGCGCGGGAGCGGCCCTCCGCGCTCACGTTGCGGG
Organism: Nocardioides carbamazepini; assembly: GCF_024614185.1. GTDB lineage: Bacteria > Actinomycetota > Actinomycetes > Propionibacteriales > Nocardioidaceae > Nocardioides > Nocardioides carbamazepini. The sequence continues at coordinate 100,880 of NZ_JAHTLF010000002.1, forward strand.
CCAGCACGATCCCGTCGTCCTCGGCCTCCCCGCCGGCCTCCTCGACCGCGGCGACCAGGCCGGGCAGCGCGGTGGCCGAGACGAGCCCCTCCACCCGCGCCTGCTTGGCGCCGGCGCGGACCGCGCCGCTGTCGGCACGGCCGCCCAGCAGCAGGCCGAGCGCCGTGACGACCATGGTCTTGCCGGCGCCGGTCTCACCGGTGATGACCGTGAGACCCGGGCCGAGCTCGAGCGTCGAGGAGTCGATGACCCCGAGCGAGCTGATCCGGATCTCCTCGATCACGGGGTCTCTCCCGTCGCCGTCGCCGCCGCCTCGCTCTGCCGCAGGCGGCGCTCCGCCGCGGCGCCGCGCCAGCCCTCGACGGACAGACCGAACTTCGCGACCAGCCGGTCGGTGAACGGTGCCGAGTGCAGCCGCACCAGGCGGACCGGGCGCTGCCCGCGGCTGACCTCGATCCGTGCGCCGAGCGGCAGGTCGACGCTGCGCCTGCCGTCGCACCAGAGGACGCCGGAGCCCTGGTTGCCTTCGAGCACCTCGATCGCGATGACCGACGACGGCGCGACCACCACGGGGCGGGCGAACAGCGCATGGGCGCTCAGCGGCACGATGCACAGCGCCTCGACCTGCGGCCACACGATCGGCCCGCCGGCGCTGAAGTTGTAGGCCGTCGAACCGGTCGGCGTCGCGCACACGACGCCGTCGCAGCCCCAGCGCGACAGTGGTCGGTCGTCGATCTCGACGACCACCTCCAGCATCCGCTCGCGGGCGGCCTTCTCGACGCTGGCCTCGTTGACCGCGAACGTCGAGTAGACGAGTCTACCCTCGACGTACGCCTTGACGTCCAGGGTGAGCCGGTCCTCGATGGTGTAGCGCTGGTCGATGATCGCGTCGATCGTCGCCGCGACGTCCTCGTGCTCGGCCTCGGCGAGGAACCCGACGTGGCCGAGGTTGACGCCCAGGACCGGGGTCGACCGCTGATGGGTCACCTCGGCGGCGCGCAGGATGCTGCCGTCGCCGCCGATCACCACGGTGAGCTCGCAGCCGTGGCTCGCGTCGGACTCGGAGTCCGTCAGCTCGACCGACGGCTCGTAGTCCTGCGGCGCCAGGTCGAGCTCGTCGGCCTCGTGACGCAGCAGCCGGACGACGATGCCGTGCCCGGTCAGCTCCTTGACGAATGCTCGTGCGACGTCGCGGGCCTCGCTGCGCCCGGTGTGGGCGAGCACGAGCACCCGGCGTGGAGTCTCGTCGGTCACGGACGTCATGGGCTCACCCTCTCATCCGGCGCCGACGTCCCGCGGCGGACGACCTCCGCGATGGACGCGTCGTCCAGTTCCGCAGGTCCGTGCCGCAGCCACAGGAAGAACTCCACGTTGCCCGACGGCCCCGGCAACGGGCTCACTGTCACCGCGCGGCCCCCCCAGCCACGCTCCGCGGCCGCGTGCGCCACACCCAGCACCGTCTCGACCCACAGTTCGGGGTCCCGGACCACGCCGCCCTTGCCGAGCCGGTCCTTGCCGACCTCGAACTGCGGCTTCACCATCAGGGCCAGATCGCCATCCGGCCGGGTGACGCCGAGGAGGGCGTCGAGCACCAGGGTGAGGGAGATGAACGACAGGTCACCGACGACGAGGTCGACCGGTCCGCCGATGTCCTCGGTCGTGAGCGTGCGGACGTTGGTCCGGTCGTGGACGACCACGCGCTCGTGCTGCTGGAGGGACCAGTCCAGCTGGCCGTAGCCCACGTCGACCGCCACGACCTCCGCCGCGCCGGAGCGGAGCAGGACGTCGGTGAACCCGCCCGTCGAGGCGCCCGCGTCGAGGCAGCGCCGCCCGTCGACCCGCAGACCCCGTGGGGTGAACGCGGCCAGTGCGCCCACCAGCTTGTGCGCGCCCCGCGAGACGTAGTCGGGTCCGTGCTCGCCCTCGCGCACCACGATGGCGACATCGGTGGTGACGCCGGTCGCGGGCTTGGAGGCGACGGCGCCCGCCACCTTGACCCGGCCGTCGGCGATCAGCTGTGCGGCGCGCTCTCGGGACGGCGCCAGCCCGCGGCGGACCAGCTCCGCGTCGAGGCGCAGTCGGCGCGGCGGCACTACGGTGTGGCGGGGCCGGCGGGCGGGCTGTCGAGGGCGCGCCGGAGCTCGCCGTGCGCCTCCTCCAGCACGCCGGCGTGCTCCTCGATCGGACGCCCGTCCAGCCCCGCTACGAGGTCGAGCACTCGGTCGACGGCATCGATCCCGGTCGGCGTGGGCGCTGGAACACCTACCTCGGTCATGACGTGAGGCTACCGCGCCCCCGGGCCGGGTTCGGGGACCCGTGCCGTCGTGATGTCCGGCGCCCGTCCGGTCCGGTCCCGGTGGTCCCAGGCCGTCACCGCGGCCACCCGCCACCAGTCGGCGGCCGACGCGTGCGCGCCGGACCGATCCAGCTCCAGCCGGCCGGCCGCGACCCGTCCGGTCCAGGCGCCCAGGCGCCAGCCCTGTCCCTCGACGGACTCCGGCGCCTCGTGCGGCACCGTGAGACCACCGAGGTCCGGAGCGATGTAGGTCGGGCGCTCCGCCGGGTCCGCGGCGACCAGCTCGGGGAGACCGGTCACGCCCGTCAGCACGAGCAGCGAGTCCACGCCGGCGTTGCGCGCGCCCTCGATGTCGGTGTCCAGCCGGTCGCCGACCATCAGTGGCCGCCGGCCGCCGACCCGACGCACGGTCTCGTCGAGCAGGGGCCGCTCCGGCTTCCCGGCCACCTGCGGCGTCATCCCGGTGAACCGCTGCATCATGTCCACCAGCACTCCGTGCCCCGGCGCCACGCCGTAGGCGGTCGGGATGGCGTGGTCGGTGTTGCTCGCCAGCCACGGGAGCCCGTCCCTGATCCGCACCGCCGCCTGCATGATGTCGCGCCACAGCAGGTCGGGACCGTACCCGCTGACCACCGCCACCGCGTCGGCGTCCCCGTCGACGGCGACCAGCTCCACCTCATCGAGCGCGGCCCGCAGGCCGGGACCGCCCAGACACACCACCCGGGCCCCCGGACCGAACCGCTCCACGAGGAGCCGCGCCGCCGCCTGCGCGCTGGTGACCACGTCGCCCTCCGCCGCGGGCACGCCGAGCTCACGCAGGTGCTCGGCGACCACCCCTGCCGACCGGGAGGCGTTGTTGGTGATGAAGGCGATCCGCATCCCCGCGTCGCGGGCCCGGGCCAGATGTTCGGCGGCACCGGTGACCGCATGCTGGCCGATGTAGACGACCCCGTCCAGGTCCAGCATCGCCAGGTCGTAGGTCGCGGCCAGGGGTGTGGTGGAGGTGAGCAACACGGGACCACCTTGCCATCCGCCCCCACCACAGGCTCCGTACGATGCCCTGATGGACGCGACCGCCCTGGTGACCCCGCCGTACGTCGCGGGCCCGCTGCGTCTCGAGCCGTTCCCTGCCCTCATGCTGGCCCCCGCCCGGGTCGGCAACCCGACCACCGGGCGCGCCTTCGCCCGCCCGTACAAGGATGTCTCCGCCCGCCTCCAGCGCTGGCAGTCACGTGGCCTGCTCACCGCGGACACGGAGCCGGCGCTCTACCTGCACGAGTACAGCGCCAACGGGATGACGGTCCGCGGTCTCGTCGGCGCCCTCGACGTCTCCCGGCGCGCCGCCCGGCCCGAGGACCGCGCCGTGCTGCCGCATGAGGGCATCCATCCCGCCCAGGCCGACGAGCTCGCCGACCGGATGGACGAGATGCAGCTCAACCCGGCTCCGATCCTGCTCGTCCACCAGGGCGGCCGGCGTCTGCGCGACATACTCGCCGCGGTAGCCCGTCGCGATCCGGACCACGCCTTCACCGACCGTGGCGGTCAGGAGCATCGGATCTGGGCCGAGCGCTCCCCCACCACTCTGGCAGCCATCGCCACCGAGCTGGCCGATGGTCGGGCCCTCATCGCCGACGGGCATCACCGCTACGCGGCCTACCTCCGGCTCCAGCGACGTCGCGTGGGTGCCCCGACCGGTCCCCGCCCGACCGACCTCGGCCTGGCCATGCTCGTCGACCAGGCCGACACGCCGCTCTTCCTCGGGCCCATCCACCGCACGCTCAGTGGCACGTCATTGGCGGACCTCCGCGACGCCGCGGAGACGCTCGGCCTCGAGTACCGCGAGCAGCCCCAGGCCGACGCCGTCCAGGCGCTCTCGTCCGCACGCCTCGCCGCAACCGACGGTGAGCGTTGGGCCGTCGTGGGACTCGGCATCGGGCCCGACGAGGCCGCCGTCGAGGCGCTCCATCGCCGGATCGTCCCGGCTCTGCCTCACGGCCCCACCGCCATCGCCTACCACCACACGGTCGACGACGCCCTCGGCGGCGCCCGCTCTGATGCCATCGCCGTGCTGATGCCGGCGCCGTCGGTCGAGCTGGTGCTCCGGGTCGCCGAGGCCGATCGACTGCTTCCCGAGAAGGCCACGTCCTTCCAGCCCAAGCCCAGCCTCGGGGTGCTCATCCGTTCACTGCGCGACGTAGCACCCGAGCCGTCGTGACCTCGACCTCCATCCGCGAGGCCGTCTGCCCGCCGGCGCGGTAGAACCGGCGTCGCAACGCACCCTCCACACCGACCACGTCACCGGCGCGCCAACCGCGCATGGACCGCCGCACCCTCGCCGACCAGCCGGCCAGATCGACCACGTCGACCGACGGACCCTTCCGGCCCGATGCGAGCACGCGAACGTCGGCCCGCGGCACGATGACGCGGCAGGTCCACAGCCGATCACCGCTCGGCAACACTCGTTCCTCCGGGTCCGCCGCCACCCGACCCGTCAGCAGCACCGCATTGGCCGCACCCGTGTCCTGCTCGACCGTCATGGCCCGCACCTCCCGATGAGCTCGTCGGGCCAGCCCCGCGGCTCGCCCTTCACGAACATCATCCGGAATCGGCCCGCCTGGACGCGCTCCTGACGACGACGCCTGTGGAGAAGCCGCCGCGCACCCTCGGCTGTGGAGAATCAACGGTCCGAGATCGAGCCGATGGGACCAAAAAGCACTCAGGGCCAGCACGTGACGTGCTGGCCCTGAGCCAATGTTTGTCCGGCGGCGTCCTACTCTCCCACATCCTCGCGGTTGCAGTACCATCGGCGCTGGCAGGCTTAACTTCCGGGTTCGGGATGGGACCGGGTGTTTCCCTGCCGCTATGGCCGCCGTAACT
>NZ_JAHTLF010000020.1 GCF_024614185.1 Nocardioides carbamazepini
CCGAGAGCCCCACGCCATACACCTCTACGGGCTCACCCGCACCAGTGTGTGCCGACGTCGCCGAGCGTCACCGCCGATTCTCATCGCCCGCCACGTTCGACCGAAGGTCGAAGTCAAATACACCTCTTGCATTCTCGGTTCGCCGAATAGAAAGAACAGAGCAGAAATCCGGCCGGAAGTGATCGCCTGACGCGCGCGTGCGCACGTAGGTGACCGTGACGATGAGCCTCCACAAGCTGACGGCGGGGTCGGGGTACGACTACCTGACCCGCCAGGTCGCAGCGATGGACGCCACCGACAAGGGCCACACCGGGCTGGCGAGCTACTACACCGAGAAGGGCGAGACCCCCGGCGTGTGGGTCGGCTCGGGCCTGCAGGGCATCGAGGGACTCGATGCCGGCGACCTCGTCACCGCCGACCACATGCAGAGCCTGTTCGGCTCCGGGCACCACCCGCTGGCCACCCAGCGAACCAAGGAGCTGGACCTACGGATCGGCCGCGACGAGGCCGAGCGGCCGACCGATTCGGACTACAAGACCGCGGTCCGGCTCGGCACCCCGTACAAGGTCTACGACAATGACATCAGCCCGTTCCGGATCGAGGTCGCCAAGCGATTCAGTGAATGGAATGAGGCCGCTGGTCACCCCGGCGACTACCCCGTCCCCGCCGCAGAGCGCGCCAGAATCCGCACCGAGGTGGGCCGTGAGTTCTTCCGCGCCGAGCACGGCCGCGAGCCCCTCGACGCCCGCGAGCTGGCGGCCACGATCGCCAAGCACTCCCGGTCCAAGACCAATGCCGTCGCCGGCTACGACCTGACCTTCTCCCCGGTCAAGAGCGTCTCGGTGCTGTGGGCGATCTCCGACCCGAAGACCGCCGCGGTGATCGAGCGAGCCCACCAGGCGGCGATCAAGGACGCGCTGGGCTTCATCGAGTCCAAGGCACTGTTCACCCGCCGGGGCACCAACGGCGTCCGCCAGGTCGACGTCCGCGGCCTGGTCGCCACGGCGTTCACCCACCGCGACTCCCGCGCCGGAGACCCTGACTTGCATACGCACGTCGCCGTCGCCAACAAAGTCCAGACCCTCGACGGCAAGTGGCTGGCCATCGACGGCCGGCCGCTGCACAAGGCGGTCGTCTCGGCCTCGGAGACCTACAACACCGCGCTCGAGCGGCACCTGGTCGACGCCCTCGGCGTGCGGTTCGAGGAGCGCCCGAACGAGGACGCCCGCAAGCGGCCGGTGCGCGAGATCGTCGGCGTCGACCCCGAGCTGAACCGCCGCTTCTCCAAGCGCCGGATCAACGTCGAGGACCGCCGCAAGGTCCTCGCCGCGGCGTTCCAGGCCACCCACGGCCGCCCGCCGACGCCCATAGAGACCATCCAGCTGTCCCAGCAGGCGACGCTGGAGACCCGCGAGGCCAAGCACGAGCCCCGCTCGCTGGCCGAGCAGCGCGAGACCTGGAACCGCGAGGCGGTCGAGGTGCTGGGCACCCCACAGCGGGTCAAGCAGATGGTCCACGGCGCCCTCAACCCGAAGGGCGCGGCCCGCTCCCTGGCCGACTCGGCCTGGTTCGCCAAGACCACCGACCGGATCGTGGCCACGATGGAAGGCAGCCGGAGCACGTGGCAGTACTGGCACGTCTACGCCGAAGCCCAGAGGCAGGTCCGAGGCGCCAACGTGCCCACCAACCAGATCACCCAGGTCGTCGACCTGCTCGTCAGCGAGGTCCTCGACGGCCGCTCGGTGAGCATGGCCCGCCCGTGGGACACCATCAGCGAACCGTCCGAGCTGCGGCGCGCGGACGGGGCCTCGGTCTACACCCAGAGCGGCGCCGAGCTGTTCACCTCGGGCAAGGTACTCGCCGCCGAGCAGCGCCTGGTCGAGGTCGCCGGCCGCCACGACGGGTACGCCGTCACGACCGACTCGGTCGACCTGGCGCTGCTCGAGTCGACCGCCAACGGCATCACCCTCAACGCCGGACAGGCCACGCTGGTCCGCGAGATGGCCACCTCCGGCGCCCGGCTACAGCTGGCGATCGCGCCCGCCGGATCCGGCAAGACCACCGCGATGCGAGCCCTGGCCAGCGCCTGGAGCGACGGCGGCGGCACCATCATCGGCCTCGCTCCCTCGGCGGCGGCCGCGGACGCCCTGCGCTCCCAAATCGACACCCAGACCGACACCCTGGCCAAGCTCACGCACTCCCTCGAGCAGGCCCGGCAGACCGGCGCCGCGATGCCGGACTGGGTCGCCGGCATCGACTCCTCGACGCTCGTCGTGATCGACGAGGCGGGCATGGCCGACACCCTCTCCCTGGACGCCGCGGTCTCCTACATCCTCGAGCGCGGCGGCAGCGTCCGCCTGATCGGCGACGACCAGCAGCTCTCCGCGATCGGCGCCGGCGGCGTGCTGCGCGACATCCGCGCCACCCACGGCGCGCTCCAGCTGACCGAGCTCGTCCGGTTCAAGGACCCCGCCGAGGGCGCCGCCTCGCTGGCCCTGCGCGAGGGCAAGCCCGAGTCGCTCGGCTTCTACCTCGACCGCGACCGCGTCCACGTCGGCGACCTGGCCACCATGACCGAGGACGTCTTCGCCACCTGGCAGGCCGACCGTGCCGCCGGCCTGGACTCGATCATGCTCGCCCCTAACCGCGACCTGGTCAGCGAGCTGAACCAGCAGGCCCGCGCCCACCGGCTCGACGGAATCGACCCGGCCGACGTCGCCAGCAGTGGCCCGGTGCGGCGGCTCGCCGACGGCAACGAGGCCTCGATCGGCGAGCTGATCATCACCCGCGAGAACGACCGCCGGCTGCGTACCTCGGCCACCGACTGGGTGAAGAACGGCGACCGCTGGACCGTCCTGGAGATCCACGACGGCGGCGACCTGACCGTCCAGCACACCCAGCACGGCCGCACCGTGCGGCTGCCCGCTGACTACGTCGCCCGATCCACCGAGCTCGGCTACGCGTGCACCGTGCACACCGCCCAGGGCGTCACCGCCGACACGATGCACGGCCTGGCCACCGGCAGCGAGTCGCGCCAGCAGCTCTACACGATGATGACCCGCGGCGCGCACGCGAACCACGTCTACCTCGAGGTCGTCGGCGACGGCGACCCGCACTCGGTGATCCACCCGACGCTGGTCCGGCCGCTCACGCCCACCGACATCCTCGAGTCGATGCTGGCGCGCGACAACACGCAGCGGTCCGCGACCAGCCTGCTGCGCGAGCAGGCCGATCCGGCCACCCGGCTCGGCGAGGCCGCACAGCGCTACCTCGACAGCCTCTACGTCGCCGCGGAGGACCTCCTGGGCCATGACCACGTCGGCCAGGACGCCAACGGCGCCCCGATCAACGTGGTCAGCGCCCTGGACAACGCGGTCGAAACGCTCGTCCCCGGGCTCTCGGAGGAGGCCGCCTGGCCAACCTTGCGTGCCCATCTGCTGCTGCTCGGCGCGGCCGGCGAGAACCCCGTCGACGCGCTCCGGGCGGCCGCCGGCGACCGGGAGCTAGAGACCGCGCACGACCGCGCCGCGGTCCTCGACTGGCGCCTGGACGCCTCCGGCCTGCGCAACGCCGGCGCAGGGCCGCTGCCGTGGATGCCCGCGGTCCCGGCCCGCCTGGTTGAGGACCCGCACTGGGGCGCCTACCTTTCCCAGCGCGCTCACCTGGTCGAGCAGCTCGCCGACCAGGTCCGAACGCGGGCGACCGACCAGGCAGCACTGCCGGCGTGGGCACAGAACGGCCTCCGGCCCGAGGCCGCCACGGTCGCCAACGTCGAGGTCTGGCGGGCCGCCATGCAGGTCCCGGTCGACGACCGGCGACCGACCGGTGCACCGCAGCTGCAGAAGGCCTCCGCGACCTGGCAGCGACGGCTCAACCGCGCCGTCACCGGCGACCACACGCCGGCGCTCAAGGAATGGCGCCAGCTGCTCTACTCGCTGGCCCCGCAGGTCCGCGACGACGAGTTCACCCCGCTGCTCGCCGAGCGGCTGGCCGCGATGTCCCGCGCGGGCGTCACCGCCCACGAGCTGCTGCGCACCGCCACTGCGGCCGATCACCCGGCCGGGCCGCTGCCCGATGAGCACGCCGCGGCGGCCGTGTGGTGGCGCATGGCCCGTCAGCTCACCCCGGCCGTTGCCTCCCAGATCGGCGACGGTTCCCACGGTGAGAGCGTCACCACCGAGTGGACTCCGCGGCTCGCGGATCTGCTCGGTCCCGAGCGCGCCGCGAGCATCCAGGCGAGCACCTGGTGGCCCGCGCTCGTCGCGAACGTGGACCACGGCGTGCAGCGCGGCTGGCAGGTCGAGGCTCTGCTGGGTGCCGGGCGGGCGATGCCGAGCGACGGCTGGGAGGGCGTCGACGAGTGCCAGGCGCTGGTCTGGCGGACCTCGATCGCGCTGGAGACCGCCCCCGACGAGCACGCGCACGAGTACCACTTCGACGAGCCGCCCGCAGACCTGTGGGACGGAATCGAGCCCGACCCGGCGACGCTCGTCGACCACGCCACCGACCCCGACTGGGCCGACTGGCCGCTCGCCGAGGACCCCGGCCCGAACGACGAGCCCGCGGCCGACGAGCACGTGGTCGACGCCGTCGCCGGCGACATGGTCGACGTCGACGAGGACCAGTTCGTCGAACCCGACCTCACGCTGGCCGCCTACATCCGCGACCTCGGCGGCAGCCGACTGGAGCCCACCGACGCCGACCTCCGGCTCATGTACCAGCGGGCCGAGGAGTGGCAGTCCTCCCCCGTCTCGCGTGAGCGCATGCTCGAGATCAACGACATGGCACAGGCCTTCTTCGAGGCCCGGTTCACCGACTCGTGGGGCCGCGACTACCTCACCGGACGGTTCGGCATCGACCCCGCCGGCGACGAGCGGTTCCGTCCCGGTCAGGCGCCAGCCGGGTGGACCAACCTGGTCGACCACCTGCGCGGCCACGGTGTCAGCGACGCCGAGATGATGGCCACCGGCGTCGCCACCGAGGCCAGCACCGGTCGCCTGATCGACCGGTTCCGCGACCGGGTGATGTTCCCGGTGATCCACCAGGGCGAAGTGCTCGGCTTCGTCGGCCGCCGCCGGCCCGGCCTCACCGACGCCGACAAGGACGGCCCGAAGTACCTCAACACAGCCGACACCCCGCTGTTCCACAAGGGCGCCCAGCTATTCGGTGTCGTCGACGAACTGCTCGCCGAGGGTGCGGTCCCAGTGATCGTCGAGGGCCCGACGGACGCCATAGCGGTCACGCTAGCCAGCGCCGGCCTCTACCTCGGCGTAGCGCCGCTCGGCACGTCGCTGACCGATGAGCAGGCCGCCCAGCTGGCTGCCGTCGGCCGCGACCCGATCGTGGCCACCGACGCCGACCTCGCTGGCCAGGTCGCGGCCGAGCGGGACTTCTGGATGCTCACCCCGCACGGCCTCGACCCCGGCTTCGCGCGGTTCCCCGACGGCCTCGACCCCGCCGACCTGCTCGCCCAGCGCGGGCCCGCCGCGCTCACTGCCGCGGTGGCCAGCGGCCAGCCCGCCTTCCGCTCGCTCGGTGACCAATTGCTCACCGAGCGGCTGGACAACCTCGCCCCGGAGCAGGCACATCTGGCCGCCATGCGGGTCATCTCGGCACGTCCCAGCCGCGCCTGGGAGCCGGGCATCAACCAGGTCCGGGCCCGGCTGCAGCTCTCCCAGTTGCAGGCACGACGCGACCTGCGCGACGCGATCAAGACCTGGGATGCCGACCCGCGGAAGGCGGCACTGGCCGAACTCCACAAGAGCAGCGAGGTTCGCGCACGGCTCTCGACCGCGGCCGAGAAGACCCCCGCCGAGCGGTGGGCCACCTTGGCTCGCGACCTCGACCCGCGGCTGCTCGAGCAGGGCGACTGGCCGGCCACCGCCGCGATGCTGCAGCAGGCCCACGAGCAGGGTCACGACGTCGGCGCCGCCACGCGCGGCCTGGTCGCTGAGAAGCCCCTGGGCGACAGCCCTGCCCGTGACCTGCGCTACCGGATCGTGTCCCGCCTCGAGATCCCGATCGACACCGGCGAAGGCACCCCGGCGCCGACCCAGTCGCCGGGCGTGGCACGAGATCGGCAGGACGTGAACCGTCCGCGGCCGCCCCGCCGCGGTACCCCACGCCGCTGACCCGCTCCGGAAGCCCGCAGGCTGGCGTCACGGTAAGACCAGCTGCACGATCCTGTGGTCGCGGTGACAGCGGCCTCCGCAGCCGGTCTCGTCGATCAACGTCTTGGCCTCCAACGCACTATCAGCCGTCTGGTGCAGGGACACGGCTCCGTGCCGGTACCTGACAGGCCCAGAAGATCTGCACGCCACCAACGCGATAGCTCCTTCGCCGGAGACCCACGGAGCGTCGTTCCAGATGCACTTCGCCATCGTCAGAAAGGTCCTGTGCTTACGTGAGCAATTGTGCTGCCGCCAAACTGGTCCCAGATCGGTTGGAGTCACGATCGTCATCCTCACGCAGCGAAGAAGCCAGGGTCTACCCAGGCCGCAGCCGACCGGATGGACTACGTCGGCTGCCAGCCGCTGAACGGGCCAACGAGGTCGGCCCGGCTGCTACCAGAGGTGTTTCGCCGCCGCGTTCGAGAAGTCACCCAGCTCGACGGCGCATGGCTGCGAGCCGCGCCTGCGGCTCGGGGTGGGTTGCGAACCACCGCCGCTCCAGCCGCGACCACGCGGGGCCGCCGTCGGGCGTCGGCCACGCCAGGCTTTTCTCGTAGAACCGCATCAACTCCGCGGCCGCGTCCAGGTCGCGAGTCAGGTCGATGGCGAAGAGATCGGCGGCAGCCTCCTCGCGCCGGTCGACGGTGTAGCGGAGACCGAGAAACGCCACGGCCGCACTCATCGTGGCCAGCAACGAGGGGCCGGCCAGCTGGGGCGAGGCCACAAGAGCAGCTGCAGTGAGACCAGCGCCTGCCAACACGAGGAGTAGGTAACCGACCAGCCACGAGTACCGCGCCGCCGCCGAACTGCGCTCGCGGCGGATGACGTGGCCGAGCTCGTGGGCGGCCAGGCTCTGCACCGCGCCGACGCTGAGGCCGGTGAGCGCGGCCCGCGCGAACACCACGGTGGGGGGACGACCAGCCCGGAAGCGGGTCACCGCGAGACCACCATCGCCCGCGGTCGCATCGGCTTCCCCGGCGACCGGGGCGCCCACGATCGCAACGACGTCGGTTGCCGGAGGCGGGACGTTCGCGACTGCGGCGCCCGCGGCCATCGCCGCGGCGGCCCGCTGCTGCAGCATGACTTCGACCGGGCTGGTTTGCCCGCTGGTGCGCCAGCTGACCGACCAGGCGAGAAGGACCTTGGCAAGCGCCACGATCAACAGAACGGCTCCGCCGAGGTAGGCGATAGCCACCACGATGAGGAGCGCTGAGGTCAGCTGATCCGGCATCAGTTCTACGCCTGGGTGGTCGACGAGGCGAGAACGCTCAGAATGGCTCTCCCACAACGAAGCGGTGTGTGACTACCCGCTGGCAGGGGTTTCCGTTCTCTCAGCGGCGTACTGACGCCGTCTTGAGCCCGTCGTGCCCACTTCATGGCGATGCAGTGGGCGCGAGCTCCACGTCTGGGGTCGCCGACGTCGACGGGATTGCGCGGTCCTCGGCCGCTCGGCCGCGGGCGGCTGTCGCAGGCTCCTCGAGGTCCTCGGTCGCCCCGACCATCTGACGCTGCTTCTCTGTGCTCGGTACGCCGTAGCGGCGATCGGCCATGGCCTCGACCTGTGCAACGGCGTTCCACACGTCCTCACCCGAGCCGTGGGAGTAACAGGCGTTGACGTGTTCGCGCGCGTGGCCGAGCTCCTTCTTGCTCGAGCGCGGGTGCTCGCCGAGAGCCTTGAGGGCGCGCTGGGCTCGGCGGATGGCCTCGGAGCGCTCCTTCATCTGCATCGTTGTCTCTGTCATTCCCTCGGTCCCTTCTCGGTGCGGGTGCGCGGCTGAGCGCCGCCCGTCTCGTCGTCGTGGATCTCGCCGGTGTCGAGGTCGACGAGGCCGAGCCGCGGTGGACCGTCCGGCGACTTTTCGTGTGCCCGCCGGTTGACGGGCAGAGCGTCGATGTCGTGGGCGAACGTGTTCTCGCGGCGCTGGCGGCTGGCGTCGGCCAGGTGCTCACTGTGGCGCGGCTTGGCCGGCCAGCTCTTGTGCTCGTCGTCGCAGTGGGTGCGCAGCCTGTTGCGCATCCGGTCCGTGAACGCCGGCAGGCAGTAGCGGTGCCACTCCTCGAGCGCGTCGCTGGTCATCGCCAGGCCGGCCCGCCGGCGCTGGTCGGCCAGGACGGCGATCTCGTGGACCAGGTGCGGGTGCAGAGGCCAGCAGCTGGGGATGAGCCCGGAGACGTCCCAGGTGTACTCGCGGTTGAGCCAGATCACGACGTCCTCGAGCCACTCCCACAGGTCGTGACGCAGCTCGGGGTCCAGGCAGGTCGCCGGCTCCCAGGGCCGCGACAACAGCGCGTGGTTGCCGAGGGCCTTCTTCTCCTCCTCGGTGCCGTTGATGGCGATGTGGAGCTCGCGGTAGGCGAGCCGGACATGATTCCCGGGGACAGGGAACGGGAAGACCATCAGCGCGGGTGCCGCCCGGCCGGTCTGCTGCTCGGTGGTCACAGTTCACTCCTTGCGTGGTCGGTCTCGTCGTCGACGAAGCCGAGACGGCGTGCCTCGACGAGCGCGGCGGTGGCACGAGCTTCGGGGGTGATGACCATGCGCCGGTCGTTGGTGAGGCGCTCGCGCAGCGCCCGCTGGTCGGCCAGCAGTCGTTCGCCGGCCTTGCCTTCGACGCAGCGGTGCAGCTTGGCGATGATCGGCTTGCCGTTCTCGGCGACCACCAGGGCCTGGCGTTCGGGCAGCTGCCGGACTTCCTCGGGCCGCATGATCGGGATGTCGTCGCCGGAGAAGCTGCGCCCACCGCCGCTGGCTCCGCCCGAGGAATGGGTGACCCGGCCGATGCGGACCGTTCCGAGGAGGTCGGAGATCTCCTGGTTGAAGGCGACGTCCTTGGAGCCGCCGAACATCACCAGGGCGTTGGTGAGGCCGAGCAGTGCCCGGGCCTCGTGCTCGCCGAAGATGCTGGTCAGCTGGGGCCGAGTCTGAGCGGCCCAAATGAACGACAGCCCCAGGGCGCGCTCGTTGGCCATCCGGGTGCGCAGGGTCGGCAACGGGGCGGTCGAGGGCAGCTCGTCGAGCACCGAGACCAGGGGCGGGCACAGCCGGCCGCCCCACGGCGAGCTGTTGGCCAGCAGCAGGCCGGTGTCCAAGACGTGCTCGGCCACGGCGGTCATCAGCGGGCTGGCCGAGGCGTAGGGGTCTTCACGGCCCAGGAGGTAGATGGTGCCGCGTCGACGGATCACGTCGGCCAGGTCGGTGGCGGGACGTCCGGGGCTGGGTATGCAGCGGCGTCGGATGTCGGCCTGGAAGAACAGCGACACCGCCTGCTGGACCGTGGTGACGGTGTTGCCGGCGGTGCGGTCGTCACCGTTCAGCGCACCGTGCAGCAGGCCGTGCCAGAACGGCTCGGCGTGCGGGTGCCGCCGCAGGATCTCCATCGGCTGGGTGGCTGCGCTGGGGTTGGCGACCCACTGCAGCACGTCCTCGAGCGTCCTACCGGTCAGCGCCGCGGCGTGGAAGTAGCCCTGCAGCACCTTCGCGGACTCGGCGGCGTAGAACCGCGCCGCATCATCGCCGGTGCCGCCGGTGATCGCGCCCTTGACGGTGCCGGCGGTGAAAGCCTTGGCGCGCCGCTCGGCCACCTTGGGGTCCACGCAGCCGGCGATCGGGTCCCAGATCAGCTCGTCGACGACGCCCTCGGCCAGGCCGAAGGGGTCGAGCACCACGCAAGGGCGGTCGTCGCGGGAGCGTTCGGTGAGGCTGAGCAGCAGGTCCTCGACCTTCGTCAGTGTCACCAGAGCAGCGCCCGGTGCGCCGAGCAGCGCGGGGGTGAGCAGGTCGAGGGTCTTGCCGGATCCCTGCGGACCGATTACGCCGGCGGTGCGGTCCCACGGCACCCACAGCTCGCCGCCTCGCGGCTCGTGGGCGTCACCGATGCGCCAGCCGACGTCCCAGGGGTCGAACCTCAGCTTCATCGCGCCACCTCGGGGACGGTGTCCCCGCACAGGGCGAGGCATCGACGGCAGATCACCGCACTTCCGCGGCGTTCTTCTGCTCGGCGACCGAGGAGCAGGAAAGAGGCGTCGGACAGCAGGTCGCGCGCCTCGCAGAGGAGTTCCACCTGGCCGGCAGCCACGTAGTGGCGCTCGACGAGGACCGGCCAGTGTCCGCGGCGGCGACAGCTGTTGCCGCCCAGGCGCCGGCCGCGAGTGCGAAGTGTCGGGTTGCCGTGCAGTGGGGTCTCGTTGCTCATCGGTCTTCCTTCGTTCGCCGGCGGTGCAGGAGCCACAGGCTGAGGCCGTGGCCCAGATGCGGGCCGGGTTGTTCGGTGAGGTCGCCGGCGGTGCGCTGGACCGGTGCTGGTGTCGCGGCGGCGTGCTTGCCGTAGAGGTCCGGGCGGACGATGCCGGCGACCTTGCGGAGCCGGGTGACGCCGAGCAGCTTCTCGGCCTCGGCTGCGGTCGCCATGCCGCGCATGCGGCCCGGGCCCCAGCGCTGGTAGGCCCACGCGCCGAGCCAGATGGTCGCGGTGAGCAGCGCGATCTCGACCAGGGCGAGGCTGACCCAGACCAGGCCGCTACCGGCCAGACCGTCGGGAGTGGGGCTGGGCAGCCCGGCGTCGGCGTGTCCGCCGAGGACGCCGGGAAGGCTGGTCCAGAAGGCGGTGCCGATGGGTGAGGGGAACGCGCCGGCGTTGGCGTCGGGCCATGTCCATCCGGCGCCGGCGAGCAGATTGGCGACTGATCGGCCGAGCTGGATGCCGATGACACTGACGAACAGGGTCGCCAAGGCCACCGCTACGGGGATCTCCCAGGTCCACGGGTAGGGGTCTCGTCGTCGCTCACGCTGCATCGGTCTGGCCACCTCCAGGCGGTCGTGGGTCGTTGGGCCTTGCTGGTCACCTATGTGCCGTCAGGGCTCCGGTGCGATCACACGGCGCTACTCGTGGGTGATGCGTTCTCTGCGAGCCAGGTCGAGGGGTCGACGTTGTCGGGGCCGTAGATGGAGCCGTTCTTGAGGTGGACCTCGAAGTGGAGGTGGCAGCCGGAGACGTTGCCCTCCTTGCCGACCTGGCCGAGCGGCTCGCCGGCGGCGACGGTCTGGCCGCGGCTGACGCTGACGGTTTGCATGTGGGCGTACCACGTTGTCAGGGACCCGGCGCCTGTGGTGACCTTGACCAGCTGTGGCCCGGCCCAGGAACGCTGGGTGGTGTCGATCTCGATGGTGCCGGCGTGGGCGGCGTAGACGGTGGTTCCGCAGGGTGCGGAGAAGTCGGTGCCGGTGTGCCACTTGGACCAGTACGCGCCGGTCTCGTGCCAGTTGTGGTTGTCGGTTCCGACGTATTGCGCGGGTACCGGATAGACGACCTCGTCGCAGGAGGCGCCCTCGAGGCCGACCGGCTGGACGGAGGCGCCGGGCTTGACGTTGATGTGGACATGGTCGAGGTGGTTCTCGGTAGCGCTCCCCCGGTCCTCCATCGGCCGCCAGCCCTCGCCTGCGCGGGCGACCGACCAGATCCGCTGGTACCAGATGATGTAGTCGATGCCGAACTTCTGGGCATTGGCCTTGGCGTAGGCGGCGAGACGGTCGCCCTGCGCGCGGCCCGCCGCGGTGAGCGGCACCATGAAGTCGGCCGCGAGCCCGGCCGGGTGGCCGTTGGGGTCGGTGGCGCTCTCGCGGTAGCCGCCGACGGTCTTGATGTCGAACATGGGGCCGAGGATGTTGACCAGCTGGGTCAGCTGCGGCTTGACCGGGCCGAGGTTGTACTTGGCCTCCGCGGTGCCGGAGTCGACTGCGCACCCGGCGCTGCTGCCGGCGGTGGTGGCGGTCACCAGCGGGTGGTCGGCGATCTTGCTGGCCTGGGTGCTGGTGTCGACCGCGGCGCTGGCCCAGGTGAGGTTCGCGCCGTAGACGTGGTCGATCGGCGCGTCCTGCTTGGGCTTCTTGCAGGGCTCGGCAGAGCCGCCGAAGGCGTTGTTCAGCTCAGGGGTCAGTGCGCAGTGCGAGGCGTTGCTGCCGTCCTTTCCGTCGTTGAAGTCGCCCAGGATCACCGCAGGGGTGCCGGTGCCTGCGAGCTCGGTCATCGTGGCCAGCTGGCGGCGCAGCGCCTCCTGGCGGTGCCGGGCGGCGTTTCCTTGAGTGTTGGCCGGGTTGTGGATGCTCCAGACCCAGATCACCTGCCCGGTGGTCGTCGAGGTCAGCTGCACCAGGGGCATGCCGACGTCCTTGCCGCCGAAGTACGGGATGTCGACGAGGCGGCCGTCGGTCTGCTCCCACTCGTTGCGGTCCCAGATCACCCGGTTCTGTGCCTTCCCGCTGGCCGGGTACATCCCCCACTTGGCCGCGTACTGGTTCTCCAGCGCCTGGGCCTGCGGGCCATGCACCTCCTGGAGGCCGGTGATCGTGACGCCGGCGTTCTCGATCGTGCGCATGGCGCCGGGCAGGCGCTTGTCCCAGGTGTCGTACCCGGGCCGCTCCCCCGGCTTGTCGGTGTGGCCGGCGCCGAGCAGGTTGAGGGTGCCGACGGTGATGGGGTTGACGGTCTCGCCCTGGCAGTTGGCGACGTTCGTGGTGGAGCCGTCGTCGGGCAGGTCCGGCAGGTCGCCGCCGAGCAGATCGGTGATGTCGCCGGCGACGTCCTCCCAATGGGCGTAGGCGTCGGGGTAGCCCGAGCGCTGTACTGCCTGCGCGGCCTGGGTGAGCGGCATGTTCTGCCAGCCGGGGATGTCGAGGAGCCCGGGGTTGCCGGTGTGCTGGGCCTGGCCGAAGAACGCGCGGGCCGCGAGGACGGGGTTGGTGATCTCGGCCCGGCTTCCCCAGCCGGCCGAGGGGCGCTGCTGGAACAGGCCGCCGGAGTCGCGGTCACCTCCGGTGAGGTTGACCAGCTTGGACTCCTGGATCGCGGCGGCGATCGCGATCTGCAGCCCGTAGCGGGGCACCTGGAGGTCGCGGGCGACCTGGGCGATGGTGATCGCGTTGCGGGCCTGCTCTGCGGTCATGGTCGGGTAGTTGGACGCGAACCGCAGGCGCATCAGCTGGGCGAGCACGTCGCCGGTCGGCGGCTCGGCGGACGTCCGGGCGGTGGTCGCCGCGGGCACGATCCCGTCGGTCGTGGTGGTGGTCTCGGGCGCGCTCTCCGGGCCGGCGCCGTTCATCGCGATGCGAGCCGAGAGCCAGTGGTGGTCCGACACCATCGTGCCGTCCCAGCCCTGCTCGAGGCGGGCGCCCTGGTGGTGCGGGAAGAAGATGAAGTCGACTCCGTGGTTGTGCCATCCGTAGCCGGCGGCCTTCATCTTCGCGGCCGCCGTCCAGGGGATGTCGGTGTAGGAGGCTTGGGTGTTCATGTCGCCGCCGATCAGCACCGGACCGTGGGCGGTCAGTGAGTTGCGCAGCTGCAGCAGGATGTCCATTCCGGCGCCGTACTGCTGGGGCCGGGTCAGCGGCGGGTTGCCGTGCTGCTTCGGCCAACGGTGCGGGTTGGTCATGTGGTGGGTGGAGACCACCGAGACCACGGAGCCGTCGGCGCGGCGCAGCATCACCCATGTCGCGAAGCGGTCCCACGTGACCGGACGCCCGTCGTAGAAGGTCGTGTCGTCGTCGACGAGTTGGACCCGGCCGCCGTTGACCTTCGTCCAGGTCGAGCTCTTCCAGAGCACGACGTTGCCCATGGCCTGCTCGGCGCCGGTGCCGGTGCCGGCCGGGGCTGCCACCCGGAAGGCTGAGTAGCCCGGCGTGGCGGCTTCGATCTGTTCCAGGCTCCAGCCGCTGGCCTCGTTGAGGGTGACGAACTCGGGGTTCTGGGACAGGACCTTGGGCATGGAGGCCCGGAACCCGTCGAGGCCGGAGCGGCGCGGGATGTTGGCCTGCGCCATGGTGATCTTGCCGTTGACCGGGCCGCCCACCGGGCCGTCGATGGCTCCGAGGTCACCGAGCTCGGTAGGTACGGTGCCTTGGCTGCTCTGGGTGCGGCACTCGGCGGCCGCGGTGGTCGTCATCACCACCATCAGCGTCACGAGGAATGGCAGTCCCATGAAGATGATCAGGACGGGCAGTCCCGCGAGCAGCAGCTTCTTCATGACAGGTCAGTCCCGAGGTCGCGCGCGCTCAGGCGGCGGACTCGATGGCCTCGTTGGTGTAGTAGAGCTTCTTCTCCAGCGGGTGGAGCACCGTCTGGACCTTGTAGGTGGCGTCGCCGATGCACCACAGGGCGCGGCCCTTGTCCTGCATGGCCCACCCGGAGACGAGGTCTTGGGCGATCGGGCCGAGCCCGAGCATGGAGTCGAGCTCGCGGGCGACACGGGGCTTCTGGGCACCGAGGATCTTGATGTCGGCCAGCTCGAGGAGGTCCTTGGCGATCATCGCGGCCTGGGAGTCGGCGTCGCCGACCGAGAGCAGGTCGGAGGGCTTGTGGAGGTTGCAGAACTGGATGTCGCCGCCCTTGCCGGCCATGCCGCGTGAGAGCCGCAGGTCGGCGTCGAAGCTCGCCACTGCGGCGGTTCCGAGGCGCATCTGCTTCCAGACCTCGTCGCGCACCACGATGCGCAGGTCGCCTGGCTCGGCGATCTCGCGCAGACCACGCCCCCAGGAGTTCATGCACAGCAGCGCGATGCCCACGGCCTCATCGCCCAGGCCGTCGAGCCGGGAGAGGCTGAACGACTGGATCGGGGCCCGCCAGTCGACCTCGATGTTGGTGAAGTCGTCGAAGAGGCCGGCGAGGGTGCCGGTGACCAGCTCGCCGAGCGCGTTGCGCAGCAGCCGGGTCTGGTCGAGGAACTGGCGGGTGTTCGCGTATTCGCAGGCCCGGACGAGCTCCTCGGTGGGGTTGCGCAGCAGGTCCCACAGCCGCGGGATGGTCGTCTCCTGCAGGACGCTGTTGCCGGCGGCGTAGCCGGTGAGGATCGCCAGCGCGTTGCGCACGACGTCGCTCTCGTCGGGGCCGAACGGCACCCGGCGCTCGTCGTCGATCTTCATGCTGCCGACCAGGCCTCGGACCAGGACGAGCCACCGCTTGAAGATGATCGTGGCGCGGCGCTGCGCCTCCTCGGCCGAGAGCTTCTCCGACCCGTCGCCGAGCGGCCCCATGGACAGTGGGTTGACCCGGGCCCAGAAGCCGGGGGCGATGACGAAGGGTTCGACACCGAGCGCGCGGCACAGCGACTCGTACTCGTCCTTGACGTCGCCAGTGACCAGGGTGCGGTAGCCGAACGGCATCATCCGGGTGCAGAACGCCTTGGTGGTGCCGGACTTGCCACTTCCCGGCTTGGCGAACTGGAAGATGTTGGGGTTGGTCGCAGGTACGTCGTCGCGCAGCACCCAACCGAACGGGTCGCAGTAGAAGCTGCCGCCGGAGAGCTGGTCGACGCCCATCTGGGCGCCCGTCGGGGGCAGGGCGGGAGCGGAGACGAAGGGCCAGAACACCGGGGCCTGGTCGCTGGTCATCCGCCAGGCCATCGCCGGGGCGGTGGCGGCGGCCCAGCCTCGGCCGCGGCGGGTGGCACCGCGGCGCGGCGCGTAGCGGAAGAGCCGGGGCTCCTTGGCCTCCGGGGCGAGCGTGGGGATCGTGGGCAGGTCGTGCCCGAAGTCGGAGAGCAGGGCTGCCATGTCGCGGCCGCCACGGCGGTTCCGGCGGGTGGTGGTCATCAGGCGTCTCCGCTCCGGGTCAGGCTCGTGCCGAGGGGGATGGTGGACGCGGCGAACCCGACGTCCTGGGCGAGGTCGAGGCGCAGCGGGGCGAACCCGGCGCGTCGGACCGAGGCGTCCAGGCGGCGGCCGAACTCGGTGATCCGCATCGACTTGGGGACGGTGACCGTGCACACGCCGTAGGGCCGGGTCAGCGAGTTGCCGCGGGCCAGCTTGGCGTCCAGGCCGCGGGCCTTGTGGGCTTCGTCGCGCTGCTTGGCGCGGGTCTTGCGGCCGAGCTTCTCGTTCATCCCCTCGGCCAGGTCGGCGGCCCACTCGGCGTTGCCGGACTGCCGGTCGGCCTTGGTCTGGGAAACGATCGGGTACGCGACGACGAACGATCGCCGCTCACCGAACTCGCTGGGGGTGAGGATCGGTGCCAGGGCACCCATCGCGACGCCGCGGGTCGGCAGCTTGATGGTGGCGCTGACCGAGTTCCAGGCGTCGTGGCTGTAGTGCCGCACCGTGGCGTCGGCACCCGAGGGGCCGGCCATCGCCCACGGGACGTCGGCGTTGACGCTTGGGTCCTTCTCCCGCAGCGAGAGGGCCTCGACGATGCCGGCGCGGTCGCCGGGGGCGAATCCGGTCCGGCAGGCCAGCGCGAGCTCGGGGCTGGTGAGCCAGCGCACCGTCGTCATCCCCATCGGGCCGCGCAGCTGGGCCTCGATCTCGGCCATGAGCAGGTAGAGCTCGCGGCAGCGGCCCTCGAAGCCGCCCCCGGACTCTTTGGCCGACCTCGCGATCCGGGTCTCCGGGATCACGATCGTCACGAACTGCTCGGTGCGCACCGATGCCTGGGTGAGGCCGTGGGCCAGGTCGCTGTTGACGACCTCCGACAGCTCCGGGGCGTTGGGGCGGCGGTGGCGGTTGACCCACAGGTCGCGCTCGGCGCCGTCCTCGGGGACGGTGCGCACCATGAAGAGGATCTCGTCGAGCTTCTCTGTGCGACCGGCGACGTCGAGCAGCCCGGCCAGGGCCTCGCCGTAGCGGGCGCGCTCTTCGGTGTCCTTCATGCCGATGCCGGGGTGCACGATCGAGGCCGTGACCGCCCAGGTCTTCATGGCGTGGTCCTCGATGATCGCTACGCGCTGCAGCTGCGAGCCGTGCGGCGGGCCGTCGTGGATCTGGACGCCCTGGAGGACCCCGGGCAGGTCCGGGGTGTCGAGGTCGTCGCCGCGGCCTTGGGTGGCCTTGGCGCGGAACGAGGTCCAGCCGAACAGGCCGCCGACGGCGTACATCGTCGAGGCGAACACCCAGCCGGTGGCCGAGCGGCCGCGCACCGGGATCACGGTGATGGCCAGCAGGAACACCCAGACCAGGGCGAACAGAAACGCGGAGAACCACGCTCCGCGGCTGATTGCCCAGAACGCCGGCAGGCTGGCCAGCGTCAGGAACATCAGCTGGCCTCCGGAGAGGCCGAAAAACCAGCCGATGCGGTCGCGCTGGTAGTCGGCGTAGGTGGTCATCGTCGGCTTCCCTTCTGGTCAGTGAGGTCGGTGGGTGTCGATCGGTGCTCGAGGTGGGGCGGTCGCCGCATCGGTTACACCGCCACCGGTGGGATGCCGCCAGCTGCCGCGCCGGCGCCGCCGGCACCTCCTGCTGCTCCCCCGCCGCCGGCGGCCGGGGTCTTGGGAGCGGCGTCAGCTCCTCCGCCGCCCTGGCCGCCTGAACCGCCGCCGGGTCCGCCGCCGGTGGGCAGCGTCGGCGGGGTGGGCGGCGCAGGAGGCGTGGGCGGGGTCGGCATCGACGAGTCCTCGTCGCTCTGGTCGCCGTTCTGCGACCCGGGGTGGGTCCCGCCGCCCTGGCCGCCGCCCTGGCCGCCGGACTGGCCACCGGACTGCCGTCCACCCAGGCCGCTGAAGTCGGGGCCGTAGGTGCTCTGGCCGACACCGGCCTGGTTGGTCTCGTCCGACATCAGCGAGGTCGCCTTCGCGCCGGCGGAGTTGATCCAGCCCATGCCGGTCGACAGGGCCTGGCCGACCGGGCCGAAGCTGCCCAGGGGGCCCTGGGTCGACTTGCTGAACCGGTCGCCGGTCGAGGCTTCGGCGCTCTGCTCGCCTGAGGAGCGGCCGTTGGCGTCGGTGGTCGACGCAGCCGACGAGCCGCCACCTGCGCCGCCGCCGCTGAGCAGGCCCTGGAGGCCGCCCTGGATGGCCATGCCCTGGCGGAACGACGCGCCGCTGGGGGTGCCGGGGTCGACGAAGGCCAGGAGCTTGAACAGGGACAGCGGGGCGACGACGCTGATCAGGATCGTCATCACGGCCGGCAGCGCGGTGCCGAACGCCTTGGCGGTGTCCTCGGCCAGGTGGGCGGCGACTCCGTTGGCGAACTGCACGCCGATGCCCAGCACCATCACCATCAGCACCGGGGTGAACGCCGCGGCGTGGAACCAGCGCAGCGACTTCCAAAACCAGGAGCGGGTGAACTCCGAGACCAGGCCGGCGGCCGCGAGCGGCCCGGTGGCGGTGAGCACCAGCAGGGACGCCGCGCGGGCCAGGTAGACCAGGACGTGCCCGATGGCGGCCAGCCACAGGAAGATCCCGAGGAAGGCAAGAGCGGTGGCCACGCCGGCGTCGGTGATGTCGTCGATGCCGAGTCCGCCGAGCGGGTCCCAGTCGGGCCAGGTCTGCACCTTGAGTAGCGACTTCATCAGCGCCTTGGTCAGCGCCCCGCAGGCAGCGATGATCATGACGCAGTACCCGAACCAGCAGGCGCACACCAAGACGAACTGGCCGGACCCGATGAAGGCCCGAGCGAGGCTCTTGCCCTCGCGCTTGAAGGCCGCGGCGCCGAGCTGGATCATCGCCAAGATGACCACCAGGGCCAGCGCCAGCCACAGGGTGAAGGCGTAGACGTCCTTGCCCGGGCCGTCGGCGCTCAGGTCCGGAGTCAAGAACAGCTCGCTGAACGTGAGCACGATGCGCAGCACGAACAGGCCGGAGTTCCAGATCGCGAGCATGGCCGCGGTCCAGGCGTCGGCTGCGGCCTTGGCGATGACGTCGCCGATGGCCTCGAACGGGTTGGGGATGTCGCCCAGTCCGGGGATGCCGCCGCCGAAGAGGTCACCGACGTTCGGCAGACCGGGGATCCCGGGCAGCCCAGGGACGCCCGGAAGCCCGGGCAGTCCGCCGATGTTGCCGCAGATCGCGTCGAGGATCCCGCAGCCGTCGGGGAGCAGATCTCCCGCGCCGTCGAGCAGGTCGCTGGCACCGTCCTTCACATCGCCGGCGGCGTCCTTGCCGCAATCGATCGGGTCTTTGGCGCAGTCGACGGCGTCGCCGCCGAGGTCGCACAGGGCGTCGGGCCCCGGGCAGCCCATCTTGAGGTTGCGGGCCGGCAAAGTGCCGCTGGTCGCCACCGGGGCAACTGGAGCGAGGTGCGCTGTGCTGGCGGCTGGCTCGCTGGCCGCGGCGGCGGGAGGCTGGAGGGTCGAGGCAGCTCCGAGGATCGTGGTGAGCACCAGGAGCGCCAGGGCGGCGATGCCGAGTCGGCTCGCCCGGCGCACGGCGGTGATGACGGTGTTCACTGGGGAGCTCCGTTGATCCGGATCCAGCCGGCCTTCTCAAACTCGGGGGTGCCGGGCGACACCGCCTGCGGCTGGCCCTCCGAGACCAGGTGCTCGATGTCCGCGTCGCTGCCCTGGACCAGTCGCCAGTCACCGTCCAGCCACCGCATCAGCTGGGTGCCGGCGTAGAGGCTGTCCTTGACCTGGCCGTCGGCGGTGGTGAGGGTGAAGTAGCTGAGCAGGTTCACCGCGTAGTAGCCGGTGTCGAGCTGCTCGAGGGTGTAGGCGACCGGGGTGACGGCGTACGACGCGGGGGCGGGCACGTCGCCCTCCTTCGCGACGCCGGCCTGCTGGCGGCGCAGCGCGATTGCGGCGCGGGAGCGCTCCTCGAAGACGGCCTTGTCCTCGGGGTTGGCGTAGAGGCGGGCGACGGTGACGGCCTGGTCGTAGTCGAACCCGAGCTGTGCCTTGGCCAGCTCGACCTGAAGCGCCACGGCGCCCAGGTCGGTGGCCGGGAATCCTGTCGGGTAGCCGTCGACCTGGTCGTCGCCGGTCGGGATCACGACGCCGTCGGCCGGTGCGGTGTCCGGTGCGACCTGCTCGACCGATGCGTTCTCGACCGTCTGGCTCGAGTTGTCCCCGCCGGTGGTGTCGGGGCCGCCGGAGTCGTCGTCGGCCCGGGTGCGAGCACCGAGCCAGACGACGGTGGCCACCATGCAGGCGATCGCCACCAGGATGCCGATGCGCACCAGGGTGGCCCGTGAGTCGTCGTTGCCGGTCGTCAGGTTCTTCATCAGTGGTCCCCTTCGATGTGGTCAGGGTCAGTGGTGTCGTCGGTCGACCAGGTGCGCCAGCCGGCCTCGTGGGCCAGCTGCGTGCCGGGCCAGGTCGCGGGGGCGGGTGCGGGCGGGGCGCCGGGGGCGACCATCCAGCGGCCGCCGACCCACTGCATGCGCTCGCAGTGAGCGAAGGCGATCTGGCCTTCCTGCTTGTAGGAGGCGGTGACCTTCATCAGCACGCAGACGGTGGTCCAGTCGGGCCCGTCGGTGCCCTTCACGAGCGCGGCGGCCGGCTCAAGGGAGACTGAGGAACTGGGGTCCTTGACCTCGCCCATTCCGGTGCTGGTCAAGAAGGCCTGGACGCTGGCGGTGATCCACCACTCCTCGGCGCGGACCCCGCCGGGCAGGGCCCAGGCGTTGTAGACCTCCGCCGCCGTCGTCAGGCTCATCGACTGAAGGACCGCGAGGTCGATCTGCGCGAGCTGCCCGATCGCGCCCTCGGGGGTGTGCGGGAACCCGGTCATCACGAACGCCGGTCCGTTCACACCGGTGCCAGCCGGGATCTTGATGGCGGGCGCCTTGGCGCTGGTGGTCTCGGCCGGGAAGGCGGCGTTCTCGGGAACGGCCAGCATCGGCTCGGCCGCTACCTGGTCGCGGTGCACGGCACCCTGGGCCACCGTCGAGCGATCGGTCTCGCCTGTGGCGACGTCGGTGTTGGCGCTGGCTTCCTCGCCGATCCCGGCGACGGCCAGGTAGACCGCGTAGCCGAGGCCACCGAGCAGGAGCGCAGCCACGACGGCGGCGGCGACCAGGATTCCGAGCAGGCGGCGCCGGCCCCACTCCGTGGCGCCTTCGGCCTTCTTCGTGGCTGCGCGCCGCATCAGATGCAGCCCTTGCCGAGGATCCCGTTGAGCATGCCGGGCAGGACCAGGTAGGCGATCGCGCAGGCGAACACGACCACCACCGAGATCACCCCGACCTTGGAGGCGTGCGGCAGGGAGAACACGCGGCCGGCGATGATCGCGCCGATGGCGATCACGATGCCGAGGCCGAACAGGACGATGACGCCCCACAGCACGTAGCTGGTGATCTCGTTGGTGGGTCCGACGGCACCCGGCGGCGCCTTCGGGCAGACCTGGGCGGCTATCGGGAGGAGAGCGGTCATGACGTCCATGGGTGGACTTCCTTTCTGGGTTTGCTGACCCGGTGCGGGTCAGGCGCTTTCGCTGGTGTCGGTGGGTAGGTGGGCGGGCTCGAGCAGCTGACGGGCTGCCGAGATGAGGGGGGCCGGGACGGGCCGGGAGTCCAGGCCGTTGACCTCGAGCTCGCGGTCCTCGGGGATCTCCACGCACCGGTCCGCGACCAGGGCGCGGCGTACGGCGGGGCCGCCGGCGTGCTCGAGGCCCCGGGGCCACTTCTTGCGGCGCGGCCCACGCACGGCGAGGGCGATCTGCTCGGGCTGCCAGTGGTTAGCCAGCAGCTCGAGCGCGACCGAGGCGCGGCGCATCCCGGGGACGGTGGCGGTGGTGACCAGGACGATCTGGTCGGCGGTGCGGACGGCCTCGGCGAGCCAGCAGTCGGTGGCCAGCAGCTGACCGGCTTCCCAGCCGACGTCGAGGATCGTCAGCTGGGTCTCGTTCTCCGCGTCGATCGGCAGCGGGATCTCGTCGACGCCGGCGAGGACCTCGCTGGCCCGCTCGAGCAGGACGTGGTCGCGCTTGCCCTGACGCCAGTCGGTCGGGTGAAGGCCGAGCTCGGCGGTACTTGCCGCGGCGAGACCAGAGGCGGTGACCGAGCAGCACTCGATCACCCGGACCGGGGCGGCGGCGGCCAGGCCGGCTGCCAGGGCGAGGGTGCTGGCTCCCACCGACCCGGCGCATCCGAACACGGCGATGGTGTGCTCCCCCGCGGCTGGCGACCAGTCGCCCGCGGCGGCGGTGCCGCGGCCGCGGGGTCCCTTGCCGGTGCCGGCGCCGGCGCCGGCGCGGAACTCGCCGGCGTTCACGGCGTCCCAGGCTCGCTTGAGCTCGTCGACGCCGACCGGGCGGCTCGAGGTCTGGGTGCTCACTTGGCCTCCCCGATACCGCCGCGGCGGAACTCGAGCGCGGCACGGACCTCAGCCGGTGTCAGGCCTGCCAGCTCTGCCTTGGCGGCCTGGACTTCGTGCAGTTGGGCGACGCAGCCGGTGAGCTGCTCGATCGCCTCGATCTCGCGGCCGGCGATCGCGAACAGCTCGGCGATCTTCTCCGGCGTCCGGCACTCGCCGTCGTCCTGGGTGTTTGTCATGGGCTTCACCACCTCCAGTCGCCTATGTGTCGTGGGGCGGTGGGAGCGATCACGGTTGCGGTCATTCGTCATGGCCGAACTTCCTCGGGACGGCCGCGGCGAGGGCGCGCATGCTGCGCGAGCCGTGGCGACGGACGGTTGCCTCGGACACCCCGACCCGCGGCGCGACCCGGCTGGACACCTCGTTGCTGAGCAGGCCGCCGTAGCCGCGAGCGAGGTTGCGGGTCTCGACTCGGTCGGCTTCGTCGACCAGGCACAGCAGCAGGTAGCGGTCGGCCGGGCTGATGACCTGGTTGTCGCAGGCCCACGCGAGCAGCTCGAGCAGCTCCTCGGTGGCCGACGGCTCGTCCTGCTCTGGGCCGGCGTCGGCGAGGATCTCGGGTCGGTGGAACAGTGCGCCGGCAACGCGCTCGGTCGGCATGGCGGCGGCGCTCCACGCGCCGGCGTCGCGGTCGGCCAGGTCGCCGGACGAGAAGGACTCCACGAGGGTGGTGTTCGCCCAGGTGCGGTCGGAACGGGAGACGTAGAAGAAGTCGCCGACCTCGCGGAGAACGCCGACGCGGGTGTTGATCAGGATGTTCGCGGCGACCTTGCGCAGCCGGCGCCACTTGAAGGTCCGGACCTCGATCCACAGCTGGGAGGCCACGAGCTCGTCGATCCGATCGACGGCCGACCAGGAGCCGGCGGCGACGGGTTGGCTGTCGCGGAAAACCTCGCGGGGAGGGAGGGTGCTCAGCCAGCCCGCGAGCCGGCACGCGCCAGGCAGCAGGCACTTGGCGAGCGCGGCCGCGGCGGCGATGTCGTCGCCGCCATCGGGAGCCGCCAGCATGGCCAGCGCCAGGAGGACCTCGTCAGAGGCTGCGCTGTCCACCGAGGGCAACCAGGCCCGCAGGTCGTCGAACTCTTCGACGACTCCCAGCCGCGGATCCGCGGCCACCCAGGCCGTCCACTTCTGGCGGGCCTGGTCGAGCAGTTCGCTGTTGTCGTCGAGGCCGAGCTGGTCTCCCACACTCATCGCACTCGCTCCTTTCGTCCGTGTCTGTGCACGGCAGAAAGGTCGCGAGCGGGCGTCCCCGCATCCGTCCCCCCAAGCCCCTGATTTGGAGGGGGGACGCAGAGGGGGACGCGCGTTTGCGCAGGTCAGAGGGCGTCCCCCCGAAAGTCGAAGAAGTTTTCGGCCCACCCCTTGCGCGGCCTCGCCCGAGTCGAGATGCAGCCAACATTGAACAAACGCAAAGTTGTTCAAAGAGCACCTGACCAGTCGTGAATCACCGATCAGTGTCAGCGCCTTTTTGCGCGCGAAAGACTCAGAGACGAGGTCAGCGCGTGGCTATGCCAGTCACGTGAATGTGCGCATGACTTCGCGATCGTCAAACACTCGCCTCGCTGGGAAGCAGCGCGGGTCGGGTTGATACCGAGACGGGAAGTCAGTCGAGTTGACGGTTCAGCTGGGTGATGAACTCATCAGCCATGCCGAGCTGGCGCTCGAGCTTCGTGCGGCGCTCGCCGGCGTCGGCGAGTAGCTCGACCAGGCGTTCGCGAGCTGCGGGATGCCGGTCGGTGGCGGCCGGGTCGGCCAGGACCTCGAGGTCGCGCATCGCGGCGCTCATCTGGTCGAGGGTGAATCCCAGTGGCTTCATCCGTCGAATCACGAGGATCTTCTCGACGTCGGCCTCGGTGTAGAGGCGGAAGCCTCCCTCGGTGCGTCCCGAAGGACGGAGCAACCCCACGTCATCCCAGTGCCGCAGGCTCCGCAGCGACAACTCGGTGCGAGCCGCGACCTCACCGATATGCATAACCGACGGCTCGGTCGCAGGGTCGGTCGTGGCGGTCGGCTCGCGGGTCACGGGGGCTCTCTCACATCGCTGGATTTCAACCCTAACGTTACGTGAGGTTAGGATCAGGTCAGACTTCCGCCGGCGACGACGCCGGCACGCGCACCCATGGTGCGCACCCCTTCCACCCAGCGCCAAGTCGTCCGGCCTGTCCTCACGCAGTGACGAGCCCGACCGCCTGCCACGAACGGAGCCCGACCGTGAGCACCACCCTGTCCCACGCACCCGAACCCACGGTGCGCGCTGCCCTGCGCTCGCCGAAGCTGCTGCGCACCGAGGTGCTCGCCGGCCTGGTCGTCGCCCTGGCATTGATCCCGGAGGCGATCTCGTTCTCAATCATCGCCGGCGTCGACCCGCGCGTTGGTCTGTTCGCCTCCTTCACGATGGCGGTCGCGATCTCGTTCCTCGGCGGTCGGCCCGCGATGATCTCCGCCGCAACCGGCGCCATCGCTTTGGTGATCGCACCGGTGATGCACGACTACGGCTACGACTACCTGATCGCCACCGTGCTGCTAGGTGGTCTGATCCAGGTCGCGCTCGCCCTGGCTGGTGTCGCCAAGCTGATGCGGTTCATCCCGCGCTCGGTCATGGTCGGCTTCGTCAACGCGCTGGCGATCCTCATCTTCGAGGCCCAGATCGACCACATGCGCGACGTCCCCTGGGCGGTCTACCCGATGATCGCCGTCGGCCTGGCCGTCATCGTCGGCTTCCCCCGCGTCAACAAGATCATCCCCGCCCCGCTCGTCGCCATCGTCGCGCTCACTGCCTTCACGATCATCGCCGCGATCAACGTCCCCGACGTCGGCGACGAAGGAGACCTCCCCGACAGCCTCCCCACCTGGTTCTTCCCCGACGTCCCGTGGAACCTCGACACCCTCGAGATCATCGCGCCCTACGCGCTGGCGATGGCCTTGGTCGGCATCCTCGAGTCGCTGCTGACCGCCAAGCTCGTCGACGACATCACCGACACCCATTCCGACAAGACCCGCGAGGCTTGGGGGCAGGGCACCGCCAACCTCATCACCGGGTTCTTCGGCGGCATGGGTGGCTGCGCGATGATCGGCCAGACGATGATCAACGTGAAGGCCTCGGGCGCCCGGACCCGCCTGTCCACGTTCCTCGCCGGCGTCTTCCTGCTCATCCTCGTCGTCGGGTTCGGTGACGTAGTCGCGCTGATCCCGATGGCCGCCCTGGTCGCGGTCATGATCATGGTCTCGGTCGGCACCTTCGACTGGCACTCCATCCAGCCCACGACGCTTCGCCGGATGCCCAAGTCCGAGACCACCGTCATGCTCGCCACCGTCGTGGTCACGGTGCTGAGCCACAACCTCGCCATCGGCGTCGTCGTCGGCGTCCTGGTCGCCATGACCCTTTTCGCACGCCGGGTCGCCCACCTCACCGAGACCAACCGCGAGCTCGTCGAAGACGCACACGGGGCCCTCGCGGTCTACCGCGTCACCGGCGAGCTGTTCTTCGCCTCCAGCAACGACCTCTACACCCAGTTCGAGTACGTCGACGACCCCGACCGCGTCGTCATCGACCTCAGCGACTCCCACATCTGGGACGCCTCCACCGTCGCAGCGCTGGACGCGATCACCACCAAGTACCAGCGCAAGGGCAAGACGGTCGAGATCACCGGACTCAACGAGGCCAGTGCAGAGCGTCACGGCCGACTCACCGGCGAACTGCCCTCTCACTGAGCAGACAGCGCGCAGCCCCACGCGACAGGGCCGGGCCGCGTAGCTGGCACTTTGCGCGCGCGACTCAGAATGACGCCGTTGTGCAATGCCTGCCGCGTACGCCCGCGCAATCTTGGCTGCATCTCGACACTCGCTGATCGAGATGCGGGGACCTTTTCGAGCTCGCCGCATCTTGCTTTCAACACTGAACTGCTAGAGATGTCCGTGCGGGACGGAGATCGCGCGACCGCTCGTCGAAGCGAAGCTCTGAGGACGACCCAGATCCCACATCCTGTGTCGCGGGTGGCCTCTACGCTGACGTCACCGGCGGACCAGAGGTGATGGGCGTATACAGGATTGAGCAGCGCGGGCGACGCGTCGTGCTGCCTGCGACCGATAACCCGGGCGTGGGGATGGAGTTCTCGATGTGGGATGCGGAGAAGACACTCAAGTCGTTCAGCCGTGTCTCCGGCGGAGTGCGCCGCGGGTACCTGGCCAGAGTCAAGGTGGGCTTAGTCCACCGCTCCGACAACACCTACAACGCGAGCGCGATCGCAGTCGTCATCCCTGCCGATCAGGGCGGCAGCGTCGAGGAGCGGCACCTGGGTTTCCTCTACGACGCCGACCTGCGCGAGATCGGGTCGAGCAGGCTCCCGGCCCTAATCCGGTACGCCGGCGGAGAGGTCGAGTGCGACGCAGTCATCGTCGACCGGGCGACTCTGGCCCTGGATCTGCCCGACCTCGCCGTGCTCGGGAACGCCATCGGCAAGTTCCTCCGCAGCCGTGGCGCCGACCCTGGGGTATCGGTGATGCCCGAACCGGCTCCTGAACGTGTCGGGGACAGGTTCCGTACCCGGACCATTCTCGGTACCGAGGAGACCCTCGACCTGCTGCGCTCCTGCCCCGAACCGGGAGGCGTCATCGCTGGGGTGGACATCTCGATGGTCCACCCGTTCGAGAGCGACTCGTGGGCGCTGAACCTGCACGAGTCGGCCACCGGCCGGCACCTGGGCACAGTCCAGGACACCACGTTGTTCCTCGTCGACGAGCGCGACCGTGATGCCGCACTTCCCCACCTGGCTGCCCAGGACGTGCCAGTCCGGCCACCACGGCCGGCGCCGCGGGCGACCGTTCCCGGGTCGTGGCCGACCGGTCAGGTACCGAACGTTCGGCCGAGGTGGGACCGTGGAGCGATCGTGTTGCACGCAGGAGGCGCTCCCGAGGGTCACTTCATGGAGTCGTTCGCGATCTTCAACTCCGAGACCGGAGTCCTGTGGGTCGAGGACCAGCGGCT
Organism: Nocardioides carbamazepini; assembly: GCF_024614185.1. Classification (GTDB taxonomy): domain Bacteria; phylum Actinomycetota; class Actinomycetes; order Propionibacteriales; family Nocardioidaceae; genus Nocardioides; species Nocardioides carbamazepini. Next base: position 27,168 of record NZ_JAHTLF010000020.1, read on the forward strand.
GGTCGACGTCGCGTCCTTGTGCACCAGCCGTCTCGGCCTCGACGTCAAGCGCGTACGCACTCCGCGGGAGCCGTGGGAGCTGGACGAGGAGGTTTCCCAAGAGGACCTGTGGGGCACGCGCCCCCGAGGAACGTCGATCGACCCATGGGCCAAGCCGGCGCTGCTGGCGTACCAGCAGCGCGCCGTCCCGCGCGGGATCCTGACCAAGCTGGTCACCTTCAACGGCATCGCAGACCCGGCCGCGTCGCAGGCGGCAGCAGATCCACAGTTCTCGGTCCACCACCGGTTCGTCAGGGGCAGGCGCCGCATGTTCCCCGAACACACGATGCTGGGCACCTCGGCGCCGTGCCGGCTGTGCGGTGCCGCGGCGCTTGAGTTCACGACCCCGATCGGCACCGGGGAGCTCGCGTACTGCCACACCTGCCTGCGGCACGCGACCTCCGGGCTTGGGGATGACCTGGACCGGGCGGTGAAGGCGGTGAAAGTCATCATCGAGACCGAGTTCGACGGCGACCTGTTCCTCGAACAGCAGCTGGCGCCGCTCCACATCAACCCCGCCGCGCCGGTCGCGGCCGAGCTGATCGACCGCGCGCTACTGCTCAGGTTCGCGATCGCGCGCGGCGTGTTCCCGTGGACCCACGTCCTGGAGGCAACCGGCCTGGCGAAGGATGGGCTGCGCACCAGCCGGGGAACCCTGATCCGGGCACGCGACGGGCACCTGTGCCATTCGCTGCGAGAGAAGGCCGTGTGCGACTTCCTGCACATCCGCGGCATCTCCCACACCCGGGAGCCGATGTATCCCAGCGACGACGACTACAACCCGAACGGGCTCCGTCGAGCCGACTGGGGGCTCGCAGACGGGACCATGGTGGAGCTGTGGGGCATGCCGAACGACCCCGCCTATGCCGCGAAGATGGTGGAGAAGCGCGAACTTACAGCGCGCCACGGGCTGCGGCTGGTCGAGCTCCTGGACCGCGACCTGCCCAACCTGCCGAACATCTTCGCCGAATGGGCACCCGACGGTGTCGACTCCGGGTGGGAATGGTCACCGCTCCTGCTCGTATCCCAGCAGGCGCAAGATGCTGCGGCGGAGAAGGCCATCCGGGCGAGGGCCGCAAAGAAGGCGGCGCCCGACAGCACGGCTCGCGGCGTGAACGCGGCGAGCGTCGCTGCTCGTGACGAGCGGCTCGAACGGTGCCGCCGCGCTCTCCAACTGCAAGCCCAGGGGCGGACCCGGGCCACCATCGCCGCGGAACTCGGCTTGAGCAGTGATGCAGTGAAGGCACTGCTGCGCGACGGCAGGTTCTACGCAGACCCTTCGACCGCTCCGGCGCGCCGCGAACTGGCGGAGCTGGCAGCGAAAGCCCGGAACTTCGGCACGACGAGGACGTCGTTCCAGGAGGAACATAGCCTGTCTCCCGACAGGGCGAAGGAGTGCTGGCGGGACGCCGGCGTGCTCTTCCCCACCGACACCGATCGGCAGTCCTCGACAGGGTGATCAGGCTGTGTGGTCGGCCAACCACTGCTCCAACTGCGCGCGGCTCCATCCGGACACTGGCACGGGTAGCGCCCGCACGTGATGGGTTCGCGTGGGGTCGACGGTCCTGGCACGCATGGCGCTCTGGTACGCCTGGAAGTCGGTGAAGTACGCCTGCTTCTCGCCGTTGCTGAATGTGACGACAGTCGGCCGGGCGCCGGTCGCCTGCTCGGGCAAGACCTTGCCCTGCCCGCGGGCGACGTCCAGGACCTGCGTGCGAAGCACTGCCACCTCGTCGGCCTCCGCCAAGGACTCCTCGCGTTTGGCGTCGGCAACTTGGCCTGCGACCCAGCGACCGGGACCGTGGCGGCGGCGGTACGACCAAGTGAGGATGCCGATCACGGCCGCGGCAATCACGGTGCCTGCGACGGTGATGACGATCCCTTCAGCCATGGTTCGTCAAGGCTACCGGGGGCAATGACTGCCGCGTGGAGTCCGTCGATCTCCGCTGCATCTCCACATCATTCCGGCCGCGATCCGCGGGCCGCGAGAGGCCGCCGGCGGTGGTCGGCGTCGACCTCAAGGACCGGTCGCACGGGTGAGGTCGACACGATTTCCGATTCCCCGGCGACGGCCGATCGGTGCGTGTTCTACTTGGGCCAAGAGCCCCAGGTGACCCGAGACGCCTGGGGCTCTTTCACGTCCAGCAGCGGCGGCGCGTGAACGGAGGCCGTCCGGCCTAGATCTTCAGCCCCGGTCGGTCAGCTCGAGCGTGAGCCCGAGTGCTTGAGCGATCTTGCCGATGGTTGCCGTCGTGACGTCGCTGTCTGCTTCGACGCGAGCGATCGTCGGACGAGACAGCCCTGACTTCTGCCCAAGTTGCCCTTGCGACCACCCGCGCTTCTTGCGGGCCTCCCTGATGATCTGGCCGAAGGACGGCCGTGACTGCTCCTCTGCGCTCATGACTCCGACGTCTCCGGCGCGCTCCCATCTGAGGCACCGTGATGCCGTGAGTGCAGTGCATCCGCAGCGATGTTCGCGATCTCGGTGATGAACGCGGGGTCCGTCATGTACGACTGGATCTCCTGCGACTCCTGGCACGTCTTGAGCACGGCCAACCCCACGGCGCTGCTGAATCCCTCGGATGCCTTGAGCTGGGCGACGGTGTTGTTCGTCGCCATCGCCACGGCCTCGTCGTTCGCATCGAGGAAACCCCAGAACGTCGTGATGAAGCCGGACACGCTCTCCGGGCTCACGTCGACGCCCTTGGCCTGGAACATCTCGTTGACCTTGTCGATGGCCTCGTCGAGCGGACCGCGCTTGGGCGCAGACGCGCCCTTGTACTCGCCGTCGAAGCCCGGGAGCTTAATCGCATCGACGCTGCCCTCGCTCAGCGAGTGATCCTCGCCGATGGCAGACGGCACGAACTTCACTCCTGAGAGTTGCACGCCGTCGAGGTAGCTGTCGTCGTAGGCATTGCCGTCGGTGTGGAGATTGCGCGCCAACAGCGTCGCGAGGATCGCGCGTCGGCGCAGCTCGGGGTCCTGGTAGTCAACGATCTGGCTGAGGAACTGCCAAGCGTTGCGGTATCCGAGCACGTCGGCGCGGAAGGCCTCGAGCGTCTCCTTCTGAGCCTTGTCCTTGGACAGCACCCCCTGCCGCCATTGACCCGTCCAGCGGTTCTTGATTGGCGAGAGCACCTTCGCGATGGCCTCTCCACCGGCGTCGCCAAGGAAGGCGTCAGCGACCGCGTCCATCTCTTCGTGGGAATAGAGCCCCGCAGTGTCGAGCCGTTCGCCGATCGTGTAGAGCGCGTTGGGATCTACGTCCCCGTCCACGTGGGCGTCGGAGTAGTAGAGCTTGAAGTCCTCCTGAACGCTTGCCGGAGTGTTGCGGAAGTCGACGACCATCGGGGCCGTCTTGCCCGGGTAGATGCGGTTCAGCCGCGAGAGCGTCTGCACCGTGGCGACGCCGGATAGCTTCTTGTCGACGTACATGGCCATGAGGCGCGGTTCGTCGAAGCCGGTCTGGAACTTGTTGGCGACGATGAGGACCTTGTAGATGCCCTCTTCGCGGAACGCCTTGCCGACGTCGCTGCGAGCGTTGAGCGAGACCTCGGTGACCGTCTCGCCGGCCTCGTCGGTGAGCGAACCGGAGAACGCGACCAGCGTGCTCATGTCGTTGTAGCCCTGGGCGGCGATGTAGTCGTCCATCTTCCTCGACCAGCTGAGCGCCTCGATGCGCGAGCTGGTCACGACCATCGCCTTCGCCTCGCCGCCGAGCATGTGCATGACGTTCCGGCGGAAGTGCTCGATGACGACGCGGACCTTCTGCGCGATCGCGGTCGGGTGGAGGCGTGCGTAGCGAACGATGTTGGTGACCGCCTCGCCAGTGTTGACGTGAATCTCGCTCTCGGACTCGTCGCCCTCGAGCGTGCTCTTCACTCGGAGGAACATGTCGTACGTCGAGTAGTTCGTGAGCACGTCGAGGATGAAACCCTCCTCGATCGCCTGCGCCATCGTGTAGGTGTCGAAGGCTTCCCACCGGCCGTCGCGCTCGGTGCCGAACAAGCGCAGCGTCTTCGCCTTCGGCGTCGCGGTCAGCGCGACGAAGGTGATGTTGCTTGACGCGGCGATGGCCGAGTCCTTGGCCCGCAGCAGGTCATCAGCACCAATGTCGTCCTCGTCGGCGTCGAACTCGACGTCGGCGAGCAGCTCCTTGAGCTGGCGGGCGGTTGACCCTGACTGCGACGAGTGCGCCTCGTCGGCCACGACCGCCCAGTGCCTGCCCCGCAGCTCCTTGGTGTCCTCGATCAGCTTCATGACCTCGGGGAAGGTCTGCAGGGTGCAGGTGATGATGTGGTCGCCCTCGAGCAGTGCCTTCTTCAGCTGCGGCGACTTCGCGCCGGACTTCTCGCCGACGGTGACGACCAGGCCCCTGCTCGACTGCACGAGGTTCATGTCCTCGCGGATGTTCTCGTCGAGCACCGTGCGGTCGGTGACGACGATTACGGAGTCGAAGGTCGACTTCGACTCGGCGTTCATATGGCGGATCAGCCTGTGACTGAGCCACGCGATCGTCTTCGTCTTCCCCGAGCCGGCCGAGTGCCATATCAGGTAGCGCTTGCCGGTGCCGTTCGCATCGATGTCGGCGACGACCCGCTCGACGGCGCGCAGCTGGTGGAAGCGCGGGAAGACCAGGCGGCCCTCATCCTTCTTGCCCGAATTGCTCGGCTCGAAGAGCGCGAAGTCCTTGAGGATGCGCATGAACATCGAGCGGGCGAGGATCTCGCGCCACAGGTAGTTGGTCGAGGAGCCGGTGCCCGACGGCGGGTTACCTTCGTGGCCGTCGTTGCCCTGGTTGAAGGGCAGGAACACCGTGTCTCCACCCTCGAGCTTCGTGGTCATATAGACGAGGTCGTTGGACACAGCGAAGTGCACGAGAGCGCGGCCTGGCGCGAGCAACGGGCGGTTCTTCCCGGGCTTGCGATCCTCCTTGTACTGCCGGATCGCGTGGTTGACCGTCTGCGTGTTGTCGGTCTTCAGCTCCAATGTCGCCACGGGGAGGCCGTTGGCGGTGAGCACGACGTCGAGAGTCTCGGTGCTCGTGGTGTCGAAGCGAACTTGGCGAAGGATCCGCAGGCGGACCGATGCAGCCGCCTCGACTACCTCGGTGAGGTTGGGGTTCGCCGGCGGGAACGCCATCATCGGCCCGAACTTCGCCGCCGGTCGACCGACCTGGGCGTACGTGAAGCCCTTGCGCAGCACGCCCAGCAGCCCGCCGACCGGATGACCCGTGGTCGGGTCCATCCTCGTGGCCTTGGCGAGCTCCTTGGTGATGTGCTGGAGCAGCTTGCGCTCAGCGGCGGTCTTCTGCCCGTCGATCAGGTCGCCAGGCACGGCCTTCTCGTACTCGTCCGGGTACTGAGTCCTGAGCCAGTGCAGCACGTCGTCCGGCACCATCGCGAGAGCGACGTCCCAGCCGAGCGGCTTGCCGTCGCTCTCGTACAGCCAGCCGCGTTCGGAGAGTTCCGTGCAGAGGTTGGTCTCGAACTCCAGCTCCATCAGCTGCGCGTGGCTCATGCGACTTCCTTCCGCCCGGTCACCACGTCGGTGATGAGCGCGGTGCGGCGCTCGATGAGCAGTGCTTTCAGCTCGGCGACCTTCGCCAGCATGGCGTCGATCTTCTCGGTGACCATGTCGAGGCGGTCGGCGAGTCGGACCTGCTCTTCGAGAGGGGTGTAGGTGATCGGCAACCCGGCGAAGGTCGCCCAGTTTCGGAAGTCGACGGACCGCTGACGGACGGAGAAGGCATAGGCCTCAAGGAATCCGTTCGCGGCCAGCGCTCGCAGCGCCCACGCCATGAACCTCTCGGACGCGAGGGGGGTCGCGGTGCACACGTGGTAGACGGGGCTGACCTTGCCTCGATCCTCCGAGACTCCCACCGCACCTGCGAAGCCGTCGAGGCCGTGAAAGACGAAGTCCCCCGGCTCGACACCTTGGTATCCCGCCTCACTGAAGGACATGGTGAAGCCCTCTTCACGCCGTCGGGAACGAAGCGCCACCTGACCGTCCCGGAACGCTGTCACGACTCCGTCGTCTGGACGTACTGCGCGAGACCGCTTCGTCAACAGCAGTCCGACGCGCGCGGACGGACCAGGAGAACAGAGCTGGTGACCCAGGGCGACGAGGTTCGTCCTGTGGAGCGTTCGCAGTTGATCAGCGAGCCCGTCCAGCTTGCCGATCATCACGTCGATCTCTCGGGTCTCTCGGTCGAGGAAGTCGGCGATGAGACGCTGGACGTTCGGCGGTGGCACAGTTACGGGGAACGTTGTGAACATCGAACGCCGGAGGGATGCAACTGTGGTCTGCGCTCCGCCAAACGAAACCGCGCGCCGGAACTCTGACGAGAAGTACCAGTAGAGGTACCGACCATCGATGCCTTGGAAGTCATGGATCACGTAAACGCGCTGGTGAGCATCGAACTTGCCCTTGATGTGATGGAAGATCTCACCGACCGCGCCATCGCCTGCCGTCAGGATTGCCTCGGTGTCGAAAGTGAAGGTATCGATCGCCAGAGGCTCGGCTGAGCGCACGATGAACGGGTGCTCGCCATCCTCCACCGCGTTGACCGTATCTTTCGATCCGGTTCCGACGGTCGCGAGGTACTGAAGGGCAATCTGCCGCCAGGTCGATGGCATCGAATCGAGCCAGGGGGCGCTCACTCCCTGACCGCCTCGAACATCGTGGCGAGTTCACCCATGAGCCGCTGCACGTCGGCGTCGATCTCTGCGAGTGGACGCGGCTCCTCGGGCACGTAGAAGATCCGCGTAAACGGGATCTCGGTGGCGTGCTTGGCCTTCGTCACGTCCCATTGGGCGTCGGGCGCGAATGGCAGCACCTTGCGCTCCATGTGCTCGGTGACGTCCTCGCTCAGCGGCACGCGTTCGATGATCTTCCAGCCATCGGCGATAACGGGCTTGCCCTTGCGGTCGACGGCCGGTGGCGCGGAGTCATCGTCCTCCGCCATCGCCTTCATGACGGCGTCGACGAGGCCGAGCGGGGCCGTCAGACCGGCCGCTCTCGCGGCTTCCGGGAAGACCTTCGGCAGATCGTTCCAGGACGTGCCGTCAAGCTCCTTCAGAACCGCGAGGTGCCCGTCCGTGACGTCTCGGCGTGCGCGCAGCGTCTCGACGGCCGCATCGCTGAAGCGCGTCGCGAACCGGGCCTGCTTGTAGACGGGTACGTCCCGGAACATGAAGTCCTCGGGAGTCATCACGCGCGAGATCGTGGGATCGGCATGCTCGAACGCCTTGTACGCCTCGAGCACCACGTCCCGGTTGTTCTTGCTCATCTCTCGGCGCTTCTCGCCCATGGGCTTGCGCATGGACTTCCACTGTCCGGAGCCGTCGATGAGCTGGATCTTGCCCTTGCGCTCAGGATCCTTGTTCCGGTCGAGGATCCAGACGTAGGTCCCGATTCCTGTGCCGTAGAACATGCTGTTCGGCAGCGCGACGATCACATCGATGAGGTCTTCTTCGAGCAGCCACTGGCGGATCGCATTCGGGCCCTTGTCACTCGCGAACAGAGGCGATGCGTTGGAGACCACTGCGGCGCGGCCGCCCTGGCCGTTCTTGTCGGCCGGGCTGAGCTTCGAGGCACAGTGCGCGAGGAACAGCATCTGGCCGTCCGTGGTGCTCGGCAGACCGTGGCTGAAGCGCGAGCCGCACCTGGGCCTGTTCACGGACGGATTTCTGGTCGGCAGACCAGTCCTTGCCGAACGGCGGATTGGAGAGCACGTAGTCGAACGTCTGGCCCTCGTAGAGGTCTTCGACGAGGGTGTTGCCCTGCTTGATCGCTTCCGGACGACCACCCTGGATGAGCAGGTCGGCCTTGCCGAGGCCGAACGCAGCAGGCATCAGCTCCTGACCGTAGAGCGTGATGTCGATCTTCTCGTTCATGTCCCTCAGCGCGTCCTGAGCAACGAGCAGCATGCCGCCTGATCCTGCGGTCGGGTCATAGATCGAGCGGAGGGCGTTCTCGCCGGCGAGCGTGTCGTCGTCGTTGGTGATGAGGATGTCGACCATGAGCCTGATCGCATCGCGCGGGGTGTAGAAGGCCCCCGCGGCCTTGCCCTTCTTGTTGAAGGCGCGATACATGACGTCCTCGAAGACGTCGCCCATTGCGGTGTCGGCGAGGCCGGCCGGGGAGAGGTCGAGGGTCGAAAAGTGCTTGACCACGGCGTGCAGGCGGTTGGCGTCGGCGAGGATCTTCGCTCGCCTGGCGAAGTCGAAGGCGACCCAGATGTCCGCGATGTTGTGCGAGAACCCTGCCACGTAGCTCTGCAACGACTTGTCGACGTTGTCGTCGACCGAAGCGATGGTGGCGAGGTCGAGCGGCGAGACGTTGTAGAAGCTCAGCCCGAACTTGTCCTTGACCGCGATGTCGATCAGATGCGGGGGAAGCGCGCCTAGCGAGGCGACGAACTTGGTCACCTCTTCCTTCGTGCCGGCGAGCATGCACTCCAGGCGCCGGAGCACGGTGAACGGCAGGATGAAGTCCCCGTAGTCCTCTTCCTCGACCACGTCCCGCAGGAACTTGTCCGCCGTGTCCCAGACGATGCGTGCGGTCGTCGCCGTCACGGTTGCCGCGGTCGGTTCTGCCATGCTCGCTCGTTCCTCGATCCCCGTGCTTGATGTATCAGGAACATTACACAGATCCGTGTATCAGGAAGGTGACATTCGCAATGTCGCCGCCTGCGGGATGAAGGCGAGCTCCGCTAACCGGCGTCTGGCAGAAGTTGGCACGCGTTGCCGAAGCCGCTCACTGCGTGAGCACCTGGGCCTCCCCGATGCGGATCGGGAGCGGCTCGGTGGTCAGGTCGAACTCGATGGTTCCGGACTGCCCGCCACCGGTCCACTCGACGACCCAGTGGCTGGTGGCGGTGACCTGGTAGGCGCCGTCGGGCTGGTCGTCCGACATCTTCGCGTAGCGGTGCCCGCAGGTCGGGGAGGCCTGCTCGCCGTAGTGATCGGCATACGGCGTGCCCTTGCCGGTGCAGTTCACCTTCGTCCCGTCCCCCATGTTCCACACGATGCTGGAGACGTTGGCCGTTGCGCTGACCGAGACCGTTCCTTCGGCCGCGGACGCAGTGATCGGCCCGAAGGTGACGTCGGTCGGCTGGTCGACCCACATCCACACCGGCAGGCCGACCAAGCCGGCGCGGTTGGCTCCCGACTCGGGAACGATGCCGATCTCGATCGGGTCCAGGTTCATCGAGGCGATCGCGCGCTGGGCGAGGACCACCGGGTCGATTCCGACCTCGCCAGTCTCGATCCACATGTACTCCCACGACGACCCCGGCGGCGGGAAGTAGCAGACGTGCCACCAGCCGTCTTCCTTGGTCTGGCCCTCAGGCGGGACCATGTCGTCTGCTCCTCGCGCTCCGATCCAGCACTTGTACTTGCTGCTCCAGACCGACCCTTCCGGGCCGGTGCAGGGGATCTCGTTGCCGGCGTAGGTGCAGGTCGATGAGCCTCCAGTGCCAGGATCGCCACCATTCCCGGGGTCGGTGTCGGTGTCCTCGCATACGAGCTTGACCTCCCCCGTGTCCGGGTCAGTCTCGTACCAGCAGTTTTCGCCTCCAGCAGCCGAGGCCGGAGACCCCGGGCCGACCACTACCAACGCGGCCGCGGCGACGATCGTGGCGAGCGCCCGCGCTAGCACGGCTCGTCCCACATCACATCGGAGCTAGTGACGAGCCAGTGGCCCTTCTCCAAGATCAGCTCGTACTCGATCGGCACCGGATTGCGCAGCGGGTTGCCTTCCGGGTCCTTCTGCTCGGGGACCGGCTTGCCATCCTTCGTCCGCTTAACCCCGGTACGGTCCTCGCAGTCGATGATCAAGATCTGGTCGGCGGCGCGCTGGCGGGGCTCACCGAGGGTGTGCACGTACTCCCCGGTGACCTTGCTGCCAGAGCGCTCGATCCCGGACACGTTCTGCTGAACGTTGAGGAACTCCCGGCCCGTTGCCACCTTGTTGAGTCGCTTGAACTCGATCGTGGCAGCGCGGAACGCGTCGTCGCGGACGTCGAGGTAGGTCTGCAGCTGGGCTGCGGCCTTCTCCTCGGGTGTCTTCGGCGTGGGTGACGCGCTGGTGGGCGTCTCGCTCGGTGTCGCGGTGGGCGTGTCGGTGGCGTCGGGATCGTTACTGCCGTCGTCCGAGCAGCCCGTGAGGGTCAGGGCCAGGGCGAGGGCCACTCCCCCCAGTGCGGAGTGGTGCTTCCTCATGCGGTGTCTCCTCGTGTGTTGGGCGGGGCCATGACTGAGCGTTGGCTGACGTCGTTGGCGATGAGCTCGAGGTGTTCTTCGGCGGCGTCGACGAGCTCGGCCAGCGAGCCGTTGTCGGCGGGGTCGATGCCGAACTTCTTGTCGGCGTTGTAGAGCGCGCGGACGGTGTCTCGCACGAACACGGCCCGGGCGACGCGTCGCGCGTCGAGGTCGGGGCGATCGCCGCCGGCCGCGACGTAGCGGCCGGTGAGCTCTTGGTCGAACGTGGTCATTTGCTGGGTGCTCCCTTCCCGAGTCAGCTCGCGAGCCAGCCGTGGGTACTGATGATGGTCTTCGTACGCTCCGACAGTTCCAACGGGGCGTCGCCGTCGTCGGACCGGTTGCAGATCTCCTCGCGAAGGATCCGGTCGGCCTCGAGCTGGTCGTCCTCGGCCTTCATGACGTGTGCCAGGCACAGGCGGGTGCTCTCGCCGTCCGGGTCGGCCCGGTTGGCTACGTAGGCGGCGGAGCGGGCCTTGACCAGGTCGCCGGCGGCGAGGGCCTCGGTGACGACGATGAGCGCGACGTCGGCGATCCAGCCGGACGCCATGAGGTCGACGCGGTCGGGCTCGTTGACGAGCCAAGACCATCCCTCTTCACGCAGCTGACTGAACGGCTTGGCTTCGCCGACCAGCTCGAGTGCGGTGCACAGGTCGGTGACGCCTTCGGCGCCGCCCCGGGCCTGCCCGCGCTTGCGCAGTCGGAGGAAGAGGTGGAGGTCGACCAGGAGGCCGTCGTCGACCTGGTAGACGTTGACGCCGCGGAGCTTGGTGGCGGGTGCCTTGTCGGCGTGGGGCAGGTGGGGCTCGGTGGTGCTGGGGTTGGTGCCCAGCCACTCGCGGATGGTGTTGGTGTAGTCGCGCACCTTGCCGGGGGTGATGCCGAAGGCCTCGCCGATCTCCTCGCGGGTGGCGCCGTGCTTGCGGTGCAGGGCCAGGTACGCGAGGAGCTCGGTGAAGTAGGGCTTGCGCTTGGCCAGGGCCTTGCCGTGGGTACGCGCGGTGACCGGGCCGAGCAGGCTGAGCCGGGGACGGTCGCAGTCGGTGGAGAACCAGTCGGCGATGTCCTGGTCGAGGGTGGGGTCGCTCTGCTCGACCTCGGCGCGGACGTGCTCGGGGACCTTCGGTGCGAGCGTCTCGAGGTCCTCCTGGACGATCGCGCTCTGCCGGATGTAGTCCTCGTCGTCGCCCTCGAGGAGGGACGACAGGGGCTCGTCGACGGCGTCGACGGGGGTGTTGCGCGGCAGGGTGTACTCGCGGCGCAGTGCCCCGGACTGGTCGGTGTAGGCCTCCCAGCCGTCGGTGGCGGTCTCGTCGACCGGCACGGGGACGTCCTCGGCGACCTCGCTCTGTGCGTAGACCAGGGCGCAGCCGCGGGCCTCGTCGCTGGTGAGGCCGACGGCGATGAGGTTGAGGTCGGCGTGCTCGAGGACGACGCGGCCGGTGTTCGTCATGTGCAGGACAGCGCCGGGTGTGTTGGGGCGCTCGCCGGCGACGACGATGGAGGTCGCGGACTGCCCGACGTGGTCGTTGACCAGCTGCAGCAGCTGCTCGAGGTCCTCGGGGTCTCCGGCTGCCGCATCGAGCAGCAGCATCCGGGCGGGCCAGGTGTCGTCGTCGACGGTGCCGGTGCGTGCCGTGGACACGTCGGTGTTGTGTCGCTTGGCTCGGTCGACCGTGGTGACGGCGGCCGCGAGGGCTTCGGCGGTCGCGGGCGACCCGGCTGCTCCGGTCGGGTAGTAGCTGATCCGCTCGTCCATGGCGACGGCTTCCTCAGCCACGCCGATGCAGTCGACCTGCACGCGCCGCGACCACGGGTTGACGGCCAGCTGCGCGGCGAGGTGGCGGGCGAAGTCCCGGCTGTAGGTCGGGTCGCCGCTGATGGTGAGGGTGGACAGCTCCTCGCAGTTGAGCAGCCACGTCTCGCCGGTGTCGCTCATGCCGATGGTGGCCAGGAGCGGGTAGGGCGGCTCAACGTTGCCGGCATCGGGCCCGAGCTCGTCGACGGCGGTGTCCGTGCTGACGTGCCAGTTGGTCTGGTCGGGGCTGCCCACCCAGGGGGCCGGGACGGCGGCCGGCGCGCTGAGATGCAGGGTCAGCTTGCCGTCCGCGAGCTCCACGGCCGCGAGCGGCGGCATCGTGGTGCCCTGGGCGCCGACGGCGGCCGCGAGCCGGCGCAGCGCTTCGTCGGCGAACTCCACGGTTGCCGCGGCCGCGGCACCGGTTGCGTTCAGGGTCATCTCGACCGGCGCGAGCTCCGGAGGCGGGGCGGCGATCGCGCGGCCGGGCGGCCGGTTCCGGTATCCGGCGCGGCGACGAGACCGCAGGGCCAAGAGCAGTGCTCCGGACAGCAGGACGCCCCCGCCGGTCAGACCGGCGAGGACCCACGGCGCGTCGAGGATCGAGTCGTCAGCGTCGTCGACCTGGTCGACGTCGGCGGCCGGTGCAGTGGGCTCCTCGGCCTGGGGGGGTGCGACGTCGGGCACGGCCGTCTCGGGCACCTCGGACTCCGGGACGACGGGAGGCTCCTCCTCGGCCGGTGGGTCGACCGGAGGCTTCTCTTCGGCCGGCGGGTCGACCGGCTGCTGGTCCTCGGGGCTAGCGGGTGTCTCGGCGCCGGGGATGTTGAGCTTCCAGCCGATGTCGATGACGTCGGGGTCGGTCAGCTGGGCCCCGCCGGGCTGGGTGATGCCGGTGGAGGCCTGGTAGATCTCGGGCCAGCGGTCGGCGTCGCCGAGCTGCTCTTGGGCGATCTCGCTGAGAGTGTCAGTGGGCTGCACGGTGTAGTCGTGCGCCGGTCCCCCGTCGTTGAGCGCGGGCAGCTTGAGGACCCATCCGGGCTCGAGGAAGCTCGGCTGCGCGCCGAGGAGGTCGCGATTGAGGTCGACGAGTTCCTTGTAGCGGGCGCCGTCGCCGAAGTGGTCCTCGGCGATCGACCACAGGCTTTCCCCCGCCTTCACCGCGTGGTCGACGGTCTTGGAGCCCTTGCGCTCCTGCTTCGTCTCGACCTTGACGTCCTGCTGGGCAGGCGCCTGGTCGACGGCACCGGCGGTGACGTGTCCCACCGCCACCGGGGCCGCAGCGGCCGAGCTGATCGTGGATGCCTGCGCGGCGATGGGTGCGGCGATGAACAGCAACGCCGCAAAGCCGATCAGGCCACGGGCTGCGGCCTGCGGCCGACCCAGGCCCGGCAGCTGGGGCGCCTGGACCTTGCGGAGCCGTGCCATGGCCTCCACGACCAGGCTCAGCGCCATGAAGGCCCACGCGACCCAGCCGATCACCTTGAACAGGCCGAGGACGAGCGTGCCGTCGTCGGGCGCCAGAAGCGCGTTCTTGATGCCGTCCAGGGTGGGGATCTGGTCTGGGATGGGGCTGGCACCGATCGCGAGGAACAGTGCGGGCAGCCCGAGGACGATGCCGAGCACGGCGACCGAGGCCGCGAGGCCGGTGAGTCGCTGGCCCAGGGTGGGATGGGTGGGCGTAGTCATCTCTCGATGCCTCCTTCGGCGCGGATGAGCCGCGCGGACGCCTCCCCGGTGACCTGCATGGTGTCCAGGCCGATGATCCCGAGGAACTTGCTGGTGTAGGTGTCGGTGGTGGTGACGATCAGGGTGTCGCCGTCGACGACGCGCGCGGTTCCTTCCACGCCGGCGGCGTGGAGGTAGTCCAAGGCAGCCGCCTTGGCCGCGTAGATGTCGACGCGGAGGTCCTCGCCGCGCACCGCGGTCGAGCCCTGGACCTCCTGGGCGCCGGTGCGGGCGGCCTGGGATGCCGCGCTGCGGGCCTGCTGCTGGGTGTGGACCTTGCCACCGAGGTCGACGGCCATCCCAACGAGGATGATCATCGCGAAGGACGCAGTCGCGAACCAGACGCTGATGGAGCCGCGCTCATCGCGCGAGCGCCGCGTCGTGAGGCTTCGGATGCGGTGGCTCATCATCGGCGCTCCCGGTAGGCGTCGACGGGGCTGCTGGCGGTCGCGGTGATCGTCCGAGTGCCGGGGAGGCCGGGGATGCTCAGGTCCGCGACGTCGACCTTGCAGGTCACGGTGGCGGTCACTTGACCGGTGGTTCCCAACGGGGCGTTGAACGCCGCGGCGTTGACCGTGATGTTGGTGGTCGTGCACTGCAGACCCTGGTCATTCAGGCTGCTGGTGGCCGCGGACTTTCCGGAGCTGATCGCCTCACTCTGGGTCCGCTCGATCGAGGCTGCGCGGGCTGCCTCGTAGGCGGCTGCGTCCACTGCCTGGTTGGCGATCTCCACGCGGCCGCCGAGAATGATCATCGCCACGAAAAGCCCGAAGGCCGGGACGCCGATCGCGGCCTCGATGGCCACCGATCCGCGCTCGTCCCGGCGCCGTCGTCGGGAATCGTGAACCCACGGGGTCATTCCGTCAGCCTTTCGACCGGGACGCTGGCGCTCTGGGTGACGGTGACGTGCCAGCCGGGGATCACGCTCATGGACTTGCCGGTGACGGTGATCGTGGCGGTGGTCGTGGTCCGTGATCCGGAGACAGTGGTGGAGGTCATCACGTCGGATCCGCCGGCGTCCTGGAGGAACGTGTTCGCCGTGGCCACACCGGCGTCGCGGGTGCCGGTCTCGCTGCCTGCCTCGCGGGCGCCCTCTTGCGCGGCCGCGAGCGCTACCTGCTTCGCGTGGTAGTACAGGGCGCCCTGAAGGCCAAGGAACATCAGCAGGAAGAGCGCGGGCATCAGGAAGACCATCTGGATGGTCACTGACCCGCGCTCGTCCCGGCTGCGGCGATGGAGGCTGGCGAACATGGCGGCCTACTTGATCTTGGCGGACTCGCTGGTCACGAAGAACTTGATCGCCGCGACGACGATGCCGACGATGACGATCACCGCGCCCGCCCAGATGACCTGCTCGATCGTGACGGAGCCGCGCTCGTCGCGCTGCCTGGTGACGCGGTCCTCGAGGGAGGCGAGCGTGGTCAGCGCCGCCAGCTGGAGGGCGATGAAGAGCTTCAACATCGGGGTTCTTCCTTCCTGGTTGTTCGGGTGTTGCGGTTTGGGTGACCCGGTTTCTTTGGGGTCGGTGTTAGGTCGGTCAGGTGGTGAAGCGGAGCATCGAGGGGGCAACGAGGATCGCCATGAAGACGACGCCAAGCAGGCTGGCGGGGATGTACATACGCTCGGAGGTCGCGTTGGCCTTGCCGATCTCGGCGCTGAGCATCGCCGAGCGGAGTGCGGCTGCGCGGGCCCGGAGGTTGTTGTAAATCTGGGCTCCGTCCTGGCCGGACTGCTGCATGATGTCGGCGAGGTCGTCCAGCTCGGGGACGCCGAGCTCGTCGGCCAGACCGTGCAGGGAGTCCCAGGGGGCGCGGGTCATGTAGCGGGCGCGGCGCAGCTCACTCTCGATCCGCTTGAAGACCCAGGTGTCGCCGACCTCGGCCGCCTGGCGCAGCGCCTGCTGGCCGCTGGAGCCGTCGCGTACGCCGGTGGCGACCATGTCGATGTAGGCGCCCAGGGCTCGGCTGAACTCGATGCGGGCCTTCTTGGCGTCGTCGGCGGCGTTGTAGTTGGGCATGAACCAGAACAGGGCGGCCAGGGCCAGCGACCCGAGCGTGGGGATCGCGAACGGGAGCGGGAGCCCGATCAGGCTGAAGAATCCCGCAAGCAGCGGCGGCATGATCAGCCCGAGCATCGCCCAGACGACCTTCTCGCCGTAGAACCGCGTCTCGCTGATCTGCAGGAGCGCCAGGTCCTTGCGGGGGGTGTGTGCCCAGGCACCACCGGGCAGGTTCTTCATCGCCCACAGGCCGATCCGATCGACCGCCGATCCGGTGTCGGTGCCGGCGTCGTCGAGGCCGTGGGCGCTGCGGCGGGGCACGACGTGGTCAGGCGAGAGACGGTCCAGGGCGTCGACCAGATCAGGGTCGGACGGCGCGAGACGCCACACGAGCAGGGCGAGGGCCAGTCCGAAGAGGGCGCCGCTGGCGAGGGCGATCTGGAGGCCGGTCATGCGAGTGCTCCTTGGTTCTCGACCGGTGCCGTGCGCTGGGCGGCGCGGTGCGCGTTGCGGGCCGGGAGTACTTCAGTTCCATCCAGTTCGTTTCTCTGCTTTTTGTCCTGGCCGGGCTGTGACCTGCGGCGTTGAGACGCTTCGGCGACATTGACGAACAGCGACAGAGTTTCAGGATTCGTGACAACTCTGCTAGGTTCACGACAGTTCATTCTCGTTCGTGAAGCGGTGGTTCGGTGACTCTCACAGTGGTCCGGTCCCTGGACTCCGCGCGCAGCCTGCGTGGCGACATCGATGTCGAGGAGTTCGAGCAGGAGCTGATCGATCAGTACTCGCTGGCGTTCGGCGCGGTGGGGATCAGCGACAAGACCGCAGCGGCGGATCGGTCGGTGGTCTTCGAGTTCGCACACTTCCTGGGCAGACCGTTGTGGACCGCGCAGGTCGAGGACGCCGACCGGTACCTGCGGGCGGCACGGCGTGAGCGTGGTCTGGCGAGGTCGACGGTGGCGGGCAAGGCCGGGGCGTTGGCGAAGTTCTACGAGTTCGTGATCGTGCGCTACCAGGGCGACATCCACGCCCTGTTCGACAAGGTCGTGGTCCAGCCGATCGACGAGTTCAACCGGCCGCGGGCGGTCGCTGCAGCCACGGCGACCAGGATCCCGCCACGGGACGACGAGGTCCGTGGCCTGTTCGAGGGCTGGCGCGACTCCCTGCCCGAAACACGCAAGTACCTGCCAGCCGCGCGGGACTACCTCGCGGCGTCGCTGTGGCGACGGATCGGTCTGCGGATCAACGAGACCGTGATGCTCGATGTCGGGGACTGGCACCCCGAGCTCGGAAACCACGGCAAGCTCCATGTGCGCCACGGCAAGGGCAGCCGCGGCCGTGGCGCAAAGACCCGCATCGTGCCGGCCATCGACGACGTCGACGCGCTGCTGGAGTGGTGGCTGAACGACGTACGACCCCAGTACGGGGACGACTACGACGACCCCAACGCGCCCCTGTTTCCCAGCGAACGACACGACCCGATGACCGGACATTGCACGCGCATCGGCGCCGAGGCGCTGCGCACGGGCATGGGCGACGCGGTCGGCCGATGGCTGCCCGGATGGACCGGCCGGCTCTCGCCGCACGTACTGCGGCACTACTGCGCCTCCCATCTCTACGAGCAGGGCGTGACGCTCAAAGCGATCCAGGAGCTGCTGGGTCACAGCTGGCTGTCGACCACGACGCAGTACATCCACGTCCACTCCACCCACATCGAGACGTCCTGGGCCGAGTCGACCGAGCGGACCCTGGCACGCCTCGGCACCACCACCAGCAGAACGAGCGACCGACAGACGAGCGAGAACGAGGAGGTTTGAGCCGATGCGCTGGAACATGAGGATGAAGGCCGCTGAGGCCGGGATCTGGAAGTCGACCGAGCTACGGCGCATGCTGGCCGATGCTGGCCTAGAGATCAGCGCGGGGAAGATGTCGGGTCTGTGGACCGGCCACCCCACTTCGATCCGGCTCGACGACCTCGACGTGATCTGCTTCGTGCTCGGCTGCACACCGGCCGAGCTGCTCATCTGCGAGCCCGAGGCAGTCGCGGCCCGCAGACCTACCAAGAAGACGGCAGCCCAAACAGGATCACCTGCGGCCAAGAAGACCACGCGGCGCCCGCCGCCCGGACGTAGCCGGAGCAAACCGCCCGCGTGAGCGCACCCAAGATGTGCCAGGGCTGCGGACTCAAACCGCAGGCCTACCACGGCAGGCACTTCTGCTACGACTGCAAGCCCGGCACCAACGGCCGACCCCTGCCGTGTCGTCGCTGCGATGCCACCGGCGACTACTGGTCCGAAAGGCTGTGCCGACGCTGCCACCAGCACGCGCCGCAGCTGCCCGACTCCTGCCGCGACTGCCTGGCCTGGGGCGCAACCCGCACCCTGAAGTGGCTGTGCGCCGGGTGCACGAGCTGGCGCCATCTGCACCCCGGGACCGGCGAGTGCATCTCCTGCCAGCGCGACCTGGCCATCAACGAGCACAAAGCCTGCCGACTCTGCTGGTTCCAGACCTTCCTCTACCAGGCCCAAGCCGGCCTGCCCCGTGACGTACTGGCCGCCAACCCCGACAGCCAGCAGCTCTGGCTGGCGAACATGGCCAACCCCCGCAACGGCTACCGGCCACACCCGCGCCGGGACTACAGCAACCCGCGCGACCAGATCCATCCACCCGGCCACGACCCCAGGACCGAGCAGAACGATGCCGCACCAACGGGGAGGCACGCGCCAGATCCGGAGCAGCTCGACCTGTTCGCCTACGACCGGGTCGAGGCCACCGCTCGGCGGTTCGGGTTCGGAGAGCCGCCCAGCAGCCGGTTCGCCGCCATGCTCGACCAGCACGTCCTCGACCATGCCCAGCGGCACGGCTGGACAGACCGGCAGACCATCCGGACCCGGATCACGCTGCGGGTCGTGCAAGCCCGACACCGCGTCACCACCGGGCTCGTCCGAGCCAGCGATGTGCTCGAGCTGACCAGCCTGAACCTCAGTGTCCGGCTGGCGCTCGCGGTCCTGGCCGACAACGACCTGTTGGACGACGATCGGGTTCCGCCGCTGCGTAGCTGGTTCGCCCGCCAGATCGAAGGACTGCCACAACCCATGGTCGGCGAGCTGCAGAACTGGTTCGACGTCCTGCACTACGGCAGCACCACTCCACCCAGGAGCCGACCCCGGCACGACGTCACCATCAAGACCCGCACCATGTGGGCCATGCCGACGCTTCGGGCGTGGGCAGACGCCGGACACCTGTCCCTGCGTGAGATCACGCGCGAAGACATCCTCGCCGTGCTGCCAGCCCATGGCACTCCGCGCGTCAAGCTCGGCGCCGCGCTGCGCTCGATCTTCACCACCCTCAAACGCCACCGCGTCTTGTTCGTCAACCCAATGGCGCGCATGCGGATCGGGAACCTCGAGCGGCGTGTCCCGATGCCCATCGACACCACCCGCATCCGCGAGGCCTTCGAGTCCACCGACCCGACCACTGCCGCGATCACCACGCTCATCGCCATCCACGGGCTGCGACCCGGCGAGGCCTGCGCCCTGTTGCTGACCGACGTGCGCGACCACCGCATCGTGCTGTCCGACCGCACGATCCTGCTGGCAGCCGAGACCCAGGCCAGGCTCGACGCCTACCTCGCCCACCGCCGAGAGCAATGGCCCAGAAGCATCAACGCGCACTTCCTGATCCACAGCCGCTCTGCCGCCACGTTGGAGCAGGTCAAGGTGCCCTGGCTCACCGACAAGCTCGGCACGTCCGCCAACGCCCTGCGCCGCGACCGCATCCTGGCCGAGGTCCACGCCGGCGGCGACCTGCGCCAGATCTGTGACTTCTTCGGCGTCACCATCGCCACCGCCGAGCACTACGCCAGCACGATCAGCCATCCAGAGCTCGACGACTTCGCCACCGAACTCTCCGGTTGGCGAACCGACGCCCCATACTGAGCGCGTCATCACGGTCCCACCCTCGGGTTCCCAGCGAGACGGGCTTCAGTTTCCGTGAACCGAGCGGAGTTGTCGAGGAACCGCGGGAGCGGCTTGGCGACCGCCATCCGGCGCATCCACAGCAAGGTGGCCACGTAGGCCGAGAGGAGGACGGCGAGGATGACCTGGCCCAGCGGGGAGCCGTAGGGCTCGATGTAGTCGCCGGTGAAGGCGAGCATGCCGAGCACCCCGAGGGTGATCACGGTGACGGTGCGGGCGGTGGTGCGGGGCTTGGCCTGGTCGGCGGCGATCTGGCGGCGGGCGCGCACGTCGGAGGCGACGGTCTCGGCGAGGGCGTCCAGCGCCTTCGACAGACCGGCCTGGCCGCGGCCGCTGGCGGCCAGGATCAGCTGGCTGGCCACGACGTCGCCGGTGGAGTCGTTGAGGTCCTCGGCGAAGGCGCGCAGCACGTCCTCGGTGCTGGCGGTGTTGTTCCACAGCCGGGAGACCATCAGTCCGACCTCGCGCTCGATCGGTGCCGGCGCGGACTGCAGGGACTTGATGAGCGCCGAGCGCAGGGATTGGCCGGCGGTCAGCTTGCCCGACAGGGACCGCGTCCACTCTTCGAGCGCCTCGAGCTTCTCGATGCTCGCGGCCGCCGGCGGGGGCGTGAGCAGCAGCGGGATACCGACGATCCCGGCCGGGACGAGCACGATCGCGATCACCCAGCCGGTCACCAGCGCGACCAGGAGGCCAGCCACGGCACCGCCGACCATCAGCATCCGGGTGCGCCGGTCGAGCCGGACGAACCAGTTCCCCAGCCGCCCGAACGGGGTGACGGTCCGGGCGGGCCGCGGCGGCTTGGGCGGCGCGGGGATTAGCGCGTAGACCATCCCGATCAGACCGATGACGATGAGCGCACCGAAGACGGCGGGCAGGAACGCAGTGCTCATGAGGTGGCCACCCCCGGGTTGGCCTGGGACTCGGCCTTGTACGCCTCGAGGTCGAACCCATGCCGCGCCAGCTCCTGGGCGAGGAAGTTGTCGAGCTTGCCGGTCGCGACGGCCTGTCCGAGCTGGTTAGGGGCGAAGATCGGGGTGGTGGCGTATCCCCTGGCGGCGTCGATGCTGGGCTGGACGACCAGGACCTCCTCGACCCAGCGCTGCTTGCGGAAGGTGCCGTCGGGATTGGCGACGACCTCCGAGCGCAGGTACATCACGATGTCGATCGCGGCGGCCAGCTTGCTGATTGCCAGCTCGCGGGTGACCTGGGGGCCTTTCTCCATGGCGCAGGAGACGAGCTTCTCGATCGTGTGCTCAGCACTGCGGGCGTGGGTGGTGCTGATCGAGCCCGGCCCGGACTCCATGGCCTTGAGCATGTTCCAGACCTCCGGGCCGCGGACCTCACCGACGATCTGGCGGGCGAGGTTGAACCGGAAGGAGTGGTGGATGGCCTCCTCGAGGCTGAACTCACCGGCCTGGCGGCCGTCGATGCCGACCTCGCCGGATCCGGGGCGGTGCTCCCACGCGTGGACGATCTTGTGGCGGTCGACGAGCTCGTGCAGGTGCAGCTCGAACTCGGTCTCGAAGGTGCCGATCATCTCCCAGGGCGGGATGCACGAGCACAGGGCCCGGACCCAAGTGGTCTTGCCGCTGCCTTGGACCCCGGAGACGACGATGCTCTTGCCCGCGCGCACGCAGGTTGCGACGAAGTCGGCCAGGACCGCGCTGCACGCCTTGCGGTCGTAGACCATCTCGTCCATCGACACCTCGCGCATGCTGTGGCGACGGATCACGACGGAGGTGTAGGCCATCACCCAGGAGCCGGCCGCGAGCCGCGCTCCCCCGGGCAGCCGGAGGTCCAGGTGCGGCCGGGCCTCGGTGAAGGGCCGGTTCTGCCGTGCGCCTAGATCGGAGAGGAACTCGCGCAGCTCGTCCTCGGAGTCGGCGATCGGGGCGGCCTCCACAAGGGTGCCGTCGACCAGCTCCAGCCACACCGAGCAGACCGGGCCGCGGGCGATGACGATGATGTTCTCGACGTCCTCGCGCTCGACCAGGGGCTGCAGGCGGCCGAGCCCGAACAGGGCGGCGTGGAGGGCGGACTTGAGTGCCTTCTCGTGGTCCTTCGTCCACGGCGGACGGCCGGTCGAGACCAACGTCTCGGCCTCGGATTTGATGAGCTCCTCGATGACGTCGAGGCCCATCTGCTCGCGGTCCTCCTCGGTGACCCGACCACCTTCCTTGTCGAGCCGGGCGGTCAGTCGCGACGAGATCTCAGCGCGGTATTGCGCGATCAGCTCCCAGTCCAGCTCGACCTCGCCATCCGTGCCGCGGGTGTCTTGGTGCTCCTCCGGTGCGGGCGCCACAAGCGGGCGCAGGCTGAACTCCGAGCGGGCGCGGCCAGGCAGCTGGCCCTCGCCTTCGCTGGTCCAGGCGCCGGCGAAGATCGGCAGCGAGGTCGGGTCGTCGTCCTCGACGACCGGCGGGGGCGGCGGGGTGCCGTTGGAACCGCGTCCTCGGGCGAACGGCGAGGTCTGCTCACGGTTCGCGGCATGGCGGGCCTCAAGCCACTCGTCTGCGCGCAGCGGGTCGCGGCCGTTGGTCTCCGGGTGGTGTCCGTTGGTGCTCATGCGTGGCCTCCGTTCGTGGGAGCGAGGGCGGCCTGGTTGGCGCCGAGGATGGACTGGATTGCGGCGGTGCTGCCCCGGTACCCGCGCCGCAGTCCGGAGGACTCGAACTTGCGTGGCTTGCGGGCGCCGTGGGAGTAGACCTCGGCCACCTCGGGCTCCCAGTCCACGGAGGCGACCACGGGGATCTGGAGGGCCTTGGCGATGTGGCGTGCGGTGTAGGGCCGGACTCGGGCGCCGGTGGGAAGCGAGGGCCAGCGTCGCTCCTCGTCGACGAGGAGTCCCCCGAGACGGGAGAGCCCACCGACCGCGGCGAACTGTGCCCGCAGGGTCTTGGCCCAGCTGGTGGCACCGGCCAGGGCCGGCAGCGAGCTGCGGGTGACGAGCAGGGTCAGGTCGGAGGCAGCGATCAGCGGCTGGGGCCAGCCGGCGAGGCCGAGTCGTCCGGCGTCGACGATGACGTCCTGGCCGTTGCGGTCGAGGGCGCGCAGTTGCTCGGTGAGCGGTTCCCACAGGGGCAGCAGGCTGGGGGCCTGCTCGTGGGCCCGGATGCCGGGTAGGAACCAAGCAGACCGCTCGGCCGGCGCCTCGGGGTCCAGCAGCAGCGTCTCCCGGGGCAGCGCAACCGCCAGCGTTCCCTCGCGCAGGGAGAGAGCGAGGTTGATCAGGCCGCCGGTCGGCTCCTGGGCGCCCTGGAAGTAGCCGGCGAAGACCGAGGAGGATCCGGTCGGGTCTGCGTCGACCAGGAGCACGGGTCGGTGCCAGTTGAGGGTTAGCCCGAGCGCCGTGGTGGACACGCCGGGCGAACCGCTCGCGGAGGCCAGGACGATCACCGCCATGCCTCAGCGCTCCCGGGCGTCCAGGACGAGTGCGACCCGTCCGGTGGCAGCCCGGGCAGCCAGTTCGGCCGCCTCGGCTTCGGGCACCGCGACGTCGACGACGGTCTCCCCCGTCTCCTCGACCCGGTTAACACCAACGACGGTGGCCTCGATGGTGACCGGCTCCCTGTCGGTGATCTCGCCCTGGTCGCCGGGCGTGGTGACGATCCGGACGACGTCGCCGCCGTAGAGCGGCTCTGACGGCATCTGCGCGGGAGTAAGGCTGATGCCTACCAGGGACTCTCCCTCCCCCGGCACCAGGTTGTCGGTGACTGCCTGCGCGGTGAGCAGAGTGCCGGCCCACAGGTCGACGGCAGCGCGGCTGCCCTCGAGCTCGGCCTTCTGGCTGCCGGGGACCGGAGTCAACGCCGGGTCGACGCTGACCCGCACCACGGCGAGGTCGCCGGCCTCGATGGTCTCGCCACGCTTGATGTCGTTGCTGACGACCAGGACCTCTTGGGTGTCGTTAACCGAGGTAAACGCGAACGCGGTCCCCAGGCCGCCGGCAGCGACAAGAGCCGCGCAGAGTGCCAGGACCCAACGCCTGCGGCGGCGCCTCAGCCGTGGGAAATGGTTGTGGTCGGGAGGTGCCTTGATACTGGCGCCAACCTCGTCCCGTGCTTGTTGAGCAGTGTTCATCGACATGGATCCCCGAGTCCTCTCTGGTCTCGATCACCTACGTGTCAAGACGTGCCGGGAGCGGTCATCGCGAGCCCGACTCGATAGAAATACACTAGTGCATTTCTATCGAGCGAATCGTTATCCACAGCTGACCGATTCCGAGATGTCATCGCCCGAGTCCTGACCGGAAGTGGTTGCGTGGCCCAATCCCCCCGATGGGACTGAGCGCCTGCACGCACCGAACGTCCGGGTCAATGGGACCACAAATCATGCGGACTTTTCGGGGGGAATTTCTCCTTGTGGATTACGGTCAAACTCGGCGCCAGGCGCGCTCGTCTACGGCGCTAGACCTGCCCGCGCCGCAGGCGCTGCTGCCGGGCTTCCTGGAAGGCCGCGGCGACGACGTCGACTGTGTCCCCCAACCCACGCGCGAGACTCTCAACCTGCTGGGCTGCTGGGAGTCGGGTCCAACGGCCTTGCTCCCAGGCGTAGTAGGTCGGCACAGCCACGTTGACGGCCGCAGCTAACTCGGGCACCGTCAGCCCCGCCTTCAAACGCAGTGCTCTGAGATCAGGAACCTCACCCTCCATGTGAATTAGACGAAGGGTCGGGATGTCGAGGGCTCTAGCAAGCTTGACCAAGAAGTCCGGCCGAGGAACCGACGCGCCGAGCTCCCAACGAGATATGCGCTCCCCACCGGCGGCACCAACTAGACGCGCCAACTCATGCTGGGTCAGGCCCGCCTTCTCGCGAGCGGCGCGCAGCACTGAGGGGTCGATTCCGGAAACCATCGCTGACAGACACTAGTCGGAGCCAGCGGGAGCCGCCGCCGCGAAGCTCCTCACCAGTTGAGCGAGATACGTGATAACCGCGCGGGCAGGAGGCGCTGGGACACGCCGCTGACTCGAGGTGGAGCGTGACGACGGCGATGCCTACCGGTCCTCTCGAAAGGCGTGGGCCTCATCGAATCCGGACGCCCGCAGCTAGCACCGCCTCTGAACCGCGCCTGCCTCGTACTGTCGGAGGTGCCTCGTACCCTCAAAGAGTCGAGGCTCTCCAGATTCCTCGGCAGAAGCGAGGTGACCGGTGGAAAGCGGTAAGCAGGTCAGTCGAAGTGGGCACGTGAATCCAAGTAGAAGCATTGGGGCAACGATCAACCTCCGACGTCCCTCATGTCCGCCTCCCAGGAGAGCTCGCTCGGTCGGGATTCACTCAGGCTGGTCAGGCCCCGTCACCGGGCTCGCAGTCACCGCGACGGGGACGCGTCGCCAGGCCGTCGAAGATCAACTCGCTGATCGACGCAGACAAGCGCACTGCGTCTGCGGACGGGTCGTCAGATGGCCCCTCCACCGCCGCAGTGAGGCCGGCGACCGTGATGGCACCGAAGACGCTCAAGGCCACGGCGCCCGGGTTGGGGACCTGGCGTAGCGACCCATCAGCCACGCCGTCGGCCAACAACTGCTCGATCGGTTCGTAGAACGCAGCCCGCAATGCCAGCGCCAGCTCGGGCAGCCGAGTCGCGCGCCCAAGGTCGCCGACCAATGCCCGACACAGGAACGGATGCTCGAGCATTACCCCCAGCTGCGCCACGACAGCGGCCTCGAGTCGAGTCCGCGCATCCTCGGCGCTCGACACGGCAACGCCGACGGCGCCGGCGATCATGTCCAGCAGGTCGCTGAGGAGAAACTCCAGCACGGCGTTCTTGCCGTCGAGGTGGTAATAGATCGTGGCCTTCGGGATGCCGGTGGCCTCGGCGATGTCTTCGATCTTGGTGCCGTCCAGACCGCGCTCCGCGATCAGCTCTGCTGCGCCGTACAGCTGGCTGGCCAGCTTTGCCGGGAGCTTTCTCATCGCTCACCTCTGTTCTCGTCCGCGATTTGCTGATGCATTCGTCGGAGCCTCGACGTGCACCACATCGTATGTTGTACTGCAATTACAAACCAGTGATCTAGGCGATCGGTTGGGTTCAGTGAGTCGAGACGATCGGGCCGGGACCCGTGGACCGCTACGGTCTGCTCTCGGCGTCGGTCACCGCTTCCCGGCCGTAGTGGTGCTCGGCTGGGTGTTGGCGGCTGCGGTGCTCTCGCTGCTGGTAACCCCACTGGGCGCGGTGGTCGAACGCAGCAGCACCGCGTTTCTGCCGGAGGACTCCCCGACCCTGCAAGGGCTGAGGATCATGGACGACGCGTTCGGTACCGGCAACACCCAGTCCTACGTCTTCGTGGTCATCACCAAAGACAACGGGCTGAGCGCGGCTGACCGCCGTGCCTACGCCGACCTCGTGCATGCCCTAGGGGAGGAGCCGGAGCGGGTCTCGGAGGTCCAGGACTACCTCGAGGACCCTCAGGCAAGGCGGTCGATGACCAGCAAGGACGGCGAAGCGACCTACCTGGTCGTGGGACTTCGTTCCGCGGTCGGGTCGCCGGCCTCAGACGAGGACGTGAAGTGGCTCCGGTCGGTCGTCGACGATCTCGACGCCCCGCCCGGCACCGAGGTTCACGTGACCGGAGACCCGGCGATGATCACGGATCTGACGACGGCGGTGAACGACGCCTCGCTGAAGATCACGGCCGTCTCCCTCGCACTGCTGGTCGCAATCCTGTGGCTGGTCTACCGCCGGGTCGCCACCGTCCTCGTGTCGCTGGTGACCATCGGCATCGCCCTATTGTGCACCCGCGGCGCCCTCGCCTGGGCTGGTGAACATGGGCTAGCCCTGTCCACCTACACCGACGCATTCGTCGTGGCTATCACCTTGGGCGCCGGGACCGACTACTGCGTCTTTCTGATCTCCCGGTTCCGTGAGGAGTACGCCAACGGCCTCGACTCAACCGAAGCGGTCGCCGAGTCGGTCTCCCGCGTCGGGCCGGCTCTGCTGGCTTCGGCGGCCACAGTCATCCTGGGCGCGACCTGCCTGGGTTTCACCGATCTCGCCATCTTTGCCACCACCGGCCCCCCGATGGCGATCTGCGTCGCGGTCACCGTCGCGGTGAGTCTGACCTTTACTCCCGCGCTGATGCGTTGGTTCGGACCGCGCATCGGCCCCGCCCCGAAGGCCCGCGCGGATTCGCGGTGGGCACGCACCGGCCGCCTCGTCGGGAGCCATCCGGCCCGGGTCCTGGTCGCAGGGGTGAGCGTTCTGGTGCTTCTGGCTCTGGCGCTGCCCACCATGCAGCTCTCGTTCGACGAACGAGCGGCCCAGCCACCCGACACCCCCAGCAACGCGGGACTTGCGGCGATGGCCGAGCACTTCCCGCCGAACCAGACGCTGCCGGACTACGTGCTCATCCGTTCCGACCAGGACATGGCCAACACTCGCGACCTTGCTGTCCTGAACGCGGTCAGCACCGCGGTGGCCAAGGTCGACGGCGTCGACCAGGTCCGCAGTATCACCCAGCCCGCCGGAAGACGACTCAAACCCGCGTCCATCGCCAACCAGCTCGGCAGGCTGGCCGAAGGACTCCACCAGGCTGACCGCAAGCTTGAGTCCGGGGAGCCAGGGCTAGAGCAGCTTGCATCCGGGTCCGGCGACCTGGCTGATGCCCTCGACCAGGTCTCCTCCGGTGCCGGGAAAGCCGAAGACGGTGCGGCCGAGCTCAGCAACGCAAGCAAGCGGATCGCCAGCGGCCTCGGCCAAGCGGCCGAGCGAACCGGTCAGGCCGCCGACGGAGCCCGCCAGCTGCGTGACGGCGCAGCAACGCTGGCTGCGGGCCTCCGAACCGCGCACGACCAGGTCGCCCAAGCCGTCGACGGCCTCGGCATGATCGTCGAGGCCCTTGAGGACGACCCGATCTGCACTACCGACCCGGTCTGCAGACGTTCCCGTGAGGGCCTGCGAACGATTTACGCCGGCCAACGCGACCAGCTCCTCCCCGGCCTCGCCGAAGCGGCCGCCGGAGCGGACAAGGTGGCCGCCGGCGACGGCAGGCTCGCCACCGGGCTCGACCAGCTCGCCGCCGGGCTGCGGCAGGCAGAGTCCGGCAGCAACCGGATCGCCGATGGACAAGCCCAGCTCAGCGACAAGCTCGGCGAGCTAGAGGGGGGCACCGACCGGCTCGTGACCGGTGCCGCCGGCATCGCGCCGGGCATCGAGCAGCTCCTGACCCAGACCGAGCAACTCCGCGACGGTCTCGACGACTCCGGCAACTACCTCCAGGACGTCAACCAGCGTGCAGACACACCCGAGGCCGGCGGTTTCTACCTCCCCGCCTCCGCTCTCGACAAGCCGGACTTCGCCCTGGCCCGGGACGTGTTCCTCTCGGAGGACGGCAAGCTGGCGCGGATCCAGGTGACCGGTGACACCGACCCGCTCACACCCGCCGGCCAGGAGCGCTACGACGAGATCCAGGACGCCGCGAAGCAGGCCATGAACAACACCCGCCTTGACGACTCCACTGTCCTGGCCACCGGCGCCGCCGGCCTGGGCGCGGACCTGGCCCACTACCTCACCGACGATGCAGTCCTGGTGGTTGTGGCGGTCCTGCTGATGGTTCTCCTCATCCTCATCCTGACCCTGCGTGCCGTGGCCGCACCGCTCTACCTGCTCGCCTCGGTGGTGCTGTCGTGCGCGGCAGCGCTGGGGTTGACCACCCTGGTGTTCCAGCACCTGGCCGGACAAGACATCCACTTCACCGTCCCCGTCATCGTGTTCGTCTTGTTGGTCGCCGTGGGGGCGGACTACAACATCCTGCTGATGAGTCGGATGCGCGAAAGCGGGCTCGCTCTAGACCGCGACGAGGTCGCGCGCGCGGTCACCGCAACCGGACCCGTCATCACCGCCGCCGGCCTGATCTTCGCCTCCACCTTCGTGGCCCTGCTGTTCTCACCGGTCGAGGCGCTCGCCCAGACCGGTTTCGCTGTCGCGGCCGGGCTCCTTCTCGACACCTTCGTCGTGCGCACTCTCGTCGTCCCGGCTTGCGCCGCGCTGTGCGAGGAGGGCAGCTGGTGGCCACACCCCCGGCCGGCACACGCACCGGCAGCCGTAGAGCCAGCCCCGATACCCCAGGCACCCGTGAACCCGATGACCAGAGAGAAGTCATGACTAGCCAGCAGCTCACCTACAGCCCGTTCGACCCCACAGTGATGGCGGATCCCTACCCCGTCTATCGGCAGCTTCGCGACCACGCCCCGGCGTACTGGTCGCCGGAGGCTAGCACCTGGGTGCTCAGCAGGCACGAGGACGTCTCGGCGGCCCTGGCCGACCCAACGACGTACTCCTCGGCCTCCGGCATCTTCCCCACCCCACCCGGCGTGGACATGACCGAGCTGTTCCTGCCCATGCTCATCATGAGCGACCCACCCCGGCACACGCAGCTGCGCCAACTCGTCAGCAAGGCCTTCACCCCGCGTCGCATCGCCGGGCTCGAGGCGCACATCCAGACCCTTGTCGACGACCTCCTCGACACAACCCCCGCGACCGGCCCCTGGGACTTCGTCTCCGAGTTCTCCGGACCTCTGCCCGCGATCGTGATCGCCGACATGCTCGGCGTGCCGCGTGAAGACCGCGACCGCTTTCGGACCTGGTCCACCACCCTGATCCAGTCCAACCCGGCGCGAGGCGAGTTCGGCGCCGGGCTGGATGCCGCTGCAGCCCTCTACGAGTACTTCTCCGCATTCCTGGCCGACCGACGCGCGCACCCCCAAGACGACCTCATGACAGCGCTCGTCCAAGCCGAGGTGGACGGCGAGCACCTCACCGAGGAAGAGCTCCTCGGCTTCTGCCTGCTGCTCCTCGTCGCCGGGCACGAAACGACGACCAACCTCCTGTCCAACAGCGCAGTCATACTCGCCCAGCACCCTGAGGACCGACGCGCTCTCGCCGACAACCCCGAACTCGTGCCAGCAGCCGTCGAGGAGCTGCTCCGCTACGACTCACCCGTCCAGGGCCTGGCACGCACCCTGACCCGACAGGTCGATCTGCACGGGCAGGCCATGGCAGCCGGCGACACCGTGCTGCTGCTCTTCGGCTCAGCCAACCGCGACGACCACGCGTTCCCCGACGCAGACCACTTCGACATCCACCGCGCCCCCGAACGACAAGTCGCGTTCGGGCGCGGCATCCACTTCTGCCTCGGCGCATCCCTGGCCCGCCTCGAAGCACGTGTTGCTCTGCGAGCACTCCTCACCCGCCGCCGTGACTGGGATGTCGACATCGACTCCGCGGTCCGACTCCGCTCAGGCCCGATCCGCGGGTTCGCATCTCTACCCATTCAGTAAGTCAGCCACTCACCATCCAGTCCCACGAAGGAGTACCTGTGAAGGACCGACCGAAGCCGAGCCGCGCAACAGTCCTCCACAATCTGATCGAGGAGATCCTCGCCCGAAACGACGGGCAAGTCCCCACCAACATCGAAGGCACCGACACCTACTTCAACAACGTCGATGACCTCGCGAACGCGCTGCTGCTCCGCTGGCACACCCGCCTCGTGGCCTCAATAGAACGCGGCCTCGTCGACGACCCTGAAGACCGCAGGGAGGCCGTCATCGAAGCCTGGCGGCACGCCTCCCGGATCTACTCGGGCGTCCGCAAAGTCGTCGACGAGATGGCGGAGGACCCGCCCACCGACGTCGTTGCCCACGCCGTGCTGGCCACCGCCCGCAACGACTGGGCAGCCATGGCCATCGCAGCCGGACTGGCCAGCGGCATCGACGAGCTAGGAGCTCGGGTCGGCCAGCGCCTCGAACTCGAGGCGCGACGACGCAACCTCACGGAACAGAGCGCGGCCAACAAGCCTCTAGCGCGATCATTGCTCGGCACACTGATGGCTCATCTCGTCTGGCGAGTGCTCCCCAAAGTGTCGACCGATTCCGCTCGCCCATCCGGTTCTGCCGAAGCGACGGCGAGCCCTCAGGGCTCTGGGTCGGTTCGACACACGACGCCAAACTAGTCGCCATTGCACCCAGTCAGGTCAGTTCCCCCACGAGATCCGTAATGTGGCGCAGCAGCGGGACAGCGATGGCTTGCTCCTCAGGCGTGAGAGATCTCCAGGCCACCGAGAGTCGGTCGGCGACGAGGCCGCGCTTGGCGGCCAGAAGTTGCTCACCTCGTTCGGTGAGCCTGAGCACCCGCCGTCGGCGGTCGTCCTCAGCCGGGATGCGGCGCAGCAGACCTGCGCTTTCCAGGCTGGCCGCCTGTTGGGTCACCGTCGGTTGGCTCAACAGCGTGTACGTCGAAATGGCGCCGATGCCCTCAAGGCCGCAGATCTGCACAGCATCCAGCAAGACCAACTGCGGCACTGTGACGTCTTCGAAGAGTGGCTGCAGGCGTCCCCTGGTCCGCCGCGCGACCGCGAGCAGAGCCAGCACCGCATCAGCGAACTGGCCTCCGCTTTCCGCACCGACCGCTTCACCACCGGCACCCATACGAGCTCCCCGTCGTCCATGGCCACTCATTGACAAGACCGGCGCCGAGGGCGATTGACGGCCATATGTTGCGTCACGCTACCGGAACGCCCTTGAGGGACAACTGCTGGGGCCAGCGGCAAAGACGGGGTATCTAACTGCTCAATAGGCAATGTTGCTCATTGGGCAACGGGCGTCATACTCAGGGTGTGGATCGTGGGTTGCGGGACCTCAAGCGCGAGGCGACGGGACGGGCGCTCGCCCAAGCCGCGTTCGAGCTGACCCGTGAGCGCGGGCTGTTCGGGTTCGTCACCGCGGATGTCGTGCAGCGTGCTGGCTACTCGCGTCGCACGTTCGCGAACCACTTCTCCTGCAAGGAGGAGGCAGTCACGTCGGTCGCGTTCGGTGGTGTCGAGGACGCCAGCGCGATCCTGGCCGGCTTGCCCGCGGACCTGCCTCTGCTCGATGCCATGTTGGCCGTCATGAGGGATCAGCTCACTGCGGACACGTTGGTGAGGATGCGCGAGCTGATGGCGATGGCGCGGGAGTACCCGACGCTGGAGCCCTACGTTCTGGGCGTTCAGCAACGCATGCGCCACACCGCCCAGGAACTCTTGGGGTCGGTGGCCGGGGACCGGTACCCCGCCGTCTATGTACCGCTGCTGTTTGGCGCCGTGTACGGCGCCGTGATGGCCGCCCTGGAGGGAACCCTCGACGTGCACCTGGACGGCGAGAGCGACTACACCCCCGCGTCGATGGACTACAGCTCGTTCCTCGACCTCACCTTCGACTACCTGCGCCACGGCCTCTAGCCACCGCCGCCTCGCCCCCAAGGAGACCCGACCCATGTCCACTTTCTTGTACCGTCTCGGACGAACCGCATTCGGCAGGCCGTGGCTGTTTATCGGGGGCTGGGTCGCAGTCCTCGCCGCAGTCGTGGGTGGCGTGGCCATCAACGGGGTGAGCGTCAGCTCCGAGATGAAGATCGAGGGCACCGAGGCACAGACGGTGCTCGACCGCGTAGCCGATGAGCTCCCGGAGGCCTCTGGGGGTCAGGCCAGCGTGGTCTTCACCGTGCCGGTCGGTGAGCGCCTCGACACTCCGGAGCGACTCGCAGTCATCAGCGGCACCGTCAGTAACGTCTATGACCTCGAGAAGGTCGTCAACCCCCTCGACGCCGCGCTGGGTGGCGCTGGACAGGGCCCAGCGGGCACGCCGCACGAGGATGCACCGGTCGATCCCCAGGCCGGGTCGGACCAGCAGGCGCCCCCGTATCAACCGCTCGTGGTGGACGGGGCCCCGGTGCCCGGCGTGCTGGTGTCCTCGGACGGACAGGTCGCACTGTTCCAGTTCCAGTTCACGGTCGCCTCGACCTCATTGACCGATGACGACGTCTCCTCGGTCGTCGAGGTGGTGGAGCGCGCCGAGCAGGGAACGGGGATGACCGTTCTCCCGAGCGACTCGCTCAAGGCACTCGAGATCCCCGTCGGCATCGGCGAGGTGATCGGTCTGGCGGTCGCCGCCCTTGTGCTGGTGCTCACCCTGGGTTCCCTGATTGCGGCCGGCCTGCCTCTTGTCACCGCGCTGGTCGGCATCGGCATTGGCGTCGGCGGCGCGTACGCGCTCTCGAACGTCGTCGAGATGAACTCCGCCACCCCCGTCCTCGGCCTCATGGTCGGCCTGGCCGTTGGCATCGACTACGCCCTGTTCGTCGTCAACCGGCAGCGACGACTGATCCTCGACCAGGGACTCGCCGCGCAGGAGGCAGCCGGTAGAGCAGTCGGCACTGCGGGCAGTGCCGTGTTCTTCGCCGGCCTGACCGTCCTCATCGCGCTGACCGCGCTCACCGTCATCGGCATCGCTGTGCTGTCCACGATGGCGTTGGTCGCCGCGTCGACGGTGGCCCTGGCCGTCCTCATCGCCCTGAGCCTGCTGCCCGCGCTGCTAGGTCTGGTCGGGGAGCGGATCTGCTCGGACAGGGCCCGAGCCCGGCGCCACGCCCAGGCAAAGACGGAGTCGCACGGCGTCGCGGACCAGTGGGTCAAGGGTGTGATCAGGTACAGGTGGCCAGTCATCGCTGGCGTGGCCGTGATCCTAGTTGTAATGGCGGTCCCCGCCGCCAGCATGAACCTGGGCATCCCTTCGGGTGCCACGGCGAACCAGGACACCGCCGCCCGGCAGAGCTACGAAGCGGTCTCCCGGAGCTTCGGCGAGGGATTCAACAACCCGCTCCTGGTCACCGCGGAGCCCACCGACACCGCGAGCAACCTCACGCCCGAGCTGACCGCGAAACTGATGGACGAGTTCCAAGCCCGAGACGACATCGTGCTGGCCGCCCCCGTCGGCATCAACGAGGCCGGGGACTTGGCCGTGTTCAGCATCATCCCCACCTCCGGCCCCGATGACGAGGCGACCAGCGACCTCGTGAAGTCCCTGCGCGAGCCCGACCACCCCAT
Source organism: Nocardioides carbamazepini (assembly GCF_024614185.1). Classification (GTDB taxonomy): domain Bacteria; phylum Actinomycetota; class Actinomycetes; order Propionibacteriales; family Nocardioidaceae; genus Nocardioides; species Nocardioides carbamazepini. The sequence continues at coordinate 60,833 of NZ_JAHTLF010000020.1, forward strand.
CGCCCGGGACAACCAGGTGCAGCTGGGCGTGACCGGGTTCACCGCCATCCGAATCGACATGTCCGACAAGATCGCCAGCGTTCTACCCTTCTACCTCGGCATCATCATCGTCCTTTCCGTCCTGATCCTGATGCTGGTCTTCCGCTCGGTGGTGGTCCCGATCAAGGCCACAGCCGGCTTCCTGCTCAGCATCCTGGCCACCTTCGGTGCCACCACCGCCGTCTTCCAGTGGGGCTGGCTCAGCGGCCTTTTCGGGGTCGACACCGGCGGCCCCCTTATGAGCTTCATGCCGATCATCGTGACCGGCATCCTCTACGGACTCGCCATGGACTACGAGGTCTTCCTGGTCTCCTCGATGCGCGAAGCGCACATCCACGGGGAAGCAGCCCGGCCGAGCGTCGTCCACGGGTTCGACCAAGCCAGCCGGGTCGTCGTGGCAGCCGCCATCATCATGGTCGCGGTCTTCTCCGGCTTCATATTCAGCCACGACATCATGATCAAGCAGATCGGCTTCGCCCTCGCCGCCGGCATCCTCATCGACGCGTTCATCGTCCGACTGACCCTGGTCCCCGCACTCATGGCCGTCTTCGACGAGCGAGCATGGTGGCTGCCCCGCTGGCTCGACCGCCTACTGCCGGACCTCGACATCGAGGGCGACAAGCTCCTGACCAGGCTCATCCAGCAGGCCGGGGCCACCGACCGACAAGACATCAAGATCCCAGGTTGATCGGAGACAGACCGCGCACAGGTGCGCAGTGCTTCACCCTGCGCCCGGGTTCGCGCTCCTCGACCAGCATCCGCTTCGCGGAGAGGGCCGCGGCAACAAGAGGCTGCGATCTCTTCGCTACCCCGTGCTGCGCGTCGACTTCATCCGAAGGGAACCGACCCCTTCACCCAGCGGGCAACCTGGACTTCCCCGCCCGATTGGCGTCCAAAATATCGGAGGCCGCCTCAAGGTCGGCGCCACCCGTGGCGTCTCCAATTCCGCGACCGGCCATGACGTGCCGGCCTTTCGTTCACCTGTGCTGGAGCGTGTTCGCGCAGGTATTCCTCAAGATCAGCAAGCCCTCGGGCGAGATCTCGACGGAGCTTTCGTTCGGCCAGAAACCGAAGGCGTGGCGGGGGGTGTACGCGAACCCACTCACCATAGATGGACTCCCCCACGTACCAGCATGCACCGGCAGCGACGAGGCCACCCACTAACGTCCACCACACCACTGCCAGCACATCCCATAGGGCGTTGCCCAGATGTTGCCATGCTGGCCCGTTTGGATCCCAATATCTCACTCCACCCACCTCCAGCCCTGGCGGCCGAACCCGGTGGTTCATGATCACCATGTACTCAGGGGTTGAGGTCAGGTTACGCCGAAATACATAGGAGGAAAAGGGTACTTTGGCGGCTACTGAGCGCCAACTCCCGGCGCTGCCAAGTGGCGTGCCAGTCGCCAATCTGATCGACCAGGACGACCACCCCGACCGGCCGAGCCCGCCGCCGAGAGGGACGGCAATGCGGTCGCTTGGCGGAGCAAGGCGAGCGCCATGAAGTGGAGTCAAAGTTGGGACGCTTCAGATCGAGCAGGAGAAGCTTGAATGACTGATCCCGTGCGCCGTCAGGTTCGAAGTGACGTCGCAGCGCCGTGGAGGTCTTGGGTCAGCATGGCCTCGAGCTCCGGAAGGGCCAAGGCCGACTGCGCGGCGTCGCGGACTCGACTGCGCGCGGACTTTTCCCGGGCGGTGATCGAACGGGCCACCGTTGTCCAGGCTTCCGCGGCTCGGTTGGCTGAGCGCGCCAATGAGGTGGTTGCTTCGTCCCCGGTCATCTGGGCGATCTCGAAAGCCCCCTGCGCCAGGAGCCGTCAGAAGAGGCCGCCGCCCGTGCCTGCCTTCTCGATGAACGCGCCGAGGCTGAACAACAAGATTTCGAGTTCCTCGTCGTCGTGCCGCTCCCAGCCCGCAATGTCCGTGGCAAAAGCACGCGCTGCGGCGACTCCTGCGCTGCGGACCGTCAGACCGGCGGCGTCACCCGGTTCTGAGGGTAGCTCGTCGAAGATTCTGGTGGCGCTGGTGGGATTGCTCATCGCTTGGGCTGACTGAGCGAATGCCTCAGCCGCCGCGGACGCCAGATCCGGCAGCTCAGCGGGCCACCTGATGTGTACAGCGTATGTCGCGTCGGTTGCGGGAATGACGTGGAACTGCGGGCCCGCGCAAGGGCCTCGTAGGGGACCTCCTGGACGTCTTCGCGATCGTTGTCGACCACCAAAGCCACTTGCGCATGGTCATCGAATCCGATGAGCACGATGTCGTGTCGCCTCATCGAGAGTTTGACGCGCAGATAAGGCAGCTCAGCAATGTCAGCCCAGAGCATCACTGGACGACCGCCCTCGATCTCGGCGCGTACCCAGCTCCACCCCTCGGCGGGATCATCAGTGACCCGCTGCTCGGCCGCTGCGCCAAGCCGACGAGGCAGATCCAGCTCGAGCTCTCCGCCACGGCCAACCAGGTACAGGGGTGGGAAAAGGTCTACCGAGCGCACATAGGAGAGACCGAGCGCGCTGCCGAGAGCGAACACCAGACCTTCGCTGGGAGGGCCGTCCCATCCGAGTCCGGCCCACTCCAGCAGGTCTCGCAGGGCGCCGGACCCACAGTGCCCACCGATCCGATGCGGGTAGGGCGACACCCGTGCGGCGGCATGACTAGTAGTCATGTAGCCGTCTTTCGCGTCCGAGCCTGCGTGTCGGACGGTGATCGGTGGCAGTCAACCTCTGTTCGCTGAACGATCACGGCCGCGGCTCTCTCGCAACGCCTCTCGGACCGCCGGTCTCCTCGGCGGTCTTGGTGATGGCGCTGCTCATGGCGCTCTCCAGGGTTCGTGCGTACGCAGCCGCGAAGTGAGCGACGTCAACGAGCACGAACAGGGCGGTCGAGGTGAGCACCCTCTGCCCCTCCGGGTCGGTGATGGTGGCTTCGACCTGAAGTCGACGCCCATCGCGGCCGGTGAGGTGGGCTTCCAACCGATAGGTGACGTCCAAGAGGACAGGCTGCAGGTACTCGATCTCGAGGCGTCGAGTCACCGCCGGGCCGCCGACTAAGTACTGGAGGAATCCGTAGAGGTCGTCGATGACCGTCGCCAAAGCCCCACCATGAGCGATCCCCGGCGCGCCCTCGTGCCGATGGTCGAAGGCGTGCGCGGCGACCACGCCGTCCCCCGCGCGTCGCACCTCGAGATGGTGGCCATGCGGATTGTCCTCGCCGCAGCCCAGACAGTTGGCGTGGTGTGAGGCAAGGCGAGCTCCGTCGTCAGGAGGACGGAACTTCTCTGCAAACGTCGCGATCAGGTCATCAAATCGACTCATCCCGTGACCCCGCCTGCCATGACAGTGTCGATCCAGCGTTCAAGGACATCACGTTGCCACTTAGAAGGATGCGGGACGAGCATCCCGCTCACGCCTCGACCTAACAGGAGATCTAGCGTCAACTGGATCAGAACCGGATCCGTGGTGATCCAGACGCGACATACCTCCCGAAGCTCGGCGTGCACCCGCTCCTCCGCCGGAACCAGTTGCCGTCGAAGGTCCTCGTCGGTGCGTGCCGCGGCCCACAACTCCAAAGTGGCCCCGTACAGCGGCCCGGACAACGCCTCTGCGAGGAGTTCCAGGGCAGCCAGTGCTGCCGCTCTGCTCGGTTGAGCCGAGGGGTCCAGACTGTCTCCGATCCGTATCGCGAGGCTGTCTTGAACGTGCGTGAGGCGTTGCTGTGCCAAATGCTCGACCGCCGCCACGACCATCTGGTCTCGCGTGCCGAAGTGGTGGAGCTGGGCGCCTCGCGACAAGCCAGCTCGCTCGGCTACGGCAGGGCCAGTGGTGCCCGCGTACCCCAGCTCCGCCAAGCAAGCCACCGTCGTGTCCAGCAACAGCCGGCGGGTTGCGACCGCCCGAACGTGTCGGTCTTGCACGCCAGCGGTCATGCCCCTCACTCTACATACATAGATACATACATGTATGTATGTAGCCTCGCGACTTCGAGCAGAGCTCTGCCATGGCCATCGCAGCCGGACTGGCCAGCGGCATCGACGAGCTAGGAGCTCGGATCGGCCAGCGCCTCGAATCCGAAGCACGTCGTTGCGTCGTTGCGTCGTTGCGTCGAGGAGAGTCCCGGGGAGTGGTGGGGTTTGAGGGCTGGCGGCGAGGCGTGAAGACGTAGACGGCCATCGGCGGGATCTTCGGTGTGTATCGACCAAGAGACACATTGAAGGAGAGCCACCGATGGCCTTGCCCCAGTCTGCCCTGTCCGAGCTCCTCGAGGCGTTCCGTGCCGGTGATGGCGTCGATCTGGTCCGCGATTCGGTCCGCGTCGCGCTCCAGGAGCTGATTGAGCTCGAAGTCACCGAACGGATCGGCGCCGCACCGTATGAGCGCACCGATGACCGCGTCACTGAGCGCAACGGCCACCGGCCGCGGATGCTGACCACCAAGGCCGGCGACGTCGAGCTGCGGATCCCGAAGCTGCGCAAGGGGTCGTTCTTCCCGATCATCCTCGAGCCCCGCCGCCGCATCGATCAGGCCCTCTACGCGGTGGTGATGGAGGCCTACGTCCACGGCATCTCGACCCGCAGCGTCGACGACCTGGTCGAAGCGATGGGCGGGGTCGCGATCAGCAAGTCCGAGGTCTCGCGGATCTGCGCCGGCCTGGACGAGACCGTCGGCGCGTTCCGCACCCGGACTCTGGATCAACGTCGAGTTCCCCTACATCTACCTGGATGCGACCTACCTCCACGTCCGCAACGCCCCGGGCAAGGGCGGCCAGGTCGTGTCGATGGCCGTCATCGTCGCCACTGGCGTCACCGCGACCGGTGAGCGGGAGATCCTCGGCCTGGACGTCGGTGACAGCGAGGACGAGGTGTTCTGGCGCAGCTTCCTGCTCAGCCTCAAGCAACGCGGCCTGGCCGGAGTGCGGCTGGTGATCAGCGACCAGCACTCCGGCCTGGTCAAGGCGTTGAAGCGGGCGTTCCAAGGTGTCGCGCACCAGAGGTGTCGGGTCCACTTCGCCCGCAACCTGCTCGCGCACGTGCCCAAGGGCCAGGCCGAGCTGGTGGCGACTGCGTTCCGGATGATCTTTGCCCAACCCACCGCCGAGGACGTCCACGCGGCGTGGGACAAGACCCGCGACGAGCTCGCCGCCCGGTTTCCCAAGCTCGGGCCCCTGATGGACGACGCGAAGGCCGAGGTGCTCGCGTTCACTGCGTTCCCGCGCGAGCACTGGCGCAAGATCTGGTCCACCAACCCCCTCGAGCGGGTCAACAAGGAGATCAAGCGTCGCTCCCGGGTCGTGGGCATCTTCCCCAACGCCGCCGCGGTCATCCGCCTTGTCGGGGCGGTGCTGATCGACATGCACGACGAGTGGATCGCCGGCGACCGCCGCTACCTGTCCGAGGGGTCTATGGCCAAGCTCTACGACACCAGCGATACTGACTCCGTCGCCGCCATCGAGAGCAGCGACCTGTAGGCACTGAGGATCACCTCAAAGCCCACCACCCCGCGGGGCTCTGTCTTGCGTCGTTGCGTCGTTGCCGAGCAAAGCAGGACCCGGAGGCATCGCCCGCGAGCCTTGCTCGACAAACTCAAGCCGTTTCTCGTCGGGTGACCAATACCCGGAAGACCACGTCGGGCCTCACCCGCGCTCGTTCAACGAAGGTGCGGAGGTTTGACCAACACGTCTTACGTGGAAGCTGCGCTGCTAATCGTAGTCACTTCCAGCGCATGGCCGTACCTGCGGCGTCAATCGTTCCCCAGCGCGATCGTCGCGCTGTGAGCCCGATGCTTCTATCAGCCAACCGGGCGGACGTGAACGCCCACCGCTCGGAAAACGACGATCCTTGACCGGCTACGCCTTTCGGATGAGACACTCAGACACCTTGGCGGGCGCAACGCATGACTGTACTCGGGGTGACGAACCGACCTTTGTGCATACGACGTGGTGGGCACGCTAAGGACGAATGCATTCCAGCTCGCACCAACCCGGTGGCGACTGGGCGAGTCGGGGAGTTCACCATGGTTTCGTGGCCTGGGGGTCAGCACGACCCGGTTGGCGATACTGAACGAGTGGTAACTAAGGGCGCCATTGACGATGGTGTCACTGACCGGGCGCTCCCCACCAACTCCCGCTCGCGCACGTTGGAGATCCTCTCCCGGGCAGGTGAGCATCCGTTGATGAGTTCTTCCGACCTGGATGCGATCTTCACTGTTGACCAGCACCTGCGCTACCTGTCGGTGAACGGAAGCGGCCTCGCCGCGGTAGGCCTCTCCCGAGCGACTCTGGAGGGCAAGACCCTCTTGGAAGTCTTCCCCACGGAAACGACCAACGTGGCCTTGCCGTCGTTCCGAGAGGCCCTTGCCGGTCGCTCGAGCACCATCGACGTGCCCTTCGCGGGGCGGGTCTTCTCACAACATCTGACTCCGATTCGAGACCCGTCCGGCAAGGTGGTGGCAGCGATGGGTGCCGTAGAAGATGTCACGAGGGCACGAGCAGCGTCACGCCTTCGGTCAGAGTCCGAGGAACGCTTTCGGCACGCCTTCTTCCATGCCCCAATCGGCATGGCCCTGGTCGAACTCGATGGGCGACTACGGCACGCCAATGCGGCGCTCGCCAAACTCATGCAGTACTCGGAGAACGAGTTACACGAGCTATTGCTTCAAGAGCTCACCCATCCTGACGACCTCGACGCGAACCGGGATCACATGGATCGCTTGCTTGGCGGAGAGATGGACTCGCTTACCCTCGAGCAGCGCTACGTCACCCGCCCCGGTTCCACCGTTTGGGCGCAACTGTCAGCCACGTTGGTGCGAGGCCCGGACGGCGCGCCGCGGCACTTCATCGCTCAGATCCAGGACATCACCGGACGCAGGGACAACGAGGCTTCAGTTCGTGAAATGGTCGCGATGCTGTCGCACGATCTGCGCGCCCCCATCTCCGTCGTCACGGGATTCGCGGAGATACTGCTCGACTCCTGGGAGTCCCTTCGAGAGGATGAACGCCGCAAGTTCTTGCTGAAGACCCTGGCAGCGGCACATTCGGCGCAATCGTTGCTCGAGAACACTCTGACGATGTCCGCACTGGACGGCACGGGACTCACCCCCTCCCAAGCGTCTGTGCGCGTGAGCGACGTGGTTGACGAAGTCCTGCAGGGTTTGGCTCTGTCGTCCTCAATCGCGCTTCGCACGTCGGGTGACTCCACGGCGCTGGTGGACCGGGTTCACCTAGTCCAGATCGTGACGAATCTGGTCACAAACGCGCTGAAGTACGGCGCAGAGCCATTTGTCGTTGAGATCCGAACGGAGACTGACTCGGTCATCGTTGAGGTGGCAGACGCGGGTTTAGGGGTACCACCTGAGTTCCAACCCCACCTGTTTGACCGCTTCACGAGATCCGAGACGTCGCGATCAAGCAGGGAGCGGGGCAGCGGGCTCGGACTTCACATCGCCCGGCGTCTCCTCCTGCTCAATGGTGGCGACATCCGATACACCCCCAGGCCAGGCGGTGGCGCCGCGTTCTCCTTCAATCTGACCCGCGCCGAACCGCAGCTTCTCCAGGACAGAAGGAAGAGTCCCGACTAGCGAGTTGACTCTGCGGCAGCACGCCTCAGGGTTCGCCCTCAATGCGGGCCCGCCGGGATCCCCAGATCGTCGACGATCAGTTAGCAGATCGCCGCGGAGGAGCGTGCCGTTTTCGCACGCCGGATGCAGTGGTGATACCTCGACCGCTAGACGGAAGGGCGTACCCAGTCGCAGTAGCGGGCTGCCGGTCCGCTGCGCACCGAGCATCGGCGACATGGGCTCGAGCAGTGTCGGCCGAGCCTCCCGGCGCGGGCGACGCACCCGCGTTCGTGGCAATCCTGGTACATATAGTCGAAAGTCGCCGACGTTTGTGCAGGTCAGCATGGGACAGTCGGTCACTACTCCCCACTGTGATCACTTCTCCGCGTATTGCTCGAACTGGACCTCGAGGGTCGTCCACGCAAGTCGGACGGCGGTCTATCGCGTCACCCGAGGCCTGGCGGGCTTAATTCATCGCTGATGACGGCAACGCTCGAATTTGAGGCCGATCCGACGCTCGAAAACGAGGCCACCGGTTCGTCGGTTCTAGTCTGTCGTGTCTTGGGTTCTGATGCTGGGCAGGGTGTCGATCCCGCGGTTGCGTAACCGGTAGCTGGCGCCCTTCAGAGTCAGCACATCGGCGTGGTGGACGACGCGGTCGATCATCGCTGCGGCGACGGCCTGGTCGCCGAACACGCCGCCCCAGCCGCTGAAGGGCAGGTTGGATGTGAGGATCAGCGAGGCGTGTTCGTAGCGGCTGCTGACGAGCTGGAAGAACAGGTTCGCGGCGTCTTGCTCGAACGGCAGGTAGCCGACCTCGTCGACGATGATCAGCCCGTAGCGCCGCAGCCTGGCCAGCTCCTGGGGTAGCCGTCCGGCGCGGTGTGCGTCGGTGAGGCGCGTGACCCACTCGGTCGCGGTCGCGAACAGGACCCGGTGGCCGTGGTGCGCGGCAGCGATGCCCAGGCCGGTGGCCAGGTGGGTCTTCCCGGTGCCGGGTGGACCGAGCAGCACGACGTTGCGTGCCTCACTCAGGAACCCACCCGATGCGAGTGCGGCGATCTGCTGACGCACGGCGGGTTGGGCGTCCCAGTCGAACTCCTCGATGGTCTTGCGTGCACCGAACCCGGCAGCACGGATCCGCAGTTGGGCACCTGAAGCGTTGCGGGCGGCGACCTCACGGTCGAGCACTGCGGCGAGGTACTCCTCATGGGTCCAGCCGGCGTCGCGGGCATGATCGGCCAACCGGCCAGCTGCTTCGGTGATCCGGGGCGCCTTCAACGCACCCGCCAGGTAGGTCAACTGCTTCAGGGCCTCGGCGGCGTCGGCGTTCTTCTTCGTGGCCATCAGGCCACCTCCCCATCCGTGGTCACGGTGTCGACCAGGCCGTCGACCAGGCCGAAGGCGCGGTCGTAGTCGGCCAGGTCCCGCACCAGCCCCTCGTGCGCATCAGTGGCTGATCGGGGTTGCTGGAACTGCTCACGCAGAACCTTCGCGGCCCCGACGTGGGCGGGGTCGGCGATCGTCATCCCGCGTGCCCAGACCCGGTCGTGACGTGCCACCAGGCGACCGTCGTGCCGGACTTCGACACGAGCCAGGTCAGCGTGGACGTCGACGAATCGGCCGATCACCGCGGGGTCGACGGAGTAGTCGTTGCTGTCGACGCGGACGTAGTAATCGCGTCCCAACCGCACCCTGTTGACCCAACCTGTTGCCGGGGCCACCGGCGGCAATGGCAGCATCGCGGACCGATCGGCGACGACCAGATCGATCGGGCGGACCTTGATCGTGCGCACCACCCGGGCGTTCGCCTTGGTCAGCCAATCGGCGAACTGGGCGTCGAAGTCAGCCGGGGACGCGAACGACCGCCCTGGCATGAAGGAGGTCTCGAAGAACCCGTTGCGTCGCTCCACGATGCCCTTGGACTCAGGGTCATAGGGCTTCAGGCGCTGCAGGGTGGTGGCCAGCGTGCCGGTGAACGCGCCGACGCCTTCGGCGTGCCGCTTGCCGCGACCGATGCCGGACTCGTTGTCCCAGATCAACCGGCGAGGCACCCAGCCGAGCTGTTGCAACAGCTCCCACATGCCCAACAGCAGGTCCTCGGCGTGCCGGGTCGGGAGCATCTTCCCAACCATGAACCGCGAGTGCGCGCACGTGATCACCATGACCGGCAGCAGCGTCGTGCTGCCGTCCTCGAGTGGAATCTTCTTCGGCGGGAACCACAGGTCGCACTGCGCCGCGTCACCCGGCAGCCAGGTCAACCGATCCGAAGGGTCGACCGGACGATGCTCAGGACGCAGCCGCCGGACGTGGTCGCGGAACCAGGTGATCGACCCCGTCCACCCGACCCGTTCGGCGATCACCGTGGCCGGCATGTCCGGGTGGTCCTTCAGCAACTGTCGCACCAGTGGCTCGAACGGCATGAACGCCGTCGGCACCGCCGGCCGTTCGTACTTCGGCGGCCGGTCCGAGGCCACCGCCCGTGCCACCGTCGACCGCCCCACACCCAGGTCCCGTGCGACCTGACGCTGCGGAACGCCGTCCGCCACCAGTCGTCGAATCAGAGCCCAATCCTCCACAGAGATCACCCATCCAATCTGTCTGGGTGGCCTCGTTTTCGACCGTCGCTATGGCCTCATTTTCGAGCGTCGTCGACACCAGTGCTTCACGTGTGCGAGAGGGGAGTTGAACCGTTGGAGTATTACGCTCGATCAGGCGTCGACCGCCGCCCCGAGCGTGAAACCCGGCGTCCTGTTGTTGCCTCCGGTTTGACGCCCGTTTCCTCGGATGCGTGCACCCCGGGGGTGCACCAGCCGGTGTTCGGTTGAGACAGCGCTGGAGGCCAACCTTAGCGACACCGTAGCCGACCGGCGATCGGTCCGTTCCGTCACCAGGCAGGCCCCGATCAGGAGAACCCCCGTAGCGGGCCTCCGGATCGCACCTCCTGTTGCCATGACTCGTGACGCTCTCCCGCGTCCGGCCGCGACGTGGCATGCACCAGTCTTAACAGCGAGTCAATCATCGTCCGTGGCAAGCTGCGCACCTACGAGGAGTCGGCACGACTGGCCACTCTGGAGGTCGTGTAGCCGCCACGTCGACTTGCTCTGATCTGACGTGCCGCGGCTCGGCGTGGCCCTTGGCTGCGGCTGTGCTCGGCACCCCACCCTTCCTGAGGTCAGGTTGGTGCCGGCTGGTCCGCCGTCCGGGCATTGACCATGAGATCGATGCGGCCCTGCTGGACGACGTCCTCGTGCTGGTTGACCAGGGTGAACCAGCGTTGCAGGATCCCGGTCTGTCCTGAGGAACTCTTGCGGGTCGCCAGGATCTCCACACTCGCCCCCAGGGTGTCGCCGCTCCGGATGGGCGCGACGAACCGCCACTCGTCTACACCGAGCAGCGCGACTGAGCAACCTTCAAAGACCCCGATGCGCGAAACGAGACCCATCGCGATCGACATCCCTAGGAGGCCATGTGCGATCGGCCCGCCGAATCGGGCGTGCGCTTGTCCGACCGCATCGGTATGCACCGGGTTGGTGTCCCAGCTCCAGCTGGCGAACATCATCACATCGGCTTCGGTGACGGTCCGGCGCTGGCTGTCGAAGACCTGGCCCACCTTGAAGTCGTCGAAGGCCCACTCCATCGGATGCTTCACGGCCGATCCTTTCCGTGGCTTCACCGCCGGCGGCCGGCTGAGAGTCGTCGAGGCAATCCTGATGTGATCAACGTGCGATGTCGTGCCTCAGAGCCTTCGACGAGTTGTCCCTGCGACACCGAGACACCAGGACTGACCTCGGCCCACCGCGTCCAAGTTGCCAGTTCTAACATGCGCATGGAAGCCGGCGTAAGCCTCGCGACGTCGACCTGCAGTCGCGGCCGACCGCCCGCCGACTTTTGAGTGCTGTCGAGGACTCCTGCGTGCGGCTCAGAGCACCGCGTAGGTGTAGAACCCCGGCCGGTCTTGCGGCCGAGCAGCCGCGGTCCTATTGGGTTGTGTAGCCGCCGTCGAGGACGAGTTCGGATCCTGTTGCGAAGGATGATTCGTCGGAGGCGAGGAAGAGCGCGCCGTAGGCGATTTCTTCAGGCGTGCCCATCCGGCCGAGTGGTGT
>NZ_JAHTLF010000010.1 GCF_024614185.1 Nocardioides carbamazepini
CGCCCGCGGACCCCGCCGCCACCGCCCCCCCCACCCTCACGCGGTGGCGGGGGGGCTGGCGGCGGCCGCGCGGCCCGGCGCCCCCGCCCCCGCCCGCCGGCCCCCCCCCGCCCCGGGGCCGCGGCCGCCCCACCCCCCCCCCCCCCTCGGGGGGGGGCCACCCTTCTGGGGGGGGTGGGGTGCCCGCACCGCGGTCGGCGCCGGGGAGGGCCCCGGGGCGACGCCCTGGCCACCGGCGCCGTCGGGCAGAATCCGATGCCGTGCTGCTGCGCGAGGTCACCGGGTCGATCGCGGACTTCCATGCCCGTCCGATCCCCGACGACCTGACGCAGGCCGAGGTCTGGTCCTTCGTCCCGGGCCACCCGGCGCTGGTCCTCGGCAGCGCCCAGGACCACACCGTGGCCGACGCCGTGGCCACGGCCGCCGCCGGCGTCGAGGTCGTGCGACGCCGCAGCGGTGGCGGCGCCGTGTACGTCGACCCGGCGCGCAGCGTGTGGCTCGACGTGGTGGTGCCCCGCCACGACCCGCGGTGGAGCGAGGACGTCCGGACGTCGGTCTACTGGCTCGGGGAGGCCTGGCAGCGGGCGCTCGCCACGCTCGGCCTGGAGACGGAGCTCTACCGCGGCGGGCTCGAGCAGACGGCCTGGGGACGGCTCGTGTGCTTCGCGGCGCTCGGTCCCGGCGAGGTGCTCGTCGGTGGCCGCAAGCTGGTGGGGATCTCGCAGCGGCGTACGCGGGCGGGCGCGCGGTTCCAGTGCATCGCCTACGAGCACTGGGACCCGTACGACGTGCTCGACCTGGTGACACTCAGCGAGGAGGACCGGCGCCGGGCGGGTGCCGACCTCCGCGACCGCGCCACGGGGGTGGGGCCGCGCCTCGACGAGCTCCGCGCGGCGGTCCTCCGCGAGCTGCTCGGCACCTGAGGGCGGGGCTGGGCGCGCGTCGTACCGGACGTATCGGTCGCGAAATCGCCCGATCCACGACCGATACGTCCGGTACGACGCGCGCCGACCCATGCGCTGAGAGCATGGAGTCATGGAGCTCGACACGATCCGTGCATTCCTGGCGGTGGCCGACGGCAGCACGGTGACCGAGACCGCCGCGCGGGTCCACCGGACCCAGCCGGCGGTCTCGCGCGCGCTGGCCCGGCTCGAGCGCGATGTCGGCGCGCCGCTCTTCCAGCGCGTCGGGCGCGGACTCGTCCTCACCCCGGCGGGGCGCGAGCTCGCGCGGCACGCACGCGAGGCCGTCGACGCCTATGAGCGAGGGGTGCGGTCCGTGCAGGACCTCACCGCACCGGACGCCGGCTTCGTGCCGGTGGCCTTCCTGCACACGCTCGGGACCTGGCTCGTGCCCGAGCTGATCCGCAGCTTCCGCGTCGAGCGTCCGCACGTGCGCTTCGACCTGCGCCAGCACGGCGACACCGGCCTCGTCGACGACCTGCTCGGCGGCCTGGTCGACCTCGCGGTCACCGGCGACCGGCCGCAGCACCCGCAGCTCGAGAGCCGGCGGCTGTTCCTCGAGCCGCTCCGGCTCGTCGTGCCGCCGGACCACCGGCTGGCCGGGCGCCGGACCGCGCCGGGACGCCGTACGGCGCGCCTCGCGGATGTCGCCGACGAGCAGTTCATCGTGCTCAAGAAGGGCTTCAGCCTCCGGGCGATCACCGAGGAGCTGTGCGGCGAGGTGGGCTTCCTGCCCCGGATCGGCTTCGAGGGCGAGGAGGTCGAGACCCTCCGCGGACTGGTCGCCGCCGGCCTCGGCGTCGCCCTCCTGCCCGAGCCGCGCAGCACCGCGGCCCCCACGACACCGCACCTGCGGGTCACCGACGTGCGAGCCTCCCGCGAGATCGGTCTCGCCTGGGTGCGGGACCGCACGCTGCCGCCGGCCTCGGCGGCGTTCCGTGCGCACGCGCTGCGGACGAGCCACCAGATCCATGCGCAGTAGACATCGTTGACATCCAAACTAGGCATTAGACGCATGGACGCCCCGGCCTGAGGATGGTGCCCGCCAGCACTGCCGACGACAGGACCCGGGATGACCGACATCGACCCCGCCGAGACGCAGGAGTGGCGTGACGCACTCGCGGCCGTCCTCGAGTTCGAGGGCGAGACGCGGACGAAGTACCTGCTCGACCAGGTCATGGACGAGGCCCAGCGCCTCGGGTCGCCGGTGCCCTTCGTCGCCACCACGCCCTACGTCAACACCATCGCCGCCGCCGACGAGCCGGTCCACCCCGGCGACCGCGACGTCGAGCACCGGATCCGCTCGGCGATCCGCTGGAACGCGATCGCCATGGTGCTGCGCGCCAACAAGGACTCCACCGAGCTCGGCGGGCACCTCTCCAGCTTCCAGTCCGCGGCCACGCTCTACGACGTGGGCTTCCAGCACTTCTGGCACGCGCCCGCCGACGACCACGGCGGCGACCTGGTCTACGTCCAGGGCCACCTCTCCCCCGGGATCTACGCGCGCGCCTTCCTCGAGGGTCGGCTCACCGAGGCCCAGCTCGACAATTTCCGCCAGGAGACCGGCGGGGACGGCCTGTCGTCGTACCCGCACCCGTGGCTGATGCCGGACTTCTGGCAGTTCCCCACGGTCTCGATGGGCCTGGGCCCGCTGATGGCCATCTACCAGGCCCGCTTCCTCAAGTACCTCCACGCCCGCGGCCTCGCCGACACGGCCGGCCGCAAGGTGTGGGCCTTCCTCGGCGACGGCGAGACCGACGAGCCCGAGTCGCTCGGCGCCATCTCGATGGCCTCCCGGGAGAAGCTCGACAACCTCGTCTTCGTCGTCAACTGCAACCTGCAGCGCCTCGACGGACCGGTGCGCGGCAACGGCAAGATCATCCAGGAGCTCGAGGGCGTCTTCCGCGGCGCCGGGTGGAACGTCATCAAGCTCGTCTGGGGCTCCGGCTGGGACCAGCTCCTCGCCCAGGACTCCACCGGCGCGTTGAAGCGCCGGATGATGGCGTGCGTCGACGGCGAGTACCAGACCTTCAAGTCCAAGGACGGCGCCTACGTCCGCGAGCACTTCTTCGGGGTCGACCCCGAGCTCGCCGCGATGGTCGCGGACTGGTCCGACGACGAGATCTGGCGGCTCACCCGCGGCGGCCACGACCCGCAGAAGGTGTACGCCGCCTACGCCGCCGCCGCGGCCCACACCGGGAGCCCGACCGTCGTGCTCGCCAAGACGGTCAAGGGCTACGGCCTGGGGAGCGCCGGCGAGGCGCAGAACATCAGCCACCAGGCGAAGAAGGTCGCCGAGCCCGCGCTCCGTGCCTTCCGCGACCGCTTCGCGATCCCGGTCACCGACGAGCACCTCCTGGACCTCCCCTACGTCTCCTTCCCCGAGGGCTCCCCCGAGCACACGTATCTGCACGCCCGTCGCGCGGAGCTGGGCGGCTACCTGCCCGCCCGACGTCGTACGTCGGCGGCACTCGCGGTCCCCGGCGTCGAGGCGTTCGCCGCCCAGGTCGCGGGCTCCAACGGCCGCGCGATCTCCACGACCATGGCATTCGTCCAGATCCTCACCAAGCTCCTGCGGGACAAGGAGATCGGCAAGCGTGTCGTCCCGATCGTCCCCGACGAGGCACGCACCTTCGGCATGGAGGGACTGTTCCGGCAGGTCGGGATCTTCTCGCAGAGCGGCCAGCTCTACACGCCGGAGGACGCCGAGCAGCTGATGTTCTACAAGGAGGACGCCAGCGGCCAGATCCTCCAGGAGGGCATCAACGAGCCCGGCGCCATGTCGTCCTGGATCGCCGCCGCGACGTCGTACTCCAGCAGCGACACCCCGATGATCCCGTTCTACGTCTACTACTCGATGTTCGGCTTCCAGCGGGTCGGCGACCTCGCCTGGGCGGCCGGCGACATCCGGGCCCGCGGCTTCCTCGTCGGCGGCACCGCCGGGCGGACGACGCTCAACGGCGAGGGGCTCCAGCACGAGGACGGCCACAGCCACCTGCAGGCCGCGATGATCCCCAACTGCGTGGCCTACGACCCGACCTACGCCTACGAGCTGGCGGTCATCGTCGCCGACGGCCTGCGCCGGATGTACGCCGAGCAGGAGGACGTCTTCTACTACCTCACGCTCATGAACGAGAACTACGAGCACCCGCCGATGCCCGAGGGCGTCGCCGACGGCATCCTCAAGGGGATGTACCTGCTGCAGCCCGGCAAGGGCCGCGGCGCCGCCAAGGTCGACCTGCTCGGCTCCGGCACCATCCTGCGCGAGGTGCTGGCCGCGGCCGAGCTGCTCGCGAAGGACTTCAAGGTCAAGGCCGACGTGTGGAGCGTGCCCAGCTTCACCGAGGTGCGCCGCGACGGCCTCGCCGCCGAGCGGTGGAACACCCTGCATCCCCTGGAGGAGCCGCGGACGTCGTACGTCGCGCAGTGCCTCTCGGACCGGAGCGGGACCGTGGTCGCGGCGACCGACTACATGAAGGCGTACGCCGACCAGATCCGCGCCTTCGTGCCCGGCAGCTACACCGCGCTCGGCACCGACGGCTTCGGCCGCTCCGACTACCGCCGCAACCTGCGCCGGCACTTCGAGGTGGACCGGCACTTCATCGCCGTCGCCGCCCTGCGCCGGCTCGCCGGGGAGGGCGTCATCACCCCCGCCGTCGTCGCCGAGGCGATCGAGAAGTACGGCATCGACCCCGACCGGGCCGACCCGGCCCACGCGTGAGGACAGCAACGATGGAGAGCCCCGTGGAAATTCGCGTCCCGGACATCGGGGACTTCGCCGACGTACCCGTCATCGAGGTGCTCGTCGCCCCCGGCAGCGTCGTACGCGCCGAGGACCCGCTCATCACGCTGGAGACCGACAAGGCCACGATGGAGGTGCCCGCACCGGTCGACGGGACGATCGTGTCGGTGTCGGTGTCCGTCGGCGACACGGTCAGCCAGGGCAGTGTGATCGCGATCGCCGAGGCGGTCGCCGCTCCCGAGGCGCCCTCCCCGCCGGCCGCGTCCGCACCGACCGCACCGGCGCCCGCCGCAGCGGAGCCCGTCGCAGCGGAGCCCGTCGCGCCGGCACCGGTGGCAGCACCCGAGCCCGTCGTACCCCCGGCGGCCGAGCCGGACGGCGGCCTCCGCGCCACCCCGCTCGTCCGCCGCCTCGCCCGCGAGCTCGACGTCGACCTCGCCGCGGTCGCCGGCAGCGGCGCCAAGGGCCGGGTCACCAAGCAGGACCTGCTCGCCCACCACGCCCGGAGCATCGCCCCCGCGGGGCCTGCAGCCGGCGCCGGGATCCCCGCCGTCCCCGAGGTCGACTTCAGCAGGTTCGGCCCGGTCCGCACCGTGCCGCTCTCCCGGATCAAGAGGCTGTCGGGCCCGCACCTGCACCGCTCCTGGCTCAACGTCCCGCACGTCACGCACGCCGACGAGGCCGACATCACCGACCTCGACGCCTACCGCCGCGAGCTCGACGAGACCGCGCGTGCCGACGGCTACCGCGTGACGCTGCTCAGCTTCCTGCTCAAGGCCGCGGCCGCCGCCCTGCGCCGGCACCCCGAGGTCAACAGCTCGCTCGCCGGCGAGGACCTCGTGCTCAAGGACTACGTCCACATCGGCGTCGCGGTCGACACCCCCGACGGCCTCGTGGTGCCCGTGGTGCGCGATGTCGACCGCAAGGGCATCCTCGAGCTCAGCCGCGAGCTCGCCGACCTGTCCGCGCGCGCCCGGGAGAGCAGGCTGAGCGCCACCGACATGCAGGGCGCGTCCTTCACGATCAGCAGCCTGGGCGGGATCGGCGGCACTCACTTCACGCCCATCGTCAACGCCCCCGAGGTCGCCATCCTCGGCGTCGTGCGGTCGAAGACGGCCCCGGTCTGGGACGGCGAGACGTTCGTGCCGCGCCTGATGCTGCCGCTGTGCCTGTCCTACGACCACCGCGTCATCGACGGCGCCCTCGCCGCCCGCTTCACCGCGCACCTCGCACACCTCACCGCGGACGTCCGGCGCCTGGCGCTCTGACGTGGTCCGGGGCGCCCGGCCGGCGGCCGGCCGATCAGCGGCGCCAGAGGAGACGTTGCAGGATCATGCCGACGATGACGCCGACCGCACCCACGGCGACCTGAGAGGCCGACGGCACCGGCAGGAGGCCGCCCAGGTCGAGCGGCTCGTTGTCGACCGGCCGGACGCGCGGCGGTTCGGCGTCGGGTACACCCCGTTCGCCTCCGGCGATCTCCGGCGACACGGTGACGGGGCGGCTCGGCCGGATGAGCTCGTCGGCCAGCCGGGTCGCGAACTGCCCGACGATCTTGTTGCTGACGTCCTGCATCAGGCCCCGGCCGAACTGGGCCGGCCGGCCGGTCACGTCGAGCTCGGTCGTGACGTGGACCGCGGTGCTCTCGCCGTCGAGCTCCTCGAGGCGGGCGGTGATCCGCGCCGCGGCCGTACCGTTGCCGCGGGCGTCCTTGGCGCGGCCGTCCATCACCATCACCCGGCTGGCGGCGTCGCGCTCGAGGATGGTGGCGGTGCCCAGGTAGTTGAGCATCACCGGACCGAGCTTGACCTTCACCGCCCCCTCGAGGACGTCGCCGTCCATCGCCGCCAGGGTCGCCCCGGGCAGGCAGGGCGCCACGCGCTCGAAGTCGAGGAGGGCCTCCCAGGCTCGGTCCGTCGTCACCGGGACGGTGAACATGTGGTCGAGCTGCATCTCAGATCTCCTTGGGTACGTCGAGGGCGGCATCGGGGACGTCGGCGTGCTGGCCCGACTCGGAGCGGTCGGCAGCGAAGCGCAGCAGGTGGTAGACGACGATCGTCCCGACCCCGCTGAGCGCGATGCCCGCGAAGACGTAGTCGCCGAGCGTGAGCGTGTAGTTCGCGGCACCGACGACGAGGCCGAGGGCGGCCGTCGTGAGGTTGACCGGGTCGCGGAAGTCGACCTCCGCGGCGACGTACATCCGCAGGCCCATGCAGGCGATCATGCCGAAGAGGATGGTGGAGACGCCGCCCAGGACCCCGAGCGGCACGGCGCCGACGAGAGCGCCGAACTTCGGGCAGATGCTGAGGGCGATCGCGATGCCGGCGGCGATCATGTAGGCCGCGGTGGAGTAGATCCGGGTGAGCGCCATGACACCGATGTTCTCGGCATAGGTGATCTGGCCGGAGCCGCCGAACAGACCCGAGACGGTGGTCGCCACGCCGTCGCCGACGACCGCGTTGCCGATGCTGGAGTCGAGGTTGCGCTCGCACATCGCGCTGACCGCCTTGACGTGCGCGGCGTTCTCGACGACGAGCACCAGCAGGACCGCCGGTACGACGAGCAGGATGGCCTGCAGGCTGAACGTCGGTGTCGTGAACTCGGGCCAGCCGAGCCAGTCCGCCTGGCGCACCGGGTCGAGGTCGACCCGGCCGAGGCCGGCCGCGAGCAGGTAGCCGGCGGCGACACCGATGAAGACGGCGAGCCGGCTGATGAAGCCGCGCAGCAGCACGCTGACCAGCACGACGACGGCGAGCGTGACCGAGGCGAGCAGGCCGTCGTCCTGGTAGCTGGACCAGGCGACGGGAGCGAGGTTGAGGCCGACCATCGTGACGATGGTGCCGATGACCACGGGTGGCGCGATGCGGTCGACGACCTGGTAGCCGACCCGGTTGATGATCAGGCCGGTGACGATGAGGGCCACGCCGGTGGCGACCAGGCCGCACAGCGCGGCCGCGTAGCCGCCCTGCGCCTGGGCCGCGAGCACCGGCGCGATGAAGGCGAACGCCGACCCGGTGTACGACGGGACCTTGTTCCTGGTGATCACCAGGAACAGCAGCGTGCCGATGCCGCTGAAGAACAGGGTGGTGCTCACCGGGAAGCCGGTGAGGACGGGGACCAACGTCGTCGCGCTGAACATGGCGATGACGTGCTGGGCGCCGA
The DNA here is from genome assembly GCF_024614185.1 of Nocardioides carbamazepini. Classification (GTDB taxonomy): domain Bacteria; phylum Actinomycetota; class Actinomycetes; order Propionibacteriales; family Nocardioidaceae; genus Nocardioides; species Nocardioides carbamazepini. The sequence goes on from NZ_JAHTLF010000010.1 coordinate 7,867, forward strand.
GTCCCGCCATGCGCGGCCATGCGAGCCGCTCGTCGGGCGTGACCACGCGTCCCGGGATGACCTTCTTGCCGTCCCCGTGCAGGGACCAACTGAGCAGTGCCATGGAGGCTCCTCGGATGTGTATCCGTTCACCGGATACGGCCTACGAATATTCGCCAAGTAAGTCCCTGCTTCACCCGGGTTGTCAAGAGCCGCTCGGCAAAAGAATTCTCCGCAGCCTCGACCCTCTTGACAGCATCTGGATCGAGGGATCTACTTCATTCAGCGAAGTCAGTATTCGCTCAGCGGATAGGAGCAGCAGACATGACAGGTTCGTTCAGGGTCTCGGTGGACACCGGCGGGACCTTCACTGACGTGATCGGGGTCGACGCCTCCTCCGGGGAGCTGTTCGCGGTCAAGACCCCGAGCAACCGCGAGGACCCCAGTCGCGCCCTCCTCGAGGGCGTGGCCAAGGTGCTCGAGGCGGCGGGCAAGACGCCGGAGGAGATCGAGCTCGTCATCCACGGCACGACGACAGCGACGAACGCGGTCCTGGAGCACGAGTTCGACGGCATCGGACTGCTGGTCACGACCGGCTTCCGACACCTCATCGAGATCGCGCGCCAGTCGGTGCCCGACGGCTACGGCAACTCGTACTTCTGGGTGAAGCCGCCCCGGATCGTCCCACTGCACCTGGTGCGCGAGGTCCCCGAGCGCCTCGCGTACGACGGCACGGTGCTCGAGCCGCTCGACCTCGGGTCCGTGCGCACCGCCGCTGCCGAGCTGGTCGCCGCCGGCGTCAACCGGCTGGGCGTCTGCCTGCTGCACGCCTACGCCAACGACAAGCACGAGCGCGAGATCGGCCAGATGCTCGCCGAGGAGTTCCCCGACCTCTTCGTGTCGCTCTCGTCGGTGGTGCTGCCCGAGTACCGCGAGTACGAGCGGGCGATGACCACCCTGATCGACGTGATGGTCAAGCCCTACTGCAAGACCTACCTCGGCGCCGCGCAGCGCGACCTCGACAAGGTCACCGGCGGCCGGCCCTTCCTCATCATGCAGTCCAACGGGGGTGTCGTCTCGGCCGAGACGGCCGGCGACAAGCCCGTCACGATGCTGCTCTCCGGCCCGGCCGGCGGCGTCCTCGGCGCGATCGAGGCGGCCCGCAGCGCGGGTGTCCGGGACCTGATCACCCTCGACGTCGGCGGCACGTCGACCGACGTCGCCCTCATCGAGGACCTCAAGATCCGGCTCACCAGCGAGACCGTGATCGAGAACTACCCGGTCAAGGTGCCGATGATCGACATCGCCACCGTCGGCACCGGCGGTGGCTCGATCGCCTGGCAGGGCCCGGGCGAGTCGCTCAAGGTCGGCCCCAAGAGCGCCGGCGCCTACCCCGGTCCGATCTCTTACGGCCGCGGCGGCACCGCGCCGACCGTGACCGACGCGGCGGCGATCCTCGGACGACTGCCCGACGCGCTCGTCGGCGGCGAGCTGAGTCTCGCCAAGGATGCCGCCCGCAGCGCCTTCACCGGGTTCGGCACCCAGTTCGGCCTCAGCGCCGAGGAGGCCGCGGCCGGGGTGCTGGAGGTGGCGGTGATCGGCCAGGTGGCCGGCATCCGGCAGGTCTCCACGCTCAAGGGCCGCGACCCGAGCGCCTACGCCCTCGTCGCCTTCGGCGGCGCCGGCCCACTGCTGGCCAACGAGGTCGCCGAGGCGCTCGGCATGCGGCGGGTCCTCGTGCCGCCGACGCCGGGCAACCTGTCCGCCTTCGGGCTGCAGGTCTCCGACGTCAAGCGCGACTACGTGCGCACGCTGGTCCGCGACCTCGACGCCGGCAACGACGCCACCGTCGTCGACGAGATCGAGAAGGTCTGGCTCGAGCTGGAGGCCGCCGGCCGCGGCGAGCTGCGCGCCGAGGGAGTGCCGACCGAGCAGGTCTCGCTGGTTCGCGGGGCCGACCTCCGCTACGTCGGCGAGGGCTACGAGGTCTCCGTCGTCATCGACGACCTCTCCGGCGACGACGCCGTCCGCGCCATCGAGGCGGCGTTCCACGAGGAGCACAACCGGGTCTACGGCTTCTCCTACGCCGGCGAGCAGCAGGTCGAGGTCGTGGCGCTGCGCGTCCAGGCACTCGGCGAGCTGCACCGCCCGACGCTGGCGACCGCGCCGCGCAGCGGCGGCGGGACGCCCGTGCCCACCGGCACCCGCTCCGTCTACTGGCGCTCGACCGGCTGGATCGACTGCCCGACATACGACCGGGCGGCCCTCGGCGACGGCGATTCGGTCGCCGGGCCCGCGATCGTCGAGGAGTACGGCTCCACCTACGTCGTCCCCACCGGCTGGGACGCCACCGTCGACCACTTCGGCAACATCCTCAGCGAAAGGAAGGACGCGTGAACACCACCAGGAAGCTGGGGCCGATCGAGCTCGAGGTCATCACCGGGACGATCCGCTCGGCCGAGGTCGAGATCGAGGCGGCCGTCGAGCGCGCCGCCCGCTCGCCGATGATCCGCGACCAGCACGACTACCGCGTCGGCCTGTACGACGCCCGCGGGCGCAAGCTCACCGGTCGCTCCTACGGCAGCCTGATCGAGCCCGTCTTCGAGTTCTTCGGCGACGACATCAACCCGGGTGACGTCTTCTTCTGGAACGACCCCTACAACAGCGCCGGGTCCTGCGGACACGTGCCGGATCTGTGCACGACCGTGCCGATCTTCGTCGGCGAGCGGCTGATCGGCTTCAGCCAGGTCTTCGGTCACCACGACGACGTCGGCGGCTGCGTGCCCGGCAGCCTCCCCGTGCAGGTGCACGACCAGTGGGGCGAGGGGCTCGTCGTACCGCCGATCAAGCTCTATGACCGCGGCGTGCTCAACGAGACCGGCTTCCGGATCATCGAGCGCAACTCGCGCCTCTCCGAGCACCTGCGTGGCGACATCGACTCCGAGATCGGCGCCTGTCAGCTCGGCTCACGCCGCCTGGTCGAGCTCGCCGAGCGCTACGGCATCGAGACCCTGGAGGCCGGCTTCGACGGGATCATCGAGAACTGTGCGCGGACCATCCGCGAGGAGCTGTTCCCGAAGATCGAGGACGGCGTCTACACGTTCGAGGACTACATCGAGTGCGACGGCTTCACCCGTCAGCTCTTCGCGATGCGGGTCACGATGACCAAGACCGCCGACAAGATCACGCTCGACTTCAGTGGCACCGACCCCGAGGCCGAGGGCCCGATCAACTGGGCGATCGACTACTGCGAGGGCCGATTCGTCCGCAAGTGGATGGCGCCGGTGCTGCGCTGCCTGGCCAGCTCGCCCGAGCGGGCCGCCGAGATCGACATCAACGAGGGCGCCCTCGACGTCATCGACGTGGTCTTCCCCGAGAAGGGCACACTCGTGACGCCGCACTTCGGGCGGCCGACCGGCCTGCGGTTCTTCATCCTGCTGCGCTCACTCGGCATCTTCGCCGGCGCGCTCGCCAAGGCGACCGGCGGCCAGATGCCGGCCGACCACGAGACGATCCGGATCTGGGGCATGCACAGCCGCGACGAGCAGGGGAAGCTCAGCCTGTTCCGCGAGGTGCTCGGCGGCGGCGGTCCCGGTCGCCCGTGGGCCGACGGCAGCGACGTCGTCCACATCGTGCCCAACTCGCGGAACCTCCCGGCGGAGTTCTCCGAGCAGCGCTACCCGGTGCTGGTCGAGCAGCTCGCCCTGCGGCCGGACTCCGGCGGCGCGGGCAAGCACCGCGGCGGTCTCGGGTACGACAAGCGGATCCGCGCGCTCAAGGACTGCATGCTCCTGTCGAACGCCGACCGCACCGACCTCAACCCCTATGGGGTCAACGGCGGCCGGGCCGGCGGCAACTACTCGATCCTGCTGCAGCGCGCCGACGGCACCGAGGAGGTGCTCGACGGCATGGTCGACAACGTCCCGGTCCGCGCGGGCGACGTCGTCCGGCTCTGCACCACGGGTGGTGGCGGCTGGGGCGATCCGCTGGCCCGCGACCCCGAGACCGTCCGGTACGACGTCCTGTGCGGCAATGTCACGCTGGCCACCGCCGAGGGCCGCTACGGCGTCCGGCTCGTCGGCGAGGGCCCCGGCCTGAGCGTCGACGCGGCCGGGACCGAGGACCTGCGCGCCAAGCTCACCGCAGAGCGCGGCGACGTCGCGATGTTCGACCGTGGTGAGCACTTCGACCGGATCAAGGCCGACGGCGGCGTGCGCTGGCCGGAGGGGTGGACCGACCCCGACGACTGCCTCGCCGGGCGGTCCTGAGGAGCATGGGACCGACCGCGCCGGAGGAGGTGCCGATGAGCGACGTGACCTGGGTAGTGTGGGATCAGCCTCACGAGCTACGAAGGGAGGGTGGTCGTGGCCGAGAAGAAGGGCCGGACCGGCAGCGCAGCGGCGGCCGAGGCCTCATCGCCCACTCTGCAGGGAGTGTCCCGGGCGCTCCGGGTCCTCGACGTGGTCGCCCAGCGGCCGATGCGGACGACCGAGCTGTCCGAGGAGCTGGGCATCTCGTGGGCGACGCTGCAGCGGACGCTGGCGCAGCTCGAGGCCGACGAGTTCATCAGCCGCGACGAGCGGGGCAACTTCCACATCGGGCGCAAGACCTGGCTGCTGGGCAGCACCTACCTGGTGGGCCACCGGCTGATGGAGCTCGCGGTGCCGCTGCTGACCCGCGAGTCCAGTCTGGTGCCCACCTCGGTGCTCCAGCTGGTCGAGCGCAGCGGCGACACGACCGTGGTGCTCTTCTCGCGCGAGGCGGCCTCCAAGGAGGTCATCACGCGGACGACGTACGGTCACCACTTCCCGCTCCACTGCGGCTCCAAGGGCTGGGTCTTCCTGGCCAACGCCGAGCCGGAGTTCGTCGACCGCTACCTCTCCGAGCCGCTGATCTCGCTCACCCCGGCGACGGTCACCGACCCCGACGAGCTGCGCGAGCGACTGGCCGAGGTGCGCGAGCAGGGCTACGCCGTGACGGTCGGCGACGTCCAGTCCTTCACGGGCTCGGTGGCGGCGCCGGTCTTCGACGACGAGGGTCAGGTCGAGGCCTGCATCTGCGCGGTCTCGCGCCGGTCCAGCCTGACCGGCGACAAGCAGGAGCAGATCGTCGAGCTGGTGCAGCGCGTCGCGCAGACGCTCTCGCTCGGACTGGGTTGGCAGCCGTTGCGGCACGCCAAGGTGGTCCAGCGGAGCTGACCCGCGGCGACGTGCCGGCCGGAGCAGGAGAGCGCGCATGAAGCCGTCACGGTTCGAGTACGTCCTGCCGCGCTCGATCGAGGAGGCGGTCGCCGCCCGGGTCGAGTACGCGGACACGGTGGTGCTGTCGGGCGGGCAGAGCCTGGTCCCGACGCTCAACTTCCGGTTGTCCAACCCGGAGGCGGTCATCGACCTGCGGCTGGTCCCCGGACTGGCCGATGTCCGGGTCGACGGGGACTGGATCCACGTCGGCGGCCGGACCCGGCAGCGCGACCTGGAGCTGGACGACGCGGTGCACGCGGCCAACCCGCTGATCCGGGAGACCCTGCACCACGTCGCCCACCCGGTGATCCGCAACCGCGGCACGGTCGGCGGCAGCATCGCCCACGCCGACCCGTCGGCCGAGCTGCCGTGCCTGCTGCTCTGTCTCGACGGCGAGGTCGTCGCTCACGGGCCGGGCGGCGCCCGGACCATCGACGCCCAGGACCTCTTCGAGTTCATCCTGTCCACGACGCTGGAGCCCGACGAGATCCTGACCGAGGTGCGGTTCCCCGTGCTGCCCGAGCGGACCGGCTGGTGCTTCACCGAGTTCGCCCGCCGGCACGGCGACTTCGCCCTCGCCGGGGTCGCCGCCACGCTCACCCTGGCCGAGGACGGCACGATCGCGTGGGGGCAGCTCGCCGCCTGCGGCGTCACCACCACACCGGTCCGGCTGGTCGCCGTCGAGGACGCCCTGCTCGACGGCGCCGCCGACCCGTCCCGGATCCGCGAGATCGCCCAGCTCGCCGCCGACGTCGTCACCGTCCCCGACGACGAGTCCTGCTCCAGCGCCTACCGGCGCGACCTCCTGGTCGGCCTGGTCGAGCGCGCACTCCGCACCTCCCTGCAACGAGCCACCGAACGAGCCACCGCACGAACCTCCCGAGAGGTCACCTCATGACGTCCTCGACGTACCGGTCGCCGGTGAACGACGACCCCACCCTCGACATCTCCCTGGTCGTCAACGGCCGCCCGGTCGAGGCCTCCGTCAGCCCCCGGCTGCTCCTCAGCGACTTCCTGCGCCACCACCTCGGCCTGACCGGCACCCACGTCGGCTGCGAGCACGGCGTGTGCGGTGCCTGCACCGTGCACATCGACGGCCGGGCGGCGCGCAGCTGCCTGACCCTCGCCGTCCAGCTCGACGGCGCCACCGTGCGCACGGTCGAGGACCTGGAGGGCCCGGACGGCTCGCTGAGCCCGGTCCAGGAGGCGTTCCGCGACTGCCACGGCCTCCAGTGCGGCTTCTGCACGCCCGGCTTCCTCATGTCGGTGACCGCCCTCCTCGACGAGGACCCCGACGTCGCCGATGCCTCCGACACCGAGATCCGGGAGCGGATCGCCGGCAACCTGTGCCGCTGCACCGGCTACCAGGGCATCGTCGCCGCCACCCGCCAGGCCGCCGAGACCATCCGCGACGCGAAGGAGCAGGCCGATGTCCCGACGCGAGGCTGAACAGCCTGAGCAGGCTGACAACGCGCCGCCGATGGTCCACACCGGCGCCCGGGTACGACGCAACGAGGACCCGCGGCTGCTGCGCGGCCAGGGACGCTACGTCGATGACATCCCCCTGGAGGGCTGCGTCCACGGCGCCTTCTTGCGCAGCACCATCGCCCGCGGCCGGATCGTCGCGCTCGACACCACCGATGCCGAACGGGTCCCGGGCGTCCTCGCGGTCTACACCTGCGACAACATCGGCGGTCTCGACCGCGAGATGCCGCTGCTGATCCCGCACCCGTGCATCACCCACGGGCGGACGCAGCGCCCGCTGGCCCGCGACGACGTCTACTACGTCGGTCAGGCGATCGCGTTCGTCGTCGCCGTCGACCGCTACGTCGCCGAGGACGCCGTCAGCCGGATCTCGGTCGACATCGAGCCGCTCCCCGTGGAGGTCGACATGGAACGGGCCGTCGAGGACGGCGCACCGCTCGTCCACCCCGACGTCCCGGGCAACATCGCGGCGTCCCTCGTGCAGCACTGCGGCGACGCCGACGCGGCGTTCGAGAGGGCCGAGCACCACACCAAGATCCGGGTCCAGGTCGACCGCAGCACCGGCGCCCCCATGGAGTGCCTGGCCACGGCCGCGCGCTGGGACCCGGTCTCCGGCGAGCTGGTCGTGTGGGACGGCACCCAGGCGCCGATCGGGCTGCGCGGCGCGCTCTCGTCGCTGTTCGACCTCGACGAGGACAAGGTGCGCGTCATCGCGCCCGACGTGGGTGGTGGCTTCGGGCCCAAGATTCACTTCCCCTATGCCAACGAGGTGCTCGTGCCACTCGCGGCGATGCAGCTCGGCCGGCCGGTGAAGTACATCGAGGACCGCTCCGAGAACTTCGTGCACATGTCGCACGAGCGGACCCAGATCCACGAGATCGAGCTGGCCGCGACCAAGGACGGCGAGGTGATCGGCCTGCGCGACGTCTTCCTCCACGACACCGGGTCCTTCATCCCCTACGGCATCGCCGTCGCGCAGGTCGCCTCGACCGCGATCGCCGGTCCCTACCGGATCCCGAACATCGAGGTGGAGTTCCGCTGTGTCTACACGCCGACGGTGCCGGTGACGCCGTACCGCGGCTGTGGACGCCCGCAGGCCAACTTCGCGCTGGAGCGGGCGATGGACCAGCTCGCCGAGGAGCTCGGCATCGACCGCTTCGAGATCCGCCGGCGCAATCTGATCGCCGACGACGAGTTCCCCTACAAGCGCGAGGGGCTGATCTTCGCCGACGGCCTGCCGGTCACCTATGACTCCGGCCAGTACGGCGCCGCGCTGGCGCTGCTGGAGAAGGAGCTCGACCTCCCGGCGTTCCGCGCCGAGCAGGAGCGCGCCCGGGCCGAGGGCCGCTGGCTCGGGCTCGGGCTGTCGTTCTACGTCGAGGGCACCGGCCTTGGCCCCTACGAGGGCGGTCGGGTGCGCATCCACCCGATCACCGGCAAGGTCTACGTCAACACCGGCCTGACCACCCAGGGCCAGGGCCACGCAACATCGATGGCCCAGCTCGTCGCCGACCAGCTCGGCGTCGCCGTCGACGACGTCATCGTGGTCGAGGGCGACACCGGCGTCTACGACTGGGGCGTGGCGACCTTCGCCAGCCGCGCGATGGTGGTCAGCGGCAGCGCGATCCACAAGGCCGCGGTCAAGGCCCGCGAGCGGGTCCTCGAGATCGCCGCCAACATGCTGGAGGTCGACCCCGCCGACATCGAGCTCAAGGACGGCGCCGCCGGCGTCCGCGGCACCGCGACGACGATCCCGCTCGCCGCCATCGCCACCGTCTCGAACCCGCTGCGCTACGCCTTCAACGACGCCGCGCAGATCGCCACCCAGTTCGCGCCCGCCAGCAAGGGAGACGGCCCGCCACTGCAGGGCGACTCGCGTCCCGGTATCGAGACCGAGCAGTTCTACAGCCCGCCGCACGCCACCTGGGCCTACGGCGTCCATGCCGCGATCGTCGAGGTCGACCCGGTCAGCTACGACCTCCAGGTCAAGCGCTACGTGATCGTCCACGACTGCGGGAAGATGATCAACCCGATGATCGTCGAGGGCCAGATCGCCGGCGGTGTCGCCTCCGGCATGGGTGGTGCCTTCTACGAGAAGCTCGAGTACGAGGCCAACGGCAACCTGCGCAACGCCAGCTTCATGGAGTTCCTCATGCCCTACGCGACCGAGGTCCCCCACATGGAGATGCACCACCTCGAGACGCCGACGCCGCTCAACCCGATCGGCGCCAAGGGGGCCGGTGAGGCGGGCACCATCCCGGTCGCCGCGGTGATCGCCTCCGGCATCCAGGACGCGCTCGCGCCCGAGGGGATCGGCCCCCTGTGGCACGTCCCGCTCAACCCGAGCGTCCTGCACGACGCCGTCCGGGAGGCGCGGTCTCGATGAGCGAGCTCTGCTTCCGCACCGCTCGCGAGCTCGTCGGCCTCATGGCGGCCGGCGAGGTCTCGGCGACCGAGGTCGCCCGAGCCCACCTCGACCAGGTGACCAGGGTCAACCCGTCCGTCAACGCCGTCGTCTCGCTCGATCCCGAGATCACCCTCGCCGACGCCCGCGCCGCGGACGAAGCCCGCGCCGCCGGGCGCTCGCTCGGCCCCCTCCATGGCCTGCCGATGGCGTTCAAGGACACCCACGACGCCGCGGGTTTCCCCACGACGTACGGGTCGCCGATCCACGCCGCCAACCGGCCGGCCGAGAGCGAGCTGATCGTCGCCCGGTTGCGCGCCGCGGGCGTCGTACGGCTGGGGAAGACGAACGTGCCGGAGTTCGCGTCCGGCTCGCACACCTTCAACAACCTCTTCGGCACCACCCGCAACCCGTACGACCTCACCCGGTCCGCGGGCGGGTCGAGCGGGGGCGCGGCCGCCAGCCTGGCCGGCGGCATGCAGCCGCTCGCCGACGGCAGCGACATGGGCGGCTCGCTGCGGAACCCGGCCTCCTTCTGCAATGTCGTCGGCCTGCGGCCCTCGCCCGGCCGGGTACCGATCCACCCCGCCCCGCTGCCCTGGCAGACCCTCACGGTCCAGGGCCCCATGGCGCGCAATGTCGAGGATCTCGCCCTCATGCTGAGCGTCATCGCGGGGCCCGACGACCGGGTCCCCTTGACGATCAGCGAGGACCCGGCCGTCTTCGCCGCACCGCTCGACCGCGATGTCACCGGACTGCGCATCGCGTGGTCGCCCGACCTCGGCGGCGCGGTGCCCGTCGAGGGCGTGGTCATCGAGGTGATCCGCCGGCAGCTGCGGCTCTTCGAGGACCTGGGGTGCGAGGTCATCGAGGTCGAGCCCGACTTCTCCGGCGCCGAGGAGTGCTTCCGCATCCTGCGGGCCTGGCAGTTCCAGGCGACCTTCGGGGAGCTGCTGGCCACCCATCCCGCGGACCTGAAGCCGAGCCTCACCTGGAACGTCCAGCAGGGGCTCGGGCTCAGCGGAAGCGACGTGGCGAGGGCCCAACGGCTCCAGGGTGAGCTGTTCCAGCGGTTCTCGGCATCCTTCGACGACTACGACGCGTTGGTGCTTCCGACCAGCCAGGTCGTGCCCTTCGACGCGGCCCTCGAGTACCCCCCGGTGATCGACGGGGTCGCACAGGACACCTATCTCGACTGGATGCGGTCGTGCTACTACGTCAGCGTCCTCGGGCTCCCCGCGCTCGCGGTCCCGGCCGGGTTCACCCCCGGAGGCCTCCCCGTCGGGATGCAGCTCGTCGGCCCCCATCGCGGCGAGCGACGCCTCCTCGAGATCGGCCATGCGTTCCAGGGCATCAGCCAGCCGCAGTTCGTCAGGCCGGACGTCGCGCTCGCCTGACCGGCGACGACACACTCTCGCCGCGACGCCGCTGAGCCCCAGGTAGTAGGCAGGTCTAGGCTGCAGGTGTCCTCGCCGTCGGATCTCACGCACCAGCTCGCCGTAGTCACTGCTGGGCACCACATGCTGAGGATCGGTGGTGGACATGATCACTCCCGGCTACTCACTGCATGGTGCCGCCGGGGTACGAGGTGGCCTCGACCCGGGGCTGCTCCTGCGGCCTGAGGGGCGAAGCGTGCGGACGACGACGCAGATCCTCGCCGCCATCAGTTCCGGTGACCCGGCAGGTGGATCGCTCCCCGACCGGCTGTGCTCCGACTGCGCCGAGAACCTCGACCTGACCGGTGCGGGGATGACACTCATGAACGACGCGGGCCCCCAGGCGGTGGTCGGGGCGTCCGGACCGCTCGCCTCCCGGCTCGAGGAGCTGCAGCTCGATCTGGGCGAGGGCCCGGGTCTGGACGCCTCCCGCGCGAACCGCACGGTCGCCCACGATGACCTGAGCAGCGCCGCGCTGACGCGATGGCCGGGGTTCGCACCCGCCGCCGTGGCCGCGGGCGTCTGGGCCGTGACCGCCCTTCCGCTCCAGGTCGGCGGCATCAAGCTCGGCAGCCTCTGCATGTACCGCGCGTCGTCCGGTCGTCTCGACGACGCCCAGGCGACGACGGCTCACGCCTACGCCAGCGCGGCCGTGGTGGTGCTCCTCCACCTCCAGGACCAGATGTGGCCGGTCGGCGCCCTGCACCCCGAGCTGGCCGAACCGGTGGCCTATCGCGCCGTCATCCACCAGGCGACCGGCTTCCTGTCGGTCACGGCGTCGGTCGGCATGGCCGAAGCGCTCCTGCTGATGCGCGCGCACGCCTTCGCCGCCGAGCTGCCGCTGCTGAACATCGCCCGCGACATCCTCTCGGGCCGACTTCGCCTTCATCCGGAGGAGAGCGAGGAATGATGGGCACAGACACCGGCCTCGAGCCCGTCAAGACCTGCGAGGAGCGTGGGGCATGACCAGTGAACGACGACTGACCCGCGTGTTCGTCGAGCTCGCCGACACGCTCGTCGACGAGTTCGACGCGCTGGACTTCCTCTCGACCCTGACCGAGCGCAGCGTCGAGCTCCTCAACGCCGATGCCGCGGGCGTGATCCTCATCGACGCGCACGGAGTCCTCCACGTGGTCGCGTCGACGAGCGACCAGGCGCAGCTCCTCGAGCTCCTCGAGCTCCAGAACGACGAGGGTCCGTGCCTCGACTGCCTCGAGACCGGACACGCGGTCGTCAACGTAGGCCTCGCACAGTCACGGGCACGATGGCCCCGGTTCAGTGCGGCGCTCGCGGAGGTCGGCTTCCAGTCCGCGCACGCGATCCCCCTGCGTCTGCGGGACTCGGTCGTCGGCGCCATGAACCTCTTCTGCGAGGCCGATTCGCGGCTGAGCGACGACGACGTGGCGCTGGGGCAGGCATTGGCCGACATCGCCACGATCGGCCTCCTCCAGGAGCGTGCGGTCCGGCAGTCGGGGCTGCTCGCGGAGCAACTCCAGACAGCTCTCGACAACCGCGTCCTCATCGAGCAGGCCAAGGGAGTGCTGATAGCGAGTGCCGGCATCGACGTCGACCGGGCCTTCCGCCTGATGCGGGACTACAGCCGGCGCAACAACCAGGCCGTGAAGGACGTCGCGCGCCGCGTGGTCGAACGCTCGCTGACGACGGACCAGCTCACCGGTCCCTGATCCCACCGTCCGCCGAGCCCCACCGCTCTCCCCTCCCGACCGGACGCCTCTGGTGTGGCCACCGGGTCGGGTGGTAGACAGATCACTACCGACCCGCCCGGACCCCGCGAGTCCTTCGTCACCGCGCACTGGGGGGTCGCATGTCAGAGCAGGTCATCTCATCGTCTCGGGCTCCACGGCTTCCCGAAGCCCTCACTCCCGGCCGACCCCGGCGGGTCGCCGGTGTCGCACGGACGAGTTCCGCGACCCGTCCGATGCGCATCACGATCATCGATCGACACATGCTCTTCGCCGACTCACTGGCGCTGACCCTGGAGCAGGAGGGCTATCTCGTCACGCCGGTCGAGTTCAACCACGCGGACACGTCGATGGCGACGGTCCTCGCGGCCGGACTGCGCAACGCCGGTCGCCTGGTGCTCCTCGAGCACAACCTCGGCCGGATCGGCGACGGCACGCGCATGATCGCACCGTTGACGGCATCCGGCGCCGCCGTCGTACTCCTCACCGAGTCCAACGATCCCGCCCAATGGGGTGAGGCCGTCCGGCAGGGGGCCCAGGGCGTCCTCCGCAAGACCTGCACACTCACCCAGGTGGTGGCCACCGCCCGGAGGATCCACAACGGCCTACCGCTGATGACCCCCGACCAGCGCGCGGCCGTCATCGCCACCGCACTCGCCCAGCGCGAGGAGGCGCACGCGATCCGGTTGCGGTTGAGCCTGCTGACCCCCTGCGAGATGGAGATCCTCGGACTGCTCATGAAGGGGGAACAGGTGCGAGACATCGCGAGGACACGGGTGGTCGTCGAGGCGACCGTCCGCAGCCAGATCAAGTCGATCCTCGCCAAGCTCGAGATGAGATCGCAGCTCGCGGCCGTGGGCGCCGCCCACCGGGTCGGCTGGCGACACCAGGCCTGAGAGGTCACGCCCCCGCTGGCCGCCGCCGGCGTGAGGTCACGGACCGATCGCCGCTTCGGAAGGAGGGGGCGGGTCTGCTGTCGTCCCACCAGGAGCCGCCGGCGTCCTTCCAGTGATCGGCAGGATCGACGTCGGGATGCTCGCTCACGACCGCGAGCAGGTCGCCGGCGGCGTGGGTGTTGCCGGCGGTCGCGGCGGCGAGGAGCGCCTCGGTGCCCTGGTCCTCGCTGAACCCGGGTGGGACGACGAGCAGGTGGAGGACCGTGCGGTCCGAGGTCTTCAGCTCGACGACATGAGCGTCGTCCCGTGGGAACGGGCTGACCTTGACCTGCCCGCCGGCGACAGACACCCGGCGCGGCGCGGGATCCCAGTCCGCCGGCGAGAACACCGCCCGGACGACTCGGCCGTACTCACGAGGGAGGTGGTCGACGAGATCGGCCAGCTCCACGGCGAGGTCGCGGCTCCGCGGCCACCAACCGCCGTCCAGCCGGTCGACCCCGATGGTGCGGCCCATGCGCAGGCGAGGAGGACGGCGTGCAGGTGGGGGAAGGACGGGTGTGCCTGGCGTCGTCATGACGGCCACCTCTCGACCGGCCCGGGTGTCCGGGATGAAGGCCTCGGCGCGACCGGTCAGCTCCCAGACTACCGCGCCGGCCCGCCGGCTCTGCTGGCCCGGCGGGAGTGCCCACCCCGGTCGACGGCCCCCTCGGTCGGGTCGGCCAGCGGGTCCGACGGCCGGTCGGGCCAGGCGATCCGGATCCGCAGCACCTCGGAGGTGTGCAGGCGCAGCAGCACGACGCCGCGCCCGCGACTGCGGGGCAGGAACCCGACCTTGACCCGTCCGTGCCGCGTGAAGATCTCGCTCGCGACCACGTCCCAGTCACCGGGTGCGTAGGCCAGCCGGTCGATGCGGCCACGGTGAGCGGGAAAGTCATCGACCAGGTGCGCTCCCTCGCGGATCAGGTCCCGGCCGTACGGCAACCAGAGCCCATCGGCGAGCGCGAGGTGCTGCACCTCCGCCAAGCGCAACCGCAGGAGACCGAGCGCGTCGGGATACCGGTTGGGATAGGGAAAGTTGCGGCCACCCATGGCGCCGCCTCTCGTCGCGCCCACCGCCGCACCTGATGTGCCGCAGCGGCTGTCCCTGCCCACTGTACGCCGGGCCGGAGGACGGTGCCGGGCGGCCGGATCGCTCAGCGGTGCCGAGGGAACCCGTCAGCGCGCATAGCGGCGCACCGTCGGGGCGGCACTGTAGGTGATGACCAGTGCGTCGTCCGGGCTGAGCAGGAACTCGCCGCTGGTCGCGCCCGTCGGGTAGGTGCTCCCGCCCCGCTGACGCTGGATCTGGCTGACCGTCCCGCCGCTGACCGCGACGGTCTGCTCGTTCGCTGTCGCGTTGGTGACGGTGAACGGGCTGGCCGTCACCGTCGCGGCCACGGCGGTCAGGGCCGCGTTGGCATAGCGCTGGGTGACGAGGTCGAGGTTGTCGCGCAGCCGCGTGCGGACGCCGTTGTCGGTCAACGCACCGCCGCTCAGCCCGCGCCGGTACTTGACGCTGCTGACCAGGGTGTCCCGGGTGCCCGACGTGATGTTGAGCGACTGGACATTGCCGCCGACGAGCTGGTTGGAGTCGCCGCCGGTGATGTTGATGATCGTGTTCGAGTCGCAGCCGTGGAACTCGTTGTAGCGGCCGGCGCAGTCGATGTCGCTGACGGTGTTGACCTCGAAGTCGGTGCCGAAGAACTTGTTGCCGAAGGCGTTCGGAGTGAACACCGCGCCGTTCGCCGTGCAGTACTCGAAGTCGCCGCCGAGGAAGACGTTGCCCAGGGTGTGGTCGGCGTACAGGCCGTAGTGGGTGGCCTGCACCGACGGCGTGACGAAGGTGCAGTACGACGTCTGCTCACCCGCGCCCCGCTGGGTCAGCGTGTAGCCGGACACCGGCTTGCCGCCGAGGTACCACGACCCGGTCTCGTCGGGGGTCACGTTGATGTCGAACTCGTTGAGGATGCCGAACTCGACCCGGAGCGCCGCGGCGGCCGTGCCGCAGCCGTAGACCCGGCCCTTGATCTTGGACCGCAGCACGGCTCGGACGAAGAAGCCGCCGCCCGTGGACGAGCCGCCGCGGACGATGCACTGCCCGACCTGGCCCCAGGTCACGTTGCTGACCTTGCCGGAGCTCGCACCACCGTCCATGACGACGCAGGCACCGGTACCGACGTTGGTCAGGAAGACCTGGCCGAGGAAGCGCACCACGATGCCCTGGACCGCCCAGTTGGGCGAGGTCGTGAGCTTGTAGTCGCCCGCCGGGAAGTCGAGCGCGGGCAGCGGACCGGTCAGCGCGTTCAGGTGGTCGCGGGCGGCCTGGAGCGCGGCGGTGTCGTCGGCCACGCCGTCGCCGACCGCGCCGAACATCTGGACGTCGAGGGCGTCGTAGATCCGCAGCCAGCGGCCCGTCGCCGTTCCGGCCACCGCCACGACCGTCGCGTCGTTCGCGGTCGCGGTGCTGGCGGCGCTCCACCGGAACGGCCCGCCTCCCTTGCCCGGGTGGCCGGCCTTCACGCCGAGGAGGTAGCCGATCTCGCCGTCGCCGGCGCCCGCCCTGGTCTTCATCTCGGCCAGGTCCGAGAAGGACCGGTCGGCGGCGGAGACCACTGCCGAGGCGCTGCCCGCCTGGGCGACGACACCGAGGGCGGCGGCCCCGCCGGCGAGGGCGGTCCCGGCCAGCAGCCGGCGGCGTTCGAGGTGATGCGACATGATCACTCCTGTTCTGTGATGCAGAACACTGTTTTGAAAGTGTGGTGCCTGGACCGTAGGGCAGGCCGATCCGGCCGTCAAGAGCCTCGTCAGGGTGCCGGGAGCAGGCAGAGCGGAGCACTCGCGCCCGTCGTGTGGCGGACGCCGCCGGCGAGGCCCGTCTCGTCGAGGGCCCAGCTGACGACCTCGTCGCTGTCACGGCATGCGGCCCAGAGCCGGCCGGCCGTCACGGTCAGGTGCAGCGGCCAGCGTCCGGCGGGGAGCTCGGCGACCAGGCGCAGCGCGTCGCCCCCGACGTCGATGATCGAGACCGTGTCGGCACCGCGGTTGCCGACGTAGGCATAGCGCCCGGCGTCGGCGAGAAGGATGTCACTGGGATAGCCGACGCCGGCCGCGACCGCGCCGATCGCGAGCTGTTCGCGCCAGCGGAGCGCGCCGGTGGCCGGGTCGAGGTCGTACCGGCTCACCGTCGAGGACAGCTCGTCGGACACCACCACGTGGCGCTCCGACGTGAAGACCAGGTGCCGCGGCCCGGCCCCGGGCGGGCAGGCGTTGCGCCACGACTCCGCGCGGGCGAGCGTGCCGGTGGTGTCGTCGAAGCGGTACGAGTACAGGCAGTCCGCGCCGAGATCGGTCACCACGACGAGCGAGCCCGACGGGTCGAACCGGACCTGGTGGACGTGCGCGGCCTCCTGCCGGCCCGCGACCGGCCCCGATCCGGTGTGCTCGACCAGGTCGGTCCGCTCACCGATCGAGCCGTCCGCCTCCAGGCGCAGCACCGCCACGCTGCCGGAGCCGTAGTTCGCGACGAGCAGGTGTCGCCCGGACGGGCTCAGCGTGACCGAGCACGGCACGTCCCCGCCCGACGACACGGCGCTCCGCTCGACCCAGGCGTCGCCGGCGACGTCGAACGCGTGCACGGTGCCGCCGGCGCGCTGGCTGACGGCATAGACCTGACCTCCGCCGGGGCCGAGGACGGCGTCCAGCATCCCCGGGGCGCGCTCGTCGTGGTCGGAGGTGACGAACGGCCCCGCCGCCAGCCGACGGCTCACCCGCGCAGGACCGCGACGACGTCGATCTCCACGAGGATGTTCGCGAGCTGCGAGCCCACCGTCGTCCGCACCGGGTACGGCGCCACGAGCACCTCGCGGTAGGCGGCATCGAATGCGGCGAAGTCGCGGTCCAGGTGCTGCAGGTGCACCGTCGCCTTGACGACGTCCTCGAACCCGAGCCCGTGCGTGGCGAGCACGGCCGCGACATTGCGCAGCGTCCGCCGGGTCTGCTCGGCGACGTCGCCCTCGACGACCCCGGTCGCGGGGTCGTGCGGGCCGAAGCCCGCGGTGTAGAGGAAGCCGTTGGCGACGATGCCTTGGCTGTAGCCGCCGGCGGGCCGGGGCGCGTCGGAGGTGGTGATCGGGGTGCGGGTCATGGGGAGGTTCCTTCCGTGGGGCTGGGGAGAGCTAGTACGACGACCGGCCGCCGGACGCGTCGAAGACCGCGCCGGTCGAGAAGCTGCAGTCGTCCGAGGCGAGCCAGGACACGAGGGCCGCGACCTCCGGCGCCGTGCCCGGCCGCTTCATCGGGATCTTGTCGATCATGTACTTCAGGGTCTCGTCGCTCGTGCCGTCGTTCATCGGCGTCGCGATCACCGCGGGCGTCACCACGTTGACGAGGACGCCATCAGTCGCGAGCTCCTTGCCGAGGGACTTCGTCAGGCCGATCAGGCCGGCCTTCGAGGCCGAGTACGCCGCGAGGTTGGGGTTGCCCTCCTTGCCCGCCACGCTGGCGATGTTGACCACGCGACCCCAGCCCCGCGCGCGCATGCCGCCCAGGACCGCCTGGGTCATCAGGAACGAGCCGGTCAGGTTGATGTCGATCGTGCGGGCCCACGCCTCGGGCGTGACCTCCCACGCCGGGAGGTTCGGTCCGACGATGCCGGCGGAGTTCACGAGGACGTCGATGTCGGCCAGCTCGGCGGCGTACCGCTCGATGTCCGCGCCGTTGCTGACGTCGATGACCAGGTCGGCCGCCGGGTCGATGTCGGCGGTCAGCACCTCGCAGCCGTCGGCGCGGAGGCGCTCCACGACCGCGGCGCCGATGCCGCTCAGCCCGCCGGTGACGACGGCGCGCCGGGTGCGCGCGGCGGTCGCGCTCATCGCCGGCCTCCCTCGGCCGCGACGGGCGCCGGGGCACGGCCGGTCGCCACCGCGAGCTGCGCGAACAGCCGGTCGGCCTCGGCCGCCGTCTCCTTGTCCAGGCTGAACCCGCTCGGCCCGCGGACCCGGCTGGACCGCAGCACGCCCTGGTTGACGAGGAAGTGCTTCTCGACCGCGACGAAACCGTCGATGCCCGACTGCAGGGCGACGAGCCCGGTCAGCGGACCGCTGAGCCGGTAGACGAGGTCCCAGTCCTCGCTCTCCAGCGCGTTCCACAACGCCTGGATCGCCCAGCACACCTCGGCGCCGGGCATGGTGCCGACGATCCCGCGGCGATAGCTGTCGACCAGCGCGGAGCCGCCGGTGCCCTCGAAGATCCGGGCCTGTCCGAGCGTCGCGTCCCGCAGCGCGCTGAGTCGCGGGCCGATCGGGGCGGCCTCGGGCTTGAAGTACACGCGGTCGCCGTAGGTCGCGAGCAGGTCGGCCTGCAGCGCGATGCTCAGCGGACGGCCGACGTACCCGCTCGCGTCCTGTACCACCAGCGGGAGTGTGCAGGAGTCGAGGATCGCGCTGAAGTACTCGTGCAGGGCCGCGTCGTCGACGTTGATCGAGACCGGCGGGATGGCCATCAGGGCGTCGGCGCCGGCGACCTCGGCGTGCCGCGCCAGCTCGGTCGCGGTCCGCGTGCTCTCGGCGCCGCAGCTGATCACCGAGACCTTCCCGTCCGGGCGCGCCCGGACCACCTCGCACACGGTCTCGGTCAGCGCCCGGCGCTCGTCGGTCGACATCCGGAGCACCTCGCTGACCATGCCGGTCGTGACTCCCTGGACGCCCTGGTCGAGCACCCAGTGCAGCTCGTGGCGCAGGTCGTCGAAGTCGATGCTTCCGTCGTCGGTGAAGGGCGTCTGGATGACAGGAAGTACGCCGCTCAACAGGGGGGGCATGTGCTCTGCTCTCGATTCTGTGTCTCGTGTGTCAGGAACGACCGATGACGGGCTCGACGAAGGTCGTCGAGCTCGGTGGTCGTCCGGTCAGGAAGTCCAGGTCGCACCCGTCCGGCGCCTGGAGGACGTGGCGTCGGTACAGCGCCGGCCAACCGCGCGTGTGGGCGCTGGGCTCGGGCTGCCAGCTCCGGCGGCGCTCGGCCAGCTCGGTCTCGTCGACGAGCAGGTCGAGAGTCCCGGCCAGGGCATCGAGGGCGATCAGGTCGCCGTCGCGCACCAGCGCGAGCGGCCCGCCGACCGCGGCCTCGGGCGCGCAGTGGAGCACGACCGCGCCGAAGCTCGTGCCGCTCATCCGGCCGTCGGTGACCCGCAGCATGTCGGTCACGCCGAGCTCGGCGAGGCGCTGCGGGATCGGCGCCATGCCCCACTCGGGCATGCCGGGCACGCCGACCGGGCCGCAGCCGGAGACGACCAGGACGTCGGCGGCGTCGACCTCCAGCGCCGGGTCGTCCAGTCGGCGCCGCATGTCGTCGTACGACGTGAAGACGATCGCCTTGCCCGTGTGCCGCCACAGCTCGGGGCTCGCCGCGCAGAGCTTGATGACCGCGCCGTCCGGAGCGAGGCTCCCCCGCACCACGGCGAAGGCCGGCGCCGGCGCCACCGGGTCGTCGCACGACCTGACGACCGGCGAGGAGGGAGCCGCCGCCAGCTCGCGCCACGGCGTGCCGCACGCCGCCCGGACGCCGAGGTCGAGCCGGTCGCCCAGCGACGCGACGACCGCCCCCAGGCCGCCTGCGGCGCCGAAGTCCTCGATGAGATGAGTCCCGGCGGGCTCGACGTCGACAAGGAGGGGGACATCGGCGACGAGGGCGCCGACCCGGTCGAGGTCGGAGCGCAGGTCGGCCCGCCCGGCGACCGCGGCGAGGTGGAGGAACGCGTTGGTGGAGCCGCCGACGGCCGCGACGACCTTGACCGCGTTGTCCCAGCCGGCCTGGGTGAGGACGGTCCGGGGCCGGACGTCGCCGGCCACCATCTCCACGATCCGGCGACCGCTCGCCTGCGCCCGCTCGACGACCTCGGGGCCGCCGGCCCCGATGCCGACCGAGCCGGGCAGCAGCAGGCCGAGCGCCTCGGCGACGAGGCCCATCGTGGACGCGGTGCCCATGGTGTTACAGGAGCCGGTTCCGGCCGAGGCCATGCACGACTCGAGCTGCGCCCACTGGGCATCGTCGAGCGCGCCGGTACGGCGGCGCTCGAGCGCCCGCCAGATGTCCGTGCCGCTGCCCAGCGGCTTGCCGAGGAAGTCCGGGCAGCCGCGGGCACCGCCGAGGACGAGCAGCACGGGGATGTCGATGCTGGCCGCCGCCATCAGCGCCGCGGCGACCGACTTGTCGCAGTTGGCGAAGAACAGGACGCCGTCCAGTGGATGCGCCCGGACGTTCTCCTCGAGCTCCATCGCGACGAGGTTGCGGTAGAGCATCGCGCTCGGCTTCATCAGGTCCTCGCCGAGCGACATGGTGGGGAACGCGACCGGTGTCCCCCCTGCCTCGACGACCGCCTGGCTCGCCTCGGCGACGAGCGCGCGCGAGCCGAGGTTGCACGGGTTGAGGCTGCTCGTCGTGTCGGCCAGGCCGATCACCGGTCGTCCGGGGCGGGCGCCGCCGACCCGCAGCGCCGCACGGTGGAGCAGCGCCACCTCGTCGTCCCCCGCGAACCAGCCGTCGCTGCGCAGCGGCCTCATCGCCGAGGCTCCGGGACCGGCGTGCCCATCAGTGCGGCGGTCCAGCCCCCGTCGACGCCGACCGTCTGCCCGGTCACGTACGCCGCCTCCGGTGACAGCAGGAAGGCGACGACCGCGGCGACGTCGGCCGGCGTGGCCAGGCGTCCCGCCGGCGTGTGCGAGACCAGCTCGGCCCGGCGCCGTGCCGGGTCGGCGGCCGCGTCGATCGTGGCGAGCAGGGCCGGCGTCTCGACCGCGCCGGGCGCCACGGCGTTGGCGCGGATGCCGCGGGCGCCGTACTCGACGGCGACGGAGCGCGCGAGCGCCTCGGTCGCCGCCTTCGTCATCTCGTAGGCGCCGTGGCCGGGATGGGCCCGGGAGCCGTGCACCGACGAGATGTTCACGACGGAGCCGCCGGTCCCGGCGGCCAGGAACGCACGGACCGCGGTCGCGCAGCCCCAGTAGGTCCCGAGCTGGTTGACCGCGACGAGTGCCTCGACCAGCTCCTCGGTCGCCTCGGTCAGCGGCTGGACCGGGGTCACCCCGGCGCAGTTCACCCAGCCGGAGAGGGTGCCGAGCTCGGCGGCCGCGGCGGCGGCACGCTCGTGCGTCGTCCGGTGCCGGACGTCGCCCTCGACGAGCCGGACCCGCGCCGACCCGCCGTACGCCGCCCCGAGGGCCGCGCCGTCCAGGTCGATCGCGACGACAGCGAGGCCGTCGCCGCTCAGCCGGTCCAGGATCCCGCGACCGACGCCCGATCCGGCGCCGGTGACCACCACGACGTCAGTCATGGCCCACTCCTCTCCCTCGGGGCAGCGCGGCGATCACCGCGTCGATCTCCGCCAGCAGGATCTCCGCCCCGCCGCGGCCGAGCAGGGTCTGCCAGCTCTGATAGGTCTCCTCGTCGAAGGCCTCCTGAGGCGGCAGGTACATCGACGCCGGCCCGTTGACCAGGTTGGCGACGACCACGACCCGCTCCGGGTGCCGCCTGCGCAGCTCCACCTGGAGCGCCGAGTAGGCCTCGCCGGGGTGCGCCACCACGACGGCGTCGCCCACCAGCCAGATCCACACGGGGTAGGCGATCGACGTCGTCCCGGCGAAGCTCGCGCGCAGCGAGGCCGCCCGGCGCAGCCGCTCCTCGGCGGCCTCCGCCGGAGCGTCCGGCCAGCGGCTGGTCACGTCCGCGAGGCTGAGCTCGTCCTGGAGCGGCAGCTCGACGTCCACCCGCACCCGGCGGAGGTACGACGGCCGCTCGTCCGGCGTGCTCTCCCAGATCGCGAGCGGGGCGCCTGACTGGACGACGGAGGCGAGCACCCGCGCCGTCCCCGGCTCCGGCATCAGCGACAGCGCCGACACCGCGGCCAGGCCGAGTGCGCGGCCGTTGCGGTCGGCGACCGTGAGGTCGCCGGTGTACTGCTCGCGGGGGGACAGGTCGCCGCTCGCGCCCTGTACGAAGAGGCAGGGCGCGTCGTACTCGTCCTCGATCACCTCACGGGCCGCGCCGACGTAGTCGGGCGAGAGCAGCTCGTTCTGCCAGGCCAGCGTGGTGGGGTGGCACGCGTAGTTGAGGACGACGGCGCGCGTCGCGCCGTCGGCGGCCACCACCCGGCCGGCGACGAAGGTGCCGTCGGCGGTCGCGGCCGGGTTGAAGCCGATGAGGGACTCGCCGCCGCACCGGACGTCGCGGACGACCGCGAGGTCGCAGTGACCGTAGGTCCAGCCGATCTCGCACACCTCGGCGGCCTCCTTGGCCTCGGCAGCGGCGTCGGCGACCTGGCGGACCAGCTCGTCGACGTACGACGCGATCAGGTGTCCGCCCGGCAGCGCCGCCTCCTCGGGCGAGGTCACCGGCCCGGCGTGCGTGTGCACCATGTGGAAGAGCAGCTGGTCGTCGGCGATGCCGAGGGCGCGGACGATCGGCGCCCGGACGAAGTGGTCGTGCGCCGCCGACTTCATCCACCCGAGGTCGACGGACACGAGGTAGGTGGTGTCGTCACCCTCGCCGAGGGCGAGCACCGTCGCGGTCAGCGGCCGGTGGACGCCGGTGGCGACGTCGTGCGCGGCAGCGCCCCAGTTGCGAGCCCGGATCCCGGCGGCCGGTGTGATGTCGCGGCGAGCGACCCCGACGACCGCGCGGGCGGCGGGCGGATGCCAGCGAGGAGCGGACGTCATGGCTATCCCTTCGTCGCGCCGGTCAGTGCGCCCCGGGTGACGAAGCGCTGGCAGGCGAGGAACACGATCGCCACGGGGACGAGCATGACCAGACCGGCGAGCGCCGCCTCGGGACGGTGGATCGGAAGCTCGGACGCGCCGGCGTTGCGCAGGGCCGACGAGCTCGAGATCAGCGCCTGCAGACCGACCGGGAGGTTGAGCTTGTCGGTCTCGTTGAGCATCACGTACGGCAGGAAGTAGTTGTTCCAGGTGGCGGTGAAGCTCAGGAAGGAGAGCAGCCCGACCAACGGCTTGGCGAGCGGGAGTCCGATGTGCAGGAACAACCGCCACTCGCTGCATCCGTCGATCCGGCCGGCGTCGAGCAGCTCGGGGGGCAGGCTGGCCGAGTAGTAGGTGTAGGCGAGGTAGGTGCCGAACGGGAAGAACGCGCTCGGCAGGATCACCGCCCACGCCGTGTTGACCAGGTCCAGGGCGTTCATCTCGAGGAACAGGGGCAGGACCAGCGCACTGTTGGGCACGATCATCACGACCAGGGTCATCGTGAGGATGAGGCGGCGCCCGGCGAAGCGCTTCGTCGCGAGCGCGTAGCCCGCGGGCAACGTGATCGCGAGCGCGATGAGCAGGGACGCGACGCTGTAGAGCACCGAGTTCCACGCCCAGGTCAGCACGACGCCGTCGTTGAAGCTCATCAGGTTGGACCACGCCTCGGAGAGCCGTGAGAACGAGCCCAGCGCGAAGGGGTGGCGCGAGGCGAGCTCGCCGTCGGTCTTCGTCGGCGCAAGGAGCAACCACACCAACGGCAGGAGGAAGAAGACCGCCGCGAGCGTGAGGACGGTCAGCCGCGTGGCCGAGGCGAGGAGTCGCAGGCCCCGGCCGATGCTCGGCATCGTGTCGATCGCCATCTACCTGTCCTCGCTATCGACGCTGAAGATCCTGGTGGTCCGCAAGATGAGCACGGCGGACCCGAGGCCGATGACGAGCATCAGCATCGACATCGCGGCCGCCGCACCGAAGTCGGCCTGCTCGAAGGCGTAGACGTAGCCCAGCTGGTTCGGCGACCAGGTCTCCGAGATGGGCACGCCCGCGGACGCCAGCAGCTGGGGCTCCGCGAAGAGCTGCACGCTGGCCGTGAAGGTCAAGATGAGCATGTAGACGATGTACGGCGCGACGAGCGGCAGCTTGATGTGCACCGCGACGTGCCAGGCGTTGGCACCGTCCACCCGAGCCGCGTCGAGCACCTCCTGGGAGATGCCGTTGAGGCCGCCGATGAAGATCGCGATCCAGCCGCCGGCCCCGACGAAGAAGGCGATGAGCGCGAACAGCAGCGGCAGGTTGCCCGGCGCGGTGATCTGGGTGACCGAGGTCAGCCCCATCGACCGCAGCGCCGGCCCGAACGGGCTGACACTCGGGTCGAACATGAAGATCGCCACCAGGACGGCCGTCGGCCCGGAGACCGCGCCCGGCAGGAAGTAGGCCGAACGGAGCGCAGCGGAGTACACACCGCTCCGGGCGTGGAGGACGAGCGCCAGGCCGACCACACCGACCATGAGCATCGGGAGTGCGATGACGACGAACTTCGCCATGTTGCTCAACGCCGGGCCCAGCCGGAAGTCGTCGAAGACCGTGCGGAATCCGTCGGTGGTCAGGTTGAAGTAGTCCGGCATCCCGGCATCCGTGCCCGAGAAGCTGATGACCAGGGCGGCCACGGCCGGACCGACCCCGAAGGCCGTGAGGAAGACCAGGTACGGCAGGAGGAACCAATGCCCTGCGTTCGGCTTGAGCCGCCGGGCACCGCTGCGCGCACGGCTGGTCTGGGGCGTCCTCACGGCCTTCGGTGTCGTCATCTCTTACTGGCCCGCGACGTCGTACTTGGCCGTGCGCGCGGTGTCGACCAGCTGCTGCTGGTAGGTCTCGATCGCCGACTCGACGCTCTTGCCCTGCTGCGCGTCGGTGAGCACCGTCGTGCCGAACAGCGTGATCGGGTCGAAGCGGACCGCGGAGAGCGACGTCGAGATCCGGGCCGCGGCGTCCTGGAAGACCGGGTACGGGTTCGCGGCGTAGAGCCTGTTGGCGTCGAGCGTCTTCTGCCAGATCTCCGCCGACGGGCGGTGCGCGGGCAGCGACGGAGCGGTCGCGGCGTGCTCGGGCGAGGTCGCCATCCAGACCGCGATGTCGACGGCCGTCTCCGGGTTCTTCGCGTGCCGGGAGACCACCCAGGCGCCGCCGCCGTTGGAGCCGGCCTGGGCCTCCTCGCCCTCCCACGCGAGCGGAGCGGCGGCCGCGAGCTGACCGTCGGCGGTCTGGTACCAGGTGCTCTCGGGCGTGCCTCCGAAGAGGTACTGACCGAACCAGGCCGGGCCCATGAGCATCAGCATCTTGTCGTCGGAGACGGTCTTGGCGACCTCCGTGCCCGACACGCTGAGCGGCGTGATCGTCTTGTTCTCGAGCATGTGGTCGAGCATGCCGGTGACCCGGGTGCACGCGTCGTCCTCGAGGTCGATCCGGAGCTCGTCGCTGCTCTCCTTCTGCGCCACCGGGCAGCCGCTCGCCTGGTAGTACGACTCCAGGCCGCCGTCGAGCAGGCCCATCAGGTAGCCCGGGTGGTCCTTCGCGACCTGGTCGCTGAGCGCCTGGTACTCCTCGAACGTCGTCGGCACCTCGTAGCCGAAGCGGTCCATCAGCTTGGCGTTGTACCAGAGCACGTTGGGGGCCAGGTCGTTGCGGAGGCAGATCACCTCGTCGCCGGAGCGGCAGCTGTCGAACGCGCCGGGGGTGAACTCCTCCTCCAGGTTGTCGGGGAGGTACGTCGAGATGTCCAGCGGGAAGTCGTGCGCCGCGTCGGACACCTGCGCGACCAGCGACATCTCCAAGAAGATGAGGTCGGGCCAGCCCTTGCCGGTGTTGTTGGCGAGCAGCACCTTGGACGGGAAGTCCGCCCGGGCGACCGTCTCGACCTTCACCTTCACGTCGGGATGGGCCTCCCGGTACAGGTCGACGACGCCCA
The DNA here is from genome assembly GCF_024614185.1 of Nocardioides carbamazepini. Lineage (GTDB taxonomy): Bacteria > Actinomycetota > Actinomycetes > Propionibacteriales > Nocardioidaceae > Nocardioides > Nocardioides carbamazepini. The sequence goes on from NZ_JAHTLF010000010.1 coordinate 33,760, forward strand.
TCACGTCGGGTCCCGCCCAGATCGTCACCGCCGCGTTGGGGTCGGTCTCGACCGGGTCGTTGCTCGAGCCACAGGCGGCGAGCACCCCTGCGGCGAGAAGTCCTGCTGCCAGACCGGCGCCCGATCGCCGCCACACGGTCCAGCCGTGGTTCCTTCCAGTCCTGCGCACGGCGATCTCCTTCTGTCCGGGCCTGGTGGGCCGATTTGAGAATAGTGTTTGGCAGGACCAAACAGAAGGGAACGTATTGAGTTCCCGCCCCCACGTCAAGGGCTAACGGCTTGATTCACTCATGAGTAGCATGTTCGGCCATGGAGAACAGTGGGCGCGGCGATGACCGCTACCTGGTACGAAGCGTGGCGCGAGCGGCCGAGGTCCTGGACGTGTTGGCGGCGTCCGGACCGGGTGCCGGACTCTCGGTGACCGAGGTGGCCGCTGCGGCCAAGATGTCCAAGAGCGCGGCATTCGCCACGCTCTACACACTGGGTCAGTACGGCCTGGCCGCCGACGACGGCGAGGGCATGAACCGGCGCTACCGGCTGGGCATGGGCCTGGTCCGCCTCGGCTCGACGGCCCGCCGGCAGATCGCCCTGCAGGACCTCGCCCGCCCGTTCCTGACCGAGCTGACCCAGGAGACCCGGCTCACCTCTCGCCTCGCCGTGCCCGAAGGCGATGCCGCGGTCGTCATCGACCAGGAGAGCGCGGGGGTCCCCCATCGCTTCGAGCTCCAGATGGGCATGCGCGAGCTCCCCCACTGCACCGGCCTCGGCAAGGCGATCCTCGCCCAGGTCGAGGACGACGAGGTGATCGAGATCCTCGCCCGCAGCGGCATGCCGCGCCGCACCCCGCAGACGATCACCAGCGCCCGGGAGATGCTGACCCACCTCGCGACCGTGCGTGAGGTCGGCTACGCGATCGACGACGAGGAGGACGCCGAGGGCATCTTCTGCATCGGCAGCGCCATCCGCGACGCCGACGGCGCCTGCGTCGCGGCGGTGAGCATCACCGGGCTCAAGCTCGAGCAGACCGCGGCTCAGCTCGCCACGCTGGGCGAGCAGGTCCGGCGCTGCGCCGAGCGGATCTCGGCCGCCCTCGGCTACCGCGACCCGGAGGCGGACGCCGCGCGCCCATGATCGGCCCCGGCGGCTCTTGACCGTTCTCCGGCGTCGGGCCTAGGGTTCACCTGTTCGGTATCACCGCACAGTGTTTCGCAGGATCGAATGAACCCGGGAGCGACATGCCACCGTCCGCAGCAGACCTCCGTGTCGGCGTCATCGGGCTCGGCGCCCGCGGCTACCTCGCCGACCACGCCCACCGCCCGGGCCGGGGAGCGCGGGTCGTGGCGGTCGCCGACACCGCGACCGAGCGCCTGGCCGGGATCGACACCCGCTTCCCCGGCGCGCACTCCTATGCGTCGTACCGGGAGCTGCTCGCGGCGGAGCGCCTGGACGCGGTGATCGTGATGGCACCCGACCACCTGCACCTCGAGATCGCGCTCGCCACCCTCGCGGCCGGAGCGGCGACCTATCTCGAGAAGCCGATGAGCATCGACGTCGAGGGGTGCGACGCCATCCTGCGGGCGGCGATGGAGACCGGGACCCGCCTCTACGTCGGCCACAACATGCGGCACATGCCGGTCGTGGCGACGATGCGCGACCTGGTCCGCGACGGCGCCGTCGGCGAGGTCAAGGCCGTGTGGTGCCGGCACTTCGTCGGGCACGGCGGCGACTTCTACTTCAAGGACTGGATGTCCGAGCGTCGCTACGTCACCGGGCTGCTGCTGCAGAAGGGCGCGCACGACCTCGACGTCATCCACTGGCTGACGGGGGCGTCGACGACGCGCGTGTCGGCCCTGGGGTCGTCGAGCCTCTACGGCCAGGTCGCGGCGGCCGCCGCCGACACGCCCTACGCTCCACCCGCGATCCGCACCGAGACCACGACCTGGCCGCCCACGGCGCAGACCGGGCTCAACCCCGCGCTCGACGTCGAGGACCTCTCGATGATGATGATGGAGCTCGACGGCGGGCAGGTGCTGGCGTCGTACCAGCAGTGTCACTTCACGCCGGACTACTGGCGCAACTACACGGTGATCGGCACCGAGGGGCGGATCGAGAACTTCGGCGACACCGAGGGCGCCGTCATCCGGCTGTGGAACAGCCGGCACGACTACGCGCCGGCCGGCGACCGCGAGTACGTCGTCGCGACCCGCGAGGGCACGCACGGCGGCGCCGACGCCACGATCATGGCCGAGTTCCTGGAGTTCGCCCGCACCGGTGGCGCCACGCTGACCTCACCGGTCGCGGCCCGGCAGGCGGTCGCCGCGGCGAGCCTGGCCACCGCCTCACTCCGCGACGGCGGGCGGCCGCGCGACGTGCCGCCGGTCGACGCTCGGGTGGCGGCGTACTTCGCGGCCGGTCAGCGCCACGAGCCCGAGGGCAGCTGATCGCGTGACGACCGATCCCGACGACCGGGTGCGGTACGTCCTGCGCCCCGGCTACGGCGCACTCACCGACGACGTGCTGTGGGGCCGGCTGCTCGACTTCGCCAGCACGACCGGGATGGACAGCGCCGCCGTGTTCAACCTGGGCCGTCGCGAGGCGGCGCAGCCCGAGCGCGCCGACATCACCCGGCGGCTCGAGCTGTTCGCCCGACGGTTCGCGGACCTCCGCGCCCTGGGGATCTCGGCCCAGGTCAACTACTTCTGCACGCTCGGCCACTGGCCGCAGCTGACCTCCGAGCTCGGACGCTCGTTCACGCCGTTCACCGACGCCCACGGGACGACCTTCGAGGGCTGCCCGTGCCCGCTCGACCCGGAGTTCGTCGCCTACATCACGTGGTGCTACGCGCAGTTCGCGGCGCTCGAGGTCGAGGCGGTCTGGATCGACGACGACTTCCGGCCCGGCGGACGGGGCAGCCGGCTCGACCTCGGGTGCTTCTGCACGCGGCACCTCGCCGCCTTCAACCAGCGGGCGGGCACCGGGCTCCGCGCCGACGAGATCGTCTCCGTGCTGTGCCGGCCGCCGGGCCGGTGCTCCGCCGACGACCTGCGGCTGCGACTGACCTGGCGGGCGGTGAGCCAGGACGCGCTGACCGGCCTGGCCCGGGCGATCCGGGATGCCTGCGTCGCGGCGAACCCCACGGTCGCGATGGGCCTGATGACCAACGACGCCACCGCGGTCCTGCACTTCGCCCGGGACCTCGACGCGGAGGTCGCGGCACTCACCACGTCCGACGGGCGGGGTCCGCTCGTGCGCTACGGCGGCGCCGCCTACACCGACGAGCGGCCACTCGACCTGCTGACGGCCACCCACGGCTTCGACGTCCTGGCCGCGCTGATCACCCGCCCACACCGCCCGGCGTCGGAGATCGAGCAGTTCAGCTGGACGGTCGGCGCGAAGAGCGCCCGAGCACTGCGCCTGGAGATGGCCACGCTGACCGCGACGATCGGCGGCGACCACACCCTGTCGATCAACGACCCACGGCTCGGCCTGGACGATCTCGCCGGGACCTACCGGGCCACCCTCGGCCCGTTCAAGGCGTTCCTCACCGCGCTGCGCGGTGAGACCGCCGGACTGCGCCGAGCCGGCGTCTCGCAGCCGCTGACGGCCGACCCGGCGGTCAACCTGCGCTACGACCTGACGACGAGCCGCAGCCTGCGGCGCAACGTCGCGCTCGGCGAGATCGGCATCCCCCTCGCGCCGGGCGACCCGGCGGTCGTGGTCGTCGCGCTCGAGGACGTCGACGCGCACGACGACGGCACGGTCGAGGACTGGGCGGCCCGGGGCGCGATCTTCTCGAGCGCGGCCTACCACCGTGCCCGGGTCGAGCGCGGCCTGCTGGCGGACTGCCCGATCGAGGTCGAGCCGGTCGAGCCGCTCCCCCACGCCTACTTCGCCTCGGAGCGGGTGACCACCGAGCGGGCACCGTCCTGGCTGCGCGGTCGCGACGCGATCACCTACTCCTGGCGACCGATCGACATCGGGTTCACCCTCACCGCGCGCGACGGCGCCGAGGCCTGGTCGGAGCTCCGCGACAACCTCGACCGGCCGCGGACCGCCGCGGTGGTCGTCGCGAACAACGGCGGCTACCGCCTGGCGGTGACGGTGCACACCGGCGCCGACCTCAAGGACAACGCCCGCCAGTGGCTCTACCAGGAGCTCGTGACCGAGCTCGGCGCCGGCGCGGCCGGCGCGACGGTGGCCCTGGTGCCGGCGATCTATCCGGTCTGGTGGCACGGCGCGGACCGCGCGCTGCTCTGCCTGAGCAACTTCGGCCTGGAGGACTTCCCCGAGCTCACCGTCGACCTGCCGGGCGCCACCGACGTCCACGCGATCGAGCGCCTCGGCGCCGACGGCGCCTGGATCCCCTCCACGGCGCGGGTCGAGGACGCCGCGCGCGGGTCCCGGCTCGTCCTGCACGGCGCCGACGTCCCGCAGCACCTGGAGTTCGCCGCCTTCCGCATGAAGGCCCGCCCCCCGCACGCCTCCACCCCCGAGGAGAACGCATGACCACGCAGACCGTCCTGGTGACCGGTGCCGGACGCGGCATCGGCGCGACCATCGGCGAACGGTTCGCCACCGCCGGCGCGACGGTCGTCGTGGCCGACATCGACGACGCTGCCGCGGCCGACACCGCCGCCCGTCTCCCCGGTGCCCACGCGCTTCCCCTCGACGTCACCGACCCGCAGGCGGTCGCCGCCGCGGTCGACAGGATCGTGGCCGAGCACGGCACGCTCGACGTCCTGGTCAACAACGCGACCGTGTGCGACGACGTCGCGTTCCTGGACCTCAGCCACGAGCAGTGGCGGCGCGAGGTCGCGGTCAACCTCGACGGCCCCTTCCTCTGCACGCAGGCGGCACTGCGACCCATGGTGGCGCAGGGCCGCGGCGCGATCGTCAACGTCGCCTCGGTCAACGCGGTCGGCTACTACGGCAACGAGGCCTACAGCGCTGCCAAGGCCGGCCTCCTCTCGCTGACCCGCAGCATCGCCGTCGGCTTCGGGCCGGCGGGGGTGCGCTGCAACGCCGTCGTCCCCGGCACGATCGAGACGCCGGTCTGGCAGGACCGCCTCGCCGAGAACCCGGACGCGCTCCAGCGCCTGGAGAAGTGGTACCCCCTGCGGCGGGTCGGGTCGCCCGGTGACGTCGCCGCGGCCGTGCAGTTCCTGGCCTCCGACGAGGCGGCCTGGATCTCCGGCGCCGCGCTGCCGATCGACGGCGGCCTGCTGGCCGGCAACCTGCGGATGGCGACCGAGGTCGTCGCCGCGGACCCGGCGAGCTGACGTGGCCGCCGGACCGACCCTCCTCCTGCGCGGCGGTGGCGTCGTCGACGGGACCGGGCCCGAGCCGCGGCTCGCCGATGTCGTCGTCGCGGACGGCGTCATCACCCACGTCGGCCCGACCGGCGGGCTCGGCCGGGACGCCGACGAGGTCGTCGACTGCACCGGCCGGCTGGTCCTGCCCGGCTTCGTCGACACCCACTCCCACGCCGACGCCGCGGTCCTCGAACCCGATGTCCAGCACGCGCTGCTCGCGGACGGGATCACCACCGTCATCGGCGGCCAGGACGGCGTCTCGTACGCCCCCGGCGACGGGCGCTACGCCACCGACTACTTCCGCGCGCTCAACGGCGAGCACCCGTCGTACCGGGGCGGCGGGGTCGCGACGCTCCTCGCGCAGCACGACGGACGGGCCCCCCTCAACCTCGCCTACCTCGTCCCGCACGGCACCGTCCGCGCCGAGGTGCTCGGCCTCGACGACCGGCCCCCGAACGCCGACGAGCTCGACCGGATGCGTCACCTGCTCCGGACCGGGCTGGCCGATGGCGCGGTCGGCCTGTCCAGCGGCCTCGACTACGTGCCCGGGCGGTTCGCGACGACCGACGAGCTGGCCGCCCTGTGTGCCGTGGTCGCCGAGGCCGGCGGGGTCTACGTGACCCACATGCGCGGGGGCTACGAGCACAACGCGGCCGAGGGCATCGACGAGATCGCCCTGGTCTGCGCGGCGACCGGTGTCCGCGCCCATGTCTCGCACTACCACGGCCCGCCGGACCTGCTGCTGCCTCTCGTCGACCGCGCGGTGGCCGATGGACACGACCTCACTTTCGACGCCTATCCCTACCGCTCCGGCTGCACGATGCTGAGCATGCCGCTGCTCCCCGAGGACCTGCTGCGGCGCGGCACCGCGGGCGCGCTGGAGATGCTGCGCCGGCCGACGTACCGGGCCTGGCTCGAGGCCGAGTGGCTGCCCCGCGCCGCCGACGTCCCCTACCTAGGCGCGGGCTGGGAGGACCGGATGACGCTCGCCCACGTCCGCGGCCCCGCCTTCGCGCACCTGACCGGCTCGTCCATCGGCCGGGCCGCGGCCATGACCGGACGGACGGTCGCGCAGCTCGTCATCGACGTCCTCGTCGACAGCGAGCTCGACGTCAGCGTGGTCATACCGCTGCCACCAGGACGCTCCGCCGACGACCTGGCCGCGTTCGTGCGGCACCCGCGGCACATGGTCGGCACCGACGGCATCTACCAGCCCGGCACGCCGCACCCCCGCGGCTGGGGTAGCTTCGGCCGCGTGCTCGCCCGCAACGTGCGCGAGCGCGGCGACCTCACCTGGGCGCAGGCCGCCGACCACCTCGCGGGCCAGCCGGCCCGCCGCTTCGGCCTCGGCCGGCGCGGCACGGTCACGCCGGGCCACGTGGCCGACCTCGTCGTGGTGGACCCGGCGGCGGTCACCGACCGGGCGACGTACGCCGAGCCCCGGCTCCGGACCCGCGGCATCGACGACGTCGTGGTCGCCGGACGGCTCGTGCTGCGCGACGGCGAGCTGACCGGCACAACGTCCGGCCGCGGCCTGCGCCATCACGCCCCGGGCTAGAAGACCGTTCGGACCGCGCCGACGAGGCGCGGCACCGCGGCGAGCGCGTCGTCCACGACCGGGATCACGCGCCACTTGTCGAAGGTGGTGCACGGGTGCGAGATGCCCAGCCGGACGACATCGCCCACCGCCAGGGTGGACCCCGCCGGCACCGCGACCCGGGCGTGCTGGTCGTCGAGCCCGGTGACGACGGCGCCCGCGATCGCCTCCCGGGTCTGCTCGGCGTCCGCGCCGCGCAGGCCGAGCAGGACGGGCAGGTCCTGGTCGAAGGAGACGTCACGGCGGCCGACATCGAGCACGACGAGCTCACGCTCGGGCCGCGAGACCACCTGCGCCCACACGTGCAGGGCGGGCTCCAGCCCACCCGAGGCCGCGAGCGGCGAGCGGCGCGCGTAGTAGCCGTCGTCGTGCGTGACGTAGCACCCGGACCTCAGCACCACGCGGGCGCGTGGCGCGGGCCCGGCGGCGAGCGGTCCGAAGCGGGCGGCGACGACGTCGAAGTGGGCGCTGCCCCCGGCCGTGATCACGGGGACCGCACCGGCGGCGAACAGGCCGGCCTGCTCGATCTCCTCGAACACGGCCACGACGATGTCGCAGAAGTCGGCCACCGGGTCGCCCGAGCCGGGCTCGGCGGCCGCGGGCACGGCGCCCTCCCAGGCCGCGACGCCGCGCAGCTCCAAGCGCGCGTCGGCGGCGATCTCGCGGGCGACCTCGAGCGCCGTCGCGGCGGTGCGCGCACCGGTCCGCGACCCGGGCGCCCCGCACTCCACGAGCACCGGCAGCGGGCGGCTCGCGGCTCGATAGCCCGCCGCCAGGAGGCGCACGGTCCGCACCGAGTCGGCCCAGACCACGACCTCGAGCTCGGGACGCGCGTCGAGCAGCCGGGCGAGGTCGGCCAGGGCCGCGGGGTCGACGATCGCGCCCGCGTGCTGGATCGCCGTGACCCCAGCTCCGGCCGCGACCCGCAGCTGCCACGGCGTCGCCACGGTGATCCCGGTAGCCCCGTGCGCGAGCTGCGCGCGCCACAGCGCCGGTGCCATGGTGGTCTTGCCGTGCGGCTGCAGCTCCACGCCCTGCGCCGCGACCCACTGCGCCATCGTGCGCAGGTTGGCCTCGACCTGGCGCGCGCTCAGCGTGACGAGGGGAAGGGCCAGGTCGGCCAGCGTCGTCCCCGCCGCGATCAGGCCGCGGACGTCCTGCCCCTCGTGCCGCGGCCGGAACGCCTTCATCGTCGGGTCGACGACCACGTCGTCATCCCCGGGACCGAACGACATCGAGGCATCCAGGCGTTCTGTCATGCCGAACAAACTACCACCTGACCGCTTGATTCCGCCGAACCTCTTGCCCTCGCCCCGCGAGCCCTGCCACACTCACGAACATTGTTCGGCATAACCAAACGTATCTCGACTATGAGGAGCACCATGGACCTGGGCAGAAGGAATCTCGTCAGGCTCGGCGGCGGCGCGGTGGTCGCGGGCTCGATCGCGACGGTCGCCGCCGGCGCCGCCGGGGCCGGCCCGGCCGGGGCCACCCCGGCCACGGAAGCCGCCCGCGGCACCACGGGCCGCGGCTCGATGGACCGCAAGCTCATCGAGTACGGCTGGGACATGCCCGGCCCCGAGTTCCTGCGCGACCACCTCGCCGACATGCAGGACAAGCCGTTCGACGGCCTCGTGTTCAACCTGCACGAGAACCGCCGACTCTCCGACGGCCGCGACGACCCGGCCAACGGTCCACTGACCACGATCACCAACCCGTTCTCGCTGACCCCGCTGACGGCCGCCGACCTCAAGCTCGACATCCTCGAGTCGCTGAGCTGGGGACGGTTCCGGGACAACTTCCTGTCCGTGTGGACCGGGTGGCCCAAGAGCGAGATGAACTGGTTCGACGAGAGCCACTGGCGGGTCATCCGACGCAACGCATCGGCGATCGCGACCGCCGTCAAGGCCGCCCGCGCGACCGGCATCTTCTTCGACGAGGAGAACTACGGCCACAACCAGTGGGCGTACGTCGCCCACCCCGGCAAGACCCGGCAGCAGGTCATGGACCAGGTCCGCAAGCGGGGCGCGGAGTTCGTCCGGGCGCTGCAGCAGGTCAAGCCGGACATCAAGATCTACTGCCTCAACGGCGCCTACATGTGGCGCTACCACCGCGAGTACTTCGACTCGATCAACAGCCCCGACATCTCGCCCTCCGCGACCTACGTCGCCTTCATGGACGGGATGCTCGACGGACTGGGACGGCGCGCGACGATCATCGACGGCGGCGAGGCGCAGTTCTACTTCGACGAGACGACCAAGTGGCGTCTCGACGGCCAGTTCCGCGAGAGCGCGGACTACCTGCTGTCCGCCAAGAACACCGAGAAGTACGCACGCACCTCGCAGGGCAGCGTCGTCTACTCCGACCTGGTCAGCGGCAACAAGGCGGGGTTCGCGTTCACGCCGTCGTACTACCCGCAGCTGGCGAGCGCCGACTTCGAGGCCTGGACCGAGCACAACGTCTACCAGTCGCTGCTCGACTCCGAGGAGTACGTCTGGATCTACAACGAGAAGATGCAGTGGTGGACGGACAACGCCTACCCCGGGCTCCAGGCCGCGATCACCCGCGCCCGGACCAAGTTCGACGCGGGCGCGGCGCTGGGCTTCGACCTCTGCAAGGCCGACGGGTTCGCCGACAAGGACTCCCGTCCCGCCGTCGTCAGCAGCCCCACCGTCGAGATCACCGGCCTCACCCACCGCTCGACAGTCCGGGCCGGCACCCGGGCACTGCTGACCCTGTCCAGCGCGGGAGCCGGCGAGCGGCGCGTCGAGTGGTACGACAACGGCCGGCTGGTCGACGCGTCCTTCGGCAGCCCCTACCTCGGCGCCGTCACCCTGGGCCCCGGCGTGCACACGCTGGTCGCCCGGATGTTCCTGGACGAGGGCGCGCACGTCACGTCCAACCCGATCGTCGTCCGCGCCCGGTAGCAACCGGGCGCGGCGGCGCCACGTACCCCCACCCTCTACTACGGATCGTCCGGCACGTTCCTGCCGGTGAAGGATGCTGATCGACATGGCCACCGTCACGTTCGACAAGGCGCAGCGGGTCTACCCGGGCGCCGACAAGCCCTCCGTCGACGACCTCGACCTCGAGATCGCCGACGGGGAGTTCATGGTCCTGGTGGGACCCTCCGGCTGCGGGAAGTCCACCTCGCTCCGGATGCTCGCCGGGCTCGAGGAGGTGACCTCCGGCGCGATCCACATCGGCGACCGGGACGTCACCGACGTCCCGCCGAAGGACCGGGACATCGCGATGGTCTTCCAGAACTACGCGCTGTACCCGCACATGACGGTCGCGGAGAACATGGCGTTCTCGCTGAAGATGGCCGGCATCGGCAAGGAGGAGCGGCGCACCCGCGTCGAGGAGGCCGCCCGGCTGCTCGACCTCGGCGACCTCCTCGGCCGCAAGCCCAAGGCGCTCTCGGGCGGCCAGCGGCAGCGGGTCGCCATGGGCCGCGCGATCGTACGACGCCCGCAGGTGTTCTGCATGGACGAGCCGCTGTCGAACCTCGACGCCAAGCTGCGCGTCTCCACCCGCACCCAGATCGCCGCGCTGCAGCAGCGGCTCGGCGTCACGACCGTCTACGTCACCCACGACCAGGTCGAGGCGATGACCATGGGCGATCGCGTCGCGGTGATGAAGGACGGGGTGCTCCAGCAGGTCGACACCCCGCTCGCGCTCTACGACCGGCCGGCCAACCTCTTCGTGGCCGGCTTCATCGGCTCCCCCGGCATGAACCTGCTGCGGGCCACGGTGAGCGACGGCGCCGCGACGATCGGCGGCTACACCGTGCCGGTCGACCGGCATGCGATCACCGGGCTGACCGGGGACGGCGCGACGGTGGGCGTCCGCCCCGAGAGCTGGCGCCTCGTCGGGCCCGGCGAGGGTGGCCTCCCGGTCCAGGTCACCGTCGTCGAGGAGCTGGGCGCCGACGGCTACCTCTACGGAACCAGCGACGTCGCCGGGACACCGGAGAACATCGTGATCCGGGTCGAGGCCCGCCGCGAGCACCGCAAGGGCGAGACCGTGCACGTCACCACCGACCCCGCACAGGTGCACGTCTTCGACACCGGGACCGGGGAGCGGTTGAGCCGCTGACCTCCGGTCAGGTCACCGTGAACGTCAGCCGCATCTCGTTGCGGTAGACCTCGCCCGGCCGCAGGACGGGCGAGGGGAAGCCGGGGCGGTTGACGTCGTCGGGGAAGCCGCTCGGCTCCAGCGCGACCCCCGCGAACGCCCCGGAGGTGGCCACCCGCATAGACGCAGAGCCCGGCCTGGTCGGTCGTCAGCTCGAGCCGCCGGCCACTGGCCGGGTCCGTCAGGGAGGCCGCCACCCGCAGTCCCGTCCCGTCGAGCGCCCAGACGTCGTCGTACCCGCGCCCGTCCCGGGCGACCGCGTTGCCCGCGCCGATCGGCCGGGGGGCGCGGAAGTCATAGGGGGTGCCGGCCACCGGCCGCGGTCCACCCGACGGCAGCAGGTCGGCACCCAGCGGGACGTGCTGCCCGGCGGCGACCCGCAGCTCATGGCCGAGGACGTCGCCGGCGTCGTGGCCGGCGAGGTTCCAGTAGGAGTGGTGGACCATCCGGACGACGGTCGCCTCGTCGGTCGTCGCGCCCATCGTGATGGTGAGTGTGTTGGCGTCGAGGCGGTAGGTCACCCAGGCCTCGACAGTGCCGGGGAAGCCCTCCTCCCCCGCGGCCGAGCGGTGGCGGAAGGTGACCGTCTCGCCGTCGCCGCCGAGCTCGGTGCTCCAGCGGTGCTGGTCGAAGCCGCGCACGCCGCCGTGGACGTGGTGCTCGCCCTCGTTGGCCGCCAGCCGGTGCGTCACCCCGTCGAGCGTGAACGCCGCGTGCGCGATCCGCCCGGCGTACCGGCCGACGGTGGCGCCGAAGTAGCTCCGATCGCCGACCAGGCCGTCGAGACCGGGCGGCGCCAGCACCACATCGGCCAGGGCGCCGTCGCGACCGGGCAGATGCAGCTCGATCAGCCGGGCTCCGAGGTCGGCCAGGACGGCCCGGCCGTGTGCGTTCGCCAGCGTGACGATCCGCACCGGGTGCCCGTCGACCACGTGCTCGGCGACCTCAGGCACGGGCGGGCTCCACGGCGTCGAGCAGCAGCTCGAGGACGTGCCGGTACGGCCGGCCGGTCGCCCGGGTCATGCCGATCTCGCAGGTCCGGTTGAGCGAGGCGTAGGCGGTCGTCGGTCGTTCGCGGACCTGTGCCGCCTCCGCGGCGGTCGCCGCGGCGGTGAGCTCGGGGTGCAGCAGGCCGCGGTCGCCGGCGAAGGCGCAGCAGCCCCAGTCGGCGGGGAGGTGGACGTCGTCCGCGATCGCCTCCGCCAGCTGGAGCAGGTCGTCCTGCAGGCCGAGCCGGGTCGAGGAGCAGGTCGGGTGGAGGGTCAGCGACGGGAGCCGGTGGCGGACCTCGAGCCGGTCGAGCAGCCGGGTCGCGACGAACCTCACGGCGTCGACCACCTCCAGCTCGTCGGTGGGCGCGGTCCGCAGCATCTCGGCCAGGCCCTCGGTGCACGAGCTGGCGTCGATCACCACCGGCAGCCGGCCTTGTTCGCTCGCCCGCCACAGGGAGTCGCGGACCCGGGCCGCCATGGCGTCGTACCCGGCGAGGTGCCCCTTGGACTTCCAGGGCGTGCCGCAGCACAGCCCGGCGACGTCGTCGGGGATCCGCAGCTCGATGCCCGCCCGTCGGCTGAGCGAGCGCACCGCCTCGGCGACACCCGAACCGCCGGGCTCGGGGCCGAACATCGAGGAGATGCAGGCGGGCAGGTAGACGGCAGCAGGCGCGGACGCCGCGGACGGTCGGCGCGGTGCCCCGCCGCGCGGCAGATCGTCCTGCCACTGGGGGACGCTCTCGGCGGAGGCGACCTGCCGGGCCGCGCTGCTGGCCCGGGAGGCGAGCCGGGGTGCCCGGTGCGCGGCGGTCAGCCCGGCGGACGCCACCCGCACGGCGCCGGACCAGCGGCCGGCGGCCGCATTCCAGATCCGGCCTTCCAGCCGGCTCTCGTTCTCGGCGCGCAGCCGCTTGGTGAGCTGCCCGGTGTCGATGAGCACGGGACACGCCACCTGGCACATGCCGTCGGCCGCGCAGGTCTCGGTGCCGTCGTACTCGTAGTCGGCGCGCAGCCGCTGGGCCAGCCCGGTGTCGCCGGCCTGCTCCGCACGCGCGATCTCGCGCCGCAGGGCGATCCGCTGCCGGGGCGTGGTCGTGAGGTCGCGGCTCGGACACACGGGCTCGCAGTAGCCGCACTCGACGCAGCGGTCGACCTCCTCCTCGACGGTGGGTGTCGTCTTGAGGTCGCGCACGTGCAGGTCGACCCGGTCGGTCAGGATGGTGTCCGGGTTGAGGATGCCGTGGGGGTCGCAGGTCCGCTTGAGCTCGACCATGACGTCGTAGAGCTCCGGGCCGTACTGGCGGCCGACGTACGGCGCCATGATCCGGCCGGTGCCGTGCTCGGCCTTGAGCGTCCCGTCGTACCCGAGCACGAGGTCGACCATGTCGTCGGTGAAGGCGAGGTACCGCTGGGTCGTGCCCGCCCCCTGGGCGGGGAACGTCTCGTTGAGGAGGAAGTGGATGTTGCCGTCCTTGGCGTGGCCGAAGATCACGCTGTCGTCGTACCCGTGGCGGGCGAAGAGCTCGACCAGGTCCTCACAGGCCGCTGCCAGCGAGGCGACCGGGACGGCGACGTCCTCGAGCAGCGCGGTCGTGCCCGAGGGACGGTTGCCGGCGACCGTCGCGTAGAGCCCCTTGCGGATGTGCCACAACGCGGCGCGCTCGCGCGCGTCACTGGTGAGCGTGGCCGGCGCGCAGAGGTCCAGCCCGGCCAGCAGCGCGGCGCTGGCGCCGACCCGGTCGGCCAACCCGGCGGGCGCGGCCTCCTGGTACTCGACGAGCAGGGCGGCGTGGCGGTCCACGGCCAGCCCGCGCAGCAGGTCGCTCGCCTGAGGGTCGCGCTGCGCCACGCGGAGGGAGGTGGCGTCCATCAGCTCGATGGCCGTCAGCTCGGCCGCGACGAGCGCCGGCAGCGCGTCCGTCGCGTCCCGCAGGTCGCGGAAGACCAGCAGCCCGGTGGCCCGGTGCGTGTTGAGCGGAACGGTCCGGAAGGTCCCCGCCGCGACGAACGCCAGCGTGCCCTCGCTGCCGATCACCAGGTGCAGCAGGATCTCGACCGGCTCGTCGAAGTCGAGGAACGCGTTGATCCCGTAGCCCATCGTGTTCTTCAGACTGAACTGCCGACGGATCGCGGCCACGGACGTCGGGTCCGCGCGCACCCGGTCGCGCAGCTCGGCGATCCGCCGGTGCATCTGCGGTTCGTGGTGCGCGAAGTGGCTGTCGGCGTCCGGACGCGCCGTGTCCAGGACGGTTCCGGATGCCAGCACCAGCACGGCCGAGGCGAGGGTCCGGTAGGTGTTCGTCGTGGTCCCGCAGGTCATGCCGCTGGAGTTGTTGGCGATGACGCCGCCGACCGTGCAGGCGGTCTCGCTGGCCGGGTCCGGACCGAGCCGGCGCCCGTACGGCGCCAGGCGGGCGTTGACCGCCGCCACCGTCGCGCCGGGTCCCACCCGCACCCGCGCGCCGTCGTCGAGCACCTCGATCGTGCGGAACCGGCGGCGGGTGTCGACGAGCAGCTGGTCGGTGCCCGCCTGGCCGCTGAGGCTCGTGCCCCCGGAGCGGAAGGTGACCGGCAGGTCGAGCCGCACGGCGGTGCGCAGGAGCGCCGCGACCTGGAGGTGATCGGCCGGGGTGAGCACGGCCTGCGGCGTGAGCAGGTAGTGCGAGGCGTCGTGGGCGAGCTTGAGCCGGTCGATCTCGCGGACGCTCACGCCGCCAGGGACGGCGCTCTCCAGCGCGAGAAGGGTGGGTGCGTCCACGGATCTGGCTCCTTCACGAGATTTCCTGGTTCCAATTTTCGGAACGCCGCTCTACTATTTGGAATGTGAGCGAGCGTAGCGCGTCCCGAGCGAAGGCGGAACCCACGCCGGCCGAGCCCCTCGTGGGCGCCGACCGCGTACTCGCCATCCTGCAGGAGCTGGCCGCTCGCCCCGCCGGTGCGAGCCTCGACGAGCTCGCCCGCGCCGTCTCCTCCCCGAAGCCGACCGTGCACCGCGCACTGGCCTCGCTGCGCCGCGCCGGCTTCGCGAACCTGCTCGGCGCAGGCCACTACGTCCTGGGCGACGAGTTCCTGCGCCTGGCCTTCAGCAACCACGAGGCGCGTCCCGAGCACCAGCGCGTGCAGCCGATCCTCGAGGCCCTCGCCGAGGAGTTCGGCGAGACCGCCCACTACGCGGTGCTCGACGGCCGCACGATCATCTACCGCGCCAAGGTCGACCCCGCCGAGGGCGCGGTCAAGCTCACCTCGGTGATCGGCGGCCGCAACCCCGCCCACTGCACAGCAGTCGGCAAGCTGCTGCTGTCCTACGAGCTCGACGACGCCGACGCCGTACGGGACTGGATCGGCGACGTCGCACTGCCGGCCCACACCCCACGGACCAGGACCACACCCGAGGCCCTCGCCGAGGACTTCCTCCTCTCCCGCAAGCGCGGCTTCAGCGTCGAGGACGAGGAGAACGAGCCCGGCGTCGCATGCCTGGCCGTGCCGCTCTTCCTCGGCTCACCGACCCGCCCCACGGGCGCGGTCAGCGTCAGCGCCATCGCCTACCGCACGCCCCTGGCCCGCCTGATCGACGACGTGGATCGCATCAAGGCGATCATCGCGCGCACCCAGGACATCGGCCACCCCTGAACACGCCCAGCACCCACTCCCGATCGATCCCACAACCCCAAGGACCCCACCCATGCAACTGATGCGAATCGGAAACCCCGGCCAGGAGAAGCCCGTCGTCCGGGTGGACGACGACTCCTACGTCGACGTGTCCGACCTCGTGACCGACTACGACGCCGACTTCTTCGCCAACGGGTACGACGCCCTGCGCGCCCAGGTCGCGCAGCGTCGGGCCGCCGGCGCGACCCATCGCTTCGACGGCGTGCGGATCGGTGCGCCGATCGCCCGCCCGCACCAGATCCTGTGCATCGGGCTCAACTACAGCGACCACGCCGCCGAGACCGGCCAGGCGGTTCCGGACGAGCCGATCCTGTTCACCAAGTCGCCCAACACGATGGTCGGGCCCTACGACGAGGTCCGGCTTCCCCGCGGCGGCGACAAGACGGACTGGGAGGTCGAGCTCGGCATCGTGATCGGCCGCCGGGCCAGCTATCTCGCCGGTCCGGACGAGGCGCGCGACCACATCGCCGGCTTCGTGCTGGTCAACGACGTGAGCGAGCGTGCCTTCCAGCTCGAGCGCGGTGGCCAGTGGTCCAAGGGCAAGTCGGCCGCCACCTTCAACCCCGCCGGCCCGTGGGTCGCCACGCCCGACGAGATCGCGGACGTCGGCGAGCTCGGCATGTGGCTCGACGTCAACGGCGTGCGCCGGCAGACCGGCTCGACGTCGACGATGATCTTCGACCCCTACTTCATCGTCCACTACCTCAGCCAGTTCATGGTCCTCGAGCCCGGCGACCTGATCAACACCGGCACTCCTCCAGGCGTCGGGATGGGGCTGGAGCCGCCGGTCTTCCTCGCCGAGGGCGACGTCATGGAGCTGGGCATCGACGGCCTCGGGTCCCAGCGCCAGCGCGTCCTCGCGGCGTCCGTCTCGTGACCGGCGCACGAGCCGCTGAGTTCGACGGACTGGTCGCCGCCGTCACCGGGGCCGCGAGCGGGATCGGGGCGGCCACCGCCGCGTTGCTCGCCGAGCGCGGCGCGACCGTCGTCGTCCTCGACCGCACCCCGCCGACGGACGGCGACCTGCCGAGCGTCGCCTGCGACATCACCGACGACACCCAGATCGACGCCGCGGTGGCCGAGATCGAGGGCCGGTACGGACGTCTCGACATCCTCGTCAACAACGCCGGCATCGGCGCCCAGGGCGACGTCAGCGTCAACGACCGCGCCGAGTGGCACCGGGCCCTCGACGTCAACGTCGTCGGCGCGGCGCGGATGACCGCGGCCGCGCTCCCCCTGCTCCGTGCCTCCGACCACGCCGCCGTCGTCAACGTCGGCTCCGTGGTCGCCGCGGTCGGCGTCCGCAACCGAGCGCTCTATAGCGCCACCAAGGGCGCCGTCCAGGCCCTCACCCTCGCGATGGCGGCCGACCACGTCGGCGAGGGCATCCGGGTCAACTGCGTGATGCCCGGCACCGCGGACACCCCCTGGATCGGACGCCTGCTCGCCACCGCCGACGACCCCGACGCCGAAGCGACGGCACTGCGGGCTCGACAGCCGCTCGGCCGCCTGGTCACGGCCGACGAGGTCGCCAACGCCATCGCCTATCTGGCAAGCCCCCTGGCGGCATCGACCACCGGGACCGTGCTCGCGGTGGACGGCGGCATGGGGTCGCTCCGGGTCGGGTGACCCGCGTCGGATCCTTCACATTGGGCTTCGCCGCAGTCGGCAGAGCTCGCCGTTCATCGCGCACCCGCACGAACGGTGACCTCGGATCTGCTCAGC
Organism: Nocardioides carbamazepini; assembly: GCF_024614185.1. GTDB lineage: Bacteria > Actinomycetota > Actinomycetes > Propionibacteriales > Nocardioidaceae > Nocardioides > Nocardioides carbamazepini. The sequence continues at coordinate 51,192 of NZ_JAHTLF010000010.1, forward strand.
CGGCGAAGGCGGCGCGGCCCTGCATGGCGGAGGTACCGAGGTCGCTCTTGGGGAGCGGCTCGCCGGCGTCGACGGCTGCGGCCCAGGCCTCGGTGCTGGCGACCGCGGCGAAGTTGGAGTGCAGGAGCACGAGCAGGGTCTGGTGCAGCTGGTCGGCGGAGACCTTGCCGGCCTCGTTGGCCAGATGGATCGCGCCACTGGCGTCGGAGAGGATCTCCGCGGCCAGGCCGAGCTCCTCGGCGCCCACGGCGGTGGCGATGTCGCAGTTGTTGGTCATGAAGCCGACGATGGTGACGGTGTCGACGTCCTGCTCGGCCAGCCACGCGGCGACGTCCGTGCCCGCGAAGACGCTGCTCCTGTCCTTGGTCACCCGCTTCCACGACGGCTGCAGGCGCCGCTCGATCTCGGGGTGCAGCGCCCAGCTGTCGCTGCCGACGGCGAACACCGGAGCACCTTCGGGCAGCTCGTGCTGGACGACGACCACGGGCAGGTCCTCACGCACGGCGACGTCGAGCGCAGCGAGGACGTTGGCGAGCGACTGCTCGCGGGACGGGGACTGGATCTGAAGGATCCCGTCGAAGTACTCCTGCTGGACATCGACGACGATCAGGGCGCGGCGGGGCGTGGACACGGAGGTTCTCCTCGGTTCGATCGGACGGGGTGGCTCCCTCACTGTCGTCGCTGCGGGGCCGGTATCGTGAGTGGCACGAAAGACGACTTTCGATGAGATCGGGCCAGCATGCGCATCGTCGTACACGCCTTCGACGGCATCACCATGTTCCACCTCGCCGCACCCCTCCTGGTCTTCGGCGAGGTCGGCCGACTCCGCCTCGCCGAAGGATGGGACCCCGTCGTGTGGACCGAGGACGGACGCGGCATCCGCACCGCGGAGGGTCTGCGGGTCGACGACGTGGCAGGCCCCGACGTCGTCGACGACGCCGACCTCGTGGTCCTGCCGTCCTGGCCGCACGACCTCCCCCCGACCGACCCGGCCCTGGCCGACCGGATCCGCGCCGCCCAGGCCCGTGGCAGCCGCATCGCGGGACTGTGCCTCGGTGCGTTCCCCGTCGTCGACAGCGGCGTCCTCGACGGCAGGGACGTCGTCACCCACTGGGGCGCGGTCGACGAGCTCGCCCGCCGGCGCCCCGGCGTGACCGTCACTCCGGCTGCGCTCTACCGAGACCACGGCGACGTCCTCACCTCGGCCGGCACGGCATCAGCCATCGACGCCTGCCTGTCGATCGTGCGCTCGCACCTCGGCTCCGCCTCGGCCGCCACCGTCGCTCGCCATCTCGTCGTCGCGCCCCACCGCGAAGGCGACCAGGCCCAGTACGTCGACCGCCCCATGCCGCAGCCCGGAGGCGTCGGCGACCTCGCACCCACGATCGACTGGGCCCTCGCCCACCTCGACGAGCGTCTCGCCCTCGACGACCTGGCCGCCCACGCCGGCATGAGCCGGCGCAACCTCACCCGCCGCTTCGCCGAGGTCACCGGGACCACACCAGCGCGCTGGGTCCTCACACAGCGCCTCGACGAAGCCCGCCGGCTGCTCGAGACCACGGCCTGGCCGATCACCCGGATCGCCGCCGCCTGCGGCTTCAGCAGTGCCGTGACCTTCCGGCAGAACTTCGCGACGGCCTTCTCGACCACGCCGACCTCCTACCGGCGGCGGTTCGCCCCCTCACCGGCATAGGGCCCCTCAGCCGAGAACGTCACTCGCTCACCCGCTCCCGCCAGTAGCCCGGCTTCCGCTTCGAGTGGGCGACCGCCACGATCGTGAGGCGGTTGTCCTGCACGAAGTAGATGACGCGGTACGGGAAGCCCGTCACGCCCTTCGAACGCACAAGAGGCTCGCGCTCCCAGCCAGGCCAGACCGCCCACGCCCCCGGGTCCGCGGCCGCGGCGTCGATCGCAACGCCGACCTGAGTCCTGAATCGCAGCCCAAGCCCGGTCTCGCGATCCTCATACCAGAACACGTCCGCGTCGAACTCGGTCTCCGCCTCCGGGTGAAACTCGAAGGCGAGGCTCATGCGTTTCGGGCGGCCTCACGCTCAGCCAGGCGCGCATCGATTCGAGCAAGAACCTCTTCGCCGGGGATGGCCTGCACGTTGCCGCTGAGGAGGTCGTCAACACGCGAGCCGATCTCGGCTGTCCACGCCTGGTCGACCGAATCGTCGTCGGAGACTTCCAGTGACTCCAACAGGCGAAGCGCCACGTCCTTGCGCACCGAAGGAGGCAGGTTCATCCCCGCCTCGTAGAACTCCGATGCGCTCAGCGACATGGCCTCAGTGTACGCGTGAGTGTCCGCGGCGGGCCCGCTCTCCACAGCCCCCGCTTCCAGTTCGAGTCGCAACTTCGCGTACTCGGCGCGAGTCACCAGGCCCTCCTTGCGAGCATCCCGAGCTGCCTCACGCAATCGCGTCGGCTCGATCCGGCCTCGACAGTCGAGGATCGCGTCGGCGACCCGCATCGCCAACAAGCCCTCGTATCTCGTGAGGTTGGGAGCTTCGCGTGGAGGCGGAGTCACCGTCATGAACGCCGGAAACTTCGCGCGGGTTCGCTTCGGCGCGACAACGCGGACCTTCCGGGGGTTGACGTCAGCGAGACCGAACAGCGCCAACACCGAGTCCCCTCGCAGGTAGGCACCGTCGCCCGTGCGCAGCAGTGCCTCGGCGAACTGGTCGAAGGGCGACTCGGGCGCGTCAGGAACTCGGTAGATCCCGTAGGCGACGTTGATCAGCGCTCCTCGGCCAGCCAGCTTCCGCAGCTCGACCGCAGGAACACCCGCCGCGACTGCCTGCTGGGTGGTGATGAAGCCGTACTCACCGAGCGCAATCTCTCGCACAAGATCCCGGTACTTCACCGCGGAGGCCATGGGCACAACCGTACCGACAACGGTACGGTTGTGCCACGAGTTTGGAGTCGGGAAACTGCCTACTCTGACTCCCGAAGCCACTCGAAGTCTTCAACCGCTTGGTCGATCTCAGCCTCGGAGAGCTGTAGCAGAGCGTCGGATCTCGCTCCCGCCGCCCGCAGTTTGGCCGCCGCTTCGGCAGGTCGACGCCAAACGCTGGGTCGCCACCGAGGAGGCGAAGGTCGTCCGCGGCGACTGGATCGACCCGGCGGAAAGGTGACCTTCGCGGCCTTCTACGCCGACTGGCCCCCCGACAGGTCTGGCTCTCGTCCACACGCGAGAACGCCGACCTCGCCCACCGCAGGCGTGACGTTCGGCGACATGCAGCTGCGGTCAATCCGGCGCTCGCACATCGAGGCCTGGGTGAAGAACATGACGTCGCGCCTTGCGCCGACCACGATCGACACCCGCTTCACGATCGTGCGCGGCGTCTTCCGCGCGGCCGTGGCGGATCGCCTTATCGCCAGCGATCCGACTGTTGGGGTTGTCCTTCCGCGCAAGCGGAAGGCCGAGGCAGCGATGCGGATCCCGACCCACGCGGATTTGGCGAAGCTGCTGAACGCCGCCGAGCCGCCCAAGCGTCCGAGGTCGCGGCCGAGTTTCACCGCGTACGTCGCCCTGTGCGCGTTCGCCGGTCTACGGCGTGGTGAGGCTCTCGGAGTCCAGGTCGGGGACGTCGACTTCCTCGGCCGCACCCTCCGAGTGGCCCGGCAGTTGCAGCGAGCCAAGGCCGCCGACATCACTGAAGGCAAGAACCTCGTCGACGCCGCGGGCGGGATCACGGTCGTGGTGCGTCGCCCGAAGTACGGCTCCGAGCGGACGATCTACCTGCCAGACGAGCTGATCGAGATCCTGTCCGAACACGTCCGCCAGCACACGCCGACCGGAATGCCTGACCGCTGGCTGTTCGATGAGGGCGGCAAGCCCTGGCACGACAACCTCGTCGACTATCGCTGGCGATCGACCCGCACTGACGCGGGACTGACGCACAAGTTGCACGCCAGTGGACTCATCGCCGCTGGATGTGACGTCGTCACCGTGCAACGAGCGATGGGGCGCGCCTCCGCGACGACCACGCTGAGCACGTACGCACATCTCTGGCCGACCGTCGAAGACAAGACTCGCGCCGCCGCTTCCGCCATGGCGGCAACCGTGCTCGCCACTGAAGGCAGCGGAACAAGTCGGACGCGGGAAGTTCGCGAATGGTGAGATCGTTGCATCCATGAAATGGTTGCGGCGCAGCGAATCCGCGCATCGCAGAGATCCGGCCCAGGACGCGGCAGTGGCAAGTGCGTTCTGGGACCTACGTGACCACGCGTACGACCGCCCGGACGAACGGGATGGAGTCACAGCCGAGGTCGTCTTTCAGGCCGTGGCCGGAGTCATTGAGCGCGCGGCGGATTCGGGCCAAGCGGTCGACTGGTCCGCCATTCCCTCTCTGGTCGCGGCTGAGGCACTGGGCCGACACAATCCGGCGCCGCTTGCCTCGACCGACCCCAACGACGCCGTGCGGGGGTCGAAGATCACGGGTATCCACTTCGTGCACGACTTCATCGAGGTGCACATGGACGACGTGATCCTCACTGGCTACACCGAGCCGTTCGGGATCATCGGATGCTCGGGGGTCGGGCCTTCCTCGATTCCGCGCTTGATCGGCAAGCGCGTTGATCAACTGTCTGTCGTTGACGGCGAGTACGTCGCCATCGACTCGGGCGAGAACCGACTGGCCTTCCCGGTCGGCGGCCCGTCCGCCAAGGGACCGGAGTCCGTTCGCCTCTACCGTCCCGCCCACCACGAACTCGGCATCCCGAGCGCGCACTGGATCTGGTGACGACCATGCGCTTCAGGTTCACGACGACGCCCTCGGATGACGTCATGGTCGCGCGATCCGACGAGATGCCGCTCTTCACCGACGTCCTCAACGACTGCATCGGGACGCGGACACCACGCGGCGCACCGCCAGGTCTCTCGACCTACTGGATCGACGAGGCCCTGAAGGAGTTCCGTCCGCATCTCGGCGTTTCAGGGGCCTCGGCGATCTTCTCCGGCAACGCGTCCTACCTCGAGCACGTCGACGGACTCGTCGAGGCGCGTTACGACTACGACCCACCCGACAGTGACATCGTGGAGCGGTTGCCGTTGCAGGACCTCGTGGACCTCCTCGATGCCTGGCGTGCTGAGGTGATTCTTCTTGACGCATCGGCCCCGACTCGGATGCCGCCGGCCCGCCCAGCGATCGCTCTCGGGCCTCCCCCGAAGGACGCTGATACAGTGAGTCAGTACTTCGAATGCGACGGCGTAACGCTCTGGAGCCCCGCGACCGGAAGCGCGCAGAGGTTCCTGGCGGCCCTGCGCGCGCTCGAAGCTGACGCTGGGGAGCCGGCCGGGTTCGGGCCGATGGAATCGGACGAGTGCCAGATCGACCGGCGCGCCTTCGATCGATTCGCGCGCGTACTCGTGACGTCCTTGCAGCCCGACGCGTGCGGTGCCGTGGTTCTCACTGTGGTCGCACTTGCAGAGCGGGCTGGATTCGTCGCGTCATGGCGCCCGCCGCCCAACAAGTGGGAGGGCGAACTGCTCGACCGTGCGCGCACGGCCGGCGAGGCCGCCATGGCCTGGGGCTGGAAAGACCCGGCGGACGCCCAGACGTCGCGCGAACGATTCCTCGCCCATGCTTGCAGCCTCTCGAACCAGGCAACCCTTGAGGTCACCGAGCACGATCGTGCGACGACAATGCGTCTGCGACCTAGCAACGTCCGGTCCGTCGGCGTCGTTCTCCATCTTGGCGCCGGCGACCACGGCACTGTCGCACTCGACGACCCGGCCTGCGTTCCGATCGAACTCGGCACCGATTCGTCTGCAGACGTCGAAGCGATTGACTATTTCGTCAGCGTGGCGCGCGACGGTCGAGCCACCGCCTTCCGCGCCGGGCGGGGAGGATCCACCGAGATTCGCGGCGGGCAGCAAACCTCGCGAAGCTGGCGCAACACGTGGCCATGGCCAGGCTGGAAGCGGCGGGCAGACCGCGTCGACTACGAGCCATACTGCTGACCGCTCGGGCGGCGATCACGCCCGTTTCGGCTCGGATTCGCGATTCTGTTAGTCCCAACCCGGCCCGCCGAACGAGACGTACATGTCCTGCTCGTCCCAGTCGGAATCGGCCGCCGCGATCACGACCTCGCATCGACGAGCGTGCTCCCAGGGTCGCAATGACGGCCCAGCCTCAAGGGCAGTGAGCGCAGCCTCGCGTGCGTCCCTAGCGGCGGCGACGACCTTCGGGAGCCCGAGTGCGTGCACGCTGTACGACAGCAGTTCGACGAGACCGGCGGGCGGAGGTGACTCGCACAACTGTGGCACCATCGCAGCCAAGGCCAGCTCAGCTTGATCGACGTGGCTCGGCTCGCGGCGAATGAGATCGACGAGCTTGATCAGTTCCCGCTCCTCGTCGCGAACATCAATGGACCGATCCGCGACCTCCAACGCCGCCCTGACGTAGCGACCAAACTCGCGTTGGAAGGCGCCCGGGTCCACAGAGACATGCTCGCACGCGACCCACTCGCGCCACGTCAATCGCGATTCTTGCCACGTATCTGCCACGCACGAGGCCCTGACAGGCCTCTGACGCGAAGATTCACCCCGACCACAGCGGGTGGGTCTTCGCGTCAGGGCGTTTTCAGGATGCTTGGTCCAGGGTGACGCGGTAGCCCATTGCCTCGAGTTGCCGGATGGCGCGGGTGCGGGCGCGTTCGGGGTTGAGCCGAGTGTAGTAGTCCCCGCCGAGGTCCTCGTAGAGCTCGCCAGTGGTGCCCATGCGCCAGATCGCGATCAGGAGCGAGTGCTGCACGGCGACGTTCGCCCGCTGTGGACCGCGGCGCAGGCTGATGCGCCGGTACCGGGCACCGAGGTAGGTGTGCGGATGCTGGGCCGCCCACATCGCGGCCTGCCCGAGCGCTCCCTGCAGGTAAGGGTTGCCCGGCCGGGTCTGGGTCGACTTCTTCCGCCCTGCGGACTCGTTGTTGCCGGGCGTGGTTCCGGCCCACGAGGCGAGGTGCTTGGCGGTGGGGAACCGGGTCATGTCCGCGCCGGTCTCGGCGATGATGACGTCAGCGATCAGGGTCGCGACACCCGGAATGGTGCAGATCAGGTCGCGGAAGCCCTGAAACGGTTCGATCACCACCTCGATCCGTGCGGTGATGTCCGCGATCGCCGCGGTGTGGCGGTCGATCAGGTCCAGGTGCACCCGGGCGAGGAAGGCATGGTGCTCGGCGAACCTGCCGACCAGCGCTTCGCTCAGTTCGGGGATCTTCGACCGCAGCCTTCGCTTGGCCAAGTCCGCCAAACCTGCGGGATCGCGGTCGCCGGCGTTCAACGCTTCGAGCATCGCGCGCCCGGACACACCCATGATGTCGCTCGCGACCACGGACAGCTTGATCCCGGCGTCCTCGAGCAACTTCTCGAGTCGCTGGACCTCGCGGGAGCGTTCCCGCGTGATCGCGGTCCGGGCACGGGTCAGGTCCCGCAACTGCCGGATCGGCTCGGGTGGCACGAACGAGCCCCGGACCAGGCCATGCGCACCCAACTGGGCCAGCCAGGTCGCGTCAGCGACATCGGTCTTGCGTCCGGGCAGGTTCTTCACATGCCGGGCGTTGACCAGCATCAACTCCACCCCGGGCAGGTCTTCGAGCAGGTAGTAGAACGGCTTCCAGTAGTCACTGGTCGCCTCCATCACCACGCACGTGACCTTCTCAGCGATCAGATGCTCACGCAGCGCGAGGACCTGGTTGGTCATCGAGCTCCAAGTCGTGACGGTCTCGACCGTCTTGCGGCGCCCAGCGCCGGCCACACGAACGCACACCTTGGCGTCCTTCTTCGAGATGTCCAGCCCGGCGCACCGGCCGTGAACGACTTCCATCGCCTGCCTCCTCCTGGTGTCCACAACGGGTGTCCGTCGTGGGGAGGACAGGGAGAAATCGGAAGTCTGACGCTCGGGCTCTTGGCACCAATCCACGGTTCCCGTGGAAGTCCTCCGCCGCCATGCTGACCTGCGGGCTCACCGGCACCAAGAAGCCGTACGGGGTCGCCATGAATGGCCTGAGACTGACAGGTGTGCTGTGTTGCTCCGTGACTCGGAGCGCTATCTGGCCGCCGTTCGCCTACCAAGCGGCGCACAGGTCAGCCCTCAGGAGCGTGGGGATCGCTAGGTCTCATTCGAGCCCGACGCCAACGGTTTCAGCGCAGCAACATGGAACGGGTGGCGCGAAACCTACTCCGCATCTGGCGTCCTGACCTCCCGAACCTTCACCAAGTAGGTCAGCGACGCCCGTACCTCCATGTCGAAGCTCGCGTCACGCGATCAGTCGGCAGCGCCGGACCCGTCCTCTCGAATCCACACGAGCAACGTCGCGTGCTCGGGGTCGTGCCAGACAGCGTCGTCGGTCGCGAGGGTCTGCAGCTCCGCCTCAGTCAAGGGAGCGACTGGACCGTTCGGCCACTCACCGCGCCAAAGGTCGTACTGGCCGACCAGCACCGACGCCGCGTGACGTGCGAGACGGATCTTGTCATCGAGCAGTGCCGCGGGAGCCAACGCGTTGAGCATCCACACGATCTCCCATAGCGGGAGGTCGTCGCTCTGAAGTTCACCACTCAGCAGGTAGACGAGTCGATCGAGCGAAGGCAGGGTGCCGGTCCGGTTCTCGGTCAAAGCCACTCCGCCCTACTCGTATCCAGTGGCGGCGACGATCAGCTCGGCGAACAGGTTCCAGGACGGCTGTTCCTGCTCCCCATCGGAACGACCATTCACACGGGCGAGCGCGAACGCACTTAGCCCGTCCAGGAAGCGCTCGAGCGTGTTGTTCTCCCACTCGCTGCGGCCCGACTCGCTGAAATCCGCCAGCACCCCCAGCACGAAGTCACCGAACTCGTCGCGGGTGGTCGTCGACTCGGGCTCGACGTGCGTCGCCCGACCCGTCGCCCACGACGGGTCCCCCATAGACTCGGCGACCGCACCGAACTGCGCGGCGAGGCGCTCGAAGATCTGGTGCGGTCCGCGCAACTCGAATGGCACCATCTCGGCCCGCTCCGTGATGTTCCGAATCGCGAGCACCTCCGCCCGGCTCAGTCGGACCTCCGCGACGTCGTCACCGACCGACGAGATCTCCATGCGGTGAGTCTTTCACTCGAACGGCATCCCAGGACGCAAGGTCACCGCTGGGCAGGATCCGCGAACCTCAACCACGATTCTTGCCACGCATCTGCCACGCACGAGGCCCTAACAGGTCTTTGACCTGCGCAAACGCGCCAGATCAGTAGTACCAGGGGTACGGCGACCAGTCGGGCTCCCGCTTCTCCAGGAACTGGTCCCGGCCCTCCTGTGCCTCGTCGGTCATGTACGCGAGCCGGGTGGTCTCGCCGGCGAAGAGCTGCTGGCCGACCAGGCCGTCGTCGAGCAGGTTGAACGAGTACTTGAGCATCCGCTGGGCGGTCGGGCTCTTGCCGTTGATCAGCCGGCCCCACTCCAGCGCGGTGGCCTCGAGCTCGGCATGGGGTACGGCGCGGTTGGCGGCGCCCATCCGGACTGCGTCCTCAGCGGAGTACTCCTGGCCGAGGAAGAAGATCTCGCGGGCGAACTTCTGGCCGACCTGGCGGGCGAGGTACGCGGAGCCGTAGCCGCCGTCGAAGGAGCCCACGTCGGCGTCGGTCTGCTTGAAGCGGGCGTGCTCGGTGGAGGCGAGCGCGAGGTCGCAGGTCACGAAGAGGCTGTGGCCGCCACCGGCCGCCCAGCCGGGGACCACGCAGATGACCACCTTGGGCATGAACCGGATCACCCGCTGGCACTCGAGGATGTGGAGGCGGGCGAGCTTGGCCTTGTCGATCGGGCTGGGCTCCTCGGCACCGGTGTCTGCTGCACCGGCCGAGACATCCTCGTACTGGTAGCCGGCCTTGCCCCGGATCCGCTGGTCCCCGCCGCTGCAGAACGACCACTTGCCGTTCTTGGGGCTCGGGCCGTTGCCGGTCAGCAGCACGCAGCCGACGTCGCCCGACATCCGGGCATGCTCGAGCGTGCGGAGCAGCTCGTCGACGGTGTGCGGGCGGAAGGCGTTGAGCACGTCAGGGCGGTCGAAGGCGATCCGCACCGTGCCGTGCGCCTTCGCGCGGTGGTAGGTCAGGTCGGTCAGGTCCTCGAACCCGGGCACCACGTCCCACTGGCTCGCGTCGAACGTCTCGCTCACGCCCTCGATCGCACTCATGGGCCGAACGCTAACCGGTCTGGAATAGCGGGCCGTCGCGTGGTCTTGTGGAGGCATGACACTTCAAGGTGAGTACGAGCCGAGCAGTCAGCAGTGGGTCCGCGACCAGGTCGCGGCGTACGAGGCGTCCGGCGGTCGTGAGGCGAACACGCTGCAGGGCGGCAAGGACCCGATCGTGGTGATCACGTCGGTCGGCGCGCAGTCCGGGAAGCTGCGCAAGAACCCGGTCATGCGGGTCGAGAAGGACGGCGTGTACGCCGCGATCGCGTCCAAGGGCGGCGCCCCCGAGAACCCGAGCTGGTACGCCAACTTCGTGGCGCATCCGGTGGTCGACCTCCAGGACGGCCCGGAGCCGAGGTCCTACACGGTGCGCGTCGCCGAGGGCGAGGAGCGCCAGGAGTGGTGGGACCACGCCGTCGCGACCTGGCCGACCTATGCGTCGTACCAGACGAAGACGGACCGCGAGATCCCCGTCTTCCTGCTGGAGCCGGCCGACGCCTGAGCCTGGACCACGAAGCTCACGCTGGGGCGAGGAGGCTCCTTCGTCCCCGCGTGGGTTTCACCGCCCGGTGAAGGTCACACCTCAGGACGTGGCGATCGTGACCGCGAGGCCGCACAGGTGGCCGAGGCGCAGGATCTCGGAGTCCGCGAACTCCGGGCCGCCACGGCGGCCGATCACGACGATCTCGTTGCCGTCGAGGCGGGCCGCGGCGAAGATGGTGATCTCGTCCTCGGGGACCTCGAGCCGGGTCGGGGTCTCGATCTCGATGAACTCGAGCTCGTCGGGTGCGGCACTGGTGCCGTAGACGACACCCTTCGCCCGGTGGACCCGCGCAGCCCAGTCGACCCGGAAGGTCGCCGGCAGCAGGTCGATCAGCTTGTCGAAGGCGTCGTCGGGGGATGCGGTCAGCTCCTCGACCGCCTCCAGGTCCATCGTCAGGTTGCCGCCGGCGGGGTAGCGGCTGATCCAGAGCACCTCGACGTCCTCGAGCATGTTGCACGCCGAGACGACCGAGTCCGGCATCATCCCCTGGTCGAGCTCGAGCAGGACGTCGTCGACCGCCGTGCCGTCGTCGCGCTTCTCGACGATCTCGATCGCCTCGATGTCACCGCCCGCCATACCGATGGCGGTCGCGACCCGACCCAGCGAACCGGGGACGTCGGGCAGCTGCACGCGCAGCAGGTACGGCATGGTCTCGACACTAACCCGGCCAGGTTTCGACGTGATTGCGGGCCCACCGGTTGGGCTCGGACCCGAACCGGGACCTCGCACCGACGCCGCTGCCACCGTCCGGGATCGACCGCACCTCGTCACACGGCGCGTGGGCCGAGGCGGTGGCGCAGGCCGGTGGCGCGCTGGGCGGTCGTCGTCACCGCAGCGCGTACGGCGGCCTCCGAGCCGACGACGAGCAGGCTCTCGCGGGCACGGGTGACAGCGGTGTAGAAGAGCTCGCGGCTGAGCAGTCGCGAGCCCTCCTCGGGCAGGAGGACGGCGATCCGGGTGGCCTGGCTGCCCTGGCTCTTGTGGATGGTCATCGCGTGCATGGTCTCGATCGCGTCGAGCCGGGCGGGCGCGAAGGGGCGCGGGGCGCCCGCGCCCGCGATCCAGGCGCGGGGCCGGCCCACGGGGTCGGTCACCACGACACCGGTCTCGCCGTTGTAGACGTCGAGGGCGTAGTCGTTGCTGGTGACCAGGAGCGGGCGGCCGGCGTACCAGGCCGACCCGAGCGGCGCGCCGATCTCGGCGGCGAGCCACTGCTCGACGTACCGGTTCCAGACCCGGACGCCGTAGGGGCCGTCGCGGTGGGCGCAGAGCAGCCGGAAGCCCTCGATCTCGGCCAGAGCGGCCTCGGGTCCGGCGGTGAGCGCCGCCTCGCGGATCCGGACGGCGGCGGCGGTGCACTCGGCCTGGAGCGCGCCGATCGGGTCGTCGGTCTCGACCCAGGTGACCTCGCCGGTGCCGGCGCGCAGGACGTCGAGGACCCGGTCGGCGGTGGCGTCGAGGTCCGCCGAGTCGTCGCGCAGGGCCGCGGCGAGGTCCTTGATCTCCTCGGTGGAGCGGTGGTTCTCGGTCAGCGCGACGACCGGGGAGTCGGGGTCGGCCGCGAACCCGGCGACCAGGTCGGACAGCACCGCCCCGGCACCGACCGAGGTCAGCTGACGCGGGTCGCCGACGAGCACCAGCCGGCTCTCGGGACGGACCGCCTCGAGCAGCCGGGCCGTCATGGTCAGGTCGACCATCGAGGCCTCGTCGACGACGACCAGGTCGTACTTGAGCCGGTTGCCGCGGTCGTGGCGGAAGCGGGTGGCGTTGTCGGGACGCCAGCCGAGCAGGCGGTGGAGGGTCATCGCCTGCGGCGCCGCGATCTGGTGGTCGGCGTCGCCGAGCGCCCCCAGGGCGCCCAGCTCCGCCGTCACCGCCTCCTGCAACCGGGTCGCCGCCTTGCCGGTCGGCGCGGCCAGGGCGATCGACATCCGCCGCTCGTGGGCCGCCGCGAACTGGTCGGCCAACGCCAGCACGAGGCGCGCGACCGTGGTCGTCTTGCCCGTGCCCGGGCCGCCGGTGAGGACGGTCGTGCGGTGCCGGGCGGCATGCTCCACGGCGGCGGCCTGCTCCGCGCTGAGGTGGTCGCCGCTCACCCGCCGCAGCGTCGCGGCCAGGACGCCCGGGTCGATCGCGGGCGGACCGAGCTCGATCCGGGCGACGAGGTCGCCGGCGACCTGCCGCTCGAGTCGGTGGTAGCGGTCGAGGTAGACCAGGTCGTGCTCGACGTGCAGCACCTCGGACGCGACCAGGGCGGACGCCCCGATCGCGGCCATCCAGTCGGCGCGCTCCGGCCACGCGAGCTCGGGCAGACCGGGCAGCCCGGGCAGCTCGCCGAGGGCGGGCAGCTCGGGCAGGGCGCCGAGGTCGAGTCCGACCGATCCGCCGCGGACCGATCGGACCGCGAGCGCGGCGGCGAGCAGCACCCGCTCGTCGTCCTCCCCCGCCAGGGCGGCGACCCGCTCGGCGACCCGTACGTCGGCGGCGTCCACGACTCCCGCCACGTTGAAGGCCCCGAGCAGCCCGGTGACGCGACGGGCGAGGCGTGGGTCGTGGGCCGAGGTGGGCTCGAAGATCTCCGTCACGGCCGTCGCCCCTCGAGCAGGTCGGACAGCGCGACGACCAGGTCGACCGGCGGCTGCCAGGTGAAGATCCCGCACGGGTTCCCCGCCGGGCCGTCGGGGCGCGGGGTGTCGGGTCCGCACATGCCGCGCAGGTAGAGGTAGGCCACGCCGCCGAAGTGGCGGGCGGGGTCGTAGCCGGGCTGGCGCCAGCGCAGGAACCGGTGCAGCACGACGGCGTACAGCAGGGCCTGGAGCGGATAGTCGGAGTGCCCCATCGCGTCGTCGAGCGCGGCCGGCCGGTAGGCCCCGGCGGTGAGCGGCTCGTCGGTCGGCCCGAGCCAGTTGGTCTTGTAGTCGATGACGACGTACCGCGGCTCGCCGCGGTCGCGTCCGTCACCTGCCGACGGCCGCAGCCGGAGCACGACGTCGATCGACCCCGTGAGGTAGCCGCGCAGCACCTGGTCGCCGAGCAGCGGGTTGTCGAGCGCGTCGGCGTACGCACGGACCGGGTCGCCCTCGGGCAGGTGGGTGCGCAACAGCCCGGCGATGTCGCCGAGCAGCACGTCGTCCGAGGCCGACGACGGATGGTCGCCCCCGGCGAGCGGCAGCTCGAAGTCGAGCTCGGCGAGCCGGTCGACGGTGCCGACCCGGCGCAGGGTGGTGTCGTCCATGAGCGGCCCGAGCGGCGTGTCGAGCACGGCGACGAGGGCGTCGGCCAGCTCCTCGGGATCGAGCGGCACCGGCCACCAGGACAGCTGCTCGTCAATGTGACCGAGCAGCTCGGTGCGCAGGTCGGGCACCGCCGGGTCGGCGTGCTCCAGCACCGCGTGGACGAGCGAGCCGAAGGTCGTGCCGACCGGGAGGCCCGCCATCGGGGAGGGTACGGCGAACGCCGGGTCGTCGGGCGCGGCCGTGGCGACCGCGATCTCGGCCTCGTCGTCCTTGGGCGCCACCTCGGGCTCGCTGCCGACGCCGGGGGCCGGCGCGGCGAGGTCGAGATGGCTCAGCGCCGAGTAGGACGTGCGCCGCCACCCGGTGTCGACGGTGCGCGTGAACGCGCGGGCGTCGAGCGCGGCCGGCGGGTCGACCGGCACGGAGGGCAGCGCAGCCGCCGGCTCGGCCACCTCGGGCACGAACGCCCCCCGGTCACGCCAGGTCGCGAACAGCGCGGTCGCGGCGTCCTCGTCGGGCACGGGCGGGCCGACCGGCACGTCCCCGCGCAGCCTCGAGCCGTCGGCGGCGGGCTGCCGCATCAGCAGCCGGTGCAGCGGTGAGGCCTCGGCGTTGCGGGTCGGCGCCCACCAGGTGACGACCTGGCTCTGCGCGCGGGTGAGGGCGACGTAGAGCAGCCGCAGCCACTCGCCGTTCTCCTCGTCGGTCCAGCGGCGCACATGGTCGGCCCAGTCGGGACCGGAGCCGCCGACGTCGAGGCAGCGTCGGCCGTCGGCGTCGTGGAACAGCGGCTTGTCGGGCTTGCCGACCCAGCGGTCGGCGAGCGAGGGCAGGTAGACGACGGGATACTGCAGGCCCTTGCTGGCGTGGATCGTCACCAGCTGCACGGCGGCGGCGTCGGAGTCGAGGCGGCGGGTGCGCTCGGCGCCCCGGCCCTCGCGTGCCTCGAGCACCTGCTGGCGCAGCCAGGCCAGCAGCGCGACGGCGCCCATCTGCTCGCGCAGCGCCGCCTCGTGGAGGACCTCGCCGATGTGCCGGATGTCGGTGAGGGTGCGCTCGCCGCCGACCTGGCCGAGGAGCCGCGCGGGCATGCCGCCGGACATGGCGGCCTCGACGACGGCGGCGACCCCGCGCCGGCCCAGCGCCTCGGACCACGACCGCAGCCGGTCGCCGAGATCGTCGCTCAGCTCGTCGCCGCCGGCATCGAGGGTCACGGCGTCGTACCCGAGGAAGCAGGTGAGGGCCGCGGCCCGCACCCGGGCGGTGCGATGCGGCTGCTCCAGTGCCTCCAGCAGTGACAGCCACTCGACGGCGGCCGGGGTCGCGAAGACGCTGCCGCCACCGGCGATCACGGCGGCGACGCCGACCTCCTGCAGCGCGGCACGGGCGGCCGCCAGGTCCGCGTGGCGGTAGCAGATGACGGCCACGTCGTTGGGCCGCAGCGGCCGGCCGTCGAAGGTGGCGTCGCTGGTGATCAGCGCGCGGATGTCGTGGGCGAGGTCGCGAGCGATGTGGGCCCGGACCTTCGCGATCGGCAGAGTGGTGGTGCCGCGCTTGCGGAAGGTCTCGCGGCGCACGACCCGCATCCGGAACGGCGCCGGGCGCGGCGCCCCGGCCAGGCGGGACCGCTGGTGGTGGGCCCGCACGTCATGGACCACGATCCGGGGGTCGCCGAGCTCGGCACCGCCGAGGAGGTGGCCGAGGCCGTCGGTCAGTCCCGCGTCGCTGCGCCGGTTGACGGCCAGGGTCTGGCGGGTGGTGGCGGTGTCGGCCGCGGTGAGGTACGTCGTCACGTCACCCCCGCGGAAGGCGTAGATCGCCTGCTTGGGATCGCCGATGAGCACCATGGTCGCGTGGCCGGTGAACGCGCGGTCGAAGACCTGCCACTGCACCGGGTCGGTGTCCTGGAACTCGTCGACCAGCACGATCCGCCAGCGCGCCCGCATCCGCGCCCGGGCGGGTGACTCGGAGGGCTCGAGCGCGTCGGCGAGCTGGCGGAGCAGGTCGTCGTAGGACAGCACGCCGAGGCGGCGCTTGCGCCGGTCCAGCTCGCCGCGGACCGCGGCACCGAAGGCGACCTTGCGTCCGGCGGGATCGTCGCGCGGCAGGCCGGCGGGCTCGAGGTCGGCCTGGGGGTCGCCCACGACCGTCCGCGCGATGGCGAGGGCCTCGGTGTGCGTGAAGGTGGGGCGGGTGCCGTCCGGGAGCTGGGCGAACGCCCGGAGGTAGAGGTCGTCGACCACCTCGACCAGCAGGTCGTCGAGGTTCTCGACGAGCCGGGCCCGGGCGTCGGGGTGGCCGGGGACCACCGGCGCCTCCCGCCCCCCCGCGCCCGACTGGGGGGTGGGGGGGGTGTTTGCGGGGGGGGCGGAGGGGGGGGGGGGCGCGCCCCGCC
>NZ_JAHTLF010000011.1 GCF_024614185.1 Nocardioides carbamazepini
GGCGGGGGGGGGGGGGCGGCCCCCCCCCCCCCCCCCCCGACTCTCCAAGACATTCCCCGGCACCCGGGCTCTCGTGGACGTCAGCTTCTCGGTCGAGCCCGGTCGGTTCCACGCGCTCGTGGGCGGGAACGGGTCCGGCAAGTCGACGCTCATCAAGATCCTCGCGGGCGTGTACAGCGCCGACCGTGGCGGCTCGCTCGTGGTCGGCGACCATGACGTGGACGTCGAGCGCTTGTCGCCGCGCTGGTCGCGCGACGCCGGCATCCGATTCGTCCACCAGGACCTGGGTCTGTTTCCGGAGCTGACGGTGACGGAGAATGTGCTTGCCGGCAGCCCGTTCCCGCGACGGCTGGGAGGCATCGACTGGGCCGAGGCGCACCGCTCGGCGCAGCGGCTGCTCGACGGGCTCGACGTCGCGGTGGACGCGCGGTCCCTGGTCCGCGACCTTCGACCCGCCGATCAGACCCTGGTCGCGGTGGCGCGTTGCCTCCGCGACCGGGAGGCGGGCCAGGTCGGGCTGCTGGTCCTGGACGAGCCGACCACCCGTCTCCCGGCCGACGAGGTGGACGGCCTCCTGCAGCGGCTGCGCGCCTACAGCGCGCAGGGACAGAGCATCCTCTACGTGACCCACCGCCTCGACGAGGTCCTGACCTACGCCGACACCGTGACCGTGCTGCGGGACGGTCGACATGTCAGCACCCGACCCGCTGCCGGCCACGACCGCGCGAGCCTCGTCGCAGCCATCGCGGGGCACACGCCCGAGGACCGGCAGACGCAGCGGCGTACGTCGTCGGGCGAGGTCGTGCTCGCGGTCGACGGCCTGAGCGGCGGCCCGTTGCGGGACGTCAGCCTCGAGATCCGCTCCGGTGAGGTCGTGGCGCTGGCCGGACTCGTCGGCAGCGGCCGGACCAGCGTGATGCAGAACGTGATCGGCGCGGTCAGGCCGCGCGGCGGGACCGTCGCCGTGAAGGGTCGTCGTCTGCGCCCGGGCCACGTCGCCGACGCCATCGCCCGGGGCCTCGCGCTGGTGCCCGAGGAGCGAGTCCGCGACGCGGCCTTCCTGTCCCTGTCGCTGGCGGAGAACATCTCGGCGACGACCGTGCATCGGCACCGTCGCGGCCGATGGCTGCGCCGGGCCGACGAGCGCCGTGCGGCCGTCGCCGACATCGAGACCTACGGCATCAAGGGCGTTGCGGACGATCCCATCGCGCGGCTCTCGGGCGGCAACCAGCAGAAGGCCGTGATGGCGCGGGCCATGAGGTCCTCGCCCGCCGTGCTGCTGCTGGACGAGCCGACCCAGGGAGTCGATGTCGGAGCCCGTGCTGACATCTACGCCCAGATCGACGCCGCGGTCGCGGGTGGCACCGGCGTGCTGCTGGCCACATCCGATCTCGACGAGCTGCTCCACCTCGCAGACCGGGTGCTGGTGCTGGCCGATGGCCGCATCACCCACCAAGCCTCCGGCCCTGAGATCAGCCGCACATGGATCTTCGACCACGTCTACCAGCACGAGAAGGCATCGACATGACGACCCAGGACAGCCGGCCACTCCTCGAGGAGCCGACCGATCAGACGCCGCCGGACATCACGGCCACAGACACGACGACCTGGAGGTCATCGGTCCTGCGCCTGACGGAGCGCTTCGGCCTGGTGATCCTGCTCGTGGCGGTAGCGGTCTACTTCACCCTCAACCCGGCGACGTCGGCGACCTTCCCGACGACGTCGAACGCCCGCAACATCGTGGCCAACGAGTCGGTGCTGATCCTGGTCGCCCTCGCGGCCCTGGTCCCCCTCGTCGCCCACCGGTTCGACCTGTCCGTGGGGGCGATCGTGGCATTGACCTCGATCGCCGCAGCCAAGGCGACGACCTCGATGGACCTTCCGATCCTCGTGAGCGTCGTCCTCGCGGTGGTGATCGGAGCCATTGTCGGCCTGGCCAACGGCGTCCTCATCGCCTATTTCCGCGCCAACTCCCTCGTGATCACGCTGGGCATGGCGACGCTGCTGGGGGGAGTCGCCTCCGCCTGGTCGGGGCACCAGACGATCGTTGGCGTGCCGACCGAGCTGACGAGCTTCGGCAACGGCCTGTGGCTCGGTGTCCCACGACCTGTCTTCCTCGTCGTGGTCGTCGTCCTGGGTGTCTCGTTCCTGCTCGGCCTGACGATCTTCGGTCGACGTCTGCTGTCCGTCGGGGTCAACGAGTCCGCGGCCCACCTGGTAGGGCTCCCGGTCCAGCGAACGGTCACCCTGGCCTTCGTCGCCTCAGGGGCCTTGGCCGGGCTCGCGGGCGCCCTGCTCCTCGCCCGCACCGGCAGCGCCGCATCCGGGGTGGGTGTGGGCTACCTCCTCCCCGCGCTGGCCGCCATCTTCCTGGGTTCGACCACCATCCGGCCGGGTCGGTACACCGTCGCGGGCACGCTCGTCGGCGTGTTCTTCGTGGCCATCAGCATCAACGGTCTGACGCTCGCCGGAGCAGCCGACTGGGTCGAGCCCGCCTTCAACGGCGGTGCGGTCATCGTGGCGGTAGCGGTGTCATCGCTGCTCACGCACCGACGTCTGACGGGAGCGTCCCGGTGATGGCTTCTCACGAGCTGAGCTCTGACGAGAGCGAGATCGTCGCGCTCGTGCGTGACTGGGTCGACCGAGAGGTCAAGCCGGTCGTCCGGGAGCTGGAGCACGCCAACACCTACCCGGAGGCGCTCATCGAGCAGATGAAGCAGATGGGCATCTACGGGCTGGCGATCCCCGAGCCGTGGAACGACACGGGAGTCAGCGTGCCGTGCTACGCCGCGGTGACCGAGGAGCTCGCGCGCGGATGGATGAGCCTGGCCGGTGCGATGGGTGGTCACAGCGTCGTGGCAAAGCTGCTGGTCGATCACGGAACGCAGGAGCAGAAGGATCGCTACCTGCCGCGCATGGCGACAGGTGAGATCCGCGCGACGATGGCCCTGACCGAGTCCGGTGGAGGATCGGACCTGCAGGCGATACGTACCACGGCCCGCCGAGACGGCGACGCGTATGTCGTCAACGGGTCGAAGACGTGGATCTCGAACGCGCGGCGCTCCCAGCTCGTCGCACTGCTCTGCCGCACCGATCCGGCGGCCGAGCCGGCGCACCGGGGCATCAGCATCCTGCTGGTCGAGAAGGGGCCCGGGTTCGAGGTGTCGCGAGACCTGCCGAAGCTCGGCTACAAGGGAGTCGAGAGCTGCGAGCTGTCGTTCGACGACTTCCGGACCCCGCGGAGCAGCCTGCTGGGCACGATCGAGGGGCACGGTTTCGCGCAGATGATGCGGGGGCTCGAGATCGGGCGGATCCAGGTGGCCTCTCGCGCGCTGGGCGTCGGTGCGGCCGCACTCGAGGACGCCCTGCGGTACAGCCAGGAGCGCGAGAGCTTCGGCCGGCCCATCTGGCAGCACCAGTCGATCGGGCACTACCTGGCCGACATGGCCACGCAGCTCATGGCGGCGCGCCAGCTCGTCCAGTACGCCGCACGCTGCTTCGAGTCCGGGCGGCGAAGCGACATGGAGGCGGGGATGGCCAAGCTCTTCGCCTCCGAGGTGGCCATGAAGATCGCGCTCGACGCGGTGCGCATCCACGGCGGCTACGGGTACTCCACGGAGTACGACGTCGAGCGCTACTTCCGCGACGCGCCGCTCATGATCGTGGGCGAGGGCACCAACGAGATCCAGAAGAACGTCATCGCCCGCCAGCTCGTCCAACGGAACGCGACGTGACCGGCACGGTCGGCCGGACCTGGCTGTTCGTCCCTGGCACGACCCCGCAGCGGTTCGCGCGGGCGGCGGCATCGGGGGCCGACGAGGTCGTGCTCGACCTGGAGGATGCTGTCGCCGTCGACGCAAAGCCGTTCGCCCGCGCCGCGGCCGCGACCTGGCTCTCCGGCGAGGGGCGGGCCTGGGTACGGGTCAACGCGATGGGCACGCCGTGGCACGACGACGACGTCACCGCGCTCGTCAACCTGCCCGGCCTGGCGGGCCTGGTCGTGCCGAAGGCCGAGGACCCGGTGGCACTCGCGGCACTGGCCGGCAGCCTGCCTGCGGGCCTGCCTCTCGTCGCGCTCGTGGAATCCGCTGTGGGGGTCCATCGTGCCGTCGAGATCGCCCAGGCGAAGGGGGTGGGAAGGCTGGCGTTCGGCTCGCTCGACTTCGCGGTCGACGTCCGCGCCGACCACACGGAGAACGCCCTGCTTCTCGCCCGCAGCACGCTCGTGCTCGCCTCGCGCGTTGCCGGACTGCCCGCGCCGATCGACGGCGTGACGACGTCGGTGGACGACGGCGGCCTGGTCGCCGCCGACGCGCGGCGAGCTGCCGTGCTGGGCTTCGGCGGCAAGCTCTGCATCCACCCGGCCCAGCTCGAGCCGGTTGCTCGCGCGTTCGCCCCCAGTGAGCAGCAACTCGACTGGGCGCGTGCGGTCGTCGCGGCGGCCTCGACCTCGGTCGGCGCCGTGTTCGCCGGCCCCGACGGCCACATGATCGACAAGCCCGTGATCGATCACGCCCACGCGATCCTGCGGGCCTGACCACGAGAGGTTCACGCATGCTTCCGTTGGAGGGCATCACCGTCGTCTCGCTCGAGCAGGCCGTCGCGGCGCCGTTCGCGACACGTCAACTCGCCGACCTGGGCGCCCGGGTCATCAAGGTCGAGCGTCCGGGTGACGGCGACTTCGCTCGGCACTACGACCGCAGCGTCCACGGCCAGTCGAGCTACTTCGTGTGGCTCAACCGCGGCAAGGAGTCGATCGAGCTCGATGTGAAGGACCCCGAGGACCGCGCCGTGCTCGATGCCATGATCGCGGCGGCCGACGTCGTGGTGCAGAACCTCGCCCCCGGCGCCGTCGAGCGCCTCGGCCTCGACGCCGCTTCGCTGCGCGCCGAACGACCGGAGCTGGTGCACTGCTCGATCTCCGGGTACGGCGACACGGGTCCGTATCGCAGCAAGAAGGCCTACGACCTGTTGGTGCAGTGCGAGACCGGGCTGCTCATGACCACCGGAACGCCGGAGACGCCGAGCAAGGTGGGCATCTCGATCGCGGACATCGCGACGGGCATGTACGCGTACTCCGGGATCCTCACCGGGCTCCTGCGCCGAGCGAAGCACGGAGCGGGTACGACGGTCGCGATCGCGATGATCGACGCGCTCGGGGAGTGGATGAGCCAGCCGGTTTACCACGCCCTCCACGACGGCGGCGTCACGCGTCGCACCGGCGCCAAGCACGCGTCGATATCTCCGTATGGCCCCTACGTCACGGGCGACGGTGATCGGGTCTTCCTCGGGGTCCAGAACGACCGGGAGTGGACGCGGTTCTGTGTCGAGGTCCTCGAGCGCCCCGCGCTCGCCGACGACCCGAGGTTCAGGAGCAACCCTGAGCGGGTGGCGAACGACGAGGAGCTCACTCCGATCGTCACCGGAGCGTTCGCCACCCTCGACGCGGAGGAGGTCGTCGACCGACTGGACGCCGCGGGCATCGCCTGCGCAAGGCTCCGCTCCCCGTCCGAGATGGCGACGCACCCTCAGCTGCTGGCCCGAGACCGGTGGCGCGATGTCACCACCCCGGGCGGCGTCGTACGTTCGATGCTGCCGCCCGTCGTCCTGGACGACCTCGACGTCCCCATGGGTGCCGTCCCTGAGCTGGGCGGGCAGAATGCCGCCCTGCGGGCCGAGTTCGCGGTGACCGAGGTGAACCCGGCATGACCGCGCCGCTCTCGGGTCTGTTCCGTAGCGAGGTGCTCCAGCCCGAGCCTGCGCTCGCCTTGGCCGGCCTCCTGGACGTGGCCGAGCCCGACCTGGAGCGGGACGGTCTGCCGCTGCTGTGGCACTGGCTCTACCTTCTCGAGCGTCCGGTCCAGGCCGACCTCGGCGAGGACGGCCACCCGGTCCGTGGGGTGATCCCTGCTCCACCGGGCCCTGGGCGACGTCGGATGTGGGCAGGGGGGCGGGTGACGAGCCTGCGTCCCCTACGAGTGGGGGTCGTGACGAGTCGCCGTACCGAGGTCGTCTCCTCGACCGACAAGGTGGGACGCAGCGGTCGACTGACGCTCGTCGTCGTGCGTCACACGATCCGGCAGGAGGGCGTCGACGCCGTCGTCGAGGAGCAGGAGATCGTCTACCGAGACGCGGCTCGACCGTCTGTGCCGCCGACACCCGAGGAGGTCGATGACATCGGCCTTGCGGAAGGAGAGTGGCGCGTCCCGATCGACCCGCCGCTCTTGTTCCGGTTCTCCGCCCTGACCTACAACGCTCACCGGATCCACTACGACCGCGACTATGCACGCGATGTCGAGGGCTACGCCGGCCTCGTCACCCACGGGCCCCTGCAGGCGATCGCGATGGCGGAGGCTGCGCGTCGGCTGGGCGTGGTCGGTCGAGCGATCGCCTATCGCTTGGTCTCACCCCTCCTGGACCACCAAGGTCTCGTCGTCTCGCCGCCGGCAGGAGGCGACGAGCTGCGCTTCTCGGTCCGCGATCGTTCCGGCCGTACGACGGCGCGGAGCCTGATCGAGCCGGGTCCTGCGGCCCGCCGGGGGTAGGTCCGGGCTGTCGGCCGGACCTTCCGACGACCAGCCCTAGGCGAGCCGGCCGCCGGCCTCGCGGTGGTGGTTGAGGACCGCGATCTTCTGCCAGATCTTGCGCTCCAGCGACACCGTCAGCGTCTCGACGGTGCTGACCGTGTCCAGCACCACCGGGTCGCGGGACGCCTCGGCGCACAGCGCGGCGGTCTTGCCGATCAGGCTCAGCAGCTCCGAGCAGTAGTCGAGGTAGTGCTCGAGCTGGTCGGTGGTGAGGTCCATCGGGATGCTCGCGTCCGTGGGCGTGAACTCCGATCGGAGCCGCTCGGGGTCCTTGGTCAGCTGGTGCATGTCGACGATGTGGGCCAGCGACCGCAGCCGGTGGAGCAGCTCGAGCAGGCTCGAGCGCTGCAGCCGCTCCGGGACGGAGTAGAGGAACCAGATCGCCAGGGCCGCGAAGACCAGGTCGTTGACCGCGCTCTCCAGCAGCGGGATCCAGGCCAGGCCGTCGTCAGGAGCGTCGGCGACGGCCGCCCGGACGGCGAGCGCCATCACCGTGGTCGTGATCGCGAGCACCGCGACAATGCCGACGCGCGACAGCGGACGCAGCCACGACCGGCGGCCCCGGGCCGTGGCCGTCGACGAGTCCACGGTCTCCACGAGGCTCGCCAGCTCGCCGACGACCCGATGGAGCCCGCGGCCGGGGAAGCGCGCCTCGATCCGCTGCTCCAGGCGGCGCACGGTGGCCAGCACCGGCGCGGCCTGGACCTTCTCGAACGGGGACGGCACGGCCGCAGCCTAGTGCCCACCTATCCTGGAGCCATGGGTCTCGCCGTGCTCGACTGCGCCCACTTCGCAGCGGGGGAGTGCCGGTCCTGCACCTGGCTCGGACAGCGGTACGACGACCAGCTGGCCGCGAAGCAGGCCGCGGCCCGCGCGCTCGTCGATCGGCCCGGCCTCACCTGGCTGCCCCCGGTGACCAGCCCGGCGGCCGGGTTCCGCAACAAGGCGAAGATGGTCGTGGGCGGCACCGCGGACGACCCGACGCTCGGGATCCTCGGGCCGGACGGCGCCGGGGTCGACCTGCGCGACTGCGCCCTGCACCTGCCGGGGATCGTGGCCGCCCTCCCGGTGCTGGCCGACCTGGTGCGCCGCGCCGACCTGACGCCGTACGACGTGGCGTCCACGGCGCCGGTGAGCCGGCGCGGAGAGCTCAAGCACCTGCTCGTCACGGAGTCGCCCGACGGGGAGCTGATGGTGCGCCTCGTGGTGCGCTCCACGGCCGTCGAGGCGCGGGTCCGCAAGCACCTCGCCTGGTTGCGCGACGCACTGCCGCAGGCCCGGGTGGTAACGCTCAACGTCCAGCCGGAGCACCGGGCGGTCCTCGAGGGCGAGCGCGAGGTCGTCCTCACCGAGGCCGAGACCCTGCCCATGCGGCTGGGCGGGGTGACGCTGCACCTGCGCCCACGCAGCTTCTTCCAGACCAACACCACGGTCGCCGCGGCGCTCTATCGCGAGGCCGCGGCCTGGGTCGCCGACCTCGCGCCGAGCCGCCTGGTGGACCTGTACTGCGGCGTCGGCGGGTTCGCGCTGCACCTCGCCGCGCCCGGCCGGCGGGTGACCGGCATCGAGATCAGCGCCGACGCGGTCGCCAGCGCGGAGCGCTCACGCGACGAGGCCGGCCTGCCCGGCACCGTCGACTTCGCGGTCGGCGACGCCACCGCCGCGGAGCACGCCACGCTCCTCGCGGAGGCCGACCTGGTCGTGGTGAACCCGCCGCGGCGCGGTCTCGGCCACGAGCTCTCCCGCCGGCTGGAGGAGTCGGGTGCCGCGCACGTCCTCTACTCCAGCTGCAACCCGCAGACCCTGGCGCGCGACCTCGCCGACCTGGCGTCGTACCGGCCGGTGCGGGCATGCGTGCTCGACATGTTCCCGCAGACCCCGCACGCCGAGGTGCTGGTGCTGCTTCAGCGCAGCGAGTAGGTCGCCAGGGAGACCCCGACGTAGTGCGCCGCGAACGCGGCGATGGTGAAGCCGTGGAAGATCTCGTGGAACCCGAAGACCCGCGGCGACGGGTTGGGCCACTGGAAGCCGTAGACCAGGCCGCCCATGGTGTAGAGCGCGCCGCCGACCGCGATCAGCACGAAGATCGCGATCCCGATGCCGAGGCCGAGCGCGGTCGCGCCCTCGAAGAAGGCGGGGATGAAGAAGATCGCCGCCCAGCCGAGCGCGATGTAGATCGGCGCCGACAGCCAGCGCGGCGCGGTGGGCCAGAACAGCTTGAACCCGATGCCGAGCAGGGCCCCCGTCCAGGCGACCGCGAGCATCACGACCCGAGACGGGCCCTCGAGCAGGATCAGCGCGAACGGCGTGTAGGAGCCCGCGATGAACAAGAAGATGTTGGAGTGGTCGAACCGGTTGAGGATCGTCCACACCTTCGGGGACCACGTCCCGCGGTGGTAGAGGGCAGAGGTGCCGAAGAGCAGCAGCGCGGAGCCGGCGTACATCGCGGAGCCGACTCGGGTCGTGGCGGTCGGGGAGAGGGAGATGAGCACGATGCCGGCGGCCAGGACGAGGGGGGTCGAGACGAGGTGGATCCAGCCGCGGAGCCTCGGCTTGATGTCCGCGACCTTCTCGCTGATCTGGTCCCCGAGGTCGTCCAGCCGGGCGCGGACCTTGTCGTTCGCGTGGTGGATGGCCTGGTTCATGCACCGAGGGTACCCGCCGTGCATAGACCCGACGACGGCCGGACGAGGGTGATCTCACGCTCATCCGGCCGTCGTGGTCAGGCCGATCGGAGGATGCCGGTCAGTGCGTGTGCGGAGGTACGACGCCGCCCTCGGACGGCTGCACGATCACGAAGCCCTGGCCCTGGAACGCGACCTGGAACGCCTCGCCCGAGCCGCGGCCGATGAGCGCGCCCGCCGTGAAGGTCGATCGGATCGAGGTCTGCAGGTGCGTGGACCAGGCGACCAGCGCGTTGGCGTCGGCGAAGGTCGGCGCCTCGCCCGGGTTGAGGACGACCGGGTCGCCGTCGGTGGTGATCGCGACCCAGCCGGTCCCGCGCAGGGTCGTGTTGAACAGCCCGCCGGCGGCCATGCTGCCGCCCTTGACCCGCTCGACGTTCCACTCGAGGGAGGCCGAGAAGCCGAGGACGTTCTGGCCGTTGACCGACAGGCCGCTGTTGTTGAGGTGCAGGATGTGGACCTCGTGCGCGCCGTCGGCGAGGAAGACGTCGCCCTGGCCCTCGACCCGCATCAGGGACAGCCCCTCGCCGGTGAAGGCCTTCTTGAGGAACTTCGCGGCGCCGCCGCCCTGGTAGTTGAAGTTGACGTTGCCCTGGTAGGCGACCATCGCGCCCTGCTTGGCCATGAACGGCTCGGTGATCCGCACCCGGAGCAGGCGCTTGTTCTGCAGGATCGCGCCGGCGCCGTCGATCTCGCTGAACCGGCCGTCGATCAGCTCGCCGGAGATGCCGGCGAAGGCGTCGGAGGGCACCGCCTGGGCGCCGTACCCGCCCATCGGCTGGGCTGCCGGCTGGGCCTGCTGGTAGGGCTGCGCCTGCTGGTGCGGCTGGGCCTCCTGGAACGGCTGGGCCTCCTGGTAGGGCTGGGACACCGCCTCCGGGGCCTGCTCGGCGGCCCGCGGCGCCACGGCGGTCTCGGCGTCGAACGAGAAGGCCGGCTCGGCGCCGGTCCCGGTCGCCCCCTCGGCCTCCGTGGTCTGCGCCGACTCCTGGCCGCCGACCCAGGCGTCGCCGGTGCCGCCGGCCTCGCCGGTGCTGCCGGTGTCGCCGGCCGGGTCGGCGGTCGGGTAGAGCGGCGAGGTCGACTGGACGCCCTGGTCGGACACGTGATCGGTCCACTGGGAGCCGTCCCAGTAGCGGAGCTCGTGGCGGCCGGTCGGGTCCGGGTGCCAGGCGGCTGCAGTCATTGGTGGTCCTATCTGTCATCGGGTTCGGGGCCGCGGCCCGCAGGCCGTGGTGTGCTGCTCATCGTGTCAGCCACGTGGGAAGGCCGGTAGCCCGGCTAACATCGGAACGTGGCGGATTGGAAGCGCGGTGTGCGCAGGGTGCTCTACCCCGCGTACGAGGCGCGCATGCTTCGCCGGATGCCCGGGAACCTCCCCAAGCACATCGGCGTGATGCTCGACGGCAACCGGCGCTGGGCCAAGGCGGTCGGGCGCGACACCGCCCACGGGCACCGCGCGGGCGCGGCCAACATCGAGCCGCTGCTGGGCTGGTGCGACGAGGTCGGCATCGAGGTGGTCACGCTCTGGCTGCTGTCGACCGACAATCTCAACCGCCCGGCGGACGAGCTCGAGCCGCTCCTGGAGATCATCGTCGACGCCGTCGACTCGTTGGCCGACCAGCGCCGCTGGCGGCTGCACCCCGTCGGCGCCCTCGACCTGCTGCCCGCCGGGACCGCCAAGCGGCTCAAGGCCGCGGCCGAGGCGACCGCCGACGTCGACGGGATGATCGTCAACGTCGCGGTGGCCTACGGCGGGCGGCGGGAGATCGCCGACGCCGTCCGGTCGCTGCTCACCGAGCATGCCGCGAAGGGCACCTCGCTCGACGAGCTGGCCCACCAGATCGACATCGAGCACATCGAGGAGCACCTCTACACCAAGGGCCAGCCCGACCCGGACCTCGTCATCCGTACGTCGGGGGAGCAGCGGCTGGGCGGCTTCCTGCTGTGGCAGAGCGCCCGGTCGGAGTTCTACTTCTGCGAGGCCTACTGGCCCGACTTCCGCCGCGTCGACTTCCTGCGGGCGATCCGCGCCTACGCCCAGCGCGAGCGCCGCTTCGGCGCCTAGCGGGCAGCGGGCGACCTGGGTCACACGGGTACCCTCGGGCCCTGTGAGCAAGCCCAGCGCGACCACTCCCACCCGCCTGTTCCGCACCGTCGCGATCGCCGAGGCGATCACCTGGACGGGGCTGCTCCTCGGCATGTTCCTCAAGTACGTCACCGAGACCACCGAGCTGGGTGTCCGGGTCTTCGGGATGCTGCACGGCGTCGTCTTCGTCGCCTATGTCGTGACGACGGTCGTGCTCTGGGTGGACCGGCGCTGGTCGGCCGGCCGGGGCCTGCTCGTCCTGCTCGCGGCGATCCCGCCCCTCGTGACGCTGCCGCTGGAGTGGTGGGCCGTCCGCAAGGGCTGGCTGGGCGACGCCTGGCGGCTGCCGGCCGGCGCGACCCGCTCACTGCCGGACCGCGTGGTCGCCTGGCTGCTCGCCAACCCGCTGCGCGGGCTGTGCCTCGGCCTGGTCGCGGTCGCCGCACTGACCGCTCTCGCGCTGGCCGTCGGACCGCCGACCTCCTGACCCTCGGGCTCATGGCCGGTGGAACCGGCTACGGCCGCCGGGCGTCGTAGGGGATATGACCGCTCTCGCCCGCCGCGGCGCACTCCAGCTCGCCCTCGCCGCCCTCGGTGCCGGCACCCTCACGACCGGCGCCCTCACCGCCTGCTCCGGCCCCGACGCCGAGCCCGACGCCGAGCCGGGCCCCGCGACCGACGGGATCGAGCTGGTCTCCTCCGACGCGCGCCGGGCCGCGGGGGACCCCACGCTGGTCGCCCCGGTCGTCGCCGGGCTCGACCGCTTCGCGGGCCGCCTGTACGGCGAGCTGGCGGCGACCGAGGGCAACCTGGTGCTCTCGCCGTACTCGGTCCTGGTCGCGCTGGGCATGACGCTCACCGGTGCCGCGGGTCCGACCGCGGAGGAGATGCGGACCGTGCTCGGGGCCGGCGACCTCGGCGACCGGTGGCACCGGGGCGTCAACGCCCTCACGACGCACATCGAGGGGCTGGCCGGCCGGCAGGAGCGCGCCGACGGCTCGGCGGCCGACCTGGCGCTGGACACCGCCAACCAGATCTTCGGACAGCAGGGCGTCGGTTGGTCGGGCGACTTCCTGGACCTGCTCGCGAAGGAGTACGGCGCGCCGGTCCGCGCCGTGGACTTCGAGACGGCGACCGAGCGGGCGCGGGTGCTGATCAACACCTGGGTGGAGGAGCAGACCCGCGACCGGATCGTCGATCTCGTGCCCGAGGGGGTGCTCGACAGCCTGACCCGGCTGGTGCTGGTCAACGCGGTCTATCTCAAGGCGCCGTGGGAGCAGCCGTTCGAGAAGGAGCTGACGACGCCCGGCAGCTTCCGGCGCGCGGACGGCAGCGAGGTCGAGGTCGACCGGATGCGCCGCCCGGAGCTCACCGGTGGGCTGGTCGCCGGGGACGGCTGGCGGGCGGCGGTCGTGCCGTACGCCGGGCAGCGGCTCGCGATGACCGTCGTCCTGCCGGACGACGGGGCGTTCGGCGCGGTCGAGGCCGCCGTCGCCGACGGCGGCTTCGCCGGTCTGCTGGAGGGCGCGGCGCCGGCCGCGATCGACCTCTCCCTGCCGCGCTGGACCTTCCGCACCGGGGCGCCGCTGGGCGAGGTGCTGAAAGCCCTCGGCATGCCGACCGCGTTCGACGACCGCCGGGCCGACTTCTCGGCGATGACCGACGAGGACCTCTTCCTCTACATCGCCGCGGTGCTCCACCAGGCGTTCATCGCGGTCGACGAGGAGGGCACCGAGGCCGCGGCGGCGACGGCCGTCGTGATGCGCACCGAGAGCGCGGTGGTCACCGAGGAGTTCGTCGTCGATCGGCCCTACCTGTTCGTCATCCACGACGTGGAGCACCGCGCGCCCCTCTTCGTCGGGCGGGTGACGGATCCCACCGCCTGACCCCTCAGGTCCGTGCCGGCCGGCGGATTTAAGCAAAGTCGCCAGCACCGTTCCCGTCCCGTTCACCGGCCTCACCCCGGTTGGTCGCGGGCCACCGCCACCGTTCCCCGTGGTGGCGCGGTTCCGCGCTGCCATGGAAACGGCCTTCTCGGGTGGCCACGACTGAGGACGACGTGTGACCAGCCTGCCCCTTGTCGATCCGAGCGCGCCGGAGGCGCAGCCGCGCCGGATCTCCCGCAAAGCCACGGGTGCCGACGCGGTCTTCGTCAACGTGTCGCGGGCGATCGGCGCCTCGGTGCTGGTCATCACCGGCGGCGTGGGCCTGTTCCTCGGCTGGCAGGCGTTCCCGACCCTCCAGCGCTACGGGTGGCGGTTCTTCACCGAGTCCGACTGGTCACCCGAGGCCGACGTGCTCGGCATCGCGGCCGTGCTCGCCGGCACGCTGCAGATCGCGCTGGTCGCGATGGTCATCGCGTTCCCGCTCGCGCTGCTGACGGCGCTGTTCATCTCCGAGTACGCGCCCCCGTCGCTGCGCTCCACCCTGGTGTCGCTCGTCGACCTGATGGCCGCGATCCCCTCCATCGTCTACGGCCTGTGGGGCTTCTTCCTCGTCATGCCCCACGCCGCGGCGTTCGCGACCTTCCTCCAGCGCCACCTCGGCTGGATCCCGATCTTCGACGTGCAGGACACCGACCCGGACGCCGCGATCTGGGACGCCAGCCGCTACACCGCGAGCGCCTTCTGCGCCGGTATCGCCGTGGCGATGATGGTGCTGCCGATGGCATGCGCCGTGATGCGCCAGGTCTTCAGCCAGACCCCTCCGGGCGAGAAGGAGGCGGCGCTCGCCCTCGGCGCGACCCGCTGGGGCATGATCCGCACCGTCGTCCTGCCGTTCGGTCGCGGCGGCATCATCGGCGGCACCATGCTCGCCCTCGGCCGGGCGCTGGGCGAGACGATCGCGGTCCTGCTCATCATCTCGCCGGCGTTCGACCTGAAGTTCCGGCCGTTGGAGATCGGCACCAACAGCGTCAGCGCGCTGATCGCCGGCCGGTTCGGCGACGCCAGCGCCAGCCAGCTCTCCGCGCTTCTGGCGGCCGGGTTCGTGCTCTTCGTCATCACTCTCGGCGTCAACACCCTCGCCGCTGTCGTCGTGAACCGCAGCCGCTCGGGTGCCGGGGCGGAGGCCTGAGATGAGCACCTCACCGGTCACCTCGCCGCCCGGCGCGCGGTTCGAGCCGCGCGGCACCACCGTCCTGCCGTCGTACGACGACGACGCGCCGCCCGCGCAGCCGCGTCCCGCCCTGGGCCGGCCCAGCCTCGACGAGCGGTTCGTGCGCTGGGGCGCCTGGGCCTCGGCGCTGGGCATGGCCTGGCTGGTCACCCAGCGGCTGCTCCCGCTGCCGGGGCCGGCGTGGTTCCTCATCACCTGGTTCGTCCTCGGCCTGGTGGTCACGGCCGTCCTCTCGGCGCTGACGGTGTCGATGGTCGAGGTGCGGGACCGGGTCGCGGCCGCGGTCGTCACCGGCGGCGCGCTCGTCGTGGGCGCCGCCCTGGTGAGCACCCTGGTGTTCATCGTGCTGCGGGGCTGGCGGCCGCTGCTGCACGGCAACTTCTTCCTCGACGACATGGCCGGCGTGGGCCCGAAGGACCCGTTCGACATGGGCGGCATCGCGCACGCGACGGTCGGCTCGATGATCGAGATCGGCATCGCCCTGGTGATCGTGCTGCCGCTGGGCATCGGCACGGCCATCTTCATGACCGAGGTCGGGGGGCGCTTCGCGGTGCTGGTGCGGACCATCGTCGAGGCGATGACCGCGCTGCCGTCGGTCGTGGCCGGCCTGTTCGTCTACACGACGGTCATCGTCGTCGCCGGCTGGCCCCGCTCGGGCCTGGCCGCCGCTCTCGCGCTCGCCGTGATGATGCTGCCGATCGTGGCCCGGGCCGCGGACGTCGTACTCCGGGTGGTGCCGGGCAACCTGCGCGAGGCCGGGCTCGCGCTGGGCGCGAGCCGGTGGCGGACGGTGTGGCACGTCGTGCTCCCGACGGCCCGTCCCGGCCTCGCGACCGCCGTCATCCTCGGCGTCGCCCGGGGGGTGGGGGAGACCTCGCCGGTGCTGCTCACCTCGGGGGCGGCCGCGTTCATGGTCGTCGGGCCGACCGACGGCGTCATGAACTCGCTCCCGCTCTACATCTACACGACCGTCCGCAGCGGCGAGCCCCAGGCGATCACCCGGGCCTTCGCCGCGGCGACGGTGCTGCTCGCCCTCGTGCTGTTCCTGTTCGTCCTGGCGCGGCTCGTGGCCCGCCCGAAGAGGGCGAAGAAGACCCGGCCGTCGAAGACGACGGGGACCCGTCCCGTGAAGGAGAACCCGTGAAGCGCCTCGTGGCGGCCCTGGTGGCACTCGTGTGTGGTGTCAGCGTCCCGCTCGCTGCCCATGCCGCCGTCCCCTATGCCCAGATCGAGGGCACCGGGTCGACGTGGTCGGAGCTGATCGTCCAGCAGTGGATCGCCGACGTGAACGCCAACGGCATGAAGGTCGTCTACACCGGTGGCGGGTCGACCAAGGGGCGCAAGGACTTCGCCAACAACAGCGTCGACTTCGCGATCTCCGAGATCCCCTACCAGGGCACCGACGAGCAGGGGCAGGCCGACACCAGCCAGGGCCGCCAGTACGCCTACCTGCCGATCGTCGCGGGCGGCACCGCCTTCACCTACCAGCTCAAGATCGGCAAGCAGCAGGTCAAGAACCTCCGGCTGTCGGGCGAGACGCTCGCCAAGATCTTCACCGACCAGATCACCAACTGGGACGACCCGGCGATCGCCAAGGACAACAACGGCCGGAAGTTCCCCTCCCTGCCGATCATTCCCGTGGTGCGCTCCGACGGCTCGGGCACGACGGCGCAGTTCACGACCTGGATGGACAAGCAGCACTCCGGCATCTGGCGCCCCTACTTCGGGCGGTCCGGCCTCACGTCGTACTACCCGAAGAAGTCGGGCAGCCGGATGGTCAGCCAGGCCGGGTCCGACCAGGTGATGAACACGATCAAGGGCTTCTCGGGCAACGGGATGATCGGCTACGTCGAGTACTCGTACGCGATCAACGCCGACTACCCCGTGGTGAAGGTCAAGAACGCGGCCGGCTACTTCGTCGAGCCGACGCAGTACAACACCGCGGTGGCGCTGACCCAGGCCAAGATCAACATGGACACGACGTCGCAGCTCTACCTGACCCAGAACCTCGACGGCGTCTACACCTACAACGACCCGCGGTCCTACCCGATCTCGTCGTACTCCTACATGCTGCTGCCCACCGGTGGCAGCGACCAGCGGATGTCGACGGCCAAGCGGCAGACGCTCGCCGACTTCATGTACTACTCGCTGTGCACCGGGCAGACCAAGGCCGGCGCCTACGGCTACTCGTCGCTGCCGCTCAACCTGGTCCAGGCCGGCTTCGAGCAGATCGCGAAGCTGAAGGCGGCGGACCCGGCCGTCGAGCTCACCGACCGCGACGTCAAGAGCTGCAACAACCCGACCTTCGACGGCAAGAACCCCGACAAGAACCTGCTCGCCCAGAAGGCGCCGAAGCCGCCGGAGTGCGACAAGGAGGGCGCCGGACCGTGCGGCACCGAGACCGGCACGGGAGAGCCGGCCACCGACGGCGCCGCCCCGCCACCGGCCGCCGCGGCGGGCGAGGCCCCGCCGGCCGCCGTCGACCCGGCCACCGGTCAGGACGTGCCCGTCGCGGAGAGCGGAACCGTCCCGGTCTCCGGCGGCACGCAGGACGTCTACGCCTCGCCCGACACGCTCTCGGCGGACCGGGCCGGCGACCGTCGCCCGTTCGGCTGGCTGATCGTCGTCGAGCTGCTCGCCCTCGTGCTGCTGCCGGGGCTGCTGGCCACGGCGCTCCGCCGCCGGCTGACGTCGCGGGGCGCCCGATGAGGCGGGGGATCCGGCTGGGCCTGGTCGCGCTGGTCGTCGCCGCGAGTGCGAGCACCGGCGTGAGCGCCCCGGCGATCGCCGACCGGCCGCAGCCCGTCACGCCGCGCGCCGCCGTCGCCGGCGACGCCTGGAGCCAGACCAAGTCGATGCAGCGCGAGCTCATCGCCGCGGACGGTACGTCGACCGCGATCTCCGACCCGAACACCGGCGGCGCATGGCAGGTCACCGTCAGCGCGGACCACACGCAGAACCTGCGCGGTCGCGAGCGGGTCGGCATCACCTGGAGTGGCGCCCAGCCCAGCGCGGGCCGGGCCAACGACCCGTTCGGGCCCGGGGGGATGAACCAGGAGTACCCGGTCGTGGTGCTGCAGTGCCGGGGCACCGGCGACGACGTGAAGCCGGAGACCTGCTGGACCTCGTCCTTCGGCCAGCGCTCCCAGGTGTCGCGGTCGCCCAGTGACGCGACGTGGACCGAGGATCTCCACGCCCTCGGATCCGCCAAGACGCAGGTCAGCAGCGCTCTCGGCGACGTACCCGGCGCCGATCGTTGTCCGGACGTGGACCGATCGGGTGTCACCTACACCCGGCTGGTTCCCTTCGTCAGCGCGAAGGGGCAGGTCTACCCGGCCTGCGACGCCAAGACCATGCCGCCGGAGGCCGCCTCGGAGGCGGCGCTCCCGGCCAATGAGATCGCCGGCTACACCGATGCCCAAGGGCGGGGATCGGCGCAGTTCGAGGTTCGCACCGACGTCGAGAACGAGTCCCTCGGCTGCAGCAAGCAGGTCGCCTGCTCGATCGTGGTCATCCCGATCGGGGGCATCAGCTGCGAGAGTGCCTCGACAGAGGTCGAGCAGCAGATGACACCCGTCGAGAAGTCCTGCCGCCGGACCGGTCAGTTCTCTCCCGGCTCCAGCAACTTCACCAGCACCGGCGTCGACCAGGCGGTCTCGCCGGCTCTGTGGTGGGCGGAGTCGAACTGGCGCAACCGGTTCGCGATCCCGGTGACCTTCGGCGACCCGCCGGACACCTGCGACATCCTCGACCCGCGCGCGCCCACCGGCTTCTACGGCTCGGAGCTGCTCGCCCAGGCGGCGCTCCAGTGGGCGCCGGCGTACTGCCTGAACAAGAAGCGGTTCAAGTTCCAGCACAACCAGATGCCCGACCAGGCGGGCTTCTCGCTGATGGCCTCCGGGGGCGGGGCGGCGGCGCTGGTGTCCTCGAAGTACGAGTCGGAGGGCGATCCCGTCGGCTACGCGCCGGTCGCGCTGACCGGCTTCGGCATCGGCTACATCGTCGACCGGCCGGAGAACGCCGGCGAGTACACCGATCTGCGGCTCAACGCCCGGCTGCTGGCCAAGCTGGTGACGCAGTCGTACGTCGGATCCAGCTACGGCGCGGCCCACCCCGGCATGGAGCAGAACCCCTGGGCCATCACGAAGGATCCCGAGTTCACCGCGCTCAACCCCGGCCTGACAGACAATGCGCTGGAAGCGGGCGCGACCCTTCTGTCGCTGTCGAACTCCTCCGACGTGATCCGCCAGCTGACCGAGTACATCGCGGCCGACAAGGAGGCGATGGCCTTCGTCAAGGGCAAGGCCGACCCCTGGGGGATGCGGGTCAACCCGTCCTACAAGAAGATCAAGCTGCCCCGCGACGAGTGGCCGCTGCTGGACGACTTCGTGCCTCAGGGAGGCACGGACTGCAAGGCGAACAACCCGTCGACGTACTTCAACGACCTCGCCGCCCCGGTGTCGACGATGCGCAAGGTCGCCGAGGCCCTGCTGGACGCCTGGCCCAACGTCCAGACCCGCTGCGACACCGACCTCAGCGTGACGCCGCCGATCTACAAGGTCGGCCGGGTCGAGCGCCAGCACTACGGCGACCGGTTCATGCTCGGCGTCGTCAGCCTCGGTGACGCCCAGCGCTACGGGCTGCGCACCGCGGGCCTGGAGACCCGCAAGGACAAGTACGTCACGCCGACGACCGACTCGCTGACGGCGGCCATGAAGGTGATCGAGCCGGACGGGAAGCGCGGTCCGTTCGAGATGGACATGGTCGAGCTCCGCAAGGCGGGCAACGCCTACCCCGGCACCATGCTCGTCTACACAGCAGCGCGGCTGCAGAACCTGGACAAGAAGGACGCCGCCAAGGTCGCCCAGTTCATCCGCACCGCCACCACGGAGGGCCAGCGGTCCGGCAGCGGCAACGGCCAGCTGCCCGGTGGATTCGTGCCGATCCGCAAGAGCGGCGCCACCAAGGCGTTGTACACCCGCGCCCAGGCGGTCGCCCGGGCCATCGAGCAGCAGAAGGTGCCGGTCGCGCCGCCGGAGGCGGGACCCGCGACCGTGACCCCGGGCTCGCCCGAGGCTGTCCCCGTCGGCGAGCCGGTCGTCGCCGCGCCCGCCGCGGGTCCGGCGGCGGCTCCCGAGGCGCTCACCATGCCACCGACGAAGGCGGTGTCCTCGGAGTGGAGCGGCCGGCTGCTGCCGGTGCTGCTCATGCTCGGCCTCGTCTTCGCGGTCGTCAGCGCGGTCTCGCGCGTCGTCACCCTGCGGAGTCGCCGATGACCGCCCTGGACGACCCACAGGTCGTGACCCACGAGCAGCCGGCGACGCAGGGGCGCGGGTCCCGGTTCCGGCGGCAGGCACCCCAGCGTCGCGCGCCGCGCCCGGTGCAGCCGGCCGGGCCGCCCAACCGGGTGGAGACGGCAAGCTCGGTGATCAGCACCTCGACCACCATGGTCGCCCTGGTCACGCTGTGGATGGCACTGCAGATGCTCGTGCTCGGCGGCGTCGCCCAGGAGCGCAGCCAGTCGCTGCTCTACGGCGAGTTCCGTGCCCAGGTCGCCGCGGCGACCGCACCGGTCGGGCCGGTCACGGAGCCGGGTGCGCCGGTCGCGCTGCTGGAGATCCCGCGCCTGGGCCTGCAGCAGGTCGTGGTCGAGGGCACCGCCTCCGGCGACCTGCTCGCCGGCCCCGGCCACCTCCGCAACACCGTGCTGCCCGGCCAGGCCGGCACGTCCGTCGTACTCGGCCGCGCGGCGACGTACGGCAGCCCGTTCGCCGACGTCGAGCACCTCGAGCCGGGCGACCGGATCGAGGTCACCGTCGGCCAGGGACGGGTCGTGTTCACCGTGCAGGCGCTGCGGCGCAGCGGCGACCCGCTGCCGCAGCCGCTCGCGAGCGGACGATCCCGGCTGACGCTGGTCACCGCCGAGGGGAGCGGCCGGCTGGGCGCGATCGCGCCGGGCGAGACCCTGTACGTCGACGCCGAGGCATCCTCGGCGTTCCCCGCGCCGTCCGGCCTGCCGCCGACGGTCCCCGAGTCGGAGAAGCCGATGGGCATCGACACAGGGGTGCTGCCCCTGCTCGCCCTCGATCTCGCGCTGCTCCTGGCGTTGACCCTCGGGGTCATCGCCGCCCGTCAGAGATGGTCGCTGGTGCACGTGTGGGTGGTTGCGACCCCCCTCGCGATCGCCCTGGCCTGGGTGACGACCGACGGAGTGATGCGGCTCCTGCCCAACCTGACCTGACCCCGCCGCCCCTGGCGGCGTATCGACCGCGGCTGCACCGGCAGTCGTATGCCTCTCACAGAAAGTCGAACACGCAATGTCTGTACGCAAGACCCTCACGGCCACCTTCGCAGCCGCGGTGGCCACGTCGGCGGTGACGATGATCGCCTCTCCGGCCCACGCCGCCTACAACCCGCAGCCCGAGGACAGCAAGGCCGCCCCGGTCGCCGCCGACCTGATCGGCGTCGGCTCCGACACCACCATGATCGCCCTCCACCAGGCGGCCCTGGTGTGGAACGGCGGCGCCAAGGCCGACTACGGCCAGACCTTCGACATCGCCACCTTCAGTGCCTTGGGCGGCGGTGAGATCAACCTTCCGACCAATGGCGCCAAGACCCGGCCCAACGGCTCGAGCGACGGCAAGAACAAGATGCGCACCGCCGACTACTCGGACGTGGACTTCGCCCGTTCCTCCGACGCGGTGAAGACCGGTGCGGAGGGCGACGAGCTCGCCGGCATCCCGTTCGCGCTGGACACGGTCGTGATGGCCGTGTCCAACACGACCCCGTCCCACGCCCCGGCCACGTTGACCGGTGCTCAGCTGAAGAGCATCTACGACTGCACGGCCGACAACTGGACCGATGTCGGTGGCACCGCCGGCCCGATCAAGGCCTACGTTCCGCAACCCGGCTCGGGAACGGAGAAGTTCTTCAAGGCGCAGCTGGTCGCCCTGGGCCTCTCGGACTACGGCTCCTGCGTCATGGACGACGTCGAGGGCACTCCTGTCCAGGAGCACAGCGACGCTCCGGTGAAGGCCGACGCCAACGCCATCGTGCCGATCTCCAAGGGCCGCGCCGAGCTGATCCCGGGCAACACGGTCCGGCTGATCGAGGGCGCGGTCGCCTTCAAGAGGGCCGTCTACAACGCTGTCCGCGCGGGCGACTACGCCAAGCCCGAGTTCCAGGCGTTCTTCGGTGAGAACGGATTCCTGTGCTCGGCCGCCGCGGCCGAGGCGATCGCGGCCGGTGGCCTCAAGCAGCTCGCCACCCCTGCCAACGGTGGTGTCTGCGGCACGAACAACGACAGCACCACCGAGTTCGCCACCAACGAGGTCGTCCAGAGCAGCACTGCTCTGACCGGCACCAACCTGGCGGCCGGTGTGCGACTGTCCGCCAAGGTCTCCGGCTCCTCGCAGCCCACTGGCTCGGTCTCCTTCTACGAGGGCACCACGCTGCTGAACCCGAACGCCGCCCCGCTCGTGTCCGGTGAGGGCACCTACGTGGTCCCGTCACCGACGGTCGGCGTGCACACCTATCGGGCCGTCTTCACGCCCAACAACGCGAAGTACCTCGGCTCCGAGGCGACCGTCACGGTGAACTACGCGCCGCCGGCCACCGGCCCGTCGCCGGCCCTCGCGGCGGCACAGGCGCAGCTGGACAAGGCGCAGGCCAAGGTGGCCAAGCTGAAGAAGCAGGTCAAGAAGGCCACGGGAGCCAAGAAGGTCAAGCTGAAGAAGAAGCTGAAGAAGGCCAAGCAGGCCGTCAAGACCGCCACCGCCGCGGTCGCCGCGGCGTCCTGACGCGGTACCCCGCAGTTCCGCACCACCCGGATCACGCGTAGCACCGGTGCCGGGCGGCCCACGGGCCGCCCGGCACCGCGCCCCGACAGGAAGTGCCCACCATGGACCTCAACGCCGACCACACGACCGTCATCCCGGCGGTCGGCGCCGACGTACCCCGGCTCGATCCAGCCCTGCCGGTCGACGTCGCCGAGCGCACGAGCCTGGCCGAGATCGAGGCCCGCGACATCACCGCGTGGTTCGGCGACCACAAGGTCCTCGACCGGGTCTCCCTCACGATGGCCGCCGGCCGGATCACGGCCCTGATCGGACCGTCGGGCTGCGGCAAGTCCACCTTCCTGCGCATCCTCAACCGGATGCACGAGCTCGTCCCGTCGGCGCAGCTGGCCGGCGAGGTGCTGCTCGACGGGGAGGACATCTACGACCCGGGCAAGCGGCTCATCGACGCCCGCCGGTCGATCGGCATGGTGTTCCAGAAGCCGAACCCGTTCCCGGCGATGTCGATCCGGGAGAACGTGCTCGCCGGCCTCAAGCTCACCGGCACCCGGATGAGGAAGGCCGACAAGGACGACCTCGTCGAGTCCTGCCTGGTCAAGGGCGGCCTGTGGAACGAGGTCAAGGACCGGCTCGACGCCCCCGGCGGCGGGCTGTCCGGCGGGCAGCAGCAGCGGCTGTGCATCGCGCGGTCGCTGGCGATCCGCCCGCGGGTGCTGCTCATGGACGAGCCGTGCTCCGCCCTCGACCCGACGTCCACCCGGGTGATCGAGGAGACGATGCTCGAGCTCGCCCGGGAGGTGACGATCGTGATCGTCACCCACAACATGCAGCAGGCCGCGCGCGTCTCGGACCAGTGCGCCTTCTTCCTCGCCTCCCAGGGCCAGCCCGGCGTGATCGTCGAGCACGGCGACACCGAGGCGATGTTCCAGGGGCCTCAGGACTCCCGCACCTACGACTACGTCAACGGCCGCTTCGGCTGAGGGCATCAGTCGGGCCCGGACGTCGCTGTCGGGGGCTCAGCGCGTGAGCATCGCTCCGCACCTGGCGCCGCCGAACTGGTAGGTGGCGACGATGGTGTCCCCGTGGGGACCGGTCGCCGTACTCAGCTTCAGGGCGCTGCCGCTGGTCACGGTCGGACCGGCCAGGGTCACCAGGTAGTCCTCCCCGTCACGTTCGAGGGTGATGGCCGACTCTCCCGCCGTGGTGAGGCCGCAACCGCTCGACGCATCGTCGGTGAACGTCGCGTCCATCGGCACGGGATCGGAGGGTGTCAACGATCCATCGGCAGGAAGATCCGGCCCGTCGGGACTGACGTTGCCCTGCTCGTCGACGGTCAGCGACGAGCCGTGACCGCTGTAGTCGACGGCTGCCTCGACGCCCTGCTCGGCGAGCGCCGACTCCAGGGCGCTCGCGTCCTTGAACTCGTGGATGCGGATCACCACCGCGCCGCTCGGCCCCGTCTCGACCGCGAAGGCGGGCGAACCGCCGGCGAGCAGGCTGCCGCCGGCAAGAGCTGCGACGACAGCGCTGCCGGTCGCGGCGGCCAGGCGCACCCGCCTGCGCCGCCGAGCCTGGGAGGCAGCGCCGGCTGTGCCGGCGTTGCGCCGGATCACCACCGAGCGCAGCTCGGCGAGGAGCTCTCGTTCGAAGCTGTCCAGCTCGGGCGGTCCGGCGGTGTGGTCAGGTAGCTGGGTGGTCATGATGTTGCCTCCTGGATGCGGATCGGCGGCGGGCAGGCCGCCGCCTGGATGAGTTGATCGACCCGGGCCCGGCTGCGGTGCAGCCGGACCCGCGCGGTGGCCGGCTTCACCCCCAGCACGGCCGCGGCGTCGGTCACGGTGAGACCGTCGAGAGCGACCAGCTCGATGACGCGCCGATCGCGCTCGGGCAGCTCGGCCAGTGCCCGGTACACCTCGCGGAGCTCGCGCTCGGCGTCGATCCGCTCCTCGATCCGAGCCAGCGCGTCTCCCTCGAGGTGCCGCCGGCCTCCCGCACGTTGCAGGGCCGCTCGTTCACGAGCGCGGCGACGGACCTGGTCGGCGAGGACGTTCCGGGCGATTCCGTACAACCAGCCTGTCGGGGTTCCGCGGCTCGGGCGGTAGGACTCAGCGGCGTCCACGGCGGCCAGGAAGATGTCCGTGGTCAGGTCGGCGGCCC
This sequence comes from Nocardioides carbamazepini, assembly GCF_024614185.1. Taxonomy (GTDB): domain Bacteria; phylum Actinomycetota; class Actinomycetes; order Propionibacteriales; family Nocardioidaceae; genus Nocardioides; species Nocardioides carbamazepini. Next base: position 24,431 of record NZ_JAHTLF010000011.1, read on the forward strand.
AGTGTGGATCGTCGACCCTGCGGGCGACGAACCGGCCGACCGCGCCTACGTGCTCGCGGTAGAACGCCTCCAGCGCGTCGGGGTCGCGAGCTATCGAAGCGACCAGACCCTCGTCATCGTTCATGCCCCTACTTCGTCCCGGGGACCCCCAGCGTTACACACGGATCCTGCTCTCTCCCCGCAACGGACCCGATGGCCTCGGGGGATGTCGGCGACGGGCCGTAGGCTGGTCGCCGCACCCCCGGTCGTCCCGGACCGGGGGCGATCGTGCTGTCCCCTGACCGAAGGTGTGCCTTGTGAGTCTCGCCGGCCTCGCCGACGCCGTCCTCGCCGACCCGACCCTGTCCGCCGCGCTCGCGGGCGCGGTCGACGGCACCCAGCCGACCGGTGAGCTGACCGGTCCGGAGGCCCTGCGGCCCTTCCTGGTGACCGGACTGGTCCGGGCGGGGCGCCCGGTGCTGGTCGTCACCGCGACCACCCGCGAGGCCGAGCAGCTCGTCGCCGAGCTGGGCGACCTGGTCGACCCGACGGCCGTCGCCTACTACCCGAGCTGGGAGACCCTGCCCCACGAGCGGCTGAGCCCGCGCAGCGACACGGTCGGCCGTCGGCTGGCCGTGCTCCGCCGGCTCTGCCACCCGGGGACCGACGCGACGACCGGCCCGGTCCAGGTCGTCGTCGCGCCCGTGCGCAGCGTGCTGCAGCCCCAGGTCAAGGGCCTCGGCGACCTGGTCCCGGTCGAGCTGGCCGTCGGCGGCACGGCCGAGATCGACGAGGTGGTCGCCGGACTCGTCGGCGCGGCCTACTCCCGGGTCGACCTGGTCGAGCGGCGGGGTGAGTTCGCCGTGCGCGGCGGCATCGTCGACGTCTTCCCGCCGACCGAGGAGCATCCGCTGCGCGTGGAGTTCTTCGGCGACGACATCGACGAGATCCGCTCGTTCGCGGTCGCCGACCAGCGCACCATCGCGAAGGTGAACCGGCTGTGGGCGCCGCCCTGCCGGGAGCTGCTGCTCACCGACCAGGTGCGCGCGCGGGCGGCGGAGCTGGGCCGCACCCACCCGCAGCTCCTCGAGATCACCGACAAGCTCGCCGAGGGCATCGCCGTCGAGGGCATGGAGGCGCTCATCCCGGCGCTCGTCGACGACCTGGAGCTGCTCGTCGACCTGATGCCCGAGGACACCCGGGTCCTGGTGCTCGACCCCGAGCGCGCCCGCGCTCGCGCCCACGACCTGGTGGCGACCAGCGAGGAGTTCCTCGCCGCGTCCTGGGCGACGGCCGCGAGCGGCGGTCAGGCGCCGGTCGACCTGCAGGCGGCGTCGTACCAGTCGCTCGCCGACGTCCGCACCCACGCCCGCGAGCGGGGCCAGGCCTGGTGGACGTTCAGCCCGTTCGGCCTGGACGACACGATAGTCCCGGGGCAGAAGCACCAGGAAGCGCCCGCGAACGGTGCTTCTGAGCAGGGAGTATCACCGGCGCCGTCGTACCGCGGTGACGTGGGGAAGGCCTTCGCCGACATCGCCCGCTGGCGCTCCGAGGGTCACGCGGTCGCCGTCGTCCACGTCGGTCACGGCCCGGCGCAGCGCATGGTCGAGGCGTTGGGGGAGCAGGACGTGCCCGCCCGGCTCGTCGAGGAGCTCCCCGCCGGCCACGTGCTCGACCCGGCGGTCGTCACGATCACGTGCGGAAACCTGGGCCACGGACTGGTCGACACCGGGCGCGGCTTCGTGATCCTCACCGGCGAGGACATCGTCGGCACCAAGGCCTCCACGCGTGACAAGGGCGCGATGCCGGTACGCCGCAAGCGGCAGATCGACCCCCTCGAGCTCAAGGCCGGCGACTACGTCGTGCACGAGCAGCACGGCGTCGGCCGGTTCGTGGAGATGAAGCAGCGTGAGGTGCAGGGCGCGGTGCGCGAGTACCTCGTGCTGGAGTACGGCCCGTCCAAGCGCGGTGGCCCGGCCGACCGGCTGTTCGTGCCGGCCGACACCCTCGACCAGGTCACCCGCTACGTCGGCGGCGAGCAGCCCAGCCTCGACCGGCTCGGGGGAGGCGACTGGACCAAGCGCAAGAACAAGGCGCGCAAGGCGGTCCGCGAGATCGCCGCGGAGCTGATCAAGCTGTACGCCGCCCGGCAGGCGACCCAGGGCCACGCGTTCGGTCCCGACACCCCCTGGCAGCGCGAGCTCGAGGACGCCTTCCCGTTCCACGAGACCCCCGACCAGCTGACCACGGTCGACGAGGTCAAGGCCGACATGGAGCGCACGGTCCCGATGGACCGCCTCATCTGCGGCGACGTCGGCTACGGCAAGACCGAGATCGCGGTCCGGGCCGCGTTCAAGGCGGTCCAGGAGGGCAAGCAGGTCGCGGTCCTGGTACCGACGACCCTGCTCGTCAACCAGCACCTCGACACCTTCAGCGAGCGGATGAGCGGGTTCCCCGTCGTCCTCAAGGCGCTGAGCCGCTTCCAGACCGACAAGGAGGCGGCCGAGACCATCGCCGGCCTCGCCGACGGCACCGTCGACGTCGTGGTCGGCACCCACCGGCTCTTCAACGCCGACACGAAGTTCAAGGACCTCGGCCTGATCATCGTCGACGAGGAGCAGCGCTTCGGCGTCGAGCACAAGGAGGCGATGAAGCGCCTGCGCACCTCCGTGGACGTCCTCTCCATGAGCGCGACCCCCATCCCGCGCACCTTGGAGATGGCGATCACCGGCATCCGCGAGATGTCGACGATCACCACGCCGCCGGAGGAGCGGCACCCGGTGCTGACCTATGTCGGCGGCTACGAGGACCGGCAGGTGGTGGCGGCGATCCGTCGTGAGCTGCTCCGTGACGGCCAGGTGTTCTACATCCACAACCGGGTCAGCTCGATCGAGAAGGCCGCGGCGAAGCTCCGCGAGCTCGTGCCGGAGGCCCGGGTAGCGACCGCCCACGGCCAGCTGGGCGAGCACCAGCTCGAGCAGGTGATGCTCGACTTCTGGGAGAAGAACTTCGACGTCCTCGTCTGCACGACGATCGTGGAGTCCGGCATCGACGTCTCCAACGCCAACACGATGATCATCGAGCGCTCCGACACGCTCGGCCTCTCCCAGCTGCACCAGCTGCGTGGCCGGGTCGGCCGGTCCCGGGAGCGGGCCTACGCCTACTTCCTCTACCCGACCGAGAAGCCGCTCACCGAGACCGCCCACGAGCGGCTCGCGACGCTGGCGCAGCACTCCGACCTCGGTGGCGGCATGGCGATCGCGATGAAGGACCTGGAGATCCGCGGCGCCGGCAACCTGCTCGGCGGCGAGCAGTCCGGTCACATCGCCGACGTCGGCTTCGACCTCTACGTCCGCCTGGTCGGCGAGGCGGTGCGCGACTTCCGCTCGGACGGCGGAGCGCCGGAGCAGCTCGAGGAGGTCCGCATCGAGCTTCCGGTCGAGGCGCACCTGCCGCACGACTACATCCCGAGCGAGCGGCTCCGGCTGGAGATCTACAAGCGCCTGGCCGAGGTGCGCACCGACGCCGACGTCGACGAGATCGTCGCCGAGCTCCAGGACCGCTACGGCGAGCCGCCGGAGCAGGTCACGGCGCTGCTCCTCGTGGCGCGCTTCCGGGCACGGGTGCGACAGGCGGGGGTCAAGGAGGTCACCACGGTCGGCAAGAACGTGCGCTTCCACCCCGTCGTGCTCCCGGAGTCGCGGACCATCCGGCTCAACCGGCTCTACCCGAAGTCGATCGTCAAGCACCAGCTCGAGTCGATCCTGGTGCCGCGGCCCGGCATCCCGGGGCGGACGGGCACCCCCCTGGAAGGGGTCGCCCTGCTTGAATGGGCCAGACTCGTCATCGACTCGGTCATCGACCCCAAGGAGTGAGTGTGCGCCCCTCGTTCGTGCCCAGGTTCGCGTCCAGGTCCGTGCCGAGGTTCCTGCCCGCCGTGGCGGCCCTGTCCGCGACGGCCCTGCTGGCCGCCGGCTGTGGCGTCTCCGACGAGAGTGTCAAGCCGGGCCTCGCCGCCGAGGTCGAGGGCCAGCAGCTCCGGCTCAGCAAGGTCGACCAGGCGGTCGAGGACTACTGCGCGCTGCGGGCGGCCAACCCGCAGGCGTCGGCCGCGCCCACCGCGCTGATCCGCGCCCAGTTCGTCGTCGGCTGGACGCAGGCGGTCGCCGTCGACGCCCTCGCGGAGGAGCACGGCGTGACCCTGCCGTCGGAGGCGATCGACCGCACCGCCGTCCAGCAGGCCTGGGAGCCGCTCGGCACGATCGACGACGACAACTACGAGACCTTCGAGTGGCTGACCTGGATCCAGCAGCGGCTCAGCGACCCGGTCGCCCAGCTCGGCGCCGACGACGCCGGGGTCGAGGGCCAGGAGGCCGTCGCCGCGGGCATCGACCTGATCACCCAGTGGCTCGCCGACCAGGACGTCACCTTCAACCCCGTCTTCGGTGCCTACGACGCCGAGACCGGTGTCTTCGGCGGCGACCCGCTGTCGGTCCCGGTCAGCCGCGAGGCCAAGGACGCCAGCGACACCACCGCGCTCACCCCCGAGCAGGTCGCGGACCTGCCCGCCGAGCAGCGCTGCGGTTCGGCCGTGGCCCCGGCGGCGGCCGCGCCCCAGGGCTGAGCCGGGAGAGCCGTGCCTGCCCCCGCGGACGGAGCGGTCGCCGAGTTCGTCGCGGTGATGCGGCGGCTGCGTGCCGAGTGCCCCTGGAAGCAGGAGCAGACGCACCGCTCGCTGGTGCGCTACCTGCTCGAGGAGACCTACGAGACGGTCGACGCCATCGACGACGCCGAGGCGAGCGGCGACTTCGGGCACCTGGCCGAGGAGCTGGGCGACCTGCTGCTGCAGGTCGTCTTCCACGCCGTGATCGCCGAGGAGCGCGGCGACTTCGACCTCGACGACGTCGCCCGCGGGATCACCGCCAAGATGCACCGTCGCAACCCGCACGTCTTCGGCGACCGTCCCGAGGACGCGGCCGGCGGCCTCACGGCCGACCAGGTCGACGAGCGCTGGCAGCGGATCAAGGCGGCCGAGCGTCCTGACGGTGCCGGTCCGCCCGACCTGCCGTCCGCGCTGCCCGCCCTGCTGTACGCCGACAAGGTGCTCGCCCGGCGCGAGCGGGCCGGGCTGCCGCTCGACGTGGCGGCGGACTCGACCGACCTGGGGGAGCGGCTGCTCGCACTGGTCGCCGAGGCCCGGGCGGCGGGGACCGACCCGGAGCAGGCGTTGCGGGACGCCGCGCGGCGACGGCGGTGACCGCCGACCGGCGGGGCTGGCGTGCCGGTCGCGGTCTCGCCGATGTCACCGGCGAGCCGTGGGGCGTCGGGATGATGGGCTACGGGATGCCGGACCAGCGCACCCGCGGCATCCTCTCGCGGCAGTACGCCCGCGCGTTCGTGCTCGACGACGGCCATCGCCGTGTGGCGTTCGTGGTGGCCGACATCGGCATGTTCTTCCAGACGACCGTGGCGGCGATCCACGAGCGGCTGAGCGCCCGGTTCGGCACCCGGTACGGCCCGGACAACGTCGTGCTCACCGCCACCCACACCCACTGCGGGCCCGGCGGCCACGGGCACGACATCCTCTACAACATCACCACCGGCGGCTTCCGCCCGCGGACCTTCGAGCGGCTGGTCGACGGCGTGGTGGAGGCGATCGCCCGCGCCGACGCCGACCTCGCGCCGACCACGCTGGTCCTCAGCCGCGGCGAGCTGCACGACGCGAGCGCCAACCGGGCCCGGGCGGCCTTCGAGCGTGATCCCGCCGACGAGCGGGCCCGGTTCCCCGGCGGCATCGACCCGCGGATGACGCTGCTGCGCCTGGAGCGCGACGGCCGGCTGGCCGGTGCCATCAGCTGGTTCGGCGTCCACAACACCTCGATGTCCAACCGCAACCGGCTGATCAGCGCCGACAACAAGGGCTGGGCGGCCCACCGGTGGGAGCAGGACGGCGACCTGGTCACGGCGTTCGCCCAGACCAACGCCGGCGACCTCAGCCCCAACCTGGAGCTGCGGCCGACGGATGGGCCTACCCGCGACGAGCGCGACAACACCCGGATCATCGGCGAGCGCCAGCTGGCCGCCGCCCGCGGGCTCGCGGCCGGGCCCGGCGTCGCGGTGGAGCCGCTGGTCGACGTACGCCACCGGTGGGTGCGGCTCGCCGGCCGGCCCGCCGGCTCCGGGCGGACCGGCCGCGCGATCCTCGGGGCGAGCTTCGCCGCCGGCAAGCTGACCGACGGACCGGGCTCGCCGCTGTTCGACGAGGGCCGCCGCAACCCGGTGCCCGAGCGGATCTCCCGCCGGCTCTACCGCCGCCGCACTGCGCTCGCCGCGGCGCACGCGCCCAAGGACCTGTTCCTCCCGGTCGGCAGCCTGCGCTGGGTGCAGGAGACCTACCTGCTCCAGCTGGTCCGATGGGGCCACCTCCACCTGGTCTGCCTGCCGTTCGAGGTGACCGTCGTCGCCGGGTGGCGGCTGCGGCAGGCGGTGGCGACCGAGCTCGGCGTCGATGTCGAGGACGTCGTGCTGCAGGGTTACGCCAACGGCTACGGGCACTACGTGACCACGCCCGAGGAGTACGACGAGCAGCTCTACGAGGCCGGGTCCACGATCTTCGGCCGCCACCAGCTGGCCGCCCTCCAGGACGCGGTCGTCGAGCTCGCCACCGCGCTGCGCAGCGGGCGCGCGATCGATCCGGGACGGCCGCCGCGGCCACGGCGTGTGCGCTGGACCCTTCCGCTCGGGTCGCCGCGCCTGACCCGGCGGGACCGGCCCGGTGTGCGTCACGCCCCCTCGACCGCCCGCACGGGGGAGACGGTCACCGCGACCTTCGGCACCGACCATCCGAACGCGGTGCTGCGGCCGACGTACCTGCGGGTCGAGCGGCGCGAGGAGGACCGCTGGCTCCAGGTCGCCGACGACTCGTCGCCGTCCACGACGATCACCTGGCGCCGGGACCGGGCACTGCGCTTCGTCGCCGACGTCAGCTGGGTGGCCGGCCCGCCCGGCAGCTACCGGATCACCTGCGTCGGCAGCACGGACGCGACGACGTCGCCGATCGTCGTTCACTGACGGTCGGCGGCACGCGGACCGAGCTCGGCGGTCACCATGTCCGCGAGGCGTTGCGCGGTGCCGAAGTCCCGGCCGAGGCGGTTCTTGGTGACAGCGAAGGACGTCCCCGTGGCGACGTCGGCGTAGGCGTAGCTGCCCCCGCCGCCAGGCCAGCCGAACGTGGTCGACGCCTCGCCGGCGGAGGCGCCGATGCGGCCCAGCGGGTAGCCCAGGGCCAGCCGGACGGGGTTGCCGAAGACCTGGTCGGTGCCCTCGAAGGCGACCGTCGACAGCCCCACGCTTTGGGGGGCGGCGATCAGTCGACCGTCCAGGACCGCGGCATACACGGTCGAGAGCGCCCGTGCGGTGAAGGTGCCCACCGACGGGACATCGGCCCGGAGAAGGTCGAGGCTGTTGCCCAGCGACGCACTGGGCTGCCGCTCCCACGGCGCCAGGATGCTGTCGGCCGCCGGGTCCGTCGGCTGCGGCTCGGAGTCCTCCAGCCTGGCGAGTCGGGAGAGCTCGGTCGGGGGCACGCCGAAGTAGAGCTCGCCGGAGATCCCGAGGGGCATGGCGACCCAGTCCTGGAGCAGCCAGCCCATCGGCCGCCCGGTGACGCGGCGGGCGATCTCGCCGACCAGGAAGCCGAAGGTGTAGGAGTGGTATCCGGTCTCGGTGCCGGGGCGCCACCGGGGCTGCGCCTCGGCGATCGCGGCGCACACCCGTCGCCAGTCGCCCAGATCGGCCGGCCCGAGCCCGCCGGGCATTGCGGGGACCCCCACGCTGTGCGTCAGCACGTGGCGCAGGGTCGCAGCCGTCTTGCCGTGTGTCCCGAACTCCGGCCACACCTCCGCAACCGGGGTGTCGTAGCCGATCAGGCCGCGCTCGACCAGCAGGTGGCCGAGGAGCGCGGTCACGCCCTTGGCGGCGGAGAAGCTGAAGAACGGGGTCTCCGGGACGACCGGTCGCCCGGTCCTGCTGTCGGCGACGCCGGCGACCGCGTCGACGACCTGCTCGCCCCGGTCGTGGACGGCCACCTGCAGGCCGGTCTCGGCCCCGGTGGCCACCAGGTCGTCCAGCACCTCCTGGCACCGGCGTTGAAGAGTCATCACTGTCCACTGTGCGGCACGACGGTCTGATGTGCCAGGCGCGCGACGGGCGGACGGCGTCAGGGGACGTTGGTCCTCCACACCCGCTGATCGAGTTTCCCTTGTCCACAAGCGGGTTTCCGCCGCTTTGAAGTGTCGAGGGTGAGTGGGAGAATCCAGTCATGGATCTCGGAACCGCGCCCCGCACGACAGCCTCGCTGCTGTCGCGTCTGGGTACTGGGGTCGAGGCCCGCAACCAGCTCCTCGTCGAGGAGTGGGCGGGGATCGTCACCTGGGCCGGCGACCACATCATCGACAGCCCCGAGGGCGCGGCGACCATCACCGAGGGCTACCTCGACACCGGCGTCCCGATCGCCGGCGACGGGGCACCGTTGGTCAGCGAGTTCGCGTTGATGGAGCTGATCGCCGTGTTGGGCAGGTCGCCGGACGGTGGACGGGCCTATGTCGGGCGGGTCATCGAGTGCGCCTGGCGACTCCCCCACGTGTATGCCGCCGTGGTGGCCGGCAAGCTGGCGCCGTGGCGGGCCGAACGGATCGCCGACCTCACCCGCCCCCTCTCAGCCGACGCGGCCGGGTTCGTGGACCGGCAGCTCTGGGACGCCTCGGGGGTCGGGTGGGCCCAGCTCGAGAGGCTGGTGGCCGAGGCGGTGCTGCGGTTCGACCCCGAGCGCGCCGAGGCCGAACGACGGGCCGCGGCTGACCAACGCCGGTTCGACATCGGTGGAGTCGACGAGCACGGCCTGGTCCACCTCGACGCCCTCATGGATGCTGCCGACGGACACGACCTGGATGTCGCGGTCGCCCGCCGTGCGGAGGTCCTGGGCCGGTTGGGTGACGACTCGTCGCTGGATGTGCGGCGCTCCAAGGCAGCGGCCGAGCTCGCCCGTCACGACCTCGCCCTGGACCTGCTGATCCCCGCCCCGGACACCGGAGAGGTGATCGCGACCGTCCCGGGCCGCAAGGTGATCCTCAACGTCCACATCACCGACACCACCCTCAGCGACGATCACCCGTTCGCGAACCCGGTCGGTCGGTGGGACGAGGGCCGCTGCCCCATCACCTCGGCCCAGATCCGCGAATGGCTGCGGACCAAGGACACCACGATCATCGTGCGACCGGTCATCGACCTGGCCGACCATCTCCCCGTCGGCTCGTATGAGATCCCCGACCGTCACCGCACCCGCGTGATCCTGCGCGACCACGCCTGTCGGTTCCCCCACTGCTCCCGACCTGCGCAGCGTTGCGACGTCGACCACGCCCGACCCTACGGTCAGCGTGGACTCACCTGTCCGTGCAACGAGGTGGCGCTATGCCGACGCCACCACCGGGCGAAGACCCACTCCACCTGGGCCTACGACATCGTGATGCCGGCCACCTGCATCTGGACCAGCCCCGCCGGGTTCCGGTTCCGCGTCGACCACCACGGCACCCACCCCATCCATCCCGGACACCCACCGGACCAGTAGCGACCCCGCCCCACACCCCGCGAACCTGACGGTTGCGGGGACAAGGCCATGTCGTCGAGCAGACGGACTGGAAGGATGCGGGCATGGAGCGACGAGCACCCGCGGCGGCGCAGGCCCTCGACGTGCTGCGGGTGATCTCGGCGAGCGTCGAGCCGGTCTCGGCCAGCCACGTCGCCCGCGAGCTCGGGCTGGCCCGGTCGACGACGTACTACCTGCTCGACGTGCTCATCGAGCACGGCTACGTCCGCCACCATGCCGAGCGCCGGCGCTACGGGCTCGGCATCGCGGCGCACGAGCTCGGGTCGGCGTACCAGCGCCAGGCACCGCTGCGCCGGATCGCCCAGCCGATCATCAACCGGCTCGTCGACGATGCGGGCCACAACGGGCACTTCGCGATCCTGCACGGCAGCGACGTGGTCTACCTGATCGAGGAGCGGGCGCCGGGGCGGCCGGTGCTGATCAGCGAGGTGGGGGTCCGGCTGCCTGCTCACCTCACCGCCAGCGGCCTGGCCCTGCTGGCCCGGCTGCCGGTGCCGCAGGTGCGGGCGCTCTTCCCGTCGAAGGAGTCGTTCTTCACCCGGCGCGGGCTCGGCCCGCAGTCGCCGACCGAGCTGCGCCGCGCCCTGACGACCGTACGACGGGACGGCTACGCCTTCGAGCAGGGCTGGATCATGCCCGACCTGGCCTCGGTCTCGGCCGCCGCGGTCGACGACAACGGCCTGCCGCTCGGGTCGTTCACGCTGACCTTCCCCGAGGAGCACCTCGAGACGCTGCCCGCGCTGGCCGCACTCGTCGCCCAGGCCGCCGAGCGGCTGAGCGAGCGAGTGCGGCACTGAGCAGGGCGCTCAGGGCTGCCGGTAGACCTTGCGCGCGAGCACCACGCCGATCACCGAGAGCGGCGCGATCATCATGAAGTAGTACGCCGGAGCGCGCAGCGTCACGTCGCTCCAGGCGGTCAGCAGCAGGGGCCCGAGGCTGCCCATGAAGATCATCCCGACGTTGTACGACAGCGCGATGCCGGTGGTGCGCACCTCGGTGTCGAACAGCTCGACCAGCAGCCCGGTCAGCGTGCCGAAGTAGGCCGCGATGATCACGCCGATGAAGGCCTCGACCAGGATCAGCGCCCCCGTGGTGCGGTGGCTGAGGAGGAACGACAGCAGCGGGTAGATGCTGACGAAGCCGACGACGGCGGCGGTCAGCAGGATCGGTACGGCGCCGATCCGGTCCGCGAGCCGGCCGAAGCAGGGTGCCAGCACGGCGATCACGGTGCCGGCGGTCGCCGCGGCGGCGTACCCGGACCACTGCGCGAGGTCGAGGCGGAGGGCGTAGGCGGCGAGGAAGGTGATCAGGTAGACGCCCATGCCGGCCATGCCGACGCACAGCGTGCCGACGAGCACCCGTCCCCAGTGGTCGCGCAGCGTCGTGCGCAGGGGGTTGGCGATCGGCTCGGTCGCGCGGAACTCCTCGGTGTCGGGGATCCGGTTGCGGATCCACAGGCCGATCGGGCCGATCAGGATGCCGAACACGAACGGCAGCCGCCACGCCCAGCTGTGCAGCGTCTCGGTGTCGACCGTCGTGAACAGCAGCCAGCCGGAGACACCGGCGAGGATCATCGCCATGCCCTGGGTGGCGGCCTGCCAGCTGGCCAGGAACCGGCGGCCGACCTGCGCGCTCTCGGCCATGAACGTCGTCGCGGCGCCGAACTCGCCACCCGCGGAGAACCCCTGGATCAGCCGCGACACCATGAGGATCGCCGGGGCGGCCACGCCGATGGTCGCGTACGTCGGCGTGACGGCGATGATCGCGACGCCGATCGTCATCAGCCCGATGGTCAGGGTGAGGGCGGCCTTGCGCCCGTGCCTGTCGGCGAGGTTGCCGATCACCATGGCGCCGACGGGGCGGATCAGATAGCTGATGAGCAGGCCGGCGTAGGTGCTGATCAGGCCGGCGGTCTGGTCGGACTTGGGGAAGAAGAGGACGGCCAGCACCGGCGCCATGTAGGCGTAGATGATGACGTCGTACCACTCCATGACGTTGCCGAGGCCGGCAGCGACGACGGAGCGCCAGGACGAGCGCGGCGCTGAGCGGCGCAGCCCTGCGGACGGGACGGGTGCTGTGGTCATGACGGGTGGACCTCACTGGAGAAGGGACGCGCTGCGGGTCGGAGCGCGGGGATGACCTCCGCGCCCAGGAGCGCGGCGCTGTCCAGCAGGTCCTGCCGGCGTGCGTCGCGAGAATGACCGGCCACGATGACGAAGTCCAGCCCGAGGTCGATGAGGGGCTGGATCCGCTCGACGCAGTGGTCGGGGTCGCCGACGATGGCGAACCGCTCCCGCAGGATCCGGTCCTCCTCGCTCGGCGTCGTGCGGAGGTTCGCGTGGGTGTCGATCCGGTAGTCGCCGTGGAGCTTCGAGCGCTGGTCGCGATCCGCGAACCTGGCGAGGACGCTGAGGCTGCCCGAGATGAGCTGGTTGGCTACGTCGAGGTCGCGGTGGGTGGCGACGTTGAGGTAGGCGCCGTACTGGATGCCGTCGGGGTCGAGCCCGGCGTCGGCGCGGGCCTTGCGGGCGGTCTCCAACGCCTGGGCGATGGGCTCCGGCTCGACCCCGACGGTGAGCACGAGCCGGTCGGCCAGGCAGGCGCCCAGCCGGATGACGCGGGGACCGGAGGCGGCGACCTCGATCGGGACGGGCGGCAGGCCGGTCTCGGCGACCCAGTCCATCCGGCTCTCGAACCCGTCGAGCGGGGCGTGGCCGTCGTTGAGGTAGCCGCGCAGCCGGGTCAGCACCTCCTCGAACTCGTGCACCGGTGCCGGTCCGCGCCCGATGTGGGAGAGCGAGGAGTCGCCGCGGCCGATGCCGAGCACCATCCGCCCGTCGGAGAAGGCGTGGGCCGTCGCGGCGGCGGAGGCGAGCGCGGCGACGTGGCGGGTGACCGGGTTGGTGACACCGGTGCCGAGCCGGATCCGCTCGGTGCGGGTTGCCGCGACCGAGATCGCGGCGAACGGGTCACCGGTGAGGTTCTGGCTGTCGGCGGCGAGCAGGCCGTGCCAGCCGGACCTCTCGTAGTGGACGGCGAGATCGGGGAACTCGGTGGCCGGCACGAAGCTCAGCGCGAAGACCTCCACCTGGTCGCTCGGGTGCGTGCTCATCGGGCGTCTCCCATCGGGATCTCGAGCCCGGTGCGCTCGGCGCAGTCCCGGGCGATCGGATAGCCCGCGTCCGCGTGGCGCAGCACAGCCGTGGCGGAGTCGTTGCGGAACACGCGGGCCAGCCGCGCGTCGGCCCGCTCGGTGCCGTCGGCCACGCAGACCTGGCCGGAGTGGATCGACTTGCCCATGCCGACGCCGCCGCCGTGGTGGATCGAGACCCACGAGGCGCCGGAGGCGACGTTGACCAGCGCGTTGAGCAGCGGCCAGTCCGCGATCGCGTCGGAGCCGTCGAGCATGCCCTCGGTCTCCCGGTACGGCGACGCGACCGAGCCGCCGTCGAAGTGGTCGCGTCCGACCACGATGGGCGCGGCGACCTCGCCGCGTCGGACGAGGTCGTTGAAGGCGAGTGCCGCCTGGTCGCGCTGGCCGTGCCCGAGCCAGCAGATCCGGGCGGGCAGTCCCTGCTGCGGGACGCGGTCGCCGGCGAGCCGCAGCCAGCGCTGGAGGCCCTCGTCGTCGGGGAAGAGCTCGGCGACGGCCCGGTCGGTGCGGGCGATGTCGGCCCGGTCGCCGGAGAGCGCGACCCAGCGGAACGGTCCGCGCCCCTCGCTGAAGAGCGGGCGGACGTACTCCTGCACGAAGCCCGGGATCTCGAAGGCGTCCGCGCAGCCGCCCTGGGCGGCGAACGCGCGCAGCGAGTTGCCGTAGTCGAAGACCACCGCGCCGCCGCGCCGGAAGGCGAGCATCGCCTCGACGTGCGCGGCCATCGAGGCCAGCGCCTGCTCGTGGCAGCCGGCCGGGTCGCGGCGTACCTTCTCGGCCCAGCCGTCGAGGTCCTCGCCGGTGGGCAGATAGGTGAGCGGCTCGTGCGCCGAGGTCTGGTCGGTGACGATGTCGATCGGCGCCCCGCTGCGCAGGTACGCCGGCAGCACGTCGGCCGCGTTGGCGCAGACCCCGATCGAGAGCGGACGCCGGGCCGCGGCGGCCTCCTCGGCCATCCGCAGCGCGGCCTCCGGGCTGTCGGCCACGGTGTCGAGGTAGCCGAGCTCGACGCGGCGGGCGACCTTGGCCGGGTCGACGTCGAGGCAGATCGCGACGCCGCCGTTCATGGTCACGGCCAGCGGCTGCGCGCCGCCCATGCCGCCGAGGCCGGCGGTCAGCGTGATCGTCCCGCCCAGGTCGCCGCCGAAGCGCTGCCGGGCCACCGCCGCGAAGGTCTCGTAGGTGCCCTGCACGATGCCCTGGCTGCCGATGTAGAGCCACGAGCCCGCGGTCATCTGGCCGAACATGATCAGCCCGAGCTCGTCGAGGCGGCGAAACTCGTCCCAGTTGGCCCAGTCGCCGACCAGGTTGCCGTTGGCGATGAGGACCCGCGGCGCGTCCGGCGTGGTGTCGAGGACGCCGACCGGCTTGCCGGACTGCACGAGCATGGTCTGGTCCGAGCGCAGCGTCGTGAGCCGGCGGGCGATCGCATCGAACGACGCCCAGTCGCGCGCGGCCTTGCCCGAGCCGCCGTACACGACGAGGTCGGCGGGGTTCTCCGCGACGTCGGGGTCGAGGTTGTTGTGCAGCATCCGGTACACCGCCTCCTGCTCCCACCCGAGGGTGGAGAGCCCGCTGCCGTGCGGGGATCGGAGGGTACGGACGGGGGACACGGCTGTCATGCGGAACTCCTGCTCTCGACGCTTCGTGCCAGTCATCCTGGGTGCGCGGAGCAGGCGTGCGGGAGGTCACATCAGGCAATTGTGTCCCGCTAGTGGGACAGTTTGGGATGGGCTCAGTCCGCGGGGAGGGCGTCGACCGGGAGCGTCACGCGGTCCATCTCCTGCCCGCCGTCGCAGGTCAGCAGTGCCACGGTGGCGATCCCGTCGCGCTCGCCGGCGACCTCCCAGTGGCCGCCGGACAGGATCCAGCGATCGAGCGCGGCGCGGCCGTGGGCCGGGGCGGGCTGTCCGTCGCGGCGTACCGTGACGCAGCAGCGCGCGGCGTCCGGCTCGAGGTGGGCGGTCACGCCGGCGCAGCCGAGGCCGTCGGCGACGCCCTGCACGAACGACCGGTTGAGGCCGCACACCAGAGCGGTGTGCTTGCGCGCGAGCGCGTCGAACGGACAGTTGGCGAGCGCCACCACTGACGCCTCGACCGTCGGCTCGTAGCCCTGTCCGGACAGCACCGCGGCGAGGTCGTCGAGACCCGGGGGAGCGGGTACGCCGTCGGCCTGGCCGGCCACCGCCCGGCCCTCGGTGTGGGCGCAGTCGGCGAGGGCGGTATCCAGGTCCTCGCCGGCTCCGGCCCGGCCGACCGCCGCGGCGAGGATGTCGCCGACGAGGTCGTAGCGACGCGGCGGCAGGCTGACCGTGAAGTCCCGGCGGGCGCGCCGGTAGAGCTTGCTCGGGCGGCCCGCGCCGGGCCCGGTGCGGCCGCTGAGCCGGCGGAACTCCACCTCCAGCAGGCCCTCCTCGGCCAGCCGGTCGAGATGGAAGCTCACCGTGTGCTTGGCCAGGCCCAGCGCCGTGGCCGCCTCGTCCCGCCCGACCAGGTCGCCGCGCGCGGCGACGTAGGCGTAGAGCGAGCGCCGGGTCGGGTCGGTGAGCACGCCGATCGCGGCGGCACCGGTGTCGAGGTCCACGGCCCGATTCTAAAACAGAGTCTTCTTGGCGCAAGAGGGCGGACGGCGGTCCTCCCCGATCACCCCGCGGGTCGGACGGCGCCGACGGTGCGCAGTGCCAGATCGGCGTAGTAGTCGCCGATCTGGGTGGGCGACCACTCACCGTCCTCGCGGTACCAGCGCGCGATGTCGATGCCCATCGAGGCCAGCGCCGTGGCGGCCAGCGCCGGGTCGGGGGTGTCGAACGCGCCGGACGCGACGCCGTCGTGGACGAGGGCGCGCAGCTCGCGGTCGATGCCGGTGCGCAGCTCGTCGATCTCGGCGCGGTGCTCCTCGCTCAGTGCTGCGAGCTCGTAGTTGAGGATCCGCGCGACCGTGTGGTGGTGCGCGTGGAACTCCGCGAACGCCCGGCCGGCGGCGGCCGCCTGCTCGACCGGGTCGGCCGAGGACGCCCGTGCGTCCCGGACGACGTCGAGCGCCTGCTGGTGGCCCTCCCGGGAGATGAGGAAGAGCAGCTCCTCCTTGGACCTGTGGTGCACGTAGACCGCAGCCGGGCTCATTCCCGCCGCCCCGGCGATGTCGCGGGTGGTGGTCCCGTGGAAGCCCTTCTCCGCGAACGCGGTGACGGCGGCCTCGAGCAGCCGGGCCCGGGTGGTCTCGGCGCGGGACGGGGTGCTCATCGTCGTGCCTCCGGTGCTGGTGGGCCGTGCGTGCCCTTGACGCCACGTGCGGCGCGCGTGCAAGGTAGGCTACACGGTAAGCAAGCGCTTAGTAACCTGACTGACCGGAGCGAGGCAGACACGTGAGCACGAGGTTCGAGGGCAAGACCGCGATCGTCACCGGGGCGAGCCGGGGCATCGGCCTCGCGATCGCCGAGCGGCTGGTCGCGGATGGCGCGCGCGTGGTCATCACCGGCCGCGGCAAGGAGGCGCTCGACGAGGCGGTCGCCACGCTCGGCGGCCCGGACCGGGCGCTCGGCGTCGCGGGCAAGGCCGACGACGCGGAGCACCAGGCCGACGTCGTACGACAGGCCGTCGGGACCTTCGGCAGCGCCGACCTGCTCGTCAACAACACGGGCATCAACCCGGCGTACGGCCCGATGATCGACCTCGATCTCGGCGTCGCGCGCAAGATCGTCGACGTCAACGTGCTCGCCGCGCTCGCCTGGACCCAGCGGGTGCACGCCGCATGGATGAAGGAGCACGGCGGCGCCGTCGTCAACGTCTCCTCGGTCTCCGGCGTCAAGCCCGCCCCCGGCATCGGCATGTACGGCGCCAGCAAGGCGATGCTGATCTCCATGACCGAGCTGCTGGCCGTCGAGCTCGGTCCGGACATCCGGGTCAACGCCGTCGCGCCCGCGGTCGTGAAGACCAGGTTCGCGACGGCGCTCTACGAGGGCCGCGAGGACGACGTCGCCGCGCAGTACCCCCTCAAGCGGCTCGGCGAGCCTGAGGACATCGGCAGCGTCGTCGCCTTCCTGCTGTCCGCCGACGCCGCCTGGCTGACCGGCCAGACCGTCGTCGTCGACGGCGGGGTCACCCTCACCGGCGGTGTCGAATGAGCGGCCGGGCGAACCCGCCGGGCCTCGACCTCGACGCGCTCGGCGGCTGGCTGACCGCGGCGGTCCCCGGCGCCGGCTCGTCGCTGAGCGCCGACCTGATCGCGGGCGGCAAGTCCAACCTGACCTTCGCCGTCACCGACGGGACGCAGGAGTGGATCGTGCGCCGGCCGCCGCTGGGGCACGTGCTCGCCACGGCCCACGACATGGGCCGGGAGTACCGCGTCATGTCGGCACTGCAGGACACCGGCGTCCCCGTGCCGCGGACCTATGCGTTCTGCTCCGACCCCGAGGTGATCGGGGCGGAGTTCTACGTGATGGAGCGCTGTGCCGGTACGCCGTACCGCCGGGCCACCGAGCTCGCCGGACTCGGCGCTCCGCGCATCCGCGCCATCTCCGAGCGGCTCGTCGACATCCTCGCCGCGCTGCACGCGGTCCCTCCGGCGGAGGTCGGACTCTCCGACTTCGGCCGCCCCGAGGGCTTCCTCGGCCGCCAGGTCGCGCGCTGGAAGAAGCAGCTCGACGCCTCGCACTCCCGCGACCTGCCGGCCGCCGACGAGCTGCACCGCCTGCTCGCCGCGTCGGTGCCGGCCGCGTCGGCGACCGGGATCGTGCACGGCGACTTCCGCCTCGACAACGTCCTCATCGACAGTGCTGACGGGGCGGACGGCTCCGACCGGGCGACCGCCGTCCTCGACTGGGAGATGGCGACCCTCGGCGACCCGCTCACCGACCTCGCTCTCATGCTCACCTACCACCGGCTCGCCGAGACGGTGGGCGACGCCGTCGCGGACGCGTCGACCGCGCCGGGCTTCCTGGCCGAGGACGAGATCGTGGCCCGGTACGCCGCGGCCAGCGACCGCGACCTGTCCGACTTCGGCTGGTACCTCGGCCTGGCGGCGTTCAAGCTGGCCGCGATCCTCGAGGGCATCCACTACCGCTTCCTCGCCGGCCAGACGGTCGGCGAGGGCTTCGACGACATCGGCGCGGCGATCCACCCGCTGCTCGACGCCGGCCTCACCGCACTGAACGCACACTCCTGGAGGAAGAACTGATGGACTTCGGATTCGACGCCCGCACCGAGGAGCTGCGGGCCACGATGCTCGCCTTCATGGACGAGGTCGTGTACCCCGCGGAGGCGGTCTTCGAGGGCCAGCTCGCCGCGCTCGAGCAGTCGGGGGACCGGTGGGCCTGGGACTCCACGCCGGTCATCCAGGAGCTGCGGGCCGCGGCCCGCGAGCGCGGCCTGTGGAACCTCTTCCTCCCCGGTGAGCACCCCGGAGTCGAGGGTGCCGGCCTGACCAACCTCCAGTACGCCGCGCTCGCCGAGATCTCCGGCCGCAGCGGCCACCTCGCCCCGGCGGCGATGAACTGTGCCGCTCCGGACACCGGCAACATGGAGGTGCTGCACCTCTTCGGCACCGACGCCCAGAAGAAGCAGTGGCTCGAGCCGCTGCTCGACGGTGAGATCCGCTCGGCGTTCGCGATGACCGAGCCCGACGTCGCGTCCTCCGACGCCACGAACATCGAGCTGTCGATCGTGCGCGACGGTGACGAGTACGTCCTCAACGGCCGCAAGTGGTGGATCACCGGGGCGATGAACCCCAACTGCGCGATCTTCATCGTCATGGGCAAGACCGACCCCACCGCGGACCGGCACCGCCAGCAGTCGATGATCCTCGTGCCCCGCGACACCCCCGGCCTGGAGGTCGTGCGCGGCATGCACGTCATGGGCTACGACGACCGCGAGCACGGCGGCCACGCCGAGCTGTCGTTCACCGACGTGCGGGTGCCCGTCGCGAACCTGATCGGTGAGGAGGGCGGCGGCTTCGGCGTCGCGCAGGCGCGGCTGGGGCCGGGCCGGATCCACCACTGCATGCGCTCGATCGGGATCGCGGAGCGTGCGATCGAGATGATGTGCGAGCGTGCGGAGTCCCGGGTCGCCTTCGGGCGGCCGCTGGCCGAGCAGGGCGTGATCCGGGGCTGGATCGCGGAGTCGCGGGTCAAGCTGGAGCAGCTGCGCCTGCTGGTACTCAAGACGGCCTGGCTGATGGACACGGTGGGCAACAAGGGCGCGCACACCGAGATCCAGGCGATCAAGATCGCCACCCCCGAGACGGTGCAGTGGATCCTCGACAAGGCGATCCAGCTGCACGGCGCGGGTGGCCTGTCCCAGGACCTGCCCCTGGCCAACATGTACGCCGGCATCCGCACGCTGCGCTTCGCCGACGGCCCCGACGAGGTCCACAAGAACGCGCTCGCCAAGGCCGAGGTGCGGCGTCAGGCCGCGAGGCGCGAGGCGCGCTGACCCTCCTGACCTCCGGACGGCGGGTCGGTCTCCGCTGACCCGCCGTCCGCCCGATGGACCGCCGTCGGGCGGGGTTCACCTCACGTTCCCCTGGTGTCGCGATCTTGGGCTGCCGTTGCCCATCGCCGTCACCCGAGGACATCTGTCGTGAAATCCCCCTCTCGCGCCGTCGCAGCAGCCGCTGCCGGCGCCCTTGGCCTCTCCGGCCTCTCCTTCTTCGCCGTCGCCGCACCCGCCCGTGCCGCTGACCCGTCCGGTGCGCTCGGGAGCGTCGTGATCAACGAGGTCAGCTCCAACGGCTTCGCCGGCGGCGACTTCATCGAGCTCCACAACACCGGTGCGACGACCATCGACCTCACCGGCTACCACCTCAAGGACAACAAGACCCTCGCCGAGGACGACATCGTGCTCGACGGCAAGATCGCCCCGCAGGGCTACGCCGTCTACTACGTCGACGGCGGTCCCGGCGCGACGCCCAAGCCCTTCGGGCTCGGCAGCGCCGACGAGGCCACGCTGCTCTCGCCCGACGGCGCCACGGTCATCGACACCCACACGTGGACCAGCCATGTCACGCCCAGCGTCGCGCGCACGCCCGACGGCAGCGGCGGCTTCGCCGTCACCACGGCCCCGACGCCCGGTGGCCCGAACGCGTCGGCGACGACCGCCGAGGCGCAGGTCACGCTCAACGAGGTGCTCACCGACGGCGCCGGCACCAGCGCCGAGGGCGTGCACGACTACGTCGAGATCCACAACGGCTCCACGAGCCCGGTCGACCTGACCGGCTGGTACGTCACCGACGGTCCGGGGACGCCCACCGCCGCTGACCGGGTCACCCTCGGCGGCCCCTCGGCGACGCTCGCGCCCGGCGGCTACCTCGCGGTCGAGACCGAGCTGATGGACTCCGAGATCCCGGCCGGCTTCACCTACCTGCCGCCCAGCAACGGCACCAAGTCCGGATTCGGCCTCAACAAGACCGACTGGGTCTTCCTCCACAAGGCGGACGGCACGCTGGTGTCGACGACGTTCAAGGGGCTCCTGCCCGACGAGCACGCCAACACCTGGTCGCGCCTGCACCCGGGCACCGGCCTGTGGCGCAACGGCGCCACACCGACGCCGGGCGCGGTCAACGCCTTCCCCGGCGGTGGCGAGGAGCCGGTCCTCGACCCCCACTGGGACGACATCGAGATCAACGAGATCGCCTCCCTCAACGCCGACGACCCGGGCAACCCGGGCTTCGGCGACGCGGTCGAGCTGGTCAACACCGGGTCGAGCCCGGTCAGCATCGAGGGCTGGTACCAGGTCGACAGCGGCGCCGCGTCCGGCGCGGGCCGGCTGACCGTCGCCGACCTCAAGGTCTGGAACGGCACCGCCCTCGCAGCCGCCACCGACATGACGATCCCGGCCGGCGGCTACGTCGCGTTCAGCTCAAAGAAGGGCCTGTCCGGCGAGGGCGACGCCGTCAAGATCTACGGCCCGGGTGCCGACGCCGCCAGTCGGCAGCTCGTCGACGAGCAGGCGTACGGCGACGGCGACGGCGGGATCTCGGACAACTACGACTCCGACGCGGTCGCCTTCGCGGCGCTCCCGGACGGCTCGGACGAGTTCTGGCGGGTCACCATGTCGACCTTCGGTCGGGACAACACCCCGTCCGAGCCGACCAAGTCCCGTCGCCTCGACAGCCCGGTCGTGGTCAACGAGATCTCCAACGTCGACGGCAGGGTGGAGCTGCTCAACACCGGCAGCAGCCCCGTCGACATCGCAGGCTGGCAGCTGCTCGACTCCGCGGCGGCCGTCGTGCACACGGTGCCTGCGGCCACCTCACTGGCTCCCGGCGCCTTCTACGTGGCTACGGGCATCGTCGGCCTCGACAGCCAGGACGCGCTGACCCTGCGCCGTGCCGGCGATCTGGCCTCCGTGGTCGCGCACACCTGGTACGAGGACGGCATCGCGTCGTACAGCCGGTGCGAGGTCTTCGGCGACATCTCCTACGTCGAGACCCCGAGCGCCACCTGGGGCGCGGCCAACGCCTGCCCGGGCATCTCCACCCAGGCCTGGCCCGGACCGTCGGAGGTCACCACGGTCGACGAGGTGAACGGCTTCGGCGACGGTGACGGCAACGGTGAGGGCGACGTCTCGGGCGCGGCCTTCGACCCGACCGACCCGAGCATCCTGTGGGTCGTGCAGAACAAGAACACCCTGCACAAGCTGCGCAAGGTCGGCGGCACCTATGTCGCCGTCGACGGCTGGGACGGCGGGAAGAAGCTGCGCTTCGCCTCCGGCACCGGCGCGGTCGACTCCGAGGGCGTCACGGTCGGCCCCGACGGCTCGATCTACGTCACCTCCGAGCGTGACAACGACAACAGCGGCGTCTCCTCCAACAAGGTCGAGCGGTACGACGTCTCCGGCGTCACCGCCGCCACGACCGACCTGACCGCGGCCGGTGAGTGGGACGTCAACTCGTTCGTCACCACCGGCACCAACCTCGGCCTCGAGGGCATCACCTATGTGCCCGACAGCTTCCTGGTCGGCGCCGGCTGGAAGGTCGGCGGCACGGCGTACGCCGCCGGCACCCACCCGACGCCGGGCCTGTTCGTCACCGCCGTCGAGGCGACCGGTGACCTGCACTTCTTCTCGCTCGCCGACGGCGCGGCGCCGGTCGAGGTGAAGGTCGAGTCCTCCGGCTTCCCGTTCGCCATGGACACCGCCTTCGACGCCGACCGGCAGGGGCTGTGGGCCGTGTGCGACGACAGCTGCGGCGGCGTGGCCAACCTGCTGAAGGTCGAGGGCGGTGACTTCGTGGTCAAGCACTCCCTGGCCCGCCCGGCCGGGATGGCGAACCTCAACAACGAGGGCATGGCGATCAAGCCGCTGCGCACCGCGGTCGACAACAAGGTCGAGGTCGTGTGGACCGACGACGGCGACACCGACGGCTTCTCGCTGCGGCAGGGCCACCTGCGCGCCGACTTCGCCGTACCTGCCGTCGTCACGCCTCCGGTGGTCACCCCGCCCGCGGCGACATCGCCGAGCGCCGCCGAGCAGGCCCTCGCCCAGGCAGCGGCCGAGGTCGCTGCCACGAAGCAGAAGATCTCCTCGGTCAAGACCAAGGCGAAGGCCGCGAAGAAGGCGAAGCAGGCCGCCAAGGCGAAGCGACTGGCCACGAAGCTGAAGAAGCTCAAGAAGAAGCTGAAGAAGCAGAAGGCCGTGCTCGCGCAGGCGGTCGCCGCGGCGAAGGGGTAGCCCCGCCGCCACGACGCGGGCACGGACGACGAGGTCCGGCAGGGGCCTAGCGTCTCGCGGACCGGATCGCCGCACGAAGACAGCAGCCGAGGGCGATGGCCCTCGGCTGCTGCTGTGCTCCGTGCAAGGGACGCGCACGAAGCCCTACCCCGTGGTGCCCCGGTGGGGCGGAAACACCACAAGCCTTCACTTGTTGTCACTGCGAGGTGATCGGAGCGGCCTGCCGGATCGTCCGGCGCGCCCAGCACCAGGTGCAAACTACGAGCCAGCGAGCCCGGCCGAGCCGTTCGAGACGAATGTGGGCCGAAATTGCCCCCTCATTAGGGGGCAGGCGACATCGCCCGTCTGCGATGGCGGGAAGCCCGGCGACGGCTGGCGAGGGCCGTGGTTCGCGCCGCGGATCGTTGATGGTCGGCCTCGGTGGCGCCCAGCTGATTTCGTACTCGGAACGTGCGCGGCGCCTTCGTAGGGACCCGTCACGACGCCGGGGCTTCCCAGTCGGGGGTGAGTCCCCCAGGTGCGACCGTTGGGCCGTGGGCTGTGTCGCCTCATGCACGGTTGCCGGACAGGCGGGGCCATGTCCCATCGGGCAGCGTGGCAGAGAGCGCGTCCCGGGATTTTCCACAGGGTTGCGAATTCACCCTTCCCGATTGGGCGAGGGTGGCCTACGGTGCTGGCAGCCAGAGCCGTCCTATCTCGGGGAGTCGCCATGGCCCTGTTGCAGCCACCCGTCGTGGCCGCGCCGGCGTCCGACGACGTCGTGGTGCGCCTCGACGAGGATCTGCGCGTGGCGGTGCGCCGCGACGGGATCGACCCGCAGCGCGACGTCCCCGCCGTACGCCGGCTGGCGACGGCGCTGGTCCGGGAGCACGACGAGCGCAGCCTGACCGGGGTGGTGGCGCCGGTCGCCGACCCGGAGGGGCTGGTCGCAGAGCTGGTCGCCCGAGTGGCGGGGTTCGGGCCGCTCCAGCCGTTCCTGGACGATCCGACGGTCGAGGAGGTCTGGATCAACAGTCCGGACCGGGTGTTCGTGGCCCGGCGCGGTCGGCACGAGCTGACCAACCTGGTGCTCACCGAGGCGCAGGTGGCCGAGCTGGTGGAGCGGATGCTGAAGTCCACCGGTCGGCGCATCGACCTGAGCCGGCCGTTCGTCGACGCGATGCTGCCGGCCGGGCACCGGCTCCATGTCGTACTGCAAGGGGTGGCGCGCGGCTTCTCGGCGGTCAAGACCGCAGTGATGAAAACCACTGCTATAGTCAGATCGTATGGCACACCCGCGCGGAGTTCCTCAAGCGCCTGCTATCTACGCGCGAATCAGCCTCGACCGCACAGGGCAAGCGCTCGGCGTTCAGAGGCAAGTCGAGGAGTGCCGAGAACGATGCCGGTCGCTCGGCTGGCCTGAGCCGAAGGTCTACTCCGACAACGACATTTCGGCACGCTCGGGCAAACGGCGGCCGAGCTTCGAGCAGCTTCTGCTCGATGTCGAGTCCGGATACGTCGATGGGATCGTCGCGTGGCACCTCGACCGGGTGTTGCGACGAGTCGTCGACCTTGAGCGAGTGCTCGACGCAATCGAGTCGCAGAAGGCTGCGGTCCCCGTGGTCTTTCTTCAAGCTGGTGAGATCGACTTGATGACACCTTCTGGGCGCCTCCTCGCTCGAATACTCGCTGCAGTCGCCGCCAATGAAGGTGACGTGAAGTCCGCACGCCTATCTGCACAGCGGGCGCAGGCCGCACAGTCAGGCCAGGCCCATGGGCCGCTCGGCTACGGATACGACGACCATCAGCGAATCATTCCGGAGGAAGCAGAAGTCATCCGAGAGGTCGCACAGCGCGTTCTCGACGGTGAGACGCTTTACTCGATCGCCTCTGACCTCAACGCTCGCGGCGTCGCCACCCCCGGGAGTGGCCGATGGGACGCGAGGCGCGTCGATCGCGCGGTTGAGCGCAATCAGCGCCCCGAGGTAGTAGCGGTCATCGCCGCGGTGCGTGGCAACGCCGCGGTCGCCGCTGGCGCGCTCGCCCGGGTGTTGCGAAGGGCTGGTGGGACGCCGGCGCTCTGCACGGCTGCGTGGGTGCGTGACCAGCCTTGGGTGGACCACGTCAGTTCCGGGGACCATGGGCTGGATGACTCCACCGTTGCACGCCTGCTTGCGTCCGCTGGAATTCCGGCGGACCGTTCGTACTGGCGAGCCGCGAACGTCCGAGCGATGGTTCGCCGCGGATCGCTCTGCGGGTGGCGTGAGTTCAGCCCTGGCCAGCGTGGGGGATACGGAGAACTGGTTTCGCAAGGAGATTGGACGCCAATTCTCGCGAAGGCAGTGATTGAGGACATCCGGCGCATTACAGACCGGCCGTCTGCGAGGAGGGGCCGTGAGCCGAAGTACCTCCTGGCAGGAATCTTGAAGTGCGGGAAGTGCGGCTCCAGCCTGGCCGGCTCGCCGACCGGCAACGGCGGTTTCCGTTATGCGTGTTCGAAACAGCCCGGTCGATCCCATACGTGCGGTGGTCTCACTATAACGGGACCTCAGACTGACGTGGTCATCTCCATGGCGATCATCGACGCAGTCGCGGAAGCCAAGGTTCGATCAGGTGCGATCAAGCGTCGTAGTGGCAACGGCAGCGCCGCTGCCGTTGCCGCCGCAGAGAGCGAGATCGTTGAACTGGCTCGACTTCGCAAGCACTATGGTCTCGAGTTCGCAGCGAATCGGCTTCACGAAGATGAGTGGGATGCTCTGAGGGAAGGGTGGGCGATCCGGCAGCGTGAGGCCGAGCGGGTGCTTGGGCAGTGGACCCCAAACTTGCATGCTGTCCTGTCGGACGTGCCAAAGAAGCGAGCCGACATCGAGTCATGGTGGAACACGGCGCCGATGCGGCGGCGCCGGGACATCGTGCGGGCGCTGGTTGAGAGCATCGAGATCGCGCCGCGTGGTAAGTCGAACAACCGGTTCGATGACTCGCGGATAGGCGAGCCGATATGGCGAGCCTAAGCGGCGGGCTGATCCTCCGGCCGGACAGCGGGGACTTCAGCGGCCATGATCTCTGCGATTCGGTTGAGAACGTTGGCGCCCGCGATCACGGGTGGCTTGCCCTGCTCGACTCGGGCTTTCCGCGCCCGCCGCGAGTAGGCGTCTGCCATCTCACGAAGCGAGCGCTGTTGATCCGCCTGAGCGCTCCCTCCTTTAGCGCCGTGTAGTTGCTCGTTCATTGCGTGGCTCCCGAGGTGACTAGTGGGTGGCTAGTCACCTAGGTGTCTCTACGGCTCGGCTGCGATCAGTCTTCAGCGACCTATTTCGCACGGAGTGCACCGACATGAGACTGACGGCTTGAACCGCCCACTCTCTCCCGGGCCGGTCCGGGGATGGCGGTCAGTCAGATGTCGTAGTACTGACTGACTGACCCATGCTGACCTGCGCAAATGTCGACGTTGGTCCTCCATTTGTACCACCTGTGTAACGGATGCGGGGACGACGCTCAGCATGTCGCGCGGTGGCAGCGGCCGGCTTCGCCAGGGGAGGGGGAATGGCGCCGTGCTTTCGCGGCGATTTCTCAGCCGATGAGCGCTGCTTGGACCTTGCCGAGCAATGATCGCGCTGCAGGCTTGTGGCCGTGCTCTGTTCCGTGAGGTTGCGTCGTCTCGCCTCGAGTTCGAGGCGCTGGCCGACCCGAGCTCCTAGCTCGTCGATGCCGCTGGCCAGTCCGGCTGCGATGGCCATGGCTGCCCAGTCGTTGCGGGCGGTGGCCAGCACGGCGTGGGCAACGACGTCGGTGCGCGGGTCCTCGGCCATCTCGTCGACGACTTTGCGGACGCCCGAGTAGATCCGGGAGGCGTGCCGCCAGGCTTCGATGACGGCCTCCCTGCGGTCTTCAGGGTCGTCGACGAGGCCGCGTTCTAGTGAGGCCACGAGGCGGGTGTGCCAGCGGAGCAGCAGCGCGTTCGCGAGGTCATCGTCGTTGTTGAAGTAGGTGTCGATGCCTTCGATGTTGGTGGGGATTTGCCCGTCGTCTCGGGCGAGGATCTCCTCGATCAGATTGTGGAGGACTGTTGCGCGGCCCGGCTTCGGTCGGTCCTTCACGGGTACTCCTTCGTGGGACTCGATGGTGAGTGGCTGACCTACTGAATGGGTAGAGATGCGAACCCGCGGATCGGGCCTGAGCGGAGTCGGGCCGCGGAGTCGATGTCGACCTCCCAGTCACGGCGGCGGGTGAGGAGTGCTCGCAGAGCGATATGTGTAGGAGGCCACCATGGAACGGCAGGGGAGCAGCCTGCGGCTGGGTCTCCACGGCTGCCAGTTCGAGCAAACGACCAGCGTCACGCCTTCGGTATCCTGTGACGAGGGTCACCGCACGCGGCGGCGGCGCGGCTAGAGGAGTGATGTGGTGAGCGTCGAGATGGAGACGGGTTTGGCCACATGGCTGGCCGGCTTCTTGGGCGCCGAGGCGCAACCTGAAATGGTGCGGAAATGGGTTGATCGGACCTATACGGCGATCACGACGGAGATCCCGCAACTAGCCCGAGACGAGCGCTTAGCCGCAGCGCTCCACAGTGCGGTCGAGCAGCACTGGCTGGCGTTCCTGCACAACTTCGCCCAGCCCGAGTTCGAGTTCAGGCTGGTCGAGAGCGGTCGCACGTTGGCAGTCGAGATCGCTGCCGCCGGACTGCCGGTTGAGGTGGTCATCAAGATTTACCGCGTGGCTCAGCAAGATGTGTGGGCCTACGGAACAGAAGTGATTCAGCAGATCTCGCCCGAGGTGTGCAGCCAGAGCGACGCGCTGATCTACTTCTGGGACCGGGCCGGTGCGTGGATCCAGGCCGCGATCGACGTCTCCACCAGCATCTACCACGCCACGAGGTCGAAGCAGAGCGCAACACCCGAGATCCGTTTGCTCGGCGCCGTCCGCGAGGTACTCACGGGCGACGCTTCAGACCCACGCAGGATCTCGGCCCATCTCGGCGGCTATCCAGTGACGCTCAAGCAGACCGCGCTGGTCCTCGAGGGAGCGCATGCTGACCATGTCACCCTGGAGCGTTTGGCGGGGCAGGCCGCCGAGGCCGTCGGGGCCGGCCGTCAACTTGTCGTGCATCCCGGGCAGGGCCGCGCTTGGGCTTGGATGGTCGGCACCTTCGACGCACGCCGACTCAACGAGTTGAACGGACTCCTGGGCAGCACGGACATGTCGATCTCGGTCGGCGTGACCGCCGAGGGCCTCGACGGCTTCATCATGTCGCACGAGGATGCCGTCACCACGCACGAGATCGTCTGTCGAGCACCACGTGACCCGCGACAATCCAGGGTGACGTTCTATGAGGACGTCGAGCTCAGCGCGCTTCTGGCCTGCAGCCCCCGAGTGGACCGATTCGTCACGCGTGTTCTCGGCCAGCTAGCGGAGAACGACGGCACCATGGAGAAGTTGCGCGAGACGATCGCGGCATTTCTGGACCACGGGCGCAATGTGGATGAGGCGGCGTCGACGCTCTCTGTGCACCGCAACACTGTCCGGTACCGCCTCGGGCAGGCTGAAGGAGTGCTTGCCAGTCCGATCGCAAAACTGGGCGCAGATCTCGAGGTGGCGTTGCGGCATTACCAGCTTTTTCATTCCGGAGACTGAGCCGCGTTCAGGCAGTCCGCGGCGCCGATGCCGCCTGCCCCATCCCGACACATGACCCCGCGTCGTTCCATGAACCGGGTACGCCGATCAACTCGCGTAGCCCCAAGACGACGGCACCTGGGTCGATCGCGAACACCGCCCCTAGTGTGGAGTCGCGGCGGTAGAGAACGATGCATCCAGGACCGGGGTTGCCGAGGCCCAGCGTCTCGTCGCAGTGCGGGAACCCGGCGAACTGGAGCCGGTGCCCGTACCAGTTCGACCAGACTGACGGGATCCCAGTGAGTGTGATGGGTGAGCCATCTGTGACTGCATTGTGACCGGCCACGCCGCCTTGCTCGGCGGCGCTGGTCCAATTTGCCAAGCGCAGCAGGTCGCTGCCGATCGATGCCCAGGGGGCATGGGCCACGTCACCGCATGCACAACACGTCGGGCACGCTGGTGCGAAGGTCGGGACCGCACACGATGCCCCCGTCGTTGGGGTGGAGCATGATGCCCGAGTCGATGAGCCATCTGGTCGCCGGTTGGGCGCCGCGGTCGACGACAACGAGGTCGGCAGCCAGCGTGGTGCCGCCTCGCAAAGCGACGGCGGCGACGTGCCCGCGGTGACTCTCGAGCGCCTCGACCTCGACACCCACCCGCAGATCGGTGCCGGCCTGTCGCTGCAGGGCAGCGCAGATGCGTCCAGCCTCCAGTCCAACGGCGCGCACTAGCGGGAGCGGTTGGACGTCGAGGAGAACGACCGACATACCGCGTGCGCGAGCTGCTGAGGCGACTTCGGAACCGATCAGCCCAGCACCGATCACCACGACCCGAGCGCGCCGGTCCAGTGCCTCACGCACGATGTATGCATCAGCCGCGGTTCTCAGCGTCGTCACGCCAGATGCGTCCGAACCCTCGAACCGGTCATGATGGGCTCGGGTCGCGATGATTTGCCGGTCGTAGCAGAGGCTCTCGCGTTCGTCGAGCTCGAGTGTGCGCCGGGCAAACTGCAACGCGGTCGCTTGTCGTCCGCCGAGAAACTCGACGCCCAGCTTTCGAGACAGCTGTTCGACGGTACGGAATGTCTGAACTGTCGTCTTCACTCCCACGGCCAGGACCGACTCGGACAGAGGGGGACGGTCGTAAGGAGGCAACTCCTCGGCCCCCACGAGAGTGATCGATCCGGTGAAGCCAGCCAGACGAGCCGTCTCAGCAGCGCGAAGCCCGGCGAGTCCGGCGCCGACGACCACGAGCCGGTCGTGGGAGGTGTTCATTGACGCAACGTCCACACTGATCCCGAGGCGCGGCAGGCTCTGAAGAGATGTGCGCCGGCTGCGCCCTGGGTCGCCAAGGTGGCCTCCTTCTCGTAGCTTGCTTGCGACCCGGTCTCGGGACAGGACCTTGGGGTGGCCTGCGTTACCGTGCCAGCCGCGACGAGCGATCACCCTGGACGTCGGAACAACGGTGAGCGCGATTCTTGGCGTAGTTGACACGGCGCCTGCACTTTTGTCGAGCGGTCCAACCCCGCCGGCCGGATTTGGCGTCGAGAGCCACGAACGCACGTGAGGGCCGCGAGAGCATATCGCCACGTCCGGT
This sequence comes from Nocardioides carbamazepini, assembly GCF_024614185.1. GTDB lineage: Bacteria > Actinomycetota > Actinomycetes > Propionibacteriales > Nocardioidaceae > Nocardioides > Nocardioides carbamazepini. Next base: position 54,079 of record NZ_JAHTLF010000011.1, read on the forward strand.
GAATCCCCGAGCGGGAGTCGCGCCGACGCGCCCGTGCAGAGTGTGCGGTCTCTTTCGTCCTTGGGAGTTCATTTGTCCAGTTACAACCTCGCGACTCTGCTCGAGTCGAGTGCGGAGTCCTTCCCAGAGCGCACCGCGATCGTCTTCGGCGACACCCGGTTGACCTACGCCCAGGTCAACGGTCTGGCCAACCAGGTCGCCGGCGCGCTGGCCGAGCGTGGTGTGGGGTGTGGGGATAAGGTGGCGCTCAGCTGTCCGAACCTGCCGTACTTCTCGATCGTCTATTTCGGCATACTCAAGGCCGGTGCCTCCGTGGTGCCGCTGAACGTGCTTCTCAAGGGGCGCGAGGTGGCCTACCACCTGGCCGACTCCGACGCGAAGGCGTACGTGTGCTTCCAGGGCACGCCGGAGTTGCCGATCGGTCAGGCCGGTCACGAGGGCTTCGAAGCCACCGAGGGCTGCGAGCACTTCTTCGTCATCACCGCCGATCCAGCTGCGGCCTCGCCGATCGAGGGCACCACCACGCTGTTCCAGGCGATCGGGTCGCAGCCGCCGACGTTCGAGACCGTCGAGACCGACGAGGACGATACCGCGGTCATCCTCTACACCTCCGGAACGACGGGCCAGCCCAAGGGGGCGGAACTGCGGCACCGCAACATGCGCGACAACGCGCTGTCCGGCGAGGCGCTGTTCGGGGCGAGCGCCGAGGAGCCCGACACACACCTGTGTGTGCTGCCGCTGTTTCACTCCTTCGGACAGACCGTCATCCAGAACGGCGGCTTCGCCTACGGCGGCACGGTCGTCATGCTGCCCCGCTTTGAGGCCGAGCCCGCGCTGGCGCTCATGCAGAAGGAGGGCGTGACGTTCTTCGCCGGCGTCCCCACCATGTACTGGGGCCTGCTCGGTGCCCTGACCCCCGAGGTCGACGTCGAGGCCCTCGCGAGGAACCTCCGGGTCGCTGTGGCCGGCGGTTCCGCGCTGCCGGTGGAGGTGCACAAGGACTTCGAGAAAGAGTTCGGCGTCACGATCTTGGAGGGCTATGGCCTCTCCGAGACCAGCCCGGTCGCCTCGTTCAGCCCGCACGGCCAGCCCCAGCGGGTCGGCTCGATCGGCCTGCCGATCCCCGGCGTGGAGATGTGCCTGCTGCAGGCCGACAGCTGGGAGAAGGTCCCCGACGACATCGAGGAGGACGGCAAGACCTCCGTCGGCGAGATCGCGATCAAGGGCCACAACATCATGAAGGCCTACCACGGCCGGCCCGACGCGACCGCCGAGGTACTCAACGAGGAGGGCTGGTTCCGCTCCGGCGACCTGGGCCGCAAGGACGCCGACGGCTTCTACTACATCGTCGACCGGTCCAAGGACATGATCATCCGCGGCGGCTACAACGTCTACCCGCGAGAGATCGAGGAGGCCCTGATGACCCACGAGGACGTCTCGCTCGCCGCGGTCATCGGCGTCCCACATGAGTCCCGCGGCGAGGAGGTCAAAGCGTTCGTCATCCTTAACCAAGGCGCCACGACCACCGGCGAGGACCTCGTGGCCTGGGGCAAGGAGCAGATGGCGAACTACAAGTACCCCCGCATCGTCGAGGTCGTCGAGGCCCTCCCGATGACCGCCACCGGCAAGATCCTCAAGCGCGAGCTCGGCTGAGAGGGAAGCAGGGATCGACATGAAGCGGCGGCATCTACGACGAGGACCACGAGTCATTCCGAGGGTTCGTCAAGGAGTTCCTGGACCGGTCCGTGGTGCCGCACGTCGAGCAGTACGCCATCGACAAGGCGCTGCCGCGGGAGTTCTGGCTCGAGGCCGGCAAGCAGGGCTTCCTCGGCCTGGAGATCCCGAGCAGTACGGCGGCGCCGAGGCCGGCGACTACCGGTTCAACGCCTTCATGGCCGAGGAGCTCTCCAAGGTCAACGCCGCGCGCTCTCCTCCCGTGTCGGCATTCACGCCGACATCGTCGCGCCGTACGTCGTGGAGCTGACCACCGAGGAACAGCGCCAGCGATGGCTGCCCGGCGTGGCCAGTGGCGAGCTGCTGCTGGCGATTGGCATGACCGAGCCGTCCGGGGGCTCCGACCTCGCCGCGCTGCGCAGCGCCGCGGGGTGATCAACGGCTCCAAGGCCTTCATCACCAACGGCTACTCCGCCGACATCGTCGTGACCGCCGTGCGTACCTCGCCGGAGAGGAAGGCCAAGGGCATCACGCTCTTCGCGATCCCGACCGACGCCGAGGGCTACGGTCGCGGGCGCAAACTCGACAAGGTCGGTCAGGACGAGTCCGACACCGCCGAGATGTTCTTCGAGGGCGTGCGCGTCACCGACGACGACATCGTCGGCGAGGTCGGCGTCGGCTTCATCCACATGATGCAGAACCTCCCGCAGGATCGGCTCGGCTGCGCGATCTCCAACCTCGCGCACGTCAAGCAGATCCTCGGCGAGACCATCGCCTACACGATCGACCGCAAGGCCGTCGGTGCCAGCATCGGCTCCTTCCAGCACAACAAGTTCCTCCTCGCGGGGCTGGTCACCCAGATCGAGGTCACCCAGGCCTACGTCGACCAGTGCGTCATCGCGCACACCAAGAAGGAGCTCACCCCCGTCGACGCCGCGAAGGCCAAGTGGTGGACCTCGCAGGTGCAGAACGACGTGCTCGACCACTGCGTCCAGCCGCACGGTGGCTACGGCTTCATGAACGAGCACCGCGTCGGGCCTGGCGCGATGCCCGCGTTTCGAAGATCTGGGCCGGCTCCAACGAGATCATGAAGGAGCTCATCGGCCGCGACCTCGGCCTGTGACGTCATGCAACGTGCGGTCGCTGACGTCCATGCTCGAGGATTGGTGATGCTCAGACCTTCGCCCTCTGATCGGGGGAGTTTCGTCCTTGAGGAGCGCCATGGTGATCTTGGACCGTGCTCACTGCTCTGGGAGCAGGCATTTCAGGTCGTCGTCGGCCAGAATCGACCCAAGACGGTGGGCGATGGTCGTGCGCAGCGCACTCACGTCTGGATGGGATGTGCCTGGCGACAGGGTGGTCCGCGACGGCTGGAAGTGACGACGATTCGTCTGCGGTCCACCTGGGTTCGGAGGTCCAAGCACTCCTCGGGTGCGCCGTTCGCTGCAACGGTAACGGCGCACCGGCATCATCCCTTCGCGATGAGCTGGGCGGCCCGTTCGCCGATGACGACCGATGGCGCGTGGGTGTGGCCGCGGATGATCTCAGGCATCACCGAGGCGTCCGCGACGCGGAGGCAGTGGACGCCTCGAACCCGGAGCTCGGGGTCGACGACGGAGGCGTCGTCGAGCCCCATCCGGGCGGTCGATGTCGGGTGGTAGAGCGTGTGTGACGTCTGCTCCAGGGCCGCGAGCAGGAGGTCTTCGCGCGACAACTTCTCGCCACCCATCGGTGCGATGTATGCGCCGGTGGCGAACTTCTTGATGGCAGGGGTGCTGAGGATGTCCAGGGTCATGTCGAGGCCACGCAGCATCGTTGCCCGGTCGCTACCTTCGGGGTCCGAGAGATAGTGGGGCTCGATGATGGGCTTGGCCAGGGGGTCGGCGGTCGAGAGCCGGATCTCACCTCGGCTCTCCGGCCGGAGGAGGATCGGTCCTGCGGAGAGGCCGTCAGCCGGGATCCCGTTGAGACCCTCCTCGACGTACGCGACCGGCGCGAAGAGGATCTCGACATCCGGCAGGGCCAGCGAGGGGTCTGTGCGGACGAACCCGTACGCCTCGGCGATGTTTGACGTCAGCATGCCCCGACGCTTCAGCAGGAAGCGGATCAGTTGGGAGACGCCGGTGGCGTCCTTCAGCGTCTCGCCGTCGACGCCGATGGCGAAGAGACTGACCAGGTGGTCACGCATGTTGGCGCCGACCTCCGATGATGCGGCCAAGACGTCGATGCCGAGGCGGCGCAGCTGCTCGGGATCGCCGATGCCCGACAACATGAGCAGCTGGGGGGTGTTGACCGCGCCGCCACACAGGATGACCTCGCGCGAGGCGTGTGCGGTGAGGAGAGAGCCGTCCTTCGCCCTGTAGTCCACGCCTGTGGCCGTACGCCCCGCGAACACCACGCGAGTGGCGTGGCATTCGGTGCGGATGGTGAGGTTCTCGCGCTTCTTGCGGATAGGCGTGAGGTAGGCCCGCGCCGAGCTGTGTCTAGTGCCGTTGGACTGCGTCACCCGGGTGCGGGTGAAACCGTTCGGCTCCTCACCGTTGGGGGTCTCCATCTGGTACCCCGCCTGTTGGACGGCGTCGAGGAAGGCGCTGGTCATCTCGCGCGGGTCGCGCTGCTCCTGCACGCTCACGTGAGTGGAGGCGAAGGTGGAGGCCAGCGCCCGGTGACTCCACTGGGGACCTGCCAGCTCAGCCCAGGTGTCGTAGTCCGCGGCGAAGCCCGGCACCCACATCATCGCGTTCATGGCCGACGAGCCGCCGAGCACTTTGCCACGGGGCCAGTAGATGGTTCGGCCGTCGAGCCCCTGCTGCGGTGTCGTCTCGTAGTTCCAGTCGTAGTTGGACTTGAAGAGCTCGGAGAATGCCGCCGGGATGGCGATGTTGGGGCTCTTGGCCTCGCCTCCGGCTTCCAGGAGGAGCACGCGGACGGAGGGGTCCGCCGAGAGCCGGTTGGCCAAGGGAGAGCCGGCGGAACCGGCGCCGACGATGATGTAGTCGAAGTTGTCAGTCATGAGAGTGTCCGTTCGTGGGTGGAGGGTTGATCAGGCGCGGAAGGCCGAGGCGAAGATGCTCGGCAGCTTGGCCCAGGAGGGACCGCTCGCGTACCCGCTGAGCTTGCGTCCGGTGCTGGCGGCGCTGCGAGCGGTGACGAACCACGGCGGCTTCGGGAACAGGGTCATCTCGCCGTTGAGCACCGATCGCGGGAACGGCCGGAACGGCCCGGTCACGACAGTCCGCTCGGAGTGAGCCATCAGCAGGGCGTTGTGCACGATTCCGATGCCACTCTGGGCGTCATCGAGGGTGTGCCCCGGGAAAGCGCCCCAGGTCGCGGTGGGGGCGAGGAATGCGAGCCCGGTCCACGTGTTGATGGCAATCCCTCCGTAGTCCAGTCGGGAGACCGCCTCGTCAAAGGCCGCGCCGAGATTGCGACGCTCGGCAGGTGCGATGAGGATGTTGGCGCTCAGCGTCCCGGCCAGCTCACGGTTGACGTACTCGACCGCACGGTCGAGCAAGCCGCGGGCGCCGCCGCCGTCCAGCTCCACCAGCCCCAGGACCGGAGCGAAGTACTCGGTGCGCGTGAGCGGGCATACTTCGTCCGGCTGCACCTGGATGAGCAGCCGGTCGCCGTCCGAGAAGGTCTCTGCCCCCGAGTGGGCACGTGCCGCGTCTTTCAGCCGCTGGTCGCTGCCCGGGTACCAAGGGGTGCGCGACGGTACCCGAGTCAGGGCCGCGCGAAGTTCGCGTACGAACTCCTCACGCTGGGGCCAGGCGGCGTCGATCACGATCATCTGTGCCGCGCAGCAGTTGTGGCCGGCGTTGTGGAGCCGCATCGAGATGATGTTCTCCGCTTGGAATCGCAGGTCGGCCGCGGTCCACTCGCCGGGCACGACGATGACGGGCGAGACCCCGCCGAGCTCACTGGTGATCGGCTTGTCGAGCACGGGGCGCCCCTCCCGGCGCCGCGTGGCCGAGTCCTTCCCGCGTCCCCACACGATTGCGTCGTGCGTCTCGACGCTGCCAGTGATGTGGACATGGGATATGCCGTCGTGGTTGCACAGGTAGGCGCCTTCGGCCGCGCCACCCTGAACCACGCGCAGGAGGTCGGCCTCGATGAGAGGCGCGAGTGCGTGTCGGTAGACCGTCAACAGGTTGGCGAACGTGGGATTGATTTTGAGGACGGTCGCGCGGTGGTGGACGACCAGCTCGGTCAGCACGTCGAGTGGGCCGATGGAGGTGATGTTGCCCGCGCCCAGGACAAGCCCTACCCCTCCGGACACACCGGTTCGACTGGCATCAGCGCCGGTGTCGGTGCGCACGTCGGCTTCGCTCACGCCAGGCAGCGTCCACACCTCGGCGGAGAAGCCGTGAAACAGCAACGCCTCGCGAGAGTCGAGCGGCAGCACCCGCCAGGCCAGTCGGCCGCCCGGTGCCTTCTTAGGGGTGATCGAACCGATGGGGGACCCGCCGCCCGCCAAGGTGGCGAGGGAGTGGGCAACGGTGCCGAACCCGGCCAGCGTCGCGTACGGCCCGCTCAACCACTCCTCGCCCGCGAGAGCGGACTTGGGGTCGAGGCCCTTGATGTCGAGAGCGGTGCGGGTCCAACGCTCAGCCACCCGAGCGACGGAGTCGTGGGTGCGAGCGATGAGTTCTCCACGTTCTCCGAGGCTCATCGCGGCCCACGCCTTCGCGCCGGTGGACAACCGTTCGATGGCGGCGTCGAACCCGCTGACGTCAACGGGCGGTGCCGGGGTGACAAGCGACATCGTCTCTCCTTCTCGAGGTACACGGTCGTGCGTGATGACTAAAGGATGTGGCGTTCGGCACACGCGGCCCTAGAGCCCTAGAGCCAGAAATGGTGAATGCGACTGTGCAGGGTTCCAAAGCGGCAGGGCGTGGCTCGTGGGTCGAAGGATGTCGATGGATTTCTGTCCTTCGATGAGGCCGTCGCCGTGTCATACCGGACGTACCGCGTTGCTTGGGAAAAGTGCTCCAGGCTCATCGCGCGTGTCCCCGCCTGGTTGCCGTGGGACGGCAGTTGGCTCGTTCGACAAAGTCGTGGCGCATATCTGGCGTCCCTGCATAAGACGCCGGTGGTGCTCGTCACGTTGACTCCGACCGTCAGCACGAACAGCCCGCCGCGTCCCACGCGTGCAGCACCACTTGCGAAAGGAACGAGAAATGCCCACCGTCACCTTTGTCGAGCACGACGGCACTCCTCACACGATCGACTTCGTCGAGGGCCAATCGATGATGGAAGCCGCCACGAACAACGCTGTTCCTGGCATCGAGGGCGACTGCGGTGGCGAGGCCGCGTGTGGCACCTGCCACATCATCATCACCGACGACTGGATCTCGACGACCGGAACGCGCAGCGATCGTGAGAGCCAGATGATCGAGATGTCGCCCGAGTGTCAGGCCAACTCTCGTCTGGCTTGTCAGGTGGTCGCCTCCAAAGCCATGGACGGGCTGAAGGTCCGCCTTCCCGAGTTCCAGATGTGATCCACGAACGCCCCACACCTCACGATAGGCGGACGAGATGAAGACGAAGAAGAACGTGCTCGAGCGCGCGATGGTCTCGGTGCAGACCAAGGTCCAGGCAACGGTGCCTGCCGAGCGGCAAGTCCAGGCCGCGCACATGGCCAAGAAGGCACAGCGTCTCGCCGGCAAGGGCAAGCCGCTCGTGCTCACCGAACGACCGATCCCGGACGCGGCGGACGTGCCGCTCGCCGAGCTTGATGTCAGCAATCCCTTCCTGTTCCGGCAAGGGAAGAGTCGTGACTACTTCAAGCGCCTTCGCGAGGAGGCCCCTGTCCACTACATGCCCGATAGCCCGTTCGGTCCGTTCTGGTCGATCACGCGCTACGAGGACATTCGGGCCGTCGACACCAATGCGGAGGTCTTCTCGGCCGAACCGGTCATCGTGATGGGGGACATCCCGTTGGAGATCGCGATGTTTATCGCCATGGATCCGCCGCGGCACGACACCCAGCGCAAGGCCGTCCAGGGTGTCGTCGCACCCAAAAACCTCAAGGAGATGGAGTCGCTCATCCGGGAGCGAATCGTCGAGGTGCTAGACAGCCTGCCGACCGACCGGCCGTTCGACTGGGTGGACCGGGTCTCGATCGAGATCACGGGGCGCATGCTGGCGACGCTGCTCGACTTCCCCTACGAACAGCGCCGCAAGCTTACGTACTGGTCCGATGCGATCAGCGGCACCACGGAGGGCACCGGCGGCATCACGCACCAGGACGAGTTCTTCAAGGCGACGGCTGAGCTCGCTCGGGAGTTCATCGCTCTGTGGCACGACAAGGCTGCGCGCAGGGAGCAGGGGGAGACGGGTTTCGACCTCGTCACCCTCATGCAGTCCTCCGATGAAACCAAGGACATGATCTCGCGCCCCCTCGAGTTCCTCGGCAACCTGACGCTGCTGATCGTCGGCGGCAACGACACCACCCGGAACTCCATGTCTGGCGGGGTGCTGGCGCTGCACCAGAACCCGGATCAGTTCGAGAAGTTGAAGGCCAATCCCGACCTCATCCCCAACATGGTCTCGGAGATCATCCGCTGGCAGACCCCTCTGGCCTACATGCGTCGCATCGCGACGCGCGACGTGCACTTTGGCGGACAGTTCATCCGCAAGGGCGACAAGATCATCATGTGGTACGCGTCCGGCAACCGCGACGAGGCCCAGTTCGACGACCCCGACGCCTTCCGCATTGATCGTGCCAACGCCCGCCACCACATGTCTTTCGGGTTTGGTGTGCACCGTTGCATGGGCAACCGGCTCGCCGAGATGCAGCTGCGCATCCTCTGGGAGGAGCTGTTGGCCCGGTTCGACCAGATCGAGGTCATCGGCGAACCCACGTACGTCCAGTCCAACTTCGTGAGGGGTTATGGACGGATGATCGTGCAGCTCACGCCTAAGTCCGACGGCTGACACGAGGACGAGAGACTCATGGGCACCGCTCGCGTCATCATCGTCGGAGCCAGTCATGCCAGCGCCCAAATGTGCGCCAGCCTGCGCCAGGACGGCTGGACTGGGGAGATCCTCCTGCTTGGCGACGAGCCGGGGCTGCCGTACCAACGCCCGCCGTTGTCCAAGGCCTACCTCGCCGGGAAACTCAGTCCTGACGAGCTCCTCATCCGCAAGCCGGACTTCTATCTCAAGCAGGAAGTCAGGTTTCGCCCAGCACGCGTGGTGAAGCTGCACCCGGACGCCCTCCAAGTCGAGCTGGAGGACGGGGAAGTCCTCGACTTCGACCACTTGGCCCTATGCCTAGGGGCACGCCCACGGCGACTGAGCCTGCCTGGCGCCCACCTCAACGGAGTGCACTACCTGCGGGGTGCCGCCGACATCCAGGGGATCCAGGCCGACCTGCCGACGAGCAAGCACGCCGTGATCATTGGCGGCGGATACATCGGCCTGGAGACAGCAGCCTCCCTCCGTCAGCTGGGCCTCACCGTCACCGTGCTCGAGACGGCCGGGCGCGTGCTCCAGCGAGTGACCGCACCCGAGGTCTCGACGTTCTACGAGCGGATTCATCGTGAAGAAGGCATTGACCTTCGCACGGACGTCGAGGTCCTCGCGCTTGAGGGCGGCGATCGCGTACGTGGAGTGCTGCTCGCAGGCGACGAGGTACTGCAAGCGGATCTCGCCATCGTGGGGATCGGAGTCGTCCCAAACGTGGAGCTCGCCCAGGAGGCCGGGCTCGCGGTGTCGGATGGCATCGTCATCGACGGTCATGGCCAAACCGATCATGCCCACATCTACGCCGCGGGTGACTGCGCCAACTACTTCGATGCCCGCTATGGCCGTCGGCTGCGTCTAGAGTCAGTCCCGAACGCAGTGGAGCAGGCAAAGACGGTCGCCGCCACGATCTGTGGCAAAGACAAGGAGATCTCCGGACTGCCATGGTTCTGGTCGGATCAGTACGACCTGAAGCTCCAGATCGCTGGTCTGAGCGCCGGTTATGACGAGGTGGTCCTGCGTGGCGATCCAAGCGTGGGCCGCGACTTCGCCTGCTTCTACCTGAACGAAGGCCGAATTATCGCGGCCGACTGCGTCAACAGGCCGCAGGAATTCATGTTTAGCAAGAGGGCCATCGGGGCCAACCTCGCGCCGCAGCGCGAATTACTGGCCGACCCCGACACCGCTCTGGCGTCCCTGCTGCAAGTCGCGGAGAGTGCGGGCTGATGGCAAGTGGAAGGCAGGTACGGTCGGCGAAGAGCGCTCCGCCCAGCTCCGTGAGCTCGGCGTGGATGCGGCCATACGCGTAGCTCCCGCGTCAGGCGACATCGACCTCCCGGATGAGACCGGTCAGCCAGTGGCGGCGCAGTTGCGTCGCCGATGTGGGACGGCGTTTGCAGCGGTAGTAGGCCTATCGCGACACCCCGAGGACCTGGCAGCACTTGTCGACGGGAACCCCGGCGTCGGCGAGACGGTCGATCACCGGGTGGATCCACTTTGGGTGGAGCTTGTCCTGATCGATGCTGCTCCTTGTTGCTGGAAAGGAGACCACGACGAACCTGTTGGGCGGGATGTTCGAGACCTTTGCGCGCAACCCAGAGCAGTATGACCGCGTCCGGGAGAACCCTGACCTGATTCCGATGGCGATCGAGGAGCACATGCGATTCTCCAGCCCCATCCAGAATCTGTACCGCTACACCGCGCGCCGACTACGATGTTGCTGGTGGCAAAATTCCCAAAGGGTCAAGGGTGCTTCTCTCCTTCGGTGCCGCGAATCGAGACCCGTTGCGTTCGAGGATCCCAACACCTACCGCGCTGACCGCAACCCCAAGATGCACGTCGGGTTCGGTCACGGCGCACAGACCCGTGAATCACCTGTACCGGCGCAGGCGCGTGAGCGCGTCGGGCGGAGCCCGACACGATGGCAGTGGACTCGCTGCTCAGCTAGCGGCGTCGAGTTGCACGGTGTGTCCGAGTCGTTCGA
>NZ_JAHTLF010000005.1 GCF_024614185.1 Nocardioides carbamazepini
CCGAGAGCCCCACGCCATACACCTCTACGGGCTCACCCGCACCAGTGTGTGCCGACGTCGCCGAGCGTCACCGCCGATTCTCATCGCCCGCCACGTTCGACCGAAGGTCGAAGTCAAATACACCTCTGTGTCGGAGCACCCTTGGCACGGATGGAAGCCCACGCCGTCCTCACCGAACTCATCGACCGCGTATCGCGGATCGAGCTGTCTGGTGATCCGACATGGTCGACCAACAGTTCGTTGCGCGGGCCCACCAGGCTCGCAGTTCGATTCGTCACCACGTCATGCTCACTTCCTGCGGGTGGCCTGCCCCAGGTCCCACGCCGCAGTTCTGTTGAGCTGGCTATCGATGGCCATGACGGGCGCGTTCCTTACTTGCGCATCCTCACCCCGGTCCGCGTCGACCCACTTTGCGGAACTCGCTTGGCGACTGCCCGGTCCAGCGCCTGAAGGCGTGAGAGAAGTTCGGCAGGTCGCTGTAGCCGAGATCGACGGCGATCTGACTGATCGTTAGGGAGTGGTCGAGCAGTCGGACGATGGCCCTCTCGCGTAGTAGGGATTGTCGAACCTCCCGGAAGGTCGTCCCTTCGTCGTCAAGTCGTCTCTTCATGGTGCTGGTGGAGACGCCGAGGAGTGCTGCGACCTCCTGGCTGCTGCTACGCCCGGGATCCTCCTCGAGCAGTCGCCTCACGCTCTCCGTAACGCTGGCGGCACTGGTGTTCCGCTCAAGCGTGCGGCTCAGCTCGGCGATGGCCAGGCGGTAAGCAAGCGGGTCTGGGAATCGGCAGCGGGCCTGAAGCGTCTCGGCGGGCACGTCGATGAAGGATGCGTGCGCGTCGAATGCCAGACGTCCGGTCAGGAGATCTATGTAGCCCTCCGGAAACTGGGGGGCCTTCCAGGCCAGGTGCAGTGTTACGCCTGGCAGCGTGCCGGCCAGCATGTCGAGCAGTCGAAGCAAAGCCGCGCCACCGTAGGTGATGACCAGGCAGTCGAGATCGGGGTCGCCGGTGTGGCCGCTGAGGCCTACCGTCAGGCTGCGCTGGCCCTGGTGGAAGTGGGGGCGAAGGGCCCCGGAGATGACGGGCAGGTACCCGAGCAGCTCGAAGACCTCGGTGACGGATCCAGCGCTGACCAGGGGAAGGCTCAAGGGACCAAACGAGGTCAGCTGGGCCCTCTCGGCGAATGCGAGCCCGAGGTGGGTGGCGCCTTCGGGGTCGAGGTCGGGGTAGACCTCGCGGAACCAGCGGATCGGCACCTGTCGGTCGTGCCGGACCAGATCCAGCTCGGACGTCCCCTGGTGGTCGATGATCCGACGAAAGTGGGCCACGGCGTCGGGCTCGAGTGCGTCGCTGTTCAAGAGCTGGACGAACGCCAGCGGAGGCACCCCGGGCTCGTGAGCCTTCATCCTGCCTCCTGAGCCGAAATCACAACATATTGACGCGGGTGACCATAGCCACAGCGCCACCGGAGCGCAAACACTTGACTCACGTTCGAGCAAGGAGCTGTTTCATGTCAGATGTCACCTTCATCTCCCACGACGGAGAGAAGCGCGAGGCACCCCTCGAGGAGGGTGCGTCCCTCATGCAGATCGCGGTCGACAACATGGTGCCCGGGGTCGACGGCGACTGCGGCGGAGAGGCCGCGTGTGGCACGTGCCACGTGATTGTCGATGACCAGTGGGTCGCCGAGGTCGGCCGTTCAGGTCCGGTCGAGGAGGAGATGCTCGCCATGAACCCCGAGCGCGAGCCGGCGTCTCGTCTGGCGTGCCAGATGCGCGTGAGCGAGAACTGGGACGGCCTCGTCGTTCGACTCCCCGAATTCCAGATGTGACCGTCGAGAGGAAGACCGCGCCATGACGACCCTGACTACCGTGACCGACGCCGTGACTGAGCGAGTTCAGTTCGTTGTCCCTATGCAGATGCAGATCCGTGGGGCGCACCTATACGACAAGACCCGTCGTTTCGTGACACGGACCAACGGACAAAAGATCTTCGTTGAGGAGCCCATCCCCCCCGTGGAGGAGGTCGCCCTCGCCGATATCGACCTGAGCAACCCGTTCCTGTACCGGCAGGGTAGGTGGCAGGAGTACTTCGAGCGGGTGCGCAACGAGGCCCCCGTGCACTTTCAGGCCAAGAGCCCTTTCGGTCCCTTCTGGTCGGTCACCCGGCACGCCGATATCGTCGCAGTTGACAAGGACCATGAGACCTTCTCGGCGGAGCCCTTCATTATCATCGGCGAGCCCCCGCGGTTCATGGATGTCGCCATGTTCATTGCGATGGACCCGCCCAAGCACGACCGCCAGCGCGCTGCCGTCCAGGGCGTCGTGGCTCCCAAGAATCTGCGGGAGATGGAGGGGCTGATCCGTTCGCGCGTCCAAGAGGTGCTAGACGATCTCCCGATCGGTGAGCCCTTCAACTGGGTCGACCGCGTCTCGATCGAGCTCACTGCGCGCATGTTGGCAACCTTGCTGGACTTCCCCTACGAGGAGCGCCGAAAGCTCGTCGAGTGGTCAGACTTGGCTAGCTCTATGGAGCAGGCCAACGGCGGTCCTTCGGACAACGATGAGGTGTTCCGCGGGTTCGTCGACGCAGCGCGAGGGCTGAGTGCCCTGTGGCGCGACAAGGAGGCGCGGCTCGCGGCCGGCGAGGAGCCGGGCTTCGACCTGATCACGATGCTGCAGAGCAACGAGGACACCAAGGACCTGATCGATCGTCCGATGGAGTTCCTGGGCAACCTCACCCTGCTCATCGTCGGCGGCAACGACACCACGCGGAACTCCATGAGCGGCGGTGTCCTCGCACTGAACCGGTTCCCCGACCAGTTCGAGAAGCTCAAGGCCAACCCCGACCTCATCCCGAACATGGTCTCGGAGATCATCCGCTGGCAGACACCCTTGGCCTACATGCGCCGCGTGGCCAAGAAGGACACGATGCTCAACGGACAGTTCATCCGCAAGGGAGACAAGCTCGTGATGTGGTATGCCTCGGGCAACCGCGACGAGCGCGTGTTCGACCGGCCGGACGACCTGATTATCGACCGGCGCAACGCTCGCAACCACATCTCCTTCGGTTTCGGTGTCCACCGGTGCATGGGCAACCGACTGGCGGAGATGCAGCTGCGAATCCTGTGGGAGGAGCTGCTGCCGCGCTTCGACAAGATCGAGGTCGTCGACGAACCGGAGTACGTCCAGTCCAACTTCGTGCGCGGCATCAGCAGGCTGATGGTCCAGCTGACGCCGAAGACCGACGCGTGACCGAGGGGAGGGCGCTGGTCGTCGGTGCCAGCCATGCCGGTGTCCAGGTGGCGGCCGGACTCCGGCAGGAGGGTTGGGCGGGAGAGATCGTCGCGGTCGGTGACGAGCCGGCGCTGCCCTATCAACGTCCTCCTCTCTCCAAGGCCTACCTCGCTGGCAAGAGCAGCCTGGAAGAGCTCGCCATCCGCAAGGCGGAGTTCTACGACAAGCACGACATCAGCCTCGTGCAGGGGACGGTCACGCAGATCGATCGTGCGGCGCAACAGGTGGTGCTGAGCGACGGCACGACGATGGCGTACGCCGGTCTCGCCCTGTGCACGGGGGGCCGGGCGCGCAGCCTGTCCGTGTCCGGCATCGATCTGTCGGGGATCTTCTACCTCCGGACCTTCGCGGACGTCGCCTCGATCCGGGCTTGGGCGGCCCCGGGTCACCACGCCGTGATCGTCGGCGGTGGATACATCGGCTTGGAGACAGCCGCGTCCCTGCGGGCACTCGGTCTGGAGGTGACGGTCCTGGAGGCCGCTGAGCGCGTGCTCGAGCGGGTCACGGCACCTGAGGTTTCGTCATTCTACGAGCGCGTCCACCGCGACGCCGGTGTTGTTATCCGAACGGCCGCCCTCGTCAAGGCCATGGCCGGCGACGACCGCGTCCGTGAGGTGGTCCTGGATGGCGGTGAGCGGATCCCAGCCGACCTCGTGATCGTCGGTGTGGGCCTGGTTCCCAACACCGAGTTGGCCGCCGATGCTGGCCTGCTAGTCGAGGACGGAATCGTGATTGACGACCTGGCTTGCACCAGCGACCCTCGAATCGTCGCCGCCGGTGACTGTGCCAGCCACCGCATGGCTCGCTACGACCGACTCGTGAGGCTGGAGTCTGTGCCCAGTGCCGGGGAACAGGCCAAGACGGCAGCAGCCACACTGTGCGGCAAAGAGCGCCCTATCGCAGCGCTGCCGTGGTTCTGGTCTGACCAGTACGACCTCAAGCTGCAGATAGCGGGGTTGAACACCGGTTACGACGAGCTCGTTCTGAGTGGCGACCCCACCCGTGATCGCGACTTCACCTGCTACTACCTCCAGCAGGGCCGGCTGCTGGCCGCGGACTGCGTGAACCGACCGCGGGACTTCATGAAGGCTAAGCAGGTGATCAGTCGGGGGCTCGACGTCGACCGGGCCCAGCTCAAGGCCGCCCGCGCATCCTGAGGTCCCGCCTGTTGGCCCACCCGACGCGGGCCGGCTGTCGTGTCCCAGGCTCCGAATCGCGCCACTACCCCGAAGGAACCTCGATGCAGAGCACCATGATGAACATCCCCCTCACGACCGCCGCAATCCTGCGGCACGGTTCGCGCGTGCACGCTACCGCTCGTGTCCGGACGCTCCAGCCGGACGGCTCGGTCAAGGTCGGCACGTTCGCGGACGTGGGTCGCCGGTCGGCGCAGCTGGCTCACGCCCTGCGCGCCTGTGGTGTGACGGGCGACGAGCGGGTCGCGACCCTCATGTGGAATAACCAGGAGCATGTCGAGGCCTACTGTGCGGTGCCCTCGATGGGCGCGGTCCTGCACACTCTCAATCCTCGCCTGGCCCCGGAGCAGTTGGTCTACATCGCCAACCATGCCGACGACCGGGTGGTGCTCGTAGACGGCACTCTGGCCCCCCTCCTGGCGGCGGTCCTGTCCCAGCTCGCCCAAGTGCGCACGGTGGTGGTGACGGGCGGCGTCGACCTCGCGCCGCTGCAGCGTGACGGCGTCACTGTGGTGGCCTACGAGGACTTCATCGCCGGCCAGCCGGAGACATTCGACTGGCCGGAGGTCGACGAGTTCTCGGCCGCGGCGATGTGCTACACCTCGGGCACGACGGGCAACCCGAAGGGCGTTGCGTACAGCCACCGGTCGACGTACCTCCACTCGATGGCGGCGTGCGCCGCCGACGGGCTGAGCGTCGGCGGTGACGATGCGATCTTGGCCATCGTCCCGATGTTCCACGCCAACGCCTGGGGGCTGGTCTACGCGGCTCTGATGGCTGGGGCCGACCTGGTCATGCCCGACCGGTTCCTCCAGGCAGAGCCGTTGGTCCGCCTTATCTCCAGTGAGTGCCCCACGGTCGCCGGTGCCGTGCCGACGATCTGGAGCGACGTGCTCAACTACCTCGAGGCCAACCCCGGGCACGATATCTCCTCGTTGGGGCTGGTGGCATGCGGAGGGTCGGCTGTGCCCCTGCACCTGATGCAGGTCTTCCAGGCGAAGTATGACGTGCAGATCGTGCAGGCTTGGGGGATGACGGAGACCTCGCCGCTGGCTGCCATCGCGCGGCCTCCGGCGTCGGTGAGCGGGGAGGAGCACTGGGCGCTGCGGGCCTCGCAGGGCCGGCCGGTCGCCGGGGTCGAGCTGCGGCTGGTGGACGACGAGGGCAATGAGGTGCCGCACGACGGTGAGTCGGTCGGGGAGATCCAGGTGCGTGGCCCGTGGATCACCGGGGCGTACGTCGGCGATGAGGACACGGAGAAGTTCGACGATGGGTGGTTGCGGACGGGAGACGTCGGTCGCATTGACGATCGCAGCTTCGTCACCCTGACCGACCGCGCGAAGGACGTCATCAAGTCGGGCGGCGAGTGGATCTCCTCGGTGGAGCTCGAGTTGCTGCTCGCCGGTCACCCCGACGTGCTGGAGGCGACGGTCATCGGCGTGCCGGACGAGAAGTGGCAGGAGCGCCCTCTCGCCGTGATCGTGGTGCGGGAGGGCGCCAAGGTGGCCCCTTCGCAGCTGAGGGACTTCTTGGAGGGCAAGGTTGCCAAGTGGTGGCTGCCCGAGCGTTGGTGCTTCGTGTCCGAGGTGCCCAAGACGTCGGTTGGCAAGTTCGACAAGAAGGTGCTCCGTGCCCAGCACGCCGCCGGCGTCCTCACGGTCGTTGAGGTCTGAGCTCATTGATGGACGTGAGGCGCAGACTGGAGCAGGTCGCTTGTCTGCGCTCCGGGGCCCATCGGGTCACTGGCGTGACGAGACGATCACGCTGCGGGTGCTGGTACAGCCCGTCGCGACCTGATCGGTTAGCGGATTGCGGTGCACAACCGGCTGCTTGCCGTGCTACAGCACGACTTCGCCGTAGCGACCAGGCTGTTCGGTCAGTTCGACACCGGTGGCAGGGCCCCGCGCCCTCCTCGGCTAGCCACAAGACGCACCACGCGTGAAAACCTGGGCAAGGCGACACCTACGACCGGGCCTGAGCCCGCGGCTGCCGTCACCCCCACGCAGCGAGGGTCCCGGCCCAAGGCTAGGCCAGGATCCTGTGGCGCTGCTGGCACGACCAGGAGCCCTACGACCCCGACCTACACGGTCCAACCCCCTCCTTTCGGAGGCCGCGTGACATAGGGTTTGTGAGCGAGTGTCCTACTCGGCCCGGCCTGACACTGCTGGCCTCGTGACGTTGCCCAGGTCAATGTGCCAACTGCCCGTCGTGACTCAGCTCCAGGTGACGCAGAGCGAGCGCCACCTCGCTGCTCGTCGGCGCGAGATCCCGGCCCAGGAGGCTCGTCGCCTTCTGGAGACGGTAGCGGATGGTGTTGCGGTGCACTGACAGGTCTGTTGCCGTCCGATCGACGCTGCCGCCCAGGGCCAGATACGTCGCAACGGTCTCCCGGAGGCTGGCCTCGTGGTCCGAGGGGCCGCCCAGGCCGCCCAGTGTGCGCCGCACGAAGTCGTCCACCTCCTGGTTGCACCCGAGGAGCACGAGTGCCTCGTGATCGGCGTAGAGGAAGACGCCCCGCTTGTCGGGGTGCACGATGTCCAGGGTGCGCCGTGCCTGGCGGTGCGAGGATGCGAAACCAGCCAGTCCAGGTCTGCTCGGCCCGACAATGACGCGCAGGTCTCCGGCGGGACTGTTGGAAAGCGCGAGTTCCGCGGCGGGGGGTAGCTGTCGACTTGTGGAAGCCCACATCCACGCCTGACGTCCGCCCGGACGCACCACGAGCGACGGCCGCAGCCCGGCGTCTGCCGCCAGGTGTCGGCACGATTCCTCGAGCGACTCCACAGCGTCCTGCTCCTCGCCCGCAGCCAGGACGAAGGCGGTGTGGTAGCCGCTCACGGGGTATCCGCCTAGCTCCGACGAGAGCCACCGGCTGTCCAGGACCTCACCGTCCAGCACCCGGGAGACCGTTTCCATCCAGCGAGCGTTCCGCCCGATCTCAATGCGACGGCGTGCCTCGTGGTAGACCCGGCTGGTTTCGTTGATGGAACGATCGATCCAGTCGGACGCCCGCTCCCACAGGAAGATGAGCAGATCCGCGCGCTCGGATCGTGCATCGTCGATCTCGGCGATCAGCTCTGTGGTGTAGCTCCACGTGCTCTGCTGTGCGATGCGGTACATCCGGTTGAGGGTGTCGAGCGGGAGCGACGTCTGGGCAGATCCGCGAGCGATGTGCACGGCGGCGGGGACGAGGGTGAAGGCCATCCGCGGCTGGGTCAGTTGACCGAGGAAGCAGATCCAGTGCTCGCGGATCGCCTCTTCGATCTCGTCGGGGAGGCCGGGGCGGGACGCCAGCTCTGGGATCTCCTCGAGGATCTTCTGGGCGGTGCGCTCCACCCAGGCGTCGACCTGGCTGGCGTTCGACTCGTCGAGGACGAACCGGGTCACCCATTCCTCGACCCACGGCAGCGGATGTGTCGGCATCGGGCTCCTCGACTCGAATGGACGGCCCACCGACCGCCATGATTGTGCAAATCTACAAGGATGAGTCGCGTTTTCGGCGTCTTTGACGAGACGAGCGCCGCGCCAAGCCTATGTAATCGTGGTCACATCTCGACGAGCCGAAAGGGTGAGCGCATGGACACGCGGGTCGACACTGCCGCGACAGGAGCGTTGCCCAGGGCTATTCGAGTGATGCAGGTCGAGATGGCGCGTCGTCCAGGGGGTCCGCCTCAGCGGTGCTACGGCAGGGCCACCCCTTGGTCGGCCAAGGTCACCATGGGCCGCGTCGCCCAGTGGTGACGACGACTCCCTCCCCGGACGCTGTCCAGCGGCAGGGACCATCCGGCTTGACGCCGAGCTCGCGGGAGATCGCCAAGGAGGCCATGGGGTCGAGCATCTTCGTCCGAACCCTAAGTACGTTCGGGGACTTCTACACGTTCTCGGGCAACGTCTTCAAGCAGATGTTCACCCGCCGGTTCCAGTTCCGCGAGTTCGTGTCGCAGGCTTGGTTCATCACGACCGTGTCCTTTGCGCCGGCTCTCCTTGTCGCGATTCCCTTCTGCGTTGTCATCATCTTTCAGGTCAACCAGCTCCTCATCCAGATCGGGGCCGTCGACCTCGCGGGAGCGGGCGCGGCCGTGGCGGTGGTCCGCGAGATCGGACCCATCGTGAGCGTCCTGGTGGTGGCCGGCGCCGGTGCCACGGCGATCTGCGCCGACCTCGGCTCGCGCAAGATCCGAGACGAGATCGATGCCATGGTCACCCTCGGCATCGACCCCATCCAGCGGCTGGTCGTGCCGCGCGTCCTCGCCTCCATGCTAGTCGGCGTCGCGCTGAACGGCATGGTGACCGTGGTGGGCCTCGTGGGCGGCTACATCTTCTCGGTCATCCTCCAGGGAGCCACGCCCGGCCTCTACATCTCCGACCTCACCCTGCTCGTGGGTCTCGCGGACTTCATCACTTCCGAGATCAAGGCTGCGGTCTTCGGCATGTTGGCCGGTCTGACCGCGTGCTACCTCGGTCTGAACGCGAAGGGCGGCCCCAAGGGCGTGGGGGATGCGGTCAACCAGACCGTCGTCTTCGCGTTCATGCTGCTGTTCGCTGCCAACAGCGTGATCAGCGCCCTCTTCCTACAGATCAAGTTGGGAGCCTGACATGGCGGTCCACGCCCCGACCTCGCGCGAGCGGCTATACCTGAACGGGCGCGCGCTCGTGCGCCGGCCCGCCCAGGGTCTGCGCGACCTCGGCGACCAGCTCGGCTTCCACGCAGCGGCCTATCGAGCAGTGCCTCGCACGATCCGCAGCTACCCGAAGGAGATCATCCGGCTTCTCGCCGAGGTGTCCCTGGGCTCGGGCGCCCTGGCCCTCATCGGAGGCACCGTCCTGGTCATCGGCTTCCTGACGGCCGCGTCCGGCATCGAGGTGGGCCTGCAGGCCTATACCTCCTTCGACAACATCGGCGTCTCTGCGCTGTCGGGCTTCTTCTCGGCGTACTTCAACACCCGGGAGGTGGCCCCGATCATCTCCGGCATCGCGCTCACCGCCACGGTCGGCGCCGGCTTCACCGCCCAGATCGGGGCCATGCGGGTCAGTGAGGAGATCGACGCGATCGAGGTGATGGCCGTGCCGCCGATCCCCTACCTCGTCACCACACGGATCATCGCCGGCCTGATCGCCGTCGTGCCGCTGTTCACGATCGCCCTGATGTCTTGCTGGCTCGCCACGCGGCTGGTGGTCACGGTCGGCTACGGACAAGCAGCCGGCACGTACCAGCACTACTTCGACACGTTCCTGGTGCCCACCGACCTGTTCCTGGCTGGTATCAAGGTCCTGCTCATGGCCCTGGTGATCGTCTCGGTCTGCTGCTTCCACGGCTTCAGGGCCAGTGGCGGGCCGGCGGGCGTGGGTCAGGCCGTGGGTCGGGCCGTGCGGTCGGCGCTGATCGCCACCATGTTCGTCGACCTGATCTTCGCGCTCGCCGTGTGGGGCGGACCGTCGGTCCGCATCGCGGGGTGAAGTACATGCCTACCGTTCGAGGCATCGACAAGAAGCTCCTGGCCGGTCTGGCCATGGTACTGCTGGTGGCCGCGGTCCTGGTGGGGACCGTCATGCAGTACAACGGCGTCTTCCGCCCCTCCGTGGACGTCCTGGTGACGGCCGATCGCGCTGGCATCACCATGGCCCCCGGTGCTCCGGTGAAGCTCCACGGCGTCGTGGTGGGAGCCGTCAGTGATGTCTCCGTCGACGGCGATCGTGCGCAGATCAGCCTCGAGCTAGACCCGAGCGAGGTGGACTCCATCCCTCGTGACGTCACCGCGCGACTGGTCCCGCCGACGGCGTTCGGAGCCAAGTACGTCCAGCTGAGCGCGCCCAAGGAGGGGGACGCCGAACCGATCCGCGCCGGTGACGTCATCGCCGCGACCGCCACCACCGTGGAGGTAGACGAGGCATTCACAAACCTCACCGGGGTGCTCGAGGCTGCCCGGCCCGCCCAGCTCAGCGAGGCGCTGAACGCCGTCGCGGGGGCGCTGGACCAGCGTGGTGAGGTCCTCGGCGAGCTCATCGCCCTGACCGACACCTACCTCACCTCCTTCAACCCCTCCCTGCCTGCCCTGAGCGAGGACCTCCGCCGAATCGATGACGTCGCAGCGGTCTACGACCTGGCCCGTGAGGACCTCATCACCACATTCGACGGTGCCGCCACGACCCTGCAGACCGTCGTCCAGCAGCAGGCCTCGCTCCGCGCGCTGGAGCTCAGCCTCACCTCTTTCAGCGGCGAGGGTGACTCGCTTCTGCGCGAGAGCGGCCCGGGTCTCAGCACGTCGTTGCGGCTGCTCGACCCCGTAACCGGGACGCTGGCCCGCTACTCCCCGGAGTTGCCCTGCCTCATCGAGGGTCTGGCGAAGGGTAACGAGCTGGCCGAGCTCGCGGTGGGTGGCACCAACCCGGGCATCACCACCTTCACGCACGTGGTGCGCGGCAGGGAGCCCTACGCCTTCCCCGGCGATGTCAAGGTTCTGGGCGAGGACCGCGGGCCCAACTGCTTCGGGTTGCCCTACGTGACCCCGGGAGAAGCCTCCCTGACATATCAGCCGACCTTTGACACGGGGGTCAATCCCTTCAAGGAGACGGACTCCGGGGCGCGCAGCTCCACCGACATCCTCGACATTCTGGGAATAGGAGGTCGCTGACGTGGCGACGAGTCCAGTGCGTCTCAAGGAACGGGCCGACCTCGTTCGGCTGGTCATCTTCCTCGTCGTCGCGGCCCTCGTCACCTTCTGGGTGGCAGCCGTGACGAGCGAGTACCGCTCTGGTGGTGCGACTACCTACCGGGCTGCCTTCGACGACGTCTCAGGCCTGCAGGAGGGCGACCAGGTCCGCGCCGCCGGGGTGAGGGTCGGTCAGGTCACCGACATCGACGTCCGGCCCGACAGCACCGTTGTCGTCAGCTTCGAGGTCGACGACTCCTTGGTCCTCGACGACGGCACGACCGCCACGATCGAGTACCGCAACCTCATCGGCGACCGGATCGTCCAGATGGCGAGCGAGGGCGCGGGCACCGGCACAAAGCTGGCTGCGGGCGGGATGATTCCGATCGCCAATACCGCCTCGGCGCTGGATCTCGACACGCTGCTCAACGGGTTCAAGCCGCTCTTCGCCGGCCTTAACCCGACCCAGGTCAACGAGCTGTCCCAGCAACTCGTCCAGGTCCTCCAGGGTCAGGAGTCGGCCGTCGAGACGCTGACGACCCGAGTCGGCTCCTTCACCTCTGCGATCGCCCAGCGTGAGCAGCTGATCACCCAGGTGATCGGCAACCTCAACGAGGTCTTGGAGACCGTCGACGGCCGTCGCGACGAGGTGGGCCAGCTGATCGATGCACTCGACGTCGTCCTGACCCGTTTCGACGAGCAGGACACCGAGATCCTCATCGCCGCCGAGAAGATCGACCAGTTCGCTCGCGAGGCGTCCGCACTGGTGGGTCGGGCGCGCGGTGACCTCACGCCCGACCTCCGCGCATTGACCGAGGCGGCGCGGGGTCTGAACCTGGAGAAGGAGGAGCTGGTTGCCGTGCTCCGCCAGCTGCCGCGCCACTACCGCAAGCTGCAGAACGCCGGCTCGTACGGCAACTTCTTCAACTTCTTCCTCTGCGGCGTTCGGCTTCAGACCGACGCGGCAGCCGGCGTCCCGGTGTTGACCCCGTGGATCAACTCCGACGCAGAGAGGTGTCAGCGATGAGCGGCTTGCTGCACGAACGTGCTCGCCGCGGGCTGATGGGCACCATGCTCATCGTGCTCGTGGTCCTCGCCAGCCTCAACCTCAACCGCCTGCCCCTGGTGGGCAACAGCGAGGTCATCCACGCACGGTTCGCTGAGGCCGGGGGACTTCGTGGTGGGGACTCGGTGGTGGTGTCGGGCGCCGAGATCGGCAAGGTGCGCGAAGTGACGCTGGAGGACGGCGTGGTGGAGGCCGACCTGGCGCTCACCGACCCGGACGTCGAGCTGGGTGACCAGACCGAGGCCCGGATCATCACCACAACGCTGCTGGGCCGTGCCGCCGTGGAGCTCGTGCCTGCCGGTGGTGGCGACCTCGAGGCCGGGGAGACGATCCCAGTCGAGCGCACCGACTCGCCGTACAGCATCACCAGCGCCCTGAACCAGCTCACGACTGAGAGCGGGCAGATCGACAAGGAAGCGCTCCAGCGAGCCATCGACCAGGCCTCGAGCGTGCTCGAGGGTTCGCAGGGATCCGTGGGCCCTGCCCTACGCGGCATCACGGACATCTCCAGGGCGATTGCCGCCAACGATGACCAGCTCGCCACGCTCCTGGACCGAGCCACCCGGGTCACCGGCGTATTGGCCGACCGCGACCAACAGGTGGCCTCGTTGCTGACCGCAGGCGAGTCGCTGTTCGCGGAGCTGGATGCGCGGCAGCGAGTCGTCGAGGACCTCCTGAGCAGCGCCCAGGCGCTGGCGGCGCAGCTCCGTGCCGTGCTCGAGGAGAACGCCCAGGTCATCGGGCCTGCCCTGCGTCAGCTCAACGACATCGTCGCCGTCCTCAACCGCAACAAGAAGGCGATCCAGGACACGCTCGTTGGTCTGCGGGGCTATGCCACCGCGTTCGGCGACGCCGCGTCCACCGGACCGTGGTTCGACGCCTACATCCAGAACCTCACCGACCCCGCCACCTTGGCGCCGATCTTGTCTGGAATCCTCCCATGACCGCTGTGTTGAATGCCGGCCTGGTGCGCCGCCTCGCTGTTCCCCTCGTCCTTGGCCTGCTGGTAGCGGCGGGTATCTCCGTGGTTCGCGGTGGTGACACGACGATCGACGTCACCTTCAGCAGCGCCGAGGGACTGTACGTCGGTGACGACGTGCGAGTGCTGGGCGTGCCCGTAGGCACGATCAGCGAGATCACGCCCTTCGAGACCGGGGTCGAGGTCGAGCTGACCATCCAGGACGACCAACCCATTCCCGCCGACGCGCGAGCGGCCATCGTCTCGCCCAGCCTGGTCAGCGGTCGGTTCGTCCAGCTCGAGCCCGTCTACACCGGCGGACCCCAGATGAAAGATGGTGCCACGATCGGTGTCGACCGCACCGCCGTGCCGGTCACCTTCGACGACGTCAAGCAACAGCTGACGGACCTCACAGGAGCTCTGGGGCCTACCCAGGCCTCCGGGCGGGGGGCGCTGTCCCGTGCGGTGGTGGCCCTGGACGAGAGTCTGAAGGCCGGCAACGGCACCGAGGTCCGACGCGCCATCGCCGGACTGCGCACTGCTGCCGCAGCCCTGTCCGACCCCAGGTCGGACCTGTTCACCACGATCGAGAACCTCGACACGTTCACCCGGGCGCTGGCCCTGAACGACCAAGCCGTACGAGGATTCGCCGAGGAGATCGACGCCGTCGGCGAGGTGCTCGAGCGCAACAGGTTCGCCCTCACCAGGGTCCTGCGTGACCTGGCCGGGACGCTCCGAGCAACGGGGGAATTCATCGACATCAATGGCGAGGGGATCTCGACCGCAGTCCGGCAGGTCAACCTGCTCTCAGCCGCGCTTGCCGATCGCTCCGACGAGCTGGCGGGATCGTTGCACATCGGCACCAACGCGCTCATCAACCTGGCGAACATCGTTGAGGGTTCGGCGCTCAAGGGACGTGCCACGCTCAGCGCCTTGGACAGCCTCCCGCAGCTGCTTTGTGGCGCCATCCTCGGCGCTGGGGGTACCGCGGCCCAGTGCCAGGCGGTCCTCGAGCCGATCCTCGCGACGTTGGGATTGGACAGCCTGGACCAGGAGGTGGTCCCGGGCGTCAACGCCGGCGAGCCGGGCGACGACGACCTGCCGGTTCCCGGTCTCGCCGGCATCGAGATCGACCTCCTGCAGACCCTCGGTGGCCTGCTGACCGGCGCAAGCGGAGGCACACCATGACGACATCCACCGGCATGCCCCGACGGGCCCGGACGCTGCGGAGGGTCGCCGTGGGCGCCCTGCTGGTGCCGTTGACGGCAGGATGCGCCCTCCAGCCGAACGAGAACACCCTTCCCGGTCAGGTCGCCACGGGGTCGGACGGCTACGGGGTCACCGTTCACTTCGAGGCCGTGGAGAACCTCGTCCCGAACTCCCAGGTGCTCCTCGACGACGTGGTCGTCGGTACCGTGACGGCCATCAGGGTCGAGGACTGGCACGCAGTCGCCGACATCCGACTGCTCGACTCGGTGCCGATCAGCGATGATGCCCGCTTCACCATCGGGCAGAAGACCCTGCTCGGCGCGCAGTACGTCGATGTGGACTCCCCGGCCTCGGACGGCCAAGCGTCACCCTCGACCCAACTCGCCGAGGGGGACGAGGTGCCACTGGTGCGCACCGGTCAGGCGCCAGGAACCGAGCAGGTGCTGGCGGGTGTGGCTTTGCTGCTCAACAACGGCGGCCTCTCGCAGATCAGCACGATCACCGGCGAGCTCACCACTGCCCTGGATGAGCGGCAACTGGACGCCCGCGACCTCGTCGACCGTTCCAACGAGCTGCTGGGTGTCCTCGACAACACCAAGAGTGAGATCATCCGCGCCCTGGAATCCCTGGAGCGTCTCAGCAGGGGTCTGGCAGACGACCGCGACGTCATCGCCCGAGCCATCGACCAGGTGGGTCCCGGGCTGGAGGCGCTGGAGGGGGAGAGAGCACGGCTCGTCGACGCCGTGACGACCACGGGACGCGCCAGCACGCGGGCCGTCGGGGTCATCCAGGCCAGTCAGGAGGCGATCCTGGCCAACCTGGCCTCACTGGGACCCATCCTGAGCAACCTGGGGAAGGCGGCCACCCGGCTTCCCGAGGCTCTGAAGATCGCCATCACGATCCCCTTCCCCGCGATGACCACGGAGAAGACGCTGCGCGGCGACTACTCCAACCTCTTCGCCACCATCGACGTCAGTACCCGGAGCCTGGCCGACCTGCTGCTCGGCAGCGGTCAGCTGCCCTCGCTGCAGTCCGGGAACCCCCTGCTGGATCCCCTCCAGGAGCCTGGCGCCGGCGGCGGGTCAGGCAACGGCGGCAACGGCGGCAACGGCGGCCAGAGCGGCGTTGGAGCACCCGAGGACGACGACGCCGAAGGTGTCAACGACGACGAAGACGCCGACGACGGCGGAAGTTGCTTGCTCGGATTCCTAGGAGACTGCTGATGGTCCTCACGTCCCTGATCAAGCGTCAGCTCCGCGTCTTCGCTCTCCTCACCGTCGTCACGCTATTCTTCGCCGTGGTCGTGTACGCCCGCGTGCCGGCCACGATGGGCGTGGGCGTGTACGAGGTTCGTGCCGAGTACCCCGACGCCAGCGGTCTCTACCCCAAGGCGATGGTGACCTACCAAGGCGTCACGGTCGGCGAGGTGACTGACCTCGAGATCGAGGACGGTGGCGCCGTCGCGGTCCTACGAATTGACGACGAGCACGACATCCCGGCCAATGCGGTCGCGGAGCTGCACAGCACCTCGGCGATCGGTGAGCAGTACGTCGATCTCGTCCCCGCATCACAAGGCGCGGCCGACCCGGAAGAGTCGACCAGCTTGGGCGACGGCGACGTCATCCCCGCGGACCGCACCGTAGAGATGCCACAGATCACTCCCCTGCTGGAGTCGCTGAACGACCTCCTGAAGTCCGTCCCGCGTGAGCGGACCCGTCGTGTCCTCAACCAGGTCGACCAGGGGCTCGCAGGAAGCGGTCCTGACCTGGCGAGCACGATCGACGACGCCGACGAACTCCTCCGAACAGCCCAGGAGCGTTTGGCCGTCACGAGGTCACTGATCAGGTCCGCTCAGCCGGTCCTGGGCACCCAGCAGGACCTTCGGTCCACCACCCTGAGCTACGCCCAGTCCCTTGCGTCCTTCAGCGGCGAGCTCGCGGGACGGGACCGGGACCTGCGCGCCCTGCTGTCCCAGGGCCCGGAGGGGCTGAGGGCTGCCAGCGAGCTGGTGACGGACCTCCAGCCGACGCTACCCTTGCTGGTCACCAACCTCACGACCAATGCGGAGGTGCTCAACACCTACCTGCCGCAGATCCAAGAAGGTCTAGTCTACTACCCGGTGACCGTCGCACGGTTGCAGAGTGCCATTAACCCGCGCGCCGAGTTCGGTGACGTGAACCTCGACCTACGTGCCAACGTGAACAACCCGCCGGCCTGCTCGCAGGGCTACCTGCCGGCTGCCGAGCGTCGTGATCCGTCGGTGAGCCAGTTCCGCGACGTCGACCGCCTGGCCCACTGCACGGTGCCCGACGAGGACCCCAAGTCCGTGCGAGGTGCCCGGCTGCTGCCCTGCCCCCAGGGGGGTGGACGCGGCCCCCTGCCCTCCTCGTGCGGGCTGAAGTTCGGGAACGGCGTCTGGCCGCAGGGGGCCGGTGTATCACGCGGCTCGGACCTGCGCCGAGGCCTGGCAGGTGACACGTCGCAGGAGCCGTCGGCCGGACAGGGATGGCAGGAGCTCGTGCTAGGACCGGTGAGTGTGCGATGACCGATGAGGTGTCCAACTCGGACGTCCCCTCGGACGTCACCCCCCGTGCAGGGCGTGCTGTCCTGGTGTGGACCCTGCTGGGCGTCCTCCTGGTAGTTGCACTCGGCGCCGCCGTGGAGCGGGGCCTGGCCTGGCGCGAGGCGGAGGGACGCGAGCAGGCTCGCGCCGACGTGGTCGAGGCGGCGGAGAACGAGGTGGTGGGTTTGATCACCATCAGTGCGCGGACGACGGGCGAGGACCTCGAGGAATTGATCGAGGGGGCCACCGCGACCTTCCGGGACGACCTGCGCGACCAGGCCGACCGGCTGCGCCAGGAGGTCGTGGAGAACGAGGTCGAGGCCACCGGCGAGGTCGTCTCCACGGGCGTGGTGAGCCTGGCAGACGAGAGCGCCACGGTGATTGTGGCGGCTCGTGGCACGGTGGACAACCGCAGCGCCCGGCAGCCGGAGCCGCGCAGCTACCGCCTCGAGGTGGAGCTGCAGGAGGTCGAGGGCTCGTGGTTGGTCTCGGCGTTGAGGTTCGTCGCATGATCAGGCAGGCGACGGAGAAGAATGCCGGGTCGCTCTCCGGTTCGCTGTCTGTCCCAGCGGGCGCCGGGCGCCCGCGGCGTCGTCGACTGGTGACGCTGCTGGGGGTGCTCACTGTGGTGCTTGCCGGCGCGGCCGGGGCTGCGGCCTGGCGGGTCGATCAGCTCGACGACCGGAACTCCGTCGGCGCTGAGGCCGTGGCGGCGGTCCGCGAGCGCGTCCCGCTGCTGTTGAGTTACCGCTACGCCACGCTCGAGGAAGACCTCGACACCGCATTGGACCAGACGGCCGGCGACTTCACCGACGAGTACGGCGACCTGATCGACGACGTCGTGCGCACCGCGGCGACGGAGCGTCGGATCATCACCGAGGCGAACGTCAATGCCGCCGGAGTCGTCTCGGTCGAGAGCGACGACGAGGTAGTGGTGCTCGTCTTCCTGACCCAGTCCACCACCAGCCGGAGCTCGCCCGATCCCGTCGTCAGCGGCAGCAGGGTCGAGGTCACCATGCAGCGCATGGACTCGGACTGGTTGATCGCAGGGCTCGAGACCCGATGACGCGTCCCGGCGCCACACGTGATCACCCCACCACCAGCCATCGAGCGGAGAGCATTGACATGGGCGTCGAGATCAAGGTCGAGCACCTGAGCAAGTCCTTCGGCAAGCAGCTCATCTGGGGTGACGTCACGCTGACGATCCCGGCCGGTGAGATCTGCGTGATGCTGGGTCCGTCGGGCACCGGGAAGTCGGTCTTCCTCAAGACGCTGATCGGGCTGCTCAAGCCGGACAAGGGCTCGATCCTGATCGAGGGCACCGACATCGCGAGCTGCTCGGAGAAGGAGCTCTACGAGATCCGCAAGCTGTTCGGGGTGCTGTTCCAGGACGGCGCGATGTTCGGCTCGATGAACCTCTACGACAACGTCGCGTTCCCGCTGCGTGAGCACACCAAGAAGTCCGAGTCCCAGATCCGCGACATCGTCATGGAGAAGATGGACCTCGTCGGTCTCCTCGGTGCCGAGGACAAGCTGCCCGGTGAGATCTCCGGCGGGATGCGCAAGCGCGCCGGTCTGGCCCGCGCCTTGGTGCTGGACCCCGAGATCGTGCTCTTCGACGAGCCCGACTCCGGTCTCGACCCGGTGCGTACGTCGTTCCTCAACCAGCTGATCATCGACCTCAACGCGCAGATCGACGCGACGTTCCTGATCGTGACCCACGACGTCAACACCGCGCGCACGGTGCCCGACAACATCGGGCTGCTCTACCACCGGCACCTGGCGATGTTCGGCCCGCGCGAGATGCTGCTGTCCTCGGAGGAGCCGGTGGTCCGGCAGTTCCTCAACGCCCAGCGGGTCGGCCCGATCGGCATGTCCGAGGAGAAGGACGCCGACGAGCTCGAGGCGGAGAAGGGCCAGGAGCTGCCGCCGCTGCCCCCGATCCCGCTTCAGCAGGAGCCGTCCAACGGCATCCCTCGGCGCAGCCAGCGCGAGCCCGGTGCCTGGTGTCGCGAGCACGGGATCACCCCGCCTCCGTACTCCTTCGCTAGCGACATCGCGACCGCTCCTGTCCCGCGCACTCCGCCGAAGGCCGACCGCTTCCCACGGCGGCCGTCGTCTGACGGCGCAGCAAACCAGGCCCTGCCGGGCACCGTCACCGACCTCGAGGAAGTCTCATGAACGCCCCGTCCGCACCCACCCTGGAGATCCGTCGTCCCGCCGACGGCGAAGCACTCCGATCGATCCCGATCGTCGACCGCGACCGCGTGCGCGCCGCCGGCGAGGAGCTGCGCGAGGCACAGGTCGCGTGGCGCGACATGGGTCCCGCTGCGCGAGCCACTTGGCTGCGCAAGTGGCGGGGCTGGATCCTCGACCATACCGATGAGCTCACTGACCTGCTCGTCGCAGAGACCGGCAAGGTCCGCCCGGACGCGCTGGTGGAGACAACCGGCTCGTGCGAGTTCATCTCCTTCTACGCTGACCATGCGAAGGAGTTCCTCGCCCCCGAACGAGTGGGGGCAGGAGGACTACTCAGCCTCCCGAAGCGGCTGACCCGCAGCTATCGGCCCTACCCCTTGGTCGGACTGATCATCCCGTGGAACTTCCCGATCACCCTCTTCCTGATGGACGCAGCGCCCGCGCTCGCAGCGGGGTGTGCGGTGCTGACGAAGTCGTCGGAGATGACCCCGCTGACCTGCGCGCGCGTCATCGAGGGGTGGCACGAGATCGGCGCCCCGCCGGTCCTGCGGCACGTTGCCGGGGCGGGGGAGACCGGAGAAGCGGTGGTCGAGGCTGTCGACTTCGTCCAGTTCACGGGCTCGACGGCGACGGGTCGTCGGGTGGCCACTCGCTGTGCTCAGCTGCTCAAGCCGGTCAGCTTGGAGTTGGGAGGCAAGGACGCTGCCATCGTGCTTGAGGACGCCGACCTGGATCGGGCGGCGCACGGGATCGTCTGGGGCGGCATCTTCAACTCCGGTCAGGTCTGCATTTCGGTCGAGCGGGTCTACGTGGTGGACGCGGTCTACGACCGGTTCGTGGAGAAGGTGGAAGCGGCCCTCGGAGCGCTGAAGCAGGGCTCTCGAGCCCGCGACGACGTCGGCGCCATGGTGACCCGGACGCAGGTGGACACGGTCGAGCGGCATGTGCGGGAGGCCCAGGAGTCCGGTGCGCGCGTGCTGGTCGGCGGGGCGCGGGGCGACGAGGGCAACTTCTTCGCTCCCACGCTGCTCGTCGACGTCGACCACAGCATGGTCTGTATGACCGAGGAGACGTTCGGGCCAACGCTGCCGGTCATGCGGGTGGCCGACGAGGCCGAGGCGGTGGCCCTGGCCAACGATTCCGAGTACGGGCTCTCGGCCACCGTGTGGACACGAGACGTTTCCCGCGGCCGGCGCATCGCCGACCAGCTCGAGGTAGGTGCGGTCAACGTCAACGACGTCTTCAGCAACCTGTTCGCCGTGGGGCTACCTCACAGCGGCTGGAAGTCCTCAGGCCTGGGTGCACGCCTGGGTGGCGCGCAGGGTCTGCGGAAGTACTGCCGCGTCCAAGCGATCACTGAGCCGCGGATTCCGCTGGCCACCAAAGAGCTCACCTGGTACCCGTATTCCGCCCGGCGTACGGCGATCGCCGGCCGAGTGCTGCGCCTGGCCGCCGGTCGTGGCTTGCGGCAGCGACTCGGCCTCTGAAAGGAAGAGGAACCATGACGACAATGAACAAGCGACGAGTGGTCGCCATCACCGGGGGCGCCCGGGGGATCGGCTATCACACCGCGGAGGAACTCATCAGGCGCGGTCATCGGGTCGCCATCGGGGACATCGACGAGCTCCAGCTCAAGGTGGCCGCCGAGGAGCTCGACCTCGACGTCGCGGTGCGCCTGGACGTCACCGACCCTGCCTCCATCGCGTCCTTTCTCGACGTGACCGAGGAGGCACTGGGGCCGATCGACGTCTTCATCAACAACGCGGGCGTCATGCCGACGGGGCACGTGCACGAGGAGACAGACGAGGTCACCCGCCGGCAGGTGGAGATCAACGTTCTGGGCGTCATCTTCGGCACCAAGATCGCCCTGCAGCGGATGCTGCCCCGGCGACAGGGGCACATCATCAACACGGCTTCACTGGCCGGGGAGCTCCCGGTCCCGGGGCTGGCGACGTACTGCGGGACCAAGTTCGCGGTCATCGGGTTCACCGAGGCCGCCAGGCAGGAGTACCGCAAGTCGGGTGTCGCCCTGTCCACGGTGCGTCCGACCTTCACCAACACCGAGCTGGTCTCGGGGACGAGCGGAGCCAAGGGCATGCGCAACGCGGAGCCGCAGGAGATCGCGCGCGCCACGGCGGATCTCATCGAGCGCCCGCGACCTTTCGTGCGAGTCACGCGTATCGCCGGGACGATGGTGGCGGCGATGAAGTTCGTTCCCGAGCGGCTCGCGACCCAGCTTGGGGCGATGCTCGGGACCGACACGGTCTTCCTCGACCGCGTGGACACCGCGGCGCGTCAGGCCTACGTGGAGCGGGTCGGTCGCAGCTGATGCCACCGGCGTAATCTCGCGCCACGGAGCCATCCGGGACGACCGCGAGCGCCACGCCGCCTCGCGGTCGTCTCCAGTCTGGGGCTTACCTGTGGTGCTGGCCGCCCTCGGCGACGGACGCTTCCGGGTGGGTGAAGGCCGGCCGCTCCGGCTCGACGGCGGAGATCTGCTGGTAGTCGGCGCCCAGCGGGGGACGTTCGTCCGGCTGGCCCTTGTTGGGCCACAAGGAGGCGGCCCGCTCGGCCTGTGCGGTGATCGTCAGCGAGGGGTTGACGCCCAGGTTCGCCGAGATGCTGGAGCCGTCGACGACGAAGATCCCGTCGTGGCCGTAGAGGCGGTGGTAGGGGTCGATGACCCCCGTTTCCGGGGAGTCCCCGATGGCGCACCCGCCGATGAAGTGAGCGGTCATCGGGATGTTGGCGATCTCCCCCGTGGATCCGCCGGCCACGCCGTTGATCTTTTCGGCGACGCGACGGGTGGCCTCGTTGCCGACGGGGATCCAGGTTGGGTTGGGTGCTCCGTGGCCGGGTCCCGAGGTGATCGTGTGGCGACCGAGGAGGTTCCTCTTCGACCGCACCGTGATGGAGTTGTCCAGCGTCTGCATCACCAGCAGGATCACCGTCCGCTCCGACCACCGTCGCGGACTGAACCAGGTCAGGTGCGAGGGCTGGGTCGCGATCGTCCGCAGCCAGCGCCACCACCGGGGGCCGCGGCCGTCCCCATCGGTGAGGGCGGTCTGGAGCAGGGACATGGCATTGCTGCCCTTCCCGTAGCGCACCGGCTCGATGTGGGTGAACTCGTCGGGGTGGATCGAGGATGTGATGGCCACGCCACGCGTGAAGTCGCTGGATCGATCGCGGGACTTC
This sequence comes from Nocardioides carbamazepini, assembly GCF_024614185.1. Lineage (GTDB taxonomy): Bacteria > Actinomycetota > Actinomycetes > Propionibacteriales > Nocardioidaceae > Nocardioides > Nocardioides carbamazepini. The sequence continues at coordinate 22,329 of NZ_JAHTLF010000005.1, forward strand.
GCCCCGAGGATCGATTCGGAGTTGGTGCGGGTCAGCGTGCCTAGCCGGTCGGAGATGTACGGCAGGGAGCCAGTGGCCTTGAGTCGGTGGAGCAGCTTTTGGGTGTTGTAGGTGCCCGCTGCGAAGACGACCTGGTTGGCCGTGAATGACTGCCGGTTGCGGCGCCGGCGCACGGACCTGCCGGTGCGGACGGCGTCGACGACGTACCCGCTTCCCCTGCGCGGGCGCACGTCGACCACGGTGGTCAGGGGACGTACTTCAGCCCCGAGCTTCTCCGCGAAGTACAGGTAGTTCTTGTCCAGGGTGTTCTTCGCCCCGACCCGGCACCCGGTCATGCACGACCCGCACTGGGTGCAGCCGGTGCGGCGCGGCCCCGCCCCGCCGAAGAACGGGTCGGGCACCTCTTTGCCGGGCTCTCCGAAGAAGACGCCTACGGGGGTGAGCGTGAAGGTGTGCTCCACACCCATGTCGCGCGCGACCTCGCGTAGCACCTCGTCCGAAGGCGTCACGTGGGGGTTCTGCGTGACACCCAGCATCTGCCGTGCCGTCCGGTAGTGCGGGTCCAGCTCGGCGTGCCAGTCGGTGATATGCGCCCACTGTGGATCGTTGAAGAACGGGGCAGGGGGTTGGTAAAGGGTGTTCGCGTAGTTGAGCGACCCTCCGCCGACCCCGGCGCCCGCCAAGATGACGACGTCGCGCAGCAGGTGGATACGCTGAATGCCGAAGCAGCCGAGCCGTGGCGCCCAGACGAACCGACGGGTGTCCCAGGACGAGGCGGGCAGGTCGTCGGTGTCGTAGCGCTTGCCCGCTTCGAGCACCCCGACGCGGTATCCCTTCTCCGCCAAACGCATGGCGGTTACCGAGCCGCCGAAGCCGGAGCCGATGATCAGCACGTCGTAGTGGGTCGTGGTCATGGGATGTGGATCCTTCGGTGAGGGGTTCGACGCGAGCGGCGCAGCGGACCGGCAGTTCCGCGCCGATCTGACGGATCTGCGTGCAGGCAGTCAGCTGCTTCCGGCGTACGAGAGCAGGGTGAGGTTGAGGGTGGCGGCGTCGAGCTGCGGCGATGCCGGGTTCATCCCCCCGAGACGGCTGCCGCGGAAGAAGGAGTCCTCCGTCGGGCTGGGGACGTCGCTGACGACGAGGTTGAAGCTGAAGGGATCGGGCAGCAGAGCGCCGACGGATGCGAGACCCACGTGGGTCACCATCGAAGCCAGGAGCAGCGAGGCGTAACTGACGGCCGCGAGCTGACCAACTGTGTAGCGTCATCTCGGTGTGACTGTCGATCAGGGCGTGGTGCATCTTGATGAACATGGCGAAACCGACGTCATCGAGCCGTTCGATGCGGTGCATCTTGGTTCTCGGGCTCTCGGCGAGGAGGAACACGCGGTAGACGAAGTCGACTCGCTGGCTCATGTCACTCCTTTCAGACGATGACTGTCGAGGCTGTCACGTCGGTGGAGTGGGCGTCTTGTGCTCTCGCCCAACGCGGAGGCTCCCGGCGGGGCTCGGCGCACAACACCCGGCCCGCCGGCTCCCGCTCCGGCGGTGCCGCCGGAGCGGGGTCAGTCCTCACAGGGACCGGCTGATGATCTCCTTCATGATCTCGGAGGTGCCGGCGTAGATCTGCGAGACGCGCATGTCGGCCCAGATGCGGGCGATGGGGTACTCGTTCATGTACCCGTAGCCGCCGTGCAGCTGGAGGCAGGTGTCGGCGACGCGCTGCGCTCGTTCGGAGCACCACAGCTTCGCCATGGCGGCGGTTGGGATGTCCAGACCCTCGCCGACGTGGAGCTGGATGCACTCGTCCACGAAGGACCGTGCCACGCGAGCTTCTGTGGCGACCTCTGCCATTTTGAACTTGGTGTTCTGGAACCCCCAGATCGGCCGTCCGAAGGCGCTTCGGTCGCGCACGTAGGCCAGTGTCTCGGCCAGGCAGAACTCCATGGCAGCGACGTTGGAGACCGCGACGAGCAGCCGTTCCTGGGGGAGCTGCTGCATGAGCTGCACGAAGCCCTGGCCCTCGGTGAGGCCCAGCAGGTTGGTGGCCGGGACGCGGACGTTGTCGAAGAAGAGCTCCGAGGTGTCCTGTCCCTTCATCCCGATCTTGTCGAGCACCCGACCGCGGGAGAAGCCCTCCGCGTTGGCGGGGACGAGCATCAGTGAGATGCCGGCGGCGCGGTCGTCCGGATCGGTCTTGACCACGGTGAGCACCAGGTCGGCCTGCGAGCCGTTGGTGATGAAGGTCTTTGAGCCGCTGACGACGTACTCGTCACCTTCGCGCACTGCCTTGGTCTTGATGTTCTGCAGGTCCGAGCCGGTCCCGGGCTCGGTCATCGCGATCGCGCCGACGACCTCTCCGGACGCCATCTTGGGCAGCCAGTGCTGTTTCTGCTCCTCGGTGCCGTAGCCGACCAGGTAGTGGGCGACGATCCCGTTGTGCAGAGACGCCCCCCAAGAGCTGTCGCCGACCCGTGCCTGCTCCTCGATCAAGATGGCCTCGTGGGCGAAGGTGCCACCGCCGCCGCCGTACTCCTCGGGGATCGACAGGCAGAGCAGACCGACGTCACCAGCGCGGTTCCACAGTTGCCTGTCGACGTGCTTGTCGGCGATGAAGGTCTCGATGTGTGGCTTGATCTCCTTCTCGCAGAACGTGCGTGCAAGGTCACGGACGTCGTCGAGGTCGTCGTCCATCCAGGGGGAGCGGCGAGTGGTCACGGGGAGCCTCCAGCGAATCGGGTACAGGATGTACCCATTCGACCATGGTGAAGGTGCTGGGTACAAGGTGTCCCACTGCGCGCCGCCCGGCATGGTCAGCGCCGGCCATCGGCGCCCCCGGGGATAGGCTGCGGCTGTGGTCGAGGTAGGGCGATGGGTGGATTCGACGGTGCGGCGCCGGTCTTCCCGCCATGATGAGGTCCGCGACCGCCGGCGGCGCCACGTGGCCAACGCTGCTCTGCAGGTCGTCGACGAGACGGGCGCGGACGCCGGCACGGCACTGATCGCCGAGCGGGCTGGGATCCCGAGGCCGCACGTCTACCGCTACTTCGCCAGCCGCGAGGACCTCGATAACGAGGTGGTCCGCCTCGCCGCGCAGGACCTCATCCAGCGGGTCCGCCCGCACCTCGCTCGGCGGGGAACGCCCGTACAGGTCGTCGAGGGGCTGGTGCGCGCCTGCGCGACCTGGGCCGACGCCCACCCCCATCTCTACCGCTTCCTGGCGGCTCGGGGGCAGAGCCGGACCATGCACCGCTCTCGGATGGGTCGTTCGCGTCTGCTGGACGAGATCGCCGTCGCGGCACGGGGGTACACCAAATCGGGGGACGAGTCGTTCCCTGAGGGCATCCTGGTTGGCGTGATGGGGATGGTCGACGCCACGGTCATCTGGTGGCTCGACCAGCGCGACGAGACCCTGGACGTGATGGTGCGGCGTCTCTCGCGCCACGTCACCCTGGTGCTCCAGGACGCCCTGGCCGCCCACGGCATCCACCTCGACCCGGCGGTCGAGCTGGAGCCCTTCATTGGCGAGTGAGTCACGAGCGCTTCGCGGGACTGCCCTGTTCGAAGTGCTCGACGTCAACGATGACGAACGTCGCGTGCGCTGTCGCGACCTGCCGGCCGCCTTCGTCCGCGGCTGCAGCGTTCACGTGGAGCCGCCGTCCCGCCCGGTCCCGGACATGCGCGGTGAACTCGTAATCCACCCCCAGCAGCACCGGACGGAGGTACTCCACGGTCAGCGACCTCGTCACGGCGAGCTCGCCGACGCGGTAGAGGAGGAACCCGAACAGGTCGTCGAAGGCGGCGGCAACCAGACCGCCGTGGGTGATCCCCGGTGCCCCCTCCTGGCGATGGTCGAAGCGGTGCACGGCGCTCACGCCGTGCTCGGTGGCGTCGACCTCCAGGGCGAGGCCGGCGGGGTTCTCTTTGCCGCATCCCGCGCAGGTGGGGGAGTGCGAGGGCAGGCGGCCCACCGCCATCGGCGCGGGCCGCGACATGGACCGGATCCATGCATCCAGCGTCGACGCCGTGCCCCCGTCGAGACGCATCTCTCGGCCCGAGGTAGGGGGCTCGGTGTCGTAGTCGCCTACCAGCGCATCACTCATCGGGGGCTCCTCGGACTCCAGGACCACAGTGGCATCGAAACATCCTTGCATGTTTGTCCTCACGAGAGACGAAACGGCCATTAATGTCTACAATGGCTGAGATGCGAACGACCTTGACCGTCCAGCGCCGCCCGATCCATAACGACCGACGTGGCCTCGCCTGGTGGCTGGCGGTTGCGGTCTGCAAGCCAATCCTGGTGGTGCTGCGTCGCCCGGACTGGCGCGGGGTCGCGGGCATCCCCCGGGTGGGCGGAGCGGTGCTGGCCGCCAACCACGTCTCGCACCTCGACCCGTTGCTGGTCGCGGAGATGGTGCTGGCCGAGGGGCGGGTGCCGCGGTTCCTGGCCAAGGACAGCCTCTTCAGCGGGCCGGTCGTGGGCAAGTGGTTCCGTGCTGCCGGCCACGTCGAGGTCGACCGCGTCGCGGGACGCGCGGGGTACGACAACGCTGTGAGCGCGGCGCGCGACGGGCGGCTCCTCCTGGTGTACCCCGAGGGTTCCATCACCAAGCGGGACGACGGTCTGCCGATGACGATGAAGTCGGGGGCGGTGCGGATCGCTCTGGAGGCATCGGTACCGCTCGTGCCGGTGGCCCAGTGGGGGGCACAGAAGATCCTGCCCGCCTACAGCGGGCGGTTGCGCTGGGGGTTGCGACGACGTGTGAGCGTGCTCGTCGGACCGCCGATCCCGCTGGACGACCTGCGGGACCTGGAGCCGGCCCGTGCCATCGAGGTGGGTCGTCGACGGCTCGAGGACACCCTCGCCTCGATGGTGTGCGAGCTGCGTGGAGCCGACACGGCGCCGTAGTGAGTTGGGCGTTCACGCGCGGAAGCGGGGGTCTTTGGGGCGCGGGGAGTCGGAGCCGCGGACCATGGCGGGACCGTAGGTGTCGAGCAGTGTCGTCATGAGCTCGTCGAACGGCAGGTCCACGAACATGCCTCGTTCGCGGACGTACTCCATGTGACGTCGGCCGGCGCCGTCGGCTGCGTGGAGCAACGCATCCCGCGACCCGTCGAACTCCAACGGTTCTACGCCAAAGCGACGGCACAGCTCGGAGTTGAAGGCCGGCGACCCTTTGCGCCACTGGCCGTCGACGTACACCGCGCTCCACCCGTGGAACACGAACAGATCGGTCCCCATCAGCTTCAGCAGCGCCGCGCTGTTGAGGTGATTGCGCACGTCGGAGAACCCGAGTACGGCCGGGATTCCCGCAGCGCGCAGGCTCGCGGTGAGCAGCACCGCCTTGGGCACGCACCACGTAGGGCCACCGTCGAGGATCGCGCTGGCGTGGTAGTCCCGGGGCTCGGCGGTGACGCTGTAGGGGTCGTATCGGAGTCGGTCGCGGACCGCCGCGAACAGCAGCGCGATCCGCTCTCGCGGATCGCGGACACCCCGCACCACAGACTCGGTGAAGTCGCGGACGTCGGGGTGGTTGCTGTCGACGAACCGGCTCGGGGCGAGGGCCTCCCGTGGGTCGATCTCGCCCCTCATCAGGCGTCGGTCCGGAGGTCCTCGCGCGCCCCCGCGATCTCGAGGGCGGTGACGAGGTCCCGCTCGAGCGAGGGGAGTACGGCGGCCGAGCGAGCTGCCTGCTCCACCCGTCCTCGTGCTGGGCCGTCCTGACGGGCCAGCGACGCGACCAGGGACCATGTCTCCGCGCACAGGTGCGCGGCGGCGGCAACCTCGCTCGCCCGCGCGTCCCCGGTCAGGCGCGCGATGTCGGCGGCGCCGCTGGACAGCAGTCGGCGGAACAGCCCGCCGCCGGTGCCGGCCTTCTCGACGAAGGCGCTGAGTCCTTGGAGGACCAGGTCCAGGACATCGTCCGGGAAGACTTCCGGCCAGTCAGCGAGGTCCTCGGCGAAGAGGTCGACGGCGGCCAGCCCGGTGGCCCCGACCGCCGAATCCCTCCCGGTGACGATAGAGCTGCCGGTGGAGGTGGTCATCGCAGCCGCCGCCTGGGCGAACGCCGCCTGCGCGATCTCGGACAGGTCGGGCAGCCGGTCGGGCCAGGCGATGTCGAAGTAGGTGTGACGCGTCGGGACCGGGAACCCCTGGGAGGACCGGGCTCGGGCCAGCGCCGAGTAGGGCACGAGCTGCACCTCGTCCCGGTCGTTGTCGACGACGTGCGCGACCTGCTGCTCGTCGTCGTAACCGATGACGACGATGTCGTGGCGACTCATCTGCAGGCGTACGCGGAGGTAGGGAAGCTCCGCGATGTCGGCCCACACCAAGGCGGGACGGCCGTCTCGTACGGCGTCGCGCACCCACGCCCAGCCCTCCTGCGGGTCATCCGTCGCATGCACGGAGACCTCGGCGCCCAGCCGCGTCGGGAGGTCCGTCTCCAGGTCGCCTCCCCGCCCCACGAGGTATACCGGCGGCATGAGTGCCGCGTCCCTGACGTAGGAGAGATCCAAGGCGCCGCTCAGGGCAAAGACGAGGCCCTCGTCAGGGGGGCCCTCCCAACCGAGTCCGGCCCACTCCAGGAGGTCCCGCATGGCCCCGGAGCCGCAGTGCCCGCCGCGTCGGTGCGGGTACTTGACCACTTCAGTGTCGCTCGAGTTGACCATGAGGCTTCTTCCTGAAGACAACTAGTGATTTTTGTTCAAACCTAGGGCACCGCTCTGAGAATGTCATGACACGGCCCATCTGACGCGTGTCCGCAGTCGGACATTGTCGATACTCTGTCCACCGTGTCGTCCCCCTCCATGCGAGAGCGCTACCGCGAGCACGTTCGTGCAGCGGTGCTCGAGACTGCCCACGACCTGATCGCTGAGCGGGGCTGGGAGCGGGTGCGCATGGGCGAGATCGCCGAGGCGGTCGGCGTCTCGCGCGCACTGCTGTACAAGGAGTTCGGCGACAAGCCCGGTTTGGGGGAAGCCGTCGTCCTGAGGGAGGCGGCGCGCTTCATCGAGGGCATCGAGAACGTGCTCGCGCATCACGGCTCCGACGCTTCAAGCGGCCTCACGGCGTCGGTGGGCTTCGTGCTGGAGGAAGCCGAGAACAGTCCCCTGCTCAGAGCGGTCCTGATCTCCAACCGCGATTCCCCACCACCCGCCACGGGCATCCTCCCCCTCCTCACCACGTCTGCGCAGCTGTTGGAGCTCGCCTCCGGCTCCCTGGCCCGGTGGCTCACCTCCCACGTGGCCGGTCTGCGGGAGGATGAGGTGTCCGACGCCGCCGATGCCCTGGTGAGGCTCACCGTGAGCCACCTCGCCTTGCCGACCAGGTCCCGGGTGGACACCGCCCGGAAGATTACCGAGGTGGGACTCAGGTGCCTCGGGCTCTCCGGCACGCCGGAGCAGGGATCGCAACCTGCCGGCTGCTCTGGTGGCGGTGCCGCGGACGACCCCGAGGACCAGTAGCTGGTGAATGGAATGGCGCGGACAGCGTCGTCGCGTCAAGGGTGGCGCGGGGACCGGATTCCGAGACGCCCAAGGCTCTGCAGGCGACCTGGAGCGGCAGATCCTCAGCGGCGATCACTTCGACCGCCGCGTACCTCCTTCTGGGCTGGTTTCCTCCTTGAACAGTTCGACCGCGCCGAGCGATCTTGAGTTCGGTCTCGAGCTCGGCGGTCCGCTTGTTCGCGGTCGTGAGTTCAGACTTCTCCTTGGTCGTCAGCCTTGGCTGCTCGCCGCTCTCGATGCGGTCCTGGCGGCGCCAGCTGAAGATCGTCTGGTCGCTGATCCGCTTGTGGGGAGGGGTCTGCTGCACGGATAGGTGACATCTTGACTTGCCCCACCATTTGGGTTCCAGTTCTGGTGACTAACTGACTGCGGTGATGGTGGTGTTCTCGGAGAGTAGTTCGAACTCGATCGGGGTGCGGTAGCCGAACGCTGAGTGGCGTCGTCGGCGGTTGTGGAAGATCTCGATGTACTCGAAGATCGCGTTCGCTAGTTCGACTCTGGTCTTCCAACGTCTGCGGTCGAGGAGTTCGATCTGCATCGAGGACCAGAAGCTCTCCATCATGGCGTTGTCCAGTCGCCGACGGTGCCGAAGGATGGCAGCAGGCCTGCGGAGCGGATCTTCTCGCCGAAGACCCAGGAGGTGAACTGGGCGGGCTCAACCGGTGGAAGCAACACCAGCCTGTTGGAGTAACCGTAGTTGCTCATCGAAGGCCTCGGCTGGCGTTCGCCATCCGAGGGTCTTGCGGGGCCGTCCGTTCAGGGCGGCGGACACCGCGTAGAGCTCCTGCTCATCCCAGCGTGAGAGGTCGGTGCCCTTCGGGAAGTACTGGCGAAGCAGACCGTTGGTGTTCTCGTTCGTGGGCCGCTGCCAGGGGCTGTGCGGGTCGGCGAAGTAGACCGCGATCCCGGTCTCGATCTTGAACTGGGCGTGCTGGGCCAGTTCCTTGCCGCGGTCCCAGGTCAGGGACTGGCGCAGCTGTTCGGGCAGGGTGATCATGCTCGCGGCGAGTGCGTCTTTCATCGCGATCGCACCGTAGCCAGCAAGGGGTGGGCCGTTCTTGGTCCGCGGAATGACTCCGTAGCCCTCGGCCCGGGGTAGGTGCACGAGCATGGTGAATCTGGTGGTCCGCTCGACCAGGGTTCCGATCGCGGATCGCTCCAGCCCGATGATCAGATCGCCCTCCGGTGCCCGGGAACAGCCCGGTCGTCCACCTCGGCGGGTCGCTGACTCAGCACGACGTCGGACGTCAGGTGGCCACCGGGGGTGTTGCGGGTGCGCGAGCGAGGAGTCCTCAGCGCCCGGCCTGTGCGCAGGCACGTGATCAGCTCACGTTTGAGCGCGCCTCGGCTTTCCACGTACAGCGCTTGGTAGATCGCCTCGGGGCTGATCCTCATGAGGCCATCATCGGGGAACTCCAGTGGCAGCCGGTGCGAGATCTGTTCTGGGCTCCAGGCTGTCGACCATTGCCGGTCCTGGCGGCGCGGCTTGTTCCGCCCCTTCCAGGCCGGCACCACCGGCCCGGCCACCACAACGCCGTCTGTCCCGTGCCGGGTCTGATGGAGGCTCTCATTCCACGGAAGGATGAGAGTCATGGCAGCACCGAGGAAGTACCCCGAGGAGCTTCGGGAGCGAGCGATCAGGATGGCCGTCGATCTGCGGCGTGACCCGGGCACCAGGTCCGGGGCGTTGAAGCGGGTGGGTGATCAGCTCGGGATCAATCCCGAGACCCTGCGTAACTGGGTCTCCCAGGCCGAGATCGACGAGGGCCACCGTCCGGGCGTGACGACTGCGGAGGCCCAGCGGATTGCTGAGCTTGAGCGCGAGGTCCGCGAGCTGCGGCGCGCGAATGAGATTCTGCGGACGGCATCAGCGTTTTTTCGCCGCCGCGGAGCTCGACCGCAAGCTGAAGTAGCACCGGTGCCGACAGCGGTGCTGGTCGAGTACATCGACCAGCACCGAGAGAAGTTTGGGGTCGAGCCGATCTGCGAGGTCCTCACACACGCTGGGACCAAGATCGCCCCGAGCACCTATTACGCCGCGAAGACCAGGGCGCCGTCCGCGAGGACGATCAGCGACGCCAAGACCACCGAGGTCATCGAGCGGGTCCACACGCAGAACTACGGCGTCTACGGCATCCGAAAGGTCCACGCTGAGCTGAATCGCCAAGGCCACCCGGTGGCCAGATGTACCGTGCAACGGCTGATGAAGGCCGCAGGGCTGCGCGGGATCAGCCGGGCCAAAGGTCCGCGGACCACGATTCCCGGGACCGGCCCGGACACGCGCCCGGACCTTGTCGAGCGAGCGTTCACCGCGACCGCACCCGATGAGCTCTGGGTTGCTGACATCGAGCGCCACGAGGCGCTGTTGAACCGAGTGGAGGTGAAAGACCTGCACCGCCGCGCTGTCGCAGCAGCGTGGTGAAGCTGAGGGCAGCCTGACCCCCCGGGACGGGGGCGAGGGCGGAAGCAGCCCTGACAACGACGGGACAGGCCAGCACTGCCAGATGGTCTGGGTCCGGCTAGCAAGACGGGAAGGCGTACGTGAGGAACCAACGGCTGAACGCTCCTCAAGAGAGCCTCCGGCTCGAACCTGGTGGATCAGGGCCGGTTAGCAGCGCGCACCCCGATCACGACGTCGCCGAGTGCGGTGTCGGTGTGATGGTCGGGGGAACTTCTGGACTGGGTGATGTCGCCGGTCGGGAGGCCACGGTGAATGCCTGCGGCGTAGCCGTGGCGATGCTGCAGGGGCATAGTTGGGCGCCGACCCCGTCGAACGGTTCGACAGTGAACGTGGGAACCATCGTGGCGGTCCCCTCACCGGCCAGCATCCGGCTGGCCGGCGGGAAGGCACGTCGTCGGCTGATGCCGCCGTGGTGGGGCGGAGGACCCGTAGTAGTCCGAGGCCGGGAAAGCCGGTCACATGGCGAAGGGGTCCAGCGTGTTCGCAGCAACGACGCATCATCAGGAGGTCGCTGGTGAATACCGGCGAGCCGATGCTCGATGTCTTTCCTGAGCGGGAGGCGGCCGAGTGGCGGGTACTGAGGATGCAGAAGAAGCTGCACCGATGGGCGGTGGCCGATCCTGGCCGTCGCTTCGATGACCTCGCCAACCTTGTCTATGACCCGGCGTTCCTGGTCGTGGCGTGGCACAGGGTGCGAGGCAACAAGGGAGCACGAACTGCAGGCGTCGACGGGGTTACTCCCCGCGGTGTCGGCTGGGCGGCGACCGATCTGCTGGCCGGGATCCGTGAGGATCTGAAGGCTGGAAGGTTCGCGCCGCTCCGTGTGCGGGAGAAGACGATTCCCAAGGCGTCGGGCAAGGTCCGATCGCTGGGGATCCCAACTACTCGCGACCGGGTCGTGCAGGCTGCGTTGAAACTGGTGCTCGAGCCCATCTTCGAGGCGGACTTCAAGCCATGCTCCTATGGCTTCCGGCCTCGTCGCAGGGCGCAGGACGCGATCGCCGAGATCCACTACCTCGCATCACCCACTCGGAACTACGAGTGGGTGTTCGAGGCCGACATCAAGGCGTGCTTCGACGAGATCGACCACACCGCCCTGATGGGCAGGGTGCGAGGTCGCGTCGGAGACAAGCGGGTCCTGGGCTGGGTCAAGGCATTCTTGCGGGCCGGAGTCCTCACCGAGGACGGCCTGAACCGCGAGACGATCACCGGCACACCTCAAGGCGGGATCCTCTCACCGCTGCTGGCCAACATCGCCCTGTCCGTGCTGGACGAGCACTTCACCGCCAAGTGGGAAGCGCTCGGACCGGAATGGACTCGCGCCAAGCATCGACGCGCCGGGGGTGCGGTCATGAAAGTCGTTCGGTACGCCGATGACTTCGTGGTCCTCATCCACGGACAACGCGCCGATGCCGAGGCGCTCTGGGAAGAGGTTGGTGCGGTGCTCGCGCCGATGGGCTTGCGCCTGTCGGTAGAGAAGACGAGGGTCTGCCACATCGATGAGGGGTTCGACTTCCTCGGCTGGCGCATCCAGCGCCGTGCATGGCGGAGCAGGACCGGCAAAAAGGCGATCTACACCTACCCATCGAAGAAGTCACTGGCTTCGGTGATGGCCAAAGTGCGGACGCTGACGCGCCGTGCAAAGCATCGAACGCTCGCAGACCTGCTACGTCGGTTGAACCCGACACTGCGGGGCTGGTGCACCTACTTCCGCCATGGCGTGTCCTCGCGGACGTTCGGCTACCTCGATCACTATGCCTTCTGGCGGATCGTGGGCTGGCTCCGTAAACGACACGTCGGGCTGAACATGCACACCTTGGTCCGGCGCTACCTGCCCGGTTGGCAGATCCGCGCCGGAGGGATCGAGATGTTCCGGGCAAATGCGTTTGCTATCGAGCGCTACCGCTACCGGGGCGCCAAGATCCCCACGCCATGGTCGAGCGCGCCGACAAAGGGATCACCCGCACCAGCGGCGTGAACACGTGGAGAGCCGGATGCGGTGAAAGTCGCACGTCCGGTTCGGAGGGCGGGCCAGGGAAACCCACCAGCCGAGAGGCTGACAGGGCGCCCTGGTCCGACCCCTACACCTACTGCCGGACCTTCGCCGGCTGGGTCTACGCCGCGTTCGTCATCGACGTCTACTCACGAAGGATCGTGGGCTGGCAGCTGTCGAAGAACCTGCGCACCGACCTGGCACTCGACGCCCTCGAGATGGGCCTCTGGGCCCGTCAGCACGCCGGGCGCGAGACCAGCGGGCTCATCCACCACAGCGACAAGGGCGTCCAGTACGTCGCCATTCGCTACACCCAGCGACTCGCCGAGGCCGGCGTCGTCGCGTCGGTCGGATCGACCGGCGACTCCTACGACAACGCCCTCGCCGAGGCGTTCAACTCCCTCTTCAAAGCCGAACTGGTCCGCAACAAGGGCCCATGGAAGAGCATCGACGACCTCGAGATCGCGGTCGCCGAGTACATCGACTGGTTCAACCACCGCAGACTCCACGGCGAGATCGGCCTCGTCCCGCCAGCCGAGTACGAGAGCACCCACTACCGTCACGACCCGGCGCCGACTACCGTCGACGCGTTAGTTCAGAGCCTCTACTGAACCCGGCACGGGACAGTCCATCCGTGCGCTGCGCGTGGCCCGCAGCGGCGCGATCAAGGCACGGGCCGCGGTGATCAACGCACTACGACAGACGCTCATCACGGCGCTAGCCGAACTTCGCGAACAGCTGGCCGGGCTCTGCCGGGCCGAGCTCGTCGCTACTTGCGCACGGATGCGGCCCACTGGCGACCTGCGCGTCCCCTCCCAAGCCATCAAGGTCGCGCTGCGACGGTTGGTCCGACGTTGCCAGCACCTAACCGAAAGATCGCCGAGGCCGACGCGAAACTCAAGACCCTCAGCACGGCGGCCGCACCGCTATTGGTCGAGCAAGTCGGGGGTGGGGACCGAGGTCGCCGGCCAGCTCCTCATCACGGCAGGCGACAACCCGCAAAGACTGCGGTCGGAGGCCGCCTTCGCAGCGCGCTGCGGGGTCAGTCCACTACCAGCCTCCTTGGGACGCATCGACCGACACCGGCTCAGCCGCGGCGGTGAACGCGCCGCCAACAGCGCGCTTTACACCGTCGTCATGGTCCGGATGCGCTATGACCAACGCACCCGCGACTACGTCGCCCGACGCAGCCAACAGGGGCTCAGCAAACGCGAGATCATGCGCTGCCTCAAGCGCTACGTCGCGCGCGAACTGCTGCCCCTGATCCGCGACGCGTCCCCGCATCCCCCTCCCACGACTCACCCCCGATCGCCGCTTGACGATCTATAGGAGCATCGAATGTTGTGAGTGAGGCCGGGGCCTCACTCACAAAATTCGTGGGTTACCGAGCAGGGGCCACCTGCTCGGCCTATCCGACATTTGTGGGAGGCCCCGGTGTTCACAGAGCGTACGAGTGTTGGGCTCGACGTGCACGCCCGTTCGGTCGCTGCGGCAGCGATCGATGGCGTCACGGGCGAGCTCGTTCAGGCCAAGCTGACCCCTTCACATGGGCACGTGCGGTCCTGGCTAAGTGACCTGCCGGGTCCGGTCGCGGTGGCCTACGAGGCCGGCCCGACGGGGTTCGGCCTGTCGCGGTCGTTGAACGCGGCAGGTATCCGCTGTGAGGTCGTGGCGCCGTCGAAGCTACAGCGCCCCTCGGGTGATCGGGTCAAGACCGACGCCAAGGACGCGATCCATCTGGCTCGCCTGTTGCGTCTGGACGAGTTCACGCCCGTGTCGGTCCCCACCATCGACCAAGAGAACGCCCGGGATCTGGTCTGTGCTCGTGAGGACTGCCGCGGTGACCTGATGCGGGCCCGGCACCGCCTGTCCAAGCTCTTGTTGCGCCAAGGGATCGTCTACTCCGGCGGTCGGGCCTGGACTGGTGCTCACGACGCGTGGCTACGCCGGCAGCGGTTTGACGCCTCAGCGCTGCAGCTGACCTTCGAGTCCGACTATGACGCGGTGCTCACGGTGAAAGCCCGCCGTGACCGGCTGGATGCCGCGATCGCCGAGATGGCCGCCGACAGCGAGTTCACCCCGCTCGTGCAGCGGCTGGGTTGCTTGCGCGGGATCGGCCCGCTCACCGGCTTCGCGTTGGCAGTCGAGCTGGGCGACTGGCACCGCTTCACCGGCAACACCATCGGCTCCTTCATCGGCCTGGTGCCCAGCGAGTTCTCCTCAGGCCAGTCCAGGGTGCAGGGATCGATCACCAAGACCGGCAACAGCCACGTCCGCAGGCTCCTGATCGAAGCCGCCTGGCACCACCGCGCCAACTATGTCGTCGGCAAGACCATGCGCGACCGCTGGGAACTCGCTTCCCCGGCCGCCCGCGCTCGCGGTGACGAGGGCAACCGGCGGCTGCACCACCGCTGGAACACCTTCCGAGCCCGGCGCAAGCGTCACGTCGTGGCCAACGTCGCCATCGCCCGCGAGCTGGCCGGCTGGTGCTGGTCCCTGGCCGTGCTCGAGGAGTAGCCACTCCGTCACAGTCTGCTTCGTCGACCAGAACAGTGGCAGCAGCGCGAGGAGCGACCCGCGAAACAGCTATGAGCAGCCGAACCCCACGGCCGGCGACGCTCGACCCTAGACACGCGATCCGCTCCAGCCGAACAGCCCGTCCTGCGGTAGCCAACCCGCGCATATCAGCCTGACCGCGCGTCGACCACGACACGCTCAGCCACCACCGAAGACGACGAAGCACGAGGCGCCCGCCCCGAACGATCGGGACGGGCGCCTCACCCTGCCTCTTGACAGGAACGGCCTACATATCAGCTGTACCCGGCCAGGACGTTGGTAGCGGCGAGCCTGGTTGAACGAACGAGAACCTCCGAATGGGATGTGGCTTGTCTAAGGCCCACTCCAACCCGGAGGTTCTCGTGTCCCACGGTAGTGCCCGGCTGACCGTTCACGGTCGACGACTAATCGTTCAACGCCATCAAGCGGGCTGGCCTCAAGCTCACATCGCCGCTGCGATGGGGGTCTCTCGCAAGTGCGTGAAGACCTGGATCGACCGCTACGACGATGAGGGCGACGCCGGTCTGGTCA
>NZ_JAHTLF010000019.1 GCF_024614185.1 Nocardioides carbamazepini
AGGCCCCTAATGCACGGTGAGCGCCACGTACTTGGTCTGGCGGCTCAAGCCCGCTTCGCGCCGCACAGGACGTACACCATGGTGCAGACCTCCGTACCTCGATTGCGCCATGCGTGCCGGGTTCCCCTCTGCACGACCACGGTTCCAGGCGTGATCCGCTGCTCCGCATCGTCGTCTAGCTCGAGGTAGATCTCACCCGACAGGCAGACGCCGTAGTCAATCGAGTCGGTGATGTGCATGCCGGGGTTATCGGCCTCGAACGCACCGATCAGGCCCGGCTGGGTAGTTTCCGGGTCGGCTCCTTCCTCGCCGTGGTCGGCCTCCGACGCCGGCGGGAAGTGAACTACGCAGAAACGGGTGCCGTTCCCGTCCGGGAAGAACGGGAACAGCACAGGCTCGACAGTTCCGCCGCGGCCGACGGTCACCGAACCGTCGTCGGGGGTACCCCACACGTTGTAGATGTTCATCCCGCCCGCCTCGGCGCTGCGCGGTGCTCCGACCGAGCTGAACACGGCCTTCCCGTCAGCGTTCACGTCGGTCACGACGCAGGTGATGTCAACTGCGGTCATACCACTGGCTCCTCCGGATCGCGGCGGGGCACCGGTTGGCCACGCCTGGAGCCCGAGGGTAGGGAACATCCCGAACTATTCCGTGTATCACTTCGAGGCACTCGGGGGCAGAGCTGTGACGCGATCTGCCGCGCAGCGCTCGTGGACGCCCCAAGCCCCAAGCGAGCCGTCAGCTCGGCGTCCTTGCGGCGCTTGAATCGACCGGTTCGCCCCCTTTGGGGGGCCTCGGCCTCCTGCCGGTGATCGAGGTCGTCGCGGGCGTCGGTCCTGGAGTGGCGGTGTAGTCCGGTGCCCGTGATCGTTGCCCTGCCAGTCGCCGAGACGAGAATCTGGCCACTGTTTGACCTGCGAGTGTGTTGCGGTTAGTTCTGGATGGATCGCTGCTCGCTGCTCGATGCTCGATGCTCGATGCTCGATGCTTACCCACGGGTGTTGTGGTTGCCCGAAGGCCGTCCTTTGCAAAGATTTCGTCGTCTCGGGTGTCGACAACGTCCTCGACGATTCAACCCGCCACACCTAGGAGAAGGCCGATGTTGATCCATTGCGTGACCGTCAGGTTCAAGGACGCCGCGACAACAGAACAAGTGGCGGCGTTCGACGCGGCGCTGGCGGCCCTGCCAGCTCAGATCGAGCTGATCCGCCGGACCCGCCACGGTCGCGATCTCGGCGAAAGGCCGACGAACGCTGACTACGCGCTGGTCTCAGAGTTCGCCGACGCCGAGGCGTTCTACGCCTACCTTGAGCACCCGGCTCATCAGGCCCTCGCGCGCGACCATCTCATCCCGTTGGCGCAGTCGTTCCACAGCACACAGTTCCTGGCGGAGGACTGAAATCATGATCGGGGAAGGCTGACCAGGCGCAGCCTGGCTCGACCGAGAGGTGCTCGTGGCGGCGGGGGTGGGCATCGTTTCTGGCCGATCGTATCTTGTTTACCCGAAGAGCCGCGTCGCGACGGTGACGATCAATCCGGACGGGCAGCACCCATTCGGTGCCAAACATGTGGCTACTCGGCGTACCCTTCCGGGGTCGGCAGCGCAGTCTCGGAGAGCTCGAGTACCCGGCGGAGCGCGGGGGAGTCGTCGTCGGCGCGCCAGACCAGCCGGCTCACCGCGACCTCCTGGCCATGGTCCAGCGGGATCACCGACAGCCCGGTGGTGGTGACGTTGGTGAAGGCGGTGTCGATGGTAAGGGTGATGCCCACCCCGGCCGCGACCAGCGCCATGATCGTCCACGTGTCCGGCGCCTGCTGGGCGATGTTGGGCGCGAAGCCGGCATCGCTCGCTTTCTGCAGCGTGGTCTCCCGCAGTGACGACCCCCGCGACGCCTCGAGCAGGATCCAGTGTTCGTCAGCCAGTTCATCCATCCGTACCGACTCGCGCTCGGCCAATGGGTGGGACTCCGACACCACGATCACGTAATGGTTGACGCGCACCACCCGCGATTGCATCGCCGGGGATGTTGAGTCGTAGCGAACGATGGCCAGGTCGAGGTCGCCCTGGGACAACCTGCTGAGCGCCTCGCCGCCGTAGAGCGTCGAGCTCAGCGCCAGCTCGATGCCCGGCTGCACCCGCCGCACCGTCTGCGCCAGCGCGCTGATCAGTGAGTGGGAGGAGGGGCCGGCAAAGCCGATCGCCACCCGGCCGATCTCGCCGCGCCCGGCGTAGGCCACCGCTCGCTGGGCGTAGGCGAACGACTCCACGATCCGCCGCGCCGGCTCCACCAGCGCCTGGCCTTGGGGAGTGAGCCGCACCGTCCGCGTGGTCCTGTCGAAGAGCGTGGTGCCGAGCCGCCGCTCCAGCTGCTGAATGGTCCGGCTCAGCGGGGGCTGGGCCATGTGGAGCCGGGCGGCTGCCCGCCCGAAGTGCAGCTCCTCGGCGACCGCGAGGAACGCGGTGATGTGGTGCAGATCCATCATGCCTCACCGAAATTGATTGCAGGCCAGCATCAATGCCATACCGACTTAGACGTTGCTAGTATAGAACAAGGTTGCGACCATCACGGTATGAGCTTCGAAGTCCCGCAGTCGCCGGGCGAGCAGGCCGGGCTGCCCCTCGCCGGGATCCGCGTCGTCGCGATCGAGCAGGCCGTCGCCGCCCCTTTGGCAACCCGCCACCTCGCCGATCTCGGTGCCGAGGTGATCAAGGTCGAGCGCGTCGGGGAAGGTGACTTCGCGCGGGCCTATGACTCCTACGTGAACGGCATTGCCTCGCACTTTGTCTGGCTCAATCGCGGCAAGCGGTCGGTCGCCCTCGACCTCAAGACGGCCCGCGGTCGGGAGCTGGTCACCGAACTGATCGGCACCGCCGACGTCTTCGTCCAGAACCTCGCTCCGGGCGCCGCCGAGCGGCTCGGCCTCGGCGCGGAGCTCCTGCGTGCCGCCCACCCGCGGCTGGTGGTGGTCAACCTGTCCGGCTACGGCA
The DNA here is from genome assembly GCF_024614185.1 of Nocardioides carbamazepini. GTDB lineage: Bacteria > Actinomycetota > Actinomycetes > Propionibacteriales > Nocardioidaceae > Nocardioides > Nocardioides carbamazepini. The sequence goes on from NZ_JAHTLF010000019.1 coordinate 2,990, forward strand.
CCGCAGGCCCCAAAGCCCAGCGGAAGGCCTACGACATGCTGGTCCAGGCCGAGACCGGGTTGATCTCGATCACCGGCACCCCCGAGACCCCCACCAAGACCGGCATCCCCACAGCCGACATCGCCGCCGCGCTCTACGCGCTGACCAGCGTTCTCGCTGGCCTGTTCCGCCGCGAGCGCACCGGGGCCGGAGCGGTCGTCGACGTCTCGCTGTTCGACGCTACCGTCGAATGGCTCGGCCACCCGATGTACGTCCAGATGTACGCCGGCCACCAACTCCCTCGGATGGGGCTGAGCCACGCCGCCATCGCGCCGTATGATGCCTACCCGACCCGCGACGGTCAGGTCCTCATCGGCGTGCAGAACGACCGCGGCTGGGACCTGCTCTGCCGCAAGGTGCTCGGCGACGACGAGCTCGCCGAGGACCCCCGGTTCGCCACGAACCAGCTCCGGGTCAGGCACCGCCAGGAGATCGACGGGGCAGTCGCTCAGCGCACCCGCGGCTGGGGGACGGCCGAGCTCGAGCAGAGGCTGGCCGACGCTGGCGTCCCGGCCGCCCAGCTCAACGACATGGCCGGCCTGGTCGCCCACCCACAGCTCTCCGCCCGCGACCGCTGGCGCGAGATCGGCACCGAGGCTGGCCGGATCCAGGCGGTGCTGCCGCCGATGACCTTCAGCGACACCGAGTTGGCCATGGGCGACGTACCCGCCCTCGGTCAGCACACCGACACGGTCCTGACCCGCCTGGGCATCGGCGCCGAGGAGATCGCCCGCCTCCGGCACGACCTGGTCGTCGGCTGAGAACAACCCCGAGGAAGAGGAACCAATGGAGCCCGAGGAATTCACCGCAGTCCTGGAGGCCGTCGAGACCTTCGTCGCCAAGGAGGTCATCCCCGCCGAGACGGAGATCGAGGAGTCCGACGAGATCCCTGACCGGATCCGCACCGGGGCTGCCCGGATGGGGCTGTTCGGCTACGCCTTGCCTGAGGAGTACGGCGGGCTCGGCCTGACCATGTCCGAGGAGGTGCAGCTGGCCCAGGTGATCGGCGGCACCACCCCCGCGTTCCGGTCCATGTTCGGCACCAACAACGGCATCGCGGGCCAGGTGCTGGTCAACTTCGGCACCGATGAGCAGAAGAAGCGGTACCTCCCCGACCTCGCCGCCGGCGAGAGGATCGCCTCCTTCGCGCTCACCGAACCAGAGGCCGGCTCCGACCCCAGCGGCTTACGCACCCGGGCCGTGCGGGACGGCGACTCCTACCTGATCACCGGCCAGAAGCGGTTCATCACCAACGCCCCCGAGGCGGATGTGTTCATGGTCTTCGCCCGCACCGGCGACGTCTCCGACGGCACCAAGGGGATCAGCGTCTTCGCCATCGACGCCACCCTGGTCGGCGTCACCGTCGGCCCCTCCGACGACAAGATGGGCCAGCGCGGCGCGCACACCGCCGAGGTCGCGTTCGACGAGGTCCGCATCCCGCTCGACTGCCTCATCGGCGGCGAGGAGGGGGCCGGGTTCTCCGCGGCGATGCGGTCGCTGGCCAAGGGCCGCCTGCACATCGCCGCCCTGTGCACCGGCCTTGCCGAGCGGTTGATCAAGGAGTCCGTCACGTACGCGGTCAGCACCCGCCAGGGCGGCACCCCGATCGCCGACTTCCAGCTCGTCCAAGCGATGCTCGCCGACTCCTGGACCGAGCACTACGCCGCCAAGGCGATGGTCGCCGAAGCCGCCAGAGCGTACGACGCCGACGCCGACCGCTGGCAGGCACCATCGGCCGCCAAGCTCTTCTGCACCGAGATGGTCGACCGGGTCGCCGACCGGGCCGTCCAGATCCACGGCGGCATGGGCTACATGCGGGAAGTCGCCGTCGAGCGGTTCTACCGCGACGCCCGCCTGTTCCGCCTCTACGAGGGCACCAGCGAGATCCAACGGCTGATCATCGCCAAGCAGATGGTGCGGGCCGCACGTGATTGACCCGTACGACGGCCTCCGGCTCATCAACGGCGCGGTCCTCGAGCTGGTCATCGACCGACCGGGCGTCGGCAACGCCCTCGACTCGGCGGACCAGCACCACCTGACGGCGCGTCTTGAGGGCGGCGCCGCCGACCCGGCGGTTCCGGTGGGGCTGCTAGCCGGAACCGGTCCGGACTTCTGCGCCGGCGGCACCATCGCCGGAATACGCGTCGCGCCGGCCGGCCTCGCGAACCGGTACACGAGCCTCACCGCCCTGGTGACGGCGATGGTCCGCGGCCGGCAGGTGATCATCGCTGCCGTCGAGGGCGGCGCCTCCCGCCTCGGCGTGGGCCTGGCCTCGTCGCGATACCTGGTGCTCAGTGTCCGGTCCGCGTGGTTCGCCGCCGCCTTCGTCAAGCTCGGCCTCACCGCCGACATCGGCTTCACGTGGTCGCTCACCCGCCGGATCGGTTGGGCCCGCACCCGCCGGCTCCTGGTCACCCCCGAAACCTTCGGCCCCCAGCAGGGCCGCGACCGGCGCCGGGCCGACCACCTCACGGACGGCGCGAGAGCTAGGGAACGGGTCACCGGGATGGCCCTCGGCCTGGCGCCCACCCGCCAACTGATCGCCGACCTGCCGGCCGAGCTCGACGCCGCCGTCACCGCCGACAACGCCGCCCAGACCGAGCTGCTCAAGGATCTGGAGTTGAGCGCCGCACAGGCCGCCTTCCTGGCCCGCCGCCCCGCCTGTGTGGAGGGAACTCGATGACCGCGCCGTTGAAGGGTTTGCGAATCCTGGAGCTCTCCAGCTACGTCGCCACCCCGCTGTGCGGGCTGGTGCTCCACCAGCTCGGCGCCGACGTGGTCCGCCTCGAACCGCCCGGTGGTGCGCCCGACCGAACCCGGCTGCCGCTCTCGGAGACCGGCACCTCGATGTACTGGGCGGGCCTGAACAAGGGCAAGCAGGCGATCGCAGTCGACCTCCGCACTCCCGACGGTGCCGCCCTCGCCGCCGACCTCGCCGTCGACGCCGGCATCGTGGTCACCAACGGCGCCCACCGCGGACCCCTAGCCACCGAGGCGCTCCGCGAGCGCCGACCGGACCTCATCCATGTCCGGCTCAGCGGCACCCCCGACGGTGGCCCCGCCGTCGACTACACCGTCCAGGCCGAGACCGGGTTCCCCCTGGTCACCGGCCCCGGCAGCGGCGGGACACCGGTCAACCAGGTCCTCCCCGCCTGGGACATCGCCGCCGGCCTCTACCTGGCCACCGGGCTGCTGGCAGCCGTCCACCGCCGCCAGCAGACCGGCGAGGGTGCCACCATCACCCTGGCGCTGGAGGACGTCGCACTCTCCACCGCCGGCACGCTTGGGCTCCTCACCGAGGCCCAGACCCGCGGCATCGACCGCGGCCCCGACGGCAATCACGTGTACGGCACCTACGGCCGCGACTTCCAGCTCGCCGACGGCCGACGGATCATGCTGGTCATCCTCACCGACCGCCACTGGCGCAGCCTGCTCGAGGTCACCGGGCTCACCGATACCATCGCGGCGCTGCAGAACACCTTGGACGCCGACTTCTCGCTCGAGTGCGTCCGCTACCAGCACCGCGCCCTGATCAGCGCCCTGCTGGAGCCCTGGTTCGCCGCCAGGACGTTGCCCGACGTCGGCGCGGCCCTCGAGGGCACCCGGATCCTCCTCGCCGTGTATCGGACCTTCGATCAGGTCGCCGCCGACCTCGCCGACCGACCGCTCTTCACCGAGCTCGACCAGCCCGGCGTCGGCCCGCACCTGGCCCCGGCCGGCCCGCTGGCCGTCGACGGCAGCCATGGCCCCGTCGAACGAGCCCCCGCGCCCGGGGAGCACACCCACTGGGTCCTCGCCGACCTCGGCCTCACCGCCGAGGAGATCACCCGACTCGCCCACGCCGGTGTCATCGACATCGGCGCAACCACCCGCCCTGACACCAGGAGTGCCTGATGGTCCTGCTCGAGAACAAGACCGCCGTGATCACCGGCGGCGGCCAGAGCCTCGGCCTGGCCATGGCCAGGGCGTTCGTCGCCGAGGGCGCCCGCGTGGTGCTCGGTGACCTGGACGGCGCGAAGGCGAAGGAGGCCGCCGCCTCGCTGGGCGGTGAGGATGTCGCGGTCGGTGTGGAGTGCGACGTGGTCGACGCCTCGGCGGTGCAGCGGCTGCTGGACACCTCGGTGGAGCGGTTCGGCTCCCTGGACGTGGTGGTCAACAACGCGGGCATCACCCGCGACGCCACCATGCGGACGATGACCGAGGACGACTTCGACCAGGTCATCGCGGTACACCTCAAGGGCTGCTGGAACGGCACCCGGCTGGCTTCGGCGATCATGCGGGAGCAGAAGTCCGGGGCGATCGTGAACATCTCCTCGCTCTCCGGCAAGGTCGGCATGGTCGGCCAGACGAACTACTCCGCAGCCAAGGCCGGCATCGTCGGCCTCACCAAGGCCGCCGCCAAGGAGATGGCCCACCACGGCGTACGGGTGAACGCGATCCAGCCCGGCCTGATCCGCTCGGCGATGACCGAGGCGATGCCGCAGAAGGCATGGGACCAGAAGATGGCCGAAATCCCGATGCAACGCCCCGGCGAGCCCGACGAGGTCGCCGGAGTCGCCCTCTTCCTCGCCTCGCCGCTGTCGTCCTACATGACCGGCACGGTGCTCGAAGTCACCGGCGGCCGGTTCATGTGACCCCACGCCCCCTCAAACCCCTGGAGCAAGCCATGCGTGATGTCGTCATCTGCGAGCCCGTCCGGACTCCCGTCGGAGGGTACGGCGGCAGCCTGCGCCCCCTCACCGCCGCCGAGCTCGGCGCCCAAGCCCTCCGCGGCCTGGTGGAGCGGACCGGGATCGACCCCGAGGTGATCGAGGACGTCATCCTCGGCCACTGCAACGCAAACAGCGAGGCACCCGCGATCGGCCGGGTCGTGGCGCTCGACGCCGGCCTGCCGGTCACCACCGGCGGCATGCACATCGACCGCCGGTGCGGCTCCGGCCTGCAATCGGTGATCCAGGGCGTCCTCCAGGTCGGATCCGGCGCCAACAACGTACTGGTCTCCGGCGGGGTGGAGTCGATGAGCAACGCGATGTTCTACACCCTCGACGCCCGCTGGGGCGCCGCGCGCAGCGGCATGCGGATGCACGACGGTCTGGTCCGGGCCCGCGAGACCGCCGGCGGTAAGCACTACCCGGTGCCCGGCGGGATGATCGAGACCGCGGAGAACCTCCGCAAGGAGTACCGGATCTCGCGCGAGGAGCAGGACCGGCTCGCCCTCTCCTCCCACCAGCGCGCCGTCGCCGCCCAGCGGTCCGGTGTCTTCGCCGAGGAGATCATCCCCGTCATCATCGGCAGCCGGAAGGGCGAGATCGTCGTCGACACCGACGAGCACCCCCGCGCCGACGCCTCCCTGGAGAAGCTCGCCGCGCTGCGGCCGATCCTCGGCAAGGTCGACCCGGAGGCCACCGTGACCGCCGGTAACGCCAGCGGCCAGAACGACGCCGCCGCGCTCTGCCTGGTCGCCAGCGGTGACGCCGCCGAGCAGCACGGCCTCACGCCCCTGGTGCGGCTGGTCAGTTGGGCCGTCGCCGGCGTACCGCCGAAGACGATGGGCATCGGCCCCGTCCCCGCCACCGCCCGCGCACTTGAACAGGCCGGCCTGACGATGGCCGAGATCGACGTGATCGAGCTCAACGAGGCGTTCGCCGCGCAGGCCCTGGCGGTGATGCGGGAGTGGAAGTTCACCGAAGCCGACCACGAGCGGACCAACATCCACGGCTCCGGCATCTCCCTGGGCCACCCGGTCGGCGCCACCGGCACCCGGATGGTCGGCACGCTGGCGCGCGAGCTCACCCGGCGTGAGGGCCGGTACGGGCTGGCCACCATGTGCATCGGCGGAGGTCAGGGCCTGGCTGCCATCTTCGAGCGGGTCTCCTGATGGGCGCCCGAGTCATCGCTACCGCCGAGGAGCTGAACGGCCTGCTCGGACAGCAGCTCGGCGTCACCGACTGGCTGACCGTGGATCAGGAGCGCGTCGACGGCTTCGCCAAGGTCACCGACGACCACCAGTGGATCCACGTCGACACCGAGCGCGCCAAACAGAGCCCGTTCGGCGGCACCATCGCCCACGGGTTCCTCACCCTGGCGCTCACCGTGCCCCTCGGTGCGGAGCTCTACGAACTCGGCTTCGGGTCCTCGAGGCTCAACTACGGCCTCAACAAGGTCCGGTTCCCCGCGCCGGTCCCGGTCGGCAGCCGGATCCGGGCCCAGGTGACCCTGGACGAGATCCGGGAGACCGGAGCCGGTCTCCAGCTGACCACGACGTACACCATCGAAATCGAGGGCAAGGAACGCCCGGCCTGCGTGGCCGAGCGGCTCACCCTCGTCACCCCCTGACCAGAGGAACCACGCCATGACGAACCTGGAAGACCTGCCCGAGGAGGAGCGCGAGATCGTCGCGCTGGTCCGCCGCTTCGTGGACAAGGACGTCAAACCGACCGTCCAGGAGCTCGAGCACGCCAACACCTACCCCGAGCAGCAGATCGAGAAGATGAAGAAGCTCGGCGTCTACGGGCTCGCCATCGACGAGCCCTGGGGCGACGGGAAGGTCTCCACGGCCTGCTACGTGCTGGTCACCGAGGAGCTGGCCCGCGGCTGGATGAGTCTGGCCGGCGCCATGGGCGGCCACACCGTGGTCGCCAAGCTGCTCCAGGACTACGGCACGGCCGGGCAGAAAGAGAAGTACCTCAAGCGGATGGCCACAGGTGAGCTCCGCGCCACCATGGCGCTCACCGAGCCCGGCGGCGGCTCGGACCTGCAGAACATGCGCACCACAGCCCGCCCCGACGGCTCCTCCTACCGGGTCAACGGCTCGAAGACCTGGATCTCCAACGCCCGACGCTCCGGCCTGATCGCGCTGCTCTGCAAGACCGACCCCGACGCCTCCCCGGCCCACAAGGGGGTCTCGATCCTGCTGGTCGACAAGGAGGAGGTCGGTGACCGGCTGACCATTTCCCGCGACCTGCCCAAGCTGGGCTACAAGGGTGTGGAGAGCTGTGAGCTGGTGTTCGAGGACATGGTCGTCCCCGGTGACGCGGTGCTCGGCGGCGTCGAGGGGCAGGGCTTCGCCCAGATGATGCGCGGACTCGAGGTCGGCCGCCTCCAGGTCGCGGCCCGGGCGCTCGGTGTCGCCCGGGCCGCGCTGGAGGACGCGCTGGCCTACGCCCAGGAACGGGAGTCCTTCGGGGTGCCGATCTGGCAGCACCAGTCGATCGGGCACTACCTGGCCAACATGGCCACCAAGCTGACCGCGGCCCGGCAGCTCACCCTGCACGCCGCACAGGTCTACGACTCGGGCAGGCGCGCCGACATGGAGGCCGGGATGGCGAAGTTGTTCGCCTCCGAGGTGGGGATGGAGATCGCCCTCGACGCGATCCGCATCCACGGCGGGATGGGTTACTCCACCGAGTTCGACGTCGAGCGGTACTTCCGCGACGCGCCGCTGATGATCGTCGGCGAGGGCACCAACGAGATCCAGCGCAACGTCATCGCCAAGCAGCTGGTCCAGCGCAACTCGGTCGCCCCATGAGCACGTCCGGTGGGAGCGTCGACCTCGCCTCGGCGGTGACGCTGCTCTTCGTACCCGGCAACCAGCCCCAGCGGTTCCCCAAGGCCGCAAGCGCCGGAGCCGATGTGGTGGTCTGCGACCTGGAGGACGCCGTGCCCACCGACGCCAAGCAGGCTGCCCGGAGCGCGGTTATCAACTGGCTGGCCGAAGGCCACTCCGCCGCGGTCCGGGTCAACGCGCCAGGTACCGCTTCCCACCTCGCCGACCTGGCGGCGCTCGCGGCGGTCGGCGCAGACCTCGGCGGCGTCCTCGTGCCCATGGCCGAGACTCCCGAGTCGTTGGCCACGGTCGCCGAGGCGCTCCCCGGTATCCCGGTGATGGCGCTGGTCGAGACCGCCCGCGGGATCCGCGCCGCGGCCGAGCTGGCCGCAGTCGAAGGGGTGGTTCGGCTCGGGATCGGTCACCTCGACTTGGCCGCCGACCTCGACGCCGACCCCGACGGACCGCTCATCGCACACTGCCGCCACGAGCTTGTACTCGCAGCCCGCACTGCCGGCAGCGCCCCTCCCGTGGACGGCGTCACCGCAAGTGTCCGAGGCGAGGAGCTAGTCGCCGCCGACGCATCCGCTGCCAGGCGCAGCGGCTTCGGTGGCAAGCTGTGCATCCACCCGGCCCAGATTCACCCGGTCGCTGCCGCCTTCGCGCCCTCGGCCCAGGAGACGGACTGGGCCCGGCGGGTACTGACGGCCGCAGCCGGCGGTGTCAGCGTCGTGGACGGCGCGATGGTCGACGCCCCGGTGCTGGCTCGGGCTCGCTCGATCCTGACCCGCGCGGAGCACACCTGATGACCGAGACGGCAGTACGTCGCGGCCTGATCACCGTCGCGCAGCAGGAGGCGCTCGCCGCACTACTGGACCTCGAAGATCCCCTCGGCAGCACGCTCCCGGAACTGTGGCACTGGACCCAGCTGCTGAACGCGCCCGCTCAACGCGATCTCGGGCCCGACGGTCACCCTTCCAACGGCATCCCGGCGCCTCCTGGGCCTGGTCGAAAGCGGATGTTCGCGGGCGGCCGGGTCCGGACCTACCAGCTACTCCGCACCGGCGAGGCCTGCGAGCGGACCACCCAGGTGCTCGGCACTGTGGTCAAGGAAGGCCGCACCGGCGCGCTCACCTTCGTGAAGATCCGGCACACCTACGTGCAGGCCGGCGAGGTCTGCATCGTCGAGGAGAACGACATCGTCTACCGCGACGCCGGCAGCCGCCTTGACCTCACCCCCGGCACCCTCAACCATCCCGGACCAGCCGTCGAAGCCGAGCCGGTGATCCGGCTGGTCGCCGACGAGACCTTCTTGTTCCGCTTCTCCGCCCTCACCTACAACGCCCACCGGATCCACTACGACCTAGGCTGGGCCCACCACGAGGGCTACCCGGGGCTGGTCATCCACGGCCCCCTGCAGGCGCTCCTGATGGGCGAGCTGCACCGCCGGCACGGCGACGGAATGATCGGTCGGGAGTTCGCCTATCGCCTCAAGGCGCCAGCCGTGGGGCCGCAACGGTTGACAGCCGTGCCGGCTCCCGACGGTCTCGAACACGGCTCCCGGATGCTCGACACGTTCGGCAACGTCACCGCCGCCGCCACCATCTCCCCCATCGACGAGCCAGCGCACCGACCGGTCTGACAGGCCGGAGGAAGATACGAACAGGACTCTGCTGTGACAGACCGACCAACTGACAACTGCCCAGAACTACCTCCCACGGCGGCCTGAGGGAGCGTCGGTGTACCCGAAGATTTCGGCTCCTCCTGTCGAGAAGCTGACGCGCCTGACACCGCTCCCAGGCTTGGGCAGCGGGCGCTAACCAGATCATCGACGGGTCGAGGCCGTCCCGCTCAACATCGCGGGCCGTATAGCCGCGCTGCGGGCCTTCGATGTCCGCATCGCCTACACCCCAGCGCCAGCAGACCCGTCGGCAAAACCATCACCCCGCACTGGGGCAGCCTTGTTCCGGCTCGCAGAGATGAACGCCCAGAATGCGATGCCATCCCGCGCTGCGGGCGCGCTTCATTGCCCGGCCGGTGAGGGCCGGTCTGCTGTCTCCAGAGCGCACCAGAGGCAGACCGCGCCGCCACTGGTCAGTGACTTCGTTCCGTGGGCCTGAGGTGACCCCGGCCCCCGTGCGACGAAGACACAACCCGCACGGCAGCGTCCTCTTGGTGGCCGGCCAGGTGTACGTCTGCCGCGGCGTGAAGTCGCCCCGACACCGATCGGGCGCTTCACGCGGTGCGGCGGCAGATGGCCGACGCGGACTGCCTGGTAGGGCAGGGGCTACCCCTCGTTGAGCCCGAAGCCGCCCTCAGCCGACGGGTTGTGGGAGGGGGCCATCTGTTCAGGGCATTCGATGTGGAGTGACCGGATCTTGCGGTACAAGGTGGTCCGCCCGATGCCCAAGAGCTCGGCAGCCTTGGAGCGGTTGCCTCCGGCTTCCTCAAGCGCCGCTAGGATCGCGTCGCGCTCCGCTCGCTCGTACCCGCTGAACTGACGTCCCCGAGCCGCATCACGAAGCCAGATGGGCAGCTGCTCCAACTGGATCAGCCAGCCGGGCTTCGAGGCCGCGACCTCGACCATTGCTTGGCGCAGTTGACGGCAGTTACTCGGCCAGGAGAACGTCATCAGCGCCTGCCGGGCCGCGGATGAGAAGGTGGTGCTCGGTGCGATGCCCGGCAGGCCGGCCAGAATGGCCCGGGCGACCTCGGGGATGTGCTCTTTCATGTGGACGAGCTCGGGCAGGCACACCATGGTCGCGGTGTGCCGGACAAGCTCGGCTACCTCGTCGGGTGCTTGCTTGAGGTTCGCAACCAGAATCAGCCGGCCGGGTCCGGTTCCTGTGCCATCCGGAGCGGTGGTGGCGATACAGGTGAGTGCCTTGAGCTCGGTGGTCGCGCCGGCGTGCAGATCCTCGAGGTGACGAAGGATCACCTGGCCGCCGCTGGTCAGGGTGTTCGTGGCCTCGGTGAACCACCTCCGGTCGGTCTGGTCGCGGGCGGCGAGGTCGAGGTCGCGCAGGGGGCGGTCCGGGTCGAGCGCAGCAATCCGCAAGGCGACGTGGTGTTTCCCGGTGCCGGGGGGGCCGTCGAGGGCGATCGGGCCGGGCAGCTGGGCGGTGTACTGCAACCGGTCATCGATCGCAGGCACTGGATGCAGGGACCCGGCGGGTGCAGCGTCAGCGCTGCGGGACGCCGGGGGGGAATGAGACTGGTGGCGGAACTCCAGCCGAAAGGCGTCGCCGGTCGGGTCCGTGATCCGATGTGCCACCGCGAGCACGCGCCCGGCGGGCAGGTCCAGCTCAATCGTCTGCGGGTCCGCGCTCCAGCATCGACCGCTCACGGCCTGCCAGAGCAGCGGGTGCTGCTCGGGGGTGACGAACTGCAGCCCGGCGGTGTTGGACAGCACCGCGTCGGAGGTCAGCACCACCATCGGCGCCCGATGCTGGCCAGACCTGGGCGCCAGGGCGGCGAACAGCGCCCGGTTGCGTCCGCCGTCGAGGTCGGCCATCACCTGTTCGAGCTGCCGCGCGGCGTTCACCGCGAGGGTCAGCATCATCGGGTTGGTGGTCTCGGCCGCGCAGGTCAGCGCAAGGGAGCCGACCACACGGCCGGTGTGGGCCATGCGAATGGGTGCGCCCGCGCAGGTCAACGGCTCGAGCAGATCGTTGAAGTGTTCACCGCCGCGCACGAACAGTGCGGACTTCTCCTCCAATACGGTGCCGATCGCGTTGGTGCCGACCGCGCGCTCGGAGAAGTCGAAGCCCTCGGCGGCGCATGCGGTGTCTAACTTGTTGCGCTCGGCCCTGCTGCCGGCCCGGCGGGACAAGATTCGGCCCTGGTGGTCGCTGAGGAAGATCGCGACGCCGAGCCCGTCGAGGTCTTCCTGGAGCCGATCGAGCACCGGACCCGCGGAGCGGCACAGCAGCTCCGAGCGCCCGCGCGGGTCCAGGTAGTGGAGCGCGATCCTCTCGGTAGGAACCGCCTGGCTGGCGGCCCGCCGCCAACTGCGCAGGATCGGGTCCCGTACGGATCCGGTCGCCTCGCTGTATCGCTGCGGACCTTGACGCAACAGCAAGTCCCGGGCCTGCCGCAGGTCGTCTAGGTTAGGGATCGCCGATAGTTGCCCCATTGCATTCCTCCGGGGGTTCAACTCACCGGGGCGGGCGCTTGGTCCGCGGACAACACAATCCGTCCAGCCACCTTCCGCTCGATCAGTCGAGCGAGCGAGTCGGCGACCCCGCCTGCGTCAAGTCTACCGCTGATGATGGGGATGTGCGGCACAGTCCCAGCTTTGGCGAGATCGACCAGTTCTTCTAGCTCGGCAAGGTTGCCGACGTAGCTGCCCTGGAGCGTGAGCATCTTGAGCGGCAGCAGGACGGTGGGGATCGTGAGCTCGCCGCCGAAGAGCCCGACATGGACGAGCAGGCCGCCCTTGCGCAGCGCATCGAAGCCGTGGATGGCCGTCGAGGTCCCGTTGACGAAGTCGATCACCGCCGCGACTGGGCCCCCAGCGGCCTCCACGATGGCGGCGGCCAGGGCGGGGGAGTCAGCGAGCACGGTCCTGGTGGCGCCCATCTCCATGGCCATCTCGAGGTTCGGCTCGGACAGGTCCACCGCGATGGTGTGGCGATGCCCTCTCGCCTGGAGCATGGCGATGGCGGTCAGTCCCAACCCGCCGGCACCGATGATGACGACCGGCTCGTCCGGGTCCACGTGGCTCACCTTGTTGACCGCGCTGTAGGAACTCAGCCCAGAACAGGCGAGCGTGGCTGCCCAAGCCGGGTCGAGTCCCCTGATGTCGACGAGGTACCTCTCGTGTGGCACCGAGATGTACTCCGCGTAGCCCCCGTGGCACTGCACGCCGAGCATCCGGCCGTTGCCGCAGGCGTTGTCGTGACCGTCGCGGCATGTCGAGCACTCCCCGCACCCGATCCACGGGAAGACGAGCAACGTCTGTCCGACGAGCTCGGGGGATGCCTCGGGACCCACCTGTGCCACCGTGCCGACGACCTCGTGGCCGAGCACAAGCGGGTAGGGAACTCCGCGGTCCTTCAGCAACATCATGCCTTGGGTGCCGAGGTCGTAACCGCCCTCGAGCAGGTGGGTGTCGGAATGACACACGCCGGCGTGCAGCACACGGAGCACCACCTCCGAACCCACCGGCGCGGGCCTCGGGAGGGTGATCTCGGCGATCTCCTTGGTGCCCTCGAGCACTGCGTACGCCTTCATTGTCCTCGACCTCCAAGAGCTGTCTCCCGCACGGGCGATATGACCACGATCACACCCGGGATTCAGAAAGTCCAATACACAATGGCGACCCTATCGATACCCGTGAAGCAATAATCGGCGATCCCTTGGATGCGGCGCCCGGAGCATTCCCGGTTGCGCGGAGGTGTCGAGGTGATTGCCGCGGCGTTTCATATCGGAACACCCATCGGTGTTGCGCCCGTCACACACTGAGGCATGTCAGTCGCCCAGGGCACTCCTGGGACTCTTACGCGAAAGGCGACGCAATGACCATCTCCGCTGAGGCTAGTTACCTGGAGGCGCTCTACCGCGACTGGACCGGTCGTATGGCGGCCGACCCGCAGATGTCCATCGCCATGCTGCGCAGCCTCTTCGACGAGTGGCACCAGCCCACCTTGGAGCCTGAAGGTGTCACGTACCGGTCCGACACTCTCGGTGGGGTCGAGGGCATCTGGGCGCTGCCGGTCGAGGCCGACACCTCGAAGGTGGTCCTCTACACCCACGGGGGAGGCTTCGCGGTCGGCTCCGCGGCCAGCCACCGCAAGCTCGCCGGGCACCTGGCCAAGGCCATGGGCGCGATCGCCCTGGTCCTCGACTACCGACGAGCCCCAGAACACCCGTTCCCCGCACAGATCGAGGACGCCACCGCGGTCTACCGCGCGCTCCTGGAGAGGGGCTATGCGTCGGGGAACATCGTCACCGCCGGGGACTCGGCCGGCGGCAACCTGGCCATCTCCACCGTGCTCAAACTCCGCGAGGACGGCACCGCGCTGCCCGGTGCGGTGGTCGCGTTCTCGCCCTGGCTCGATATGGAGCACGCCGGGGACACCCTGGTCAGCAACGCAGCCACCGACGGTTTGGTGAGCCGCGAAATCCTGGAAGGGATGTCGGGAATGTTCCTCGGCGAGACCAGCAAGCCCGACGACCCGCTCGCCAACCCGCTGTACGCCGACTACACCGGCTTCCCCCGGCTCTACCTGACCGCAGGATCGGTGGAGACGCTGCTGGACAACTCCACCCGGCTCGCCGACCGCGCCACCGCAGCCGGGGTCGACGTGACCTTGTCCGTCGTCGACGGCATGCAGCACGTCTTCCCCATCCTTGCCGGCCGGGCCCCGGAGGCCGACGCGGAACTCGCCCGCGTCGGCGCCTGGTACCGCCGCTGACCACCCACCCGCCCCACACGTAACAGAAGGAAGCGACCTCCATGACCACACACCATGATGCGATCGTGATCGGCGCCGGATTCGGCGGCATCTACATGCTCCACAAGCTACGCAACGAGCTTGGCCTCTCCGTGAAGGCCTTCGAGAAGGGTGGCGGTATCGGCGGCACCTGGTACTTCAACAAGTACCCGGGCGCCAAGTCCGACACCGAGGGCTTCGTCTACCGCTACTCCTTCGACAAGGACCTGCTGCAGGACTACGACTGGCACACCCGCTATCTGGACCAGCCCGACATCCTGGCCTACCTCAACCACGTCGTGGACCGCTTCGACCTGCGCAGCGACATCCAGCTGAACACAGAGGTCACCGGCGCCGTGTTCGATGAGGACACCAACCTGTGGACCGTCACCACCGCTGACGGCACGCAGTTCACCAGCCGTCACGTCGTCAACGCCCTGGGTCTGCTCGCCAAGACCAACATCCCCGACATCCCGGGCATCGACAGCTTCCGGGGCGTCATCACTCACACCAACGCCTGGCCCGACGACCTGGACATCACCGGCAAGCGCGTCGGCGTGGTCGGCACCGGCTCGACCGGCACCCAGTTCATCGTCGCCGCCGGCAAGATGGCCGGCCACCTCACCGTCTTCCAGCGCTCCCCGCAGTACATCGTGCCGTCCGGCAACGGCCCCGTGGACCGGGCCGAGGTCGAACAGACAAAGCAGAACTTCGACGCGATCTGGGATCAGGTCCGCGGCTCCGTGGTCGCCTTCGGCTTCGAGGAGAGTGCCGTGGAGGCCATGAGCGTCTCGGAGGAGGAGCGGCGCCGGGTGTTCCAGGAGAACTGGGACAAGGGCAACGGCTTCCGGTTCATGTTCGGCACATTCTGCGACATCGCCACCAACCCGGAGGCGAACGCTGCGGCCGCGGAGTTCATCCGCTCCAAGATCGCCGAAATCGTCGAGGACCCGGAGACCGCGCGCAAGCTCACCCCGACCGACCTCTACGCCAAGCGCCCGCTCTGCAACGAGGGCTACTACGAGACCTTCAACCGCGACAACGTCGAGCTGGTCTCGATCAAGGAGAACCCCATCGAGGAGATCACACCAGCCGGCGTGCGCACCGCGGACGGAGTCCTGCACGAGCTCGACGTCCTGGTCCTCGCCACCGGCTTCGACGCGGTCGACGGCAACTACCGGGCTATCGACCTGCGCGGTCGCGGCGGGCAGCACATCAACGAGCACTGGAAAGACGGCCCGACCAGCTATCTCGGCGTGTCCAAGGCCGGCTTCCCGAACATGTTCATGATCCTCGGACCCAACGGCCCCTTCACCAACCTGCCACCGAGCATCGAGACGCAGGTCGAGTGGATCAGCGAACTGATCAGCCACGCCGAGCGCAACGGCGCGCGAACCGTCGAACCGACCCGGGAAGCCGAGGACGGCTGGACCGCCACCTGCATCGAAATCGCCAACATGACCCTCTTCCCGAAGGCCGATTCGTGGATCTTCGGGGCGAACATCCCAGGCAAGAAGCGCGCGGTCATGTTCTTCCTGGGTGGGCTCGTCAACTACCGCGCCCAGCTCGCCGACGTCCAAAGCGACGGCTTCCGCGGGTTCGAGTTCGACAAAGTGCGCGAGGCGTCCTTGGCCTGACGCGCGGCCCGGGCCGAGGGACCTCCTTGGCCTGGGCGCCCAGGGAGTCCCGAACGGTTACGCGGGCATTCCGCCAGAGCGCGCCAGCGCCGCCAATCGATCGTCACCGGCCTAAGCCGTCATCCACCGCCCTCCCGCAGGAAAGGCAGAGAGCACGTGTCCCGCACGATCACCATTCAGTTTCCCGGCACGGAACGACGCCACACTGTGCATGCTGGCATCCACATCAACGGTGAATGGGTCGACCTCGCCGATACGTTCGCCGTGGTCGACCCCGCGACCGGAGATGAGTTCGCCGCCGTCTCAGACGGTCGCGCGAGGCATGCGATGGACGCGCTGGACGCGGCCCACGCCGCACAGGGCTCCTGGGCGGACTTCGCACCTCGGGTTCGCGCGGACCTTCTGCACACGGTCCATCAGCTGCTGACCGACCGCGCGGAGGCGTTCATCGACGTGATGGTGCTTGAGGCCGGGAAACCCCGCGCAGAGGCGGCGGGCGAGGTATCCCTCACCCTCGACTTCGTCAAGTGGCTGGCCGAACAGGCGGCCCACGTACATGGTTCCTACGCACGGGCGTCGCGCGGCGACTTCCGGATCATCACCACCACACAGCCGGTCGGACCGAGTCTCCTGGTCTCGCCGTGGAACTTCCCCGTCCTGATCCCCGTTCGCAAGGCGGCCGCGGCACTCGCGGCCGGCTGCACGGCCATCATGAAGCCCGCGGAACAGACCCCGCTCACCGCCGCCCTGTTCATGCAGACCCTGGTCGACGCGGGGCTTCCTGCCGGGGTGATGAACCTCGTCCACACCACGCGTCCGGCCGAACTCTCCGAACGCCTCATGCAGGACCAGCGACTGCGCAAGGTCAGCTTCACCGGATCCGTCGCGGTGGGCTCGCTAATGCTGCGCCAAAGCGCCCGCAACATCACCAGCGTCCAACTCGAGCTCGGCGGAAACGGCCCCTTCATCGTCCTGGACGACGCCGAGCTCGACAACGCCGTCGAACAAGCCATCGCCGCCAAGTTCCGCAACGCCGGGCAGGCCTGCGTCGCCGCCAACCGGATCATCCTGCATCAAGCCATCGCAGACGAGTTCACCGAACGATTCCTCGATCAGACCCGCAACCTCGTAGTCGGCCCCGGCTACCGCAACGGCGTGGACGTGGGACCGATGATCTCCGAAAACCAGCGCAACGCCACCGCCGAGACCGTGGAGTCGATCGTCGGCCAGAAGGCGGAACTGCTGATCGGGGGCAAGCCGATCGGTGGCGACGGCTACTTCTTCGAACCCACCGTGCTGCGGATGCGGGAGAAGGCGCCGGAGTTCTCCTGTCAAGAATTGTTCGCCCCGGTGGCACCGCTGTTCACCGTCAACTCGGTCGACGAGGCGATCGAGTTCGCCAACGACACCGTCTATGGGCTGGCCGGTTACCTATTCACACGGGACCTCTCACGCGCGATCGGCATCAGCGAACGACTCGACGTCGGGATGGTTGGGGTCAACCGCGGCATCATGGCGGACCCCGCAGCACCGTTCGGTGGCGTGAAGAGCTCGGGCCTGGGCCGTGAGGGCGGCCACTCGGCGCTCGAGGAGTTTCTCGAGACCAAGTACGTGGCGCTCACCGTGCATTAGGGGCCG
>NZ_JAHTLF010000021.1 GCF_024614185.1 Nocardioides carbamazepini
CAGCAACGACGCACGAGCCGCGGCCCTTGCGCCCTGGCTGGAGCACTACAACACTGAACGCCGCCACAGCGCACTCGGAGGCAAGCCCCCGATCAGTCGGCTGCTACCAACCTGATCGCCGGGTACACCTAGTCCTGCCGAAGATGGTCGACGGTGGGTACGGCCGCGTCGTCAACATCATCTCGGACTCCGCGAGAGTCGGGGAGCCAGGGGTGGCGGTCTACGCGGGCGCCAAGGCGGCGACCGCCGGCTTCTCGCGCGTGCTGGCCAAGGAGGTCGGCACATTCGGCATCACCGTCAACTGCGTCTCCCTGTCCACCACGGTCACGCCGGGTGCCTTCGAGACCTTCACCGGGGCCCAGATGGTCAAGATGCGGCGGCTCTACCCGACGGGCCGGCTCGGACTGCCCGAGGACGCCGCTGCGGCGGTGGGGTACTTCGCCAGCCCCGCTGCGTCGCAGACCACGGGGCAGACCCTGAGCGTGAACGGCGGGTACGCGACGATTTCCTGAACCGAGCGCCGCGCACGTTCCGCTCAGGCGAGCCCGTTCAGGCGTGGGCGCCCACGGGCGTGGGGTCCGCGTCCGAGGAGTGACCCGGGAAGAGGTCGGCGGTGGGGTCGAGGTAGGTGACGGCGTTGTTGACTGCGGTCGCGGCCTCGCCGAAGCCGACGGACATCAGGCGGACCTTCCCGTAGTACTCCGTCACATCGCCTGCCGCGTAGACGCCGGCTCGACCGGTCCACATGCGCGTGTCGACCGCAACATGGCGATTCCGGATGTCCAGTCCCCACCCGGTGATCGGGCCCAGGTCGGCGATGAACCCCAGGGCGGCGACCACGGACTGCACCCGGAGGGTCTCGATCGTCCCCTCGGGCGCATGTGTCACGTCCACCTCCTCGATCCCGTCACTTCCGCGGATGTCGCAGACCTGGGCCGAGGTGACCACGCGCACCGATGAGGCGAGGACCTGGTCGACGGTGTGCTGGTGGGCGCGGAAGTTCGGGCGGCGGTGCGCCAGCGTCACCGATCGGGCGATCGGCTCGAGGGCCAGGGCCCAGTCGAACGCGCTGTCGCCCCCACCGACGATGAGGACGTCCTGATCCGCGAGCTCGCTCAGCGAGGGCACGAAGTAACTCAGGCCGCGTCCGAGGTAGGCGTCGCCCACGGGCAGGGCACGTGGTGTGAACGTGCCGATGCCTGCGGTGATCACCACGGCCCGGCAGCTGATCTGGACACCTGATGACGTGGTGAGCCGCAGCCCGGTCGTGGTCGTCTCCAGGTCCACGACCTGGTGGCCGAGCACGTAGTTCGGCTCGAACGGTGCCGCCTGGTCCGTCAATGCCCGGACGAGGTCGCGGCCCCGGACTGCGGGGAAGCCGGCCACGTCGTAGATGGGCTTCTCCGGGTAGAGAGCGCTGATCTGTCCGCCCTGCTGCTGAAGGGAGTCGACGACAGCGACCCGCAGGCCCCTGAATCCCGCGTAGTAGGCCGCGTAGAGGCCGGTGGGGCCGGCGCCAACGATGGCGAGATCGACGTCGATCAGGGCGTGGGACGAGGCAAGGCCGATAGTCATGGATTGATCGAACAATAAAATCTTTTCGTTGGCAACTCACCTTTTGCTTGCCAATCGTTCAATCGAACGATTAGTTTGTGAGGCATGACACACACGGTGATGGCGAGGAGCCAGAACGGACTGGGTGACGACGAGCGCCGGCAACTGGCCAATGTGCCGATCGGCCAGGCGATCCGGAGGCGCGCGGCCATAACCCCGGATGACGTCTTCATGCGCGAGCAGCAGCTGGGCGTCTACGTCGAGAGGACCTGGGCCGAGTACGTTGCCGACATCGACAAGCTGGCCTGTGGGCTCCTGCGTCTCGGCCTCCGCCCCGGCCAGAGTGTCGCGATCATGGGGGACCCCACCTACCTGTGGATGCTGGCCGACGCGGCGGTGATCAGCATCGGCGCAATCTCGTTCGGCATCTACACCACGTGCTCGACCGACGAGGTCGCCCACCAGGTCTCCACCGCCGACGCGGTGATCTTTATCGCGGAGAACCAGGAGTACGTCGACAAGCTCCTGACCGTGGACGACCGCTGCGGCTCCGTCCGACAGATCCTCGTCGACGACACCCAGGCACTCTTCGACTACGAGGACCCCCGGATCCTCCACCTCGAGCGGCTCCTGCACCCCGAGTCTCCCTACACTGACAACGAGCGGCGGGAGCTGGCCACTCTCGTCGAGAGCACCGAGCCGGACGACGTGGCGCTGCTGGTGTTCACGTCGGGCACGACCGGTCAGTCCAAGGCCGCCATGATCACGCATCGCAACTTCATGGTCGGTGGTGCTTACCAGTTCTGCCAGGTGTTCCCGGACATGACCGGGCCCGGGGAGCGCCCGGTGATCTGCCACCTGTCCCTCGCCCACGCCTTCGAGCGAATCGTGTGCCTGTACTCACCGATCCTCACCACGATGGTGGTGCACATCGGCGAGGATATCGAGCAGCTCACGCCGACCGTGGTCCAGACCCAGCCCTACTACTTCCATGCGGTGCCGCGGATCTGGCAGAAGATGGCCAGCCGGGCTATAACCAACATCGACCGCTCGAGCCACTTCAAGCGGTGGTCCTACCGACGCGCGATGAAGGTGGCCAAGCGATACCGCGAGCTCCAGTGGAGCGGGGGGCGCCCATCGCCGTTCCTCGGCGCGCAGTACGGCGTGGCCCGAGCGCTCGTCTTCCTGCCGATGCTGCGCAAGTTTGGTCTTGACCGAACGGTGATCGGCCTCACTGCGGGCTCCCACGTCCCCGAGGAGGTGCAGCGCACCTGGCAGTACTGGGGTCTCAATCTCATTAACGGGCTCGGGATGACCGAGGTCGGGTTCGTGGCCTTCCAGCGGGGCCGGTTCCCCAAGGCCGGCAGCGTTGGCCAGAAGGTCCCCGATCTCGACGTGCGCGTGGCCGAGGACGGCGAGCTCCAGTACCGCGGTGCGGGGGTCTTCCGTGGCTACCTCCACGAGGCTGAGCGGACCCGTGAGGCCTTCACATCGGACGGATGGTTCGTCAGCGGCGATGTCGGCACCCTCGAACCCGACGGCGAGCTCGTCCTCCGGGATCGCAAGAAGGACATCATGATCACCGCCGGGGGCAAGAACATCACGCCGAGCCTGATCGAGAACACGATGAAGGGCAGCCCCTACATCGGTGAGTGTGTCCTGTTCGCCGACGGGCACAAGTATCCGACAGCCCTGATCGAGCTCGACTCCGAGGTCGTCGTGGACTGGGCCGAGAGTCGCGGCATCGAGTTCACCGGGTTCACCAGCCTGACCCAGTTGCCCGAGGTGGTGCAACTCGTGGCCTCGGAGCTGGAGCGGCTCAACCAGCAGCTCGCCCGCGTCGAGCAGATCAAGAAGTTCCGGATCCTTCCCAAGGAGCTCGAGCCCGAGGAAGGGGACACGACGCCGACTCGCAAGATCCGTCGTTCCCAGTTCGAGCGGATGTTCGCGCATCTGATCGACGAGATGTACGCCGACGAGCTGCAGGAGATGGAGCAGTTCAGGTGAGTCCGACCCAGTCATATCAGTGTGCCGATGAACAACCAACAGAAGGAATCCGAGTGATCAAAAGAACCTGGAAAGTTGCGGTCTCGATGGTCGCAGCCAGCGCCCTGCTGGCCGCTTGCGGCGGCAGCGACGCCGGTGGCGACAGCGGAGTGACGAAGGGGAGCGCCAAGGGCGAGCCCATCAACATCGGTTGGCTGACCGATGCGACGTCCGTGACCCGTGGCACCTACTACCCGGAGTACGAAGGTGCCCGGCTGTTCTTCTCGGCACTGAACGACGCGGGTGGCATCAACGACCGTCCCGTCGACCTCCTGATGCGCGACATGAAGATCGACCAGCAGCTGGCGGTCACCTCCGCGACCGACCTGGTCGAGGGTGAAGAGGTCCTGATGCTGGCCGGTGGGACGGTCGAGGGCCTGCTGCCCGCGGTCTTCGACGTGGTGCGCAGCAACGACGTGGCGTTCCTGTCAGGTCACAGTGCTCGTCCGGACATGTTCCCCGAGGCGCCCGACCCGCTGTTGTTCAGCGTGGGCAACGTCTTCGAGGCGATGTCCGACGCCCGCGTGAAGGTGTGGCCCGAGCTGATGTCTCAGATCGGCGTCGACGGCGGCAAGATCGGGTGTTACATCCACCAAGCCCCGGCCTCCGAGGCGGTCTGCAACCGCTGGATGGAGGAGCAGGTCGCCCAGAACCCGGAGTTCACCGAGGGCCCGATCGTCAACGCCCCCCTTGAGACGACGGACTTCACGTCGTACGCCCGCACGATCGCCAACGGCGACCCGGCGGCCCTGTTCGACATCTCCATTGCGTCGCACGCCATCGGTGTGGCCGTGGCGAGCCGCAACGTCGGCTACGAGGGCCCGATCGTCTTCTCGATGACCGCGACGCCCGAGACCGACATCAAGCAGGTGGCCGAGCAGACGAATGGCGAGAACCTCCACGCCATCAGCAACATCACGTCGGTGAGCGAGACGCAGGTGCCCGAGATCGAGAAGGTCCTCGCGGCGGCCGAGAAGTACGGCACCGACATCGAGCCGAGCTCCGCCACGGTCAACGGGTGGCTGATGGGCATGACCATCGCAGATGCTCTCGAGCGCTGCGGCGAGGACTGCGACCGGGCAGGCTTGCGCGACGCGCTGGAGGGGACGGATCTCGACACCGCCGGCCTCACCGGTGGCCCGCTCACGTTCTCGCCCACCGACCACACCGGCAAGCGCTACTGGACCGCCTACAGCTGGGACCCGGCCAAGGGTGAGCTCGTCCGGGCGATCGACGAGTGGATCGAGTTCGACCCGGCCACCGACCTCGTCAAGCCGCTCGCGTAACCGCTCCCGACACCGGGCACGGTCCGCGTGGTGAGAATCGCGCGGACCGTGCCAAGGAGGACACCCATGGATGTCTCGCTCTTCGTGGACACGCTGAAGCTGGCTGGCGTCTACGTGATGCTCGCCGTCGGGTTCGTGATCGTCTATCGAACCTCACGCGTGCTTAACCTTGCCCAGCCGGGGATCGTGCTTCTCGGCGGCTACCTCGCCCTCACCCTGCTACCCCGGGAGACCTACAGCGACGCACGTTTCTGGGGCGTTGCCGCCGTGCTCGTGCTGGGGGGTGCAGCCGTGGGCCTGGCTCTCTACGTCCTGTTGCTGCGCCCGATGGCTGGTGAGTCGCGGATCTCGCAGGTACTGATGACGCTGGCCGCACTCTTCCTGATCGAGGCGGTGGTCGAGGCGCGGTGGCGAGGCCAGTCCGGCTTCGTGCAGCTGCCCGGTCAGTCCACCAGCTGGGAGTTCCTCGGCTCGAACGTGCGCCTGGTGGACGTGGTGCCGGTGATCGTCAGCGTGCTGGTGCTCTCGGCGCTGGCGCTCTTCTACCGCTTTTCCCCGTCCGGCGTGCAGATGCGGGCCGTGGCGGAGAATCCGGCCCTTGCAGCTCGACGCGGCATCAACATTGAGCGCGCCGGGGCGATCGCCTGGGGCCTCGCCACCGCGCTGGGCGTCCTGGCGATGTTCTTGGTCTCGACCCAGGGCTCCGTCAGTCCGCTGCTCGTCGGCACCGCCATCAAGGGGTTCACGGTGGCGCTGGTCGCAGGACTCGACAGCCTGGGGGGGCTGGTGCCCGCCGCACTGCTCGTCGCGTCCGCCGAGGTGGTCGTTGTCCGCTTCCTGGATCCCCAGTTGGGGGAGGCGGTTCCGTACGTCGTCCTCCTTGCCGTTCTCGTCGTCAAACCGTGGGGCCTGGCTGGCACCCGAGAGGAACTGGACCGTGTCTGACCTGACCTCCACGAAGACGCCCTCCGAGGCGCCCGTCGTCCGCAGGTGGCAGTCGTCCACGGTGCGAACCAGGCGTTGGCGGCGCTCCCCGCACCTGAACACCAGCTACCGCGACGACCTGTCGCTGTTCGTCTACAGCTCATCGCGCAAGGCAGGGATGGCCGCGCTTGTCGCGTTGGTCCTGCTCTTCCCGTTCACCGTCGACAACTACTGGTTGAACGTCGCGAACTTCTGTGCGATCGCCGCGGTCGGAGTGCTCGGACTCCAGATCGTCACCGGGATGACCGGACAGCTTTCCCTCGGGCACGCCGCCTTCTTGGCGGTGGGCGGCTTCGTCGCGGCGGGGCTGTACCTCCACCTGGGACTCCAGCTGTGGCTGGCGGCGCCCGCTGCGATGCTGGCCGGGGGCATCACCGGCGCACTGGCGGGCCTGCCCGCGCTGCGCATCCGCGGCTTCTACCTCGGCATCACCACCTTGGCAGTCCAGTACGTCGTCATCGCCGCGGGGCTCAAGTACCAGAGCTACATCCAGTCCTCGCGGGGCACCAGCGGCAGCCTCACCGTCCCGGCACCCGATCTCGGCCTCTTCTCCATCACCAGCGTCTTCCAGTGGTACTTCTTCTTGGTGGTGATCGTGGCGGTCGCCACCCTGGCGGTGACCAACCTGCGGCGGTCCACCCTCGGGCGCAGCTTCCTGGCGGTACGCCAGGGAGAGCTCGCCGCCGAGGCTCTCGGCATCAACGTGGCTTGGGTGAAGATCATCGCCTTCGCGCTCAGCGGTGTCTTCGGCGGCCTGGCGGGGTCATTGAGCACCTACTACTACCGAAGCGTGAGCATCGAGAACTTCGACCTGCTCCTCAGCGTGACCTACCTGGCGATGATCATCATCGGGGGGGTCGGCTCGATCCAGGGCGCCATCTACGGAGCCGTCTTCGTGACGGCCACGCCGTTGCTCGTCGGCAGGATCATCGAGCTCCTGGGGCTGACGGCCTCGCTGGGTGGGGCACTGCGCGCCATCGAGCTCGGGGTCTTCGCGCTCACCATGATGGCGTTCCTGCTCTTCGAGCCGGACGGAATCGCTGGGGTGTGGCGCCGGTTGAAGGCCTACTTCGCCCGCTGGCCCTACAAGTACACCGACATGACCACCACGGCGAAGCGATAGGAGGGGACATGCTGGAGCTGCACCAGGTGGAAGTCGCCTACAACAAGACAGAGACCGCCGTCCGTGGCGTGTCGCTGAAGATCGAGCCCGGGAAGACGACGGCACTGCTCGGGACGAACGGGGCCGGCAAGACGACCACCCTCACGGCTATCTCCGGGTTCCTCGGGATGGAGAACGCGCAGGTAGTGGGTGGGCAGATCACCTTCGACGGCAAGCGCATCGACAAGATGGCTCCGCACCGGATCAGTCGTCTGGGGATCTCCCTGGTCCCCGAGCGGAGCAAGGTGTTCGACACGCTGACAGTGGCTGACAACGTCAAGCTGACCGCGCGGTCGAAGAAGCGGGCCGAGGGCATCTACGAGGAGTTCCCCAGGCTGGGGGAGCTGGCCGGGCGCACCGCCGGGTACCTGTCCGGTGGCGAGAAGCAGCTGCTGGCCCTGGCGATGGCCCTGATGACCGAGCCGGAGGTGCTGCTGGTCGACGAGCTCTCGTTGGGTCTTGCTCCCCGGGTGACGGCCGACCTGCTCTCGGAGCTGCAGCGGGTCCAGGTCGACCGGGGCCTGACGGTCCTGCTGGTCGAGCAGAACGCCGCGGCGGCACTGCAGATCGCGGACTACGCGTACGTCATGGAGGACGGCCGCGTGGTCCACGACGGTACCCCTGAAGCACTGATGTCCCACGGCGACATCGTGGAGTTCTATCTCGGTACGTCCCAGAGTGGGGACACCCACCGCTCGTACCGCGATGTCAAGCAGTACCGACGCAAGCGGAGGTGGGCAGGATGACAGCGACCCTGGAAGTTGACTCGATCCGCATCGAGTTCGGCGGTGTCGTCGCGGTTAACGATGTGTCGTTCGAGTTGAGGCAGGGCGAGCTCGTCGCGCTGATCGGTCCGAATGGCGCCGGCAAGACCGCGATGCTCAACGCCATCTCGGGCATCTACCGGCCGCGGTCGGGTGAGGTCCGCCTGAACGGGGCGAGCCTGCGTGGTGTGGCCACCCACAAAATCGCGGTGGCCGGCGTCGGACGCGCCTTCCAGCACGCCGAACTGTTCGCCGGGATGACCGTGCTCGAGAACCTCATGGTCGG
The DNA here is from genome assembly GCF_024614185.1 of Nocardioides carbamazepini. GTDB lineage: Bacteria > Actinomycetota > Actinomycetes > Propionibacteriales > Nocardioidaceae > Nocardioides > Nocardioides carbamazepini. The sequence goes on from NZ_JAHTLF010000021.1 coordinate 8,083, forward strand.
CCGCCATCGACAACTGGGCGGCAACCTCCTCTCGATGGTGGCCTTCCACGGGCCCTACCTCCGCAGGGAGATCGAGCAACGCGCTGTCGTGGAGGAGGTCATCGACTTCTTCGAGCTCGAGCGCTACCGGAAGCGACCCGTGGAGAACCTGCCCTTCGGTGTGCAGAAACTGGTCGGCGTCGCGCGCGCGGTCTGCATGGATCCCCAGGTGCTGCTCCTCGACGAGCCCTCGTCCGGGCTCACCCGACAGGAGAAGGAGGACTTCGCACGTTTCATGCTCCGGATCCACCACGACCGTGGTCTGCCGATGCTGTGGGTCGAGCACGACATGCAGATGGTGATGGACCTGGCCAATCGGCTGATCGTGCTCGACCACGGGGTGAAGATCGCTGATGGCACCCCGGAGGCGGTGGCTGCTGATCCCGCCGTGAGGGCCGCCTATCTGGGTATTTCGCCCGACACCGCTGGGGTTTCGGACTAGATCCAGGAGATCTGCTCACAGGTTGCAGCCGATCGTTGACAACCTCACCCAGCCTCTTATACTGATCAATAGATCAATCAACCAAAGGATGCATCATGACGATCACCCAGGGTCATGGGATCGACGACGACACACGGCTCGCCCAGAAGTACGAGCTGTGGGACGAGATGCCGGAGGGCTACCGGGAGGCCGCGGCTCGGATCGCGTCGTTCCAGGCGCTGGCGGAGCTCGTCGGGGTTCTCCCGTTTGCGGAGTGGCTCGACCGGGCACCGGACTTCGAGCGGAAGCAAATGCTCGCCGCCAAGATCCAGGACGAGGTGGGCCACGGTCACGTGACGGCCCGGGTGGCCGAGGATCTCGGCGTACCGCGCGAGCAGATCCTCAGCGACTTCGCGGAAGGCCGCAGCAAGCTCCTCAACATTTTCCATTACCGCTTCGAGACCTGGGAGGAGATCGGGCCGGCAGCGCTGCTCATGAACAGCTCGGCCATCGTCCAGTTCCAAGCACTCGACAAGGGCACCTACCTTCCGTACGCACGAGCGTTGCGCAAGATCGAGAAGGAAGAGAGCTTCCACTACCACCACGCCATCGACCTCACCCACCAAACGATGACGTTGGGTACGCCCGAACAGCGCGCCCTGGCCCAGCGGTCCTTCGAGACGTGGCTGCCGAGGCTGCTGGCGTATTTCGGTCCGCCGGACACCGACACCTACCAGCAGAACCCGATGTACACCTTCGGCCTCAAGGTGAAGTCGAATGATCAGTTGCGCCAGGAGTGGCTGACGAAGATTGTTCCCGTCTTCCGCGATTTGGGCATCCAGGTGGACCCGGACCTCGCCCGCTTCGACGAGGACCTGCAGGAGTGGGTCTACGCGGCCCCGGACTGGATCGAGATCAAGCGGATCCTCAACGAGGGCGGCCCGATGCTCGCGCACTGGCGTGCCCACATCGCCGGCACCCTGGAGCGCAACGGCACCTACCGCGACATCGCACTCGAGGGGGTCCCCGCGTGAGGCGCGGGAACCAGACGGACGTCTACGACGCCTTCGTCAAGCTGGGTGACGACCCGGCCCAGCCGATCAGCTGGGTGGGGAGCGTGCGCTCGGGTGACCCAGAGTTGGCGTGGCACGCCGCCAAGGAGATCTACACCCGCCGCGAGGACGCCACCGTCCTGTGGGTGGCCCAGCGCTCCGCCATGGTCACCAGCGGACCCGAGGACCTCGAGAGCATGCGCACGCCGTCGCGCCTGACCTACCGGCTGCCCGGCAAGGTCGGCCGCCGTCGGCGAGCCCGCGCCAAGCTGGCGGACGTACAGCCCGTGGGCGGAGCGGAGGCATGAGCGTGACGACCGCCAACCCGTTCCTCGATCGTGCCGAGGACCACTTCGTCCACGGACACCTACTCGGAGGCTGGATCGTGGACTACATCGACCTCGAGGAGTCCCTTGCGGTCGGTTCGCTCGCGCAGGAGGAGCTGGCTCACGCCTCGACGTTTCTGACCCTGGCCGGGATGAACGAGGCCGGTCGCGACGCGTTCGTCTTCGAGCGCCCGTTGGAGCAGTGGCACCCCACCCAGCTGGTGGCGCAGCGTCTGCACACCTGGCCGGCGACGGTCCTGCGGGGGCTGTTGTTGTCGCAGGCTGCCGTGGTCCGCTCCACCCTGATGGCCTCCTCCGAGGACACGACCGTCCGGGACGCGGCAGCGGTGCTCGCTGCGGAGCAGCACCTCCATGTGTTGCACTGGGAGCGCTGGGTCCGGCTCTTGGCGAGTCACGAGCGTACGGCGGCCGAGTTCGCGGGCTGCGCCGTGGAGGTGCTGGCGCTGGGTGGCGACGTGTTCGGGGTCGCCACCGGCTCGGGAGGTGTCGAGGGGCAGGAGTCCGCGCACCGTGACTGGACGTCGCGCGTGGCGGCATCCCTGGCCGCCACCGGCGTCGACGCCGCGGCGCTGGGTGAGGTGCCTGTCGCACGCCGGCCCGCCACGGAGCGGCCTGAGCTCGTCGAGGTGCTCAGCGAGATCAGGTCCATCCGGGCGGGTGCCGACGACGGGGTGCGGGGGCTCTACCGGTGAGCGAGGCCACACAGTCCGCGGTCTACGAGGCCGTCTCCCACGTCGAGGATCCCGAGGTGCCCGTGACCCTCGTCGACCTGGGCGTCGTCCGGGAGGTGAGCCTCGACGGTGGTGCGGTTCGGGTCGTGCTGCGGCCCACGCGACTCGCCTGCCCCGCGCGCGGGGAGATGGAGCGGCGGGTGCGCGCAGCCGTCAGCTCGGTCGACGAGGACCTCGCCGTCGACGTGGAGTGGGAGATGGCCCAGTGGCGCGGGGACGACGTCACGGCGCCAGGTCAGCAGGTCCTCCTGCAGATTGGCTATGCCGACCCGGTCGCCGAGTCCGACGCCTGTCCCTACTGCGGTTCAGCGGAGGTGCGCCAGGACGGCCGGTTCGGCGGCGCCGTCTGCAAGCAGCCCTACACCTGCCGCTCCTGCGGCAGCACCTTCGACGTCCTTCGAGGCTCGATCTCGACAGGTTCAGGAGCGCACCATGTCCGATGAAGGAGTCCTCTACACGACGGCGGATGGCGTCGCCACCATCACCCTCAACCGCCCCGACCGCTTCAACGCCTTCACCTTCCAGGGAGCCCAGCGGATGCGCGCGTGTTTCGAGAGCGCCGCCAACGACTCGTCGGTCGGTGTGTCGTGGTACTGACGGGGGCGGGCGAGCGCTGCACCACCCAGGAGGCCGCCGATATGGACTGGGTGAACCGCGTGGTCCCGATAGCCGACCTCGACGACGCCGTCGACGAGTGGTGCCAGAAGCTCCTGGCCAAGAGCGCCACCGCGCTGCGCCTCTCGAAGATGGCGATCAACCAGGATGCGGACCGGCTCTCCGGTGCGGTCACGCAAGGCATGGAGTTGATGACGCTCTTCCACGACACGGACGAGTCCCGAGAAGGCATGACCGCCTTCATCGAGAAGCGCTCGCCGGTGTTCCGACCGGTCAGCTGACCGAACCCTCAGAAGGAGAATGCTGTGCCGTACGTCATTGGTGCGCCCTGCATCGACATCATGGATCGCTCCTGTGTCGAGGAGTGCCCGGTCGACTGCATCTACGAGGGTGACCGCAAGCTCTACATCCAGCCGGCCGAGTGCATCGACTGCGGCGCCTGCGAGGCCGTGTGCCCGGTGGAGGCCATCTCCGCCCTCCGCTCGGTCCCCGCGGACCAGGCAGAGTTCCCCGCCGACAACGCTGCGTTCTTCGCCGAGGTCCTCCCCGGACAAGACGCACCGATCGGCTCGCCCGGTGGGTCGAGGAAGGTCGGCGCCGTGGGCGTCGACACCCCGATGGTCGCCGCCTACGGCGCAGACGAATGACGGAGCTCGCCGCCGGCCGAGTCCTGGGCGCGGACGGCTGGTACGACCCCGCCGAGCAGCGACTGCGGGGCTCGCGCTGCGGTACGTGCGGAACCCGGAGCTTCCCCACCCGCGCCTTCTGCTGGCGCTGCAGCAACACGATGCTTCCCGAGCTGCTCCCCCGCAGCGGCACCGTCGTCGCGCGTTCCACCGTCCGCGTCTCCGCGCCGGGCTTCCCCGACCGGTACGACGTGGGCGTGGTCGAGCTGGCCCCGGGTCTGCGGGTGCTGGCGCGGTTCGAGGATGAGGCGCCCACCCACGGCGAGCGGGTGTCGGTCAGGACGGGGCATGTGCGCCACGAGGACTCGGGTGTCGTCCTGGGGCCGGTGTTCGCGCACGACCCCGGCGCAGCACTTCTCCCCGCGACCCACCACGAGGATGCGGCCCTGCCGCAGCCGGAGGCCCGTATCTCGAGGGGCGGCCAGCTCGGCGTCACGGTGGCCGGGGTCGCGACCACCGCGTTCGGTCGTCCGGACCGCGCGGCTGAGGAACTGGCGGCCGAGGCGGCCCTGGCCGCGGTCGCCGATGCCGGGCTCCGCCACGAAGACGTGGACGCGCTCGTCGTCGGCAGCGCCTTCTCGACAGCAGCGCTGGGCCAGCGGATGCTGCGCCACGTCCCCTGGGGAGGTCGGCGCATCGTCAACGTGGAGAACGCCTGCGCGAGCGGCACCTCGGCGCTCGCCGAGGCCGTCGCGCTCGTCCGTGCTGGGCTCGCCGACGTGGTCGTGGCTGTCGGCGCCGATGTGCCGGTCCGCTCCGGTGGTGGCCTGATCCCGCTGGACCAGGAGGACCCTGTGGCCGGCATCGGGGTGACCCTGCCGTCGCTGTACGCACTGGTCGGCGACCTCTACACCTCTCGGTACGGCGTGGGGTCCGAGGCCTTCGCCTCGGTCGTCGTACACAGTCGCGACAACGCGTTCCGCAACCCCGACGCCTACCGGCGTACGCCGGTCACACGCGAGGAGGTGCTGGGCTCACGGGCCATCGCCGACCCCCTGACGCTCTTCCAGTGTGCTCCCAACGCGGACGGCGCCGCGGCCGTCGTCGTTGTCGCCGACCACGTCGTGCGGCGTTCGGAGCACCGCCCCGTCGAGATCGCCGCGCTGGCCCTGACCTCCGGGTTCGCGAAGGACCGGTTCACGGGCGCGAGTGTCGTGGAGCGCGTGTCGCGGGCGGTCTACGCCCAGGCTGGAGTCGACCCCAGCGAGATCGGGGTCGTCGAGCTCCACGACGCCTTCGCGCCGGCGGCCCTGACCAACCTGGAGTATCTCGGGCTCGCCGACCCCGGCACGGCCGGGACCCGGCTGATGGCGGGGGAGTTCGGCATCTCGGGTGGGGGCCCCAGCCTGAACCCCAGCGGCGGGCTGCTCTCGCGGGGCCACCCCCCGGGTGCCACGGGCCTCGCGCAGGTCTCGGAGCTCGTGCGGCAGCTGCGCGGGGAGGCAGGAGAGCGTCAGGTCGACGACCCCGGCGTGGCCCTGCTCCACACCATGGGCGGAACCGTGCTCGAGCTCGAGACGAACGCCTGCACCATCGGCCTGCTCCGGCGTCGGCCATGACCACGAGGAAGGAGTTCCCGGATGTTCTTTGAGGAGCTGCGCGACGGCGCCACCTACCGGACCGCGTCCCACACGGTGACCGCCGATGAGCTGGACGGCTTCGCGCGGGACTTCGACCCGCAGCCGATGCACCTCGACGCGGAGGCGTCGGTGTTACTGCCGTTCGGCGGCGTGATCGCCTCCGGCTTCCACACGCTCGCCCTCGCGTGGCGGCTGTGGGTGGAGATCGGGCTGGACGACCACGGTCGAGGGGGGATCGCGCTCGGTGACGTTCGCTGGCACCGACCGGTCTACGCGGGTACCGAGGTGTGCTCGGTCGTTCACATCGAGGGGCCGCGGGTCACCAGCCAGGGCAAGGGACTGGCGACGATGCGCTTCGAGGTCCTCGACGGCGACGACCAGCTCCTATTGACCTTTGCCACGACCGGCCTGTTCGCCCGCAGGTCCGAGGGATCACCCACAGCGCCCTGAAGGGGGAGACGGGAACATCATGGAATCGCACGGCATGCCTGCACAGGAACTGTCCGACGAGGAACTGGAACGCCTCGGCACCTACACGCACGCGACGAGGACCTGGGTCCTGCTCCACGGCACGGCCGAGCAGTTCCGCCACCACACCGAGCGGATGCTCGAGCTCGAGCAGGAGTACATCCGGCGCCACCCCAAGCGCACCTGGCAGGGCGTCGGTGACGACGCCCTCGGGTCGGCGGGTCTCGACGAGGCCAGCCAGCTGCGACTGGCCCTCAACGGTGTCGTCCGCCAGCTCGAGGCACTGCTGTCCAGCCCGGTCCCAGAAACCGGGGCCGGCGTTGCTGCCCCGACGGGTGGCGACCGCCGCGCGGACCTCCTGCGCCGGTTCGCCGCCGCTCCGGGCGGTCGCCTGCACAAACTCGAGGCGCACCAGGCTGCCCGCGAGGTCGGGCTCACCGCGGCCGAGCTGGCCGGGCTGTACAAGACCGATCCTCCGCTGTTGATGGCCGAGGGCGAGATGCGCCTCGTCACGGAGGCGGGCATCGGCCTGGTCCAGCAGGCATGAGTACGGTGCTGGAGGCGGACGAACAGGCGATCGTCGACCTGGTCTCCGCCTTCGTCGACGACCGGGTCCGTCCCCGTGTCCGCGACTACGAGTCCGTGGACGCCTACCCCGAGGAGTTCATCGAGGGAATGAAGGCCCTGGGCTTCTTCGGGCTGCTGGTCCCCGAGGAGTACGGCGGGGTCGACGTCAGCATGGCGTGCTTCGCCAGGGTCACAGAGGAACTGGCCCGGGGCTGGATGAGCCTGGCGGGGGCCATCGGGGGGCACTCAGTGATCACCTACCTGATCAAGACCTGCGGCACCCAGGACCAGAAGGACACCTTTCTGCCCCGCATGGCGGTCGGAGAGGTGCGCGCCACGATGGCGCTGACCGAGCCCGGCGGCGGCAGCGACCTTCAGGCCATGCGGACCCGAGCTCACGCGGACGGCACCGACCTGCTGGTCACGGGCTCCAAGACCTGGATCTCCAACGCCCGACGGTCGGGCCTCATCGGGCTGTTGTGCGTGACCGACCCGGGAGCAGTCCCAGCCCATGCCGGCATGAGCGTCCTCCTCATCGAGCCCGGAGCGGGTCTCGAGATCTCGCGGGACCTCCCCAAGCTCGGCTACCGCGGTGTCGAGGCGTGCGAGCTCGTCTTCGACCGGATGCGGGTGCCCGCCTCCTGCGTCCTCGGCGGGGAGGCGGGCCAGGGGTGGCGCCAGATGATGCGGGGCCTCGAGGTGGGGCGCATCCAGGTGGCCGCTCGCGCCGTCGGTGTCGGGCAGGCCGCCTTCGACGCGGCCCTGCGCTACGCCCAGGAGCGGGAGTCTTTCGGCCAGCAGATCTGGAAGCACCAGTCGGTCGGCAACCTGTTGGCCGACATGGCCACCAAGGTCACGGCGTCGCGTCTGATGACGGCCGACGCCGCGGCCCGGGTCGACGCAGGGAAGCGAGCCGACCTAGAGGCCGGGATGGCCAAGCTGTTCGCGTCGGAGGCCGCGATGGAGGTCGCGCTGGACGCGATGCGGGTCCACGGCGGCTACGGCTTCTCCAAGGAGTACGACGTCGAGCGGTACTTCCGCGACGCCCCATTGATGATCCTCGGCGAGGGCACCAACGAGATCCAGCGCAACGTCATCGCAGCACAGCTCATCGCTCGTCACCGACGAGTCCCATCGAACGAAGGAACGTGACCCGACCCATGCACCTCCTCGATGGCAGGACTGCCGTGATCACCGGCGGCGCGCAAGGCATCGGCCTGGCGATCGGCCGGGCGTTCGTCGCGGAGGGTGCGCGGGTGGTGATCGGCGACCTCGACCCCGTCGCGACTGACGCCGCCGTCGCCGAGCTCGGCGGCCCGGTGTACGCAACAGGGGTGCGGTGCGACGTCACCAGTGCGACCGACATGGACGCCTTGCTCACACAGGCGCTCGACGCGCACGGTGCGGTGGACGTGATGGTGAACAACGCAGGCATCACCCGCGACGCGACGATGAGGACGATGACGGAGGAGGAGTTCGACCTGGTGATCGGGGTCCACCTCAAGGGCTGCTGGAACGGCGTGCGCACGGCGGCGGCGATCATGCGGACCCAGAAAAGCGGCTCCATCGTCAACATCTCCTCGCTTTCCGGCAAGGTCGGCATGGTGGGGCAGACCAACTACTCCGCAGCCAAGGCCGGGATCGTGGGCCTCACCAAGGCCGCGGCCAAGGAGACAGCCCACCACGGCGTCCGGGTGAACGCCATCGCCCCAGGCCTGATCCGCACCGCGATGACAGAGGCGATGCCCCCACGGGTGTGGGACCAGAAGATGACCGAGATCCCCATGAAGCGCGCCGGCGAGGTCGCGGAGGTGGCGTCGGTGGCCCTGTTCCTGGCCTCGGACCTGTCGTCGTACATGACCGGCACAGTGCTGGACGTCACCGGCGGAAGGTTCATGTAGCCCGATGACGTGGACACCCCACACGCGGACCACGCACAAGGTGGTGGAGCGCTGGCCGGTCACGGCGCTGGCGACGCTCTTCGACGACGGCGCCGACCCCGGGGACGGCGACCTCCTGCCGCCGCTGTGGCACTGGGTCGCGCTGGCGCGCTGGCCGAGCTCGTCCATGACCGATGCCGACGGGCATCCCCGGCGCGGGGACTTCCTGCCGCCAGTCGCCCTCCCCCGCCGCATGTTCGCGGGGGGCGAGGTGGAGTTCCGCGGTCCCATACGCGTCGGCAGTGTGGTCCGGCAAGAGTCGTCGGTCGTGTCGGTCGAGGAGAAGCGCGGACGCTCAGGCCCGCTGGTTGTCGTGGTGATCGCGACTGAGCTGTACGACGAGGACGATCGTCTGGTCCTGATCGAGCGCCAGGACCTCGTCTACCGAGAGGCGGCGACGACGGTCGCCGGGCAGGCAAGACCCGTCCCGGCGACGCCGGTCGGCCGCCCACTCTCCGTCGCAGGCACCCCCGACGGGGACGCCTGGGACTTCTCGACGGACCCGACCCTGTTGCTTCGTTTCAGCGCGGCGAGCTCCAACGCGCACCGGATCCACTACGACTGGCCCTACGCGACGGGCGTGGAGGGATATCTCGGCCTGGTCGTGCAAGGCCCCCTACTGACCCTCGCCGTGATCGAGACGGTCCGGCTGGCGGAGCCCGGTGCGCGCATCAGTCGGCTGCGCCACCGCAACCTGAGCCCGCTCTTCTGTGGCGAGCCCGCCCGGATCCGGAGCACCGCCGGCCCCGACGACACGCTCGTGCTCGAGCTGGCACGCGCTGACGCCGCACCGGACGCGCCCCCCTGCGTGCGGGTCGACGTCGAGCTCGACAGACCCCCACTGACGACCAGCCCATGATCAGCCCGAGGAAGGCCATCGCTATGCGCGACGCTGTGATCTGTGAACCCGTCCGGACACCCATCGGACGCTACGGGGGGGTGTTCCGGAGCCTCACTGCCGTCGACCTCGGCGTCGCTGCGCTGCGCGGGCTGATGGACCGCACCGGCATCACCGGAGAGGACATCGGCGACGTCATCCTGGGCCACTGCAACCCCTCTAGCGAGGCGCCGGCGATCGGCCGGGTCGTGGCCCTGGACGCCGGTCTGCCGGTCGGGGTGACGGGACAACAGGTCGACCGCCGTTGCGGCTCGGGGCTGCAGGCCCTCGTCAACGCCGTGATGCAGGTGCAGACCGGCGCCCACGACCTGGTCGTCGCCGGCGGAACCGAGAGCATGAGCAACGCCTCGTTCTTCTCGACCGACGTGCGGTGGGGCGCGCGAGGACAGGTCGCCCTGCACGACTCGCTGGTACGGGCCCGAGTCACCGCCGGTGGACGCCTCCACCCGGTGCCCCACGGGATGCTCGAGACCGCGGAGAACCTCCGGCGCGCGTACACAATCTCGCGGGCCGAGCAGGACGAGCTCGCCCTCACCTCGCATCGCCGTGCCGTCGCGGCCCAGAACGCCGGCGTGTTCGCAGAGGAGATCATCCCGGTGGCCGTGAAGGGGCGACGCGGCGTGTCAGTGGTGGACCAGGACGAGCATCCACGCGCCGACACGTCGCTGGAGAGCTTGGCGGGGCTGACCCCGCTGCTGCTGTCCGAGGACCCCGCCGCCACCGTCACCGCCGGGAACGCCAGCGGACAGAACGACGCCGCCGCGCTCAGCATCGTGACGACGCCGGCGCGAGCGGACGAACTTGGGCTGCGGCCGCTTGTCCGGCTGGTCTCGTGGGGGCTCGCGGGGGTCGGCCCGGACGTTATGGGCATCGGCCCGGTGCCGGCCACCGAGATTGCCCTTGGGCGCGCGGGGCTGCGCCTACAGGACATCGACGTGATCGAGCTCAACGAGGCTTTCGCGGCCCAGGCACTCGCGGTGATGCGCGAGTGGAAGTTCCGTGGCGCTGACCTGGAGCGCACCAACGTCCACGGGTCAGGTATCTCGCTGGGTCACCCGGTGGGCGCCACCGGCATGCGCATGGTGGGCACCCTGGCCCGCGAGATGGAGCGGCGGGAGAGCCGCCACGGGTTGGCGACCATGTGCATCGGTGGTGGGCAGGGCATGGCCGCCGTGTTTGAGCGCATCGGGTGAGCCGAGGCCAAGGCCAAACGGCAGTTTGACCGGGATGCCATCGGCAGCCCAATGACAAGGCACTCTCGAACGCGCTGATGTGCGCGTGGCGACCGGTCTTGTTTCGACAGCACTTACGCTTCGCTTACTGTCTCAACCCATACATGCCCGAAATGAGAGGATGTCCCGAGTTCCGTGGAACTTCGGTGGCGGTCCGGTGAGCATCAGGCTGCGCTCACGTCTTGAGTGTTGCAGTTGGCGCCGACAGTGTCGGCGGGCGACGTGAAGCGCCCCAGGTTTGATGCCGCTCCTGTTTGAGTCCAGGAGGATGTGCACCATGCCGAAGAAGATCGATGACGAGTTGAAGGCCAGAGCCGTGCGCCTGGTCAATGACCACCAGGGCGAGTACTCCTCGCTGACCGCTGCAGCCGCGGTCGTTGCCAAGCAGCTCGGGGTGGGCAAGGAGTCGTCCAGGCGATGTCGCGCACCGCGTCGGCGACCTGGGCATCGGACACGGTTCGAGCAGCGACGACACGTCCTGCGTGTTTCCAGGCCCGGTAGGTCCGCGCGGCGATCTGGCAACCCTGCTCACGCAGGACCCGACAGATCGACTCGACCGCGAAGCCCTGGCTTCTCATGGTGTCGATGAAGCCCATGATCAGCGGTTGCGAGGGTCGAGTTCCCCGAAGAAAGTTGTTGCCCCGCGCAAAATCTCGACGTCTTCGCGCAGCCGACGGTTCTCGGCCTTCAGCGCCTTGATCTCAGCCAACTCCTCGCTGCTGGCCCCGGCACGCTGCCCGCCGTCGATCTGGGCCTGGAGCACCCAGCGACGCACGGACTCTGCTTGTAGGCGGCGGCGAGGTCCTCGGGGGTGAGGGTGGCATCGGAGGTGCGCAGCAGCCACTTGCCGTCCAGGTGCGCCTCGCGTTTCGCCGCAGCGTGGTCGATGCGCAGCAGGCCCTTGGCGGTCCGACGCAGGTAGCGCCGCAGCCCAGGCTTGTTCTTAACCAACCCCACGAACTCCGAACGCCGCGAGGCGCTCCAGGCGTCCGATCTCTTGATGAGTTGCTGTCCGCGTACGACCTCACGTGTCGTGCTCCGTACGGCCTGACGTGTAGGTCGGTCTCGGCGAGTTGAGTCCCTCCTCGCCCTGAGCTGGGTCACCCTTCGGTTCGTCCACCGCCAAGTAGACGTAACCGAAGGGTGACTGTCGGCGGCCACGAGAAACTGCCCGGAGACGGCCACGAATCTGCCCGCTGGCGGACATGAGAACTGCCCGCTGACGGTCATGGGATCTGCCCGACACGACGTCGTCTGCCTCGCCGCGCTGCGCGGTTGAGGCCCCTTCCTCGGGTGCGATGAGCGGTGCTGAAGCGCCCTATCGCCCCGAGGAAGGGATGAGTTGAAGTCTGCCGAGGAGATCATGAAAATCTTGGATGCCTACGACCTGACAGGGTCGTTGCGTGACGC
>NZ_JAHTLF010000017.1 GCF_024614185.1 Nocardioides carbamazepini
ACACCACTCGGCCGGATGGGCACGCCTGAAGAAATCGCCTACGGCGCGCTCTTCCTCGCCTCCGACGAATCATCCTTCGCAACAGGATCCGAACTCGTCCTCGACGGCGGCTACACAACCCAATAGGTGGCCGATCAGCCACATCCGGTAGGCCTCCCCGCCGAACCGATGCTGTGGTCGGTGAGCGTGCGGGCCCAGGTACCCAACGGGGCCCGCTGCGCTGCGCTCTTGCCGACTCCCCACACTGCTGAATGGGTTCGAACCAGGCGGGCGTCCGGTCAGCACCCGTGGTTCCTCCTCTACTAGGAGGCCACCATCGCGCGGAGGTCCACAGGAGCCGGGGGCGATGCTCAGGCGCTCTTGATCGTGGCCGCAATTTGCGGGCGTCCTCGTCTTGCCGGGTCCAAGTATCTGCTCTACCTCGCCCAGACCGCGACGTGGTCGCAGCGGTGACGCGTCGAGCGTGTGCGCTACCGAGCGACGCCGCCCGGCGTCGCTTGAGGCGTCAGCAAGGATGCCGTGGCGCGGGTCCTCAGGCTCGATGCGCCCGTTCTGCCGGATCTGACGCGTGGTGAGCAGTAAGTTGAGTTCCAGACGAGCTCGGCGATGTCCCGCCGAAGTACATCGAGCTTCCGGCGGGCTGCATCTCGATTACGGGTTCCCCGCACTTCTCCCAAGAGTCCCGCGTAAAGGAGTTGGGCAACGGAGGAGCGAGTGGGTTGACCGCTCTTACAGTGCTTGAAATGGGACACACCGGCCGGAAGTAGGCCGTACCCGTGGGCTGACCATGGCCCTCAAGGTGGAGGAAACGGGGCTCGAGCCGGACCCTGGTGTGCGTGCCCTGATGAGTTGGGCTTTGTGCTCTCGCCAAGAGTCGCCAGGTGTCTCACAATGAGACGTACTTGAATCCCCTAGACGGCGCACAGTGGGGGCGTCAAGAGACGCTCGTCACATAATGGAGGCATGGCCTTGTCGATGGGGATACTCGCCGCGGATGACCCGGGCGCAGATGTGCGGCCGATTATCGCGCGGTCGTGGTTGAGGTCCACCGCATGCGGTGTGGTTCAAGCCTCAGAGCTGCGGCTTCCCTACGACGAGGACATCGATGACGACAGCCGGCTCATCAGGACGGCTCAGCCGGTGCTGGAGCGTCTCATGGCCACGATGTCCGACACGCGGTACAGCCTGCTGCTCGCCGATCCGGAGGGGCGGCTCATCCACCGCTGGGTGGGAACGAAGTCGCTGTACGGGCCGCTGGACAATGCGAGCATCGCTCCGGGATTCGGTTTCGCCGAGGAGCATGCGGGCACCAACGGGGTCGGGACCGCGCTGGAAGAAGCGCGCGTCGTCACGGTCAACGGCACCGAGCATTTTACCGAAGGCCTGCATCCCTTCGCCTGCGTCGGTGTGCCGATCCGCAATCCCATCCGGGGAAACATTGAGGGGGTCTTGGACTTCAGTTGCTTGTCCAAGGAGTTCAATGTGCTGATGACTCCGCTGCTGGTGGAGGTCGGCAAGCACATCGAGACCAGATTCGGCCAACAGGCCTCGGCATCCGAGGCGGCCTTGCTGGAGTGCTTCGTACGGACGTCTCGCCATCATCGCGGACCTGTGGTCGGTATGCGGCCGAACGTGTTCCTCTCCAACACGGTCGCTGCGGAGCAGATCAGCGCTACCGACAAGGCGGTCCTGTGGGACGTGGCCAGCACGTACGCACGGCGTGGCCGTCGCGACGGTGTCGTCGAGCTGTCCACTGGGCGGTATTCGTTCCAGATCGCCGTGGACGCCGATGGCACGGAGCCGGGCGGTGGAGTGGTGCTCAGCCTTCGTCCGGAGACCGTGGTCCAACCGCCCAGATCTCTATCGGGGTCTCCTCGGCCGCTCGTTCGGCGTCCGGCCAGTCGCCCTTCTGCCCTCCATGGGGAGCCATATCGCGCCGGACGGGAGACGTTGGCCAACCCCTCGCCGCCCAAGTCGGGGCGCAGTCCGCAGTGGAGGAAGTTGCTCGACCGAATGGAGGCTCTGGCCCGGGTCTCCGAACCCGTCGCGTTCACCGGCGACGACGGATCGGGCAAGCTCTGGGCGGCAAAACGTCTCGCGGCCATGCGTGGCGGCGGTGTGCGGATTTTTGATGCCGAGCTCGAGCGAGGAGCGTGGCAAGGCACGCTGATCGATCGTTGCCGAGGCGCCCTTGCCGCGGGTGAGTCGGTCATCATTCGCCGGATCGACAGACTTACCGTTCCAGTCCGGACGGAGCTGGGTGACCTGGTCCGTCATTCCGAGGAGCAAATGAGGTTGACGGTCACCTGTACCGAGGATCCCCGGGACACGGTGGTTCGCGCACTTGCTGGGTTCGCCCATCAACTCTGGATTCCCCCGTTGGCGCAGCGACTGGACGACGTCGTCGACATCGTCCCGCAACTCTTGGCGGAACTGGAACCCGACCGGGTGATGACCTGTGCGCTGCCTGCTCAGCAGGTGCTGATGCGCTACTCCTGGCCAGGCAACGTGACCGAGCTGCGCGATGTCCTCGCCGCGGCGCTGGTCGAGGCGAAAGGCGATCAGATCGAGGTCGCGGACTTGCCGGCGTGGCTGATGAAGCGCGCACACCGTCGGCAGCTGACCCCCTTCGAGCAATCTGAGCGGGATCTCATCATCGATGCGCTGGCCAGTGTCGGAAACAACCGGGCAGAGGCGGCCCGGGTGCTCGGTATCGGCCGCGCCACGCTGTATCGCAAGCTCCGGGCACTCGGTATCCCGCACGGACCGGAGTTGACCTGACGGTCTAGAGCCGTTCGCGGCCACGTCGGTGCCGACCGGAGCCGTGGCTGCATCGCCCGGCCAACAGCCGTTGCCGCCCCGACAGGACAGTGATTGGCGTGGCTCGGCCGGGCTGCACTCCTTGAGGCAGCCGCGATGTCGCGCCTGGCAACGGGCGTCAGCCGGCGATGAGAGGCCACAGCCCTCCCGGGCCCGCGGCCGCCGCCGCTGCGGCGAGCCGTCGATCCCAGTAGCCGACGGACCCGAACTCGCCGCGCCAGGCGAGCGCGGCGCGGGTGAAACGGTGGAGGTCGTGCTCGAGCGCGGTACCGATGGCGCCGTGGACCTGGTGGGCATTGCGGACCACCGTGGTCGTGGCGTGACCAGTGCATGATCTGGCGACCGCGACTCGGAAACCGAGATCATCGGTGGACCACTCGTTCTGCACCGCGGCCACGAGTGCCACCTCGGTCGCGGCGCGTGCCAGTGCGCTTTCGGCCGCCATGTCGGCGATCAGATTCTGCACCGCCTGGAACCGTGCCAACGGACGGCCGAACTGGCTGCGAGTGGTTGCGTGCTCGCAGGAGAGCATCAGCGCGCGGTCCAGCGCGGCGGACACCTGGATGGCGCGGGTAAGGGCACCCTTCAAGTGATACTGCTTCACCAGGGTGTCGTCGATCGGCGTGCCCCTCAGTGACACGGTGTCGACCGTTACGCGATCACGCGGCTCGCCCACCAGGTTGGCGCCGGGGATGATCTCGTCGAATGCGGATACGTCGACATCGGCGACCAGCCAAGTGTCGGCGGAGCGCCACAGGGTCACGATGCTTGCGGCGGTGCTCGCCCACGGAACCGCGCGCGCGACACCTGAGGAGTCGAGTTCTGCGACGGTGCGCAGCCGGTCGTCGACCGGGAGCGAGGCCGCCTCGAGCAGTGCACCGGCGAGCAGGTCGTGCTCGGCGAGCGGGATCCGGACTCCGGCTCCTGCCGCCGCGGACAGCAGCTCGGCTGCCTCGAGCCAGCCAGCCGCACTGCCACCGGATTCGGCCGAACCGGTGAGCCGGGAGAGTCCGAGCTCACTCAGGCTCTGCCAGAATGCCGGGTTTGGTGTGCCGGCGGAGTCCTCGCCGGTCGCCGCATGCGCCGCGAACACAGCGTGCATCATGGTCGACAGGTCGCTGTCGACGCCTGGAATGGTCGTCATCGCAGTCCCAATCCCCGCGCGACCACACCGCGCAGCACCTCGTTGGTACCCCCGCGGAGGGTGAAGCCGGGGCGCTGGTCCAGTCCGGCGTTCACCAACTCCCGCCATCCGGCCTCACAGGCAGTCTCGTCACCGCTCAGCAGAGAGGCGGCTTCGGCGATGTCGCCCTCCGTGCTGGTGCCGAGCACCTTGACCACCGCAGCCGCGACATCCGCCGGCTCGCGACGCTCGAGCGCACTGGCCACCGCCGCCGACATCTGATGGAGCCCGGCGATGCGTCCTACCAGCCGCCCAAGGTCGGGTACGTCGTCCATCGCAGTGAGCTGCGTCAGCAGCGGGAACGTCGACAGGAACCGCTCGGGGCCGCTGCGCTCGAAGGCCAGCTCGGATGTCACCTGCTCCCAGCCCTCGCCGATGGTCCCGAAGACCTGGGTGTCCGGGACGAGGACATCGGTGAGAAAGACCTCGTTGAAGTGGTGGGACCCGCTCATCGAGATGATCGGCCGGACGTGCACACCGGGTGAGTCCAGGTGAATCAGGAACTGGCTGAGGCCGGCATGGCGATTCGCGGGATCGACGGGCGAGGTGCGTACCAGGGCGATGAAGGCGTGGGCGCGGTGTGCACCGGAGGTCCAGACCTTCGACCCGTTGATCAGCCAGCCGGCGTCCGTCCTCGTCGCGGTGGAGCGGACACTCGCCAGATCCGAGCCGGCGTCGGGCTCACTCATGCCAATGCCGAAGAAGATCTCGCCACGCGTGATGCCGGGCAGGTACCTCTGCTTCTGCTCCGTGGTGCCGTACTTGAGCAGTGAGGGCACGATCTGGCGGTCAGCGATCCAGTGCGCCGCCACCGGAGCACCACCGGCCAGCAGCTCCTCAGTGACCACGAAGCGCTCGACGAACGAGCGGTCGTGGCCGCCATACTCTGCCGGCACGGTCATGCCGATCCAACCCTGCGCGGCGAGTGCCCGTGTGAAGTCCTCATCCCACGCGGAGAGCCAGCAGTCGACGCTGGGCCGGTAGTTTCCGGCCGAGCGCTGCTCGGCCAGGAACCGCCGGACCGCTCGACGCAGGTCCGCGGTGCCCACGGCATCTCCGGTGGTGGCCGGGACGAGCCGGGTCAATCCGCTCACTTGCTACGCCACCTGTCCAGTCGCTGCTCGTGCTCGGGGTCCAGGTGCGCGAGTGGTTGCATCGCGGCGGCCATGCCGAGCACCGATTCCAGTGCGCCTGTGCGGGACTCCTGGAGCAGCCGCTTGGCCATGCGAAGCGACTCGCTCGGGTTCGCGGCGATGCGCTCGGCTATCCCGGTTGCGGCGCTGATCAACTCGTCGTGAGGGGTCAGGGTGCTGACCAGGTTCCATTCCTTCGCGGTGGCGGCGTCGATCCGTTCGCCGGTGAGGGTCATCAGCGCAGCGCGCTCGTAGCCGATGGCGCGCGGCAGGAACCAGGTTCCGCCGTCGCCGGGGATCAGCCCGATCGAGACGAAGCTCTCGGCGAAGACGGCACGGTCGGAGGCGACCCGGATGTCGCACATCATCGCCAGGTCGCAGCCGGCGCCGATGGCGGGGCCGTTGACTGCGGCGATGATGGCGACCTCGAGCCGTTCGAGCGCCCGGGGGATGCGCTGGATCGAGTTGACGTAGGCCCGTCGCTGATGGCGTGGGTCGAGTCCGAACATGCCCTGCCGGTCGGCCATCTCCTTGACGTTGCCGCCGGAGGAGAAGATCTTGCCCGCGCCGGTGAGGACGATGGCACGGGCGTTCAGGTCCCGATTGGCTTCATCGACGGCCCGCTCGAATGCTTCGATGAAGTCCGTACCGGTGATGGCATTGCCGATGTCTTGGTTGTCGATGGTCCACGTCTGTACGTGCCCGGAGGTGGTGATGGTCAGGGTGGGTTTCATGTTCGGCTGCTCTCTTCAAGTGTCCGAATCGGCTGGAACGAGCCAGCGGCCCGATGTTGTTGGAACAAGCCGGGTCCCGGTTCGGGATCGATCTTCTCGGTCATGTTGCGAACCTCGGCCATGGGGGATCGAACGCCCGGGCACGTTGTCACTCATGGTGGTCTTGGTCCTTTTCGGTGTCCGTTGTGCAGTGATCAGGAAGGGAGTTGCAGCGACTTGATCTGCAGGTACTCCTCATAGCCATAGGAGCCGAGCTCGCGGCCGAAACCGGAGTTCTTATAGCCCCCGAACGGCGCTCGCGGGTTGTACGCGCCGCCGTTGATGTCCATCTGCCCGGTGCGGACACGCCGCGCCACCGCGATCGCCCGGTCCTGGTCACCGGACCAGACCGCGCCCGAGAGCCCGTACGGAGTGCAGTTCGCGATCCGAACGGCGGCGTCGTCGTCCTCGAACGGAAGGACCACCAGGACGGGTCCGAACACCTCCTCCTGCGCGATCTCGCTCCTCGGGTCGACGTCGGCGAGGATGGTGGGGGCCAGGAAGTAGCCGACCGGCAGCACCTGCTCCGAGCCGCCGGTGACCACGCGGGCGCCTGCGGTCCTCGCGCGGTCGATGAAGCCCCGGACGGTCTCGAACTGGGAGGCGGAGGCCGAGGGTCCGATCCGCGTCGAGGGGTCGGTGGGGTCGCCCACTGTGAACCTGGCGGCGGCTGTGGCGGCGAGGTCGAGGGCCTCGTCGTAGCGGCTTTGAGGCACGAGCATCCGGGTCCAGGCCATGCAGGTCTGTCCACCGTTGAGGAAGGCGTTGCTGACCCCGACCTTCACCGCGGTCGCCAGGTCGGCGTCGTCCAGGATGATGTTGGCCGACTTGCCGCCGAGCTCGAGGGCGACCTTGCTGACCGCTTTGCCGGCGAGTTCGGCCACGCGAGCACCGGCACTGGTGGAGCCGGTGAAGGAGACGAAGTCGACCTCCGGATGCGAGGCGATCGCCTCACCGACCACACGGCCTGGGCCTGACACCAGATTGACAACGCCGGGTGGGAGATCGGCATCGGCGAGGGCGTCGAAGAAGGCGAACACCGACAACGGTGCCTCGTTGCTCGGCTTGAGCACGATGGTGCAGCCGGCCGCGATCGCGGGGACGAGTTTGGCCACCACCTGGTACAACGGATAGTTCCACGGGGTGATCGCGCCCACCACGCCGTAGGGTTCGCGCAGGATCAGCGAGTTGCCGATCCGTTCTTCTGCGACCGGCTGGTCGAGGACGTCGAGGATGCCGCGGGCCACAGACAGCGGCACCTTCGTCTGAACACCATCGGCGATCCGGGTCGGGGCACCCATCTCCTCGGTGATCAGGGCGGCGATCGTGGGCAGGGCACGCGTGGTGGCCTCGATGACGCTGAAGACACGGCGCCGGCGTTCGGTCAGGTCGACATCGGGATCGAAAGCCCGGCGAGCGGCGGCCACGGCGGCGTCAACATCGGCGGCGGTGCCATTGGGGACGTGGCCGATCACTTGCTCGGTGGCCGGATTCACCACCTCGATCACCCCACTTGCCGCGGTCGGATCGACCCAATGGCCGTCGATGTAGAGCTGGTTGCGTTCGTGCATAATCTTTTCGCCTCTGTCCTTGGATGGGTTCACATCACGATGCTGGCGCGGACGTCGCGCTTGCTCTCCGCGGCGGCGAAGGCGTCGTTGATCTGGTCGAGGGGGTAGGTGGCCGCCCCGAGCCGGGAGAGCGGGATCTTGTGCTGCCATTCCTCGAGGAAGGCCAGGGCGCGTGAGAGCACGTCGGGCTCGTAGAGCGACACCCCGATCATCGTCTTGTTGCCGAAGACGAAACGCGATGGGTCGAAGTCGAACGTCCGACCTATGTTGATGTTGCCGATCTCCACGTAGCGGCCGTGCATCGCGAGCATCTTCAGCCCCTCGTCGATGGCGGCAGGGATGCCGACCACTTCGACGACGACGTCCGCGCCCCGGCCGGAGGTCCAGCTCCTTACGCGCTTGGCCCGGTCCTTGGCCTCGGTGACGTCGGTGAGATCGATGACGTGGTCAGCGCCGAAGGCGGTGGCGAGTTCCAGTCGCTCGGCGACGCCGTCGATCGCGATCACGGTGCGCGCCCCGCGCGCCTTGGCGACCGCGACCGCGTAGAGACCGAGTGCTCCGGCTCCCTGCACCACCACGGTCTCGCCGAAGGTCTGGTTCGCGCGTTCCAGACCGTACATGACCTGGGACAACGCGCAGTTTGCGCCGGACGCCAGCTCGTCGGGGACTGAGTCGGGGACCTGGTAGAGGGTTGCGCCGGCTGGCAGGAGGAAGTAGTCGCCGTAGCCGCCGACGAAGTGGGGGGGCTGTTCGGCGTTGCCCAGCATGGCCATCGAGAGCTGTTCGCAGGCGGTGCGCTGGCCGCGTAGGCAGTAGTGGCACCGGTGGCAGGAGAAGAAGTAGGGGAATACCACCCTCGTCCCCTCCTGCAGCGGGCGGCTGTCGGAGTCCGCGGAGACCCCGTCCCCGAGCGCGGCGATCTTGCCGACCATCTCGTGGCCGAGCACGGTGGGCAGCTGACCGCCGAGTCCCTTGGTGTTGAACGCGCCGTGCCAGGCGTGCAGGTCAGAGCCGCAGATGTTGGTGCGGATTACCTTGATGAGGATCTCGCCCGGGCGCACCTCGTCGAGGGTGGCGTCGGTGAGGGTGAAGGGCTGGTTGGGTGCGTCGAACCGGGCGATGCGGCCGGTAAACATGGGGGTCCTCTCGGATGGTCGGGAGACTTGGTGGAGATGGCCGCACTGCGGAGCCCTCTCGGGCTCCGTCGACCGGACAGCTGCACTCAGATGGACGGCGGGTGGCTCAGTTGGCGCCGCGTCGCCCGACGCTTGCGGTGCGGACGTATCCGGCGGACTTGCCCTCCGCGAAGTCGGGCAGGGTGGTGGCGTTGGTGATCAGGTACAGCACGTCGTTGTCAGGTCCGCCGAAGGTGGCGGCGACAGCCCAGCCGTCCGGGACGAGGATCTGGTCGGTGATCTTCCCGCCCTCCTCGACCCGGTAGAAGCCGCTCTCCGGGCCTTCGGTCAACGCGTTGCCGTACCACACGCCGCCGTCGGAGTCGACCGTCATGCCGTCTGGGCTGTGGGTTTCGGGAAGTTCCGCCCAGGTCCGGTAGTTGATCAGGGTGCCGTCGGGCTGTCGATCGTAGGCGGAGATCTTGTGCGCGAAGGTCTCCGAGAGCAAGAAGGTCTTGCCGTCGGGGTGCAGTTCCGCGCCGTTGGGGAAGAGCACGTCGCCGGGCGCGGTCGAGACCTCGCCGTCCGGGGTGACGTGGATCAGATTGGTGGGGCGCGGCTCTGCGCCGCCGGCCAGGTCGAAGCCGAAGTTGCCGATGTAGGCGTGCCCGTCGACTACCCGCATGTCGTTGGCGTCACCGCCGCAGAAGGCGGCCAGGTCGGCGTGGACGGTGGTCGTGCCGTCGGCCGCTCGGCGGAGCAGCTTGTGGTCGTGCTGAGACACGATCAGCATCGAGCCGTCAGCGAGGAAGCCCAAGCCGGAGGGCGACGTGGGCACGTCTGCGATCTTCTCCCAACTGCCGTCCTTGGGGTCCATGACGATGACCCGGGTGTTGAAGAAGTCGCTGAGGTAGAGCCTTCCGTCGTGATAGCGCGGTGACTCCAGGAATCCGTGGCCGCTGCTGAGCTCGTTGAACTTGTGGTCGGTGGGCATGTCGTTCTCCTTGATTCCGAATGGCTGGGCTGTGTTCGGGTGGGGCTGCGGTTCACAGGAACTCGCTGCGGAGCCGCTTCTTGTCGAACTTCCCGACGCTCGTCTTGGGCAGTTCGTCGATGACTTCGAACCGGTCTGGGACCCAGAACGATGGGAACCGCTCCTTCAGATGGGCCTTGAGTTCATCGACGGAGACCTCCTCGGCCACGACGATGAAGGCGACGGGTCGTTCGATCCACTTCGGGTCCGGCGCGCTGATCACCGAGGCCTCGACGATCTTCGGGTGGCCGATCAGCGCGTTCTCCAGTGCCACCGAGGAGATCCATTCGCCGCCGCTCTTGATCAGGTCCTTGGCGCGGTCGACGATGGTGAGATAACCGTCGGGTGTCATCGTGGCGATGTCACCGGTGCGGAACCACCCGTGGGAAAAGCTTCCGGCCGAGCGGACGTCGTTGTAGTACTCCCGGATCACCCACGGCGCCCGAACGAGAACCTCGCCGGGTGTGTTCCCGTCCCACGGGGCCTCCTTCTCTTCGTCGTCGACCAGCTTCACCTCCACCATGGGCAGCGGTTGCCCTTGCTGGCTGAAGATCTCGAAGCGCGCGTCCTCATCCAGGTGCTGGTTTGCGGTGGTCAGGCCGCAGAAGGTGAGGACCGGTGAGGCCTCGGTCATCCCCCAGGCTTGCGTGACGTGAATGTCGTGGTGCTGCTTCCACCACTTCATCTCCCCGATCGGTGGCGCCTGACCGCCGAGCCACAACGTGTGCAACGACGAGATGTCGTACTGCCCAGGGGACTGCTCTAGAGCGCGGCGGATCAGCATGCCCACGGTCACCGCCCCGACCAGGACGGTCGGCTTCGTGTGGTCAATGATGGCGAGATAGTCAGTGTCCACGGGATGATCGCCGGGCAGCACGATGGTGGCCCCCTGCAAGACACAGGCGAACGGCATGCCCCATGAGTTCACATGCGAGAGCGGGGTGACGAGCATGTACCGCTCGGCCTCGCTCACACCGATCGTGCCGGTAGTGCAGAGCCCCAGTGCATGGAGCACGGTGCTGCGATGGCTATACACCACACCCTTCGGATCGCCCGTGGTGCCGGAGGTGTAGCACATCGAGGCCGCCGTGTTCTCGTCGAGGTCGGGATACTCGTACGCCTCGGGAGCCGCGGCCATCAGGTCGGCGTAGGAGTGAACCGGCACCGGAAGAGTGCTCTCTGCTGGAACCGGACCATTGAGCTGAATGATGGCCCGGACGTTTGCCAGCCGGTCGCGGAGCCGCTCGAGCAGCGGAAACTGGTCCTTGCTCACGAGCAGGACGGTGTCCTCGGCATGCGCGATGATGTAGGCGATCTGCTCGTCGGACAGCCGGGTGTTGATGGTGTGCAGCACGGCGCCCATACAGGGCACGGCGTAGTAGGACACGAGGTGCTCGGCGGTGTTCCAAGCCAGCGTCCCCACCCGGTCGCCGCGCCTGACGCCGAGGTCGGTCAGCACGTTCGACAACCTGCGGGCCCGGCGACCAAGTTCGGCGAGGGTGAACGTGTCGAAGCCGTCGTCGGTGCGGGCGATGACATCCTTGTGCCCGTAGAGGTGTTCAGCGCGCCACAAGATCGTTTTGATTTGTAGCGGCGTATCCATCATCAGGCTCTGCACGGTGCGGCTCCTTGTGTGGATGGTCGGCAGTTACGGTGGCCGGTCCGTGGCGAGACCAAGATCCCTTGATGGTGCCCGGAGATACGGGGTGAAGCCGCCGGTGACGGCTTCACCCGCGCGTGAATCAGGCCTTGACGAACTCCGGGTATCCGTTGGCTGCGGAGGTGTTGACCTCTTCGAGGTAGGCGGGCAGGCCGGCCGGCCACATCAGCATCTGCACCTTTTTGCCGGGGATGTTCGCGGCCATGTACCACGAGGCGGCCCGATCGAACAGCGCCAGCTCGCAGACTGCGTCGATCTTCTGCTGCCATGTCTGCTCGGCCTCGCCGGTCGGCTCGATGCGGGTCACGTCACTCGTGAGGAGGTGGTCGACGAATCCGACGATCCAGTCGCCCTGCGCCTCGGCCGCGGTCGGACCATTGCAGAAGCCGGACGGGCTCTGGGGGCCGTAGACGAACAGCAGATTGGGGAATCCCGCAGTGGCGGCCCCCAGTGCCGTGTGAGCACCGTCGGCCCACGAATCTGCGACCGACTGTCCTTGGCCATTGCGGATGTCGACGGCGGTGATGCCACCGGTGACGGCGTCGAAGCCGGTGGCCAGGGCAATGATGTCGAATGCGTGCTCCACCCCATCTGAGGTCACGATGCCCTTGGCGGTGACGTGGTCGATCGGGTTCTCGCGGAGGTTGACCAAGTCGACGTTGTCCTGGTTGTAGATCTCGTAGTAGCGCTGCTCCAACGAGGGTCGCTTCACCCCGAACGGGTGCGGCGGATCAGTCGGGGCCAGGTCCTCCCACAGCTCCTTGTTGTTGATGCGCTGGCGGGTCTTGTCCCGCCAGAAGTCGTAGAAGGCGCGGTTGCTGTCTTCGTTGAAGAAGATGTCGTTGAAGTTCCCCAGCCACGGCACGAAGCCGCCGATCTCCCACATCCGCTCGAACTCGGCGTCCCGCTCCTCGGTGCTCACGTCGGGCACGCCCTTGTCGAGGAAGTCGAAATCGAACCCGGCGAAGGTGGTGTTGCGCTTCGCCATCCGATCGGCGTAGGTCGCCTTCTCCTTGGCGTTCTCCTCCTCGGAGATCTGGCGCTGACACATCGGTAGGGCGATCATCGGGGTGCGCTGGAAGACCGTGACCTGGCCGGCCACGGGCGCGGACTCCTGCGCCACCTGCACCCCGGAGGCACCGGTGCCGATCACGGCAATGCGCTTGCCGGTGAGGTCCACTCCTTCCTGCGGCCAGCGCGCGGTGTGGTGCGCGATGCCTGCGAACGACTCCAGGCCGGGGATCTCGGGGACGTAAGGCTTCGAGCCGAAGCCCGTGCACATCAGCAGATAGCGCGTGGAGATCTCGCGGATCTCGTCGGTCTCGGAACTCTCGGCGGTCACCACCCAGCGCCGCGAGTCCTCGTCGAATCGGGCCGCGGTGATCCGGGTGTTGTAGCTGATGTCCTTCGACAAGTTCAACTTGTTGTCAACGTGCTGGAAGTAGGCGCGAACCTCTGACCAGTCGGGGTACAGCTCCGAGAAGTTCCAGTCACGCCACAGCTCCGGGTCCGAGAACTGGTACATAGGGCCCCAGGTGTCCACGCGGGCGCCGGGGTAGCAGTTCCAGTACCACACGCCGCCCAGCCCTGCGGCAGACTCCACGGCGTGCACGTTGTGCCCCCGCTTGCGCATCTCGTTCAGCTGGTACAGGCCGGCGAATCCAGCGCCGACGATCAAGACGTCACGTTCTTCGGTGCTCACGGGCGGTTCCTCTCGTTGCCGGTTCGGCTATGGCACAAGATGATTGCTGCGTTGATCGCGATCAGGTTGTCTCATTGGGAGACACCCGCCTCGACCTGTCCACAAAGGGCGGAGCGCTCGGTAGTTCTCGCCGGTTGCGGACCTTTCATCGTCTTGGAACTCGAGTCCTGGTTGCCGGTCTGGCTCGCCACGGCGTCTCATAGCGAGACACGTTCGGCGAAGGTGGACCGGGGCAGGCTGGTCACGAACGTCACCAAGCCCTCAAGGAGGCCGACCGTGTCCATCGAGAACCCCTTCTACTCCCCGGAGGCGCAAGGACCGTACGAGATGCACTCCATCGGTCGCTTCGACCTGGAAGAAGGGGGGGTGATCCCGGACCTGCGACTCGCGGTCGCCACACGCGGCAAGCTGAACGCCGACAAGAGCAACGCGATCCTCATCCCGACGTGGTTCTCGGGCACCCACCAGACCTGGGACCAGATCTACATCGGTGAAGGGCACGCACTCGACCCCGAGAAGTACTTCATCATCGTGGTGAACCAGATCGGCAACGGCCTATCGACTTCGCCCCACAACACCCACGACCCGTCGATCACCATGTCGAAGTTCCCGAAGGTGCGTATCAGTGACGACGTGCGCGCCCAAGAGCAACTACTGCGAGAGGTGTTCGACATCGAGAAGTTGGCGCTGGTCGTCGGCGGTTCGATGGGCGCCCAGCAGACGTGGGAGTGGGCCGTTCGCTTTCCCGACAAAGTGCTCCGGGCAGCCCCCCTTGCCGGCACCGCACAGAACACCCCCCACGACTTCCTGTTCACCCAAACGCTGCTCGATGCCATTACCAGCGACCCCGGTTTCGCAGGCGGCGACTACGCCACCCACCTCCAGGTGCAGGCTGGTCTGGCCCGTCACGCCGACATCTGGGCTGTCATGGGCCTCTCCACGGAATTCTGGAAGTCAGGATTCTGGAAAGACATCCCGATGCTCAACGGCGAGACCACCGATGACTTCACGACATTCCAAGCCGGTTTCATCCGCGCGCTGTTCCAGCTGATGGACCCCAACGCGTTGCTCGCCATGGGCTGGAAGTGGCAGCGGGGCGACGTCGCGCGAAACACTGGCGGTGACCTCGCAGAAGCCCTGGGTAGAATCACCGCCAAGACCCTCGTGATGCCGATCGACCACGACATGTTCTTCCCTGTCGCCGACTGCGCCGCCGACCAACAGCTCACCCCAGGGAGCGAACTGCGGGTGCTGCCGTCGATCGCCGGCCATCTCGGACTGTTCGGCTTCGAGCCGACCTACGTCGAACAGGTCGACCGGAACCTCGCCGAGCTCTTGGCGGCCCCCATCTGAGTCCCTGCGCCGTCCTGACCTGATGACCCCTTCGGTCAAGCTTGAGGGTGGCCCGGACACGTGGCGACACACAGCGCGAGCAACGCGACCCCGGTGGACTCCTTTTGCACCTCCTGCATCCGTCGACAGCTCTGACGTCGCCCGCCGCGCAGGACCGACACGCCTGCCGACCGCGGCCCACCTAGCACAGCCAGCGTGAATTTGACCACCACTCGGGCGAACCGACGCGGCGTCGTCCGTAAGGTTGCTGCAGTCCTGGTCGCCAACGGACCCGGCGATATTCGCGTCCTGCTGGCCGCCTTCAACGCCGACCTCGACGACCTCGACGACCAGCTGAGCCCGAATTCGCACACGCGTGGACAGAGCCAGCCATAGGCACGTGAGCCTCGCCAGGCCCGAGCAACGCCCGCTCGTCGTCCTCCGGGTTTGATGCGTGATGCCCGCCGGCCACGATTCAGACAACCCTCGCAGGCACTCCCAAGGCAGCGGCAAGTGCGGCAACGACCGCGGCGTTAGCCTTGCCATCTATCGCGGGCGCCGTCACTCCAACGGCAAGCACTGGCGGGTTCTCGGCGCCGTATCGACCCCCACGCGCGTGACGCGCGCCTTCGGGGTGACCCGGACCACGACGCGCATGCCCACATTGTGCCCCGGTCCCCCACGGCATCGAACCAACGGACTTATTGGCTCGCGAACCAGCGAGGGCGTACCTCTCGGCAACTTGTCGACGTGAAGCTAGGTGACATCATCCGGGGCCGGGGAGATCTTGATGGGGCATTGACCAGCCCATGCAACCAAGCAGCGCCGCAGTCCGCGTGAAATTGCTGGGACATTGACCCAATCATTTGACCACGGATGCCCTGAAATGCGGTCCATCCACGCTCAGCTGCGTCCGCGCACGTCCAGCTCGGTCCAGGCTCGTGTAAGTCGTCTCGTGGCCCAAACGGGCCTGAACACCGCGATCGCTGCTGCCAAGTGCTCACACGGGGTTGTGTCGAGAACGCCAGAGGCGGCTCCCGGATTCCTCCTAAAACCGCCTCTGACCTGGTGTTTCTCTTTGTAGCGGGGGCAGTGTGCTGGTTCAGGACATCCCGGACACATGTCTCACGACATGCCGGACTGATGTCTCACGACATCGACGAAAACCCCTCGAGCCTCAACCATGCCGAACTCCGGGGCATCAAAGGCCCGCCTGGTCATCACCGCCATCACCCTCGAGAACCGCACCGTGGCCGAAGTCGTCGCCGACTACGGCGTATCGAAGTCCTGGGTCTACGAGTTCTTGGCCCGCTATCGGGCCGAGGGTCAGGACGCTTTCGAGCCCCGGTCGCGACGACCGCTGACCTCACCGCACGCGACGCCGGCAGCGACGGTCGAACTGATCCTGCGGCTCAGGAAGCAGCTACGCGAGGCCGGGTTGGACTCCGGCGCCGACACCATCGAGTGGCACCTGGCCCATCGACACCAGATCACCGTGTCCCGCGCCACGATCCACCGGATCCTGACCAGGTCCGGCGCGGTGACACCAGAGCCGTCCAAGCGACCAAAGTCGTCCTACCTACGGTTCGAAGCAGCGATGCCGAACGAGACCTGGCAGTCCGACTTCACCCACTACCGGCTCACCCACCCCAACGGCCGGCCCGGCGCCGACGTCGAGATCATCACCTGGCTCGACGACCACTCTCGCTACGCCCTACACGTGTCGCCACACCAACCGGTCACCGCACGAACCGTCCTCGAGACCTTCCGACAGGCCGCTGACCTGCACGGATACCCCGCATCCACGCTCACCGACAACGGCATGGTCTACACCGTGCGACTCGCCGGCCGCGGCCGTAGTGGCGGCCAGAACTCCTTCGAAGCAGAGCTCCGGCGACTCGACATCATCCAGAAGAACTCCCGGCCCTCACGGCCCACCACCTGCGGCAAGGTCGAGAGATTCCAACAAACGATGAAGAAGTGGCTTCGCGCCCAGCCTGCCCAGCCGACCACACTGCCCGAACTGCAAACACTCCTTGACGCCTTCGTCGAGGAGTACAACCACCGGCGGCCGCACCGATCCCTACCCCACCGAGCCACCCCGGCGACCACCTACACCACCCGGCCGAAGGCCACCCCGCATGCGGACCGCAACAGCGACGCCCACGACCGCACCCGCCACGACATCGTGTCGACCGCCGGCAACGTCACCCTGCGTGTCGCCGGCCGACTCCGCCACATCGGCGTCGGACGAACCTACGCCCGAACCCGCGTCATCCTGCTCGTCCACGACCTTCACGTCCGGGTCATCAACGCCGCCACCGGCGAACTCCTCCGCGATCTCATCGTCGATCCCAGCAAGGACTACCAGCCCAAGAACCCACCCAAATGACAAACAGCCGAACCTGCTTTCGCAGGTCCGGCTGTCCGCGATGTCCTGAGACATCACAATTGTAGCGGGGGCAGGATTTGAACCTGCGACCTCTGGGATACACCCGCAGTACATTGAGCGCCTGTCGTCGCTTGACGCCATTTGACAATTCTGGCGGCTGACCAGCGAAAATGCCTGACCCATGACTTCACGCTTTGACACTGGCTGACTCGGTTTGCGGATAAATCCGCCCACTTTCCGCCCACCTTCAAGTCTCTCCGGCTCCCCCCACGGGTGGGAACGGACCTCGTACGGCTGTCCAAGCTCTACCCAGCCGTGGACCGCGACAAACCGCAGCGACGAAGTCCCATTGTCAATGGCCACCACTGCACCGGCGGGGGGGGGGGGGGGCCGGCGCGGGCCCGGCCGGCCGGGGCGCGGGCGGGGGGGGGCGGGGGGGGGGGGGGGGGGGGGGGGGGGGGGGGGGGGGGGGGGGGGGGGGGGGGGGGGGGGGGGGGGGGGGGGGGGGGGGGGGGG
>NZ_JAHTLF010000009.1 GCF_024614185.1 Nocardioides carbamazepini
CAGCAACGACGCACGAGCCGCGGCCCTTGCGCCCTGGCTGGAGCACTACAACACTGAACGCCGCCACAGCGCACTCGGAGGCAAGCCCCCGATCAGTCGGCTGCTACCAACCTGATCGCCGGGTACATCTAGCGCCTCGGTCACCGCCTCCGCGGCGGGCTCGCGCGGCGAGGTGTGCGGTCGCTTGGCGAAGCGGGTGACCCCGGTGCCAATGATTTGCACCACCTGCCCAACTCCTTGATAGATTGACCGATCCATAGGAAACTAGGCGCGCATCCGCCTTGGCAACGCTGGTGCGGATCGGTTTGGCGGAGCCCATTGGACGATGCAGGAGGTGCGTGATGGAGGTTGGCTGCAGCCCGAACGCCGACGGTGCGGCGGCCGCCGTGGTGGTCTCAGAGCGCGTGCTGGCGAGGACGGCGCATGTGCCCGTCGAGGTAGCCGGCTTGAGCCTGCAGTCCGGGATGACAAAGGACCGGTTCACGGGTGAGAGCGTCGTGACGAGAGTCTCAGAGGACGCGGCCGCCGACGCGGGCGTGCGGCCAGCGGATATCGGGGTGGTCGAGCTGCCAGACGCGTTCGCGCCGGCGGCTCTGACCAACCTCGAGGCACTGGGTCTTGCCGAGCCGGGGCTGGCCGCCTCCCGTCTGATGGCCGGCAACTTCGCCAGGCGCGGGGATGGTCCGGCGCTCAATCCCCAGCGGGGGCTTGCTCTCGCGAGGGCATCCTCCCGGACGACCGGCCTGGCCCAAGTGGCCGAGGTGCTGCGGCAGTTGCGGGGGAGGCCGGCGACCGTCAACTCTCGGATCCCGGTGTCGGCGTGTTCCTGACGATGGGTGGAACCGTCTTGGAGCTGGAGACCAATGCATGCGCGGTTGGCATCCTGCGACGCGAAGGTGCGCGGTAGCCGCCGTATCGACGTCGGCGGCACCACCTGGGCGTGCTGGTCCGGAGTCGGCGCGCAGCCGACGGTGTGAGTCTCAGGCAACGAGGAACTGTGAAGGAGTATGAGGATCGATGGACGTTACTACCCAAGGAAGGGCGTTCCCCAGCAAGAAGTTCTTGGTCGGGGAGAGACTCAGCTCCGTGTCCTTCGCGCGCGCGCTGGGTCTGGAAGATCCGCTGCTGCTCCATTCGCAGGCTGCGCGCGAGCAAGGATTCACCGGGCGCCTCGTGCTTCCGGCCATGCTCGGCTTTCACCTGGCTGTCTCGGGCGACGACCTGGTCGAGGGACTGGGCTTCACCTGGGGTCGCACGCTGAACCTGGGTATCGACGTGGACTGGGCGGGCGTGCCGGTCACTGAGGAGGACGAACTCCACGCACGCGCACGGGTGGTGGCGACGTGGGAGCGAGTCAATCGACGAGGCGGAGTCCGCCAGTTCGCGCGCATCCGCACTGACTTCACCATGGCAGGGCGGCCGGTCTGCCGATGCGAGGTGCTCTTCACGGAGGTTCGAGAGGGGGTTCCTGACCCCACGGTGCCTACCGAACCCCGGTTCCATGACGCGGAGCCGTTTGCGTACCTGGCTCCCCCTTCGCTGCCCGAGATCGATGGCAAGGCCCTGCCGGAACACCGTACGCCGGAGATGACCCGACTATCGATGGCCCGGCTGTCGGTGGCGACGGACAACCCTGACCCTTTGCACCTCGACGACGACGTCGCGCGCTCTGCCGGCTTCGATGCCGTCCTCGGGCACGGTGCCGTCGTCGTCGCCCTCTTGCACGAGCCCGTCCGACGTACTGTCGGCCTGCTCGTGCCCACCCGACTCGAGACGAGCCAGACTGCCTCCTTCACCTTGGGGAACTCGCTGGTGGGCAGCGGCGGGGTTGACGGTGTGGCGGGTCCGGACTCAGCGCGGTTCCGAACCGACGTCCGCGATGAGGCGGGGCGTGACGTCGGATCGGCGACGGTGAAGCTGGGCGTTGCCGTGCACGAGTGACGTCACGGAGCAGCCTGGCGGAGCCACTGGGGCAGTTCCGCTGAGGATCCGTCCTTCAGGACCGCCACATGGACGGTTGTCGCCTCGGCCAGCTGCCGTCCGGCGTCGTCGACGAACGTGCCCGCGAGCGTGATCGACCTGCGACCGACGCGGGTGATCGTCAGGTGACATCGCACGAGATCTCCCAGGTACAGCATCCCGCGGTAGTCGATGTCGGCGTGCACCGCTGGGAAACCCAAACCCTCGCGAAGCAAATCCGGGAGCGCGTGACCCAGATCGCTCAGCAGCTGCTCGAACGCGTGGTGGTACCAGTCCCAGTACCTGGCGAAGTACACAATGCCGAACGCATCGACCTGATCAAAATGCACGCGCGCCTCGGTGCTCACGAGCACTGGCGGCCGACCACTCCCGGAGTCGGCCGCGACCGTTTCGTCCACGAGAACTCCTCAGGTTCGAGTCGGCGGCGCAGATTGCTTGCCTGGGGGACTGTCGACGATACCGATCGATCTATCGATTTCTACCACACTTGACAAGAAGGCAATCCCGTCTAGATGATCAATCAATCGATAAGCGGCGAGGATCCAGGGGCGCGGAGCATGCAGCAAGGAACAGAACGGGACGTGTTATGAGGTCTTCGGCCGCTTCGGCGACGATCCACACACCCCATATGCTAGACGACAACGCCCAGTTCTTCCGGGAACCACTCCCGGACGCGATGACCCGTTGGGATCGCCGGGCGGAGCCACCAGCCTGGGGGCCGTTGGCACCGATACGCCCTTGGTGCGAGACCTTCCGAGGGGCCGGAGCGTGAACGAATCGGCCCAGCGCCCGCGCTCACGAAACGATCGCGGATGATGTCTTCAGATCTGGCCAGTCAGTACGGCTTCGACCAGCACGAGTGCTCCATCCGTGACTGGAGTGCCGACCTGGCGGCCGGGCTGCCACCCTCCGACGATGAGTGGGAGGAGACGGGCACCTTCCCGTGGTCGGTGCTGGAGCAGCTGGCCGAGAGTTCCGGGGCACTCACACTGACATTTCCCGCCCGGCACGCTGGACGCGATGGCAGCAGGATGGATGCCATCTTGCTGGTCGAGCAACTGGCGATGCGTTCGTTCGTGGTGGCCGAGGCTGTACATCTGGCCCTGAACGGTCCGGCCTACTTCCTGGCGAAGTTCGGCGCCAGCGAACTGGCGTCGCGATGGCTGCCCCCGGTGGCGGCCGGCACGGCCCTGATCTCGATCGCGATCACCGAGGAATCAGCGGGAACGGCGCTGGGCGACATCTCCACCCGCTTCGACCAGCATGCCGGGGGCATTCGCGTCGAAGGGAGGAAGTGCTTTGTCACAGGCGGTGCGCTGGCGGCCGCACACCTGGTGGTGGGCAGGTTCGGTGGTGAGGGCAGTCGTGGCCTTGGCGCCGTGCTGGTGCCGGCCGGCACCCGAGGCCTGAGCGTCGAGCGGACCTATCGCAAGATGGGAGGCAACGCGCTTCCCGAAGCTGCCATTCAGTTCGAGAACGCGTGGGTACCACGAGACCACGTACTGATCCCGGGCGATCCGATGTCATCGGCCGGGCTGAAGGAGATCCTGCGCCAGTACGGAGCGATGCGCCTGGGCATTGCCGCCATGTGCATCGGCACGGCCCAGGGGGCCATGGATCGTGTGGTGGATCATCTGAGAACACGAGAGCAGGGCGGCCAGCGGCTGGCAGACCACCAAGGCGTGCGCTGGACCTGGGCGCGGCTGGCCCTCGACCTCGAGCAGGCGCGACTCCTTACCTACCGAGCGGCGCGAACCGTGGACGAGGATGGCCTGCCCTCGGCAGGTCAGGCCACGATGGCCAAGCTGGCGGCGTCCGAGGTCGCCGTCGCCATCACGCAGCAGGCGATTCAGGCATTCGGCTGGCGCGGCATCGCCCGTGGCCGCGAGTTCCCGGTGGAGCGGGTGGCACGGGAGACGCGCGGCTGGACCATCGCGGGCGGGACCACGGAAAGCCTCCTCAACTCTCTGGCACACGATCTCCTGGACGACTAGGCATGTTCTACGAGGATGTGGTCGACGGGGCCGTCTTCCGGACCCGGGAGTCACGTCGTGAGTTCCCGGGAGATCGCGGAGTTCGCCCTCACGTTTCGACCCGCAACCGATACGCCTCGACTCAGTCTTCGCCGCCGACCTTGAGTCGGCGAGGTGATCGCGTCAGGGTTCCACACGATGGCGCTGGCCTGGCGGCTCTGGGTTGAGACAGACATGGACACTCACGGGCGAGGAGGTCTCGGGCTGGACGATGCTCGCTGGTTCCGACCGGTGGTGGCGGGAACGGTGATCCAGTGCCGCGTGCGCCTTGAGGGGCCTCGGT
The DNA here is from genome assembly GCF_024614185.1 of Nocardioides carbamazepini. Classification (GTDB taxonomy): domain Bacteria; phylum Actinomycetota; class Actinomycetes; order Propionibacteriales; family Nocardioidaceae; genus Nocardioides; species Nocardioides carbamazepini. The sequence goes on from NZ_JAHTLF010000009.1 coordinate 4,297, forward strand.
TGACGAGCCGGGGCAAGGGGTTGGCGACCATGCACTTCAATGTCCTCGACGGTACCGATGACTTGTTGATGAAGTTTACGACCGTGGGCCTCTTCGCCCGCCGCTCAGACGTGCTGGATCTGGTCGCGAAGTCCGCTGCTGCGCAACAGCCGCTTGGCCGCCCGGGTGGCCGGGTGGCCGGGGATGATCCGGCGGCGAGCTCGTCGGTCCGTGCCGCACAGACAGCCTCCAGCTCGTCTTCGGCAACAACCTCATCAACCAGGCCGACCGCGAGCGCCTCCTCGGCCGTGAGCGTCGACCCACCAACGAGCATCCGGCGAGCGTACTGGCGGCCCGCCAGCTCCGTCAGGAACCAGCTCACGCCCCAGTCGCCCGGTAGGCCCAGCCGCCGGTAGGCCGGGATCAACCGGGCACCCTGGCTTGCGATCCGGAAGTCGCACGCCAAGGCCAGGCCCATGCCCCCACCGGCAACAGGGCCTTGAAGAGCAGCGACGCTCGGCTGCTCCAACTCGTGCAGTCGAATGACGACGTCGAACGCGCGCTGGAGACGATCGCGTTCGCTGGCGCGCGCGCGTGCCAGGTCAGCCCCCTCGAGACCGTGTCGTAATGGACGCGCCGCCATCTCCTTCACATCGGACCCGGCGCAGAAAGCTCGGCCCTGTCCCGACAGCAGCAGCACGTCGACCTCTGGGTCGTCGCGCACCGAGGAGAGGGCGCTGTGGAGCCTCTCGACCATCGTGGAGGTCAAAGCGGTCAGGGCGTGCTCTCGGTCGAGGATCAGGTGCGCGATGTTGCCACGTCGAAAGCTGGACACCCCGCCCACATCGGGTGGGCCGCAGGTGCGGGGTCAGGGTTTGTGGGACATGGCGCTTTCCCTCGGGTGCTCATATGATAGGTCGATCGAATGATTCCATATGGGAGGAGCTACATGCACCCGAGCAGACCAGACTCCGCGGTTGCGGTCATCACCGGCGGTGCCCAGGGGATCGGCCGCGCCATCGCGGAGACGCTCCATGCCGACGGTTGGTACGTGGCCACCGTCGACCTACGGCCTCACGAGGGCGCTGCTGATCGATGGCTCACGGTCGAGGCCGACGTGGCTGAGAGGGACTCCCTGACGGCTGCAATTGACAAGGTGCGGTCGGCCGCTGGACCTCCGCTGGCCGTGATCGCGAACGCCGGGACGTGGCGCGACGCAACCATCGGACGGATGTCCGACGATGACTGGCACACGGTGGTCCAGGTCGACCTCACCGCCGCATTCTTGTTGGTCCGGGAGGTGTGGCAGGACATGCGCGACGCCGGGTTCGGGCGGTTCGTGGCCATCTCGTCGATCTCGAAGAACGGCAACTACGGCCAGGCCAACTACGCAGCCGCAAAGCAGGGCCTGCTCGGCCTCGCCAGTACCGTCGCTGTCGAAGGTGCCGCTCACGGGATCACAGGCAATGTTGTGTGTCCGGGAGTGATCGAGACTCCAGCGCAAGCCGCTTTTCGCGACAGGGCGCCGGAGGCCTACGCGGCGTTCCTCGCAGGGGTACCTGGAAGTAGGACCGGTTGGCCGGACGACATCGCCGGCGCCGTGCGGTACTTTGCCAGCGACGCCGCCGGCTACGTCAACGGGCAGGTGCTCTACATCGACGGTGGCATGAACAGGGCTGCGGGATGAACAGCGCGGCGACCTCTGAGGACTCCGCTCTCAGCGAGGACGTGGCTGATCGATCGGCGGACGTGGTCGTGCTGGCGCCCGACGCTTCTGGCGCGGCTGGCAGTTCACCACCCCTGGAGCAGATGCAGACCGACGCCGTCCGATGCCCGCTGGTCCATCCCCAACAGCGGCCGTACAAACATGTGCCGGCTCGCTGCGAGGACCATCACGAACGCCCAGACTCGCCGGCGGGCCTGCCGGGTCGGGTCCCACCACATCCCGAGCATCCCGTAGTCGACCTGCGCCTCATGCCCCGGCGGTGGGCCGTCCCGCAGCACCGTGACCTGCGCCGCGAGCATCTCCTCCGGCAGGTTCGCCGCCAAGTACCGGCGCAGGCTCGACAAGCTCACCGTCAGCCCGTGCTCATCGCGTAGCCGCTGGTGGATCGTGGAGACCGTCACCTCCGGCAACAGGCCCTTGATCGTTGTCGTGGAGCACCTCGATCGCGGGCCAGCTCGACTGCCGCAACCGGGTGTCAACGAGCTCCGGGAACCAGCCCCGGACCAACTCGACCCACTCCGCCTCGCCGAGCGCCGCGCCACCCTGCGCGAGCCCAGCCGCTATCGCCGGGGGCGGTGTACTCGCCAGCCGCTGGGGCGACCTCACTGCCCCAGAAGATCGCCTTGACCCCGACCTGATGCACAAGGCCGCCGAAGTTCGTGCCGCCTACCGCGAGTTGACCCACGCCTCCACCACCATGGCCAGCCTCGACGTCATCGCCACCTGGCCCGGCCGCGAGCGCGGCACCCGCGCGACCCTCCATGCCCCCGAGTCCGGTTCGGAGCTCGCCTCCGTAGTCGGCGAGAAGGCCCATACCCCCGGTCTCACCGGACCAGCACGAGCGCTCTCGATCCGCGCGCATAACGACGTCGAGGCCGGCCTGGCAGCGGCGCCAGCGGGCGACACCGTCTGGGTCTCCGCTGCCGACATCCTCGCCCGACGAACAGGCCGCCTACCGCCGCCCGTGCGAGAGTCGCTGCGCACGGCGAGTGCAATCACAGCTGCCGCATCGTCCACCGCGGGAGCAGCGGCCACAGTCGCGCAAACGAATTGCCAGGACGCGACGCCCGCGATTCAGCCAACGCACCGGTCGAACGCTACGACTCTCGCCCGTCCACCCATATCGTCCGCGCAGTCGCTCGCGCCGTGATGCGCGGCGTTTGACCTGTTCAGACTTTCTACCGACGAGCTCCGCGCCAGCTGCCGAAAACGTGGAAGGGCTCTCTGCGAATGATCGCTCCGGACGCCTCACCGCCCATAGGTGACCGTCAGAAGTCGCCGAGAGGAGGACCCGGTGAGCACATCCGAGACTCGCCAGCCCGCAGCCTCGCCTCGAGCGACTGCGGGCGCGAAGCCCGCTACGACAACCGCGGCAGCCTGCGAGGAGGTGTGATGATGAGCGAGGCACCGGCCGACGACATGCAGGACAAGATCTCTCCGGTCCGTGATCCTCGGCATGTGTTCCTTGATGCACGCGAGGTGATGCGCCGCTACGGGTGGGGCAGGACGAAGGGCTATCAGAATCTCAAGGACCGCGACCTGGTCCCGCCGCCGGTGAGCCACCCGGACCGTTGGCGCCTGGACCAGTTGCTGGCGTGGGAGGAACGCCGCATGGCGATGGCGTGTGAGCGGTCATGAAATTCCTCAGCGTGCGGGCTGATCGCGTCACGTAATTCCTCACCTCGGCGTCACGCAATGCCTCAGGGGGACAACGGCGTGTCGAGTGGGGTCCTCAGGTCCAGTTCGAGTCCGCTCATCGCACCAGCGATGAAGGGGGCCCAGTGGCAAGGAGGACGTTCGAGGTGATCGATGTGACAGAGATTTTCGTGCCTGGCATGCGGGTCGTTCGCAGGCAGAGATCGCGACGAGTTTGGGGGTGGACCGCAAGACGGTCCGCCAGTTGCTCCAGGCGCGGCCGCTGTCGGCGGCGCTCGAAAACTGAACAGTTTCGGCGGTGAAAAGTGAGCACTCAACGATTGGAGTGTGATCACTTTGGAGGACTGGGCGCTGATCAGGAGGCTGGCTGCCGAGGGGGTGCCGAAGGCGCGGATCGCGGCGCGGCTGGGGATCTCGCGGACCACGGTCATCAAGGCGGTGAAGTCGGACTCGCCGCCAAGGTATGAGCGGTCGCCAGGGCCGACGTCGTTCACCGAGTACGAGCCGCATGTGCGGGCCCTGCTGGCCGACGTCCCGGACATGCCGGCGACGGTTCTGGCCGAACGGGTGGGGTGGACTGGCTCGATCCGCTGGTTCAGCGAGAACGTGAAGCGGCTGCGCCCTGAGCACCGGCCGGTCGACCCGGCCGACCGGATCGTCTGGGCGGCTGGCGACGCGGCGCAGTGCGATCTCTGGTTCCCGCCACGAAAGATCCCGCTCGAGGACGGCAGCACCAAGCTGATGCCGGTGCTGGTGATCACCGCCGCAGACTCGCGATTCATCACCGCGAGGATGATCCCGACTCGGAAGACCGAGGACCTGCTGTTGGGCTCCTGGGAGCTGATCCAGCAGCTCGGCCGGGTCCCACGACGCCTGATCTGGGACAACGAGACCGGCATCGGCCGCGGCCAACGCCGCGCCGAAGGTGTGGCGGCATTCATGGGCACCCTGGCCACCAAGCTGGTGCTGCTGCCACCCAACGACCCCGAATCCAAAGGTCTGGTGGAACGGCGCAACGGCTGGTTCGAGACCTCGTTCGTGCCCGGTCGGACCTTCACCTCACCAGCGGACTTCAACGCCCAGTTCACCGACTGGCTGACCCGTGCGAATGCCCGGGTGGTGCGCACGATCAAGGCATCACCACTGGACCGACTCGATGCCGATCGCGCCGCGATGTTGCCGTTGCCGCCGATCCCGCTGCACCTGGGCTGGCGCAACAAGATCCGACTCGGCCGCGACTACTACGTCCGACTCGACACCAACGACTACTCCGTCGACCCGCACGTGATCGGCCGGATGATCGACGTGACAGCCGACCTCGAACGTGTCCGGATCCGACTGGAAGGCCGCATCGTGGCCGAACACGAGCGTGTCTGGGCTCGAGGAATGACGATCACCGACCCCGCGCACGTCGAAGCCGCCGCGGGGCTACGCAAACAGTTCCAACAACCACGCGCCGTCGCAGCAGTCGGCGCCTGTGACGACCTGGCACGCGACCTGTCCGACTACGACCGTGCGTTCGGCCTGGCCGATCTCAGCGACGTTGAGGAGATCGGCTGATGGCCACCGCGAAGAGCGCCTCGAAGGCCGCTGCGAGCACCGAGGCCCTCAAGCACATCACCTACCTCGCCGCCGCGCTGAAGGCACCGCGGATCACCGAGTCCGCCGCCAGACTCGCCGACCAGGCCCGCGATGCGGACTGGACACACGAGGACTACCTCGCCGCCGTCCTCGAACGCGAAGTCTCAGCCCGCAACGCCTCCGGCGCCCAGCTGCGGATCCGCGCCGCCGGGTTCGGCGCGGTCAAGACCCTCGAGGACTTCGACTTCGACGCCCAACCAGCAGCACGACAACAAGTCGGGGCACTCGCATCAGGTGGATTCCTCACCGAAGCCCGCAACGTCGTCCTCCTCGGCCCACCCGGCACCGGGAAGACCCACCTAGCAACCGCCCTGGGAGTCGCGGCCGCCCGTCATGGACACCGCGTGCTGTTCGCGACCGCGACCGACTGGGTCACCCGCCTCACCGACGCCCACCGCGCCGGCCGACTCCCCAACGAGCTCACCCGGCTACGGCGCTACGGACTGATCATCGTCGACGAGGTCGGCTACCTCCCCTTCGAGCAAGACGCCGCGAACCTGTTTTTCCAGCTCGTCTCTTCCCGCTACGAACACGCCTCGCTGATCTTGACCTCGAACCTGCCGTTCAGCAGCTGGGGAGGCGTGTTCGGCGACCAAGCCGTCGCCGCCGCGATGATCGATCGGATCGTCCACCACGCCGACGTCCTCACCTTGAAGGGCGCCAGCTACCGACTCCGAGGACGCGGCATCGACAGCCTCCCCAGCATCCGCACCACCACCAACCAAACGGAGTCCTAGACTCCCCAAAACCGCTCACTTTTCAAGCGCCGGAATCGACCAGTCTTGGAGCGCCGTCCACAGCCGTGTCAAGGGACAGTAGGAACTGCCCAGTGGCGGACATGAAACCTGCCCGCTGACGGCCACGAGATCTGCCCGGTGGTGGCCATGGGATCTGCCCGGTGGTGGCCATGGGATCTGCCCATGGGGGCTGCTGGCCACCACCGACCGGGGTGCTCAGCTCAACGGGCTCACCCCCTGGCCGGCGAGTGCTTGGGTGAGCCGCACGCTGTCGCCGCGGGTCTGGCAGACGTGAGCGTGGTGCAGCAACCGGTCGACGGTGGCGGTGGCCAGCGTCTTGGGCATCAGTTCGTCGAACCCATCTGGGGCGGGTGCAGGCTCGAGCTGATCGCGACCGATCGCTTCTCGTAGGCGGCGTCGACGAGCCGGTAGAGCCCCTCGGCGGCGTCGGCGGCGACGGCCAGGAGCCCGATGTCATCGACGACGACCAGGTCGGCGCGCAGGATTCGCGCGATGGCCTTGGTGACGGTGTCGTCGGCGCGGTGTCGGCGTAGCAGGACGCCGAGGTCTTCCAAGGTGAACCAGGCGACCTTGAGCCCCTGCTCGACGGCTTGTTGGCCGAGCGCCTCCAGCAGGAACGTCTTCCCAGTCCCCGATGGGCCGCACACCACGAGGTTCTCGCGCCGGTGCACCCATTCCAGGGTCCGCAGCGCCTGCTGGGTGGGCGCCGGGATCGAGGACACCTCGGGCTGCCATGCGTCGAAGGTCTTCCCCGTCGGGAACCCGGCAGCCGCCCTGCGGGTGGCGAGTGCTGAGCGTTCCCGGCCGGCGACCTCTTCGGCGAACAGCGCCTTGAGGACCTCGGCCGGTTCCCAGCGTTGGGCCTTCGCGGTCGCGACGACCTCGGGGGCGTGGCGACGGATGTGGGGCAGCCGCAGTCGGCGCAGCAGGTCCTCCAACTCCGCCGGTAGCGGTGGTGCGGACGTCGTGACGCTCCTGGTCGTCACAGGGCCACCTCATCGGTGGTGTGGTCGGTGCCGTGCTGGCCGAGCCGTGCCCACGCTGCGGTGCCCTGGGTCAGTGACCGCTCTTCGCCAGCACGGTGCTCACCGGCAGCTGGTTGGCGGGCTCCCCGACCGTGGTGGTGATCCAGGATCGAGGAGAGGTCGGCCTCGGCGAACCGGCCGTGGACCGCGGCGTGCCCGAGTGCCCAGTCGACCTCGACGGGGTCGAACAGCTTCGCCAGCGCGAGCGCTTCGGCCATCTTGACCCGCATCCGCGGGGTGCCCGCAGCAGCTGCCTCGACCAGCCACAACGCAGCACCCTCGCCCAGGTCGAGGAACTCGGCCTCTGACGGGTTCGTCGCGCGTGGCCGGCGATCCAGCGGTCCAGCTGGACGGGGCGGGAAGTGGTCGTCGTCGATGCGTGGCGTGCCGGGCGTGGCCCGATCGTGGCGGGCAACCTCGAGGGGCCCGTCGTCGCCGACGTGGACGATGATCACCTGCTCCTCGACCCCGACACCCTGGGTGCGCACCCACACCGTCGCGCCCAGCAGCGTGTGCGGGACCGAGTACTGGCCGGACTCGAACATCACCATCGGCGTATTCGCCGGGACCACCCTGGTGGTGCCGAACGCCACCGTGTGCGGCACCGCGGGGACCGGGTGCAGCCGGGCGCGTTCCTCGGCGAGCATCTCGACCGGCGGCCGCTTGGTGATCCGGTGGGCACGGGTGTTGACCTTCTGACAGAACGCCTCGCACGCGGCCTCGAGCTCAGCGAAGCTGCCGTACTCATCGAGCAGGTTGGTGTCCCTGGGCACGAGGTCGGCCTTGCTGATCTTCACCGACGACTCGGTGCCACCCTTGGACGCCGGATCGGCCGGGACACAGGTGTGCACGACCACCGAGTAGTGCGCGGCGAACCCGACCAGCTGGGGGTTGCGGACCGCGATCCCGGCGATGTGCTCGACCGTGACGGTCTTCTCGTTGTCGGTCAGCACATAGGTCGGCACCCCGCCCAGCCGCCGGAACGTCTGGTCCAGGGCGGCGAACACCGACGGCATCGTCTTGTCCCGCAGCGCGATCACCACCCGGAACCGCGACCACGCCAGCCAGGCCACGAACAGCACCGTCTTGACGCCGTCGACCACCGGCCCGTCGCCGTAGTCGTACTGCAGCCACATCCCCGGCTCAGTGACCCAAGGCCGATGCACGCGCACATGCCCCGCCCGGTAAGACTGCTTGACCTTCGCGACCGCCCGGCGGGTGGTGCGCTCCGAACCGGTGTAACCCAGCACGAGCAGCTTCTCGTGGGCCCTGTCGGCACGGACCTTGCCCATGGACCGCTCCACCCACTCCTCGACCTTGGGCAGGTACTCATCAATCAACTGCGGCCGCGCCGCGGCCCGGTCCAACTCGCCGGCAGCAGCACGCCGATCGACGTACCGCTTCACGGTGTGGTGGGAGCAGCCGGCCAGCTCACCGGCGTCACGCAACGACCCTGTCAGGTCGTAGGCATCCAAGATTTTCATGATCTCCTCGGCAGACTTCAACTCATCCCTTCCTCGGGGCGATAGGGCGCTTCAGCACCGCTCATCGCACCCGAGGAAGG
>NZ_JAHTLF010000016.1 GCF_024614185.1 Nocardioides carbamazepini
CCCCGCGCCCCCCCTCACCCCCGCCCCGTCACAAACTCAAGCGGAAAACCCCCCGCCCCGGCCAAACCGAACCCCCGCACCCCGCCCCCCCGGCGCATATTGAACTCACGCGGCTTTCAAGCGGCGCCGGGTCGAGGGCATTTCAGAGTCAGTTTGAGCCGGGTCGGCGTAGATCCAGATTCAATCTGCGCCGGGTCGGCGTAGATCCAGATTCAGATTGAGCCGGGTCAGGGGGTGAGGGCGGACAGGAGGCGCTGCCAGTCGGCGACGGGGAGCGCCTGGTCCTTCCAGCCGGCCTCCCGGTCGAGGACCTGGAGGCAGACGTGGTCGGCGCCGGCGGCGACGTGCTCGTGCAGCCGTACGGCGACCCGCTCGGGCTCCCCCCACGCGACCAGGCTGTCGACGAGGCGGTCCGAGCCGCCGTGGCTCGCGTCCTCCTCGGTGAAGCCGAGCCGCTCCCAGCTGGAGCGATAGTTGGGCTGAGCGAGGTACATCGCGAGGTGGCGTCGCGCCGCGGCCCGGGCGAGGTCGGCGTCCGCCTCGAGCACCACCATCTGCGTGGGGGCGAGGAACGCGGCCGGGCCGAGGGCGTCGCGGGCGACGGCCGTGTGCTCGGGCGTCGTCAGGTAGGGGTGCGCCCCGGCGGCGCGGGTGGCGGCGAGCTCGAGCATCCGCGGGCCGAGGGCCGCGAGGACCCGGCGGGCGGCGCCGGGGCCGCCGGCCGCGTCGAGCTCGTCGAGGTAGTCGCGCATCCGGCTCAGCGGCCGCTGGTAGCGACCGGGGTCGGCGTGGTCGACCAGCTGGGCGTGACTGACCCCGAGCCCGAGCAGGAACCGGTCGGGGTCCGGCAGCGCGCGGGCCGCGCCGGCGACCTCCTCGGCGGACATGGTCCAGATGCTCAGGATCCCGGTGGCGACGACCGCGCGGGACGTGGCGGCGAGCAGCTCCGCCACCCGTGGGAAGGGATCGGCGAGACCGCCGGTCATCCACAGCGCCGAGCACCCCGCCTCCTCCAGCGCGGCGGCCGCGTCCTGGGCGGCAGGGGCGTCGCGCAGCCGGAGCGCGCTCGACCAGGCGCCCCACCGCCCCCCGGGGAGGCTCACCGCTCGTCCTCCGCGGGCGGGGTCAGCACGGAGCCGTGCGCGAGGTCGGCGACCCAGGAGGCGAACCGCCATCCCTCGTCGGTGCGCACGAACCGGCCGACGTACGACCCGACGACGACGTGGCTGCCCCCGTCGCGGCGGTAGTAGGCGATGCCCTTGAAGGTGCCGTTCGCCCGGTCCCCGTCGACCTCGATCTCGCTGTTGGTGAAGGTGTGCAGGATCCACGGCATGGACGAGCGCAGCCGGACGAACTGCTCGCGGATCTCCGCCCGGCCGCGACAGGGCGGGCGGGCCGCGTTGATGCTGTAGACGCCGTCGGGCAGCCACAGGTCGGCGAGCGCGTCGACATCGGGGTGACTCGGTCCGGCCCAGCCGCCGTCGCACAGCGAGTGGTAGCGGCTGGCGAGCGCCTCGATCGCGCGCACGCTCTCCAGCTCCGTGAGCCGTCGCTCCAGCCGGCCCAGCCGGTCGGTGGGGTCCTCGGTCGTGGTGGGGGTCGTCATGCCGGTCCTCCGTCTGTCAGGCGAGCGCGGTCTCGCCCTCGGGAAGGAACTTCACGAGGGCGGTGCGGACCGCGCTGCAGACCAGCACGCCGTCCTGGTTGAGGCCGCGGTGCTCGAGCGTGACGATGCCCTGGCCGGGCCGGGACGCGGAGGGCCGGCGGTCCTTGATCTCGGTCTCGCAGTAGAGCGTGTCGCCGATGAAGACCGGTGCCGGGAAGGCGATCTGCTGGAAGCCGAGGTTGGCGATGGTCGTCTTCTGCGTCAGGTCCGGTACGCCGATGCTGCACACGATGCCGAGGGTGAGGAGGCTGTTGACCAGCCGCTGCCCGAACTCCGACTCGGCCGACTTCACGGCGTCGAGGTGCAGGCTCTGGGTGTTGATGGTGATGCTGCAGAAGAAGACGTTGTCGGCCTCGGTGATGGTGCGTCCCGGCTCGTGCTTGAACACGTCGCCCGGGATCATCTCCTCGTAGTAGCGGCCGCGGCGGGTGTGGACGGTCATGGTGGCTCCTGGCTCCCTGTTAGGGCTCGGTGGGGGTGAGCAGGCCGTCCCGGTGGTCGGGGTGCGCGACGGCCACGAGGGCCTCGACGCGCTCGGCCTCGGTGCGGCCGCGGAGCCAGGCGACGCCGTACTCCGTGACCACAGCGTCGGGGGTGTGCCGCGCGAGCGAGACGACGTCCGCGCCGAGGCGCGGCACGATCCGGCTGTGCCGCCCGTCCGGGGTCGTCGACGGGAGCGCGATGACGGACAGCCCACCGTCGGAGCCGAAGCCGGCCTCGACGAAGTCGGCGCTGCCGCCGATCCCGGAGACCTGGCGGCTGCGGACCAGCTCGGAGCCGACCTGGCCGGCGAGGTCGACCTCGATCGCCGAGTTCACGGCGACCAGGCGCGGGATCCGCGCGAGCGTGCGGGGAGCGTGGGCGACGCGACTGTCGCGCAGCACGATCGCGGGGTTGCCGTCGGCGAACTCCATCAGCGTGCGGGTGCCCATCAGCTCGGCGGCGGAGATGGCGGGGACCTCGCCGGTGTCGGTCCAGCGCAGCAGCCCGCGCTCGAAGAGGTCGACCATGGCGTCGTTGCCCATGCCGACGATGCGCACCGGGCCGACGCCGCTCTCGGCGAGGAAGGCGGTGATCGCCTCGGGTACGGCGCCGATGCCCAGCTGGAGCGTCGGCTCGGGCGGCAGCAGCTCGAGCACGTGCGCCGCCACCCGGTCGCTGATCTCGTCGCGAACGGCGGCGGGGAACTCGCAGGCAGGCGTGTCGGCGTCCACCAGCACGCTGATCTGGGAGACGTGCAGCATCGAGTCGCCCGTGGTGCGCGGCGTGTGCGGGTCGACCTCGGCGATGACCAGCGCGGCGCGGGCGACCGCGTGGCACACATAGCTGGCCGACGGCCCGAGACTGCACCAGCCGTTGCGGTCGGGGGGAGAGACCCGCACCAGCGCGACCGAGGTCTCCCACTGGTCCAGCAGTCCCGGTACGGCGGAGCCGCGTGCCGGCACGTAGTCCACCCGGCCCGGGGCGAGTGCCGCCCGCGCGGGGCCGTAGGGGTGCCAGGTGCGGTAGCGGAGCAGCCCCGCGGCGGCAGCGTCGAGGAACGGGTAGCCGCCGAGCTGCAGGCCGGAGTAGAGGGTCGGCCGGCCGAGCAGGTCGGCCGCGCCGGCGAGGTGGGTGAGCAGGGTCTCGGGCGTCCCGCACCCGGGGGAGGCCACGATCGCGGCTCCGGGCGGAATCCGGCGCACGGCCTCGCTCGGCGTGCTGCGGGTGGGCAGCGGCAACGCGGCCACCTCCTCGGGTCGTCCGACGGTCCAGGGCATCCGCGAACGTAGTCCCGGAAAGGGATTTAAGCAAGTGCTTGATTCACGTCTTGACAGGGCCGTTGTGACGTGGCTTACTTGCACTTCAAGCGAGCGCTTGATTCAGCGACGGGACCGGACTCGGCGTCGCTCGCCAGAAGGAGGGACCGTTCCGTGCAACTGCTGATGCAACAGCTGCTCAACGGCATCGCACTCGGGTCGATCTACGCGCTCTTCGCGGTCGGGTTCTCGCTGATCCTGGCCAAGATGGGCATCCTCAACGTCGCCCACGGCACGTTCGCGACCTGGGGTGCCCTCTCGTCGTACTGGCTGGTGTTCGAGCACGGGCTCAGCTTCTGGCTCGCCCTCGTCCTCGGCGTCGTCTTCGCCGGCGCACTCGGCGTGGCCGCCGACCTGATCGCGTTCGAGCCGCTGCGCAAGCGCAATGCCGGCACCTTCGCCCCGATCATCGCCAGCATCGGCATCTGGATCGTGCTGCTCACCCTCGCCGAGGCCTTCAGTGGCCCGACGGCGACGAGCTACCCGACCGAGTCGGTGCCCACCGAGCCGATCCGGGTCGCCGGGCTGCTGCTCCTCCCGGCGCAGGTGATCAGCGTGATCGCGCTCGTGGTGATCGTGACGGCCGTCCACCTCCTGCTCACGCGCAGCCGCTTCGGCGCGGCGGTCCGGGCGGTCTCGGTGGACCCGCGCTCCGCGACCATCGTCGGCGTCAACGCCCGCAGCACCCTGATCGCGGTGGCCTTCCTCGCGGCCGCGATCGCCGGTCTGGCCGGCATCCTGGCCGCGCTGTCCGACAACAACGTGTCGTTCGGCATCGGGGAGGCCCTGCTGCTCAAGGGCTTCGCCGCCGTCGTGGTCGGCGGGTACGGCGACATTCGGGGCGCCGCCCTGCTCGGCGTCGCCATCGGAGTGCTCGAGGTGATGAGCGCGCAGTACATCTCGTCCGGCTTCCGGGACGCGATCACCTTCGGCGTGCTGCTGGTGGTCCTCGTGCTCCGGCCGCAGGGCATCTTCGGCGAACGACAGCTCGTCCGAGCCTGAGCAAGGAGAGAGACTCGTGAGCACAACAGCCTGGATGATCACCCTGCAGTTCGCCGGGGTCAACGCGCTCTTCGCGCTGGCGATCTACGCGTCCCTGTGGACGGGGGTGCTGAGCCTCGCACCGGTCTTCTTCGGCGCGGTCAGCGCGTTCACCTTCGGGTACGTCGCCGGCACGCTCGGCCTGTCGCCGTTCCTCGGCCTGCTCCTCGGTGCCGTCCTCGGCGCCGGCCTCGGCGCCCTGACCGCCGGCCTGCTGATCCGGCTCGACAGCCACTACCTCGCGATGGCCACCATCGCCATGGTGCTGATCGGGCGGGTCCTGATCCTCAACCTGCCGGCGGAGTACACCGGCGGCGCGACCGGCACGCTCGTGCCGGGCGATCTCGGCACCTGGGCCTGGCTGATCGGGACGCTGGTCGTCGCCGCCTACGTGATGGCGCGGCTCGCCGGGTCACGCTTCGGCCTCGCCGCCGACGCGGTCCGGGAGGACCCCGCGGTGGCGGAGACGCTCGCGATCTCGCCGCGGCGCATCCAGTTCATCGGCATGATCATCTCCGGCGCCCTCGGCGGCGTCGCCGGCATCCTGCAGTCCAGCTTCCTGCAGTACATCGGGCCGGACACCTTCTACACCCACCTGGGCTTCGTCACCCTGGCCGCGGTCGTCCTGGGCGGCGCGTTCCACTGGCTCGGCCCGATCGTCGGCGCGATCGTCTTCACGATCCTGCCGGAGCTCCTGCGCGAGCCGATGGGTGAGTACGACCGCGTCGTCACCGGCGTGCTGCTCGTGCTGATCATCATCTACATGCCGCGCGGCCTCGTCGACGTACGCCGGCTCCGCCTGGTGCGCTCGCGCTGGTGGCGGCCGAAGGGCGGCGGTCCCGAGCCGGGCGGACCGGACCCGCGTGACCCGCAGCCCGTCGTCCGCGCGGAGGTGGTCTCGTGACCGAGCTGGCTGTCGACATCGTCGGCCTCACCAAGGCGTTCGGTGGCCTCAAGGCCGTCGACGACGTGACGATCCAGGTGCCCCCGCGCCGGATCCACGGCATCCTCGGCCCGAACGGCGCCGGCAAGACCACCGTGCTCAATATGGTGAGCGGCTTCATCCAGGCCGACACCGGCCGGATCGACGTGTTCGGCGACGACGTCACCCGGTTGAAGCCGTTCCAGATCGCCCGCCGGGGCGTCGCGCGGACCTACCAGAACATCCGCCTGTTCCCGGGCCTGACGGTCCTGGAGACCGTCGTGGCGGGTGCCTACATGCAGCGCAGCTCGACGATCGCCGGCGCCATCTTGATGAGCCCGACCGAGCGCCGGGAGCGCCGGGAGATGCGCGAGCGCGCGGCCGACCTCCTCGACAAGGTCGGCTGCCGGGCGCCGCACTCGGCACTCGCCGAGACCCTGTCGTACGGCGACCAGCGCCGCGTCGAGATCGCCCGGGCGCTGGCGACCAGCCCCAAGGTCCTGCTCCTGGACGAGCCGACCGCGGGCATGAACGACGTCGAGTCCGAGGAGGTCGGCCGCCTGCTGGTCGAGCTCCGGGAGCTCGGCCTGACGCTGATCCTCATCGAACACAACATGCGGCTCGTCGAGGAGTTCTGCGAGACCGTCTCGGTCATGAACTCCGGTGCACTCCTCGCCGAGGGCGCGCCGACGTGGTGCCTGGAGCAGGACGAGGTCAAGGAGGCCTACTTTGGAAAGCGATCCGATGCTGCGCGTATCGCGACTCTCCGCCGCGCACGGCGCGGTCCCGGCGGTTCGTGAGGTCGACATCGAGGTCGCCCAGGGAACCCTGGTCGCCCTCATCGGCTCGAACGGCGCCGGCAAGACGACGACCCTGAACACGATCGCCGGCCTGCACAAGCCGTCCGGCGGGACGGTCACGGTCGGCGGCCGGGACATCACCGGCTGGGCCTGCCACAAGGTGGTCCGCTCCGGTGTGGCGCTGGTGGCCGAGGGCCGCCGGGTGGCGCCCCCGCTGACCGTGCTCGAGAACCTGGAGCTGTCGTCGTACAGCGGGCGCAGCACCAAGGCCCAGCAGAAGGAGCAGCTGGAGGAGGTCTTCGACCTCTTCCCGCGGCTCGCCGACCGGCGCGAGCAGCTGGCGGCGTCGATGAGCGGCGGCGAGCAGCAGATGCTCGCCTTCGGGCGCGCGCTGATGACCCGCCCCGAGGTGCTGCTGCTCGACGAGCCGTCGATGGGCCTGGCCCCGTCGATCGTCGACATCCTGTTCCAGACCATCGAGACCCTGCACAACAGCGGCGCGACGATCCTGCTCGTCGAGCAGAACGCCGAGCTCGCCCTGGCCGTCAGCGAACGCGTCTACGTGATGCAGCGCGGCCAGATCGTCACCACCGGAACCGCGGAGGCCGTGCGCGGCCGCGCGGAGGTCATGTCCGCCCTCTTCGGCTGAGCCGTCGGAAACCAGAAGGAGTCCCACCCACCATGAGCGAGATCAGGCTGGACGGTCGTGTCGCCATCGTCACCGGCGCCGGACGGGGCCTCGGCCGCGAGCACGCCCTGCTGCTCGGCGCGCGCGGCGCCGCGGTGATCGTGAACGACCGCGGCGGAGCGCTCGACGGCGGCGGGGGCGAGGCATCGCCCGCCGAGCAGGTGGTCGAGGAGATCCGGGCCGCCGGCGGGATCGCCGTGCCGGACACCAACGACGTCAGCACCCTCGAGGGCGCCTCCCGGATCGTCGCCACGGCGACCGAGACCTACGGCCGGCTCGACATCCTGGTCAACAACGCCGGCATCCTGCGCGACCGCTCGATGGCGAAGCTGACGCCCGAGGAGGTCGCGCCGGTCCTCGAGGTCCACCTCGGCGGCACCATCTGGATGAGCAAGGCCGCCTGGCCGGTCATGGCCGAGCAGGGCTATGGGCGCATCATCAACACCACGTCGGCCGCCGGCATCTTCGGCAACTTCGGCCAGACGAACTACGCCGCCGCGAAGGCCGGGATCTGGGGGGTCACGAAGACCCTCGCGATCGAGGGCGCCCGCAGCGGCATCCAGGTCAACGCGATCGAGCCCGGGGCGCGGACCCGGATGACGGAGAACCTGCTCGGCGACCTGGCCGACCGGCTCGACCCCAGCCTGGTGGCGCCGCTGGTGCTGTGGCTGGCCGCCGCCGAGTGCGAGACGACCGGCGAGGTCTACAACGTCGGTGGTGGTCGGGTGGCCCGGGTCGTGATCGCCCAGACGCCGGGCTTCTTCTCCCGCGAGGTCACGCCCGAGGCGCTGCGCGACAGCTGGGACACCGTGAACGACCCCGAGCTCGCCGAGGTGATGACCTCCTTCCAGCAGGAGCTCGGCGTCCTCGTGGAGCTGCTGTCCGACGAGGACCGCGCCGGCGCCGGGGCCTGATCCCATGCCCGAGCCCCTGGCGGCCGACCGCGGGTCCCTCGCCCCGGCGCTGCGCCTGATGGCGGCGCTGGACGCGAACGACGCGGAGGGCGTACGACGCTGCTTCGCGCCGGACGGGACGTGGTGGGTCGACACCGGGCTCGACCGCGCCGCGGGCGTCCTCGACGTCGACCCGGGCGACGATCGCCCGTGGCCGCTGCACGGACTGATGCCGGCGCAGGCGAAGTGCGACCTGCTCCGCTCGGTGCCGGAACGCTTCCCGGGCGGCGTACGTCAGCACGTGCGCCGCTCCTTCGCCGGCGGCGAGGTCGCCGTGCTGGAGGTCGAGGGCGACGGCCTGTTCCTGGGTGAGCGGCCCTACCGGAACCGGTACGCATTCGTGCTGACCGTGCGCGACGGCGCGGTGACCTCCCTGCGGGAGTACCTCGACACCGCGCACAGTGCCGCGGTCTTCGACGGTCGCGGCCTGGATCGGCGGTCGCTGGCTCCCGAGCCGGCGGTCGACGTGATCGCCGACGTGCTCGCCGAAGGGTCGGCCGGCCCGGGGGAGCGCCTCGCCGCCGACTTCCTGGACGCCCTGGAGGCCGCCGACGGCGACCGGCTGCTCGCCCTCTGCACGCCGACGGCGACGTGGTGGGCCGACGGCGGCCGGACGCGCACCGCGGGGCCCGAGGCTCCCGCGGACCCGGACGCCGCGCTGGTGGTCGTGGGCCGGGTGCCGGTGACCGTCCGGGCGCCCCGGATCGGCGGCCTGCGCACCACCTTCCCCGACGGCCTGCGTCTGCGGGCGCATCGCGTGGTCACCGACGACGACTTCGACCGCACCGGCCTGGTCGCGGTCGAGGTGCAGGGCCACGGCGTGCACCGGCGTGGCGGCACCTACCAGAACCGCTATGTCTTCGTGCTGCGCGCGGAGGACGGCCGGCTGGCCGAGATCCGCGAGTACTGCGACACCCGGCACGCCTTCGACGTGTACGGGATCGACCGATGACATCTGTGAAGCAAACGCTTGATTCTAATCAAGCGCATGCTCTACTGTGCGACGAGAGTCGCTCACCGAACACCCCACGAAGGACGACGATGAAGCTCACGTTCCGCCCCGCCGAGCAGTGGTCGGTGATCGCCGATGCGTGAGTTGCGCGACCCTGAGCACGAGCTGATCGCCAAGGCGATCCGAGAGCGCATCGCCGGGTTCGACGACGACTACTGGTCGGCGTGCGACCGCGAGCACCGGTTCCCCTGGGAGTTCTTCGACGCACTGGCGAAGGACGGCTGGGTGGGCCTCGCCATCCCCGAGGAGTACGGCGGCGGCGGCCGCGGCGTCACGGAGGCGGCGATCCTGCTCCGCGAGGTCGCGGCCTCCGGGGCGGCCATGAACGGGTGCACCGCCCTGCACATGAACGTCTTCGGGCTCCAGCCGGTGATCAAGTACGGCAACGACCGCCTCAAGGAGACCTTCCTCCCCGCCGCGGCCGCCGGTGACCTGCACGTCGCCTTCGCCGTGACCGAGCCGGACGCCGGCACCGACACCTCCCGGATCAAGACCCGTGCGGTCCGCGTCGGCGACGGCTGGCGGATCAGCGGGCAGAAGATCTGGACGAGCAAGGCGCTCGAGTCCTCGATGGCGCTGATGCTCGCGCGCACCGCGCCCGCCCCCGACAATGAGGCCGGCCGCTTCGACGGACTCAGCCTCTTCCTGATCGACCTCGACCCCGACCACGTCGACATCCGGCCCATCGCCAAGGCCGGCCGCAACGCGGTCGCCACCTGCGAGACCTTCTACGACGACCTCCCGGTCGAGGGCTGGCGGCTCGTCGGCGAGGAGGGCAAGGGCTTCAAGCACATCCTGGCCGGCCTCAACCCCGAGCGGATCCTGATCGCCGCGGAGGCCACTGGCATCGGCCACGCCGCGCTGCGCCGGGCGACGGAGTACGCCAAGGTGCGCCGCGTCTTCGACCGCCCGATCGGCAGCAACCAGGCGCTCAGCCACCCGCTGGCCGACTCCTATGCGCGGCTCGAGGCCGCCTGGGAGCTGACCATGGTCGCCGCCGGCCGGTACGACGCCGGGCTCTCCTGTGGCGCCGAGGCCAACATCGCCAAGTACCTCGCCGCGGATGCCGGCTACGACGCCGCCGACCGCGCGGTGCAGACCCACGGGGGGCTCGGCTACGCCGAGGAGTACCACGTGGAGCGCTACTGGCGTGAGGCCCGGATCATGCGGCTGGCGCCGATCAGCCAGGAGATGTCCCTCAACTTCATCGCCCAGCAGGTGCTGGGCCTCCCGCGGAGCTACTGATGGCCGCCGCGCGCCGCCTCGAAGGCCGGATCGCCTACGTCCTGGGCGGCGGGAGCGACGGCCCGGCCCGACCGGGCGAGGCCCTGCCGATGGGCAACGGGCGCGCCATCGCGCTGCGCCTGGCCGCCGAGGGGGCCACGGTCGTCGTCGGCGACAAGGTGCTCGCCCGCGCCGAGGCGACCGTCGCGCATCTGGACGGTCCGGGGCTCGCGGTCGAGGTCGACGCCGCCGACCCCGCCTCCTGCCGGGCCGCGGTCACGGCCGCGATCGAGCACGGGGCCGGCCGCCTCGACGTCGTCGTGTGCAACGTGGGGCTGTCCGGCCGGGAGCCGCTGAAGGTCCAGAGCCTCGAGGACTGGGACCTCGCCTCGGACGTCAACGTCCGCTCGCACTGGCTGACGGCGCAGGCCGCGCTCGGCCCGATGCTGGCCCAGCGCTCGGGGGCGTTCGCGTTCGTCGGGTCCACCGCCGGCGTCTACAGCAGCCGTCGCTCCCTGTCCTACGAGGCCACCAAGGCCGCGCAGCTCGCCGTCATGCGCCACGTCGCCGTCCGGTACGCCGACCGCGGCATCCGCTCCAACGCGGTCGTGCTCGGCAACATCGACTCGGCGCTGGTGCGTCGCGAGTTCGGTGACGCGCCCGGCGCGGCCCGCGCGGCCGTCGTACCGATGGGGCGCGAGGGCCGCCCCGAGGAGGCCGCGGGCGCGGTCGCCTTCCTGGTGAGCGACGACGCCGGCTATGTGACCGGCCAGAGCCTTCTCGTGGACGGCGGCGTGAGCGCCGCCTGGCCCGTCCCCCCAGTCGTGTCGTGAGCAGGAGGAGCAGCAGATGAGCAAGGTCGTCGTCAGCGGTGTCGGGATGAGCCCGTTCGGGAAGTTCCTGGACAAGTCGATGAAGGACCTCGGCAAGGTCGCGGTCGACGCGGCCCTCGCCGACGCCGGGATCGAGGTCAAGGACGTCCAGGCGATGTTCTTCTCCAACGCCCTCGCCGGGCTGATCACGGGCCAGGAGTGCATCCGCGGAGAGGTCGTCGGCTACCCGCTGGGCCTGGCCGGCATCCCGATCCACAACATCGAGAACGCCTGCGCGTCCGGCGGCAACGCCCTCCACCTCGCCTGGATGGCGGTCGCCTCGGGGATGTACGACACGGTGCTCGCCCTCGGTGTCGAGAAGGCCAACCACGAGGACCGACAGCGCACCTTCAGCGCGTACGCCGCGGGCATGGACGTCGAGCAGGGCTTCGCGACCGGCGACGGCGCCGGCCAGGAGCGCAGCCCGTTCGTGGACCGGCAGGCGCGGCTCGCCGCCACGCTCTTCGAGGAGCGGGGCGTGACGATGGAGGGCCTGGCCCGGGTGACCTCGCGCTCGCTGGAGAGTGCCCGGCTCAACCCCTTCGCGCACCGCCGCTTCGGCGGCTCGCCCGAGGACGTCCTCAACGCCCGCGTCGTGGTCGAGCCGCTCACCGTGCTGATGAGCTCGCCGGTCAGCGACGGTGCGGCCGCGGTGGTCGTCACCAGCCGCCCCGAGGCGTTGGCCTCGAGCCGGTCGGTCGACATCCTCGCGTCCCGGATGGCCACCCGGCCGCCCGCCGACCAGCCGGACGCGCCCAACGCGGTCGAGGCGTCCGCCCACGCGGCCTACGAGCAGGCGGGGCTCGGCCCGGGCGACATGGACTTCGCCGAGGTGCACGACGCCTCGGTCGCCTACGAGCTGATGGCCTGGACCGACATCGGGCTCTGCGCGCCCGGCGACGAGCAGCGCTGGGCGATGGAGGGCGTCACCGAGGCGGGTGGCGCGATGCCGGTCAACCGCTCCGGCGGCCTGGTGGGACGCGGTCACGCGCTCGGCGCCAGCGGGCTCGCCCAGGTGCACGACGTCGTCCGCCAGCTGCGCGGCGAGGCGGGCGAGC
Source organism: Nocardioides carbamazepini (assembly GCF_024614185.1). Classification (GTDB taxonomy): domain Bacteria; phylum Actinomycetota; class Actinomycetes; order Propionibacteriales; family Nocardioidaceae; genus Nocardioides; species Nocardioides carbamazepini. The sequence goes on from NZ_JAHTLF010000016.1 coordinate 12,036, forward strand.
TCCAGCTGGCGGACCCGCGCCGTGCCGTGGTCCAGATCGGCGGCGGGGTCGTCGACTGGCTGACCGCGGCCTCGAGCGTGCACGTCCTGGCGAAGGGCTGAGCCGTGACCGAGCTCGTCATCGATGCCCACATGCACGTCTGGGACGCCACCTGGCTCCCGGAGGGGCTGCGGCGCGCCTGGGCCCGGCAGGGGGCCGGACGCCGGCTCCCGGAGCGGCACCCCGAGGAGATCCTCGCCCACGTGGCCGTCGGCCAGAGCGACCCGGACGCGCGGCTGACGATCGCCGCGTTCGACCGGGCCGGCGTCGCGGCGGGCCTGGTCCCGGTCGTCGACTGGACGATCGTCGGCGCCCCGGCCGGCGAGCACCTCCCCATCGGCGCGCTCAACGCGCGCTACGAGGAGGTCTGCTCCCGCAACGAGGGCCGGCTCTACTTCGCCGCCGGCCTCGACCCCCGGCATCCCGACGCCCGCGTCCTCTTCGAGGAGGCGGCCGCCCATCCGCACTGCCGCGGCTTCAAGCTCTACCCCGCCGCCGGCTGGGACCTGCGCGATCCCGCCCACGCCTGGCTGTTCGAGGCCCTGGTCGAGCGGGAGCTCCCCGCCGTCATCCACTGCAGCCCGCTCGGGGGGGACCCCCTCCAGGTGGTGCGCTGCCGGCCGGCCGAGGTCGGCGCCCTCCTGGCGTCGTACCCGACGCTGCGGGTGTCCTTCGCCCACGCCGGCATCGAGGCCTGGTGGAGCGAGGCGCTCGACTGCGCGACCGGGTGGCAGCACGCCTACCTCGAGCTCTCGCTGTGGCAGCGCCTGGCCGCCGTCGACTACCTGGAGTTCCGGCGCCGGGTGCGCACGATGCGCGCCCAGATCGGCGCCCACCGCCTGATCTTCGGGTCCGACATCATCCGTGGCCCGAAGGAGGACCCGGACGGCGCCGAGCTGGAGCGCTGGGTCAGCATGGTGAGAGACCTCGCCTCGCCGTACGACGGCGAGCCCGCGGTCCTCACCGACGACGAGCTCGGGCTCTTCCTCGCCGGCAACGCCATCCGGCTGTTCGACCTCAAGGAGCTGACATGAACCACCCCACTCGATTCTCCGCTCCCCCGCTTCGCTTGGCGACGGTCCATCGACCGGGGACCCCGGAATGAGCGACACCCTCGGAGCCCTGTTCGCCAATGCCGGGCGGCGCTTCCACGACAACGTGGCGGTCACGGTCGGCGCGCAGAGCCGCACCTTCGGCGAGGTGATCGACCGCGGCTGGCGGCTCGCCCATGCCCTGCGTGACCGCGGTGTGGCACCCGGGTCGTTCGTGGCCGCGATGCTCGGCGCCAACCGCGTCGAGTCGCTGGAGGTCTACGTCGGCCTCGCCCTCGGCGGCTACACGGCCGTCCACGTCAACGACCGGCTGACCGCGCCCGAGGTCGACTACGTGGTGTCCGACTCGGGCGCCGTGGCGCTCGTCCACACCGACGGCGCCGCCGGCGTCGCCGCGCAGATGGCGACGACCTCCGGCCTGACGGCCTGGTTCGCGATCGGGGGCGACGCGCCGGCCGGCGCCGAGTCCTTCGACGCCGCCCTCGCGGGCGCCTCGAACGAGCCCGCGCCGTCCCCGGTGACGCCGGACGACATCGCGCTCGTCGGCTACACCAGCGGCACCACCGGCTTCCCGAAGGGCGTGCTGGTCAGCCACCGCGCGGTGGTCAGCTGCGTCAAGCTGGTGCCCTACGCCTACCGCTTCCCGCTCCAGGGGCACGCCGCGTTCCCGGGCGGCTGGTCCTTCGTGTCCGGGCTGTGGGGCGTGATCTTCCCGCACTTCTACACCGGCGCGACGGTCGCCTTCATCGCCGGTGCCACCCCCGACGAGTGGGGACGCCACATGGTGGAGAACAAGGCGACCTTCACACTCGGCCTGACCCCGCTCATCCCGGGCCTGATGGAGGCGCTGCGCCTCCACCCGGGCGCCCTCGACACCTTGCAGTCGGTCCTCCACTCCGGCGGCCCGCTGCCGCCCGAGCTCGCCTCCGACCTGGTCGCCCTGATCGACGACCGCCTCGTGGAGACCTACGGCATGACCGAGGTGGTGGGCCCGATCACGATCACCAATCGCGCCGACTGGCGTGGCCTCGGCGGTGCGGACAGCATCTTCGAGACCGTCGGCCGGCCGCTGCCGACGTCCTCGATGCGGGTCGTCGACGCCGACGGCAACCCGCTCCCGGCCGGCGAGGTCGGTGAGCTGGTGATCGAGGCGGACACGATGTTCTCCGGCTACCACAACCAGCCGGAGAAGACGGCGGCCGCGCTGCGCGACGGCGCCTACTTCACCGGCGACCTCGGCTATCGCGACGAGGCCGGCTACTACTACCTCACCGGCCGGGCGCAGGAGCTGATCATCAGCGGGGGCGCCAACGTGTACCCGGCCGAGGTGGAGCGCGTGCTGATGCTGATGGACGACGTCACCGAGGCGGCGGTCTTCGGGTTGCCGGACGAGCGCTGGGGCGAGGCGGTCTCGGCGGCCGTCGTCCTGCGCGCCGGATCGACCGTGACCGTCGACGAGGTCCGCGACTTCGCCCGGTCGCAGCTGGCCGGGTACAAGAAGCCGGTCCATCTCTTCCTCCTCGACGCCCTGCCCCGCAACGCGGGCATGAAGGTCATGAAGCACGTCCTCAAGGAGCAGCTGGCCGGCTCACCCGACCCGGCCGGCACGACCGACCTGAACGAGACGACCGACACGACAGGAGGCCAGCCGTGAAGCTGGGCATCAGTGAGCTGTTCCCCGGGTCCGGGCCGCGCGACGGGCGCTGGTCGATGGACGCCGCGCAGCTGATCGAGGAGATCGGCTACAACTCGGTGTGGCTGCCGGAGCACGTCGTCTTCTTCCCGAGCTACAGCTCGCAGTACCCCTACGAGTCCGGCGGCGCCCAGGAGGTGCACCGGATGCTGGGCGTCCATGACCCCCTCGTGCTCGCCGGCTCGATCGCCGCCGCGACGACGACGCTGCGGATCGGCACCTACGTCTTCGTAGTGCCGCAGCGCAACCCGATCATCACCGCCCGCCAGGTCGCGAGCATCGACCAGCTGAGCGGAGGCCGGTTCCAGTTCGGCGTCGGCGTGGGCTGGTCGGAGGAGGAGTACGCCGCGCTGGACGTGCCCTTCGAGCGCCGCGGCGAGCGGATGAACGAGTACCTCGCCGCCATGCGCGCGCTCTGGGACGAGACCGAGGAGACCTCGTTCTCCGGGGAGTTCGTCGAGTTCGAGCCGCTCTACTGCTTCCCCAAGCCCGCCCAGAAGCGGCTGCCGGTCATCGTCGGCGGCAACAGCCGCGCGACCCTCGAGCGGATCGTGAAGTACGGCGACGGCTGGGCCGGCTACAGCCGGACCCACGAGGACATCAAGGTCTTCACCGAGAAGCTCGCGGTCCTGATGGAGGCCGCCGGACGCGACATGTCCGAGCTCTCCCTCAAGGTGGGCCGGCGCAGCAAGGGCACCACGGAGAAGGACTGGGAGGACGACCGCGCCTATATCGACGAGGCCTTCCGGATCGGCATCGACGAGGTCGTGGTGTCCCCGCGGATCGCGGACGCGAACTATGAGAAGGACATGCGGCGCTACGCCGAGATCGTCGGGCTGTGAGCGGACGGTGCCGTCGGGCGGCTGTCGGGTCGCTGATGTCAGGCGGCCGCGCGTAGCCGACCGACCCCGCCGCCAGGTCTGCGGGTGGAACGTGTTGCTTTTGGGCAGAGACCGCAGGGATTCCGGCCCGGATGCTGCGGTTTGGGACCAAACCGCAGCATCAGCGGCGGGTCAGATCGACCAGTGCATGCCACCGTCGACGCTGAACATGTCGCCCGTGACATAGGACGCCGGCCCGGAGGCCAGGAACGCGACCAGCGCCGCTGCCTCCTCGGGGGTGCCGAAGCGCCCGGCGGGGATCCGGCTGCGGATCAGGGCGGCGCGCGACTCCTCGGTCGGGTAGCTGCGCCGGACCTGCTCGCTCTCGATCCGGCCGGGGGCGATGCAGTTGACGGTGACGCCGTCCGCCGCGACGGACCGGGCCAGGGCCTTGGACCAGAGGATGCAGGCCGCGACCGCTGCCTGTGCCGCCGACACCACGCTCGGCTCCAGCAGCCCGACGAAGTTGACCACCCGCCCGCTCGTGCTGGAGCGCAGCATCGGCAACACGGCCTCGGTGAGGCGGCGCTTGGAGTGGAAGTTGAGCTCGAACTGCCGGTGCCAGAGCTCCTCGGTGAGGACGTCGCCCGGCTGCTCGGCCGCGCCCGCGACATTGGCGAGGACGTCGAGCCAGCCGCGCTCCCGGGTGACCGTGTCGGCGATCCGAGCGGCGGCCCGCGGGTCGGTGAGGTCGGCCTCGATGACGAGCGGGGACACCGTCCGCCCCGCGACGTCGGCCACCTCGGCGGCGAGCTCGTCGAGGAGCGCGCGCCGACGGGCGACCAGGACGACATCGGCTCCCTCCGCGGCCAGCGCGAGGGCCGTGGCGCGGCCGATCCCGGCACTCGCCCCGGTCACCAGGGCGACGCGTCCGTCCAGCTGCAGATCCATCAGTTCCTCCTGCGGTCCTCTAGAAAATCAAGCAAGTGCTTGATACATTACTGGACGTCGACCGACGACGGAAGAGGTATGCGATGAACGGATCCCTGGCTCCTGGCGGCTGCGGTGGGGCCGTCGTCGACGACGGGACCTACGAGAGGCTGATCGACGCGACCCGGGCCTTCCTCGACGCGCTCTCCGTCGCGGTGCCCGACGCGCCGACGGCCGACGACCTGGCCGCCGAGCTCCACGGCTGGACCGAGCGGCTGGACGAGCGCGCCGGGGCGGAGAGCGACCGGCTCTTCGGCCGGCGTACCGGCATCACGTCCCACGGGCAGGCGATGACGCCCGCCTATCGGGTGACGGAGGGGGACGACGCGGGCCTGTGCGGCGTCACCCGGTTCGGACGCTTCTTCCTCGGCGGCAACGAGGCCGCGCACGGTGGCGCCGTCCCGCTCCTGTTCGACGAGCTGTTCGGCCGGGTGATCAACGGGGAGGGCCGTGCGCCCGCCCGCACGGCGTACCTCCATGTCGACTTCCGGGCGGTCGTCCGGCTCGACCGCGACCTGACCTTCCAGGTCTGGCGCGACCGGGTCGAGGGGCGCAAGCAGTACGTCCGCGGGGAGATCCGCGACGGCGGCGCCCTCTGTGCCGAGGCCGAGGCCCTCTTCGTCGAGCTGCGACCCGGTCAGCCCTGAGCGCCGGAGTCCACCGGTGATCGCTCCGCTCGCCGGTGGGCGGCGATTCGTGTAATGTGCAGCAAGCGCTTGATTCTATAAGGAGATCCGACCATGACCATCCAGACCAACCGGCAGCCGACGCCTGGTCTCGACTACCTGATCATCGGCGCCGGCGTCTGCGGGCTCTACCAGCTGCACCAGCTGCTCGAGCTCGGGGTGTCGGTGCGGGTCGTCGATGCGAACGCCGGTCTCGGCGGGACCTGGTACAACAACCGCTACCCGGGCTGCCGGTTCGACTCGGAGTCCTACACCTACCAGTACTCCTTCTCCCAGGAGCTCCTCGACGAGTGGGACTGGAAGGAGCGCTTCGCTCCGCAGCCCGAGACCCTGTCCTACCTCGAGCACGTCGCGGACCGGTTCGACCTGCACCCCCACATCAGCCTCAACACCCGCGTCGAGCGCGCCGAATGGGTCGAGGACGACCTGCACTGGCTGGTGACGATGGCCGACGGCGAGCAGGTGCGCGCCCGGTTCGTGCTGTGCGCGATGGGGCTGCTGTCCGTGCCCACCTACCCGCGGGTGGCCGGGCTCGGCACCTTCGGCGGCGTGGAGACCCACACCTTCGACTGGCCCGAGGGGCTCGACGTCACCGGCAAGCGGGTGGCCGTGATCGGCACCGGGTCCAGCGGCGTGCAGGTCATCACCGACATCGCGGACAAGGTCGAGCAGCTGACGGTGCTGCAGCGGGACGCCAACTGGTGCGCGCCGCTCGGCAACGAGCCGATCACGCCGGAGGAGATGGCGCGGCTGCGGGCGTCGTACGACGAGATCTTCGCGTGGTGCCGGGAGACGCCGGCCGGCTTCGTGCACCGCCCCGACCGGGTCCTCTCGACCGAGGTCACCCGCGAGGAGCGGCTGCGGCACTGGAACGACCTCTACGACAACGGCCACGGGGCGGCGCTCTACATGGGCAACTACCGCGACACGATGATGGAGGCCGGGCCCAACCGTGAGCTCTCCGAGTTCGTCGCCGACCGCATCCGCCGGCGGGTCCACGACCCCGAGGTCGCCGAGCTGCTCATCCCGAAGGACCACGGCTTCGGCAACAAGCGGGTCGCGGGCGAGTCCGGCTTCTACGAGGTCTTCAACCAGGACAACGTCGAGCTGGTCGACCTGATGGCCAACCCCATCCGCGAGGTGACCGAGAGCGGCATCCGCCTCGACCTCGCCGACGGCGGCGTGCGCGACCTCGAGGTGGACGTCATCGTCTACGCGACCGGCTTCGACGCGGTCACCGGCCCGTTCGACAAGATCGACTTCCGTGGCGTCGACGGCGTACGGCTCAAGGAGCAGTGGCAGGACGGCCCGGAGACCTGTGTCGGGGTCCAGGTCACGAACTTCCCCAACCTCTTCATGCTGGTCGGCCCCCAGTCCGGCTCGGCGACGGCCAACTTCCCCCGCGGCATCGAGGACGTCGTCAACTGGATGACCGAGACCGTGCGTCACATCGAGGCGAACGACGTCGTGCGGGTCGAGGGCCGGCGCGAGGCGGAGATCGCCTGGGTCGAGCACGTGCGGGAGATCAACAGCCTGCTCCTGCTCGCCCACTCGAAGTCCTGGTTCAACGGGCACAACATGAACCTCGACCGCGACGACAAGCCGCGCGTCATGGTCTACCTCGGAGGCGCTCCTCGCTACCGGAGGCGGCTCCAGAAGGAGATCGACGAGGGCTACCCGAGCTTCGAGCTGCGCACCGCGCAGGAGCTGGAGGGACGCCGGCCGGGCGTCGCCGTCTGATCCGGTCGGTCCACGGCCCGGCGCAGGAACCGGGCCGTGGACCCAGGTTCAGACCCCGTAGCCGCCGTCGACGTCCAGCTTCTGTCCCGAGACGAAGCCGGCGCGGTCGCTGGCGAGGAAGCCGACCGCCTCGGCGATGTCCGCGGCGGTGCCGAACCGGCGCAGCGGGATGTTGTCGCGGGCGACGTCGAGGGCGTGCTCGTCGAGCTCACCGGAGCCGATCAGCCGCTCGGCCATCCCGTCGGTCAGCATGCCCGGTCCCACGCAGTTGACCCGGACGCCGAACCGGCCCTCCTCGGCGGCCAGGCCACGGGCCAGCGCCTCGACGGCTCCCTTCGGCCCGGCGGAGAGGCCGTCGCGCACCGGATAGCGCCGCGTCGCGGCGGTGGTGACGACCGTGAGGGAGCCCTGGGTCCGCCGCAGCGTCGGGAGGACGGCGTGGGCGAGGTTGAAGAACGCCACGACGTCCTGGTCGACCTGCTCGGCGAACTGCCGGGGGGTGACCCGGGACAGGTGGACCATCGGCACGTGCGGACCGGCCGCGTGGACGACGGTGCGCACGTCTCCGTGCTCGGCCACCAGCGACTCCACGACCGCCTCGGTCGCGTCGGGGTCGGTCAGGTCGCACGCCGCGCCGGCCCGGACCCGGTCGCCGAGCTCGGCCACCAGGGCGGCGGGCGCGGTCCGCCGGTGCAGCAGCACGAGCGACGCGCCGTCCTCGGCCAGCCGGCGCGCGACCGCCTGCCCGATGCCGCCGCTCGCGCCGGTGATGAGGGTGAGGCCGTAGCCGTCGGGGTTCGTCATGATGTGACCTCCGGGGGAGTGAGGCGGGCGCCCCGCGCCCAGGCGTCCAGGTGGCGGCGGAGCAGGGGCGGCAGGTCGACCGAGCCGAGCTCGGGGGAGACCGTGACGATCCGGATCCGGGCACGGGCGACGACCTCGTCGTCGGTCGTCCGCACCATCCGGTGGAGCATCTCGAAGGAGCGTCGCCCCACCGTGCCGAGCCGCAGCTCGAGCCGGATCTCGTCGAACAGGCCGACGGCCGCGACGTAGTCGCAGGCGGTGTGCGCGGTGACCGTCCAGAAGCCGTGCCGCTGCTTCAGCTCGTCCTGGCGCAGGTCGTTGAGCCAGAACCACTCGCTCTGCATGCGCTCCATCCACGGGAACCACGCGGCGTAGTAGAGGATCCCGGCCGGGTCGGTGTCGGCGTACCCGAGTCGGAGGGTGGTCGCGTGCAGCGCCGGACCGGTCCCACCGTCCGCGACACGGGTGTCCCTCTCCACGAAACTCAACCTAGCATTTGCTTGGTCGAGTCGGCGGCGCCGACCGTCAGGCGTCGGCGCGCAGGTCGGTCTTGAGCACCTTGCCGCTGGCGTTGCGGGGCAGCTCGGTCACGAGGACCACCTCCCGCGGCACCTTGAAGTTGGCCAGCCGCTCGCGGACCCAGGCGACCAGCTCGTCGGCCGTGGCGGTCGTGCCGGGTCGCAGGACGACATGGGCGCGGCCGACCGCGCCCATCCTCTCGTCCGGTACGCCGACGACGGCGCTCTCCATCACCGCCGGGTGCGTGGCCAGCGTGTTCTCGACCTCGGCCGGGTAGACGTTGAACCCGCCGACGATGAACATGTCCTTGATCCGGTCGGTGATCTTGAGGCAGCCGTGCTCGTCGAGCCGGCCGACGTCGCCGGTGTGGAGCCAGCCGTCGGGATCGATCGCCGCGGCGGTGGCCTCGGGGTCCTCGAAGTAGCCGAGCATCACGTTGGCGCCGCGCAGCCAGATCTCGCCGTCGGTGCCGGTCGCGACGTCGGCGCCGGAGTCGTCGACGACGCGGATCTCGATCCCGGGGACTCCGGGCCCGGTGGTCTCGGCGATGTGGCGCGGGTCCTCGCCGGCCCGCGACCGGGTGGCGACCACGCACTCGGTGAGGCCGTAGGCCTGGGCGACCTCGTCGAAGCCGAGCACGTCCTGCATCTGCTCGAAGAGCGTCTCCGGCACGCTCGCCGCGCCGGCGATGGAGAAGCGCAGCGAGGACAGGTCGAACTCGGCGCGTCGCGGATGGTTGATCAGCGTGATGAAGATCGTCGGCGCTCCGGGGAGCACGGTGATCCCGGCTTCCTGGACCAGCTGCATGAGTGCCTCGGGGTCGAACGTCAGGACCGGGTAGATGGTGGTCCCGGCGGCCAGGGAGGCGATCGCCCCGGCCTTGTAGCCGAAGGAGTGGAAGAACGGGTTCACGATCGCGTAGCGGTCGGCCTCGCTGAGACTCGCGCCGCGCGCCCACACCTCGGCCGTGCCGATGGTCTGGCGGTGCGCGCTCATCACGCCCTTGGGCAGACCGGTCGTGCCGGACGTGAAGAGGATGTCGGCCACCGTGTCGGGGGTGACCTCGGCGGCCAGCCGCTCGACGTCGGCCGCGGGCACCTGCTCGCCCGCCGCGAGGAAGTCGGCCCAGGCCACCGTGCCGGGCAGGCCGGCGGAGTTCATGTCGACCACGGCCCGCAGGTGGGGAAGCCCGGGGGCGACCGGCCCCGGCTCGCCGTCGGCCGTGTCGGTGAGCATGACGGAGTAGTCCGTGCCGAGGAAGCCGTCGCACACGACCAGTGCGACCGCGCGCGAGCGCTGCAGCACGACGCGCGCCTCGTGGCCGCGGTAGCGCGTGTTGAGGGGGACGACGGACGCGCCGATCTGCTGGGCGCCGAGCAGTGCGACGAGGTACTCCGCCCGGTTGGGCGCCCAGATCGCGACCCGGTCGCCCGGTTCGACCCCGAGGGCCCGGTAGCCGCGCGCGGCCGCGACGACGAGGTCCCGCAGGCCGGCGTACGTGATGATGGTGGTGCCGTCGACGATCGCCGGGTGGTCCCGGTGGGCCGCCGCTGCGTGCTCCAGCAGGGCGGGCATCGTGGTGGGTGTCATCGGCGGCCTTCCGCTCGTCGCTCCATAAACCAAGTGCTTGTTAGGTATCGTAGGCGCAACCGTGGGAGAGGATCGAGGCATGGCCACCACCAAGGGGGGCGCCGCCACCGCCCGCAAGAAGGGCGCCGGAGCCGGCGCCGGCTCCGCCCGGCGCACCCAGCTGCTCGCGATCGCCGCCGAGATGTTCGCCTCCCGCGGCTACACGCAGACCACCGTGCGCGACATCGCCGACGAGGCGGGCATCCTGTCCGGCAGTCTCTACCACCACTTCGCGTCCAAGGACGAGATGCTGACCGAGATCCTGCAGGACTTCATGGGCAGCCTGCTCCGGCAGTTCCGGACCATCGCGGAGGAGGCCGGGACTCCCCGCGCCGCGCTCGACGGCCTGGTGCGCAGCTCCTTCGAGATCATCCACCGCACCCCGCACGCGGTCGCGCTCTACCAGAACGAGGCCAACTTCCTCGGCAGCACGCCCGAGTTCTCCTTCGTGACCAAGGCCAGTCGCCAGGTCGAGAAGGTCTGGCTCGACGTGCTCCGCGCCGGCATCGCCTCCGGCGACTTCCGACCCGAGCTCGAGCCGACCACGACGTACCGCTTCATCCGCGACGGCGTCTGGTCGACCGTGCGCTGGTACGACCCGAGCGGCCGCCTCCAGCACGGCACCCTCGCCGACCAGTACCTCGCGATCCTCGACGGCGGGCTACTCGCGTCCTGATCAGGCCGAGAGCGCGTCGCGTCCGAGCGTCGTCCTCGTCGCGTCTGCCTGCTCGCTCGGGGAGGTCCGTCAGGAGCCGGGCCGCCCGGCGCCGTCGAGGAGCAGGTGCAGCAGCGCCAGCAGGCGGGTCGTCAGGTCGAAGGGGGCGGCCCCTTCGCCGATCCAGGCGCGGAGGACGGCGAAGTAGCCCGTCGCGAGGGTGAGGCCCATCAGGTCGGGGTCGACGTCGTCGCGGAGATCCTCGTGGTGGCGCCGGATGACAGCGATGAACTCGTGGCTGAGCGGATGGTTGTCCAGCAGGTCGAGCTCGCGCAGCGCGGCGCCGATGATCGCGGTCGTCGCGACGCGGGAGGCATCGCTGATCGCGGCGAGCTCCCGGGCGATCGAGGTCAGCTCGTCGCGCAGGGAGCCGGACTCGTCGCGGGGCGTCCCGTGGAAGGCGCGGGCACGGCGGCGGGCCGACCACTCGTCGAGGAACGCGGTCTTGCGCTCGAAGTAGTTGAAGACCGAGGTGCGCGCCACGTCGGCGCGCACGGCGATGTCGTCCATCGTCGTGGCGTCGTAGCCCTGCTCGACGAACAGCTCGATCGCGGCGTCGAAGACGCGGTCGCGCCGCTGGCCGACGCGCCGGGCGCGGGCGGTGACGGGCTCGGGTGCCATCGACATGCCTTTCGTGACAGGTGCGGCTTCCCCTGCGTAGACTGCCAGAAGGTGAACTCGGGTACAAATTTGTATGCCGATGTGAGGAGGACGTCGTGAGCCTGGACCTGCTGTCACCGCCGTCCTCCGCCCAGTACCTGCGCTGGCTGCTCGCGGCGAAGGACCCGACGCAGGCCCTGCAGCTCGCCGCCGACCACGTCGCCGTCCTCCTCGACTGCCCCGTGTCGTGGGCCGGACTCGTCGAGGGCGACTACCTCGTGATGGGGGCGCACCACGGCGTCGCGTCGACCGAGATGGCGGCGGCCTGGCGGCTCAAGATCGGCGAGGGGATCGGCGGCAGGGTGGCGCTCGAGCGGCGGCCCCAGATGAGCCGCGACTACCGCCACGACTCCCGCCGGGTGCCGCTCCTCAAGCGGCTCATCGACAACGAGGGGATCCAGGCCACCCTGATCGTGCCCATTCTCGTGGCCGACTCCCTGCTCGGCGTCCTGTACGCCGCCCACCGGCATCCGTACCCGTGGACGGACGCCGAGGTCGAGGTCCTCGAGGAGATCGCCCACGACCTCGGGGTCCGACTCCACCAGCTCGACGTCGACGGCCGCCGAGGGCTGCTCGCCGCGGCGGCCGAGCAGCGCGCCGAGCGCGCGACCCGGGAGCAGCGGGCCTGTGCGGAGCTGGCCAACGGCTTCGCGATCCACACCGATCCGGTGGGCTCGCTGGACCTGCTGGCCCGGGAGCTCGGCGGCCGCGTCGAGCTGCGGCAGGGCGACGGGACGCTGGTCCGCGCGGCCGGCGACCTGCGCCAGGGCAACGCGCGGGTGATCCGGCGCACCGAGCTCCCCGACTGCGGCGGGCTCACGGTCGTGGTCATCGACACCCGCGACCCCGACGAGCAGCGCCAGGCGTTCGTCGACCTGTGCATCGGCCTGTTCCGGCTGCAGGTGCTGCGGGTGGGGGAGCGGGAGCGGACGGCCGAACGGCTGAACGGCGAGCTCTTCGACGGGCTGCTCAGCGGCCGGCTCGGCGACCCGGACGAGTTCCGCGCGCGCATCTCGATGATGGGCATCGACCTCGGCGCCGGCTCCCTGGTCCTCGTCGCGGGCAGCCGCGACCACGACCCCGTGGGCCGCGCGGAGCTCGACTCGCTGCTGCGACCGGTCTTCCCCGGGGCGATCACGCTCGAGCGTGCCGGGCGCGCGGTCGCCGTGCTGCCGCCGACCGGCCGACCGGCCGCGCGGGTGCGGGCGCAGCTCGCCGACGCCCTCGCCCGGTCCCGGCGCGGCTGGACGATCGGGCTCGGACGGACCTGCGCCGACCTCCTCGACTTCTCGACCTCGTACGACGAGGCGCGGGCCGCCTGCGAGCTGGCGGTCCGCGGCCAGGCGGCGGGATCGGTGGTCACCGCGCACGAGCTGGGCATCCTCGGCATGGCCAGCCTGCCGGCGGCCCACCTGCGCACCACGGTGCGCGACGTGCTGGGCCCGCTGCTCGACCTCGACGAGCGTCGCGGGACCGACTTCCTGCCGACCCTGCGTGCCTATCTCGCCCACGACCGGCACCTGCCGGACACCGCGGCCTCGCTGCACGTGCACTACAACACCGTGCGCAACCGGATCGCGCGGATCGAGGAGGTCCTCGGGGTGGACATGCGCGACGTCGACCACCGGTTCCGGCTCGAGACGGCGCTGCGGATGCACGCCCTCAGCGCCGCGCTCACCCGCGCCTGAGTCCCCCGGCCACGGCTGGCACGCCGTGACATCCGAGCCCCCCGATTCTGTCGGGCGGTGCTCTAGGTGACGGCCGTCACTGCCGTGAGGGTGATCCCACCCCGATGGAAGGAACGGTCACCTTGAGGCTCATCACATTCACCACCACGGACGCGGAGACCCACGTCGGCGCGCTGGCCGGCGACACCGCGATCAGCCTGACCCGGGCGTCGGAGGGCGACCCGCGGTTCGCGTCGATGCTCGACCTCGTCCGGGCCGGGGAGCAGGGCCTCGAGGAAGCGCGGGAGCTCTGCGACTCCCACCCGGCGTACGCCGTCCACGGCCTCGACGACGTGACGCTCCGGGCGCCGCTCCCGAACCCGCCGCGCCTGCGCGACTGCTCGCTGTTCATCGCCCACCTCCAGCCGGCCTTCCGCGGCATGGCGCGGTCGATCGCGGTCGACGCCGCGGACCCGGAGGCGGAGTACGAGCGCCTGGTGGCGACCGGGAAGTTCGACACCCCGGAGGTGTTCTCCCGGGAGGTCATCTACTACAACGCCGACCACACGGCGGTCAGTGGACCGGGCGAGCTGATCGTCGCCCCGGCCGAGACCCGCCAGCTCGACTACGAGCTCGAGTTCGCCGCGGTCCTGGGCCGCACGGCGCGCGACGTCGCCGAGGCGGACGCCGCGGACGTCGTCTTCGGCTACACGATCTTCAACGACTGGAGCTGCCGCGACCTGCAGAGCGTCGTGATGGAGTCGCAGCTCGGACCCTCTCGGGGCAAGGACTTCGACGGCTCCAACACCCTGGGGCCCTGCATCGTCACGCCGGACGAGCTCGGCTCGCCGTACGACCTCGAGATGACCGCCCGGGTCAACGGCGAGGTCTGGTCCCACGGCTCGACCTCGACCATGCACCACTCCTTCGAGAAGGCCATCGCGCACTTCTCCCGCAACCGCACCGTCCACGCGGGCGACGTGCTCGGCACCGGCACGGTGATGTCGGGCAGCCCGGTCGAGATCGGCAAGCGCCTCAAGGACGGCGACGAGGTCGAGCTCGAGGTCCAGGGCATCGGCATCCTCCGCAACCGCGTCCAGCTCCCCTACTGATCCCTCGCATCCGAAAGGAACTCCGACATGACCACGATCGTCGACCTCTCCCGCACCCTCGACCCCGCCTACCGCGACATGGTGCCGCCGGCCTACGAGCCGCTCGCCGCCGTGCTCGCCCCGAAGATCCACTACCTCGCACCGGGCGGCGAGGGCCTGCAGCGCACGATGGACATCTTCGGCTGCCCGGCCGAGCACCTCCCGAACGGCGAGGGCTGGGGTGAGGACTGGCTGACCGAGATGAACACCCACTGCGGCACCCACGTCGACGCGCCGCTCCACAGCGGCAGCCTGATCGAGGGCAAGCCCGCCCGCACGATCAGCGACATCGACCTGTCCGAGCTCTACCGGCCGGGCATGGTGCTCGACGTCCGCCCCTGGGCCGCGCCCGGCGAGGCGATCAGCATCGAGGCGCTGGAGCAGGCGATCTCCGCCACCGGTCGCGAGGTGCGACAGGGCGACGCCCTCCTGCTCCGCACGGGACAGGAGCGCTACACGCCGGCGGACCCGGAGTTCTTCAACTACCCGGGGATGAACGGCGACGGCACCCGCTACCTCACCGGCCTCGGGGCCACGATCCTCGGCACCGACGCGATGGCGTGGGACCGCCCGTTCCCGGTCATGAAGGCGGCCTACGAGGCGACCGGCGATCCCAAGGAGCTGTGGGACGGCCACTTCGCGATCGCCGACAAGGAGGCCTTCATCATCCAGCAGCTCGACAACCTGCAGGCGCTCCCGCTGACGGGCTTCCACGTCGGCTTCTTCCCGATCAAGCTCCCGAAGACCAGCGCGTCACCGTGCCGGGTCGTCGGCTTCCTCGACAACTGACTGGAGACCACGATGTTCCACGCCCCGAGGCCCGCCGTGCGCGGGCTCGCCCTCAGCGCCGCCGCGGTGCTGCTGCTCACCGCCTGCGGCGGCGTCGTGAAGGACGACAAGTCGGCCGACGACCGGGTCGCCGAGATCCCCGATGCCGAGCTGGTCGCGCCGATCGCCGGGATGGAGTGCGCCGAGGGCGCGGCGCCCACCGGCGACCCGATCGTCGTCGGCGGCTCGCTCAGCCTCACCGGGCCGCTCGCGCCGACCGGCACCCTCCACGACGCGGTCGCCGAGCTGGTGGTCGACTGGGTCAACGAGTGCGGTGGGATCGACGGCCGTCCCCTCGAGTGGAAGGTCATCGACGACCAGTCGACGCCGGCCACGGTGACGTCCAACTACGAGCGCCTCATCGGCGACAAGGTCGACTTCGTGATGGGCCCCTACGGCGGCGCCGCGACGCTCGCCGGCGCCGGCCCGGTCACCCGCGCCGGCTACGCGTACCCGACCGCCACCAACGGCGCGCCCGACAAGCTGATCGGCGAGAACCACTTCCCGGCCTGGCAGATGGGCGGTGTCGACGACCCGACGCACATGTTCGACGCGCAGGCCCAGACGCTGCTCGACGCCCTGGAGTCCAGCGGCAACCCGCCCGAGTCGGCGTTCTTCGCGACGGCGAAATTCCCGACCACGCTGAGCTACCGCGGCTCGGTCGTCACGGCGCTCGAGGGCGCGGGCACCACGATCGAGGGCGATGTCGAGTACGACCTCGGCACCACGGACTTCAGCTCGATCGCGATCCGGATCCAGAACGCCGACCCCGACCTGGTCTACCTGGGCGGCATCGGCGCCGACGTCACGAACCTCTACCAGGCGTTCGACGCCATCGGCTACGAGCCGCGCTCGATCTACGTCTCCCTGCCGGCGCCGGCAGCCGTCGCCGCTCTGGGCGACAAGGCCGACGGCATGATGATCTCCTCGATCTACGAGGACAACCCGCCGCTGGGGGACACCCCGATCGCCCGGTACTTCACCAAGACCTACAGCGAGGTCGCGCAGAGGGACGACCTGTTCCCCTTCGTCGAGACGCAGGCGGCCGCCAGCCTCGCGGCGTGGCAGATCCTGCTGACCGGGATCACCGAGGGTGGCGTCGACAACGCGGCCGTCATCGCGTGGCTGAACGCCAACGAGGTCGACACCGTCGTCGGGAAGCTCAGCTTCGACGGGTTCAACAACTACGGCATCGACATCAACCGGGTGGCCCAGGTGCAGGACGGCAAGCGCGTCCTGGTCTGGCCCGAGGACGTCGCCGGCGCCGAGCTCGACTACAACCCCTGATCCCTCCGTGCCGTCGTGGTGGGCCCCCAGCCGGGGCCCACCACCGGACCGACCACCGGACCGACCGGAGACCTCCATGTCCGTTTCCTCGCTCGCGCTCGCCCAGACCCTCCTCAACGGAGCACTGCTCGGCTGCCTGTTCGGCAGCATCGCGCTCGGTCTCAGCGTCAAGTGGGGCCACCTCGGGGTGGCCGACTTCTTCCACCTCTCGTTGACCCTGCTCGGGGCCTACCTGACCTACAGCCTGGTCACCGAGCTGCTCTGGGACCCGTTCCTGACCCTCGCGGTCACCGTGCCGGCGTTCTTCGCGGTGGGCGTGGGCGTGCAGTGGCTCTTCCATCTGATCGATGCCCAGCCGTTCACGACCCTGCTCATCACCTTCGCCCTCTTCATCGTCACCGAGAGCGTGGTGTCGATGATCTGGAGCCCGGACCTGCTCAACCTCCGGCCGCTCCTGTCCGACGGCTTCACGACGAGCATCCGGCTCCCGGAGCCGCTGCCGCAGCTGGCCGTCCAGCCGATCGACCTGGTCGCCCTCGTCTGCGCGGCGCTCATGGTGGGCCTGGCGGCGTACACACTGCGGAGCACCCGTGCCGGACGCGCGGTGCAGGCGATGCGGCAGGATGCCGCGATCGCCGAGACCCTGGGTGTGCGGGTGCTTCCACTGACGCTGGCCGTCTCGGGCCTGGCCGCGGCCACCGCGGCGGTCGCGGGGATGGTGGTCAGCCTGCGGATGCCGCTGACTCCGACGCTGCCGCTGCAGTGGATCGGCATCGTCGTGGTCGCCACCATGCTCGGAGGCCTCGGCCGCCCGCTGGGTGCCCTCGTCGCGGCGGTCGTGCTGATGATGATCCAGAACGCCTGGTCGCTGTGGTTCCCGCCCCAGTGGGCACCGGCCGTCACCTTCGGCGTGCTCTTCCTCTTCCTCGCCCTCCAGCCGCTCACCCGCATCGCGCGGGAGCGCTTCACCTCAGGGAGGACCGCATGAACGCCCTGCGCGACCACGCTCTGTGGCGGCAGTTCGTCGCCGTCGTCGGCTGTGCCGTCGTCGCCGTCGTCGTCGTCCCCGCGTTCGGCTCCGACTTCGCCATCGCCTTCGGGTTCCAGTTCGTGACCTGGATCGTGCTCGCCCTGAGCTGGGGCCTGTTCTCGGGCAACACCGGCTATGCGAGCTTCGGCCACGGCGTCTTCTTCGGCATCGGGACGTACGCCGCGGCGGCCGTCTTCCGGCACAGCGACGCGCCCTTCGTCGTGGTCCTCCTGGCAGCAGGCCTGGCCGCCGGGGCACTGGCGCTGGTGGTCGGCCTGGCGGTCTTCGCGTCGTCCCGGTTCTCGGGGGACCTGTTCGGCCTGATCACCCTCGCCATGGCCTTCGTCGTGGTCACGGTGGTGTCCAATGTCGCCTTCCTCGACGGTGGCACCGGCGTCTTCGTCCGCGAGCACACGGTGGGCTCGTGGGCCGGATCGTCGACCAGCCACCTGTTCGTGATCGCCACCGGGCTCGCCGTCCTCGCCGCGGGTGTCGCGATCGCCACGTCGAGCACCCGGTGGGGCTCCGCGCTGCGATCGATCCGCGACGACGAGCAGGTCGCCGAGTCGCTCGGCGTGCCGACCTACCGCTACAAGGTGCTCACGTTCGTGGCCAGCGCGGTGCTCGCCGGCCTGGCCGGCGCGCCGCAGGCGATCTACCTCGGCTACGTCGAGGTCGGCGCGGTGTTCAGCCTGAACATCCCGCTGCTCGTCATCATGATGACCATCCTCGGCGGCATCACCCGGTGGTGGGGACCGCTCATCGGCGCCGCCACGGTCGTGGTCCTGCGCGAGGTGCTGCTCGACGTCGGCTCGCCGGAGCTCTCGCAGATCATCCTGGGGGCCGCGCTCGTCGTGGTCATCGCGCTGCTGCCCCACGGCCTGTCCGGCGCGATCCCGCGGCGGCGTGGGGCCCGGCGCGTGCCGGCACTGGAAGGAGGGGCGCGATGAGCCTGCTGCGCTGCCATGGCATCACCAAGCGCTTCGGCGGGGTGAAGGCCCTCAGCGAGGTCGACATCGAGGTCACGGCCGGCGAGATCGTCGGCCTGGTGGGGCCCAACGGCTCCGGCAAGACCACCCTGCTGAGCACGATCGCCGGCTCCCTGCCGGTGACCGCAGGGACCATCGAGTTCGACGGGAGGGACATCACCCGCGCGAGTGCGCACCGCCGGGCGCATGCCGGCATCGCCCGCACCTTCCAGGTCCCTCGCCCCCTCGGCTCCTTCACGGTCGAGGAGAACGTCGCCACCGCGTCCATGTTCGGGCGTCACGCCACCGGACGGACCGCGGCCCTCGAGCGGGCCCGGGGCGTCCTCGACGCGGTCGGCCTGGCGGCGCACGCCGCCCAGGAGGTCGGCTCGCTCACCCTGCACGAACGGAAGTTCCTCGAGATCGCCCGCGCCGTCGCGCTGGACCCGTCCCTCATCCTGCTGGACGAGGTGCTCGGCGGGCTCAACCCCAGCGAGGCCGCGCTCGGCATGGACCTGATCGCGAGCCTGCGCGAGCGGGGCATGGCCGTGATCTACATCGAGCACAACGTGCGCGCCGTCGCGACCCTCGCCGATCGGATGTACGTGCTCAACCAGGGACAGAACCTGGCGAACGGCACGCCGGCCGAGGTGCTCAACGACCCTCGAGTGATCGAGGCCTACCTGGGAGGACCGGTCGATGCTTGAGGTACGGGACCTGGTCGTCAACTACGGCGAGGCGGCGGCCCTGCGGGGCGTCAGCCTCCACGTGGCAGCCGGAACGACGGCGTCGCTCATCGGCTCGAACGGCGCCGGCAAGAGCACCCTCGTCAAGGCACTGCTGGGGATGCAGCCGATCGCGTCCGGGCAGGTCCTGCTCGACGGCGAGGACATCACCCGTCGCCCTGCCGCCGACCGTCCTGCCCTCGGCATGGCGATCGTCCCGGAGGGCCGGCGGCTGTTCAAGGAGATGACGGTCCGCGACAACCTCCGGCTCGGACTGCACCATCCGGCGGCGCGCGGGCGCTCCGACAACGGCATCGACCTGGCGCTCGACCTGTTCCCGATCCTGCGCAAGCGCTCCCGCCAGCTGTGCGGCACGATGTCCGGCGGTGAGCAGCAGATGGTCGCCCTGGGGCGGGCCCTGGTCTCACGCCCCCGACTGCTCGTCCTCGACGAGCCGTCGCTCGGGCTGGCCCCGATCGTCGTCGCGCAGGTCTTCGACGTCATCGAGACCATCGCGGCACAGGACGTCACCGTGCTGCTGGCCGAGCAGAACATGCACCGGGCGCTCGGCCTGTCGGAGCACGGCTACGTCCTCGCCGACGGTCAGATCGTGCTGGAGGGGACGGGCGAGGAGCTGCTCCGCTCCGACCGGGTCCGCTCCGCGTACCTGGGGGAGCAGTGAGCGGTACGCCAGCCGCCGGCGCCCTCCTCGGCCGCGCGCCGTGGACCACGGCCGGCCAGCTCACCGGGGACCAGCGGGCGTTCGTCGCGCTGGTCCGGGACCGCTGGTCCGGGGCCGGCCTGGGCATCGACCCCGTCGATGCCCAGGGCCGGCTGAGCGGGCCCTTCGACCTGATGGCGGCGAGCCCCCGGGTCGGGGAGGCGGTCCTCGACCTCGCGGGCCGGTTCCGGGAGGGCGAGCTGACCGCTGTCGAGAGGGAGCTGGTCATCCTCGTCGTGGCCGCGCTCGACGGCTGCGCCTACATGCAGGACGGGCACGAGCCGCTCGCCCTGCGCGCGGGTGCGTCCCCCGACCTGGTCACCGCGATCCGCGGTGGCCGGCCGCGCACGTCGGGGGACCACCTCGTCGTGCGCTCCGTCGCCGGTGACCTCTGCGAGCACGGCGACCTGGCGCCGCACGCGTTCGAGGATGCCCTCACCCAGCTCGGCTGGCCGCGGCTGCAGGAGGTCGTGTGGCTGGTCGGTCTCTACCGCGCCCTCGCCATGGCCATGCGGGTCGCGCAGGTCGGGCCCGCCCCGACGCTCTCGGAAGGATGACGCGGATGCCCACCGATCCCGTGCTGCGGGACTACCTCGTTCCCGCCCTCACCCGGCACGGCGACCGCCCCGCGGTCGTCACGGGCGGGCGCACCTGGACCTATCGCGAGCTCGACGACCACGCGCATCGGCTGGCGGGGACGATGCGGGCGTGGGGCGTCGGCCCCGGCTCCCCGGTGGCCCTCGCGCTGCCCAACGCCGTCGAGTACGTCGTCGCGGACCTCGCGCTGGCGCTGCTGGGCGCCGCGAAGGTCCCGATGAACATGATGCTGTCCGACGAGGAGCAGGCCTACGTCCTCGCCGACTGCGGCGCGGTGCTGTGTGTCGTCGACCATCGCCGGGCGGACGCGCTCCGGGCGAGCGCCGGCAGCGGGGACGCGTCGCGGCTGCTGGTCGTGGGCGGCGACGCGGATGCCTGGGCGGACGCGCTCGACCATCCGCCGCTCACCGACCTTCCCGACGTACCCGCGCCGGGGCGCGCGCTCCTCATGTACACCGGCGGCACCACCGGGCGCCCCAAGGGCGTGGTCCACACCCAGCGCGGGATCGCGATGAACCTGCTCTCCCACCTCGTCGAGATGGAGCTGGCCGCCGACGACGTGCTGATGCTCACCTCGCCGCTGCCGCACAGCGCGGGCTTCCTGCTGCAGGCGGCGCTCGCCAAGGGGGCGACGGTCCTGCTGGAGGAGGGCTTCGAGGTCGGTGCGGTCGTCGACCGGATCGAGCGGGACCGGGTCACCTACCTCTTCCTGGTCCCGACGATGATCTACCGGCTGCTCGACGAGGTGGTCGAGCGCGGCGATGTCGACACGTCCTCCCTGCGCACGATCCTGTACGGCGCCGCGCCGATCACCCCCGACCGGCTGGAGCAGGGTCTGCGGCTGTTCGGTCCGGTGTTCATGCAGCTCTACGCCCAGTCGGAGGCTCCCAACTTCCTGACCCGGCTGCGCCGCGACGACCACCGGCTCGATCCGGCGGGTGCGTCGCGGCTCACCAGCTGCGGCCAGGCGGTCGTCATGGCCGAGGTGCGCGTCGTGCGCGAGGACGGCACGTCGTGCCGGCCCGGTGAGGTCGGCGAGGTGATCGCCCGCTCGCCGTACACGATGGAGGGCTATCTGGCCCGTCCCGACGAGACGGCCGAGGCGTTGCGGGACGGCTGGCTCCACACGGGCGACCTCGGCCACCTGACCGAGGACGGCTACCTCCACCTGGTGGACCGCAAGAAGGACATGATCATCACGGGCGGCCTCAACGTGTACTCCAGCGAGGTCGAACAGGTGCTGGCGCGGGTCCCCGGCGTACGCGAGGTCGCGGTGGCCGGTGTGCCGCACCCCGACTGGGGCGAGGCCGTGGTCGCGTTCGTGGTCCCCGCGGACCCCCGGGAACCGGCCGGCCCCGACGATCCCGGGGCCACCGGCGTCACCGAGGAGGCGATCAGGGCCGCCGCCCGGCAGGGCCTGACGGCCTACAAGCGGCCGAAGGCGGTCGTGCTGGTGGAGACGCTCCCGACGACCGCCGTCGGGAAGATCGACAAGAAGCAGCTGCGAGGAGGCTGGCAGGGATGGTGAGCAGGGACGAGGCACTGGTGCTCGGCTGGAGCCACACGGCGTTCGGCAAGCACCCGGAGGCGACGCTGGAGTCGCTCGTCGTCGAGGCCGGCCGGGCGGCACTGCTCGACGCCGGGGTCGCGCCGGGCCAGGTGGACCTGGTCGTGCTCGGGCAGTTCAACTCCGGCCTGCAGCCGCTCGGGTTCCCGTCGTCGCTGGCGCTCCAGATCGACGATGCGCTCTTCGGCGTGCCCGCGCTGCGGGTCGAGAACGCGTGCGCGTCGGGCTCTGCGGCCGTGCACGTCGGCCTCGGCCACCTGCTGTCGGGACGGGCCGAGCACGTGCTGGTCGTCGGTGCGGAGAAGATGACCGGTCTGCCGCCGGAGACCGTGGGCGCGGCTCTGCTCGGTGCCGACTACGACGCGGCCGGCTCCACGTCGACGACGGGCTTCGCCGGTCTCTTCGCCGACGTGGCCCGCGCCTACGAGGAGCGGTACGGCCCGGTGGGAGAGACGCTCGCCGCGATCGCCGCCAAGAGCCACCGGCTCGCCGCGGCGAACCCCTTCGCGCACCTGCGCAAGGACCTGGGCGTGGAGTTCTGCTCGACGACCTCCGACCGCAACCCGATGGTCGCCGAGCCGCTGCGGCGCACCGACTGCTCTCCCGTCTCGGACGGTGCCGCGGCGCTGGTGCTCGGCCGGCGCCCCACGTCCTCCCGGCACGACGCCGTCCGTGTGGCCGGCTGGTCCTTCGCGAACGACCATCTGCCGGTGGCGCGGCGGGATCCGCTCGCGTTCGCGGCCACCGAGCTCGCCTGGCGACGCGCGCTCGGGGACGCCGGGATGAGCCGGTCGGACCTCGACCTCGTCGAGCTGCACGACTGCTTCACGATCGCCGAGCTCCAGCTCTACGAGGTGCTCGGCCTGGCGCCGCGCGGCGAGGGGCGCCGCGTTCTCGACGACGGCACCGTGCTCCCCGGGGGCGCGCTCCCGGTGAACCCCTCGGGCGGCCTCAAGTCCAAGGGTCACCCGGTCGGGGCGACGGGGGTGTCCCAGCACGTGTCGGTCGCGATGCAGCTGACCGGCACCTTCCCGGGCGTCCAGGTCGAGGGCGCTCGGGTCGGGGCCGTGCACAACATGGGTGGCCTCGCGGTGGCCAACCACGTGACGGTGCTCGCCGCCCGGTAGCGCTCAGACCAGCTGGTCGAGGGCGATCTCGAAGGCCGTCGCCGCTACCGAGGTCGGGTACGACGAGCGCGCGTGGCACCGCTCGAGCGCGCCGCGGATGGTCCGGGAGACGTCGCCGAAGACGGCCTCGTCGGAGACCTCGGGGATGCCCTCCATGAGGAGGGTGAAGGTCCGGGCCATGCCGCAGTTGGCGATGAAGTCCGGGATCACGGAGACGTGCTGGTCGGCGAACTCGTAGGTGGGCCCGTAGAAGATCTCCGGGTCGGCGAAGGGCACGTTGGCGCCGGCGGAGATCAGCTCGAGGCCGCCGGAGACCAGTCGCTTGACGTGCTCGGCGGAGACCAGGCGCGAGGCGGCGCAGGGCAGGAAGATCTCCGCCCCCAGGTCCCAGATCTCGTCGTCGAGCGAGTCGTTCGGGACGAGGTCGTCCGCGCGCAGGGCGTTGCCCTCCTTGGCCAGGAAGAGTGCGCGGACCTCGTCGGTGCTGAAGCCGTCGGGGTTCATCAGGCCGCCGTCGCGGTCGATGATGCCGACGACGCGGGCACCGGCCCGGGCGAGGTAGTAGGCGGCGGCGGAGCCGACGTTGCCCCAGCCCTGGACGATCACGCGCTTGCCGGCGAGCTGCTGGCCGCGGTCGGCGCCGTACGTCGCGTAGTAGTGGACGACCGACTCGGCGACGCCCCAGCCGGTGACCAGGTCGGCGACGGTGTACTTCCGGTCCCGCTCGGGCGTGTAGCGCGGGTCCTCGACGACCTTGGAGACGCCGAGCCGCAGCATGCCGACCCGCTGCACCAGCTCGCGCTCGTCGGCGGCGAAGTGGCCGTTGACGATGCCCTCCTGCGGGTGCCACAGGCCGTAGCGCTCGGTGAGCGGGATGACGTCGTGCAGCTCGTCGACGTTGAGGTCGCCGCCGGTGCCGTAGTAGGTCTTCAGCAGCGGCGTCACGGCCTTGAACCAGCGGGCCAGGACGCCCTCGCGACGCGGGTCGCCGGGGTCGAAGTCGATGCCCGACTTGGCGCCGCCGATGGCCGGTCCGGAGACGGTGAACTTCACCTCCATGGTCTTGGCCAGCGCCTCGACCTCGCTGCGGTCCAGGCCCGCGCGCATCCGAGTGCCGCCGCCCGCGGCGCCGCCGCGCAGCGAGTTGATGACCGCCCAGCCCTTCGCCTCGGTCTCGGCGTCGTGCCACTCGAAGACGATCTCGGGCGCCTTGGCCTCGAAGCGGCCGAGCAGCTCGAGCATGCCGGTCCCGGCCGTCGTGGGCGCGGTGTCGGTCGCCATCAGAAGTTCCCCCGTCGTTCCTGCTCGCGCTCGATCGCCTCGAACAGCGCCTTGAAGTTGCCCTTGCCGAAGCCCAGCGAGCCGTGCCTCTCGATGAGCTCGAAGAAGACCGTCGGCCGGTCGCCCAGGGGCTTGGTGAAGATCTGCAGCAGGTAGCCGTCCTCGTCGCGGTCGACCAGGATGCCGCGCTTCTGCAGCTCCTCCACCGGGACCCGGACCTCGCCGATGCGGGCGCGCAGCTCGGGGTCCTCGTAGTAGGAGTCGGGTGTGGCGAGGAACTCGATGCCCTCGGCGCGCAGGCGGTCCACGGTGTCGAGGATGTCGTTGGTCGCCAGCGCCAGGTGCTGGGCGCCGGGACCGTCGTAGAACTCGAGGTACTCGTCGATCTGCGACTTCTTCTTCGCGACCGCCGGCTCGTTGAGTGGGAACTTCACCCGGTGGTTGCCGTTGGCGACGACCTTGGACATGAGCGCGGAGTAGTCGGTGGCGATGTCGTCGCCGATGAACTCGGCCATGTTCGTGAAGCCCATGACCTTGCGATAGAACTCGACCCAGTCGTCCATCCGGCCGAGCTCGACGTTGCCGACGATGTGGTCGAGCGCCTGGAACAGCCGCACCCTGGGGGCTGCGCCCCCAGACCCCCGATCGGGGCGGACGTACGACGAGGTGCGCGCGACATAGCCGGGGAGGTACGGGCCGTCGTACCGGCTGCGGTCGACGAGCGTGTGCCGGGTGTCGCCGTACGTCGCGATGGCGGCGATCCGGACCGTGCCGTGCTCGTCGCTCAGGTCGTGCGGCTCCTCGACGACCGTGGCGCCCACGGAGCGGGCATGCGCGATGCACTTGTCGACGTCGGGCACCTCGAGCGCGATGTCGACGATGCCGTCGCCGTGCTTGCGGTGGTGGTCGTGCAGCGGGCTGCGTGGGTCGACGCCGCCCTTGAGCACGAACCGGACCGCGCCGCTCTTGAGCACGAACGCCACGTGGTCGCGGTTGCCCGTCTCGGGGCCGGAGTAGGCGACCAGCTCCATCCCGAACGCCGAGACGAAGAAGTGGGCGGACTGGGTGGCGTTGCCGACCACCCACACGGCGGCGTCCCAGCCGGTCACCGGGAACGGGTCCTCGCGGTCGTCGTACTCGACGAGGCCGACGAGCTGCTTGAGCGTGTCGAGGTCGAGCTCGGCGAGCCGCTCCTCACTGGTCAGGGTCTCCTGGAGGGACATGCGAGGAGCACACCAGGCCGGGCCTGGGACACACAACCTGTCCATCAGAAGGTAGGCAGAGTGGTCGCTACTGCCGGTCCTGGCCGACCTGAGGTATGCAGATTGACTAGAATGGGCGCATGCTCGCCCTGGACCGGATCGACCTCGCCCTGCTCGCCGCGCTCAGCGAGCACCCGCGTGCCGGCGACCTCGAGCTCTCCCGCCAGACCAAGGTCGCCCGCGCCACGGTCCAGAGCCGGTTGCGCCGGATGGCCGAGGCGGGCGTCATCGCCGACTGGGACCCGACGCTCGACGTCGCCGCGGCCGGCTTCGAGGTGCAGGCCTATGTCACCCTCGAGATCTCCCAGGGCGCGCTCGACGAGGTCTCCCGCGACCTCGAGGCGATCCCCCAGGTGCTCGAGGCCTACGTGACGACCGGCTCGTACGACGTCCTGTGCCGGGTCGCGACCCGCTCGCACCCTGAGCTCCAGGCGACCCTGGTGCGGATCGACCAGTCCTCGTCGGTCGTCCGCTCCACCAGCGTCATGGTGCTGTCGGTGCTGATCCCGCCGCGGGTGCTGCCGCTGCTGGCGAGCGCCGAGCCGATGCCGAGTCGCCGCGCACCCGCCTACCGCGACTGACGTCGCTGGGCTGGCACCAGCAGGAGCCGCCGGAACTGTAACTACCTGTCCTTGCTGCTACCTGACCCGTAGACCGGTACGGCAGAGGCAAGGACAGGTAGTTACAGCGCGCGACACCGCTCGACCCAGGCAGGGCGGCGAGGCGCCGTATGCGACACGCTCGGCCCCTAAAAAGCTGGAAGCCGCCGCAGGCGTCTCGGGTCACCTGCGGCGGCGAGAGCAGCATGGCAGATGACGCCACGCTTTGTCATCAGGTTGAAGGAAAAACTTCCTCGCCGCGTCGGGCGCCGGCCGATCGGCCCTCAGGACGTGAACAGGAGGGCGGACTTGAAGTCGGTGTTCATGTAGTTGACCAGCGACGTCAGCCTCTTCTCGGCCACTCCGGCCTTCGCCGTACCGATGGTGACGGCGACGATGTTGCCGTAGACACCGGAGTTCCACTTGCCCGCCGCGAAGGAGGGGAGGGTGCTGTCGGCGGGCAGGTCGAAGTCCTTGTCCTTCATCGTGCCCTGCGCGGCCTTGGCGTGTCGCTCGGTGTCGAACACCAGGAACAGGTGGGTGAGCCGGACCTTGCCGCCGAGGGCGTCGAAGACCCACTGGACGGCGTACTGACAGCGTTGGCGGGTCAGCACGTTGCCCTCCTCGACCGGAGCGCAGCTCGGCTGGTCGACCGAGCGGACCAGTGTCGCGTGATGCTCGACGTCGCCGAGCTTGAAGTCCCAGTCGCCCGGGAAGTCGGCGGCCTTCACGTCGTTGTGGATGTCGTCATCGGTGTCGTCGGAGGGTGTGTACGGCGCGGACGGCACCGAGGTCGGGACCTCGGTGGGGGTCGCGGAGGTGTTCGGGGAGGTGGGTTCGGAGGTGGGCTCGGTGGTCTCGGAGGTGGCCTCGGAGGAGGCGTCTCCGGTGGTCCGGTCGTCCGCGGTCCGGTCGCCGTCGTCGCCACCGCCGGCGACCAGGAAGGCGCCGACCCCGATGGCGGCGAGCAGCACGACCGCCAGCGCGACCAGCCCGACGACGAGACCGACATTGCGCCGCCGCGGCGGGCGGCCGGACGGCGGACCGTAGGGCGGGTACGCGGGCGGGCCCCAGCCCGAGGGCGGTCCCGACGGCGGTCCCTGCGGCGGTCCCTGCGGCGGTCCCGAGGGTGGTGGTCCCGCGGGCGGCGGGGGCGGGAGGCTCATGGCCGCCTCCTACCCCCGCCCCGGCACCTCAACCGGGGCCGCACCCGCTCCACCTCGTCCGCCGCCGCTACCTCACTGCCGGGACCACGCACGAGGCGGCGATGCGCGGGATCTACCTCAGCCGGGCGACGTACTTCCGCCGGTTGCGCCGGGCCGATGAGCTGCTCGCCGCGGGCCACTGACATTCGATCGATCCAATCCGGAGCGGTGCCGACACCGCGCTGGGGGCCGGATGCGCGCCGATGTGCGTCATCGCAAAACGGGTGTCATGGTGACTGTCACGCGGACGACGGTGTCCCCGGATCAGACGATTCGAACCCCGGAAAAACCCGGGTGGGCTGTGGGGTAGCGTGCCCACACCTTGACAAGGACCGAAAGGCTGGCGAAGCACATGGTTGATGTGGAGCGGACGCTCGACGAGGCGGGTCTCACCAACCCCCACGTTCGTGAGTACGTCGCACACTGGGCCAACATCACAGGGGCAGAGCGCATCGAGGTCGTGTCCGCGGCCGACGACGCGCGACTCGTCCAGGAGTCGCTGGACGCGGGTGAGCTGCTGCCTGCCGGCGAGGGTCTCTACTACTCGCGCTCCTACTTCAAGGACACCGCGCGCGCCGAGGAGCGCACCATCGTCGCGACCAGCGACGAGAACGACAAGGGCGTCTACAACAACTGGAAGCCCGCCGCGGAGATGAAGCCGAAGCTCGTCGAGCTGATGACCGGCGCCTCCGCGGGCAAGACGATGTACGTCATCCCCTACCTCATGTCGCCGAAGGGCTCCCCGCTCGAGCGGTTCGCCGCGGGCGTCGAGCTGACGGACAACCGCAACGTCGTCCTCCAGATGATCCGCATGTCCCGGGTCGGCGTGGAGTACGTCAACGACCTCGGCGACTCCTTCGTCAAGGCCGTGCACGTCACCGGCGACCTGGAGAACCTCGGCCAGGGCACCCCCGACGACAAGCGCTACTTCGTGACCGTCGCCGACGAGCGCACGATCCTGCACTTCGGCTCGTCGTACGGCGGCAACGCGCTGCTCGGCAAGATCGCCCACGGCCTGCGCCAGGGTGCCTACGACGGCTGGAAGAACGGCTTCCTCGTGGAGCAGTTCATGCTGCTCGGCATCACCGACAAGCAGACCGGCAAGAAGTACAACATCTGCGGTGGCTTCCCGTCGGCCTCGGGCAAGACGAACCTCGCGATGACGCTGGCCCCCGACGCCCTGGGTGACCGCTACTACGTCGAGTTCTACGGCGACGACATCGCGTGGATCTGGGTCGGCGACGACGGCAAGCTCTACGGCATGAACCCGGAGAACGGCGTCTTCGGTGTCGCCAAGGACACCAACGAGAAGACCAATCCGACCGCGATCGACTCGATCGTCCCGGGCACCGGTGCCATCTTCACCAACGTCGCCTACAACCCGAAGACCCAGCAGGTCTGGTGGGAGGGCAAGGGCGACAAGCCGACCGACCTCGACGGCTGGGAGGACTGGAAGGGCGACATCATCGCCGACCGGGCCCCCGAGGACGCCGACGCTCCGTGGGCGCACCCCAACAGCCGGTTCACCACGACGCTGGCCAACGTCCCGAACGTCGCCAAGGACTTCGAGGACCCGCAGGGCGTCGAGATCCACGGCATCATCTTCGGTGGCCGCACCCGCGACCGCGAGCCGCTGATCCGTGCGATCAAGGACGTCGCCGAGGGCGTGTACGACGGCCTCACCCTGGGCGCCGAGGCGACCGCCGCCGCTGACGGTCTCGAGGGCGTGCTCCGCTACGACCCGATGTCGATGCGCCCGTTCATGTCGTACTCCGAGGCCGACTACGCCGCGCACTGGCTCGAGGTCATCGGCCGGGCGACGACGAAGCCGATCTTCGCGCACGTCAACTGGTTCCAGCGCGGCGAGGACGGCCGCTTCCTGTGGCCCGGCTACCGCGAGAACCTGCGCCCGCTGAACTGGCTGATGGAGTTCCTCAACGGCGAGGTCGAGGGCGTCCAGACGGCTGTCGGCGTCCTGCCGAAGCGCGAGGAGCTCAACCTCGAAGGCCTCGACGAGCAGGCGCTCGCCGACCTCGACACGCTCCTCACCATCGACGTGCCGCGCTGGCAGCAGGAGATGGGCTTCCGCGAGAAGCACCTCGCGCAGTTCGACGGGCTCCCGGAGGAGATCTGGGAGGCGCATCGCCGCGTCGCCCAGGCACTCGACAACGCCTGAGCCGAGCCTCTTCGCTCATCACGAACCCCCGGTTCCTCGGAACCGGGGGTTCGTGCGTTCCCCGGTGGGGGCAGCGCAGAACTAGAACAGGTTCTAAGGTGATCCCGGCGTGCCACCCTGCCGCGTCCCGTCACCAGGAGGAACCATGACCGACCAGCCCGCTCCTCGCGCCCAGCGCTTCACCGGCCGCCGGGTCGTCGTCACCGGTGCCGCCGGCGGCCTGGGTCAGGTCGTCGCCGAGCTGTTCCGCGCCGAGGGCGCCACCGTGGTCGCCACCGACGTCGTCGCGGCCGCCGGCGTCGTGGCCTGCGACCTGGCGGACGACGCGGCCCGGGACGCCTTCGTCGCCGGCGCGCTCGCCGAGCTCGGCGGCCTCGACGTGCTGTGCAATGTCGCGGGCATCCAGAAGTTCGCCGAGCTCGGCGCCATCACCGCGGCCGGGCTGCGCACGCACTTCGACGTCAACGCCCTGGCGCCGATCATGCTTGCCCAGGCCTGCGCCGACGCGCTCGTCGAGAGCAAGGGCAATGTCGTCTCCGTCGCGTCGATCTCGGCCGTGATGGGGCAGCCCTACAACGCGCCGTACTGCTCCTCGAAGGCCGCGCTCCTGCTGGGCATGCGCGCCCTCGCCGTCGAGTTCGCCACGAAGGGCGTGCGGGTCAACTGCGTGTCACCGGGCGGCATCGCGACCCCGATGGTCGACGCCGCGGCGGCCGGCCTGCCCGCCGACACGAACTGGGACCTGATCGCGCGCAGCACCTCGGTCATCCCCGGCTTCATGCCGCCGGCCGATGTGGCGGAGGCGCTTCTCTATCTCGCCTCCGACGCTGCGGCGTCGGTCACCGGCGCCAACCTCGTGGTCGACCGCGGCGTCGTCTGGTGAGCGCTCCACGGGCGATCGTCACCGGAGCCGGGCGGGACTCGATCGGCCGGGCCGTCGCCGACGCGCTGGTCGCCGACGGGTGGGACGTCGTGGTCACCACCCGCGGCTCGTCGGTCGACGAGCACGCCTGGCACCCCCTCGACCTCGCGGACCGGGCCTCGGTCGCGGCCTTCGCCGGGTGGTACGCCGACCGCGCGGACCGTGTCGACCTCCTCGTCAACAGCGCCGGCATCCACCTCGACCTCGGCTCGCGCTGGACCGAGCCGCAGCTGGCCGACGGGTACGAGATCCACTGGCGCACCAACTACCTCGGCACCGTCGACCTCACGACCGCGCTGCTCCCGGCCCTGCTCACCGCCGCCGACGCGACCGGCGACGCCCGCGTGCTGCACGTCGTCTCGCAGCTGCACGAGCGCGGCACTGTCGACGCGATGCTCGGCCGACCGGTCACCTACGACTCCTGGGTGGCGTACGGCACCTCCAAGCTGGCGCTCGTCCACCACGCCGCCTCCCTCGCCGAGGAGCACGGCGCGCGCGGGCTCCGCGCCATCCCCGTCCACCCCGGCGCGGTCTCCACGAACATCGCGAACCGCGGCCTGGAGACCCGCCCGGTCCTACGTCGGCTGCGCAACCTGGCCCGCCCGCTGGAGCGGCGGATGCTGATGACGCCCGAGGCCTCGGCGGCACATCTGGTCCGCCTCGCCGCTGATCCGGAGGCTGTCTCCGGCTACTACCGCAAGAGCCGTCCCGCGGAGCCGTCCGCGGCGGCGCTCGACGAGCTGGCCCGGGCCGCGCTCGACGCACGCACCCAGGAGTGGCTCAGCGCTCGCTGAGGCCGCGGGCCAGCAGCTCGGCCAGGTGCAGCGGCTGTGCGTCGGGGGCGAGCTCGTCGAGCTGGGTGCGGCAGGAGAAGCCGTCGGCGAGCACGACCCGGGCAGTGTCGCCGGCGGACGCACGCACGGCGGGGAGCAGGTTCTGCTCCGCGACGGCGACCGACACCTCGTAGTGGCCCTGCTCGACGCCGAAGTTGCCGGCCATGCCGCAGCAGCCGGCCAGCGCGTCGACCTTCGCGCCGGCCTTCTCCAGCAGCGTGCGATCGGCGTTCCAGCCCATCACCGCGTGGTGGTGGCAGTGCGGCTGCGCGACGATCCGGGTGCCGGCGAGGTCGGGCGGCGTCCATCCCGGAGTCCGGGACAGCAGCTCGGCCAGGGTGGTCGTCGCCTCTGCCACGGCGGCGGCGTCCGGCCCGGGCACCAGCTCGCGCAGCTCGTGGCGCAGGACGGCCGTGCAGGACGGCTCCAGCCCGATGATCGGTACGCCGGCGCGCGCGTCCTCCGCGAGCGCGTCGACCATGCCGCGGAGCCGGCGGGCGGCGCCGTCGAGCTGCCCGGTGCTGATCCACGGCAGGCCGCAGCACTCCTGCTGCCGGGTGATCCGCGGGTCGTAGCCGGCCGACCGCAGCACCTGGACGGCCGCGTCGGCGACCTGGGGGGCGAAGTGGTTGGTGAAGGAGTCGACGAAGAGCACCACCGGCGTACCGGTTCCGGTGGCTCCGCCGAAGGCGCGGCGGAAGGTGCGCCGGGCGAACGCCGGCATCCGCCGCCGCGTGTCCACGCCCGCCGCCTTCAGCGCCGCCTTCCGGAGCGGGCCGACGTCCATCGACCTGTTG
The DNA here is from genome assembly GCF_024614185.1 of Nocardioides carbamazepini. Taxonomy (GTDB): domain Bacteria; phylum Actinomycetota; class Actinomycetes; order Propionibacteriales; family Nocardioidaceae; genus Nocardioides; species Nocardioides carbamazepini. The sequence continues at coordinate 44,127 of NZ_JAHTLF010000016.1, forward strand.
GCGAAGCGCGGCATCGCCGAGCCGACCTTGGCCCAGCGCGGCAGCCAACCCACCGAGTAGTGCGAACGCGGCCGGATCCTGCGCTTGTAGGTCTGGTGCAGCACCTCGGCCTTGTAGGACGCCATGTCGGTGCCGGTCGGGCAGTCGGAGGCGCAGCCCTTGCAGGCCAGGCAGAGGTCGAGCGCGTCGTGCACAGCGGGGGAGCCCCAGGACACGTCGCTGTCGCCGTTGACGATCTCCTGCAGCAGCCGCGCCCGGCCTCGCGTCGAGTGGATCTCCTCCTTCGTCGCCTGGTACGACGGGCACATCACGCCGCCCGACCCGCTGTTGTCGGCCCGGCACTTGCCGACGCCGGTGCAGCGGTGCACGGCCTGGCCGAAGTCGCCGCCGTCGTCGGCGTAGGCGAAGGCCAGCCCGCCCGAGCGCTGGGTCAGCCGTGAGGTGGCGGAGTAGCGCAGGTCGTCGGCGCTCGACGCCGCGTCGACCAGGATGCCGGGGTTGAGCACGCCGGTCGGGTCGAAGAGGTCCTTGATCGAGGCCATCAGGCCGAGCGCGCGGGGGGAGTACATCCGCGGCAGGAGGTCGCTGCGGGCCCGGCCGTCGCCGTGCTCGCCCGACAGCGAGCCACCGAGCGAGGTGACCAGGTCGGCCGCCTCCTCGAGGAAGGCGCGGAACCGGTCGGCCCCGTCGGGGCGGTCGAACGGGAAGTCCATCCGCACGTGCAGGCAGCCCTCGCCGAAGTGGCCGAACGGCATCGCGGTCAGCTCGTGCGCGGCGAGCAGGCCCTCGAAGGCGGTGAGGTACTCGCCCAGCCGCTCCGGCGGGACGGCCGAGTCCTCCCAGCCGGCCCAGGCCGGCTTCCCGGACGGTGCCCGTCCCGCGAGCCCGGCGCCGTCGGCACGGATCTTCCAGAGCCGGTCGGCCGTGCGCGGATCGTCGACGACGAGTGCCGAGACGCCGAGCCCGGCTACGGCGAGCAGCTCGGCGCGGCGCCGTACGTCGTCGGGGTCGTCGCCCGAGAGCTCGACGAACATCCAGGCGTCGCCGGGCGGCAGCGCCGGCACGGCCTCCGGTCCACGCCGCTCGCGGATCACGTCGACGATGCGCCGGTCCAGCCCCTCGCAGGCGGACGGCTCGAAGGCGAGGACCTCCGTCGTCGCGAAGCCCGCGGTCGGGAAGTCGGGGAAGCCGAGCACGACCATGATCGCGGCCTTCGGCGCCCGGACCAGCCGCACGGTGGCCTCGGTGAGCACCGCCAGCGTGCCCTCGGAGCCGACCAGCGTGCGGGTCAGGTCGAAGCCGCGCTCGGGGGCGAGGTGGTCGAGCGCGAGGCCCGAGACGTGCCGGCCGAAGGTGCCGAACTCGGTGCGCACCGTGCCGAGGTCGCCTGCGACCAGGTCGCGCAGCCGGTCGAGCACGTCGGAGCCCTCGGTCGTCGCGACCGGCCTGCCGTCCGCGTCGTACCCGGTGGCGAGGGCGGTGCCGTCGGCGAGCAGCCCGCGGAGGCCGCGGACGTTGTGGGAGGTCCGTCCGTAGGCCAGCGACCGCGCGCCGCACGCGTCGTTGCCGATCATCCCGCCGATGGTGCAGCGGGTGCTGGTCGACGGGTCCGGCCCGAACTTCAGCCCGTACGGCGCCGCCGCCTGCTGCAGCACCGCCTGGATCACGCCCGGCTGGACGACGGCGGTCTCGGCCTCGGCGTCGACCGAGACGACCTGGTTCAGGTGCCGGCTGAAGTCGATGATCACGCCGGGCCCGATCGCGTTGCCCGCGACCGACGTCCCCGCTCCGCGAGCGGTGACCGGCAGCCCCTCCGCACGTGCCGCGGCCAGCACCGCGGCGACCTCGTCGGCCGAGCGGGGGAACGCGACCGCCACCGGCGGGACGCGGTAGAGCGAGGCGTCGGAGGAGTAGGCGCCGAGGACCGCGGCGTCGTCGCTGACGTCGCCCGCTCCGTGGCGCTGGAGCTGCTGAGCGATGCCGGACACGGAGCGAAATCTATCGGCTCGGTCGATCGGTGCTCGCCCGAGGCACCACCGAGCCGTTGGCGGCCCGGTCGGGGTGGGTCCTGGTCGATGGCGAGCGTCCACGACCTGGAGGTCGTGGACGCCCGGCCCGGCCCGTCGCGGATAGGCTCGACCGGTGTCCACGGGTGTCGGGTCCCTCCTGAGGTCGGAGGATCTGCAGGAGCTCGTCGACGTGCTGGCTGAGCGCCTGCAGCGATCAGTCGCTCTCGACGACCCGGCCCTGAGCCTGATCGTCGCGAGCCGGCACTTCGGTGACGAGGACGCGGTGCGGGTGCAGTCGGTGCTCGGACGCGGTGTCGATCCGGAGCTGCGGGCCTGGGTGCTCTCCCTGGGCATCGCGGAGTTCGACGGTCCCCGCCGCATCGCGACACCCGCCGACATCGGCGCGAAGGACCGGGTCTGTGCGCCGGTGCGGTGTGCCGGCCTGCTCCTCGGGTTCCTGTGGCTCATCGATGACGGGCGAGTGACGGACGACGATCTCCGCGACACCGCGCTCGTCGCCGACAAGGCCGGCATGATCCTGTACCGACGCGACCTGTTCATGCAGCGTCGGCAGGCGCGCTGCAACGCGCTCGTGCGCGATCTGATCTCGGCGGATGAGCCGACGCGGGTCGCTGCCCAGCTCGAGGCGATCGACGAGGAGCTGCTGACGCCGACCGCAGCGGTGAGCGTGAGTGTCGTTCGGCCCGTGGATGTGCCCGGAGAGATCGGCGGGTCCGCGGCCGCCCTCACCCAGGTGGCCGAGCACGCCACGAGCATGGGCACCGATCCCGCGATCCTGTGCCTGCCGCGGCCGCGTGACCTCGTCGTGCTCGTCGCTCACACCCGGGACGGCTCCGCCGATGCCGCCCTGTCCGTGGTGCGCGCTCTCGTCGGCAGCGTCACCGAGCGGGTGGGTGTCGGGGTGATCGTGGGTGTCGGCGCCCGGCAGGTCGACGTCGTCGACGCGCACCGCTCCTACCAGCAGGCGCTGATCGCCGTTCGAGCCGCGCGCTTCCTGCCCGGTCTGGACGATGTGGTGACGTGGGACTCGCTCGGGGTCTACGGGCTCCTCGCGAAGCTCGATCCCCAGGACCCGGCTCTGGGACCCCACCTCGCTCCGTTGGCGGGCATGGCCTCCAGCAGGAACGGCGCCGCCCTGCTGTCCACGGCCGAGACCTTCCTGGACCTCGCCGGCAACGTCCAGCGCGCGGCGCAGACACTGCACATCCACCGAGCCACGTTGTACCAGCGACTTGCCCGGATCGAGGAGCTGACCGGCCTCGACTTCGACGACGGCCGCGACCGGCTCACCCTCCATCTGGGCCTGAAGCTGATGCGACTCGCGGGAAGCCTGCCCCGTTCGGGCTAGCCCGCGGCTGGCGCTCGCGACCGTGGCTCGGTCTTCATCTGCCGATAGACGAGCCCGGAGCGGTTGGCATTTGCGCATAGCAGCGCGCGCGACGTTCTCTCCATACTGAGTCACCGATCAGGCGGCGGAGGTAGGACTCAATGAAGCGTTGGTACGACGACCACTCGATGGCCCGGCGTCGGTCGGTTCCCGGAGCGGGCGAGTAGTCACGCCATGAATCCGGAATCCCGGCCTCTGCTGGCTCTCGACGGCGTCTGCGTCGCCTATCGGCACCACGAAGTCGTCCACGACGTCTCGCTGGATGTGGCGAGCGGCGAGGTCGTCGCCCTGATCGGACCGAGTGGGGCGGGCAAGAGCAGCCTGCTGCGCGCGATCAACTTCCTGGAGCCGCCCAGCAAGGGGCGGGTCGTGCTCGAAGGCGCCGAGGTCGGCGGCTCCCGTCGCAGTCTGGACGCGTTGCGCCGGGACGTGGGCATGGTCTTCCAGTCGTTCAACCTGTTCCCGCACCTGACCGCCCTGCAGAACGTCATGCTCGCGCCGGTCCACACCCTCGGAGTGTCCAAGGAGCAGGCGCGGGAGCGCGCGATGCGACAGCTGACGCATGTCGGTCTCGCCGAGCATGCCCACGTGAAGCCCGGGAAGTGCTCGGGCGGGCAGCAGCAGCGCATCGCGATCGCGCGTGCCCTGGCGATGGAGCCGAAGGTGATGTTGTTCGACGAGCCGACCTCGGCCCTCGACCCGGAGCTCGGAGCCGAGGTCCTGGCCACGATGCGGTCCCTCGCCGCGGAGGGAATGACGATGGTCGTCGTCACGCACGAGATGCACTTCGCCGAGGACGTCGCCGATCGCGTGGTCTTCATGGCGGACGGGCGCATCGTCGAGCAGAACGCCGCAGGCAAGCTGATGCGCGACCCTCAGCATCCGCGCACCCAGCGCTTCCTCAACGCGGTCCGGAACCGGTAGCCGTGAGCACGATCCTCAGCGAGCTCGCCGCCGGCATCCCCCAGACGATCGGGATCACACTCGCGTCGTTCGTCGTGGCCGCCGTCCTCGGTCTTCCCCTGGCCGTCCTGCGTCGATCCGAGGTCTGGCTGGTGCGTCTGCCCGCCGTGGTCGTCGTCGAGGTCCTCCGTGCGGTCCCGCCGATCGTCTGGCTGTTCCTCATCTACTACTCCCTGGGCAGCACTGACCAGGTCCGGCTGACCACCTTCCAGGCGGCGGTGATCGGCTTGGGACTCATCTACGCCGCGCACCTGTCGGAGGCCTATCGGGCGGGGCTGAACGCGGTTCCGGTCGGGCAGTGGGAGGCGACCCGGGCGCTGGCCCTGCCACGTCGGCAGATGTATGCACGAGTGATTCTCCCGCAGGCACTCGTCGTGGTCGTGCCGCCGATGGCGACCTTCGCGATCGCGCTGCTCAAGGACAGCGCCATCGCGTCGGTGATCGGCGCCACCGACATCACCTTCCAGGCCGTGCAGCTCACGCAGCAGGACCTCAACGGACTGGGGAACTTCACCGTCGCGGGCCTGCTGTACATCGCCCTCGGAGTCCCCTTCGCCCTCGTGGCCAGGGGCGCCGACCGGGTGCTGTCGCGGCGCCTGGTGGGGAGCTGACCATGTCGATGCTGAGCGAGTGGCAGGACTACCTGCCGGACTTCCTCGACGGGTTGGGAGTCACCCTGGAGCTGACCGCCGTGAGTCTGCTCGTGGGCCTGCCCCTCGGGTTGGCCCTGGCCCTGGCGATGGCCGCGCCACGGCGTGCGGTCCGGTGGCCGGCGATCCTGCTGGTGGAGGTCGGACGGGGCGCGCCGGCGCTCGTCGTCCTGTACTTCGTCTACTACGGACTGCCGCAGCTGAGTCTCACGTGGAGCAGCTTCGTGTGCGCGGCGATCGCCCTCGGGTTCACGACCGCTGCCTACACGGCGGACATCTTCCGCGCCGGGATCAACTCGATACCTGTCGGACACCGCGAGGCATGTCAGGCCCTGGGGCTCAGCCACAGCAAGGAGCTGCGTCTGGTCGTGCTGCCCCAGGCGATACGCGTCGTGATCCCACCGCTGGTCGGCTTCTGCATCCTGCTGTACCAGGGGACCTCGCTCGCCTTCGCGGTGTCGGTGCCCGAGCTGCTCAGCCGCGCCTACAGCCAGGCGTCGATCACCTACCAGTTCACCGCGACGCTGACCCTTGCCGGGCTCGTGTACGGCGCCATCTCGCTCGCCGCCGTCGCGTTGATGCGTGCTCGCTGGCCGCGGCGCGCCCCGACCGTCGCCGGAGCCGCGCTCCCACCGGAGCGGCCGGACCGGACCAACCCCTCGTGGGAAACCACCTCTGAACGGAGAGAACGATGAAGATGCGTCGCCCCCTTGCTGTCCTCGCCTGCGGCCTGCTGGTCGCCGTGGCCGGCGGCTGCGGCACCTCCGACGAGCCCGGGACGTCCCCGCCGGCGGGGTGCAAGCCCGCTCACCCGGAGGTGCCGACCCTCTCGAAGGGCCAGCTGAACGTCCTCGTGTATGTCACGCCGCCCTACACGGTCAAGGAGGGCGCCACCTACGGTGGCGTCGAAGGCGCGATCGTGAAAGAGATCGCCGAGCTCGAGTGCCTCGAGCTGAAGGAGGAGGCCGTCTCCGCCGCGGCCGGCCTCGCCAGCATCGAGGCCGGCCGGGCCGATCTCGTCATCGGTGGGATCTACTACACCGAGGAACGAGCGCAGACTCTGGGCCTGAGTGCTCCGATGTACCGCGACGGCATGGCGTTGTTGGCGAAGGACAGTCTTGACGGGACCCTCGCCGACCTGCGCGGAAAGACCGTGGGAGTGATCCAGGGCTACCTGTGGAACGAGGGCTTCCAGAAGGAGCTCGGAGCCGACAACGTCAAGCTCTACCAGGACTCCGCGAGCCTGCTCACGGACGTCAAGAACGGCCGCGTCGACGCGGCCGTCCTCACGAGCGCCGAGGCCGGCTACCGGGCGGAGCAGGACTCCGACCTCAAGACGACGGCGTTCCAGGCGACGCCGGAGATCGCCGCCTCGACGACGCAGAACCACGTGGTCATCGCCCTGCCGAAGGACGAGACCGACCTCATCGCCGTGATCGATGACGACATCAAGACGCTGATCGACAACGGCGCCGTCGCGGCAGCGCTGAAGGACAACGGCATGGATCCGGCCCTGGCCGGTCCCGGCTCCTAGCCGGCCGCCGTCTGGGTGGTCGAGGACGACCGCGACACCCGAGCCCGACCCCTCAACGTCTCGGCATCTCGAGCCGATCCCAACTCGAACCATCGGGGACTCTTCCATGGAACACACTGCGTACGACGCCGCCATCATCGGTGCAGGGGTCGTCGGCTGCTCGATCGCCCACGCTCTCGCTCGCAACGGATACCGCGTCTGTGTCCTCGACCGGGCGGGCGCCGTGGGCAGCGGGTCCACCAGCGCCTCCTCGGCCAACATCCGGTTCAACTACTCCACGTGGGAAGGCGTCGCCATCGCGTGGGAGTCGTACACGATGTGGGAGGACTGGGAGAACCATCTCGGTGAGGTGGACGAGGCCGGAATGGCTCGGTTCATCAAGACGGGAGGCGTGGTCCTCGACTCGCCCGACCAGGACACCGGACGAGTTCTCGCCTTGTTCGACCGGGCGGGGATCCCCTACGAGCGGTGGGACGCGGCCACACTCCGATCGCGGCTGCCGATGCTCGATCCCGCCCACCACTATCCACCCAAGCAGGTCGAGGACCCGGCGTTCTGGTCGGACCCCCAGGGCGAGGTCGGGGGGTACTGGATGCCCGACAACGGCTTCGTCGACGACCCTGCCCTTGCCGCCCACAACCTGATGAGCGCCGCGCGCCGTCACGGAGCCGAGCTTCGGCTCCGCACCTCCGTGACCGGCATCCGGCGCGTCGACGGAGCCGTGGCGGGCGTGGAGATCGAGGGCGGCGCGACGGTTCCGGTCCGGATGGTGGTCAACGCTGCCGGCCCCCACTCCTCGGTCGTCAACGCGCTCGCCGGCGTGGCCGACGACTTCAACGTGGGCACACGGCCGATGCGGCAGGAGGTCCATCAGGTGGCCGCGCCCGCGGGACCCGGGGCCCGCCTGATGCCCCTCGTCGGTGACCTCGATCTGGGCACCTACTTCCGCGGTACCCCGAGCGGCGATCTCCTCATCGGCGGCACGGAGCCCGCCTGCGATCCGATGGAGTGGCTCGACGACCCCGACGACTACCACCACGGTCCGACCAAGAAGGTGTTCGATGCCCAGGTGTTCCGCGCCGCCAGGCGGGTTCCGTCGCTCGCGGTGCCGAACGTCCCCCGAGGCATCGCCGGCGTCTACGACGTCGCCGATGACTGGATTCCGATCTACGACAAGACCTCACTCCGCGGCTACTACGTCGCGATCGGCACGAGTGGCAACCAGTTCAAGAACGCCCCGATCCTGGGGGACGTGCTGGCGGCGATCATCGAGTCGTGCGAAGCGGGACGCGATCACGACGCGCATCCGGTTCAGATGAAGCTGCCGAACACCGGTCACACGATCGACCTGTCGCACTACAGCAGGAAACGCCCGGTGAACCGGGACAGCACCTTCAGCGTCATGGGGTGATCGGGAGGCCTTCGGGGCCGCCGTACCCACGGCCTGGGGACCGGACCACCGTGGGCGACCTTGCGCACCATCCAACCCACCCGGACGTCACACCGCGCGCGGCGACGCGCCCCGCGTCGACGGCTCGGCGCTGTCGCCCGCGCCGACCCCGCCGACGCCTGAGCGAGACGGCTTCCGGGTACACGAGAGGAGCACGAATGACTGACGAGCACTGGCCGACCGCCGAGGGTCGCCTCTCCGGACGCGTCGACCTGGACGGTCGAGAGATGATCATGCTCTCGTCCAACGACTACCTCGGGCTGGCAGGCGACGAACGGGTGCTCGCCGGCGCGCGCCGGGCCCTGGACGCCTATGGGACCGGCATCGGACTGAATCCCAGCATCGCGCTCACGCGGGTCCACCGCGAGCTCGCGGACGAGCTGGCCGCCTACCTCGGGTGCGAGTCGGTGCTGCTGTTCAACTCGTGCGCCGCCGCGAACTGCGCCACCCTCCAGACCCTCGCGGACACGTCGGAGACGACGATCGTCAGCGACGAGTACAACCATGCGAGCATCGTCGACGGTTGCCGGCTGGCCCGCGGCCGGACCAGGGTGTACCGGCATGACGACCTCGGCTCCCTGGAGGAGCTGAGCGCGGACCTGACGAGTGCCGACCGCACGCTCGTCGTCACCGACGGGGTCTTCAGCATGGAGGGCTCGGTCGCGCGCCTCGACGAGCTGCAGCCTCTCGCCACTCGCCTCGGCGCCGAACTCGTCGTGGACGACTCCCACGGCATCGGCGTCATCGGCCCCACCGGACGTGGCTCGGTCGAGCATCACGGGACTGCCGTCTCCACCGTCCGCACCGGCACGTTCGCCAAGGCGCTCGGTGCGGGACTGGGCGGCTTCCTCGCGGGGCCGGCCGAGGTCGTGGACGAGGTGAGGAGCCGCGGCCGGTTCTTCATCTTCACCAGTCCGATGCCGCCGTCCTCTGCCGGAGCCGCCGTCGCCGCGATCAGGCTGATCGGCGACGACCGGAGCCGCCTCGAGCTGCTCCGCAGCAACGTCGCGCGGTTCCGTCGAGGTATGGAGGAGACCGGCTGGGAGCTTCTCGAGAGCCCCGGTCCCATCGTTCCCGTCATGCTCCGTGACGACGAGCGCGCCGCGCGCGTTGCTGCCGCCCTCCGCGGCCGCGGGATCTTCGCCGCCCCGTTCAGCTACCCGGTCGTCCCGCGCGGGACGGCTCGGATCCGGGTCCAGATCTCGGCGGCGCACACCGACAGCCACATCGATGCAGCGATCGACGCCTTCGCCGAGGCTGCCCGACTCGAACCCGACCACAGGAGCTGACCCGACCGATGTTCGCCTTGCGAAAGACCGCGCCGACACCAGGATTCACGCCGACGTACGACGTCCCCGTCCCCGAGCCCGGTGCTCGCGAGGTGCTGGTCGCGGTCACGCGCGCCGGTGTCTGCGGCACGGACAAGGGAATCTACGAGTGGGCGCCGTGGACCGCCGGCCACGTCTCGCTGGGGACGACGGTCGGCCACGAGTTCGTCGGTCGGGTCGCCGCCGTCGGGGACGCCGTCACCCGGGTGCGCGCGGGGCAGCGGGTCAGTGGAGAGGGCCACTTCGCCTGTGGGTCCTGCAAGGCCTGCCGAACCGGCTACAGCCATGTGTGTCAGAGCGTGCGGATCCTCGGCGCCGGTGTCGACGGCTGCTTCGCGGACTACGTCCTGCTTCCCGAGTCGAATGTGTGGCCGGTCCACGACTCCATCCCCGACGACATCGCTGCGATCCTCGACCCGATCGGCAACGCGATGCACACGGTCATGACCGCGGGCGTCGCCGGCCGCAGTGTCCTGGTGACCGGCGCCGGGGTGATCGGCGCGATCTCCATCGCCATCGCCCGCGCCGCGGGGGCGGGGACCATCATCGCCACCGACATCAGCCCGCGACGCCTCGATCTCGCCCTCGAGATGGGTGCCGATCACGCCCTGCAGGGTGCGGATCCGGCGTGGCCCGAACAGGCACGTCATCTGATCGACGGTGGCCCCGACGTGCTGCTGGAGATGAGCGGCAACCCCACAGCGATCCGCCAGGGACTGACATCCCTCCGGTGCGGAGGAACCGCCGCGCTTCTCGGCGTACCCACCCAGCCCGTCGAGCTCGACCTGCTCAACGACGTGGTCTTCAAGGGCCTCACCATCCACGGGGTGTTCGGCCGTCGCATGTTCGAGACCTGGTACCAGGTCGAGAACATCCTGCTCGGCGGGCGGTTGCGCCTCGACCCCGTCATCAGCCACCGGATCCCCATCCAGGACTATGACCGGGCGTTCAGCCTCATGTCGTCCGACGAGGCGATGAAGATCGTGCTCGTGGTCGACCCCGAGCCGGCCTGAGCCTCGCGTCGAGTGGGTGGTCCTGGGCAGGCACGGTCGCGGCGCGCGAGGCCGGTGGACGATGATCGACCCCAGCACCCGTTGGAAACCGGATCCGAAGCACTGAGGAGACCCCATGCGACTCGGCATGATCATCGACTACTCCGGCGGCTTCGCCGAGACCGTGGAGCTGCTCCAGGAGTACGAGCGCAACGGCCTCGACCTGATCGCGATGCCCGAGGCGTACTCCTTCGACGCGGTCAGCCAGCTCGGCTACATCGCCGCGAAGACCGAGCGGCTCGAGCTGATGTCGGCGATCTTCCAGATCTACACGCGCACCCCGTCGCTGACCGCGATGACCGCCGCCGGCCTGGACTTCGTGTCCGACGGCCGGTTCACGCTCGGGCTCGGCGCCAGCGGCCCGCAGGTCATCGAGGGCTTCCACGGCGTGCGGTACGACGCCCCGCTGGGCCGCACCCGCGAGGTGATCGAGATCTGCCGCCAGGTGTGGAAGCGACAGCCGGTGGAGTTCGAGGGGAAGTACTACGACGTCCCGCTCACCAAGGAGAAGGGCGGCTCCGGGCTCGGCAAGCCGCTCAAGCTCATCAACCATCCTGTGCGCAACGAGATCCCGATCTCGGTGGCGGCCCTCGGTCCGAAGAACGTCGCCCTCGTCGCCGAGCTGGCCGACGGCTGGCAGCCGCTGTTCTTCCACCCCGGCAAGGTCGACCTCGCCTGGGGGGAGCCGCTGAAGGAGGGGTTCGCGAAGCGTGACGCCGCACTCGGCGAGCTCGACATCCAGCTCCAGATCGCCTTCCACCTCGGTGAGCCGTCGCCCGAGGCGGTGCGGGCGATCCGCAACCAGCTGGCCCTGTACGTCGGCGGGATGGGCGCGCGCGACAAGAACTTCTACAACCAGCTGGCCTGCCGCTACGGCTACGACGCCGAGGCCAAGGAGATCCAGGACCTCTACCTGTCGGGGCAGAAGGCGGAGGCCGCGGCCGTCGTACCGCAGGAGCTGGTGGACGCGGTCACCCTCCTCGGCGACGAGGACGCGATCCGTCGCCAGGTGGCCGAGTTCCACGCCGCCGGCGTCCGCACCTTCCTGCTGAACCCGCTCGCCGCCACCGACGAGGAGAAGGTCGCGCAGGTGCGCCGGCTCTCCGAGATCGTCAAGGAGGTCGCGCCGTGAGCACGCCCGTCGCCGAGGAGCGCCGGTTCACCGTCACCCGCGAGGGCGCGGTCACCACCGTGGGCATCGCCGGAGCAGGTGGCAAGGCGGTCATGGACGAGGCCTTCTTCGCCGAGCTGGCCGCGACGTTCGCCGAGCTCGACGCCGACGACTCCGTCCGCGCGGTCGTCCTGACGGGTGCCGGGAAGCACTTCTCCTACGGCCTCGACCTGGCGGCCGCGGCGCAGACCTTCGCCCCGTTGCGCGCGGCCAACCACGCCGGCGCGCGGCAGGAGCTGATGGCCCTGATCCGGCGCTGGCAGGCCGCTCTCGACGTCGTCGCGAATCTCCGCAAGCCCACGGTCGCCGCCGTCACCGGCTGGTGCATCGGCGGCGGCGTCGACCTCGCGGTCGCGTGCGACGTCCGGGTCGCCTCGGCCGACGCGGTCTTCAGCGTCCGCGAGGCCAAGGTCGGGATCGTCGCCGACCTCGGCAGCCTGCAACGTCTGGTCGGCGTCATCGGAGACGGCCACCTGCGCGAGCTGGCGCTCACCGGCGACGACGTCGATGCCGCTCGGGGCGCGCAGATCGGCCTGGTCAACCACGTCCACGCCTCCGCCGACGAGACGCGTACGGCGGCCGCCGGGCTCGCCGCCCGGATGGCCGCCAACTCGCCGCTGGTGCTGCGCGGGATCAAGGACGTCCTCGGCGCCGAGCGGGGCCCACGGGTCGAGGCCGGGCTGCGCTACACCGCCGTGTGGAACGCGGCCTTCCTGCTCAGCGACGATCTCGACGAGGCCATGCTCGCGTTCCTCGAGCGCCGGCCACCGGAGTTCACCGGTCGCTGACGGCGTCCCGCTTCGCGCGGGTGATCGCCGCGACGGCGCGGCCGTACCGGATCGGGGCGGCACCGAGGGCCAGCGCTCGCTGCCGGGTCGGCTCGGTGACGTCGAAGTGCTCGGTGGCCGTTCCCGCGTTCTGGATCCAGCGCGCCTCGATGCCGAGCCGCTCGGCGAAGGCGAGCAGCTCGCGGCGCCCGGCCTCGCCGGGCAGGTCGGACAGCAGGTGCGACCAGACACCGTCGACCGGACCCACGATGGCAGGTCGCTGCATGTCGTCGACGTACACGGTCACGACGGTGGACACTACCGCCGGCACCCCTCCTCGGGGTGCCGGCGGTGCCCGGTCAGCCGGTCAGCGGACCCGGCCGTAGAAGACCGAGCCGGTCCAGATCCGGTCCTTGCGGACCGGGACGCCGGGTCGCGAGGCGTGCCACAGCATGCGGTCACCGGCGTAGATGCCGACGTGATAGACGCGCCCGCCGCTGGTGAAGAAGACCAGGTCGCCGACCTGCGGGCTGCGGACCCGCTGCGTGGCGCCGGCCTGGGCGGAGGAGGTGCGCGGCAGGTTCTCGCCGACGTGGCGGTAGACCCACTGCACCAGGCCCGAGCAGTCGAAGGCGTTCGGGCCGGCGGCGCCGTACGCGTAGGGCTTGCCGGCCCGCGAGCGGACCGTGGCCATGACCTTGTCGATGCGCTTCTCCGCGCGCTCCTCGGCCTTCTCCTTCTTGGACTTCTCGCCGTTGGTCGCGCCGTCGGCGGTGTTCTCCTTGTTCTGCTCGGCAGGGGTGAGGGTGGAGACGACGTCGTCGTCGGCGTGGGCCTGCGGCGCCGGCGTGAACAGGCACGCGGCGGCGAGGAGCGGGACGACGAGCAGGCGCGCGGCAGCGCGGGACGCGATGGTGGACATCAGAACGGAACTCCGTCAGCGGCGCCTGCGAGAGATGACCTGTCGGGCTTGGGCTGCTGGTGCCCAGGGACGCTGTCGTCCCTTCGCCCCGAGCCGGATCGCGATCCGGCGTACTGCTGGGTCCCCCGTGCCCGCGCTTACCTCATCGTGGTCGATGTCTCCCCACCGTCGAGCGCGGGCCTCGGCGCGACGCGGGCGGCCTCCCCGGTCGGGGAGGTCTCGACCGACCATTCGACCCGCATGCCATGGCCGGCGCAGTGGTCGATGTCACGTTCGCGGCGTGGCGATCCTCACCCGGTTCGATGTAACGCCCACCGTGATGGGTGCCTCCGATCAGCCCGGGAAGTGTGGATCGGCCAGCAGGTACTGCGTGATCCGTCCGTCGCGGGACCGGGGCGGACGCACCGGCTCCGGGATCATCCTCCCCTCGGCGGTGTCCCAGAACCGGTCCACCCGCACCGCGAGCCGGCGAGCCAGCCGACCGGGCACGCCGCGGTGGGGGAGGTACGGGTGCGGGCGGGTGGGCACCCGCCGCTCGCAGCGGTAGAGGCGCTCGGCCAGGTCGCCGAGATCCTCCTCGGACGTGGCGGCGGCCAGGTCGTCGACCAGCCGCAGCTCCAGGGTGCGCATCCTGGCCAGCTCCTCCTCGACCTCGTCCCAGATCGAGGTCCAGGTGCGGCGTACGGCGTAGGTGGAGCCGTAGAGCTTGGCCTTGAGCTCGACCAGCGCGACCTCGAGCCGTCGGCTCTGCCGCGCGAACTCGTGGGCGCGCCGGTGTCCCTGGCCGAGCCTGCGGCGGGCCGCCGGGACCAGGACCGCGTTCGCGGCCGCGACGTGGCGGCTGGTGCTCGCGAGGAACGGGTCCGCGGCGCTGTAGGCGGCGCGTGGCGCGTCCTGGGTCGGGCGGCAGGCCTCGGCGCTGCGCATCCGGGCATGGAGCACGGCGTAGGTTCGCGTGATCGTGTCGGCGAGGACGTCGACGCCGGCTTCAGGGCTGTCGTTCATGGTTCCACCTCCGAGAGAACCCCCCCTCAAATGCAGTGTGCGCCGGTCCGGGACCCCTCGCAAGGGGGCCCGGACCGGCGCACGGCCGGCCGGTGGGACCGGACGGAGCGTCAGGCGCGCGGCAGCGTCGTGTACTCCACGCCGCAGATGTACTGCACGGTGCGCAGCACCTGGCAGGAGTAGCCGAACTCGTTGTCGTACCAGACGTAGAGGATGGCCGAGTCGCCGTCGACGATCGAGGCGCCGCCGTCGACGATCGAGGCCGCCCGGGCGCCGATGAAGTCGGTGGACACGGCGTCGGAGGCGGTCGTGTAGTCGAGGTTGCGGGCCAGCGGACCGGTCAGGGACGCCTTGCGCAGGTAGGCGTTGACCTCCTCGCGCGTCGTCTCCCGCTTGAGCTGCAGGCTCAGGATCGCGATCGAGACGTCCGGCGTGGGGACGCGGATCGAGTTGCCGGTGATCTTCGCGTCGAGGTCCGGGAGGACCTTGGCCACGGCGGAGGCGGCGCCCGTCTCGGTGATGACCAGGTTGAGCGGTGCGGAGCGCCCGCGACGGTCGGCCTTGTGGAAGTTGTCGAGCAGGTTCTGGTCGTTGGTGAACGAGTGCACCGTCTCGACGTGGCCGCGGGTGATGCCGAACTCGTCTGCCATCGCCTTCAGCGGCGGGACGATCGCGTTGGTCGTGCAGGACGCGCACGACAGCACCTTCTCGTCGAGGTCGACGTCGAGGTGGTTGACCCCGTGCACGATGTTCGGGACGTCGCCCTTGCCCGGCGCGGTCAACAGCACCTTCGCGATGCCGGGGCGCAGGTGGTTCGACAGGCCCTCGCGATCGCGCCAGATGCCGGTGTTGTCGATGAGGATGGCGTCCTCGATGCCGTACTCGGTGTAGTCGACCTCCGCGGGGGAGTTCGAGTAGATCACCTGGATCACGTTGCCGTTGGCGATGATCTGGTTCTTCTCCTCGTCGACCGTGATCGACCCGTTGAAGGAACCGTGGATCGAGTCGCGGCGCAGCAGCGAGGCACGCTTCTTGAGGTCGTCGCCCTTGGCCTTGCGGACGACGACGGCACGCAGGCGCAGGCCGTTGCCGGAGCCGGACTTCTCGACGAGGAGACGGGCGACGAGTCGGCCGATCCGGCCGAAGCCGTAGAGGACGACGTCCTGCGGGCACGGCGCCGGGACCTTGTTGTCACCGGTGGCCTCGGAGAGCGCCTCGGCGGTGAACTCCGGGATCGACGGCGAGCCGGCGGCGGCGCGGTGGGCCCGGACCAGCAGCGCGAGATCGACCTTCGCGGCGCCGAGGTCGAGCGCGGCGATCGCCTCCAGGAAGGGGAAGGTGTCCGACACGGACAGCTCTACGCCGTCGATCTGGCGGGCGTAGCGGTGCGTCTTGAGGATGTCGATCACCGACTTGTTCACCAGCGAGCGGCTGTGCAGAAGGATGGTGACGTCCTTCTCGCGGTGCAGCTTGCCGACGACCGGGATCATCGCCTCGGCGAGCTCTTCGTGGTTCTTCCAGCGAGTGAACTTGTCTTCGGTGGTGCTCAACGCTTCCCCTCGTACGACAGTCGACAAAGCGGCTCGATCGTAGGCCCCGCGTAGGGCGGGGCCCTCATCGGGCCGCCCGTAGGACGCGTGCGTTGGGTCACAGTGGGCCAGGGGTCGCGGCTGCCGGGTCGTTGGGTCGTCGGGGTGCCTATGCTGGTCAGCGACCTGTGGAGTCCCGGAGCGAGGAGGTGATCGGCGATGGACGGCCAACCACCCAGTCCCACCACCGCTCACCACCCCGAGGATCCCGCATGTCCGAGAACCGGGCCACGAGGCCCCTTCGCACGCCCATCCGCAGCCTGACCGGCCGGGTCCGGCGACCCCAGCAGGTCGTCCCGACCGACCCCGGCGCCGTACCGGCTGGTCCGTCCGCTCCGGCCGGCCTCTCCGCCGGCCGTCCGTCCGGGACGAGCCTCGTCGACAGCGCCGTGTACGTCGATGGTGACCGGGTCGCGTCGCCGACGTCGCTGGCCGAGAGCTACCGGGCGCTCAACGACAACGAGCAGGCCATCGCCTGGATCGGTCTCTACCGCCCCGAGCAGCACGAGCTGGCCTCCCTGGCCGAGGAGTTCGGCCTCCACGAGCTCGCCGTCGAGGACGCGATCGTCGCGCACCAGCGCCCCAAGCTGGAGCGGTACGACGACACGCTGTTCGTCGTGCTGCGCGCGGCCCGCTATCTCGACGACGTCGAGGAGGTCGAGTTCGGCGAGGTGCACGTCTTCGTCGGCCGCGACTTCGTCGTCACGCTCCGGCACGCGGAGGCGCCCGACATCTCCGCCGTCCGCCGTCGGCTGGAGAGCAACCCCGACCTGCTCCGGCTCGGTCCCGAGGCGATCCTCTACGCGATCCTCGACCGGGTGGTCGACGGCTATCTGCCGGTCGTGGCGGGCCTGGAGAACGACATCGACGAGATCGAGACGGAGGTGTTCGGTGGCGACCCGGCGGTCTCGCGGCGCATCTACGAGCTGACCCGCGAGGTCATCGAGTTCCAGCGCGCCACGCGCCCGCTCGCGACCGTGCTGCGCCAGCTCACCCGGGGCTTCTCGAAGTACGGCACCGACGACGAGCTGCAGCGCTACCTCCGCGACGTCGACGACCACCTCACCCAGGTGATCGAGCAGGTCGACGGCTTCCGTCAGCTGCTGCGCGACATCCTCACCGTCAACGCGACCCTCGTCGCGCAGAAGCAGAACGAGGAGATGACGGCGCTGACCGAGGCCAGCCTCGACCAGAACGAGGAGGTCAAGCGGATCTCCGCCTGGGCGGCCATCCTGTTCGCGCCGACGCTGATCGGCACGGTCTACGGCATGAACTTCGACCACATGCCCGAGCTGCACTGGCAGCTCGGCTACCCCTTCGCCGTGGTGCTGATGGGGATGGTCAGTGTCGGGCTGTACGCCGTCTTCCGACGCCGCGGCTGGATCTAGAGGTTGCCGGCCCGCCCTTGCAACTAAGGGTTACAGGGTGAATGCCGCTGCCACAGCGCCCGGGTAGTGGCAGCAGCGCCCGGGTAGTCGTCAGAGGACCTTGGTGCCGTACATCTCGCCGAGCGGGTCGGCGAGCAGCTCGAGGCGCTCGCCGTCGGGCCCGGGGAAGTAGAGCGAGACCCTCGACTCGAGGTGGTAGGCGACGCCGGCGTCGTCGAGCTTGGCCCGCAGGTGGTCCCACCGCTCGCGGGTCACCGAGATCGCGAGGTGGTGGTGGCCGCCGAGCACCTCGGCATATGGCCCGAGGTCGAGGCCCGGCAGCGTGAAGAAGGCGAGCAGGTTGCCGGCGCCCACGTCGAAGAAGAAGTGGTCGGATCCGGCGTAGTCGCGGTTCTCGAAGATCTCGGTCAGGGGGAACTCGAGCAGCCCCTGGTAGAAGTCGATGGTCCGGCGCACGTCCGAGGACAGCAGGGCGGCGTGATGGATGCCGCGGGCGCTGCTCTCGGGGCGCTCGCCCTCGGGAGCGAGGTACTCCTTCTTGATGCGCTCGCGGTCCTTCGTGATCGCGTCGAGATCGATCGTTGCCATGTCAACTACTCTCCTCCGAGATCGTGGATGTGTCAACATTCTCCGCTAGAATGGCTCCGATGAGTACGACGACGCGATGGCTCGACGACGAGGAGCAACGGGCCTGGCGGGCCTGGATCGACCTCAACGCCCAGCTCTCCGCGCGTCTCAACCGCGAGCTCCAGGCCGCCAGCGGCCTCTCGATCGCCGACTACGAGATCCTCGTCGCCCTCACCGACCGCGACGTCCCCGACCGCACGCTGCGGATGTACGAGCTCGGCGAGCGGCTGCAGTGGGAGAAGAGCCGGGTGTCCAAGCAGGTCTCCCGGATGGAGGCGCGCGGACTCGTCGAGCGCCGGCACTGCGCCGACGACCGCAGGGGCGCCTTCGTCGACCTGACCGAGGCCGGCCAGGCCGCGATCGACGCCGCGGCACCGGGCCACGTCGCGCTCGTCCGCGAGCTGTTCTTCGAGGGGCTCAGTGCTGACCAGGTGCGCAGCCTGGGCCGCTTCGCGACGACCGTGCTGGGGCGCCTCGCCGACTGATCGGGCCCATGGGGCGCCAGGCGCTTGGCAACTGAGAAGTTGCGCCAATAGGTGGCCCGGTGTGTGCGTGTCGGTCCGACAGGACAGTCACGAGCCTCGCGCTGGCCTGCCGGACCGGATTCGCGCCGGGTGACCGCGCCGGCATCGAGTCGATGAGCCCCACACGCACGCCGAGCCGTTCTGGCACGGCCTGCTGCACGGAGCGCTCAACGGTGACGACCGCACCGTCGGCAACACCGTCACCACGGTGCAACAGGCGATGTCGCTGTTCTTCCAGGCCGACATCCGCCGCCGCTGCATCCCCAGTTCCGGCCACCCCGCCACCGACCTCGCCGACGTGATCCGTCGCCGCGGCGCCATCTATCTCCTCGGCCGCGAGGACCCCTACGCATCCGCCAGCCCGCTGATGACCGCCGTGGCCGAACACGTCTCGGACACAGGTCTGCTGCTGGCCAACAGCTCCCCGTGGGGAGGCCGGCTGTGCCCGCCCCTGGTCTCGGTTTCTCGACGAGCTGCCCTCGACCGCACCGCTGCCGACCCTGCGCACCCGGATGGCCAACGAGCGGGCACCCGGGCTCTCGTTCATCTGGGCCGCCCAGACCCGGCCCCAGTTGGCCAGCATCTTCGGCGAGCACGACGCCCGGGCGTTGCTCGGCCTCACCAACACCCTGGTGATGTTCGGCGGCTCCAAGGACGTGGCCTTCACCGGACCGATGGCGTCGGGGCCGGGTGGGCCGTCGGCGAGCAGCTGGTCGAGGCTACGAGCAGTTCGTGATGGGTGCCGTCGTGCTCGACGACGAGCCGGGGACCCGAGGGCGTCTCGGCGAGGCTGCTGCGCATGGTCTTCTCCTGCAGTGTGAGGCGCTGGCGACGGTCACTCGTCCGCCGGGGCCGATGCCCAGCGGAGGGTGGCGCTCGTCGCGGTCGAGTAGTTGTAGAGCATGATCTGGTCGAAGCCGTGGTCGAGGACGGCCCGCACCTTCTGGTCGAGCACGGTCTGGTCGCGGTGGTCGGTCGGCCACAGACGGAGCGCGATAGCGACGTCCGCGCCGCCCGCAAGATCAACGGCAGTCCGGACGAACGCCAGCTCGTCGCGGACGTCCTCGACCGCGCGGCCGTACGTCGGGACGAGCAGGCCAGCTCCCCGGCGCGCCAGGCCTACGAGATCGAGCCCCTCCTGCCAGCTGGATTGCACCGGGCCGGCCCACGTCGCCGTGTTCACCATGACGGTCAGGTCCGGACCGGCGGCGTCGACGAGCTCGCCGACCAGGCCGGTGATGGTTCGTTGTCGTTCGGCGGCGAACGCGGCGAGCTCCGGCCACATCTGGAGCAGGCCGAGGAGGTCGGCGAGCGACGTGCCAGCAGTGGGATCGCAGGAGTTCCAGATGCCTCGCAGCATCATGCGCACGCCGTCCGCCAGCGCGTCTCCGTCGATGCCGGCCTCCCGGGCGCGGGCCCGGCAGTGCTCGCAGAAGCACAGCGATCGCAGGTAGCGAGGCAGGGGGCCGTCCGGGACGCCGACGATCTCGTGCGGGTGTCCGTGCCCCGCCATCAGGTGGCCGGGGCTCTCCACCAGCACCCGGTCGAAGAGCCGACTGGCGGCCACCGCGGCCACCAGTCCGACGGCGTATGCCAGGGTCGCTGGGTTGGCGGGACAGAGCCCGTGGGTCGATGCGACGCCGAAGCAGTCGCGCTGCGAGAGGTGTGCCGCCTCGGTGGCGATCGTGCTGTTGTGCAGCAGGGTGACCCACGCTCCGACCCGGACGCCTCGGGCGGCCGATGCCTCGACGAATCCTGGGACGAGCTCCGGATGTTCGCGCGCGATGATCGACAGCGCGAGGTGTTCGGTCGCGACGGCGTCGAGTCCGTCGAGTGGCAGGTGGAGGCGGTTGCCCTCGATGACGTATGTCGTGGCGTGTGGGCTACGGGGACGCAACACCTCGCCGGAGTGGTAGGTCACGGCCAGGTCCACCCGGCTCGCGCCCAGCTGGGCGGTCGCATCCAACACGGCCTCGGCGCCGTCCTCGGACAGGTCCCACGGGTAGACGAACAGGCCAATAGTCGCGCCTCGCGCTCGGCCGCAGCTCACTGCTTGGGCTCGCGGTAGAGGCGCTCCAGGGGGAAGTGAGCCTCCATGGCGATCCGTGCGGCGTCGCGGTCGCGACGGCGTAGCGCCTCGTAGATGGCGGCATGGTGTTCCGCGGCCTCCCGGGGTGGGACGATCGGTCCCTCGTAGTCGGTCACCTTCTCGGTGCAGTCCCACAACACCGAGATGAGATCACGCAGCAGCCAGTTCTCTGTGCGGCTGTAGAGCGTCTCGTGAAACTTGCGGTCGACCGCGGGGTCGATCGTGCCGTGGTCGGCACCCGCGGCGATCTGCTCCACGCAGGCTGCCAGTGCGTCGAGGTCCTCATCGGTCAGCAGGTCAACCGAGTCGCCGATCGCACCGAGCTCGAGGGCGCGACGAACCTGGGAGAGGTGCCGGATGAACTCGTCGCCTTCGGGCGTGAGCAGCCGTTGCCAGAAGTCGAAGCTCTCGCCGAGACGCGCGAACGTCTCCTGGGCCAGGTACATCCCCGACCCGTGCCGGATCTCAACGATCCCGAGCGCGGCGAGGGATCGGACGGCCTCGCGGACCGCACTCCGCGAGGCGCCGAGCACCTCCTGGAGGTCGGCCTCGCTCGGGAGTCGATCGCCCGGCGCGTAGCGGTCGGCGATCAACAGCTCCTTGATCACGTCCACCAGGGGTGGTGGAGGGGACCGCCGCAAGTTGTAACGCGGAATGTCTTGACCGGAAATCTCCATGCGTCTACCTTATCAACTCATCAGACGTCTGACGACTTTAGGGAGCAAATCGTGAATTCAATTCCGGCGGGGGTCATCACACCCCTCGTCTCGCTGCTGGGGCCAGGCGCCCGCCCGGACGCCCAGGTTGTGAAGCAGCAGGTCGAGCACCAGCTGGCCGGCGGCATCGCCGGACTGGTGGTCGCCGGATCGACCGGCGAGTTCGGCAACCTCAGGCTGGCCGAGCGCTTGGACCTGCTCGAGCACGTCGTCGCGGCGGTCGACGGTCGAGTCCCGGTGTGGTGCACGGTCGGCGGCATGGGCACCGCGGAGGTGATCGACGCGGCCGTCCTCGCCCAGCGCAGCGGAGCTGACGCGCTCATGGTCCTCCAACCCCTCTACATGGACGTCGCCGACGCCGAGATCCTTGCGCACTTCCGTGCCGTTCGGGAACGGGTGGACATCCCTGTGGTCGCGTACAACATCCCGCTGCGTACGCCGCGCGGCCTGACCGTCGAAGCGATCGGCCAGCTCGCCGACGAGGGCGTCCTCGCGGGCATCAAGGACTCCTCGGGCGACCACACCCTCGGGCGGCAGCTGGTGGAGCGCACGCGTGACATCGAAGGTTTCTCGGCCTTCGCCGGTGGCGAGACCACGATCGACCTCGTCCGCACGATCGGCTTCGACGGCTGCGTGCCCGGGACGGCGAACATCCTCCCGGAACCGGCCGTGCACCTCTTCTCAGGTCCGCGGGACGAAGCACTGGACCGGATCGCGGTGGACATCTGCAACCTGCTCGGAGACATGTTCTACCACCCGCTGCGTGACGCCTCCTTCCAGTCGCAGGTCGTGGCCTCGTTGCGGGTGGCGACGAGCCACGTGCTGGGCCTCGAGCTGCCGGCGTCGCTGCCCCCGTTGACCCGGCCCGACACCCAGTACATCGACTCCATCATCCAGATCGTCACGGAAGCGCAGAGCTCGTGGCGTGACCATGTCGGCATCGCCGAGAAAGTCTGAGGACAACCGTGAAGCGCATCTTTCCTGTGGTCACGCTCTGCCTGGTTGCCGCGTTTGCCGGCTGCTCGGTGGGCGACGACCAACAGTCCGGACCGAAGGACGGTGACAGCGGCGCTGGTGGGACGGCCCATGTCGCCCTGTACACCCAGCCGACGACGTTCAGCCCGGTCGTCACGATCAGCGGCGCCGACCAGCTGGTCCAGCAGCTGCAGTGGGATCCACTGTTCGCGGTCGACACCGGGGGCGAGCTGGTGCCCCGGCTCGCCGGGAGCTGGAAGCCGAACGCCGATGCGACGCAGTGGACCATCACACTGCGCGACGACGTGACCTGGAGCGACGGTGAACCGATCACCGGCGAGGATGTCGCGTTCACGTTCGAGGTCTATGCAGACCCGAGCACGGGGAGCCTGAGCACCGCGCGGTTCGCCAATATCGCCGGGGTGGCCGAATACACGGCGGGCAAGGCCGACTCGATCTCCGGCGTCACCGTCGATGGCCAGAGCGTCACGGTCGACCTGGTCAACCCGCAGGCGTCGTTCGCGCTGGGTATCGCCGAGCCGATCGTTCCCATCCTGCCCGAGCACGCCCTGGACGCGCTCCCGCGAAAGGACCTCGCTACGAGCAAGTTCTTCCGCGAGCCCTCGGTCGGTAGCGGTCCCTACGTCTTCGACCACTGGGTCAACGATGACAAGGTCGCATTCACCGCCAACCAGCACTACCGCGACGAGCTCGCGCTCGAGGGGGTCGATGCCACCTTCCTCGACAGCGACGTGGCGGAGGCGCAGATCCAGACCGGGGAGATCGACTACGCGCAGATCTCAGCCGCGGCGGCGGAGGACCTCTCCGGGGCGTCGGGCGTCGAGGTACTCTCGGCCACCGGTGGCAGCATCATGGGCCTGCACTCGGCGTTGGAGTCCGGGTTGCTGGGCGATGTCCGCGTCCGGCAGGCGATCATGCATGCCATCGACCGCCAAGCACTGGTCGACACCGTGCTCGCCGGTCACGGCCAGGTCATCAACACGATCGCGTTCGGCCCGAACGCCGACGTGCCGAGCGACGTCGACACCTACGCCTATGACCCGGACCGGGCTCGTGAACTGCTCGAGGAGGCCGGGTGGGATCCCAGCAAGAAGGTACGGCTGGAGATCATCCCGGGCCTGCGCGACCGCGAGCAGGTCGTCGACATCGTCGCCGGACAGCTGCGTGAGGTCGGCATCGATGCCGAGGTCAAGCGGTTCGACCAGGCCGGGCTGACGACCGCCATCGGCGATCGGGACTTCGACCTCACCATCTCGGGCTACGGGTTCTTCAACGGAGACCCCTCGTCGATGGCCGGCCGCGTTCGCTGCGACCTGTTCGCGCCGAACGGCTCGAACCTCGTGCACTACTGCAACGAGGACCTCGACCAGCTCCTCGAGGATGCTGAGGCGACGACGGACGACCAGAAGCGGGCCGCGATCTACGAGCAGGCGCAGGCCATCGTCAACCGCGATGTGCCGGTCATCCTGCTCTTCGCGCCAGATGCCCTCGCGGCGACCAGCTCGGCGTTCCACGGGTTCGAGCTGAACCCGCTGCCCAACCAGGCATTCTGGAACGCCGCCGAGTGGTCAAAGGAAGGCTGAGGCGTCCCAGTGCTCAGATTCGCTCTCCGCCGCCTGGGGATCTCGGCCGTGGTGCTACTCGGAATCACGATCGTCGCGTTCGCGATCCTGAGGGCCCTCCCCGGCGACCCGGCCGAGATCCTCGTGGACCCGATGGCGGCCAACGGCAACCGTGAGGCTGCCGTGGCCGCTGTCCGGGCCAGGCTCGGCCTGGACGGGTCCTATCCCGCGCAGTACCTCTCCTGGCTCCGTGAGGCGGTGCAGGGCAACCTCGGGTTCTCGTACGGCGACGGCCGCCCCGTCACCGAGGTCCTGGGGCGGCGGCTGCTGGCGACCTGCCAGCTCGTCCTGACCTCCCTGGTGGTGGCGGCCGCCGTGGCGACGCCGCTCGGCCTCTGGGCCGCGCGGCGCCGCCAGCGGCTGGCCGACTACGTGGTCAGCGCCGGCAGCCTGCTGGCGATCTCGGTGCCGAGCTTCTTCCTCGCGTTGGCGGCGATCTACGTGCTGTGCGTCAAGTACAGCCTGCTCCCCACCGGCGGTGCACCGAGCACCGGGACGGTCGGCGACACCGTGTCGCACATGGTGCTGCCCGTCGGCATCCTGGCCTTCGCGATGGCCGGTCCGCTGGTGCGCTACGTCCGTGCTGCCGCCATCGAATCGCTGGCGTCCGACTACGTCATCACCGCCAAGGCAAAGGGGGTGGGCGAGCTGAGGCTCATCCGCTCGCACGTGCTGCCCGCCTGCCTCCCGACGCTGATCACGGTCGTCGCGGCACAGCTGCCGGCAATGCTCGGAGGTGCGGTGGTCATCGAGCAGCTCTTCGCGTGGCCGGGCCTCGGTCGTCTGACGGTCGACTCCGTGCTGTCGCGGGACTACCCGATCCTGCTCGGCGTCGTGCTGCTGATCGCGGTCACCGTGCTGCTGGTCAACCTGCTCGCCGACCTCCTCACCGCGGCCGTCGACACCCGCGTGCAGCTTGAGGGCAGGGCACGATGAGCCGCGGTCTCGCCGGGCTGCGGGCTGGGCTGGCCCGCCCCGCCGTACTTCGGTTCACGGCGCACCGTCTCGCTGTCGTCGCCGCCGTGTTGCTGACGATCGTGCTGGCGATCGTCTTCTTCGGGCCGCTCCTGACCTCGCTCGACCCTCACCACGTCGACCCGTCGCAGTACCGACAGCCGCCCAGCTCCGACCACCCGCTCGGGACCGACTCCGCAGGACGCGACGTGCTCGCTCGACTCATCTACGGCGGGCGGACCTCGTTGACCATCGGAATCAGCGCCAGCCTGGCAGCGGCGGTGCTCGGCTTCGGGCTCGGTGCCCTCGCCGGCATGACGGGGGGCGTGGTCGACTCGGTGCTGTCGCGGATCGTCGACGTCATCCAGTCCTTCCCGGCCCTCATCATCATCATCCTGCTGGCGGCACTGATGGGCGGGAGCATGACGACCCTGGTCGTGAGCATGGCCGCCTTGGAGTGGCCGATCGCCTACCGCGTCGTGCGCACGACCTGTCTCTCCCTGCGCGAACAGGACACGATCCGGGCCGCTCGCGGGTTCGGCGCCCGACTGCCGTACCTGTTGCGCTGGCACGTGCTCCCCGAGGTCGTGGGCCCTCTCGTCGTGGTGATCACGGTGGTCGCAGCCGTGTGCGTCCTCCTCGAGGCCGCTCTGTCCTTCCTGGGCCTCGGCCTGCCGGCCGACGTCCCGAGCTGGGGGAACATGCTGTCCGACGCACGCTCACTCACCGTCCTGAAGAACATGCCGTGGCTGTGGATCCCGCCGGGCGCGGCCATCGCCGGCACGGTCCTGATGATCAACTTCGTCGGCGACGGCATCCGTGAGGCGACCGATCCGAGGCAGTCGCGATGAGCACTCCTCTTCTCGAGTTCGTGGGCTTCCGGGCCTCGTTCACCGACGATCGTGGCCGCACCTCGGTCGGGTTGCGGGGCGTCGACCTCGCAGTCGGGCGAGGTCAGACCGTCGGCGTCGTGGGCGAGTCCGGGGCGGGCAAGTCCCTGCTGCTCCGGGCCGCCTTCGGGCTGATGCCACCCGGTGTGAGACTCACGACGGAGGGCTCCGTGCTCTTCGACGGGTTGCCGATCACGCCGGCCCGCCTCCGTAAGACCGACCTGCTCGGCGGCAAGGTGGGGTTCGTCTTCCAAGACTCCGCACTCGCGCTGCACCCTCTCCGGTCGGTCGGGTTCCAGGTCGGCGAGCAGCTTCGCCTCCACACGGATCTCTCTCGGTTGCGGCGCCGGCTCCGGGTCTTCGACCTGCTTGCAAGCGTCGGTATCGAGGACCCGGAGCGGGTCGCCAAGTCGCGGCCCCACCAGCTCTCCGGCGGCATGCGGCAGCGGGTCATGATCGCCATCGCCATCGCCGCCGACCCGGTCCTCATCGTCGCGGACGAGCCGACCACCGCGCTCGACAACGTCGTCCAGCGCCAGGTCCTGCTGGAGCTGGCCGCGACCCAGGAGCGCACCGGCGCGGCGCTCGTGCTGGTCTCGCACGACCTCGGTGTCGTCGCGCAGGTGACCGAACAGACCGCCGTGATGCGCGACGGCACGATCGTCGAGTCGGGACCGACGGTGACGCTGCTGGCTCGCCCGCAGCATCCGTACACCGCCGCCCTCCTCGCCGCACGCCCCTCGTTGCGCGGCCCCCGGCAGGGATCGGTGGCCGTCCAGCGCCCACTCGCGTCCGACCAGATGGAGCTGTGATGACCTCCGTGCCCACGCCCCCGGTCCTCCTTGAAGGTCGTGGCCTGGCGAAGTCGTACGGGGGGAGGGGACGGCGCCTCGAGCACGTCGCGCTCGGCGGTGTCGACGTCGCGCTCCCGGTGGATGCCTCCGTCGGGCTGGTCGGCCAGTCAGGGAGTGGCAAGTCGACCCTTGCCAAGATCCTGGCCGGCCACGTCGAGCCGGACGGCGGGACGGTCAGCCTCCGTGGTGAGGACATCACCAGCACGGGCGGGCGCCGCGCGGCCCAGGTCGGGAAGGTGGCCCAGTACGTCTTCCAGGACCCTGCCGCGGCGCTCAGCCACCGGCTCCCCGTGCGCGACCTGATCTGGGAACCCGTCCGTGTCCGGTCTGATCGTCGCAGTCGGCGCGGGGATCAGGACCACGACGTAGCGCGCCACCTCGACCTGGTCAGCCTCCCGTCCGGGCTGGCGGGACGACACCTGCACGAGCTGTCCGGTGGACAGCGCCAACGCGTGGCCCTCGCGCGGGCGCTCATCTGCCAGCCCGACGCCCTGATCCTCGACGAGCCGCTCGCCTCTCTCGACGTCTCGACCCAGGCCCAGATCGTGCAGCTGCTGGTCGACCTGCGCGCGCAGCTGTCGTTCGCGATCTTCATGGTCTCGCACGACCTGCCGGTGGTCCGCGCCCTCTGCGACCAGCTGGTGGTCATGCACAACGGGGTCGTGGTCGAGCGAGGTGCCACCGAGTCGGTGCTCCTCGACCCGCACTCGGCACCCATGCAACGCCTCATCGAGGCCTGCCCCGAGATCGACGTCCCACCCGTCCCTTGACCCGTCCGAAGGAGCACCGATGAACCCGAAGAGAGACCCGAACGAGCCGATGTTGGCCGCCCGTCGCCGAGCCCTGTTGGTCGGCGCGGCCGGGGTGGCTGCCGGAGGCGCCGCGGCGCTCCACCTCCGGCCCGGCCCGGCAGCGGCCGGGTCGGGCCTCGGCGCCTGCGCCACCGAGCTGGTCCAGCACCCGTCTGTGGCGGTGACCCAGGCGCTCACCACCGACGGCAGTGGCCACTACTGGTTCGGCCCGGGCACGGCGCGCTATCCCGGTGGGGGGCTCGCGATGGTCGTGGCGCCGTACCTCGCTTCGGACTACTTCGGCCAGCCGCACTGGTCCACCAGCGCGGACGGTGCCTGCACCTGGGTCGCCCCGACGCCTATCGCGGCCTTTGCGTCGACGTCACTCGCCACCGGTGTCGAGGAGCGCTACATCGGGGTGCTCCCGTCCTTCCACGCGCCGACCTCGACGATGCTGTTGGCCGGCACCGCGACCGCCTACAACGTCCCGGGCGGATCGCTGAACGCGAGCTACCCGCGGCGGATTGCTTACGCGGTGCGGGCTGCGGGCGGTGTCTGGAGCAGCAAGCAGTACCTGGCCTGGGCCACGCCGGGCCCGACCGGCTTGGCGTACACCTCCATGCTCCAGAGGCTGACCGAGTCCGATGGCAACATCCTGCTCCCGGTGCAGTTCACGACCAACTACATCGGTGCGTCCACGGTGTACTCCAGCACCACCCTGCTGTGCAGCTTCGACGGGACGACACTGACGGTGCTCTCCGAGGGGGCACCGGTGACACTGACCACCGGGCGCGGTCTCTTCGAGCCGAGCCTGGCCAAATTGGACGGGACCTACTACATGACCCTGCGGGCAGCCCAGACCAGCGCAAGCTCCGGGCGCGCCTACCTGTCGACGTCGAGCGACGGGCTGTCCTGGTCCGCGCCGGCGGTGTGGACCTGGGACGACGGCACTCCCCTCAACACCCGTGACACCCAGGCACACTTCCTTACCCGCACTTCGGGGCTCTACCTGCTCTACACGCGCCTGAGCACGTTCAACTCAGGCGTCGTACGGTGGCGACTCCCGATCTACATGGCGCAGGTCGACACCACCACCAACCAGCTGATCCGGCGTACCGAACAGGTCGTCATGCCGATGATGTCGACCGACACTGCCAGCTACTCCGGCAACTTCAGCGTGGCTTCCAACTCCGACGACGAGTTCTTCGTCGCCGATGCGCCCTTCGCCGGTGACGGCAAGGGGACGTTCGTGTCCCGGTTGAACTGGTGACCGTGGAACCTGTCGCTGCTGAGCTGTCCCGGCTGTGCACCGCGTGGTCGGAGAGGAACGTGGTCGGGTCTCTGCCGGAGCTCGTGGCCCGCCGTGGCCGGGACGACGTGTCGCCCCCTCCGGGACTTCGCGTGGACTGGGTCAACGATCGCGGTGCGTCTCTGATGGTGGTGCGACCACTGGAGGATCCGGCCCCTGGAGTGCTCGTCTTCCTCCACGGCGGGGGCTACGTCGTCGGGTCCGCGGCAAACCTTGACCCCGTCCTGGCGCCGCTGGTCCGTCGTACCGGGGTCCCCGTCGTGTCCGTGTCCTACCGGCTCGCGCCCGAGAATCCCTACCCGGCGGCGCTCGAGGATGGACTGGCTGCGATGGAGGTCATCGACGGCGGACGACTACGCGCCCTCGGCGTCGGTCCTGGCCCAACTGTCCTCTGCGGTACCAGCGCGGGGGGTGGGCTCGCGCTCAGTGTCGCTCTCCATCGGCGCGATGCCGGGAACCCGGCCCTCGACGCACTCGCCCTCTACAGCCCCATGCTCGACGACCGAACCAGCCTCGGGTCACCCGACGAGTGCGTCCTGCCCTGGAACCACACCGCGAACCGGCTCGCCTGGGGAGCGTTGCTCGGGGGTGCCGCCGGCGGTGACCAGGTGGAGTCGTACGCCGCGCCGGCCCGCGCAGCGACGTACGCCGGACTGCCACCGACCTACCTCGATGTCGGCACGGCCGACCTCTTCCATGCCGAGAACCTCCGGCTCGCCCGACGGATGCGCGCAGATGGCGTCGACCTGCGCTTCGTCGAATGGCCTGGCGGCTACCACGGCTTCTCCGCCACCGCGCCCGGCAGCACGCTGGCCGGTCGCTGCAATGTAACCCGACTCGACTTCCTGAACAGGATCCTCCGACCGCGATGAAGCAGCACGACCTCGTCCTCCGAGCAGGTCTCGTCCACGGTCCCGACACCGGAACCGGAATGGTCGCCGACGTCGCCGTCGACCGCGGCCGGATCTCAGTGGTGGCACCCGACGGCATCGCGGCGAGTGGTCGCTCCGAGGTCGACGCAACGGGCCTCCTGGTCGTCCCCGGGCTGGTCGACCTCCATACCCACGTCCACGACGGCGCAGGCTTCTGGGGCGTGTCGCCGGCGTCGACGGCGTGGCGGACCGGGGTGACCACCTGGGTGGACGCCGGCAGCGCCGGGGCGTACACGATGAGAGCGCTCCGGAGCCGCGCTGCCCGGGAGAGGGTCGGGATCCACGCGTTCGTCAACATCGCTCCGCAGGGTCTGGCCGCCCGCACGGGCGAGGCACGGGACGCCGCCGCGCTGGACCCGGAAGCGCTGCGGGCGTGCGTCGGCGAGCACGGCGGCTTCGTACGGGGGATCAAGGTCCGCATCGACGAGACGACCGTCGGCCTCCAGGGAGTCGAGCCGCTGCTGCAGGCGCTGACACTCGCCGACGACCTCGGCCTTCCGGTGATGGCTCACGTCGGGCCACCGACCGAGTACGCCACCGCCGTCCTGCAGGTGCTGCGCCCGGGGGACGTGCTGACGCACTGCGCCGGCCCCGTCATCCGGGCCGTCCTCGAGTCGGCGGACCGGGACGCCCTCGTCTCGGCGTACCGCAGGGGAGTCGTCTTCGACCTCGGCCACGGCGCCGGCGGCTTCGACTACCAGGCACTGGAGACATTGCTGACGTTGGGTCTGGCACCCCACACCGTCTCCTCCGACCTGCACGCCCTGTGCGCTCCGGGCCCGGCGTACGACCTGCCCTACGTGATGAGCAAGCTGCTGGCCGCCGGCATGGCCCTGCCCGACGTGCTGCACGCGACGACCGCGGCCCCGGCCGACGTGCTCGGACTCCCTGTTGGCCGGCTTCAGGTCGGCGGGGCCGCCGACATCGGCCTGTTTCGTCTCGAGGAACGCGTCGATCGGTACGCCGACGTCCACGGAGTCGAGCGCGTGGGTGAGCAGCGGCTGGAGAACGTCTCGACCTTCGTCGCCGGTGCGCCGCTGTCGCCGCACTGGCCGAGCGCGCCGCCGTCCTGGGTGCCGTTGACGGTCCACCAGCGTTCGGCGCTCGACCGCCGGGACCGGACGGCCAGACGACTCCTGCGCGCGCCGCTGGTGCCAGGCGACCAGGTCCGCTCGCAGCTCCCCGGTGCGCCGAGCTCGGAGGCGGGCACGCGGCCGGTGCGGATCGCTGCGCTCGGCCTCTACCACGAGGCGAACAGCTTCGCCGAGCACCACGTCGACCGCGACGCGTTCGCCGCCGGCACGAGCGTGGGCGAGGCGGCGATGCGGGAGAGGTACGTCGCGGGCTCCAGCGTGATGTCGGGCTACCTGGATGTCGAGCGCGACGACGTCGAGGTGGTGCCGCTGCGGATGACGACGTTGACGCCGGCGGGTGTGGTGGTCGGTGACGTGCTGCGCCGCGAGGTCGACGCGTTGTGCGAGTCGTTGCGGAACCGAGGACCGTGGGACGGCGTCCTGGTTGCCGTCCACGGCGCGTGTGTCGCCGACGACCTGGCGGACGCGGACGGCTACCTGCTCACCCGGCTGCGTGCGGTCGTCGGCGACGACGTGCCCCTGGGAGCCACGCTCGACCTTCACGCGAACGTCTCTGCCGCGATGGTCGAGGCGGCAGATGTGCTGAACGCCTACCAGACGAACCCTCACGTCGACGCCCGCACGCGCGCCGTCCAGGTGGCCGAGACCATCGTGGCCGCCGCCCGACGGCAGGTGCGACCGACGATGGCGTGGCTCCAGGTGCCCGTCGTACCGACGATCGTCGCCCAGAACACCGACGCCGAGCCCATGCGCTCGCTGATGCACGCCGCTGCTGCCGTCGAGGCACGGCCCGGCGTGTTGGCGGCGTCGGTCACCCAGGGCTACCCGTACGCCGATGTCGCCGAGATGGGGATGGCCGTCGTGGTCGTCACCGATGACGACCGGGACGCGGCGCGCGATGCGTGCACCGAGCTCGCCGCGGTGCTGTGGAGCCGGCGGGCGGAGCTCAGCCAGTCGGCGCTGCCGCCGACAGAGGCAGTCGAGCTGGTCCGCACGAAGGCGGTCGCCACCCCGGCGCTGCTCCTGGACGCGGGCGACAACATCGGCGCGGGATCAGCCGGCGACTCGGTGGTGCTGCTCCGGGCTGTCATCGACGCGGGACTGACCCGCGCCGTCGCCATCGTCGCCGACCCCGCAGCCGTGACGGCATGCACAGCCGCCGGGGTCGGCGGTGCGGTCCGGCTCACCATCGGCGGGACCTCGCATCCCGAGGTCGGTCCGCCTCTCGAGGCCGCCGGTGAGGTCCTGCGTCTGGACGCCGGCGCCTTCAGGGCCGACGCTCCGGTCCACGCCGGCCTCGATGTCTCCGACGCCGGTCCGACTGCCCTGGCCCGGCTCGACACCGGCCAGCTGGTGGTGCTCACGACCAGGGCGGTGATGCCGGTGTCGGCGACCCAGGTCACCCGGCTCGGGGTCGACCTCGCCGAGCTCGATGTCGTGCTCGCCAAGGGCGTCCACTCGCCGCTGGCCGGGTACGCCGGTCACGTCTCCGACCATGTCTTCGTCGACACTCCCGGGGTCACGGCGGTTGACCTGAACCGCCTTCCCTACCGCAACCGGCGCGCGCCGATGCTTCCGTTCGAGGACGACGCAGTCCTCCGGATCGGGCTGCCGTGAACCCGCTGCCGAGCGAGGCCAAGGGGCTCTCCGATCCGCTCCAGTCGGATCCCGGGACGATCCTCGGAGCCCACGCCGTACTCGGCGCGCACGCGGCCACGCCGTTGCTGCTGCTCCACGAGCCGCCGATGATGTCGAACGTCGCGGCGATGCAGCGACTGTGCGACGAGGCGGGTGCCCGACTGATGCCACACGCGAAGACGACCATGAGTCCGCAGATCTTGAAGCGTCAGGCGGCTGCCGGCGCAGCCGGGTTCACCGTCGCGTCCGTACGGCAGGCCCGTGCTCTCAGCGCCCTGGGTCATCGGTGCCTGCTCATCGCCAACCAGGTCGTGCAACGGCAGGACCTCCGCTGGATCGCGGCTGCCGGTGCCGCCCCCGACGGGTGGATCGCCTTCTTCGTCGATTCGATGGCGGGGATCGAGCGCATCGACGCCGCGCTGCGCGACGTCGATGCGGGCCCGCCCCTGCGCGTCTTCGTCGAGCTTGGCATCGCCGGCGGGCGTGGCGGCGTACGGTCGCCCGACGAGGCTGCCGCGCTCGTCGGGCATCTTCGCGAGCACCCGCGCGTGCGGGTCGAGGGGCTCGCCGCGTTTGAAGGGATCCTGGACGCCGAGGACCCCGCGACGCCGGTCCGGCTCGAAAGCTGGCTGTCCTCGGTCGAGACGTGCTGGCGTGCCCTGGCCGCTCCCTCACGCGGCCAGGTGCCGGCCCCCGGACTCGGCCTGACCTTCGGCAGCTCGGTCTTCCCGGAGACCGTGGTCGACCACTTCGCACCCCACACCTCGACGGGGGACCTCGACCTCATCCTGCGCAGCGGGTGCTACGTCACCCATGACGACGGGGTCTACCAGAGGCAGCGTGCGGCGCGCAGGGGCTGCGCCGAGCTCCTGGACCTCCGACCGGCCCTCGAGCTCTGGTCCACGGTCCTATCGACCCCCGAGCCCGGTCTTGCGATCCTCGACTTCGGGCGCCGCGACGTCGGCGTCGATGCCGGGCTGCCGTCCGTCCGACGGCGCCTCGCCGACGGGGACGCAGCGCCGCGGGACCTCGCCGGCCACCGGGTCGATCGACTCAACGACCACCACGCGATGGTCGTGTCGGACCCTGGCCGGGTGGCGCCCCTCGTGGTGGGCGACCGGATCGGCCTTGGTGTCAGCCACCCCTGCACCGTCTTCGACAAGTGGCGCCTGCTTCCTGTCGTCGACGACACGCTCCGCATCACCGACCTTGCCGCAACGATCTTCTAGGAGAGCAACACCGTGACCCCCATCGAGTCCTGGCCCCAGTCGGCCGCCCTGCTGGAACGTGCCCGGACGACGGTGGGCAGCGGCGGCCTGTCCTCGGGGCTCCGCGCCCGGATGCAGCCCCAGCCGCTCTACATCAAGCACGGCAGCGGTGCTGTCCTCACCGACGCTGACGGGCACGACTACCTCGACTACGTCCTCGGCTGGGGTCCCATCATCCTCGGGCACGCCCACCCAGAGGTCACCGCGGCCGTGACCCGCCAGGTGCGGCTCGGGACCGGATACGGCGCTGCCCACCGTCTCGAGGCGGAGGTGGCAGAGACGGTGGTCGACGCGATCCCCGGCGCGGAGAAGGTGCTGTGGACCAACACTGGCACGGAGGCGAACCTGATCGCGCTCCGACTCGCACGCAGTGTCACCGGCCGCCGGCGGGTGGCAAAGATGGTCGGGCACTATCACGGCTGGTCCGACCCGTTCCTGGTCGGCTACCGCCCCGACGCCGCAGGGGACTTCGACACCGCGGGCTCGGTCGGCCAGGACCCGGGTGCGCTCGACGCGCTCGACGTCCTCCCGTTCGGAGACGTCGACGCCGTGCGCGGCGCCCTCGCTGCGCGTGAGCACGCCGCGCTCTTCGTAGAGCCGGTGATGTGCAACTCCGGTGTCATCCCACCGCCGGACGGCTACCTCCAGGAGCTGCGCTCGATCTGTACGGAGACCGGCACCACGCTTGTCTTCGACGAGGTGATCACCGGCTTCCGGCTGGCCTTCGGCGGAGCGGCCGCCAAGTACGGCGTGGCGCCCGACCTGGTCGTCCTCGCCAAGGCGCTCGGCAACGGCCTGCCGATCGCGGCCGTGACGGGTGCGGCGCCGATCGTCGACGCGACCGAGCGCGGAACCGTTCACGCAGGCACGTACAACGGAAGTCCGTTGGTCCTCAGCGGCGTCGAGGCGACGCTCGGAGTGCTGCACGCCGACAGCGTCTACGACCATCTGGAGGTGGTGACAAGCCGACTGGCGCGCGGCCTCGGGGACGCTCTCGTCCACGCCGGCGTCACCGGCCACGTGCATCATGTCGGGCCGGTACTGCAGTGCAGCCTCGGGCCGGCCGATGCCTCGCCGGGCGGGTTCTTCCGAGCCGACCAGAGCCGCTACGACCAGCTCTCGGCAGCCCTCCTGCGGCGCGGGGTCATGGTCATGCCGGGCGGTCGGTGGTACGTGTCGGTGGCGCACACCGATGACCAGGTGGACGCGACGGTCGACCGTTTCGCCGACGCCCTCTCGGACCTGTCGGTCGGTGCGTGATGGACGTCGTCCGCGATCCTCACCGTTCGGGGCTGGTGCAGCCCTTCTCGCCGGCGCGCGTTGTGGGCGACCTCGTCCTCGTCTCCGGCCAGGCTTGTGTCGACGAGCGCGGGGCGCACGTGGAGGCGTCGTTCGAGGTCGAGATGCGGTCCAGCATGGACGCGCTCGGCCGTATCCTCGCCGCGGCCGGGTGCGTCTTCGACGATGTCGTCCAGACCCGGTGCTACCTCGGCACGTACGACCACCGGGACGAGTTCAACCGGCTGTACCTCGAGTACTTCCGCGCCCCGCTTCCGGCCCGGACCACCACCGCCGGCGGCATCGGCCCGCTCAAGTTCGAGATCGACGCGATCGCCGTACGGCCAGGAGCCGTTCGGTGACCGCCGAACGCCTGGATGGACAGGTCGTGCTGGTCACGGGTGCCTCCCGGGGGATCGGGGCCGCCGTTGCCGTGCTGTGCGCCGAAGCAGGCGCGGCGGTGGCGGTGGCCCACCATCCCTCGGGCGAGATGGCCCGGCTCGCCGACGGGGTCGTCTCCGCCTGTCGGACGGCTGGCGCGGTCGCGGTCGCGGTCTCGGCGGACCTCGCCGACCCTGACGCTGCCGACCGGCTCGTGGCCGCGGTCCGTGTCGCCATCGGGCCGGTGACGACACTTGTCTGCAACGCAGCGGCGTCCCACCGCGGACCTTTCCACGAGGTGAGTACGGCGGCCTGGGACCACGTGCTCCAGGTCAACCTCCGGGGGACCTGGGCGCTCGCGACCGCGGCGCGCGCCGACCTGCTGGCGGCGCGGAACCCCAGCATCGTCGTGGTGTCCAGCGTGATGGCTCAGACGGCCTCGCCCGCCTCGGTCGCCTACATCAGCTCCAAAGCAGGGCTCGAAGGGCTGACCAGGGCACTCGCCCGCGAGCTCGGTCCGGCCGGGGTGAGGGTGAACGTCGTCGTGCCCGGCGCGATCCGAACGGAGCAGGAGATCGAGTCGGGCCCGGCGCCGCAGACCATCACCACCCTGCTGGACCAGCAGGCACTGAAGCGACGGGGCACGGCACAGGACGTTGCCGAGCTCATCGCCTTCCTGGCCAGCGACCGGGCCGGATTCATCACCGGGCAGTCGGTGCGGGTCGACGGTGGCCTGGTGATGGGCTGAGTCCTACGGCACCACGGAAGCACCCTCCGGATGCGGCTGACGGCCGGTGAGGGCGGGGAGCGCATCGGTGCCGAGGCCTTGTCGCAGCGCGCTGGCACTCGCGAGGGCCAGCGTGTCGGCGAGGGCGCCGGTGGTGGGGGGTGAAGGCGAGGGTGGGGGCGCGGGTGATGTCGACGGAGTGCGCGGTCAGCTCGAAGGCCCGGGTGGGCAGGTAGTCGCTCACCCGCATCTCTCCGGCAGCGGTCTCCACCACGGGGTCCGCGCCTTCGAACAGGTCGAGCGCCAGCCCGGCCGCCTCCCGCGCCGCACGCTCCCTTTGAGCTGTTTGCGGGCGATTCATACCCTTGACGCTTCAAGCGTGGACGTGCACGCTGCCGATGTTGGTCCACGCGTCCGGGTCTTGACGGTCTTAAGGTTTACAGCGCCATTTCCGGTGCACGAGCGCCCGGGTAGTAGCAACAGCGCCGAGGTAGTCGAGACGCGTGCCCGAGTTGCCCTGGGTCGCTGCGGTCGTGCCGTGAGCGGCGGTCGCCTCCATCTACCCGGGTGCTAGGACATCTACCCGGGTGCTGTGGTGGGCGAATTCGTGCGGTGACCCGTAGTTACAAGCGGCGCCGGGCCCGCATGTCCTCCACGGCGAGCGACGCGAACGTCATCGCCGCGCCGAGGGGCGCGCCCGGACCCGGGTAGGCCGAGCCGAACACCGACGCGGTGGAGTTGCTGGCGGCGTACAGGCCGGGGATCGGGACATCGTGGGTGTCGAGCACCCGGGCGCTCGCGTCGGTGACCAGCCCGCCCTTGGTGCCGAGGTCGGAGAGCACGAACCGGGCGGCCGTGAACGGCCCCTTGTCGACCGGGACCAGCGCGGCCTCCGGTCCGCCGCCCCCGGCGAAGAAGGTGTCGTACTCGTCCTCGCCGCGGCCGAAGTCCTCGTCCTTGCCCGCCGCGGCGAAGGCGTTGTAGCGCTCGACCGTCGCGACCAGCGCGGCCGGGTCGAGTCCCGCGGCCACCGCGAGATCCTCGATCGTGTCCGCCTCCACCCACGTGCCGGCGGCGAGATGCTCGGCCCGCTCACCCTCGGGCATCGCGATCGCGGGGAGCCGGCCCTCCTCGCGGGAGTCGAAGACGAGCCAGGACGGTGTGCGGGCCGGGTCCTGGGCCATCACCCGGCCGAAGCGGTCATAGGGCAGGCACTCGTTGCCGTACCGCTGCGCGGCACCGTCGACCATGAGGCCGCCCCGGAAGCCGAGAGTGAACGCGCCACCGCCGTCGGGCTGCTGCAGGCCCGGGCAGAACCAACCCTCTCCCGTCCAGTCGGTGGCGGCGCCGATCTCCGCGGCCGCGTCGATCACCTCGCCGGTGTTGGTGCCGCGCGGCGCCATCGTCCATGCCGCGTCGCCGGGCGTCCCGTGGGCGGTACGACGCTCCGGACTGCCCTCGAAGCCGCCGGCCGCGACCAGGATCCCGTGTCGCGCCCGGACCTCGCCGGGACCGTCCGGGCCGGCGTAGCGGACCGTGGTGACGCGCCCGTCCACGTCCCGTCCGAAGTCCGTGACCTGACGGCCGGTCGCGATCGTGCCACCGTCGCGGACGGTGATCGCCGCGAGCCGGCCGATGAGCGCCTGGCCGCCGGAGAGGGTGGACCGGCCGGGACGCCCGGCGCGATCGCGCTCGACCGGCGGCCGGACCAGCGCGGCGACAGCGGGGTCGAGCTCCTCGCGCCGGATGCTCCTGGGCTGGATCGAGCGGCCCATCGGGACGCGCCCGGGTGCGTCGTAGTACTCCGAGAACGGGATCCACTCGAACTCCATGAGCGGGTCCGCCTCGAGCTGGGCGACCAGTCGCGGCGCCTGGGTGAGCAGTGCCTCGACCCGCTCCTCGTCGGGATGGTCGAGCACGGCCGCGAGGTAGGCCCGTGCGCCCTCGGTCGAGTCGGGCAGGCCCGCGCGCTGCTGCACGTCGCTGCCCGGCAGCCAGCAGGCGCCGCCTGAGTACGCCGACGTCCCGCCGATCAGCGGCGTCCGCTCGAGGACCAGGGTGCTGAGCCCGGCCGTGGCCGCGAGGGCGGCCCCGGTCAGGGCCCCGCCGCCGGACCCGACCACCACGACGTCGTACTCCCGCTGCAGGGCGTCCGCCCCGACCAAGCCGCTCATGGCGAAACGATAACGCGTTCTAGTTTCTCGTGAAGTGCTTGGCTGCCACCACCTGATGCAAATGATAATCGTTCTCATGTAGAGTCCGGGCTCCCGACGGAGCCGCCGTCGGTGGAGAGGGACGAATCCATGAGAACCATCAGCTCACTGACCGCGCTGGCACTCGCCGGCGGCGCGGTCGCCGTCGGCCTGGCCGCACCCGCGGTCGCGGCCGATCGGCCCGTGGTCCTCGACCGCGGTCACATCGACCTGTTCGAGGTCAGCTATGACCCGGCCAGCGCCGGCCTGAGACTGCAGGTGAAGGACGACACCGGCCTGTACGACGCCGGTGCCACGTTCCGCGATGCCGCGGATGTGACCATCGCGATCGACGACCAGACCGCCGCCATCCAGGTGCCCGGCCCGGGGGTGCCGAACGCGGGGCAGTACGCGTTCCTGGGCGCACCCGGCGACACCGTCTACATGCTGCCGCAGACCCAGAACCCGCAACTGCCGTGGCCGGGCTGGAGTACCGAGCGGCTGATGTCCACGCTCCCGTCGGGCACCGAGCTGCCGACCGCGGAGAACGCCGTCCAGCTCGACGTCGAGGTCGACGGTCCCGGCGCGGTGCACAGCTTCATGAACAACTCCTTCGGCGGAGTCGAGAAGCACTATGTCGACAGCACCGACGGTGGTCCCGACGTCATCCCGATCACCCGCAGCGCGCACGTCCACACGAACTGGACCTTCTCCGAGAAGGGCGACTACACCTTCGACGTCACGCCGCGGGCCACGACGACCGCTGGCGGCACACTCAGCGGTCCGACTGCCAGCTACCACATCCGCGTCGGCGACCCGGCGCCCGCGGACCTCGGCGTCGAGGTCACGCCCAACAAGCCCGGCGCGACGTATCTCTACGGACAGGGCATCACGCTCACGGCGGCGCCGACCGCCGCGACCGACCTCGACCACTACCACTGGTTCATCAAGCGTCCCGGCGGACCGGACTACGCGATCAGCAGCGCGTCCAGCACGGCCGAGCTCAAGCTGCCGACGTCCCTGGTCTGGGACGGCGCGCAGGTCTACGCCAATCTCTACGACCACGCCCACAACGTGGTCGCGTCCTCCGAGCCGCTGACCCTGCACGTGTCGCAGCTGCCGCAGGTGACCACGCTCACCGCTCGGGCCGACAAGGCGTCGTACGCCGTGGGGGAGACCGCGCACTTCACCTCGAGCCAGAGCCCGGAGACCGGTGAGGACCACTTCCACTGGTACGTCCGCAAGCCGGGCGAGGAGTTCTTCACCTACATCCCCGACTCCAACCAGGCCACCGCGGACCTGCCGATCACCGCGGACCTGCAGGGCGCCGAGGTCGTCGCCCGGATCTTCGACCACGACCACGCGGTCATCGCCGAGTCGGCGCCCGTCGTGGTGAGCCTCGCGTCCGGCGCCGCACCCACCCCGACGCAGCCGCCCGCCGCGGGCAAGGCGGTCAGCCAGGTCGAGGTGAAGGTCAAGCCGAAGCGGCTCACGCCCGGCAAGCGCGGCAAGGTCGAGGTCGCGGTCACCGTCCCGCAGTCGCCGGGCGCCGGTGCGACCGGCAAGGTCGTCGTCCGCGTCGGCGGGAAGAAGATCGCCACCGGCACGGTGCGGGCCGACGGCAGGACCGTGGTCAGGCTGCCTCGGCTCAAGGCGGGCAAGCACCGGATCAAGGTCGTCTACAAGGGCGACGCCGGCACGGAGAAGTCGAGCACGACGCAGGTCGTGAAGGTCCGCCGCTGACCTCCCGGTGACCTGACGGCTCTCCGCCTCGGGGCGGGGCCGGTCTCGGGCCGGTCCCGCCCCTCCTCACCCAGACTCGGAAAGTCCCCATGAAGACAACCCTTCGCCCGCTGCCCACGCTGCATCGCGCCCTGT
Source organism: Nocardioides carbamazepini (assembly GCF_024614185.1). Classification (GTDB taxonomy): domain Bacteria; phylum Actinomycetota; class Actinomycetes; order Propionibacteriales; family Nocardioidaceae; genus Nocardioides; species Nocardioides carbamazepini. The sequence continues at coordinate 84,123 of NZ_JAHTLF010000016.1, forward strand.
TCGCGACCGGCGCCGCCCTCCTCCTGCTCGTCATGGGCGGGTTCCCCGGGGCTCCGGTCCACGCCGACCCGGCCGCGGTCGGGGCCGGCCCGACGGTGCTGCGTACCGTCGACGGGCCGGTCACGGTGCTGGACGTGGCCTCGGCGCTGGACGGCACGGCGCGGCTCGGGCTGGTCCAGGCCGGGCAGGCCTACGAGCCCGCTCGCGTGGTCGTCGAGGTCGACGAGGCGGCGTTCGGCGAGGGAGTGCCGCTGGGCTGGAGCACGCGCCGTGCTCCGACAGCGGAGCCGGAGGCGACCCTCGACGTCGACCTGACGGTCACCGGACCGGGCCGGGTGCTCGTCCAGGATGTCGAACCCGACGGAGTACGCGTCGACCTGATCGACACCGGCGACGACCGGCCCGACGTCCTCGCGCTCCCGCCCGGCAGGGAGGGCCGGCCGCTGTGGTCCTTCGGCGTGCCCGGACGGTATGTCGTGGACGCGGCCCTCGGCGGCGCGACGGCCACCTACGTACTCGATGTCCGAGCCGCCGCGGAGGAGCCGGCCGGGCCGGCCCCGACCGAGCCGCAGCCGGTCGAGCCCGCGCCCGTCGAGGTGCCACCCGTCGATGTGCCGGCCGACGTACCCCCGGCGTCGCCGGAGCCCGCGCCGCCGGTGGCACCGGCGAAGCAGCAGGACGCGTGCGCCGTCCCGGGCCTGCCGGCCGACGTGGTCCGGGTCAGCGACGGCCACTTCGACTACGGCGTGCAGGTCGCCGGCGGTCGGCTCGGCTCACGGGTCAAGGACGACCGCACCAGCCCGCCGACCTGGCGTGACCCGGCCGCGATGCTGTTCGAGATCGGCGAGCCGGCCCGCCGGCAGGTGCCGGCCAACCCCGCTCTCGCCTTCCTCGGTACGGCGGGCAGCGACATCTGGACCATCGGCCAGGTCCAGGAGAGCGGCGTGCCGTGGCTCGGGTGGAACACCCAGCACGAGAGCGCCATCGGCAACATCCAGGGCGCCACGACCTGGCGGCTCGACTCGGTCGAGGGCCCCGGTCAGCTGTTCGTCTACCAGACCGGGTCGTTCGGTGCGGTGTCCCCCGTGCTCGGCATGGCGGACGGCTGGCCCCGGAGCACCGTCGTTCCGGCCAACGTCCACGCGCATGGCAACTGGTCCTTCACACAGCCCGGCGTCTACCGGGTCACCACCACGCACCTGGCGCGGCTGACGTCGGGCGCGGACGCGTCCAGTACCGGCACGCTCACCTTCCGGGTCGGCCCCTGCGCCCAGCCGGCCCCGGGCCCGGTGGGCGACGCCGGGGCCGGGAGCGCCGGGGACAAGAAGGGCGGCAAGGGCAAGAAGAGCAAGGGCGAGGAGCACCCGGAGGCCACCGCAGGAGCCGCACCGGCATCGCCGACCCCGATGCCCGCCCGCGTCCCCGTGGCGTGCGCGCCGGTCACCGGTGGCGAGGGCAGCGGGTCGACCGGGGCGAGGACGGACGCCGGTGACGAAGCCGCGGCCCCCCAGACCCCACAGACGCCGCAGACATCGCAGGCCACGGTGGGCGACGGCCACTTCGACTTCGGCTCGGTGATCGAGGGCACGACGATGCAGGCGCGGGTCAAGGACGACCGGACCCAGCCACCGAGCTGGGTGGAGCCGGAGTCGCTGCGGTTCGCGATCGGCGGCTCCGCGCAGCAGGAGGTGCCCGCCGGAGCGGCGTACGCCTTCCTCGGCTCCCCGGGCGCCAGGATCTGGCTGATCCCCCAGACCCAGGCGAGCGGCGTGCCGTGGCTGGGCTGGAACACCCAGCACGAGACCGTGCGGCAGCAGGTCCGCGGCCCCGTGCGCTACCGGCTCGACGGCGTGAGCGGCCCCGGCAAGCTCGCGGTCTACCTCACCGACTCGTTCGGCGGCGTCGGGCAGAAGATGTTCGGCAACGTGAGCGGCTTCCCGCAGGCGTTCGACGTGCCGCTCAACGTGCACGCCCATGGCAACTGGGCCTTCACCGCACCCGGCACCTACCAGGTGACCATCACCCAGTCGGCAACGCTGACCGACGGCACGGCCGTCTCCGACCAGGCGACGCTGACCTTCGTGGTCGGCGGCGGGTCTGGCGGCGGGTCTGGCGGCGGAGGCCGCAGCGTCGGCCTGACCGTGCCCCTGGCGGTGCCCCAGGCTCCGCTTCCGGCCGCCGCGCCCGCGGATGACTGCGTCATCCCGGCGACGGGCGCCGACGACAGCCTCACCCTGCTGCTGCCTCTCGGCGTCACGCTGGTGGTGACCGGCGCGGCCGTGCTCGGCGTACGCCGCCGGGCGATCCGTCGCTTCGCCCATGCGTAGGCGGGTCGCGGGTGGCGCGGCGCTCGTCGTCCTCCTGACGGCCTGCGCCGCGCCACCCACGCTCTCGGCGAACGACGGCCGGCTCCAGGTGGTCACCACCACCGGGCTGATCGCCGACCTCGTCCGCAACGTCGGTGGCGAGGACGTGAACGTGGTCTCCCTCGTGCCGGACGGTGCGGACCCGCACAGCTACGAGCCGAGCCTGCGCCGCGCACGTGACGTGGTCTACGCCGACGCCGCCTTCAGCAACTACCTGCTGCTGGAGGAGCACAGCGTGATCAAGGTGCTCGACGCCAACCTGCCCGACGACGCCATCAACGTCTCGCTCGCCGAGGACGCGGTGAAGTACGCCGCCGAGATCATCCCGCTCGTCGAGAAGGTCAACCTCGACACCATCTGGCTGGGACTGCGGGTCCACGGCCGTGGCGAGCAGTACGGCGCCACGCGCGCCTCCGACGTGCTCCTCTCCGCCACCGCGATGACCGGTCCCGGCCGAGTGGTCGGCTACATCACCGGCTCCTTCGGCGATCCCGAGGTCTACTTCGACTCGGGCGACGGCTTCGACGCAGCGGACGGCTACCGCGACGACACCGCCGTGCTGCCCGCGGACGCGCACACCCACATGTCGTGGTCGTTCTCGGAGCCGGGGGTCTACACGGTCGACTTCGCGGCGCGGCTGCAGGTGGACAGCGGCGCGAAGTCGATGCCGATCGGGGCGACGACCGTGACCTTCGCGGTCGGTGTCCCGCCCGAGGACGCCGGCGACGGCAGGGCGCTGGACCGGGGCCACGCCGATGTGACCGTCGACCTTGACGGGGGCGATCTCGACCTCCGCTACGACGCCGAGGGCGGCGGTGAGCACAGCCAGGAGGAGCTCGACCCGGCGGAGGTCGTCGTCGACGTGCCCGCGAAGGCACTGGTCGAGATCCCCGGCGACGATCGGCTCGGCTTCCTCGGCCGGCCGGGCACGCCTGTCTACCAGCTCCCGCAGGCCGTGCTCGGCAAGCACATTCACGGCGAGATCGACCCGCACCTGTGGCAGGACGTCGGCAACGTGATGGCCTACGCCGAGCTGATCCGCGACACCCTGATCGACGCGGACCCCGAGCGCGCGCTGGCCTACCGGGAGCGGGCCGATGCCTACCTCGCGGAGCTGGAGCAGCTCGACGCGTACGTCCGGGACACGATCGCCGAGGTGCCGGAGCGCCGCCGCTACCTGGTGACGACCCACGACGCGTTCGGCTATCTCGCCCATGCCTACGGCCTCCAGGTCGCCGGCTTCGTCACCCCCAACCCGGCCACCGAGCCGTCGCTGGCCGACCGCCGCAAGCTGGTCGGGACGATCCGCACCCTCGGGGTGCCCGCGGTCTTCCTCGAGCCGAACCTGCGCGCCCGGTCGTCCGTGCTCACCCAGGTCGCCGACGAGGAGGGCATCGACGTCTGTGCCATCTACGGCGACGCCTTCGACGACCGGGTGACCGACTACGTCCAGATGATGCGCTTCAACGCGGAGGAGATCCGATCGTGTCTCTCGTGAGACTGCCCGCCCTCGTGCTGGCACTGTCCACCCTGCTCGTGCCGGCCGCGGTGGCCGCGCCCGACGACCCGACCCCGACGGTCCCGCCGGACGACGGCGCCCTCCAGCAGACCATCGACCCCGACCAGGAGGTCGCCACCGACGACGTCGTCCTGGAGGCCGGCCACGTCGACCTGGGCCCGCGCGACGTGGACGGCGCGTGGACGCTGATGGTCCATGACGACACCCGGCTCGAGGGCTCGGTCTGGCGCCCGCTCGAGCACGCGGTGATCCGGGTGCGCGACACCGGCATGCAGCAGGTGCCCGACGACCCGGCGTACGCCTTCCTCGGTGTCGATCCCGGCACCGGCGTGCACGTCGTACCCCAGACGCAGAACCCCGAGGTGGTGTGGCTCGGCTGGAACACGCAGGACCCCTCGGTGCTGGAGACCGTCGACCGCGGCGTCACTCTGACGCTGAAGGGGGTCGACGGTCCCGGCCACCTGGTCGTCTACCTGCAGGACGGCGGCTTCGGCGAGCCGGACGTGCTCTGGGACTCGCGTGAGCTCGACGGGCGTGACGTCGCTGACCAGGACCTGTGGGTCGACGTCAACACCCACACCCACGCCAACTGGGTGTTCAGCGAGCCGGGTGTCCACCTCGTGTCGATCGCGGCCACCGCGACGCTCGTCGACGGCACCGAGCAGACCACGACCGGCACGCTCCGGCTGGCGGTCGGCGACGCCACCGATCCGGAGCAGGCCCGCCGCGCCGAGGCGAGCGCACCGGGCACGAGTGGCGTGGCGCCCTCCGCTGCCGATACGGAGGCGGCCGAGGAAGGCGGTACGCCGGTCTGGCCGTGGGGCGTCGGCGCCGGAGCGGTCGTCCTCGTCGGCGTGCTGCTGGCGGTGGTCACGCGCGGGCGTCGTACCCGGGCCCGGGCACTGGCCGACGACGGGAGCGGCCGATGACGACCGGCCTGCAGGTGCGTGGCCTGGACGTCGACCTCGGCGGCCGGCCGGTGCTGCGCGGAGTCGACCTCGACCTCCGCCCCGGTGAGCTCGTCGGCCTGATCGGCCCCAACGGGGCCGGCAAGACCACCTTGCTGCGCGGCATCCTCGGCCTGACCCGGGTGCGTGCCGGAGAGGTGCGCATCGACGGCCGACCGGTACGCCGCCGGCGCGGCGAGATCGGCTACGTCCCCCAGCGCCACGAGTTCGCCTGGGACTTCCCGATCTCGGTCGAGCAGGTGGTGCTCACCGGTCGGTCGGGGGGCCTGCGTCCCGGTCGCGGGCCCGGGGTCGCGGACTGGAGGGCGGTGGACCGGGCGCTGCGCCTGGTCGCGATGACCGACCTGCGCCGCCGTCCGGTCGGCGAGCTGTCCGGCGGCCAGCGGCAGCGGGTGCTGGTGGCGCGGGCGCTCGCGCTGGACCCGTCGGTGCTGCTGCTCGACGAGCCGTTCACCGGCCTGGACCTGCCGACCCAGGAGTCGCTGCTCGCGATGTTCACCGCGCTCGTGGACGGAGCGGAGGGGGAGGCACGTGCGGTCCTGATGACCACGCACGACATCGCCTCCGCGCTGTTCGCCTGCCGCCGTGTCGTCCTGCTCAACCAGACGGTGGTCGCGACCGGGACCGCCGACGAGCTCCGGGCCCGCCCCGACGCGTGGTCGAGCACCTTCGGCGTGGGTGTCGACAGTCCGTTCCTGCGGGTGCTGGACGCAGGAGTGACGGTATGAGCCCGCTCGACTTCCTCGACGACCTGACCAACCCCGACCTGCGCTTCCTGCCCAAGGCGCTGGCAGTGGCGATGATGTCCTCGATCGTGTGCGGGGTCGTCGGCTGCTACGTCGTGCTGCGCGGCATGGCGTTCATCGGGGACGCCGTCGCCCATGCCGTCTTCCCCGGCCTCGCCGTCGCGTTCGTGCTGTCCGGCAACCTGATCGTCGGTGGGACGATCGCGGGTGTCCTCACCGCCGTCCTCATCGCGGTGTTCAGCCAGGGGCGGCGCCTCAAGGAGGACTCGGTGATCGGGATCTTCTTCGTCGCCGCGTTCGCGCTGGGCGTCGTGATCATCTCCCGGGCGCCGGGGTACGCCGGGTCGCTGCAGCAGTTCCTGTTCGGCTCGATCGCCGGCGTGCCCGACCGCGACCTCGCCGTGATCGCCGTGACGGGCCTCGTGGTCCTGACCGTGCTGTTCCTGCTCCATCACGGGCTGGTCGCCGTCACGCTCGACCGGGAGCTGGCGCGGGTCCTCGGCCTGCGGGTCTTCCTCCACGACCTGGTCCTCTACGTCCTGGTCACGCTGGCCGTGGTGATGTCGGTGCAGACGATCGGCAACGTCCTGGTGCTGGCGCTGCTGGTGGCGCCCGCCGCGACGGCGCGGCTGCTGACCGACCGGCTCGGCGTGATGATGACCCTCGCCCCCGTGGTCGGCGTGCTCGGCGCGACCGTGGGGCTCTACGTGTCGTGGTCGTGGGACCTGCCCGTCGGCGGCACGATCGTGCTGGTGCTGGCGGCCGCCTTCCTCCTCGCCTGGCTCGCCGCGCCCCGGCACGGCGTCCTCGCCGTCATGGCACGGGCCGGCTCGGGCCTCGGTCGTCCCGAGGTCCGGCCGTGACGACAGCGAGCCCGCCGGCTCCGTCCCGGGGCGGGGGCGCGGACCTGCAGGTGTGGCTGGTCCTGGGTGTGCTGCTGGCAGCGGTGCCGGCGCAGCGGCTGCTCGGCGATCGCCTGGAGGGCGCCGCCTTCCAGACCTGGGCCACCGTCTTCCTCGCCATCGTCGTCCAGTCGATCCCGTTCCTCGTCCTGGGCGTGCTGCTCTCGGGCCTGATCTCCGCGCTGCTGTCCGAGCGGGTCGTCTCCCGGGCCCTGCCGCGGAACCCCGTGCTGGCGGTGCCGGTCGCGGGGATCGCCGGGATCGGCCTGCCCACGTGCGAGTGTGCCGCGGTGCCCGTGGCCTCCGGGCTGGCCCGGCGCGGCGTACCCGCACCCGTCGCGCTGACGTTCCTGCTCGCCGCGCCCGCGATCAACCCGGCCGTCATCATCTCCACCGCGGTCGCCTTCCAGGGCCGCACCGACATGGTCGTCGGCCGGTTCGTCGCCTCCCTGCTGGTCGCCGTGGTGATCGGCTGGATCTACGTCGGTGTCGCCGGCCGGGTGCCCGCGCTGCGCCTGCCCCGGATCAGCGAGGTCCGCCACGCGCATGGCAACGACACGAGGTGGTCCCGGTTCGTCGGTGCGGCCTGGCACGACCTGCTCCCCGCCGGCGGCTTCCTCGTGATCGGCGGGATGGTCGCGGCGGCGGTCAACGTGCTCGTCCCGGTGAGCATCGTGGAGTCGGTCGCCGGTCAGTGGCTGGCCGGCATCGTCGTGCTCGCCGCCTTCGCCTTCCTCGTCGCGCTGTGCTCCGAGGCCGACGCCTTCGTGGCGGCCAGCCTCACGGCGTTCTCCGACACCGCGAAGCTGGTCTTCCTCGTCGTGGGCCCCGTCATGGACATCAAGCTCGCCGCGATGGAGGCGGGCCAGTTCGGCCGCGGCTTCGCGGTCCAGTTCGTGCCACTCGTCCTGGTGGTCGCCACCGTGATCGCCTCCGTCGTCGGGTGGGTGCTGCTGTGAACCGGAACGCCCAGGCCGTCGTCCTCGCCGCGATCGGTGCGGTCGCCCTGCGGGTCGGCATCACCGACGAGTACGCCCGCTATGTCAACGACTGGATGAGGTGGCCGCTCGTCGTCAGCGGTGGCGCGATGGTGGCGCTTGCCTTCCTCGCGGTGTTCAGCCGCGACCACGACGACAGCGAGGCGTCGTCGGCGGTGTGGGCCATGCTGCTCCCGGTCGTGATCGCCTTCGTCGTCCAGCCGCCCGCCCTCGGCGCGTACGTCGCCGAGCGCCGGTCCAACGACGTGAGCGCCGTGCAGTACGACAGGGCCGCGGTCGCGCCGCTGCCAGCGGGCCGGGTCAGCGACCTGCTGGTCTCGGAGTTCGTCGCCTACGCCTCGGTGTACGGCGAGGTGCTGGCCGGTGCGCAGGTACGGCTGCGCGGCTTCGTCACCCACGACGAGGACGGCTGGTACGTCACCCGGCTCTCGATCAGCTGCTGCGCCGCGGACGCGCTGGCCTTCCGGGTCCGGGTCGATGGCGCCGACGGGGTCGACGGGTCCGCGCCCGGCGACGAGGAGTGGGTCGAGGTCGTCGGAACCTGGGTCGAGGGGACCGGCGAGGGAGTCGGAGCCGAGGACGCGCCGGTCCTCACCGCCACCGAGATCACGCCGACGGACCCGCCGAAGCGCCCCTACGAGTGACCGCTCCTCAGTACTGCCGCGCGCGCTGGGCCGTCGGCCCGTCCAGGTGGACCGGCCGGTGACCGATCCGGCTGAACGGCGCGGCGAGGATCGCGCCGAGCAGGCCGCCGAGGCCGTTGTGCCACACGTCGGCCAGCGACGGCACCCGGGTCGGGAGGAACTGCTGCTGCGCCAGCTCGATGCACGCTGATGCGAGCACCGTCACCGCCGCCGCGAGGAGCGGTCGGCCGAGCAGGACCGCGAGCAGGAAGCCGGCCGGCACGAAGAGGGCCACGTTCGCGATCACCTCGGTCTCGCTCCAGTCCAGCCGTCCGTCGCTGGCCCGCCGCGCCGCCGCCCCGGCCAGGTCGAACGCCCACCGGCCCGCCGACGGGTCGGCCAGGGTGAGCCGGGCGACGACGACGGAGTAGCAGGCCAGGAGGACGGCGGCGACGGGGCGGCGGATCATGCTCTCGACGCTAGGTCGGCCGATCGGGCCGGACATCGGTCGCGGGTGCCGTCGGCCGGTACCTGGGGACCGGTCCCCAGGTACCGACCGTCAGCCCTGGCGTCCCTTCATCCGAGGGTTCCGCTTGTTGATCACGTAGATCCGCCCGCGGCGGCGGACCACCTGCGCGCCCGGCTGGCGCTTCAGCGACCGGATCGAGTTGCGCACCTTCACCGCTTGGTCCTCCTGCCCGTCGTGGGGTCGACCAGTCCGTCCATCACCGCGCCGATCAGCCGTCGGGGCACCCGGTGGGTGCGGCCGTCGATGGTCACCGGCACCAGGTCCGGCGCCGTCGCCTTCCACTGTGCCCGGCGGTGCCGGGTGTTGCTGCGGGAGGTCCGGCGCTTGGGTACTGCCATCACGCCACCTGCCGGATAGGGCCCAGCCAGGGCTCGAAGCCGTCCTCGCTGACCGACCAGGTGCCGCGCTCGCCCTCGGCGACCAGCAGCTCCTCGAAGGCCGGGCGCAGGTGCGCGGGCGCCGCACCGACACCGGTGAGCACGATGCGGGTGAACGCGGCGCGACGGCCCCAGCCGGCATGGTCGCCGATGCTGAGCTGGCCGCCCGCGCCGTCCCACTCCAGCGCGCGCCCGGACCGGGTCGGCAGCCAGAAGCAGCCTCGCGAGCGGTGGGCTCCGCCACCGATGAGCTCGAGCGACTCCAGCAGCCGGTCGGGGTGGAACGGTCGGGGCGCCCGCAGGTCGACCCGCCACACGCCCTCGGTCCTGATGTCGGGCAGCGCGTGGGCTCGGGTGGGGCTGGTCCAGTCGTCGCTGTGTGCGCGCTGGTGCAGGCTCCCCAGCAACTGCCGGCTCTCCAGGCCGTGGCCGCCTTCGAGCACCGGGACGCCCGGGCGGGCCAGGGCCTCGACCAGGCCCCGCGCGACCGGGTCGGGACCGTCGTCGAAGGTCAGCACGTCGGCGTACTCCACCATCGCGGCCAGCACCTCGCCGACGCCACGACGATCGTCGGCCGCGCAGTGCAGCCCGCGGTCGGCGAGCAGGTCGTCGCCGAGCAGGTCGCGCACGGGATGACGGGTGCCGAGCGCCGTGACGACCGTGGCGACCCGCAGGAAGCGGGCCAGGCGGGTGTCCCAGGTGAGCACCGAGCACAGGTGCCCCGCCTCGGCGCCCACGGGGAGGTGGGCGACGATGCTGTGCCAACGGCCGTCGCGGGCGAGGCGTTCGAGCGTCGGCACGATGTCCTCGCGGATGGCGCACGTGACGCACGCATGCTCGAGCAGGAGCTCGTGGGTCTCGACGACGCCGGACAGGTCGCTGACCGTCCGGGTGAGCAGGCCGCGCTCCGGGTCGATCTCGTGGCGCACCGCGACGGCGTCGGGCAGGCCGAACTGCAGGCCGACCATCGTCGTGGCCATGGCGTCCGGGTCGACTCCGGTCAGCAGGACGACAGGCACCCTCATCGCGCGCCGCCCCGCCGGCCGTACCGCCGCTCGAACGCCTCGACGCGACCCTCGGTGTCGAGCACCCGGCCCTGGCCGGTCCAGAGCGGGTGGCTGTGCACGCTCACGTCGACGTCCACGACCGGGTACGACGTCCCGTCGACCTCGACCCTCCGGCCGTCCACCCCGTCGACGAGCGTCGACCGGGTGAGCATCAGGTCGCCCGTCGCGCGGTCGCGGAAGACGACGGGCCCGTAGGCGGGGTGGATGCCCTGTTTCATCGCTTGCTCCTTGCGGTTAGAATGAGAATCATTCTCAATCATAGAGCAGGAGGGAAGCGATGTCACAGGTGTGCCAGGTCACCGGGGCCAGCCCCGGGTTCGGCAACCACGTGTCGCACTCGCACCGACGGACCCGACGGCGCTTCGACGTCAACATCCAGCGCAAGCGCTACTGGGTCCCGTCCTTGGGGCGACACATCACGCTGCGGGTCTCCGCCCGCGGCATCAAGACCATCGACCAGCGGGGGATCGAGGCCGTCGTGGCCGACCTCCGGGCCCGAGGAGAGAGGCTCTGACATGGCCGGATCGAAGGGGAAGGCATCCGACGTGCGCCCGATCGTGAAGCTCCGCTCCACCGGCGGGAGCGGCTACACCTACGTCACTCGCAAGAACCGCCGCAACGACCCCGACCGGCTGCGGCTGCGCAAGTACGACCCCGTGCTGCGCCGCCACGTCGAGTTCCGCGAGGAGCGCTGATGGCCTCGCAGGCGAAGATCGCCGCCGAGGCGCGGCGCCGGGCCACCGTCGCGAGGTACGCCGACCGGCGGGCCCTGCTCAAGGAGCGGGTCCGCCGCGCCGCGCCGGGCTCGGCCGAGCTGGCCGAGGCGGTCCGGGCGCTCGCCCGGCTGCCGCGGGACGCCTCGCCCGTGCGGCTCCGCAACCGCGACCAGGTCGACGGCCGTCCGCGCGGCTACCTGCGCAAGGCCGGGCTCTCGCGGATCCGGTTCCGGGCCCTGGCCCACCGCGGTGAGCTGCCCGGGATCACGACGTCGAGCTGGTGAGGCGCCGGAGCCGCTCCAGGATCCGCAGCCCGTCGGGATCGGGCTCGGTCGCGGGAGCGAGGGCCGCCCGCAGCCGGCGCGCGGCCGAGGCGGCGTCCAGTCCGATGCCGATCGCGACCAGCTCGCTGCCGGCGGGTGCCGGGCGGAGGCCGGCGACATGGACCTGGCCGCCGACCACGTTGACGACGTACCCCCGGCGGCCGCGGGCGGTGTCGACCGCGACCGTCCCCTTCATCCGGTAGGCGCCGGTGGGCGGCGCGAGCAGCACGTCCGCCACGCGGCCGGGTGACACGGCGTCGTCGGTGCGGACGGAGGCGGACGCCGCGTGCGGGCCGTGCTCGTCGTCGGTCGCGGCGCGCTCGGCGCGCAGCAGCGCGGCGAGGGGGAGCTGGTCCGGCGGGTCCTCGGTCAGCGCGACGTCATGGATCAGGGCGGGATCGACCCGGCCGCGCGAGGTGCGGACGACGTGCGCGGCCGGGTTCACCTCGCGGACCCGGCCCTCGATCGCCGTGAGCGTGTCCTCGCGGGTCGCCGCGGGGAGCAGATCCACCTTGTTGACCACCACGAGCGTGGCTACCGAGAACCGGGCGGGCGGCATGCCGCCGTCGTCGACCGTGGTGAAGTACTCCACCGCGTCGATCACGTCGACCACCCCGCCGGGTCGCACCCGTGGCGCCGCGCTGCCCTGGATCATCTGCGCCAGCGCGCCCGGCTCGGCGAGCCCGCTCGCCTCGACCACGATGGCGTCGAGTGCGAGCCGGGGGTTCGCGAGCTTCTCCAGCGCGGCGTCCAGGCCCGACACGTCCTCGAGACAGCACAGGCAGCCGCCCGCGATCGACACCGGCTCGTCGACCTGTCCGGTGACCAGGCCGACGTCGACGTTGATCGCGCCGAAGTCGTTGACGATCACGCCGATCCGCGCGCCGGGCTGGCGCAGCAGCCGGTTGAGCAGGGTGGTCTTGCCCGCGCCGAGGTGCCCGGTCAGGGCGGTCACGGGCACGTGCGGGCTCACGTCCCCAGCCTAGTTGACAACGATTCTCATATCGGGGCCGGTCGTGGCAGGGTGTCCGCGTGAACAGCCATCGCGGCCGGGGACACGGACACGGCCACGGCCACTCCCATCGGGCGGACCGCGACCCGGAGGACCAGATCCAGGTCGGTACGACGGCCCGGACCGTCCTGCTGTCCACCCTCGCCCTCGCCCTGATCGGCACGCTGGCCGGGATCGCGATCTGGTGGCCGCCCGGTGACGCGGCCGCCCGCCGCGCCGAGAGCGGCGGTGCCGCGGCCCAGTTCGCCGCCCCCGGCGTGACCTTCCCGTCCGCCGACGTGGTCGCCGTGGCCGAGCGCTGCTCGGGCCGGACCGGGCTGCCCGACGGGTCCGGCTGCAGCACCGTCACCGTGCTGGTCGACGGCGAGGACGAGCCGATCCGTCTCGACGTACCCCCGGAGGTCGTCGAGTCCGGGCTCGCGAAGGGCGACCGTGTCGAGCTGCTCCGCACGCCGGCGCCCGAGGAGGCGCCCGACCAGGGTGCGACGTACTCCTATTTCGCCACCGAGCGCTACGGGACCCTGGTCTGGCTGGGCGTGCTCTTCGTCGCGGTCGTGCTCGCGGTCGCGCGGTGGCGCGGACTGCTTGGCCTGGTCGGTCTCGCGTTCGGCGGCGCCGTCGTGTGGTGGTGGATGCTGCCGGCGCTGCTCGACGGCGCCTCCGGCGTCGGTGTCGCGCTGACCAGCGCATCCGCGATCATGTTCGTCGTCCTCTACACGACACACGGCTTCTCACTGCGCACGAGCACCGCCCTCGCCGGGACACTGCTCGGCATCGTGCTCACCGCCGGCATCGGCGTGGTCGCCATCGGCGACGCCCGGCTCACCGGCATCAGCGACGAGACGGGCGCGATCCTGGCCTCCTTCGGCGCCCTCGACTTCCAGGCGCTGCTCGGCTGCGCCCTCGTCATCGCGGGGCTCGGCGTGCTCAACGACGTCACCATCACGCAGGCCTCGGCCGTCTGGGAGCTGCGCGCCGCCACGCCGCACGCCTCGCGCACGGCCGTCTTCACCAGCGCCATGCGGATCGGCCGCGACCACATCGCCTCGACGATCTACACCATCGTCTTCGCGTACGTCGGTACGGCGCTGATCCTGTTGATGCTGCTGCGCGTCTACGACCGCCCGCTGATCGACCTGATCTCGACCGAGCAGCTCGCCGAGGAGGTCATCCGCACGCTGGTCACCTCGATCGGGCTGGTCCTCGCCGTGCCGGTCACCACCGCGATCGCCGCACTCATCGCCGCCCCGCGGCCGGAGGCCGTGGCGTCACCTGGTGCAGGAATCACCTCTTAAGTGGCGATTCCCGCGCCTACTGACCGTTGCAACGGTCAGTAAGCGCCAGTTTCGCCACTGAGGAGGCGATTCCTGCAGCCGCCATGCGCTCACAGTGACGGATCGGTCCAGGCCAGCTGGACGACCTCCGCGCCGCGGTCGCGGGTGAGCATCTTGCCGCGACCCGGCTGGGCCGGACCCGGCCGGAGGTTGCCGATCAGCGCGCCCTCGTCACGACTGCCCGCCAGCAGGATGCCCGGCATGGCCAGGTCCCGCATGGTCTGGATGACCGGCTCGTAGAGCGCCCGCGACGCACCGCCGGAGCGGCGGGCGACCGCGATGTGCAGACCGACGTCGCGGGCCTGGGCCATCAACGGCTGCAGGAGGGCGACCGGCGAGCTCTGCTGGGTCGCGACGAGGTCGTAGTCGTCGACCACGACGAACACCTCGGCCCCGGTCCACCACGACCGGTTGCGCAGCTGCTCGGGCGTGACGTCCGGTCCCGGGATCCGGTTCTGGAGGTACGTCGCCAGGTCGTTGAGCGCGGGCTGTGCCTGGGTCGCGGAGGTGAGGTAGTTGAGGAGGTACTCCTCGGGGACCTCGCCCAGCAGCGAGCGACGGTAGTCGACGAGGACGATCTGGGCCTCGGCCGGGGTCCGCGTGCGCATGATCTCCTGGCAGTAGGTGCGCAGCAGGTTGGTCTTGCCCGACTTGCCGTCCCCGAAGAGCAGCAGGTGCGGCTCGGCGTCGACGTCGAGCGCGACCGGGGCCAGCTCCTTCTCGTTGACGGCCAGGAGCACCTGCCGCTGCGCCCGGCCGTTGTCGGTGCCCGACTGCGCGCGCACCTCGTCGAGGGTGATCCGGTCGGGCAGCAGACGCAGCTTCGGTCCGGCCGGTCCGCGCCAGGCTGCGGTGACCGCGGCGATCAGGGCGTCCACGCCGTCGCCGAGGGTCTCGGCCACCCCGTCGCCGTCGGTGCGGGGGAGCGCGCCGAGGAAGTGGAGCTTGCCGGGCACCAGGCCGCGGCCGGGCCGGTTGCCCGGCACCAGCGCCGCCACCTTGCGGTCGATCTCGGAGTCGATCGGGTCGCCGAGCCGCAGCTCGAGGCGGGTGCCGAGCAGGTCGCGCATGGCCGCGCGGAAGTCGGGCCAGCGGGTCGACGCGGTGACGATGTGGAGGCCGAAGGTCAGGCCGCGCCCGGCCAGCTGCTGGATCTCCAGCTCGAGGTCGTCGAAGTCGGAGCGCAGCGTGCCCCAGCCGTCGATGACCAGGAAGACGTCGCCGTACCCGTCGTCCGCGCGGCCCTGGGCGCGGCGGCTGCGATAGGTCTCGATCGAGTCGATGCCCTGGCTGCGGAAGTAGCGCTCACGGCGGTCGACGATGCCCTTGACCTCGGCGACGATCCGGCGCACGACCTCCGGCTCGGAGCGCGAGCCGACGCCGGCGACGTGGGGCAGCGCGACCAGCGGCGCGAACGTGCCGCCACCGAAGTCGAGGACGTAGAACTGCGACTCCAGCGGGGTCGTGGTCAGCGACAGGCTGGTCACGATCGTGCGCAGCAGCGTGCTCTTGCCGCTGCGCGGACCGCCGACGACAGCGACGTGGCCGGCCGCGCCGCTCAGGCTGATCGTGAGCGTGTCGCGTCGCTGCTCGCGCGGCCGGTCCACGGTGCCGAGCGGCACCGTCAGGCCACCGACGCCGCGCCACTGCAGCGAGACCAGGCCGAGCTCCGGGTGCGGCGCGAGGTCCGGCATCAGCTGGTCCAGGGTGTCCGGCCGGTCCAACGGCGGCAGCCACACCTGGTGCGCGGCCTGGCCGCGCCCGTCCATCCGGGCGACCGCGATGTCCAGCAGCGACGCGGTGCCCTCGACGGCTGACGGCGTCGCGGAGACATCCGGGTCCTCCTGCTCCGGCTCGTCGAAGGTCTGCACCTCGGAGATCGTGAACGGCAGGATGCCGCGCACCTTGCCGCCGCTGTCGCGCACGACCCGGCGCCGGCTGGTCTCCGGCGGCCCGGACACGTACGCCGCCTTGAACCGCGTCATCGTCGTCGGATCGGGCTTGAGGTAGCCGAGGCCCGGCACCGCCGGCAGCTCGTAGGCGTCCGGCACGCCGAGCACGGCCCGCGACTCCTGGGCGCTGAACGTGCGCAGTCCGATCCGGTACGACAGGTGCGACTCGAGGCCGCGCAGCCGGCCCTCCTCCAGGCGCTGTGAGGCCAGCAGCAGGTGCAGTCCGAGCGAGCGACCGAGCCGGCCGATCGCGACGAAGAGGTCGATGAACTCCGGCTTGGCCGACAGCATCTCCGAGAACTCGTCGACCACGAGGAAGAGCGAGGGCAGCGGCGTCAGCGCGGCGGCGGCCGGATCGCCCGACGTACGGGCCTTCTCGTAGTCGCGGATCGACGCGAAGTTGCCGGCCTCGCGCAGCAGCTCCTGCCGGCGCACCATCTCGCCCGACAGGGCGTCCTGCATGCGGTCGACGAGCGTCAGCTCCTGGGCCAGGTTGGTGATCACCGCCGAGACGTGGGGCATCTCGGCCATGCCGGCGAAGGTCGCGCCGCCCTTGAAGTCGACCAGCACCATGTTGAGCTGCTCGGGGGAGTGGGTCATCGCCAGGCCGAGGACGAGGGTGCGCAGGAACTCCGACTTGCCCGAGCCGGTCGCGCCGATCACCAGGCCGTGCGGGCCCATGCCCTGCTGGGCGGACTCCTTGATGTCGAGGTGGATCGGGCCGGCCGTGTCGCCGACGCCGATCGGGACCCGCAGCCGGTCGCGGGCGGGTCGCGCCCGCCAGGCGGTGCCGGGGTCGAAGGTGTGGACGTCGCCGAGGCCGATCAGGTCCATGAAGTCGGTGGGGCCGGTGAGGTCGGCCGCGGCCTCCTCGCCGACCGCCGCGCCGGCGCTCGGGGTGTACAGCGGCGTCAGCCGCCGGGCCAGGGCCTCGGCGCTGGCGGCTCCGCACTGGTCCGCCTTGGCGCGCACCGGCTCGGTGCGCAGACGTACGGCGACCAGGGGCACCGTCTCCGGAGCCTGGCCCGGTGCTGCCGAGCGCGCGGGCTGGTCCTCGATCTCGAGGCGGAGGGCCGTCGGGCTGTCGAGCTCGCCCCAGCGGGCGGGCAGGTCGATCACGGTGACGCCGTGCAGGCCGTCGGACGGGACGAGGTGGTTGCCGGGAGGCAGCTCGGCGCCGTCGGTGACCAGGATGATGTGGGGGATCGCCGGCCGCTCGTCGGCGCCGAACCGGGGCCGCTCGGTCAGGTCCGGCGGCAGCATCGTGGCGAGGTCGCTGAGCGAGGTCGTCACCATGCGGGCCGGCCCGACCGCGTCGTTCTGGTGCTGGCTGTGTGCATGGGGCAGCCACTTCACCCAGTCCCAGTGGGCCAGCGTCGTCTCGTCGGCGAGGACCGCGACCTGCAGGTTCTCCGGCGACTGGAAGGTCGCCGCCGAGCAGAGCAGCGCCCGCGCCAGGGAGCGCGCCTCCTCCTCGTCGCCGCAGACCTCGATCCGGTCGAACGCACGCAGGTCGATCGACGCCGGCAGGTCCGGCTGCAGGCGGTGGACGACGAGCAGCCGGTGCAGCGCCGACGCCGACGCCGGGTCGACCTCGTCGATGGGCGCGCTCTCCGGCGGCAGGAGCTCGAGGGCCAGCGGCTGCGCGCACACGCCGTACCGCACCTGGAGGAAGGCGGGGTCCGTCGACGACCGCTCCCACACCCGGGTCCGGTCCTCGGCGAGGGACGGCAGGGCGGTCGGCGCCGGGTGCATCCAGGTGAGCGCCCGGCGCTGCTGGTCGGCGGCCTCACGGGCGACCTTGCGGACCGTGGCGAGGTAGCGGAGGTACTCCGTGCGCGAGCCGGTGACCTGCTGCTGTCGCTGCTTCCGCTGCCGGTCGATCTGGACGACGATGAACCCGAGGGTCGCGAAGAGGAACATGCCGGCCGCGATGAACCGCAGCGCCTGGTTGCCGCCCGCACCGCCGAGGCCGGCGACGAGCACGATCGAGCCGAGGCTGCCGAGCATCGGGATGGCGTTCATCGCCACGCCCGCGGCGCCCTCGCTCGGCTGGAGCTGCGGCGGCGGCTGCAGCTGGAGCTGGCCGCTGGGCAGGTCGGGGCGCTCGCCGCGGTTGCCGCGCTGGGTCAGGCTGCCGGGAGCGGCGGGCGGAGGTGCGACACGGCGGCCCGGAGGCCCGCCCGGTGCGCCCGGAGGCAGGGCGCCCGGCGCACCGCCCGGCGTACCCCGGTGCATGCCCGGTCCGCCGCCTGGAGTGATCCCCACCGTCACGCTGTCGTCCCCTGTCGTCCGCTGTGCCGCGGTCCGTTCATGCGACCCGCCCGATGATAGGACCCGGCCGGGTCAGGGTAAGCAGCCTCGGAACGCACGGGAAAGAGGACTACCCTGCGAGCCGGGCCGTGAACCTCGGTCCGGTACGAACACCGATCTCGGGAGGCTGCAACGGTGAACGGGACGTCCCGCCCTCCGGCGCCGGGCACGGTCACCGCGGTGAGCGTGCACGGACCGCGGGGCGTGCTCGACCTGACCGTGCCGGTCGACGCGACGCTCGAGGACGTCTCGCGGACCTACTCCGCCGAGGCCGGCCTGCCGGTCGTGCTGCCGCTGGTGACCCGGTCCGGGGAGCCGCTCCAGCCCAGTGCCGTCGTCGGTGCCGTGGGCCTGGTCGCGGGATCCGTCGTGGTCGCGGTGGATCCGTCGTCGCGTCCGGCGCCGCCGCGCAGCCGGTTCCGCCCGGGCGACGCGGGCGACACCGTGCTCGCCGCGGGCCGGGCGTCGGGGCTGTGGTTCGCGCTCGCCGTCGGCGTCGCCGTCGTCGCCGGGTGGTGCGCCGCCCACCTGCCGGCCGAGGACCGCTGGCCGGTCGTGGCGGTCCTCCTCGCCGCGGCCGTCGTCGGCAGCCTGCCGATCGGCGTCCTGCGCTCCCAGCGCGCGCTCGCCGCCCCGGCGTTCGCCGCCGCGGCGGGGCTCGCGCTCGCCTGGGACCCGCTGCCGGAGCGGTTGCCGACCGTCTGCGGCGTCGCGGCCCTCTGCGCCGCCGTCACCGCGGGCGTGGGCCGGGCGCTCGCCGCTCCCGAGGACCCCGCGATCGACGGGCTCCGGGTCTGGATCGTGGTCGGGTCCGGCTGGTTCGCCGTCGCCGGTCTCGGTGCCCTGACCGGCGTCGCGCCGCAGGTCGTGTGGGCGGTGCTCTTCCTGGCCGCCGTGTTGGCCGCCCGGTTCGTGCCGGAGCTCGCGGTCGACGTACCCGACCAGTATCTCCTCGACCTCGAGCGCCTCGCCGTCACCGCGTGGTCGGCCCGCGAGCGGCCCACGGGGCGCCGCGGCCGGATCGTCGTGCCGGAGCAGGCCGTCCAGGTCGTCGCGGCCCGCGGGGCCCGGCTCGTGACGGCCGCCGCGACCGCGGTCCTCGTCGTTGTCCTCATCACCACCCCCCTGCTGCTCGCCACCGCCCACCTGCCGCTGGACAGCACCGGCGCCCGCTGCCTGGTCGGGTTCGGCGGCGCGGCCCTGCTCTTCGCCGCCCGCAGCTACCGCCATGCCGCGGCGAGCCGGTTGCTGCGCCTGGCCGGCGTGGTCGCGCTGGCCGCCCTGGCCGTCGTGATCCTGGGCCTCGCGCCGGGAGCCGGGGCTCCGGTCGCCGCGCCGGGGGCGGTCGCCGCGGTCGCCGTCGCCCTGGCCGGGATCCTCGTCCTGGCGGCGGTTCTGGTGGGTCGTGGCTGGCGGTCGGCGTGGTGGTCGCGGCGGGCCGAGATCGGCGAGGCGGTCTGTGGCGCGTTCGCCGTCGGGGCCCTCGTGGTGGCCGTCGGGTTCTTCCGCTATCTGTGGGAAGTCACCGGTTGATGTTTAGCCCCTCGCGGACGAGGGGTAGCACCTCACGCGTCGGCTCTTTGGCAGCACTCGGGAGCCAGATCGAGGAAACCGAAATGCACGGGGCGGGTCTCACCGCCCGCCAACCAGCACCAAGGAGCAGACATGGCAGTCGAGTTCGGACACGCAGAGGGCGCCCTCGGGAAGGTCGCCGATCTGGTCATCAACGCCAAGCAGGACCTCGGCAAGCAGGCCCAGACCATGGAGGGGCAGCTCGAGAGCATGCGTCAGGAGTGGGTCGGCACCGCCGGCCTCTCGTTCGACAACCTCAAGACCGCGTGGCTCGAGAAGCACAAGGTCGTCACCACGGCCCTGGACCGCTTCCACGCGTCCCTGACCGAGACCGAGAAGGACAACGTCGCCGTCGACGAGCAGGCCGGCTCGGAGATGGTCAACCTCCTCAACCGCCTCGGCCAGCAGTAGTCCCCGCCCCCGAAACCACGAACTCCAGGAGAGAACCATGACCGGACCTGACTTCGGCTCCCTCGACGGCCTGCGCGTCAAGCACGCCTCCCTCGAGGCCGCGGCCCACAACATGTACGAGACCGCCAAGGCCATGAACGCCCGCCTCGACCAGCTCGAGAGCGACGCCCAGCCCTACGTGAGCACCTGGGCGCCCGACAGCGAGCAGCGCCTCAGCTACGACCAGGCCAAGTCCGCCTGGGACTGGGCGATGAAGGAGCTGCTCGACCTGCTGGACGGCGTCTCGAAGACCACCTACCAGTCCAACTCGGAGTACATCCAGGCCGACAAGCGCGGCGCCGGCCGGTTCTGATCCAGGCTGATCCGGTCGCACGCGCGACGAAGGGACCGACCGCGTGGTCGGTCCCTTCGCTGCTGTGCGGGTACGTTGCCGACACTAGGATCCGGAGCTCGGGCTCTCGGGAAGGGTTGAGCAGATGACACAAGGGCCGCGGACGAGCGCCGCCGTCGCCTCCGGGCTGGTCCGGGTGACGGTCACGTCCGGCACCCGGCGGGTCGACCTGGTCCTTCCGGGCGCGATCCCGGTCGCCGAGCTGCTGCCCGAGCTGGCCCGCAGCGTCGGCCTGCTCGACCCGGCGACCGTGCACGGCGGCTACCGGGTCGGCACCGCCGAGGGGCGCCGGCTCGCGCTCGACACCGGCCTGACCCTGCAGGGCATCGAGGACGGTGGGCTGCTCACCGTCACCGCCGGCGTCGACGACCCGGCCCCTCGGGTCTACGACGACGTCGTCGAGGCGATGACCGATGTCGTCGAGCACGACCTCGAGCCCTGGCGCCCGGCCGCCGGCCGCCGTACGGCGCTGGTCGCGGCGGGCCTGTTCCTCCTGCTCGGTGCCGGCGCCCTGCTCGTCCAGCGCGGCTCCGACATCGCCGCCGCGGCCACGGCCCTGGTCGCCGTCGCGCTGTGCGCCGGGGCGATCGTCCTGTCCCGGGCGCAGGGCGAGCACGAGGCCGGCGTCGGCGTCGCCTGGCTGGGTGCCGGGTACGCCGCGGCGGCCGGCGTCATGTTCGCCCCCGACGGGGACACCTGGTTCGCCGACCCGCTCGCCGCCGCCGGCGCGGGCGCGCTGGTGGCGGGTGTGGTCTGCCTGATCGGGCTCGGTCCCGGCCGGACGCTGGCGTTCCCGCCGATCGTCGTCGGCGCCCTCGGGCTCGGCGTCGGCATCTACGTCCGATCCTCGCCCGACGGCTTCGCCCCCGCCCCCCTGCTGACGACCGTGCTGGTGCTCGTCGTCCTCGCCGGCAGCGTCTTCCCGTGGCTCGCCCTGGGCGCCACGACCACCCGCGTCGACCAGCTGTTCTCGCCCGCCGACATCACCGCCGACCCCGACGACATCGAGCGCGCCCGGGTCGCCGCGGACGCCCGGGTCGCCCACGAGATCCTGCTCGCGATCAGCGGCACCGTCGGCCTGCTCCTCGTCCTCGTCGCCCCGCTCGCCGTCAGCCTCGGCGTCACCGGCACCCTGCTCGCCGTCGACGCCTGCCTGATCGTCGTGCTCCGGACCCGGCAGTACCGCACCGGCAGCGAGGTCCTCCTCGGCCTCGCCTCCGGCGTCGCCGGCATCGCCGCGACGGCGGTCGCGGTGCTCGCCTTCCACCCGGACTGGCGCCCGACGCTGGCGGTCGTCCTGGCCGTCGTGGGCGCGGTGCTCCTCGTCGCGACCCTCAGCCCGACCGCCCCGTCGGTACGACGCGGCCGACTCGGCGACGTCCTCGAGTCGGTCGCCCTGCTCACCCTGCTCCCGCTGCTCGTCGTCGCCACCGGTCTGTTCGACCAGGTGCGCGACTGGCTCGGATGAACCGCTGATGGCCACCAAGAAGGACCTCGTCGAGGCCTATGCGTTCAGCCGCCGTCGGCTCGTGACCGCCTTCGTGTCCGGTGCTCCCGGCGGCCGCGAGGTCGAGCCCACCCGACCGGGCCGGATGATCGTCGGCGGCATCGCGCTCGCCGTCCTCCTCGTCGCCGGTGCCGCCATCGCCGGCGCGCTGTCTGACCGGGCCGAGGTCGACTGGGACAAGCCCGGGCTCGTCGCCGACGACCGCGGCGCGCTCTACGTCATCCTCGACGAGGATCTCGCCTCCGGCCTGCCCCGGGTCCGGCCGGTCATCAACGTGACCTCGGCCCAGCTGATCCTGGGCGCCGGGGTGGAGGCCCGCAAGGTCCCCGACGACGAGATCGCGGGCGAGCGGAAGGGCCCACCCATCGGGATCCTCGACGCCCCGGCCACCGTGCCGGGGGCAGCCGACCTGGTCGAGAGCGGCTGGACGTCCTGCACCGGCAGCGGACTCGGCATGCAGACCTCGGTCGAGGTCTCGCCGCGGGTCACCCCGACGCCGACCACCGGCTTCGTCGTGAGATCGGCCGCCACGGACAAGGTCTACCTCATCGCGGAGGCCGACGTGCCCGGTCTGCCACGCCGGGCCTACCGCTACGAGCTCACCGCCGGCAACGACGGTCTCTACAGCGATCTCCGGATCTCGCCCAACAACCAGATCACCGTGCCGGACGCGTGGCTCGAGCTGTTCCCGCCCGGTGCCTCGCTGGACGCCGCCGGCCTCGGCATCCGGGGCTGGGGCGAGCCGGCCGGCCTCCCGGGCTACGACGGCGCCCTCGTCGGAGACTGGCTCGAGCGCTCCGGGACCACCTATGCGTTCACGAAGACCGGCTTCGTGGAGCTCTCGCCGTTCGAGGCGGCGGTGCTGCGCAACACCTCGCTCGGCAAGCGGGCGCCGCAGGCCGTGACCGAGGCGCCGGGTGCCCCGTTCGACATCGTGCGCGGCGCCGAGGGGGCTGGTGAGCACTGGCCGGAAGAGGTGCTCGCCGGGTCGCTGTCCGCCACCGAGCAGGTCTGCGGCCAGCTCACCACCGCCGAGGACCGGGAGCCGGCCGTCCGGCTGGCCACCGCGCCCACCGGTGCGGCCGGCGCCGAGGACGTCGCCGTCGGCGATCGCGAGGTCACCGTCGCGTCCGGCCACGGTGCCGTGATCCGCTCGGCGGACTGGATCACCCGTGCTGGCGGCACGATCCACCTGATCGACGACCGCGGCTACAGCTATCCGGTCGCCAGCACCGACGACCTCGCCCAGCTCGGCTACGGCCAGGTTCCGGGCCTGGTCGTCCCCGACGTGTGGAACAAGCTCTTCGAGATCGGACCCGAGCTGTCCCAGGACGCGGCCCTGTGCCCGCCGTCGAAGGACCGGTCGTGCGGCGCCTAGGACGCGGTCCAGGACGTCGCTCCTCCCGCGTCGCCGCGGGCGGGCTCGCGAGCGTCGCCCTGGGGCTGACCCTCATGGGGGCGGCCCCGGTGGGTGCGGCCCCGGTGGCTGCGGCTCCGTCCGCGGCGGCGCCGGAGGCGCGCGTCGTCGCCGACGTGGAGGGGCCGCGCTGCCTCCAGGTCAGCGCGACCACGACCGACCAGCTCACGGTCAAGGGCGACAACGCGGCCAACCTGGCGCTGCACGTCGAGGAGGCGCAGGCGCTGGTGAAGAAGGCCGGAGCGCAGCCGGGACAGGGCGTGCAGGTGGTCGTCGTGGACAGCGGGATCGACGGGTTCCGGGGGACGACGCCCGTCGAGCTGCCGACCGGCCACGGCTTCGCCGTGGCGGGCATCATCGCCGGACCCGACCAGGTGGACCCCACCCGGGTCGACGTCGGGATCGCTCCCGGCGCCGACGTCCTCGACGCGCGGTTCTACGACACGCTCGAGCGCTCGCAGGAGGGACAGCGGATCCCCATGGCCGCCGACCTCGCCCAGCGGCTGGGGGAGATCGCCGCGGCCCGTGAGGGGGGCGCCCGGAGCCGGATGGTCGTGGTGGTGCCCGCCCAGGTCCCCTACTCGGCCGACCTCGAGACGCAGGTCGACCGGCTGGTCGGCACCGGCGTGCTGCTGGTCGCGGCCTCCGGCGACCGCCCGTCGGGCGAGGGCGCCTTCCCCGACGGCTACGAGGGCGAGGCGAAGAAGGGTGAGGACGCCGCCGACGTGATCTGGCCGGCCGCGCACCCGAAGGCGGTCGCGGTCGGGGTGTCGACCCCCGGCAGCCGCGGGACCGTGCTCCGCAGCTCGGCCATCGACCTCGCCGCGCCGGGCTACGGCGCGGTGTCGAAGGCGCTCAACGGCGGCTGGTGCGTGGTCGACGGAGCCTCGACCTCCTGGGCCGCGGCCCAGGTCGCCGGTGTCGCCGCCCTCGTGTGGTCCGCGCACCCCGACGAGGACGCGGACCAGCTGCGGACCCGCCTCGAGCAGACCGCCAGCGGCAACGGCGGCCCGTCGAGCCCGATCACCGGGTACGGCGTGGTCCAGCCCGTCGAGGCGATCCAGCGCGACATCGCCGACCTGGGTGTCGAGCGCACCCAGCAGGTCCGACCCGCCAAGCCGCCCCGCGCGCAGGCGGACGTCCTGGCCGGCGCGCGGCACGACGCGATCTGGTGGGGACTCGGTGGCGGCACCGCCCTCGTCGTCCTGCTCCTGCTGCGCCCGCTCCTCGCCCGCCGCCGCTGAGCGCCGTCCCGGACGGCGCGGCCGCACGGTGTCGCAGCGAGCCGGGTGGACCGCCCGCCCGAACGCACAGACGGCGCCGACCTGTGGTCGGCGCCGTCTGCTTCTCCGGCGGAGGTAGGGGGATTCGAACCCCCGAGGGCGTTAACCCAACCCGCTTTCCAAGCGAGCGCCATAGGCCACTAGGCGATACCTCCGCGGAGGAGGTTACCGGCAGATGGACGACGGGGTGGAATCGGGACTCGCGCGGCCGGCGCACTGCCGACGTACGATCGCCCCATGACCTCGCGGGGTGATGAGCCGGAGCCGTGGGCTCCCGCTGAGCACCTGCCCACCGACGCGCAGCGGATGGGCCTGAGCCGGTCCGTGCCCGACGGTGCCCTGCTCGAGTTCGCGGGCTCGCTGGACAGCGCGAAGCGCTCGCACCGGATGGTCGCCTGGGTGCTGCTGGCCGTGATGGTCGCGCCGGTCCTGCTGACCGTGCTCAACCTGCTGCGCTGAGGCCGCGTCCCGCCCGATGCCGTGGTCGATGTGAACCGGGTGCGCCCCATCCTCTAAAGTGGCCCGCAACCCCCCACGTGGCGGTATCTCACCCAACTCCCCCAGGGCCGGAAGGCAGCAAGGGTAAGTGAGCTCTATCGGGTACGTGGGGGGCCTTTGCTTCGGTTCCTACGGCTTGCGGGCGACGTAGAAGTAGTTGAACGGATCGGTGCGCACCTCGCGGACGTCCACGTCCACCAGGCCCGCCTCCTCGAGCATCCGCACCGCGGTCTGCCGGCCCCAGACGGTGCCGAGCCCGGCGCCGCCGTGGGCGAGGGACACGGTCATGCAGTGCATCAGGCTCAACGTGTAGAGGTAGGTGACCCAGGGCAGGCCGAGGTTGTTCTCGACACCGGTCTCAGCCTTGATGTCGACCATCAGGAACGTCCCGCCGGGACGCAGCGCGGCGGCGATGCCGGCGAGCACCCGGTCGGGGAACGCCTGGTCGTGGATGGCGTCGAACGCGGTCACGACGTCGTACGCCGCGGTCTCGCGCAGCTCCGCGACGTCGCGGACCTCGAAGCTCGCGTTGGTCAGGCCCCACGCGGCGGCCTCCCTGCGCGCCGTGTCGATCGCCTCGGCGCCGAGGTCGTAGCCGACGAACCGGCTCGCCGGGTAGGCGCGCGCCAGCAGGTTCACGGCGTGCCCGGACCCGCAGCCGATGTCGGCGAGCGCGGCGCCGTGGGTCAGCTGCTCGTGGAGGCCGGGGACTGTCGGCACGACCACGTCGAGCAGTCCGGCGTCGTGGACGGCCGCGGCGTCGGCGGCCATCAGCTCGTGGAACCGGGGGAAGCGGTCGTACCCCAGTCCGCCGCCGTCGCGGAACTTCTCCCGCAGCTCGGGCTCGACGCCGGCGAGCATGGTGAGCATCTTCATGCTGCGCGCCAGGTTCACCGGACCGTCGGCGGGCGTGAGGCAGGCGGCACGCTCCCGGGGGAGCGCGTAGTGGCCGGTCGCGGCGTCGTACGTCGCCACGTCGCCGGCCACGATGCCGTCCAGCCACTCCCGCAGGTACCGCTCGTCGACCCCGGCCGTGGCGGCCAGCGTCGCGGGATCAGCGGGGCCGCTGCGGGCCAGGACGTCGAGGAGTCCGAGCTCGTCGCCGATGCCGAGGAGCAGGCCCAGGGCGGCGTCCTCGCGTACCCGGACCATCCGCTTCTGGAACGCCCGTGCCGCGTCCCGGTCGATCGTCGTCATGATGCTCGTCCTTCCCTTCCCGAGGGCATCTCGGAGGTCATCACGATAGGGCGGGACGGTGACCTTGGGGTGTGCGCCACGGCCCCCCGGACGTGTCGGGGCCAGCGACTAGGGTGGGCTCCGTGGACTCCCCGCTCGCGCTCTACCGCCGCTACCGGCCCGAGACCTTCGCGGAGGTCATCGGGCAGGAGCACGTCACCGAGCCGCTGCGGGCCGCCCTGGCTGCCAACCGGGTCAATCACGCCTACCTCTTCTCCGGCCCCCGCGGCTGTGGCAAGACGACCAGCGCGCGGATCCTCGCGCGGGCGCTCAACTGTGAGAAGGCGCCGATCTCGGACCCGTGCGGCGAGTGCGAGAGCTGCCGCGACCTGGCCCGCAACGGGCCGGGCTCGATCGACGTGATCGAGATCGACGCGGCCTCCCACGGTGGTGTCGACGACGCGCGCGACCTGCGGGAGAAGGCCTTCTTCGCCCCGGTGCGGAGCCGCTACAAGGTCTACATCATCGACGAGGCCCACATGGTCACCACGCAGGGCTTCAACGCCCTGCTCAAGCTGGTCGAGGAGCCGCCGCCCCACCTGCGGTTCATCTTCGCCACGACCGAGCCGGAGAAGGTCATCCCGACCATCCGCTCGCGGACCCACCACTACCCGTTCCGGCTGATCCCGCCGCGCCTGCTGACGTCGTACCTCACCGAGCTGTGCGAGCGCGAAGGCGTCTCGATCGAGCCCGCCGCGCTGCCGCTCGTCGTCCGTGCCGGCGCGGGCTCGGCGCGCGACACCCTGTCGGTCCTCGATCAGCTCCTCGGCGGCGCCGGGCCGAAGGGCGTGACCTACGACCTGGCCAGTGGTCTGCTCGGCTACACGCCTGACACGTTGCTCGACGACGTCGTCTCGGCGTTCGCCGCCGGCGATGGCTCGGCCGTCTTCGGCGTGGTCGACAAGGTGATCGAGACCGGGCAGGACCCGCGTCGGTTCACCGAGGACCTGCTCCGTCGGCTGCGCGACCTCGTCATCATCTCCGCGGTGCCCGACGCCGCCGCCTCGGGCCTGCTCGACCTGTCCGGCGACCAGGCCGACCGCCTCGTCGCGCAGGCGGCCGCCTTGGGCCGGGCCGAGCTCACCCGCGCCGCCGACCTGGTCGCGGCCGGCCTCACCGACATGCGCGGCGCCACGGCGCCGCGGCTGCTGCTCGAGCTGATCTGCGCCCGGATCCTGCTCCCGGCCGCCGACCACACCACCGAGGGCGTGCTGGCCCGCCTCGACCGCCTCGAGCGGCGGGCCTCGATCAGCGGTACGACGTCCGCCGAGTCCGCGCCCGCCGCCGCTCCGGCCGCCGCCCCCGCCCAGGACCGGCCGGTGCCGTCCCGCTCCGAGCGGGCCGCTCCCGAGCGGGTCGAGGAGCCGGCGACCCCGCCTGCTCCCGCGCCGACCGCCGCGCCCGCCCCCGAGCCGGCGCCCGAGCCGTCGTCCGAGCCGGCACACACGCCCGAACCGGCACACACGGCCGAGCGGGTGCCGGTCGCAGACGCTCCGGCGCCCGCCCCGGCCGCGGAGCCGGTGTATCCCCCCGAGCCGGTCCACGTGCCGGAGCCGGAGCCGGAGCCCGCGCCGATGGCGTCGGTCGTGGACGCGCCCAGTCCGGAGCCGGCCGCTCCCGCGCCCGCCGCCACGGGTGGCAGCGGACTGTCCCTGGTCGACGTCCGCCGGCTCTGGCCCTCGGTCATCGACCGGGTCAAGAGCGTCAAGCGGGTCACCTGGATCCACCTCACCCAGAACTCCCAGGTCGTCGGCTTCAACGGCAACGTCCTCAGCCTCGGCTTCCCGACCGACGGGCCGCGCCGCTCGTTCGAGACGGGCGGCCACGCCGAGATCGTCCAGCAGGCGGTGATCGACGAGATCGGCGCCAACGTCCGGATCGAGGCGATCATCGATCCCGCTGCCGATCCGGGAGCGCGGACCCCTGAGCCGGCGCCGGCCCAGGCGTCGGCACCGGCTACTCCCGCGGCCCCGGTCGCGGTGGCCGAGTCCGGGGGCTGGCCGGAGGTCACCGCCCCGCCGCAGTCCGCCGCGCCTGCCTCCGTGCCGTCAGCTCCGCAGTCCGCCCCGCCCCCGGACGACCCGCCGCCCTGGGCCACCGAGCCGCCGCCGGCGGACGGGCCGCCCGAGGAGCCGGTCTCGCGACGCTCCCGCGTGGCCGACATCCAGGCCCAGGCTCAGGCCGAGGCCGCGGCCGAGGCGCCGCCGGAGGACCCGGACGCCGCGGTGGACCTCAACGACCGCGAGGTCGACGCCGAGTCCAGCGCGGAGCTCCTCGCCCGCGAGCTGGGCGCCCAGATGATCGAGGAGATCCCCCGCGGCGACTGAGTCGCCGGCCGCTCTCCCGCTCCCGAGCACCTCGCCCGGACCACAGACGGACCACAGAGAAGAGACCCCCATGAGCCAGAACCCCTTCGACGCCCTCGGCGGCGCCGGTGGCCTTGACCTCGGCGCACTGCTCCAGCAGGCCCAGCAGATGCAGGACCAGCTCCAGAGTGCCCAGCAGAGCCTGGCCGAGGCCACGGTGGACGGCACCGTCGCCGGCGGCGCCGTGACCGTCACGGTCACCGGTGCCGGCGAGCTGACGGCCGTCACGATCAGCCCCGACGCGCTCGAGGGCACCGACGCCGAGGCGCTGGCCGACCTCGGTGACCTGGTGGTCGCCGCGTTCCGCGACGCCCGGGCGAAGGTCGACGAGCTCGCCGAGCAGATGCTCGGCCCGCTGGCCGGCGGCCTGCCCGACATGGGCGGCCTCCCCGGCCCGGGCGGACCGGGCCAGTCGCCCGGCCCGCTCGGCTTCTGAGCGGGGGCAGCACCCTTGTACGAAGGCGTCGTCCAGGACCTCATCGACGAGCTCGGGCGGTTGCCCGGGGTCGGCCCGAAGAGCGCCCAGCGGATCGCGTTCCACCTGCTGCAGGCCGACCCCGCCGACGTACGCCGGCTCGCCGAGGTCCTCATCGAGGTCAAGGACAAGGTGAAGTTCTGCTCGATCTGCTTCAACGTCGCCGAGGACGACCAGTGCCGGGTCTGCCGTGATCCACGGCGCGACCTGACGGTGCTGTGCGTCGTGGAGGAGTACAAGGACGTCGTGGCGATCGAGCGGACCCGTGAGTTCCGTGGCCGCTACCACGTCCTGGGCGGCGCGATCTCGCCGATCGACGGCATCGGTCCCGAGCAGCTCCACATCCGCGAGCTGCTCACCCGGCTCGGGGACGGGACCATCACAGAGGTGATCCTGGCCACCGATCCGAACCTCGAGGGCGAGGCCACCGCGACGTACCTCACGCGGATGCTCGGCCCCCTGGGGTTGCGCGTAACGCGTTTGGCCAGTGGACTTCCGGTGGGAGGAGACCTGGAGTACGCCGACGAGGTCACCTTGGGTCGGGCATTCGTGGGAAGGCAGGCAGCGACATGAACGGGAACATGAGCGACGACGGCACCACCACCACCGAGCAGCTCCCGGGCCTCGCAGCGCTCGAGGCGCTGATCGCGGTCGAGACAGAGACCGTGCGACTCGCCGACGAGATCGCCGCGTCGGTGCGGTCCTTCCTCGACGGCCTGCGGGTCGTCGCGGCGCAGGCCAGCGGCGGGCAGGCGGTGTCCCTGCTGCTGCTCCAGATCAGCCAGATCGCGCTCACCGGCGCCCGGCTGGGCGTGCAACGCGACTTCGCACCGCGCGACGAGTACCAGCCCGACGACGGACCGGACCCGGACGACATCGACGAGCTGCGCCTGCAGCTGGCCGGGCTGCTGGGCAATCTGGACACCTACAGCTACGTCTTCGACCCCTACGACCCGGAGGTCGTCGAGGGTCTGCTCTCCGACGATCTGACCAGTATCGCCGCCGATCTCGCCGTCGGGGTCCGTCATTACGAGGCGGGCGACGTCGAGGAGGCGCTGTGGTGGTGGCAGTTCTCCTATGTGTCCTCGTGGGGTGCGCTCGCCGGCTCGGCGATGAAGGCGCTGCTCTCGGTGGTGGCCCATGACCGGCTCGACGTCGACCTGGACACCACCCAGGAGCTCGCGCTGGTCGAGGCGGCGGCTGCCGTGCTGGACAGCGCGGAAAACGGCTAGCCCACTCTCGTAGAATCGGGGGCGGCCCCGTCGATGTGGCCTGCCCTAGAAGTAGCACCGTCCCCGAGACCACCGCCAGGAGTGAGCCCCCGTGGGCATTGTCGTGCAGAAGTACGGCGGCTCGTCGGTCGCCGATGCCGCCGGGATCAAGCGCGTCGCACAGCGCATCGTCAACACGAAGAAGGCCGGCCACCAGGTCGTGGTCGTCGTCTCGGCGATGGGGGACACGACGGACGACCTGATCGACCTCGCCAACGAGGTCTCCCCGCTGCCACCGGCCCGTGAGCTCGACATGCTGCTCACCGCCGGCGAGCGGATCTCCATGGCCGTGCTGGCCATGGCCATCCACGACCTCGGGCACGAGGCGCGCTCGTTCACCGGCTCCCAGGCCGGCGTGATCACCGACGCCGAGCACGGCAAGGCGAAGATCATCGACGTGACGCCGGGCCGGATCCAGGCGGCCCTCGCCGAGGGCGCGATCGCCATCGTCGCCGGCTTCCAGGGCGTCTCGCAGACGACGAAGGACATCACCACGCTCGGCCGCGGCGGCTCCGACACGACCGCGGTGGCGCTCGCCGTCGCGCTCGAGGCCGACGTGTGCGAGATCTACTCCGACGTCGACGGCATCTTCACCGCCGACCCCCGCATCGAGCCGCGGGCCCGCAAGGTGCCGCGGATCTCCTACGAGGAGACGCTCGAGATGGCCGCGCAGGGCGCCAAGATCCTGCACCTGCGGTGCGTCGAGTACGCCCGCCGCTACGACATGCCCATCCACGTCCGCTCGTCCTTCTCCGAGAAGGAGGGCACCTGGGTCGTCAAGTCCGCAGATGTTGCTCAGGAGGGCACGAATACCATGGAAGCCGCGATCATCACCGGTGTCGCCCACGACCGCAGCCAGGCCAAGATCACCGTGGTCGGCGTACCGGACAAGCCGGGCGAGGCGGCCGCGATCTTCCGCGCCGTCGCCGAGGCGCAGATCAACATCGACATGATCGTGCAGAACGTGTCGGCCGCGGCCACCAGCCTGACCGACATCTCCTTCACGCTGCCCGCCGGCGAGGGCCAGACCGCGATGACGGCGCTCTCGCGGCTCCAGGACTCGGTCGGCTTCGAGTCGCTGCTCTACGACGACAGCGTCGGCAAGGTGTCGGTCGTCGGCGCCGGCATGAGCTCCTCGCCGGGCATCTCCGCGCGCTTCTTCGAGGCGCTCTCGGAGGCCGGCGTCAACATCGAGATGATCTCCACCTCGGAGATCCGGGTCTCGGTCGTCGTGGCCGAGACCCAGGTCGAGGCGGCCGTCAACGCCGCCCACGCGACGTTCGACCTCGGGTCGGACGAGATCGAGGCCGTGGTCTACGGGGGTACCGGACGATGAGCAAGGTCAACATCGGTGTGGTCGGCGCGACCGGCCAGGTCGGCGTCGCGATGCGGCAGATCCTGCTCGAGCGGAGCTTCCCGGTCGGCGACGTCCGCTTCTTCTCCTCGGCCCGCTCGGCCGGCAAGGTACTCGCCTTCGGCGACCGCGACGTCACCGTCGAGGATGCCGAGACCGCCGACCCGACCGGACTCGACGTGGCGCTGTTCTCCGCCGGAGCGACCGCCTCCCGCGCGCTGGCCCAGCGGTTCGTCGACGCCGGAGTGATCGTGGTCGACAACTCCTCGGCGTTCCGCAAGGACCCGGCGATCCCGCTGGTCGTCTCCGAGGTCAACCCGGAGGCGGCGGCGTCCGTCATCGCGGCGGGCCGCGGCATCATCGCCAACCCCAACTGCACCACCATGGCCGCGATGCCGGTGCTCAAGCCGCTGCACGAGGAGGCCGGCCTGGTCCGGCTGATCGCGTCGACGTACCAGGCCGTCTCCGGCTCCGGCATCGCCGGTGTCGAGGAGCTCGCCACCGGCGTCGCGGCGGCCGGCGACAAGGCCCGGGAGCTGGCCTACGACGGCGAGGCCGTCGCGTTCCCCGAGCCGGGCGTCTACCAGCGGACGATCGCCTACAACGTGCTGCCGCTGGCCGGCAGCATCGTGGACGACGGGCTCAACGAGACCGACGAGGAGCAGAAGCTCCGCAACGAGTCCCGCAAGATCCTCGGCATCCCGGAGCTGCGCGTCTCCGGCCTGTGCGTGCGCGTGCCGGTCTTCACCGGCCACTCGCTGGCGATCAACGCCGAGTTCGCGCGGCCGCTGACCCCGCAGCGGGCTCGCGAGCTGCTCTCCGGCGCCCCCGGCGTCGAGCTCGCCGACATCCCCAACCCGCTCGCCGCGGCCGGCAAGGACCCGTCGTACGTCGGCCGGATCCGCCAGGACCCCGGCGTCGACGACGACCGCGGCCTCGCGCTCTTCGTCTCCAACGACAACCTGCGCAAGGGGGCCGCGCTCAACACGGTCCAGATCGCGGAGCTGATCGCGGCCTCCCGCTGAGAGACAGATTCACCGGCCGGCCGGTGAAACTCACGCTTGGCCGAGGAAACTTCCTCGGCCAAGCGTGAGTTTTCTCGTTCAGGCTCGCGTTACGTCAGGTATCGGAGGGATCGACGAAGGTCTTGGTGACCCAGACCGAGGCGAGGTAGGCGCCGATGCTGAGGACCGGCACGATGATCAGCGTCGACCAGTGGTCGAGCAGGTCGATGAGGAACAGCAGCGCTACGACAGCGACCAGGCCGACCGCCAGGAAGCTGCTGCTGCCCGGGTCCGGGATGGCGAAGGCCTTGAGCAGCTGGGCACCCAGGACGACGCACAGCGCGAACGTGGCGATCAGCAGCAGGAAGCCCGGTCCGCCGCCGCACGACGACGTCCCGCGGACCGCCTCACAGCCGCGCAGGGACAGCCAGGTGAGGACGACCATCGCCGCGCCCACCACGAGGCCGGAGAGGGCCGCGGCGCGGTAGGCGGTCAACAGGGTGCCGCCACCGCCCAGGGCCGCGATCTCGGCGTCCTCGAGGGCCGCCGCGGTCACCGGCTCGGGCTCCACCTCGACCTGCGCCGGTTTGGGGGCGGCGCGTACGGCGGGCTTCTTGGCTGCGGCCGGCTTCGGGGTTGCCACCGGCTTCCGGGCGGTGGCGGGCGTGGGGGCCACCACGGGTTCGTCGACCTCGGGGAGGACAGCGGTCGGTTCGGGCTCGGGTTCGACCGTGGTCGGTTCGGGTTCCAGCTCGACCGCAGTCGGTTCGGGTTCGGGTTCCGGCTCGGGTTCCGGTTCGACCGCGACCGCGACCGGTTCCAGTTCGGGCTCGACCGTCTCCGGCTCGGTCTCGGCGACCGCGGGTTCCTCGACGACGTCGGCGGCCGGGACCACGGGCTCCTCGACCGGCTCGGGAGTGGGCTCCGGCTCGGGCGTGGGCTCGGGACGCGCGGCAGGACGGGCAGGGCGCGCTGGAGCGGCCGGAGCGGGCGCCGGGGCCTGCCCGGCGGCCTTCTTCTTCCGCCCGAACAGCTTCGGCGGCTCCAAGCTGAGCTTCAGCTTGTCCTGCTCGTCAGACATGGCATGCAGTGTGTCACGAACGCACAGGTGAGCGGGTGGTGGTCATCGGGCGACACGAGGGTGAAAACCTCGACGGGCGTATCCGGTCTCACCGGATCCGCCCGTCGATCGGTCGGGCTGACAGGATTTGAACCTGCGGCCTCCTCGTCCCGAACGAGGCGCGCTACCAAGCTGCGCCACAGCCCGCCATGAACCGGCTCCGAGGAGCGGCTCACCAGCACGGGAGCATAGCGGAGCCGGTGGCCGGACCCGCAATCGGGATACCCCTGGCGGCCCTACCGCGGGAGCAGGGTGAGCAGGGTGGCCTCGGGGCGGCAGGCGATCCGGATCCGGGTGTACGGGTTGGTGCCGAGGCCGGCGGACACGTGCAGCCAGGCCGAGCCGGGGTCGCCCGGCCGGGAGTCGGCGGGGTGGCGGTGCAGGCCCCGGGCGCGGCTGGGATCGAGGTCGCAGTTGGTGGCATACGCGCGCGAGCCACCCGGCCACGGCAGTCGTACCTGGCCGCCGTGGGTGTGTCCGGCGACGATGGCGTCGTACCCGTCGGAGGCGAACCGGTCCAGCACCCGGAGGTACGGCGCGTGCGCCAGTGCCAGCCGCAGGTCGGCGCTGGCGTCGGCGGGCCCGGCGACGGCGGCCAGGTCGTCGTACGCGAGGTGCGGGTCGTCGACGCCGGCGAGGGCCAGGACCGTCTCGCCGACGGTGAGCCGGTCGCGGCGGTTGGTGAGGTCGACCCAGCCCGCGCCGGTGAGCCCGGAGCTCAGCTCGCGCCACGGGAGCTGCGGCGTCGCGGTGTGGCGCTTGCCGTTGTCCGGGAGGACGTACCCGAGCGGGTTGCGCAGGCCGGGCTCGAAGTAGTCGTTGGAGCCGTGCACGAACACGCCTGGCCGCTCGAGCAGCCCGCCGAGGCTGTCGAGGACGACGGGGACCGCGTCGCGGTGGGCGAGGTTGTCGCCGGTGTCGATGACCAGGTCCGGCTCCAGCCGGGCGAGGCCCCGCAGCCACTGCTGCTTGCGGGTCTGGCCGGGGGTCATGTGGATGTCGCTGAGGTGGAGCACCCGCAGCGGCCGCATCCCGGTCGGGAGCACGCGCAGGTCGAGGCGGCGCAGGGTGTACTGACGTGCCTCCCAGAGCGCGTACGACGTCGCCGCGGCCCCGAGAGCCCCGCCGAAGCCGGCGGTCCGCAGCAGCGCCGTCCCGAATCCCATTCGTCCAGTCTCACCCACGGCAGGCAGAATCGAGGCATGAGCATCCTCAAGGACCAGCTGCGCACCGACCTCACCACCGCGATGAAGGCCCGGGACGAGGTCCGGTCGTCCACCCTGCGGATGATCCTGACCGCCGTGACCAACGCCGAGGTCGCCGGCAAGGTCGCCAAGGAGCTCACCGACGACGAGGTTCTCACCGTGCTGGCCGCCGAGGCCAAGAAGCGCCGCGAGGCCGCGGTGGCGTTCGAGGAGGGCGACCGCCCCGAGAGCGCCGCCAAGGAGCGCGCCGAGGCCGCGGTCATCCAGGACTACCTGCCCGAGCAGCTCGGCCCGGAGGAGATCGCCGTGATCGTCACCGCCGCCGTCGAGCAGGCCGGAGCGGCCGGCGCGGGCCCGAAGGCGATGGGCCAGGTGATGGGCATCGTGCAGCCGCAGGTCAAGGGCCGGGCCGACGGTGCCGCCGTCGCCGCGGAGGTACGCCGCCAGCTCGGCTAGTTGCTTGAGTCCGAGCGTGTCGCCCTGTCGAGAGGGACGCACGGTCGATCCGCCGGCTGTAACTATCTGTCGATGTCGCTACCTGCCACGTAGACCTGTACGCCAGTGGCACGGACAGGTAGTTGCAGCTCGCTGCCCTCGGACCGCGGTCGAGCTCAGCCCTGACCGTTGCCGTTCCCGTTGTTGCCGCGCCCCTTGTTCTTCTTGCCCTTCTTCACCTTCGGCGTGCCGTCGGAGATGAACAGGGTCACGGTGTCGCCGGCGGCGAGGCGGGCGCCGGTGCCGGGTGCGGACCAGGCGACCAGGCCCTGCCCGACGGCGGAGTCGACGGTGCCGCCGTTGGCGACGGTGAAGCCCAGGCCCTCGAGCATGGACTTCGCGTCGTCGTATGACTTGCCGGAGACGGCGGGGACGGTGACGAGCAGGCCGCGGATGTCGGTGGTCGAGGGCCGGGTGAAGTCGAGGTCCTCGAGCAGCGGGGCGATCGCCTTGAAGGCGTCACCCCAGATCGGGCCGGCCGTCGTCGAGCCGGAGGAGGCGTACAGCGTGCGCCCGCCGACCGACTTGCCGTCGAGGGACTCGGGGTGGCCCTGCCCGTTCACGCCCGCGACCATCGCGGCGCCGGCGAGGTTGGGTGTGTAGCCGACGAACCACACCGAGTTGTTGCCGTTGGTCGTGCCGGTCTTGCCGGCGGCCGGCTGACCCGGGTACTGGGCGGCGGCGAATCCGCCGGACGACACGACGCCCCGGAGTACGTCGTTGACGGCGTTCGCGACCGGGCTGGCGAGTACCTGGGTGCAGTTCTTCTCGTACTTCTTGAGCACGTTGCCCTGCGAGTCGGCGATCTCGGTGACCGGTCGCGCGTCGCAGTGCAGCCCCTCACCGGCGAAGGTCGCGTAGGCCTCGGCCATCTCCAGCGGGCTGACGTCGGCGACGCCGAGCGTGAACGATGGGATCATGTTGGCCTCGGTGAGCTCGGTGATGCCCATCTCGCGGGCCAGCTTCCACGGCTCGCAGAGGCCGGTCGCCTTCTCGAGGTTGACGAAGAAGGTGTTGACCGACTTCTGGGTGCCTTCGTACAGGTCGGGAGAGGAGGAGGAGCTCGTGGAGTTCTTGGGCTCCCACACCTCGCTGCTCTGGTAGGGCCCGTCGCAGGTCTCGAACTCGTTGAGCGGGAACCGGCCCGGGTTCGGGGCGGGGAACCGCTGGGTGAGCGGGATGTCCTGGTTGATCGCCGCGGCGAGGACGAACGCCTTGAACGTCGAGCCGGGCTGGAAGCCGGCCGCGTCGCCGTACTGGGTCGGCACGGTGTAGTTGAGGAAGGTCTCGCCCTTCTTCTTGCCCATCGGCCGGGACTGGGCCAGGCCCTTGACATTGCCGGTGCCGGGCTCGATCAGCGCGAGGCCGCCGACGGCGAGGTCGTCCTTGTAGACCTGGGAGCTGACGGAGTCGTTGGCGGCCTTCTGGTAGCGCAGGTCGACGGTGGTCTTGATGGTCAGGCCGCCGTTGAAGATCAGCTGCCGGCGCTCCTCCGGGTTGGCGCCCAGCGCCGGGTCGGTCATCAGCCAGCGCACGACGTAGTCGCAGAAGAACTGCGCCTCGGAGTTCACGCAGCCGTTGGGCTGCTCCTGGAGGCGCAGGCCGAGCTTGCGGTCCTTGGCCTTGTCGGCGTCGGCCTTCGGCACCACGTTCAGCTGCGCCATCCGGTCGAGCACGATGTTGCGGCGTACCGTCGCCTGAGCCTTGTTCTTGGTCGGGTTGTAGGCCTCGGGGCTCTGGACCAGGCCGGCGAGCAGCGCCGACTGGCGGAGGTTGAGGTCCTTGGCGTCGACGCTGAAGAAGTGCTGTGCGGCGGCCTGGACGCCGTAGGCGCCGTCGCCGAAGTACGCGGTGTTGAGGTAGCGCTCGAGGATCCAGTCCTTGCTGTGTCGCTTCTCGAGGGCGATCGCGTAGCGCAGCTCGCGCAGCTTGCGGCCGTAGCTGTCCTCCTTGGCGGCCTGGATCGCCTCCTTGTCGCCCTTGGCCTGCGTGATCAGCGTCAGCTTGACCAGCTGCTGGGTGATCGACGAGCCGCCCTGGGTGACCCCGCCCGCGGCCTGGTTGGTGAACAGCGCGCGCATCGTGCCCTTGAGGTCGAGCGCGCCGTGTTGGTAGAAGCGGTAGTCCTCGATGGCGACCATCGCCTCGACCATCGTGCGGGAGATCTGGCGGAGGGGGACGTTGACCCGGTTCTGGTCGTAGAGCGTCGCGATCGTCTTGCCCTCGGCGTCCTTGACCTCGGTGCGCTGGGGAAGCTGCTCGGTCTCGAGCTCCTGGGGGAGGTCGTCGACGGACTCGGAGACGTTGCGTGCGGAGAAGCCCAGGACGCCCGCGAACGGGATGGCCAGGCCCGAGACGACGACGCCGAGCACGGCGGCGACGATCAGCATCACGCCGAGGTGGGAGGCGACCTTCCGCGGTGGGAGGCCGTCGAACCGGGTGCGGGACATGCGCTCAGAGTACGTGAGGGGGTCGCACGGAAAGGAGTCGACGGAGGGCGGCTCGACCCCCTCGGTCGCCGGTGTCGCGCTCGCCCGGTCTCGATCGGTCTAGTCCGATATGACTAGACACCTTGGGCCCGATGAGCGAT
This sequence comes from Nocardioides carbamazepini, assembly GCF_024614185.1. GTDB lineage: Bacteria > Actinomycetota > Actinomycetes > Propionibacteriales > Nocardioidaceae > Nocardioides > Nocardioides carbamazepini. Next base: position 122,063 of record NZ_JAHTLF010000016.1, read on the forward strand.
ATCGGTGCGGAGCGTCGTCCTTTACCTTGGAGCGGTCGGGGAGACCGAGCGCTGTGGGGGCGTTGGCTCGTCGGTTGTGGGAAGCACCAGGGGACAACTATGTGGGTTGAGGATTGGGCGCCGCGCGCGGCCTGTCGGGAACAACAGCCGGACCAGCTCTTCGTCCGGGGAGCCGAGCAGAACAAGGCCAAGCAGGTCTGCACCGGTTGCCCGGTGCGGACCGAGTGCCTGGCCGAGGCACTGGACAACCAGATCGAGTGGGGTGTCTGGGGCGGGATGACCGAGCGGGAGCGCCGAGCGCTTCTCCGGCGTCGCCCGAACGCCTCCTGGCGCAGCGTCTTGGAGTCGGCACGCGAAGGTCAGGACGTCACGGTCTGATCCGCCGCGGGGCCCGCACCCGTACGCCAGGTCACAGGGTGCTCGTGGGCTCGTCCGCGGTGCCTGCCAGCAGCGTGCCCACGGTGCGCAGCCCGCCGAGGTCGTGCACGTCCCCGGCCAGGGCCGGTACGACGGCCGTCGCCACCTGGGGGTGCGCGGTCGCGAACCGGTCGCGCAGGGCACGCTCGCGCTCGACCATCCGCACCCGGTCGGCGTGCAGCCGGAGCAGCCCGGCGGTGAGCTGCGCCGTCGGCGAGGTGGCGTCGGCGCGGCGCAGTCGCTCGGACGCGGTCATCGCCTCGTCGGCGGACAGGTCGCCGCCCGGCTGGCTGTTGAGGGGCTGGGGGCTGGCGCGGTTGACGACCAGGCCGGCCAGCGGCATGTCGTCCTCGCTGAGCCGCTCGACGAAGTACGCCGCCTCGCGCAGCGCGTCGGCCTCGGGCGCGGCGACCACGAGGAACGCCGTACCGTCGGCCTTGAGCAGTGAGTAGGTCTGCTGCGCGCGCTGCCGGAACCCGCCGAAGACGGTGTCGAGTGCGGTGACGAAGGTCTGCAGGTCCTTGAGGAACTGCGCCCCGAGGATCCGGGTGAGCGCGTTGGTGATGAGCCCGAGCCCGGCCGTCATCAGCTTGGCCGGCCCCTTGGCGGGCATCAGCAACAGCCGCACGAACCGACCGTCGAGGAAGCTGGAGAGCCGCTCCGGCGCATCGAGGAAGTCGAGCGCGGAGCGCGACGGCGGGGTGTCGACCACGATCAGGTCGTAGGTGCCGTCCGCGGACCCCCCGTCAGAATCCGTCTGCAGAGCGACATTCTCACGATACAGCTGGCCGAGCTTCTCCATCGCCATGTACTCCTGCGTGCCCGCGAACGAGCTCGACAGCGCGATGTAGAAGGGGTTGGCCAGGATCTGCTTGGCCTTCTCCGGGCTGGCCTGGGAGAGCACCACCTCGTCGAAGGTGCGCTTCATGTCGAGCATCATCGCGTCGAGGCTGCCGGAGCCTTCGACGCCGACGACCGGCCGCGGGGTGTTGTCGAGCTCCTCGATCCCCATCGACTGCGCGAGCCGGCGGGCCGGGTCGATGGTCAGGACCACGACCTTCCGGCCCCGCTCGGCCGCGCGCAGCGCGAGCGCGGCACTGGTCGTGGTCTTCCCGACCCCGCCGGAGCCACAGCACACGATGATCCCCGTGGCCGGGTCGTCGAGGAGGGCGTCGACGTCGAGGGTGCCGGCGTGGTGGCCGGGCGCGGTCGCCGGTCCGACGCGGGACGGACGGTGGGCGCTGCTGCGAGCCATCAGGCCATCCCTTGCTCTCGGAGGAGGCCGGCGAGCTCGTAGAGCCCACCGAGGTCGATGCCACCGGCCATCCGGGGCAGCTCGTACGACGGCACGTCGAGCTCGGCCACGAGGGCGCGCTGCGAGTCCTCGAGCGCGCGTCGCTCCGCGTGGTCGGCCGCCTCGGCCAGCAGGCCGTCGACCAGGTCCGGGCTCACCGCGATGCCGCCCTCGGTCAGGTCGGCCTCGATCCGTTCGCGGTCGAGGGTCCCGGCGCGGGCGGCGGCGAGCTCGTCGGCGTCGAGGTCGCGGGGCCGGATCTGGTTGACGATCACCCCGCCGACCGGCAGGCGGGCACCACGGAGGTCGGCGATGCCGTCGGCGGTCTCCTGGACCGGCATCTCCTCGAGCACCGTGACCAGGTGGACCGCCGTCCGGGGGGAGCGGAAGAGGGTCATCATCGTGTCCGACTGGGACTTGATCGGCCCGACCTTCGCCAGCCCGGCGAGCTCGTTGCTGACGTTGAGGAACTGGGTGATCCGCCCGGTCGGCGGCGCGTCGAGCACCACCGCGTCGTACTCGATGGCGGACTTGTTGCGTCGGTTGCGCTGCACGGCCTCGTAGACCTTGCCGGTCAGCAGCACGTCGCGGACCCCGGGCGCGATGGTGGTGGCGAACTCGATGACGCCGAAGCGGTCGAGGGCCTTGCCGGCGCGGCCGAGCCGGTAGTACATCGAGAGGTACTCCAGCAGCGCGGACTCGGCGTCGATGTGCAGCGCGTGGACGACGCCGCGGCCGCCGTCGTCATCAGGCAGCCCGGTCGTGAGCCGTCGCTCCTGGTAGGGCAGCGGGTCGACGTCGAACATCCGGGCGATGCCCTGGCGGCCCTCGACCTCGCACAGCAGGACGTTCCTGCCGCGGGTGGCGAGCGCCAGGGCGAGGGCGGACGCGACCGTGGACTTCCCGGTCCCGCCCTTGCCGGTGACGACGTGGAGACGCACCTTCGGCCAATCACTCACCCGGTGAGCCTAGTGGTGCGTCCCCACGCAGGGGGTCAGTCCAGCGAGAGCCCTGCTGCCGGCGCGATCCGGGACGCCCGCCGGGACGGGAGCACCGCGGCCACGAGACCGGCCAGGGCGGCGATCGCCACGACCAGGCCGAGCTGGCCCCACGGCAGGACCAGGCCGGCGCCGTCGATCGCGGGCTGGACCAGCGCGCGGATGGCGGTCCACGCGAAGGTCACGCCGAGCGCGGTGCCGAGCACGGTCGCGACGACCGACAGCAGGACGGCCTCCGTAGCCAGCATCCGACGGACCTGGCGACGGGTCAGGCCGAGGGCCCGCAGCAGCGCGTGCTCACGGCCCCGTTCGAGGACCGAGAGCCCGAGCGTGTTGCCGATGCCGACGAGCGCGATCAGGACCGCGATGGCCAGCAGGCCCACGACACCGCCGGTGAGCACGTCGAGCTGCAGGTCGACGTACGACCGCTTGGCCAGTCCGTTCTCCACGCTCGCGTCGATCGGCGTGGCGACCGCCTCGACGGACCCGGCCAGGTCCGCGGGGTCCGCGTCGGCCTCCGCGCGCAACCAGACCGCCTGCGTGCCGGCGTCCGGCGCGAGCTGCTCGAGTGTCGTACGCCGGACCAGGGCGGCCTCGCCCCAGCCCTCGCCGCCGACGACCCGGAGCTCCCGGGTCGTGTCGCCGACGGTGACGGGAACGACGTCGCCGACCTCGATGCCGTCGCCGATCAGGTCCCAGGGGACCAGCACCTGCCGGGGGCCCGGGGTGGGGAGAGCGTCGTGCAGCACCTTCGCGTCGCCGTCGGTGCTGGCCGGGAGGAGGGGGAGCGGCGTGAGGTCCCCGATCCGGGCGAGCACGCCGGGGACCGGTACGGCGGCGACCACCCCGTCGACCGCGGCGAGCCGGTCGAGGGTGTCCGCCGGCAGCGGGCCTTCGGCGGTGACCGCGAGGTCGATCGGGTGTTGCTCGTCCATCTCGGCCGTGAGGGCGGAGCGGGAGCTCGCCATGCCGGTGAGCACCGCCGTCGTCAGGGTGACGCCGACGAGCAGCGAGGCGGCGGTGGCGGCGGTCCGCCGCGGGTTGCGCACGGCGTTGCCCGCGGCGAGGCGCCCGGCCGGTCCGAGCAGCCGCCGGGTGAGGGGCGTGGTCGAGCGGATCAGGGCGGGCACCAGGATCGGCCCGAAGAGCAGCACGCCGAGGAACACCGCCGTGCCACCGACGGCGAGGGCGCCGACATTGGCGGTGGCGACGGCCGCGCCGAGGCCGAGGACACCGGCGGCGAGCAGGACGACGCCGAGCGCGATCCGGATCCGGCCGGTCCGCGTCCGCGCCTGCGTGCTGTCGTCGGGGCGCAGCGCCGCGAGCGGACTGACCTGGACCGCGCGCCGGGTGGGCAGCCAGGCAGCGACCAGGGTCACGCCGATCGCCACCGCCGCGGCCCCGGCCAGCCAGACCGGCGCGACCTCGGCCTCGCCCAGCCGGGCCCCCGGCCACTGGGCGCGGACCAGCGCGACCAGTCCGTGTCCGGCGCCGAGGCCCGTCAGTACACCGATGCCGGCCGAGAGGATCCCGAGCGCGAAGGACTCCAGGCGCACCGAGCGCAGCACCTGGCGACGGGTCGCGCCGACACAGCGCAGCAGCGCGAAGTCCCGCGAGCGCTGGGCGAACAGGATGGTGAACGTGTTGTTGATGACGAGGACCGCCACCACGAGAGCGATCGCGCCGAACAGCAGCACCACGATCCGCACCAGGTCGACGCCGTTGTTGACCTCCTTCTGCAGGTCCTGGACGAAGGCGTCGACAGCCACCACCTCGGCGTCCGGCACGATCTCCCGGATCGCCGTCCGGGCGTCGGCCGTGTCGCCGGGGTCGGCCCAGGCGAGGCTCATCGTGACGAGGGAGTCCTGCCAGCGGGCCAGGTCGGACCAGAGCAGGTAGACCGAGGCGTAGGCGTAGGTCGACGGCGAGTCGACCAGCCCGACGACGGTGACGTCCAGGGCGTCCCCTCCTGTGCCGATCCGCAAGCCGTCGCCGACCTCGATCCGGGAGACCTTGGCCGCGTTCGTGTCGACCACGGCCTCGCCGGGCCCGCCCGGGAACCGCCCGGACACCAGCTCCTGCCAGCGCCGGTCCGGCCGGTCGGGCAGCTGTCCGATGTCGGTGCTGGTGTCGACCACCGTGCGGGTGTCGGCCCCCTTGTCGAGGGCGACCTGCTCCATGGTCCAGCCGATCAACCATGCGTCGGCTCCACTCTGTGCCGCGGCGTCCAGGAGCCGTGCGGTCTCGGTGGGCGACGGGCTGTCGACGACAGCGTCCGCGCCGTCGTACGGCTCTCCGAGGCCGGCGGTCAGGCCGTCGCGGATCGCGGAGGAGAGGGCGGCGGTGACCACGATGAACGCGGAACCGATGACGACGGCGAGCAGTGCGGCGCCGTACCTGCGGGTGTGGGTGCGCAGCGACGCGAGGATGACGGTGCGCATCAGGCGGCGTCCCCACGGCGCTCGGTGATCCGGCCGTCGGCGAGGACGACGACGTCGTCGGCGTACGTCGCGGCCTCGGTCTCGTGGGTGACCATCACGACCGTCTGGCCGAGCTCGCGCACCGACTGCCGCAGCAGCGAGAGCACCTCGGCGGAGCTGGAGCTGTCGAGGTTGCCGGTCGGCTCGTCGGCGAAAACGATCGCCGGCGCGGACAGCAGGGCGCGGGCGATGGCGACCCGCTGCTGCTGGCCGCCGGACAGCTCGGCGGGCCGGTGGGTCAGCCGCGCGGTGAGGCCGAGGGTCTCCACGATCGAGTCGAAGCGCCGGCGCAGGTCGCGGTCCCGGCCGGCCTGTCCGGCCAGCTCGGTCGGCAGCCAGATGTTCTGCTCGGCGCTCAGCATCGGCAGCAGGTTGAACGCCTGGAACACGAAGCCGACGTGGTCGCGACGGAACCGGGTCAGGGTGTCGTCGTCCATGCTCTCCAGCGCCTGCCCGGCGACCGTCACGCTGCCGTCCGTCGGCTGGTCGAGCCCGGCCAGGCAGTGCATCAGCGTGGACTTGCCGGAGCCGGACAGCCCCATGATCGCGGTGAACCGGCCGGCCGGCAGGTCGAGATCGACGCCGCGGAGCGCATGGACGAGGGTGTCGCCGCGGCCGAAGGTCTTGGTGAGGCCGCGCGCGCTGGCGGCGAGGGCGACGGTCGGGGCGGGCGGTTGCGGGGACGTCAGCGAGGTCATGCCGACGAGCCTCGCCGGGATCGGCCGCCCGATCGTCAGGCCACGGGCTGATCCGTCGTACGACGGTGGGTGGACCCGGGTGGTCGGGCGTGCTGCGGCATCCGGGGCTACGGCCGGACGAGTCCCGTCTCGTAGGCCAGCACGACCAGCTGGACCCGGTCGCGCGACCCGGTCTTGGCGAGCAACCGGCCGATGTGGGTCTTGACGGTCGCCTCGGAGACGACGAACTCGGCCGCGATCTCGGCGTTGGCGAGGCCGCGCCCCACGAGGACGAGGGTCTCGCGCTCGCGGTCGGTGAGGGCGTCGAGCCGGGCGTCGGGGCCCGGGGTCGTGGGATCGGGGAGGACTCCGGCGAAGTGCTCGAGCAGGCGCCGGGTGGTGCTCGGGGCGACCACGGACTCGCCGGCGTGGACGGTCCGGATCGCGTCGAGGAGGGTCTCGGGGGTGGCGTCCTTGAGCAGGAACGCCGCGGCGCCGGCCCGGATGGCGGCGAAGGCGTACTCATCGAGGTCGAAGGTGGTCAGCACGATCACCTGCGGCGGCTCGGGGCGCTCCGCCAGCCTGCGGGTCGCCTCGACGCCGTCCAGCCGCGGCATCCGGACGTCCATCAGCACGACGTCGCAGCGCGTCACCGCGAGCCGTTCCAGCGCCTCCCCGCCGTCGCCGGCCTCGCCGACCACGCTCAGGTCGGGCTGGCTGTCGATGAGCATCCGGAACCCGGCCCGGACCAGGTCCTGGTCGTCGACGAGGAAGACGCGGATCGGCTCGGCTGCGGGATGGTTCACAGCGGGATCCTCGCGCACACCGTGAAGCCGCCGCCCGCCGCGGGCCCGGTCGCCAGCGTCCCGCCGTGCGCGGCCACCCGCTCCCGCATCCCGGCCAGGCCGAGCCCACGGCCGTCGTCGTGGGTGGCCGCGCCCCGCCCGTCGTCGGCCACCTCGACCACGATCGCACCGGTTTCCACCCGCAGCGCGACGGTGGCCGTGGCCTCGGGCCCGGCGTGCTTGCGGACGTTGGTGAGCGCCTCCTGCGCGATCCGGTACGTCGTCAGGGCCACGCCGTCCGAGACGGCGGGCAGGGGCTCGGGCAGCTGGGCCACGACGCGCGTCCCGGCGGCGCGTGCCTCACCGAGGAGCGTCACCAGGTCGCCGAGGCGGGGCTGGGGAGCGGTCGGCGCCTCCTCGGCGCGCAGCAGCCCCAGCATCCGGCGCAGCTCGGCGATCGCCTCGCGTCCGGTCGCGGCGATCGTCGCCAGCGCCGGCCCGGTCACCGACGGGTCGTGGGCCGCCGCCGCTCGGGCGCCATCGGCCTGCACGACGATCGTGGTCAGCCCGTGGGCCACCACGTCGTGCATCTCCCGGGCGATCCGGTGCCGCTCGTCGATCGCCGCCAGGGCGGCCTGCTGGGCCGCCTCGCGTTCGAGGCGGGCGCCGCGCTCGACCAGCGCGTCGACGTACGCCTGCCGGGTGCGGCCGAGCGTCCCGAGCGTCCAGGCGACGACCACGAACAGCGCGATGGTGACGGAGTAGGCGGTGAGGTTCTCCAGCGTCAGCAGGTCGGCTCCGAAGCCGTGCAGCCAGTCGACGGCGGCGATCCCGGCGCCGACCAGGCCGGTGGCGAGCGCCGCCGCGGCCCACCGCGGGCCGGCGTACCGCGCGACGGAGTAGACCGCGATCGGGAAGGCGAACTGGCTCCACAGCGGGTGCTGGTTGAGCAGCGGTTGGACGGCCGTGGCCGCCGCGACGACGGTGAAGACCGCGACCGGGTGGTGCCGGCGCAGGGCGAGCGGCGTGATCTGGGCCAGCATCAGCAGCCCGTCGACGGCGTCGACGAAGAGGGCGTACGGCAGCGCCGGCAGCAGGAGGAACAGGGTCAGCCCGAGGTCGAACCACCGTTCGCCGCGGGGTCCGAGCCGCCACGGCTGTCGATGCGCCCCCAGGGCAGGTCCGGCCACCGGGCCACCGTAGACGCCGTGGCGCCCGCGGACGTCAGACCACGGGTGGATCCGCGCCGTACCATCGAAGTGTCGGAAGGAGCCGTCATGGCCGAGCAGTCGCGCCTGGAGCGCTACAAGCACCTGCCCCCACCGGTCGACCCGCAGACGCTGCGCACCACGCAGGACATCGACCCGCCGCCGCCCGAGGAGGACGACACCTACCGCGAGCTGCTCTGGGTCGTGAACCGCTACGGCTGATCGCCATCTTGCCGTTGAGTCGTCGCATCTGACCGGTCGAGTCGTCACAAACGGTCCGTTGCGATCCGCCGTGTGGCACCGACCGAGCATCACGACGACTCGGCGGGGTCAGATGTGACGACTCAGTGGGTCAGAACCGACGACTCAACCCCGGCTCACCCGCGCTCGAGCCAATCGGCACTGAGTAAGGTCAGCGGCATGACCAAGTGGGAGTACCAGGTGGCGCCGGTCTTGAACCATGTCGCGGCGCAGATCCTCAACAACTTCGGCCAGGACGGCTGGGAGCTCGTCGTCCTCGTGCCCGGCCAGGGCGGCAACGACATCGCCTACTTCAAGCGCCCGATCGAGGGCTGAGACATGGCGACTCCCGAGGAGAGGCTGGCGGAGCTCGGCCTGGAGGTTCCCGATGTCGTCCCGCCGGTGGCGGCCTACATCCCCGCGATCCGCAGTGGTGAGCGGGTCTACACCTCCGGCCAGCTGCCGATGCGCGACGGCACGCTGCTGGCGACGGGCAAGGTCGGCGGCGCGGTCAGCGCCGAGGACGCGTACGCCTGCGCCCGCCTGTGCGCGCTCAACGCGATCGCCGCGATCCGCTCGATCGCCGGCGACCTGAGCCAGGTGCGCATCGTGAAGGTCGTCGCCTTCGTGGCGTCGACCCCCGACTTCACCGGCCAGCCGGGCGTCGCCAACGGCGCCTCCGAGCTGTTCGCCGAGGTGTTCGGCGACGCGGGCGTGCATGCGCGCTCCGCGGTCGGCGTGCCCGTCCTCCCGCTGGACGCTCCCGTCGAGGTCGAGGTGATCGCCGAGATCGGCGGCGCCGCATGATCGTCCCGCTGCCGCCGGTCCAGCTCCCCGCGAGGCTCGCCGACCTGGCGGCGGAGTACGCCGACGGCCGGCGTGAGCCCGCCGTGCCGCGCGACGCGGCGACGGTCGTCGTGCTGCGGCCCGGGGCCGACGGCGAGCCGGAGGTCTACCTGCTCCGGCGGCAGACGTCGATGGCGTTCGCCGGTGGCATGTGCGTGTTCCCCGGTGGCGGCGTCGACCCGCGCGACTACGACCACACCGTGGCCTGGGCCGGTCCGTCTCCCGCGGAGTGGGCGGCGCAGCTCGGCACGACCGAGGACGTCGCGCGGGCACTCGTGTGTGCCGCGGTCCGCGAGACCTTCGAGGAGTCCGGTGTGCTGTTGGCGGGTACGTCCGCCGACAGCGTGGTCGCCGACACGACCGGCGACGACTGGGAGGCCGACCGGGTCGCGCTGGAGTCCCGTGAGCTGGCCATGACCGACTTCCTCGACCGCCGTGGCCTGGTGCTCCGCACCGACCTGCTGGGCATCTGGAGCGGTTGGCTGACCCCCGTGTTCGAGCCGAAGCGCTACCGGACCTGGTTCTTCGTCGCGCAGCTCCCCGAGGGCCAGGTCACGCGCGACGTGTCGAGCGAGTCCTCCGAGGTGGTCTGGATCGGCGCCGCCGCGGCCGCGGACGCTGCCGACGCGGGCGAGCTGGCGATGCTGCCGCCGACGTACCTCACCTGCCTGGAGGTCGGCACCCACGCCACCCCCGCCGAGGTGATCGCGGCGAGTGGTGGCCGGACCGTGGCGATGTTCACGCCCGAGGTCGAGCCGCTCGGCGACGGCCACGCCTTGTCGATGCCCGACGGACTGCGTCCGCTCGTCGCCGCCCGGAGAGCCTGATGGAGGCCTGGCACGGCGGTGAGTACGGCGCCCGCGGTCGCTGCGTGCTCGCGCCCAACCCCGGTCTCATGACGCTGGACGGCACCAACACCTGGATCCTGCGCGAGCCCGGCTCCGAGCGCTCGATCGTCGTCGACCCGGGTCCGCTGCTCGACGAGCACCTGGACGCCGTGGCCGCCGTCGCCGGCCAGGTGGCCGCCGTCGTCGTCACCCACCACCACCTCGACCACACCGAGGCCGCCCGCTCGTTCGCCGAGCGGATGGGCTGTGGGGTCCGCGGTCTCGACCCGGCGCAGTGCTGGCGCTCCGATCCGATCGCCGATGGCGAGGTGCTCTCCGTCGGCGGACTCGACGTCGAGGTGCTCACCACCCCGGGTCACACCACCGACTCGATCTCGCTGCTCGTCGAGGCCGACGGCGCGCTGCTCACCGGCGACATGGTGCTGGGCCGCGGCACCACGGTGATCGCGCACCCCGACGGTGATCTGGGCTCCTACTTCGACTCCATCGCGCGGATGCGCGCGCTCGTCACCGACGGCCGGGTCGCCTCGCTGTGGCCAGCCCACGGGCCCGTGCTGCCGGACGCCGCCGGCATCCTCGACCACTACGTCGTCCACCGCCGCGACCGGCTCGCCCAGGTCGAGGCCGCTCTTCCCCGGCTGGGCCTGTCGCCGGGCGACCTGCCCCCGGACGTGGGAGACCACCCGACGTTGCCGCGCCAGGTGGTCGAGGTCGTCTACGCCGACGTCGACGAGGTGCTGTGGGGTGCTGCCGAGCAGTCGGTGCGGTCCCAGCTGGCGTACCTCGCCCGCCGGTGAGCCTCGCCCGGCGCCGGGCGAGGTGGGTCCGTGCGGTCGGGTTCACCACGTGATGTCGTCGAACCCACACTTCTGTAGTGGAGCTCCGCTACAGAAGCGGCCCTTCGCCTACATACCGTGATGGAACCGCGGCCCCACCGGACCAGCCTCAGCGGGCCCGCCGCGACATCCGCTCCATGTCGAGGATGACGACGGAGCGGGGCTCCAGGCGCAGCCAGCCGCGCGAGGCGAAGTCGGCGAGCGCCTTGTTGACCGTCTCGCGGGAGGCGCCGACCAGCTGGGCGAGCTCCTCCTGGGTGAGGTCGTGGTGGACGTGGACGCCGTCGTCGGCGGTGCGCCCGAAGCGGTCGGCGAGGTCGAGCAGCGCCTTGGCGACCCGGCCGGGGACGTCGGAGAACACCAGGTCGGCGACGACGTCGTTGGCCTTGCGCAGCCGCGCGGCCAGCTGGGCGAGCAGACCACGGGCGACCGTCGGGCGACCCTCGAGCCAGCGCAGCAGGTCCTCGTGGGAGAGCGACGCGAACTCGGCGTCCGTCACGCAGGTGACGGTGGCCGAGCGCGGACCCGGGTCGAAGAGCGAGAGCTCGCCGAACATCTGCCCGGGGCCCATGATCGCGAGCAGGTTCTCGCGGCCGTCGGACGAGGTGCGGCCGAGCTTCACCTTGCCCTCGAGGACGACGTACAGCTTGTCGCCGCTGTCGCCCTCGTGGAACAGCACCTCACCGCGGCGTAGCCGGGTGGTGGCCAGCGACGTGCGCAGCCCTGCCATCGCCTCGTCGTCGAGGGCACTGAACAGTGGCGCCTGACGGAGTACGTCGTTGTCCACGCTTCCTCCAAAGTTGCGTAAAACCCGGTCGGCCGCATCCTAGCCAGTGCGCGATGTCACACCTAGTGCCGCATCCGGCATGTCCTCCTCGGACACACCGGCTCGGGCTGTCGGAGGCACACCGTAGGGTGGCCTCCGTGCGGCCGATCGACACCACTGAGGAGACGTCGACCCAGCTCGTCCGGAGGGCCCGCAAGATCGACCGGGTGCTCGCCGAGACCTACCCCGACGCCAAGGCCGAGCTCGACTTCGACAACCCGTTCGAGTGCCTCGTCGTGACCGTGCTGTCCGCGCAGACGACCGACAAGCGGGTCAACGCGGTGCGCCCGACGCTGTTCGCCGCCTACCCGGACCCGCCGTCGATGGCCGCCGCCGACCGCGCCCATCTCGAGCAGATCGTCGGTCCACTGGGCTTCTTCCGGGCCAAGACCGAGTCGCTGCTCAAGCTCAGCGCCGCCCTCGTCGAGCGCTACGACGGTCAGGTGCCCGCCCGGCTCGACGACCTCGTCACGCTCCCCGGCGTGGGCCGCAAGACCGCCAACGTGGTCCTCGGCAACGCCTTCGACCTCCCCGGCATCACGGTCGACACCCACTTCGGCCGACTGGCCCGCCGCCTCGGGTGGACCGAGGAGACCGACCCGGTGAAGGTCGAGCACGCCGTCGGTGCGCTGTTCCCCCAGCGTGACTGGACCATGCTGTCGCACCACCTGATCTGGCACGGCCGCCGGCGCTGCCACGCGAAGAAGCCCGCGTGCGGCGCATGCCCCGTCGCGCGGTGGTGCCCGTCCTACGGCACCGGACCGACGGACCCGGTCGAGGCGGAGAAGCTGGTCCGCACCGAAGGTCCCAACTGATGCGTCTTCCCGCCGCCGCGGTCGCCCTGGTGGTGGCGGGCGTCCTCCTGACGGGCTGCGACAGCGTCGCGCCCGCGTTCGCGTGCAAGGTGGACGCCGCGACGCCGGACCTGATCGAGGACCGCGAGGCCGCCGGCATCGCCGACTGCGACCCGACGACCTGGTCGGTTGCCGACGGCGCCGCGGCGCAGCTGCCGGACCTCGAGCTCGACTGCCTCGGCGGCGCGACCGGGGCGGCGCTGTCGCAGGTGCACGGACCGGCGATCCTCAACTTCTGGGCGTCCAACTGCGGCCCGTGCCGCAAGGAGATGCCGGCGCTGCAGGCGTTCTACGAGGCCCACGGCGACCGGATCACCGTCCTGGGCGTGAACTGGCTCGACACCTATCCCGGCGCGGCCATCGACCTGGCGCGGCAGAGCGGCGTCACCTACCCGTCGCTCGCCGATGCCTGCGGCGACCTGCAGGAGACCGACGCCGACCTCGGCATCGGCCTGCCGTTCTTCCTGTTCGTCGCCGCGGACGGCACCGTGTCGCGACCGCACACCGGTGGGGTGACCTCACCGGACGAGATCGTCGACATGGTCGCGACGTACCTCGACCTCGACCTCACCGCCCAGGCGGCGTCGTGACGGACCTGCCGGACGACCTGCCCGCCGACCTGCCCGACTGGCTGCACCCCGTCGCGCGGGGCGCGCGGCGGATCAGCGGCAGCCACCTGACGGCCTTCCTGCCGCCCAAGGACAAGCCGGTACGCCGCGGCGCCGTCCTCATGCTCTTCGGCGACCACGACGTCCTGCTCACCGAGCGCGCCCACGACATGCGCTCCCACCCGGGCCAGGTCTCCTTCCCGGGCGGCGGCATCGATCCCGGCGAGAGCGTGGTCGAGGCGGCGCTGCGGGAGGCCGAGGAGGAGATCGGCGTCGACCCGGCCGGTGTCGAGGTGTTCGGGAGCCTGCCCGAGCTGTGGCTGCCGCCGTCCAACTTCGCGGTGACGCCCATCCTCGGCTGGTGGCGCGACCCGGCGCCGATCCGCGTCGCGTCACCCCAGGAGGTGCATGCGATCCACCGGGTCACGCTCGAGGAGCTCTTCGCTCCCGAGCACCGGATCCAGGTGCGCCACCCCGGAGGCTGGATGGGCCCCGGCTTCCTCATCGGCCCCGACAAGGACGTGATCCTGTGGGGCTTCACGGGCGGGATCTTGACCAAGTTCTTCGACTTCCTCGGGTGGCTCCCCCCGGTGACGGACCCACCGGTGCATGATCTCCCGGACTACATGCTCGCCGAGCACGTCCGCCGGACGGCTGCCGCGGCAGCTGCCGACGAGGACGCGGGGGACGGCATGGACATCCTGGAGCCCAACGGGTGAACGCCCTCGACTGGCTGCTCGTCGTCCTCGTCGCCGCCTATGCCCTGTCCGGCTACTGGCAGGGCTTCATCACCGGCGCCTTCGCGACGGTCGGGCTGCTGTCGGGCGGCCTGGGTGGCATCCTGCTGGCCCCGCTGGTCCTCGGTGGCCTCGATCCGTCGCTGGCGGTGTCCCTCGGCGCCCTGTTCATCGTGATCCTGTGCGCCTCGCTCGGCCAGGCGGTGCTGCAGTACGCCGGCGCGCGGGTGCGCGAGCGGATCACCTGGCAGCCGGCCCGGGCCCTGGACGCGGTCGGCGGGGCGTTGCTCAGCGCGCTCGCCGTCCTCCTCGTCGCCTGGGCGCTCGGCGTCGCGATCTCCGGGACCCGGATCGGCCCGGTCACCTCGATGGTGCGCAGCTCGGCGGTGTTGTCGAAGGTCAACGAGGTGCTTCCGGAGTCGGCGCCGAACGCACTGCAGGCGTTCAACAACGTGGTCGGCACCGGCTTCTTCCCCCGCTACCTCGAGCCGTTCGCCCCGGAGCGGATCGTGGAGGTCGCCCCCGGGCCGTCGGACCTGCCGGGGTCGGACAAGGTCGCGGCGACCCGGTCCAGCGTGGTCAAGATCCGGGGCGCGAACAGCTGCGGCCGGGGCGTCGAGGGCACCGGGTTCGTCTTCGCCGAGGACCGGGTGATGACCAACGCCCATGTCGTGGCGGGCGTCGACGACCCGGAGGTCAGCATCGGCGGCGGCACCGAGCTCGCCCGGGTCGTGCTCTACGACCGAGAGCTCGACGTCGCGATCCTCGCGCTGGAGACCGACGACGCCCCGGTGCTGAGGTTCGACACGGGCGTCGGCGCCGAGGACCCGGTCGCGATCGTCGGCTACCCGCAGGACGGGCCGTTCGACGTCCAGACCGGCCGGGTGCGCGCGATGCAGAACCTCCGCTCGCCCGACATCTACGGCGCCGGCACCGTGGTTCGCGAGGTCTACTCTCTGCGTGGCCTGGTCCGGCCCGGCAACTCCGGCGGCCCGATCGTGACCCCTCAGGGCAAGGTCGCCGGCGTGGTCTTCGCCGCGTCGGTGACCGATCCCGAGACCGGGTACGCCCTCACCGCCCAGCAGGTGCAGGCCAGTGCGCGTGCCGGCACGTCGTCGGAGACCGAGGTCGACACCGGCGACTGCGCCTCGTGACGGGTATGAATCCCCGGACATCCGGTGATTCATGCACAGGGCGCGTGCGCCATCATGGCCCCATGACAGGGCCGTCGCCGATGTATCCCGCCTATGCCGCGCCGAGCGAGCAGGCCCTGCGCCTGTACGACGAGATGCGGCGGTTCCTCGCCGAGGACGTGTTCCCGGCCGAGCAGGCCTATGAGCGCTATCGCGAGGCCGCCGGCCCCGACGACCACACCGTGCCGACGGTGGTGGAGGAGCTCAAGGTCGCGGCCCGGGCGCGCGGCCTGTGGAACCTCTTCCTGCCGAGCGAGTCCGGGCTGACCCAGCTGGAGTACGCGCCGATCGCCGAGCTCTCCGGGTGGAGCCTCGAGCTCGCGCCCGAGGCGATCAACTGCCAGGCTCCCGACACCGGCAACATGGAGCTGCTGCACCTGGTCGGCACCGAGGAGCAGAAGCAGCGCTGGCTGCGGCCGCTGCTGGATGGTGAGATCCGCTCCGCGTTCGCGATGACCGAGCCGGCGGTGGCGTCGTCCGACGCCACCAACGTCGAGACGCGGATCGAGCGCGACGGCGACGAGTACGTCGTCAACGGCCGCAAGTGGTGGATCACCGGTGCCGCCGACCCGCGCTGCCGGGTCCTCATCGTGATGGGCAAGACGGATCCCGACGCGGCCACCCACCGACAGCAGTCGATGCTGATCGTCCCCGTCGACACCCCCGGCGTCGAGATCAAGCGGTCCTACCCGGTGTTCGGCCGCCAGGACCAGCACGGCCACACGGTCATCGAGTTCACCGACGCCCGCGTCCCCGTGAGCAATCTCCTCGGCGAGGAGGGTGGCGGCTTCGCTGCCGCGCAGATGCGGCTGGGCCCCGGCCGGATCCATCACGTGATGCGGGCCCTCGGTGCCGGCGAGCGGGCGCTGGCGATGATGGTCGACCGGGCGAAGTCCCGTACGGCGTTCGGCGGGCTCCTCGCGGAGCAGTCGGCCGTGCGGGAGAAGATCGCCGAGTCGCGGGTCGAGCTCGACCAGGCCCGTGCGCTGTGCCATCTCGCCGCGCACACCGTCGACGCCGAGGGCAACAAGGGCGCCCGTCACCTCATCGCCTCCGCGAAGGTCGCCGTGCCGCGCGCCGTCCTCTCCGTCATCGACCGTGCCATCCAGCTCCACGGCGCCGCCGGCATCAGCGACGCGACACCGCTCGCGTCGCTCTACGGCTGGCACCGCGCGATGCGGATCTTCGACGGTCCCGACGAGGCCCACCTGACCACGCTCGGACGCGCGGAGCTGACCCGTGCCCCGCTGTTCGACCTGCCACCCGCCCTGCACGACCAGTTCCGCTGAGACCGACCGAGGATCGCCTGATGACCGAGCAGAAGACCGAGCAGAAGATCGCGACCTTCGTCCGCTACGAGCACGCCGACGGCGTCGCCCGGATCACCTTGGCCGACGGGGACCGCGGCAACCCGATCCACCACGCCTCGGTCGCCCAGCTCCACGACGCCGTCCGCTCGGCACACCGTGACGGCGCGCGCGTCGTCGTACTGGCCGCCGAGGGCCGGTTCTTCTCCGTCGGCGGCGACCTCGGCGCCTTCGCCGCCTCCGACGACATGGCCGGCTTCATCGACGACCTCGCCGAGGCGTTGCACCGGGTGGTCGGCGAGCTGGTCCGCTCCGACGCCATCGTCGTCAGCGCGGTCCAGGGCACGGCCGCCGGCGCCGGCTTCCCGCTCGCCGCCGCGGCCGACGTCGTGGTCGCCGCCGAGTCCGCCAAGTTCAGCCTCGCCTACACCAAGGTCGGCCTCTCGCCCGACGGCGGCAGCTCGCTGCTCGTCCACACCCTGGGCCTCCACCGGACCCTGCGCCTGGCCCTCCTCGGCGACCTGCTCACCGCTCAGGACGCGTACGACGCCGGCCTGGTCGCCCGCGTCGTCCCCGCCGACGACCTGGCCGCCACGGTCGACCAGCTCGTCGCCGGTCTCGTCGCCGGCTCGGCCGCGGCCAACGCCGCCGCCAAGCGGCTGCTGCGCGAGGTCGCCGCGCCCGCGCCGGAGTCCGCGCTGCGCAAGGAGACCCTGTCCATCCGGACCCTCGCCGACGGCGCCGACGGGCGGGAGGGTGTCACCGCCTTCGTGGAGAAGCGGGCGCCGAAGTTCGGGGGTTGACCTCGGCGTCGTACCGGACAATTCGGTCGTGAACTCGCCGGAATCGCGACCGAATCGTCCGGTACGACGGTCAGCTCAGCCCGGAGCCACCGAGGCCTCGTGCCGCACCGGGCAGCCCCCGACGCCCGCGACGGGGAAGGTCCCGAGATCGCCGAGCCGGTAGCCGCCGGGGTAGCTCTTGATCCGCGGCAGGTCGGCGGTGAAGCTCGGTTTGCGGTTCGACGGGGTGTGGCGCAGCAGCCGGGCCCGGACCCGCATCGCACCGACGCTGAGCCGGCGTACGACGGGCCCCGGGTCGGCGTACGCGAAGGCGTCGAGGAGCGGCCGGTCCATCAGCCCCCGGCTGAACAGGTCCACCGGCGTGCGCAGCGGCCGCGGGTAGAACGTGGTGAGCAGGCGCAGCGTGGCGTCCGCGACCCGGCGGCCGCCGGCGTCGAAGTCGAAGTGGGCGCGCTCGTAGTCGTCCATCAGGTGCATGAACGCGTCGTAGGTCTCCGGGATGTCCTTGATCCCCATGTGCCGCCCGAGCGCGCGGTAGTAGTTGACGCTCGCGCGCAGCTCGCCGTCGGTGAGCCGGCGCCAGCCGTAGTCGTCCAGCCAGCGCTTGGGGACGACCACGAAGGTCGACAGGACGTAGCGGAAGTCGTCGTTGGAGATGTCGTAGGCACGGTGCATCTGGTTGATCCGGCGCAGTGCCGTCCGGCCAGCGTCGGAGTCGAAGCCGTGCACGAACGGCGCCTCGAGCAGGAGCGCCGTGTCGTCGTACCGCTTCTGGACGGCGCCGGTGAAGGCGCCGGTCTCGTCGAGGAGCCGCCCGATGCTCGGGACGGCGTAGGTCCGGAACAGCGCGAAGCTGAGCGCCTGGGTGAGGTCCCAGGTGAACTCGTAGAGCGCCAGGTTCTGATAGATCTCGACGTAGTCCGTCTCCGGGTCGAGGGCGTCGTTGCGGTCCCGCCACAGCGTCTTGGCCATGGCCCGACGATAGACCCGAACGAGTAGAACGTGTTCCACCGTCGGTCTAGAGTGCGCCGCGTGAGCATCCCCGACGTCTTCGCCCCGGCCGAGCTGGGACCGGTCCGCCTGCGCAACCGGACGGTCAAGGCCGCGACCTTCGAGGGCCGGACGCCCGAGGGCCTGGTCACCGACGAGCTCATCGCCTACCACCGGGCCCCGGCTGCCGGCGGGGTCGGCCTGACCACGGTCGCCTACCTCGCGGTCGCGCCCGAGGGGCGCACCCACCGCGAGCAGATCGTCGTGGGGGAGCGGAGCCTTCCCGGCCTCACGAGGCTGGCTGACGAGATCCACGCGACCGGCGCCGCGATCGCCGGCCAGGTCGGGCACGCCGGCCCCGTCGCCAACGGCCGCTCCAACGGCATCCACGCGATCGCGGCGAGCCCGATGCCGAGCCCGCTGTCGATGCAGATGATCCGCTCCGCGTCCGAGAAGGACCTGACCCGCGTCACCCGGGCGTATGTCGACGCGGCCCGCACGCTGGTGCGGGCCGGGTTCGACGTGCTCGAGCTGCACATGGCGCACTCGTACCTGATCTCGTCCTTCCTCGCCCCCGGCCTCAACCGCCGTCGCGACAGGTGGGGTGGTCCGCTGGAGCGGCGGGCCCGACTCGCGCGACAGGTCGCGCGCGTCGTCCGCGAGGAGGTGGGGGACGCCGTCGCGGTGACCGCGAAGGTGTCCGTCTCCGACGGCTTCGGCGGCGGCGTGACGACGGCGATGAGCGTCGAGCTGGCGCGGCTGCTGGAGGCCGACGGCCATCTCGACGCGCTTCAGCTCTCGGGCGGCTCGTCCCTGATGAACCCGATGTACCTCTTCCGTGGCGGCGCGCCGGTCGCGGAGTTCGCCGCGACCATGCCGCCCCTGGTGCGCTGGGGGATGCGGAGCCCGGCGGGACGGGGCTTCCTCAAGCGCTACGACTTCGAGGAGGCGTACTTCCGGCAGAAGGCACTCGAGCTGCGCGCTGCGGTCGCGATGCCGTTGATGCTGCTGGGCGGCATCAATGAGCTGGCGACGATGCGGCAGGCGATGGCCGACGGCTTCGACTTCGTCGTGATGGGCCGCGCGCTGCTGCGCGAGCCGGACCTGGTCGACCGGCTCCGGGCCGGTGCGGCCACCGGTGGCATCTGCATCCACTGCAACCGCTGCATGCCCACGATCTACTCGGGCACGCGGTGCACCGAGTGGGCGGCGGACGAGGTCATCCCCGTGCCGCGCTCCGCAGGCTGACGTAGGCGAGCTGGGACGAGGAAACTCGCGTCCACCCCTTCCGCAAAACTAGAACTCGTTCTACATTGACCCGCATGTCACAGGCCCCCTCGATGTTGCACCGTCCCGAGAAGCCGCTGCGGGTCGTCGTCTGGTCCACGGGGACGATCGGCCGCCACGCGATCGTCGGCGTCGACGCCCATCCCGACCTCGAGCTGGTCGGGGTGTGGACCTCGACCCCGGAGAAGCACGGCCAGGACGCCGGCCTGCTCGCCGGCCTCGATCGCGAGCTCGGCGTCAAGGCGACGACGGACCGCGACGAGCTCGTGGCGCTGCGGCCCGACTGCGTCGTGCACGGCGCGATGACCGACGACCGCGTGTTCGAGTCGATCGCCGACCTCACCGAGCTGATCCGCGACGGTGTCAACGTCGTCTCGTCCGGTCCCGTCATCCTGCTTCACCGCGACGGCACGCTGCCGGCCGAGATGATCGACCAGATCGACGAGGCGGGCCGGCAGGGCAACGCCAGCCTGCACGTCAACGGCATCGACCCGGGCTTCGCCAACGACGTGCTGCCGCTCGTGCTGACCAGCCTCAGCCAGCGCATCGACCATGTGACCGTCAGCGAGATCGCCGACTACTCGACGTACTACCAGCCGGTCGTGATGCGTGACCTGTTCGGCTTCGGCCAGCCGCTCCAGGACGGTGGCACCAGGCCGCTGCTGTGGGAGCCCGGCATCCTGACCACCGCGTGGGGCCCGGTGGTGCGGGTGATCGCGGCCGGCCTGGGGGTGACCCTCGACGAGCCGCTGGTCGAGGAGGTCGACCGCCGCCCGGCGCCGCGCGACACGAAGACCGTGTCGCTGGACGTGGCCGAGGGCACCATGGGCGCGGTCCGGTTCCGCGTCATCGGCACCGTCGACGGGGTTCCGCGGGTCACCCTCGAGCATGTCACGCGGACGGCGCCCGACCAGGTCCCCGAGTGGCCCACGCCGACCGAGGGCGACGGCTGCTACCGGATCGAGGTCACCGGTGAACCGTGCATGAAGCTCGAGCTCACCCACCACGGCGAGCACGGCGACCACAACGTCTCCGGGATGATCGTCACCGCCCAGCGGCTGATCAACGCGATCCCGGCGGTCGTGGCAGCGAGGCCCGGCCTCCTCACCGCGCTCGACCTGCCGCTCGTGACCGGACGCGGCCTCGTCACGGGTACGACGCGATGAGCATCCTCGACCGGTTCCGGCTCACCGACCACGTCGCTGTGGTCACCGGCGCCGGTCGCGGGATCGGTGCCGCCTCCGCGCTCGCGCTCGCCGAGGCAGGTGCGGACGTCGTCATCTCGTCCCGGACCGAGGCACAGCTGAAGGAGGTGGCGCAGCGGATCGAGGACACCGGGCGCCGCGCCCTCGTCGTACCGGCCAACCTCGCCCACACCGACGAGGTCGCCGCGCTCGCCCAGCAGGCCTTCGACGCGTTCGGCCGTCTCGACGTCGTGGTCAACAACGTCGGCGGCACCATCCCCAACGCCTTCCTCGACACCGACGTGGCCTATCTCGAGGAGGCCTTCCACTTCAACGTCGCCACGGCGCACGCCCTGAGCCGCGCCGCCGTACCGTTGATGCTGCGGTCCGCGGGGGAGGGCCGGCAGAAGTCCATCACCTCCATCTCGTCGGCGATGGGACGCCTGGCCGGACGCGGCTACCTCGCCTACGGCACCGCCAAGGCCGCTCTCGCGCACTGGTCGCGGCTCGCCGCCACCGACCTGAACCCCGAGATCCGAGTGAACGGCGTCTTCGTCGGCTCGGTGATGACCAGCGCCCTGGAGTTCGTCGCCGGCGTGCCCGAGATGAAGTCCCAGCTCGAGGAGGCGACACCCCTGGGCCGGATCGGCGAGGCCGAGGACATCGCCGCCGCGGTGGTCTATCTGGCGTCACCGGCGGGCAAGTACGTCACCGGCAAGATGCTCGAGGTCGACGGCGGGATCCAGGAGCCGAACCTCGACCTCCAGCTACCCGATCTCCGGCCGGATGTGAATCCCACCTAGAGTGCCATCATGACCACTGGAGGGATCGCCACCGGACACGCCGTCTCGCCCGACTCCGGTCGATACTGGTCCGACGAGGGAGCGTGGCAGGTCGCCGAGGGGATCTGGCGCATCCCGCTGCCGCTCCCGATGGACGCTCTCAAGGCCATCAACGTCTACGTCGTCCAGGGCGACGACGGTCTCACGCTGATCGACGGCGGCTGGTCGATCCCGGTGGCGCGCGAGCTGCTCGACAAGAGCCTGCGCTCGATCGACTCCGGCTTCGGCGACATCAAGCGGTTCCTGGTCACGCACGTGCACCGCGACCACTTCACGCTCGCGACCGTCCTCGGCCACGAGTACGGCGCGGAGGTGGTCCTCGGCGCCGAGGAGCAGCCCGCGCTCGAGCTGCTCCACCGGGCGTCGGTGTCGGACATCGGGGAGAGCCCCTTCCTCGACATGCTGCGCACCGCGGGTGCCGAGGAGATCGCCGTCCAGTGGCGCGAGGGGCACGACGGCGCGCTTCCGGATGCCACCGACTGGGCGTTCCCCGACGTGTGGCTCGACGGCGACCGCACCTTCGACATCGGCCGCCGCCGGATCGACGCCGTCCACACGCCGGGTCACACCCCCGGCCACTACGTCTACGCCGACCAGCGCGAGGGCGTGCTCTTCGCCGGCGACCACGTGCTGCCCACGATCACGCCGTCGATCGGCTTCACCGCCCCGCCCGCCGACCAGCCGCTGGGCCAGTTCATGGCGTCGCTGGCGCGGGTCCGCGAGCTGCCCGACCTGCGCATCCTGCCCGCCCACGGGCCGGTCGCCCCGTCGTCGTACGCGCGGGTCGACGAGCTGCTCGCCCACCACGAGCACCGCCTCGCGCTGTGCCTGGCCTCGTTGAGGGACCGCGGCGCGGTCACCTCGCTCGTCGTCGCCAAGGACCTCGGCTGGACCCGGCACGAGCGGGCGTTCGGCGAGCTCGACGTCTTCAGCCAGGGCATGGCCGCGATGGAGACCAAGGCCCACCTCGACCTCCTCGTCGCCCGGGGCCAGGCCACGGCGGCCGACCATCCGGACGGGGTCGTCTACGCCGTCTGTTGACGATGCGTCGGGGGTGGCCAGGTCGGCCGCTCGTCGATGAGCACGGACACACGTGTCGTCGCTTCCAGGTGCTCGCCCAGCGCGCGCCCGATGCGTCGCGCGATATCCAGGACGCGTGCCAGATCCTCCTCGAGAGGACGGGTGTGGATGGGCTCGTGGTGGGCGATCCGGTTGCGGAGACGGCGCACCTCGTCGAGCTCGGCATGCAGTCGGCGGCGACGAACCGTGCCGTCGAAGGCGTGACGGAGCGCAGGTTGCCAGAGAAGACGGTTGTACTCGTCGGCCAGGAGCGACCACCAGAAGCCGAACGGCAGCTCAGCGACGAGCTTTCCGTGCGGTGCTTGAGATCCGCCGGCGTGGCGGAGCGCCAGGGACACCGCCGCGCGGGAGCGGGGTGTCAGGACCGTCGACGTCGGACTGAGCCAGCTGCCGTCGAGGTGAGTTGAGGCGGCGGAGTCCAGGGCGTTGCGGAGCGCAACCTCGAGATAGTGGACGGATTCGAAGAAGGCCGCGGCTACGCGGGTGTTCCAGTCGTAGAGCGTGATCGCATGCTCCCAGTGCTCGTCGCGTGCCGCGAGGTACGGCCGCATTCGCGCAGGGGACAAAAGTCGTTGCATGTCCCACTCGCTCCGAGGCACCGCGATACTCCTTCCCGGGTTGGTTGCGTCGATCCGGGAGCGTAGAGTGAACTTCCGACAGAGAGCCCCGGGATGCACGGCGTAGCGACGAGAGTCAGCGAACCCCCCCGGGGCCTTGTCATCTCCCGGAGAGGACCGGCCTAGACTGACGAGGTCAGACAGGGGAGCACCAGACGGGTGCTGAGAGTGCGGCGCGGGCCGCAGACCCTCCGAACCTGATCCGGTTAGCACCGGCGAAGGGAGTCATCCGATGCGTACGCGCATGCTCACCGGCCGCCTCACCCTGGCGGCCCTCACGACGTCCGCCCTCCTCGCGAGCGGCTGCTCGCTCCTCGGATCCGAGGACGACGGCAAGGCGAGCGACGACACGTCGGTCACGCTGGTGACCCACGAGTCCTTCGCGATCCCCGACGAGCTCGTCGCGGCGTTCGAGAAGGACACCGGCTACGACCTGCGGATCAGCAAGCTCGAGGACGCCGGCGCGCTCACGAACGAGCTCGTCCTCACCAAGGAGAACCCGGTCGGCGACGTCGTCTTCGGCGTCGACAACACCTTCGCGACCCGTGCGGTCGACGAGGGCGTGTTCGCGTCGTACGCGCCGACGCTGCCGACGGGCGCCGACGCGTACGAGCTCGCGGGGGACGACGCCGACGCCCTCACCCCGATCGACACCGGCAACGTCTGCGTCAACGTCGACGACGCCTGGTTCGACGCGGAGGGCGTCCCCGCCCCCACGACGCTCGACGACCTCACGAAGCCCGCCTACAAGGACCTCTTCGTGATCCCCGGCGCCAGCACCAGCTCGCCGGGACTGGCCTTCCTGCTGGCGACCATCGCGCGGTACGGCGACGACTGGCCGTCGTACTGGACGAAGCTCGTCGACAACGGCGCCAAGGTGGTCAAGGGCTGGTCCGACGCCTACTACACCGACTTCACCTTCTCCGGTGGCGACCGGCCGATCGTCGTGTCCTACGACTCCTCGCCGGCCTTCACGCTCGACGAGTCGGGGGAGAGCTCGACGACGAGCGCCTTGCTCGACGGCTGCTTCCGGCAGGTCGAGTACGCCGGCGTGCTGGCCGGCGATGAGACCAACACCGCCGGCGCCCACGCCGTGATCGACTGGCTGCTCTCGCCGGAGGTGCAGGCCGCGCTGCCCGAGTCGATGTACGTCTTCCCGGTCGCGTCCGACACGGAGCTGCCGGCCGACTGGGGGCGCTTCGCGCAGCGGCCCGAGCAGACGGGGCAGTCCGAGCAGGTCGCGCCCGCCGAGATCGCCGCCGAGCGCAAGGCGTGGCTGGAGCAGTGGACGGAGATCGTCTCGCGATGACCGCCCGACGACTGGGACTGGGGCTGCTCGCCGCGGTCCCGGTCGCCGTCGTCGCGGTCTTCTTCGTGCTGCCCGTCGGCGCGATGCTCCAGCGGGGCGTGTGGCCGGACGGGTCGTTCGATCCGGGCGCGGTCCTCGACGTGCTGCGCCGGCCGCGCACGGGCCGGGTCCTGTGGTTCACCGTCTGGACGAGCACGGTCGCGACGACGGCCGCGGTGCTGCTCGGCGTGCCGGCCGCCTACGTCCTCCACCGGCTGCGCTTCCCCGGCCGGGCGCTGGTGCGCACCGCGCTGCTGGTGCCCTTCGTGCTGCCGACGGTCGTCGTCGGCCTGGCCGTCCGCGAGCTGGTCTCGGCGTCGGGGCCGCTGGGCTTCCTCGACCTCGATGGGACGCCGGTCGCCATCCTGATCGGTCTGGTCTTCTTCAACGTGGCCGTCGTGGTCAGGACGGTGGGCGCGGCCTGGGAGGGCCTGGACCGGCGTCCTGCCGAGGCCGGGGCGGCCCTGGGTGCGACGCCGGCACAGGTGTTCCGGACGGTCACGCTGCCCGCCCTGCGGCCCGCGATCGTGTCCGCGGCGAGCGTCGTGTTCCTGTTCTGCGCGACCGCGTTCGGCGTGGTGCTCGTGCTCGGCGGTGTCCGCTACTCGTCGGTGGAGACCGAGATCTACCTGCTCACCGCCGATCTGCTCGACCTGCCCGCCGCAGCGGCGCTCTCGCTCGTGCAGATGCTCGCGGTCGTGGCCCTGCTCGTCGTGGTCGGCCGGCTGCGCGCCGTACCGGACCCGACGGTGCGCCGGGTCTCGGCCTCTCCAGCGCGGCCGCGGCGACGCGACCTCCCCGCCGTGGCCATGACGGCGCTGACCCTCGGGCTCGTCGCGCTGCCCGTGCTGGCGCTGCTGGTCGGCTCGGTACGACGCGAGGGCCGGTGGACCCTCGACCACTATCGCGCCCTCGCGGGCTCGGCCGACGGCCTGTTGCAGGTGTCGGTGACCGACGCCCTGGTGGCCTCGCTGCGGATCGCGGTCGACGCCACCTGGATGTCGCTGGCCCTGGGCCTGGTCGTGGCCTTCGTGGTCACCAGGACGGTGCGCACGCGCGCCGGGAAGCGGGCGCGGGCGGTGCTCGACGGCTTCTTCATGCTGCCGCTGGGTGTCTCGGCGGTCACCCTCGGGTTCGGCTTCCTCATCGCCCTCGACCGGCCGCCGCTCGACCTGCGCGTCAGCCCGGTGCTGGTGCCGATCGCCCAGGCGCTGGTGGCGTTGCCTCTGGTCGTCCGCACCCTCGTGCCGGTCCTCGCCGGCATCGACGACCGCCAGCGGCAGGCCGCCGCCTCGCTCGGCGCTGGGCCGCTGCGCACGCTGCTCACCGTCGACCTCGCCGTCGTCTGGCGGCCGCTGCTGGCCGCCGCCGGCTTCGCGTTCGCGGTCTCGCTGGGAGAGTTCGGCGCGACGTCCTTCATCGTGCGCCCGGCGGAGCCGACCCTGCCGGTCGTGATCTACCGGCTGCTCGGGCACCCCGGGGCCCTCAACTACGGCACCGCCATGGCCGCGTCGGTGGTGCTGGCCGCCGTGACCGCCGGTGTCATCCTCGTCGTCGAGCGGCTGCGTGTGCCGGGAGTGGGGTCGTGGTGAGCCTGGAGCTCGAGGGAGTGAGCGTCGTCTTCGGAGGGACCGCGGTCGTCGACCACGTCGACCTGGTGGTCGCGGACGGCGACGTGCTCGCCGTCCTCGGCCCCTCGGGCTGCGGGAAGTCCACGCTGTTGCGGGCCGTCGCCGGCCTCGAGCCGCTCGCCGCCGGCCGGATGGCCTGGGACGGCGCCGACCTCGCCGGGACACCCACCCACCGGCGCGGGTTCGCGCTGATGTTCCAGGACGGCCAGCTGTTCGACCACCTCACGGTCGCGGGCAATGTCGGGTACGCCCGGCGCCTGCAGGGTGCCTCCCGGACCGCCGTACGCGCGGAGGTCGACGAGCTGCTCGAGCTCGTGGGTCTCGGTGGACACGCCGACCGCCTGCCCCGCACCCTCTCCGGCGGTGAGCGGCAGCGCGTCGCGCTGGCCCGCTCGCTGGCGGCGAGGCCCCGGCTGCTGCTGCTCGACGAGCCGCTCAGCGCTCTCGACGCCGGCCTGCGCGGGCGGTTGGCCGCCGACCTGCGCCGGATCCTCGTCGAGTCCGGTACGACGGCGCTGCTGGTCACCCACGACCAGGACGAGGCCTTCGCGGTGGCCGACCGCCTGGCCGTGATGCGGGGTGGACGGATCGTCCAGGAGGGCCCGACCGGTGACGTCTGGGCGCACCCGGCCGACGCCGACACCGCCCTGTTCCTCGGCTACAGCCGGGTGCTGGAGGGAGCGGCCGCCGCGACCGTGCTGCGCCATGCCGGTCTCCCCCCGGGCGCAGGCGCCGTGGCGCTGCGCCCGTCGGCCGTGCTGGCCGGCCCCGACCTGGTCGACGGGATCCCGGCCGTGGTCCGCGGCTTCCGCCCGACCCCGGACGCCGGCCGGCTCGTGGTGGCGGTCGAGGGCGTCGGCGAGCTGGACGCGGTCGGTGCTCCGGGATGGGTCGCGGAGCCGGGCCGGCCTGTCGTCGTACGTGTCGAACGGCACGCGATCGCCGTCCTGCCGGGCGCTGCCACCAGCCCGGCTGGCGGGGCACCGTAGGATCCCTCGGGTGTATCGCCGCGCCTACACCCTCCTCATCGGCACGGCCGCGCTCATGCTGGGTCTCGCGGTCTTCACCGCGTGGAAGCTCGATCGCCGCCTCCTCGACCCGGAGGGCAGCTTCCTCGGACCGTCGTACATCCGGCTGCCCCTGCTCCTCCTCGGCGCTCTGCTGCTCGACCTGCTGCCCCTGGCGCTGTGGAAGGCCCACGGCCGCCCCAGCCGGGTGGTCCCGGTCGTGCGGGAGCGGCTGAAGACGCACTGGACCAAGGAGCGCGCGACGCTGGTCGCGATCGGCGTCATCAGCTTCTACCTGACCTACGTCAGCTACCGGAACCTCAAGTCGTTCCTGCCGTTCGTGCGCTCGGACCCGGACGCCGAGCCCGGCGTGGTCAAGGCGCTGTCCTACGACCGCGAGCTGCACATCATGGACCGGGTCATGTTCTTCGGCCACGACCCCAGCGACGTGCTGCATGCGGTCTTCGGCACCGGCCTGACGGCGCACGTCCTGTCGCCGGTCTACCTGATCTTCCTGCCGCTGGTGCCGCTCGGCCTGACCGCGTGGCTGGTGTGGTCGCGCAACCTCTCCTTCGGCTACTGGTTCGTGACCTCGCAGTGCCTGGCCTGGTCGCTCGGCACGCTGTCCTACTACCTGCTGCCGACCCTCGGGCCCGGCATCGCCTTCTGGCCGGAGTACACCTCGCTCGCCCACACCGGCACCACGGACCTGATGGACAGCATCGTCAACGCGCGCGGCAACGTGCTCTACGGCGGCGCGACCCAATCGGTGAACTCGATCGCCGGCTTCGCCAGCCTGCACTGCGCGATCACGCTGCTCATCGCGCTGATGGTCCAGTACACGCTGCACTCGAAGCTCCTCAAGTGGATCTTCTGGGTGAACTTCGGCCTCACCGTGATCGCCACCTTGTACTTCGGCTGGCACTACGTCGCCGACGACCTGGCCGGCATCGCCATCGCCATCGTCGCCTTCTACGTCGGCGGCATCGCCAGTGGGCAGAAGTTCGACCGACATCTGCACTCGCACCCCACGACCACCACCTCCAAGGTCCCCGTCGAGGTCGACTGAGTCTGATGGCGCGAGCGCGTCGCTCGTTCCTCGCGCCGCGCTGCCGCGCACGCAGTCGGGTCCGGTAGGTGGTCGCCTTTGCGTGGCGGCACACCCTCGGCACGGCGCAAAGCGCCTGTCTCGTCGGCTCCGGTCGCTCGTTCCTCGCTTCCTGCGCCTCCTCGACCGGCGTTTCCGCCGTGGCCTGGGCGGTGTCAGGTGGCGCGAGCGCGTCGCTCGTTCCTCGCGCCGCGCTGCCGCGCACGCAGTCGGGTCGG
This sequence comes from Nocardioides carbamazepini, assembly GCF_024614185.1. Lineage (GTDB taxonomy): Bacteria > Actinomycetota > Actinomycetes > Propionibacteriales > Nocardioidaceae > Nocardioides > Nocardioides carbamazepini. The sequence continues at coordinate 150,332 of NZ_JAHTLF010000016.1, forward strand.
GTAGGTGGTCGCCTTTGCGTGGCGGCACACGATCGGCACGGCGCAAAGCGCCTGTCTCGTCGGCTCCGGTCGCTCGTTCCTCGCTTCCTGCGCCTCCTCGACCGGCGTTTCCGCCGTGGCCTGGGCGGTGTGAGGTGGCGCGAGCGCGTCGAGCGGAGGCAGAGTCGGAGAACTACATCGATGTAGTTCGCAAGCCGACACGCCGGTAACTCCTGAGATTCTTGAGATTTTTGTTTCGGATGTGACGAAAGCGCACTACGGTGACGCAAGTGCGTTCACCCAGCCTCGGTTCCGGACTCCTCGCCCTCGTCGTGACGGCCGTGGTCTGCATCCCCGGGGCGCAGGCGGACCCGCCCGCCGACCCGGCCGGCCCGGCCGCGCCGGCGGCCCCCACCGCCGCCGACGTGCAGGCGGCCCAGGACCGCGCCGGCGGCGCCGAAGGTGACGTCGCCGCGATCCAGCAGCGGCTCGCCGGCGCCGCCGCCGAGCTCGACGCCGCCACCGTCCGCGCCGCGAAGGCGACCGAGGCCTGGAACGGCGCCCGCTGGGCCGCCCGCACCGCCCGCGCCGCCAAGCAGCAGGCCGTCGCCGATGCGGCGGCCGCCGACCAGACGCTGGTCACGCACAAGGCCGCCTTCCGCGACGCGGTGATCACTGCCCAGGGAATGGGCCTGGAGATGTCGATGGTGGAGGCGATCATCGACGCCGACGGGATGGACACCCTGCTCGAGCAGTCCGCGGCCAGCGACTACGTGCAGTCGCTCTTCGACCAGCGCCGGATCGCGTACGTCGACGCCGCCGATGCGGCCGCCACCGCGGCTGACGCCGCAACGACCGCCTCCGCGGAAGCCGCTCGGGCGCTCGCCGACGCGCGCGCCGCGAGGGACGAGGCCAGCGCGGCCGCCGGCGAGGCCGAGGCGGCCACGGCGCGGATCGAGGCCCGTCGTACCCGACTGGTGAAGCGGCTCGCCCGGCTCCGGGGGGTGAGCGTCTCCATCGCGCGCGCCCACCAGGCCGCGGTCGACGCCCAGGCAGCCGCCCAGGCAGCCGCCGAGGCCGCCGCGCAGGCCGACGCGGACCAGGCGGCGCAGGACGCCAAGGCCGCCAAGAACGAACAGGCGAACGACGACGCCCCGACCACCCCGCCTACCCCGGCCGGCCCGACGCCCGCCCCCGCGGGCGGTGCCGAGGCCGCCATCGCCTTCGCCCGTGCGCAGCTCGGCGAGCCCTACCGCTGGGGCGCGGCGGGCCCGTCCGCCTGGGACTGCTCCGGCCTCGTCGTGAAGGCGTGGGCGGCCGGCGGGAAGACGCTGCCGCACTACTCCGTCGCCCAGTACGAGCAGTCCACGCCGATCGGCCGCGACCAGCTCCGCCCAGGCGACCTCGTCTTCTGGTCCGACGGCGGCCCGGGGTCGATCTTCCACGTGGCGCTCTACGCCGGCGACGGTCGGATCATCCACGCCCCGCGCACCGGCCGCCCGGTCACCGAGGAGTCGATCGACTACTGGCGCACCCCCGACTTCTTCGCTCGCCCCTGATCGGCCCGCACCCCATCTACTAGGTTCGCCCCATGGCCGAGGAGTCCACCGTGACCGCGCCCCCCGAGCTGACGGTCGGCGTCGCCGCACTGACCGCACTGCTCGACGGGAGGTACGCCGACGTCCGCCGCACGGTGCGCGAGCTGCTGCCGGCGTACGCCTCCGTGCTGGAGGACGCCGAGACGATGCCGCGCGACGAGTTCCGCGAGCGCGTCAAGGACGTGGTGCTGGAGATCGCCGGCACCGGCGCGGCGGCGATGGGTTTCCCGAAGGAGTACGGCGGGGGCGGTGACATCGGTGCCTCGATCGCGGCCTTCGAGTCCCTCGCGTACGGCGACCTGTCGGTGCTCGTCAAGGTCGGGGTGCAGTTCGGCCTGTTCGGCGGCGCGATCCTGCAGCTCGGCACGCAGCGTCACCACGACGCCTACCTGGCCGACGTGGTCAGCGGCCGGCTGCTCGGCTGCTTCGCGATGACCGAGACCGGTCACGGCAGCAACGTCCAGGCGCTCGGCACCGTCGCCACCTACGACCCGGACACCTCCGAGTTCGTCGTCACCACCCCCAGCGAGCAGGCCGGCAAGGACTACATCGGCAACGCCGCGAAGCACGCCCGGGTGGCCGTCGTGTTCGCTCAGCTGGAGGTGGCCGGCGAGCGGCACGGCGTGCATGCGCTCGTCGTACCCCTGCGGGACGAGAGCGGCGCCACCCTGCCCGGGGTCCGGATCGAGGACGACGGCCCCAAGATGGGCCTCAACGGCGTCGACAACGGCCGGATCTGGTTCGACCCCGATGGCACTGTGCGGGTGCCACGGGAGAACCTGCTCAACCGGTTCGCCGACGTCACCGAGGACGGCACCTACGTCAGCGACATCGAGAGCGCCGGCCGGCGCTTCTTCACGATGCTCGGCACCCTGGTCCAGGGCCGGGTGTCGGTCGGCGCCGCGGGGGTCAGCGCGTCGAAGTCGGCGCTGACCATCGCCGTGCGCTACGCGCTGCAACGCCGGCAGTTCGAGACCGGCACCGACGGTGCGGACGGGGGGCCGGAGGGCCAGGAGCAGCTGCTGCTCGACTACGGCCTGCACCAGCGGCGGCTGTTCCCGCGGCTGGCCCGCACCTACGCGCTGCACTTCGCGCAGGAGGTGCTGGCCGGTGAGCTGCACGACGTCTTCTCCGGCATCCGCACCGACGAGGAGACCCGCCGGCAGCTGGAGTCCCGCGCGGCGGGCACCAAGGCGCTGACGACCTGGCACGCGACCGACACGATCCAGGAGTGCCGCGAGGCGTGCGGCGGCGCGGGCTACCTCGCCGTCAACCGGTTCGCCGCGCTCAAGGCCGACACCGACGTGTTCACGACCTTCGAGGGCGACAACCACGTCCTGCTGCAGCTGGTCGGCAAGGGACTGCTGACCGACTACGCGAGCGAGTTCTCCGACCTCGACCAGCTCGGGATGGTGCGCTTCGTCGCGGGCCTCGCGGTCGACACGGTTCTCGAACGCACCCGTGTGCACCGTCTCTTCGAGCAGATCCGCGACGCGCTGCCCGGCGGCAGCGACGACTGGCACACCGACAGCGGGCTGCGCGACCCCAACTACCACCTCGCGATGTACCGGTTCCGCGAGGAGCACCTGATCGGCGGCGTCGCGCGCCGGCTCAAGCGCGGCGTCGACTCGGGGATGAACCCGGGCGAGGTCTTCTCCCAGGTGCAGGACCACGTGATCGCGGCCGCCCGCGCCCACGTGGAGCGGCTGGTGCTCGAGGCGTTCGTCGAGAAGGTCGCGGCGCTGCCGGACGACAGCGGCGACCTCAAGCTGGTCCTCAACCTGCTGTGCGACCTGCACGCGCTCTCCGGCATCGAGGCCGACCGCGGCTGGTTCATCGAGCACGGCCGGCTGAACACCCAGCGCTCGAAGGCGATCACCCGCGAGGTCGCCGACCTGTGCCGCCGGGTGCGGCCGATCGCGCGGGGGCTCGTCGACGCGTTCGCCGTGCCCGAGGCGCTGCTGCGCGCTCCGGCGCTCATCGGAGGAGAGGCATGATCCGTTCCGCCCTGGCCCACGTGCCCGGCCTCGGCGGGTGGTCCGACGACCCGCTGTGGGCGTCGTTCTACGACTGGACCGTGGAGCACCCGACCGCCGGCGGCGCGCTCTGGCGGCTCGGCATCAACAGCGACCTGCGCCGCCTCTACCGGGCCGCCGACGAGATCGGCCGGCAGCCCGCCGGGAGCCGGATCCTCGACATCCCCTGCGGGGGCGGCGTCGCCCTGCGCGGCCTGCGCCGCGGACAGGACGTGGAGTACGTCGCCGGCGACATCGCCCAGGCCATGTTGGACCGCACCATGCGGGTGGCCGAGCGACGCGGCGTCGCCGACCAGGTCGTACCGCGGATCGCCGACGTCGGGGACCTGCCGTTCGACGACGGCTCCTTCGACCTCGTCGTCACCTTCACCGGCCTGCACTGCTTCCCCGACCCGCGGCGCGCGGTGGCCGAGATGGGCCGGGTGCTGCGCCCCGGCGGCATCCTCACCGGCAGCGCGCTCCTCAACGACACCGGCCTGCGGTTCGAGCCACTGCGTCAGGCCGGCCGGGTCGCCGGCCTCCTCGGTCCCGGTTGCACGAGCGCCGACCTCGCGATCTGGTTCGCCCGCGAGGGCGTCGCCGACCTGGTGATCGAACGCAGTGGCGCGATCGCCTACTTCCGCGGGGTCAAGCGCGGGTGAGTCCGGACCGTTGAGTCGTCACATCTGACCCGTTGAGTCGTCACATCTGACCCGTTGAGTCGTCACCAACGCAACCGCTCCCGACCGGAGCAGACCGTTTGTGACGGCTCGACCGGTCAGATGTGACGACTCAACACCCGCGGAGGTCAGTGACCGGAGGTCTTGAACCGCTCGAAGGAGGCGAGGATCTCGGCCTCGGCATCGGTGCGGCCGACCCAGTCGGCGCCCTCGACGGACTTGCCGGGCTCGAGGTCCTTGTAGACCTCGAAGAAGTGCTGGATCTCGAGGCGGTCGAAGTTCGGGACGTGGTTGATGTCGCGCAGGTGCTCCATGCGCGGGTCGCCCGCGGGCACGCAGAGGACCTTGTCGTCGCCGCCGGCCTCGTCGGTCATCCGGAACATGCCGATCGCGCGGCACTTGATGAGGCAGCCCGGGAAGGTCGGCTCCTGGAGCAGCACCAGCGCGTCGAGCGGGTCGCCGTCCTGGCCCAGGGTGTCCTCGATGTAGCCGTAGTCGGCGGGGTACATCGTCGACGTGAAGAGGAAGCGGTCCAGGCGCATCCGTCCGGTCTCGTGGTCGACCTCGTACTTGTTGCGGCTCCCCTTGGGGATCTCCACGAGGACGTCGAACTCCAGCACTGGCTTCCTCCACACGATCTCGGCACGATCTCGGCCCGAAAGGGTCTGGCGCGGACGTGCTCGTGGGAGCCCTCGAACCTGCCCGACGCCGATGTACGCGTCATTGTCCCGCACAATGTCCCGGAACGCGCAGTCGGGGAGGAGAACCGTGGGCAAGAGAGACCGCGAGCCGGGGGCCGGGCGTGCCCGGCGGATGCTCGCCGGCGGGCTCGTCCTCGCGTTGCTGGCCGGCGCGGGCGTCGCCTGGCGGACCGGCTGGGCCGAACAGTGGTGGGACGAGCTGCGCGCCGACGCCGGCACGCCCGCGGATCCGGCTGCCGTCGCCCCGCCGCCGACCGTCGACATCCCTCCCGTCGTGGCGCCGGTCGCCCTTGCGCCGGCCGCCGACGGCGCCGCCGCGCTGGACCGCGGGCAGGTACGCCGGGCGCTCGCCCCGCTCGACTCGCCCGACCTCGGTCGCCACGTCATCGCCGCCGTCGGCCCGCTCGAGGGCGCCGGCCTGACCTACGAGGCGACCGAGGGCGCCGGGGTGGCGATCCCCGCCTCGACCACCAAGATCGTCACCGCCGCCGCCGCGCTGTTCCTGCTCGGTCCGGAGCGCACGTTCGCGACCACGGCCGTCGTCGACACGTCCGGCCCCGGCTCAGCGGGGGAGGCGCCACGGCTGGTCCTGGTCGGCGGCGGCGACCCGCTGCTGGCCCGTGCGCCGGGCAAGCCGGCGGGCGGCGCGACGTACGACCCCGAGCGCGCCGACGTGCGCACCCTCGCCAAGCGCGCCGCCCGCGCGCTGAAGCAGTCCGGCACCACGACCGTCGAGCTCGGGTTCGACGACGGGCTGTTCGCGGGCCCGGCCGTGCATCCGAGCTGGAAGCCGGAGTACCTCCCCGACGAGATCAACCCGGTGAGCGCCCTGTGGGTCGACGAGGGTCGGCCGCTCCCCGGTCAGGGCGCCGTCGCCGACCCCGCGCTGGAGGCGGCTGCGACCTTCGCCAAGGCGCTCGCCCGTCGGGGCATCACCGTCACCGGAGACCTCACCCGCAGCCCCGCTCCCGCCGGCGCGACCGAGGTCGGCCGGGTCACCAGCCCGACGGTCGCGCAGATCGTGCAGCGGCTGATCGAGGTCAGCGACAACGCCGCCGCCGAGGTGCTGCTCCGCCATGCCGGGCTCGCCGATCAGGGCGAGGGATCCTTCGCCGGCGGCCAGCGTGCCGTCGAGCGGGCGCTCGCCGCCAACGGCATCGACCTGCGCGGCTCGGTGCTGTACGACGGCAGCGGCCTGTCCCGCGACAACCGGCTCGCGCCCGGCGTACTCGTCGACGTGCTGCGCCTCGCCGCCTCGGCCGACCACCCCCGGCTGCGTCCGCTCCTGGCCGGGCTCCCGGTCGCCGGCTACACGGGCTCGCTCACCGACCGGATGGACCTCGGCCCCGCCGCCGGTCGCGGCCGGGTGCGGGCCAAGACCGGCACCCTCACCGGCGTCACCTCGTTGGCGGGCATCGCGATCGACGCCGACGGCCACCTGATGGCCTTCGCGCTGATGGCGGACAGGATCAAGAAGGTCAAGGGCCTCCCCGCGCGGGTCGCGATGGACAACGCCGCCGCCGGGCTCGGCGCCTGCACCTGCTGACACTTCGACAGGGGTGTGGCTGGGGCGGACGGCCTAGGCTTCCGAGCATGACCGCACCCGCCGCACCGTTGCCCCCGATGATCGACTGGGGCCTCGCTGTGTCGCTGGGGTCCCGGCTCGCGGGAGACGGGCCCGTGGTGAGTCGCGCGGAGGCCGCCGATGCGGTCGCCGAGCTGCGGGCGGGCGCGCACCGCTCGACCGGCCTGGTGCGGGAGTTCACCGGGTTGGACGCGCCGGACGGCACCGCTCCGATCCTGGTCGTCGACCGACCGGGCTGGGTGCAGGCCAACGCGGAGGGCTTCGCGGTCGCGACGCGGCCGATGATCGAGAAGCTCGCGGCCAGCAAGCCGCCCAGCGGGATCGGCCTCAAGGTCGGCGCGAAGGTGACCGGTGCCGAGGTCGGCGGGCTGCTGGGCTTCCTGGCGGGCAAGGTGCTCGGTCAGTTCGACCCGTTCCACGAGCCGTACGGCCGGCTGCTGCTGGTCGCGCCCAATATCGTCCACGTGGAGCGCGAGCTCGGCGTGGATCCCCACGACTTCCGTCTGTGGGTCTGCCTGCACGAGGAGACCCACCGGGTCCAGTTCACGGCCGTGCCGTGGATGCGCGAGCACCTGTTCTCCGAGATCCGGGCGATCAGCGACACCGTCGAGCCCTCGGGCCTCCTCGACGACGGGCTGGAGCGGGTCGTCGAGGCGATCAAGGCCGGCCGCAACGGCGGCAGCATCGTCGAGATGTTCAGCAGCCCCGAGCAGCTGGCCGTCATCGACCGGGTCACCGGGATGATGTCGTTGTTGGAGGGCCACGCCGACGTGGTGATGGACGACGTGGGTCCGTCCGTGATCCCCAGCGTCGCCCGGATCCGCCAGAAGTTCACCCAGCGCCGCCAGGGCGTGGGCACTCTCGACCGTCTCCTGCGCCGCCTGCTCGGACTCGAGGCCAAGATGGCCCAGTACCGCGACGGCGCCCACTTCGTCCGCGCGATCGTCGACAAGGTCGGCATGGACGAGTTCAACGCAGTCTGGGCCTCCCCTGCGAACCTCCCCACCAAGGCCGAGCTGAGCGACCCCGACGGCTGGGTCAAGCGCGTCCTGGCCTGACGATGGGCCTCCATCCGGCCATCGCCGCCGTCCGCCGGGGCGTACGCCGGTCGCTGGCCGAGCTCGACCCGGGCTCAGGCGTCCTGGTGGCCTGCTCCGGTGGCGCCGACTCGCTGGCGCTGTTGTCCGCCACCGTGTTCGAGGGCCACAAGGCCGGCCTGCGGGTGATCGGCGCGACCGTCGACCACGGCCTGCAGGAGGGCTCCGCCGAGCACGCGAGCCGGGTCGTCGCACAGATGGTCGCCCTGGGTGCCGACGAGACCGCGACCGCCCGGGTCCAGGTCGACCCGGCGGGCCTGGGCATCGAGGCGGCCGCCCGGCGCGCCCGGTACGCCGTGCTGGAGCAGCTCCGCGAGCACCTGGCGGCGGCCGTCGTGCTCCTCGGGCACACCCGCGACGACCAGGCGGAGACGGTGCTGCTCGGCCTGGCCCGTGGCTCCGGGGGACGCAGCCTCGCCGGGATGCGGCGCTCCTTCGACCACTGCACCCGGCCGCTCCTCGACGTGTGCCGCGCCGACACGGTCGCCGCCTGCCTGGCCGACGGCATCGCGTTCTGGGACGACCCCCACAACAGCGACCCCGGCTTCGCCCGGGTCCGGGTCCGGCAGCGGGTGCTGCCGGTCCTCGAGGCCGAGCTCGGGCCGGGGATCGCCGCCGCGCTCGCCCGGACCGCCGACCAGGTCCGCGCCGACGTCGAGGCCCTCGACGTCCTCGCCGCGGCGGCGTACGCCGACCTGGTGACCGCCGAGGGACTGCCGCTGGCGGCCCTGGACGAGCTGCTCCCGGCGATCGCGAGCCGGGTGCTCCGGCTGGCCGCCCTGGCCGCCGGGGCCACGGACGCCGAGCTGTTCCACGTCCACGTCACGGCCCTGCACCGGCTCGCCCGGCGTCGCCTCGACGGAGAGGTGCAGCTGCCCGGCCACGTGACGGCGTACCGGGACCGCTCCCACCTCCGGTTCCGGCCGACGGCTGTGGCAGGCTGACGCCATGCACGCAAGCGACGTCGCGGACGACCTGGTCGAGGTGCTCTTCACCGAGGCGGAGATCCAGGATCGGGTGAAGGAGCTTGCCGCCGACATCGAGCGGGACTACGAGGGCAAGGACCTCGTCCTGGTCGGCGTCCTGCGGGGCGCGGTCATGATCATGGCCGACCTCGCCCGGGCGCTGGGCAAGCACGTCGAGATGGACTGGATGGCGGTGTCGTCGTACGGCTCCGGCACCAAGTCCTCCGGCGTCGTGCGGATCCTCAAGGACCTCGACGCCGACATCACCGGGCGTCACGTGCTCATCGTGGACGAGATCATCGACACCGGCCTGACCCTGTCCTGGCTCACCTCCAACCTCGGCTCCCGCGGCCCGGCGAGCGTCGAGATCGCCACGCTGCTGCGCAAGCCGGAGGCGCTGCAGATGCCGGTGAAGGCGAAGTACGTCGGCTGGGACATCCCCAACGAGTTCGTCGTCGGCTACGGCCTCGACTACCGCGAGCGCTACCGCAACCTGCGCGACATCGGCACCCTCTCGCCCGCCGTCTACTCCTAGGGATGGGGCCGAGCGCGTCTGCGCCGACGCGAAAGCCAAGCAAGTTCCCGGAGGTCGGCTCCCGCCGCGCTGCCGGCCTGATGGGGCCGAGCGCGTCTGCGCCGACGCGAAAGCCGAGCACGTTCCCGGAGGTCGGCTCCCGCCGCGCTGCCGGTCCGAAGGGGCCTTCGGGCCCTGTCCAACCAGAGACCAGTCAGAATGGACCCGTCGGCGGCGTGTACCGTCGTCTGATCCTGTCGTGACTGTGGGGAGCGAGTAAGTCTGTGAAGCGCGTTTTCAGGGGGCCTTGGCTCTGGATCGTGGTGGCGGTCCTCGCCGTCGTCCTCGCTCTCGAGTTCCTCGCCCCCGGCGGCGGGTACGACGAGGTCCCCACCTCGCAGATGTCGAAGTACGTCGAGAAGGGCCAGGTCGAGGAGATCACCTTCATCGACGGTGACCAGGCCATCGAGGCCACTCTCGACAAGGGCACCCGCGAGTCCGGCGACAAGGTGATGTCCTACTACATCAACGGGCAGCAGGAGACGCTGCTCGCCCAGGTCGACGAGCAGGTCGCGGCGGGCACCATCGACAAGGCCAACTCGAAGAACCCGAAGCCCAGCCTGCTCGGCTCGATCCTGGCCACGCTGCTGCCCTTCGCGCTGATCATCCTGCTGTTCATCTTCTTGATGAACAACGTCCAGGGCGGTGGCCGGGGCGTCATGCAGTTCGGCAAGTCCAAGGCCAAGATGATCAGCAAGGACATGCCGAAGACCACCTTCGCCGACGTCGCCGGCTGCGACGAGGCGATCGAGGAGCTCGGCGAGATCAAGGAGTTCCTCCAGGAGCCTGCCAAGTTCCAGGCGGTGGGCGCCAAGATCCCCAAGGGCGTACTGCTCTACGGTCCGCCCGGCACCGGCAAGACCCTGCTCGCGCGTGCCGTCGCCGGCGAGGCCGGCGTCCCGTTCTACTCGATCTCCGGCTCGGACTTCGTCGAGATGTTCGTCGGCGTCGGTGCGTCCCGGGTCCGCGACCTGTTCGAGCAGGCCAAGGAGAACGCTCCCGCGATCGTCTTCATCGACGAGATCGACGCCGTCGGCCGCCACCGCGGCGCCGGCATGGGCGGCGGCCACGACGAGCGCGAGCAGACCCTCAACCAGCTCCTCGTCGAGATGGACGGCTTCGACGTCCGCGGCGGCGTCATCCTCATCGCCGCGACCAACCGTCCCGACGTGCTCGACCCGGCCCTGCTGCGTCCGGGCCGCTTCGACCGCCAGATCCAGGTGGACGCGCCCGACCTGGCCGGCCGCAAGCGGATCCTCGAGGTCCACTCGCGGGGCAAGCCGCTCGGCCCCGACGTCGAGCTGATGTCGGTCGCGCGTCGTACCCCGGGCTTCTCCGGTGCCGACCTCGCCAACGTGCTCAACGAGGCGGCGCTGCTGACCGCGCGCAACAACGAGAAGGTCATCACCGCCGTGATGCTCGACGAGGCGATCGACCGGGTCGTCGCGGGCCCGCAGCGCAACTCCCGCCTGATGTCGGAGAAGGAGAAGCTGATCACCGCCTACCACGAGGGCGGCCACGCCCTCGTCGCGGCGGCGCTGCCGGGCACCGACCCGGTCCACAAGATCACGATCCTGCCGCGCGGTCGGGCACTCGGCTACACGATGGTGCTCCCCGACGAGGACAAGTACTCCCAGACCCGTTCGGAGATGCTCGACAAGCTCGCCTACATGCTGGGCGGCCGGGCGGCGGAGGAGCTGATCTTCCACGACCCGACCACCGGCGCCGGCAACGACATCGAGAAGGCCACGGCGCTGGCCCGCGCGATGGTCACCCAGTACGGCATGACCGATCGCCTCGGCGCGATCAAGCTGGGCGACTCCAACTCCGAGCCCTTCCTGGGCCGTGACATGGGCCATCAGCGCAACTACTCCGAGGACGTCGCCGCGATCATCGACGAGGAGACCAAGAACTTCCTCGCCACGGCGCACCAGGAGGCCTTCGACATCCTGGTCGAGAACCGCGACGTGCTCGACGCCCTCGTGCTCGCGCTGCTCGACAAGGAGACCCTCGACAAGGAGCAGGTGGCGGAGGTCTTCACCGCCCTTCGCCTGCGGCCCACCCGGCCGGCGTGGACGGGCTCGCCCAACCGCGTCCCCTCCGACATCCCGCCCGTGGAGATCCCCGAGGAGATCCGCCGTCGCGCCGAGCAGAACGGCCGGGGCAGCGACCCGGCGAGCGACGCCGGTGCCGACGGAGGCCAGATCCTCACCCCGCCGGGCCCGGGTGGCGACGTGTACGGCGGTCCGCCCGTCGTACCCCCGAGCGACCCGACGCCGCCGGCCCCGCCCGCGGGCACCTGATCCTGGATCCGTCGTGACCGATCCCATCAGCGTGCCCGACCGCGGGCCGCAGGACGTGCCGCCGTTCGACCACGAGCGGGCCGAGGCGGCCGTCCGGGAGCTCCTCGCCGCCATCGGCGAGGACCCCGAGCGCGAGGGACTCCGCGACACCCCGGCCCGGGTGGCGCGGGCGTACGCCGAGCTCACCGCCGGCCTGCGGATGACGCCCGAGGACGTCCTCACCACCACCTTCGACCTCGGCCACGACGAGATGGTGCTGGTCCGCGACATCGAGCTGTGGTCGATGTGCGAGCACCATCTGGTGCCGTTCACCGGCGTGGCCCACGTGGGCTACATCCCGGCCGAGTCCGGCAAGATCACCGGCCTGTCCAAGCTGGCCCGCCTGGTCGACCTCTACGCCAAGCGGCCGCAGGTCCAGGAGCGGCTGACCACCCAGGTGGCCGACTCGATGATGGAGCTCCTCGACGCCCGCGGTGTGATCGTCGTGATCGAGGCCGAGCACCTGTGCATGACCATGCGCGGCGTCCGCAAGGCCGGCGCCCGCACGATCACCTCCGCGGTGCGCGGCACGATGCTCAAGGACGCCGCGACCCGCGCCGAGGCGATGGCGCTCATCCACAGCCCGCGAGGCTGAGACCGCCCTTAGTTACGAGCACGGTCAGCCGCGTAGGTAGGCCGCCAGCGCCTCGTCGGCGTCGGTGCTCACGAAGCCGGTGGCGGCGAGCTTGTCGAGCGCAAGCGTGCTGTGCAGCGGTCGCGGCGAGAGCGACTTGCCGGCGGCGTACTCCTCGGTGGTCACGGTGCCGACCCGGGCGGGGTCGTGGCCGGTGAGTTCGAAGACCCGGCGGGCATAGTCGGCCCACGAGCGTGGGGTGCCGCCGTTGGTGACGTTGTAGGTGCCGTACGGCGCTTCCGTGGCCACGAGGTGGGCGCTCGCGCGGGCGAGCTCGGCGGTGAACGTCAGGCGACCCACCTGATCGGACACGACGGCCGGGTCGACGCCGTCGGCGGCGAGGCGGGCCATGGTGCGCACGAAGTTGTGGCCGTCGCCGATCACCCAGGAGGTGCGCAGGATGTAGTGGCGCGGGGCGCCCGCCAGTGCCAGGTCGCCCGCGGCCTTGGTCTGGCCGTAGACGCCGAGGGGGGCGAAGGCGGCGTCCTCGCGGCGTCCACCCTCCACCGGCGAGCCGTCGAAGACGTAGTCGGTCGAGTAGTGGACGACCGTGATCCCGTGGGCGGCGGCGATCCGCGCCAGCGCGGCCGGCGCCATCGCGTTGGCGGCCCAGGCGACGGGGCGTCCCTCGGGGGTCTCCGCCTTGTCGACGGCGGTGTAGGCCGCCGCGTTGAGGACGAGGCCGTACTCCTCCCACGGCCAGGCGGCGAGCGCGGCGGCGTCGGTGAGGTCGAGCTCGTCGAGGTCGACCAGCGTCGCGTCGGGATAGAGCGCCGCGAGCGCACGCCCCAGCTGGCCGCGGCAACCGGTGATCAGCGTCTTCTTCGGAGCCATCGGTGTCACGTCGGACAGGGCCGGGTTGGCGCGGTCCTTGGCCGAGATCTCGACCTCGGGGGAGTCGAGCGGGAGCGGCCACGGGATCCCGGCGGTCGGGTCGGCCAGATCGAGGGCGGGGTAGGTCCGCCCGGCGACGTAGTGATCGTTGACCAGGTAGGAGTAGACGGTGCCGTCGGCGAGCGCCTGGTAGGAGTTCCCGACTCCGCGCGGCACGAACACGGCCACGCTCTCGTCGACCTCGGTCCAGTACGTCGCCCCGAAGGACTCGCCCTCGCGCATGTCCACCCACGCGGCGAACACCTTGCCGACGGCGACGGAGACGAACTTGTCCCACGGCTCGGTGTGGATGCCGCGCGTCGCTCCCCGCGAGGCGTTGAAGCTCATGTTGTTCTGCACGGGCCCGAAGTCGGGCAGGCCGAGCGCGACCATCTTCTCGCGCTGCCAGTTCTCCTTGAACCAGCCGCGGTCGTCGCCGTGCACCGGCAGGTGGACGACGAGCAGGCCGGGGATCGAGGTCGTCTCGATGCGTAGATCGCTCACGACTACTGACCCTTGGCCGCGTACGCCGCCTCGGTGGCGTCCTTCTTCGGCCGCCACCAGGCCTCGTTCTGCTGGTACCACTCGACGGTCTGCGCGAGACCGGACTCGAAGTCGCCGTACTGCGGGGTCCAGCCGAGCTCGGTGCGCAGCTTGCCGGAGTCGATGGCGTAGCGAAGGTCGTGTCCGGCGCGGTCGGTGACGTGCTCGAAGTCGTCGGCCTCGCGGCCCATCAGGGTCAGGATCAGCCGGACCACCTCGAGGTTCGACTTCTCCCCGTCGGCCCCGATCAGGTAGGTCTCGCCGATCCGACCCTGCTCGAGGATCCGGAGCACGGCCGAGGAGTGGTCCTCGGTGTGGATCCAGTCGCGGACGTTCTCGCCGGAGCCGTAGAGCTTGGGCCGCCGACCGTCGACCACCTCGGTGATCTGGCGCGGGATGAACTTCTCGATGTGCTGCCATGGGCCGTAGTTGTTGGAGCAGTTCGAGATCGTCGCCTGCACGCCGAAGCTCCGCACCCACGCGCGCACGAGGTGGTCGGAGCCCGCCTTGGAGGCGGAGTACGGCGACGAGGGGGTGTAGGGCGTGTCCTCGGTGAACCGCTTCGGATCGTCGAGCTCCAGGTCGCCGTACACCTCGTCGGTGGACACGTGGTGGAACCGCACGCCGGCCTTGCGGACCGCCTCGAGCAGCGTGAAGGTCCCGATCAGGTTGGTCTGGATGAACGGCGACGGGTCGTTGAGCGAGTTGTCGTTGTGCGACTCGGCGGCGTAGTGGACGACCGCGTCGTGCTGGTTGACCAGCGGCTCGACGAGGGCGGCGTCGACGATGTCGCCGACGACCAGCTGGACGCGGTCCTCGGGCAGCCCGGCCAGCGACTCACGGCTGGCGGCGTAGGTGAGCTTGTCCAGCACGGTCACCGAGGCGTCGGTGTGGCGGACGAGGTGGTGGACGAAGTTCGAGCCGATGAACCCGGCTCCGCCGGTCACGAGGATGCGCACGCCGGACAGCCTATGTTGGAGAATGCCCCGTCGAGACATCGAGACGGGGCCGCCGAGGCCCCGAGGAGTGGGAGACATGATGCGCGGGATCATCCTGGCCGGCGGCACGGGGAGTCGACTCCACCCGATCACCCATGCCATCAGCAAGCAGCTGATGCCGATCTACGACAAGCCGATGATCTACTACCCGCTCTCGACGCTGATGCTCTCCGGCATCCGTGAGGTGCTGGTCATCACGACCCCCCACGAGGCCGACCAGTTCCGCCGACTGCTCGGCGACGGGTCGCAGTTCGGCATCGAGATCACCTACGCCGTCCAGCCCTCGCCCGACGGTCTCGCGCAGGCCTTCCTGATCGGCGAGGAGCACCTCGCCGGAGGCGGCGCCGGCCTGGTGCTGGGCGACAACATCTTCTACGGCGCCGGCCTCGGCTCCCGCCTGCGCCGCTTCGAGGACCTCGACGGTGCCGCGGTGTTCGGCTACCGCGTGGCGGACCCGACGGCGTACGGCGTCGTGGAGTTCGACGCCGAGGGCCGGGCGCTGTCGCTGGAGGAGAAGCCGGAGAAGCCGCGCAGCCACTACGCCGTTCCGGGCCTCTACTTCTACGGCTCCGACGTGGTCGAGAAGGCCAAGTCGCTCGAGCCGTCCCCGCGCGGCGAGCTGGAGATCACCGACCTCAACCGGATGTACCTCGAGGAGGGCCGGCTGCAGGTCGAGGTGCTGCCCCGCGGATCCGCGTGGCTCGACACCGGGACGTTCGACGACCTCAACGACGCGAGCAACTTCGTGCGCGCGCTCGAGGCGCGGCAGGGCACCAAGGTCGGCGCGCCCGAGGAGATCGCCTGGCGGCTCGGGATCATCGATGACGACCGGCTCGAGGAGCTCGCGAAGCCGCTGCTCAAGAGCGGGTACGGCCGCTATCTGCTCGACCTGCTGGCCGAGGCGGCTGGAGCAGGCCCGAACCATCTTTTGTGACGCGAGCGCGTCGCCAGTCGAGTCGGGTAGCTGGTTACGTCCGCCTGGCGGCAAGACCGCCGTCCCGGGCAGCCGACCCAGTGACTAGTTCCGGCGCAGCCGCTTGAGCAGACCCTTGCGGGCCGGCGGCTCGGCGGCGGGGACGCGCAGCAGCAGCCCGTCATGCGCGGAGTAGTCCAGGCCGACCGGCCCGACCTGGGTGCCGGCGGGCAGGTCGCTGAAGGCGCGCTTGATGCCGGTGCGCCCGTCCAGCTCGCACATGCCGAGCACCAGGTGGGCGCCGGGCGGCAGGGGGTTGCCCATCGCGGCCGTGCGGGGGTCGAAGGTCGCGGTGAACCGGCCGGCCGGCTCGAGGGTCCCGTCCTCCTGCTCGACGAGCTCGACCCGCGAGGTCGACGGCAGCAGCCAGTTCACCCGGGTCGGGGCGTGCCGGATCGCGACGTCCACGAAGGCATCCCCGACATCGGCGGACGGCGTGAGCCCGCGCTCGGCGAGCAGGCCGGCCAGCGGCTCCGGCAGGTCGCGCACGACCCTCCCGTCCGCCGTACGACGGGCGAAGGGCTGCCCCAGCACGCGAGTCCAGGCGACGGTGCCGGTCACCCGGACGGCGCCGTCGCCGGTGTCCTCCACGGCCGTGACGGTGTACTCCGGGCGCCGGCCGATGCCGTCGCGCAGGAAGTCGGCCGCCGCCTCGGCCTCGCCCGCGCGGAACAGGGTGAGAGCGACCCTGCTGCGCGCCGGGAGGAGCTCGTCCACGTCCGGGGGGACGTAGGCCGCCACGAGCCGCTCGATCTCCGCGCGGTCCCGGGCGATCTCCGAGGCCGCGCGTCCGGTGGGCCGGTGACCGATCTCGGGGACGAGCCGCACGTGAGCGGTGTGGGCGAGCAGCGGGACCCGGAGACCCGGATCCCGGACCTCGGTGATCCGGCCGAGCAGCTTCTCCAGGTAGGGCCAGTAGTCCGGTGTGCCGCGGTAGTCGCGCTCACCCTCGGCCGTCGTGGAGCTGTTCTCCCCGGTGTGCCGCCAGTGGTAGAACGGCGTCGAGCTGAGCAGCGCCACGACGGGTTCGTGCTCGATCAGCTCGACCTGGAAGAAGATGTCCTCCCACAGGTGGCGCGGCGCCTCCGGGAAGCGGATGTCGTTCGCGAGCAGGAACTCCCGCCGGTACAGCTTGTGCGGGGTCATCGGCAGCAGCCCGCGCAACGGCTCGTCCCGCGCGTCGCCCGTGTCGTGGGTGTAGTGCGTGAGCCCCCACCGCGCGACCTGGGTCCGCACCTCCTTGCCGTTGACCACGTCGGCACCGGACCCGTCGCCGGATCCGTCACCGGACCGGTCGCCGAGCGTGACCGCGGCCCGCAGCGCGTCGGGGTACAGCTCGTCGTCGTGGTCCATGAAGAGCACGTAGCGCCCGCGCGCCTCGCGCACACCGATGTTTCGCGGCCGGCTCGGCCATCCCGACGCCTCCAGCGCGAACGCGCGGTAGTTCGCCCGCCCGGACGCGATCCGTTCGATCCGGTCCGCGGTGTCGTCGGGGGAGCCGTCGTCGAGCAGCAGCACCTCGATGCCGTCCTGCGGCATTGTCTGCGCGTCCAGTGACGCGATCGCGCGGTCCAGGCCCGGCCCGGAGCGGTAGGTCGGGATCACGACGGACACCGCGGGAGCCTCGGCCATGGCGCAGAGTCTATGAGTCGGCTGCGCGAGTAGCCGGATCGCGCTCCTTCCGGGCACTGCTCATCTTGAGAACGAGGCGCCGCGGCATCGTCGTCGCCGTGAATCCGTGATGTCGATAGAACGAGTCCGCCTTCTCGTCGATGGCGTCGACGACGACATACCGGCCCCCGCTCCGATCGCTCGCTTCGATGATGACCTCCAGTGCGGCGCTCAGGAGGGCGGCGCCCAGCCCTCTGCCTTGCAGGCCCTTGTCGAGTGCGAGCTTCGCGATCAGGTAGGACGGGATCTGTGCAGGCTCGCCGCGCCCCAGACGTCGGGGCAGGTCGCCGGCGTCCAGGGAGTGCGGAGCAATGGCGACGTACCCCTGGATGGCGTTCCCGGTATCGGGCCATACGTAGACCCGCGCGGTGCCTTTGGCGTCAGCGGTGAATGCGGCCGCCTCGAGCCAGCCGTCCAGCGTCGAGTTGCCGCTACGGAACGAGGCGATGTCGTGCTCAGCGGCGAGTCGCCTGAGCCACATCCGCGCGCCTCAACTCCTCGAGCCTTCGGAATCCCTTCGCGAGCTGGGGGTTGGGGGCGGGAGGCTCGTCCAAGGCGGCGAGCAGCCCGTCGAAGAACTCGTCGCTGACGACCGTGCGGCGCATCAGGATCTCGTCGATCTGCTCGTTGGTTGCCCGAACGATCAGATCCGTCCCGCTGAGGCCTTCCTCGCGCGCGGCCTGTTCGAGGCGAGCCTTGAACTCTGGGGACACGCGAAGGTTCAGTCGCTCCGTGCGTGGCCCGTCGGTCCAGACGTGGTCGACCCTGCGCTTGTCCATGGGCTTGTCCATAGCAGCCTCCCGTGATGTCTGTGCATCGTACGTACATCGGACGGGTGCGGGCAAGCCCTTAGGGTTGCCGGCATGACTGCGCCGTCGGCCCCGCTGGTGATGGGGGTCGTCAACGTCACACCCGACTCGTTCTCCGACGGTGGCCGGTACGACGATCCGCAGCGCGCCGTCGAGCACGCCCGCGCGCTGCTGGCCGAGGGCGCCGACATCCTCGACGTCGGCGGTGAGTCCACCCGTCCGGGAGCGACCCGGCCGCTGCTCGCGGAGGAGCTCGACCGCGTCGTACCCGTCATCGAGGCGCTCGCCGCCGACGGTGCGATCGTCTCCGTCGACACGATGCGCGCCGAGGTCGCGGCGCGCGCGGTCGCGGCCGGTGCCCGGATCGTCAACGACGTCTCCGGGGGGCTGGCGGACCCGGGGATCCTCGAGGTTGTCGCCGGCACCGGGGCCACCTATGTCGCGATGCACTGGCGCGCCCACAGCGACCGGATGCAGCAGTTCACCGAGTACGACGAGCAGGGCGGTGTCGTCGCCGCCGTGCGCGCCGAGCTGGCCGAGCGGGTCGCGGCGATCCGGGCCGCGGGCGTCCGTGACGACCAGATCGTGCTCGACCCCGGGCTCGGGTTCGCCAAGCTCCCGCACCACAACTGGGAGCTCCTGCGCCGCCTCGACGTGCTGGCGGACCTCGGGTACCCGCTCCTGGTCGGGGGGAGTCGCAAGACCTTCCTCGGGCGGCTGCTCGAGGACGCCGCCGGCCGGCCGCGACCGGTGGGCGAGCGCGACGCCGCCAGCGTCGCGTTGAGCGGCCTGCTCGCGGCGGGGCTCGGCGGGGCACCGGTGTGGTGCCTGCGGGTCCACGATGTGCGTGCCCACCGCGACGCCCTCGCGGTTGCGGCACAGTGGGGGGCAGCCGCGGATCGGGCCGCGGCGCCGGAGAGGGACTGAGAATGAGTGACGAGCTGAGCATCCTCGGCATCGAGTGCTTCGCCCACCACGGCGTCTTCGACCACGAGCGACGCGACGGTCAGGTCTTCGTGATCGACCTGGCGCTCGGCGTCGACACCGCCCCCGCGGCGGCCTCGGACGATTTGCGCGACACCGTGGACTACGGAAGCCTCGTGGACCAGGTCGTGGCCGTCGTGACGAGGGATCCGGTCGACCTGATCGAGACCCTCGCGCAGCGGATCGCGGACACCTGCCTGTTGGACCCTCGTGTTGAATGGGTGCGTGTGACCGTCCACAAGCCGGATGCGCCGATCCAGGCGACGTTCGCCGACGTACAGCTCACCATCGTCCGACGCCGTGAGGCGGCAGGGGTGGGAGACCGAACCGGGAAGGCAGAGGGCCCAGCATGACCGAGACCCCCAATCCGAATATCGTCGACGCGGACACGCTGACTGGCGAGATGCGACCGATCCGTCGGATGGTGATCGCGCTCGGCTCCAACCTGGGTGAGCGGTTCGCGACCCTGCAGGGGGCGCTCGGCGCCCTGGCGGACACCCCGGAGGTCTGGGTCACCGGCGTCTCCCCGGTCTACGAGAGCGTCCCGGTCGACTGTCCGCCCGACGCGCAGAACTTCCTCAACGCGGTGGTCCTGGCCGACACCACGCTGTCGGCCCACCGGCTGCTCGACCGCGCGATGGCCATCGAGGACGCCTTCGACCGCGAGCGCGGCGAGGTCAAGAACGCGCCGCGCACGCTCGACGTCGACCTGATCGTCGTCGGCGACCGCCGCAGTGACACCGAGGAGCTGCGGCTGCCGCACCCGCGGGCCCACGAGCGGGCGTTCGTCCTGCAGCCGTGGCTCGACGTCGAGCAGGACGCCGTCCTGCTCGATCGCGGACCCGTGGCCGACCTGCTGGCCGTGATCGGTGCCGACGGCCTCACCCGCCGCGACGACCTGGTGCTCGCGAACGAGTGAGACCCGAGTGATCCGCGCGTGAGCCGGGACCCGATCCCTCGGCCCGAGGACCCCGAGCGGCCCCCCGGGCCGTCGCCGGACGGGCTGCGGCCGACGGGCCTGCCCACCCTGCTGGTGTGGGTGGCGATCGGACTGGTCGGAGGCTGGGCCCTCCATCCGCTGTGCGACCGGCTGGGCGTCGTACCTCCGCTGGTGTCGGCGGCACAGCCGCTCGCGCTGCTGCTGCTCGCCACGATCCTCGGCTATGTCGCCTGGGTGACGCACCGCGCCGTGCACGTGCGCCGTGAGCGACTCGAGGCGCATCAGGCCGTCAACCGACTGGTGCTCGCCCGCGCCAGCGCCCTCGTCGCGGCGCTGGTCACCGGCGGGTACGTCGGCTACGCGCTCTCGTGGGTCGGCGACGCCGCCGAGCTGGCCGACGAGCGCCTGGCCCGCTCGCTCGTGGCCGCCGCCTGCGCGCTCGCCGCGATGGTGGCCGGACTCCTTCTCGAGAGGGCCTGCCGGATCCACGACGACCGGTAGACGCACGCTCGCGCGTCGTACCGGACATCTCTGCTGTGAAATCGCTGGCTGGGGGACATTCCTGTCCGGTACGACGAACCCCCGGACCCGCCCGGCTGTGACGGTTGGGACGGATGTGACAAGCGTGTCTGCCGCGTCCGGGCCGTCTCGAGGCTTACCGTGCTGGGCATGACCTCCCCTGGCACGTCCGGCAACCGTCGCCGTCAGCGGTCGACCCGCGTCGTGGTCGCCGTGCTGCTCATCGTGCTCGCGGCGCTCGCCGTCGCCGGCACCGCCGTGACCGGCTCCTGGCTCCTGGTCACGATCGCCGCGACCGCCGCCGTCCTGCTGGGCGCGGCCGCCACCAAGATCACCCACACCGAGCTCCTGGACTCCCGTCAGGAGGCTGCCCGCGACCGCGCCGCCCAGGCGCGCGCCTACGCCGAGCTGACCGAGGTCCGCACTGCGGAGAACGTCGAGTTCGCCGCCGACATGACCGGCAAGGTCGCCAAGCGCGACGCCACCATCACCCGCCTCGAGAAGCGCCTCGGCGACGCCGCCGCCGAGCTGGCCGACGCCCGCCGTGAGCTGGCCGAGGCCGGCGACCGGGCGGAGGAGGCGCAGCGCACCGCCGACCGTCTCACCGAGCGGCTGGCGGACGCGGAGGAGCGGGCCGGCCAGGCCGTCGTCCGGGTCGCGGAGCTCGAGGCCGAGCTCGACGTACTCACCGCCCAGATCCACGCCCTCGAGGCCCAGGCCCGCGCGCAGGCCCGTCGCCCCGCCTGACGACGTGTGCGGCCTGCCGGCCGAGGTGCTCTCGGGTTCAGCCCTGACACCCCGTCGGGAGCGAGACGGTCGGTAGCATCGGGCGACCGCCCGTCGACCCCGGAAGGACGCTGCCGCCTTGGCATTCGACCGCGCCCGTGCCCAGCAGAGCCTGATCCGGCTCGCCAAGGCAGGACCCGGGAGGCTGCGCGGCCCGGTCGGCCGCGCCACCCGCAGGTTCCGCGGTGAGTTCGCCGGCCCGCTGGTCACCGTGGTGCTGCCGGTCAGCGACGACGACACCACCCGGATCGGCACCTGCCTGGACTCGCTGAAGGTGCAGACCTACCGCAACCTGGAGATCCTGGTCGTGCGCTTCGGGCGGCACGACCGGGTCACCGCGACCGTGCGCGAGCACGCGGCGGGGGACTGGCGGATCAAGACCCGGCTCCGCGTGGAGAGGTCCCTCGCCGCGGCCCGCAACGCCGGCGTCGCGGCAGCATCGGGGGAGCTGGTCGTGGTCGTCACCCATGCCGGTGACGACTTCGTCCACACCGGCATCGAGCGGCTCGTCGAGGCGCACCACCGCTCGAACTCGCCCCTGGTCGTGGGTGCGATGCGCGAGCCCGACATCGCCGGCTGGATCCCCGACTCGGCGTACGACGCCGCGCACCACACGCCCGTGCGCGGCACCACGCTCGCAGCCACGCCGGTCGCGGTCACCGACCTCGGCCTGGGCAACAAGCTCTTCACCCGGACGTCGTGGCGGCAGACCGGCGTGCGCTTCACCGACGAGTTCCCCGACGGTGCCGACGTCGCCCTCGCCCTGCTGGAGAAGGCGTCCGCCGTCGACCTGCTGGCCGACTTCACCTACATCCCGACCGAGCGTCGCGACGGCGTCCAGGTCGGCACCGTCCCCGATGTGCTCAGCGGGCTGGCCGGCTGGATCGACCGTAACGACCACACCTGGCACCGGGTCGAGGCGCTCGGCCTCCCCGAGGTCCGCGACTGGTTCCTGTGGGGCGTGCTCGACACGGCCGTGCAGCCGCTCATCGCGGACGTCGAGCGGGCCGACGAGAGCCAGTGGCAGACCCTGCGCGACCACGTCGCGATGCTCCTCGCCGCCGCCGACGAGCACGTCTGGGCGCGGCTCAACGCCGAGTCCCGGGTCAAGCTGTGGCTGCTGCAGGGCGGTCACCGCAAGGCGCTCGAGGACTTCCTCGGCGCCCGGCTGTTCACCCGCGGCAACCGGCCCACCGAGATCCGCGACGGCAGGGTCTGGGCACTCCTGCCGCACCACGACGACGCCGAGCTCGGCATCCCGCGCGAGCTGTTCGAGATGACCGCAGACGAGACCCGGTTCCGGGCGATGCTGCGCGAGGCCCGCTGGGTGGACGCCGCCACGCTCGAGCTGACCATCTTCGCGGCCATCGACTTCGTCCACATGACGGCGAGCCCGGCGATCTCCTGCGCCCTCGTCGACCGCGACGCCGGCCGCCGGATCCCGCTGGAGATCCGGCAGTTCCGCGACGCCCGCGCCAACCAGGCGCTGCGCCGCCACCAGGACTTCTCCTGGGGTGCCTTCGACGCCGTCGTCCCGGTCGCCGACGTGGTCGCGGCCGGTGCTGGCGGCGACGGGACCGCCACCTGGGTGGTCGAGGTCGACATCGACGTCGACGGCGTACGACGCTCCGGCGCCGTGCCGCTCATCGACGAGCAGGCCTCGGCCGGCTTCATCGGCCGCGACCACCTCGCGCCGCGCCCGGTGGCCGGCTCGGTGGTGGCCTTCAACCCGCGCTCCGACGTCGTTGGCCTGCGGATCCGCCCCGACCGTGGTCCGCGGCTGCGCACGCTGGAGGTGACCGGTCGCACGGTGTCCGGCGTCCTCGACCAGGCGGCCGACGGCGGGAGGGTCACCGGGCTGCGGGCGACCCAGGGCACCCAGCAGGTCCGGGCCGAGACCACCGAGGGTCCCGACGGGATGGCGTTCCGTCTCCAGCTGCCCGCCGCCTGGACCGGTCAGCGCCGCTGGCAGGTGCAGGCGCTCACCGCCGACGGCCGCGAGGTCGCACTCGGCTGGCCCGCGGCCGCGCCCCAGTGGCTCGGCGTGGGCACCGGCGAGGTGGTCGGCTCCCGTACCGCCGCGGGCGACACCGAGCTCTACGAGGCCGCCGGCACCCTGGTCGTCGACGACATCGTCGTGGAGGGTCTCCGGCTCGACGTGACCGGTCACTGGCTCGGCGCACCGGCACCCGGCGACGCGCGCCTCGCCCTGCTCACCCAGGTCGGCGGCACCGAGGTCCTCACCGCCGAGCTCCACCCCGGCGACGACCCCGGCGAGGTCCGCGCCAGCGTCACCCTGACCACCGACCGCTGGGGCCTCGGCGACCGCCCTCTCGCCCCGGCCTGGCTCTGGCTCGCCGTCACCACCGGCGACACCACGGTCCGGGCGCTCCTCGGCGAGCGCGGCATCGACCGGCTCCACCACTTCATGGTCGGGACCGACCACCCCGGCTATTCGGCCCGCGTCGTGCAGGAGGGCCGCGTCGCCGGCGTCGAGCTGTTGCCGGCCGTGCCGGTCGAGGAGCGGGTCCCCTACGGCCAGACCCAGCTCCAGGAGTGGTACGCCGACGGCGACATCCCGCTCGAGCCCGGCTCCGTCTACTTCCAGTCCTACGTCGGCGCCTCCGCGACCGACAGCCAGCTCGCGCTCCACCACGAGCTGCGGCGCACCCGTCCCGAGCTCACGCTCTACTGGGGTGTCGCCTCGGCGGCCTCCTGGGTGCCCGACGGCGGCGTCCCGGTCGTGATGACCACGCGCGAGTGGTACCGCGTCCTGGCCGCCGCCGGGCAGCTGTGCATGAACATCGACCCCGAGCGCTGGTTCCGCAAGCGTCCCGGCCAGCGGCTGCTGCAGACCTTCCACGGCTACCCGTCCAAGTCGATGGGCATCCGGATGTGGGACGCCAAGCACTATCCGCCTCGGCGCATCGAGCTGGAGCTGGCCCGCACCTCGAAGCAGTGGGACCTGATCCTCACGCCCGAGCCGGACATGGACCAGTACTACCGCCGCGAGTACGCCTACGACGGCCCGATCCACAGCGAGGGCTACCCGCGCGACGACGTCCTCGTCAGTGACCGGGCCGACGCCGTCCGCGAGGACGTACGCCGCCGGCTCGGCATCGCGCCGCACCAGAAGGCGATCCTCTACGCCCCCACGTGGCGCGACGACCAGGCCACCAACTGGCGCGCGGCCGACGCCGTCCACCACCTCGACATCGGCGCCGCCGCGCGTGACCTCGGGCCCGACTACGTCCTGCTGCTGCGCGGCCACCGGTTCCACAACCCGGCCGGCGACGGGACGGACCGGGCCGGCGCGACCCGGTTCCTCGACGTCACCGAGTACCCCGAGATCAACGACCTGATCCTCGCCGCCGACGCCGCCGTCCTCGACTACTCGTCGCTGCGCTTCGACTTCGCCCTCACCCGCCGGCCGATGGTCTTCCTGGTCCCTGATCTCGACACCTACGTCGGCGGTGTGCGCGGCTTCCTCTACGACTACGTCCCCACCGCCCCCGGACCGCACGTCGACACCGCCGACCAGGTCGTCGACCTGCTCCGCGACATCGACGGCCTCCGGCGGCGGTACGCCGACGCGACGGAGACCTTCCACCGGCGCTTCAACCGGTTCATGGACGGCCACGCCGCGGAGCGGGTCGCGGCCGCCTTCTTCGGGGGCCACTAGGATCAGACCTTCCGCCCGATCGAAGGAGTTGTCCGCGCGATGCGTTCTGTGGCCCTGCCCGACGCCCTGCCGGACGGCTCACGGTTCATCCACATCGGCCTCCCCAAGACCGGTACGACGGCTCTCCAGGGCGCTCTCGACCGGGCCCGGCCGCGGCTGGAGGAGCTCGGCGCGCACAACGTCGGCAAGGGCCGGCACGAGATGCGGGTCGGCCAGGTCGCGGCCGACGGCCTGGCCGAGTTCTGGCAGGGCAGCTGGGAGCAGCGCTGGCAGGAGCTGGCGCGGGACTTCCGCACCTCCACCGCGCGCTGCACCTTCTGGTCGAGCGAGTCGCTGAGCCACGCGAAGGGGGAGCGGGTCGCCTATCTCGCCGACGAGCTCGGTGCCGACACCCACGTCGTCGTCACCCTGCGCCCCCTCGCGCCACTCATGGTGTCCCAGTGGCAGCAGTGGCTGCGCCGCCGCGGCGTGCAGTCCCTGGAGGAGTGGGCGGCCAGCCAGTTCGAGGCGGTCTCCGTCGGCGGCGAGGTGAGCGTCGACTACATCCGGTTCGCCCCGATGCTGCACCGCTTCAGCCTGCGCCGGATCGTCGAGGAGTGGGGCCCGGTCTTCGGTGAGGACAAGATCGTCCTCGTCGTCCCCGACGCGAGGGACCGGGCGCGCACCCTCCGCGTCTTCGAGCACCTGATGGGGGTGCCGGAGGTGCTCGAGGCCGTGCCGGAGGGCAATGCGTCACTGCCCTACCCCGAGGCCGAGATGCTGCGGCAGTTCAACCGCGCCTATACCGACCACGACGGCGATCACGCCACGTGGATGGAGGCGATCGGCGTGCTGGCCCGCATCCCGCTGCGTGACTACACCAACACGCTGACCCCGCAGCCGATCCGCGCCCCGCGGTGGGTGGCCGAGCGCGCCAACGAGTACGCCGCTGCCTGGAACGCCGCCGTGGAGGCCTCGGGCGTCACCGTGGTCGGTGACCTCGCCGGCCTCCTCGTCGACCCCGCCGACTACGCCGAGGAGGTCGCGGTACCGACGGCCGTCGACGTGGCGAGCGCCGGGCGCCTGATGGACGTCGTCTTCTCGGCGGCGCTCCGGCACGCCTCCCACCGGCACGAGGCCGCCGCGGTCGCGCCGGGAGCGACCGACCTGACGGCGTACGGCGGGCGGCAGCTGCTCGGCGAGCTCGGCCGCCGCGCCCGGCGCCGGGTGACAGGTCGATGAGCCACCTCGCGAAGAGCCTGCTGCACGTCCCGGACGCCACGGGCGGGATGAACGCCTTCGCGGTCCCGACCTGGTGGGCCTCGCTGGAGGACGAGCGGGTCACCCGCGACGAGGACGAGCGGCCCGACGTGACCGTCGTCCATGTGGACGGGCTGCCCCACGACCGGACGCTGCTCGTCGTCGGGGGCGTCGCGGAGCTGCTGACCGAGCCCACGCTCGCCGGCCTCGAGTCCTGGGTGAGCGAGGTGCGGGCGATCCACGCCGCGGCCGCGGCGCCCGTGCATCTCGCGGTCTCGCTCGACGAGGTGACCTCGCTCGAGCAGCTGCTCGCCCTCGCGGCCGGCCGGCGCTGGCCACGGTTCGACGTCGCCGCCGCGGCCGCGCACACGCGACAGCCGGGCGCCGACCCGGTCCCCCCGCAGAGCGTCCCCGGCGGCCAGGACGCCGCCCGCGCGTACGCCGACGCGCTGGTCGCGCAGGTGGAGGTGCTGCTGCCGCCGGCCTGGCAGACCGCCGCCGACGGCGCCGCCGACGCGACCGCCTGCATCAGCCGGGCCCTCGACACCGACCCGGACGTCGGGCCCGCCGCGGCGCGGGTCCTGCGCGACGCCTGCCGGGCCGCGCTCGCCGGGCTGGAGGCCGACGGCGTCACCGTCAGCGGCCCGCGCGACGCGCTGCTCTGGCCGGTGCCCGCCGAGCGGGGACTGGTCCCGATCGACGTCGCCGCCGACGCGGCGCTCGAGGTGATGCTCGGCGTGCTCGAGCGTCCGGTCGACCTCGCCGCGGACCGGCCCGTCGTCGTACCCGTGGCGGAGCTGCCGGCCCGCGCGCTCCTCGCCCGACTGGGAGGAGGCCGATGATCCGGCCCCTGCCCGACGGCACCACCCTGGTCCACATCGGTCCCTACAAGACCGGCACCACCGCCATGCAGGGCGCGCTGTGGGAGGCCCGCCCGGCGCTCGCCGAGCACGGCGTCGCCTACCCGGGCGAGCTGGCGCACGAGATGAACGCGTCGATGGCGGTCGCCCTCGGCCGGGTCGACCCCGGCAAGGACCTCGACGCCTTCCGGCAGCGCTGGTTCGACCTGGTCGCGCAGCTGCGCGCCGAGCGGCCGCGGATCGGGGTGCTCAGCAGCGAGGTCTACTGCGAGGCCACCGCCGAGGGCGCGCGCACCGTGCTCGACACCCTCGGCCCGCGGACCCACATCGTGATCACGGTGCGCCCGATCGTGCGGCTGCTCGGCTCGCAGTGGCAGCAGTACGGCCAGAACGTCCCCGTGCCGCCCTACGACGACTGGCTGCGCGCGATCCTCGACCCGGCCGCCGTCGGCGAGCCCGACGGCCGGACCGGTGGCGAGGGGGTGACGCCGTCGTTCTGGCGGCGGCACCGCCACGACCTGCTGGTCGAGCGCTGGGTCGACCTCGTGGGCGGCGACCGGGTCACCGTGGTGGTGGTCGACGACCGCGACCACCGGGGGCTGCCGGCCGCCTTCGAGGGCCTGCTCGGGCTTCCCGAGGGGCTGCTCCGCCCGCCGGTCGACAAGACCAACCGGTCGCTCACCTTCGCCGAGGCGACGTTGATGCAGACGCTCGTGGACCGCACGTCCGGGGCGCCGTGGTCGAGCGCCGACCACGGCCGGTTCATCCGCTTCGGCGCCGCCCGCGGCCTGCAGGCCGCACCCCCGGACCCGGCCGCGGAGCGACTGCTCACCCCCGGCTGGGCGATCGACCGGGCTCTCGAGGTCGGCGCCGACATGGCCGTCCGGATCGGCGCGTCCGGCGCGCGGGTCGTCGGTGACCTCGGCCTGCTGTCGGACCGCGCGCTCGCGCCCGCGGAGGGCGAGAACGCACCGGTCGCCACGATCGACCCGGGCGCGGCGGCCGCGCTCGCCGCCGGCATCATCAGCAAGCTCACCGGCGTCCACCCCCGCCCCGAGCACCGTGACCTCGCCGGTCCTGTCGAGCGCGCGGTGTGGTCGCGCCACCGCGCGGTGGTCGAGGAGTGGGACGCCGCCCGTGAGCGTGAGGGCGCCCGCGCGAGCGCCGCCCGTGAGCTGGCCCGCCGCGCCCGCCGCCGGCTCGGGGGCGCCTCGTGACCACCGCGCTGCCCGACGGCGCGAAGCTGCTGCACATCGGGATGCCCAAGACCGGCACCACCGCGCTCCAGCACTCGCTGTGGGCGGCGCGCGCCGCCCTGGAGGAGCACGGCGCCCACAACGTCTCGCGCCGCGCCCACGAGCGGAAGGTCGCGATCACCGCCGCCGGCAACGTCCGCTCCTACTGGGCGGCCGAGCACGAGCGCTGGCAGCAGCTGGCCCACGAGTTCCGCACGTCCACCGCCCGGCGCACCTTCTGGTCGAGCGAGTCCCTGTCGCTGGCCGCGCCGGAGCGGATCCGCGGGCTGCGCGAGGAGCTCGGGCCGTCGTACGTCGTGACGACGATCCGCGCCCTCGCGCCCCAGCTCGCCTCGCGCTGGCAGCAGGGCCTGCGCCGCGCCGATCCGCTGCCGCTCGACGACTGGCTGCGCGCCCGCTTCGCCGAGGAACCGCTCGGCGGTGTCGGTGCCGGGTTCGTGCCCGGTCAGGCGCTGCGCCGGCTCAACCCGCGGCGGGTGCTGCAGGACTGGGGTGCGGTGTTCGGCGAGGAGAACCTGGTCTTCGTCGTGCTCGACCCGGGCGACCACGCCTGGTTGCTGCGCGCCTTCGAGGGCCTGCTCGGCGTCCCCGAGCTCCTCCAGCCGTCGCCGTCGCGCAACCTCTCCCTGCCGCTGCCCGAGGCCGAGATGCTCCGCCACCTGGCCGCGGCCTATCGCGGCCACGGCGGCGACCTCGATGCCTGGATGGCGACCGCCGGCGACACCCGCCGGATCAGGCTGCGGCCCGTCGTCGAGGCCGCCCCGCGGCACCAGACGGTCCGGGTGCCGCGCTGGGCGGCCGAGCGCGCCGACGAGTACGTCGCCGACTGGGTCGAGGCACTGGCGTCCTCCGGCGCCCGGGTGGTGGGCGACGTCCGCCACCTGTTCAGCGACCCCGCCACCCACCCGGTCGAGACCGAGGTGCCCGAGGTCGTCGACGTGGCGTCCGCCGGGCGGATGATGGACGCCTACTTCCGGGTCGGGCTCACGCTGCCGGCTCAGGATCCGGCGCCGGACCCCGATCCCGCGCCCGGCGCCGGTGGCTTGGAGGCGGTGAGTGGCCGGGACCTCCTGCGCGAGCTGCGCCGGCGGGCCCTGCGTCGACGGGCTCGTTGAGTGGGTCGCTGAGTGGCCCGCGTGGGAGACTGCGGCCCATGACGAGGAATGTCGCCGTCCTGCTCGCCGGCGGTGTCGGGAGCCGGGTCGGGCTCGACATCCCGAAGCAGCTCATCAAGGTCGCGGGGAAGACCCTGTTGGAGCACACGCTGCAGGCGCTGCACGACCACGCCGACGTCGACGAGGTCGTCGTGATGATGACGCCGGGACACACCGACGCGGTCCGCGACATCACCCGCAAGGGCGGGTACCCGAAGGTCACCGCCATCCTCGAGGGCGGCGAGACCCGCAACGACACCACGCAGCGCGCCATCGACCACCTGACCGCGGCCGGCGACCCCGCCGAGACCCGGATCCTGCTCCACGACGCGGTCCGCCCGCTGGTCACGCCGCGGATCATCGGCGAGTGCTTCACCGCGCTCCGGTCGTACCCGGCCGTCGACGTCGCGATCCCGTCGGCCGACACGATCATCGAGGTCGCCGCCGACGACACCATCTCCAGCATCCCGCCCCGCGCCTCGCTGCGCCGCGGCCAGACGCCGCAGGCGTTCCGGCTCGACGTCCTCGCCAAGGCCTACGAGGTCGCCGCCGGCGACCCGGACTTCACGGCGACCGACGACTGCAGTGTCGTGCTGAAGTACCTCCCGGACGAGCCGATCATCGTGGTCCACGGCGACGACCGGAACATGAAGGTCACCGAGCCGATCGACGTCTACATCGCCGACAAGCTCTTCCAGCTCACCGGCATCGACCTGCCTCGCGCCCGCGACGAGGCCGGCTACCGCGCGGCCCTCGAGGGCAAGACGATGGTGGTGTTCGGCGGCAGCTACGGCATCGGCGCGGACATCGCCGAGCTCGCCCGGTCGTACGGCGCCACGGTGCTCAGCTTCAGCCGCTCGACCACCGGCACCGACGTCGGCAAGCGCGCCGACATCGCGGCCGCGGCCAAGGAGGCGGTCGCCCAGGCGGGCTCGATCGACTTCGTCGTCAACACCGCCGGCGTGCTGCCCCGCGGCGAGCTCCTCGAGACCACCGAGGAGACGATCTATGCGGCGACCGACATCAACTACCTCGGCCCGATCTTCATCGCCCAGGAGTTCTATCCGCACCTGGCGGCCGCGCAGGGGTCCCTGCTGCTGTTCACCTCCAGCTCCTACACCCGCGGCCGCAGCGGCTACAGCCTGTACTCCTCGGCGAAGGCCGCCACGGTCAACCTGACCCAGGCGCTCGCCGACGAGTGGGCCGACGCCGGGGTCCGGGTCAACTGCATCAACCCCGAGCGGACCGCGACCCCGATGCGCACCAAGGCCTTCGGCCAGGAGGCGCCCGGCACGCTGCTCGACTCCCAGACGGTCGCGCACACCTCGGTCGACGTGCTCATCTCCGACCAGTCCGGGCACGTCTACGACGTCCGCAAGGACGACCCCTTCGCCTGACGCGCGTCGGGGACCCGGACATCACCCCCGGCGACCGAGCAGGCCCCGCCGCCCGCGGGTCGATCCCGGTCCCGGTGGCGCCTCCCGCGTCGGCGCCGCGGCCAGCCGGTCGGCCGCCAGCGCGAGCCCCGCGGCGAACCACGCGGCCACCGCGGCGTCGACCGCCCCAGGCGGTTCCGGCGTGGTGGCGACGTCCGCGACGCGCGTCGACGCTATCGAGTCGAGGTCGCCGTGGACCGGGACGCCGAGGGACCGGATGGTGTCCGCCATCTCCCGGCCGATGTCGTTGGCCTGGCGGATCGCCCAGTCCGGCGTCACCAACCCGGCCTCGCCGGGCGCGGGCTCCCGCGCCTTGAGGTGGTCCTTGAGGTGGCGGAACAGCCGTACGTAGTGCTCGGCTCCGAGCCCGAGGGCGGTGTAGTCGTCGTTGAAGCGGCGCAACAGCTCCGCCTCGTCCGCGGTCAGCGAGCGGTTCTCCTTCGCGTCCTGACCGGCCAGCGTCTCCGGGCGCAGGCCGAGCAGCCGCTCGAAGGTGTGCGGCAGGAACCGGTGGTCACCGGAGTCCAGGACGACCACCACCACATGGTCGCTGCCGACGTGCTCCGCCCAGCGCCGGACCAGCTCGTCGTGCCGGTGGCGGGTCCAGAACTCCCGAGGCTCCGGCGCGGTCACGTCGGTGAGCACCACGCGCAGCCATGCGTCGTACCCGTAGGTGCTCTGCCGCTGCAGGCCCTGCTGGTACTGCGACGACAGGATCCGGGCCAGCGGCCGCAGCGTGACCGCGACCCAGAGGTCGTCGGCGCCGACCTCCTGCACGATCCTGGCGACCTGCGCGTCCGACGCGTCGGAGAGGAACTCGCTGCTGAAGACGCGGCGCTCGCCGCCGTCGGCGGTCAGCTCCCCGACGACCGCGTGCCAGGCCCGCTCGGCCCGGGCCGGGTCGCGGCCGGGGACCGGGCGCCCGGTCACGTACCGCGCGGCCTTCGCGTCGTGCCGGCTCCGTGAGGCGTACCGGACACCCTGCCGGGCCAGCTCCGGCCGCGCCTGGTGGAAGGCGCTCTGAAGGGCGGTGGTGCCGGTCTTGTGCGGTCCGACGTGCAGCAGCCTGGCGCCGGCGGGCAGGGCGGACGGCGTCGACATGAGCCCGAGCCTAGGAGGCCACGGCGGCGTGTGATGCAGGCCACCGGACCGACCCGTTCCGGGGCTCCCCGCGCAGGCGTACCGTTGAGGTGTCCCGGAACCCCGGGACGACAACACTGAGCACAACGTCCGGTACCCACACCGGCTCCCTCCGCAAGCGGAGAGAGTGGTCGGAGGGACGGGAACGAAAGGTTCACGATGTCCCACGTCTTCCGTGTGGGTGTGGTCGGCGCCGGCCGGGTCGGCGCCGTTCTGGCCGCGGGTCTCCGCGCAGCCGGCCATCCCGTCGTCGCCGCCGCCGGTGAGTCCGACGCGTCGCGTCGTCGTGCCGCCGAGCTGCTGCCGGGTGTCCCGCTGCGCAAGCCGAGCGACGTCGCGCGCGAGGCCGAGCTGCTGCTGCTCACCGTCCCCGACGACATGCTGCCCAACGTGGTGAAGGTCCTCGCCGACAGCGGCGCCCTCCACGCCGGCCAGGTCGTCGCCCACACCTCCGGCCGCCACGGCCTCGCCGTGCTGGCGCCCGCCGCCGCGGTCGGCGCCCGCGTGATCGCGCTCCACCCGGCGATGACGTTCACCGGCACCGCCGTCGACCTCGAGCGGCTGCACGGCTGCGTCTTCGGCCTCACCGCCGGCCCGGCGGAGCGCGAGCTCGCCGAGGCCCTCGTGGCCGACCTCGGCGGCCGCCCGACCTGGGTGCCCGAGGAGATGCGCACGCTCTACCACGCCGGCCTCGCCCACGGCGCCAACCACCTGGTCACCCTGGTCAGCGAGGCGATGGGCCTGCTCAGCGCCGCCGGCGTCGACGACCCCGCTGGCACCCTGCGTCCGCTGCTCGACGCGGCACTCGACAACGCGCTGGCCAACGGCGACGCCGCGCTGACCGGTCCGATCGTGCGCGGCGACGTCCGGACCGTCGCGGCCCACCTGAAGGACATCTCCGCCAAGGCGCCCGACACCGTGCGGTCGTACGTCGCGATGGCGTGGGCCACGCTCGACCGCGCCGTCACCGACGGCCGGCTGCTGCCCATCCGGGCCCAGGCGATCGCCACGGTCCTCAGCGCCTACGGCGACCGCCGCGTCCTGCCCGAGCCCCGGGTGGAGTCCGCATGAGCACCCCGCTCCGCTCCGCCGCCGAACAACGCCGTAGGGACCCCGCGTGACGGTC
Organism: Nocardioides carbamazepini; assembly: GCF_024614185.1. Lineage (GTDB taxonomy): Bacteria > Actinomycetota > Actinomycetes > Propionibacteriales > Nocardioidaceae > Nocardioides > Nocardioides carbamazepini. The sequence goes on from NZ_JAHTLF010000016.1 coordinate 183,491, forward strand.
CTGACCACGCCCGCCGTCGCACGCAGCCGGGCCGAGCTCGCCGGCCTGCTCGCGGGCCGCGGCACGGTCGTCCTGGTGCCGACCATGGGCGCGCTGCACGAGGGCCACGCGACGCTGATGCGGATCGCGCGCGAGCGCGCCGGCGCCGACGGCACCGTCGTCGTCTCGGTCTTCGTCAACCCGCTCCAGTTCGGCCCTGGCGAGGATCTCGACCGCTACCCGCGCACGTTCGACGCCGACCTCGCGCTCGCTGCGACCGAGGGCGTCGACGTGGTGTTCGCACCCGTCGTCGCCGAGATGTACCCCGACGGCGTGCCCCACGAGGGCGTTCCGTCCGAGGCGGTCACCGTCCAGCCCGGCCCGCTCGCCGACGTGCTCGAGGGCGCCAGCCGGCCGGGCCACTTCCGCGGGGTCCTCACCGTCGTGGCCAAGCTCTTCGGCCTGGTCCGTCCCGACGTCGCGGTCTTCGGCGAGAAGGACTACCAGCAGCTCGCGCTGATCCGCCGGATGGCCGCCGACCTCTGTCTCGGCATCGACGTCGTCGGCGCCGAGACGGACCGCGAGCCCGACGGACTGGCCCGCTCCAGCCGCAACCGCTATCTCGACGCCGAGCAGCGGCAGCAGGCGGCCACCCTGAGCCGGGCGCTGCGCGCGGCCCAGGAGCGGGCGTCGTACGGCGTCCCGGCGGCGCGCTGGGCCGCGATGAACGTCATCAAGGGGGAGCCGGGCGTGGAGCTCGACTACCTCGCCCTGACCACGACGGGCCTCGGTGAGCTGCCCGACTACCCCGAGACCGGCACCGAGGGCCGGATCCTCGTCGCCGCCCGGGTCGGCACCACCCGGCTCATCGACAACATGCCCCTGCAGTTCTGACCAGAGGGAGACTCCTGTGCTGCGCACCATGATGAAGAGCAAGATCCACCGTGCCACCGTCACGCAGGCCGACCTGCACTACGTCGGCTCGGTCACCGTCGACGAGGACTTGCTCGAGGCCGCGGACCTGCTGGCCGGCGAGCTCGTCCACATCGTCGACATCACCAACGGTGCCCGCCTGGAGACCTACACGATCGCCGGCGAGCGGGGCAGCGGCGTGATCGGCATCAACGGTGCCGCCGCCCGGCTGGTCCACCCCGGTGACCTGGTCATCCTGATCGGCTACGGCCAGATGACCACCGAGGAGGCCAAGGAGCACCAGCCGCACGTGGTGTTCGTGGACGCCGACAACAAGATCATGGCGACCGGCTTCGACCCCGCCGAGACGTTCGGCGACCCCAGCCTGTCCCGCGGTGACGTCACCGCGGCGCACTGACGTCGCGGGTCAGTAGTCTGCTGGGATGCCAGAACAGCTGCGCCTGCCCGGACGCCTCACCGCGCCGAGCCCGGGTTGGACCACGCGTGCCGACGTCGTCATCGTCGGCTCCGGCATCGCCGGGCTGACCGCCGCGCTGCGGCTGCGCGGCCGGGTCGACAAGATCCTGGTCGTCACCAAGGACGTGCTCAACGCCGGCTCCACCCAGTGGGCCCAGGGCGGCATCGCCGCGGCGCTCGGCCCGGGCGACACGCCCGAGCAGCACGAGGCCGACACCCTCGTCGCGGGAGCGGGGGCGTGTGACGGCGCCGCCGTACGCGTCCTGGTCAACGAGGGCCCCGAGGCGGTGCGTGAGCTGATCGCGCTCGGCACCAACTTCGACCACACCGACGACGGTGAGCTGTCGCTGACCCGCGAGGGCGGCCACCACCGCGACCGGATCGCGCACGCTGGCGGCGACGCCACCGGAGCCGAGATCCAGCGCGCGCTCATCGCCGCGATCGAGGCGGCCCCCGACATCGAGGTCATCCAGCACGCGCTGGCGGTCGACCTGCTGCTCGGCCCCGGCGCCACCGACGCCTCCGGCGCGTCCGGCCCGCGGGCCGTTGCCGGCCTCACCCTCCACGTCATCGGCGAGGGCGAGCGCGACGGCGTCGGCGCCGTCCGCTGCCGCGCCGTCGTGCTCGCCAGCGGCGGCCTGGGGCAGGTGTTCTCGCAGACCACCAACCCTGCCGTCACCACCGGCGACGGCATGGCGCTCGCGCTCCGCGCCGGTGCCACGCTGCGCGACCTGGAGTTCGTGCAGTTCCACCCGACGGTGATGTACCTCGGCCCGGACTCCCGCGGCCAGCAGCCGCTCATCTCCGAGGCGGTCCGCGGCGAGGGCGCCTTCCTCGTCGACGACGACGGCAACCGGATCATGCAGGGGGTCCACGAGCTCGCCGACCTCGCTCCGCGCGACGTGGTCGCCAAGACGATCATGAAGCGGATGCTCGAGACCGGCCGCCCGCACCTGTGGCTCGACGCGCGGCACCTCGGCTCCGACAGCGCAGCGTTCTGGGAGCGCCGGTTCCCGACCATCCTCGCCACGGCCCGGTCCCACGGCATCGATCCGGTCACCCAGCTGATCCCCGTCGCGCCCGCCTGCCACTACGCCTCCGGCGGGGTGCGGACCGACCTGCTCGGCCGCACCGACGTGCCCGGGCTCTACGCCACCGGCGAGGTCGCCTGCTCCGGCGTCCACGGCGCCAACCGACTCGCCTCCAACTCGCTGCTCGAGGGTCTGGTGTTCTCGCGCCGGATCGCCGAGGTGCTGCCCGGCGAGCTGTTGCCGTGGCGCGAGCCGTCCGCCGACGGGCGCACGCCGGGCATCGTGGCGGGTGACATCCGCCGCGAGCTCCAGGAGACGATGAGCTCGCGTGTCGGCGTACTGCGCTCCGCACCGGGGCTGGCCGAGGCGGGCGTCGTCCTCGACAAGCTCGCCGGTCACGCCGCCGAGACCGTGGACCAGGCCTCCTGGGAGGCGACGAACCTGCTCACCATCAGCGCGGCCCTCTCCGACGCGGCCGCGCTGCGGCAGGAGACCCGCGGCTCGCACTGGCGCGAGGACTTCCCCGAGCGTGACGACGTCCACTGGGCCGGGCACTTCGACGTGACGATGGAGGACGGCCTCACCAGGGTCGCCTTCGCCCCGGCTCCGGCCACCGACGGAGGACTCTCGTGATCGTTCGCACGCCCTTCGGTGACCTCCCCTCTGCGCTGGTCGACGAGGTCGAGGCGGCCGGGTTGGACGCCCACGCTGTCTACGACCACGTGGCGCTCGCCTTCGAGGAGGACCTGCCCGGCGGCGTGGACGACGTCACCAGCGACGCGATGCCCGACATGGGCACGGCGGTCGCGGACTTCGCCGCGCGCGAGCCGGGAGTCGTGGCCGGGCTGGCGATCGCCGAGCTGGCGTTCGTCTACGCACTCGGCGACACCGTGGCCGTGACCGGGCGGGTGCCGGACGGCACGCGGGTGACACCGGGCGATGTCGTCCTGACGGTGTCGGGACCGGTCCGCGGCGTCCTCACCGCCGAGCGGACCGCCCTCAACTTCGCCTCCCATCTCTCCGGCGTCGCGACCGCGACCTCCCACTGGGTCGACGCACTCGCCGGCACCCGGGCGCGGGTCCTCGACACCCGCAAGACGCTGCCGGGCTGGCGGGCGCTGCAGAAGTACGCCGTGCGCTGCGGGGGCGGCGTCAACCACCGGTTCAGCCTGGTCGACCGCGCGATGGTCAAGGACAACCACGCCGTCGCGGCGGGTGGCGTCGTCGCCGCCTACGAGGCGGTCGTGGCCAAGCACCCCGGCCTGCGGGTCGAGGTCGAGGTGATGGACCTCGACGAGCTGCGCGCGGTGCTCGCCGCGGGCTGCACCGAGATCCTGCTCGACAACATGAGCACCGCCGACATGGCCGAGGCGGTCCGGATCAACGCCGCGGTCGGTGACGCGGCCACCCTGGAGGCCTCCGGCGGCCTCACGATCGAGCGGGCCCGCGAGGTCGCGGAGACCGGCGTCGACTTCATCTCGGTCGGTGCGCTCACCCACTCGGTGAACGTCTTCGACCTCGGCCTGGACTTCCGGCCACACGGCGGCTCGGCCCCCGTGGACCCCCGGACAGGCGGATGAGTCTCCTCGCGGCCGACATCGGCAACGCCCACACCGTGCTCGGTCTCGTCTCCGACGGGGCCGTCCACGCTGACTGGCGGGTGTCGACCGCGGAGCACCGCACCGCCGACGAATGGGGCGTGCTGTTGCGCGGACTGCTCGGCACCCGTGCGGAGGAGGTCACCGGAATCGCGGTCTGCTCGACGGTTCCGGCGGTCCTCAACGCATGGCGCGAGATGCTGCCCGCACATTTCCCTGACATTGCCTGTGTCATCGTCGAGCCCGGCATTCGCACCGGCGTCCCCATTCTCGTCGACAATCCGCGCGAGGTCGGCGCCGACCGCATCGTCAATGCCCTCGCCGCGGCTGCCGATTTCGAATGCCCTGCCATCGTCGTCGATTTCGGCGGCACCGCCACGACCTACGACGTGGTCGACGCGTCGGGTCGCTATGTCGGCGGTGCCATCACGCCCGGGATCGAGATCTCCCTCGACGCGCTCAGTCGGGGCGGTGCCCAGCTGCGGATGGTCGAGCTGGTGCGCCCGCGCGGCGTGATCGGGAAGAACACTGTCGAGGCGCTTCAGTCCGGAATGGTCTTCGGAGTGGCCAGCCAGGTCGAGGGCATGGTCGAGCGGCTGGTCGCCGCGCTCGACAGCTCGGCGGGCGACGTCTCGGTGATCGCGACCGGCTATCTCGCCCCACTCGTCGTCGACGAGTGCCGCTGCTTCACTCATCGCGCGCCCTGGTTGACCCTGCGCGGGCTGGAAAAGGTATTCCTCCGCAATCAGCGCTGATTCATTTTCGCGCCCGCTTGTGCAAGGATTGAAATACCGCGTCGGCACGGGCGCGCGTAAACCTTGCAAAGCTATTCTCCGAGGAGTCCCACGCCATGGCACAGAAGGTCAACATCGTCCTCGTCGACGACATCGACGGCAGCGACGCCAACCAGACCGTCACCTTCGGTCTCGACGGTTCCAATTACGAGATCGATCTCAACGACGAGCACGCCTCCGCGCTGCGTGAGGCGCTGGCGCCGTACGTCGGCCACGGCCGCAAGGTCGGCCGCGGGGGCGGCGGAGCCAAGCGCGGGCGCGCCGCAGCCGCGGCGTCGGGCGGTGTGCCGGCCAAGGAGGTCCGGGAGTGGGCCCGCGCGAACGGGTTCGCGGTCCCCGAGCGTGGCCGGATCCCCGCCGACGTACGTGAGGCGTACGACAACGCGCACTGACCTCTCCGCTGAGCCGGACCGCGAGGTCCGCTCCGCTCGTTGTCGGCGACCGGGGGTCCCCCGCACGGGGGACCCCCGGTTCCGCTCGGGCGAGGGTGGTGACGCAGGTCGCGGCCGCCCGAGGATGGATGGCATGCTCTCCGCTCTGCTGAAGCCGCACGACCGGCCGATCCCGGCGTCGTACGTCGTGGCCGCCGTCACCGCGAGCGCGGTCGTCGCGATCTGCTTCGTGACCGCTCGCTGGACGCCCTGGTTCGTCGAGGACTGGGGGATCGGCTACGGCACGTACGGCGTGATCACGACGGCCGCCCTGAGCTTCATCGGGCTCGGCCTGGCGCTGGTCCTGGCGCCGGCCTGCTGGCTGGCCTTCCGGTGGCCGGCGTTCGCGATCTGTCTCGCGTGCGCGCCGCTGGTCGTCACGTTGCTCGACCCGAGCCGGGCGCCGCTGCACTTCGGCGTCGTGGCCAACCTCGGCGCGGTGGCCGTGACGGTGGCCTGGCGTCGCCCGCTACTGGCGGTGCTGGCTGTCGGCATCGCGTACGCCGTCGTCCTGGTCTGGCTACGAGGCGGGGGTGACATGGCGGCCCCGTTCCGCGCGTCGATCGAGCTGCAGTACTCGGAGCCGGTCCAGATCGGCATCGTCTACACCGTCGCGCTCGGCCTCCTGCTCGTCTTCGTGCTGTGGTTCCGCTCGACGGCGATGCGCGAGGAGCAGCGGGTGCGCCTCGTGGCGCGGGAGGGTGCCGTGACCGAGCAGGGCGCGGTGGTCGCCGAGCGGGCGCGGCTGGCCCGCGACCTCCACGACGTGGTGGCCCACCACGTGTCGCTGATCGCCGTGCGCGCCGAGACCGCCCCCTACACCGAGCCCGACCTCGACCCGGCCGGGCGCCGGGTGCTCGCCGAGGTGGCCGCCGAGGCGCGGCTCGCACTCGACGAGCTGCGGGGCGTGCTGGGCATCCTCGGCCGGGCCGGCGACGCCGAGCGCGCACCGCAGCCGACCCTCGCCGACGTCGCCGCGCTCGTGGAGCGCACCCGGAGGTCGGGGCAGGAGGTCCGTCTCGCCGGCGACGTGCAGGCACCGGTCGGCGCGGCGGCCGGGTACGCGGCGTACCGCGTCGTCCAGGAGGCCCTCACCAACGCCCGCAAGCATGCGCCGTCGGCCCCTGTCGACATCGAGATGGCGGCGACACCGCGGCTGCTGGCGGTGCGTGTGTCCAACCCGGTCGCGCAGCCGGCGACCGAGCTCGGGTCCGGCCGCGGCCTGGTCGGGATGCGGGAGCGCGTGGAGGCGCTCGGCGGCCGGCTCCGGATCCAGGCGGCGGGGGAGCGGTTCGAGGTGGAGGCCACGATCCCGACCGGAGGTCCGCGATGACGGTGGCCGAGCGGGCGGTCCGGGTGGTCGTCGCCGACGACCAGCCCGTCATCTGCTCCGGCTTCGCCGCACTGCTCGCCGCCCAGGCGGGCATCGAGGTCGTCGGCACCGCCGGCGACGGTCGCGACCTGGTGGGACTGGTCGCCCGCACGCGGCCCGACGTCGCGCTGGTCGACGTACGGATGCCGGAGATGGACGGCATCGAGGCCACCCGGCTGATCACCGCCGACCACCCGACCCGGGTCCTCATCCTGACGACCTTCGACCTCGACGCCTATGTGTACGACGCCGTGCGCGCCGGAGCGAGCGGGTTCCTGCTCAAGGACGCCACCGCCGAGCGGCTCGTCGAGGCGGTCCGGATGGTCGCCGAGGGCGCGGTCCTGCTCGCGCCCGCGGTCAGCCGCCAGCTCGTGGCGGCCCGCTTCGCCGAGGTCCCCGGAGCCAGGCCCGAGCCGGCCGCCTCCCGCGACCTCAGCCCGCGGGAGCGCGAGGTGCTGCTGGAGCTCGCCACCGGCCGGTCGAACGCCGAGATCGGCGAGGAGCTGCACATCGCGCCGGAGACGGTGAAGTCCCACGTCGCGGAGGTGCTGCGCAAGCTGGGACTGCGCGACCGGATCCAGGCGGTCGTGTACGCCTACGAGCACGGGCTGGTGCCGCGCGGCTGACGCCGCACGGACCGGTCGAGCGGGCTCAGCGCAGGCCGGGAGGAAGGACCGGCTCGGGCGGGGGCGGTGCCCAGTCCGTCTTGCCGCGCTCGAGCTCGTCGTTGAGGCCGGTGAAGTCCGCCTGGCTCCCCTCGTCGGCGCCCTCGATCCACCCGGCCGCGGTCGCCAGCTCCTTGCCCGCGTCCACCAGTTCGCGCGCCGAGCCGGTGGCGACCTTGTCGAACTCGGCCAGGATCTCGGCGAACCCCTCCTGCGGACCGCTCAGCCCGTAGCCCAGCGGCCAGCCGCGCTTCCAGATGTCGGCGGGTGCGAGGCCGTAGGTGTCGTCGGCCGCCTTGGCGAAGATGCTGGCGATGATCGGCACCTGGTTGATGCCCACGTCCTTGAGGGCGCCGGTGTGCACCCGGATCTGCTCGGCCGTGGTGATGCCCGCGTCGAGGCCGGCGCCGGGATGGATGTGGAGGTAGTCGAGCTTCACGGTGCCGATGTCCTCGTTGAGCCGGCGGGCGCAGTGGTACAGCTCCTCCTCCTGCGCGAAGGTGGCCCGCCGCAGGGTCAGGATCGCCTCCTCGAAGTTCTTGGCGACCTGCTCGGCCGTGCTCGCCGAGAGCGGCTTCGGCGGGTCGGGCTTCGCCTTGTTCTCCGGGATGACCGCCTGGAGGAACCCGACGACCCCGGACGCGCCGGTGACGAAGGGCTTGGCGGGCGGCGGGACGAAGATGCCGGCGAGATCGAGGAACGCCTTGACGATCTTCAGGTCGATGTTGAAGTTGAAGTCGGGCGGGTCGTAGTTGAAGGCGTTCTTGGCCGCCTCGCACAGCGCCATGATGTCCACTCCGGCGGACTTCCACAGCTCGGCCTCGCCGCCCAGGATGAGGGTCAGGCCGAGGGCGATCTGGCCCTGGTTCTGCATGACCGTCCCGACCCGGACCGGGCCGTACTTGCTGCGGAAGGCGTAGACCATGTTCGAGTCGACGTCGGCGCCGACGTACTCGGAGAAGAGGTCGAACGCCGTGGTCCGGCTCGGGTCCGTGAACGACGGGCGCCACTCGTCGGCCGTCGGCTTGTCGAAGCCCGTCGTGGGCGTCAGCTCCTGGAGCGCCTGGCCCGCCTTGGCGGCGTCCTGCGCGAAGCGGCCGTGGTCGGGGAGGGTGTCCCAGCCCTCGAGGATCGACTCGATCCGCTCCAGCCACGGTTGGTAGCAGGAGGTCCACGGGTCGACCTGGCAGACGTAGCCGGGGAAGCCGTTGACCTCCTCCTCGCGCACCAGCGTGGTGCCGGGCGGGAAGCTGCTCGACGTGAGGGCGGCCCCGTCCTCGCGGTCCCACTGGCCGTGGGCGTTCATCGACACCCCCGGCACGAAGAACTGCACGGTCCCCGTCGGGCCGCTGACCGCCGGCAGCGTGGTCCCCGAGAGAGCGGGGTAGGGGATCATCGATCCCTGGTTGAACCCGGTCGAGGCGTCGCCCTCCCAGCCGACGCCCTTCTCCTCGAACATCATCTTGATGGCGTTGTGGGCGATCGTCTTCTTGTAGTCGGTGATCGCCTGACTCGAATAGGTGGCCACGTGTTCCCTCCTGGTGGGTGCCCCCAGTGAATGTGCAGACACGTGCCCTGCCTCACGCCCGCCAAACAATCACCCGGATCGGGGTCCGCCGACCGCTTCCTGGACGCCGATCGCCGCGCGGGACCGAGGGCGTTCGCTGACAGCGGACGGATCAGGGTCCTTGGGCTGGAACGCGTAGGGTGTGAGAGGGGTTGTATCCCTTGAGCAACCCCGTGTGACGTGTGAGGAGCGTGCAATGTTCGAGCGGTTCACAGACCGTGCCCGCCGGGTGGTCGTGCTGGCCCAGGAAGAGGCCCGCATGCTCTCCCACAACTACATCGGGACCGAGCACATCCTGCTCGGCCTCATCCACGAGGGCGAGGGTGTCGCCGCCAAGGCGCTCGAGTCGCTGGACATCTCCCTGGAGGCCGTGCGCGCCCAGGTCGAGGAGATCATCGGCCAGGGCCAGCAGGCGCCGTCGGGTCACATCCCCTTCACCCCCCGCGCCAAGAAGGTCCTGGAGCTGTCCCTGCGCGAGGCGCTGCAGCTCGGCCACTCCTACATCGGCACCGAGCACATCCTGCTCGGCCTGATCCGGGAGGGCGAGGGTGTCGCCGCCCAGGTGCTGCAGAAGCTCGGCGCCGACCTCAACCGGGTCCGCCAGCAGGTCATCCAGCTGCTCTCCGGCTTCCAGGGCAAGGAGGGCACCGCCGCGGCGGCCAGCACCGGCAGCTCCGGCAGCGGCGACCAGCCGTCGTCCTCGCTCGTCCTCGACCAGTTCGGCCGCAACCTGACCCAGGACGCCCGCGAGGGCAAGCTCGACCCGATCATCGGCCGCGCCGCGCAGATCGAGCGCGTGATGCAGGTGCTCTCTCGCCGTACCAAGAACAACCCGGTGCTCATCGGCGAGCCCGGTGTCGGCAAGACCTCGATCGTCGAGGGCCTGGCCCAGGACATCGTCAAGGGCAACGTCCCCGAGACGCTCAAGGACAAGCAGATCTACACCCTCGACCTGGGTGCGCTGGTCGCCGGCTCGCGCTACCGCGGTGACTTCGAGGAGCGCCTGAAGAAGGTGCTCAAGGAGATCCGCACCCGCGGCGACATCGTGCTGTTCATCGACGAGATCCACACCCTCGTCGGCGCCGGTGCGGCCGAGGGCGCCATCGACGCCGCCTCGATCCTCAAGCCGATGCTGGCTCGGGGCGAGCTGCAGACGATCGGCGCGACCACGCTCGACGAGTACCGCAAGTACCTCGAGAAGGACGCCGCCCTCGAGCGCCGCTTCCAGCCGATCCAGGTCCCCGAGCCGTCGATCGCCGACACGATCGAGATGCTCAAGGGCATCCGCGACCGCTACGAGGCGCACCACCGGGTCACCATCACCGACGAGGCGCTGGTCTCCGCGGCCACCCTCGCCGACCGCTACATCTCCGACCGCTTCCTGCCCGACAAGGCGATCGACCTCATCGACGAGGCCGGCTCGCGGCTGCGCATCCGCCGGATGACGGCGCCCGCCGACCTGCGCGAGTACGACGACAAGATCGCCGAGGTGCGCCAGCGCAAGGAGGCGGCCATCGACGGCCAGGACTTCGAGGCGGCCGCGCGCCTGCGCGACGAGGAGAAGCAGCTGATCCTGGCCAAGTCCGAGCGCGAGAAGCAGTGGCGCGCCGGTGACATGGACGAGGTCGCCGAGGTCGACGAGGAGCTGATCGCCGAGGTGCTCGCCGTGGCGACCGGCATCCCGATCGTCAAGCTCTCCGAGGAGGAGTCCACGCGGCTGCTCAAGATGGAGGACGAGCTCCACAAGCGCGTCATCGGCCAGGAGGAGGCCGTCAAGGCACTCAGCCGGGCGATCCGTCGTACCCGTGCGGGGCTCAAGGACCCCAAGCGTCCGGGCGGCTCCTTCATCTTCGCCGGCCCGTCCGGCGTCGGGAAGACCTGGCTGTCCAAGACGCTCGCCGAGTTCCTCTTCGGCGACGAGGACGCGCTGATCCAGCTCGACATGTCGGAGTTCGGCGAGAAGCACACCGTCTCGCGGCTCTTCGGCTCGCCTCCGGGCTATGTCGGCTACGAGGAGGGCGGCCAGCTCACCGAGAAGGTGCGCCGCAAGCCGTTCTCCGTCGTCCTCTTCGACGAGGTCGAGAAGGCCCACCCCGACATCTTCAACAGCCTGCTGCAGATCCTCGAGGAAGGTCGCCTGACCGACTCGCAGGGCCGGGTCGTGGACTTCAAGAACACCGTCATCATCATGACCACCAACCTCGGCTCGCGCGACATCGGCAAGTCGGTCGGCCTGGGCTTCAACTCGGGGGATGCGGCCGGCTCCTACGACCGGATGAAGGCCAAGGTCTCCGACGAGCTCAAGCAGCACTTCCGTCCGGAGTTCCTCAACCGGGTCGACGAGATCATCGTCTTCCCGCCGCTGTCGCAGGACCAGATCGTCGCGATGGTCGACAACATGATCGCCGCGGTGGAGGTCCGGATGAAGGACCGCGACATGCGACTCGAGCTCACCCAGAAGGCGAAGAACCTGCTCGCCGAGCGCGGGTTCGACCCCGTCCTGGGTGCTCGCCCGCTGCGCCGCACGATCCAGCGCGAGATCGAGGACGTGCTCGCCGAGAAGATGCTGTTCGGCGAGGTCGGCCCCGGCCAGATCGTGCTCGTGGACGTCGACGGCGAGGGCGCGGCCGCGACCTTCACCTTCGAGGGGCAGAAGGTCGGCGAACTGCCCGACCTGCCGCCGCTCGAGACCGTCTCCGAGACGATCGCGGACGTGGGTGACGCCGCCGAGGGCGACCTGCCCGCCGCCGGCAACGACTGAGGTTCCGCGACCCGTCGCAGACTGAACTCGGATCCTCACCGACCCGGCGCACGTTGAACGGGAATCTGCATCGACCCGTCGCAGACTGAACTCGCCTGGTTCAGTCTGCGACGGGTCGGCGTCGTTTCTCGTTCAGTCTGCAACGGGTCGGCGTCGTTGGTGATTCAGTCTGCGCCGGGTCAGGGGAGGGCGTAGCGACCGTCGGGATGCACGGCGACCAGGCCGTCGGCGACCAGGGAGGCCAGCGCCCGCTCGCGCTGGTCGTCCTTGTCCCAGGCCAGGTCGAGACGGGGCTTCTCGACGGCCCCGGGGGCGTCGCGGAGCACGGCGAGGAGCCGGCCGCGGCACTGGCGATCCGTGCCGGCGTAGGTCTGCACCGGACGCGGCGGGCCGTCGTACGCCGGCGCGCCGGCCCGCTGCCAGGTGCACCGGTCGGTGACCGGGCAGCCGCCGCAGCGCGGGCGGTCGGCGGTGCAGACCAGCGCGCCGAGCTCCATCACCGCGACCGACCAGGTCGCGGCGGTCGGCGGATCCGCCGGCAGCAGGGCCGCTCCGAGGTCGCGCTCCGCGCGGGTGACCGAGCGCGGCGGGAACTCGGTGCCGGTGACGGTCCGGGCCAGCACGCGCCGCACGTTCGTGTCGAGAACGACCTGACGCTGCCCGTACGCGAACGCCGCGACGGCCGCCGCGGTGTAGTCGCCGATGCCCGGCAGGGCCAGCAGGTCGTCGTACGCCGCCGGGACCTCGCCGCCGTGCTGCTCGGTGATCGCCGTGGCCGCCGCGTGCAGCCGCAGCGCCCGGCGCGGATAGCCCAGCCGGCCCCAGGCGCGGACCGCCTCGCCGGACGACTCCGCCGCCAGCGCGGCCGGCGTCGGCCAGCGGGTCAACCAGACCTCATGGACCGGCAGGACCCGTGCCACGGGGGTCTGCTGCAGCATGAACTCGCTGACCAGGACCGACCAGGGGCTCGCGTCCGGGCGTCGCCACGGCAGGTCGCGGGCGTGCTCGTCGTACCAGCGCAGGATCGGCTCGACCAGGGTGCTCGTCGTCATAGTGGGTCCATGGTGACCTGTCGCTCAACAGCGGCCCGCACGAGCCCCGGCGGGTCAGCGAGGATCGCGCGGCACCGCTGACTACCGTCGTCCCATGCCGTCCAGGTCTGGGTCCCGCCGCCCGAGCCCCGCTCGCGGTGCGACGCCCGGCAGGTCACTCCCGTCGGCGGTGTACTGGCGGCGGCGGGTGTTCGTGCTCGGAGTCGCCTTCGCCCTCGTGTTCGTGATCGCCCGGGTGCTCACGGCCGGCAGCGACGCCCGCGCCGGCGACCAGCCGGCCGCGGAGCAGGCCGGCGGCCAGGTCGAGTCGGAGTCGGCCGGGTCCACCACCGGGGCGGACGGGGCCGGCGAGGGCGCTGGCGCGGGGTCCGACGACCAGCAGGCGGACGGGGCGGGGGCGACCGGGCCGACGGCACCCGCGATGCCGACCCTCGCCGAGCCCCAGGGCGAGTGCGCCCCGGCTGACGTCATCATCACGCCGTCCGTGGCGGAGGGCGCCCTCGCGGGCCGCGACGTACCGGTCACCCTGACCCTCCAGACCCGCGAGTCGGAGGCCTGCACCTGGCAGGTCAGCGCCGCGACGCTCGTCGTCAAGGTCGCCCAGGACGGTGGCGACGTGTGGACCACCCGGCAGTGCCCGCAGGCCGTGACCGAACAGCCCGTCGTCGTACGACGAGCCGTGACCACCACCGTCCAGGTCGTCTGGAACGAGGCCCGCGAGTCCACCGAGGGCTGCACCCACCGCGCCGGCTGGGTCCGGCCGGGCACCTTCACCGTCGCGGCCGCGGCGCTCGGCGGCGAGCCGGCCCAGGCGGACTTCGCGCTCGGTGCCCCCGTGCCGGAGACGATCCAGGTCACGCCGAAGGCGAAGAACACCAAGAAGGCCAAGCAGCCGAAGACGCCGACCAACTGACGCGCCCCGCCCCGCGCCTCGCCCCGCGCCTCGGTTTGGGGGCCGCAGCGCAGGGGAGGAGCGCCACGTGCACCTCTCACGGATTCTCGGGACCGGAGCGGCACTGCTGCTCGCCACCACGCTCACCGGCTGCGGGGGATCGCCCGGCGACGCCAGCGCGGACGAGTTCTGCGCCGTCTGGGCAGCTGATTCGGGGAACACCGTCGATGCCGCGCACGACCGGGCGAAGGCGCTCGACGATGTCGGCACCCCCGACGACATCGACGACGCGGCGCGGTCCGGGTTCGAGGTGTTCGTCGACCAGCTCGGTGACGTCGACGAGGCGCAGCTCCGGGAGCTCGACCAGGTCGCCGCCGACGCGGCCGGTCTCGCGGAGGTCTACGGGATCGACGAGGACGATGCCGCCGACGTCCTCGCCTTCTTCGCCTACGCCAACGGGGCGTGCGCCGACGCTGGGTGAGTCACCGTCGGTCGCTCCTGGGCTCGGGCTCAGACGTAGCGCTCGAGGATGGTCGACTCGGCCAGTCGGCTGAGCCCTTCGCGGACACTGCGGGCCCGCAATTCGCCGACGCCTTCGACCGCCTGGAGGTCGTCGATGCCGGCCGAGAGCAGCTTCTGCAGGGTGCCGAAGTGGTCGACCAGGCCCTCCACGACGGTGGCGGGCAGGCGCGGGACCTTGGTCAGCAGGCGGTACCCGCGCGGGGCGACGGCGCCGTCGAGGTGCTCGCCGGTCCCGATGCCGAGCACCTTGGCGACCGCGGACGGATCGACCAGGTCGGTGGACGAGAGCTGCTCCAGCTTCGCCAGCAGGTCGCCGGGCTCACGGCTGCGGCGCCGGGACGGGACGTAGTCACGGATGACCAGCGCGCGCTCGGTGTCGACGCCGGTCACCAGCTCCTCGAGCTGGAGGGCGAGCAGCCGGCCGTCGGTGCCGAGCTCGAGGACGTAGTCCTCGATCTCACGGGCGATCCGGCTGACCATCTCCAGGCGCTGGGCGACGACCGCGACGTCGCGGACCGTCACCAGGTCTTCGATCTCCAGCGCGGACAGCGTGCTGGACACCTCGTCGAGGCGCAGCTTGTAGCGCTCCAGGGTGGCCAGGGCCTGGTTGGCGCGGGACAGGATCTGACCGGAGTCCTCGAGGACGTGACGGGTCTCCCCGACGTACGCCGCGATGATCTGCATCGACTGCGACACCGAGATCACCGGGTGGCCGGTCTGCTTGGCGACCCGGTCCGCGGTGCGGTGGCGGGTGCCGGTCTCCTCCGACGGGATCGACTGGTCGGGCATCAGGTGCACGGCGGCGCGGACGATCCGGTTGACGGTGCCGTCGACGATGATCGCGCCGTCCATCTTGGCCAGCTCACGCAGCCCGGTGGCCGTGAACGGTACGTCGAGCTCGAAGCCGCCGGTGCACAGGCTGTCGACCAGCCGGTCACGTCCGAGCACGATGAGCGCGCCCGTCCGGCCGCGGAGGATCCGTTCGAGGCCGTCGCGCAGCGGCGTGCCGGGTGCGATGGACGCGAGCGCCTCGCGGAGTCGGAGATCGGCCGACGTGACCACTGGTGGTGCTCCCTGCTCGTGTGCTGCCCGGACGGAGTCACCCTATCCGCGCAGGGCACGCCTCATGCCGGGATATTCGACCACGGCGTCGTCGATGGTGGACGACGGGTCCTACTCGACCACCTCCAGCGCGTGCTTGGTCCGCTGATCGAGGTGTAGCGCCCGCAGGGCGGAGGCGACATCGGGCACCTCGATCACCCGCATCCCGTCGACGGTCCGCTCGCTCCCGGTGCGCCGCACGCCCTGCGCCGTGCCCGGGTCGGCGGGGACCACGGCCATCGCGAAACCGAGCCGGGCGGCCTCGGCGAGTCGCTGGGGAAGGTCGCGGACCCGGCGCAGCTCGCCGGACAGCCCGATCTCGCCGAGAGCGACCACTCCGGCCGGAGGAGCACTGACGAAGTGCGCCGAGGCGATGGCGATGGCCAGGGCGAGGTCGGCGCCGGGGTCGTTGATCCGCGCCCCGCCGACGGTGGACGCGAAGACGTCATGCTGGTGGAGCCGCAGCCCGCAGTGCTGCTGGAGAACGGCGAGGATCATCGCGAGCCGGGAGCCGTCGACGCCCGAGGTGGTGCGACGGGGGCGCTCGGCAGGAGAGAGGGTGACCAGTCCCTGAACCTCGGCCAACAGCGGCCGCCGGCCCTCCATGGAGACCGCCACACAGGTGCCGGCGACCCGGCCGTGATGGCGTTCGACGAAGATGCCGGTCGGGTCCTCGACGGTGCGGATGCCGTCGGGGCCGAGGTCGAAGCAGCCGACCTCGTCGACCGGGCCGAACCGGTTCTTGACCGCCCGCAGCATCCGGAACCGGGAGTTGCGCTCGCCCTCGAAGTGGAGGACGACGTCGACGAGGTGCTCCAGGACCCGGGGGCCGGCGATCGCGCCGTCCTTGGTCACGTGGCCGATCATCACGACGGTGACATCGCGGCTCTTCGCCATCCGCACCAGCGCCTGTGCGACCTCCTTGACCTGGGTGACGCCGCCCGGCACGCCGTCGACGCCGGAGGCGCTGATGGTCTGCACGGAGTCGATCACCACCGTGCTCGGTCGGACCTCCTCGATGTGGGTGAGCACGGCTCCGAGATCGGTCTCTGCCGCGAGGTAGAGCTCGTCGTGGATGCCGCCCGTGCGGTCGGCGCGCAGCCGCACCTGCGCGGCCGACTCCTCGCCGGTGACGTAGAGGGTGCGCTGGCGGGCGGCGGCGGTCCGGGCGGCCACCTCGAGCAGCAGGGTCGACTTGCCGACGCCGGGCTCACCGGCGAGCAGGACGGCCGCGCCGGGCACCAGGCCGCCGCCGAGGACCCGGTCGAGCTCGGGCACCCCGGAGCGATGGTGGACGGCGTGCTCGGCGGACACCTGCCCGATCGGCACCGCGGCGTGCGTGACCGGCGCGGCCGTCGTGCGGCGCGTCGGCCCCCCCGTCGCGGCCGCCACCTCGGACACCGAGCCCCAGGCCTGACACTCGCCACAGCGCCCGACCCAGCGTGCTGTCGACCAGCCGCACTCACCGCAGCGATAGGTCGAACGTACTTTCGAACCAGCCATGGCACGACAGTAGGACAGACGGCCGACACAAGTCCCCCGGCACGCGGCGGCTGTGGAGATCGACGTGGGAGAATCGGGCGGTGGACACCCCCCGACCGCCGGCCACCCTCGCTGACGTGGCTGAGCGGTCCGGCGTGTCCCGGCAGACCGTGTCCAACGCGATCAACAACCCGGACCTGCTGCGGCCCGAGACCCTCGCGCGGGTGCAGCAGGCCATCGAGCATCTCGACTACACCCCCAACCAGGCGGCGCGGCACCTGCGCACCCGCTCCTCGCACCTGGTCGGGCTGCGGCTGAGCCCGCCCCAGGAGTTCACCGCCAACATGGCGATGGACCGGTTCGTGCACGCCCTGGTGGAGGCCTCGCGCGAGGTCGGCTACCACGTTCTGCTGTTCTCGGGTGGCCGGGTGGCCGAGGGGGAGCGGCCGGATCCGCTCGGTGGCTACGACGATCTCCTCCGCTCGACCGCCGTCGACGCGTTCGTGGTGACCGACACCTACCTCGGCAACCCGCAGACGGTCGGGCTGGCCCAGCGGCGTGCGCCGTTCGTGGCGTTCGGGCGGCCGTGGGACGACGCGGCGGCGGACCATCCGTGGGTGGACGTGGACGGCGCGGCCGGGGTCGAGGCCGCTACCGAGCACCTGCGGAGCCAGGGGCACGAGCGGATCGCCTGGCTGGGCTGGCAGCCGGGCTCGCGGATCGGCGAGGACCGACGAGCCGGCTGGCACCGCGCCATGACGGCCCTCGAGCTCCCGACGGCAGGCCTGGAGGCCGCCGTCGAGGACGACGTGCTCGCCGGCGGTCGCGCGGCGGCGTCGCTGCTCGAAGCGAGCGCGCCGACGGCGTTCGTCTGCGCGTCCGACACGCTCGCGGTCGGTGTGCTCGGTGCCCTGTCCGATCGCGGCCTGCAGCCGGGCCGCGACGTCGCCGTCGTGGGGTTCGACGACTCGCAGGTCGCCCAGGTGATGGGGCTGTCCTCGGTGCGCCAGCCGCTCGAGGAGGTGGCGGTGCACCTGGTCGCGGCGCTGCGTGGGCTGCTCGCGCCCGCGCATCCCGTGACCGCCGGGGTGCTGCTCCAGCCGACGCTCCGGATCAGGGCGTCGAGCGTTCGGTAGCGGGCCGCCGTCGGCCGGCAGCGTGGCGCCCGCGCGCAGCGCATCGACGGCAAGCGTGGGCCCGAAGGGTCTGCGCGCCGCCGTTGATCGGCGACACGCTCGGCCCAAGTGGTTCAGAAGGTCTTGGACCAGAGGTTGACCGCGTAGTCGACCTCCAGCCCCTGGTGCTCGCGCAGGATCTCCTCGGCGACCTCGCGCGTGAACTCGATCCGTACGACGGCCTCCAGGTCCGCGCGAGACGCGAACCGCCAGCCCATGTCGACCCGGTCGAGGGTCCAGCCGCGCACACTCCAGAACCGCTCGGTGTCCGTCGGCGGGTCGAGGTGCGGATAGCCACGGCGGAACCAGCCGCCGAACGTGGAGCGCGAGCCGTCGTTGTCGATGATCAGCGCGACGCCGCCGCGACGTACGACGCGGTCCAGCTCGACCAGCCCGGGCTCGCTGCCGCGCCCGAAGAAGTAGGCCCAGCGGGCGTGCACCACGTCGACGGACGCGTCGGGCAGGGGGATCTCCTGGGCCGTGCCGCGGAGCACCTCGGCATGGGCGACGCCGCGGGTGCGCAACCGGCGCCCGGCGAGCTTCGCGAGGCCGGCATGCGGCTCGACACCGATCACGCGCGCCGCGGTCTCGGCGAACCGGGGGAGGTGGAAGCCGGTTCCGCAGCCCAGGTCGAGCACGACCCGGTCGTCCCAGGTGGCGCGCCCGCGCATCGCCGCCCAGAGGCGGCCGTCGGGGTCGGCCGCGCGGTTCTCGAGCTCGTAGGTCGCCGTGTGGTTCCAGATGTTGGGGCTCGGAATCGTGCCCCGGGGCTGCATCGGCAGGGTCAGATGCGGACGACGCCGCTCGGCGTGAGCACCTGGGCGGCGAGGATGCCGGGGGTGCCGTGCGGGGCGACCCACTCGACCTTCACGTCCTCCAGCGGCGCCTCGACCGTCTCGCCGAGCCACTCGCTGACCCGCTGCGGGTCGCCGGCGATCTCGATGCCCGCCAGCGACACGGTGCCGTCGGCGCCCGTCGAGGGGTGCAGGTCGGTCGGGATGTCCCACTGCAGGAAGAACGGGAGCTGCGGGTCGGCGATGAGGCCGTTGATGCCGATCTGCTTCCAGCGCAGCTCGGTGCCGTCGGGACGGTGCCGCGACCCTGGCACGGCCGAGCGGCCGAGGCGCTCCTCGACGACCGCGATGTCCGGGACCGCGACGGCCCAGCCGAGCCACCCGCCGCCGAGGCCAGAGCGGGCCTTCACTGCCTGGCCGAAGGGCGCCTTGTCGGATGCCGGGTGATCCAGCGCCTCGACGACCTCGAGGTAGGTGCCGTCGGTCAGGGGGAGGATCATGTTGCGGGTGCCGAAGCGCGGGTGGATGCCGCCGTCGACGAACTCACGCCCGATCGCTGCACCCAGGCGAGCTGCCGTGCTCGCAAGTCCGTCGGGGCCGGCGGCATAGGAGAGATGATCCAGGCGCATGCCAGACATTCTGAGCATGCCGGGAGTGGTCCGACGAATCGGGGTCCCTGTCTCTTGACGTCGAGAGGTGGGGCGTCAGGGTCCGGATGGCCGGTTGCCTACCGTGGTGAAGCGTCAGCGGGGGTCGGCGGGGTGCAGGGCCAAGGCCGATCGGGAGCGCAGGTGCGCCTCGCAGCGGCGCACCAGCTCGTCGTACGCCTCCTGCCCCATGAGCGCCACCAGCTCGGGCTCGTTGGTGACGTAGACCGGCTCGACGCCGACGTGGGCCTCGGTGTTGCCGGAGCAGTACCAGTCGAGGTCGTGGCCGCCCGGGCCCCAGCCGCGGCGGTCGTACTCGGTGATGGTGACCTCGACGTACGACGTGCCGTCCATCCGCTCGATCTCGCGGAAGGTACGCCGGATGGGGAGCTGCCAGCACACGTCCGGCTTGGTCTCCAGCGGGTTGCGCCCGAGCTCGAGCGCCAGCCCGTGCAGCGCGCAGCCGGCGCCGCCGGCGAAGCCCGGCCGGTTGGAGAAGACGCACGAGCGCTGGCCGTCGACCTCGTGCATGCGGGTCTTCCGCTCGCCGTCCTCGTCCTTCTCGACCCAGTCCTTGCGCTTGACCGGCCGGCCGGGGTGGGACTGCCAGTGCTCCGGCGTCAGCTGGTCGACGAAGGTCTTGACGCGCTTCTCGTCCTCCTTGTCGGCGAAGTGCGCGCCGAGCGTGCAGCAGCCGACGTCAGGGGAGTCGGCGTAGATGCCGGCGCAGCCGCTGCCGAAGATGCAGGTGAAGGACGACGTGAGCCAGGTGAGGTCGCACTTGAGGACCTCGGTCTCGTCGGCCGGGTTGGTGAACTCCACCCACGCACGGGGGAAGTCGAGTGGGACCTCGGGCACTCACCCCACACTAGTGGTCGCGTGGTCGTTTGCACGCCTGCGGCTAGTACCGTGGACGTATGCGTCTGGGTGTGCTCGACATCGGCTCGAACACCGGCCACCTCCTGGTGGTCGACGCCCATGGCGGTGCGGCCCCGCTGCCGGCGTACTCCTACAAGGAGCCGCTGCGCCTCGCCGAGCACCTCGACGCGAACGGCGACGTGTCGCCGACCGGTGTCGAGGCCCTGACCGCCTTCACCGCGCAGGCGCTGGTCGTGGCGGAGGAGAAGGGCTGCGAGGAGATGCTCCCCTTCGCCACCTCGGCGGTCCGCGACGCGGGCAACTCCGAGGCGGTGCTGGCCCACGTGGAGGCCCAGACGGGCGTGCGGATCGCGGTGCTGCCGGGCGAGGACGAGGCGCGGTTGACCTTCCTCGCCGTACGGCGCTGGTTCGGCTGGTCCGCGGGCCGGCTCGCCGTGTTCGACATCGGTGGCGGCTCGCTGGAGATCGCTGCCGGGTCCGACGAGCGCCCCGACGTCGCCTGGTCGCTTCCGCTGGGTGCCGCGCGGCTGGCCAGAGCGGAGTTCGCTGCGCGGCCCGACGAGGACCAGCTGCGTCAGATCCGGCGCCGGATCCGTGCCGACATCGCCCGCGACGCGGGCCACCTGCTGCGCGCCGGTACGCCGCACCGCGCGTCGGCGACATCGAAGACCTTCCGCTCCCTGGCCCGGATCTGCGGTGCGGCGCCCTCGGGCGACGGGCCGCTGGTCCCGCGCACGCTGCCGCTGGGCGAGCTGCGCCAGTGGATCCCCAAGCTGGTCGCGATGACGCCGGAGGAGATGGCGGCGCTGCCGGGGGTGTCCTCGGACCGGGCGCACCAGATCGTGCCGGGTGCGCTGGTCGCCGAGGCGTGCATGGACATCTTCGACCTGTCCGAGCTGGAGATCTGCCCGTGGGCCCTGCGTGAGGGCGTGATCCTCGAGCGGATCGACAAGCTGAGCGTCAACGACCCGTCATGACGACCGGCGCTCCGGGGCGTCCCCGGATCGGGCTCTCCACGAGCTCGGTCTACCCGGAGTCGACGGCCCATGCCTTCACGTACGCCGCCGCGGTGGGCTATGAGGCGGTCGAGGTGATGGTCGGCATCGACGCCCTCTCCCAGCAGGTGGATGCCGTCCGGCAGCTGTCCGAGCACCACGAGATCCCGATCAGCGCCATCCACGCGCCCTGCCTGCTGTTCACCCAGCGGGTCTGGGGCGTCGAGCCGTGGGGCAAGCTCGAGCGCTCCGCCGCGATGGCACGGGCCGTGGGCGCCGAGGTGGTCGTGGTGCACCCGCCGTTCCGCTGGCAGCGGGAGTACGCCCGCGACTTCGTCAACGGGATCGCCGCGCTGGAGGAGTCGTCGGGGATCGCGTTCGCGGTGGAGAACATGTACCCGTGGCGCGCCTCCCGCCGCCGGATGGAGATGTACCTGCCCGGCTGGGATCCCTCCGAGGAGCCCTACGCGAACACCACGATCGACCTGTCCCACGCGGCGATCGCCCAGTCCGACCCGGTCGCGATGGCCGAGCGGCTCGGCCCGCGGCTGCGGCACGTCCACCTGACCGACGGCACCGACTCCGCGAAGGACGAGCACCTCGTGCCGGGACGCGGCACGACGGGTGCCGACGCGTTCCTGCGGCAGCTGGCGGCCACCGGCTTCGCGGGCGAGGTCGTGCTGGAGATCAACACCCGGCGCTGCACGACGCGCGAGGAGCGGGAGGCCGACCTGCGGGAGTCCCTGGAGTTCGCGATCGAGCACCTCGCCGTCGTACCCGCCGACGCCGGGGACGGCGCGTGACCTCGTCGGTCCGGGGCCGGCGCCGCGGCAGCCCGGACACCCGCGCCGCCATCCTGGCGGCGGCCCGGGCCCGGTTCGCCGAGGCGGGCTTCGCCGGTACGACGATCCGCGGCGTCGCCGGCGCCGCGGGCGTGGACCCGGCGCTGGTGCACCACTACTTCGGCTCGAAGGACGACCTGTTCGTGGCCGCGCTCGAGCTCCCGGTGGATCCGCGGGCGGTGCTGGCCGACCGGGTCGCGGGTCCGCTCGAGGGGGCGGGCGAGCGGCTGCTCCGGGCGCTCCTGTCGGTGTGGGACGACCCCGCGGTGCGACCGGCACTGCTGGCGATGGTGCGCCGGCTGATCGAGCCCGGCGGCGACGCGCTGTTCCGCGAGGGCTTCCTCCCCGTGGTCCTGGTGCCGCTGGGCTCGGCGCTGGGCGTCGACGCGCCGGAGCGGCGGATGCAGCTGGTCGCGAGCCAGGTGATCGGCGTGATCGTGCTGCGCTACGTCGTCCGCGCCGAGGTGATCGTCGCGATGGACGCCGACGCGCTGGTGGCGGCGTACGCGCCGGTGCTGGACGGCTTCCTCGCGGGCCCCTTGCGCTGAGGTCGCGCCAGGCGCATTATTCAACACATGATGAATTCGGTCGTGGCGATCGAGGGGCTCCGCGTCGTGAGGGGCGGCCGGCCGGTGCTCGACGGTCTCGATGTCGCGATCGGTCCGGGCGTGACCGGGCTGCTCGGGCCGTCCGGGTGCGGCAAGTCCACGCTGCTGCGCAGCATCGTCGGCGTACAGCGGGTCGCGGCCGGCGCCGTGACGGTGCTCGGTGAGCCGGCGGGCAGCCGGCCGCTGCGCGAGCGGGTCGGCTACCAGACCCAGTCCGCGAGCATGTACGACGACCTGACGGTCCTCGAGAACCTCCGCTTCTTCGCCCGGGTGCTGGGCCTGCCGCCTCCCGCGGCCGAGGAGGCCCTGGCGGCGGTGGATCTGGGTGGTCACCGTGACGGGGTGGTCGGGCGGCTCAGCGGCGGCCAGCGCTCGCGGGTCGGGCTCGCCGTCGCCCTGCTGGGGGCCCCGGACCTGCTGGTGCTGGACGAGCCGACCGTCGGCCTCGACCCGGTGCTGCGGCGTGACCTGTGGGCGCTCTTCCACCGGATCGCCGACGCCGGCACCGCCGTCCTGGTGTCGAGCCACGTGATGGACGAGGCGGAGCGCTGCGACGCGCTGCTGCTCATGCGGGCGGGCCGGATCATCGCCCACGGCACGCCGGCCGAGATCAAGGAGTCGCAGGGGGCGGCCGACATCGAGTCGGCCTTCCTTGCCCTCGTCGAGCAGGGGGACGCGGCATGACGCCCCGGGTCACCGTGGCGATCGCCGTCCGCGTTCTCACCCAGCTGCGTCGCGACCACCGCACGCTGGCGATGCTGCTCGTGCTGCCCTGCCTGCTGCAGGCGCTGCTGTGGTGGATCTTCCAGGACACCCCGCTGGTCTTCGACCGGATCGGACCGGCCCTGCTGGCGATCTTCCCGTTCTTCGTGATGTTCCTCGTCACCAGCATCACCACGCTCCGCGAGCGCTCCGGAGGCACCCTGGAGCGGCTCTTCACCATGCCGATGGGCCGCCTCGACTTCCTCGGCGGCTACGCCCTCGCGTTCGGCGCGGTCGCCGCGGTGCAGGCCGCGCTCGCGGCCGGGGTCGCGATCGGGCTGCTCGACCTCGACCTGCGCGGCCCGGACGTGCTGCTGGTGGTGGTCGGTGTCGCCGACGCGGTGCTCGGCACGGCCCTCGGACTGTTCGTCTCTGCGTTCGCCCGGACCGAGTTCCAGGCGGTGCAGTTCCTGCCGGCCGTGGTCGTGCCGCAGATCCTGCTCTGCGGGCTGATCGTGCCGCGCGACCGGCTGCCGCAGGTGCTCGAGGCGGTGGCGAACGTGCTGCCGCTGACCTGGGCGGTCGACGCGATGGAGCACCTGGCGACCACGACCCGCACCGGCGAGGTCTGGCGCGACGTCGGCATCGTGGTGGCCTTCGCCCTGGCGGCGCTCGCCCTCGGGGCCGCGACGCTCCGGCGCCGTACCGACTGATCCGAGCCGTCGAGAGCCCCGTGTGACGAGGACGCGCTCGGCCGGAGTGGCGCAGCGTCCTGCCGACCTGAGACTCTTCCTCACGTCGTTGGTCTCCAGAAGTGAGTGAGCAGGACGTGGGCGAGAAGCGGACCGCTGTCATCGGTGCGGGTGTGATGGGGGAGACCCTGCTGTCCGGCCTGATCCGGGCCGGCCGGAGCGCGGCGTCGCTCGTGGTGGTCGAGAAGCGTGCCGAGCGCGCGGCCGAGCTCGCGGAGAGGTACGGCGTCCGCGTGGTCGACGGCGTCGCCGAGGCTGCGGCAGCGGACACGGTGCTGCTGGTCGTCAAGCCGCAGGACATGGCCGACGTGCTCACTGAGCTCGGCCCGACGCTGCGGCCCGGCCAGCTGCTCGTGTCGCTCGCGGCGGGCATCACCACCGGCTTCGTCGAGTCGCGCGTGCCCGACGGCGTCGCCGTCGTCCGGGTCATGCCCAACACGCCCGCGCTGGTGGACCAGGGCATGGCGGCCATCTCGCCCGGCACCCACTGCGACGAGAGCCACCTCGCCGAGGCCGAGGACCTGATGGCGTCGGTCGGCCGGGTGGTCCGGGTCCCCGAGAACCAGCAGGACGCCGTCACGGCGATCAGCGGCTCCGGGCCGGCGTACGTCTTCTTCGTGGTCGAGTCGATGATCGAGGCGGGCGTCCACCTCGGGCTGCCGCGGACCATCGCCCAGGAGCTGGTGATCCAGACCCTGGTCGGCTCGGCGACCATGCTCCGCGAGACCGGCGAGCACCCCGCGGTGCTGCGGGAGCAGGTCACCTCGCCCGGTGGTACGACGGCTGCGGCCCTGCGCGAGCTCGAGGTGCACCGGGTGCGAGCCGCCTTCCTGGCCGCGCTCGAGGCTGCGCGGGATCGCTCCCGGGAGCTGGGCAGCTGACTCGGTTGGCGTTGAGTCGTCGGTTCTGACCTGTTGAGTCGTCGGTTCTGACCTGTTGAGTCGTCGGTTCCGACCGGTCGAGTCGTCGGTTCCGACCGGTTGAGTTCGCGGCGACGGCGGGACAGATCTGGCGAGTCGACAGGTCAGAACTGACGAGTCAACAGGTCAGATGTGACGACTCAACCCCAAACTCAGGCCACCTGGGCCAGGCCGCGCACGGTCTGCACCCGTCCGCCGGCCCGGCGGCCGTCGTGGCGGCCGTAGCGGTCGAGCAGCCGCGCCTGCAGGCCCGCCCGCTGGGCGCCGACGACGTCGTGGCGCAGCGAGTCGCCGACCATGAGCGTCGCGGCGGGCGCGGCGCCGAGGCGCGCGCAGGCGGTGAGGTAGGAGCGGGGGTCGGGCTTGGCCGCCGGCAGTTCTGACGACGCGAAGACGGGGACGTCGGCGCGGAGCAGCCCGGTGCGGCGCAGCTTCTCGGTCTGGATGGCCAGCTCGCCGTTGGTGAGGATGCCGACCGGCAGTCCGGCCCGGCGGGCGCGCTCGATCGCCGCGGCCGCGTCGTCGAATGCCCGCCAGGCGGCGCGGTAGCAGCCGAGGAAGCCGGCGTAGACGTCGTCGGCGAGCGCGTCGTCGGACAGGTCCCAGCCGGGCAGGAAGTCGCGGATCCGTGCCCGCCGGTGCTCGGTGTAGGTCACCTCGCCGCGCTGGGCGCGCTCGTAGTGGCGTGCCTCGAGCACGAACCACCGCTCGACGTGGGTCTCGAGCTCGGTCGGTGACTCCGCCAGGCCGAGCCCGGCCAGCCACGCCCGGAGGCCGCGGTCGGCCGCGCCGCGATGGTCCACCAGGGTGTCGTCCAGGTCGAGGAGCAGGGCCTGGAACGTCATGCGGAGCAGTCTGCCAGCGGCCGCCGACACCCTCACAGCCCCATCGCGCTCCGCGCCGCCGTCAGGACAGGGCCGGTCACCTCGCGGCACCGCTCCGCCCCTCGGGCATAAACCTCGGCGACGTGGGCCGGGTCCGCGGCCAGCTCCCGGTACCGCTCCTGGAGCGGCCCCAGCTCCGCCACCACCGCGTCGGTCACGGCCGTCTTGAGGGCGCCGTAGGTCGCGATCCCATCCGCCGAGCCGCCGCAGGCGACCAGGATGTCGATCAGGTTGGTGACGCCCGGCTTGGCCGTGCGGTCGGTGCGTACCGCGTCCGGCCCCGTCTCGGAGTCGGTGACGGAGCGGGCGACCTTCCGGCGTACGACCTCCGGCGGGTCGAGCAGCGTGATCGACCCCGCCTCCGGGCCGGACTTGCTCATCTTGCGGGTGGGGTCCGCGAGGTCCATCACCCGCGCGCCCGCCGGCGGCACGGTGATCTCTGGGATCGTGAACACCTCGCCGTAGGTGGCGTTGAACCGCAGTGCGAGGTCGCGCGTGAGCTCGACGTGCTGGCGCTGGTCGTCGCCGACCGGCACCCGCGTGGGCCGGTAGAGCAGGATGTCGGCCGCCATCAGGACGGGATAGGTGAACAGTGAGGTGCGCACCGACTCCCGACGGCGAGACTTCTCCTTGAACTGGATCATCCGGCCGAGTTCGCCGGTGGTTGCGACGCACTCCAGCAGGTACGCGAGCTCGGCGTGCGCCGGCACCTGGCTCTGCCGGAACAAGATGCTGTCGTCCAGTCCCGCCGCGAGAAGCAGGGTGGCCTGCTCGGTGACCGCGGCCCGCAGCGTCTCGGGAGAGCGGGGTGTCGTGAGGGCATGCAGGTCGGAGATGCCGTAGAAGCAGTCCGCCCCGGCTTGTGCCGCGCGCATCGGGCGGAGGGCGCCGAGGAGGTTGCCGAGAGTCAGCCGACCGCTCGGCGTGAGGAGGGAGAGACGTCGGGGCATGGAGTGCTCCTGGGGTAGGCCCACGGGCGCCGGGACCGTCCGGAGAAGCACGACGGCCGCCCGTGGGCGGCCGATGATGGGTGTGTCGAGGGCGGCCGCCGTCAGGCGGCCCACCAGGTGAAGCTCATCGGGGTCGACACCCCTCGATCATCGCACGAGGCGCAGTACGCCGACGTCGGGGACCGTCTGCCCCGGCGGGGTCAGCAGCCCCAGCATCGTGGCCGCGATGGCGTGCGCGGCCTCGTCGGCGGGCAGCTCGCCGGCGTAGACCGACGTGGCGGCGGCGTGGGTGACGGTGTGCATCGTGGTCACCAGCCAGGACACCGGCAGATCGGTGCGGAAGCGGCCCAGGTCGCGGCCGTGGTCGATCAGTCGCTGCGCCCGCTCGCGCGGCTCGCTGTGGGCCGCGGCCATCTCGGCGACCGGCATGCTCTTCTCGGCGGCGACCACCAGGGCGCCGTACCGGAGGGTGACCTGCCAGGTCGCGTCGATCAGCCGGACCAGGGCGGCGGCGGGGTCGCCGGAGAGGTCGATGCCGCGCAGCGACGCCTCCGACTCCCGCATCGCCCGCTCGACGACCGCCGCTACCAGTACGGCGCGGTTCTCGAAGTGCCCGTAGAGGGTCACCCGGCCGACGCCGGCCGCCTTCGCGATGTCGTTGATGCTGGCGTCCGGGTCGCGGGCCAGGGTGGCGGTGGCGGCGTCGAGGATCGCCTCCACGTTGCGGCGCGCGTCGGCACGGCGTGGACGAGTGGTCACGAGGCCATCATCGTGGACGCCCGGTCGCTGCCGCCGCGGCGCGGGTGGCAGCCGGCGTACTCCTCCCAGCGCCAGGCCATCGCGGCCAGCATCAGCACGAACATCGCCACGTGGCCGACCAGCATCAGGCCGCCCGCGTCCAGGACGCCGGTCCAGTACAGGGGCAGCGCGACCGCGAAGCCGGCGTACATGACGGCGCACATCTCGACGATCGGTGCCCACCGGTGGCCCCGGAAGCGCATCCAGCCGGCCATCGGCAGCGCCATCGTGGTCGCCATCACGAGCGTCTCGACGCTCGCGGAGCGCAGCCATGACGAGTCGTCGGCGGCACCGGTCGCGAGCAGCCAGACCGGCCAGAGCAGCATCATGCCGATCAACATGGCGGCGACCATCTCGCCGTAGTGGAGCGCGAACCTGCGGATCTGTCGGGTGCTCGGTGTGGTGCTCATCAGTGCAGACCTCCGGTGGGGTGGGTGGCTCCGGGCGTGTGCCCGGGAACGGAGACGAGGGAGAGGACGGCCGCGGCGACCGCCACGCCGGCGGCCACCGCGAACCCGTGGACGAAGCCGGTGGTCGTGGTGCCGGCGATGCTGGCCGCGGCGACGCTCGAGATCACCGCGGCACCGAGCGAGGCGCCGAACTCGTGGAACGTGCTGACGATTCCCGAGACGATCCCCGACTCGTGGGCCTGGACGTGGCCGAGGGCCGTGGCCGACGCGGCCACGAAGAGGGCGCCCAGGCCGAGCGCGGCCCCGGTGAGGCCGAGGACCACGGCGGCCGAGCCGTCGACCAGGGCCGGTACGGCGAACCCGGCCCCGGCGACGAGGAAGCCCACCGTGGCGAGCGTCCGGCCGCCGACCCGTCCGATCAGATGTCCGCCGCCCGTGGCGCCGATGACCGTGGCGACGGCGATGGGGAGGAAGAGCAGGCCGGTGACCAGGGCGCCCCGTCCGGCGTGGTGCTGCAGGTAGAAGGTGCCGAGGAAGAAGCCCGCGACCATCAGCGCGGTCGCCGAGACGACGAGGAAGGTGCCGCTCGCGACCGGGCGCCGGGTGAGCAGGCGCAGGTCCATCAGCGGCGAGCCGGCGGTGAGCTGGCGCAGGCCGAACAGCACGTAGAGCAGGGCTGAGCCGGCGAGCAGGCCGAGAGTGCGTCCGCCGAGCCAGCCGTGGTCGCCGGCGCCGATGAGGGCGTAGATCGCGGTGCCGGTCGCCGCCGTGACCAGGGCCGCGCCGGCCAGGTCGAGGCGGCGCGCCGTCGTGCGGGACACGCCCGCCGAGCCGGCCGGGAGTCGTCGGGCGAGGCCGACGGCGACGACGATGCCGATCGGGACGTTGACGTAGAAGACCCACGGCCAGCCCGGGCCGGCGGTGAGCACGCCGCCGAGGAGGACGCCGAGCGCGGCGCCGCCGCCACCGAGGGCGGACCAGACACCGAGGGCGCGGTTGCGCTCCTCGCCCTCGAACAGCCGCAGCACCGCGGACAGGGCGGCGGGGGAGAGCAGAGCGGCGCCCAGGCCCTGGGCCACGCGGCTGCCGACGAGCACCTCGGGAGAGCCGGCCAGGCCGGCTGCCAGCGAGGCGGCGGTGAACAGGGTGAGGCCGGTGAGGACGACGGGGCGGGAGCCCAGCAGGTCGGCGACGCGGCCACCGAGCAGGATCAGACCGCCGAACGCGAGCGTGTAGGCGCTGACCACCCACGTGGTGGCGGCGCGGGAGAGGTCCAGGTCGGAGCCGACGTGGGGCAGCGCGATGGCGACCACGGTGACGTCGACGATGAGCATCAGCTGGGCGGTGCCCAGGAACGCGAGCGTGCCCCAGCGGCGGGGGTCGGGTGTGCTGGTGCCCGGTGCCGGGGCGGCGGTGGTGGGGTGGGACATCCGTACTCCTAAGTCGAACAGCAATGTTCAGAATCATAAGTCGAACATGCGTGTACGACAAGAGGGATTCACGGACGCCGCGGGGCGGGTCGGGCGCGGCTGCCCGCGGCCTGGCGGTTGGCCGGAAGGGGGCTCGGGCGGCGGCCGGGGGTACTGGGAACGGATGGCGTGGACGCGCGGGACGACGTCCCGAGTCACGCACCGGTCAAGTCGACACGCCGCACTGAGAAAGTTTCACTGACGAATCTCTTCCCCACGAGTCACATCTGGCCCTATTGTCACGCAAGTGGCGTCCGGTGTTCACAGCTGGGGAAGGCGGTGACGGACGCAGCACACAGAAAGCGTGGTTGGTCATGGCTCCTACGTCGCGCGAGCGCGCCGAGTCCCTCCCGGACCCGAAGTTCCTTACGATCGCCGAGGTCGCCTCGGTCATGCGCGTCTCCAAGATGACGGTCTACCGTCTGGTGCACAGCGGCGAGCTCCCGGCCGTCCGGGTCGGTCGCTCGTTCCGGGTGACCGAGGACGACGTGAACGAGTACCTGCGCAAGTCGTTCTACTCGGCTGGTTAGGCCGAGTGTGTCGCGCTGCCCTGCTGGGGTGACGCGCAGTGTAGGAATCGCCTCTGAAGAGGCGAAACTGTCGCTTCTTGACCGTTGCAACGGTCGAGAAGCGAGGGAATCGCCTCTTCAGTGGTGATTCCTACAACCCGCGCCACGGGGCGTGCGTGCGATCTGCGTCCCATCCCCCGCGCTGATTCTCCGCGCTCACGATGGTCCGGATAGGCTGACCGATGCTCCGGGGTCTCCCGGGGCGTCGTACGTCACGCCGAGCGCTGCCGCGCCCGGCGCTCTGGAGAGGTTCCACGTGGGTTCTGTCATCAAGAAGCGCCGCAAGCGCATGGCGAAGAAGAAGCACCGCAAGCTGCTGAAGAAGACGCGCGTCCAGCGTCGCAAGCTCGGCAAGTGACCCGAGCGAGCCAGTAGCTCACGCAGTCTCGCCTCGTCGGCGCCCTGGTGCGCCGACCTGAACCGAGGAGTCGGTGGAGATGGGCGCCGGACGCACGGTCCTGGTCACAGGGGTCTCACGAGACCTCGGCCGTACCCTTGCGCGCGCCCTGGCCACCGACCCCGGGATCGACCGGGTCATCGGTGTCGACGTCATCCCTCCGCGGGGTGACCTCGGCGACGTCACGTTCGTGCGTGCCGACATCCGCAACCCGGTCATCGCGAAGGTCATCGCGAAGGAGGACGTCGACACCGTCGTCCACATGAGCGTGATCGCGACCCCCGGCTCCGCCGGTGCCCGCGGCACCATGAAGGAGCTCAACGTCATCGGGACGATGCAGCTCCTGGCGGCCTGCCAGAAGGCCGAGGGGCTGCGCACCCTGGTCGTGAAGTCCTCGACGACGGCGTACGGCGCCAGCAGTCGCGACCCCGCCATGTTCACCGAGGACATGGAGCCCCGGCGCCCCGCCCGCACGGGGTACGCGAAGGACGTCGTCGAGGTCGAGCAGTACGTCCGCGGCTTCGCGCGCCGCCGCCCCGACGTGCGGGTCACCCTGCTGCGCTGCGCCAACGTGATCGGCCCGCGGGTGGCCAGCCCGCTGGCGTCGTACTTCCGGCTGCCGGTGATCCCCACCGTGCTCGGATTCGATCCGCGGCTGCAGTTCCTGCACGAGACCGACCTCTACCGCGTGCTGCGTCACGCGGTGCGTGAGGACCGCGGCGGGACCTTCAACGTCGCCGGCGACGGCCTGCTGATGCTCTCCCAGGCGCTGCGCCGCGCGGGCCGGCCCAACGTCCCGGTGCCCGGGTTCGCCTTCGGCAGCCTCGGCTCTGCGCTCAAGTCCGTCCGCCGTGCCGATCTGTCGCCCGAGCTGGTCGCGTTCTTGACCTACGGGCGCGGTGTCGACACCACGCGGATGCGCAGCGAGCTCGGGTTCGAGCCGCAGTACACGACGTCCTCGGCGTTCGCCGAGTTCGCCGCCTCGCTCCCGCCGGGAGCGCGCCGCACCGAACGCGTGCTCGGCTCGCTCGCCGAGCGCCTCCCCGCGGTCGACGACGACCGTCCCGCCCAGCTCACCCTCGCTGGAGGCACGGATGGCTGACGCCGAGATCATCCCGATCGGCACCCGCGGCCAGCCCGGCCGCGGCACCGGCAAGCGCCCGTCGGCCGCGGCCCGGGGGCTCGCGCCGAAGAGCGCGACGCCGCGCAAGGCCGCCCCGGCGAAGAAGCCGGCGACGCCGACACCGGACGGCGCTCCGGTCGAGGAGCGTCCCGTCGTCGACGACACCCCCGTCATCGAGATCCCGTCGCTGCTCGACACGCCGGCCGACGTACCCCCGACGACGTCGTCGACGGCGCCCGCGGCCCGCACCGAGGAGCGCGGCAGCAGTCCGCTCGCGGGCATCCCGGCCGGCGACTGGCTCTCGGCCTTCCAGCATGCCAGCAAGGAGCTGTTCGGCGACCAGTGGGAGCCCCAGCTTGCCCGCTTCCTCGCCTTCCTGCGGCGCCGGCTGACCGGCGACTACACGGTCGACGAGTACGGCTTCGACGCCGAGGTCACCGAGCGCTTCTTCATGGCGGCCCTGCGGCCGGTCGCGCAGAAGTGGTTCCGGATCGAGGTCCGTGGGATCGACAACATCCCGGCCGAGGGCGGTGCCCTGGTCGTCTCCAACCACTCGGGCACGGTGCCGGTCGACGGACTGATGACCATGGTCTCCATCCACGACCACACCGGTCGCTTCCTGCGCCCGCTCGGTGCCGACCTGGTGTTCCGGCTGCCGCTCGTGGGCTCCGTGGCCCGCAAGGGCGGTGCCACCCTGGCCTGCAGCGAGGACGCCGAGCGGATGCTGCGCGGCGGCGAGCTCGTCGGCGTGTGGCCGGAGGGCTTCAAGGGCATCGGGAAGCCGTTCTCCGAGCGCTACAAGCTCCAGCGGTTCGGTCGTGGTGGGTTCGTGGCTGCCGCGCTGCGCACGGGTGTCCCGATCGTGCCGCTCTCCGTGGTCGGTGCCGAGGAGATCTACCCGCTCGTCGGCAACATCCCGTCGCTGGCTCGGCTGCTCGGGGTGCCGTACATCCCGATCACGCCCCTCTTCCCCCTGCTGGGACCGCTCGGCCTGGTGCCGCTGCCGTCGAAGTGGCTGCTCGAGTTCGGCGAGCCGATCCGGACCGACGAGTACGACGCGGGCGCGGCCGATGACCCGATGCTGGTGTTCAACGTGACCGACCAGGTCCGCGAGACCATCCAGCAGACGCTCTACAGCCTGCTGATGCAGCGCGAGTCCGTCTTCCGCTGAAGCCGAGCCCCCAGGGGGACCGGGCTACGCGCCGGCTACGGCGTCTGGTTGGTGCCGAGCAGGCCGCCGAGCAGCCCGCCCACGCCTTCGACGAGCGTGCCCACCAGCGACGGCGGGGTCGACCCGTCGGTGGTCTGGGGCTGGCCGTCGAGGCCCAGGGCGCCGGTGAGGCCGCCGGTGACCTCCTCGACCGCCTTGCCGACGGTGTTGGGCGGCTTGGGGGCGTCCGGCGGGCTCGGCTGCGTCGGCCCCTGCCCCGGTGGCGGCGGGGGCGGGCCGGGCTGGCCGGTCGCGGCGGGCGGCGCCGGGTCTTCCTTCGCCGGCTTGTCCTTCTTCGCGGCGGGCGGCAGCACCTGGGTCGCCGACGCGCTGATGTCGCCGCTGAGGACCGCGCTGAGCGGCAGGGCGACGAAGTCGGGGACCTGTGCGATGTCGCCCTCGGCGCAGCCGGGGCAGGTCTCCCACGCGGCGGCGTCGATCTGGCGGATCGTCTGCGTCGCGGTGATCAGGATCGAGCGGCTCTCGGACGGCACGGCCGGGCCGAGGGCGCCGAGCACGTCCATGCTCCCGCCGGCGAAGGCGCGCAGGTCGGCGATCCGGTCGGCCTTGCCGGTGGCGGCGTAGTCGTCGAGCGCGAACTCGGACGCCTGGCGGGCCTGGTCGGTGAAGTCCTGGAGCGTCTCGTTGACCGCGTCGGCGCTCGCGTCGCGCGCCACGAGCGACTGGAACTCGTCGAGACGGGACTCGGCGTGCGAGATGAGGGCCTCGGCCTTGGCGGCACCGTCGGGCTGCAGGTTGGTCTGGGCGTTCTCGATCGCCCGCTTGACGGGGTAGAGCACGTCGCCGGGCAGTGCGTCCTGCGAGGCCATCGCCATCGACCCGGTGGCGGACACCACGGCGAAGCCGCCGATCACGGCAGCCAGGCGGCGCTCGCGGGAGCCGCGTCGTTGGCGCGGGGTGAGCCGGACGGCCAGGTCCTCCTCGGCCCGCGCGGGCTCGCGCTCGGCGGCGGCGACCAGCTGGGAGCGCAGGGAGGCGACGAACTCGGGGCGGGCGGTGACGGGAGGCACGGCCCGCAGGGCCGCAACCATCTCGAGCAGCTCGGCGTGCGTCTGGTCGTCGGCTGCGACGTCCCCGCCGCGACCGGAGACCAGCGCGTCGAACTCCTCCGCGCCGCGCGACCAGCCGTTCCCGCGCATCACAACGTCCGTCCTCGTGTCGGGAGGGTCGCCACGACCCTCGAACTCTCTCGAACATCCAACGACGGGTCGGTCCCGCTGGTTACGGTCCGGACGGATGGAGGGGCATAGTCCGAATTGATCATCCGCTCGATCATCGGATCCCCTCCGGCATCAGCTTCGCCAGGTTGCGCACGCCACGCAGCTGGAGCTGCTTGATCGCGCCGTCGCTGCGACCGAGCGCCGCGGCGGTCTCGGCGATGCTCAGGCCCTGCAGGAAGCGCATGATGAGGCAGTCCCGCTGCTCGTTGGGGAGCTTGGTGAGCGCCTCGAGCAGGATCTCGTTGGTCAGGCTGGCGAGGACGGCGTTCTCGGGGCCCTCGGTGGCGTCGTCGTGCTGACCCATGTCCTCGGTCGTCAGCTCGAGGCGGGTGCGGCCGGCCTTGAAGTGGTCGGTCGCGAGGTTGCGGGCGATGGTCATCAGCCAGGCGCCGAAGTCCTTGCCCTGCCACCGGAACGACGACATGTTGCGCAGCGCGCGGAAGAAGGTCTCCGAGCAGAGGTCCTCGGCGACGACCACGGAGCGGGTCCGGTAGTAGAGGAACCGGTAGACCGACGGCTGGTAGTGGTCGTAGAGCAGCCCGAACGCCTCCGCGTCGCCACCCCGGGCGAGCTCGACCAGCCCGATCAGCCGTTCGCGGGCCTCCGGGGAGTCCTCCGAGGAGGTCGCGAGCGTGGCGTCGCCGAACCCACCGGCGCCGTCGCGCTCGAAGCCGTCGGGGCTGCCGGGGCTGCCGGGGCTGCCGGGGCTGCCGGGGCCGGCCGGGTCGGCGGAGGTGTCGGCACTCGCCTCGCTCAGCAGCCGGTGGTCGCCCTCGGAGCGGCGGGCCGACGGTGTCGCGAACGGTCCGCCGGAGGGGCCGGTGGCAGGGACGCCGACCAACGCCGGGCCCAGGTCCGGGGTCAGCGCAGCGAGCACGGCCGCGCGCAGAGCGTCCAGCCCTCGCGACAGGTCAGTGCGCTGCCAGGTCATGCGGGTTCCCTCCCTACTGCCCCCGGAGGGGATCCTACGGCGGATCCGGGCGCCGCGATACCGGAACCTGAGAACCGGTCGGGGCGGGCCGCGGACCTCCCGCGCCGGAAGGTTACCGCCCGGTAGGGGTCGCCGTCACCGGTTGCCGGCGGATCAGGAGCGGTGCCGCTGGCGGCGTACGACGGCCCCGGCGATCGCTGCCCCGGTGGCCGCCGAGCCCATGATGATCCCGGCCCGGGCGGCCTTGCGGCCGGTCCGGTAGTCGCGGATCCGCCAGCCGTGGGCGCGGGCGTGGGCGCGCAGCTTCGCGTCGGGGTTGATGGCGCAGGGATCGCCGACGAGGCCGAGCATCGGCAGGTCGTTGGCGGAGTCGCTGTAGGCGGAGCAGAGGGACAGGTCGAGGCCCTCCCGCTCGGCGAGCGCCGTGACCGCGACCGCCTTCGCCGGTCCGTGCAGCATGTCGCCGACGAGCTTTCCGGTGTAGACCCCGTCGACGTGCTCGGCGACGGTGCCGAGGGCTCCGGTGAGACCGAGCCGGCGGGCGATCAGGCTCGCGATCTCGATCGGGGCCGCGGTCACCAGCCAGACCCGCTGGCCCTGGTCGAGGTGCATCTGGGCGAGGGCACGGGTGCCCGGCCAGATCCGGTGCGCCATCGCCTCGTCGAAGATCTCCTCGCCGACGTCCTCGATCTCCTGCACCGTGTGTCCGGCGATGAACGCGAGCGCGGAGTTGCGGGCCTCGGCGACGTGCTCGGGGTCCTCGACCCCGACGAAGCGGAAGTAGGCCTGCTTGTACGCCGCCCCGAGGATGTCGCGCGTCGTGAAGAACTTGCGCCGGTAGAGACCGCGGGCGAGGTGGAAGATGCTCGCGCCCTGCATCACGGTGTTGTCGACGTCGAAGAACGCCGCCGCGCGCGGATCGGCGGGGTGCGCGAGCGCGGTCTCGACCTCGGCGGCCGCGGCCGCCGCCTCGCCGGCCAGTCGGGACCTTTGCTGCAGGTTCAGCCGGCGGGGGCGGTCGGCGGGCGGCACCATGCGGCCCACCCTAGAAGAAATGCGCCCGCGTAGGATCCCTCCATGTCGTTGTCGGACGAGACGAGTGCTGTCCCCGACGTGGCCGCCCTCGTCGCGTCCGCCGCCGCCGAGCACCCGGAGCGGCTCGCCGTCGTCGAGGCCGGCGGTCGCGGACTCACCTGGTCCGACCTCGAGGACGAGGTCGGCCGGGTCGCGACCGGGCTCGGCCGTGCCGGCATCCTCGCCGGGCACCGGGTGCTGCTGGCGCTCGGCAACCGGCTGGAGTTCGTGACGTCCTATCTCGGCGTGCTGCGCGCCCAGGCCGTCGCCGTGCCGGTGAACCCCGGCTCCACAGCCACCGAGCTCGCGGCGATGCTCGTCGACTGCGGTGCCCGGCTCGTGGTCGCCGACGGGCAGACCGTCGTCGCCGTCCGGGACGCCGTGGCGCGCGCCGAGGTCGCGGCGGCGGCTCGGGACGAGCACCGCCCGGCGCCGCGGATCGTCCTCGTCGGCACCGACCCCCAGGACGACGAGGGCGCGTACGACGACCTCCGCTCCGAGACCGCCGTCCCGGTGCCGCCGCTGCTGGACCCCGAGAAGCTCGCCGTCCTGCTCTACACCAGCGGCACGTCCGGGCGACCGCGGGCCGCGATGCTCACCCACCGCGCCCTGCTGGCGAACGTCGACCAGGTCGCCGCCGTACGGCCTCCCATGATCCACTCCGACGACGTCGTGCTCGGCGTCCTGCCGCTGTTCCACGTCTACGGCCTCGGGGCCGTGCTGGGCGGGGTGATCCGGCACCGCGCCAAGCTGGTGCTCACCGAGCGCTTCGACCCCGAGGGCACGCTCGACCTGGTGGAGGACGAGGCGTGCAGCGTCGTACCGGTCGCGCCGCCGGTGTTCGCGGCCTGGCGCCACGTGGACGCGCTCGCCGAGCGGCTCGGGCCCGTCCGGATGATCCTGTCCGGCTCCGCCCCGCTCGCAGCCGAGACGGTCGAGGAGTTCGGTGCGCTGACCCGGGTGCCCATCCATCAGGGCTACGGCCTCACCGAGGCGTCGCCGGTCGTCACCAGCACCCTCCGCTCGGCCGAGATCAAGCCCGGCTCGGTGGGCGCCGCGCTCGACGGCATCGACATCCGCCTGGTCGACGACGAGGGCCGGCCGCTGGACGCGGCGGCTGCCGACGACCCCGGCGAGATCCAGATCCGCGGCCGCAACCTGTTCAGCGGCTACTGGCCCGACGGTCACGACGGTCCCGGCGACGACGGCTGGTGGTCGACCGGCGACGTCGGCTTCCTGGACGCCGACGGCGACCTCTTCCTGGTCGACCGGGTCAAGGAGCTGGTCATCGTGTCCGGCTTCAACGTCTACCCCACCGAGGTGGAGGCGATCCTCGAGGAGGTTCCCGGCGTGCGCCAGGCCGCCGTGCTCGGCGTGCCCGACGAGCAGACCGGCGAGGCCGTGGTCGCGTACGTCGTGCCCGACTCGGGAGCGGTGGCCGGTGCCGACGCGGTGGCGGTGGTGGCCGCGGTCGAGGCCGCGGCCGAGGAGCGGCTGGCGGCGTACAAGAGACCGGTCCGGGTGGAGGTCGTCGACGAGCTGCCGCGGACCGTGACGGGCAAGATCCGCAAGGGCGTGCTGCGTGGCGCCGAGCGGCGCAAGGCCCTGGGGATCCTGGAATGAGCGGCGTGCGCGCGCCCCGGGTCACCCTCTACAGCCGCCCCGGCTGCCACCTGTGCGACGACGCCCGCGCGGTCATCGAGGCCGTCTGCGCCGAGCTGGGGGAGAGCTACGAGGAGCTGTCCATCGACGACGACCCCGCGCTCGCCGACCGCTTCGCCGACGAGATCCCGGTGACCTTCGTCGATGGGCGCCAGCACGACTTCTGGCGGGTCAGCGCCGACCGGCTGCGCGCGGCACTGCGCGGCTGATCCGGTAGCTGAACCGCAAACCGCCCCGCCCCGAGCCGGTACCGGTGTGACGTACCAGTCGCCCCGTCGAGTTGCGCCTCCGCCCATTTTGTTCTCGCGTTCACAAACTCCTACAGTGATCGAGCCGCGCCACTGACGTTCGGTAGCGCGGCTGGAAAGTGGAGCTGTGACCACACGTAGTTCGACGGATGCCGCCCGGGTCATCCCGGAGGCCACGGTCGCCCGCCTGCCTGTGTACCTGCGGGCGCTGACGGCGCTGGCCGACAACGGGATCCGCACCTGCTCGAGCGAGGACCTCGCGACCGCGGCGGGCGTCAACAGCGCCAAGCTGCGCAAGGACCTGTCCTACCTCGGGAGCTACGGCACCCGAGGCGTCGGGTACGACGTCGACTACCTGCGCTACCAGATCGCACGTGAGATCGGCGTCACCCAGGACTGGCCGGTCGTCATCGTGGGCATCGGCAACCTCGGTCACGCCCTCGCCAACTACTCCGGCTTCCGCAGCCGCGGCTTCCGCGTCGTGGCGCTGCTCGACGCCGACGAGTCCGTGGTCGGGCAGAGCGTGGCGGGCGTCGTCGTCCGTCCCTTCCGCGACCTCGAGGAGATCGTCCGCGAGCACGACGTCGCGATCGGCGTGATCGCCACCCCCGCCGTCGCCGCGCAGGACGTCGCCGACCGGATGGTCGCGATCGGCATCACCAGCATCCTCAACTTCGCGCCGGCCGTGGTGGCCGTGCCCGAGGGCGTCGACGTGCGCAAGGTCGACCTGTCGATCGAGCTGCAGATCCTCGCCTACCACGAGCAGCGCAAGGCCAATGGCGCCGACGCCGCGGCCGCGGTCGCGGTCGAGACCGGGGGAGGTGCGGCGTGAGCGAGCGAAGCGAGCGAGCCATGTCACGCCGCGCGTCCTGCACCTCGTCGACTTCCGAAGCGAAGCGAGGACGTCGATGAGCGTGCTGGTCGTGGGCATCTCCCACAACTCCGCGCCGGTCGCCCTGCTCGAGCGGGTCGCGCTCGACCACGACGGCGTGCAGAAGCTGATCGCCGACGCCGCGTCGTGTGAGCACGTCAGCGAGGCGACGGTCATCGCCACCTGCAACCGACTCGAGATCTACACCGAGGTCGAGCGCTTCCACGGCAGCATCGAGCAGATCTCCCGGCTGCTGGTCGACCGGGCCGGCGAGTCGACCGAGGCGATGCTCCCGCACCTCTACGTCCACTACGACGACGGCGCGATCTCCCACCTCTTCCAGGTGGCTGCCGGCCTCGACTCGATGGCCGTCGGCGAGGGCCAGATCCTCGGCCAGACCCGCGAGGCGCTGCGCCGGGGCCAGGAGCTCGGCACCGTCGGCCCCGCTCTCAACCTGCTGTTCCAGCAGGCGCTGCGGGTCGGCAAGCGCACCCGCGCCGAGACGGAGATCGACCTGGTCGCCCCGACCCTGGTCAGCGCCGCGCTCGACGAGACGGCGAAGGTCGTCGGCTCCGTCGACGGCAAGCACGTCGTCGTGGTCGGCGCCGGTGCGATGGCAGGACTGGCGACCGCGACCGCGAGTCGTCTCGGTGCCGGGCGCCTCTCGATCGTGAACCGCTCCGTCGACCGCGCGGTCCGGCTGGCCGTGCAGTACTCCGGCGAGGCAGTGCGCCTCGCCGACCTCGGCGAGGAGCTCGCCCGGGCCGACATCGTGATCAGCTGCACCGGCTCCTCCGGCACCATCATCGACCGCGCGCTGATGGACCAGGCACGTCAGGACACGGATCGGCCGCTCGCGCTGATCGACCTCGCGCTGCCCCACGACATCGCGCCGGACGTCGCCGACCTGCCCGGAGTCAGCCTGGTCGGCCTCGCCGAGCTCGCCGACCTGCTCCACGGCGGGGTGACCGGTCGCGAGGTCCAGGAGGTGCGCCGGATCCTCGGCGAGGAGGTCACCGCCTTCCTCGCCGCCCGCCGCCAGGCCAGCGTCACGCCGACCGTCGTCGCGCTCCGCTCGATGGCCACCAACGTCGTCGACGCCGAGATGACCCGCCTCGAGGGCCGACTGCCCGACCTCGACGAGGCGACCCGCGAGGAGATCCGGCACGCGGTGCGACGGGTCGCCGACAAGCTGCTCCACGAGCCGACCGTCCGGGTCAAGGAGCTCGCCAACGAGCAGGGCGCCGTCTCGTACGCCGCCGCGCTCGCCGAGCTCTTCGCGCTCGACCCCGACGCGGTCGACGCCGTCACCCGCCCCGTCGTCAGCGAGGAGGGCCGGTCATGACCTCCACCCCGTCCACTCCGCAGCTGCTGCGCATCGGCACCCGCCGCAGCGCCCTCGCGACCACCCAGTGCGGGCACGTCGCATCGGCCGTCGAGGACCTCGGTGTCGCCACCGAGCTCGTCGAGATCACGACCGACGGCGACCGCAGCCAGGCCACCGGGACCCCGCTCGCCGGCGGCTCGTCGACGGGGGTCTTCGTCAGCGCCCTGCGCGACGCGCTGCTCGCCGGCGAGGTCGACGTGGCCGTCCACTCGCTCAAGGACGTCCCGACCTACCCGACCGAGGGCATCACGCTGGCCGCCGTACCCCTGCGCGAGGACCCGCGCGACGTCCTCGTCGCCCGCGACGGACTCACCCTCGGCGAGCTGCCGCCGGGCAGCAAGGTCGCCACCGGCTCGCCCCGCCGGGTCGCCCAGCTCGAGGCGCTCGGCCTCGGCATCGAGCTGGTCGGGGTCCGCGGCAACGTCGACACCCGGATCGGGCGCATCCGCGAGGGCAGGTACGACGCCGTGGTGCTCGCCCGCGCCGGCCTGGCCCGACTCGGCCGGCTCGATGACGTCACCGAGGTCCTCGACCCGCTGAGCGTCCTCCCGGCCCCCGGCCAGGGCGCCCTGGCCGTCGAGTGTCGCAGTGACGACAGCGTCACCCTGGCCCTGCTCGCCCGGCTCGACGACAGCGCCACCCGGGCCGCCGTCACGGCCGAGCGGACCCTCATGGCGACGCTCGAGGGCGGCTGCACCGCACCGATCGGCGCCCTCGCCGAGGTCGCCGAAGGCGATGAGGGTCCCGAGCTGTGGCTGCGGGCCGTCGTCCTGTCCGAGGACGGCGTGCTCGCCGTACGCCGCTCCGCCTCCGCCGCGCTCGCCGCCGATCCCGCGTCCTGGCCGGCCGCCGCCGCCGAGCTCGGC
Organism: Nocardioides carbamazepini; assembly: GCF_024614185.1. GTDB lineage: Bacteria > Actinomycetota > Actinomycetes > Propionibacteriales > Nocardioidaceae > Nocardioides > Nocardioides carbamazepini. The sequence continues at coordinate 224,531 of NZ_JAHTLF010000016.1, forward strand.
GGCAGCCTCGGCGCCGAGATGCTGGGCGACGGCGCCGCCGAGCTGATGGCCCAGCTGAACCGCTCCACCGACTCGAACTCCCACCCGTCCGCACGATCTGCAGAGGTGCCCAACCCATGACGCGAGCCACGCCAGCCAAGAAGGCTGCAACGACTCCCGCCGCCCAGGTCCAGTCCGGAGGACCCGGCTTCACCGCCTTCGTCGGTACCGGCCCCGGCGACCCCGACCTGCTGACCGTGCGTGCTGTGAGGTTGATCCAGGACGCGGACGTCGTCATCACGGAGGAACCGCGCCACGCCGACCTGGTCACCGTGGTGCGCGCCCGGGTCGAGCGCCCCGGCGACGAGGTGGTCGCCGAGCCGGAGGTCATCGACGGCGGCTTCGGCGAGGACGGCCAGCCGCTCACCCACGCCGCGCGCGCGAAGGTCGTCGTGAAGCAGGCCAAGCGCGGCCTGCGCGTGGTCCGCCTCCTCGGGGGCGACCCGTTCCTCTACGCCTCCGGGCCCGAGGAGGCCCAGGCCGTCGCCAAGGCGAACCTCGCGTTCGAGGTCGTGCCGGGTGTCTCGTCGGTCGGGGCCGTCCCCGCCTACGCCGGCATCCCGCTGACCACCAAGGACCACCGTGAGGTGGCCGTGGTGACCTGCGGTGACAAGGTCGACTGGACCCGGTACGCCGACACCCCGACCCTCGTCCTGCTGTCGGCCGTCGGTCAGATCGGCGACATCGCCAAGCAGCTGATCGCGATCGGCCGGTCGCCGGAGACCCCCGTCGCGATGACCCGGGTCGGCACCACGACCGAGCAGCAGACGATCACCTCGACGCTGGAGCGGATCGCCGCCGACGCCCGCGCCGCCCGGATCGCCCCGCCGGCGATCACCGTCATCGGCGCGGTCGTCAACCTGCGCGAGAAGCTCTCGTGGTTCGAGACCAAGCCGCTGTTCGGCTGGCGGGTGCTGGTGCCGCGCACCAAGGAGCAGTCCGCGTCGCTGTCGGAGCGGATCCGCGAGTTCGGTGGCGTTCCGGAGGAGGTCCCCACGATCTCCGTCGAGCCGCCGCGCAACCCGCAGCAGATGGACAAGGCCGTGCGTGGTCTCGTCGAGGGCCGCTACGAGTGGATCGCCTTCACGTCCGTGAACGCCGTGAAGGCGGTGCGCGAGAAGTTCGAGGAGTACGGCCTCGACGCCCGTGCCTTCTCCGGGCTCAAGATCGCCGCCGTCGGCGACAAGACCGCCCAGGCGATCGCCGACTGGGGCCTGCGGGCCGACCTGGTCCCCTCCGGGGAGCAGTCCGCCGCCGGCCTGCTCGAGGACTGGCCCGAGTACGACGAGCAGCTCGACCCGATCAACCGGGTCTTCCTGCCCCGGGCCGACATCGCGACCGAGAACCTCGTCGCCGGCCTGATCGACCTCGGCTGGGAGTGCGACGACGTCACGGCGTACCGCACCGTGCGGGCGGCTCCGCCGCCGGCGCCGACCCGTGACGCGATCAAGACCGGCAAGTTCGACGCCGTCGTGTTCACGTCGTCCTCGACCGTGCGCAACCTGGTCGGCATCGCCGGCAAGCCGCACCCGTCGACGATCATCGCGGTGATCGGGCCCGCCACGGCCAAGACCGCCGAGGAGCACGGCCTGCGGGTCGACGTCATGGCCCCCAAGCCGGACGTCGAGCTGCTCGTCGAGACCCTCGCGGGGTTCGGCGCCAGCCGCCGGGTCGCGATGCTGGAGGCCGGCGAGCCGGTCACCAAGCCGAGCGACCGCAAGCCCTCGGCCCGGCGTCGCAAGGCCTGACCCGGCGCAGGTTGAATCGCAGTTCCCACCGACCCGGCGCAGATTGAATCGCAGTTCCCACCGACCCGGCGCAGATTGAATCGCAGTTCCCACCGACCCGGCGCAGATTGAACTCAGACAAGTTCAGTTTGCGCCGGGTCGGCGAGGTTCTCTGCTGAGTTTGCGCCGGGTCGGCGTGGATTTCGGATCAGTTTGTGCCGGGTCGGTGCAACCTGGTCGGGTGGTCAGTGCGTTGGGTCCGTCATGGAGTGGATGACCGATGCGTGACGAGGACGAGTTCGTCGCCTTCGCCCAGGGGGCGCGCGACCGGCTGCGCCGGACGGCGTACCTGCTGTGCGGTGACTGGGAGCGGGCGGCGGACCACGTCCAGGATGCGCTGATCCGGGTGTACGTCGCCTGGCCGCGGCTGACCCGGGCCGGGCGCGAGTACGGCTACGCCCGCAAGGCCCTGGTGAGTGTCGTGTTCGACCATGCCCGACGGCGGTCGAGCACCGAGCTGGTCATGGAGGCCGATGTCCAGCGACCGGACGGCATCGACGTCGCCGACCTGGTCACTGCCCGCGCGACCCTGCTGCAGGTGATGGCCGAGCTGCCGCCACGCCAGCGGGCGTGCGTGGTGCTGCGGTACTTCGACGACCTCAGCGTCGCCGACACCGCGCGGGCACTGGGCTGCAGCGAGGGCACCGTCAAGAGCCAGACGGCGCGTGCGCTGGACCGGCTCCGCTCCGTGTTCGAGGACTCGTCGTTCGGCGAGCTGACCCTGGGAGCCGGAAAGTGGTGACGACCGTGGAGATGACCGTGGAGATGACATGGTGAACGAGATGCGTGCCCTGCTGCACGAGGCGGCGGCGACCCCGCCGGCCGACGACATCGACCTGGCCGCGGTCCTCGCCGGCGGCCGCCAGCGGGTACGGCGGCGCCGGGCCCGGCTCGCGGGCGGGCTGGCCGTGGCGGTGGTCGGCGTGGTGGCCGCCGGCACCCTGGTGAGCCAAGGGGCCGACGGCCGGGACACGCCCGCCGCGAGCGTCGTTCCCCGCCCCGACGGACCGGTCATCGGGCTCTCCGACGCCGCCCAGGCCAAGGAAGGCGTCGACTACGACGTGCTCGCGTCGTACACGAACGAGGACCTCGACGCGGCCAACGGGCAGTACTACGACGGCGTCACCGACGACGGGCTGATCCTGTTCCGCGACGGGCCGCACGGTCCGGAGAACAAGATCCGCTACGCCCTGCTCGACCCGGCCACGGGCGAGAAGGACTGGCTGCCGCCGGTCGAGCCGAGCGACCAGGTCTGGGCCGTCGAGCTCGGGGCCGAGCGGCTGGTGCTGGCCGGTGTCCGCCCGAAGGACGGCATGGACCTGACCGGTGCCCTCGTGGCGCACGTCTACGACCGGGGGACGCGTACCTGGTCGACCACCACCTGGGCGGGCCTGCCTGCCGTCACGGGGATCCGGAGCCCCGTGCTGGGGCCGGACGGGCGGCTCTACGTCCGTGTCCCCGCGACCCAGGGATCGCCGCCCCCGGGCGGCTGGCCGACGGGACCCGACGGCGAGGCCGACGACGCCGGCGCCGAGGGCGAGACGTACGACCTGTGGTCGGTGTCGCTGAGCGACCCGGCCGACGTCCGCGACGAGAGGCTGCGCGTCGGCTCGGTCGCCTTCACCGACGACGCGATGATCTGGTCGGCCGCGTCCAACGGCATCAACCTGCGCATCCATGTCCGCGACCTGGCCACCGGCGCCGAGCACGACTTCGACCCGAAGTCGGGGAAGCGGTGCAACCTGCTGGGCTTCGGCGCCGTGGCGGACCGGGTCGTGCTCAGCCAGTACTGCGGCACGTACGACAACGGCCGCGACGACCGGATCCAGGTCCTCACGACCGACGGTGACCTGGTCACCACGATCCAGGGCGACGGCATCGACGGCTGGGTCACCGGCGGCGTGGTCAAGGTGAGCTCCCACGACCGGAACCGGGCCGGGTTGTTCGTCTACGAGCCTGACAGCGGGCGCTTCACGCGCATCTCCGACGCCAACTCGTCGTACGGGCTCGGCGGACCGACGCCGGAGGGCTACCTCCTGTGGGACACCCCCGTCGGCAAGGCGAGCAGCCCCCAGGAGCCGATCCCGGGAGCCACCCAGTGGCTGGCGAGGTGGCGCTGAGGCTCGCTTCGCCTGGATCCGTGGGTGAGTGCCGCGTAGGAGGTGGCCATCCACGGATCCAGGCTCAGGGCTGCGCGACAATGGTGGGATGAACGAGATCCAGCACCCGATCGTCCGTCCCCGTCGCCTGCGGACCACGGCGGCGATGCGGGACCTCGTGGCCGGGAGCACGCTGCGGCCGAACCAGCTGGTGCTGCCCGCCTTCGTCCGCGAGGGCGCCGCGGAGCCCATCCCGATCGGCTCGATGCCGGGCGTGGTCCAGCACACCCGCGACTCGCTGCGGAAGGCCGCGGTCGAGGCCGCCGAGGCCGGACTGCGCGGGATCATGCTGTTCGGCGTACCGGAGACCAAGGACGCGACCGGCACCGGCGCCACCGATCCCGACGGGATCCTCAACGTCGCCATCGCCGACGTCGTCAGCGAGGTCGGCGACGCGCTGGTCGTGATGGGCGACCTGTGTCTCGACGAGTTCACCGACCACGGCCACTGCGGCGTCCTCGACGCCGCCGGCCGGGTCGACAACGACGCCACCTTGGAGCGGTACGCCGAGATGGCGGTCGTGCAGGCCCGGGCCGGCGCCCACATGGTCGGTCCCAGCGGCATGATGGACGGCCAGGTCGCGGTGGTCCGCGACGCGCTGGACGATGCCGGGTTCACCGACACCGCGATCCTCGCCTACTCGGCGAAGTACGCCTCCGCCTTCTTCGGGCCCTTCCGCGAGGCCGTCGACAGCGCGCTGCAGGGTGACCGCCGCACCTACCAGCAGGACGGGCGCCGCGATGCCGGCGAGGGTGTGCGCGAGGCCCTGCTCGACATCGAGGAGGGCGCCGACATCGTCATGGTGAAGCCCGCACTGGCCTATCTCGACGTGCTGCGGCGGGTGGCCGACGCCGCTGCCGAGCTCGGCGTGCCGACGGCGGCGTACAACATCTCGGGCGAGTACGCCATGCTCGAGGCGGCCGCCGCCCACGGCTGGATCGACCGCGAGCCGGCCATCCTCGAGACCCTCACCTCGATCCGGCGGGCCGGTGCCGACATCATCCTCACCTACTGGGCCACCGAGGCAGCCGGCCTGCTGCGCTGAGTCGCTGGGCCGAGCGTGTCGGAGATCGAGCTCGCCGCCCGGTCCTCGCTGCGCTCGGACCGCGGGCTTCGCGCGATGCGCTGCGCGCGTCCGCCACGCTGCCGGCCACGCGGTCGAGTCCAGCGGCACCACCGCAGACCTGGCGGCAACACCGAGTCGTTGGGCCGAGCGGGTCCGAGATCGAGCGCTACCGGTCGCGCCGGCCGGTGAGCCGGCGCAAGGGCGCGCTCAGCCGCCAGGAGCGCGAGGCCCGGATGGTCGCCAGCTCCTCGGCCAGGGCGGTGTTGCGGCGACGCAGGCCGGCGACCTGGGCGCGCAGCCTGCGGATCCGGGCGCGGCGACGCAGGCTCGCCTGCCGCTGGCGGCCGGCCTCCTCACCCGCCTGCACGAACGCGGCGTGGGTGGCCTCGAGCTGTGTCGTGAGGTCGGCGATCGCCGCGACCGCCCGGTCGTGCGCCTCACTGAGCTGGTCGCGGTGAGTCACCGCGGTGTCGAGATGGGCCCACAGGTCGGCGAAGGCGCGCTGCCGGAAGTCGTCGCGGGCGCCGGCCGAGCCGAGCAGCCCGGCGGCGACCCGCCGGCTCTCCGCGGCGCGCTCCGCCAGGTCCGCGTCGGTGCGCTCGGCCGCCGACAGGCTGACGCCCTGCACCGAGAAGCGGGTCGCCAGCCGGAGGCCGGGGGTGTCGAGGAACGCGCGCCACATGTGCAGGTCGCTCCAGACGTCCGTCGGAGCGGGCTCCCAGCCGTGGACCAGCCGGCGGTAGGCAGCGAGCCGGTAGCCCGCCACGCTCGGCCCGAAGAAGTTGAACGGCTCGGTGCGCATCCGCTCGCGCGCTTGTGGATCGGCGAGGTCGCCATGGTGCAGTGCCACGGCACCGTCCGGTGTCAGTCGCGCCTGCAGCAGGTTGCCGAAGTCGACGTCGGCCAGCAGCCGCTCGAGCTCGGCCAGATGCTCAGGGAACCAGAGGTCGTCGTCGGCCAACTGGGCCACCAGCGGGCGCTCCGACTCCACGGCCTCCTGGAGCACGCGGTGCCGGTGTGCCTCGCCGTGGCGCTCGCCCTTGGGCAGGTCGAGCACGCGGACGCGAGGGTCGCGGGCGGCGTAGTCCCGGGCGCAGGCAGCGGTCTCGGGTGGCGCGCCGTCGCAGATCACCACAAGGTCGAAGTCGGTCAGCGTCTGCGCCAGCACCGACTCGATCGCCAACGGCAGCATCGCCGGCGGGCGGTGCACCGGCAGCATCACCGTGAAGCCCCTCAAGCGGTCGCTCCCGGGAGCCCGGCCATGGTGCGCAGCGTGGCGATGGCGCGGACGACGGACAGGGCCTCGATCGCGCTGGAGCGGGGCGCGGGGCCACCGGCGAGATGTTCTAGGAAGGCCCGCAGCTCGGCCTCCAGCGGGAGCTCGGCCCCCACGGCGCGCTCGCGGCTCTCGGGGGTGATCCCGACACCGTCGACCGTGCCGGCCAGCAGGATCCGGTCGTCCCAGGAGTCCGCGAGCTGACCCGATCCGTGCTCGCCGACCACCACGACCGTGCGGCAGTTCACCGGATGGTCGGCGGAGACCTCACAGGTCACGAGCGGCCCGTCGTCGTCGCGCAGCACCGCGACCAGGCCGCTGCCCGAGGTGTCCGGTGCGGCCGCGAACCGCGGCTGAGGGAGCGAGCCGAGGATCTCGATCGCGATCGACAGGTCGTGCGGGAGCAGGATCCACACGGCGTCGACGTCGCGGTGGGGGTTGCCCCAGCCGAGCCGGTGGCTGGTGATACTGCGGATCGGGCCGAAGGCACCGGACCTGGCCAGCCGGGCGAGCTCGACGACCCCGGGGTGATAGCGCCACTTGTCCATCACGAAGATCCGCTCGCCGGCGGCGTCGACCAGCTCGGCGGCGGACGCGGGATCCGCGGTGAGCGGCTTCTCCACGAACATCGGCCGGCCGCGGGGGAGGAGCGCTCGGACCGCCTCGGCATGCCGCACGGTGAGGGGGGCGATGACATACCCGTCGGCATCGGGCAGATCGGCGGCCGTGGCCGCGACAGATGCAGCACCGGCATCGAGCGCGGCCGCTCGCGAGGACTCTGACGGTACGGCGACGTGGACCTCGGCGCCCAGGGCGCGCAGGTCGCGGAAGATCAGCCGTCCCCATCGTCCGAAGCCGACCAGGCCGACGGTGGGCGTGCTCACCGGGTGGAACCGGTGAGATAGGCCGCGCGCATCGTCGCGTAGTCCGGTGCGACCCGGTCGCGCTCGGAGAGCAGCGGGTCGGCGCCGACCGGCCAGTCGAGGCCCAGCGCCGGTTCGTCGTACCGGCAGCCGAGCTCGTCGGCGACGTTCCAGTACCTGTCCACGCCGTACAGGTGCACGCTCGGCTCCGGGAACCAGAACCCGTGGCCCACGCCGGGCGGGATGGCCACGGCGACCGGCGCGGCCGCGTCGATGGTCAACATCGAGGAGAGCCCAGCCGACGGGCTCTCGGGCCGCAGGTCGTGCAGACCGAGGACAAGGGTGCCGGCCAGGACCGTGAGGTAGTCGTGGTGGCTCACGTGGACGTGCACGCCACGCATCACGCCCGCATGGGAGCGGACTGCGTTCCATTGCACCGGCCGCAGGTCGGTGTCCCACTCGTCGCGGAAGACCTCGACGAACTGGCCCCGCTCGTCGGCGTGGGCGGTGAGCGGCACGACCCGTACGCCGGCCAGGCCGGTCTCCTCGCTCATGATCGTCACGCCGCCTCCTCGCCCTTCTGCTGACGGGTGCACACGCTAGCGCGGTCCGGCCAGGTCTTTCCCGAGATCTCGTCGGCACAGACGAGAGCCCCGGAAACCTGGGGGTCGGTCCGGGGCTCTCGTGGCTGGTGCGGGGTGACTACGGCGTCTTGAGGCCGTAGCTCAGCAGGCAGTTCAGCAGCTGCACCGTCTGGGTGAGCTTCGGGAACTCCTTCTGGCAGGCGGCCGCGGCCTCCTGCTTGGTGAGCAGGCCGAGGACACCGCTGATCACGTTCGAGGTGACCGCGCCGACGCCCTCGTCCACGCCGGTGACGACGTCGTCGAGCGGAGCCGGGAGCGCCGGGGCCGACGGGGTGCCGGGCTTGGGCTGGGTGGGCTTCTCGTTGCCGCTCCCGCCGCTGCCCCCGTTGCCGGCTCCCGCGGGCGGCGCGGGGACGGTCGGGTCGGCGGTGGGCGTGCCCGTGCCGGTCGAGCCCTTCGAGCCCTTCGAGCCCTTGTCCTTGTTGATCGCGCCGGGGCTGCGGACGTCGAAGCTCGGCGGCTCGGGGACGACGTAGCCCGCCGCGGTCGCGTTGTTCGGGACCGAGGTGAAGTCGCCCTCGAGGTAGGCGTTCATGATCTTCAGGACCAGGTCGACGTACGCCTGGCTGTGGTTGTAGCGGTAGACCGCGGCACGCTGGCCGACGACCGTGGAGAGGTCGCCGTCGCCGGAGCAGAGGTAGACCGCGGCCGCGAGGGCCGCGTCGTCGATGTCCTGCGGGTTGCGGGCGGCGTCGTCATCGGCGTCCACGCCCACGACCTGCCAGGTCGACGGGATGAACTGCATCGGGCCGACCGCGCGGTCCCACTGGGTGTCGTTGTCGTAGACGCCCGCGTCGGTGTCGGAGATCGCCTTGACGCCGCTCTGGCCGTCGAGCGCGGGACCGTAGATCCCGGGGGTGGCGACGCCGTCGTTGTCGAGGACGTTGCCGCCGAAGCGACCGTGGTTGGACTCCACCCGGCCGATCGCGGCGATCAGCTGCCAGGTGATGTTGCAGGACTCGTCGGCCGAGTTGATGACGGTCTCGGCCCGCTGGTAGGCGGCCAGGGCCGCGGCGGGGATCGCGTTGGTCGACGCGGCGGAGACGATGCCCGCCTCGTTGCCGTCCTCGAGGCCCTCGACCGAGGCCGGGTCCGAGAGGCTCGCGGGGTCGTCGATCGACTCCTCGGGCACGCTGGTGCCGTCGGTCACCTGACCGGGCGTCTCAGCGGCCTGGACGGGCGAGCCGACGCCGCCGATGCCCGCGACCGACGCGGTCCATGCTGCCGACAGCAGGGCGAGCGGAATGATGGTGGCGACGCGCTGCAGCCGCCCCAGACGCTTCCTCGACATGTCTTGACTCTCTCCCCTGGCCACGAGTGACCCCATCGCGTGGGCTCTCCCTCAGTGCCCACCTGTGCACTGAGTCAACGAATCGTGACACACCGACGTTACGGGTGTCACATGATCCAGCGCACAACTCTGGGGACGTGCTATGGGCCTGATGCACAAAGACAGACGGCGATGACGGGCCGTTGGGACCCATCGGCGACAATGGCGCGGTGTCCGCACCCCAGACATCCACCTCGGAGGCCCTCTTCGCTCGGGCGCGTGAGGTGACCCCCGGCGGGGTCAACTCCCCGGTCCGTGCGTTCAACGCGGTCGGCGGCACCCCCCGCTTCATCCGCTCGGCGGCCGGGCCGTGGCTGACCGACGTCGACGGCAACGAGTACGTCGACCTGATCTGCTCCTGGGGCCCGATGCTGCTCGGCCACGGGCACCCCGCGGTGGTCCAGGCGGTCCAGGCGGCCGTGAGCCGCGGGACGTCGTACGGCACGCCGACCGAGGGCGAGGTCGCGCTGGTCGAGGCGATCGTGGCGCGCACCCCGGTCGAGCGGCTCCGCCTGGTCTCGTCGGGCACCGAGGCGACCATGTCGGCGATCCGGCTCGCGCGCGGGTTCACCGGCCGCGACGTGGTCGTGAAGTTCGCCGGCTGCTACCACGGCCACGTCGACTCGCTGCTCGCCGCGGCCGGCTCCGGGCTGACCACCTTCTCCATCCCGGGCACCCCGGGCGTTCCGGCCAGCTCCACGGAGCTGACCCTCGTATTGCCCTACAACGACCGTGCGGCGGTCGCCGCGGTCTTCGCCGAGCACGGCGACCGGATCGCCTGCCTGATCACCGAGGCGGCCCCCGGCAACATGGGCGTGGTCCCACCGGCGCCCGGGTTCAACCGGTTCCTCGCCGAGACCTGCCGGGCCCACGGCGCGCTGTTCGTCAGCGACGAGGTGATGACCGGCTTCCGGGTCTCGAAGGCCGGCCAGTGGGGCACCGACGGCGCCGTCGAGGGCTGGGCGCCCGACCTGATGACCTTCGGCAAGGTGATGGGCGGCGGCTTCCCGGCCGCGGCGTTCGGCGGCCGAGCCGACGTGATGGCCCACCTCGCGCCCGAGGGGCCGGTCTACCAGGCGGGCACGCTCGCCGGGAACCCCGTCGCCACCGCGGCCGGCCTGGCCACGCTGAGCGCCGCGACCGACGAGGTCTACGCCCGCCTCGACGCGGTCGCCGATGCCCTGCGGGCCGGCATCGCGGAGAGCTTCGGCGCCGTCGGGCTGCCGCACGTCATCCAGTCGACCGGGTCGATGTTCTCGGTGTTCTTCACCGAGAGTCCCGTGAAGGACTTCGCGGAGGCGCAGGGCACCAGCGTGCCGGCGTACGCCGCCCTCTTCCACGCGATGCTGGACCAGGGAGTGCACCTGCCTCCGTCGGCGTTCGAGGCGTGGTTCGTCTCGTCGTCCCACGACGACCGGGCCGTCCAGCAGGTCCTCGACGCACTGCCCGCCGCCGCCCGCGCGGCCGCCGCGGCCCTGGAGGAGAACGCATGACCCCCGACACGATCGTCCACCTGGTCCGCCACGGCGAGGTCCACAACCCCGAGGGCATCCTCTACGGCCGCCGCGACGGCTTCCACCTCTCCACCCGTGGCCGCGCGATGGCCGACCGGGTCGCCGCGGCGCTCAAGGGCAACGACATCGCCCTGATCCGGTCGTCGCCGCTGGAGCGCGCGCAGGAGACCGCCGCGCCCCTGGCCGCCGCGCTCGGGCTCGAGGTCGGACGCGAGGCGCGGGTCATCGAGTCGGAGAACCGGTTCGAGGGGCTGACCTTCGGCAAGGGCAACAACGCGCTGCGCAATCCACTGCTGTGGCGCCACCTCTACAACCCGTTCCGGCCGTCGTGGGGCGAGCCCTACCGCCGGATCGTCGAGCGGATGATGGCCGCCGTCCACGACGCCCGGCGCGACGCCGCCGGCCACGAGGCCGTGCTCGTCTCCCACCAGCTGCCGATCTGGACGACCCGCCTGGCCGCCGAGAAGCGCTCGTTCCTGCACGACCCCCGCAAGCGGCAGTGCACGCTGTGCTCGATCACGTCCTTCGGGTTCGCGGGCGAGGACCTGGTCGAGATCTCGTACGCCGAGCCGGCGATCGACCTGATCCCGACCGGCGACATCGCGGCGCCGTTCTCGGCCGGTGACGCGCCTGAGGAGAACCGGCCCGAGGGGACGCCCTCGGCATGAGACGCGTCGCCCGTGCCGTCCTGCTCTCCGCTTCCCTCCTCGTGGTCTCCGCCTGTAGCAACATCGGGGGGACCGGCGATCTCGACTACATCTCCGGGGACGGCAAGGTCGTCCTCGTCGACGAGGGCGACCGCGAGGAGCCGCTCGAGATCAGCGGTACGACGGTGCAGGGCGAGCCGCTGGACGTCACCGACCTGCGTGGCAAGGTCGTGGTCCTCAACGTGTGGTGGTCCGGTTGCGGCCCGTGTCGCACCGAGATGCCGATGCTCGTCGACGCCGACAAGGAGCTGGCCGAGGAGCAGCCCGACCAGGTCGCCTTCGTCGGCATCAACATCCGCGACCTCGCCGCCGAGACGGCGGCGGCGTTCGAACGGGACCGGGGCGTCGACTACCCCTCGCTCTACGACCCCGGCAGCGAGACCCTGCTCGACATGGGGCGCTACGCGCCCTACGCGCCCCCGGCGACCCTCGTGCTCGACCGCGAGGGCCGCGTGGCCGCGCTCATCAACGGGGCGATCCCGTCGAAGACGACGCTGACGAGCCTGGTCGAGGACACCCTGGCGGAGACCGATGGTTGAGTGGCTCCAGGAGCAGGCCGTCGCCGGCTCGCTCGGCCTCGCTGTGCCGGTCGCCGTCTTCGTCGGTCTCGTCTCCTTCTTCTCCCCGTGCGTGCTGCCGCTGCTCCCGGGCTACCTGTCGTACGCCACCGGGCTCTCCGGCGCCGACATCGTCTCCGGTGAGGCCGGTCAGCGGCGTGGCCGGATGCTGCTGGGCTCGGTGCTGTTCGTGCTGGGCTTCGCGGTTGTCTTCGTGCTCATGGGCGCCGCCTTCGGGTCGGTCGGCCGGTCGCTGCGGCGGTGGGACGACGAGATCCAGATGGGGCTCGGGCTGATCCTCATCGTCCTCGGCCTGGTCTTCGCCGGCGCGCTGCCGTGGCTGCAGCGTGACCTGCGGGTCCACAAGATCCCGGCGGTCGGTCTCGGCGCCGCGCCGGTGATCGGCGCGCTGTTCGCCATCGGCTGGTCGCCCTGCGTCGGGCCGACGTACGGCGTGATCGTCAACCTGACCTACGTCGACGCCACGGCGATGCGCGGCGCGCTGCTCTCGCTCTGCTACGCCCTCGGCCTGGGCATCCCGTTCATCGTCGCCGGACTGGCCTACCGCCGCACGCTCGCCCTCACCGGCTTCGTCCGGCGGCACCAGAAGTGGGTGGCGCGGATCGGCGGGGCGTTCCTGATCCTGATCGGCCTCCTCATGCTCACCGGTTGGTGGGCCGAGCTCGTGCAGTGGCTGCAGCTCCAGCTCGTCCAGAACTTCGAGGTCTCCGTATGAGCACCCCGCCACGTCCCGACGCCGCACGGCGCCCGGGCGAGCTGACCGCGCGCGAGCTGCTGCGCTGGGCGTGGCGCCAGCTCACCTCGATGCGCACGGCGCTGCTCCTGCTGCTCCTGCTCGCGCTCGCCGCCATCCCCGGCTCGGTGATCCCGCAGGCCGACGTCGACTCGCTCGCCGTCACCCGGTGGAAGGACGAGCACCCCAAGCTGACGCCGGTCTACGAGAAGCTCGACCTGTTCTCCGTCTACAGCTCGCCGTGGTTCTCGGCGATCTACCTGCTGCTGGTGCTGTCGCTCGTCGGCTGCATCATCCCGCGCCTGTTCGTCTACTACCGCGCGCTGCGGGCCCAGCCGCCGCAGGCACCCCGCAACCTGAGCCGGATGCCGGTGCAGGCGTCGTACACGACGGACCTCGCGCCGGCCGACGTCCTCGACCGGGCCCGGACGGTGCTCGGCCGCCGGCACCGCCTGCGGGTGGCGGGCGACGGCGACGACTACGTCGCCGCGGAGCGCGGCTACGTCCGCGAGGCCGGAAACCTGGTCTTCCACCTGTCTCTGCTGATCGTGCTCGCCGGCGTTGGGATGGGCAGCCTCTTGGGCTACCAGGGCGGCGTGATCCTGGTCCAGGGCTCCACCTTCAGCAACAACCTCACGCAGTACGACGACTTCAAGCCCGGCGGCCTGTTCCGCCAGGGCCAGATGAAGAACTTCCGGTTCAGCGTCGACGACTTCTCGATCGACTGGCTCAAGGACGGTCCGCGCTTCGGCCAGGCCCGCAAGTTCGAGGCCGCGTTGACCTATCGGGTCGGCAAGGGCGAGCCGCGGGAGTACGGGCTGAAGGTCAACCACCCGCTCGAGCTCGACGGCACGGACGTCTTCCTGATCGGCCACGGCTACGCCCCGGTCATCACGGTCCGCGACGGCACGGGGCAGGTCGTGCACACCGGTCCGACGGTGTTCCTGCCGCGCGATGCCAGCTTCCTGTCGTACGGCGTCGTGAAGGTCCCGACCGCGAAGCCGGGGCAGATCGGGCTGGACGGCCTGTTCTTCCCGACCTTCGAGATGGTCGACGGCAACCCGGTCACCGTGTTCGGCGACGACCTCAACCCGACGCTGTCGATGCTCGCCTACACCGGCGACCTGGGACTCGACGACGGCCGCTCGCAGTCGGTCTACGTGCTCGACAAGGCCAAGGCCACGCCGATCACCCAGGAGGACGGCAAGCCGCTGCGCGTCGATCTCCAGGTCGGTGACACCGTCGAGCTGCCCGACGGGCTCGGCTCGGTGACCTTCGAGCGGGTCGACCCCTGGATCCGGGTGCAGATCAGCCAGACGCCCGGCAAGGAGGTCGCGCTGCTCGGCGTGATCCTCGCCCTGATCGGCCTGTGCTGCTCGCTGTTCATCCGGCCGCGCCGGGTGTGGGTGCGGGCGGTCCCGGTCGGCCACGGCGACCCTGGTGATCCGGCGGCCGCGGGCGAGGGCACAATGGACGGAACCGGCGGCACTGAGCCGATGACCACCAGGGTCGAGGTCGCCGTACTCGATCGCTCCGGCAACGGTGAGATGGACGAGATCCTGACCACCGTTCTGTCGCAGCTCCAGGAGGCATCACAGTCGTGAGCAACACCGCGTGGGAGACGCTGAGCAACCAGGCCGTCGGGGCGGCCGGCATCGTCTACTTCGTCGCCCTGGTCGTCTACCTGGCCGAGTGGGCGGCCCTGCGCCAGCCGGCCGCCGAGCGCGTCCTCGTCGGCGCGGGCAGCGCGGAAGCCTCGGACGGGGCCGCGGCGCCCGAGGCATCGTCGCCCGGGGCCGCGGCGCCACGTGCCGCGCGCGTGGCCTTCCTCGGCCGCCTGGGCCTGCTGCTCACGGCGATCGCCTGCGCGGCGCACTTCGTGGCCCTGGTGGGCCGGGGCATGGCCGCCGACCCCAACCGGGTGCCGTGGGGCAACATGTACGAGTTCACGCTCTCCGGCACCTTCGTCGTCGCGCTGCTCTACCTGGTGCTCTACAAGAAGTTCGCGCTCGGCTGGATGGGTCCGCTCGTCGTCGGCTTCGTCGTCGCCACGCTCATGGTGGCCGTGATCTGGCTCTACGACGCGGTCGCGCCGCTGACCGAGTCGCTCAACTCGCCGTGGCTGGTCATCCACGTGATCTCCGCCGTGATCGCCACCGGCGCCTTCAGCCTCGGCGGGATCGTCTCGATCGTCTATCTCGTCCGGATGCGCGCGCAGCGTCGCGCCGCGGCCGCCGGCACTGAGCTCGGCGGCTGGCTGGCCCGGGTCCCGCAGCTGGACGCCCTCGACCGCCTGGCCTACCGGGTCCATGCGTTCGCGTTCCCGGTGTGGACCTTCGCGGTCCTCATCACCGGGCCGATCTGGGCGCACGAGGCGTGGTCGCGCTACTGGAACTGGGATCCCAAGGAGGTGTGGGCGTTCATCACCTGGGTCGTCTACGCCGGGTACCTCCACGCCCGCGCCACCGCCGGCTGGAAGGGCCGCAAGGCCGCAGTGCTCGCCCTCGTCGGCGTGGCCAC
The DNA here is from genome assembly GCF_024614185.1 of Nocardioides carbamazepini. Taxonomy (GTDB): domain Bacteria; phylum Actinomycetota; class Actinomycetes; order Propionibacteriales; family Nocardioidaceae; genus Nocardioides; species Nocardioides carbamazepini. The sequence goes on from NZ_JAHTLF010000016.1 coordinate 239,747, forward strand.
GCTGTGGTTCAACTTCATCGGCATCAACTACTTCTCGACCACGAGCCAGCACTCGTACGCGGCCGAGCGGGTGGTCGACGCGACGACCGGAGCTGCCGGGCAGGTGGTCGAGGCAACGATCGGATCTGTCGCAGAACCGCTGTTCTGAGGACGAATCCGGTAGTTGAACCGTCGGCAGGCCGGGTCAGGCGTCCGGGTTGTCCGGCGGCTGCGGCTGGTCCTTGTGCCGCTCCTGCTGACGGCGCCGCCACTCCAGATCGCGCAGAAAGCTGTCGTCGTCGTCCGGGGCGACCGGACGGGTCGGCGGCTGCGGCTTCGACGGACGCCGGCGAGCGGGCTGCTCGCCGTACCCGCGGTCCTGGAGCCAACGGACCGCGAGGTAGGTCAGCGCCGCGAACACGAGGACGACGAGCAACAGCTTCACCCCTCCAGAGTAGGCGGTGACCGGTTGCTTCGTGGTGGGTCCCGATGACGGTGGACAACCCGCTCGCGCCTAGGCTGGAAGGGTGAAGGAGTTCTGGATCTACACCGCCATGCGGGCCGGCCTCTTCGTCGGCGCGTTCTGCCTGGTGGCCGGTGTGTGGCTGCTGGTCGCCGACACGGTCAACGTGCTGTGGATCATCGTGATCGCCTTCCTGATCAGCGGCGTCGCGTCGTACCTCCTGCTCGAGCGGCAGCGCTCCGCGTTCGCCGCCAAGGTCGAGGGGCGCGCGGACCGGATCTCCCGCAAGTACGAGGAGATGCGGTCCCGGGAGGACCAGGACGACTGAGCCGGGTGGTCCGGTGGGCCGCGGGCCCTGCGTGCGGATCTCAGCCGAGGACCAGGCCCGCGCCGGCCAGCACAGCCCACGCCAGCTCCGCGACCCCGGTCTTCTGCAGCACGGGGATGAGGGCCGGGCCCTGGGCGCCGCCGACGACGATGCGCGCACCCGCGCCGCCGGGCAGCAGGAAGCCGAGGCCGAGCAGCGCCCACCAGGTGGTGAGGGCGGCGAGGACCACCACCGCCGCCGCGGAGGCGGCGATCAGGAGGGCGTAGAAGCCCCGGGTACGGCGATCGCCGAGCCGCACGGCGAGGGTCATCTTGCCTGCGATGCGATCGGTGGGGATGTCGCGCAGGTTGTTGGCGACGAGGATCGCGCACGCGAGGGCGCCGACGCCGGCACCGGCGGCGACCGCGGCCCAGCCGCTCGTGCCCCAGTGCTCGGTCTGCACCCAGGTGGTGCCGACGACCGCCACCAGGCCGAAGAACACGAAGACCATGACCTCGCCGAGCCCCAGGTAGCCGTAGGGCTTCGAGCCGCCGGTGTAGTACCAGGCCGCGAGCACGCTGACCACGCCGACGAGGACCAGCCACCACGATGTCGTGGCGGCGAGCGCCAGTCCGGCCACCGCCGCGACGCCGAAGGACAGGAACGCCGCCCGCTTCACCGCGCCCGGCGTCGCGAGACCCGAGCCGACCAGGCGCAGCGGACCGACCCGCTCGTCGTCGGTGCCGCGGATGCCGTCGGAGTAGTCGTTGGCGTAGTTGACGCCGACCTGGAGGGCCAGGCTGACCACGGCGGCGAGCAACGCCTTCCACCACACGCCGTGGTCGTCGTACACGGCGACGGCGGTGCCGACGACGACCGGCGCGACCGCGGCCGGGAGGGTGCGGACGCGGGCACCCGCGATCCAGTGCGCTGCTGTGGCCATAGCCGTCGATTCAAGCAGGCCGGGGGCGGGGCGCGCCCAGTCGGGGTCGACGAGCGACGCCGCGTCGCGAGTGGTCCCCCGGTCGCGGGCCCGAGCGGGCGATAGCGTCTGCCGGGTGGATCCCTGGACCGTGCGTGGTCGACCCGACGAGGTCGTCGATCGGGTCGGACGCTGGCTGGCCGCGGGAGACGGCGCGGACGACGCGCCGGTGGTCGTCGAGACCTCCGGATCCACGGGTACGCCGAAGCGGGTGCTGCTGACCCGCGCCGCGCTCCTCGCCTCGGTCAGGGCCTCCGCGAGCCGCCTCGGTGCGAGCGGTCCCTGGGTGCTGGCCCTCCCGCCGACGTACGTCGCCGGGCTGCAGGTCATCGCCCGGTCTCTGGTCGCGGGCCACACCCCGACCCTGCTCGAGCGCGACGGGTGGCCGTCGGGCGAGGGCTGGTTCGTCTCGCTGGTCCCGACCCAGCTGACCCGGATGCTGTCCTCCACGGCTGATGTCGGCGCGCTGCGCCGGGCGCACACCGTGCTGCTGGGCGGTGGTCCGATCGGTGGCGCCCTGCGGGCACGAGCGGCGGACGCGGGCGTGCGGGTCGTGGCGACGTACGGCTCGGCGGAGACCGCCGGTGGCTGCGTCTACGACGGCCTGCCGCTCGACGGCGTCGCCGTGGCACTGGGGGAGGGCGGCCGGATCCGGATCGCGGGCCCCACCCTGTTCAGCGGGTACGACGGGCGGCCGGACCTGACCGGCGAGGTGCTCGTCGACGGCTGGTTCGTGACCTCCGACGCCGGGCGGTTCGACGAGGACGGGCGGCTGGTCGTGCTCGGCCGGGTCGACGACGTGATCGTGACCGGCGGGCTCAACGTGCCGGGGCCGGCCGTGGCCGAGCGGCTGCGGCTGCACCCGGAGGTCGCGTCGGCCGAGGTGCTCGGCGTACCGGATCCCGAGTGGGGGAGCCGGGTCGTCGCGTTCGTGGTGGGCCCACCGGACCTCGAGACGATGCGTGCCTGGGTCGCCGAGGCACACCCCCGCGCGTGGGCGCCGCGCCAGCTCGTCCGGCTCGACGCGATCCCGCTGCTCGCCAACGGCAAGCCCGACCGGCAGGCCCTGCTGCGCCTGGCGGCGGGAGAGGCCGCCCGATGAGGATCGTGTCCATCCCGATGCGCACACGCTTCCGCGGCATCACCGTCCGCGAGGCCGCGTTGATCGAGGGGCCGGCCGGGTGGGGGGAGTGGAGCCCGTTCCTGGAGTACTCCCCGGAGGTGGCCGAGCCCTGGCTGCGCTGCGCGGAGGAGGCGGCGGCCGGCGACTGGCCCGCGCCGGTACGCGACCGGGTCCCGGTCAACGTGACCGTGCCCGCGGTCGGACCCGAACGGGCCCACGAGATCGTCCTGGCTGGGGGCTGTCGGACCGCCAAGGTCAAGGTCGCCGAGCCCGGCCAGAGCCTCGCCGACGAGATCGCCCGGCTGGAGGCGGTCCGCGACGCCCTCGACGTCCTCGGGCCCGGCGGCCGGATCCGCGTGGACGCCAACGGCGGCTGGTCGGTCGACGACGCCGTGGCCGCGATCGGGCTGCTGGACCGCGCCGCCGGCGGACTGGAGTACGTCGAGCAGCCGGTCGCCACCGTCGAGGACCTCGCCCGCGTGCGGCGCCGGGTGAGGGTGCCGGTCGCCGCCGACGAGTCGATCCGCCGGGCCGAGGACCCCTACCGCGTGCGGGAGCTGGAGGCCGCCGACATCGCGGTGCTCAAGGTGCAGCCGCTCGGCGGCGTACGCGCCTGCCTGGAGATCGCCGAGCGCATCGGTCTGCCCGTCGTGGTGTCGAGCGCGCTGGAGACCTCGGTCGGGATCGCCGCGGGGGTCGCGCTGGCCGCCGCGCTGCCAAAGCTGCCGTATGCCTGCGGGCTGGCGACCGTGCAGCTGCTGACCGCCGACGTGGCGGTCGAGCCGCTGCTGCCGGTCGACGGCGCGCTGCCCGTCGTCCGCCCGGTCCTGTCCGACGCGCGGCTCGAGGCGCTCGCCGCCGGTCCCGAGCGGGTCGCGCACTGGGATGCCCGGCTCGCCGAGGTGCGGGCGGTACGGACCGTGCGGAAGGATCAGCGTCCATGACGGACAGCTCGTTCGCGCTCGCGGACGCCCTCGTCGCCCGGCTCCGTCGGGCCGGCGTGACCGAGGTCGTGGTCGCCCCCGGCTCGCGCAACGCACCCGCCGCGATGGCGCTGTGGGCAGCGGCGCGAGCAGGGGCGTTCCGGCTGCACACCCGCATCGACGAGCGCACCGCCGGCTTCCTCGCGCTCGGCCTCACGAAGTCGGGCGCCCGCGCCGCCGTCCTCACGACCTCCGGGACCGCCGTCGCCAACCTCCACCCCGCCGTCCTGGAGGCGGTCCACGCCGGCGTCGGGATGATCGTCGTCTCCGCCGATCGTCCCGCGCGGCTGCGCGGCACCGGTGCCAACCAGACCACCGACCAGGTGGGCATCTTCGGCCCCCTCGTCCCGACGTACGACGTCGCCTCGGTCGCGGCGCTGGACGCCGTCCCCGCCGGGTGGGACGACGTGGTCCACCTCAACGTCCAGCTCGACACACCGCTCGTCCCGGAGGTGGCCGTCGTACCGGACATTCCGGTCGTGCATGCGCCCGATCCACGACAGGAACGTCCGGTGCGACGGGAGACCCCGCTGCCGCAGGGGCCGCGGACGGTCGTGGTCGCGGGCGACGACGCCGGGCCGCCCGCGCGGCAGCTGGCGGAGACGGCGGGCTGGCCGCTGCTGGCCGAGCCGTCGAGCGGTGCGCGGACCGGCGACAACGCCCTGCGCACCTACCGGCTGCTGCTGGCGACCGGCCTGGGCGAGCGGATCGAGCGGGTCGTGGTGTTCGGCCGCCCGACCCTGTCCAGGCCGGTGACTCGGCTCCTGGAGCGCACCGACGTCGAGGTGCTCGTCGTCCCGGCCCGCGGCGTGTGGCCGGTGCGCCCAGCCGGATCCGTCCCGGTCGAGGCGCCGGGGTGGATCGGCACGCAGCCCGACGACCCCGCCTGGCTCGATGCCTGGCGCGCGGCCGACCGCGATCTCGCCCGCCGCCTCGACCGGCTGCTCGCGGAGCAGCCCGCCCTCACGCCGTACGACGTCGCGGGGGTCACGCACGCCGCCCTCCCGGCCGGGGGGCTGCTCGTCGTGGGGGCCTCCAGCCCTATTCGGGACCTCGACGTCATGGTCCGCCCGCCCGCGGTCGGCACCCGCCGCAAGGTGATCGCGAACCGCGGCCTCGCCGGCATCGACGGCACGATCAGCACCGCCGTCGGTGCCGCGCTCGGCCGCCGCGAGTCGGCCAGGAACCTCGCCCTCATGGGGGATCTGACGTTCCTCCACGACCAGACCGCGCTCGTGCTCGGCCCCGACGAGCCGCGGCCGGACCTGACGATCGTCGTGCCCAACGACGACGGGGGTGCCATCTTCTCCTCGCTGGAGCAGGGGGCGCCGGCCCACGCGGCGTCCTTCGAGCGACTCTTCGGCACCCCGCACGGCCACGACCTCGCGAGCCTGTGCGCGGCCGCGCGGATCCCGCACCTGCGGGTCGGCTCGCGACCCGAGCTCGAGCAGGCCCTGGCCAGCCCCAACGGGGGCATCGAGGTGGTCGAGGCGACCGTCAGCCGCACCGGCCGCCGCGAGCTGGACCTGCGGATCCGCGCACTCGCCACCACCCAGGAGGACTGAGCCATGATCCGCCGATGGCTGCCTACTACGCGACACCCCACGGGCGCGCTCGCTGCGTTGCAGCCGCTCGATGGTGCAACCAGACCGCCGTCGCGACTGCGCCTTGCGATCGCACCCGTGGGATGCCGCTCGCAACGGCACCCATCGGCGGATCAGGGCTGACCCATGGAGATCGCGCTCCTGCTCGTCGCCATCGCGGTGGTCGTCCTGACGGTCACCGCCCTCTCCGAGCGGGTGGAGATCCCCGCGCCGCTGACCCTGGTCGTGGTGGGTGTCGCGGCGTCGTACGTCCCCGGCGTGCCCCAGCTCCACCTCGAGCCCGAGGTCGTGCTGCTCGGCCTGCTGCCGCCGCTGCTCTACTCAGCGGCGGTCAACACCTCGCTCGTCGACTTCAACGCCAACCGGGGCCCGATCCTGCTGCTCTCCGTCGGGCTGGTGGCGTTCACGACGGTCGGCGTCGCCGTCGTCGTGAAGCTCGTGATCCCGGACCTCGGCTGGGCGCTGGCCGTCGCGATCGGTGCCGTCGTCGCGCCGCCCGACGCCGTCGCCGCGACCGCGATCGGGCGCCGGATCGGGCTGCCCCGCCGGGTCGTCACGATCCTCGAGGGTGAGTCGCTGCTCAACGACGCCAGCGCCCTGGTCGCCCTGCGCACCGCCATCGCGGCCCTCGGCGCCACGGTCGCCGCGTGGGAGGTCGGGCTCGACTTCGCGGTCGCCGCCGGCGGTGGTGCCGCGGTCGGCGGCCTCACCTTCGTCGTGGTCGGCTTCATCCGCAAGAAGGTCACCGACCCGCTGCTCGACACCGCGATCTCGCTGGTGATCCCGTTCGCGTCGTACATCCTGGCCGAGGAGGTGCACGCCTCCGGCGTGGTCGCCGTCGTCGTCGCCGGGCTGCTGCTCGGCCACGTGGCGCCGGTGCTGCAGTCGGCCCAGTCGCGGATCGCCGAGCGCACGAACTGGCGCACCATCGCCTACGTCCTGGAGAACACGGTCTTCCTCCTCATCGGCCTGCAGGCCGACTGGCTGCTCGGTGAGGTCGGTGAGAGCGAGTTCGCGGGATCCCGGATCGCGGTGGCGTGCGCGGCGGCCTTCGGTGCGTGCGTCGTGCTGCGGCTGGTCTGGGTGTTCGCGGCGAGCGGCCTCCTCCTGCGCCGCTCGGACGCGGCGCGCGGCGAGGAGCCGATGCTGTGGCGCAGCTCGTTCCTGATCGGCTGGGCCGGGATGCGGGGCGTGGTCACCCTGGCCGCCGCGTTCACCGTCCCCGAGGACACCGCGCACCGCGAGGTGCTCCTCGTCATCGCCTTCACGGTCGTCGCCGGCACCCTGCTCGGCCAGGGCATGACCCTGCCGCTGCTGGCCCGCCGGCTCAGAGTCGCCGGCCCCGACCCGCACGACGACGCGCTCGCCCGCGCCACGCTGCTCCAACAGGCGGCCAAGGCCGGGATCCATCGCCTCGACGAGCTGGCCGCCGACGCCGACGACCCCCACCAGGTGCGCGCCCTCATCATCCAGCGCATCGAGCAGCGCAACTTCGCGGCGTGGGAGCGGCTCGGCACCACCGAGGGCGAGGAGAGCCCGAGCGACCTCTACTCCCGCTGGCGCGGCGACATGATCGAGGCGGAGCGCCGGCGGGTGCTGGAGATCCGGTCCACCGGGTCGGTCCCCTCGGAGATCGTCAGCGAGGTGCTGGCCATGCTCGACGTGGAGGAGTCGATGCTCGACGCGGCGGAGGCCGCCCGCGCCGACCTGCGCTCCACGGGCCGGCAGCAGCGCCACGACGGCTGCGAGCACCTCGCCAGCACCCCGCTTCTCGACCCGCCCGACGAGCCCGCCTGTGCGGCGTGCCTTGCCGACGGCACCCGGTGGGTGGCGCTGCGGATGTGCCTGTCCTGCGGCGAGGTCGGCTGTTGCGACTCCTCCCCGGGCCGCCATGCCACGGCCCACTTCCGCACGACCCAGCATGCCGTCATGCGGTCGGTCGAGCCCGACGAGGACTGGCGGTGGTGCTTCGTGCACCACCAGACGGGCTGAGTCCGGAGCGGACCGGCGGGACTACCGTGGGCACCATGCGCCTCACCAAGTTCGGCCACTCCGCGGTCCGGATCGAGCACGGCGGTACGACCATCGCCCTCGACCCGGGGGTGTGGAGCCAGCGCGAGTGCGTCGACGGGGTCGACGCGGTGCTGATCACCCACGAGCACCCGGACCACTACGCGCCGGACCTGCTGCGCGCCACCGACGCGCCGATCTTCACCATCGACGCGGTCGCGGCGCAGATCCGCGCCGGCGCGCCGGACCTGGCCGAGCGGGTCACCGTGGTCGCGCCGGAGGAGGTCTGGTCCGTCGGCGGCTTCGGCGTCCGCGCCGTGGGGGAGCTGCATGCCGTGATCCATCCGGAGCTGCCCCGCTTCCACAACAGCGGCTACCTCCTCACCGCAGGGGAGGTCACGATCTTCCACCCGGGCGATGCGCTGACCGGGCCCGGAGCTCCGGTCGACGTACTCCTCGCCCCGGTGTGCGCACCGTGGATGCGGGTCTCGGAGGGCGTCGACTTCGCGCGCCGGGTGGGTGCGGCCCGCAATGTCGCCATCCACGACCGGGTGTTCTCGGCCGAGGGACTCGGTGTCGCCGACGCCCAGTTCGGCCGCTTCCTCGAGGCGGCCGGACAGGACTACACGCGGCTCGCGGACGGCGCCGATCTGTGACCGGTCGCTGACCGGAGCCCGCACCGGTCGCCGCCGATCACCGGGAGCGGGCCGGTCAGCCGGCGCTCAGGCGGACCGGGCATGATGGCCCGATGCCGATCGCTCGATCCACCGTCGTGGGCGCCACCACCGGCGTCCTCCTCCTCGCCGGAGCCGTGGGCTTCGGCGTCGGCCTCCCCAAGGTCGTCGACGACGCGTCCGCGGCGTCCGCCGCCGACCTCCCGACCCTGCCGGACCGGCTCGACGACCGCATGGTCGCCCTGTCGGCCGTGACCGCCGAGGATGCCGGTCTCACCGACCCGGCCGACCTCGAGGCCATCGAGCAGGTCACCGACCGGGCCGCGACCGGCGACACCGAGGCGTCGAGCGAGCTCTCCGCCATCTACGGCGCCGCCCGGGTCCGTGCCTACGTCGACGCCGCGGTGATGGGCCAGAGCGATGCGCAGGTGGCGCCGGCCCAGATCGCCGTCACCATCAGTGCCGGCGGCGCCGGCCTGGTCATCCCGAGCGGCCCGTTCAAGATCGACCAGCAGGGCGGCTCGCACTACGAGCTGCGCGCGATCGACGGCTACCGCTGCGCCGTCGCGTGGCAGGAGGGCGCCGACCCCACGACGGGCGTGCCCACCGGCGGCGAGGTCCCCGCGGCCAACTACCAGGCCGAGTGCCGCACCGAGCGCGACGGCCTCAGCTACGACGTCTACGCCACCGGGCTCGCGCCCGAGGAGGTCGCGTCGTACGTCGACCGCGTGCTCGAGCTCACCGAGGAGGGCTGAGCACCCCGATGGCCCGCGCCGAGCTCGACAAGCAGCCCGCCGACGTACGCCGGATGTTCGACGCCGTCGCCCGGCGCTACGACCTGACCAACGACATCCTGTCCTTCGGCCAGGACCGCCGCTGGCGGCGCGAGGTGCTCGCCTCGGTCGACCCGTCGTACGGCGACCGGGTGCTCGATCTCGCGGCCGGCACCGGCACCTCGAGCCAGCCGTTCCTGGACGCCGGCGCCGAGGTCGTGCCGTGCGACTTCTCGATCGGCATGCTCCAGGTCGGCAAGTCGCAGCTGCCCCACCTGCCGTTCACGGCCGGCGACGGCACGAGGCTGCCTTTCCGGGACGGGACCTTCGACGCCGTCACGATCTCCTTCGGGCTGCGCAATATCGTCGACCCGCTGGCGGGGCTGGCGGAGATGCGCCGGGTCACCAAGCCCGGCGGCCGGCTGGTCGTGTGCGAGTTCAGCCACCCGACCTGGAGTCCCTGGCGCACCGTCTACATCGAGTACCTGATGAAGGCGCTGCCCGCCGTCGCGCGCGCCGTCTCCTCCGCGCCCGACGCGTACGTCTATCTCGCGGAGTCCATCCGCGCCTGGCCGGACCAGCGCGGGCTGGCCGACCTGATCGCCGAGGCCGGATGGACCCGCCCCCAGTGGCGCAACCTGTCCGGCGGCATCGTCGCCCTGCACCGCGCAACCGCCTGACGAAACCGCTGCTGTCCGCCCGACGAAACCGCTAGGGATAGCCCGACGAAACCGCTACTCTGGCCGGGTGGCCTACCTCCCTCGGATCGCTGATCAAACGCTGATGGCCGCGCTCGAGACCTTCCCTGTCGTCATGCTCGACGGCGCCCGGGCGACGGGAAAGACCACCTCTGCCTCGCGCGCCGCCTCGTCGGAGCTCCGGTTGCCCCGGGACCTCGCTCTCGTCGAGTCCGACCCGGCCCGCGTACTCACCGACGGAGGACGGCCGGTCCTGGTCGATGAATGGCAGCTCGCCGGCACCGGGCTCCTGTGGGCCGCCAAGGCGATCGTCGACGAGGATCCGACGCCGGGATCCCTCATCCTCGCCGGATCGGTCGAGCCCGAGGCCTACGGGCCGACCTATCCACTGACCGGCCGCAGCGTCCGGATCGCACTGCGCCCGATGACGCGCCGGGAGCTCGACGGAGCCGGAGCCGGGCCGCTGTGGTTGGAGCGACTGCTGGGGGGCGAGGTCACGGTGCCGGGACGGCGGCACCCGCGCATGGACGTCGCGGACCTCGTGGTCACAGGATTCCCGGCCGCGTCGGGACTGTCATCGAGCGCGGAGTGGTTGCGCTCCTACGCTGGGACGATCACCGAGCGGGAGGTCGGGGATCGGCGGGATCCGATCCGGGTCAACCGACTGCTCCGGGTCCTCGCCGAATCCGAGTCGCAGGCGGTGCCCGACGAGCACCTGTGGCGTTCGGCGGACATCAACCGGGCGACGCTGGCGGCGTACGAGCAGATGCTGACGCGGACCCACATCAGGGCGGATCTTCCTGCCTGGGAGAGCAACAGGCTCAAGCGCATCACGACATATCCCAAACGACAGTACGTGGATGCGGCACTGGCTCTCGCGCTCGCGCGGATCGGGCCCGACCAGTTGCGCCGCGACCCTGCGCTGGCCGGGCGCTATCTGGAGTCCTTCGTCGCCGCGCAGCTCCGCCCGGAGTGCGACCGGCTCGGCGGCGTCCTGCATCACGTGCGGACCAAGGGTGGCGAGCGCGAGATCGACCTGCTGATCGAGCTCGATGGCGGTCTCGTGGCTGCCGAGGTCAAGGCGGGCGTCGAGCCGAGGCCTGCTGACGCGCGCCACCTGGTGTGGCTGCGCGAGCAGCTTGGGGATCGACTCCTGGCGACGGTGGTCCTGCACCGTGGCGAGGCCACCTTCGAGCTGGTCGAAGGAGTCTGGGCGGTCCCCGTCACCTCGCTCTGGGCCTGACCGAGGGCGGCAGCGCCGCCGTCGAATTACGCAACCCTCGCATGCGTTAAATGCGCAGGTCAGCGCCGGTTTTCGCCGGTCCGGGCGTGGGGGAGCCGGCATTGCCGACCCCCCTGTGACGGCGCCCCGGATGGGTGGCAATATGTGCCCCACGCCACTAGTGATTCTGTTCACAAGATCACGAGAGGGAGGCTCATGGAGCTCTACACGCCGGTGCTGGTCCTGGCGGCCCTGGCCGCGTTGTTCGCGGTCGGTTCGGTCGCCATGAGCACGATGGTGGGGCCGCGGCGCTACAACCGCGCCAAGCTCGACTCCTACGAGTGCGGCATCGAGCCCACGCCCCAGGCGCTGACGGGTCGCTTCCCGGTGAAGTACTACATCACCGCGATGCTCTTCATCGTCTTCGACATCGAGATCATCTTCCTCTACCCCTGGGCCGTCCGCTTCGACGCGATGGCCTGGTTCGGACTGATCGAGATGGTCCTGTTCATCGCCACCGTCTTCGTCGCCTACGCCTACGTCTGGCGTCGCGGCGGACTCGATTGGGATTGAGGACCACGATGCACTGCAGCGGATCGCGACCCTCAACGGGAGGAAACTGATGGGTGTCGAGGAGAAGCTCCCGAGCGGAGTCCTGCTGAGCACGGTCGAGGGCCTGGCCGGCTACATGCGCAAGGCCAGCTTCTGGCCGGCGACCTTCGGTCTCGCGTGCTGCGCGATCGAGATGATGACGTCGGGTGGCCCGAAGTACGACCTCGCCCGGTTCGGCATGGAGGTCTTCCGGGCCAGCCCGCGGCAGGCCGACCTGATGATCGTGGCGGGCCGGGTGAGCCAGAAGATGGCGCCGGTGCTGCGTCAGATCTACGACCAGATGGCCGAGCCCAAGTGGGTGCTGGCCATGGGCGTGTGCGCCAGCAGCGGCGGCATGTTCAACAACTACGCGATCGTCCAGGGCGTCGACCACGTCGTGCCTGTCGACATGTACCTCCCCGGCTGTCCGCCGCGTCCGGAGATGCTCATCGACGCGATCCTCAAGCTGCACGACAAGGTCCAGCACACGCCGCTCGGTGCCAACCGCCAGGCGCAGATCCGCGAGCTCGAGGCCGACGGTCTCGCCGCCCTGCCGACCGGCGACATGAGGGGGATGCTGCGATGAGCGACGACAAGCCCGCCGGTCCCGAGAAGTCCGTCGAGCAGCCCGCGGTCGAGCAGTCGCCCGAGAACGTCCCCGAGGCCTTCGGGGAGCCGGGGCTCGAGGTCCGCGCCGTCGGCGAGCGCCAGGGCATGTTCGGCGTCCAGGGCTCCGGAGACACCAGCGGGTACGGCGGCCTGGTGGCTCCCGTCGTGCTGCCCGGTGCCGCGCAGCGGCCCTACGGCGGCTGGTTCGACACGGTGGCCGATGCGCTCGACCCGCTCATCGAGCAGGTCGTCATCCACCGCGGCGAGATCACCTTCCACATCCACCGCGACAACCTGCTGGCCGCGGCCCGGAAGCTCCGGGACGACCCCGACCTGCGCTTCGAGCTGCTGTCCGGCGTCAGCGGCGTCCACTACCCCGGTGACGCCGGCCGTGAGCTGCACGCCGTCTACCACCTGATGTCCTTCACCTGGAACCGCCGGGTCCGTGTGGAGACCGCCGCCCCCGACGGCGACCCGCACGTCCCGAGCCTGGTCCCGATCTACCCCGCCGCCGACTGGCACGAGCGGGAGACCTGGGACATGTTCGGCATCCAGTTCGACGGCCACCCGGCCCTCACCCGGATCCTGATGCCCGACGACTGGCCGGGCCACCCCCAGCGCAAGGACTACCCGCTCGGCGGCATCCCCGTCGAGTACAAGGGCGCGAGCGTGCCGCCGCCGGACCAGCGGAGGAGCTACAACTGATGGGCACCGACCAGGACTTCTACGCCGGCGGCGCCGACACCGCCGAGGGCAAGGTCTTCACCGTCACCGGTCAGGACTGGGATGAGATCGCCGCCGACATGGGCGACAGCGACGCGGCTGAGCGGATCGTCGTCAACATGGGTCCCCAGCACCCGTCGACCCACGGCGTGCTGCGGCTGATCCTCGAGATCGAGGGCGAGACGGTCACCGAGGCCCGCTGTGGCATCGGCTACCTCCACACCGGCATCGAGAAGAACATGGAGTACCGCTCCTGGACGCAGGGCGTCACGTTCTGCACCCGGATGGACTATCTCTCACCCTTCTTCAACGAGGCGACCTACTCCCTCGGCGTCGAGCGGCTGCTCGACATCGAGGACGACATCCCCGAGAAGGCCCAGATCATGCGGGTCCTGCTCATGGAGCTCAACCGGATCTCGTCCCACCTCGTGTGCATCGCCACCGGCGGCATGGAGATCGGCGCGCTGACCGTGATGACGATCGGCTTCCGCGAGCGGGAGCTGGTGCTCGACCTGTTCGAGCTGATCACCGGCCTGCGCATGAACCACGCGTTCATCCGCCCCGGCGGCGTCGCGCAGGACCTCCCACCCGGCGCGCTCGACGAGATCCGCTCCTTCGTCGCGCTGATGAAGAAGCGGCTCCCGGAGTACGCCGCGCTGTGCAACGCGAACCCGATCTTCAAGGCGCGCCTCGAGAACGTCGGCCACCTCGACCTCGAGGGCTGCATGGCGCTGGGCCTCACCGGTCCGGTCCTGCGCAGCACCGGCTACGGCTTCGACCTGCGCAAGGCGCAGCCCTACTGCGGCTACGAGACCTACGACTTCGACGTACAGACCTGGGACACCGCCGACTCCTACGGCCGGTTCCGGGTCCGGCTCAACGAGATGTGGGAGTCGCTGAAGATCATCGAGCAGGCCGCCGACCGGTTGGCGAAGCTCGAAGGCGCGCCGGTGATGGTGGCCGACAAGAAGGTCGCCTGGCCGAGCCAGCTCTCGATCGGCAGCGACGGCATGGGCAACAGCCTCGACCACATCCGCCACATCATGGGCGAGTCGATGGAGGCGCTGATCCATCACTTCAAGCTGGTCACCGAGGGCTTCCGCGTCCCCGCCGGGCAGGCCTATGTGCCGGTCGAGTCGCCGCGCGGGGAGCTCGGCGCGCACGTCGTCTCCGACGGCGGCACCCGGCCCTTCCGGGCGCACTTCCGCGACCCGTCGTTCAACAACCTCCAGGCGATGGGCGTGATGAGTGAAGGCGGCCAGATCGCCGACGTCATCGTGGCCATCGCGAGCATCGACCCCGTGATGGGAGGCGTCGACCGATGAGCACCACCGCCCCGTTGGACGACAAGACGATCGCCGAGCTGCGCGAGATCGCGGCCCGCTACCCCGAGGCACGCTCCGGCCTGCTGCCGATGCTGCACCTGGTGCAGTCCGCCCAGGGCCGGATCACCCCGGAGGGCATCGAGACCTGCGCGGCGATCCTCGAGATCAGCGCCGCCGAGGTCAACGGCGTCGCGACCTTCTACACGATGTACAAGCGCCATGGCGTGGGCGACTACCACGTCGGCGTCTGCACCAACACGCTGTGCGCGGTGATGGGCGGCGACGCCATCTTCCAGCGCCTCAAGGACCACCTCGAGATCGGCAACGACGAGGTCGCGGCCCAGCGCCAGGGCGACTCCCACACGGTCAGCCTCGAGCACATCGAGTGCAACGCCGCCTGCGACTACGCACCGGTGCTGATGGTCAACTGGGAGTTCATGGACAACCAGACCCCCGAGTCGGCCGTCCAGATGGTCGAAGCGCTCCGCGCCGGCCACGAGGTCAGCTCGACGCGCGGCCCGAAGCTGTGCTCCTGGCGGGAGACCGAGCGGGTGCTCGCCGGCTTCCCCGACGGCCGGGCCGACGAGGGACCGGCCGCCGGTCCCGCCTCGCTCGCCGGCCTCGAGATCGCCCGTGAGCATGGCTGGAGCGCACCGGACCCGGCGGCGACGCCGGCGGTCGAGGCGAAGGAGAGCGACGCATGACCGACGTGCTGACCCCGGTCCTGACGGACATCTGGGACGCGGAGCAGGCCTGGAAGCTGGCGACCTACGCCGAACGAGGTGGGTACGCCGCCCTCGACGCCGCCTTCGCCATGAGCCCCGACGACATCATCACCGCCGTCAAGGACAGCGGCCTGCGCGGCCGCGGCGGCGCCGGCTTCCCGACCGGCATGAAGTGGTCCTTCATCCCTCAGGACAACCCGAAGCCGAAGTACCTCGTCGTCAACGCCGACGAATCCGAGCCGGGCACCTGCAAGGACATCCCGCTGATGATGGGCAACCCCCATGTGCTCGTCGAGGGCGTCATCATCAGCTCCTACGCCATCCGCGCCAACAAGGCGTTCATCTACATCCGTGGCGAGGTCGTCCACGTCATCCGCCGGGTGCAGGCGGCCGTCGAGGAGGCCTACGCCGCCGGCCATCTCGGCAAGGACATCCACGGCTCCGGCTACGACCTCGACGTCGTCGTCCATGCCGGTGCCGGTGCCTACATCTGCGGTGAGGAGACCGCGCTGCTCGAGGGACTCGAGGGCCGCCGCGGCCAGCCTCGGCTGCGTCCGCCGTTCCCGGCGGTCGCAGGGCTCTACGCCAGCCCGACGGTCATCAACAACGTCGAGTCCATCGCCTCGGTGCCTGCCATCGTCAAGAACGGCGCGGCCTGGTTCGGTGCGATGGGCACTGAGAAGTCCAAGGGCCACGGCATCTTCTCGCTCTCGGGCCACGTGCGGAAGCCCGGTCAGTACGAGGCGCCGCTCGGCATCACGCTGCGTGAGCTGCTCGACCTGGCGGGCGGCGTACGCGAGGGCCACCAGCTCAAGTTCTGGACGCCCGGAGGATCCAGCACGCCGCTGTTCACCGACCAGCACCTCGACGTGCCCCTCGACTTCGAGGGCGTGGCCGGTGCGGGCTCGATGCTCGGCACGCGCGCGCTGCAGATCTTCGACGACACCGTGTGTGTGGTGCGCGCCGTCCTGCGCTGGACGGAGTTCTACCAGCACGAGTCCTGCGGAAAGTGCACCCCGTGCCGCGAGGGCACCTGGTGGCTGGCGCAGGCGCTCACCCGGCTCGAGAACGGCCAGGGCAGCGAGGCGGACCTCGACCAGCTGATCGACCAGTGCGACAACATCCTCGGGCGTGCGTTCTGCGCGCTCGGTGACGGCGCCACCAGCCCGGTGACCAGCTCGATCCAGTACTTCCGCGAGGAGTACCTCGCGCACCTGAGCCACGGCGGCTGCCCGTTCGACCCCGCGAGGTCGACGGCCTGGGCCGGAACGGAGGTGTCGGCATGAGCGCCCCCGAGATCGAGAAGACCGATCTGGTCACGGTCACGATCGACGGCGTCCAGGTCAGCGTCCCCAAGGACACGCTGGTGATCCGGGCCGCCGAGCAGGTCGGTGTCCAGATCCCGCGGTTCTGCGACCATCCGCTGCTCGCGCCCGTCGGCGCCTGCCGGCAGTGCCTGGTCGACGTGCCCGACGCCGGCAACGGCAGGGGCTTCCCGAAGCCCCAGGCGTCCTGCACGCTCCCCGTCGCCGAGGGCATGGTCGTCAGCACCCAGGTCAGCAGCCCGGTCGCCGACAAGGCCCAGCAGGGCGTGATGGAGCTGCTGCTCATCAACCACCCGCTCGACTGCCCTGTCTGCGACAAGGGCGGCGAGTGCCCGCTGCAGAACCAGGCCATGTCCAACGGCCGCGGCGAGTCGCGCTTCTCCGACGACCGCAACCGCGGCGTGAAGCGGACCTTCCCCAAGCCGATCAACCTCTCGCCGATGGTGCTGCTCGACCGTGAGCGCTGCATCGTGTGCCAGCGCTGCACCCGGTTCGCCGACGAGATCGCGGGCGACCCCTTCATCGCGCTGGTCGAGCGCGGTGTCCAGCAGCAGATCGGCATCGCCGAGGACGCGCCCTTCCTGTCGTACTTCTCCGGCAACGTCATCCAGATCTGCCCGGTCGGCGCGCTGACCTCCGAGCAGTACCGCTTCCGGTCCCGCCCCTTCGACCTGGTCTCGACCCCCGGCGTCGCCGAGCACGACGCGTGCGGCTCGGCGATCCGGGTCGACCACCGCCGTGGCACGGTGCTGCGCCGCCAGGCCGGCGACGACCCGGCGGTCAACGAGGAGTGGATCAGCGACAAGGACCGGTTCGCCTTCGCCTACGCGCAGGCCGACGACCGGCTCACCTACCCGCAGGTCCGCGACGAGGACGGCGCGCTGCGGCCGGCATCCTGGCCCGAGGCGTTCACGGTCGCGGCCCGCGGCCTCGCCGCGGCGAAGGCGGCCGGCGGCGTGGGCGTCCTGACCGGCGGTCGGCTGAGCGCCGAGGACGCCTACGCCTACGCCAAGCTCGCCCGGGTCGCGCTCGACACCAACGACATCGACTTCCGGGCCCGCCCCCTGTCGGCGGAGGAGGCGGACTTCCTGGCCTCCCACGTGGTGCTCACCGGTCCCGGGGCCGGCGGCGTCACGTACGCCGACCTGGAGTCCGCCGCCACGGTGGTCCTGGTCGGCCTGGAGCCCGAGGACGAGGCTGCCGCCATCTTCCTGCGGCTGCGCAAGTCGGTCCGCGCGGGCGGCACCGAGGTGATCAGCCTCGCGCCGTTCACGACCCGCGGTCTCGCCAAGCTCGGGGCACGGCTGGTCCCGACCGCGCCCGGCGACGAGCCGGCCGCGCTGCGGGCGCTGGCCGGAGAGCTCGACGCGACGGCGGTGCTGCTCGTCGGCGAGCGGCTGGCCGTCGTACCCGGTGCGCTGAGCGCCGCCGCCGAGATCGCGGCCGCCACCGGCGCCCGGCTGGCCTGGGTGCCGCGCCGTGCCGGTGACCGGGGCGCGATCGAGGCGGGCTGCCTGCCGACCCTGCTGCCCGGCGGCCGCCCGGTCGCCGACGCCGGCGCACGGGTCGACGTCGCCGCCGCCTGGGGCGTCGACGCCCTTCCCGCGACCCCGGGACGCGACGCCGACGGGATCGTCGCGGCGCTGGTCGCCGGCGCACTCGGCGGCCTGGTCGTCGGCGGCGTGGACCCCGACGACACCGCCGACCCGGCGGCCACCCGCGCCGCGATCGACGCGGCCGGCTTCGTGGTCGCCCTCGACGTGCGCCGCACGGAGGTCACCGACCGGGCTGACGTGGTCTTCCCGGTCGCGCCGACCACCGACAAGTCCGGCACCTTCGTCAACTGGGAGGGGCGGCTGCGCCCCTGGGAGGCCGCGCTGCGCAACCCGGCCTCGCTGCCCGAGCTGCGGGCGCTGGCCGGCATCGCCGACGAGCTGGGTGCCTCGCTGGGCTTCCGCACGGTCGACGAGGTGCGCGCCGAGATGGCCCAGCTAGGCCCCTGGGACCGGACAGACCGCGAGCGCAGCGAGCCTGGTCTGTCCGGAACGACGAAGCCCCCGAGCGAAGCGAGGGACGATGCCGTTCGCGCCGACGGCGCTGTGCGTCTGGCGACCTGGAAGCAGCTGCTCGACAACGGATCGCTCCAGGAGGGCGACAAGTACCTCAAGGCGACGGCCCGGACGCCGGTCGCGCTGGTCACGCCGGATGCCTACGACCGGTACGGCCCGACGGTCACCCTCACCGGTGACCGCGGCTCGATGACCCTGCCGGCCGAGATCTGCGACGACCTCGTCGACGGCGTGGTCTGGGTGCCGGCCAACTCGGTCGGCAACGGCGTCCTCGCCGACCTGGCCTCCCCGGGCACGACGGTCACGATCGCTGGAGCGGAAGGGGTGCACGGGTGAACGACTCTCTGTCGGCCTTCGGCAGCGATCCTTGGTGGGTCGTCGGTCTCAAGGCACTGCTGATCTTCGTCATCCTGGTGCTGCTGACCCTGTTCAACATCTGGTGGGAGCGGCGCGTCGTCGCCCGGATGCAGCACCGGATCGGCCCCAACGTGCACGGCCCCTTCGGCCTGCTGCAGTCGTTGGCCGACGGCGTGAAGCTGGCCTTCAAGGAGGACCTGATCCCGAAGGCCGCCGACAAGGTGGTCTTCGTGCTCGCGCCCGTCATCGTCGTGGTGCCGGCGTTCGTGACCTTCAGCGTCATCCCGTTCGGGCCCGAGGTGAACTTCTTCGGGCACCAGACGCCGCTGCAGCTGACGGACATGCCGGTCGCGGTGCTCTTCGTGATGGCGATCGCGTCGATCGGCATCTACGGCATCGTGCTCGGCGGCTGGTCCAGCGGCTCGACGTACTCGCTGCTCGGCGGCCTCCGCTCGAGCGCCCAGATGATCTCCTACGAGGTCGCCATGGGCCTCGCGCTCGTCGCGGTGTTCATGTACGCCGGCTCGATGTCGACCAGTGAGATCGTCGCCGCGCAGGACGACCTGTGGTTCGGGCTGATCCTGCTGCCGTCCTTCGTCATCTACGCGATCGCCATGGTCGGTGAGACCAACCGCGCGCCGTTCGACCTCCCGGAGGCCGAGGGCGAGCTGGTCGGCGGGTTCCACACCGAGTACTCCAGCCTGAAGTTCGCGCTCTTCTTCCTCGCCGAGTACATCAACATGGCGACCGTCTCGGCGCTCGCGGCCACCCTCTTCCTCGGCGGCTGGCACGCCCCGTTCTGGATCGACGAGGTCTGGGCCGGCGCCAACGAGGGCTACTGGCCGGTGCTGTGGTTCTTCGGCAAGGTCCTGTTCTTCGTCTTCATCTTCATCTGGCTGCGCGGCTCGCTGCCGCGGCTGCGCTACGACCAGTTCATGGCGTTCGGCTGGAAGCGGCTGATCCCGATCTCGCTCGTGTGGATCGTCGCGGTCGCCACGATGCGGGCCGCGCGCAACGAGGGCGTCTTCGACGAGGGCTTCAGCGGCAACCCGCAGTTCTGGCTGATCGTCGTCGGCGTCGTCCTGGTGGTCCTGCTGCTGACCTTCCTCGTCCCCGAGAAGGGATCGAAGGAGGGCGAGGACGACCTCGAGACCGCCACGGCGCGCACCGGGGGATTCCCGGTGCCGCCGATGCCGGCGGGTGGCGCCGTCCGCGGTGCCGCCGCGCCGCTCGTGTTCCGCTCGGCCCAGGACACCGTCAGTGAGACCGTCCGCGATTCAGGGGTGACCAATGGCTGACCAGCAGGGTTCGAAGAGGCCGGAGGAGAAGGGCCCGTCCCTCAAGGAGCAGCTGTGGGACCCGGTCGCGGGGTTCGGGGTCACCTTCCGGACCATGTTCCGCAAGGTCGTCACCGAGCAGTACCCCAAGGAGAAGCTGCCGACCGCGCCGCGCTTCCACGGCCGGCACCAGCTCAACCGCTGGCCCGACGGCCTGGAGAAGTGCGTCGGCTGCGAGCTGTGTGCCTGGGCCTGCCCGGCCGACGCCATCTACGTCGAGGGGGCCGAGAACGTCGACGGGGCGAGCGTCGACGCCGACGGCAACCCGGTGCCCTCGGGGCGCTTCTCGGCGGGTGAGCGCTACGGCAGCGTCTACCAGATCAACTACCTGCGCTGCATCCTCTGCGGACTGTGCATCGAGGCCTGCCCGACCCGGGCACTGACGATGACCAACGAGTACGAGCTCGCCGACGACAGCCGGGCCAGCCTGATCTACGAGAAGTCCGACCTGCTGGCCCCGCTGCTGCCGGGCATGGAGCAGCCGCCGCACGCGCAGCTGCTCGGCAGCGACGACGACTACTACCGCGGTGAGTTCAAGGCCGGCAGCGACGAGGAGGCCAAGCAGTGACCGCCTTCTGGATCCTCGCGCCGATCATGGTCGTCGCCGCACTCGGCCTGCTGTTCGTGCGCAAGGCCGTCCACGCCGCGCTGCTGCTGGCCGTGGTGATGATCAGCCTCGCCGTGCTGTACGCCGTCCTCGAGGCGCCGTTCCTCTTCGCGGTCCAGATCATCGTCTACACCGGCGCGATCCTGATGCTCTTCCTGTTCGTGCTGATGCTCGTCGGAGTCGACGCCTCCGACTCGCTGGTCGAGACGATCAAGGGCCAGCGGGCGCTGGCCTGGCTGGTCGGCCTGGCCTTCGTCGTGGTGATGGTCGTCGGCCTGTCCCAGCTCACCCTCGGCACGGCGACCGGCCTCGAGGAGGCCAACGCGGGCGGCAACGTCCAGGCCCTCGCCGACCTGCTGTTCTCGCGCTACGTCTTCATCTTCGAGGCCGCCAGCGCCCTGCTGATCACCGCGGCCGTCGGCGCGATGGTGCTGACCCACCGCGAGCGGCTCACGCCCAGGCGCACCCAGCCGGTCCTCGCGGCCGAGCGGATCCGCGCGTACGGCGAGACCGGTGCCCACCTCGGCCCACTGCCTCCGCCGGGCGTCTACGCCCGTCACAACGCGGTGGACACGCCGGCCCTGCTGCCCGACGGCAGCCCGGCCGCGGCCTCGGTCTCCCGGGTGCTCGCCGCCCGCGGCACCATGCGGTCGGCCGGTCTCACCGACATCGAGGCGATCAAGGAGCAGCTCGGCGTGGATCCCACGGCGAAGCCCGATGCGAAGCAGCCGGGGAGCGAAGCGACCGACGGCAAAGAGGACCCGGCATGACCGAGTACATCGTCCTGTCCGCGATCCTCTTCACGATCGGCTCGATCGGGGTGCTCACCCGACGCAACGCGATCGTCGTGTTCATGTGCGTCGAGCTGATGCTCAACGCCTGCAACCTGGCGTTCATCGCCTTCGCCCGCCAGCACGGCAACCTCGACGGCCAGATCGCCGCCTTCTTCGTGATGGTGGTCGCCGCGGCCGAGGTCGTGGTCGGGCTCGCGATCATCATGACCATCTTCCGGACCCGTCGCTCGGCCTCGGTCGACGACGTGAGCCTGCTGAAGTTCTGAGGACGAGACGATGAACGCACTCACCGCGCTGACCCTCAAGGCCAGCGAGACCACCATCCCCGTGGTCGCGCCGACCGACGCCGACGGCCCGTTCACGCTGCTGTGGCTGATCATCGCGCTGCCGCTGCTCGGGGCCGCCGTCCTGCTGCTCGGCGGCCGCTACACCGACAAGTGGGGCCACCTCCTCGGCACCGCCACCTCCGCGATGTCATTCGTGATCAGCCTCGTCCTCTTCGTCAGCCTCCTCGGCCGTGACGAGGGTGAGCGCCAGATCAGCCAGCACCTCTACGACTGGATCGACGCGGGCGGGCTGCACATCGGGCTGGACCTGCTCTACGACCCGCTGTCGGCGCTCTTCCTGCTGCTGATCACCGGCGTCGGCTCGCTGATCCACGTCTACTCGATCGGCTACATGGCCCACGACCCGCGCCGGCGCAGGTTCTTCGCCTACCTGAACCTGTTCGTCGCGGCCATGCTCATGCTGATCCTCTCGGAGAACTACGTCGGCCTGTTCCTGGGCTGGGAGGGCGTCGGCCTCGCGTCGTACCTCCTCATCGGCTTCTGGCAGCACAAGCCCTCCGCGGCAGCCGCGGCCAAGAAGGCGTTCGTCATCAACCGGGTCGGCGACATGGGCCTGGGCCTGGCGATCTTCTTGATGATCGTGACCTTCGGCACCACCAGCTTCAGCGGCATCAGCGCGCTGTCCGGCGGGGCCACCGAGACGACCCTGAACTGGGTCGGCGTGCTGCTGCTCGTCGGTGCCTGCGGCAAGTCGGCCCAGGTCCCGCTCCAGGCCTGGCTCCTGGACGCGATGGAGGGCCCGACGCCGGTGTCGGCGCTGATCCACGCCGCGACGATGGTGACCGCGGGTGTCTACCTGATCACCCGCTCGAACTTCGTCTTCGAGCTGGCCCCGGCCGCGCAGACGGCGGTCATCATCGTCGCCACCGTGACGTTGCTGTGGGGCGCGATCATCGGCTGCGCCAAGGACGACATCAAGAAGGGTCTGGCCGGCTCCACGATGAGCCAGATCGGCTACATGATGCTCGGCGCCGGCCTCGGCGTCGCGGGCTACGCCTTCGCGATCTTCCACCTGCTGACCCACGGCTTCTTCAAGGCCAACATGTTCCTGGGCGCCGGCTCGGTCATGCACGCGATGGACGACGACGTCGACATGCGTCACTACGGTGCGCTCAACAAGATGCTCCCCGTCACCTTCCTGACGTTCGCGATGGGCTACCTCGCGATCATCGGGGTGCCCCCGTTCGCGGGGTTCTGGTCCAAGGACAAGATCATCGAGACCGCCCTGGTCGAGAGCCCGATCGTCGGCATCTGCGCCCTGCTGGGCGCGGGCATCACCGGCTTCTACATGACCCGGATGATGCTGATGACCTTCTTCACCGACAAGCGCTGGGGCTCTACCGATTCCGGGGGAGACGTCCACCCCCACGAGAGCCCGAAGGTGATGACGATCCCGCTCATCGTCCTGGCGGCGCTGTCGGTCCTCGGCGGCCTGATGCTCGCCGGCAACTGGATCGTCGACTGGCTCAGCCCTGTCGTCGGCCACGCCGAGCACCACGAGCCCCCGCTCCCGGTCATCGTCATCACGCTCATCACGGTCGCCGTCGTCGCCGCCGGTGTGGCGCTGGCCTGGTTCCTGGTCGGCAAGCAGGAGGTGCCGCGGGTCGCCCCCGCCGACGTCTCGATCGCCACGAAGGCGGCCCGTGCCGACCTCTACGGCGATGCGATCAACGAGGGCCTGGTGGTCACGCCGGGCCGGGCCACGGTGCGTAGCCTCACCGCCGGCGACCGCTCGATCGTCGACGGCCTCTTCACCGGGGGCACGACGGTCCTCGCCGGCACCGGTGAGCTGCTGCGGCGGCTCCAGAACGGCTACGTCCGCTCCTACGCTCTCGGCATCCTCGGCGGCGCACTGCTCCTCGTCCTGACCCTGGTGGTGGTGAACTGATGCTCAGCCTCCTGATCTGGCTGCCGCTCGCGGGCGCGATCGCCGTCGCCCTGCTGCCGCGCACGCTCAGCAAGCCCGTCGGCCTCGGCGTCGCGCTGGCGACCCTGGTCGCGGGCGTGGTCGTCGCGGCGTCGTACGAGATCGACGGTGGGCGCCAGCTCACCGAGGAGCACGAGTGGATCGAGGCGTTCGGGGTGCACTACGCCCTCGGCGTCGACGGCCTCGGCCTGCTGCTGGTGCTGCTGACGGTCCTGCTCGTCCCGCTGGTGCTCGGCGCGGAGTGGTTCAAGGCCGACGCCGCCGGCTCGGCCGGCGCCCGCTCCTTCGTCGCCTGGACCCTCGCGCTGGAGGGCCTCTCGCTCGCCGTGTTCTGCGCGACCGATGTGTTCTTGTTCTACGTCGTCTTCGAGGCGACCCTGATCCCGGCGTACTTCCTGGTCGGCGGCTTCGGCCGCGACGGCCGTGGCGCGGCGGCGCTGAAGTTCCTGATGTTCCAGCTCGCCGGCGGCCTGGTCCTGCTGGCGTCGGTGATCGGGCTGTACGTCGTCTCCGCTCAGCAGGGCGAGCCGTCGTACCTCCTCTCCGACCTCGAGAAGCTCGACATCGGCACGGAGGCCGGGCGCTGGCTGTTCTTCGGCTTCTTCATCGCCTTCGCGATCAAGGCGCCGCTGTTCCCGCTGCACACCTGGCTGGCCGACACCACCGAGAAGGCGACGCCGGGCACCGGCGTGCTGCTCGTGTGCATCCTCGACAAGATCGGCACCTTCGGGATGATGCGCTTCTGCCTCGGCATCTTCCCGGAGGCCTCGCAGTGGGCGACGCCCTTCGTCATCACGCTCGCGCTGATCTCCGTGGTCTATGGCGCCCTGGTCGCGATCGGGCAGGACGACGTCTTCCGGCTCATCGGTCTCACCTCGCTGAGCCACTTCGGCCTGATCACGCTCGGCGTCTTCACGATGACCAGCCAGGGCGGCACGGGCGCGATCCTCTACATGGTCAACCACGGCCTGGGCACCGCCGCGCTCTTCCTGGTGGCCGGCTATCTCTACGACCGCACCGGGACGGCCTCGATCCGCGAGATGCGCGGTGTCGAGAAGGTCGCCCCGGTCCTCGCCGGCCTGCTGCTGGTCGCCGGCCTGGCCACGCTCGGCCTGCCCGGCCTGTCGCCGTTCATCAGCGAGTTCCTGGTGTTCGTCGCCGCCTTCGACTACGGCTGGTACGTCGGCGCGATCGCCGTCACCGCGGTCGTCCTGTCCGCCATCTACGTGCTGTGGATGTACCAGCGCACGATGACCGGCCCGACGCCCCCGGAGGTGGAGGGCACCACGGACCTCGGCGTCCGCGAGATCGCCGCCGTCGCCCCGCTCATGGTCGCGCTGGTGTTCTTCGGGTTCTACCCGGCGCCGCTGCTCGACGTGAGCAACCCGATGGTGGGTGACCTGATGCAGCAGGTCGGGGTCCAGGACGACGCACCGACGGTCGTCCATGCCGAGACCGAGGGAGAGGGGGCCCACTGATGGAGTTCGTGAAGCCCGAGCTCGAGTACGCCGAGCTGCTGCCGCTCCTCATCGTCTTCGGCGGTGCCTGCGTCGGCGTCATGCTGGAGGCTTTCCTGCCGCGCGGGACCCGGCGCCTGCCGCAGGTGGGTCTGGCCCTGGTCACCGTCGTCGCGGCGCTGGTCGCCACGGTCGTCGTCGGCATGGGTCTCGACGAGCACGCCGGCGCCGATGGCTCCGGCGGCAGCGAGGGTCGCGGTCTGGTCGGCGCGATGGGCAGCATCGTGGTCGACGGCCCGACGGTCTACCTGTGGGGCCTGCTGTTGGTCTTCGCCCTCGGCGGCGTCGCGCTCTTCGGTGAGCAGCGTCTCGAAGGTGGGGTCTCGGCCTTCACCGGCCAGGCGGCCGCGCTTCCCGGCACCGAGGGTGAGCGTGAGGCCTCGACCCGGGGCCTGGAGCACACCGAGGTCTACCCGCTGCTCCTGTTCGCCGTCTTCGGCATGCTGCTGTTCCCCGCGTCCGGTGACCTGCTGACCATGTTCGTCGCCCTCGAGGTGCTCTCGCTGCCGCTCTACCTGCTCTGCGGCCTGGCCCGCCGTCGCCGCCTGCTGAGCCAGGAGGCGGCGATGAAGTACTTCCTCCTCGGCGCCTTCGCGTCCGGCTTCTTCCTGTACGGCGCCGCGCTGGTCTACGGCTACGCGGGCTCGGTCAGCTTCGCCGGCATCAACGAGGCGGTGCGGGCCGGCTCGGCCAACCACGGCCTGCTGCTGGCGGGCATCGGCCTGCTCGCCGTCGGGCTGCTGTTCAAGGTCGGTGCCGCGCCCTTCCAGGCCTGGACCCCGGACGTCTACCAGGGCGCGCCCACCGCGGTGACCGCGTTCATGGCCGCCGGCACCAAGGTCGCCGCCTTCGGCGCGCTGCTGCGCCTGCTCTACGTCGCCTTCGGCGGCGAGCGCTGGAGCTGGCAGCCGATGCTCTGGGTGATCGCGATCGCCTCGATGATCCTCGGCGCGATCCTCGCCATCGTGCAGAACGACGTGAAGCGGATGCTCGCCTACTCCTCGGTGGCGCACACCGGCTTCATCCTGGTCGGCGTGCTCGGCGTGCAGAGCGCGGGCGACCTCGCCCAGGGCCAGTACACCTCGCTCGAGGGTGTGCTCTTCTACCTCACCACCTACGGCTTCGCCATGATCGGCGCCTTCGCCATCGTCACGCTGGTGCGCGACGCCGGCGGCGAGGCGACGGCGTACGACCGCTGGGCCGGGCTGGGGCGCACCTCGCCGCTGGTCGCGGGGGCGTTCGCGTTCTTCCTGCTCTCCATGGCCGGCATCCCGCTCACCGCGGGCTTCATCGGCAAGTGGGCGGTGTTCACCTCGGCGCTGTCCGCGGGCGCGTGGCCGGTGGTCCTGGTGGCGATCGCGTGCAGCATCCTCGCGATCACGTTCTATGTCCGGCACATCCGGCTGATGTTCTTCACCGAGCCCAGCCAGGACGGAGCCGGCGTCGTCACCCGGTCGTCGCTGCTCACGTCGGGCACCATCGTGGTGTGCCTGGCGGCGACCCTGGTCATGGGTGTCGTGCCGGGCCCGGTTCTCGATCTCGTGACCGGTGCGGGAGACTTCATCAGGTGACCTCCGCTGCGCGTCCCGCCGACCTGGCGCTGCCGATCGACGACCCCGCCCTCGCCGATCGGCTGCGGGAACGGATGGCGACGGTCGAGGAGGCGCTCTACGGGCACGCGTCGAGCCGGGCACCCTACGTCACCGAGGCGGCGCGCCACCTGCTCGCCGCCGGTGGCAAGCGGTTCCGGCCCCTGCTCGTGCTCCTGGCGGCCGAGGCGGGGCCTCGGCCCGACGCCGAGGAGGTCCTCACCGCGGCCTGCGTCGTGGAGATCACCCATGTCGGCTCGCTCTATCACGACGATGTCATGGACGAGGCCGCGCTGCGCCGAGGCGAGGACTCGGCCAATGCGCGCTACGACAACCTGGTCGCGATCCTCACCGGCGACTGGCTGTTCGCCAAGTCGTCGGAGCTGACCTCCCAGCTGGGCCCGGAGGCGGTGCGGATCCAGGCGGAGACCTTCACCCGGCTGGTGGAGGGCCAGATCCTCGAGACGGTGGAGCCCGGCCCCGGCGAGGACGCCCTCGCCCACCACCTCGAGGTGGTCGCCGGCAAGACCGGCTCCCTGATCGCGACGTCGGCCCGCTACGGCGCGCTCTTCGCCGGCGCCGCACCGGACGTGGTCGCGGCGCTCACCGAGTACGGCGAGCTGGTCGGCACGGCGTTCCAGCTCTCCGACGACATCCTCGACATCGCCTCCGAGAGCGAGGAGTCCGGCAAGACGCCCGGCACCGACCTCAAGGAGGGCGTCCCGACCCTCCCGGTGCTGATGGCGCGTGCCTCGACCGATCCCGCCGACGCCCGCCTGCGCGAGCTGCTCGACCCCGCGCGCACCGACCTCGCCGGCGACGCCGGGCTCCACGCCGAGGCGCTCGACCTGCTCCGCAAGCACGCCGCCATGGAGCAGGCCCGGGCGTACGTCGTGGCCCGGGCCCAGGAGGCCAAGCGGCTGCTGGAGGCGCTGCCCGAGGGTTCCGTGCGCGCCGCACTCGAGGCCTTCGCCGACGTCGTGGCGATCCGCTCCGCCTGACCTCTGGTCCGATCGCCGTCGTACGACATGTCAGGGAACCCGACATGTCGTCGGAACGTGTTAAGTTTTCCCCGTTCTTTTAACAGGTAGAGCAGATCTGTCGAGAGAGTTGACGTATGGCGTGGAACCCCGAGATCCCGTTCAACGATCTCCCCGCGTTGCCTCCCGAGGGGCTGGACCTCGAGCCGAAGCATGTGCTGAAGCTGGCGATCGAGGCACGCGCGGCGCTTGCGACCCTGGCCCAGGCGGGGCGACTCCTGCCGAACCCGCACGTCCTGATCCATGCGGTCCCGCTGCTCGAGGCGCAAGCGAGCTCAGAGATCGAGAACATCGTCACCACGGCAGATGAGCTGTTCAAGCACGTCGACTCGGGCGGCGGTGACCATGCGACCAAGGAGGCGCTGCGCTACCGCACCGCCCTCTTCGCGGGGGTCGACGCCATTCGGAACCGGCCGCTCTCCGCGACGACGGCAGCTGCCATCTGCTCTCGCCTTCAGGGGCGGGACATGGACATTCGGGCGGTTCCCGGTACCAGGATCGTCAACCCGAGCACCCGTGAGGTGGTCTACGCGCCACCCGAGGGAGCCGAGGTGATTCGCGAGAAGCTGGCCGCCTGGGAGCGATTCGTCCACGGCGAGGAGGACCTCGATCCGTTGGTCCGGATGGCCGTCGCCCACTATCAGTTCGAGGCGATCCATCCGTTCCACGACGGCAACGGGCGGACGGGTCGCGTCATCAACATCCTCATGCTCATCCAGTCCGGCCTGCTGGACGAGCCGATCCTCTACCTCTCCCGGTCGATCATCGCGCGGAAGAACGACTACTACCGTCTCCTGCGCGCAGTCAGCGCCGAGGGCGCCTGGCCCGAGTGGGTGTGCTACATGTTGGAGGTCGTGCGGGAGTCGGCAACCTCGACCACGCGGAAGATCGGCTCGATCCGCGCCTGCCAGGACGAGATCGCCGAGAGGGCGCGTGCGGCCACGCCGGGGGGTCGCGATGCCCAGTTCCTGTCGGTCTTGTTCGAGCAGCCCTACTGCCGTATCGGCGCTGTCGTCGACCGGTGTGATGTGTCGCGGCAGACTGCCTCGACCTGGCTGCA
This sequence comes from Nocardioides carbamazepini, assembly GCF_024614185.1. Lineage (GTDB taxonomy): Bacteria > Actinomycetota > Actinomycetes > Propionibacteriales > Nocardioidaceae > Nocardioides > Nocardioides carbamazepini. The sequence goes on from NZ_JAHTLF010000016.1 coordinate 268,507, forward strand.
TGCGCTCGTCAGCGCGGGCCTCCTCCACGAGGCGAAGGTGGGGCGCGAGCTGCTGTTCGTCAATCACGAGTTCCTCGACGTCCTCACACGCCCGGAGTGAGGTCAGCGCCTGACCCGCCGTCCCTCCAGGGCCGCTGAGGCGGTTCAGACGGCGCAGGACTCCGCCGCGCGGGCCAGCTGGCGACGCCGGTGGCGCAGGGCGTCGGCGGTGAACGCGATGAGGGCCAGCCAGACCAGGCCGAACCCGACCCACCGACCCGGCGGCATGTGCTCGCCCACCAGCGTGATCCCGAGCGCGAACTGCAGGACCGGGGTGAGGTACTGCAGCAGCCCGAGGCTGGTCATCGACACCCGGGTCGCGGCCCCGCTGAAGCACAGCAGGGGCACCGCCGTGATGATCCCGCTCGTGACGAGGAGGGCGACATGACCGGCGCCCTCGCTGGTGAAGTGCGCGCGGCCGGCGCCTCCGAGCCACACCAGATAGGTCAGCGCGAAGGGCGCGAGGACCGCGGTCTCGAAGGCGAGGCTCTCGATGGCGCCGACCCCGGCGGACTTCTTCGCGAGCCCGTAGGTGCCGAACGAGATCGCCAGCACCAGGGCGATCACCGGTGGTCGACCGTAGTCGACGGTCAGTACGATCACCGCGACGAACCCGATGCCGAGCGCGCCCCACTGGATCGGTCGGAGCCGCTCCCCGAGGAGCAGCACACCCATCAGCACGGTCACCAGCGGGTTGATGAAGTAGCCCAATGAGCCCTCCACCACGCGATCGCTGTTGACGGCGTAGATGTAGGTGCCCCAGTTGGCGGTGATCGTCGCGGCGGCGACGAGGAGCAGCAGCGTCGTACGACGGTCGCGCAGCACGGCGCGCAGTGCCGCCGTCCGCCGCAGGGCCACGAGCAGCAGGCCCATGACGACCAGCGACCAGACGATCCGATGGGCCAGGATCTCGACCGCGCCGCTGGGTTTGAGCAGGGGCCAGTACAGGGGAAAGGCACCCCAGAGCATGTAGGCGAGGAACCCGAGCGCGAGTCCCCGGCGTTGGTCCGACACACTGGGACCCTAGCGGCGTGATCCGGCTCGTGGGAGCGAGGTGGTTTCAGGTCGCGCCCGGGCGGGCACGAAGGCCGTGTCCACCAACGATCCTGATCACGAGGGGGAGTCCCTATGCGATTCGTTCGCACCATGTCCGTCCTGGTGGCCGCCTTCACGGCTGCCCTGCTGGGGCTGACGCTCGCACCGACGGCTGCTCAGGCCGATTCCATCCAGGTCCAGCCGGGCCAGGTCGTCGCGGCCAAGGGCGTCACGCCGCGCGCGGTCCTCATCGGCGACTGCGGCCCGCATCCCGAGGCCGGCTGCTACGGCAAGCGCCTCTGGGCCAAGTTCGCGACCGACCCGCTCGCCGCGGGCGTCAAGATGAAGGTCTACGTCAAGCGCAACGGCCGCTGGGCCCGCATCGCCAAGGTCAAGACCAAGGGCGACGGTCTCACCAAGAAGGTCTTCGTCCGCGCCGAGAAGGGCAAGAAGACCAAGTACAAGGTCGTCGCCAAGGGCGACGCGGTCTACGCCAAGGCCAGCTTCAAGTTCACGGTCACCCGCCGCTGAATGCGGTGACCACCAAGCGAAGCGCCGCCGAGCATCTGCTCGGCGGCGCTTCGCTTTTTGTCCGTGGCGGCCGGGGCACCCCTGGCCTGCCCGTCGGTCAGTCGACGGTCCAGGTGTCGCCGGCGTTGATGAGCGCGGTGAGGCGCTCCTCGGGCGTCCCCTGGCCGGCGACCGCCTCCGTGGCGGTGGCGACCTGGGCGCGCGCCTGGTCGTCGTACGTCGGGCGGTCGACCTGGCGGAAGATGCCGATCGGGCTGCGGTTGAGGTAGCCCGCGTCGGTGAGCCGGGAGATCGCGAACGCCGTGGACGGGTCGGCGTTGTGGGCGTCGTGGACGAGGATCGCGTCGGCGGGCACGGTCGCGGTGTCGGCGACGTCGACGCCGCCGGACGCGGCGCGGACCAGGGCCTTGTCGCCCAGGCCGGTCGCCTCGTCGAGCGCGCCGAAGGTGATCGGCTGGCCGTGGGTGAGCGGGATGATCGCGTGTTCCTTCTCGCCCTTGTGCTCGCCCATGCCCTTGATGGCGTCGAAGGCGCCGTCGTTGAAGATCGGGCAGTTCTGGTAGATCTCGACGAACGAAGTGCCGCGGTGGGCGGCGGCGGCGGCGAGCACGGCGGTGAGGTGCTTGCGGTCGGAGTCGATGGTCCGCGCGACGAAGGTGGCCTCGGCGCCGAGGGCGAGGGACACCGGGTTGAACGGGTGGTCCACCGAGCCGACCGGCGTGGACTTGGTGACCTTGCCGACCTCGCTGGTGGGGGAGTACTGGCCCTTGGTGAGGCCGTAGATGCGGTTGTTGAAGAGCAGGATGGTCATGTTGACGTTGCGGCGTAGGGCGTGGATGAGGTGGTTGCCGCCGATGGAGAGGGCGTCGCCGTCGCCGGTGACGACCCAGACGGAGAGGTCTTCGCGGGCGGTGGCGATGCCGGTGGCGATGGAGGGTGCTCGGCCGTGGATGGAGTGCATGCCGTAGGTGTCGAGGTAGTAGGGGAAGCGGCTGGAGCAGCCGATGCCGGAGACGAAGACGATGTTCTCGCGGCGTAGGCCGAGGTCGGGGAGGAAGGACTGGACGGCTTTGAGGACGGCGTAGTCGCCGCAGCCGGGGCACCAGCGGACCTCCTGGTCGGAGGTGAACTCCTTCGCGGTCTGGGTCACGCCCTCCTCGACGGCGGGTACCAGCTCGGTGCCGGTGCGGGCACCGGGGAGCGGAAGATCGATGGTCGTCATTTGACGGGTGCCTCCTCGTGGTCGGCAGGGGGGTTGAGTCCGTGCTCGCCGAGATCGACGTCCCTGCCCTCGGCCTCGCCGACGAGTGCGCCGACGGCCTCGGCGAGCTCGGCGGCCTTGAGCGGCAGGCCGTAGACGTGGTTGTAGCCGATCGCGTCGACGAGGTACTCCGCGCGGAGCATCTTGGAGAGCTGGCCGAGGTTCATCTCGGGGACCAGCACCTTGTCGTAGGACTTCAGGATCGTCCCGAGGTCCTTGGGGAACGGGTTGAGGTGGCGCAGGTGGACCTGGGCCACGTTGTGGCCCGCGCGGCGGACCCGGCGGCAGGCGGCACCGATCGGGCCGTACGTCGATCCCCAGCCGATCACGAGGACCTTCGCCTCGCCCGAGGGGTCGTCGATCTCGAGCGGCGGGAGGCCGTCGGCGATCCGGTCGACCTTCTCCTGGCGGATCCGGACCATCCGGTCGTGGTTGGCCGAGTCGTAGGAGATGTTGCCGTGGCCCTCTCCCTTCTCGAGGCCGCCGATGCGGTGCTCGAGACCGGCGGTGCCGGGGACGGCCCACGGCCGGGCCAGGGTCTCCTCGTCGCGCAGGTAGGGCCAGAAGTCCCTCTCGGGGTTGCCGTCGGCGTCGAGGGTCCCGGTGTCGTGGTTGGGGCCGGTCGCGAAGTCCGCGTCGATGAGCGGGAGGTCCGCGACGTCCGGGATCTCCCACGGCTCGGAGCCGTTGGCGAGGTAGCCGTCGGAGAGCAGGAAGACCGGCGTGCGGTAGGTGATCGCGATCCGGGCGGCCTCGACGGCCGCGGCGAAGCAGTCGCCGGGCGACTGGGGGGCCACGATCGGGACCGGTGCCTCGCCGTTGCGGCCGTACATGGCCTGGAGCAGGTCGGCCTGCTCGGTCTTGGTGGGCAGGCCGGTGGAGGGCCCGCCGCGTTGGACGTTGATCACGACCAGGGGGAGCTCGGTCATCACGGCCAGGCCGATCGCCTCGGACTTCAACGCGATGCCGGGCCCGGAGGTGGTGGTCACGCCGAGGGAGCCCGCGAAGGCGGCGCCGATGGCGGCGCCGATGCCGGCGATCTCGTCCTCCGCCTGCAGCGTGGTCACGCCGAAGCCCTTGTGCTTGCTGAGCTCGTGGAGGATGTCGGAGGCCGGGGTGATCGGGTAGGACCCCAGGAACACGGGAAGCTTCGACCGGACACCGGCGGCGACCAGGCCGTAGGACAGCGCCAGGTTGCCGGTGATGTTGCGGTAGGTCCCGGACCGCATCTTGGCGGGCTTGATCTCGTACTGGACGACGAACGTCTCGGTCGTCTCGCCGTAGTTCCAGCCGGCCTTGAACGCGGCGATGTTGGCGCCGAGGATGTCGGCGACCTTCGCGAACTTGCGCTCCAGGAAGGCGATGGTCGGCTCGGTCGGGCGGCCGTACATCCACGACAGCAGGCCGAGGGCGAACATGTTCTTGGCCCGGGCGGCGTCCTTGCGGGACAGCCCGAACTCGGCCACGGCCGCGACCGTGATGCCGGTGAGGTCGACGGGCTGGACCTGGAAGCCGGCCAGCGGGTCGTCGACCTCGCCGAGCTTGTCGAGCGGGTTGGTGGCGTAGCCGGCCTTCTCGAGGTTGCGCTTGGTGAAGTCGTGGGAGTCCACGATGATCGTCGCGCCCTTGGGCAGGTCGGCCAGGTTGGCCTTCAACGCCGCCGGGTTCATCGCGACCAGCACGTCGGGCCGGTCGCCCGCGGTCAGGATGTCGTGGTCGGCGAAGTGGATCTGGAACGAGCTGACCCCGGGGATCGTGCCCTGGGGGGCGCGGATCTCGGCGGGGAAGTTGGGCAGGGTCACCAAGTCGTTGCCGAACACGGCCGACTCCTGGGTGAACCGGTCACCGGTCAACTGCATGCCATCGCCGGAGTCCCCGGCGAACCGGATGATCACCCGGTCCAGCTGCTTGACCTGCTTGGTCTGGCTCACACCTGCTCCACTTCTCTCGACATCGACGGAAGCCTCGCGCGCGATGACAGCTTCAGGTGAGCCGATTCTAGAGCCAATCTAGAACACGTTCCACTTTTTGGGTGGGCACCTGTCCCGCTCGCGCCGGCCGCCCCGATCGATGCGGCTCGACGAACGCTCACCACGATAGTCCGCCGCCCCGGCGTACCGGTCGCCGTGCCGCCTGATGGGCGCTCCCGGGAGTGCCGCCGGTCTGTGATGTCGGCCATGACGACTCGTCGATTTGTCTAAGAGCGAGTCGCTTAACTCGCTAATATGTATTATTCCAGTCTAGTTTGATGGAACTGGCCCCCGAGAGGCCGGCCCGAACAGCAAGGAATGAGTGCGATGAAGCGAGTCATCAAGGCCGCGGCCCTGGCGGTCACCGGAGCGTTGGCGCTGACCGCCTGCGCGAGCGCCGACGGCGGCAGCGGGAGCGGCAGCGACGACGGGGAGCGGGTCAACATCGTCGGCTTCGCCGTGCCGGAGGCAGGCAACAAGGCCGCCGCCGCGGAGTTCAACAAGACCGAGGCGGGCAAGGACGTGTCCTTCTCCGGCTCGTACGGCGCCTCGGGCGACCAGAGCCGCAAGGTCGTGGACACCAAGGGCAAGGACGTCGACTACGTCGTCTTCTCCCTCGAGCCCGATCTGACCCGGCTGGTCGACGCCGGCCTCGTCGCCGACGACTGGAACGCCGGCCCGACCCAGGGCATCGTCTCCAGCTCGGTCGCCGTGATCGCGACCGAGTCGGGCAACCCGCTCGGCATCGAGGACTGGGACGACCTGACCCGCGACGACGTCAAGATCGTCACCCCGGACCCGGCCAGCTCCGGCTCGGCGAAGTGGAACATCCTCGCGCTCTACACCTACGCCAAGCAGAACGGCGCGACCGAGGAGGAGGCGGACGCCTTCTTGAAGAAGGTCTTCGGCAACGTCACCACCTGGGCCGCCAGCGGCCGCGAGGCGACCGAGGCCTTCAAGAAGGGTGTCGGCAACGTGCTGCTCACCTATGAGAACGAGGCCATCCTCGCGAAGCAGAACGGCGAGGACCTGGACTACATCGTTCCGGACCACACCTTCCTCATCGAGAACCCGGGCGCGGTCCTGAAGGACGCCAGCCCGGTCGCGCAGGACTGGCTGGACTTCATCCTCAGCGACGAGGGCCAGACCGCCTTCGTGTCGAAGGGCTTCCGGCCCGTCGGGGACCTGGACATCTCCGGCATCGAGGTCGAAGGGGCCAACGACCCGGCCGCCCCGTTCCCGACCCCGACGTCGCTGAGCACCGCCGCCGACCTCGGCGGCTGGAGCGCCATCAACGCGGAGTGGTTCGGCAAGGACGGCGAGAAGCTCCGCTTCGACCAGCTGTACGCCGAAGCGACCAAGCAGTGACGGACACCCTCGTCGCGCCCCCTGGACCGGCTCGTAGGACGAGCCGGTCCGGCGGGCCGTTCCGCCTCACCCCCACGTCGGGGGTGGGGCTGGGCGTCGCGCTGGTCTGGTTCAGCATCCTCGTCCTCCTGCCCCTCGCGGCGGTCGTGGGGGCTGCCGCCGACGGTGGGTTCGACCGCTTCTGGAACACCCTGACCGACGCCCAGACCTTCGCGGCGTTGCGCCTGACCGTGGTCGAGGCACTGCTGGTGACGGCGGTGAACGCCGTGATCGGCACCATCGTCGCCTGGGTGCTGGTCCGCGACCAGTTCCCGGGCAAGCGGATCCTCGACGTCGTCATCGACATCCCGTTCGCGCTCCCGACCATCGTCGCCGGCCTGGTCCTGCTCAGCCTCTGGGGACCCGAGAGCCCGATGGGCATCAACATCGTGAACACCCGGCAGGGCATCTTCCTGGCGCTGCTGTTCGTGACCCTGCCGTTCGTCGTCCGCACCGTCCAGCCGGTGCTCATCGAGCTCGACGCCGACGTCGAGGAGGCGGCGGCGTCCCTCGGCGCGTCGCGGGTCACCACCTTCCGGCGGATCATCCTGCCCAGCCTGGTGCCGGCGATCGCGGCCGGCTCGTCCCTGGGCTTCGCGCGGGCGATCAGCGAGTTCGGCTCGCTGGTGCTCATCTCGGGCAACACGCCCTACGAGACCGAGGTCGCGTCGCTGAAGATCCTCAAGTTCCTCGAGGGGGACAACCAGGCCGGGGCCGCGGCCGTCGCCGTCCTGCTGCTGGTCGTCGCCATCGTCACGATCGTGATCCTCGACGTGATCTCGAGGCGGGTGGCCCGCCGTGGCTGACACCCGACAGATCCGGGCCCGCAAGGGGCCCGTGACCTACCTGCTGCGGGCGTTCGTGATCGCCTATCTCGCCGTGCTGGTGATCTGGCCCCTCTTCGAGGTCGCCAAGCAGACCTTCGCCCCGGCGGACGTCGGCGACGAGGGCGGCGTCGGGGCCTTCTGGGAGCGACTCAGCGACCCGTCGGTGACCTACGCGTTCAACCTGACCGTCACCGTGGCGTTCTGGGCCGTGGTCATCAACACGCTCTTCGGCGTGGGGATCTCGCTGCTCCTCGTCCGCTACCAGTTCCCCGGCCGGCGCATCCTCTCGGTGCTCGTCGACCTGCCGATGTCGGTCTCGCCGGTGGTCGTCGGCCTGGCGCTGGTGCTCGCCTACAGCACGGGCAAGGGCTGGTTCGGTGAGGCGCTGGCCTCGGTCGGCTTCTACGTCATCGGGACCACGCCGGGACTGATCATGGCCACGGCCTTCGTCAGCCTTCCGCTGGTGATCCGCGAGATCGTGCCGGTGCTCGAGGAGATCGGCGCCGACGCCGAGATGGCCGCCCACAGCCTCGGGGCCAACGGCTGGCAGACCTTCCGCCGGATCACCCTGCCCAGCATCAAGTGGGCGGTCGTGTACGGCGTCGTGCTGAGCATGGCCCGCTCGCTCGGCGAGTTCGGAGCGGTCAAGATCGTCAGCCCCGGCGCCGAGTTCCGTGGCGAGACCGCCACCCTCCTCATCCAGAACCGCTACACCAACTACGAGGAGCCCACGGCGTACGCCGCTGCCTTCGTGCTCGTGCTGGCCTCCGTGCTCGCCCTCGTCGTGGTGTCGCTCATTCGCAAGGAAGATCACTCATGAGCATCGAAGTACGCGGTGTCGGCAAGCGCTACGGCGACTTCATCGCCCTCGACGACATCAACGTGTCCCTGCCCACGGGCCAGCTGACCGCCCTGCTCGGTCCCAGCGGTGGCGGCAAGTCCACCCTGCTGCGGATCATCGCGGGCCTGGAGTCCACCGACGGCGGCTCCGTGGAGATCGAGGGCGTGGACGCCACGAAGCTGCCGCCGCAGAAGCGCAACGTCGGCTTCGTCTTCCAGCACTACGCCGTGTTCAAGCACATGACGGTGGCCAAGAACGTCGCCTTCGGCCTGGAGATCCGCAAGCGCCCCAAGGCAGAGGTGAAGACGAAGGTGGCCGAGCTCCTCGAGCTGGTGCACCTGTCGCAGTTCGCGCACCGGCTGCCCTCGCAGCTCTCCGGCGGCCAGCGCCAGCGGCTCGCGCTCGCTCGCGCGCTCGCCGTGGAGCCGTCGGTGCTCCTGCTGGACGAGCCGTTCGGCGCGCTCGACGCGAAGGTCCGCAAGGAGCTGCGGGACTGGCTGCGGCGCCTGCACGACGAGGTGCACGTGACGACGGTCTTCGTGACCCACGACCAGGAGGAGGCGCTCGAGGTCGCCGACGAGATCGTGGTCATCAACGAGGGCAGGATCGAGCAGATCGGCAGCCCGGACCAGCTCTACGACGAGCCGGCCAACGACTTCGTGATGGGCTTCCTCGGCGCGGTGACCCAGCTCGGGCCGCTGCGGCTGCGTCCGCACGACATCGAGGTCGCGGTCTCCCCGGGGGTGCCCGGCTCGTCGCCCGGCGTCGTGCTCCGCGCGCTGCGGGTGGGCTTCGAGGTGCGGCTCACCGTCGAGATCGAGGGGCAGGCCGAGCCGGTGCTCGTCGTCCTGTCCCGCACGCACGCACGTGCCCTCGACCTCGAGCTCGGCAGCCAGGTGTGGCTGAGTCCCGCCACGGGCGCGACGACCGTGCCGGCGTTCGGGGTTCCACGCCCGGAGGCGGTCGTCTCCTAGTCTGGAGCGCGTGAGCTATCTGCGGGCGACACGCGTGCTGTGCTGGCTGCTCGGGATCGCGGTGCTGGTGTCGGTCGTCCACTACGTCGACAACTACGTCAACTACGACGACTACCCGGTGCCCGGTCCCGATGCGGCGGTGCCCGCGCCGTCCGCGACCCTGGTGGCCGTCGGCTGGTTCGTCTTCACCGCCTTCGGCGCGGTGGGGCTGCTGCTGTGGCTGCGGCGCCACATCACGACCGCGGCGATCGCGCTCACCGGGTACTCGCTGTCCGGCCTGATCGGCATCGCCCACTACACGGTGCCCGGGGCGACCGACATGGTCTGGTGGCGCCAGGGCCACGTCCTCGTCGACATCGTCTGCGGCGCTGCCGTGTTCGGGTTCGCGCTGTGGGCGGCGAGGAACGCGTCCGAGCTCATCCCTCCGGCCGCGAAGCAGCCGCCTGCTCCGCCTTCGCCTTGAGCCCCTCGGCGTGGCGGCGGAATCCGTCGGCCACGCGCCCCGGTCCGGCGAGGCGGACGAGCGGGCCGCGGAACTCCTCGACGGTCTCGTACGTCGTCGGGCCGCCGGGGCGCTGGGTGAGGCGCTGGTGGCGCACCCCCTTGACCAGCCCCAGCTTCGCGGGCAGGCCCTCGTAGACGTAGGACATCAGCGCGGTCGTCGTACCGGTCGCGGGGTCGGTGGTCGGAGCGTCGAGGGCGGTGATCCGCTCCGGGGAGCGGGTGCGACCCCCGGTGGCCCAGACGACGTGGAGCACGATCGGGTTGCCGACGAGGGGCGGTTGCGCGGTCTCGGCCCGCTCGACGAAGGGGTTCCACTCGGCGTACCGCTCGGTGTCGGTCATGACCTCCCACACGACGTCCAGCGGTGCGTCGATGTCGATCCGCGCGGAGGGATTCATGGCCCCATCATGGCGGAGCTGCCGGATCGGGGAGGATGGTTCCGTGGGTGCGGGCACGATCGGGATCGTCGGCGGCGGGATCCTCGGTCTCGCCGTCGGCCGTGAGCTGGTCCGCAGACGACCGGGCGTCACGGTCGTGGTCCTGGAGAAGGAGACGCGGCTCGCCACCCACCAGACCGGTCACAACTCCGGGGTCGTGCATGCCGGCATCTACTACCGGCCCGGCAGCCTCAAGGCGGAGCTGTGCACGCGCGGACGTGCGCTGCTGCGCGACTACTGCGCCGAGCACGGCATCGCGTACGACGAGTGCGGCAAGCTGGTCGTCGCGGTCGACGAGGCCGAGCTGCCGCGGTTCGAGGCGCTGGCGCGGACCGCGCGCGAGAACCGGGTGCCGGGGCTGCGCCGCCTCGACGCTGCGGCTATCGGCGAGGTCGAGCCGCACGCCGCCGGCCTCGCCGCGCTGCACTCACCGCGGACGGCGATCACCGACTACGTCGCCGTCGCCGAGGCGCTGTCCGCGGAGATCGTCGCGGCCGGAGGAGCGGTGCACCTCGGCGCCCAGGTCACCGTCGTCGACCGGGTGCCCGGAGGCCTCGAGGTCGGCACGGCGACCGGGCGGCACCGGGTGGACGAGCTGGTGCTCTGTGGCGGGCTCCAGTCCGACCGCCTGGGCCGGCTGGTCGGTGGGCCCGTGACGCCGCGGATCGTGCCCTTCCGCGGCGAGTACATGCGGGTCGCCCCAGCCAAGCAGGACCTGGTGCGCGGGATGGTCTACCCGGTGCCCGACCCGGCGTACCCGTTCCTGGGCGTGCACTTCACCCGCCGGGTCGGCGGCGGCCTGGAGGTGGGGCCGAACGCCTTCCTCGCGTTCAGCCGCGACCGCTACGGTCGGGCATCGGTCACGCCCCACGATCTCGCCGACACCCTGAGCTACGGCGGCTTCTGGCGCTTCGCCCGCCGGCACTGGCGCACCGGGGCCGGCGAGCTGCGCGGCGTGCTGTCGCGCTCGGCGTACATGCGCGCGGCGCAGTGCTACGTCCCCGCCATCGGCGCCGCGGACGTCACCCGCGCCGGTCTCGGCCTGCGTGCCCAGGCCGTCGAGGCGGACGGCTCCCTGGTGGACGACTTCGTGATCCACCGGGCCCACGGGATCACGGCGGTCCGCAACGCGCCGTCGCCGGCAGCGACCTCCAGCCTGGCTATCGCTGAGTACGTCGTGGATCAGCTGGAAGCGGCCCGGGACGCGTAGACGTTCGCCAGGTTCGCGATGTCGGCGACATAGGCGTCGGAGTGGTTGAAGCTGAAGATCGCGCGTCGCCAGGTCTCCGGGTCGGCGAGGTCGCCGGCGTGGCAGAGGTAGCGCGCGGCGGCCAGCGCCGCGTCGTCGATCTGGTTGGGGTCGGCCGCCCCGTCGCCGTCGCCGTCGGCGCCCCAGCGCTCCCAGGTGGACGGGATGAACTGCAGGGGCCCGATCGCCCGGTCCCAGGCGCGGTCGCCGTCGAGAGCCCCGTCGTCGGTGTCGCGGACGGCCCCGAACGCGCCGCCGTCGAGTACCGGGCCGAGGATCGTCGGCCGGGCCACACCGTCCTCCCCGAGGACGGAGTCGTGGACGCTGCCGTGTGTGGACTCGATGCCGCCGATCGCGGCCAGGCTGTTCCACGCCACCCGGCAGCCGGGCTGCTCGGCGGCGGCCCGGAGGTGCGCTCGCGCGTACGCCGTGAGCGCGCGCAGCGGGATCCCCGTCCGGCCGGCCAGCTGGGCCAACCAGGTGTCGTCGGGCCGGTAGGGGTCGGGTGCCGTCGCCGGTCGGTCGGGCGTTGCGGGCTGGACCGGGCCGGCGTCGGTGACGGCCGGCGCGATGCCGGTCGCCTCCGCCAACGGCGGCCGGCGTGACGAGCCGGCGTCGTACGCGAACGCCACGCCGACGCCGATCACGAGCGCGACCATGAGGACCGCGACGGTGACCGCGCCGACCAGGTAGCGGTCCGGTCGGGGCATCAGGGTGGGGTGTCAGCGGTAGTTGGTGAACTGCACCGCGAAGTCGTAGTCCTGCGCCTTGACCAGCGCCTGGACGGCCTGGAGGTCGTCGCGCTTCTTGGAGGAGATGCGCAGCTCGTCGCCCTGGATCTGCGCCTTGACGCCCTTGGGGCCCTCGTCGCGGATCAGCTTGGAGACCTTCTTGGCGTCCTCGGAGCTGATGCCCTCCTTGAGGGCGATCCCGATCTTCGACACCTGGCCGGACTGACGGGGCTCGGAGGCGTCGAGGATCTTGAGCGACTGGTTGCGCTTGATCAGCTTGTCCTGGAAGACGCTGAGCACGGCGCTCGCGCGGTCGTCGGCGGACGCGCTGATCTCGATCGCGTCGTCGCCCTTCCACTCGATCGTCGCGCCGGTGCCCTTGAAGTCGAAGCGGGTTGCGATCTCCCGGGCGGTCTGCCCGAGAGCGTTGTCGACCTCTTGGCGGTCGATCTTGCTGACGATGTCGAAGGAGGAGTCGGCCATGTGTGTCACCTGCGCTGTTTTCGGTCCGGCGGGGCTGCTGCGCTATTGTTTCGCGTCGTCGCCCACGCGCCAACTCAGGGTCCTTCGAGGGCCCGGATACGGCCCGCGGACGACAGCCCGGCAGGTTGCCCGAGCGGCCAAAGGGAGCTGACTGTAAATCAGCCGGCAATGCCTACAGTGGTTCGAATCCACTACCTGCCACGGCACCGAGAAGCGCCCCTGGCCTGCATGAACAGCAGGTCAGGGGCGCTTCGCGTTCCGGCCTCGGTGCTGCGAGCGAGCTACCGCTGGTCGACCGTCCCGACGGGCTGGCGGCCGGCCCGATGCCGGCGCGGCGGCTCCCCTCACCTCAGCACGTCCGCGCCCTGGAAGGCGGGGGCGCGCTCGTACGGGGGTTGACCTCCGGCGTGACGCGCGTCATATTTCCACCAAACGACCGATTGAAAGTGGTGGATCCGATGCGCGACCCCGAAACGTCCATGGCCATCTCGGTCGCCTTCGCCCCTTCGGAGGCGACACCTGACCTGATCGTCCTCGCCGAGGAGCTCGGCTTCCATCGAGCGTGGTTGTTCGACTCGCCGGCCATCTACGGCGACATCTGGATGACCTTGGGGATCGCGGCCGAACGCACGAAGCGCATCGGGCTCGGCAGCATGATCATCCCGAGCCTGCGACACCCGGTGGTCACCGCGAGCGCGATCGCCCAGCTGGAGTCCCTCGCGCCGGGGCGGGTCGCGGCGTCGGTGGGGTCGGGGTTCTCGGCCCGCTATGCACTCGACGACCCGAAGCCGATGCGGTGGGCCGACGTCGAGGAGTTCGTGGTCGCGTTGAAGGCGCTCATGCGTGGGGAGCGCGTCGAGTGGCAGGGTCACGTGCTGCAGCTGCTGCACAGTGAGGGGTACGTCGCGGAGCGGCCCCTCGACGTACCCGTCCTCGTGGCGGCGGAGGGCCCCAAGGGGCTCGGCGTCGCGCGGGCTGTCGGCGACGGAATGTGCTCTCAGTTCGAGTCGCTCGACGACGAGAAGCTGGCGTTCCCGTGGGTGACGGTGCATGCCTACGCGCTCGCGCTCGAGGAGGGGGAGTCCCTGCGGGACCAGCGGGTGATGGACACGATGGCCTGGCTCCCGGCGCTCTACCACCACGTGGCGTTCGAGCGGAACCAGTCCTACGACGCGCTTCCCAACGGCCAGGTCTGGAGGGACCGGATGTCAGCGGTGCCCGAGCGTGAGCGTCACCTGGCGATCCACCGTCGCCATATGGACGGCCTCAACGAGCTCGACGAAGGCGTCGTGACGCCCGAGGTCGTGGAGGCACTGCTGCCATCCGCGGCGATCGTCGGATCGGTCGACGAGGTGCGCAAGCGGTTCGACGAGTACCGACGTAGGGGGGTGGACGAGCTGATGATGTACGTCCCTCTCGCCCATGCTGAGCGCACTCTTCGTGACGTCGCCGCCGCGGCCGAAGGGGTCGCGGGGAAGCGGCCACTGCTCCGGGCTCGCGGCGAGTGACACCGGTCTTCCGAAGAGGTTGACCTACGTCACATCCGATGCCTATTCTTCAAACGACCGTTTGGCAGAAGTCCGGCGGGCCGTGAGCACGAAAGGGACGATCGATGGCACAGGCACCCAACGTCCGCGAGGTGGACGCGATCGTGATCGGAGCCGGGTTCTCCGGCCTCCACGCGACCAAGAGGCTGACCGACATGGGCCTGTCGGTCCGCGCGTTCGACGCTGCCGAGGGCGTCGGCGGCGTCTGGACCTGGAACCGCTACCCGGGAGCGCGCACCGACTCGCTCCACATGACCTACTGCTACTCGTTCGACAGGGACCTGCTCAACGAGTGGGGCTACAGCGAGGTCAACCCGCGCCAGCCGGAGGTGCTGGCCTACCTGCGCCACGTCGCGGACCGCTTCGATCTCGAGCAGTACTACACGTTCGGGACCTCGGTGACCTCGGCCGTGTACGACGAGGCCGCGGGTCGATGGGTCATCGAGACCGACCACGGCGAGACGGTCTCGGCGACCTACTTCGTCACCGGGCTCGGGCTGGTCTCCGCGCCCCTGCAGCCGACCGCGCCCGGCCTCGAGAAGTTCCGCGGCGAGGTCCACCACACCGCCCGGTGGCCGCACCACGAGGTCGACTTCGCCGGCAAGCGGGTCGCTGTCATCGGCACCGGCTCGAGCGGTGTGCAGCTGGTGGCGACCATCGCCGACCGCGTCGGCAGCCTGACGGTCTTCCAGCGCACGGCGAACTGGGTCGCCAAGACGCCCAACCGCCCGGTCGGTGCGGCCGAGCTCGATGAGATCCGTCAGGACTACGACACGATCTGGAAGCGCGTGCGTCACCACCCCGCGGGCTGGCCGTGGGAGATGCCCACGCGCTCCGCCCTCGAGACACCCCCGGACGAGCGGGAGCGCGTCTTCGAGCAGCAGTTCGAGGAGGGCGGCTTCGCCCTGCTCTACAACGCCTTCTCCGACCTCTCCACGGACAAGGCCGCCAACGACCTCCTCTGCGACTTCATGCGCAGGAAGATCCAGGAGATGGTCGACGACCCGGAGCTCGCGGCGAAGCTCACGCCGACCCACCCGTACGGCGCCAAGCGTCCCCCGACCACGGATGGCTACTACCAGGCGTTCAACAAGCCGAACGTCGGCCTCGTGGACCTGCGCGAGACGCCGATCGAGGCCTTCACCGAGAACGGGATCCGGACGTCGGCCGGCGAGCACGAGTTCGACATGATCGTGCTGGCGACCGGGTTCGACGCGATCACCGGGGCCTTCACCAGGATGCAGATCCGCGGCGTCGGTGGACGGGACCTCAACGAGTACTGGAGCGATGGCCCGAAGACCTATCTCGGTCTGGCGGTGCCGGGCTTCCCCAACATGTTCACCGTGGCCGGCCCGCAGACCCCGTTCTCCAACCTTCCTCCCGGAGCGCAGGCCCAGGGCAGCTGGATCAGCGACGCGATCTCCTGGATGCGCGAGCATGACCAGGCGGCGATGCACCCGACAGAGGCGGCCGCGGAGGGGTGGACCGCGCTGTGCAACGAGATCGCCGAGTCTCTGCCGGCCACGAGCGTCGCGGCGGACGCGAACTCCTGGTTCACCGGAGCCAACGTCGAGGGCAAGGCCGTGGCGTACAACATCTACTTCGGTGGCCACGGGTCGCACGCCGACCTGTGCGACGAGGAAGCGGCGAGCGAGTACCCCAGCTTCGCCAAGATCCCGGCGCTGGTCGAGCAGCCGGCCTGATCGCTCACCACGTTCGGCGCCCGCAGGCTTCGGCCTGCGGGCGCCGAGACGTTCACCGCGCCAGGTACCCGCCATCGACCTCGTACGCCGAGCCGGTGACGAACGATGCCGCGTCGGAGGCGAGGAAGGCCACGACCTCGGCCACCTCCTCCGGCGTGGCGAGCCGCCCGAGCGGGTGGAGGTCGGCGAGCCGCTGCTTCTGCTCCGGGGTTCGCGGCGAGATCGAGGTGTCGACGTAGCCGGGCACCACCAGGTTGCTCCGGATGCCGCGCGCGGCGTACTCGATGGCGACCGTGCGGGTGAGGCCGAGGACCGCGTGCTTGCTGGCGACGTAGGGCGAGGCGCCGGCGATGCCGGAGGCGGCGCCGATCGAGCCCATGTTGACGAGCGCACCGCCGTTGCCCGCGGCGACCATCGCGCGCAGCTCGGCGCGTAGGCAAGCCATCACGCCGTCGAGGTTGACGGACGTCACGCGTCTCCACTCGTCGACCTCGGTGGCGCCCACGTCGTGAAGGACGGGGACGCCGACGCCTGCGTTGTTGACGGCGATGTCGAGCCGACCGGTCGTCGCCACCGCCTCGTCGACGACGGCCGCGATCGCCGCCGGATCTCGTACGTCGAGCCGTGTGCCGACGGCGTCGTTCGGCAGCTCCGATGCCAGGGTCACGGCGCCGTCGCCGTCGATGTCCGCCACGGTGACGCGTGCGCCCCGCGCGGCAAGGAGGCGGGCGCAGGCGGCGCCGATGCCCGCTGCTCCTCCGGTCACCAGCGCGGTTCTTCCCTCGAGGTTCAGGCGTTCGAAGGCACCGCTGGGGAGGGATGTGAAAGTGCTCAATTGAAGATTCCTCGGAGAGTTGTTGTCAAACGGGCGTTTGGTGGATATGTTACCCGGCATATGACGTGCGCCACACCCTGGTGGGGCGATTCCACAGCAAGACCGGCCTCGGCGGACGCCGGGTCGTGAGCAGAGAGGAACGACGCGATGCATGGCTGGCAGTTCACCGGGGCGGGCGAACCGCTCCGTCTCGTCGAGCTCCCGACGCCCAGGCCGGGCCGGGGCCAGGTCGTCGTCGACGTGCGCGCCGCCGGACTGTGCCACAGCGACGTGGGCTTCGTCGACGGACACATCACCTGGATGCTCGAGCAGATGCCGATCGTGCTCGGTCACGAGGTCGCGGGTGTCATCAGCGAGGTGGGCGAAGGCGTCGACGGCTTCGCCGTCGGTGACCGGGTCGGCATCGCCGGCGACGGCCTCGACGCTCCGGGCATCGTGCTCGACGGTGGCTTCGGGGAGCAGTGCATCGGCAAGGTCGATCAGCTCGTGCCCATCCCTGACAACGTGAGCTTCGTGCAGGCCGCGTCGGGCACCGACGCCGGGATGACGTCGTACCACGCGGTCCGGGTCGTCGGTGGGGTCGGCCCCGGTCACAAGGTCGGCATCATCGGGCTCGGTGGTCTCGGCCTGACCGGCGCGAGGATCGCGGTGCTCGCCGGTGCGGAGGTGTACGCCGCCGAGATCGACGAGGAGAAGCACG
This sequence comes from Nocardioides carbamazepini, assembly GCF_024614185.1. Lineage (GTDB taxonomy): Bacteria > Actinomycetota > Actinomycetes > Propionibacteriales > Nocardioidaceae > Nocardioides > Nocardioides carbamazepini. The sequence goes on from NZ_JAHTLF010000016.1 coordinate 285,581, forward strand.
AGGCGGGTCTCGCGGCCGGCCTCACCGCGGTGGTCGCCGATGCCAAGGAGCTCGCGACGTACGAGCTCGACGTCATCGTCGACTTCGCCGGCTTCGGCACCACGACCGCCGCGGCGGTCGAAGCGATCGCACCGGGCGGGCGGATCGTCCAGGTCGGTCTCGGCTCTGTCGACATGACGATCTCGAACCAGGCGCTGGTGACCAAGCAGCTACAGCTGCTCGGCTCGCTCGGGGGCAAGAAGGCCGACACGGCCGCGGTCTACGAGCTCATGGCGGCCGGCGACCTGGAGATCGTCACCACCCCGCTCCGCTTCGACCAGATCGCTGACGGCATCGACCTGCTCCGGGCCGGCGGCGTGCAAGGGCGACTCGTCGCCACCTACGACGCAACCTGAGGACGAGGAAGCAAGCTGATGACGAACACCACGATGAACGAGGACGAGCTCGCGCGAGCAGTTGCGATGTTCGTGGAGGCGACCCCACCGGTCGACGCTCCGATCTCCGAGTGGCGAGACGGGTTCGAGGCGATGTGCGCCACCTTCGACGTCCCGGTCGACGCGGAGATCTCCGAGGTCGAGCTCGGCGGCGTCGCGGGCCGCAAGGTCGCCGCTCCCGGCGCGGCGACGGACGGACGGGTGATCCTCCACTTCCACAGCGGCGGCTACGTCATGGGCTCCTCCCGGGCCTACCGCAACTTCGGCTATCGGATCTCCGCCGCCGCCGGGGTGCCGGTCATCGTGCCGGACTACCGCTTGGCGCCGGAGCACCCCTTCCCGGCCCCCGTCGACGATGCTCTGGCCTGCTACCGCGCTCTGCTGGACGAGGTGGAGCCGAAGGACGTCGTGGTCAGCGGGGACTCGGCCGGCGGTGGGCTGGCGATGGCTCTGCTACTGGCCATCAAGGAGGCCGGACTCCCGATGCCGGCCGCCGCCTTCGCGATCTCGCCACTGCTCGATCTCGCGGGCACCGGAGAGTCGCAGGTGACCAACGACGCCATCGACCCACTGATCAACCGCACGATGGTCGTGGAGATGGGGAAGGTCTATATCGGTGATCTCGACCCGGCACAGAACCCTCTCGCTTCCGCGCTGTACGGCGACCTCGCCGGGCTGCCGCCGCTCCTGCTGATGGCCAGCGCCACCGAGGTCCTTCGTGACGATGCCGTCCGCTTCGCCGCCAAGGCGGTCGAGCAGGGTGGCCAGGCCGAGGTCATGACGCCGGACGGCATGGTCCACATCTGGACCCTCTTCCCGTTCCTGCCGCAGGCGGGGGAGTCCGTCGCGGCGCTCGGGCGGTTCGTCCGCGATCACCTCCGGGTGTCATGAGCGGGCTGGCGGGGCGGTTCGCCGTCGTCACCGGCGGAGCGGGGGAGCTCGCCCGCGAGATCGCGCGACGCCTGCTCGCCGAGGGCTCTCGTGTCGCACTCCTGGACCGGGACGAGGAGGGCCTCGGGAAGGCGGCCGCCGATCTCGGTCACGACGCATTGAGCGTCCTGGCCGCGGATGTGACGGACGAAGGCGAGATGGCGGCAGCGCTCGCCGCGGCGGCGAGCCGTGGGGGCGGTGCCATCGACGTGCTCGTCAACAACGCCGGCATCGAGGGCCCGGTGGGCCGGATCGTCGACACCGACGTCGCCGACCTCGAGCGCGTCCTGCGGGTCAACGTGATCGGCGTCTTCCTGGGGTTGAAGCACGGACTGCCGGTCGTGAGGGACGGCGGTGTCGTCGTGAACGTCGGCAGCACGGCGTCGTTGCGCGGCGCGCCGCTCGTCGCGCCGTACGTGGCCTCGAAGCACGCCGTCGTCGGGCTGAGCCGGTCCGCGTCCCACGAGGTGGCCGATCGCGGCATCCGGGTCGTGACGGTCTGTCCGGGACCGTTGGATGGCCGGATGATCCGCGAGCTCGACGACCGGCGCCGGGCACGGGGACAGGTCTCCGGGTCGACCCTGCGCTACGGGCAGATGGGTGAGGTCGCGGCAGCAATCACCTTCCTCGCCTCCGACGACGCGTCCTTCGTCAGCGGCACCGAGCTCGTCGTCGACGGCGGTCGACTGGCGTAGCCCACGGTCTGGCGAAGGCTCGACCATGCCCTCATTTACCTACCAAACGGACGATCGAAAATTGAGAGGAGCGGGCGACATGACAGAAGTCGTTGCCAGCCCATCGCAGGGGGCTGAGGCCGTCGCGACCGTCGCGCCTGCCGTGTCGGTGCGCGGTGTGTCGAAGACGTTCGCCGGGACGCGCGCTCTCGACGACGTCGACCTCGACGTCCGGCCCGGAGAGATCCACGCACTCTGCGGGGGCAACGGATCCGGCAAGTCGACACTGATCAAGATCCTCTCCGGCGTCTACCAGGCCGACCCCGGCGGGGTCATCCGGGTCGACGACGAGGACGTCGCCGCCGACGCGGTGACGCCGGGTGACGCCTCGCGTCTGAGCATCTGCACCGTCCACCAGGACCTCGCCGTGTTCCCGGACCTCAGTGTCGCGGAGAACCTGGCGATCGGCGGTGGCTTCGAGACCGCGCTCGGTGGTCGGATCCGCTGGGGTCGTCAGCGCCGTCAGGCCGCCCGCCTGATCGAGCGGTTCGGCATCCCGGCGACTCCTCGCACCCGGCTCGCGTCCCTGACGGTGGCGGCACGCACCCAGGTCGCGATCGCCCGTGCCCTCCAGGCCGCGGGGGACGACCACCGAGGCCTCCTGATCCTCGACGAGCCGACCGCCGCACTCCCCGTCAAGGAGGTCGAGCAGCTCCTCGAGGGGCTGCGCAAGCTGGCCGCCCAGGGCCAGAGCATCCTCTACGTCAGCCACCGTCTCGACGAGGTCCTGGACCTCTGCGACCGGGTCACCGTGCTCCGCGACGGCCGCCGGGTGGCGACGACCGACACCGCCGATCTCGACGAGCAGGGCCTCATCGAGCTGATGCTCGGCCGTACGGTGGAGCACCAGTTGCGGCACGAACCGCGGCGGACCGACGGCGCGCCGCTGCTGGAGATCAGGCACCTCGCCTCCGGTCCGCTGCGGGACGTCTCGCTCACTCTCCACGAGGGAGAGGTGCTCGGCATCGCCGGTCTGCTGGGATCGGGACGCTCCACGCTGCTGCGTACCGTCTTCGGCGACCGCGCGCCGGACGGTGGTGACATCGCCGTCGGCGGACGCTCCGTCCGCTACCGGCGCCCGATCGACGCCATCGCCGACGGAATCGTGATGGTCCCGGAGAACAGGCTCCAGGACGCCGCGTTCACCGACCTCACGGTCGACATGAACGGCGCCCTCTCGGTGATCGGGGGCTACTGGCGTGGCGGCTTCCTGCGCGGCCGCCGGCTGCGCGAGGACGGGCGCGACCTCATCGCCGAGTTCGGGGTGAAGACGCCGACCGGCGCGGTGCCTCTCAGCGCGCTGTCGGGCGGCAACCAGCAGAAGGTCGTGATGGCGCGCTGGATGCGCCGCAAGCCTCAGGTTCTTCTCCTCGACGAGCCGACCCAGGGCGTCGACGTCGGGGCCCGGGCCGACATCTACCGCCTCGTGCGCGAGGCCACGGACAACGGCTCGGGGGCGATCGTCGTGGCCTCCGACTTCGAGGAGCTCGCCCACGTCGCCGACCGCGTCCTCGTGCTCCGCCGGGGCCGGGTCGTCGCAGAGGTCTCCGGCGCCGACATCACCGCACACCGACTCACCGAGCTCAGCCTCGTCGAAGGAAAGGCAACGTCGTGACCAGCACACTGCCCGCCGACACCGCGGTCGCGAGCGCGACCGAGAAGCCGGGGCATGCCGTGCTCCGTCGTCGGCCCCCGTCGATCACGACCGCGCTGGAGCACGCGGGCCTGCCGCTGTTCCTCGGTCTCCTGATCCTGTTCTTCGCGCTCAACGAGGCGTCGAGCACCGCCTTCCGGTCGAGCGCCAACGTCAACAACATCTTCGCCAACCAGTCCGTGACCGGTCTCATCGCGCTGGCGATGGTGGTCCCCCTGGTGTGCGGCTACTTCGACCTGTCGGTCGCAGCGATCGCCGGTCTGACCAATGTCACCGCCGCGGCCGTCATCGGGACCCATGGGCAACCGATCTACATAGGGATCCTCGCGGCCTTCGCCGTCGGCACGGCGGCGGGACTGATCAACGCCCTCCTCGTCGCCGGGCTACGGCTCAACGGGTTCATCGCCACCCTCGGCACCTACACCCTCATCGGTGGTCTGCTGCAGTGGTACACGAAGGGCCAGACGATCACCAACGGGATCCCGCGCGAGCTGAGCGACTGGGGCACCCAGGCGCTCCTCGGCATCCCGGTGCCCTTCTGGCTGCTGATGGCTGTCTCGATCGTGACCTGGTACCTGCTGATGCAGACACCGTTCGGTCGCCGGCTCGAGGCGATCGGCTCGAACGAGAGTGCTGCGCGGCTGGTGGGCATCCGGGTGGACCGTGCGGTCGCCCTCACCTTCGTGATCTCCGCGCTCCTAGCCACCGTCGCCGGCGTCTTGCTGACGATCCGGAGCGGCGGGGCGAACCCGACGTCGGGCACGGCGTACCTCTTCCCCGCCCTGGCCGCGGTGTTCCTCGGCGCCACGGCGATCCGGCCCGGCCGGTACAACGTGTGGGGAACGATCTTCGGCGTCTTCCTCGTCGCGGTCGCGGTCAACGGCTTCACCTTCATGGGCGCGCAGGCGTGGGTCACGCCCGTCTTCAACGGCTCCGCGCTGGTCCTCGCCGTGGCCGTGTCGACCCTCATGGGTCGAGCCAGGGACAACACGGCAAGGCGGAAGCTGCGCGACCGGTCGACCCGGCGGACGGGGGCGGCCGGAGAGCCGGGTCCGGGGGGAGGTGGCTCCACCGCGACGACCGACGACGCCGCGCGGACGACGATCTCGGGCTGACCGCAGCACCCCCCACAGTCGAGTGCCGGTCCGCCGGATCGCACTCACTCACCCACGCTGGAGAAACCGAAATGAAGAACCACAACCTGCTGCGCACCGTGGCGCTGCCGCTCATCGCGGTCGCCGCACTCGCGCTGTCAGCCTGTTCCGACACCGCCGAGGGCGGATCGACCAAGGACGAGCTGGCCGCCAACACCGATGGGCTCGACGAGCTCTTCGAAGGCACCGAGCACGAGCCCCCGACGACGGGACCCGAGATGTCGACCGACAAGTCGGTCTGGTGGATCTCGTGCGGCATGGCGATCCCGGACTGCTCGGTGCCGGCCAACGCGGCCCAGGAGGCCGCCCTGGCGATGGGCATCGAGTTCCACATCGCCGACGGCAAGCTGAACGTGGGCGGCGGCAACGAGGCGGCTGTGCGCACCGCGCTCGCCGCGAAGCCCGACGCGCTGATCATCCACGGCATCTCCTGCCCGATCGTCCAGGCTCCCTTGCAGGAGGCGGTCGACGCCGGCGTCGAGGTCATGGGTGTCGAGGCCCTCGACTGTGCTGCGACCGGAGGACCGCAGCTCTTCACCGCGGAGATGAACTATGCGGAGGGTGCGGAAACGGGTGAGGAGTACTTCAAGAGGTGGGGTGAGATCGGCGCCGACTACCTGGTGGCGGCGACCGAGGGCAAGGCGAAGGTCATCGTCAACGAGGGGACCGAGCCACTGCAGGCCCTGATCAACGACGCCTTCGTCGCGACGGTCGAGGAGTGCGAGGAGTGCGAGATCCTCGAGCAGATCGAGTTCGGCTCCGCGGACCTCGCCCCGGAGGGCACCTGGATCCAGCAGTTCCGTGCCTCGCTCGCACAGCACCCCGACGCCAACTCGGTGTTCCTCCCCTTCGACGTCAACATCTCGACGGCCGGTGGAGCCCAGGCGGTCAACGAGAGCGGGCTCGATCTGATCGGAGCCGGCGGCTCCGGGCAGGCGCCCGCCCTCGACCTGGTGCGCGATGACAAGTTCACCGCCGTGACGGCGGCACACTCCGCCACCTGGATGGGCTACGCGGCGATGGACAACATCAACCGGGTCCTGCAGGGAGAGGACACTGTCCCTCAGGGCGTCGGCTTCCGCGTGGTGGATGCCAACAACAACCTCCCGGAGAGCCCGGAGTCGCAGTACGAGACGCCGATCGACTTCGTGGCGGCCTACAACGAGCTCTGGGCGTCCGCGTCCTAGAGGTCCACGTCGCTCGCCCGCCGGACGTTCCGGCGGGCGAGCGACCTTCCCGTCCGCAACATGCCGATCGAACGAGGAGCGACAGGAATGAGCGTGATCGCCGTCGGACACCACGGCCTGACCGTGGGCGACCCGGACCGCACGGAGAGGATGCTCGTCGACGACCTGGACGACGTCCTCGCCCGTGCCGCCGGCCTCGGCTGGCGCCCGGCGGGCCGCGTCATGGGGATCACGACCGGCCCGCGGGCCGGAGGTCGGGCGGTCCACCTCACTGACGATGACGGTGTGGTCGTCGAGTTGGTCGAGCCGCCCGTCCCGACTCCGGCGGACGCCTGACATGGCGGTCGTCGTCACTGGTGGGACGAGTGGCCTGGGCCTCGCCGTGGCGCGGCGATTGGCCACGCCCGGGGGCGAGGTCTTCCTGACGTACTCCCGCGACAGCTCCGCCGCGGCGGATGCCCGCACGCAGCTCGGCTCGACAGGGGCGACCGTCCACCTGGTTCGGGCGGACCTGGCGGAGCGCGGCGGCGCTCGGGCGGTCGCGGACGCCGTACGCGCTCGTGTCGACGCCGTCAGCCACCTCGTCCACGCAGCGGCCGCCGGAGCACCGGGTGCCCTGCTGGAGCACGACGGCGCCGACCTCGACCGCGCGGTCCGGCTCAACGGCACGTCGGTCGCACATGTCGTGCGCGAGCTCAGCTCCCTGCTCCTTCCCGGAGCATCGGTCGTGTTCGTGACCAGCGCCGGCGCGCGGTGTGCGCTCGACGGCTACGGCCTGCTGGGCGCGCCGAAGGCGCTCGCCGAGCACCTGGTCCGCCACCTCGCCCGCGAGCTCGCACCGCGTGGAGTCCGGGTCAACTGCGTGTCTCCCGGTCCGATCGACACGAAGGCGCGTCGGGAGATGTTCCCCGACACCTGGGAGAGTCGACTCGCCGACCAGGTCGCGGCCACCCCCGCCGCTCGCGGCGTGACGGCTGAGGAGGTCGCGGGCGTCATCGCCGCGCTCGCCGGACCCGATTTCGCGATGGTGCAGGGCCAGGTCCTCACCGTCGACGGCGGCCTCACCCTGTGAGGTCGGACGAGGAGGTCGACAGCTTCCTCGGCGCGTTCGAGGACGCACTGAACGTCCTGGGGCACCCGCGCGACGCATCGGCGGTCGCTGGTCGCGTCTGACCAACCGTACGATTGAAATGGGGTACGATCGCCGCGCTCGGCAGAGGAAGAGGAGTCCATGGCAGCACAGCGCAAGACATCGGGGTCGGCGCCGGCGAGACGAGGACGACCGCCCGGCTCAGGGGTCAAGGACGCCCGCCGGACTCCGCTCGACGGCAACCGGTCACGGGACCAGGAGGTTCTCGGGGCGGCGGTGAAGCTGTTCTCCGAGAAGGGGTACGCCTCCACGTCCGTGCAGGATCTCGCCGACGAACTAGGCATGCTCAAGGGCAGCCTCTACTACTACATCGACACCAAGGAGACCCTGCTCCGCCGGATCTTCGAGGACTCGCACGCCGCATGCAGCGAGATCGCCGAGCGCCACCGCGCGGGTGAGGGCGCTCCGCTCGCGAGACTGGAGGCGTTCCTCGTCGAGTATGCGCTCTGGTACGTCACCCACCTCCAGCGCGCCAGCCTGTTCGCACGGGAGTGGCGTTACGCCAGCGACGACCTGAAGGCCTTCATGTCCAAGCAGCGGAAGTACTACGACACGGTCGTCGGCGAGTTCGTCAAGGCCGCTCAGGACAGTGGAGACGTCCGCGAGGATCTGGACGTCCGACTCGCGACCTACTTCGTGATGTCCGCCGTCTCCTCTCTGCCCGACTGGTTCAACCCCCGCGGGCCGCAGAGCGCCCAGAAGGTGGCTTCGGAGTACGCCCGCATGTCGATTGCGCTGATCACCTCGTCCTGAGGCCGGCCGGACCGGTGTCAGACGGTCCGGCGCAGGAGGCTCTGCTGCGCTGAGGTCGCGACCAGCTCGCCGTCGGCGAAGAAGCGCCCGGTCGACAGCGCGACCTCGTCGGCGTACGACGGGCTGCTGGTCTCGTAGAGCAACCACTGCCGGATGTCGAAGGGGCGGTGGTACCACGCCGCGTGGTCGAGCGAGGCGGCCTGACGGCGACCCGGCGACGACTCGTGCTCCAGGTCCGCCACTCTCGTGAGGCAGAGGTCGGAGACCCAGGTGAGCGCCACCGCCTGCTCGAGCGGCCCGGACAGGTCCGCCCGGTAGCGAACCCAGTAGCGCAGGAGGGGCCGGCCGTCCGGCCCGGGCACCGGCCCCGTGTCGGCGAACCTGAGGTCGAAGTCACGACGGGACGGCCGGTGCTCTCCGGGTATCGGGCCGCCCTCGGCGGGCCGGGCTTCTCGGGGCGCCGACGACGGAGGTGTCGTCGTGGTGGCGTGTCCCCGGCTCGGCCGCGGGCGGTGGAAGGACGCCGTGGCGGTCGCGACCGTTCCCCGGGGCTGGACCGCCTCGATCGCGACGGTCGTGAACGAGGGAGAGCGGCTCAGCACGCGGACCGGGAGGTCGAGGTGGTCCGCCGGTGATGCGGGCGCCAGGAAGTGCGCGTGGAGGGAGTGCGGCCGCTGTCCTGCGTCCGTCGGCCCGGCGGCTGCGCGCAGCAGCAGGGCAAGTGTGGAACCGCCGAACGCGCGGACCTCATTGCCAGGGACCAGCCCGGTGCCGATCGGCGTGCACGAGGTGCGCACCAGCCGGCCCGCAGGTGCAGCCTGGTTGTTGACGTCGGGGACCATGTCCACATATTCTGCCAAACGGACGGTAGAAATCAAAGAGGAGGAGGTGTCGGCGGTGGAGCCGTACTCGAGGTTCACCTCGGTCCCGCAGCTGCTGGTGCATCGCGCCGTGCACGATGCGGACCGCGTGGCGGTGACTTTCGAGGATGGGACCTGCACCTACGCCCAGCTCGATGAGCGAGCCGCGCGGGTGCAGACCTGGCTCGAGGGCGCCGGCGTCAGAGCCGGTGACCGCGTCGTGCTCCTCATGCGGAACTCGCTGGACTTCCTCTATGTCTGGCTGGGCGCGGCCCGGGCAGGAGCGGTCGGTGTCCCCCTCAACACCTCTTCGCTCGGGGAGGCCCTCGCTCACCCGTTGACGCACTCCGAGGCGGTGGGCGTGTTCGCCGATGACGACCTTCTGAAGATCGTGGCCGACTCCGCAGATGTGGACGGCCTCTGGCTCGTGGCGACGAGCGAGATCGGCGGCCTGATCGATGCCTCACACCCGGCGGTCTCACCGGCGGACGTCGCAGGCCCGGACCCCATGAACATCATCTACACGTCCGGAACCACGGGCCTGCCGAAGGGTGTGGTGCTGAGCCACACCAGCTACCTCAACACCGGCGGCTACTTCGCGCACCACCTCGGCCTCGACCGCGACGACGTGCTGCAGACCTGCCTCCCGCTGTTCCACTGCAACGCGCAGCAGACCACGTGCATGGCGGCATTCTCGCTCGGTGCCCGCGTCGCCCTCCACGGCAAGTTCTCCCTCAGCCGGTTCCCGCAGTGGTTGGCCGAGAGCGGCGCGACGGTGACGAACCTGCTGGGGTCGATGCTGGCCCTGCTCAGCAAGACGGAGTCGCGTCCCGAGGATGCGGCGACCGCGCTCCGGCTGATCGTGGCTGCGCCGGTCCCCGAGGACCTCCATGGTGAGCTGGAGCAGCGGTACGGCGTCCGCGTCGTCGAGGGCTACGGGCTCACGGAGACCGGGACCATGGCGTGCATGAACCCGCTGGACGACCGGCGGCCCGGCACCTTCGGGCTGCCGCTCGAGCACACCGAGCTCAAGATCGTCGGTGCGGACGGCGTGGAGCTCGACGCGGACGAGAACGGTGAGCTGTGGGTCCGCAGCGCCGTTCCCAACGCGTTCATGAGCGAGTACTTCCGCGATCCTGGGCGGACGGCGGAGGCCCTCGACCAGGGCTGGTTCCACACCGGTGACATCTGCCGGCGCCGGCCGGACGGCTACTACGTCTTCGTCGACCGGCTCAAGGACACGATCCGCCGGCGAGGGGAGAACATCAGCTCGTTCCTCGTCGAGAAGGCGCTGCTGGAGCACCCGGACATCCTCGAGGTCGCGGCCATCGGCGTGCCCTCGGAGCTCAGTGAGGAGGACGTCCTCGTCGTGGTCGTCGCGCGCGCCGGATCGGGGCTCGACGAGGCGGCCGTGCACGCCTTCTCGTCCGAGGTCCTCGGTGACTACATGCGCCCCCGGTACGTCGAGCTGCGCGACGACCTGCCGCGCACCGAGACCGGACGCGTGCACAAGTTCTCGCTGCGACAGGAGTCGCACGACCGGGCCTGGGACGCCCAGGCCCTCCCGGCCTCGGGGCGGACGCGATGACGGCGTCGGCGCCGGTCGTCACCGCCCACGAGCTCCCGACGTACGACGAGCTGCCGGTGGTGCCCGGGCTGGGTCTCCCGCACGCGTGGGACCTGCTCGACCACGACCGCGGCAGCCTCTCACTGATCGACGACGAGCGTCGCCTGTCCGCGGCGAGCCAGGTCCAGCGCGGCGAGTCGATCGGCCTCAACCTCCCCCTCGACGAGCTCGACCCGCCTCTCTTCGGCCGGGCCCGGATCCGCCACACCGTCATCGACGTCGGCCGGAACACCCACGAGGACGTCCTGGACGGCTTCAACCCGCAGGCGGGCTCCCAGTGGGACGGGCTCCGGCACGTCCGGGCGCGTGAGCACGGCTATTTCGGGGGGCTCGCCGACCTGCGGGACCCCGCCCCGCTGGGCATCCAGCACTGGGCGGCGACGGGCATCGTGGGCCGGGGCGTGTTGCTCGACGTGAGTCGCTGGGCCGCCGAGGGGGGGCGACCCCTCGATGCCTTCGCCGGGACCGAGGTCACGGCGAGCGACCTCGATGCGTGCGCCGCCGCGCAAGGGGTGAGGGTCGAGCCGGGCGACGTGGTCTGTCTGCGCTTCGGCTGGACGACCGCCTATCGGGCGCTCGAACCGGCCGCGCGCGCGGGCTCGGCTCTCGGCGCGGCGTTCTCGGGCCTGCGCGCCGACGACGCGACGGCGCAATGGGTCTGGGACCACCGCATCGGCGCGCTCTGTGCCGACAACCCGGCGCTCGAGTGCGCACCGGGCGACCCGGCGATCGGATCACTGCACCGCCGCCTCATCCCGCTCCTCGGCACCGCTGTCGCGGAGCTCCTCGATCTCGACCGGCTGGCGCACCGCTGCGCCGAGCTCGGCCGTTGGACGTTCCTCTTCGTGGCCGTCCCCCTTCCGCTGACAGGCGGCGTGAGCTCGCCCTCGAACGCATTGGCACTTCTATGACGACGTCACCGACCGCCTCCACCTCGCCGGCTCCGGGTGGTACCGCCACGCTGCTCGGCCACCACGTTCTCGGCCCCGAGCTGCCGGCGGTGCCCTACGACCACCCGTTCCGAGCTGAGTTCCGCGGCTGGCTGCAGCAGCACCCGCTCGGCCCCGAGCCGCTCGAGCAGGACGCCCGGATCGCCCACCGGCGCGCGTGGCACCGCGAGCTGGCCGCCGACGGCTGGGTCGGCCTGCACTGGCCGGTCGAGCACGGTGGTCGTGGTGCCGATGCACTGACCCAGTTCATGTACTACGAGGAGCTCGCCCTCGCCGGGGCACCGGAGCCGGCGAACACGCCCGGTCTCATCCTGCTGGGACCCACCTTGATGGTGCACGGGACCGAGGAGCTCAAGAAGCGCTTCCTCCCCGGCATCCTCGCGGGCGACGAGGCGTGGTGTCAGGGGTTCTCCGAGCCTGACGCCGGCTCGGACCTCGCAGCGGTCCGCACCCGCGCCGAACTCGTCGGTGACGAGTGGGTCGTCAACGGCCAGAAGATCTGGACCACCTTCGGCCAGTACGCCGACCTCGTGTTCGTGCTGTGCCGGACCACCCCGGGCTCCGAGCGTCACCGCGGGCTCTCCCTGCTCGTCGTGCCGGCCGACCAGCCGGGCGTCACCATCCGGGCGATCAAGCAGATCAGCGGCGACGAGGAGTTCTGCGAGGTCTTCCTCGACGACGCGCGTGCGCCCCGGGACTGGGTCGTCGGCGAGGTGGGCCAGGGGTGGGCGGCGGCGATGACGCTCTTCCAGTTCGAGCGTGGCGACCAGGGCTACACCGACCATGCACGGATGCTCGTGCGGTTGGCCGGTGTCGAGCGGCGACTGGCCGAGTCCGAGACGGCCGGGCTGGTCTCCTCGGTCCGCGCTGCGACCGCGCGAGCTCGCCACCGTGACCTCTGGGTGCGTATCCAGGGACTGCGGCTGCTCAACTACCGTGGCGCCGTCCTCGCGACCTCCGGGGAGGGGCTCGGCGCCGTCGGATCGATGACCAACCTCGTGTGGGGCGAGCTCGAGAAGGAGCTCGGCGCCGCCGTCGCCGAGGCCGTCGGTGCCTGCGGACTCAGGGCCGGTCGCCACGACACGCACGAACGGCTGCACACCCGCGCCGCCTCGATCTACTCCGGCACCAGCGAGATCCAGCGCAACATCATCGCCGAGCGCCTCCTCGGGCTTCCGCGATGAGCGCTCGAGCCCGGCAAGAAAGGCCCCGCCCATGATCACCGAGCCCGCGAGCGCGCGCGACCACGCCGAGGTCAGCGCCCTGGTGCGCGAGGTGGCGGCCACGACGTTCACCTCCGAGAAGGTCCGGGCCGCCGCCGCCACGGCGCTCGGCTTCGACGAGGTCGCCTGGAAGCAGCTCGTCGACCTGGGGTGGCCGAGCCTGGCGCTCGACCCCGCGATCGGGGGCGCGGGCATGGGCACCTTCGTCCAGTGCCTGGTGCACCGCGAGCTCGGCGCCCGGCTGGCCCCGTCGCCGTACCTCGCGTCGGCCGGGCTCGCGTCGGGCGCGCTCGTGTTGCTGGGGGACGACCGGGCGACCGACCTGCTGGCTTCCCTCGGCGCCGGGACACGCACCGCGGCGCTCGTGCTCGGGCACGGACGCGGATGGCCGACCGACGACGGGCCGGCCGGCCTCACCGCCACCGAGACGCCCGCCGGCTGGATCGTGGACGGACGCGCCGAGCTCGTGCTCGACGGTGCGCGGGCCGATGTCCTCGTCGTGGTCGCCCGGACCGCGGATGCCTGGGGCCTCTTCGAGGTCGACGCCCGGATCGGGGCGGTCAGCAGGACGCCGGCTGCCACGGTCGACGCCACCCGGGCCCTGGCCGACCTGCAGCTCACTGCCGCTCCGGCCCGGTGTCTTCGGAGCCGCCCGGTCACGACCGACGAGGTGTCCGGCCTCGTCGACCGGATGGCTGTGCCGCTCGCTGCCGAGATGGCCGGGGCCGCCGTCGCCTGCCTCGAGCAGACCTTGGAGTACCTGCGGACGCGCCACCAGTTCGGCCGACCCATCGGCTCCTTCCAGGCGCTGAAGCACCGGTGCGCCGATGTCGCCGTCGCGCTGACGGTGGCGCAGGAGATGGTCTTCGCCGCGGCGGAGATGGTCGACGCGGGCGACGTCGCCGGCCTCCGCATCGCCGGGCCCCTCCTGCTCGCCCGGTCCGCCGAGGTGTTCCTGCACGCAGCCGAGGAGGCGATCCAGCTGCATGGCGGCGTCGGATTCACCGACGAGGTCGACGTCGGCCTGTACTACAAGCGTGCTCTGGTCGACGGCGAGCTCCTCGCGCCGGTCGCCGACGCCTACGCCCGGCTCGACCTGGTCCGTGCGGAGGGGGCGGCGTGACCGTCGTACTGCGCACGCCCGCGATCGACGACCCGGCTCTCGACGCCCGGGGCGTGCGGGCGGCCCTGCTCGTCGCCTTCGGGCAGGTGCAGAAGGCGATCGGCGCCGACGAGGACATCGTCGTGGTGGTCCCGGCCGCCGACCTTCTCGGCCACCGGGGACCGGCCCGGGCGGCCCTGGTCGGCGGTCTCGTCGGCATCGTCCGCGCTGTCGCCTTCGAAGGGGCGCGGCCCGGCTGGCGGATCAACGCGCTCGCCCTCCCGGACGAGGTGGACCTCAGCGACGACACCGCCGTGGAGCGGGTCCCTGACGGCCTGAGCGGTCAGGTGGTCACGATGGGCACGGCGTTGATCGGGAAGGTGGCGCCATGAGCACTCGCACCGCGCTGGTCACCGGCGGAGCACGCGGCCTCGGGCTCGCCATCGCCCGGGTCCTGGCCGAGCGGGGTCATGCGCTCCTGCTCGTCGACCGTGACGACGCCGTCGTCGCGGCTGCGGAGGAGCTGGCGACCGACGGCCACCGCGCCCGGGCGGTCGTCGCGGACCTCACCCACGACACCGGTCTCGCGAGCGTCGTGGCGGCTGCCGCGGATGCTGGGGGAATCGACGTCCTGGTCAACAACGCGGGGATCACGCGGGACGCGCGGCTTCTGAAGATGACACCGGAGGACTTCGCGGCCGTCATCGACGTCAACCTCGTGGCGCCGATGCGGCTGGCCGAGGCACTCGCCGAGCACCTCCGCGAGGGTGCGTCAGTGGTGAACATGAGCTCACGAGCGGCGCTCGGCAACTTCGGCCAGACCAACTACGTCGCCTCCAAGTCGGGTCTCGTCGGCTTCACGCGCGGTCTCGCGCTCGCATGGGCGCCGCGGGTCCGCGTCAACGCGGTGGCACCCGGCCTCATCGACTCACCGATGAGCCGCGCGATGCCCGAGGACGTGCTGGTCGGGCTGGTGAACAAGATCCCGGCCGCCCGCATCGGCGAGGCCGACGACGTCGCCCGGGCGGTCGCGTTCCTCGCCTCCGATGACTCCTCCTACCTGACGGGTCAGGTGCTGACCGTCTGCGGCGGGCGCAGTGTCGCCCCGTGACGGCGTCCTCGGCCTGATCCTCGCGGTCGCGCGCACCAGCCCCGGCCACGTGGCCGTGGTCGATGCCGACGGCACGCCCACGACGTACGGCGCGTTGGTGGGGCGGTCCGCGCGACTCGCTCATCACCTCGTCGGGGTCGGTCTCGAGCCGGGGGACAGGGTGGCCGCCTGGCTCGACGACGGCGTGCCGTACGTCGAGCTCTACCTCGCGGCGGCGATGGCGGGTCTGGTCGTGGTGCCCGTGAACGCGCGGTACACCACACACGAGGCACGTGCCCTCATCGTCGACAGCGAGCCGCGCGCGGTGGTGTGGAGCTCGGCACGCGACGGCGCGGTCGAGGACCTCGCGGACGTGTTGCCGCAGACACGGCTCCGGGTCGGCGGCGGACCGCCGCCCCTCCTCGCGACCGACCGGGCGGAGGTGGTCGCTACCGGGTCGACCGCGCCGCTGTCGAGGGCGGGCGCCGACGACCTCTACGTCATCGGCTACACGAGCGGGACCACCGGCACACCGAAGGGCGCCCTCCTCACGCACCGGTCTGTCGTCGCCGTCGCGCGCCAGCACCGAGCCGCGTACCGGCTCGCGCCGCGCAGCACCATCGCGATGACCGGTTCGATGTCCTTCGTGTCGGTGGTCCCGGCCCATGTGCTGACCCACCTCGCCATAGGCGGCACGGTCGTCTTCCTCGGTCACTGGGACGTGCCGCACCTGGCAGCGGCGGTCGACCGGCACCGGGCGACCTTCACCTACCTCCCCAGCCCGGTGCTCGGCGACTTCGCGCGACACGCGGCCCGGGCTCCTGAGCGCTGGGCGTCGCTGACCACGATCCTCCACTCCGCGTCGAAGGCCGCGGCGGACAGCCTGGCCGCCGTGGTCGACGTGGTCGGGGACCGGCTGATCGAGGGCTGGGGGATGACGGAGAACTCGGGAGGGCTCATGACGGCGACCTCCGCGTCCGACGCCGGCGATCCGGTCCTCCTCGAGACGGTGGGGCGGCCGATCGACGGCTACGAGGTCCGCGTCGTCGACGACGAGCTGTCCGTCCGCGGTCCCGGGCTGGCGTCCGGCTACTGGCGCCGGCCCCGGGAGAGTGCCGCGGCCTTCAGTGAGGGCTGGTTCGCCACCGGCGACATCGGCTCGGTCGACGAACGCGGCTACGTGACCCTTCTCGAGCGGCGCACCGACCTCGTCGTCTCGGGCGGCATGAACGTCTACCCCGCGGAGGTCGAGGGAGTGATCGACACGGTGCCCGGCGTCGTCGAGGTCGCCGTGGTCGGTGTTCCCCACCCGCGGTGGGGACAGTCTGTGGTCGCGGTCGTCGTGCCCGGGACCGACGCCGGGCCGGACCTCCGTGACCGGGTGCTGGCGCGGTGTCGCGAGCGTCTCTCCGGCTACAAGAAGCCGACCGACGTGCTGTTCGTGGACGCCCTGCCACGGACGGTCGCGCTCAAGGTCTCGCGTGCCGCCGTGCGTGCTGCCGCGCTCGAGCGACTGTCGCTGGGCGCCGGCTGACTCAGCCCGACCGAGGCCCTCAGGCGTCAGACCGGTTCTTGATTTTCTACCAAACGTAAGGTTGAATCTCCGTCATGATGAACACCACTACCCGGCGGGTCGCGGTGGTCAACAGTGCCCAGACGGTGCTGTCGCCCGCCTGGCCCGACCGCCAGCACATCGACCTGATCTCCGAGGCCGTCGCGGGTGCCCTGAAGGGCACCGGGCTCCGCATCGAGGACGTCGACTTCGTCATCGACTCGGGTAGCGACTTCCTCGACGGCCGCAGCATCTCTAACTGCGGTTTCCTCGGCGCGATGGGCGCGCACCACAAGGAGGAGTCGCGCGTCGAGGAGGACGGTCTCTGGTCGCTCAGCTACGCGCATGACAAGATCGCCGGCGGCAGCGCCAAGGTCGGTCTGGTCATCGCCTACTCCAAGCCGTCGGAGAGCGACGTCCGCAACTTCTGGACGGGGCTCCTCGAGCCGTTCCTCCAGCGCCCGGTCGGTCTCGACCAGTTCAGCGCCGCGGGTCTGTATGCCCAGCGTTACCTCGCGACCGCCGGGCTCAAGGCCGACGACCTGCATGCGGTGAGCAACCGTGCGTGGGAGCGGGCGGTGGCCAACCCGTACGTCGACGTGGCCGAGGTGCCTGGCGACGCCGCGTTCTGGAACGACCCGGTCTCGACGCCGCTGCGTGCCAGTGACCTGGCCCGCCCGGCCGACGGGGCCGTGGCGGTGCTCCTCGCCTCGGCCGACGTGGCCGACCAGGTGTCCGCCACCCCGGTCTGGCTGACCGGGCTCGGGTCGGCGATCGACCAGCACTTCCTCGCGGCGCGCGAGCCCGACGCGCTGCCTGCGTGCGCCGCCGCCACGCGCAGCGCGCTGCGGATGGCCGGGCTCGACGACGTCCGCTCCTTCGACCTGGCGGAAGTCTCCGCGACCTCGACCGTCGGCGAGCTCATGGTGCTCGAGGCCCTCGGCTTCGCCGAGGCCCACCGTGGGCTCGACGCCTATGTCGGGGCCACGACCATCAACGAGTCGGGCGGCGCGCTTCCTGCCGACGTGATCATGGCGACCGGCCTGGTCCGGCTGCACGAGGCGGCGTCCCGCCTCGCCGGCCGCACCGGATACGAGACGCCGGGCGCCACCAGTGCGCTCGTCCACGGAACGGGAGGCTTCGCCATGCAGAACCACTGCGTCGTGACCATGGAGGTGGCCTCGTGAGCGGGCGTTCGAAGAGCATCGCGATCGTGGGCACCGGCCAGACCGTCCACGCACGTCGTCGCACCGACGTCAGCCAGGCGGGTCTCGCCCGGGAGGCGGTCGTCGAGGCGCTCGACGACGCCGGCCTGACCATGGACGACATCGACAGCGTCATCGTCGCCAGCGGCCCGGCCATGTTCGGGGCGGTCAACCAGCCGGAGAAGTGGCTGGTCGACGCGCTCGGTGCCCGGTACAAGCCGGTCGTCCGCGTGACCAGCGGCGGCGGCACCGGGCTCGCCGGCGCGCTCGCCGGGATGAACCAGATCAAGGGCGGCAGCGCCAAGCGGGTCCTCGTCGTGGCCTACGACAAGCTCTCCGAGGGCCAGCTGCAGGCGTCGATCTCGACCCTCTACGACCCCTTCTGGGGCCGCGAGTTCGCCGTCGGGATCATGGGCTTCTCGGCCGCCTACTGGCACGCGCGCATCAAGCGTCTGGGCCACACCGAGGAGGCGGCCGCGATGGTCGGCGTCAAGAACCGCAAGCATGCGCTGGCCAACCCGAAGGCCCACGTCAAGAAGGAGATCACGGTCGAGGACGTGATGGCCTCCCGTCCGCTCTGTTGGCCGATCAAGGTGCTCGACGTGCCGCCGATCTCCGACGGCGCCTGCGCCGTGATCCTGGCTGCCGACGAGGACGCTCTCTCCATCACCGAGAGCCCTGCGTGGATCCACGGCATGGCCTACTACTGCGAGGCGGACAACGCGGCCGACCGGCAGATGATCCAGTCCGAGCCACTGCAGATCGCGGCGGCCAAGGTCTACCAGGACGCCGGCATCACCAATCCGTTCCGCCAGTTCGACGTGGCCGAGCTGCAGGAGCCCTACACCTGCTTCGAGCTCTCCTACTACGAGGGCCTGGGCCTGTGCCCCGAAGGTGGCGCCGCCGAGCTGGTCGCGTCCGGCGAGACCGCGATGGGCGGCTCGTTGCCCGTCAACCCGTCGGGCGGATGCATGGGAGCCAACCCGATCGGCGCGACCGCGCTGATCCGTCTCGCAGAGGCGGCGATGCAGGTGACGGGCAAGGCCGGGGGACATCAGGTGCCCGGGGCGAGCAGGGCGCTGGTCCAGGCCGGCGGCGGCTGGGCCAATCTCCGCGGCGTCGCCGTGGTCGGCTCCGAGAAGCGATAGAGGAGGACGACATGACTGTGATCCACCAGCCCGAGACCGCTGAGGCGAACGTCGAGACGATGGACTGGATGGCCGCCCAGATCAAGATGCCGTACACACTGACCCCGGGTCAGGCAACGGGCATCTTCCTCGCCGAGCTCGCCGGGCGCCGGTTGATCGGCTCGCGGCACGGCGACGAGCTGATCGTGCCGGCCCAGGACTTCAGCGGCACGACCGGCGAGCCGGCGACCGGCTTCGTGGAGGTCGCCCCGGTCGGCACCGTGCAGGCGTTCACCACCGGCGCGACCGGCACCATCGGCATCATCCTCATCGACGGCTCCACGGTCCCCTTCGTGCACCAGCTGCTCGGCGTCGAGCCCGAGATGCTCGAGCTCGGTGCCCGCGTCGAGGCGGTGTGGGCCGACGAGCCCACGGGCGGGATGCTCGACCTCGCCGGCTTCGCGCCGCTCGGGTCGGCGGCCACGTTCGAGCCCAAGGATGATCCGGCCGACCTGGCCGCGGCGTTCGAGAAGGTCGACTACACGATGACCCTCGACTACCGGCACGCCTACGGCCCCTACTACGGAACCCTCTTCGACGGGGTGAAGGACGGCCGTCGGATCCGGGGGGTCAAGTGCTCCGCGTGCCGGCGCACCCTCCTGCCGCCGCGTGCGCTGTGCGACATCTGCCTCGCGCCCACCGCCGAGTGGGTCGACGTCGAGGCCGTCGGCACGGTGCAGGCCAGCTCGGTGGTGCACATCGAGTTCATCGGCCAGCGGCTCACGCCGCCCTACGTGTACGCCGAGATCGTGCTCGACGGGACCTCGACCCGGCTGATCCACATGGTCGGCGACGTCGACCCGGACGTGGCGCAGACCGCGGCCGCCCCCGGCGCCCGGGTCCGTGCCGTGTGGAGCGACCGGCACACGGGCAGCCTCGCCGACATCGACCACTTCGAGCTGCTCCCCGGGGACGAGACGTGACCGCGACCGCGACGCGGGCCGCCACGGACGCGCTCGGCATCGAGGAGCGCGACGGTGTCCTCGAGCTGACGCTGCAGCGTCCGGATGCGATGAACGCACTCAACCTGGAGCTCAAGCAGGCGCTCGCCGACGTGCTGCGCGACATCAGGTACGACGAGTCGGTCCGCGCGGTGCTCCTGACCGGCGCGGGGCGGGCATTCTGCGCCGGTGGCGATCTCTCGGAGATGGACCCGAACCGCACGCCGGAGCAGGCGCGCGTCCGTCAGCACCAGCTGCTGTCGGACGTCTTCGTGCCTCTCGCTCGGACGCCGAAGCCCGTGGTCGCCGCCGTCAACGGCCACGCGCACGGGGCCGGCCTGAGCCTGGCGCTTGCGTGCGACGTGGTCGTCACGTCGGCGGAGGCGCCGATGTCGTTCGGGTACGTGCTCCGCGGGCTGACCCCGGACTGCGGCATCACCTATGTGCTGCCCCGGCTGGTCGGCATGGCTCGGGCCAAGGAGCTGCTCTACACCGGCCGCCGGTTCACCGGTGCCGACGCCGAGCGGATGGGGCTGGTCGCGGAGGCCGTGCCGGCCGGTGACGAGGTCGACCGGGCCCGGGCCCTCGCGGCCGAGCTCGGCAGCGGGGCCACTGTCGCGCTGGGACTGACCAAGCGCATGCTGGACCAGTCGTCGCAGCTGAGCTTCGAGGACCTCGCCGAGGTGGAGGCCTACTCGCAGGCGATCACCAGGGCGACAGCAGACCACGCAGAGGGGATCCTGGCGTTCAAGGAGAAGCGCCGGGCCGAGTTTCGCGGCGCCTGACCCCGACCGAGCAGGAGCCACGCAGCGCCGACGTACGACCGGCGCACCGACGAACGGGAGAAATCGATGACTGGCTGGTCCGGCAGCTTCGCCGACATGACCATCCCCTGGCCCACGACGTCCGACGTCCGGATCTTCGACCTGGCCGTCCGGCTCGAGCCGGGCATGCCCAAGCATCCGTATCACCCGCCGTACAGCTTCGTGCTGGCCAAGAAGCACGGCGACGGCCTCTACCCCGGTGGCATCTCCTCCGCGATGGAGATGATCACCATGGGCGCACACGTCGGCACCCACGTCGACGCCCTCGGCCACGTAGGGCTCGAGGGCATGGTCCACGGCGACCGGCCGATCCTCGATCATCAGTCGTCCACCCTGGGCATCGAGCACGGATCGACCGAGGAGTGCCCGCCGTTGATCGGTCGGGGACACCTGGTCGACGCGGTCGAGCTGTTCGGGCGCGACCTGACCCCTGCCGACGGCATCGGTGTCGCCGAGCTCGAGAAGTGGTTCGCCGATCACGACGAGCCAGGCCCGGGGTCGGTGGTGCTCGTCCGCACGGGGTGGATGCGCCACTGGTCCGACAACGACCGCTACCTCGGGCTCCAGACCGGGTTGCCGGGCATGAAGCGCGAGGGAGCCGAGTGGCTCTCGTCCCGCGGCATCATCGCGACCGGCTCCGACACCGTGAACTACGAGCACAAGCCCGATGTCACCAAGGCCGCGCTCAGCGTGCACCAGCACAACCTGGTGGAGCAGGGGATCTACATCTTGGAGTGCCTCGACCTCGAGACGCTGGCCGAGCACCGGGTCCACGACTTCACCTTCCTCGCGCTGCCGCTCCGCATCGGCGGCGGCACCGGCTCGCCGCTGCGGCCGGTCGCGATCGCCCCCCGCCCCACCGAAGGCTCCTGAGCCGGAACGAGGATCGATGAGCACCACGCCGGACGGCAACGCCGCCGCCTCCACTCTCACTGCCGACGACATCCGACGCGTCCTCGAAGCGCTCGATGCGTCGGGCTGGGACGAGGCACTCATCACCGTGGGTGACCTACGGATCGCTGTGGCGCGCAACGGCGGGTCGCTGCCCCTCGAAGGCACCGCGCCCGCTGCGCCCGCTGTCCCCACCGCCGGCCCGGCGGGGCCGTCGGCGCCGGTCGCACCCGTCGCCGACACGCCCAGCCCGATCCCGGCGTCGGCTCCCGGCGCGTTCACCGCCGACGTGGCGGGCGAGGTCGTCACGGCGCCTTCGGTCGGCGTCTTCTGGCGCGCACCCGAGCCGGGTGCGGCACCGTTCGTGGAGGTCGGTGCGCACGTCGCGAGGGGCGACACCCTGTGCATCGTCGAGGTCATGAAGCTGATGAGCCACGTCGACGCCCCGGTGTCCGGCACGGTCGCCCACGTCCACGTCGAGAACGCCCAGTCCGTGGAGCACGGCGCACCGCTCTTCACCATCGTCCCCGACGGGTCCTGAGCCGTGCGCCGGGTGCTGGTGGCCAACCGCGGCGAGATCGCGGTCCGTGTGGTCCGCGCGTGCTTCGACGAGGGACTCGAGTCCGTCGTCGCGGTCTCGGAGGTCGACCGTGACTCGCTGGCCGCCCGGATGGCCGACGGCGTCGTGCAGATCGGTCCTGCCGCCGCGGCCGAGAGCTATCTCCGCGTCGAGCGGATCGTCGCCGCGGCACTGCACGCGGGATGCGACGCCGTCCACCCCGGCTACGGCTTCCTGTCCGAGCGCCCCGAGCTCGCCGAGGCGTGCGCGGAGAACGGGCTGGTCTTCGTGGGTCCGCCGGGCGACGTCATGCGTCGCTCGGGGGACAAGCTCCGTGCGCGAGAGGTGGCCGACAAGCTCGGCATCCCCACCGGCGGAGGCACGCCCGGTCTCCACTCGCTCCATGAGGCGCTGGAGGCCGCGGAGCGGCTCGACGCCTATCCACTGCTGATGAAGGCGTCGGCGGGCGGCGGCGGCCGCGGCATGACCATCGTCCGCGGACCCGAGGACCTGCGCCGAGCCTTCGAGCGGTCCCGGCTCGAAGCCGAGCGTGCCTTCGGTGACGGCACGCTCTATCTCGAGCGGTTCATCGAGCGGGCCCGCCACGTCGAGGTGCAGGTCCTCGCCGACGCGCACGGCAGCGTCCGTCACCTCGGAGAGCGCGACTGCAGCGCCCAGCGCCGCTACCAGAAGCTGATCGAGGAGGCTCCGGCCGTCGGCCTCGCCGACGAGACCGTCGCGGGACTGCGCGAGTCGGCGGTCCGGCTCGCCGAGGAGCTCGGATACGTCGGAGCCGGCACCATCGAGTTCCTCGTCGACGCGCAGCGAGGCGACTTCATCTTCCTCGAGCTCAACGCCCGCGTGCAGGTCGAGCACCCGGTGACGGAGGAGGTCACCGGAATCGACATCGTCCGCGAACAGCTGAGGATCGCCGCCGGGCGGCCGATCTCCTTCGCGCAGGAGGATGTCACGATCAGCGGGCACGCTGTCGAGTGCCGGATCAACGCCGAGGACCCCGGCCGCGACTTCCTCCCCTCGCCGGGGAGGGTCGACGTCTGGGTCGCCCCCCAGGGCCACGGCATCCGGGTCGACACCTTCCTCCAGCCCGGCGCGGTCGTGCAGCCCCACTACGACTCGATGGTCGCCAAGGTGATCACCCACGCCGCGTCGCGCACGGAGGCGCTCGCCCTGATGGACCGGGCTCTCGCCCGGCTCCGCGTCGAGGGCATCCGCACGACCACCGACCTGCAGCGCGCGATCGTCAGCGACGAGCGCTACCGGTCCGAGCCGATCCACACCCGATGGCTGGAGGACGTCTTCCTCCCCGGGAATCTCCACGAGGGGCAGGCATGAGCACGAACACCGGCGCCGGTCGGCACATCGACTTCGTCGACCAGACGCTTCGGGACGGACAGCAGAGCCTCTGGGGCATGCGGATGCGCGCGTACGAGGCCGCTCGCGCGCTCCCGCACATCGACAGCACCGGCTTCAAGGTGGTCGACCTCACCGGGGCCGGGATGTTCACCGTCCTGCTCCGGTCCTTCCGCGACGACCCGTGGGCGACCACGGACTTCCTGGTCCAGAACCTCCCGAGCAACGTCCGTCGCTCGGGGCTGCGCACGATCTCGGTGATCGGCTTCAAGCACACCCCCGACGCGATCATGGACCTGTGGGTGCAGACGCTCGTCAAGCACGGCGTCACCAGCTTCTGGATCTACGACTGTCTCTACGACATGCCGGTGATGAAGCGGCTTGCCGAGGTCATCCGGGCCGCCGGCGGCACCGCCGCCCCCGCGATCATGTACGGGCTCACCGGAGTGCACGACGACGAGTTCTTCGCCGCGCGGGCCAAGGAGATGGCCTCGTGGGAAGGCATCGAGTCGGTCTATGTCGAGGACGCGGCCGGCGTCCTCACGCCCGAGCGGGCGGCAACGCTGTTGCCGGCCATCCGGGCCGCCGCGGGCGACGTACCGCTGGAGCTGCACTGCCACAACACCACGGGCCTGGCGCAGCACAACTACATCCAGGGCCTCCGAGCCGGGTTCGACATGCTGCACACCGCGTCGCGACCGCTGGCCAACGGCCCGTCGCTGCCGTCGACCGAGAGCATGCTCACCATCCTCGGCAGCCTCGGCTACACGCATTCGCTGGACGAGTCCCAGCTGCCGCCGGTCGCCGACAACTTCCGGGAGGCGGCTCTCGCTGGCGGATACGAGCTCGGGCAGATGGCCGAGTACGACCCGCGCATGTACGACCACCAGTTGCCGGGCGGCATGACGGGGACGCTCAAGAGCCAGCTCGCGCAGCACGGGATGAGTGACCGCTTCGACGAGGTGCTCGAGGAGATCCCGCAGGTCCGCCTCGAGCTCGGCGAGCCGATCATGGCGACGCCGTTCTCCCAGTTCGTCGGCATCCAGGCGCTGCTCAACGTCGTGACGGGGGACCGCTACTCGATGGTCCCGGACGAGGTGCTGCACTATGCGCTCGGTCACTACGGACCGGTGCCGAGCCCGATCGACCCCGACGCCCTCGACCGGATCCTCGCCGCGCCGAAGGCGGCGGAGTACCAGCGATGGGAACGCCCGCAGCCGACGTTGGCCGAGATCCGCTCGCGCTTCTCCTCCGACATCAGCGACGAGGAGCTGCTCCTGCGGTTCATGTGCTCGGACGAGGAGGTCGACCAGATGATCGCGGCCGGCCCGATCCGGACCGACCCGCGCACCACCTCGTCGCGCATCGTCTCGCACATCGAGGAGCTGGTCGCCGAGAAGCGCAGCCTGAACGCGGTGTCGGTGACGTCCGGTGACCTCTCGGTGACCCTGCGCCGGAGATCCTGAAGCCCTCCGCCCTCTCCGGCGCACGTCTCGCCGGCACGGTCGCGCGCCCATGCCGACCTCACCCTGTCCCTGCTCGGCACCTCCTGGAGACGCATGAACACCTACCCCCTCAGTGACCTCGCCGCCCTGGTAGGAACCGAGCTCGGCACCAGCGGCTGGCTGGCGGTCGAGCAGGGCCGGATCGACCTCTTCGCCGACGCAACCGGCGACCACCAGTGGATCCACACCGACCCCGAGCGCGCGGCAGCCGGGCCGTTCGGCTCCACCATCGCGCACGGCTACCTCACGCTGTCGTTGCTGCCCGTGCTGGTGAGTGACGCATTCGCGCTTGAAGGCGTGTCGCGCCGGGTCAACTACGGGCTGGACAAGGTGCGGTTCCCCGCACCGGTCAAGGTCGGCTCGAAGGTGCGGGCCACGGTGACCCTGGTGTCGTACGACGCGGGCCGGATGAAGCTGCGCGTCGTGGTGGAGCTCGAGGGCGGGGAGCGTCCCGCCTGCGTCGCGGAGACCCTCACCGCCCTCTTCACGTGACCTGAGTCACCTTCAGGCATGGACTTCGGCGGCCCGGTGTTCTAAGGTTTTTCAACCAATCGTTTGGCATGTAATAGGAGGTAGTCGTGGGCACGCCCGTGACCTTCGGACTGATCAACACGTTCGGCAATCCATCGGAGTGGCGGCAGCCGTGGCCGCAGCGCTACGCCGCGCTCCTCGAGCAGATCGAGTGGATCGACCGTGAGACCTCGATCGACGGCGTCTATGTGACCGAGCACCACTTCTACGATGACGGCTACATCCCTTCGGCGATGGTGATGTGCGGCGCGATCGCGGCGCGCACCGGGCGGGTCCGGATCGGCACCAACCTCATCCAGCTCCCTCTGCACAACGCCGTGCGGCTCGCCGAGGACGCTCTCGTGGTCGATGCCCTGTCCGGCGGACGGCTGCGCCTCGGCGTCGGCATGGGCTACTACCACCAGGAGTTCGACGGCATGGGACAGCGGCTCGCCGAGCGCGTCAGCCGCACCGAGGAGGGCGTGGCGATCCTGCGCAAGGCGTTCGCCGGCGAGCCGTTCGAGTTCCACGGCAAGCGCTACGACTTCGGGACCATCAAGGTGACGCCCGAACCGGTGCGTCCCGGCGGTCCGGAGATCTGGATGGGTGGGTTCGCGCCGGCCGCGATCGAGCGGGCGGCCCGTATCGCCGACGGCTTCCTCGAGTTCGACCTGGGCACCCACCGGACCTACCTCGACGCCTGCGAGCGACTCGGCAAGCCGAAGGCGGAGCAGCGTCTCAACGTGACCTACTGGGCGATCATCGCCGAGGACCCCGAGAAGGCCTTCGCCGAGGCGGGCGAGCACTGGATGCACCTGCTCAACCAGTACATCCTCCGCGACGCCTACGCCGGCCGGACCCCGCCGCTCACTGAGCCGTACACGGATCCGCAGAAGGCGCTGGCCGACGGCCTGGTCATGCTCGCCGACGGACCCACCGCGATCGAGACGTTCAACGCCGACGTCGCCAAGGGCGCGATCGACATCAACCTGGTCACCATGATGCCGGGCGAGCCCGTCGACCAGGTCACCGAACGGCTGGCGTACCTCGACCAGAAGGTGCTCCCGTTCGTCAACCACACCGAACACCCAGCGGCAACGGAGCGCGACTGATGACAGGCAGGGTCGAGGGCAAGGTCGCCCTCATCACGGGCGGTGCTCGCGGACAGGGGCGCAGCCATGCCCTCCGGCTCGCGGAGGAGGGCGCGGACATCGCGCTGTTCGACTACTGCGGAGACGCGCCGTCGACCGAGTACGACATGGGCACGAAGGAGGACCTCGAGGAGACCGCCGAGCTGGTCCGCGGCCTCGGGCGGCGAGTCGTGTCCGCGGTCGGCGACGTGCGCGTGCAGGCGGACCTGGACGACGCCGTCGCCCGGACCGTGGGCGAGCTGGGCCGGATCGACATCGCCGTCGCGAACGCGGGGATCGTCAGCTGGGGCGCGATCCACGAGATCGGCGAACAGCAGTGGGAGGACACGATCGCGACGAACCTGACGGGTGTCTGGAAGACGATCAAGGCCGTGACGCCGACGATGCTCGCCCAGGGCTCCGGCTCGATCGTCGTCATCAGCTCCGGTGCCGGCATCACCGCTCCCAACAACCTGGCGCACTACGCCTCGGCGAAGCACGGCCTCGAGGGGCTGATGAAGGTCGCGTCGAACGAGCTGAGCCCGCAGGGCGTCCGGGTGAACTCGGTGCACCCGAGCCAGGTCGACACTCCGATGATCATGCACGACAGCATGTTCCGGCTGTTCCGACCCGAGCTCGACAACCCGGGGCGCGAGGACATCGTCGAGATCTCGACCAACCTGCACACGATCCCGATCCCGTGGGTCGATCCGGTCGACGTCTCCAACGCCGTCCTCTTCCTGGCTTCGGAGGAGGCGCGCTACATCACCGGGGTCATGCTGCCGGTGGACGCGGGCGGCTCGATCAAGTCGGTCTACTGACGGTGGAGATCAGCAGGTGGAGCCCGGAGGAGATCGTCGCCGAGGCGGTCGCCTCCGACGAGCGGCTCTGGGTCCCGACCGCGAACCCGGGCGTTCACGTGCGCCCGTTGCTCTTCGACACGGTCCGTGGTGCCTGGGTCAACGTGACCCGGATCCGCACCACCGGTGTGATCACGCGCCACGCCCACCCGTGCCCGGTGCACGCGCTCGTGCTCGAGGGGCAGTGGCAGTACGCCGAGCGGGAGTGGCCGGCACGCGCGGGCGACTACGTCTACGAGCCGCCGGGTGACATCCACACCCTGATGGGCGACGAGGCGGAGTCATTGACGATGTTCTGGATCACCGGCACCCTCGTCGAGCTGGACGAGGACGGCCGGACGACCGGCTACGCCGACGTCTTCACCCGGATCGAGCAGGCGGAGCGGCACTTCGAGGCGGTCGGGCTCGGCGCCGATCATGTCCGGACGTACATCCGCTGACGGGTTCCCGGTACGCCGGTGCCACCAACGCCGGTGCGAGCGCTCAGACGCCGAGGGCGGCGGGGTCGTAGAGAGGGCAGCGCACGCTGGCCACGACTCGCAGGTCGGTGATGAACGGGCCGGCTGCGAGCGTGAACGCGGGCAGCCAGTCGCGGTGGGCGCGGGCGGCGGCGGAGAGGTTCGCGAACCCGAGCTGGAGGAAGGCGCCCCAGTGGGCGTCGTCGTTGAGCGCGGGGGAGACGGCGAGGTGGCTGACGAGCTCGCGGAGCATTCCGTCGGCGGTCAGTCGGAGCTGGAGGTCGGACAGCGCTCCGGCCAGGTCCGCGGGTGCGGCCGCGCCGGCGACGAACGCCGCGACCGACACCGGGGCGGGCTCTCCGAACAGCGCGTGCTCCTCGACGAGCGCCTCCAGCGTGCGGGTCCGGGCGAAGGTGCGGGCTCCGTCCGCGCGGATCGGGCCGCGCACCTCCTCGCCGGTCAGCAACGCCAGGAGCGTCGCGGGATCGGCGCAGGCGATCTCGCCGAGCGCGTCGTACGCGGTCGATGTGCCCGGGAATGCCGCGAGGTCGTCGACCGGGTCGTGGTGGACATAGCGGGTCACGGCCTCGCGGAAGGCCGGTGACTCCAGGGCCAGTCCGCCGTGGGCCCGCCACCGGGCGAGGAACGACCGGCGGGAGGTGCCCGGCAACCGGGACTCGGCATAGAACAGCGTCGTCACGGCTCGGTCAGCCGCCGGTCCCCAGCGCCCGTTCGACTCCGGCGCGGGCCTCCGGGAGGGTCACGAGCTGGCCTGAGAGACCTTGGGCCAGGCGGTAGGCGTCGAGCCACCCCATGGTCTCGTGCTCGACGAACGCCTGCTTCCGGGCTCGGAGGACGGCGCGGCTCTTGGCCGCGATCTCTGCTGCCAGCGCCAGGGCGCGCGGCAGCACCTGGTCGCGCGGCACTGCCGCGTTGAGGAAGCCGCTCGCCAGCAACGCGGCGGCAGGGAGGCGGCGGCCGGTGTACGTCATCTCCCGGATCTGCGCCTCGGGGACGCCGAGGTAGTTGAGGAGGCGCGACGATCCCGCGATCAGGCCGAAGTCGACCTCGGGACAGGCGAATCCGGCGTCCACGGAGGCGACCCGAAGGTCGCACGCGGCGGCGAGCAGCACACCGATGCCGATCGCGTGGCCGCCGATCGCGGCCACGACCGGTGCCCGGAGCGACTGCAGCCGTGGGATCGCCGCGTTGACGACCTCGTACCGCTCCTTTCTGCGCGGCGCGTCCATCCCGCGGAAGTCCCGCAGGTCGGCGCCACCGCACCAGCACCGTGCCGACTCGTCCGCCGCGAGAACGAGGACCGAGATGTCCTCACGGCCGTCGACGTGGTCCACGAGATCCGTCAGTCCCTGGTAGGCGGCGACGTCGAAGGCGTTGACGGGCGGCCGGTCGAGAGTGGCGACGGCGACACGGTCGGCGACCTCGAGCCGGAACGGGCCGAACGCGCTCACCTCCTCAGCCGAGGTCACGACGGTCGGCGACGATCGGGGACGCGGCAGCGATGCCGCCGTCGACGGGGACGACATGCCCGGTCATGTAGCGCGACGCGTCCGAGGCGAGGAAGGCCACCACCTCGGCGATGTCCTGCGGCTCTCCGACGTACGGCGTCAGGCTGTTGCGCAGGTAGACGTCCTTGAACTCCGGCGGCATCCACTCGGTCGTGTTGCGCGTCATCACGAGCGCCGGGGCGATCGCGTTGCAGCGGACGCCGTACTTGCCGTACTGGACCGCGACCGCCTTGGTCAGCTGGATCACCGCGGCCTTGCTCATGCCGTACGCCGACAGGCTGGTCTCCCCGAGCATGCCCGACACCGAGGCCATGTTGACGATGCTCCCGCCGCCTTGGGCGAGCATCCTCGGCAGGACGTGCTTGGTGCAGAGGAACGGGCCGACCACGTTGCCGACGAGGGTCCCCATCAGGACCGAGGTCTCCAGCGCGGCGAGGTCGGGATCCTCCGCGGTGAGCTCCAGCGCGGCCGCGTTGTTGTCGAGGACGTCGATGCGTCCGAACCGGTCGGAGACCTCGTGGACCAGGCTCCTCACCTGGTCCTCGTCGGTCACGTCCACGACGATCCCGTGGGCGTCACCGCCGACATCTCGGATCTCCTTCTCGACCAGCGGCGTGCGCTCGCCGTCGCGGTCGGCGATCACCACGGTCGCGCCGCGCTGCGCCAGCGTGTGGGCGACGCGCTCGCCCATGCCGTTGGCGCCCCCGGTCACGATCGCGACCTTGCCCTCGAACTCACGTGTCACGGTCCAACCCCTTTTAAGCCTGCCGACTGTTTGGTAGAAAACACTCTCGATCAACGTGCGGGATGTGTCAACCGTCCGACGGACCCCGGAGAGCCCGCGAGGAGACTGATGAGCGACGCCTACCTGTACGCCGCCGCGCGCACGCTGTGCGGCAGGTTCGGTGGTGCCCTGTCGGACGTCCGCCCCGACAACTTGGCGGCGACCGCGCTCGACGCGGCCATGATCGCGTCGCGACAGATCGAGACCGGGGACGCGGACCTCGTCGTGGCGGGCCTGTCGATGCCGCGCGGCGTCCCAGCGGGGCGATGACGTACGCCGAGAGGTCAGCTCGGTGCCAGCAGGACGCTGAAGGTGATCGCGGCCGTGCCGCTGGTGTCGGCCGTGGCGGTCAGACCGCCCTGTGGCCCGGCGGGGAGCGGGCCGCCGCTGTCGGCGAGGACCGACGACACGTGGCCCGAGCCGTCGCCGGTGGCACTCGAGCGTCCGACCGCCCCGGGCGGCAGGGTCCAGGAGGTGGTCCCGCCGCTCTTGTCCGCCCAGTAGCTCACCAGCCAGTGCGACCCGTCGGGGGACAGCACGGCCGGGGTCACGTGCGCGGCGCCGCTGCTGGTCTGCACCGCGACCGCGCTGTCCGCGACCGGGGTCGCCGGGTCGTTGCCGCGGTAGCCGACGACGGTCAGCACGCTCTTGGCGTAGCCGCTGGAGGTGACGGTGACCGGGCTGCCCGCGTCCGCCGCCGTGGCCACCCGGGAGTACAGCCGGCCGACCGCCTTCGACCCCGCGATGGCCGTCTCGATCTCGGTCCAGCCGGCGGGCCCGGCGTACGTCGGCGTGGTGGTGTTCGCGACGAAGAACGCCAGGAGCAGGTCGCCGGGTCGGACCGATGCGGGGACCGTCGTGCGGTGGGCGATCCGGTTGCCGCTCGTCGAGTCGGCGGCGACGGCGATGATGCCGCCGGCGCCCTGCGACGGCTGGGCGGTGCGGGTCGTCGTCGCCGTGGCGCCGCCGTTGTCGGTGACGGTCAGGGTGACCGTGACGGCACCGCCGGCCGCGTAGGTGTGGCTGATGGTGGGACCGGCCGTGCTCGTCTGGCCGTCACCGAACGCCCAGGCGTGGCCGGTGACGGAGCCGTCGGTGTCGCTCGAGCCGCCGGCATCGAACGTGCAGGTGAGGCCGGCGCAGGAGACGGCGAACGTCGCCGTCGGCGGCTGGTTCACCGGCGGCGCGACCGGCGGTCCCTGGTAGAGGAAGAGCGCCCGGGACGACCAGCCCGAGCCGGAGGGGTAGATGGTCGTGGCGGTGCCCGAGACGGCGCCGTGGGCGGCCCAGTCGGCCCGGCTCAGCGCTCCGTTGCTGCTCGCGAACCACAGCTTGCCGCCGGCCACGAAGGCGCCCCGCATGCTGCTGTAGCTCACGCCGGTGACCGACGGCACCGAGAAGAGCTGCTGCCCGATGACGCCGGACTCGGGCTCGAACCCGCGACGGTAGAGCGCGGACGAGCCCGACTTCGTGAAGTAGATCCAGCCCCGGTCGTAGAACAGGCTGGTGATCGTGGGGATGTCGCCGTTGTGCCAGTCGTCCTGGTAGACGAGCGCGTCGGCCGCGTTCACGGTCGTCGCGGCGCCGTACGTCGCTCCGTCGAAGGTGCGCCGGGTGAGAGTGCGGTTGGCGTACGCCGTGTAGAGGTCGCCGTTGACCATGAAGGCGCCGACGGCGGTGCCCCAGCCGGTCCCGTTGGGTGCGTTGACGGGCGGTGTGGCCACGCTTCCGTCGAAGCCGCCCCGGACGAGCTGGGATCCGCCGCTCGCCACGCGGAACACGTCGCCGGGCAGCGTGCCGTCCTGCTGCGGGGGCAGCGTGGTGCCCGAGGCGAGGGGGAGGAAGGCGACCCTGCGGTGCGTCTCGCCGGCGAACACGTCGGTGTCCGAGCCGACGAAGAGTCCCTCCGGCGTGGCGAGCATGTCGCGGACGCCCGCGCCCAGGGTGCGCGTCGGGTTCCAGGAGTACGGCATGCCGGTGCGGGTGCTGAGCGCCGCGATGCCCGGCCGGGAGACCGCGCCCTCGTCGGCCGCGTCGCCCCGGGCCGGGTTGTTCTGCCAGCGCATGTGCCCGCCGGTGTAGACGACGTCGTCGGTGACCTCGACGGTCCACGTCGTGTCGCCGCCGGTGTACGCCGTCCAGCTGGGCCGCACGTCCGTGCCCGTCGAGCCCGACTCGAAGCGGGCCACGACGTCGCAGCCGCTGGTGCCGGCCATGCTGCCCGCGAAGCCGCCGTACGCACCGGTCGTGGAGACCACGAAGAAGCTGCCGCTGGGCGAGAACTCGACGTCGGTCATGTAGGTCTCGAACGAGGCGCTGCAGGCCGACTCGAACAAGGTCGTGTAGTACGGCGCGAGGGCGAGGGCTCCGCCCGCGATGTCGAGCACCGCGAACTGGTGGCGGCGGATGCCGTTGACGGTGTCGAAGTTGCCGATCGCCACCAACTTCCCGTTGGCGGGGTCGGTCGCGATCTTCTGCACGTTGGTCACGGTGCCGCGGTGCACGCCCGCGATGACGGCGGTGTAGTACGGGTCGCGGGCTCCGGTCGTCGCGTTGAGCGTGCCGAGCGCACGGCTCGGCTGTCCTTGCAGGTGGGTGAACTTGCCGGCGACCCAGAGCCGGTTGCCCGTCACCGAGACGTCACGGACCTGGCCGTTGAT
Organism: Nocardioides carbamazepini; assembly: GCF_024614185.1. GTDB lineage: Bacteria > Actinomycetota > Actinomycetes > Propionibacteriales > Nocardioidaceae > Nocardioides > Nocardioides carbamazepini. The sequence continues at coordinate 318,395 of NZ_JAHTLF010000016.1, forward strand.
CGTGCCGGGCTGGAAGGCGGCGACCCGAGCTCCCGTGGCGACGCTGGCCTGGTACAGGCGGCTGACGGCGACCGTCGCGCCCCCGGACGTCGCGCTGGTGAACGCGCCGCCGACGTAGACCGACGTGCCGTCGGCAGCCGGTTCGAGGGTGTAGACACGGTCGTTCGGGTTGGGCGCGAAGGTCGTGCTGACCTGGCCGGTGAAGGCATCGAACGCGAACAGGTTCCGGCGCGCGATGTCGGTCGAGCTGCCGGAGCTGCGGACCCGCGTGAACGTGCCGCCGACCACGATCGTGTTGCCGACCCGGGCCATCGTGAAGACGTCCCCGTCCATGACGTGCGGGGTGAAGCCCACGGGGTCGTCGTCAACGATCCGGCCGGTCTGGGGGGCCGGGTTGCCCGTGTCGGCCGCCTGGGCCGGGGGTGGTGCCGCACCGGCGAGAACGGCCCCGACGAGGGCGCCGACGGAGAGCAGGGAGCACAACGTTCTGGACGCGATCACCCACACATCCGACCTGTTTCCGGCCGTCGGCGAATGACCCGTATTGGTGAATTCGCAGGGTCAGATGTGACGAGTCAACGGGTCAGAACCGACGACTCAAGGCACGACGGGGATCCAGGCTCAGTACGCGCCGCGGCCGCTGACGACCGCGCCGGCCGTGCGCAGCAGGATCCGCGCGTCGAGCAGGAGCGACCAGTTGTCGACGTACTGCTGGTCGAGGCGCACCGCGTCCTCCCACGAGAGGTCGGAGCGACCGGAGACCTGCCACAGGCCGGTCATGCCGGGCCTGACGACGAGCCGGTGGCGGTCGTCGGGGAGGTAGGCCGCGACCTCCGCCGGCAGCGCCGGCCGGGGGCCCACCAGGGACATGTGGCCGAGGGCGACGTTGATCAGCTGCGGCAGCTCGTCGAGGGAGGTGCGGCGCAGCCACCGGCCCACGCGGGTGATCCGCGGGTCCTGGTGGATCTTGAACAGTGGTCCGGCGGCCTCGTTGAGGTCGAGGAGGCCGGGCACGGCATCGGCCGCGTCGCAGGACATCGTCCGCAGCTTCCACATCGTGAAGGGGGCGTCGGCCCGCCCGATCCGGGTCTGCCGGAAGAAGGCCGGTCCCGGTGAGTCGAGGCGCACGGCCGCCGCGAGGACCAGGAGCACCGGCGCCAGGAGGAGGAGCGCCACCGTCGCCACGGCCCGGTCGACGAGGTGCTTGACCAGATGGGAGGGGCCGAGGCGGCGGGGAGCTCCGACGTGGAGCAGCGGGAGCCGTTCGCCGACGTCGAGGTGGATGCGGCCGGCCGGAGAGCTGAACAGCCCCGCCCACACGAAGATGGCGACGCCGGCGTCCTCCAGGCACCAGCACAGGCGCTGCAGGTCGGCGGCCGGGATCGCCGGGTCCGGGGCGAGGATCACGGCGTCGGCGCCACTCACCCGTGCCGTCGGGACGCACGCGGCGATCCCGGACACGACGGGGATCCCCGCGAGCGGGGGCCGGTCGCCGGCCTCTCCCGCGGCCACGCAGGCGCCGACCACCACGAACCGCTGCGTCCGTGACTGATGGAGGCGCTCGACCAGGCCGGGCAGGGCGTCGGCGGTGCCGGCCAGCACGACGCGATGGGTCACGCCGCTGAGGCGGACGCCACTGCGAGCCGCCAGCGCGAGGGCACCACGGGCGAGCCCGCCCAGGCCGGCGCTGGCGACGCACACCGTCGTCACGACGCCGGCGGACACCGGGTAGCCGATCGCCTCGGCGGTCAGCAGGGTGGCGGTGGGCAGGACCAGCGCCGCGACCGCGAGACGCCGTCCCCGCGCCGCCAGGTGTCCGGGCAGCTGGTAGTCGCCGGTGGTGGCCACGGCGGCCACCCACAGCGGTACGAACAGGAAGGCCGGCCCCGCGCGCGAGATCGCGTCCGGGACCAGGACGGCCACCAGCACGACGACGGCCGCCGCCGCGGCGTCGGCGAGCGCCAGGACCCGGCCGGTGCGGTGCACCGTCGCCGGGCCGCGCGTCTCCCTGCGCCCGGTCGTCACCGCCGTCGCGCGGGCCGAGAGGACGGTCATCGGTGGACGAGCTCGTCGGCCAGGGCCTCGAAGCGGGCGAGGGTGGGCGAGGTGCGGTGCGCGGCGCGGATGCCGCGCCCGGTGAGGACGGCGAGGGAGAGCCGGGCGGCAAGCTCCTGCTCGTCGTACGCCGTGACGATCAGGCCGGTCCGGGCGAGGAAGCGCGCGAAGCGCTGCTGGTGGTCGTCGACGTGCTCCCCGAGTCGCGGGTCGCGGGGGACCACGACGGGCAGGTGGCCGCGCCCGCGGGCGTCCATGATCGAGCCCGGCCCACCATGGGTCACGACCGCGTCGGCCCGGTCGAGCAGCTCGGTCAGCGCCGCCGGTCCGAGCAGCGGGGCACCGGTGAGCCACGACGGTGGCGGCGTCGCCCCGTGCTGCACGTGGAACCGGAACAGCCCCTGCTCCTGGAGGCGGCCGACCCAGGTGAGGACCCGGTCGAACCGGTGGTGGTCGGTGCCGAGGAAGACCGCGACGAGGGGCGGTGGCTGCCGGGTCACCACAGCTCCCCGACCAGGACCGACGAGCGGTAGAGGCGCTGCTGCTCGGGCCACTGGACCAGGAACAGGTCCGTGGCCGGCCGGCACAGCCGGCCGGTGAGCGTCCGGGTCTCCACGCGGTCGTACACCTCGAGGTAGATCGCCGACGTGTGCCGCCGGTGCCGCAGCCAGAAGTACGGGACCGCGACGGCGGCGCCGGTGGAGACGACGAGGTCGGGGGCGTAGCGGCCGAGGACCGTGCGGGCCTGCACCGAGTTGCGGGCCAGGTTGACCAGGTTGCGGGTGGTCGGGTGATGGGCCCACGTGACGTCCTCGCCCGCCAGCTTCGCGACGGCGTCGGCCGTGTCGAAGGTGACCCAGTGCCGGTCGTGCTTCTCCCACCACGGCCGCAGGCACATCAACTGCGCGAGATGGCCCCCTGAGGAGGAGACGAGCAGCACCCGCATGACGCACTCCCGGAGCTTGGTGGCTGGTGGGCGATCCCGACCCTAGGGAGGCGTCCGGGGCGTGACATGCCCCCAATGCGGTATCTCCGTCGCCGCGATGCCCTCAGCGGCTCAGTGGCTCAGCCCTGGGGCGCGTGCCAGCCGACCTTGTACGCCGCGCCGACGGCGGCGAGCTGGGAGCTCATCTCCAGCTTGGCCAGGATCGACTTCACCTGGGTGCGGACCGTCGCCTCGGACACCACGCTGCTGCGGGCGATCTCGCGGACCGGGGCGCCCTGCATCAGCGCGCCGAGCACCTCCATCTCGCGTCGGGTGAGGCGATCGAGCCGGGCGCGGATGTCGCGGACCTCGTCCCGGTCCTGGAGCGCGATCTCGATGAGCGAGCCCCGCTCCTGCGCGTTCATCAGGGGGAGTCCGTCCCGCGCCCGGCGGACCGTGGTGACCACCTCGTGCAGGGGACAGGTCTTCACCAGCACCGCCTTGGCGCCGCGGCGCAGGCACTCGCCCCGCCGGGCGACCTCGCTGCTCCCGGTCACGACGACGACCGCGACACCGGCCGCGGTCAGCGGGGTGATCAGCCGCATGCCGTCGCCCACATGACCGAGGTCGAGGTCGAGCAGGACCACGCGGGGGGCACCGCGCAGGGTCGTGGCGAGCACCGTCGCGAGGGTCGTGTGGTCGTCGGTCAGGTCGATCCGGCGGACGACGTAGCCCTCGGTCTCCAAGGTGAGGGAGACCGACTCGGCGAAGAGGGCGTGGTCGTCGACGATGGTGATCCGCATCGGCCGCGGCGCTCCGGTCGTCATCCGCGTGAGCCTGCGGCGACGGGCGGAGCGGTGTCCGGAGCGGTGTCCGGAGCGCTGTCCGGGTCGGGCGCGGTAGCGGAACGGGGCAGCAGGTGCGGGCCGGAGCCCGCATCGGCGTTGCGCAGCGTCACCACGAAGACCGCGCCCGCGTCGCCGGACTCCGACCGTTCGTGGTGCAGCGATCCGCCCAGCTCGAGCATCAGCCGATGGGCGCGTTGCAGGCCGATGCCCTGCCCGGTCGACGTGCTGCCGCGTGCCCCCCACTGGAAGAGCCGGTCCTGCAAAGCCGGCTCGATCCCCGGCCCCCGGTCGGACACGCGCAGCTCGACGGTGTCCCCGACCGCCCGCGAGACCACCGCGGTCGCGTGCCCGCGGGCGTGGCGATGCGCATTGGTCAGCAGCACGTTGAGGACCTCGGAGAGCGCGTCGTGCCTGCCTACGACGTGGTGACCACCGCCTCGCCAGGCCACCAGGTGGTCGAGCGCCCCGTGGGCGACGACGAGCGGCTCGACGACCTCGTCGACGGCGAGGACGTCGAGCTCCTCGGGGCTCTCGGCGAAGCTGCGGCCCAGGCGCGCCACCTCGGCGTCGACCATGTGGCTCAGCGCCATCCGGCGCGGACCCGGAGGGACCGTGTCGCCGTTCAGGAGGTGGACGCCGGCCACGATGCCGGCCGTCGCGGCCCGCATCTCGTGCACGACCTCGCGGTCGTGCTGCACCGTCGCCTCCGCCGCTGCCGCGCGGAGCAGCAGCTTGGCCTCGCGAACGGCCGTGTCCTGGAGGGTCGTGAGCAGGAGCCCGATCACCGTCGTGGCGAGGAGGGCACTGCACAGGACGACGCCGACCATGGCCAGCGGTGGCGGCTCCGACGCCTCGAGGAGGGTCGCCCAGACCCGCGCGGCGAAGAGGGCGAACACCCCGCAGCTGACCCGCACGGCCGCCCATCGGGGCAGGGGCGAGCGCATCAGGGCGACGGTGACCAGGACGATCCCGACGGTGATCGCCGCCAGCACCGCCAGGTCCGGACCCCGTCGCACCGACAGGAAGGGGGACGGATCGAGGACCAGCAGGCTCAGCCGGACGCCGAGGACGAGACAGCCGAGGAGGAGCCCGCCCAGCAGCGGGCTGAACCGCGGCGGGTGCTGGTCGCGGGTGCGGACGGTGAACACCAGGAGGATGACGAGCACGGTCGCCACATGGCCGGTGGTCAGGCGGTAGCTGTGGCCGCCATGGGTCGGATCGGCCACGGAGATGACCAGCAGTGGAAGGTCCTGGACGGCGACGAGGGTCGCTGCCGTGGCCATGCGGGCCCGGATCAGGCTGCGCCGCAGCCGGGCGTCGAAGGAGAGCACCAGCGCGCTCCCGAGCAGGACGAGATCCGCGAGGACCATGCAGATGTGACCGGCCGTCGTGATCGGGTCGATCGACGGGTCCTCCATGAGGAGGACCGCGTATGGGTGCAGCATCAGTCCGGCGAGCAGCAGTGCCCACCACAAGGGCGCGCGCTCGGTCGAGACTTCTTGACAAGGCGATGACCGTCGAGTGACCGCCCGAGAAACCCCCCACGGGTGACGGAACTGACGGCCCGATTGAGGACGCGTCATGTCGCGATTATGCGCGGCCTCCCGGATTCTCGCCGGTGAAGGCGGGAACGTACCCAATATTTGTCCGTCCGGAGCGGTTCCTGGTGGAGTATCACCACCTCACGGTGCCGTGACCACCACCTGCCGGGTGGCGGTCGTCGCGGCGCTCCAGCCGTCGGTCACCGTCAACGTCACGGTGTAGGTCCCGGCCGCGGGGAAGGTGTGCGAGGTGGAGGACGAGGTCGCGTTCGGCGTCCCGTCGCCCCAGACCCAGCGGTAGGTGATGGTGTCGCCGGTGTCGGGGTCGGCGGAGCCGACCGCGGAGAAGTTGCAGGACAGCCCGGCGCACGCCGGCGTGTTCAGCACGGCGACCGGTGGCCGGTTCGTCGGAGGTGTCGTGATCGTGACGGTCTGCGTCGCCGTGGCGGTCACTCCCCACTCGTCGCGGGCGGTGAGCGTCACGGTGTAGGTGCCCGGCGTCGTGTACGTCCGGGTGGGGACCGGGCCCGAGCCGCTGCCGTTGCCGAAGCTCCAGGAGTAGGTCAGTGCGGCCGGGCTCTCGTCGGTCGAGCCGCGGGCGTCGAAGCTGCAGACGTTCGCGGTGCAGGCCGTGGTGAAGCTCGCGACCGGCGGGTTGTTGGGCGGGTGCACGACCGTCGCGTGGCGTTCGTAGATCACGCTGACGAAGTCGTGCTGATCGATCGCCCGCACCCGGACCGTGTAGGCGCCGGGCGGGATCACGGGCGTCGTGTAGGAGAAGTTCGACCCGGGCGTCCCGGGACTGTTGAGGAACGCCGTGCGCCAGCTGGCCGAGGTGCTGGTGAACGCCCCGGACGAGCTCATGTACTGACCGGCGGCGTTGACGACGGCGACCTCGACCTCCTGCATCGCCTGGTCGTCCTCGGCCCGTCCGCTCACGAAGATCTTGCCGTCGAGGAACTCGGTGCCCTCGATCGGGTTGAGCAGCGTCTCGTTCATGACCGGCGGCTGATCACCCGGATAGATCGGGTAGCGCGCGGTGGCGCCGCTGGTCGACGGGTCCTGCTGACCGACGGTGTCCCAGGCGTAGGCCGTCACCGCCCAGTCGCCCTGGGTCGGCAGGGCCACGTCGAGCGTCCACGCCGTGCTGGTCGCACCCGGGTTGGCGAGGGTGGCGTCGAGCGTGGCGAGGTTCGCCGACAGGGTCCCGTTCGGCTGGAGGTAGCGACTGGTGTCGCGGTCCTGGACCGCCACCCCGACCCGGGCCACGCCCTTGTCGTCCGTGGCCGCGCCCGCGAGGTTGAGCAGCAGCACCTGCTGGCCGGTGATCGTCCCTGTCGGCGTGATCGTCGCGTTCGGCGGACTGTCGCCGGGGATCGCGGCATTGAGCGTGAGCCGGCCCTGGTTCGCCGACGAGGTGCTCAGCCCGATGTCGTCGGCGGCACTGACCGTGAACGAGTACGTGCCGGGACTGAGGTTGAACGGCGTGGTGTAGCTCCAGTTGTAGCTGGTCTGGTTGAGGTTGACCGGAGAGACCCGGTAGGAGCCGGCGATCACGCTGGTGCCCCACGTGCCGTCCGCGGCGAGCCGCTCGCCCGTGGAGCTGTTGCGCAGCGTGATCCACACCTCGGCGAGGCCCTCGTCGTCGTTGGCGGAGCCGGCGAAGGTGATCGGGCTGCCCGGAGTCACGGTGACCGTCTGCACCGTCGTCGGGGGCACCATGGTCACCGGCTGGGTGATCGACACCGTCGGCGGCTGCCCGTTCTCGGTCACGATCCATCGGCGGTCGGCGGTGTCGAGGTCCGACTGCCCGGCCGTGTCGGTGGCGCGGGCCTGCGCCCACCACTCGTCCTCGTAGGGCACGGTGATCTCGTAGGACCAGGTGGTGCTGGTCGCGCCGACCACGTCGGGGTCGACCTGGAAGGTGTTGTAGGTCCCCGAGACGGTGCCGTCGTCCTGCAGGTAGCGGTTCTGGCTGTCACGCATCGTGAAGCTGACCCCGTTGACGCCGAAGTCGTCGGTCGCGCTGCCCGTGATGGTGAACGTCAGGGCGGCCACAGGACTGCCGGGACCGTTGACGCTGGTGTTCGGCGGCTGGTCGCTGGTCCCGAAGGTCTCGAACTTCTTGGTGGCCTTCGTGTTGTCGGCCGTCCCGTTGCCCGCGACCGCGCGGGCCCGCACCAGCAGCTCGCGGTTGGCGGTCATCGTCAGCGGCAGCCGCCAGGTGCGGGTGGTCCCGGTGCCCGGGTCCAACGTCGCGTTGAACGTGTTGGAGGTGGTCGAGCCCCACGTCGTCAGGTCGTCGGCGAGATAGCGGCCGGACCCGCGGTCCATCACCTCGAGCTCGACCCGCTGGACGCCACTGGCCGCGGTCGCCGTACCGGTGAGCTCGAAGGCCTCGTCGACGGGCTCGATCCGGCCCTCGATCGGAGACGTGATCACCGTCTGGGTGCCGTTCTGGGCGGCGACGTTGGCGAAGTCGAAGAACGCGATGCGGCCCACGTTGTAGCTGCCCTTGGTGTTGCCGTCACCACCGACGAACAGCCCGCGCGGGGTGGCCTCGATGTGCTTGTCGCCCTCGTAGGAGTTCGACGGGGCGAACCACTCCAGGGCGTGCCCGTCGGCCGGGTCGAGGGCGGCCAGGTGGAAGCGCTTCACGACCGCGTCGCCGAGGGCGTACGCCGACAGGCCCTGCCCGGTGCCGTAGCCGACGTCGTCGAGGCCGGGCCACGGCACCGGTGCCGTCGCCGACTCCGCCCACTGGAAGTGGCCGCCGATGTAGATGCCGGCCTCGGTCGCGGCGACCGAGTAGACCGAGTCGAAGTGGCGGGAGATCCACAGCGGCTGTGCGTTGTCGTCGTCGTTCAGCGCGTAGGCGATGACCGTGTCGTTGATGGGCGGGCGGTCGCCGCCGGACCCGCTGGTCACCACGAAGTAGGAGTCGTCGGGGCCGATGTCGCCGCCGTAGGCACGCTGGATGCCGCCCACGAACTGGAGGTTGTCCTCCCACAGCGTGGTCTTCCAGGGGGTCAGCCTGTTGGTGCGGGTGTTGATGATGGCGACGCCGTACCGGTCCTTGCCGTTGACCTGCCGGCCGGTGTGGACGACGAGCAGCCGGCCCTCGTCGTGGGTCAGCTTGAGCCGCTGCACGGCGAGCTCGCCGTTGGTGCCGATGCCGCCGGTGATGTTGTTGACGAAGTCGGCGCGGACGGCGCCGGTGGTGCCGTCGAGGGCGGCGAGCGCCCCGCGCGGCACGTTGTTGACCGTCGTGAACCGACCGCCGGCGTAGACCGTCGTGTTGGTGACGGCGAGCTCGTTGGCCTTGCCGTTGGCGTTCGCGGTGAACGCCTCGATCGGGGCACCGGTCGTCGGGCTGATCCGGGCGATGGCCTTGCGGCTGACGCCGTTGACCGTGCCGAAGTTGCCGGCGATGTAGAGCTTCGTGCCGTCCGGGGAGGCCTCGACCGCGTCGACCTGGCCGTTGGTGAAGGTCGGCCGGAAGGTCGTGTCGACCTGCCCCGTGCTCCAGTTGTACGCCGCCAGGTAGGCCTGGTTGACCGTCGTCCCGTTGTTGGGCTGCCGGATCGAGGTGAACGACCCGGCGACGTACACGCGGTTGCCGACGACCTCGATGTCCCAGATCTCACCGGTGGTGATGGTGGGCTGGTTGGTGCGCGGGACGTCCGGCACCAGGGCGGTGTGGCCGGGAGGCGGGTTCGGCGTCACTGCCGTCGCGCTGCTCGTGGCCTGGTCGGTGTGTCCCTGGCCGTCGTCGACGGTGAGCGTGACGGTGCGGGTGCCGGGAGTGGCGTAGGCGTGCGTGGGGTTCACGCCGGTCCCGGTCTGGCCGTCGCCGTACTGCCAGGTGTAGGTCAATGTGTCGTGGTCGACGTCGAAGGAGTGGGCGGCGTCGAACTCGCAGGTGAGACCGGCGCAACCGGTCGAGAACTCCGCGACCGGCGGCTCGTTCGTCTCCGTGGCGTCGACGCCGGGATCGAGCACGACGGAGAACAGCATCGACCGCGAGGCCGTGGTGCTGGTCGTGGCCGTGCGCCCGGCGAGCGGCCCGACGGGAACGGCGCCGTCGGAGTCGCCGAGCACGGCGCTCACCTTGCCGGTGCCGGTCGCGGTCGCCTGGCTGCGGGCGGGTGTGCCGGTCGGCAGGGTCCAGGTCGTGGGATCGGTCGACTTCTCGCCCCACAGGCTGACCAGCCACGAGTTGGCGTGCGCCGCCGCCGTGGCCGGGGTGGTGTGGCTGGTGGCCGGGGCATCCACCCCCCCAATGGCGGACGCCCCGACCACGGCCGGTCCGGTGCTGCGGTAGGCGGCCACCGTCATCACGGACTTCACGTAGGCGCTGCCCGTGACGGTGACCGTCCGGCCGGCGTCGGCGGCGGTGGCGCTGCGGGTCCACGCGCGCCCGCGCACCCCGTTGCCGTCGCGGGACTGCAGCAGGTCCCAGCCGGGGAGGGTGCTCTCGATCGTGCTCGTGGTGGAGTTCGTGACGAGGAACAGGACCAGCCGGTCACCCGGTTCGACCGTTGTGGGGACGGTGACCGAGTGACCGGGGCGGTTGCCGGCGGTGCTGGCAGCGCCGACGTAGGTGACCTGGCCGGCCGTGACGGCGACGTCCGGGCTGACCTGACGGGTCGCCGTGTCCTGGTGGGTCCCGTCGCTGACGGTGAGGGTCACGGTCCGTGGCCCTGCCGTGGCGTAGGTGTGCTGGGGGGTGCGGCCCGTGCCGTCGGCGCCGTCGCCGAAGCCCCACGCGTAGGAGAGGGTGTCGCCGTCGGGGTCGGTGGAGCCGGAGGCGTCGAAGGAGCAGACCAGCCCGCTGCAGGTCGCCGTGAACGAGGCGTCCGGCGGGCTGTCGGTCAGGTCGCCGGGACCGATCACCACCGAGTACGTCGCCGACCGCGATGCGGCCGTGCTCGTCGTCGCCGTGCGGGCGGCGGCGGTACCGGTGGCGACCGGGCCGGCGGAGTCGCCCCAGACGCCGCTCACCTTGCCACTGCCGGTGGCGGCCGCCGTGCTGCGCTCGGTGACGCCGGCGGGCAGTGTCCAGGTGGTGTCGGTGGAGGACTTCTCGGCCCAGACGCCGACCAGCCAGGAGCCGGGGGCGGCGACCGTCGTGGCCGGCGCCACGTGGTCGGTCCCGGACGTGTCGGAGCCGCCGGCGACCGCCGTCACCGAGGGGGTGACGCCGGTACTGCGGTAGGCGCCGACCGTGATCACCGACTTGGCCGCGGCGCTCGTCGTGACCGTCACATCGGCGTTGCCGTCCGCCGCGGTGGCGGTCCGTGACCACAGCCGGCTGCGGATGCCGTTGCCGTCCCGGCCGGCGACGGAGGTCCACCCCGCCAGCGGGTCGGGGATCGTGCTGGCCGTCGAGTTCGTGGTGAGCGAGAGCAGCAGCACGTCGCCGGCCTGCACCGAGGCAGGGACCCGGACCGTGTGGGCGGTCCGGTTGCCCGCGGTGCCGGCGGCGGCGACGAACGAGATCTCACCCGGTGCCGCCTCGGCGGGCGGTGCGACTGGCGCGAGTGCGGGGACGACTGCGAAGGCGGTGATGATGGGGACGACCGCCCGGGCTATGCGCCTCCATCGTCGGCTTGGGACCGGTTGACGCCGACTGGTGGTGGTTGAACGCATTCTGCCTCACCGTCCCCGCACTCGCATGGCCCCTCGGTCCTGAGGGCGCTGCGATCGTGTCAACCGGTGCGGCCCACGGCATGACCGATATTGGGCAGGATTCAGGTGCTCCGGCGCGGACGGTCGTCGGCGGAGCGCGGCCCATCCCACAAATTGGGGGTATCCGCTCACCTGCAGTTCCGGAGCCGTCGGGGCGTCCCATAGTTGGGTCGGTCGTCGTCAGGATGACTGCAGGTGGGGAGGTGCCATGGGACAGCGCCGCATAACACGACTCGTACTGGTCGCCGTGCTGGTGGCCGGGCTCGGTGCGGGCGCCGCGGTCGCGTGGGCACGCCACCGCCAGGGCGAGCACGTCGCGACCGCCGTCATCATGCTGCACCCGCTGGAGGGCAACGCCTACAGCCCGGGGGGCCGGGGTGACGACCTCGTCAACCTCGAGACCGAGGCGCAGGTGCTGCGTTCGGACGCGGTGGCGCGCGCGGTGCTCGACCAGCTCGGCGTGAAGGGTGCGCCGAGCGACCTGCTCACGGCGGTCTCGGTCGCGATCCCTCCCAACACCCAGCTCTTGCAGATCACCACCCGCGGGCCGGACGACGCGACCGCGGTCGCTCGGGCGTCGGCCTTCGCGGACGTCTACCTCCGGTTCCGCAGGTCCCGCACCGAGTCGGCCGTGTACGAGCGGACCTCGCGGCTCGAGGAGCTCGTCAGCCTCCGCGAGGACGAGCGTGACGCCGCGCTGGCGCGGCTCGACGAGCTCGGCGCCAACGCCCCGGAGCGGGAGCTGATCGAGCAGCAGGTCCAGGAGGTCGTCGTACAGATCAGCTCGCTGCGCGCGCAGCTGGCGGCCGCCCAGGCCGTCGGCCTGGACCCGGGACAGCTGGTGACTCCCGGGCAGCTCGTCGCCGCCGGCCCGTGGGCGGACCCGGTCCGCTCCGGCCTCCTCGCCGCCCTGCTCGGGGTGCTCCTGGTGCTGTCCGTCGCGGTGGCCCGCGTCCGACGCCCGGCGCTCGGCCTGGGGCGCGGTCCGACCGGCCTCACCGCCGGTGCGGAGGGAGACCCCGTCCCGCTCGGCGTCCTCCGGGCCCCGGTCCGGGCCGACAGCGACGTGATCGCCCACGTGCGGTCCGTGGTGCTGGCTGTCGGCTCGGACCGGCCCCCGGTCGTGACCGTCGCGGTGCCCGGCAGGAAGTACCCCGTGGCCTTCGCCGCGTTGGTGGAGTCCCTGACCCGGGCCCGCTACGAGGTGGTGACCGTGGACCTCGCCCTTCCGTCGGTCATGGCCGCGATGGCGGAGCTGGTGCTGCAGGAGGCGGTGGTCGACGACGTCCTCGTCGCCGACGGTGACTTCCACAGCCGGCTGCAGCCGGTCACGGAGGCGACCCGGCCCCGTGACGACTTCGCCGACCTCGCCGCCTCCGCCGAGATGCGCCGCAGCCTCGCCGAGCTCGCCAAGCGGGCGGACCTCGTGCTGGTCCGCTCGCCGGGGCTGACCACCCCGATCGGCCGGGCGGTGCTGGCCGCCTCGACCGCCGTCGTCGTGGAGGTCTGGCGGTCCTCGACCCGGGCCGATCTGGATGCCGTGATCGTCGAGGCGGCACGGGTCTCCACCCACGTCGTGGGCGTCGTCGAGGTCGACTCTTGAGACACCCCGGCGTGAGCACCCCGCCCGCCACCGACGGCGAGCACCGCCACCTGCGCGCCGTCGCCCGGGGGAGCGCGGCCACCCTGGCCGGAGCGGTGCTCAGCACCGTCGCTGGGTTCGGCCTCGTCCTGGTGGTCACCCGCACCGTCGCCCCCGACACCGCCGGCCGCTTCTTCGCGGCCACGGCGGTCTTCCTGGTGGCGCTCGCGACGGCGGGTCTCGGCACGGACACCGGGCTCGCGCGGTTCGTGCTGCGCGACGACCGGCCGGACGTCGTACGCCACCTGGTGCGGGTCGCCGCCGGCCCCGTCCTGCTCGCCGCGTGCGGTCTGGCGCTCGCTCTCGCGGTCTGGGTGCCCGACACCCGCCCCCTGGTGTGGGCGCTGCCGCTCGCGGCGACAGCCGACCTGTGCCTGGCGGCCGTGCGGGCGCACGCGCTGTTCCGGTCGACCGTCGTCGTCGACCGGATGGTGCGCCCCGGCGTGCAGGTCCTGCTCGTGGTCCTGGTCCTCGCGCTGGAGCTCCCGGGTGCCTGGCTGGCGACCGCCTGGGCGGCGGCGTACGTCGGCAGCGCCGTGCTCGCCGGCCGCGCCCTGGTCGCGGTGACCGGCCCGGCCCGGCGGGGCGTGCGTGGCCGAGGGCAGGTCGGTCCGCGCGACTTCTGGTCGTTCACCTGGCCGCGGGCCGTCGCCCGGATCGCCCAGGTCGCCGTGCAGCGGCTGGACATCGTGCTGGTCGCCTGGCTGCTCTCGCCGATGCATGCGGCGATCTACACGGTGGCGACCCGGTTCGTGGTCTTCGGCCAGCTCGCCAACCAGGCCGTCTCGACGGTCGTGCAGCCCCGGTTCACGATGATCCTGGCCGGACCGCCCGACGAGGCGCCGGTCCTCGTCAACCGGGTCTTCGGCGTCACCACGGGCTGGAGCATCCTGCTCGCCTGGCCGGTCTACCTCGCCGTCGCCGCCGCGCCGGCCGCCTACCTCGGGTGGTTCGGGCCGTCGTACGTCACGGGGGAGGCGGTCGCCGTCGCCCTCGTGATGGCCGGCGGCATGCTCGTCGCCGTCGCCTCCGGGCCCGTCGACACGCTGCTCCTGATGACCGGACGGAGCGGGCGGAGCCTCGCGAACACGCTCGTCGCGCTGGCGCTGGACATCGGGCTGTGCCTGGTCCTCGTGCCGCGGATGGGCATCGCCGGCGCGGCCGTCGCGTGGGTGGTCGCCGTGGTGGTGCGCTGTGCGCTCGCCGTCATCCAGCTGCGTGCCGAGATCGCGCTGGCGCCTCCGCTCGGCCGACTGCTCCTCGCGGCCGCGCTGCCGGTCGGCTGCGTCGGACTGCCTGTCGCCCTCGCCGGCCTGGTCGGCCTCTCGCCGCCGGCCTGGCTGGCTGCCTGCGTCATCGCCGGCAGCGGGTACGCCGCCGTGGTGTGGCGGCTGCGCACGCGACTGGCCGTCGACGTGTTCGTCGCCGGGCTGCGTCCGGCCCGCGCCGTGGCGGTGACGGCATGATCCGCCGTCTGGCCGGCCGGCTGCGCCCCGTGCTCCCGCCGCCGCTGCGGCGCGCGGCCAGGGCACTGCTGCTCGCCTGGGGCTGGCTGAGCGCGGACCTGCGCCAGGAGCCGGGGATCGTCGTCGTCGGCGCGCAGCGGGCCGGCACCACGACCCTGTTCCGCCTGCTCAGCGAGCACCCGGACCTGTGCCGCCCGACGGTCGACAAGGGCACCGGCTACTTCGACGACGGCTACCGCCGCGGCCGGCGCTGGTACCGCGCGCACTTCCCGCTGCGCTGGAGCGCGCACGGGCGGACCACCTTCGAGTGCAGCGGCTACTACCTCTTCCACCCCCTGGCCTCCGAGCGCCTCGCCCGCGACCTGCCGGACTGTCAGGTCGTCGCCCTCGTCCGCGATCCCGTGGACCGCGCCTACTCCGCCCATCGGCACGAGAGTGCGCGGGGCTTCGACGACCTGCCCTTCGCCGACGCGGTGGCGGCGGAGGCGGTGCGCACCGCGGGCCAGGGCCGCCTGCTCGCCGACGACCCGGCGGCGACCAGCTTCGCCCATCGCCACCACGCCTATCTGCAGCGGGGCGAGTACGCCGTCCAGATCGCCCGGTACGTCGCGGCGCTCGGCCCTGACCGGGTCCACGTGGTCGACGCCGGCGCCCTGTTCCGCGACCCGGTCGGGGTCTACGTCGACCTCCAGCGCCGGCTCGGCCTGAACGTCCACCGGCCCGACGCGGTGGGGCGTTGGAACGAGCGGCCCGGCGACCCGCTGCCCCCCGACCTGGCGGCCGCCCTGCGCCGCCACTTCGACGAACCCGACGTCGCCCTGGCCGAGCTCCTCGGCAGGGCGCCCAGCTGGCGAGAGGAAGCCTCGACATGACCACCCTTCTCCACCGTTCCAGCCCCCTGCTGACCGCATCCCGGCGGCATCGGCTCGCCCGGGTCACCCGCTGGCGCCACGGACTCCGCGACGTGCCCGTGGCGAAGCTCCTGCTGGGCGGCCAGAACGGCATGACCGCGACTGAGTTCGCCGCCGCGATGGAGGACCCCCTGTGGCCCTCGCGGCGGGTGGCCGACGGGCCGCACGCCGGCCTGATCGCGCTGGCCGCACGCGAGGGCGGTCTCACCGACGCGCAGCTGCTCGCTACGCCGTACGCCCGGATGGCACGGACCTGCATCCGGCGCACGGGGCGCTACTTCGGCGCCGACGACGCGGCCGGGGTCGTCGCGCAGGCACGGGCGTTCCTCGCCGCCGGCGACGCCGTGGTCGACGTCGACGCCGAGGACGATGCCGAGGTCGGTACGCCGTCCCCGGGTGACCTGCACTCGCCGCCGGGGCAGCCGGTGCTCGTCGTACCCATCGCCCACTCCGACTGCTACCAGGTCCTCGACGGCCATCACCGGGTCGCGCAGGCGGCCGCGGTGGGGGCGGTGACGGTGCCGGTCCGGGTCCGCCGCGGCGAGGTGACCACGCCGCTGCAGGACCTGCTGGGACGGATGTCCTGGCTCGACGGCGGGCGCCAGCTCTACCAGCCCGTCGGCTCGCCGGAGCTCGCCGCGCACTGGCCGACGGTGCGCTGCTGCGTCGACCGGTTCGAGGCGATGGACGCGTTGCTGCGCCGGATCGTCGGACCCACGCTCTCGGGGAGCTACCTCGACGTCGCCAGCTGCTACGGATGGTTCGTCGCGGAGATGGGCGGCCTGGGCTTCGAGGCGGAGGGCATGGAGCGGGACCCGCTGGGCGCGACGCTCGGTCGCCTCGTCTACGGACTCGACCCGGCGCGGATCCGGACCGGCGACGCCGTCCGGCTGCTGCGGGGCACCCGGGAGACCTGGGACGTCGTGTCGTGCTTCAGCCTGCTGCACCACTTCGTGCTCGGCCGCGGCAGCTGCGACGAGGTCGAGCTGGTCCGGCTGCTCGACCGGGCGACGGGGCGGGTGCTCTTCCTCGACACCGGGCAGGAGCACGAGCGCTGGTTCCGGTCGTCGTTGCGTGGCTGGGACCCCGACCACATCCGGGCCTTCCTGCGCGAGCACACGACCTTCGACCAGATCCTC
Source organism: Nocardioides carbamazepini (assembly GCF_024614185.1). Classification (GTDB taxonomy): domain Bacteria; phylum Actinomycetota; class Actinomycetes; order Propionibacteriales; family Nocardioidaceae; genus Nocardioides; species Nocardioides carbamazepini. Next base: position 334,613 of record NZ_JAHTLF010000016.1, read on the forward strand.
GACCTCGGTCCGGACCGGGACGCGGTCGGTCCCTACGCCGACAACTACGGCCGCCACCTGTTCGCCTGCGTCCGCACCGCACCGGCGGCCTGAGATGAACCGGCCCGCGACGTCCACGGACCTGCTCGACGCGGCTGCCGAGCTGTGGCCGGGCGCCGACCTGGTCCCGGCGGGCACCGTCGGCGACGGGCGACCCGTGCGGGCCAGGTACGCCGTGATCAGCCGCGGCAGCAGCCCGATCGTGCTGGTGCCGGTCGAGTCGTCGGTCGCGGCCGGTGCCTCGCTGCGCCGGATCAGCACCGCCTCGACGTGGTGGGACACCACCGCCCGGGTCGCGGCGGGGGCGATGGTCCGCGCCGTTCCGGGGCTGCTGCGGCACCGGGTCGAGGTCCGCGGCGGTGCGGACGGTCTCGCCGAGCACCTCTCCGGCGTCCTCGGCATGCCGGTCAGCTTCAGCATCACCATCGGCACGGCCCGGGTGAACCGGAAGCCGGTGCTCCAGGTGTTCGACGAGCAGGGACGGTGCCAGGCGTTCGTCAAGGTCGGCTGGTCCGGCAACACCTGCGCCGACGTGACGGCGGAGGGCCGGGCGCTCGCCGCGGTCACCGCCCGGCCCTACCGGTACGTCGTGCCGCCGGCGTTGCTCGCGCGGACCTCGTGGCAGGGGCGCCCGGTCCTGGTGGTCAGCCCGCTGGAGCCGTCACCGTGGCGGCGCCACCGGAACACGTGGACGCCGCCCAGCGCCGCGATGGACGAGCTCGCGGAGCGGTTCGCCTCCCCCGACTCCGAGCTCACGGCCGCCGACTGGTGGCACCGTCAGTGGCGGGCCACCGGCATCCTCCCCGATCCGGTGTCGCGCAGCCGGTTCGGCAGGGCGCTGGAGCGGGTCGCCGCGATCGCCGGGCACCGCGAGCTCCACTGGGGCGCCTGGCACGGCGACTGGACGCCGTGGAACATGGCTCCCGCGGGCGATCGGGTGCTGCTGTGGGACTGGGAGCGCTTCGAGACCGGCGTCCCGCGCGGGCTCGACGCCCTGCACTACGTCGTCAACGCCCTCAACTCGGGCGCTCCCGCGTCCGCGGAGGGAGTGCTGCGGGCACTCGCGCTCGCGTCGTACCGGGACCGGAGTCTCGGTGGCGCGCCGCACGTGCAGAGCCTGCTCTACCTGGTCGCGATCCTGACCCGGTACCTGCGGCTGGTCGACGTCCCGGGGGGTGAGCACATCTCCTCCCGGGCGATGCAGACGCTGGTCGCCCTGGAGCACCTGGCCGACGTGTAGGCCAGGCGCCCCAGGGCGCTCGCGTTCCTGCCGCTCGCTACTTCAGCGAGGGTGACCCGGCGAGGGCCTGTGCGAATCCGGTGCGCTTCGTGGTGGTGCTGAGCGTCCAGGGCGCCACGCTGTTGAGCGCGCTGTCGAAGTAGCTGTAGGCGATGCCGCCATAGCTCTCCATCAGCTGCACCGCGTCGGCGATCGCCGAGGGTCTGGCCTCGGCGGCCACGTCGGTCACCCCGGTCTCGCCGAGCGCCCACTCGACGCCGACAGTGCGGGACCAGGTCGAGATCGCCCGGTAGTACTGCTCGAAGTCGGTCCACTTGGTCGTGGTGCTGCCGTTCTTCGCGACGCCGTACTGCTGGTAGATGTCGAATCCGGCGACGTCGACCTTGACCCCGCGCGGCCAGATCTCCGCCAGGCTGTACTGCGCATCGCCGTAGAACTGGTTCCAGCCGGTCATCACGACGGTGAACGCCACGTTGGGGGCGGTCTTGCGGACGAGTGGGGCGAGGTGCTCCTGCATCCGCCGCCACTCCTGGATGTCCCCGTCGCCCTCGGGCTCGTGGTGGAAGGCGACCCACACCGGGCCGCCGACCGCGGCCAGGCGCTGGGCGAGGTCGGTCGCCCAGGCGTCGCCCTTGCCGTCGGCCATCTCGGTCCACGAGTAGGGCAGCTTGAAGCTCACCCAGGGCAGCCGGCCGGCCGTCAGGTCCGCCTGCGCGGTGCGCACCGCGCTCGCGACCCCGGTCGAGGTGAAGTAGGTGCGCCGGATGGCGAGGCGGTCCCCGAGCTGCTGCTCCAGCGTGCTCGGGTCGGTGTTCGAGCCGTGCGCGGCGCCGACGTAGGTGCCGCACGACGGGATGCCGCGAGCCGTGTGGCCGCAGCCGTTGGTCAGCTTCCCGACCATCTCCTCGGACGCGGCGGCGTCGCCCTTCGGCGCGACGCTCAGGTCGTCGACGAGCACCTTCTGGCCGGACTTCCCGTGCGGCGCCCGGATGCGGAGCTTGAGGACGGAGTCGCGCTTCTTCGTGGTGACCTGCGCCTTGAGGCGGGTCCAGGAGCCGGCCTTGGCGGTGGCGCGGGCGGTGCGCGCCTGGACCTTCTTTCCTTGGGCCACCTCCCGCACGCGCAGCGCGACCGGGTGCCCGGCTGTGGTCCGCACCCACACCCGGACGACGTACGCCGTCCCGGCGGCGTGCGTGCCGGCGAACCTGTGCCGGCTGACCGTGGCCGCCGGCCCCCGGCCCTTCGCGCGCACGACCATCGCCCGGCTGCCGCCCCGCCCCGCGCCGTCGCGGGACAGCGCGACCCGGCTCCCGTCCACCCCGGCGAAGCCGTCCAGGTGGGTCTCGAAGTCGCCCGATGGCAGGGACTCGCCGGCGGTCGAGCGCGACTGCGCCGGCGGCACGGCCGCCACTGCTCCGATCATCAGCATGGCCAGCACCGCGGCCAGCCAGGTCCATCGTCTGTGGGCGTTCTGCATGACGCCACCTTCCCGAATATGGCCGTGGGGGAGCCTGCGCACGGCCTTGTCGTGTCATTTCCCGATCGGCTCGATTGGACCCGCAGCGAGGAGTCGGAGCGAATCCCGTCCCCCAAATGGGGGAGCCGCGCCCCGCCGACCCGGCGCAGATTGAACGATGATCCCCGCCGACCCGGCGCAGACTGAACGAGAAGGCGCGCCGACCCGGCGCAGACTGAACGAGAAGGCGCGCCGACCCGGCGCAGACTGAACGAGAAGGCGCGCCGACCCGGTCGTCCGGCTCAGATCCCGTGGCCGCGCCGGTGGGCCAGGTCCAGCAGCCGCTCGGCGCGGACCACGTGCAGGGCGACCAGCGCGGCGAGATAGGCGCGCGGCTCCCGGGGAGAGGTGCGGAGGGTGCGGGCGGCGCAGCGGAGGGCGGTGCGGTCGCCGAGGGCGGCGAGGGCGAACGCCTTGCGGCCGAGGAGGCGGGCGTGGGCGCGGCGGTCCTCACGGAAGGCGGGGTGCTTGGCGAGGCCGTAGTCGATGGCGGCCACGATGGTCGCCCACTGGCGGGAGAACTGCGATCCGCCCCAGCGCACCCGGACGAGGGGCTCGGGTACGACGTGGAAGCCGCCGGCGGCGGCCGCGCGGATCATCCAGTCGAAGTCCTCGCCGTAGCTGCCGGGGATCTCCTCGTCGACCAGTCCGATCGTGGAGAGCAGCTCGTGCCGGCGTACGACGACCGTGGAGGGGTGCGCCTCCATGACGCGTCGGCGCACGAGGTTGCGCAGCTCGAGGGCGGCCGCGGTCGGGACGCGGGTCGTCGTGGTGCCGGCGTAGTCGATCTCGATGCCGGTGACGCACGTCGGCGGGCCGCCGTCGAGGAGGGCCCGGACCTGGAGGTCGAGCTTGCCGGGGAGCCAGACGTCGTCGTCGTCGCAGAAGGCGACGAGCTCGCCGTTCCCCTCGAGCACGCCGCTGTTGCGGGCGCCGGCGAGTCCCGGGCTCCGGTGGTTCTCGATCACGTCGACCACCCGGTCGTCCCCGCTGTCGGCACGGACCAGGTCGCCGTCGGGCGTCGAGCGGTCGAAGACGACGATGCAGCGGATCCGCCCGTCGTACGCCTGCTCGACGACGGCGGCGATCGCCTCCCGGACCAGGACCGGCCGGTCGTGGGTCGCGATCACGACGTCGACGTCCGGCAGTCTCCTGTGGCGACTCATGACGCCCCCTTCCCACCGGGCTCCCGGGCCCGTACGACGTCGAGCGTGGTCGCGATCCGCCAGCTCCGGCGCAGGTTGACGACGGTGGCGACCACATAGAAGGCGAGCGCCACCAGCAGGCCGGCGACCGCGGGACGGGGGCCGACGACAGGGAGCAGGCCGAGCACGAGCGTCTCGGCCTCGACCGCCCACGGCACCGGGCTCATCCCGAGCCGTCGGCAGATCCGCAGCCACGGGTCCAGCAGGGGCAGGTCGGTCCGGCGGAGCAGGTCGGACCCGCCGTCGCCGAGCCCGGCCAGCTCGGCGAGGTGCTTGCGGTGGGCCAGGGCCCAGCCGTAGGTGCCGAGTGCGGCCAGCAGCCCCACAGCCACCGGTACGTCGACGCGGTCGGTGCGCACGGCCCACCATGCGAGCCCGGCGTAGGACGCCGTCACGCACACGACGTCCGTCCCGACGTCGAGCAGCGCACCGCGCGCGGAGCTCGAGCCCTGCAGCCGGGCGATCTTGCCGTCGAGGCAGTCGGCGAAGAAGCGGAGCAGGAAGAGCAGGCCACCGAGTCGGAGCTGTCCGGCGGCCAGGCAGGCCGCGGCCGCGACGCCGAGGACGCCGGCGAGTGTCGTCACCCGGTTGGGCGTCACCGCGGTGTGGGGGGCGAGGAGGCGGGCGAGCGGGTCCGCCGACGGGTCGATGACCAGCCGGGTCCAGATGTCGCGCGGTCGGGGGCTCATCGCCGTCTCCGCGGCAGGTTCCAGGGCGCCCGGGTGCGGATCAGGGCGAGCGCGATCAGGCCGCCGACGGCCAGGCCGGTGGTGAGGGGGACGTCACGCCCGCCACCGACGGTCCGCGCGGGGCCGACCCGGATCACGCTGCCCACCTCGGGACGGTGCGTGGTGAGGTGGTCGATCGCGGCTCGCAGGTAGGTGCGGGTCGCCGCCCAGGCCGGGTCGTCCGGGTCCACGGCGGCCAGCCGCTCGCCCAGGCGCGCGACGAGGTCGGTGCGCCGCGTCTCGAGGAAGCGGGAGCGCTCGGCGAGATACTCCTCGGCCACGGCGAGCGCCGCGGCCGAGGCATCCGTCCGGCGGGAGGTCGTCACCGTGACGTCGAGGACGGTCGACAGCGGCGGCGCGGCGACCCCGATGTCGGCGCGGAGGGTGGCGGGCGCCAGGCCGACCCGTCTGCCCGCGCGCTCCATCGCGCTCTCGGAGCGCAGCAGCGCGGCCTCGGTGTCGATCGTCGCCGGGTCGGGCGGCCGGACCAGGGCGTCGCTGTCGGCCTCGCGTGCGACGTCGCCGACGTCGAGATAGGTCGGTGACGGGGTCAGGGCGACGGTGACCGTGCTGGCGACGTGACGTTCCTCGCCTCGGGTCGCGGTGGCGCCGACCGCGGCCCCGAGGATCCCGGCGACGGCCGCGGTGACCAGGGCTCGTCCGGTCGGGCGGCGCAGCGTCGTGCCGGAGCCTTCCTCGCGCCACGCCAGCGCCACCGCGGTCATCAGGATCATCATGGGGAGCCCGAGGGTGTCGTAGACCGTCAGCTGGAGCAGGAAGATCCCGAGGACGAAGGTCGCGACCGTCTGGTTCAGGGTGCGACATCGCCAGGTCCGGCGCAGTGCGAGGACGAAGAAGGTCAGGAAGAAGAGCGTCCCGATCCAGCCCTGCGAGAAGAGCACGAGCCAGAGCTGTCCCTGCGTCCCGAGGGGCGGTACGCCGCACGCGGGGCAGCTCGGGGTGGCCCCGCCGGCGATCGAGGTGAAGGTGCCTGCGACGTCCCGGGTGCTGCCGAAGCCGACGACGGGAGAGCCGCGGGTCATCGAGTCGACGGTGGTCACCAGGAGCTGGGAGCGTCGCTCGTTGCTGTGCGGGTTGTCGAGACGTGAGGAGACCGTGTCGCCCAGCGAGGTGGAGGTGGCGGCGACGCCGCCGAGGACCACGACGACCACCAGCGCCGCGAGGGCGCCGTGGTGCCGGCGCAGTGCCAGCAGGACCAGGAGCCCGAGCGCCCCGACGCCGAGGGCGAGCCACAGGCCGCGGTTGAGGCTGAGCACGATCGGGACGGCCGCGGCCGCGAGCACGGGCGCGGCCAGCCAGCGCGTGCGGGACCGGCTCGTCACGACGGCCGCGACGAAGAAGACCAGGGTCAGCGAGACGACGCTGCCCCAGGTGTTGGTGAACGGGAAGGGCGCCTTGGGGCGGGGTTCCGGGTCGCCGAGCACCTTCTGGATGTCGGCGGTCTCCGCCGACACCAGCGTGTTCACGAAGCCGTTGCTCCGCAGTCCTCCGGGCAGCAGGCGCTCGGCCAGCGTGGTGATCGCGAAGTCGGGCGCGAGCAGGCCGAGGATGCCGCCGGCGACGGCGACCACGAAGACCCACGCCAGGATCCGGTGCACGAGCCGGTCGGGGAGCCGGTCCGCCGGGGTGTTCCCGATCCAGATCAGCAGCACCGTGCACGAGAGGTACCACGCCAACCGGTAGCCGAACACGAGCAGCCGCCCGGTGCCCCCGTCGTCCACCGCCTCCGGCGCAGCGGCCCACAGCGTGCCGAGGCCGAGCAGGACCCACAGCAGGAACAGCAGCCACCAGCCGGCGTGCGGCGGCAGGGACACCCGGCGTCGTGAGCGCAGATCCCAGCAGAGGGGCACGGCGAGGGCCAGGGGAACCACGGACGCGACGCCCAGGAGCCACCACACGGGCAGGCCGGCGATCCCGACGACGAAGCATCGCTCGGCGACGCGCCCGGGCCGGTCCCCCGATGGCGTGGCGGACGTCATGGACCTAGGAGACCCCGTGCCCGACCCGTCGCGGCTCACCAATTTTGGGGGACTAACTCCGCGTGCGACGCGGGTCCGGACGGACCGTCCTACTGTCGCCCTGAACCCCGGTGATCGGCCGGCGGGGAGGGGAGGCGTCATGCGCAGGACTGCCGCCGTGCTCCTCTGCTGCCTGGCCCTAGGGCGGTCGGTGACGCTCGTCGCCGGACGGAGCGGCTGAGCCGTGCCGGCCCGGGAGGTCGTACTCGTCCTGATCGCGCTCGGCGTCGCCGGCGGGTGTGGGGTGAGTGACGGCGCCGTACCGCCGCGGCCGCACGACCCGGCGCGGGGACTGCGGGATGTCGACCTCGGTCTCGGCTTCGACCAGGTGGTCGTGCCGGGTGACATGGTCCCGGGGGCGGTGAACGACGGCACCGCGCCGGTCGACATCACGGTGGTCACCGCCGGCGGTGGCCGGCTGACCTGGACGCCGGGCCGGGGCGGTGGCGCGGCCGTGCGGACGCCGGCCTACGCCGCGGAGGGGCCGGTCCCGGCCGCCGCGATCCTGGTCCGCACCGACCCCACCGCCCCCGACCCGCTGGATCCCGGTAGCCGCGACCTCGTGGTCGGGGTGGACTTCCGTGCCGACCCGGCGACCGCGGGCCGGGCCGGGGACGACGGCGACAACCTCGTCCAGCGTGGACGCTTCGGCGAAGCCGCCCAGCTCAAGATCCAGCTCGACCACGGCGTCCCGTCATGCCGTCTCGCCGGCACCCTGGGCGAGGTGGTGGTGGCGGGCGACCAGCCGGTCGCGCCCGAGCGCTGGTACCGCCTGACCTGCACCCGGTCGGGGCCCTCGGTGCGCCTGCGGCTGGCGGATCTCGAGGGGACCACGGCGCCGCAGGAGTGGACGGTCGCCCGCGATCCCGGAGTGATCTCCTTCGCCCACGTCCCCCTGTCGATCGGAGCCAAGGTCGCGGACCGGGGCCGGATCGCCGGCGACTCCACCGACCAGTTCCACGGAACGATCGACCGTGTCCTCGTCGATGTCCGCTGAGGAGCCGGTCCGGCGGGTCGCGCTCGTCGCCGAGCGCCGCCTGGTCGGTCAGGCGATCGCGGCGGCACTCCACGGGCGGGGGATCGCCCCGGTGCTGTTCGACTGGCCCGAACGTGGCGGGCGGCTCTCGTTCCGCCGGGCGCTGGCGCGCAGCGGTGCCTCGGTCGGCGTGATCCTCTGCGACCTGCGTACGCCGGACCTCCTGCATGACGTCGAGCTGCTCGTCGCCCGCGGGCCGATCCGCTGGCTGGTGCTGACCGACAGCGATTTCGGGCCCCGTTGGGGGACGGTGCTCGACGCGGGCGCGACGGGCGTGCTGCCGACCACCACGACCACCGCCAGCCTCGAGAGGGCGCTCCGGGACACGATGGCGGGCCGGTCGCCGACGCCGCCCGCGCTCCGCGAGCGCGCCCTGCGCGCGTGGGAGAGCGTCGCCGAGGAGCAGCGGGAGCTGATCCGGCGGATGGAGCTCCTCACCCACCGCGAGTACGAGATCCTCGGCTCCCTGTACGACGGCATGTCGGTGCGCCGGATCGCCGATGCGTCGGGCGTGGCCGAGGCGACGGTGCGCAGCCAGGTGAAGTCGCTGCGCCGCAAGCTGGACGTGGACTCGCAGCTCGGGGCCGTCGCACTGTACCGACGCTCGCTGGAGGTGTTCCCGCGGGCGCGCCGCTGACCGAGGTGTGATCGAGGCGGGACCGTGGTCAGTCACCGTCGGTCGCGGTGACGGGTGCCCGCGGCAGGGTGATCACGAAGACGGTGCCGCGGGCAGCGTCGTCGTCGACCAGCTCCAGGCTCCCGCCCTGTTCGAGGATCAGTCGGTGGGCGCGGTGCAGTCCGATCCCCTGCCCCGCCGACCGGCTGCGGTGGGCGCCCCACTGGAAGAGGCTGGCCCGCACGGCCGGATCGATCCCCGGGCCGTCGTCGGAGACGACGATGACCACGCGGTCGCGGATCGCCGCCGAGAGGACGGTCGTGCCCCGCCCGCCGGCATGGTCGGCGGCGTTGTTGACGAGGGTGGTGAGCACCTCGACCAACGCATCCCTGCGGGCGACGACCCCGTGCCCGCCGGGGGTCCAGGTCACGGCGTGGCCGAGCGCGTCCTGGGCCAGGACGAGGGGCGACACCACGTCGTCCACCGCGACGACCGTGAGCGGCCCGGGCCGGGCGGCGACGGTCCGCCGCAGCCGGGCGGTCTCGCTGTCGACCATCTCCTCGAGGGCGTCGCGCCGCGGCCCGGGCGGCACCTGCCCACGGGCGAGGAGCAGGGCGGCCGCGGCGATGCCGGCGGCCGTCGACCGCACGTCGTGGGCGACCTCGCGGTCCTGCTTGACCTCCGCCTGCGCCTCGGCGGCCAGGCGGGCGTAGTGCGCGACCCGCGCGTTGGTCTGCTCGAGTGCGAGCCGCAGCAGGGAGGCGGCCGTGGTCGCCGTGAGGGCGCTGAACACTGCGACGCCGGCGACGGCCGCCGGCGGCGGGGTGGTCGCGACGGTCAGGGTCGACCACAGGCGGGCGGCGAAGATGGCGAGGATCCCGACCCCGATCCGCGTGGAGGCCCAGGCCGGCAGCGGTGAGTGACGCAGCTGGATCCCGATCGTCGCCAGCACGACGCCGATCAGGATCATGAGGGCCATGTCGACCGGGTCGCCGGTGCAGAGGAACCCCGAGCCGTTCTCCAGCGCCGCCGACAGGGAGTGCAGGCCCAGGGTCATGCCCAGTGCGGCGAGGCCGAGCAGCATGCCGACGGCGATCGGCCGCTGTGGCGGGGTCACCGCGCGCCGGCCCCGGTGGAGCACGACGAGCACGATCAGCACGGTCGTCAGGTGGCCGGTCGTCAGCCGGTAGGAGTGGCCGCTGAGGGCCGGGTCGACCATCGCCAGCACCACCAGGGGCGCGTCCTGCATCGCGACGAGCGTGGCGGCGATCGCCATGCTGCCGCGGAGCGGGTCCTGCGTGAGGCGGGCGTCGATGGCCAGCGCGGCTCCGGCGCCGAGTACCAGCACGTCGGAGAGCAGGATGCACGCCCGGCCGGCGAGCGCGAGCCGGTCGTCCCCGCCGTCGCCGAGGGCCGCGACCACGACGTACGGGTGCAGCAGCAGGCCGGCGACGGCCGCGCTCCACCACCACGACGAGTGGGCACGAGGCGGCCCGTCGTGGCGAACCCGCCGCCGGGAGCGGGCCCGGCGTGGGCGTCGACCCCGACGGCCCCCCGGATACGCCGTCATCTCATCATTGTGCGGAGCAGGCGCGCCCTCCCGTGGCGATTTCAGCAGGATGGGGCACCGCGGCCTGTGAACAGTGTGTTACCGCGGCTCCGGGCCGGCGGGGACCTCCGCGCTGGTCAGGGTGGGGAAGGCGAGTACGGCGCCGACGACCGCCACCCGCACCCGGTCGCCGGATCGCGGCACGGAGTCGGCCGGGGTGCGCGCGGTCACCTGCTCGCCGGAGGAGAGCCGGACCCGGATCGTCGCGTCGTGGCCGAAGAAGCTGACGTCGACCACCTCGCCGGAGGCGCCACCGGTGCCCTCGTCCGGCGAGGCGCGGACCTGCAGCTGCTCGGAGCGGACGGCGAACCGGGCCGGCCCGGGCGTCGTACCCCGGCCGGCGGCGGCGCGGAGGGCGACGTCGCCGAGCGCGCAGCGACCTCGTCCGTCGGCGAGCACCTCGCCCGGCAGCAGCGAGGCGTGGCCGATGAACGCGGCCACCCGGGGGTCGGCGGGGGTCAGGTAGACCTCGGCCGGAGCAGCGACCTGGAGGAACTGGCCTGCCACCATGACCGCGACCTGATCGGAGAGGGAGAGCGCCTCGCCCTGGTCGTGGGTGACGAGGACGGCCGCGGCGTCGGCCGCGCGGAGGGCGCGGACCACCGCGCGGCCGGTCTCCTCGCGCAGCGACGCGTCGAGGGAGGAGAACGGCTCGTCGAGCAGCACCAGTGCGGGCCGCGGGGCGAGGGCGCGGGCGAGGGCGACGCGCTGCTGCTGGCCGCCGGACAGCTCGTGGGGGTAGCGCTCGGCCAGGCCCGGGTCGATCTCGACCAGCTCGAGTGCCGCCGCGACGCTCACCCCGGCGTCGCGGCGCTGGGCGCGCGGGAGGCCGAAGGCGACATTGCGGGCGACGGTGAGATGGGGGAAGAGCGCCCCCTCCTGGGGGACGTACCCGATCCCACGGCTGCGGGCCGGCACGCTGCGGATGCCGCCCACGACCCGGGTCCCGGCGACGTCGATCGTGCCGGCCGTGGGCTCGACGAAGCCGGCGACCGCACGCAACAGCGTGGTCTTGCCACAGCCGGAGGAGCCGAGGATCGCAGTGACGCCGGACGTGACCCGGAGGTCGACGCCCTGCAGCACGGTGGTGCGGCCGTAGCCGGCCGCCAGTCCCTGGATCTCGAGTGCGGTCATCGGGTGCTCCTCGGGGCCCGGATGCTGAGCCGGGCCAGCAGCCAGGTGGACGGGACGGACAGGACGATCAGCGCGAGTGCGTAGGGCGCCGCCGCACCGTAGGCGATCGAGGATCCGTAGGACCAGAACTTCGTCGCCAGCGTCTCGGTGCCGAGCGGGGCGAGAAGGAGCGTCGCGGTGAGCTCCGTCGAGATGGCGAGGGCGACCAGCGCGGCGCCCGAAGCCAGGCCGGGTACGACGAGCGGCAGGGTCACCCGACGCGCCACCTCGGGGCCGGTGCAGCCGAGGCTGCGGGCGACCTCCTCCAGGCCCGGCGGCACCAGCTCGAACGTGCCGCGCACGCTGACCACCGCCCGCGGGAGGAAGAGGATCAGGTAGCCGGCCAGCAGCAGGGCGAGTGTCTGGTAGAGGTCCGGCACCGCACGGATCGAGACCGTCACCAGGGCCAGGGCGATCACGATGCCGGGCATCGCGCTCGCGGTGTAGACGCTGCGCTCGATCGCCGTGGTGAGGAGGCCGCGGTGGCGCACGGCCAGCCACACCACCGGGACTGCGGCGCCCGTCGTGATCGCGCCGCCGAGCGCGGCGAGCAGCAGGGTGTTGCCGAGGGCGCTGCCCAGCTCGCCGGTCTCCAGGCCGGCAGAGGTGCCGCGCACCAGCCACCGGCCGAGACTGACGAGGGGGACGCCGAGGGCCCACAGCGCCAGTCCGGTCAGCCCGGCCAGCACGACCGGCCGGCGCCGCCCCAGCCGGATCCGGGCGAACTCCCGGCTGGTGCCCGCGCCGACGCGCGCGCGTGGCCGCCGACCGCGCAGGAGCAGCTCGATGCCCAGCAGGAGCAGGCAGAACGCGACCAGCACCAGTGCCAGCAGCGTGGCCTCGGGGCCGTTGAAGACGGTCGCGTACTGCTGCAGGATCGCGGTCGTCAGGGTCGGGTAGTTGAGCAGCTGCAGGGCGCCGTACTCCGCCAGCAGGTGCAGCCCCACGAGCAGCGCGCCACCCAGCACGGCGGGGCTGATGGCCGGCAGGGTGACCCGGACGAACACCTGCCACGGGCCCTTCCCGAGCGCGGTCGCGACCTCTTCGACCGCCGGGTCCAGCCGACGCAGCGCGGCGACCGTCGGCAGGTAGACCAGGGGGTAGTACGACAGCGTCACCACCATGACCGCGCCCGGGAACGACTGCACGGCGTGGGTGGTGGACACCCAGCCGAAGCCGTTGACGAAGGCGGGTACGGCGAGTGGCGCACATAGCAGGCCGTGCCACCACCCCCGCCCCGGCACGTCGGTCCGCTCGACCACCCAGGCCCCCGCCACGCCGACGACGGCGCTGGTCAGCACGCCGACGACCAGCAGCCGGGTGGTGTTCCACAGCAGCTCCCCGATGCGGGGACGCCACAGGAACTCGACGGCCTCGCCCCGGCCGAGCTCGGCCGTGGTCCACAGGACGTAGCCGAGCGGGACCAGGGCGAGCCCGGCGATGGCCAGGCCGACGAGGAGGAGTGCGGGCGCCGATCGGGACGGCCGGTGGACGCGGTGCAGGCTCAGAGGAAGCCGACCTCCGTCAGCAGGTCGACCACGGCCTCGGCGTCGAGGTCGGAGACGTTGACCTGCGGCGGCTGGAGCTCGCTGAACTGCTTCGTGACGCCCTCGAGCTGCACGGCCGGGTTCAGCGGGTACTCCAGCGCATAGCTGTCGGCGAGGACCTGCTGGCCCTTCTCGTTCACGAGGAACTCGACGAACTCGCGGGCCTCCTCCTTCATGTCGCTCGACTTCAGGATGCCGGCGCCGGAGACGCTGACGAAGGCTCCGGGGTCGCCGCCGGTGAAGTAGTGCTGCGCGCTCTGGTCGCTGACGTCGCCGTTCTCCTTGCGGTCGCGCTCCCAGTAGTAGTGGTAGACGATGCCGACCTCGACCTCACCGGAGTCGACGGCCTCGAGGACGAGGTTGTTGCCGTCGTACACGGTGCCGTTGTCCTTGATGCCCTCCAGCCAGGCCTTCGTCGCCTCCTCGCCCTCCAGCTCGAGGACGGCCGCGACGATCGCCTGGAAGTCCGCGCCCGTGGGGGAGAACGAGATCCGTCCCTTCCACTCCGGCCTCGCGAGGTCGAGGATCGAGGCCGGCAGGTCGGCCTCCTGGATCTGCTCGGTGTTGTGGACGAGGACGGTCGACCGGGCCACGAAGCCGGTCCACAGGCCGCTGACGGGCCGGAACTGCGCGGGGATGACGTCGAGGATGTCCGCCGGCAGCTGGTCGAAGAGGCCGGCCGCCTCGACCTGCGACATGGCCGGGGAGTTCTCGGTGAGGAAGACGTCGGCGGGGGAGGCCTTGCCCTCCTGGACGAGCTGGTTGGACAGCTCGAGGTCCTTGCCGTTGCGCAGCTCGACCTCGATGCCCGTCTCCTCGGTGAACTCCGGTGCGAGCTCCTTGAGGAGGGGCTCGTGCTGGGCGTTGTAGATCACCAGCTTGGGCTCGTCCTCGCCGCACGCGGCGAGGAGGGGGGAGACCAGGGTGAGGGCGGTGACGCCGAGGGCCAGCTGCTTCTTCATCGTGCTTCCTCATCGGTTGGTTGGACGGGAGGGTAGTGAGGCCGGGGCGGGGTCAGGACGGCGCCCACGCGCTGGGCCCAGGCCGGCGCCCGGGTGACGAGCTGCCCGATCAGGACGCCGGCCGTGAGCGATGCGATCAGGCCACCGAGCGGCCAGCGGGTCTCGAACCACGGGTAGACCTGCCAGTGGGCCAGGTAGACGTAGAGCGAGGCGCTCGCGACCACCCCGGTGGCCCCGACCAGGATCCGAGGCCACGGCACGGTCGGCACCCACACCACTGCGACGCTGCCGGCCGCGATGAGCAGGTCGCGGGCGAGGCTGCCCGTGAAGCCCCAGCAGCCGGCGAGCAGGACAGCGGTGACGAGGACCCGGTCGCGCCGGCCGCGGGCGACGGCGGCGGCCCAGCCGCCGAGGAACAGCCAGGCGATGAAGACGGACGAGTGGATCACGTCCCCGCCGTACGACGCCAGATCGGCCCAGGCCCGCGGCAGGAGCGCCAGGACCGCCAGCCCCAGGGCCAGGGGGAAGCGGTGGCGACGCTCGAGCGCCATCACCCGGGGCACGGCGGTCAGCAGGCCGGCTCCGATCGCGAGGAGCAGGACGACCTCGATGAACCAGTAGTGCCAGGCCGGCTCGGACCAGTCGCGGGACCCGAGCACGTCGTTGAGCAGGAGGACGCTGCGCCAGCCGGGCTGTCCGGTGACGAGGGCGACCGCACCGATCCAGAGCACCGCCGGCACGGCGACCCGGCTCGCTGCCCGGGCGACGCGGCGCAGCCGCTCACGGGGGCCCTCGTCGGCCAGATGGAAGCGCGCGAAGTTCACGCCCGCGACGGCCAGTAGGACGTGTGCGCCGCCGACGACGACCCACAGATCGGTGTGGGAGCCGACGATGAGCACGATGGCCAGCGCGCGCAGCACGATCGTCGTGTCGACCCGGGCCCAGCGGTTGCTCCGGCCCGGTCGCGCGACGTCCGGTTCGTGGCGCCCCGCGAGCTCCGCCACGGTCCAGGTCGGCCAGTCGTCGGGAAGTCGGCCGATCCGGCTCTCCAGGCGCAGCGAGAGCTCGACGTAGGACAGCGAGTCGCCGCCCAGGCTGACGAAGGAGGCGTCGGGCCCGACTCGCTCGTGGCCGAGGATGCGACCGTAGAGCCGGGCGATCGAGGCCTGGGCGGAGCCGGCCTCCGGCGCGGGCGGAGGCCGGAGCCGCGACAGCGCCTGCTGGTCGAGCTTGCCGTTGGGCAGTCGTGGCAGCACCGCAACCGGTACGCCGAGCACCGCGTGCTCCGGGAGACCGGTGGCGATGGCGGCCGCGGCGACCGCCTCCGCCACGGTCGCCAGGTCGGGTGAGCCGGGGACGGCCACCACGAGCCGGCGTCCGTCGGCGGACTCGGCGCACCCGGCGTCGTACCCGCTGAGGCCGAGCAGCGTCTGCACCCGGTCCAGGTCGACCCGCTGCCCGAAGAGCTTGGCGAACCGGGACCGTCGTCCGACGATCTCGACCAGGCCCTCCGCGGTGAACCGGGCCAGGTCGCCGGTGCGCAGCTCGTCGAGCTCGGCGCCGCGCGCGAGGTCGGCGGGCGTCTCGGCGTACCCCAGCATCACGTTCGGGCCGCTGTAGACGAGCTCCCCGACGCCGGGCGCGGCACCGTCGACCGGGTCCAGCCGGAGCGTGCCTCCGGGGATCGCGACGCCGACCGCGCCCGGGTGGGCGGGGGCGAGCTCGGGCGGCAGGAAGGCGATCCGGGCGGTGGCCTCGGTCTGGCCATACATGACGACCAGCTCCCAGCCCTCCCGCGCGCCCTGCTCCGCGAGCGCGCGGACCCGGTCAGGGGCGAGCCGGCCACCGGCCTGGGTCACCTGGCGCAGGGTCGGCACGACCGGCCAGCCGGTGGAACCGAGCAGGTCGAAGGTGTAGGGAACGCCCGCGAAGGACGTCACTCCCTCGGCCCGGGCCCGGTCCCACAGGGCGGGGTCGGTCACGGAGCGGTCGTCGAGGACGAGGGCGGCGCCGGCCAGGAGATGGCTGTGCAGCACCGAGAGGCCGTAGCAGTAGTCGAGCGGCAGCGTCGTCAGCGCGACGTCGTCGCCGGTCAGGCCGAGGAAGTCGGCGATGGCGGCGGCGTTGGCGTCGAGGTTCGCCGCCGAGAGCCGCACCAGCTTGGGCGATCCGGTCGAGCCCGAGGTGCTCAGCAGCAGCCGCAGGTCGGGGTGGAGCCGGGGAGCCGGGCGCCCGGTGGCGTGCCAGGAGCGGCCCTCGCGCGCCACGGAGGTGCCGTAGGCGCGGGCCAGGCCGTCGTCGTGCGTGAGAAGGGTGGCGTGCCCGCCGGTGAGGGCGGCCAGCCACGCCGCGACGAAGTCGCTGGTCGCCGCCGGCCGCAGGTGCACGAGCTGCCGGAGGCCGGCGCCGACAGCGTCGAGATCCCTCCGCTCGGCGGCTACGCGACCGGCGAGCTCGGCGTAGGTGAGCGTGCCGGTCGTCGTACGCAGCGCCGGGTGGGCGCCGTGGCGGGCGAGGTCGTCGGCGATGCGCGCGACGACCTGTGCACCCGCTGTGCCTTCCCCCATGGGGGAAGGCTAAAGCAAGGCTGACCTTGCCACGGAGAGCCTGCCCTTACTGAGATGCGGTCCCCGGGTGGAGCAGGAAGACCGGGATCACCCGGTCGGTCCACTCGACGTACTTCGCGTAGTTCGGCCAGATCGTCAGCATGTGCGCCCAGACCCGGTCCTTCTCGGCGCCGGTCAGCTCACGCCAGGTGCAGGTGTGGTGGCGCCCGTTGTAGTCGATCTCGACCGTCTCCGCCGCGCGCAGGTTCGCCGACCATGCCGGTGGCTTCGGGGCGCCGAACGAGGAGCCTGCGATCAGCCAGCCGCCCTGCCACGGCACGCAGAGCAGCGGTGTCGAGCGGGGGATGCCGGTCTTGCGGCCCGGCACCGTCAGCAGCAGGCTCGGCAGCCCGGCGAGCCCGACCAGGCTGACCCGGCGCCCGGTGAGGCGCTGCAGGTGCTGGTCGGTCCAGGTGATCTGGGGGAGCAGCTTCGGCATCCACGGCTGGGAGCCGAGCTTGATCGCGACGGGGGTGAACAGGCCCATGACCGAACCCTAGAACGTGTTCTCGGATCCGCGGTCCCGAGACGCGCGACGGGGCGCCCTCCCGAGGGAGGACGCCCCGACGTACGGCGCAGGCGGGCGGAGCTGTAACTACCCGTCCTTGCTGGTGCCTGACCCGTAGACCGGTACGACAGAGGCAAGGACAGGTAGTTACAGCGTGGTCAGCCGACCTGCAGGACGCGGGTGCCGCCCGCGAACTTGTCGTGCCAGCCCTGGTGGTTGGGCTGGTCGCTGTTGAGCGTGATCGCGATGTAGATCACCGCTGCCAGCGGCACGGCCCAGCCGAGGAAGAACCACCCGATGAACGGGATGATGCTCAAGATGCCGAGCGCCGAGTAGGCGTTGCGCTTGAGGGCCTGCTCCATCGTCGGCTTGCTCTCGCCGTCGGGGCCGTAGGTGCGCAGCTTCATGACCATCTTGCCGACGGTCTGGCCGGAGTTGGACTCCATGAGGGCGAAGTAGCCGAGGTAGATGGCTGCCTGGAGGATCGCGGTGACCGTCCAGAACAGGAAGTACTCGCCGAACGAGTGCACGAAGCCGGTCAGGAAGATCCCGTTGAAGACGGTGTAGATGACGGCGTAGACCACCGCCAGGAGCACGTGGTCGATCAGCCGTGCCAGGAAGCGGTTGAGCAACTCGCCGGGACGCGGGACGCCGGCCGGCGCGCCGCCGAAGCCCGGCTGCGGCTGACCGCCGTAGCCGCCCGGCGGGGGCGGGGTCCCGCCCGGCGGGGGCGGGGGAGGCGGCTGGTTCTCGGACATGGGGTCTCCTCGAGTCATGGTGCAGGGGGCGCACCGGGATGGCAGCAATCTAGTGCCCTGGGCGGCCGCCGAGCAGGCATTGCGAGCGTTCTTGCCCTGTTGCCCCGGCGTTCAGCCCCGTGACAGCGGCTCCTCCTACGGTCCGACCGTGATCGCTCGCGGAACGCTCGGCAGCCTCCTGGTGCTGCTCGGGGGACTCGTCACGGCGACGCTGCCGGCGTCGACGCCGGTGCTCAGGCTGGGCACGCTGGAGGCGCTGCGCGCCCACGAGATCGGCCGGATGGCCGGCCTGGTGGTGGTCCTGGTGGGTCTGGGGCTGCTGGCGAACGCGTGGCTGCGGCTGTGCCGGACGGTCGCGGTCGGGGACCGCGACACCGTCGACCCGGCCGAGGGAGTGGCCCTGGTGCGGTTCGCCGCCGTCGTGTGGTCGGCCCCGTTGCTGCTCGCGCCGCCGCTGTTCTCCCGCGACGGCTGGTCGTACGCCGCCCAGGGCATGCTCGCCGAGGTCGGGCTCTCGCCGTACGTCGTCGGCCCGGGGGCGCTCGCGCCGGACTCCTTCCTCCCGCTGCCCGGCTGGATCACCGGTCCGCCGATCGTGCAGGCGGTCGACCCGCTGTGGTGGGACACCGCGACGCCGTACGGGCCGATGCCGGTCTTCCTCGGCGCGATCGTCGCCGGCGTCACCGGCAACCCGTGGATCCTGGTCATCGCGCACCGCGGGTTCGCGCTGGTCGGTCTCGGCCTGCTGGCCTGGGCGGTGCCGCGCCTCGCGCGGTGGGGTGGCGCGAACCCGGCCGTCGCGACCGCCTTCGTCCTCGTCTCGCCGCTGATGATGGCCAACGGCGTCGCCGGCCTGCACAACGACCTCCTGATGGTCGGCCTGATGGCCGTCGCGCTCGTCGTGGCCGTCGAGCGCGGCTGGGCCTGGGGGGCGGTGCTCGCCGGCATCGCCGCCGGCGTCAAGGTCCCGGGCGGCCTGGTGGCCGTCGGCATCGTGCTCGTCTCGTTGCCGGTCGGCGCCTCCGTCGTCGCCCGGCTGCGGCGGCTCGGTGCCGTCGGCGCGGTCTCGATCGGCACCCTGCTCGGGCTCGGCGTCCTCACCGGCATCGGGAACGGCTGGCTGCGCGCCCTCACCGTCCCCGGCGAGGTCAACACGCCCCTGTCGGCCACCACCCTGGTCGGCGGCGTCCTCGACTGGCTCGCCCTCCATCTCGGGCTCGGCACCGATCCCGCCCTCTTCCGCGACCTCGTCCGCGCCCTCGGCCTGCTCGCGGCCCTGGGGGTCGGCGCCTGGGTCGGGCTGCGCTGGCCCACCGGCTCCCGGCGTACGGCGCTCGCGGCGGTCGCGACCGTCGGGGCCGCGTTCGTGCTGCTCTCGCCCGTCGTGCACCTGTGGTACTTCCTGCTCCTGCCGCCGTTCCTCGCCGCCCAGCGGCTCCCGCGGCACGCCACCGGCGCGTTCGTCGCGATGTCCGTCCTGCTCGGCCTGGTCGCGCCCCTCGACTCCTCGCTCCACGGCGCCTACTACGCCATCGTGATCGGCTGCATGACCGTCGCCCTCCTCCTCCCCGTCCTGCTGCTCACCCCGCCGGCGCGGGAGCGGCTGGCCCGGATCGTCGCCCCGCTCGCCCCGCCGCTTGTAACTAAGGGTTACGGCGCGAAAACCGGCGCAACAACGCCCGGGTAGTAGCCACAGCACCCGGGTAGTCGCGTCGCGCGCGGCCCGACCGACCACCCGCCGTACGCGGCTGTCCACAGGTCCGCAGATCCGATGTGTCGAGGGCGCCCCGGTCGGCAACCGTTCGGGTCATGCATCCTCGGATCCTGGCCGTGATGGCCGCCCACGGTGGCTTGATCACCCGTCATCAGCTGCACGACCTCGGCGTCGGGCCGGGCCAGGTCCGCTCGATGCTGCGTCGACGCCGCGACGAGCCCGAGCCGCGCCTGCGGGTGCTGAGGCGCGGGATCTTCACTGCGACCGCGCACTGGAACACCCTCGATGAGTACGTCGGCCGGCCGCTGCTCCTGGCGCGTGCCGCGGGTCTGGCCGCGAAGCGGGACTGGGTGCTGAGCCACGATTCGTCCGCGCACCTCCAGCAGCTGCCAATCCTGCGCCCGCGCGACCCGCTGGTGCACCTGACGCGTCCGGGGTGGACGAACGCCTGGACCGAGTACGGCGTCAAGCACCACCTCGCTCGGTTCGATCCGGCCCAGGTGGTCGTCCTTGACGGACTCCGCGCGCTCGACCTCGCTCGTACGGCGGTCGACATCGGCCGCGAGCACGGCTTCCGTCATGGGCTGGTGGCGTGCGATGCGGTGATGAGGCGTGGCGTAGGTCGTGCCGAGCTCCGGCGCGCAGCCGACGTCATGACGTGCTGGCCGGGCGTGAAGGACGCACGCGCCGCCGTCGACCTGGCCGACCCCGGAGCCGAGAGCGTCCTGGAGACTCTGGCGCGCGAGCTCGTCATCGAGGCGGGGGTCGGAGAGCCGGAGACCCAGTTCCCCGTGCGCACGACTCGCGGTGTGGCGTGGTGCGACCTCCGCGTCGGCAACCTCATGGTCGAGGCCGACGGCGAGGTCAAGCTCACCTCGGTGGCGGACGGCGGGTTGTCCGAGGACCCGCAGCAGACCTGGTTCGACGAGAAGCTCCGGGAGCGGGCGGTCACCGACCGCGGGGTGATCGTGGTTCGAGTCGTCAACGACGACATCTGGAAGGGTCGCCGCCGCGCGGAGGCGATCCATCGGATCCGACGTGGGTACGCCGAGTCGGTCCAGCGATTCGGTGCCGAGCTGCACCCGGAACTGGCTGCCGAGGCCGCTGAGCTGCGCCGGCAGTACGGCGACCGGCGGTCGGCCTGAGCTCATCTACCCGGGTGCTGTGACACCTACCCGGGCGTTGTTGCAGCGAGTTCTTCGCTGTAACCCTTAGTTACAAGTGCTCAGGCGCTGAGCGCCCCCGTCCGGTCGCCGGCATGCAGCGCGAGCATCCGGGCAACAGCCCGGTCCCAGCCGAACTGCTCGGCCCGCCGACGTGCGGCGGTACGCCGACGCGGCTCCGGCAGCTCGAGCAGTCGCAGCACGGCGTCGGCGAGCGCTGCGGGGGAGGGCGCGCCCCAGGCGCCGCAGCTCGCGTCGACGAGCTCCCGGGCGCCGCCGCGGTCGGCGGTGACGACGGGGGTGCCGCAGGCGAGCGCCTCGAGCACGGCGAGCCCGAACGTCTCGCCGGGACACACCGACAACGACACGTCGGCGGCGGCGAGCCGGTCGCGCAGGGCGGTGCGGCCGTCGACGTACCCGTGGAAGTGGACGGGCGCACCACCGGCGAGCTGCTCGAGCTCGTCGCGGTGCGGTCCCTCTCCGTAGACGTCGAGACGGAGCGGGAGCCCGCGACGGTGCAGCTCGACGGCGGTCGCCACGGCCAGGTGCGGGGACTTCTCGCGGGAGAGGCGGCCGGCGTGCACCAGCCGGAGCACCCCGTCGCTCCGGACACTGCCGTCGCTCTCCTCCGCCCGCGTGGCGCCCGGCCGGAAGGTCGCCAGGTCGACTCCCAGCGGCACCCGCGCGACCGGGCATCCGGCGGCGTCGGCGACGGACCGGAACTCGCCCTCGGCGTACGCCGACGTCACGACCACCACGTCGAAGCTGCGCACGATCAGCCGGTTGAGCAGCCCGATCGAGACCTTCGAGGTGGTCTCCAGGCCGGTCCGCATCGCGAACATGTCGCCCATCCGCTCGTGGGACAGCAGCACCGAGCGCACGCCGTTGCGGCGCGCCCACCAGGCGACGGGCAGCAGGGTGAGCTTGTCGCTCCACTCCACGCTGGTGGGGGCGAACCGTTCGAGGACGTCGGTGACCCGCCACGGCTCGACGATCAGCCGGTAGCCGCCGCCCACCCGGGGCGCGCGCACCTGCACCACATCGCCCAGCGGGGTGGCGCGCACGGCGTCGACCGGCCCGGGGATGACGAGGAGCCGCTCGGCGCCGGCGGCGACGTACCCCCGGCCCAGCTGCTCGATCGCGGTCCGCATGCCTCCCGACGTCGCCCCGACGAAGTTGGCCAGCTGGGCGATCCGCACGGGCACACCCTTGCGGCGGCGGGTGAACCCTGTGCCACGGCCGGCCCACGGCCCGGTTGACGGGCGCGAAAGGATGGAGGGCATGAGCAACCCGGAGAGCAGCCCGGCCGAGGTCGTGTGCGAGGGCCGGCAGGCCGCCGGCGTGGAGCTGATGGAGCCGCGCGAGGTGCCGCTCGGCGGCCCGCGCGCGATGTCGGTACGACGCACGCTGCCGCAGCGGCACCGGTCGCTGATCGGCGCGTGGTGCTTCCTCGACCACTACGGCCCGGACGTCGTGAGCGAGAGCGGCGGGATGGAGGTCGCGCCGCATCCGCACACCGGGCTGCAGACCGTGAGCTGGCTGTTCGCCGGCGAGATCGAGCACCGTGACAGCGCGGGGAACGTCGCGATGGTGCGGCCCAAGGAGGTCAACCTGATGACCGCCGGTCGCGGCATCAGCCACTCCGAGGTGTCGACGCCGGACAGCACGGTGCTGCACGGTGCCCAGCTGTGGGTCGCCCTGCCGGACGCGGTCCGCGACACCGACCCCGGCTTCGAGCACTACGCGCCGGCCGAGATCGGCGGCGAGGGCTGGCGCGCCC
Source organism: Nocardioides carbamazepini (assembly GCF_024614185.1). Classification (GTDB taxonomy): domain Bacteria; phylum Actinomycetota; class Actinomycetes; order Propionibacteriales; family Nocardioidaceae; genus Nocardioides; species Nocardioides carbamazepini. The sequence continues at coordinate 356,852 of NZ_JAHTLF010000016.1, forward strand.
ACGTCTTCCTCGGCTCGCTGCTCGGCGACAGCTCGCCGGTCGCGACCTTCACGCCGCTGCTGGGCGCGGAGGTCGTCCTCGACCCCGGTACGACGCTGTGCGTGCCGGTCGACCCGGCGTTCGAGCTCGGGGTGCTCGTCGACCGCGGTTCGGTCGCGGTCGGCGGGGTCGAGGCCCGGGCGGCCGACCTCGCCTACGTCCCGCCGGGCGCCGACGAGCTCGTCCTGGTCGCCGGCGCCGAGGGCGCCCGGCTGTTGGTGCTCGGCGGGCCGCCGTTCGGGGAGTCGATCGTGATGTGGTGGAACTTCGTGGGCCGCACCCACGACGAGGTCGTCGCCTACCGGTCGGCCTGGCAGGAGCAGATCACCGGTGCCGACGGGGAGGTCGTCCCCGACGGCCGGCAGGTCGCGCCGGGCCGGTTCGGCGTCGTACCCGACCAGCCGCTGTCGCCGATCCCCGCTCCCGTACTGCCCAACGCGCGCCTGCGCGAACGCCGGTGATCGCCGGTCTCACCTGGCTGCTCGCCTTCCAGATCCTGGGGGAGGTGATCGTCCGGGTCCTCGACGTCACCGTGCCCGGTCCGGTCGTGGGGATGCTGCTGCTGTTCGTCTTCCTGCGGGTCAGGAGGTACGACGACAGCGGCTCCATCGTGCGCGCGGGCTCCGCGCTGCTGCGGCACCTGCAGCTGTTCTTCGTCCCGGCGGGTGTCGGGATCGTGGCCTACCTCGGTCTGCTCGGCGACCACGCCCTCCCGATCTCCGTGGCCCTGCTGGGCTCGTGGCTCCTCGGCCTGGCCGTCGTCGGCTGGACGGCGGTCGGCCTGGAGCGGCTGCTCGGCGCGCCGCGCGACGACCTGCCCGGGGCGGGCGAGACGGGGGAGGCGGCGTGAGGGACGACCTCCTCGACCTGGCCCGCTCGCCGCTCACCCTCCTACTGGTGACCCTGGCCGGCTACCAGGCGGGCCGCTGGCTCCAGACCCGCACCGGCGGGCACGCGCTCGCGCAGCCGGTGATCGTCGCGATCGCCGCGGCCGGTGTGACGATCACCGTGCTCGACGTCGACTACGCCGACTACCGCAGCGCCACCGAGCTGATCGCCTTCTGGCTCGGGCCGGCGACCGTGGCCCTGGCCATCCCGCTGCACCGCCAGGCCGACCGGCTCAAGGGGTTCGTCGTCCCCCTGCTCGTCGCGGTCTTCGTCGGAGCGGCCACGTCCATCGTGTCGGCCGTCCTCCTCGCCCGTCTGCTCGGCGCCGACGAGGCGCTCGAGAAGACGCTGTCGGCCAAGGCCGCGACCACGCCCGTCGCGATCGCCCTCACCGAGACGCTCGGCGGCATCCCGCCGCTCGCCGCGGTCTTCGCGATCACGACCGGCATCGTGAGCGCGATCATCGCGCCCGCCGTACTCAACCTGCTGCGCATCCGTGACCGGCGGGCCCGCGGCCTCGCCGTCGGCGCCGTCTCCCACGGCATCGGCGCCTCCCGGATGCTCCGCGAGGACGAGACCGAGGGCGCCTTCGCCGGGCTCGCCATGGGGCTCTCGGCGCTCGCGATCAGCCTGCTGGTCCCGGTCTTCGCGCTCGTGCTCTTCTGAGGGTTGCCGGCGGTCGGCTGTAACTATCTGTTGTTGCCGCTGCCGTACCGGTCTACGGGTGCGGTAGTGGCAACAACAGATAGTTACAGCCCACCGACCCGCCGAACTCCGACCCTGGTCGGACGCCGGGAGCCCCGACGAGGCGCTAGGTTCCCGTGCATGCGCGTGCATGCCTTCACCGACGATGCCCTCGGCGACCTCGACGCGGTCGGCCTGGCCGAGCACCTCGCCGCCGGCAAGGTCTCCCCCGAGGAGGTGGTCGACGCGGCGATCGCCCGGGTCGAGGCCGTCAACGGCGACCTCAACGCGATGGCGCACGTCGCCTTCGACCGGGCGCGCGCGGACGCGCGCCGCCCCCGCCCCGGGTTCCTGTCCGGCATCCCGACCCTGGTCAAGGACAACGTCGACGTGGCGGGGATGCCGACCCGCTCCGGTACGGACGCCTGGGAGCCGCGTCCGGCCAAGCGCAACGGCGACTTCGCCGAGATGTACCTGGCGACCGGGCTGGTTCCGCTCGGCAAGAGCCAGCTCTCGGAGTACGGCTTCAGCGCGTCCGCGGAGCACCCGCGCCTCGGCGCCGTCCGTACGCCGTGGGACACCGAGCGGACCGCCGGGGCGTCCAGCTCCGGCTCGGGCGCGCTGGTCGCCGCGGGCGCCGTACCGATCGCGCACGCCAACGACGGCGGCGGCTCGATCCGGATCCCCGCCGCGGTCAACGGCCTGGTCGGCCTCAAGCCGACCCGGGGCCGGCTCGCCCAGGACAAGGTCTTCCGCGACATGCCGATCCGGATCATCTCCGACGGCGTCGTCACCCGCTCGGTGCGCGACACCGCCGCGTTCTACCGCGAGGCCGAGCGGCACTACCGCAACCTCGACCTGCCGCCGATCGGCGACCTGACCCGGCCGATCAGGCGGCGGCTGCGGATCGCGCTCAACACCAGCGGCGTCGGTCGCAGCGCGGACGCCGAGACCCGGGCCCTCACCGAGCAGACCGCGAGCCTGCTCGAGGAGCTCGGCCACACCGTCACCGAGACCGAGGCGCCGGTGGCGCCGAGCTTCGTCGACGACTTCCTGCTCTACTGGGCGCTGCTCGCCGAGGTGATGCTCGTCACCGGTCGGCCCACCCACGGGCGCACCTGGGACCGGGCCAAGCACGACAACCTGACCCTCGGCCTGGCCCGGCACGCCCGGCGGAACCTGCACCGCGTCCCCGGCGCGATCACCCGGCTCAAGCGCGCCAACGCGAACGCCGCGGCCTACTACGAGAGGTACGACGTCGCGCTGACGCCGACGCTCGCCATGGCCACGCCCAAGGTCGGCCACCTCGACCCGACCCAGGACTACGCCACGATCATGGACCGGCTGCTCGACTGGGTCGCGTTCACGCCGTGGCAGAACGTCACCGGCGCCCCGGCCGTCTCCCTGCCGCTCGCGAGCACCGCCTCGGGGCTGCCTCAGGGCATGATGTTCGGGGCCGCTCCGGGGCAGGAGGCGGTACTCATCGAGCTCGCCTACGAGCTCGAGCAGGCCCGTCCGTTCGCGACGATCCAGGGCTGATCGGCCCCGGCAGGGCGCCGATTTCGCACCGTCCGGCGACGCGTGTATCGTTTCGCGGCGTTGCCCCTTTAGCTCAGTCGGCAGAGCGTCTCCATGGTAAGGAGAAGGTCTACGGTTCGATTCCGTAAAGGGGCTCTGAGATGGGGCGCCGCCGCACGACCCGCCTGGGCGATACTGGGCAGGAACAGCGGAGGGCGCCCTCCTCACGTGGCGGGATAGCTCAGACGGTTAGAGCGCACGACTCATAATCGTGAGGTCACGGGTTCGATCCCCGTTCCCGCTACCGAGTACCCGGCACCACCACCAGCAACTGAAGGACTTCCTGTGGCCAGCAAGAGCAGCGACGTTCGCCCCAAGATCACGCTCGCGTGCGTGGACTGCAAGGAGCGCAACTACATCACCAAGAAGAACCGGCGCAACGACCCCGACCGCATCGAGCTGTCGAAGTTCTGCCCGCGGTGCCGCAAGCACACCGCGCACCGCGAGACCCGCTGACTGTTCGGGCCGAGCGCGTCGCCTAGCGAAGGCGGCGCGCAGGCCCTTCGGGCCCACGCTTGCCTCCGATGCGCTACGCGCGGGCGCCACGCTGCCGGCTGGAACTCGTCCCATCCTGATGGGGCGGGTTCTTCGCATTTCCGACTCGATAGGGTGACGGCATGCCGATCGACGCCACCTTGGTGGGGCGGGCCTTCCCGCCGACCACGTCCGTGCCGGTGACCGCGGAGTCCGTGGCCGCCTTCGCGGCCTCCGTCGGTGGTCGAGGTGACGGACCGGTCCCGCCGACGTACCCGATCGTCGTGTCCTTCGCCGCTCTCCAGGACTTCCTGGCCGCCGAGCGGGTGGAGCTGTCCCGGATCGTCCACGGCGACCAGCGGTTCCGCTACGTGCGCCCGGTCGTGGTCGGCGACGAGCTCACCGCGACCCTCACCGTGACCGGCGTGCGCTCCATCGGCGGCAACGACATCGTGAGCACCTCCAGCGAGATCACCGACGCGTCCGGTGCCGTCGTCTGTACGGCGACCGCCACCCTCGTGCACCGCGGAGGTGCCTGATGGATCACCCGATGACGACCCTGCAGCCGGGCGCCGCCCTCGAGCCGCTCACCTTCGACATCACCCGGGCCGACCTCGTCGCGTACGCCGCCGCCAGCGGTGACCCCAACCCGATCCACCAGGACGAGGAGATCGCGCTCGCGGTCGGCCTGCCCGGCGTGATCGCCCACGGCATGTACACGCTCGCCCTGGTCGGCCGTGCCGTCGCCGCCTGGACCGCCGAGGCGGAGGTCGTCGAGCTCGGCGCGAAGTTCGTCGCGCCCGTCGTCGTACCCGCCGAGGGCGCTGCCCGGGTCACCGTCGGCGGCACCGTCGGCGAGCGCAACGACGACGGCCTGCTCGCCCTGGCCCTCCAGGTCACGGTCGACGGCACCAAGGTGCTCGGCGCCCCCAAGGCCCTGGTCCGCGCGTGACCGCTGGTGACCACTAGTCCCGCCCTGGCGGATCTCACCACCCTCCGCCTCGGCGGTCCGGCCCGTCGCTATGTGGCGGCCACCGACGCCGACGCCCTGGTCGCCGCGGTCACCGAGGCCGACCGGGCCGGCGAGCCGGTGCTCGTCGTGGGCGGCGGCAGCAACCTGGTTGTCGCCGACGAGGGCTTCGCCGGCGCCGTCGTCCACCTCACGGGTGGGGGAGTCCGGGTCGAGGAGGACGGCGACCGGGTCGCCGTCACCGTCGCTGCCGGCGAGCCGTGGGACGACGTCGTCGCCCGCGCCGTCAACGAGGGCTGGGTCGGCGTCGAGGCGCTCTCCGGCATCCCCGGCACCACCGGCGCCACCCCGATCCAGAACGTCGGCGCCTACGGCCAGGAGGTCGCCCAGACGGTCGCCTCGGTGCGCGTCTGGGACCGGATGCTCCGCGGCGAGCGGACCTTCTCCGGAGAGGAGTGCCGCTTCTCCTACCGCCACTCCCGGTTCAAGACCGACCCCCGTCGCCATCTCGTCCTCGACGTCACCTTCAGCTTCGGTCGCGGCGAGCTCTCCGCCCCCGTCGGGTACGCCGAGCTCGCCCGCACGCTCGGTGTCGCCGTGGGGGAGAGCGCCCCGCTCGCCGCCGTACGGGATGCCGTCCTGGGCCTGCGCCGTGGCAAGGGCATGGTCCTCGACGCCGCCGACCACGACACGTGGAGCGCCGGCTCGTTCTTCACCAACCCGTTCGTGGAGCCGGACCGCGTGCCCGACGGCGCGCCGTCGTACCCGCAGCCGGACGGGAGCGTGAAGACCAGCGCCGCCTGGCTGATCGAGCACGCCGGCTTCGGCAAGGGCTACGGTCTCGACCGCCCGCACGCCCGGGTCTCCCTGTCCACGAAGCACACCCTCGCCCTCACCAACCGCGGTGGCGCCACCACGTCCGCGCTCCTCGGCCTGGCCCGCGAGGTGCGGTCCGGGGTGCTAGACCGCTTCGGCATCGAGCTCGTCAACGAGCCGGTGCTCGTCGGCTGCGCCCTCTGACGACGACCGCCGGAGACGAACGTCCTCGATCTTGCGCAATCGGGCCCGCCTGGGGCCCAGGGCCACTAGCGTCGTCATGATCACCCCCTGCACGACGCCGTCCGAGGTGTCGTCCCTTCTCCCCTCTCGAGGAGCAATCTGCATGAAGCCCGTTCTCATCCGCCGCGCCGCGGCCGCACTCGCCCTGGGCGCGCTGGCCGCCACCGGTCTCGCCAGCGTCCCGAGCCCGGCGCAAGCCGCGATCGCCTACGCGTTCGTCGACACCGGCGTCTCGTTCTACGACTACGGCGACTCGCCGGAGTGCAGCCTGGCGGGTGTCCTGCCGGATCCTGACGACGCGGCGTGGAGCGACAACGGCGTCCCGGTGAGCCAGAGCTTCAGCACCTCCGGCACGTTCACCAACGCCGACACCGCGTCCGACATCGTCGACGTCCGTGCGTCCGGCTCCGTCACGGTCAGCTCGACGCCGTTCACCGGCGGCGCGGTGACCATCACTGGCACCGCTACGGCGTCGTCGTCGGCGACGTCCCGCCTCGCCTCGACCGAGTGCGATACCTCCGCCAGGGCCGAGCCGGGTGCGAGCGGCACCCTGGTACTCACCCAGCCGATGTGGGTCACCCTGACCGCGTCCGGCGACGGCAACGGCAACGGCGGTGCTTCGATCCAGGCGGAGGATGGCGGCGCCTTCATCGCGGTCGGCAAGCGCGGCAGCGGCAGCACGACCACGCTGCTGCCCGCCGGTGAGGTCTACTTCGACTTGGGTTCCTCTGCCTCGTCGAGCGCCTACGGCACCACGGAGGGCGCGCGCAGCTACACCGGCACCTACAAGATCGAGCTCCAGCCCGTCGGCACGGCATCGCCTCTCGCCGGCAAGGGCCAGGCCTACACCGTCTTCGGCGCCCGGGACTGCGCAACCGGCAACGTCAGCGCCGTCATCACCAAGAAGGCGGCGAAGAAGGCCAAGCAGGTCACGATCATGGTGAACGGCAAGAAGGTCGTGAACCTCAAGGGCAAGAAGCTGGCCAAGGCGAAGAACAAGACGATCGTCCTTCCTGCCGCCCCGAGCGGCGCGGCCGAGGTCGTCGCGAAGGTCAAGCTCAAGAACGGCAAGAAGGTGGACGCCACGCGGTCCTACCTGGCCTGTTCGTGAGCGCCTGATCCTCGCCTGACTGTTGCGGGCCCGGCCGACCTTCGGCCGGGCCCGCTTCGCGTCGCGGGTGACATGGTGGGTGACATGGTGGGCGACATATCTGGGGAACGCTCGCCGAACCTGGTGGCAGACCCTAGCCTGCGCTTACCAGGCGGCTGCCGCTCCCGTGCGCCGCCGTCCCTTCTCGAGGAGCCCCCCGCTCATGAAGAACGTTCTCGTCCGGCGCAGTGTCGCCGGGCTCTCCTTGGCTGCGCTGACCGCCTTCGGCCTGGTCAGCATCCCCTCCGCCGCCCGTGCCGCCGTCGAGGAGGGCATGATCGCTGGGCAGTACGCCATATCGAGCGGGAACTGCGAGGGTGCCGACGTGGGGTCCTTCGAGCCCGATGGACTGCCGTGGACCGACAACAATGCGCCGGTCTCGAAGAACACGTCCGGCTCCGCGACCTTCACAGGTGATGGCGAGGGCGACACGGTCGCCGCGACGACGTCCACCAGCGCCTCGATCACCGCCTCGCCGATCGGCAGCGGTCCAGCCACCATCACCGGCTCCGCCTCGGCGTCGGCGTCCGCCCTCGCGAGCAACCCCGAGACGGCGTGCGACGTCAATGCCCAAACCCAGTCCGTCGCCGCGGGCTTGTTCACGCTGACCCAGCCGATGTGGGTGACCCTGACCGCCACCGGCCAAGGTCATCGCCAGGGACGGGCCGCTGGCGCCAGCTATGTCGGCATCGGGAGCGCCCAAGGGATGGGTGGGTGGCTGGGAGAGGGCTACTTCGGTCTCGGTTTCGGCGGCGATGGCCTGATGGTGTCGGCCAGCAACCGCGGCTCGTCCGTCGCGGCTACGCTGCTGCCGCCCGGCCGGTACGGCGTGGCGTTCCTCGCCGTCGCCCTCGCCGAGACGGACCAGCCGTCGGGCGAGCCGGATGAGTTCGGCTCCTCCACGGCACACGACGGCAGCGCGTCGTACACCGGCAACTTCAAGGTCGAGATGAAGCCCGCCGGCACCGCGTCGGCGGTCACCGGCAAGGGCGCGCCGCTGGTCCAGTTCGCCGAGCGCGACTGTGCCAACGGCAACGTCTCCGTCGCCCTCAGCAAGAAGACCGTGAAGAAGGCCAAGCGCGTCGTGTTCAAGGTCAACGGGGCGAAGGCCACGGTGCTGAAGGGCAAGGGGCTCCAGGGCAAGAAGCCGAAGGCCAAGACGGTCGTCCTGCCGACCTCGGTGTCGGCTGTGACCAAGGTGAAGGTGAAGCTCATCCTGGCGAACGGCCGCCGCTGGCTGGCGCGGTGGTGGTACCGGCCCTCCATGTGTGGGGGTTCCGCGCGGGGCTACATGGGGGGGGGGAGGGGCCCGGTGCATACCGCACGGGCCCCGCTGCCGTTGGGCACGGTGTTCGTCCCCGATCTCGAGGAGCACCCCGTGGAGAAGCAACTCGTACGACGCAGCGCGCTCGGCCTCGCCGCCGGAGCCCTGGCTGTCGCCGGACTCAGCGCCACCCCGATGCCGGCAGGAGCGGCCATCGAGTACGGCGAGGTCCGCGCCGAGGTCGGCTTCAACAAGTGGGGCGACGCCGACTGCGCGATCGCCACCACGCCGGACTCGGGGTCGGTCGAGCTCGTCGACAATGGTGTGCCGGTCTCCCAGTCATGGAATAGGACGGGGACCGTCACCATCCCGGGCAACCCGGCCGACGTGAGCGACCTGTCGGGCTCCAGTCAGGTCACCGCCTCGCTGACGCCGATCGGGGCGGGGCGGGCCACCTTCACGGCCAGCGTCTCGGGCTCGGCGTCGGCGAGCTCCGATCTCGCCGACGGAGCCTGCTCGGGCGAGGCGTCGTCCCGGCCGGAGGCGCGCGCGGAGTTCGACTTGCCCCAGCCGATGTGGGCGACCATCACCGGAAGTGGCGACGGAGCCGGCGCTGCACAGGCGATGATCGGTGACATCCAGGGCAGTGTGGCCGCAGTGGTCGTGGGCACGCGTAGCGAAGGCTCGGCATCGATCCTGCTGCCGGCCGGACCGACCCAGATCCAGGTGCAGGGCCAGGTCCGGGTCGACACGGACGGCCCGGCCCGGACCCGCAGCTACGCCGGGTCGTTCACCATCGAGCTCAAGCCGGTGGGCGACGCTCCGGTTCCCGGTCCCGGTCCCGGTGGCGCGGCCTCCGCGGTCTCCGGCAAGAGCAAGGGCGTGGTCATCCTCGGCGCCCGCGACTGCGCCACCGGCAGTGTCTCCGTCGACCTCACCAAGAAGGCGAAGAAGAAGGCGACGCAGGTCCTGATCACGGTCAACGGCGCGAAGGTGGCCAAGCTCAAGGGCAAGAAGCTCAAGCCGCGCGCCGTGGTCGTCCCGGCCGCTCGGTCGGCGGCAGCCGAGGTCGTGGTCCAGATCAAGCTCAAGAACGGCAAGAAGGCGACCGTCACCCGGTCCTACCTGGCCTGCTCCTGATCCCCTGACCGCTCGTACGACGGTGGGCCCGGCCGATCGGCCGGGCCCACCGTCGTTCTTGGTCAGGCCGGACGCGGTGCTCCCACCATGAACGCCTGGGCGCCCATCACCTTCCACGCCAGCGGCACCTTGAGATAGAGGCTGACCAGCCGCGGTCCCGAGGGGAGCCGCGACTTGGTGGTGTAAGGCAGGAAGCGCGGGATGTTCAGCTCGACATCGAAGTCGGCCGCGGCGAAAGCCTCGATCAGAGCACGGTCGTCGACCGGCGTGATGTGGTCGAAGAACATCCAATAGTCGCGCGCGCAGTAGCGGACATTGGGCTGCAGCACGAGCAGCTTCCCGTCGGGACGTAGCACCCGGCGTACCTCCACGAGGGTCGACATGATGACCTCGCGTGGCACGTGCTCGAAGAAGTTGCTGATGAAGACCCGGTCGACGGACTGGTCCGCCAGGTGGTCCATCGCGTCGGACCGAGTGATGGTCGCCTCGACATCTGGTCCGGCCTTGTGCACGAGGTCGGGGTTCAGGTCGACCGCTAGCTTCCGTCGCGCCGTGATGTTGTTGATGAACTCGCAACTCCCGGCGGCGATGTCGAGCACCGTGCTCGACTCCGGCACCCAGCGCTGGAAGAAGTCCCGGCACAGAACCTCCCAGAGGTCCTGACGCATCTCGGACTGGCGGGCGAATCGGTTGCGGTACAGGAGCTCGAGCTCCGCGGGATCGTCGGTCATGGTGTAGGTATTCCCTTCGCGTGACCGCGCCGACGATAGCCGGGACCTGCCTCGCTGCGATTCTCGGGTCTGCCGAGGGTAAAGAAAAGACGAAGCCGACGCCGGGGCGTCGAGCGAGCACTAGCGTCGCGGGTTGACTCCCTGACGGTGCTGGACCGAGGCACCGTCGAACTCTGTCGAGGAGCATATTGATGAAGCGACTTCTCGTCCGGCGCTGTGCCGTCGGACTCACTCTGGGTGCACTGGCCGCGACGGGTCTCGCCGGAGTCTCGTCTCCGGCGCACGCCGCTGTCAGCGACGCGTGGCTCGTTGCATCCGCATCCGTTCACAACGACGGCAGCAACCCCGATTGCGTTGCGAGCGTGACGGGCGACAGCCCGGACTCGATCGCCTGGAGCGATAACGGCGTGACGGTGACCCAGAGCTACGCAGAGTCAGGCACCGTCACCGCTCCTGGTGGCGATGTATCGACCCTGGGTGCTTCGGGCAGCACCAGCGTCACTGCGACGCCCATTGGTGCGGGGCCGGCGACGATCACCGCGAGTAGCAACCTGTCTGCCTCGGCCGTTCCGAGCGTGCCGGCGACGGTGTGTCAGGGCCATGCGACGGCATCGGGTGAGGTCGACGGTGAGTTCGTGCTGCCCCAGCCGATGTGGGCGACCATCACCGTGACGGGGAGCGGCACCGGCACGGCCGAGGTAGGCGGCAGCATCAATCTCTCGCTTGCTGACGGCGCGATCTACGTCCAGGCCGCCAAGCGCTCGACTGGAACGATGACCGCGCTGATTCCGGCGGGCAATGTCGGCTTCGATTTCGATTCCTGGGCTGACGCCTATGCCCATCAGCCGACTCACCGTGCTGGCTCGTTCACGATGACGACGAAGGTCGACCTCCAGCCGGTGGGTGCCGCATCGACGGCGTCCGGCAAGGGCGCTGGCTACGCCCAGTTCGGTGCTCGTGACTGCGCGACGGGCAATGTCGCCGCGGCGATCACCAAGAAGGCCAAGAAGAAGGCCAAGCAGGTGCTGATCACCGTCAACGGCGCGAAGGTCGCGAAGTTCAAGGGCAAGAAGCTCAAGAAGCGGACTCTCGTGCTCCCGGCCGCGCCGGCCTCGGCTGCCGAGGTGGTCGCGACGATCACGCTGAAGAACGGCAAGAAGGTGACGGTCACCAGGTCCTACCTGGCCTGCTCCTGATCGACGGATGTTGCGGAGGTCCGGCTGACGTGTCAGCCGGGCCTCCGGCGTCGTTGGTGAGGCCTTAAGGTGACGCCTGGCCGCCCTCATCCCCCATTGCTCCTGGCGGCCGGGTCACGTCGTGGTCGGAGCGCGAGAGTTGGCTTCGTGAACATGTTCTTCCTTCGCCGTGGATCCGTGGCGCTCACTCTGAGCGCTCTCGCGGCCGCAGGGCTGGCCAGTGTGCCCGCTCCGGTTCACGCTGCTGTCGTCGACGCGGACAACTACTCCTGGTCCGTCGTTGGCAACAGCGGCGGCGGCGACGCCGCATGCACGACCAGTGTCACGTCCAACGACACGCCCATCCTGTCGTGGAGCGACAACGGAATTCCGGTGACGACGACCGAGTCCGACTCGGGCACGGCGACTGCGCCCGGTGAGACCACCGCGCTGAGCGCTTCCGCATCGACGACCGTCAGCGCGACACCGGTTGCCGGGGGCCCGGCGACGATCAGGTTCGCGACGACGATGAACGCCAGTGCCGTCCCGAGCAAGGAGAGCCCCCTTTGTGAGGGCTTCGCCTCCGTGGCGGGCCAGGCCCACGGGGAGTTCGCGTTGGCGCAACCGATGTGGGCCACGATCTCGTGGACGACCGGCGGCCAGGGGCCCGAAGGATCCGGCTATGTCGACCTGGCCCTCGAGGACGGCCGCCTCAGGGTCGAGACCCTGGTCCGGACGTCCGGAAGCATGACGGCACTCCTGCCCGCAGGCTCGGTCGCGCTCGACCTGTACGGCAAGACCAGCGCCTACGCCGACGACTCCCGATACCGCACGGCGTCGTACTCCTCGTCGATCGACATCGACCTCCAGCCGATGGGCGCCGCGACGGCGGCGGACATCGACCTCCAGCCGATGGGCGCCGCGACGGCGGCCGCGGGCAAGGGCAAGGGCTACACGCAGTTCGGTGCTCGTGACTGCGCGACGGGCAATGTCGCCGCGGCGATCACCAAGAAGGCGAAGAAGAAGGCCAAGCAGGTCGTGATCACCGTCAACGGCGCGAAGGTCGCGAAGGTCGCGGGCAAGAAGCTCAAGAAGCGCACCCTCGTGCTGCCGGCGGCTCCTGCCTCGGCTGCCGAGGTGGTCGCGACGATCACGCTGAAGAATGGCAAGAAGGTGACCGTCACCCGGTCCTACCTGGCCTGTTCCTGATCCTCCGTGTCACCACTGCGGGCCCGGCCGACAGGCCCGGTCCGCAGTGCTTCGTGCGCGGTCAGGGATGGGCGAGCCAGGCGTCGATCTCGGCTGTGGCGGCGTCGACGAGGTCCTTGGGCGCGCGGCTGGCGCGGAACGACATCCGCGCCAGTTCGGCGAGCTGGCCGTCGGTGAGATCGTGGGCGGCGCGCATGGTGGCGTACTGCCCGGCGAGGCGCGAGCCGAACAGCAGCGGGTCGTCCGCGCCGAGGGCGACGGTCGCGCCGGCCTCGAGCAGGGTCGGCAGCGGGACCGAGGTGAGGTCGGAGTAGACGCCCAGGGCCACGTTCGAGACCGGGCAGACCTCCAGCGCGATCCCGGCGTCGACGATCCGGGCGAGGAGCTCGGCATCCTCGGCCGCGCGTACGCCGTGCCCGAGCCGCCCTGCGTGCAGTGCGTCGAGGCACAACCGGATGTGCTCGGGGCCGCGCAGCTCGCCGCCGTGCGGGGCGAGCAGCAGTCCCGCGCGCTCGGCGATCGCGAAGGCGCCGGCGAAGTCGTCGGTGCGGCCGCGGCGCTCGTCATTGGAGAGGCCGAAGCCGACGACGCCGCGGTCGACGTACTGGCTGGCCAGCCGGGCCAGGGTCCGGGCGTCGAGCGGGTGGCGGGTGCGGTTGGCGGCGATGATCACGGCGATGCCGAGCCCGGTGCGGGCCGAGGCGTCGCGGACCGCGTCGAGCACGAGGTCGGTGAACGCGGTGATGCCGCCGAAGCGGGCGGCGTACCCGCTGGGGTCGACCTGGATCTCCAGCCACCGGCCGCCGTCGGCGACGTCGTCCTCCGCGGCCTCGAGGACCAGGCGGCGGACGTCGCCCTCCGTGCGCAGGACGGACCGCGCGACGTCGTAGAGCCGCTGGAAGCGGAACCAGCCCTTCTCGTCCGCCGCGGTCAGCTGCGGCGGCCAGTCCACGGCCAGCGCGTCGGGCAGGTGGATCCGGTCCCGCTCGGCCAGCTCGAGCAGGGTCGAGTGCCGCATCGAGCCGGTGAAGTGCAGGTGGAGGTGGGCCTTGGGCAACGCCTTGAGATCCCGCACGGGCGCCATCCTAGTGGCGTGGCGCACCGTGCGCGGCGGGCCTGCTGCGCGATGCCCGCACCCCTCCTCGGGCCGTGCGCGGCGTCAGGAACGCCCGGTCGCATCGAGGGCGAGCATCGCGGCCGCGACCTCCCCGACCGCCGCCTCGGGGATCGCCGTCGAGGCCTGGTCGAGGACGAGCAGCCGCGCATCGGGGATCTCGCGGGCGAGGGCCTCACCGTTGCCGACAGGGAAGAACGGGTCGCGGCGACCATGCACGACCAGCGTCGGCATGGTGAGCTCGCCCAGCCGCTCACGCCAGCGGGGCGCGCAGTCGAGATGGGCGAACACGATGCCCAGCTGGTTGGCCATCTGCACGGTGGGCGCGGTGCTCGGCGTGCGATCCCAGATCCGCCCGGCGACCGCACTGGCGGCGATGGGATCCTCGCCGAGGGCCTTCGCACGGTCGACGGCGAACGCCGCGACGGCGTCGCGGTCGGACCAGTCGGGCATGGGGTGCGAGAACAGCCGCTCCATCGTCGCCGCGTCGTGGTCGGGCAGGTCGTCGTCGACCGGGCCCGGAGCGACCGGCCGCGTCGCGGCGAGAGTGAGTGCGCCGAACGCGTCCGGATGGTCGAGCGCCGCGACCTGGGCCACCATCCCGCCGACGCCGATGCCCGCCAGGTGCGCCGGCCGGTCGTCGAGCCGGCGGGCGAGCGCTGCCGCGTCGGCGGCGAGGTCGCGCAGCGTGTACGTCGGAGCCTCCGGGGCGGCGGTGAGTGATGCGCCGGCATCGCGCAGGTCGTACCGCACGACGTGCCGTCCGCCGCGGGCGAGCGTCGTGCAGAGCTCGTCGGGCCACGAGAGCATGGTCGTGCCGCCCGCACACAGGATCAGCGGATCCGCTGGGTCGCCGAAATGCTCGACTCCGAGCGGAACGCCGTTGGCCTCGACCGTCGTCGGATGCACTCGTGAACCTCCAGGTCCGTGTCGTGGGCCAGGTGTGGCCCTGGGACGGTGGACCGCCAGCGCCGCGGGAACTCATCGGCACCGCGGGAACCTAGCCGTCGTCGCTTTACATCGCCGAAACCCGGGGCCGTCGTCCCGTTTCGGGTGCGTGAATTTCCGCTGGGGCCCTTGACCCCTGGCCCGCGCCATGAGCACACTGTTCGTGTGATCCGAAACACGTTCGGGTCATCCGAACGGGTGGGAGGCGGGATGTCCGAGCTGATGTTCTCGCCGATCGAGGTCGGCGGGGTGTGCCTGCGCAATCGGGTGGTGGTCCCGGGCCACACCACGAACTTCGCCGAGCACAACCTCCCGACCCGGCGCCACGCGGCCTACCTGGGTGAGCGGGCGCGCGGCGGCGCGGGGCTGATCATCACCGAGGCGATCCGGGTGCACCCGACCAGCGCCGGTCGTCACCTCAGCCTCGGCAGCTTCGACGACGCGTCCGTCCCCGCCTACGCCCAGCTGGTCGAGGCGGTCCACGAGCACGGCGCCGCGTTCTTCGCGCAGATCATGCACGCCGGACGGCAGGCCAACGGAGAGGCGACGCGTACTGCGGCGTGGTCGGCCTCCGCGCTCCCGTGGTCACCGTCGGCCGACATCCCCCACGCGATGGGCCACACCGACATCGACACGGTCGTCGCCGGCTTCGGTGCGGCCGCGCGCCGGATGGCTGCCGCGGGCTTCGACGGCGTCGAGGTGCACGCCGGGCACGGACACCTTCTCCAGCAGTTCCTCTCGCCGGCGACCAACCTGCGCGACGACGAGTACGGCGGCGACGCCGACCGGCGCCTGCGGCTGACCCGCGAGGTGCTCACCCGGGTCCGGGCCGCGGCGCCCGGCCTGCCGATCGGGCTGCGGGTGAGCGCCGACGAGTTCCTCGACGGCGGCCTGCGTCCCGACGACGTCATCGAGATCGTCGGTCGCCTCAGTGGCGAGTTCGCCCTGGCCTACGTCCACGTGAGCCACTCGGCCTACCAGGCGAGCTACTCGCTGTCGACGCAGATGGCCGACATGAGCTTCGGCCACGCGCCCTTCCGGGAGCACGCGGCCATGTTCAAGAAGGCGCTGCCCCACCTTCCGGTCGTCGCCGTGTGCCGGCTGGACTCCCTGGCGGAGGCGGCCGAGCTGCTCGACGCGGGGGAGGCCGATCTGGTGGCCCTGGCCCGCCCCCACATCGCCGACCCGCACCTCGTGCGCAAGGCCCGTGAGGGACTGCCCGCCCGAGGCTGCCTCGCGTGCAACCAGGGCTGCATCGCGCGGGTCGAGAAGAGCCTGCCGATCACGTGCGTGGTCAACCCCGAAGTGGGTGTCGAGGACCAGTGGAACGACGCCTGGCAGGCACTCAGCTCCCCGCGCCGGAGAAGGGTGATCGTGGTCGGGGGAGGTCCCGCGGGTCTGCAGGCCGCGCTGTCGGCCGCCCGGGCCGGCGACCGGGTCACCCTCGTCGAGCGCGCCGAGACCCTCGGCGGCCAGCTCGCGACCGCCGCCGCGATGTCCCACCGGGCCCGTCTCGGGCTCCTGATCCGCGATCTCGAGCGGGACCTGCGGTCCCACGACGTCGAGATCCGCGTCGGCACCGAGGTCGACACGGTGTCGATCCTGGCCGGCGGGTGGGACGACGTGATCGTGGCCACCGGCTCGGTGCCGCGTCGTCACGACTTCGGTGCCGGCGTACCGGTGCTGACCTCGGTCGAGGCGGCTGAGCAGGTCGCCGCCCGGAAGGATGTCGCAGGTCTGCGCTTCGCCCTGTGGGACGACGACGGTGACTGGACGTCCGCGTCGATCGCCGAGGGGCTGGCACTGCTCGGCGCCGACGTCCACATCGTCACGCCCACGCCCAGCCTGCACGCTCGGATCACGACGTACTCCCGGCTGGCGTTGACCCCGCGCCTGCGGGAGCTGCGGGTGCATGCCCACCTCATGCGCACGCTCGCCGTCTCCGGCCGGGGCCGGGTCGTGCTGACCGACACGCTCAGCGGCGACTCCGACAGCCTCACCGACGTCTTCGCGGTCGTCGACCTGGGCCGGCCCCGGGCCCGCGACGAGCTCTACCGCGAGCTCGAGCGGATGCCGGACGGCCCGCGCGTGCACGTCGTCGGTGACGCCAACTCGCCACGTACGGCGCTGGAGGCGGTCTTCGAGGGCCGGATCGCCGGCGCCTTCCTCGGCGACGCGGAGACCTCTGCCGCTCGCGCCGTCGTCGCCGGCCACTGACCCACCACCGCTCGAACCACCGAAAGGAACACCTCACTCCATGATCGATATCGAGGACCGCCTCACGCTGGACGAGCGGTCGACGGTCGACTTCATCCTCGGGCTGCGCAAGCGGTGGAGCGACGCCGTCTATCCCACGCTGGCCGCCGAGTTCGCCGAGACGGGCGCGCCCGCGGACAGTCCGGAGCAGGTCGGGCAGGTGATGCACGGGCTGCCGAGCTATCCGTGGTTCTCCCACCTCGAGCGGGTCCAGCAGAAGATGCTGTGGCGTGCCGCCGGTGATGCCGTCGTACGCCGCCGCGACGACCTGGTCGGCGACCTCGACGCCGCACCGGCCGACGGCGTGGGCACGCTGACGCTCGACCCGGAGCTGGAGCTGCCGACGTGGTACACCGACTACGACATCCACGTGCAGCCGGGCAGCTTCTTCTCCGACGACCTCTCCGCCTACGTCTACGAGTTCGGTGCCCGCATCGTGATGCTGCGGGACAACGACGGCTACAAGTTCCACAGCCTCTTCGCCCAGACGACGCTGCCGGACTTCCCGGACGCGACGCGGGTGCTCGACGTGGGCTGCGGCTTCGGCAAGAGCACGCGCCCCCTGGTCGCGAAGTACCCCACGGCCGAGGTGATCGGGGTCGACCTCGCCGCGCCGGGGCTGCGCCTGGCCCACGCGGAGGCCGAGTCGCTCGGTCTGCCGATCTCCTACGCCCAGGCCGAGGGCAGCCGGACCGGGCTCGCCGACGCCTCCTGCGACGTCGTGACGGGGACGATGGTGCTGCACGAGATGCCGTCCGAGGCCATCGTCGCGACCCTGCGCGAGGGCGCCCGGCTCCTCAAGCCCGGCGGCGAGCTGCACTTCCTGGAGTTCATGCTGACCGGCGACGCCTTCCGTGACGCCACGATCATCGAGCACGCCGAGCGCAACAACGAGCCCTACTTCCGCGCACTCTTCGCGACCGACGCGGTCGCGGCCTGTGAGGAGGCCGGCCTGGTCGACGTCCGGTGGCGCCCCTTCGACGAGCGCAGCCTCGGCGTCCAGCCGGACGGCTGGGGCGAGCGCCCCGAGTGGCACTTTCCCTGGGCGGTCCTCTCCGCGAGGAGGGCCGTGTGATGTCCGAGGAGTTCCAGTACCTCGAGAACCCGCAGACCGCGAAGCTCTTCGACCTCTTCCTCCAGCTCGCGACCGAGCTGCACGTCGAACGGCATCGTCTGCGCGCCCTGGAGGCGCTGCTGGTGCGGAAGGGGGTCCTCGCCGCCGACGAACTCGACCACTTCACGCCGACCGACGCCGAGACGCGCCTGCTCGACGACACCCGCAGCGACTACCTGGCGCGCCTGGTCCGGATCATCACCGAGAACGGGCCGGCCGAGCACCCGCTGCGCGAGCAGTGGGTGGAGCTCCTCGCCCGGAAGCGGGAGTCATGACCGACGCCGCGCGACTCGTCGACGCCTACCTCCAGCACTGCGAGGACCGTGAGCTCAACGAGGCGGAGCGCTACCTCGCTCCCGCAGCGCGCCTCGAGTTCCCGGGCGGGGCCAGCTACGCCTCGCTGCGGGCGATGGTCGCCTCGCCCAAGGCCTACAACTGGGTCCGCAAGCACCGGGACCGCTACGTCGTCAGCGTCGACGACGAACTGACCACGGTGGTCTCGATCGGCCGGCTCTACGGCGAGCGGCTCGACGGCACCCCGTTCGAGGGCGTCCGCTACGTCGACGTCTTCACGCTGCGGCAGGACCGCATCGTGGAGCAGCTCGTCTGGAACGACCTTCCCGAAGCCGGTCTCGTGCCGGCCACCACCTGATCTCGGGCCAAACCCACCGAAGAAGCACCGCCGGACTGCGGTCCACCACAGAAACGAGAACCAGCATGTCGCTTCGAATCCGCGCCAGCGCACTCGTGCTCGCCGCCGTCACACCGCTCCTCGCCGCCTGCGGTGGGAGCAGCGGGGGCTCCGACGGCGGTACGGACGAGCTCACGTTCGTCATCGCCTCCACGGTCATCGGTCCCAAGGAAGAGGTCGCTGTCTTCGCGGTCGCCCAGGAGATGGGCTACTTCGAGGAGGAGGGGATCACGGTCAAGACCGCCAACTCCGACGGATCGGTCGCCGCGGTGCAGGCGGTCGGCACCGGGAAGGGCGACATCACCGCCGCGGACACCGGCTCGATCCTCGCGGCGGTCGAGAAGAACGTGGGCGTGACGGCCATCGGCGGTCTCGTCCAGAACTGGCCGTGGCAGATGGCCACCCTGCCGGGCAGCGACATCAAGAGCGCCGCGGACCTCGACGGCAAGAAGGTCGGCGTCATCTCGCTCGCGTCCGGCAGCGCGCCCTACGCCAGGGCCTTCATCAAGTCGGGCGGCCTCGAGCCCGACGCCGACGTCCAGCTGCTGCCGGTCGGCGTCGGCGCGCAGGCCGCCACGGCGCTCACCAACGGCGACGTCGACGTGCTCGCGCTCTACAGCCAGGCCTACGCCGTGATCGAGAACGAGGGCACCGAGCTCGCCTACCTCGACAACCCGGACATCTTCGACGGCATCCGCTCGCTCAGCTTCACGGTCGGCAAGGACGCGCTGAAGGAGGACGAGGAGGTCTTCGAGGGCTTCCTGCGCGCTGCCTACAAGGCGATGCTCTTCTCCGCGGAGAACCCGGAGGCGGCGATGCGGATCGGGTACGAGGTGTTCCCCGCCATCCTCGGCGGCGAGAGCGTCGACAACCGACTCGCCAACGACGTGCGCAGCCTCGAGGCGTGGCTCGCGACGGGCACGCCCACGACGGGTGAGCCGGCCTCCTGGACGGACTGGGGCGCGATCCCGGACGCCGACTGGCAGAAGACGCAGGACTACACCCTCGAGGCCGGCCAGATCACCGGCGAGGTGGAGCTGGACGAGGTGTGGACCCCCAGCCTCCTCGAGGGCGCCAACGACTTCGACGCGGCCGAGGTCATCGAGCAGGCCGACGGCTGGACCGAGTGACCCGTCGCCGAGACGGACTCACATCACACGACTGAGCGAAGGATGACGGACATGAGCCACACGGCACCCATGGAGAGGGCGGCGGTCCCATCGGACGCAGCAGCCGGAACCGAGGCCGCGGCGGACGCGAACCCGTCGTGGATCCGGGTCGAGGGCCTGGACAAGGTCTACCACCCGAAACGGTCGGCGCCGACCCTCGCGCTGTCCGACATCGATCTGCACGTTCGTCGTGGTGAGTTCGTCTCGGTGGTCGGGCCGTCCGGCTGCGGCAAGACGACCCTGCTGAAGATCCTCGCCGGCCTGATCCCGCGGACGAAGGGAGAGGTCAGCATCGCGGGACGCGAGGTCGACCGGCCCATCCCCGAGGTGGGGATGGTCTTCCAGGCCGCGACCCTGCTGCCGTGGCGCACCATCCTCCAGAACGTGATGGTGCCCGCGGAGATCCAGAAGCTCGACAAGAGGAAGTCGCTGGCCCGTGCCCATGACCTGCTCGACATGGTCGGCTTGGGTGAGTTCAAGGACAAGTACCCCTTCGAGCTCAGCGGCGGCATGCAGCAGCGGGCCGGCATCTGCCGGGCGCTCGTGCACGACCCGGCGGTGATCTTGATGGACGAGCCCTTCGGCGCGTTGGACGCGATGACCCGGGAGTACATGAACCTCGAGCTGCTGCGCATCTGGAAGGAGAGCCGGGCGACCATCGTCCTGGTCACGCACTCCATCCCGGAGGCGGTCTTCCTCTCCGACCGGGTCGTCGTGATGAGTCCACGACCCGGCCGGATCGCCGAGGTCCTCGACATCGACATCCCCAGGCCCCGCGAGCTGCGCATGATGTCCAGCGACGCCGCTGGCGTGTACGTCGAGCGCATCCGCAAGTACTTCAACGCCAGCGTCATCGATTGAGGTCGACATGAGCAGCACCAACATGAGTACCAACGCGAGCACCGACCCGAGCATCGACCCGAGCGCCGCGGCGCCGAACCCGGCCGCCCAGGCCGATCAGAAGCCGTCCGACCAGAGCCCGCCCGGAGTCTCCTCCGGCCGGTCGTGGAGGCCTGATCTCCGCGGCAGGCCCGAGCTGTGGCTGGTGCCGGCCGTCTTCGTGGTCGTCATGCTGGCCTGGGAGTTCGGCGTCAAGCTGTTCGGCGTCAAGGAGTTCGTCCTGCCGCCGCCGAGCAGGATCCTCGAGCAGCTCCGGGTGCAGCTCGAGAGCGATCTCTTCTGGCGCCACGTGTGGGTCACCACCGAGGAGGCGATGATCGGCTTCGTCATCGGCGTCCTGGCGGCCATGGTGCTGGGCACGGCGATCTCGCAGCTGTCCCTCGTGGAGAAGACGCTGATGCCTTACATCGTGGCCTTTCAGACCGTCCCCAAGGTCGCGCTCGCGCCCCTCTTCGTCGTGTGGTTCGGGTTCGGCCTGACCAGCAAGATCGTGATGGCCGCCGTCATCTCGTTCTTCCCGATGCTGATCAACGTGATCGAGGGACTGCGCTCGGCCGACGCCGACCGGATCCAGATGCTGAAGGTGTTCGGTGCCGGGCGGTGGCAGGTCTTCCGCAAGGTGCAGATGCCCAGCGCGATGCCGTTCATCTTCGCCGGCATCGACATCGGCATCGTCTTCTCGATCCTCGGCGCGGTGGTCGGCGAGTTCATCGGCGCCCAGGAGGGTCTCGGCTACCTGCTGCTCCAGACCAACTACAACTTCGACATCCCGGGCATGTTCGCCGTCCTCGTGGTGCTCTCGGTGATGGGCCTCGTGGCGCACGCGGTGGTCCGCCTGATCCAGCGGCGGGTCACGTTCTGGGCCGAGCAGAGCCGTGTGATCGGGGCATGAGCGTCGTGGGACCCGGTGACTTCGCCGGGCGGGTCGCCCTGGTCACCGGCGCGGCGCGCGGCATCGGCCAGGCCGTGGCCGAGCATCTCGCCGCCCGCGGCGCGGCGGTCGCCCTGGCCGACGTACTGCCCGTCGACGCCTGGGAGCACCCGCTCGGCGCGAAGGACGACGGGCCGCACAGCCGCCACCGCCTCGACGTGCGCGACGAGGGCTCCTGCCGGGCCGTCGTCGAGGAGGTCCTGCGGCGCCATGCCCGGATCGACCACCTGGTCAACAACGCCGGCATCGTGCGCAGGGCGCCCGCCGCCGAGATGAGCGAGGCCGACTTCACCGCCGTCCTCGACATCAACCTCACCGGCACCTTCCGGATGACGCGAGCCGCCTATCCGGCACTGCGCGCGACGTCCGGCACGGTCGTCAACCTGGGTTCGACCAACGGTCATGTCGCCGTCGCCGACAGCGTGGGCTACTGCGTCAGCAAGGC
The DNA here is from genome assembly GCF_024614185.1 of Nocardioides carbamazepini. GTDB lineage: Bacteria > Actinomycetota > Actinomycetes > Propionibacteriales > Nocardioidaceae > Nocardioides > Nocardioides carbamazepini. Next base: position 378,781 of record NZ_JAHTLF010000016.1, read on the forward strand.
CGGGGTCATGCACCTGGCCCGGGTCCTCGCCCTCGAATGGGCGGCCGACGGCATCCGCGTCAACGCGGTCGGCCCGACCATCGTCCCCACGGCCATGACCGACGACGTCCGCGGCGACGCCGCCTACATGGATGACAAGCTCGCGAGCATCCCGGCCGGTCGGATGGCGACGGTCGACGATGTCGCCCAGACCATCGGCTATCTGCTCGGCCCCGCCTCCGCCATGGTCACCGGCCAGATGATCTTCGTCGACGGCGGCGTGACCATCCACTGACCCGACCGGTCCCATCCCGTTCGAGAAGGAGAACAATGAGCTTCGACGTGGAGGCGGCACTCGCCGCCGTCGACGAGCACTTCGACGACTTCGTCACCGAGCTGCAGGAGCTGTGCCGCATCCGCAGCCGGCGGCACGAGCCCGACCAGATGGTGGCGACGGCAGAGTTCATCGCCCGCTCGCTCGAGCGCTGGGGCGGGTCGGCGAGCGTCGTGCCCTGGGAGCAGTCCCACCCCTACGTGATCGGCGAGCTCGCGGGCGGAGCGCGCCGGCTCCTGCACTTCAACCACTATGACGTCGAGGTCGAGCCGACCGGCGACGAGGACCAGTGGATCGTGCCGCCGTACGCCGCCGAGATCGTTGACGGGCGCCTCTACGCCCGGGGGGTGGGCGACGACAAGGGTGCGCTGATGTCACGGATCCACGCCGCGGCGGCCTGGCGGCTCTCCGGTCAGGAGCCGCCCGTGACGAGCCGCTACCTGATCGAGGGGAAGCAGTGGCTGCACAGCCCTGGCCTCGGTTCCTTCGTCGAGGCGCACCGGGAGCAGCTGGATGCCGACGTGGCGCTCTGGGAGAACTCCTGGCTCGACAACGACGGGCGCCTGCTCCTCAAGCTCTCGGAGAAGGGAGTGCTCTACCTGCGGCTGTCGGTCGCGACGATCAGCCGTGAGCTGACCAGCCAGAACACCGCGCTGCTGCCGTCCGCGACCGCGCGCCTGGTCTCCGCGCTCTCCGCGCTGGTCGACGCCAACGGTGACTGCCGTGTGCCTGGCTTCGCCGACGGCGTCGAGGAGCCGACGCCGCGGATCCGCGAGCTGCTCGAGGCGCTTCCCTTCGACATCGACTTCCTGCTCGGCCGCGCCGGGGTGACCCGGTTCCGGCACGACGAGGACGCGGTCGCCGCCGCGGCCGCGATCCGGATGCGGCCGACGCTCACCATCACCTCGATCGAGGGCGGCGACACCTCCGACGACGTGACGCTCGGCATTCCCGCGCGGGCCGCCGCCAAGGTCGAGATCCGGCTGGTGGCCGGGCAGGACCCGGACGCCGTGCTCTCGGCGATCGAGAAGCACCTCGTCGCCGAGGGGTTCGGTGACGTCACGGTCGACGTGATGGCCGTCAGCCGTCCCAACCGCACCGATCCCGACGACCCGTTCGTCGACCTTGTCGGGCGCACCGCCCGTGAGATCTACGGCACCGAGCCGGTGATCGAGCCCTACACCCAGTGGATCGGCAACCAGGGGGTCCTGGCCGGCATCCCGATCGTCGGCGTCGGAGTGTCTCGCGCCGACTCCGGGATCGACGGCCCCAACGAGAACATCCGGCTCGACGACTACCGCGACGGCATCCGGCATGTCATCGCGGTGATGGCGGAGCTCGCGAAGGAGGAGCGGTGAGGAACCTCGCGGGCAGCTCCACGCGCGACTACGCCCGACTGCCGTGGGGCCAGGTCCACCTGCGCCGCGCCGGGGAGCCGGACGCGCCGGCGTTGGTCATGGTGCACCAGTCGCCGCTGTCCTCGGCCACGTTCGAGGCCGCGGTGGAGCCGTTGGCCGCTCTCGGACTGCAGGTCATCGCTCCGGACACCCCGGGATTCGGCATGTCCGACCCGACGCCGGAGCCCTGGGCGATCCCGGAGTACGCCGCCGGCCTGTGGCAGCTCGTCGACGGCCTGGGCCTGGGCGACGTCGTGCTCCTCGGCCAGCACACCGGCGCCGTCGTCGCGAGCGAGGCCGCGATCCAGCGGCCCGATCGGGTCAAGGGGTTGGTCCTGCAGGGCCTGCCGATCTACTCCGAGGCCGAGCGCGCCGAGAAGAAGGCCGGCTACGCCCCGCCGTACGAGCCCGCCCTCGACGGCTCACACCTGCTGGTCATCTGGGATCGGGTCCGGCGCCTCTACCCCGAGCTCGCGGTCGACGAGCTCGACCGCCAGGTGCTCGAGTACCTCGCCACCGGACCCGACTTCGGCACCGCCTACCGCGCTGTCTTCGAGCATCGGCTCGACACCGAGGCCCTGCGCGGCACGCCGATCGCCCTGGTCCATGGCGAGCGCGACCTGGTGCACCGGTTCACCGAGCTGGTCACCTCGACCCTGGACTGGGCGGAGCTGGAGCTGGTCCCCGGCACCGACTTCGCCGCCGATGAGCACACCGGCGCGTTCGTGGCCGCCGTCGGCCGGTGGGCGCAGCGCTTCCACCAGACCGTGTCGGCGGGGGCCGGCCGATGAGCACCGAGATCGCCTACACGGCCACCGTCGCGGTGACCGGTGGCCGCGGTGGCCGCGCCACCTCGACGACCGGCTCCTTCGCCGCCGACCTGGCCCGCCCCGCCGAGCGGGGCACGGGGTCCGGCACCGATCCGGAGGAGCTCTTCGCGGCCGGGTACGCCGCCTGCTTCGACAGCGCGCTGCAGGTCGTCGCCCGCCGGGAGCGGGTCCGGATCGGCCCGACCACCACCACCGCGTCGGTGTCGCTGTGCATCACCGGCGGCGACCAGTACTCGATCGCCGCCGAGCTCGAGGTCGCCGCGCCCGAGTGTGCGCAGGCCGACCTGGACCGCCTGCTCCCGCTGGCGCACGAGACCTGTCCCTACTCCAAGGCGACCCGGGGGAACATCCCCGTCGCCGTCACCGGCACCGGCCGCACCTGAGCTTGTCGAAATCTCGGACTGTCGGACCTGAACGAAGGAAACTCCTCGGATGACCACTCCTGTCGACCCCAAGTCGGGTCTGCTGCGCGCCCTCGGCGTCATCAACCTGGTAGCCGCCCGCGCGCCCGAGACGATCGGGGTGTCCACCGTGGCCCGTGAGCTCGACCTGCCGAAGGCCGTCGCCCATCGGATCCTCAAGGAGTTCACGGCCGCGACCTTCCTGGTCTTCGACGACACCACCAAGCAGTACCGGCTCGGTCCGGGCAGCCTCACCCTCGGTCTGGCGGCGCTGCGCGACCTCGACGTCCCGAAGGTCGCGCGGCCCCACCTGGACCGCCTGGTCGCGGCGACGGGGGAGACCGCGACGCTGTCGGTGCGCAACGCCTGGTCCCGGGTGTACGTCGACCAGGTGCTGTCCCCCCACGAGATCCGGATGTCGATCTCGCTCGGCACCAGCCATCCACTGCACGCCGGATCGTCGTCCAAGGTGATCCTCGCCCACCTGCCCGCGAGCGAGATCGACCAGTACCTCGAGGACTCCGCGCTGGAGCGGGTCACGACGCACACCATCACCACCGAGGACGAGCTCCGCGCCGAGCTGGCCCAGGTCCGCGAGCAGGGCTACGCCGTCAGCATGGGCGAGCGGCAGGCCGGCGCGGGCAGCGTCGCGGCGCCCGTCCACCGGGCCAGTGGCGAGGTCTTCGGCTCGATCTCCCTGTGCGGTCCCCGGGATCGGTTCACCGCCGACGTCCGGGAGCGCAACGCCCGCCTGGTGATGAAGACCGCCGCCGAGATCAGCTCCGAGCTGGGCTACGCGCCCTCCGAGGAGGCCTGATGGGAGCCCCGGCCTCCGCAGCGGCCGTGGCCGCGCATCCAGGCCCCCTGGCCGGCGTACGGGTGCTCGACGTGTCCACCATCCTCGCCGGCCCACTCGCCTGTCAGATCCTCGGCGACTACGGCGCCGACGTGATCAAGGTCGAGCACCCGCGGCTCGGTGACAGCATGCGCGGGCACGGTCCCGTCAAGGACGGCGAGCCGTTGTGGTGGAAGGAGATCTCCCGCAACAAGCGCGGCATCGCCATCGACCTCGGGAAGCCCGACGGGGCCGTGCTGTTGCGCCGCCTGGCGCGGGAGGCCGATGTCCTCGTCGAGAACTTCCGCCCCGGCACCCTGGAGCGCTGGGGTCTCGACCCCGCCTCGCTGCTCGAGGACAACCCCCGGCTGATCGTGGTGCGAGTGACCGGCTTCGGCCAGAGCGGTCCGTACGCAGCCCGGGCGGGCTTCGGCACCCTGGCCGAGGCCATGAGCGGGTTCGCGCACCTGACCGGCGACCCCGACGGTCCGCCGACGCTCCCCGCGTTCGGCCTGGCGGACAGCATCGCCGGCGTGACGGCGTCCTCGGCGATCGCCATGGCGCTCTACGCCCGGGAGCGCACCGGCCAGGGCCAGGTGATCGACCTGAGCCTGCTGGCGCCGATCATGACGGCGGTCGGGCCGGGCCCGACCGCCTACCAGCAGACCGGCGTGGTCGGGATGCGCCAGGGCAACCGGTCCACCAACAACAGCCCGCGCAACACCTACCGGACCAAGGACGGCCACTGGGTCGCGATCTCGACCAGCGCCCAGGCCATCGCCGAACGGGTGCTGCGCCTCGTCGGTCACCCGGAGGTGGTCGACGAGCCGTGGTTCGCGAGCGGCCGCGAGCGGGCCCAGCACGCCGACCTGCTCGACGAGTACGTCGGCGACTGGATCGGACAGCGCACCCGGGCCGACGTCGTCACCGCGTTCGGCGAGGCCGGTGCGGCGGTCGCCCCGGTCTACGACGCGCGGGACATCGTCGAGGACGAGCACGTGCGCGCGACCGGGATGATCACCTACGTCGACGACGAGCGGCTCGGCCCGCTGGCCGTGCACGGCCTCCTCTGGGGCATGTCCCGCACGCCGGGAGCCATCCGCTTCCTCGGCCGCGACCTCGGTGCCGACACCGACGACGTGCTCGCCGAGGTCGGCGTCGAGGCCGCGGAACTCGACGACCTACGACGGCGGCAGGTGATCGCCTGACCGGCCCGTCCGCCCGCGCGAGGCGCACCACGGCACCACCACGAAACCTTGAGATGAACGGGGAACCCGCCATGACCACGACTGCCACGACGACCGACCCACTGCTCGCCGCAGTGCGCCAGGGGGTCGAGATCCACGACCTCGGTCGGCCGTTCACCGTCGGCATGTCCCAGTCGGCCAACCACCCGCCGTACTGGCACTCCCTCCCGCGCCGGCACGGCGACATGGTGCGCAGCGACGGCGGCTCCGCCGCCAACGACTTCATCTCGATGGGCACCCATGTCGGCACCCACATCGACGCGCTCGCTCATGTGTCCCAGGACGGGCTGCTCCACGGGGGCATCGACGCGCGTGAGGCGGGAGTCGGTGGCCGATTCCTCGAGCACGGCGTGCACACGATCAAGCCGATGGTCCGGCGGGGCGTGCTCCTCGACGTGCCGGCGGCGCTCGGGCTCGACGGCGGCTGCGCGGCGGGCTACGAGATCACCGCCGCGGACCTCGAGACGACCATCGCCCGCCAGGGCACCGCGGTCGGCGAGGACGACGTGGTGCTGATCCGCAGCGGCTGGGGACGGCACTTCGACGATCCGGATCCGGCGGTGTACCGCGGCGGGACCACCGGTGTGCCCGGGGTCGGTGAGGCCGGCGCCCGATGGCTCGCCGAGCGGCGGGTGCACGCCGTCGGCGCGGACACCATCGCCTTCGAGCAGCTCGCCCCGGGCGCCGGCCACGGATCGCTGCCCGCGCACCGCGTGCTGCTGGTCGAGAGCGGCATCTACATCATCGAGGCGCTGGACCTGGACGCGGTCGCGGCGGCCCGGGCCCACGAGTTCACCTTCGTCCTGTCCCCGCTCGCGTTCGTGGGCGCCACCGGCTCGCCGGTGCGTCCCCTGGCGGTGGTCGCCCGTGCCTGAGCCGGCAACACTCGCGCAGCAGCTCGCCTCCTTCGCGGACGCCGTACGCCTCAAGGGGGCGCCCGACGAGGTCCGGTCGAGCACCCGGCAGCGGGTGCTCGACATCCTCGGACTGTGTGTGGCGGCACAGCGGCTCGAGACCAGTCGGGCAGTGATCGACCTCGTCGCGACCCAGGGCGGTGCGCCCCAGGCGTCCGCTCTCGGCGTCGCGACCCGTGTGCCCGCGGCGCAGGCGGCCCTGGTCAACGGGGTGCTGGCCCACTCCCTCGACTTCGACGACACGCACCTGCCGTCGGTGCTGCACCCGAGCGCCGCGGTGGTGCCGACCGCCCTCGCGGTCGCGGAGCTGGTCGACTCCTCGGCCGACGCGCTGCTCGATGCGGCGGCCGCCGGGCTCGAGGTCGCCTGCCGCCTCGGCATGGCGGGCTACGACCTCACGCTCGGCAACTCGGTCTTCTTCGAGCATGGGCAGCACGCCACCTCGATCTGCGGCGCCATGGGTGCCGCCGTCGCGGCCGGCATGCTGCTGGAGCTTCCCGAGCGTCAGCTGACCGACGTTCTCGGCGTCACCGCGTCGATGGCGGCCGGGATCATCGAGGCCAACCGCACGGGCGGCACCGTCAAGCGGATGCACTGCGGCTGGGCCGCGCACTCGGCGGTGATGGCGGCGGAGCTCGTGCGCCGAGGCATCTCCGGCCCGCCGAGCGTGCTCGAGGGACGCTTCGGCTTCTTCGAGGCGTTCCTGCGGGGCGAGGCCGACCACGCCGCCGTCACCGACGGCCTCGGCAGCACCTGGGCGGTGCCGGGCATCTTCTTCAAGCCCTACCCGGCCAACCACTTCACGCACACCGGTGCCGATGCCGGGATGAGGTTCGCCGCGCGGGGCATCCGGCCCGACGAGATCGCCGCGATCGAGCTCGGCGTACCCACCGCGGTGGTCCGCACGATCGGCGAGCCGCTCGCCGTCAAGCAGGCACCGGAGACCGGCTACCAGGCCCAGTTCAGCGGCCCGTACGTCGTCGTGGCCGGCCTGCTCAGCGAGGGACGCGGCCTCGGGCTCGGCCTGGCCGACTTCACCGACGCGCTGGCCCACGACCCGCTCCGCAGGGACCTGATGGCGAGGGTCAGTGTCGTGGCCGACCCCGAGTGCGATGCGATCTTCCCGCACCAGTTCCCGGCCGTCGTACGGCTGACGACCACGGCGGGCGAGACCCACGTCGAGAAGGTCCTCGCGAATCTCGGCGGACCCCAGCGGCCGCTGACCGACGAGCAGCTCGCGTGGAAGTTCCGGGAGAACTGCCGCGACCTGCTGTCCGACGCCGACATCGACCGCATCCAGGACCTCGCCCTCTCCCTCGACGGCACGCAGCGGGTGCGACCGCTGATGGCCGCCGTCGCCGCGGCGGTGCCGGCGGCCGCCCCCCTCCGCTAGTCCCCTCAACGAAAGGCAGCACCATGTCCTCGCCCGACCTGATCCTCACCGGAGTCCACGTCGTCCACCACGACCACGCCGAGCCCCAGGCCTGGGATGTCGCCGTCACGGACGGCGTGATCACGGCCGTCGGCCCCGGCCTCGACACCGTCGGCGCTCGCGAGGTCGTCGACGGGGAGGGCCGGCTGCTCTTCCCCGGCGTGGTGGACGCCCACCAGCACTGGGGCATCTACAACGAGCTCGCCATCGACACCGAGACGGAGAGCCGCGCGTGCGCGCAGGGAGGCGTGACCACGGCGTTGAACTACATGCGCACCGGCCAGTACTACCTGAACCGCGGCGGCTCCTACGCCGAGTTCTTCCCGCAGGTGCTGGCCGCGTCCGAGGGCAGGGCCTACGTCGACTACGCCTTCCACCTGGCGCCCATGAGCAAGGAGCATCTGGGGGAGATCTCCTCGCTCGTCGGTGAGCACGGCGTGACCTCGTTCAAGATCTTCATGTTCTACGGCAGCCACGGCCTGCACGGGCGGTCCAGCAGCCAGAGTGACTTCCTGATGATCCCCGAGGACGAGCGCTACGACCTGGCCCACTTCGAGTTCGTGATGCGGGCGGTCCAGAAGGCGCGTGCCGACCACCCGGATCTCGCTGACGAGATCTCGCTCTCGCTGCACTGCGAGACGGCGGAGATCATGACGGCGTACACGAAGCTGGTCGAGGAGGAGGGGGCGCTCACCGGGCTCGCCGCCTACAGCGCCTCGCGGCCGCAGCACTCCGAGGGTCTGGCCGTGACCATCGCCTCCTATCTCGCTCACGAGACCGACCTGCCGACCATCAATCTGCTGCATCTATCGTCGGCGAAGGCGATGGACGCCGCACTGCGGATGGCCGCGACCTTCCCCGAGGTGGACTTCCGGCGCGAGGTGACGGTGGGCCATCTCCTCGCCGACATCGACACGGCCAGCGGTCTGGGCGCCAAGGTGAACCCGCCGATCCGGCCGCGGGACGACGTGGAGGCGCTGTGGCGCCACGTGCTCGCGGGAGAGGTCGACTGGGTCGTCAGCGACCACGCCTGCTGCCGCGACGAGCTGAAGTTCGGCGAGCCACGGGACGACGTCTTCGTCGCGAAGTCAGGCTTCGGCGGTGCCGAGTATCTCCTTGCCGGCATGGTGAGCGAAGGTGTCGCCCGCGGCCTGCCGTTGGGCGAGGTCGCCCGGCTGACCGCCTGGAACCCGGCGCGCCGGTTCGGTCTGCGCACCAAGGGCGCGGTCGAGGTCGGCCTCGACGCGGACCTCGTGCTGGTCGACCCGGCGCGGCCGTGGACCGTGCGGGCCAGCGACAGCGAGTCGACCCAGGAGTACACGCCGTTCGAGGGATTCGAGCTGACCGCCCAGGTCACCGACACCTTCCTGCGCGGCGTCCGGGTGCTCCACGACGGCAAGGTCGTCGGCGAGCCGCGGGGCCGGTACCTCAGCCGGCCGACCGCGCGCTGATGGTGGTGACCTCCCGCGCTCCGGCGCGGAGCCTGCTCTATGTGCCCGGCGACCGCCCCGAGTGGGTCGCCAAGGCCGGCCGGACGGCGGCCGACGCGCTGATCCTCGACCTCGAGGATGCTGTCGCCGCGGTCAACAAGGATGCGGCGCGCACGGCCGTCGGTGAGGTGCTTCGTGCAGCTGAGGCGGAGGACCCGGCCGCGTCGGACGGACCGGAGCTGTGGGTCCGGATCAACGCGTCGAGCGTCGATGACGACCTCGTCGCCGTCGTCGGCGCGGCCCTGCACACGGTGCTGGTCCCCAAGGCGGAGCCGGAGCTGCTGGCGTCCGTCGCGGCCCGACTGGACCGGCTGGAGGCGGAGCGCTCCCTGGCCGCCGGCGGGATCGGCGTCGTCGGCCTGCTCGAGACGGCGCACGGCGTGGATCAGGTCGCGGCCGTGGCGGCGATGCCCCGGGTCCGTCGCCTCTCGGTCGGCGAGGCCGATCTCGCCGCCGAGCTGGGCCTGGTCCCCGGCCCGGACCGTGCGGAGCTGGCTCCGATCCGGAGCCGACTGGTGGTGGCCTCCGCGGTCGCCGGTCTCGAGCGGCCGATCGGGCCGGTGCACACCGTGCTCGACGACCATGAGGGCCTGGTGACCACCTGCCGGCAGCAGTACCGCCAGGGCTTCCGCGGCCGCACGGCCATCCACCCCGCCCAGGTGGACACGATCAACGCCGAGTTCCTGCCGACCCCGGCCGAGATCGACCGGGCGCGGACGCTGGTGGCGTCGTTCGACGCGTCCGAGACGGCGGGCCTGTCCGCCTTCGCCGGAGCCGACGGCCACCTCGTCGATCCGGCCACCGTGCGCCGCGCCCGCGAGATCGTCGCCGCGGCCGATGCCGGGGGCGACGCCGTGACCCGAGGTGCCGGCGGATGATCGTCAACCGCCGGCCCGGCGTACTCGAGCTGATCGACCAGGTCGAGCACGGCCGGGTCGCCGGCGTCCTCGCCGAGGCGTGGGGGAACGAGAGATTCGCCGCGCCCACGCCCGCGCCCGCCGTGGCGCTCGCCGCGGCGCGGCACGACGAGGGTTGGCGCGCGGTCGACGGCGCGCTCCTCTTCGACGAGCTCGAGAAGCGTCCGATGCACTTCCTGGACATCGACGTCGAGTCGCACGTCCCGCTCTACCGCTCGGGCGTGGAGCGGGTGTCGATGCTCGACGCGTACGCCGGCCTGCTCGTCGGCATGCACTGGTCGGGCATCTACCGCGGGCGTTGGCAGCGCCCGGGCGCCGGGTCGCGCCTGGCCCGCAGCGACGCGGACCGGCGGCTCCAGGAGCAGGTCGTCCGCGCCGAGGAGGAGCGGTGGATCGAGGTGCGGGAAGAGGTCTGGACCGAGACCGAGCCTCGGGCGGTGTTCGAGACCCGGCTGTGGCATCACTACGAGCTGCTGCAGCTCTGGGACCTGCTGTCGCTCTTCTTGTGCGTCGTGCCGGATGAGCCCGCGTCCCCGGAGCCGGTGGTGCCCTGGGGGCCGCAGATGTCCGGCCTCGACCACCGCTCGGAGACGGTCCGGCTGCCCGTGGTCGGCGCCCGTCCCGGTGGCCCCCGCCTCGCCCTGGTGGCGCGGGTGGCGGCGCCCGGCAGGATCGAGGTCGACCCATTCCCCTTCGCAGGGGAGCTCGACGTCGAGGTCGAGGTCCGCAGCCTGCCCGATCGGGGGTGGACCCAGGCGGAGGCGATCGCGCACCTGGGCCGGCACCGCAGCCGGACCAGGCGCTGGCGGGTGGGTCCGCCCGCGCCGTGACCACCGGGTGAGGCCGCGCCGGACCGATCGACTGCCCTGCTCAGAGAAGGAGGACGCCTCCGTCGACCGGCACGCCGACACCGGTGACGTAGCGGGCGAGGGTCCCTGGCAAGTCTCCACGTCGCTCCGCCTTCTGCCCCTCAGAATTCCCTGTCCCGCCCCTGTGCTGTCAGCGACCGTTGCCGCATGACTTCGATGGACACCCCCGTGCGGTTGGCGGCGATTCCCGGACCGGCCGGCCGTCCGCACACCCTGACCGACGTCCCGGACCTCGGTCCGTGGCTCTGACCGCGGGAGGAACCCCCATGAGCACGACATCGACCCCGGACGTCATCATCGTCGGCGGCGGAATCGGCGGCCTCAGCACCGCCTTCGCGCTGACCCGGCGCGGCCTCGCGGTCCGCGTCCTCGAGCAGGCCCCCTCCTTCGGCGAGGTCGGCGCGGGCATCCAGCTGGCGCCCAACTGCACGCGGATCCTCGGCGACTACGGTCTGCTCGACGAGGCCAAGGAGCTCGGGGTGGTGCCGACGGCCATGGTCATGCGCGACGCGGTCGACGCGACCGAGCTGACGCGTCTCGATCTCGTCGACCTGGAGCGGCGCTACGGCTTCCCCTACCTGGTCATCCACCGCAGCGATCTGCACGCCCTGCTCCTGCGGGCCTGCCAGCGGGTCGGGGTCGAGCTGGTCACGGAGGCCCACGCGACGTCGTACGAGAACACGGATGCGGGAGCCCGTGTGATGCTAGCGAACGGCGGCGTCCACGAGGCCGGCGTCGTGATCGCGGCCGACGGCCTGCACTCCGTGGCCCGAAGGCTCCTGGTGGACGACGAGCCGGTCTCGTCGGCCTACGTCGCCTATCGCGGCACGGTCCCGGTCGCGGAGACGGCCCAGCGGGCGATCGACCTCTCCGAGGTGGTCGTGTACGTCGGCCCGGGCTGTCACTTCGTCCACTACGGCCTGCGCGGCGGCGAGCTGCTCAACCAGGTCGCCGTCTTCGAGTCGCCCAAGGCCCTGGCCGGCGACGAGGACTGGGGCACGCCCGACGAGCTCGACGCCGCCTTCGCAGCCACCTGCGACGCCGTCCGCGACGGTGTCCCCCACATGTGGCGGGACAAGTGGTGGCGCATGTACGACCGCGACCCGATCATGAATTGGGTGCACGGCCGGATCGCACTGCTCGGCGACGCCGCGCACCCGCCGCTGCAGTACATGGCACAGGGCGCGATCATGGCGATCGAGGATGGCTGGGTGCTGGCCGAGCACGTCGGCCGCCATCGCGCTGCGGACGGGAGCGTCGAGTGGGGCGCCGTCCTCGCGGCGTACGAGGCGGTGCGTCCCGAGCACTGCCGGCGGGTCCTCGCCACGGCCCGGGCGTGGGGGGAGCTGTGGCACCTCGATGGGACGCCTCGGCTCCAGCGCAACGTCCTGCTCAAGGCCCGTGACATCCACGACTACGCCTACACCGACTGGATCTATGGCCCGACCGCCTTGGTTCCCGAGGACGAGCCGGCGATGTACCCGCTCATGCCGCTCTCGGCCGCGGCGGACGTGGCTGGCGTCGGCTGACCCGACTTCTGCGGTGGGGAAAGTACTCCCGGTCAGATTCTGTCCTGCGCGAAGGTAGGACGGCACCGGGCGTCCGGCCCGCGGCTCTGCTTGTGGAGGAAGAGATGAACCGAGCTATGTCCGTCCCCGAAGTCCGTGCGCCCCGTGCTCGCTCGGCTGAGATCGCCGCGCTGGTCGGGCGCGACTGGCGGCTCCTGATCGGCGGCGCGCTGGTTCCGGCCACGGCGGGGGCGACCTTCTCGGTGAGCGATCCGTTCACCCAGGAGGTCATCGCGGAGGTGCCCGATGCCGCGCCGGCCGATGTCGACCGCGCGGTCGAGGCGGCCGCGGCGGCACTGCCGGGGTGGCGGGCGACGACGGCGCTGCGCCGGGCCGAGCTGGTCCGGCAGTTCGCCGATCTGGTCGAGGAGCACGGCGAGGAGCTGGCGCTGCTCGACACCGTCGACGCCGGCTCACCGATCTCGAACGCGCGCTTCGACGTCGAGATCGCCCTCGGACAGATGCGGATGTATGCCGGATTCGCGCTGGAGATGAAGGGGGCGACCATCCCGGCGAGCGCGAACCTCCACCTGACGGTGCGCGAGCCGGTCGGCGTGGTCGCGAAGATCTTCCCCTACAACCACCCGCTGATGTTCGCCTGCCGGATGGCGGCCCCGCTCGTGGCCGGCAACCCGGTCGTGGTCAAGCCACCGGAGGCCGCACCGCTCTCGACGCTGCGCCTGGCCGAGCTGGCCGACCAGGTGTTCCCTCCGGGGGTCGTCAACGTCGTCGTCGGCGACGGGCCGGAGGTGCCCGACCGGATCGTGCGGCACCCGGCGGTACGCCGGATCGGCTTCATCGGCTCCGAGCCGACCGGTCGCGCGATCCAGCGCGCCGCGGCCGAGAGCGGCGTCAAGCAGGTGACCCTCGAGCTCGGCGGCAAGAACGCGATGGTCGTCTTCGAGGACGCCGACCTGGAGAAGGCGGCGGCCGGGGCGGTCGCCGGCATGAACTTCACCTGGTCGGGGCAGTCCTGCGGCTCCAACTCCCGGCTGCTCGTGCACCGCTCGCTGCACGACCGGCTCGTCGACCGGGTCGTCGCGCTGGTGGAGGCGCGCACCGTCGCCGATCCGCTCACGGAGGGCTCGGAGCAGGGCACGATGATCAACCGCGCCCAGTTCGACAAGTCGATGGCCTACCTCGACGTGGCGCGCGAGGAGGGGGCGGTGGTTCGGACCGGTGGGGGTCGCCCCGCCGGCGAGGAGTTCGCCGACTCGCTCTTCGTGGCGCCGACAGTGCTGGTCGACGTCGCCCCTGGATCCCGGATCGCCCGCGAGGAGGTCTTCGGCCCGCTGCTCTCGGTGATCCCCTTCGACACCGAGGACGAGGCGGTCGCGATCGCCAACAGTGTCGAGTACGGCCTCACCGGCAGCGTCTGGACCAAGGACCTCGACCGGGCGGTGCGCGTCGCCCGGGCGCTGGAGGCCGGATTCGTCTGGGTGAACGGCTCGTCCCAGCACTTCCTCAACGTCCCCTACGGCGGCGTCAAGGCGTCGGGCGTGGGCGGCAAGGAGGAGTGCCTGGAGGAGCTGCTCTCCTATACCGAGGAGAAGGTCATCAACATCATGGTGTGAGGCGGTGGCCGGCGCCGGCGCCGCGAGGGTCAGAGCCCGAGGGCGGCGATGTCCACCTGCAGGTCGTGCTGGCTGGCCATGATCAGCTGGATCGACTCCGGCGCGAGCAGCTCGGTGAAGCGCGCCGACGGGGCCGACACCGACATGGAGGCGATCGCGCGGCCGGTCGCGTCGCGCAGGGGTACGGCGATCGCGCTGACCCCCTTCTCGGTCTTCTGGTTGGTGGTCGCGAAGCCGTTGCGCCGGCAGGCCCGGAGCTCTCGGAGCAGCGCGGCGAGATCGCGGTCGCCGAGGGCGTCGCCCATCGCGTCGGCACCCTCGCTCTGATAGAGCCTGCGCAGGGTGTCGTCCGCCAGGTCGGCGAGCAGCGCCTTGCCGCCGGCCGAGGTGCTGGCCGGCAGCACCGCACCCATGCGCGACACGATCCGCAGCGTGCGGTTGCCCTCCTGGCTCCACAGGAAGTGGATCTTGGTCCCGACCCGGACGACGAGGTTCGCCGTCTCGCCTGTGCGGTTCGACATCAGCTCGAGGTGCGGAACGGAGACGTCGCGCAGCTGCCGGGTCCAGGACAGGCCGACCGGGCCGACACCCAGCGCGAGGCCGGGCCGGTAGGCCTTGGACTCGTCCTGCACCGCGAAGCCGTGGAAGACGAGCATCGACATCAGCCGGTGGACGGTGGACTCGGCGACGCCGAGGTCGCGGGCCGCCGTGCGCAGCCGCAGCTCGCCGTGGTCGCGCAGCATCTGGATCAGCCGCAGGGCGCGGTCGACCGAGGAGACCATGTAGGCCGGCACTTCTCGCGACTTCTCAGGCTTCTGCATCCCAGAAGTATCTGGTCTTGGTTTCTGCAAGGCAACACAGTTGAGGAGCAAGCGTGACGGGCGTCACTCCGTTGGTCCGGGCCGATCACGGCCGCCCACGGACGTCCGTGCCGCTTGCTCTCGGGACGCCCACCACCACGGACGGATGACGTCGCGTGCCCACGAAGGAACGAGGTACCTCGATGGACAACGGCACCCCGCTCGGTGCGTCCACGACGCTGCCGGTGCGCCCCGAGCCCGCCGCGCAGGCACCGTCGGCACCGGACACCCCCCGCGCCCCGCGGCGCCGCAGCGCCGGATGGCGCTCGCTCGGCTACCGCTACGGCATCGTCGCTGTCTGGGCCGTCGAGATCGCCGTCTTCGCCGCGCTGGCGCCCGATACCTTCCCGACGGCGGCCAATGTCACGTCGCTGCTGAGCTCGCAGGCGGTGCTCCTCATGCTCGCCCTGGCGCTCGTCCCCACCCTGGTCACCGGCGAGATCGACCTCTCGATCGCCGGCACGATGACGGTGGCCGCCACCGTGACCGCCCAGCTCAACGCGGTCGAGGGACTCAACGTCTGGCTCGCCGTCCTGGCCGGTCTCGGCGCCGCGGTCGCGGTCGGCCTGGTCAACGCCTTCCTCGCGGTGAGGATCGGGGTCGAGAGCATCATCGTCACGCTCGGCATGGGCACCTTGCTGGTCGGACTGTCGGTGTGGCTGAGCGACTCCCTGACGATCAGTGGTGTCTCGCCCGACCTCGGCAACCTCCTGAACACCCAGCTGCTGCGGGTCAACACGGCCTTCTTCCTCGCGATCGGCGTCGGTGTGGCGATGTGGTTCGTCTACCGCCACACCGTCTTCGGCCGCGGCGCGGTCTTCGTCGGCAAGAACGCCGAGGTCGCGCGGCTCTCCGGTCTGCCGGTCAGCCGGATCAAGGTGCTCAGCTTCGTCGGCACGGCCTTCCTGGCGGGTGCCGCCGGCATCCTCGTGGTCGGGATCGCGGGCGGCCTCCAGCCCACGTCGCTGCAGACCCTGCTGCTGCCCGCCTTCGCCGCGGCCTTCCTCGGCTCCGCGATCGTGGAGCCCGGCACCTCCAACCCGATCGGCACCATGGTCGCCGTCCTCTTCCTCGCGACGGGGATCAGCGGTCTCGTGCTGGTCGGCATGGACCCCTGGATCCGCGACGTGTTCTACGGCGCCGCCGTCGTGGTCGCCGTCACCGTCTCGCGCATCGCCGCGATGGCCGCCCCCTCTGCGGGGCGTCCGTGAGCTCGGGCCACAACCCACCTCACCATTCCAAGGAGAAGTCGATGTCCTCAGCACCACGGACCGCCGGCAGGGTCGCCGCGGCCCTGTCCGCCGCCGGCCTGACCGCGGCGCTCGCCGCCTGCACCACGCCCGCCGACACCGCGAGCGGCGGCACCGGCGGGGACGTCCCCCAGGCCGTCACCGACAACGTCGCCGCGCACACCGGCCCGGTCGAGGCGTCGTACGCCGGTCCGGCCTTCGACGTCAGCGCGCTGCGCGGCAAGACCGTGTGGTGGGTGACGCAGTACGCCGGCAACCCGTTCCTCGCCAGCATCGGTCGCAACCTCACCGAGGCGCTGGGCAGTGTCGGTGTCGAGGTCACCACCTGCGACGGCAAGGGCAACCCGGTCGACGCGAACGCCTGCATCCAGCAGGGGATCGCGCAGGGCGCCGACGCGATCCAGGTGGACGGCCCCGAGCCGGCGACCTACGCCGAGTCGCTGACCGCTGCCGAGAAGGCGGGCATCCCGGTGCTGTCCGGAGCCGCGGTCGACGTCACCACCACCGACCTGGCCGACGGCCTGGCGGGCCAGACCAGCCAGCCGTTCGGCCTCACCGGCGAGCTGGCCGCGGACTGGATCGTCAAGGACTCCGGCGGCAAGGCCGACGTCCTCTTCCTCACGACGCCGGACGTCGTCGGCTCGGTCTCGGAGCAGGAGGCGTTCGAGGCGCGGATCGAGGAGACCTGCCCGGACTGCTCGCTGACGGTCAAGGGCGTCACGCTGGCCAACTGGGCCAACGACCTCGGGACCACCACCAGCTCGGAGCTGGTGAAGAACCCGGAGCTCACCTACGTCGTGCCGGCCTTCGACCCGATGACCCAGTTCACCAACCCGGCGATCCTGCAGGCCGGCCGCAGCGACGTGAAGGTCGTGACCGTCAACGGCAACCTGCCCTTCCTGCAGGAGCTGGCGAAGGGCTCGTCGATCAAGGCGATGGTCGGCATCGACCTCGACGCGCTGGCCCACCTCGAGGCCGACCAGCTGCTGCGCGCCATGGCGGGCCAGGACACGCTGCCCGACGTCGTCGCGCCGGTGCGGATCTTCGACCAGGACAACGTCGGGGACCTGGACCTGGAGGCGGCCGCCGCCGACGACGGCTCGTGGTACGCCGGCAGCGGCGCCTACGCCGACCTGTTCGCCGGACTCTGGGAGCAGTGAGTCCGATGGGGGCGGTCATCGAGCTGCGCGACGTGCGCAAGTCGTACGTGCCGGGCGTCCCGGTGCTGCAGGGCGTCGACCTCGACGTCCGCGCCGGTGAGGTGACCGCGCTCGTCGGGGCCAACGGCAGCGGCAAGTCCACGCTGGTGAAGATCCTCAGCGGCTACCACGAGCCCGACCGCGGCTCGCGGATCCGCTTCGGCGAACGGCTCGTGGAGGGGCACATCCATCCGGCCCGCGCCCGCGCCGCCGGGGTCCGCTTCGTTCACCAGGAGTCACGGATGGTGGCCGGGATGTCGGTCCTGGAGAACCTCCTGGTCGACCGCCTCGGCACCGCCTCGCTCGGCCGGCTGGACTGGCCGGCCGAGCGGCGCCGGGCCCAGGCCTTCCTCGACGAGCACGGCATCGACGTCGACGTCCGTGACGACGCGGGCGCGATCACGCTGGCCGACGCGGCCAAGATCGCGATCGCCCGGGCCGCCGACCCCGCGAGCGACACCGACCTCCGGGCGCTGATCCTCGACGAGCCGACCGCCGCGCTGGGCCGCGACGACGCCGCCGAGATGCTCGACTGGGTCCGCACCCTGGCGCGCGGCCGCGACGTCGGCGTCCTGTTGATCGGCCACCGGCTCGAGGAGATCCTCGCGACCGCCGACCGCGTCGCGGTCCTCCGCAACGGCAGGATCGTCGCCGACACCCCGGTGACCGAGCTCGATCACGACCGGCTGGTCGAGCAGATCGTCGGCAGGGCGATCGACGCGTACTACCCCGAGCGGGGCGCCGAGACGGGGCAGTCCGTGCTCCAGGTGCGCGACCTGCGCGGCGGGGCGGTGCGAGGGCTCTCGTTCTCGGTCGCGGCGGGGGAGGTGCTGGGCATCACCGGCCTCCCGGGCTCCGGCTTCGAGGACGTGCCCTACCTCCTCATGGATCCCCGGTCCGGTGCGGGCGGCGAGCTGACGTTGGCCGGTCGGGAGATCCGGGTCGCGACGACACCGGTCCGGGCCCGGGTGCAGGCGGGGCTCGCCCTCGTGCCTGCCGACCGCAAGCGACGGGGCCTGGCCACGTCGGTGTCGGTCGCGGGCAACATCGGGCTGCCCCACCTCCGGCGGTTCCGGAGGTGGCCCGGCCTGAGCGCCCGCGCCGAGCACCGGCTCGCCGGCGACGTCGTCCACGAGTACGGCGTCTCGCCGGCCGATCCGGACGCGGTCACCGGCAGTCTCAGCGGCGGCAACCAGCAGAAGGTCGTCATCGGCAAGTGGATGTCGACCCGGCCGCGGGTGCTCGTCGTCCACGAGCCCACCCAGGCCGTCGATGTCGGCGCCAAGGCCGAGATCTTCCGACTTCTCGCCGACGCGGCCGCGGACGGCATGGCTGCCGTCATCGTCAGCGTCGAGTACGACGACCTCGCCCATCTGTGCGACCGGGTGCTCGTCATCGGGTCCGGTCGGATCGTCGCCGAGCTCGCCGGCGACGCGCTCGGACCGGAGTCGCTCGCCACCGCCGCCTACCGCTCGGGGATCGAACCCCTCGCCGAGCCGGCCTCCATGCGTTGAACTAGGAATCGAAGGAACCGAGGAATGACCATGACCACTCAGCACGACAGCGGCCCCGGCCCGGGCCAGGACCTCTACGTCGGCGTCGACACCGGCGGCACCTTCACCGACATCGTGGTGATGGACGCCGTGGGCAGCGTCTATGCGACCAAGGCGCCGACGACGCCCGACTCCCTGGACGTCGGCGTCTTCGACGCCCTCGCCCTGGTCGCCGAGCACCGCGGCGAGACCGTGCGGGAGCTGCTGGCCAAGGTCGTCACCTTCGGGCACGGCACCACGCAGGCGACCAACGCGCTCATCGAGCGCCGCGGACGGCCGACCGGGCTCCTCACCACCCGGGGCTTCGGCGACACGCTGATCATCCAGCGGCTGATGGGCTTCACCGCCGGCGTCCCCGTGGAGAGGCTCGGCGACTTCAGCGAGCGGTCCTACCCCGACCCGATCGTGCCGCGCGACCTCATCGCCGAGGTGCCCGAGCGGGTCGACCACGCGGGACAGGTCGTCCTGCCCCTGGACGAGGAGGCGGTCCGCGTCGAGGTGCGCCGCCTGGTCGACGCAGGCATCGCGTCGTTCGCGGTGTGCCTGCTGTGGTCGTTCCGCCACCCGGCGCACGAGCAGCGGATCGGGGAGATCATCCGCGAGATCGCCGGCCCGGCGGCGTACGTCAGCCTGTCGAGCGAGGTGAACCCGGTGCTCGGCGAGTACGAGCGCACAGCGACCACGGTGCTCAACAGCTACCTCGGCCCGGTCGTCGAGCGCTACCTGGAGAGCCTGGAGGCGCGGCTGCGCGAGGAGGGCCTGGCCGGCCGGTTCAGCGTGCTCAACAGCATCGGCGGCGTGATGAACGCGCGGGACGCGGCCCAGCGCGGCGTCCTCCTGCTCGGCAGCGGCCCCACCGGCGGCGTGCTCGGCTCGCATCACCTGGCCGCGCAGCTCGGGCACCGCAACATCATCACCTCCGACATGGGCGGCACCAGCTTCGACGTCGGCCTCGTCGTCGACGGCAAGCCGGTCGTCAAGGCGGTCACCGAGGTCGCGAAGTACCACGTCGCGACGCCGATGGTCGACATCACGGCGATCGGCGCGGGCGGCGGCTCGATCGCCACGGTCGTCACCGGCAAGCTCCGCGTCGGCCCCGCCAGCGCCGGCTCCTATCCCGGACCGGTCTGCTACCAGCGGGGCGGCACGCAGGTGACCGTCACCGATGCCGACGTCGCCCTCGGCGTGATCGACCCCGACAACTTCCTCGGCGGCCGGATGGCGATCGACAAGGCTGCCGCGGAGGAGGCGATCCGCACCCAGATCGCCGAGCCGCTGGGCATCAGCGTGGTCGAGGCGGCCGCCGGCATCCGCGAGATCGTGGACGCCCGGATGGCCGACACGCTGCGCGAGCTGACCGTCGGCCGCGGGCACGACCCGCGCGACTTCGTCCTCTACGCGTACGGCGGCGCCGGCCCGATGCACTGCGCGGGCTTCGGCGCGGAGCTCGGCGTGGCGTCGATCGTCGTGCCGGCGACGTCGATGGCGCACAGCGCGTACGGCGCACTGAGCGCCGACATCCACCACGGCGCCGAGCGGTCGGAGTCGCTGCGCAGCTCGCGGGCGAGCGCCGCGCCGTGGGAGGAGTTCGACCGCTCGCACGTCGAGGCGATCTTCAAGGAGCTCGAGGCGGAGGTGCTGGCCAAGCTCGCCGGCGACGACGTCGCCGAGGCCGACATCGTGATCGACCGGTCGGTGGACATGCGCTACCGCAGCCAGACCCACGAGCTGATCATCCCGGTGGCCGGCGACCTCGCCGATCCGGACTGCCTGCGCGAGCTGGTGCTGCTCTTCGAGCGCACCTACGAGGAGACCTACGGCAAGGGGTCGGGCTTCCGCGAGGCCGGCATCGAGCTGACCACGTTCCGGGTGGCTGGCATCGGCCGCACGGTGAAGCCGGCCTTCCGCGCATTCGTGCCGCGGACCGATGACGCGGCACGGACCCGGCCGGTGTTCGACGTACGGGCGGGGGACTGGCTCGACGCGGCTGTCGTCGACTGGGACGCGATGGTGCCGGACCGCCAGCTGGCCGGACCGGTCGTTGTCGAGCACCCGACCACCACGGTCTACGTCGCCCACGGCCAGCAGGTGCACGTCGACGCGATCGGCAACCTGCTGATCACCCCCGAGACCACCCCGCAGGGCGGCGCGGCCGCCGGCACGGCAGGAGCAGACGCATGAGCACCACCGCACTCGACCCGATCACCTTCGAGGTGATCCGCAACAAGCTCTCGGCGATCACCGAGGAGCAGGCGATCACCCTCAAGAACGTCTCGGGCTCGCCGGTGGTCACCGAGGCCACCGACTTCAACGTCGGCATCTACCTCGGCGACGGCTCCGTGGTCACGATGGGCCCCCAGGTGCTCTTCCACTCGGGCTCGATGGCCAGCGTCGTCCGCAACATCATCACCGACTGCGAGGACAACCCGGGGATCGAGGAGGGCGACATGTTCGTCCTCAACGATCCCTACAAGGGTGCCCTGCACCAGATGGACGTCACCTTCGTCGCGCCGGTCTTCGCGGAGGGCCGGCGGGTCGCCTGGGTCGGTGCGTGCGCGCACCAGATCGACGTGGGCGGCATGAACTTCGGCAGCTGGAGCCTCGGAGCACGCGGCATCCAGGAGGAGGCCATGCTGCTGCCCGGCATCAAGCTCGTCGAGCGGGGCGAGATCCGGTCCGACCTCTGGGCGATGCTGATGGGCATGACCCGGATGCCCACCACGGTGGGACTGGACTTCAAGGCGATGATCGCGGCCAACAACGTCGCCGCCGGACGGCTCACCGAGCTCTTCGAGCGCTACGGGCTGGAGACGGTGCTGGAGGTGATGGCCCACGAGCTCGACCACTCCGAGCGCGAGCTGCGCCAGGTGCTGGGCGCGCTGCCCGACGGCGTCTTCCGTGCCGTGGACTGGATCGAGCACGACGGTCACGAGAACAAGCTGTACGAGTTCCGGCTCACGGTGACCAAGACCGGCGACGCGCTCGACTTCGACTTCACCGGCACCTCGGAGCAGGCCCCGGGCTTCATCAACTGCACCTGGTCGGGCCTGGTCGCCGGCGTCTTCACCGCGCTGCTGCCCACGCTGGCGCCGAACCTGCGCTGGAACGAGGGACTCCTGCGCCCGGTGTCGATCACCGCTCCGAAGGGCACGGTCGCCAACGCCACGTGGCCGGCACCGGTCTCCAGCGCCACGGTCTCGGCGGTGTGGGTGGTCACCAACGTCTCGTTCGCCGCGCTCTCGCGCCTGGTGACGACCTCGCCGGAGGTGGCGCGGCACGGCGCGGGCGTGACCAAGGGATCGATGAGCGTCATGGTCCTCAACGGCCTCTACCCGGACGGCGACCCCTACGGCACCTTCCTGCTCGACTCCACCGCCGGCGGCGGTGGCGCGTACGGCGACCACGACGGGCTCACGGCCTCGGGCGACTTCTGCGTCCCGCGTCCCGCCATCGCCAATGTGGAGTCGCACGAGGCGGACGGCCAGATCCTCTTCCTCTACCGGGGGATCGTGCCCGACTCGTCGGGTGCCGGCCGGCAGCGGGGTGGGTCGACCGTCGGCCTGGCGCTCACGCCGCACGGCACCGACCAGCTGCAGGCGATGCTGATCGGCCACGGGGTCGAGGTGCCCAACAGCGCGGGCATCTTCGGCGGCCTGGAGGGCTCGTGCAACCGCAACGAGCTGCTGCACCGGGTCGAGGGGGTCTCGCCCGTCGGCCTGGTGCACTCGGCCGCGGACCACGGGGCCTGGGCCGGCGAGCGGGAGGTCATGAACGCCAAGCCGGGCTTCTTCACGCTGCGCCGCGGCGATGTCGTCGCCTACAGCTTCCAGGGCGGCGGTGGGTACGGCGATCCGGTCGACCGCGATCCCGCCCTCGTCGGCCAGGACGTGGCGACCAGGCAGGTCAGCCGCGACTCGGCGTCGGCGATCTACGGCGTCGTGCTCGACGAGCGGCTCGAGGTGGACGCTGCCGCGACCGCCGCGCGGCGTGCCGAGATCCGCGCGGACCGGCTGGGGGAGCCGGTGTCGACCACGGCGTCGACGAGCGACCGGGCCGACCCCGACGGCGCCTGTCTCACACCCGACCTCACGGTGGGCGCGGACGGTCACGTGCGCTGCTCCTGCGGGCACGACCTGGGCGCGGGGCCGGACTGGAAGCGGAGCGCGCGCCGTCGTACCGTCGCGCCGGAGTCACACGGCCCGCTGCTGCGGCTGCACGAGGAGCTCGAGCTGCGCGAGTACGTCTGCCCGTCGTGCGCCCGGCTGCTGGAGTCCAGCGTGTGCCGGACCGGTGCCGCCGACCTGATCACCTCGGAGCTCACATGAGCGCGACCTTCCCGCGGTACGCCGTCCGGACCGAGGTGGTGACCGGGCTGGGCAGCCTGGCCCGCCTCGACGCCCTCGTCGCGGGCTTCGGGCACCGCGAGGTCGCGGTCGTCGCGGACACCGCGCTCGACCGGGCCGGCGTCCTCGACCGGGTGCTCGGCCACGCGCCGGAGGCGATCGTGGTCAGCACGGCCCTGGTCGACCCGGACCCCGACGTCGAGGTGGCCGAGCAGGCCGCAGCCCAGGCCCGGGCGGCCGGCGCGCGCTGCGTGCTCGCCATCGGGGGCGGGTCCGCGCTCGGGGTGGGCAAGGCGGTCGGCATCCGGCTCACCAACGACCAGCGGATCGACGCCTACGAGGGCCGCGACAAGGTGGGCGAGCGGCCGGCGCCGACCATCGCGGTGCCGACCACGGCCGGCAGCGGCAGCGAGGTCTCCAACGCCCTCGTCCTCCACGAGGCCGGGCGCGACAACGAGATCGTCGTCCGCGGGGAGCTCTGCGCGCCGCGAGCGGCGGTGCTCGACGCGACGGTGCTCCGGACGCTGCCGCGCGGTCCGCTCGTCTACTCCGCCCTCGACGCGCTCTCCCACGCGCTGGAGGCGCTGTGGGCCCGCGGCGCGAGCTACTTCACCGCCGCCACCGCGATCCCCGCGGCGCGGTCGATCATCGCGCGGCTGCCCGCCGCGGCCGCGGGGGCCGAGGACGGCCGCAACGCCGCCGGTGCCAACGACGAGGCGCTGCAGGAGCTGCTCGAGGCCAGCTGCGCCGCCAACATGGCCTGCGGCAACAGCGGGCTTGCGCTGGTCCACGCGCTCTCGTCCTCGCCGGCGGTGCGGGTGCCGCACGGGCTCCAGAACGCGGTCCTGCTCCCGCACGTGGCGCGCTTCAACGCGCCGCTGCTGGGCGACGACGTGCTCGCGCTGCTTCCCCTGATCGACACCCTGCTCGACGAGCTCGGCCTGGTGCCGTCGTTCGCCGCCATCGGGCACGGGCCGGTCGACGGCCCGCGCATGCTGGAGGCGAGCACCCGCAACCCGTTCCGCGCCAACAACCTGCGCGCGACGTCCGACGACGACCTGGCCGCGCTGCTCCGCGCGGCCGGCGCCACCTTCGAGGAGGGCCCACGATGACCGATGCGGACCTGCGGATCCAGCTCGCCCAGGCCAACCACATCCTGTTCGACCAGGGCGTGCTCGACGCGTTCGGGCACGTGAGCGTGCGCAGCGCCGAGCGTGCCGACCGGTTCCTGCTGGCGCGCAACATGGCGCCCGTGCTGGTGACGCCGGCGGACGTGCAGGAGTACGACCTCGACGGCATCACGAGCGACCCGGCGCCGTCGTACCTGGAGCGGTTCATCCATGCCGAGATCTATCGCGCCCGGCCCGACGTGCACGCCGTCGTCCACAGCCACTCGGCGTCGGTGATCCCGTTCGGGCTCTCGTCGACACCGCTGCAGGCGCTGTTCCACATGGCCGGGTTCCTGGTCGGCGGCGTCGCCCGGTTCGAGATCCGCGACGTCGCCGGCGACGCGACCGACCTGCTGGTCCGCGATGCCGCGCTGGGGGCCGCGCTGGCCGCCACGCTGGGGGACGCGCCCTTCGCGCTGATGCGCGGTCACGGCTCGGTCGCGGTCGGGGCGTCGCTGCCGCTGGCGGTCTATCGAGCGGTGTACGCCGAGGAGAACGCGGCGCTGCAGCTGCGCAGCCGGCACCTCGCCGACGTCGTACCGCTCACGGACGGCGAGGGCCGCTCGGCCGCGGAGACCAATGCGGGCCAGGTCGGGCGCGCCTGGGACATGTGGCGTCGGCTCGCCGCTCGCCACGACGGGCTCCGGGCGGGCTGAGGCCGCTGGGGCTCAGGCCGGGTCGGTGCCGGCGAGCGTGCTGAGCCACTTGCGCAGCAGGGCGACCTCGGCCCGGCCGAGGTCCTTCTCGGCCCCGGACAGGGCCTGCAGCATCTGGCGGGCCTGCAGGCGTCGGGTGTCCGGGGCGGCCGAGGTCGGTGTCGCCACGCCGGTGATCGCGGCGACCGTGGCGTCGCGCACCTGCGCCGCCAACGCGAGGTCCGGCTCCTCGGCGGTGATGAGGAAGAGGGTCACGCCGACGTTGGCGGCGAGCACGTGGTCGGCCGCCCCCGCGGCCGGCACGGCCAGCCGGCCCTGTGCCTCGGCGTCCCGGCACAGCCGGAGCAGCGCGGCGTGCGGGCCGGCCGCGGCCGCGGGACGGCGGTGCGGGGTCACCTGTCCGTACATCAGGGCGTAGAAGCCCGCGTTGTCGAGGCCGAACCGGACGTGGGCGTCCCAGCCACGCCGGATGTCCTCGACCGGGTCCCCGGTCGGCTCGGTGGCCTTCTTGAGCGACAGGTAGCTCTCGAAGCCGTAGTCGATGACGGCCTCCAACAGGCCGTCCTTGCTCCCGAAGAAGTGGTACAGCGTCGGCAGCTTCACGCCGACCCGTTCGCAGATCGCGCGCAACGGCACGTCCTGGCCCGGTGCGTCGCTGATCAGCGCGGCAGCCGCCTCCAGGAGCTCTTGCCGTGTATCGCTCTTGCGTTCTGCTGTCACATCGATACAGTAGCCACTGAAGAGCGATACAGGAATGCTGTATCGCTGAGATAGGAAGGAAGTGGCCCATGCCCGTCCCCACCCTCGAAGGCAAGAACGTCCTCGTCGCCGCCGGCGCCAAGAACCTCGGTGGCCTGATCAGCCGGCAGGCCGGCGAGGCCGGTGCGAACGTCGCGATCCACTACAACTCCGAGTCGACCCGCCCCGCCGCCGAGGAGACGCTGGCAGCGGTCGAGGCCGCGGGCGGCAAGGGTGTCCTGCTCACCGGCGACCTGACCACGGTCGAGAACGTCGAGCGGCTCTTCGCCGACGCGGCCGCGGCCCTCGGGCCCATCGACATCGCGGTCAACACGGTCGGCAAGGTCCTGCGCAAGCCCATGGTCGACACGACCGAGGCCGAGTACGACGACATGCTCGACGTGAACGCGAAGGCGGCGTACTTCTTCCTCCGCGAAGCGGGCCGCCACCTCGCCGACAACGGCAGGGTGATCACCATCGTGACCTCGCTCCTGGCCGCCTTCACCGACGGCTACTCCACCTACGCCGGCGGCAAGTCGCCGGTCGAGCACTTCACGCGGGCCGCCGCGAAGGAGTTCGCGCCGCGCGGCATCTCGGTCAACGCGATCGCCCCCGGGCCCATGGACACCCCCTTCTTCTACGGCCAGGAGACCCCGGAGAGGGTGGCGTTCCACAAGTCGCAGGCGATGGGCGACCAGCTCACCCGGATCGAGGACATCGCTCCGATCGTGCGCTTCCTCGCCACCGAGGGCGGGTGGATCACCGGCCAGACGATCTTCGCCAACGGCGGCTACACCACCCGCTGACCGGCGACGGCTCACGGGCAGGTCGGTACGGTCCGAGTGTCGATCTGCCCGCGAGCCCGACCGTGGACCCACTACCGAGGAGGACCAGATGACCATCGAGATCCCCGAGCCCGCCGCGTCCATGGTGGCGGCCATCAACGACCAGGACGAGGCGCGCTTCCTCGACTGCTTCACCGCCGACGGCTTCGTCGACGACTGGGGCCGCGTCTTCAGGGGCCGCGAGGCCATCGACGGCTGGAGCAGCCGCGAGCTGATCGGAGCGCGGGGCACCCTGACCGTCGAGTCGGTCAGCACCCCGGAGGACGGAGTCGTCGTGGTGATCGGCGACTGGCGGAGCAGCCACGCCAACGGGCGCAGCCGCTTCGATTTCGCCGTGGCCGGCGACCGCGTCGAGTCGATGACGATCAGCGAGGGCTGACCGGCGCTGCCACCGCCGTGATGTCGGCGTCGTTGACTAGCGTCACTGTCATGAACGAGCTAGGGGGACAACGCTGGGCGGTCACGGGCGCGGCAGGAAACATCGGGCGCGCCCTCCGCGAGTTCCTGTCAACTCAGGCCGTCGAGCTCGTATCAATCGATCTCGCTGAGATCACCGCAGTGTCCATGTCGGATCATCCCGTCCGCGGCGATGTTCGCGATCTCGCCGGTCTGGAGACTGCTTTCGCGGACTGTTCAGGTGTTGTGCACCTGGGTGGCCTCCCCGATGAAGCGGACTTCCACGACCTCGCAGAGGTCAATATCGTCGGCACCTACCACGTCCTCGAAGCGGCGCGACGAGCCGGTGTCAGCCGGGTCGTCTACGCCAGCAGCAACCGGGTGACCGGCTTCTACGACACCGACACGACCGTCGACGAGAGCATGCCCCCTCGCCCTGACGGGTTCTACGGAGCATCGAAGGTCGCAGGTGAGGCGCTGTGTCGTCTTTACGCGGACAAGTTCCACCTCAGCACCATCGTCATCCGGATCGGCAGCTACGAACAAGCGCCGGGATCCGCACGAGAACTACACACCTGGCTCAGTCCTGACGACGCGCTCCGGGCCTTCCAGGCCGCAATGACCGCTCCCCAGCAACACGCCACCTTCTACGCCGTCTCCCAGAACACGCAGCGTTGGTGGAGCCTCGCATCTGCTCGCACGGTCGGATTCGTCCCGGTCGACAACGCCGAAGCTCACGGCGACCACTACTCGGACCTTCCCGCTGGGCAGCCGCAGGGCGGTCTCTACGCCAGCGCGGAATACTCGCTCGACCGGATGCGCACGGACTGACCAGGGACGGGACTGCTTCTTCTCAGGGGCTCTGCTCGAGGTGTGTGAGCAGCAGCTGCGCCACGATCTCGGGCTGCTCCAGCGCGACCGAGTGTCCGGCGCGCGGGACGGTCTCTTCACGTCCTCCCGTGGCCGCCGCGATGTTGCGGCCTGAGATCGGCTGGGGGTAGGCGTGATCCTCGTCGCCCGCGATCGCGAGCACCGGAACCGTCACGCCGTGGAGCTCCTCGTAGATGCGACCCCGGTGGATCACCTGGTAGGCCGCGTCCCCGATCGTGGTGTCCAGCGCCGACATGGAGGAGCGCCAGTGCTCCACCACGGTGTCGTCGCTCGCGAGGCTGGTGTCTCCGAACATGATGTGCAGCAGCGTCTCGACGTTCGCCGCGGCTCCGCCCTGCGCAGCGCGCAGGGCGCGTGCAGCTGGTCGACTTCTGGTCCGACGCCATCGCCTACGAACGCCGGTCCGTCGAGGTCGACCGCGATGGCGAGGACAGCCTGGGTGTCAGCAGGCACGATCCCTCGACCGCGACTCGTTCGTGGACGCTGCCGAGCGGGCGTTCGAGCTCATCGCCCGCGCTGACGCCGGCCGGGCTCACCGGCTCAGGGAACAGGCCGGCGCCCTGGTACGCCACAGTTGTGCGGACCCGGCATACGACCCGGGAGCGCTGGCCCGAGAGCTCAGCCTCTCGTTGCGCACCCTTCAACAGCGACTGAGCCAGGAGGGCAGCTCGCCGGCGGCACTGATCCGCGAGGCCCGACTCGCCGTCCTCGGCGTGAGTGGGACGCCGGCGTCCCGTGCAGGACAGTTTGCAGTATGGTCATACTGCTATGATGGCAAACCAGGCCCCGGAGGGGAGCCATGGCGAGGCATGGCCCGCGAGCACAAGATCGCCGACGACGCCACGTCCACGCGCAAGCATCACCAGGAGACCTCATGAGAGCTTTCGTCGTCCGGCAGTACGGCCCCGACGGGCTACAGCTCGCGGACGTGCCGACCCCTGTGCCGGGACCGCGGGACGTGCTGGTCGACGTGCGTGCCGCCAGCATCAACCCGCTCGACAAGATGGTCCGCAACGGTGAGTTCAAGCAGCTGCTGAAGTACCGGCGACCCTTCGTCCTCGGCCACGACGTCTCCGGCGTCGTCACGCAGGTCGGCTCCGGGGTACGGGCCTTCAAGCCGGGCGACGAGATCTACGCCCGACCGCGAGACCTGAGGATCGGGACGTTCGCCGAGACCATCGCCATCGACGTCGCGGATGTCGCGCTGAAGCCGTCCTCGCTGTCGTTCGAGGAGGCGGCCGCCGTGCCCCTCGTCGCCCTCGCGGCGTGGCAGGCCCTGGTGGAGGTCGCCAAGGTGCGGCCGGGTCAGAAGGTGCTGGTCCACGCCGGGGCCGGCGGTCTGGGCTCGACCGTGATCCAGGTCGCCAGACATCTCGGTGCCCATGTCGCCACCACGGCGCGCACCAAGGACGTCGACAAGGTCCGTGCGCTGGGTGCGGACGAGGTCGTCGACTACACGCAGCAGGACTTCGCCGAGGTGCTGTCCGGGTACGACGTCGTCCTCGACTCGCTCGGGCTTGCCAGCCTTGAGAAGTCCCTGACCGTCCTGGCGCATGGCGGCCTCGCGATCAGCGTCGTCGGACCGCCGGACCCGGACTTCGCGTCCCAGCTCGGGAAGCCGCTGCTCAAACCCGTCATGGCGCTCCTCAGCCGCAAGCTCCGGCGCCGGGCCCGCAAGATCGGTGTGCGTTACGCCTTCTTCTTCATGCGGGCCAGCGGTGCCCAGCTCGCTTCCCTGGCCGCGCTCTACGACGACGGCACCCTGCGGCCCGTGCTCGACCGGGCGTTCCCGTTCGACCGGACACTCGACGCGATGGCCTACGTCGAGCAGGGCAAGGCGAACGGCAAGATCGTCGTGACCCGGTGAGCAGGCTCGCGTCCGAGCACACGGCCACGCCTTCGCCTCGCGGAGGCGGTGGACGCCCGGTTCGACGATCGCGAGCTCGGCCCGCGTGGCGGCGTACCGCTCGTCGTCCAGCACCACTTCACCGAGACGGAACTCCATCCCAACGAGCTTGAGGGGAACCACATGCCATCGGTACTCGTGACAGGCGCCAGCCGAGGAATCGGACTGGCCATCGCTCGGCACCTGAGTGGTCGGGGCTGGGACGTCTACGCCACCGCGCGCTCAGCCGCCGACCTGCAGGACCTCGGCCGGCTGCCGAACGTGCATCCCCTCGAGCTGGATGTCACCGATCGCTCTGCCGTCGCCGGTCTGCCCGACCATCTCCCGGCCCGTCTGGACGGCGTCGTCAACAACGCCGGGATCATCGTCCAGGGTCCCGTCGAGGGGCTGGCGCTCGATGACCTGTCGCGTCAGCTGGAGGTCAACGTGACTGCTCAGATCGCGGTGGTCCAGGCCGTGCTTCCTCGGCTGCGTGCGGCCCAGGGACGGGTGGTGTTCATGTCCTCGGTCAGTGGGCTGATCACGCTCCCGGGCACCGGTGCCTACAGCGCCTCGAAGTACGCCCTCGAGTCCCTGGCCGATGCCCTGCGGATCGAGCTGCGCCCATGGAGGATCCCGGTGTCCCTGATCGAGCCCGGCCCCACGCGCACCGACATGTGGGGCGGAGCTCTCGACGACTACGACCGCATGACGAGTCAGCTCAGCCCTGCCCATCGCGCGCTGTACGCATCGCACCTCGTCGGCAATCGGAAGCTGCTGGGCCGTATGCAGAGGCTCGCGGGCGATCCCGGCAAGGTGGTCAAGGCCGTCGACCGCGCACTCACCTCCAGGCACCCGAGGCGCCGCTACCGGTGCGACAACGTCAGTCGCGCGCAGTTGGCACTCGTGTCCATCACCCCGACCGCCGTCAACGACGCGGTGTTCGCTGCTGCCACCACGTCGAGATGAGCACCACCATGGTCCACTCCGCACCAGCGATGCGTAGCCGCCGACGTCTCCAGTGGACCCTGGGGGTCCTGGCGGCGGTACCGATGGCCAGCGCCGGCCGCGAGATCGTGCTGGGCCCCCGAGGGGTGCCGGGCGGGTCGCCGCAGGTGACGCCCACGGTGGACAGTGCCCTTCGGTACGCCAACGTGTTCAAGTTCGCCGTGGGGCCCGTCGTATGGTCCCAGCTCGGGCGGGTGGAGAGGTCGCCCGCCGTGACCTATGCACTCTCGAGCCTCTTCGTCGGCGGCCTCGCGCGCCTGCTGTCCTGGCGGCAACGAGGACGTCCCCACGCGGTCACCGTGGGCGCGGTCGCCCTCGAGCTCGCAGCGCCACCGTTGCTGGTCGGGTGGCAACGGCGCGCTCGCGCGCACACGATCACATCACGTAGGGGAGAGCCGTCATGAGTACCAGCGAGGGACCGACCATCACGTCGTACGCCGAGGCGCCGACGCGCACCATCACGGCCGGCGAGGTGAGCTACGCCTATCGGGAGCTCGGGCCGAAGGGCGCGATCCCTGTCGTCTTCCTCGTGCATCTCGCCGCGACCCTGGACAACTGGGACCCCCGCATCGTCGATGCGATTGCCGAACGCCGGCACGTGATCGCCTTCGACCAGCGCGGCGTCGGCGCCTCGACCGGGACGGTTCCCGACACCATCGAGGCGGCTGCCGATGACGCCTACGAGTTCATCGCGGCGCTCGGACTGGAGACCATCGACATCTTCTCGTTCTCGATGGGAGGCTTCATCGCCCAGGACCTGATCGTCAAGCACCCGGACCTGGTCCGCAGGCTGGTGCTGACGGGGACCGGACCGCGGGGTGGCAAGGACATCGACAAGGTCGTCGGCGTGACCTACTGGGACATACTGCGCGCCACCCTCACCCGGTCGGACCCCAAGGAGTTCTTGTTCTTCAACCGGGATGCGATCGGGAAGGCCGCTGCGAAGGAGTTCATCGAACGGCTCGAGGAGCGCACGGTCGACCGGGACCGACCGATCACGTTCAAGGCGCTGCGCACCCAGCTGAAGGCGATCCAGAAGTTCGGCCGATCCGCGCCTTCCGACCTGTCGACGTTCCCTGCGTCGGTCCTGATCGCCAACGGTGATCATGACCGCATGGTGCCCACGGCGCTCTCCGAGGACATGCACCGCCGCATCAGCGGCAGCGAGTTGATCATCTATCCCGACTCCGGCCACGGCGGGATCTTCCAGTACCACGAGCAGTTCGCCCCGGTGGCCGCCGCGTTCCTCGCCGACTGACGAGCTGCGACCTCAGGCTCGGGGCCCGTCGCTGGTCCCCGGCGGCGGTCCCATCCAGTGCAGGATCTCCAGCGCGACGCCGATCTCGAGTCCGTTGGTCGCCAGCGGCGCCGGGAGCATGGCCTCGGCACGCTGGATGCGATTGAGGACCGTGTTGCGATGGGTGAACAGGACCCGTGCCGCCCGCGACGCGTTGAACTGCTCGCGGATGTAGGTGCGCAGCGTGGACTGCAGCTCCGGGTCGGCCGTCGCCAGCCGGCCCAGTGACCGAGAGACGAAGTCGCGGGCTCGGACGTCGTCGTGGGTCGCCAGGGCCACGAGCTGTACGTCGGCGAACGTGGCCACCCGCAGTGTGGGGAGTCGCTGGACCAGGCGCTGGGCCTCGACCGCGTCGAGATGGCTGCGCCGGAAGCCATCGACACCGGTGTCGTCGGGCCCCACGGCGATGCGGACTCCCTGGAACTGCGCGGTCGCGGCTTCCAGTGCGCTGGCCTCGACCCGGTCCGCGTTCGCCAGCCAGGTCCACGTCGAGGAGGAGCTGGCGATGACGCTGAGCACCTGACGCGCCCGCGTCGCCGTCCCCACGGCCTCGGCGGCACGCCGCAGGGCGCGCGGATCCGGCTCGCGCGGATCCATCCACAGCACCACAGCCGTGTGGCGACGGTCGAACCGATAGCCCAGGCGCTCGCTCGCACGCTCCGTCGTCATCGGCGCCCCCTCGAGGAGCAGGCTCACGGTCTCGAACCTCTGTGCGTGCGTGCCCCTGGTCAGCTCGGCGCTCTCCGACTCGAGCAGCTCGGTCAGAGCCGCAAGAGTGTCGTCGATGTACCGGTTCAGCGAGCCGACGGCCACGTCCAGGGCCTCCTGGAGGGGCGCCGGGGCGGTGGACACCGTGAACGCCAACCTCATCCAGTTCCTCCACAGCGCGCTCTTCCCCGCGTGGTACGCCGCAGGGAGGTCGTGCGCCACGCCCAGGCGGAAGGCGTCGCGTGCGATGCCGACGACCTCGGTGCTCAGGTTGACCGCGACCGGCTCTCCCGGGTCGCGCAGGAGTGACGCGGCCCAGTGGAGGTTGTGGCCACGAGAGCTGGCCATCACCTCGGCAGACAGAGAAGGCTCCGAGCGGAACATCTCGCGGATGGACGCGAAGACGGCGTCGTGCTGATCCGCCAGCACGGCGGGGGGCTCGTCCAGCAACAGCTCCGAGACGCCGCGGATGATCGCCGCGGCGTCGGGCGACAACCTCGGGGCGCGCCTCACAGCCGCAGCATAGCGGTCCGGCTTGGGCATTGTGCCCAACTGCGCCCGAAGGCTTAGGCAGAGCGCCGTTGTTCGGCCGCCCCGCCGGCCTGAAGGTTGTGATGACCACCACACCGGCCTTCGAAGGGCTCGAGGAAAGAAGCCGCAACATGTCATCCCTCCATAAGCTGACCGTCCTGGGAGCAGGAGTCCTCGGCGGCCAGATCGCCTGGCACAGTGCGTTCAAGGGCAAGACGGTCGTCGTCTACGACATCACCGCCGACGCGCTCGACCGTTGCCGGGCCACGCACGAGCAGTACGCCGAGATCTACCTGTCCGAGGTCGGTGCGAACGAGGTGGAGATCGCGGCGACCAGGCAGCGCCTGAGCTTCACGACCGACCTCGCCGAGGCGGTCGGCGAGGCTGACCTGGTCATCGAGGCGGTCCCTGAGGTGCCCGACATCAAGGCCGATGTCTACCGGAAGATGTCCGGCATCCTGCCGGCGCACACCCTCGTGGCGACCAACTCCTCGACCCTGCTGCCGAGCGACTTCGCGCCCGACACCGGTCGTCCCGAGCAGTTCTGTGCCCTGCACTTCGGCAATGGGATCTGGGCCATGAACTTCGCCGAGGTGATGGCCCATTCCGGAACGGCGCGGGAGACGCTCACGCAGGTCACCGAGTTCGCCATCGAGATCGGCATGGTGCCGATCCCGGTGCTCAAGGAGCAGAACGGCTATGTCGTCAACAGCTGGTTCGTTCCGTTGCTCAACGCGGCCCAGACGCTGGTGACCAACGGCATCGCGCGGCCCGAGGACGTCGACCGCACGTTCATGATCGGCGGGCGGACGATCGGGCCGCTGGGCCTCATGGACATGGTCGGCATGAAGACCAGCTACGACGTCCTCGCGCACTGGGGCAACGAGCTCGGCGACGCGCAGATGACCGCGAACGCGGCGTACATCAAGGAGCGTTTCCTCGACAAGGGCCTGTACGGCGTGCCCACGAACGAGGGCTACTACGTCTACCCGGACCCCGCCTACGCGCGCCCCGGCTTCCTCGACCTTCCCGACATCTCGGTTGTTCCGCACCTCGTGTCTCTCCTGTCGCCGCGCTAGTCCACGCACCCACGTACATGAAAAGAGGAACCGACATGAACCGCGACTCAGCAACGCCCCCGACCTTCGAGCACGTCGACGTGCTGGTGGTGGGCGCCGGACTCACCGGCATCGGGATGGGCTACCACCTCAGGACCCTGCAGCCGGACAAGACGTTCGCCATCGTGGAGGCGCGAGAGGCGATCGGCGGCACCTGGGACCTCTTCCGCTATCCGGGGATCCGCTCGGACGCCGACCTGCACACGTTCGGATTCGGGTTCAAGCCGTGGACCCGCGACAACGCGATCGCGAACGCCGACGAGATCCTGGACTACTTGCAGGAGACCGTCGATGAGTTCGACCTGTCTCAACACCTCCACCTCGGCCACAAAGTGGTCGCAGCGAACTTCTCCACGGAGGAGGCCCGCTGGGTGGTCACGCTCGAGCGAAGCGGTGACGGCGAACGGTTCGACGTTTCGTGCGGCATGTTGTTCTCCGCCGCCGGCTACTACGACGTCGACAACGGCTACACCCCGCACTTCGAGGGGCGCGAGCAGTTCGAGGGCGACATCGTGCACCCCCAACACTGGCCGGAGGACCTCGACTACACGGGCAAGAAGGTCGTGGTCATCGGCAGCGGCGCCACGGCGGTCACCCTGATCCCCGCGATGGCAGAGACCGCCGGTCACGTCACGATGCTGCAGCGCTCGCCGTCGTACGTGCTGCCGGCCCCGCGGCAGGACCCGATCGCCAACACCCTGCGCCGACTGCTCCCGGAGCGGGCGGCGTACGCGGTCACCCGATCGATCAACGTCAACAAGCAGGACCTGCTGTACAAGGCCAGCCGCCGGTTCCCGAAGCAGATGCGGGCGCTCGTCCGTAGGGTCAACATGGGCGCCCTCCCCGAGGGCTACGACGTGGACACGCACTTCAAGCCCAGCTACGCCCCGTGGGATCAGCGGATGTGCGTGGTGCCGGACTCCGACCTGTTCAAGGCCATCTCCAGCGGCGCCGCCTCGGTCGTGACCGACCGCATCGAGCGCTTCACCGCACAGGGGATCCGGTTGGCGTCGGGAGCGGAGCTCGAGGCCGATGTCATCGTCACTGCAACGGGCCTGAACATGGTGCCGTTCGGCAAGATCCCGCTGCAGGTGGACGGCACGAGCGTGAACCTGCACGACCACGTCGCCTACAAGGGCCTGATGGTCAGTGACATCCCCAACTTCGTGTTCACCGTCGGCTACGTCAATCACGCCTGGACGCTCAAGGCCGACCTGGTCGCTCAGTGGTTCTGCCGGCTGCTGGCGCACATGGACCGGAACGGGTTCGCCACCGCCACCCCGGTCGTCGACGACGCGACGATGACCATGGCGCCGCTGATCGACATGGGCACGGGGTACGTGAACCGGGCGATGCACCTGTTCCCGCAGCAAGGCTCGCGCGGCCCCTGGAGGCTCGACCAGGACTACAAGGCGGATCGAACCATCCTGGGCACGGACCCCATCGAGGACTCCGGGCTGGTGTTCTCCGAGGCAGCCGGACACTTCGCCCAAGTGGCCGAGGCCGCTGCGCTCGGCTCATTGGCGGCGAGTACGGCCCGATGAGCACGCCGACCTTCGTCACCGTCGCCGGTCGACGCACCCGTGTGCGCATCGAAGGCGATCCGGCGCGCCCGCCGGTCGTGTTGCTGCACGGCATCGGGCGCAGCCTCGAGGACTGGGGACCTCAGTTCCCGCGTCTTCGCGACACCCACCGGGTGATCGCCCTCGACCTCCCCGGCTCCGGATTCTCAGCGCGGTCACGCCAGCCGACGACGCTGGAGGTCCTGGCCGGCGGCGTACTCGAGACCCTCGACGCCGTTGGCGAACAGCGGCCGGTGCACGCCATCGGGAACTCGCTCGGGGGTGCGGTCGCGATGCAACTCGTCGTCTCCGCGCCCGACCGGGTGGCCAGCCTCGGCCTCGTGAACAGCGCGGGCTTCGGCGCGGAGGTCGCGCTGCCGCTCCGTCTGCTGGCAGCCCCGGTGCTGGGCGGCCTTGCGGTGCGCCGGACCACGCGGGGGAGTGCGCTGATGGCCGAGCGGCTCAGCTTCGCGGACCCGGCGCTGGCGACCTCGGCGCGCGTCGACCACGCCCTGGCGATCGCCGCTCAGCCCGATACCGCGGCGGTGCTGCTCGAGACCGTGCGAGCGCTCGCGACCGTGCGCCGGGTCAGGAGCGACTGGCGCGATCGGCTGACCGGCTCGGTCGCGACGCTGTCCTGTCCCACACTGGTGCTGTGGGGCGACCAGGACCGCGTCCTGCCACCACACCACCTCGAAGCGGCGCGGCGGCTGTTCCCTCATGCGGAGACGGAGCTGTTCGCCGGGGTCGGTCACATGCCGCAGATCGAGTGCCCCGACGTCTTCGCTAGCCGCGTTCTCGCGTTCCTCGCGGACACCGACCGCGCCACATCGTCGGCGAAGCCTCGGGCCCACCCGTCGTCCAAGCGCGGCTCTCGCCGCGGCGTCGCGTCCCCCGCCTGACCGGGCCCTTCGAGGAGACCGCCCGGCCCGGCCGGCCGCCCGGCACCTGCCACAGATGCTCATCGACAACCCGGAGCATTCCTTCGTCGACCCTCTGGCTCTAGAGTCTAACGGATTCCAGTAGCACTCTACGTAAATGCGGAGAACGAGGTGAGATGGTTGCGGACCATGGTGGTGACCGGTGGTGCGAAGGGCATAGGGCGCGAGATCTGCCTGCAGGCCGGGGGTGAGGGCTACCGCGTCGTCGTGGCCGACCTTGACGAGGGTGGGGGCCGCGCGACCGCCGAGGATGTCCGGGGGCGCGGCGGCGCGGCAGCCTGGACGTACGTCGACATGGCGGATCCGGCCTCGGTTCGGGCTCTCGTGGACGGTGTTG
Organism: Nocardioides carbamazepini; assembly: GCF_024614185.1. Taxonomy (GTDB): domain Bacteria; phylum Actinomycetota; class Actinomycetes; order Propionibacteriales; family Nocardioidaceae; genus Nocardioides; species Nocardioides carbamazepini. The sequence goes on from NZ_JAHTLF010000016.1 coordinate 415,855, forward strand.
TCGCGGCGCATGGCCGTCTCGATGTCCTCGTCAACAATGCGGCGGTGACCCGAGGGCTCGGCTTCTTCGAGGTCGGCGTCGACGACTGGAACCTCTTCTTCGACACGAACGCCCGTGGCTGCTTCTTCGCCATGCAGCGAGCCGCCGAGGTGATGGCCGACCGCGGGGGTGGCGCGATCGTGAACATCGCGAGCATCGCGGGCAAGGGATGGTCGGGTACGTCGAACATCGCCTATGCCAGCACCAAAGGTGCGGTACTCGCCATGACCCGAGTCGCGGCGTCCCAGCTGGGCCACCTGGGCGTCCGCGTCAATGCGGTCTGCCCCGGGGTCACCGACACCGCCCTCCTCGATCAGGTCGTACGCGAACGCGCCGAGCAGGGGGGTGCCCCGGTCGAGGAGCAGCGGGCGGCCCTGGCGTCGCTATCGAGCCTGCGGCGTCTCACCGCCCCGCGCGACATCGCCGGGGCGGTCCTCTATCTGGCCTCCGACGCCGCGCAGGGGGTGACGGGACAGTCTCTCAACGTCGACAGCGGCATCATCTGGGACTGATTACGTAACTACGCATAATCGTATGGGATTGCGTAGAAAGGTGATCTGGTGCCATAGTGGTGCGCGTCACGAGAGGGGTCGCTGTGAAGATCTACGAGCAGGTCTCGGCGTTGCTCGCCAAGCACGGGACCGACACCATGTTCGGGCTGATGGGTGACGCGAACATGTATGTCGCCGGAGCGTTCGAGAACGGTGGCGGTCGCTTCGTGCGTGTCGCCCACGAGGCGGGCGCGGTCGCCATGGCCGACGGGTACGCCCGCATGTCGGGACGGCCCGGCGTCGCCACGGTCACACACGGTCCCGGCGTGACCAACTCGCTCACCGCGCTGATGGAGGCACAGCGCTTTCCCTCGCCCGTCCTGCTCATCACCGGAGACACACCTCCTGAGGCGACGCATCTGCAGCGGATGGACATCGCTGCGGTGTGCGCATCGCTGGGCGTGGCACACGAGTACGTCCACCGTCCCGAGTCGGTCGGGCGCGATGTCGGCCGGGCGGTGCGCCGGCTGCAGGACGGGCCGGTCGTGCTCAACCTGCCGCTGGGCCTGGGCAAGGGAGAGGCGACGCCGGGCGCCGCGACAGTGCAGCCGGCGCCCGCACCGGCTCCCGCGGAGCCGTCCGACCTCGACGCGGCGCTCGGCCTCATCGCTTCCGCGTCCCGCCCGGTCGTGCTCGCCGGCCGTGGAGCACTGGCTGCCGGGCCGCCGCTGCAGGAGCTTGCGGACCTGCTCGGCGCTCCGCTCTTCACCACGGCGCTGGGGCGGGGCCTGTTCGCCGACCACCCGCGTCACCTCGGCATCATGGGCAGCCTCTCGCACGAGCTCGCGGTACAGGTCTTGGCCGACGCCGACTGCATCGTCGCGTTCGGCGCGACGCTCAACAAGTACACGACCATGGCCGGTGAGCTGGTCGCCGGCAAGCACCTGGTCCAGGTCGATACCGATCCGGTGAAGCTCGGGTGGCTCGTCGAGCCGGACGAGGCGGTCGTGGGCGACGCCGCCATCGTGGCCTCACGCATGGTCGAGTCGTTGCGCGAGGCGGAGGTGGAGCCGGCGCGTGCGTGGTCGGCCCAGGCCGAGCAGACGCGACGGTCCGTCGGGGCGTGGGTCCCGGACGACCAGGGGACGGCATCGACCGTCGACGTCCGGATCGCCAGCCGGGTGCTCAACGAGGTGCTGCCGGATCACGCCGCCGTGGTCAGCGACGTGGGTCGCTTCGTCGCGGGCGTATGGCCCTATCTGGATCGTGTCGGGCCGGGCGACTTCACGGCGATGACCGGTTTCGGGTCGATCGGGCTGGGGTTGGCGGCCGGGACGGGGGCAGCCATCGCGCGCCAGGGCCGCGGACCGGTCGTCGTGCTCGTCGGTGACGGGGGATTCATGATGAACGCCTCCGAGCTGTCCACGGCGGTGAGAGAGCGGTTGCCCCTCGTCGTCGTCGTCCTCAACGACGGCGCCTACGGCGCCGAGTACATGAAGCTCGTGGCCGAGGGGTTCGACGCCGCGGCAAGCTACAACGTCTGGCCCGACCTGGCCGAGGTGGCTCGCGGACTCGGTGCCGCCGCCCACACCGCGCGCTCCGCTGACGAGCTCCGCGAGCTCGCGCCCGCGCTGCGCCGCCCGGAGGGGCCGGTCGTGGTCGACGTACGCCTCGACCCCACCCACCACATCCCTTTCTAGAGAAACCCGATCGGAAGAGAACCGTGCCCCCACCGCTACACATCGCCCGCGAGGGCGCTGTCGAGACCTGGACGATCGACGTACCCGATGCCGGGAACGCCGTCTCCGGCGCCGACATCGTCGCCTGCCTCGAGAGTGCCATCGACCGGGTCAACCGTGACGTCGAGGTCGGCGCCGTGATCTTGACCGGTGCAGGCCGGCTGTTCTCCTCGGGCGGCAACGTCAAGGAGATGGCCGAGCGCCGAGGGGTCTTCGCCCTGTCACCGCTCGACCAGCGCCATGCCTATGTCGACACGATCCAGCGCATCCCGCGTGCCATGGTGCGGTGCGAGGTGCCCGTCATCGCGGCGGTCAACGGGCCCGCGGTCGGAGCGGGTTGCGACCTGGCCATGATGTGCGACCTCCGCATCGCGGCCAGCGGCGCCTTCTTCGCCGAGAGCTTCGTCCAGGTCGGGCTGATCCCGGGAGACGGTGGCTCGTGGTTCCTGCCCCGCGTCGTCGGCGAGGCGCGGGCCGCCGAGATGACTCTGACCGGCGACCGGGTGCCCGCCGCCACGGCCCTCGAGTGGGGGATGGTCAACGCCGTCGTAGCGGCCGAGGAGCTCCTGCCGGCCGCCCACGCCCTCGCCGAGCGGATCACCAAGAACCCCGTCCACTCCGTCCGCATGGCCAAGCGCCTCCTGCAGGCCAGCCGGACCGACTCGCTCGACTCGGTCCTCGGCCTGGCCGCGGCCCTGCAGCCCCTTGCTCATGGCGACCCCGAGCACCACGAGCGGGTCGACGCCTGGCGGCGCGCGCGTGCCGACAGGAGCGGCGCATGACCCACCACACGCACGCCGAGACGAGGAAGACGACCACGATGGAGCCAGGTGCCCTGGACGGACTGACGGTGCTCGACCTCACCACCGTGGTGATGGGTCCCTACGCGACCGCCATGCTCGGGGACCTGGGCGCCGAGGTGATCAAGATCGAGTCGCTCGACGGCGACATGTCGCGCAAGATCGGCGCCAGCCGGTCTCCCGGCATGACCGCGCTGACCATGAACCTGCAGCGCAACAAGCAGAGCCTGGCGCTGGATCTGAAGTCGGTGGACGGTCGCGAGGTCCTCGAGCGCCTGGTCGCCCAGGCCGACGTCGTCGTCACCAACCTCCGGCCCCGCTCGAGGAAGTCCCTCGGCCTGACCTACGAGAGGCTGCGGCAGATCCGGCCCGACCTCATCTTGTGCACTGCACAGGCCTACGCAGAGGCCAGCGAGCGACGCGACTACCCGGCGTACGACGACATGGTGCAGGCCGCCTCAGGCGCCGCCGCGCTCGCCGGCCGGATCGACGGCTCACCGAGGTACGCGCCCTACGTCGTGGCCGACAAGGTCAGCGGCCTGCACATCGTCATCGGGATCCTCGCGGCGGTCGCCCATCGGCACTCGACCGGAGAAGGTCAGCACGTCGAGGTTCCGATGGTCGACACCATGATCCACTTCAACCTGGTCGAGCACTTCGGCGGGCACACGTTCGACCCGCCGGCGGGTGACTTCGGCTGGTCGCGGGTGCTCGTCCCGGAGCGGACGCCCTACCGGACCAAGGACGGCTTCGTCTGCATCCTGCCGTACTCCGACGCCAACTGGTCCGACTTCTTCGAGGCCGCCGGGCTCGGTCACCTGGCCGCGGACGTCCGCTTCTCCGACGTCGCGTCGCGCCACAAGCACATGGGCGACCTTCTCGCGCAGGTGCACACGCGCACGCCGCAGCGTACGACCGAGGAGTGGCTCGAGCTGTGCCGCGGACGCAACATCCCTGCCGCCGCGCTGCTCGAGCTGGGCAACGTCATCGATGACGACTACGTGCGCGAGCAGCGCATCGTCACCGCACAGGAGCACCCGACGGAGGGGGCCTACTTCAGCACCATCAGCCCGCTGCGACTGAGCGCCTCACCCGTGCGCCTGCGTCGCCACGCCCCCGCCCTCGGGGAGGACACCGTCGCGCTGCTCAAGCGGGCCTCCTACGCCGACGACGAGGTGCGGGCGCTCCTCGGCGCCGGTGTGGTGCGCGCCGCCAGCGACCCCCCGGAAACCAACGTCGAGGAGGCCGCGCGGTGACCACGACGGCGCACCCCGGTATCGATGAGCGCGCGCTGCTCGAGCTGCGCGGCGAGGTGCGTGACTTCATCGCCGACCAGCTCAGCCGCGGCACCTTCACCCCACGCCCCGACGCCTGGCTGACCGCGTGGTCCGCCGACTTCAGCCGCGCGATGGCCGAGCGCGGCTGGGTCGGCATGACGCTGCCACCGGAGTACGGCGGTGCCGGCCGGTCCTTCCTGGAGCGGTTCGTCGTCACCGAGGAGGTGCTCGTCGCCGGCGCACCCGTCGCCGCGCACTGGGTCTCGGACCGCCAAGCCGGCCCCAGTCTGCTGCGCTTCGGGTCCGAGGAGCTCAAGCGTGAGCTGCTGCCCCGCATCGCTGCCGGTCGCTGCTTCTTCGCCATCGGCATGAGCGAGCCGGACGCGGGCTCGGACCTGGCCAGCGTCCGCACGAAGGCGACCGCGTGCGACGACGGATGGGTGCTGAGCGGCACGAAAGTGTGGACGACGGGGGCGCACCGGGCGGACCACATGATCGTCCTCGCCCGGACCAGCGGTCGCCACGGCGACCGCCACCAGGGACTCTCCCAGTTCATCGTCGCTCTCGACGCGCTCGGCATCCGCGTGAGCCCGATCGTGTCCATGAACGGCGACCACCACTTCAACGAGGTGCTGCTCGACGACGTCCACGTCCCGAGCGGCCGGCTGCTCGGCACCGAAGGGGAGGGCTGGCGCCAAGTGACGTCCGAGCTCGCCTTCGAGCGCAGCGGACCCGAGCGGTTCCTCTCTGTCGCCCTGCTCGTCTCCCACCTCCTCGCCGCGGTGCGGCGCGGTGCGCTCTCGCCGACGGCGGAGCTGGGACGACTGGTGGCGCGCCTCCAGGCACTCCACCACATGTCCTTCGCCGTCGCTCGAACGTTGGACGCGGGGTCGCCGGCCGACGTGCCGGCGGCGATGGTCAAGACGCTCGGGACGACGACCGAAGGGGATCTCGTCGAGCTCGCGGCGCTGCTGACCGCGTGCTCGACCCGGCACGACGATGACCTTGACGCCGCTCTGCGGATCGCGACCGCGCAACTCCCTGGCTTCACGCTGCGGGGCGGCACGAACGAGATCCTGCGCGGCATCATCACGAAAGGGCTGCAGCCATGATCCGGAGCACCAGCGCGAGCTGGGGCGCAGAGGCGGTGGAGCCGGACCTCCGGGATCTGATCACCGCGGTCACCGCGGCTCACAGCGGCGGAGGTGACCAGGACGCGGTGCTGTGGGCCACGCTGCGTGAGCTCGGGCTGTCCGACCTGACGGGCAGTCAGGCGCGGGGCGGCAGCGGCGCGAGCTGGTGGGAGGCCGCCGAGCTCATCGCCGCCCTGGCACGCTCGGCCAGCGAGCTGCCGGTCGGCGACAGCGATCTCGTCGCCGGTTGGATCCTCGACACCCTGAGCACGGATGTCGTGCCGGCGCTGCGGGTCTGCTGGTGGGACGACGACAGCGCCCGCCGGCCGGACCTGCACCCGCTCGTCGAGCGGGTGACGGTCCTCCGGGAGGACACGTCCGGCCCGGTCGTGGCGGACGTCGCTGTCGATGAGGTGCGTGCGCGGCTGGGCTCCGGCGGCTGGGACTCCTCCGTGGAGTGGCAGCCGCTGTCCGCAGAGGTCGCCGAGCTCGCTGTTGTGCGCGCGGCGCTGGTGCGTGCCGTCCAGGTGGTCGGCGCGATGGAGGCGGCCACCGAGATCGTGGTCGAGCACGCGGCGACCCGGGAGCAGTTCGGGCGCCCTCTCCTGAGGTTCCAGGCTGTGCAGGCGCTGGTCGCCGACCTGGCCGCCGAGACTGCGCTGGCGAGGGCGGCGACCGCCGCCGCCGTCGCCGTTGCCGTGCGGGCCGGCGACGACCTGGAGGTCCTGCAGCCCGCCGTCGCCGTGGCGCGCTCGTGCACCGGGCACGGAGCCGCCGTCGTGGCGCGATCCGCACACCAGGTGGTCGGCGCCATCGGGACCACTCAGGAGCACGCCCTCCACCGTCACACCGGCGCCATGCTGAGGTGGCGATCGCAGGCCGGCGACACGCACTCCGCCGACCAGCAGGTACTGGCGCTCGCGCTCGCGGGCGCCAGCTTCAGCGACCTCGACCTCGACCAACCACTGAAGCCCGACCCATCGAACCGGAGGAAATCATGAGTGAGCGTCACCGCATCATCCCCGAGGGCATGCAGGCCCGCACCGTCGCTATCGCCGACGGCGACGAGATTCCCGGGCGTCGCACGTTCGCCCAGTACTTCGACCTCGGAGTCGCCGAGGCGAGCAAGGGCCTGGTCAGCACGCAGGTCACCCGGATGAAGAAGGGCATGTCGGAGGAGACGGGCTGGCACTACCACGACTGCGACTTCCAGTGGCTCCTGGTCACCAAGGGCTGGCTCGAGCTGACCTTCGAGGACGGTGAGACCAAGCGGGTCGACCAGAACGGGATGTGCTTCATCCCCGGTGGATACCGCCACAACGAGACCGGCACCTCGGACGACCTGGAGTTCATCGAGATCTTCATGCCGCCCAACCCGCCCACCGTCAAGGTCGAGTCACCTCTGTGAACGCCGTGGTGGGCCGGGACCGTCGCGGCGCGCTGGTGACCGGTGCCGGTCGCGGCATCGGGCTGGCGACGGCGCAGGCGCTCGCCGAGGACGGCTTTGCCGTCGCCCTGTGCGATGTCCTGCCCGAGGAGGGCCGGCAGGCCGCCGAGTCCCTGCGCCAAGCGGGTCACACAGCGGTGTTCGTCGAGCTCGACGTGCGGTCGTCGGCATCCGTCGCGGCCGGGGTCGAGGAGGCGGCTACCGCGCTCGGTGGCCTCGACGTCGCGGTGAACAACGCCGGCGTGCGTGCCGTCGCCGCGGTGGCCGACCTCTCCGACGAGGACTGGGACCGGGTCATCGACGTCAACCTGACCGGTGTCTTCCGCTGCATGAGGGCTCAGGTACCGCACCTGCTGCCGCGGCAGGGCTCGATCATCAACGTCGCCTCCATCTGGGGTCTCGCCGGGTGGCCGACCCGCTCGGCGTACGTCGCGGCCAAGCACGGGGTGGTGGGACTGACCCGCTCCGCCGCCCGTGAGTACGGCGCGGCCGGTCTGCGGGTCAATGCCGTGGCCCCCGGCCCCATCGGAACGGACGCTGCCGTCGCCACGGTCGGCGGCACATCGCCGGAGATGGAGGCAGTGGTGGGCCGCACGGCGATGGGCCGGCTCGGCCGGCCCGAGGAGGTAGCAGGCGCTGTGGTCTGGCTGGCGTCGGCGCCGTACGTGACGGGCGAGGTGCTCGCCGTCGACGGAGGGTGGGGAGCCTGACATGGACCTGGGGTTCACCGAGCACCACACGGTCCTGGTGACCGGTGGCTCGCGCGGCATCGGCGCGGCCATCGTGAAGTCCCTCGCGGAGGAGGGTGTGCGCGACATCCGCGTGGTCGCCCGCGAGCCGGACTCCCTGGCGGCGCTGGCCTCGCTGATCCGGGAGGACCACGGCATCGAACTCGGCCACGTCGCGCTCGATCTGTCCACCGAGGCGGGCCGCGCTCAGCTGTCCGACGTGATCCCCGAGGTCGACGTCCTGGTCAACAACGCCGGCGCGATCCCGCAGGGTGGCCTCGTCGGTGCCGACCTGACGGCCTGGCGCCAGGGCTGGGATCTCAAGGTGTGGGGCTATCTCGAGCTGACCAAGATGGCCCTCGAGGCCATGACGGCCCGCGGCTCGGGTGTCGTGCTCAACATCATCGGCGTCTCGGGGGAGCGCCCTGACGCGACCTACGTCGCCGGTTCGGCGGCCAACGCCGCGCTCATGACCATGACCAGGGCCGTGGGCGCCTACACCCTGGACCAGGGTGTCCGGGTGCTCGGCATCAACCCCGGTCCGGTCGAGACCGACCGCCTGGTCAACGCGTTGCGCGACCGCGCTGCCCAGGGACTGGGCGACGCCGAGCGCTGGCAGGAGTACGTCGAGGACTACCCGGGCAAGCGCATCGCCACCCCCGAGGAGGTGGCCCACCTGGCGACCTTCCTGGTGTCGCCCCGATCGGCCTACACCAGCGGCACGGTCGTGACGCTTGACGGTGGCATGGCCTGGAGGGGGCGCGCGTTGTGACCCGGGCTGCGACCGACGCTGGCCGGTTGTTCACGCCGCTCCGGATCGGCGCTCACGTCCTGCCCAACCGGATCGTCAACACGCCGCACCAGACCCACCTCGCGCACGGCGGCCGGGTGACGCCCGAGCAGATCGCCTACTACGAGGCCCGGGCGGCCGGCGGCGCCGGCATGATCGTCACGGGCAGCTGGGCGGTGTGGCGCCGGACCTGGACCACGCCTCTGGTCAACCTCGCCGCGGCCCCCGACGCGCATGCAGGGCACGTCGCGCTCGCGGAGGCCGTCCACCGTCACGGCACCGTGCTGGTGGGTCAGCTGCACGACGGTGGTCGGCAGGGCTCGTCGGCCTGGCAGCGCCTGCCGCTACTGGCGCCGAGCGCCATCGCGGACCCTGTCGTGCGAGAGATCCCCAAGGAGCTCGAGCACGACGAGATCCAGGAGATGATCGCCGCCCACGCGAGTGCGGCGGCCGCACTCTGCGACGCGGGCTGGGACGGTGTCGAGGTGTTCGCGGCGCAGGGTTACGCGCTCGCTCAGTTCCTCTCGCCCCAGGTCAACCGGCGCCACGACGAGTACGGCGGCGGGCTCGAGGCCCGGATGCGGGTGGTCCTGGACGTGGTCGCGGCGGTCCGCGATGCCGTCGGCCGGGGTCCCCTGCTCGGCGTCCGGATGAACGCCACCGACCTGGTCGAGGGCGGGCTCGACGTCGAGGACGCCTGCGAGGTAGCGCGGAGGCTGCAGGGCTCCGGGGCTGTCGACTACCTGAGCGTCAGCGCGGGCAGCAACGAGCTGTATCCCTCGTGGATCGCCGACATGGCCGCTCCCCGCGCGACCTTCGCCGAGGCAGCAGCCACCGTCTCCGACGCGGTCGACCTCCCGGTACTGGTCGCCACCCGCATCAGGGATCGCTCCGATGCGGAGCGCGTGCTGAGCGACGGCCGGATAGACATGGTCGGCATGACCCGTGCCCTGATCGCGGACCCCGACCTGCCGCGCAAGCTGCGGTCTGGTCAGGATGCCGCCGTCCGGCCATGTATCGGGTGCAACCAGGGCTGCCTGGGCAGCCTGCTCGCCGGGGGCGCCCTGCGGTGCACGGTCAACGTCGCGGTGGGGCGCGAGACGCTGCCGCCTCCGGTCGTGCGTCGCCGGCGACGGGTTCTCGTCGTCGGCGCCGGCCCCGCTGGACTGCAGGCTGCGGTCACCCTGGCCGAGCAGGGTCACGAAGTGACGGTGTGGGAGCGCGCCGATCGGCCGGGCGGGCAGGTCTCCTGGGCCCGGTTGGTGCCCACCCGTGCTGAGCTGGGCTCGATCGTGGACCACCTTGCCCAGCGCGTCCGCGACCTGGGGATCGATCTCGTGACCGGTCGGGATGCGCGCATCGACGACGTCATGGCCTGCGATGCCGACGTCGTCGTACTGGCGACGGGCTCGGTTCCCGACCGGACCGGCTTCACCAGCGCCCTACCGGCGGTGGCGGCCGTGCCCGGACACGACCGCCCGCACGTGCGCTCGGCGGTGGACGTGCTGGCGGCCGGTCCCCGGGGAGTCAGGGCCGTGGTCGTCGACGACGACCCCCACGGCCAGGCGACGACCGTCGCGGAGCACCTCGGGGCGCTGGGGATCGAGACCCACCTGGTCACCCGGTCCATCCACGCCGGGTCCTGGGCGGGACCCGCGAACCTGGAGCCGTTGCACCGCCGGCTGGCCGCGGCCCGCGTCCGGCTGCACACCTCGACGTGGGTGCAGCGGATCGACGAGGACCATCTCGTCCTGCGTGGCGTCTTCGACGCCCGCACCTGGCGGCTCGACGATGTCGATGACGTCGTCCTCGCTACCGGCAACCACGCCGACACGTCCCTGTACGAGGCGCTGCGGGCCGCGGGCGAGAGCCGGCCGGTCATCCGGCTGGGCGACTGCCTGGCGCCGCGTCGGCTGGATCATGCCATCTGGGATGCCGCGACGATCGACCTGGAGGTCAGCTGTGCTCCGTGAATCCGTGTGCGTGGTCGGGCTGGGCGGCATCGGTCACGCGATGGCGAGCCGCCTCGACGAGCGGGGGTGGACAGTCGTCGGAGTGGAGCCCGACGACGGCCGCCGCACGGCGTGGCTCGAGAGTGGTGCGCGGACGGCCCATCGCGACCTGGGCAGCGTCGACTGGTCCGGGATCGGCCACCTCGTGGTGGCGGTGCGGACCGAGGAGCAGGTGACGCAGGTTCTGGCCGCGTGCGCGGCGGCACCGACATCGCTTCGCATCCTCCTCGTCAGCACCGTGCGCCCCAGCTTCTGGCGGCGACCGCTCCCAGCGCCACTGGAGCTGGGGCGCGTGGTCGAGTGCCCTGTGAGCGGCGGCGAGCGACCCGCTCGCGACGGCACGGTGGCCATGTACGCCGCCGGGTGGCGCGAGGAGGAGGACGGGGCGTTGCTCGCGGACCTGTCCGACTCGATCGTGACCTTGCCCCGGCACGGCGACCCCGCACTCGTGAAGCTCGTCAACAACACCCTCGCCGCCTACAACGCCGCGAACGCAGCTCGCTGCCTGGAGTTCGTCACTTCGCAAGGAGTCGCCGGCGAGGACTTCCTCCGCGCACTCGGCCGGGGGTCCGGTCGCAGCCACGCGTCCGCGATCTTGCACCTGCTCTCGCGCAACCAGCTGGAATTGCTCGAGAAGGACGTACGCCTGCTCCGGGAGGACCACCCACAGGCACCGCGCCCGGCCGAACCGGCGGAACTCGCGGATCTCGTCGCCTCGGCCCTGGGCGAGATCGCCGATCCCGCCGCCGTCGTATGACCCTCGCCCGCAGCGCAAGCAGCTCCCACTCCTGGCCTCAGGGACGGGAGTCCCAGCGCTCCCGGTGCGCGACCAGTAGGTCGGTGAGCTCCTGGCGGCGGTGACCGATCTCTTCCTCGGAGCCCACGATGCTGACGGCACCCGTGGTGCGGCCGGACTCTCGCACCGCGATCGAGACGCCGTCGGCGACCTCGGAGGTGTGGGGGCCGGCGCATACGCCGGTCTCGCGGATCTCGTCGAGGGCGGCGAGGAAACGCTCCACCCGCTCCTCGTCCTCGGGGGGCAGCGAGGACAGGTAGGTCCAGAGGTCGCGGCGGGTGAAGTCGGCCAGCAGCACCCACCCTGCCGAGGTCCGGATGAGCGAGCGCCGGATGAAGTTCTTCGCCAGGTAGTCGTATCGCGGCTCGCGGGAGACGTTGTCGATGTAGAAGACGTCGGTGCTCACGGCGATGGACAGCAGGGTCGTCAGGCCGCAGCTCGCGTGGATCGACTCCAGGACGGCGTGGTCGATACGTGTGACCATGTGCCGCCCCGCGATCAGGTTGAGCAGGTACGGCGCGGTTCCGAGCGAGTAGCGACGATCGCGCTCGTCGAGGTAGCCGGTCGCCGCCAGGCCGTTGACGAGACCCTGGATCGAACTGACCGGTGCGTCCACTGCCCGGGCGAGCTCGGTCAGGGTCATGCCCTGCTCGCTGCGAGCGACGTGCTCGAGGACGGCGGCGAGCCGGTCCACCATTCGATGGCGACGACGTACCGGGGGTCCGGGTTCGGTCGAAGGGTCGAGGGCCACGATGTGTCTCCTGTGTCGACGGGGTAGGGGAGCAGGATAGGCGTTCATCACTCAGATCCGCTATTACGTAGAATAATCGGCTATTGCGTAACCTGGCTCATTCGGGGCATAGTGACGTGACGCATCTGCGTGACCTGCGTCATAAGCCGCGCGGTCACGACCCGAGCAGTGCTCACCCGACCTGGAGGAAACCCGATGAACCGAGTGACGACGTTGAGGAAGCTGACCGCCCCGGTCCTCGTGGCGGGCCTCGCCCTGCCGCTGGCCGCCTGCGGTGGTGAGGCCGGCGGTGGGGCCGAGGACGGCGTCGTCGTCTTCGGCCTCTCGGCGCCCTTGTCCGGCGACGCGGCCGGCTGGGGCAGCGCCTCCAAGTGGCTCGCGGAGAAGGCCGCGGACGAGATCAACGCGGCCGGCGGCATCGAGACCGAGGATGGCTCGGTCGAGATCGAGATCGTCATCCAGGACAACGAGTACACCGCCGCGGGCGGTGCGCGGGCCGCGCAGACGCTGCTGACCCGCGAGAAGGTCGACATGATCGCCTTCAGCGTGGGCACCGCCCCGGTGCAGGCGCTGCAGTCGATGACCGAGCGCCAGAAGGTCCCGATGATGACCTCGGCGTGGGGGAAGGATCTCAAGGGCCCTGACTTCCCCTACACGTTCACCGTCATCAACACCCCCTTCGAGGTGTTGCGCCCGCTGGCTGAGTACGTCCTCGAGGCTGAGGGCGGCTTCGAGAGCATCGCGCTGCTCGGCGTCAACGACGCCACCGGCATCCAGTCCGAGGAGGTTGCCCAGGAGGTGTGGGCAGAGCTCGGCGTCGAGGTCGTCAGCTCGGACTTCTACGAGCACGGCACGACCGAGTTCGCCCCGATCGCCACCAAGCTGCTGCGCACCAAGCCGGACGCCATCGACCTCACGACGGTCACCCCCGGGCCGGCGGGGCTGCTGCTGCAGGCACTCGAGGACCAAGGTTGGGACGGTCCCACCCTGCTCAGCGCGGGGACCGGCGGACAGGCGCTCGTCGAGGCCGCCAGCGGCGCCGCCGAGGGTGTCTACATGGGTCTGGCCGCGGACTTCTCCGACACCAACGCGACCGAGAAGCAGCAGGAGCTGCAGGCCGGTCTGGAGAAGGCCACCGGTGAGGACCTCAACGGCGTGACCATCGGTGCCTACGACGGCGTGATCGCGCTCGCTGCCGCGATCGAGGAGGCGGGCACGATCGAGTCCGACGCTGTGCGCGAGGCGCTCACGGAGATCACCTTCGAGAGCTCGTGGGGCGCCGCCGCCTTCGGCGCCGAGGACGTCTACGGGGCCAAGCAGCAGATCCTCACTCCGATGATCGTGACCCAGGTCCGCGGCGACGCCATCGTCGAGGTCGAGCGCATCGTCCCCGCCGAGCTCGAGTCGCTGCAGTGATCGGCCGCACGAGCACCGCCAGCAGGAGTTGACGCGCGTGGACCTCTTCGTCCAGATGACGGTGAACGGGCTGCAGATCGGTTCGGTCTACATCCTCTTCGCCCTCGGCCTGACCCTCATCTTCGGGGTCATGCAGGTGGTGAACTTCGCCCACGGGGCGCTGTTCGCGATCGCCGCCTACACGGCGTACGTGATCTTGACCTACGGCGCCGACCACCTCCCGGGCGTGCCGGCCTGGCTGCTCTACATCGGCTCGTTCGCGGTGGCGACGGTCCTGCTCGGGCTCATCGGCATCGCCTTGTACTACGCCTTCTTCAAACGCTTCGCCGGCGATCTGATCTCCACCCTCATCGTCACGATCGGATTCGCCCTGGTCGTGGAGGTGATCGTGCGGGAGACGTTCTCGGCCCAGCCGAAGTCGGTGCCGCCTGTCGTCGAGGGTCGCCTCTCGCTCCTCGGCGCCTCGGTCACCTGGGAGCGCGTCGTGATCTTCGTCGTGGCCATCGCGGTCACCGTCGCCGTCGCTGCGTTCGTTCGCACCACGATGACCGGCACGGCCCTGCGAGCCGTCACTTCCGACGCGGAGGCGGCCGCGCTCCAGGGCATCAACGTCACCCGGATCGCGCTCGTCGGGGTCCTGCTGGCCACGACGCTCGCCGCCGTGGCCGGTGTCCTGATCGCCCCTGCCACCGTGGTCACTCCGACCATGGGATTCGAGTTCTTGATGAAGGGCTTCGTCATCATCATCCTGGGCGGCCTCGGCAGTCTGACGGGGGCCATCTACGGCGGCCTGCTGGTCGGCATGGCCGAGAGCGTGGGCACGCAGATGCTGGACCTCACGACGGCCACGATCTTCACGTTCTGCGTAGTCATCCTCGTCCTGCTCTTCCGTCCTCAGGGGTTGATGGGTCATGCGGAGCTCTGAGTGGCTGGTGCCGGTCGGCGTCACCGCGGCCGCGGTCGTGATCGGTCTGGTGACCGGCCTGGGCGATGGGGTGGGGGCCTTGGTAGTGCCGTGGATCTGTATCCACGCCCTGCTCGCCATGGCGATGCGTCTGGTCATGCAGGTCGGTGAGATCAACCTGGCCGTCGGCGCCTTCTACGGCATCGGCGCCTACACCGCGGCACAGATGAACCTGCTCCTCGAGGCGCCGCTCCTGGTCTCAGTCGTCGCTGGCGGCCTGCTCGCCGGAGCCGCCGCCTTGGTGTTCGGCGGGCTGGTGCTGCGGGTCAGCGGGGCGGCCTTCATCCTGGTCAGCTTCGCGGCCAACGAGGTGCTGCGCCTGACGCTGACGAAGACGGAGTGGGTGGGGGGCAACTCCGGGCTGGTGGGCGTCTTCGCCGACCCCCGGGCCGTCGTCACCGCGATGGTCATAGTCACCGGCGTCGTCGCGCTGCTGCTCGTGATGCTTGAGCGGTCCCGATGGGGACGTCAGTTCGCGGTGGTCGAGAACAAGCCGCTCCTGGCGTCCTGCGCCGGGATCAACCCCCGGTCGGTCAAGCTGATCGCGCTGGTCGCCTCCGGCGTGATCTGCGGCGTCGCCGGTGGGCTCTTCGCCCACTACAGCTCCGTCGTCGCGCCTCCTGACTTCTCGTACATGATCTCCATCTCTGTGTTGGCGTTCGTGATGATCGGCGGCCGCGACCACCTTCTCGGGGCTGTCGTCGGTGCTGCAGTGCTGACCTACCTGACGGAGGAGATGCGCATGTTCGGGGCCTACGAGCCCGTCATCTACGGCGGAGCGCTCATGATCGCCATGGTGCTCATGCCCAAGGGCCTCGTCGGTGCCGCGCACGACGTGCTTCGGCGCGTCACCGACTCGCGAAGAGGCTCGTCCAGCGACCCGACGGGTGAGCCTTCACCTGCGCCCCGCGAGAAGGAGCGTGCCTCGTGAGCGCCCCCACTCCCTCGGTGCCACCGGCCCCGACACCCCCTCGTGCCGGCGGGCCGGTGCTGCACCTGCGCTCTGTCAGTCGTGCCTTCGGTGGGCTCAAGGCCGTCGACGACGTGACGCTGGAACTGCACGAGGGTGAGATCCTCGGACTCATCGGGCCCAACGGCGCGGGCAAGAGCACGCTGTTCAACATCATCAGCGGAGTCCATCCGGCCTCCACGGGCAGCGTGGTGCTCGACGGTCGTGACATCACCGGACTCTCCACGCACGCGATCACCCGGCGCGGCCTGAGCCGCACACTGCAGGACCACGGCGTGTTCGCGCCGCTGACGGTGAGGGCGAACGTCGAGGCGGTCCACGGCGCAACGCGTCGCAGCCGCGCCGGCCGTTCGGTCCAGGACCTGCTCGAGGCGTGCATGCTGGCCGACCTGGCCGACACGGTGGCCGGCGACCTGCCCCACGGGTGCGAGCGCCGGCTGAGCATTGCGATCGCGCTCGCGACGTCCCCCCGGCTGCTGTGCCTCGATGAGCCGCTCTCCGGGCTCAACGAGGAGGAGACCTCCGAGGTGCTCGATCTCGTCCGGGACCTTCGCGGCAGCTGGGGCATGACCGTGCTCTTCATCGACCACAACATGCGCGCGGTGATGCGTCTCTGCGACCGTGTCGCAGTTCTCGACCGAGGTCGGAAGATCTGCGACGGCCCACCTCACGAGGTCCAGAAGGACCCCCGGATGATCGAGGCTTACCTTGGCTGACGAAGCGACGAGCGCTGACATCGACGTTCGGTCCATCCGGGTGCGCTACGGACGCGCCCTTGCCCTGGACGGCGTGTCCCTGACCGCGAGGCGCGGCCAGGTCACCGCCGTCATCGGAGCCAACGGCGCCGGCAAGTCCACGCTGCTGAAGGCGATCATGGGGCTCGTCCCCGTCGCCGAGGGATCGATCCGCATCCGGGACGAAGATCGCACGAACGCCGAGACCAGGGATGTCGTGGCCGATGGAACCGCTCTGGTGCCCGAGGGCCGTCGACTGTTCGGTGACCTGACCGTCGAGGAGAACCTCAAGGTGGGTGGCTACCGCGTCCGTCGATCCGGCGGCTCTGCGTTCGACGAGGTCATGGCTCTCTTCCCGGAGCTCGAGCCCAAGCTGCGCATCAGGGCGGGGCACCTCAGCGGGGGCCAGCAGCAGATGGTGGCCATCGGGCGGGCCATGATGAGCCGCCCGCGGATCCTCATGCTCGATGAGCCGTGCGCCGGTCTGGCGCCCATCGTCGTCCAGCGCATCGCTGGCCTGTTCGGGCAGATCGCGCAGTCCGGGACGACGGTGTTGCTCATCGAGCAGAACGCGACAGTGGCACTCGACGTGTCCCACCACTGCTGCGTGCTCGAGACCGGCAAGGTCGTCCTGGCGGGCAGGTCCGACGAACTGCGCAACAACGACTTCGTGGCCCATGCCTACCTCGGCATCTGAGGCGTCGCCGTCACCGGCTGACCAGGTGGCTGCGTTCTGTGCCACGCTCACCGCTGGGCAAGCGTCCGACGCCCTCGCGCTCCTCGCTCCCGACGTCACCTGGTGGGTCGGCGGGTCGGTCCCGGGACTGTCCGGCGTCCGGCGCGGTGCCGACGTGCACGACCTCGTCCGAAACGTCCTCGTGGCCACGACGGACGGCTGCCTCGTCGTCACCCCACGGGCCTGGACGGTGGACGGGCCGCGGGTTGCTCTGGAGGCGCTGGTCGCGGCCCAGCTACGGAGCGGCCGGGCCTATCGGAACGAGTACCACTTCGCATTCACCGTCGGCCGGGCCGGCATCACGTCAGTGCGTGCCTACCTCGACACCGAGCACCTCCGGGCCACCTTCTTCGAGGCCCTTGACTGACCCCTCGAGACCGCTGGCTGCCCGGATGCCGACCAGCACGTCGCGAGGCCCGACGCTCGGTGCTGGTCGGCTGGCTCGAGTCCGTGGGCGCCGTAGCAGGCGACGGTGAAGGCTCTCAGTCGGATCCCTGACGGTTCGCGTGGGCGGGAGGGTGAGGAGCGGTGGCCAGGGCCACCGCATTGGCGTACGCCGCAGCGAGCATGCGGTCGGACAGGTCGGGGTCGGTGACTGCGCGGGCGGCCTGGAGGGACCCGACGAGCAGTGAGAAGAGCCCGATCGCACGCTGCTCGGTCCGTTCCGGGTCTCCGTCGTCGAGGTGACGTGCGATGGCCTGGATCATCGCGGTCGCCCCAGCGGTGTAGGCCTCTCGCACGGTCAGGTCGCAGCGACCGATCTCGTCCAGCAGGGCCGCCGAGGGGCAGCCGCCGGCGAGGTCGTCGCGATGGGCAGGGGAGAGATAGTCCCGTACGTACAGCTCGACCGAGGCGAGCCCGGCAGGCAGGGAGTTCACGACGGCGACCTGGTCCTCGAGCTGTTGTGCCACCACCGACGCGACGAGATCGTCCTTCGACGAGAAGTGGCCGTAGAAGGCACCGTTGGTGAGGCCGGCATCGGCGACGAGGGTTGCGATGCCGGAGCCGTCGATGCCGTCGCTCTTGAACCGGCGCCCGGCCGTCTCGATCATGCGACGCCGGGTCGCCTCCTTGTGCTCCGGGCTGTAGCGCGCCATGAGGGTCCATCTCCTTTCGGGGGCTTGCGGGGATCTTAGCATTACGTCCATACTATTATGATCGTACTGCAAACACGGAACCTGGAGCCTCTGATGGCCTTGCTTGCTGACCCGCTCGACCTGCCGTCCGGCGTACGCCTGCCCAACCGCATCGTCAAGGCGGCGCTGAGCGAGGCCCTGGGCGACGCCGACAACTCGCCCGACGACCGGATCGTCTCCCTGTACCGCCGCTGGGCGCAGGGCGGTTACGGACTCCTGGTCACCGGCAACATCATGGTCGACCGCGCGCATCTGGGGGAGCCGGGCAACATCGTGATCGAGGACGACCGCGCCCTGCCCCAGCTGACGGCGTGGACGAAGGTCGCCCATGACGGCGGCGCCCTGATCTTCGCGCAGCTGAACCACCCGGGGCGCCAGGCCAACCTCCTCGACGTCGGCCACCGCCCCGTGGCGCCCAGTGCTGTCCCGCTGGCGATGCCCGGGGCCACCACGCCACGTGAGCTGACCGGCGCCGAGGTCGAGGACGTCATCGAGCGCTTCGCGACCGCTGCCGCGGTCTGCGAGGAGGCCGGGTTCGACGGCGTCGAGCTCCACGCGGCCCACGGCTACCTGATCACCCAGTTCCTCTCACCGCTCACCAACCTGCGCACCGACGAGTGGGGAGGCACTCCGGAACGGCGGATGCGGTTCCTGATCGAGGTCGTCCGGCGCGTGCGAGCGCGGGTGAGCCCGGGCTTCGCCGTCGCCGTGAAGCTGAACTCCGCCGACTTCCAGCGCGGCGGATTCACCGAGGACGACTCCCATGCCGTCGTCGCCACGCTCGCCGACGAGGCCGTGGACCTGATCGAGGTCAGCGGCGGCAGCTACGAGGCCCCGGCCATGGGCGGTTCCGAGGCGTCCTCGACCCGTGAGCGGGAGGCCTACTTCCTCGACTACGCACGGTCGGTGCGGCGCGAGGCGGGGTCGATTCCGATCGCGGTGACCGGTGGCTTCCGTAGCCGCGCGGCGATGGAGGAGGCGCTGGACGCCGGCGACTGCGACCTCGTCGGCATGGCCCGACCGACGGTCACCACGACCGATGCAGCAGCCGCCGTCCTCGAAGGGCGCACGACCGTGCTCGGGACGCACGAGATCCGGGCCGGGATGCGCCAGATCCTCGGCCGGTTCACCGATCTGAAGGCGCTCGACGGCTTCTTGAACATCAGCTGGAACACCGATCAGCTGCACCGGCTGGCCCGCGGGCAGGAGCCGGACCTGGGTCGTGGCGCGCTGCGCACCGCCGTGGCCATGGTGCGCCGCAACGGCCGGGTCTCGTTCACCTCGCGCCGGGGGCTGAAGTGAGTCGCGTGTACGACCTCACCGACAAGGTCGCCCTCATCACCGGCGGCAATGGCGGGATCGGCGCCGCGACGGCCCGCACCCTGCTCGATCGCGGGGCCCGGGTGGTGATCGCCGACATCGACCCGGCGACGCCCGGTCGCGCCGGCGACCTGCATCCGACCAGCGCCTTGGGCTGCGTTGCCGACGTCCGTGACCCCTCCACGCTCGAGGCCGCCGTCACTCGGGCCGTGGACCACTTCGGGCGGCTGGACGTCGTGATCGCGAACGCCGGACTGCTCGCGAAGGCGGCCACCCTGCGCAACACGCCCACCGCGGACATCGAGGGCACCTTGGCGGTCAACGTGACGGGCGTGGCGAACACGGTGACCGCGGCGCTGCCCCAGGTGATCGCCCAGCAGGGCCAGGTCGTCCTGATCAGCTCGGTCTTCGCCTTCCTCAACGGCATGGGCACCATCCCCTACGCCATGAGCAAGGCGGCGGTCGAACAGCTCGGGCGCGGCCTCCGCGTGGAGATCGCGGCCCACGGCGTCTCGGTGCTCACGGCGTACTTCTCCCTCGTCCAGACCGACATGATCGCCCGCGGTGTCGACGAGGACCCGGTCGTCATGGAGCTGCTCGGTGCGCTCCCCAAGGTGATGCTCAAGCGCATCACCCCGACCCAGGCCGCCGCCAGCATCGCCGACGGCCTGGAGCGTCGATCGGCGCGGGTCATCCGCCCGAGCCTGTGGGGCCCCGTGTCCTCCCTGAGGGGCCTGCTCGGTCCCACCCTCGACACCCGCTTCAGTCGCGACCGCCACATCCTCGACATCCTGGCCCGCTTGGACGCTCGCCCAACGCCCGCGCCGACGCCTGCCGTCACGTCCGCAGCTCCCTCACGAAGGAAGAAGTCATGACCACCACCTGGACGACCACGCCCAACAAGACGGTTGACGTCGACGGCACCTCGTTCGCCTACCGCGAGCTGGGCGAGCCCGGCGGCGTGCCTGTCGTCTTCCTGCACCACCTGACCGCCGTGCTGGACGACTGGGACCCGCGCGTGCTCGACGGCGTCGCCGCGCAGCACCACGTGATCGCCTTCGACAACCGCGGCGTCGGGGGTACCGGCGGCCGAGTGCCGACCGGCGTGGCCGAGATGGGAGCCGACGCCATTGCCTTCATCCGTGCGTTGGGCTACGAGCAGGTCGACCTGATCGGCTTCTCGCTCGGTGGTGGCGTGGCCCAGATGGTCGCGCTCCAGGCGCCCGACCTGGTCCGCCGGATGGTGCTCGCGGGAACCGGGCCGCGCGGCGGCGGCGGCATCTGGAAGATGCCGTTCATCGTCGGGGCTGCCTACACGAAGGCGTTCCTGAGCCGGAAGGATCCGCGTCACTTCCTCTTCTTCCCGCGCACCACGGCGGGCAAGAAGGCGGCCAACGCCTACTTCGAGCGGCTCGCGGAGCGTACGTCCGGTCTGGACAAGCCGATCTCCCGACAGGCGGGCATCGCGCAGGTGCGGGCGATCACCAGCGCCGGCCTGCACCCGGCAGACGACCTGTCGCAGATCAAGATCCCGGTCTTCGTCGCCAACGGCGACAACGACCTGATGGTCGCCAGCGAGCACTCCAAGGACATGGCAGCCCGGCTGCCGGACTCGCGCCTACGGATCTACCCCGACTCCGGCCACGGCGGTGTCTTCCAGTACCACCACGAGTTCGTGCCCGAGGTCCTCGAGTTCCTGGGTGCGAAGTGATGGGTGGACCGGACTTCGTCACCGTCGACGCCTTCGGACGGCCGCCGGGCGGCCGGCTCCGATGGCGACGCGATCTCGCTCGCGCGATCGACAACGGTATCGGCGGCCTGCGTGGCGCGTCGGTGAACTACGCCAACAACGGCACCCACGCGCTCGTGCCCAGCCTCGTGCCGGGTGGGTGCGCCCTGGTGGCTGCCTGGGAGTCGGCGGAGGCGGCCGAGGCTGCCTTCGCCGGCCCGCTGCGCGGGGCCATCGACGGTCCTGGCCGGTTCAGCATGGACAGCGAGCTCGTGCGGGTGAGGATCGACTCCGAGTCCGAGCGCGACAACTGGCACGGCTGGCGGCCCAGCGCCGAGGGGGCCGAGCCGCTCGCCGAGGGCGAGCCCATGGTCGCGATCGTGCACGGCATCCTGCGCCGCGGCCGGCTCGTCGAGTTCCTGCGCAACAACGCGCACGCAGCGAGCAGGGCTGCCCACCATCCCGGGCATCGCGGCAGCATCGACATCTCGTCCCAGCTGCCGTACGAGCACACGTCGATCAGCCTGTGGAAGACCTACGGCCTGGCGCAGGACTTCGCCTACAAGAAGGGCGGGCACGCCAGCGCCATGACGCACGCGCTCAAGCAGAAGACCCACCGCGTCGGCGTCTTCCTCCAGGCCCGGCCCCTGGCCTGCACCGGCACGCTCGGCATCGACAAGCCGCCCTACCCCCGACTCCCGCAGGCGCTGCGCCCAGGACTCTGAAGGAGACCAACCATGCCGTCCTACAACCTGTCGCAGCTGCTCACCCAGACTGCTGACCGCTATCCAGAGCGGGTGGCCGTCGTGTTCGGCACCACCACGATCAGCTACCGCGAGCTGAACGCAGCCTCCAACCAGGTGGCGAACCTGCTCGCGTCCCGCGGCATCGCCCCCGGCGACAAGGTCGCGCTCTCGTGCCCCAACCTGCCCTTCTTCACGATCATCTACTACGGGATCCTCAAGGCCGGCGCGACCGTCGTGCCGCTGAACGTGCTCCTGAAGCGCCGCGAGGTGGCCTACCACCTGGCCGACTCCGACGCCAAGGCGTACTTCGCCTTCGAAGGCACAGCCGACCTGCCGATCGGCGAGGAGGCCTGGCGTGGGTTCCAGGAGAGCGACGGCTGCACGGAGTTCTTCCTGATCGAGTCAGGCGCCGGCGGCTGGACCGACGGCGAGGGGCCAGAGCTCTATTCCACTGCTGTTGCCGCGCAGGCGCCGACCTTCGACGTCGTGGCGTGCGACGAGGACGACACTGCGGTGATCCTCTACACCTCCGGCACCACAGGGCAGCCGAAGGGAGCCGAGCTGCGGCACCGCAACATGCGGGACAACGCGCTCGCCGGCGTCGACCTGTTCCGCTCCGACATCGAGCGCCCCGACACCTATCTGTGCGCGCTCCCGCTGTTCCACTCATTCGGGCAGACCGTGATGCAGAACGGCGCGCTTGCGTTCGGAGGCACCATCGTCCTGCAGCCGCGCTTCGAGGCCCATGCCGCGCTCGAGCTCATGGTGTCCCATCACGTGACCTTCTTCGGTGGCGTCCCGACGATGTACTGGGGGCTGCTGGGAGCACTCGACGAGAGCGTGGACGTTTCCACGCTCGCCAGGAACCTGCGAGTGGCGGTGGCCGGCGGGTCCGCTCTCCCCACCGAGATCCACAAGGAGTTCAAGGAACGGTTCGGGGTCACGATCCTCGAGGGCTACGGGCTTTCCGAGACCTCCCCGGTCGCCTCCTTCTCCACCTACGGCGAGGAGCCCCGCGTCGGGTCGATCGGGGTCCCCATCGCGGGCGTCGAGATGAAGCTCATCAACGACGATCGGTCGGACATCGCCGACCCGACGGGGATCGGCGAGATCGCGATCAAGGGTCACAACGTCATGAAGGGCTACTACGACCGGCCGGACGCCACCGGCTGGGCCATCAAGGACGGGTGGTTCCGCACCGGAGACCTGGCACGCAAGGACGACGACGGGTTCTACTACATCGTCGACCGGTCGAAGGACATGATCATCCGCGGTGGCTTCAACGTCTATCCCCGCGAGATCGAGGAACGTCTCATGGAGCATCCGGCCGTCTCCCTGGTCGCGGTGATCGGTGTGCCTCACGATTCGCACGGCGAGGAGATCAAGGCGGTCGTGGTCAGGAACGACGGCGACCGGACGACCGAGGCCGAGCTCGTGTCCTGGGCCAAGGACCAGCTGGCGGCGTACAAGTACCCACGCATCGTCGAGTTCGCCGATGCGTTGCCCATGACCGCAACAGGGAAGGTCCTGAAGCGCGCCTTGGGTTAGCGACCTGATCGGAGGTCAGAAGCTCGGGCTGAGACCGACGGGCCGAGTGTTGTTCGTGACGTCGGGATCGTCGTTGCCCGCTCCGGTGACCGTCGCGGAACCGGTCGGACCGACGGCGAACATGACGAGGGCGAAGGGAGTCACCGGGAGTCCGGGGACAAAGGGATAGCGACAGGTGACCGTGTCGAAGAAGTACGGCTCGCCGTCGGGGTCGCCCGACTCGATCGGCCCGCAGTCCCACCCGTCGGAGGTTCGTTGGACGAATCCGGTCAGCTCGTCCATCGAGAGAACGAGCTCGATCGAGAACGGCACGGCGGGCGAGCTCGTCTCAGCCCGGATGGGCACGGTGAGGAGCCAGCGGTCCGCCGTGGTGGTGGGCTCCAGGGTCGGCACGTCCATCGCGAGGTCGACCGGCTGCGGGTCGTGCTCGGGCGCGGAGGTCGGCGGCGGTGGGCCCGTCGATGGTCCGGGGGTGGGAGTCGGGGCGACGAACGGCGCCGGCCCTGCAGGGCCACCAGCCGGGCTGCGGGGAGGCGTTGTCGGGCTGGGCGGAGGCGGTGCCGGGGTCGAGGGTAGCGGTGTCGGGGTGGGAGACGGCTCCGTCGGGGTCGGCAGGGTCGGGACGTTGGACCTTGGCGGGCCCGCCGAGGGAGCGTGATGAGCTTCGGGTGGGGCTGTCGTCAGTGCGGCTTCGTGCGCCTGTGGATCACGGTCGCCGGGGGGCGCCAGGGTCCGGGCCAGCACGACGGCTAGCGCGAGGCAGAGGCCAGCGATCGCCACGACGAGCCCCGCGGTCGTGGCCCCGCCCGCCGCGACGCCCGGTGCGACGCCCGGCGTCGCCGGTGTGGCCTCCGACCGTCGGCCCTTCGGCCGCCCGCTCATGACCGGCAGCGACGCTGCGGCGAGCGGGCCGAGGATGGCCGGGCCGAGCAGCGCCCCGAGCTTGCTCGGCGTGAAGGACGCGAGTTCGAGGATCGCAGCACGACAGGAGGTGCACCCGTCGAGGTGCTGGTCGACCTGATCGGTCTGCCTGGCGCCCAACCGGCCGCGTACGTAGGCAGGTATCAGCTGGCGGACGCGCCGGCACGTGGTGTCCTCGGCCAGAGCGAGGTGCTCGGCCAGGTACGCCTGACGCAGGCCTTCCCTGGCTCGAAAGGTCAGCGCAGCGACGGCGTTGGGGGTGAGCCCGAGGAGTACGCCGATGGCGGCGGGCGATTCCTGTTCCACGCAGCTGTGCCAGAGTGCGACCTGCCACCGTTCCGGTAGTGAGCGGAAGGCGCGGGCGAGGACGGACGACTCGTCGCGCTGTTCGGTTTCGTCAACGATGTCCAGGTCGGCATCGACCGTGGCGTAGTCCTCGATCCACACGAAGTTGCTGTCCGCACGGACGTGGGTGACATAGGCGTTGTGGACGGTCCTGAGCAGGTAGGGGCGGAACGCGAAGTCCGGCCCGCCGCCGCGTTGAAGAACCGAGTAGATGCGGGTGAACGCGTCGGAGACGATGTCGTCCGACGACGACTGCCCGACGAGCCTGTCGGCAAGTTGCTTGGCCGCGGCGCTGTGCCGACCGTAGAGAGTCGCGAACGCCGCAGCGTCGCCATCGCGTGCGCGCGTGATGAGTTGAGCGTCGCTCAGTTCATCACGCCTGCCGGCGGACAAGTCAGTCACAAGACACAAGACGTAGCGATCCGCTCCTGCTTACGGAGAAGCCACACGACTTTCAAGATTTGGGACACATGCCGGTGTTGCGACGATTTTCACCCGTCGCGCGTCATCCCGTCGGCCTCCCGGGCGTCCTTCCCACCAGCACGAGTGAGAACGAGGGCATCTCGCCGAGAACCTGAGGGGAGAAGAGGCGTGCGCATGCGAACCTGGACTCGAGAGCCTGGCGGTCGGGCCGAAGGCGGCACCCGAGTGGTCGACCGGAGAATGACCCCCCTCGTGGAGGCATACAGACTCGGCCGCGATCCCCGGCCAGCGGCCGCGGAGGTCGCCGCCCAGTGCGCTCGGGACGGGGAGTCGCTCGACGTCTTCCTGGATGGCTTCAGCGCCTGTCTGGCCGCGGAGGGGATGACCCCGCCTGACAGCGCCACGTGGAGGAGCGTGAGCCTCGCATGGGCGGACGCGTACTCGGCCCGGTACCACCGGATCAGCTGCATCGACGAGGCATCCGGGCTGCACTCGGTGCAGCACCTGCAGAGCCAGGTACGGCTGCTGCTGGCGCGTGAGCCGTCGCGCCCCCTCCTGGCCCACCCCGGCGCCAGCACGTACGTCCTGTTGGTCGCCGAGCTGCCTGTCGAGCTCATGGCCTCTCCGCACTTGGCGATGCTGAAGGACGAGCTGATCTGTCGGACACCGCCAGGGACGGTGCTCGCGGCGTTGTCGGGCAGGCGCTACGCCGCGCTGCTGCACCGCCGGCCGGCAGCAAGCGAGCTGGCCGGACGCATCGACCGCTCGCTCTCGGACCGGCTGGGGGTCACTGAGCGAGGCCATCGTCCCCGGGTGTGGACCGAGGGCCTGCCACACGAGATCGAAGGTGCCTCGCACCTCATCGCGGAGCTGGCTCGATGACCGCGGCCTTCGGGCGGCCGGAGGGCTCATCCGACCGGGTGACGGGCCACCACGGGACAGCCGACCGGGTGCGGGCCCTGGCGACCAGCTATGCGGAGAACGGCGAGTCGCTGGAGGTCCTGTATGCGGACCTGGACCTGGTGATCGATGCGGGCGACCGCGCGGCGCACGACGACCTGCTTCGGTTGGCGGGCAGGACGTGGGCGGACGCGTTCATGACCCGGCTCAACCGACTGACGTGCGCGGACCCCATCACCGGCCTGTCCTCCGTCGACCACCTGACGACACACGTCGAGTGGTTGGGCGGGCGGGGCGGCGGCTTGGAGGACCGGGTGTTGGTGGTCGTCGACGTCGTCAGCAGACGAGACGACGTTGGTCGCCGCAACGAGAAGCAGTTCCGACGAAGGCTGCGGATCGCCGTAGTCGCTGACACACTCGACGCCTGGTTCGGGACCGCGGGTGTCGTGGGGGCCGCGGTGAGCTCTCGTCGGGTCGCTGTCGTGGTCCATCGGCAGGAGGCCCTCGTGATGCGGGCCGCCGACCTGGCGGAGTCGATCACGACCCGGCTTCGGCTGGCCTCGGATGGACACGCGGCGAGAGTCGGTGTCGTGCCGCTGCCAGCAGAGGTGGCCGATGCCGTCTCGATGATCCAGGACCTGGGGCGGCCGCCAGCGGAGCCGGCCCGCGCCGGCTCCGATGACCTCCGCGCCGATTCCGGGACTGTCGGCAGGAAGTTCTCGGGGCCCGCGTAATGGCGGCGCGGTCTCCCCGTCCTTTCGAGGAGCTCGACATGGATCGGGCACGCCCGAACGAAACGTTCCGTCGCTTCATGAGGAGAACCACGTCATGCCTCTCTGCTCCCGTTGGGCCCACGCGCCAGCGGCCGACCTCTGGCGCAAGCTGGTCGTCGCCGTGTCGTGCGCCCTGCTCGTCCTCACGATCGGATTGCCTGTCTCGGCGGCGTCCGCTACCGACGCGGAGGTCCGCGTAGCCGGGGATCCCGCCGCGTCCGACCCGCCTCCCCAGGAGGTGACCGAGTCACCCGCGCCTGAGACGACCGATGTGCCGGAGTCCGAGGGAGCGTCCGAGGAGTCCACCGAGTCGCCGGAGCCGGAGCCGGAGCCGGAGAAGCAGTCCGCGTCGCCAGAGCCGGAGAAGCAGAGCAAGACGCCCGGGCCCGACGAGGAGGGCGAACCGGAGGCCGAGAAGTCCGATGAGCCCCGGAAGCACAACGCGACGGGCCTCATGGCGATGATCCTGGCAGCGCTGGGCGAACCGACGCTCAGCGTCACGCTCGCCCAGAAGACCGGCACCCCGGACTTCGACCCCGACGATGCTCCGGGCCACGACTCGAGCGCCGACAACGACATCGTGCGGACCAACGACACCGTGACCTACACGGTGGGCGTCCGCTACGAGGGTGAGGACCAGACCGACCCCGCGATCACCTTCACCCTCCCGCAGGGCGAGGAGCTCGTGCAGCTGCCGCCGTTCTGCCTGGCCGGATCCTCGGTCACGCCGGCCAGCGTCGGCGATCCTGCCATCCCGGTCACCAGCACGTCCTACCAGTCCCTGCCGACCCAGACCGTGGTCTGCGTCGTGGACGACCAGACCCAGGGCACGTCACTGGACTACGACTTCATCGCCAAGGTCCGCCCCGAGGTCCCCAACGGCACCGACCTCGACCCGGTCAAGGCGACCGCGACCTCCGACCAGGTCACCACGCCGGCCGAGTCCAACACCGTCGAGCACACGGTGTCGGCCGCCGCCCAGTTCGACGTCTCCAAGCGGGGGACCGCGGTCGCGGAGAACACCGGCCCGTACAACCAGGACCCGGGCTTCCAGGAGTGCGAGTTCGACACCAGCAGGACCTGCCGCACCGTCTACTACCCGCTCACGGTCGACGCACCGTCCGGCGGCAAGGGCGTCACGCCGCTGGCCTCTCCGATCACCCTGACCGACGACCTGACCCCGGCCGCGTTCTTCGGTGCCACGGCCTGGGCCCAGGCCGTGGCGACGGTCGGTTCCGAAGCCGCGGCGACAGCTGCCTATGCCCCCCGGCTGAGTGCGTGCCGTGATGTCCAGACGATGTACACCGGGCTGCCCTACAGCCGCGGCAACCCGCCTGACAAGCACACGGTGAGCGACTCCGGCGCGATCGACTGCCAGCAGCCCGGCGGCACCGGCACCCCGGTGAACATCACGATCACCGATGCCGACACCACCGGCTATCACGTCCCCACCACGATCTTCGGGACCGGCGCAGCCATCGACGCCGACACCGGCTACGTGATCTCGTACGAGATCAAGCTGCAGATCCCGGTCGACGCGATCCGCGACCTGGGCGTCCTCGGGGCCGACGGCGTCACCAAGACGCTGCCGACCGAGAACACCTTCGTGGACGTCGAGATGACCGACGTCGCAGGCAACCCCAACACCGGTGAGGTCGTCGCGAACAACAACCGCACCGCTGTGCTGTCCATGCGGCAGTCGGAGGGTGGAGCCGGCGAGGGGTTCGACAAGTTCTTCTCCAGCCCGATCGGCTACGCCAAGAACACGTCCCGCGGTGACTTCAGCTGGATGTCCGGCTACCTCTATGAGGGCCCGCCCGGCTCCGGAACGGTCCACGACGGCAACACCGTCGTGTTGCCCGGACAGCCGGTCCTCAGCAACCTGCAGTTCAGTTCCTGGAACGGCGTGCCGCAGTCGGGCACCGAGTTCTCCCGCACCTACGTGGGCTGTGACGTCTGGGACGACGCCCAGCTCGGCCTGACCCCTGGCAGTTACGCGGGAACGGGTCCGGCAGAGAACCTCCGGCCCTCCAACGGTGATGCCGCCTGGATCTCGTACTTCCGCAACGGCATCGGCACCGACCAGCCGATCACCGACCTGCGCAACCTGAAGATCGAGTACGCCAGTGGCCCGGCCGGTCCGGGAGCAGCGTCCGACTGCTCGACGGGCACCTGGTACGACAGCCCGAGTGCGGTACCCGGTGCTGTGCTGGACGCGGACGGCGTCTATTCCGGGGTCAACCGGGTCCGCGTCTCCTTCAGCTCGGACTACACCGGCAACGGGGACAGCTTCGCGGTCAACCTCGCGATCGGCCAGACCGTTCGGGACGACGCCGGTGACCTCGGTGACGTGATCGGCAACTGGGGCTCGCGCAAGTGGGTCGAAGGACTGACCGACATGGACGGCGTGATCAACGACCCCAAGGCCTACGACACGTCGAGCTACGACCCCGAGACGCACCAGTCGTCGTGGGGCGACCGCCTGACGATCGGTGGTGTCACGGCCCGAATCAACAAGTTCGTCAAGCATCCGGGAACAGGCGAGTTCACCGACAGCGCGGTGCCGCAGTACACGGCCGGCTCGCAGGTGGACTACCGTCTCAACCCGACGCTGACCGCGGACGTGCCGGCGGGTGTGACCGCGGACGCCGTCGTGGAGGACTGCCTGCCGGAGTACCAGCAGTTCGTCTCCTCCAAGCGCGGCAACGGTGACCCGATCACACCGGTCCTGGTGCAGGACGGTGCTCCTGCCGGCTCCGAGCTGGCGTGCCCGGCCGGCCGGATCTACGTCAAGTGGGACCTGGGCGAGAGCGTCGTCAACGAGACCATCGACCCGATCGTCTACACGGTCGAGATCCTCGAGACCGCGCGCAACGCCGTGTACACCAACACGACGCTGGTCAGCTCCTCGAAGGATCCGTCGCCGGCTTCGGCGCGTGACGACGAGGCGCAGATCCAGCTGGTCCTGCCGACCGGCATCAAGATCGCCAAGTCGACTCCGCAGAGCATCGTGGAGATCAACCCCGACGGCGTGCAGACGCCCCGGACGCTGAAGTGGACCGTGGACTTCGCCAACATCGACTCACCGATCGACGTGTCGGACGTCGACGTGATCGACGTGCTGCCGGCACAGGGCCTCGGGGGCACCCACTTCACGGGTGACCTCACGTTCACCTCGGCGGCGGTCTCGGCGGGGACAGGCATCACGATCCTCTACACCGCACAGGCGCCGGCCAGCCTGCACGCAGATCCGGACCACGCGTCCAACGGCGCCGCGGGTGCGACCGTGTGGTGCGACGCCGCCGACGGCGGCGCCGTGATCTCCGGCACCGGGACCGCGGCGGACTGCCCGAGCGGGGAGTCGGACGTGACCGGACTGCGGTTCTTGCGGCCCGGTGACTTCACGCCCGCCGACGCGATGTCGGTCGACATCGTGATGACGCCGACCGAGAACAAGGGTGGCGACGTCTACGAGAACGTGACCGCAGGTCGCGCCCAGGGAGTGACGCAACCGGTCGGTCCTGCCCAGCGGAAGATCGAGATCATCGAGTCGTCGGTCGGCAACCTCGTCTGGGAGGACCTCGACAAGGACGGCATCCAGGACGCTGACGAGCCTGGTGTGCCGAACTTCCCGGTGACGCTGGTCGGTGAGGACCTCGACGGCAATCCCGTCAGTCTGAGCACCACGACGGGCGCCGACGGGAAGTACTCCTTCGAGGGACTGGCCTCGGGCACGTACAAGGTCACCTTCGACCCGAACGCCCTGACGTCGAACACGACGTTCACCACCCAGGACGCGGGGAGCGACGATGCGGCTGACTCCGATGGCGACATCACGACAGGCGAGACCGTCGAGTTCACGCTTGCCCCGAACTCGTCCGACCTCACGTGGGACCAGGGCCTGGTCATCGACCGCAACGTCGACATCACGATCGACAAGCTGCTCGTCGGCCAGACCGCTCCTGACCAGGCTCGCAAGGCGACGGTGACCTACGAACTCGTGGTCAAGAACGCAGGAACAGCTGTCGGTACCTACGACCTGGCCGACAAGCTGAGGTTCGGAGGCGACATCGGGATCGACTCGGTCAAGGCGTCGAACACCGCACCCGGGGACATCGCGACCGATCCGGCCTTCGACGGCGCCGCCCACACCACGCTCGTGGAGGACAAGACGATCGCCGGTGGTGCCACGCACGTCTACAAGGTGACGGTCGAGGCGACGGTCCCGACCAGCGTCACGCAGGCGGCGCGGGACTGTCAGCTGGTCGGGTCGGAGACCGGTACGGGCTACCTCAACGAAGCCCGGCTCACCGTGGACGACGAGGTCCGTACCGACACCGCCTGTGGCGAGGTGCCGCCGGAGAAGCCCGGCGACCCCGGCGTTCCGAGTGTCCCGGGCGATCCGGGCGGACCGGGTGACTCCGGCGGTCCGGGTGACTCGGGCGACGCGGGAGGCTCGATGCTGCCGAACACCGGCGGACCCGGTTGGTGGATCGTCGCGGCCGGCCTGCTCGCCCTGCTCGCCGGTGGATTCCTCGTGAGCCGCCGACGTGAGGAGGACGAGGTCGGCGTCACGCAGCAGCCGAACTGAGCCGAGGGTGGGCCGCCGGCACCATGCCGGCGGCCCACGTCGGGTACGACGTCCGCGCGGCCCGGCCCAGCCGCAAGGCGGGGCCATCCCGGAGTCGCCTTGCGTGCCCGCGGCCACGTCGAACGGCCGCGACCTTCTGGCTGCATGCGGAGCCGAGGTCGGATGCCCAGAGCTCCTCAGGCATCGCCTTGTGGGGATGGGTCATTCGTTCGTCGATCCCACGCGGCCAGGATCATCAACGTCTTCGTGTCGGTGACGTTCTCCATGCGGCGGAGCGTGTTGACCACCGTATGGAGGTGGCCGACGTTGGCCACCTGGAACCGCACCAGCACGTCGGGATCGCCGGCCATCACGTAGTACTGCGTGATCTCCGGTACCCGATGGGCGATGTGCTGCATGCTGTCTCCGCTCGTCTCTCCACTCAGGCGCAGCTCCGCGAAGGCGTCCAGGCCGCCGACATCATCGTCGTTGACGAGCGTGACGTAGCCCTGGATGACCCCACTGGACTCGAGCCGGGCGATACGCCGACCGGTGGCGGCGCTGGAGAGACCGACTCGTCTTCCGATCTCGCTCACCGGCGCGCGGGCGTCGTGCCGCAGTAGGTCGATGATGGCTCGATCGAGTCGGTCCACGTCGTCCCCTCAGTCAAGATCGTGCGTCAGACGATCGCATCGTACGCCCATATCGGGACATCGCCGCTGATGACGGCGAGTTGTGCGCACTTGGTGCGCAGTCATTGCGTCGCAGCGAAGGCCTTGGGAGCGTGATGCCCCGCCGTGGCCGATCGCCGGCGCCGGCGCCTGAACGCGACTTGGAGGCCCGAATGCAGGTAAGTGACGTGCCGGAGCACCTCACCACCGAACGGCTCGTGATCTGCTCCGATGCCGACGCCGGACTGCGGGCGGTGATCGCCATCGACGACACCACCTCGGGTCCCGGCTTCGGCGGCGTCCGCATGCGCTCCTACCCGACCGTCGGAAGCGCGATCGACGAAGCACAGCGACTGGCCGCCGCGATGACCGTCAAGAACACACTCGCCGGCATCCCGTACGGCGGGGCGAAGTCGGTCATCATGACCGACGGCGACCCCGGCGACCCCGGCGACCGAGAGCGACTGATCCGGAGGTTCGGCCAGTTCGTGGCGGACCTCGGCGGTGCCTATCTGCCGGGTGTCGACATGGGGACGAGCCCGGACGACATGCAGCTGATGGCGGAGATGGGGGCCGACACCACCTGTGCGGACGAGGATCCGTCGCCGTGGACCGCGGCCGGCGTGTTCCACTCCATCCGCAGCGCGGTGCGGCACCGGTCGGGCACGGACTCGCTCGAGGACGTCCGCGTGCTGGTCCAAGGCGTCGGGCACGTCGGAGCATCGCTGGCGGCCCAGCTGGCCGAAGCGGGCGCACTCGTGGACGTGTCGGATGTCGACGCCGCGCGTGCCGCGGACGTCGCCCGCGCCGTCGGAGGCGCGGTCGTGGACCCTTCCGGGGTCCTCGACCATCCCTGTGACGTCTACAGTCCCTGCGCCGTGGCCCGGGTGATCACCCGCGAGACCCTTGCGCGGCTCCGGTGCACCATCGTCGCCGGCGGTGCCAACGACACGCTCGACGACGACGCGTGTGCGGACGACCTGGCCGCCGCCGGCATCTTGTTCGTCCCGGACTTCGTGGCGAACTCGGGTGGTGTTCGGTTCGTCCATGTCCGCAGGACCGGTGGCGGCGTGGACGACATCCGGACCGCCGTGACCGCGATCGGCGACCTGGTCACCGACCTGCTGGAGTCCGCGTCCCGCGCTGGCGTCACCCCGGTCGGCGCGGCCCGGGCACGTGCTCAGGAGATCCTGGCGCAGCGCCGGGGCGGCCGGGCCCGGACCCTGGCGCAGGCGTGAGTGAACTGAGCGGCGACGCCCTGGTGCGCCTCTACTACCACACCGTCGACACCGCGGACGCGGCCGCGGTGGTCAGCCTCTTCTCCGAGGAGGCGGCGTACCGGCGGCCCGGATATCCGCCGATGGTCGGTCGCCAGGCCCTGCTGCAGTTCTACGGGAGCGACAGAGTCATCGAGGCAGGTCAACACCGCATCGCCCAGGTGGTCAGTGGCTCCGACCCGACACAGGTCGCGGTGGCCGGCCGCTTCACCGGCCGGTTGAAGGATGGCTCGCAGGTCGACCTGGGCTTCGCGGACTTCTTCACGGTGCGGGACTCACTGATCGTCGCGCGCGCCACCTTCTTCGACTCCCCGGCCGTCTGACACAGTCGGGGCCGTCGCGTACGTCGCCGCCGGCCGGTCCCTGGCGCCGGTCGGCAGGTCCGCCACATCAAAGCTGTCGATCATGAAGGACACTGGTATGGGTGCAGGACCCGCTCCGGGTGCAGATTGGTTCCGTGTCGAGAGCATCGCGCCGGGCATCTCCCGCGTGGAGGAGCCCTGGGTGCATGGGCTGCTCCGGGCCAACATGTGGCACGTCCGCGGCCGTGAGCGCGACCTGGTCGTCGACGCCGGTCTGGGCGTCGTCTCGTTGCGGGAGCACCTGCCTTCGCTCTTCGAGCACGATCCGATCCTCGTCGTGACCCACGCCCACCTCGACCACGTCGGGGCGGCCCACGAGTTCGACGACCGGCGCATGCACGCAGCGTGCGAGATCGACGGTGCTCTCGCGGCCTCCCTGCGCGGCCCGGAGCTCGCCCGGCTGATGGGCCAGGAGTGGGCACTGCCCGAACTGCTCGTCGAGGCGCTGCCGATGCCCACCTACGAGGTCGACGAGTACGCGATCACCGCTGCTCCTGCTACGACCGAGCTGAACGAGGGCGACGTCATCGACCTCGGCGACCGGCAGCTCCGTGTCCTCCACCTGCCTGGCCACACCCCCGGTTGCGTGTGCCTGTACGACGAATCCGACGCCGCCTTGTTCAGCGGCGACGTCATCTACGACGGCGAGCTGCTCGACCAGCTGCACGAGTCCGACATCGCCGCCTATGTGCACACCATGCGCAGGCTGCGGTCGCTGGAGATCGAGGTCGTCTACCCCGGTCACGGCGATCCGTTCGGCGGTGAGCGTATGCGGGACATCATCGACGGCTACCTCCGCTCGCGCGCGCAGCAGCCGCGCTGAGAAGCGTGGCTGCTGGGCGGGACGTCTCGCATTCCGACGACGCGCCGCGGTCGATTTCGTACGGATCGATGAGGCGACGACCAGCACGCGGGCGCGACGGTGGGACCATGAGACTTCGTGAGGTCCAGGGATGAGCCGCTCCGGAGCCTCGCACGACCTGGCGATCGTGGGCGGGCGGGTCGTCGACCCCGAGACCGGGCTGGACGCGGAGCGCAACGTCGGGATCGTCGGCGGCCGCATCGCGAGTGTGACGGCGGACGCGATCACTGCCCGGCACACCGTCGAGGCGCATGGTCTCGTGGTCGCTCCCGGATGGATCGACCTGCACAGCCATGCGCAGACCGTTGCCGGCGGTCGGCTGCACGCTCGGGACGGAGTGACCACTGCACTCGACCTGGAGGGTGGGCTGCTGGACGTGGCCGGCCACTACGCCCGGGCCGGCGAGGAAGGTCGGCCGATCAACTACGGATACTCCACGTCATGGCAGCAGGCGCGGATGCTCCACGTCGGTGCCCTGCCGACCGGCGAG
Source organism: Nocardioides carbamazepini (assembly GCF_024614185.1). GTDB lineage: Bacteria > Actinomycetota > Actinomycetes > Propionibacteriales > Nocardioidaceae > Nocardioides > Nocardioides carbamazepini. The sequence continues at coordinate 450,751 of NZ_JAHTLF010000016.1, forward strand.
CTGGTCGACATCCTCGGCCACTTCGGTGATCCCGCGTGGAAGCGCACGGCGAGCGACCGCCAGCTCGACCGGATCGAGGAGCATCTGCGCCGGGACCTGGCCGACGGCGCCATCGGGATCGGGCTCCTGGTGGGTTATGCGCCGGGTGTCGATCCCGCCGAGTACGTGCGGATGTCGGCGGTGGCCGCCGACACCGGCACCGCGACGTTCACCCACGCCCGCGACCTGGTCGAGCACGTGCCGCACGCGGTCATCGACGGGGCGGAGGAGCTGGTGCGGGCGGCGGAGTCGACCGGGGCCCACAGCCACTACTGCCACATCAACAGCACCTCGCTGTGGGACATCGACCGCGTGCACGATCTCATCGAGCGCTCACCCGCGCGGGTCACGACCGAGGCCTACCCGTACGGCGCCGCGGCCACCTCGATCAGCGCCGACTTCCTCGCGCCGAACCGACTGCACGAGCACCGGCTCACGCCCGCGTCGATCGTCTACTCGCCGACCGGCGAGCGGATCGCCGACGCAGCGCGGCTGGACCATCTGCGCGCCACCGACCCGGGCGCGGTCGCGATCATCCACTACCTCGACGAGCACGAGCCTCGGGACCAGGAGGTGCTCCGCCGCGCGCTCGGCTTCCCCGGAACCGTCATCGGCTCGGACGCGATGCCGCTCAGCTGGCCGGCGGCAGTTGCGGACCCGCAGGCGTGGCCGCCGCCGGACCTGACCGTGCACCCCCGCGGCGCGGGTACCTTCTCCCGCTACCTGCGGCGGTACGTGCGGGAGCTCGGCACGGTGTCGCTGGTCGACGCGATCCACCAGTGCACGCTCGGACCCGCGCAGATCCTGGAGCCGTTCGTCCCCGCGATGAGGACCAAGGGACGGATCCGGACGGGTGCTGATGCCGACCTGGTCGTGTTCGACCCCGACACGGTCACCGACCACGCGACGTACGACGCCGGCACGCGAGCCTCGACGGGCTACGCCGCGGTCGTGGTCGGCGGTGAGCTCCTGGTCGAGAACGACGTCCTGCGCCTGGACGTGCTGCCCGGCCGCCCGGTCCGGGCGGTCGCGCAGTGAGCGCGTGCGCCTGCGACATCGACGGGCTTCGTCGAGAAGTCCAACTCCGGCACCGCCTTTGGTCGTCGCGGACGGTGCGATTCGATCGCCGGATTCCTAGCGTGGCAGTCCCGGCGGCCTGGCCGACGGACCGAGAGGAGATGACGTGAGTCCCACCGAGCAGATCGAGGGCATCTTCACCGATGCCGAGGTGACCGGTTCCGTCCACGCACGCCACGTCGAACGCGACGACATCGAGGTCGCGGTGAGAGCCGACGACCCGGTCGTGCTCGCTTCGGTCTTCAAGATCCCGGTCGCGTTAGCATACGCCCGTGCGGTGGTTGGCGGGCGTCTCGACGCCACAGAGCAGGTGATCGTGCCCTCGCGCTACCGCGTGGGCGGCATCGGCACGGGTGGTTGTCGAGACGAGGTGCGCATGAGCCTGCGCGACCTGGCCGGTCTCATGCTCACGCTGAGCGACAACGCCGCGACGGACGTGATCCTCGATCGGGTCGGCCTCGAGGCGGTGACCGCGGTGCTCGAGGACCTGGATCTCGACAGCACCGTGATCGGCGGCGGCTGTGAGGCCGTCTTCGGGAGCATGTACGAGGACCTCGGCATCGCGTCGAGCGAGAGCCTCGACGCGGTCGCTGCCGCGACGAACGACGCGACCCTGCCGGCGCTCCGCGCATGTGATCCTCGGCGGAGCGTCCAGCGCTCGACCGCACGCGACATCACCCGGCTGCTGTCGGCGATCTGGAACGACGAGAAGTCCGACCCCCGCGCCTGCGCGATCGTCCGCGACATCATGGCCGACCAGGTGTGGAGCCACCGGCTGACATCCGGCTTCCCCGACGGTGTCGCGGTCGCCGGAAAGACGGGCACGCTGCCCGGCGTCCGCAACGAGGCCGGTGTCGTGACCTACCCCGATGGGACCAGGTACGCCGTGGCGATCTTCCTCCGCTCGACGCGCGTCTCCGATCGGATGCCCGCGGCCGACCGCGCGATCGGCCTCGCGGCGCGCGCGGCGGTCGAGGGGATGCGGCAGTCGTGAGCGCCGCCGCCGACCTCGGCACGGTCAGCGCGACGCGGGTTCTCGACGTACGTGACCTGACCGTCGCCATCGAGGCACACGGCCGCCGGCTGCAGCCGGTCTCCGGGGTGTCGTTGCACATCAGCGCGGGAGAGACGCTGGGCCTGGTGGGGGAATCGGGGTCCGGCAAGTCGATGACAGGAGCGGCCATCATGGGGATGCTGCCGCCCGGCGGGACCATCACCGGAGGCAGCGTCACCCTCGGTGGTCGCGATCTCCGGTCGCTCAGCGAGACGGACTACCGCCAGGTGCGGGGCAACGACATCGCCATGGTGTTCCAAGACAGCCTGACCTCGCTCAATCCCACGCGCACGATCGGGTACCAGATCGCGGAGCCGGTCCGGATCCACCGTGGCGCCTCACGCAAGGAGGCCTGGGAGCGGGCCGCCGAGGTCCTCTCACTGGTGGGGATCCCCCGGCCGGCGGAACGGCTGGGGGACTATCCGCACCAACTGTCCGGAGGGATGCGGCAGCGGGTGATGATCGCGATGGCACTCGCCTGCGAGCCGAAGGTGATCATCGCCGACGAGCCGACGACAGCGCTCGACGTCACCATGCAGGCGCAGGTGCTCACCCTCCTGGACGGCCTCAAGGAACGTCTCGGCATGGCGATGATCCTGATCACCCACGACATGGGAGTGATCGCTGGCCGAGCGGACCGGGTCAACGTCATGTACGCGGGACGGATCGCCGAGGCCGCCGACACCGAGGATCTCTTCGCGGCGATGCGGCACCCCTACACCCACGACCTCCTCGCTTCGATCCCGCTGCTCGACCAGGACCGGTCGGCCAGGCTCTATTCGATCAGCGGACTGCCCCCCGACCTTTCGGAGAGGTCCGCGGGCTGTCCCTACGCCTCGCGCTGCCGGCGCGTCAGCGACGCCTGCACCGCGCTGGCTCCCGAGCTCATCGAGCACATGCCGGGCCACGCCTTCGCGTGCTGGCATCCGATGCCGCCCCAGAGCTCGCCGGTGCTCGTGGCTCGCCGCCAGGCGAACGACAGCCGGCACGAGGAGACCGTCGAGGACGCGACTCCCCCGCGTCTGGCGGTCTCCGGCCTGGTCAAGGAGTACGACGTCCGTCGTGGCTGGTTCGGGGCCTCGGCCCGCCTCAGCGCGGTGGCCGGCGTCAGCTTCGAGATCGCCCCGGGCCAGACCTATGGCCTCGTGGGGGAGTCAGGATGTGGCAAGTCGACCCTCGGCCGCACGATCATCGGCCTCGAACGCCCGACCGCAGGGGAGATCCGGCTCGACGGCCTCGACCTCGAACCGCTCAAGGGCGGGGAGGGCCGACGTAGGCGACGTCCGATCCAGATGATGTTCCAGGATCCCTACGCCTCTCTCGACCCCCGTCTGCGGGTCGCCGCGATCATCAGGGAGCCCCTGCGCCTCGCCGGTGACGCGGACCGCTCCGCGCAGGACGCACGGGTGCGCGACCTGCTCGACGCCGTCGGGCTTCCGACCAGCGTGCTCGAGCGACTCCCGCACGAGCTCTCCGGGGGCCAGCGTCAGCGGGTCGGTCTGGCGCGTGCTCTCGCCGTCCATCCGTCGGTCCTCGTGGCCGACGAGCCGGTCAGCGCGCTCGACGTGTCCGTGCGCTCGCAGGTCCTCAATCTGATGAAGGACCTGCAGGCCGATCTCGGCCTGACCTCCTTGGTGATCTCTCACGACCTGGCGGTCGTGAAGTACCTCGCCGATCGCATCGGCGTGATGTACCTCGGCAAGCTCGTGGAGGAGGGGGCCGGCGAGGACATCTACCAAGCCGCCGCCCATCCCTACACCGCAGGCCTCATCGCCGCGATTCCCGAGCCCGTCCCCGATGTCGAGCGGGCCAAGCCCGCGGCGGCCGTCACTGGGGAGCTGCCGAGCGCGATCGATCCGCCGTCGGGCTGCCGGTTCCGGACCCGCTGTCCGCTCGCCGACGACATCTGTGCGGTCCGGGAGCCGGAGCTGATCGATCTCGGTGCCGGGCACAAGGTCGCTTGTCACTTCCCTCTTCGTGTCGGCTGACGACACATGACGGAGCGAATCGTCAGATCGTCCAAAGACCCCCGTGGCGCAGACCACCAACGATGGACTCACAGTTCACATAGCAGTCGGCCACGGTGCGACTCGGAGAAACCAGTGCCGCGAGACCCCCAGGGTTGGAGAATCAGCATGAAGGCAATCAGGCGATCGAGCATGGTGCGCGCCGGCGTGGCGCTCCTGCTGGCGGGCTCCCTCGCGGCCTGTGGCGGCGGTGGAGGGAACGGCAAGACCCCGACCGTGAGCGGGGACAAGGGCTTCGGGTCGATCCCGGAGGCCGCCGATACCGTCCAGGCCGGCGGGACCGTGGACATCGCACTCTCGCCGGGCCTGGCGCCGAACTACATCTACCCCAACGTACCGGCGGTCTTCAACGGCACGACGGTCGCGCCCTCGCAGCTCTGGCGCCCGCTCTACTGGCGCTCCACCGGAGCCACGGCCGCGGTCAACGACGAGCTCAGCATCGCTGAGCCTCCCGAGTACAGCAGCGACCGGAAGACGATCACGATCGAGCTCAAGGACTCCTACACGTGGTCCGACGGCGAGCCGGTCGTCGCGGATGACCTCGTCTTCTCGATCGAGCTCATCCGCGCCGCGCTGAAGGAGGACGCGTCGAACTGGAGCTACTACACCCCCGGCCAGTTCCCCGACGACCTGGCGTCGGTCGAGGCCACCGACGAGCACACGGTCACTCTGACGCTGACGACCGCGTACAACCCGGGCTACTTCGACGCCTTCGTCCTCGGCAACCTGATCCCGCTGCCGGCCCACAGCTGGAGCAAGGCCTCGGACGACGGCCCGATCATCGACTTCAGGGACCCGGCCAACGCCAAGGCGACCTTCGACTACCTGCACAAGGCGTCGCAGGACCAGAAGTCGTTCGCCACCAACCCGCTGTGGTCGGTCGTCAACGGGCCGTTCAAGCTCAAGGGCTTCGACAGTTCCACCGGTGGCTTCACCCTGGTCCCGAACGAGGAGTACAGCGGACCGCAGGCCGCGCAGGTCGATGAGGTCAACTACCTCCCGTTCACCTCGCCCGCAGCGGTGTTCAACCAGGTCCGAGCCGGCAACCTGACCGTGGCGCTGCTCGACTCGAGCTATATCGACCAACTGCCGACCCTCGAGTCGACCGGCTACAACTACTACGGGATGCCGAAGGAGGGGCAGGTCAACTCCCTGTTCCTCAACTTCGAGAACACCACCAACAACTTCGACAAGATGATCGCCCAGCCCTACCTGCGGCAGGCCTTGCAGCACCTGATCGACCAGCCCGGCTACATCAAGAGCAAGGGGATCTACAACGGCGCCGCCGCGGAGAGCTACAGCCCGGTCTCGGCGGCCTCCGCCAACGCCCCCGGCTTCGGCGACAAGGCGCCGTACCCGTACAGCATCGAGACCGCGAAGAAGCTGCTCGAGGATCACGGCTGGAAGGTGGTCGACCACGGAGAGACCACGTGCGTCCGCCCGGGAGCCGGCGACGACCAGTGCGGCGAGGGCATTCCCGAGGGCCAGAAGCTGAGCTTCAACCTCTTCTACGCCAACAGCCCGACCTCGATCGCGGCCCGCAACACCGCGTTCATCGCGGCCGCCAAGAAGGTCGGCATCACGATCGAGTCGGCGGCCAAGGCCACGAACTTCATGTACTCCAACTACGACAACAACTTCGCCCCGGAGAACAAGGACAAGTGGGCGGTGCAGGACTCGGGCCCGATCAACCTGGGCGGCTACCCGACCGCGAGCCTCATCTGGAGCACCGAGGGTGCCTACAACGCCGGCCACTACTCCAGTGAGGAGGCCGACAGCCTGATGAACGAGTCGATCTCGGGCGAGGACCCCAAGGCGCTGTCCAACGAGGCCACCTTCCTCGGCAAGGATCTGCCGGTCCTCTACATGCCCAACCCGTCGAACATCGTGGTCTGGAAGAAGACGCTCTCCGGTGACCCGGACGCCTTCGCCAACATCACGCAGGGGTTCCTGACGCCCGAGTTCTGGTACTACGCCGGCTAGGCCGTGTCTCCCATTCCTCGGTGGATGCCCAGGTCGTCCCGCGCGTGCGATGGCCAGGCGCCGGCGCGAAGGCATGCTGGGCGCACGTCGAGCGTCGGCAACGCCGCCGGCGTGCGTGCGGGGCGGGCTGGGCACCGCCAGGGAATGGGAGAAACGGCCTAGTTCCACCTACGAGCCCGTCCTCCGGGGTGCCGTCCGCCGGGCGGCACCCCGGACCAGAAGGAGGAAGACACGATGGCCCGCTATCTCGCCCGGCGACTCGCCACTTCGCTGGTCGTCGTGATCGGCATCTCGATCGTCGTCTTCCTGCTCCTGAACGCCATGTCGGGCGCCCCGGGGCGCTCCGTCCTGGGACCCTCCGCATCGCCCGAGGCAGTCGATGCGTTCAACCACAAGGAGGGCTTCGACCGGCCGGTCGTCGTCCAGTACCTCTCCTACGTGCAGGGTCTCGTCCAAGGAGACCTGGGCCGGTCCTACAAGCTCAACCAGGACGTCGGCGAGCTGCTCGCCCAGAACGCCGGCCGAAGCGCGATGCTCTCGCTGGCCGCGCTGCTCCTGGCGCTCGCGGTCGCCGTGCCCCTCGGCATCTACCAGGCTCGCCGCCGCAACAGGCGGAGCGACTCGGCGATCACCGCCGCCACGTTCATGCTGTACGCCAGCCCGCAGTTCTTCCTCGCCGTCGTCGCGATCGAGATCTTCTCCGTGCAACTCCAGCTGCTGCCGGCCCAGGCGTCGCAGTCGCGCTCGGCGTTCGTGATCTTCACCGATCCGCGCGCGATGCTGCTGCCGATCCTGACGCTCGCTGCTGCGAACATCGCGATCTTCGCCCGCTATCAGCGCTCCGCAGCCCTCGACCAGCTCGGCCAGGACTACATCAAGGTGGCGCGCGCCAAGGGTGTCTCCGAAAGGAAGATCGTGCGCAGCCACCTGCTGCGCAACTCCAGCCTGCCGCTCATCACGTTGGTCGGCGTCTCGGTGCCGGCACTGCTGGCGGGGAACCTGGTGATCGAGTCCGTGTTCAACTATCCCGGCCTGGGCCTGCTGTTCATCAACAGCCTGGCTCGCGAGGACTATCCCGTGCTTCTTGCCTACACCCTCATCGGAGGCGTGCTGACCGTGCTCGGCAACCTGATCGGCGACCTCCTCGTCGCGATCGTCGACCCGCGGATCGAGCTGTCATGAGCGCCGGAGCCGACTCCGGTCAGGTGGTCGGGGCCGCCGAGGTCCTCGCCGGGCGGCGACGGGTGGAACTGCTGCGGCGGCTCCGCACCGGATCGCCGTTCGGCGGCACGATCGGACTCGTAGGGGTCGTACTGGCGCTCGCGATCGTCGCGGTGTGCTTCCTCGGCCCGTTGATCTACTCGACCAACCAGGTCGACGTCGACCCCCTGAAGGCGTTCCTGCCGCCATCTGGGGAGCACCCGCTCGGCACCGACTCGCAGGGTTTCGACGTCCTCGGGCGCCTGATGGAGGGGGGCCGGGCGTCGCTCCAGATCGGGGTGTTCGCGGCCCTCGTGGCGACCGTCATCGGCACGCTGTACGGCGCGACCGCTGGTCTCGCCGGGGGGATCGTGGATGCCGTCATGATGCGCTTCGTCGACGTGATGATGTCGGTGCCGTTCCTCTTCGTTGTGCTGATCGTGTCGACCAAGTTCAACTCATCGGCCTGGTCGCTCAGCCTGATCCTCGGTCTCTTCTCATGGCTGATCCCCGCCCGCCTCGTCCGAGCCGAGGTACTCAGCCTCAAGACCCGTGACTACGTGCTCGCTGCCCGCTCGATGGGCGCCAGCGGGCCGAGCCTCGTCTTCCGCCATCTGATTCCCAACTCCCTGGGCGTCGTCGTCGTCAACATCACCTTCCAGGTGGCCGACGCCATCCTCGCTGTCGCCACTCTCGGGTTCCTGGGTTTCGGCTTGAGCTACCCGCACACGGACTGGGGCGGCCAGCTGTCCGCGGGTGTGAACTACCTGCTGTCCGGCTACTGGTGGCTGATCTACCCCGTCGGTCTGTGCCTGGTCGCCGTCGTGCTCGCCTTCAACCTGATCGGCGAGGCCCTCCGCGACACCCTCGATCGTCGCCGCACGCTCTGAGTCTCGCCCCTCGTCGGGGCGCAGCGACCAAAGGACGGTCGTCGTCTCCGGCCCCGCCACTCGACGGTGGAGGGCGGCTCGCAGTTCTTGGGTCAGCGGCGCGCAGGCCCGCGACGCAGGGCACGGCCGGCGAGCAAGCCCGTGGGCGCGCCGTCCCGGAGCGCCGCGACACCGTTGACGAGGACGTGGCGCATGCCCGTCGCGTAGCGCTTCGGATCGGCGTACGTGGCGCGGTCCGCGACGCGGCTCAGGTCGAAGACCGCGATGTCGGCGTGGTAGCCGCGGCGGATCTCGCCGCGGTCCGCAAGCCGGAGGTTGCTCGCGGGCAGGCTGGTCACCCGTCGCACTGCCTCGCCGATGCCGACCAGGCCCTCGTCGCGGGCGTAGCGACCGATGACGCGGGCGAATGCGCCGAACGCACGCGGATGCACCGGGTGATCGGCGAACAGGTCCTCGCTGCTCGGTGCGTCGGAGTCGGAGCCGACCGACACCCAGGGGCGAGTGAAGGCACTGCGGAGGTTGTCCTCGTCGCCCAGGAAGTACGCCGCGTCGGCGTACGGCGCGGCCTCGACGATGTCGAGCAGGGTCTCCACAGGATCGGCATCGCCGCGTTCGCGGGCGATGTCCGCGACGGAGGTCCCGGGCCGGATGCCGAGCTCCGGATGACGGGACAGGATCACGACACCGTCCGCACCGCCGCTCATGCGCCACAGACTCTCCCACTCTCCGCCCTCGCGGATCGCCGCGAGGACGCGCGCGCGGGTCGCCGGGTCGCGCAGCCGGGCACGCAGCCGCTCGATGCCGCCCCGATGGAACTGCGGAGGGATCGAGGCGGTGATGCCGGTGCTTCCCGCGACGTACGGATAGATGTCGGCGGAGATCCGGAGACCCTCGTCGCGTGCGTCCTCGACGAGCGCGAGGATCTCGGGCATCTTGTGCCAGTTGTCCCGACCCGCCGTCTTGAGGTGGTAGATCTCGGCGCGGGCGCCGGTCTCGCGCGCGATCTCGAGGAGCTCTCGGACCGCCTCCTCGAGGCGGTCGCCCTCGTTGCGCAGGTGGGAGATGTAGAGGGCGTCGTGCTCGGCCAGGACGTGTGCGTAGGCGATCAGCTCGCGTGTGCCGGCGTAGCTGCCGGGCGGGTAGATCAGCGCAGAGCCGACGCCCAGCGCGCCGGTCTCGAGCTCGTCGCGGAGCAGGCCGCACGCTCGCGCGAGCTGGTCGTCGTCCAGTGGCTCGTCCGCGAGACCGGCGACGGCCATGCGGAGGTTCGCGGCTCCGACGAAGGTGGCGACGTTCTGGCCGACCCCACGGCGCTCGAGATCGTCGAGGAACTCACGCGACGACGGCCACGCCGTACGGACGGTGGGGGCGATCTCGCCCAGCACGATCATCTCGGGCGTCATCTCGCCGGTGACCGGGCCGAGGGACACGCCCTCGCCGAAGACCTCGGTGGTCACTCCCTGATAGAGGTCGGAGAGGCCGCGCGGGTCCTGCTGGATCGTGAAGTAGGCATGGCTGAGGACGTTGACGAAGCCCGGGCTGACCAGGCAGCTGGTCGCGTCGAGCTCCTCGATGCCCGTGGTGTCGCCGAGCAGACCGTCCCTGGACGTGCCGATCGCGGTGATCCGTCCGTCGAGGATCGCGACGTCGGCGCGGTACGGCGGCGCGCCGGTGCCGTCGACCACCTCGCCACCGCGAATGACGACGTCGACCTTCATGAACGACCACCTTCCGAGGAGCACGGGTGACAGAGGAGCTCATCCTCACGCTGTCACCTTGCCGGGCGGACCGCCTCGTCGACGCGCACGAGTCTGACGCCGACAAGTGTGAGCGGGGGACGAAGCCTCTCGACCGGTGGCCGGGCCATGCTGGACCACCAGACCGAAACCACCGGACGGAGCCACCGCCATGAGTACGCTGCGCCAGACCTTGGGAGGGCTGAGAGTCCCGGAGCAGATCGCGCTGGCACCGGACGGCCGGACGATCGCCACGGTGGTCCGCAGCGTCGACCTGGCGAGCGACGACTATGTCCGCCGGCTGCACCTGGTCGACGTCGCGACCGGCACGATCCGCGCCGTCGGCGAGGGCCGGCGCGACGCGGACCCGATCTGGATCTCGGACTCCGAGGTCGTCTTCGCCCGGCGAGACGTCGCCGCGGCCTCGCTCTGGACGGTGGCCGTCGAGGGCAGTCAGCCACGCCGGCGCGCGGACCTGCCGACCGGCGTGGCGCTGTTCCGCTGCAGCCCGGACGGGCACCGGGTGGCCTGGGTCGAATCGAGTCCAATCCACCCCACGACCGCGGTCCGCGTGGCGCCGTTGGCAGCGACCACGCCTGATGAGGCCCTCACCGTCCTCGAGACCGATGAACGGGTGCTCGACGTCGTCTGGTCGGGCGACGCCGGCCGGCTGGCAGCGATCCTGACCGAGAGCGGAGTCCCGGGAGACCTGGACGTCACTCGCCTCTGGAGCCTCGACCCGGACGGCGTCGAAGCCGCCTTCCCGGTGGGGCCCGAGGGCGGCTACCTCTCCGCGGTGGGGTTCTCCGGGGACGGCGAGATCGTCGGTGTCGGACGGGCAGACCAGGAGGTCGGCAACGCCCACCTCCTGGCCTGTGCTCCAGGCAGACCGCACGACTGGCGCAGCGTCACCGCCGGTGATCGCAACATTCGCCTGCACGGTCCGGCCCCGTCAGCGCGCACGGTCCTCGTCGGCGCTCGCGACGGAGGGCCGACCGCGCTGTTCGAGGTCCGTCTGGACGACGTGACGGCCGCCCCCCGGAGGCTCACCCCGAGCCAGGTCGACGTGCTCGCGTTCACCACGCCGGCGCGATCCGGGCTGGTCGCCGCGATCATCCGCACCCCTGACTCCTACGGTGCCTTGGCCGTCGTCGCTCCCGACGCCGCGGCCGTCACCACGGTAGGGGAGTGGGCGCCGGCCACCCCGCTGCGACGGCCCGTTCCGCACCGTTGGTCGGTCACCGCCGAGCGCTCCGTGCACGGATGGGTGCTCGGCGAGACCACGTCCGGCCGGCCGCAGCCGTTGGTGGTCGACCTGCACGGAGGACCGCACCTGGCGTGGACCGGCTGCGCGGAGGAGGCGCATCTCCATCACCAGGAGCTGGTCCGCCGAGGATGGCTGGTCGTGCTGCCCAACACCAGCGGCAGCGACGGGTACGGCGAGCGGCACCTGCGGCGGGTCGTCGGCGCCTGGGGGGTACCGGATGCGGAGGAGGTCGCGACCATCGTGTCCGCTCTGGTCGCCCGTGGACTCGCGGACCCGGAGCACGTGGCGTTGGTCGGCTACAGCTACGGCGGACTCCTCGTCAATCTGTTGACGACACAGGACCTGCAGGTCGCCGCCGCGGTGGCGGGCGGTTCCATGGCGGATCTGGCGGAGGTGGTCGACGACTCCGCGGAGGGCGCCTATCTCGCCCTTGCCGAGCTCGGGGCGCGCCCGGCCGACGACCCGGAACGCTACCGGCGGCTGTCGCCGATCTCCTATGTCGACCGGGTGCGCACGCCGACCCTGCTCCTGCACGCCGGGGCCGACGAGATCACCCCGGCCCGGCAGGCCCGCCGATGGCACGACGCCCTGCGCGAGCAGGGGGTGCCGACCGAGCTGCACGTCTATCCGGACGCCGACCACGACCTGATCTTCACCGGCCGCCCGGCGTACCGCGGCGACTATCACGACCGCCTGGTCGACTGGCTCACCCGCCACACCGGACCACGGCACGAGAACGGATGACGAGGCCCATGAGCCCCCTGCTCGCCCAGCTGGAGAGCCGGCTGTCCCAGATGATCGATGACATCGCGGAGCTGGTCGCCTGTGAGTCGCCGTCGGCCGACCAGGCAGCCGTCAAGGAGAGTGCCGGCGTCGTCGCTCGCGTCGGGCAACGGGTGCTCGGCCTCGCGCCGGAGGTGATCGAGGCCGACGGCTGCAGCCACCTCCGCTGGAAGACTGGAGAGGGTCGGCCGCGGGTGCTGCTGCTCGGTCACCACGACACGGTGTGGCCCTCCGGCTCCCTGGCGCGACACCCCTTCGCGGTGCGCGACGGCGTGTTGACCGGTCCCGGCTGCTTCGACATGAAGACCGGTGTCGTCATGGCCCTTCATGCGGCCGCCCTCGCCGGTCCCGCCTGTCCGGTCAGCATCCTGGTGACCGGGGACGAGGAGATCGGCTCACGCACGTCGCGACGCCTCATCGAGGAGAGCGCCGCGACCGTGGATGCCGTCCTCGTGCTGGAGGCCGCGGCCGACGGGGGCGCGCTCAAGGTGGCCCGCAAGGCGGTGTCCTTCTACGAGCTGACCATCACCGGCCGAGCCTCCCACGCGGGCCTCGAGCCCGAGCGCGGCGTCAACGCCGTCGTCGAGCTGTCACACGTCATCCAGCGGGTGCACGGCCTGGCCTCGCCGGAGAGGGGCACGTCGGTCGTCCCGACCGTGGTGTCCGGCGGTACGACGAGCAACACCGTCCCGGCGCTGGCGCGACTCGCCGTCGACGTTCGCGCTTGGACGCGGGCGGAGCAGGAGCGCGTGGATGCGGCGGTCCGAGGCCTGACCGCGACCGTGCCCGGCGCCGTGATCACCGTCGGCGGCGGTCCCGACCGACCGCCGATGGAGGAGTCGATGGCGGCCGGTCTCTATGACCTCGCGACCCGGATCGCCGACGAGGAGGGGCTGGGCGAGCTGAGCGCCGCTCGCGTCGGGGGCGGCTCCGACGGGAACTTCACGGCCGGCCTCGGGCGTCCCACGCTCGACGGTCTCGGTGCTGTCGGAGGTGGCGCGCACGCCGACGACGAGCACGTCCTCGTCGACCAGATCCCTGTCCGTACCGCGCTTCTCGTCGCCCTTGTGCGGGAGCTGTGCCAGTGAGCCGTACGAAGCGCGTGCCCGCATCTCGTGGGATCGTACGGAGACGCCGCCCGTCCGCGGACCGGATGCTCGTCGCATGACCTCCACAGTTCCGGCCCCGACCGCGACGCGTGAGCAGGTGCAGCGTGGCGCGTGGCGCGCCGCGGAGGCGGCGGCCCGCCGCTCCGGCGTCGTGATCCGCCGGCTGCGCACCTCCGCGGAGCTCCAGGAGTGCGTCGACCTCTTCGACACGATCTGGCGTCCGCACGACGGCAGCTCGATCATGCCGATCGAGATCCTCCGGGCGCTTTCGTCCGCGGAGAGCTACATCGCGGGTGCTTACGACGGGGAGCGCCTCGTCGGCGGCTGCGCCGGGTTCTGGTGCCCGCCCCCGACCCGCACCCTCTACAGCCACATAGCGGGCGTGGCCGCGGACGCGCGCGCCCGGCACCTCGGCTTCGCCCTCAAGCTGCACCAGCGAGCATGGGCGCTGAGCAACGACATCGACACCATCTGCTGGACCTTCGATCCGCTCGTCCGCCGCAATGCCCACTTCAACGTCGGCAAGCTGGGCGGCTCGGCGCGTACTTACTACGTCAACCACTACGGCGTGATGTTCGACGACATCAACGGCGGCGACGACTCCGACCGTCTGCTGCTGGAGTGGGACCTCGCCGGTCCGCGCGCCGCGGCCTGCGCCGTCGGCGCCCCGCCCGCAACCCCCTCGCCCGGCGTGCCGTCCGTGCTCCGCGCGGATGCCGACGGGCGCCCGGTCGCGGTCGACGCGAGCGCGCCCGAGGTTGTGGTCGCCGTACCGGCCGACATCGAGACCATGCGTCAGCGCCAGCCCGAGGTCGCCGCTGCCTGGCGGCTCGCAGTCCGCGAAGCCCTCAGCCGCCTGTTCACAGAAGGCGGCCAGGTCAGCGCCTTCGACCGGGACACCGGCTACATCGTCACCACAGGAGAAGCCACCACATGAAGATCGACAGCATCGAGCTCCGCCGGATCCGCCTCCCGCTCGTCTCGCCCTTCCGGACCTCGTTCGGCACCCAGACCGAGCGCGAGGTCCTCCTGCTCAGGGTTCGCACCCCCGAGGCCGAGGGCTGGGGCGAATGCGTGGCCATGTCGGAGCTGGGCTACTCGGCGGAGTACACGGACGGAGTCGAGGATGTGCTCGAGCGGTTCTTCCTGCCCGATCTGAGGGCCGTCGACGGCCTGACCGCCCACGGGGTGGCGCCGCTCCTCGCCCATCACAAGGGCCACCGGATGGCCAAGGCCGCGCTGGAGATGGCCGTCCTCGATGCGGAGCTGCGGATCCGAGGCGTCTCGTTCGCGCAGAGTTTCGGAGCGCTGGCCACCCACGTGCCGAGCGGCGTCTCGGTCGGCATCATGGACTCGATCCCGGCACTTCTCGACGCAGTCGACGGCTACCTCCAAGAGGGCTATGCGCGGATCAAGCTCAAGGTCGAGCCCGGCTGGGATGTCGAGCCCGTGCGCGCTGTACGCGAGCGCTTCGGTGACGACGTCCTGCTGCAGGTCGACGCCAACACGGCGTACACGCTCGGGGATGCCGCCCAGCTCGCCAAGCTCGACGACTTCGACCTCCTCCTCATCGAGCAGCCCCTTGACGAGGAGGACATCCTCGGCCATGCCGACCTGGCGAAGAAGATCAAGACGCCGGTCTGCCTCGACGAGTCCATCGTCTCGGCTCACAGTGCCGCCGCCGCCATCCGACTCGGCGCATGCGAGATCGTCAACATCAAGCCGGGCCGGGTCGGCGGCTATCTGGAGGCCCTGCGCATTCATGAGGTCTGCCGTGCCCACGGCGTCCCTGTGTGGTGCGGTGGCATGTTGGAGACCGGGCTCGGCCGTGCCGCCAACGTCGCGCTCGCAGCCTTGCCGGGCTTCACGCTCCCCGGGGATGTCTCGGGATCCGACCGGTTCTACACGACCGACATCACCGCCCCCTTTGTGCTGCGTGACGGGGGACTCGACGTCCCGACCGGCCCGGGGCTCGGTGTCGAGCCGCTGCCCGAGGCACTGGACGAGATGACCGTCAGCGCCCGCGAGCTCGTCCTGTAGCGGTTCGCGTGTCTCCTAGCCACCGCCCACACAGAGGGCTCCTGACTCGCGGGGAACCCTGCCGGGGCGATCGTCGCCGTCGTACGGTGAGGGCGTGCTGAGCTCATCGTCGTCCAGGCCGCCGCGCGCCAGTCTGGCTCGGGTCGTCGAGAACCTCGGCGACACCTTCCTCGAGGTCGTTGCGGGTCGGATCGAGGGAGTCGACGATCTCGGCGGTGTCGTCATCTACGACCCTGCCGATGATCTCGTGCTGCCCGAACGCGCCGTGGTGCTCGGCGTCGGGGTCCACGAGCCCGAGCAGGTCGGTGACCTTCTCGTCCGGCTCGGGCGGCACCAGGCGGCGGCGCTCGTCGTGCGCGCTCCGATCGCCGGCTTGACGGAACTGCGCCGGACGGCCGCCGCCTCCGGCGTCGTGCTCCTCGCCTTGACGAAGGGCGCCTCCTGGTCACAGCTGGCTGCCATGCTGCGGACCCTGCTCAGTGAAGCCGACGTCGGTGACGACGTACCGACCACGCTCGGAGGCATGCCGTCGGGAGACCTGTTCTCCCTCGCCAACGCCATCGCCGCCCTGCTCGACGCGCCGGTCACCATCGAGGACCGCGCCTTCAACGTCCTGGCATTCTCCGGTCGTCAGGACGAGGCGGATGCGTCGCGTGTCGCGACCATCCTCGGACGGCAGGTGCCCGACCGGTTCGCGCGTGCCCTGGAGCGGTCCGGGGTGATCGGCGACCTGTACCAGAGCACGCGGGAGGTGTACCTCAAGCCGGACATGACGGAGTACGACGAGATCGCGATGCTGCGGGTTGCTGTCGCGGTCCGCGCGGGTGACGAGGTGCTGGGCTCGATCTGGGCGGCGGTGCCCGAGCCGCTCAACGCTGGTCGGACGAGGGCCTTCCTGGACTCGGCCAAGCTCGTCGCCCTTCATCTTCTGCGGATGCGCGCCGGCGCGGACGTCGAACGGCGTCTTCGCGCCGATCTGGTCGCCACCGCGCTCGAGGGCGGGACGCGCGCGCCCGAGGCGTTGGGTCGGCTCGGTCTCCTCGGCCAGCCGATGACTGTGGTCGCGCTCGGCCTGCTCCCGTCCGCCCAGACGCAGGACGACCCGACGGGTCAATCCCGTGCCGTCGCCGAGCGCCAGCGGCTCGCCGATGCCTTGGCTGTGCACCTCAGCGCCGTCGCGCCACGAGCCGCGGTCGCCCTGCTGGGGGACGTGGCGTACGGTCTGCTGCCGATCCCGGTCGATGTCGACGACAGTGACGAGCGTGCGCGGCGGCTGATCACCAACTTCCTGGAGCGCACCGGATCGCGTGCCCCGGTGGTCATCGGCATCGGTCCACTGGCCCCCGACGCAGCGCGGTTGGGCCGGTCGCGCACCGGTGCGGACCGGGCGCTTCGAGTCCTGATGAGCCGGGCGGAGCCCGGAGCGATGGCGACGCTGGCGGATGTGCATGTCGGCGCCCTCATACTCGAGCTCGGCGACATGACGATGGCCCGCGGCGACGAGCTCACGGGGCACCTGGCACGCCTCCAGGAGTACGACGCGCAGCACAACGGCAGCTTGGTGGAGACGCTGGAGTGCTGGCTCGACGCCTTCGGTGACGTCTCGGCCGCCGCCGCCGCCGCGTTCGTGCACACCAACACCTTCCGTTACCGACTCAAGAGGCTCGAACAGATCAGTGGCATCGATCTCGACAGCCCGGAGGACCGGTTCGCGGCCATGCTCCAACTGCGCCTCCGGCGCTCGCAGCCGACCCTGCGCTGACCTCAGGCACGCCTTGGTCCGTCGTACGACGGATGAGGCGCCACCTCATCGTTCCGGACGAAGCGGCCGGTCAGTCGCGCGCACGACACTTCTGAATGTGGCATCCGAGGGACGAACCGACAGCCGGGGGACACGGCGCGCGCGAGCTCTGCTGGGGGAGTTCGGACGCCTGCCGACCGGGCCGCAGAACGCCATCACCGACGTCACCGGCGTTCGCGTGGGTCACGCAACGCTGCACGACGACTCCTGCGACATCCACAGCGGCGTGACCGCGGTCGTGCATGACCGGATCGTCGGCGGCGACGGTCTGCCGGCGGGATTGTTCGTGGGCAACGGCTACGGCAAGTTGACCGGCACCACCCAGATCGCCGAGCTCGGTGTGATCGAGACGCCCATCCTGCTCACCTCGACCCTGTCGACCTTTCGAGTGGCGGATGCGCTGATCACCTGGCTACAGCGGCGTGCCCGCAGGCCCTTCACGTCCGTCAATCCGGTCGTCGGGGAAGTCAACGACAGCTGGCTCTCGCCCGGTGGGGACCGGCCGATCGGGGCAGCGCAGGTGTTCCAGGCACTCGACAGCGCGATGGGGGACGGTGTCCAGCTCGGCAACGTCGGCGGGGGTGCGGGCGCCTGCGCGCTCGGCTTCAAGGCCGGGATCGGAAGCTCCTCACGTCAGATCCGGCTACGGGGGCGCACGCACACGCTGGGCGTCCTGGTGCAGGCCAACATGAGCGGCGAGCTGCGGCTCGGGAACCAGCGGATCACTCCGCATGCGCTCGGGCTACCCGCGGCCGGTCCGGTCTCCGCCGAGGGCTCCTGCGTCGTGCTGGTCGCGCTGGATGCCCCGTGCTCGGCGGGCGAGCTGTGTCGGATCGCGCGACGCGCGGTGTTCGGGCTGGGGCGGATCGGCGCGGACTACAGCCACGGCAGCGGCGACTACGGTCTATCGTTCACCACAGAGTCGGAGCTCGCTCCCGCCCTGTCGCCGAGCGACCTCGACACGGCGTTCACCGCCGTCCTCGATGCCGTCGAGGAGAGCGTCGCGGACGCACTCCTCGCGGCGACCACGGTGCGGCTCAGCGACGGCCGCACGGCCTACGCCCTACCGCACGAGGCGATCAACGGTGAGCGGGCATGAGCCTCCTGGGGGTGCTCGGCGGGATGGGACCGATGGCGACGGCCACCTTCTATCGCGACCTCGTCCGGCGTACTCCGGCGCGATCGGACCAGGAGCACATTCCTGTCGTCATCTGGAGCGACGGACGTGTCCCTGACCGGTCCGAGGCCCTGCTCGGACACGGGCCGTCGCCGCTGCCGCAGCTGGTCGAGGGGGTCAAGCAGCTCCAGGCGATGGGGGCCGACCTGATGGCGATGCCGTGCAACACGGCGCATGCCTTCCTGCCGGGTCTGCGGAGGGCCACCGGTGCCGACTTCGTGGACATCGTGCGCGCGACCGTGGCAGCGACCATCGAACGCCACCCGGAGACCCGGCACGTCGGTGTGCTCGGCACACGGGGCACCCGGATCGCCCGCCTCTACGAGACGGCCTGCAGTGAGGTGGGACTGGCGGTGATCCAGCCGACCGAGCACGACCAGAGTGCGCTCGTCGACGAGGCGATCCGTCTCGTCAAGGGCGGCGGCCGTCTGGATCACGCCACCCGCCTGGTCGAGCAGGCGACGCGGTCCCTGGCAGCGGCAGGCGCGGACGTGGCGGTCGCCGCCTGCACCGAGATCCCGCTAGCGATCGGACGCGCGACCGAAGTGCTGCCGATCGTCGACTCGGTGGAGTGTCTCGCCGATGCTTGCATCGAAGCCTGTGCTCCGCGGTGCAGCACCACCACGAGATGATGGGAGACCACTATGGAGGAGCTCAGCGCCACCCTGGCACAGCTGACCGCACGCTGGCGGGTGCCCGGTGCGGCGGTGGCCGTCGTCCATCGCGGCCGGATCATCGAAGCCTATGCAGGGCGGCAGTCGGCGGCTGGCCGGCTGGTCGATGCTGCTTCGGTGTTCGAGATCGGCTCGATCACCAAGTCCTTCACCGCCACGCTCATCATGCAGTTGGTCGACGAGGGCAAGGTGTCGCTCGACGCGCCGGTCCAGCACGTGCTGCCCGAGTTCGCGCTCGCCGACCCGCAGCTGGCGGCACGGGTGACCGTGCGCCATCTGCTGACTCATGCGCCCGGGTTCGACGGTGACGACTTCACGCACACCGGCGACGACGACGAGAGCCTGAGGCGGTATGTCGCCCGACTCGCCCTCGCCACATCGTTCGCTGAGCCGGGCACCCTCTTCTCCTACTGCAACGCGGGCATCTCCGTGCTCGGACGGATCGTGGAGGTCCTGCGCGGCGTGCCGTTCGATCGCGCGTTGGCGGCCCACCTCCTGGAGCCGCTCGGTCTGAGGGACGCCTATCCGGACCCGGCGGCCGCGCCAGCCGACCTGGTCGTGACCGGCCACCGTGAACCCGACGGCACCGCGGTACAGGCAGGTGCGATCGTCCGCGGTCTCGCACCCTCGGGATCCAAGCTGACGATGACCGCCCGCGACCTCGCGACCTTCGGGATGCTGCACCTCGGCGGCGTCGCCGACTCCGACCAGTCAGTCCTGTCGCCCGCCGGGGTGGCGCAGATGCAGGCTCCGCAGTCGGTCGCGGTCCCCTTTCTCGGGCCGAAATGGGGGAGTAGCCGCGGTCTCGGGTGGGATCTGTACGACGTCGATGGCGTGTGCGTCGTCGGTCACAACGGGCACACCACGGGTCAGGTCGCAGCACTGCGCGTCGTACCGGACCGAGAACTGGTGGTCGCCGTGCTCACCAACGGCGGCGCCTCCTACCGGCTCATCGACGCCGTGCTCGCCCATGTGCTCGGCGGCCTGGGCGGGCTACGAGTCCCCGATCCCATGGAGCTGCCGCAGGCGATCCCGGTCGACGCTTCCCCCTATGTCGGGACCTACGCGGGACGCGCTGTGCGGTGGACAGTGGAACCCGGTGCGGATGGCGAGCTCGGACTGTCGATCCACGATGTCGACGGCGCGGGGGATCCCGTCGGGGAAGGGGTTCGGACCGCGTTGAGGAAGCTGCGCGACCACACCTTCGTCGGTGTCGACGACGACTGTGGCATGTACCCGGTGTTCACGTTCCTGGTCGATGAAGCCGGGCGTGCGAGATTCCTGCACAACAGCCGCGCTTACCCGCGCCGCTGAAGCTGGCGCGATCGTCTCCCGGCGGAGTCGTTCTAGGACATCTGGACGAGCCGCGCCCGCCCAGTTCGTGATCGCGACCGAGGCCACGGCGGTGTCGGGTTCCTAGCCTCCTTGGTGTGAACCACTCCGATGACCGCCCGTTGGCCGGTCGAGTCGCTGTTGTCACCGGTGGGGCCGGAGGGATCGGCCGCGCGGTGAGCGAGACACTCGCGGCCCGCGGAGCTACCGTCACCGTGCTGGATCGCGACGCCGAGCAGGCGCAGCAGGTCGCCGCCTCAATCGGCGGCCGAGCACTCGCCGTCGACCTCACGGCCCCCGGGGCCGTCGCCGCGCTGGACCTCGACGCAGACATCCTCATCAACAACGCAGGTGTGCAGTACGTCGCACCGGTCGAGGAGTTCCCACCGGAGACGTTCGCCCTGATCCTCCGCCTGATGCTCGAGGTTCCCTTTCAGCTGACGCGCGCAGTGCTACCAGGGATGTACCGGCGCGGCTGGGGACGGATCGTGCACGTATCCTCCGTCCACGGTCATCGCGCGTCGGCCTACAAGTCGGCGTACGTCAGCGCCAAGCACGGCCTGGAGGGTCTGTCGAAGGTCATCGCCCTCGAAGCCGCCGGCAAGGGCGTCACGAGCAACACGGTGTGCCCGGGTTACGTCCGCACACCACTGGTCGAGAACCAGATCCGGGCACAGGCCGAGGTCCACTCACTACCCGAGGACCGCGTCGTCGACGAGATCCTGCTCCAGCGGTCTGCGAGCAAGAGGCTCGTGGAGCCGGCCGAGGTGGCCGAGCTGGTCGCCTTCCTGTGCGGTCCGCACAGCGCGTCGATGACCGGCGGCTCCCATCTTCTCGATGGCGGCTGGACCGCCAGCTGACTTCGGAAGCACGCCATGTCCCAGGGCCTGCCTCGATGACCTGCCGGGCACTCGGCTCGCGTCGCTGCGGAGGCTCTGTCCTGAGTGCGGGCACGGAGTCGGCCACCACCAGAGCGAGGGCTGCTTCTATGGTCCCGAGGACGTTCGCGATCTCTCATCGCCGGTCTGCGTGTGCAAGCTCAACAAGCAGGAGATCGACCACGGTGACGGACCAAGCGGCAACCTCGTGTGTGGATCTTCCAACGGATGACTTGATCGGGGTCCACTTACGGTCCAAATACCCCTTCCAAACTGTCCCAACTGGTCCAGGCCGACCCGAGGTCGTCCACGTCGGCGATGCGCGCCGCGCAGCAGTCGGGAACGGGGCTGACGACGGATGGACGGGAGCGTCGAGGCCGGGTTGGGCCGATGGCAGGCTCTGGGTTGTGTGTCGGCCCGGTACGGCGAACCTGCAGGTCAGCGGCAAGATGGACGTCGGTTCGACTCGGCTGGGGCCGACCCCGTAGACTCCCGGTTTGGTGGTTCTGCCCCATGGTGAGGCGCGCCCTTCGGGCGGTCGGCACACTGGTGGCGGAGGCGTCGGAGGGCACTAGCTCAACTGGCAGAGCATCGGTCTCCAAAACCGAAGGTTGGGGGTTCAAGTCCCTCGTGCCCTGCAAAGAGATGACGACCAGCCGGCCGGACGGTCGGCGCTGATGAAGAGAAGGTGAGCAGCGTGGCGGATGCTCCGGCAGTCCGTGGGGGCCGCAAGGACTCCTCGGGCGGCAAGCAGCCCGAGAACCGCACCGGCCTGGTGACCTTCTACCGGCAGGTGGTCGCGGAGCTCCGCAAGGTCGTGTACCCGACCCGGGAGCAGCTCGGCACCTACTTCGTCGTCGTCATCGTGTTCGTTCTCGTGATGATCGCCCTCGTGTCCGTCCTGGACCTCGCGCTCGGCAAGCTCGCGTTCGAGGTCTTCACCGGCGCCGACGACATCTGAGCCCGACGCGCCCGCGTCGGCTGACAACTGTTCGTTTTTTCGACAACTGATGGAGCAGCACGTGTCCGAGCAGTACGACCCGGCCCAGGCTGACGAGGCGCTCGCCGAGGCGGCGCTCGACACCGACGTCCCGGGCGTCGATGTCGCCGAGGACACCCCCGTCGAGGCCGAGGAGATCGACGTCGACGAGACCGCCGACCTCGAGAGTGCCGACGAGATCGCCGTCGTCGAGGACGACGCCGACTCCGATGAGGACGACTCCGACGACGCCGATTCTCCCGAGGCCGCCGACTCCGACGAGGAGGCGCCCGAGGCCGCCGCCGAGGACCCGCTCGAGGCGTTCCGCCGCGAGCTGTGGGCCAAGCCCGGCGACTGGTTCGTGGTGCACACCTACTCCGGCATGGAGAACCGGGTGAAGCAGAACCTCGAGAACCGGATCCACTCCCTCAACATGGAGGACTACATCCACGAGATCGTGGTCCCCACCGAGGAGGTCGCCGAGATCAAGAACGGCCAGCGCAAGATGGTCAAGCGCACCGTTCTTCCCGGCTACGTCCTGGTCCGGATGGACCTGACCGACGAGTCCTGGGCCGCCGTGCGGCACACGCCGTCGGTCACCGGCTTCGTGGGCCACAGTCACCAGCCGGTGCCGCTGAGCATGGACGAGGTCGAGAAGATGCTCGCCCCGGCCGTCGTCACCGCGGCTGCCGCCGAGGCGGAGGCCGCCGCGGCGGCGAGCGGTGGCACCGCGGCCACGCCCGCCAAGAAGCCGATCGAGGTCGCCGACTTCGACGTCAACGACTCGGTCCTCATCGTCGACGGTGCGTTCGCCACCCTGCACGCGACGATCACCGAGATCAACGCCGAGGCCCAGCGGGTCAAGGCGCTCGTCGAGATCTTCGGCCGCGAGACCCCGGTCGAGCTGTCGTTCTCGCAGATCCAGCGGGTCTGAATTTCGCCGTCCGCGTCTCGGCGCGGAAGAATGTCTGGGTTGCCTGGGCCATGGTTGCTCCACGGCCCGGTGACGCAGGTGGCAGAGGCGCACGACGTACGCCTCGTCATGACCACGAGAAGAAAGAGATAGAGGAATGCCTCCCAAGAAGAAGATCGCCGCACTGGTCAAGGTGCAGTTGCAGGCCGGCTCGGCCACCCCGGCTCCGCCGGTCGGTACCGCGCTCGGTCCGCACGGCGTCAACATCATGGACTTCTGCAAGGCGTACAACGCCCAGACCGAGTCCATGCGCGGCAACGTCATCCCCGTCGAGATCACCATCTACGAGGACCGGTCGTTCGACTTCATCACGAAGACGCCGCCGGCCGCGGAGCTGATCAAGAAGGCCGCCGGCCTCAAGAAGGGCTCGGGCGTCCCGCACAAGGAGAAGGTCGGCAAGCTGACCAAGGACCAGGTGCGCGAGATCGCGACGACGAAGCTCCCCGACCTCAACGCCAACGACATCGACGCCGCGATGAAGATCGTGGAGGGTACCGCTCGCTCCATGGGCGTCACCGTCGAGGCCTGAACAACTGTGGAAGGGCCGCGCTGGCCCGCTGACCACACCTCCTCTTCAAGTTAGGAACCACCATGCAGCGCAGCAAGACCTACCGCGCGGCTGCGGAGACGTTCGACAAGAACGAGCTCTACGCGCCGCTGGCCGCGATCAAGATCGCCAAGGCCGCCAGCAAGAAGAAGTTCGACGAGACCCTCGACGTCGTCATGCGCCTGGGTGTCGACCCGCGCAAGGCCGACCAGATGGTCCGCGGCACCGTCAACCTGCCCCACGGCACCGGCAAGACCGCCCGCGTCCTCGTGTTCGCGAACGGTGACAAGGCCGACGCCGCCCGCGAGGCCGGCGCCGACTTCGTCGGCAGCGACGAGCTGATCGACAAGGTCGCCGGCGGCTGGACCGACTTCGACGCCGTGGTCGCCACCCCGGACCTGATGGGCAAGGTCGGCCGCCTCGGTCGCGTGCTCGGTCCCCGTGGCCTCATGCCCAACCCGAAGGTCGGCACCGTGACGCCGGACCCGGCCAAGGCCGTCTCCGACATCAAGGGCGGCAAGATCGAGTTCCGCGTCGACCGCCACGCCAACCTCCACTTCATCGTGGGCAAGGCGTCCTTCTCGGAGCAGCAGCTCGTCGAGAACTACGCCGCCGCCCTCGAGGAGGTGCTGCGGCTCAAGCCGTCCAGCTCCAAGGGCCGCTACCTGAAGAAGATCACCGTCTCCACGACCATGGGCCCCGGCGTCCAGGTCGACCCCAACCGCATCAAGAACGTCACGGTCGAGGACGAGGCCTGATCCAGGCATCCAGCAGTACGACGCCCGCCGGCCCCGCAAGGGGACGGCGGGCGTCGCGCATCTCCCCGCCTCCTAGGGTGGCGGCGTGAGGACACTTCTCGGGGCGGTGGTCGTCGCGCTGGCGCTCGCGGGATGCAGTGACGACCCGGAGTCGACGCCGCCGGAGCCGGCCGAGCCGGCGGGCACCACGGCCCCGCCGGGCCTCGAGGAGGTCCCGCCGGGCTACGACGAGAGCCCCGACGGGTCCCTGCCGCCGGCGGACGACGAGCTCGACGGCGCCGCCCTGACCGCCGTCCTGCGCACCCGGTCCTCGGTGCGCGCGGACGGCCACTGCGCTCCGGACCAGGTCGCCGTCACGTTGGAGGGCCTCGACTCCAGCCTGGGGCACCGGTACTCCCGCATCGTCGTGCGCAACAGCTCGAAGGAGACCTGCGTCGTCGAGGGCGTGCCCGGCATCGGCGTGCGGGGCCGGTGGGGGTCGACCTTCGTGCCCGAGGTCGAGCACAGCGACCGCTCCATCAATGGCGACCCCGTCTCCTCGGCGTCGATCCGCCTCGCGCCGGGGGAGCGGGCAGCGAGCGATCTCGAGTGGACCGGCGACCTCGCCGGCGCCGAGGCCGAGCCCGCCTCGCTGGTCGTCGTACAGCTGGCGTCGGGCCAGCTGCCCGCGGCGGTCCCGGCGCGGGTGGGCACCGAGATCCTCGACATCGGACAGTTCACGACGATCCGGCTGACGCCGTTCGTGCCTGCTTCTTGACCGTTGCGCCCGCCCGACCTCAGGCGGTGAGCTTCTCCAGCGCGGCGAGCTCGACACACACCGCGACCCCCGCCATGGCGGCCTCCACCTCGGCGAGCACCGGGAAGGAGGGGGCGAGACGGACGTTGCGGTCGTGGGGGTCGTTGCCGTGCGGGAACGCCGAGCCCGCGGCGGTCAGCACGATGCCGGCCTCCTTGGCGAGCTGGACCACGCGCGACGCCGTACCGTCGAGGACGTCGAGGTTCACGAAGTAGCCGCCGGTCGGCACCGTCCACTCGGCGATGCCGAGGCCGGAGAGTCGCGTCGAGAGGGCCTCCTCGACCGCCGCGAACTTCGGGGCGAGCAGAGCACGGTGCTTGCGCATGTGCGCGCGCACGCCGTCGGCGTCCTTGAAGAACTCCACGTGGCGCAGGTGGTTGACCTTGTCGGGGCCGATGGCCGCGAAGTTGAGGCGCTGCAGGTACCACGCCTTGTTCTCCGGCGAGGCGGCCAGCGCGGCGACGCCGGCGCCGGCGAAGGTGATCTTGGAGGTCGAGGCGAAGATGATCGGCCGGTTCGGGTGACCGGAGGCGGCGGCGAGCCCGAGCGCGTCGGCGCTCTTGGTCTCCTCCTCCGTCAGGTGGTGCACGGCGTAGGCGTTGTCCCACAGGATCCGGAAGTCCGGCGCCGCGGTCGGCATCGCCATCAGCTCGGCGGCGACCTCGGCGGAGCAGACCGCGCCGGTCGGGTTGGAGTACGTCGGCACGATCCACATGCCCTTGACGCTCGGGTCGTCGGCGACGAGCGCGCGGACCGCGACCGGGTCCGGGCCGTCGGGGGTCATCGGGACGGTGAGCATCTCGATGCCGAGCTCGGCGAGCATCGTGAAGTGGCGGTCGTAGCCGGGCACCGCGCAGATGAACCTCACGACCGGCTCCTGGCTCCACGGTCGCGGCGAGTCCGGGCCGCCCTTGAGCAGCAGCGCGGTGAGCACCTGGTGCATCATCGTCAGGCTCGAGTTGCCGCCGGCCACGACGCTCGCGACGTCGACGGAGAGCAGGTCGGCGAAGATCTCCCGCATCTCCGTCAGGCCCTCGAGACCGCCGTAGTTGCGGACGTCGGCGCCGGACCGGTCGCGGTACGTCGACGGCAGGCTCAGCAGGTCGTTGGCGAGGTCGAGCTGGTCGGCGCCGGGCTTGCCGCGGGTCAGATCGAGCGCGAGACCGCGAGCCTTCAGCTCGTCGTAGGCGGCACGCGCGGTCGTCAGGCGCGCGGCGAGGTCGTCGGCGGACAGGGCGGACAGCGGCGGGACGGAGGAGGACATGAGGACCATCGTGCCAAGTCCGGGTCCCACTCCGCCCGCCGGTGTCCGGCGTACGGTCAGGGTGTCGACGGTGAGGCCGCGATCGCCGCGAACTTCACGTCCGTGAACTTCGAGTAGTAGCTGTCCACGCACCAGATCCCGATCGTCACGGGACCCGCGGGGACCGTCACCGTGTCGATCATCGGCGTGTAGTCGTTCCAGCCGCCCGCGAGGTTGCCGGCGTTCCGGGCGACGCTGACGATGGGTTGGTTGGTGCCGTTCACCCGGTAGCCGCAGTGGCCGGTCGCCTGGTACTGGTTGTCGGTGCGGTGCGAGATGCCCACCTGCCCGATCAGCACCAGCCGGCCGGCGGCCGGCATGGTGATGGTCGTCTCGACGCACTTCTCGAATGTCGTGGTGGTGGCCGGCGTGCAGCCACCGACCGGAGAGGACCAGGCGAGCCCCCCGAGCTGCGAGGTCCGGGCTGACGGGACGATGCCCAGCGACCCCTCCGCGATGTCGGCGCCGGTGAGCGAGTCGTCGACGACCTTGCCGCTGTCGACGGCGTTGGGGGCGATCCGGGTGCGGTCGACGGCATTGGGCGCGATCCGGCTCCCTTCGACCGCGTTCGGGGCGATCCGGCTGCCGTCGACGCCATTGGGCGCGAGATCCTTGGTCTTGACCTGGCCGTTCTTGATCGACGAGCTCACCACGCTGTTCTTCGCTGCGACGGCGTAGGCCGTGCCCGAGACGGCGATGGTGAGCGCCAGGATCGCGATGGCCTGGGAGGCGATACCGCGCCCGAGCGACCGGATGATCCGCATCATGGTGAATCCCTTCGTGGTGGTCCCGTCCGCGCCGTCCGGAGGGCGGCCACGCTGACGCTAGGAACCGCCGGTCGTCGCCTCAATCGTGGAAACCACGCAGGATCAACGAGGCCTCGACGAGGGAGCGATGCGCACCGGTCACGGGACGGGCTCGGTGCGCGGCGCGAGGGCCGTCGCGAGCTGTGAGCGCGCGGTGATGCCCAGTTTCTGGTAGGCCCGGCTCAGATGGGTCTCCACCGTGCGCACCGAGGTGCCGGTACGACGGGCCACCTGTTGGTTGGAGAGCCCGTCCGCCGCGAGCCGCGCGGTCGCGAGCTCCGCCGGGGTCAGGGCGCCGTCCTGCGTCCGCCGCCGCCCGCCGACCTTGCCGAGCTCGTCGCCGACCAGCGCGACCCAGCCGTCGGCCCCGATCTCGCTCAGCTCGGCGCTGGCCGCCTCCAGCAGCGTCCGCGCGTGCCCCCACTGGCGCCGGCGCCGTAGCGCGGCCCCCACGACGGTCAGGACCCGCGCGGCGTCGAAGGCCAGGCCCATCGCCCGGAGCTCGTCGGCCGCTTGCGTCGCCACGGCCGCCGCGACCCCCGGCGCATGGGATCCCTCGACGGCGCCGCGGAGTGCGTCGAGCGCCCGGGTGACGGCGAGCGCCCAGGGATGCTGTTGTGCGTCGGCCGCTGCCCGGAGCTGGTCCGCGACGGCCCAGGCCGCGTCGGCCTCCCCGACCGCGAGGCGGGCAGCGGCCAGCTCGAACGCGACCGGGAAGGCCCCGGGGTTCCCGACGCCCTCGCGACGGCACCAGTCCCACACCTCGCCCAGAGCCGTGGCTGCCCGGGACGGATCGCCGGCGCAGGTGGCGACCAGCCCCTCGGTGATCGACAGGTCGAGCAGCACCCAGCCGGAGTCGACCGCGCGGGCGAGCGGCCGAGTCGCGCCCAGCCACTGCTCGGCCTCCGCGCGCCGACCGCGCAGCGCGGCCAGCCGGGCCTGCAGACGCAGGTGGTCGGGACTGTCGAACGCCTCCGCGTAGCCGAACGCCTCCACCACCTCGAGCAGCTCCGTCGCGCGGTCGAGGCGACCGGCGCGCAGCTCCACCTCGGTCAGGAGCATGTTCGCCGCGAGGAAGTCGGCGTGCCCGCCGCATTCCTCGTCCGCTGCGATGCGGGCGGTCAGCAGGCGCCGCGCGCCCGCGACGTCGCCGCGCCAGCAGCGACGGCTCGCCGTCGTGACGTCATCGACCCGGTCGGAGTCGGGGAGGCCGGCCATCGCCCTGGCCCAGGAGGCGCCGAGCGTCGCCTCCGGGTCGAGCTCCACCGCCCGCTCCGCGAGGTGGACCGCGTCCTGGATGTGCCTCACCTGGGCCACCGCCATCACCGTCGCCCGCAGCGACAGGGCCTCGGCGCGGAGCGTGGGCGCGTGCGACGCGTCGGCGATGGCTCGGTCGATGTAGTCCAGGCACCGGGCGATCGACTCGACCTCGCCGTCCGTCGCGAGCAGCCACCCCCGGGCGCGCAGGTCTCCGGCGGGCAGAGCGGTCAGCTCGTGGTCGAGCAGCGCGGTGAGCTCGGCGGTGACCCCGGCCACCGACATCCGCTCGGCCAGGCGCAGGACCCGCTCGGGTCGGTCGGGACAGTCGGGGGTGGTGCGGTCGAGGGTGAGCCGGGCGAGCTCGACGGCCGTCTCCGCGCGTCCGGCGGCAGCCGCCTGCTCGGCGGCCCGGTCGAGCAGAGCGGCGAGGCGGTCGTCGTACCCGTGCGAGCCCAGCGCGCGGTGCCGGACGCCGCGCTCGGTGTCGCCGAGTACGGCGGCGAGCCGGCGGTGCAGGGCACGACGTGTCTCCGGGCCTGCCGCGGTCCACGCGGTGGCCGCCAGCAGGGGGTGCGCGGGACGGACCCGGCCGGTATCCGGGTCGATGAGCAGCAGCCGATCGTCGAGCGCTCGGGCCAGGGTCTCGGCATCCCCCAGCGCGACCAGGTCTCCGTCTCCGAGCAGCGGCTCGGCGGCCGTCGCCAACAGGAGGTCCCGCTCGGGCGCGGGGAGGTGGGCGACGCGCTGGGCGAAGAGGTCGGCCAGGTCCGTGGGGACGGGCAGGGGAGCGCCGAACGGCGGCAGCGGCCGGTCGCGCAGCACCCGGCCGATCTCCAGCGCGAACAGCGGGTTGCCCCGCGCATGATCGGCGACCCTCACGCCCAGCCAGCGCGGCAGGGCCAGATCCAGGCGGCGGACCAACAGCCGGGGCACCATCTCGTGGGAGAGCGGACCGACGTCCACGACGTCCAGCTCCCGACGCTGCAGCACGGACTCGATGGGCGTCGCGCTCTCGCCGCTGCGCCGCGTGAACACGAACCGCAGCCTTCCTCCAGCCAGACTGCGCGCGGCCTGGGCGAGGGCCTGCGTGGACTCCGCGTCCGACCACTGGACGTCGTCGATCGCGATGAGCAACGGGCCCTGCGTCGCCAGCGCCTGCAGCACTGCCGTCGTCCCCCGGGCCACGGCCGTCGCGGTGATCGGCTCGGCCGGCACCTCGCGGAGCATGGCGGCCGCCAGGGCCTGGCGGACCGGAGGGTCGAGTCGTACGTCGTCCAGCTCGATGCCGGCGAACAGGTCGGCCAGGACGCCGAACCCGAACGCCGCGCCCGCCTCGCCCACCCGGGCTCGCAGCGTGCGCCACCCGCGTGCTGCGGCGATGTCCAGCCCGGCCTCCCACAGCGTCGACTTGCCGATGCCGGGCTCACCGGTGAAGGTCAGGCCCGCGATGCCCTGTCCGTCGAGGAGCCGGGCGATCGTCCCGAGCTCGCGTCCCCTGCCGAGCACGTCGGCGTCCATGGCGTCACGGTAGCGATGGTGGACGGAGGGCGGAACCTCTCGACCCTCGCCGATCGGCCCGCGATCCGGCTCGCCACGATTTGGCCCGGGCCCGCGGGCGCCGTACCGTTGCTCCTCGAAACCTAAAGACCGCCGGTTGTCCGGGCTACCAGTCCGGACCGAAGGTTCCGCGAGAGTGGACGGCCTGCGCAGGGGATCAGAGCACCGATGACGCGGTTCCAGCCGCGAGGTCCACGCCCTGAGCGCCTGCGCTCGGGGCGTTCGTCTTTCCCGGACGAGTGCGGAGGTCTTCCATCCGGAAGGAGACCCATGGCGCGGGCAGACAAGCAGGCCGCCGTCGCGGAGATCGCTGAGTCCTTCAGTGAGTCCGCTGGCGCTGTGCTGACCGAGTACCGCGGTCTCACCGTCAAGGAGCTGCAGGACCTTCGCCGCTCCCTCGGTGCGAACGCCAACTACGCCGTGGTCAAGAACACGCTGGCCAAGCTCGCCGCCAAGGAGGCGGGCATCGACGGCTTCGACGACCTGCTGACCGGCCCGACCGCGATCGCCTTCATCAAGGGCGACGTCGTCGAGGCGGCCAAGGGTCTGCGTGACTTTGCCAAGGCGAACCCCACCCTGGTCATCAAGGGTGGCGTTCTGGACGGCAACTTCCTCGACGCGAAGGAGATCGGCAAGCTCGCCGACCTCGAGTCGCGCGAGGTCCTGCTGGGCAAGATGGCGGGCGCGATGCTCGCCTCCCTCAGCCAGGCCGTCTACCTCCTCAACGCCCCGCTCGCCCAGGCTGCCCGGCTCGCCGGCGCCCTGGAGGCGAAGGCCCAGGAGGACCCCTCGATCCTCGCAGGTGGTGCCGGTACGCCGGCCGCCGCCGAGGAGGCTCCGGTTGCCGACGAGGCTGCCGAGGCCCCCGCTGACGAGGCTCCCGCCGCGGACGACGCGGACGCGGCCGCCTCTGACGAGGGCGACACCGCCGAGGCCTGAGGCCCCGGCGTCACCACCACCTGAAACCCGGCCGGCGCGCGACGTACGCACGCCGACCACCTGAGAAAGGAACCGCCACCATGGCGAAGCTCACCACCGACGAGCTCCTCGACGCGTTCAAGGAGATGACCCTCATCGAGCTCTCCGAGTTCGTGAAGCAGTTCGAGGAGACCTTCGGCGTCACCGCCGCCGCTCCGGTCGCCGTTGCCGCTGCCCCCGCCGCCGGCGGTGCCGCGGGCGGTGCCGAGGAGGCCGCTGCCCAGGACGAGTTCGACGTCATCCTCGAGGCCGCTGGTGACAAGAAGATCAACGTCATCAAGGAGGTCCGCGCGCTGACCTCCCTCGGTCTCAAGGAGGCCAAGGACCTCGTCGAGGGCGCCCCGAAGGCGATCCTCGAGAAGGTCAACAAGGAGACGGCCGACAAGGCCAAGGAGTCCCTCGAGGGCGCCGGCGCCACCGTCACCCTGAAGTGACCTGTTCCTGACGGAACACAGTCCGGTCCCGAGGCCGGCAGGGCATCCGCCCTGCCGGCCTCGTGCGTTTTCCGGCGGCAGCCATAGCACTACTCGCGAGTTGGACGCTAGGTTCTACTCGCCAGTAAGGTGCGGGTCTCGATGGCTGGGTCGGCGTGACGCGCGCCACGGTTGCCGCGTAACGTGCGCCACGCGGCTGCGTTGATCCTTCGCAGCGGGGGCTGGCGAGCGGACGTAGGGAGAGGACGAACATGGGCGTCGACGTACAGGTCACGAACCTGACGAAGCAGTTCGGGAAGCAGCTCATCTGGAAGGGCGTGTCGCTCACCCTGCCCGCGGGCGAGATCTCGGTGATGCTCGGCCCGTCCGGCACCGGCAAGTCCGTCTTCCTCAAGGCGCTCATCGGCCTGATCAAGCCCGACGAGGGCTCCATCGTGATCGAGGGCACCGACATCGCGAGCTGCTCCGAGAAGGAGCTCTACGAGATCCGCAAGCTGTTCGGCGTGCTGTTCCAGGACGGCGCGATGTTCGGCTCGATGAACCTCTACGACAACGTCGCCTTCCCGCTGCGCGAGCACACCAAGAAGAGTGAGTCCGACATCCGTGACATCGTCATGGAGAAGATGGACATGGTCGGCCTGCTCGGCGCCGAGATGAAGCTGCCCGGCGAGATCTCCGGCGGCATGCGCAAGCGCGCCGGCCTGGCCCGCGCGTTGGTGCTCGACCCCGAGATCCTGCTGATCGACGAGCCCGACTCCGGCCTCGACCCGGTGCGCACGTCGTTCATCAACCAGCTGTTCGTCGACCTCAACGCCCAGATCGACGCGACCTTCCTCATCGTCACCCACGACATCCACAGCGTCCGGGTGGTGCCCGACCAGATCGGCCTGCTCTACCACAAGCACCTCGCGATGTACGGTCCGCGCGAGATGCTGCTGTCCTCGGACGAGCCGGTGGTGCGCCAGTTCCTCAACGCCCAGACGATCGGTCCGATCGGCATGTCGGAGGAGAAGGACGCCGACCAGCTCGCGGCCGAGAAGGACATGGACCTGCCGCCGCTCCCGCCGATCCCGCTGCAGATGGAGCCGTCCAACGGCATCCCGCGTCGCGCGCAGGCCGCGCCGGGCGCCTGGTGCCGCGCCAACGGCATCACGCCGCCTCCCGGGTCCTTCACCCGCGAGGCGGAGCACGCGTCCGGGAGCAGCGCCGGCTGAGCGAGCAGGACATCGGGGGCACGACGACACGGGATCAGGACGAAAGGGGCGCTAGGTGTCGCTCACCGCTGCACGCGTGGTCGCCCCACTCGGCGCCGCGGGCAAGCTGTTCGCCTTCGCGCTGGACGTGGGACGAGGGCTGTTCCGGCGCCCGTTCCAGGGGCGTGAGTTCATCCAGCAGGCCTGGTTCATCGCGTCGGTCACCATCATCCCCACGGCCCTGGTCGCGATCCCCTTCGGCGCGGTCATCGCGCTCCAGGTCGGAGGCCTGATCAAGCAGTTCGGCGCGCAGTCCTTCACCGGCTCCGCGTCGGTGCTGGCGGTCATCCAGCAGGCGGGTCCCATCGCGACCGCGCTGCTGATCGCGGGCGCGGGCGGCTCGGCCATCGCGGCCGATCTGGGCGCGCGGAAGATCCGCGAGGAGCTCGACGCCATGATGGTGCTGGGCATCGACCCGATCCAGCGTCTCGTCGTGCCCCGCGTGCTCGCCTGCATGCTCGTCGCGGTCTTCCTCAACGGCATGGTCAGTGTCGTCGGCGTCGGCGGCGGCTACGTCTTCAACGTGATCCTCCAGGACGGCACCCCCGGCGCCTATCTCGCCAGCTTCACCGCGCTCGCCCAGCTGCCCGACGTGTGGATCGGCATGATCAAGGCCCTCGTCTTCGGTCTCATCGCCGCGATCGTCGCCTCCTACAAGGGCATGAACGCCGGCGGTGGCCCCAAGGGCGTCGGCGACGCCGTCAACGAGTCCGTCGTCATCACCTTCCTGCTCCTGTTCGTCGTCAACTTCACCCTGAGCACGATCTACCTGCAGGTCGTGCCCCCGAAGACGGGTTAGCTGACATGGCGAACATCAAGGCGATCTACGACCGGCCGATGAAGGGTCTGGACAACCTCGGTCACGAGCTGTCCTTCTACATCAAGGTCCTGCTCGCGCTGCCGCGCTCCATCAAGCGCTACCCCCGCGAGATCCTGCGGATCCTCGCCGAGGTCACCCTCGGGTCCGGCGCCCTCGCCGTCATCGGCGGCACCGTCGGCGTCATCATCGGCATGACCTTCTTCACCGGCGCCCAGGTCGGCCTGTCGGGGTACGCCGCGCTCAACCAGCTCGGCACCGCGGCCTTCGCCGGCTTCGTGTCCGCCTACTTCAACACCCGTGAGATCGCCCCGCTGGTCGCGGGCATCGCCCTCGCGGCGACGGTCGGCTGCGGATTCACCGCGCAGCTCGGCGCGATGCGGATCTCCGAGGAGATCGACGCGGTCGAGGTGATGGCGATCCCCTCGATGCAGTTCCTCGTCACCACCCGGGTGATCGGCGGACTCATCGCGATCGTCCCGCTCTACGTCGTGGGCCTGCTGTCGTCGTACGTCGCGAGCAGGCTGGTCGTCACCCAGTTCTACGGGCAGTCATCGGGCACCTACGACCATTACTTCAACCAGTTCCTGCCACCGGGCGACGTGCTGTGGTCGTTCGGCAAGGTACTGGTGTTCGCGGTGGTCGTGATCCTGATCCACTGCTACCACGGCTACACCGCCTCGGGCGGTCCCGCGGGGGTGGGCGTGGCCGTGGGCCGCGCGGTCCGGACCAGCATCGTGGCGATCAACGTGATCGACCTGTTCCTGTCGATGGCCATCTGGGGTGCCTCGACCACCGTCAGGCTCGCGGGGTGATCGGGCGATGAACCGGATCCTCGCGGCCCACAAGGTGCTCGGTGTGCTCTTCGTGGCACTGCTGCTCCTCGGCGTGTGGCTGACCTACGCCACGTTCACGAAGAAGTTCACCGACTACGACCGGGTCACCCTCAAGACCTCCTCGATCGGCCTCCAGCTGCCCAACCGGGCCGACGTGAAGGTCCGCGGCGTGATCGTCGGCGAGGTGCTCGACGCCCGGTCCGGGGTCAGTGGCGCCGAGCTGACGCTGGGCATCTACCGCGACAAGATCGGCGTCGTACCGGCCAATGTCACCGGCTCGATCGTGCCGAAGACGCTGTTCGGCGAGAAGTACGTGTCGCTCGTGGTGCCCGAGACCGGACCGTCGGGCACGATGCGTGCCGGCGGGACCATCGAGCGGACCGTGGTCTCGACCGAGCTCGAGGAGGTCCTCTCCGACCTCTATCCGCTGCTGCGCACGGTGCAGCCGGCCGAGCTCAACGCGACGCTGACCGCCCTCGCGACCGCCCTCCAGGGGCGGGGTGAGCTGCTCGGCAAGAACCTCGAGACGCTCGACAGCTACCTCAAGCGGATCAACCCGCAGATCCCCGCCCTGCTGGAGGACCTGAAGCTGACCGCCGAGGTCTCCGACACCTACGCCGACATCCTTCCCCAGGTGGCCCAGATCCTCGATGACACCGTGAAGACGACCGGCACCATCGAGGAGCGTGAGGCCGCGCTGACCGCGACCCTGCGTGACATCCGCAGCTTCTCCGACACCGCGCGGTCCTTCCTCGACGCCAACGCCGACCGCCTGAAGCGCGCCGGTGAGCTGAGCACCGAGACCCTGCGGGCCGTCGCCCGCTACGCGCCGACGATCCCGTGCATGTCGGCGGGCATCGTCAAGGCCCAGGGGCGCCTCGCGGAGGCCTTCCGTGGCTTCGAGCTGCACATCGTCCTCGAGACGCTGCAGGACCAGCCGCGGAAGTACACGCCCGCCGACGCGCCGATCTTCGGCGAGGACCGTGGCCCCGACTGCCTCGGCCTGCCGGACATCCCGTGGAGCCAGCAGAACCCGTTCCCGCCGCTGCCGCGCCTCAACGACGGCATGAACGGCGACACCGGCAAGGGCAACCTGCGCCCGGCCCCCGGGAGCACCGGCTACACCGGCAGCCCCGACGACGTGGCCGCCCTGCGCGGCGCGCTCGACCAGGAGTACGCCGGCGCCGGATCCGACCTCAACGTGCTCCTCGCGGGCCCGCTCCTCGCCGGGGGTGAGTCGTCGTGATGCTGCGCGGCCTCGACAAGAAGACCAGCGGCGACCTGATCCGGCTGGTCGTCTTCATGGTGAGCACGGCGCTCGCGACGAGCGTCCTGATCATCACCATCGGCAACCTCTCCTTCGGTGCGACCAAGGACTACGCCGCGGACTTCGTCGACGCCACCGGCGTCAACAAGGGCGACGACATCCGCATCGCGGGCGTCAAGGTCGGCACCGTCCAGGAGATCAGGGTCATCAGCGCCGACCGGGCCCGGGTGACCTTCTCGGTCGACGCGGACACCCGGCTCGACGAGGCGACCCACGCGACGGTCAAGTACCGCAACCTGATCGGCCAGCGCTACATCTCGCTGACCCAGGAGGGAGCGGGCGGGGAGCGGCTGGGCGAGGACGACGCCATCCCGGTCGACCGCACCAGGCCGGCGCTCGACCTGACGGTCCTCTTCAACGGCTTCAAGCCGCTCTTCCAGGCCCTGTCACCCGACGACATCAACAAGCTGTCGTACGAGATCGTCCAGGTCTTCCAGGGGGAGGGCGGCACCGTCGAGGGCCTGCTGTCGAGCACCGCGTCGGTCACCCAGACCCTCGCCGACCGCGACCAGGTCATCGGGGAGCTGCTGACCAACCTCGACTACGTCCTCGACCATGTCGCGGACCGCGACAAGCAGCTGACGAACCTGATCGACAGCTTCCGCTCGCTGATCGGCGGGCTCAACGAGGACCGGGAGGCGATCTTGTCCTCCCTCGACTCGATCTCCGAGCTGTCGGTGCAGACGGCCGCGCTCGTCACCGACATCAAGGACCCGTTCATCAAGGACATCAAGGAGCTGCGCAGGGTCGCCGGGACCCTGGACAAGAACCGCGCCGAGATCGACCGCGCCCTGCAGGTGCTGCCGATCAAGCTCACCAAGATCGGGCGCACGGCGACGTACGGCTCCTGGTTCAACTTCTACCTGTGCCACTTCAAGGCCACCATCAAGGTCCCGATCCTCCCCAACCCGGTCAGCGCCACCTATGGCGCGACCGCCGACCGCTGCACGCTCGGATGAGGGGAGGACGCCTGACATGAAGCCCTTCCGCGAGCGCAACCCCGTGGTGATCGGTGCGGTGAGCATCGCCGTGCTGCTGCTCGGCCTGGTCGCCGCCTTCCGGGCCAACGACCTGCCGCTGATCGGAGGCGGCGACACCTACTACGCCTCGTTCTCCGAGGCGGGCGGCCTCAAGGCCAAGGACGAGGTCCGCATCGCCGGCGTCCGCGTCGGCCAGGTGACCTCGATGGAGCTCGACGGGAACTCCGTGAAGGTCGGTTTCAAGATCAAGACCGACACCCCCTTCGGCCCCGACACCCGCGCCGACATCAAGGTGAAGACCATCCTCGGCTCGATGTACCTCGCCCTCGACCCGGCCGGTGAGGGCCAGCTCGCGGAGGGCGCGGTCATCCCGGTCGAGCGCACCAGCTCGCCGTACGACGTGGTCGAGGCCTTCACGGGCCTGGCCGAGACCTCCGCGGACATCGACACCGACCAGCTCGCCGGCGCGCTCACCACGCTGGCCGACCTGACCCGCAACACCCCCGAGGAGTTCCGCTCGGCGCTCGACGGCCTGTCCTCGCTCGCGGAGACGGTCGCCTCGCGCGACGACGAGATCAACTCCCTGCTGAAGAACCTCAACCGCGTCTCGACCGTGCTCGACTCGCGTGACGAGGACATCGTGGCGTTGATGAAGGACGCCGACACGCTCTTCACCGCACTGCTCCAGCGCAAGGCGCAGATCCATCGGCTGCTGAAGTCGACGTCGACGCTGAGCACCACGCTGACGGGCCTGATCAAGGACAGCCGCGCCGACCTCAAGCCCGCCCTCGACAGCCTCGACTCGGTGCTGCAGGTCGTGAAGAAGAACGAGGACAACCTCGAGGAGTCGATCCGCCTGATGGCGCCGTTCTATCGCGTCTTCGCCAGCACGCTCGGCAACGGGCCGTGGTTCGACACCTACATCTTCAACCTGCCGCCGGTGCCCGGGACGGTGACGCCGTGAACGACTCGGTGAGCAAGGTGCGCCGCTGGCTCCCGCTGGCCGTCATCGGGGTCCTGGTCGTCACCGGCCTGGTCTGGATGTTCGGCAGCTCGGGCAACGACAAGACGGTGACCGCCTACTTCCCGCGGGCGGTCTCGGTCTACGAGGGCAGCGAGGTCCGCGTCCTCGGCATCCCTGTCGGGCGGGTGCGCGAGGTCGTCCCCGAGGGCACCAAGGTCAAGGTCGTCATGTCCTACGACTCCGAGCTCAAAGTGCCGGCCGACGCCGATGCGGTCATCGTGTCGCCCTCCGTGGTCGGTGACCGCTACATCCAGCTCTCGCCGGCCTTCGAGGACGGCGACCGCGTGATGGCCGACAACACCGTCATCGACGCGACCAAGACCGCGATCCCGCTGGAGCTCGACGAGATCTACGGCAGCATCGACAAGCTGACCGTCGCGCTCGGGCCCGAGGGCGCCAACAAGGAGGGCGCGCTGAGCGACCTCCTGGAGCAGACGGCCCGGAACTTCGGCGGCCAGGGCGCCCAGTTCCACCAGACCATCGAGGACTTCGGCCGGCTGAGCGAGACCCTCGACAACAACAAGGACGAGCTCTTCGAGTCGGCCCAGCAGCTCGAGTCCTTCCTCAAGACGCTGGCCGACAACGACACGACGGTGCGCGACTTCAACAGGTCCCTCGGCGACGTGTCGAGCCTCCTGGCCGACGAGCGACAGGAGTTGACGACCGCGCTCTCGAACCTCGGTACGGCGCTCGACCACGTCGCCCGCTTCGTGAAGCGCAACCGCGAGGTGCTCGGTCGCAACATCCGCGACATCAACCGGGTCGCGAAGGTGCTGGTCCGCCAGCGCGGCGCCCTCGACGAGCTGCTGCAGGCCGGCCCGCTCGCGATCACGAACCTCTACCACACCTACAACCCGAAGGACGGCACGCTCGACACCAACGCCAA
Organism: Nocardioides carbamazepini; assembly: GCF_024614185.1. GTDB lineage: Bacteria > Actinomycetota > Actinomycetes > Propionibacteriales > Nocardioidaceae > Nocardioides > Nocardioides carbamazepini. Next base: position 489,332 of record NZ_JAHTLF010000016.1, read on the forward strand.
CATCGGGAACCTCCTGCACGAGCTGACCTCCAACCCGAGCGCCGTGCTGTGCGCGCTGGTGTCGGGCGCGGACGCCAAGGGCGACATCTGCGGACTGATCGAGACCCTGCTCCCGCGCGGTGCTCCGTTCGGCACCGGCTCCTGGTACGGCGAGACCTATGACCCGACGCTCAACGGACTGGTGGGGGTGGACCGATGAAGCACCGTTCCGGGCCCCGTCCCGGTCTCCGTCGCGGTCTCCGTCGCCGGCTGCAGGGCCTGGTCGCCCTGCTCGCCGGGGCCGTGCTGCTCACCGGTTGCGACTTCGACGTCTACGAGCTGCCGCTGCCCGGTGGCGCCGACACGGGCAAGGACCCGATCCAGGTCAGCGTCCGCTTCGACGACGTCCTCGACCTGGTGCCCAAGTCGTCGGTCAAGGTCAACGACGTCGCGGTCGGGCAGGTCACCGAGGTGCGTCTCGACGGCTATCGGGCCGTGGTGACCCTCGAGCTGCGCAAGGACGTCGACCTTCCCGACAACCCGGTCGCCTCGATCCGGCAGACCAGCCTGCTGGGGGAGAAGTTCGTCTCGCTCGCGGCACCGCCGACCGGCGCCCAGGGCCGGCTCGCCGACGGCGACGTCATCGAGGACGGCGGCCGCAACCCGGAGGTCGAGGAGGTGCTCGGTGCGCTCAGCCTGGTCCTCAACGGCGGCGGCATCGCCCAGCTGAAGACGATCACGACCGAGCTCAACCTCGCACTCGAGGGCCGGGAGGACTCCGCGAAGTCGGTGCTCACCCAGGTCTCCTCGCTGATGGGCCAGCTCGACCAGCGCAAGCAGGACATCGTCGATGCGATCGAGTCGGTCAACCGGCTCGCGGTCACCGCCAAGGAGCACCAGGACAGCATCGACCTCGCCCTCGAGGAGCTGCCGAGCGCGCTGGACTCCCTCGACCGGCAGCGTGCCGACCTGGTCGCCATGCTCGACGGGCTCACCCAGCTCAGCGACGTCGGCGTCCGGGTCATCAACACCACGAAGGCCGCGACGATCGACACGCTCAAGATGCTCGACCCGGTGCTCTTCCAGATCGCCGAGGCCGGCGACGACTTCGCCAAGGGCTTCAGCACCTTCCTGACGTACCCGTTCATCGACGAGTCCGTGGGCCGCGACCCGCAGGTGGCGCGGAACCTCCACATGGGCGACTACGTCAACCTGTCGATCGACCTGCAGCTCGACGTGGGCAACCTGACCCTGCCGGACCTGCCCTGTCTCCTGGTCAACGAGCTGCCGGACTCGCCGCTCGACCAGCTGATCAACCTGAAGAACCTCTGCGACAGTGCGTGGAAGACGCTCCAGGGCTGCCTGAAGACGCCGCCGGACCCGCAGAAGTGCCTGCTGCTGCCGCAGTACCTCCTCGACGACGTCTGCGCGGCCGTGAAGCTGCTCTGCAACCTCCTCGGCGGTGGCAACAAGAGCACCGCGGCGACCGGCAATGCGCCCGCCAGCAGCAACCCGATCCAGAACCTGCTCTCCAGCGTGCTGAAGGGCGGCGGTCTCGGCCGCCCGGCCCCGGGCGGTCACAGCGACGTCGACACGATGTGGTCGGAGTTCGACGCCGCCTACGACACCGACCTGGTCAGTCTGTACGCCGCGCCGCTGACCCGGTCGGGGGAGCCCGGGCAGCCGGGGCAGCCGACGCAGCAGCGGCAGAGGGCGAGGTCGGCACAGTGATCACCCGTCGCACCCGGATCCAGCTGATGGTCTTCGCGCTCATCACGCTGCTCGGCGTCTCCTTCGTGGGCGCCCGCTACGCCAAGCTCGACCGGCTCGTCGTGGAGCGCAGCTACACGGTGATCGCCCACTACCCGGAGTCCGGTGGCATCTTCACCGGCGCCGAGGTGACGTACCGCGGGGTCGGCATCGGCACCGTCGGCGAGCTCGAGCTGACCGACGCGGGGGTCGACGTCCGGCTCGACATCGAGAAGAAGTGGGACAAGATCCCCAGCGACACCCTCGCCCTGGTCGGCAACCGCTCGGCCGTCGGCGAGCAGTACGTCGAGCTGCAGCCGCAGACCGACGACGGCCCCTACCTCCGCGAGGGCTCGGAGATCGTCGACGTCGCGACGCCGATCGCCACCGAGAAGCTGCTCGGCGACCTGTCGTCGACGGTGGCGAGCGTCGATCGTGAGGCCCTGCGGACGACGGTCAGCGAGCTCGGCCAGGCGTTCGCCGGCACCGGCCCGGACCTCCAGCGGATCATCGACACCGGCAACTCGTTCATCGAGACCGCGGACGAGAACTTCGACCTCACCACCGCCCTGATCCGGGACAGCAACATCGTCCTGCAGGGCCAGGTGGCCTCGGAGTCCTCACTGCGGACCTTCGCCCAGCAGCTCTCGCTGTTCAGCTCCGCGCTCGCCGGCGCCGACCCCGCGCTGCGCAAGGTGATCGACTCGGGCTCGGTCGCCGCGACCCAGCTGCGGACCTTCCTCGAGCAGAACGGCGTCGAGATCAGTGAGCTCCTCGCCAACCTGGTCGCCACCGGCGAGGTCGTCGTCAAGCACCTCGACGCCGTCAAGCAGCTGCTGGTCGTCTACCCGTACGCCATCGGCGCCGGCCAGGTCGTCGTCGGCAAGCGGTCGAAGCAGGAGGGCGGCAGCGGGTTCTGGGACGCGCACTTCGGCCTGGTGCTCGCCCTGACCAGCACCCCCTGCTACGACGGCTACCTCAAGACCCGCCGCAACCCGGAGTCCGACCGGGGCAACGCCCCGATGCCCGACAACGTCGGCTGCACCGAGCCGATCACCAAGAGCAACCCTCGCGGCACGCAGAACCTCCCGCGGGTCGCGCCGGGCGTGCGGGGCTACGACGTCGGCGTGCGCGTGGACGAGAAGACGGGCGAGCTGACCTGGGGCGTGACGGGCCAGGCCGAGGAGACGTCCACCGCGCGGGGTAACGTGGCGCCTCCGTCGCTGGGAGAGGACTCGTGGAAGTGGCTCTATCTCCAACCGCTGCTCGACCCCACGCGTTGAGCCCGTCGCCGAGGCTCGCCGCGTGAGGGAATCCAACGCCACGCTCCGCTGGAGCGTGATCGGGCTGCTGCTCGCCGTCGTCGTCGCCGCGCTCGGAGTCAGCGTGTGGACGCTGGTCGACAAGGGCGCCGGGTCCAACCCCGGCGAGAGGCTCGACTCCCTGATCGACCCGCCCCGCGACGAGACCGCCGACCGCGAGAAGGTGCTCGCGGCCGCCCGGACGTTCGTCCAGCGGTTCAACACCTACGGCCCGGACCTGCTCGACAGCGCGGGCAAGATGCCCGACTACGCCGCGGTCGGCGAGCTGATGACGGCCAAGTTCCGCACCGTGTTCGACAAGAACGTCGGGTATGCCGAGGAGACGGTCAAGCAGACCCAGATCGACCGCGTCGGCACGCCGTACGCCGTCGGGGTGGCCAGCATCGACGACGACTCGGCCCAGCTCCTCGTCGCGGGCGTCGTCGAGTTCTCCTATCCCGACCCCGCCGACAGCGCCCAGCGGATCCCGTTCGAGCCGCTCCGCTTCCGCTACGAGGTCGCCCTGGTCAAGCAGGGTGGCACCTGGCTGGTCGACGACCTCGACGACCTCGACGACGAGCTGCCGTCCTTCGGCGAGGCCTCGATCCCCGAGGGCGGCCCGCCGGCCGGCCAGCCGAGCGGTCAGCCGAGCGGTCAGCCGAGCGGTCAGCCGAGCGGTCAGCCGAGCGGTCAGCCGAGCGGTCAGCCGTCCGGTCAGCCGACCGACGGCACGTCGCCGAGCACGGAGGAGGGCCGATGAGCACCAACCTCTACGACCTCCTCGATGTCGAGGAGACCGCGACCGAGGCCGAGATCCGCGCCGCCTGGAAGTCGGCGATCGCCGACCTGGATCCGACCGAGCGCCGGTTCCGGGCCTACAGCGACGCCGCCGGCGTGCTGCTCGCCCAGCCCCCGCGGGCGGCCTACGCCGCCGCGCGCCCCGCCCCCCCCCCCGCCGCGGCCTATTCCCCCACGGCACAGGTCCGCCGCTCCACCGCCGAAACGGTCGAGCCTGGAGGACAACCCTCACGCCTGCCCGACGAACCTTCATCGGCCACGCATGAGTTTCGCCGGTCGCCCGGCGAAACTGCCTCCGAGCCGCCGTCAGGCCGCCGAGCTCCCGGCACCGTGCCACTGGTCGCCGCTGGCGTCGCCGCGGTCCTGGCGGTGGGGCTCGCCGTGACCCTCGCGCTCCTGCCCGGTGCCCGCGGTGACCACACGGCCAAGGACGTGGCCGAGGGCAACCTCCGCTTCGAGAGGTCGTCCGTCGAGGTCGAGAACGCCGCGGAGCGGATCGTGGCGCCGGCCTTCTCGTACGGCTACCAGACCATGGACGCCGACCTGGAGCGGGTGACCCAGTACCTCACGCCGGAGCTGGCGGCCAAGCAGACCAAGCTGTGGCCGGAGCTGACCGACGAGGCGACGAAGCAGAAGATCGTGGTCGAGGCCGCGGCGGAGGGGGTCGCCCTGACCCGGCTCAGCGCGGACGGCGAGGTCGCCTCCGTCGTGGTGTTCATCCGGCAGGACAGTGTCCGCGACGGTGGGGAGCGGAGCACGTTGCGGATGTGGGCGACGCTGCAGCTCGTGCGGGACTCCGGCAGCGACCAGGGCTGGCTGCTCGACGGCATCTGCGTGGATTCGGACTGCGGCTGACCCGTCCCATCTGAACGCGAGGACGACGCCGACCCGGCGCGTTCGAACGCGACGGACCGATGGTCGAGGGGGCCGGGCACGCGGCGGGGCCGCTTGACCTGAGCGGGTCCGCGCAGCATGATCGGCGGACCGGATTCCACCCGGTCCTCGTTCGGGGACTGAGGGAGCCGCTCCCCGGCTGTGCGAGGTTGCGCAGTCGACGTTGTGGAGCGCTCGTGTGTGGTGTATCGTGGCTCCTTGCGCCTGCCCTCAGATGCGCTTCGGCCTACCCGGTGGCCGATGACGTGGTGGGTCAGGGCGCTCTCGAAGAGTCGAACCCGTCGAAGGACAACTCTTGGCCGCGCGCACCACCCCCGGTAAGTCCCGCATCTCTTTCGCGAAGATCCAGGAGCCGTTGGCGCTCCCGCAGCTCCTCTCCCTCCAGACCGACAGCTTCGACTGGCTGATCGGCAACGAGGCGCACAAGGCCCGGATCGAGGCTCGTATCGCCGCTGGCGTCGACGCCACGTTCAAGTCCGGCCTCGAGGAGATCTTCGAGGAGATCTCCCCGATCGAGGACTTCTCCGAGACGATGTCACTCTCGTTCGAGAGCCCGGTCTTCTACGACCCGAAGTACACCGTCGACGAGTGCAAGGAGAAGGACCTCACCTACTCCGCCCCGCTCTACGTCTCCGCGGAGTTCACCAACAACGAGACCGGTGAGATCAAGGGCCAGACGGTCTTCATGGGCGACTTCCCGCTGATGACCCCGAAGGGCACCTTCGTCATCAACGGCACCGAGCGCGTGGTCGTCTCGCAGCTCGTCCGCTCGCCGGGCGTCTACTTCGAGCGCACCGCCGACAAGACGTCCGACAAGGACATCTTCACGGCCAAGCTGATCCCGAGCCGCGGCGCGTGGCTGGAGTTCGAGATCGACAAGCGCGACATGGTCGGCGTCCGCCTCGACCGCAAGCGCAAGCAGAACGTCACGGTCCTGCTCAAGGCCCTCCAGGCCGTCGCCGAGGACACCGGCGAGGAGTACGACTACGAGGCCGTCATGGCCGACCTGCGTCAGTACGAGTCGATCCAGCTGACCGAGGAGAAGGACAACACCCAGGGTCCTGACGACGCGCTGCTCGACATCTACCGCAAGCTGCGTCCGGGCGAGCCGCCGACGCGCGAGGCCGCGCTGACGCTGCTGAAGAACTACTACTTCAACCCGAAGCGCTACGACCTGGCCAAGGTCGGCCGCTACAAGGTCAACAAGAAGCTCGGCACGCACGAGGCGTTCGACCAGCAGACGATGACGATCGCCGACATGGTCGCGACGATCAAGTACATCGTCCAGCTGCACAACGCCGACGAGTTCGTGACGGCCATCGGCGGCGAGATCCGCCAGGACGCCGACGGCAAGGACCTGCCGGTCAGCGCCGACGACATCGACCACTTCGGCAACCGTCGCATGCGCACGGTCGGCGAGCTGATCCAGAACCAGCTCCGCACGGGCCTGGCCCGGATGGAGCGCGTGGTCCGCGAGCGGATGACGACCCAGGACGTCGAGGCCATCACGCCGCAGTCCCTGATCAACATCCGTCCTGTGGTGGCGGCGCTGAAGGAGTTCTTCGGCACCTCGCAGCTCTCGCAGTTCATGGACCAGACCAACCCGATCGCGGGCCTGACGCACAAGCGTCGCCTGTCCGCGCTCGGCCCGGGTGGTCTCTCCCGTGACCGCGCCGGCATGGAGGTCCGTGACGTCCACCCGTCGCACTACGGCCGGATGTGCCCGATCGAGACGCCGGAAGGCCCGAACATCGGCCTGATCGGCTCGCTCGCGTCGTACGGCCGGATCAACCCGTTCGGGTTCGTCGAGACGCCGTACCGCAAGGTCGAGGGCGGTGTGGTCACCGACCAGGTCGACTACCTCACCGCGGACGACGAGGACCGCTACGTCATCGCGCAGGCCAACGCGGCGCTCGACGCCAAGGGCCGCTTCGCCGAGGACCGGGTGCTGGTGCGCCAGCGCAACGGCGAGGTCGCCGAGGTCCTGGCCGACGACGTCGACTACATGGACGTCTCCCCGCGCCAGATGGTGTCGGTCGCGACGGCCCTGATCCCGTTCCTCGAGCACGACGACGCGAACCGTGCGCTCATGGGTGCCAACATGCAGCGTCAGGCCGTGCCGCTCATCAGGAGCGACAGCCCGATCGTGGGCACCGGCATCGAGTTCCGGGCCGCGGTCGACGCGGGTGACGTCGTGGTGGCCGACAAGGCCGGTGTCGTCAAGGAGGTCTCCGCCGACCTCGTCGAGACGATGAACGACGACGGCACCTACTCGTCGTACCGGCTCGCGAAGTTCAAGCGCTCCAACCAGGGCACCTGCATCAACCAGCGGCCGCTGGTCGAGGCGGGGGACCGGCTCGAGGTCGGCTCGCCGATCGCCGACGGCCCGTGCACCGACAACGCGGAGATGGCGCTGGGCACCAACCTGCTCGTGGCGTTCATGCCGTGGGAGGGCCACAACTACGAGGACGCGATCATCCTCAGCCAGCGTCTGGTGCAGGAGGACGTCCTCACCTCGATCCACATCGAGGAGCACGAGGTCGACGCCCGCGACACCAAGCTGGGCCCGGAGGAGATCACTCGCGACATCCCGAACGTCAGCGAGGAGATGCTCGCCGATCTCGACGAGCGCGGCATCATCCGGATCGGCGCCGAGGTCTCGACCGGTGACATCCTGGTCGGCAAGGTCACGCCCAAGGGCGAGACCGAGCTGACCCCCGAGGAGCGCCTGCTCCGCGCGATCTTCGGTGAGAAGGCGCGCGAGGTGCGCGACACCTCGATGAAGGTGCCGCACGGCGAGTCCGGCACGGTCATCGGCGTTCGCGTCTTCGACCGCGAGGAGGGCGACGAGCTCCCGCCGGGCGTCAACCAGCTGGTCCGCGTCTACGTCGCGCAGAAGCGCAAGATCTCCGTGGGTGACAAGCTCGCCGGCCGTCACGGCAACAAGGGCGTCATCGCGAAGATCCTGCCGATCGAGGACATGCCGTTCATGGAGGACGGCACGCCGGTCGACGTCGTGCTCAACCCGCTGGGTGTGCCGCGACGGATGAACATCGGCCAGATCCTCGAGCTGCACCTCGGCTGGCTCGGCAAGCAGGGCTGGCACATCGACGCCGACCTGCGCGACGAGGACTGGGCCCAGCGCCTGATCTCGATCGGTGCCGACGAGGCCGCGCCGAACACGAAGCTGGCCACGCCGGTCTTCGACGGCGCCCGCGAGGACGAGATCACCGGACTGCTCCGCGTCACGCACAAGAACCGTGACGGTGACCGGATGATCAAGGAGGACGGCAAGGCCAACCTCTTCGACGGTCGTTCCGGCGAGCCGTTCCAGTCGCCGGTCTCGGTCGGCTACATGTACATCCTCAAGCTCCACCACCTGGTCGACGACAAGATCCACGCGCGCTCGACCGGCCCCTACTCGATGATCACGCAGCAGCCCCTGGGCGGCAAGGCCCAGTTCGGTGGCCAGCGGTTCGGCGAGATGGAGGTGTGGGCGATGGAGGCGTACGGCGCCGCCTACGCCCTCCAGGAGCTGCTCACCATCAAGTCCGACGACGTGCCTGGTCGCGTCAAGGTCTACGAGGCCATCGTGAAGGGCGAGAACATCCCCGACTCGGGCATCCCGGAGTCGTTCAAGGTCCTCGTCAAGGAGATGCAGTCGCTCTGCCTCAACGTGGAGGTGCTGTCGCAGGACGGCTCCCCCATCGCGTTGAAGGACGCGGAGGAGGACGTGTTCCGCGCCGCCGAGGAGCTCGGCATCGACCTGTCGCGCCGCGAGCCCAGCAGCGTCGAAGAAGTCTGATCGGGAGGACGCGCGAGCGCAGCGAGCGCCTGTCCTCCCGGAACAGGCAAGCAGCCGCGCGAAGCGCGTCCCCCCGGGACAGTCCCTAGCTACTGACTCAAACAGCAACCCAAAGGAACAAACCTTGCTGGACGTGAACTTCTTCGAGCAGATCCAGATCGGCCTGGCCACGGCGGACGACATCCGCACGTGGAGCCACGGCGAGGTCAAGAAGCCGGAGACCATCAACTACCGCACGCTCAAGCCGGAGCGTGACGGACTCTTCTGCGAGAAGATCTTCGGTCCCACCCGGGACTGGGAGTGCTATTGCGGCAAGTACAAGCGGGTCCGCTTCAAGGGCATCATCTGCGAGCGCTGCGGCGTCGAGGTGACCCGCTCCAAGGTCCGCCGCGAGCGGATGGGCCACATCGAGCTCGCCGCCCCGGTGACCCACATCTGGTACTTCAAGGGTGTCCCGAGCCGGCTCGGCTACCTGCTGGACCTGGCGCCGAAGGACCTCGAGAAGGTCATCTACTTCGCCGCCTACATGATCACCTCCGTCGACGAGGACGCGCGTCACCGCGACCTGTCCGACCTCGAGGGCAAGATCGGCCTGCAGCGCCAGTCCATCGAGAAGCGGCGCGACGCCGGCCTCGAGGACCGCACCAAGAAGCTGGAGGAGGACCTCGCCGCCCTCGAGGCCGAGGGTGCCAAGGCCGACCAGCGCCGCAAGGTGCGCGACGGCGCCGAGCGCGAGCTCAAGCAGATGCGCGACCGCGCCCAGCGCGAGCTGGACCGCCTCGACGAGGTCTGGGACACGTTCAAGACCCTCAAGGTGCAGGACCTCATGGGTGACGAGGTCCTCTACCGCGAGATGAAGAACTGGTTCGGCAAGTACTTCGAGGGCCACATGGGCGCCACGGCCATCCAGAAGCGGCTCCAGGACTTCGACATCGCCGCGGAGGTCGAGAACCTGCGCGAGACCATCGCCACCGGCAAGGGCCAGCGCAAGGTCCGCGCCCTCAAGCGGCTCAAGGTCGTCGACGCGTTCCGCAAGACCGGCAACAAGCCCGAGGGCATGGTCCTCGACGCCGTCCCGGTCATCCCGCCGGACCTGCGCCCGATGGTGCAGCTCGACGGTGGCCGGTTCGCGACCTCCGACCTCAACGACCTGTACCGCCGGGTGATCAACCGGAACAACCGCCTCAAGCGGCTGCTCGACCTCGGCGCGCCGGAGATCATCGTCAACAACGAGAAGCGGATGCTCCAGGAGGCCGTCGACTCGCTGTTCGACAACGGCCGTCGTGGTCGTCCCGTCACCGGCCCGGGCAACCGGCCGCTGAAGTCGCTGTCCGACATGCTCAAGGGCAAGCAGGGTCGGTTCCGCCAGAACCTGCTCGGCAAGCGCGTGGACTACTCGGGCCGTTCGGTCATCGTGTCGGGTCCGCAGCTCAAGCTGCACCAGTGCGGTCTGCCCAAGCAGATGGCCCTGGAGCTCTTCAAGCCGTTCGTCATGAAGCGGCTCGTGGACCTGTCGCACGCGCAGAACATCAAGTCCGCCAAGCGGATGGTCGAGCGGGCGCGCCCGGTCGTGTGGGACGTCCTCGAAGAGGTCATCACCGAGCACCCCGTGCTGCTCAACCGTGCGCCCACCCTGCACCGCCTCGGCATCCAGGCCTTCGAGCCGCAGCTGATCGAGGGCAAGGCCATCCAGCTCCACCCGCTCGTCTGCACCGCGTTCAACGCGGACTTCGACGGCGACCAGATGGCCGTGCACCTGCCGCTGTCCGCCGAGGCCCAGGCCGAGGCACGGATCCTGATGCTGTCGACCAACAACATCCTCAAGCCGTCGGACGGCCGTCCGGTGACCATGCCGACCCAGGACATGATCATCGGCCTGTTCTTCCTCACCACCGAGCGTGGCGAGGCGACGGTCGAGATCGAGGGCGAGACCCGTCTGCGCTCGTTCACGTCCCCGGCCGAGGCGATCATGGCCTACGACCGTGGCGAGATCACGCTGCAGGACCGGGTGCGCATCCGCCTGACCGATGTTGCGCTCGAGGGCGTCGAGGAGGGCGTGGCCACCCTGGTCGAGACCACCCTGGGCCGCACGATCTTCAACGACGCGCTGCCGGCCGACTACCCGTACGTCAACGAGGAGGTCGGCAAGAAGCGCCTCGGCTCGATCGTCAACGACCTCGCCGAGCGCTACCCCAAGGTCGTCGTCGCGGCGTCGCTGGACGCCCTCAAGGACAACGGCTTCCACTGGGCGACCCGCTCCGGCGTGACGGTGTCGATCGCGGACGTGATCACGCCCCCCAACAAGGCCGAGATCCTGGCCGAGCACGAGGCTGCGGCGGCGAAGATCCAGAAGCAGTACGAGCGCGGTCTGGTCACCGACGAGGAGCGCCGTCAGGAGCTCATCGAGATCTGGACGAAGGCGAGCCAGGAGGTCGGCAAGGCCCTGCGCGCCACCTTCGAGGCCAACCCGACCAACCCGATCTACGTGCAGGTGCACTCGGGTGCCTCGGGCAACTTCAACCAGATCAACCAGGTCGGCGCCATGCGTGGCCTGGTGGCCAACCCGAAGGGCGAGATCATCCCGCGGCCGATCAAGGCCAACTTCCGCGAGGGTCTCTCCGTGCTGGAGTACTTCATCTCCACCCACGGTGCCCGCAAGGGTCTGGCGGACACCGCGCTGCGGACCGCCGACTCGGGCTACCTGACCCGTCGTCTGGTCGACGTGTCGCAGGACGTCATCATCCGTGAGGACGACTGCGGCACCGAGCGCGGCCTGCCCAAGGTCATCGGCGTCAAGGACGAGAACGGCGTCGTGGTCAAGGACGAGAACGCCGAGACCGCGGCGTACGCCCGTTCGGCCGCCAAGGACATCGCGCACCCCGGCACCGGCGAGATCCTCGCCGGCGCGGGCGACGACCTCGGTGACGTCAAGATCGCCGAGCTCATCGCGGCCGGCATCGAGGAGGTCACGGTCCGCTCGGTCCTGACCTGCGACGCCCGGACCGGCACCTGCGCGAAGTGCTACGGCCGCTCGCTGGCCACCGGCAAGCTCGTCGACATCGGTGAGGCCGTCGGCATCATCGCGGCGCAGTCCATCGGTGAGCCCGGCACGCAGCTGACGATGCGTACCTTCCACACCGGTGGTGTGGCCTCGGCCGACGACATCACGCAGGGTCTGCCCCGCGTCGTGGAGCTCTTCGAGGCCCGCACCCCCAAGGGTCACGCCCAGATCTCCGAGGCCGCCGGCCGCGTGGCGATCGAGGAGACCGACAAGGCCCGGATCATCGTCGTCACCCCTGACGACGGCAGCGAGGTCAAGGAGTACCCCGTCTCCCGCCGCTCGCGGCTGCTCATCGAGGACGGCGGCCGGGTCGAGGTGGGAGACAAGTTCACCGCCGGCACGGAGGACCCGAAGGAGGTGCTGCGCATCCTCGGCGTCCGCCGCACGCAGCAGCACCTCGTCGACCAGGTCCAGGAGGTCTACCGGTCCCAGGGCGTGTCGATCCACGACAAGCACATCGAGATCATCGTGCGGCAGATGCTGCGCCGGATCACGGTGCTCGAGTCGGGTGAGACCAACCTGCTCCCGTCCGACCTCGTCGACCGGGTCCGCTTCGAGGAGGAGAACCGTCGCGTGGTCTCCGAGGGCGGCAAGCCGGCCTCGGGTCGTCCCGAGCTCATGGGCATCACCAAGGCCTCGCTCGCGACCGAGTCGTGGCTCTCGGCGGCCTCCTTCCAGGAGACCACCCGGGTCCTCACCGACGCCGCGATCAACGGCCGCTCCGACAGCCTGCGTGGCCTGAAGGAGAACGTGATCATCGGCAAGCTGATCCCGGCCGGCACCGGCCTGGAGCGGTACCGCAACATCCGGGTCGAGCCGACCGAGGAGGCGCGCGCCGCGGCGTACGCCGTCACGGGCTACGAGTCCTACGACTACGAGTTCGGCAACCAGGGCCAGGCCGTGGCGCTGGACGACTTCGACTTCGGTTCCTACCAGAACTGAGTTGGAACGGACAACGACCGGGATCCGATCAACCTGCTTGATCGGATCCCGGTCGATGACCGGCCCCTGACGCCCAAAGGCCCTCCCGAGCAGAGCTCGGGAGGGCCTTGGTCCTTTCCTCTCGGGGACATTCCTCTGTGGGGGAGGGGGTTCAGCGCCGGACCCGCTCGGCCGGCGAGACGGAGACGAGATCGGGAAGCCGCGGGGCGGAGGCGGTGACCCGGACGCTGATCTTGCGCCCGCGGTCGGTCCTGCGGATCCGGTACGTCGCCTTGGTGGCCTTCTTGATGGGCTTGTTGTTGCGCAGCCACTGGTAGGAGTACGTGCCGGCGGGTGCGGTGAGCTGGGGCAGGACGGCCCGGAGCCTCGTGCCGACCTCGGCCCTGCCCTTGAGCCCCGCGGGCGTCGTCGCCGTCCACGCTCCGTCGGCCGTGGGCATGGTCGGCGTGGGCGGGGTCGGCGTGGCGGGGTCGGCCCTCCCGGCCGGGCCGACACGGTCACCGCGGGGAGGCTGTTGTTGAACGCGCACGGCAGTGTCTCGGTGCGATAGCCCGGGTGGGCGTAGACCTGCGTGCAGGTGATCCGGGTGCCGACCATGTCCGGCGTCAGCGGGAGGCTGTGGTCGGCGTCCACGTGGAGGACCCCGTCGAGGGTCCACCGCGTCTCGACGTACGACGGGTCCGGCAGGAGCCCCGCGCGAGTGACGGTCAGCGTCTCGCCCGCGTAGGGGATGCCGCTCACGGTGGGGTTCGGGCCGTAGTAGTAGAACTCCTTCAGCTCGTCGGCCATCGCGGTCGGCTGCCCGGTGGCGCCCGTCACCATGCCGGCCAGGATGAGGACGGTCAGCAGACCGCGTCGTCCGGCGGTCCTCATCGGCGCACCTTCCTCGAGGGCGAGACCGACACGAGGACCGTGCCGGTGGGGCTGACGGCGGTGATCCGGAGGGCGATCCTGCGCTTCGCGTCCTTCGTGCGGAGCCGGTAGGTCGCCTGGGTGGCGCCCTTGATGGGCTTGCCGTTGCGCAGCCACTGGTAGGTCCAGCTCTGTGCCGGGGCGGAGACCTGGGGAAGGACCGCGCGGAGCCGCTTGCCGACCGTCGCCTTGCCCCTGACGGCGGCGGCGACGAGGACGCTCCAGGCCGCATCCGTGCCGGCGGACGGTGGCCCGGGGATAGCGGCGACCGTCACGCTGTCGGCTCCGCCGGCGAACGTGCAGGGCAGCCGGGCGTCGGCGTACCCGGGCTTGGAGACCACCTGGTGGCAGGTGATGGTCCGCCCGGCATGCTCCTGGGTGATCAGCAGCCGCGGAGTGGCGGTCTCCGTGACGGTGGTGCCGATGGTCCAGAAGCTCCGGACGACCTCCGGGTCCGGGGTGACGCGGGCACCGGCCATCACGAGCTCCTCGCCGACCCGTGGCGTACCGCTCACCGCGGGCCCGCTCTCGACGCCGAACTCGTGGTTCAGCACGAGGATGGAGCCGACCCTGCCGCTCGGGGTGTCCGGGTGGCCGGCACGCGTCCCGACGGCCTCCACCGCGATCGTCCTGCCGACGTCAGCCGGCCGGGCGGTGTAGGTGGCGCCGGTGCCGACGAGCTCGTCCCCGGCGTACCAGCGGTAGGCGATGCTGCTGGCAGCGGGTTCGAACGTGCCGCCGCTGACACGCAACTGCTCACCGGGCCAGACCGCGCCGGGGTTGCCCTCGATGGTGGGCTGCCGGGTCACCCGCAGCGGCCCGAGCTCGATGAGGAGGTTGCCGACAGCGGGCGTGTACGTCTCTCGGTATCCGTCGGTCAGGGTGCCGAAGGCGCGCACCGAGATGCGTTTGCCGAGCTCGTTTTCCCGCGGCATATACGTGTCGCCCTGGGCCACGAACACGCCGTCGACCAGCCATTCGTACATGAAGTACCCCGGGGTGGGCGCGAAGGCCGCTCCGCCGACACGCAGCAGCTGACCGACGTAAGCCGTGGTGGGGCTCCCCTCGATGACCGGGTTGCTGACGATCGTCAGAGGCGGCTGGTCCACCCAGTAGGCCATCGTCCGCACCCGGGTCCGCCCGACCCGGTCGGTCGAGGTGACGGTGACCGTGTGGCGACCGATCCAGGCCGTGCTGACCGCGGCGCCCGACGGCAGTGACGCGCCGTCGTTGACCGCTGTACAGGAGCCAATGCCCGTAGGGGCGTCGGCGCAGGTGAACTCCACCGTCCGGACGTCACCTGTGTGCAGATCGGCGCCGTCGGTCAGGGTGCCGCCGACCGTGAGCGTCGGGTCGGTGAGGTCGACTCCGACGCCGTACTTCTGTTTGGTCTGGAGACCGTTGGCGTCGGTCGCGGTGATGTTGATCGTGGTGGTGCCCTGCTCGGAGATGGTGAGGTCGAGCGGTTCGAAGTCGGAGTTGTCTCCGCCGGTCTGGGCGCCGGTGAGGGTGTAGGAAAGTCCTTCGATCCCGGCGGCGTCGGTGGCTGAGATGGTGACGTTGACGGGGCCGGGGTACCAGCCTTCCCAGGGGCTTGGAGGGATGGTGACGGTGATCTTGGGTGGGGTGTTGTCGCCGCCTGGTGGCAGGTCGGCGTGTGCGGGGGTGGCGATGCCCGCCCCGGCACAGGCCAGGGCGAGCGTCGCGAGCAGGTGGAGGGTCCGGGGTCGTGGGTTCATCAGCGACCTACCTTCTTCGCCTTGGCGACCGAGACGGTGTCGGGGCGGTGCGCGGTCGACGCCGTGACCTGCACGGTGACCTTGCGCTTGGCGTCGGTCTTCTTGAGCTTGTACGTCGGTCCGGTGGCGCCCGCGATGGGTTTGCCGTTGCGCAGCCACTGGTAGGCGTACGACGTCGCGGGTCCGGACAGCTGCGGGCGGACGGCGCGGAGGCGTTTGCCGACGGTGGCCTTGCCCTTGATCGCGGCGGGCGTCAGCACGCTCCAGGCCGCATCCGTGGTGCCGACGGACGGTGCGGCGACCGTCACGCGGTCGGAGCCGTCGGCGAAGACGCACGGAACGGAGAGCGGCGTGTAGCCGGGCTTGGAGAAGCGCTGCCGGCACTGGATCGTCTTGCCGGCATGGTCACGTGAGAGACGAAGCACCGGCGGGTCCGTCTTGAGCTCCTTGCCGTCGACGGTCCAGATGTTCTCCACGAGCTGCGGCGCCGGCGTCACCCCGGCCGCGACGATGGTCAGCGCCTCACCCTCCCGGGCCGTGCCGATGACGGTCGGTCGGCCGGTGGCCTGCAGCGTGCCGGCCGCTGCCAGGACGTTCCCCACCGTGGGCGTCGTCGCGACCACGTGCTCGGCGCGGTGCCCGGTGGCATACAGGGAGATGCGCTTGCCCACGTCCTCCGGCTTGACCTCGTAGGTCGGGGCGGTCACGGGGGCGTTGTCGCCCACCTTCCAGTGGTAGTCCACCCGGGTCGCGGTCGGCGTGAAGGTGCCGCCGGCCGCGGTGAGGGTCTGGCCGACCGTGGCGCTGGTCGGGTTGCCCGCGATCGAGGGGTTGTCGACGACCTGCAGGAGCGGGTCGACCACGGTGTAGGTGAACGTCTTCTCCGTCCACCGCCCGACGGCGTCGAAAGCGGTCACGTGGACCGCGTACGTGCCGTTGGCGGCGGTCGGGACCGGCTCGCCGAAGCCGAACCTGTCCTGCCCGATGCGGGCCTGGCAGGAGATGACCGCCGTGGGTACGTCGGCGCAGGCGATCTCCAGGCGCCGTTCCTCGCCCCGCCGGATCGGCTGGCCGTTGGCCGCGCTGCCCCCGAATGCGATGGTCGGGTCGGTCAGGTCGAGGCCGACGCCGTACTCCGCGCCCCCCATGCGGCCGCTGAAGTCGGTCGCCACCACCTCGACATCGGTGACGCCCTGCTGGGTGAAGGTCAGGGTGGTGCCCTGGCCGCCGACCTTGCCGTCGTCGTGGTGCGCCCCCCTGCGCACCCATTCGATGAGGCCGACGCCGATGTTGTCCGTGGCGTTGACCGTCATCGTGACCGGCTCCTTGTACCACCCGGCCCAGACTCCCTGTCCGGGGCTGGCCGGGATGCCGAGCTGGACCTCGGGCGGGACGGTGTCCCACAGGCCGGGTTCGGCCTGTGCGGGCGCGGCGGTCGACACCGCCGCGGCCGCGGCGGTCGCCACGACCGCCGCGGCGATGGCACGGCACCTCACGGCTGGACCGCCGTGATCGGGCTGCGGCCGACGGCCAGCCAGATGCCTGCGGCGATCAGGCCGATGATGATCATCGACGGCAGGCCGGGCACGCCGGTGACGAACACAGCCACCAGCAGCGCGCTGGCGAAGAGACCCGCCAGAGCGCCCAGGCCGCGGGAGACCAGCTGCTCGCGGAAGGCCATCCAGGCCAGGCCGTACGCCGAGGCGAGCAGCGGGATGAAGGCGATATAGGGGCTGAAGTCGGTCATGATGTAGTAGTTGTAGAGACCCTCGGCGTCGTAGGTGTCGGCCTCGGGGCCGCCCGGCAGGTAGTTGCCGACGGCGCCGCGCCAGCCATAGGTCAACGTGACCAGAGCGGCCGTGGCGATGACGCCGAACGAGACGGCCGTGGCGCCCGACGAGCCGGGGAAGCGGCGCTCGACCCGGTGCCGCCACACGACGGCGGTCGCGATCAGCAGGAGCGCGAGGAGGTAGCCGACCGCGCCGGAGAGCCGGTACGGGACGTGGTCGAGACCGAGGACGTCCTCGGCGGTGACGGGGTAGTCGAAGTCGGTGCCGTTGGCGTCGGGCCGGCCCTCGAGGAAGAGCGCGATGACGCCGATGACGCCGCACAGTGCGATGAGCAGGGGCCAGGCGGTGAACCCGCCGCGGCCCTCCGGGGCCGTCGGTGCGGGCACGGACGGGGACAGAGGAGTGGTTTCGTTCATGCCCCCAGGCTCGGCGGACCGACGGCCCGGGTGTCAGGTCCCCTCGTCACGATCTCTCGGGCCGTCCACCGGGACAGTCGACCGGGACATCTGCGGGACATCTCCCGGGACATCCCGGGGCGGTCACCGCGACAGGTCGTCGGACTCCTCACCGCCCAGCCCCGCCTCGCGGGCACGGACGATCAGCTGGCCGCGGTCGGGTACGTCGAGCTTGGCGAGTACGCCGTACACGTAGTTGCGCACGGTCTTGCTGCTGAGGACCAGGCGCCGCGCGACCGTGGCGTTGTCGTAGCCGCGGGCGACCAGGTCCACGACCTCACGCTCGCGGTCGGTCAGCTCGGGGAACGGCAGCGTGCCTCGGGTGCGGGCACCGGAGAGGTAGAGCGCGCCGCGCTGGGCGAGCTGCGGCCCGAGCAGGAAGTCGCCGTTGGCGACCGAGCGCACCGCCCGGGCCACCTCGTCGGGGGAGGCACCCTTGAGCAGGAAGCCGCGGGCGCCGGCGCGGATCGAGGCGAACAGCGAGTCGTCGTCGCCGAGCATGGTGATCACCAGTACACCGAGTGTCGGGTCCCGCCGGCACAGCTCACGAGTCGTCTCGACGCCCGAGTCGCCGCCGAGGTCGAGGTCCATGAGGACGACGTGCGGCGTGTGCTCCTCGGCCACGGCGAGCGCCTCGGCGCGGTCCGCGGCCTCGCCCACCACCTCGACGTCCGGCAGCGATCGCAGCAGTGCCGCCATCCCGATCCGGAAGACGGGGTGGTCGTCGACGACCAGCACCCGGATCGGCTCGACGTCGTTCACGGCAGCATCATGACCACATGGGTCCCCTTCTCCTGGCGGGCGCGCACCTCGACGGTGCCACCGAGCTCGGCGGCCCGCTCCCGCATGGACATGATGCCCACCCCGGGGGGAGTGGACCGGTCGATCCCGCGGCCGTCGTCGGAGACCTCGAGTCGTAGGCCGCCGTGCACCGGCAGGGTGAGGTGGACCAGGCAGCGACGTGCGCCGGCATGCCGGGCGGCGTTGCGGATCGCCTCCGCGGCCACCTGGTAGACGACGATCTGGTGGATCCCGTCGAGCCGGTCGGCGTTCGGCGCCTCGACCGAGACCGAGAAGCGCGGCATCGTGTAGCGGTCGGCGAGCAGGGTCAGTGCCTCGGTGAGACGTCCCTCGTCGAGCACGGGGGGCAGCAGCACGCGGGCCATCTGGCGCACGTCGTCGGCGCGATGGCTGAGCTCGCCGACCAACCGCCGCAACAGTACGGCGTCGTCGGGGCTCAGCTGCGAGGTGGCCGGCACCGCGGCGAGGGCCAGCGCGGTGCCGGACAGTGCGGGACCCAGGCCGTCGTGCAGCTCACGGCGCAGCAGCCGCCGCTCCTCGTGACGCACCTCGATGACCCGGGCACGGGCCTCCTCGACGGCCCGGTTCGCCTCGTCGAGGAGGGCGGCGACCGCCACGAGCCCGGAGATCTGGCGCAACAGCCGCACGGTGCGCGGATCGAGCCGTTCGCCACGCGGCGGCACCACGGTCAGCATGCCGACCGTCCGGCCACGTGGATGGAGATCGAGGCACAGCGACCGTGCGTCGTCGTCCGCGGCGCGCCGGCCCGCGGCGGCGACCAGCTCGTCGTGCAGGCTGACCTCGACCCGGGCCAGCCGGAGCGCGCTGCGGAGTGCCTCGACGAGGCCGCTGAGCTGGGGGCTGTCCGGGTCGCCGGCGTCGATCGCGTGGGCCACCCGCTCCAGCAGCGCCGACGGGTCGGCGGCCGACCCGAAGACCAGCCGCTCGACCTGCCCCTGCAGCCAGTCCCGCAACGGCAGCACCGCCAGCGCCAGCGCCGCGACCGCGACCAGCCCCGTCGACTCCGCCCCCCACGGCACGATCAGGCTCAGCGCCCACACGGCGAGGACGTACGCCGCCACCAGGGTCGTGGTGAGCAGCAGGCCCACCAGCGTCCGGGAGATCGCGAGGTCGACGCGCCAGGTCGGCTGGCGCCGGATCAGCACGAACACCGCCGCGAGCAGCATCACCTCGGCGATCGAGAGCAGCACGATGCCCGCGACGAACCAGGTGCCCGCGAGGCTGATGCCGATCTCGAAGGTCATGTACGCGAGCGCGACGACGACCAGGGCGGCGAGCAGCCACGACAGGCCGCGCCGCTGCTCGGCGTCCCCGGAGCGCAGCCGGTGGGCCAGCCAGCCCGCGACCGCCAGGCCGAGGAGGAAGTAGATCGGGATGAGGGCCGAGTCCGCGTCGTAGGCGAGGTCGGCGAGCCCGGTGCCGGCGGACAGCGGGTTCGTCGGCGCGCCGGGCGTCTGGATGAGCAGCCGCAAAGCGCTGGCCACGGCGACCACGGTCGCGCCCGCGACGGCGAACCGCCGGGGCCATCCGGTCGGCGGCCCCGGGCTGAGCAGGAACGGCAGCACCAGCAGCGACACCAGGGTCGACGTCGTCCATCCGGCCAGCAGGATCGGCGCGGCCACCGCGGCGCCCGGCAGGCCGGGCTCCGCCACGCACAGGATCGTCCAGGCGATGCCGGCCGCGGTGGCGGCGTACCCGCCTCCGATGACGAGGAACGCCCACCCGACCGCATGCCGGCTGCGGCTGACGATGAGCGCCCCGAGCGGCCCGTAGAGCAGGCTCGCGACCAGATCGAGCGGGGCCAGCTCGCGGCGCACCTCGTAGTCCGGGTCCGGGACGTGCGACGTCGCCAGGAGGATCCCGAGCGTCGCCGCCGCCAGCAGCACCTGAGATGCGCCGAGGACCGCGGCCACGCGACCGGCGCCACTTCGGGCGTCGCGGTCGCGTGGCAGCGACAGGTCGGGCGCGGGCACGAGGCCCATCATGGTCGCTCCCGCAGCCCGGGGTGGCCGGTTCAGCCGGAGAACGCCAGCACGAAGCCGCCGTCCTGCGGTGTCACCTGGATGTCGAGGTCCCCGTCGGCCGCCGTCACGATCGGTCGGCCGATGCCGTCCTGGTCCCGCACCGCGCCGTACGACGCGAGCGCGGTCTCGTAGCCGGCCAGGATCTCCTCGGCCGTGGCGTCGGTGGCGTAGGACGCCGTCTCCTGGCTGCCGCCGACCGTCTCGGCCGTGATGCACAAGGTGGCCTCGACCGGGGGGTCCGGGAACCCGTCGGGCAGGAGGGCGAGGTCGGCGACGTCGGCCGGGCCGAGCGCCTGGGGGAAGGCCTCGCCGCACTCGTCCGGCACGCCGGCGGGCCCGTCGTCGTCGCCGGTGCCCTCCTCCACGGTGCCGCCCGGGTCGCCTCCGGTCGTCTCCGCGACACCGTCCCCGCCGTCGTCCGCGCCGTCGTCCCCGCCGCCGCAGGCGGCCAGGGTCGTCAGGCTCACCAGCGCCGCCGCGGCCGCCACCGCCGCGCGCAGGCGCGCCGTGGGGGCGGTCCTCATCGCTTCACCTTGACCTTCTTGCTGACCGCGACCGCGTCGGCGTACCCGACTCGGCTCACGGTGACCCGGACGGTGAGCCGGCGGTTGCGGTCCTTCTTCTTGACCTTGTACGTCGCCGCGGTCGCCTTGTTGATCGGCTTGCCGTTGCGCAGCCACTGGTAGCGGATCGCGGTCGGAGCCGGGCTCCACGAGCCCGCTGTGGCGTACAGCCTCTTGCCGACGCGGGCCTTGCCCTTCTTGGCCGTGACGGTCGGGTCGGCGCCCTTCCCGAAGCTGTAGATCGGTCGGACCGACTGCAGGGCCGCCGCGGTCCAGTGCGGTGCGTAGGCGCCGGGGATCACGAGGGCTGCGTCGTTGCAGTCCAGCGGGTCCTCGACCATCCAGATCCCGTCGCCCTCGGCCCAGGCGAGGGAGGTGCTGTCCGGCGAGAAGGTCGGGCTCGAGAAGCTGGCCTGGATCCACTTGCAGGCCAGGGTCGGCCAGATGTCGGGGTTCCCCGCCGTGACCGGGCCGTGAAGGATGTCCCCGTTGACCTGCCAGGTCGCCATGTGCTGCTCGGCGCCCACTCCGCGCACGGTCGCCATCATCGAGCCGTCCCTCGAGAGCGTCGGCTCGAACAGGTCGTGCGGGTCGGTCACGTTGGGCTGCGCGTCGTAGAACCATGCGTTCTGGTTGACGCCGGGGTCGAACATGTTGAGGTCGTCGGTGTTGCCCCCGAGGACCAGCCGGGAGCCGGTGATCCAGGACGGGTCCGGGTAGAACGCGAAGCCGTACTGATGCGGGGAGCTCAGTGCGGTGGACGCGCTGATGGCCGTCGTCCACCGCGTGCGGCACGCGTTGCCGTTGCGCGGGCAGGTGTAGTGCTCGTAGGTGTAGGCGACCCCCGAGCCGTCCGGCGACACCGCGGTGTGGACGACCTGGCCGCCGATCGTCTCCCCGGCCGAGTCCAACAGGTCCGGCGGGTCGAAGCTGTTGAGCTCCGTTCCCCACTGGTCCATCCGAACCACCAGCGGACCGCGGGCGGCGACCACGGTGCCGTCGTCGGCCCCGCTCGGCGTCCGCCACGGGTTCGCCGCGGTGCCGTCGGTCGTCAGGCGTCGTTCGCCCGTCCCGTCCGGCCGCGCGACGTAGATGTCGTAGCCCTTGAGGTAGACGATCGTGCCGGCGTTCGAGGGGGCCGCGACGGCGGCAGGTGTGCCGGCACCCGGCAGGCCGAGAACGCCGGCCACGAGCGCGAGCACGGTCAGGACGAGGAGTCGGAGGGGTCGAGTTGGTCGCATGCCGCCGACCCTGCTCAGCCCGCCGACCCGGGTTCCAGAGACGGGTGGCCCGACTTCCCGGGACGGACGGGGGTCCTGACACAATCGGGGGATGAGCGCAGCAGCCGACCTGAGCACCGACGTCCTCGTCGTCGGTGCCGGTCCCGCCGGGTCCGCGGCGGCCGCTTGGGCGGCCCGGGCCGGGCTCGACGTGGTGCTCGCCGACGCGGCGGTGTTCCCTCGCGACAAGACCTGCGGCGACGGCCTCACCCCCCGGGCGATCGGGGAGCTGGAGCGGCTCGGACTGCGCGACTGGGTGCGCTCGCACACCGTCAACCAGGGGCTCCGGGCCCACGGGTTCGGGCAGACGCTGCACCTGCCCTGGCCGGGCGGCAACCTGCCGGACTGGGGCAGCGCCATCGCCCGCACGGAGCTCGACGACCACCTGCGGACGACCGCGCTCAAGGCCGGTGCCCAGGCTCTCGACGACGCCCGCGCGGTCGACGTACGGACGGACGGCGAGCGGGTCGCGGCCGTCGTGTTCAAGGACGGCCGCTCGGTCGCCTGCCGGCGGTTGATCGTCGCCGACGGCGTCCGCTCGCCGCTGGGCAAGGTGCTCGGGCGCGAGTGGCACCGCGACACCGTCTACGGCGTCGCCGGGCGCTCCTACGTCACCTCGACCCGCGCCGACGACCCCTGGATCAGCTCGCATCTCGAGCTGCGCGGGGAGCAGGACGAGATCCTGTCGGGCTACGGCTGGATCTTCCCGCTCGGCGGGCAGAGCGGCGAGGTGAACCTCGGCGCCGGCACGCTCGCCACCGCGAAGCGGCCCGCCGAGGTGGCCATCAAGCCGCTGATGAGGCTCTACGCCGACCGGCTCCGCGCCGAGTTCGGCCTGGGCGAGGAGCTGCGCGCGCCGACCTCGGCGCTGCTCCCGATGGGCGGTGCCGTCTCCCACGTCGCCGGCCGCAACTGGGCGCTGATCGGCGACGCCGCCGCCTGCGTCAACCCGCTCAACGGCGAGGGCATCGACTACGGCCTCGAGACCGGCCGGGTCGTCGCCGAGCTGCTCGCCGAGTCGGCCGACGTCGACCTGGGGACGGTCTGGCCGCAGCTGCTGCGGGAGCACTACGGTGAGTCCTTCTCGATCGCACGGCGGCTCGCCGCGCTGGTGACCGTGCCGCGCCTGCTGCCCGCCCTCGGACCGATCGGCATGCGCTCCGACCTCCTGATGACCCTCGCCCTGCGCTGGATGGGGAACCTGGTCACCGACGAGGACCGTGACCGCTCCGCGCGCATCTGGCGCTGGGCCGGCCGCCACTCCCTGGCCCGGGACGCGCGGCCCCTGTTCGGTTGAGTCGTCACATCTGACCCGTTGAGTCGTCACTTCTTGCGACCTGCCCGGTCCCTTCCTGCGCCGGTGCCCCTCCGCGCGCCTCGGCGGGCGACCGCATAGGCTCCTAGCAGCGGGACTGACCCCAGAAGTGACGACTCAAGGGGAGAAAAGCGACGACTCAACGGGTCAGATGCGACGACTCAACGGTGCGGATGTGACGACTCAACGGGAGGCGGGGATGGGGCAGCGGGTACAGCGGCTGGCGGCGTACGCCGTCATCGTCCGCGGCGACCAGATCCTGCTCTCCCGGCTGGCGGAGCGGGTGACCAAGCGAGAGCTGTGGTCCCTGCCCGGCGGTGGCGTCGACCACGGCGAGGACCCGCGCGACGCGGTGGTCCGCGAGGTCTACGAGGAGACCGGGCTGCACGCCCAGGTCGGGGAGACCGCCCACGTCCACTCGCTCCACGTCGCCGACTCCTGGCGTCGTGGGCGGCGCGTCGATGCCCACTCGGTCCGGATCGTGTACGAGGGCTGGGTGCCCGCCGACGCGCCCGAGCCGCACGTCACCGAGGTCGACGGGTCGACCGCGGAGGCGGCGTGGCAGCCGATCGCGGCGGTGCTGGACGGCACCCTGCCGACGGTCGGCCTCGTGACCGAGGCCCTGGCGTCGCACGCCGTGCGCCAGCGACAGCGCACCGCCGCCTACGCCTACGTCGTGCAGGGCGACGCGATCCTGCTGACCCGCACCTCGGACCTCGCGCCCGACCCCGGCACCTGGCACCTGCCGGGCGGCGGGATCGACCACGGCGAGTCGCCGCGCGACACCATCCGCCGCGAGCTGTGGGAGGAGTGCGGGCTCGAGGGCGAGGCCGGCGACCTGCTCACGGTCCTCGACCACCACTTCACCGGCACCGCCCCGAACGGCCGCGAGGAGGACTTCCACGCGATCGGGGTCATCTACCGCGCCCAGGTGGGGCCGGGGGAGCCGCGCGTCGTCGAGGAGGGCGGCACGACCGACGCGGTCGCCTGGGTGCCGCTGGCCGACATCGCGGCCCGCCGGCTCAAGGTCTACGGCTCGGTCCGCGCCGCCATCGAGGCGGCCGGCGATACCGTGTCGGCGTGATTCCGGACCTGAACGAGACCGTCTTCACCTACGCCGCGCCGGCGCTGAAGTTCGGCCGCGGCGCCGCCACCGAGATCGGGTACGACGTCCGCGGCTGGGGCGCGCGCCGGGCCCTGCTCGTCACCGACGCGGGCGTGGTGGCCGCCGGCCACGCCGAGACGGTCGCGGGGTCGCTGCGCACCCACGGCGTCGAGGTCGTGACCTACGCCGGCGCTCGGGTGGAGCCGACCGACGCCTCGCTGGAGGAGGCGGTGGCGTTCGCCCGCGGCGAGGGGCCGTTCGACGCGGTGGTCGCGGTCGGTGGAGGCTCGTCGATCGACACCGCGAAGGCGGTCGCGCTGCTGGTGACCAATCCCGGCGAGCTGATGGACTACGTCAACGCGCCGGTGGGCAAGGCGCGGGCGCCCGAGCAGCCGGTGCTGCCGCTGGCGGCCGTGCCGACCACGACCGGCACGGGCAGCGAGTCGACCACGATCTGCGTGATGGACGTGCTCGCCCTCCACGTGAAGACCGGCATCAGCCATCCGGCGCTGCGGCCGCGGCTGGCCGTCGTGGATCCCACGCTGTCGGCGACCCAGCCGCCGGGCGTGCTCGCGGCCGCCGGCATGGACATCCTCTGCCACGCCCTGGAGAGCTACACCGCCCGCTGGTACGCCGACTTCCCGGCCAAGAGCCCGGAGCAGCGGGTGCCGTACTGCGGCTCGAACCCGATCGCCGACCTCTGGTCGGAGCGTGCCCTGGGCCTGCTGGCCGGCGCGTTCCGGGCCGCGGTCGGCGCGGCTCGCGACGGCGACGGCGGGACGGAGGCCGCCGAGCAGATGGCGCTCGCCGCGACCTTCGCCGGCCTCGGGTTCGGCAACGCCGGCGTGCACATCCCGCACGCCAACGCCTACCCCATCGCCGGCCGGGTCCGGGACTTCCGTCCCGCGGACTACCCGCAGGACGAGGCGATGGTGCCCCACGGCATGGCTGTCGCGCTGACCGCGCCCGAGGCGTTCCGGTTCACCTTCGACGCCGCTCCCGAGCGGCACCTGCGCGCCGCCCGGCTGCTGTCGCCCGGTGTCGCCGGCTCGGACGCCTCGGTGCTGCCGGGGGTGATCGCCGCGCTGATGCGCGACATCGGGATCCCCAACGGCCTGGCCGAGGTCGGGTACGCCGCCGGCGACGTCGACGCGCTCGTCGACGGTGCCCTGCAGCAGCAGCGCTTGCTCGCGACCGCGCCGAAGGACGTGGCCGCGGAGGACCTCGCGGCGATCATGACCGCATCGCTCGACCTGTGGTGACAGGCCGACTGCCCGGGGATGTCCGAGCATCTCCGGGCAGTCGGCCTCCCTCAGGTCAGCGGCGGACCTTGACCTTGACCGACGTCGTCGTGCTCGCCGTGGTGTCGGTGCCGCTGAAGGTGACCCACCCGGTCAGCTTCCCGCCCTTGCGGAGCTTGGCCGACGCAGCCTTGCTCAGCCGGACCGTGACGGTGGACTGGCCGCCCGCGCCGACGGTCGCCGGCGCGGTGAAGGTGCGCTTCCCGACCCGCACCTGGACCACGCCGGTGCAGTCGTCGGTGGCGCTGGCGCAGCCGATGCTCAACGCCACGCGTGCCTTGCCCCCGCGCAGCTTCGCCTTGGCACGCGGGTCGAGCACGGTCAGCCGCTTGGCGGCAGCCGGGGTGACGACGGGCGGCTCCGGCAGCGGGTCGAGCGGGTCGACGTCGTCGGGCACCGCGTCGGCGTCGTACTCCAGCCGGGGTGTGACGTCGGTCGGCAGGACCCGCCCGTTCGCGATCTTGTCGAAGGCGTAGGCGAAGCCCATCAGCTCGGCGTCCTGGAACGCCTTGCCCTGGAGCTGGAAGCCGACCGGGTTGCCGTTCTCCGTCGCGCCCGCCGGGAAGATGACCGTGGGCACCCCCGCCGCCGAGGACTGCGGGTCCTTGCGGCCGAAGCTGGGCTGGATCGAGTCGTTGAGGTGGATCTCGCTGAGCTCGGCGGGGTAGAGCACGGCGTCGACGCCGTTGTCGTCCATCCAGCCCGCGATGTTGTCGCGGTACAGCGCGCGGTAGGCCTCGAAGTCACGCTGCTGCTGCTCGGTCATGCCGGTCCCGTCGCCGGTGTAGACCCCGGGGTACTGGTAGGGCACCCGCAGCGGGTTGTTGGTGATCTGCTCCGGCCGGTCGTACGGCGCGTCGGGGTGCGCGGCCAGCCACTGCAGCCAACCCTCGTAGCCGGTGTTGCCGTAGTTGCCGCGGGTCGGCGCGGCGGCGAAGTCGGGGATCACCCGGATCGTCGCGCCGGCCGCCTCGAAGTCGGCGAACCTGGCTTCCAGGACGTCGCTGACCTCGCTGGTCCCGAACGGGTCGTCGAACGCGGTGGCGGGGACGCCGATCACCTTGCCCCGCAGCGCGTCGCCCGACAGGTGCGCCGTCCAGTCGTCGGGGCGGTGGCCGTTGGCGACGTCGTCGAGCACGTCGTCGGGGTTGTCGACCGCCGTCACGTCGAGCAGCAGGGCGAGGTCCTCGATGGACTGCCCGATCCAGCCGACGTAGTCCTGGATCAGGGTGAGCGGCATGGTGCCCGCACTGGACTGCATGCCGTCGGTGCCCCGGAGGGAGTACAGGCTGGCGGCGCCCGAGGGACCCCACAGCGAGTCCCCGGTCTGGGTGCCCCAGGCCGCGGCGGCGAAGCTCGACGCGACGGCGACGGCCGAGCCGCCGCTGGAGCCGATCGGGCTGCGCGAGGGGTCGAAGGCGTTCCAGACCATGCCGTAGCCGTTGGGACTGAAGTGGCCGTCGTTGGCGAACTCGGCGAGGTTCGCCTTGCCGAGGACGATCGCCCCGGCCTCACGCATCAGGCCGACCTGGAAGGCGTCGGTCGGCGGCTGGTATCCGTCGAACACCCGCGAGCCGCCGGTGGTCGGCATGTCCTTGGTGTCGATGATGTCCTTGGCCAGCACCGGGATGCCGAGCAGCGGCCGGCTGTCGCCGTTCCCCCGCGCCTGGTCCGCCGCGCGGGCCTGGGCCATCGCGTCGGGCGCGACGGCGATGACCGAGTTCAGCCCGAGCGGGCCGCGGTCGTAGGCCGCGATCCGGTCGAGGTAGGCCCGGACGATCTGCTGGGAGTTGGTCCGGCCGGCCCTGATGTCGGCGACCAGCTCGGTGATGGACTTGCCCACCACGTCGTACGGCGAGGTGGTGGGTGGGGTGACGGCCGCGGTGGCGCCCCGCGCCTGGTTGACCAGCTCGTTCATCGCGCGCTGGTCGCACTCCGCGCCGCCGAGGCCGAGCGCGCCCGCGTCGAAGTTGGTGACCGAGCAGAGCTCGGCGACGCTGAGCCCGTCGACGTCGGGCACCGCGGCCAGGGTTGCGGCCGCGGCCTCCACCCGGCTGACCTCGGACCCGGCCGGTCGCGTGGCACCGAGCACCGCACGGCCCTCGGGCAGGCCGGTCACCACGTAGCGCAGGAGTGAGGCGCTGTGCCCCGGCGCCACCGTGACGGTGTTGACGAATCCGGGGTGGTTGGCCGCGTCGCCCTCGGTCGGCAGCGGCGTGCCGAACGGGTCGAGGAGGAAGTTGCCCGTCCGGTCGAGCGACTCGGCGCGGTCCGGCGTGCCGAAGACCGTGGCCGACGGGCCGTTCTGACTGGGGTTCCCGGCGGCGGTCGTCGGGGTGGACCAGGACGCCCAGCCGTCGGCGCTGTCGATGATGTCGTCGCCGCTGCCGGTGGCGCTGACCTCGCTCTGGTTCTCGCCGGTGTCGTAGCCGAGCTGGCCGCCGAAGGCGACCTCGAAGGTCACGGCCTCGTGGGTGGTGTTGGTGAACGTGTCGAGGAAGCGGCCGTAGCTCTCGCCCTCGGGGACCACGAGCTCGCGGCGCACGACCACACCGTCGACGTCGACGCCCTTCGTCGTCGTGAAGGTCTCGTGGCCGTCGTAGGTGAGACCGAAGCCGCGCAGCAGCACGCCGTTGAGCCGGCTGGTGCCGTCCTCCACCTCGATCCGCAGCCCGCCGTAGCCCTGCAGCGCGTTGCCGCCGGTGCTGCGGACGCTGCCCGTGTCGAGACCGGGGTTCGCGGCGTCGTGCACGCCCCAGGTGTCGCCGCCGACGGTCGGCACGGAGTTCCACGCGTCCGCGGGCGTCGGGACGGTGGCGAGCAGGCCGGTGGCCAGGGCTCCGGCCGCGACGCCGGGCAGCAGTCGGCGGCGTAGCGAGGCGCGCAGCGTGTGCGGGTCGGGTCTCACGAACTCTCCTTCTGTCGGTCCGACCGGCTCCCGGTCGGGCAGTCGGTCGCTCGGCAAACTAGCGATCGCGTATGTCGGCGTCGTGTCACCGACGTTTCGGTGAATGCACACCAGGAAGCCGTGGTGACGGGCGGGGTGGCTCCACGGCGTCCCGGGCGTTCGGGGACTCCTGCACCTGTCCGCCGGGCTCTCCGCGTCGAGACGGTGGGGGAGACCTATCTAGACCCCCCCAGAACCCCTCGAACGTGGAGAACCCATGACCCACCGACCCGGCCGGATCGCCGGTGCCGGGCTCGCCGCCCTGTGCGCCGGTGCCCTGCTGCTCCCGCTCCCGCACGTCACGCCACACGCGTCCGCGGCGGCGTCGGGCGCCGGCACGATCACCTACATCAAGGACCACAACGTCTGGATCGCCCGGGGCGACGGCACCGGCGCCCGCCCGTTGACGACCGACGGCAGCGCGGGACTGCCCTACCGTGCTCCCAGCCAGTCCGACGGCGGCGTGGTCGCCGCCGTGCGCTACCAGAACATCGTGACCCTGGACCAGCAGGGGCGGGTCCTCGCCGAGATCGACCCGCCCCGACTCCCGAGCTCGCTCGGCGGGACCATGGACGGCAGCCCGGTCAACGCCGCCATCTCGCCCGACGGTGCCCTCATCGCCTACACCTTCTCGGAGCACTCCTGCACCAACGGCTGCGGCTGGCGCACCGCGACGGGGTACGTCAGCACGACCGGCGCGGGCACGCCCGCGGCGTACGGCACCTCCTTCTACAGCGACCCGTCCTGGGTGACCAACCGGCGCACGCTGCAGAGCGGCGGCTACGGCCACCAGGTGATGGTGCACGACGTGGGCGCGGCGACCCAGCAGCACTGGTTCGACGACGGCGAGATCTGGTACCCGAGTGAGGACTTCGGCAACACGGAGGTCTCGCCTGACGGCACCCTGCTCGCCGGCGTGCGGGGATACGGCGACGGCCGCGACATCATGACCTACCGGATCAACGGGAACATCCGCTCGGGCGCCGTCCCGGGGCTGCCCGACGACGCCTGCAACCTCGACGGCGAGCCGTCCGACAAGATCACCGACCCGACCTGGTCACCCGACAGCACCACGCTGGCGTTCGGCGCGGCCGACGGGATCTGGACCTTCGCGGACAACAAGATCCCCGGCTGCACCGGTGCGCTGAGCCTGCTGCTGCCCGGTGGCAGCGAGCCGGACTGGTCCGTCGCGCCGCTCAGCCCGCCGGCCGGCGGCGGGCCGAACGGCGATCAGAACGGCGGCCCGAGCGGCGGTCCCCAGGGAGGCGACGGTGCGGCGATCGCCGCCCTGGCGCCCCCGAAGGCCCGCGGCGCGGCGAAGGTGGGCAAGGTCCTGCGCGCCACCACGGGCAGCTGGTCGACGGGCGTCACGTCGGTGCGCTACCAGTGGCTGCGCAACGGACGCCCGATCAAGAAGGCGACCAAGGCCCGCTACCAGGTCACCCGGGCCGACCGCGGCCGCCGGCTGTCGGTGCGGGTCACCGTGCAGAACGGCACGTCGACCGGCGTCGCGACCAGCAAGGCGAAGCGGGTGCGCTGAGCCAGCGCCGGGCGCGTGGGTTCACCCGTCTACGATCGACGGGTGAACCCACGCCACCGCCGCCTGATCATCCCGGCCGCGCTGGTGGCGCTCCTGCTCATCGTGATCGTCGCGGCACTCCTCAAGTGAGCGTCCGGTGAGCACCCGATGAGCACGCTGTCGCTCGACGAGGGCCTGGCGCGGGTCCGGGCGGACCTGCTGGCCGACGACCGCCTCGTGCGGGCCGTCGCCTCGGGACGCCGCCGCGCCGCCGCCCCGCCGTGGCGGCGGGTCGAGCTGCGCTGGGTGGACCTCAAGACGGGCCGGCACCTCCAGGTCGTGCGGTACGACGCCACGCAGGCGCACACCGCCAACCACCTGCTCGGCGCGGCGGCGGAGGAGGCGGTCGAGGCGCTGCTGTCCGAGCCGTTCGGCAACTGGACGGTCGAGACCGCCGAGCAGCAGCTGAGCCTGCGGGTGACCAAGAAGGGCGACGCCGCGGTGCACACCGCCGCGCGGTCGGGGCAGGCGCCGCTCGAGCGTGGTCACGACCGGGCCAAGGAGCGGCTGCTGCCCGAGGACGAGCCGGTCTTCGCGGCGCTCGGGCTCGCGGACGCCCACGGCCGGATCAAGCCCAGCCGGATGGCGAAGTACCGCCAGGTCGAGGACTTCCTGCGCATCCTCGACCGCTCGGTCGCCGACGCGATCGCCAAGGGCCACCTGCGCACCCCGACCGAGACGGACCCGCTGCGGGTGGTCGACCTCGGCTGCGGCAACGGCTATCTCACCTTCGCCGCGCAGCGCTACCTCCGTGAGCGCCGCGGGCTGCCGGTCCGGCTGACCGGGGTCGACGTGAAGGAGCAGTCGCGTGACCACAACAACGCGGTCGCGCAGCGCCTGGGCATCGAGGCGACCTTCGTCTCCGGCACCATCGGGGAGGCCGAGCTCGAGCAGGCGCCCGACGTCGTGCTCGCGCTGCACGCCTGCGACACCGCCACCGACGACGCCCTGGCCCGCGCGGTCGGCTGGGAGGCGCCCCTCGTGCTCGCCGCCCCGTGCTGCCACCACGACATCGCGGCCCAGCTGCGGACGGCCCCGGCCCCGGCGCCGTACGCCTCCCTGGTGCGCGACGGGATTCTGCGCGAGCGGTTCGCCGACACCCTCACCGACACGCTGCGCGCGCTGCTGCTGCGCCGTGAGGGTTACCGGGTGGACGTGATGGAGTTCGTCGACAGCCGGCACACGCCCCGCAACACGCTGCTGCGCGCGGTGCGGACCGGGCAGCCGGGCGACGGCGCGGAGTACGACGACCTGGTGTCCGCCTGGGGGATCCGTCCCCGACTGGGCGCCCTGCTGGGGGAGCCACGCGGGTGAGGAGGCTGCTCGCGGGGCTGCTGCTCGCGGTGCCTTTCGGGACCGGGTTCCTCGCGCCGGGTGCCGCGCTCGAGCCGGCGCCGGGCGAGCCGGTGTTCCGGTTCACCGATCCCGAGATCACCGAGTCCAGCGGCCTGGTCGCCCGCGACGGCCTGGTCGTCACGGTCAACGACTCGGGGGACGGCAACCGGATCTTCACCGTCGATCCCGCGACCGGGGACACGGTCGGGACCACGCGCTGGCAGGGCGAGGCGCGGGACATCGAGGCCCTCGCCCCGGCCGGCGACGGCGAGGTGTGGGTCGGCGACATCGGTGACAACGCCGGGACGCGGGACCACGTCGAGGTGGCCCGGGTGCCGTTCGGCCGCGGTGAGCGCGAGATCGTCGCGCCGGCGTACCGGCTCACCTATCCCGACGGACCCCACGACGCCGAGACGCTGCTCGCCGACCCCGCGACCGGGCGACTGTACGTCGTGGCCAAGGAGTTCATCGGCCGCCTGTACGCCGCCCCGGAGCGGCTCGACCCCGACGGGCCCAACGAGCTGACGGCCGTCGACGACGTGCTCGGCATCGCCACCGACGGCAGCTTCCACCCGGACGGGAAGCACCTCGTGCTGCGCAACTACGGTCAGGCGGCGATCTACACCTGGCCCGGACTCGACCGGGTCGCCCAGGTCGACCTGCCCAGCCAGCCGCAGGGCGAGGGGCTCGCGATCAGCGAGTCCGGCGAGGTCCTGGTCGGCTCGGAGGGTGCGGGCGCGGAGGTGCTGCGCGTCGACCTGCCGTTCGACCGGCCGTCCGCGTCGCCGCCGGCCTCGCCGTCGCCCTCCGCCTCCCCGTCCCCGCCGCAACCGGACGACGGCAGCGGGCGGGCGCCCGTCGAGGCCGCCGAGCGCGACCTGTGGCCCTGGGCGGTCGGCGGCGTCGCCGGTGTCGTGATCGTGCTGGTCCTGCTGCGTTCGCTGCGGCCGCGGGACTGAACCTGGATCCAGGTTGAACCGGCCGTCGGCGGTTACCTCCCACGCGTGGCCCGGCTGCGTCGTACCTCTCCCGACGAGCCGGGCTGGACCCGGCGTCGGGCCGGTCGCGGCTTCGTCCATCTCGGCCTCGACGGCCGCCTACTGCCTGCCGACGACGCGGCGCGGTGCAGGGCACTGGTCATCCCGCCGGCGTGGACCGACGTGTGGATCAGTCCGCGGCCCAACGGGCATCTCCAGGCGGTGGGCACCGATGCCGCGGGCCGGCGGCAGTACCTCTACCACCCGGACTGGGTCGCGCGGCGGGCCGCCGAGAAGCACCGCCGGGTGGTCGGTCTCGGGCGTCGGCTGCCGCGGCTGCGCGAGCGGGTGCTCGCCGACCTCGCCGACGACGACCTGGGCGCGCGGGCGACCTGCGCGCTCGCGGTGCGGCTGATCGACCTCGGCTGCTTCCGGATCGGCAACGACGTGTACGCCGAGGAGTACGGCTCCTTCGGCCTCACCACCCTCGAGCGCCGGCACGTGCGGCGCTCGGGCGACGTGCTGGTGTTCGAGTTCACCGGGAAGTCCGGGATCGAGCACCACGTCGAGGTCGACGACGCCGTGGCGGTCACGGCCCTCGACCGGCGCCGGCGACGTCGCCGGGCCGACCCGCGGCTGCTCGACGTGACCGGGACCGAGGTCAACGACTACCTGCGCGAGGTGAGCCGGCTCGAGGTCACCGCGAAGGACTTCCGCACCTGGCACGGCACCGTGCTGGCCGCGGCCGCGCTCGCGGAGGCCGCGCCAGGACCGGAGGTGTCGAAGACCGCGCGCAGGCGCGCGATCGCCGGCGCGATGCGGGAGGTGGCCGACTTCCTCGGCAACACCCCGGCGCTCGCCCGCTCGGCGTACGTCGACCCGCGGGTCGTCGACGCCTACGAGGAGGGCCGCACGATCCGGGCCGCGGTCCGGCGCCGCCACGACGACGCGGACGCGCGGCAGGCCGCCCTGGAGCGGGCGACGCTGCGCCTGCTCTCGGGCTAGGGAGCCACTGGTCGGCGGTCGGTGGCACGATCGGTCCGTGACCGAGCACGAGTTCACCGCCGAGCTGTGGCGCTGGCAGGCGCGCGACGAGGAGACCGGCGGCGCCTGGTTCTTCGTCAGCCTGCCGTTCGAGGTGTCCGACGCGATCGACGAGACCGGGCCCAGCAAGGGCTTCGGCAGTGTGCGGGTCGAGGTGAGCGTCGGGTCCAGCACCTGGCGGACGTCGGTCTTCCCGAGCGCCGAGGAGAAGACGTTCGTGCTTCCCGTGAAGAAGGCGGTCCGCACCGCCGAGGGCCTGGTCGAGGGTGGACCGTGCCGGGTGCGGCTCCGTACGGTCGAGTGATGGAGATCGAGCTCGTCCAGGGCGATATCACCGTCCAGGAGGTCGATGCGGTCGTCAACGCCGCCAACCGCGCGATGCGCGGAGGAGCCGGGGTGGACGGGGCGATCCACCGTGCCGGCGGGCCCGAGGTGCTCGAGGACTGCCGGCGGCGGTTCCCGCACGGCCTGGCCACCGGCGACGCCGGCTGGACCACGGCGGGGCGGCTGCCGGCCCGCTGGGTGATCCACGTCGTCGGGCCGAACCGACACGCCGGCGAGACCGACCGCTCCCTGCTGACCTCCTGCTATCGCCGCGCACTCGAGGTCGCCGACGAGCTCGGCGCCCGCTCGATCGCGTTCCCGCTGATCAGCGCTGGCGCCTACGGCTGGCCGCAGGACGACGCCGTCGACGCGGCGTTGGAGACCCTGCGTGCCACCCCCACCGAGGTGGAGGTGGCACGGATGGTGGCCTTCGGGCCCGCGGCGTACGACCTCATCGCCGCGCGGCTCTAGCCCGGGTCCGCTCGGGACGAAGTCCCGATCTCGCGGCGGACCGTCACCCGGCGTACCGGTGGTCGTTGGTCAGGCACCGATCCACCGAGAGGAGCCGACGATGCCACTGGAGCTGACCACTGCGGTCCTGCTGCTGGCGTTCGCCGTCCTCTGTGCGGGCTGGCTGGCCCGTGCGCGCGGTGCGGTCGCCTCGATGCCGGGCATGGGGCCAGACATCGAGGAGTGGCGTTCGGCCGCATTGCGGCACTTCCAGGAGCACCGGAACCTCGAGCGCACCGTCGCCGAGGCCCTGGCCGCTCCGGGCGCCATCCGCGGTCCGGCCCGCACCGAGCTGCTCATCGCGCTCGGTGCGCGCCGGGTCGACACCTACGCCTGAAGCGGGGGATTCCGCTCGGATAGGGTGGCGGACCGTCCCGTCCGTCGAGCGAGGAGCCGTCGCCCATGCGCAGGGTGGATCTGCCCGCACCGTTGCCCGCCGGGTCCCGCATCCTCCACATCGGGCTCCCGAAGACGGGGACCTCCGCGCTGCAGGCGTCCTTCCACGCGGCGCGGGAGGAGCTCGACCGCCGGGGCGTCGACTACGTGAGCAGGGGCGCCAACCCGCTCTCGGCGGCCCGCTTCGCCGCCGGCACCGCGCACGGCGACACGGCGCGGCTCGAGCGGCGCTGGGACCGGCTGGCCGAGGACTTCCGGGCATCGACGGCGCGCTGCGTCGTCTTGTCGAGCGAGGGGTTCAGCGGCGCGACCCCCGACCGCGTCACGGCCATCCGTGACCGGCTCGGCGCGGACGTCACCGTGGTGGTGACGCTGCGACCGGTGGCCGCGCTGCTGCCGTCGATCTGGCAGCAGGCCCTGCGCCGCGGCGGACTGGAGCCGTTCGAGGACTGGCTGGCCGGCGTCCTCGAGCCCGGTCACCCGCATGCCGCCAACATCCGGCGCTACGACCCCGCCGAGATCATCGCCACCTGGGGGCGGCGGTTCGGCGAGGAGCGGCTGGTCTTCGTCTGTGGCGATCCGACGGACCGGATGCTCAACCACCGCGCCTTCGAGAGCCTGCTGGACATCGACGGGGTGCTGCAGCTGCAGCCGGTGCTCAACTCCTCGCCGCCGTACCCCGAGATCGAGATGCTGCGGCACTTCAACCTCGCCAACGGGCGCGGCGAGGACGGTGAGCTGTGGACCCGCGTGCTGCGCCGAGCGGCGCGCCGGATGGGGGACGCGCCGCCGAGCGGGACAGGCACCGAGAAGGTCCGGGTGCCGCGGTGGGCGGCCGAGCGGATCAACGAGCAGACGCGGGCCTCGATCGCGGCGTTGGAGGCCTCCGCGGCCACCGTCGTCGGTGACCCGACCCACCTCCTGGTCGACCCGGAGGACCACCCGGTCGAGACGACCACGCCGGGACAGGTCACCGTCGGATCGGCCGGCTGGTTCGCGGACACGGTGGCCCGGCTCGCGGTCGACGAGGCCGACCAGCGCGCGGCGAAGCAGGTGCGGCGCCTGGAGCGGAAGGTCGCCCGGCTCGCCGAGGCCCGGCGCACGACGACCAGCCTGGACGACGCGTCCGCGCGCGACCTGCTCCGCGCGCTCGCGCGCCGGGTCCGGAGCAGGTCGTCGCGCTAGGGCGCGCTCCCGGCAGCCCGGCTCAGAGCCGGCCGACGACGTGGTCGATGGACGCCGTGAGTGCCTCGACGTCGCTCGGGTCGATCGCCGGGTACATCGCGATCCGCAGCTGGTTGCGGCCCAGCTTGCGGTACGGCTCGGTGTCGACGATCCCGTTGGCGCGCAGCACCTTCGCGATCTGCGCGGCATCGATCGACTCGTCGAAGTCGATGGTGCCGATCACCAGTGAGCGGTGGCTCGGGTCGGCGACATACGGCGTCGTGTACGACGTGCGCTCGGCCCAGCCGTAGAGCGCGTCCGACGAGGCGGTGGTCCGCTCGACCATGCCCTTGAGGCCGCCCTGGCCGTTCATCCAGTCCAGCTGCTCGGCCATGAGGAAGAGCGTGGCGACCGACGGGGTGTTGTAGGTCTGGTTGAGGCGGCTGTTGTCGATGGCCGTCTTGAGGTTGAAGAACGGCGGGATGTAGCGGTCGGAGGCGGCGATCCGCTCGGCGCGCTCGAGGGCCGCGGGGGAGAAGATGCCGAACCACAGGCCGCCGTCCGAGGCGAAGCTCTTCTGGGGGGCGAAGTAGTAGACGTCGCTCTCGGCGAGGTCGACCGGCAGCCCGCCGGCGCCCGAGGTGGCGTCGATGAGGACGAGGGCGCCCTCGTCGATGCCCTCCGGTCGCACGACCGGTGCCATCACGGCGGTCGAGGTCTCGTTGTGCGCCCAGCCGTAGACGTCGACGCCCGCCTCGGCGACCGCGACCGGCCGCGAGCCCGGGTCGGCCGCGATGACCGACGGCGCGTCGAGCCACGGGGCCGCCTTGACCGAGGAGGCGAACTTGCTCGAGAACTCGCCGAACGTCAGGTGCTGCGACCTCTTCTCGATCAGGCCGAACGCCGCGATGTCCCAGAACGCCGTGGCGCCGCCGTTGCCGAGCACGACCTCGTAGCCGTCCGGCAGGTCGAACAGGTCGCCGAGGCCCCGGAGGACCCGGGCGACCGTGTCGCGGACCGGGGCCTGGCGGTGCGACGTGCCCATCAGGGTGTCGCCGGTGGCGGCCAGTGCGTCGAGGTGGCTGGTCTGGATCTTCGAGGGCCCGGCGCCGAAGCGGCCGTCGGCGGGCTTGAGGTCGGCGGGGATCTGGATGTCGGTCACGGTCGAACCCTTTCACGCTGCATGAGTGCAGGACGGGCTGACGACGCTGTCAGAGATCTGGTGTCCGTGACCGCAGGTCTCGCCTGCTGCGCGCCGCGAGGCACGCCCGCTGGCTGCGTTGGCGTCGCTCGACGTGCGCCCAGCATGCCTTCGCTCCGCCGCCTTGCCATCGCACGCGCCTCGCGACGCTCGCGACGACGACACCTGCGGTCACGGACACCGCCCATTGTGACAGGCCGGTCACGGCGATGTTGAATCAGTTTCGCCATGCAAGCCTCCCTCGACCTCCGCCCGGTCGGCTACCTCCACGCCGACGCCGCGACCCTCGTCGCCCGCGTCCAGCGGGAGTACGTCGAGCGGTACGGCTCGCCCGACGAGAGCCCGGTCGACCCGGCGGTCTTCGAGCCCCCCGAGGGGCTCTTCCTCGTCGGGTACGACGGCAGCGCGGGTCCCGCGGTCCCCGTCGCGACGGGTGCCTGGCGCCGGTCGCCGGTGCGGGTGCTGGGCGGTGCCAGCGCGGTGGAGGTGAAGCGGATGTTCGTGGTCGCCGAGCGGCGGGGCCGGGGCTTCGCCCGCGCGATGCTGGCCGAGCTGGAGGACACGGCGCGCGTCGCCGGACACGACCTGGCCGTCCTCGAGACCGGGCTGCGGCAGCCCGAGGCGATCGGGCTGTACCGCAGCGCCGGCTACGAGGAGATCGACGGCTTCGGGTTCTACCGGGACGCCCCGCTGTCGCGCTGCTTCGGCAAGCGGATCTGAGCCTGAGCCGTCACTCGAACCGGGCCGAGCGCTTCCACAGCGCCCGGGTGAGCAGCCAGTAGACCGACGCCCCGTCCGGCCACTGGGTGACCACCCGCCCGGACGGCGAGCGGAAGTAGTTCGGCGTCTGGGCGAAGGAGCTGGCGTCCAGCCGCCGCTTCAGCCACCGGTTGAGCGCCGCGACGTACGACGCCTTGACCTCGACCGTTCGGGCGCCGCGGCGGCGCAGCTCGTCGAGGGTGCGGCCGACGAACAGCGCCTGCTTCTCCATGCCGAAGACGGGGGCGTACCAGTTGGTGTTGGGGCCGTAGAGCATGAAGAAGTTGGGCATCTCGTCGACGGTGATGCCGAGGAAGGCCATCGGGTCGTCGCCCCACTTCTCGGCGAGGACGGTGCCGCCGCGACCGACCACCTCGATGCCACCGAGGAACTCGGCGGCACGGAAGCCGGTGGCGGTGACCACCACGTCCGCCACATGCTCCTCGCCGTTCGCGTCGACCAGGCCCTTCTCGTGCATGCCGACGACCGCGCGCGGCACCAGTGTGACGTCGTCGCGCAGCAGGGCCGGGTAGAAGGTCGAGGAGTGCACCGCGCGCTTGCCGAGGTACGCCGAGGTCGGGGTGAGCTGTGCCTTCAGGTCGGGGTGGTCGGCGAACACCTCGTCCAGGTAGCTGCGGCAGGCGTCGACGAGCGTGGTGTCGACGTCGCTCCCGGGCCGGATGATCCGGCCGCCGAGCCAGCGGCGCTCGAGTCCGAGGAACAGCCGCCACCGGGCGACCCGCCGGTGCACCGGGTGGCGCAGGCGGGCCCGCTTGGCGTCGTCGTACACCCGTCCCGCCTTGGGGTCGACCCAGCCGGGCTGGCGCTGGAAGACGGTGAGGTGGCTGGCCACGCCGGCGAGCTCGGCCACGACCTGTGCCGAGGTGGATCCGGTGCCAACGACCGCGACCCGGCGTCCGGACAGCTCCACGCCGGCCGGCCACTCGGCGGTGTGGAAGATCTCGCCGGCGTACCGGTCCCGGCCCGGCCAGTCCGGGTGACGCGGGACGTTGAGCAGGCCGACCGCGGACACGACGGCGCGGAAGTCACCGGTCTCCGTCGCGCCGGTCGTGACGTCCCGCGCGGTCAGCGACCACGTCGCGGCGGCCTCGTCCCAGACCAGCCGGGTCACCCGGCGGCCGTAGCGGAACAACGGCAGCAGCCCGGCCTCGCGAGCGACCCGCTCGAGGTAGCTGCGCAGCTCCTCGCCGCCCGGGAACTCCCGGCTCCACTCGCCCGGGGCGAAGGAGTAGGAGTACATGACGGCCGGGGTGTCGACCTCGACCCCCGGGAACCGGTTGACCCGCCAGGTGCCGCCGGGGCCGTCGCCGGACTCGAAGACGGTGACGTCGTACCCGCGGCGGTGGAGCTCGCGGGCGGCGGCGATCCCGGCGAAGCCGCCGCCGATGACCGCGACCCGGAAGCCGGTGGTGGTGGATGAGGGCATGCTCGCGCCTCCCGATGACATGGCTGGGTGCCTCTCTGGGCTGGGTGGGACTCGTCGGACGAGGAGGGTCAGAGGACCTTGCTGAGGAAGTCCCGGGTGGCGGCGTGCTCGGCGCCCTCGTTGAGCCGGCTGGCCGGGCCCTCCTCGACGATCCGGCCGTCCTGCAGGAACACGAAGCGGTCGCAGACCTCGCGGGCGAAGCCGACCTCGTGGGTGACGATGATCGTCGTCATGCCGCCCACGACGAGGTCGCGGATCACCTGGAGGACCTCGTTGACCATCTCCGGGTCGAGCGCGGAGGTCGGCTCGTCGAAGAGCAGCACCTTGGGCTTCATGGCCAGCGCCCGGGCGATGGCGACGCGCTGTTGCTGGCCGCCGGACAGCTGGCCCGGATAGGCGCCGACCTTCTCGGCGAGGCCGACCCGCTCCAGGAGGCCGACCGCGTCGGCCCTGGCCTCGCGTCGGGACCGGCCGGCGACCTTGACGGGAGCCTCGATCACGTTCTCCAGCACGGTCTTGTGCGCGAACAGGTTGAACTGCTGGAACACCATGCCGAGCTGCTGGCGCTGGACGGCCTCCCGGCGGGCGGGCAGCCGGTGGACCCGGCCGCGTCGTACGTGGTGGCCGAGCAGGTCGCCGTCGAGCATCACGATGCCGCGTTCGGCCCGCTCCAGCAGGTTGAGGCACCGCAGGAAGGTGCTCTTGCCGCTGCCGGAACGGCCGAGCAGGCAGACCGCCTCGCCGCGGCGTACGTCGAGCGACACGTCGTGCAGGACCTGATGGCCGCCGAACGACTTGCTGATCCCGCGGGCGCTGATCAGCGGCTCGTCGGCGCGCCGATCCGTCGGGAGCGTGGCCGGTCCGTCCACGGCGGTCATGTCGTGCTCCTCGCTGCTCGGGCGCGCAGGCTCACTCGCGCGCCGGCCGATCGCCCGAGCCACCGCTCGAGGTAGAACTGGCCCAGCGAGAGGATGCTGACCAGGATCATGTACCAGAGCGTCGCCACCATGAGCAGCGGCACGACCTCGAAGGTCCGGTTGTAGATCTGCTGCACGGAGTAGAGCAGGTCCGGCACCGAGATGAACGCGACCAGCGCGGTGGCCTTGAGCAGGTTGATCAGGTCGTTGCTCACCGGCGGGACCGCGATCTTCATCGCCTGCGGGAACACGATGCGCCGGAAGATCTGGCCCGGGGGCATCCCGAGCGCGAGTGCCGCCTCCCGCTGCCCGGACGGGACCGCGAGCAGGGAGGCGCGGATGATCTCCGAGGTGTAGGCCGCCTGCTGGAGCCCGAAGGCGAGGACCGCCGACCAGTACGCCGTCATCAGGTCCTTGGTCTCCCAGGACCAGCCGCCGCCGGGCAGGGGGATGCTGAACGTCGGGTAGATCAGCGAGATGTTGAACCACAAGATGAGCAGGACCAGCAGCGGCACCGAGCGGAAGAACCACACGTAGACGCCCGCCGTGGCGCGGAGCACCGGGTTGTCGGAGAGCCGCATGTTGGCGATCAGCACCGAGACCACGAGGGCCAGGCCCATGGACAGGGCGGTCAGCGTGATCGTGTTCTCCAGACCGGTCAGCACCGGGTCGGAGAAGAAGTACGAGCGGACGGTCGACCACTCGAACGCGGGGTTCTCGACGACGCTCCACACCAGTCGGGTGCCGGCCGCGAGGAGGACGACGGCGAGCAGTGCCCGGAGCAGGTGGAGTCGCCGGGCGTGGGGGATCGCGGCGAGCTCCGCCAGGTGCCGGTCCCATGCGTCGGCGCCGCCCGAGGCCGCCGGGGCCGCCGACGTCGTGGGTCCCGAGGTGTCCGAAGTGGCCGCGTCGCGGCCCGGATCGGCCATGGTCTCGGTCACGATGCCGGCTCGGGGTTGAGGACCGATGCGTCGACGGCCATCTTCTCGGCGCCGTACTTCGCGAGGATCTCGGCGTAGGTGCCGTTCGCGATGATCTCGTCGGTGGCCTCGACGAGCTTCTCGGCCATGTCGTCGCCCTTCATCACCGCGAAGCCGATGTCGATGGACTGGTAGATCGGTCCGGTGATCTTCCAGACGTCCGGCTCGGTGGTCACCTGGTAGGCCAGGCCGCTGCTGGTCGCGGTGACCGCGTCGACGCGGTCGCTCTTGGCCGCGAGGTCGGCCGTGGCCTGGTCCGCGAACGTCTGGACGTCGATCGCGTCCTTGCCGTCGGAGGTGCAGGTCTTCGACTGGTCCTGCAGCACCGGCACCGGGCTGGAGCCGGCGGTGACGGCGATCGAGAGCCCGCAGAGGTCGTCCATGGAGTCCCCGATGTCGATGCCGCCGGCCTTGACCCGGAAGCCGTAGCTCTCGATCAGGTTGGTGGCGAAGTCGAACTTCTCCAGCCGTTCGGCGGTGACGTCGACGCCGGGCACCCACTCGTAGGTGCCGCGCTGCAGCCCGAGCAGCGAGTTCTCGAACGAGGCTTGCTCGTTCTCCACCTCCAGCCCCATCGCCTCGCCGAGCGCGGTCGAGAGGTCGGGCAGGAGGCCGGCCAGCTCGCCCTTGTCGTCGAGGTAGCTGTACGGCGGGACGCCGACCTGCTGGGGGATGGCCAGCGTGGTGTCGCCGCCGCCGCCGGCGGCGCCGTCGTCGCCGCTCTCGTCACTGGAGGAGCACGCCGTCAGCGCCGTGACGGCCACGAGGGTGGTGAGGGCGATCCCGGTGATCCGGCGGCGCGGGGTGGGGGTGTTCGACATGGCGGTCTCCCGTGGGTCTCGGTCCGGCATCGGGCTGCCGGATGTCCCCACCGTAGGGAGCGCCGAACGCGCGAGTCCATGTAGGATCCTTCAAAGAATCCCGCAGGTCCTTTGAGGAACTTCCATGGCTGTGTCGGACGCATTTCCGCACACCGACGCGCCCTCCCTGGCGGTGTCGGCCTCGTTGCGCGACCTGGTCCACGCGCTCCGGCTGATCACCGACGTGCGCCTGCTCGGCCGGGTCGATCCCGAGCTCCCGCTGCGCACCCACGTCCTCGTGGACGCGGCGAGCCTGGACACGGAGCCGACGCCGGAGGAGGTCGGCGTGGGCCTGCTCGTCCTCACCGGCGACGGCCCTGGGGCGATCGATCTCCTGGCCGCCGGCCTGGCCGTCCGGTCCGCGGGCGCGATCCTGCTTCGCGATCCCGGCGTGCCGGTTCCCGACGCCCTCCTCGAGGGCGCCGTCGTCGTCGTCCCGCGGGGGCCGGAGTGGTCCGCGCTCCTGGCGGAGGCGCTGCGGGTCGTCGTCGAGCCCCGCCG
This sequence comes from Nocardioides carbamazepini, assembly GCF_024614185.1. Lineage (GTDB taxonomy): Bacteria > Actinomycetota > Actinomycetes > Propionibacteriales > Nocardioidaceae > Nocardioides > Nocardioides carbamazepini. Next base: position 532,108 of record NZ_JAHTLF010000016.1, read on the forward strand.
CCACGACCTGGGCAGCTCTCGGTTCACCCGCGCGCTCGCCGAGCACACCGACCTGTTCGACATCGCGAAGGCGCTGGGCGTCGCGACCGGCACGCTGATCTCCATCGAGGACGAGCGGGCGCGCGTCATGGCGTTCTCGCCGTACAGCGACCAGGCCGACCCGATCCGCCGGCTCGCGATCCTGGGCCGGGAGCCGCCGCAGTGGCACGTCGAGCAGCTGCGCTCCGAGCGCGTCTACGACCGCCTGCGGGTCCCCGGCAAGGTCGTCGAGCTGCCCGAGGCGGGAGAGGTACGCCGCCGCCTCGGCATCGGCATGGCCGACCCGACGACCGGGGTCTACCTCGGCACGATCTGGGCGCAGGAGACCGACGTCGCCTTCGGGCCCGAGCTGGAGGACCACCTGCTCGGCGCCGCCCGGTACGCCGCCCGGCTGGTCAGCCAGGCGCGGCAGATCCACTCGGTCAGCACCGAGCTGGTCCAGCGCCTGCTCGCGCCCGAGGGCCCCGCCCCCGGCGACGACATGCCTCAGCTTCGGGTGCGGGAGCCGGCCAGCTTCGCGCTGATCGGGCTGGAGGCCGTCGACGAGGGCCTGGCCGCCGAGTGGCTGGTCTCGTCGGAGGCCGTGGCGCTGCTGAGCATGCGCGCGGTCTCGCTGGGGGAGCAGGCCATGGTGGCGCCGTACGGCGGCCGGCTCTACGTCCTGGCGCCCGGCCCGTCCGAGGCCGCCCGCGACGTCGCCTGGGCCGAGCGGACCGTCGCCCACCTGCAGGTCCAGCGGCATGCCACCTTCCGGGCCGCGGTGAGCTCGTCGGCCTCCGCCGGCTCGGTCCGCGCCGCACGGGCCGAGATCGAGCGGGTCTGTGCCCGGACGGCGCCCTCGGCCGCCCGGCCCGTCGTCACCCTGGAGAGCGACCGGACCGCGGTCCTGCTCGCCGAGTGCCTCGACGCGCTGCCCCGGGCCTCCCTGCTCGATGACGAGCGGTTCCGCAGCCTCGTCGGGTACGACGCTCGCAGCAGCATCGACCTCCTGGACACGGCGCGGGTCTGGCTGCGCTTCCACGGTGAGTACAGCACGGCCGCGCAGGCGCTGACGACCCACCAGAACACGGTGCGCTACCGGATCGGGCGGCTGGAGTCGGTCGCCGGCTACGACCTGTCCGACCCGGACGACCGACTCCTGCTGGCCCTGCAGCTGAGGTTGCACGACCAGCAGGACTGAGCCGGTCGACCGGCCCGGCCGCTCAGGCCACGTCGCGACGCCGGACCAGCGCGATGCTGGCGACGACGGCGAGGACCACGTAGACGGCGACGGTGATCGCGGCCCGGTCGCCGGAGACCGTGTCGAGGACGCCGGGGGTCTGGTCGCCCGAGGTCGGGTCGAGGCCGATGACGGCGCCGATGAGGGAGCCGGCGGACGTCCCGGGCAGCACCTCGGTGAGGCTCTCGACCCACCCGAGCAGCTGACCCACGCCGCGGAGCAGGTTCTCGACGACCAGCGCCCAGACCAGGCCGAGGCCCACGGAGAGCGCCGGGCCGCGGGCCAGGGTGCCGAGCAGGAAGCCGAGCAGGGCCCACATCTCCAGCACCAGGAAGCCGGCGCCGGCGGCCCCGCCGACCGAGCCGAGCGAGGGCATCACGATGTCCTGCGACTCGCTGGACGCGATGACCAGCGAGATGCCGAGGTCGAGCCCGAAGGTCACGACGAGGGTGCCGACGACGACCGCCGTGAGCGCGGTCACCGAGCCGAGCACGGCCGGCGTGCGGCGCACTCCCTGCGAGAAGAGGGTCTTCCAGGTGCCCCAGCCGTAGCCGTTCCCGGCGACGAGGGCGCCCAGCACCATCATCAGGGCGCCGCCGAACATCGGCATGCCCTGCAGGAAGACCTCGGGTACGGCGTCCGGCAGCATCCGGGCCAGCTGCTCGGCCTGGGTGGTGCCCTCGTCGGCGAAGCCCGGGTCGCCGCTGGTGTAGGACAGGTAGGTGAACAGGTACCCGAACATCACGCTCAGCACCAGCCAGGCGCCGAGGGTGATCCACACGGCCGGCCAGGCGCGCAGGCGCACCAGCTCGGCGCGGGTGCTGCGGGTGGTGGCTGTGGCGCTGGCGATCAGGGTGCTCATCGGACAGACTCCTTCTGGCTCGTCATCTCGAAGAAGACCTCCTCGAGGCTGCGCTCGGCAGCGGTGATCTCGTGGACGTCGATGCCGGCGCCGACCAGCGCCCGGGTGACGTCGGGGGCCCGGTCGGCGGGCAGGGTCAGCAGGAGGGCGCCATCGGCCTCCCGGCGTACGCCGTCGTCGCCGGCCAGCCGCATCGCGACGGCCAGCGCCTCCGGCTCGGGGGTTGCGCGGATCCGCAGCGAGACGCCGCCGCGGAGCTCGGCGACCCCTGCCTCACGCAGCAGCCGACCGTCGTGGATGACCCCGACGCGGTGGCAGATCTCCTGCACCTCCGCCAGCATGTGGCTGGACAGCAGGACGGTCTGGCCGCCGCGGGCGAGGTCGACGACGAGGGCGCGCATGTCGGCCATGCCGGCCGGGTCGAGGCCGTTGGTCGGCTCGTCGAGGATGATCAGCTCGGGGTCGCCCATCAGAGCGGCCGCGACGCCGAGCCGCTGCTTCATGCCCAGGGAGTAGCCCTTGAACCTGTCGTCGCCCCGGCCGGCGAGGTCGACCCGCTCCAGGACCCGCTCCACCTCGGCGTCGGACAGCCCGCGGTGCCGGGCCAGGACGCGCAGGTTGGCGCGGCCGGAGAGGTACGGGTGGAAGCCGGGGCCCTCGATGAGGGCGCCGACGGAGCCGTCGCCCCGTCCGGCCGTGATCCGCGCCGACCCGGAGGTGGGCCGGACCAGGCCGAGCAGCATCCGCAGGGTCGTGGTCTTCCCGGCGCCGTTGGGCCCCAGGAAGCCGTAGACCTCGCCGCGCCGCACGGTCATCGTGACCTTGTCCACGGCGACCCGGTCGCCGTAGACCTTCGTGAGGTTCTCGGTGCTCGCCACCGGTGTGTTCGCTGTCGTTGGGGTGCTCATGGCTCCCACCGTCGTCGGCCGGGGCCGTTCGCGCGTCCGCCGTGCGGAGGTGATGGGGTACGCGATCCTGCGTACGACGGCGGCGCCCGTCGACGTACGCCCGAGGGCGCCGGGCGTTCTAGCCTCGCTGCATGACCCATCCGACCGTCCACCGGACGACGCATCCCACGGTGGCCGAGCTGACCCGCGCCCACCGCTCGTGGTGGCCCTGGGCCGTGCTCGTCATCGTGCTGCTCGGGACCGCGGCCTCCAACGGCAAGAACGACGTGGACCACCCGGTGCCGCTCGGCGTGCTCCTCGTCGTCGTCGCGACCCTGCCGGCCGTGCTGCCGCCGCTGTCCGGTCGGCTCGCTGGGGTCTCGCTCGTCGGGTCGGGCGCGCTGTGCGGTCTCTACTTCGCCCTCGGGTACGCCGACGGGCCGGTCTTCCTCGCGCTGCCGGTCGTCACCTTCCTGGTCGCGGCGGCGGTCCCGGTCGCGCGCTGGCTGCCCGGTGCGCTGGTGGGTGTCGGGCTGCTGGCGGCCGGGCTGTGGGCGCGCTGGGAGTGGCATGCCGACGAGCCGCACAAGAGCCTGTGGCAGGCCATCGGCATGCTCGGCGTGGTGCTGGCCGCGGGCGCCGTGGCGACCGCCACCCGGAATCGGTTCGAGGCGCGCGCCGAGCGGGTCGAGCGGGCCGCGACCGAGGAGCGGCTGCGGATGGCGCAGGACCTGCACGACGGCGTCGGGCACGGCCTCGCGGTGATCGCCATGCAGGCCGGCGTGGCACTGCACGTGCTGGATCGGGACCCGGCCGCGGCGCGGGCCAGCCTCGAGGCGATCCGCTCGACCAGCCGCGAGGCGCTCGAGGTGCTGCGGGTCGAGCTGGCGACGATCGCGGGGGAGTCCGCCCCGCGGCGCCCCGCGGCCGGGGTCGAGGCGATCCCCGCCCTGGTGGACCGGGTGCGGGCCGCGGGCCTGCGGGTCGACGTCGTCGGTGAGCCCGGCGAGGTCGACGCGCCGACCGGCGAGGTCGCGTACGCCGTCGTGCAGGAGTCGCTCACCAACGTGCTGCGTCATGCCGCGGCCGGCGCCGCCACCGTGGCCTGGGAGCGGGGCGCCGGCACCCTCGCCCTCCGTGTCTCCGACGACGGCCGCGGCGGCGCGGTGCAGGATGAGGGCATGGGCATCGGCGGCATGCGGGCACGGGTGACCGCGATCGGCGGCACGTTCCGGGCCGGACCGCTGGAGCACGGCGGGTTCGAGGTCACCGCGGTGCTGCCCGTATGAACCACCCCGCGGAGACGCCGATGAGAGACCCCACGGCGCCGATCCGGGTCGCGCTCGTCGACGACCAGCCGCTGGTGCGGATGGGGCTGGGCACGCTCGTCGCGGCCGAGCCCGACCTCGAGCTCGCCGGTGAGGCGGCCGACGGGCGCGAGGGACTGGCCCTGATCCGTCGTACCCGGCCCGATGTCGTCCTCTGCGACATCCGGATGCCGGTCCTGGACGGCCTCGGCCTGCTCGCCGAGGTCGCGGCCGACCCGGCGCTGGCGGCGGTGAAGGTCGTGATGCTGACGACCTTCGAGCTCGACGAGTACGTCTTCGAGGCCCTCCGCAACGGCGCCAGCGGGTTCCTGCTCAAGGACGCCGAGCCGACCGCGATCCTCGGCGCGGTCCGGGTCGTCGCGGACGGCGGCTCGCTGCTCGCGCCGTCGGTGACCCGCACCGTCATCGATCACTTCGGCGCGAGCCGGCCCGAGCGTCCACACCCGCGGCTCGGCGACCTCACCGAGCGGGAGCGCGAGATCCTCGGCTGGGTCGCCACCGGCAGGTCGAACGGGGAGATCGCCGAGGCGCTGGTCGTCAGTCCCGACACGGTCCGCACCCACGTCAGCCGGGCCATGGTCAAGCTGCAGGCCCGCGACCGCGCCCAGCTCGTCGTGTTCGCGATCGAGTCGGGGCTACGACGCCCGTGAGCGCACGTCGTCCGGCACACCGAGGCCGGGCACGTTGTCGGCGGCGGGAACGGGCGCGCCGATGGTCCGGCGGATCGGCACGTGGCCGCCCCAGACGCCCGCCTCGACGTCCTCCGGGTCGTCGACGGGGCCGCCGGCGCGGGCCTTCATCGACGCCTCGTGGAGCGGTACGGCGAGCACGGCCGTGGCCGCCAGCTCCTTGCGGGTGCTCGGTCGCAGGGTCGCCGCGCGGCCGGGGATCATGTGGTCCACGATGAGGTCGAGGGCGTGCCTCCGCTCGCCGGGGTCGTCGACGAGCCGCGCCCGGCCGATGACGACGGCCGAGCGGTAGTTCATCGAGTGGTGGAAGGCCGAGCGGGCGGCGACCAGGCCGTCGAGCTCGGTGACGGTGACGCAGACGGTCGCCTCCGCGGACTCCCGCAGCCAGCGGGCCGCGACCGAGCCGTGGACGTAGAGCGTGCCGTCCTCGTCGGGGCCGTCGACGTCGAGCGCGTACGCCGCCGGCAGCACGATCGGGTGGTCGCCGATCGTGACGCCGAGGTGGGCGACCAGGCCGTCGGCGAGCAGCGCGAGGAGCTCGGCGCGGTCGGCCACCGCCCGGTTGCGGCCGCGCCGCACCCGGGTGCGGTCGGTGGGCTCCAGTGGCTGGGTGGTCGGCGTGCTCATGGCACCATCGTCGGAGACAAGTGGCCTGTCTGCACGGGCCAGTTCCCACAGTTCTTGGCAGGCCACTTTGCTTCCCGTCCGACTCGACCGTGCCGACCCCCGTCCGCTCGGCACCCAGCTCGCCGACCAGGTCCGGCAGCTGGTGCTCGACGGCGCCCTCGCCCGCCACGACCCGATGCCCGCGACCCGGCGCCTCGCGGCCGACCTCGGCGTCTCGCGCTCGGTGGTCGAGCAGGCCTTCGACCAGCTCCTCGCCGAGGGCTGGCTCGAGGCACGACGGGGCTCGGGCACCTGGGTCGCCGGCGGCCCGGCCGGCCATCACGCGGCACCTGCCCGCCGTCGTACCCCGGCCCGGGAGCGGGCGCTGGTCCTGCTCGACGCCGGCACGCCGTGGATCGACCCGCGCCACCAGGCGGTGTGGCGGCGGGCCTGGCGGGAGGTGTCGGTGGCCACCCCGCCGCGGGGCTACGACGACCCGCGCGGCCTGCCCGAGCTGCGCACGCTCCTCGCGGAGCGGTTGGGGCGTACCCGCGGCCTCGCCGTCGACGCGGACCGGGTCCGGCTCACGGGCGGCACCACCGCCGGGCTGCGGCACCTGCTCGCGGTCCTGCCGCCCGGCGCGGTCGCCCTGGAGGACCCCGGCTACCGCGCGGCGGTCGCTACCGCGCGCGAGGCCGGCCGGAGCGTGCGGGACCTGCCGGCGCTCGACCCGGTGACCGACCTCGCCGGCTGCGCGGCGGCGTACGTCACTCCGGCCCACCAGCACCCCCTCGGCCGGGTGCTGCCCGCGGCCGACCGGCTGCGCCTGCTGGCGACCGCCCACCGCGACGACGCGCTCGTCGTGGAGGACGACTACGACTCCGAGTTCCGCTACGACGTCGCGCCGGTCCCGGCGCTCGCCTCGCTCGACCGCGGCCGGGTCGCCTATCTCGGAACCGCGTCCAAGGCGATCCTGCCCTCCCTGCGCCTGGGCTGGGCGGTCGTGCCCGACCACCTGCTCGACGCCTTCGACGCCCACCGCGCGCTCACCCACGACGTCCCCCCGTGGCCGGTGCAGCGAGCGCTGGTCACCCTGCTCCGCGACGGGTACGTCGACGCCGTCGTCCGCTCCGCGCGCCGGGTCTACGCCGAGCGCGCGCCGCGGGTGGTGGCGGCCCTCTCGCCGTACGCCCAGCTGGCCGGTCCGGTCGCCGGGATGTACTCCGCCTGGCTGCTGCCGCACGCCCGCGCCGTCCGGGTCCACGCCGCCGCCGAGCGGGCGGGGTTCGGGGTCAACCTGCTGCGCGACTACTGCCGCACGGCCCGGCTCAGCGGCCTCGTCGTGGGGTTCGGTGGCCCGACCGACGAGGAGCTGGACCGGGCGCTGGAGGTGCTGGTGGGGGCGCTGCGCTCTTGCAACTAAGGGTTACGTACGCGATATGGGACTGGTGGGGCCCATGTGGTGGACAACCGTGCTGTAACACTTAGTTACAAGCGGCTGGCGCTGATCCGCACCGGCCGACCCGCGACGTAGCCCGCCCCGATCTGGATCACGCCGATCCCGGCGAGCAGGGCACAGGGGAGCCGCCAGCTGCCGCTGGCATCGTGCAGGATGCCGACGAGGAGCGGCCCGCCGGCGGCGATGAGGTAGCCGATGCTCTGCGCCATCGTCGACAGGGACGCCGTGTCGGCAGTCGAGGTCGTGCGCAGGGCGAAGAACGACAGCGTCACCGGGAACACCGCGCCGCCGGCCCCGAGCAGGGCCGCCCACAGCCAGGCGCCGTCGGCGGGGGCGAGCCACAGGCCGGTCCAGCCGAGCATGGTCAGTGCGGTGAGCGCCACGACCAGGTGCCCCTGGTGTCGCAGCCGCACCGCGAGGCTCGGGGCGAGGAAGAAGAACGGGACGCCGATGGTGATGCTCACCGCCAGCAGCAGGCCGGCGGTCTCGTCGCTGAACCCCGCGGCGGCGTACACGCTGGGGAGCCAGCTCATCATCACGTATGCGTAGAGCGACTGGGCGCCGAAGAGCACGGTGACCGCCCAGGCCGTGGGGCTGCGCCAGAGGGGGGTGCGGCGGACCTCGGCGCGGCGCGGATCGCGCCGACGGCAGTACGGCGCCCAGGCGAGCGCCGCGGCGAGGGCGGTCAGGGCCCAGACGCCCAGGCCGACGCGCCAGCTGCCGGCGGCGTTGGCGATCGGCACCGTCGTGGCCGCGCCGATCGCCGAGCCGAACGAGAGCACGGCGGTGTAGGCGCCGGTCATCACGCCGATCCGGTGCGGGAAGTGCTCCTTGACGATGGCGGGGACCAGCACGTTGCCGAGCGCGATGCCGGCGCAGGCGACCGCGGTGCCGGCGACGAGGGCCGGGGTGCCGTCCAGGACGCGCAGCACCAGGCCGACCGTGAGCAGGCCGAGGGCGCCGACCAGGCCGCGGTCGACGCCGATCCACCGGGTGACCGCCATCGCCGTCGCGCCGACGACGGCGAAGCAGAGCACGGGCAGCGACGTCAGCACGCCCTGGGTCGCGGCGGAGACGCCGAGATCGCCGAGGTGGTCGAGCAGCGCCCCGAGCGAGGTGATGGCCAGGCGGAGGTTGAAGGCGACGAGCAGGACGGCGACGACCAGGCCGATCCTCGCCCGGGCGGAGGGGCCGTTCGCCGGGGCGGAGCGGCCGCCGGATGCGCATTCGGGATCGGCGGCGGCATCATGGACGGAGGCGGACATGCGTCTAGGATGACAGACATAGGATGATTGGACCAATGAACGGAGGTCGCCGTGCCCCTCGCCCCCACCACCCCCGCCTCGCTGGTCGACCAGGCCATCGACGGCATGCGTGCGCTGCTCGAGAGCGGTGAGTGGGAGGTCGGCACCCGGATCCCGCCCGAGCCCGCGCTCGCCGCGGCGCTCGGTGTCAGCCGCAACACCGTGCGGGAGGCCGTCAAGGCACTCGCCCACCTCGGTCTGCTGCAGGTCCGCCGCGGCGACGGCACCTATGTCGCCGCCACCACCGAGCTGCAGGCGCTGATGCACAAGCAGCTCGACCGGGTCGAGCTCGAGCACCTGCTGGAGGTGCGGCACGCGATCGAGGTGCGCGCGGCGGCGCTGGCCGCGGTGCGTCGTACCGACGACGACCTCGCCGTCCTGGACGCGATCATGGCCCGCCGCCGCGCCGCGGTCCGCGACGGCGACGGCCCGGGCTCCGTCGACGCCGACGTCGACTTCCACTGCGCCGTCGTCGCGACTGCCCACAACCCGCTGCTCGTCGAGCTCTACGACGGCCTGGTCCCGACCCTGCGCGCGAGCATCCAGCCCCTGACCGATTCCGACGTGCTCGCGGCCGAGCACGACGCGGTGCTGGCGGCGATCCGGCAGGGCGACCCGGTCGCCGCGGCGGCGGCAGGCGAGGAGCTCCTCGACCACGTCGCGCGCTGACGGCACTCAGCGCCGGGTGAGCTGCCCGCCGAGGATCGCGGCCAGCGCGAGGGCGAAGCCGGCCAGCTGGACCGGCCGGAGCGCCTCGCCGAGGACCAGCCAGCCGAGCGCGGCCGCGACGACGGGGGAGAGCAGCCCGAGCAGCGCGGTCGCGACGACCGGCAGCGACCCGAGGCCGCGGAACCAGAGCAGGTACGCCGCCAGCCCGCCGACCGCGCCCAGCCACAGGTAGCCGCCGGCCGCCGATCCGTCGATCGCGGGCGGCGCACCCTCGACGAGGAAGGTCAGGGGCAGCAGCACCAGGCCGCCGGCCGTCAGCAGCCAGCTCACCAGGACGCCGGAGCCCACCCCTTCGGGTCGCCCCCAGCGGCGGGTGAGGACGACGCCCGCGGCCATCGACAGCGCGCCGCCGAGCCCGGCGACGAGGCCGACCGGGTCGAGTGCGGCCTCGGGGCCGATCACCACGAGCGCCACGCCGCCGACGCCGGCCACCGCCCAGCCGACCCGGGCCACGGTCGGGCTCTCGCCGAGCAGCGGGAGCGCGAGGGCGATCACGAGCAACGGCTGGACCGCGCCCACCGTGGCGGCGACGCCACCCGGCAGCCGCTCGGCCGCGACGAAGAGGAGCGGGAAGAAGATGCCGATGTTGAGGGCGCCCAGGACGAGAGAGCGCCACCACCACACGCCCTGCGGCAGGCGGCGGAGCACGACGAGCAGCAGCAGACCGGCCGGGAGGGCGCGCAGGAGGCCGGCGAAGAGCGGATGTCCCGGCGGCAGCAGCTCGGTGGTCACGAGATAGGTCGTGCCCCAGACCGCGGGCGCGAGTGCCGTGAGGGCGGTGAGTCCCGCGGTGCCGGGGGTGGGGGCGGCCCCCGTTGCCGGAGCCGGCGGCCGGAGCTCGGTCGTGGTCATGGCACCAGCATCCGCCGTCCCTACTCATGAGTCCAACACATGCTTTTCATCTGATTGATCGTGAATCAAGATTGATGGATGGAGCTGCAGCAGATGAGGTACGTCATCGCGATCGCCGAGCACGGGACCTTCACCCGGGCCGCGGAGGCCTGCTTCGTCGTGCAATCCGCGCTCAGCCATCAGGTGGCGCGGCTGGAGCAGGAGCTCGGCGTACGCCTCTTCCACCGGACCAGCCGGCAGGTCCGGCTCAGCCCCGCCGGCCGGGCGTTCCTGCCCATCGCCCGGCAGTGCCTGGACGCCGCGGACCGGGCGCGGGCGGAGGTCGCCGCCGTGACCGGAGAGGTGCGGGGGCCGCTGTCGATCGGCGTCATCCCGACGGTGGCGGCGGTCGACGTACCCGCGGCGCTGCGCACGTTCCGTGAGCGCCATCCCCAGGTCCAGGTCCGGCTCACCAGCGGCAACAGTGACACCCACGTGCAGCAGGTCGCCGACGGAGCACTGGACCTGGCCTTCCTCGGGCTGCCGGAGGGATGGGAGATCACCGGCGTCACCGGCCGGCAGCTGGCTCGCGACCAGCACCGGGCCGTGATGGCGCCGGAGCACGCCCTGGCCGGCCGCTCCCGGCTGAGCCTCGCGCGCCTGGCCGGCGAGACCTTCGTCGACTTCCCGGCCGGCAGCACCGGGCGGCTCCAGGCCGACGGAGCGTTCGCGGACGCCGGGCTGCGCCGCGAGGTCAGCTTCGAGACCACCGACATGCTGCTGATGGGACGGATCCTGCGCGCCGGGCTCGCCGTCGCCCTCCTGGCGTCCACCTTCGTCGACCAGCTGCCCGGCCTGGTCGCCGTGCCCGTCACCCGGGCGCCGGTCCGCACCGAGCACGTCGTGTGGAGCCGGTTCGGTCCCGCTCCCGCCGCCGCTGCGTTCCTCGAGCAGGTCGGCATCGTGCTCTGAGCCTCGCGTCCAGGCTCAGGTCCTGGCGGCGGGTGCCGATGGACCTGCGTGTCCGTCGTGCGCACCCTGCTCGCTGCCGTGTTGCTGGCGACGGCGGTGACGGCGGTGACGGGGCTGCCCGGGCTGCCTGTACCCGGCGCGGTCGCCGACGCCGCGCCGATCGAGGACTACGCGGCGTACGAGCCGCCCGTCCGCTGCTCGCCGCGCGACCGGCCCGGCACGGAGGCGCTCGCCCGCTGGACGCTCCGCCGCTTCGGCGGCACGTTCGGCGGCATCTCCCGGGCGTGCGGCAGCAGCCCCTCGGAGCACAGCGAGGGGCGGGCCTTCGACTGGACCGTCGACGTACGTCGACCGGCGGACCGGCGTCGCGTCCGCAGGCTCCTCGCCACCCTCTTCGCCCCCGACGCCGCCGGCAACCCGGCCGCCCTGGCCCGGCGGATGGGTGTCATGTACGTCATCTGGGACGACACCACCTGGTCCTCCTGGCGCCGATTCGCGCCCGCGCCGTACCTCAGCGCCGCCTGCCCGACCAGGCGCGAGTGCTCCCGCACCCTGCGGCACCGCGACCACGTGCACATCTCGCTCACCCGGGCGGCCGCGCGGGGCAGGCTCTCCTGGTACGCCGGGCGGGTCTGAACCCCGTCGTACCGGACATATCGGTCGTGAATTCAGCGGAATCACGACCGATATGTCCGGTACGACGAAATCAGACCGGCCCCGTGCTCACTGGCCCCAGGCGGCGTCCCAGCCCTCGATGTCGCTGGCAGGGCGGGCGGCCGGACCGGTGTAGATCGCCGAGGGGCGGATCAGGCGGCCGGTCCGCTTCTGCTCGAGGATGTGGGCCGACCAGCCGCCGGTGCGCGCGCAGGTGAACATCGAGGTGAACATGTGGGCGGGGACCTCGGCGAAGTCGAGGACGATCGCGGCCCAGAACTCGACGTTCGTCTCCAGCACGCGGTCGGGGCGGCGGGCCCGGAGCTCCGACAGGGCGGCCTTCTCGAGCGCCTCGGCGACCTCGTAGCGGGGAGCGTCGAGCTCGCGGGCGGTGCGGCGCAGGACCCGGGCGCGGGGGTCCTCGGCGCGGTAGACGCGGTGGCCGAAGCCCATCAGGCGCTCGCCGGAGTCGAGCAGTCCCTTGACGTAGCCCTCGGCGTCGCCGCTCTTCTCGACCTCCTCGATCATGTGCAGCACCCGCGAGGGCGCGCCGCCGTGCAGCGGGCCGCTCATCGCGCCGATGGCGCCGGAGAAGGCGGCCGCGACGTCGGCGCCGGTCGAGGTGATCACCCGGGCGGTGAACGTCGAGGCGTTCATGCCGTGCTCGGCGGCCGAGGACCAGTAGGCGTCGATGGCGTGGGCGTGCTTCGGGTCGGCCTCGCCGCGCCAGCGGATGAGGAACCTCTCGGCCAGCGTCCTGCCCTCGTCGACCGTCTTCTGGGGTACGACGGGCAGGTGGAGGTCGCGGGCCGACTGGCCGGCGTACGAGAGGACCATCACGGCCACCCGGGCGAGGTCGGCGCGGGCCTGCTCGTCGTCGATGTCGTAGGTCTGACCGAAGCCGAACGCCGGCGCGAGCATGGCGATCGCCGCCTGGACGTCCACCCGCACGTCGCCGGTGTGGACGGGGAGGCTGAACGCCTCCGCCGGCGGCAGGCCGGGGCTGAAGGAGCCGTCGATGAGCAGGCCCCAGACGTTCTCGAAGGGCACCCGGCCGACCAGGTCCTCGATGTCGACACCGCGGTAGCGCAGGGCCGAGCCTTCCTTGTCGGGCTCCGCGATCTGGGTCTCGAAGGCGATGACGCCCTCCAGTCCGTGGTGTACCTCGGGCATCGGCGAACTCCTTCGAAGCGATGAGTGCAGGTGCGTCCGAGCCGGGCGACCCGCGGGCCACCCGGCATTCTGCCCCACGCCCCTGCGGGGGCGGTCCCTAAGGTGGGTCCATGGCCGCCGACCCGACTTCGCTCTCCGACCTCGCCGCCCTGCGCCGGGAGTACGGCGACCGCGGGCTGGCCGAGTCCGATGTGCCCGACGTGCCGTGGCCGCTGTGGCAGCGCTGGTTCGACGAGGTGGCCGCGGCCGGCGTGCACGAGCCGAACGCGATGGTCGTGGCGACCGTCGACCCCGACGGGGCGCCGTCGGCGCGGATGGTGCTGCTCAAGGGCGTCGCGGCCCAGGGCCCGGACGACGGGTTCACCTTCTTCACCAACACCGGCTCCCGCAAGGGTGCCGCGCTGGGCGCGGAGCCGCGGTGCGCGCTGCTGTTCCCGTGGCACCCGCTGGAGCGCCAGGTCCGGGTGGAGGGGACGGCGCACCCGCTCGCCGCGGAGCAGGTCGCGGCGTACTTCGGTTCCCGGCCACGCGGCGCCCAGCTCGGTGCCTGGGCCTCACCGCAGTCCCAGGTGGTCGACGGCCGGGCGGAGCTCGACCGGCGCTACGGCGAGGCCGAGGAGCGCTTCGCCGGAGCGGAGGTTCCGGTCCCGCCGGCCTGGGGCGGCTATCGCGTGCGGCCGACGTCCTTCGAGTTCTGGCAGGGGCGACCCGGCCGGCTGCACGATCGGCTGCGCTACGCCCGCACGGCCACCGGGTGGGAGGTCACCAGGCTCGCACCCTGAGGCGAGCCGCTGTCGCGGGGCTGGTCGGACCTCTGGGCCGCCGCATAGATCGCGCCGAGCAGGATCAGCACCGCGATCACCCCGACCAGGATCAGCGTCTCGCGCCGGTCGGCACCCCCGACGGGCGGGCGCCCCGGCGTCGGCCGCGCGGTCACGGCGCCGGGCGTGAGATCCGCCTCGGTCTCGGCGTGGGGCTCCCTGTCCGGCCCGGGTACGCCGGGCTCCGGCTCGGGCTGCTCCGGTACGAGGAGTGCCACCGGCTCGAGAACGGGTTCGGCGGCGGACTCGGCGGCGGACTCGGGGGCGGAGCCCGGCGCGTGCCGGCTCGGGCGGTGGCTGGAGCGCCGCCGCCGGCTGCTGCGACGGCGGCGCCGGACCACCTCGTCGCCGAGGCCGGGTACCTGGCCCGCGCCCTCGAGCGGCTCGAACCGGGGAATGGCGTGCTCGGTCACCACGACCCGGCGCAGCGCCTCGTGCTCGTCGTCGGGCAGCTCCGCGGGCGCGACCTGCGCGACCTCCTCGACCCGCGCGACCTCCTCGGGGTCCACGACCTCCTCGGCCGCGTCCTCGGGCGCCACGTCGAACCGCGGCACCTCGTGGGAGGGGATCAGCAGCGAGCGGAACTCGGCATGCGCCCGCGCGCGCTCCTCGGCACGGAGGGCGTCGCGGGGGTCGGTGCGGTCGTCGGCTGCCACGAGGACATCCTCGCGGATCCGGATGCGCCGGCGCCCGCTGACGGGCCAGCTGGTGGGACCGCCGTCTCGAGGACCACGAGGAACGCCTCTCCGGTCGGCCGCCGGACTCGCCACCTGGCTCCCCTTCGTCAGGGTGATTCGGACGACAGCCGCGCCGGGCCCGTCGCGCCGGAGGCACGCAGCGCCCGCGGTCGGGTGCACACCAGTCCCACCACGAGCACGCCGAGCCCGCAGCAGAGCATGACCAGCCAGCCCGCGTGGGTCGCGGCGGCGAGCTCCGCGCCGGGCGGTCCTCCGGTCCGTCCGCCGAGGCGGCCGTCGAGGTGGCCGTCGAGGTGGCCGAGCGCGACGGCGCCGATGACGGCGACGCCGAGAGTGGTCCCGACCTGGCGGCTCGTGGTCGCGACCGCCGCGGCGACGCCGGCCTGCTCCTGCGGCATCCCGGAGACGGCCGTGTTGGTGATGGGGGCGTTGATCGCGCCGAAGCCGGTGCCGAGCGCGACGTAGGCGAGCACCAGGATCGCGTACGACGTGTCTTCGTGGACCGTCAGCAGCACCAGCGCCGAGAGGGCCAGCCCCGTTCCCGCGACGAGCAGCGGGATCCGCGGCCCACGGGCGCCGACGACGCGGCCCGAGAGTGGCGAGGCGATCGCGATCATCGCGGCCATGGGCAGCGTCATCAACCCGGCGTGGAGCGGGCTGAGGCCACGTACGTCCTGCAGGTAGAGCGAGTTGAGGAACAGGAAGCCGCCGAAGGCGGCGAAGCCCAGCACGGCGAGCAGCACGGCCCCGGCGAACGGGACGCTGCGGAAGAGGCGTGGGTCGATCAGCGGCTGGTCGCGGCGCAGCTCGTAGCGCACGAGGGCGACGCACGAGACGGCGGCGGCCGCCAGACAGCCCGTGACGACGGCGGAGCCCCAGCCCAGCCCGCGGCCCTCGATGATCCCGAACGTGAGGGCGCTGAGCATCACGGCGACGAGGACCTGGCCGACGGGGTCGAAACGCCGCGGTCGCTCGGCGCGGGACTCGGGGACGAACATCGCGGTCAGGACCAGGGCGGCAGCTGCCACGGGCAGGTTGACCCAGAAGATCGCGCGCCAGCCGACGGCGTCGACGAGCACCCCGCCGACGACCGGGCCCAGGGCCATCGACAGGCCGGCCATGCTGCCCCAGACGCCGATCGCGCGGGCCCGCTCCCGAGGGCTGGTGTAGGTGGTCGTGATGATCGACATCGCGACCGGGTTCAGCATCGCTCCGCCGACGGCCTGGAGCACTCGGGCCGCGATCAGCACCTCCACGCTGGGTGCCACCGAGCAGAGCAGGGAGCCCACGGCGAAGGTGACCAGCCCGGCCTGGAGGACCCGGCGTCGCCCGAACCGGTCCGCGAGGGCGCCGGCGAGCATCAGCAGGCTGGCGAGCACCACGGTGTAGGCGTCGATCACCCACTGCAGCTGGGTGTAGGTGGCGTGCAGATCGCGTTCGATGGACGGCAGCGCGAGGTTGAGTCCAGTGATGTCGATGCCGACCATGACCAGGCTCAGGCAGCAGATGCCGAGGACCAGCCCGGGACGCGGAGCCGGGCGGTCGCTCATGCGGTGCCCGCGTCGCGCATCTTCGCGAGCAGCCGGGCCAGATCGCGCCGTTCGGCGGCCGAGAGCACGTCGACCGCGGCCGGGACGGCCACGGGGAGCGACCGCACCTCCTCCATCCAGTCACGGCCCGAGTCGGTGATCTCGACGATCTTGGCCCGCCCGTCCTCCGGGTGGGGGCGGCGCGTGACCAGGCCGCGGTCGACCAGGTCCGTCACGATCACCGAGGCGGCCGGGGCGTCCACGTGGAGCAGGTCGGCCAGGTCGCGCTGGGTGAGGGCACGCCGTTCGAGCCGACGCATGGCGCGGTACCGGCTGAACGGGACCTCCAGCCTGCTCTCGAACGTCTCCCGCCACAGATTCTTGTGGTCCATGACCAGCTCGGTCATCGCCAACCACAGCTTCAAGGGCGTCTGATTGCTTGTGCTCATACAACGATTGTATGAACACAACTATATTGAAGTCCAGCGGTCCTCGGGGCCCGGCGGTGCGCGGGATCACCGCCCGGCGTCGTCCAGGGCGGCCTTGGTGAGCGTGCGGCCCAGGTCGAGCAGCTCCTCGGCCCGGTGGAAGTCGATGGTCCGGGCGGCGCTGAGCGGGATGGTGACGAGGACGTCGGGCGGCAGCGCGGCCAGGCGGTAGCGCGTGATCAGGCTCTGCATCGCGTCGAACGACAACGACACCACCTCCGAGGTCCGCACGTCCGGCCGTACGTCGACGGCGTCGGCCACGGGTGCCTCGGCGGGTGCCTCGGGCGGCCGCGCGGCCGGCACGCCCGCGTCGGAGGACAGCTCCGCGGCCTCCAGTGCCGCCTCCGCGTCGAGCTCGCTGCTCTCGCCCCGGCGGAACCGGCGGCGCAGGTCGGCCGCCCACTCCGCCCGGCGCACCGAGAAGCCGCGGGCCGGGGAGGTCGGCTCGTGCGGCTCGCGTGGTCCCTGGAGGGAGACGGCGATCGTGAAGTCGGCGACCGCGGCGGCGGTCGGCTCGAGCGGCAGTGGATTGAGCAGGCCGCCGTCGACGAGGACCCGGCCGTCGACGACGGCGGGGGTGAACAGGCCGGGGATGGCGAAGGAGGCCCGCATCGCGGGGATCAGCGGACCGCGCTGGAACCACACCTCGCGGCGGGCGAGGAGATCCGTGGCGACAGCGGTGTAGGGGATGGCCAGCGACTCGATCGTCACGTCGCCGACGATCTCGTCGAGCGCGGCCATCAGACGCTCGGCCGTGGCCGCACCGCCGCCCGCCCACGTCGGATCGGCCAGCCGGACCACCCGGCGACCGGTGAGCGTCGCGGCCCACGCGGCGAACTCGTCGTCCTTGCCCGCGGCGACCAGGCCGCCCACGACGGCACCCATCGACGTACCCGAGACCGCGACGATCTCGTGACCGCGGTCGCGGATCTCCTGGACCGCGCCGAGGTGGGCGTACCCGCGGGCGCCGCCGGAGCCGAGGACCAGAGCGACGCGTGCCATGGCTCCATTGTGGGTCGGGCGCCGCGACATAGCCCACGAGCGCTCGTGTCGTTGTGCTCACATGGGACCGCGAACCCTCACCAGACTCCTTGTCGCACTCAGCCTCGCCGGGACCGGCCTGGCGGCCTCGCCACGACCGGCCGGTGCCGACGATCCGGCCACCCCCGCTCCGGTCGTCGTCGACCAGCGGTTCACCGCGTCGGACGGGGTCGAGCTGCAGACGACGCTGACCAGTGTCGGCCCGGTGACGGCCAAGCCCACCGTGGTGGAGTTCTCGCCCTACGGCGACAACAGCCGGACGCTCGAGGTGACGCCGGACTACAACTTCCTGCTGGTCCAGATCCGCGGCACCGGCGACAGTGACGGTTCCTTCGACGCGCTCGGCCCGAAGAGCCAGCGCGACGTGGTCGAGGTGCTGCAGTGGGCCTGCGCGCAGCCGTTCAGCGACGGCGACCTGGCCCTCAACGGCTTCTCCGCCAGCGCGATCGTGCTCTACAACTCCTGGCACCAGCAGCTGCCGTGCGTGAAGGCGGCGATCCTGCGCTCCGGCACCCACGAGCTCTACCGCGACCTGCTCGTGCCCGGCGGTGTCCTCAACCTCGTGCCCGGTGCCGGGGTGATCGGCATGATCGGCGCCCCGGCCCTGCTGCAGGGGATCGACCGCCTGCGGCGCGATCCGGCCACCTCGCTCGGCGTGGTCGGCGGGCTCTTCGCCAGCGGCCTCGGCGTGCTCGCGCACCCCCGCCTCGACTCCTGGTGGACCGAGCGCGGCTGGCGCGGCGACGCCAACGACATCCCGGTGCTCATGCTCAACGGGTTCTACGACGTCGAGTCGCGCGGTGTGTTCCAGGCCTTCCAGGCGCTGCGCGACGACGGCGCGCACCTCGTGATGGAGGGCGGGCACGACGGCACTCCGGCCGGCACCGACGGCGGCGCGGGGGAGGCCCGGGCCTGGCTCGACCACTACCTGCGCGGCGAGGACAACGGGATCGAGAGCCGGCCCGCGGTCCGGCTGCTGCTCGCCCACGGCGACCGGGCGGCGTACCTCGATGGTCAGTACACGGTCCGGGACGCCACCGACTGGCCGGTCCCCGGCACCACCTGGACCGAGCTCGCCCTCGGCGCGGGCAAGCGGCTGACGACCGAGCCGTCGGTGACCGCGCGCAAGGAGTCCTACCTGACCCTGCCGACCCTGCCGACCATGTCGGACGTGCCGACCTGGTCGCTGCTGGAGGCCGGTGGCGCGAAGGCGCTCACGGGGACGCTGCCCTTCCTCGGCCACTCCAACGCGGTTGCCGTCGACCACCTGACCGGCCTGACCTACACGACCGATGCTCTGGCGGACGACGTGGCACTGGCGGGTCCGCTCGCGCTCGACCTGCCCCTGGCGACCACGACGCCGGGGTCCGGCATCTGGGCGATCCTCTCCGACGTCGCCCCGGACGGTTCCGCGCACCCCCTGACCGTCGGCCGGCTCTCCACCGACTACCCGAACCTGGTCCCCGGCCGGTCGCTGAGCGACGGCGGCGCGGTGGTGCAGCCCTACGGGGACTACGGCACCGTCGACCGGGCGACGATGGGCAGGTTCCGGCGCTACCAGGTCGAGCTGTGGCCGGTCGGCAACGTCTTCCGGGCCGGTCACCGGCTCCGGATCCAGATCGTCGGGACCTCGCTGTTCTCGCCGCTGTCGCTGCCGGCCCTGCACACCCTCCGGGTCGGCGGCAGCGAGGGTGCCCGGCTGCGGGTGCCCGTGCTCCCGGGCAGCGACCTCGCCGCCGCGCTCGACTGAGGCCGGTCCGGGGCCCGGCACGGACCGGGCTCACCGCTCGACCCGCAGCACCACCGAGTCGACCCGGGGCGGCGGCCGGAAGGCCGCGCGCGGCACGGCCCGGCCGACGTGGAGCCGGTAGCGGCGGGCGTGGCGGGCGCGCGGCGGATCCGCGGCGAGCCGCCGCGCCGTCGCGGACTGCAGCACGAGATCGGCCGAGAGGAGGCGGTCGGTGCCGAGGAGCAGGCGGACCAGCGGCGTGGACAGGGAGTACGGCGGGCTGGCGACCACCCGGAACGGCCGGGCGGGCAGACGGAGCTCGCGCAGGTCGCAGCGGACCACGCGCACCCCGCGGTCGGCGTACCGCGCCCGGAGGGCGGCCGCCCGGCCCGGGTGCAGCTCGACGGCGACCACCTGGGCGCCGGCGTCGACCAGGGGACCGGTCAGCGCGCCGTGCCCGGCGCCGATGTCGAGGACCAGGTCACCCGGCACGACGAGGCTGTCGGCGACGACGCGACGGGCCCAGTCAGGCCGGAGCGGGTGCCATCCCCAGTCCCGCCGCGTCCGCTGCCCGGACACGACGCACCATCACGAAGAGGCTCATGCCCCGACCGTACGGAGTCCCGGTCCGGGAGCGCACCTGATTAAATCTCTTGTGAGTGAGTGCTCACTCATTTACTGTGGCGGGCATGCCACCTCGTGCCGCGCCGCTGTCGCCCGACGACCGTCGGGAGATGCTCATCCGGGCGACCCGACCCCTGCTCTACGAGCACGGGCGGCGGGTGACCACCCGGCTGATCGCCGAGGCCGCGGGGGTCGCGGAGGGCACCATCTTCCGGGTGTTCGAGTCCAAGGACGACCTGGTCGACACCACGATCGCGCGTGCCTTCGAGCCGGGCGACGTGCTGCAGCGGCTCGACGAGATCGACCTCGCGCTGCCGCTGCGCGAGCGGATGATCGCGATGACCGCGGTCCTCCAGCAGCGGTTCCTGGCGATCTTCGGCCTGATGAGGTCCATGGGCTTCGTCGGCCCACCGGACCATCTCACCGAGCGACCCGAGATCAAGGAGGGCCTCGCCGAGGTGCAGGACCGGCTCTACCTGCTCATCGCACCCGACATCGATCGCTTCGACCGCGGTCCGGACCGGGTGCTCCACGTCTGGCGGCTGCTGACCTTCGCCGCGTCCCACGAGGAGATCGCCGACGGCGACCTGCTCACCCCCGTCGAGATCGTCGACACCGTCCTGGACGGTGTGCTGAGGAAGGACTCGCACCGATGCTGATCGGGCTCCTGCGCGACCACCTGCGCCCCTACAAGGGCTGGCTGGCCGCCATCGTCGTGCTGCAGTTCACCGGCACCGCCGCCATGCTCTACCTGCCCAGCCTCAACGCCGACATCATCGACAAGGGCGTCGCCCGGGGCGACACCGGGTACGTCGTGAAGCTCGGCGGCATCATGCTCGCCGTGGCCCTGGTCCAGGCGGCCTGCTCGATGGCCTCGGCATGGTTCGGCGGCCAGACCGCGATGGCGTTCGGCCGCGACCTGCGCAAGGCCGTGTTCGGCCGGATCGGCAGCTTCTCGGCCCGCGAGGTCTCCACCTTCGGCGCCCCGTCGCTGATCACCCGTGCCACCAACGACGTCCAGCAGGTGCAGATGCTGGCGATGATGACCTGCCTGATGGCGGTGACCATCCCGATCATGATGGTCGGCGGAGTGATCATGGCGATGCGCGAGGACCTCGGCCTGTCCTGGCTGGTCGTCGCCGTCGTCCCCGTGCTCTTCGTCTGCATCGGGCTGGTCGTGTCCCGGATGGTGCCGGCCTTCCGCCAGGTCCAGGTGCGGCTCGACGACGTCAACCGGGTGATGCGCGAGCAGATCTCGGGCATCCGGGTCGTGCGTGCCTTCGTCCGCGAGCGCCAGGAGATCCAGCGCTTCGAGCGGGCCAACGAGGACCTGACCGACGTCTCGCTGCGCGCGGGTCGCTGGATGGCGGTGATGTTCCCGCTCGTCATGGGCGTCTCCAACGCCGCGAGCGTCGGCGTCATCTGGTTCGGCGGTCACCGCGTCGACGGCGGCCAGATGGAGGTGGGTGCGCTGACCGCGTTCCTGGCCTACCTGATGCAGATCCTGATGTCGGTGATGATGGGCACCTTCATGCTGATGATGATCCCGCGGGCCTCGGTCAGCGCCGACCGGATCGGCGAGGTGCTCGCCACCGGCACCAGCGTCGTACCGCCGGCACAGGCGGTCACCGAGGTCGCCGTCGCCGGCCACCTGGACCTCGAGGGCGTCGGCCTGACCTACCCGGGCGCGGAGGCGCCGGTGCTGCGCGACGTCACCTTCTCCGCCCGCCCCGGCCAGACGATCGCCGTCATCGGCTCCACCGGCGCCGGCAAGACCACCCTGGTCAACCTGGTGCCGCGGCTCCTCGACGCCACCGAGGGCGTGGTCCGGGTCGACGGCGTCGACGTCCGCGACCTCGAGCCCGAGCTGCTCCGGTCGCGGATCGGGCTGGTGCCCCAGCGGGCCTTCCTGTTCTCCGGGACGGTCGCGTCCAACCTGCGCTACGGCCGGCCGGACGCCACCGACGCCGAGCTGTGGGCCGCGCTCGAGATCGCGCAGGGCGCCGACTTCGTCCGCGCGATGCCCGAGCAGCTCGACACCGCCGTCGCGCAGGGCGGCACGACCGTCTCCGGCGGCCAGCGGCAGCGCCTGGCCATCGCCCGGGCGCTCATCCGGCGCCCCGAGATCTATCTCTTCGACGACGCCTTCTCGGCGCTGGACGTCGCCACCGACGCCCGGCTGCGCGCGGCGCTCGAGCCGGTGACCCGGGACGCCACGGTGCTCATCGTCGCGCAGCGGATCGCGACCATCCGCGACGCCGACCTGATCCTCGTGCTCGAGGACGGCGAGGTCGTCGGCAAGGGCACCCACGACGAGCTGATGCGGGACAACCCGACCTATCAGGAGATCGCCGCCTCACAGGGCATCAAGGGAGAGGAGGTGCCCGCATGAGTGAGACCTCGACGGGCTCGACCACCGGGTCCACGACCATGAAGCAGACCGAGCGGATCGTCCAGCAGGGCGGCCCCGGGCGCGGCCCGATGGGCGGCATGGTCGGGCAGAAGGCCGACGACTTCGGCACGTCCGCCCGGCGCCTGCTCGCGCGGCTGCGGCCGGCGCGGGGGCGTGCGATCGCGGTCGTCCTGCTCGGCATCGGCAGCGTCGCCTCCGTCGTCGTCGGCCCGTGGCTGCTGGGCCGGGCGACCGACGAGGTGTTCAACGGCTTCATCGGCGGCCGGCTGCCCGAGGGCAGCACCAAGGCGGACGCCGTCGCGAACGCCGAGGCCGCGGGCGACGGCGGCTTCGCCGACTTCCTGCGCGGCCTCGACATCGTCCCCGGGCGGGGCGTCGACTTCGACAAGGTCGGCCAGATCCTGCTGATCACGCTGCTCGTCTACGTCGGCGGACAGGTGCTCGGCTGGCTGCAGGGCTATCTCGTCAACGACATCGTCCAGGCGACGGTGAAGCAGATGCGCACCGACGTCGAGGAGAAGGTCCACCGCCTCCCGCTGGCCTACTTCGACCGGCAGCCGCGTGGCGAGCTGCTCAGCCGGGTCACCAACGACATCGACAACGTCGCCCAGAACCTCCAGCAGACGATGAGCCAGCTGCTCACCTCGCTGCTCATGGTGGTCGGCGTGCTCGGCGCGATGTTCTGGGTCTCCCCGCTGCTCGCCGTCATCTCGCTGGTCTCCGTGCCGATCGCGATGTTCGCGACCAGCCGGATCATGAAGCGCTCGCAGACCCAGTTCATCAGCCAGTGGCGCCAGACCGGCCGGCTCAACGCGCAGGTGGAGGAGGCGATCTCGGGGCACGCCCTGGTCACCGTCTTCGGCCGGCGCAAGGCGGTCGAGGACGAGTTCGACGCCGCCAACGAGGTGCTCTACCAGTCGTCGTACCGCGCGCAGTTCATCAGCGGGCTCGTGATGCCGATGATGATGCTGATCGGCAACCTGAACTACGTCGTGGTCGCCGTCGTCGGCGGCCTGCGGGTCACCTCGGGGTCGCTGTCGCTCGGTGAGGTGCAGGCGTTCATCCAGTACTCCCGCACCTTCACCCAGCCGATCACCCAGATCGCGTCGATGGCCAACCTGCTGCAGTCGGGCGTGGCCTCGGCGGAGCGGGTCTTCGAGCTGCTCGACGCGGCCGAGGAGGTCGACCCGGTGGAGGTCGGCCCGGTGGAGGTCGGCCCGGCCGGCAGTGTGGCGCACGGCCGCGAAGCGGCACGTCGCGACGCCCGTGGGGCGAGCGAAGCGAGTCCCGGGCGGCGAGCGACGTCTGCGACACGCTCGGCCCAGACAAAGGGCGAGGTGGGCTTCGAGGGGGTGTCGTTCTCCTACGACCCGGACGAGCCGCTGATCGAGGACCTCTCGCTGGTCGCCCACCCCGGCCAGATGGTCGCCATCGTCGGACCCACCGGGGCCGGCAAGACCACGCTGGTCAACCTGATCATGCGGTTCTACGAGCTCGACGGCGGGCGGATCACGCTCGACGGGGTGGACGTGACGCGGATGTCGCGCGCCGAGCTGCGCAGCCGGATCGGGATGGTGCTCCAGGACACCTGGCTGTTCGAGGGCACGATCCGCGACAACATCGCCTACGGACGCCCGGACGCGACCGAGGAGGAGCTCCGCGAGGCCGCGCGGGCGACGTACGTCGACCGGTTCGTGCACTCGCTGCCCGACGGCTACGACACGAGGGTCGACGACGAGGGCTCCAACCTGTCGGCCGGGGAGCGGCAGCTGATCACCATCGCCCGGGCGTTCCTGGCCCAGCCGGCGCTGCTGATCCTCGACGAGGCCACGTCGTCGGTCGACACCCGCACCGAGCTGCTGCTGCAGCAGGCGATGGCCGCGCTGCGCACCGACCGGACCTCGTTCGTCATCGCGCACCGGCTCTCCACGATCCGCGACGCCGACCTGATCCTGGTGATGGAGCACGGCCGGATCGTCGAGCAGGGCTCGCACGCGGAGCTGCTCGGTCGCGACGGTGCGTTCGCGCGGTTGCACGCGGCGCAGTTCGCCGCGACCGTGGTCTGATGAGCCGGCTCGTCGTTCTCCTGCTGGGCGCCGCCCTCCTCGCCGGGTGCAGCGAGGACGGCGGTGCGCGGCACGATCCGGTCCTCGGTCCGCAGTTCCCGGTGACCGACGTGACGCCGGTGCCCGGTCCGGCGTACTCCGAGCAGGTGCTGAACGGCCGCCCGCACACGCTGGTCCACACGCCGACGCACACCACCCGTCTGCCCAAGGCGCCCGATGTGGTCTGGCGTGCGGACGGTACGGCGATGGTGGTCGGCGCCCATGCGCGCGTGCTGGATCCCGCGACCGGCCGATGGCTCTCGGGCCGGGTCCGGATCGGCGAGTACGGCGTCACCCCGGAGGCTTTGACGACGGTCGGGCTGAGGCACCCCGACCGCGTCATCGTGTACGACGCCGCACTGGGCGCCCCGCGGACCATCGAGGTCCCGGCCGCCGAGGCGGAGACCGACCAGCTCGGCGAGGACGCCGAGTTCCACCTGTATGGCCGGCCCTACACACTGGGCGGCGTCACCTTCGTCGAGTGGGGCGTCAACAGCGAGAACGACCTGCTCACCGACCACGGGCTGTTCCGGATCGAGGGCGACCGGATCAGCCAGGCCCTGCGCAACGAGCCCCTGGTCCGGCTGTGGCCCAGCGCCGACGGCGGGTCGCTGCTGGCGATCATGCAGGACAACGGGGAGGACGAGGACTGCGGCGGCTGCTCGGTCGAGCAGAAGGTCGTCGAGCTCGATCCGCGGACCGGCGAGATCGCGGCCGACTACGGCATGCCTCCCGGCTACAGCAGGGCCTGGCGGATCAGCGGCCTGGACAAGGTCGGCACCACCGTCGTGGTGCAGTTCGTCGTCCGGACCGGCGATAGTGGCGACGCCTACCAGACCTGGACCTACGACGGGGTCTGGAGGCGGCTGGCCGAGGCGGGCGACACCCGCACCCGGTTCCAGGTCGGCGGAGAGATCGCGTGGTCCGGCGACACGAGGGAGGCGAACCCCCCTTACGGCCTGACCTGGACCCCGGCCTCGGGGAGCGTGGAGGTCATCCGCGACCGCAGCACGCCGTGCCCGACCGACAAGACGGACTGGACGGCCTGCCCCACCGTCTCCCTCCCCGGCTCGTTGCTGCCGCTGGACCGGTCGTGATCAGCAGTCGAACTGGAAGTACGCCGGCTCGCCGCCCGTGACCGCGATGGCGGAGATCGGGGTCCCGGCGGTGACGTCGTCGGCCGGGGCGTCGAGCAGGAACCCGAGGTACGGGAGTCCGTCCTCCTCCCCCGGCGGATAGACCGACGACTGGTCGAAGCCGTCGTCGACAGGCTCGGTGAGGTCGGGGAACGCCGCCGCCAGCTCGCCGTACGTCGAGCCGACCCGGAGGTCGCCGTGGTCGGTGACCGGGCCGGGCGCGGTCACCCAGAGCTGGGTGATGGTCGCGTCGTCGTCGGTCAGCACCCGCAGTCCGGCACCGTCGGGATCGTCCTTCCAGTGGATCAGCTCACCCGCGCAGATCGCGGCTCCGTCGGCGAACAGCCCGGTCGCCTCCCACTCGGCGCGGGTCATCCCGACCTGTGCGTCGCCGATCGCGGCCGGCCGGATGACCAGCGCCGGCAGGTCGGCGGCCGGTGCCGGCGGGGTCGGCTGCTCGGAGGCCGGGGGCGTGACAGCCGTGGTGGCCGGCGTCGACGGCCCCGGGGCGGACGGCGCGGCCGGGGCGCTCATGTCGGGCTCGTCGGGGTCGTCGGAGCCGCAGCCCGCGAGCGTGGTGAGGCCGAGCGTGAGCAGCAGGGTGAGGGTCGAGGTACGCCGGGTGAGCGGGCTCGTCATGCCCTGCGCCTACCCGGTTCGCGACGCACCAACCGAACTTGTCGCGGACGCGGTCCCGCGAGGACGAATTCGGTCGTTGCGTGCGGCACCGTCAGCGGCGCAGCACCTTGCGGGCGTAATTCCCGTTGTGCGCGGCCGCTCCCCGATCTACCGTTGTCGCACACGGGAAAGGAGGTGGTCCGAAGAATGATTTCTCATCGGATGCGTGAGGTGGCTGCTCGCTAGCAGCCCAGCCGTTCTGAAGGCTGCGCGCGAATCCAACGCAGCCACCCGACCCGCAGGTGAGCCCGGACCATCCACCGGGCAGGGTCCCGTCCCGGGACCACACCTGCGGGTCGCTGCATTTCCGGCGGGGTCGGTCGGCGGCCGCCTCGTCACGGTATGTAGGTGAGCCGCCGCCTCTGGAGCGGGCCTCCGCTACAGAAGTTCCGTTTCGTCTACATCCCGTGATGAAGCCGGCCGCCCGGCACCAGCACCCGGTGTCTCCCGCGTCACAGAAGGTTGTCGTAGATCAACCAATGCACATATGGTTGATCTACGACAACTATTCGAGTGACGACGAGATGAGATGACGACTCGATGACGACAGCTCCGTCGGCTACCGCCGAACCGGGCCAGATGACCCACCGCGAGATCATGGAGGCCCTCACCGGGCTGCTGCTCGCGATGTTCGTGGCCATGCTCTCCAGCACCGTGGTGAGCAACGCCCTCCCCGCTATCGTGACCGACCTCCAGGGCAGCCAGACCGGCTACACGTGGGTCGTGGTCGCGACGCTCCTGACGATGACCGCGACCACCCCGATCTGGGGCAAGCTCGCGGACCTGTTCAGCAAGAAGCTCCTGGTGCAGGTGGCGCTGGTGATCTTCTCGATCGGCTCGGTCGTCGCCGCGGTGGCGCCCAGCATGAGCGTGCTGATCGGTGCGCGTGCCTTCCAGGGCCTCGGCGTGGGTGGCCTCACCGCGCTGGTCCAGGTCGTGATCGCCTCGATGGTCTCGCCGCGCGAGCGGGGCCGCTACAGCGGCTACATCGGCGCGGTGTTCGCCACCGCGACGGTCAGCGGCCCGCTGCTCGGCGGCCTGATCGTGGACAGCCCGATGGGCTGGCGCGGCTGCTTCATCGTCGGCATCCCGATCGCCGCCATCGCGTTCGTCGTGCTGCAGAAGACCCTGCACCTGCCGACGATCAAGCGGGACGTGCGGATCGACTACGTCGGTGCCACCCTGATCATGGCCGGCATCAGCCTGATCCTGGTCTGGGTCAGCCTCGCGGGCACCAACTTCGACTGGATCTCCACCACGTCCGCCGCGCTCGTCGTCGGCAGCCTGGTCCTGATCGGCGCCGCCCTGTGGGTCGAGGCGAAGGTCGCCACCGAGCCGGTGATCCCGCTGCGCCTGTTCCGCGACCGCACCACCACGCTGGCCACCGCCGCCTCGGTGATGATCGGCGTCGCGATGTTCGGAGCGACGGTCTACCTGAGCCAGTACTTCCAGCTCGCCCGCGGCATGAGCCCGACCGAGGCGGGCCTGATGTCGGTCGCGATGGTCGGCGGCCTGCTGGTCTCCAGCATCGTGAGCGGTCGGATCATCACCCGGACCGGGCTGTGGAAGCGGTGGCTGGTCGGCGGCATGCTCTTCGTCATCGCCGGCATCGCGCTGCTCGGCACCATCGACGCGACCACCTCGCTGTGGGTGATCGGCGGCTACATGGCGCTGACCGGCATCGGCCTCGGCGCCACCATGCAGAACCTGGTGCTCTCGGTGCAGAACAACGTGGCGATGGAGGACCTCGGCGCCGCCAGCTCGGTGGTCGCCATGTTCCGCTCGATCGGCGGCTCCGCGGGTGTGGCCGCCCTCGGCGCCGTGCTCGCCCACCAGGTCACCAGCGGCGTCAAGGACGGCATCACCAGCCTGGCCAAGGCCGGCAAGATCAGCCAGGAGCAGCTCGCGGCGATGCAGCACTCCACCGGTGACATCCCCAAGCTGGCCGACCTCCCCGCGCCGATCCGGTCGGTCTACGAGGCGTCCTTCGGGGAGGCCGTCGGCCACCTGTTCCTCGTCGCCGCGCCGTTCGCGGTGGTCGCCTTCCTCTGCATCCTGTTCATCAAGGAGGTCCCGTTGCGCACGACGAACGGCCCGACCGGGCCCACCGGTGCGACCGCGCCGACCGTCGCCGAGTCCGAGGTGGAGGCCGCCCTGGTCGTGGCCGGCGAGGCGACCGACTACCCGCCCTTCGAGGTCGAGGGCGGCGACACCCGCAAGGACGATCGGCGATGAGCCAGCCCGCGACGCCCACGCTCACCCGGGATGACGCGCTGGCCGACCTCGAGGCCGAGGTGGGCGTGCTGATCCGCCGGGTCCGCCGGGTGATCGCCGAGCGGGCACGCGCCGTGCACCCGGAGCTGATGCCCTCGTCGTACCTCATGCTCGGCTATGTCCGTGATCACGGTCCGCTGCGGGCCTCCGCGATGTGCGCGGTCTTCGGGATCGACAAGGGCGCGGTCAGCCGACAGGTGCAGCACCTGATCGACCTCGGCCTGGTCGATCGCTCGCCGGACCCCGAGGACGGCCGGGCGACCCTGCTCAGCGTGAGCCAGGAGGGCGCCGAGCGGCTCGCCGCCGTCGCCGCTGAGCGGCGGGAGCTGCTCGCGGAGCGGTTGGCGGACTGGCCCGCCGAGGAGCTGAGCGACTTCGCGGCCTCGCTGCGGCGCTACAACGACGCGCTCGGCATCCCGGCCGACCGCTGACTCTCGGCCCCGTTGCGGTAGTCCCGGCCCAAAGCACCAGAAACCGGCGTCGGACGGTGCTTTTGAGCCGGGACTATCGCAGTCGGTTCAGCGGATCCAGACCGCGGTGTCCGGCGGCAGGGTCTCGCCGGGCAGCGGTCCGCTGCTGATCAGCACCTCGCCCGCCGGCAGCGGGGCGGGCTCGTCGCCGGCGTTGAGGACGATCGCCACGTCACCTCGCAGGACGACGAGCAGGTCGTCGTCGGCGATCGCGGTGGTCGCCTCGTCGGCCCCGGCGAACACGGCCCGCCGCGCGGCGAGGGCATGCTGGTAGAACGCCAGCGTCGAGTCCGGGTCGCCCAGCTGGGCCGCGACGCTGAGCGACTCCCAATCCGCGGGCTGGGGGATCCAGGGCTGGCTCCCCGGCGGTCCGCCGAAGCCGTACGGCGGCGCGTCGCCCGACCACGGCAGCGGGACCCGGCAACCGTCCCGGCCGGGCTGGCCGGTGCGGAACCACGACGGGTCCTGGCGCGCCTCGGGCGGCACGTCGACCTGCTCGAGGCCGAGCTCCTCGCCCTGGTAGAGGTACGCCGAGCCGGGCAGCGCCAGCATGGTCAGGGTCGCGGCGCGGGCGCGGGCGAGCCCGACCGGCCCCCCGCCGTACCGGGTCGGGTGCCGCTCGACATCGTGGTTGGACAGCACCCAGGTCGGCGCCGACGCGGCGGCCGCCACAGCGGCGATGGAGTCGTTGATGACCCGGGCGAAGGCCCTCGCGGACCAGGGCGTGCCGAGCCAGCCGAAGTTGAAGGCCTGGTGGAGCTCGTCGGGACGGATGAACATCGCCATGGACTCCGCGGTCTGGGTCCACGCCTCGGCGACGGCCATCCGGTCGCCGGGGTAGGAGTCGAGCACGCGGCGCCAGCGGCGGTAGACCTCGTGCACCTCGGGCTGGTCCCACATCGGCTCGTCGTTGAGCACCCGCTCGACCATCGACTCCGCGAGCTTGGCCGGCTGCTCCGGGCGCTTCTGGTCGCGCAGCGTGGCCTCCTTGTAGAGCCCGTGCGCCACGTCGACCCGGAACCCGTCGACCCCGCGGTCCAACCAGTTGCGCAGCACGTCCTCGAACATGTCGCCGACCTCGGGGTTGCGCCAGTCGAGATCGGGCTGCGAGGTGTCGAAGAGATGCAGGTACCAGGCGCCGTCCGGCACCCGGGTCCAGGCCGGGCCGCCGAAGATCGAGTCCCAGTTGTTGGGCGGCTCGGCGCCGTCCTCCCCGCGGCCGGGGCGGAAGATGTAGCGCGCCCGCTCGGGGGAGCCGGGCGCCGCGGCGAGGGCCGCCTGGAACCACGCGTGCTGGTCGGACGTGTGGTTGGGCACCAGGTCGACGATCACCCGCAGGCCCAGGCCGTGGGCGGTCTCCAGCAGCAGGTCGACGTCGGCCAGGGTGCCGAACAGGGGATCGACGTCGGTGTAGTCGGCGACGTCGTACCCGTGGTCCTTCTGTGGCGAGGTGTAGAACGGCGTGATCCACAGCGCGTCGACCCCGAGATCGCGCAGATAGGGGAGTCGCGCCGTGATCCCGGGCAGGTCGCCGACGCCGTCGCCCGCGTCGCTCCCGGCCGGCAGTCCGTCGGCGAAGCTGCGCACGTAGACCTGGTAGACGACCGCGTCCCGCCACCACGGGCGGGCGGCAGGGGCGGTCACGCGAAGTCCCGCGGGTCGACGGTGAACCACACGTGCTCGGCGGTGGCGACCACCTCGTCGTCGGGTCCGTAGAGCGTCGCGGCGGTGAACGTCCTGCGTCCATCGATGCCGCGCTGCTCGCCCACGACGACGTACCGCTCCGACGTGCGTGGCAGGCTGCGGACCTCCGCGGTCATCCGCCCCAGCACCGACGGGCGGCCCTCGAGGTCGCTCGACCAGCCGCCCGGGCAGTCGAGGGCGGCCCAGGCGACCGGCACGGCGCTGTCGTACGGCGTCCAGGTGGCTGCCACCCGGTCACCGCCGACCGCTCCGGGGAAGATCCGCAGGCCGTCGCCGACGCGCCGGTCGGGGCCGCACACGTAGCAGGTGGGGAACGGATGGGTCCGGTGGCCGGGGTAGTGGGCCTCCGCGTCGGCCGCCACCGTCGCCGGGACCGGCGCCACGGGCGCCGGCCGCGACTCGGCGTACACCGCCTCGGCGACGACCTGACCGTCGTGGGTCAGCGTGGCGCCGGCGGCGGTCGGCAGCACGGGCATGGGTCGGTCGAGGGGAGGCGGCTGGCGCAACGTGACGGTGACGGCGGTGCCGAGGCCCTGGGCGGGCAGCGTCGCGGCAAGGGCGCCCGCGGTCCAGCCGCCGTTGCCTGAGCGGGGCGGCCCGTTGAAGCGGTGCGGGACGATCAGCGGGGGCAGGGAGGTCACCGGGCCAGCATGGCAGGCGGGTGGTGTGCACCCTTTCTCTTAATGGGTCAGAATAGAGAGGTGAGCGATCTCATCGACACCACCGAGATGTATCTCCGCACGATCTACGAGCTGATCGAGGAGGGCATCATCCCCCTGCGGGCGCGCATCGCCGAGCGCCTGCACCAGAGTGGGCCGACGGTGTCGCAGACGGTGGCTCGGATGGAGCGCGACGGTCTGCTGACCGTCGAGGGCGACCGGCACCTCGAGCTCACCGAGGAGGGAAACCGCCTCGCCACCCGCGTCATGCGCAAGCACCGCCTCGCCGAGCGCCTGCTCACCGACGTGATCGGCCTCGAATGGGAGCTGGTGCACGAGGAGGCGTGCCGCTGGGAGCACGTGATGTCCGAGACCGTGGAGCGCCGGCTCATCGAGCTGCTCGGCCACCCGACCGAGTCGCCGTACGGCAACCCGATCCCCGGTCTCGCGGAGCTCGGCCAGAACGCCGTCGGTGAGAACTTCATGGCCGACGTCGAGCCGCTCTCGAAGGCCGCCGGTGCCGAGAGCTCGCGCGCCGTGGTCCGCCGCATCTCCGAGGAGATGCAGAAGGACGACGCGCTGATGAGCGCCATGCGGCGGGTCGGTGCGCTGCCCGACAAGACCATCACGATCCAGGCCACCTCCGACGGGGTCCTGGTCGGCTCCGGCGGCGAGACCGCGGAGATCTTCCCCGAGGCGGCCGATCACATCTTCGTGAAGCGGCTGTAGCGGCCGGTGTCGGGCGGGGCCTACATCCCGTGATGAATCCGACAGTCCCGCACCGCTGCCAGCGCGGGTAGCCAGTCGCCGGTGCCCACCTCGAGCTTGTACGACGCCAGCTCGTCGCCGCGGGTCGGGCCGCGGTTGACGATCACCACCGGGACCCCGCGCTGGGCGGCCCGCCGGACGAACCGCAGCCCGCTCATCACGGTCAGGCTGGAGCCGGCGACGAGCAGCGTGCCGCCGGTGTCGGCGAGCGCCTCGACCGCGGCGTAGCAGCGCTCCACCCGGGGCCTGGGGACGTTCTCGCCGAAGAACACCACATCAGGCTTCAGCGGGCCGCCGCAGTCCTCGCAGGCCGGCACGACGAAGTCGGAGGTGTCGTCGAGGTCGACGTCGCCGTCCGGACGGGACGCGACGTCCGCGTGCCGCGCGGCCCAGCCGGGATTGGCGTCCTCGAGTCGCCGCTGCAGCACGCTCCGCGGCGTCGTACGACGGCAGGCGAGGCAGATCACGTCGGCGATCCGCCCGTGCAGCGCGACCAGGGCGGGTGTCCCCGCCGCCTCGTGAAGGCCGTCGACGTTCTGGGTGATGACGAGCTCGGCGCCGAGTGCGGCCACGGCGCGGTGGCCGGCGTTGGGCGCGGCGCGGCGCATGCGGGACCAGCCGAGGTGGCTGCGTGCCCAGTACCGCTGCTGGGCGGCGGGACCCGACACGAACTCCTGATAGGTCATCGGCATCCGCGCGGGGGCGCCGGGCCCGCGATAGTCCGGGATGCCCGAGTCGGTGGAGAGTCCGGCTCCGGTCAGCAGCACGAGTGGTCCGGACGCACACAGGTCGAGCGCGGCCCGCTGGTCGGAGCGCTCGCGGGGGCGCTGCCCGGGCCGCTGGCCGACGAGGGTCACCGGTCCAGGGTACGCAACGGGACGAACACGTAGCGGCCGTGCCGCTCCACCCGCAGCATCTCCCCGGCCACCGGTCCGACCAGCACGCCACCGGGCCGGATCTGGCGGACCAGGGCGTTGGGCAGCGCGGTCGCGTCGGCCGACACCAGCACCCGGTCGTACGGCGCCGCCGCGGGCCAGCCGAGCACGGCCGGGTCGGCCTGGTGCAGCTCGGTCCGGCGCATCCGGTCGAGGTTGACGCGAGCCATCGCGAGCACCTCCGGGACCAGCTCGACCCCCACCACGAGGCCGGTCGGGCCGGTCAGGCGGGCGAGCAGGGCGGTCGACCACCCGGACCCGCATCCCACGTCGAGTACCCGGTCGCCGGGCTCGACGCCGAGCAGGGTGAGCATGGCCCGCACCGTCGAGGGCTGGGAGTTCGTGACGCCGTACCCCAGGGGCAGGGCGCGGTCCACATCGGCGTACGCCCGCTGGTCAGGTGGCAGGAAGCCCTCACGCGCGACGGCGTCGAAGGCGGCGGTGATCCGGCGATCAGCCGTAGCGGAGCCGCGCACGCGCGCGCGCCTTCTCGGCCTCGGCCTCCCGGTTCTTCGGCGGAGCCGTCGTCACCAGGTCGTCGAGGAGGTGCCGGGTGATGTGGGCGATCTCCGCCACGGCCCGGTCGAAGACCTCCTGGTTGGCCTGGCTGGGCTTGGTGGTCCCGCTGACCTTGCGGACGAACTGGAGCGCCGCCGCGGTCACCTCGTCCCCTGTGGCCGGGGGCTCGAAGTTGTTGAGCGGTCGGATGTTGCGGCACATGACTCCACCGTACGACGCGGCGGGGCCTCACAGCTCGAAGAACTGCGCGTCCTCCCCGGTCACCAGCACCACCCGCCCGTCGGGCAGGGGGACGGTCCGCACCCGGTCGACGTCGTCGCCGTACTCCACCTGGACCCGGCGCTCGTGCAGCTCGCCGCGGGCGAGCTTGACGACCGAGAGGTAGCCGACCCGGCGGCTGCCCTGCTTCTGGACGACGGTCAGCACCGTGCGCTGCTCGGGGAGCCAGGTGAAGGCGCGCGGGTCGCCGCCGGCCAGCGGCTGGGTCCGCGGGCCGTAGCCGAGGACGTCGAGGCGGGTGACCTTCGTGGTGTCGCGGACGTCGAACAGGCCGATCTGGGCGCCCCAGGATCCGGTGCCGTCGGGGCCCTGCGGTCCCTCGCCGACGCCGATCAGGCGGGCTCGCCCGAGCGGGTGGAGATAGGAGGAGAAGCCGGGGATCTTCAGCTCGCTGAGCAGGCGGGGGGCGGTGGTGTCGGTGAGGTCGACGGCATAGAGCGGGTCGACCCGGCGGAAGGTCACCACGATCGCGAGGTCGTCGAACCAGCGCACCGACTGGATCTCCTCGTTGCGGCCCAGCCCGTCCAGCCGGCCACGCTCGACCAGGTCCTGACCCTGTCGCTCCAGGGTCAGCACCGAGCTGAAGTCGCCGGTCTCGCTGGTCGGGCCGACGGCGACCCGGAGCACGCCACCGGCCTCGTCGATCGACCAGCGGTCGCGGATCGCGCCCTCGACCTCGCCCGACGCGACGTGGGTGGCCCGGGTGCCGTCGAGCGCGAAGTCGAAGAGGTACGACGATCCGCCGGTCTCGCCCGGCACGAACCCTGGCATGCCCGCCCGGTCGCCGCACCAGTCGAGGCAGCCCCAGCCGCCTGCGCCCGCGGTGGCGAGGTAGAGGTGATCGGCGGACTCGTAGGCGATGTCGGTGAGCCCGGCCAGCCCGATCGCGTCGAGGGACCCGGGCTCGCCGGCGTCGAAGCCGACCACGCTGGTGGTGCCGAGGGCGAGGTCGTCGGAGGGCAGGGCGACGTCGCGGCAGTCGACCAGCTGCCCCGCCTTGCCGGCGTCCACGGCGACCGTCGGGAGCCAGTCCGCGAGGGTGCTGTCCTCGACGACCTCGCGGTTGTGGTCGAGGGCCTCGTCGGGGCTCGTCTTGCCCGTGGGTTGCACGAAGTCGAGGTCCGGCAGGCCGTTGGCGAGGACCAGGCGCACGGTGTCGCCGTGCTGGCGCACCGAGAGCCGCCCGGCGTCGTACCTGACGTCGTCGACGACCTTGGGCGCGGCCGGGTCGGCGAGCGAGACGGTCAGCACCCGGGTGCCGCGGATCCCGGTGCGCCCGGTGGGTCCCTTGACATCGCCGATCGCGACCACGGTGTCGCCGGCCAGCAGGAGCTCGGGGTCGGTGATGCCGGGGAGGTCGACGGAGGAGAGCTTGGCGGTCGAGGAGCCGGTCACGTCGTACACGTCGAGGCGGTCGCGCCGCTGGACGACCATCAGGCTGCCGTCGGTCTTGACCGTGTCCGGCTCGTCGACGCCGGCCTCCTGCACGTTGGTGCCGGTCTCGCTGCTGGTCTGCCGCTCGGTCTGGGGCGCTTTGGCGGCCGAGCCGGTCGCGAAGTCCGCCTGCGGGACCGGAAGATTGTTCCGAAGGAGGTTGTCGCTCGTCGCGCCTGACTGCAGGCCTGCGGTGGGGAACATGCCCCAGCCCGACGGACCGACGACCTCCAGCCCCCGCCGGACGTACGACGCCAGCAGATCGTCGCACGACGCCGCCGCCTCCAGGTCGGCCTGGAAGGCGACGTGGCGCGGCAGCCGGTCGGGGCCGGCCGGGCCGGCGCCGGGGCCGCCGCCCGAGCCTCCGGCCAGGCTGCCGACGACGAACGCGCCCGCCAGCGCGGTCGCCGCGCCCGCGGTCAGCAGAGGGCGGACGACGAGCCGGCGGCGCCGGCGGCGCTCCTTCGCGGTCGCAGCGAGGATCGCGCCGACGGGTGCCGGGTCGGTGGGGTAGTCGTCCCAGAGGTTCTCGAGGTCGGTCATGACGGGCTCCGTCCGGTGAGGTCGAGCAGGTGGTCGTCGTCGGCGAGGTGGGCCAGCGCTCGGGAGAGGCGGCTCTTGACCGTCCCGGCCGGGATGCCGAGCGCCTCGGCGGTCTGGCGCTCGGTGAGCTGGACGAAGTACCGCAGCACGACGACCTCCCGGTTGGGCTTGGTCAGGGCGCCCAGCGCGCGATGGACGGCGTCGGCCAGTGCCACCCGGTCCGAGGCGTCGGGCGCCGCCGTCCGCGGCCCGTCGACCGGGGCGTCGTACTGCCGGTCCTTCCACCAGCGGGTGCGGCGGCTGTCGCGCAGGCAGTTGAGCAGCATCCGGTAGACGTAGGCGTCGCGGTTCTCGGCGCTGCTGACCCGGCTCCAGCCGGTGTAGCAGCGCACCAGCGTGGTCTGGGCGAGGTCCTCGGCCTCGTGCGGCCGCGCCCCGAGGAAGACGGCGGCACGGACCAGGCTCGACCAGCTCTGCTGGACGTAGTCGGCGTACGCCGCCTCAGGGTCGGGCGGGGTGTCGGGTTCCACAAGGTCTCCTCGCTGTGCTGAACCTATGACGGGCCCAGGGGCCGGAAGGGTTCCATCGCTCTCCCGAGGGGTCTCCGCGCGACGTCCTCGACCTCGACGAGAGCCGATGGAAGAGTGGGGGCATGGCAGACAGCGCGCGCCCCTACGACGTCGTCCTGTTCGGAGCCACCGGCTTCACCGGGGGACTCACCGCCGACTACCTCGCCGCGCATGCGCCCGCCGGGCTGCGCTGGGCGCTCGCCGGCCGCAACGAGCAGAGGCTCGCCGCGGTCCGCGACCACCTCGCGGCGACGAACCCGGACCTGGCATCCCTGCCGCTCCTGGTCGCCGACGCCGCGGACGCCGACGCCCTGGCCGAGGTGGTGGCGACGACGAAGGTGGTGGCGAGCACGGTCGGTCCCTACGTCGAGTACGGCGGCCCGCTCGTGGCCGCCTGCGCCAACGGGGGCACCGACTACGTCGACCTCACGGGCGAGCCGGAGTTCGTCGATCGGACCTATGTGGAGCACAACGCCGCCGCCGAGGGATCCGGTGCGCGACTGGTGCACTCGTGCGGCTTCGACTCGATCCCCCACGACCTGGGCGCGTACTTCACGATCGGCGAGCTGACGAAGGAGGTCGGTGGAGAGATCACGACTCCGGTGACGATGCGCGGGGTGGTGCGCAGCAGGGCCGGCTTCTCCGGCGGCACCTTCCACTCCGCGCTCACCGCCTTCTCCCGCGCCCGGCAGATGAAGGAGGCGTCGACGGCGCGCCGTCGGCTGGAGCCGCGTCCCGAGGGCCGCCGCTCCCGCGCCACCGCGGGCCGCCCCCGCCGCGACCACGACCTCGGCTACTGGCTGCTCCCGCTGCCCACGATCGACCCGTTCGTCGTCGCCCGCAGCGGCGCCCGCCTGGCGTCGTACGGGCCGGCGTTCAGCTACTCCCACTACGCCGGCACCAAGACCCTGCGGTACGCCGCCGGCGGCGCGGTCGGTGTCACGGGACTGACCCTGGCCGCCCAGGTCCCGCCGCTGCGCAACGCGCTGCTCAAGCGGGTCCCCCAGGGCGAGGGGCCGTCGCCCGGCCGGCGCGAGAAGTCCTGGTTCACCGTCGACTTCGTCGCGGAGACCGCGGGGCGGAAGGTGCGCACCCGCGTGTCCGGTGGGGACCCGGGCTACACCGAGACCGCCAAGATGCTGGCCGAGTCCGCGCTCTGCCTGGCCCTCGACGACAACCCCAACGTGGCCGGACAGGTCACCACGGCCACCGCGATGGGCGAGGCGCTGCTGGGACGGCTCCAGCGGGCGGGGATCACGTTCGAGCGGCGCTGACCTCCGGCGAGCACGACGACGGCCGACCGGTCTCCCGGTCGGCCGTCGTCATCCCACTCGTCCCCACTCAGCGGCGCCCGCGCGCCAGCCGTCGCCCGGCCAGCACGGAGCCGGCGGCGGTCATCGCGCCACCGCCCGCGAGGAGCCAGGCGAGCTGACCTGCCTCGTCCTGCACGGCACCGGCACCGGCGTCGATCCGGGTCGGGACCGGGACGTCCGCGGGGGCCTCGACCTGCGGCTGCGCGGCGGGCTCGTCCCTGGTGTCCTTGGTCTCCTTGCCGCCGGGGACGTTCTTGCCGCCCTGGTCGACAGGGGTGTCGGGCTTGTCCTGCGGGTCCGGGATCGCGATCTCGCCAGGACCCTCGGGCCGAGGACCGTCGCCCGGGTTCGGGCCGGCCTTGTCGTCGGGACCCTGCGGTCCCGGGTCGTCGCCGGGCTCGGGGTTCGTGATCTCGCCGGGGCCGTCGGGCCGCGGGTCGTCGCCGGGCTCCGGGTTCGTGATGTCGCCGGGGCCCTGTGGGTTCGGCTGCGGGTCGCCCCCGGGCAGCGGCAGTGCGATGGTGCCGGGCCCGGCCGGCGTCGCGTCGGCATGTGCGGCGCCGACGATGCCGGCGACGCCGCCGACGGTGAGCGCGGCGGCCGCGAGCGGCGTGGCGACGAGGAGGCGGAGGGCGGTGCGGGTGGTGGTGCTCATGACGGTGCTCCCTGGGTCTGGTCGGGCGGTGCCCGGTCTCGTTGTTCGACGGGGGTAGGAGCAGGCGGGGGAGGAGACCTTGCAGGTTTTCCGGAGATCTTCCGCTGCAGGTCCCGTCGCCCGCATCGGTTGCCCGGCCGCGCGCCCGCTTCGGTACGCTCCTGCCGGCGTCGGGGGGCGCGCCATGGGGAGATGTCCGCGCGCCGGCGGAGGGGGACGACGACGCGCGGGTCCAGGGAGAGGGAGCCGTCGATGGGCCGTGGGAGCACACGTCGTACGTCCGAGCGGGGAGCGAGCGCCCTGCTCGTCGCGCTGTTCCTGTCGGTGGCGATGGTCGCCACGGCGTTCGCCGTGGACCTCGGCCTGCAGCGGGTGCTGCGCCGCGACCTCCAGGCGGTCGTCGACGTCGTCGCGCTCGATCTCGCGCGCGAGCTGACCGGCAAGAAGGCGGGGGAGTACGCCGCCGCGGACCGCGCGGCGCTCGACGCCGCCAAGCAGGCCAGCCTGCGCCGCAACGACCGGCTCGTCGGCGGAGAGGTGCCCGCGTCCGCCGTCGGCTGGGAGCTGGTGGCGCTCCACGACGGCGCCTGGCGACCCGCGGCCGCCACCGAGATCCCCGGTGGCGTGCGGGTGACGGCGCGCTCGGACGTCGCCTTCGCGTTCGGTGCCGTCACCGGGGTCGAGCAGGGCGGCTCGGTCCGCACGGCCGTGGCATCGGCGCGGGCCGCCGCGTGCCTGCGGGTCGGCTCGTACGCCGCCCAGCTGGACACCCAGCGCTCCTGGCTGCTGGACCCGCTCCTCGGGGACCTGCTCGGCTCCGACCTGGCGCTCGCGGTGCTCGACCCGGATGCGGGGCTCGCCGGCGTGAGCCTCAACCTGCTCGACCTGATCGAGGAGCTCGACCCGCTCGTCAGCGCCGACATCTCGGCCGCCTCCTTCACCGAGGTGGCCGGTGTCGCCGTGGGCCTGTCGGAGCTGATGCTCGCCGCGATCCACGCACTGGAGCGCCAGAGCGGACACCTCGCCGAGATCGACCTGCTCCGCGACGTCTACGGCGGCATCCAGGCCAACCTCCCGGCGGTCGGGATCGAGCTGAGCGACCTCGTCCGGCTCGCGACCGCCGACGACGCTGCGGCGAACCTGGACCTCAACCTGTTCGACCTCGTCGCCGGGTCCCTGGCGATCGCCAACGGCACCAACGTCGTCAAGCTCCCCCTGTCGGTGCGGCTGCCGCTGCCGCTCGGCCCCGGCGGCACCAGCCTGGTCGACCTGTTGGCCTCGGTGAAGATCGGGCAGAAGCCCGTCGTCGACTGTGTGAAGGCGGAGAGCTCGCAGATCGAGATCGACCTGACCGGCGACGCGCTCGCCCTCGACCTCGGCCTGGTCGCCGTCCGGGTCCCGCTCTCGATCCGGCTCACCCTCGCCGACGCCAGCGCCACCGTCAGCGACGTGGAGTGCCTCCCGACGGGCAAGCGGATCGCGATGCTCATCGACAGCGGCCTGCTCGGCGTCGACGTCCGGCTCGGCCAGCGCGCCGACGACCCGGCCTCACCGAAGCTGAGCGTCTCCCTGCTCGGCCTCGGCATCCCCGGCTGGAACGGCGTCGAGGTCGTCAGCGGGACGGTGGCCCTGTCGAGCGGCCCCAACCCGAACCGGCCGACCCGCGGCGAGCATCTCGACATCATCGACGAGAACTACGACGTCAGCGTGCCGATCCGGCAGGGCGGTCTCGGCGTCCCGGACCTCTTCTTGTCCGTCAACAGCCTCAAGCTGCTCGGCGGCCTGGGCCCGCTGTCCGACCTGCTGGCGTTCCTCGGGATCCCGAGCCTCCTGCAGTGGGTCGTCGACCTCGTGCTCCAGGGCGTCGTCAACCCGCTCAAGAACGGTCTCGACAGCTGGCTGCTCGCGCCGCTGCTGACCGCCCTCGGCGCCGATGTCGCCGGGGGCACCGTCACGGCGGTGAAACCGGTGGAATGCGGCATGCCCCGCCTGACCGGCTGATCCTCAGCGAGCGGAGCCGGTCGGGATCGTCTCCGAGAGGTGGGCGTAGACCACCGTGTTGTCGGGGTAGCCGTCCGGCGTCCGGGTGCCACCGCAGGTGATCAGCCGGAGCAGCGTCGCGTCGACGTCGGGCCAGATGCGGTCGTAGGGCAGCTCCTCCTTCGGCACCTGCTCCACGCTGTCCACGACGAACACCGCGACCGCGTCCGCGCGGTGGACCCGGACCTGGTCGCCGGGCTCCAGCGTGGCCAGGTCCCAGAACACGTCCGGACCGGCGGGGCCGTGGACGTGGGCGACCACGACCGCCCCGCCCGGCTCACCGGGCCGCGGACCGAGGCGGTACCAGCTCGCGTCCCCGAAGTCAGGGGTGTCGAAGGACCCGTCGGCCCGCAGGCCGCGCCCCTCCAGCCGCTCGTCGACGCCGATCGTGGGGATCTCCAGCCGGGTCGGCGCGGGAACCCGGGTCGCCGGGGTCGTCCCCGGCACCCGGGGTACGTCGGCGGCGGGCTCCACCGCGACGCCCGTCCTGGGCGCGGGTGGGCCGGCGGACGTGCGGTCCGCGGGGTCGGCACCGGTCAGGTCGAGCACCCCGAGGGTGCCGGTCGCGAGACCGAGCAGCAGCCCGATCGTCGCCAGGACCATGCCTGCCGAGCGGGGCCATCGTGTCGTCGTACCCATGTCGCGCTCCCTGCCCCTGTGCCGTGGTGGTCACGGGTAGG
The DNA here is from genome assembly GCF_024614185.1 of Nocardioides carbamazepini. Classification (GTDB taxonomy): domain Bacteria; phylum Actinomycetota; class Actinomycetes; order Propionibacteriales; family Nocardioidaceae; genus Nocardioides; species Nocardioides carbamazepini. Next base: position 572,964 of record NZ_JAHTLF010000016.1, read on the forward strand.
AGCAGGACGCCGGCCGGACCTTGCAGCTTCTCGGGATCGGGTCGGGCTCGGGTCGCGGTCCGGTCGCGGCCGGGTCAGCCCGGGCAGGGGTCGACGGGGAAGCTCGTGGAGCGGGTCGTCGTGTGGCCGGCCTTGTCGACGGCGGTGACGGTGGCGGTGACGGTGCCGCCGATGGGGAAGGGCCCGATGGTCGCGGTCCAGGTGCCGCCCGACGGCGACAGCGCCTTCTGGCCGGTGCCGCTGTCGCCCGACCAGGCGACCCGGACCGACTGCAGTCCGGAGGCGTCGCTGACCGTCGTGGTCAGGGTGCGGCCGGTGCAGTCGGGACCGCTCACGTCGATCCCGCCGATGACGGGCGGCCGGTCGACGGTGACCTGGACGGACAGGAGGAGGGTGCCGCCGGACCAGGTGACTGCGACGGTGCCGGTGCTGCTGCCCTCGCCGAGGCTGGACCGGTCGGCCGTGATGGTCAGTCCCGCGCCGGCCCCCGGGTCCAGGGACCCGCTCCCGCGGGAGACCGACAGCCAGGCCACGCGCGGCTTCACGGTGTAGTCGACGGCGGTGCCGCCGGCGTTGCTCAGCCGGACCGAGCCCGCCTTCCTCGTCCCGAGCCGCAGCGTGCGGCTCGACACCTTCAGCTCGCCGGGCGCCGCGACCGTGGCCTCGGTCGTGGCCGCGGTCGTCGCCTCGGTCGTCGCCGGGGCCTCCGTCGGGGTGGTGGGCGCCGTCGGGGCGGGCTCGTCGGTCGCGGTCGCCGCGGGGACGGACGGCTCGCTCGCCGTCGTCACGGGCGCCGCCGGCGACACCGTCGTGACGTCCGCGCCGGTTGCCGGATCGGTCGCCACGGCGGGGTCGGTGCCGTCCGGCCACCACGCGAGGACCGCGACGCCACCCAGGACCAGGAGGACGGCGACCAGGCCGGCCAGCAGCGCGCGCCGCGTCGCCCCACCACCGCGACCGCCGCCCGCGGCCGCGGGCACCCGGGCCGCGTCGTCGGCGTAGTAGGCCACCAGTCGCTCGTCGTCGAGCACCCGGTCCCGGAGCGCGGCGGGGGCGGCGAACGCCGGCACCCCGGCGAGGAGGGCGAGCGGGCTGACCATGAGCCGGCGCCGGGTCTCGCAGACCTCGCAGTTGTCGATGTGCCGGGCGACCCGCTTGCGGATCAGCGGCGAGAACCGCCCGTCCCAGCCGGTCAGCACGCCGGTCAGGTCCGCGCAGAGCTCGCTGCCGCGGCGGGCGACGAGGAGTGCCCCGAGCGACCGCTCGACCTGGTCGCGCGCGCGGCTGAGCATGACGTAGGAGTTCTGCGGCGTCACGTCCATCGCCGCGGCCAGCTCGGCGCCGTCGAGCCCCTGACGCAGGTGCAGGTCGAGGAGTGCGCGGTCGCGGTCGTTGAGCCCCTCGATCGCCGCCCAGACCAGTTCGCGCAGCTCCTCCTGTGCGGCCGCGTCGGCGACCAGCTGCTCCGGGCCGCTGCCGTGGTCAGGCATGGCTTCCAGCCATTCGTCGTCGTGCGCCTCCCGGGCTCGGCCCCGCAGGGTGCGCAGGCACTCGTTGCGGACCACGGAGTAGAGCCACGGCCGCAGCCGCGAGGGGTCCCGCAGCTGGCCGACCTTCTCCGCCATCACGACGAACGCGTCCGCGACGCAGTCCGCGGCCTCCTCCCGGTTGCGGAGCATCGAGTACGCGAAGTCGTGCAGCCGGTCGGCGTACCGCTCGTAGACCCCGGCGAACGCCTGCCGGTCGCCGGCGAGGACGCCCGCGACCAGGGTCGCGTCGTCCGCGAGCGGGCCCGAGGCTGTCATGGCGTGATCGTAGGGACACAGAGGTGTGAGCGCCTACGGTTCCCGATCTTGCAGTTAATCGGGCCGAGCGTGTCGCAGATCGTGGGACGCCGCACGGTCCTCGCTGCGCTCGGACCGCGGGCGCCCCACGATGCGGCTTCGCCGCCATGCGCCACGCTGCCGGCCAGGGCGGACCGCGGGCGGACCAGGGCTGGCCGGGACGCTGGACGGTGCCCACAACATTTTGCCGCCAAGCCTGTGGGTTCTCCACTGTCACCGGCCTGGCGCGAGATGGAAGGGTCGAAACCGTGCCAGTGGTCTCTCGAATTGCCATCGTCAACCGCGGGGAAGCAGCGATGCGGCTGATCCACGCCGTGCGTGACCTCAACGCCCGTCACTCGAGCGAGATCGAGCAGATCCGCACCATCGCTCTCCATACCGACGTCGACGCCGGGTCGGCGTTCGTGCGCGAGGCGGATGAGGCGCACCTGCTCGGGGCGGCGGCCGACCGGCCCTACCTCGACCACGCCGTGCTGGAGCGGGCGCTGACCGAGACCCGGGCCGACGCGGCCTGGGTCGGCTGGGGCTTCGTGGCCGAGGACCCGGCCTTCGCCGAGCTGTGCGACCGGCTGGGTGTCACCTTCATCGGACCTTCGCCCGCGGCGATGCGCAAGCTCGGCGACAAGATCGGCTCCAAGCTGATCGCCGAGGAGGTCGGCGTGCCGGTGGCGCCGTGGAGCGGCGGCAGCGTCGACAGCCTGGAGGAGGCGCTGGCCAGCGCCGAGAAGGTCGGCTACCCGCTGATGCTCAAGGCCACCGCCGGCGGCGGCGGGCGCGGCATCCGCAAGGTCACCTCCGACGCCGAGCTGACCGACGCCTACCAGCGGACCCGGGACGAGGCGGAGCGGGCGTTCGGCAGCGGCGTGGTGTTCCTGGAGAAGCTGGTCACCGACGCCCGCCACGTGGAGGTCCAGGTGATCGCCGACGGGCAGGGCACCGCGTGGGCGATCGGCGTGCGCGACTGCTCGGTGCAGCGCCGCAACCAGAAGGTCATCGAGGAGTCCGCCTCGCCGCTGCTCGACGACGCACAGGCCGCCGACCTGCGGGGGTCCGCGGAGCGGCTGGCCAACGCGGTCGGGTACGCCGGCGCCGGCACGGTCGAGTTCCTCTACCACCCGGGTGAGCGGACCTTCGCCTTCCTCGAGGTCAACACCCGTCTCCAGGTCGAGCACCCGATCACCGAGGAGGTGACCGGGACCGACCTGGTCGCCCTCCAGATCCAGGTCGCCCGTGGTCTCCCGCTGACCGGCGACCGGCCGACCGAGCGCGGCCACGCCGTCGAGGCGCGGCTCAACGCGGAGGACCCCGACCGCGACTTCGCGCCCGCCCCCGGCCGGATCAGCCGGCTCGAGTTCCCCGCCGGCCCGGGCATCCGGGTGGACACCGGCGTCGCCGAGGGCGACACCATCCCCGCCGACTTCGACTCCATGATCGCCAAGGTGATCGCGTGGGGCGCCGACCGTGAGCAGGCGCTGGCCCGCCTGCGTCGCGCGATGGGCGAGACCACGGTCGTCATCGACGGTGGCGCCACCAACAAGAGCTTCATCCTCGACCTCCTCGACCAGCCCGAGGTCACGACCGGCACCCCCGTGTGGGCGGACACCGGTTGGATCGACCGGGTCCGCGGAGAGGGCCGGCTGCAGGCCGCCCGGCACGCCGGCGTGGCACTCGTCGCCGCCGCGATCGAGGCCTACGACGAGGAGGAGGGTGCCGAGATCGCGCGCCTCCTGCAGACCGCCCAGGGCGGCCGTCCGCAGGTGCAGCACGACCCCTCCCGCACCATCGAGCTGAAGCTGCGCGGCGCGACGTACGCCCTCACGGTCCGGCAGACCGGGCCCGCCCGCTACCAGGTCACCGTCGCCGGCGGGGGCGAGGCGCGCACCATCACGGCGACGCTGGACCGGATCGACGAGGTGCACGGCCGGCTGACGGTCGACGGCCACCGGTTCCGGCTGGTGACCTCGAGTCACGGCCCGGTCCACCTCGTCGAGGTCGACGACGTCATGCACCGCGTCAGTCGCGACGAGGGCGGCATGGTGCGCTCTCCCGCGCCCGCACTCGTCGTCTCCACCCCGGTCGCCGTCGGCGACGAGGTCGCTGCCGGGCACCCGGTGCTGGTGCTGGAGTCGATGAAGATGGAGACCGCGCTGCACGCGCCCTTCACCGGCCGGGTCAAGGAGCTGCTGGTCCGGGTCGGGAGCCAGGTGGAGACCGGCGCGCCCCTGGTGCGGCTCGACCCGACCTCCGACGCCGACGAGGACCAGCAGGCGCACGCCGGTGGTCACGACGACCTGGACCTGCCGGTCCCCGAGCCGGTCGCGGCCTCCGGGCGCAGCGCCGAGCGGCTGGCCGAGCTGAGCAGCCAGCTGCTCGGGTACGACATCGACGCCGAGCAGCGCCGCGTGCTGCTCGCCGACTACCTGGCGGGTCGCGACGAGGACGCGTCGGCGGACACCCTGCGGGCCGAGATGGGCCTGCTGGCGCTGTTCACCGACGTCGCCGAGCTCAGCCGCAACCGCCCGGCCGGGGACGAGCCGCCGGCCGAGCTGCGCGTGCACAGCTCGCGGGAGCACTTCCACACCTACTTGCGCAGTCTGGATCGCGAGCGGGGAGCCCTCCCGGACCACTTCTGCGACAAGCTGCTGCGGGTGCTCGCGCACTACGGCGTGACCGACCTGGAGCGCACGCCGGAGCTGGAGCGAGCCGTCTTCCGGATCTTCCTGGCCCAGCAGCACTCCTCCGACGTCGAGATCGCGGTGGGTGTCCTGCAGCGGTGGCTGAGCGCCCCGCCGCCCGAGGAGCGGGCCGCCGCCCGGGCACTGCTGGAGCGGATGGTGCGGGCCACCCAGCTCCGGTTCGCGGTGGTCGGCGACCTGGCCCGGTCGATCCGGTTCGGCTGGTTCGACCAGCCGCTGGTCGACGACGAACGACGCACGGTCCTCGAGGGCGTGGCCGCGGAGGTGGCCGCGCTGGCCGACGCGGACGCGACCGACCGGGACGCCCGGATCGACGCGCTCACCGCGATTCCCGAGCAGCTGGTGGGCTTCCTGCGCGACCGCCTGGTCGACGGGCTTCCGGCCCGCGAACCGCTGCTGGAGGTGCTGATCCGCCGGCACTACCTGGAGTACGACCTCCACGACCTGACCGTCACCGACCCGGCCGAGCACGCCGGTCGTCCGGTCGTGTTCGCCGAGTACGCCACCGACCAGAAGGGCGCGACCCGGGTCGTGTCCACCATCGGTGACGTGACCGAGCTCGCCGACCCCGCCGGTGCTCTCGGCGCGGCGATCAGCTCGGTGCTGACCGCCGACCACGACCCTGACCACGCAGTCGTGGAGATCTACCTGCGCTGGCCGGACGCGCCCGCCGACGCCGACGTCGCGTCGGCCGAGGTGGCCCGGATGCTTGCCGGCCAGGAGTTCGCCGGCCGCGCCCGCCGGGTGTCGGTGGCGGTCTGCCCGGCCGCCCCCCAGCCGGTCGACTACTTCACCTTCCGTCCCGAGAGCGACGACGCGGCTCTCGTCGAGGACAGGTTGATCCGCGGCATGCACCCGATGGTCGGTCGCCGGCTCAACCTGTGGCGCCTGCGGGAGTTCCACGTGACCCGGCTCGCCGCGCCCGACGACGTCCTCCTCTACGAGTGCGTGGCCCGGGCCAATCCCGCCGACCGGCGCTTGGTGGCCGCCGCGCAGGTCCGCCAGCTCGCCGTCGTACGCGACGACGAGGGACGGGTGATCGCACTCCCGCACGCCGAGCGTGCCGTCGAGAACTGCCTGGAGTCGATCCGGCGGGTGCGCACCGCCCGCGGCCGGGAGGGCACCAAGCTCGACGTCAACCACGTATGGGTGACGGTGTGGCCGCTGGTCGAGGCCGACCTCGACCAGCTGACGGCGCTGCAGGGCAAGATCACGCCGCTCAGCGACGGTGCCGGGATCGAGGAGGTGCTGGCCGAGGGCCGGGTGGCCGGACCCGACGGCACCCCGACGCCGGTGGCGATCCGGTTCCATGCCAAGCCCGGAGCCGGGGTGGTCGCCGACATCGTCGCGCCGCCCACCGAGCCGCTGGCCCCCCTCGACGAGTACGCCGGGAAGGTGCTGCGCGCACGCCGCCGCGGCCTGGTCTATCCCTACGAGCTGCAGCCGGTGCTGGCCGGCGGGGGCACCGTGGTCGAGCACGACCTGGACGCGTCCGGCGTCCTCGTGCCCGTCGACCGGGCGCCGGGCCAGAACACCGCCGGCATGATCGTCGCCGTCGTCACCACCCCGACCCCGCTGCACCCCGAGGGCATCACCCGCGTGGTCCTCTGCGGCGACCCGCTCAAGTCGCTCGGCGCCCTGTCGGAGCCCGAGTGCGCTCGCGTGATCGCGGCCATCGACCTCGCGGAGGCGATGGGCGTGCCGGTCGAGTGGTTCGCGGTCTCGGCCGGTGCCCGGATCTCGATGGAGAGCGGCACGGAGAACATGGACTGGGTGGCCGCGGCGCTGCGCCGGATCGTGCAGTTCACCCAGGAGGGGGGCGAGATCAACATCGTCGTCGCCGGGATCAACGTCGGCGCCCAGCCGTACTGGAACGCCGAGGCCACGATGCTGATGCACACCAAGGGCATCCTCGTGATGACGCCGGACAGTGCGATGGTGCTGACCGGCAAGCAGTCCCTCGACTTCTCCGGTGGGGTCTCGGCCGAGGACAACCACGGCATCGGCGGCTACGACCGGGTGATGGGCCCGAACGGACAGGCGCAGTACTGGGTGCCCGACCTCGCCGGCGCCTTCGGCGTGCTGATGGCGCACTACGACCACTCCTATGTGGTCCCGGGTGAGGCCGGGCCGCGGCGCGCCCCGTCGACCGATCCCGTCGACCGTGACATCACGACCCACCCCCACCCGGGCGACTTCACGACGGTCGGCGAGATCTTCTCGCCCGAGCACAACCCCGATCGCAAGCGGCCCTTCGACATCCGGACCGTGATGCGGGCGCTCGCCGACGCCGACCACGACATGCTCGAGCGGTGGGCCGGCATGGCCGACGCCGACACCGCCGTGGTCGTCGACACCCGGATCGGCGGCTACCCGGTCAGCCTGGTCGGCATCGAGTCGAAGCCCGTTCCCCGGGCCGGCTTCCCCCCCACCGACGGGCCGGACACCTACACCGCGGGCACCCTCTTCCCGCGTTCGTCGAAGAAGGTGGCGCGCGCCATCAACGCGGCCTCCGGCAACCGGCCGCTCGTGGTGCTGGCCAACCTGTCCGGCTTCGACGGCTCCCCGGAGTCGATGCGCAACCTGCAGCTGGAGTACGGCGCCGAGATCGGCCGCGCGATCGTCAACTTCCGCGGCCCGATCGTCTTCTGCGTGATCTCCCGCTACCACGGGGGTGCGTTCGTGGTGTTCTCCAAGCGGCTCAACCCGGAGATGACGGTGCTGGCGATCGAGGGCTCCTACGCCTCGGTCCTCGGTGGCGCTCCCGCCGCGGCCGTGGTGTTCGCCGCCGAGGTGGCCAAGCGGGCCGCGGCCGATCCCCGGGTCGCCGCGCTGGAGGAGCGGATCGACTCCCTTGCCGGGACCGGCACCGACGCCGGTGTCGACGGTGAGCGCGGCAGGCTGGTCGTCGAGCTGGCCGACCTCCGTGCCCAGCTGCGCGCGGACAAGATCGCCGAGGTCGCCGCCGAGTTCGACGGCGTGCACGACATCCATCGCGCCGTCGAGGTCGGCTCGGTCGACGAGGTGATCGCCGCCCGCGACCTGCGCCCGAAGGTGGTCGGGGCGATCGAGAAGGGCCTGCGCCGAGCCTGAGCCGTCATCCGATCCCGAGGTAGTTGAGCCAGAGCCGCGTGAGGTCGTCGGCGGCGGCGTCGACGTCCTCGCGGTGCCCGAAGACGTACCAGATGTAGGCCAGCCGCTCGGTCATCGCGCCGAGCACGAAGGCGGCCGTGGCGGGGTCGACGTCGGGCGAGACCTCGCCGGCGGCCTGCCAGCGGGCGATCGCGCGCTCGGTGCGGCTGCGGTAGTAGCGGTTCCGCTCGGCCAGGACGTCGGGGAGGTCGGGCTGGCCGAGGGCGGCCGCCTCGACGCTCTTCCAGAAGCCCGCGTTCCGTTTGAACGAGCTGAGGTAGAGCAGGTTGGTCTCGCGGATCCGGTGGGCCGGGTCGACCGATCCGCCCGACCGGCTCGGCACGAGCTCGCCGTAGACCTCGTCCTCCACGGTGATCAGCAGCTGCCGGAACAGGTCGTCCTTGTTCTCGAAGTGCAGGTAGAACGTGCCGGCGGCGACACCGGCCTCCTTGGTGATGTCCGAGACCCGGGTCTTGTGCAGGCCCTTCCGCTCCAGGACGCGGCGTCCGGCGCGGAGCAGGGCGCCACGGGTCCGGTGGGCCTGGGTGGTCTGGGGAGTGCGCTCGGTGGTCATCGGACGCCGCCGTCCGGGGTCATCCGCAGGATTGAGGTCCAGGCGCCGGTGATCACCGCGGTGGCCTCTTCGAGGTCGGGCCGCTCGGACCCGGCGCACCACTGCTGCACGGCCTGCTCGGTGAGCGCGATCAGGGCGTCGACCACGACGGCGCCGGCGACGCCCGGGTCGATCCAGCCCTGCTCGGCCCAGAAGCCGAGCTCGTCGGTGAGCGTGCGGGTCAGCGGGTCGGGCTGGTCGCGCAGGGCGGTGGCGACCTGGACGTTGCCGAGCGCGGCGGCGTTGATCATCCGCCACGTCGCGGCGCCCTCGGCGAGCCGGGCGACCTGGAGCCGGACCACCTCGCGCAACCAGGCGCGGGCGCCCTCGGCATCGGAGAACCGGGCCCGGGGGACCTGGGCGGCCAGCCCCCGGCGGGACTGCTCGACGACCTCGAGGAAGAGCCCCTCCTTGGTGTCGAAGTAGGTGTAGAAGCTCCCTGCCGCGACGCCGGCGCGCTTGGTCACGTCGGTGACCCGGGCGCCGTGCAGGCCCTTCTCGGTGAAGACGTCGACGGCAGCGTCGACCAGCGCCTGCCGGGTCGGAGGGAGGGTCACCGGGCCGCCTCTCGGGGACGTGGATGGTCGATCGGACTGCCCGAAGGCTAGCCAGTGCGCGGGCTCGATGCCATGAATGAACTGCAATTCAGAGTATCTGAATTCCTCGTCACCCGCTGTGGCGGCACATGACGAGGGGTCAGATTCGGCCTGTGGCGGGAGATTCTTGCTGCTCGGATCGACCCGTTGTGTCCCTTGACACACTCTTGGGCGGCGCGGTAGGACTAGCCACATGAACGGAAATTCAACGCCGTACGACGGCCGCCGGGTGCTCGTGACCGGCGGTGCCCGCGGTCTCGGTGCCGCCGTCGCCGCGTCCTTCGCCGCGGCCGGCGCGCGGGTCGCGGTGTGGGACGCCCCCGGGGCGATGGAGCTCGGCTACCCGCTGTCCGGGCCCGACGAGCTCGCCCGGGTCCGTGGCGTCCTCGGCGCGAGCGGGCACGTCGCCTCGGTCGACGTGCGCGACGTCAACCAGGTCCGGGCCGCGCTGCCCGCGACCGTCGCCGCGCTCGGCGGGCTCGACGTCGTCGTCTGCGCGGCCGGGGTGCGCACGGCCGCGACCGCGGCGACGATGAGCGACGCCGCGTGGGACGACGTGGTCGACACCAACCTGCACGGGACCTACCACGTGCTCCGCGAGGCACTGGCCCACCTGGAGGGGTCCGGCCGCGGCCGGATCGTCGTCATCGCCGCCGAGGAGGGCCGGCGCGGCGCCTTCGGGCTGAGCCACTACGCGGCCGCGGCGTGGGCGCAGATCGGGCTCGCCAAGTCGCTGGCCCACGAGGTCGCCGAGCACGGCATCGCCGTCGGGGTCGTGTGCCCCGGCGTGATGGACACCGCGATGAGCGACGACCCGTCGTACTGGGCGGTGCTCCAGGCCGGCCGCGACGGCTCGCAGGCGGTGGCCGGTCCCGACCGCGCCGCGGCTGAGCACGCGCTGCGCGTGCGCCACCCCAGCAGCGCGACCTACGTCGACGTCGACGCGGTCGTCCGCGCCGTCGAGCAGCTCGTCGCCGAGCCCGGCCTCGACCGCACCGGCGCCGTCATCGACGTCTCGGCCGGCCTGGCCGCCACCAACACGGCCTGAGCCGCCCGCACCCCGAGGACGAGGAGAGACAACGATGAGGAACTTCGACGGCCGGACCGCCCTGGTCACCGGCGCCGCCAAGGGGCAGGGCCGCTCCCACGCGATCGCGCTCGCCCAGCGGGGCGCCAACCTCGTGCTGGTCGACATCGCCGCGCAGATCCCCTGCGCGTCGCGGATGGGCACGCCCGAGGAGCTCGACGAGACCGCGCGCATCGTCGAGTCGCTCGGCGCGCCCTGCCTGACGCTCAAGGCCGACACCCGCAGCCCCGAGCAGATGCGCGACGTCGTCGCGGCCACCGTCGACAGGTTCGGGCGGGTCGACGTGCTGCTCGCCAACGCCGGCATCGCCGCCTTCGGCGCGGTCCGGGAGATGGCCGACGACGTGTGGCGTGACGTCGTGGACGTCAACCTCGGGGGAGTGGCGGCCAGCATCCGCGCCGTCGCCCCGGTGATGGCCGAGCAGCGCGCCGGCCGGATCGTCGCGACCGCCTCGGCGGTCGGACGCGAGGGCGGTCCCAACAATGCCAACTACGCAGCCTCGAAGTGGGGTGTGATCGGACTCGTGAAGTCCGTCGCGATCGAGCTGGCCCCCTATGGCGTGACGGTCAACGCGATCTCGCCGATGTCGGTGTCGACGGACATGTGCCACAACGACCTCACCTACGGGCTCTTCCGCCCCGACCTGTCCGCGCCGACCACCGACGACGTCCGCGCCACCTTCGCCACCCTCAACCCGATGGCGGTGCCGTGGCTCGAGGTCGGCGACGCGACCGAGGCCGTCCTCTTCCTCGCCTCCGACGAGGCCCGCTACATCACCGGCACGGCGCTCGACGTCGCCGGTGGCTGGAACGCCTTCCACAGCGCCTGACGCGCTTCCCCGCACCGCACCTCGCCCGACGACCACCAAGGAGCCTCCCCGTGACCTTCGACCCGACCGACAAGCTCTCCGACCTCGCCGCCGGCGGCCCGGCGCTGTTCTTCCCCGACCCGCCGGCCCAGGTCACCTTCAACTTCGACCAGGGCATCGCGGCGGAGGAGACCTTCCCCCTCGACGACTTCCGACGGCTGATGGGCGAGGTCCTCGACCGCGACGGCGGCCGCGCGCTGGAGTACATCTCGTTCGGCTACGAGGAGGAGACCGACCAGATCGTCTACCTGCCGTCGTACATCGAGCTGATGCTGGGGCACACCGGGCTGCGCGAGGAGGTCGCCGCGTGGATCTCCAAGACCCAGGGCGTCCCCGGCCTCGGCGCCGACAACCTGATCCTCACCTCCGGCTCGGTGCAGGCCATCGCGCTCGCGGTCAACGCGCTGGTCAACCCCGGTGACGGCGTCCTCGTCGAGAAGGCGACGTTCCCCTACGCCATGCGCTTCATGCAGATGCGCGGGGCCGACCTGCGCACCGTCGAGATCGATGAGCACGGCCTGGTCATCGAGTCGTTGGTCGAGCGACTCGAGGAGATGCGTCGCGACGGCGTGACGCCCAAGCTGCTCTACGTCATCCCGACCTTCCAGCTGCCGACCTGCGTGGTCATGCCCGAGGACCGCCGGCGCCGGCTGCTGGAGGTCGCCGAGGAGTACGACTTCGTCATCCTCGAGGACTCGATCTACGCCGACCTGCGCTACGGCGGCGACCCGGTCCCGTCGCTGCTGAGCATGGACACCGACGGCCGGGTGATCCAGAGCCACGGCTTCTCCAAGGTGCTCGCGCCCGCGCTGCGGATCGGCTGGATCACGGCCCCGGAGCCGCTGATCCACGCGCTCGCGTCGGTCCGCCAGGACCTCGGGGTCAGCCAGTGGATCTGCCGGATGCTCGCCCAGTACCTCCAGGAGGGGCTGCTCGACCCGCACATCGAGCGGGCCAACGCGGTCTACCGGCGCAAGCGCGACCTCGCCGTCGCGGCGGTGCGCGAGCACTGCGGCGGGCTGGTCAGCTTCGAGGTGCCCGACGGCGGCTACTACCTCTGGCTCAGGATCGCCGACAACGTCGACTGGGAGAAGGCCCAGCACGAGGCCGCGATGAACGGCGTCTTCTGCCGTCCCGGCGAGAAGTTCCTCGGCCAGGAGGCGGGCCAGGGCTACCTGCGCCTGGCCTACAGCCACGCGCCCGACCACGAGCTCGAGCGCGGCATCAAGGCCCTCGGCGAGGCGATCGTCGCGCACGCGCGCTGATCGGTCACTGACTCGCTGACCACCTGCTGTCCCCGGCGCCCGCGCCGGGGACGGAGCTCGGGCGCCCGAACGACCCCGACAACCGACCCCAACGAGAGGAATGCCCGTGCTTCCCAACAACCTGAACCGAGCGCGCCGCCGGCGCGCGGCGCTCGTCGCCCTGGTGGTCGCCGCCACGGTGGCGCTGGCCGGCTGCAACAGCTCCGACTCCAGCACGGACGACGGTCCAGCCGCCGGCGGTCCCTGGCTGGACGAGGCCAAGGCCGCCGCCGAGACGGCCGTGAAGGTCCCGACCGAGATCGCCGTCAAGGCGCTCGGCCCGGTCGAGCCGCCGGCGTCCATGACCGTCTACTTCGTGGGCTGCGACCAGTCGATCCCGGGCTGCGTGGCCCAGGTCGAGGGCGTGCGCCAGGCGACCGAGGCGCTCGGCTTCGACCTGGAGGTCTGCGACGCCAAGAGCGACGTCGCGTCGTTCCAGAACTGCATGAGCCAGGCGGTCAACGCCAAGCCCGACGTCATCGTCAACAACGCCCGGCCCTCGGCCGACGCGTCGGAGGCCTATGCCGAGGCGCACGAGCTGAAGATCCCGGTGATCGGCCAGTTCACCGCGCAGCTCCCGGACCCCGAGAAGGGCAACACCGTCGAGGTCGGCAACGTCTGCCAGATCGAGGGCGAGCTGCTGGGGAGCTACATCGTGTCCGAGTCGGGCGGCAAGGCGAACGTCGCGATCTTCGCCGACACCGTCTACCAGTGCAACGGCCAGCGCGCCGACGGCGTCAAGGCCGTGCTCGACACGTGCCCGAGCTGCACGGTGAGCGTCGACCGGTTCAGCGTCGCCACGGCGCAGACCGACCTGCCGCCCGCGCTGCAGGCCAAGATCCAGTCGAACCCTCAGCTCAACTGGGTGGTCAGCACCCCCGGCTTCTCCGGCGTGATGGCGGCGGACGCCGTACGCCAGGCGGGCAAGGAGGATGGCATCTCCGTCGGCACCTTCGACGGTGACGAGCCCACCCTCGCGCTGGTCCGCCAGGGAGACATCATCAAGGCCGACGTGGCCTCCGGCGTCTACGAGAACGGCTGGACCGTCGTCGACGCGGCACTGCGGCTCAAGGCCGGGCAGACGATCCCGGACAACATCGAGAACCCGACCCAGCTGCTGATGACCCAGGACAGCGCGCCGAAGAGCGGCACCTACGAGGGCGCGGACGGCTTCCGGGACCAGTTCACGGCGCTCTGGGGCGTCAGCTGAGTCCAAGGTGACGAGAGCGGAGACCACGATGACCACGGACGACACGGCAGCCCTGGAGCTGCACGGGATCGTCAAGACCTTCCCCGGGCAGCGGGCCCTCGACGGTGTCGACCTCACCGTCGCACGCGGAGAGATCCACGCCCTGCTGGGCCACAACGGCTCCGGGAAGTCGACGCTGATCAAGGTGCTCTCCGGGTTCCACCAGCCCGACGACGGGCGCTGCTCCGTCGCCGGATCACGACTGCGGTTCGGCGACGGGGTGGCGGTCAGCCGGGCCGGCGTCCGCATCATCCACCAGGACATCGGCCTGGTCGACGAGCTGTCGGTGCTGGAGAACCTCCGGCTCGGCGTCGGCACCTATCGCGCCGGCACGCTCGGCGCCATCCGCTGGCGCGGCGAGCGGTCGGCGGCCCGCGCCCGGCTCGACGACCTCGGTCTCGGGCACCTCGACCCCGACGCGGAGGTGGCCGGACTCTCGGCGGTGGAGCGGACCGAGGTCGCGGTCGCCCGGGCGATCGACGACCCCGACGCGATCCGGGTGCTCGTCCTCGACGAGGCCTCGGCCGCGCTGCCGGAGGAGCAGGTGCAGCACCTGTTCCGGCTGGTCCGCACGCTCGCCGCCCGTGGCGTCGGCGTCGTCTACGTGACCCACCGTCTCGAAGAGGTCATCGACCTCGCCGACCGGGTGACCGTGCTGCGCGACGGCGTGGTCGTGCTTCAGGAGAGTGTCTCCACTCTCACCCGCGAAGATCTCGCCCGGGTGATCGCGGGCAGCGAGGTCGGGGCCGTGCACGAGACCGACCGCGCCACCGGCCGTACGACGGGCGCGCCGGTGCTCACGCTCCACGACGTCGTCGCCGGGCGCGAGCTCGCCGGAGCCAGCCTGTCCGTGCGTGAGGGCGAGGTGCTCGGCGTCGCCGGCCTGGCCGGCTCCGGGGTGCACGAGGTGGTCCGGCTGCTGCAGGGCCGGGCGCCGCTGCACCGCGGCACCGTCGCGGTCGCCGGCGCGCCGGTGGCCCGACCGGGGGTCCGGTCGTTGCGGCGGCTCGGCGTCGCGGTGCTGCCCGGCGAGCGCGACCAGAAGCGGATCACCGGGATGACGGTGGCCGAGAACATCACGATCGCCGACCTGTCGCCGTACTGGCGTGGGGGGCGGTTCCGCCACCGCGCCGAGCGCGCCGAGGCGGTCGCGCTCGTCGAGCGCTACCGGATCCGCCCGCCCGACGTGCAGCGGCCGATCGAGCTGCTCAGCGGCGGCAACGCCCAGAAGGCCTACGTCGCACGCCTCCTGCGCACCGCGCCGCGCGTGCTGGTGCTGGAGGAGCCCACGCACGGCGTCGATGTCGGCGGCACCGCCGAGATCCTGCGCCTCCTCGTCGAAGCGGCACGCAACGAGGGCACCGCCGTCCTCCTGTGCTCCTCCGACACCGACGACCTCGCCGCCACCTGCGACCGCGTCCTGGTGCTGCGCGACGGCGTCGTCGCCGACGAACTGACCGACAAGGAGATCACCCGTGAGCGAATCGTTGAGCTCTGCTACGCAGCAGGTTGAGGAGGCGCCCGCGGCGCGGCCCGCCGAGCACCGGGCGGGCCGGCTCGGCCTCGACCTGCTCGACCGCTGGGCCGGACCGCTGCTGCTCGTCGCGATGATCGTGGCGTTCACGATCGCCTCGCCCGGTGTGTTCCTGACCAGCAGCAACCTGCTGGCGGTCGTCAACAACCAGACCATCACCGCGGTGGTCGCGCTCGGCCTGCTGTTCCCGCTCGCCGCCGGCGTCTTCGACATCTCCATCGGTGGCGTCCTCACGCTGTCGGTGATCACCTCGGCCTGGACCTTCCAGCAGACGGCCGGCTCGATGCCGGTGCCGCTCGCCATCCTGATCACCCTGCTGGTCGGCTCCTCCGCGGGCCTGGTCAACGCGCTGCTCGTGGTGCGGCTCGGCATCGACCCGTTCATCGTCACGCTCGGGTCGGGCTCGATCTTCCTCGGGGTCTCGCAGCTGGTGGCCAACGGCCAGGTGGTCTCACGTGACATCCCGACGGCCTTCACCGACCTCGGCCGCGGTGAGCTGTTCGGGATCCCGAACCCCATCGTGCTGGTCGTCGTCCTCGCGCTGATCGTCTTCTACGTGCTGGAGATGACCCCGCTGGGACGGATGATCTACGCCACCGGCTTCGGCCGCGAGCAGTCCCGGCTGGCCGGTGTGCCCACCGACCGGATCCTGGTCCTGGCGTTCGTCGTGTCGGGCTTCTGCGCCTCGCTCGCCGGCCTCGTCTACACCTCCCGGATCGGCACCGGGCAGCCCGACGTCGGCGCGCAGTACCTCCTGCCGTCGTACGCCGCGGCCTTCCTCGGCTCGACGATGATCAAGCCGGGCCGGTTCAACGTCCCGGGCCTGCTGGTCGGCCTGGCGATCCTCGCCATCGGCATCAACGGCCTGCAGCTGCAGGGGATCCCGTTCTGGGTGATCTCGACCTTCCAGGGCGGCGCGCTCATCCTCGCCGTCGTCCTCACCAAGCTCCGCAAGCTCTCGGTGCGTGCGGACGGCTGACCGCCTCCGCTCGTCGTACCGACCACCAGAGAAGGAGAACGACATGGGCAAGCTCGACGGCAGGACCGCACTGATCACCGGTGCCGCGCGCGGTCAGGGGCGCTCGCACGCCCTGACCCTCGCCGCGGAGGGGGCGAACGTGGTCGCGGTCGACCTGTGCGCCGACCTCGCGACCATCCCGTACCCCCTCGCCACCCCCGAGGACCTCGCCGCGACCAAGGCGCAGGTCGAGGCGCTCGGCGGCGCCTGCCACACCGTGCGCTGCGACGTCCGTGACACCGAGGCGATGGAGGCCGTCGTCGCCGACGCCGTCGACCGGTTCGGGGCGCTCGACATCGCCGTCGCCAACGCCGGCGTGTGCGGCTTCGCGAAGTTCTGGGACCTCGACGACGCCGCGTGGGACGAGATGATCGGCGTCGACCTGACCGGGGTCTTCAAGACGATGCGCGCCGCGGTCCGCCCGATGCTCCGCCAGGGACACGGCCGGATCGTGGCCACCTCGTCGATGGGCGGCCGGATGGGCAATCCCAATCTCGCCCACTACGTCGCCGCGAAGTGGGGCGTGATCGGCCTGGTCAAGACGCTCGCCCTGGAGGCGGCCTCGTCGGGCATCACCGTCAACGCCGTCTGCCCGGCCACCGTCGACACCGCGATGGTCCACAACGACGCGCTCTACGGGCTCTTCTGCCCCGACCTCGACGCCCCGACGCGCGAGCAGGTCGAGCCGGCGTACGCCGCGATGAGCCCGATGGGGGTGCCCTGGGTGGCGCCCGAGGACATCTCGAAGGCCGTGCTCTACCTGGTCTCCGACGATGCCCGCTACATCAGCGGGACGACGATCGACGTCAGCACCGCCGCGTCCGCGGGCATGCCGTGAGGGGCTACAACCCGCCGCACCTGCGCTTCGACGGGATGTCGCAGGCGGTGCGCAGCGGGGACTTCGTCGTCCTCTCCGGCCAGGTGGCGCTCGACGCCTCGGCGCGGATCGCCACCGACGATCCCTACGAGCAGGCCCGGCAGTGCTTCGAGAACATCGGGCTCGCCCTCGCCGAGGCGGGCGCGACGCTGACGCAGGTCACCAAGCTCGTCTGCTACCTCACGGACGCGGCGCACTTCGCGTCGTACAGCAAGGCGAAGGGGGAGGTGTTTCCCGTCGACGGCGCCCCGGCGAGCACCACCGTCGTCGTCTCGGCCCTGCTCGACCCCCGGATGCTGCTCGAGGTCGAGGCGTGGGCGTACGTCGGGGAGAGCTCCGGATGACCGACCGGACCGGCTCCGCGCGCGTCGAGCGCGTCCCGCTGAGGCGGTCGCGGTGCCCCGCCAGCAAGCGGTGATCACCCTCGCCGAAGCGACCGCGGTGCTCCGGCGCGCCCTGGCCGAGGCGGAGCGCCTCCAGGTCCCGGCGGCCGTCGTGGTCACCGATCCTGCCGGAGAGCCGGTCGCGACCGCCCGGATGGACGGCGTATCCGGGCTCGTCGCCGCCGCTGCCCGGGGCAAGGCGCTCACCGCGGCGGCGCTGGGGATGCCCACCCTGCTGTGGGAGGAGCGCGGCCGAGCCGAGCCGTCGTTCGCCGCCGCCGTCGGCACCGTGCCCGGGTTCACCCCTCTGGGTGGGGGCGAGCCGGTCCGGGCCGCCGAGGTCGTGGTCGGTGCCGTCGGCGTCAGCGGCGGCACCGCCGAGCAGGACGCCGCGATCGCCCGCGCCGCCGCGGAGGTGGCTCAGTGACCGAGCACTGAGCGCCGCAGGACGGGGAACGGGTCCTGCTCGTCGCGCCGCCCGCGGGGGCCGTCGCCCTCCGGGGCGAGCATCCGGCCGCTGTCGTCGCGGGTCCACTCCCGCACCGCGAAGCGCTCCCGGATCCGCCAGCCGGCGTCGGTGCGCACGAAGTGGTCGACGTAGCGGAAGCCCGACGTGAAGTTCTTCCGCGGGTCGCCACCTGGCGTGCCCCAGTGCACCGCGGTCCCGTAGGTCTCCGCGACCGCCTGGTCACCGTCGACCTCGGCGAGGTGGTTGGCGACCAGGTGCATGGTGCCGTCGAGCGCGGGAAGGAGCCCGCGCAGCCAGGCGACGTAGTCGTCGGCCGGGCCGCTGAAGCCCGTGTGGTGGTCGACCCCGTCCTCGGCGTACACGGCTCGGATCCCGTCGAAGTCGAGACGGTCGACCGCCCGGCAGTAGCGGAGCACGGTCTCGTGGATCTCGCGCCGGTCGGCATCGGTCATCGGGCCCTCCTCGGAGGCTCAAGGACCGGATGGTCCCTCGGTGAGCACGGCAATCCTCTCAGCGACGTCGCCGCGACGGAATGCCACGAGGCCCCCGGTCGGACGACCGGGGGCCTCGCGGCTGGTGCTCGACCTACTCGAGCGTGAGCATGATCAGCCCGGCCGGGTACCGGTCGCGGGCCGAGACGTAGACCCGGTGGCGGACCGGGTCCACGGAGACGCCGTAGACCTTGTTGCCGAACTTGTGCGCGGACAGCCGGGCGACCTCGCTGAGATCGCCGGCATCGAGGACGGTGACGCCACTGGCGTCGAAGTTCTCGTTCTGCTCACCCAGGTAGACCCGGCCGAGCTCCGGGTCGACCGCGACCGAGCGCCACATCGGCGCCGTGCGGGCGGCCTGGGCCACCTCGGCGTAGGTCTCGCCGTCGAACACCCGCAGCCCCACCGTGGCAGCAGCGCTGTCGCTGTTGGACACGTAGAGCCGGTCGTGCACGGCGTCGTAGGCGACCCCGTGGCTGCGCCAGGTCGCGTCGGGGATCGCGACGCTCTGCAGGATCGCGCCGGTCGTCGTGTCCATCACGACGAAGCCCGTGCCACGGGTGGCGCCGAAGACGCGCCCGCGCTCGAGGTCGACGTCCATGCCGCGGACGTTGGCGCCGAAGTCGAACGGCCCGCGCTTCAGCGCGCCGGTGGTGCTGTCGACCACGACCCACTGGGCGCCGAGGGCGACGTAGAGCTCGCCGGCCTCGCTGTCGATCGCCACATCGCGGACGCCCTCGCCCAGGGCGATGTCGCCCTGGACGCCGTCGACCAGGCCCGGGATGCTCAGCGCGAGCACCCGCACCCTGGTGTCGGTGGCCGGATCGACGACCCGCACCCGGGCTGGCCGCTGCTCGTTGCCGACGAACAGGTGGCCGGTGGCCGGGTCGACGACCGAGCCGACCGGCTTGTCGTCCACCGCCTCCTCCTCGGACTCTTGGTCCGGTGAGGGCAGCACGGTCAGGGGAGTGGCGACGTAGTCGTCCCCGACCGGCTCCGGGTCGACCGGATCGACCGGACCGCCGGTGCCGTCCCCCGGCACCGGCCCGGGCAGCTCGCCGTCGACCAGGCGCTGGCTCACCGTCACGGCGACCGGGGTGAGTTCGTCGCCGGGTGGGTTGAGGCGGTGGTCGCGGTTGGCGACGAAGACGCGTTGGCGCTCTTCGTCGACGGCGATGCCGTAGCCGTCCTTGCCGTAGTCCTTGCCGGTCTTGTCGACGAGGAGGTCGCCGTCGGCGAGGTCGTAGACGGCGAAGCCGCCGGTCTTGTCGTCGGTGCCGGTGAAGCCGACGTAGACGAGTCCGTGTTCGGAGTCGATGTCGACTTGGCGGGCGTTGGGTCGGGTGGTGGTGTCCCAGACCTTGGCGAAGCCGCCTGCGGCGTTGAAGAGCTCGACGTTCTTGATGGTGTCGGTGTCTTCGAAGTAGGCGACGGCGAGTTTGCCGTTCTTGGGGTCGGCGGCGACGTAGTAGGCGCCGACGGTGCCGTTGACGGTGCCGATGGAGGCTCCGGTGGTGGCGTCGAAGACCTCGACTCCGCGGGCGGGGATGGCTGCGTAGACGTAGCCGAGGGTGGGGTCGATGTCGAGGGAGCGGTTGGACTCGCTGATGGCGTAGGGGCCGCGGACGACCTGGCCGTAGTTGTTGTCGGCGAGGGAGACGACGACCCAGTTCTTGTTCTGCTGGCCGACGTAGAGGAGCTTGTTGGTGTCGTCGATGCCGAGGTCGCGGATGTTCTCGGGCAGCGTCATCGTGTGGAGGACCTCGTCGGTGGCGGGGTCGATCTCGGTGATGGTGCGGCCGTTCTGGTCGCCGAGGAAGAGGGTGTCGCGTTCCTGGGAGAACGCCGCACCGGCGGGGAGCCGCACCGTCGCAGGATCCACCGACCTCAGGTCGCCGAGTACGCCGTAGTCCGGGGTGTCCGGTACGACGCGGCGGCTCACCGTCACGGCGACCGGGGTGAGTTCGTCGCCGGGTGGGTTGAGGCGGTGGTCGCGGTTGGCGACGAAGACGCGTTGGCGCTCTTCGTCGACGGCGATGCCGTAGCCGTCCTTGCCGTAGTCCTTGCCGGTCTTGTCGACGAGGAGGTCGCCGTCGGCGAGGTCGTAGACGGCGAAGCCGCCGGTCTTGTCGTCGGTGCCGGTGAAGCCGACGTAGACGAGTCCGTGTTCGGAGTCGATGTCGACTTGGCGGGCGTTGGGTCGGGTGGTGGTGTCCCAGACCTTGGCGAAGCCGCCTGCGGCGTTGAAGAGCTCGACGTTCTTGATGGTGTCGGTGTCTTCGAAGTAGGCGACGGCGAGTTTGCCGTTCTTGGGGTCGGCGGCGACGTAGTAGGCGCCGACGGTGCCGTTGACGGTGCCGATGGAGGCTCCGGTGGTGGCGTCGAAGACCTCGACTCCGCGGGCGGGGATGGCTGCGTAGACGTAGCCGAGGGTGGGGTCGATGTCGAGGGAGCGGTTGGACTCGCTGATGGCGTAGGGGCCGCGGACGACCTGGCCGTAGTTGTTGTCGGCGAGGGAGACGACGACCCAGTTCTTGTTCTGCTGGCCGACGTAGAGGAGCTTGTTGGTGTCGTCGATGCCGAGGTCGCGGATGTTCTCGGGCAGCGTCATCGTGTGGAGGACCTCGTCGGTGGCGGGGTCGATCTCGGTGATGGTGCGGCCGTTCTGGTCGCCGAGGAAGAGGGTGTCGCGTTCCTGGGAGAACGCCGCACCGGCGGGGAGCCGCACCGTCGCAGGATCCACCGAGCGGAGGTCCTTCTCGTGGCGGTACTCGAAGGTGCCACCCGGATTGCCGGGGTTCTCCGGGTTCTCGGGGTTCTCCGGGTTCTCGCAGCCCAGGCACGGACCCGGGTCGGTCGGGTCGATGACCTGCGGCTCGGTGTCGTCGGTGACCGCCTTGCCGTGCTCGTTCTTCACGATGGTCAGGCCGTCGTAGTACTTGCCGTCGGCGGTGCGGGACTCGTAGCGCAGCCGGCCGTCCTCGACGGTGACGAGCTGGTAGAGCTGCAGGCCGCCGCCCATCCGGCGCAGGTGCGCGCCGTTGGCGTCCCACACCCGCGGGCCGGGCTTGTACTGCTTCTCGCCGACGTTGGAGACGACATAGACCGGACCGTCGTACGACAGGTCGGCGTCCCAGCTCTTCGGCAGGTCCTCCTCGGCGGCGTCGGTGTTGCCACGGCCGTAGCCGTGGTCGTGGCCCTGGAGGACCAGGTCGACGCCGTACTCCTCGAACACCGGCAGCCAGGCCTCACGCACGGCCCGGTTGTTGCGGCCCTCGTCGAGGGAGAACACCGGGTGGTGGAAGAAGACCACCGTCCACTGGTTGGGGTTGTCCTTCAGCTGCTCCTCGAGCCAGGCGGTCTGGATCGCGAGCGGCTCCGCCGCGCTGGCGTTGCTGTTGAGCGCGATGAAGCGCACGCCCTGGTAGTCGGTCGCGTAGACGGTGCCGTCGAGCATGTCGTACGCCGCGCCGGTGCCGGACGGCCCGTTGTCCGGGTAGGTGAACTGGGCCGAGAACTGCTCCGACAGCTCGGCGCCCTCGTACTCGTGGTTGCCCGGCGCCATCATGAACTGCTTGGTGCCCAGGCCGTAGCTGGTGGCCTCGTAGACCTCGCCCCACTGCTCGTCGCTGTCGTGGTCGTTGACGAGGTCGCCGGCCTGCAGCACCATCCGTGCCTGCGGCGCGTCGCGGAAGGCGTTGCGGACGACCCGCGAGGCCTGCGACTTGATGCCGTTCTGGATGTCGCCGAAGTAGATGAACGAGAACGGGTCCTCGCTCGCCGACTCGGTGGTGAAGTGCTGCCACTCGCTCCAGTTGGTGCCGTCGCCGACCCGGTACTGGTAGGTCGTGCCGGGGTCCAGGCCGGTCATCCGCGCGCTGTGGAAGGTCTCCGTGTAGCCGAGATCGGTCGTCACCTCGGTGTCCCGCTCGGAGATGAAGACCCGCTGGTCGTTCTGGTAGGTCAGGCTGGAGGCGACCCGCAGCTCGGCCTTGGCCTCCCGCACGGCGGTCGACGTGCGCCACACGACGTTCTGGCTGGTCTTCGGGTCGTCGGTGGGGGTGAGTGTGATCCGGTCCGGGACCACGCTCGGCTGGTAGGTGACGGCCGGGTCGGCCGCGGCAGCCGCCGCGGACGGCACCAGGCCGGGCACGGCGACCGCGGCCAGCGCCGGGGCGGCGCCGGCCAGCACGGCCGACGCGACCAGGGCGCCGAGGGGCCGGCGGGTGCGCCGGCGCAGGGACTCGAACATGCGTCGTCCTCTCGGAACGAGGGAGATGTCGGTGGAGGAGGTGGCGGGCTCGCTCATCGCTTGCTCACCACCGTCTTGGTGACCGTCGCCGAGGCGACCGCGGCCGTTCCGGCGTAGACCACCCGGACCTTGTGCTTGCCCACGGCGAGGCGGGGCAGCCGGAGCGTGAGCCGGCCGTCGGCGGCGTCACGCAGCTGCTTGACCTTGACCGTGCGACCGTCGACCACGAGGGTCACGGTGGCGCCGGGGGTGGTGATGCCGGGTACGTCGACGACGACCTTGACCTTGGCCCGGACGCCGGGCCTGACCTGCTTGGGCAGCTTCTTGAGCTTCAGCGTCGCGACGGCCTGGGCCGGCGTGGTCGGCTGCTGCGACGTGGGCGGGACGGTCGGGTGCTCGGTGGGGTTCTCGGTCGGCTTCGCGCCGGGTACGGCGGCCTCGGGCAGGTCCGGGCGGCCGATGCCGTCGCGCGTCGAGCCGGGACCGGACGCGCGTGGCGTGTCGTCGGTCGTGACGAGCTTGGTGCCGTCCGTGCCCTTGGCGATGGTGAAGGCGTCCACCATCTCGCCGGAGACGTTCCAGCTCTCGACGTGCATCTCGCCGTCGGTCACGTCGACCAGCTGGTAGAGCTGGGTGTTGGCCAGCGAGGTGCGCAGGTGCGCGCCGTTCTGGGTCCAGTTGTTGTCGTCGGTCGGGTCGATCACGTAGTACTTCGGCCCGGCGACCGAGACCAGGTAGACCGGGCCCGTGTGGCTCGTGGCGGCGCTCGCGCCGGCAGGGAGCCCCGACTCGTTGGCGGTCAGGTTGCCGCGGCCGTAGGCGTGGTCGTGGCCCTGGGCGACCAGGTCGACGTCGTACTGCTCGAAGAGCGGCAGCCAGGCGTCGCGGATCGCGGCGTTGTTGCGTCCGGAGCTCACCGAGAACACGGGGTGGTGGAAGGTCACGACCGTCCACTGGTTCGGGTTGTCCGCCAGCACCGACTCCAGCCAGGCGGTCTGCGCCGCGAAGGCCTCGGGGTCGCCGGGGAAGTTGCTGTTGAGCGCGATGAAGCGCACGCCCTGGTAGTCGGTGTAGTAGACGTTCTCGGCGTACAGCTGGGTGATCCGGTCGGTGGCCGTCGGCCCGTTGCGCGGGTACTCGAACTGTGCGCCCCAGTGCTCGGCGAGCTCGGGGCCGGGGTAGTACTCGTGGTTGCCGGTCGCGGCGACCACGTTCATCGAGCCGTTGGACCAGCCGGCGGCACCGAACCACTCGCCCCACTCGGCGTCGGAGTCGTCGGTGTCGATCAGGTCGCCCGCGTGCAGCACGGCCTTCGCGTAGGGCCGGGCCTCGTAGGCGGCGCGGAAGGTCCGCGAGACGTAGGACTTGATGTCGTTCTGCGCGTCGCCCTGCACGATGAACGAGAACGGCTCGTCTCCGGCGGTGGCGGTCTCGAACTCGAGCCACTCGCTCCACGTCGTCTTGTCGCCGACCCGGTAGAGGTAGGTCGTGCCGGGCGTCAGGCCGGTCAGCGTCGCCGAGTGGTGGCTCACCTCGTAGCCGAGGTCGGCGGTGAAGGTCGTCGAGGTGGCTTCGATCTCGCTGGTCTCCTTCGCGACCCCGGTGCCGGCGAGGGTCAGCTGCACCTTCGGCGCGCCGGCCGCGGTGGACGTGCGCCACGAGACGCTCTGCGAGGTGCTCGGGTCCTCGGTCGGGGTGAGCACGATCCGGTCGGGGACGACGAGCGGAGCGTGCACGGTCTTCGGGTCGACGGCCGGCGGGGCCAGACCGCCGGCGGCGTAGACGATGCCCGCGCCGGCGGCGATCGCGAGGGCGAGGCCGCCGACCACGATGGCGGGCCGCTTCGGCCTGTGCCAGCGGGAGCGGGGCTGTCGGTCTGAGGAGGTCATGGGGGTCCTCTCGGAGCCGTCGCGGAGACGACGGCATGCGGGCATGGGGCTGTGATGCGACTCCCGAGACAGCACGCAGTCCCCGGCGCACAGGGGTGCCCGGGAGCTGCGAGACGCCCGGAAGCTAGCAGCGCCGAGCTAACTCTTGGTGACCCTTTTCGAGCGCTCAGGCGGGGCGTCACCCGCCGTTCACCGAGAATGAACGGAGACTTCCCTCAGCGCTCGGCGCCGGTTATCGGAGTGATCGGGATCGAGGGCCGCGGCGCGAAGGCGAAGGACGCGCCGGTGCTGAACCGGGTGACGGCGACCTCGTCGGCCTCGGGGGCGGGCTCGGCCCGGCGTACGACGCTCGCCCGCCAGCCCTGCTGCTCCGGGAGCGCGGCGACCTCGACGTCGAGGTGGGGATCGAGGGCGCGGACGACGGCCTGCAGGGCTGCCGTCCGGTCGGGACCGCACAGGGCGATCCAGGCGGAGTCCTCGTGAGCGGGGGAGGGGTGCACGACCAGCGTGCCGTCGGCGACTGACGCGTCGACGTACGCCGCCGGGTTGAGCAGCGGGTGCACGGCGAGCAGGCGCGTGGCGGCCCCGACCGTGTCATCGGCGCGGTCCAGACCGAGGGCGCGGGCGAGTCGTTCGGCGCCGATGCCGGCGACGCCGACCAGCTGCTTGCGGCGGATCCGCTCCAGCTCGTCGTCGGTCTCGGTGCGCTCGGCGACGGCGAGGGTGAACGCGCGGTCGAGCAGGTGCATCTGGAGGCAGACCTCGTCGGCGATCCGGACCAGGGCGGAGTGGGAGAACGCGGCGAAGTCGAGGTCGGAGAGCAGCGGCCCGGCGTAGTCGGCGGCGCCCTCGTCGGACGGGTCGATCGGCGCCAGCTCGAGGGTGGCCGCGCGGGAGCGCTGGTTGACGGCGAGGGCCGGCACCGGGTCCGGCTCCGGGTGGGACTCGTCGATCCGCACCGTCCAGGCGCAGTGCGCGCCCTGGTGGTCGGGGCGCCGCGGCGGACGGTGGATCGGGCGCACCTGGGCGTGCGGGTTCGTCGCGAGCGCGGTCGCGTCGAAGGTCGGGTCCTCGATGTCGTGGCACATCCCTCGGACGTAGTCCTCGCCCATCGGCTCGACGTCCATCAGCGCGCCGCAGTGGTCGAGCCGGAACTCGCCGTGCGACGGGTCGTGCACGGTGTAGCGGAAGTCCATGAACTGCGGGGGAGCGCCGATGTCGAGCTGCAGTCCCTTGAAGATGGTGACGACGTCGCCCTCGCCGGGTACGTCGGGCGCGTACCCCAGCGCCCGCTGCATCCGGCGCGTGTAGATCGGGCTGGCGGCGGCCCATTCCTCGATCGCGATCTGCAGCATCTCCTCGCGTCCGAACGCGGAGATGCACCAGGCCATGCCGGAGCGGTCGATCAGCTGGCCCATCAGGAGCAGCTCGGGGACCAGTGTCGCCAGCTCGGCGCGGGTCAGGTCGGCGTACCGGCTGCGTCGTACCGGACCTTTCTGTCGCGAATCGCCCGAATTCGGAGCAGGAATGTCCGGTACGACGTTCACGAGAGCCCCAGGCGGGCGGCCATCTTGTCGAGATAGGCCAGCACCTTGTCCTCGTCGGAGTCGGGGACGCCCCAGATCAGCTCGGAGGCGCCGGCGGCCGTCCAGTCCGTGAAGTCCTCCTCGGTGGGCCGCTTCGCGACCAGGACCCGCACGTCCGGCCGGCCCTCGCGGCCGGCGTCGGCCCACTCCTTGCGGAGCAGCTCGGCGCCGGCGGCGACG
Organism: Nocardioides carbamazepini; assembly: GCF_024614185.1. Taxonomy (GTDB): domain Bacteria; phylum Actinomycetota; class Actinomycetes; order Propionibacteriales; family Nocardioidaceae; genus Nocardioides; species Nocardioides carbamazepini. The sequence goes on from NZ_JAHTLF010000016.1 coordinate 599,032, forward strand.
TCGGTGGAGGTCGGGGTGGTCATCCAGCCGTCGGCGTGGGCGGCGATCCACTTCATCGTCTTCGGCCCGGCGCCGGCGCCGATGATCACCGGAATCCGGCCCTGCGGGGGCTTCGGGTAGGCCCAGCTCGGGCCGAACGAGACGAACTCGCCGTCGTACGACGCCTCGTCCTCGGTCCACAGTGCCCGCATCGCGCCGAGGTACTCCGCGAGCACGGTGCGCCGCTTCGCCGCCGGCACGTGGTGGTCGGTCAGCTCGTCGGTGTTCCAGCCGAAGCCGGCGCCGATGGTGACCCGGCCGCCGGAGAGGTGGTCGAGGGTGGCGAGCGTCTTGGCGAGGGTGATCGGGTCGGACTCGACCGGCAGCGCGACCGCGGTGGACAGGCCGATCCGGGTCGTGACCGCGGCGCACGTCGCGAGCGAGACCCACGGGTCGAGGGTGCGCAGGTAGCGGTCGTCGGGCAGCTCCTCGCCGCCCGTCGGGTGGAGGGCGTCGCGCCGGACCGGGATGTGGGTGTGCTCCGGCACGTAGATGGTGTCGAAGCCCCGCTCCTCGGCGGCCTGGGCCAGGCGGGCCGGCGTGATGCCGCGGTCGGAGGTGAAGAGGACGATCCCGTTGCGCATGCGCCAAAACTAGAACGAGTTCTAAGAAATGTCTTGCGTCCGCCGCGAACGTCTCCTATGTTGGACAGGTGTCCAGTCAGGTGTTCGAGACGCCGCGCCAGGGATTGAACCCCCGTCAGGCCGAGACGGTGGAGAAGCTGCTCGCCGCCGGGCTCGACGAGCTGCGCACGGTCGGCCACGAGGCGCTGACCGTCCGCACGGTCGCGCAGCGGGCGGGGGTGTCGCCGGCGACCGCGTACACCTACCTCGCCTCCAAGAACCACCTCTTCGCCGAGCTGTTCTGGCGTCACCTCAGCTCCGCCGAGGCGGTCCTGCCACCCGACGGGGGTACGGCGGTCGAGCGGCTGCAGGCGACGATGCGGGCGGTGACGGCGCGGATCGTGGCGGAGCCCGAGCTGGCCGCGGCGGTCACGCCCGCGCTGCTCGGCACCGACCCCGACGTCGCGCGGCTGCGGCTGCGGATCGGCGCGGAGTTCCTCTCCCGGTTCGAGGCGGCGCTCACCGAGCCGGGGCGGCCCGCCGACCCCGCGGTGCTGGAGGTCCTGGTGCTGACCTTCTCCGGCGCCCTGCTCCAGGCGGGCATGGGCCTGATGACCTACGACGAGATCGCCGAGCGGCTCGTGTCCGCGGTGGCCGTGATCCTGCGAGGCAACTCGTGACCGCCCCGCGGCCGGGGTCTGGGGCGGAGCCCCAGCGGGGGTCCACGGGGGCGGAGCCCCTGTGTGTGGTCTTCGACCCGTACGACTACGACTTCCACGAGGACCCGTACCCGACGTACCAGCGCCTGCGCGACGAGGCGCCGGTCCACCACGCGACCGGCGACGACATCTGGGTCATCTCCCGCCACGCCGACGTGTTCGAGGCACTGCGCGACGACGAGGTCTTCTCCAACCGGATGGGCGTCTCCCTCGACGCCACCGCCTGGAGCCCCGACGCCCACCGCGTGATGTCCTTCCTCGGCCTCGACGGTGCCGAGCAGTCGCGGGTGCGCAGGCTCGTGTCCGCGGCCTTCACGCCGCGGCGGGTGCGTGAGCTGACGCCCGAGGTCGAGTCGCTGACCGAGCGCTACCTCGACTCCGCCCTCGCGATCAACGCCGAGGCGGGCGAGACCGACTGGATCAAGGACTTCGCCGGCAAGCTCCCGATGGACGTCATCTCCGAGATGATGGGCGTCCCGGTGCCCGACCGCGACGAGGTACGACGCCTCGCCGACCTGGTGGTGCACCGCGAGGACGGCGTCCGCGACGTGCCCCAGGCGGGCATGGAGGCCTCCATCGAGCTGATGACCTACTACTCCGACATGGTCAAGCAGCGCCGTGCCAGCACGACCGACGACCTGACCTCCGCGCTGGTCGCCGCCGAGCTCGACGGCGAGAGGCTGCGCGACGGGGAGATCATGGCGTTCCTCTTCCTCATGGTGGTGGCCGGCAACGAGACCACCACCAAGCTGCTGGGCAACGCCCTCTTCCACCTCTCCGCCGACCCGGTCCAGCGTGACCAGGTGCTCGCCGACCCGGCCGGCCCGGACACCCTCGTGGTCCCGTGGATCGAGGAGACCCTGCGCCACGACACGTCGAGCCAGATGCTGGCGCGCTACGTCGTCGAGGACCGCGAGCTCGCCGGCGTCACCATCCCGGCCGGCGCCAAGGCGCTCGTCCTGCTGGGCTCGGCCAACCGCGACGAGCGGGTCTTCACCGACCCGACGACCTTCGACATCCACCGCGACCGCTCGGAGCTCTCGCAGATCCTCAGCTTCGGCACCGGCAGGCACTTCTGCCTCGGCGCCAACCTCGCCCGGCTCGAGGCGAAGGTCGTCCTCAACGGTCTTGTCCGCCGCGTCGAGCACCTCGAGGTCCACGCCGAGCGGGCGGTGCGGGTGCACTCGACGAGCGTGCGTGGGTTCGCGTCGCTGCCGGTCACCTTCCGCGAGCGGAGCGCCTGATGCCCAAGCCCGTCCACCCCGACCGTCGGCCCGCGGTGATCGCCGGCGCGTCCTCCGGGATCGGCGCCGAGACCGCGAAGGCGCTGGCCGCCGCCGGCTTCCCCGTCGCCCTCGGCGCCCGTCGCGTCGACCGGCTCGAGGACCTGGCGAGCGAGATCCGGACCGCCGGGGGCGAGGCCTTCGTCCACGTGCTCGACGTCGCGTCGACGGAGTCGGTCGAGAAGTTCGCCGCCGCGGTCGTGACCGAGCTCGGCGAGGCCGAGGTGGTCGTGTGCAACGCAGGCCTGCTCGCTCCCGGGGGAGTCGTCGAGTCCACCACGGAGGAGCTCGCAGCGGAGTTCGACGTCAACGTGCTGGGGGCCCACCGCCTGATCCGCGCCTTCGGTGCGGGGATGGTGGAGCGGCAGCGCGGCGACCTCGTGTTCGTCTCCTCCGACACCGCCGTGCGTGCCCGCCCCTTCATGCGCGGCTACAGCGCCACCAAGTCGGGCCTCGAGGGACTCGTCGAGGCGTTGCAGATGGAGCTCGAGGGCTCCGGGGTGCGCGCGTCCGTCGTACGACCCGGGCCGACCTGGTCGGAGATGGGCTCCGACTGGGACGCCGAGGCCGGGGCGAAGGTCCTCACCGAATGGATCAAGTGGGGTCACGCCCGGCACTCCCACTTCCTCAAGGCCACCGCGATCGCCGACGCGATCGTCACGGTCGTCAGCGCGCCGCGCGGCGTGCACATCAGTCCGGTCGACGTGAATCCCGAAGCACCGCTGGAGAAGAGATGACACTCGCTGCGATCCCCGAGGTCTCCACCGTCCTCGATGACCGGGACCCGTCCGTGCCGGAGATCATCCGGGGCACGGGCCACCTCCCCGAGATGCGGGTGGACCCGATCGGACTGTTCCACCGCGTCCGCGACGAGTGCGGCGACATCGGCCGGTTCCGGCTGGCCGACAAGCAGGTCGTGCTCGTCACCGGAGCCGAGGCCAACGAGGCCTTCTTCCGCGCACCCGACGACGTGCTCGACCAGGCTGCGGCGTACCCGTTCATGACGCCGATCTTCGGCAAGGGCGTCGTCTTCGACGCCTCGCCCGAGGAACGCCAGCAGATGCTGAAGAACCAGGCGCTGCGCGGCGACATGATGCGGGGGCACGCGCAGACCATCGAGGCCGAGATCCGCCGGATGGTGGCCGACTGGGGCGACGAGGGCGAGATCGACCTGCTCGACTTCTTCGCCGAGCTGACCATCTACACGACCTCCTCGTGCCTGATCGGCAAGCCCTTCCGCGACCAGCTCGACGGGTCCTTCGCCGAGATCTACCACCGCCTCGAGCACGGTACCGACGCCATCGCCTACGTCGACCCGTACGCCGACATCGAGAGCTTCCGGATCCGCGACCAGGCGCGCGCGGAGCTCGTCGCGAAGGTGCAGGCCATCATCGACGCGCGGATCGCCCGGGGCGGGGTGCCCAAGGACGAGCGCGACCTGCTCGACGTGCTCATCGCCGTCGGCATGGACGCCGACCACATCACCGGCATCTTCATCTCGATGATGTTCGCCGGCCACCACACCTCGTCGGGCACGGCGTCCTGGGCGATGATCGAGCTGCTGCGCAATCCCGCCGTCATGGCCGACGTCGTCGCCGAGCTCGATGCGCTGTACGCGGACGGGGCCGAGGTCTCGTTCCAGGCGCTGCGGTCGATCCCGGTGCTCGAGTCCGCGCTCAAGGAGACGCTGCGGCTGCACCCGCCGCTGGTGATCCTGATGCGGGTCGTGCAGGAGGACTTCGAGCTGCTGGGCCGCACCATCCCCGCCGGCACCGTCGTGGCGGCGTCGCCACGGGTGTCCAACCGCATCGAGGACGACTTCCCGAAGGCCGACTCCTTCGACCCCGGCCGGTACGTCGACCCGCGCCAGGAGGACCTGCAGAACCGCTGGACCTGGATCCCGTTCGGCGCCGGCAAGCACCGCTGTGTCGGCAATGCCTTCGCGATGATGCAGATGAAGGCGATCTTCTCGGTGATCCTGCGCGACTTCGAGTTCGAGGCGGTGCAGCCGCTGGACTCCTATCGCGACGACTTCACGAAGATGGTCATCCAGCTGGCCCAGCCCGCCAAGGTCCGCTACCGCCGTCGGGCCGAGGAGACGTCATGAGGGTCGTCGCCGACGCCGGCCTGTGCCAGGGGCACCAGCTGTGCCAGGGCGAGGCCCCCGACGTCTTCGGCTTCGACGCCGACGCCGACGTGGTCGTCGTGCTCGACCCGCACCCGGCCGAGGAGCGACGTACCGATGTCGCCACGGCCGTGAAGTACTGCCCCGCCTTCGCCCTGTCCGTCGAGGAGGACCGATGAGTGACCTGACCCGCGCCGAGATCGAGGAGTTCTGGGAGACCTGGCTCGACGTCAACCGCCGCGCCGAGGAGAGCGGCGACTGGCGGGTGATGGCGGAGTGGTTCGCCGAGGACGCCACCTACGGCTGGATGTACCACCCCGACGAGCACTTCATGGCCGTCGGCCGCGACCAGATCCGGGACTGGGCGATCGGCATCGAGATGGACGGCCTCGACGGCTGGCACTACGACTACGTCTGCACGATGATCGACGAGAAGAAGTCGATGATCGTGGGCTTCTGGAAGCAGCGCTCCGGCATCCTCGACGACAACGGCGAGGAGTACGAGATCCTCGGGATCGGCGGGTCCTGGTTCGGCGTCGAGCGGCAGACCACGGGTGCGGACGCCGGGCAGGTCAAGATCGCCTGGCAGCGCGACTGGTTCGACCTGCCGTCCACCGCCCACACCTTCCTGTCGATCGTCGAGGCCGGGAAGGCGCCCGACACGCTGCTCAAGCGGATGTCCGTCACCGGGCACGACGTGCCCGGGCACTACCACCTGAAGGACCTGCCCTCCACCGTGTGGCCGCCGCCCGTCGAGGCGGGGGAGTACGTCACCCAGGCGCCCGCGCCGGAGGGCGCGTCGTGAGCACCCTTCCTCCCGCCGCCCAGCAGCTGATCGACGGCAAGCTGGTCGCGGCATCCGACGGGTCGACGTACCCGATCCTCAACCCCGCTTCCGGTGCCGAGATCGGCGTCGCGCCGGACGGCACGGCGGCCGACGTCGACGCCGCGATCGCCGCGGCCCGGCGTGCGTTCGACGAGAGCGACTGGGCGACCGACCGCGACCTGCGGGTGCGCTGCCTGCGCCAGCTGCACGCCGCGCTGCTCGCCGACGCCGACGCGTTCCGCGCGCTGACCACGGCTGAGGTCGGCATGCCCGGCTTCATGATGGGCGCGGCCGGCTTCGACGTCCCCGTGGAGGGCCTGGCGTGGGTGACCGACCTGGTCGAGTCCTACGCCTTCGAGACCGATCTGGGGGTCGCGTCGCCGATGGGCATCGCGTCGCGCCGGACCGTGCGGCGCGAGCCGGTCGGTGTCGTCGCGGCGATCACTCCCTGGAACGTGCCGACCCAGATCAACCTCGCCAAGGTCGGCCCGGCGCTGGCGGCCGGCTGCACCGTCGTGCTCAAGCCGGCGCCCGACACCCCGTGGGTGGCCGCCGAGCTGGGGCGCCTGGTCGCCGAGCACACCGACATCCCGCCCGGCGTCTTCAACGTGGTGACGCCGCGGCCCAACGAGGTCGCCTCCGTCCTGGCCACCGACCCGCGCATCGACATGGTCTCCTTCACCGGGTCCACCTCGGTCGGCAAGGCGATCATGGCCGCCGCCGCACCGACTCTGAAGAAGGTCTTCCTCGAGCTCGGCGGCAAGTCCGCCGCGATCGCCCTCGACGACGCCGACGTCGCCGCGGTCGCCGGCGGCACCGCCTTCGCGGCCTGCATCCACGCCGGCCAGGGCTGCGCCATCACGACCCGGCTGATCGTCCCCCGGGACCGGTACGACGAGGCGGTCCAGGTCGCCGCCGCGACGATGGAGTCGATCGGCGCCCGCGACCCGCACGACCCGGGCGCGATCTGCGGCCCGGTGATCTCGGCGGCGCAACGTGACCGGGTGGCGGCGTACTTCTCGGTGGCCCTGGAGGAGGGCGGGACGTTCGCCACCGGCGGCTCGGTCATCGACCGGCCCGGCTACTGGGTGCAGCCCACGGTCGTGGCCGGACTCGACAACTCCTCGCGCCTGGCACAGGAGGAGATCTTCGGCCCGGTGCTCGTCGTCATCCCGCACGACGGCGACGACGACGCGGTGCGGATCGCCAACGACTCGGCGTACGGGCTCTCCGGCTCGGTCGACTCCGGTTCGCTGGAGCGGGCGCGCGCCGTCGCCGCCCGGATCAGGACCGGCACCCTCGCCGTCAACGGCGGTGTCTGGTTCAGCCCCGACGCGCCGTTCGGCGGGTACAAGCAGTCCGGCATCGGCCGGGAGATGGGCGTCGCCGGGTTCGAGGAGTATCTCGAGGTCAAGACGATCGCGGAGCCGGCGTGAGGGGGTGGGAGTTTCGCCGGTCGACCGGCGAAACTCGCACCTGGCCGACGAAGTTTCATCGGCCAAGCGTGGGTTTCGCCGGGCGACCGGCGAAACCTGTGACACCTGAGGAAGTTGTGAAATGAGATTCCAGGACAAGGTCGTCGTCGTGACCGGCGCGGCCCAGGGCATCGGCGAGGCCTACGCCCGCGCACTGGCCGAGAACGGTGCGGCGGTCGTCGTCGCGGACCTGAACGAGGAGGCGGGCGCCAAGGTCGCCGCGTCCATCGAGGAGGACGGCGGCCGGGCGATCTTCGTGTCGTGCGACGTGTCCTCCGCCGAGTCCGCGGAGGTGCTCGTCCGCCGGACCGTCGCGGAGCTCGGCGGCATCGACCACCTGGTCAACAACGCCGCCATCTACGGCTCGATGGAGTTCAACCTCCTCATCAGCGTCGACTGGGACTACTACCGCAGGTTCATGAGCGTGAACCTCGACGGCGCGCTGGTCATGACGCGGGCCGTCTACCCCGAGATCGCGAAGCGCGGCGGGGGCGCGATCGTCAACCAGTCGAGCACGGCGGCGTACCTGTACTCCGGCTTCTACGGCCTCGCCAAGGCCGGCATCAACAGCCTCACCCAGCAGCTCGCCCACGAGCTCGGCGGGCAGCGGATCCGGGTCAACGCGATCGCTCCCGGCCCCACCGACACCGAGGCGACCCGCACCCAGGCCGGTGACGCCGCCAAGGACATCGTCCGCAACAGCCTCGCCATCAAGCGGATGGGCTCGGTCGACGACATGGTCGGCGCGCTGCTCTACCTCCTCTCCGACGACGCGTCGTGGGTGACCGGCCAGATCCTGGCGGTCGACGGCGGCCAGACCTTCCGGCTATGAGCTCCCCACGACGTTCGTCGCGTCCCCGGCTTCACTCCGCCGGCGGACCACGCCCCGTTCACCCGAAGGGACCCTGATGCGCACGCTGCGAGTGGGGTTCGTCGGCCTGGGCAACATCGGCAAGCCGATGGCGCTCCGGCTGGCCGCCGCCGACGGCATCGACCTCCAGGTGTACGACGTCGCGCCGGGTCCCGTCGCCGACCTGGTCGCCGCGGGGGCCACCGCGGCGGCGTCGGTCGCCGAGCTGGACGCCGAGGTCGTCTGCGTGATGGTGCGCGACGACGACCAGGTGCGCTCGGTCGCCGCCGACGTGCCGCTCGACCGGGTGCTGGTCGTCCACTCCACCGTGGCGCCCGGGACCCCGGCCGAGCTGGCTGCTGCCGGCCACACGGTCCTCGACGCACCGGTGTCCGGGGGAGCGATGGGCGCCGCCGACGGGTCGCTCGCGCTGATGGTCGGCGGCGACGCCGAGGCCTTCGCCGCGGCCCGGCCGGTGCTCGACGTGCTCGGCAGCAAGGTCGTCCATGCCGGCCCGATCGGCGCCGGGACGAAGTTCAAGCTGGCCCGCAACCTGATGCACTTCGTGGCGTTCACCGCCGCGACCGAGGCCCAGCGGCTGGCCGAGGCCGCGGGCTTGAGCATCAAGGACCTCGGCGAGGTGGTCCGCCACACCGACGCCATCACCGGCGGGCCCGGCGCGATCATGCACCGCGAGACCACGGCCGAGCTCGACCCCGCCGACTTCTGGCACGGCGTGTTCAGCAACGTGAACTCGCTCGGGGTGAAGGACCTGGGGTTCGCGATCGCGCTCGCGCACGAGCTCGGCGTCGACGTACCCCTGGCGGAGCTGGCGATCGAGCGTCTCGGCCCCGGCCTCGGGCTGCCTGTGGAGGACGCGAACGGCGAGGGGAGGAACGTGTGAGCCTTTCATCGACCCTGCCCCGGGGCCACAATGAGAGGAAGGTCGATGTGTCCCAGCGTGCGTCAGGAGCGGCGATGTCGGAAGCGCCCGTCGACGGAGTGCAGCGGTTGCGCATGTCCTGGGAGGAGTACGAGCGGCTCCCCGAGTGGCCGCGCACGGAGTGGGTCGACGGCGAGGTGCTGGTGATGTCGCCGCCCGCCCAGCCGCATGCGTCGGCGGTGGCCCGCCTCATCATGGCTCTCGGGCGCGCCTTCCCCGATCTCGAGATCGGCACCGAGGCCGGCCTCTGGCTGCCGCGCAACCGGCTGCGCGGACCCGACGTGATGATGGCCGAGGGTCGCACCGACGAGACCCACCGGACCACGATGCCGCTCCTCGTCGCTGAAGTGCTCTCGCCCAGCACCCGCAGCGAGGACACGATCCGCAAGTCGATGGAGTACGCCGAGGGCGGCGTGCCGCGGTACTGGATCGTCGACCCCGACCTGTGCACCATCGACGCCCTGCTCAACGTCGACGGCGCCTGGGAGACCGAGGCTCACCTCGACGATCGTGACCCGGTCGCCGAGATCGTGATCGGCGACCACGGCAGCGTCATGCTCGACCTCCGGGAGATCCTGCGATGACGGAACCTGCCGACAAGTTCGACGATCTGCCGGAGCTGCGGGCGAAGGGCCTGCGGAGGATGGAGCAGGTCTACGGCTTCGACATGGCCGACGGCGAGGGCGACTTCTTCCGCTACACCGCCGACCACCTGTTCGCGGACGTCTGGAACCGGCCGGGCCTCTCCGACCGGGACCGGCGGCTGTTCCTGATCGGCCTGCTCGTCGGCCAGCGCGCGAACGACGTGCTCGGCATCCAGGTCCCGGCCGCCCTCGCCAACGGCGAGCTCGACGCCGAGGCGCTACGCGAGCTGGTCATCCTCGCCTGCCACTACGACGGGTGGCCGAACGGGTCGCGGCTGAACTCGGTCGTCGAGGACGCGATCGCGAAGGCCCGGCGGGCCGCCGATCGTGACCGGGACGACGCCTCCTGACAGGTGTGTTGTTAGCCTCGGGAACGATGACTCGCGACGTGGCGCAGGCGGTTCCGGACCGCAAGGCGGAGCCGGTGACCCCGGCCGTCCTCGACTCCTTCCTCAACACCCCCGTGACCCGACCCGACGGCGGGGCCGGCATCTGGCGTGTCCCGACCGCCACCATCGGCGACGAGGAGCTCGAGGTCGCCCGTGACTGGCTCGACGAGGGCGAGCGGCAGCAGGCGTCGTCGTACGTCCGGGCCGAGCTGCGGGTGGCGTACGAGATCGCGCACGCCGCCGCCCGGCTGGTCGTCGGCGCGGCGACGGACACGCCACCGGAGAAGGTGGTCTGGGGCCGGCACCCATGCCCCGGGTGCGGAGAGCCGCACGGCCGGCCGCGCGCCGAGGGAGCCGGGGTGGAGTTCTCGCTGAGTCACACGCCGGGGCAGATCCTCGTGGCCGTGGCGGACGTGGCGGTCGGCGTCGACGTCGAGCGGCACCCCGACGACCCCGTCGCGCTCGCCAAGCTGCTCCACCCGCGTGAGTCCGAGGAGATCGAGGCGGCCGCCCAGGGCACGCTCGACGGTGGTCGCGCGACGGTCCGGTTCACCCGCGCGTGGTCGCGCACCGAGGCCTACCTCAAGGGACTCGGCATCGGGCTGGGCCGCGACCCCCATCTCGACTACCTCGGCACCGACGAGGCGTCCAGCCGCCGCCTCGGGTCGTGGACGGTGCACGACGTCGTCGTCCCGGAGGGGTACGGCGCGGCGCTGGCCGTCCTCTCCTGAGGGCCGGATCTGGCGACGCTTCGTCGGATTCGTGCGGCACTGGGGCCGTCGAAGGTTAAATCTTCCGCCCGAACCGGAGTTTTTGCCGGAAAGCATGCACCTGGGACTTTGGTCCTCCCTAGGCTGCGGAGTGGGTTTCCGTCTGTCCCCTCCTACTCGGGAGGCGTGGGCGCTCGGAAGAGGGCACGTTGGACCTGGTTCGCGGTGGGGCGTGGACGCCGGCCCGACGTCCCCCTGGCCTGTCGGCTGCCCGCTCCACACCTTTTGCAACCGTCGTGACCCCCCTCGGCGCGACACACTGGGGGTTTCCGGATCATGTCCAATTTCGCGCGCCGTCCTCGGCGCCACGCCGAGCCGGAGCAGGGCCCGACGGCCCGCCGGTGGCGACCCACGATCACACTTCTGTTGCCGGCCGTCGTGCTGGCCAGCGCCGCGCTCGCTGGCCCGGCGCTCGCCGACGACGCCGACCCGGCGCCGGCTTCCGACCCGGGCCAGTCTGCCCAGACGACCCAGGCCGAGCCCGCCCCGGAGCCCGAGGCGGAGCCCGCTCCGGAGCCCGAGCCGGAGCCGGAGCCGAAACCTGAGCCCGCCCCCGCCCCCGCCCCCGACCCGAAGCCCGAGCCCGCCCCCGACCCGAAGCCCGAGCCCTCCGCGGAGCCGGACGCCGCAGACGCAGGCGAGGCCACCGAGGAGAAGGCGGACGAGAAGGCAGGCGAGCAGGCGGGCGAGGAGTCGGCCCAGAAGCCCGACCAGGAGCAGGCCGTGACCGCCGCACCGTCCGAGCAGGCCACCCCGGCCGCGGAGTACGCCACCGTCCAGGCGGCCGCGAAGGCCGGCGACGACCCGGGCATCGTCGTGCCGCAGGCGGTGAACACGAAGAAGGTCGTCGTGTGCAAGTACGTCAGCACCCCGCCGGGCTACTCCCACCACGTCATCGTCCCGTCGGTGAGCTCGCTGCAGGACTGGACCCCCGCGATGGGCTTTCCGTCGTTCGCCTTCGCCGACGCGCACGACTCGATCGTGATCCGCTACCTCGACGACAACGAGATCCCCGGTCAGGTGCCGAACAGCGCCTGCCCGACGATGGTCAGCCCGCCGATGCTGACCCTGCTGAACCCGTGCGGCGCCAACAACACGAGCTGGGCCGACCCGGCCGCCTCGCCGGCGTACTCCTGGGTGCGCAACGCGAACGGCTCGATCACCTTCACGGCCAGCCCGGGCTATCTCTTCCCGTCGACCACCACGGCCGGGCTGACGAGCTACACGAGCCCGCCGCCCCCGGCGGACACCGACCCGGTCAACCAGAACTGCACCGTGGATACCGTGATCACGCCGCCCGTCCTCCAGATGGACGACCCGTGCGGCGTCGGCAACGCGGTCTGGCTCAACCCCGGCAACACCGCGGCGTACACGGTCGCCATGGACACGCCGGCCGCCGGACAGGTCACGCTGACCGCCAACGCGGGCTTCACCTTCGCCGGGCCCGCGCCGACGTATGTCTACGGCCCGCCGGTGGAGACCAATGTGGCTGCGTGCCCGACCGTCGTGCAGCCGCCGGCGGTGCCCACCGTCAACCCCTGCGGCCCGAACAACATCGCGTTCGGCACCGTGCCGGCCGGTCCGTGGACCTCGTCCCTCGACCCGGACGACGGGTCGGTGACCCTCACCGCGACGGGCAACAACGTGTTCCCCGGCGGAGCGACGCTGCACGTCTACAACCTCCCCGCCGACAACGACCCGGCGTGCCTGGTCGCCCCGGCCCTCGCGCCCAGTGACCCGTGCGGCGTCGGCAACGCCGCGTGGATCCCTCCCGTGGAGACGCCGGACTACTCCGTGTCCGTGGTCAACGGCGTGATCCAGCTGATCGCGAAGCTCGGCAAGCTGTTCGTCGGCGACCAGCCGACCTACACCTATCCCGCCGCGGCGCCGGTCGACTCCGGCGTGGTCTGCGCGGTCGGTGGCGTCCAGGAGACGCAGCCGGCGAAGTCCGACGACGCGCCCGGCACGCCAGGGGCAGTCGGCGGCGTGCAGGCCACCAGCCTGCCCAACACCGGCGGCCCCGGGGGCTGGCTGATGCCGTTCGGCGTCCTGCTGGTGCTTGCGGGTGCCGGTCTGGTCCTGGCGCGGCGCAACCAGATGGGCTGAGGCCCGCGGGCGGATCGCTCGCAGCGACGGAGCCCGTGCCGAGGACGTCCTCGGCACGGGCTCCGTCTGTCAGTGCTCAGGAATGGCTCGGCGACCGGTGGCGCGCGATCGCCACGACCGCGAGAAGAAGTACGACGAACCACAGGACTCCGGCGGCGATCCACATCACGTAGAGATAGACGCCGTGGCGGCCGGATCGGTTGCCTCCGGGCACGGATCAGGCCGTCACCGGATCGGTCAGATGACCGATTCCCCGCCGATCGGGCGTGGCTACGTTCGGGCTCCCGCCACCGAAGGAGCCCAGCATGGTCCGCGTCGCCACCTGCAACGTCGAGTTCCGCGAGGTGTCCGGCTTCGCCGACTTCGCCGATCACCTCCGCGAGGTCCTCGACCAGGCACAGGGCGCGGACCTGGTCGTCCTGCCGGAGGCGGTCACGTTCGAGCTGATGACAGCGGCGCCGTCCTGGCCCGATGCCACCGACCTCGCTCCGGTCGTGGCCACGGCGGCGTACGGCGACGCCTTCCGCGACCTCATGGCGCAGGAGGCGGCCGCGCGGGGGCAGTACATCCTCGCGGGCAGCCACCTGGTCGCCACGGGCGAGGGCACCTACCGCAACGTCGCCGTCCTCGTCGACCCCGCGGGGAGGGTCGTGCACGAGCACGCGAAGACCCACCTCTTCCCGGCGGAGCACACCCTCGACATCGTCGAGGGCGACGAGATGGCGGTCGTGGACCTGCCGTTCGGCAAGGTAGGCATCCTGATCTGCTACGAGTCGCAGATCCCCGAGTGCGCGAGCACCCTGGTCGAGCAGGGGGCCCAGATCCTCCTCTGCCCCTCGCTCACCCTGACCCGGGCCGGCTTCTGGCGCGTGCGTCACTCGCTGGCCGCGCGGGCCATCGAGAACCAGGTGTACGCCGTCCACTCCGGCGCCGCCGGCCCGGCGCGGGGCGTCTGGCCCGGCTCCCGCGCGACGAGCGCCGTGCTCGGACCGTGCGACGGGCCGCTGCCGGACAACGGTGTCATCGCCGAGACGGCCGAGGACGTCGACGGGGTCGTCGTGGCCGAGCTCGACCTCGCCCTGCTGGAGACGCTCCGTGAGAGCGGCGCGACCACCACCTACCAGGACCGCCGCCGACGCGCGGACCTCTACCGCACCTGGCCCTCCCACGTGCACGCCTGAGCGACCCGACCCGACCCACGACCCGACAGGAACACCATGCAACCGACCGTCTGCCTGACCTTCGACTTCGACGCCATCTCCGTCTGGCTGGGGACGCTGGGGCTGGCCACGCCCACCTATGTCTCGCGCGGTGAGTTCGCGGCCAACGTCGCGACGCCCCGGATCCTCGACCTGCTGGAGCGCGAGGGGGTGACCAGCACCTGGTACATCCCTGGGCTGGACGTCGACACCTACCCCGACGTCTGCAAGCGGATCCGCGACGCGGGGCACGAGATCGGCCATCACGGCTACGCCCACGAGGGCCCCACGAGCCTCGACGAGACGGCCGAACGCCGGGTGCTGGAGCGCGGACTCGATGCCCTCGACCGCGTGCTCGGGGTGCGGCCGGCCGGGTACCGGTCGCCGGCCTTCGACCTGTCGGCGAACTCCACGCGCCTGCTCGCCGAGTACGGCTTCCGCTACGACAGCAGCATGATGGCCCGCGACTTCGAGATGTACCGGTGCCGCACCGGCGACGTGATCACCACCGACGGCATCACCTTCGGTCCGGAGCTGGATCTCGTCGAGGTCCCGGTCTCCTGGACCTTGGACGACTTCCCGTTCCTCGAGTTCGCCCTGATGCCGCCGATGGTGATGCCGGCCTCGACGGACGTCGAGGGGCTGACCCGGCGCTGGCTCTCCGATCTCGACTTCATGGCCGAGGAGGTGCCGCACGGTGTCTTCACGCACACCTTCCACCCGCAGTCGATCGGGCGCGGCAGCCGGATCAAGGTCCTCGAGCGGATGATCCACCGTGCCAAGGAGCACGGTGCCCGCTTCAGCACGGTGACGGATGCCGTCGACGCCTGGCAGTCGCGGCCGGCCGGGTCAGCCTGACGCCGGCGCCCGGAACCGTGCGGTGGCGTACGGCGACGGCGCGATGATCCGGTGCCGGCCGTGCTGGACCTGGAACACCAGGTGGGCCGCGCCCAGGGACGGGTCGACCGCGCTGTCGGGGTAGACGCGGTTGGTCTGGTCGGCGGAGCCGAGGTGGTAGGGACCGTTGACCCCGCGATGGGTCAGCGTGCGCAGCCGGCCGACCACCTCCGAGAAGCGGTCCGGGGAGTCGCTCTGCGTCCAGGCCTGGGCCAGCAGGCCGACCGCGTCGAAGTGGACGCCGGCGCTGGAGTGGCCGGCCCGCTCGCCGAAGGTGCGGGCGAAGCTGTGCGCGAACCGGCGGCCGAGGTGGTCGTCGTACTGACCGGTCAGCGTCGCCCACACCACCCCGTCCGCGGCGGGGCCGAGGGACTCGCAGACGCCGCCGATCGAGGGGGCGTAGAGGGCGTAGACCAGCAGGTCGTGGGGCTGGGGCAGCAACCCCAGGAAGGCGGACGTCTCGGGCCCGGAGAAGCAGGCGAGCATGACCGCCGCCGGATCGACGGTCGCGATGCGCGCGACGACGGCGGGCCAGTCCGGCCGCATCGCGTCGATCGGCACGACCGTGACCTCCCACCCGCGGCGCAGCGCCTCCTCGGCCGCCCGCTCGGGGAAGGTCTGCAGGTCGGTGTCGGCGTTGTCGATGACCAGGAGCCGACGGGAGCGCGGATGCCACCGGCCGGTGTCGGCCAGCAGGTCGAGCGTGCGCAGGAAGCCGTGGCCGTAGATCGTCTGCGGCCCGCTCAGCTGGAAGACGTTGCCGAACCGGGAGGGGTCGTCACGGACCACCTGCGCCGCGGAGGAGGATGTCGAGTGGTGCAGCACCGGGCAGCCGGTGTCGGCCGCCGCCGCGAAGATCGCGGCGACGTCCGCCGGCGAGCGGCGGTACGTGTAGGGGAAGGACACCGCGTCGACGTCCTCGCCCATCAGCCGCTCCATCGCCGCCCGCATGGACGCCGTCGAGGTCACGTCCGCGGCGACAGTGACCTCCTCCACCGGGCGCCCCCGCACACCGCCGGCACTGTTCAGGCCGGCCACCGCGAGCTGGCCGCCCCGCCGCATCTGCCGGGCGTCGTCGGCACAGTCGGGGTTGAGCGGGATGACGGCGCCGATCCGGAGCGGTCGGAGGCGACGTACCGGCCGGCGAGGAGCAGCGGTGGGCAGCGGATCCTCCCCGCGCGCCGCGGCCTCCAGCCGGATCGGGCCCAGGGGAGCGCAGCCACTCAGGTCGGCGCCGGGTATCGGGAGCGTGAGCAGGTCGAGCTCCTGGGCCAGCGCCGCTGCCGCGGCCCGGTTCGACACCCCCAGCTTGGCCAGGAGGTGCTCCACGTGGGTGGCCACGGTGCGCCGGCCGACGACCAGCCGCTCGGCGATCCCGGGATTGGCCAGCCCTGCCGCGATGAGGGTCAGGACCTGGAGCTCACGCCGGTTCAGGCCCGCGAGCCGCTCGGTGTCGGCCCGGTGGAGGTGCACGGTACGCCGACCGTCCGACCGCCGCGGGCCGACGGAGACGGCGGTCGCGCTCCTCGCCGGCGTCGGGTCCGACTGTGACTCCGGCTCCAGCCAGACGAACCGGATCGCCCCGATACCTGAGGTCGTCGCGGCGGTGCGGAGGTGGCCGGCCAGGCCGGAGAGCTCGGAGAGAGCACCGGCCGGCCGCGCGCTCAACCGGCCGTCCGGGTCGGTCTCGACCGTCGCTGCGAGCCGCCGGGCATCCATGCGCTCACCCTAGGCGAGGGACGGGAGACGCCGCCTCCAACTGCAGCATGGCGGACTCGTCCTCGGTGCCAGCCGGCCAGCCGACCGAGCTCGGCCGCGAGCTCCCGCGAGCCACTGTCCGGGCGACAGCGGCTCGCGGGAGGAAGAGGTCGGCTCAGCGGGTCGTGCGGACCACCACGGTGCGTGTCATCGCGGATGTGCCGATGTGGAGGGTCACGGTGAGTCTGTGCTTGCCGATCCGGACGTTCTTGCCGACCTTCAGCTTGAGGGTGACGACCCTGCTCTGGCCTTCGTCGAGGATCTTGACCCAGCCGGCCTTGGTGCCCTTGATCGCCTTGGCTCCCTTGCCCTTGGCGTGGGCGCGCAGGAGTGCGGTGATCGGGGCGGTGGTGCGGTTGTTCAGCAGGAACCGGACCTTGACCGTGTCGCCACGCTGTGCCGTGGCCTTCACCTTTCCGGCCGCGGAGAAGCCGACGGTTCCGGGCGGACCTTGGGGCCCGGTGATCCCGGGGTCGCCCTTGTCGCCCTTCGGGCCGGTGGCGCCGTCGGTCCCGTCGGTCCCGTCCGCGCCGTCCTGCCCCGGAGCCCCGGTGGGCAGGCTGGTGGACGTGCCGGTCAGTGCCGTTCGGGTGGCGCCGCCGGGGACGTCGCTCCTCACGACGAGGGTGGCGGTGGAGGTGGCGTTCGCGCGGGAGGGGGCGAACCGGACCCGTACGGCACAGGTCTCGGTCGGGGCCAGGACTTCGTCGGCGCAGGTGTCGCCGC
The DNA here is from genome assembly GCF_024614185.1 of Nocardioides carbamazepini. Taxonomy (GTDB): domain Bacteria; phylum Actinomycetota; class Actinomycetes; order Propionibacteriales; family Nocardioidaceae; genus Nocardioides; species Nocardioides carbamazepini. The sequence continues at coordinate 616,344 of NZ_JAHTLF010000016.1, forward strand.
TGATGAGGAAGTCGTCGGCGGAGAGGCCGTCCTGGTCGGTGGTCCGGATCTTGTCGATGTGCAGGACGTTGGATCCGGCGTTGGTGACCGTCACTGTCCGGGCGGTGCCGACCGTGTGGGCGGCTTGGGCGTCGAAGGTGCCTGGGTCGCTCAACGCCGCTTGGGTTCCGGCGGGGCCGGCCAGGGCGACCACGTCGGTGCGGGCCTTGGCGGACCAGTCGCCGTCCTTCTTGTTCTCCACGCCGCCGTAGAGCACGTCGTAGCCCTGGTCCATGATCAGCCGGACCTCGGCACCTGGCGTGAGCCGCTCGGGCATCTCGCCGATGCCCTCCCAGGCGCCCTGGTTGTCGGTGAACGTGGGCTCGAGGTCCAGGGGCAGCTGCGTGCCCAGCCGTTGCGGGGCGATGGCGGGGTCGCCGTTCCAGGCCCACAGCGTCTGCGGGGAGGCGGTGCGGGAGCCGCCGCCGATGGCCGAGAGGATGAGGTACTCGCCGCGTTCGTTCTTCCGGATCTCTCGGATCGAGTCGCCGCCGAGGTCGAGGAGGATCGGCTCACCGAAGGTGGCCCGGCTCGCGGTTCCGGAGGTCAGGGCCTCCAGATTGGTCAGCGGCACGATCAGCGCTCGGCCGCCGGCGACCCGTCCCTCGAGGGGGGAGCGGAACGCGAGGTAGAGCGCGGAGCCGTCGGGGGAGAACTCGGCGCCCTCGATGTTGAACCCGTCGACCGGGTTGGGGGTCGTGTTGGTGGCGGTGGCCGCGCGGAGTCCGAGCCGTGCGCCGCGCGCGTCGTCCCAGGCGACCAGGTCGGAGCGCAGGCTGCCGTAGCGGACTCCGACCGGGGTGAGGGTCGCACCGGCGCCGCTGCCGGCGAGCTTGGTCTCGTAGATCGAGTGCCGGGAGACCTGGACCTCGCCGTCCTTGTTGTTGCCGTGGGAGCCGAGCCACCAGATCCGGTTGCCCTTGCGGGCTGCGGCCTCGGCGTCGATCTCGATGTCTCCGTTGCCGGCCGGTGGCAGGTCGCCGAGAGAGAACTGTGCCACCTCGCGGCCGGAGGTCTCGCCGTCGTAGAGCCGCACCTCGTAGTTCTCGTCGTCGACGACCATCAGGTGCCCGTCGCCGACCGCGATCGCCGAGGAGGCGTCGGAGGAGCCGAGCAGCGTTCGGCTGGTCGGTGTCGTCGCTCGGGAGGCTCTGTAGACGAACCCGAACGTGGACGTCTTGCCCGTGGTGCCGGTGACCGTGAAGGTGAGGTCGATCTGGCCGTCGGTCGGCCGCTGGGGGGCGATCGCGATGCTGCGGTGGGCGCCGGTGCCGGTGATCTCGACGTCGGCGGCGGTGACGGCTGCCGGGTCCGCGCCTCCGGTCACGCTGATGCCGGCCAGCTCGAGCCGGATCCGGGTGGGATCGACCAGCGCGCCCGAGGCGTCGAGCTGGGCGAGGTGGACCGGGATCGACGGATTGGTCGGGTCCCCGACCACGCCGGCCGGCGCTGACCCGCCCGTCTCGATTTCGCCGGGAGTGAGCTGGACGTAGGAGGAGGGGCCGTCGAGGGCCTGGGCCAGCGCCAGCTCCGGCTCGGCCGCGGTGATGGCGAGCGGCGCCGAGGTGCTGCTCACGCCCGTCGCCTTGCAGGTGACCTTTGCCTGGAGCCGGTGGCCCAGGTCGGTCACCGAGGCGACGTAGCCGGGCGTGCTGCTCGGCCCTCCCATCGGGTTGACGGTGGTCGAGTCATCGAAGTGGGTGTTGCCGGCGAACGGGTCGCCGTCGCGCAGCCACTGGTAGCTGAAGCTGGCGGGCGTCGTGCACGGTGAGCCGGTGAACGTACTGCCGGGGTCGGTCACCTGGAGCAGCTGGCCGACCTGCGGCGTGCCGGTGACCTGCGGACCGGTCGCGTCGCCCGGATCGACCGGCGGGGTGGAGAAGTGCACGGTCCAGTTCGGGGTCACTGGGACGCTGCCGGCGGTGGGGTCGGTGACGGTGAGCAGGCCGGTGGCGGGGTCGTAGGACCCGGCCGTCGGGTCCACGGCTGGGACGGTGGCGTCCCCGGTCTTCAATGGCACGGTGACGCCGCCGTCGCGGTAGGCGCCGGCGTACACCGACTGGCCGCTCGCGCGGGCGCCGGTCAGCTTGTTCTTCGGCCACGCCGCGAACGCGGAGAGGTCGGTGATCCGGTTGTTTCCGAGCAGCAGCCCCTGACTGGCGGTCAACGAGACGTTGCCCAACTTGCCGCCGCTCTCCCCGTACGCCGCGAGCGGGGACGCGTCGGTGATCCGGTTGCCACTGAGGTCCAGCGTGGTGAGCAGTGCCTTGTCGAACTTCCCGACCAGCGGCGTTACGTCGGTGATCTTGTTGCTGCCGGCCCGCAGGGCGGTCAGCTTCGGCGCCGCCGGGATGCCGTCGAGGCTGCGGACCTGGTTGCCCGTGATGGTGAGGACGGCCAGGTCGGACATGCCGGCGAGCGGTGTGAGGTCGCCGATCTGGTTGGTGCCGACGCTCAGCGTGGTCAGGCCGGTCAGGCCGGTGAGCGGGGTGAGGTCGCTGATCTGGTTGTTGTTGAGATTCACGGATCGCAGCGAGTTCAGGCCCACCAGCGCAGACAGGTCGCTGATCCGGCTGAAGGGCAGGGTCAGCGTGGCGAGCCGGGACAGACCGGCCAGCGGGCTGAGGTCGGTGACCGTGTTGGGATCGGTGACCATCAGCGCTCTCGTGGCGAGCGAGGTGAGGTTGGTGAATGCCTCCAGCCCGGTCAGGTCGCCGAGCGGTCCGATGCTCGAGGCATCGATGGCCGTGACGCTCAGCGCGTCGGCCTCGGTCACGTCCTGGTCGGCGGGGTGGCCCAGCCGGGCGTTGATCGCGGCCTTGAGGTTCGCGTCGGGGATGGCGACGATGTCGCCGGGCGCGGCGTGCGCGGACGGCGCCGCGAGCATCGCGCTGAGCACCGCGACCAGGACGACGAGGAGGGCCGGGGGACTGATGGGGTGGAGGCCGGTGGCTCGGTCGTGTTCGTCGTGTCGCTCGGGGCGGTGCCGTGCTGTTCGTACTGCCCGCATGCGGACGCACTCCTGACTGGGTGAGGGGAGACGGGACGGAGCGCGAGAGCACCGTCCCGAGCCACCCGGCCCCACGCGCACAGGCCCTGAGGCAAGCAGCGGAAGATGTCGACCGGCCGGCCCGCGAGGTGAACAAGGAGCCAACGACAACCGCGGCTCACAGGAGCCGGGTGAGTCGGCCGGAGTGTGCCCGCCGTGGTCATTGAGGGCGGCCGTCGTCGGAGTGACATCAACCCGACACCCAATCGTCACGCGACGGCCCACGAAAACCCCGGCCGGGGCTGTTCACATATTCGTGAGCCGAGTCGGATGGCTGTTCAGGCCGAGAAGGCTCACCGATCCCCACCCCCGGGGACGGCCGCGTCGCACCCCACGCCAGGTTGGAGTCCAGGTGAGGTGCCACGCGGCCGGGTGTCACATCCCTTCCGCAAAAAGGAGCAACATCTCATGCTAACGAACCACACGGGCCGCCGGCTTCGCCGGACCGGCCTCGCCGCCGCTGCGGTCCTCTCCGTCAGTGGCGGCATGCTCGCCGCCGGCTTCGCCTCGCCCGCCTCGGCCTCCGTGGCCGGCGTGGTGATCAACGAGGTGGAGTCCAACGGCGACACCACCGACTGGGTCGAGCTCTTCAACCCGACCGGGTCCCCGATCAGCCTGTCCGGCGCGGTCCTCTCCGACGCCGACGACACCCACGCGTTCCCGCTCAGCGGCACCGTCGCCGCCGGCGGCTACGCGGTCTTCGACGTCAGTGTCGGCACCGACGGGTTCGGTCTCGGCGCCCCGGAGGACATCCGCCTCATCGACGGCAACGACCCGGCCACCGATCCCACCATCGACTCCTACTCCTGGGCGTCCCACGCCCCCACGACGTACGGTCGCAACTGGGCGGTCGATGACGACAGCGACGGCCTCGGCGACTTCCAGGTCACCGACCACGCCACCCGCGGCACGGTCAACGTGTTCCCGGGCGGCTCGATCGGAGACATCGACGGCGTCGTGCTCAACGAGGTCGAGTCCAACGGCGACACCACCGACTGGATCGAGCTCTACAACACCACGGGCGCCCCGATCGACATCAGCGGCGCGCTGCTCTCCGACAACGACAATGGCCACGTCTTCACCGTCCCGGCCAGCACCACCCTCGCCGCTAACGGCTACGCGGCCTTCTCGGTGGACAGCGCCTTCGGCCTCGGGGCCTCGGACTCGGCCCGGCTGTTCGCCCCCGGTGACGTCGCCCTCGGCACGGTGATCGACTCCTACACCTGGACCACCCATGCGGTCGTGACCTACGGCCGGGACTGGACCGTCGACGCCGACCTCGACGGCCTGGGTGACTGGAAGCCCACCACGGCGAGCACGTTCGGCGTCGTCAACCAGTTCGCGTCGGGCTCGCCCGTCTCCTTGGCAGGGGTGAAGATCAACGAGGTCAAGTCCACCGGCGACGACGTGCACGGCGACTGGGTCGAGCTGAGGAACACCAACGGCAGCGGCAGCGTCAACCTCGCGGGGGCCATCCTGTCCGACGCCAGCGACAACCACGTCGTCCGGATCCCGTCCGGCACCACGCTGGCCGCCGGGCAGGTCATCGCGCTCCGGGTCGACGACCCGGCCCTTCCGGGCAACTTCGGCCTCGGCGACGCCGACGCGGCGCGACTGTTCCGCTCCGACACCAGCAACCTCACCACGCCCGCGCCCGGTCAGCTCGCCGACTCCCGGTCGTGGACCACGCACGCCCGCACCAGCTGGGGCTTCGACTCGGGTTCCGCCGTCGAGACCAATGTGCCGACGTACGGTGCTGCCAACGACTACTCCACCCCGACCGTGCCCGACGCTTCGTGGGTCGTGCTCAACGAGATCGAGTCCTCGGTCTCCGGTGGGCAGGACTTCGTCGAGCTGAAGAACACCGCCTCGACCGCCATCGACGTCACGGGCATGGTCCTCTCCGACAGCGACAACACCCACGCCTACGTGATCCCGTCGACCTCGCCGATCGCGGCCGGCGGGCTGCTGACCATCGAGATCGACACCGTCACCGGCGGCTTCGGCCTCGGCTCCGACGATGCCGTCCGGCTCTACCGCTCCGGCGCGACCGTGGGCACCTCGATCCCGCTCGACCACCACGAGTGGACCGTGCACGCCACCGGCACCTACTCCCGCACCGCGGGCGGCCTCGGCGACTGGGCCGACTGCACCTCCACGAAGAACGCGGCCAACGCCTGCTGACCAGCGCGGCACCGCCGTACCACTGAGCGCGGATGCCGCCGGGACGATCTCCCGGCGGCATCCGTCAGTCGTCTGGGCCGTGGCACTCAGGCCCGTCGGCGGTCGGGACACGCGGGCTCGGCGAGATCGGCCTCCGGGATCCGGATCCGGAGGCGACGCAGCCAGGCCGGGGTGGACTCGGGCCCCCGCTGCTGCCCGACCTGCGGCGGCAGCGGCCGCCAGGACCGAGGCAGCGGGTCCACGGCACACCACGTCGGAGCAGCGCGTCCGGCCCGCTCGAACTCGTGACCGACAACGGCGGCGAGCAGCGTGTCCCACTCGAGGCTGTCCGTCGGCACCGGTGCCGCGTTCCAGGCGTCGAGAGTCACCGTGTCGTCGGCCTGCATCGCGGCCCGTAGTTGCGCGCGTGCCGCCAGAACGGTGGCCCATGCGTGCTCGATCTCGCCACGCCGGACGCTCTTGCGGATGGCCAGCGCAGCCGTCGGGGTCGACAGGAGGTTGCGTTCCGCAACCGCGGCCAACGCCTGGCCCAACCGCAGACACCGCACGTACGCGCGGGCGACGGGTTGCACCGTGCCGGACAGCCACTCGGAGAAGCGACCCGGACGAGATCCTACGGCGAAGGCGAACTGCGACTGCGTCAAACCGCTTGCCGCGACCACGCGCCGCAACTGGGCGATCACCTCGCGGCTGTCGTCATCGAGATCAGACGAACGGTGCACGAATCAGCCAACTCCCCCCACGCGGTCGGTGTCATGTGGACGGCGACAACGAACGACGGCGAAGTGCCCAGCGTACGGGACCCGTCTGGGCCAGGCATTGAGCAACGCTCCAAGCGTGGCGATTCGGTGGACACGGCGTTGAGAACGGTGTGCCGCCAGAGTGGCGCATCGCTCCGGGAGGACGAGTCGCGGTGCATGCCGGGACCTCACGCGCACTGACCTGCTTGCGGAGGCTGGTCCGCCGGGGTTCATGTCGATCACAGCACCGCGAGTACCGGCGGGTCTCGTAGTAAGCAGCGATGGTCACGACCGTGCGTAGGCCTGAGTCGTCCAGATTCTTGCGGGTGTCCGCAGCCCAGCCATCGGCTCGACGTCGAGACGGTGAACGGCTGGGAAATTCGGCAAGGGGTCAGAAGTCGGGCGCGTTCAATGCGCCTATGCGAGTTCCCATGTGGTTGACAGGCTCGGCGAGAGGGCCGCGCGTCGCTGTGCGAGTCGTCGCGGCAGTTCTTGCGATCTCTGTGCTTCTCGCGGCGGCTCCGGGCTCGGAGGCGATCCAAGCGGCTGGTGGACCGGGGCCGGGCGCGGAGCAAGGGTCGGCATTGGGTCAGCTCTCAGTTGACCGGCGGAAGCCCCCTTCGCCCGCGCCGATCGACGCTGACTCGTTGAGTGCTCCGACCGGCGCCAAGGTCGACCGTCCTCGGCTCGATGCGCAGTCGGTGCGTCGGGCGAATGAACTGAGGGAGGGGATGGAGGAACAGCGTCCCCGACCTCTGGAGGAGCCTCGTGCCCTTCGGAAAGCGAAAAAGGCGGATGTCGAGGTCAGAGAGGCCGTCGACGGCAACGACTTCACAGTGCTCGAGCCAGGCGCTCCTGAGTTCGAAGCACGCTTCGGGGAAGCCGACGCCGACCCCGCTCCGCTGGCCGATCCGTCATCTGCGGTCGACCCGCAGGCTCGGTCGAGGGCAGCGTCGGCGGCGCCACTGTGCACCGGGTTCGCCTGGTGCGCCGAGTACACGGTCGGTAGCAGTTGGGCGTTCCCAACGCCGTTCCAGGCTGGCCGAGTCAATGTCATGGTCAAGAACGTCGGCACTACGGCGTGGGCGGCCGGCCAGGTGGCGCTGGGGTATCACGTCTATGACAGTGCTGGGAACGTGGTGCAGTTCGTCAATGCGATGACGACCATCGACGTGAATGTGTACTCAAATTCTGCCATATCGGTGAGCGTTGTGTTGTTGCCACGGCAGTCCGGGTCCTACAAGTACGTGTTCGACCTTTATCGGATGTCACCGATTCCGTCGAAGTGGTTCAGCCAGCTCGACAGCCCGGTGCCCGCATCGACGGCGTACATCATTAACGTCGCGCATGTCCCACCGATTGGGTGGTTCTCGAATCCACAGTTCACCAACGTCACCTTCGATACACAGGCACCCAGTTTTTCCGTCTACACACAGAAGGACCCGTCGGTCTCCGCCGCCGTTATGATCGGGGTCTGCCGGAAGGATGTCGCCGACAGTTGCGTCAATTCGGGTTGGCTCGCCATGCCGGACAACAGTGGCGGAGCGGTGAACTGGACCGTTCCAGACGGACACGTGTATTGGAACAAGAACTACATCGCCTACTTTCGCATCCAGGACGGCCACGGCGGTCCAGTCATTGACTACCCCAGCCAGATGCTGGATTTCGTGGCAAGCGTGCCCCAGCCCGTTGGCGCTCATCTAGGCTCAGACCCTTCTCAAGTCGACGACAACGGAGTCGGGCTCTTCGTCGGCAACTACGTCCACCGGGCGGTCGACCTCGAGATCGCGGGCGCGCGACAGACCTTGGCCGTTCCGCGCACCTACAACAGTGCCAGTCACGAGGTCGGGGCTTTCGGGTACGGCTGGACTTCGATGCTCGACGCCCGATGGACGCCTTCGTCCGACGGACGATCGTTCGAGGTCAGATTCCCGGACGGCGCGGTCAAGAAGTACGCGCGCAATCCCGACGGCACCTGGGCCGGAGGCTTCGGTGAGCCGCTGAACCGACGCATCTTCGCCGACGATCGCCAGATCACGTTCGGAAAGACCACCTACAAGTTCGATCCTCAAAGCGGCGGGCTGCAGTACATCCGATCCGGCTACGACGACGTGATCAAGATCAACCGCAACGCTGGTGGCATTCCGACCAGCATCGAGGAGGGCACCTCCGGTCGCCGGATCTACCTCTCCTGGACTGGCCAGTTGGTCACCGGCATGTCGTCGGGCCCCAACGGAACCGGCATCGCGTGGACCTTCAGCTACAAGACGCTGAACCGTCTGCACCGGGTCTGCGACCCCAGAACCTCATGGCCGTGTCTAACCTACAACTACACCTACGTCCCTGTGGCGGACGACGGGCTGGAGATCGTCGAGATCGACGCGGTCGGAACCGACGACATCACCATCGCGTACAACGGACGGCAGGTCTCCTCCATCGAGCAGCCTGATGGTGCCCAGTCGATCTACACCCACGCCACGATTCCTGGTGTGCCGGTCGGTGACGTGTTCGCGGTCGCCAGGCAGGTCACCATTCTGGGTGAGCGCTTGACTAGGCGGGTCTCCTTCAACCGGACGGGCGCGATCCTCGAGGACACCGACAACATCGTCAACGGTGCGAAGTCGACATCGCAGCCGTTCACCGAGCGGACCTCGTACGTCTACAACGTGTTCGGTCAGTTGACGGCGGAGATCGACAAGAACTCGAACCCGACGGAGTTCGGCTATGACGGGGTCACCGGTGCGGTCAATGTCGTGCGGGTCTACCGCGACAACGAGGTTCGTGCGACTGAGTACCTGCACTACCGGCCGGATGTCTATCGCCCGACCGATCCGCTGGTCGGCAACCTTCTGCGCGTGCGCAACCAGGCGTCTAAGGACGTCGTGTACTCCTATCGCGACGATTCCACGGGCTTTCTGGCCACCAAGACGGAGGCAGTCGGCGATGACGACACCGCCACGACCACCTATGAGTACACCTGCCTCGATGACGAAGGCGGGTTCGCTCCCGCGGTGGTGAACGACCCGACGGCCGGTCCCGGCGAGACCCAACCCTGCTCCCTGATCTCCGCGATAACTCAGCCGGGCAGTCGACGGACCGAGTACGAGTACAACCGATTCGGAGATGTCACCCGCGTCACCACGCCCACCGGGCTTCGGACGGACACATGGAGGGATGACTTCGGCCGCGCGCAGAAGGTCACCGAGTCCTCGCCGGAGAATCCCGGCGGAAAGACGATCGACTACACCTACAACTCGATCGGGCAGGTGACCTCAGAGACCTGGAGTCCGGTGGCTGATCCCATCACCGGCGCCCAAGCCAGATACCGCGCAACGTATGCCTACAACCCCACCGGGACGTTGGCGTCCAAGGTCGAGACCGACATCGAGTCGGAGGCAGCGACACCGCCGACGCGCACGACGGAGTACGCCTATGACGTACGCAATCGCGTCAGCGAGGTTTCCCAGGGCGGGACCGTCCTCAGTCGTCAGGCCTACAACGGCTTCGGGCAGGTCACGGATGCCTGGGACGCGAACAACAACCACCGACGCCTCAGCTATTGGCCGCGCGGCGAGCTCAAGGAGGAGCAACTGGTCGGCTACGTCAATCCGCAATGGGTGCAACCAGCCGGCGCCGAACGCACGATCGTCCTTCGTTCGATGGCCTACGACGCCGGCGGACGTCTCATCGACGTACGAGACGGTGCAGGTGGCCGGACGCTCTATGACTGGACCCAGGATGACCGTGTTCGACGCGAGCGTCGCCTGAGAGACACATCGACGTTCATCACGGCCCACGAGTACTCCTACGATGACGCCGGCAACGTGGCCTCAGACAAGAGGACAGCCGACAACGGCTCGACCCGGACGATCACGATGAGCTACGACGACGCCGATCGCATGACCAGGCAGATCGTCGACGTCAGGACTACGACCAACCCGAACGGGCTGAACTACACGACGCAATACACCTACGACCCTCAAGGCGATCTCACCGAGCGGTCGATCGACGACGGCACCCGCCGCGAGTCCGAGCGGCTGACGTACCGACCTGATGGCCGACTGCGCCACAGCACGATCGAGAACGGAGCGGTAGATCTCACGACCGCCTACACGGTCGGCGGCGATGGGCGGCTCCGTGCCGTCACCGACCCGCGCGGCACCGTCGAGGGAGCCCCGAGTGAGCCGCACACCTCTCGTTTCGCCTTCGACAAGTGGGGGCGACCGACCACGGTGCGGCTCCCTCAAGCCGCGACATTCGACGGCGCATCGGTCGACCACCAGATTGACGACCAGTCTCAGACCCTGATCGCCTACGACGTCTTCGGCCAGCCCCGGGCTGAGCGGCGAGCAGATGGCGGCATGACGGTATACGAGCGCGGAGCGCGCGGGGAGTTGCTGCGCGAGGTCGTCTTCGCCGACGACTCCACGGCGGACAGTTCGAGCGCCCTCGCGGTCACGAGCTATCAGTACGACGCGAACGGCAACGTCACTGTTGAGACCGATCCCGAAGGCAACACGGTCACGTTCACCTATGACGCCTTGGACCAGGTCGTGCAGGTCACGCAACAGCAGACGCCGCTGGTCGATGCGTATGCACCGACCGACCGCTACGCTTATGACGACGCCGGCCGGCTCGTCTACCACGTCGATCCAGTCGGGCTCCGCACCGCCTACGAGTACGACACGCTCGGCAACCAGGTCCGCCAGACCGCGACCGAATCGGTAGGTGTGCCGACGGCCCAGGACATCGAGACCGTCAGAACCTTCGACGACTTCGGCAATCGTCTGACGACGAGGGTCACGGGGACCGGCGTCACGGAGACCTTGACCTATGACGCTGCCGACCGGCCGGCAACACGTACGGTGACCGGACTCGGCACGACGACCTTCAAGTGGGACCTGGCCGGCCGGCTCGTTGAGGAGCGAAGTCCGGCACCCGAGTCCATCGTCCAGGTCCACGACTACGACCTCGCGGGCCGCCGCGCGTCAATCACTCGACGATCGGTAGCAACCGGCAACGCTCAGAAGACCGAGTGGTCCTACGACGCGGCGGGCAATGCACTCGCGGAGACCGACGCCCGCGGGAACCAGACGGCCTTCGAATGGGATGCTCGCAATCAGCTACGGCGCACTATCGAGCCCGAGGTCGACACCGGCTCCGGTGCCGGGAACACAGTGGTGCGACCGACGACCTCCTTCGGCTACGACGCCGTCGGCAACCGGACCCAAGTCACCGACGCCAACGGCAACACGACCCTCACCCGCTACGACTCGAGATCGCTTCCCACCTCGGTCCTCCTGCCGGCCGCGGGACCGCACGTGTCCGAGGCCGACCGGTCCTACACCTACGCCTACGACCGGCGCGGACTGCCCATCGAGGAGACGGTACCCGGCGGTGTCTCGGTCACCAGCACCTACGACAAGCGGGGCAATCTGATCAACCAGGCCGGTGTCCGCGGCGCGACCACCTCGGAGCGACTCCTCAGATACGACGGCGCGAACCGCATCATTGCCGTCAGCCGCCCCGGCACGGAGGCGATCGAGTACACGCGCGACCTACGCGGCAATCCGATCAAGGCCTTCTACACCGACGACGAAGACCCGGAGTTCAAGCCCACGCTCGCTCGAGCGACCTACGACAGCCTCAATCGCACGACATCGACCGAGGTCACCGGCGCCGACCTCAAGACCACCTACACCTACAGCGGGGCCTTGCTTGCCTCGACGACCGACGTGTCATCGGGCGTCACCCAACGCTGGATCTACGACGCCGCCGGCCGCGTCATGCAGAAGAGATCCGTCAGATCGACCTCGCCGGACGTGTTCCCAACCGCTGTGGAGACCATCAGCTACGACTCACTCGGCAGGCTCCGAGCGCAGTCACTGTCGGACGGCGCAGACACCGGCGTCGGCGAGATCCGCTACACCTGGGACGCCAACGACAACCTTCTCAGTCGGGTCGCATTCCGTGGGCTCCGCAGCTCCGCAAGCGACTTCCGCTACGTCTACGACGCGGCAGATCGGCTGATCTCGGTCCACGACATCTCCAACACCGTCAACCCAGACGGCAGCGTCGACGCGAGTAGGACCACCGGCCAGGACTACATCTGGGACCCCGCCGGCAACCGCACCACGACGAAGCCATGGAGCGGTGATCCCGCTATCAAGAGCTACGGCCCGAGTCATGACTTCAGCTACGACACCCGCAACCGCCTGACCCAATGGAACAGTTCATCATACGAGCGCAGCTACGCCTACGACGCTGACGGAACGCTGCGACAGACCACGGTGCTTGACGACGAAGAGTCCACCTCGTCCGACACCCGGTTCGATGCCTTCGGACAGCTCGTCCAAGACGGCTCCGTTGCCTATCAGTACGACGCCCTCGGCCGGCTGACCCAGGCGTTCCGGCACTCGGGGACCAACGGGATCGACCACTTCTCCTACCAGATGCTCGACCGGGAACCGACCGTGATCGGTCAAGGCTCCACCCAGTGGATCGTGGGGCGAACCCCGGGCGGCACGCCCCGTGTCCAACGAAAGGGCACCGACGAAGCCACCAACCCCACCATGGGACTGCTCACCTCGCCCCATCGAGACGTCATCGGCTCCTACTCGATAGCCAACGCCCAGCTGACAAGCACCACGAGCTATGGCGCCTTAGGAGAGAAGCGCGCGTCCAGTGGACAGGCAGGCCCCGTGGGCTGGCAAGGTTCCTACCGCGACCCCACGACCGGCCGCACGCGAGCCGACAGCCGCTGGTACGACCCCGCCATGGGCCGCTTCATCTCCCCCGATCAGAACCCGCCCCCGATCACCTCCGCGGCATCTGCGAACTCCTACGGCTACGGCGACGGCAACCCGACCAGCTCCTATGACCCCGCCGGCACCTGGGCAGTACCGAACTTCATCAACGGCAGCACCCTCGGGGACATCGGGCGCCTCATCGCGGGCGGTGTCGATGACGTCGCAACCGCCGGGGCCAGGCTCGCAGGCACCCCAGCTGTCACCTGGGGCACCCGCCTCATCGGGCTCGGCGCCACCGCCGCGACCGTCGTCGCGGCAACAGCGACCGTCGCCGCAGTCGCGGGAATCGCCTACCTCGCCTGGCAACTGAGCCAACCACAGAACCTCCCCGACGTGCAGATCTCCCCACCGGCGACAGCCGCCCCCCAGGTGACCGCGCAATCCGTGACCAGCTCCTCGGCCAGCACGTCGAAGACAGCGAAGAGCAACTGGTCGGACGGCACCAGCCTCTATGTCCAGACGAAGACGACAACGATCACCAAGACCACCACCGTCACCACCTACACCGACGGCACCACCAAGAGCCAGACCACCACCGGCTCACCACAGGTCCAGGTCTTCACCAAGTCCCAGCCGCTCATCGACCTGACCAACGCCATCCCGGCCCGCGGCAGCCCCACCGTCTCCGGCCCCCAACCACCGGCCCGCACCGACCCCGCACAAGCAACCTGCAGCGGCGCCGCCGTCGGCGTCGTCTGCCCCGCCTCACCCACCCAATCAAGCCTGCCCGCCATCCCCACAGCACCCGACCGCCAACTCGCCGGAGCCAGCGGAGGCAACAACCCACCCACACCGCCCACACGATCCGGTCCTGCGGAATGCCCCGACCCATCCGACGAAGGCAACGCCGCCAACACCGGGGGCTACAACAACGCCCTCCGCGGCCCCGACGGACGTTTCAGCACCAACCCAAACTCCGCGAGATCCAACGCGTCCCCGTCTTCGTCGACTCACGGCAACGCACTTGCCAGCGATGCTCGAACGTGGCTGTATCGTCGGCTGTCCAACGCTGGTGAGTTCAAGAAGTGGGGAATCACGAGCAACCTACGGGGCCGGTACGGCACTGCGGATCTGGGTTCCGACATCATGGTGCCCATGACGTCCGGCAGCCGCCTGCATATGTCGAATCTTGAGCGGTGGCTGGTCGAGAATGACCCAGGCCCCGACAACCACGAGCCCTGGGCAGGAGATGGCTGTTGAGCTCGCCACAGCCGTCAATTGCCGTCGGCGGGGTACTTGGCGATTCTGACAGCAAGAGCCTGAACTGGGCCCGTGCGATCGGGGAGCTTTCCCGTCAGGTCGAACACGCGCAAGCCGCAACCGACAGCCCTCTTCGCCTCAGTATCGAGTTCCATGTCGGCGGAAGGTTGGCCTCTGTTGACTGGAGCGGCGTCCGAACTGGTCGTTTCAACCGACGCCGCGCTCAGTTGATAGTCCAAGCCGCCGTCCCCCCTTTTTCGGAGGAGGACGAGCGCGCGGTGCTGTTGCGACTCCTCGTCGACGCCGTCGACCAAGCCGAGGCGTTTGCCGTCAGACAAGGAGTTGCTGACTCACTGACTGAGATTCGAATCATCGTCGAGCACGTGATCAGCCAGTGATCAGCTGCCTGAAGCGGTCGTTACGCTGCACAAACGCACCTTGAACCGCCCCGGTTTGATGCCGCTGCTGTTGAGTCCGGAAGGATGAACAGCATGCGAAGAAGATCGATCCTGCCCCGGCTCCGCAGTCGTCTCGTTGACGGCGTTGCGGTAGGTGCATCGATCTGGCGCAGGAACGCGAGGAACTCCTCGTGGCAGTGTTTCGGCTTCAGCGCTGCGGTCACCTTTCCGGTCTTGATCTCCCGGGCGGCGAACAGCGTGGTGGTGCCCCGGCGCGGTAGTAGTCGTGTGACCGCCGCTCGATCGTGCCCTCCTGTATCGGCAGGATCGGCACCGTGCGGTCCAGCGTCTGGATCTGAGACTTCTCATCGACGCTGAGCACGATCGCGTTGCTGGGGATGTCATCGTTGGTGCCCAGGTAGAGCCCGCGGATATCGCTCACCTTCCCCACCAGCTCGGGTCGGTGGAGAACCGGAACGACTCCGCCTTCCACGGCTTCACGCCGTAAGCCCGCCAAGCACGAGCCACCGAGGTGTTGGAGATCCTCAACCGCTACCCGAGCAGCGGCGAGGGCCAGCGCGTCACCCGGAGCCTCTTCGGCGGAGGCTTCAACGTCTCGGCCACGATCGCCCGATGGTCCAGCTCACGAGGCCGGCCCGAACGCTCACGGTCATCGAGGCCGGCCAAGCCACGGGCTTCGTAACGATCACGCCATCGGATCACCGTCGTGCGACCAGCCCCGACCCGCTCGGCGAACTCGGAGTTCGGCACGCCGTCGGCTGCTGCCAGCAGGATCATCCGCACACGCGTGGCCAGACCCGCGCCGACCGTCCGCGATCGAAGCCATCCCTCCAAGGCATCTCTGTTGCCATCACGAAGCGGGAGCGCTGCCGCCGGGTGGTTCGCCACACAGCCACGACTTCAGAGCGTCAACCGTTTCAGAACTTGCGCCAGGCATCACTTGCGTCCCACGTTGCGCCCGTGTCCGGGCCGCTCCTCGGTGCTCGACCGGAGGAGCCCGCAACGCTCCGCCAGCACGGCGGCCTCGGTGCGGTTGCTCGCCGACAGCTTGCGCAGGATGCTCTCGACGTGGGTGGTCACCGTGCGCGGTGCGAGGACGAGCTCCTCGGCGATCTGGGCGTTCGACAGGCCGTCGCGGATCAGGGCCAGCACCTGGCCCTCCCGCGCGCTGAGCCGGGCGGCGTCGAAGCGGGCCAACGTCACGGCCCACTCGGTCAGCACCGGCCGGGCGGCGACCAGGGCCGCCTTGGTCTCGGCATCGATCAGCGGGTCCCGCACGCTGACGTGCAGGAGCGCGACGTCGAGTCCCGCCGGTGACTGCAGGACGATCGACGTCCCGTTGCGGAATCCGGCCGGGCCGTACACCGACTGCGCCTCGTAGCTCTCCCGGAACCGGGGAATGTCCTCCCAGCAGTGGAGGGTCTCCGGTCGCCGGAAGACGAACTTGAGGGCGTCGCAGTGCCGCGTGTAGCGGGCGGTCGTGTGGTGCCGGGCGGTCTCCGGCGGGTACTCGAGGTTGAGCATCTCCCGATGGGAGCCGTCCTCGGCCGAGACCGCCATCAACCCGATGGCGGAGGCCTGGGTGCTCCGCAGCATGTTCTCCCCGAGTCGACGGCATTTGTCTCCGGTCGAGCTGGCCGATGCCAGCTCCAGGAGATCGTCGAAGCTCGTGTGATGCACGTCACCCAGTGTAAGGGTCCATTGTTTCGACCGTGTTGCTGTCCAGGTGCGCCTTCGGGGCGCTGGCCGGGCGGCGCGGCAAAAGGACCACTCCTGAGTCCAATTACGTCGATCTACCGATACCGGCGGCTCATCAGGTCTCCTAACGTCCGGCTCACGGGCTTCGAACTCGGGGCCACGGGACACGAGGAGAAACCATGCGCCGCACTTCCTCCCACCGGATCGCCGTCGCGACCGGCCTTCTCGCCGCCGGGGCGGGACTGACCGCCTGCAGCCAGCAGGACGAGGCGCTGGCCGGCTGCGAGACGTCGTACACGATCGGCTTCAGCCACCCGGTCGGCGAGGCCGCGGCGCCGAAGGCGATCAAGCGGATGGCCGCCGACTACGCCGAGGAGAAGGGCTGCATCACGTTCCTTCTCGACAACACCACGGCCAGCAACCTCGAGAGCCAGCGGACGACGGTCGAGGGCTGGATCACCCAGAAGGTGGACGCCATCTTGCTGTTCCCCGTCGACCCGTCCGCCTTCGCCAACCTGCAGAGCCAGGCGCAGGAGCAGGGCACCGCGTGGCTCACCTACGCCACGCCGATGGAGGGTGAGGACGGCGGCGTCGGGTTCGACAGCGAGCAGGCCGGGGCCATCATCGCCGACGACATGTCCGCCTGGATCGAGGAGCACTACCCCGACGGCGGCATCTCGGCCGCGGTCACCACCCTCAAGGCGCTGACCACGATCACCGGTCGCTGGGAGAAGCCGGAGGCGGCTCTCGAGGAGCTCGACGTACCGGTCGTCTCGATGCAGGACTGTGCCGACCAGACCTGCGGCCTCCAGATCGCCGAGGACGCACTGCGCGAGAACCCTGACCTGCGGGTGTTCATCGGCCTCAACGACGACGCCGCGCTCGGAGCCCAGAAGGCCTTCCAGAACGCCGGTCTCAGCGCGGACGAGGTCTACATCGCCGGTTCCGACGGCGCGCCCGAGGCGCTGGAGAACATCAAGGACCCTGGTGACGGTGCCTTCCGCACGACGGCCGCACTCGAGGTGCAGTCACTCGCCCAGGACATCGTGGACAACTCCGTCGCCGCGATCACCGGCGAGGGGGAGACCAGCTCCCTCACCCCGGCCGTCCTGGCGAAGACGGGCGACGAGGCCACGATCGACGAGCTGCTCAGCCAGCTCCATGGCTGACGTTCCCGGCGAGCCGGCCCGATCCGGCCTGACGATCGCGAACCTTCACAAGTCGTACGACGAGAACCGCGTGCTCAAGGGCATCGACCTCGTCTTCGGCTTCGGTGAGGTGCACGCACTGCTCGGTGCCAACGGGGCGGGCAAGTCCACGCTCCTGGGCTGTCTCAGCGGAGCCGTCCACCCCGACCGAGCGGACATCCGGATCGGGGAGAGGTCCTACGACGGCTTCACCCCGCGCCGCGCGTTCGACGCCGGCATCGCCATCATCTATCAGCACTTCCAGCTGATCGGGCCGCTGTCGGTCGCCGACAACATCTTCCTGGGACGCGAGCTGCGACGTCCCGGAGGCACGGTCGATCGGCGCCGTCAGGAGCGCGAGGCCGGCGAGGTGCTGGCCGAGCTCGGGCTCGACCTCGATCCGCGCGCGCCCGTCGGCGGCCTGAGCGTCGGTGCCCAGCAGATGGTCGAGATCGCCCGCGCCGTCCGGCTCGACCCACGTGTGCTGATCCTCGACGAGCCGACGGCTGCCCTCGGCGCGCACGAGGTGGCGGCGCTGCTGGCACTCGTGCGGCGGCTCGCCACGCGCGGGATCGCCGTCGTCTACGTCACCCACCTGCTCGGTGAGGTCCTGGAGGTCGCGGACCGTGCGACGGTCCTGCGTGACGGCCGGGTGCACTGGACGCGGCCGCGATCCGAGCTCACCCTCGCCGGCCTGGTCGAGGGCATCTCACCCGACGCCGCGACCGATCGCGAACGGAAGCGGGCCGCGCTCGGGTCCGACGTGGTGCTGCGTCTGGACGGCGCCTGCTCGGGCTTCACCGGTCCGCTCGACCTGGACGTCCGGGCGGGCGAGGTCGTCGGCGTCTTCGGGCTGCTGGGCTCGGGACGCACCGACCTGCTCGAGTCACTCGCGGGCGTGCGGTCGCTGCGCGGCGGCGCAGTGCGGATCGACGACACGCCGGTCCGGCTCGGCTCGCCCCGCGCCGCCCAGCGCAGCGGTGTCGCCCTCGTTCCCTCGGACCGCAAGGCGCAGGCCCTGTTCGGCACCATGACCGCCGTCGAGAACATGCTGATGCCCCACCTCGGCCGGCTCGCGGGGCGTCGTACCGCGCTGCGCAGCCGCCGACGGGAGCACGACGTCTTCGCCCGGATGGTCGACACCGTCGACCTCGTCCCGCCGCGCGCCGCCCAGCCCGCCGACGGCTTCTCGGGCGGCAACGCGCAGAAGATCGCGGTGGCCCGCTGGACCTGCGGGCTGGGGAGCCCCCGGCTGCTGCTCCTCGACGAGCCGACCCAGGGCGTCGACATCGGAGCCCGCCACGACCTCTACGCCCTGGTCCGCTCCTGGGCCGCCGACGCCGGGGCGGCCGTGCTGTTCTCGACCAGCGACCCGGAGGAGGTGCTGGCCCTCGCCGACCGCGTCGTCGTCCTGGTCGAGGGCCGGGTCACCCACGTCGGGCCGGCCGACCTCGAGGAGTCCGCCCTGGTCGCCCTCGCCCAACCCGCCGTCACCGAGAGGAGCGTCGCCTCGTGACGACCCCGCCCGCCAGCACCCCTGCCGGCACCCCCACCGCCCTGGTCGTCGCCGAGCCGGAGCCCGCGCCGCGCCGCCGTCGTACGGCGCGGACCAGCGTGGTCGTGAGCTGGGTGATGCCGGCCGCGACCGTGCTGCTGATGGCCTACTTCTCGGTCGCGACCAGCAACTTCCTGACCTTCGACAACCTCGCCGCGGTCCTCACCCAGAACGCCGCGGTGTTCATCGTCGCGGCCGCGGCCGCCATGCTGCTCATGGCCGGCTACGCCGACCTCTCGGTCGGCTCGATGATGGCGCTCGCCGGGGTGAGTGCCGGCCTGGCCT
This sequence comes from Nocardioides carbamazepini, assembly GCF_024614185.1. Lineage (GTDB taxonomy): Bacteria > Actinomycetota > Actinomycetes > Propionibacteriales > Nocardioidaceae > Nocardioides > Nocardioides carbamazepini. The sequence goes on from NZ_JAHTLF010000016.1 coordinate 635,509, forward strand.
TCACGCACCACGGCGTGGTGGCGGGGCTGGTCGTCGGCCTGCTGGTCGGCCTGGCCGTCGGCACCCTCAACGGCGTGCTGATCGGTGTCCTCGAGATGTCGCCGATCGTCGTGACCCTCGGCGGCCTCGCCGCCTGGCGCGCGCTGGCCCAGTACCTCGCCCCGGACTCGGTCTTCGGGTTCCCCGACGCCGTCGGCGACTTCGCGATCGGCCGCTTCCTGGGGCTGACCTGGATCGCCTGGATCGCGATCGTCGTGTGCGTCGTCGCGGTCGCCGTGATGGCGCTGCTCCCGCTGGGCCGCCACATCCAGGCGATCGGCGTCAACGCGCGTGCCGCGTTCCTGGTCGGGATCCGGGTCAAGGGCACGATCCTCGCCCTGTACGCCGTGGTGGGGCTCGCCGTCGGGCTCGCGGCGCTGCTGCAGGTCGCCCGTCTCGACAGCGCGCCGTCCGGCACGCTCGGCGTCGGCTTCGAGGTCACCGTCCTCACCGCCGTGCTGCTGGGTGGCATCCCCTTCACCGGTGGCCGCGGCAGCATGTGGCGGGTCCTCGTCGGCGTCTGGCTGATCGCCGTGCTCAAGAACGGCCTCACCCTCCTCAACTACGGCCCCGAGGTCGCGGGCATGGTCACCGGCGCCGTCCTCGTCGTGGCCGCCGCGCTCGAGGCCGTGGCCGTCGCCGCGCGTCGCCGCGGCTGACCCCGCAACCGTTCCGCACCGTCCCCCGGCAAGAAGGAGCTCCGTCATGTCCACCCTCCCCGTCCGCGCCTACGCCGACGCCCTGTCCTACGAGCGTGGCCGCGAGCTGCGGCTGCACGTCGACGCCACCGGACCGGTCGACGTCCGGCTGATCCGGATGCGCAGCTCCGACGCCGCCGACACCACGCTCGACAGCGACGTCGCCTGGGCCGCCGCCGGCACCTACGACGCCTCCCCCCAGGAGACCTGCGTCGGCTCCTTCCTGATCGGCGAGCTCGCGCCGACGGCGCCGACGGACAGCTCGGCGCTCAGCCTCGGCGCCTTCGTCTGGTCCGCCGACCACGCCGCCGCCCCCGTTCAGGCCCTGGTCTCCCTGGCCAACGGCCCGACCCTGGAGCTGCGCGACGGCTGCCCGGCGGTCGTCGACGCGGCCGGGACCGTGCTCGCCACCGGCCCGAGGATGGCCGACCACGTCTGGCACCTGGTGGTCGCCAGCCTGGAGCCGGACGCGATCCGGCTGACGGTCACGCCGGTCGACCGCGTGCGCGGCCGGACCGAGGAGGTCGTGGTCGCCGGCGCGTTCGGGCCGTTCACGCCGCGCGGCCCGGTCACCGTCGGCGCCCGCGGTGGCCATGGCGTCGTCCCCGGGGAGAACGGTGCGCGCGGCCTGGCCGCCGACGGCTTCAACGGCAAGGTGGAGGACCCGTTCGTCTGCGCCGGCGCGGTCGGCGCGGACCAGGCGGCCGCGGTCGTCAGCGGCGATGTCGAGCTGTCCGACCTCGACCTGATCGCCGCGTGGGACCTCTCCTTCCGGCACGGCGAGGACCCCGGCCTCGCGGCGGCCGTCGCCGCCCGCCAGCCGCACGGCACGCTGGTCAACGGGCCCGCTCGGGGCGTCACCGGCCGCCGGTTCACCGGCCGCGCCCTGGACTTCAACGACGCCCCTGGCGAGTACGCCGCCGTGCACGTCCACAGCACCGACCTGAACGACGCGGGCTGGGACTGCGTGCTGGCGGCCGCGCTGCCCGAGGACCTCGAGAGCGGCGTCTACGGAGTGGTCGTCGAGAACGCGGACGGCTCCGACGTCGTACCGATCACCGTCGTGCCGCGCGCGGACGACCCACGCAACAAGGTGCTCGTGGTGCTGCCGACGTTCACCTATCTGGCGTACGCCAACGAGGCGCTCTTCAACGGCCTCGACCCGACCGCGATGACCGACCAGGAGGTCGTCGTCGAGACCGAGGACCAGGCTCACGTCGGCGACGCCTCCTTCGGCTTGTCGATGTACGACACGCACCCCGACGGCAGCGGTGTCCTGCTCTCCTCCGCGCGCCGGCAGATCGTCAACATGCGCCGCGGCTACCGGATGTGGCTGGTCGATGCCGGCCGGTCGTTCTCCTCCGACATGTACCTGGTCGAGTGGCTCGCCCGGCGCGGCATCGCCTGCGACGTCGTCACCGACCTTGAGGTCCACGAGCGAGGGGCGGCCTACCTGGCGCCGTACGCGGCGGTGATCTCCGGCTCCCACCCGGAGTACACCTCCGAGGAGATGCTCGACGCCCTCACCGACTACCGCGACGGCGGCGGCGGGCTGCTCTACCTCGGTGGGAACGGCTGGTACTGGGTGACCGGCGTGCTCAGCACGGCCCCTCTCGTCACCGAGATCCGCCGCGGTCACGCGGGCATCCGCTGCTGGGAGTCCTATCCCGGCGAGCTGACCTTGATGTCGACCGGGCTGCCGGGTGGACTGTGGCGGCACCGCGGTCGCGCTCCGCAGGTGCTCTCCGGCGTCGGCTTCGCCGCGCAGGGGTGGGGGCGCTCCGAGCCGTACCACCGTTCCGATGCCGCCGCCGACCCGCAGTGGGCATGGGTGTTCGAGGGGATCGATGAGGATCCGATCGGCGCCTATGGCGCGGTGATGGGTGGCGCGGCCGGCGACGAGATCGACCGCGCCGACGTCAGCCTCGGCACCCCCGAACACGCGGTCGTGCTGGCCTCGTCGCGCGGTCACTCGAACTTCTACCAGCGCGTCCTGGAGGAGATCGGGATGAACCTGCCCGACCACGGCGGCGGGGAGCAGGACCCCGAGGTCCACGCCGACATCGTCTACTTCCGCACGCCCGAGGGCGGCGAGGTCTTCAGCACCGGCTCCATCGCCTGGTCCGGAGCGCTGCTGGAGAACGGCACCGAGAACGGTGTGTCCCGGATGACGGAGAACGTGGTTCGCGCCTTCGTCGACCGGAGGGCGGACGACGACTGAGCGGGACCCGTCGACGCCGCCCGGGACTTCCTGGCCGTATCCAGTGGTGACCCTTTCTCGCTAGAGTCGGTCCACTGCGAGAGAGGACCCCCCGGTGGCTGACACCATCCCGAATCTCACAGGCGGCTCGGGCGACACCGCTTCCGCCGAGCCTGCCCACGGCCGAGCGCCGGTGGCGCAGACCGCACCCTCGTCCCTGCCACCGACGCCTGGTCCCCTGAAGGTACGCCGCGGCCGGCGGCTGCGCGGAGGCGTGAGCATCCAGACCAAGGTGCTCGCGATGATGCTGCTGTCGAGCATCCTGGCCGCCGCGGTCGTCGGCTTCTTCGCCTACCGCACGGGCACCTCGAGCCTCGAGGACGAGGCGTACGAGCGGCTGACCGAGCTGCGCATCGAACGAGCCCGTCAGGTCAGCGACTACCTCGAGGACCTCAAGAACACGGTGGTGGTCGACAGCAAGGGCTACGGCGTGGACGCGTTGCTGGCCTTCGACGCGGCGTACGAGCAGCTGCGCGACGTCACGGTGACGCCCGCTCAACAGGCGGAGGTCCGTGACTACTACGAGGGAGTCTTCGTCCCGCAGCTGCAGGAGACCTCGCACGGAGTGGTGCAACCGGAGTCCTTCATCCCGACGTCACCCGCGCGGACCTATCTCCAGGCGGAGTACACGGCGGTCAGCGACGACTGGGACGAGCGGATCGCGGTCGACGACGCCGGCGACGGCTCGGCCTGGTCGGCCGCACACGCCCGGTGGCACCCCCTCCTGAGAGACCTGGTGGTCGGGTACGACCTCGACGACCTGATGCTGCTCAACGACGAGGGCGATGTCGTCTGGACCGCCTACAAGGGAGTCGATCTGGGCAGCAACATCAAGCGCGGCGAGTACCGCGGCGGCGGCCTCGAGGAGGTCTTCGACGCGGCGATGCGGTCCAACTCGGTCGACTTCACCGCGGTCAGTGACCTGGAGCTGTACCAGCCGTCGTACAACGCGGCCGCCGGTTTCGTGTCCTCGCCCATCGTCGACGCGCAGGACGAGCTGATCGGCGTCCTCGTCGCGCAGGTGCCGATCGAGGTGCTCGACGGATTGATGAACCCCCGCGACGAGGCCGGCGACGTGCTGGGGCTCGGTGAGACCGGCGAGACCTATCTGGTCGGACCCGACGGCCTCCTGCGCTCGAACTCCCGGACCTTGATCGAGGACGCGGACCGCTACGCCGAACGCGCGCGGGAGAACGGACTTCCCCAGGACGAGGTCGACCACGCCGTGTCCGTCGACAGTGCGGTCATGATCCAGACCGCCTCACCCGACGTCCGCTCGATCCTCGCCACCGGCAAGGAGGGCACGCGCGTCATGTCGACCTATCTCGGCTACGACGCCCTGACCTCCTACGGTCCGGTCGAGATCGAGGGCCTGGACTGGGTCGTGGTCGCCACCATGGACGAGGACGAGGCGTTCGAGCCGGTCGACCGCTTCGCCCGCAACGTCCTGATCGCGATGGCGGCGGTCGCCCTGCTGGTGTGCGTCGCCGCGGTGCTCGCCGCGCGCCTGTTCACCGCGCCGTTGGACCGCCTGCTCGCCGGCGTGCGGAAGGTGGCCGGCGGCGAGCTCGGGACTCAGGTCACTCCGTCGTCACGCGACGAGTTCGGCGATCTCGCCATGGCGTTCAACGACATGAGTGCGAGCCTGCTGACCAAGCAGGAGCTCCTCGAAGCGCAGCAGGCCGAGAACGAGCGCATGCTGCTGGCCCAGATGCCGGAGCCGGTGGCGCGTCGCTATCGCAGTGGCGAGACCGCGATCTCGGGCGAACATCCCAACGTCACGGTGGTCTACACGGAGATCGAGGGTTTCGACGAGTTCGCCGGCGACCGCCGTGCCGAGGACGCCCTCGATCTGCTCAACTCCCTGGCACGCGGCTTCGACGACGCAGCCAGGCAGGCAGGCATCGAGAAGGTGCGGAGCCTGGGCACCGGCTACATCGCGGCGTGCGGTCTCGTGGTCGAGCGGGTCGACCACGCGCGCCGGGTGGTCGACTTCGCCACCGACGTCGCCACCATGATCACCCGCTTCAACGCTCAGCACGGCGCCCGGCTCGCCCTGCGAGCCGGCATCCACAGCGGCCCGGTGCGGAGCGGGCTCGTCGGCGCGGGCGATGTGGTCTACAACCTCTGGGGAGAGGCCGTCGGACTCGCCTACCGCATCCGGTCCATCGCCGGCGAGCCAGGCATCTACCTCACCGACGCGGTGCGCGAGCGACTCGGCAACGGTGCGCCCGCCCTGGAGGAGTCGGGCTCGGTGGACGTCGCGGGACGCTCGACCCAGATCTGGCGGTTGACGCCGACCAAGGACTGACCGATGGACGTCCTGGGAGAGTCCTGGTTCTGGTGGGCCGTCGGCCTCATCGTCGGCCTGCCGGTCGGGCTCGTGGTGCTCTCCGAGGTGCACCTGTCACTCGTGCGGCGCGGCAACGCCTTGGCCCGGCCGGTCAACCGGCTGCGGGTCTGGCTGATTCCCACCGGGGCACTGCTCGTCGTCCTCACGCAGGCCGCGACCTTGGACGACGAGGACGTCGGCGTGCGCGTCGTCGCCACCCTCGTGGGGTTCATCGCCGTCTCGGTCGCCCTCGGCATGCTCAACGCCGCCCTGTTCGGCAACGCGAGCGACGGCACGTGGCGCGAGCGCCTGCCCAGCATCTTCGTCGACCTCGGTCGGCTCGTGCTCGTCGTGGCCGGCGCCGCCCTCGTCGCCTCCCTGGTCTGGGGCCTCGACATCGGCGGCCTCTTCGCGGCTCTCGGCGTCGGGTCGATCGTGATCGGCCTCGCGCTGCAGAACGCCGTCGGCTCGGTGGTCTCCGGTCTGCTCCTGCTCTTCGAACAGCCGTTCCGGATCGGTGACACCCTCGACGTGGACGGCATCCAGGGCCGGGTCGTGGAGGTGAACTGGCGCTCCACCCACGTCGACACCGGCGTCGGTATCCAGGTGATCCCCAACGCCACGATCGCCGGAGCCTCGTTCGCCAACCTGAGCCGACCGACCCCGGCCCACGATCTCGTCGTGGAGTGCGCATTCGACCCGGCGGACGATCCCGCGGCGGTCGTGTCCGTCCTTCTCGAGGTCGCCCGCCGGCTACCGCTCCTCCAGCCCGGCGGCGCGCCCGACGCCCAGCCCTCGGGCGGTGGCGGGTACATCGTCCGGCTGCCCCTGCTGACCGTGGCCGACAGCGGCGCCGCCCGGTCTCGCTTCTTCCTCTGGCTGTGGTACGCCGCCCAGCGCGCCGGCCTCAGCCTCGACGGCCACGCCCCCCGCTCCGCCCCGACCGCCGAGGTCGAGGATGCGGTCCGTCGCAGCACCCGTGCGCTCGCCCTGTCCGACGAGGACGTCGACCTGCTGGTGGCGGCGTCACGCATCGCCACGTACGGCCCCGACGAGACCGTGCTGGCGGCCGGGACCATCCCCGAGGTGTTGTCGTTCGTCGCCCGCGGCCGGGTCGACCTGCTCGCCCGCGGCCCGGAGTCGGCCACCCGGGTCGGGGGACTGGAGCCCGGCGAGCCCTTCGGCGAGTCGGTCCTATCGCGCACTCCGACCCCATTGGAGCTGCGCGCCGACGGTGTGTGCGACGTGCTCGAGATCGACCGCGCGGCCGTCGACCGCCTCGTGCTCGCCAACGCCGACGCCGCCCGCCGCCTCCAAGCCGTCGTCGACATCCGCAACCGCCAGGCCCGACCCCCACGAGCACCGGATTCCGTCCCGCGCCCCGCAGGCGTGCAACGTGGCTGAGGCCCTGCACAGCGAGCGCGGCTACCCGGGCAGGGTGACCAGGAATCGGCAGCCGACGTCCCGGGGGCGGTTCTCCACGGTGACGTGTCCGTCGTGGGCCTCGACGATGCCCTTGACGATCGCGAGGCCGAGCCCGCCGCCCCGGGCCTGCCCGTCGGGGGTGCGGGCGGGGGCGGCCTGCCAGGCGACGTCGAAGACGCGCGCGATGTCGTCGGGCGGGAGGCCGCCGCAGCCGTCGCTCACGGCGATCTCGACGTGGCCTCCGGCCAGGCGACCGTGGACCTCGACGGCCCCGCCGGTGCGGGTGTGCCGCACGGCGTTGGCCAGGAGGTTGTCGAGGACGCGAGCGATGCCGGCCGGGTCGGCCGACACCTCCAGACCCTCGTCGACAGCTCCTTCCACTCGTACGCCGCGTGCCTCGGCGACCGGCGTGATCGCGGCGATCGCCTCGCTGACCAGGTCGGCGAGCAGGACCGGCTCCGGAGCGATGACGAGCACCCCCGCCTGGATGCGGGCGAGCTCGAAGAGGTCGTCGACCATGCCGCTCATGCGGTCCACCTCCGCCCGGATCTGTCGGTGGTAGCGCCCCGGATCGGTGGTCAGGTCGTCCTCGAGTGCCTCGGTCATCGCGCGGATGCCGGCCAGCGGCGTGCGCAGGTCGTGCGACACCCAGGACACCAGCTCACGGCGCGCCTCCTCCAGCCGTCGTTCGCGGGCGTGGGCCTGGCGCAGGCGGTCGCGGGTGCGGTCGAGCTCGTCGGCCAGCGAGCGGAGCTCGGCGGTCCCCGGTGTGCCGCCTCCTGCCTGCTCGGGCGTCGTGGCGTCGAAGACGCGTACCTGTGCGCGGACCTCCTCGGACCAGCGGGCGATGGCGGCTGCCACGATGAGGGCGATGCCGATGGCGCCGACGGCCGCCACGGAGGTCACGACCGACATGACGAGGAGGTCGTGTGCGGAGATGAACATCAGGCGGGCGATCGCGGTGGCGCCGAGAGAGGCGCCGGCCACGGGTACGACGGCGACCAGGGCGAGCTGCCAGCGGATCGAGCGGCGTCGTACCAGCCGGCCGACGGCGAGGCCGAGCGCGCCGGCCAGGATCGCGCAGGCCGCGGCGACGGCGACGATCGCCGCGGCGTCCGCGAAGGTCATGATGCTGCCTCCGCCGCCGGGTCCCATCGATAGCCGACGCCCCACACCGTGACCAGCCGGACGGGACGGCGCGGGTCCGGCTCGACCTTCTCGCGCAGGCGCCGGACGTGCACGGTCACGGTGGACTGGTCGCCGACGCTCCATCCCCAGACCTGCTGCAGGAGCTGCTCACGCGAGTACGCCGTGCCCGCATGTGAGACGAGGAACCTCAGCAGCTCGAACTCACGGAGGGTGAGGGAGAGCTCCGCGCCGGCGCGGCTCGCCGCGTGCCGGGCGACGTCGACGACCAGGTCGCCATCGCTGAGGACGTCGGGCTCATCGGTGCGTCCGGTGGTCCGGCGCAGGACGGAGTCCACGCGCAGGGCCAGCTCCCGGGGACTGAAGGGCTTGCCGACGTAGTCGTCGGCGCCCAGCTCGAGGCCGTGGACGCGGTCGGCCTCGCGTCCGAGCGCCGTGAGCATGATGATCGGGATGTCGCCGATAGCGCGCAGGCGCCGGCACACCTCGCGGCCGTCCAGGCCGGGAAGCATGACGTCGAGCACGACGGCGTCGACGCCACCGGCACGCACGACGCTCAGCGCGTCCTGGCCGTCGCCGGACTCGACGACGTCGTGCCCGCGTGCCCGCAGGTAGGAGCTCACCACCTCGCGGACCGGGAGATGGTCATCGACGACGAGGATCCGTGCCACGGGTGCTCCTTCCTCGTGCTCCTCCGGACAGTATCCGCGACGCTGCCAGTGCCGCGCCCGCGCCGACGATCCCGATCGCCAGGACGCCCCAGCCGAGGCCGTAGTCCCGCCCGAGGAGCGTCGGCATCGCGGGGTCGGCGCCGAGGCCGACGAACACCGGGATCGCCGCGAGCGTGACGGGGCCGAGCAGGACCAGGACGGCGACCGCGGTCCTGGCGACCGGGTCGCGCCCGTAGCGCCGGACCAGCCAACCGAGCGCCAGCACGACCGGCACCAGCAGCAGGTCGTGAGCGACAACCGCCCCACCTGCCCACACCAGGACCGCTCCCCCCTGGGCGAGGCTCTGCGTGGACAGGAGCAGCCAGCCGCCGTACCCGATGGCGGCGGTCCCGACGACGACCAGCGCGGCCCTCATCCGAGGACCTCGATGCGGGCGAGCCACTTGGTCTGCGTGACGCCCGGGCGGTTCGGCGCGATGAGTCGCGCGGGGAAGCCGTGGTCGAGCGAGAGCGGGGCACCGTTGAGGCCGAGCGCGACGAGGGTGAGCGGGTCGGACGCGAACGGGGCCGGGAGCACGCTGAATCGGCCGCCGCGTCGGCGTTGGAGGGAGTGGAAGGCGACGTCGGCGCCTCCGGTGGCCTCGACCAGTCGCAACAGGTCCCACAGCCGGACCCCGCTCCACGTGCCGACGGCGCTCCAGCCCTCGACGCAGGCGATGGGCAGGTCGACCGTGCGCTGGGGCAGGGAGAGGAGCTCGTCGCGGCCCAGCCGGATGACGCGATCGCGGTGCCGTAGCTCGCAGACCCAGCCGGGATCGGTTGCCTCGGCGACGACGCCGGCCGCGCGAGCGGTCCGGTTGACCGGCACGCCTTGGGGACCTCCGGCGCGGCGCGCCGAGAGCACCGCCAGGCGGTCCAGGCCCGGCAGGGTGCCACCGGCCGAGGCGACGGCGGCGGTGCCGGCGGCGAGCCAGGTCAGGCGGAGGAGGCCCCGGCGGTCGACCGGCGCCGCCGGGCGATCCGCCTCCTGCGGAGCCGTCTCGTCGAGGTCGCGGGCGAGAGCGTCGCGGATGACCGGGAGCTTGACCGCGACGTGGACGAGGAGGGCGCCGGCGGCTACCCAGGCGACGGCGTAGTGGGCGCGACGGAAGCTGAACTGCCACGGATACCACTGCGTAACGTTCACCAGCCCGGTGGTCACCTCGAAGAGCGCGGCACCCACCAGGAGGGCGATCGACCCACGCTCGAGGACCGTCAGAACGACGGCTCGCAGCTCGCGGGGAGGCCGCTGGAACAGCCGCGGGTAGACGGTCCACAGCTTGACGAGCAGCAGCGGTACCGCGGCAGTGCCGGACAGCACGTGCAGCGCCTGGGTCACCTGGTAGCCCCACACGGGCCGAGTGGGCAGGGGAATCGGCTGATGGGCGGCCTGCGCGTAGTGGCTGAGCAGACCCGTGACGAAGGCGAGCGCGAAGCAGACGCCCAGCCAGCGTCCGACGCGCGCGGCGACGCGGACGTCGTGCAGCCGTGAGGGAAGATCCCCGGGCCGGGGGACACGGGGCCTCACCGGGCCACCCCGAGCACGGCGCACCAGCGCCCGTCGTACCGGTCGACGGCGCGCACGGTCAGGTTCGCGCGGTTCGCGAGCGCCGCGAGACCGTCGACACCCACCCGCCCCCAGGGGAAGTACGTCGTCGACGCGCATGGGCAGGCCAGCTGGACGTCGGCCGAGCCGGTCGGCCGGCCGGGGGGCTCCACCTCCGCCACGATCCGCCCGCCTCCGCGCACCAGAGCGCGCATCCGCGTCAGCAGGGCCAGCGGATCGCCGCCGATGCCGATGTTCCCGTCGGCCAGCAGCACCGTGTCCCACCTGCCCTCGCCGGGCACGCGGTCGAAGACGTCGCGGTGCAGCGCGGAGCCACCTCGACGCCGGGTCTGGGCCACGGCCTCGTGGACCACGTCGATGCCCAGGACGGGGCGCCCGGCGAGGGCGAGCTCCTCGGTGAGCCTCCCGGGCCCGCATCCGACGTCGATCGTGGCTCCGGCGCAGTGACGCAGGAACAGGCGATCGACGAGGTCGGCGCGCCGGCGCCAGTCCTCGACCGGCAGGGGAACGGGGGTGCCGTCCACCGTGCGGACGGTGCATGTCTCTCCCCGCAGGGCGTGGGCGAAGACGACCTCGAAAGGCGCAGCGGGACCGGTCACGGCCGCACCGCCGCCACGAGGAGGCCCGGGTGCGACGCCGCGACCGCTCGGAGGTCGGCCAGATCGTCGATGTCGCGCAGGACCGGGGCGTCGGCGACGGTGAGGCCGATGTCCTCCAGGGCGCTCCGGGTCGCCGCGCCGGTCCACTCGGTGGACATCGGCACGGTCGCGACGGCGGCCGCACGGCACGGTTCCCGGAGGCCGAGCAGCCACCAGCCGCCGTCCTCCGCCGGTCCGAGCACGCCGTCGTGCTGGTCGAGGAGCGCCGCCGCGTCGACCAGCAGACCCGGCGTGGCCTGAGGGGTGTCCATGCCGACCTGCACGACCGGCCCCCGCAGGACGGCGAACGCGGCGGCGATCCGCTCGCCGAGGCTGCCTGCTTCCTGGGGGACCACCGACCACCCGCTGAGGGCACGGCGGAGACGGACCCCGTCGACGGCGTCCGTGAGCTCGCCGTCGAGGGCAAGGCGGCACCGCCCGGGCCCGACGGCGCTCGCACACGCCGCGATGGTGTCGAGCAGCGCAGCCGCCGCGACCCGCGCGGCCGTGGCCGCCCCGATGTCGGCAGCGAGCCGGGTCTTCACCCGCCCCGGGACCGGGGACTTCGCCATGACCAGGATCGTCGTCATCGCTCACCCCGGCGAGTCGTGGCGAGCACGCGGAGGAAGTCACGGCCCGCCCGGAACGTGCCGGAGACGGATCCCGAGACCTTCGAGCGGGTGCCGGGTGTGCGGGGGTGATAGGCCACGTCGCGCTCGACGATGCGCCACCCGGCCCGTGCGGCGCGGTCGACGAGCTCGACCGGATAGCCGAAGCGCCGGTCCTCGATCCCCAGCGCGAGCAGGTCGGCGCGGCGCGCCACGCGCAGCGGACCGAGGTCGTCGAGGGCGACACCGGTGCGTCGTCGTACGGTCGCCAGGACCAGCGCGTTGCCCAGCCGGGCCGTCCAGGGCGGCCGCATCCCGGTCGTGCGGTCACGCCGGCCCATCGCGAGGTCGGCCTCGCCGTCCCGCACCAGGGCGAGCAGCGGGAGCACGTCGGCGGGATCGAAGGAACCGTCGCCGTCCATGACGGCGACGAAGGTGGCGGTCGCCGCGCGCACGCCGGCGTCCACGGCTGCGCCGTAGCCGGGCCTCGGTTCGTCCACCACGAGAGCGCCGGCCCGCGCCGCGACCGCTGCCGTCTCGTCCGTCGACCCGTTGTCGACCACCACGACGCCGAGCCCACGGGGGACCCGGGGCAGCAGCAGGCGAAGGGCCGGGGCCTCGTCGCGGCACGGGAGGACGAGCTGGCAGTCGAGCACCCGTCCAACCTAGGGATCGCGAGCCGCTGTCACGGCGCTCAATCCTTACGGTCCCGTGACGACGCCCGGCGGTGGCCGCCGAGCGGCCTAGGGTCGACGACATGGCGGCGACGGGCACGACGGACGTCCGGCGGGCCGCGCTGTCCGGGACGGTGATGGCCGCGGCTCTGGTGGCGGCGGCCGTGCTCGTGCCCGCTCTCACCGGATGGGACGTGCGGGAGCGAGCCGACGACATCGCCGGCCTCCCGCCGCTGCACGGCTACCCGGAGGCCAAGCTCGGCCCCGGGACACCGCTGGCGATCCTGGTGGGCGTCGTCGTGGTGGGCGTGGGCCCGCGGGCGGCACGTCGGCTCGGTTGGCGGCGACTGCTCGCACTGAGCTGGGGAACCTCGGTGCTCTGGCTGCTCGCGCTCGCGCTCGTCGACGGGACGTCCGGTCTCTCGCGCGTGCTCGGCAACCGGCACGAGTACCTCCCCACCGCGCGCTCGGTCACCTCCGTGCCCGACCTGCTGGCGTCGTACGTCGACCACATCCCCTACGACTCCGCGGACAACTGGCCGACCCATGTCGCGGGACATCCGCCGGGAACGCTGCTGGTGTTCGTGCTGCTCGTCCGCCTCGGGCTCGGCGGCGACCTGGCCGCCGGCGTCGTGGTCTCCGTCGTGGCCGCCACGGTGCCGGTCGCGGTGCTCGTGACCCTGCGGGCACTCGGCAGCGAGGACCTCGCTCGGCGGGCCGCGCCGTACCTGGTCGTGACGCCGGCCGCGGTCTTCCTCGCCGTGTCGGCCGATGCGGTCATCGCGGCGGTGGTCGCGTGGGGGCTGGCCGCGCTCGCGCTGGCCACGCGGGGACCGTTGCGCCGGGCATGGCCCTGGGCGGTGGCGGCGGGTGTTCTGCTGGGGTACGCCGTGCAGATGTCCTACGGCATGCCCTTGGCCGGAGCCCTGGCGCTCGCGGTGCTGGTGGCTGCCCGGTGCTGGTGGCCGCTGCCGGTCGCGGCGCTGGCGGCGCTGGCCGTGGCGCTCGCATTCGCCGCGATGGGCTTCGCGTGGTGGGAGGCGCTGCCGGTGCTCCAGGACAGGTACTGGGACGGGATCGCGGCGCAGCGGCCCGCCGCGTACTGGCTCTGGGGGAACCTCGCGGCCCTCCTGCTCTCGGGAGGCATGCTGCTCGGCGGCTCCGTCGCGGCTGCCTGGGCTTCCCGCCGGGCCGAGCCGGTCGTCGTGCTCCTCGTGGGGGCGGGACTCCTGGCCGTCCTGGCCGCCGACGGGACCTTGATGAGCAAGGCCGAGGTGGAGCGGATCTGGCTGCCGTTCGTGCCCTGGCTGACCGTCGGCCTGGCGCTCCTGCCGGTGTCCTGGCACCGCCGGGCGCTCACCCTCCAGGTCCTTGGCGCGCTGCTGGTGCAGCACCTGCTCTATACGACGTGGTGAGCCTCAGCACGGATCCAGGCTCAGTCACGCAACGGCGCGGTGGCGAAGGCCGGCAGGCCCGTGTCGGGATCCACCTCGGCACGGAAGCCCAGCTCCGCCGCGGCCCGCTCCGGCGAGGCGACGACGTGCCGCACGTCCCCGAGGCGGTACTCGCCCGTGATCACCGGCGCGAGCGGGCACACGGCGCCGCGCGCGACCAGGGTCGCCACCTCCGCGATCGTGACGGGATGTCCCGACGCGACGTTGAGCGCACGGAAGGTTCCCGGGGCCGCGGTCGCGACGGCGACCGCCGCGAGCACGTTGGCCCGCGCCACGTCGTCCACGTGCACGAAGTCCCGCTGCTGCTGGCCGTCCTCGAAGACGCGCGGTGGCTCGCCACGCTCGAGGGACGAGCGAAACATCGCTGCCACCCCGGAGTACGGCGTGTCGCGGGGCATGCCCGGACCGTAGACGTTGTGGTAGCGCAGTGCGACGACGGCGGCGTCGGCCTGGCGCGCCCAAGCCTGGGCGTAGTGCTCCTGAGCCGCCTTGCTGGCCGCGTAGGCGTTGCGGGGGGCCAGCGGGGCGTCCTCGTGGACCAGACGCGAGGTGAGCGGAGCCCGACAGTCGGGGCATCGTGCGGAGAAGTCGCCGGCTGCCAGCGCGTCCGGCGCACGCACCGGTGGCATGACCTGGCCGTGCCGGTCGCACGCGTAGGCGCCCTCGCCGTAGACGACCATCGAGGACGCGAGGACCAGTCTCCGGACGCCCGCCTCGGTGGCGGCGGCGAGCAGCGCCGCGGTGCCGAGGTCGTTGTGCGCGGCGTAGAGCGGGAGGTCCGCGGTCGTCGTACCCGCGCCGACGACGGCGGCCTGGTGGCACACGACGTCGATGCCATCCATCAGGCTGCGCCAGTTGTCGGCGTCGCGGACGTCGAGCACGTGCGTGCCCGCGTCGGGAGTCGGGTCGTGGTGGGCCGTGGGCAGCAGGGCATCGACCCGCACGAGCTCGTGGCCGTCCGCGACGAGCGCGCGGTCGACGGCGGAGCCGATGAAGCCGGCCGAGCCGGTCAGCAGGACGCGCATCCTCAGCCCGGTACGTCGTAGGTCAGCGCGATGTCGTCGGCCCACGTCGAGCAGGTGCAGCCGGCAGGATCCTCCAACGAGGACACGGCGCTCGTCAGCAGGTCGCCGAGCCGGGCCAGGTTGGCCTCGAAGCGTGCGAACACCTCCGCCTGCCCGACGCCCTGGCCGGTCTCGACGCCCGCGTCCAGGTCGGTCACCAGTGCCAGGGAGGCGTAGCACATGCGCAGCTCCCGGGCGAGGACGGCCTCGGGGTGCCCGGTCATGTTGACGAGCGTGCCGCCGGCTGCGGCGTACTGCCGTGACTCGGCCCTGGTCGAGAACCGCGGCCCCTCGATGACGACCATCGTCCCTCCGTCCCGTACGCCGGGACCCGCGGCGACGAGCGCCCCACGAACGCGAGGACAGTAGGGATCGGCGAAGGGCACGTGGATCGCGCCCGACTCGACATAGGTCTGCGCCCGCCCCTGGGTCCGGTCGACCAGTTGGTCGGGCACCACGAGATCGCCCGGCCCCAGCCGCGGGTCCAGGCCGCCGACGGCACACGGCGCCAGAACCTGGCGAACCCCGAGGGAGCGCAGCGCCCACAGGTTCGCGCGGTAGTTGATCGCGTGCGGCGGGAACCGGTGCCCCGGACCATGCCGCGACAAGAAGGCGACCCGACGGCCGCCGATCGTCCCCACCGCGATCGGGGCCGTCGGGGCGCCGTACGGCGTCGGCACCTCCTGGTCCTCGCCGTCCTCGATGAACGAGTAGAAGCCGGTTCCACCGATCACCGCGACGTCGGCCATCGGCCGAGCATCCCGCGAAGAGTCGCCGCCATGCGCCCCACCCTGACAGCGAAGTCCCGGTGAGGACCATGTCATCGAGCATCCGTCACAGATCGTTAAGAACCGTTGCGCCGCACGCTCCTCCGGCGTGCCGGACATGGGCGAGCCGCAAGGTCGGCAGCCGGCCCGGCTCGTCGACCCGCGCGAACGCTCGGGTGCCCCAGGCAAGAGTCGAACTTGCGACCTTTCGCTTAGGAGGCGGCTGCTCTATCCACTGAGCTACTGGGGCGTGGGGACCATCTTGTCAGGTCCCGGCCGACGCCTCCGGATTGGGTCGAGGCGCGGCGAACGGCGACAATGGGAGCGACTCGCCGTTCGACCTTGGTGCGGTCCGTACGGTGGGCGTGGTACCACGATGTGCCGATCGGCCGCTGACTCGGCAGCGCAGTCGAGCCCATGACCATCCGCCGCGGGCGGCCACACGACCAGGTGATGCATGACGCAGGACGTTGAGACCGTGCGCGCCGAGACGACGCCCGGGAGCCGCGCCCGCCGGGTGCCGACCTCGCGAGCCGACCGCGACCGCCGCCGTCCGCGCGGCGACCGGGGTCGTCGGGGCGGCGGGGGCCGTCGGGTGGCCGGTGGCCGGCGCAAGGCGCCGCAGCCCGGCAAGACCGTCTTGAAGGTGATCCTCGCGAGCCTGCTGTCGCTCGGCCTGGCGACCGGTCTCGGCGTCGTCCTGATCTACAACAACTGGAACGGCAACATCGACCGGCAGGACGTGTCGAAGCAGCTCACCAACCGCCCGGCCAAGGAAGAGGTGGCGGGCCCCAAGGAGCCGATGAACATCCTCGTGATGGGCTCCGACACCCGCGCCGGCGAGGGCAACGGCATCGACGGCGAGGCGACCAACGGGCTCTCCGACACCACGATCCTCTTCCACCTCTCGGCGAACCGCGAGTTCGCCTACGGCATCTCCGTCCCGCGTGACACGGCCGTGATGCGGCCTGAGTGCACCAAGGAGGACGGCAGCAAGATCCGTGCGGCGTCCGGGTACGAGAAGTGGAACGCGGCCTTCGCGTACGGCGGCCCCGCCTGCACCATCCAGCAGTTCGAGCAGGCCACGAAGATCCGCGTCGACAACTACGTCGTCGTCGACTTCAACCAGTTCAAGGACATGGTCAACGCCCTCGACGGTGTCGAGGTCTGCATCCCCGACGACATCGACGACGAGGTGCGCAACATCCACCTCAAGGCGGGCACCCGCGAGATCAAGGGCAACGAGGCGCTCACCTACGTCCGGGCCCGCTACCGGATCGGCGACGGCACCGACCCGAACCGCACCCGGCGCCAGCAGGCGTTCATCGGCTCGATGATCAACAAGGCGCTCACCGCCGGCATGATCGCGCGACCCGACCGGATGATCAGCTTCATGAACGCCGCCACGTCGTCGCTGCAGACCGACTTCAAGGGCATCGCGCAGATGGCCGACCTCGCCGTCACCGCGCAGGGCATCGGCGCCGACAACATCAAGTTCATCACCACGCCGTGGGTCTACTCCGACAAGGTGAGCTCCGGCATCGAGTGGACCCCCGACGTGGAGCGGCTGTGGCAGCTGGTCCGCCGGGACAAGCCGCTCACCCCCGAGTTCCTCAAGGACGCGCTCAGCGCCGGCGACAACCCGGACGGCTCGCCGTCGGTGGGTGGGCAGCCGGGCGACACCGGGTCCGAGCCGGAGAGCCCGTCCAGTCCGGCCAGCCCGTCCGGCACTCCCGACGGCACCCCGAACGGCACCTCGAACGGCACGCCGGGCGGTACGCCGGGCACCGACTCCCCGATCCCGCCCCCGACCCCCGAGGGCCTGAGCGCCTCCGGCCGCGAGGCCGCCGGCCTCTGCACCTGAGGAAGCTGGGGCGAGACGCGATGGGCGAGCAGCGGGAGACGGAGTGGGAGCGGCGGCGTCGGCTGGCCGAGATCTTCGGCGACGTCGAGCCCGCGGTGACCTCCGACGAGCGGGACGACGCACCCCCGCAGGCGGGGGAGAGCGCGAGCGAGCGCTGGCTCAAGGCGCAGGTCCCGCCGCACCACGGCGACTGAGCCACGGACAGGGCTGAGGGCCCCGAGCCGGTTCGCGCAGGCGCCGAGAACATGCCGAGGGCCGGTGGGGGAGTCCCACCGGCCCTCGGGCCGTTCGTAGCGAGCGTCGCTCAGCGGGTGGCGAGCGAGTCGCGGATCTGGGTGAGCACGTCGAGCTCGGTCTCGCCCGGCTCGGGGTCGGGGAAGAACCGCTCCTTGGCCTTGGTGTAGGGCGTGACGACGAGGAAGTAGACGACGGCGGCCAGGATCACGAACGAGATCACCGCGTTGAGGAACGCGCCGAACGAGTTCTCCGCGTTGGTGAAGACGTCGCTGGCCGAGTCCGGCATCTGCGCGGTGAGCCAGGCGACGAAGGTGGTGACGACGGTGCCGAAGGAGGCACCGATGATGAATGCGACTGCGATGTCGACCAGGTTGCCCTGGAGCAGGAACTTCTTGAACCCGGACATGCTCTCTCCTCTTTCCCGAGACGAGTGGTGGAGGTCGGGATCCTCTCTTGGCTCCCGAAAACTAACTGCGACTCCATGTATAAGTCACGTATTCGGCTGCGGCCGCCGTCGTGACGTGGTAGACCGCATCCGAATCTAGGGCCAGGACGACGAGGCGGCCAGGAAGCGCGCCGTCGTCGGCCGACGCGCGGTCGGGCACGGCGAGGACGGTCGCGTCGCGCGCGAGCATCCGGGTGCTGCCCGCCTGCGGATCGGTGCCGAGCAGGCTGATCCGGTCGCCCGCGGTCAGCAGCGCCACCTGGCCGGCGTCGGAGAGCCGGACCGGGACGGTCGTCGTGCCCGCCGGCTGGGCCGTGCCGAGGTCCGGCCCGACGAGGCGTACGTCGGTGACGGGCTCGCCGGCGCGCAGGGGAGCGGCGAGGCGGCGGCCGACCGGGTCGGCGGCGGCTCCGTCCGGTACGGCGCCCGGCGGGATCCGCACCGTGGCCAGGTCGCCGGCTCGCAGCGCCTGGCCGGCCGGCAGGTCGCGCGCGGCCACCAGCATCGCCGCGGTGGCGGGCGGAGGGGGCGCGAGCGAGCGGAGGGCGACGGCGGCCGCCACGCCCAGCAGCAGGGCGGCGATCAGCCGTCGTCGGCGCAGCACCCGTCGTCGTACCTCGTCGAGGGCGTCGCGGACGCGGCGCAGCGGCCTGCGCGGGGACGGGTGCCGGGGATCACGGGGCTCCATGCCGGCGACCGTAGGCCGCCGCGGCGCCGGCCGCCGGCGTCCTCCACAGGGTCGGTGACCTCAGCCCCGGATCAGGCGGACGAGGCCGCCGAGCTCGAGCTGGAGGAGCCGGTCGAGCCGGACTTGTCGGACGAGCCGGTCGAGCCGGACTTGTCGGACGAGCCGGACTTGTCGGACGAGCCGGACTTGTCGGACGAGCTCGCCGCCGGCGCGTCGCTGGAGCCGCCGGAGCCGCCGGGGCCGTTCGCCGAGGCCTTGCTGTCGGTCTTGTAGAAGCCCGACCCCTTGAACACGACGCCCACGGAGTTGAACAGCTTGCGCAGCTTGCCGGCGCACTCGGGGCACGTGGTGAGTGCGTCGTCGCTGAACTTCTGGACCTGCTCGAAGGCGTGTCCGCAGGCGGTGCACTGGTACTGGTAGGTGGGCATCGACGATCCTCGCTCGGCACTCTCGCGCTAGCACTCTTGCTGGGCGAGTGCCAATGCTACGTCAGGGCCGGGCAGCACGGCACAATGGCGCCACCATGGTGGACCACGACCCGAGCGACGCCGTCGCCGACGCCCCGGCCGCGAAGCCCTCCTCCTGGCCCCGGTGGCTGCGCTGGACCACGGCGATCGGCGTGCTCCTCGTGCTGGCCCTCGTCGCCGGCGTGACGACCACGGTCGTCGTCGTGCGGAGGTCCTGGCCGCAGACGGGCGGGGAGCTGTCGATCAGCGGGCTCGAGGGCGATGTGCGGGTCGTGCGCGACGACTACGGCATCCCGCAGATCTACGCCGACTCCACCCACGACCTGATGCTGGCCCAGGGCTTCGTGCACGCGCAGGACCGCTTCTTCGAGATGGACGTACGACGCCACGCCACCGCCGGCCGGCTCTCCGAGCTGTTCGGGGACTCCGGCCTGGAGACCGACCTCGTCGTACGCACCCTCGGCTGGCGCGACGTCGCGGAGCGGGAGCTGGCCCTGCTGCGGCCGGCGACCCGCAGCGCGCTGGACGCCTACGCCGAAGGGGTCAACGCCTACCTGGAGGGCCGGTCCCCCTCCGAGATGGCGCTGGAGTACACGCTCCTCGGCCTCACCGGTCTCGACTACCAGCCGGAGAACTGGACCGCCGTCGACTCCGTCGCCTGGCTCAAGGCGATGGCCTGGGACCTGCGCGGCAACCTCGAGGAGGAGATCGGCCGCGCCGTCGCCACCGCGACGGTCGGCGCGGACCGGACCGCCGACCTCTACCCCGCCTACCCGTACGACGAGCGCGCGCCGATCGTGCAGCAGGGCGGTGTCGTCGGGAGCGGTGACGCCCGGGTGTTCGACCAGGACGCACCCGGGTCCGGCCCGGCCGCCCGGCGGCGCTCGCCACTCGGCGGCGACACGGGCACGGGCACCGGCACCGTTGCCGCACTTGCGCGGGTGCGCGACGTCCTGGCCGGCGTACCCGCCCTTCTCGGCCAGGGTGACGGCCTCGGCAGCAACGCCTGGGTCGTCGACGGCGACCACACCGACACGGGCGCGCCGATCCTCGCCAACGACCCGCACCTCGGCATCTCGCTGCCCGGCGTGTGGACCCAGGTGGGGCTGCACTGCCGGACGGTGTCGCCCGAGTGCCCCTACGACGTCGCCGGGTTCAGCTTCTCCGGGGTGCCCGGGGTCGTCATCGGCCACAACCGGGACATCGCCTGGGGGTTCACGAACCTCGGTCCCGACGTGACCGACCTCTTCGTCGAGCGGATCGAGGGCGACACCTGGGAGTACGACGGCCGGCAGCTCCCGCTGTCGACGCGGACCGAGCGGATCGAGGTCCGTGACGGCGAGGACGTCGAGCTGACGGTGCGCTCCACCGGCCACGGTCCGCTGCTCTCGGACCTGGCGCGGTTCGCCGACGAGGACGGTATCGAGATCACCGAGGACGGGCTGCTCGACCAGGTCGAGGGCGTCGCCGCGGCGCAGGACGCCGGACCGACGGGGGAGGACGCGATCTCCCTGGCCTGGACGGCGCTGACCCCGCGCCCGACCGTCGACGCGCTGCTCGCCTTGAACCGGGCGGGCGACTGGACGTCCTTCCGACAGGCGCTCTCCGACTTCGCGGTGCCGGGGCAGAACGTCGTGTACGCCGACACCGAGGGGCACATCGGCTACCAGGCGACCGGCCTGGTCCCGGTCCGCGGCCCCGGCAACGACGGTCGGCTGCCCGCCGCCGGCTGGCAGAAGGACACCGACTGGACCGGTGCGTTCGTGCCCTACGACGCGCTGCCCAGCGTGCTGGACCCCGAGTCCGGGATCATCGCCACCGCCAACCAGGCGGTCGCCGACCCGAGCCGCTACCCGCCGTACCTCACCTCCGACTGGGACCAGGGCTACCGCTCCGACCGGATCAACCGGCTGCTCGCCGCCGACGACGAGCTGAGTGTGGAGGGCATGGCGGCCATCCAGCTCGACGACCGCAGCGCGATCGGCGAGGCGCTGACGCCGTACCTCCTCGACATCGACCTGCCGGACGGCTACTACTCCGACGGCCAGCGGCTGCTGCGCTCGTGGAACTACCAGGAGGACGCCGACAGCGCGGCCGCGGCGTACTTCAACGTCGTGTGGCGCGAGGTGCTCGAGCGGACCTTCGCCGACGAGCTGCCCGAGGTGATCCGGCCCGACGGCGGCGACCGGTGGTTCGCGGTCGTCAGCGCCCTGCTGCCGCGCGGGAAGAGCCGGTGGTGGGACGACGTGCGCACCGACGACAAGGTCGAGCGGCGCAGCGACATCCTGCACGACGCCATGATCGCGGCCCGCGACGAGCTCACCGTCCTGGAGTCGCCCAGCGCCGACGAGTGGACGTGGGGTGACCTGCACGAGCTCGAGCTGCGGTCCTCGACCCTGGGGGAGTCCGGGATCGGCCTCGTCGAGCGGATCTTCAACCGCGGCGGCTGGGAGGTCGGCGGCGGCAGCTCGCTGGTCAACGCGACCGCGTGGGACGCCCGCAGCGGCTACGAGGTCGCGACCGCGCCGTCGATGCGGATGATCGTCCCGATGGACGACCTCGACGCCGCCCGGTGGATCAACCTGACCGGCGTCTCCGGCCACGCGTTCCACCCCAACTACACCGACCAGACCGACCTGTGGGCCCGCGGCGCGACGCTGCCCTGGGTGTTCTCCGAGAAGGCCGTGACCGACGCGGCCGACGACTCAACCCAGCCTGCGGATCCCCCCGGGAGTGGCGGCGGCGGTGACGGGCAGGTCGTGCGGCTCGGTGGGTACGTCGGGCAGCACCTCGTCGTCGTACAGCAGGACGCAGGTGAAGGTGCCGACCGGAACCCGTGCGAGCGCCCGGTCGTAGGAGCCGCCGCCGCGGCCCAGCCGCAGACCTGCCGAGGACGCAGCGAGACCGGGAACGAGGACGACGTCGGCGGTCGCGACCACGTCGACGCCGAGGGTCGGGCCGACCGGCTCGAGCAGGCCGCGGCGGGCCGGTGCGAGCGAGGTCGGACCGTGGTAGGCGGCCCAGTCGAGGTCGTTGTCAGGCAGCAGCACCGGCAGGATCACCCGCTTGCCGGCGTCGACCAGCCGGTCGAGCAGGACGGTGGTGCCGGGCTCGGTGCCGACCGAGACGTACGCCGCCACGGTGGCGGCGCGGCGTATCTCCGGCGACGCGAGCAGGTGCTCCGCGATCGCCCGGGCGGCCTCGCCGACCTCGGTGAGCGGCCGGCGCCGGCGGGCGGCCAGCAGCTGGTCGCGGGCCGCGACCTTGGCCGCTCCGTGGCACCGATGTGGACCTGTCACAGGACCAGCCTACGATCGGCGGTATGGGTATGAGTGGTCGCAGTGGCGGCCTCGAGAAGGCGCGGGCGAAGATGCTCGACGCAGGGGTCGACCCCGTCGCCGTCGACACCTTCGCGCACTACTACCGACTGCTCGAGCACGGCGAGACCGGCATGATCCCGGAGTCGACGATCGCCCCGGTCGACATGGAGAGCCTGGCCGACGTGGAGGTCGCCGACGATGTCGCGGCCGACGCGATCGGCAAGACGGTCGCGATCAAGCTCAACGGCGGGCTCGGCACCTCGATGGGCATGGAGCGGGCCAAGTCGCTGCTGTGCGTGCGCCGCGGCCTGTCCTTCCTCGACATCATCGCCCGGCAGGCGCTGCACCTGCGCCAGAAGTACGACGCCCGGCTGCCGCTGCTCCTCATGAACTCCTTCCGCACCTCGGCCGACACCCTGCACGCGCTCGGTCGCTATGGGGACCTCCCGGTGGAGGGGCTGCCGCTGGAGTTCCTGCAGAACAAGGAGCCCAAGCTCCTCACCGCCGACCTGACGCCGGTCAGCTGGCCCAAGGACCCGGACCTCGAGTGGTGTCCGCCCGGGCACGGCGACGTCTACACCGCGCTGCGGGGCGCCGGCCTGATCACGCGGATGATCGAGCAGGGCTATCGCTACGTCTTCGTGTCCAACTCCGACAACCTCGGTGCCGTCCCGGACCCGCGGATCGCCGGGTGGTTCGCGGCGTCGGGAGCACCGTTCGCGATCGAGGCGGTCCGCCGTACCCCCTCCGACCGCAAGGGCGGTCACTTCGCCCAGCGCAAGGCCGACGGCCGGATCGTGCTGCGCGAGACGGCGCAGACCCTGCCCGAGGACCTCGAGGCGCTCGCCGACCTCGACCGGCACCGGTTCACCTCGACCAACAACCTCTGGTTCGACCTGCACGCGATGAAGACCGTGCTCGACGAGCGCGAGGGCATCCTCGGGCTCCCGCTCATCCGCAACGTCAAGCCGGTGGACCCCGCCGACCCCGCCTCGCCGGAGGTGGTCCAGATCGAGACCGCCATGGGTGCCGCCATCGAGATCTTCGACGGCGCCCGGCTGATCGAGGTCGGCCGCGACCGGTTCATCCCGGTCAAGACCACCAACGACCTGCTGGTCCTGCGCTCCGACGTCTACGAGATCGGCGCCGACTTCGCGCTCACCCAGATCGCCACCGACGTCCCGTACGTCGACCTCGACACCGGCTACTACCGGACGATCCACGAGTTCGACCAGCGCTTCCCCGACGGTGAGCCGCTGCTGTCCCAGTCCACGTCGTTGCGGGTCCGCGGTGACTGGACCTTCGGCCGCGGGGTCCGGGTGGTCGGCGACGTGGAGCTCGAGGGCCGCGGTCCGCAGCGGGTGGCTGCCGGCGAGGTGCTCGGGAGCCCCGCCGCCGGACAAGGCGCGGATGACTGACCCGTCCGGTGGCGGGCCTACGTCCGTCGCGGACCACCGGGACCGGGTACGTGCCGGCGTCGCGCAGCTGACCCGGTCGGACCTCCTGCCGCCGGGCGAGGCGCTGGGCCGGGTCCTCGCCACCGACGTGGTGGCGGCCCTCTCCGTGCCGCCGTTCGACCACGCGGCGATGGACGGCTTCGCGGTGCGTGCGGCCGAGGTGGGCGCGCCGCCCGTCGAGCTCCCCGTCGCGGGGGTGGTCGCCGCGGGCGACACCGCGCCGCCGTCACTGCCGGCGGGTACGGCGTACCGGATCATGACCGGGGCGCCCGTCCCTCCGGGCGCCGACCTGGTCATCCCGTTCGAGTGGACGACCGGCAGCGACCCGGTCCGCCTCCTGCGGACCGCCGCCGCCGGCCGGCACGTCCGGCGCGAGGGCGAGGACGTGCGGGCGGGGGAGGTCGCGCTGGCGGCCGGCACCCGCGTCGACGCCGCGCAGATCGGGCTGCTCACCTCGGTGGGCGTCGTCGAGGTCGCGGTCCGCCCGCGGCCGCGACTGGCGGTGATCGCCACCGGCGCCGAGCTGGTCGGCGGCCAGATCCCCGACAGCAACACCCAGATGCTGCTGGCGGCCGGCCGCACCGCGGGCGCGGTCGCCGCGTCGCACGGCCCGGCCCCCGACGATCCGGACGCCTTCCGGGCGATCCTCGCCGAGGCCGCCGAGGTGAGCGATCTCGTTGTCACCACCGGTGGCATCTCGGCCGGCGACCACGACGTCGTCAAGGCGGCGCTGGGCGCGGAGGACGACTTCTGGTTCGGGCCGGTGGAGCTGAAGCCCGGGCGCCCGCAGGGATTCGGGCGGGTGCGCGCGAGCGACGGCCGCCGGGTTCCGGTCCTCGCCCTGCCCGGCACGCCGATCGCCGCGTACGCCGCCTTCCTGCTGTTCGGCCGCGAGGCGCTGGCCCGGCTCGGCGGCCGTCCCGCCGCCGGGACGAGACGGGCCCGGCTCGGCGTACCCGTCACGGCGGGGGACCGCACGGTGGTGCTGCCCGGCCGCTACGACGAGAATGGTCACGTCGTCCCCCTTCCCGGTCATGCCGGGCACTCCCAGCGGCTCCTCGCCCAGGCCGAGGTGCTGATGGTCGTGCCCCCCGCCCGATGCGAGCTGGAGGCCGGGCGGACGATCGAGGTGCTGGTGTGAGCGAAACCGAAGGAGCCCCATGGCTGACGAGCAGGCCCGGCTGACCCACGTCGACGCCTCCGGTGCCGCGCGGATGGTCGACGTGTCGGCCAAGGACCTGACCCATCGGGTCGCGACGGCGTCGGGGCGGGTGCTCGTGTCGCGCGAGGTCGTCGGCCTGCTGCGCGGGGACGGGGTGCCGAAGGGCGACGCGCTCGCGGTGGCGCGGATCGCCGGGATCATGGGGGCCAAGCAGACGCCCGCACTGATCCCGCTGTGCCATCCGCTCTCGATCTCCGGGGTGACGCTCGACCTGACCGTCGCCGACGACGCCGTCGAGATCGCCGCGACCGTCAGGACGACCGACCGGACCGGCGTCGAGATGGAGGCGCTCACCGCGGTGTCGGTCGCGGCGCTCACCGTCGTCGACATGGTGAAGGCCGTCGACAAGGCAGCGGTCATCACCGACGTCCGGGTCGAGACCAAGACCGGCGGGAAGTCGGGGGACTGGTCGCGATGAACCACCCCGTGGGCGGCGGCTCGACGGACTACCTGGCGGTGGTGGTCGTGGCGTCGAACCGCGCCGCCGCCGGCGTCTACGAGGACACGACCGGTCCGCTCATCGTCGATGCCCTGCGCTCGTGGGGGTTCGTGGTGGGCGACCCCGTCGTGCGGCCCGACGGCGAGCCGGTCGGCGCGGCGATCGCCCTCGCCGTCCACGACGGCGCTCGGGTCGTGCTCACCACCGGTGGCACCGGCCTGACGCCCACCGACCGCACCCCCGAGGTGACCCGTCCCCTGCTCGACCGCGAGGTCCCCGGTCTGGCCGAGGCGATCCGGGCCGCCGGGGTCGCGAAGGGCGTGCCGACCGCCGTCCTCTCGCGCGGCCTCGCAGGCGTCGCCGGCCAGGCGCTCGTCGTCAACCTGCCCGGCTCCCGCGGCGGGGTCAAGGACGCGCTCGCGGTGCTCGAGCCGGTCCTGCTGCACGCCGTGGAGCAGATCGTCGGGAGCGACCATTGAGCGAGGCCCGGCCCGGCGAGAGCCCGCGGGAGCGGATGGTCGTCGGCGTTCCCGGACGCGCCTGGCCCAACGAGCTGATCTCCGGCACCGACCCGGTCGTCCGGCTCCGCCCAATCGCCCGCGGCGACGCCCGTGCCTGGCGGACCGCCCGCCGCCGCAACGCCATGTGGCTCGGCCCGTGGGACGCCACCGCCCCACCCGGGTCCGACGCCCGGCCGACCTCCTTCCGGGCACTGGTCAAGCGGCTGCGCCGGGCCGCGCGACGCGGGACGACGTACCCGTTCGTCGTGGAGGTCGACGGGGTCTTCGCCGGCCAGGTCAGCGTCAACAACATCGTGCGCGGCTCGGCGCAGTTCGCCTCGGTCGGCTACTGGATCGACCAGCAGTACGCCGGACGCGGCGTCATCCCGCGCGCCGTCGCGATGGTGATCGACCACTGCTTCTTCCTCGGCGGCCTGCATCGCATCGAGATCTGCATCCGTCCCGAGAACACCAACTCCCTGCGGGTCGTGGAGAAGCTCGGGATCCGCGAGGTCGGCTATGCGCCGTACTTCCTGCACATCGACGGCGAATGGCGCGACCACCGCATCTTCGCGGTCACCCGCGAGGAGGCCCCGCGCGGCGTCCTGATCCGGCTCGAGCGATCCGCCGGAGGCGATGCGTAGGGTGATCCGCCGGGGGAACCCCGCAAATCACATGCGTCACAGGAATCAATCTGTGACACACCGATAGACATGCGCCCCGTCCTGAGGTAGCGCTCCTAACCTCTCGGTGTGGACCTCAGCTCACTGATCTTCGTCGCCTTGTTCGTGGCGTGGGCTGTCTACCTCGTCCCGAAGGCGCTGCGGCACCACGAGGAGGACGCCTCCAGCCGCTCGGTCGAGGGCTTCTCCGACCGGCTGCGTGTGCTCGCCCGACGGGACGCGGTGTCGTCCACCGAGGCCGAGCTCATCGAGAAGGATCGTCTGGTCGAGACCGCGGCCTTGGCCGACGTGCCGGCTGACGATTCAGCCAGTACGACGGCCGCCGGATCCGGCGAGAAGGCCGAAGCGGAGCCCGCGGCGCCCACCCCTGCGCCGCGCGCCTCCCGCCCGGTCGACCGCCCCGCGGCCCGCCGCGCTGCCGCCCGGCGCCGCCGGGTCTTCAACCTCCTGCTCCTGGCGGTCGTGGTCGTCGCCGGCCTCGCGATCGGCAAGGTCGTCGCCTGGGTGTGGCTCGCCGCGCCCGCCGGGCTGATGGTCGTCTGGCTGGTGGCCTGCCGGCTGATGGTCACGCGCGAGCGCGCCGCCCGCTCCAGCCAGGTCCGCAGGCGCCGTACCACTCTCGCCGACGAGGTCATCGCCGCGGAGGACGCCTCCTCCGGCCCCGACGCCGAGGACGGCCCGTTCGGCAAGCTGCGTGACGACACCGACGAGATCCCCGTGGTCACGGCCGAGGTGCTCGACGAGCCCGCCGCCGAGTCCGGCGAGTCTGCCCGGCCCGTCGAGGACGGATGGACCCCGGTCCCCGTGCCCCTCCCGTCGTACGTCGCCAAGGCGCCGGCCGGTCGCACGGTCCGCACCATCGACCTCGACTCCACCGGCGTGTGGAGCTCCGGCCGCAACGAGGCCGACTCCCAGCTCGCTCGCGAGGCCGACGCCCAGCGTGCCCAGGCCGACGCGGCCACCGAGGACGAGCAGCGCCGCGCCACGGGCAGCTGACCCACCCGCTCCCGGATGGGCGGGCCGTGGCCGGGTAACGCCCCGCCATGACCGAGGAGAGCGCCGCCGACCGGCAAGCAGCCCAGCAGGCGCGCGAGCAGGAGAAGAAGTACGACGACTCCGCGACCGCCGTCTCGCCCGACACCCAGTTCGCCGATCCCGACGAGATCATCGACGACAGCCCGTTCGCGGACGCGTCCGCCCGTGGCCAGTCCACGACCTTCGAGGACCCGCCGAAGCCCCGCGCGAGCTCCGACCCGGACCACGGCCCGCACGGCGACGAGCACCCCCGTCCCGCCGGCCACGCCGACGAGGACCGCGACTGACCATCCCGATTCGGACCGCATGCGACCCGGGTGCTACCGTTTCTCCTCGCTTGGGGGTGTGGCGCAGTTGGTAGCGCGTCTCGTTCGCAATGAGAAGGTCAGGGGTTCGAATCCCCTCACCTCCACCAAGCAGCAAAGAGCCTCTGGCCAGCCGAGACGCTGGCTCGAGGCTCTTTCTCGTCGTTGCGGCTGACGCGCTGGCACTACCTCTGGCGCTCGCCCAGGCGCCCCTCATAGCGGCCGCCCCGGGGCCAGCACCGTGATGGCCGTGACGTCACTCAGCTCCCGCGATCCGCGTGTACGCGATGCCGTCAGCGGCCATCGACGCGTTCCGTGCCACGGACGTAAGAGGGCACCGGCGGGCGATGTCATGTCACCCACTTGGGGGGCAAAATCGGCCGTTCGGAGAGACGGTGGTCGCGGTGGCGCTTCGGCTCAGCCATTCTCAGCGCAGGGTTTGTCCAGATCGCCGGGCGAACGAGCGTGACCGGTCGAAGCGGTGACCAACTTCTTCGGGCTTAGGCGTCATGTTCTTCAGCTCCGGTGGTCTCACACTCTGAGGACCTGCCGAATGGGCGGTAGGTCGCCCGAGGGGAATCGAGGCGAGTAGATGCAAACGATCCGTCCGTTCAGAGCGCGCAGGAGCGCCGTTGCGCTGGCGAGCGGCCTGGCCGTGGTCGTCAGCGGACTGGCGTGGGTGGCGACGACGCCGACCCCGGCAGCAGCCGGACCCGGCGACGGCACGCTCACTGTCGCTGTCGCGCGTGACGTGAGCGGTGACGGCGTCTACGACCCCATCATCGATCCGCCCCAGGCCGGCATCGAGGTCAAGGTCACCGACTCCGCAGGCAACGTGGCCAACGGGGTGACCAACGCGGCCGGCGAGGTCGTCATCACCGCCGCCTCGGCCTTGGTCGGCGGCAGGTACCGGGTGGAGACGGCGGTTCCGGCTGCACTGTCCTACCTCCAGCCCGCTCCGGCGTCCGCGTCGGGAGCGGCCAACGCATTCCGGAGCGTGACGACCTTCGTCGACGTCAGCGGCGGCGCCGCCGAGACGGTGCGGGTCGGCGTCTGGAACCCTGCCGACTACGCACCGGTGGATCCGGACTACGTGGTGGCGATCCAGCCGTCCCGATCGTCTCCGGGCACCTCACGCTCGCTGGTCCGCACGAACTGGGCGCACCGGGGTGACGGCAACGGGGGCACGACGACCCCCAACACCCAGAATGTCACCACACTGGCGACCAAGGCCCAGACCGGCTCCGTCTTCGGCCTGGCCGCCGAGCGTGACGAGCGCCTGTTCAGTGCTGCCTACGCCAAGGCGTTCGTGCCGTACGGTCCGGGCGGCTCGGGTGCGGTCTACGTCACCGACCTGAACTCCGGCTTGCCGAACGCCAGCCTGTTCGTGACGATCCCGAACGCGGGGTCGACCGCCCACGGCAACATCGCGGGCGGACGCGACGACGACTACTACGCCGCGGCCGGCACCGAGGGGCTCGGCGGCATGGCGATGTCCGAGGACCAGTCCACGCTGTACGTCGTCAACCTCAACGACCGTCGGCTCTACGAGGTCGACGCCACCGGGGCGACCGGCACCATCACCGGGTCGACGGCCATCGCCGATCCCGGCTGTGTCGGCGGCCAGTGGCGGCCGGGCGCAGTGACCGTGCGGGACGGGGAGGTGTACGTCGGCGGCGTCTGCGACGGTTCGGTGTCCGGAGACCGGGCGGACCTGCGAGCGTACGTGCTCCGCCTCGACGGCGGCTCCTTCGACACCGTGCTCTCGCAGCCGCTCGACTTCGTCCGGGGCGCGGCCGAGAACGGCGGCACGGCCGTGTCGCGGCAGTGGAACACCTGGCGCACCGCCTGGTCGCGCACGGGTGTCGACGGTCTGCCCGTGACGCCGACGGCGGGATCCAGCTACAACATCAAGTACCCGACGCCGTTCCTGACCTCCTTGGAGTTCGAGACCGACGGTTCGCTGTTCCTCGGCTTCCGGGACCGTCACGCGGACCAGATCGGCTCCAGTGGCTTCGAGCCCGGCGTCACCGTCGACCCCGTTCTGGTGAATGCCATCACGGGCGGTGACGTCAACAAGGCCTGCATCAACCCCGACGGCAGCTACTCGTGGGAGGGCGTCAACGGCTGCCCGGACAACACCACCAGCACTCCGGACGGTGGCCAGGCGGCAGCGGTCAGCGAGTTCTTCGCCGGCGACTGGATCTCCCTGAGCGGAAGCACGACGACCGGCAACCATCAGGAGGTCGCCCAAGGTGGTCTCGCCTACGCGCCGCGCAACGGCGAGCTGGGCAGCATCGCGCTGGACCCGACCGGCCTGGTCGGCACGGGCGGCATCGGCTTCTTCGACACCGCGACCGGGCAGGGGCCCGGCGGAGCGCCCACGACCCGCGGCTGGCTGATCAACACCTACCCCGAGTCCTTCGGCAAGGGCAACGGCCTGGGTGATCTCGACCTGCTCGCCGGTCTCGCGCCGGTCCAGATCGGCAACCGGGTGTGGTTCGACGCGGACAAGGACGGCGTCCAGGACCCCGACGAGCTGCCGATCCCCGGCGCGACGGTGACCCTGCTCGACTCCACCGGCGCCGTGGTCGCGACGACGACCACGAACGCGGACGGTGAGTACTACTTCGGTGGCGACGGAGCCGCCTACCAGGTGGTGCCCGGAGCGTCGTACACGGTGCGGTTCGATGTGAGCACGGCCGACACCTCGGGGCTGCCGTTCTCGCCGCCGACCAGCGCGCTGAGCTACACCACCTCCAACAGTGGGGGCGACGACAGCCTCGACTCGGACCCGACGCCGGTGAGCCCCGGCATCGCCGAGGTCGCGATCACCGCGCCGCTGGCTCCTGGCGGCGTGGATCACACGATCGACGCCGGCGTGGTCCTCCCGCCCTCGGTCTCGGTGGGTGACTACGTGTGGGTCGACTCGGACAAGGACGGTCGTCAGGACGACGGCGAGCCGGGAATCCCGGGTGTGGTCCTGGTGCTGACCGGACCTGACGGTCAGCCGGTGACCGATGTGTTCGGCAACCCGGTGGGTCCGACGACGACGGATGCGAACGGTGGCTACACCTTCGACAACCTGCCGCCGCTGCCTGCTGGTCAGCACTACACGGTGACGATCGACCAGACGGCGCCGTCGACCCAGACCGCGTTGGAGCCGTACGTGCCGACGCAGTCGGGGCAGGGTGACACCGCGGGCGACTCGTCGACGTGGACGGCGGAGTCCTCGGACCTGACCGACGACGGTGACCGGGACCCGACGCTGGACTTCGGGTTCGTGCCGGCATCGGTGTCGGTGGGTGACTACGTGTGGGTCGACTCGGACAAGGACGGTCGTCAGGACGACGGCGAGCCGGGAATCCCGGGTGTGGTCCTGGTGCTGACCGGTCCCGATGGTCAGCCGGTGACGGACGTCGACGGCAACCCGGTGGGTCCGACGACGACGGACGCGAACGGTGGCTACACCTTCGACAACCTGCCGCCGCTGCCTGCTGGTCAGCACTACACGGTGACGATCGACCAGACGGCACCGTCGACCCAGACCGCGCTGCAGCCCTATCAGCCGACACAGGCGGGGCAGGGTGATCGTGAGGGTGACTCGTCGACCTGGTCGGCCGAGTCGTCGGACCTGACCGAGGACGGTGACCGGGACCCGACGCTGGACTTCGGGTTCGTGCTCGCGCCGCCCAAGCAGGGGCAGCCGACGTTGACGACCGCCACCTCTGACGCCAAGGCGCTGGTCGGCGCCGAGCTTCACGACTCGGTGACCATCACCGGCTTCACGGCGGGCGGCACGTCGACGGGATCGGCCACGCTCTACGGGCCGTTCTCCTCGCCCTCAGCGGCGATGTGCACGGCGGACACCCGGGTCGGCTCGGTTCCGTTCACGCCGGCCAACGGAACAGTCCGTACGCCGTCGGTCACGGTGACCAAGCCCGGCTACTACACCTGGGTGGCGTCGATCACCGCGGACCAGTTCAACAACGCGACCACCCACGCCTGTGGGCTGGCTGCGGAGACCAGCCTGGTCCACCGTCCGGAGAACAAGGTGCGCCACATCGACACCGGCTTCAACGGGGTCGACCCCGGCGCGGCCGGCCGAGCTGCGCTCCCGGGCTCGCCGAAGCGGGTCAAGGTGCCGGCCCTCGGTCTGAATGCCAAGGTGACGCAGGTCGGGCTGACCGACGTGCGGGCCAACGTCCCCAAGAGCCGCAACCTCCTCGGATGGCTGCAGACGTCGGCTCGACTGGATGACGCGATCGGCACGACCGTCGTCGTCGGGCACGTGTCCGACAACCGCGACCGTCCGGGGGCGTTCTACGACATCAAGCGCCTCAAGGCCGGGAAGACCGTGAAGGTGAAGGGCAGCGATGGCAAGACCTACCGGTACAAGGTGGTCACCAAGAAGCGGTTCAGCAGGGCCAAGCCGCTGCCGGAGAGCCTGTTCTCGATGACCGGCGCTCCGCGGGTGCTTCTCGTGACGTGCACCAACAAGGTCACCCGACCCGATGGTCACTTCCACTACCGCGACAACCTGGTGGTCACGCTGAAGCCGGTGAAGAAGAAGTAGAGAACGGGCCACGGGTGCCGAGCCTGGTGCGCTGATCCTGTGGTCTCCTTCAGGAACAGACAGCTCCGGCTCCGGTAGAGGACCCGGTAGCCCAAGGGTGGCCCCGACCGCATCGATCCGGTCGGGGCCACTGCCCTTGCCCGGGCGGGCCCGGGCCGATGGCCTATTGTTGCCGGTGCAATCTGTTCCGTCGTGTGACGGCTACCGGCCACGCGATCGCATGATAGTCGACTCCTTCAGATCGGTGACTCGGATGTCTGTTGAGTTCGCTGACGGCGAGCGCTCCAAGAAGGAGATGATCGCCGACGAGCTGCGCCGCGAGATCGGGTCGGGGCGCATCCGACCGGGGGAGAAGCTCTCGGAGGCGAGGTTGGCCGCCCGTTTCGGCGTGAGCCGGATGCCGGTCCGTGAGGCGCTCAAGGAGCTGGAGACGGCCGGGTTCGTGTCGGTCGAGCAGCGCCGCGGCACCTTCGTGAAGCAGATGCGCAAGCACGACATCCTGGACCTCTTCGAGGTGCGGGAGGCGGTCGAGGGGATGGCGGCCCGGCTGTGTGCGACCCGCGCCGGCAACGAGCTCCTCTCCCGCATCGACGAGGTCATGGCCGAGATGCACCGCGTCGTCGAGGCCGGCGACATCGACGTGTACGGCGACGTGGACGCGCGGTTGCACGCGCTGATCGCGGAGGGCTCCGGCAACGACCGGCTGCGGGAGCACTACCGGTTGCTGGTGCAGCACATCAACCGCGGCCTGCTCTCCTCGATCGTCAGCCAGCGCGCGGGACGGGTCACGCGGTCCTTCGATGAGCACGTGCGTCTGGTCGCGGCGCTGCAGTCCCGCGACGGCGACGCCGCCGAGGCCGCGATGCGGAAGCACGTCCGCAGCGGCCGCGCCGAGCTCCAGGACGAGGTCGCGGCGAAGTTCGCCCCCTGACGGCAAGGGAAGCGAGCCGCTCCCGCATCGTCAACTGACATGTCAGTTCCTGGGGGACTCCCCTCCAGGCACTTCGGCGACTCGGGCCGAAGCTGCCGCTCGTCCCAGTGTTAGCGGGACGTTACGTCTGCGTTGCGGGCGAATTCAACCGTTGACAACTGGTATGTCAGTTCTCCATAGTTGGCTGCACCGGCCGATTCCGAGGCAGCAAAGCCACGTGTTCTGACATACCACCCAGGTCTCCGCGCCGGCCGTCATCCATCCGCCCCGGCGTCTGCCGGGACGCTCGAAAGGCATGCCATGCGCATCAAGCTCGCTGCGATCCCGCTCGCGGTCACCCTGCCTCTCTCGCTCGCCGCCTGCTCCGGCTCCTCAGCCGACGACGCGTCCTCCGACGACGCGATCCAGGTCGGGTTCCTGGCGCCCGCGCCGCGCAACGACGGCGGCTTCACCCAGTACGCCCTCGCCGGCGTCGAGAAGGCCGTCGAGGCCGGCGGGATGGAACTGACCTCCATCGTCGACAACGCCGCCGAGTCCCAGGAGCAGATCGAGGGTCTGCAGACGCTCGCGGCCAACAACGACATCGTCGTCGCGGACGGAGCGGTGCTCAACAAGGCCGTGGCCGTGGTCGCCCCGAAGTACCCCGATACGCACTTCATCCTGGTCGCCTCCGACCTCGAGGAGTACGCCGAGAACGTCAGCTCGGTGACCGTGGCGGTCGGACTCGATGCCCTCGTCGCCGGCGCGGTGGCCTCGATGCGCTCGGAGTCGAAGAAGATCGGGATGATCGCCGGCCCCGAGGTCCCGTCGTCCACCGCCTGGTACTACGGCATGAAGCAGGGTGCGGCCATCGAGAACCCGCAGACCGAGGTCTTCCAGGCCTACACCAACGACTACAACGACGTCGGCAAGGCCAAGCAGGCGGCCGAGGCGATGATCGCCAACGGCGCCGACCAGCTGCTCTCCGATCTCGACAGCGGCTCCGAGGGCATCTACCAGGCCGCCGGCGCGGCTGAGGGCATCGAGGTCTACAACGTCTTCGCGCTGCACTGCGACGAGAACCCGAACATCGTGGGCTCCGGCGTGGTCAGCTGGTCCGACGTCCTCGAGAGCACGGTGACCGAGGCGGCCGCCGACGAGCTCCCGGCCGGCGCGATCAGCTTCGGCCTCAAGTCCGGTGCGCTCTCCTTCCAGTTCTGCGAGGGCAAGGCGAGCGAGGAGGAGATCGCCCTCGTCGAGGACATCACCGGGCGCATCTCGGACGGCTCGATCACGCCCGAGGAGGGCGTCCTGCTGCCGCGGCCGAGCTATGACTTC
This sequence comes from Nocardioides carbamazepini, assembly GCF_024614185.1. Lineage (GTDB taxonomy): Bacteria > Actinomycetota > Actinomycetes > Propionibacteriales > Nocardioidaceae > Nocardioides > Nocardioides carbamazepini. The sequence goes on from NZ_JAHTLF010000016.1 coordinate 670,376, forward strand.
GAGCAGCGCTGATCCGATGTCGACGACGACATCCGGCGCCGACCCGCGGGCGGGAACGCGCTCATCCGCCCTCCGGCTCTCGGGGGTGACCAAGCGGTTCGGCGGGTTCACGGCCAACGACGCGGTCGACCTCGAGGTCGGCTGGGGCGAGGTGCACGCGCTTCTCGGTGAGAACGGCGCCGGCAAGACGACGCTGATGCGGATCGTGACCGGCCTCTACCAGCCCGACGAGGGCACGATCGCCGTCGACGGCGAGGAGGTCGCCTTCCGGCGGCCCGAGCAGGCGCTGCGCGCGGGGATCGGGATGGTGCACCAGCACTTCACGCTGGTGCCCACGCTCACCGAGCTGGAGAACCTGGCGATGGGGCCGTCGCTGCTGCCCCTGAGGGACGGACGACGTACGGCGCTCGAGCGAGCGACGAGCGTCGAGTCGGAGACCGGCCTGCGGATCACGCCCGACCGCCGGGTCGCCGACGCCTCCATCAGCGAGCGCCAGCGCCTCGAGATCGTCAAGCTCCTGTGCCGCGGCGCCCGGATCCTGATCTTCGACGAGCCGAGCGCCGCGCTCACCCCCGACGAGTGGGAGGACCTCGCACGGCTGATGCGGCGCCTGGCCGACGACGGCCACGCGGTCGTCCTGATCTCGCACAAGATGTCGGAGGTCTTCGCGGTGGCGGACCGGTTCACCGTCCTGCGCGGCGGCGCGGTGGCCGGCTCGGGGGCCATCGCCGAGACCACCCGCGAGGACCTCGTCGAGCAGATGGTCGGGGAGTCGGTGGAGATCCGCCGCGAGCGCGGTCCGGTCCAGGCCGGCCGCCCTGCCCTGGCGGTGCGCGGCCTCTCGGTGCTGCGCGACGCCGACCAGCCGCGCGGTCCACGCGCGCTGGACGACGTCGGCCTGGACCTGCGGGGCGGGGAGATCCTCGGCATCGCGGGCGTCGCCGGCAGCGGGCAGGCCGAGCTGGTCGAGACGCTTCTCGGCCTGCGCATCCCCGTCGCGGGGGAGATCGAGGTCGCCGGCAGGCCCTATGTCGACCGCTCGCCCTCCTCCTTCTACGCCGCCGGCGGCTCGCTGGTCGCCGAGGACCGGCACCACGTCGGGATGTTCGGCTCGATGACGCTGTGGGAGAACATCAACGTCCGCGCGCTCCGCCGGCCCCCACTGGTCCGCCGCAACGTGATCGATCCGGCGGCCGCACGGCACCGGGCCCGCGACCTGATGGCCGAGTTCGAGGTCCGGGCGACCAGCGAGAACCAGGCGATGGGGCGCCTCTCCGGCGGCAACCAGCAGAAGGCGGTGCTGGCCCGCGAGCTGTCGACGCAGCCCGCACTGGTGGTGGCCGTCCAGCCGGTCCGCGGCCTGGACGTGCGCGCCACGGAGTTCGTCTATCGCCGCCTGCTCGACCAGCGGGCGCGGGGCGGCGCCGTGCTCCTCATCTCGATGGACCTCGACGAGGTCCTGTCGCTCTCCGACCGGATCGTGGTCCTCGCGCACGGCAGGGTGCAGGGCGTGCTCGACGCCGCCGACGCGACCCGCGCGCGGATCGGCGCCCTGATGACCTCACGGGAGGCGTCATGACACCGCCGTCCGCCGCCGCGCTGCGAGCCCTCGGCCTGCGCCTGCTGACCCAGCTCGCAGTGGCGCTGGTGACACTCCTGATGGCCGCCCTGATCCTGCTCGCCATCGGGGTGTCGCCGACGGTCGCCGCCGACGCCTTCTGGGCCGGCACCTTCGGCAGCCCGACGAACGCCGGCACCACGCTGACCCAGGCGGTGCCCCTCTTCCTCGTCGCCCTCGGCTGGATCGTCACCGACAAGGCCGGACGGCTCCAGGTCGGCTTTCCCGGCCAGGTCGTGATCGGCGGCTGCGCCGCCGCCGCGGTCGGCCTGCAGTGCGAGAACGTCCCCGCGCCGCTCGCGGTCATGCTCTGCGCGGCCGCCGGCATGCTCGGCGGAGCACTGTGGGCCGGGATCGTCGCCTGGCTCTGGGCCTCCCGCGGCGTGCTCGAGATCGTGTCGTCGCTGCTGCTGAACCTGGTGGCGATCCAGGTCCTCGCCTGGCTGGTCCGCGGCCCGCTGCAGGGATCCCTCGACCAGCAGCCCCAGTCGGCGGACTTCCCCGAGTCGACCCGGTGGCCCGCGTTCCCGTCGGTGCCCGGTCTCACCCTGTCCTACGACGTGCTGCTGATGCCGGTCCTGGCGGTCGGGCTCATCGTGGTCCTGTCCCGCACCTCCTTCGGCTTCTCGCTTCGGGCGTCCGGCGGCAACGTGACCGCGGCCCGGTGGCAGGGGATCGACCCGGTGCGGACCGGTGTCCGCGCGATCGCGCTCTCCGGTGCCTTCGCCGGCCTGGCGGGTGCGGCGCTGCTGTTCGCGGGCTCCGCGCCGTGGCTGAGCGAGGGCTTCGAGGCAGGCATCGGGTTCAACGGGATCGCCGTGGCGCTGCTGGCCCGCAACTCGCCCGTCGGCGCGATGTTCACCGCCGTCGTCTTCGCCTCCCTCAACGTCGGTGGCACGTCCCTGCAGAGCCTGCTCGACGTCCCGTCGACGCTCACCTCGGTGCTCCAGGGCGCGGTGATCGTCCTGGTGCTGGTCGCCGCGGCGGTCGCGGTCCGGCGGCGGAGCACGACTCCGCCCGAACCGGCTCCGGCGCCCGCCGAACCCTCCGGGCGCGTGACCGCGGCCGCCGGACAGGGGGCCTGACATGGGCATCTTCGACGTGGCCTTCCTCGTGTCGGTGCTGACCATCGCGGCCCCCGTCCTCCTCGCCGCCACGGGCGAGCTCGTCTCGCAGCGAGCGGGCGTGATGAACGTCGGGCTCGAGGGCATCATGCTCGCCGGCGCCTTCAGTGCCTACGCCGCCATGACGGTGACCGAGAGCCTCCTGATCGGCTTCCTCGGCGGCATCACCGGAGGTCTCGTCGGGGCCGTGCTGATGGGCGCGCTGGTCATCGAGGCCAAGGTCGACCAGATCGTCGCGGGCATCGCCATCGGCGTCCTCGGCTACGGTGTCACCGCGTTCCTCGACCAGCGCCTCCTGCCCGAGCCGCACACGTTCGAGCCGCTCGAGCGGCTCGCGATCCCGGGACTCTCCGCGATCCCGGTCCTCGGCGACGTGGTCTTCCGCCAGGACCTGTTCCTCTATGCGACGTTGCTGATCGTGGCCGGCACGGCGTTCGCGCTCTACCGGACCACCTGGGGCATCAACCTGGCCGCGGTCGGGGAGACCCCGGTCGCGGCCGACGCGGCCGGCGTGAGCGTGCGGGGTGTCCGCTGGGCCGCCGTGCTTGTCTCCGGAGCGATGGCCGGCGCCGCCGGCGCGTACGTCTCGGTCGGTGACGTCGGGGTGTTCCGCGAGGACATGACGGGTGGCCGCGGCTATCTGGCGATCGCGGCCGTCCTCTTCGGCATGTGGCGGCTGCGGGGAGTGGTCCTCGCGGTCACGATCTTCGCGTGCACGGACGCCGTGCAGCTGCGACTCCAGTCCATCGACGCCATTCCCCGCGAGGTCTGGCTCGTCGCCGCGCTCCTGCTGGTCCCGGTCGTGGTGCGCGCCCTGGCGTCCGTCCGGTCCGTCCGCGGCGGGCCGCTGCATGCCGCGCTGCGGCCGGGGCCGGCCGGAGGCGTGCTGATCGTGCTCCTGCTGGCTGTGTTCGCGGTCCGGCCGCCCGACATGAGCCTGCCGGCCTCCCTGTGGCTGGCGATGCCGTATGTCCTCGCGCTGGTCGCCCTCGCGGCTGCCGGAGCCTCCCGTCATCAGGCGCCCTCGGCGCTCACCATCCCCTATGTGCGAAGCGAGGCCTGACGTGATCACCGACGTCCACACCCACTACTGGACGCCCGAGCACCAGAGCCCGCCGTGGACCGACGGACTCTCCCGCGTGGCACGCAAGCACGCCGCGGTCGAGATCGACCGGGTGACGGTGGACAGCTATCTGCGTCAGGTCTCCCCGGCGGAGCGGACCATCGTCTTCGGACTCCAGGCCGCCGCGGCCGGGATGTGGGTCCCGAACGACGCGGTCGTCTCGTTCGTCGAGGCCGTCGGCGGCCAGACCGTCGGCTTCATGTCGGTCGACCCCACCCGGGCGGACGCGGTGGAGGAGGTCGAGCGGTGTCACCAGGACCTCGGCCTGGTCGGCATCAAGCTCGGCCCGATCTACCAGGGCACCTCGCCCCTGCACCCGCTCTATCTCCGAGTGTTCAGCGCCGCGGAGCGGCTGGGGCTCCCGGTGATGATCCACCAGGGAGCGATCTTCACCGACAGCGGCCGGCTACGCGACGCGAGCCCGGCGCTGCTCGACGACATCGCGCTCGCCTTCCCGCGGCTGCGGATGATCATCGCCCACCTCGGGCACCCGTGGATCTACGAGACCGCGGTGGTGATGCGCCGGCACCCCCACGTCTATGCCGACACCTCGGCGCTCCCGAACCGCCCCACCGTCCTGGCCCACGCCCTCACAGCGGTCAAGGAGTACGGCGTGCTCGACAAGGTGCTGTTCGGCAGCGACTCCCCGATGGTCGGCGCCGCGAGTGCCGTGGAGGCGCTGCACCGGATCGCCGCGCACACCCAACGCCACGCCATCACGCCGATCACCGACGACGACCTGCACGACCTGCTGCACCGACCGTCGTTCGACCTGCTGGGCATCTCGGCGCCGTCGGCGCCGATTCCCCGCCCCGAGGACTCCATCACCCCCACCCCCGAAGGGACCACCCGTGACCACGCCCACCGCTGACTCGGCTGCCTCCGCCGATCCCGCCCCGTTCCTCGACGGCGAGGCGGTGCTGCGCGGCGACCTCCCCCGCGAGATCGACATGGCCCCGATCGAGTCGGGGACGCCGGTCGCCTACGAGCGGGTGGTGTCCGACACCGCCGACGGCTTCTTCGCGGTCTGGGCCTGCGATGCCGGGGTGTACCCCCGGCACAAGGACCGCCGCGGCTCCTTCATGTACTTCACGGAGGGTGCCGGCACCATCGTCGACAGCGACGGAACCACCCACGAGCTGACCGCGGGGTCGATCCTGGTGCTGCCCTACAGCTGGATCGGCCACTGGGACATCCGCCGGACGATCCGCAAGGTCTACCTGCACAGCACGCCGGTGGCTCCGCTGCCCACCGAGCCGGTGCCCTCGACCTTCGTCGACGCGGCGACCGTGGCCGGCCCGCTGCCCGACGGCGGCCTCGTCGCCTTCGACGGCCCCGACGGTCGCTGCCTGGTGACCGAGGAGCCGGTCGGCGACCGGCGCTACGACGGCGACGACCGGGCCCGCTTCCTCCACGTGCTCTCCGGCGCGGCGCGCCTGGAGGGCGATGACGGCACGGTGCGCCGGCTCGACAGCGGCAGCGTCGTCGCCCTGACCGCCGACTGGAGCGGCGCACTGACCGTGACCGAGCCGCTCCGGCTCCTCACCGTCATCACCATCACCACCCCCGCCCCGTGACCCTGACGCCGACCCCGACAACAGCAGGAGCATTCGCATGAGCAAGCTCGTCCCCGACGATCCGTACGCCGCCTGGACCCCCGCCCCGGGCCTGGACGTGACCAGCGCCGACCTCGTCCACGGCGCGGAGGTCCCGCTGCCCTTCCGCGATCCCGAGATCGGGGGGAGCCACATCTCGCCGCAGCTGTCGTGGAGCGGGTTCCCGGAGGGGACGAGGAGCTTCGCGATCACCTGCTACGACCCGGACGCGCCGACAGGCGTCGGCTTCATGCACTGGGCCGTCGCGAACATCCCGGCCGATGTCACCTCGCTGGCCCGCGGCGCGGGCACGGCCGACGGGATGCCCGCCGGCAGCCTCACCTTGCCCAACGACGTCCGGATGCGCCAGTACGTCGGCCCGAACCCCCCGCCCGGCTCCGGACGCCATCGCTATGTGTTCCTCGTCCACGCCGTGGACGTCCCGGTGCTGACGATCCCGGCCGACCTCACGCCGACGGTGCTCGGCTTCAACCTCCACTTCCACACCCTCGCTCGCGGGCACCTGACCGGGTGGGTCGACTCGGTCACCGCCGGCTGAGACATTCGTCAGCACAGCCAGAGTTCAGGAGAGTCATCATGAGCACCACTGCCTCGCGTCGTGCCGAGATCGCAGGTGCGGGCTTCGCCGGCCTGACCGCGGCGATCGCCCTGGCCCGCACCGGCTGGAGCGTCCGCGTCCACGAGCAGAACGACACCCTGCGCGACTTCGGCGCCGGGATCCTGCTGTGGCGCAACGCGATGCTCGCTCTCGAGGTGATCGGCGTCGCGCCGCGGATCAGGGCGGAGGGCGTCGTACCCGACGCCTACGCGACCAGCCTGAACGGCGAGGCGTTCGACCCCGAGCTGGCCGGCTACCCGTACTGGGCGATCACCCGGCCCCGGCTGCACGCCATCCTCGTCGATGCCGCCCGCGAAGCGGGGGTCGAGCTGGTCACCGACTCGCGGGCCGTGGCGGCCGAGCCGTCCGGCGTCCTGGTGCTCGAGGACGGCACCCGGATCGCCGCCGATCTCGTGCTGGCCTGTGACGGCGCCGGATCGGCTGTGCGCAACTCGCGTCCGGAGCTGGCCCAGGAGCGCAAGAGGTACCAGGACGGTGTCTGCCGGGTGCTGGTGCCACGGCCCGAGGAGTTCCGCGGCGAGGAGTGGGACCGGGTCATCGACTTCTGGACGCTCGAGCCGGACGCGATGCGGATCCTCTTCATCACGACCGGCCCCGACACGATCTACCTGGGCATGATGGCCACCACCGACAACGAGAGCGCCTCCCGGATCCCGATCGACCCCGAGGTGTGGTCGGCCAGGTTCCCCCACCTCGCGCGGGTGATCGAGCTGGCCGCCGAGGCCGAGGGCGGGCGTCACGACGCGTACCAGACCAACCGGGTCGAGCCGTGGTCCGCGGGCCGGGTCGTGCTGGTCGGCGACTCCGCGCACGCCATGTGTCCCGCGCTCGGCCAGGGCGCGAGCGTCGGCATGGTGAACGCCGTCGAGCTCGCCCACGTGCTCACCGAGCACGACGATCTCGACACCGCGCTCGCAGCGTGGGAGGAGCGGCAGCGGGCGATGACCGACGCCGCCCAGGCCCGCAGTGCCTACATGGCGGAGACCCGCACCCTGGCCCGGGGGAACGGGTTCACGCCCGAGGTCATGGAGACCGCGAACTTCGAGCTCGCGGCCGCGACGGACGAGCACCTCGCGGTCTACCCCGTTCCGCTCGTCGCGACGGATGCGCCGTGACGGAGGGATTCGGCCCGCCGTCGACGATCCGGCTCGGCGACGTCGAGATCACCCGGATCCAGGAGTACGCCGGGCCGAGCACCGGCACCCCGGGGATCCTGTTCCCGGACGCCGAGCCGTCCTACTGGAGCGACAACGCGGACTGGCTCGACCCCGCGTTCTACGACGCCGCGTCGGGGACGCTGCGCACGGTCCTCAACAGCTGGCTGATCCGCAGCCAGGGGCGGCTGATCCTGCTCGACACCGGCGCGGGCAACGGCAAGGAGCGCCCGTACGCCCCGGTGTATGCGCACTTCGACAACCCGTACCTCGACCAGCTCGCCGCCGTCGGCGTCGCGGCCGAGGACATCGACGTCGTGATCAACACGCACCTGCACGTCGACCACGTCGGCTGGAACACCCGGATCGAGGGGCGCTCGTGGGTACCGACCTTCCCCCGCGCGACGTACCTGATGCCGGCGGCCGACGTCAGCTTCTGGAACCCGCTCGAGAACCCGCGCGCTCCGGGCGACGGCAATCAGAACGTCTTCGAGGACAGCGTGCGGCCGGTCCTCGACGCCGGCCTGGTGCGACAGTGGCGCGACACCCTCCGGCTCGACGAGAGCCTGGTCCTCGAGGCGCAGCCGGGGCACACGCCGGGCTCGTCCGTGCTCCGTGTCGAGAGTGGCGGCACCGGAGCGCTGTTCGTCGGCGACATCCTCCACTCGCCGGTCCAGGTCGCCGCCCCGGACGTCAACAGCTGCTGGTGCGAGGACCCGCCCCGGGCGCGGTCCGCACGGCGCCGGGTGCTCGGTGAGGCGGCCGAGCGCCGGCTGCTCGTCTTCCCCGGCCACTTCGGGGGCCACTCCGCCTGCACCGTGCGGGCCCAGGGCGACGGCTTCGCCGTCGACGGCTGGGCCGACCTCGGCCTGATCTAGATCCCCTTCCCCTTCCACGAAAGGAAACCACCATGAACAACGACCTCTTCGAGACCGGACTGGCCAACCGCCGCGCCGTCCTCGGCGCCGACTACGTGGACGCGTCCCTCGCCGCCGCCACCGACTTCTCCCGCGACCTGCAGGAGTACGTCACCCAGTACTGCTGGGGCGACGTGTGGAACCGGAGCGGGCTCTCGTTCCGGGACCGCTCCCTGGTCAACCTCGGCATGCTGACCGCGCTCAACCGCGGCCACGAGCTCAAGGCGCACGTCCGCGGCGCCCTCAACAACGGCGTGACCCGCGACGAGGTCAAGGAAGTGTTGATGCAGACGGCGTTCTACTGCGGCGGTCCCGCCGCCCTCGAGAGCTTCCGCCTTGCCCAGGAGGTCTTCACGACGATGGATGCCGAGGCCGCCGCCAAGGAGTCCGGCGCGTGACCCTGCCCGTGATCGGCTTCGTCGGCCTCGGCAACATGGGCCTGCCCATGGCCGACCGTCTCTGCGCCGCCGGCTACCCGCTCGTGGTCTCGGACGTCGCACCGGGGGTCGCGGCGACCTTCGCAGACGGGCATCCCGGCACGGTGGCCGCGACCGGCCCGGCCGACGTGGCCGACTCCGACATCGTGATCCTGATGCTGCCGAGCTCGGCGGTCGTCGAGGCCGTGCTCGGCGGCACGGAGGCCGCCGCGGGACTCGCGGAGGCGCTGCGCCCGGGCGCGCTGGTGGTCGACATGGGCTCCTCGGAGCCGGCGCGCACCCGTGCCCTGGCCGCGCGGCTGGCGGCTCTCGACGTACGCCTGGTCGACGCACCGGTCTCCGGCGGCGTTCGGGGCGCGACCGCCGGAACGCTCGCGGTGATGACGGGGGGCGCGCCGGAGGACCTCGCCGAGGTCGCCCCGCTGTTCGCGCACCTGGCCGGGACAGTGGTCCACGTCGGTCCGGTCGGCGCGGGCCACGCGGCCAAGGCCCTCAACAACCTGGTGTCGGCGGCCAGCGTGTCGGTGACCGTCGAGGCACTGCGGGTGGCCGAGGGCTTCGGCATCGCGCCCGAGACGATGACCGAGGTGCTCAACGGCTCCTCCGGCCGCTCGAACACCAGCGAGAACAAGGTGGTCCAGTTCATGACCAGTGGGACCTTCCGCTCCGGCTTCGCGCTGCAGCTGATGGCCAAGGACGTCCGGATCGCGCTCGACCTCGCGCGCTCCCTCGGCTGTCGCACCGACGTCTCGGACCGGGTGGAGCAGCAGTGGAGCGCGGTGGCCGCCGACGTGCCCCCGGCCACCGACCACACCGAGATGTACCGCCTCGTAGGAGGAGCCCGATGACGACGATGCCCACGGACCCGCCCGCCGACGGACTGGGCGACGGACTGGGCGACGCACTGGGCGACGCTCAGGAAGCCGTCGACGAAGCGTGCCGGGCCGCCGCCGCGGCGGCGTACGGATGGCGACACACCGAGGCGTTCGCCCGCGGCCGGGTGCTGATGGCCATCGCGCGCCGCATGCTCGCCGATCTCGACGAGCTGGTGGCGACGGAGTGCGCCGAGACCGGCAAGCCGGCCGCGCTGGCGGAGGCGGAGATCCGTGGAGCGGCCGACTACTTCGAGTTCTACGCGTCCCTGGTGCATCTGCCCAGCGGCGACGTGCTCGACGTACGTCCGGATCTCCACGTCTACACCATGCGCGAGCCGTACGGCGTCGTCGGCGTCATCACGCCCTGGAACCTTCCGCTCAACCAGGCGGCGCGTGCCTGCGCCCCGGCCCTGGCCGCCGGCAACGTGGTCGTCGTCAAACCGGCCGAGACCACGTCCGGCACCACCCTCGCCCTGGCCCGGATGGCTCTCGAGGAGGGGCTGCCACCCGGCGTGCTCACCGTGGTTCCCGGGCCAGGCTCGACGGTCGGCACCGCGATCGTCGAGCATCCGCTGGTCCGCAAGGTGGCGTTCACCGGCTCCGTGCCCGTCGGGCAGAGCATCGGCCGGATCGCCGCCGAGCGGATCCTGCCCCTCACCCTGGAGCTCGGCGGCAAGTCGGCCAATATCGTCTTCGCCGACGCCGACCTGGACTTCGCCGCCGCAGAGGCCGTGCGCGCCTTCACCGGCAACGCGGGACAGGTGTGCTCGTCGGGGACCCGGCTGCTCGTCGAACGCAGCGTCCACGACGACTTCGTCGCGCGCGTGGTGGCCCTCGCGCGCAGGCAGCGCCCGGGGCACGAGCTCGGCCCGATGATCACGGACAAGCAGTTCGAGACGGTCCAGCACTACTTCCAGGTCGCGGCGGAGGACGGCCTCGTGCCGGCCACGGGCGGCACGGTCGCGGTCGCTCCCGGGCTGGCCGAGCGGCGGTACGTCGAGCCGACCGTCTACGTCGGTGTCACCAATGACATGCGCATCGCCCGGGAGGAGGTGTTCGGCCCGGTCCTGGCGGTGATCGCGTTCGACACCGAGGACGAGGCCGTCGCCATCGCCAACGACTCCGACTACGGCCTCGTCGGGGGCGTGTTCACCGCCGACATGTCCCGCGCCTTCCGTGTCGCGCACGCCATCGAGGCGGGACAGGTCTACATCAACTCGTGGTCGACGCAGTCGGTGCAGATGCCGTTCGGTGGACACAAGGCGAGCGGCTACGGTCGGGAGAAGGGGATCGAGGCGCTCGCCCACTATTCCCAGGTCAAGAGTGTCAGCGTCCGCATCGACCCGGCGCCACCACGGACGGCCGCGCGTTCGTCGTGAGCACGACGGTGTGGAAACCGGCATCTCGGCGCAGGAGCCGGACGGCGCCACCACGGCGTCGTACTGCTCGGAGTAGGCGAACCGACTCGTGCCAAGGGGGTTACGGGACGTCGTAGCGTGCTCGCATCTCCTCGCCCGCTGCCGGGCCGGCACGGAACGCGAAACGCGGGTCGGATACGGGCAGCCCGGTGACGGGATCGATCGTCTCCGGTTCCACCTCGCGGCCGGTCTCTGTGTCGACGAGCACCATCGCACGCTCGGACGGAGCGAGCTGCTCGTTCCTCCACGCGGCCATCGCCACCAGGATCGGCCGCAGCGAGCGTCCGAGGTCGGTGAGCACGTACTCATGCCGGACCGGTCGCTCTTGGTAGGCGCGTTTGGCGAGGATGCCGTTGTCGACCAGGGTCTTGAGTCGCGTCGTGAGCATGCTCGAGGACAAGCCGATGTTGGCCTCGAACTGATCGAAGCGGGTGTACCCGTCGAAGCAGTCGTGCAGGATCAGGATCGTCCACCACTCGCCGACGTAGGACATCGCCGTCGACAAGGGGCACTCGCGGTCCTCGGCTCGGACGTGCGCAGACACTCGGTTCCTCCTCCGGATGGGTGGTCGGGCCGCGGCGTTCGACGACCGCGCCTGTGACTGCTAATCTAGCAGCGACAATGACTGCGAAAATAGAAGTAACTGCTTCGGGTGCGGAGCCGATCTTGTCGACGCCCCGAGCGATCGTGACGGGCGGGGAGCCGAGACCGTGCGGCGGAACCATCCGCACCGCCTGACCAGCCCACGCGCCCCCCCACGAAAGGGAGAACCCCATGACCGACACCTTCGCCGACTATGCCCCCTCGGCGCTCCCGGCCCCCGTGCTCGCCTACCTGGACGCCCATGACGAGAACCGTCACGCCGACGCCGCGGCGGTCTTCGCGCCCGACGCGACCGTCCTCGATGACGGGAACATCTACGAGGGCATCGAGGCGATCACCGCCTGGATCGAGACAGCCGCGACCGAGTACACCTACACCAGCACCCGCGTCGGCCAACAGATGACCGACGACGCCCACGCGGTCGTTCAGATCAGGCTGGACGGGAACTTCCCCGGCGGCACCGTCACCCTCCGCTACCAGTTCGAACTCCACGCGGGACTCGTCAACCGGTTGGCGATCGAGGTCTGACCGTTCCTCGGCTGATGAGTGGTTCAGCCCCAGAACTGGTCCTCGACCGCCTGGTTCTCGCCGATCAGCCAGATCTCCGCGATCCGGTCGCCCTCGACGCGGAACACGTCGACCCCGTGTTGGTCGAGATCTGCACCTCCGTCGCGCCGGGCCGCGAACCGCACCGTCGTTGCCACCAGGTTGCCGCTCTCGGTGGCCGACTCGGTCTCCAGGGTGAACGTGCCGCCGCTGAGCTCCATGAACCTGCCCAGGTGCGCCACGACCGCCTCGGGTCCCACATGGTCACCCGAGAGCTGATTCGTCCCGGGCTGGTGCCACACGACATCGTCGGTCAGGCTGGCGGCCAGCGCCGCCATGTCCCCGGCCGCCACTGCGGCCCCGTACCGTCCCACCACGTCAATCGCCGACATGCTCTTCCTCCCGGTTTCTCGTCGATAGCCTGAGACTCCAGAGTGGCGAGACAGGCGCGGTTACTTCAACGTCACCGCCCAGGAGGAGACCATGACCCGCGAATGGACGGTGTTCTCCGCCCAATGCCCCTCGCGCCAATCGCTCGCGCGCATCGCGAACAAGTGGACCGCGATGATCATCATCCTGCTCCACGAACAGCCCCTGCGATTCGGCGAACTCCACCGCGGAGCGGACGGCATCACCAAGAAGGTCCTCGCCGACACGCTCCGTGCGCTCGAGCGTGACGGCATGATCGACCACGCGACCCACTCCGACGGCCACGGCCGCTACGAGCTCACCGAGCTCGGCCGCACTCTGCACGAGCCATTGCGAGCGTTGCAGGTCTGGGCGGAATCCCACGTCGAAGACGTGCTCGACGCACAAGACCGCTACGACACCGCCGCAGACGAGCAGACTCTCGGCCACTGACCGCACGGCCCAACGCCACCTTGTTGAGGCGACCCGTCCGGCGCCGGGTGTCGAACTTTGATCCAACTGAACCCATCTCTAACGGATCTCCCCCGTAGAACCGCTTAGTTGACGCGGACGCCTTGTATGTTCCGACGACGCTGCCAGCGTTCATTGGAGGTTTGTTCAATCCCGCTGGCGGCGTGACCTGGCTCACGATGAAGTGACCCAGCGAAGCAAGGAGTGGCCATGGCCGACCACGCGGACTCCTCGATCACCATCGAGCAGCACGGCGTCGACACGATTCCCGACCGCGACCGGACCGGACGACCACGAGACGTGGTCAACATCCTGATCGGGTCGAACCTCTGTCTCGGCGTCGTCATCTTCGGATGGCTGCCGGCCACCTTCGGCCTGAGCTTCTGGGAGAGCGTGACCGCGCAGGTCTTCGGGACGCTGGCCGGCTGCCTGCTCGTGGCCCCCCTGGCGCTGGTCTCCTTCCGCACAGCGACCAACCTGTCGACCAGCAGCGGCGCGCAGTTCGGCGTGCGTGGCCGGCTGCTCGGATCCGCGATCGGCCTCGTCCTCTCCCTTGGGTACGCCGCGCTCACCGTGTGGACCGGCGGCGCGGCCGTCGTCGGACCGCTCCAGCGCCTCTTCGGCACCCCCGACGGCAACGGCGCCTACGCTCTGGGCTACGTCGTGCTCGCGGCGGGCGCCGTGCTGGTCGCGGTCTACGGCTACCGCCTGCTCGCCAGGATGAGCGCCTTCCTCGCCGTCATCATGACCGCGCTGATGATCGCCGGCGTGGTGGCCTTCGCCCCGCAGTTCGACACGGCTCCCGTGCTGGACGACGGCTACCTGCTGGGGGACTTCTGGACCACCTGGCTGCTCGTCTTCGTCGCGGTGGGGATCTCCGGCCCGATCGCGTTCATCACCTTGCTCGGCGACTACACCCGCTATGTCTCGCCCAGCCGCTACTCCCAGCGCACCGTGCTGGCCGCCTCCACCGGCGGCATGATCGCCGGGGTCCTCATCGCCCAGCTCTTCGGCACCTTCACCTCGTTCGCCGCCCGCGACGCCGACGACTACGTCGGCGGCCTGGTCGCGGCCGCGCCGTCGTGGTTCCTCGTCCTGCTGCTCGTCAACGGCGTCTTCGGCACCGTGGGCAACGCGGGCGTGCTGTTGTACTCGATGGGTCTCGATCTGGACGCCATCGTGCCGCGGGTGACGCGGGTGCAGGCGACGGCCGTGGCCTGCCTGGTGTCGACGGCCCTGGTCTTCGTGGGCTACTTCCTGTGGGACGCCGCGGACGCGGTCACCGCGTTCGTGCTGCTGATGACGGCAGCCGGCACCCCGTGGGCGGTGATCACCCTGATCGGCTTCCGGCGCAGCCGCGGTGTCTACGACGCCGACGCGCTGCAGGTCCTCAACCGACGTTCTCGAGGCGGCGTGTACTGGTTCACCCACGGCTTCTCGATCCCTGCCGTCGTCTCCTGGGCGCTCGGTACGACGGTGGGCCTGCTCTCGGTCGACACCACGATCTGGCGCGGTCCGCTCATCGACGCGACCGGCGGGGTCGACATGAGCCCGTTGCTGGCCGGCATCACGGCGGCGGTGTCGTACCTGGTGCTGAGCAGGCAACAGGCCCTCGTCCCGGCGCCCACGGGGCCCTCCCTCGAGCCGTCGGCAGCCGGGACTGACGGCTGATCGAAACTCAAAGAAACATGTGAGTCGAATTCAGCGGATCGTGATCGCTGACGCATGTCGGCGGCGGCCGGCGGCGCCGCTCCGGCCTTCTCTCTCCTACGATGGCGGGCATGACCACCGCCCGGGCCGCGTCCAAGCGCGAGCTGACCCGCGCCCAGATCCTCGACGCCACCGTCGCCGTGATCGCCCGGGAGGGCACGGCCGGGGTGCGGATCGACGCCGTGGCCGCGGCCGCCGGGGTGTCGACCGGGCTGATCTACTACCACTTCTCCAGTCGGCAGGTACTGGTGCGTGCCGGGCTGGCCGAGGCGCTGGAGCGCTACCCGTCCCAGCCTCGTTCGCCCGGGGGGCGGGAGCCGCTCACCCACCTCGTGGAGGAGCTGCAACGCCACATCGGCCTGCCCGAGGACGACGGCGAGAGCCGCGGGCGGGTCCGCACGGCGGGCCTGCAGGCGGCCGTCTTCGACCCCGAGCTGCGCCCGGCCCTCACCCACTCCACGGAGCTCTGGGAGGCGGTCGTCGCCCGGCTGGTGGGCCGGGTCCGGGGAGCGAAGGCGAACCCGGTGGCCGACGCGAGCACGGCGGAGATGCTCACCGCGATCGGCGACGGCGTGCGCCAGCGGGTGCTGTCCGGCACGCTGCCCCGCGCGGACGCCGCGCGGCTGATCGCCTCGATCGTGCCCGTGCTCGTCGCCGGCGGTGCGGCATGAGCACCACGGGGGACGAGTCGAGTCGGGGCCGGATCCTCGCCGCCACCTGCCAGGTGATCGGAGGGCAGGGCATCGCGTCCTTCGCGATCAAGGACGTGGCCGAGGCGGCCGGGGTCACCCCCCAGCTCCTCTACTACTACTTCCCGAACCGGGAGGCGCTGGTCGCGGCGGCACTGGAGTACGCCAACGACCAGGCGCCGTCGGTGAACCTGCTGCCCGGCGACACCGGCGGCCGGGGGTTCGACGCGGTGCGGACGGCGCTGCTGGCCGAGTTCGACGAGGCGCCCAGCGTGCGCAACCTCAACGTGCTGTGGAACGAGGTGGCCACCCTCTCGACCCAGTACCCCGAGCTCCAGTCGACGCTGGAGCGGGTCACCGCCGGGTGGGACCAGCAGATCACCGTCGGGGTGCTGCGAGGCATCGTCGACCGGTCGTTGCGAGGTGACCTGGAGCCCAGCCTGATGGCCCAGGTGCTGACGTGTGCCGTCGAGGGACTCAGCCAGCGATGGCTCGCCGGTGTGACCAGCGGGGAGCAGGCGCGGGCAGCGCTCGAGCTCGTCCTCGCGGCGCTGGCCGGACCGGTCCCGGACGGGGCCTGACGGGTGCTCGTCCAGGAGCTGGTCCGCGCGCGGCACCTCGACCTGAGGGTCGAGGTGGAGGCGGACCTCGGGCGCTCCGTGCGCTGGGTGCACATCATCGAGGTCGCGGACCCGGGCAGGTTCCTGCGCGGTGGGGAGGTGGTCCTCACCGCCGGGGTGTGGCGCTCGAGCGGGGTCACCGCCGACCACTTCGTGGCGGAGGTCGCCGCGGCGGGCGCGGCTGCCATCGGCTACGGCCTGGTCGACCCGGACGAGACCTGGCCCGACGACATCGTCGTCGCCGCCGCCGAGCACGGCCTGACCTGCTTCGTCGCGCCGGTATCGACGCCCTTCGTCGCCATCGTCGAGACGTTCGTCGCCAGCAAGCGCGCCGAGTGGGAGGCGCCGCTGCGCCGCCAGCTGGACCACCACGAGGCGATGGTGTCCGCCCTGCGTGCCGAGCGCGGCGTCATGTCCGTCCTCCGGGCTCTCGGCCGGCTCCTCGGCCGGCCGGTCGCGCTCCGCACCCACGGCGTCCTGTACGGCGAGCCGCCCGAGCCCTCCCACGCGGCCCCGCTGATCGGCACCGGCCTCGCCGATGCGTCGCTGCTCCTGCCCGAGCCGATGGCGGAGCTGGAGGTGGGCGCCCAGGCGGCCGTCTCGACCGCGATGCCCTTCCTCGCCCTGGAGCTCGAGCGCGAGCGAGCGCTGCGGGCCACGGAGCAGCGCTACGCGCTCGAGGTGCTCGACTGGATCGAGGCGGGCAGTGGTGACCAGGCCGCGATCGGGCACCGGCTCGAGCTCCTCGGTGTCTCCTCGGCCCAGCCGGTGGCGGCTCTCGTCATCCGGGGCCTCGGGGTCGAGGAGGTGGCGGCTTTCGTCGGTGCCGGCGACCTGGTGGTGGAGCGGGCGACGGAGATCGTCGTCGTGACCTCCCGGCCGCCGGAGGCCGGACCCGTCGCCGGCTACGTCGGTGTGGGGCAGGCAGGTGCGGTCGAGCACCTGAGGCTGAGCATCCTCCAGGCGCGCCGGGCGGTCGAGGTGCTCGTCGCGCGCGACCGGCACGGTTGGCTCTCGCACGACCAGCTCGCGAGTCCGACGCTCCTGCTCGACCTGCAGGACCCCGCGCTCCTCCGCGCGACCGGGGAGGCCGTGCTCGGCGAGCTGATCGCCGCCGATGCCGGGCGTGGCACCGACCTGCTGCACAGCCTGGCGGTGTTCCTCGACCACGGCGGCCGCTGGCAGGAGACGGCCGACGAGCTGCACGTGCACATCAACACCCTCCGGCACCGCCTGAAGCGGGTCGAGGAGCTCACCGGCCGCAGCCTCGCCTCCACGGCGGACCGGGTGGACCTCTTCCTGGCCCTGCGCCTGCACCGCTGAGCCGGTCCTCGGCTCGGCCCCGCGCCCTGTGGCGGAGGCGCTGTCGAGTGCGCCCGCGTTCCTGGAGACGCATTCAGAGATTCCTATTGACCCGTTCAGTTTTCTGTGACTAAGGTCATGCAACCGTCGCGTCGGCGGTTCTGGAGAGCGGAGGAAGATGGTGGGAGTCCACGAAGCTCGTGTCCGGCCGAGGAGCCGGTTCCGAGCCCTGCCCGGGACGGCGGCGGTCGCCGCGCTCGCGGTGCTCGCGGTGCCCGCGCTGACGGCGCCGGCGCAGAGCCGGCCCGAGCAGGCGCCGCAGGCGCAGGCGGCCCCGACGCCGGTGACCAAGCAGGCCGCGGCGCGCAAGGCCGCGCTGAAGATCAAGATCCCGGGCGGCCAGAACGTCCAGGTCGCGCCGGGACAGTCGACCGACGTCAAGGTCAAGGTCGTCAACAGGACCGACCGGCCCGCGCGCAAGGTGCGCATCCAGGTGCAGACGGCAGCGGACATCGTGGCGGTCCCCGCCACGCTCCGGGTCGGGCGGATCAAGGCCAGGCGCGCCCGCTCCGTCACGGTGCGGCTGAGCCTGCCGGAGCTCGCCGAGGGCTTCAGCCCGGTGACCTTCACGGCCAAGGGCGTGCGCACCAAGTCCAAGAAGCGGACCATCCAGTTCGGCCCGGTCTCCAACCTGCCGGCGATGACCCCGTCCGCCGACACCGTGTTCCTCGACGGCAAGGTCGTCCAGTACCGCGGCACCGGTGCCGCCTTCGCCCGCGCCGTCGCCGTACGCGACGGACGGATCGTCTACGTCGGCAGCAACCTGCAGGCCCGCCGGTGGATCGACAGCCACACCAAGGTGGTCCCTCTCGGTGGCCGGACCCTGATGCCCGGTCTCGGTGACGGTCACCTGCACGGTGTCCGCGCGCCGCAGTGCGACCTCGGCTACGAGGGCGGCACCATCGAGACGGTCCTCGGCAAGATCAAGGACTGCCTGCAGCGGGCCGATCAGGCCCCGCACCTCGCGAGCAACAACCGGCTCAGCGTCACCAACTTCATGGGCGAGGGCATGCTCCCCGCGGGCACCCGCCTGGACCGGCACATCCTCGACCGGCTGAGCAAGACCCCGGCGGAGGACCCCTTCGGCACGGGCACGACCCGCCCGATCGTGGTCGGCCACATGGACGGCCACAAGAGCTACACCAACACCCAGGCCATCGTGAACGCCGGGCTCGACGAGGACACCCCCGACCCGAGCGACGGGTTCATCGGTCGGGGCGAGGACGGCTACCCCAACGGGCAGTTCGCCGACTTCAGCGCCAACTGGGGACCGTCGCTGCCCAGTGCGCCGGATGCGGCGTACCTCGGGCTGGTCGAGAACATCGAGCGGGCGAACAGCTACGGCATCACCCAGGTGTTCCGGCCGGGTGGCAGCCAGGCGGACCTGGACCGCGCGAAGCGGCTCGCCGACGAGGGCAAGCTGACCGTGCACCTCAACCAGGGCCTGTCGGCCTCCGACGTCCGCGGGGTCGACGCGGCCGAGGCCGCGTCGATCGTCGACGGCCTCAACGCGCGGCGCGACCAGTTCGACGGCTACGCGAACCCGGCCAGTCCCGGTGAGCTCGCGGTGGACTCGGTGAAGATCTTCTGCGACGGCGTCCCGGAGTTCCCGGGACAGACCGCCGCGATGGAGCAGCCGTACCGCGTCAACGTCGGCACGCCGGAGAACCCGCGTTGGGTGTCGGGCGACAGGCGCGGCGAGGAGCCGTCGTGCGAGGACGGCACGGTCGGCTTCACCGAGCTCGACCAGGAGCACTGGACCATCCACGTCCACTCGCTCGGCAACCGCTCGACGCGGGTCACTCTCGACAACTTCGAGCGGGCGAAGGCGCAGAACCCCGCCTGGGACCGGCGCCACACCATCACGCACCTGCAGTTCGTCAACGAGGAGGACGTCGCGCGCTTCAAGGAGCTCGACGTGGTGGCGAGCATGTCCCTGCAGTGGGCTCAGCGTGACGCCTGGTCGACGGAGGGGATCGAGGGCTACCTGACGCCGAAGATCCTGTCCCGGCTCTACCCGGCTCGTGAGCTCCTCGACGCCGGGGTGACGGTTGCCGCCGGATCGGACTGGCCGGTCACCGACCTGATGCCGTGGACCCAGATCGAGACCGCGATCGACCGCACCGGTGAGGTCAGCGCGGCCAAGGCGATCTACCCGGGCGCCCTCAACCCGGCGCAGGGCATCAGCCTGGTCGAGTCGCTCAAGGCGTCGACCCTCGGGGTGGCCTTCCAACTGCACCAGGACGACCGGACCGGGTCGATCGAGACCGGGAAGCTCGCGGACCTGATCGTCATCGACCAGGACCTCTTCAGCATCCCGACCGAGAAGATCTCCGACACCAAGGTGCTGCTCACCATGCTCAAGGGCCAGGTCGTCTACTCCAGCCCGACCACCCCCTTGAACTGATCCTCCACCCCGACGTCGCGGGGACGAGCGGACTGCTCGTCCCCGCGATGCCGCCAGCACGAGACGAGACGTTGCTCTGATGTCGCTCAACCGGAGACGAGCCGCGATCGCCGGCGGTGCCGCGGTTCTGGTCGTCGTTCCCGCTGCCGTGATCCTCGCTCGCGGGGAGTCGCCGCCCCCGGCGGACTCCCCGTCCGGCGGCCCCACCGTCGCGGTGGAACGGGCGGAGGTGGCGCCGGACGACCTCCCGGACCTGGTCTTCGCGGCCAACCAGGCCGAGGGCTTCCGCCTGCTCGCGGTCGAGCCCGACGGCACCGGCCGGGTGGACCTCACCGGGACGCGGGGCATGTACCCGGCCTGGTCGCCGGACGGCAGGCGGCTCGCCTATGTCGGCGAGCACGAGGCCACGACCGGCACCCAGCTCGCGGTCCGGGTGATCGAGGAGGACGGGACGATCCGGACCGTCACCACAGGAACCCAGGTTCCGTCCAACCTCACCTACCGGACCGGGGCCGAGCTCTACTACGAGGCGTCCCTGCAGGCGACCTCCGGCGCCACCGGGATCAGCTCGACGACCTCCATCGACGCCGTGGCCACCGACGGCGGCAACCAGCGCACGGCCGTCTACGAGCGCGGCGCCACCTACCACCCGGCCTGGTCGCCCGACGGTGAGCGACTCGCCTATGTCAGCTCGCGGCCCCGTGCCGCCTGCGGCGCCGAGGGGCAGGAGCGGCAGCGCTGCGACCAGCCCCTCGTCGTACGGACGGGGGAGCGGAGCGTCGATGTCGTCGACCGCGGCATCGCCGCCAACCCGGCCTGGTCACCCGACGGGGAGCGGATCGCCTTCTCCTGGCGGGAGGGCAGGCGGCTCGCGATCTGGCTGGTCGAGCCCGGCGGACAGCCGGTGCGCGTGACCGAGGGCCGCGGTGAGGACGAGCCGACCTGGTCGCCCGACGGCAGCAGCATCGCCTTCACCCGGGACTGCGACGTGTGGGTGCAGGAGGTGGAGGGCGGTGTCGCCCGCAATGTCACCACGACTCCCGACATCTGCGAGATCTCTCCGGCCTGGCGCCCTGGGGGCGAGCGATGACCGCTCAACAGGTCGCCGAGCCGCCCGGCGAGACCGCCCGGCGCAGCCGCGGCGCAAGGCCGGCCTGGGTTCCGCTCGTCGTGGTGCTGACCCTGGTCGCGGTGCTGCGCGCGGTCGACGTCCCGGCCGTGGGCTGGCTCAACAACTTCCTCCTGGTCTATGTCGGCCTGCTGGTCGAGGCGGTGCCGTTCGTGCTGCTCGGCGCGGCCGCTGCCGCGGCGATCGAGGTCTACGTCTCGCCCGAGGCCTTCGGGCGCCTGGCCCGCGCGCCCCGACCGGTCCAGGTGGCCGTCGCGAGCTGCGGCGGCCTGGTCCTGCCCGTCTGCGAGTGTGGCTCCGTGCCGGTCGCCCGGCGACTCCTGCTGCGTGGCCTGACCCCGGCGGCAGCCATCACCTTCATGCTGGCCGCACCGATCGTGAACCCTGTGGTGATCCTGTCGACCTGGTTCGCGTTCCGCGGCCGCACGAGTGAGGGGCTCATGGTCGGCGGCCGGGTCGCCCTCGGTCTCACCATCGCCGTCGTGACCGGTCTCGTCATGGCCCGGGCGCTCCAGCGCTCTCCCGTCGCCGGGATCCGTGACGCCGTGGGTCACGAGCACGAGCACGGCGCCACCGGGAACCGGCCGCGGCTGTTCGCGGAGCACACGGGCGCGGAGTTCCTCGGGATGATGAAGTACATGCTGATCGGGGCGGGTGTCGCCGCGGCGCTGCAGACGTTCATCCCGCAGCGGAGCATCGACACGGTCGCCGGCGCGACGCTGCTGGCGATCCCGGCCATGATGGCCTTCGCCTTCGTCCTCTCCCTCTGCTCCGAGTCCGACGCCTTGTTCATCGCGTCGTTCGTGCAGTTCAGCCCGGCCGCGCAGCTGGCGTTCCTCGCCTTCGGGCCGATGGCCGACACCAAGCTCTCCGCGATGTACGTCGGCGCACTCGGCCCCGCGCACGCCCGTCGCCTCATCGTCACGGTCACCGTGACCACCCTCGTCCTGTGCCTGTGGCTCCAGGCCGCCCTGGTGGTGCTGTGAGGTCCTCCATGCCGTTCCAGACATCTGCCGTCCTCGCCTCGTGGGCGGCACTCTTCGTCTACCTCGAGCTCTCCGGCCGCTGGTCGGAGTTCCTCGCCGCGCGGGTCGCCTGGATCGTCCCCGTCGCCGCGGTGCTGTTCGGCGTCGCTGCCCTCGGCCAGGCTGCCGTCGCCCTGTGGGGCGGACGGAGCGTCGTCACCTGGTCGGGCGCGAGCCTGTGCGCGGCAGGTGTGCTGCCCGTGCTCCTGGTGATGGCGGTGCCGATCGACCCGCTGTCGAGCTTCGCCGCGGACCGACGCTCGGCGTACTCCAGCGCGACCTTCGCCTCCGTCGCCCCGCCGAAGCACGGCGAGAGCCTCACCTTCCAGCAGCTGGTGGCCGCGAGCGCGTCCGCCGAGACCCGCGCGGCGCTCGCGGACCGGGCGGGCGAGGCGGTCGAGCTCGTCGGCCTCGTCACCGCACCGGACGGCGAGGGGTTCCTGCTGACCCGCTTCGTGGTGGCCTGCTGCGTCGTCGACGCGACCGTCGCCCAGGTCGAGGTGCGCCCGGCGGCGACCGGTCCGCTCGAGGAGAACGCCTGGGTCCGGGTGTCCGGCCGGCTCGCACTCGGCAGCGACGGCGTCCCTCGCCTCGACGACGCCAGCGTCGAGGCGGCGGATCGGCCGGACCCGCCGTACCTCTACCCGGGCGGCTAGGGAAGGGCGCCCCACCCGGCAGAGGTGGGGCGCCCCGTGCATCCTGCCGCCGGCGTCAGCTCGGGTCGAGGAGGATGCCGTCGGCCACGACGTAGCCGTTGGCGTTGTCGTTGACCTGCACATAGCTGCCGGGGCCCAGCGAGTACGTCCCGAGCAGGACCCACTGTCCGCCGGTGGTCTGCTGGTTCTTGGTCACGACGGAGGTCCCGCCCGTGTGGGCGATGGTGAACGGCGTGTTGGTCGCCTGCCCCGGCGCCGCGATCCACCAGGCGTAGACCTTGTAGGACCGGGTGTGGGACATGCGCGGTGTGAACCGGACCGAGCTCGTCCCGGTGCCGGCGGTCTTGTAGCGCACGGACGGCCCGAACACCTGCGGTCCGTTCGACGCTGGCGAGCCGGGCGTCCAGGTCCCCGTCATGGTGACGCCACGGTCGCGGTCGTCGATCACGATCTGATCGGCGGCGTTGGTCTGGCCGAGCGCACCTTGGTGAGTGAGCCATTTCGCCAGCCAGGCCTCCGCCGCGCGCGCCGCCACCCACTCCTCACGACCCTGGTAGATGTCCTCGCCGTCGGCCCGATAGAAGCGGCCGTCGCTCGGCGCGCCGCCGGCGAGCGGGCGCTGCTGCATCGCCAGGACGTGCTGCGCGTGCAGGTCCTCCCACGTACCGGCCTTCTCCGCGACCAGGTCGTCGAGACCGAAGGCACGCACGATCGTGTCGAGGGTCGAGAAGGCTGCGTGCCGCAGCGGCCCCGCCTCCCAGCCGTGCGGGTAGTAGAGGGTCTCCGTGCCGTCGACGTAGATCGTGCCGTTCGGGTTGTTGGCACCCGGGGCCTTGTACGACGGGCTGTCCGGGCAGGGCAGCGGCAACGGGGCGGGCCACCAGTGCTTGTCGACCATCGCGTCGTACTGGAGGTTCGCGCCGTGGAGGGCGTTGGCCGGGACGGGCCTGCCGGCCAGCGCGGGCACGAAGGCACCGCTCATCGACTCGGTGATCGTCGTCATGTAGTCGGGGTGGTACTGGGAGTGGTTGAGCAGCGCGCCGTCGTCGTCGACGTTCGAGCCCTCGAGCCAGTCACGGAGCGGCCGGCCGCGCACGTCGGTGGCATCGGTCAGGTCGGCGGGTCGCGCGAAGGCGCCCACGCTGAGCTCGTTGGCCTTGTACGTCCATCCGGAGCGGCGGCTGTGCTGAGGCATCAGGACCGGCGCGAGGAACAGCAGACGCGCGTTCCACGCGCTCTCCTCGGCCGCCGTGTCGCCGCAGGGCCGGGCCAGGGCGCCGGTCCGGTCCTTGAGGTACGGAGCGTGCCAGCCGATGAAGCGGTTGGCTTCGTACTCGACCATCTTGCGGACCTGCTCGCGGTCACCGGTGCCCAGGTCGTCCCACAGCAGCCAGCCCGCGGTGCCGGCGAGAGCCGTCCAGTAGGCGGTCTGCCAGCCGTATCCCCAGCCGCCGGCGGTGTTCACCCGGTGCCGGTGGGCGAGCGAACGGACCAGCTTGGTGGCGATCGCCCGTGCGTCGGCCTCGGGGACTCCCGTGACGGCGGGGTCGTACTGGCCGGTCTGCAGCGCGACGGCCAGCGCGTACGCCTCGCTGGCGGGTGGGCGGATGTTGTTCTCCACCACGCCGCCGAAGTCCAGATAGGTCCCGGTCTGAGCGTCGAAGTCCTTGGCGGTCGTCCACCAGGTGGTGAGGGCGTACCGGTTGGCGTTGGCGAGGATCGACGACGCCCGCAACGAGTCTCCGTCGGTCGGCAGGCCGGCTGTGAAGGCGCTGGGGTCGAAGCCCGTGACGAAGGTGTCGTCGGCGGCCTGGGCGGAGCCAGGGTGGAGCGTGAGGGCCGCCGCCACGCAGGCGGTCAGGGTGGCACCAAAGCGCCGGCGCCGACGCTGCGCCGCGCTGGACGGTCTGGTCCGAGGTGGGCCGTCCCCCGGCGGCGATCCGCCGGTTGCTGCGGCCTCCCTCCTCGGCAGCCGAGCAAGGTGGGTGAAGGCCAGCTTCGTTCTGGTTCTGACGGTGGTCATCGCAGTGACTTCTCCTTCGGGGGTGGGATGGCGGGTGCGGACTGACGTCGAGGGCTCCTACGAGGCCCAGCGGAGGATCAGGGCGTCGCGCTGGCGGGCGAGGTGCAGCAGCTCCTGCCTCGTCGGCTCCGGGAGGCCGCCGAACGGGGCGCGAACGCGGTCGCTGCGGATGATGCCGCCCTCCCGCATGAGGACCTTGGCCGCGTTCAGGCCGCACTGCCGGTTCTCGTAGTGGATCAGCGGCAGGATCTCCTCCCACCGCTTGGTCGCCTGCTCGACGTCACCGGCGTGGAAGGTGCGGATGATGTCGCCGAGCTGGTCGGGTGCGACACAGCTGCTCATCGAGCCGACCACGCCCGCCAGCAGGTCGGGGATGAGCGTGATGGCTTCCTCGCCGTCGTACACGCCGGGCAGCGCGTCGCCGGCGGCGGTCCGCAGGCGTCGTACCTTGTCGGCTGTCCTCGGCATCTCGATCTTCGCGTACCGGACCTGCGGGATCTCCTGCGCGAGCCGGGTCAGCAGGCCGACCGACAAGGTGGTGGTGCTCAGCGGTGCGTCCTGGATCATGATGTCGATCTCGAGGCCGTCGGCGACGCGCTTGAAGTACTCGAGGACGTCGTCCTCGTCGACGCGCATGGTGGCCCCGAAGAAGGGCGGCATCAGCATCACGAGGGCGGCGCCCCGCTCCTGGGCGGCCAGGCTGCGCTCGTGCGCGATGCGGGCGCTGTAGTGGCTGGTGGTGACCATGACCGGGATCCGCCCGGCCGCGTGGCCGATCGTGGTCTCCATCACGGCATGGCGCTCGTCGTCGGACAGCGAGAACTGCTCCGAGTAGTTGGCGAGGATGCAGATCGCGTCCGACCCGCCGTCGACGAGGTAGTCGACGACCCGCCGCTGTCCCTCGTGATCGAGATCCTCGTTGTCGAGGAAGACGGTCGGTGCGACGGGGATGATGCCTCGGACGAGGTCGGTCATGTGAGCTCCAGGATTCCGTTGATACGTCGGGGGACCGCTTCGTCGACGTCGTCGCGAAGCTCGGGGGGCAGGACCGAGGCGGGTGCGTTCTGGAAGGCGATCGGATGCACCCACCGGGCGATCGAGCTCGCTCCGACCGAGGTCGATGCCGACGTGCTTGCCGGGTACCGGCCGCCGTGGTGCATCCCCCAGGCGACGGCCACCCCGGTCGGGTAGCCGTCGAAGACGAGGCGACCGCACCGCTCGCGCAGCCATGCCGCGATCGCCGCCAGGTCCGGGTCGGTGTCGCCGGCGGAGTGGACGGTGCCGGTGAGGGCGGCAGGGAACCGCGACAGCACGTCCCGCACCTCCTCTGTCGACCGGTACCTCATGACCAGCCCGAACGGCCCGAAGTACTCCTCGATCAGAAGCGCGGCCGTCGTGGTGTGCATGTCACTCGGCCGGGCCTCGGCAAGGACCGGCGCGACCTGACGACCGGTGGCCGCGCCCGCGAAGCGGAGCGCCACGGCCGGGTCGTCGAGCAGCTGCGCCAACCCCGAGCGGAAGGCGGTCGTGATGCCGTCGTTCAGGAGATGTCCGGCTCCCACGTCGCCGAGGACGGTGACCAGCCGGTCGACGAGCCGGTCGCCGGCGGGACCGCTCGGGACGAGGAGCAGACCGGGCTTGGTGCAGAACTGCCCGGTGCCCATCGTCAGGGAGGCCGCCAGGTCGGCGGCGATCTGCTCGCCGCGCTGCTCGGCGGCAGCCGTGGTGACGACCAGCGGGTTGACGCTGCCCAGCTCGCCGTAGAAGGGGATCGGCTCCGGGCGCGCGGCCGCCAGGTCGAAGAGTGCGCGGCCGCCGGCGATCGATCCGGTGAACCCGACCGCCCGGATGCCGGGGTGCCGCACCAGCGCTGTGCCGGCGTCCAGGCCGAAGACGAGCTGGAAGACGCCGCTCGGCGCACCCGCCCGGAGGAGGGTCGCGTCGAAGACCTCTGCGACCAGGCGCGACAGCGCGGGATGGGAGCCGTGCGCCTTCACGATCACCGGGCAGCCCGCGGCGAGGGCAGATGCGGTGTCACCCCCGGGGGCGCTGAACGCGAGGGGGAAGTTGCTGGCGCCGAAGACGGCGATCGGGCCGACGGGGACGTTCATCCGTCGCAGGTCGGGCAGCGGTCCGGCCGGGGTGGCCCCAGCATGTTCGATCGAGACGTCCAGGTAGCTGCCCTCCAGCGCGACTCTCCCGAGGAACCGGAGCTGGTAGCAGGTCCGGGCGAGCTCGCCGGTCAGCCGTGGGACGCCGAGCGCGGTCTCGCGGTCAGCGGTCTCGACCAGCTCGTCGGCACGGGACTCGAGCGCAGTGGACAGGTCGTCGAGAAGGCGCGCTCGGCCCGCCCGGCCCTGGGAGGCCAGCCACGGGACCGCGGCGGTGGCCCGGGCGACCGCCGCGTCGACCTGGTCCGCGGTCGTCTCGACGGCGGCGCGGCCGAGCGTCTCGCCGGTGCGCGCGTCGACGGATTCGATCGTCTTCATGAGAGGGCTCCTGGGTCAGGCCGCGAATCGGACGCCGAGCCCGGCGTCGACGCAGAACTCCGCGCCGGTGACGCCCGAGGCGCGGTCGGAGAGCAGGAAGGCGATGACCTCCGCGACCTCGCGAGGATCACAGATCCGCCGGAGGGGATGGGCGTCCAGGACGGAGCGCTCGGCGCTCTCGCTGTCGTCCTGCCGGTCGAACCACTCCTGCACCAGGGCCGTGCGGGTCCAGCCGGGGCTGACGGCGTTCACCCGGATGCCCTCGGGCGCGAGATCGAGGGCAAGGCTCCGGGTCAGGCCGATCACCCCGCTCTTGGCCGCCGCATAGGGGAACATCCCCGTGGTCGTCAGCCGGGCGTGGATCGAGGCGATGTTGACGATGGACGCCGACCGCGGTCCGGCGCCGGCCGAGGCCTCCGAGGCCCGGCTCCGCAGGTGCGGCAGGGCGTGCTTGCTGGTGAGCCAGACGCCCTTGAGGTCGACTGCGAAGACACGGTCCCACTGGTCGGTGGTCATCTCGGCGGCGTCGAAGTACGCCGCGACGCCGGCGTTGTTGACCAGTCCGGAGACCGGCGCACCGACCTCGCGCGTCGCCCGTTCGAACGCCGACTGCAGCTGGTCCTCGGCAGTGACGTCGCAGGTGTGGGTGAACAGGCGAGTGCCGGTGGCGAGCTCGGCGAGTGCCTCCCGGTCGGTGTCCAGCGCGACCACCGTCGCGCCTCGTTCCAGCAGGAGAGCGGTGGTCGCCGCGCCGATGCCGTTGGCGGCGCCCGTCACCGCGATGACGTGCCCGTCCAGCTCGGGCTGCGGGTCGGCGGTCACACCGGTACCTCGCTGCCACGCTGCCGGACGGAGAGCTCGCGGCGACGTTGCGCGCCCGACAGTGCTCGGGTGCGGCGTCGCAGATTCCACTCGTCCAATGCCACGGCGATCAGGAGCACCCCGCCGCGCGCGACGTACTGGTAGAAGGAGTCGACCTGGAGGATGTTCAGCCCGTTGTTGACCACGCCCAGGACAAGGACACCGAGGACGGTGCCGCCCATGGCGCCGATCCCGCCGGCGAGAGCGACACCACCCAGGACACATGCCGCGATGGCGTCGAGCTCGAGGCCGGCCGCCGCGAGGGGTTGCGCGGAGCCGAGACGAGCGGTGAGGACCACCGCGCTCAGGCCGCAGAGAGCACCCGACGCCACATAGAGCCCGATCCGGTAGCGGGTGAGGGAGATGCCGGCGAGCCGCGCCGCGTCCGGGTTGCCGCCCATCGCGTAGATATTGCGGCCGACCCGGGTGCTCTTGAGCACGAAGGCGACGGCGGCGAACACGACCAGCATGACGACGAGCGGAGCCGGCAGGCCGGCGATGCGTCCTGACCCGATGGCGAGGAAGCGCGGGTCGGCGGCGGAGACCGCGATGCCGTCGGAGAGGATGAAGGCGAGCCCGCGGAAGACCGACAGGGTGCCGAGCGTCGCGATCAGCGGATTCACCCCGAGGCCGGCGACGAGGAGCCCGTTCACCAGGCCCGCGAGGGAACCGGCCACGATCGCCGCGACGACCGCGCCCTCCGCACCCCAACCGGCCTCGAGCGCCTTCCCGGCTGCGATGCCGGCAAGCGCCACGGTCGAGCCGATCGAGATGTCGATGCCGCCTCCCAGCATCACGATGGTGGAGCCGGCGGCCACGATCCCGACGATGGCGATGCTCGTGCCGATGTTGAGGATGTTGTCGCGCGTGAGGAAGAACTCCGAGGCGGAGGACAGGTAGACGCACAGCGCGATCAGGGCGACGACGACGCCGGCGCGTTCGCTGCTGCGCAGCGCGCTCGCCCGTGCGGTGAGGCTGGTGAGGACACTCATGTCAGGACCTTTCCGGAGGAACTGTTCGAGACGGTGGCGAGCGCGAGCTGCATGACCGCCTCCTCGGTGGCCTCGTCTGCGTCGAGCTCGCCGGCGACGGCGCCGCCACGCATGACGTAGATGCGGTCGGCGAGGCCGAGCAGCTCGATGAGCTCGGACGAGGCGACGAGCACGGCGACCCCGGAGGCGGCGAGCTCGCGCACCAGGGCGTAGATCTCGGCCTTGGCGCCGATGTCGATGCCGCGCGTCGGCTCGTCCAGGACGAGGATGTCCGGCCGGTGCGCCAGCCAGCGGGCGAGTACGACCTTCTGGGCGTTGCCGCCGGACAGCGTGCGAACCGGCCGCGACGGCTGAGCCGGGCGGACGGCCAGGCGTTTCATGTACTCGTCGACGATGCGCCGCTCGCCACGGCGGTCGTTGAGGATGCCGAGACGCTTGGGGGCGCAGCGCCCGATCAGGATGTTCTCGCTGACACTGCGGTCGAGGAAGAGAGCGAGCTTCTTGCGGTCCTCGGGGCAGACCGCGAGGCCGCGGTCGATGACCCGTGCGGCGCTCCTGGCCTCGAGTGGACGCCCGGACACGCGGATGCTGCCGGCGACGGCCTGTTCCTGGCCGGCGAGTGCGCGGACGAGGCGGCTGCGGCCCGACCCCACCAGACCGGCGAGCCCGACGATCTCGCCGCGACGGACGTTGAGGCTGACCGGCCCGACACTCGGAGTCGTCAGGCCCTCCAGCTCGAGGGCCACGTCACCAGGTTCCTGCCGGTCCTGGCGTGCGAACACGTCCGTGAGGTCGCGTCCGATCATGTGCTTGATGAGCTGTTGCTCGCTGACGCCCTCGGCGTCGAGCTGGGTGATCAGGCGGCCGTCGCGCAGGACGGCGTAGGCGTCGCTCATCGCGAGGACCTCCTCCATCCGGTGCGAGACGTAGAGGATCGCGACGCCGCGGCCCCGCAGCTTCTCGATCACCGCGAAGAGCTGGCTCGCCTCGGTCGCCGAGAGGCTCGAGGTCGGCTCGTCGAGTGCGAGGACCTGTACGTCGTCGACGAGCGCCTTGACGATCTCGACCATCTGCCGCTGCGCGACTCCGAGCGAGCCGACCTTGGCGCGCGGGTCGAGGGGGACCCCGATCCTCGTGGCGGTGTCGCGACACAGCCGCTCGACGTCGCCACGACGCACGACCCCGTAACGGGAGGGCAGGTGACCGAGCAGCACGTTCTCGGCGACGGTGAGGCCGGGCGCGAGCTGGGGTTCCTGGTGGATGACGCGGATGCCGGCGGCGCGGGCGGCCGACGGGGTGGGCAGCTCGATCGGCGTGCCGTTGAGGACGATGCGACCGGTGTCGGGTTGCTGCTCGCCGCCGAGGACGGAGAGCAAGGTCGACTTGCCGGCGCCGTTCTCGCCGAGCAGGGAGGTGATCTGGCCGGCCCGGACGTCGAAGGTGACCTCGTCGAGGGCGACGACACCCGGAAAGCTCTTTCCGACGGACTCGAAGGAGATCGCTGGAGCTGTCATGTCTGTGTGATCCTTGGCTAGGTCGGGAGGGCGGCGAATCCAGCGCCGCCCTCCCGACGTCCGGTTCAGCCCGAGAAGACTTCGGCGTGGTTCTCGGACGTCACCTCGACGCCCGGCACGAGGGTCTCGAGCGGGATGTCCGTCCCGTCGAGCAGGAAGTCCGCCATCAGCTGAGCGGCGACCTCACCGTGCTTCCTCGAGTCGGCGAACAGGCTGCCGCAGTACGCCGGCGTCCCCTTCTCGAACTCCACCTTCGCGAGTGCGCCGTCGCCGAGACCGACCCCACACGAGTCCGCATCCAGATCGGCAGCCTCGAGCGCGCGCACCGCTCCGACGACCCCCTCCTCGTTGCACGAGTAGACCAGCCAGTGCTTCACGTCCGGGTGGGATGTGATGAGGCCCTGCATCGCCTGCAGGCCGCCGTCGGTGTTGGCGCCTGCGTAGTTGGCCTCATGGACCTGGTCCTCGGTGAGACCGGGAAGGTTGGCGAGCACGCCTTCCTTGGATGCATCCGTGCGCTCGGTGCAGACGCTGACCTCGTTGAAGGTGAGGGCAGCGACACCGATGTCGGCGACGTCCCAGCCGTTCTCCTGGGCCGAGGTGGCCAGCATCTTGCCGACGGCCGTGCCGATGTCGGTGGTGGCCATGCCGACGAAAGGCACCGGGTTGCCGTCCGCGTCCTCGATCGGGTCGTCGACCGCGATCACCGGGATGTTCTTCGTCTTGGCCTGAGCCATGACCGCGGGCCCGAGCTCCTGATCCTGGATGACCAGGATCACGCCGCCGGCGTCCTGGCTGAACGCGGTGTCGAGGCTGGACTGCTGGACGCTCGCGTCGAACCGCGAGTCCAGCGTGGTGACGTCGAGGCCGGCGGCCTTGCCGCCTTCTTCGACGCCCTTCTGCTCGTTCTGGAACCAGCCCTGATCGAGTCGCTTGACGACATAGAACACCTTGTTGTTGGTGTCCTCGCCGCCCCCCGACGGTGACCCGCTGTCGGCGCCGCTGCTGCAGGCAGCGAGCAGCAGGGTCGTACCGAGACAAACCGCGAGCGTCGCTACCGGGGCACTACGTGGCCTCATCACTGAGGACCTCCTTCCTGTGCGCCGGGCGCAGTGCCCGGTCGCCGTTGGGTTGACGAGATTTCGCCAATCTGGATGTCGCTCCCGAGGGCGGACGACTGCTGGATCGCCTCGAGCAGCTCGACGCTGCGCGCGGCGACCTCGACGGGGGAGTTGTTCTCGGTGCTCGCGCCGACGATCAGGTCGATCAAGCGCTGCGGGGGTATGTCGCACCGATAGGCACCCGCGCCGGCCGGAGCGTCGATCTCGATCCGTCTCCCGTCGTGGCGACGGACCTCGGCGCGCTCCCGCTCGATGTCCAGGAGCAGGACTCCCTCGCTCCCGAAGACCCGCAGGTCGATCTGGAACTTGTCGTCGTCCGGCAGCGTGGCGGCGCCGGCGACGGACCCGACGGCGCCGTTCGTGAACGCGACGTCCGCGGCGACGTACATGTCGACGGCGGCCTGCCCGAACCCTTGCCTCGCGGTGACCGACGCAGCCCGCAGCCCGGTCAGCCAGAACATGAGAGCGGTGGAGTGGGTGAGCTGCCCGTGCGTGTAGCCGCCACCGCGCGCCGGGTCCTGCCAGGTACGACGATCCGGCTCGACCAGTGAGGGCGTCCATCCGGAGGGCACCGGACCGGCGCCGCCGAAGAAGCCCTTGGTCGGAGACGCCATGAAGCTCTGCACGAACTCGATCTCGCCGAGCACTCCGTCGTCCAGAAGGCGCTTCGTCTCGACGACGAACGGGGTGTAGTGCCAGCCGTAGGGCACGAGGAAGTGCACGCCGGTCGCCGCGACCTGCTCGACGAGGCGCCAGGCGTCGACCGCGTGCAGCGTCATCGGCTTCTCGCACAGCACGTGGAGGCCACGGTCGAGCGCGGCCGTCGCGTGCGCGAGGTGGAGGTGGTGCGGTGTCGTCACGAGCACGGCGTCGAGGTCCTGCTCCAGGAGCTCCTCGACCTGCTCGGTGGCGTGCCGGAAGCCGAAGCGCTCCTGGACCTCCAGCAGGAGGTCGCGGTCGGGCCGGCACACCGACACCAGCTCCACATCGGCGCGGTCGGCGAGGAGGGGGAAGTGGTTGGTCGTGGCCCACCAGCCGGCGCCGATCGCACCGACCCGGACCCGCCCCGGTGCACTCACGACCTGGTCCAGGTGTGGTGACCGGTCGACGGCACCTGCCGGGTGACGACGCCGCGGGACTCGAGGTCCTCGAGGTGCCCGAGCACGGGATAGACCAGGTACTGCGCCGACACCGGGTCCCACGGACCGAGGCGCGGGTGCGACGCGCGCACGATGTCCATGAGGGTGAGGGGAGCCGACGCGCCGGTCACGATGTCGCCGACGACGGCGTCCACCCGGTCGGCGTAGGCCAGGCTGCCGGCGAGGAACTCGGCCCCCGAGGTCAGGTCGTGGAGCGGGTAGTGCGCGGTGGCCAGGATGGCCGGGCGCAGGCCGGTGAGGGTCCCGATCGTGGCCCGGTAGTCGGGCACCTTGCGGTAGGTCGGGGGGAACGCCGGGTGCTGGTCGGCGGTCAGCACGCTGTCCGAGAGGACGGCGTCGCCGATCATGAGCGTGTTCGTCGTCAAGTCGTGGACGGCCAGGTGGCCGTCGGAGTGGCCGGGGACGTGCAGGACCTGCACCGTGCGGCCGCCGAGGTCGAAGGTCTCGCCGCCGTCGACAGGCAGGTCGACGGTGGTGGTGCGCGTGACGCTGCGGATGAACGTCTTCGTGTCGTCGGGCTCGTCGAAGCCGTGCGGCGCGGCGAACTCGCCGTACCGCTGGGCGATCATCGTCTCGACGTTCTCGACCAGATGGACGTCGCCGCGACCGACCAGCAGCTTCGCGTCCGGCGCCGCGACCCGCAGTGCGGCATTGCCGCCGACGTGGTCGAAGTCGCCGTGCGTGTTGACGACGTAGGCGAGGCGCTCCGGTGCGTGGCCGATGCTCCTCAGGTACGGGAGCAGCGAGCCGGCGACGGACTCGTCGAGGCCGGTGTCGACCAGCATCGACGACGCGTCGCCGATGATGAGATAGAGCGCGACGTACCGCTCACCGAGCGGGGCCTCGATGCGATGGATGCCGGGACTGATCTCCACGATTCCTCCTACCGGCCCTGGAAGTCGGGCGTGCGCTTCTCGGCGAACGCGGTACGGCCCTCGGCGGCGTCGGCGGTCGTGAAGCAGTACGTGAACATGTCGTTCTCGTAGGCCAGGCCGACGTCGAGGCTGGTGGACTGGGCGACGCGGACCAGGTGCTTGCTCAACTGGGTCGCGATCGGGGCGCTGGCCGCGATCCGTGTGGCCAGGTCGTCGACGGCCGCGTCCAGGTCCTCCGGCTCCGTCAGCCGGTCGACCAGGCCGTTGCGGTGCGCCTCGGTGGCGTCGACCAGGTCGCCGGTGAACAGCATCTCCATCGCCTTGCCCGGGCTCACCACGCGGGGCAGGAGCTGGGTGTTGCCGGCGCCGCCGTGCCACCCGAGCTTGATCTCGCCGGCACCGAAGCGTCCGGTCACGTCGGAGTAGCGGATGTCGCTCATCAGGGCCATCTCGAGGCCGCCGCCGATGCAGTAGCCGCGGATCTTGGCGATGACGGGCTTGCGGATCGCCCAGATGGCCCGGGCGTAGTCGACGCGGTTGCGCAGCTGCCAGTTGGACCCGTAGCCGTCCAGGACCGAGATGTCGCTGCCTGCCGAGAACGCCCGGGCTCCTGTGCCGGAGAGGATCACCACGCGGATGTCGTCGTCGACGTTGATCTCGTCGACCAGGTCGAGGAGCTGCTTGCCCATCGTCGGCGTCATCGTGTTGAGCTTGCCGGGCCGGTTGAGCGTGATGCGGGCGATCGGACCGTCGAGCGCGACGAGCAGATCGTCGGAGAGCGCGGTCGGGTCGGTCGGGTCGTTGCCGCTGGGTGCGGTCGCCGATGCGGTTGACATCGATCCTCCTGTCAGATGACGCCGCGGGCGCGCAGCCCGTCGATGGCGTGGGTGTCGTGGTCGAGAACGCCGCGGAGGATCTCCTCGGTGTGCTGGCCGAGCAGCGGGGGAGGGGTCCGCACCGATGCCGGGGTGTCCGAGAGCTCGATCGGGATGCCGGTCAGGCGCAGGGGTCCGATCGTGGGGTGGTCGACGGTGACGATCAGCTCGCGGGCGACGACCTGCTCGTCGGTGCAGAGGCGTTCGTAGTCGTAGACCTCGCCGACCCATACGTTGACGGCGTCGAACGCCTCGATCCACTCCGCGGTGGTCCGGGCCGGCATGGCGCGGTGCACGCGGCGGTAGATCTCGTCGCGGTGGGTGTGGCCGTCGTCCCAGCTGGTCATGGCCTGCAGGACGGGATCCTCGATGGCGATGCCGACCTTGTCGACGGGCGCCATCGCCAGCACGATCCACCCGTCCTTGGTCGGATAGGCCCCGTACGGCGCGTTGACCCAGGCGTGGGCCAGGGGCTCGGCGGATCGCTCCGGGAGGATCTGCAGGTTGAGATGGGTCGCGAGCTCCTGGCACTGGCAGTCCATGACCGTCGAGAGCATGTCGACCGCGACCTTCTGCCCCTGACCGCTGGACTCGCGGTGCCACAGCGCGGACATGATCCCGATCGCGGCCTGGTAACCGGTCATCACGTCGACGGCCCACAGCGCACCGGGCTGGGGCGCGGTGTCGGCGCCCCCGACGGACCACATCGACCCGGAGTACGCCTGCACGACCAGGTCCTGGCCCGGGCGGGCAGCGGCCGGCCCGGTCTCGCCGAACCCGGTGATCGAGCAGTAGACGAGCCGAGGGTTGATCGCGGCGAGCGTCTCGTAGTCGACGCCGAGCCGGGCTGCTGTGCCGACGCGGTAGTTCTGGAGGAAGACGTCGCTGGTGCGGACCAGCTCGTAGAGGAGCTCGCGGCCCTCGTCCGACTTGAGGTCGACGGTGAACGACCGCTTGTTGCGGTTGATGCCCAGGAACGCCGTGGTCTCGCCCTCGAGGGCGGCGTTCGCGAAGCCGTGGCTGCGCGTCCACTCACCGTGGCCAGGCGGCTCCACCTTGATCACGTCGGCACCCAGGTCGGCCAGCCGCATCGCGCAGATCGGCCCGGCAAGCATCTGGGAGGCGTCGAGGACGCGCAGTCCAGCCAGTGGTCCGGCCGCGGCCGCGGGGATCTCGTCGGTCACGGCGCTCATGCGTCGGCACCCTGCTCGAGGAGGAGGCGCTCGCCGGTGATGCGCAGCGCGGAGCCCTGACCCCAGACGTTGACCTCGGTGGGCAGGGTCCGGTACATGATCACGTCGTCGACATTGGTGACGCCGGCGTAGGTGCACGCGGAGACTCCCCAGAAGTCTCCGTCCGGATCGATCCTCGACCGGGTCGCCTCCCACGCGAGGTCGGCGGTGGGCCGGTACGAGTCGTCGAGGAGGCCGAGCCGCAGCGCCTTGTAGTAGGCCGCCCCGAAGAACGAGGCGGTCGACGACTCGAGGTACGACTCCTTGTCGTGCAGGAGGGTGTGCCAGAAGCCGGTGCTGTCCTGGTGCCCCCGCACCGCGTCGGCCATCGCCGTCATCTCGGCGAGCGCCCAGGGGTAGCGGGGGTGGTCCGTCGGCAGCAGGGCGAGGGTCTCGATCATCCCGTAGAGAGCCCAGCCGACGCCGCGGCCCCACCCGTAGCCGTGGAGCATCCGCATGCCGGTGTCCCACGAGTGTCCGAGGAAGGGGCCGGTCTCCGGTGCCGCAAGCAGCCGGGTGTGCGACGACCACTCCTCGAGGGCCCGGTCGAAGTACGCCGGATCGCCCGTCGTGTGCGCGAGCCGCGCGTAGAAGGGCGGCACGTGGTAGATCGTGTCGACCCAGACGGTGTGCCGGTACATCGGGATGTCGGGCCGGTACAGCGGAGCGCGGGCGGAGCGCGGAGCCTGCTCGCCCAGCCACCGGGCGAGCCGTCCCGCGGCCTCCTGCAGCGCGACGTCATCCGTTCGCTCGGCCACCCGCAGCACAGCGGAGCCCGGGGTCAGGTGGTCGACCCAGGTCAGGGGGCGGTCCGCCCACGTGCGCAGGAACCGCTCGCAGAAGGCGAGCGTGCTCGGGTCGTCGAGCAGCTCGGCCGCGTCGAGCAGGCCGTCGATGGCGATCGCGTCGCCCCAGAACCAGACGGTGAAGTCGTACTCCGTGGTTCGCGAGACCAATGCTCGGAGGAGCTCGGCAGTGCCGCTGTGCACGGCGACTGTCGTGGCGGTTGTCATGGTCGTGGATCTCCTGACGTGTCGGTGGCAGATGCGGTGGTCGAGACGAGGCGCGCGGGACGGCGCCGGATCGCTCGTAGGGATCTCGGGGGTCGAGCTCGGTGTCGGCAGAGCCGTTCAGCGACGCGGAGGAAGAGGGTGGGGCATCATCCGGCGTCGAAGTCGACTCCGGGAACGACGCTGGTGATGTCGTCCCTGGTGCGACCGATCAGTCGCTCACATGCGCCGGCAGCCGGCTCGGGCTGACGAGAGGCGATGTGGTCGAGCACGGCTGCGTGCAGCGGCATGGCCGTCTCGCTGGAGTGCGCGACCTGGATCGTGATGTCGCGGCTCATGCGCAATGCGGACGCGATGGTCGCGTTCATCTGCAGCAGGAGGGGGTTGTGGCAGCCGACCAGGATCCCCGTGTGGAAGCGCAGGTCCGCGGCGATGAACGCCTCGTCGTCCTGCGCCTCCATCGCCGCAGTCATGTCGGCGAGGGCGTCGCGCATGTCCGCGATCTCTTCGGGAGTCGCGCGCCGAGCCGCCAGCCGCGCGGCAGCGGGCTCGACGATGGTGCGCACCTCGACGAGCGAGCGCAGCAACCCGCGCTGGTCGCCGTTCGTGGCCTGAACCTGCCACTCCAGGATGTCCGGATCGAGCAGCGCCCAGTTCTCGGGCCCCGTCGCACGCGTGCCCACCTTCTGCTTGGTCTCGACGAGGCCCTTGGCGGCCAGGGCCCGGATGGCCTCCCGCAGGACCGTCCGCGAGACGCCGAACTCGCCGAGCAGCTCGGCCTCGGTCGGCAGGACCTCTCCCGTGGGGTACTCGCCCTCGACGATGCGACGCCCGATGGCGGATGTCAGTTGGTCCGAGAGGTTGCGAGATAAAAGCATACAATAATGAAACATGACTTTCTGGACTGTGTCAACCGTCACACCTGGCCCGGCTCGACGATGCGCTGCCAGCCGTTGGATCGGGTGCCCGTACATCGGAGGATGTACGAGGAACCGATCCAGCGACCGATGATCGAGGCCGTCGCGCGATCTAGCGTCGATCGACGTGACCACCTCGCCATCGATCCCACCAGCCGCTGTCCGTCCGCTCCGCCGGATCGGCGCCGTGACCGTGACCGTTCTCGGCGCCCTCGTCGGCGTGGCCGCCGGTGGCCTGATGATCCTGCTGGCGGCAGCCGTCGCGCCGCATCCGGTGATCTTCCTCGGCGCCGGTGCCGTGGCCCTGTTCGTGGTGACGGCGGCGCTGGTGCGCGCGGGTCTGGCGTTGGCCCGTGCCCGCCGTGGCTGGCGGACCGCGTTGATCATCGGTGCGGGCTGGACGGCGCTGATCGGCATCGGCTTCGGCCTGGTCTTCCTGCGGCCGTTCCCGGCGATGCCGGACCAGCCGGTCCCGGCCGACGTCCGGTTCTGGAAGCTGGCCGACGGGACCCGGCTGGCCTATGTCGCCAGTCCGGCCACGGCGGCGGCGCGTCAGCCGACGCCGGTGATCTTCCTGCACGGTGGTCCCGGCACCCCGGGCGAGGGCCTGCCGTTCGGGACGACCGAGTTGAACGCGGCCGGCTACGACGTCTACAGCTACGACCAGATCGGGGCCGGCCGGTCCACCCGGCTGACCGACGTCACCGGCTACACGGTCGCCCGCAATGTCGCCGACCTCGAGGCGGTCCGGGAGCGGATCGAGGCCGAGCAGGTGATCCTGATCGGTCAGTCCTGGGGTGGCTCGCTCGCGGCGCAGTACCTGGCGGCCCACCCGGACCGGGTGGCGAAGGTGGCCTTCACCTCGCCCGGCGAGATCTGGCCGAAGGCCCATCCCGACACGGAGGTCTCACCCTGGGGGGCGCTGACGGGAGCCAACGAGAAGCGGTACGACGAGCTGATGTCCGATCCGCGCTTCCTCCTGCAGGCGGTGCTGCTGGACAACAGCCCGCAGGCAGCCCACCACCTGGTCGGCGACGCCGAGTCCGACGCCCGGCTGCACGAGATCGCCGTGACCGGTCGCGACCTCGGCGGCTGTCCGGGTGGTCCGCCCGGTGCGGGAGAGGTGCATCAGAACCCGCAGGGCTTCTACGCCAACCAGCTCACCAACGCCGACTTCGACAAGATCGACGACCCGCGGCCGGTGTTGCGCACGATCCGGACGCCCGCCCTGGTGCTGCGGGCCGAGTGCGACTACGTGCCGTGGATCGACACCCGCGAGTACCGAGACACCCTGCCCGAGGCGACGATGGTCTACCTGCCCGGAGCCGGTCATGGCATCACCGACGACGCCGGTCCGGCCTACCTGCGAGCGATCCTGGGCTTCCTGGCCGGCGTCCGGCTGGACGGCTACACCGGCGCCGACGACCCGGCCCGGTGATCAGGACCGGTGGCCAGGTCCGGTGATCAGGTCCGGTGATCAGGACCGGCCGGGACCGACCAGCCCGGACCGATAGCCGATGATCACCAGCTGAACCCGGTCCCGCGCACCGAGCTTGG
The DNA here is from genome assembly GCF_024614185.1 of Nocardioides carbamazepini. Classification (GTDB taxonomy): domain Bacteria; phylum Actinomycetota; class Actinomycetes; order Propionibacteriales; family Nocardioidaceae; genus Nocardioides; species Nocardioides carbamazepini. The sequence goes on from NZ_JAHTLF010000016.1 coordinate 709,529, forward strand.
CCAGGATCCGGCTGACGTGGGTCTTCGCGGTGGCGAGGCTGATGTGGAGGTCGGCGGCCAGCTCGGCGTTGCTGCTCCCTTCGGCGACCTTGACCAGGATCTCCCGCTCCCGATCGGTCAGCTCGGTCAGGGACGGGTGCGGCGTGGCCGGGGCGGCGGGCGGGGTCCAGGTCTCGGCGATCCGGCGGGCGATGGCCGGCGCCAGCAGGGCCTCGCCGGCTGCCACGGTCCGGATGCCCTGCAGCAGGGCCGGAGCCTCGAAGTCCTTCAGCAGGTAGCCGCTCGCGCCGTACCGCAATGCGGCCAGCACCGAGTCGTCGCCGTCATAGCTGGTCAGCACGATGATCCTGGTCGCGGCCAGCTCCGGGTCCTCGGCGATCACCTTGGTCGCCGCCAGGCCGTCGCCGCCAGGCATCTTGAGGTCCATCAGGATCACGTCCGGCCGGAGCTGCCGGGCCAGCCCGACGGCCGTCGGCCCGTCGCCGGCCTCGCCGGCGACCGCGAGGCCGGGCTCGGCCTCGATCAGCGACCGCAGCCCGGACCGGGCCAGCTGGTGGTCGTCGACGATCAGCACGCTGATCATGCCCGATCCTCCCGGGGTACGACGGCGGTCAGCCGGAAGCCGCCGTCGGGGCCGGTGTCCAGGTGGAGCGTGCCGCCGACCAGGGCGAGCCGTTCGCGCATGCCACGCAGGCCGTACCCCTCGACCGGTCCGCCGGACGGCGGGCCCGCGCCGTCGTCGGTGACGCTGAGCGACAGCCGGTCCGGCTGCCAGCCCAGCTCGACCTGCACCGTGCCGGCCCGGGCATGCCGCCGGGCATTGGTCAGCGCCTCCTGGGTCACCCGGTAGAGGGTAAGGCCGGCCAGCGGGTCGCAGCTGCCGGGTTCGCCGCTGATGGTGAGCGTGGCCGGCGGCCCGTCGGTCGCGCTGGCCCGCACGAGGGCGGCCAGGTCGTCCAGGCTCGCCACCCGGTCGGGCTCGGCACCGGTGCTGCGCAACAGGCCCAGGAGCTCGCGGATCTCCCGGGACGCGCCGACGCTGGCGCTCCGGATCCGTTCCAGCGCCGCCCGGGCCGCTGCCGGTTGGTCGTCGTACAGGTGCAGGCCGATGGTGGCCTGCATGGACACCGTCTCGATCGACTGCGCGATCACATCGTGGAGGTCGCGGGCGATCGCCGCCCGCTCGTCGACGACCCGGCGCTCGATCGCCTGCCTGTGCGCGGCCCGGTCGGCATCGGCCCTGGCCTGCAGCAGGGAGCGGCGGAACCCGATCGCGCGGCCGACGGCGAATGCCGACGCCAACCAGCCGACGGTGGCGATCACGTCGCTCGGCTCCTGCTCCAGCCACCATGCCGCCGTGAAGGCAGGGGCTCCCGCGACCACGGTCCAGGCCGCGGCCCGCCAGTACCGATCCAGCGCCCCGACCGTGCCGATGGCCGTCGCGAACGCGAGCAGGAACGGGCCGTCCAGCATGGCCGCGACCGGCGCCAGCTGGCCGGCGAGACCGAACAGGCCGATCAGTACGACGGTCGGCACGGGGAACCGACGCCGCCACACCAGCGGCAGGCTGCACGCCAGACCGAACCCGGCGGCCAGGAGCTGCTCTCGCACGGTGGCCGGGCGGCCGAGCAGGGTGGCCACGCCCAGCAGCCAGACCAGCAACGCCAGCATGGGATCCGCTCCTCGGCGAAGGCGCGGCCAGACGGTCATGGTGCGCCGAGTCTAGGGCGCTCGACGGCTCGGCCGAGGTTGACAATCCAGAGACAGACCTCGCTAATATCGCCATATGACGATGAATGTCGGGTCGGGCAATCCCGCGGACCACGTCGGCGACCCGGACCGTCGTCGGCGGTTGGTACGCCGCGCGCAGCTCCTCGCGACCGCGTCCGTCGCCTACAACGTCGTCGAGGCGGTCATCGCGGTGAGTGCCGGACTGGTCGCCGGGTCGGTCGCCCTGGTCGGCTTCGGCCTGGACTCGGTGGTGGAGGTCAGCAGCGGCCTGATCATCCTGTGGCAGTTCCGCCACCCGCTCCCCGAGTCCCGTGAGCGCCGGGCCCTGCGGCTGATGGCGTTCTCGTTCTTCGCCCTCGCCGCCTACGTGGGCGTCGAGTCGATGCGTGCCCTGGCCGGCGGGCACGACCCGGACATGTCGACGGTCGGCATCGCGCTGGCGGCGGCGTCCCTGGCGATCATGCCGTTCCTGTCCTGGGCGCAGCGCCGCACCGGGAAGGGCCTCGGCTCCAACGCCGTGGTCGCGGACTCCACCCAGACGCTCCTGTGCACCTACCTCTCGGCCGTCCTGCTGGCCGGCCTGCTGCTGAACGCGACGCTCGGCTGGTCCTGGGCGGATCCGGTCGCCGGCCTCGTGATCGCCGCGGTCGCCGTGCGCGAGGGGAGGCAGGCGTGGCGCGGTGAGGGCTGCTGTGGTGTCAGCGGCGCGGTGCCCACGACCGCCGGTGGTTGCGACGACGACGGCTGCTGCGCCACGGCGGAGGGCCGGTGACGCGGGGCAGCACGTCCGAGCGCGCCGGCAACCTCCCCGCTGCGGTGCTCAGGCGCCCGCCCCGGAGGCGGATGCGACGGCCCGCTCGACGCGCCGCCGCACCTCCTCCGGCGAGCCGGTGCCGTCGACGGAGTGCCGCAGGCCGCGCTCGCCGTATGTCTCGAGGAGGGGCGCGGTCTGGTCGCCGTACACCGCCAGCCGGTGCCGGACGACGTCCTCGGTGTCGTCGCTGCGACCGCTGACGGCCGAGCGCCGCAGGATCCGGGACACGAGCTCGTCGTCGGGGACGATCAGCTCGACGACGCCGTCGACGGCCGTGCCGCGCGCCTCGAGCAGGGCGTCGAGCGTCGCCACCTGGGCGTGGGTGCGCGGGTAGCCGTCGAGCACGAACGCCCGCGCGGCGTCGGGCTGTCCGAGGCGGTCGCGCACCATGTCGTCGGTCACCGCGTCCGGGACGTACTCGCCGGCGGCGATGTACTTCTCCGCGAGCCGGCCGAGCTCGGTACCTCGCGCGATGTTGTCGCGGAAGAGGTCACCGGTCGAGATGTGCGGGCCTCGGACGAGAGACGCGAGGGCGCCGGCGTGGGTGCCCTTGCCCGCGCCCGGCGGTCCCATGATCAACAGGCGCATCAGTCGTCCGAGCCCGGCGCGGGTGTGGACATGCCGGCCGCGATCAGGTCCATGACCGAGCTGTCGGCCAGTGTCGTCGCGTCGCCCACCGCGCGATGCTCGGCGACATCGCGGAGCAGCCGCCGCATGATCTTGCCGGAGCGGGTCTTGGGCAGCTCGGGGACGACGACGACCTGCTTCGGCTTGGCGATGGGACCGATCTCGCGGGCCACGTGGTTGCGCAGCGCGGCCGCGACCTCCTCCTCGGCGGCGTCGACCGAGTCGCGCAGGATGACGAAGGCGACCACGGCCTGCCCGGTGGTGTCGTCGGTGGCGCCGACGACGGCGGCCTCGGCCACGGAGGGGTGGGAGACGAGAGCCGACTCGATCTCCGTGGTCGAGAGGCGGTGTCCGGAGACGTTCATGACGTCGTCGACGCGGCCGAGCAGCCAGATGGCGCCGTTCTCGTCGCGGCGGGCGCCGTCACCGGCGAAGTACATGCCCTCCCAGCGGGACCAGTAGGTGTCGCGGTAGCGCTCGTCGTCGCCCCAGATCGTGCGCAGCATCGACGGCCAGGGCTCGCGGACCACCAGGTAGCCGCTCTCGCCGTTCGCCACCGACCGGCCCGCGTCGTCCACGACGTCGGCGGTGATGCCGGGGACCGGGGCCATGGCCGACCCCGGCTTGGCCGCCGTGACGCCGGGCAGCGGACTGATCATGTGGCCGCCGGTCTCGGTCTGCCACCACGTGTCGACGATCGGGGTCGTGCCGCCGCCGATCTGCTCGCGGTACCAACGGTGCGCCTCGGGGTTGATCGACTCGCCGACGGAGCCGAGGATGCGGAGGCTGGAGAGGTCGTACTGCGCGGGGATCTCCTCGCCCCATTTCATGAACGTCCGGATCGCCGTCGGCGCCGTGTAGAAGGTCGTGACGCCCTTCTCCTGGATGATCTCCCACCACCGCCCGCGGTGCGGCGTGTCCGGGGTGCCCTCGTAGAGCACCTGGGTGGCGCCGTTGGCGAGCGGTCCGTAGACGAGGTACGAGTGGCCGGTGACCCAGCCGATGTCGGCCGTGCACCAGAACACGTCGCCGGGCTTGTGGTCGAAGACCCCCCAGAACGTGTACGCGGTCTGGACGAGGTAGCCGCCGGTGGTGTGCAGGATGCCCTTGGGCGTCCCGGTCGTGCCGGAGGTGTACATGACGTAGAGCGGGTGCTCGGCGTCGAAGGCCTCGGCGACATGCTCGTCCGACGCCGCGGCCACCGCCTCGTGCCACCACAGGTCGGTCGCGTCGTCGAACGGGACGTCCTGGTCGGTGCGGCGTACGACGAGCACGTGGTCGACGGGGTTGTCGGCGGGGTTGTCGGCGGCCAGCTTGGCCAGGGCCTCGTCGACGGCCGGCTTCAGCGGCGACGCGGTGCCGCGGCGATACCCGCCGTCGGCGGTGATGACGATCTTCGCCGCGCAGTCGGCGATCCGGCTCGCGAGTGCGTCGGAGCTGAACCCGCCGAAGACGACGGTGTGCGGCGCGCCGATGCGGGCGCAGGCCAGCATCGCGACGACCGCCTCGGGGATCATCGGGAGATAGAGGGCGACCCGGTCCCCGGCCCGTACGCCGAGGTCGGTGAGGACGTTGGCGGCACGGCACACCTCCGCCTGGAGCTCGGCATAGGTGATGTCCCGGCTGTCGCCCGGCTCCCCGACGAAGTGGAGGGCGACCCGGTCACCCGCACCGGCGGCCACGTGGCGGTCGACGCAGTTGTAGGCCGCGTTGAGCCGCCCGCCGACGAACCACTTCGCGAAGGGCGGGTTCGACCAGTCCAGCACCTCGGTGAACGGCTCGGCCCAGTCGAGCCGGCCCGCCTGCTCGGCCCAGAAGCCCAGCCGGTCCGTGGCCGCCCGCTCGTACGCGTCGGCCTGCAGGTTCGCCTCCCGGGCGAGCTCGGTGGGCGGGTCCAGCACGGTCGGGTGGTGCGCCATGGTGTCGGTGTCGTGGGACATCTGCTTGCCTCCGTGGGGTGCGCCCGCGAGAATCACGGGTGCGTCGTGGTCTGCGCCACATGCTCAGGTGCCGCGTCTCCGGCCGGCACGTTCGAAGGTAGGTACTGGTGTCCGTGGATCTCATGCGCCCGAGCGATGTCGCCCTGATCAGGCAGGCCAGTCGCGAGGTCCGCCGGTCGATCCGCGGAGCCGTCTCCTTCGCCGGTCTCTGCGACCAGGGGCAGGTACGGGTCACCGCGGTGGCCGGCGCGGCGACCCGGAAGCTGAGCTCGATCGTGCTCATGCCCTCGCGCGGCCTCGGCGGCCGCAGCTGGGAGGTCAGGCGTCCGCTGGTGGTGGACGACTACGCCACCGCAGACGAGATCACCCACGACTTCGACGAGCAGATCCTCAGCGAGGGCATCGTGACCCTCGCCGTCGCCCCGATCATCGTGCGGCGGCGCATGCGCGGCCTGTTGTACGCCGGGACGCGCTCACCTGCCGGAGGCCGTGAGCTGGTCCGCTGCCTGGAGCGTCAGGCGGGGCAGGTCGCGCACGAGCTCGACGTGCGGGACCAGGTGGACCTCCGGCTGCGCATGCTGCTCGCCGCCGAGGCGATCCGCACGGTGCCGGCGCGGGTCGACGGCGGCCGCGTGGGCTCCGACGAGAGCGCGGCGCGGGCGAGCGAGCCGGCGACGGAGCTGACGCCGCGCCAGGTCGAGGTCCTCGCCCTGGTGGAGCTGGGTCTCCGGAACAGTGAGATCGCCGCGCACCTGGGGCTCTCCCTCCCGACGGTCAAGAGCTACCTCCGTGCCGCGATGGCCCGGTTGCACGCGAGCACGCGGCAGGCGGCCGTCATCGAGGCGCGCCGTCTCGGACTGATGTCCTGACCCGCTGACGACCCCTGACGGCGGCCGGTCGTCTCGGACGGACCGGGCCGGTGGATCCGGCGTGCCCCCACCCGTACCTACGTATTTCACCCGATGTGAGCCTCCGTCCCTCCTCCCTAGCGTGTGCGGCATGTCACAAGTGCGCTGGCATCCGCGCCTATCTGGAGGAAGCATGGACGAACTACTGGACGCGGGGGCGGCCTCGATCGCGAGCGCGGTGCGTACCCGCAAGGTGTCTCCCGTCGAGGTGCTCGATGCGACGCTGTCGCGGATCGAGCGGATCAACCCGCTGCTCAACGCCGTCACCTTCGTCGCGTACGACGAGGCGAAGTCCCGCGCCGTCGAACTGGAGCGCCGGATCGGAGCCGGCGAGGATGTCGGCGTCCTGGCGGGCGTTCCGACGCTGATGAAGGACCTCTTCGGCCACAAGCCCGGCTGGCCGGCGACCCTGGGGCAGGTCCCCGGGCTGGTCGGTCGCAAGGCGACGGGCTGGAGCGTCTTCCCGTCGCGGATGGAGGCGGCCGGCGCGATCGTGGTGGGTCAGACGAACAGTCCCGTCTTCGGCTTCCGTGGCACCACGGACAACGCGGTGAGCGGCCCGACGAGGAACCCCCACGACCTGGACCGCAACGCGGGCGGGTCCTCCGGGGGCAGCGCGGCCGCGGTCGCGGGCGGCGTGGTCCCGGTGGCGGGGGCCACCGACGGCGGTGGCTCGATCCGGATCCCGGCGGCCTGGTGCGGAGCGGTCGGCTTCCAGCCCTCCGCGGGCACGATCCCCTTCGTCAACCGCCCGAACGCCTTCGGGCACGGGCTCTTCCTGTACGAGGGACCGATCACCCGCAGCACCGAGGACTGCGCGCTGGCCCTGTCGGCGATGGCGGGGCCTGACGTCCGGGATCCGCTGAGTGTCGGCGCGCCGCGACCTCGCTTCACCGACTGCCTGGGGGAGCGGTCGCTGCGGGGGGTCCGGATCGGCTTCACGCCGGACTTCGGCATCTTCCCCGTCGAACGCGAGATCGTGCGGACCTTCCACGAGGCCGTCCGCGTCCTCGAGTCCCTGGGTGCGGAGGTCGAGGAGGTGACGTTCGACTGGAGGCACAGCCACACCGAGCTCACCGAGACCTGGTGCCGGACCACGGCGGTCGGTGCCTACGAGGGGATCCGTCAGCTCCTCGACGAGGGATACGAATGGGACACCCTCGGGCCGCTGCCCACACAGCTGACCGAGCGGGTGCTGCGGGTGCCCGAGCTCGGCGTCGACAGCCAGATCGAGGACGCGCGGACCCGCACCCGCGTCTACGACGAGATGCTCGGGGCCTTCGCGACGTACGACCTCGTCGTCTCGCCGACGGTGGCCGCGATGCCCGTGCCGAACAGCGATGACGGCGACACGGTGGGGCCGTCCAGCATCGAGGGCGAATCGGTCGACCCGCTGATCGGCTGGTGCATGACCTATCTGACCAACTTCACGGGCAACCCCAGCGCATCCGTGCCGATGGGCACCGTCGGCGGTCTGCCGGTGGGCCTGCAGGTCATGGGCCCGCGGTACGGCGACGCCGAGGTGCTCCGGGCGATCTCGGCCTTCGAGCTGGCCCGGCCCTGGCCGCGCGTGACGGTTCCCATCCCACTTCGCAAGGAGACCAGGCCATGACCCTTCCCGCCTCCGGGATCACCGACGTGATCTCCTCCGCCGAGCACGATCACTCGGTGCTCTCCGACGAGTACGAGAACTCGCCCGTCCCGGCCGCCGCGCGACGGTCCCTGATCTCGAACGTGCTGGTGTGGATGGGCTTCCCGATGATCCTCACCTGCGCCGTGTCGGGCGGTCTGATCGTCGCGGCACTCGGCCTGGCCCAAGGAGCCCTGGCTATCGCGGTGGGCAACGTGGTCCTGTTCGCCTACACCGGACTGATCGGGATCGTGTCGACGCGGCACGGCCTGAACTTCCGTCTCCAGTCGGCCTTGACCTTCGGGAAGGACGGCTCCACGATCATCACCGGGGCCATGGCGACGATCGTGGTGGGGTGGTTCGCCGTCCAGGTGGCCTTGACCGGCGAGAGCATGGCGGCGGCCTTCGACATCGACGTCGTCGTCGTGACGCTCGTGGCGGGGCTGCTGTACACGGGATTCACGGTCCTCGGTGTCAGGGCGCTGACCCTGATCGGCTACGTGTCGATCCCGCTGTTCCTGATCTTCGGCGTCTGGGCCGCCGTCGAGTCGACAGCCTCCGCCGGCTGGGCGGAGGTCGGCTCCTTCGACGGCAACGGGTCGCTGACGTTCGGCTTCGCCGTCACCATGGTCATCGCCCTGTTCGTGGACGGCGGCACGATGACCGGTGACTTCAACCGCTGGGCGAAGAACACCCGGCACTCCCTGATCTCCACGGGGGGCGCCTTCCTGTTCGCCAACACGGTCTCGATGCTCCTGGGCGGCCTCATCGTCGCGGCCACTGGATCTGCCGACGATGCCAACTTCTTCGGGAGGTTCGCCGACCAGGGCGGTGTCCTCGCGGTGCTGGCGATCCTGCTCCTGTTCCTGAACCTGGGCAGCGTGTGCGCACACAACCTGTACCTCTCCGCGGTCGGGTGGGCGAGCCTGACGCGGCGGAGCATGCGGGTGACCGCCTCCGTCATCGGGGTGCTCGGGATCGCCATCGCGATCTCCGGTGCCTGGAACCACTTCAGTACCTGGCTCTCGCTCCTCGGCGTCCTGGTGCCGTCGTTGGGCGCCGTGATGATCGTCGACCAGCTCGTCGTCCGACGGGTCGGCTGCGAGGTCGTCTCCTCCGGCTACCGGATCCACGCCTTCGCGGGCTGGGCGGCCGGAAGCCTGTGCGCGGGCCTCGCGGAGGCGTTCGCGCCCCAGCTCTCCACGGCGGTGGTGGGCATGGTCGCGGGCGCCGCGGCCTACGGCGTCATCCACCAGGTGTTCTCGCAGCGGCCGGAAGGGCGGTTCCTCGACGCCGAGCAGAAGGTGACATGACGCCACCGGCAGCATGGTCCGTGTCCACCTCCAGCTGCGTAGAGTACGAGCGGCGCACGGAGGTGGACATGGGCAGCGCGTACCCCGCGACTCAGGCGATCGAGGCCGCTTGGCGCGTCCCGGGGATCGTGGCCGGAGTGGCGTCGGCCGCCGATCGGGCCGAGGCGGTGTTCGACGAGTTGCGCCACGTCATCCCCTACGCGGCCATCCAGCTGGCCCGGTGGGACTACGCGAACGACACGCATCGGGTGATCGCGAGCCGGGGCTACTCCGCCGCGGTGCTCGCGTCGCTGCACAGCGAGCGGTACCGCAACGACCGGGTCTGGTCGGTCATCGCGAAGAAGCCCGGCCCGGTCTTCTGGGAGGACTGCCCCTTCGATCGGAAGGGATCGGGCTTCTACTCGACGGTCCTCGAGCCGAACGGGTTCGGCGAAGGCGCGACCATGCTGATGCGCTCCCACGAGGGCGGCTATCTCGGCATGCTCACCGTCAACATCGAGGACACCCGGGCTCCCGTCGAGGGGACCCGATCCCTCCTCGGCGTGGCCGGTGCGGCCCTGCTGCCTCTCGTCGCACCGGACCGGAACGCCCACGCACTGGTGTCGCAGTGCGCGCCCGACGCCGACGCCGTTGCGGTCAAGGACGCGGACGGCGGCTGGCAGCCCCTGCGGGACTGGCCGATGCCGCCGATCGATCTGTTGACGTACGTCGACGAATCACCGTCCCTCCGGCCCCGTGCCCGGTTCCCGTGGTTCGACGAGCGCGAGCACGGCCGCGGGGTCAGTGCGCATGTCCAGCTGCTGCCTACGGGCGATCGCACCTATCCGACGGTGCTGACGCTCCAGACGGCACGGACCCCGTTCGGCCTCACCCGCCGGGAGGTCCAGATACTCTCCCTCGCGGCCGGTGGCCTGTCCAACGCCGACATCGCCACGGCACTGCACCTCAGCACCCGCACGGTGAGCACCCACATGGACCACGTGCTGGGCAAGCTGCAGGTCACGTCGAGGACGGCGGCCGCGATCAAGGCGGTCGACCACGCCCTCTTGTCGTCGCACCCCGGGACGTGCGCGGGCCCGTCGGCAACGGTGCCGACTACGCGGAGGCGCGGCGGGTAACGACCGGTGATGACCGGTGAGCACTCCGACGCCCTGTATAGACCTGCCGAGGACGTGGAGACCTCGCCGTGACGCAGCAGCCGCTCGCGACGCCTCCTCCGCAGGTGGTGGCCTTCGGGACGCTGTCGGTCTCCTTCGACCGGCGCGTGCTCGCGCCGCGGACGTGGACCACGTCCCAGTCACGATGGGCCCGTGAGCTCCTCGACGACGCACCGTCCGGCGCCGTCCTGGAGCTCTGCAGCGGCGTCGCCCACATCGGTCTGCTCGCGGTGCACGGGACCGACCGCCGGTTGGTCTGCGTCGATGCGGATCCGGTGGCGTGCGAGTACGCCGTGGCCAACGCCGCAGCGGCGGGACGGGCCGGGCTCGTCGACGTACGGCAGGAGCCGCTGGGCTCGTTCTCGGCCGACGAGCTGTTCCCCGTGATCATCGCCGATCCTCCGTGGGTGCGTTCCGAGCTCGTCGGCTGCTTCCCCGCGGATCCGGTGGCGGCCATCGACGGCGGTGCCGACGGCCTGGATCTCGCCCGCGCCTGTGTCGCCGTGATCGATCGCTGCCTGCACGCCGAAGGGAGGGCCCTGCTCCAGCTGGGGTCCTACGCCCAGGCCGACCTGCTGCAGGCCGAGCTCCCGGACTCGCTGGTGCTCACCAAGACGCGGGCGGAGCCGGGGCGGGGGCTCGTGGTGAAGCTGGTCCGTCCTGACGCGGCCGAGGAGGTGGACGGTCGGGGCCACCACGCCAGGAGGGGCGACCCCAGCCGGTAGGTGCTTGCCCACCCCGACCAGGGCCTCGCCGACGCGGAGCATCGACTCCGCCTCCACTACCCGTCGGCGCGTCGGTCAGACGGATCCCGGTCGGAACTCCGGTGGGATCTCCGGACGTGAGGGACGTGCCCGGGCGATGCCTCAGCCCTCGACCCGAGCGCCGGCCTGCCGGGCCAGCTCCGGCGCGAGGTCGACCGCCTGGTCGTGCGAGAGGACGACGCCGGTCAAGGTGCCCGCCCAGACCAGCTCGCCGATCTCGGCCGCGCGCAGGTCGAGGGCGCTGACGGACGACTGGTGCACCACCAGCCTGTCGATGCGGCTGCCGGGGAGGGCGACCCGCTTCCCGGTCGCCTCCGACAGGTCGAGCTCGTCGATCTGGGAGTCGGCGACGGTGACGTCGACGAGCTCGGAGCCGCGCAGGTTCACATAGCTGGCCTTGACGCCACGGAGCGCCACGCAGCTCCACGTGGACGTGTAGGACTCGAGCACGCCGATCCTGCCGCCGTCGAAGATCACGTCGCGCCAGCGAGCCCGCCAGCCGCGGAGGCTCACCAGCTCCGGCCGCTCCCAGCACACGTCGCGCAGGGTGGACCGCTGCGCGTCGACGTTCTCGAACCGGGCGCGGGCCACCAGGCACGACCGCAGGGTCGCGTCGGCCAGCGCGAGGAGCGAGCCCGCGGGCTCATCGAAGCGGAGCCCGTCGAGATCGGCGTGGGCGACCAGCTGGTCGGTAGTCCCCGCGGACAGGTCGCCGAGGTCGGGGCGAGGTGCCTGCGGGGCTGGTGAGCGGCTGGTCATTCGACTCCTAGGTGTGTGGGACATCGCGTCAGGAAGGCTGACCGCCAGCCGCCGGGGCGACGTCGATCCGAGCTGAGGTCAGTCCGTCACGGTGCTCGGCCGGGCGCCGTACAGCAGGTCGGCGTACTCCCGGTGCCGGCCGATCCAGCTGGTGATGAAGGGACAGACCACCAGCGCCTTGACGCCGCGGGCGCGCACCTCGTCCAGCGCGGCCCGGGCCAGGGCGCTGCCGACGCCCTGCCCCTCGTAGGCCGGGTCCACCTCGGTGTGGGTGAAGACCATCAGCTCGTCGGTGAGCTGGTACTCGGCCCAGCCGGCCAGCGCGCCGCCGACGTGGGCCTCGAAGCGCTTCCGGTCGGGCTGGTCCGCGATCTCGATGTCGGTCATGGCCGGGCTCCTCGGGTGGCGGCGGATTCGTCGGGGTTCGCCGCCAGCCTCCCAGATCGGCCGCGCCGGGCAGGGTCCGCGTCGCGGCGGACACGTGTTTCTCCGCCCCGGGTTCGCGGGCCCGAGCGGTTGGGTAGGGTCCCTGGGTCAGCTCGGCCGAAGTAGGGGGATGCGGGATCGTGGCGACTGCGTGGGGGATCGCGCCGGTGGAGGGGCGAGGCCGGAGGCTGGTGCCGACGGCGCTGGCGTTGCTCGTCGCCGTGACGTTGCTGGTGGCCGGGCAGGGCACCCTCGTCCCGGCCGACGCGGCAGCGGCGCCTCAGGCCGTGCCTGCGGCCGTCCCGGTGGTCGCGTCGGCCGAGAAGCCCAACCCGCGCTACGTCGTGAAGCCGGGGATCACGTTCAACCACCCGTTCCGCAATGGGAAGCGCGGCAAGATCCACCGCCGGATCGTCAAGGCGCTCAAGAACGCGCCGGCCGGCGCCACCGTGCGGGTGATCACCTGGAACTTCGACTCGCCCTATCTCGCGAGCAAGTTCATCGCCGCCCACCAGCGCGGCGTCTCGGTGCAGATCATCATGTCCCGCGGCCTCGCCCGGTCCCAGGGCGGCAACCCCGCGCGCTCGTACCCGATGATGCTCCGCGCCTTCGCGCAGGGGGACAAGAAGCGTCCGCCGGAGCTGAAGAGCTGGATCCGCACCTGCAAGCAGACCTGCCGCGGCAAGCGCGGCTCGATGCACTCCAAGCTGATGCTGGTCAGCCGCTCCGGTGCCACGAACTGGGTCGTGATGCAGGGCTCCGGCAACTTCACCGGCGCCGCGGCCGTGCAGCAGTTCAACGACTGGACCACCGTCACGGAGAACAAGGCGCTCTACGACGGCTGGATGCAGATGTGGGACCAGGCCACCCAGGACCGGAACTTCCCCGCGATGCGGTTCACCACGGACAACATCACCACGATGTTCGCGCCCCACAAGGGCAACGTCGACCCGGCGCTGAGCGTGCTCAACAAGGTGCAGTGCACGGGTGCCACCAACGTCCCGGGCGGGCGCACCAAGGTGCGGATCGCGAACGCGGTGTGGGGTGAGGAGCGCGGCGCCCGGATCGCCCGGAAGGCCCGGGAGCTCGACCGCGCCGGCTGCGACGTCGAGATCGTGTTCATGATGATGCAGCGCCGGATCCGCGGCATCCTCCGCGGGATGCGGGCCAAGCAGATGGTCTACATCTACGGGGAGGAGGCGGACAAGTTCAAGGACCGCTACGTCCACATGAAGGGCCTCGCCGTCCAGGGCAACGTCGACGGCCGCCCCGACGGCAACGTGGTGCTCTCCAGCAGCGAGAACTGGACCCGGCTCGGCTGGCACTCCGACGAGGAGAACATCATCATCCGCGGCGACGCGGCGATGACGGCCAAGTACGTCAAGCACGTCGACATGATCTACCGCCAGGCGCCACGCACGCTGAGCAACTACGTCAACTCCGCCGATCCGGATCCCGACCCGCGCAAGCGGTACTCGGACAGCGAGTACCTCGGCCCGAAGGAGTACCCGTTCCACGAGCTCGAGGCCGAGCTGTCCTGACCGACTGCGGGGCCCGCTGGCGTGGTCTGGGAGTCTGGGGCCCGTGACGGAAGCAGTCCTCTCGGTGCGTGGGCTCACGCGCTCGTTCGGCGACCACCGCGTGCTCGCCGACCTCGACCTCGACGTACCGGCGGGGTCGGCCGCCGTCCTGGTCGGGCCCAATGGCGCGGGCAAGTCCACGGCACTGCGCTGCATCACCGGCGCCGACCAGGCCGACGGCGGCACCGTGGAGGTGCTGGGGGAGGCCCTGGACGAGCGTTCCGCCACGATCCGGGCCGCGCTGGCCGTGGTGATGGACGACCTCGACTTCTTCCCCGACCTCACCGTGGTCGAGCACCTCGACCTGTTCGCCCGTGCCCACCGCACGGACGACGCGGACGCCGTGGTCGACGACGTGTTGGAGGAGGTCGGGCTCACCGCCCAGTCCGGCCAGCTCCCGACCTCCCTGTCGTCGGGACAGCGGCGCCGGCTCGCCCTGGCCAGCGCCTTCGTCCGGCCCCGGCGGCTGCTCGTGCTCGACGAGCCCGAGCAGCGGCTGGACTCCGACGGCCTCGACTGGCTGGTGACCCGGCTGCTGGCCGAGAAGGCGGCCGGACTGGCGATCCTGCTCGCCAGTCACTCGCCGAGGCTGGTCGAGGCGGTCGCCGACGACGTGGTCAGCCTGGCGCGGCCCGCGTGAGGTGGCCCTGAGGTGCTCGTGACCACCGAGTCGGCCGAGCTGTGGGCCGACGTCCGGCACTGGCGCCGCAGCCGTCGCACCCTCTCCGTCGGCGAGGCGCTGCAGGACCTCTACATCGGGGTGTTCGCGGTGCTGATGCTCGGCTCGATGCTGATCAGCGTCCTGGTGAACCTGGCCGACGTCGGCGACAGGGCCTGTGTCGCGGCCGACTGCGCGGCGGCTCGCTCGCTGCTGCCCTGGCTGGTCGTCGGGACGGTGCTCGCGGTGCTCTGGTCGCTCGCGCGGATGGTGGGGCCGGTGGCGGTCAGCCCCGGTGTGGCCGGCTGGCTGATGCCCGCCCCGGTCGACCGCGGCGAGCTGCTCCGTGGACGTGCCCGTGGGACGACCCTGCTCGCCGCGGCCCTCGTCGCCCCGGTCGCCGCGGGCGCCGCCACCCTGGCCGGGTTCGAGCTCCCGGCGCTGGTGCTGTTCGCGGCGGGCGCGGCCGGCCTGGCGTCGTACGGCGTCGGGGCGCTGGTGCACGCCCAGGCGGTGGACCATCGGCGCCATCCGGCGCTCCTGCTCGGCCCGGTCAGCCTGGTCGCGGTCGCCATCGGCCTGGCCACGATCGCCTTCTCCGCCGAGCCCTCCTTCTCCGCGACGAGCGGGGCCCGGCTGCCCGCGCTGGTCGGGACGCTGCTCCTGTGGGCCGGCGTCGTCGCGGTCCTCGTCCGGGCCCGCGCCCTCACCGCGCGCCTGCGCCGCCGTGACGTGGCGCCCGGTGGCGTGCTCGTCCCGGGACTCGGCGGCGCCCTGGCCACGCTGGACCTGGCGCTGATGTTCGACGTCCTCGTCGCGCACGCGACCAGCCGCCGCGGCACGGTGCGGCCACGTCGCGGCGGACCGCTGGGGCTCGCCGCGCTGGCCTGGCGCGACGTGATCCGCCTGCGCCGGCACCCCGGTCGCCTGCTGCTGCTGGCCGGGTCGCTGCTGGTGCCCTACGCCGTGGCCGCGGTCGGTGGCCGCGTGGTGGTCGTCCTGGTCGAGGTGCTGGTCTGCTTCGTCCTCGTCGTGCCGTTCTTGGTCGCGCTGCGGGTGCTGACCCGGTCGTCGGGGATGGTGCGGATGTTCCCGACGGCACTCGGCCCGACCCGCGCCGCGACGGTCGCGGTCCCCGGCGTCCTGCTGCTCGCGCACGGCCTCCTCAGCGCTCCGGCGCTGGGCCGGACCCTCGACGCGCCGGGGAGTGATCTCGTCCTGCTGGGCGCGGCGTCGGGTCTCGGCGGGCTGGCGGCCGGTGTGCGGTGGGTGACCGGCCGGCCTCCGGACTACGGCCGTCCGCTCGTCTCCACGCCCGCGGGCGGCGTGCCGACGAACCTCTACGGCAGCGCGTTGCGCGGCTTCGACATCGCCGTGCTGACCGCGCTGCCGATGCTGCTGGTCCCGACCGCCGGCGGCGCGCTGGTCAGCGCGCTGCTGTCGGTCGGCGTGATCAGCTATCTGTGTGGGAGGAAGTGACGCGGGACGCGTCTCCCGCCGTGGACTAACCTAGCACTTGCTTGGTATCGGATCTATGATCGTCGCCGGAGTGACGACGAAAGGCGATCCCGTGGCGTACAGCATCGACATGACCGGTCAGGTGGTGCTCGTGACCGGCGGTGGCCGGGGCGTGGGCGACGGCATCGTGCAGGCCTATCTCGAGGCCGGTGCCCACGTGGAGATCTGCGGCCGCAGCACGCCCGAGTCGCTGCGTGAGGTCGACGGCCGCCGGGTGCACTTCTCGCCCGTCGACGTGCGCGAGGCCGACCAGGTCGCGACGTGGGTCGAGGACGTCGTACGACGTCATGGGCGGCTCGACGTCGCCGTCAACAACGCCGGTGGAGCGCCGTACGCGGACTTCGGTGCCGCGTCCCCGCGCTTCCACGCGAAGATCAACGACCTCAATTTCATGTCCGCGGTTTTCGTGGCCCTCGCGGTCCACCCGCATCTGCGGACGGCCGGCGGGTCGATGGTCAACATCACCTCGATCTCCGCCCGGCGACCCAGCCCGGGCACGGCGGTGTACGGCGCCGCGAAGGCGGCGCTCGAGAGCCTCACCACGAGCCTCGGCATCGAGTGGGCGCCGGACGTCCGGGTCAACGCGGTCAGCTGCGGCCTGGTCGAGACGCCCGGCTCCGCCGACCACTACGGCGACGCGGCGCAGTTCGCGCGCGTCGCCGCCACCATCCCGCGGGGTGTGTTCGCCCGTCCGCTCGAGGTGGGCCAGGCCTGCGTGTTCCTGTCCTCGCCGCTCGCCACGCACATCACCGGCGCCGTGCTCAACGTCGACGGCGGGGGCGAGTGGCCCGCCTTCCTCCAGCACACCCCCAACGCCTGACGCCGCCTGACCCCCGACCAACAGGAGCAACCGTGCCCGAAGCAGTCATCGTCTCCGCCGCCCGCTCGCCGATCGGCCGCGCCTACAAGGGCTCGCTGCGCGAGTTGCGCCCCGACGACCTGGCCGCGCAGATGGTCGACGCGGCGCTGTCCGCCGTCCCCGAGCTCGACCGGAGCCAGGTCGAGGACCTGATGCTGGGCTGCGCGCAGCCCGCGGGCGAGCAGGGCTACAACATCGGCCGGATGGTCGCGATGCGCCTCGGTCTCGACGGCGTGCCCGGCACGACCGTGCACCGCTACTGCGCCTCGTCGCTGCAGGCCGCCCGGATGGCGCTGCACGCGATCCGCGCCGGCGAGGGCGACGTCTTCGTCGCGGCCGGTGTCGAGTGCGTCTCCCGCTTCGAGCACGGCAAGGCAGACGGCATGCCCGACACCCGCAACCCGCTGTACGCCGACGCCGCCGCGCGCGCCGCCGCGCGTGCCGCCGCCCGGGAGCCGTGGGTGGACCCGCGCTCGGTCGGCGAGCTGCCCGACGTCTACCTGGCGATGGGCGAGACGGCGGAGAACGTCGCCCGCCATCGCAACGTCTCGCGCGAGGACCAGGACGCCTACGCCGTGCGCAGCCAGAACCTCGCGGAGGCCGCGGCGCAGCGCGGCTTCTGGAAGACCGACATCACGCCGGTCACCCTCGTCGACGGCACGGTCGTCGACACCGACGACGGCCCGCGTGCCGGGGTGACCCTGGAGAAGGTCGCCTCGATGGCGCCCGTCTTCCACCCGGAGGGCACGGTCACCGCGGCCAACTGCTGCCCGCTCAACGACGGCGCCGCCGCGCTCGTCATCATGAGCGACACCCGCGCCGCCCGGCTGGGCATCACGCCGCTGGCCCGCGTCGTCTCCACCGGTGTCTCCGCGCTGAGCCCCGAGATCATGGGCCTGGGCCCGGTCGAGGCCAGCCGCCAGGCGATCGCCCGCGCCGGACTGTCCGTCGGCGACATCGACCTGGTCGAGATGAACGAGGCCTTCGCCGCCCAGGTGCTGCCGTGCGTCGACGAGCTCGGCCTCGACCTGGACCGCGTCAACGTCAACGGCGGGGCGATCGCCCTCGGGCACCCGTTCGGCTCCACCGGTGCCCGGATGGCCACCACGCTGATCCACGGCCTCCAGGAGCGCGACGCCCGGTACGGCCTCGAGACCATGTGCGCCGCCGGCGGACAGGGCATGGCGATGGTGCTCGAACGGCTCGGCTGACGGCGCGCTCGGACCGGCTGCGGAGGCATCGCCTCCGCAGCCGGTCTTTTTTTGCGGACTCCTTGTCAGAAAGATCCGGGGTGTGCGAATTTAGGTATGGCAAACCTAACCTGTGGTCGCTCGGGCGACCGCACCGGACCCCGGTCCGGTTCGTTCCCAGGAGATCACCACCGATGACAGCGACGAGGCGCACCCCATGGGCGCCGCCCGAGCGTTCCCGCCCCACCCCCCGCCGTTCCCACCGAGACCGACGAGCCCGCCGAGGCCGCCGAGGCCGCCTGACCGCCGCGGCCACCGCCGCCGGCGTCGTCCTCGGCCTGATGGTGGCCGGCGCGCCACCGGCCGCCCACGCGGCGGAGAGCCCGATCGCCGACGCCACCTTGGACTGGGGCATCAAGGCCTCCTTCCGCAACTACATCGAGGGCCCGATCGCGCACGGCTCGATCTCGGTGTCCGACGGCGCGAGCCGCAACGCCGACGGCACCTTCCGGTTCGCGGACGGCGCCGGCACCTTCGACGACGCGGGCAACCTCACCCGGGTCACCTTCGCCGGCGTGGTCAGCTTCGACGGCCACGACGGTCAGCTCGACCTCGACGTCCGTGACGTCCGGGTGGACCTGAACGGCGAGCAGAGCGTCGTACGTGCCGACATGACGAGCAAGGACATGACCTCCGGCGAGGTCGTGGAGTACTCCGACGTCGTGGTGGCGACCCTCGACCCCGAGGCGGGCAGCTACACCGACACGGGCGGCACGTCGACGTGGTCCGCGATCCCCGCGCGGCTGACCGCGGTGGGCGCCCCGGCCTTCGGCGGCTTCTACGCCGGCGGGACCGAGCTCGACCCGGTCGCCTTCGACTACGCGGGGCCGGGCGGCCGACCGGTCGTCACCACGGAGAGCTGGGACCCCCAGGGTCAGCCCTCCTACGCCAACACCAGCGTCCTCCACGACGACTTCCAGGGGACCGGTCTCACCTACGACACCGATCACGACTGGCTGTGGACCCGCAACTACAACACCGGCCAGGTCGTCGCCCTGGACGCGACGACGCTGGGGAAGAAGGTGTCCGTCACCGTCCCCGGCCAGAACCCGCGCAATGTCGTGTACTCCCCGCAGTTCGACCGCGCCTACGTCATCGACACCGTGGTGACCGTCATCGGCCAGGACGAGGAGGGCGCCTGGAAGGTCCTGGACACCCTGCCGGTGCCGGGCACGGGCGCGAGCAACGACATCGCGGTCAACCCGGCCACCGGTGAGGTCTGGGCCTCGTGGCAGCAGGGGAGCGCCGCGTTGCGCGTCTATGCCCTCCAGCCCGACGGCAGCCACACGTACCGCGACATCGCCTATCCCGAGGGGTCGACGCCCGGCACCGTGCTGTTCTCGGGCAACGGGCACGGCATCGCGATCGGCGCCATCTACCAGGCCCAGGCGGTCGGTGCGTTCCGCATCGTCGGCGAGGCCGGCGCGGAGACGATCGTGCCGGCCGACGGCGTCAACGTCGGCAGCGGGTACGGCGTCCTCGACGACGGCACGCTCGTGCAGGCGGCTACGGACTACACCGACTACCCGGTCGTCCGGTCCGGTGTCCTGCGCTGGGAGCTGACCGACGACGGGTACGTCGCGTCCGACCCCCTCATCCCGTTCGCGACCAGCCCCGACGTGGGCGGCGGCCAGTCCAGCATCCGGGGCAGCGGCGACCTGCTCGCCCTGGCCAGCTCCAACTCGCGCGAGCTGCGCATGTACCTCGACGGCCGGCTGAGCAAGCCACGCGGCTTCGGCACGACGATCGCCGGGACCGTGGTCCACGACGACGCGGTCTACGTGCTGTCGGCGAACAGGTACGTCCACCGGCTCGAGCTGGCCGGAGCCACGCCCCAGCTCGGCACCGAGCCCACGGACACGACGGTGACCCTCGACGCCGGGCAGTCCGAGAGGCCCGCGACCTTCCGGACCGCGCTCGCGGACGGCTCGACCGGGGACCTGCAGTGGCAGGTCAAGGCGCCGGGCGCACGACGGTTCGCCGATGTCGAGGGCGAGACCGGGCCCGCGCTCGAGCTGACCGCGGGAACGGCCGACGACGGCACCCAGGTCCGCGTCGTGGCGAAGAACGCGATCGGCACCGTGGTCTCGGCCGTCGCGACGCTCACGGTCCGGTCCGCGCCCTCGATCGTGGCCGCGCCGCGCTCGACCACGGTCAGTGCGGGCACGCCCGCCGTCTTCACCGCCACCTTCACCGGGCTCCCCGCGCCGGAGCTGGTGTGGGAGCGGCAGGTGAACGGGTTCTGGCAGCCCATCGCCGAGGACGACCAGAACGTCGTCCTCGCGGAGGGCTCCCTGATGGTCCCCGACACCGACGTCGCGCAGAGCGGCACCCGGTTCCGGGCCAGGGTGAGCAACGGCGTCGGCACGGTCCGCTCCGGAGTGGCCACGCTGACGGTCACCCCGGCGGTCTCCATCCCCGAGGACGGGCTGGCGCTGGACGGTGTGAGCCTGGAGTGGTCGGGCAACAAGGAGGTGCAGTCGGCGCCGCCGGTCGGCGGGTCGAACTACCTCTCGGCCGGTGTCTCCGACGGCGACCAGGCGACCTATCGGGCCGTGGACGGGGATGTCGCGGTCGTGCATCGCGACGCCGCGGGCGTCGAGTCCCCGGCGTCGTACGGGACCCGCGCGGCGCCGGCCGCCGGAGCGGTGACCCAGCTCGTCCGCCTCTCCGGTGGACAGGCGAGGCTCGAGGCCGACGGCTCCGCATCCGTGGCGTGGGACGGCTCGTTCAGCGTCAACTTCTACGGCGGCATGGTGCCCTTCACGCTCACCGACCCGCACCTGTCCGTCGAGGCCGACGGAACCGGCACGCTGAGCGCCGACCTCGCGGGCTATGCCGCGACCATGGAGAACCCCGACGACCGTACGCCGCTCGACCCCGTCGAGGACGTGACGATCGCGACCTACCAGGGCATCGAGCTGGATCCGGCCGGCAAGGTGACGATCACGGCCGACTACGCCGGTGTCGAGCTCGACGTCCCGAGCGGACAGACCCCGCAGGACCGCAGCAGTGCCGGCTGGGGCTCGTGGCCGCAGGGCTTCGCGGACTTCCAGTTCGCGACCGGGCTGTCCTCCTACTGGTACTCCTCGGGAAGTGCCGCCGATGGGAAGAAGGCGCCCCTGCCGTCGGTCGTCGACTTCACCGATGCCGAGCAGGTCGCGGGCGCGGGCGCGCCCGTGATCACGGGCCAGCCGGCGTCGGTCTCGGCGAAGGTCGGCGACCCGGTGGCGCTCCAGGTGACCGCGACGGGGACCGGCCTGGCCCACCAGTGGCAGCGCCGGATCGGCTCGTCGTGGATCTCGGTCGAGGGCGAGACGACGGACCGGCTCGTCATCGCCGCCGTCGAGGCCGCGGACGCCGGTGCCCGGTTCCGGGTCAGGGTGTCCAACGCGAGGGGATCGGTGGTCTCCGAGCCGGCGACCCTGTCGGTCGTCCCGACCGTCCAGCGGGCCACGGTGAGCTTCACCAAGGTGAAGGTCGCGAAGGCGCCGACGCGCGGCAGGCCCGGTCGGCTCCGGGTGCTGCTGGCCGCCTCCGACGGCACCCGGGTCGACGGCACGATCCGGGTCGTGCTGAAGAAGGGAAGCGTGACCAGGAAGGTGCGCGCCACGGTGGTCGACGGCCGCGCGGTCGCCGCCCTGCCCCGGCTGCCTCGTGGGACATGGCGGGTCACGGTGAGGTCGAAGGCCTCGGCCTCCTACGAGGCCGCCACCACGACCACCAAGGTCACGGTCGCCCGCTGACGGCGATGCCTGACAGACGGATCTCCCGGGTGCCGGTCATGCCGGCACCCGGGAGACCTGCTCGGGAGACCTGCCGCCACCTGGTGGCGTCGTTCAGAACATGCCTGTGGACGACCTCGACGCGCTTCCGGTCCGAGGCGGCAGGTTCGGGGCGTGAGAATCCACAGGACTGCGCTCAAGCACGGGTGTCCGCCTGACGCGATCGTCCACGCCCTCTCGACGTCCGCGCAGCGCGTGCTGATAGGCGAGGACCCGGATAGGTGGCTCTACCTCGGTGTCGACGGATCAGGGAGGCTGCTGGAGATCATCACCCTTCAGGGAGATGATGGAGACGAAGTCGTGATCCACGCGATGAAGCTGCGCAAGAAGTACGTACCGAGAGGAGGGCGACGATGAACTTCGAGATCACCGACCACGTGCCGGGGTTGAGCGACGACCAGGTCGCGCGCGCAGCGGCCGAGGCCGAGGCCGGCTACGACCTGAGGGGTCGGCCGTCCGAGCCCAATCCGCACCTCGGCCGGGTCCAGTTGGTGCCGACCGACCTCTTGGACGCGGTCGAGGAGCGCGCGGCCAGGGACGGGCAGTCGCCTGAGGCAGTCGTACGCCAGGCGCTCGCCGCCTACCTGCGGACTGCTTGAGCCGCAGCCGTCGTGCCGCGTTCCGGCGTCACTTGTTCGCCTTACGCGCTCGGCTCGTGATCTGCGCTCCTTCGTCGCGCGATCACTCGCCTCGCAGAAAGCGAACAAGTGACCCGCCCCGACTGCACGGTCAGAGCGGAGTCACCCGCGAGGGCAGGTCACTTGTTCGCTTTACGCGCTCGGCTCGTGATCTTCGCCCGCTCGTTGGCGTCGAGGACGACCTTGCGGATCCGGACGGTCTCGGGCGTGATCTCCACGCACTCGTCCTCGCGGCAGAACTCCAGGCACTGCTCCAGCGACAGCTTCCTCGGCGGGATGAGCTTCTCGAAGTTGTCGGAGGTGGCGGACCGGATGTTGGTCTGCTGCTTCTCCTTGGTGATGTTGACGTCCATGTCGTCGGCGCGGGAGTTCTCGCCGATGATCATGCCCTCGTAGACCTCCGTCGCGGGGTCGACGAACATCGTGCCGCGCTCCTGCAGCGAGGTCATGGCGTACGCCGTGGCGGCACCCGACCGGTCTGCGACCAGGGAGCCGGACTGGCGCGAGCGGATCTCGCCGGCCCACGGGAAGTAGCCCTCGGAGATCGAGTGCGCGATGCCGGTGCCGCGGGTCTCGGTGAGGAAGTCGGTGCGGAAGCCGATCAGGCCGCGCGCCGGGACGACGAACTCCATGCGCACCCAGCCGGTGCCGTGGTTGGTCATGCCCTCCATGCGGCCCTTGCGGTTCGCGAGCAGCTCGGTGATCGTGCCGAGGAACTCCTCGGGGGCGTCGATGGTCAGGCGCTCGAACGGCTCGTGCACCTTGCCGTCGACGTCCTTGGTGACCACCTGCGGCTTGCCGACGGTGAGCTCGTAGCCCTCGCGGCGCATCTGCTCGACGAGGATGGCCAGCGCCAGCTCGCCGCGGCCCTGCACCTCCCACGCGTCGGGGCGCTCGGTCGGGAGGACGCGGAGCGAGACGTTGCCGACCAGCTCGGCGTCGAGGCGGTCCTTGACCAGGCGGGCGGTGACCTTGTGGCCCTTGCCGCCCTTGCCCACGAGCGGGGAGGTGTTGGTGCCGATCGTCATCGAGATGGCCGGGTCGTCGACGTGGATGAGCGGCAGGGCGACGGGGTTCTCCGCATCGGCGAGGGTCTCGCCGATGGTGATCTCCGGGATGCCGGCGACGGCGACGATGTCACCGGGGCCGGCGGACTCGCCGGGCTTGCGCTCGAGGCCCTCGGTGATGAGCAGTTCGGTGATCTTGACGTTCTTGACGTCGCCGTTGCGACGCATCCAGGCGACCTGCTGGCCCTTCTTGAGCGTGCCCTGCTTGATCCGCAGCAGCGCGAGGCGACCCAGGAAGGGGGAGGCGTCGAGGTTGGTGACGTGGGCCTGGAGCGGCGCGCCCTCGTCGTACACGGGCGCGGGGATGGTCTCGAGGATGGTGCGGAACAGCGGCTCGAGGTCGGTGCCCTCGGGCAGCGTGCCGTTCTCGGGCTTGGTCAGCGAGGCGATGCCGGCCTTGCCGGAGGCGAAGACGACCGGGAAGTCGAGCGCGTCCTGGCTGTGGTTCTCGTCGAGCAGGTCCATGAAGAGCTCGTACGTCTCGTCGACGACCTCGTCGATGCGGGCGTCGCCGCGGTCGGTCTTGTTGACCACCAGGATCACCGGCATGTCGGCGTTGAGCGCCTTGCGCAGCACGAAGCGGGTCTGGGGCAGCGGGCCCTCGGACGCGTCGACGAGCAGGACGATGCCGTCGACCATGGACAGGCCGCGCTCGACCTCGCCGCCGAAGTCGGCGTGGCCGGGGGTGTCGATGATGTTGATGACCATGTCGCCATCGGCCATCTCCTGCGCCGACGGCCCGCGGTAGTGCACCGCGGTGTTCTTCGCGAGGATCGTGATGCCCTTCTCGCGCTCGAGGTCACCCGAGTCCATCACGCGCTCGGCGACACCCTCGGCCTGGTGCGCGGTGAACGCTCCGGCCTGGTGGAGCATCGCGTCGACGAGGGTGGTCTTGCCGTGGTCGACGTGGGCGACGATGGCGACGTTGCGGAGATCGGTACGACGAGTCTGGGACACGAACGACCAGCCTACTGGCGGGGGACCTCCCGGCTCACATCGTCGCGTTCGCCCTAGAATCGCCCCATGCAGACCATCGGCCTTGTCGGCGGCATGTCCTGGGAGAGCAGCGCGGCCTACTACGAGGCGCTGAACCGCGGCGTCGAGGAGCGACTCGGCGGCCTCCACTCGGCCACGACGGTGATGGCGTCGGTCGACTTCGCCGAGGTCACCGCGCTGCAGGAGGCCGAGGACTGGGACGGCGTCGCCGTGATCCTGCGCTCCGCCGCGGAGTCCGTCGAGCGGGCCGGTGCCGACTTCCTGATGCTCTGCACCACCACCTTCCACCGGGTCGCCGAGCAGGTCCAGGACGCGGTCTCCATCCCGCTGCTGCACCTCGGTGACGTCGTCGCGGAGGCCTGCAAGGCCGAGGGTGTCGAGAACGTCGCGCTCCTCGGCACGAAGTTCGCGATGTCGCGGACGTTCTTCACCGACCGGATCGCCGGCCACGGCCTCGGCGTCCTCGTCCCCGAGACCGGCCACCACGACGAGCTCAACCGGATCATCTACGACGAGCTCGTGCACGGGAAGGTCGTCGACGACTCCCGCCGTGCCGTCGTCGGCATGATCAGCGAGCTGTGGGACGCGGGCGCCGGCGGCGTCATCCTCGGCTGCTCGGAGCTCGAGCTGCTCATCCGCCAGGCCGACTCCGAGATCCCCGTCTTCCCGTGCACCACGCTGCACGTCACGACGGCGCTCGACCGCGCGCTGGCCTGACGGCCGGCCGATCGACTGACCGATCGACTGACCGATCGACTGACCGGTCCCCGGCGCTACGTCGCGGCGAGCACCATCCGCTTGCCGCGCAGCTCGTCGAGGAACGCCACGATGTCGTCACGGCAGGCCTCGGCGGCGACGTCGTACTCCGCGGCGACGAGCGCGCACAGCTCGCCCAGGTCGCGGGGCTCCGCGAGGTGGCGCCACAGGGCCGCGGCGACGCCCTTGACGGAGTAGTACTCGCCCTGGGCGAGTCCCATCATCACGAACTCCTCGCCCATCTCCACGGCCTGCAGGGTGGGGTCACGCATCCACCGCTCGGCTCGCTCCGCTGGTCGCATGCTGCTCCTCTCGGTCGATGTGGGCGAGGATCGCGTCGGCGGAGGACGCGACCGAGTCGACCCCACGGGGGCGGTCGACCCGGGCGAGGCGGGCGACCCGGGCCAGTCCGGCGCTGCGCGCCAGATGGGTACGCCGGAGCTCGCCGACGAGGATCTCGTTGCGGTAGCTGTGCTCGTGCAGGCTGGTGAAGGCGGCCGCCCCCGCGACGGGTACGACGCGCAGCGGGCCGTCGTGGCGGTCGAGGACGTAGATCCACCGCACGGGCACGGGTTCCGGACTGCCGGCGGAGCGCTCCAGCGGCACGTGGAACTTGTCGAAGCCCTGGCCGACCCGGTCCAGGCCGGACGTGGGGAGGCCGAGCCGGTCGAGTGCGTCCCGCCAGAGCTTGATCCGGGGCCAGCCGGGGAGCGCCCGCCCGGCGGCGTCGATCGGGACGACGTCGTCGCTGAGGACGAGGTGCCCGCGGCGGTGCATCTCGGCGGCGAGGGTCGACTTCCCGGCACCGGAGTGGCCCAGCACGACGGCGCAGGCGCCATCGACGACGAAGGCGTTGCCGTGCAGGACGAGGAGGCCGCGCTGGGTCAGGAGGACGCCGAGCGCCGAGCCGAGGAGGAACAGCCGCAGCGCGTCGGCGGAGGCACCCGCCGCCGGCGCGACGGTGATCCGGGCACCCCGCTCGCAGACATAGCGCCCGATCCCGGGGACGTCGATCCCGATCCGGTCGCCGTCGACCCAGAACCCCCGCGGGAGCGGGAGTGCCTCCGCGGACGGGGGGAGCGGGCTCCCCAGCCGGACCACGACGTCCGGCCGCGCCGGCCGCGCCGGCCGTGCGGGGGCCAGGTCGGGCAGCGGGAGCTCGCTGTCGATGAGGAGTCCGTATCCGGCGTACATGATGAGGAGGGGCTCAGGGCTGCCAGCTGAAGGTGCCGACGGGCGTCCACGCACGCGTGGAGCCGCCGGTGACGGTCACCGGCCGACCGGCGCCGGCCGAGGAACCGACCGGGGAGCCGACCGTGACCCACGCATGGGCCCGCAGCTCACCGGCATCGTCGCGGCGGAGGCCGAAGACGACCGTGTGCGGCACCCGGGCGCCGCGCAGCAGGATGCGCGCGGTCAGGGCCTGCGGGTAGCAGTCGGACGTCCACGGGGTCCGTACGGCGGCATGCCCGATGGCCCGTCCGACCGCCCGGGCGCGCGCGACCTGAGGTGCGCTCGCGTCCGGGGACGCCAGGGGCCCCGACCCGCCCGGCGCGGCCGGCTCGCCGAGGAGGCGACGGACCACGCCGAACGGCAGGACGACCGTCAGCAGGCGGGTGGCGCCCAGCAGGCACCACGCGACAGCGACGGCGAGCCTGAACCTGTGAGAGGTCAGCTGCCGAGCCCGAGGGTGATGTCGATCTCGATGTCGATGTCCTGGGTCGCCGTGAGGCTCAGGGTCTCCAGGGTGGGGGCGACGTAGGTCAGCTTCATGGGAGCTCCATTGGGTGCAGGACGGAGAGGAGGGAGTGGCTCCGTCGCCGGTGCAACGCGGCTACCCGCGCGCAGGACACGGCCTGGTCCCCGGTTCAGCCGTTTTTTAACCTTCCCGGCCGTCCCGTTCCTCCGACACGGCCGCGGAGCGCGTGCCACGCTCGCGCAGTGACCGCCGACGTCCTCGACCTGCTCTGCCGGTTGGCGAGGAGCGCCCTCGACGCCGAGGAGGGGCATGGCGTCGAGCCGGTCCGCATCGGCGAGGCGTCCGCGGGCGACCTCCTGGACGGGGTACGCCGGCACCGGGTGCCGGAGCTGATCCACGCGCATGCGGGGGAGCTGGGCCTGTCCGGCGAGGTGGTCCGGATCCTGGGCGCGATGGTCGACGGATCGCGGCCGCGGCGGATGGTCCACGCGTTCGAGACGGTGCGCGCCTGGCAGCTCCTCGACGCGGCGGGGGTCGACGCGCTGGTCGTCAAGGGGATCCCGCTGGCCGTGCTGACCACCGGCCGGCCCGGCTCGCGCGGTGCGGGGGACATCGACGTGCTGGTCCGGCCCGGGGCGGCGGAGGAGGCGCACCGCCTGCTGAGCGGGGCCGGCTGGGCGCTGCACGAGCAGTGCCGGATCGAGCCGGGCATGTGGGCCTGGCGCCACGTCCAGCGCTGGGGACACACGCTCACCTATCTCGGCTCGGGTGCCGATGTCGACCTGCACTGGCGGCTCGACGCCATGCCGGGCGCCCAGCCGGACCCCGCCGTGCTGATGGAGCGGCGTACGACGGTCGAGGTCGGCGGTGTGCAGGTGCCGACTCTCGCCCCGGCCGACGCCTTCCGTCACCTCGCCGGGCACCGCGAGGGCTGGATCTGGCTGCGCACCCTGGTCGACCTGCGCCGCCTGGCCCGGGACCCGGAGGTGTTCGCGCAGGAGCTGCCGGCGCCGGCGCTCGCCTCCCTGGCCGCGGCACGCGCGACGGTCGGGCTGCCGGACACGGTGCCCGGACGGGTGCTCGCCGCCCTGGACCGGGTGCCGGACGCCGTGCTGGCCCGCGCCCGGGCCCGCCACCGGCAGCCCGTGGCGCCCTGGGGCGGGGCGAGCACCGCTCGTGACTTCCGCGACGGGCTGGCCTCCTCCACGGGCCCTCGCGACCTCCAGCAGCTCGCGGTCGGCCTCGTGCTGCCGCCGCACGCCGCCCTGCCGGTCCGCTCCGCCACGGCCTGGGGTGGTGTGCCCCGCGCGTTCGCCCTCCGGGCCCAGCGCCTGGTGCGCCGCTGACCCGGCGAGATCGGGCTCAGGTCCGGTGCACCTTGTGGGTCGCGGCCTGGGCGCGGGGCCTGATCACCAGCTCGTCGATGTTGACGTGTGCCGGGCGGGTGGCGACCCAGGCGATCGCGTCTGCCACGTCGTCGGCGACGAGCGGGTCGGGGACCCCCGCGTAGACCGCGTCGGCGCGCTCCTGGTCACCGGCGAAGCGGGTCAGCGAGAACTCGTCGGTGCGCACCATCCCCGGCGCCACCTCGCAGACCCGGACCGGCTGGTCGAAGAGTTCCAGGCGCAGCGTCTCGGTGACGACCTTGGTGCCGTGCTTGGCGGCGGTGTAGCCCGCGCCGCCCTCGTAGGCGTCCCGGCCCGCGGTCGAGCCGACGTTGACGATGACGCCCGCGCCGCTCGCGACCAGGGCGGGCAGCAGGGCCTTGGTGACCTGCATCAGGCCGAGCACGTTGACGTCGTACATCCGGCGCCACTGGTCGGGGTCCGCCGTGGCGACGGGCGCGAGGCCGAAGGCGCCGCCGGCGTTGTTGACGAGCACGTCGAGGCGGGGGCCGACGGCGGCGGCGAGTCCCGCGACCGACGACTCCGAGGTGACGTCGCAGACGACCGCCCGGCCGCCGATCTCGGCGGCGAGCGCCTCGATCCGGTCGGCGCGGCGGGCCGCGCAGACGACCTCGAACCCCTCCCGGGCGAGGTGCCGCGCGGTGGCGGCGCCGATGCCGCTGGAGGCCCCGGTGACGACGGCGATGCGGGTGCTCATGGACCCATCTTCGTGGATCGGGAATGCCGGGCACACTGGCAGGGTTGACCGATCGACCGGCATTGGGTGGACACAGCGGGAGGTGCGATGGGGGAGACGATCGGTCGGGTCGCCATGGTCAGCCTGCACACATCCCCGCTCGACCAGCCGGGGACCGGTGACGCGGGCGGCATGAACGTCTACGTCATCGAGCTCGCCCGGCGCCTCGCCGACTGCGGCATCGAGGTCGACATCTTCACCCGGGCCACGAGCTCGCGGCTGGACGCCGTCGTACCCGTCCGCGAGGGAGTGACGGTCCACAACGTGCACGCGGGCCCCTTCGAGGGGCTGACCAAGGACCAGCTGCCCGGCCAGCTCTGCGTCTTCGCCCGCGAGGTGCTGCGCGCCGAGGCCGCGCACCCGGCCGGCCACTTCGACATCGTCCACTCCCACTACTGGCTCTCCGGCCAGGTCGGCGCGCTCGCCCGCGACCGCTGGGGCGTGCCGCTCGTGCACTCCATGCACACCATGGCGAAGGTCAAGAACGAGGCGCTCGCCGTCGGGGACAGCCCCGAGCCGCAGGCCCGGGTCATCGGCGAGGAGCAGGTGGTCGAGGCCGCCGACGTGCTCATCGCCAACACCGATCTCGAGGCCAAGCAGCTGATCAACCTGTACGACGCCGACCCGGGCCGGGTCGAGGTCGTCCACCCCGGCGTCGACACCGAGGTGTTCCGCTCCCTGACGCCGGCCGCCCGGGCCCGTGCCCGACGTGAGCGCGGCCTCGCCGGCGACGCGCTGGTCCTGCTCTTCGCCGGCCGGATCCAGCCGCTCAAGGCGCCCGACGTGCTGCTGCGGGCCGTCGCCGAGCTGCTCACGCGGCGCCCGGACCTGCGCCCGCGGCTGGTCGTCCCGGTCGTCGGCGGACCGTCCGGCAGCGGTCTGGAGCGGCCCGCCGCGCTCGCCAACCTCGCCGCCGAGCTGCGCATCGACGACGTGGTGCGCTTCGTGCCGCCCGTGCCGCAGCACGAGCTCGCCGACTGGTACGCCGCCGCCACCCTGGTCGCGGTGCCGTCCTACAACGAGTCCTTCGGCCTGGTCGCGGCGGAGGCCCAGGCGTCCGGCGCGCCGGTCGTCGCCGCGGCGGTCGGCGGCCTGACCACCGTCGTGCGCGACGGCCGCAGCGGCCTGCTCGTCGACACCCACGAGCCGCACGACTGGGCCGTCGCGCTGGAGCGGGTCGTCGCCGACCCGGCCTACCGCGACCGGTTGGCGGCCGGCGCGCTGGAGCAGGCCCGGCAGTTCTCGTGGGAGGCCACCGCCGCGCATACGGTGGAGGTCTACGAGCGCGCCCACGCGCTCCTGCGGCAGGAGGCCCGCGTCGGATGACCCACCCGGACCCGAACGGCCCGGCGGACGTCGTCCGTGCCTGGCTCGACGACAACGAGATTGCCTTCGAGGAGACCGAGGAGGGCACCTTCAGCTTCTCGCTCCCGGGGGAGAAGAAGCTGCAGACCCCGGTCCGCCTCGACCTCGGGCCGCACGCGCTCGGGGTGCATGCCTTCGTGTGCCGCCGGCCCGACGAGGAGTTCGAGCGGGTCTACCGCTGGCTGCTCGAGCGCAACATGAGGATGTACGCCGTCGCGTTCGGCATCGACCACCACGGCGACATCTACCTCGACGCCCGGCTGCCGCTGTCGTCGGTCACGCCCGAGGACCTCGACCGCCTGCTGGGCTCGGTGCTCAGCTATGCCGACTCGGCGTTCAACACCATCCTCGAGCTCGGCTTCGAGTCGTCCATCCGCAAGGAGTGGGCGTGGCGGATCGAGCGCGGCGAGTCGACCGCCAACCTGGAGGCGTTCCGGGGCTGGCTGGAGGCCGACGCGCCGGACTAAGAGGTCCCGCCAGTAGGTGCCGCCTGCTGCGCGCCGCGATGCACGCACGCTGGCGGCGTTGCGGCCGCTCGAAAGGCGATCCAGCCTGTCTTCGCGTCCGCGCCTTGCCATCGCACGCGCCTCGCGACGCTCGCGACGTCGCCACCTACTGGCGGAACCTCTGAATGTCGGCGGCCGACCCTACGGTCGGCACGTGACCAGCATCGCCGACCGCAGGGCAGCGTTCCGGGCACTCCACGAGCGCGGCTGCTTCCTGCTGCCCAATCCGTGGGACCCCGGGTCCGCCCGCTATCTCGAGCATCTCGGCTTCGCCGCGCTGGCGACCACCAGCTCGGGCGCCGCCTGGAGCCGTGGGCGTCCCGACGGATCCGCGACGCGCGACGAGGCGCTCGAGCACCTGGCCGACATCGTCGCCGCCACCGGCCTGCCGGTGAACGCCGACTTCGAGAACGGCTACGGCGACACGGCCGATGAGGTCGCCGCCAGCGTGGCCCTCGCCGTGGAGACCGGCGTCGCGGGCCTGTCGGTGGAGGACGCCCTCGGCGGCGAGCCCTACGCCCTCGACGTGGCGGTGGAGCGCATCAGCGCGGCCCGGGAGGCGATCGACGCCAGCGGTCACGACGTACTGCTCGTCGGGCGGGCCGAGGGCTTCATCATCGGCCGGCCCGACCTGGCCGAGGTCGTGGCCCGGCTGCGCGCCTACGCCGCCGCCGGTGCCGACTGCCTCTACGCGCCCGGCGTCGGCGATCCGGCCGCGATCCGCGCGATCGTCGAGGCGGTCGCGCCCAAGCCGGTCAACGTCCTGGTGGGCGGCCCGAGCCCGGTGACGGTCGCCGACCTCGCGGCGCTCGGCGTACGCCGGATCAGCGTCGGGGGCGCACTGGCCCGCTCGGCCTGGGGCGGCTTCGAGCGCGCTGCCGCGGGCCTGGTGGAGGGGCGGTTCGACGGCTTCGACGGATCCGCGGCCGGCGCCGACCTCAACGCCCTGTTCCGCAACGGGCCGGAGGCGGACCAGCAGCGCTGATCCGCCTCCGGTGTCCCCGGTGGGCCGGCTGGCTCAGCGGCGTACCTTCCACTTCACGACGGTCGGCGTGGTCTCGACCTGGCCGGAGGTCCCGACCGAGCGGATCTTGACCTTGTGCTTGCCGGGCGCGAGCTTCTTGACCTTGAGCGGCGACGAGCAGGCCTTCCAGGCCTTCGCGTCGACCTTGCACTGGAAGGTCACCTCGGCCTTGTCGGCGGTGAAGCCGATGGTCGCCTTCCGCTTCGTGGTGACCTTCTTCGGCTTGCTCGTGATGGTGGTGTTGCCGGGCGCATCGGTCTTGACGACCAGGTCGACGCTCGTGACGAAGCCACCGTCCGGGTTGCTGTCGTCGGTCACGAAGAGCCGCCAGGTGCCGTTCGGCGCGCTTCCGTTGAAGACGCTGAGCGCGGCGCCGTACGGTCCGGCGGGGGCGGGCGGGGTGAAGGCCTCGGCGTTGTCGTTGTTGGTCGGCCGGTACGTGCCGGTCGGACACGGTCCGGCCGTCGGCATCGCCGGTGCCGAGTCGTCGAAGCGCCAGTCGACGTCGTTCACGTCCCCGGTCCCGCAGGTGTCGGACACGAGCAGCGTGCTGGCCCCGGTCGGGCCGACCAGCAGGACGTCGAGGTCGGTCGGCCAGGTGTGGCTGACCCCGTTGAGGCGGACATCGAGGTCGGTGATGCTGCCGGCCTGGCCGCTGACGTCGAGCTGGTACGGGTAGGGCGCGGCGTTGCCGGTGACCGGGACGTCGATCACCGAGGACTCGGTCGTGATCCGCACCGAGAACCCGCCGTTGATCGTCCCGACGTCGCCCCCGGCGTCGTCGACGACGTAGAGGGTCCACGAGCCCACCGGATTGCGGCCGTCGAAGGCGGACAGCGACGCCGCGACCGTGAGTCCGGCCGGCGTGTTGTCGCCCTCCGCCACGTTGGTGGGCCGGAACGAGCCACTGGCACAGCCGGCACCCGGCAGGCCGGCGGCGGCCTCGTCGTCGAACGTGAACGTGCCGTTGACCGGTCCACCGCCACAGGCGTCGGACATCAGCTTGACGGCCTGGTTGCCGTCGCCGGGTGCGCGGAGGTAGACGTCCAGGTCCGCGGCGAAGGTGTGCGAGAGGTTGGTCAGGACGACATCGACATCGGTGATGCTGCCGCCGAACGGTGAGACCGTCACGGACCTGGTGACGGTGGCGACGTCCGCGATGGCGATCGGCGCGCTGTTGGTGAAGGTCCCGGATGCTGCCTGGGCGGGACTTGCGGTGGCGAGGCCGGCGAGGCCTCCGAGAGTGATGACGCCTGCGGTCATCAGCGCGAGACGGCGCATGGCTGGACCTTTCCGAGGGAGTGAGGTGCTGACCTTCTCCAGACCCCCGGACCCCCGGCCGTGATACGTCGACTTTCGCTGGGCGCCCCGTCACCCGCCCGTGTGGAGTCGGCTCGCCTGCCGGGTCAGGTGATCGCGCTCAGCGGTGTTGCTCGCCCGTCGCGCGGCGATCGCGTAGCGGCGGGCCGCCTCCTCCCGGTCGCCGGCCCGCTCGTGCAGCCAGGCCGCGACGGCGTCGCGTCGGGGGAGGTCGTCCGGCAGGCCCTCGACCTGCCGCAGGCCGGCCAGCGGTCCGTCCACCTCGCCCACCGCGACGGCACGGTTGAGCGCGACGACCGGGCTCGGGGCGAGACGCAGCAGTTCGTCGTACCACTCCAGGATCTGCGGCCAGTCGGTCTCCTCCGCACTCGCGGCGTCGTCGTGGAGCGCCGCGATCGCCGCCTGGGCCTGGTACTCGCCGAGGGCGTCGCGCGCCAGTGCCGCCTGCAGCACGGCGACACCCTCCGCGACCATCGCGGTGTCCCACCGTGAGCGGTCCTGCTCGGCGAGGGGGACCAGCGCCCCGGCAGGGGTACGCCGGGCCCGGCGGCGGGCGTGGTGCAGCAGCATCAGCGCGAGCAGGCCGTCGACCTCGGGGTCGTCGGTCGCGGCCGCGAGCTGGCGGGTCAGGCGGATGGCCTCCTCGGCCAGGTCGACGGTGCCGGTGAAGCCCTCGTTGAAGACGAGGTAGAGCACCCGCAGCACCGCGCCGACCTCGCCGGGACGGTCGAAGGGCTCGCCGCTGACGGTGCGCTTGGCGCGAGAGATCCGCTGCGCCATGGTCGCCTCGGGCACCAGGAACGCCTCCGCGATCTGGGCCGTGGTGAGGCCGCCGACGGCCCGCAGCGTCAACGCGATCGCCGACGCCGCGGTGAGGGCCGGGTGGCAGCAGCGGCTCAGCAGGAGCAGTGTGTCGTCGGCCTGCTCGACCGGGCCGGGCTCGGGCTCCAGGTGGACCCGCAGCTCGCGACGCTCACGGGCGTACGACGCGCGCTGGGCGTCGACGAGCTTGCGGCCGGCGACCGTGATCAGCCACGCACGCGGGTTGTCCGGCCGGCGCTCCGGCCAGTGCCGCAGCGCCTCGATCAGCGCCTCCTGGACGGCGTCCTCGGCCGCCGCGAAGTCGGCTCCGCGGCGGACGAGGACACCCAGGACCTGCGGCGTCAGCGCGCGCAGGTCCACGCCCAGGTCGGTCATTCCGTGACGACCGGCGGCTCGCCGTAGAACGGACGCACCTCGATCCACTCGTGGATCGGCCTCCCGCCCGGGCCCGGTGCCGAGGAGAGCCGCGCGGCGGCCTCGTAGGCCCGCTCCTGGCTGTCGACGTCGATGACCATCCAGCCGGCGATCAGGTCCTTGGTCTCCGCGAACGGCCCGTCGGTGACCGGCGGGCGGCCCTCGCCGTCGTACCGGACGAAGGTGCCCTCGGGCGAGAGCGCCTGCTCGTCGACGAACTCGCCGCGCTCGCGCAGCTCGTCGGCGACCTGCCGCATGAAGTCGATGTGCGCGGTGACCTCCTCCGGCGCCCACTGGTCCATCGGCACGAGGTCGTCCTTGGCGATCGCGTGGTCGCCGCGGTAGTGCTTGAGCAAGAGGTACTTCGTCATGGTGCATCTCCTCAGGTTCCGAGGCGGCCATCTTGCCGCCTTCACCTGGGAGACGGAGTCGCCGACGTCTTCTCGACATCGGCCGGCCCACCTATCCGAAGAGTTTCTGGATGCGGCCGATCCCCTCCTGCAGCGCGTCGTCCCCGAGGGCGTAGGAGAACCGGAGGTAGCCGGGTGCGCCGAAGGCCTCGCCGGGGACGGCAGCGACGTCGGCGTGGTCGAGGATGTAGGAGGCCAGCTCGGAGGAGGTCGCGATCTCCACCCTGCCGTGGGTCCGTCCCAGCAGGTCCTTGACCGAGGGGAACGCGTAGAAGGCGCCCTGCGGCTCCGGACACCGCACGCCGGGCACGTCGTTGAGCATGTCGACGACGGTCCGGCGCCGGCGCTCGAAGGCGGCCTTCATCTGCGCGACCGCGTCGAGGCCACCGTCGAGCGCCGCGGCGGCGGCGATCTGGCTGACGTTGCCCACGTTGGAGGTCGCGTGGGACTGCAGGTTCGACGCCGCGGCGACGACGTCGCGGGGGCCGATGATCCAGCCGACCCGCCATCCGGTCATCGCATAGGTCTTCGCCACGCCGTTGACGACGATGCAGCGCTCGCGAAGGTCGGGGCGGACGGCGGGGAGGGAGGCGGTGGCGAGACCGTCGTAGACGAGGTGCTCGTAGATCTCGTCGGTGACCACCCACAGGTCGTGCTGCACGGCCCAGGCGCCGATCGCCTCGATCTCCTCGATGGTGAACACCGCACCGGTGGGGTTCGACGGCGAGGTCAGCAGCAGCGCCTTGGTGCGCTCGGTCCGGGCGCTCTCGAGCTGCTCGACGGTGACCTTGAAGTCCTGGGTCTCGTCGGCGAACACCTCGACGGGGATGCCCCCCGCTAGACGGATCGACTCGGGATAGGTCGTCCAGTAGGGCGTCGGCAGCAGCACCTCGTCGCCCGGGTCGAGCAGGGTGGCGAACGCCCCGTAGACCGCGTGCTTGCCGCCGTTGGTGACGAGGACCTGGCTCGCCTCGATCTCGTACGACGAGTCGCGCCGGGTCTTGCGCACGATCGCGTCCTTGAGCTCGGGGAGTCCGCTCGCCGGCGTGTAGCGATGGAACCGGGGCTCCCGGCAGGCGGCGACGGCCGCCTCGACGATGTGGGCGGGCGTGGGGAAGTCCGGCTCGCCGGCGCCGAACCCGATGACGGGCCGGCCCTCGGCGCGCAGGGCCTTGGCCCGGGCGTCGACCTTGAGGGTGGCGGACTCCGCGATGGCGCGGACGCGGGCGGAGATCCGGGGGCGCTCCAGGCTCATGGGGGCCACCCTAGGGCTTGTCGGCAGCAAACTGAACCATCGGTTCATTTTCGTGTGGTGCCACTCCGTCACTGGCCCGGCGACCGGCCGGGCAATCCGCCCGCACCTATTGACACAGGCGGTGGGCGAGATCACTATTTCGGATCAACGGTTTATCTAATGAACCAGCGACCGCAAATCGGGCGTGGTTGCCTGGTCGACTGAAAGGTGAGGCGATGGCGCGATTTTCGCACGCACTCCGGCGCACCACGGTGCTCGTCGGCCTGTGCGTCGGCGCACTGGTGATCAGTGCCTGTGGCGGACTCTCCGGTGGCAGCGAGCCGGACGGCGACGAGAACCAAGTCCTCCGGATCGGCATGGCCTCTGACGCACAGAGCCTCGATCCGCCGAACTTCGTCCTCGCGGGCGACTTCACCCGGGACAACCTCGTCTACGAGACCCTGGTGCGGCTGACCAACAGCGGTGGGTTCGAACCAGGCCTGGCGACCGCCTGGGAGCAGGCATCGCCGACCGAGTGGGACTTCACCCTCCGCGAAGGCGTGAAGTTCCACGACGGCACGGACTTCGACAGCGCGGCGGTGAAGCAGAGCCTCGAGCGGGCCGCCACCCAGTCGCAGGGCAAGGGCTTCCTCGGCGTCATCAAGGAGGTGCAGACCCCGGACCCGATGACGGCGCGGATCGTGCTCACCAAGCCGTTCTCGAGCATCCTGAACAACCTGACCGTCCTCGTGGCGGCGATCATCAGCCCCAAGGCGCTGGCGGAGAAGGACGACAAGCAGCTGGCCAAGGAGCCGGTCGGCACCGGTCCGTTCACCTTCGGCGAGTGGGTGCCGGACACCACGATGTCCTTCGAGGCCAACCCCGACTACTGGGGCGCCAAGCCGAAGCTGGACAAGGTCGAGTTCGTCCCGATCCCCGAGGCCAGCACCCGCTTCAGCGCGCTGCAGGCCGGCGACATCGATGTCATCGAGAACCCCCCGCCGGACCAGCTGAAGGACCTCGGCGACGACTTCTACGCGATCACCGAGCCGAAGGCACGCCCGATCTTCCTCGGCTTCAACCTCCAGACGGTCCCCGACCCGCTCGTCCGCAAGGCGGTCGCGCACGCGATCGACCGGGGCGCGATCGTCGACGACGTCCTCGAAGGCGTCGGCAACGCCGCCGACGCGGGCCTGGTGTCGCCGGAGTTCTTGGAGAACGACCCGCCGATCAAGCTCGACTACGACCCGGAGGAGGCCAAGCGCCTGCTCGCGGAGGCCGGGGAGCCGAACCCGCAGCTGACGCTCACCCTGCCCTCGGCGCGCTACCTCAAGGACAAGGAGATCGGCGAGGTCGTCCAGCAGCAGCTCGCCGAGGTCGGCATCGAGCTCAAGCTCGACGTCCAGGAGGCGGGCACCTGGTACCAGTCGCTCCTCGACCACAAGACCGAGATGTACTACCTCGGCTGGGGCATGAGCTCCGGCGACCCCGGTGACATGCTGGTCAGGGTCTTCCGCAGCGACGCCGTCAACAACATGTCGCAGTTCAAGGATCCGGCGGTCGACCAGCAGATCGACTCGCTCGCCACCCTCGAGGTCGGCAGCGACGAGCGGAACCAGGTGATGCAGGACGTCCAGCGGCAGCTCGTCGAGGGCGACGCCGTGGTGATCCCGATCTACCACATGGTGAACTCCTTCGCGGCCCGCAAGGGGGTCGAGGACTTCCACACGACCACCTCCGAGCTCATCGACCTGAGCAGCACCACGATCGACTGAGCGGGTTGGGGGTGCCGGACTCCGCCCGGCACCCCTGCCTCTCCCCTCCGTTCCCCGAGCGCACGAGAAAGAGAAGCGAATGGTCTCCCCCCAGCCGTCCCGAGCACAGGTCGTGATCATCGGCGGCGGCATCATCGGTACGAGCGTCGCCTACCACCTGACCAAGCTCGGTGTCACCGACGTGGTGGTGCTCGAGCAGGGCAAGCTGTCGGGAGGGACGACCTGGCACGCGGCCGGCCTGGTGGGTCAGCTCCGGCCGACCGACGCGATGACGAAGCTGATCCAGTACTCGACGCAGCTCTACGCGACGCTCGAGGAGGAGACCGGCCTCGGGACCGGATGGAAGCGCTGCGGCAGCCTGTCGGTGGCCCGGACCGAGGAGCGGATGACCTCCCTGCTCCGCACCCAGGCGACGGCGCGGGCGTTCGGTGTCGAGGCGCACCGGCTCACGCCGGAGGAGGCGGGCGCGAAGTGGCCCCTCATGCGCACCGACGACCTGGTCGGCGCGGTCTGGCTGCCGGGTGACGGCAAGGCCAACCCGACCGACCTCACCCAGGCCCTGGCGCGCGGTGCCCGCAGCCGCGGTGCCGTGGTGTGCGAGGAGACCAAGGTCGTCGGCATGGACCTGCGCGAGGGGCGGATCACGACGGTCCACACCCAGCACGGGCCGATCGAGTGCGAGACCGTGGTCAACTGCGCCGGCCAGTGGGCGGCCCAGGTCGGCGCGATGGCCGGCGTCCGCGTGCCCCTGCACTCTGTGGAGCACTTCTACATCGTCACGGACCCGATCGAGGGGGTCGACCGGGACCTGCCGGTGATGCGGGACCAGGACGGCTACATCTACTTCAAGGAGGAGGTCGGCGGCCTGGTGATGGGCGGCTTCGAGCCGGACGCCAAGCCGTGGGTGGGACCCCATGAGATCCCCGACCCCTTCGTCTTCCAGCTGCTCGACGAGGACTGGGACCAGTTCGCGATCCTCATGGAGAACGCGATCACCCGGGTCCCGGCGCTCGAGCGGGCCGGCGTCAAGAAGCTCTACAACGGTCCGGAGAGCTTCACCCCGGACAACAACTTCATCATGGGGGAGTCCCTCGAGGTCCCCAACATGTACGTCCTCGCCGGCTTCAACTCCACGGGCATCGCCTCCGCCGGCGGCGCCGGCATGGCGATGGCGGAGTGGATCGTGGCCGGCGAGCCGGAGCGCGACCTGTGGCCGGTGGACGTCCGTCGCTTCGCGCCGTTCAACAGCAACGAGTCCTGGCTGCGCGAGCGGACCAAGGAGACCCTCGGCCTGCACTACGCGATCCCGTGGCCGAACCGCGAGCCGGAGACCGGTCGCCCGTTGCGGCGCTCGCCGATCCACCACCTCCTCGACGAGCAGGGCGCCGTGATGGGCAGTCGCAACGGCTGGGAGCGTCCCAACTGGTTCGCGCCCGAGGGCACACCCCGCGTCACGGAGTACTCCTTCGGCCACCAGAACTGGCGTCCCCTCGTGGACGCCGAGCACCGCGCCACCCGCGACGGGGTGGCCCTCCTCGACCAGACCGCGTTCGCCAAGTTCCTGGTGCGCGGACCCGGGGCCGAGGACGCGCTGCAGTACATCTGTGCCAACGACATGGCGGTGGCGCCCGGGACGACGGTCTACACCGGGATCCTCAACGACAGGGGCGGCTACGAGTCGGACGTGACGGTGACCCGGACCGGCCCGGAGGAGTACCTCCTGGTGACCGGATCCGCGCAGGCCGCGCGGGACGAGCACTACCTGAACCGCCACCTGCCCACCGGCTCGCGGACCGAGATCGTCGACGTGACGTCGTCGTACGCGGTCCTGGGGATCATGGGCCCGCAGTCGCGGACCCTGCTCTCCCGGTTGACCCGGAGCGACCTCGGCAACGAGGCCTTCCCGTTCTACACGAGCCAGCGCATCGACATCGGCCCGGTGCCGGTGCGGGCCACCCGGGTCTCCTACGTGGGCGACCTCGGCTGGGAGCTCTACATCCCGACCGAGTACGCCGTGACGGCCTACGAGCATCTCGCCGACGCCGGGGCCGATCTCGGCCTCACCGCAGTGGGCCACTACGCGGTCGACGCCATGCGCATCGAGAAGGGCTACCGGGCGTGGGGACGCGAGCTCACCCCGGACCGGACGCCGGTCGAGGCCGGCATGACCTTCACCTGCAAGCTGGCCGGCGGGATCGACTTCCGCGGCCGTGAGGCGGTCGAGAAGACCAAGCAGGCCGGTCCGCGCAGCCGCCTGGTGTCGTTGACGATCGACGCCCCCGAGGCAGTGCTCTGGGGCGGTGAGCTCCTGCTGCGCGACGGCGAGCCGCGCGGATTCGTCACGTCGGCGGCGTACAGCGCCGTCCTCGGTAGGTTCGCCGCCATGGCGTACGTCGAGCCGGAGGTCGAGGTCGCCGATGCCGACTACGTGCGCGCCGGCCGCTACCAGGTCGAGGCGGCGGGGATCGTGTTCGACGCCGAGGTGGGGCTCAAGGCGCCGTTCGACCCGACCGGCTCGCGGCTGAAGGGCTGAGGGCGATGAGCGAGAGCAACCTGACCGCGCCCCAGCGCACGGCCGCACCGGCCTCCGACGAGATCGTGATCTCCCTGTCCTGCGTGGACCGCCCCGGCATCGTGCGCGCGGTGGTGGACTTCTTCTACCGTCACGGCTGCGACATCGTGGAGAGCAACCAGTTCGGCGACACCGGCTCGGGCCTGTTCTTCATGCGGGTGCAGATGCGGGTCTCCGAGCGGACTCCGGCGCTGGGCGACCTCGACGACGCCTTCGCCGACATCGCCGCGGAGTTCGCCATGGACTACCGCCTCGCCGAGCTCAGCCGGCCGATGCGCGTGCTGATCATGGTCTCGAAGTTCGACCACTGCCTGCAGGACCTGCTCTACCGCTGGTCCAGCGGGCTGCTCCCGATCGACATCCCCGTGATCGTGTCCAACCACCCCGACCTCGAGCCGATCGCGGCCTGGTACGGCATCGACTTCGTCCACATCCCCGTGACCCGCGAGACCAAGCCCGAGGCCGAGGCCGCGCTCCTCGAGCTGGTCGACAGCCATGACGTCGACCTCGTGGTGCTCGCCCGCTACATGCAGATCCTGTCGACCGAGCTCTGCAAGGAGCTCGACGGCCGGGCGATCAACATCCACCACTCCTTCCTGCCGAGCTTCAAGGGCGCCAACCCCTACCGGCAGGCGCACGAGCGCGGCGTGAAGCTGGTCGGAGCCACGGCCCACTACGTCACCTCCGACCTCGACGAGGGCCCGATCATCGAGCAGAACGTCGCTCGGGTCGACCACCAGGCCTCGGTCCAGGACCTGGTGGCCCTGGGCCGGGACACGGAGGCGCACACCCTCGCCCGAGCCGTCCTGTGGCACGTGCAGCACCGGGTCCTGCTCAACGGTCACCGCACCATCGTCTTCCGCTGAGCCCCGAGGCCGGGAGAGGCGACCACGTGAGCACCGACCGCGAGCACAGCCTGCTCGCCACCGTTCGGACCGACCTGTTCTCGGCCTGACCCGCGCCCGCGCCCGATCTCGAAGGACCCCCATGGTTGCCAGGATCCTCGACGGCCAGGCCGTCGCCGCCCAGCTGCTCACCGACGTCGCCGCCCGTGCCGCCCGCTTCGCTGAGCGCGTGGGCCGCGCGCCGACCCTGGCCACGGTGCTGGTCGGCGACGACCCGGCATCGCACACCTACGTCCGGATGAAGCAGAACCGCTGCCGGCAGGCCGGACTGGACTCGGTCCGGGTCGAGCTCGGCGCGGGCACGACGACCGACGAGCTCGTCGACCGGGTCGGTGCGCTTGCCGCCGATCCCGGCATCGACGGGATCCTCCTGCAACATCCCGTGCCGGACGGCGTCGACGAGCACGCCGCCTTCGAGGCGATCGGTGCCGACAAGGACGTCGACGGCGTCACCCTCGCCAGCTTCGCGGCGATGTCCTTCAGCGAGCCGGGCTTCGCCTCCTGCACGCCGGGCGGCATCATCCGACTGCTGGAGGCCTACGACCTGCCTCTCGCGGGTCGCCACGCCGTCGTGGTGGGCCGCAGCCGGATCCTCGGCAAGCCCGTCG
Source organism: Nocardioides carbamazepini (assembly GCF_024614185.1). GTDB lineage: Bacteria > Actinomycetota > Actinomycetes > Propionibacteriales > Nocardioidaceae > Nocardioides > Nocardioides carbamazepini. The sequence goes on from NZ_JAHTLF010000016.1 coordinate 751,501, forward strand.
GCATGCTGCTGCTGGAGCGCGACGCGACCGTGACGTTCTGTCATTCGCGCACCGTGGATCTGGCGGACCGGGTCGCGGAGGCGGACATCGTCGTCGCGGCGGTCGGCCGCCCGGAGCTCGTGCGCGGCGGGTGGATCAAGCCCGGCGCGGTGGTCGTCGATGCCGGCTACAACCCGGGCAACGTCGGCGATGTCGAGTACGAAGCCGCCGCGGCTCGCGCCTCCTGGATCACCCCGGTTCCCGGCGGCGTCGGGCCGATGACGATCGCCACCCTCCTGGCGCAGACCATGGACGGCGCGGAGCGCCGGGGCCGTTGAGTCGTCACATCTGACCCGTTGAGTCGTCACCTATGACCCTTCGAGTCGTCGCTTCTGACCTGTTGAGTCGTCACCCAAAGCGTCGCGGCGACGGGAACTGACGACTCAACAGGTCAGAGGCGACGACTCAACGGGTCAGAACCGACGACTCAACGGTGCCCCGGTCAGAGAGCGCTGGTCACGCCGGAGGCGGCCGCGGCGGTGACCGGGAAGTGGCAGGCCGACCAGTGCGTGGCGCCCTGGCGGGCCAGCAGGGGGATGGTGCTGACGCACGGCGTGGGTACCCTGCTGCCGTCGTCGAGCTGGGTCACCTCGGAGTCCGACAGGCCGGAGGCGATGGCCGTGGCGTGGAAGCAGCGGCGGTGGAAGGCGCACCCGGACGGCGGGTTGGCGGGGTTGGGCGGGTCGCCGCGGAGCACGATGCGCTCGCGGGACCGCTCGACCGTCGGATCGGGCACCGGGGCGGCCGAGAGCAGCGAGACGGTATAGGGATGCCGGGGCGCCGTGAACAGGTCGTTCTTGTCGGCGACCTCGACCAGCCGACCGAGGTACATCACCATCACCCGGTCGCTGACGTGCCGGACGACGGAGAGGTCGTGGGAGATCAGGATGTAGCTGAGGTCGAACTCGGTGCGCAGGTCCTGGAGGAGCTTGAGCACCTGGGCCTGGATGGATACGTCGAGGGCGGACACCGGCTCGTCGAGGATGAGGAGCTCGGGGGTGACCGAGAGAGCGCGAGCGATGCCGATGCGCTGGCGCTGCCCGCCGGAGAACTGGTGCGGGAACTGGTGCGCGTGGGCCGGCAACAGACCCATCCGCTCCATCAGCTCGCTGACGATCTCCTGCTTCTCCGCCCGGGTCTTCGTGGACGAGGTGAGGGGCTCGGCGATGGTCGCCGCGATCCGTTGACGGGGGTCGAGGGAGGCATAGGGATCCTGGAAGACGACCTGTGCCCGCTGCCGGAACCGGCGCAGGTCGCTGCCGCCGAGGCCGGTGACCTCCTGGCCGTCGACGACGACGCTGCCGGAGGTGGGCTCGATCAACCGCAGCAGCATCCGGCTGAGCGTGGTCTTCCCGCAGCCGGACTCGCCGACGAGGCCGAGCGTCTCGCCGCGCCGCAGGTCGAAGGAGACGTCGTCCACGGCCGTGACGGCTGTGCCCGACCGGCTCCACCGTCCGGTCCGGCCGAAGCGCTTGGAGAGGTGCTCGACGTGGAGGACGGCGTCCTCCCCGGCGACGAAGGGCAGGTCCTGGATCTCGGAGCTCGTGGTGGTCATGCGCCGACCCCCTCACGTACGGCTGGCACGGGTAGCAGCTCCTCGGCGTGGTGACAGGCGGTGAGCTGGCTCTCCGGGGTCAGCCGGCGCAGCGGGGGCACCGCCTCGAAGCAGGCGGTGCGGTCGCGGGCGACCGAGCATCGGGGATGGAAGCTGCAGCCGCTCGGCAGGCTCCGGATGCTGGGGGGCTGTCCGGGGATCGCGCTGAGACCGGCGTCGTCGGCGTCGGGACGGGGTGTCGAGTCGCGTAGGGCTCGGGTGTAGGGGTGGAGCGAGGACTGCAGGATCTGCTCCACGGTGCCGCGCTCGACCACGCGGCCGCTGTACATGACCGCGACCTCCTCCGCGTAGCGCGCGACGACGCCGAGATCGTGGGTGATGATCACCAGCGACATGCCGAGCTCGGTGCGCAGGCGGTCCAGCAGCTCCATGATCTGGGCCTGGACGGTGACGTCGAGCGCCGTGGTGGGCTCGTCGGCGACGAGGACCTGCGGGCGCAGCGCGATGCCCATCGCGATCATCACCCGCTGGCGCATGCCGCCGGACAGCTGGTGGGGGTAGTAGTCGACGCGCTGGGCCGGCTCGGGGATGCCGACCAGGCCGAGCGTCTCGATCGCCTGGGCGCGCGCGGCCTTGCGCGAGACCTTGTCGTGATAGCGGATCACGTCGCCGATCTGCTGGCCGATGGTGAACGCGGGGTTCAGGCCGGCGAGGGCGTCCTGGAAGATCATGCCGATCGACTTGCCGCGCAGGCGGCGCTGCTCGGCGGTGTTGGTGGTGTCGAGGGTGCGGCCCTCGAAGACGATCTCGCCGGACTCCACGACCCCGCCGGCGGGCAGGAGCCCGAGCGCGGACAGGAAGGTCATCGACTTGCCGGAGCCGGACTCGCCGACGACGGCCAGCGTCCGGCCGCGGTGACACTCGAGGGTGACGTCGTTGACCGGGAACACCGGCCCCCGCTGGGTGTCGATCCGGCTGCGGAGGTTCCGCAGCTCGAGGACGACCCCGGATGTCTCGACGTGGACGGACATGGTCTCTCCCTGGCCGGATCAGATCACGATGTGGTTCACTAGGCAAACCGTTGGATCAACATAACCGTAGTTCTGGAGCCCCACAAGCGTAGGCCCGGAAAAGATCGGAGATCGATGGCCATCACGCCGTTCCGCGACGTCGGACCTCTGGTCGCACCCCGAGGGATCGCCGTCGTCGGCGCCTCCCCGCGGGGCAACCGCGGCAGCCGGGTCCTCGAGAACCTCGCGCGCTTCGGGTACGCCGGCCAGGTCGTCGTCGTGAACCCCGGCCACGCCGAGGTCCTCGGGTGCCCGACGGTGCCGACCGTGCGCGATCTCCCCGACGGGATCGACCTGGTGGTGGTCGCGGTGGCCGCCGAGCGGGCGGTCGACGTGGTCCGCGACGCCGCGGAGCGCGGGATCCGCGGGATCCTGGTGATCGGCAGTGGCTTCGGGGAGGGCGAGAACGGCCGGGAGCGTGGCGCGGCGCTGGCCGAGCTGGTCGCGAAGCACGATCTGGTCGTGTGCGGCCCGAACTGCTACGGCGTGCTGGACGTCGCCGGCGGCACCGCCGCCTACTCCGGCCGGATCGTCGACCCGCTCGAGCCCGGCAACGTCGCGCTGGTGATGCAGTCCGGTGCCCTCACCCACGCGGTCACGGACTCGGCCCTGGGCCGCGGGCTGGGGCTGTCGGCGATCGTCACGACCGGGAACGAGGTCTCGGCGACGGTCAGCGACTACGTCGCCTGGTACGCCGAGGACGAGATCACCGAGGTCATCGGCGTCTTCGTCGAGGGCCTGCGTGACGCAGACCGGTTCGCCGCCGCCTGCCGGCTCGCACGGGAGCGGGGCAAGGCGGTGGTGGTCCTGGCCGCGGGCCGGTCTGAGACCGGTCGTCGCGCGGCGATGGCCCACACCGGCGCGATCGCCGGCGCGGCCGCCGCCCTCGACGGCCTCCTGGCCTCGGCCGGTGCGACCAGGGTGGACGACCTCGACGAGTTCCGCGAGACCCTCCTGCTCTTCTCCGCGTTGGCCGGACGCCCGGCCGCGACCGCCGCAGGGGTGGGGGCGCTGTCCATCTCCGGCGGAGCGTGCGGACTCACGGCCGACATGGCGGACGACCTCGGCGTGGAGCTGCCCGCGTTCGGGCCGGAGGCGGCGCACGCCCTCCTCACCGGCCTGCCGGACTTCGCCGTGGTCAACAACCCGCTCGACGTCACGGGCGCGGCCGCCGAGGATCCCGCCCTCCTCGCGGGCGCCCTGCGCGCGGTCGCCGACGACCCGGCCGTCGGGGTGATCGTCTTCGCCATGAACGTGGGCCTGGCCGGCCCGGGCCAGGAGGAGTTCTACCGGGGCCAGGCCCGGATCCTCGCCGAGGCCGCGCGCACCTCCGCCAAGCCGATCGTCCTGGCGGCGATGACCGGCGGCGCCCTCGACCCGGGGATTGCCGAGGTGACCCGGGCGGCGGGCGTACCGGTGCTGCTCGGGATCCGTCCGGCCCTGTCGGCCCTGCGCTCGTGGCTCACCTGGCCGGCCCGGGCCGGGCGGCCGTCCACGCCGCGCGTGCCGGACCAGGACTGGCCCTCGCCGGCCCCCGTGGCGGCGGGCGCCGAGGCGCTGGCGGCGCTGGCGGCGGCCGGCATCCCGGTGGCCCCCTTCCGGCTCGTGACCACGCCCGAGGAGGCCGCCGTCGCGGCGGCCGAGCTCGGCGGGCCCGTGGTGCTCAAGATCGAGTCGCCCGACATCGCGCACAAGACCGAGGCCGGCGGTGTGCGCCTGGGAGTGCAGCCCGCCGCCGCGGCAGCCGAGGCCGAGGCGCTGCTGGCCGCCGTGGCGAGGGCCGAGCCGGACGCCTGTGTCGACGGCATCCTGGTCCAGGCGATGGTGGCGGGGGAGCGCGTGGAGTGCCTGATCGGCGTCACCACCGACCCGCAGGTCGGACCCTGCCTGTCGATCGCGCCCGGTGGCGTCCTCGCGGAGCTCCTCGGCCCGGTCGCGTCGCGCCCCGTGCCGGTGAGCGCCGCCGAGGCCGAGGAGCTGATCGACGGCACGGCGCTCGGGGCCCTGCTCGCCGGCTACCGAGGTGCCCCGGTCATGGACCGGCAGGCCCTGGTCGACGCCGCGCTGAGCTTCTCCCGGCTGGCCGCGGCGCTGCCCGGTCTCGCCGCCGCCGAGATGAACCCGGTCCTGGTCGGCGAGCGCGGCGCGGGCGTCGTCGCCGTCGACTGCCTGCTGATCCGTGAGGACGACGCCGCCGGCGCGTGAACGCACGAGCGCCGCGGCGCCACACCCGAGGGTGCGGCACCGCGGCGCCGGCCGCTGGTGGGAGGTCTCAGCGGATGTGCGGGATCACCTCGGTGGCGAACCGCTCGATGTTGCGGTGGACCAGCTCCTTGGGCATGCCCGGGAAGTTGAGCCGCACGATCAGGTCCGTCACGCCGAGCACGTCGCGGTGGTAGAGGCAGTCCTCGATGACGTCGTCGGGACCCCCGACGATGAAGCGGTTCCTGGTCAGGTCGCCGAAGTCGCTGATGTTGGCGCCGCTCTCGCCGGGGACGTTGTCGCCCATGCCCCAGGAGTAGTACGCCTTGTACTTGGCGCCGATGAACGGCTCGGCCTCGCGCAGGGCGCTCTCCTTGTCGTCGCCGACGTAGAGCTCCACGCACTTGGCGAACCGGACGTCCTTGCTCAGACCTGCCTCCGCGCGGGTCTGGTGGAAGAGGTCCACCTGGCGCTTCATCTCGCCCCATTCGGTCATCGAGGTGGCGATCCAGGCGTCCGCGTGGGTGGCGGCGCGCTGGATGGCCTTGTCCGCGGTGGCCCCGAACCAGATCTGCGGCCGCGGGCTCTGCAGCGGCTTGGGCGCGATGCTGACATGGTCGAGGGTGAAGTGCTTGCCCCGGAAGGAGACGTCGTCCTCGGTCCAGAGCCGCTTGAGGATCTCGACGCCCTCGGTGAGGCGGCCGACGCGGTCCTTCTTGTCCAGCTGCATCGCGGCGAACTCCTGGTCGCGATAGCCCAGGCCCACGCCGAGGATCAGCCGTCCGCCGGTGATGACGTCCATCGTCGCGTACTGCTCGGCCACGTCGACCGGGTTGAGCATCGGCAGCAGCAGCAGGTTGGTGCCGACGTTCATCTCGCCGGCCTCCGCGGCCAGCCGGGCCAGCAGCGGGGTGGTCTGCAGGTACTGCTCCGGGTGGCTCAGGAAGTGCTGGCCGAGCCAGACGGCGTCGTACCCGGTGTCGCGGATCAGCTTGGTCTGCTCGATGAGACCGGTGACCGCGGCGGCGATGTCCTCGCCGGCCGAGTACTGGGATCCGAGGAAGACTCCGACGTCCATCGCGGCCTCAGAGGACGCCGCGAGCGACGTCGTCGCTCAGGGTGCCGTAGAGCTCCGGACGACGGTCCCGGAAGAACGTGTAGCGCACGCCGTGCTGGTCGACCTGGTCGAGGTCGAGCTCGGCGGTGAGCACGAACGGGCCCTCGCCGGCAGGGCCGGCGGCGAGCTCCTCGCCCATCGGCGAGAAGATCCGGCTCGCTCCGAACATGTGGCGCGGTCCCTCCGTCTCCTCCAGCCCGCCCTTGTTGGAGGCGACCACGAACAGTCCGTTCTGGATGGCCGCGGTCCGCAGCTCGCCGCCCCAGGAGTCGGCTCGGTTCGGGCCCCAGGCCGCGACGGGGACGAACATGATCTTCGAGCCCTGCAGGGCCAGCACCCGCCACGCCTCGGGGAACGAGCGCTCGTAGCAGATGAGGATCGAGACCTTGCCGTACTCCGTCTTGAAGGTCGCCAGGCCCGGCCCCTCCTTGAAGTAGTACCGCTCGTTCAGGCCGGGGGAGTACGACCACTGGTCGGGGATGTGGTTCTTCCGGTAGACCCGCACCTGGCGCCCGTCGGGGAGGTCGCCGGGGATCAGGTTGCCCTCGCGGTCGATCACGGCGGCGCTGTTGTAGAACTCGCCCTTGACCTCCCCCTTCTCGTAGAACGGGAAGATGACGTAGGCGCCGAGCTCCTTGGCGAGCTCCTGGTGGCGGCGTACCGACTCGCCGTCGATCGGCTCCGCCAGCTCGAAGTGCTCGGGCGTGTTGTAGCCGCAGAAGTACTGGGTGTTCGAGAGCTCGCTGAACAGGACGAAGTCGGGCTTGAAGTCCTTGGTGGCCTCGGCCACCAGCGCCAGGTTGGCATCGACGTTCTTCTGGGGATCGGTGGTCGCCGGTCCGTTCTGGATCAGCAGTACCTTTGCCTTCATTGCTGGGACTACCTCTTCTTCTTCCTCATCAGGGGTGGGGTCGCCGTCCGTGGAACCGGATCAGCGGTGGATGAACGTGCCGGTGGGCTCGCCGACGAGCTCGCCGTCGAGGGCGACGGTGACGCCGCGGACGAGCGTGCGGACCGGCCAGCCGCGCAGGCTCTGGCCGTCGAGGATGCTGTAGTCGCAGAAGCTGCCCAGCTCCTCGTGGCGCACGGTGCGCTCCAGGTCGAGGTCGCAGATCGCCAGGTCGGCATCGGCACCCGGACGGAGCGTTCCCTTCTGGGACATGCCGAAGATCGACGCCGCGTTGCCGGAGAGGACCTGGGCGATCCGCTGCAGCGTCATGCCGCGGCGGTGGTGGCCCTCGGAGAGCAGGACCGGGAGCGTGGTCGCCATGCCCGGGAAGCCGGCTGCGGCGGACCAGATGTCGCCTTCCTTCTTCGCCCGCGGTACGGCGCAGTGGTCCGTCCCGACGGTGTCGACCGAGCCGTCGATGAGGCCCTGCCACAGGGCCTCGACGTCGTCGGCGCTGCGCACCGGCGGGTTGATCTTCGCCATCGACCCGACCGCGCTGTCGTAGGTGTGCGTCAGGTAGTGCGGGCAGGTCTCGACCCAGGCCCGGCTGCCCGTGGCGCGGACGTGCCGGGCGGCGTCGAGGGACTCGCGTGAGCCGATGTGGACCAGGTAGACGGTCGCTCCCACGTGGTCGGCGAGGAAGGCGACCCGGCGGATGTTCTCGGCCTCGGCGAAGGCCGGACGGGCCTTCGACCACGCGCGCAGGCCCTGCTCACCGGCCTCCCGCACCTGGCGCATCGACCGGTTGACGATGTCGGTGTTCTCGGCGTGGATGCAGGCGACGCCGTCGATGTCGGCGATCTTGGCCAGGCCTTCGAGCAGCAGACCGTCGTCGCACTCGTTGACCATGCCGACCGTCGCGCCGTCGGCTCCCCGGTAGGCCATGTAGAACTTGTGCGAGGTGACGCCCTGGCCGGCGTACTTCTCGATCTCCTCGACCTGGGTCTCCGCGAGCATCCCGAAGTGGATGCCCACGTCGACGTGGGCGGACTGGTCGATCGCCGCGACGAGGTCCGGCAGCTCGCCGTACGGCGCGGGGGCCATGCCCTGGTACTGCCGGTAGAACGACAGGATCGAGGTCACCCCGCCCAGCGCGGCGGAACGTGTCTCGCTCGCGAGGTCGGCCCCGAAGGACTGCGCGTAGCCGAAGTGCGTGTGCGGATCGATGACGCCGGGGAGGACGACCTTGCCCCGCGCGTCGATCACGTCGCGTGCGCTGACGGGAACCGCCGGATCGACCCAACCCGCGATCCGGCCCTCTCGGATCGCGAGCGTAGCCTGGCGCTGACCCCAGAGGGGATCGACCAGTTCGGCGCCCGTGATGGCCATGTCGAACTCCATGCGCACCTGGCCTTCCTCCCGGTGGAACACCGGGGTAGTGGTTCACTGACTGAACTGCAAGGCTCAGTCAGTGAACCAACAGGCCTGGGGCGTGTCAATGGATTCAGCCGATCCGTCCGCCGGTTCCCGACCGGATCCGCGCTCCTGACCGGTCGATCGGCACCCGGTCCGCCCGAACCTCTTGACAGCGGTGGGCGTCGTGGCGTTCATTGTGCCAAAACGAATCGATGGTTCGATGTTCGAACCGGGGCGGGATGGTGAAGCCAGTGTTCGAGGACATCCGGGTGGAGCGCGACGAACAGGTCGCGGTGATCACTCTGGCACGTCCGTCGGCGCTGAACGCGTTGCGTCAGCAGACGGTCTCGGAGCTGACCCACGCGATCGAGGATGTCGAGTCGGACACCGCTGTCAAGGTCGTCGTCCTGGCCGCCGACGGCGAGCGCGCCTTCTCCTCCGGGGTCGACCTGGTCAACGACCCGGCGCCGACGAACACCATGGAGGTCGACGCGATCGCGCAGCGCAACGCGCGCATGATCGAGCGGCTGTGGTACCTCGACAAGCCGCTGATCACCTCGGTCAAGGGCGTCGCCCTGGCGGCGGGCTGCAACCTGGCGCTGATCGGTGACCTCACCATCTGCGGCCGGTCCGCGTCCTTCGGCGAGCCGGAGATCCGGCACGGGACGATGTCGCCGCTGCTGCTCCTGCCGTGGCTCACCCACTTCAAGCTGATGAACCACATGTACCTCACCGGCGACAGCGTCGACGCGGAGGAGGCCTACCGCCTCGGCCTGGTCAACCGCGTGGTGGAGGACGACGCGGTCGATCGTGAGGCGCTGGCCCTGGCGCACCGGATCGCCAACGCGCCGCTCCTGACGTTGCAGTCGGTCAAGCGATCCGTGCGGATGATGCTCGACACCCAGGGCTTCAAGGGCCTGCAGATGGGCCACCGCTTCGCCGACACCCTCGTCCTGGACTCGACCGGTCTACCCGAGCGTGACCGCCTGCGGGAGATCCGGGCCAACGACGGCTTCCGGGCCTTCCTCGAGGCCCGCGACACGCCGTACCGGACGAGCTGACGAACCCGAGCCCCCGGACAGGAGGAGCCATGGCTCTCTACATCTGCAAGCGCGTCGCACAGCTGGTGCCGCTGCTGCTGGTCATCGCGTTCGTCGTCTTCGTCGCGCTCTCGCTGGCGCCGGGCGACCCGACGACCCTGCTGCTGGGCCAGAACGCGACACCCGACGAGGTCGCCCGCCTCAACCACGAGCTCGGGCTGGACCGCTCGGTCGTCGTGCAGTACCTCTCCTTCGTCGGCGATGCCCTGCGCGGGGACCTCGGTGAGTCCTACCGCAGCGGTCGAGACGTCGTCTCCGAGCTCGGCCGGACCGCGTCCGTCAGCGCCACTCTCGCCGTCACGGCGATGGTGCTCGCCGTGACGATCGGCGTCGGCGTCGGCATCCTGACGGCGGTCAAGCAGTACTCGTGGATCGACAACGTGGTCCGGGTCGGCGTGCTCGCGCTGGTCTCGATGCCGGTGTTCTGGCTGGCGATCCTGCTGATCATCGCCTTCTCGGTGAAGCTCTCGATCTTCCCCGCCTTCGGCTGGGGGACCTACGGCCACCTGGTCCTGCCGGCCGCGGCGCTGTGCACGTACCCCCTGGCCGTGATCACACGGCTGACCCGCTCCAGCATGTTGGAGGTGCTCGGCAGCGACTACGTCCGCACCGCCCGCGCCGCCGGCATGCCGGAGCGCACGGTCGTGCTGAAGTACGCGCTGAAGAACGCGCTCGGGCCGGTGCTGACCGTCGTCGGCCTCCAGTTCGGCGCCCTGATCGGCGGCGCGGTGCTGACCGAGACGATCTTCGGCATCCCGGGCATGGGTCGGCTGATGGTCACGGCGATCGAGGGACGTGACTACCCGATCGTCCGTGGTGCGGTGCTGTTGGGGACGGTCGTGTTCGTGGTGCTCAACCTGGCTGTCGACGTGCTCTACAAGTGGGTCGACCCGAGGCAGAGGGGACTCTGAGATGACGCAGGAGGCTACGGGGATGACGCTCCCGTCGGCGGAGCCGACGCGCTGGGCGGAGACCTGGCGCACCTTCGCCCGCAACCGCGCCGCGGTCGTGGGCCTGGTCGTGCTCGCACTGCTGGTGCTCGTCGCGGTGCTCGCGCCGTGGATCGCCCCGCACGACCCCGCCGCGCAGCATCTGGAGCTGCGTCGGGCGGGCCCGAGCGGTGATGCGTGGCTGGGGCGCGACGAGTTCGGTCGCGACATCCTGAGTCGCGTCATGATCGGTGCCCGCTCGACCCTGCTCGCCGCGGTCGGCTCGGTCGCGCTGAGCGGCATCGTCGGCACCCTGATCGGTGTCGTCGCCGGGTACCGCGGCGGTGTCGCGGACAGCCTGCTGATGCGCGCGATGGACCTGGTGCTGTCCTTCCCCTACTTCCTGCTCGCGATCCTCGTCGTCGCGGTGGCCGGGCCCAGCCTGCGCAACGCCGCCATCGCGATCGGCATCACCTACATCCCGCAGTACGCACGGGTCGTGCGTGGGGCGACCTTCGAGGTGATGGGCAAGGAGTACATCGAGGCTGCCCATGCCTCGGGCGTCCGCGGGCCGCGCATCGCCTGGCGGCACGTCATCCCCAACATCAACGCGCCCATCATCGTCATCACGACGGTCGGGCTCGCGTTGGCGATCGTGGGCATCTCCTCGCTCAGCTTCCTCGGGCTCGGGGCGCAGCCGCCGAGCCCGGAGTGGGGCGCGATGCTGGCCAGCGGACGGCAGTACGTCGCCTCCGCGCCGCACATCAGTGTCTTCCCCGGCGTGGCCATCCTGGTCACCGTGCTGAGCCTCAACCTGGTCGGCGACGGCCTACGGGACACCTTCGATCCGACCATGCGGTGATGCCGATGACGACGTGCCGCCCGCCCTGCCGACAGGGCGGCATGTTGGTGGACCTGCGCTAGTGTTCGGCCGACATCACCATGGAGGGACCTCATGGCAGCCAACGAATCGGGACTCGTGCGTCGCACGATCTGGGTCCTGCGGGCCGTCGCCGCTCATCCGAACGGCGTCGGTCTCAGCGAGATCGCGCGGGAGTCGGGTATCCCGAAGGCGACCTGCTACCGCGTGCTCAGCGTCCTGGAGAGGGAGAGCTGGCTGACTCTCGACCCCGACACGCGCCGCTACAAGGTGTCCCTCGGGCTGCTGTCGATCGTCGGCGGCTTCCTCGACAGCAACGGCGGCTACCGGCACATGCGCCAGGTGCTGTCCGACCTGGCGGCCGACACCCAGGAGACGTGCGGCTTCGACGTGCTGCACCCGCCCAACGTCATGGTCGTGGCGCAGGCCGCCGGACCGCGGCTGATCGGGCAGACCATGAAGCCGGTGCCGCGGACCCAGCCGGTCTGGTCGACCTCGACCGGCAAGGTGCTGCTGGCCATGCTCGACAAGGCGAAGCTCGACGAGTACGTCGACGACATCGAGCGCCACGGCCCGGAGTCCCTCGGGGGTGGCGAGGCGTTCGTGGCGATGCTGCAGGCGATCCGGGAGCGTGGCTACGCCCACTCCCGCGACGAGCTCGAGGAGGGTGCCACCTCCGTCGCGGCGCCGGTGCGGGTGGGCGACAGCTACCCGTACGCCGTGTGGATCGGCGGGCCGAGCTTCCGGCTCACCCCGGAGTGGGTGGCCGAGGTCTCGCCCCGTCTGCTGGAGGCCTCGCGCAAGCTCGGCGAGCTGCTGACCTACACCGACCTGCAGCTGCCGACCGACCTCCGGGTGTGAGCGGCGCGGGCTGAGCCCGCCACCCGAGCCACCCGAGCACGACAGCGGCCCGCCGGCCCGTCCGGCAGGGCCGCTGTCGTGCTGCCGGCGCGCGGGCGGGCGGGCGATGCTCCGTCGATGTCGGGCGTGTATCGGCGATGTATCCGCGAAGTCACTTGACAAGGTCTCGCCGCATCGCCAGTATCTGGACCAACGGTTCAACTAACGAACCGGCAACGCGAGAGGTGGAGACATGACCATGAAGGTGCGGAAGACGGTCCGACACCTGGAGGTGACCGAGCGGGAGAACGGCCAGGACGTGTCGCCCGCTCACCGGCTGGCCTTCGTCGGGATCGTCATCGAGAACCCGTACGGCGCCGGATACGTCCAGGACCTGGTGACCCTCGCCGACGAGATCGCCGAGGAGATCGGCAAGCTCACCGGTCCCGCCTGCGTCGAGCTCCTCGGGGCTCCGGTCGAGGCCTTCGGCAAGGTCGCCCTCGTTGGCATCGGCGGCGAGGTCGAGCACGGCTCCGCGCTCATCCACAACCTGCGCTTCGGCAACGTCTTCCGCAACGCGGCCGAGGGCAGCGAGCTGCTGCCGGCGGCGGAGAAGGTCGGCCTGCCGGGCGACCCGATCGACGTACCCCTCAAGCACAAGAACGACGCCAAGACGCGCTCGCACCACCAGACGGTGACGCTCCAGGTGCCCGGTGCCCCGCTGCCGAACGAGATCCTCGTCGGCTGCGTCGCGGCCAGCTCGGGCCGCCCGCTGTCCCGTCTCGCGACCTTCGGTGCCGAGACCGCGGCGAGCTGACGGCCATGACGACGAGCGAGGTGGCCACCGCCTGGGACGCCGACCGGATCCGCGCCGCGGACAAGGCGTACGTGATCCACTCCTGGTCCAACCAGGGCGCCGTCAACGCGACGCCGATCGCCGGTGGCGAGGGTGCGTGGTTCTGGGACCACGAGGGCAACCGCTACCTGGACTTCCAGTCCCAGCTGGTCAACATGAACCTCGGCCACCAGCACCCCAGGATCGTCGAGGCGATCCGGGCCAAGGCCGCGGAGATGTGCTACATCGGGCCCAACTACGCGGAGCAGTCGCGCGCGCAGCTCGCCGAGCTGATGGCGGAGGTGACGCCGGGTGACCTGAAGATGTCCTTCTTCACCACCGGCGGGGCTGCCGCCAACGAGAACGCGATCCGGCTCGCCCGGCACGTCACCGGACGGCAGAAGGTCGTGGCCCGCTACCGCAGCTACCACGGTGCGACGGCCGGCGCGATCGCGCTGACCGGAGACCCGCGCCGCTGGCACGCGGAGCCGGGCCCCACCGGGGTCGTGCGGATGTTCGACCCGTACACCTACCGCTGCCCGGCCGGGCACCCCGACCCCTGCCCCGTCTGCTCGGGAGCTCCGCACCTCGAGGAGATCCTCCAGTACGAGAACCCGAACACGGTGGCCGCCGTGATCCTCGAGACCGTCACCGGCACCAACGGCATCCTGCCGCCGCCGCCCGGCTACCTCCAGTCGATCCGGGAGGTGTGCGACCGCCACGGCATCATCTTGATCTTCGACGAGGTCATGGCCGGCTTCGGGCGCACCGGCGAGTGGTTCGCCTGCGACAACTGGGACGTCACGCCGGACATCCTGGTCACGGCCAAGGGCCTCAACTCGGGCTACGTGCCGCTGGGCGCGATGACCGTCAACGAGCGCATCTCGGACTGGCTGATGGGCAACAAGTTCTGGGGCGGCCTGACCTACGCCGGCCACCCGCTGGCCTGCGCGAGCGGGGTCGCCTCGATCGAGGCCATGCGGGAGGAGCGGATCATCGAGAACGCCCGCGAGATGGGCGCCCGGCTCAACGCCGGGCTGCACCGGCTCGCCGAGCGGCACCCCTCCATCGGCGAGGTGCGGGGGCTCGGCCTGTTCCAGGGGCTCGAGCTGGTCCGCGACCGGGTCACCCGTGAGCCGCTGGTGCCGTTCAACCCGGTCGGTGAGGCCGGCGCGCCGATGCAGGCCGTGGTGGCCGCCGCGAAGAAGCGCGGCCTCTACCTCTCGGCCAACAACAACGTGCTGCGCCTGACGCCGCCCCTGGTGATCGGCGCCGAGGACATCGACCTCGCGCTCGACATCCTCGACGACGTCCTGGTCCACGCGGACGCCGCCGGTGTGTCCTGAGCGCGCGCTCCTAGGCTGACCGTGCGGGCGCATCGCCGGGCTGCCGCGGCGCTGCGGGAGCTCGGGGTCGACACGATCTTCGGCCTGATGGGCGAGGGCAACCTGCGTCCGCTCATCGACTTCGACGGGCTCGGCGGCTCGGTGGTCGCCACCACCACCGAGGGCGCCGCGGTCAGCATGGCGGACGGGTACGCCCGCGTGGGGCGGCGGCTGGGCGTCGCGTCGGTCACCCACGGTCCCGGTGCGACCAACGCGCTGACCGCGCTGACAGAGGCGGTCCGGGCCCGGACTCCGCTGCTGCTGCTGACCGGTGACACACCGCCTCGCGACGACCACCTCCAGCGCTTCGACCTGCGGGGGCTGGCCGATCTCGCCGGAGCCGGCTACGTGCGGGTCGGCGACGCGGCGCAGGTCGCCGCCGAGGTGGCCCGCGCGGTACGCCGAGCCGAGACGGAGTGCCGGCCCGTCGTCCTCGACCTGCCGGTTCCCCTCCAGTGCATCGACGTCGCCGAGGGCCCGCCGCTGAGGCCGGTGCCCCCGGCCCGGCCGGCGGCGCCGGGGGAGGAGGAGCTCGACCGGTCACTCGGCATCCTCGCCGGTGCTCGACGACCTGTCGTCCTCGCCGGGCGGGGAGCGCTCGATGCGAAGGACGAGATCCTCACACTGGCGCGGAGTCTGGGTGCGCCACTGGGTACGACGCTGCTCGGCAAGGGCCTGTTCGCGGGGGAGCCGCTCGACCTCGGGGTGATCGGGACCCTGGGCTCCGTCCTCGCGCTCGAGACGGTCCGGTCGGCGGACTGCCTGCTGGTGCTGGGAGCCGGGCTGAACCGCTACACGTCGGTCGACGGTGCGCTCCTGCAGGGGCGGGCGGTGGTCCAGGTGGACCGGGATCCGTCGCGGATCTCGAGCGCGGCCGAGATCGGCATGGTCGCCGACGTACGCGAGACGGTGACCTCGATGAGCGAGCTGCTCGCCGCGGCCGGGCAGGAACCCGCCGCGGCGCACCGCGGTGACCTCGCCGAGCTCCTCGTCGCCGAGGCGGCCCGGCCGGTCACGAGCGCGGACGGGCCGGCCACCATGGACCCGCGCACGGTCATGCGCTGGTTGGATCGGTTGCTGCCGGCGGACCGGGTCGTGGTCACCGACACCGGACGGTTCGTCTACGCGCCCTGGCGGCTGCTCTCGGTGCGGAGCCCGCAGGACTTCGCGCACACCTGCAACTTCGCCTCGATCGGGCTGGGCCTGGGGACCGCCCTCGGCGCGGCCGTCGGCTCGGGGCGTCCGACCGTGGCGGTGGTCGGGGACGGGGGCGGTGTGATGAACCTGGTCGAGCTCGCGACCGGGGTCCGGCTCGGCCTGCCGCTGCTGGTGGTGGTCTGCAACGACGGGGCCTACGGCATGGAGTACCGGCACCTGCGCAACGAGGGCGACGATCCGACGCCGGCGCGGTGCACCTGGCCGGACTTCGCCGAGGTCGCCCGCGCGCTGGGTGCCCGGGCGGCGACGGTGCGCACCGTCGCCGATCTCGACGGCGTGGCTGCCGAGATCGCCGGCCTGGGCGCGGACGGCGCCGGCCCGCTGCTGCTGGACGTGCGCTGCGACCCGGACGTGGACATGGCCGACCTCGCCTGAGGCGAGCTCGCGCCGAGGGTGTTGACAGGCCCGGCGGATGCCTCCATATTACGAACCAATGGTTTAACTAATGAACCGCGAAAGGACGTCCATGACATCGCTGCCCTTGGGAATCCACGTCGGCGAGCGGCTCAGCCTGGAGCAGACCTACTGGCAGGCCCAGATCGCCGACGAGAACGGATTCGAGTCCGTGTGGGTCGCCGAAGGGCGACTGTCCCGCGACGGCATCGTGCCCGCGGCGATCATCGCCAGTCGGACCGAGAACGTGAAGATCGGGACCGGCGTCCTCAACAACAAGAGTCGCAACGCCGCACTCATGGCGGTCACCTTCAAGACCCTGGACGAGGTCGCCCCGGGACGGGCCATCCTCGGCATCGGCGCCTGGTGGGAGCCGCTGGCCACCAAGGTCGGCCAGCCGATCTCCAAGCCGATCAAGGCGATGCGGGAGTACATCGGCGTGTGCCAGGCGCTGTTCCGCAACGAGAACGTCGAGTTCGAGGGCGAGTTCGTCCAGATGCGGGGCGTCCGCTTCGACTCGATGTACCGGGAGAACAAGCCGGTCGACATCCCGATCTACATCGGGGCGGTCGGGCCGAGGATGCTCGAGCTCGCCGGCGAGATCAGCGACGGCGTCCACATGGACTTCCTGCTGCCGCCGTCCTACATGGAGGGCGCGCTGGCCGCGATCGACCGCGGCCTCGCTAAGCGGACCGACGGGCGCACCTCCATCGACCTCACCCAGATCGTGTCCTGCAGCGTCAACGACGACGACCCGCAGGAGGCGATCGACGCCTGCAAGGCCTTCCTGACGCTCTACCTGTGCCAGCAGCCCCACATCGCCGAGCACTGTGGGGTCGACCGGGAGCTCGTCGACCGGCTTCAGGAGATCGCCGGCTGGCCGGCCACCCCCGAGCAGATCAAGAAGGCGATGGCGCTCGTGCCCAACGAGCTGGTGCAGAACGTGACCGCGTGCGGCACCACCGACCAGGCGTTCGAGAAGCTCGTCTCCTACCACGAAGCGGGCGTGCGCTGCCCGGTCATCTCGACCCTGGGTGACAAGGAGCGCACGCTCACCCGGCTCGCCCAGGCCGCGCGGGCCTGACCTCGACCTCGACGGGAGAACCTCGTGATGAAGCTCGCCGCAGTCCAGCTCAAGGCCGGTGACGACCGGTCGGAGACCATCGGCCGGGCGGCCGCCCTCGTGGACGACGCCGCCGCGCAGGGCGCCCGGATCGTCCTGTTGCCGGAGATGTTCGCGGTGCCGTTCGTGCAGCCCGAGCCCGACCCGGACTACTTCGTGCACGCCGAGTCGCTCGACGGGCCGTCGAACGCGATGGCCGCGGACGCCTCGCGCCGCCACGGGATCACCGTGGTCTCCTCGGTCTTCGAGGCCAGCGCGGTGCCCGGCGTCTACCACAACACCGCCTGCACCTATGTCGGCGGCGAGCTGCGCTCGGTGTACCGCAAGTCCCACCTGCCGTTCTCCAACGGCTTCCCGGAGAAGTTCTACTTCCGTCCCGGCGAGACGCCGCCCGAGGTCGTCGACACCGGCGAGACGCGCGTCGGAACGGTGATCTGCTACGAGCGCCACTTCCCCGAGCTGAGCCGGACGGTCGCCCTCGGCGGCGGCTCGGTGCTCTGCGTCCCGGTCGCCTCGGCCAGCGCGCCGATGAAGGAGGTCTTCCAGCTGGAGCTGCGGGCCCACGCCGTCTTCAACTCGATGTTCGTCATCTGCGCCAACCGGCACGGCGTGGAGGGCACCAAGGAGTACTTCGGCCTCTCCGCCGTCTACGGACCCAACGGCGAGGTCCTCGCGACGGCTCCCGACGACGCCGACGGACTGGCGCTCGCCGAGGTGGACCTGGCCCAGGTGGACGAGATCCGCCGTCGCCGGCCCTTCCTCCGCGACCGCCGACCCGAGCTCTACGGCAGGGTGAGCGCGGCCCAGATCGCGCCGACGGAGCTGTCCTGACCACGCTCAGGGCCGGCGTGACGGTGTCGGTCGCCCCGGCCGACCAGCTGCGTGGCCCGTACCCCTGACGGGTCCCTCAGGCCCGCGGGTCCTGACCGGGCACGGCCGGTGCGGTGACGGCCTTGCGGCCCCGAGCCCGGCGCGCGACGCCGACTCCGAGCAGCGCGAGCGCGCCGCCGGCGTACGCGACCGCGGGCGGGACCTCGTCGAGGAACACCAGCCCCAGCACGATGGTCAGTGGCGGCACCAGGTAGGTCGTCACGCCGAGCGCCGAGGCGGTCATGTGGCGCAGGGCGTAGGCGTAGGTTGTGAACGCGATCGCGGTGGGGAACACGCCGAGGTAGACCAGCCACAGCGTCGACGACACCGGTGCGTCACCCACCTCGCTGACCAGCCGGCCCGCCCACGGCAGGCAGGTCACGACGCCGACGGTGCAGGCCAGCCAGGTGACGTGGACCGCGGACAGGTCGGCCACCAGCGGCTTCTGCAGGATCACGCTGACGGCGTACACCACCGCCGGCACCAGGCACAGCACGACGCCGAGCAGGTCGCCGGTGTTGTCCCCGCCCGAGGTGGACAGGCCGATCACGACCACGCCGGAGAACGCCAGGGCCAGCCCGGCGGCGAGCTGGGCGGTGAAGCGCTCGCCGAGGAAGAGGGCCGCCAGCACGGCGATGAGGACCGGGGCGACCTGGATCAGCATCGCCGCCGTACCCGCGTCGACCCGCTGCTCGCCGGCGTTGAGGGAGAGGTTGTAGATCCCGAACCAGAGCACGCCGATGGTCACGATCGAGACCCACTGGCGCCGGCTCGGGCTGGGCAGACCCTGGGCCAGCGCGACCGGGGCGAGCGCCAGCGCTCCCGCTGCCAGCCGGCCCAGCGACAGCGCGCCCGCGGAGAAGTCGTGGGCGAGGTGCCGGATGGCGACGAAGGCGCTCGCCCACAGCACCAGGGTCACCGCGACCGCGACCAGGGGCAGCAGTCCGCTCGTTCCGGGCGCCCGACCCCCGCCTGCGCCGGGAGCGGGGATGGGCACGGCGGGATCGACGGCGGTCACCCGTTCACGCTAGAGGGTGGGCGAGCCGGGGTCGCGCGATTTTCAGACGTCGAACTTGTAGCCCAGGCCGCGCACGGTGACGAGGAACTTGGGCTCGCTCGGCTCCGGCTCCAGCTTGGCGCGCAGTCGCTTCACGTGGACGTCGAGCGTCTTGGTGTCGCCGACGTAGTCGGAGCCCCAGACCCGGTCGATGAGCTGACCGCGGGTGAGCACGCGGCCGGGGTTGCGCAGGAACATCTCCAGCAGCTCGAACTCCTTGAGCGGCAGTCGCTGCTCGGTGCCGTCGACCGTCACCACGTGCCGCTCGACGTCCATCCGCACGGGCCCGGCCTCGAGGGTGTCGGGGAGCAGCTCGTCGCCGATGCCGCGGCGCAGGACCGCGCGGATCCGGGCGACCAGCTCGCGGGGGGAGTAGGGCTTGGTGACGTAGTCGTCCGCACCGAGCTCGAGCCCGACGACCTTGTCGACCTCGTCGTCCTTGGCGCTCACCATGATCACCGGCACGTTCGAGGTCTGGCGGATGGTCCGGCACACCTCGGTGCCGGGGATGCCCGGCAGCATGAGGTCGAGCAGCACGATGTCGGCGCCGTTGCGGTCGAACTCCTTGAGCGCCTCGTTGCCGTCGGCCGCGATCGCGACCTCGAAGCCCTCCTTGCGGAGCAGGTAGGCGAGGGCGTCGCTGTAGCTCTCTTCGTCTTCGACGACAAGTACCCGGGTCATCGGGGTTCCTCCTGATCTTCGGTGCGTCCGCCCGGCGCTTCCGGGCCGGCCGCGAGCTCGGCGAGCCGCATGTACGGCCCGTCCTCGTGGTTCGGGTGCTGCGGCAGGATCAGCGTGAACGTCGAGCCCTGCCCCTCGACGGACCAGACCCGCACCTCGCCGCCGTGCGTGGCCGCGACGTGCTTGACGATCGACAGGCCCAGACCGGTGCCGCCGGTCGAGCGGTGGCGCGCGGGGTCGACGCGGTAGAACCGCTCGAAGATCCGCTCCACCTCGGCCTGCGGGATGCCGATGCCCTGGTCGATCACCGAGATCTCGACGCTGTGGCCGGCCCGCTTGCGGGTCACCACGACGCGCGAGCCGGGCTCGGAGTAGGCGACGGCGTTGGCCACCAGGTTGGAGACCGCGGCGCCGACCTGCTTCTCGCTGCCGAGCACCTTCAGGCCCGCCTCGCCCTCGGCGATGACCTGGATGTCCTTGGCGCCGGCGTTCATGTCGACGAAGTCGACCGCGGAGGCGACGACGTCGTCGATCGAGACGGGAACCGGCGAGTTGAGGGGCTCGTCGCCCTGGAGCCGCGACAGCTCGATGATCTGCTGGATCAGCCGCGAGAGTCGGTCGCTCTCGGTGAGCATCCGCGACGCGAACCGGTAGACGGCGTCCGGGTCGTCGGCGGCATCCTGCACCGCCTCGGCCAGCAGCCGCATCGCGCCGACGGGCGTCTTCAGCTCGTGGCTCACGTTGGCCACGAAGTCGCGTCGTACGGCGTCGACCTGCCGTTCGCGGGTGCGGTCCTCGACGAGCGCGAGGACCAGTCGCGAGCCGAGCGGCGCGACGCGGGCGGTGACGTGCCGCGGCGAGCCCGCGGCGCGCGGCACGATCAGCTCCGTCTCGCGGATCTGCCCGTCACGGCGCACCTTCCGGATCAGGCCGCCGAGCTCGTCGGAGAGGAGCGTGGTGCCGCGGACGAAGCCCATGGCGTACGCCGGGGCCGATGCCTTGACGACCGAGTCGGACTCGTCGACGACGACCGCGCTGCTGCGCAGGACCGAGAGGACACCCGCGACGCCGTCGGGGAGCAGCGGCTCCTCGGGCTGGTGGAAGACCCGCTGCTGGCGGTCGCTGAGATGCCAGGCGAGCATGGCGCCACCTGCCACGAGGGCGCCGAGGAGCGCGGCCAGGAAGGCCTGCGTCGTCGGATCCACGCCTCGATCGTACGGCGCATCGCGGGTCGCGCTCCGCATCGCGGCGGCCGGGCTTCGCGATGTTCACCCTGCGTTCACCGCACCTCGCTTGATGGACACCTCGCCTCCGTAGGCTCGGGGCCATGCGTGATGCCTATACCGACCAACTCGACGCGATCTTCGACGACCTCGCCGGAATCTCCCGCCGCGTCCAGGTCGCGGTCGGCGAGGCCACCCGGGCCCTGATGACCGGCGACTCCTCGATCGCGGAACGGGTGATCAGCGGGGACGTCGAGATCGACCGGGCCCGCGAGAAGGTCGAGGACTCCGCCTTCGCCCTGCTCTCCCTGCAGCAGCCGGTCGCCGGCGACCTCCGCACGGTCGTCGCCGCACTCCGGATGGTGGCCGAGCTCGAGCGGATGGGCGACCTCTCCGTCCACGTCGCCAAGATCGCCCGCCTGCGGGTCCCCGACGTCGCCGTCCCCGACGAGGTCCGCCCGACCGTGGCCCGGATGGCCGAGGTCGCCGAGGACATGGTCGGCCGGGTCACCGAGGTGATCTCCGGACGCGACGTCGAGGCCGCGATCGCGCTCGGTCGCGACGACGAGGAGATGGACCAGCTGCGCCGCCGCAGCTTCACCGAGCTCCTCGGCGACGAGTGGACCCACGGCGTCGAGGCCGCGGTCGACATCGCCCTGCTCGGCCGCTACTACGAGCGGATCGCCGACCACGCCGTGTCGGTCGCCAACCGGGTCATCTTCGTGGTCACCGGCCACAACCCGGCGCCCGTTGCCTGACCGACCCGGCGCAGACTGACTCTCATACTGCGCTGACCCGGCGCAGATTGAGGCCGGAAATGCGCCGACCCGGCGCAGATTTAACTGCGGGTGCGTCCGCCGAGTTCAATCTGCGCCGGGTCAGCGCGTTCTGGAGTTCAGTCTGCGCCGGGTCAGCGTCGATCCAGATTCAGTCTGCGCCGGGTCAGCGGCCCTGGTTGGCGACGGCGGCGGCAGCGGCAGCGGCAGCGGCCGGGTCGAGGTAGCGCCCGCCCGGGACGACCGGGGCGAGGGTGTCCTCGTCGAGCTCGTAGACCAGCGGCATCCCGGTGGGGATGTTGAGGCCGGCGATCTCGGCGTCGCTGACCTGGTCCAGGTGCTTCACGATCGCGCGCAGGCTGTTGCCGTGGGCGGCGACCAGGACGGTGTGGCCGGCCCGGAGGTCCGGCACGATCCCGGCGTCCCAGTAGGGGAGCAGACGGTCGATGACCTGCTTGAGCGCCTCGGCGCGGGGCAGCTCGTCACCGAGGTCGGCGTAGCGCGGGTCGCCGGCCTGGGAGTACTCGTCGTCGTCGGCCAGCGGGGGCGGCGGCGTGTCGAAGGAGCGGCGCCAGAGCATGAACTGCTCCTCGCCGTACTCGTCCTTGATCGCCTTCTTGTCCTTGCCCTGCAGCGCGCCGTAGTGGCGCTCGTTGAGGCGCCACGAGCGCCGCACCGGGATCCAGTGGCGATCCGCCGCGTCGAGCGCGAGCGCGGCGGTGTTGATCGCGCGGCGCTGCAGCGAGGTGTGGACGACGTCGGGCAGGATGCCGGCCTCCGCGAGGAGCTCGCCGCCGCGGACCGCCTCGCCGCGGCCCTTCTCGGTGAGCGCGACGTCGACCCAGCCGGTGAAGAGGTTCTTCGCGTTCCACTCGCTCTCGCCGTGGCGGAGCAGGACCAGCGGGAACGTCATCAGTGCGCCCCGCCGCCAGGGCTCGGAGCCTCGTCGGCGCAGCTGAAGCTGGCGTCGTGGCTCTCGTCGCCGGCCTCGTGGGTGGCCCCGTCAGTGGCCTCGTCGGTGGTCTCGGCGGCCTTGCTGTCACCACCCTTGGCGGACGCGGTCTCGCTCGGCAGGTCGGTCGGGATCTGGGTGTACTGGAAGCACGGCTTGACGACCGGTACGTCGAGGCTGAGCGTGGTGCCGTCGCTGAAGGTCAGGTCGAGCGGCACGACCTGACCGGCCGTGAAGTCGCCGGTCAACGGCACCACGGACTCGGTGGCCAGGTTGACGAAGCCGCGACCCGCGACCTCGACCGGATCGAACGAGCCGGCGACGATGCCCGCGGACGACGACACGGCGTCGAGCGAGGCGTCCTCGCGCAGGTTGTTGGACAGTGAGCCGATCAGCCGGCCCTCGCCCTGCGCGGTCGCGAGGATCCGGATGCCGAGCGCGTCGACGTCGCCGGAGCGCTCGTTCACCCCCCCGGCGATCGTGTTGACCCGATCGGTGGGGTAGTCGAATCCGCAGGCGCTCAGGGCAGTGGCGGGAACGACCGCCAGCAGCAGTCCGGCGAGCGCGGATCGGCGCAGGTGGGGCATGTCGGCGAGCCTCCGGGTCAGTTGGGTCGAAGCGGCCTCACTCTAGCGTCGGTCAACGGCTGAGGCCGACCCGGGCACCGACCACGACCAGCAGCACCGCGACGACGACCGTGTAGACGGTCGAGAGCGCCAGGAGCCGGGTCGCGCCCAGCTTGAGCCCGAGCTTGAGCGGCAGGTAGGTCCAGCCGTCCTCGTGGTCGGCCACCAGCCCCCACACGGCACGCGTGAAGTGGATGCCGATGCCGAGCAGCGCCGCGAGGACGACGATCGCCGGCTCGGGAGGGCTGCCCACGGCCTTGCCGCCCCAGCCGCCATAGGAGAGGTAGGCCGGCAGCAGCGCGAACGACACCGCCCAGGACCACCAGGACAGGAAGCCGGTGCGCAGCACGATGTTGCCGAGCATCGCCACGACGACGGAGGCGCCGTAGAAGGCGCCCGCCTTCGCGCCGGTCGTGGTGGCGAGGGGGAGGAGCAGCAGGAAGCCGACGATGACGGCGTACCAGGCGGTGCCGGGATCCAGCCGCCCGGCGGCGATCGGCTTGCCGGTCAGGCCGTGCGCCTCGTCGCGCTGCCGGTCGACGATGTCGTTGTGCCAGCCGAGGATGGTCTGGCCGACGAGCACCGTCACCAGGACCACGCCCGCCTCCCGCGCCGGACGACCGGCGATCGCGGCGACCAGGCCCATGGCGAGCGCCGTCGTGATCGCCTGCTTGGCGTGCGCGGCCTGCAGGAGCTGGAGAGGTACGACGTCGGCCGGGTTGCGGCCGCCGAACAGCCAGCCGGTCAGGCCGGAGCGGTCCGGGACGTGCGGCAGGGGCGGGTGCGGGTCCTCGGCGTCCTCCGGCTCCTCGGCATCGTCGGTGCCGTCGGGTTCCGGGGCGGCCTCGGCGTCCGCGACGTCGGCCGTCTCCGGAGCATCCTCGAGGTCGGCCTCGAGGACGGCCTCGGCCGCCGTGGGGGTCTCCTCGGAGAGCTCCTCGGGCCTCGCCTCGGCCGGGGTTCCGTCCCCGGCGGAGCGGCCGCGCCGCCAGCGCTGCGTCTTCGCCATGGCGAGCAGTATTGACCACCGCCGAGCCACATGGGGGTGGGCCCGCCGAATCGGATGGACCTGCCGCCGTAGCCCTCCGGGTGATCTCCATCATGGGGCAGCAGCCCCGGACCATCACAGGTTCGGTCACTTGTCAAGCCGCTGATTGTGCCCCTGACCTGCGCAAACGCATTCGGAGAGTCCTTGATGGCGTGGTAAGATAGGCCACCCTAGGAAGGGGTTTTGCTCATATGACTTTCACCGTCGGCGAAACGGTCGTCTACCCCAATCACGGGGCCGCGGTCATCGAGAACATCGAGATGCGGACGATCAAGGGCCAGGAACGGCAGTACCTCGTGCTTCGGATTGTCGCTCAGCAGGACCTCGTGGTCCGCGTTCCGGCTGACAACCTGGATCTCGTGGGTGTTCGGGATGTCGTGGACAAGGACGGGCTGGACCGGGTCTTCGGGGTGCTCCGCGCGGAGCATGTCGAGGAGCCGACCAACTGGTCGAGGCGCTACAAGGCGAACCTCGAGAAGCTCCACAGTGGCGACGTCATGAAGGTGGCGGAGGTCGTCCGCGACCTGTGGCGCCGTGAGCGTGACCGCGGACTGTCGGCGGGCGAGAAGCGGATGCTCGCCAAGGCTCGCCAGATCCTGGTCTCCGAGCTCGCGCTCTGCGAGAACACCAACGAGGACAAGGCCGAGACGATTCTCGACGAGGTGCTGGCCTCCTGAGCCACTGAGGCCTGTGCTCCGCAGGCCGTTGGCAACGCAACGCCGACGACGTCATACGGTGGGTTCCGATGAACCCGCATCCGTATGACGTCGTCGGCATCTCGGCGCCCGTCGCGGGGCTGGTGGTCGAGGAGGGCCGTGGCTCCCTGCCGTTCCGCCTGATCCACGGCGAGTCGCTGGTGGCTGCGGCTGCCTGGGCCGCCGGCGAGGCCGGGGTCGACCTGCTCGACCAGACGGTCCCCTGGGACGTGGTGGTCGAGCTCGAGCAGCCGCTGCTGCTGCACGACCCGCTGTGCCCGATGACCCCGCCCGAGTTCCTCCGTCGCTGCGCCGAGCGTGCGTCCGTCGAGGACCGGATCATGGTCGGGGTGCGCCCGGTGACCGACACGGTCAAGGAGGCGCACGGCGCGCCCGACGGCGAGACCGACGGCGAGACCGTCGGGGCCAGTGTCGACCGCGACGGCCTGGTCGCCGTCTGCTCCCCGGTCGTGCTGCCGTCGTCAGTGGTCGCGGACCTGCTCGGCGACGGCGGGCGGCTGCCCGCCACCGACTTCGTGGCGCTCGTCGCCGCGCTCCGGCAGCGGTACGGCGCCGACCGGGTCGTTCTCGTCGAGGCACCGCCGACGGCCCGCCGGGTCGCCTCGGACGCCGACCTCCGGGTGCTCGAGGCGCTCACCGACCCGCGCTGAGGCGCCGCTCACCGCCGGGTGCGCGGGTCGTGGGTGGGGTCAGGGTACCGAGGCGGGCAGCCCCGGTCGGCGGCGTCCGGGCGCAGCTCGTAGTGCCAGGGCTCGTTGTCGTAGATCCGGCACAGGCCGTACCGCGCGCCGTGGGTCGCCAGCCACGCGGCGGCGTCGGCGGGTCCCACGTCGACGGCGTCGCCCGACACGTGGGGCGAGGTCTCGGGGGTGGCGACCCAGCGCGCTGCCTCCGCGCGCGAGCCGTAGGTCGCGACGGCCTCGTCGAGGAGCCGTTGCTGGTACTCCGGGGACCGCCAGCCGCTGTTGACCACGATGTCGACGTCGTCGTCGACCGCATCCGTCGCGGCCCGCCGCAGCGCGCGCAGGAGGTCCGGGTCGAGCTCGGTCACACCGGCGTGCGCGTCGTCGTACGCCGAGGTGCCGTCGGGAAGCTCGCCGTCCCCGACGGGGGACGCGGCGTCCGACGACGGCGTGGACATGACGACGCGCGAGCCGGCGACGCCGATCAGTGCCACGAGGAGCAGGACGAGGGGGACGACGGCCGGCCGGAGGCGGTGTCGCGTGGGCCGGGAACTGGGGAAGGAGGCCATGGCGCCCAGTCAAGGCAGCGCGGCGTTGTCAGGGCGTATCGGCTTTTCGATATGCCGGCGATATGTGGCGGCTCGTAGCATCGACCAGGTGCGGGTGCTGATCGTCGAGGACGAGCCTCTCCTGGCCGAGGCCGTCCGCGACGGGCTGCGCCTGGAGGCGATCGCGGCCGACATCGCCGGCGACGGCGACACGGCGCTGGAGCTGCTGAGCGTCAACGCCTACGACATCGCCGTCCTCGACCGCGACGTCCCCGGCCCCTCGGGTGACGAGATCGCCCGGCGCATCGTCGCCTCCGGCAGCGGGATGCCGATCCTGATGCTCACCGCGGCCGATCGTCTCGACGACAAGGCCTCCGGGTTCGCGCTCGGCGCGGACGACTACCTGACCAAGCCCTTCGAGCTCGGCGAGCTCGTCCTCCGGCTCCGCGCGCTCGATCGCCGGCGCGCGCACCATCGTCCGCCCGTCCGGGAGATCGCCGGCCTGCGGCTCGACCCGTTCCGCCGCGAGGTCTACCGCGACGACCGCTATGTAGCCCTGACCCGCAAGCAGTTCGCGGTGCTCGAGGTGCTGGTGGCGGCCGAGGGAGGCGTCGTGAGCGCCGAGGAGCTCCTGGAGCGCGCCTGGGACGAGAACGCCGACCCGTTCACCAACGCCGTCCGGATCACCGTGTCGGCGCTGCGCAAGCGGCTCGGAGAGCCGTGGGTCATCGCCACCGTGGCGGGCGTCGGCTACCGCATCGACCCCCACGGTGACCGCGGGGGAGCAGCCGGTGGATAGGCGGCCCGGCCTGAGTGTGCGCCTCCGGCTGACGCTCAGCTACGCCGGCTTCCTGCTCCTGGCCGGTGCCCTGCTGCTGGCGGTGGTGTGGCTGTTCCTGCTGCGCTACGTGCCTGACGTCGCCGTGACCGTCCCGGTCCGAGACGTCGCCCCCGGCGACCCGAGGCGGTCGCCGTACCTCTTCGTCCCCGGCCGCTCCGACCTGTGGGAGGCGTTCGCTCCCAAGGCCGTGGGGGCGCTGGGCTTCCTGTTGGTGTGCGGCCTGCTGGGCGGGTGGCTGCTCGCCGGGCGGATGCTCGCGCCGCTGGCCCGCATCACCGAGGCCACCCGGACGGCCGCGACCGGCTCCCTCTTCCACCGCATCCAGCTGCCCGGACGCCGCGACGAGTTCCGCGAGCTCGCGGACGCCTTCGACAGCATGCTCGCGCGGCTCGATGCGCACGTCGCGGAGCAGCAGCGGTTCGCCGCAAACGCCTCGCACGAGCTGCGGACGCCCCTGACGATCACCAAGACCCTGCTCGAGCTGGCCCGCAAGGACCCGACCCGCGACACCGGCCGGCTCGTCGAGAGTCTCCACGCCGTCAACACCCGGGCGATCGACCTCACCGAGGCGCTGCTCCTGCTCAGCCGCGCCGACCGACGCTCGTTCGCCCGCGAGGACGTCGACCTCTCGCTCGTCGCCGAGGAGGCCACCGAGACGCTGCTGCCGTTCGCGGAGGCCCGAGGCGTCGTCCTCGAGACCTCCGGCGACATCGCCGTCACCCGCGGTGAGCCGGCGCTGCTCCTGCAGCTGACGACCAACCTCGTGCACAACGCGATCGTCCACAACCTCCCTGAGCAGGGCAGCGTCCGGGTGCTCACCCGCCGTGAGCCGACGGCGGTGGTGCTCACCGTCGAGAACACCGGAGCGCACCTGGACCCCGACCTGGTCGCCACCCTGGCCGAGCCGTTCCAGCGGGGGAGCGAGCGTACCCGCGTCGACCGGGCCGGCCACCCGGGTCATGCCGGCGCCGGCCTCGGCCTCACGATCGTCGCGAGCATCGTCGAGGCCCACGACGGCACCCTCACCCTCTTCGCGCGGCCCGCGGGCGGGCTCCAGGTGACCGTGCGCCTGCCGGCACCCGCCTAGAGCAGCCGCTCGGCGACCCGGAGGTCCTCGGCGAAGGTGACCTTGAGGTTGGCCGGGCCGGAGGGCACGGCGCGCACCTGCGATCCGGGCGGCGCGAACTGCGAGAAGGCAGCCGCGGTGTCGGTGCCGTCGAAGCCGGCCGCCGCGGCGGCTGCGTAGGCCTCGAGCAGCGGCCCGGCCCGGAACGCCTGCGGTGTCTGGACGCCCACCAACCGCGTGCCGGCGCCACCGGGTGACGGAGCCGTCGCCGGATCGCGCGGCAGCAGGCCTGCCAGCTCGACGGTGGATACGGCGCCGCCGTACCGGCGTGCGGTCGTGATCGTCGTGGCGAACAGCCCCGCGTCGGCCAGCGGCCGGGCGCCGTCGTGGATGGCGATGACGTCGATGCTCCCGTCGTCCACGCGGGGAGCGAGGGCGGCGAGGGCCGCCCGCTCGGAGTCCTGACGGGTGGCACCACCCTCGACGAGCAGCACCTCGCGCTCCCCGATCACGGGCAGCAGGGCGGTGCCGACGTCGGCGCGCTCACCGGGCCGGTGGACGACCACGACCGGGTCGACGCCGGGCACGCCGAGGGCGGTGCGCACCGACCAGGCCAGTACGGCATGTCCGCGCAGCGGCAGCAGGACCTTGTTGAGCTCCGCGCCGACCCGACTGCCGCTCCCGGCGGCGAGGACGACGACGGCGGCGGTCGGTGGGGTGCTCACCCCGGTGAGCGTAGTCAGGCTCGGGCCGGGAGCCGGGCGAGCGCCCGGTCGACGAGGGCGAACAGCTCGCCGCTGACCAGCTCCCGGCGCTCGAACGGCAGGTAGTGCCCGGCGCCGGGCGCGACCAGGAGCCGGGCGCCGCGGATGCCGCGGGCGATCTTGCCGGCGTGCTCGGGCGGCGTGAGCAGGTCGCGGCTGCCGACCAGGACGGTGGTGGGGATGTCGTCGAACGCCGCCAGGTTGCCGATCCGGTCGTGGCTCATCATGTCCTTGAAGAACCCGGACATGGTCTCCGGGCGGGCGTGGACGAGCTGGTCGACGGCGTGGGCGATGTCGCGGGCCCGGGCGGGACGGCCGAACAGGAACCGGCGCGCGACCTGGCGCTCGATCGTCGGGAACCTCTGGCGGCGGCTGAGGCTCAGCATCCGCGAGCGGTTGGCGAGGATGAACGGGAGCCGGTCGCGCAGCACCGCTCCGGCCACGGCCGGCAGGCCGAGGGTGATCTTGTCGAGCTCACCGCTCGTCGTGCTGACGAACAGGGCGCCCACGATCCGCGGCATCAGCTCCGGCCGCTCCTCGGGGATCGCCGTGATGGTCATGCCGCCGACCGAGTGGCCGGCGATGACGAGCGGACCCTCGGGGGCGCAGGTGTCGACGACCAGGCCGAGGTCGCGGGCCAGGTGGGGGATGGTGCAGGCGGCCTCGGGGGCGCGGTCGGACCGCCCGTGTCCGCGGTGGTCCCACGTGACCACCCGGACGTCGCGCCCGTAGCGGGCCAGCAGGTCGGTGACCTGGTAGTGCCAGTCCGACTCGTCCGCGGTCCAACAGTGGGAGAGCAGCACCGTCAACGGCGCGTCGGTGCGGCCGTGGACGGTCACCTGGATCCGCAGGCCGTCCTCGGTGATCACGGTGTGGTCGGACATCAGTGCCTCCTCGACGTCGCTCTCGGCGCCCACCCTGCCACGCGACCCGCTGGAGCCGCAGGAGGAGCCGCAGGAGGAGCGGCAGGAGGAGCGGAGGTCAGGAGGAGAGGAGCGCGGTCGCGATCGCCGCCACGCCCTCGCCGCGGCCGGTCAGGCCGAGGCCGTCGGTCGTGGTGGCCGACAGGGACACCGGAGCGCCGAGTACGTCGCCCAGCGCCGCCTCCGCCTCCGCGCGACGGGGGCCGACCTTCGGTCGGTTCCCGATCACCTGCACCGCCACGTTGACGACCGCGAAGCCCGCCGCCTCGACCCGGCGCCGGGTCTCGCCGAGCAGGGCGGCCCCGCTCGCGCCGGCCCACGCGGGCTCCGCCGTACCGAAGTTGCTGCCGAGGTCACCGAGCCCCGCCGCCGACAGCAGCGCGTCGCACGCGGCGTGCGCGGCGACGTCGGCGTCGGAGTGTCCGTCGAGCCGCATGTCCTCGTCCGGCCAGTTCAGTCCGCCGAGCGCGAGCGGCGGGTCCTGCGGACCGCGGGGGACCAGCCGATGGACGTCGGAGCCGATGCCGATGCGCAGGTTCACTCACCCGATCATGCCCGAGTCCGTGCCCGCGCGAGCGACCCGTGCGGGAGAATGGGGCAGGTGAGGACCTCCCGCGCCTGGTGGCCACTGGCCGGACTGCTCGCCGGGGCCGTCGGCCTGGGCCTGAGCTATGCCGTCGCCGCGCTGCTGCACGTGCGGGACTCGCCGGTCGTCGCGGTCGCCGAGGGCGTCATCGCGCTGACCCCCGGCCCGGTCGCGAAGTGGGCGATCGACACCTTCGACACCGCGGACAAGAAGGTCCTCGTCGCCGGGATCCTGATCCTGCTCGCCGTCGTGTTCGGGTGGGTCGGACGGCTGGCGCACCAGCGGTGGTGGGCGGCGGTCACGGGGTTCTCCGTGCTCGCCGGCATCGCTGTCGTCGCCGTGCTCACCAAGCCGACGCCGGGTCTGATCGACCTCGCGCCGATCGTGGCCGGGCTGTTGGGCTGGCTGGTCGTGCTGGCCGTCCTGGCCGAGTGGCTGCGCCGCTGGGAGCTGGTGGAGGACAGCGAGGACCCGGCCGCCGAGCCGATGCACACCCGCCGCCGCTTCTTCACCGCCGCGGGCGGGGCCGCCGCGCTCGCGGTGGCCGGTGGCCTGGTCGGCCGGATCGCTGGCAGCGCGCGCCGCCGGGCCGAGCAGAGCCGGCGGCTGCTGCGGATCGAGGGCACCACCGCGCCCGCCGTACCCGACGGCGTGGGGAACGGCGTCGAGGGCGTCTCGCCCTGGCAGACCGCGAACGACGACTTCTACCTGATCGACACCGCCATCATCAAGCCGACCATCGCGCCCGCCGACTGGGAGCTGCGGATCCACGGGATGGTCGAGCGCGAGGTCCGGCTCTCGTACGCCGACCTGGTCCGTCGCGAGATCACCCAGGACTGGATCACGCTCAACTGTGTGTCCAACGAGGTCGGCGGCGACCTGATCGGCAACGCGTGGTGGAGCGGCATCCGCCTGGCCGCGCTCCTCGCCGAGGCCGGCCCGCTGGCCGGCGCCGACGCGGTGCTGCAGACGTCCGAGGACGGGTGGACCTGCGGTACGCCGCTCGCGGCGCTGACCGACGAGCGCAACGCGATGCTCGCCGTGGCGATGAACGGCGAGCCGCTGCCGATCGAGCACGGGTTCCCGGTTCGCACGATCGTGCCCGGGCTCTACGGGTACGTGTCGGCCTGCAAGTGGGTGGTCGACATGGAGGTCACCCGGTTCGACGACATCACGGCGTACTGGACAGACAAGGGCTGGTCCGAGCAGGGCCCGGTCAAGATCGCCTCGAAGATCGAGGTGCCCGGCGACGGCGCCGACGTGCCGGCCGGGGAGGTCGTCTGCGCCGGGGTCGCGTGGCTCCAGCACACCGGGATCGCCGGCGTCGAGGTGCAGGTCGACGGCGGCCGCTGGCAGCCTGCCACCCTCGCGGCCGCACCGAACCTCGACACCTGGGTCCAGTGGCGGGCCGTGGTCGACGTCGAGCCCGGCGACCACCAGCTCCGGGTCCGTGCCATCGACACCCGAGGTCGCACCCAGACCGGCGCGGTCGCGGACGTCCTGCCGGACGGCGCGACCGGCTGGCACACCATCGACTTCAGTGCTGGTTAGGCGCGAGCGTGTCGCAGATCGTGCTCGCCGCCCGGGGCCTCGCAAGCTCGGCCCCGCGGGCTTCGCACGATGCGGCTTCGCCGCCGTGCGACACGCT
Source organism: Nocardioides carbamazepini (assembly GCF_024614185.1). Lineage (GTDB taxonomy): Bacteria > Actinomycetota > Actinomycetes > Propionibacteriales > Nocardioidaceae > Nocardioides > Nocardioides carbamazepini. The sequence continues at coordinate 783,500 of NZ_JAHTLF010000016.1, forward strand.
GCCGCGCACGCGGTCGAGTTGCGACGTGGTTGCGTCCGCATGGCGGCAAGCCGTTCGGCTCGTGGAACTCCTCCGCTCCTGCGTCGCCTTCGCTTCCCGCGATGACCGACTGCGCCGCGCTGCCGTGCGCCAGTCGGCAGCTCACCAGTTGCCGGCAGGCGAGGGCGGCAACGGGTGAGCGGCGTCGTGGACGACGTATGCCGCGCCGCCGGACGCCTGCAGCCAGACCCTCTCGAGCTGAGCTCGGGAGTAGACCCGCCGGACGCCGTCGTTGCCCGGAGCGGCGGGGTCGTTGACGATCACGTCGCCGGCGGCGGTGAAGCCGACGATCACCAGCAGGTGCCCGTTGGACGAGGAGATCGGGGCTCCGGTGAGCTCGCCGCGGGCGAAGGCCAGGGAGATGACCGGCGGGATGCCGGCCTGGACGAGCAGCTCGGCATCGGTGAGGTCGCGTAGCCGGGTCACGAACGCCTCCCCGGCGGCCCCCACCCGCCGGGCGGCGTACGCGGTGTTGAAGGGCCAGTTCCCGGTCCCTCGATACGCGTGGTCGTAGGTCAGGCGGGCGGTCGCGTCCACCCACGGGTCGGGGTGCCCGGCCGGCACCCAGCCGTAGCTGCCGGGACCGGGCAGCCGCCCGTAGTAGCCGAGCACCATCGCGGTCGACGTCGGCGAGCACCACGCCTCGCCGCCGCCGCCCCATTGCGGGTAGTGGCCGGAGTGGACCATCTGGGAGTAGCGCGGCACCGCCAGCTCCACGCCGCGCGCGGCCATGGGCGCGGACGTGGGGCCCGCGGTGGCGGGCAGGCGGGAGGTCATCGCCGTGACGAGGTCGATGCGCGGCGCCTTGCGGCCGCGCTCGTGGTGCACCGCGACCCGCAGCCGGTACGACGCCAGGCCCGCTGTCTTCCAGGTGTCGGTCACGACCCGGGTGCCGTCGTCGGCCTGCGTGCCGCCGGAGCGGCGCTCGACCACCTTGTCCTTGGCGGCCCAGCGGGCGAGCACGTCCCACGACGTCTTCGCGCCGCCGGCGGACCGGCCGCGGACCTCCACCTCGATCCAGCTCGAGCCGGGGGTCCGGGCGGACCAGGACGCGATCAGCTCCGTGAAGTCGAAGCCGGGGGAGACCCACCGGCTCTTCCAGCGCGCGACCTGGTAGGTCCGGCCGTGCTTCGCGCGCGTCTTCGCCGGCTTCCACGGCCCGGGCGCGGCGAACCGCTCGAGGTCGACCTGCCGGTCGGACACGGCCGCGGCGGCGACCGCCTCGGCGTCGGCGCCCACGGCATCGCCGGAGCGGCCGAGGACGACGGCGAAGACGCCCGTCAGCAGGCAGGCGGCCATGACGAGGGAGGCGAGGGACACGGCGGGATGGGGGAAGGGCCGGCGCATTGGCCCACGGTATGTCACTTCCGTCACTTGCGTCACACCGTCGAGGGGTGCGTCACACCCGCGGCAGATCCGTTTCGCCCCATGCCCCCCGGGAAGGGTGGCGCTCGTGCCCAGACCCCTTCGCCTGCTCGTCCCACTCCTCTCCGCCGCCCTCCTCGCCCTCGCGATGGTGCCGCTGTCCGCCGGCCCCGCCTCCGCCCGGCCGACCGTCGTGGGCGTCGCCGTCGACGACCAGGGCAAGCCGTTGGAGGGCGTCTACTGGGACATCTACAGCCTCCAGGGCGGTCGGTGGACCGGTCTGCAGTTCGGTCCGAAGCTCACCGACGCGAACGGTCGCTTCAGCTTCACCGGCGGGGACGTCGGCCTGAACATCGGCACCAAGTACCGCATCTGCTTCAGCGACACCTTCTACGGCTTCGGCGACGGCGGGGAGTGGACGCCCGACGTCCGGCACCGGGACACCTGCTGGCGCTCCGACGCGACCGTGTCGACGTCGGTGGAGACGGCGAGCGACTGGACGGCGACGGACGGGCCCACGACGTTCACGCTGACCCTGCCCACCGTCGGCCTCGGGATGGCGCCCGTCGAGCCGTTCGTCGTCGGTGCCTACGAGGTGGGCAAGCCGCTCACCGCCGTCGGGCTCGAAGGATGGCGACCGACCACTGCCAACCGGACCTACCAGTGGTACCGATGGGCCACCAACACCACCCTCGAGAAGATCGCGGGCGCCACGGCGTCGACGTACACCCCCACCTCCGCCGACGCCGGCAAGCGTGTGATGGTCGACGTGACCGGCACCTTGGCCGGCTACAAGACCGCCGTCCTCCGGTCGGAGGGCAATATCGTCGGCTCGGCGCACGCCCAGCTCTCGTCGGCCCTGAAGCTCACGGGCACGGCCGCGCCCGGACAGACGTTGACGGCGAGCTTCGGCCCGCCCGCCGGCAGCTACTACAGCGAGATCAGCTGGTACGTCGACGGCGTACCCCAGGTCGGCTTCACCCGGTCCAGCACGACCAGCGCCACCTTCCCCGTGACCGCGGCGATGGCCGGTGCCAACGTCGAGGCGAGGGTGATGGTGTACCTCAACGACGGCGGCGGCAACTTCATCGACGGCAGCCGGATGGACGGCCGGGCCGTGCGCCAGGTCCAGGGCGTCCGCCCGCCGCAGCCGCTTCCCCTCAAGGCGCAGCCGACCGTCGCCACCACCCCGGTGTCCGGTGCGACCGCGGTCGGCGCCACCCTCACCGCGCCGAGCGGCCTCACCGCCGACCCGGCGGCGACCACGACGTACCAGTGGCTGCGCGGCGGTGCTCCCGTCCCCGGGGCGACCACCTCGAGCTACCAGCTGCAGCCCGCCGACGTCGGGAGCCGGATCTCGGTCGCCGCGACGGTGGCCCGCCCGGGCTGGTGGAGCGGCTTCCTCCGCACCTCGGCCACCTCCGAGGTCGTCCAGGGTGTGCTGCCGGCGGGCCAGGTCAAGGTCAAGGGCGGTGCCAAGGTCGGCGCCAAGCTCAAGGCGAAGGTGACCGGTTGGGACGGTGTCACCCTGAGCTATCGGTGGTTCCGCAACGGCGAGGCCATCAAGCCGGCCAAGGCGGCCGCCAAGGCGTCGTACAAGCCGACGGCCAAGGACCGCGGCAAGCGGATCACCGTCGTCGTCACGGCGACCAAGGCGTCGTACCTGCCGGCGACCGTTACCTCGAAGGCGAAGCGGGTCAAGCGCTGAGCCCCGCGCGCGGGTCCGGCGACAATGCCTGCCGGACCCGCGCGGATCCCTAGACTGGGCGCCGTGACCATCCGGCTGTACGACACCGCGACCCGCGAAGTGCGTGACTTCGTGCCCCTGCGCGAGGGCAAGGCGGGGCTGTACGTATGTGGCCTGACGGTCCAGAGCGAGCCCCACGTGGGTCACGTCCGCTCGGCGGTGAACTTCGACGTGCTCCAGCGCTGGCTGCGCCACCGCGGCTACGAGGTCACGTTCATCCGCAACATCACCGACATCGACGACAAGATCCTGGCGAAGTCGGCCGACCAGGGCCGGCCCTGGTACAACCTCGCCTACGCGATGAAGATCGAGCTCGACAAGGCGTACGCCGCGCTCAACGTCGCCCCGCCGACGTACGAGCCGGCCGCGACCGGGCACATCCCGGAGATGGTCGAGCTGATCGAGCGGCTGATCGAGCGCGGCCACGCCTACCCCGCGGCCGACGCCAGCGGTGACGTCTACTTCGACGTCCGCTCGTGGGCCCAGTACGGCGAGCTGACCCACCAGGGCGTCGACGACATGGAGCCGGCCGCCGACGCGACTCCCCAGGAAATGGCGGAGCGCAAGCGCGACCCCCGTGACTTCGCGCTCTGGAAGGGCCGCAAGAACTCCGAGCCGGAGACCGCGTCCTGGCCCAGCCCGTGGGGCCGCGGCCGCCCGGGCTGGCACATCGAGTGCTCGGCGATGGCCGGCAAGTACCTCGGCGAGGCCTTCGACATCCACGGCGGCGGCGTCGACCTGCGCTTCCCCCACCACGAGAACGAACAGGCCCAGTCGCGTGCGGCCGGCGGCGCCTTCGCGTCGTACTGGATGCACAACGCCTGGATCACCACCGCCGGCGAGAAGATGAGCAAGTCGCTCGGCAACACGCTCAGCATCCCGGCGGTGCTGCAGCGGGTGAGCGGCGCGGAGCTGCGGTTCTACATGGTCGCCGCGCACTACCGCTCCCATGTCGAGTTCAGCTTCGAGGCACTCGACGAGGCGGCCGCGGGCTACCAGCGGATCGTCTCCTTCCTCGACCGGGCCGGTGGCCCGGAGGCCGGCGCGCTGCCGCAGGCGTTCGCCGCCGCGATGGACGACGACCTCGGTACGCCGGCAGCGGTGGCCGTCCTCTACGACACCGTGCGCGAGGGCAACCGCCAGCTCGCCGCCGGTGACGACGCTGGCGCGGTCGTGGCCACCGCGGGCGCGGTCGCCGCCATGCTCGACGTCCTCGGTGTCCACCCGGCCGACCCGGCCTGGGCCGGCGCCGGCGCCTCCGGGACCGAGGAGCGGCTCACCGCCGCGGTCGACGCTCTGGTCGCCGGGCTGCTGGACGAGCGCACGCAGGCCCGCGCCGACAAGGACTGGGCCCGTGCCGACGCGATCCGCGACCGGATCAAGGCGGCCGGCATCGAGGTCACCGACACCCCCGACGGACCCACCTGGAGTATCAACTGATGGCCGGAAACTCGAGTCGCAAGGGCGCGATCCGCAAGTCGAGCAAGAAGCCGAGCGTCGGCTCCGGCGGCAAGGTCCGCCGTGGCCTCGAGGGCCGGGGGCCGACGCCGAAGGCGACGGAGCGCGAGTACCACAAGGCGCACAAGGTCGCCGAGGCCAAGAAGCGCGCCGAGAAGCGCGGCGCCGCGGGCCGTGGGCCACGCCGCAAGACCGGCGGCGACGAGTGGATCGCCGGACGCAACTCGGTGGTCGAGGCGCTGCGCGAGCGGGTGCCCGTCACGTCGGTCTACGTCGCCGAGGGTGCCGAGCGCGACGGCCGGCTGCGTGAGGTGTTCCGCATCGCGGCCGAGCACGGCATCGGCCTGCTCGAGGTCAGCCGCGGCGAGCTCGACCGGCTCACCGACGGTGCCGTCCACCAGGGGCTCGCCGCCCGGATCCCGGCGTACGAGTACGCCCACCCGGACGACCTGCTCGACGCCGCCGACGAGATCGGCCAGAAGCCGCTCGTCGTGATGCTCGACTCGATCACCGACCCGCGCAACCTCGGCGCGATCGTCCGCAGTGCCGCCGGCTTCGGCGCGCACGGCGTCGTCATCCCCGAGCGTCGCGCGGCCTCGATGACCGCCGCCGCCTGGAAGACCTCGGCCGGTGCGGCCGCGCGCTGCCCGGTCGCGCAGACGGTCAACCTGACCCGGCAGATCAAGGCCTTCCAGGAGGCCGGCTGCTTCGTCGTCGGTCTCGCTGCCGACGGCGACCTCACGCTGCCCGAGCTCGTGGCGGACGCCGACCTGGTCGGTGGACCCCTCGTGCTGGTCGTCGGCTCCGAGGGCGAGGGCCTCTCCCGGCTGGTCGCCGAGACCTGCGACCGCCTGATGTCGATCCCGATGGCCGGCGTACTGGAGTCGCTCAACGCCGGCGTCGCCGCGTCGGTGGCCCTGTACGCCGTCGCGGAGGCCCGCGCCGACACGTGATCTCGACCCGCCGTCTCCTCGCGGTCCTGGCCCATGCCGGGGCCTGGGCGGTGCTGTCGGTCGCGATCGCGGCCGCGATCTTCGTCAACAGCGAGCGGACCGTCGAGATCGCCAGCCACGAGGCGACGCTCAGCCCCGACTTCTCCGGCGAGGTCGTCGCCCGGATGGGACCGGTGCTGCCCGATCTCCGGATCCCGTCGGGCACCTGGGTCGGCGTGGAGGTCGAGCTCGGGAAGACCGACGCCGCCACGCTCGAGGAGCTGACCGGCCGGTACGCCGCGATCGCCTCCCAGCCGGAGGGACAGATCGCGGTCGCCGAGCGGACGGTCGTCGCGATGGCGCTCGCCGCTGCCGTGCAGGGTGCCGTGCTGGGAGGCGTCCCCCTGCTCGTGTGGGCCGCCGTCGGGCCCACTCGACGGCGGGAGCTCTACGCCGGGCTGCGCACCCGCGGCGGCATCGCCGTGTCGGGCCTCGTGGTCGTGCTGGTCGTCGTGGCGGTCATCCCCTACGGCTGGGGTCGCACCGACCCGCCGGCCGAGCACTGGACGGCGCTGCACGACTTCCTCGGCCCCGAGGTGCCGTTGCCCGCCGAGGCTGCCGACGTCGAGGTGATGTCCGACGCGACGACCGCCCAGTCCCGGCGCCTTATCGAGAGCGGGATCAGCAGCTACCAGAAGAGCGTCGAGTTCTACTCCCAGGCCGCGGACAACGCCGCCGCGCTCGAGCTGCGCCAGCCGGAGGAGGGGGAGACGGTCGTCCTCCTCGTCTCCGACCGGCACGACAACGTCGGCATGGACAAGGTCGCCCGGGCGATCGCCGATGCCGGTGGCGCCACGGCCGTGTACGACGCCGGTGACGACACCTCGACCGGCAGTCGGTGGGAGGCGTTCTCCCTCGACTCGCTGGCCGCCACCTTCGAGGACTTCGACGGCCGGTGGGCCGTCGCCGGCAACCACGACAGCGGCGGCTTCGTGCGCTCGCACCTCGAGGACCTCGGCTGGACCTACTTCGACGACGAGGTGATCGACGGGCCCGGCGACTCGCGGATCCTCGGGATCGACGACCCGCGCTCCAGCGGGCTGGGGGACTGGCGCGAGCAGACCGGTCTCAGCTTCGGTGAGGTGGCCGAGCTGCTGGCCGATGCCGCCTGCGCCGCCGACGAGGACGGCGACCGGGTCGGCACGCTGCTCGTCCACGATGCCAATATCGCCAAGCCCGCTCTGGCCCGCGGCTGCGTCGACCTCGTGCTCGGCGGTCACGTCCACGTGCAGACCGGGCCCACGGAGGTCACCGCTGAGGACGGCCGGGTCGGCTACACCTACACCCTCGGGACGACGGGCGGCGCGGCGTACGCGATCGCCATCGGCAGCAAGCTGCGCCGTCCGGCCAGCATCGGCCTGGTGACCTACCGCGACGGCCGGCCGGTCGGTATCCAGTCGGTCACGCTGCAGCCCAACGGCCGCTACGAGGTCGACCCGTGGGCGGAGCTCACCTACTGACACCTCGTCGGTGCGCCAACATAAATACCTTGAAAAATGTTGTGGCGCAGTGGATCCCTTGGTAACTTGCTTTTATGTTTACCTCTACCATTTCGCGAATTGGCCGCAGGATCACAGGCCTTGGTGCTATCACCCTCAGTCTGGTGATCTTGACTCCTGCTGCCTCTTTCGCTGGGACCAGTCAGTTCGCCAAGTACCAAAGTTTTCAAGGAAACTGCACAGGCGCGAACTACGAAGCGTGGGCGTACTTCGAGCAGTCTGGTGACAAGGTGACGGCAACCGACATGTGCGTCGATGGACACTCGGCTGTGACGAAGTGGAAGGCGGGCAACCTTGGTGATCCGAAACTGCTCTGGGCAAGCGGCGGTGCCGGAGACAGCGTTACGATCTCGCGTCCCGAGATTCCAGAGGGTGCGGATGTATTCATCAAGGCGTGCATCGGAGAATTTGGGTCAAAGACAGTGATCGACTGCACTGAATGGAAAGTGGGAGTCGCGTAGATGTAAATAGCTGACCTGGCCCCGGCAGCATGTCGACCCCGGCGACGAAGGTCGCCTGCACGGAGGGCGCGACCAACACGTCGATCGTCAAGATCGTCTCGGTCGGCAAGGCGGGCGAGAAGTGCGCGAACGGCTCCCAGCCGCTGGAGAACGTGACCCGCAAGACGCTGCTCTGCCTCGGCCCGGCCGCCTGAGCCGCGTCGTTCCTCCCAACGCACCTGACGAACGGGCTGTGAGCTGGCGCCGAGCGCGACCCGTTCGTCAGGTGCGACGGGGAACGGCCCGAGGTGCTGCCCCGCCAGGCGGGCCCTAGGCTGTTCTCCACGATCCCCGGTTGGTCTGCCGGCAGGGCCCGCCTGACTTTGAATCAGGACAAGCGACGTAGGTTCGACTCCTACCCGGGGAGCCAGACAGCGGAGTATCCGCAGGTCAGCGAGCGTGTGGCCGTGGTGAGTACGAATCATCACGGCCACACTCACACTCGCAGTCTCACGGGATTCTCACGCGATGCACGCTGCTGCCCCGCTCAGCGGGCTGCGGCGAACACCTCTCCGACGGCAGCGGCGGCGCTCGCGGCCCCGCTCTCACTGGGCTTCACGTAGAACGCGAGGTGCGTCGCGACGGTGTGCCCAAGGACGGCGGCAGCGTCGGCCGGGGCTACCCCAGCGCGGTGCATGAGCGTCGCCAGCGAGTGCCGCAGCGCGTGTAGGCGGATCACGGGCAGGCCGCTGGTCGTGCGCAGGCTGCGCCACCGCAGCGCGTAGGTCTCAGGGTGGATGCCCTGGCCCAGCGCGTTCACGATCACGAGTCCGGTGTCCTCGTACGCCGCGCCCACCTTCAGTCGGTCGGCAGCCTGCCGGGCTCGCAGGCTGCGGAGCGCTGCCACGGTGCCCGGGGCCATGACCTCCGCCGCGACCGTCCTGGTGCTCGCGTCGCTCTTGGTGTCGTCGAGGGACGTTGCGCCTCCCCGGCCAATCTTGACCCGGCTCGACTCCACCAAGACGGTGCCAGCGTCGAGGTCAACCGACGACCAACGAAGCCCCAGCACCTCACTGCGGCGTAGCCCGCACGTGGCCAGCATGAACGCGGCGTGTGCCCAGTCGTCGCAGGTGGAGGTGACGTGGGAGCGGAACGCGAGCAACTGCCCGGGCTCCCAGATCTGAACCGGAGCGCTGTCGCCCTTCCGCTTGCGGCGCGGCTTAACATCGGCGGCGACGTTGCGCCGCAGCACGTCTGTGCTCACGCCGTACTGGAGACACTGCCGCAGGCTCCCCAGCGCGTACACCAGCGATCGGTGAGACAGCGGCCGACCCCTGCGCCCTCCCTCGGTCGCCAGTGCCTCCATGATGCCCTCAACGTCGCGACGGGTGATGCTCTGCGCTGCCCGCCTGCCGAGCCTGTCGAGCACCGGGGCAAGGGCGTCGGCGTACCCGGAGCGAGTGACCTCGCGAACGTCCCGCTTGCTGGCGAGCCAGTCGGTAGCAAGCGTCTCCAACGTGACCTTGCTCGGCTGGGTGTAGTCACCCTCGGCAAGCCGGGCACGGGTCTCGGTGACGAACGTCCGCGCCGCCGCGAGGCTGTCGCGGGTGGCGGTGATCTGCTTGCGGGGCGCGCCCTTCGGGGCCACGTCCAAGGTCACCCGGAAGCGGGGTCGCCCCTGCTTGTCGAACACGAGCCTGATCGGCTCGTCCTCTCTGGGTCTGGTGATCCTTGCCATTGCTGTTCTCCTCTCGTTGCCCGGCTTGGGTGCCGGGGTCTGGGTGTGGGTCAGTTGGGGGTCATCGGAGGTCAGTCATCGGGGCTGATGTATCCGCGCTCGCGTGCCTGCTGGAGCCAGGTCCGAACGCGGGTACGGGTGAGGGCTCCGCCGCCCCTGGAGGTGACGCCCTCGGTGCCTAGGACAGTCCAGACATCGCGAGCAGCGAACGGGTTCCGGCTGCCTTTGACAGACCTGTAGATGTCGGCGACGTGGCGAAGGAGTCGATCGTGCTGCTCGGCGGCAGGCCCATCGGGGGCCGTGTATCGCTTGGCGGGCTGACCCTGTCGCTGGCCGATGCGCTTGGCGGCCTCGCGTGAGCCCCAGATTGCGGTGCCCCATGGGACAGACTCGACAACAGCGCGGGTGACCGAGGCGGGGTTCGCCCACTCCGGTCGCGGTTCGCCAAGGGTGCCGCCGACCGAGGTCAGGGTGACCGAGGCGGGTACGGCGTTGCCTTTGCGGTCCGTCGCCCAGTCGACGATGACGGCCCAGTCCTTGCCGTCGCGGTCGGTGTGGCGAGCGACGGTGCGGTTCTCCCACCCGTTGGAACTCTGGCCCTCCTGCACGCGACGTGCCCACTGAGCGCCGAGGTCTGCTGCCCATCGGGCGAGGTCCCGTGCTGTCTTGTCCGTTCCCATGTCATAAACGATACATCACGCCGTGAACTGTGCCGGATATTTGAACCTGGGTCCGGCGACCGCCGCACGGATGAGCACGAACGATGGAGAGCGCAGGGATGATGAGCGCGAACGAGACTCAGGTGTTGAGGGACGAGCGGTTCGGGCTGCTCTCCGAGGTGCGAGACAGGGCCACCGTGCCCGTGTGGAGCCACGACGGACCGAGTGCGGCTCGGCTCCTCGGTTTGGGGAGGTCGGCCGCGTACGAGGCCGCACGGAACGGCGAGATGCCGGGGGTCGTCCGCATCGGAGGCGCGGTGCGCGTGAGTGTCCCGACGCTGCTGGCGGCGCTGGGGGTCGAGCAGTGACCAGCGTCCTGACTCCTCAGCACTGGCTCGACCGCGCTGAGCACTGCGAGTTCGATGGGCTGGCTGAGACCTACCGCGAGGTGGCTCGGGCGCTCACGCCGCCGGTCGAGGCCAATGAGGTGCTGTCGCGGTCGGCTGTTCTGGTCGAGGTCGCCCGCGACGAGGACGAGCCTGAGCGGTCGGCCTTGCTGGCGACTGCTGGGGCGCTGGTCGCAACGTTGAGGCGGGTGCTCCGGTGAGCGCGTTCAACGCGTTCGACTGGTTCCGGGCCGTGCGCGCCGCGATCAGGTCAGGTCAGCCGGGGATGGTGCCTGCCGTGATGATGACGGCGTTCGTGCTTCAGGACTACTCGGACTACGGCACGGGGGAGCGGGCTCGACCGATGGCATCGACGCTGGCATGGGAGACGGGCCAGGACGAGCGCACGGTCCGGCGTCACCTTGGGGCAATGAGGGACGCGGGTCTGATCGAGCAGATCCGACGCGGTGGAGGTGCCGGTGCATCGGCTCGGGGCACGGAGTGGAGGCTCCGGATCCCTGTCGCAACTGCGGACACTAGTGACCTGAGTACGGGAACTCCGGACAGAACTCCGGACAGAACTCCGGACACTGGTGGCCTACAAATCGAGAACATCGAGAGCACCGAGATTCCTCATCTTCCTTTCTCAGACGCGAACGCGAACGCGAGGAGGGACGAGGGAGGAGGACCCGGCGCTGACGCGCGGGGCCGCGACGCGGGGACGTCCCCGGAGTCGGAGCTGCTGGTCAAGGCTGGGCTCCCTGTCGAGGACGTCGCTGAGTTCGTCGCGTACATCCGCACCAAGCACGCGGTGAAGTTCCCGGAGAAGTGGCTACGAACTGCGGCGGAGCGGAACCTCCCCGAGGTCGTCGCGGAGTGGAGGGACGAGCGCGACGAGGCGGCCAGCAACGAGGCATCGGCGCAGTCTGGTCGAGTCCTGGGGTACGCCCGCTCGCGTGGACTGACGCCGTATTCGTCGGAGCCACTGTGGCTTGAAGCCTGGGCGGTGGCAGGAGCAGTCAGCCGAGGGACCGAGACCGAGGCCGAGGCGCTGATGAAGATCGACGAGATCGTCACACGTCGAAAGGGAGTGCCCACGGACGAGTCCGTCGTCGCGGAGGTCGATGTCGAGGACCACCGCTCCGCCGGTCAGGACGTCGACCTGTGCCAGTTGGAGACGGCGCGCGAGGACCGGGGATCCATCGGTGTGAGGGGAGAAACGGCGTGAACAGGAAGATCGAGCCGGTGCACATCCGGGTCACCGGTCCGCGTGAGTCCGTGGTCCGGGCGATGCAGGTCATTCAGGCCGCGCTGGATGCCGAAGGGTTCCCGGAGGTCAGGCCGGAGCCGAGTCTTCGGCTTGTCCGAGGCGGTGCAGCGTGAGCATCTGGCGATGCTCGGGAGGCTGCGGTCGGTCAACGCCGCCCGGCTCGGCCTGCTCATCCTGCACGGTCTTCCGACAGCGCTTCATGGGCGGCTGGGACCCGTTCGCATCGTTCGGCAGGTCCGAGGCCGTCGAGAACGAGAACGGCGCTCAGATCCTCGTTCAGGGTGAGGGCGGTGAGGTCGCGTGAACTCGGTGTTGTGGGCGTTGGCCGACGCGCTGGACATCGTGCCGACGCCGCCTGATGCGAGGGTGGCCGCGATGTTGACCGGCTGGTGGTCGCGACCGCGACTGATCGGCTGCGCGGCGCTGCGGAAGGACTCCACGGCCCCATGGTTCGTCTGCGCTCCTGACCCGACTGTGCTCTGCGGAGCCTGTGCGGCTGAGCGTCACAAGACCGAGCGCAGGTGCATGTTCTGCCACGCCGAGGTGGCGCCCACCGACGAGGTCGCAGTCATCCACGAGATGAAGAACGCCACGGTCGTCGTGCTCGGCCGAACCCACCAGACCTGTCAGGAGGAGAAGTGATGAACCTCGACTTCCGGGGATGGACTCCCGACAAGTTCGGCGTCATCCCCACCAGACCCACAGGAGGAACCATGCCGCGACCGACGAGGGCCACGAAGCCCACGACCGGGACGAAGCCGACGAGGCGGAAGATCACCAAGCCCAAGGCGGCCAAGCCCACGATCACCGGGGCGGAGTACACCCCGTTGACACCTGGGCAGCGTCTCCAGATCGAGAAGGACCATCCGCCGCGTGAGTGGAAGGGCGATGCCCGCGAAGTCGAGACCGCCCCCTGCGGGGTCTGTGGCGGGCCTGTCTCCACCGCGACGATGCGCTACTCCGCCCCGTTCGCGATCCACCCGGAGTGTCACGGCCTGTCCAGTGTCGCGAGCCGTCTCTGCGCCGCTGCCCCGATCGTCCTCGGTGCCGCGATCACCCGTGAGGACGCACGGGTCATCGCCTCCGCCGTCGATGCGCCCGCATACCAGAACCTGCCTACCTCGCAGCCGGTGATCGAGTCCGGCAGGGTGCCGCGTCCGTGGGCTCACCTCGACAAGCGCGAGATCAAGCGGGCCGTGAGTGCCCTTCCCCGGCTGAGGAAGGAGGCCGGGCTCGACCCGGTCCGGTGCAGCGATGGGCCGTGCGCCTGGTGCGGAGTCCGTGAGGCCATCGGATGGATCCGCCACGGCCACAAGTGGTCAGACGGACAGCCCGCCCCGTTGTGTGGTCTGTGCACAGACATGTACGAGCGCTACGGCTCCAGTCCTGTCGAGCCGATGTACCTCTCCGACTACACCAGTCAGCGGCGCATCGGCTACGACGCGATGGTCGGGCGCACGCCGAGCATGGGCAGGGGAGCCCCCGGTGGGTTCCGTCTCTACGCCGAGGTTGCCGACGCCGCCCGCGACGGATACGTCGAGTCCTGGGGCTACATCCCCGCCGAGCAGCGGCCCGGCACTACCGAGCACGGCCTTGCCCAGGCCCGCCACCGAATCGAGGACCAGCAGCGCAGGGCCGACGAGCAGGCGCGGCGACAGGCTGCCGAGCAGGCCGAGGCGCAGGCTTGGGGATGGGGGCACCGATGAGTGACGGACTCCTGCCCGAGCGCGAGCCGCCCGAGCCTTCGCGTCGCGTCCGGGCCGACGCACTGGAGCGAGCCGAGCAGGCATGGCGCATGCGGACTGCCGGTCTGAGTTGGTCGGAGGTCGCGACCCGACTCGGATACAGCGACCGCAGCAACGTGATCAGGCTCGTGAGGGAGGTCTTCGAGGAGCTGCCCGAGCCCGACCGTACGGAGTTGCGTTCGCTCTGGCGTGACCGTCTGGAGCGTGTCTGGCGGCAGGGGATGATCGACGCTCACCAGCAGCGTCCCGGCGCGATCACCGCGCTGGTCAGGATCGCGGAGGCAGCCATGCGACTCGACGGCCTGAACGCCCCTGCCGAGGTGGTCGTTCACGCCCCTACCGAGCAGGAACTAGAGGCATGGGTCGCACTCGTGTTGGACACCGGCGCACCGGTGTTGGAGGAAGGCGACATCTTCGGCGCGTAGCCCGCTAGGTCTGGCGGGTCGGGAGGACGTGACCGCTGGGTAGCAGGTGCGGCAGATGCTCTGCCGTCATCGCGTGCACCTCCCACGCGATCTGACGAAGGCTGGCGGGTACCGGGGACGCCTTCGGCTTGTCCTCACCCACGTAGATCTGCAGCGCGTTGTGTCGGGTCAGCGAGTGGTGGTCGCCGTCGATTGACCGGTCGACGTGCGCACCACCGCCCATGTCGGCAACGGCCTTGACGAGTTTGCGTCGTGAGAAATGTGCGCCCGTCGCGTCACGAATGACCGTCTGATCCCACCAGTCTGTGAACCCCCGACCTGTGCCACCTGGGCGAGGGACAGGGCGATTCCTTGTCACGTACTTCACCTGGACCTGCCACGGAAGACGAGGCAAGTCGCCGAACTGATCGAAGCGAGGCGTCCACGCTGGTGAGCCGTCGAATGCGCCCAGCATGAGCAGGGACGTCTTGGGCAGCAGGTCGCCGTCCATCACGTCTGACCCGGATGCGACCCACCACGATTGATCCAGTGCGCCGAAGTGCTCCAGCAGTGCCTTGGTGCGCCCGGAGGTGTGATGCAGGAGGATGCGCAAGCGCAGCGCGATGTTGAAGTGCTCGGCCTCGTCGCCCTCGTCGTATCGTGCACATGCGCCGAGCAGCAGAGAGAACTGGGTTCGGCCAGCCTCGATCAGGTCGTCGTCCGTCAGGTCCACGCGCATGCTGGGCACGTTAGCCGTGGGCGAATCGCTCGGTCTCTCGTTTCCTGGACACAGGGTGCTTCCATCGACCGTGACTTGGGGACATGTGGAGTGTCAGTTAGTTGTCGGACAGCTGGCGCTCGCTGCTATTGGACCGACGAGAACTTGAAGGCGAACGTCGGTGTCCGTAGGCCGTTGCTGTCCACGATCGAGTTCTCCGAGATGCAGTAGGTCCCATCTTTCTGGAACGCGCCACTGAACGTCACCGATTGCCCCTCGGACAGCCCTGCTACCTGCCCGTAGACATCGGACCCGGCCTCGATCCCGGTGTCGAAGAGTCCGGCGTCGGCCTCGATCGCGATTCCCTTTGCGAGTTCGATCTTCAAGATCGCGTCGTCGCCGCCGAGCGTGTCGGAGATGGTGACGACTGTGCCCTTCCATTCCTCCACCTTCAGGCTGGTCGGAAGGATCTCGCACAACTTGTCTCCCAGGGAGACCTTGGCTTGGTTCACTTGGGCTCCGTTGTCGGCCTCGGACGATTGTGCCGCTTGGACAGCCGCGACGAAGTCTGCCTGGGCTTCTCGTCCGACAGGTCGGTTCGCGAGAGTTCCGATCACGACGATGATGGCGATGAGTGTGACGGCGCCGATCGCGATGGCACCACCAGTGCGCAGGCCGCGACCACGCTTCCCGCTCGCGCCTGCTGGGGCGGGGGGCGTTGGAGCTGATTCGGTGAAAGGCGCCCATGCCTCGCCGGTGAAGACGTGGCCGTTCTTCACGTCGCCGGGGTAGTAGGGCGGCCTCGCCGTTGTGGGCAACCGGCGCAGCGGGACCCATCCGGCCCTGGTCAGTACGTGACCGTTCTCAACGGTGCCCATGTGGCGGGAGACGTCCTGGCGGGCGTCGTCGTTGGGGGGAGGCGTCATCGGTCGTGCTCCGGCTCTGCTTGACGGCTCAGGGCGAGCCGTGCGAGTGGTGTCGTGCTATGTATAGCGTGGTCTTGTGGAGCGTGTGACGACAACTTGAACTTGTGCGTTCACCGGGCAAGCAGTCGCGGCCTCCGCTGACTGACTACCGGGCGGCGTTCGGGCAAGACCTACGCGCGATTCGTGAACGTGTCGGCGTCAGCCAGGAGGCGCTGGCGCACGCCATCGGCATGAGTCGTCGCTATCTGTCCGGGATCGAACGCGGGGAGGCCAACCCCACCCTGGATCAGATCGTGCGACTTGCGGATGGCCTCGGCGTCGAGCCAGGAGAACTACTGCCCGCGCGTGCTAACCCGTCGGCGCCTTGAGGTAACAACCAGTCCGTATGGGCGGAGGTCCGGCGCATCCGACGGGTCGCCTAGCGCTACCCGCGAGCGCGCCTCCGGGGGAACCGGGGAGCCGGGGGACTCTCACAGCGGTTCTCACAGAAGGCCCAGCACGGGCCGTCACTCTGCGGCACGGTCGGCCGTGGATCGGCGCTCAGGGGCGGACTGGACGGCACCTCCGATCACCCGTCAGCACGGGCGCTCTCATCTTTGAATCAGGACAAGCGACGTAGGTTCGACTCCTACCCGGGGAGCTACGGCATCGGCTGCGGCGACGAGGTCGTCCGCGGAGGCGTGGCGCCGACCATCTGGGTGACCAGCTCGACGTGCTGGCGCGCGAGGTCCGCCGCGCCGAGCCGGCCGGTGGGGCGGAACCACTTGCCGGCGTTGATGCACAGGTCGAGGATCGACTTCGCCGTGATGTCGGTGTCGGCGCCGACGGCCGCGAGGGTGAACTCGCCGTCGGCGATCCCGCGTTCGAGGCACTCCTCGAAGAGGCGGCGGATCCGCTTCTGCTGCTCGAGCACGTCCGTGGCCCGCTCGGGCGGCAGGTGTCGCCACTCGGTCTGGCTGACGAGGCCCTCGAGCTGGCGCTCCGAGTGGAAGATCGAGATCGCTCCCACCAGGGCCCGGAGCTGGGTGGTCGCGTTGTCGTCCGCCCCCCGGAGGGCCTGTTGGAGGGATGCGACGGAGTCGTTGAGCGAGCGCATCAGGATCGCGTAGAGGACGTCCTCCTTGGACCCGAAGTGGTTGTACAGCGATCCGGCGGTGACGTGGCAGGCCTGCATGATCTGGCGGACCGAGGTCGCGGGATAGCCGTTCGTGAAGAACAGCTCCGTGGCCACGTCGAGTACGCGTTGGGCGGTGTCCGTGTGGCGCGCGTCGGTCTTGGCGGTTCTCACGGGCACCACCCTACCCGAATGCATGAACGTTTGTTGACGTACCTTCGTCGCACCTGGTAAACAAACGTTCATGCATTCTGTGACGCCCTTCACCCCGGGGTCCGCGGTCGTCGACCTGTGCGACGTCGTCCTGCGCCGCGAGGGGTGGCGTGCCTACCTGGGCGCCCTGCTGACCGCCGCCCCGCGCTACGGCGAGGTGTTCGCGGGGCGCTTCGCCGCCATGTCCGGCCGCTCGTCCCGGGACGTCCTGGCCGCCTTGGCCGAGGACCCGGCCGCGGCGATCGAGGATCTGGCCGAGGTCGCGGCCCGCGCCTTCGACCCGCAGGCGCGGGCGGCCGAGCTCGAGGAGCACGACATCGTGCAGGTGATCCACGGCGGCCCGTGGCCCTGTGCCGGCGGCACCATGAACGACCACGTCGCCGACGTCGCCCGGCTCAGCGATCGCTTCGTCCCGTGGGCCGGCGTGTCGTTGGCCGATCCGGCGGCCGCGGTCGCCGAGGCGGTGCGGACGATCGACGAGCTCGGGATGTCGGGGCTGTCGGTGATCCCCTTCCTGGACGGCGTGGACCCCAGCGACCCGGCGCTGGACGGCCTGTGGTCGACCGCCGCGGAGCGGGACGTGCCGGTCTGGATCCACAGCGGACAGAACTTCTCGTCGTCGCCCATGGCGATCAGCGGGCCGCAGGTGATCGACGCGCTGGCCGTCCGCCATCCGCACCTGCGCATGGTGCTCGGACATGGGGGATGGCCCTGGGTCCTGGAGGCGGTCGCGCTCCTGCAGCGTCATCCCCACGTCTACCTGGAGTTCTCCTCCCACCATCCGCGGACGATGGCCGCCGCGGGGTCCGGCTGGGAGCCGCTGTTCCTCCACGGCTCCCGATCGGTGCGGGACCGCGTTCTCTTCGGCTCCACGAGCTGGACCCACACGCAGGGCCTGGCCGCGGTCGTCGAGTCGGTGTCCGCCCTCCCGATCGCGCCCGACGTCCGCGACGCATGGCTGCGTGGCAATGCCGCGAGACTGCTGGCCCGCGCCGTGGAGACGGTCGGATGAGGCAGCTCGATCAGCGCCGCGTGGTCGTCACCGGCGCGCTGGGCGGCATCGGCACCGCGGTCACCGCGCGTCTGCTCGCCGACGGCGCCCAGGTGCTGGCCGTCGACCACCCGGACGTCGTACGCCGGGACCGGGGGCCGAGCTCGCCGGGACTGCACGTCGTCGGTGTCGACCTGAGGGACCCGCACGCGTCGACGGAGGTCGCACGGCAGGGGCTCGAGCGGCTCGGCGGGGTCGACGCGCTCGTCAACAACGCCGGGATCGAGCTGAGGGCGCCGCTGGCCGACCACCTCGACGAACGGTGGGACGCCGTCTTCGACATCAACCTGCGGGCGCCGTTCCGCCTGGCCCGCGACCTCGCCGACCTCCTGGCGGCCGGCCGCTCGCCCGCCGTCGTCAACGTGTGCTCGATCGCGGTGACGGGCTTCGCCGGGCAGGTGGCGTACGACGCCAGCAAGGGCGGCCTGCTCACGCTGACCCGTTCCCTGGCGGTCGAGCTGGGGCCCCGAGGGGTCCGGGCCAACGCGATCTGCCCGGGCTTCATCGACACCCCGATGCTCGACGAGGGCGAGCTGCGCGCCCTCGCCGAGCGGGTCGCCCGAACCCTGCCGTTGCGACGTCTGGGACGTCCTGCCGACGTGGCCGGCGCCGTCAGCTGGCTCCTCGGCGACGACGCCGGCTACGTCACCGGCCAGTCACTTTTCATCGATGGAGGAATGAACCGCCAATGACCACCTTGCACGACGACTCCGCCCTCTCGACGCTGCGCACGCACGAGCCGCACCCGGGGGTCCGCTGGATCGCCCTGAACCGCCCGGAGCGGCGCAACGCCATCGACCGCGAGCTCGGCGAGGAGCTGTACGCCGTCCTCGAGCGGGCGCTCGCCGACCGCGAGACGCGGGTCGTGGTGATCACGGGCGAGGGCCGGTCCTTCTGCGCCGGCGACGACCTCGGCGCCGTCGAGGAGCACCTCCGCGGCGAGTACGCGCGCTCGCCGGTGATCGGTACGACGCCGGACCCGATGTACCTGCGCATCATCGAGATGCTGGTGACCAGCCGCGTCCCGGTCATCATGGCGATCAACGGCGACGCGGCCGGTGCCGGAGCCGAGCTGGCCTGCGCCGGGGACGTCCGGATCGCGAGCTCGCGCGCCCGCCTCGGCAGCGCGCTGATGAACGTCGCGCAGGCCGGCGGGCTCGTGATGATGTCGCGGCTGGTCGGCGTCGCGCGGGCCACCGAGATCTACCTGTCCGGCGCGCTGCTCGATGCGACCGAGGCCGAACGCCTCGGCATCTTCACGAAGGTCGTCCCGCCCGAGGACCTCGCCGGTGCCGCTCTCGCCGAGGCGCAGCGGCTCGCCAGCGCGCCGACCGCGGCGATCGGCCTGTTCAAGGAGCTGCGCGAGCAGACGATCGGGCAGCCGGTCCAACAGGCGCTGCGCCTGCAGAACGCCGTCCACATCCGCAACAACGCCGAGGTCGTCGACGCGCTCGAGGGCGCCACGGCCTTCATCGAGAAGCGCCGTCCGCGCTTCGTCGGGAAGTAGAGGGAGGAACGCCATGAGCGAGAACATCTTCGGTCGCTTCGACGGTCACGTCGTGATCGTCACCGGTGCGGCGTCGGGCATCGGAGCCGCGTCGGTGACGCTCTTCGAGCGGGCCGGCGCCACCGTGGTGGGCCTGGACCTGCGGGACGGTCCCGGGATCCGGTCCTGCGACGTGTCCGACCCGGCCGCGGTCGACGCGGCGGTGCGCGCCGTCGTGGCCGAGCACGGCCGGCTCGACGTCGTCCACGGCAACGCGGGGATCAGCATCCCGGGACGGCCGCACTCGATCTCCGATGACGACTATCGGCGGGTGATGGGCGTGTGCTGCGACGCGAACTTCTATCTCGTGCGCTCCGGGGTGCCGCACATGCGGGAGCGGGGCGGCGTCTTCGTCTTCACCGCGTCGATGTGCGGCGTCGGTGCGACCCCGAGGTCCTCGGTCTACAACATGGCCAAGCATGCGGTGATCGGCCTGACGCGGTCGGTGGCCGTCGACTACGGGGCCCAGGGCATCCGCGCCGTGGCGATGGTCACCGGACCCACGCACACGGCCATGGCCGACGAGCTGTGGCCGGAGGACGGCCCGGCGCGCAACGGGTTCCTCAGGGCGACGCCTGCCGGGCGGCTCAGCCGCCCGGAGGAGCAGGCCCGGGCCGCGGTCTTCGCCGCGCTGCCCGAGTCGTCGTACATGAACGGCGGGGTGATCACGGTCGACGGCGGCGCGACCGCCGGCTGGAACGAGATGGGCCTGGGGATGCTCGCGACGGCAGGTCCGGCATGACCGCCGCGTCCTGGCTCGGCGACGTCGACACGACGATGCGCGACGACGTCGCGTTGAGGGCCGACGTGTGGCACCACGGTGAGCCGCGTCCCGCGGTGCTCTTCCGGACGCCGTACGGACGTCGAGCGATCACCTCGGACGTGCTGCGGCCGATCGACTGCGTCCACGGCGGATTCGCCGCCGTCTGCCAGGACACCCGGGGCCGCTTCGACTCCCAGGGCGACTGGGAGCCGATCATGTGGGACCAGGAGGCGCTCGACGCCTACGACACCGTCGAGTGGGTCGCCCGGCAGGAGTGGTGCGACGGTCGCGTGATCCTCGCCGGCACGTCGTACGGCGGCATCGTCTCGTTCCTCGGCGCCGCTCAGCGACCGCCGAGCCTGGCCGGCGTCGCCGCGGCGATGGTCACCTCGGGCAGCCGTGACCTGCGGGAGCTCGGCGGTGCGATGCGCCTCGAGCAGGTCGTCAGCTGGCTGCTCTTCATGGCCGCGGACTGGATGCGGCGGCACCCGGACGACGTCGATGCCGCGACCGTCGCCACCCTGCACGCGCTGCTCCTCGACCCGGAGCCCGCCCTGACGGCCCTGCCGCTGTCGACCGGTCCGCTGTCGCGGCTCCGGGGCTTCCCGCTCGACGTCCCGGCCCTGCTCGCCGGCCAGGTGCCGACCACGCCCGAGTGGGAGGCGGCGGCGATCGAGGTGCCGGTGTTCGTCACGACGGGCTGGTTCGACGTCTTCAGCTCCGCCACGATCGACGCCTTCCGCGACGCCGTGCGCGCCCATCCCGACCTGCCGCACCGCCTGGTCGTGGGGCCCTGGGCACACACCGGGCCGCTGCCGCATCACACCGGTGAGCTCAACTTCGGCATCGTCGCCTCGGCCGGAGCGGCGACCCTCGCGGCGCAGCAGCTGGCGTTCTTCAAGGATCCCGCGGCGGTCGAGTCGCGGCACGAGGTCAGGTACTTCCTCATGGGGGCCGACGAGTGGCGTACGGCCGACGCCTGGCCGCCGCGGGCCGCGCGGCCCCGCCTGCTCCACCTGGACGCGGGCACGCTGGGGGACGAACCCGGACCTGCGGACGCCGTCGACAGCTACGACCACGACCCGCTCGATCCGGTGCCGAGCCGCGGTGGCCGGGTGATCCACCTCGGGCGCTCCACGCCCGGCCCGATCGACCTGCGCTGGCAGCTCGCCCGTCCGGACGTCCTCAGCTATCTGACCGCGGCGCTCGAGGAGCCGCTGGACGTCGTGGGCGCCGTGCACGCGGACCTGACCGTCTCGGTGGACCAGCCGGACGCCGACCTCGTCGTCCGCCTGGTCGATCGCCGACCCGACGGCCGGGTGTACCCCGTGGCCGAGGGCGTGGTGCGGCTGAGCCATGCCCTCGGCCGCCCCGCCGACGGCCCACCGACGCGGGTGCGGGTCGACCTCGGCTACACGGCACAGCGCTTCGGGCGTGGTCACCGGCTCGGCCTGCTGGTGACGAGCAGCGCCTTCCCGCACCTCGACCGCAATCTCCAGACCGGCGAGCCCTCGAGCACCTCCGCCGAGGCCCGCACCGTCTCCGTCGACGTCCATCTCGCGGAGTCGACGCTCTCCATCGACGTACTCACCCAGGAAGGACGGCGCTGACATGTCGCTGTGGAACCTCGAGCGCTCCGACGGCGTGGTCGAGCTGGTCTACGACAACCCCCCTCGGAACTTCCTCACGTTCGCCGCGCTGGAGGAGCTCGGCACGCGCCTCACGGAGCTCGCCGACGATCCGGACACGGCCGTGATCGTCTTGTCGAGCGCCGACACCGAACGCTTCGTCGCGCACGCCGACCTCGACGAGCTGAGCCGGCTGGCCGACGGCCCGGTGCCGGAGGCGCGAGCGTGGTACACGACCATGCGCCTGATCGAGACCATGCCGCAGCCGGTCATCGCCGCGATCGACGGCCAGGCCTGGGGCGGAGGCCTGGAGCTGTCGCTGGCGTGCACCCTGCGCTGGGCCAGTCCGCGCGCCCACTTCTCCGCGATCGAGACCGCGCTGGGCATCGTCCCGGGTGCCGGCGGCTCCCAGCGCCTGATCCGGCTGATCGGACGGGGACCCGCGACGGACCTCGTGATCACCGGCCTGCGGGTCGACGCCGCGCGGGCCGCCCAGCTCGGGATCGTCAGCCGCGTGTTCACCGGCGACTTCCGGGCCGAGGTCCTGGCGGCCGCGACCGAGCTCGCCCGCCTGCCGCGTGCCGCGGTGGCGGCGGCCAAGCGGGTGGTGCGCGAGGGCGCCGAGCTGGGCCTCTCCGACGCCCTCCGGCTGGAGGGCGGCGCCTTCGGCGAGCTCCTCGCGACGCCCGAGTCGCTGCGTCTGCAGCAGGCCGCTCGTGAGCGCTACGCCGCGTCGGCCACCGGCGATCCGGTCGGCTTCGCGGGACTCGGGGAGTCGGCATGAGCGGGCTCGCCGTCATCACCGGGGCGAGCCGGGGCATCGGTCGCGCGGTCGCCGACCAGCTGGCGCGGGACGGGTACGACATCGCCGTGGGCTACTTCGCCCGGGCCGACGCCGCGCTGGAGGTGGTCGAGGCGGTCGTCGCGGAGCGCGGGGTCCGGGCGGCGGCGTACCAGGTCGACGTGCGCTCACCGGAGTCGTGCCACCGGCTCGTGGTCGACGCCCGAGCGGCGATGGGCCCGGTGCGCGCCATCGTGTCCAACGCCACCGGGTTCGGCGCGGACCATCCCGGCCTGGGGGCCTCCCTGAGCGTGCCCGTGGCGGTGTACCAGGAGATGTTCGCGGCCCGTCTCGGCGCGCTGCTGAGCCTGGTCGACGCCGCCGGCGGCGACCTGGACGGCGGCGGGAGGGTGGTCGCGGTGACGAGCACCGGCACCCACCGGCACGTTCCCGGCTATGCGCCGATCGCGGCGTCGATGGCCGCGGTGGAGAGCGTCGTCCGCTACCTGGCCGCCGAGCTCGGACCGCGGGGCATCACCGTCAACACGGCGGTCGGTGGCGTCATCGACACCGACGCGCTGGCCGAGATCACGGCCGATCCCGAGCGCCTCAAGGAGGCCGTACGGCGCGCGACGCCGCTGGGCCGGGTGGGACGCACCGACGACATCGCCGCGGTCGTGAGCTTCCTGTGCAGCACCTCCGCCGGCTGGGTCACCGGCCAGTCGCTGATCGCCGACGGCGGCAACTCGCTCCGTTAGCGGCTCGGGCCGCACCCGACAGATCCCAGCGCCGAGCGCTGTCAAGGAAGGAAGGAACCATGAGGAAGCTCATGACACTCAAGCAGGCGGGCGTGGCGATGGTCACCGCGCTCACCCTGGCCGTCACCGCCTGCGGCGGCGACGGTGACAGCGGCGGAGGGGACGAGCGGCTCGACGTCGCCGTACCGGCCGACGCGTCCTCTCTCGACCCGATCCTCGGCAGTGCGGGAGGCGACCATGTGATGCTCTACCCGATCTACGAGACGTTGATCGGCTTCGACGCCGAGATGCTGCCGCAGCCCGGCCTGGTCGAGTCCTGGTCCCAGACCAGTCCGACGGAGCTGACCCTCACGCTGCGGGAGGGACTGACCTTCCACGACGGCACCGCACTGGACGCCGAGGCGGTCCGGTTCAACCTCGAGCGCGCCCGGGGGGAGGGCTCGAACGTCGCGGTCGATCTCGCCTCGATCACCACGATCCGGGTCGACGACCCCCTCACCGTCACGCTCGAGCTGGCCGAGCCGGACGCCTCCCTACTCATGGTGCTCGCCGATCGGGCGGGCATGATGGTCTCGCCGGCGGCGGTGGAGAAGAGCGACGGCGACGTCAGCGACAACCCGGTCGGTGCGGGCCCGTGGTCCATCGTGAAGTGGAACCGGGGCCAGTACCTTCGCGTCGAGCGGTTCGACGACTACTGGGACGCCGAGGCCACGCGCGTGCCCGAGCTCCAGTTCAACGTGGTCGCCGACCCGACGACCCGAGCCACCTCGCTGCGGTCCGGCAAGCAGGACGTCGCCCTGGGCTACGCCCCGGCCGACGCGGCCGAGCTGGACGGGAAGTCGGAGGTCCAACTGGTCAGGACGCCGCGCCTGTGGGTGGACGAGGTGTACTTCGACATCGGCTCGACGGAGCTGAAGGACGTGCGGGTCCGCCGCGCGCTGAACCTCGCGATCGACCGCGAGACCATCGTGAAGAGCGCCTACTTCGGCCTGGGCAGCCCGGCGTCCGGCCTGTTCCCGGACAGCTACTGGGCCGCTGACGGCGAGCTGGCCTACGACTTCGACCCCGACCAGGCCCGCGCCCTGCTGGCGGAGGCCGACACGTCGGACCTGACGTTCGACATGCTGCTCAGCGCCGACGCCGGCACCGTCCGGATGGGCGAGATCCTCCAGCAGCAGTGGGGCGACGTCGGTGTCACGGTCAACCTGAAGCCGCTCGAGGGCGTCCAGGCCGTCAACGCCTACTTCGTCGACCACGCGGAGCCGGCACTGCTGTCGGCCTTCACCGGCCGCCCCGACCCGAAGATGGCCTTCGACGTGCTCTTCTCGGAGAGCAGCTTCTACAACGTGTCGGGACTGGCGACGCCGGGCCTCGCGGAGGCGCTGGAGAGCACCGACGCGTCGTTGGAGAACGACCAGCGGGCACCCGGCTTCCAGGAGGCTGCTCGCGCGGTCTTCGAGAACGCGTCGTTCCTCCCGATCTCCTTCCCCGACAACCTGATCGCGCTGGACGAGGACGTCTCCGGCTTCGAGGACAACCTCCTCGGCAAGCCGAAGTTCCTCGGCGTCTCGCTGGACTGACCCGACCGACAGGACTGACAAGCAGGTGCTGACATGAGTGGAGCGTTGCTCAGCGTCGATGGTCTCGACGTCTTCTTCGGCGCGCACGGAACGCAGGTCCAGGCGCTGCACGGCGTCTCCTTCGACGTGGCGCCGGGTGAGGTCGTCGGCCTGGTCGGCGAGAGCGGGAGCGGGAAGACCGTCACCTCGCTGGCGCTCATGGGCCTCCTGGACCCGCGCACGTCGCGGGTCCAGGGGGAGGCACGGCTGCGGGGAGAGCCGTTGTGGAGCGAGGCGGGACGCCTGCGTCCGCATGCCGAGGTCCCGATGGCGATGGTCTTCCAGGAGCCGATGACGGCCCTGGACCCCGTCTTCCGGATCGGCCACCAGCTCGTCGAGACCCTGCGCCGGCGTCAGGGGCTGAACCGCCGCCAGGCGACCGCGCGGGCGGCCGAGCTGCTCGACCAGGTCGGCATCCCCGACCCGCGTGCGCGGCTGCGGGCCTATCCGCACGAGCTCTCGGGCGGGATGCGGCAGCGGGTCGTGATCGCGCTCGCGCTGGCCTGCTCGCCACGCCTGCTGATCGCCGACGAGCCGACCACGGCGGTCGACGCGACGATCCAGGCTCAGCTGCTGGAGCTGATCGCGGGGCTGGCCCGCGACGAAGGGATGGGGGTCGTGTTCGTGACCCACGACCTCGGCGTCGTCGCGCAGATGTGCCACCGCATGATCACCATGTACGCCGGCCGGGTCATCGAGTCCGGCCCGGTCGTGGAGGTGCTCGCCCGCCCCCTCCACCCCTACACCTCCGGCCTGCTCGCCGCCCTCCCGGCTCCGCGCCACCGCGGTGGTCGTCTGCCCACGATCCCCGGCGCCGTACCGGCGCCCGGGACGGTCGCGGAGGGCTGCGTCTTCGCGGACCGGTGTGCCCACACGCGGTCCGCGTGTGAGGTGACCCCCGACCTGCGCCCCGTGCCGGACGGTCGGTCGGTCCGGTGCGCACGCGCCGAGGAGCTGCGCCTGACCGGGAGCAGGTCATGACCGCGCTGATGCGACTCGACGACGTCTCGGTGCGCTTCCCCGTGGGACGCCGGCGGAGCGTCTCGGCGGTCGACGGAGTGAGCCTGGACGTCGTCGCGGGCCAGACGCTCGGCCTGATCGGGGAGAGCGGCTCGGGCAAGTCGACACTGGCCCGCGCGATGCTCGGCCTCGTCCCGACAGCCACCGGATCGGTCTCCTGGATGGGCGAGGACGTGGCCGCGATGTCGCGCCAGCGCCGCCGTGCCTTCACCGGCGAGGTGCAGATGGTGTTCCAGGACCCGCACAGCGCGCTCGACCCACGGCGGAGGGTGCGCCAGAGCGTCCGGGAGCCGCTCGACGTCCTGGGCCGCGGCGCCCGCGACGAACGCGACGACCTGGCGCGGAGGGCACTGGCGGACGTCGGGCTGCCCGCCCACCTGCACGACCGGTACCCCCACCAGCTCAGCGGTGGCCAGAAGCAACGGGTCAACATCGCCCGGGCCCTGGTCACCCGGCCGCGGCTGCTCGTGTGCGACGAGTCCGTCGCCGCGCTGGACGTGGCGCTGCAGGCGGAGATCCTCAACCTGCTCGGCGACCTGAAGGACGAGTACGACCTGACGGTCGTGTTCATCAGCCACGACCTCGGCGTGGTCGGCCACATCTCCGACCGCGTAGCGGTCATGTACCTCGGCAAGCTGGTCGAGACGGCCATGGCCGACGTCCTGCTGGACACGCCGCGCCACCCCTACACCGAGGCGCTGCTGTCGGCGAGACCCGATGTGAACGAGACGGGGGCGGGTGAGCGCATCATCCTGCGCGGCGACGTACCCAGTCCGCTGGCGCCGCCCACCGGGTGTCGCTTCCACCCCCGGTGCCTGCATGCGACGCCCGCCTGCGCGACGGACCTGCCAGTGCTCGTCCCCGTCGAGGACGGCGGCGCCTCGGCCTGCCTGCGGGTCGCGGAGCTCTACGGCCCGGGCCCGGTCGACACGTCGGTGATGGGAGGTGCCCGATGAGGATCGTGTCCGCGGTGGCGTCCCGGCTGGTCTGGACGGTGCCCACCCTCCTGCTCGCGACCCTGGTCGCCTTCCTGCTGCAGCAGCTCATCCCGGGCGACCAGGCGGTCGCGCTGGCCGGCGAGTACGCCACGGACGAGAAGCTCGCCGCGATCCGCGCCGACCTGGGCCTCGAGCAGCCGGTGCTCACCCGCTACCTCGACTGGATCGGCGGCGTGGTCACCGGCGACCTCGGGACGTCGTACCGCACCGGGCAGCCGGTGGCCGAGATCGTGCTCGACCGACTTCCGGTGACCCTGCTGCTGACGCTCCTCGCGCTGCTCATCGCGATCGCGATCGGCGTCCCCAGCGGGGTCGCCGCGGCGCAGCGGCCCGGGACCTGGGTCGACCGCCTGTTCACGACCGCGGCCACCGCGGGCATCGCGATCCCGAACTTCTGGCTGGGCATGATGCTGATCGCCGTGTTCGCCGTCCAGCTGGGCTGGTTCCCCGGGCCGGGCGGGGTGGACTTCGCCGACGACCCCGGGAACGCGCTGCGCGCGCTGGTCCTGCCGTCGGTCGCCCTGGGCATGGTCGGGTCGGCCGAGATCTGCCGGCAGGTGCGCTCCGCGATGATCGAGAACCTGGGCTCCGACTACGTGCGGACGCTGCGGGCCACCGGCCTGTCCCACTGGTCCATCGTGTGGCGCCATGCCCTGAAGAACTCGAGCCTGCCGCTGGCGACGATCCTGGGGATCCAGGTGTCGCACCTCGTCGGCGGCGCGGTGGTGGTCGAGGCGGTCTTCGGGCTGTCCGGCATCGGATCGCTCGTCGTGGAGGCGACGAACCAGCGCGACTACATCGTCATCCAGGCGGTGGTGCTGCTGGCGGCGGTCATCGTGCTGGTCACCAACCTCGTCGTCGACATCTCCTACCGCCTTCTGGACCCGAGGATCTCCTGATGTCGACGACGCTCAGCAAGCCCGCCCGCAAGCCCACCCGTACGGCGCCGCGCCGGTCGGCGGTGATCTGGCTCAGCTACGGGATCCTCGTCGCGGTCGCCGTCGTCGTGCTCCTGGCCGATGTCCTCGCGCCCCATGCGCCGAACCAGCAGGACCTCACCTCCGTCCTCCTCGGGCCCAGCGCGGAGCACCCCCTGGGCACCGACGACCTGGGCCGCGACGTCCTCAGCCGGCTGCTGCACGGCACCCGGGTCTCGATCCTCGCGGCCCTCCTGGCCGTCGGGATCGCGCTGGTCGTGGGCTTCCCGCTGGGCATCCTGGCGGGCTACGTCGGCGGGTGGCCGGACGCGGTCCTGATGCGCCTGCTCGACACGGTCATGGCCTTTCCGGCCCTCGTGCTCGCGATCGGCATCACCGCGATGCTGGGTCCCGACATCACCACCGCCATGGTCGCCGTCGGCGTCGTGCTGACGCCGGTGGTGGTCCGGCTGACGCGCGCGCAGACGATGGCGGTGGCGGGCCAGACCTACATCGAGGCGGCGTCGTCGTTCGGTGCCCGGGGTGTGCGGCGGATGATCCTGCCGCACGTCGTGCCGAACGTGGTCCAGCCGATCGTCGCGCAGGTCGCGGTGCTCATCGGCTTCGCCCTGATCGCCGAGGCCAGCCTGAGCTTCCTGCAGCTCGGCGTCCAGCCGCCCACGGCGTCCTGGGGCACCATCCTGGCGCGCTCCTACACGTTCCTCGAGCGCGCGCCCATGAGCATCTTCGTCCCGGGCGCGGCGATCGCACTGACCGTCTTCGCCCTCAACATCGTGGGTGAGGAAGTGCAGCGACTCCTGGACCCCCGCCGCCGGTGACCCGGACGTGCGCACCGGCCACCCCACCTGCATCATCGACAACGAACGACGGGAGACCCATGAACTCGAGTTGGCTGACCAGCACCGCGGCAGTGCTGCCGCAGGCTCTGCGGCGCCGTGCGGCGGAGCACCCCGACCGCACCCTCGTCGTGTTCGAGGACGGCGGCCGGTGGACCTACGGCGAGACGCTGTGCGAGGCGGAGAGGGTGGCCCACGCACTGCGTCGCATCGGCGTCGCCCCAGGAGACCGTGTCGTCTCCTGGCTGCCCACGGGGCCCGACGCCCTGCGCGTGTGGTTCGGCGTGAACCTGCTGGGGGCCGCGCTCGTGCCGCTCAACACCGCCTACCGGGGCGGGCTGCTGGAGCACTCCATCGCGCTGTCGGGTGCGTCGGTGGCGGTCGTGCACGTCGACCTCCTCGACCGGCTGGAGGCGGTCGACCACGCGGGCCTGACGGACGTGGTCGTCGTGGGCGGGCGGGGGTCCGTCGGCGGGCTGCGGGTGCACGACGCGGCGGTGCTGGACAGCCCGCCGCCGCAGGAGCCGGCCGCGTGGCCGGACGTGATGCCGTGGGACCCGTACGCCGTCGTACTGACCTCCGGCACGACGGGGCCCTCGAAGGGCGTCGTGTGCTCCTATGCGCAGCTGTCGGCGTGCGCGGAGGCGGCGTTCGCCGGTGACTTCGGCGCCGACGACCGGTACCTGGTGACCCTGCCGCTGTTCCACGCCGGGGGGACCATCGGCGTCAACGCGGCGGTCGTGCTGGGCGGGAGCATCGTGCTGTCGTCCGGCTTCCGGACCGGGGACTTCTGGGACTTCGTCCGAGCGACCGGGCCGACGCACGTGACGCTGCTGGGGGTGATGGCGACCTACCTGAGCAAGCAGGAGCCCTCCTCCGCGGACGCCGACCACTCGCTGCGCAGGGTGTTCATGATCCCGCTGTCGGACGCGGCGACCTTCGCCGAGCGGTTCGGCGTCGAGGTCGTGGCGATGTACAACATGACCGAGGTCTCGATCCCGATCGTGTCCGGCCCCAACCCCGTCCAGGACGGCACGTCCGGCCGGGCCCGGCCGGGGATGGAGGTCCGGATCGTCGACGAGCACGACCTCGAGGTCCCGGACGGGACGGTCGGCGAGCTCGTGGTGCGCGGCGCGGAGCCGTGGACCATCGCGACGGAGTACCTCGGGCGGCCGGAGGCGACCGCCGCGGCCTGGCGCAACGGCTGGTTCCACACCGGGGACGCCTTCCGACGGGTGGCGGGCGAGTACTTCTTCGTGGACCGGATGGGCGACACGATCCGTCGCCGTGGCGAGAACATCTCGTCGTTCGAGGTGGAGAACGAGATCGTCGCGCACCCCAGTGTCTCGGAGGTGGCGATCGTGGCGACGCCGAGCCCCGACGGGGAGGACGAGGTGCTGGCCGTCCTGGCGCCGGCGCCCGGGAGGTCCATCGACGTCGCGGAGCTGATCGAGTTCATCCGGCCCCGGATGGCGCACTTCATGATCCCGCGCTACTTCCGGGTCCTCGACGAGCTGCCCAAGACGCCGACCAGCAAGATCCAGAAGCACACCCTGCGGGCGGCCGGGATCACCGCCGACACGATCGATCGCGAGGGCCTGGGGATCAGGATCCGCAAGGAGCGCATCGGCGAGCAGCGGTTGAGTCGGCCCCTCTGACCCCTTGAGTCGTCGCCTCTGACCTGTTGAACCGTCGCATCGTGTCGGTACGACGGCGCGTTGGTGACGACTCAAGAGGTCAGATCTGACGACTCGACAGGTCAGATCCGACGACTCAACGGGGGTCAGGCCGAGCGCGGCAAGGACATCGCCCGGCCCTCGGGCGTGAGGTAGGCACCGTCGTCGAACAGGATGACCCCGTTGCAGAGCCGGCACCAGCCCTGCTCGCTGTGGTCGGCGGTCACGTGGGCGGTGCAGCAGGCGGGGTCCCCGGCAGCCGGACACTCGGGTGAGTGGTCACACATCGTCGTGCTCCCTTTCGGTCGTTCGCTTCTCCAGCTCTCGTGATACGCCTGATCGGCCGCGGATGCACGCGCTTTCGCCGAACTGTTAGGAAACTGCCGGGGTGGGGAAATCCCCACCCCCGACCGGCGGTCCAGGACCATCGAGCGCGGCGTCCGCCGTCCCTAGCGTCGATGACATCAGATCCCTCACCCCGGGGAGGCCCGGGACAGCCCAGGAGCAGCCATGTCAGAGACCGCCCTCGAGGTCCAGGACCTCACCCGCACCTACGGCGCCGGCGACAACGCCGTCACCGCGCTCGCAGGCGTCGACCTCGCCTTCCGCCGCGGCAGCTTCACCGCCGTGATGGGGCCGTCCGGCTCCGGGAAGTCGACCTTCCTGTCCTGCGCCGCCGGCCTGGACCGGCCGACCGGCGGCCGGGTCCTCGTCGGCGGCACCGACGTCACGGACTGGGACGAGGAGCGGCGCACCCGCCTACGCCGTGAGCGGATCGGCTTCGTCTTCCAGGGCTTCCACCTGCTGCCGTACCTCTCCGCCGCCCAGAACGTCGCCCTCCCCAGTCGCCTCGCCGGCAAGCGGCCGGACCGGGAGCGGGTGCGCCACCTGCTCGACCGGGTCGGTCTCGCCGACCGGGCGCACCACCTGCCCGGCAGCCTGTCCGGCGGTCAGCAGCAGCGGGTCGCGATCGCCCGGGCGCTGCTGAGCGCACCCGACGTGCTGCTCGCCGACGAGCCGACCGGAGCCCTCGACTCCACGACGGCCCGGCAGGTGCTCGGCCTGCTGCGCGGCAGCGTCGTCGACCTCGGCCAGACCGTGGTGATGGTGACCCACGACCCCGTCGCCGCGTCGTACGCCGGCGAGGTGGTCTTCCTCGTCGACGGCCGGGTCGCGGGCCGGATGGCCCACCCCACCGCCGATGCCGTCGCCGGCCAGATGGCCCACCTCGATGAGCTGGTGTCGGCATGAACGCCGCGATGAACGGCCTGGCCCTGCGCAGCCTGCGGCACCGCCCGCGCGCCGCGATCGCCACCTTCCTCGCCGTCCTGCTCGGCACCCTGCTGATCGGGTCCTTCGCCACCTTGGCCGAGTCGTCGTCCGGTGCGCCCGCGCCGGACGACGGGACCCTGGTCATCCTCGGCGCCGTCGTCGGTGGCTGGGGGGCGCTCATCGTGCTCTTCTCCGTCGCGTCGACGGTCGGCATCACCACCACCCAGCGGGCGGCCGAGATCGGCCTGCTGCGCACCATCGGCGCCACACCCCGCCAGGCCCGACGCCTGATCGCCCGCGAGACCGGCGCGATCGCGCTCGCCGCCGCCGTGATCGGCGCGCTCGCCGCCTCGGTCGGCGGACGGCTGCTCTTCGACCTCATCCGGTCGGGCGGACTCGTCTCCGACGGCACGCGGTACGACGCCGGCCCGGCGTCGGTCGCCGGCGCGGCGGTCCTCGTGCTGGCCGCCGCCGCGATCGCCGCCGCGGTCGCCGCGCGGCGCGCCACGCGCGGTCCGGCCGGTGTCCTGGTCCGCGAGAGCGGCGGCGAGCAGGGCCGGATGCGCTGGTGGCGGGTGGCGATCGCCCTGCTGCTGGTCGGCTACGGCATCGCGATGGCCGTCGTCACCGTCGCGGTGACCGCCCATGCCGACGACCCCTACGCCGCGATGTCCACGAGCGGCTCCAGCTCGATCCTGGTCGGCCTCGGCCTGGCCGTGCTCGCGCCCGTCCTGCTGCGGTGGGGGGCCGGCCCGGTCCGGCTGCTGGCCGGCACGTCGGCGACGGCCCATCTGGCGTCGTACAACACCGTGCGGCGGGCGCACCTGCTCGCCGGGGTCCTCGCTCCCGTCGTCGTGCTCACCTCGGCCGCGGTCGGCACCCTCGTGCTCGTCGACATCGACGCCCGCACGCTGCCCGCGGGGACGCCGGACAGCGACACCATCGCCCTGCTGAACAATGTCGTCGTGGGGATGCTCTCGCTGTTCGCGGCGATCATGGTCGTCAACGCGTTCGTCGCCACCGTCGCCCACCGGCGCGAGGAGCTGCTCCGGCTCCGGCTGCTCGGCGCCACGTCCCGGCAGGTGCGTGGATCGGTGGTGGCGGAGGCCGGCATCGTCGCCGCGATCGGCGTGGTGCTGGGAACCCTGGCCGCGGCCACCACCGTCGTCCCGTTCGCCGTCGCGCGCGACGAGGGCATGGTTCCCGACGGCGGCCTGTGGCTGGTGCCCGCGGTGGCCGCCGCGGTCGTCGTGCTGACCCTCGGCTCGGCGCGCGGCGCGGTGCGCAGCGCCGCACCGGAGCCGGTGTGATGACAGACTCGGCCACGATGGACGTGCTGGCGCCGCTGCGGCCGCTCCGGCCGAGCCCGGTGACCGCCGCCGGGCTCGGGGAGCGGTTGCGGCTGACCCTGCTCTCGGCCGGGTACGCCGTCTCGTTCCTGCCGTCCCTCGCGCTGGTCATCCTCACGCTGCTATGCATCCCGCTCGGGCTGGTCGGCGTCGGTTTCGTGCTCGCGTTCGCGACCGTGCCCGCGACGGCGATGCTCACGGCCGCGCACCGGCAGGTCAGCGGCCGGCTGCTGGGGGAGCCGATCCCGGCCCGGTACGCACCGACCGGCGGCACCCTCGCCGTGACCTGGCCGGTCCGCTGGCTGCGCGACCCGGCCCGCTGGCGGGACTTCGGCTTCCTCTGCTTCTCCGCGACCGGCGGGTTCGTGATGTCACTGCTGCCCGTGGCGCTGCTGACCACGCCGCTCACCTGGCTGATCCTGGCGTTCACCGCGGGGGAGTGGGTGTGGCTCCTGCTGCTCCTGCTCAGCGGCCCGATGCTGCTCGTCTGGTGGTTCGTGACGGAGCCGCTCGTGGCCGCCCGGGCCCGCGCCGAGCGCGGGATCCTCGGCCACGACCGGGTCACGGAGCTCGCCGAGCGGGTCGAGCGGGTCGAGGAGTCCCGCGCCGAGACGCTGGACCACTCCGCCGCCGAGGTGCGCCGCATCGAGCGCGACCTCCACGACGGCGCGCAGGCCCGGATCGCCTCGGTCGGCATGAGCGTCGGTCTGGCCGAGAAGCTGCTCCAGACCGACCCCGAGGGCGCGGCGGCCCTGCTGCGCGAGGCACGTGAGACCACCATGGACGCCCTCGACGACCTGCGCTCCGTGGTCCGCGGCATCCACCCGCCCGTGCTCGCGGACCGCGGCCTGGCCGGCGCGATCGAGGCCCTGGCGATCGCGCTGCCCGTCCCGGTGGCGGTCGCGGTCGACGTGCCCCGGCTCCCCGCCCCCGTCGAGTCCGCCGCGTACTTCGCGGTCGCCGAGTGCCTCGCCAACACGATGAAGCACGCCGCGGCGAACCGGGCGTGGGTGAGCGGGACGTACGCCGAGCAGCGGCTCCGCCTCGTCGTCGGCGACGACGGGCGCGGTGGCGCCGACCCCGACGGATCCGGGCTGGCCGGCGTCGCGCGCCGGCTCGCCGCCTTCGACGGCGCCCTCGCGATCGACAGTCCAGCTGGTGGGCCGACCACGGTCCGGATGGAGGTGCCGTGCCCGCCGGCGTGACCACCCTGAGAGCGGTGCTCGCCGAGGACCAGGCGCTGCTGCGCGTGGGCCTCACCCGGATCCTCGAGTCCGGTGGCGTCGAGGTCGTCGAGGCGGTCGACAACGCGCCCTCGCTGGCCCGGGCGCTGACCCGCGACGACATCGACATCGCGGTGGTCGACGTACGCCTCCCGCCGACGCACACCACCGAGGGCCTGGAGGCCGCGACCACGGCCCGGGCAGCGCGGCGTGCCTTCCCCGTGCTGGTGCTCAGCCAGTGGGTCGAGCCGCTCTACGCCCGGGACCTGCTGGCCGGCGGGGAGGGCGCGATCGGGTACCTCCTCAAGGACCGGGTCGCCGACGTCGACGGCTTCCTCGCCGCCGTGCGCCAGGTCGCCGGCGGCGGCACCGTGCTGGACCCGGAGGTGGTCGCGGCGCTGGTCAGCGCCCGCAGCCGGCCGCTCGACCGGCTCACCGACCGGGAGCAGGAGGTGATGACGCTGATCGCCGAGGGCCGGTCCAACGCCGCGATCGCCGCCCGCCTGGTCGTCACCGAGAAGGCCGTCGGCAAGCACATCAACAGCATCTTCACCAAGCTCGACCTGCCGCAGGCGGCCGACGACAACCGGCGGGTGCTGGCGGTGCTCGCCTGGCTCGACGGTCGCTGACCGACGCCCTCTAGGGTGGCTGACGTGACCGAGCACGTGACCGAGCAGCTGACCGTCATCGTCCTCGCCGCCGGCGGCGGCACCCGCATGAGGTCGAAGACCCCGAAGGTGCTGCACCGGATCGGCGGACGCAGCATGATCGGCCACGTCCTGGCCGCCGTCGGCGCGCTCGAGCCGACCCGGGTGGTCACCGTCGTCGGCCACCAGCGCGAGCTGGTCGGCCCCCACGTCAACGGGCTGCACCCGGACACCGTGCTGGCCGTGCAGGAGGAGCAGCTCGGCACCGGGCACGCCGTACGGGTCGCCCTGGAGGCGCTCGCCGACGCGCCGCGGGAGGGCACGGTCCTGGTCGCGTACGGCGACACCCCGCTCCTGGAGGGTGCCACGCTCCGCGCGTTCACGGCGTCGCACCGGCGCGCCGGCGCCGCGGTCAGCATCCTGAGCGGGATCGTCGCCGACCCGTTCGGGTACGGCCGTGTCGTCCGCGACGGCACCGGCGTCGTGCAGGCGATCGTCGAGGAGAAGGACGCCTCCGACGCCGAGCGCCTGATCACCGAGATCAACTCCGGCATCCTCGCGTTCGACGCCGCCTTCCTCGCCGAGACCATCGGGCGGATCGGCAACGACAACGCCAAGGGCGAGTACTACCTCACCGACGCCGTCGGGCTGGCCCGCGCCGCCGGGCGGGTCGTCACCGCCCACCCCGTCGAGGACGCGCTGCAGACCGAGGGCGCCAACGACCGGGTCCAGCTGGCCGACCTCGGCCGGGAGCTCAACCGCCGCATCGTCACCCGCTGGATGCGCGAGGGTGTCACCGTGATGGATCCGGCGACGACCTGGATCGACGCCGAGGTCGAGCTGGCGCCCGACGTCACCGTCCTCCCCGGCACCCAGCTGCTCGGCGCGACCGTCGTCGCCGAGGACGCGGTGGTCGGCCCGGACACCACGCTCGAGGACTGCGAGATCGGCGCCGGCGCCCGCGTCGTACGCACCCACGGCCAGCTCGCCGTGATCGGGGCCGGGGCGACGGTCGGACCGTTCGCGTACCTCCGGCCCGGCACGCTGCTGGGGGCCGGCGGCAAGATCGGCACCTTCGTCGAGACCAAGAACGCGCAGATCGGCGATGGCGCCAAGGTCCCGCACCTGTCCTACGTCGGCGACGCCGAGATCGGCGAGGGCAGCAACATCGGCGCCGGCACGATCTTCGCCAACTACGACGGCGTCGCCAAGCACCGAACGACCGTCGGGAGGCACGCGAAGACCGGCTCCAACAACACCTTCGTCGCGCCCGTCGTGATCGGCGACGGCGCCTCGACGGGCGGCGGGACCGTCGTCCGCCGCAACGTGCCGCCGGGCGCCCTCGCGGTCAGCACCTCGCCCCAGCGCAACCTCGAGGGCTGGGTCGTCTCGCGGCGCGCGGGCACCGCCCAGGCGGAGGCGGCGGAGGCCGCTACGGCGGACGCCGCGGGTGAACGGTCCGAAAACGGACCCGGACTTGGGGGCGACGCGGGGGAGCGGGCAGAATCCTAGGTACCACCAGCGGCGACCAGGGGGAGTCACAGACGTGAGCGGTCTGAAGCGGACGACCGAGAAGAACCTGATGGTCTTCTCCGGACGGGCACACCCCGAGCTGGCCGACGAGGTCGCCCAGATCCTCGACCAGGAGCTGGTGCCGACCTCGGCGTACGAGTTCGCCAACGGCGAGATCTACATCCGCTACGAGGAGTCGGTGCGCGGCTGCGACGCCTTCGTGCTGCAGAGCCACACCACTCCGATCAACGAGTGGATCATGGAGCACCTGATCATGGTCGACGCGCTCAAGCGCGCCTCGGCCAAGCGGATCACCGTGGTCATGCCGTTCTGGGGCTACTCGCGCCAGGACAAGAAGCACCGCGGCCGCGAGCCGATCTCGGCCCGCCTCCTGGCCGACCTGTTCAAGACCGCGGGCGCCGACCGGATCATCACCGTCGACCTGCACGCCGACCAGCTCCAGGGCTTCTTCGACGGCCCGGTCGACCACCTGATGGCGCTGCCGATCCTCACCGACTACATCAAGGAGAAGTACGGCGACCAGGAGCTCGCCGTCGTCTCCCCCGATGCCGGCCGGATCAAGGTGGCCGAGCGCTGGGCGGCCCGCCTCGGCGGCGTACCGCTGGCGTTCATCCACAAGACCCGCCGCACCGACGTCGCCAACGAGGTCGTCGCCAACCGGGTCGTCGGTGACGTCAAGGGCCGCATGTGCGTGCTGACCGACGACATGATCGACACCGGCGGCACGATCGTGAAGGCCGCCGAGGCGCTCATGGCCGACGGCGCGGCCGGCGTCATCATCGCCGCCACCCACGCGATCCTCTCCGACCCCGCGGTCGACCGGCTCAAGAACTGCTCGGCCACCGAGATCGTCATCACCAACACCCTGCCGGTGCCGTCGGAGAAGCAGTTCGACAAGCTCACCACGCTGTCGATCGCGCCGCTCGTCGCCCGGGCCATCCGCGAGGTCTTCGAGGACGGCTCCGTCACCTCGATGTTCGACGGCCACGCGTAGTTAACGGCGTTCGCAAATTGCTGCGGTTTGGGACCAAACCGCAGCAATACGCCGTACGAGCATGCGGTCTGTGCCCAATCGGTGCGTGATCGCGGCGACTCCGCGCGGCACGGAACGCTCTCAGTTCGACCGCTGCAGGACACTCCGTGGCCGGGTCTTGGAGACCCTTCGTTCATCTGACTCCGATGGTCTTCGCTGGTTCACGCAACCACGGAGGATCGATGAGTGTCACAGTGGGCCGCACGGCCCGTCGCGGACTGGTGGGTACGACGGCCGGAGCACTGCTGCTCGGCACGCTCGGAGTGGTGGCAGGGGCGAGCGCGACGGCGGCGTCGCCCGACGGCGACCGGGCGACGTACCTCGGCAAGAGCCTCTACACCGGTGAGTTCCACTCGCACACCTCGGTCAGCGACGGCGTGAAGATGCCGGTCGACGCGTTCGACCACGTGCACTCCGAGACGGAGGCCGACTTCTTCACCGTCTCCGAGCACGACGTCATGTGGGACCTGCGCAACGGCGACGACTTCGTCGACGACTGGCGTGACGCCGACTCGCAGGAGTGGCGCCAGGTGCACGAGGACGCGTTCGCCTTCAACGACGCGCAGGACGACCTCGTCGCGGTGCCCTCGATCGAGAACACGTGGTACGACGGCACGGGCCACATCAACGTCTTCAACGCCGACTGGAAGGCGACGGCCCGGGCCACGGAGAAGGGCAGCGTCGACGGCTTCGGCAATGCGTTCGGCACCGGCGACATGAAGTACGACATGTACACCTTCTTCGCCCGGATCAAGCAGGATCCCGACGCGATCGGGCAGTTCAACCATCCCAGCGCCCACGGCAAGGGCCACTTCTTCGGCTTCAACGGCCTCGACCCCGCCGTCGACGAGTCGATGGAGCTGATCGAGGTGAAGAGCCCGGCGCAGCTCGACGAGTACATCGGTGCGCTGGACACGGGCTGGCACATCGGTCCGGTCTGGAACGGCGACGAGCACTCGGCCACCTGGGTCAGCGGCAACCAGGCGATCAGCGGCGTGTGGGCGCGCGAGCACTCGCTCGAGGGCCTCTACGGGGCGATGCGGGACCGCAGCACCTACAGCAGCCAGGACGGCAACCTCGAGCTCGCCTTCGGCGGCAACGAGGAGCTGATGGGCTCGATCCTTCCCGCAGACACGACGACGGTGAGCTTCGACGTGCGGCTCGAGGACCCCGACGAGCGCGACGCGTTCACCAAGGTCGAGCTGGTCACCAACGGCGGTGCCGTCGCCCACGACTTCCCCGGCATCGCGGGCCGCACGCTGACCCTCGAGCACGAGCAGGCCGTCGCCGAGGGCGACTGGTACTTCGTGCGCGCCACCCAGGCCGACGGCCACGTCGTCGTCTCCGCGCCGATCTGGGTCGGCGAGACGACCCGCGGTGCCAACTACGCGCCCGAGATCAGCGTCGCCGACGGCTTCGCGAGCACGGCGGCGTACGGCGCGACGATCGAGCTGCCGCAGGTCACCGCGACCGACGACTCGGGTCTCGACCCCACCGTGACCTTCGAGGTGTACGACGCGGCCGGCGTCGTCGACGTCACCGACGGCGCGTTCCGTGTGCGCGGCTACGACGACCACTTCGTCGTCGTGAAGGCCGAGGACGGTCAGGGCAACATCGGCTCCGAGCTGCTGCGCATCGTGGTCGACCAGGACACCCTCGACCCGGACGGCGTCTTCCAGTACTTCGGCAGCACTGCGGTGGTCACCGAGCAGCCCGGCGGTGCCGGGATCGCCGTGTCCACCGACCGTTCCATCGACAAGGTGTACGCGCAGGTCCTCCCGGCCGGCCGCGACGACTGGTCGAGCGCCGAGGTGCTCACCTCGACCAACGACCGGGCGTACGAGGTCAACACGATCGGCAACGACGAGCCGGGCTACCAGCACTCGATCACCGGCCAGACGCTGCGCAGCCACGAGTTCGACCTCACCGAGCTGACCGACGGCGAGCGCTACCAGTACCGGTTCGGGGTGGCGGTCGGCGGCGCAGCCCCGGCACCGGCCGCGGCCGCCGCCTGGACCGAGGTCCGCGGGGCGTTCGTCGCGGGCGGCGCCGGCAACGAGCCGATCTACGCGATCGGTGACCTGCAGGCGACCAGCCACGACGCCGGCGACCTCGGCATGCTGCGCGACGTCCTGGCCACCCTCCAGGAGAAGACGCCCGGCGGCCGGACGCTGCTGCAGACCGGCGACCTGGTCGACAACGGCGGTCGCGGGCAGTACTGGGAGGAGGCCTTCGAGCACGTCTTCGACGGCCTCGACGTCCAGTACGCGCCGGTGGCCGGCAACCACGAGACCTACGGGGACCTGGACTACAACGCGCACTCCGAGGAGCGCACGGCGATCTTCGGCAACATGTTCGACACGCCGAAGAACGGTGCCATCGGCGAGTCCAACTACTCCTTCAACCGCGGCGACGTGCACATCGCGGTGCTCAACTCGGTGCACGACATGGACAAGCAGCTCGACTGGCTCGCCAAGGACATCCGCGCCTCGGACCGGAAGTGGAATGTCGTCACCGGCCACTACTCCTACTACGGCGGCTCGCACGGCGACGACGGCCCGCTGGCAGCCGACCGGCCGAAGCTGACCGCGGCGTTCGAGAAGCTCGGCGTCGACCTCTACATCGGCGGCCACGACCACATCTACAAGCGCTCCACCATCTACGACGGACGCCTCGCGGCGACGCCCGCGGAGGAGGCGCTCGGCACGACCTTCGTCACGCTCGGCTCGGCCGGGCCGAAGTTCTACGACAACGTCGTGCACTGGTGGGACGACGTGGTCTTCGACGAGAACGCCCAGCTGGGAACGGTGCTCGAGGTCACCGACGCCGGGCTGGAGCTGACGACGTACACGGTGGACGGCCGCGAGGTCGACACCTACACCGTCACGAAGCCCACCGACCACTGGCGGATCACCTCCACCGACGTGGTGGACCGCCGGCTCGAGGGCGTCGGCGTGATCAGCACCGAGGGCGCGCCGTCGTCGACGACGCTGGTCGCCGCGACGTACGACAGCACCGGGCGGGAGCTGCGTGACCTCCGCACCGTCGACGTCGCGCTCGACCACCAGGGCTCGGAGCAGTTCGCCACCTTCGGCACCCCGCTGCCGGTGAACCCGAGCGACACCGTCGAGGTGTATGCGTGGGACAGCCTGGCGGGTGCTCGTCCCATGACGGCGCCGATCGTGGCCCGCGAGGGCATCGAGGGCGAGGGCACCGCGGCGGACCCCTACCTGATCACGTCGGGGGCGGACCTGGCCAAGGTCGCCAACGACCCGGGCGGGCACTACCGCCTGACCACCGATCTCGACCTGACCGGCGAGACGCACTCGCAGATCGACCGTCTGGTGTCGTTCACCGGCGTCCTCGACGGTGCCGGGCACACGATCACCGGGTTCACCACCCCCGGCACCGAGGGAGTCGGCCTGTTCGCCGACAACGACGGCACCGTTCGCAACCTCTCGGTCGTGGGCGACGTCGAGACCGAGCGGGGCACGGTCGGCCTGGTCGCCGACGTCAACCACGGCCTGATCGAGCAGGTCCGCACCTCGGGCTCGATCACCGGCTCGACCCGGGTCGGCGGCGTGGTCGGCGACCACTACGGCACCATCCGCGACGCCTACTCGACCGCGGACGTCACCACGACCGGCCTGTACGCCGGCGGCGTGGTCGCGATCGCGACCGGCGGGTCGATCAGCGAGCGGCTGCTGTCGACCGGCGCGGTGCGTGCGCAGGGGCGCAACGCCGGCGGCCTGGTCAGCTACGGCTACGAGAACACCGTGGTCTCCCAGTCGGTCTCCCTCAACGACATCGTCCAGGCGTCCTCGTTCTCGCACGCCGTCGTGGGCCGGGTGGCCGACGGTCAGATCGCCGACCTGTCGCGCAACTACATGAGCTCCGGCGTCACCGTGACGGGGGAGAGCCTCACCGACCCGCCCGCTGCTGACAACTGGAAGGGCGAGGTCGTCCGGGCCGCCGACCTGCGGACAGCGGCCTGGTTCACCAACCTCGGCTGGGACCTCGACGGGGTCTGGGAGTGGCACGCGAAGGCCAAACGGCCGCTGCTCCGCAACGCTCCCGAGGAGATCGACGACTCGGCCGTCGCGCCGAGCCTCGCCCAGGACGAGGACGGCTTCTACCTGATCGCCGAGCCGGCTCACCTGGCCCAGGTCACGGAGTTCCCGGAGGAGAGCTACCGGCTCGCCGCCGACCTCGATCTCGGTGGGATCGACGTACCGCAGCTCGCCACCCGGCGCCCGTTCAACGGCGTCCTCGACGGGGCCGGCCACGAGATCCGCGGCTGGACGTCGCCGGCCGGCGGCCTCTTCGCCGTGATCGGAGCGGACGGAGCCGTGCGGGACCTGGGGATCGTGGACGTGCGGATCGACAAGCCGACGGCTCGGGCCGGCGCCCTGGTCGACACCCTGCGCGGCACCGTGGAGCGGGTCTGGACCTCGGGAGAGGTCATCGCCAAGGAGTACGCCGCGGGCGTGGCCGGCGACTCGTTCGGCACGATCCGCGACGCCTACTCCACCGCGACGGTGCGCACGTCGGGCGGCAACTACGCCGGCGGCATCGTCGGTGTGGCCGACTCGCCGAGCCTGACCGAGCGGGTCTACGCCACGGGTGTGGTCACCGCGACGGGCACGTCGGGCGGCGGCATCAGCGGCTACGCACGCAACAGCGCGACGGTGGTGCGCAAGGCGTTCGCGCTCAACCCGTCGGTCACCGGGACGACGACCACCCAGCGGGTGGTGGCCCGCGCGGCCAACGGCCAGACCCCGACCCTGGCGGACCTCTACGCCGCCGAGTTCGTGGTGGCCGGCGTGCAGTCCGCGCCCGACACCGGGCCGACCACCTTCAACGGCGCCACCGTGTCCGCGGCCGACGCCGCGCGGGAGTCGACCTGGGCCGACGGCCTCGGCCTCGACTTCGAGCAGACCTGGGCATGGGACGACAACGGCGACCGGCCGGTGCTGCGCACCGCCACCGAGGAGGTGCCCGAGGCGCCGGGGCCGACCGCCGAGCAGGACGAGGACGGGGCGTGGCTGATCGCTACCCCGACGGACCTGCGGGCTCTGGCGACCCATCCGGACGAGCGGTTCCGGCTCGCGGCCGACATCGACCTGGCCGGGACCGTGGTCCGGGTGCCCACCTTCCGCGGCTCCCTCGACGGTGCGGGCCACGAGATCCGCGGCCTCCGGTCGAGCGAGGGTGGGCTCTTCGGGGTGATCGACACGGCCGGCGTCGTGACCGACCTGGTGCTGGTCCAGGTGGAGATCAGCAAGGCCGGCAACAAGGCGGGCGGCCTGGTCGACACCCTGCGGGGCACCGTCGAACGGGTCGGGGTGTCCGGGGCCGTGAGCGCTCCCTCGTACGCCGGCGGCATCGCGGGCGACTCGTTCGGCACGATCCGCGACGCGTGGTCGACAGCAGACGTGACGACCACGACCGCCGCCTACGCCGGCGGGATCGTCGGCGTCGCCGACGCGCCGAGCACGACCGAGCGGGTCTACGCGACCGGTGCGGTCCGGTCGGGTGCCGCCTCGGCAGGTGGGCTCACCGGCTATGCCCGCAACGCCGGGACCGTCGTACGGCATGGTGTCGTGCTCAGCCCGGTCGTCACGGCCACCACGAACGCACACCGGGCGATCGCGCGGTTCGCCGGCGCCGAGCCGGCCACGCTGGGCGACCTGTGGGCCGTCGACACCCTGGTCCCGGCCGTGCAGGTCAGCACCGAGGTGGGACCGACCACGCGCAACGGCGGGTCGCTCACCGCCGCCGAGCTGGCGCAGGAGTCCACCTGGTCCGGGATCGGCTTCGACCTCGAGCAGGTCTGGCAGTGGGACGCCGATCTCGCCCGCCCGGTGCTCCGCGTCCCGGCGCCCCCCGCCGCCGGGTCCGTCGGCCGCAACCGTCCGGCGCCGGGTTTCGCGACCCGCGCGGCGACGACGGCACCCGAGGCCGACGCGCCCGGTCACACGCTGGTCGCCGGTGCGGATGGTCTCGTGACACTGGCACTCGACCTGGGGCCGGTGGCCGCGGGCGGCGAGGTGGGCGTCGTGGTGCTGCGCTCGGCCGCGGACCCGAACGCTCCCGGTGTCTCCGACGTCGCCTATCTGGGGCAGCGCACCCTCGACGCGGACGGGCGCGTCACCCTCGACCTGGTGCTGCCGGACGAGCCGGCCGCCTACCGCCTGGTCGCCGGGTCCTCCGCGGGCGACGTCCGCTATGTCGCGCCGCTGGACCCGGACGTGCCCGTCGACCCGACCACCTCGGCGACGGTCAGTGCCGGCGACCTGGAGGTCGGCGTCGGCAGCACGGCGACGCTGACGGTGCGGGTGGCCGGCGCCGATGGGGCTCCGACCGGGACGGTACGCGTCCTCGCCGGCGCGACCGTCGTGGGTGCAGCGCAGCTCGCGGACGGTGCGGCACACGTCGTACTCCCGGCCCGGTCGCTGCCGGTCGGCACCCATCAGCTGCGGGTGGCCTACGACGGCGACGGGACCTACGCCGTGGCCTCCACCACGGTCCGGGTGCGGGTCACCAAGGCCCAGGCGGAGGTCCGGGTGCTGAAGGTGAAGCCGAAGCGGATCGAGGTCCGCCGGACCCGGCCGGTCCTCCGGGTGCGCGTCGACGTCCCCGCCGGCGTCACGGCCGACGGCACCGTGACGGTCAGGATCCCCGGTGCCAAGAACGTGCGGGCCGTCGTCAGGAACGGCGTGGTGAAGCTGCGGCTGCCGACGTTCCAGCGAGCCGGCACGCGGAGGCTGAAGGTCGTCTTCGCCGGGAACGCCGAGGTCGAGAAGGCGAGGGCGGTCGTCACGATCAAGGTCCGCCGCTGAGCGGACCGGGCTCAGGCGTCGTCCAGGCTCCGCACGAACGCGCCGAACCCGGGCAGCGTGAACCGCACGAGGCCGTGCCCGACCGGCTCGATCACGCCCTTCTCGATCAGCCGCTCGCGGGGGACGCTGATGGCGCGGGAGTCGACCTCCATGCCGGCCGCGATGGCCGCCCGGGTGACATTGCCGTCACCCGCGGCGGCCATGGCCGCGAGG
Source organism: Nocardioides carbamazepini (assembly GCF_024614185.1). Classification (GTDB taxonomy): domain Bacteria; phylum Actinomycetota; class Actinomycetes; order Propionibacteriales; family Nocardioidaceae; genus Nocardioides; species Nocardioides carbamazepini. The sequence goes on from NZ_JAHTLF010000016.1 coordinate 827,939, forward strand.
AAGCGCTGCTCCAACCGGGACGCCGCGCCCCAGCGGGCCCGGTGCATCGCGGCGAGCTGGTCGCGGGCCACCGGCAGGCCGCGCTTCACGGCGGCGAGGGTCAGCCGGTCGCCGGTGCCGGGAGCGGCCGCGTCCCAGGTGGTGCTGCCGAGCAGCTGGATCAGGTAGGGATAGCCGCGCGACTCGGCGACGATCGCCGCGAGCGCCGCCTCGGACCAGCCGACGCCCTCGGCGTCGGCCGGTGCGACCAGCGCCGCGCGGGCGTCGTCGTCGGAGAGCACCTCGAGGGAGACGAAGCTGCTGCGCTCGCCGAAGGTCGCGGCGCGGGTGAGCGCCTCGGGGGTGACCGGCAGCCCGGCGGCGACCGTCGCTAGCGGGTTGTCCGTGCGCTCGCCGTCGAGGTTCTGCAGCGTGTTGAGGAGGACCGCCATCTCGTCGGCCGAGGCGGTGTGGAGCTCGTCGAGGAGCAGGAGCAGGCCGGCACCACCCTGCTGTCGAACGGACGCGGCCGCCTCGTGCAGCAGCGACTCCAGAACGCCGATGGCCGCGTGCGGAGGAGCGGCCGCCTCCTTCCGGGACAGCTCGGCCTGCACCTTGGCGCCCGGGATCCCGACCTCGACGGTCAGTCGCTCGAGCTGGCCGCGCCAGCGGTTGCCGGCTGCTCCCGCCGGGACGGCATCGGCGCGTTCCAGAGCACGCGCGATGCCGTAGGCGATCTCGGCGAGGACCGGCTGCTGGCGCGAGCAGGCCACCCAGGCGGTCACGAACCCGGACTCCACCGCGCGACGCTGACCCGCCCGCAGCAGGGAGGTCTTGCCGATCCCGCGGGGCGCGTGGAACACCAGGAGGGGACCCCCGAGCTCGCCGTACGTCGCGACCCGTGCGAGCAGGTCCTCGATCCGTCGCATCTCCACGGCCCGGCCCGCGAGGATCCGCGGCACCTGTCCGGGGGTGTAGGGGTTGCTCGGCATGGCCTGGCCTCCGTGCTGTGATACGGCTTTATACTTCGCGTAAGTATAAGTCAGTATCAACCGGTCGTCCCGGACGACGTCCCCTCGAACGCCGCGTCCCGCTCTCGTCCACCTGCCCATCGTCGTCCTCCACAGCCGGCCGTCTCCTCGGTGGCGTCAGTCGCCCGGATCGAGATAGCGTCGCGAGCGCGTCCCCGGTCCGGGCGCTGCACATCTCGGGAGGACCCATGCGCACCCACCGCACCGCCGGCGGCCCACCGGCCCTCGGCCTGCTCGCCGCCACGCTGGCCCTGCTCCTCTCCGCGGCCGCCTGCACCGGCGACGACCCCGACCCCCGCGACCCGTCCTCGACGTGGAGCCCGACCGGGACGATGGACCTGCCCTCCCCGACGGCCACCGAGCCTGCCGAGCCCACTGAGCCGGTGCTCCCGGACGCAGCGAAGCAGGCGAGTGAGGACGGCGCCCGCGCGTTCATCACGTACTACTGGGACCTGATCAACTACGCGCAGGTCACAGGCGATGTGAAGGCACTCAAGGCTGCCTCGGGACCGAGCTGCGAGGGATGTCTTGACGGGATTCAAGGTATCCGCGATCTGTACAAAGACGGCGGCCACGCCGAGGGCGGCGACTACGCAGTCAGCTTCGAGAAGGTGAACCGACTGAAGGGCAGTTCGAGTCTCCTGGCCTTTGAGGCTCTTCTGACGGTCGCCAACACGGAGCAACTGCTGGTAAGCGGAGACGGTTCCGAGCAGCGCTCTGCCGCAGGTTCAGCTCGGATGGCAGTCGCGACGCAGTGGACCGACGATTCCTGGCAGATGGAAGTCATGGATCCGCAATGAGGGCCGCTGTCATCGGGTCTGTTCTGGCGATCTTGGTTGCTATTCCTATCGACATGTCCAGTGCCGACCCGATGCCCGATCCGACAACAGACGCCGGCGTCTCCAACAACGGGCTCTGGGTAGACAGCACGCGCAATGGCGACCAGCCGCCTCAGCAGGGCTGGGTTCCGGGGACGGGATCGGCAGCAGAGCCTGCTGCAGGCGGCTTTGCCTGCCAGGGCGCCGAACAGGTCGCCGGCGAATTCGTGGATCACGCCTTCTGCACGGCCGACCGAGACGACCTGCCTGCGATTACTGCAGCCGACGTCCAGAGGGCCTTCGCAGAGCTCAAGCTGCCGGCCGGGACCCTCACCATCCAGCCGCCTGACGGGTTGACCCTGGTGAACTTCAAGACGAACTTCTACACCACCAGCACCACACCGATCAGCACGAGCCTCACCCTGCTCGGGCAGCAGGTCACCCTCGAGGCCACCCCGGCGTCCTTCGCCTGGAACTTCGGCGACGGCAAGTCCACCAGCACCACCGAGCCCGGGGCGCCCTACCCCGACCTCACCATCACCCACAGCTACCTACGCAAGGGCGACTACCTGCCCAGCCTGTCCACCACCTACACCGGCCGCTACCGCATCGCGACCGGACCGTGGCAGACCATCCCCGGCACCGTCACCATCGACGGACCCGGCCAACCACTGCAAGCGGTCGAGGCACAACCCAAGCTCGTCGGCTACTAAGCCATGGCGGCTAGGCCGCATAGTCCAGGAACAGCTGGGTGACCATGATGTCGACCCGGCTGCCTGTCCCACCGCTGCCGCTGTTGGTGCTGTTGGCGGTGGGGGTCGGAGTGATCCGTCTGGTGCCGGTCGGGTCGATGAGGTAGTGGGCCCCGTAGGGATCGCGCCAGATCACGATCCCGGGGAATGGATGTCGGGCTTCCCACCCGGTGTGGGTCTTGATCCGGTGGTGGGTCCGGGTCAGGGGTCCGAGGTTGTCGACACTGGTCGCGCCACCCTGGCTGTGGGGGATCGCGTGGTCGAGGTCCATGCGGCGGGTGGTGTTGGTGGCGTAGGGGAACACGTCGGCGGGGTGGATCAGATGCACTGCTTCGCGGAGGCGGGAGGGGATCTCGTAGGCATCGACCGGTGCCATCCCGGCCGGGTCGAGCACCGGGGTGACCTGGACCTTCGCGGCCGTGGCGTCCAGCAGCTCCACGACCCGGCCGATCGTGAGTGGCCCGTGCCCCTCCACACGCGCGATGGGTGTCTCGGGCGCGAGGTGGAGGTAGACCTTGGCCCGCACCTTGACCGGACCCACCGACAGATCGGGACGAGCCGCTGGGTTCAGCAGGAGTGCTGCGGCCGCGACCCGGCGGTCGTTCACGACACTGTCGGGCATCGACTCGGTCAGCTTGTCCGCGACCGCGGCCACCGCGGCGTCGATGCCGGCGATGGTGAGGGCATCGGCCTTGATGGTGAAGGTCGCCATCGCGTGCTTGTTGACCCGCGAGGACCGGGCACACCGTTCCCGCGCCGCAGCGTCCTCACGCTCGCGGGCCAGCTCGGGGGCCGCGGCCGCGACCTTGCCCTCGACCAGGGCCTCGAACCGGGACCACGCCAGACGACCGTCCGCGACCTCGACCACCTCGGCATCGACCCACCCCGCCTCGTCGGGGCTGAGGTCGCGGGTGGCGTCGGCGACGTGACGCGCATGCGCCACCCGGACCGTGCCGGCCTCCACGCCGGCCCACAACCGCGGGAGCCGTAGCTGCAGGTCGACGGCGTCTGCGATCAACCGCCGCGCACCATAGGGACTGGTCTGGACCCGGGCCCCGAACACCGCTGCGGCGTGCTCGGTGACCAACGGCGTCCCGACCCCACCCACACGACGAGCCCGCACCCTGCCCCGACGATCACCGGCCGGGAGCCGGTCCGGGGAGTGGAGTACCGCCCACTGATACGCCGCCCTCAAGATCTCCCGCTCAGCTGACAGGCGCGCAGCATGCTGGGCCTCGACAAAGTCGAGAACCCCCGCCGCCGACAGGTCCTCCAGACCCACCACCACCCGACCACTGACCATGCCCCAACCCAACAACAGGGGTACGACACAACCCCGGACGACCTCACACAGGCTTGCCCGGCAGCACCGCGAGGCCGTCTCCGCTCACCAGGTCGGGGTCCGGCGCCCGGCCGGAGGCGAGCATGAGCAGCTCCTGGATCGGGCCGGTGACGGCGGGTCCCGTGCCGCGATCCCAGGCGACGTCGGTGGCGACCAGGCGCACGCTCCGGACGAGGCGGCCGGTCCCCATCAGCGGGGCCAGCCGGCGCACCCGGTCCGCGGCGACCACGGCCGCCTCGACAGGCATGGTGCGGTGCCGGCCGAGCGGGCGCGCGATGTCCTGGTGGTGCAGAAGTGCGTCGATCAACGGCTCGACCGACGTGGTGGTCGGGACGTGGTGGGTGCTAGCGGCGTACCTCTCGAAGTCGCCGAGGATGCTCTCCCTGGTCGCATGCGCACCGAGCCGCTTCACCTCGCGGAAGATCATCGTGTTGTAGCCACGGCCGAGATTGCGGGCCAGCATCCCGGGCATCGCGGCCCACCCGATCTGGGGCGTGGAGATCACGTGCGCCGCGACGTCGTGGACCGTCCAGCCCGGGCAGAGCGTGTCGTGTGCCCAGCCGTCGTCGTCCAGGCCGGCCAGGAGATCGGCGAGCGCGGCGCGCTCGGCGTGAATGTGCGCCCAGATCGCGGCCTTGTCCATGGCGACCTCCGATGGTCAGCGTCCCTGACTGATATGGTCAGCCTGCCTGATCACTTCGTCAAGGGGGAGGGCGCGACATGCGCGAGCCGCACCCGGCGCTGCTCATGTTCATCGGCGCGCGGTACGTCGAGCAGCGGGTCTCCGGCGCCGTGATCGCGGCCGGCTACGGCGACCTGACGCCCGCGATGGCGCGGGTGGCCGCCCGGCTGAGCGAGGACGGGATCCGCGTCACCGACCTGGCCGAGCAGTCGCGGATCACCAAGCAGAGCGCGAGCGTGCTGGTCGACCAGCTCGAGCGGGCGGCGTACGTCGAACGGGTGCCCGACCCCACCGATGCCCGCGCCCGACTCGTGGTCATCGCGCCGCGCGGGCGCGAGGTGCAGCGGGTCGCGCGGCGCGAGGAGCGGGCCGTCGAGCGCGAGTGGAGCCGGCACCTGGGGGCCGAGCGCCTGGCGGCGTTGACGGACGCCTTGCGGGACCTGCGGGAGATCACCGACCCCTACCGGTGACGATTTCGCGCAGCCTCGCCGCCGCGGGTAGTCTTCTCCGGTTGCCTCGGCGAGGGAGCACCTGCTTCTGTGACTCCGTGATCGACTGGGCCGGCTCGTCCTGACGACGCCGCGCGCCCTGCCGGTCACCGGGTGAGGGAAGCGCGGCGTTCCTCGTCTCCGGGTGCAGCGACCACCACCACGCGACGAGCAGGAGACTCCCATGAGCACCGAGAAGATCAAGGCCGAGGTCCGCACCGAGTTCGGCAAGGGCGCCGCCCGCCGCATCCGCCGCGACAACAACGTCCCCGCCGTCGTCTACGGCCACGGCAACGAGACGATCCACCTGACCCTCCCGGGCCACGCCACCATGATGGCGCTCAAGCACGGCGGCGCCAACGCGCTCCTCGAGCTCGACATCGACGGCACCTCGCAGCTCGCCCTGACCAAGCAGGTCCAGGTCGACCCGGTCCGCCGCGTCCTCGAGCACGTCGACTTCGTCGCTGTCGTCAGTGGCGAGAAGGTCACCGTCGACGTCCAGGTCATCATCGTGGGCGAGGCCCTCCGTGGCACGCTGGTGGTCACCGAGAACACCTCGGTGCAGGTCGAGGCCGAGGCCACCCACATCCCCGAGTCCTTCGAGGTCAACATCGACGGCGCCGAGGCCGGCACCCAGTTCCTCGCGGGCCAGCTCGACCTGCCGGAGGGCACCACCCTGCTCACCGACCCCGAGACCCTCGTGGTCAACGTCACCGAGCAGGTCGCGGCGGAGCCCGACGCCGAGAGCGCCGAGAGCGCCGGCGAGGCCTCGGCCGCTGAGGGCGGCGACAGCGAGTGACCTTGAGCCGGCTCAGGTGGTTCCTGGGCCGACTCATCTCCCCGGCGCGCACGTCCGCGCCGGGGAGCACCGCCGCATCCGACGCCGAGGAGACCAACGTGGCTGACGCGAACAGCGCCGACGTCTGGCTCGTGGTCGGCCTCGGCAACCCCGGCCCGTCGTACGCCGGACACCGCCACAACATCGGCTACCTGGTGGTCGAGGAGCTGGCGCGCCGGATGGGCAGCGGCTTCCGGGCCCACAAGTCGGGACGGGCCGATGTCGTCGAGGGCAGGCTGGGGCCGCTCGGTGCCGGCACACCTCGGGTGGTGCTGGCCAAGCCCCGCTCGTACATGAACGAGTCGGGCGGGCCGGTCAAGGCCCTCGCCACCTTCTACAAGGTGCCCGCCGAGCGGGTCATCGCGATCCATGACGAGCTCGACATCGACTTCGGCACGCTGCGCATCAAGAAGGGCGGCGGCGACAACGGCCACAACGGCCTGAAGTCGATGCGCTCCTCACTGGGCACCGGTGACTTCTTCCGGGTCCGGGCCGGAATCGGCCGCCCGCCCGGCCGCCAGGATGTCGCCGACTTCGTGCTCTCCAACTACGCGACCAAGGAGCGCAAGGAGCTGCCGTTCCAGGTCGACTCCGCCGCCGACGCCGTGGAGTCGCTGATCGCCGACGGTCTCGAGAAGACCCAGCAGCGCCACAACCGTTGACTCGTCGGATCTGACCCGTCGAGACGTCAGATCTGGCTGCCGAGGCGCGCGAAGTGACGACTCAATGGGTCAGAACCGACGACTCAACAGGTCAGAACCGACGACTCAACCGAGGTTTGGGGCGCCCTCGCGGAGGATCAGTAGGGTGACCGTGTGACTTTCGAGCCCGGTACCCCCGATCCCGACGTCGTCGCCGACGACCACCGTCTCGCGGCCTGGCTGGCCGAGGAGGCCGGCCGCCGGCTGCTGGAGGTGCGCGCCGAGGGCCTGGAGGGCAAGGACCTCAAGGACGCCGGCGACCGGGCCGCCCACGAGCTGCTCATGCAGCTGCTGGCGACGTACCGGCCCGACGACGCCGTCCTCTCCGAGGAGGCGCTCGAGGACGCCGCCGACAAGGACGCGCGGCTGCGCGCCGCCCGCGCCTGGATCGTCGACCCGCTCGACGGCACCCGTGAGTTCTCCGAGCCGCCGCGCGACGACTGGGCGGTGCACGTGGCGCTGTGGCAGGAGGGCGAGCTGGTCGCCGGTGCCGTCGCCCAGCCGGCGCTGGGCGAGACCTTCAACACCGGCACCCCGCCCGTCGTGCCGCCGCGGACCTCGCAGCGCCCGCGGATCGCGGTCTCCCGCACCCGCCCGCCCGCGTTCGTCGAGGCGCTGGCCGCCGAGCTCGACGCCGAGCTGGTCCCGATGGGCTCGGCCGGCGTGAAGATGATGTCGGTGGTCCGCGACGTCGCCGACGCCTACGTGCACGCGGGCGGCCAGTACGAGTGGGACTCCGCCGCACCGGTCGCCGTCGCGCGGGCCGCCGGCCTGTTCACCTCGCGGGTCGACGGCAGCGAGCTGGTCTACAACCAGGCCGACGTCTACCTGCCCGACGTGATCGTGTGCCGTCCCGAGCTGTCCGAGAAGATCCTCGCGTTCATCGCCGCGAACGGCACCGACTGAGTCGTGCGGGGAAGCGATGGCTGAGACCGACACCGAGGAGCGGAGGTCGCGGATCGACTGGCCCGCGACCTTCGCGGGTGCCGCCGCGGCCGTGACCGTCGCGGTGCTGCTCTCCACGCTCGGCGCCGCCGGCACCCTGATCGGCGCCGCTCTCGGCAGCGTCATCGCGACCGTCAGCTCCGCCCTCTACAAGCAGGGCATCGAGTCCAGCCGCCGCCGGATGGCCGAGGTGCAGGCCGCGGCGCTGCAGCGGGTCAACCTCGCCGACCAGAACGTACGCCGCGCGGCACGGCGGAGCGACCCGGAGGCGGCCGAGCGGGAGCTGGACCGTGCCCACCGCCATCTCGACGCGGCCGGGGAGGAGCTCGCCGAGGAGCCCGCCGCCGCTGAGTCGCCGGAGCGGAGCCGGTGGGCAGACCTGCAGTGGAAGCGGATCGCGGTGCTCGCCGCCGTGGTGTTCGTGCTCTCCCTGCTCGCGATCAGCGCCGTCGAGCTGGTCGCGGGCAAGAGCGTCTCGACCATCACGGGCGGCACGGACGGCAGCGACCGGACGTCGCTGACCGGTGTCTTCGGCAAGGGCGGCAAGGGCAAGGACGAGCAGCGGAAGCAGCCGCCCGCCGAGGAGACCCCGGCTCCCACTCCCACGCCGACGCCCGACCCGACCCCCACCGAGACCCCGACGGGTCCCGTGCCGTCCGAGCCGACCGCCCCGGCGACGCCGAGCGACACGCCCTCGGTGACGCCCACCCCCAGTGATACGGCGACCCCGACACCGACCCCCGCCCCGACCCCGACCCCGTCGCAAGGAGCGAGCCCGTGACGTCGTACATCTCCCACACCACCGTCGACTGCGCCGACGCCTACCAGCTCTCCGAGTGGTGGAAGCCGGTCCTCGGCTACGTCGACATCGAGGGCGACCCCAACCTGCCCGGCCACGAGGAGTGCATGATCCGCGACCCCGAGTCGGGCCATCAGGTGCTCTTCATCGAGGTCCCGGACGCCAAGCTCGGCAAGAACCGGCTGCACTTCGACATCCGTCCCCGGACCGGAACCCGCGACGAGGAGGTGGCCCGCCTGCTCGCGCTCGGGGCGACCCAGGTCGCCGACCACCGCGAGATCCGTGGCGACGGGACCGGCTGGGTCACCCTGGCCGACCCGGCGGGCAACGAGTTCTGCGTGCTCCGCTCGGACGAGGAGCGCGGCGCGAGCTGACGCTCAGAAGACGTTCAACGGCCGGAACTGGACGGAGATCCGCGGCCCGGCCGAGGCGACCTTCGGCACGGCGTGCTCCCAGGTCCGCTGGCAGGAGCCGCCCATGACGACCAGGTCGCCGTGGCCCATCTCGACCGCGAACGCCTCGTCGCGGCGGTCCGGGTCGCGCGGGCGCAGGTGCAGCCGGCGCGGGTCGCCGACGGAGACGATCGCGACCATCGTGTCGTCGGTGGAGCCGCGGCCGATGGTGTCGCCGTGCCAGGCGACGCTGTCGCGCCCGTCGCGGTAGTAGCAGCAGCCGGCGGTGCGGAACGGCTCGCCGAGCTCGTCGGCGTACCGCGCCGTCAGCCGCTCCCGCGCCGCCGCCAGGGCGGGGTGGGGGAGCTCGTCGCCGATCATGTAGGTGAAGACGAGCCGGGGCACGTCGACGACCCGGTCGTACATCGCCCGCCGCTCCGCGCGCCACGGCACGTCGCGCACCAGGGTCGCGAAGACGTCGTCGGCGTCGGGCAGCCAGTCGCGGGCGACATCGACCCAGGCACCGGCGCTGAGCCGCCTGCGCTCGGTGGCCGCCGCTGTCGCCGGGGTGCCGGTCTCGAACAGGCTGGTCTGGAAGTCGACCGTCATGGGTCGAGGATACCTCGTGTTCGAACAGATGTTCGTACGTCCGGGTGTGGGGCGTGCGCGGTCTGTCGGGGCGAGTGCCGCCCGGTCAGTCTGCCGCTCCGCGGCTGAGGCCGCCGAGGGGCGCGACCGCGACCCCCGACTCCTCGCACACCCAGGTCGGATCGGGGCCGCCGAGGTCGGGCTCGATGTGCAGGGCGTGCACGGCGCTCCCGTCGCACCGGGTGCACACCGGCCACAGCCCCTCCTGGGCCTGCCGGCCGAACCGGTCGGCGAGGGCGTCCTGCACGTCCTGGGCCACGAGCCCGGCGATGAACGGCGCGCCCTCGGGCCACTGGCCGAGCCACCAGCGACGCTCCGAGCAGGCGTCCTCGAGCACCGTCACGGAGTCCGGCGTACCGAGGGCGCGGGCCTGCAGGTCGGCCAGCACCTGCGCCCGGGCCTGGAAGATCACGCTGTCGTCCACAGCTCCATTGTGCGCGGCGCTCGGTGAGCGTCGGCCGGCCCGGTCGCCTAGGCGGGCAGACCCGCGAGCTCCCGCGCGACGTTGACCCGCGCCGGCTCCTCCCACCGGGTGCGGCCGTGCGCGGTGCGGAACAGCTCGGGGGCGGCGGTGAGGGCCCGCAGCACCTCCGCCCGACCGGCGGCGAACACGTCGTCGGTCAGGTGGGCGTACTCCGAGCGCACGGCCGCGACGTACTCGTCGTAGCGCTCCCGGGGGGCCGCCAGGATCGAGAGGTCCGCGTCGGACAGCGCGCAGCCGTTGGCGTCCGCGGGCTCCGGGCGGTGGCGCTCCGTCAGCCGCACCAGCCGGGCCACCTCGGCGACCGTCGCCGGATCGGTGTGCGTCGGCAGGGCGTCCTCGGCCCAGGTCGCCGAGCGCTCCTCGGCGTCCCGCTCGCCGTCGTAGACGGCGTCGTGGAACCACGCCGCGAGCAGCACCGGCGTCCGGTCGTACGACGTCCCGGCGGCCGCGAGCTCGTCGAGCCGCGCGAGCACCTCCGCGAGGTGCCGGGTGCCGTGGTGCCCGCGGCTCGGGTCGGCGTACGCCGCCAGCAGCTCGTCGCGCAGGGCCTCCGCGCCGGACAGCGGCCAGGGCAGGTCGGTCAGGTCGGGATGGTCGTCCTCCATCCCGGTATTCAAACCGACCGCCCCGGCCGCTGTCACCGGCACCCCCTCAATCACCCTTGACGTTCACGATCTGGCGCAGCACGTGCCGCACCTCGACGAGATCGGCCGCGTCGGCCATCACTCGGTCGATGTCCTTGTACGCCGCCGGGATCTCGTCGATGAACGCGTCGGTGTCGCGGTACTCGATGCCGGCCATCGCCTCCCGCAGCTGCTCGCGGGTGAACGTCCGGCGGGCCCTCGACCGGGAGTACTCCCGGCCGGCGCCGTGCGGTGCCGAGTTGAGCCCGACCGGGTTGCCGAGGCCGCTGACGACGTACGACGCCGTCCCCATCGACCCGGGGATGAGGCCCGGCCGGCCCCGCTCCGCGTTGATCGCGCCCTTCCGGGAGAGCCACACGTCCCGGCCGAAGTGCCGCTCCCGCTCGGTGTAGTTGTGGTGGCAGTTGATCTCCTCGGCCCGCTCGACGTCGTCGGCCGAGCCGAGCCCGACCCACTCCGCGAACTGCCGGACGACCCGGTCCATCATCTCCTCACGGTTGAGCAGCGCGTAGCGCTGCGCCCACCGCATCTCCCGGATGTACGCCCAGAACTCGTCGGTGCCCTCGGCGAGGTAGGCCAGGTCCTTGTCGGGGAGCTGGATCCACCACTTCTCGCACAGGTCGCGAGCGATCTGGATGTGCTTCTGGGCGATCTTGTTGCCGACGCCCCGCGACCCCGAGTGGAGGAACAGCCAGACCCGCCGCTCCTCGTCGACGGTCACCTCGATGAAGTGGTTGCCGGACCCGAGCGTCCCGAGCTGCAGCTCCCACCGCTGCGCGTACCGCGCGGGCTCGAAGCCGGCCTCCTCGGCCGCGCGCGTGAGCTCGTCCAGACGCCGCTGGGTGTGCTCGCGGGTGATGCTCCGGTTCGCCGCGCCGGCCGAGAGCGGGACCGCCCGCTCGATGGCCTCCCGCAGCGGTCGCCGGTCGGCGGGCAGCTCGTCGGCGGTGAACTGCGTGCGCACGGCGATCATGCCGCAGCCGATGTCGACGCCGACCGCGGCCGGGATGATCGCGCCGAGGGTCGGGATGACCGAGCCCACCGTCGCGCCCAGGCCCAGGTGGGCGTCGGGCATCAGCGCGAGGTGCGGGTGGATGAACGGCATCCGGGCCGTGGTCATCGCCTGCTCGCGGGTGCCCTGCTCGAGGATCGAAGCCCAGCTGAGGAGCTTCGGGGTGATCTTGTCCATCGATGGTTCCTGTGTCGTTGCCCTTCTCGTGTCTGGTGGCCGCACGGTGCGACCGGCAGAGAACGCTAGGGCCCGGGAAATGCGTTGCGCACGCATTTCCCGGGCCGTAGAAGAGCACCGGTCCGGGCCGGAGAGGGTCAGTTGATGACCGGCACATTGGCCAGCGCCTCGCCCAGCGCCTCGTCGGACAGCGGGTCGTCCTCGAGGCTGCCGCCGAGGAAGCTCGCGTAGGCGCCCAGCTCGAGCAGGCCGTGGCCGGACAGGCCGACGACGATGACCGGCGAGGTGCCGGCCTCGGTCGCGGCGAGAGCCTCGCGCCGCGCCTGGGCGAGGGCGTGGGACGACTCCGGCGCCGGGACGATGCCCTGGGTGCGCGCGAACTCGACAGCGGCCTCGAAGCACTCGCTCTGGTGCAGCGCGGTGGCCTCGATCAGGCCCTCGTGGACGGTGTGCGAGACCAGCGGCGCCATGCCGTGGTAGCGCAGGCCGCCCGCGTGGATCGGTGAGGGCACGAAGTCGTGGCCGAGGGTGTACATCTTCATCAGCGGCGTCAGGCCGGCCGTGTCGCCGAAGTCGTAGCGGTACTCGCCCCGGGTCAGCGTCGGGCACGAGGTCGGCTCGACCGCGAGGATCCGCGGCGCCTGGTTGCCGGCGAGCTTCTCACGCAGGAACGGGAACGCCAGGCCCGCGAAGTTCGAGCCACCACCGGCGCAGCCGATGACGAGGTCGGCCCCGGACTCGCCGGCCTTGGCGAGCTGGAGCAGCGCCTCCTCGCCGATCACGGTCTGGTGCAGGAGGACGTGGTTGAGCACCGACCCGAGGGCGTACTTCGCCTCGGGGTCCTGGGCCGCGACCTCGACCGCCTCGGAGATCGCGATGCCGAGCGAGCCGGGGTGGTCCTCCGCGAAGGCCTTGCCCGACTCGGTGAGCCGGCTGGGGGAGCGGTGCACCGTGCCGCCGAAGACCTCGATCAGGGTGCGCCGCTGGGGCTTGGTGTCGAAGGACGCCCCGACCTGCCACACCTCGCAGCTGACGTCGAACAGCGAGCTCGCGTAGGACAGCGCGGTGCCCCACTGGCCCGCACCGGTCTCGGTCGTGAGGCGGTTGATGCCGTTGAGCTTGTTGTAGTAGACCTGCGGGACCGCGGTGTTGACCTTGTGCGAGCCGGCTGGCGAGACGCCCTCGTACTTGAAGTAGATCCGGGCGCTGGTGCCGAGCTTCTCCTCCCAGCGCCGGGCGCGGTAGAGCGGGCTCGGCCGGTACTGGCGGTAGACCTCGAGCACCGGCTCCGGGATCTCGACGTACCGCTCGGCGCTCACCTCCTGGGCGATCAGCTCCGGCGGGAACAGCGGCGCGAGGTCGTCCGGTCCGACCGGCTCGTGGGTCGCCGGGTGCAGCGGCGGAGGGGGAGGCGTCGGCAGGTCGGCGACGATGTTGTACCAGTGCGTCGGCTGCTCGTCCGGCTCGAGGGTGTGCATCACCTGGTCGTCGCTCATGGGCGTCCTCTCGGGAAGGGAGTCATCGGGGTGGTCGGATCCTAGGCCGTGCCCGGCACCCGGCGGGGTGCGGCCGGACGTCGGGCCGCCTCGTCCCGCGGACGGGCCGCGCGCCGCCGTCACGTCGTAGGGCAGGATTCGGTGTGTGAGTGCAGACGACGCCCGGGCCGAGCTCCACCGACTCCGGTCGAGCATCGACAACCTCGACGCCGCCCTCGTGCACCTGCTGGCGGAGCGCTTCAAGTGCACCGAGACGGTCGGTCGCCTGAAGGCGAGCGCCGGCATGCCGCCGGCCGACCCCGCCCGCGAGGCGGTCCAGATCGCCCGGCTGCGGTCGATGGCGGAGAGCTCGGGCCTCGACCCGCACTTCGCGGAGAAGATCCTCAACGTGATCATCGCGGAGGTCATCCGCAACCACGAGCAGTTCGCCGAGGAGAACGAGGACTGAACGCTCAGCGTCCCCGTCCGCCATATGCTTAACTTCGGTTAACGAAATGGCGGAGGAGGGGACGGATGCTCGTTGCCGCGTCCGACCTGGACGCCCTCCGGCTCTCGTTGGGCGATGGAGCGCAGACCGGGATCAAGCTCCTCATCGCGGTCTTCCTGCTGGGGGTCGCGCTCGACGTCGAGCTGGCCGACCTCCGTGCCGTCGTACGACGCCCGCTCGTGCTGATCGGCGGCCTCGCGGCGCAGTTCGCGGTGCTGCCGGTGCTGACCCTGCTGTTGTGCCGGGCGCTCGACGTCGGGGGCTCGGTCGCGCTGGGCATGCTGCTCATCGCGTGCTGCCCCGCCGGCAACCTCTCCAACCTGCTCACCCACCGTGCGCACGGGGACGTCGCCCTGTCGATCGCGCTGACGACCTGCTCCAACCTGCTCGCCGTCGCTGCCACGCCGGTCGCGTTCGGATTCTGGGCGGCGCGCTACCCGGCCGCCGACGCGCTGCTGAGCGACATCCGGCTCGACCCGGTCGAGATGGGCGTCGAGGTGGCGCTCCTGATCGGGCTGCCGTTCGCGATCGGGATGGTGGTGGCCGCGCGCCGACCCCGGGTCGCGGCCCGGTTGCGCCGACCGGTCGAGATCGCCGTCCTGGTCACCCTGCTGCTCGTGGTCGTGGCCGGACTGGCCACCCGCGGCGGCGTGATCGTGGCCCACCTGGACGAGGTCGCGGTGCCCGCGATCATCCAGAACGCCGTCGTCCTCCTCGTCGGGTATGTCGTGGGCCGCGCCTTCCTGCTTCCGCCGACGGGGGTGCGGGCGATGACCTTCGAGACCGGCATCCGCAACACCGCGCTCGGGCTGGTCCTGGCGCTGGCGTACTTCGACCAGCTCGGCGGGGTCGCGCTCGTCGTCGCCTTCTGGGCGCTGTGGGACGTGTTGACCGGTCTGCTGCTCTCGTCGTACTGGCGCCGCCGGGTCCCGACCGCGGAACCGGTCACGGAGCCGGCCGGATGACCCGGCTAGGGCGTCAGCGCGCGCGGCAGGTTCGCCGACCCGCGCTCGACCAGCGACTCCAGTCCGCGCCGGGTCGCGGCCGCGTCGCCGGTGCCGACCGCGGTGGCGAGGCTCGCCTCGAACTCGGCGTGGAAGGCGGTGGCGCAGGCGAGTGCCGCCCGGCCACGGTCGGTGACCCGGACCGCGCGCACGCGCCGGTCACTGGTCTCGGCGCGCTCCACGTAGCCGGCCCTGAGCATCGGGTCGATCGCCTTGAGCGTGCCGGGACTGCTCAGCCCCATCCGCTCGGCCAGGTCGCGCAGGCTCAGCTCCTCGTCGCCGAGCGTGCGCAGCACCCAGCCGCTGCGGACGGTGAAGTCCTCGAACCCCGCCTCCTCGAGCCGCTCGTGCAGAGCATCGACGAACACCACGCCCGCGAGGCTGAGCAGCACGCCGAAGTCCGTCACCCGAGCATCGTAGGAGTCCGTCCGTGAGTGAGCTGCCCACCGGGCCCGTCATCGCGCGCACCGCGGCCGACTCGACGCCGTACCACCCGCCGCGGCCGCGCCCGGCCGGTCGGCCGAACGTGCTGGTCGTGCTGCTCGACGACATCGGCTTCGGTCAGCTCGGCACCTTCGGCGGGGAGATCGACACCCCGAGCATCGACCGGATCGCGGGGCAGGGGCTGCGCTACAACAGGTTCCACGTCACGGCGATGTGCTCGCCCAGCCGGGCCTCCCTGCTGACCGGCCGCAACGCGCATGCGGTCGGCATCGGCTTCCTGGCCGACATGCCCGGTGGATATCCCGGCTACAGCGGCCGGATCCCCGCGTCCGCGGCCACCCTGCCCCGCATCCTGCGCGACGCCGGGTGGAACACGATGGCCGTCGGCAAGTGGCACCTGACGCCGCGCAACGACCGCACTGCCGCCGGGCCGTTCGGCACCTGGCCGCTGGGCCAGGGCTTCGAGCGCTTCTACGGCTTCCTCCACGGCGATGCCAACCAGTGGACGCCGACGCTCTACCGCGACAACTCACCCGTCGAGCCGCCCGCGACGCCCGAGCAGGGCTACCACCTGACCGAGGACCTGGTCGACGAGGCGATCCGGCTGGTCAAGGACCAACAGCACGCCGCCCCTGACAAGCCGTTCCTGATGTACCTCGCCCCCGGCGCCGGCCACGCGCCGCACCAGGCGCCGGAGGAGTGGATCGCGGCGTACGCCGGGCGCTTCGACGACGGCTGGGAGGCGGTCCGCGCGCGCACCTTCGCCCGGCAGGTGGCCGCGGGCGTCGTCCCCGAGGGCACCACGCTGCCGCCGCGGCCGGAGTGGGTGCAGGACTGGGCGGGGCTCGGCGCCGCGGAGCGACGCCTCTTCGCGAGGTACGCCGAGGCGCACGCCGGCTTCGTCGCGCACTTCGACCACCACCTCGGCCGGCTGATCGACGCCTTGGCGGAGACGGGGATCCTCGACGACACGGTGATCGTGGTGACCTCCGACAACGGGGCCAGCGCCGAGGGCGGCCGGATCGGGTCGCTCAACGAGCACCGCTTCGGGTTCGGCGTCGGCGACGATCTCACGGACAACCTCGCCGCCATCGACGACATCGGAGGCTGGCGCGGCTACAACCACTACCCGTGGGGCTGGGCCTGGGCCGGGAACACCCCGTTCCACCTGTGGAAGCGCTACTCCTGGCTCGGCGGGGTCCGGGTGCCGATGGTCGTCAAGCCGCCCCGGGGCGCGGCCGGCCCGGGCGCGGTCCGCGAGCAGTGGTGCCACATCGTCGACATCGCGCCGACCGTGCTGGACCTGTGCGGCGTCCCCGTGCCGGAGCAGGTCGACGGTGTCGCTCAGCAGCCGATGGCCGGCGCCTCGCTGGTGGCGACGATGGCCGACGCCGCGGCTCCGTCGCCGCGGACCACGCAGTACTTCGAGATGCTCGGCTCCCGCTCGATCATCCACGACGGCTGGAAGGCCACCACCGACCATGTCTCGTCGGGTGTCGACGACGAGCGGCTGATCCCCGGCAGCCGCGACTTCGCCACCGACCGCTGGTGCCTGTTCCGCATGGACGAGGACTTCTCCGAGGCCCACGACCTCGCCGACGAGCACCCCGACGTGGTCGCCGACCTGGCGGCACGGTGGGAGGCCGAGGCCGCGGCCAACCAGGTCTTCCCGATGACCGACGGCCTCTACGGCCACCTGCCCGGCATCGAGCCGCCGCTGTGGCCCGTGCCCGATCGGCTGGTCGTGCGTCCCGGCGGCAACCCGGTGGCCGACGAGGCGGTGCCGTCGCTGGCATTGGGGGCGCTGGTCGAGGCGGACGTCCTCGTCCCGGAGGCGGGAGCGGAGGGGGTGCTGGCCGCGATCGGCGACTGGTCCAACGGCTGGGCGCTCGTCGTCATCGACGCCCGCCCGCGCTTCCTGCTCAACGTGACCAGCACGCCGTACGCCGTCAGGTCGGCCGCGCCGCTGACGCCGGGGCGGCACACCGTCGGGTTCCGCCTGGTCGCGGCCGACGGGGTGCTCCTGGTCGACGGCGTCGAGGTCGCCCGGGCACCGCTCGCGCAGGGCATGGGCGCGAGCGGCATCCAGATCGGTGGCGGCGGGCTCAGGGTCGGCCACGACGCCGGCTTCCCGGTCGGCGACGACTACGCGCCGCCCTTCCCGTGGACCGGGGGGCTCCGGTCGGTGACCTTCACCGGCGGTCAGGCGCTGGCGGACCTCGACGCCGAGCGGGTCCGGCTGGCGGCGGTGCTGCGGTCGGAGTGAGCGGAGAGGTGGTCGCGCAGCAGCGCGGCGACCTCGGCCGGAGCCTCGTACGGTGCCAGGTGGCCGACGCCGTCGAGCACCGCGAGCCGTCCGTCGGGGACGCCGTCGGCGATCTCCGCGAGGACCGCGGGCGGGGTGGCGACGTCCTCGGCGCCGGCGACGGCGAGCAGCGGAGCCCGCACCGCCGCGAGGCGCGCGCGGACGTCGAAGCCGCCCAGCGCCTCGCACACCCGGGCGTAGCCCTCGGGGTCGACCGCGGCCAGGTCGGCCATCGCGGCGTCGCACCGGCCGTCCGCCGCGGCCCGGATCGAGGACCCGAACCAGCGGGCCGGCGAGGTCGCGAGCATCGGGGCCATGCCCTCGGCGCGGACCAGGGCGGCCCGATCGTGCCAGCCGGCCGGCGGGCCGAAGGCGA
The DNA here is from genome assembly GCF_024614185.1 of Nocardioides carbamazepini. GTDB lineage: Bacteria > Actinomycetota > Actinomycetes > Propionibacteriales > Nocardioidaceae > Nocardioides > Nocardioides carbamazepini. The sequence goes on from NZ_JAHTLF010000016.1 coordinate 845,783, forward strand.
CCGCGCTGCACAGCACGGTCAGCGAGGTGACCCGGTCGGGACGGTCGAGGGCGAGCTGGAGCCCGACCGCGCCGCCCACCGAGTCGCCGGCGTACGCGAACGGGGTGGCGTCGCCGACGACCTCCTCGACCGCCTCGAGCACGGCAGCGGCGAGACCCGCCATGGAGAAGCCCGGCGTCAGCCGGTCCGCCGCCGGGCCGGCGCCGTGGCCGGGCAGGTCCCAGCCGAGGACGTACCGGCCCGGCAGTGCCGTGGCGACGGTCCCCCAGAGCCGGTCGGCCGTCGTGCCGAGTGAGGGTCCGACGACGAGGACGGGCCGGCCGGGCACACCGGCGAGATGGCGCACGACGACGGACGGCGGCATGACGGCCTCAGATCGCCGACGGGTGCGCGGTCAGCGGGGTGACCTCGATCCGCATGTAGGGGAAGAGCGGCAGGCTCGACAGGATCTCGTGCAGCCGCGCGTTGGACGCGACGTCGAAGACGCTGATGTTCGCGTAGTGCCCGACGATGCGCCACAGGTGTGCCCACTCACCGGTGCGCTGGAGCTCCTGGGAGTACGCCTTCTCCCGCGCGAGCACGTCGTCCCGCTGGGCGGGGTCGAGGTCGCGCGGGAGGTCGACGTCCATCCGGACCTGGAACAGCATCAGGCGGGGTCCAGCACGAAGCCGTAGTCGACGGTGACCGAGCCGTCCGCCTGGGGCTGCGGCGCGAGCATCAGCTCGGGCTTGACGGCCGAGGCGATGTCGTCGTCGTTGTGCTCGTCGCCGGGGAAGTAGAGCTGCGCGGTGAGCAGCTCGTGGCCGGGCGCGGACACCTTGACGTGCAGGTGCGCGGGACGCCAGGCGTGCCAGCCGGCGGCGGCGATCAGCTTGCCGCAGGAGCCGTCGGTCGGGATCTGGTACGGCGCCGGCTGGATCGTGTGGATCTCGAAGGCGCCGTCGGCACCGACCCGGAAGTTGCCGCGCAGGTTCCACTCGGCGATGCCCGGGGCGAACTGCGAGTAGAAGCCGTCGCTGTCGGCGTGCCAGAGCTCGATGAGCGCGCCGTCGAGCGGCGTCCCGTCGGTCGAGGTGACCGTGCCCGTCCACACCAGCGGCGTGCCGGCCTCGCCCTCGCGCATCTCGATGGTGCCCTTCGCGCCCTGCTCCGGGGCGCCGGGGACGTAGTACGGGCCCTCGATGGAACCCTTGTTGCCCTCGCGGTGGGAGGTGTTGACGTCCTCGACGACGTGCTCGAGCCACACGTCGAGGAAGAGCGGCCACTCGCCGTCCTCGCCGACGCCGATCATCCACGCCTTGAGCGCGTTGAACTCGTCGTAGGTGACCAACTCGTCGCGGACCGTCTGGTAGACGGCGTCGAGCACGCGGCGGGCCAGGCGGTCGACCCGCTCGGGCGGGGTGTCCTTGACCGCGGCGTAGGGCGACTTGTCGGAGTGGAAGCGCTCGGTGGCGCTGGCGCCGGACGCGGCGGCGGTGGCGACCTCGGTGGTCATGGCGGTGTCCTCTCGGGTTGGGTGACGCGGTGCGGCTGGGTCAGCTGTCGGTGCGGTAGCGGCGAAGCTTGTCTTCGTCGATGGCGACGCCGAGACCGGCGCCGGGTCGGAGGGCGAGCTCGCCGTTCTCGATGCGCAGCGGCTCGGTGAGCAGGTCGTCGCTCATGTCGAGGAAGTTCGACAGCTCGCCGGCGTGCAGGCTGCTGCGCTGGTGCGCGGCGCCGAAGGCGACGGTGCAGATCGAGCCGAGCTGACCGTCGATCTGGTTGCCCATCACCACCTCGAGCCCCAGGCCCTCGGCGAGGTGGAGGACCCGCTGCGACCCGGTGAAGCCGGTGCGGGCGGTCTTGATGGACAGTGCGGTCGCCGAGCCGCCGAGCACCTCGCGGGTCACCTCGGCCGGCGTCGTGGCGGACTCGTCGGCGATGAAGGGGACGTCGAGCTGGGACACCAGCCACCGCCGACCGAGTACGTCGTCCGCGGGACTGAGCTCCTCGGCGAACGCGAGGTCGAGGTCGGCCATCTGGCGCATCGCCCGCGCGGACTCGGACGCGGTCCAGCCGCGGTTGCCGTCGACGTACAGGACGACGTCGGGGCCGAGCCCCTCGCGCAGCGCGCGGACGACGTCGACGTCGAGGGATGCCGGGCGCCGGCCGACCTTGACCTTGAACGTCGTGATCCCGTGGACGTCGCGCATCCGCTCGGCCTCCGCGACCATCGCCGCCGGCTGGTCGAAGCCGAGCATGTGCGAGACCCGCATCCGGTCGGTGTAGCCACCGAGCAGCTCGGAGACGGGCAGGCCCAGGGTGTGCCCGAAGGCGTCCCACACGGCCATGTCGATCGCGGCCTTCGCGGTCGGGTTGCCGACGGTGCGGCCGAGCAGCGCGGCCAGCCGCTCCCGGTCGGTGAGGGCGAGGCCGACGACCTGCGGGGCGAAGATGGTCTCGATCACCGCGATGATGCCGCGCTGCGTCTCCCCGTAGGTGAACGGCCGCGGCGGCGCCTCGGCGATCCCGACCACACCGTCGTCGGTGTGCACGCGGACCAGCACGTGCTCGGCCACGTGGACTTCCCCGCTCGCGAACCTCAGCGGCTTCACGTAGGGGATCCGGAACGGGATCGCCTCGATGGCGGTGATCTTCATGGAGTCCTCAGCTCGTGGGGCTCGTCGTGGGGGAGGGCTGTGCCGGGGCGCCGAAGAAGCCGCCGCGGTCGAGGACGTCGATCGCGCCGGCCACCAGCGCCGACGGCTCGTCGGCCCGCCAGGCCAGGGAGAGGTCGATGGTCGTGGCGTCGGCGACGTCGCGGAACACCACGCCCTGGAGCTGCATGCTCCGCACCGACTCGGGCACCAGGGCGACACCGAGCTGGGCGGCGACGAGCGCGAGCAGGGCGGCGGTCCCCGGCGCGCGGTGGATGATGTTGGGGGAGAAGCCGGCCCGCAGGCAGCTGGACACCATCGCCTCGTTGACGGCCGAGCGGGTGTCGGCGTACGCGACGAACTCGTCGGCGGAGACGTCGGCGACCCGGAGGCCCGGCTCGGCCACCAGCCGGTGGTCGGCGGGCAGGGCCAGCACCAGCGGCTCCTGCAGCAGGCTGCGGGTCTCGATGCCGGGCTCGGCCACCGGGCCGCGCAGCACGCCGAGGTCGAGCCGGCCGTCGAGCAGCCGCTCCACCTGGCCGGGGGTGAGCAGGTCGGCCTGGACCTCCAGCGCGACGGCCGGCAGCGCCGAGCGGATCATCCGGGAGAGCCGGGCCAGCTGGGTGAACGCGCTGGTGCCGGTGAAGCCGACGCGCAGCAGGCCGCTGCTCCCCTCGGCGATGCTGCGGGTGCCGATCACGCAGGCGTCCAGGTCGCCAAGGATCCGGCGCACCTCACGGTGGAAGAACTCACCGGCCGGCGTCAGGCCGACCTGGCGGGTGGTCCGGGCGAGGAGCAGGACGCCGAGCTCGGCCTCGAGGCGCCGTACCGCCTGGGAGAGTGCCGGCTGGGCCAGGTGGAGGCGCTCGGCGGCCCGGCCGAAGTGGCAGGTCTCGGCGACCGCGTCGAAGTAGCGCAGCTGCTTGAGATCCATCGGGTCACCTCCGTCCGGTGTGGCGGGCCGCCCGGGACGGCCTGTGGTCGCCGTCACGGTTCCCGGTCACGCTAGATCCGAGGGATTGAGTTGCACAAAGACCAATAGTCCGCAGATTCATAACTCAGGATTATGAATCTGCAGACCGTGCTGCGCCACCGAACCGCGAGCACCGGCGATCCGCCGGCTGAGCGCGCTATCCGCTGACCAGCGCGCGCAGGACGCCGAGGGTGCGCAGCAGATGGGCCTCGGTCCGGTCGCTGCGGTGGGCCACGGCGAGCTCGACCGTCGGGACCGGCCGGGTGAGCGGGACGTAGACGACCCCGCTCAGGGCCAGTGCGCGGACCGGCTCGGGGACGACGGCCACGCCCAGGCCGCCGGCCACGAGCGTGACCAGGGTGGAGGTCTCGCCGACCTCGTGCCGGATCCGCGGCGCGAGGCCCGCCTCCGCGAACAGTGCGCGGACGATGTCGTACATGGCGGAGCGACGGCCGGCCGAGTGCACGATCAGGTCCGCGTCGGCGAGATCGGCGACGCGCAGCCGGCGCCGGGTGGCCAGCCGGTGCCCGATCGGTACGGCGACCACGAGTCGCTCCTCGCGCAGGAAGGCCACGGTCAGGGAGCCGTCGCCGACCGGCGGGCGCAGCAGGGCGAGGTCGATCCGGCCCTCGCGCAGCGCCTCCACCTGCTCGGCCACGAGCATCTCGCCGTGGAACGCGAAGTCGACGCCGGGCAGCTCCTCGGCCAACCGCCGGGAGAGCTCGGGCAGCAGGCTGTAGGTGGCCGAGCCGACGCATCCGATCGCGATCCGGCCGACCACGCCCGCGGCCACCCGCCGCGCCTCGTCGGCCGCGCCGTCGACCTCGGCCAGGATCGCGCGGGCGCGGACCAGGTAGGCCGTCCCCGCGGCGGTGAGGTCGACGCGTCGGGTGGTCCGCTCGAAGAGGGTGACGCCGAGCTCCGCCTCGAGGCGCCGGATCTGCTGGGAGAGCGGCGGCTGGGCCATGTGCAGGCGCTCGGCGGCGCGACCGAAGTGCCGCTCCTCGGCGACGGTCACGAAGTAGTGCAGGTGACGCAGCAGGTCCATCTCGCTCCCTCCATTCATATGCGAAGTCGTCTCAAATGGGTCAGATATTGATCCTTCACACTATCAACTTCCGGACCTACGGTCGGTTCCGTGAGCTCCTACGTCTACGCAGCCGTCCGCACCCCCTTCGGCCGGTTCAACGGCACGCTCGCCGGAGTCCGCAGCGACGACCTCGGCGCAGCCGTCGTGGCAGCGGCGCTGGAGAGGGTTCCCGACCTCGACCCGGCCGCGATCGGCGACGTCGTCTGGGGCAACGCCAACGGCGCAGGGGAGGACAACCGCAACGTCGGCCGGATGGCGGCACTGCTCGCCGGGCTGCCCGTCAGCGTCCCCGCGACCACCGTCAACCGGCTGTGCGGGTCGAGCCTGGACGCCGTCATGGCCGGCTCGCGCACCATCGAGACCGGCGACGCCGACATCGTGCTCACCGGTGGCGTGGAGTCGATGACCCGCGCTCCCTGGGTGCTGCCCAAGCCGGACCGCGCCTTCCCGGTCGGTGACGCCACGGCGGTCTCGACCGCGCTCGGCTGGCGCCTGGTCAACCCGGCGATGCCGAAGGAGTGGACGGTCAGCCTGGGTGAGGCCAACGAGCAGCTGCAGGAGCGGTTCGGGATCTCCCGGGAGCGCCAGGACGCCTTCGCCGCGCGCTCCCACCGGCTCGCCCACCAGGCCTGGGAGGACGGCTTCTACGCCGACCTCGTCGTGCCCGTCCCCGGCGTCGACCTGACCCGCGACGAGGGCATCCGCCCCGGCAGCACGCCGGAGTCCCTCGCGGGCCTCAGGCCCGTCTTCCGCAAGGACGGCACGATCACCGCCGGCAACGCCTCGCCGCTCAGCGACGGCGCCTCCGCCGTCCTGCTCGGCTCGGCGGCCGCCGCCGACCGGATCGGGACGGCCCCGCTGGCGCGGGTGGCCGGCCGCGCGGCGTACGCCCTGGAGCCGCAGGCGTTCGGCTACGCCCCGGTCGAGGCAGCCAACGCCGCGCTCGCGCGCGCCGGCATCACCTGGTCCGACGTGGGCGCGGTCGAGCTCAACGAGGCGTTCGCCGTCCAGTCGCTCGCCTGCGTCGACGCCTGGCTCGCCGATGGACTGGTCGACGCCGAGATCGTCAACCAGCGCGGCGGCGCGATCGCGCTCGGTCACCCGCTCGGCGCCTCCGGCGGCCGGCTGATCGGCACGCTCGCCAAGGTGCTGCGTGAGACCGGCCGGCGGTGGGGCGTCGCCGGCATCTGCATCGGCGTCGGCCAGGGCCTGGCCGTCGTCCTGGAGAACGAGGAGGCGCGCTGATGGCCCGCACCGCGGTGCTGGAGTCGACCGACGAGGCCGTGGCCGGGATCGAGGACGGATCCACCGTCCTGGTGGGGGGATTCGGCCTCGCCGGCATGCCCTTCGACCTGGTCGACGCACTCATCCGGCAGGGCGCGAAGGACCTCACCATCGTCTCCAACAACGCCGGGAACGGCGAGGTGGGCCTCGCCGCGCTGCTCAAGGCGGGCCGGGTGCGCAAGGTCGTCTGCTCGTTCCCGCGGCAGGCCGACTCCTTCGTCTTCGACGAGCTCTACCTGTCCGGCCGGATCGAGCTCGAGGTCGTCCCGCAGGGCAACCTCGCCGAGCGGATGCGTGCCGCCGGTGCGGGGATCGGCGCGTTCTACAGCCCGACCGCGGTCGGCACGCCGCTCGCGGAGGGCAAGGAGGTGCGCGAGATCGACGGACGCACCTACCTGCTGGAGTACCCGATCAAGGGCGACTACGCGCTGATCTCCGCGTACCGCGCCGACCGCCTCGGCAACCTCGTCTACCGCAGGACCGCCCGCAACTTCGGCCCGGTCATGGCCGCCGCGGCCACCACCACGATCGCCCAGGTGGGCTCCGTCGTGCCGACGGGTGACCTCGACCCCGAGGCCGTCGTCACGCCCTCCATCTACATCGACCGCGTGGTCGCCGTGGAGGCCCGTCACTACACCGTCCAGGGGGCACGATGACCACGCTCGACGACCGGTCCGCCACGATCGAGCACCTGGACCGGGGGCCGCTGACCATGGACGAGCTGGCCGAGGTGATCGCCCGCGACATCCCCGAGGGCTCCTTCGTCAACCTCGGCATCGGCCAGCCCACCAAGATCGCCGACCACCTGCCCCGGGACCATCACGGCTCGGCCACGGTGATCCTCCACACGGAGAACGGCATGCTCGGCATGGGCCCGGCCGCGCACGGCGACGACGTGGACGCCGACCTCACCAACGCCGGCAAGGTCCCCGTCACCGAGCTGCCCGGGGCGTCGTACTTCCACCAGGCCGACTCGTTCGCCATGATGCGCGGCGGCCACCTCGACGTCTGCGTCCTGGGCGCCTACCAGGTCGCCGCCGACGGCGACCTGGCCAACTGGCACACCGGCAGGTCCGACGCCATCCCTGCCGTGGGTGGCGCGATGGACCTCGCCATCGGCGCCAAGGACGTCCTGGTGATGATGACGCTGTTCGGCAAGGACGGCTCGCCCAAGCTCGTCCCGACCTGCACCTACCCGCTGACCGGCGTCGGCTGCGTCAGCCGGGTCTACACCGACCACGGCGTGTTCGAGGTCGGCGGTCCCACCGTGGTCGTCCGCGAGACGTGGGGGATCGGCGTCGCGGAGCTGCGCGAGCGGCTCGCCGTGCCGCTCGCGACGCGCTGAGAAGTTCCCCGGTTCGCCCGTGGCGAACGCCGGAACACGCGAGGCGTCGTACGCATTGGAGGGGCATGACGAACCCGATCCAGCTTCCGGTGCTGTTCCTCTCCGATGTGGTGGTGCTTCCCGGGATGGTGGTGCGGGTCGAGCTCGACGAGCCCGCCCGAGCCGCCATCGACGCCGCCCAGCTGGCCGCTCACGAATCCCGTGAGCAGGCACAGGTCCTGGTCGCCCCCCGCCTCGAGGACCGCTACGCGTCGTACGGCGTCGTCGCGAGCGTCGAGAAGGTCGGCCGCTTCTCCGGCGGCGAGCCCGCCGCCGTGCTCAAGGCCGGCGGCCGGGCGCGCATCGGCAGCGGCGTGACCGGTCCCGGCGCCGCCCTGTGGGTCGAGGTCGAGCCGGTCGACGGCGGGGCCGTGGACGACGACGTCCGCGCCCTGGCCGAGGACTACCGCAAGCTCGTCGTCGGGCTGCTCCAGCGCCGCGAGGCCTGGCAGGTCGCCGACCAGGTGACCCGGATCGACGACCCGGCGACGCTCGCCGACACGGCGGGCTACGCGCCCTATCTCTCCGACGACCGCAAGCGCCGTCTCCTGGAGACGCCGGAGGTCGGTGACCGGCTGCGGCTGCTGGTCGAGTGGACCCGCGACTTCGTGGCCGAGTCCGAGGTGAGCGACAAGATCGACGCCGACGTCCGCGAGTCGCTGGAGAAGAACCAGCGCGAGTTCCTGCTGCGCCAGCAGCTCTCCGCCATCCGCAAGGAGCTCGGCGAGGGCGACCCCGAGGGTGGGGACGACTACCGCGGGCGGATCGAGGCGGCCGACGTCCCCGACGCCGTCCGCGAGGCGCTGCTGCGCGAGGTCGACAAGCTGGAGAGGTCCAGCGACCAGAACCCGGAGGCCGGCTGGATCCGGACCTGGCTCGACACGGTCCTCGACCTGCCCTGGTCGGTGCGCACCGAGGACGACACCGACGTCGTCGCGGCGCGCGGCGTGCTCGACGCCGACCACCACGGGCTGGACGAGGTGAAGGACCGGATCACGGAGTACCTCGCCGTCCGGGCCCGGCGCGCCGAGCGCGGGCTGGAGGTCGTCGGCGGCCGCGGCTCCGGCGCCGTGGTCCTCCTGGCCGGCCCTCCGGGCGTCGGCAAGACCTCGCTGGGCGAGTCCGTCGCCCACGCCCTGGGCCGCAAGTTCGTTCGCGTCGCCCTCGGCGGTGTCCGCGACGAGGCGGAGATCCGCGGACACCGGCGCACGTACGTCGGCGCGCTGCCCGGCCGCGTCGTGCGGGCGATCAAGGAGGCCGGCTCGATGAACCCGGTCGTGCTGCTCGACGAGGTCGACAAGGTCGGCAGCGACTATCGAGGCGACCCGGCCGCGGCGCTGCTCGAGGTCCTCGACCCCGCGCAGAACCACACCTTCCGCGACCACTACCTCGAGCTCGACCTCGACCTGTCCGACGTGCTGTTCATCGCGACGGCCAACGACATCGGCTCGATCCCGGCGGCGCTGCTCGACCGGATGGAGCTGGTCTCCATCGACGGCTACACCGAGGAGGACAAGGTCGCGATCGCCCGCGACTTCCTGGTCCCGCGCCAGCTGGAGCGGGCCGCGCTGGCTGCCGACGAGGTGACCATCAGCGACGAGGCGCTGCGCGAGATCGCGGCGAACTACACCCGGGAGGCCGGCGTGCGCCAGGTCGAGCGGCTGCTCGCGAAGGCGTTCCGCAAGGCGACCGCCCGACTCGTGTCCGGCGAGGTGGCGCGGGTCGACATCGGCGTGGACGAGCTGGTCGACCTGATCGGCCGGCCGCGGTTCACGCCCGACCTCGAGGAGCGCACGTCGGTTCCCGGGGTCGCGACCGGACTGGCCGTGACCGGCATGGGCGGCGACGTCCTGTACGTCGAGACCTCGGTCGCCGCGGGTGAGGCCGGGCTGACCGTCACCGGGCAGCTGGGCGACGTGATGAAGGAGTCCGCGCGGATCGCGCTCTCGTGGGTACGCTCCCACGCCGTGGAGCTGGGCATCCCCGCCGACGCCTTCGAGCGGTCTATCCACGTGCACTTCCCCGCGGGCGCCGTACCCAAGGACGGGCCGTCGGCCGGCGTCACCATGGTCACCGCGCTCGTGTCGCTGCTGACCGGTCGCCCGGTCCGTTCCGACATCGCGATGACCGGCGAGGTCACGCTGTCCGGCCGGGTGCTCCCGATCGGCGGCGTGAAGCAGAAGCTGCTCGCCGCCCAGCGCGCCGGCGTCGCCGAGGTGTTCATCCCCGAGCGCAACCGGCCCGACCTGGACGACGTCCCTGAGGAGATCCTCTCGGCACTGACGGTCACCCCTGTCGGCGCGGTCACCGAGATCCTGGAGCGGGCGCTGGTCGTAGCGGACGCCGGGGCCGCAGCGGCCTGACGAGGACGTTCTCCACAGGCTGGAGGTCCATGTTCGGCGATCCCGCGGAATCCGCGGATGATCGTCGGCATGGACCTTCAGTCATCTCGGGAAGTGAGGCACGATGGTGAGCATGGCCGCGGTGGAGATGTTGACGCGCGAGGACCTCGACGCGATGCCGGACGACGGCAACCGCTACGAGCTCATCGACGGTGAGATCGTCGTGTCGCCCTCGCCCCGCTCGCGTCATCAGTACGCCGTCGTCGAACTGATCTACCTGCTGCGTGCCGCCTGCCCGGACCGCCTTCGCGTCACCACCGCACCCTTCGACGTGGTGCTGAGCGAGTTCGACGTGGTGCAACCCGACGTCCTCGTGCTCGACCCGGACGAGGCCGACGACCGTGGCCTCAACGGCTCGCCCCTGCTCGCCGTCGAGGTGCTCTCGCCGACCACCCGGCGGCGCGACCTGACGGTCAAGAAGCGGCTCTACGAGCAGGCGGGGGTCGCCGCCTACTGGGTCGTCGACGTCGAGACCGAAGGGCTCGCCCTGACGGCGTGGGAGCTGCGCGAGGGTCGCTACGAGGTCGTCGCCGCCATCGCCGGCGACGAGGAGTGGATCGCGACCGTGCCCTTCGAGGTCACGGTCGTCCCGTCACAGCTGATCCGCTGAGAGATCCTCCGCGTCGATGATCCGGTAGGCGTAGCCCTGCTCGGCGAGGAACCGCTGCCGGTTCTGGGCGAACTCGGCGTCGACGGTGTCGCGCGCGACGATCGTGTAGAAGTGCGCGACCTTGCGCTCCCCGTCCGGGCCCGGCTCGCCGGGCCGGAGCAGCCGGCCGAGCCGCTGGGCCTCCTCCTGGCGTGAGCCGAACGACCCGGAGACCTGGATCGCGACCTCGGCGCTCGGCAGGTCGATGGAGAAGTTCGCGACCTTCGACACGACGAGCAGTCCGATCTCGCCCGAGCGGAAGCCCTCGAAGAGGCGCTGTCGCTCCTTGACCGCCGTCTGCCCGGTGATGACGGGCGCGTCCAGCGCCTCGGCGAGCTCGGCGAGCTGCTCGAGGTACTGGCCGATCACCAGCGTCGGCTGACCCGTGTGCCGCTCGACGAGCTCGCGGACGACGCCGAGCTTCTCGGGCGTGCAGGCGGCCAGCCGGTACCGCTCCTCCGGGTCGGCGGTCGCGTAGGTCATCCGGGAGGCGTCGGGCAGGGAGACCCGGACCTCGATGCAGTCCGCCGGGGCGATCCAGCCCTGCGCCTCGATGTCCTTCCACGGGGCGTCGTACCGCTTCGGGCCGATCAGGGAGAACACGTCGCCCTCGCGGCCGTCCTCGCGCACCAGCGTCGCGGTCAGCCCGATCCGCCGTCGCGCCTGCAGGTCCGCGGTCATCCGGAAGATCGGCGCCGGCAGGAGGTGCACCTCGTCGTAGACGATGAGACCCCAGTCGCGGGCGTCGAACAGCTCCAGATGCGGATAGACGCCCTTCCGCTTGGTCGTGATCACCTGGTAGGTCGCGATGGTGACCGGGCGGATCTCCTTGACGGTGCCGGAGTACTCGCCGATCTCGTCCTCCGTGAGGGAGGTACGACGGACCAGCTCGTCCTTCCACTGCCGGGCACTCACGGTGTTGGTGACCAGGATCAGGGTGGTCGCCTGCGCCTGGGCCATCGCGGCGGCACCGACCAGCGTCTTCCCGGCTCCGCAGGGGAGGACCACGACACCGGAGCCACCGTGCCAGAACGACTCGGCCGCGGCGCGCTGGTAGTCGCGCAGCACCCAGCCGTCCTCGGCGAGGTCGATCGCGTGCGCCTCGCCGTCGACGTAGCCGGCATAGTCCTCGGCCGGCCAGCCCAGCTTGAGCAGCGCCTGCTTGAGGTTGCCCCGCTCGGAGGGGTGCACCGCCACGGTGTCGTCGTCGATCCGCGCGCCGAGCATGCCGGCGATCTTCTTGGCGCGCAGCACCTCCTCCAGCACCGGCCGGTCGCTGGACGCCAGCACCAGCCCGTGCACCGGGTGCTTCTCCAGCCGCAGCCGGCCGTAGCGGGCCATCGTCTCGGCGACGTCGACCAGCAGCGCGTGCGGGACCGGGTAGCGCGACCAGGTCAGCAGCGTGTCGACGACCTGCTCGGCGTCGTGCCCGGCCGCGCGTGCGTTCCACAGCCCCAGCGGGGTCAGCCGGTAGGTGTGGATGTGCTCCGGCGAGCGCTCCAGCTCCGCGAACGGCGCGATCGCCTTGCGGCACTCGGCGGCCTGCGGGTGGTCGACCTCCAGCAGCAGCGACTTGTCCGACTGCACGATCAGGGGTCCGTCTGTCACCGCACGAGTTTAGAGGGTCCGCAGATAGGTGGCGCCGTCGCGAGCGTCGCGAGACGCGGGTGATGGCAAGGCGGCGGAGCGAAGTCGTGCTTGGCCGCCCATCGAGCGACGCCAACGCCGCCAGCGCCCGCGTGTCGCGGCGCGCAGCAGGCGGGACCTATCTGCGGACCCTCTCACGCGACGGGGACCACCCTGCTGATCCGGTGCACGGCGTAGCGTCGCTCGGCGTCCGGGTCGTCCGCCTCGGCGTCGGCATCGAACGCGGTGAGCTGGCCGCCCTCCACCACGAGGGGGCGCACGGTCCGCTCGGACACGACACCCTGGTTGTCCGTGAACCCGATGAGGACGACACCGCCCCGCTCGATCGCGTCCCGCAGCGCCGACAGGACGCCGCCGCCGGGGATCGACGCCGACGCGGGTCGGGACCGGGCGGCCTCGTCGCCCTCCCGCAGGGTGGCCACCGCGGAGGCGACGTGCGCGGCGTGCCGGGCTGCCGACCGGGCGGCGTCCGCGACCTCGCGGGTGCGGGGGGTGCGGGCCCGCAGCGAGTCCGGGGTGCCGACCCGGACCACGCCGTCCGGGCCCTCGACCACCGGCGCCAGGCCGAGCTCGCGCAGCCGGGGGAGCAGGACGTCGATCGTCAGGGTCGACACCACGACGGTCGGGGCGATCCGTCGCAGCCCGAGCCCGGCACCCTTGGGGTGGTTGACCAGCGCGGCGAGCGCGGCCTCGTCCTCGGAGCGCACGAACGACGACGCCAGGCCGACCCGCAGCCGGCCGAACGAGCGGACCACGTCGTCGATCAGATAGGTCAGCGGCTGGGGGACCGGCGTCCGCGAGGCCGCCAGCACGAACGCGTGCAGCTCGGCCGCGGTCCAGCCGGCATCCAGCGCCCGTCGTACCGAGTCGGCGGTGAAGCGGTAGACCGTCGCCGCGCCGTGCGAGTCGACGTCCGCGACCTGCTGCAGCTGCCGGGCCAGGTCGGGTTCGAGCGGTCCCGGCGCGACCGCGGTCAGGTCCGCCTGGAGGAGCACGTGGTCGACCGGCGGCGGCAGCAGGGCGGCGAGTGCGGGCGCCGGGTCCTCGCCGGCCAGCAACGGCCGGGCGTACGACGCCAGCACGTCCGCTCCCGTGATGCCGAGGACCGCCGCCTCGGCGACCGCCCACGCCACCAGGTCGGGGCGGGTCCGGGGCCGCCGCGGTCGCTCCCACGCGACGTGCGCGACGAGAGACGGCAGCCCGGTGCCGGCGGCGAGGCCGTGCCCCTCGGGCAGCCGGGCGAGAACGGCCAGCGCCATCGCCTTGGCCTCCGGCATGCCGGCCGCGGAGAGCTCGGGGGTGAGCGCGTTCCACGGCTTCTGGTCCGGTCCCCGCTCGCCGACCAGCGACGGCAGCCGGGGGCTGGACAGCCAGGCCCGGGCGAGCACGGTCCACCGCTCGGCGACGGGCAGCTCGGCCCACTCGTCGAACGCGGTGGTCGGGACCCACACCGGGTTCCCGTCCGCGTCGGCCCGGGTCGCGGCGAGTCCCGCCTCGTGGGCGAGCTCGACCAGCAGCGCCGCCTCGGGCTCCGGTACCTGGAGCTGCGCCGCGGTCGCCCGCAGCTCCCGCACTCCCAGGCCCGTGGTGCGCAGCGCGGGCGCCGGCCGGCCGGCCCACCACTCCAGGAGCAGCCCGACGCGTCGTACGACGTCCGTGGCCGCGCCGAGCGCGGCACTGGTCGCCAGCCGCGGGGACCGCTGCTCGGACGCCACTGCCGGCGCGACGTCGACCGGCTCCGTCGTCGTCCGGCCGCCGCGGACCGCGAGACCCACCTCGCCGGGCACGACCAGCAGGCCCGGCAGCAGGGATCCGCCGGGGACGAGCAGCCGGCGGGCGACGAGCAGCTCGGCCGGCGACTCGGCGTCCTCCGGGCGGACCCCCACCCGCACGGTGCCGGACCTCGCGGTCCCGCCCTCGGCGATGACGTGGTCGAGCAGCGCCCGGGCGGAGTCCGGCAACGAGGCCAGCGCCTCGGCGATCTCCGTGGCCGGTCGGGGGGCGGGGGAGCGGGGCCGCAGCCCGCTCACGCCGGCAGCCGGTCCGCCGGCCATCGCGTCGCTCACGCCGCTCAGGGCGCGGAGGCCCTCCGGGGAGTCCCAGGCGACGGTGAGGTCCCGGAGCCGGGCCAGCGTCGCGGCGACGTACCCGGCCTCGGCGCGCACCATCGCAGTGACTTCGGAATCCGTGGTTTGACCCGCGACGACGAGGGCATCTAGGACCGAGAGCTCGCCTCGGGTGAGGCCGTCGAGAGCGCGTGCGATCGAGTTCCTCACCGCGGCGCGAGAGGCGAGTTGTCCGAAGTCGTGAGGGGCAGGGGTGGCCAGGTCCAGACGTTCGGTGAGCAGGCGTTGGAGCCGCTCGTCAGGCCACGACCGCAGCTGGTCGGCCAACGACCGGTGTCCGCTCGGTCCCGCTCCCACGGTGCCCAACCTAGGACATCGATGAACCGGGTCGAGCTGCACCACGGCGCAGCCACCGACGTCGGCCTGGTCCGGGAGGTCAACGAGGACGCCTTCCTGGCCGATCCGCCGGTCTTCGTCGTCGCCGACGGCATGGGCGGGCACGACCGCGGCGACGTGGCCAGCACCTATGCCGTCGAGGAGCTGGCCCGCCTCGCCCACGGCGACTACGCCCTCGAGGAGGGCGCCGCCGCGGTCGACGCGGCGCTCCAGGCGGCCCAGGACCGACTGCTCGCCTACGACGAGGAGCAGCGCGCCGCCGGGGCCGACGACACCTTCGCCGCCGGCACCACCGTCGTCCTCGCCCTCCTCGTCGAGTCCGCCGACGGGCCGCACTGGCTGCTCGCCAACGTCGGCGACTCCCGGATCTACCGCTACAACGAGGGCGAGCTGGAGCAGGTGAGCGTCGACCACAGCCTGGTCCAGGAGCTCGTCGACGCCGGTCGGCTGACGCCCGACGCCGCGGCCGTCCACCCCAGCCGCAATGTCGTCACCCGCGCGCTCGGCGGAGCGGCGATGCCGGGTGCCGTGAGCGGCGCCGCCGACTACTACCTCCTCCCGCTCGCCGCGGCGGAGCGGCTCCTGCTGTGCTCCGACGGTGTGAGTGGCATGGTGGACGACGTGACGATCGCCTCGATCCTGGCCGGGTACGACGACCCGCGCGATGCCGCCGACGCCCTGGTCGCCGCCGCCGTGGGTGCCGGCGGTCATGACAACGCGACCGCGCTCGTGGTCGATGTGGTGGGATTGGCGAACGACGATCCGTACGACTCGCACGCGCAGCGGCTGAGTCTGGAGCAGAAGTTGGGGGCTCTCCCATGAGCGACGGCATTCAAGGGGCCGAGCGGGCGACCGGTGCCTGGTCGTACCGTGACGGTGCGTGGTTCGCGGTCTTCGGCACCGGCGCCGCCATCGTGCTGCCGGACACGCAGAAGGACCAGGTCGTCGGTCTCTGGGCCATGGTCGACGGTGGCGCCGGGTTCGACGACGTCCTCGACGGCCTGCTCGCCTCCGGGCTGAGCCGGATCCCCGGCTTCGTGCTGGTCAGCGCGGGGGAGGGGCCGACCCGCTTCCTGCTCCGCGGAGCCGGTGTCGTCGCGACCGTCACCGCCGCCGGTGGGACCGTGACCGTCGACGGCGGCGAGAGCCACACCTGGGTCGAGCGCAGCCTGGACGACGTCACCGCGCTGAGCATCGAGCTCCCCGCCGCGGAGGGCGCGGCGGAGCCCGCGGACGTCGACTTCCCGATCGTCACCGGCCTGGTCCGGGTCGGCCGGATCGACCGCCCCGCGGCGATCCCGGCCGTCGGTGGTGCCTACGCCGCCCCGGAGCCCACGGTCGAGCAGGAGCCTGGATCGGCGCCGCTCGATGAGGAGCCGGTCGTCCTCGACGAGCCCGGCCCGCTCGACGAGCCCGGCCCGCTCGACGAGCCCAGCCCACTGGACGAGAGCGCGGCCGCGGTGACCGAGGCGTCGTACCTCGACGACAGCCCCGTCACCGAGGTCATGGACAGCGTCGACGAGCCCGTCGACGAGCCACTCGGCGCGGCGCCCCAGGACCCCGCGCCGGACG
This sequence comes from Nocardioides carbamazepini, assembly GCF_024614185.1. GTDB lineage: Bacteria > Actinomycetota > Actinomycetes > Propionibacteriales > Nocardioidaceae > Nocardioides > Nocardioides carbamazepini. The sequence continues at coordinate 861,882 of NZ_JAHTLF010000016.1, forward strand.
GCTGGGTGACCCCGTGGGACACCCCGGCCGCCGAGGGCGACCCGGGCGAGGCTCCGGTCGTCCCGGCTCCGGCCGTCCCGGCTCCGCCGGACTGGGTGCCGCCCCCGCCGCCGGGCGTCCCCGTGCCGGGTGTCCCCGCGCCGGGTGTCCCCGCGCCGGAGGTCCCCGACGCGCCGCCGCTGCCGATCGGCTCCTGGGAGCCCGTCGGCGGGGTCGCGCCACCGCCCGGACCGGGCGTCGAGCACGACGGCTTCACGGTCGCCGGCGCCGGCGAGCCGCCGGCCCCACTGGTGCCGCCCGTGCCCGGCACGCCGGCCGCCCCACCGATCACCCAGCCGGTCGCGAAGCTGCTGGTCTCCGACGGCCAGTCGATCATCGTCGACCGGGCCGTCCTCATCGGCCGCGCGCCGGAGGCCCGGAGGTTCGCCTCGACCGAGCAGCCGACGCTCGTCACCGTGCCGAGCCGGCTCCACGAGATCTCCTCCACCCACATCGAGGTCCGCCCGGGCGTGGGTGCCGACCTCGGCACCGCCGTCGTGACCGACATGGGCTCGACCAACGGCACGGTCCTGGTGCAGCCGGGACTGGGGCCGGAGGACCTCAAGCCCGGCATCGCCGTCCAGCTGATCCCGGGTGCGACCATCAACCTCGGTGACGGCGTCACCATCCAGGTCACCCGTCCCTGACCCTGCCCGCTACTCGGAGCGCCCTGCATGACGCACGTCCCCACCTCACCGTCGCCCGTCGAGGCCGGTGTCGCCTTCCCACCGGCGGAGATGGAGCGTCGGTTCACCGCCGCGGTCATCGACCGGGCGCTGGGCTGGGCGCTCGCCGCCGCGGCGGCGTTCGCGGTGTGGAGGCTCGTCGAGCCGGACCACGCCGGGATCGTCGTGCTCACCTTCGTCGGTGTTGTGGTCCTCGTCGGCCTGGTGCTGGCGGTGCTGGTCGGTACGACGGGCCTGACCCCGGGCAAGGCGGCCACCGGCCTGCGGGTGCTCCGGCGTACGACGGGCCGGCCGATCGGCCTCGGTGCCGCCCTGGTGCGCACGACGGTGCTCGGCATCGCCGGGCTGCCGACCGCCGGCCTCGGCCTGGCCACCCTCGCCTGGACGGCGGCGATGGACCCGACCCGGCAACGGCGCGGTCTCCACGACCGGATCGGCGACGCGGCCGTCGTCGACGTCCGGCCGCGGGAGGTCGAGGTGCCCGCCGAGGTCGAGCGGCCCCAGCAGATCGTGAACCTCACCGCCATGCGGCTGTTGCCGTCGCCGGTCGAGGAGCATCCCGCGACGCCGTTGCCGGACTCGATCCCCACGCCGACCACTGCCCCTGCCCCCGCCCCCGCGCCGACCCCGGCTCCGGTCGCGCCGACCCCCGCGCCTCCGGTCACCCCGGCGCCGGTCACCCCGGGGCCGGCCGCGCCGGCCAGGCCCGCCGCTCCCACGCCCGCCACTCCCACACCGGCGGCCGCCCCGCGCCCGCCGGTCGAGCAGACCCGGGTGCGGCCCACTCCTGGGAGCGAGCCTGCCGTCGCGCCGAGCCCGGACACCGTCCGCTGGCGGGTCGAGTTCGACACCGGCGAGCGCTTCGTGGTCGAGGGCCTCGCGCTCGTCGGCCGGCGCCCGGAGCCCCGGCCGGGAGAGCCGGTGCGCCACGTCGTCCCCCTGCGCTCCTCGGACATGTCCCTGTCGAAGACGCACGCGCAGTTCCAGGTCGCCGCGGACGGCGCGCTGGTGGTGATGGACCGTGGGTCGACCAACGGCTCCTACGTCATCCGCAAGGGGATGTCCCGCTCGCTGTCGCCGGGCCGCCCCAGCACGCTCCTCGCGGGCGACGAGGTGCGCTTCGGCGACCGCACCATGCGCGTCGAGCGCGAGAGCTGAGCGGCGTTGTTGGGCCGAGCGTGTCGGCCGTCCTCCGGACCGCGGCCTGTCAGCGCGCCTCCCACTCGCGGCGCAGCAGCCCGTAGACCGACGTGTCCCCCCATGACCCGTCCCGATCCGCGAAGTCCTCGCGGGTGTGCGCCTCGTGCCGCATCCCCAGCCGCTCGCACAGCCGCGCGGAGGGGAGGTTGCGCGGGTCGAGCTGCGCCATCAGCCGGTGCAGCGGGTAGTGCGTGAACGCCAGGTCGACCAGGGCCCGGGCCGACTCGGTGGCGAACCCCCGACCGGCGTGCTCGGGGGCGAAGACCCAGCCCAGCTCCGCGATCGACGGCGGGTCCTGGGGACCGTGCCGGGCGGCGAGGCGCAGCATCAGGTCACCGACGAGCACGCCGTCGTGCTCGACCGCCAGCGCCAGCATGTCGCCGGGCACCGACGGCGCCGTCCCCGCCACGAGCCGCTCCATCCGCTGCGTCAGGCCCGCGGCGTCGAGCGGCCCGAACGGCAGGTAGCGGGTGACCTCGGGGTCCGCGCAGTAGGCGCCGATCGCCACGTCGTCCGTCGGCAGCACGGCGCGCAGCACCAGCCGCTCGGTCCGGATCGGGAGGAGGGGCGCCGACAGCACCGGCGGGATCAATTCGGTTGCCACGTTCGCGAGAATAGAGGCCGAGACCGCATGTCCTACGATGTGCCGTTCGTGTGCCCGACCGGGCGCACGCCGTGATGACGAGAGGTTGGGCCGACCCGTGCCGACTGGCAAGGTGAAGTGGTACGACGCGGAGAAGGGCTTCGGCTTCCTCTCCCAGCAGGGCGGCGAGGACGTCTACGTCCGGGCCGATGCGCTGCCGGACGGCGTGACCACCCTCAAGGCGGGCACCCGGGTCGAGTTCGGGATCGCCCAGGGGCGTCGCGGCGAGCAGGCCCTCCAGGTGCGGATCCTCGACGCGCCCACCTCGGTCGCGCGCAACCAGCAGCAGGCCAAGCGCAAGAAGCCCGAGGAGATGGTCCCGATCGTCGAGGACCTGATCCGTCTGCTCGACGGCATCGGCGAGGCCTATCGGCACGGCCGCCACCCCGACCGCCGCACCGCGCAGCCGGTGGCCAAGCTGCTGCGCGCGCTGGCCGACGAGCTCGAGTCCTGAGCCACGGATCCAGGCTGAGGGGCGTCAGCCCCGGGTGGCGCCGACCGGTCGCGTCGGCTGGCTCTTCTCGCGCCGAGACGGACTGGACCGCAGCACGAACACGGCCCAGGCCGTCAGCAGGACGGCGGCGAAGCCCAGGCCGATGCCGTTGACCGCGGGGTAGGACAGCATCACGCCCAGGAAGCCGCCGACCACCCACGCCAGCTGCAGGGTGGTGTCGCCCTTGGCGAAGGCGCTCGCGTGCGCGCGCACCGGGACGCCGGACTGGATGGTCGAGTCGAGGGAGACCTTGGCGAGGTACTGCATCAGGCCGACGGTCAGGCCCAGCAGGATGAGGGGGAGCAGGCTGAAGAACACGGTCGCCACCACGAGCGCGACGATGTCGGCGAGCAGGGCGATGACCACCATCGCGGCCGGGTTGATCTTGCGGGCGAGCGACGCCACGACGATGCCGACGGTGTTGCCGAGGCCGGCGGCGCCGACGACCAGACCCACCGTCAGGGTCGCCTTGGTCTTGCTCTCCCAGCCGTCGAGCGGCTCGGTCATGAGCACGAACGTCATGAACATCGTCAAGAAGCCGGACAGCAGGCGAGGACCGCAGTTCGCGCGCAGCGCGAAGGCGACCCGCGGTGGCAGCCCGGTGCTGGGGCGCCCGGGTCGGCGCGGGCCGTCGATGGACTCCTCACCCGTCGAGGAGTCGATCTTGCCGGGCAGCAGGATCGCCGCGACCGTGCCGATCGTGAACACCACGAACGCGTAGCGGCAGGCCCACTCCGGTCCGATCCAGTACGCCGCGCCGGCGAGCGGGGCCGAGGCGCAGGCGCCGACCACGCCGGCGAGCGCCACCCGGCCGTTGGCCTTCACCAGGGTGATCTCCTGGGGGAGCAGGCGGGGCACCGCGGCGGCCTTCGCCACGCCGTACGCCTTGGACGAGACGAGCACGCCGAGCGCGGCGACGTAGAACCAGGGCGAGCCGTCGCTGAGCGTCCCGGCGAGCACCCAGCACAGGAAGGCGCGCAGCGCGAAGGTGGCGCCGATCGCCCAGCGCCGCCCGTGGCTGAACCGGTCGAGGAAGGGGCCGATCAGCGGCGCCACGATCGCGAACGGGACCATGGTCAGGCCGAGGAACAGCAGGACCGGGCCGCGCTGACCGCTGGTGGCGCCGGCGAAGAAGACGGTGCCGGCCAGCGCGATCGCGAACGCCGAGTCACCGGCCGCGTTGGCGGCGTGGAGCTCGATGAGCCGGTTGAGGCCCGAACGCTCCGCCCCCTGCGCGCCGGCGGCCTTCCGCGCCGTGCGCACGGTCGCCTTGCTGGCGCGCCCGGTGACCCGGGCGAAGCCCTTCACCCCGCGCGCGGTCGCCTTGGCCGCGCGGACCGAGCCGGTCTCGGCGGGCGCCTCCCCGGCGGGCCCGCGCTCCGGCGGCGTGCTCAGGTCGGGACCGTCGGTGCTCACCCTCCTATCTTGCCTGTTGCCCCCGACGTGACGCGCGTCGCCGTCATGGGGGATGCTGTGCCGGTGTCCACCCTGGAGCGCAAGCTGACCGACGCCGCCACCGCCGACGCGATCGACGCGGCGCGTTCGGCGCTGCTCGAGGAGGTCGACGCCGCCGACATCGGTGACCACCTCGGCCACCAGGTCGACGGCCTCCGGGTCGTGACCCACCTGTTCGAATGCACGCGCAGGGGCTACCGCGGCTGGCAGTGGGCGGTCACGCTCACGCGGGCCTCGCGCCAGCGCAAGGTCACCGTGGTCGAGGTCGTGCTGCTCCCGGGATCCGACGCCATCATCGCGCCTGCCTGGGTGCCCTACCGCGAGCGGCTGCAGCCCGGCGACATGTCGCCGGGTGACCTGCTCCCCGTCGCCGACGACGACCCGCGGCTGGTGCCGACGTACTCCTTCGGCGACGACGCCCTCGACACCGACGAGCAGGCGCAGATCCGCCAGGTCGCCACGGACCTCGGTCTCGGCCGGGTCCGCGTGCTCTCGCCCGAGGGCCGCGACGCCGCCGCCGAGCGCTGGTACGACGGCGACGCCGGCCCCGAGGCCGCCATCGCCAAGTCCGCGCCGCACCACTGCCACTCCTGCGGCTTCCTGGTCCGCCTCGGCGGCCCGCTGTCGGAGCTGTTCGGCGTGTGCGCCAACGGCGACGCCAACGACGACGGCCGGGTGGTCGCGTTCCAGCACGGCTGCGGCGCCCACTCCGAGGTGCGGCTGAGCAAGCGCCAGCAGCCCCAGCCTCCCGCTCCGCCGGTCATCGACACGATCTCGCTGGACGACCTCGAGAGCCTGTGAGACCGGTCAGGCGCGGGCCAGGATCGTGACCGCGTAGAGATCGTCGACCGGCCGCAGGTCGTACCCGCCGAACCGGTGCTGGACGACCAGGCCGGCCGCCGCGACGTCCGCGGCGAACTCCTCCGGCGCGTACACCCGTGCCGTCGCCGGGCCCTGCTGCAGGTGGAAGCCGACCAGGATCCGGCCGTCGGGCGCCAGCAGTGAGCCGAGGCGCTCCAGCACGGCGACCTCGGTGCCCTCGGCCACGAAGGTCAGCACGTTGCCGACGCACACCACCAGGTCGTACGACGTGGGCGCGTCGGCCGCCGCCAGTGCCTCGGGCGTCAGGGCGAGGATCTCCCGGGGCAGCACCGGCAGGTCCGGATAGGTCTGCCGGGACTGCTCGACGAGCGCGGGGTCGGGCTCGGCGGCGGTGACCCGGTGCCCCAGGGCGCGGAGGTGGGCGCCGATCCGGCCGATGCCCGAGCCGGCGTCGAGGATCGTGGCGCCGCGGGGGACGAGGGTGTCGGCGAGCCGGGCCTCCCCGACGACGTCGGCGCCCTCGGCGATCAGCTGGGCGAAGCGGTCCGCGTAGCCGCCGTTGCGCGGCCCGCCGAGCGCCCAACGGGTGGGGGGCAGGGGACCGGGCTCACCCATGGGCGTCGCGGTCGCGCTCGGCGCGGGCCCGCCGCCGGCGCTTGCAGTACTCCGTGCCGAGGAGGCCGAGACCGACGCCGGTCAGGCACATCCACAGCAGCCAGGTGCGCCCGTCCTCCTCGAGGCGCCCGTAGAACGGCAACAGGCCGACGAAGGCGACGAGGAAGAGCGCGGTGCCGACCTGGACGGTCCGGACGCCGTCGACGTCGAGGGGCTCGACGGGCGCGATCAGGTAGGTCCGGCTGCCGATCTCGTGCCGGGTCGGCTGGTCGTCGCGGAACTCCACAGGACCATGCTACCGCTCCGGGAATAGTTAGCAGAGGTAATGACTTATGCTAACGATATGCCGACTCTCGAGAAGCACGTGCGCAGCAACGCGGGGCTCGCCACCGAGCTCCGCTTCGCCGTGGTGCGGCTGCGCCGGAGGCTGTTGCGCGAGCGGCACCCCGACAACGACCTGGGCGTCACGTCGATGGCGGTGCTCTATGCCCTGGGCCGACGGGGCGACCTCACGGTCGGGGCGCTGGCGGGCCAGGAGCAGATGCAGCCGCCGAGCATGACCCGCACGATCACCGCGCTCGCCGACGCGGAGCTCGTCGAGCGGCACCCCCATCCGAGCGACGGCCGGCAGGTCGTCGTACGGATCACGGACGCGGGCCGCGCCGTCGTGGCCGCCGACGTCGCCCGTCGCGACCGCTGGCTCTCGCGCCGGCTCGCCGACCTGACTCCGGAGGAGCGCGACGTCCTGCGTCGCGCGGCCCCGATCCTCCAGCGCCTCGCCGAGGCCGACTGACCACGCCCGACTGAACCGAAGGAGTCCCCACGAGCCCCCGATTCCGCTCCCTGGCCCACCCGAACTACCGCCTGTACTTCGCCGGCAGCATCGTGTCGAACGTCGGCACCTGGATGCAGCGGGTCGCTCAGGACTGGCTGGTCCTGACCATCCCCGGCAACGGCGGCGCCGCCCTCGGCATCACGACCGGCCTCCAGTTCCTGCCGGTCCTGCTGCTCTCGCCGTACGCCGGCGTCGTGGCCGACCGCATCCCCAAGCGGGTCCTCCTCCAGATCACACAGGCCGTGATGGCCCTCGCCTCGCTCGCCCTCGGCCTGATCGCCGCGTTCGGCGCGGCCGAGACCTGGCACGTCTACCTGCTCGCCTTCGTCTTCGGCATCGGCGCGGCCTTCGACGGTCCGGCCCGCCAGGCCTTCGTCTCGGAGATGGTCGGCGCCGACGACGTCGCCAACGCGGTGAGCCTGAACTCGGCCGCCTTCAACACCGCCCGCCTGGTCGGTCCCGGCCTCGCCGGCCTGCTCATCGGCCTCGGCGGCGGCGGGATGCACGCGACCGGCTGGGTGATCCTCGCCAACGCGGTGTCCTATCTCGCCGTGATCGCCCAGCTGCGTCGGATGGACGAGGCCACCCTGCAGTCCCCGCGCCCCGCCGCCCGCACGCCCGGGATGCTCCGCGAGGGCGTGAGCTACCTGCGCGGCCAGCCCAAGATGCTGATGATCCTCGTCCTCGCCTTCTTCATCGGCACCTTCGGCATGAACTTCCAGATCACCTCGGCCCTCATGGCGACCGAGGTCTTCGGCAAGGGCGCGGAGGAGTACGGCGTCCTCGGGTCCGTGCTCGCGGTCGGCTCCCTGTCCGGCGCCCTGGTCGCGGCCGGTCGCTCCCAGGTCCGGGTCCGGTTGCTGATGGGTGCGGCGGTGGTGTTCGGCGTCGCCGAGATCGTGGCGGGCCTGGTGCCGACGTACCTCACCTTCGTGCTGCTGTGCCCGCTCCTCGGCTTCTCGGTGATCACCGTGCTCAACTCCTGCAACGCACTGCTCCAGATCGAGTCCGCGCCGGCCCTGCGCGGGCGGGTGATGGCGATCTACATGACCATCGTGATGGGCGGCACGCCGCTCGGCGCGCCCTTCATCGGCTGGGTCGGCGAGCAGTTCGGTGCCCGGTGGACCCTGATCCTCGGCGGTGCCCTGGTCCTGGTCGGCGTCGGGCTGGCGGTGCTGGTGCGCCGGACCGCGGCGGGCGCCGGGCCGTCGCCCCTCGGGGCGACCACCGGCTCGACCCCGGCCGTCGCTCCTGCCATGCTTCGGCCGTGAACTCGGTCCCGCCCGTCGCATCGACCCACCCGCTCGACCGCTACTTCCGCATCTCCGAGCGGGGCTCCAGCCTCGGCCGGGAGATCCGCGGTGGCGTCGTCACGTTCTTCACGATGGCCTATATCGTCGTGCTGAACCCGCTGATCCTCGGCTACGCGACCGACATCGACGGCAAGTACCTCGGCGGCGGCAGTGAGCCGAACCTGGCGGCCATCGCCGCCGGCACGGCGCTGGTGGCCGGCGTCCTCACGATCCTGATGGGCGTCGTGGCGAACTTCCCGCTCGCCCTGGCGACCGGCCTGGGGCTCAACGCCTTCCTCGCGTTCGCCGTGGCCAGCCAGATGACCTGGGCCGACGCGATGGGCCTGGTGGTGATCGAGGGTGTCCTCATCCTGGTGCTGGTCCTCACCGGATTCCGCACCGCGGTCTTCCGCGCCGTGCCCGCGCAGCTCAAGGTCGCCATCTCGGTGGGCATCGGCCTGTTCATCGCCCTGATCGGGTTCGTCGACGCCGGCGTGGTGGGGCGGATCCCCGACGCGGCGCAGACGACGGTCCCCGTGCAGCTCGGCACCGACGGCAACCTCAGTGGCTGGCCGGTCCTGGTGTTCGTCGTGGGCCTGCTGCTCATGCTGGCGCTGTGGGTGCGCCGGGTGCGGGGCGCGATCCTGATCTCGATCGTCGTCATGACGGCGGTCGCGGTCGTCGTCGAGGCGATCGGCGACCTCGGCAGGTCCGCGGAGCAGGCCGGTGGCTGGGCGCTCACCGTCCCGGCCTGGCCCGATTCCTTCCACGCGCCCGACTTCGGCACGCTCGGCGAGTTCAACCTGCTGGGCTCGTGGGACAAGGCCGGCGTGGTCACCGTCCTGCTGCTCGTCTTCTCGCTGATGCTGGCCGACTTCTTCGACACCATGGGCACGATGACCGCCATCGGCGCGGAGGCCGAGCTGCTCGACGAGGACGGCGTGCCGCCGCACGCCGAGCGCATCCTGGTCGTCGACTCGGTCGCGGCGATCGCGGGCGGTGCGGCCGGCGTCTCGTCGAACACGTCGTACATCGAGTCGGCCTCGGGGGTCGGCGAGGGTGCTCGCACCGGCCTGGCCGCGGTCGTCACCGGAGCCCTCTTCCTGGTCACCATCTTCCTGTCGCCGCTGGTCGCGATGATCCCGTCCGAGGCGGCGGTACCGGCGCTGGTCCTGGTCGGCTTCTTGATGATGCAGCAGATCACCGGCATCTCCTGGGACGACGTGGAGATCGCGATCCCGGCCTTCCTCACCATCGCCCTGATGCCGTTCACGTACTCGATCACGGTCGGGATCGGGGCCGGATTCGTGTCCTTCGCCTTCCTCAAGGTCGTGCGCGGCAAGGCCCGTGAGCTGCACCCGCTGCTGTGGGTCGTGGCCGGCCTGTTCGTGGTCTACTTCGCGATCGACCCGATCACCCGGTGGCTGACCTGAGACCGCACGGCTCGGCGGCGGGCCCCAGGCGTGTGTGCCGCATTTTGACCCGCCTTTGGGCGGCCGGTAATCTCGAATCTCGTGCCTGGGGCCACCCGGCACATTGAGCATGCCCTCGCACCAGCCGTTCCGGCGGTCGCGGTGGCCGAGGGGTGCTCCGGCACTCCGCATGAACGCATCACCCCCGAGCCCGGCACCGTGTCGAGCCGAGAGAACAGATACGAAAGGGAACCATCAGGTGCCCACCATTCAGCAGTTGGTCCGCAAGGGCCGCCAGGACAAGGTGTCGAAGACCAAGACGCCTGCCCTGAAGGGTTCGCCCCAGCGACGCGGTGTGTGCACCCGCGTCTACACCACCACCCCCAAGAAGCCGAACTCCGCCCTCCGGAAGGTCGCCCGCGTGCGCCTCTCCAGCGGCGTCGAGGTCACCGCCTACATCCCGGGCGAGGGTCACAACCTCCAGGAGCACTCGATCGTGCTCGTCCGCGGCGGTCGTGTGAAGGACCTGCCCGGTGTCCGCTACAAGGTCATCCGCGGCGCGCTGGACACCCAGTCCGTGAAGAACCGTAAGCAGGCTCGCAGCCGCTACGGTGCCAAGAAGGAGAAGAGCTGACATGCCGCGCAAGGGCCCCGCGCCGAAGCGCCCGATCGACGTCGACCCGGTCTACGGTTCGCAGCTGGTGACCCAGCTGGTGTCGAAGGTGCTCCAGGACGGCAAGAAGCAGGTCGCTCAGCGGATCGTCTACTCCGCTCTCGAAGGCACTCGCGAGAAGACCGGCGTCGACCCGGTCATCACCCTCAAGCGTGCGCTCGACAACGTGCGCCCCGCGCTCGAGGTCAAGTCCCGCCGCGTCGGTGGCGCGACCTACCAGGTCCCGATCGAGGTCAAGGGCAACCGCGGCACGACGCTCTCGCTGCGTTGGCTCGTCGGCTACGCCCAGGAGCGTCGCGAGAAGACGATGGCCGAGCGCCTGCAGAACGAGATCCTCGACGCGGCCAACGGCCTCGGCGCCGCGGTGAAGAAGCGCGAGGACACCCACAAGATGGCCGAGTCCAACAAGGCCTTCGCTCACTACCGCTGGTGACCACCCGTACGGCGGAGCCCCGGCTCCGCCGTACGGCACCTGCCCATCCACCCAAACAACCAGCACCGACCTAAGGAACGCTGACTCACGTGGCAGTCGACATCACGACGGACCTGAACGCCGTCCGCAACATCGGCATCATGGCGCACATCGACGCCGGCAAGACCACCACCACCGAGCGCATCCTGTTCTACACCGGCATCACCTACAAGATCGGTGAGGTCCACGATGGCGGCGCCACGATGGACTGGATGGAGCAGGAGCAGGAGCGCGGCATCACGATCACGTCGGCCGCGACGACCTGCTGGTGGAACAAGCACCAGATCAACATCATCGACACCCCCGGGCACGTCGACTTCACCGTCGAGGTCGAGCGCTCGCTGCGCGTCCTCGACGGCGCCGTCGCGGTCTTCGACGGCGTTGCCGGCGTCGAGCCGCAGACCATGACCGTGTGGCGTCAGGCCAACAAGTACGCCGTCCCGCGGATGTGCTTCGTCAACAAGCTCGACCGGACCGGCGCGGACTTCTACCGCGTCGTCGACTCGATCGTGCAGAAGCTCAACTCCACCCCGTTGGTGATGCAGCTCCCGATCGGCGCCGAGGGCGACTTCATCGGCGTCGTCGACCTGGTCGAGATGAACGCCAAGGTGTGGCGTGGCGAGACCCAGCAGGGCGAGGACTACGTCGTCGAGGAGATCCCCGCCGACCTCGCGGACAAGGCCGCGGAGTACCGCGAGAAGCTCGTCGAGACCCTCGCCGAGGCCGACGACGACGTGATGGAGGCCTACCTCGAGGACGGCGACACGTTCGACGTGCCGACCCTCAAGGCCGCCATCCGCCGTGCGACGCTGGCCGACAAGGTCAACCCGATCCTCACCGGCACCGCGTTCAAGAACAAGGGCGTCCAGCCCCTGCTCGACGCGATCGTCGACTACCTGCCGTCGCCGCTCGACGTCGACGGCATCGTCGGCCACAAGCCGGGCACGGAGGAGACCGAGGAGAACGAGGTCGTCCGCAAGCCGTCGTCCGAGGAGCCCCTCGCCGCGCTGGCGTTCAAGATCGCCGCCGACCCGCACCTGGGCAAGCTGACCTTCGTCCGCGTCTACTCCGGCAAGCTCGAGGCCGGTGGCACCGTGCTCAACACGAGCAACGGCCGCAAGGAGCGGATCGGCAAGGTCTACCAGATGCACGCCAACAAGCGTGAGGAGATCGCCTCGGTCGGCGCCGGCCAGATCGTCGCCGTCATGGGCCTCAAGGACACCCGTACCGGGCACACCCTCTCGGACTCGTCCAAGCAGGTCGTGCTCGAGTCGATGACCTTCCCGGCGCCCGTGATCTCGGTGGCCATCGAGCCGAAGACCAAGGCCGACCAGGAGAAGCTCGGTGTCGCCATCGGGCGTCTCGCCGAGGAGGACCCCACCTTCGTCGTCAAGACCGACGAGGAGACCGGCCAGACCATCATCTCCGGCATGGGCGAGCTCCACCTGGAGATCCTCGTCGACCGGATGAAGCGCGAGTTCAGGGTCGAGGCCACGGTCGGCAAGCCGCAGGTCGCCTACCGCGAGACCATCCGCGGCACCGTGTCGAACCACAGCTACACGCACAAGAAGCAGACCGGTGGCTCGGGCCAGTTCGCCAAGGTCGTCATCTCGCTGGCGCCGAACATCGACGCCGAGACCGGTCTCGGCGCGGGCTACGAGTTCATCAACAACGTCTCGGGTGGTCGCGTCCCGCGCGAGTACATCCCGTCCGTCGACAACGGCGGCCAGGAGGCCATGGAGTTCGGCGTCCTCGCCGGCTACCCGATGGTCGACGTGAAGTTCACGCTCGAGGACGGCGCCTACCACGACGTCGACTCGTCCGAGCTCGCGTTCAAGATCGCCGGCATCCAGTCGTTCAAGGAGGCCGCTCGCAAGGCGAACCCGTGCCTCCTCGAGCCCATGTTCGCCGTCGAGGTGACCACCCCCGAGGACTACCTCGGCACGGTCATCGGTGACATCAACAGCCGTCGCGGTCAGATCCGCGCGCAGGAGGAGCGTCACGGCGACATCGTCGTGTCCGCCCTCGTGCCGCTGTCCGAGATGTTCGGGTACGTTGGCGACCTGAGGTCCAAGACCTCCGGTCAGGCGTCGTACTCGATGGAGTTCGACTCGTACGCCGAGGTTCCCACGAACATCGCCGACGAGATCATCAAGAAGGCGCGCGGCGAGTAGCACACACGGGGGCTTCGCCCCCGTGGACCCCCGGACACTCGGGGACTCAAGGCAGACCCTCGGCGCACCACCCCATTAGTACGAGTCAAGTAACAACACACCAGGAGGAGCCCCAGTGGCTAAGGCGAAGTTCGAGCGGACCAAGCCGCACGTCAACATCGGCACGATCGGTCACATCGACCACGGCAAGACCACGCTGACCGCGGCCATCTCGAAGGTCCTGCACGACGCGTACCCGGACCTCAACGAGGCCTCGCCGTTCGACCAGATCGACAAGGCTCCCGAGGAGCGCCAGCGCGGCATCACGATCTCGATCGCTCACATCGAGTACCAGACCGAGGCGCGCCACTACGCGCACGTCGACTGCCCCGGTCACGCGGACTACATCAAGAACATGATCACCGGTGCCGCCCAGATGGACGGCGCGATCCTGGTGGTCGCCGCGACCGACGGCCCGATGCCGCAGACGCGTGAGCACGTCCTGCTCGCCCGCCAGGTCGGCGTCCCCGCCCTGGTCGTCGCGCTCAACAAGTGCGACATGGTCGACGACGAGGAGCTCATCGAGCTCGTCGAGATGGAGGTGCGCGAGCTCCTCTCCGAGTACGAGTACCCGGGCGACGACGTCCCGGTCGTGCGCGTTGCTGCCTTCCCGGCGCTGAACGGCGACGAGAAGTGGGGCAAGTCGGTCCTCGAGCTGATGAGCGCCGTGGACGAGTACATCCCGCAGCCCGAGCGTGAGATCGACAAGCCGTTCCTCATGCCCGTCGAGGACGTCTTCACGATCACCGGTCGTGGCACCGTCATCACCGGTCGCATCGAGCGCGGCGTCGTCAAGGTGAACGAGGAGGTCGAGATCATCGGCATCCGCGACACCTCGATCAAGTCGACCGTCACCGGTGTCGAGATGTTCCGCAAGCTGCTCGACGAGGGCCAGGCCGGTGAGAACGTCGGTCTGCTCCTGCGCGGCACCAAGCGCGAGGACGTCGAGCGCGGCATGGTCGTGGTGAAGCCGGGGACCACCACCCCGCACACCAACTTCGAGGCGAGCGTCTACATCCTCTCGAAGGAGGAGGGCGGCCGTCACACGCCGTTCTTCAACAACTACCGTCCGCAGTTCTACTTCCGCACCACCGACGTGACCGGTGTCGTGACCCTTCCCGAGGGCACCGAGATGGTCATGCCGGGCGACAACACGGACATGACGGTCGAGCTGATCCAGCCGATCGCCATGGACGAGGGTCTGAAGTTCGCGATCCGCGAGGGTGGCCGCACCGTCGGCGCCGGCCGGGTCACGAAGATCACCAAGTGATCTGACCTGCTTCGGGGAGACCCCCTGCTGCTTCGGCGGCAGGGGGTCTCCTGCATTTTCGACAGGGACAGGTCAGCCGGGAGAATGGTCGGGTGGCTGAGCAGACGAACGGGGGCGTGCGTCCGGCACGACCGCACCACAAGCAGACCGAGGACGGCCGGCGGATGCGTGAGGTGCTCACCTACACCCGTCGCGGTAGCCGCTTCTCCCCGAGGCAGCAGGCCGCCTGGGACACCTACGCCGACCGCTGGGTGATCCCCGAGGAGGCGGTCGACGACCCGGACTTCTCCTGGACCCGGTGGTTCGGGCGCGAGGCTCCTCTCGTCGTGGAGATCGGCGGTGGCGTGGGGGAGGCGACCGCGGCCCTCGCGGCGACTCGTCCGGAGGTGAACGTCCTCGCGCTCGAGGTCTGGCGTCCCGGTGTCGCCGAGGGCCTGAGCCGGGTGGCGCAGAGCGGTGCGACCAACGTCCGGTTCAGCGGCGTCGACGCGGTCTGGACGCTCGAGCACCTGATCGCGACCGGCACGATCAGCGAGCTGTGGACCTTCTTCCCGGACCCCTGGCACAAGACCCGGCACCACAAGCGGCGCCTGGTCAACGCGGAGCATGCCGCCGTGATCGCCTCCCGGCTGGCGCGCGGCGCGCTGTGGCGCCTGGCGACCGACTGGGCCGACTATGCCGAGCAGATGGTCGAGGTCCTCGACGCCGAGCCGGCGCTCGAGGGCGGCGTGGTGGAGCGCTGGGCGGAGCGGCCGGTGACGAAGTTCGAGCGCAAGGGCCTGGCCAAGGGCCGTGCCATCACCGATCTCGCCTACCGCCGCGTCTGACACACAGCGTTCACACGCTCGCCGTGGCGTGTCGCCCGAATCCGTTGGGTGCGAGGCGTACTTTCGCAAGCAGTGGCAGGCGGGGAAGCCGGCCACATCGGGAGGCCGAACGTGACGAACCACGAACGCGCACCCCGGTCCGTCTACCAGGGATAGGGCCGGGTGGCCCTGGGGGCGCGCGGTCCGGTGAGGTGAGTCGTGGGAATCCATCACGATGAGGCCCAGCACGATGAGGCCCAGACCAGCACGCAGCGCCGCCGTACCTACGTCCTCGACACCAGCGTCCTGCTCGCCGACCCGGCCGCCCTGCGCCGGTTCGCCGAGCACGAGGTCGTGTTGCCGGTGGTCGTGATCACCGAGCTCGAGGCCAAACGCCACCACCCCGAGCTGGGCTACTTCGCGCGCAGCGCACTGCG
Source organism: Nocardioides carbamazepini (assembly GCF_024614185.1). Classification (GTDB taxonomy): domain Bacteria; phylum Actinomycetota; class Actinomycetes; order Propionibacteriales; family Nocardioidaceae; genus Nocardioides; species Nocardioides carbamazepini. The sequence goes on from NZ_JAHTLF010000016.1 coordinate 877,245, forward strand.
GATGCTGGACGAGATGCGGGTCAGCCACGGCCGCCTCGACACGCCCGTCCCGGTGGGCGAGGAGGGCGGCAGCGTCCGCGTGGAGCTCAACCACACCGACGCCTCGTCCCTGCCCTCGGGCTTCCGCCTCGGTGACAACGACACGCGCATCCTCGCGGTCGCGCGCAACCTCGCCGACGAGGGGTACGACGTCACGCTGGTCTCCAAGGACCTGCCGATGCGGATCAAGGCCTCCGCCGTGGGCCTGGACGCCGAGGAGTACCGCGGCGAGACCACCAGTGACTCCGACACCGGCTACTCCGGCATGGCCGAGGTGGAGGTGGGCGCCGCCGAGCTCGACGAGCTCTACGACGACGGCACGCTCGACCTCGCCGACGCCCGGGAGCTGCCCTGCCACACGGGCCTGGTCCTGCTCTCGGACCGCGGCACCGCGCTGGGCCGGGTCGGCCCGGACAAGCAGGTGCACCTGGTCCGCGGCGACCGCGAGGCCTTCGGGATCCACGGCCGCAGCGCCGAGCAGCGGGTCGCCCTCGACCTCCTGCTCGACCCGGAGGTCGGGATCGTCTCGCTGGGCGGCCGGGCCGGCACCGGCAAGTCCGCGCTCGCCCTGTGCGCGGGCCTCGAGGCGGTGATGGAGCGCCAACAGCACAAGAAGGTCGTCGTCTTCCGCCCCCTGTTCGCCGTCGGCGGCCAGGAGCTCGGCTACCTGCCGGGCTCGGAGTCGGAGAAGATGTCGCCCTGGGCCCAGGCCGTCTTCGACACCCTCGGCGCGCTGACCTCGCGCGAGGTGGTGGACGAGATCCTCGACCGCGGCATGCTCGAGGTCCTCCCGCTGACCCACATCCGGGGCCGCTCGCTGCACGACTCCTTCGTCATCGTCGACGAGGCGCAGTCGCTGGAGCGCAACGTCCTCCTCACCGTGCTCTCGCGGATCGGTGCCAACTCCAAGGTGGTGCTCACCCACGACGTCGCCCAGCGCGACAACCTCCGCGTGGGACGCCACGACGGCGTCGTGGCGGTCGTCGAGAAGCTCAAGGGGCACCCGCTCTTCGCCCACGTCACCCTGACCCGCTCCGAGCGCTCGCCGATCGCCGCCCTGGTGACGGAGATGCTGGAGAACGTCGTGGTGTGAGCTCTCCCGGTGACGCTGGTGTGACTCGTGTGATCCACGGTGCCAGCGGTGCTGGAGAGGCTGGGGAAATCGGCCGTTCGGTTTGCGTGAGCACTCTCCGTCAGGCAGGGTGGTCGCTGGCCGCCGGCGGCGATGACCGTGAGTCGGGCCCGATCGGGCGGTGGCCGTGCCCATGTCGCCGAGCCCGAATCCGAGCCCTTGACGAACAACGCGCCGCAGCCGCCGAAGAGGCGCGCACCCAAGCATCGCGGTGCGCCCAAGCACGCCCACATCGCGCAGGCCCCGCGCAAGGCGGCCCGCAACGTCGTCGTGCTCTCGTCCGTCGCGGTGGCCGTCACCGGTGCCTCCGTCGCCGCCGGCCTCGCCGGCCAGCAGGCGGCTCCGGCCGCCGCGGGCGCGGCGGGGTCCGCCGATCTCGACGCGATCGCCAACGTCGGCGCCACGGCGCTCTCGTCCGACGCGACCGAGCGTCGCGAGCCGGTGCTCTCGCGCGACGACCTGCGTCCCGCCGCGGTCCCGGCCAAGTCTGCCGACCTCGACGGCTCCCGGACGGCCGCGATCACCGACAGCCGCGAGCTCTCCGACTCCGACCCGCGCGACATCGCTCGAGCGCTCCTCGGCGAGTTCGGCTTCTCCTCCAGCCAGTTCGGCTGCCTCGACTCGCTGTGGACCCGTGAGTCCAACTGGCGCTGGAACGCCGACAACCCGACCTCCAGCGCCTACGGCATCCCACAGGCGCTGCCCGGCTCCAAGATGTCCACCGCCGGTGCCGACTGGGCCACCAACCCGGCGACCCAGATCCGCTGGGGCCTGGGCTACATCAAGGGCCGCTACGGCAGCCCCTGCAGCGCGTGGGGACACAGCGAGTCGGTGGGCTGGTACTGAGTCGGGCCCCGTCACGGGGCAACGGCACCGGGCGGGTGCGAGGATGCTGCGATGCGCCTGGACCCCGCGCCGCGGATCGCGGTCTGGAGGCTGCGGATCCGGGCGGGCCGGCAGCCGGTCGTCGCCGTCCTGGTCGGCCTGACCCTGCTGGTCCAGGCCGGTGACTGGTGGACGCTCGCGCCCACGGCACCGGTCGGTACGGCGCTCGCCGCGGGGCTGACCGTTGCCGGCGCGGCTGCGGCGCTGCGCGGAGGTAGCCGGCGCGGTGGGCTCTGGCAGGCGGTCGCGGTGCTGCTGCTGGGCGTCTCCGTGGTCGCCGGACCGTGGCTGACTCCGCCCGCGTCGTGGTCGTCACCCTGGTGGCCGTTGACCACGGCGTCGCTCCTGGGCTGCCTCGTGGTGATCGACCGGATCGGCGGTCGGTGGTCGGTCCTGGCCGGCTGCCTGCCGGTCGCGCTGGCGGCCGTCGGCCTGGCGCTCACCGAACCGGCGGACGGCGCGTTCCCGATCGGGACCGTGGTGGCCCAGACGGCTCACCACCTGGGGACGATCGGGGTCTGCGCCGCGGTGGTGTGGGCGGTCTCGAACGTCGCCGACCTCGTCGACCACGCGGACCTGCCGGGCGAGGCGGGGCGACTGGCCGCGGCCCGGGCGGCCGCACTGCGCCGGATCCGGCCGGAGGTGGCGCGTCAGGTGCACGACCGGGTGCTGCCCGTGTTGCAGCTGGTCGCGATGGAGCGCGCCGACGTGAGCGCCGTGGCGTGCCGCGAGGGCGCCCGGTCGCTGCGCCGGGGGAGCGCCTCGGAGCCGGCCATCGTCGACCTGGTCTCCGTGGTCCGCGCCCTCCCCAGCGGAGCCGTGAGGGTCCAGCTCCGCGGTGCGCAGGCGGCGATCGTGCCGCGGCTGGTGGGCGAGACGCTGGTGGCGGCGGTGGACGAGGCGCTGCGGAACGTGGCCCGGCACGCCGGCGTGACCGGGGCGGTGGTCGAGATCGGCAGCCCGTTGCCGTTGGCCGCCGGGGTCCGGGTCCGGGTGATCGACGAGGGGCGCGGCTTCGACCTGGCCGACGTCCCGGCCGACCGGCACGGCGTCGTCGGCTCCATCGGCGACCGGATGCGCGCCCTGGGTGGCAGCGCCGCCATCGCCTCCGCTCCCGGCCGGGGCACCACCGTGACGCTCGGCTGGCGACCGCCGCCCGAGCCGCGGACCGGGACCGCGCCGGCCGCCCTCGGTCCCGCCGGTGCCCGTCGGCTGCTGTGGCCGGCGGCGGTGCACCCGGCGGTCAACGTCGTGGCCGTCGTCGCGACGGCGGGCTCCCTGAGCCACCCGGGGCTCGGGATCGGCGGTGCGGCCGGTCTGCTCGCGCTCGTGCTGTTCCTGGTTCACCGGATCCCGCGGCGCCCGCTGTTGGGTGCCGGTACGGCGTCCGCCGCCCTCGGCATGGTGGTCTGCGTGGCCGCGGCCGGCGCGGCGGTGCCGTCCGGGGCGAGCGATCCGTCGCTGTTCGGCACCGGGTCGTCGGCGGCCGCGGTGGTCGCCGTGATCGGGGCGGTGCGCCCGCGCCGCCCGGCGCTGCTGACCGGCCTCGCCCTGATGCTCACCGTGCTCGGCGTCCTGGTGGCGCGGTTCACGCCGTCACCTGCCTGGTGGGTCGTCCTCGTGGCGCCGCTGGTCGGCGTGGGCGCTGGCGCGGTGATGGGCGCGCTGATCCGCCGGGCCGGCCGCGAGGTGCTCGCCGCGGGCATGCTGGCCGGCTACCGGCTCTCCGGCACCGACAGCTCGGCGCTACGGCGACTGGTCGGCGAGCTGGACCCGGCCGCGCCGGCGCTGCTCGACGGGCTGGCCGACGGCTCGATCGACCCGGCGGCCGAAGCGGTGCGGCGGGCGGCCGTGGCCACCGAGCAGCGGCTCCGTGAGGGGCTCACCTTCCTGCACGTTCCGCGCACCCACCAGGCCGTCGGTGCCGCCCGGGACTCCGGCGTGCCCGTGGTGCTGCACCTGGCGGTCGGTCTCGGCGCCGAGGAGGACGCCGCGCTGGCCCGCCTCGTGGACGATGCGACCGGCCGCGCCGCGCCCGGCGTACGGCTGACGGTGAGCGCGCGGCGCTCCGGAGCCGGGTGGCGGCTGTCCGTCCTGGGGGCCGGTCCCGGCGATGCGGTCGAGCACCGGGTGATCACCCTGACACCGGTCGGCGGGTCGGTGCATCAGCCGACTTGGCCGGGGTCGTCCGCCGGGGAAGGATCGGGAGAATGACGACGGAGCCGATCGCCATCGTGGCCGTCGACGACCATCCTGTCGTGGTCGAGGGGCTGCGCTCGGCGCTGGAGCGCCGGGGCTTCGCGTTCCGGTGGCTCGGCTCGGCGCGGACGGCGGCCGCGCTCCACCTCCTGCTCGACGAGGCCGAGCAGGAGCCCGACCTGGCCTTGGTGGACCTGCACCTGGGCGACGGGTCGGACTCCGAGGACCTGATCCGGACTCTCACCGGCCGCGGGATCCGGTGCGTGGTGCTCACCAGTGAGAGCCGCCCGGTCCCGCTGCGGCGGGCGGTGGCTGCCGGCGCTGTCGGGCTCATCCTCAAGTCGGACCCGCTGGAGCAGATCGTGTCGGTGCTCGAGCAGGTCGACCAGGCCGGGCTGGCGACGTCCAGCGAGCTGGCCCACGCGCTGGTCACCGACGAGCAGGTGTGCGCCCGGCTCGCGCCCCGTGAGCTGGAGGTCCTGCAGCTGCTGGCCGACGGCCACACCCGTCGCTCGATCGCGCGTGCCTTCGACCCGCCCCTCTCCGAGTCGACCGTCTCCACCTACGTCGAACGGGTCTTCCAGCAGTACCGGCTGCTCGGCCGCACCGTGCGCAACACGGTCGAGGCGGTCCGTGAGGCCACGGCCGACGGCTATTTCGGCGAGCCCGCGCGGCCGGTGTCGGTGGATCCACCGACGGCAGAAGACCCGACCTGACGCGTTACTCGCAGATCTCTAGCGTCGTGGGCGTCCACCCACCGTGACTTCAGGAGGTTTCCATGTCGACGAAGCGAGCAGGACGGATCAGGCGGCGGATCGCCGGGGCGGTGGCCGCGCTCGCCGCGGCGGCCTCGATCGGCGTCGTCCAGGCGGCGCCGGCCCAGGCCATCGAACCCTGCACCTTCTGGACGCCCAACCCGCTCAGCATCGGAGCCGACCCCTTCGGCTGGGGCCCGTCGAGCTGCTGGGCCAATCCCGGGACGCGCTACGTCAACCTGCCCGGCCAGCGGATGCTGGACTCCGGGAACAATGCCGGCTACGTACTCTACCAGCGGCCCGGCTCGTCCCGGCTGGACAAGCGGAGCTTCGGCAAGTTCGAGCGGAAGTGGCTCAACAACGTGGGCATCACGGGTTACACCGTCACGGTCCGGCAGATCGTCATCTACTGACCGACGCGCGGGCTCGTCGCGCTCAGGTCCCCAACTCGGGGCCGTGGCGGTGCATGATGGCGCCTAGCCGGGGCGTCCGGGTGCCCCACATGACAGAAGGGGCTCGCTCATGCTCTGGACCATCATCGTCACCCTGGTCGGCGGCACGATCATCGGACTCATCGGCAAGGCCGTGGCGCCCGGGGACCGGACGAAGTTCCCGCTGTGGCTCACGGTCGCGTGCGGTGTCGTCGGCATGCTCGTCGGCAGCCTGCTCTACTGGGTGCTCTTCGGGCACAACAACAAGCCGTTCGACAACCACGAGGCCACCTGGGACAACGCCACCAACGGGATCGACTGGCTGCGCCACCTGTGGCAGGTCGGGGTGGCCGCGGTCGCGGTGATCGTGGCGGCGGCGCTGACGGGGCGCAAGCGAGCCTGAGCCGGCTCCTGCGCCCCTAGGGGTGGGTCATGGACATCAGGTCGAGCGCGGCGTCGAGCTCCTCGAGGGTGAGGTCGCCGCGCTCGACGTACCCCAGGGCGAGCACGGTCTCGCGGATCGTGCTGCCGCTGGCGAGTGCCTGCTTGGCGACCTTGGCCGCGGCCTCGTAGCCGAGGTGCTTGTTGAGCGGCGTCACGACGGACGGTGACGAGGCGGCGTAGCGGAGCATCCGGTCGGCGTCGGCCGTGATCCCGTCGACGCACCGCTCGGCGAGCGTGACGCAGGCCCGCCCGAGCAGCCGGATCGACTCGAGGACGTTGCGGGCCAGGACCGGCATGGCGACGTTGAGCTCGAAGCTGCCGCTGGCGCCGGCCGCGGTGACGGCGGCGTCGTTGCCGATCACCTGCATGCAGACCATGAGGGTCGCCTCGGGGAGCACCGGGTTGACCTTGCCGGGCATGATCGAGGAGCCCGGCTGGAGATCGGGCAGGTGGATCTCGGCCAGGCCGGTCGTCGGTCCGGAGCCCATCCAGCGCAGGTCGTTGCAGATCTTGGTGAGGCCGACGGCGATCGTGCGCAGCACCCCGCTGAGCTCGACGAGGGAGTCTCGGGTCCCCTGCGCCTCGAAGTGGTTGCGGGCCTCGGTGAACACCTGGCCGGTCGCCACGCTCAACGCCTCGATGGCAGCCGCCGCGAAGCCGGGCGGCGTGTTGATGCCGGTGCCGACCGCCGTGCCGCCGAGCGGGAGCTCCCGGACCCGGGGGAGGACGGCGGTGAGCCGCTCCACGCCGTAGTGGACGGTCGCGGCATAGCCCCCGAACTCCTGGCCGAGCGTCACCGGTGTCGCGTCCATCAGGTGGGTGCGTCCCGACTTCACCAGGCCGGCGAACTCGTCGGCCTTGGCGCCCAGCGATGTCGCGAGCCGTCCGAGGGCCGGCACCAGGTCGTCGGCGACCGCCAGGGTGGCCGCGACGTGGATCGCGGTCGGGAAGGTGTCGTTGCTCGACTGGCTGGCGTTGACGTGGTCGTTGGGATGGGCGACCACGCCCTCACGCGCGCACAGCGAGGCGATGACCTCGTTGGCGTTCATGTTGGAGCTGGTGCCGGACCCGGTCTGGAAGACGTCGATCGGGAACTGGTCGTCGTGGCGGCCGTCGGCGACCGCGTGTGCCGCCGTCGCGATGGCGCCCCCGAGCGCCGGGTCGAGCACCCCGAGCTCGACGTTGGCCGCGGCGGCCGCTGCCTTCACGTGGCCCAGTGCGTGGATGAGGGCCGGCTCGATCGGCGTACCGCTGATGGGGAAGTTCTCGACGGCGCGCTGGGTCTGGGCCTGCCACAGGGCGTCGGCGGGGACCCGGATCTCGCCCATGGAGTCGTGCTCGGTGCGGAAGTCGCTCACCGTTCGAGCCTACCCAGGTCGCTGATTGGATTGTTCTAGTATGATGCAAACATGTTGATCCGCGTGGACCCCGCCAGCCCCCTCGGGCTGGCCGATCAGATCGCGGCGCAGGTGCGCGCGGCGGTCATCGACGGGAGCCTGCGGGGCGGCGACAAGCTGCCGCCCGCCCGGGAGCTGGCGGCCGCGCTCGACGTCAACATGCACACCGTGCTGCGCGCCTACGCGGCGCTGCGCGACGAGGGGATCGTCGACCTCCGCCGCGGGCGCGGAGCGCACGTGCGCAGCGACCTCGCCGAGCCCGACCGGGAACGCGTCGCGCTCCGGCGCGAGGTGCGTGACCTGCTCGATCGTGCCGCCCGCATCGGCATCACCCCCGAAGAACTCGTCAACGAGATCCGGAAGGCCCTCCCATGACCAGCCCCCGCCAGCTCCTCGCCGCTCTCGTCGTGCTCCAGGCGCCCGTCTGGGCCGCCGGAGTGGGTCTCGCCCTTCGCGGGGACGTCCCCGACCCGGTGCCGACCCACTGGGACCTCGCCGGGGACGTCGACGGCACCCTCGCCCTGCCCGTCTTCACCGTCGTCGTGCTCGCGGTGGTCGGTGCGGCGACGGCGCTCGCGCTCGGCCTCGTCGCCGCCTCCGGCCGACGCTCGGCGCTGGCGTCGCTGGGCGCCGCCGGTGCCACCTGGCTCGCCTGGCTGCCGGCTGCGCTCTATGCGGCGACGCTCGTCGCGTCCGCCGACGCCGCTCGGGCCGCGGACGTCCGGCTGCCGCTCGTGACGATCCTGCTCGCGACACTGCTGCCGTTCGTCGCCGCGCTGGTGGTCCACCGCCTGCTGCCGAGCCCGGTCTGGCGTGAGCAGCCGCTGCCGGCCGAGAGCGCGACCCTCGCGCTGGCCGACGGCGAGCGGGTGGCCTGGGTCGGTCAGGCGAGCTCCCGCGCCCTGCTGGTCCTGGGGGTCGTGCTCGGCCTGGGCACGGTCCCGCTGTGGTTCGCCGTCTGGCCCGCGGCGCTCGCCGCCGGGCTCGCCGCGATCGCGGTCGCCTGGGTCCACGTGGTCACGGTCCGCGTCGACGACGCCGGCGTCGCCGTCTCGTGGGGACCGGCCCAGTGGCCGCGGGTCCGGGTCGGCCTGGCCGACATCGCCTCGGCCGAGGCGGGCGACATCGAGCCGCTCCGCTGGGGCGGGTGGGGCTACCGGCGGACCACGCGGGGCCGTGCGGCGGTGGCGCGCCGGGGCGAGGGGCTCGTGCTCACGCTCCGGGACGGGCAGCGGTTCGCGGCGACGGTGGACCGGCCGGAGCCTGCCGCCGAGCTGGTGAACGCGCTCGTGGTCCGGCTCAGTCGAACAGCTCGCTGAGCCAGGACTCGCGCTTGCGCTTCTTGTAGTAGCCCTGCTGTTGCGGCGGGTACTGCTGCTGGCGCGGCTCGCGGTAGTTGTCGTACTGCTTCTGCTGCGGCGCCTGCTGCTGCGGCGCGGGCTGGGGCAGGTCGGCGGAGCGGTCGATGATCTTGTCGAGCTCGCCACGGTCGAGCCACACGCCCCGGCACTGGGGGCAGTAGTCGATCTCGATGCCGTTCCGCTCGCTCATCACCAGCGTGGACTCGTCGTTGGGGCAGCGCATGCCTGGTCCAACGCGCCGGCGCGGCATCGGGTTCCCGAATGCAAGGATGGACGGATGTCAGCCGACCCGCCGCCACGGGTCGCCGCGTGGCGGCGCCGGGTGGTGGCGGGACGGCAGCCGATGGTGACCGCGTTGGTGGTACTCACGCTGCTGCTGCAGGTCGGCGAGTGGTGGTCGGTCGCCGCGGCGCATCCGGTAGGCACGGGGATCGGCGCCGGGCTGGTCACCAGCGGTTCGTTCGCCGCCGTACTCGCCCACCGCCGTGCGGCCCGACTCGCGGTGGGTTGGCATGCCGGCGTCGTGTTGTTGCTCGGCACCGCCGTCGTCGCGGCACCCTGGTTGACTCCGCCGGAAACGTGGTCGACGTCGTGGTGGCCACTCACCACGGCCACGCTCCTGGGTTGCGTCCTGATCATCGACGGGATGGCTCGCGAGTGGAGCTTTCTCGTGGGCTGCTTGCCGCTCGTCGTCGCGACGGTCGGCATGTTCTGCACTCGGCCGTCCGACGGGGGCGCCCCCATAGGCGCGGTGGTGACCAAGCCTGCCCATCATTTCGCCATGGTCGCGGTCTGTGCCGCCGTGCTGTGGGCAATCGCTCACGTGGCCGATCTTGTTGATCAGGCCGACCTTCCCGGTGCCGCCGAACGGCTAGCGGCGGCGCACGTGGCTGCGCTACGCCGGGCCCGACCAGAGGCTGCGCGCCAGGTGCACGACCATGTGCTCCCGGTGCTGCAGATGGTGGCAATGGACCGGGCGGATGTCAGCGCGCGGGCGTGCCGCGAGACCGCATCTGCCCTCCATCGCCGGCTCGATGGCGATGCGGATGAGGGCGCGGAGGCGGACCAGAGATCCGGCCAGGGGATCGGCGAGCTGGTCTCCGCCGTGGTGGCGGCGCATGCCGGCGCGCTCACGGTCCGGGTGAGCGGCTCGTCGGTGGTGATCGTGCCGCGGGTGATCGGCGCGGCGATGGCCGCGGCGCTCGCCGAGGCGCTGCGCAACGTGGCTCGACATGCCGACGTGCGGGTCGCTGTGGTGGAGATCAGCAGTCCGTTTCCGCTGTCGGCCGGTGTGCGGGTCCGGGTGATCGACGAAGGTCGCGGCTTCGACGTCGCGACGGTCCCTGACGACCGCCGCGGCGTCACCAGCTCGATCCGCGGCCGGATGCGGGCCGTTGGAGGCACGGCAACGGTTCGCTCCGGGCCGGGCAGAGGCACCGTCGTGACTCTCAGCTGGCGCCCACCGGCCGCGCCGCGGACGGGAACCGCTCCGCCGGGGCTCGGCGTGGCATCGGTCCGTTGGTTGCTGTGGCCCACGGCCGTGCACCCCCTGGCCAATCTGATCGCCGTTGTGGGTGCGGCCGACGGACTGCGTCGGCCGGCATGGGGACTCGCTGGCGCCGCAGGGATCGTGGTCGCCGTTCTGGCCCTCATCTGGTGGATCCCATGGCGTCGGCTGTCGGGGGCGGGCACCGCGCTGTTCGCCGTCTGGATGGTCGCCTCCGTGGCGGTGGCCGGTGCAGCAGTGCCGACGAATGCCAGTGACCCGGGGCTTTTCGGCACGGGATCCTCGGCAGCGGCCGTGGTCGCCGTGGTGTGGGCAGTGCGGCCTCGATGGCAGGCCCTGGCCGTCGGAGCTGCCCTAGCCTGCACCGTGTTGGGTGTCCTGGCGACACGATTCGAGTGGTCGTCGGCATGGTGGGTGATTCTGGCCGCGCCGCTCATCGGTGCCGGCGCTGGTGCCGTGATGGGTGCACTCATCCGTCGAGCCGGCGAGGAGGTGCAAGCCGCGGAGGCTATGTCCGGTGACCGGTGGGCAGCCGACAACGACTCGATCCTGCGGCGCTTCGTGACCGACCTGGACCCTACTGCTCCGGCGCTGCTCGACGGTCTGGCAGCGGGATCGATCAACTCTGCTGACGATCGGGTGCGTCGTCAGGCGGCAGCGACAGAGCAACGACTCCGCGAAGGACTGACATTCGCCGCGTTGCCGGCCACCCGTCGCGCCGTGAATGCGGCGCGTGACCGGGGCATCGCCGTCGCCGTACACCTCGCGGCCGAGCTGGACACCGACACGGACCGCACACTGGCTCAGCTCGTCGCGACTGCGACCGAAAGCAGGCCGCCAGTGCGCCTGACCGTGACGGCACGTCGCCGCGGATCGGGGTGGCGGCTCTCGGTTCTGGGAGTCGACGCTCACGGCGGGACTGATCAGCAGGTCCTCACGGTGGAGCCTCGCCACGCTCCCGCCGCAGAGTCGGTGCATCAGCCGACTTGGCAAGGGCCCGCGGACAGCGAAGGATGGGCGGTGTGAACGCCGACGTGCCTCCCGGGCTGGCGGCTACCGCCGGTGACGAGCCGATGGCGATCGTCGCCGTCGACGATCATCCGGTGGTGCTCGAGGGCCTGCGCTCGGCGCTCGGACGCAGTGGTTTCCCGTTTGACTGGCTCGGCTCGACGAGCACCGCGCGCGACCTGGTCGCCTTGCTCGACAACGCCGCTCGCCCCGCCACGCTGGCGTTGGTCGACCTGCACTTGGGTGACGCTGGCGATACCCACGACCTGATCGGGACGCTCACCGGTCGTGGCGTCCGCTGCGTGGTGCTGACGAGCGAGAGTCGTCCCGTACCCCTGCGACGCGCGGTCGAGGCCGGTGCTGTCGGTCTCATTCTCAAGTCCGACCCCATCGAGCAGATCGTGTCGGTTCTCGAGCAGGTCGAGGAGGTAGGACTGGCCACGTCCAGCGAGCTGGCGCATGCCTTGGTCACCGACGATCAGATGTGCGCCCGCCTCGCGCCGCGGGAGCTCGAAGTGCTGCAACTGCTGTCCGACGGGCACACCCGCCGCTCAATCGCCCGCTCGTTCGACCCGCCCATCTCGGAATCGACGGTCTCGACGTACGTCGAGCGGGTCTTCCAGCAGTACCGCTTGCTGGGACGCACCGTTCGCAACACGGTCGAGGCGGTCCGCGAGGCCGCCGCCGACGGCTATTTCGCGGTTCGACCAGGGTCCCGCAGGGACGGGACTTGAGGCCGTGGCGCGCGTCGGTGAATCTGCCGACAGGACAATGACCGACCTGACGACCGGTCCCGGCTCGACGTATCGTCGCGGCGTTCAGTCAATCTCGCTCGCGGAGGCGTTGCCGGCCGTGGGTGCACCGGAAGGGAAGCCCATGCGCTCCACGTCCCGCTCAATCAGGGTCGTCATGACCACCGTGATCGGCGTCGCCGCCCTGTTCTTCGGCGCACCGACCGTGCCGACTGCTCATGCCGGTGACGACACCGGGGGCTACAACACACCGACCTCGTGTCGAACCGCGGTCCACGACGGCTGGTGGCAGGACTACGGTCAAGTGACCTGTTGGGTGCCCTCGCCAGCGAGGTCCTGGTCTGTCAACGTGTATGTGGGTGTCCGGTGCTCCGGCTCCTGGGACACCAGGTCCGTCTACGGCCCCAACATCCGCACCAGCGGTGCGACCTCCCGGGCGACCTGCCCGCCGGGCTACGTCGCCACGGGCGCTTGGTACTACTACCGTTGACGCACACATCTTGCCGGCGGAGACGTGGCGCGAGGCGCTCTGTTCGTAGCGGGCCCGCGGGATCTCCTACTCCGCGGAGCGCACCCGGATGCCGCTGACGGGCACGGTCACGGTGCCGCCCGGGTCGGTGAAGAAGTCGTTGCCCTTGTCGTCGACCACGATGAACGCGGGGAAGTCCTCGACCTCGATCTTCCAGACCGCCTCCATGCCGAGCTCGGGGTACTCGATGACCTCCTGGCTCTTGATGCAGTCCTGGGCGAGCCGCGCCGCCGGCCCGCCGATCGAGCCGAGGTAGAAGCCGCCGTACGCGTCGCACGCCTCGGTGACCTGCTTGCTCCGGTTGCCCTTGGCCAGCATGACCATCGAGCCGCCCGCGGCCAGGAAGGACTTCACGTAGGAGTCCATCCGCCCGGCGGTGGTCGGGCCGAACGAGCCGGACGCCATGCCCTCGGGGGTCTTGGCCGGGCCGGCGTAGTAGACCGGGTGGTTCTTGAGATAGTCGGGCATCTCCTCGCCGGCGTCGAGGCGCTCCTGGATCTTCGCGTGCGCGATGTCGCGGGCGACCACGAGCGGGCCGGTCAGCGAGAGCCGCGTCTTGACCGGGTACGACGACAGCTGGGCGAGGATCTCGCTCATCGGCCGGTTGAGGTCGACCTTGACGACCTCCCCGCCCGAGATGTCCTCGGCGACACCCGCGTCGGGCATGTACTGCGCCGGGTCGGTCTCGAGCTGCTCGAGGAACACGCCGTCGGCGGTGATCTTGCCGAGCGCCTGGCGGTCGGCCGAGCAGGAGACGGCGATCGCGACGGGGCAGGAGGCGCCGTGGCGGGGGAGGCGGACCACCCGCACGTCGTGGCAGAAGTACTTGCCGCCGAACTGGGCGCCGATGCCGAAGGACTGGGTCAGCTTGAAGACCTCCTCCTCCAGCTCGAGGTCCCGGAAGCCGTGCGCGCTCATGGAGCCCTCGGTCGGGAGGTTGTCGAGATAGTGCGCCGAGGCGTACTTCGCGGTCTTGAGCGCGAACTCCGCCGAGGTGCCGCCGATGACCACGGCCAGGTGGTACGGCGGGCAGGCGGCCGTGCCGAGCGAACGGATCTTCTCGTCCAGGAACTCCAGCATCCGCTTGGGGTTCAAGACGGCCTTGGTCTCCTGGAACAGGAAGGACTTGTTGGCCGAGCCGCCGCCCTTGGCCATGAAGAGGAACTTGTACTCCGGCCCCTTCTCGCCCTGCGCGGTGGAGTAGAGCTCGATCTGGGCCGGAAGGTTGGTGCCGGTGTTCTTCTCCTCGTACGTCGTCAGCGGGGCGAGCTGGCTGTAGCGCAGGTTCAGCTTCGTGTAGGCGTCGTACACGCCCTTGCTGATCCACTCGCCGTCCTCGGCGCCCGTGAGCACGCCCTCGGACTTCTTGCCCATCACGATCGCGGTGCCGGTGTCCTGGCACATCGGCAGCACGCCGCCGGCGGAGATGTTGACGTTCTTGAGCAGGTCGAGCGCGACGAAGCGGTCGTTGCCCGAGGCCTCGGGGTCGTCGATGATCTTGCGCAGCTGCGCCAGGTGCGCGGGCCGCAGGTAGTGGCTGATGTCGTGCATCGCCTCGGCGGTGAGCCGCTGGATGGCCGCCGGATCGACCCTGAGGAAGGTCTGGCCGTCGGGGCCCTCGACGGTCTCGACGCCCTCCTTCGTGAGCAACCGGTAGGGCGTGTCGTCCTTGCCGGTGGGGAGGAGGTCGGAGTATCGGAACTCAGCTTCAGCCACGGCTACCGAGGATATCGCCGTGGGGGAACGCACGAGGGGCCGGGCCGCCTGCTGGCGACCCGGCCCCTCGCGACCGGTGCGGAGCGCGATCAGTAGATGATCGTGCTGGCCTGGCCGATCTCGATCACGGCGCCGACCGGCAGGCCGGCGGTGGAGGTGTCGAGCGTGATCTTCAGGGCGTAGATCTGGTTCGCGCGGATCGACTTGTTGACGACCTGCTTGTTGATCTCCACCTTGCCGAGGTTGGCGATCTTGAGCGTGGTGTTCGGCGAGACGTCGATCGGGATGGACTTCCCGGCGATGACCAGGTTGACCAGCGTCATGTTCATGCTGCCGGTCCACTGGGTCCCGACCCGCTTGCCACTGGCGCTGACCCCGATCGCGTCGGCCTTGATCAGGCCGCCGAGGAGGTTGAGCCCGGCCAGCTGGTTGGTGTTGACGATCTCGGCGTCCTTGCCCGTCTTGCTCGACGTCGAGGTCGACGTGATGGCGCCGAGGTTGAGCAGGCCCGGGACGGTCACGCTCGCGGTGCTGTTGCGCAGCGTGCGGCCACCGCTGGACGAGAACGGGACACCGATCTGCGCGGTCGGGTCGCTGACGATCTTGATGTCGGAGCCGACGTTGGCCGCGATCCGGGTCCCGTAGGCATTGCCGCCGAGGATGGCGCCGGCGTTGTCGTTGACGTGGATCAGGCCCTGGCTGACCGGGTTGACGAGGACCGTCGTACCGATGTCGAAGCCGCCGATCGGCTTGAGCAGCTGGACGGCGAGCGCCCAGTTGACGGCGATCGCGCCGTTGCCGTCCTGGCCGGACATGTCGTAGTTGAGGCTGACGGTCGCCACGCCGGGGACGGTCACGGCGAAGTTCTTGGGGATCTTCACCGGCAGGTCGATGCCGATGATCTTGATGCCCAGCAGCTCGGAGTTGCCGGTGTGGGTGACGGTGCCGTTGGCATGTCCGGTCGTGACCGACGTGGTCTCGATCGCGTCGACCTTGATCAGGCCGTTCAGCAGGCTGACGCCGGCGGTACGCGCCCAGGAGGTCAGGGTCGTGCCGGCGCTGGAGTAGTCAGCGGTGGTCTTGGTCTGGGCCGCGCCGATGGTCAGCAGCTGGCTGACCTGGCCACCGACGGTGCTGTTCTCCGAGACGCGGGAGAAGTTGCCGCCGGACACGCCCGTCTGGGCGGTGAGGTCGGACTGGACGACGCCCCCGATCGCCTTGACGTAGGTCGCGCCGGTCGCGGCGTTGTAGGCCCAGCCGGTGGTCTCTGCCGCGTGGGCAGGTGCCGGAACGGCGACAAGGCCGACACCCAGCAGGGTGAAGGCGACAAAGGAGACGAATTTCCGCACGTTCACGGGACCCCATTCCCATCCGTGTTGGTTGTATGAATTTGCCCCCCAAGGCAAACCACCCCGGACAGCGCTGAACGAGCCGGGAGAGCGTTCCCGAGGGAATCAACGAGGAGTCACCCAGAAGGTCACGGCCCGGGCATATTCGGACGGAGGTGGCCGTTCCTTCCCCGTGGACGTGTACGACGCGGTGGTGATCGGGGCCGGCCAGGCCGGGCTGTCGGCGTCCTTCCACCTGGCCCGGCTCGGTGTCGACCACGTCGTGCTCGACGCCGACGACGGCCCCGGGGGCGCCTGGCAGCACCGGTGGGACTCGCTGTCGATGCACGACGTCCACGGTGTGGCCGACCTGCCCGACGCGCCCGCGCCGGGAGACTCCGCCGACCGCGCGAATGTCGTCCTGCCCGCCTGGTTCGGCGACTACGAGCGCACGCACCGGCTCCCGGTCGTGCGGCCGGTGCGGGTCGATGAGGTGCACGGCGACGGCGACCTGCTCGTCGTCCGTGCAGGGCGGCGGTCGTGGACGACGCGGACGCTCGTCAACGCGACCGGCACCTGGACCCGGCCGTTCCTGCCGTACTACCCGGGCGCCGAGACCTTCCGCGGGGAGCAGCTGCACACCGCCGACTACCCGGGGCCCGAGCACTTCGCGGGACGGCGGGTCGTCGTGGTCGGCGGTGGCGCGTCGGCGGTGCAGTTCCTGGGGGAGCTCGCGCCACGCGCGGACGTCGTCTGGGTGACCCGGCGGCCGCCGGTGTGGCGCGACCACTTCGACGAGAACGCCGGCCGGCACGCGATCGAGCTCGTGCAGGAGCGGGTCCGGGCCGGGCTGCCGCCCGCGAGCGTGGTCAGCGTGACCGGACTCGCCCTGCGACCGCAGGAGCAGGAGGCTGCCCGGCTGGGGGTCTACGAACGGCGGCGGTCGATGTTCGCGCGGATCGAGCCGGACGGCGTGCGCTGGGCGGACGGCGCCTTCGAGCGGGCCGACGTGATCCTCTGGGCGACCGGCTTCCGGCCCGCGGTCGGGCATCTCGCGCCGTTGCGCCTGCGCAGCGAGCACGGGGGGATCGCCCTGCTGCAGAGCGGAGCCGACGTGCAGACCGCGACGACGGCGCTCCGCGACCCGCGCGTGCAGCTGGTCGGCTACGGCCCGTCGGCGAGCACGATCGGCGGCAACCGGGCGGGGCGCGCGGCGGCGCTGGCCGTACGTCGCTACCTCGTCGAGCACCCCCTGGAGATCGCCGACGACCGTGCGCTAGCGTGACGCACGACCACCCACGGGAGTCCGCGGCAGCGGGCTGAGAGGGAGCTGGAGCCGCTCCGACCGTCACACCTGATCCGGATCATGCCGGCGAAGGAACGGACACGATGAGCGCACTGCCCCAGTTCCCCAGGCTGCACTGCCTGGTCTCGCACGACGACGACCTCTCCCTGCTGCCCGCGCTGGTCGACGCCGGCATCGACGGCTTCCAGGTCCGCGACAAGGCGCTGCCGACCGGCGCGCTCGTCGCGCTGACCCGCACGGTCCTCGCCGCGGTCCGGCCGGCCGGCGTCACGGTCGTGGTCAACGACCGGCTGGACGTCGCCCTGGCGGCGGGAGCGGACGGCGTCCACCTCGGTGCTGCCGACCTCGCCGTCGCCGACGCCCGGCGGCTCGCTCCCGGGCTGGTGGTCGGCGCGACCTGCCGCACCCGTGCGGAGGTCGCCGCGGCCGCGTCCGACGGCGCCGACTACGCCGGCTTCGGGCCGGTGTTCGCGACCGACTCCAAGCCCGGCCTGCCCGCCCCGCTGGGTGTCGCGGCGATGACCGACGCGACCGGCCTGCTGCCCCTCCTCGCGATCGGCGGCATCACCGCGGGTACCGCGGGCGAGGTGCGCGAGGCCGGGGCGCACGGCGTCGCCGTGATCGGCGCGATCTGGCGACATCCCGATCCGGTGGTGGCAGCGAAGGAGCTCCTCGCGGCGCTCGCCTGAGATGGCGACGGGGATGCGCGTCGACGTGCTCGGCGCGGGGATCGTGGGCCTTACGGTCGCCGAGGAGCTCGTGCGCCGTGGCCACGACGTGGCGGTGGTCGACCCCCACCCGGCCGGCGGGGCGTCGTACGCCGCGGCGGGGATGCTGAGCCCGGCCGCCGAGGTCTGGCACGGCGAGGAGGAGATCCTCCGGCTCGGGCTGGCGTCGCTGGCGCTGTGGCCGGCGCTCGCCGCGCGGCTGGAGGTCGGGCTGCGCCGGACCGGCACCCTGCTCGTCGGGTACGACGGCGGCGACCTCCAACAGGTCGAGCGGCAGGCCGCGCTGCTGCATCGTCACGGTCACCCGGTCGAGCTGCTGGGCCGTGCGGGACTGCGGTCGGCCGAGCCGACGCTGGCCCGCGCGGCGGGCGGAGCGCTGCTGCCCGACGAGGCGAGCGTCGACCCGCGCGCGGTGTGCGCGGCGCTGCTCGACCGCGTCCCGCTGCGGGGGGTGGCCCGGGCGGACGCCGACGTCACTGTCGTCGCGACGGGCGCGGCGCTGCCGGAGCCGTGGACCGGCCTGGTGTCGGGCGTGCGCGGCGAGATCCTCCGGCTGCGCTCGGACGACCCGCCGCGCCGGACCGTGCGCGGTTGGGTCGGCGGTGAGCCCGTCTACCTGGTGCCGCGCGGCGACGGGCGGGTCGTGCTGGGCGCGACCTCCGAGGCCCACGCGGCGCCGCCGGTCGTGACGGCCGGCGGAGCGCTCCGGCTGTTGACGGCCGCCCGGACGCTGTGGCCCGCGCTCGACCGTGCCGAGCTCGTCGAGGGGACGGCGCGCGACCGGCCCGCGACCGCCGACGGCCTGCCACTGGTGGGGCCGAGCGGCGTCGCGGACGTCGTCCTCGCGGCCGGGCACTACCGGCACGGGGTCCTGCTGGCGCCACTGACGGCACGGCTCGTCGCCGACCACCTGGAGACCGGCGTGATCGAGCCGGCCCTCGACCCGCGTCGGTTCCCCGGCGCCGTATCGCAAGGAGCATGATGACGATCACCTGCAACGGAGCGGTCGTCGCGCTCGACGGCGCGACCGTCGCCGACCTGCTGGCGACCCGGCTCGGTGACCCCCGCCCGCACGGGGTCGCGGTCGCGGTCAACGAGGAGGTCGTCCCGCGCGGCGACTGGCCCGCCCGGCCGCTCGTCGAGGGCGACGTCGTGGAGATCGTGACGGCGGTGCAGGGCGGATGACGCTCACGATCGCCGGTGAGTCACTGACCTCGCGGCTCTTCCTGGGGACCGGCGGGCTGCCGAACGTCGCCCTGGTCGGCCCGGTGCTGGAGGCGGCGCGGCCGGCGCTGGTGACGGTGTCGATGCGGCGTACGTCGTCGCCGGCGGAGGGCGGGCTGCTCGCCGCGCTGCGCGGCGCGGGGGTGCGACTGCTGCCGAACACGGCAGGCTGCCTGTCCGCGCGGGAGGCGGTGCTGACCGCCGAGCTGGGTCGCGAGGCGCTCGGGACGGACTGGGTGAAGCTCGAGGTGATCGGCGACGAGCGTTCGCTGCTGCCGGACGCCGTCGAGCTGCTCGACGCCGCCGAGCAGCTGGTCCGGCGCGGTTTCGTCGTGCTGCCCTACGCCACCGACGACCCGGTGCTCGCGCGGCGCCTCGCCGACACCGGCTGCGCGGCGGTGATGCCGCTCGGCTCGCCCATCGGATCGGGCCTGGGTGTGCTCAACCCGCATGCGATCGCGGCGGTGCGGGCGGCGGTCGAGATCCCGGTCGTCCTCGACGCCGGGGTCGGCACGGCGAGCGACGCGGCGCTGGCCATGGAGCTCGGCTGCGACGCGGTCCTCGCCGCCACGGCCGTCACCCGCGCCGACGACCCCGTCGCGATGGCGTCGGCGCTGCGGCTGGGGGTGGAGGCCGGGCGGCTCGCCTGGTCGGCCGGTCGGATCCCGCGCCGCAACGAGGCCCGAGCGTCCAGCCCGGTCCTCGGGAGGATCGGATGAACCACGCCGGGAGCCGGCGGCTCGTCGTGCTGACCGACCGGACGCAGGTGCCGGTGGGTCGCTCGCTGTGCGACGTGCTCGGCGCGGCCGCCGGGGCGGGGCTGCTGACCGTGCTGCTGCGCGAGACCGACCTGCCGGACGACGAGCGGGCCACGATCGCCGATCAGGCGCGGTCGGCGGGGCTCGAGGTCATCGCGGCACACCGGCCGGTGCCGGGGTGCGCGGGCGTCCACCTGCCCGCGGGCACCACCGTGCCGGAGGTCGCGACCCGGTGGGGACGCTCCTGCCACAGCCGCGCCGACGCGGTCGCCGCGGCGGCCGACGGCGCCTGGTGGGCCACCCTGTCGCCGTACTCCTCGACGCAGAGCAAGCCGGGCTACGGGCCGCCGGTGCCCGCCTCCGCGTTCGCGGGGCTGCCGCTGCCGGTGTTCGCCTTGGGCGGCATCACCGCTGCCAACGCGGCGCAGGCGCGGGCCGAGGGCGCCTACGGCGTCGCGGTGATGG
Organism: Nocardioides carbamazepini; assembly: GCF_024614185.1. Taxonomy (GTDB): domain Bacteria; phylum Actinomycetota; class Actinomycetes; order Propionibacteriales; family Nocardioidaceae; genus Nocardioides; species Nocardioides carbamazepini. The sequence goes on from NZ_JAHTLF010000016.1 coordinate 897,209, forward strand.
GCGCCGTCATGCGGGCGGACGACCCGGGCGCCGTCGTCGCCGCGCTGCTGGGCGAGGTGCGGCCGTGAACCCCCCGGTCGTGCTGACGATCGCCGGCACCGACTCCGGCGGGGCCGCGGGCATCGCCGCGGACCTGACGACCTTCGCGGCGCTCGGCGTCCACGGCGCGTGCGTGGTCGCCGCCGTCACCGCGCAGGACACGACCGGCGTGCGGGCGATCCACGCGGTGCCGTACGGCATCGTCGAGGCCCAGCTCGACGCGGTCCTCGAGGACCTCGATCCGGTCGCCGTGAAGACCGGGATGCTCGGGACGCCGGACGTCGTCCGGCTCGTCGCGGACCGGTGCGCGGATCGGCTGCTCGTCGTCGACCCCGTGCTGGTCGCCACGTCCGGTGCCGTCCTGGCCCCGGCCGCCGTGGTCGACGCCTATCGCACCCACCTGCTGCCCGTCGCCACGGTCGCGACGCCGAACGAGGAGGAGTTCGTGGCGCTGGGCCGGCCCGATCGGCCCGGCGTCATCGTGACCCGCGGCGGTGACATCGCGACGACCAACGACCACGGCACCGGCTGCACGCACAGCAGTGCTCTCGCGGCGTACCTGGCGCACGGCGCCGACATCCCGACCGCGGCCGACCGCGCCGCGGCGTACGTCGCCCGGCAGCTGTGCCTCGGCAGGGACTGGACCCTCGGCCGCGGTCGCGGGCCGGTCGCCCACATCCACCACTCCGCCCCCACCCAAGGAGAGATCGCATGACCGTCCACCCCGCCCACACCCGAATCCTCAAGAGCGACGACGCCGGCGACCTCGCCGTGCCGTTCACCCGCGTCGCCCTGACGAACGGCGAGACGTTCGACCGCTACTGCACCGAGGGGCCCGGCTCCGATCCCGAGGTCGGCCTGCCGCCGCTGCGCGCCGACTGGGTCGCCGCCCGCGGCGACGTCGCACCCTACGAGGGGCGGGAGACGCAGCTCGTCGACAACGGCCGCTCGGCCATCCGGCGCGGCGCGGCGCAGGGGGAGTGGCGGGGCGCGCGCCGTGCGCCGCTGCGTGCCTCCGGCAGCGCGCCGGTGACGCAGATGGCCTACGCCCGCGCGGGGATCGTCACCGACGAGATGCGGTACGTCGCCGTTCGCGAGGGCTGTGACGTCGAGCTGGTGCGCAGCGAGGTCGCCGCCGGCCGCGCGATCATCCCCGTCAACGTGAACCACCCCGAGTCGGAGCCGATGATCATCGGCCGGCGGTTCCTGGTGAAGGTGAATGCCAACATCGGCAACTCCGCGGTGACCTCCTCGATCGCGGAGGAGGTCGACAAGCTCACCCACGCGATCACCTGGGGCGCCGACACCGTCATGGACCTCAGCACCGGCGAGGACATCCACACGACCCGCGAGTGGATCATCCGCAACAGCCCCGTGCCGATCGGCACCGTCCCGATCTACCAGGCGCTGGAGAAGGTCAACGGGGAGGCGGACAAGCTGAGCTGGGAGGTCTTCCGCGACACCGTGATCGAGCAGTGCGAGCAGGGCGTCGACTACATGACGATCCACGCGGGCGTGCTGCTCCGCTATGTGCCGCTGACGGCGCGCCGGGTGACCGGGATCGTCAGCCGGGGCGGCTCGATCATGGCCGGCTGGTGCCTGGCCCACCACGAGGAGAACTTCCTCTACACGCACTTCGACGAGCTGTGCGAGATCTTCGCGACGTACGACGTGTCCTTCTCGCTCGGGGACGGCCTGCGCCCCGGCGCCACCGCCGACGCCAACGACGAGGCCCAGCTCTCCGAGCTGCGCACGCTCGCCGAGCTCACCGCTCGCGCGTGGGAGCACGACGTGCAGGTCATGGTCGAGGGGCCCGGCCACGTCCCGCTGAACCTGGTCGAGGAGAACGTCCGCCTGCAGCAGGAGTGGTGCCACGGCGCGCCGTTCTACACGCTCGGCCCGCTCGCCACCGACATCGCGCCCGGCTACGACCACATCACCTCCGCCATCGGCGCCGCCACGATCGCCATGCACGGCACCGCGATGCTCTGCTACGTCACGCCCAAGGAGCATCTGGGCCTGCCCAACCGGGACGATGTGAAGACCGGCGTCATCACCTACAAGCTGGCCGCGCACTCCGCCGACGTGGCCAAGGGTCACCCCGGCGCCCGCGACTGGGACGACGCGCTGTCGAAGGCCCGCTTCGAGTTCCGCTGGCACGACCAGTTCGCCCTGTCCCTCGACCCGGTCACGGCCGAGTCCTTCCATGACGAGACCCTGCCCGCCGAGAACGCAAAGACCGCGCACTTCTGCTCGATGTGCGGCCCGAAGTTCTGCTCGATGCGGATCAGCCAGGACGTGCGGGAGCGGTTCGGGTCGGAGCTCTCTGCGGAGGACGCCGCCTTGGGGATGAAGGAGAAGTCGGCGGAGTTCCTCGAGCTGGGGGCGTCGGTGTACGTCGAGCCGTCCGCGGGGTGAGGGGGCTCCTGGGGGTCGGGGAGGTGGGGAAGGCCGGGGAGGTCGGGGAGGTGGGGAAGGCCGGGGAGGTCGGTTGGTGTCGTCGTGGCTCGCCGGTCGTGCTGCGGGGGCTGTCCGCGGGCTTCGGTCGGGTGGCCGGTTCCGTTCCGAAAGGCAGCGACGAGGAAGGTCGGGGAGATGGCTGGGTCCGGCGGTCGGGCTGCGGTCCGGCTGTCGGATCGGGCCACTTCTGTCACGGATGGTGACGTTGGCTCTCCACACCCCACCGATCGGGTTTCGCCTGTCCACAAGCGGGTTTCCGCCGCTTTGAAGTGTCGTAGCCGGGTGGGAGAATCCAGTCATGGATCTCGGAACCACGCCCCGCACGACAGCCTCGCTGCTGTCGCGCCTGGGTGCTGGGGTCGAGGCCCGCAACCAGCTCCTCGTCGAGGAGTGGGCGGGGATCGTCACCTGGGCCGGCGACCACATCATCGACAGCCCCGAGGGCGCGGCGACCATCACCGAGGGCTACCTCGACACCGGGGTCCCGATCGCCGGACCAGGTGCACCCCTGGTCAGCGAGTTCGCGTTGATGGAGCTCATCGCCGTCCTCGGCCGCACCCCGGACGGTGGACGGGCCTATGCCGGGCGGGTCATCGAGTGCGCCTGGCGGCTCCCCAACGTCTACAACTCTGTGACGACGGGGCGGTTGGCGCCGTGGCGGGCCGAACGGATCGCCGACCTCACCCGCCCTCTTTGCGCTGAGGCGGCCGGGTTCGTGGACCGGCAGCTGTGGGACGCCTCCGGGGTCGGGTGGGCCCAGCTCGAACGACTCGTCGCCGAGGCGGTGATCCGGTTCGACCCCGAACAGGCCGAGGCCGAACGACGGGCCGCGGCTGACGGTCGTCGGTTCGACATCGGTGGAGTCGACGAGCACGGCCTGGTCCACCTCGACGCCCTCCTCGATGCCGCCGACGGCCACGACCTCAACCAGGCGGTCGCCCGACGAGCCGAGACCCTCGCGAAGCTCGGCGACGAGTCGTCGCTCGACGTGCGGCGCTCCAAGGCCGCCGCCGAGCTCGCCCGCCAGGACCTCGCCCTGGACCTGCTGATCCCCGACCCCGACACCGGCGAGATCATCGCCACCGTCCCGGGCCGCAAGGTCGTCCTCAACGTCCACATCACCGACACCACCATCAGCGACGATCACCCGTTGGCGAACCCGGTGGGCCGGTGGGAGGAGGGCCGCTGCCCCATCACCTCGGCCCAGATCCGCGAATGGCTCCGGGTCGGGCACACCACGATCATCGTGCGACCGGTCATCGACCTGGCCGACCATCTCCCCGTCGGCTCCTACGAGATCCCCGAGCGTCACCGCACCCGCGTGATCCTGCGGGACCACACGTGTCGGTTCCCCCACTGCTCTCGACCTGCGCAGCGTTGCGACGTCGACCATGCCCGGCCCTACGGTCAGGGTGGACTCACCTGTCCGTGCAACGAGGTCGCGCTATGCCGACGGCACCATCGGGCGAAGACCCACTCCACCTGGGCCTACGACATTCCGATGCCGGCCACCTACATCTGGACCAGCCCCACCGGCCACCGGTTCCGCGTCGACCACCACGGCACCCACCCCATCCATCCCGGACACCCACCGGACCAGTAGCCACCCCGCCCCGGACCCCGCAGAACCACCCATCTGCGGGGCTTCAGGCGCGTCCGGATCAGTTCGGAAGGTCAGCCGCGGGCCGCGTCGCCGTACGGCGAGCGTGGCGCCGACGCGCGGCCTCGTGCGCCTCACGGAGCAGGCGCAGCGCCGGTGCCAGGGTCTCCGGTCCCGGGCAGACCATCGCCACCCAACCCTGGGCCCGGTAGACGGGGTGCGGGAGCACGGTGTCGGCGGCGGCGAGGTCGACGTCCGCACGGGTCGGCGCACCCGGCGCCTCACCGAGCAGCTCGATGAACCGCACCCTCCCGACGTGGATGTTGAGCCGCCAACGGTCGGGTGGCTCCAGCCGGCTGACGGCGTCGTCGGGGTAGTCCCTGGTCACGATGCGTCGCCCAGCGAATGCTGGCGTTGCTGCGGGCGGGCGCCGTCCTGGCCGAGATCGTCAGCGGGCCGCGGCCGCCGCGGCGGCCGCAGCCCGCTCGACCCACTTCGGGATCTCCCCGTAGCGCTGGCTCGGGATGAGCCGGCCGGCTGCGGAGTCCTCGACCAGCTGGGCCATCCGGCGCTCGCGGGTCGACTCCTGCTTGGCGGTGATCACCCAGTTGGTGCAGATCCGGCGATAGGTGTTGGTGGCGGCCTCCCAGAAGGCGGTGGCCGCGGGGGAGGCGGCGAGCTGAGAGGCGTAGGCCGGCGGCAGCACCATCGCGGGGTCGGCCTCGTGGGTGTAGGGCGCGGCGTCGCGCCGCCGCTGCTCCCAGATCGCGAGCCCGGAAGCCTGCATCCGACCCTCGGCGCGCAGCTTCTCGACGAGGTCGATGTTGACCTTGCTCCAGTTGCTGGTCTTCTTGCGCGGCGTCCACCGCTGGCGGACGGCGTCGTCGTCGATGCGTTGGGCGACGGAGTCGATCCAGCCCCAGCACAACGCCTCGGGGACCGCCTGCGCCCAGGTCAGGCCGCGGTCGGGCACGTGCTTCTTGTAGAGACCCATCCACAGCTCGGTCTCGGTGTCGTGGTGCGCGGCCAGCCACGCGCCGAACTCGGCGGCGTCGGCGAAGAAGCGGGCGGGCCGCTCGGCCGAACCGCCCATCCGGCCGGGGATCTGGTCCTGGGACATGCCGTCACCCTGTCACCGCGCGCCGACATCCGGCCACATCCGGCCACATCCGCGAGGATGGCGCCATGACCGGCACGCCCACCGTCGCCATCGGTGCCCTCGGCGGCACCATCGCCTCGACCTCCAACGCGACCGACGGCGGTGAGATCGTGCCGACCCTGTCCGCCGAGCGGCTCGTGGCCGCCGTGCCCGGGCTCGGGGAGATCGCGGCCATCCGCGCCGAGACCCTCGCGCAGCTGCCGAGCCCGTCGCTCGACGAGCCGACGATCCTGCGCACCCTCGGCTGGGCACGTGCCGTCGTCGATGCGGGCGCGCGGGGCGTCGTCGTCACCCAGGGCACCGACACGCTCGAGGAGTCGGCCTACCTGCTCGACCTGTTCTGGGACCGCCCCGAGCCGCTCGTCGTCACGGGCGCGATGCGCTCGCCGCAGGTCGCCGGCGCGGACGGCCCGGCCAACCTGCTCACGGCCGTGCGCTGCGCCCTCGCATCGGTCTCGCGGGAGCGCGGCGTGCTCGTGGCCTTCGACGACGAGCTGCACCAGGCCCGCTGGGTCGCGAAGACCGACTCGATGTCGACCAGCGCCTTCCGCTCACCGGTGTTCGGGCCGATCGGGCGCTGCGTCGAGGGCGAGGTCGTGTACGCCGTACCCGCCGCGCGAGTGCCCCCGCTGCGGCTGCCTCCGGGCCAGGAGACCGGCGATCCGCGGGTCCCGCTGGTCGCGACCTACCTCGGCGACGACGGATACGTGCTCGACGCGATCCGGGCCGGCGGGGCGAACGGCGTCGACGGTGTGGTCATCGCCGGGTTCGGCGCGGGGCACGTGTCGGCGCGGATGGCCGAGGCGGTGGGACGGATGGCCGGCCGGGTGCCGGTGGTCTTCGCCTCGCGGACCGGCTCGGGCCCCACGGGACGGGCGATGTACGGCTACCCGGGCTCGGAGATCGACCTCACCGCCCGCGGTGCGGTCGGCGCCGGCTGGCTGTCGCCGGTCAAGGCCCGGCTGCTGCTGTGGGCGCTGGCGCTGCATGGCCCGGTCCCGCGGAGCGACCTCGCCGCCGAGTTCGAGCTCCGCGGCCGTCCCTGATCGCTACCCCAGCCCCGAAGGCGTGTCCGGCGGCCGGTGGGGGAGCACGTCCGCCACGTAGTCGCGGGCCGAGTCGAAGATGTCGACCTCGTGACCGGCCTCGGCGGAGAGCGCCCAGCGGTGCTCCATCACCTCGTGGAAGTACTCCGGGGCGGAGATGGCGCGACGTAGCGCCGCCGGCAGCAGGTCCACGATCGGCGTGTAGACGCTGGTCAGCCAGCGCCGGGCGACCACCTCGCGGTCCTCGTCGTCGTAGCCGCCGTGGGCGGTGAACGCCGCCAGGTCGTTGAGCAGCTTGCGGGCCTGGCTGTCCTCGGCGACCAGCCCGGTGAGCTCGCGCAGCTCCCGCCGGTGGTGGCCGGCCTCGACGACCTTGGGCTGGATCCGGACCCGGTCGGAGTCCGCCTGCACGTCGAGCTCGTCGACGTCGAAGCCGAGGTCGTTGAGACGCGCGATCCGCTGCTCGACGCGGTACCACTCGTCGGCGCTGAACTCCTCCACGGCGGTCAGCTCGTCCCACAGCGCGTGGTAGCGCTCCGCGAGCTGGTCGACGATCGCGAACGCGTCGACCTCGATGTCCGTGTCGCCGCTGGCCTGGAGGTCCATCAGCTCGGCGAAGATGTTCTCGACCCCCACCGTCACGTCCTGCTCGCGCATCGCGTCGGACACCGATGACCGCAGCTCACCGGTCTCGGCGTCGACCAGGAAGGCCGCGAATCCACCGGCACTGCGGCGGAAGAGCGCGTTCGACAGCGACACGTCGCCCCAGAAGAAGCCCGCGAGGTGCAGCCGGACGAGCAGCACCACGAGCGCGTCGACGAGCGCCGGCACCTGGTCGGAGCGCAGCCCGTGCTGGAAGACGGTGCGATAGGGGAGCGAGTAGTGCAGGTGCTCGGTGAGCAGCGCGGCCGGCAGCGGCTCGCCGTCCGGGGTGGTCCTCCCCGTCACCACGCCCCGCGGAACGACGGCCGGCTGGTCGAGGCGCTGGAGGTCGCGCAGCAGGTCGTACTCCCGCAGCGCGATCGCCTCCTCGGTCTCCTTGGCCGCGAGGAACTGCCGGTTCACCTGGATCACCCGGACGACATGCCGGGACAGGCCGAGGGGGAGCGGCACGACGTACCAGTCCTCCCACTCCGCCAGCGGACGCGACCACGGCAGCCGGAACAGGGCCGGGTCGGTACGAGCGGCGACGACATGCAGCGCCATGAGCGAAACCTACGGCGTCTGAACGAGCACGTCACGGGCACCTGTGCAGCACGGGGTCGTGGACAAAGACCCCGACTGGGGGTAGGACTGGGTGACACACGCCACACTCTGGGAGGGGTGATCGGGGCGATGAGACCAACCATCCGTCCGCTCGGACGGGGATCTCGACGCCGGTGCGCTGCGCTCGCGGCCGTCGCCGTGCTCGCGGCCGGAGGCCTCACCGCCTGCGGTGGGTCCGGGAAGCCGGTGCTCAACTGGTACGTCAACCCCGACGGGGTCGACACCTTCGAGAAGTACGCGAAGGAGTGCAGCACCGACGACTACGACATCGACGTGCAGCTGCTCCCGAACGGAGCCACGGACCAGCGCACCCAGCTGGCCCGGCGGCTGGCGGCAGAGGACTCCTCGACCGACCTGATGAACCTCGACCCCGTCTTCGTGGCGGAGTTCGCCAACGCGGGCTGGCTGCAGGAGGTGACGGGCGACCTCGCCGACGCGATCACCACCAGCGTCGAGGGTGAGGGCGACTACCTCTCCGGCGCCGCCGAGACCGTCACCTGGGACGACAAGGTCTACGCGATCCCGCTGTGGGCCAACACGCAGGTGCTCTGGTACCGCAAGTCGCTGGCCCAGGCGGCAGGACTCGACATGACCCAGCCGGTCACCTGGGACCAGGTGATCCAGGCCGCGGCCGACAATGGCGGCACCGTCGGCGTCCAGGCGAACAAGTACGAGGCCTACGTCGTGTGGATCAACGCCCTGGTCCAGGGCGCCGGCGGCGACATCGTCTCCGACACCGAGGCCGGGCGCGACGCGAAGGTCGACATCGGCTCCGATGCGGGCCGCAAGGCCGCCGAGGTGATTCAGAAGCTCGCCGACTCGAAGGCGGCCCAACCGGACCTGAGCGTCTCCAACGAGGGCACCAGCCTCGGCCAGATGTTCCCGGAGGGCGGAGCCGGCGAGTTCATGGTCAACTGGACCTTCGTCTACAAGAACTACGAGGGTCTCGTCGGGTCCGACGTCACCGAGGAGCAGTTCGCCGACCTCGGCTGGGCGCGCTACCCGGAGACGGTCGCGGGTGAGACGTCGAAGCCGCCGGTGGGCGGGATCGACATCGGCGTCGGCGCCTACAGCGACCACCCCGACTTCGCGATGGAGGCGGGTCGCTGCATCACCTCCGAGCAGGCGCAGGTGGACCTGGCTCTCGACAACGGCCTGATGCCGTCCACGAACGCGGCCTACGACAAGGTCGTGGCCAGTGGCGACTACCCGGCGGACCTCGTCGAGCTCTTCCGCACGAGCGTCGACGAGGGCGGTCCTCGGCCCAAGAGCGCCTTCTACGCGATGATCTCGGGCGCCATCCAAGCCAAGTGGCACTCGCCCACCTCGGTCGACCCGGCGGACACCCCGGAGGAGTCGGCGACCTACCTGAAGGACGTGCTGGAAGGGAAGTCGCTGCTGTGAGCACCGTGACCGCACCCGTCAAGGGCAAGCCCGCCAAGGCGGTGGTCAGTGACCGCTCCCGGGCGGAGACCCGTCTGGGCCAGAAGCTGGTCGCGCCGGCCATCGTGCTGATGCTGCTGGTGACGGCGTTCCCCATGCTGCGCGCGCTCTACCTGTCCACCTTCGACTACGCGTTGACCGCCCCCGACGACCGCAACTTCGTCGGACTCAGCAACTACCTCACCGCGCTGACCGACCCGCTGTTCTGGCAGACCACCGGGGTCACCGTGCTGTACATGGTGGTGACGGTGGCGATCGAGCTGGTCATCGGCTTCGCGTTCGCCATGGTGATGCATCGGGTGATCTTCGCCCGCGGCGTCATCCGCACCTCGATCCTGATCCCCTACGGCATCATCACCGTCGTCTCCGGCTTCGCCTGGCAGTTCGCCTTCTCGTTCCAGAACGGCTTCGTCAACGGCTGGCTGCCGTTCGTCGGCGACGACTTCAACTGGTTCGGCCAGACCGGCTCCTCGGTGGTCGCGATCATGGTGTCGGAGATCTGGAAGACCACGCCGTTCATGTCGCTGCTGCTGCTGGCCGGGCTCGCCCAGGTCAGCGAGGACATGATCGAGGCGGCGAAGGTGGACGGCGCCACCTGGACCCAACGGCTGACCAAGGTGATCCTGCCGAACATGCGCGCGGCGATCATGGTCGCCGTCCTGTTCCGGGCGCTCGACGCCTACCGGATCTTCGACAACATCTTCGTGATGACCGCGGGCGCGGTGAAGACCGAGTCGATCAGCTTCCTGACCTACCGCCAGACGATCGAGCAGTTCCAGCTGGGCATGGGCTCCGCGCTGTCGGTGCTGCTGTTCCTCTCGGTCCTGGTGGTGGCGTTCGCGATCGTCAAGCTCTTCCGCGTCGACCTGGCGCAGGCACGGCAGGAGTCCTGAGATGGGCAACGGAATCCGTAACCGCATCGGCATCATCGTCGGCTGCGTCCTGATCATGGTCTGGTGCCTGTTGCCCGTGGTCTGGATCATCTCGCTGTCCTTCAAGTCCGAGACCGCGATCACCAACGGCAGCCCGGGCTTCTTCCCCTCCGACGGCGGGGGAGCCGGCTGGGACAACTACCAGGCGGTCTGGGACAACGAGCAGTTCCGACGGGCGATCCTCAACTCGATCGGCATCAGCCTGATCGCGACCCTGCTCTCGGTCGTCGTGGCCACGCTGGCGGCGTACGCCATCGCCCGGCTGGAGTTCCGCGGCAAGAAGGCCGTGCTCACGATCGCCCTGGCGATCGCGATGTTCCCGGTGGTCTCGCTGGTCGGCCCGCTCTTCGACATGTGGCGGGCGATCGGCCTCTACGACACCTGGCCCGGCCTGATCATCCCGTACATGTCGTTCACGCTGCCGCTGGCGATCTGGACCCTCTCCGCCTTCTTCCGCGAGATCCCGTGGGAGATGGAGCAGGCGGCGCAGGTCGACGGTGCGACGTCGTGGCAGGCCTTCCGGAAGGTGATCGTGCCGCTGGCGGCACCGGGCGTCTTCACCGCCGCGATCCTGACCTTCTTCTTCGCCTGGAACGACTTCGTGTTCGGCATCTCGCTCACCTCGACCGAGAACGCCCGACCGATCCCGGCGTCCCTGTCGTTCTTCGTCGGCTCCGACCCGTTCAACCGGCCGGCCTCGCTGCTGGCCGCGGGAGCGGTCATCGCGACCGTCCCGATCGTCATCATCGTCCTGATCTTCCAGCGCAAGATCGTCGCCGGCCTGACCTCCGGCGCCGTGAAGGGGTGAACCACTGATGGCTGCCATCACGATGAAGAACATCGTCAAGCAGTACGGCGACGGCTTCCCGGCCGTCAACGACGTCTCGATCGACGTCGCGGACGGGGAGTTCATGATCCTCGTCGGGCCGTCGGGCTGCGGGAAGTCCACGCTGCTGCGGATGATCGTCGGGCTGGAGGACATCACCTCCGGCGACATGATGATCGGGGAGCGGCGGGTCAACGACCTCGCGCCCCGCGAGCGCAACCTGGCGATGGTGTTCCAGAACTACGCGCTCTACCCGCACCTGACCGTCTACGAGAACATCGCGTTCCCCCTCCGGTTGGCCAAGAAGCCGGACAGCGAGGTCGACCGGCTGGTGCGGGAGGCCTCGGCCACCCTGGAGCTCGACGAGCACCTCGAGCGCAAGCCCGGGAACCTCTCCGGCGGCCAGCGGCAGCGGGTCGCCATGGGCCGGGCGATCGTGCGGCAGGCGGACGCCTTCCTCTTCGACGAGCCGCTGTCCAACCTCGACGCCAAGCTGCGCGGCCAGATGCGCACCGAGATCGCCCGGCTGCAGAAGCGGCTCGGCATCACCACCGTCTACGTCACCCACGACCAGACCGAGGCGATGACGCTCGGTGACCGGGTCGCCGTCCTCAAGCGCGGACTGCTCCAGCAGCTCGCGACGCCGCGTGAGCTCTACGAGAACCCCGGCAACCTGTTCGTCGCCGGCTTCATCGGCTCGCCGCCGATGAACTTCCTGCCCGCGACGGTCGAGGGGAACCGGGTGCAGCTGCCGTTCGGCAGCGTCGAGATCCCGGCCGAGAAGGCCGAGCGGGCCGCCGGGCGCGGACTGCTCATCGCCGGCATCCGGCCCGAGCACTTCGAGGACGCCTCGCTGGCGGCCGCCGAGGGGCGCAGCGGGTCGACGTTCTCGGCGAACGTGGACGCGGTGGAGTGGCTGGGCAACGAGACCTACGCCTACATCCCCTTCGAGGCCCCGGACGAGGTGAAGCAGCAGCTGCACCAGCTGGAGAAGGACCTGGACGGCGAGGCGATGCGCACCCAGCTCGTCGTCTCGCTCGACGGCGCCAGCAGGATCGTGGAGGGCCAGGACGCGGAGATCTGGGTCGACGGACGCCGCATCCACCTCTTCGACCCGGCCTCGGGGGAGAACCTCACCGTCGACCACTCGCGCGCCGGCCGGATCCCGGGCACCGAGGTGAGCGCCTGACCGCGATGATCAGGCCTCGCGACGGGCGCGGTCGGCGGTGCGGCGGATGCCGCGGATGAAGGTCGGGAACAGTGCGGCCGGCAGGTCATGGCCCCAGCCCGGGATCACGACCAGCTCGGCGCCGCGGATCGCCGCCGCGGTCGCGCGCCCACCCGAGACATGGACCATCCGGTCGGCGAGCCCGTGCATGACGAGGGTCGGCAGCCGCAGCGCCGCCAGGCTGCGGGTGCGGTCGGGCTGGGTCACCACGGCCATCATCTGACGCAGCACGCCGGCCTCGTCGATGCCGCGGTCCCAGGTCTCGCCCGCCCGGCGGCGCAGCTCCGCCTCGTCGTACGGGAAGCCGGGCGATCCGATGATCCCCCACACGACCAGCGCGCGGCTGATGTAGGCCTCCCGGCCCGGACCGCGGGGCGTCGCCAGGGTCGGGAGGAGGGCGGGGCTCTGCCAGCCGACCCTCCGGCCGCCGGTGGTGGACATCATGCTGGTCAGGCTCCGCACCCGCTCGGGCGCCGCGAGCGCCATCGTCTGCGCGATCATGCCGCCCATCGAGATGCCGGCGACGTGGGCCGAGGTCCACCCGAGATGGTCCATCAGCGCGAGGGCGTCCTGCGCCAGGTCGCCGATCGAGTACGGCGCCGCGACGGGTCGGCCGACGAACGCGCGGGCCAGGCGCCCCGTGGTCACCCGCCCGCTCATCCGCGTCGACCGACCGGTGTCGCGGTTGTCGTAGCGCACGACGTGGAAGCCGGCCTCCGCCAATCGGACGCACAGCTCCTCGGGCCACCAGGTCATCGGGCCACCGAGCCCCATCACCAGCAGCAGCGGATCGCCGGCCGGGTCGCCGAAGGTCTGGTAGCAGAGCTCGACGCCCGTCGACACCGGCGCCAGCAGCTCGTCCGAGGCGGTCATGCCACCAGTGTGCCCAAATGCGGGTAGTTGTCGTTTCAACTGGGTACGGTTTGTGACGTGAGCAACACCTTGGCACCCTGGCTGCTGCCGGACGGCTTCGGCCGCCCGGCGCTGGCCGCGCTGCTGCGGGAGGGCAGCGTGGTCACCGAGGCCGGTCGGTTCGCGGCCCGTCGTGGCGCGTCCCGGCGCGTGCGGCGTCGTACCCCGGTCGCCGTGCGCTCGGCGGCGCGGCTCGCCGAGCCCGTGCTGCTGATCCCGGGCTTCCTCGCCGGTGACTGGACGCTCACCGCGATGGCGAGCGAGCTGCGCGGGCGCGGGTTCCGCACCTACCGCTCGCGCATCCACGCCAACGTCGGGTGCACCCTCGGCTCGGCCCTCGCGCTCGAGGCCAGGCTGGAGCAGATCGCCGAGCGGCGCGACGCCCGGGTCCAGATCGTCGGCCACAGCCTCGGCGGGATGATCGCCCGCGGCCTGGCCGCGCGGCGCCCGGACCTGGTGTCGGGCATCGTCACCATGGGCAGCCCCATGCGGGCTCCGGCGGCCCATCACGCCCTGCTCACCCGCGGCGTGCGGGTGCTCAACCGGCTCTCCGACGTGGGCGTCCCCGGCCTGATGAGCGAGGACTGCGTCGCGGGCGAGTGCGCGCACCTGAGCTTCACCGAGTCGCAGGAGCCGCTGCGCGCCGATGTCGCGATGACCAATGTCTACTCCCGGCGCGACGGCATCGTCGACTGGCGGGCCTGCATCGACCCTGCGGGTGCCGCGGTCGAGGTGCGTGCGTCGCACATCGGCATGGCGGTGGACCCGCGGGTGATCGACGTGGTCGCCGCCGCGCTGCTGGTGCCGGACACGCGTCGTACCCGGCATCTGGGTCGCGACTCTGCCTGAGCCACGACCCGGATGCCGGGTACGACGGGGGACCGGCCCGGCTCACATCGTGTTGACGATGAGTCCGATGTGCGTGAAGAAGTTCATCGCGCCGAACAGCAGGAACAGGATGCCCGACAGGCCCCAGAGCCAGCCGGTGACGCGGCCCCAGACGCCGGCCGTTCCGGTCGAGCGGATCCGGTTCACCAGTACGGCGAAGGCGAGGGCGCCGAGACCGACGAGGGCGATCAGCAGCGACATGAACGTCGCCTCGACCATCGGGTGGTCGGCGAAGGCGCCCGAGATGGGCTCCTCGGCGGGCGCGGCGAACAGCTCGTACTTGATGCCGGCGACCGCGATCGCGAGCAGGCTCAGGCCGAGGCCGCCGACGAACACCGTGATCGGCTGGGCGACCCGCGCGAGTGCCTCGACGGGCTTGCTGCTCGCGAGCGCGGTGGCTCCGCGCTTCCACAGGTAGAGCGCCGCGGCGAGGAGCAGGACGCCGAAGCCCAGGCTGGTCTCTCCGAAGATGATGTTGTCGAAGGGGAAGCCTCCGGCCGCGAGCGGCCAAGTCAGCGTCATGTGCAGGCCGGTCGTGGTGAGGACGGTGCCGAGGACACCGAACGTGAGCGCCCAGCCGTCCGGCTCGACCTCGTCCGGCGCGCGGAGGAGCTCGCGGCCGAGCAGGACGAGTCCGATCAGCCCGGCGCCGACGGCGACCGCCATGATCGTGTTGTAGGTGGGCATGTTCGCCCAGTCGATCTTCAGGCCCTCCTGGGCCGCAAGGCTGTTCATGTGCTGCACCTCTGGTTGAACCGTGGGGCCGGATCTCGACCCTCGTCCAACAGAACCTATACGCGCGTATAGATATTCCGTGGCAGTGGCCGGCCGCAGGCCGGTGCGTAGGCTGGCGCTCGTGGCCACCGCTCCCCGACGCACCCAGGAGCGCAGCGCCCAGCGCGCGCAGGCGATGACCGAGGCTGCGGCGCGCCTGCTCATCGAGGAGGGCCCGGACGCGGTGACCCACCGCCGGGTCGCGGCGGCGGCGGGCGTGCCGGCCGGCTCGGCCGGCTACTACTTCCCGACCCGGCAGGAGCTGTACGCCGCCGCGGTCGCCGCCGCCGAAGGGATCCGGTCCGCGGGGGCGGCGGAGCGGGCCCGCTCGCTGCCGCGGCGCCGGCGCTCGGCGAGCGCCACCGCGGCGCTGCTCCTCGAGGTGCTCTATGCACCCGCGCTCGACGGTGCCGTCGTCACCCGGCGGCTCCAGCCGATGCTCGAGGCCACCGCCGACCCGGACCTGCGCCCGATCATGGCCGCCTCCCGGCCCGCCCTGCTGGACGCGCTGCGCGACGCCCTCGAGCGGTGCGGCTGGAGCGAGGTCGCCGAGAGCCGGGACTTCGACCTCGTCGTCCGCATGCTCGACGCCGCTCTGCTCTACGGCGCCGCCACCGGGGACGAGGACCCGGTGGCCGACGCCGTGATCGACGTGGCCCGGTTGCTGGAGCTGGTCCGCGCGGCGCGACCCGCGCGACCAGCGCCCTAGTCGAAGTCGATGCTGCTGAAGCCGCGGAGCTTGGAGAGCTGGTGCTCGGAGGTGATGGTGCGGATCGTGCCGCTGCGCGAGCGCATCACCAGCGACTGGGTGACGGCGCCACCGGCGCGGTAGCGGACGCCGCGGACCAGCTCGCCGTCGGTGATCCCGGTCGCGACGAAGAAGCAGTCGTCGCCGGTGACCAGGGTGTCGGTGGTGAGGATGTGGTCGGGGTCGAGGTCGTGGCCGGCGTCGATGGCGCGCTGGCGCTCCTCATCGTCGGTGGGCCACAGCCGGCCCTGGATGGTGCCTCCCGTGGCCTTCATCGCGCAGGCGGCGATGATGCCCTCGGGGGTGCCGCCGATGCCCATGAGCAGATCGATGCCGGTGTCGGCGCGGGCGGCCATGATCGCACCCGCGACGTCGCCGTCGGTGATGAACTTGATCCGGGCGCCGGTCGCGCGGATCTCGTCGACCAGCGTGGCGTGCCGCGGCCGGTCGAGGAGGACGACGGTGACGTCGGAGGGGTTGGAGCCCTTGGCCTTGGCGACCTGGTGGATGTTCTCGGCGACCGGATAGCGGATGTCGACGACCTCGGCCGCCTCGGGGCCGGTGACGAGCTTCTCCATGTAGAACACCGCGGACGGGTCGTACATCGTGCCCCGCGGCGCGACGGCGAGGACGGCGACCGCGTTGGCCATGCCCTTGGCGGTCAGGGTGGTGCCGTCGATCGGGTCGACCGCGACATCGCACTCGGGGCCGGTGCCGTCGCCGACGCTCTCGCCGTTGTAGAGCATGGGGGCGTTGTCCTTCTCGCCCTCGCCGATGACGACGGTGCCGTTCATGCTGACGCTGGAGATCATGACGCGCATCGCCTGCACCGCGACGCCGTCGGCACCGTTCTTGTCGCCCCGGCCGACCCACCGGCCGGCCGCCATCGCGGCCGCCTCGGTGACCCGCACCAGCTCCAGGGCGAGGTTGCGGTCGGGGGCGGGCGGCTCCACGATGAGGGCTTCGTTCATGAGGCGAACCTTATCGTTCCGCGGCGCCCACCCCTGATTCCTACCGTGAGTAGACGTCGACCTCGGTCGCCTTGACCACGAAGGTGACCGCGGCACCCGGCACCAGGCCCAGCTCGGCGACGGACGCCACGGTCACGTCGGCGGCCAGGTCGCCGGCGCGGACCCGGACCAGGTCGCCGAGCGGCTCGAGCTCGGTGACCACGACGGGCAGCGCGTTGCGTGGACTGCCACCGGGTGGCTCCCGGTGGACGGCGACGGCCGACGGGCGGAAGACCGCCACCGCGGCGGCGCCCTCGACCGGCGGCGGGTCGCCGGGCGTGCCGTGCACGGTGACGCCGTCCGGGCGTCGTACGCCGTCGTGGGTGGCGTCGCCCGCGACCAGGTTGAGGCCCGCGAACCGGGCGGCGAAGGCGCTGCGGGGGCGGGCCAGCACGTCGCCGGTCGTGCCCTGCTCGACCACGCGCCCGCCGTCGATGACGACGACGCGGTCGGCCAGCAGGAGGGCGTCGAGCACGTGGTGCGTGACGATCACGGTCGTCCGGTCGGCGAGCACCCGGCGGAGCAGGGTGCGCAGCGCGGGGGCCACGGCAACGTCGAGGGCCGCCATCGGCTCGTCGAGGAGCAGCAGCCGGGGCTCGGCCGCCAGCGCCCGGGCCACCGCCACCCGCTGGGCCTGGCCGCCGGAGAGCTGCGCCGGTCGGCGGTCGGCCAGCTCGCCCGCATCGACCTCCGCCAGCCAGTGCTCGGCCGCGGCGCGGGCCTCGCGGCGCCCGCTGCCGGTGCTGCGCGGGCCGAAGGCGACGTTCTCCAGGACGGACAGATGGGGGAAGAGGAGGGGATCCTGTGCCAGCAGAGCGGTCCGGCGCGCGTGCGGCGCGACCCAGCGAGGGGGGCCGGTCGGCCCACAGCTCGTCAGCACCGTGTCGTCGAGCACGACCCGCCCGGCGTCAGGGCGGAGCAGGCCGCCGAGCACCGCGAGCGTGGTCGACTTGCCGGCGCCGTTGGGGCCCAGCAGCGCGACCGTCTCGCCCTCGGCGACCTCGAAGGCGACGTCGACGCCGCGCTCCGCGACGACCACCTCGACCCGGGCCGTCACAGTGCCCCCCGCGGTCGGACCAGGCCGATCACCAGGACCGCCACGACGACCAGCACCAGGGACATGGCGACCGCCGCGTCCGCGTCGGTGACCCGCAGGTTGTAGATCAGCAGCGGCAGGGTCCTGGTGGTGCCCTCGAGGCTGCCGGCGAAGGTGATGGTCGCACCGAACTCGCCCAGCGACCGGGCGAACGCGAGCACCGCGCCCGAGGCCAGGCCGGGCAGGACGAGCGGCAGCGTGACACGGCGCAGCACCGTGGTGGGGCGCGCGCCGAGTGAGGCCGCGACGACGTCGTACCGCTCGCCGGCGGTGCGCAACGCGCCCTCCAGACTGACGACCAGGAACGGCAGGGACACGAACGTCTGGGCGAGCACGACAGCGATCGAGGAGAACGCGATCCGGATGCCGAGCGTCTCGAGATGCTCGCCGAGCAGGCCCTGCCGGCCGAAGGTGGAGAGCAGCGCGATGCCGCCGACGACCGGAGGCAGGACGAGGGGGAGCAGCACCAGCGAGCGCAGTACGCCGAGCCAGCGGGCCTCGCTGCGCGCGAGCACGGCCGCCAGCGGGATGCCGAACAGCAGGCACAGGAGGGTGCTCGCGGTCGAGGTCTTCAGGCTCAGGACCAGGGCCGAGCCGGCCGCCTCGGAGGTGACCAGCGTCGGGAACTCGCCCCAGGCGATCCGGGTGGCCATCGAGGCGACCGGGAGCACCACGAACACGCCGGCCAGCAGCGCGGGCGCGAAGAGCCAGCGCGGCAGGCCGACGTGCCGGGTGCGCGCCATCAGGCGGCCGGCGCGCCGAACCCGGCCTCGTGGAGGATCGCCTGGCCGTCCCCGAGGACGAGGTCGATCCACTCCTGCGCGAGGCCGGCCTCGGCCGAGCCCTCGACGGCGACGATCGGGTAGCGGTTGACGACGTCGGCGGCCTCGGGGAACGCGACGCCCTCCACCCTGTCGCCGGCGGCGGTCACGTCGGTGACGTAGACGAGGCCGGCGTCGGCCTCACCCGACTCCACCTTGGCGAGGACGTCGGTCACCGACTGCTCCTCACTGACCGGCGCGAGGGTGAGGCCGGCGGTCTCGGCCACCTTGAGCGAGGCGCTGCCGCAGGGGACCTCGGGCTGGCAGAGGACCAGGTTGACGTCCGTGCCGGTCAGGTCGGCCAGGCTCGTGATCCCGGCGGGGTTGCCCGGCGGGACCACGATCGTCAGCGTGTTGGTCGCGAACTCCGACGGGTCGCCGGCGGCGAGCTCGCCTGTCACCAGCTTGTCCATGTTGGCGGTGTCGGCGGAGGCGAAGACGTCGGCCTCGGCCCCCTCGGCGATCTGCGCGACGAGGTCCGAGGAGCCGCCGAAGGACAGCTTCACGTCGACACCGGCGTGGGCGTCCTCGAACTCCTTCTCCATCTCCTCGAAGGTCTTCGTGAGCGACGCGGCCGCGAAGACGGTCAGCGTCCGCGTGCTGTCGCCGCCCTTGCCGGAGCCGCTCCCGCCGTCGTCGCCGCACGCGGCGAGCGGGAGGGCGAGCAGGACGGCGGCGCCGGTGGCACCGATCCGGAGCCGAGTCTTCTTCATCAGTGCTTCCTCAGGACTTCCTCGGGACGGGTCGCTCGACGACGACCGTGGTGGACTTGACCGACGCGATCGCGCGTACGCCGGGCGCCAGGCCCAGCTCCGTCGCGGCCTCGGCGCTCATCAGGGAGACGACCCGGTAGGGGCCGCAGACCATCTCGACCTGGGCCATCACCGTGTCGGCGAGGACCCGGGTGACGATGCCGGTCATCCGGTTGCGGGCGCTGACCTCGCCGGCGCGGGTCCGGTCGCGGTCGGCCTCGTCGACGAGGGACGCCGCGAGCGCGGCGAGGTCGGGGCCGGGGATGACGGTCCGGCCGTCGACGGTGCTGCTGGGCACCCGCCCCGCCTCGATCCACCGGCGGACGGTGTCCGTCGAGACGCCGAGCAGCTCGGCGGCCTCGGCGACGCGGTAGTCGGTCATGGCGCCACCCTGTCGCATCTGCGGCACATTGATCAACTATTCGCCGCAGATGCGTGATCTCAGGGGGTGCGACCTCTCGGTTCTCGGTCGGCTGGGACACTGGTCGGGACATGAGCACGCAGCAGGCACAGCCGTCGGGCAGCCCGGGTCGCTACCAGCGGTCCGTGGTGGGCCTCGTGACCTCCCTCGTCGTCACGGTCGTCGCCATCGCCGGCCTGCTCTACTTCATGGGCGTCTTCCGCTCCGAGCTCGAGATCGAGCCCGAGGCGGTCGACTACGTCGAGACGGTGCAGTCCGCGCAACAGGCCGGCCTCACCCCGATCTACCCCGCGACCCTCCCCAAGGACTGGATCGCCACCGGCGTCGACGTCACACCGGGCGACGACCCGGTGTTCATGATCCGGATGCTGACCGACGGCGGGAAGTTCGTCGCCGTGCGGCAGGAGGACTCCTCGGTCACCGCGCTGCTGTCCCGGTGGGTCGACGAGAAGACCGAGCCCGCCGACGGCTACACGGTCCCGGCCGACGTGCCCGCACCGGTGGCGCGGGACTGGAAGGGCTACGCCGACGACGGTGGCGACTCGGCGTACGCCGCGGAGGTCGGTGACGAGACCGTCCTGGTCTTCGGCTCGGCGCCGGCCGAGGACCTGCGGGCGGTCGTCGACGTGCTGGTCACCACGCCGATCGGCTAGTCCTCGTCCTGGTCGTCCTCGCCGAGCACTGCCTCGAGCCGGGTCCGGGCGCCGTCGAGCCAGCCCTGACAGATGGTGGCCAGTGCCTCGCCGCGCTCCCAGAGCGCGAGCGACTCCTCGAGGGTCGTGCCGCCGGCCTCGAGCTGACGGACCACGTCGACCAGCTCGGCGCGGGCCTCCTCATAGGTCAGCTCGGGGGTCTGCTCGGGGGTCTCCGAGATCGGGTCGTCAGTCATGGGTCTCCTCGGTCGATGCGGCGATCGGCGCGGCGATGGTCTCGGTCGTGGTGGCGGTGACGTGGATGCGGCCGTCGGCGACGCGCACGGACATCGTCGCGTCGGCGGCGACCGCGCCGACGGAGGTGACGACGCCGCCGTCGGCATCCTGGAGGACGGCGTACCCGCGGCGCAGCGTGGCCAGCGGGGAGAGCGCGCGGACCCGCGCACGGCGGTGGTCGAGGTCGTCGGCGGCGCGGTCGAGCTGCCACTCCAGCTGGCGGCGGATCCGGGAGCGCCAGTCGTCGAGCTCGTCGAGGCGGGCATCGATCAGGCTGCCGGGATGGGCGAGCGCCGGGCGTGAGCGCAGGGCGTCGAGCTGAGCCTGCTCGCGGTCGAGGCGGTGCCGCGCGGCGCGGCGCAGCGCGTCGCGGGCGCGGTCGACCATCAGCCGCTCCTGCGCCATGTCGGGGACGATCAGCTTGGCCGCGTCGGTCGGTGTGGACGCGCGGACGTCGGCGACGAGGTCGAGCAGCGGCGAGTCGGGCTCGTGGCCGATCGCGGAGACCACCGGCGTCCGGGCGGCCGCGACGACCCGGATCAGGCCCTCGTCGGAGAACGGCAGCAGGTCCTCGACGGAGCCGCCTCCGCGGGCCACCACGATGACGTCGACCTCGGGATCCGCGTCGAGGCGGCGGACGGCCTCGATCACCTCCGTCGCCGACCGCTGCCCCTGCATCGACGCGTAGGCCGTGGTGAAGGCGGCGGCCGGCCAGCGGCGGGCGGTGTTCTCGAGGACGTCGCGCTCGGCGGCGGACTTCGGCGCGGTGACCAGCCCGATGCGGCGCGGGACGGCCGGCAGGCGGCGCTTGCGCTCCTGGGCGAAGAGTCCCTCGGCGGCCAGCAGCTGGCGGCGGCGCTCCAGGCGGGCGAGCAGCTCGCCGAGGCCGACCATCCGGATCTCGCGGGCGTTGAGCGACAGGCTGCCGCGGTTGGCGTAGTAGGAGGGCCGGGCGTGGATGACGACGCTCGCGCCCTCGGTCACCGGCGTCGGCAACCCGTCGAAGAGGACGCGGGAGCAGGTGACCGGCACGGAGATGTCGGCGACCGAGTCGCGCAGCGTGAGGAACACGGTGGCCAGGCCGGGGCGTCGGTTGATCTGGGTGACCTGGCCCTCGACCCACACCGCGCCGAGCCGGTCGATCCACCCGGCGAGCGCGTTCGCGATCGCCCGGACCGGCGCCGGCTTCTCCAGCGATGTCTCGAGGGCCACGGCCGCGAGCCTATGGCAGGGTGTCGACATGACGGCGACGGCGCTGGTGATCGGTGAGGCCGTGCTCGACGTGGTCCATGCGGACGGATCCCCGCCGGAGCGACGCCCTGGCGGCTCGGCCGTCAACGTCGCGGTCGCGCTGGCCCGGCTCGGGCGACCGGTCCGCCTCGCCACGGGGTACGCCGACGACCCGGCCGGTGCGCTGATCGCCACTCATCTGCGGGCGGCCGGCGTGCGGCTTGCCGGCGACCCGCACGTGCTGGCGTCCACGGCGCGGGCGGACGCCGTGATCGACGGGACCGGCGCGGCGTCGTACACCTTCGACATCGGGTGGCGGCTGCCGGTCGTACCGGACGGACCGGCCGCTCCACCGCACGTGGTGCATCTGACCTCGCTGGCGCCGCTGCTCGCGCCCGGCGCCGACGACGTGCTCGCCCTGGTCGAGCGGATCGCGCCGACGACCTGCGTGACCTACGACGTCAACCTGCGCCCCGCGATCACCGGGGCCCGGTCCGAGGTGGTCGAGCGGGTGCTGCGGACCGCGGCGTCGGCCACGCTCGTGAAGGCCTCCGACGAGGACCTGCTCGCGCTGTGGCCGGACCGGTCCGCGGGGGCGTCGGCGGCCGCCGTGCTCGCGTTGGATCCCGGGCCGGTCGCGGTCGTCGTCACCCACGGCGGTGACGGCGCCTCCTGGCATGCCTGCTCCGGCGTGGACTGGACGACCGGCGGCGTGCCTGCCGAGCCGGTCGACGTGGTCGACACCATCGGCGCTGGCGACACCTTCGCCGCGGCCCTCCTCGACCACCTGTGGCCGCTGCTCGGCCCCGGCGGCCGCGACCGGATCGCCGCCCTCGGATCCGAGGACTGGAGTGCCGCGCTCACCTGGGCCGCGCGCGCCGCCGCGGTGACGGCCGGCCGGGTCGGCGCGGACCCGCCCACCCGTGCCGACCTGGAGCCGGCGAGCCCCTAGGCTGGTCCGGTGCGGCTGCGGATCGACCTCGCCTACGACGGCGGTGACTTCCGGGGCTGGGCGTCCCAGCCGGGCCTGCGCACCGTCCAGGCGGAGCTGACCGCCGCCCTCACCACGGTGCTGCGGCTGCCGGAGGGCTCGTTGCGGGTGACCTGCGCGGGCCGCACCGACTCCGGCGTGCACGCGCGCGGCCAGGTCGTGCACGTCGACGTGCCCGAGGACCCGGACGCGGGCTCGGAGACGGCCGCGCGCCAGCTGACCCGGCTCGACGTGCTGGCCCGCCGGGTCAACGGCGTGCTCGACAAGACGGTGCGCGTGCACCGGATCAGCGCGGCGCCGGAGGGCTTCGACGCCAGGTTCGCGGCGCTGTGGAGGCGCTACGCGTACCGGATCGTCGACGACCCCGCGCACGCCGACCCGCTCACCCGCAACCACGTGCTCTTCTGGCCGCGCGAGCTCGACGTGGCCGCGATGGACGAGGCGGCGCGCTCGTTGGTGGGGCTCCACGACTTCGCGGCGTTCTGCAGGCACCGGGAGGGCGCGACCACGATCCGCACCCTGCTGGAGTTCGGTTGGACCCGCACCGAGGACGAGCTGATCGTCGGCCACGTGAAGGCCGACGCGTTCTGCCACTCGATGGTGCGGGCGCTGGTGGGCTGCATGATCGCCATCGGCGAGGGCCGGAAGGACCCGGCGTGGGCGGTCGAGGTCCTCACCGGCCGGCGCCGCGACCAGGGTGTGGTCGTCGTCCCCGCGCACGGGCTGACCCTCGAGGAGGTCGCCTATCCCGACGCCGCCGGGCTCGCCGCCCGCGCGGAGCAGACCGCCGCCCGCCGTACCCTCGTCGAGGACGGGGCCGAGGGATGAGCGGTCCGGCCGACGACGAGCACTACTTCTCCGCGGACCCGTCCGTGCCCTTCCAGCGGGCTCGGGTCCACGCCCAGGTCTGGGGCCTGGACCTCGACCTGGCCAGTGGATCGGGCGTCTTCGCGCGGGGTCGTCTCGACATCGGCACGTCCGTGCTGTTCCGTGAGACCGAACCACCCGCCGGCGGCCGGATCCTCGACCTCGGCTGCGGGTACGGCGTGATCGGGCTGGCCTGTGCGCTCGCCGCTCCGGCGGCCACGGTCACCGCCGTCGACGTCAACCAGCGCGCTGTCCTGCTGGCCAACGAGAACGCCGCCTCGCTCGGCGTGACCGACCGCTTCGCGGCCCGTGTCCCGGAGGACGTCGACCCCGTCGCGGCGTACGACGAGATCTGGTCCAACCCGCCGATCCGGATCGGCAAGGCGGCACTGCACGACCTGCTGCTGACCTGGCTGCCGCGGCTCGCGCCCGGCGGCCGCGCGGTCATGGTCGTCGGAAAGAACCTCGGCGCGGACTCGTTGCAGCGCTGGCTCGGCGAGCAGGGCTTCCCGACCGAGCGGATCGCCAGCGCGAAGGGGTTCCGGGTCCTCGAGACCCGGCGTTCCTGACCCATCGGCTCCTAGAGTGGGCGACATGCCGACCGAGTTCACCGTGCGCGGGTCCCACTCCGCCTTCCAGCCGCCCGAGCGCGGCACCGCGCAGGTCACCCTGGCCTTCCAGGGACCGGCGCTGCAGCCCGTCTACGACCGGGTCGCCGCCGATCTCGAGGCCGTGAGGACGTCGGTCCAGGAGCTCCACGACCCCGCGAGCGGGCCGGTCACCTGGTGGGCCACCCAGCACGTGCGGACCTGGGCCGAGCGCCCGTGGAACCAGGACGGCAAGCAGCTGCCGCTCGTGCACCACGCGAGCGTCGGGGTGCAGGTGAAGTTCCGCGACTTCGCGCGGCTCACGACCTGGGTGGGCCAGCTCGTCACCGCGGCGGAGGGGTTCCGGCTCGACGGCGTCGTCTGGGCGCTCACCGAGGCCCATCGGATCGAGCTCGAGCGCACCGTCCGCACCCGCGCCGTGCAGGATGCCGCCCGCCGTGCCCAGGAGTACGCCGCCGCGCTCGGTCTCGGCCCGGTCCGGCCGGTCGCCGTGGCCGATGCCGGCATGCTGAGCCAGGGCATCTCGCCGATGGGCGGAGGCGGTGGTGCCTTCATGCGGATGGCGGCCAAGGACGCCGCGGGCGGCGCCGAGCTGGAGCTGTCGCCCGAGGACATCGAGGTCTCCGCGGAGGTCGACGCCCGGTTCGTCGTCGACTGAGCCGGGCGCGGCGTCGCGCGGTGGGGTCAGGAGGTGACCTTGGCCTGGGCGAGCACCTCGGCGGCCGGTCCGGTCGCGGGCACCCGGCCCCACAGCATGAGCAGCAGGTCGCTCGCGGACGCGCCCAGCTCCACCGGCTCGCCCGCGGCCTCGGGCTCGAGCACGAGCGAGCGGTCGAGGTCGGTGGCGCTGAGCCGGACCGGTGCCGGCAGCGGGTCGCTGCGGCCCAGCCGCACCTGACGCGGGTAGAAGAGCGTCGCCACCTCGTCGACGCCGTCCCAGCCGAGCTCGGGGGTCGGCTGCCAGTCCCCGGTGCGGCCCTGGGAGCCGAGGGCGTCGTACAGGTGCATGGTGACCTCGTGGACCTGGCGGCGTCGCCAGAATCCCGCCTTCGTCTCCGGGCCGAACGCCCAGGCCGGGGCGTCGGGGGAGGTGCGCCGCAGGACGTCGACGAGGTGGGCGGCCGCGGCGCGGTAGCCGGCCAGGAGCGCCTCCCGCTCCGGGCCCGGCGCCGGGCTGTCGCCGTTCGGGTTGCCGTCGGTGATCGCGTGCGCGGCCCAGGCGTGCACCCAGCGGGTGTGCTCGCCGAGGTCGGCGAGGGTCCAGCCCGGGCAGGTCGGGACGGGCGCGGTGAGGTCGCCGGTCGCGAGTACCTCCGCGAAGCGGCCGGTCGTGTCCTCCAGCAGGTCGATCCACTCCATCCGGCGATTCTCGCAGGCACCACGGACGGCGAGGCGCTGGACATATGGATACGGCGTATGCATACTCCGTACTCATGTCCATCAAGCACGGTCTCCTGGCGCTGCTGGCGCCGGGCCCGAAGTACGGCTACCAGCTCAAGGCCGAGTTCGAGGCAGCGACCGGTTCGGCCTGGCCGCTGAACATCGGGCAGGTGTACTCGACCCTCCAGCGGCTGGAGAAGGGCGGCCAGATCGAGGCCGACGGGGTGCCCGACGACGACGGTCGGGTGGTCTACGCCCTCACGCCGTCCGGCCGCGCCGAGCTGGCCGACTGGTTCGGCTCGCCCATCGCGCAGGAGTCGCGCCCGCGCGACGAGCTCGCCATCAAGCTGGCGATGGCTGTCAGCACGCCGGGGGTCGAGGCCCGTGAGGTGGTGCAGGCCCAGCGCAGCCAGGCGATGAGCTCGCTGCAGTCGCTGACCCGGCTCAAGGTCACCGTCCCCGAGGAGGACCTCGCCCGGGTGATGGTCATCGACTCGCTGATCTTCGCCGTCGAGGCCGAGGTGAGCTGGCTCGACCGGTGCGAGGCCCGGCTCCGGAAGGCACGAACCACCCAGACCCCCGAGAAGGAGGCCGTCCAGTGACCGCCAACCCCGTCCTGGCCAACCCCGTCCTGGAGCTTCGCAACGCCGGCAAGGTGTACGGCGCCGGCGCGACCCTCGTGACCGCGCTGCACGGCGCGTCCCTGAGCATCGCACCCGGCGAGCTGGTCGCGGTCCGCGGCGCGTCCGGCTCCGGCAAGAGCACCCTCCTGCACCTCGCCGGCGGCCTCGACGCGCCCAGCACGGGTGACGTGCTCGTCGAGGGCCGGTCGATGTCCGGGCTGTCCCGCAAGGAGCTGGCGCGGCTGCGCCGCCGCTCGATCGGCTACGTCTTCCAGGACCTCAACCTGGTGCCGTCCCTGACCGCGGCCGAGAACATCGCCCTGCCGCGCGAGCTCGACGGCGTCCGCGCCGCCGACGCGCGGACCGAGGCGCTCGCCGCGCTGGAGGAGATCGGCCTGCGCGAGGTCGCGGACCGCTTCCCCGACGAGATGTCGGGCGGGCAGCAGCAGCGGGTGGCGATCGCCCGGGCCCTGGTCGGACCGCGCCGCCTGGTGCTCGCCGACGAGCCCACCGGCGCCCTCGACAGCGAGACCGGTGAGGGCGTGCTGCGCATGCTGCGCGCCCGTTGCAACGCCGGCGCGGCCTGCCTGCTCGTGACGCACGAGCCGCGGCACTCCGCGTGGGCCGACCGCGTGGTCTTCATCAGCGACGGCGCGATCGTCGACGAGACCACCGCCAGCGCTCCCGTCGCCGTCGACCTGGGGGCGCTGACATGAGCGTGTGGCGCCCCGCGCAGCGGATGGCCCGCCGCTCGATCCGTCGCAACCTGGCCCGGTCGGCCCTGATCGCCCTGCTGATCGGGCTCCCGGTGGCGGTGGCGACCTTCAGCGACGTGCTCTACCGCTCCAGCGACTCCCCGGCCCGCGACGCGTACCTGGCGCTCGGCAACGCCGACGCCAAGCTCGTGGTGACCGACCAGGTCACGCTCGAGGGCTTCCAGCTGTCGACCGAGTGGGAGGGCTACTACTTCGAGGACGGTGTCGAGAAGCGGGACCCGGCGAGCGTCGACGTCACCGCGCTGCTGCCCCGCGGTACCCGGCTCGAGTCGGACGACGAGGACGGGTCGGGATCGGGGGTGCTGCTGGGGGTGGGGGACGGCGCGGACCTCGAGGAGATGCCGCTCCAGTTCGCCACCATGCCGTCGCGGCTGCAGCCGAACCGGCTTCAGCTGCGCGAGGGCAGGTACCCGAAGGCGGGCGAGGTGGTCCTCACCGACTCGGCAGCCGCCGCGATGAAGGTCGGCGCGGGTGACACCGTCACCGACGACATCAGCGGCGTCCGGCTGCCGGTCAGCGGGATCGTCCGCGACGAGCAGTGCCGCGCCTGCGACTCGGTGTACGCCCAGCCCGGCCAGATGCTCGTCCCGGCCCGCGGGGCCGACGGCTCCGGCTGGGAGGCGAGCCGGCCGACGTACCTCGTCGACCTCCCGGCCGGCGTCGACGCCGGGACTCTGGCCATGTCCCTGGCCGAGCAGGGGGTGCTGCTGTACCCGCGCGACACCTACCTGCACCCCGACCGCTACCGGATCTGGGACGAGCCGGCGCTGACCGCCGACGAGCTGCGGGGTGCCGCGCTCACGACCCTGATCGTCGGCCTCGGGCTGCTCGAGGTGATCCTGCTCGCCGGCGCCGCCTTCGCGGTCGGCGCCCGCAAGCAGGTGCGCGACATGGGGCTGATCAACGCGGGGGGCGCCTCGCCGCGCCAGCTGCGCGCGGTGCTGCTGGTGCAGGGGGCCACCCTCGGCGTCATCGGTACGACGGGCGGTGTCGCGGTCGGCTTCCTGGTCGCCTGGCTGGGCTGGCCGCTGTGGGAGTGGCTCAATGGCTCGGTGCTGCCGGTCTTCCGGTTCGGGCCCGAGGTGCTGATCGCCGTGGTCGTCGGCATCCTCTCGGGTGTGCTGGCGGCGGTGGTCCCGGCGATCGGCGCGGCGCGTCAGCAGCCGCTCGACGCGCTGTCCGGCCGGTTCCGCGTCACCGGCGCGCGCTCGCGGCGAGCCGGGCTCCTCGGCGCCGCGGGCATCCTGGCCGGCGCCGTCCTGGCGCTGCTCGGCAGCGCGCAGATGGCCGACGACTTCGAGCAGTACTCCGAGGCGCTCGCCGTGGCCAAGCAGACCGGCAGCTACCTGTCGGCGCCGACCCCGACCGTGCCCATCGCGTTGGTGCTGCTGGGTGCCGTCCTCGCCATCGCCGGCCTGGTCCTCGCCATGCCGGTCGTCATCGGTCGGCTCGGCCGGCTCGGCGCCCGGCTTCCGCTCGCCGGCCGGATCGCCCTGCGGGACGCCGACCGGCACCGGCACCGCACGGGACCGGCGGCGAGCGCGATCATGCTGGCCGTGGCCGGATCGGTCGTCGCGGCCTTCGCGATCGCCGGCAGCGAGCGGGGCGATGAGGCGGCCTGGATCCCGCAGCTGCCGCCGGGCGTGATGCAGGTCTACCCGACCTATGTCGTCGGCGCGGACGGATCGACGGCCATGGACGAGGCGGCGCAGCGCGCTGCTGAGGCCCTGCCGGACGGGCGGGTGCTGGCAGCCACCGAGCTCGGTTACCCGACGTCCGCGCTGCGGCGGGAGCAGGGCAGCGCCGACGTCGAGCAACTGTGGTTCGACGGCGGCATCAGCTGCCCGGCCGACTGCGTCAGCTACGGCGCGAGCGGGTCGGCGGCGATCGCGGATCCGGCGCTGGCCCGCGCGATCCTGGGGCGCGATCTGAGCACCGAGGAGACCGCCGCGCTCACCGACGGTGAGGCGCTGGCGCTGATGTCGGGTCTGGTCGGCGGCGACGGCAGGGTCACCGCCCACCTCGAGGGTCGGGCGGAGGCCGATGCCGACGGAGTCGTCCAGGAGGACGATGTCCCGAGGCTGTCGCTGCCGGCCCGGGCGGTCGAGCCGAAGACCACCTACGCGTCGATGCCGGCCGTGCTGATGAGCGCCGAGACCGCCGAGCGCAACGGGCTGGTGGTGTCGGCGACCAACCGGTTCGTCACCTACGACGCCGACGCGACGCGGGTCCAGGTCCGCGCCGGCCTGCGGGCCGCGGGGGAGGGCCACCGGGCGGCGGGGTCGGTCGACCAGCCGTACCACTCCGACAGCGGGATCGCGCTGCTGGTGATCGGTGGCCTGGCGGGTCTGGTCACCTTGATCGGCGTCGCGATCGCCGTCGCGCTCTCGGCTGCGGAGGGTCGCCGAGAGCTGGCGACGCTGTCCGCGGTGGGCGCTGATCCCGCCGTACGCCGTCGGCTGGCCGGCGCGCAGGCACTGGTCATCTCGGGGGTCGGCGCGCTGGTCGGGGTGGTCCTCGGGACCTTCGTCTCCTACGCCCTGCGCGCGACGTTCGGGGCGCCGTCGTTCACCGTGCCGTGGGCGAATCTCGCCGGCGCGGCGCTCGGGGTGCCCGTGCTCGCGGCGCTGATCACGGCGGCCTGCACGCGCTCGCGGGTGCCGATGCTGGAGCGGCGTGCGTAATCGGCTCGCGGTCGGCGGCCTCAACCCGGACAATCGACCCTCGTGGGTCATGTGGAGGTCGCCGGCGTCCGGTACGAGCTGCCCGACGGGCGGGTGCTGCTCGACGATGTGTCGTTCCGGGTCGGTGAGGGCGCGAAGGTGGCGCTGGTCGGCGCCAACGGCGCCGGCAAGACCACGCTGTTCCGGATCATCACCGGCGACCTGATGCCGCATGCCGGAGCGGTGACACGGTCCGGCGGGCTGGGCGTGATGCGGCAGATGGTGGACCGCGGCCTGGGCGAGGAGCCTACGATCGCCGACCTCCTGCTCGCCCTCGCTCCTGAGCGGGTGCGGGTCGCGACCGCCGAGGTCGACCGTTGGGAGCTGGCCCTGATGGACACCGACGACGAGTCCACCCAGCTCGCGTATGCCCACGCCCTGGCGGAGTACGCCGACGCGGGCGGGTACGACGTCGAGGTCGTCTGGGACGTGTGCACCGTGAAGGCGCTGGGGGTGCCCTACGACCGGGCGAAGTACCGCGAGCTGCGGACCCTGTCGGGCGGCGAGCAGAAGCGGCTGGTGCTGGAGTACCTCCTCGCCGGGCCGGAGGAGGTGCTGCTGCTCGACGAGCCGGACAACTTCCTCGACGTCCCCGGCAAGATCTGGCTCGAGCAGCGGATCGCCGCCTCGGACAAGACCATCCTGTTCATCAGCCACGACCGGGAGCTGCTCGCCAACGCCGCGACCCACGTCGTGACCGTCGAGCTCGGCGCGGGCGGCGGCGGCAACAGCACGTGGACGCACCCGGGCGGCTTCGCGTCGTACCACGAGGCGCGCAAGGACCGCTTCGCCCGCTTCGCCGAGCTGCGTCGCCGCTGGGACGAGGAGCACGCCAAGCTCAAGGCGCTGGTGCTCCGGCTCAAGGTCAAGGCCGAGTACAACGACGGGATGTCCTCGCAGTACCGCGCGGCGCAGACCCGGCTGCGGAAGTTCGAGGAGGCCGGCCCGCCGACCGAGCAGCCGCGCGAGCAGCAGGTCACGATGCGCCTGTCCGGCGCCCGGACCGGCAAGCGCGCGGTCGTCTGCGAGGACGTCGAGCTCACCGGGCTGATGAAGCCGTTCGACCTCGAGGTCTGGTACGGCGACCGGCTGGCCGTGCTCGGCTCCAACGGATCCGGCAAGTCCCACTTCCTGCGGCTGCTCGCGGCGGGCGGCAGCGACCCCGACGTCGAGCACCGTCCGGTGGGCGACGTGCCGATCGCGCCCGTCGCCCACACCGGCCGCGCCCGGCTCGGTGCGCGGGTGCGCCCGGGCTGGTTCGTCCAGACCCACGAGCACCCCGAGCTGGCGGGCCGGACCCTGCTGGAGATCCTGCACCGCGGCGACGGGACGCCGGGCGGCCGCCAGGGCATGGGCCGCGAGGCGGCGAGCCGGGTGCTCGACCGCTATGAGCTGGCGGGGAGTGCCGAGCAGTCGTTCGACTCCCTCTCGGGCGGCCAGCAGGCGCGCTTCCAGATCCTGCTGCTCGAGCTCTCCGGGGCGACCCTGCTGCTCCTCGACGAGCCCACCGACAACCTCGACGTCCAGTCGGCCGAGGCGCTGGAGGAGGGGCTCGACGCGTTCGACGGGACGGTGGTCGCGGTGACCCACGACCGCTGGTTCGCCCGTGGCTTCGACCGGTTCTGCGTGTTCGGCGCCGATGGCACCGTCTACGAGTCCGACGGACCGGTGTGGGACGAGGGACGGGTCGCCCGCGGCCGATAACCTCTTGGTTCGGCGCCGTTCGGATGGGACGGTGGAGCCGTCACCCCCGCTGAGGAAGGACCACCATGGCTGACAACGGCGCGAACGACGATCTCAAGGCGAAGATGCGCGAGGCCCTCGACCGCAAGAACCACAAGGAGCAGGGCGTCCACGCCGACGGCCCGACGAAGGAGAAGGCGCACGGCTCCGAGGTGGTGGGCGGCGCTCCGAAGATGCACCGGCGCAAGGCCGGTGGCGGCGGCTCCTGACCGCCCTGGGAACTGGTCGAGGGGGAGAGGCGCCGGTCAGGCGTCCGAGCCGAGCTCGAGCTCGGTGGTGCTCTCCTTGTCGCCGCGTAGGTAGGTCACCTTCACGCTGTCGCCGGGCCGGTAGGACCGCACCGTGGCGATGAGCGCCTCGCTGTTCTCGATCTGGCGGCCGTCGATGGCGGTGATGACGTCGTCCTTCGCCAGGCCGGCGTCGGCCGCGGCCGAGCCGTTCTCGATCTCGGCGATCCGAGCGCCGCTGAGGGTGGTGTCGCTGGAGCCCGCCGTACCCGCCGCGTCCGCCACCTGGATGCCCAGCCGGGCGTGGGTCGGGGTGTCCCCGGCCCGGAGCTGGTCGATGATCGGCAGCACCTCGTCGATCGGGATCGCGAAGCCGAGGCCGATCGAGCCCGACTCGGCACCCTGGCCGGAGGACGTCGAGCGGATGGACGCGTTGATGCCGACCAGCTGGCCGTCCATGTTGACCAGCGGGCCGCCGCTGTTGCCGGGGTTGATCGCGGCGTCGGTCTGGATGGCCGGATAGGCGGTGGCGTTGCCCTGGGCGTCGCGGGCGACCTCGACCGGCCGGTCGAGCGCGCTGACGATGCCGCTGGTGACGGTCGCGTCCAGGCCGAAGGGCGACCCGATCGCGACCACCTGCTCGCCCACGTCGAGGTTGCTCGACTTGCCGATCGTGATCGGCTTCAGGTCGTCCACGCCCTCGACCTTGACGAGGGCGGTGTCGGTGAGGGGGTCGGTGCCGACCACGGTTCCTCGCACCTTCGTGCCGTTGTTGAACGACACGGTCACCTCGGCCTGGTCGGCCGGGATCTCGCCGCCGAGGGTGACCACGTGGTCGTTGGTGAGGATGAGGCCGTCGCTGTCGAGCACGACGCCCGAGCCGCTGCCCGCGCCGCCCGCGCCCCGGACGTCCAGCGCCACCACGGACGGCAGCACGGCGGACGCGACCGACTCCACACTCCCGGACGCCGCGGGCCGATTGCCGCTGTCGACGACCGGCAGCGACGTCGTACGGCCGCCGGCACTGCCGCCGTCGCCGGACGCCGCGTCGTAGAGCGCCGCGCCGCCGATCCCGGCCCCGCCCCCGACCAGCAGCGCGCCGGTGAGGACCGCCACCGCGAACCCGGCCCGCCGCGGTCGCCGCTCCGGCGCCGGCGGCCACTCGTGGGAGGAGGGCGGCGGGAACGACGGGGGAGCGGAGGGCGCCGGCTGGGCCGGGAGGATCGGGGGCGGGGCCTGGGTCATGCCTCCACTGTGCGAGTCGTCCCTGTGATCCGGCTGAGGACCGCTTGAGGACTTCCTCTGAGCCGGGCTACACCTGGCGGGACCGCTCCTCCCAGTACGGCTTGCGCAGCTCTCGCTTCAGGATCTTGCCGGTGGGGTTGCGCGGCAGGGCGGCGATGATGTCGACGGTCTTGGGTGCCTTGAAGTGCGCCAGCCGCTCGCGGGTCCACTCGATCAGCTCGACCTCGCTGGCATCCGAGCCCTGGGTGAGCGCGACGACGGCCTTGACCGACTCGCCCCACGTCGGGTCCGGTACGCCGATCACGGCGACCTCGAGCACGCCGGGGTGCTCGGAGAGGACCCGCTCGACCTCGGGGGAGTACACGTTCTCGCCGCCGGTGATGATCATGTCCTTGAGGCGGTCGGACACGAAGACGAAGCCGTCCTCGTCGACGTGGCCCATGTCGCCCGTCCGGAACCAGCCGTCGGAGGTGACCACCTCGGCCGTCGCCTCGGGCTTGTTGAGGAAGCCCTTCATCAGCTGCGGTGTCCTGAGCCAGATCTCGCCGTGCTCGCCCACCTCGACGTCGGACAGCGTCGCCGGGTCGACGATCCGGACCTCGCACTCCGGCAGCGGCTTGCCGGCGGAGACGAGACGCTCCGGGTGACCGTCGGCCTCGGCGGTGCGGTGGTCCTCGGGCATCAGGTGGGTGGCCACCCCGGCGACCTCGGTGAGCCCGTAGACCTGGATGAAGTCGGTGTCCGGCCAGGCCTCCATCGCGGCACGGAGCAGCGGGGGCGGCATCGGCGCGGCGCCGTACGTGTAGGTCTTGAGCAGGCCGAACAGCTTGACCGCGTCGGGTCCGGCCTGGAGCACCTGGGCGAGGACGGCGGGCACGAGGAAGGTGCGGTTCGCGCCCGCCATGATCGCGCCGGCGAGGGAGGCGGCATCCGGCTCGCGGGTCATCACGCTCGGGATGCCGTCGTGGATGCCGAAGAGGACGTACGACGACCCGCCGACGTGGAACAGCGGCATGGCCACCATCGACTTGTCGCCGGGCTCGAAGCCCCAGCCGTCGTGGGCGTTGATCGTGTGCCGGACCATGTTGCGGTGCGTGAGCATCACGCCCTTGGGCCGGCCGGTGGTGCCGGAGGAGTACATGACCAGGCACACGTCGTCCTCGAGCACGTCCGGCCCGTCGTCGCACGGCGTGGCCGCGGCGAGGAACCGCTCGTACTCGTCGTCCTCGCCGCCGTCGGGGGTGACCTCGATGATCGTCCGCACGTTCGGCAGCCGGTCGCGGATCGCCTCGATGGTGGGCATCAGCTCGCGTCCCACGAAGAGCACCTTGGCGCCGGAGTCGTTGACGGCGTAGTCGATCTCGTCGCCGGCCGAGCGCCAGTTGATGATCGCGTTGGCGGCGCCGATCGACCCGGCCGCGAGGCTGATCTCGACGCACGCCGGGTGGTTCTTGTCGAGGAAGGACACGACATCGCCGCGGGCGATGCCGAGGTCGCGCAGCCCGCCGGCGGCGCGGTGGACGCGGTCGTGCCACTCCTTCCACGTCCAGGTGCGCCCGAGGTAGGTCATCGCCTCGGCGTCGGGCGTCGCCTCCGCCCAGTAGTTGAGCCGGTCCTCGATGTAGGTCGGCTCGGGCGGCGTGGCCGGGGGCCACGCGCGGGCAGGTGCGGGGGGCTGGGACTCCGTCGTCGCGCTCATCTCGCAGATTGTGGCTCACATCACAAAGCGGCACAACGGACCACGCATCAACCGGTCACCTTGCGTTCACCCGGACCGACGACGATCGAGAGGTGAACCCCCTGCTCCGCGGTGTCGAGGCACCGGCGCCGCGCACGCTCGTCGATGTGCTCCGTCGTACGGCGGCCGACCACCCGGATGCGATGGCGCTCGACAGCGGCAACGACACCGTGACCTACGCGGAGTTCGCGGAGGCCGCGGAGATCGTGGCCATCGAGCTCGCCGAGCTCGGGATCGGTCCGGGGGACAAGGTCGGGGTCCGGCTGCCGTCCGGCACGACCGACCTGTACGTCGCGATCATGGGCGTCCTCTTCGCCGGCGCGGCCTATGTCCCCGTGGACGCCGACGACCCCGAGGAGCGCGCCCGGCTGGTCTTCGGCGAGGCGCGGGTCGTCGCGGTCGTCGGTGCCGGCCTGGTCATCGATTCCCGTCGCGAGGCTCCCGCCCGGGACCGGCGCGACCCGGTCGTCGGGGACGACGCCTGGGTGATCTTCACGTCCGGCTCGACGGGCACGCCCAAGGGCGTGGCGGTCACGCATCGCAACGCCGCGGCCTTCGTCGACGCCGAGGCCGGCATGTTCCTGCAGGAGGCGCCGCTCGGCCCGGCCGACCGCGTGATGGCCGGCCTCAGCGTCGCCTTCGACGCGAGCTGCGAGGAGATGTGGCTGGCCTGGCGGTACGGCGCCTGCCTGGTCCCGGCGCCGCGGGCACTCGTGCGCAGCGGGGTCGACGTCGGGCCCTGGCTGACGGCCAACGCCATCACGGTCGTCTCCACCGTCCCGACCCTGGTCAGCCTGTGGCCCGACGACGCGCTCGAGCGGGTCCGGCTGCTCATCCTCGGCGGCGAGGCCCTCCCGCCGGAAGTCGCCGCCCGCCTGGTGCGCGACGGTCGCGAGGTCTGGAACACCTACGGCCCCACCGAGGCGACGGTCGTCGCCTGCGGCGCGCTCGTCGAGGCCGAGGGCCCGGTCCGGATCGGCCTCCCGCTCGCGGGCTGGGACCTGGCCGTCGTCGACCCCGCGACCGGCGAGCCGGTCGCCGAGGGGGAGCGGGGCGAGCTGATCATCGGCGGCGTCGGACTGGCCCGCTACCTCGACCCGGCCAAGGACGCCGAGAAGTACGCCCCCATGCCCACGCTCGGCTGG
This sequence comes from Nocardioides carbamazepini, assembly GCF_024614185.1. GTDB lineage: Bacteria > Actinomycetota > Actinomycetes > Propionibacteriales > Nocardioidaceae > Nocardioides > Nocardioides carbamazepini. Next base: position 932,855 of record NZ_JAHTLF010000016.1, read on the forward strand.
GACCGCGCCTATCGCAGCGGCGACATCGTCGTGAACGACCCGGCCGGCCTGCTCTTCACCGGCCGCGCCGACGACCAGGTCAAGGTCGGCGGCCGGCGGATCGAGCTCGGCGAGATCGACTCGGCCCTGCTGGCCCTGCCCGGCGTCACCGGGGCCGCTGCCGCCGTACGCCGCACCAGCACCGGCAACCAGCTGCTGGTCGGCTACGTCGCCACCACCGCGACGTACGACGGTGCCGCCGCCACCGCGCACCTGCGGGCCACGATGCCGGCCGCGCTGGTGCCGCGCCTGGCCGTCGTCGACGACATCCCGACCCGCATCTCCGGCAAGGTGGACCGCGACGCGCTGCCGTGGCCGCTGGCTGCCGCGGATCCGGCCGACGCGGGCCTGCACGGCACCGCCGCGCGGATCGCGGAGGTCTGGCAGAAGGTCATCGGCGCCGTCCCCGACGGTCCCGGATCGGACTTCTTCGACCTGGGCGGCGGCAGCCTGACCGCCGCGCAGGTGGTCACCCTGCTCCGCGCCGATCACGCCGACCTGACGGTCGCCGACCTCTACGAGAACCCGACGGTCGACGGGCTGGCGGGCTTCCTCGACTCCCTCGAGCCGTCCGCGCTGGCCGAGCAGAGCCGCAAGGTGAAGCCGATCCCGCGCAAGACGCAGGTCGGCCAGGTGCTCGCCGTCCCCCTGCTCCGGGCCCTCGCCGCGCCCCGCTGGATCGCCGCCACCCTCACGGCCGCGCGGATCCTGCACGACCTGCTCGACGTCCCCTGGCTGCCGGCCCCGCCGTGGTGGCTGCTGGTGCTGCTGCTCGTCGTCTTCGTCAGCCCGCCGGGCCGGATGCTCGTGGCCGCCAAGCTGGCCCGGGCGGTGCTCGCGGGCGTGCGGCCCGGTGCCTATCCGCGCGGCGGCAAGGTGCACCTGCGGATCTGGATGGCCGAGCGGATCGCCGACGAGCTCGGCGCGACCCGGCTCGCCGGTGCGCCGTACATCACCTGGTACGCCCGCCTCCTCGGTGCGAAGGTGGCCCGCGGCGCCGACCTCCACTCGCTGCCACCCGTCACCGGTCACCTGACGGTCGGCAAGGGGGCCTCGGTCGAGCCCGAGGTCGACCTCACCGGCTATTGGATCGACGGCGACACGCTCCACGTCGGCGGGATCCGGATCGGGCGTCGCGCCCGGGTCGGCACCCGCTCGATGCTCTGTCCCGGCGCGATCGTCGGCGACGACGCGGAGGTCGCACCCGGCTCGGCCGTCTTCGGCGAGGTCCCGGTCGGCGAGTTCTGGTCCGGCGCACCGGCCGTCCGGATGAGCGCCGTGGCCCGTGGTCCGTGGGCCGAGCGCCCGCCGGCGTCGCGTGGCTCGCTGCGGACCTGGGCGACGGCGTACGCCGCCGTGGCGGGCGCCCTGTCCTGCCTTCCCGCGATCGCCGTGCTGGTCGTGGCGGTCCCCGTCCTGCTGCTCGCCGACGTCGGCGGCACCACCGGCGCGGGCGACGCGGCGGCGGCCCTGGCGCCCTGGCTGGTGCCGGGTGTCGTGGCCGGGTTCGTGGTCCTGGCCGCCCTGATCCTCGGTGTCGTCCGGCTGCTCGCGCTGGGCGTCCGGGCCGGCGCCCATCCGCTGCAGAGCCGACCCGCCCTGTGCGTGTGGTCGACGATCCGGGTGCTCGACGAGGCCCGGACCTGGCTGTTCCCGCTCTACAGCTCCCAGCTCACCCCGGTCTGGCTGCGGCTGCTCGGCGCCCGGATCGGCAAGGACGTGGAAGCCTCCACCGCCCTGATGATCCCGTCGCTGGTGAGCGTCAGCGACCAGGCGTTCCTCGCCGACGACACCCTGATCGGTGGCTACGAGCTCGGCGGCGGCTGGCTGCGTGCCGAGCGGGTGAAGGTCGGCAAGCGCGCCTTCGTCGGCAACTCCGCCATGGCCGCGCCGGGACGCAAGGTGCCCAAGAGGTCGCTCGTCGCGGTGCTCTCGGCAGCGCCGGCCCGCGGCACCGTCAAGGCCGGCGAGTCCTGGCTCGGCAGTCCGCCGGCCCCGTTGCGCCGGGCCGCCCAGGGCTCGGTCGACGAGCGCACCTACGCCCCGCCGACCCGGCTCAAGGTCGCCCGCGCCTGCTGGGAGGTCGCCCGTCTGCTCCCGGTCACGCTCGCCGTGTCCCTGCACCTCGCCGTCATCCTCGGCATCCTCGCCGTCGGGGACCGGTACGGCGCGCCGGCCGGCGCGCTCGTCGTACCGCTCCTGCTGTGGGTTGCCGGCCTCGTCGCCGGTGTGGTCGCGATCCTCGCGAAGTGGCTGCTGGTCGGCCGGGTCCGGGCGGGCTCGCACCCGCTATGGAGCTCGTTCGTGTGGCGCAACGAGCTCGCCGACACCTTCGTCGAGGTCGTCGCGACCCCGTGGTTCGCGGGCCTGGCGACCGGGTCGCCGCTCATCACGGTCTGGTTCCGCGCGATGGGAGCCCGCGTGGGTCGCGGCGTGTGGTGCGAGTCGTACTGGCTGCCCGAGCCCGACCTCGTCGAGCTCGGCGACGGCGCCACCGTCAACCAGGGCAGCGTGGTGCAGACCCACCTCTTCCACGACCGGCTGCTCGTCACCGACACGGTCCGGCTGCACCGCGGCGCCACCGTCGGCCCCAACTCGGTGGTGCTGCCCGCCGCGTCGTTGGGCAAGCACGCTACGGTCGGGCCGGTGTCGTTGGTGATGAGGGGTGAGTCCGTGCCGGACAAGACGCGCTGGATCGGCAACCCCATCGGTCCGTGGGCCGACTGAGGGTCCTGCCCGTGCCCCTGCTGCCCACCGCCGACCCGTACCTGCCCGGCCACGGTGACCCGACGTACGCCGTCCGGCACTACGACCTCGACCTCGGCTACGTCCCCGACGGCAACCGCCTCGACGGCACCGCGGTCCTCGACATCGTCGTCCGTGAGCAGACGGCTCGGCTGGTCCTCGACCTCGCCCACCTGCGGGCCACCAAGCTGCGCCTCGACTCCGGGCGACCCGCGCCCCGGGTCAAGAAGTGGTCGGCGCGGGACCATCGGCTCGTGCTCCAGCTCGACCGGCCGGTCGCCGCCGGCACCGAGCTGCGGCTGACGGTCGCGTACGGCGGCTCGCCCCGGCCCGTCATCGACAGGTACCACGGCGACGCCGGCTGGGAGGAGCTGGAGGACGGCGTCATCGTCGCCGCCCAGCCGCACGGCGCGCCCACCTGGTTCCCCTGCAACGACCGCCCCGACGACAAGGCCACCTATCGGATCACCGTGTCCGCGCCCGCCGGCTATGTGGTCGTCGCCAACGGAGCCCTCGTCGCCCGCCAGCGGCGTGCCGGCGGTGAGAGCTGGACGTGGGCGATGGACCGGCCGATGGCGACCTACCTCGCCACCGTCCAGATCGGCCGCTACGCCACCACCGAGCACGACCCGCGCACCCGGACCATCGCGCCGCCCGACGCCGACCTGGCCGGCTCCTTCGACCAGCAGCCCGCGATGCTGGAGTTCTTCGAGCGCGTCTTCGGCCCGTACCCCTTCGACGCCTACGCCGCCGTCGTCACCGACGACGACCTCGAGATCCCGCTCGAGAGCCAGAGCCTGTCGACCTTCGGCCGCAACTTCTGCTCACCGGACTGGGAGCAGGTGCGGCTGATCGCCCACGAGCTCGCCCACCAGTGGTACGGCAACGCCGTCACCCTGCGCCGCTGGCAGGACATCTGGCTCCACGAGGGCTTCGCCTGCTATGCCGAGTGGCTGTGGTCCGAGGAGAGCGGCGGTCCGCGCAGCTGCGACGCCTGGGCCCGCCACCATCATGAGCGCCTCGCCGGCCTGGACCAGGACCTGCTCCTGGCCGACCCCGGCCCGGAGCTGATGTTCGACGACCGCGTCTACAAGCGTGGCGCCCTCACCCTCCACGCCCTGCGGGTCGCCGTCGGCGACGACGCCTTCTTCGCCGTCCTGAGCGACTGGGTGGCCACCCGTGCGGGGGAGTCGGTCACCACCGACGACTTCCTCGGCTTCGCCTCCGAGCGCACCGGCGCCGACGTCGGAGTGCTGCTCCGGCCGTGGCTGTACGACGCCGCGCTGCCAGGCTTTCCACAGCCCTGAGGCCCTGGTTCGCGACCGCCGAGCCGGTTGCGTCGACTGGTCGGGTCGGCGACGATCTCGGGAGACGCCGAAACCGGAAGGAGCAGCGATGACCGTGGCGATGGAATCGATCCGCCGAGGCGACGAGATGCAGCGCTTCCCGATGACGTGGGAGGAGTACCTCGCCGCGGACGTGGTCCCGAGTGAGTACTACGGAGGAGCACTCGTCGTGGCCGCACAACCTTCCCAGCGTCATCAGGACGTCGAGTTCCGCCTGCAGCTGATCCTCGTGCGACATCTCGCACCCGGCACCAAGGTCACCCGCGGTTGGGGCTGGATCCCGACCGGGGTGCGCGAGGAGCTCGGCCCCGACCTGATGGTCCACGACGTGACGGAGGAGCAGCGCGCTCTGTCCGGCATTCCGCACCTGGTCGTGGAGGTCGTCTCGTCCAACCGCGGCAACGACTATGTCGCGAAGGCGCAGCGCTACGCCGCGTGGGGTGCCCCGTCGTACTGGATCGTCGACCCGCGCGACCACGTGGTGGTGACCATGGAGCTGGTCGACGGGCTCTACGTCGAGACTGGCCGCTTCACCTCCGGGCAGGCCACCCTGCGCTACGGCGAGGTCGAGGTCTCCCTCGACATCGACGAGCTGCTCGCCTGAACCGGCCCGGCCGGAGAAGCGAAACGACCCCGGTCACCAGGTGACCGGGGTCGAGACAGGCGGGTGGGCTCAGGCCCAGCGCTCCTCGGCGGGAACGAAGGTCAGGCCGCGGTCGCCGGTGTAGATCTGCTTCGGGCGAGCGATCTTCTGCTCCTTGTCGCCGGTCAGCTCCAGCCACTGCGCCAGCCAGCCGGGGGTGCGGCCGATGGCGAACAGGACCGTGAACATCTCCGGCGGGAACTCGAGCGCCTCGTAGATGAGACCCGAGTAGAAGTCGACGTTGGGGTAGAGGCGGCGCTTGACGAAGTACTCGTCCTCGAGCGCGATCCGCTCCAGCTCCTGCGCGACCTCGAGCAGCGGGTTCACGCCGGTCACCTCGAAGACGTCGTCGCACGCCTTCTTGATGATCGTGGCGCGCGGGTCGTAGTTCTTGTAGACCCGGTGGCCGAAGCCCATCAGCCGCTCTTCGCCGTTCTTCACGCCCTCGATGAAGGCGGGGATGTTCTCCTTGGTGCCGATCCGGCGCAGCATCCGCAGCACGGCCTCGTTGGCGCCGCCGTGGAGCGGGCCGAAGAGCGCGCCGATGCCGGCGGCGACCGCCGAGTACGGGTCGACCTGCGAGGAGCCCACGGAGCGGACCGCGTTGGTCGAGCAGTTCTGCTCGTGGTCGGCGTGCAGGATGAACAGCACGTCGAGCGCCTTCGCGATGCGGGGATCGGCGGCGTACTTCGACTCGCTCATCTTGAAGAGCATCGAGAGGAAGTTCTCGGCGTACGACAGCTCGTTGTCCGGGTAGACGTACGGCTTGCCCTGCGCGTGCCGGAAGGCCCAGGCGCCGAGCGTCGGCATCTTGGCGATCATCCGGACGATCTGGATGTGGCGGTTCTCCGGGTCGTCGATGCGGCTCGACTCCGGGTAGAACGTCGACAGGGCCCCCACCGACGCCATCAGCATCCCCATCGGGTGCGCGTCGTACCGGAAGCCCTGCATGAAGCCCTTGACGTTCTCGTGCACGAAGGTGTGGAACGTGATGTCATGCACCCACTGCTCGTACTGCTCCTTGGTGGGCAGCTCGCCGTGGATGAGGAGGTAGGCGACCTCGAGGAAGTTCGACTTCTCCGCGAGCTGCTCGATGGGATAGCCGCGATACTCGAGGATGCCCTTGTCGCCGTCGATGTAGGTGATGGCACTGCGGCAGGAGGCGGTGTTGACGAATCCGGGGTCATAGGTGGCCAGGCCGGGCTCGTCGTCGTTGAGCTTGATCTGCCCGAGCTCAGCGGCCTTGATGGTGCCGTCGACGATCGGGATCTCGTACTCCGCGCCGGTGCGGTTGTCGCGTACGGTGAGAGAGTCAGTCACCCCGCCAACCTAGTCGGCCAGGTCACAGAGCCGGTAGCCGGTGTCCCGAAGCGTGACCCCGGGCCGGTGGCCGGCGCCGGGTGAGCAGCCATCCGGCGAGCAGTGCGAGCGGGAACATCACGACGCCGTACACCGCCGCGGGGACCGCCAGCGTGTCGTTGTCGAGCACGCTGAGCGCGATCGCGATCGCGAGGGTGCTGTTGTGGATCCCGACCTCGAACGCCGAGGCGAGTGCCTGCCGCTGCTCGATCCCCAGCAGGCGGGGGAGCAGGTAGCCCACGGTCAGGCTCAGCGCGCAGAACAGCGTCGTGGCGATGCCGACGTCGGCGATGTAGTCGGCGATGTTCTCGCGCTCGCCGACCAGCGCTCCGACGATGACCAGGGCGAGGACGACGGCGGACGCGATCCGCACCGGTCGGTCGGCGCGGGCGGCGAAGCCGGGCGAGGAGTGTCGCACGAGCATGCCCAGTGCCACCGGCACCAGCACGATCGCGAAGACCTGGGCGGTCTTGCCGAGCTGCAGCCCGATGTCCTCGGCCCCGGGCGGGTCGAACCAGCCGACGGCGAGATTGACGACCAGCGGCAGGCTGACGACGGCGATCAGCGAGTTCACCGCGGTCAGCGTGATGTTGAGGGCGACATCCCCGCGGAAGAGATGGCTGAACAGGTTGGCGGTCGTGCCGCCCGGCGAGGCCGCCAGCAGCATCATCCCGACGGCGAGGATCGGGGCGAGGTCGAGCGCGAGGACCAGGCCGAAGCAGAGGGCGGGCAGCACGACGAGCTGGGCGGCCAGGGCGACCCCGACCGGCAGCGGCGTGCGGCCGATGCGGCGGAAGTCGTCGGTCGTCAGCGCCAGGCCGAGGCCGAACATGATGATCGCCAGCGCGGCCGGCAGGCCGACCGACACGAGTCCTGAGTCCATGGGCCGGCTCCTCCGCATTTTGACCGTGGTAGGGGGCGCCCGTAGTGTTGCAGGTCGCGTCTTCTGCCGCTTCGCGCCACGACCCCGGTCGAGGCGCGGGGCAGACCCGGATCGCCTATGGATCGTCGAGAGACGAGCGTGTGTGGGCCGGGCTGAGTTCGTCAGGAGTACGTCGCCCGAGCGGTCCGCCGCGCAGGGCAACCCGGGCGGCGACCGTCGTACGGGCAACGAACTAGCAAGGAAGGGTACGCATCATGCGCACCTACGCTCCGAAGCCCGGCGACGTCGAGCGCGCCTGGCTCGTGATCGACGCGACCGACGTCGTCCTCGGTCGGCTGGCTGTCACCACCGCCAACCTGCTGCGCGGCAAGCACAAGCCGATCTTCGCGCCCAACGCCGACACCGGTGACTTCGTCATCATCGTCAACGCCGACAAGGTCGCCCTGTCCGGCAACAAGCGTGCCGACAAGCTGGTCTACCGCCACTCCGGCTTCCCGGGTGGTCTCACCGCGACCCCGATCGGTGACGTCATCGACAAGGACGCCCGCAAGGCCGTCGAGAAGGCCGTGTGGGGCATGCTGCCGAAGAACCGCCTCGGCCGGCAGATGATCAAGAAGCTGAAGGTCTACAACGGCCCGGCTCACCCGCACCAGGCCCAGCAGGCCGTCCCCTACGAGATCTCCCAGATCTCCCAGTGACTTCTCGACTGATCTGAACGGACTGAGGACAACGATCGTGACTGAGAACAACACCGCCAACCCGGGTGAGGTCGAGGAGACCTTCGAGACCGACGAGCAGGGTGTCGCCTATACCAGCGAGACCTCCCCGTCGGCCGCCATCGACGACCGCCCCGTGACCGTCGCCCCCGGCGCCGCCACCGGTCGCCGCAAGGAGGCCGTCGCTCGCGTGCGGATCGTCCCCGGCACCGGCAACTGGACCATCAACGGCCGGACCATCGACGACTACTTCCCCAACAAGCTGCACCAGCAGGTCGTCAACGAGCCGTTCGCGGCTCTCGGCCTCGAGGGCCGCTTCGACGTCATCGCCCGCATCCACGGCGGTGGCATCACCGGCCAGGCCGGTGCGCTGCGCCTCGGCGTGGCCCGCTCGCTCAACGGCATCGACCTCGACGCCTACCGCCCGACCCTGAAGAAGGCCGGTCTGCTGACCCGCGACGCCCGGGCGACCGAGCGTAAGAAGGCCGGTCTCAAGAAGGCCCGTAAGGCCCCGCAGTACAGCAAGCGCTGATCCTGCGCCGCGTGCCGGGCGCCTCGCGGCGTTGCCGCCGCTCGACGACCGCTCCGCTCAAAGGTCGCCTTCGCGGCGGCGCCTTGCGAGGCACTCCGGCACACGACGCAGGCACCACGGGGCCACCGACCGCGAGCGCGGTGGGTGGCCCCGTCGGGCGTTTTTCGGCAGGACAGAGGAGTACGGTGTGACGCGCATCTTCGGGACCGATGGGGTCCGGGGCCTCGCCAACGACAAGCTGACCGCCGAGCTGGCGGTCGACCTCGGCAGCGCCGCGGCCCGGGTGCTCGTCGAGCACGGCGGCTACAGCCGCCCGCGCCCGCTGGCCGTCGTCGGCCGGGACACCCGGATCTCCGGGCAGTTCCTGGAGCACGCCGTCGTGGCCGGGCTCGCGTCCGCCGGGGTCGACGTGCTGCGCCTGCGGGTGCTCCCGACGCCCGGTGTCGCCTACTTCACCGACGCGCTCGGCGCCGACGTCGGCGTCGTCATCAGCGCCTCGCACAACCCGATGCCCGACAACGGCATCAAGTTCCTCGCCCGCGGCGGCGTGAAGCTCGATGACTCCCTCGAGCGGGAGATCGAGGCGCTGCTCGGCCAGGACTGGGATCGGCCGACGGGTGCCGCGGTCGGTCGGGTGACGCCGTACGGCCCCACCGTCAAGGAGTACGTCGACCACCTGGTCCGCACCCTCGACGCGCCCGCCGGCAAGCCTCTCGCCGGGCTGAAGCTCGTCCTCGACTGCGCTCATGGCGCAGCCAGTGAGGTCGGTCCCCGCGCGCTCAGTGCCGCCGGTGCCGAGGTGATCACCATCGGCGCCTCGCCCGACGGGCTCAACATCAACGAGGGCTGCGGGTCCACCCACCTCGACCCGCTGCGGGCGGCGGTCGTCCAGCACGGTGCCGACGCCGGGTTCGCGGTCGACGGCGACGCCGACCGCTGCCTGGCCGTCGACCACACCGGCGAGGTCGTGGACGGCGACCAGATCATGGCGATCCTCGCCCTCGCCCTCCGTGAGGCCGGCGGGCTGGTCGGCAACACGCTCGTCGCCACGGTGATGAGCAACCTCGGGCTGCTCCAGGCGATGAACGCCTCCGGGGTCGAGGTCGTGCAGACCGCCGTCGGCGACCGCTACGTCCTCGACGAGATGCGCCGCGGCGGCTACAGCCTGGGCGGAGAGCAGTCCGGTCACGTCATCATGCGCGAGCACGCCACCACCGGCGACGGCATCCTCACCGCCCTCCACGTCGCGCGCCGGATGGCCACCGCCGGCCGGTCGCTGCGCGAGCTCGCCGGCGTGATGACCCGGCTCCCGCAGGTCCTCGTCAACGTCGGCGGCGTCGACCGCACCCGCACCGACGACCCGGCCCTCCTCGAGGCCGTCGCCGGGGCCGAGGCCGAGCTCGGCAGCACCGGGCGGGTGCTGCTGCGTCCCTCCGGCACCGAGCCGCTCGTCCGCGTCATGGTCGAGGCGCCCACCGCCGAGCAGGCCGAGGGGGTCGCGCGGCGGCTCGCGGACGTCGTGCGGGAGCGGCTGGCGCTGTAGCTGCGTGAGCCACCCTCCGGACTAGAGTCGCTGCGTGTCTGCCGTCGGTCCCGCCCTGCGTGCCCGCCTCGGCGCGTACTTCGCGGTGGACGACGCGTGGGACCGGGGGAATCCCGCGGTCGCCACGCGTGACGTCGTCACCGGCGCGGCGTTCGAGGTGGCCGGCATCGTCACGCTCGAGCTGGCGCGCAGCGCCGGTGCCTTCGACAGCGTCGACGCGCCGTGGTGGGTGATCTACCTCGTCATGTCCGCGGCCGCGCTCGCGCTGGTGCTGCGGCGCCGCTACCCGCTCGCGGTGGCGGTCTACCTCTCGACGCACATGTTCGTGACCGGGGTCGCGATGCCCCAGGTGATGGCCCAGGTCGCGCTCCAGATCTGCTACTTCATGGGTCTGTTCTCGGCCATGGCATGGGGTCGCAGCCGCCGCTCGGCGCTGCTGGTCACCAGCACCATCCTGGTCTTCATGCTCTGCTGGGTGGCCTGGCAGTTCGCCGTGGGCCAGAGTGCGCAGACCTGGCTGGACAGCACGGGCGAGGACGAGCGCTTCGGCTTCCTTCCGCCCGTGCCCGCCATCATCCTGCTCACCTTCATCGTCAACGTCGTCTACTTCGTCGGCGCCATCATCGGGGGCCAGGTCGCCTGGAACGGCGCCCGACAGCGCGAGGCTCTCGCCGAGCAGGCGCGCACGATCACCCGGCAGACGGCGACCCTCCAGCAGCGCGCGGTGGTGGACGAGCGGCTGCGGATCGCCCGCGAGCTGCACGACGTCGTCGGCCATCACGTGTCGGTCATCGGCGTCCAGGCCGCCGGTGCCCGCCGCGTGCTCCACCACGACCCCCAGACGGCGGCCGGTGCGCTCGGCGCCATCGAGGCGAGCTCGCGCGAGGCCGTCTCGCAGATGCGCTCGCTGCTCGGCACGCTGCGTGACATCGAGGAGCGCTCCGCGGACGAGCCGATCACGGACAGGTCGCGCACCAGCACGCCCGGCGTCGCCGACCTCGAGGAGCTCGTCGCCAGTCGCGCGTACGACGGGCTGCGCACGTCGTACGCGGTCGTCGAGGACCGGCCCGGGGCCGCGGCGCGGCTCCCGGAGACGGTCGGTCTCACGCTGTACCGCACGGCGCAGGAGGCGTTGGCCAACGTCGTGCGGCACTCGACGGCGTCCAGCGCCTCGGTGCGGCTGCGGGTCACCGAGGCCGGCGAGCGGCCGTTCGCCGAGGTCGAGGTGCTGGACGACGGCCGGCCGCGAGCGGGGACGTCGAGCTCGGGCATGGGCCATCTCGGCATCCGCGAGCGGGTCGCTTCGCACCGCGGCGAGGTCGAGATCGGGCCCCGGACCACACGCGGCTACCGGGTGCGGGCGCGGCTGCCGCTGGGAGGCACCGGTGACTGAGCAGCTCAGCGACGGAGCGAGGCTGCGGGTCCTCCTCGCCGACGACCAGGCACTGGTCCGCTCCGGCTTCCGGATGATCCTGTCGGCCGAGCCCGACATCGAGGTGGTCGGCGAGGCGGCGGACGGAGCCGAGGCCGTCGAGCTGGCCCGGCGGCTGCGGCCCGACGTCGTCCTGATGGACGTGCAGATGCCGCGCGTCGACGGCATCGCCGCCACCGCGGACCTGGTCGCCGAGGATCTCGGCCGGGTCGTCATCCTCACCACCTTCGATCGCGACGACTATCTCTTCGACGCCCTTCGGGCCGGCGCCAGCGGCTTCCTGCTCAAGAACGCCGAGGCCGAGCAGCTCGTCGAGGCGGTGCGCGCGGTGGGTCGCGGGCACGCGCTGCTCTCCCCGGAGGTGACCCGTCGCGTCATCACCGAGATGGCCGCGGGACAGGCGCCCGCCGCCGGGCCGGCGCCGGAGGAGACGAAGCTCCTCGACCGGCTCACCGAGCGCGAGAGCGAGGTGCTGCAGCTGCTGGGCGAGGGCCTGTCCAACGCCGAGATCGCCGAACGGCTGGTGCTGGGCGAGGCGACGGTCAAGACCCACGTCTCCAATTGCCTGGCCAAGCTCCACCTCCGCGACCGCGTCCAGGCCGTGGTGTTCGCCCACCGGGTCGGCCTCGCCGGGTAGCCGTCCGGACCCGGCCTCCGTCGTACGACGGAGGCGGATCCCCTCCTCGCGACGGATCACGCCGGGCGCCGCCGTCCCTAGCCTGGATCCATGGATGCGTGGACGTCATGATCGAGACGAGAGGGCTGACCCGCAGATTCGGTGAGCGGACCGTGGTCGACGACGTGTCGTTCGACGTGCCGGCCGGGATGCTGACCGGCTTCGTCGGGGGCAACGGCGCCGGCAAGACCACGACGATGCGGATGATCATGGGGCTGCTCGGAGTCTCCGCCGGCGAGGTGCTCTGGCAGGGACGCCCGATGACGGCGGCCGACCGACGCCGCTTCGGGTACATGCCCGAGGAGCGGGGCCTCTACCCCAAGCAGAAGATCCTGGACCAGCTCATCTATCTCGGCGAGCTCTCGGGGCTGTCGACCCCGCGGGCCCGTGCGTCGGCGACGGAGAGCCTGGAGCGGTTCGGCCTCGCGGACCGCAGCGGCGACCGGGTCGAGAAGCTCAGCCTCGGCAACCAGCAGCGCGTGCAGATCATCGCCGCGCTGCTCAACCAACCGCAGGCGCTGATCCTCGACGAGCCCTTCTCCGGCCTCGACCCGACCGCGGTCGACTCGATGGTCGACCTGCTGCGCGAGGAGACCGGCCGCGGGGTGCCCGTCCTGTTCTCCAGCCACCAGCTCGACCTCGTCGAGCGACTCTGCGACCGGCTCGTCGTGCTCCGCGCCGGCGAGGTCGTCGCCCAGGGGGGAGTCGAGGAGCTGCGCGCCCGCGGACCCGAGCGGCTTCGGGTGGTCACCGACCGCGACGCCGGGTGGGTCCGCGACATCGCCGGCGTCCACGTCCTCGACGTCGACGGCGCCGAGGCGCTGGTCGAGCTGGCCGACAAGGACGAGCGCGCCTCGGACGCCGTACGTCGCGCGATCCTGACCGCCGGCCTCGACCGCGGCGAGGTCCGTGAGCTCGCCACGGTCCGCACCCCGCTGTCCGAGATCTATCGGGAGGTCACCGCATGAACCACCCCGACGCGAGCGACACGACCGAGACGCGGCCGGCCGAGCGGCCCTGGCTGCTCGTCGCCCGTCGTGAGGTCGTCACCCGACTCACGGACAAGTCCTTCCTCATCGGCACCCTGATCACCCTCGTGCTCCTCGTCGGCTTCATCGGCTGGACGATCTGGTCCGAGGACCGCACCGAGCGCGTCACCATCGCCGCGACCGCCGAGGACGCGACGACCGCCCAGCTGCTCCAGCGTGAGATTCCCGAGGTCGACGACGGCCTGGAGGTCGAGCTGGTGGAGGTCGCCTCCGACGACGACGGCGTCGCCGCGCTGGAGGACGAGGACGCCGACGTCCTGCTGCGACCCGCCGACGACGGCTGGACCCTGGTCGGCCGCAAGGAGGTGTCGGGCGACCTGACCGCCGCCGCGGAGAGCATCATCCGCGACGCCACGCTGACGGCGAACGCCGAGCGTGCCGGAACCTCGCTGGCGGAGCTCCGGCAGGGCAGCACGGTCGACACCGCCCTGCTGGCGGGCGACGCCGAGCGCCAGGACTTCGCGCGGGCCATGGGGTTCCTGCTGGCCTTCCTCTTCTACTTCGCCGCGCTCGGCTTCGGCTACACACTGTCGGGCAGTGTGGTCGAGGAGAAGGCGAACCGGATCGTCGAGATCATCACGACCAAGATCCCGGTGCGACAGCTGCTGATCGGCAAGATCGCGGGCAACACGCTGCTGGCGCTGGCGCAGACCGCGCTCATCGTCGCCGTCGGCCTGGTCGGCATCTCCTTCACGGAGTACTCCTCCTTCCTGTCCGGCGTCTCCGCGGGCATCGGGTGGTTCGCCGCCTTCTTCCTCGTCGGCTTCCTCTTCATCGCCTGCTGGTGGGCGGTGGCCGGAGCGCTCGCGAGCCGTGCCGAGGACCTGCAGACGACCGCGGCGCCGCTCAGCTTCGTGATGATGGGCGTCTTCTTCGGCGCCTTCCTCTTCGAGGGGACCATCCAGACGGTCGCGTCCTATGTGCCGCCGTTCTCGATCGTGCTCATGCCGATCCGGGTCCTCGAGGGCGATACCGCCGTGGCGGAGCCGATCATCGCGATCGCGATCCTGATCGCCGCCATGGCGGCGACCGTGGTCCTCGCCGAGCGGATCTATCGCCGGGCCCTGCTGCAGACCCAGGGGCGCGTGACGCTCAGGCAGGCCTGGTCCGCGGCTGACTGACCGGCAGGACGTGCCGGCCATCTCCTCCGACCTCCGCTCTGAAAGGGTGAGAGACATGACAGCCCCCTCGCTGGCGATCGACGGGCTCACCAAGCAGTTCGGTGGGGTCCGAGCGGTCGACGACCTGACGTTCACCGTCCGTCCCGGTGCGGTCACCGGGTTCCTCGGCCCCAACGGGGCCGGGAAGACCACGACGCTGCGGATGCTGCTGGGGCTGACCCGGCCGAGCGCGGGGCGGGCGCTGGTGGGGGAGCGGGAGTACGCCGCGCACCCGCAGCCCGGTCGTGTCGTCGGAGCGGCGCTGGAGGCGTCGAGCTTCCACCCGGGACGGACCGGGCTGGCGCACCTGGAGGTGTTCGCGCCGCAGGTCGGCGTCTCCCGGACCAGGTGCCGGCAGGTGCTGGAGGCGGTCGGGCTGGGCCACGCGGCGAAGCAGCGCGTGGGTCGCTACTCGCTCGGCATGCGGCAGCGGCTGGGCCTGGCGACGGCGCTGCTCGCCGACCCGCCGGTCATCGTGCTCGACGAGCCGACCAACGGGCTCGACCCCGAGGGCATCGTCTGGATCCGGCGGCTGCTGCGGCAGTTCGCCGACGAGGGCCGCACCGTGCTGGTGTCCAGCCACCTCCTCCGCGAGGTCGAGGCCAGCGTCGACGAGGTCGTCATCATCGCGCAGGGCCGGCTGCGGCACGCCTCCTCGCTGGCCGAGCTGCGCACCCGGGCCACGCCGGCGGCGTACGTCGTCGCGCCGCGCCCGGACGCCGTCGCGGCACTCGCGACCGACCGGGGCTGGGCCGCGACCGAGGACGGCGGTGGGATCGTCGTCGACGGCGCGACCGCGGCCGAGGTCGGCGCGGCGGCGCACGCGGCGGGCATCGAGCTGCACGAGCTGGTGCGCCGCGACGTCGACCTGGAGGCGCTCTTCTTCGAGCTCACCCGACCTGCCGGCGCCGATGCCGAGGAGGGACCCCGATGAGGGCCGCGCTCCTGGCGGAGTACCGCAAGCTCGTCAGCACCCGGATGTGGTGGCTCCTGCTCGTCGTCATGGTCGCCTACCTGGGCTTCGTGTCCGCGGCCGTCTCGGCGAGCTTCGTCTTCGTGCCCGAAGGCTCGGAGGCGCCGCTGGTCGGGGAGGACGCCGCGCGGGCGACGTACTCGCTGGTCAACGGCGTCGGGTACGTCTTCCCGCTGGTCATCGGCAGCCTGGCGATGACCACGGAGTTCCGGCACAAGACGATCACCCAGAGCCTGCTGGTCGAGCCGGACCGCACCCGGTTCCTGTTGGCCAAGCTGCTGTCCGTGGTCCCCATCGGGCTGGCCGCGGGCGTCGTCGGTGTCGCCGCGACCGTCGCGGGCGGTGCGCCGCTGCTGGCGATCCAGGGGGACGGCTCCTATCTCGGTGACGGCGACGTGCTCGGAGGGCTGGCGCTCGGCGTGGTGGTCGTGGCGCTGTGGGCGGTCATCGGCGTCGCCTTCGGGAGCATCCTGTCCAACCAGGTCGCGGCGATCGTGGTGATCCTCGCGTTCACCCAGTTCGTCGAGCCGATCGCCCGGGTCGTGCTCAGCCAGGTCGACGCCCTCGCGGGGGTGGCGTCCTATCTGCCCGGCGGCGCGGCCGACTCCCTCATCGGCGCGTCCTTCCTCGGCGCCGGTGGCGGTGACGCCGACCTGCTCCCGCGCTGGGCGGCGGCGCTGGTGCTGGTGGCGTACGCCGTGGTGTTCGCGGTGATCGGGCGGCTCACCACGCTGCGGCGCGACGTGGGGTGAGCGGTCAGATCTTGCGCAGCCGCACGTACTGCACCGCGTGGTTCGCGGCCTTGCGCAGCACCAGGGTGGCCCGGGAGCGGGTGGGCAGCACGTTCTCGGCGAGGTTGGGACCGTTGATCGAGTCCCAGATCCGGCGCGCCTCGTCGACCGCGGAGTCGTGGCTGAGCGCGGCGTACTTCGCGAAGTAGGAGTTGGGGTCGCGGAAGGCGGTCTCGCGCAGCCGCAGGAACCGGTCGACGTACCACTCGCGGATGTGGTTGGTGTTGGCGTCGACGAAGATCGAGAAGTCGAAGAAGTCCGACAGGCCCAGGCCGGTGCGGCCGTCCTCGCGGACCCGGGCGGGCTGGAGGACGTTGAGGCCCTCGACGATGACGATGTCGGGCCGCTTCACGACGACCTTCTCGTCGGGCACGACGTCGTAGACGAGGTGGGAGTAGACCGGGGCCTCCACCTCGTCGATGCCGGACTTGATGTCGATGACGAACTTCAGCAGGGCCCGCCGGTCGTACGACTCCGGGAAGCCCTTGCGCTGGAGGAGGCCGCGCTCCTCGAGCGCGGCGTTCGGGTAGAGGAAGCCGTCGGTCGTGACCAGGGCGACATTGGGATGCTCGGGCCAGCGGGCCAGCATCTGCTGCAGCACGCGCGCCGCGGTCGACTTCCCGACCGCCACCGAGCCGGCGAGGCCGATCACGAAGGGCGTGCGCGGGGGAGTGCGGCGGTGGAGGAACTGCTCCTGCTCATGGTGCAGCCGGGTCGCGGCGTTGACCCGCAGCGACAGCAGCCGGGACAGCGGCAGGTAGACGTCACGGATCTCGTCGAGGTTGAGCGAGTCGCCGATGCCGCGCAGCCGGACCACCTCGTCGCTGGTCAGCGGGCTGCCCTGCTGCTGCCACTCGTGGGCCAGGTTGGCCCAGGTCGCGCGGTCCAACTCGACGTACGGCGATGCCTCCCGCGACGCGTCCTCGCCGAGGTGGGTGTCCGCCGGGGTGCCCGTCGTCATGGAGGCGATTGTTCCAGTCGGTGCCGGAGGCTCCTGCGGCGCGTCCCCGATCCGGACGAGGTGGCTCCGGACGACGCGACTCCGAACGACGCCGCCTAGACTGGCGGATCATGTGCGGGATCGTCGGGTACGTCGGGCCACGGTCGGCCGAGGACGCCGTCATCGACGGTCTGCGACGGCTGGAGTACCGGGGCTACGACTCCGCGGGCATCGCGGTCGTCTACGACGGGGTGCTGACCGTCGAGAAGCGGGCCGGCAAGCTCGCCAACCTGGAGAAGGCGCTCGGTGAGTCGCCGATCCCGGTCGCGGAGATCGGCATCGGGCACACCCGCTGGGCGACCCACGGCCCGCCCAACGACAGCAACGCCCATCCGCACACGGGGGCCGCGCGGCGGATCGCGCTGGTGCACAACGGCATCATCGAGAACTTCCTCGAGCTCAGGGACCGGGTCGAGGCCGACGACCACGAGCTGCTCTCCGACACCGACACCGAGATCGTCGCCCACCTCGTCGAGCTGCAGGTCCAGTCCGGCGTCGACCTGACCACGGCGATGCAGCGCGTGTGCCAGCAGCTCGACGGCGCGTTCACGCTCGTCGCCATCGACGCCGAGGAGCCGGGCACGGTCGTCGCCGCCCGCCGCAACTCACCGCTGGTCGTCGGACTGGGCGAGGGCGAGAACTTCCTCGGCTCCGACGTCGCCGCCTTCATCGAGCACACCCGCGAGGCGCTCGAGCTCGGTCAGGACCAGATCGTCGTGATGACCCGCGACGCGGTCGAGGTCACCGACTTCTGGGGGGCGCCGGTCGAGGCGCGCCGCTTCCACGTCGACTGGGACCTGTCGTCGGCGGAGAAGGACGGTCACGACTGGTTCATGCGCAAGGAGATCTTCGAGCAGCCCCGCGCGGTGGCGGACTCGCTGATCGGGCGGCGTACCCCGTCGGGGCAGCTGCAGCTCGACGAGATGCGTCTGGCCGACGAGGAGCTGCGCGACGTCGACAAGATCATCATCATCGCGTGCGGGACGTCGTTCTACGCCGGCATGGTCGCGAAGTACGCCATCGAGCACTGGACCCGCACTCCGGTCGAGGTGGAGCTCGCGTCCGAGTTCCGCTACCGCGACCCGATCATCGACGCGACGACGCTGGTCGTCGCGATCAGCCAGTCCGGCGAGACCGCCGACACGCTCCAGGCGATCCGGCACGCCCGCTCACAGCGGGCCAAGGTCCTCGCGATCTGCAACACGAACGGCTCCTCGATCCCGCGTGAGTCCGACGCCGTCATCTACACCCACGCCGGTCCCGAGATCGGCGTCGCCTCGACCAAGGGCTTCCTCACCCAGCTGGTCGCCTGCTACCTGCTCGCGCTCTACATCGCGCAGGTCAAGGGCACCCGGTTCGGTGACGAGATCGACGAGATCATGCGGCACCTCGAGGCGATGCCCGACCACATCGAGACGGTGCTCGAAGGTGCCGAGCAGGTCTACGCGCTCGCCGCCGACCATGCCACGACCCGCTCGGTGCTCTTCCTCGGGCGCCACGCCGGCTACCCGGTGGCGCTGGAGGGCGCGCTCAAGCTCAAGGAGCTGGCCTACCTCCACGCCGAGGGCTTCGCCGCCGGCGAGCTCAAGCACGGCCCGATCGCGCTCGTCGAGGACGGGCTCCCGGTCCTGTGCGTGGTCCCCCCGCAGGGGCGCGACCAGCTGCACGGCAAGATGCTGAGCGGGATCCAGGAGGTCCGTGCCCGCGGTGCCCGGACCATCTGCCTGGCCGAGGAGGGCGACACCGCGATCGAGCCGTACGCCGACGTGCTGGTGCGGCTGCCGAAGGTGCCGGTGCTGCTCCAGCCGCTCGTCGCGATCGTGCCGCTCCAGCTCTTCGCCTGCGAGCTCGCCACGGTGCTCGGCCACGACGTCGACCAGCCGCGCAACCTCGCCAAGTCCGTCACGGTGGAGTAGCCACCGTGGCCGTGCTGGGCGTCGGCATCGACGTGTGCGAGATCGCTCGCTTCGAGGAGTCGTGCCGGCGTACCCCGGCGTTGGTCACGAAGCTGTTCACCGAGGCCGAGCGCGGACTGCACGTCCGGTCGCTGGCGGCTCGCTTCGCCGCCAAGGAGGCCCTGGCCAAGGCGCTCGGCGCGCCGCGGGGGATGTCCTGGCACGACGCCGAGGTGGTCTCGGAGGACTCCGGCCGCCCGCGCTTCGTCCTGCGGGGCACCGTGCTCGCCGAGGCCGACGCGCTCGGGGTCACGTCCGTCCACCTGTCGCTGACCCACGACGGCGGCATCGCCTCGGCCGTGGTCGTGCTGGAGTCCTGATCCGGGACCGGGCACCCACGAGAACGGGACGGGTGTCCCTGTCGGACAGGCCGCCGCCCACGTCAAGGTGAAGGGTGAGCAGAGCAACCCGGAAGTCCCCGCGGCGTCGTCGTGTCGGCGCGCTGCTGACCTGCCTCCTCGTCTGCCTCGGCCTGCTGGTCCAGGTCCCTGCGGCACAGGGCGCGCGACCAGGGCCGCGGCCGACGCTGACCGGTCCGGCAGCGGCGGTCGTGCCCGGCGTCGCGGTGCAGCTGCGCGGGAGGGCCGCGCCCAGGTCGAGGGTCGTGCTGCAGCGCAAGGAGGGTCGACGCTGGGCGAGGGTGGCGCGCGAGCGGGCCGCCCGGACCGGGCGCTTCGCCTTCCGGGTCAGCCCCTCCGACTCCGCCTACCGGGTGAGCGCGCGCGGTCGGCACTCCGCCGTCGTCCGGGTGCGGCTGGCTCCCGCGCCGCCCGCCCCGCCCGCTCCCCGTGCCGCCGCCGTGTCCGCCCCCGCGGCCACCGACCCGCACACCCGGCTGCCGGTGACCGTCACCTTCACGCCGGCCCGGCCGGGGAGTCCCGTGGCGCTCGAGGCGCTGACGGACGCCGGCTGGCGCCGGATCGCCGACGGAGTCGAGGACGACGCGGGCCGAGCCGTCCTGCTCGTGACCCCGCAGCGCACCACGACCTATCGCGTGAGCGGTGCTGACGCGCTATCGGCGCCGACCACGATCGCGGTCCGTCCGCCACGGACGACGCCGTGGGTGACCGGCTACTACGCCGGTTGGTTCTGGGACCAGGAGTACGCGCCGGACGAGGTCGACATGACCGACCTGACCCATTTCGTGTTCGGGCGGGTGGCGCCGGGCGGCGGCTCGCTCGCCGGAGAGCCCGGCGAGATCGTCCCGGGAGCCGGCTCCGCGCACGATCCCGACGCGTCGCCGTACCCGGGCACCACGGTGGAGGACCACCTCGTCCGGAAGGCCCACGCGGCCGGTGCCGAGGCGCTGCTGATGCTCGGCGGTGACGGCTTCGACGGTGCCGGATTCGTCGCGTCGACCTCCGACGAGGTCCGGCCGGTCTTCGTGCGCAAGCTGGTGGACTACCTCGTCGCCCACGACTACGACGGCGTCGACGTGGACTGGGAGAACTGTCTCGGGGGGCCGGCCTGGGAGTGCGGCGTCGACATCACCACCGAGGAGGCGGTCCGCCGCCTGGAGGCGCTGATCGTCGAGGTGCGGGCCGAGATGGCCACCCGGCCGCGCTACCGGACGGACCCTGGGCTGATCACCTTTCCCGGCTACGCGGTGAAGACCAACGAGCTCAACGACGGCAAGGTGGCCGACTGGCAGGCCGAGCTGCCCTGGCTGGTCGACCAGTACAACCTGATGTCCTACGGCATCGGCACCACCTGGAACGGTGCCGGCTGGGAGTCGTGGTTCTCCGGTGCGCTCGACGACGAGGGTCCGGCGCGGCCGGTCAGCATCGACAGCAGCATCGACGCCTACGCCTTCTCGGGGCGCCGCGGGAGAAGATCGGCATGGGCATCGGCTTCTACGGGATCTACTTCGGTCCCACCGTCACCGGCCCACGCCAGTCCACCGAGGACAACGAGATCTACGAGACCAACGACGTCGCCCTGTCCTGGACCCGGCTCAAGGAGCTCGGGTATCTCTCACACGGGGAGCGGCACTTCGACGAGGACGCCTCGTCGACCTACCGCACCTATCCGGGTCACGAGGGCGGCTACGTCCCGCCGGCCGAGCCGGGGCTGCCGCCGCGCGAGCCGGCCGGCTTCCTGTCCTACGAGGACGAGGAGTCGATCGCGGCCAAGGCGGCCTACACCCGAGCGGGCGGCGCCGGAGGCACGATCCTGTGGACCCTCAACTACGGCGCCGACCCGGACGGGACCAATCCGCTGCTCGACGCGGTGGGGGAGGAGTTCCTGCGCCGCTGACCGCCTGCGGCACGGACCGGGTGGAAGAGTGGGCGCGTGATCCGCGCCCACACCGTCGCACAGGTCCGCGCCGCCGAGGCCGACCTTCTCTCCCGGCTGCCCGACGGGGCGCTGATGCAGCGCGCCGCCGCCGGGCTGGGCTACGCCGTCCTCGACTTCCTGGGCTCCGCCTACGGCCGCCGGGTGCTGCTGCTCGTCGGCTCGGGCGACAACGGCGGCGACGCGCTGTACGCCGGCGCGCTGCTCGCCCGGCGGGGGGTGCAGGTGGAGGCGTGGCTGCTCTCCGCGGCAGCCCATCGCGGCGGCATCGACACGCTCCGCACAGCCGGCGGTCGGGTCGTTCCGTGGGCCTCGATTGGGCAGAGACTGCATGCCCCGACCCCAGAATTGCGCGGTTTGGTCCCAAACCGCGACAACTTCGACGTGGTGGTGGACGGCATCGTCGGCATCGGCGGACGCCCCGGCCTGCGCCCCGAGGCAACGAGAGCGCTCGAGCTGGTGGCAGGCATCCCGGTCGTCGCGGTCGACACGCCGTCGGGCGTCGACGTCGACACCGGACAGGTCGCCGGCCCTCACGTCACCGCCGCGGTCACGGTCACCTTCGGGACCCACAAGGTCTGTCATCTCGTCGACCCGGCGGCGCAGGCATGCGGGGCGATCCATCTCGTCGACATCGGCCTGGACCTGCCGGCCGCTCCGGTCGAGGCGCTCCAGGCCGCCGACGTGGCGGCGCTGCTCCCGTGCCCGGCGAGCGACGCCCACAAGTACACCCGCGGCGTCGTCGGCGTCCGTGCCGGCTCGGCGGCCTACCCGGGCGCCGCGCTGCTCAGCGTGGCCGGCGCGGCGTGCGGCCTCGCCGGGATGGTCCGCTACGACGGCGACCCGGCGGCCCTCGACCTGGTCCGCGCCGCGCACCCCGAGGTGGTCGGGCCCGGCCGTGTCCAGGCCTGGGTGGTCGGCTCGGGGAGCGATTCGGGAGCCGAGGACGCCGTCCGCCGCTCGGTGGCCGACGGCGTCCCGCTCGTCGTCGACGCCGACGCGCTCGCCTTCGCGGGGCTCGCGCGCGGACGCCCGGCGGTCCTCACCCCGCATGCCGGCGAGCTCGCCCGCATGCTCGGCGTCGACCGCGCCGAGGTCGAGGCACGCTGGCTCGAGCACGCCCGCCGCGCGGCCCGCACCTACGACGCCGTGGTGCTCCTCAAGGGACGCCACACCGTCGTCGCCCGGCCCGACGGCGCGACGCGCGTGACCACGACCGGCACGCCCTGGCTGGCGACCGCCGGTGCCGGCGACGTCCTCGGGGGTGTGATCGGCGCGCTGCTCGCCACCGGCCTCACGCCGTACGACGCCGCGTCGGTCGGGTCGTGGCTGCACGGCGCCGCCGCGACGCTGGCGGCCCGGCGCGGCCCGATCGTCGCCGGCGACGTGGCGGCGGCCCTTCCGGCCCTGCTCGCACGCCTCACCACCCCCTGATGGGACGATGAGGGCATGTCGCGCCTGCCCCTCGGCCCCGCGGAGACCGTCGTCGACCTGGCGGCCATCCGCGCCAACGCGCGGTTGTTGCGCGCGACCGCCGGCGTGCCTCTGGTCGCCGTGGTGAAGGCCGACGGCTACGGCCACGGCGCGATCGCCAGTGCCCGGGCCGCGCAGCAGGGCGGGGCGGACTGGATCGGCACGGCGACCGTCGAGGAGGCGCTCGCGCTGCGGGCCGCCGGGATCCAGGGGCCGATGCTCTGCTGGATCGGCGGGCCCGACGCCGACTACGCCGCGGCGGCCGCCGCCGGGATCGACGTCAGTGCCCACGGCGTCGCCCAGCTCGACGCGATGGCCGCGGCCGACGCCGGCCGCACGGAGCCGGCACGGGTCCAGCTCAAGCTCGACACGGGCATGTCCCGGGCCGGTGCCGGCCGGGGCGAGTGGGCGGCGCTGTTCGCCCGCGCCGCCGAGGGGGAGCGTGACGGCACCTGGCGGATCACCGGCATCTGGACGCACCCCGCCTGTGCCGACGAGCCCGAGCACCCCGCCAACGACCGGCAGGAGCAGGCCTTCCGCGAGGCCCTCGTGCTTGCCGGTGAGCACGGCCTGCGCCCCGAGCTGCGGCACTTCGCCAACTCCGCGACCGCGCTCCTGCGCCCCAGCGCCCGCTTCGACGCGGTCCGCTGCGGCATCGCGCTCTACGGCCTCGACCCGGCGCCCGGCCAGGCCACCGACATCGGCCTGGTCCCCGCGATGACCGTCCACGCGCCGCTCGCCCTGGTCAAGGACCTCGCGCCCGGCGACGCCGTCTCCTACGGCCACCGCTGGGTCGCCGAGCACGCGACGACCGTCGGGCTGATCCCGCTCGGGTACGGCGACGGCATCCCCCGGCACGCCTCCTCCCCGGCAGCCGTCCAGCCGGCCGCGGTCGGCATCGGCGGCAAGCGGCGCCCGATCCGCGGCACCGTCTGCATGGACCAGTTCGTCGTCGACCTCGGCGGCGACCGACCGGAGGTCGGCAGTGACGTCGTCGTGTTCGGACCGCCGGGCGCCGGCGGACCGACGGCGCAGGACTGGGCCGAGGCGGCGGGCACCATCAACTACGAGATCGTGACCCGGATCGGCGGCCGGACCGCGCGCACCTACGTGGGTGGGCTCGACGAGCAGGACCCCACGTGAGCCCCCGGGGCCGGATCGTCGGGTCGCTCGCGGGTGCGCTCGGCGTCGCCGCCGCGAGTACGGCGGCCGTCGGGATCCTGCGCCAGCAGCGGGCCATCGGCCGGCGTGCGGGCGAGGAGATCCCCTTCGGGACGCTGCGGTCGGCACCGGTGACGGTCGTCGCCGACGACGGCCTGCCCCTCCACGTCGAGGTCGACGAGGTCGCGGCCGCCCCCACCGCCGCCGGGCCGGTCGAGCGGCTGCTGCGGCGCGCGAAGGACGACACGCCACCGGTCACCGTCGTGTTCGTCCACGGCTTCTGCCTCAACCTCGACTGCTGGCACTTCCAGCGCGCGGCGTACCGCGGCCTGGTCCGCGCGGTCTACTACGACCAGCGCTCCCACGGTCGGTCCGGCGACTCCGACCGCGCGCACTCGAACATCGACCAGCTCGGCCGCGACCTGCACCGGGTGATCGAGGAGGTCGTCCCCGACGGTCCGGTGGTCCTGGTCGGGCACTCGATGGGAGGGATGTCGATCGTCGCCTTCGCCGAGCAGTACCCCGAGCTGATCGGCTCCCGCGTCCTCGGCATCGGGTTGATCTCCACGACCGCCGGCGGCCTGGACCCGACCCGGATCCTGCTCCCGATGATCCCCGCCCGCCTCGCCGGCCCGGTCGCCAGGGGAGTGGTCCGCACGCTCCATCTCGGCCATCGCGCGGTCGACTCGGTGCGCCGGGCCGGCGGCTCGGTGGCCACCGTCGCGACCGACCGGTTCGCGTTCGGCAGCGACGTGCCCCGCGGGTACGTCGAGTTCGTCGACGAGATGCTCGCCGCGACCCCGTTCGAGGTGGTCGCCGACTTCTTCCCGCACTTCGCCGGCCTCGACAAGTTCGACTTCGTCGAGGTGCTCGGCCGGGTGCCGACCTCGGTCATCTGCGGCACCGCCGACAGGCTGACCTCGATCGGGCACTCGCGCAAGCTGCAGTCCCGGATCCCGGGTGCCCGGCTCCTCGAGTGCGAGGGTGCCGGCCATCTGGTGATCATGGAGCGTCACGAGCTGGTCAACGCCGAGCTCGACCAGCTCATCACCGCCGCATCCGCGAGGGCAGCCGCCCGATGACCGTCGAGACCCGGCGCGTCGGCCCCGAGGCCGCCGCGGACGTGCTGGCCGTGGTGAAGGCCGCGTTCGCCGACCGCCCCGTCCTCGACCCGCCCGCCGACGCGCTGGCCGAGACCGAGGAGTCCATCGCCGCGATGCTGGCGCCGGGCGGTGGCCTCCTGGTGACCGACGACGGCCGCCCCGTCGGGGCCCTGGTCCTCGACCCGGCCGACGACCAGCCCCACACCGTCTACCTGCGCCGCTTCGGCATCGACCCGGCCGCCCAGGGCCGCGGCCTGGCCCGCGACCTGGTCCGGTACGGGTTGCGCGAGGCGGCCCGCGGGGGCGCCCGCCGGGTGGTGATCCTGGCCCGCCAGGAGCTGCCCCGCACGACCGGCTTCTGGCGCGACATGGGCTTCACGGAGACGACGCGGCACGCGCCGTACGTCGAGATGGCGCGGTCCGTGCCCGTCCTCCTCGAGGTCCCGAGCGCGGACGCGATGCGCGACCTCGGCCGCCGCGTCGCCGGCCGGCTCGCCCGTGGGGACCTGCTGGTCCTCAGCGGAGAGCTCGGCGCCGGGAAGACCACGTTCACACAGGGGCTCGGGGAGGGGCTCGGCGTCCGCGGCCAGATCACGTCGCCGACCTTCGTCATCGCCCGGGTGCACCCGTCACTGGGGGACGGGCCCGAGCTGGTCCACGTCGACGCCTACCGCCTGGGTGGGCGGGCCGAGCTCGACGACCTCGATCTCGACACCGACCTCGACGAGGCCGTGACCGTCGTGGAGTGGGGGACGGGGCTCGCCGAGGGACTGGCCGAGGCGCGGCTCGAGGTGCGGATCACCCGGGCCACCGGGCAGGCGGGGCCCACCGACGCCGATCCCGAGGCCGACCCGCGCGTCGTCGAGATCGACGCCGTCGGCGGCCGCTGGCTCGACTCCCGCGACTGGAACTGGTTCCAGTCGACGGCCTCTTTCCCCTAGGGTCCGGGTAGCCACCTGCGAAGGTCGCGGTGGACGAGGCGCAGGGGGGTCTGAGGACATGGGGATCATCATGGGGATGAAACGTCTGCTGTCACTGTCGGGAGCGGTGCTGCTGGTGCTCGGTCTGCAGGTGCAGGCGATGCCGGAGACCCGGGCGGCCGCTCCAGCCGCCGCGGCGGCGGTGGTCGCGGCCAGCCCGACGACCGGTGATGCCTGCGGGCCGCGGGTCCGCCGTCCGAACCTGGTCGGCTTCTACAAGTGCACCTTCGTCGACCAGTTCGACGGCAACGCGCTCAACAGCCAGTACTGGCACGTCATGGACGGCCCGAGCGGCAGCCTGGCCTGCAACCTCGACAACCCGCAGACCGTGTCGGTGGGCTCGGGGATCCTCCGGCTGACCGCGCAACCGTCCGGTGGCGCCGCGCAGTGCCCCCAGCGCGCGGACGGCACCCGGGCGCCGTACGCGACCGGCGCGGTCAACACGTTCTGGAAGTGGAGCCAGCAGTACGGCCGGTTCGAGGCCCGGATGAAGTCCGACGCCGCGCGCGGGCCGGGGGCGCACGAGGCCTTCTGGCTGTGGCCCGACACCCGCTACAGCAGCGACGCGAGCTGGCCCGCCTCCGGCGAGATCGACATCGCCGAGACGTACGCCGCCTACCCGGACCTGGCGATCCCGTTCCTGCACTACTCGTGGAACGACAACGGAGGCCCCCGGCACGGCCTCAACACGGCCTGGAACTGCGCCGCGACCCGCGGGCAGTGGCACACCTACGCCCTGGAGTGGACGGCGTACAAGCTGATCATCAAGGTCGACGGCAGGACCTGCCTGATCAACACGGACGGCGCGGCGAGCTTCCGCAAGCGCTTCATCATGGCCTTCTCACAGCTGGTCAGCGACAGCGGCGTCAACAAGATCACGAGCGCGTCCGTGCTGCCCTCGACGCTCGAGGTCGACTACGTGAAGGTGTGGCAGTGAACACGTCCCGCTGAGCCTCGTTCACCGATCTGGGTGATGTCGGGCGGATGGCCGATCGGCCAACCTGGTCCCGGGACGAACGTCCCGGGACCACCCGTCGTTTGGAGCCATTGAACCCGGCTTCACGGTGGTACCGCGCGGGGGCGCTGATTTCCTAGCGTCGTCCGCGAGACCACTCGACTGGGGGACCGATGGTTATGCTGCGTGCGCGGACGATGACGGTGCTGGTGATGATGTGCCTGGTGGCCTGGGGGCTGGCCGCGCCGGCCGCCGCGGCCGGCGGCCGCAAGGCGCCGGCCCTCGACAAGCCACGTCAGGGTGGGACGAGCCTGGTCTTCACCGGCCAGGCGCGGCCGCGGGCGAGCGTCCGGCTCCAGGTGCGGGCCCGGACGGGCTGGAAGGCCGTCGGCCGGGACCGCGCCTCGCGCCGGGGCACCTTCCGGATCACCCTCGGCACACCGACCCGGCCACGCCACTACCGCGTCGTGTCGGAGGGCCGGACCAGTCGGGCACGAGCGGTGGAGCCGGTCCCCGCGGCGGCGCCCACCGCCGCCGCGAAGCCCAAGCCGACCGATGCCTGCGGGACGGTGCTGGATCGGCCCGGCGGGGGCAGCTACCAGTGCTCGTTCGTCGACCAGTTCGACGGTGCGGCACTCGACGAGCGCTTCTGGCACGTCATGGACGGCACGAGCACCGGCGCCGCCTGCATGGTCGACACCCCGCAGACCGTCGCGGTGAGCGGCGGCTCGCTGCGGCTCACGGCGCGCCCGGCGGCCCGCGCCGACCAGTGCCCGCTGCGCAAGGACGGCACCCGTGCCTCCTATGTGACCGGATCGGTCAACACGTTCTGGAAGTGGAGCCAGCAGTACGGTCGGTTCGAGGCCCGGATGAAGTCGCAGGCGGTGTC
Organism: Nocardioides carbamazepini; assembly: GCF_024614185.1. GTDB lineage: Bacteria > Actinomycetota > Actinomycetes > Propionibacteriales > Nocardioidaceae > Nocardioides > Nocardioides carbamazepini. The sequence continues at coordinate 960,553 of NZ_JAHTLF010000016.1, forward strand.
CTTCGCCGGCCCGCAGGAGGCCTTCTGGCTGTGGCCCGACACGCGCTACAGCTCGGACACGACCTGGCCCGCGTCCGGTGAGATCGACATCGTCGAGAACTATGCGGCCTACCCGCACCTGGCGATCCCGTTCCTGCACTACACGTGGAACGACAACGGCGGGGCCAAGCACGGGCTCAACACCGCCTGGGACTGCCTGGCTCCCCGTGGACAATGGCACACCTACGCGCTGGAGTGGACCGCCGAGCGGTTGACGATCTCGGTGGACGGCAAGACCTGCCTCACCAACACCGCCGGCGCGACGAGCTTCCGCAAGCGCTTCATCATGAGCTTCTCGCAGCTGCTCAGCGGCAGCGGCGTCAACACGTTCCTCGGCGGCGCCCTGCCGCCGACGACGCTCGAGGTCGACTACGTCAAGGTCTGGAAGTAGCGGGGGCGGCGGTAGCCTCGGGGCGTGCTGCTCGCCTTCGACACCGCCTCGCCGACGGTGACCGTCGCGCTCCACGACGGGACCGGCGTCGTCGCCGCCGCGACCTCGGAGGAGGGGATGAGGCACGGCGAGCAGCTGGCGCCGCTGATCGAGCGGGTCCTGGCCGAGGCCGGTGTCCGCCCGGCCGACCTGACGGCCGTGGCCGTCGGCGTCGGGCCCGGTCCCTTCACCGGACTCCGGGTCGGGCTGGTGACCGCCCGCACCCTGGCCCACGTGCTCGAGGTACCCGTCCACGGGGTGTGCTCGCTCGACGCCCTCGCGCTCCAGGCCGTCGCCGACGGCGCGGTGACCGGCGACTTCGTCGTCGCCACGGACGCCCGGCGCAAGGAGGTCTACCTCGCGTCGTACGACGCCGGGGGGACGCGCCTCGACGAGCCGGTCGTCGACAAGCCGGCCGTGCTCGCCACCAGCGGGCCGGTGGTCGGCGAGGGCGCCCGGCTCTACCCGGAGGCGTTCCCCGACGCGCGCGGCCCCGAGCGGCCGGACGCCGCGTGGCTGGCGCGAGGTGTCGCGGAGGGCCGGGTCGCGGTGCTGCCGCCCGAGCCGCTCTACTTGCGCCGGCCCGACGCGGTCGCCCGACTCCGATGAACCACCCCACATGAGCAGCCGCACCACCGTCCGGCCCGCGACCACGGGCGACGTCGACGCGATCGTCGCCCTCGAGGCCGAGGCCTTCCCGCTCGACCCGTGGTCGGCGAACCTGATCGGGGAGGGCGTCTCCGGCCTGCTGCCCACGATCACCGTCGTCGTCGCCGAGCACGCCGGCGCGTTCGCCGGCTATGCGGTCGTCAGCGTGGTCGACGTGGACGCGGAGCTGCAGCGGATCGCGGTCCCGGAGCCGCTGCGGCGTGCCGGCGTCGCCACGGCAGTCCTGCGCGGCGTCCACGCCGTCGCGGGTGAGGGCGGTGCCGCCCGGCTGCTGCTCGAGGTGCGCGAGGACAACGCCCCCGCGCGCCGGTTCTACGAGCGGCACGGGTTCAGCGAGCTCGGGCGGCGGCCGCGCTACTACCGGGACGGCACCACCGCCCTCGTGCTGGCGACAACCGTCACAATGGTCCCGTGACCCGCGACGAACCCCTGGTGCTCGGCATCGAGACCTCGTGCGACGAGACCGGTGTCGGCATCGTGCGCGGCACCACCCTGCTCGCCGATGCGGTCGCGAGCAGCGTCGAGGAGCACGCGCGCTTCGGCGGCGTCGTACCCGAGGTCGCGAGCCGGGCCCACCTCGAGGCGATGGTCCCCACCATCCAGCGTGCCTGCGACACCGCGGGCGTGGCGCTGGCCGACGTCGACGCCATCGCGGTGACCCACGGCCCCGGCCTTGCCGGCGCCCTGCTGGTCGGCGTCGCCTCCGCCAAGGCGCTCGCGCTCTCGCTCGGCAAGCCGATCTACGGCGTCAACCACCTCGCCGCCCACGTCGCCGTCGACCAGCTCGAGCACGGGCCGCTGCCCGAGCCGTGCCTGGCACTGCTCGTCTCCGGCGGCCACTCCAGCCTGCTCAGGGTCACCGACATCACCGGGCACGCCGGCGGCGTGGCGCCGATGGGCGCGACCATCGACGACGCGGCCGGTGAGGCCTTCGACAAGGTCGCGCGGCTGCTCGGGCTGCCGTTCCCCGGCGGTCCGCACATCGACCGGGTCGCCCGCGAGGGGGACAAGATCGCGATCGACTTCCCGCGCGGCCTCACCGGTCGCCGCGACCTCGAGCGGCACCGGTTCGACTTCTCCTTCTCCGGCCTCAAGACCGCCGTCGCCCGCTGGGTCGAGGCGCGCGAGCGGGCCGGCGAGCCGGTGCCGGTCGCCGACGTCGCCGCCTCCTTCCAGGAGGCGGTCTGCGACGTCCTGGTCCGCAAGGCGCTCGACGCCGCGAGCGCCGAGGGCATCGAGGACCTGATGATCGGCGGCGGGGTGGCCGCCAACTCCCGGCTGCGCGCACTCGCCGAGGAGCGCGCCGGCAAGCTCGGGATCCGGGTCCGCGTCCCACGTCCGGGCCTGTGCACCGACAACGGCGCCATGGTCGCGGCCCTCGGCGCGACCATGGTCGCGCGCGGTCGGGCCCCGTCGCCGCTCGACCTTCCGGCCGATTCCAGCCTCCCGGTGACCGAGGTCCTGGCAGGCTGAGACGATGGACGACGCGCGCGCCGGCGAGGGGTACTTCCCCGAGGGGTCGATGCTGCGCTTCGTGCAGTCGCACCGCGCCGTCGGGCAGACCTACGGCCAGCGGGCCCTGATCATCGGCGCCACGCACCCCGTGCCCTATGTCGGGACCTCGCAGTCCACGCTCGCGAAGGAGCGCCCCTTCGAGCGGCTGGCCCGCACCGCGCTCGCCTTCGAGACCATCTTCTTCGCCCCGCGTGCCGAGGCCGACCGGCTGCTCGCCGCCGTCCACGACCTGCACACCCGGGTCCGCGGCGCGCTGGACCGCGACGAGGGCGAGTTCGCTCGCGGCACGCCCTACGACGCCTTCGACCCCGAGCTGATGCTCTGGACGATGGCCATGCTCGCCGACTCCTCCCGGGTCGCGTTCGAGACGCTGGTGCGTCCGCTGAGCGGCGAGGAGAAGGAGGAGCTGTGGGCCGACTGGGTCCGGTTCGGCGAGCTCTTCGGGATGCCGCGGTCGGTGGCGCCGGCGACGGCCGCGGACTTCGAGCGCTGGATGGCGGACTGGTTCGCGTCCGGTCGGATGCACCTCACGGCCGAGGCCCGCGCGGTCGGCCGCGCGATCGCCCGCGACATGCCGGTGCCGCGCCTCGCCCGGCCGGGGGTCACGGTGACCAACCTGCTCGTGGTCGGGATGCTCCCCCCAGAGGTACGCCGCCTCTACGACCTGGTCTGGACCCCTGCCCACGCACTCGCCTGGCGCGGTGCCACGGCCTTCGCGCGCGGCTCGCGCCACGTCGTACCCGACCGGGTGCGGCGAGGCGACAACGCCGACCTGCACAAGACGGTCATCCGCAGCGAGCGTGCGGTGCTGGCGCGCGGCGGTCGCACCATGGAGCTGCCGGAGTAGGTCGGCTCGCGAAGGCGGCTCACATGGGCTCGACGAGGAGGGCCGTGCCCTCGCCGGCCACCCGGGTCAGCACGATGGTGGCCTCGGCGTCGCCCTGGAGGGACAGCCGCTTGCGCAGTGCCTCGGGGGAGACGTCGACGCCGCGCTTCTTGATGGTCAGGCGGCCGACACCGCGCTCGCGCAACGCCGCCTTGAGCTGCTTCTCCCGGTAGGGGAGCGGCTCGAGGACGCGGTAGCTGCGGGCGAACGGCGTGCGGAACGGCTGGTCCGCGGTGACATAGGCGATCTTCGGGTCGACCAGCCCGCCGCCGACCCCCGCAGCGACGGCGGTCACCAGCCCGGCGCGGATCACGGCGCCGTCGGGCTCGTAGAGGTAGCCCCCGACCTCCCGCACCCCGACCGCCCCGATGCCGGGGTCGTCCTCGTCGGTGATCGTGGCCAGGCCGCCGGCGCCGATCACCGTCGCGCGGCGGGCGACCGTGGCGGTCCGACCGGCCCACAGTGCGGCCTCCTTGACCTCGCCGTCGTCGCTGACCCACTCGGCCTCGACCCCGTCGGGCACCAGCGAATGCGGGATGCCGGGTGCGACCTTCACGCAGGCATCGCGGGCGAGCAGCCCCTCGACCCACGACCACGGCGGGGTCCAGTCCTCGACCCGGAAGCTGCGCCCGGCCCCCGAGCGCCGGGCCGGATCGGCGAAGGCCAGGTCGAAGCCGCTGTGGTCGACCGTCGTGGCGTCGGCGACCTGGACGGCGCCGGGCAGGCCCAGTGCGGCCAGGTTCGCCCGCGCGGCCGCCACCCGGACCGGGTCGAGGTCGACGCCGGCGCACACGATGCCCGCCTCGGCGGTCGCGACCAGGTCGCCGCCGACGCCACAGCCGAGGTCGACCAGGGTCTGTGCCCCGAACGCCGCGGCCCGGCCCGCCCGGTGCCGGGCGACCCGGATCCTGGTCGCCTGCTCGAGCGCGTCGGGGGTGAAGTACATCCGCGGTGCCAGGTCACCGAACTTCGCGACCGCGCGTCCGCGCAGCTCGACCTGGGTGAGCGCCGTCGCCGCCCGCTCCGGTGTCGTCGTACGACGCAGCGCGGAGCCGGCGGCGAGCGGAGCGGCGCCCTCGGCGACCAGGGCCGTGGCCTCGGCGAGCAGTGTCTGCCCCTCGTCGGTCAGCAGCCACTGGAAGTCGTCGAGGTCCACGCCCCGATCTTGTCAGAGCGTGCTCGGCAACTCGTGGTCGTCGCGAGCGTCGCATCCGGTGAGTGCCTCGCAAGCCGCCGGAGCGACGGCATACCGGCGTTGTCTACCGAGCGACGGCGGCGCCGCGAGGCGCCGCCGGGGCGACGCGCAGCAGGCCACGGGTTGCCGAGCACGCTCTATGCCGTGGGGGTGAGCTCCTTCTCCGGCTCCTCGTCGCGCTTCTCGTCGCCGTGGCCCGGCCACCACGCGGCGTGTCCCAGCAGGGAGGTCAGCGCCGGGGTGAAGAACATCGACATCACGAACGACACGATCAAGATGCCGACGGCGAGCGCGAAGCCCATGGACACGATCAGCGTGTTGCCGCCGAGCATCAGCGACGCGAACGTCCCGGCGAGGATCACGCCGGCCGCGGCGATGGTGGGCCCGGCGTGGGTGACGGCCTGGGCCGCGGCGCTGTGCGGGTCGCGGCCCTCCCGTGCCTCCTCACGCAGACGCGCGATCATCAAGATGTTGTAGTCGGTACCGAGTGCCGTGACGAACAGATAGATGTAGATCGGGAGCATGAAGATCAGCCCCGACTCGCCGCCGATGAACTGGAAGGCGATCACCGTCAGGCCCAGGGTCGCCGCGAAGCCGAGCCCCACGGCGGCCATGAGGAACCACGGCGCCACCAGGCTGCGCAGCAGGAGCGCCAGGATCAGCAGGATGACGGCCGCGGCGACCGGGAAGACGACCTTGTAGTCGCGGGCCATCGCCGCCGACATGTCGGCGAAGATGCCCGGCGTGCCTCCGACGTACGCCTCCGTGCCCTCGGGTGCGGCCGCGTGGGCCGCGTCCCGGATCGGACCGTCGACGTTGTCCTGGGCGGCGTCCGAGACGGGGTCGTCGGCCAGGGTCAGGTAGTACTGGTAGGCGGTCCCGTCCGAGGACGGGAGCGGGCCGGTCACCTGGTCGACGCCCTTGGCGTCGCCGAGCGCCGCCTTGAACTCCTCGAGCTGGGCGGGTGTCACGTCGGCGCCCTCGGCGTCGACGAGGACCGGCACCGGCTCGGCGGCGCCCGCGGAGAAGTGCTCCTGGAAGGTCTTCATCGCCTCCGTCGACTCGACGCCCTCCGGCAGGCTGGAGTTGAAGTCGAAGGAGGGGCTGAAACTGAGGGCGAAGATCGCGAGGATCGTCATGGCGCCGCCCGACACCAGGGCGGTCAGACCGGGACGACGACCGACCGTGTTGCCCAGCTTGACGAAGGTGCCGTGCTTCGGCTCCTTCTGCCACGACTTCGACGGCCAGAAGAGCGCCTTGCCGAGCAACGAGACGACCGCGGGCACCAGGGTGAGCGCGGCCAGCAGCGTGACGAACACCGCGATCGCGAGGGCGGGCCCGATCGCCCGGAAGATGCTGAGCGAGCTGAGGATCAGCGCCATGAAGGCCACGATCACGGCGCCACCCGCCGAGGCGATCGCCTCGCCGGCCCGGTCGAGGCTGTAGACGACCGAGTCCTTGACCGCGGCGCCCTGGCGCATCCGCTCACGGTGGCGGAAGAGGAAGAACAGGATGTAGTCGGTGCCGACGCCGTAGAGGACGACGACGAGGATCTGCTGCACCGAGGCGTCGGCCTTGAGGCCGAAGATGTCGTTGGCCCAGGCGATGGCGCCGGTGGCGATCGACGACACGAGACCGACGACCACGATCGGCAGGAGGCAGATCAGCACACTGCGGAAGATGAGGGCGAGCAGGCCGACGATCAGCACGACCGTGGCGATGCCGACGATGAGCAGCGTGTCCTCGCCGGACTCCTGCGAGTCGAGACCCTGCGGCACGGCTCCGGTCGCGCGGACCTCGAGGTCGGAGCCCTCGGTCAGCTCGTCGAGCTCGTCGCGGAGCTTCTCGGCGTCGTCGAACGCCGCCGCGTCGTACCCGGTCGCGCCGTCCGCGAGCGGGATGACCGCGAACATCACCGTGCCGTCCTCGGACAGGTTGGGCTCGCCGACCTCGTTCTGGGCGACGACCACCGGCTGGAAGGTCTTCTTGCCCAGGGTCGGGGCGAGCTCCTGCGCGAGGCCCGCGACGGCGGCCTGGTCGTCGGCGGTCAGCGTGCCGCCGTCCTCGCGTTCGATGACGAGGATGGCGCCGGGGGAGAACGCGTCGGAGAACTTGTCCTCCTGCAGCTGGAGGGCCTGGATCGACTCGTAGTGGTCGGGCAGGAACTCCGAGTTGTCCTGGGTCGACTCGAGGGCGGGTGCCGTGGCGCCCACGATGACGGCGAGGAGCACCCAGGCGCCGATCACATACCAACGGAAACGGGTCACGAACCGGCCGAGCGCAGCGAACATAGCGAGAACGCTGCCGTGTGACGCGGTTTCCGGTCAACCGACTTTGGTAGGGAGACGCCCCTCGGACGTGCCGGGACGGGCGCGTCCGGAACCTGCTCTGGCACTCCCTTGCGGAGAGTGCTAGTTTCGTCATTGGCACTCTCGCTGCGAGTGTGCCAGAGCCGGACACCTGCAGGACGCCCTGCAGGACACACAGACAGTCTTAGAAAGTGGAGGTCGACATCGTGTCGGTCAACATCAAGCCGCTCGAGGACCGGATCGTCGTCAAGCCCCTCGAGGCCGAGCAGACCACCGCCTCTGGTCTGGTCATCCCCGACACGGCCAAGGAGAAGCCCCAGGAGGGCGAGGTCCTGGCCATCGGCCCTGGTCGCATCGACGACAACGGCAACCGCGTCCCGCTCGACGTCGCGGTGGGCGACAAGGTCATCTACAGCAAGTACGGCGGCACCGAGGTCAAGTACTCCGGCGAGGAGTACCTCATCCTCTCGGCCCGCGACGTCCTCGCAGTCCTGGCCTGAACCGAGCTTCACACCGCCCGGGACGTCCGGTGCGCCGTTGATCCGGTGCTCGACGTCCCGGGCGTTCGGCTTTCCACACCCAAGGAGTAAGCAGTGCCCAAGATCCTGGAGTTCGATGAGAACGCCCGGCGCGCGCTCGAGCGCGGCGTCGATGCCCTCGCCAACACCGTCAAGGTGACCCTCGGCCCGAAGGGCCGCTATGTCGTGCTCGACAAGAAGTGGGGCGCGCCGACCATCACCAACGACGGTGTGACCGTCGCCCGTGACGTCGAGCTCGACGACCCGTTCGAGAACCTCGGTGCCCAGCTCACCAAGGAGGTCGCGACCAAGACCAACGACGTCGCCGGTGACGGTACGACGACGGCGACCGTGCTGGCTCAGGCGCTCGTCCACGAGGGCCTCCGCGCCGTCGCGGCGGGCGTCAACCCGATGGGCCTCAAGCGCGGCATGGACGCCGCCGCCGCGGCCGTGGGCGACGCCCTGAAGGCGGCTGCGCGCGACGTCGACGACGAGAAGGACATCGCCTCGGTGGCGACCGTGTCCTCCCGTGACAGCCACATCGGCGACCTGCTCGCCGAGGCCTTCGGCAAGGTCGGCAAGGACGGCGTCATCACCGTCGAGGAGTCCAACACGCCCTCGACGGAGCTCGAGTTCACCGAGGGCATGCAGTTCGACAAGGGCTACATCTCGGCGTACTTCGTCACCGACGCGGAGCGCCAGGAGGCCGTCCTCGACGACCCCTACATCCTCATCAACCAGGGCAAGATCGGCGCGATCGCCGACCTGCTGCCGCTGCTGGAGAAGGTCATCCAGGCCGGCAAGCCGCTCTTCATCCTCGCCGAGGACGTCGAGGGCGAGGCGCTCTCCACGCTGGTGGTCAACAAGATCCGCGGCACCTTCAACGCCGTCGCCGTCAAGGCCCCGGCCTTCGGCGACCGCCGCAAGGCGATGCTGCAGGACATCGCCGTGCTCACCGGCGGCCAGGTCATCTCCCCCGAGGTCGGCCTCAAGCTCGACCAGGTCGGTCTCGACGTGCTGGGCCAGGCCCGCCGCATCGTGATCACCAAGGACAACACCACGATCATCGACGGCGCCGGTGACGCCACCGAGGTCGCGGGTCGCGTCGAGCAGATCAAGAAGGAGATCGAGGCCTCGGACTCCGACTGGGACACCGAGAAGCTCCAGGAGCGGCTCGCCAAGCTCTCCGGCGGCGTCGTGGTGATCAAGGTCGGCGCCCATACCGAGGTGGAGCTGAAGGAGAAGAAGCACCGGATCGAGGACGCCGTCTCCGCGACGCGCGCCGCGATCGAGGAGGGCATCGTGCCCGGCGGCGGCTCCGCGCTGGTCCACGCCGTGTCGGTCCTCGACGACGACCTCGGCCTGACCGGCGACGAGGCGTTCGGCGTCCGGATCGTCCGCAAGGCCGCGGACGAGCCGCTGCGCTGGATCGCCGAGAACGGCGGCGAGAACGGCTACGTGATCACCAACAAGGTCCGCGAGCTCGGCGTCGGCAACGGCTACAACGCCGCGACCGGCGAGTACGGCGACCTCGTGGCCCAGGGCGTCATCGACCCGGTCAAGGTGACCCGTTCGGCCCTGGTCAACGCGGTCTCGGTCGCGGGCATGCTGCTCACCACCGAGGTGCTTGTCGTCGACAAGCCCGAGGAGGAGCAGCCCGAGGCGGCGGCCGGCCACGGCCACGGGCACGGCCACTGACCCGTCACAGATTGAATCCGGATCTGCACCGACCCGTCGCAGATTGAATCCGGACCCGCACCGACCCGGCGCAGATTGAACAGTTCGAGTTCACACTGCGCCGGGTCGGCGTGTTTTTCGGGTTCAATCTGCGACGGGTCGATGTCGGTGGCGGAAACACCGATGATCGCGCGGCGTGACCTTCGTCGGGCATAGTGAGGGCATGCTGTGGCGCGTGCGAGCCGGACTGGCCGACCGCCCCGGAGCGCTGGCCGAGCTGGCCGCGGCCTGCGGGCGGGCCGGGGTCAACATCGTGACGGTCCAGGTCTTCCCCGGGGGGCCCTCGGTGACCGACGAGCTGGTGCTCCAGGTCCCCCAGGACTGGACCCGCGACCAGCTCCTCGAGCTGGTGGCCCGGGCCGGGGGCGCGGCGGTGTCCGCCGCACCGGTCACGACGGCGGCGCTCGAGGACCAGCCGACCCGGTACGTCCGGGCGGTGCGCGAGATCATCGCCCAGCCGGCGACGTTCCCGGACGTGGCGGCGCACCTTTTCGACGCCGAGGTCGCGCCCAGCACCGGGACGGACGACGTGCTGGAGATGGTGGTCGGCGGCGCCGCGACGATCCAGATCCGGCGCGACACCCCGTTCACCCCGACCGAGCGGACGCGGGCCCATGCGCTCGCGGAGCTGGTCGGCGAGGTGCTCGACACCCAGGCGCCGCCGGCCCCCCACCAGCCGGGCACGGGCGACCCCGACTTCGTGACCGCGGGCGTGGTCGTGTCCGCGCTCGCGGGCGGCAAGGTCGCCGGCCGGGCCGAGTACACACCGGTCGACGGCGACGCGCCGTGGCCGGTCGACCTGTGGGTCGATCCGGCCTGGCACCGGCGTGGTGTCGGCACCCGGCTGCTCGCCGAGATCGCCCGCGCGGCACGCTCGGCGGGCGCGGAGGAGATCGTGCTGACGGCACCGTCGGACACCAAGGCGGTCCTCCCGATGGTGCTCGCGGCCGGCATGCGCGGCCGGATCCGGATGGCGGGGGAGTCCCTGACCGTGCGGATCGCGCTGACCGACCTGCGCCGCTGACCGACCCCGCGACGAGAGGTCCGAGGGGTACGACGGTGTGGCGGAAGTGACACCTGCGATGACTTTGTGAACACATTCACAAGCAGTACGGTCGAAGAGTGCTGGCCCCCGACGTCGTCACCGCTCTCGCCCACCTCGCCACCGAGGCCGAACCCGCGGGCCTGCTGCCCGCCCGCCAGCAGATGGCGCTCTCGCTCGGCTGGCACATCGTGCTGGCCTGCTTCGGCGTCGCGTTCCCCGCGATGATCTTCACGATGCACCTGATCGGCATCAGGCGGAAGGACCCGGTGGCGCTCGAGCTCGCGAAGCGCTGGGCGAAGGTCTCCGCGGTGCTGTTCGCGATCGGCGCCGTGTCCGGCACGGTCCTCAGCTTCGAGATGGGCCTGCTCTGGCCAGGGCTGATGGGGACGTACGGCGACGTGCTCGGCCTGCCGTTCGCATTCGAGGGCCTGGCCTTCTTCCTCGAGGCGATCTTCCTCGGGATCTACCTCTACGGCTGGGGCCGGATGCCACCGAAGCGGCACGTGCTGATGGTCCTGCCCATGGCGATCACCGGCGTCGTCGGCGCCTACTGCGTCCTCGCCGTCAACGCCTGGATGAACGCGCCCACGGGCTTCCGCCTCGTCGACGGCGAGGTGACCGACGTCCAGCCGTGGGCGGTGCTGTTCAACCTGCAGACCTTCGTGCAGTTCGCCCACATGTGGGTCGGCGCCTACATGCTGGCCGGCTTCACCATCGCCGGCGTGTACGCCGTCGGCATGCTGCGCGGCCGCCGCGACGCCCACCACCGGCTGGGGTTCCTGGTCCCGTTCGTCTTCGCGTCGATCGCCGCGGTGACCCAGCCGTTCGTCGGGCACGTGCTCGGCTTCGGCCTCGACGAGCGCCAGCCCGCCAAGCTGGCCGCCTTCGAGCTGGCCGAGACCACCGAGAGTCCCTCGCCGCTGCGGCTCGGCGGCGTGCTGGTCGACGGCGAGGTGAAGTGGTCGATCGACATCCCCCGGCTGGGCTCGCTGATCGCGATGAACTCGCCCGACAAGCCGGTGCCCGGCCTCGACACCATCCCCGAGGCGGACCACCCGCCGGTCAACCTGACCCACCTCGCCTTCCAGACGATGGTCGGCATCGGCACCCTGCTCGCTGCCGCCGTCGTGTGGTTCTGGTTCCAGCGCCGGCGAGGGCGCGACCTGCTGGAGAGACGGTGGTTCCTCCGCTTCGCCGCCGCGGCCGGTCCGCTCGCGGTGATCGCGCTCGAGGCCGGCTGGATCGCCACGGAGGTCGGCCGCCAGCCCTGGATCGTGTACGGCGTGATGCGTACGCCGGAGGCGGTGGGTGACTACACCGCGAGCCTGTGGTGGCTGCTCGGCATCAGCGTCGTGATCTACACGGCGATGACCGTCGGCGCGGTCGTCGTGCTCCGCTCCATGGCCCGCCGCTGGCGTGCCGGCGAGGCGGACCTCCCGAGTCCCTACGCCCCGGAGCACGCCTCGGAGGCCAACCGATGAGCCTCGAGCTGGCCGTCGCGGCCGCGCTCTTCGTCGGTGTCATCGCGTACGCCGTGCTCGGCGGGGCCGACTTCGGCTCGGGCTTCTTCGACCTGACCGCCGGCAGCAGCCGGCGCGGCGCCGAGCTCCGGACCCTGGTGGATCACAGCATCGGCCCGGTCTGGGAGGCCAACCACGTCTGGCTGATCTATGTGCTGGTCATCTGGTGGACCGGCTTCCCGGAGTCCTTCGCCGCCGCCATGTCGACCCTGGTGCTGCCGCTGTTGCTGGCGCTGCTCGGGATCGTGCTGCGCGGAGCCAGCTTCGCCTTCCGCAAGTACGCCGCCACGCTGGCCCAGGCCCGCCTGTTCGGCATCGTGTTCGCCACCTCGTCGATCATCACGCCGTTCTTCCTCGGCACCGTCGCCGGCGGCATCGCGTCCGGTCGGGTGCCGCTCGACGGCGCCGGTGACCGCTGGTCGTCCTGGCTCAATCCGACCTCGTTGTTCGGTGGCGTGATCGCGGTCGGCACCTGTGCCTTCCTCGCGGGCGTGTTCCTGGTCGCCGACGCCCGCCGCAGTGGACAGGAGCGGCTCGCCGAGGAGCTCCGCGTCCGGGCGCTCGTCGTGGGCGCCGTGACCGGCGTGCTCGTGTTCGCCGCGCTGGTGCCGATCGACCGCGACGCCCCCACGCTGGCGGCCGGGCTCGAGGGTCGCGCCGCACCGCTCGTCGCCCTCGCCGGTCTCGCCGGCGCGGTGACCATGGTGCTGCTGTGGCGGCGCAGGTACGCCGTGGCACGGGCCGGCGCGATCCTGGCGGTGGCCGCGGTCGTCTCCGGATGGGGCGTGGGCCAGTACCCGTGGCTGCTGGTCGACGAGGTCACGATCACCGACGCGGCCGGTGCCACCGCGACCCTGCAGGGGCTCCTGGTCGCCGTCGGCCTCGCGGTCGTGGTCGTCGTGCCGCCGCTGGCCTACCTCTTCCGGCTCACCCAGTCCGAGGAGTGGTCGCGCCCCGAGCACTGACGTCAGCCACCGTTGGGCACCGCCGGATGGTTGCCCAGGCGCCAACCCCCGAGCGGCAGCTCGAGTGCCGAGGCGGGGCCCCAGGTCCCGGGGGCGTAGGGCTCCACCGGCGGGCGGCGGTCGAGCACCGGCTGGAAGATCTCCCAGAGCCGGTCGACCTCCTCGGAGCTGATGAACAGCGTCTGGTCGCCGCGCATGACGTCGAGGAGGAGCCGCTCGTAGGCCTCGAGCGGGTCGGCGCCGGGGACATCGCCCACCAGGTCGAGCCGGAAGACCCCCTCGACGAGGGCCATGTCGGGACCGGGCCGCTTCGCGCGCACGTCGATCGCGATCCGCGGCTGGTCGGCCAGCTCGATGATGAGCTCGTTGGGATCGGGGTGACCGCCGCCCTCGGGCTTGAGCCAGCGGTGCCGGGGATCGCGGAAGCGCACCGTGATGGTGCGGTTGCCCTCGGCGAGCGCCTTGCCGGTGCGCAGGTAGAACGGGACGTCGCGCCACCGGTCGTTGTCGATCCAGACCTCGGCGGCGACGAAGGTCTCCACCTGCGAGTCGGGAGCGACGTCGGGCTCCTCGCGGTAGCCGTCGTACTGCCCGAACACGACCCGCTCGGGGTCGATCGGCCGGACCGCGGAGAAGGTCGCCGCCTTGGCGGCGCGGATCGCGGAGGCGCGGAACGCGTGCGGGTCCTCCAGGGCGACGAAGCCCAGCAGCTGGGCGAGGTGGGTGGTCACCATGTCCCGTAGGCAGCCGGTGCCCTCGTAGAAGCTGCCGCGGCCCTCGACCGTCAGCTTCTCGGGCACGTCGATCTGCACCGACTCGATGGTGTGGCGATTCCACGCCGGCTCGAAGAGGCCGTTGGCGAAGCGCAGCGCGAGGATGTTCTGCACCGCCTCCTTGCCGAGGAAGTGGTCGATCCGGAACACCTGCTCGCCGGCGAACGCCGACGACAGCACCGCCTGGAGCTCGCGGGCGGTGGCGAGGTCGGTGCCGAACGGCTTCTCGGTCACCAGCCGCGAGCGCGCCACGAGGTCCTCGCGGTCGAGCATCCCGACCATGCCTGGGACCGCGCCGGGCGGCACCGACAGGTAGAGCAGGCGGCGTACGTCGCCCAGCAGGCAGCCGCAGGTGGCGAGGATCCGGTCCTCGGCCTCCTCGACCGCCCGCGCCAGCGCGTTGCCTTCGTCGGCCGAGGACGCCACGAACCGGGTCCGCTCCACCAGGGGGCCGGCCACGGACTCGTCGACGTCGCCGACGAACTCGGCGAGCGCGTCACGCACGTGACGGCGGAAGTCGTCGTCGGTGCCGGGGGAGTGGCGACCGCTGCCGATCACCTCCACGTGCTCCGGCAGGCGACCGGCGGCGGCCAGCCGGTAGAGGCCGGGGAAGAGCTTGCGGGCGGCCAGGTCGCCGGTCGCACCGAAGATCACCAGCACGTGCGGGGGCAGGGCGTTCCCGGGTTCCGAGGTCATCTGCCCAGCCTCCCGGACCCGTCAAGGACCGGTCTTGCCGACAAGGTGTCGACAAACGGTCCGGCTTTGTCTAAGGTAAGGCTTGCCTATTCTGGAGCACTCTCGGGCCCTGCTCCCTCTCCGCCGTCCCCGAAAGGACCCTCCGGTGACCTCGTCGTCCACCGGGTGGCGCGTTCGCGCGCGCCCACCCCTCCTGGTGCTGACCCTGCTCTCCCTGCTGTTCCCGGCCCTGCTCCTCACCGCACCCCCGACGCGGGCCGCCGACGGCGAGGACTCGACCGTCGCCGTCACCGACGGCACCGTGGTGTGGGGCGTGCGCGCCTCCTTCCGCAACTACATCGGCACCGAGAACATCACCCTCTCCGACGGGCTGACCCGCAACGCGGACGGTGAGTTCGTCTTCGACATCGAGGACGGCGACTACGACACCGACACCAAGAGGCTTCACCTCGACCTTGCCGGCGCCGTGCGGTTCTACGGCCACGACGGCGCGCTCGACATGACCATCGCCGACCTCGAGGTCGTCATCGACGGCGAGCAGCCCGCCATCTTCGCCCAGGTCACCTCCCGCGGCCACGACGGCGAGCTGGTCGACTACGGCCGGGTCCCCGTCGTCGATCTCCTGATCGAGGGGAACCCGCCCCAGGTCTCCGACGGACGGACGCTCTGGAGCGGCCTGCCCACGGCGCTCGCCGAGGCCGCCGCCGCAGCCTTCGCCGGCTTCTATCAGCCCGGCAGCGCCATGGACCCGGTCACGATCGACTACGCCGGCCCCGGCGGCGCGCCGGCCTTCACCGGCGAGACCGTCGTCTCCTCGGGTGCCCCGCAGTACGAGCCCGCAGGCGAGATCGACGGCCTGAGCAGCGTGTCCAATGTGGTCGCCGACGCCGAGCGCGGCGTCGTCCACGTCCAGCACGTGCCCGCCGGTGCCACGAGCGCGGTGCTGCAGGCCTACGACTACGCCACCCTGGCGCCGCTGGCCGGCGCCCCGATCGGTGCGGCCAACCAGGGCTACCCGGGCATGTTCCTCGACCCGGGCACAGGCGACGTCCTGATGCCGCAGGGCGCCGACCTGGTCGCCTACCGCCGCGACCCCCAGGGCGGCTACGTCAGCCGGGTCGTCTCGCCGGGTGTGGGCACCGTGCACGAGGTCACCTTCGACGCGCCGCGCGACCGGTTCGTGGTGATCGGCGGCGGCGGGCTGTCCGTGCTGACCCGCAGCACGACCGAGGCCTCCGGGTTCACGATCACCACCTACACCGGCGTGTCCTTCGCGGCGCGGGAGTCCGTCGTCGTCGTCAGCGCCAACCTGGTGATCACCACCGTGGCGCACGTCCAGACGGGCGCACGAGCGATCCGGCTGGTCGCCGGCACCCTCACCCTGACCGCGACACCGGTCGGCGGTGTCACCGACGAGAAGGCCGTGCAGCCGGGCCAGTTCGACCAGCCCACGATGGCCTTCCGCGACAGCATGGGCATCTGGCTGTCGGCGTACACCGGAAGCAAGCTCCGGGTGGCCTCCTCCGGTGGCGTCTACCAGGGCACCGGTCCGTGGGTGCAGGCCGGCGTCGGCTCCTTCCTCGCCGACCGGCGCGAGCACCTCACCGACTCGGTGGCGATGTTCGACTACTCCGGGCGCCGGGTCAGGGTGTGGAAGGGCGACGGCTGGACCGACATCAGCGTGCCCGGCCTCGGCTCGGCCTCCTACTTCAACAACCTCGGCGGCGACATCGGCACCGACCAGAGCGTCTTCGTCGGCAGCACCACCGACGACGACCGGGTGCTGAAGTTCCGGCTGACGGGCCTGGCGCCGACGGCGACCTTCTCGCCGGCCGACCAGACCGTCGGCCTCGGTGACGGGGTCACCGGGAAGGACGTCACCCTCACCGCCGGGTTCGAGGACGCCGACAGTGTGCGCTGGCAGACCCGCGTCGGCGGCACCGGCCGGTTCGCCGACGTCCCCGGTGCGACCGGGACCAGCCTGACCTGGCCCGCGACCAGCGACGACAACGGCCGCCAGTTCCGGGTCCTGGCGACCAACGAGCACGCGACGTCCACCTCGGCGACGGCGTCGTTGAACGTCGAGTTCTTCCCGCGGGTCGTCGCCCAGCCCGACGACGTCACCGCCAACCCCGGCGACGACGCCCTCTTCAAGGTGATGCCGGCCGGCAACCCCTACCCGAGCGTCACCTGGCAGCGCCGTGTCGGCGGCTTCTGGCAGGGCATCGATCCCGAGGACGAGAACTTCGTCGTCGACGGTGGCTTCCTCACGGTCCGCGACACCAACCCCGACCAGAGCGGCGTGCGGCTCCGGGCCCGGCTGGCCAACAGCCTCGGCGTGGTCCACACCCGCGCCGTGGCGCTGACCGTCGCCGAGCCGTCCACCGTCCGGCGCGAGGTCCGCGGCGGCACGCTCACCTGGGGCGTCAAGAAGTCCTTCCGCGACTACCTCGCCGGGCCGATCGCCCACGGCAGCGTCACCGTCTCCGACGGTGTGACCCAGAACGCGGACGGCACCTTCGCCTTCCCCGTCACCGGCGGCTGGACCGACCCGGGCACGGGCACGGCCGAGGTGCGGCTCGGGGGCACGGTGCGCTTCACCGGCCACGACGGCCCGCCGACCTGCGCTGCCGAGCACTCGCCCTGTCTCGCGCTCACCATCAGCAACCCGGTGCTGCGGATCACCGGCGGGACCGCAGTCCTGGTCGCCGACGTCGAGTCCAAGGACGAGACGACCCACGCGATCGTGGCCCACCCGGGCGTCGCGCTCGCCGACGTCGACGCCACCGGCTGGACCGCGGCCGGGGACCGGATCCTCGCCACCGCGCTGCCGGCGAGCCTCACCGAGCCGGGGGCCGCCGCCTTCGCCGGCTTCTACGAAGCGGGTGCTGCGCTCGACCCGATCACCCTCGACGGTGTGCTCGGTGCGGAGATCACGGACCCGGTCGTCACTCCGCCGCCCGTTGCCGGCAAGGCAGCGGTGGAGCTGGACTGGCGCTTCAAGAAGGCGAAGGTCCGCACGGGCAAGCGAGCCGTGATCCGGCTCGACGCCCGCCTCGTCGGCGCCACCGGCGCGTACCCGACCGGCCAGGTCGTCGTACGGGAGGGCGGGAAGGTGCGCGCCACCGCCCGGCTGACCCTCGATCGCCAGGGCCGGTTGAAGATCCGGCTGCCGCACCTGGCGAAGGGACGCCACTTCCTGCGTCTCGAGCTGCCCGGCAACGCCGCGCAGGAGCCGACGCAGACGGCGTTCAAGAAGCTGGTCGTCCGCTAGGTGGCACACCGGGGTCACGCCCGGCCCGGACCGGGCCGGGCGTGACCCCGATCACGGCCTAGACTGATCGGGTGGAGGTCCCGGACAAGTTCGCCGCACTCGGTCTCACCTACGACGACGTCCTGTTGCTGCCGGGTCATTCCGACCTGGCGCCGGACGACATCGACACCACCTCGCGGCTGACCCGCGAGATCTCGCTGAGGTCGCCGCTCATCAGCGCCGCGATGGACACCGTGACCGAGTCGCGGATGGCGATCGCGATGGCGCGCCAGGGCGGCATCGGCATCCTGCACCGCAACCTCTCCGCCGAGGAGCAGGCCTACCAGGTCGACCTCGTGAAGCGGACCCAGACCGGGATCATCTCCAACCCGGTCACCATCGGCCCCGACGCGACGCTCGAGGAGCTCGACCGGATCTGCGGCGAGTACCGCGTCTCCGGCCTCCCCGTCGTCGACGCCGACAACCGCCTCCTCGGCATCTGCACCAACCGCGACCTGCGGTTCACCCCCGTCGCGGAGTGGGCCACCACCAAGGTCGACGAGGTGATGACCCCGATGCCGCTGTTCACCGGCGACGTCGGCATCAGCCGTGACGATGCGACGACCCTGCTGCGCAGGCACAAGCGCGAGCGGTTGCCGCTGGTCGACGCCGAGGGCCGCCTCGGCGGGCTGATCACCGTCAAGGACTTCGTGAAGTCCGAGCAGTTCCCGCTGGCCTCCAAGGACGGAGACGGCCGGCTCATGGTCGGCGCTGCGATCGGCTACTTCGGCGACGCCTGGGAGCGGGCCACCGGCCTGATCGAGGCCGGCGTCGACGTCCTCGTCGCCGACACCGCCCACGGCCACGTGACCCTCCTGCTCGACATGGTCCGCCGGCTCAAGTCGGACCCGGCCACCCGGCACGTCCAGGTCATCGGCGGCAACGTCGCCACCCGCGAGGGTGCGCAGGCGTTCGTCGACGCCGGGGCGGACGCCGTGAAGGTCGGCTTCGGCCCCGGGTCCATCTGCACCACCCGCGTCGTCACCGGCTGCGGCGTCCCGCAGGTCACCGCGGTCTACGAGGCGGCGCTCGCGGCCGGCCCCGCCGGCGTACCCGTGATCGCCGACGGCGGCCTCCAGCAGTCCGGCGACATCGCCAAGGCCATCGTCGCCGGCGCCGAGTCCGTGATGATCGGCTCGATGCTCGCGGGCTGCGAGGAGTCGCCCGGCGAGGTCGTCTTCCACCAGGGCAAGCAGTACAAGGCCTACCGCGGCATGGGCTCGCTCGGCGCGATGTCCTCGCGCGGCAAGAAGTCCTACTCCAAGGACCGCTACTTCCAGGCCGAGGTCTCCAGCGACGACAAGATCGTCCCCGAGGGCATCGAGGGCCGGGTCGCCTACAAGGGCCCGCTCGCGGGCGTCGCGCACCAGCTGCTCGGCGGCCTCTCGCAGTCGATGTTCTACGTCGGCGCCCGGTCCATCCCCGAGATGCGGGAGAAGGGCCGGTTCATCCGGATCACCTCCGCCTCGCTCAAGGAGAGCCACCCGCACGACATCGAGATGACCGTCGAGGCGCCCAACTACCATCGGTCTTGATGGACCGAGCGTGTCGCCTATCGAAGGCGGCGCGCAGACCCTTCGGGCCCACGCTTGTCTCCGATGCGCGGTCGGTGCCCGTGGAGGACGCGCTCGCGCGCTGACGAAACCCGGTTCACTTCCTGACGACCTGCTCTCGGGTCCATCATGGAAGGAGCACCGATGTGTCCGTCGCACCCGTTGGAGATCACGTGGAGACCCTGCTGCGCATTCCGATGTCGTACGAGGATTACCGTGCGCTGCCCGATCACACGCGAGCGGAGTGGGTCGACGGGGTCGCCGTCATGAGTCCCACGGGGCCTCGACGGCGCCATCAGCGCGCCGCCCGGCGACTGGCGAACCTCCTCGAGGAGGCACTGCCCGGTTGCTGCGTCGACGAGGCGTTCAGCGTCGCCCTGCCGCGCAATCGCGAGCGGTTGCCCGATGTCGTCGTGTTCGACGTCGAGCCGGTGGACGAGGTCCCGATCAGGCAGACGCCGGTCCTCGTCGCCGAGGTGCTCTCGCCGTCGACGCAGGGCGAGGACCTGCTCCGCAAGGCGCCGGAGTACGCCGAGGCGGGGATCGGCCAGTACTGGGTGGTGGACATCGACGCCCGCATCATCGAGGTCCAGGCGAACGTGGACGGTCGCTGGGAGCTCCTGGCCACGGTCGACGGCGCGAGCCCGACCGCCGACGTCCCGGTCGGCGACCACGGCGTCGTGCACGTCGAACTGCCCGCCATTCTGTGCTGACCGAAGGGTCCCGGCACTCTGCCGATATCCTCACGGCGTGAGCGACATCGAGATCGGCCGCGCCAAGCGGGCCCGGACGGCGTACTCCTTCGACGACATCGCGATCGTGCCGTCGCGGCGCACGCGCGATCCCGAGGAGGTCAGTGTCGACTGGCAGATCGACGCCTACCGCTTCTCACTGCCGATCCTGGCGGCGCCGATGGACTCGGTCATGTCGCCCACGACCGCGATCGAGTTCGGCCGGTACGGCGGCCTCGGCGTGCTCAACCTCGAGGGCCTGTGGACCCGCTACGACGACCCGGAGCCGCTGCTCGACGAGGTCGCCGGCCTGCAGGGCGAGGAAGCGACCCGCCGGCTGCAGGAGATCTACACCGAGCCGATCAAGGCCGAGCTGATCACCGAGCGGCTCCGTGAGATGCGCGAGGCCGGGGTGACTGTCGCGGGATCGCTGTCGCCGCAGCGGACCAAGGAGTTCGCCAAGACCGTCACCGACGCCGGCGTCGACCTGTTCGTCATCCGCGGCACCACCGTGTCGGCCGAGCACGTCTCCAGCCAGGCCGAGCCGCTGAACCTCAAGGAGTTCATCTACGAGCTCGACGTCCCCGTGATCGTCGGCGGCTGCGCCACCCACCAGGCGGCGTTGCACCTGATGCGCACCGGCGCGGCCGGCGTCCTGGTCGGCTTCGGCGGCGGCGCGGCCCACACGACCCGCACGGTGCTCGGCGTCGCGGTCCCGATGGCGAGCGCGGTGGCCGACGTGGCCGCGGCGCGCCGCGACTACCTCGACGAGTCCGGTGGCCGCTACGTGCACGTCATCGCGGACGGCTCGATCGGCACGTCGGGCGACCTGGCCAAGGCGATCGCCTGCGGTGCCGACGCGGTCATGGTCGGCTCGCCCTTCGCCCGCGCCACCGACGCGCCCGGCCGCGGCTTCCACTGGGGCGCCGAGGCGCACCACGCCGACCTGCCGCGCGGCCAGCGGGTGCGCTTCGACCAGGTCGGCACGATCGAGGAGATCCTGTTCGGTCCCTCGCGGGTCGCCGACGGCACGATGAACCTCGTCGGCGCGCTCAAGCGCTCGATGGCGACCACGGGCTACACGGAGCTCAAGGAGTTCCAGCGCGTCGAGGTGGTCGCGCTCTGAGCGTCGCGGGCCGCTGATCGGCGGCGCGCTGATCGTCGGCACTGACCCGGCCCGGTGACGCGGAGGGTCTGACTCCGGCCCGGATCGGCGGTGCCGCCCGCCCCTGGCGGTCGCCGCGTCAGCCGGTCGAGCGGCGCACCACGAGCTCCGGCTCGAGCACGATGTCGCGTGCCTGCGCGGCGGGATCGTCGATGGCGGCGAGCAGCAGGTCGATGGCGGCCCGGCCCATCTCGGCGCGCGGCTGGCGCACCGAGCTGAGCGGGATCGCGGCGGAGGCGGCGAAGTCGATGTCGTCGAAGCCGATGATGGCGACATCCTCGGGGACGCGCACCCCCGCCAGCGTCAACGCCTGGAGCACGCCCAGGGCGACGAGGTCGTTGGCCGCGAAGATGGCGTCGGGTCGGTCGGGACCGGCGAGGAGGTCCTCCGCGCCGCGCCGTCCGGCGTCGGCGTCCATGGTGCCCGTCTCGACGAAGCGCAGCCGGGCGCCGTCGACCGCGTCGACCTCCTCCTGGGCCGCGTGGAGACGGTGCTTGATCTGGGTGAGGCCGCGCGGACCACCGATGAAGGCGATCCTGCGACGACCGGACTCCAACAGGTGTTGCGCCGCGAGGCGGCCGCCGCGCACGTCGTCGACGGCGACGGAGGAGAACTCGCGGCTGCCGGTGCGCCGGTCGACGACCACGACGGCCGTGCCGCGCTCCCGCAGCCGGCGCAGGCGGGGGAGCACCTTGCCGACCGGCGTGATCAGCAGGCCGCTGACCCGTTGCTCCTCGAAGAGGTCGAGATAGGTCGACTCGCGCTCGGCGTCCTGGTCGGAGCTGCCGAGGATGAGGGGGCGGCGGTGCTCGGCCAGCCGCAGCTCCACCCCGCGGGCGATGTCGGTGAAGAACGGGTTGCGTACGTCGAGGACGACCATGCCGATCGCGCGGTTGGTGCCGGCGCGGAGCTGGCGGGCCGCGTCGTTGCGGACGAAGCCGAGCCGCTCGATGACCTGCTGGACGTGCTCGAGGGTGGTGGGGGACACCTTCTCCGGCCGGTTGAGCACATTGGAGACCGTGCCGACCGAGACCCCGGCGGCGGCGGCGACGTCCTTGACGGAGACGCTGCGGCTCGGGTCGCCGCTCTTCGCCGCCTCGCTCGTGGTCACGCTTCCTCCTGTGGTTGTCGGGCTCACCCTAGGCCCAAGACAGCGGCGTACCGCTGCATTTGATTCGTTTCAAAAAACTTGGCCGAGATGCCTTGACGTCTGTGACCACGGTCACCTAGTGTCCACTGCATCCGCTATTGAAACCTTTCAATGCGCGGATGTCGAGAACCGAGGGAGTGCGATGCCGGACCACGAGGAGCGCCGCGAGGAGCGGATGCCGACCCTCCAGCTGCGCGACGTCGCGAAGTCGTTCGGTGCCGTGGCCGCGCTGCGCTCGGGAACGCTCGAGGTGTGGCCCGGCTCGATCCACGCCCTCGTCGGCGAGAACGGCGCGGGCAAGTCCACCCTGGTGAAGATCGTCGCCGGGGTGCATCGCCGCGACGCCGGCGAGTTCCGGCTCCTCGGCGACCCGGTCGACTTCGGCTCGACCGCCGAGTCCAAGGCCGCCGGCGTGGCGGTGATCTACCAGGAGCCCACGCTCTTCCCCGATCTTTCGGTCGCCGAGAACATCTTCATGGGCCGCCACCCCCGCGGCCGCGGCCGCCGCATCGACCGGACCCGGATGTACGCCGAGTCGCACGCGCTCTTCGCCCGGCTCGGCGTCGGCATCGACCCGCGCCGGGTCGCCAACGGCCTCTCCATCGCCGACCAGCAGCTGATCGAGATCGCCAAGGCCATCTCGCTCGACGCGAAGCTGCTCGTGATGGACGAGCCGACCGCGGCGCTCAGCGGCAACGAGGTCGCACGCCTCTTCGCGGTCGCCCGCAGCCTGCGCGACGAGGGCCGGGCCCTGGTGTTCATCTCCCACCGCTTCGACGAGGTCTTCGACCTGTGCGACACCGTCACCGTGATGCGGGACGGTGCCTACGTCTCCACCGCACGCGTCGCGGAGACCACCGAGGCGGAGATCGTCGCCAAGATGGTCGGCCGCGAGGTCGCCGAGCTGTTCCCCAAGACGCCCGCGTCGATCGGCGACGTCGTGCTCGACGTGCAGGGCCTGGGCAGCACGGGCGAGTTCCACGACGTGTCCTTCCAGGTCCGCGCGGGCGAGATCGTCGGCCTCGCGGGGCTCGTCGGCGCCGGCCGCAGCGAGATCGCCCGGGCCGTCTTCGGTGTCGACGGGTACGACGAGGGGAGCGTCACCCTCGACGGCAGGGTCGTGCCGAAGGGCAGCCCCCGCCGGGCGATCCGCGCCGGCATGGCGTTCGTCCCCGAGGACCGCCGGCAGCAGGGTCTGGTGATCGAGAGCTCGGTCGCCCGCAATATCAGCGCGGTGATCCGTGGCGGCCTCGCTCGGACCGGCCTGCTCACGGCGCGCGCGGAGAACCGGGCGGCCGGTCCCTGGGCGGCGCGGCTGCAGGTGAAGACCAGCGCGCTCGACATGCGCGCGGCCACGATGAGCGGCGGCAACCAGCAGAAGGTCGTCATCGCGAAGTGGCTCGCCACCGGGCCACGGCTGCTCATCATCGACGAGCCGACCCGCGGCATCGACGTCGGGACCAAGGCCGAGGTCCACCGTCTGCTTTCCGATCTCGCCGGCCAGGGCCTGGCAATCGTGATGATCTCCTCCGAGCTTCCCGAGGTGCTCGGCATGGCCGACCGGGTGCTCGTGGTCTGCGAGGGCCGGATCACCGCCGACATCGCGCGCGCCGACGCCACGCCCGAGAACGTCATGGCCGCCGCCACCCGGTCCACCTCCGCCACCGCCGCGACCAAGGAGCCGGCATGAGTACGTCCACCCTGGCCCCGTCGCAGGAGAGCCCGGCCACTCGGGCGCTGCACACCGTGCTGCGCTCGCGCGAGCTGGCGATCGTGATCGTGCTCGGCCTGATCATCGTGCTCGCCACCGCGCGGCGCAGCTCGTTCGTGCTGAGCGCGGACGGCTGGCGCGACACCCTGCTCGCGCCGTCGATCCTCCTGCTGCTCGCGGTCGGGCAGATGGTCGTGGTGGTGACCCGCAACGTCGATCTCTCCGTCGGCTCCACGCTCGGCATCACGGCCTATGTCACCGGCAAGATCTTCGTCGCCAATCCCGACATCTCCGTCGTGGTGGTGTTCCTCGCCGGGCTCGCCGTCGGCGCCGTCATCGGCGCGATCAACGGCGTGCTCGTCACCCTCTTCAAGGTGCCGGCGCTGGTGATCACGCTGGGCACGATGTACGTCCTGCGCGGCGCGCTGACCCACGAGGTCGGCAGCGACCGGATGAACGCCCAGGACTACCCGGCGCACTTCGAGCGGCTCGGCACCCAGCAGGTGCTGACGATCCCGGTGCTCACCATCATCGCGCTCGTCGTGGTCGCCGCCGTCGGCTACTACCTCCACACGGCGCGCGGAGGGCGTGAGCTCTACGCGATCGGCTCCGACCCCGACGCCGCCGACCTCTACGGCCTGCCCGCGGGACGCCGGGTGCTCGGCGCCTTCGTGCTCTGCGGCGCGCTGGCCGGCCTGGCGGGGGTCTTCTCCGCGGCCCGCTACGCCACCGCCTTCTCCGGCACCGGCAGCGGCATCGAGCTCCAGGCCGTCGCCGCCGTGGTCATCGGCGGGGTGGCGATCTTCGGCGGCAGCGGCACCGTGTGGGGGGCGGCCATCGGCGCCTTCCTCCTGGTCACCATCAACCGTGCGCTCCCGATCCTGGGCATCAGTGAGTTCTGGCAGGGCGCGGTGGTCGGCGCTCTCATCATCGGATCGATCGTCCTGGACCGGGTGCTCAGCATCCGCCGCACCCACCAGCTCGTGGAAGCGAGGGACCACGCATGAGCACAGCCACGCCCGTCGCGCCCGCCTCGGCGGAGACTCGCACGTACCCGGCGTACTCCCGCAGCGTGCTCGCCCGCCTGCTGCTCAACCGGGAGGCCGCCGTGATCGCGGCCCTGGTCGTGGTGTTCCTCTACGCCCTGGGCAACGTGCAGTACTTCGACGGCCCGCTGACGATCTACAACCTGCTCAAGGAGTACGCGCCGATCCTGTTGATGGCGCTGCCGATGACGCTGATCATCGTCACCGGCGAGATCGACCTGTCGGTGGCCAGCACCCTCGGCGCCAGCGCCGCGGTCACCGGCGTCCTCGTCGTGGACCACGACCTGTCCGTGCCGTCCGCGGCGGTGGTCGCGATCGTCGTCGGCGCGCTGCTCGGGGCCCTCAACGGCTTCTTCGTCGCCTACGTCGGCCTGCCCTCGCTCGCGGTCACGATCGGCAGCCTGGCGCTCTACCGCGGTCTTGCCGAGGGCCTGATCCAGGACAAGCGGATCTCCGGCTTCCCCGGCGCCCTGCGCACCTGGCCGACCGAGCGGATCGGCGACACGCAGTACCCCAACATCATCATCCCGATCATCGTGCTGGCCGTGCTCTTCGGCCTGCTGCTGCACTTCACCAGCTTCGGCCGCAGCGTCTTCGAGATCGGGCTGAGCGACGAGGCCGCGCACTTCTCCGGCGTCAACGTCGCCCGCACCAAGCTGATCCTGTTCACGCTCAGCGGGGCCGTCGCCGCCCTCGCCGGCGTGTACGTCGCCCTCAAGTCCAACTCCGTCGCCACCGACACCGGCACGGGCTTCGAGCTCAAGGTGATCGCCGGTGTCCTCCTCGGCGGGGTGTCCATCTTCGGCGGCCGCGGTGCACTGCACGGCGTGATCGCCGGCGTGCTCCTCATCGCCGTCCTCAACTCGGCGCTGCAGCTCGACGGGCAGGGCTCCGAGGTCATCCAGATCATCATCGGCCTGCTGCTCGTCGGCTCGGTGATCGCCTCCAACTTCCTGCCGCGCATCCGGGCTCTGCTTCCGCGGCGGGCCGTGGCCCCCGAGGTCACGTCGAAGACGCCGGTCAACGGCGACCACACCCGAAAGGTAGCTCAATGAGGATCAACTCCAAGCGGTTCGCTGCCGGCGCTGCACTGGCGCTGGTGGCCACCCTGGGCCTGGCCGCCTGCGGCAGCGACGACGACGGTGGCTCGGACGGAGGCGGGGGCGGCGGTGACAAGACGACCGTCACCTTCTTGCCGAAGAACCTCGGCAACCCCTACTTCGAGACCAGCGACGCCGGTGGCAAGAGGGCCGTCGAGGAGTTCGGCGGCACCTTCGCCGAGGTCGGTCCCGACACCGCCGGCCCGGACGCCCAGGTGTCCTACATCGACACGGCCGCCGCGCAGGGCGTCAACGCGCTGATCGTCTCGGCCAACGACCCGACCGCGCTGTGCGACTCGCTCAACGCCGCCCGTGAGGCCGGCACCAAGGTCGTCACGTTCGACTCCGACACCGACCCCGAGTGCCGCGACCTGTTCATCAACCAGGCCACGGCGGAGGGCATCGCGAAGGTCCAGGTCGACATGATCGCGGAGCAGATCGGCGACGCCGGCGAGATCGCGATCCTCTCGGCCGCGGCGAACGCCACCAACCAGAACGCGTGGATCGACCTCATCAAGGAGGACCTGGCCGCGAACCACCCGAACATCAAGCTCGTCGACACCGTCTACGGCGACGACGACGACCAGACGTCGTTCGACAAGACCGCGGCCCTGCTCGCCGACCACCCGAACCTCAAGGGGATCGTCTCGCCGACCACCGTCGGCATCTCCGCTGCCGCGCGCTACCTGTCGACGTCCGCCTCGAAGGGCAAGGTCGCGCTGACCGGGCTCGGCACGCCGGACCAGATGCGTGACTACGTCAAGGACGGCACCGTCACCGAGTTCGCGCTGTGGAACCCCGAGGAGCTCGGCTACCTCTCGGCGTACGCCGGCAAGGCGCTCGCCGACGGCGACATCACCGGCGCCGAGGGCGACACCTTCGAGGCCGGCGACCTGGGCGAGTTCACGGTCGGCGCGGACAGCACCGTGCTGCTCGGCGACCCGTTCCGCTTCAACGCCGACAACATCGACGAGTTCCACTTCTGAGCCGACCGCTCACCACGTCACTCCGCAGGAACAGGGAGGAGGGAACACCCGTGCCCCGCTACTGCTTCAGCCTCCAGGTCCGTCCTGACCGGATGGAGGAGTACGCCGAGCGCCACCGTGCCGTCTGGCCGGACATGCTCGCCGCACTCGCCGCGACCGGCTGGCGCGACTACTCCCTGTTCCTGCGGAACGACGGGCTGCTGATCGGGTACGTCGAGGCCGACGACCTGACCACCGCCCAGGCCGCCATGGCCGCCACGGACGTCAATGCCCGGTGGCAGGCCGAGATGGCGCCGTACTTCACCCAGCTCGAAGGCGCGCCCGACGAGGGGTTCGTGCTGCTGCGCGAGGTCTTCAATCTCGACGAGCAGCTCGCCCAGCACACCCGCCGACCCGTTCTCACCGAAGGCAACTGATCATGACTAGTCAAGGTGGCTTCGCCGCCATCGCGGCCCAGCTCGAGGGCCAGGCCATCGAGCTGCCCTCCTGGGCGTTCGGCAACTCCGGCACCCGCTTCAAGGTCTTCGGCAGCGCGGGGACCCCGCGCACCGTCGAGGAGAAGATCGCGGACGCGGCGACCGTGCACCGGTTCACGGGCCTGGCGCCGAAGGTCGCGCTGCACATCCCGTGGGACCGGGGCGACGACTATGCCGCGCTCGCGGCCTATGCCGCGGAGCAGGGCGTGGCCCTGGGCACGATCAACTCCAACACCTTCCAGGACGACGACTACAAGCTCGGCTCGCTCGTGCACGTCGACCCGAAGGTCCGCCAGAAGGCGATCGACCATCACCTCGAGTGCATCGACGTGATGGACGTGACCGGCTCGCGCGACCTCAAGATCTGGCTCGCCGACGGCAGCAACTATCCCGGCCAGGCCGACCTGCGTGGCCGGCAGGACCGGCTGGCGGAGTCGCTGGCCGTCATCTACGACCGGCTCGGCGGCGACCAGCGGCTCGTGCTCGAGTACAAGTTCTTCGAGCCGGCCTTCTACCACACCGACGTCCCGGACTGGGGTACGTCGTACGCCCAGGTCAGCGCGCTCGGCGAGCGGGCCGTGGTCTGCCTCGACACCGGCCACCACGCGCCGGGCACCAACATCGAGTTCATCGTGATGCAGCTGCTGCGGCTCGGGAAGCTCGGCTCC
This sequence comes from Nocardioides carbamazepini, assembly GCF_024614185.1. Taxonomy (GTDB): domain Bacteria; phylum Actinomycetota; class Actinomycetes; order Propionibacteriales; family Nocardioidaceae; genus Nocardioides; species Nocardioides carbamazepini. The sequence goes on from NZ_JAHTLF010000016.1 coordinate 988,749, forward strand.
TTCGACTTCAACTCGCGCTTCTACGCCGATGACGACCTGATCGTCGGCGCGGCCGATCCCTTCCAGCTGTTCCGGATCCTCTTCGAGGTGATCCGCGGCGGCGGCTACGGCCCGGCCAACCCCGACGGGCACAGCGATGTGGCGTTCATGCTCGACCAGTGCCACAACATCGAGGACAAGATCCCCGGCCAGATCCGGTCGGTGCTCAACGTGCAGGAGATGACCGCCCGCGCCCTGCTCGTCGACCGCGCCGCACTCGAGACGGCGCAGTCCGAGGGCGACGTGCTGGGCGCCAACGCAGTGCTCATGGACGCCTTCTACACCGATGTCCGAGCCGATCTCGCCGCCTGGCGCGAGGAGCGCGGCCTTCCGGGCGACCCGATGCGCGCGTACGCCGAGTCCGGCTACCAGCGCGACATCGAGGCGGCCCGCGTCGGCGGCACCCAGCTGTCCTGGACCTGACCCCACTCACCCGAACGAAGGGCACCATGACCAACCCCGCAGCGGCCGCGCTGATCGCGCGTTCCAACCGCCTCGGCGCCGACCCGAAGAACACCAACTATGCGGGCGGCAACACCTCGGCCAAGGGCACCGAGACCGATCCGGTCACCGGCGAGCCCGTCGAGCTGCTCTGGGTGAAGGGCTCGGGGGGCGACCTCGGCACCCTCACCGAGTCCGGCCTCGCCGTGCTCCGCCTCGACCGGATGCGCGGCCTGGTCGACGTCTACCCGGGCGTCGACCGCGAGGACGAGATGGTCGCCGCGTTCGACTACTGCCTGCACGGCAAGGGCGGTGCGGCGCCGTCGATCGACACCGCCATGCACGGCCTCGTGGACGCCGCCCATGTCGACCACCTGCACCCCGACTCGGGCATCGCGATCGCGACCGCAGCGGACGGCCCGGAGCTGACCACCACGATCTTCGGCGACAAGGTCGTCTGGGTGCCGTGGCGCCGGCCCGGCTTCCAGCTGGGCCTCGACATCGCCGAGATCAAGGCGAAGAACCCCCAGGCGATCGGCTGCATCCTCGGCGGCCACGGCATCACGGCGTGGGGCGACACCAGCGAGGAGGCCGAGGCCAGCTCGCTGTGGATCATCGACACGGCTGCCGCCTACATCGCCGAGCACTCCAGGGCCGAGCCGTTCGGCGCCGCCCTCGACGGGTACGCCGCGCTGCCGGACGCCGAGCGCAGGGCCAAGGCCGCGGCGCTGGCCCCGACCATCCGCGGCATCGCGTCGGCGGACCGTCCCATGGTCGGTCACTTCAGCGACGCCGACGTGGTGCTCGAGTTCCTCGCGCACGCCGAGCACCCGCGTCTGGGTGAGCTGGGCACGTCGTGCCCCGACCACTTCCTGCGCACCAAGGTCAAGCCGCTCGTCCTCGACCTCCCACCGAGCGCGGGTGTCGAGGACAGCATCACCCGTCTGCACGAGCTCGCGGCGGCCTACCGCGAGGACTACCAGGGCTACTACGACCGCCACGCGACGCCGGACTCCCCGGCGATCCGCGGCAAGGACCCGCTCATCGTGCTGGTCCCCGGGGTCGGCATGTTCAGCTTCGGCAAGGACAAGCAGACCGCCCGCGTGGCCGGTGAGTTCTACACCAACGCCATCAACGTCATGCGTGGCGCCGAGGGCCTGTCGACGTACGCGCCGATCGACGAGGCGGAGAAGTTCCGCATCGAGTACTGGGCGCTCGAGGAGGCCAAGCTCCAGCGGATGCCGAAGCCGAAGCCGCTCGCCACCCGGGTCGCGCTCGTCACCGGCTCCGCCTCGGGCATCGGCAAGGCCACCGCGGTCAAGCTCGCGGCCGAGGGCGCCTGTGTCGTCATCGCCGACCTCAGCCTGGAGAAGGCCCAGGCGACCGCGGCCGAGCTGGGCGGCCCTGACGTCGCCGTCGGTGTCCAGGTCGACGTCAGCAGCGAGGCCGCCGTCCAGGCCGCCGTCGACGCCGCCGTCCTGGCCTTCGGCGGCGTCGACCTGGTCGTCAACAACGCCGGCCTGTCGCTGTCGCGGTCGCTGATGGAGACCACCGAGAAGGACTGGGACCTCCAGCACGACGTGATGGCCAAGGGCTCCTTCCTCGTCGCCAAGGCGACCGCGAAGGTGATGATCGAGCAGCAGATGGGTGGCGACATCGTCTACATCTCCAGCAAGAACTCGATCTTCGCCGGCCCCAACAACGTCGCGTACGGCGCCGCCAAGGCCGACCAGGCCCACCAGGTCCGCCTGCTGGCCGCCGAGCTGGGCGAGCACGGGATCAAGGTCAACGGCGTGAACCCGGACGGCGTGGTCCAGGGCTCCGGCATCTTCGCCAGCGGCTGGGGCGCCAACCGTGCGGCCGTCTACGGAGTGGAGGAGAAGGACCTCGGCAAGTTCTACGCCCAGCGCACCATCCTCAAGCGCGAGGTGCTGCCCGAGCACATCGCCAACGCCGTGTTCGTGCTCTGCGGGCCTGAGCTCACCCACACCACAGGCCTGCACATCCCGGTCGATGCCGGGGTCGCGGCCGCCTTCCTCCGATGAGTCCGCGATGAGGCCGGCGCGATGAGCAGGGCGGTCCGGGTCGCCGCTGTCGACCTCGGCGCCACGTCGGGTCGGGTGATGTCCGGCCGGATCACAGGCGAGCGCGTCGAGATCAACGAGATGCACCGCTTCCCCAACGGGGCGGTGCGGGCCCGGGGCGCGCTGTTCTGGGATGTCCTCGGCATCCACCGCGAGACCCTGGCCGGCATTCGTGAGGTCGCCCGCACCGGCCCGCTGCACGGCATCGGGATCGACTCCTGGGCGATCGACTACGGGCTGCTCGACCGCGACGGCCTGCTCCTCGGCCAGGTCTTCAGCCACCGCGACGCGCGGATCGACGGGATCGCCGAGAAGGTGGTCGCCGAGATCGGCGCGTCCGCGCTCTATGCCACGACCGGCATCCAGCAGCTGCCGTTCAACACGCTCTACCAGCTGGTCGCCGCCCGCGGCACCGCCGCGCTGGAGTCCGCCGAGACCATGCTGCTGCTGCCGGACCTGCTCGGCTACTGGCTCACGGGCGTCATCGGCGCGGAGCGCACGAACGCCTCGACCACCCAGCTGTACGACGTCCGCGCGGGCGCGTGGGCGGTCGACCTGTGCCGCGACCTGGGCCTCCCGTGGGGGATCCTGCCGCCCCTGCGCGACCCGGGCTCCCTGCTCGGCCCCCTGCTGGCCGAGGTCGCCCGCGAGGTCGGTGCCGGTGGCGACGTACCCGTGGTGGCGGTGGGCTCGCACGACACCGCCTCCGCCGTGGTCGGCGTGCCCGCGAGCGACGGCGACTTCGCCTACATCTCCTCCGGCACCTGGTCCCTGGTCGGTCTGGAGCTGGACGCCCCGGTGCTCACCGAGGCCGCTCGGTCGGCGGACTTCACCAACGAGCTCGGCATCGACGGCACGGTCCGCTTCCTCAAGAACGTGATGGGCCTGTGGGTGCTCTCGGAGTCGCTGCGCTCGTGGTCCGAGCGGCGCTACAAGGACGTCGAGCTGCGCTCGCTGGTCGCGGCCGCCGCGGACTTCGAGCCGCTGCGCACGGTGGTCGACATCAACGATCCCCGGCTGCTCGCCCCGAGCACGGCGGCGGACCCGATGCCCGAGCGGATCGCCGTGCTGGCCGCGGAGGCCGGCGAGACGATCCCGCGCTCGCCGGTCGCGATCACCCGCTGCATCGTCGACAGCCTCGCCGTCGCCTACCGCCGCCACGTCCGCACCGCCGCCACCCTCGCCGGGACCTCGCCCGCTGTCGTCCACATCGTCGGCGGCGGCTCGCAGAACGAGGTCCTCTGCCAGCTCACCGCCGACGCCTGCGGCCTGCCGGTGCTCGCCGGACCGGTCGAGGCGGCCGCGCTCGGCAACGTCCTCGTCCAGGGGCGCGCCCTCGGCGCCGACCTGCCCGACCTGCCGGCGATGCGAGATCTCATCGCTCGCTCGTACGACGTCCGCAGGTTCGAGCCGCGGGACGGGACCGATTGGGCGGCGGCCGAGCGGCGCGTCGGATGACGGTGGTCGACGAGCGGCGCAGGACCGGCCAGGACGAGGGGTGGGCGCCCACCGGCCTCGACCTCGAGATCCTGAGCCTGCTCGCCCGGGGGCTGACGATCGACGCGATCGCCCGCCGGATCGGCGTGTCGGACCGGACCGTGCGCCGACGGCTGCGCACGGTCGCGGACGAGCTCGGCGTCGACTCCTCGATCGAGGCGGTCGTCCACGCCGTCCGCACCGGCCTCATCTGACCGGGCCGTCCCGACCCGGGACGAAACCGGGCCCCGGGATCGGGTGCGGCCGGATCCGGACAACCTCCTTGTGGTGGTCGTCACATACCTCCTAGGTTGCTGTTGCAACGTTTCAATCAGGAGGCACCCATGACCCCACGCCGCCGGTATCTGACCTCCACGGTCGCGGCCGCCACGCTGGCCCTCGGCATGCTGACGGGAGGACCGCTCACCCTCGGAGCCCCGGCCGCAGCGGCCGCTGCGGCCGCCCCCGGCGAGGCGCTCGCCGTCGCCGGCCTGCAGACCAACGCGCGCACCACGCCCCTCGGCATCGGAGCCGACGACGTCGTCTTCGGCTGGAGGTCGACCGGCGGAGCCCGAGGCGTCGTGCAGAGTGCCTACGAGCTCGAGGTCGCGGAGGCCGACGGGGGAGCGGCCGTCTGGTCCTCGGGCCGGGTCGAGTCGTCCGAGCAGCTGAACGTCGCGTACGCCGGCCCGGCGCTCGCCTCCCAGACCCGCTACTCCTGGCGCGTCCGGGTCTGGGACGGCGCGGGCGCGGCCAGCGAGTGGAGCGATCCGACCTGGTTCGAGACCGGTCTGCTGGACGCGAGCGACTGGGGCGGCGCGGAGTGGGTCGGCGCGCCCGCCGACACCGAGGTCAACAGGTGGACCGACTACACCGCCGACTTCGACTTCACCCTCGACAACCTCGTCTTCGCCGCGATGATCCGCAGCGCGAACACCAACAACGGCTACATGTGGCAGGTCAAGGCGGTGGGCGACCAGGCCCTGTTCCGCCCGCACACCAAGGTCAACGGCAACTACGCCGCGCTCGGCGACGTGGACATCAGCTCGGTCATCACGGCCGACGAGCTGCGGACCGGGCAGCACCGGATGAGCGTGACGGTCGACGGTGACACGATCACCACGTCGATCGACGGCGAGCAGATCGACACCCGGACCCGGACGAACTTCGGCAAGGGATACGTCGGCTTCCGCACGTCGGTGGCCACCGAGGGCACCGAGGCCTTCACCGTCCATGCCGTGCGCGTCGAGGCCGAGAACGGCGACGTGCTGCTCGACACCGACTTCTCCGACGGCAACCCGTTCCGCGGCGGAGCGTTGGTCGCCGGCGGCCTGGAGGTGAAGGGCAACCAGGAGTTCCTGTGGCACTCGCCGGACGACAACCTGCCGCTGCTGCGCACCGACTTCGCCACGGACAGCGGCAAGAGCGTCGAGCGGGCCCGGATCTACGCCACCGCCCGTGGCATCTACGAGCTGACCCTCAACGGTGAGCCCGTCGGCGACCAGCACCTCGCGCCCGGCTGGACCGACTACAACACCCGCTTCCAGCACCAGACCTACGACGTCACCGATCAGGTCCGTGCGGGCGACAACGGCCTCGGCGCGACCATGGGCAACGGCTGGTGGGGCGGCAAGGTCGGCATGTGGGGACCGGGCGTCTACGGCAACCGGCTCTCGCTGCTGGCCCGCCTGCGCATCGACTACACCGACGGCACCACGCAGTGGGTCGACACCGGCGACGACTGGACCACCCACGCGGGCCCCTACGTCGCCGCCGACAACATCGACGGCGAGACCTTCGACGCCCGGCTGGCCCAGGCCGGCTGGGACCAGCACGGCTACGACGACGGCGGGTGGACGCCCGCCGTGGTGCGGGAGTCCGCGACCGAGCTCGTCGTACCGCAGCCCGACGAGCCGGTCCGCACGACCGAGGAGATCGACGTCGTCGAGCGCACCGAGCCCACGCCGGGCGCCTTCGTCTACGACCTCGGTCAGAACATGGTCGGCGTGGCCCGGATGGTGCTGACCGGCCAGGCCGGCACCGCGGTGCGCGTGCGCTACGGCGAGATGCTCAACCCCGACGGCACCCTCTACACCGCCAACCTCCGCGCCGCGAAGGTGACCGACTACTACACCTTCGGCGCCGCCGGCACGGTCACCTACGAGCCGACCCTGACCCAGCACGGCTTCCGCTACGTCGAGATCACCGGGGCCAGCACGCCGCCCGCGGCCGGTGACGTCACCGGCGTGGTGTGGGGATCCGACCTGCCCGCCATCGGCGACCTCGAGACCTCGAGCACGATGCTCAACCAGCTGCAGAGCAACATCTCGTGGGGCCAGCGCGGCAACTTCCTCTCGATCCCGACCGACACCCCGGCGCGCGACGAGCGGCTCGGCTGGACCGGCGACATCAACGTCTTCGCCCCGACCGCGAGCTACCTGCGCGACACCCGGTCCTTCCTGGCGAAGTGGATGCGCGACCTGAGCGATGCCGCCTACGCCAACGGCAACCTGCCCGGCATCGCGCCGGTGCCACCGGGCATCGACCTCGGCGCCGGGCTGGGCTGGTCCGACGCCGGCATCACCGTGCCGTACGCCGTCTTCCGGGCACTCGGCGACACCGCGATCGTGCGCCAGTACTACGACCTCATGACGAAGTACTTCGACTTCGTCGTCGCCGGAGCGGGTCCCGACCTGATCGACACGGCGCGCGGCAACTGGAACGACTGGCTCAACCTCAACGACGACACCCCGGTCGGCGTGCTCGGCACGGCGTACTACGCCGAGGACGCCCGGATGATGGCGGAGATGGCCGCCGCGATCGGCGAGGACGCCGACGCCGCCGCCTTCGCGCAGCGCTCGGCCGACGTCCGAGCGGCCTTCGGCGAGGAGTACGTCGCCGCCGACGGCACCGTCACCGGCAACAGCCAGACCGCCTACGCGATGGCGCTGGGCATGGACCTGGTGCCCGAGGAGATGCGCGACAAGGTCGCGGCGAAATTCGTGGCCAAACTCGCCGCGAGCGACAACCACCTCACGACCGGCTTCCTCGGCACGCCCTGGCTGCTGCCCGCCCTCACCTCGATCGACCGCGACGACCTCGCCTACGAGCTGCTCCTGCACGAGGACTACCCGTCGTGGGGCTACGAGGTCGCCATGGGCGCCACCACGATGTGGGAGCGGTGGGACTCGATCAAGCCCGACGGCTCATTCGGCGACGTCGGGATGAACTCCTTCAACCACTACGCCTACGGAGCGGTGGGCGACTGGATGTACCAGCACATCGGCGGCATCAGTGCGCTGGAGCCCGGCTACCGCAGGTTCCGGGTGGCGCCTGCCGTCGACGGCGCGCTGACCGACGCCCGCGGTGAGCTGGACTCGGTCTACGGCACCATCACGACCGACTGGGAGCGGCAGGGTGACGACCTGCGGCTCGCGGTCGACGTACCCGTCAACACCACCGCGGAGGTGGTGCTCCCCGCGGCCAACGTCTGGGCGGTGACCGAGGGCGGCGAGCTCCTCGCCGACGTCGAGGGCGTCCAGGGCGTGACCAATGCCGACGGCGACGTGGTCGTGACCATCGGCTCGGGCAGCTACGACTTCCTGGTGACCGCGGCCGACGCGCCTCTCGGCGCGATCCTCGACCTGATCGCCGCGGCCCGCGACCACGTGAGCGACACGGTGGCCGGCGGGGACCTCACCGCGGAGGCCGGGACGCACCTGACGGACGGGCTCGACGAGGCACGCGACGCCGTGCTCGCGGCCCGCACGGCCGACGGCGAGGCCGCCACGGAGCACCTGGTGGCCGCGCTCGACGCGATCCGCGGGCTGCGCGCCTGGCTCGGCGACAGCGAGGTGGACGCGCCCGTCCGGGGCGCCGCCGACACTCGCCTGGCTGCCGTCGAGCAGGCGTTGGCCCGGGTCGTGATGACGGCCGAGGGCGTCACGGTGAGCCTCCCGCCGGCGGGTGCGCCGGTGTCCGCCGGGGCGGAGGCGACGGGCACCGTCGACGTCGCGAACGACGGCGGGAGCGCTGTCACCGACGTCGCGGCCTCCGTCGCCGTGGCCGGCTGGACGCCGGTCACGGTCCCGGTGCCCGACCTCGCCCCCGGCGAGGACGCGCAGGTGCCGGTGACCTTGGCGGTGCCCGCGAACGCGGCTGCCGGCGACTACGACGCCGCGCTCGACGTGACCTTCACCCTCGGGGGCAAGGCGTACGAGGTCAGCGACGTGACCGCCGACTGGGTGCACGTCGACTCCGGCCTCGGCATCGGCGAGGTGACCGCCGAACCGGCCGACGAGGACCCGGTCGAGCGGGTCGTCCTCGACGTCCCGGTGGCCAACGACGGCGACCGCGACACTCGGGTCTCCGTGGCGGTCCGCGGGCTCCCCGCGGGCTGGCGGGCGGTCCCCTCGACCGAGACGCTCGTGCCCGCGGGCGAGACCGTCACGGCGACCGTGCCGCTGTCCGTGCCGCTCGACCTGGTCGGCGGTGCGGTGGACCTGACGGTCGACGTCCGGCAGGCCGGCCGGGTCAGCGTGTCCAAGGCCGCGAGCGTGACCGTCGACCTGCCGCACCCGCCCACGGTCGAGGCCGTCGACCACGTCGACTTCGGCGCCTCCGCGTCGGAGCAGGCACACGGCCTGCAGGCGTCGGCGAGCAGTGGCACCAACACCGAGGCGGGCTACACGCGGCGCTACGCGCACTCGGCGTACCCGGGCTCGTGGTACTCGGTCGAGGTGGACGTCCCCGCAGGGGAGCCGTTCCTGATCCGCAACGTCGAGACCTACGACGGTCCGCGCACCAAGAAGTACAACGTCTACGTCGATGACGTGCTGGTGCGGACCCAGCTGGTCCCGCGGACCGCGACCGGTGTGGGCATCAAGGTCTACGACCTCGTCGTCGACGACCCGGCGGTGCTGCCCGCGGACGGCACGGCCCGGATCAAGTACGAGTACCCGCTCGACGCCTCCGGCTACTTCGACCCCTCCATCGCCGACATGTGGGTGCTGCCCCTGACCGACGACACGCGGGCACCGGACGTGTCCGCCGGCGTCACCGGCGGCGTGCCGGGCACCGGGGGCTGGTACTCCTCGCCCGTCAGCGTCGAGGTGACGGCCGCGGACGGTCGTGACCCGGCGCCGGTCGTGCAGGTCGGCCGCTCCTCGGGCTGGCAGGACTACTCCGGGCCGGTCGCGATCGCGGAGGAGGGCGAGCACGTCGTCTCGTACCGCGCGACCGACGCCGCGGGCAACCGGTCGGCGGCGGGGGAGCTGACGGTCGGCATCGACCTGACGCCGCCCGTCACCGTGGTCACCGCGAAGCGGGGCAGCGGGGTGGAGGGCTCCGACCGCGCGCAGGTGGAGTTCTCCGCCGAGGACGCCCTCTCCGGCGTCGCGGGCACCCGCTACCGGATCGACGGCGGTGCGTGGCAGCGCGCGGACGGCGGCCCGGTCCAGGTCGAGGGCTACGGCGACCACGTCGTCGAGTACGTCTCGACCGACCTCGCGGGCAACACCGAGGCGGTGCACCGCACCACGGTGACGCTGGCCGATGTCGACCAGATCGCCGCGGTCGTGGCGCCCCAGGTGACCGGCGTCCCGCAGCACGGCTCGACCCTGACCGCGACCGACGGCTCGTGGAACACCAAGGGGCTGTCCTTCAGCCGGCAGTGGCTGCGGGACGGGACGCCGATCGCCGGCGCCACCGGGACGACGTACGTCGTCGGCGTGGCCGACCTCGGCTCCCGGCTCTCGGTGCGGGTCACGGCGACCAAGGCGGGTGACAGCGGGTTCGCGGACTCGGCGACGACCGGCCCGGTGACCGCCGCCGACCTCGCCGTGGGCGTCCCGGTCATCACCGGCAAGGCGCGCGTCGGCAAGAAGCTGGCCGCGACCCTCGCGGTGCCCGCGGGTGCCACGGTCTCCTACCAGTGGCTCGTCGGTGGCAAGGCGATCAAGAAGGGCACGAAGGCCACCCTGCGGCTGAAGCGGAAGTGGCAGGGCGAGAAGGTCCGCGTGCGGGTCACCGTCTCCCTCGCCGGACACCAGAGCGTCACGGTGACCAGCGCCGCCATGAAGGTGAGGCGGCGCTGACGACCCGGCCGGAGTGACGCCGGAACGGCCCGACCGTGACTCGCGGTCGGGCCGTTCCGGCGGTACGGTGTGAATCGTTTCACCCTGCAACAGGTGGGAGAGTGTGCGCTATGCGGGTCGCGTTGATGGTGACGTGTGTCAACGACGCCATGTTTCCGGGGACGGGGCGGGCGGTGGTTCGTCTGTTGCGGCGGCTGGGGGTGGAGGTGGACTTCCCGGTGGCGCAGACGTGTTGTGGGCAGCCGATGGTCAACACGGGCTATCTCGATGAGGCGGTGCCGGTGGTGCGGTCGTTCGTGGGTGCGTTCGAGGGCTATGACGCGGTGGTGACGCCGTCGGGGTCGTGTGCGGGCTCCGTGCGGCATCAGCATCGGCTGGTCGCGGCCCGGTCGGGGGATGCGGGGCTGGTGGCCGCGGTCGCGGCGACCTCGCCGAGGACGTACGAGTTGAGCGAGTTCCTCCTTGATGTGCTGGGCGTGAGTGATGTGGGGGCCTATTTCCCGCACACGGTGACCTATCACCCGACGTGTCACTCGTTGCGGATGCTGGGTGTGGGTGACCGGCCGCGGCGACTGTTGGAGCAGGTGCGGGGGCTGCGGTTGGTGGAGTTGGTGAAGGCGGAGGAGTGTTGCGGGTTCGGGGGGACGTTCGCGGTCAAGAACGCCGACACGTCGGTCGCGATGGGCACCGACAAGGCCCGTCATGTCCGTGAGACGGGTGCTGAGGTGCTGGTGACGGGGGACAACTCGTGTCTGATGCACATCGGGGGTGTGCTGGACCGGGGCCGCTCGGGGGTCCGTGCCATGCATCTGGCCGAGGTCCTGGCCGCGACCGAGGAGCAGCCGGCATGAGCGGGACGTTCGTGGGGATGCCGGCGTTCCCGGTCGCGGCCCGGGCGGCGTTGGCTGATTCGCAGTTGCGGCACAACCTGGCCCATGCCACGGGCGTGATCCGCGGCAAGCGGGCCGCGGTGGTGGGCGAGGTGGAGAACTGGGAGGAGCTGCGGCTGGCTGGTGCGGCGGTCAAGGACCGTGCGTTGCGCACGCTCGATGCGCAGTTGGTGCGGTTGGAGGAGGCGTTGGCCGCGCGGGGTGCGGTGGTGCACTGGGCGCGTGACGCCATCGAGGCCAACCGGATCGTGGTCGACATCGCCCGGGCCCATGCGGTCGAGGAGGTGGTGAAGGTCAAGTCGATGGTGACCCAGGAGATCGGGCTCAACGAGGCCCTGGCCGCCGAGGGGATCGCCGCCTGGGAGACCGACCTGGCCGAGCTGATCGTCCAGCTCGGGGGTGATCTGCCCAGCCACATCCTGGTCCCCGCGATCCACCGCAACCGTGCCGAGATCCGGGAGATCTTCGCCCGCCGGATGGGACAGGTCGGCCGCCCCGCACCCGTCGATCTGAGTGATGAGCCGGCGGTCCTGGCGGCCGCGGCGCGTGAGCACCTGCGGGAGAAGTTCCTGCGCGCCCCGATGGCGGTGTCGGGGGCGAACTTCGCCGTCGCCGAGACCGGCACCCTGGTCGTGGTCGAGTCCGAGGGCAACGGACGGATGTGCCTGACCCTGCCGAAGGTGCTGGTCAGCATCGTGGGGATCGAGAAGGTCGTGGCGACCTGGGCCGAGCTCGACCCGCTGCTGCGGCTGCTGCCCCGCTCCTCGACCGGGGAGCGGATGAACCCCTACACCTCGACCTGGACCGGCATCACCACCGGTGACGGCCCCCAGGAGGTCCACGTCGTGCTCCTCGACAACGGCCGCACCCGCGCCCTGGCCGACCAGGTCGGCCGCCAGGCCCTGCGCTGCATCCGCTGCTCGGCCTGCCTCAACGTGTGCCCCGTCTACGAACGCACCGGCGGCCACGCCTACGGCTCGGTCTACCCCGGCCCCATCGGTGCCATCCTCAACCCCCTCCTCAAGGGCACCGGTGACCCCCAGACCGACTCCCTGCCCTACGCCTCCACCCTGTGCGGGGCCTGCTTCGAGGCCTGCCCGGTCCGCATCGACATCCCCGAGGTCCTGGTCCACCTCCGCTCCCAGGTCGTCGACGCCCACCGCACCGACCGGCTCGCCAAACCCGAAGCCATCGCCTTCCGTGCCGCCGCCTGGACCCTCACCGACGCGAAGCGCCTGAACCAGGCCGAACGACTGTCCTCCCTGGCCGGGCGACTGCTGCGCCGCCGCGGACGTACCTCGCTGGGCCGCACCACAATCGGCCGCCTGCCCGGGCCCGGCGCGGCCTGGACCGACGCCCGCGACCTCCCCACCCCACCCACCGAGTCCTTCCGGAACTGGTGGAAACGCACCAACGGAGGCAAGCGGTCGTGAACCACGCCGAGACGAGTGCCCGGGACGAGATCCTCCACCGGATCCGTGCCGCCCTCCACGACGTCGACAGCAACCTCGAGAGCGCCACCACGCCCATCGTCGCCCCACCCGGTGCCGTGCCGCCGCACGCGACCGGCCTGGTCGCCCACTTCGCCGAACGGGTCGCCGACTACCGCGCCACCGTCGTGCGCTGCCCACCCGCCGCCCTCACCGCCGCCCTCACCGACGCCCTCCCGGAGGACGCGCGGGTCGTCGTACCGCCGGGTCTGCCCGACGACCTCCTCGCCGCGATCCGCGCCGCGGTCCCCACCCCCGTGGTGGACACCAACCTCACCGCCACCGAGCTCGACGCGTGCCACGCCGTGGTGACCTGCTGCCGTCTCGGCATCGCCGAGACCGGCACCATCGTGCTCGACCACGAACCCGACCAGGGCCGCCGCGCCATCACCCTGGTCCCCGACCACCACATCTGCATCGTGCACGCCGACCAGATCGTCCCCGACGTACCCGACGCCATCACCCTCCTCGACCCGCAACGCCCGCTGACCTGGATCAGCGGCCCCAGCGCCACCAGCGACATCGAGCTCGACCGCGTCGAAGGCGTCCACGGCCCCCGCCGACTCCACGTCGTCGTGGTCGACCCGAACCCCTCCTGACTGCCGGCCGCCCCCTTCAGGGCGGGGCAGGTCAGCGCCGCAGGCCACGCCCCAGGGCCGCGGTGAGTCGGTCGGCCCACGCGTCGTCGAGCTGTCCCGGCGTCAGCATGACGCCGGTGATGACCGCGCCGAGGACCAGCTGGAGCAGGTCGTCGGCGCGCGTGTCGGGATGCGCCTCGCCGGCATCGATGGCGACCCGGATCCGCTCGTCGAGAGCGCGGAAGACGCCCGCGAAGCGCTGCATCATCGCGGCGTGCAGGTCCGGCCAGGTCTGCACCTCGGCGAGGAGCGCGGGCAGGGCGGCCGCGGCGACGGGCGTGCAGAGCGCGTCGCGGGTGCCGCGGACGACGCCGCCCAGGTCGGTGGCGAGGTCCGCGCCGAGGTGCATCTCAAGGGCCAGCTCACCGGGGAACGCCGCCTCGTGGACGAGGTGGGGGAGCGCGGGCCAGCGCCGGTAGAGCGCCGCCTTCGTCGTCCCCGCGCGCGCGGCGACGGCGGCGACGGTGACCGCGGCGTACCCGCCCTCGACCAGGAGGGCGCGGACCGCGTCGAGGGCCGCCCGCTCGATCCGCGGATCCCGCGGCCGGCCGGTCGCCCGAGGACCGGCGATCTTCGTCCCCATGACCCCTTCCCCTCTTTCGATACCGAGGGTACCGTAACGGCAGTCATGACATAGAACACGTTCTAGTAACGTGTCAGGCAGGAGGACCCGTGACCGAGTCGTTGCCCGCAGAGATGGCCGAGATGACCCTGCAGCGGTCGAGCCGCGACGCCGACGACCTGCGCGCCCGGCTCGCCACGTGGCTCTCCGGCGTGCTGCCCGAAGGCGCCGAGCCGGCGGTGACGGTCCACGACGGGATCCAGACCAACGGCATGTCCAGCGAGACCGTGCTGCTCGGGGTCACCAGCACCGAGGACGGTGCCCGCGTCACCCGTGAGTACGTCGCCCGCGTGGCGCCGGCCGCAGGGGACCTGCCGGTCTTCGCGGAGTACCGCCTCACCGACCAGTACGACGCGATGCGCCTCGCGGGCGAGCTCGCCGGCGTCCCGGTCCCGCCGGTCGGCCTCAACGAGCCGACCGGCGACGTGCTCGGCACCCCCTTCTTCCTCATGGAGCGGCTCGATGGCGCGGTGCCGCCCGACGTGCTGCCCTATCCGTTCGGGGACAACTGGCTCTTCGACGCCTCGCCCGAGCAGCAGGCGCGGCTGCAGCGCAGCACGGTCGACGTCCTCGCCCGGCTGCACGGCATCCCCGGCGCCGCCACGACGTTCGCCTTCCTCGACCCCGCGCTCACCGGCCACGAGGGTGCGACGCCACTCACGCGCAACCTCGCGAAGACCCGGGCCTGGTACGACTACGCCATCACCACCCAGGAGGCGAGCCCGCGGTCCCCGCTGATCGAGCGCGGCCTGGCCTGGCTCGCGGCGAACCTGCCGGCCGAGGAGGGCGATCCCGTGCTGGTCTGGGGCGACTCCCGGATCGGCAACATGATGTACCGCGACTTCGAGCCGGTCGCCGTCCTCGACTGGGAGATGGCGACGCTCGGCCCCCGCGAGATGGACCTCGCCTGGCTGGTCTTCGCCCACCAGGTCTTCCAGGAGATCGCGACCATGCTCGGCCTGCCCGGGATGCCGGACTTCCTCGCCGCCGAGGACGTCGTGGCGACGTACCGCGAGATCAGCGGCGTCGAGCCGGGCGACCTCACCTGGTTCCTCGTCCACGCGGCGGTCAACTGGGGCTGCGTCTTCCTGCGCACCAGCGCCCGGCAGATCCACTTCGGCGAGATCGAGCGGCCCGACGACCCGGAGTCGGTCTTCCACCACCGTCCCCTCTTCGAGCGTCTCCTCGAGGAGGTCGGCGCATGAACCACGACCACGGCCTGCACGGTGAGTACTACGGCCTCGGCCCGCTCGACGAGTACCCCATCCACCAGCTCCCGCGCCCCGTCGCGTGGGCCGGCAGCAGCGACCGCAACTTCTACGACCGCTGCTACCTCAACGCCCACGACCGCACCGGCGACCTCTTCCTGATCACCGGCCTCGGCTTCTACCCCAACCTCGGCACCAAGGACGCCTTCGTCCTGCTCCGTCGCGGCGACGAGCAGACCGCGGTCCACCTCAGCGATGCCGCCGACCCGCGCGGTGGCGACCGGATGGCCCAGCAGGTCGGCAACTACCGGATCGAGGTCATCGAGCCGCTGCACAAGCTGCGCCTCGTCCTCGAGGAGACCGAGGGCGTGGCGATGGACCTGACCTGGGAGGGCTCCTTCCCGGTCGTCCAGGAGCTGCCGCACGTGATGCGCCAGGGCAGCGGGACCACGCTCGACGCCCAGCGCTTCGCCCAGCTCGGCACCTGGGAGGGCGTGCTCAGCGTCGACGGCACCGACATCGCGGTCACGCCCGACCGCTGGCTCGGCTCGCGGGACCGCTCCTGGGGCATCCGCCCCGTGGGCGAGGCCGCGCCCGCCGGCAAGCCCGCCGACCCGGCCTTCGAGGGGATGTGGTGGCTCTACGTGCCGCTGCGCTTCGAGGACTTCTGCGTCGTGATCATCACCCAGGAGACGCCCGACGGCTTCCGCACGCTCAACGACTGCACCCGGATCTGGCGCGACGGCCGGGTCGAGCAGCTCGGCTGGCCGCGGGTGTCGATCCGGTACGCACCGGGCACCCGGGTGCCGACCGGCGCCACGATCGTGTGCGCGACGCCCGACGGCGAGGAGCTCGTGCTCGAGGTGGCCTCCAAGCTGCCGGTGCCGATCCACGTCGGCGGAGGCTACGGCGGCGACTCGGACTGGACCCATGGCATGTGGAAGGGCCCGGCGTTCAGCGAGCGACTCACCTACGACATGACCGACCCGGCCGTCGCCGGGCGCGTCATGTTCGGCGTGATCGACCATGTCGGCCAGGCCACCGTGCACGGCGCCGGTGCCGGCGTACCCGACGGTGCCGAGGGCTGGGGCCTGTTCGAGCACGGTGCCCTGGGCCGGCACGACCCCTCGGGATTCAAGGACTGGTTCGACCTAGCGAAGGAGACCCCATGACCCTCGACCGCGATGCCCTCTTCATCGGCGGCACCTGGGCCACGCCCGCCACCGACGCCGTGCTGGAGGTGGTCTCGCCGCACTCCGAGGAGGTCGTCGCGCGAGTCCCCGAAGGCAGCGCGGCCGACATCGACGCGGCGGTCGCGGCTGCCCGCCGGGCCTTCGACGAGGGCCCCTGGCCGCGGATGAGCCCTGCCGAGCGGATCGACATCGTGCAGGCCCTGTCGGGTCTCTACGCCGCCAGGCTGGACGAGATGGCGACGATCATCTCCACCGAGATGGGCTCCCCGATCTCGTTCAGCTCGCTGGCCCAGGCGCCCGCGCCGTGGATGCAGATCGAGGCCTTCCTCGCCATCGCGCGGGAGTTCCCGTGGGAGGCGACCCGCCCGGGCGCGCTCGGCGCGGATGTGGTCGTACGCCACGAGCCGGTGGGCGTGGTCGCGGCCATCCCGCCGTGGAACGTCCCACAGTTCACGA
Organism: Nocardioides carbamazepini; assembly: GCF_024614185.1. Classification (GTDB taxonomy): domain Bacteria; phylum Actinomycetota; class Actinomycetes; order Propionibacteriales; family Nocardioidaceae; genus Nocardioides; species Nocardioides carbamazepini. The sequence continues at coordinate 1,005,381 of NZ_JAHTLF010000016.1, forward strand.
TCCTGTCCAAGGTGATCCCCGCCCTGCTGACCGGCTGCACCGTCGTCGTGAAGCCGGCGCCCGAGACCCCGCTCGACGGCTACCTGCTCGCCGAGCTGCTGGTCGAGGCCGGGGTCCCCGAGGGCGTCGTGTCGATCGTCGCCGGCGGCCGCGAGGTGGGGGAGCACCTCGTGCGCCACCCCGGCATCGACAAGGTCGCCTTCACCGGCTCCACCGCCGCGGGCCGCAAGATCGGCGCGATCTGCGGCGAGCAGCTCAAGCGGGTCTCCCTCGAGCTCGGCGGCAAGTCGGCCGCGATCATCCTCGACGACGCCGACGAGGCCGCCGCGATCGAGGGCCTGAAGTTCCTCGGCGTGATGAACTCCGGCCAGGCCTGCGTCGCGCAGACCCGGGTGCTGGTCTCACGCGAGCGGCACGACTCCTTCGCCGCGTCCCTGGCCTCGGCGATCGGAGCCATGAAGGTCGGCGACCCGCTCGACCCGGCCACCGAGATCGGCCCCATGGTCGCGCGGCGCCAGCAGGAGCGGGTGGCGTCGTACATCCGGATCGGGCAGGAGGAGGGTGCCCAGCTGCTGGTCGGCGGCGAGGGGCGCCCGGAGGGCCTCGACCGCGGCTGGTACGTCCGGCCCACCGTCTTCGCCGGCGTCGACAACAAGATGCGGATCGCCCAGGAGGAGATCTTCGGCCCGGTCCTCTCCGTCATCGCGTACGACGACGTGGCCGACGCCGTCCGGATCGCGAACGACTCGGAGTACGGCCTGGCCGGCACCGTCTGGACCGCCGACCCGGAGGCCGGCCTCGAGGTGGCGCGGGCGGTGCGCACCGGCACCTACGGCGTCAACACCTACACGATGGACTTCGCCGCGCCGTTCGGTGGCTTCAAGGCGTCGGGTCTCGGTCGCGAGTTCGGTCCCGAGGGGCTGGGGCAGTACACGGAGCTCAAGTCGGTGTATCTGTCGGCGCCTCCGATGTGACGTAGGGACAGTTTCGCCGGTCGACCGGCGAAACTCACGCTTGACCGACGGAGTTTCATCGGCCAGGCGCGAGTTTCGTACGTCAGGTTCGACAGTTTCGCCGGTCGACCGGCGAAACTGTCAGGGCCCGGACAAGACCCTTGACATCAAGACGTCATGTGTAAAGCAGCACATCTGTTACCGATCAGTAGCCGTGGGTGACCCCGCTCACCTACCCTCGTCACATGAGCGAAGTGATTCCCGGTTCCGGCGCGTCTTCCGAGGGGCCTGTCGTCGACGGCCCGCACGACCCCGAGCACGACCCGCGGGCGTCGTACGCGCTGGAGCCGGAGCACGTCGCCCGGCTGACCGACCGGATCCTGGCCACGACCGGTCGCACCACCCAGGTCCACTCGCCGATCGACGGTGCGCCGGTCGCCAACATCCCGCAGTCGAGCACCGAGGACGTCGCCGAGGCGTTCCGCCGAGCCCGGGTCGCGCAGGCGGCGTGGGCGCGGGTGTCGATCGACGAGCGGGCCCGGATCCTGCACCGGCTGCACGACATCGTGCTCGACCGGCAGGACGAGATCATGGACCTCATCCAGCTCGAGTCCGGCAAGGCGCGCAAGCACGCCTTCGACGAGCCGCTGCACATCGCGCTGACCGCGCGCTACTACGCCCGCACCGCGCACCGGCACCTCGACACGCAGCGCCGGCCGGGCGTCGTACCGGTCCTCACCCGGGTCGAGCTCAACCGGGTGCCCAAGGGCGTCGTCGGGATCATCTCGCCGTGGAACTACCCGTTCACGATGGCGCTGTGCGACGGCCTCCCGGCGCTGCTCGCCGGCAACGCCGTGGTCGCCAAGCCCGACGCGCAGACCATGCTGTCGGCGCTGCTCGGCGCCCAGTTGCTGGAGGAGGCCGGCTTCCCCCGCGACCTGTGGCAGGTCGTCGCCGGCCCGGGCCGCGAGCTCGGTACGCCGATCATCGACCGCGCCGACTACATCTGCTTCACCGGCTCCACCGCGACCGGCAAGATCATCGCCAAGCAGGCCGCTGAGCGACTGATCGGCTGCTCCCTCGAGCTGGGCGGCAAGAACCCGATCCTGGTGCTCCGCGACGCCGACATCGAGCGCGCCGCCGAAGGGGCCGTGCGGGCCTGCTTCTCCAACGCCGGCCAGCTCTGCGTCTCGACCGAGCGGATGTTCGTCGCCGACGCCGTCTACGACCGGTTCGTCGACCGCTTCGTTGCGCGGACCAAGGCGATGAGCCTCGGCGCGACGATGAGCTGGGACGCCGACATGGGCACGCTCATCTCGGCCGACCAGCTCGAGACGGTCACCGCCCATGTCGACGACGCGGTCGACAAGGGCGCCCGCGTGCTCGCCGGGGGCAACGCGCGACCCGACCTGGCGCCGTACTACTACGAGCCGACCATCCTCGAGGGCGTCACGCCCGAGATGACCTGCTTCGGCAACGAGACCTTCGGCCCGGTCGTGTCGATCTACCGCTTCCACGACGAGGCCGACGCGATCGCGCGCGCCAACGACGGCGAGTACGGTCTCAACGGCTCGGTCTACACCCGCGACACCGGCCGCGGTCGCGCGGTCGCACGGCAGATCAAGTGCGGCACGGTCAACGTCAACGAGGCGTTCAGCGCGACCTTCGCCAGCATCGACGCCCCGATGGGCGGCATGCGGGAGTCCGGGATGGGACGGCGCCAGGGCGCCGAGGGCATCCACCGCTACACCGAGACCCAGTCGGTCGCCACCCAGCGGCTGATCCGGTTCGGGCCGATGCTCGGCATGTCCGACGAGGGCTACGCGAGGTTCATGTCCGCCTCGCTGCGGGTCATGGACAAGCTCGGCCGGCCCTGACCGGGGGGAGGACACATGACTGCGACTGACACGGCTTCGACTCCTGCCTTCGATTTCGATGTCCTCGTCATCGGCTCCGGCTTCGGCGGCTCGGTCACCGCGCTGCGGCTGACCGAGAAGGGCTACCGGGTCGGCGTCCTGGAGGCCGGCGCGCGGTTCACCGACGCCGACTTCGCCGACAACTCCTGGGACCTGAAGAAGTACCTCTACGCCCCGGCCGCCGGCTGCTACGGCATCCAGCGCATCGACATGGTCAAGGACTGCATGATCCTCGCGGGCGCGGGCGTGGGCGGCGGCTCGCTGGTCTACGCCAACACGCTCTACGAGGCGCTCGAGCCGTTCTACACGGATCCGTCCTGGGCGCACATCACCGACTGGAAGGCCGAGCTCGCGCCCTACTACGACCAGGCCAAGCGGATGCTGGGCGTCGTCGAGTACCCGCGGATGACGCCCTCCGACGAGGTGATGAAGAAGGTCGCCGAGGAGATGGGCGTCGGCGACAGCTTCCACGCCACCCCCGTCGGCGTATTCTTCGGCGGCCCCGGCCAGGAGACCGGCTCGCCGGTCGCCGACCCGTACTTCGGCGGCGTCGGCCCGACGCGCAACACCTGTCGCGACTGCGGCGAGTGCATGACCGGCTGCCGGCACAACGCCAAGAACACCCTGGTCAAGAACTACCTCTACCTCGCCGAGCAGAACGGCGCCGAGGTACACCCGCTCACCACGGTGACCCGGGTCCGGCCGCTGCCCGGTGGCGGCTATCGGGTCGACACCCGCTGGACGAAGGCGAAGCTGTCGCGTCGTACCGCGACGAAGACGTTCACGGCCGAGCAGGTCGTCTTCTCCGCCGCCGCGCTCGGCACGCAGAAGCTGCTCCACCGGCTCAAGGCCGAGGGCGACCTGCCGCACGTCTCCGATCGGCTCGGCCACCTGACCCGGACCAACTCCGAGTCGATCCTCGGCGCGATCGCGCCACAGGGCTCCGACGTCGACTACACCGACGGCGTCGCGATCACCTCCTCGTGGCACCCCGACGAGCACACCCACATCGAGCCGGTGCGCTACGGCAAGGGCAGCAACGCGATGTCCCTGATGCAGACCGTGCTCACCGACGGCGACGGGCCCGACCCGCGCTGGAGGGTGTGGCTCAAGGAGCTGTGGAAGGAGCGCAGGCGGGTTCGCGACCTCTACGACGTCAAGCACTGGTCCGAGCGGGTCGTCATCGCCCTGGTGATGCAGTCCGTCGACAACTCCATCACCACCTTCCCCAAGCGGGTCGCCGGCAGGTGGATCCTGTCCTCGAAGCAGGGCCACGGCGAGCCCAACCCGACCTGGATCCCGGCCGCCAACGACGCGGTACGCCGGATGGCGGCCGTCATGGGTGGCGGCACCGCCGGCGGCACCATCGGCGAGCCGTTCAACCGGCCGCTGACCGCCCACTTCATCGGCGGCTGCACCATCGGCGACAGCCCCGAGACCGGCGTGGTCGACCCCTTCCAGCGGGTCTTCGGGCACCCCGGTCTCCACATCGTCGACGGCTCGACGATCTCGGCCAACCTGGGCGTGAACCCGTCGCTGACGATCACCGCCCAGGCCGAGCGGGCGATGGCCTACTGGCCCAACAAGGGCGAGCAGGACACCCGCCCGCCGCTCGGTGACGGCTACCGGCAGATCGAGCCGGTCACGCCCAAGGCCCCCGTCGTCCCCGCGGACGCTCCCGCGGCCCTGCGGCTGCCGATCGTCGGAGTGAGCTGACCGCTGGGAGGGGGCGCCTCCTGGGGCGGTCCGGGCAGCATCGGCACCGCCCAGAACTTTTCGTCGACCTTGTCCGATGCCGGCGTAACCCGCCCGTCGGGGGGTCGTTGAACGAAGCGAGCCCGGGAATCACGCTCCCTCCCGAAGCCCGGGCTCGGTCCAGGCGCTGTCCATCAGCTGCGTGGACAATCAGGGCCCGGCCACCCTCCCTCCCCGGCCGGGCCCTGGTGCGTTTTCGGGCGCGCGGCTTCTCTTGTCGCACCCGGCATTCGGGTCGTGGATCTGCCGTGATGGCGACCCGATTGCCGGGTACGACGTACCCGGCCCGGTCCCTGTGGAGAGCGGCTACGACGGATCGTCCCGGCGGCGCATGCTTCCTGGATGTTCCCGCACCCGGTGACCCGACCCGGAGTCGCTCTGCCGTGCCGCGTCGACCCGACCGGGCGGACCGGGCCGACGCCGGGGCAGGCCCGCGGTCCGCGCTGGCGGCGGGTCGCACCCGGCTGGTGCGTTCCGGCGGGCTGCGACGGGGGGATGCTCGACCAGAGGGTGGTCGAGGCGCTCGCCGGCCTGCCGGCCGATGCGGCAGCCACCGGGTGGGCGGCCCTCGGATGGCGCGGAGCGCGGTGGTTCCGGGGACTCGCGGCGGACGGCCGCACCCGGTTGGACGTGCCGATCGCCCTCGCGAGTCGCGGTGCCCGCCCGCGTGCCGGAGTCGTGCTGACCGAGGACTGGCTGTTCGAAGCCGACGTCGAGGTGGTCGACGGGCTGCCTGTCACCCGCGTCGAGCGGGCGGTGGCGTTCGAGGCCTGTCGCGCCTCGAGCGTCCCGGGCGCGGTCCGGGTGATCGACATGGCCTGCGCGGACGACCTCACCGATCTCCACCGACTGACGAGGTACGTCGCCGGACTGATCGCGCGCCCGGGCGTCCGTACCCTCCGGGCCGCCCTCGAGATCGCTGACGAGAACGCCTGGTCGCCCCCGGAGGTCGAGATGCGGCTGGCCTGGCTCCGACGGGTGCCGTCCGCCGTTCTGCGGACCAACTGCCCCTTGTTCGATCCGTGGGCGCCGGCGGGCCGCCACCTGGTCACACCGGATCTGGTGGACCTGGCGGCCGGAGTGGTCGGCGAGTACGACGGCGCGCCCCACCTCGCGCGCGGCGTACGCCGCAAGGATCTCGAACGCGATGCGCTCTACCGTGAGCTCGACCTGGAGATCGTCGTGATGATGTCCGAGGATCGACGCGACCTGTCTGCCTTCTTCGCCCGGTTGGACGCGGCGTACCGAAGGGCCGCGGAGCGCCCCGACCGCCCCCGTTGCTGGACGGTGGAGCAGCCCGACTGGTGGACCGACACCTCGACCGTGGCGCGCCGTCGAGCCCTGGACGAGCACCAGCGCAGGATCTGGCTGCGTCGGCTGGCCGGGTGAGCCGTCGTACCCGGCATTCCGGTCGCGGATCCACCGTGATCGCGACCCGAATGCCGGGTACGACGCGGGTTCGGGGCCACAGGCACCGGCTCGATACGATTCGGCCATGACGCAGGCCGTGGAGAACCAGCCCGAGCACGACCTGGTCCTGGTGGTGGACTTCGGGGCCCAGTACGCCCAGCTCATCGCCCGCCGGGTGCGCGAGGCGCGCGTCTACTCCGAGATCGTGCCGCACACCATGCCGGTCGCCGAGATGGTCGCGCGCAACCCGAAGGCGATCATCCTCTCCGGCGGCCCCTCGTCGGTCTATGCCGAGGGCGCGCCGAAGGTCGACCCGGCCATCTTCACGGCCGGCCCGGCGGTGTTCGGCATGTGCTACGGCTTCCAGCTGATGGCCGCGAACCTCGGCGGCACCGTCTCCGCGACGGGCGCGCGGGAGTACGGCCGGACCCGGGTCACCACCAGCCTGCCGGGCACGCTGCTCGCCGGCCTCCCGGCCGAGCACAACGCCTGGATGTCGCACGGCGACTCGGTCAGCGCGGCCCCCGAGGGCTTCACCGTCCTCGCCTCGACCGAGGTCACCCCTGTCGCGGCCTTCGAGGACGTCGACCGCGGCCTGGCCGGCGTCCAGTGGCACCCCGAGGTGCTGCACTCCGAGCACGGCCAGAAGATCCTCGAGCACTTCCTCTGGGACATCGCCGGCTGCCGCCAGACCTGGACCATCGGCAATATCGCCGAGGAGCAGATCGCCCGGATCCGCGAGCAGATCGGCCCCGACGGCCGCGCCATCTGCGGGCTGTCCGGCGGCGTCGACTCCGCCGTCGCCGCGGCCATCGTGCAGAAGGCGATCGGCGACCGGCTCACCTGCGTCTACGTCGACCACGGGCTCATGCGCAAGGGCGAGACCGAGCAGATCGAGCGTGACTTCGTCGCCGCGACGGGCGCCAAGCTGGTCATCGTCGACGCCGAGAAGCAGTTCCTCGAGGCCCTCGCCGGTGTCAGCGAGCCGGAGGCCAAGCGCAAGATCATCGGCCGCGAGTTCATCCGCGCCTTCGAGGGGGCCGAGCTCGAGGTGATCAAGGGTGCGCCCGAGGGGAGCAAGGTCGGCTTCCTGGTCCAGGGCACGCTCTACCCGGACATCGTCGAGTCCGGCCACGGCGCCGGCACCTCGACCATCAAGTCCCACCACAACGTCGGTGGGCTGCCGGAGGACCTCGAGTTCGAGCTGGTCGAGCCGCTGCGCGAGCTCTTCAAGGACGAGGTCCGCGCCGTCGGTGCCCAGCTCGGCCTGCCCAGCGTCATCGTCCAGCGCCAGCCGTTCCCGGGCCCCGGCCTCGGGATCCGGATCATCGGCGAGGTCACCCGCGAGCGCCTCGACCTCCTCCGCGACGCGGATGCCATCGCCCGCGAGGAGATGACCGCCGCCGGCCTCGACGGCGACATCTGGCAGATGCCCGTCGTCCTGCTGGCCGACGTCCGCTCGGTCGGCGTCCAGGGCGACGGCCGCACCTACGGTCACCCCGTCGTGCTCCGCCCGGTCACCTCCGAGGACGCGATGACCGCCGACTGGGCCCGGCTGCCCTATGACGTCCTGGAGAAGATCTCGACCCGGATCACCAACGAGGTGGCCGAGGTCAACCGGGTCACCGTCGACATCACCTCGAAGCCCCCGGGCACCATCGAGTGGGAGTAGTCCGGGCGGGGTGACCCGCGCGAACACCGGCTGAGATGTATCTGTGGGCCACCGTAGCTCGATGCCAGCTGAGTCGAGCGGCATTGCAGCGCCCCGTGGTGGGTGACGGTGAGGGTCCGAGTCGAGCACTTTCGTCGAGGTCCACAGGTCGCTGCGCGACCTGTGCCGCCCGTTCGACGAAGCGAAGCGGCCGGACTCTCCGCGCGCACGTCGTGCGGCGGACAGTCTCGCGGGGCCTTTCTTTCGGCGGTCAACATCCGGTGAACGGGCTGTGGCAGGCGCGCAGGGGTCCCTATCCACCCATGTGGTGACCGGTTGTCGCGACGAGGTCGCGGCGGTCTTCACGCCGATTGAAGCGTGCTGTTCGGTGCGGATGATCGGGTAGTTCCCCCAATCCGCGTCGGCGTCCCATCCGGCAGCGCTATGTGACAAGTGCGTCGCTCAGGTCGGACAGGAAGGTCGGGTACGGGAGCTGTGGAGGGCGGACTTCCGCACAGGCGATGATTCCGGCGCGGCGCCAGTGCTCCTTGCGGATGGCGATGCTGGTCCCCGTCTGAGTCTCCACGCCAACCCGCGCCGAGAACCGGGCGACCTCTGCGAGAGCCCCGGGCAGGCCGCCGGACGTCCAGGCGCGGGCGGCAGCCACCAGATCGGATGGCTGGGAGATGCCGCACGCCACGGCACTCGCGCCCGCGACGAGGTCCTCGACAAGGTTGGCTCCGCCCAGTCCGCTGAGCAGCTGTAGGTGCGGCAGCGCCACGGCCAAGCCGTGGATGCGGCGGAACGTCGGAGGAGCCTCGCACTTGACCGCGACGACGGCCGGAGCCGCTCGCAGTGCGTCGACCAGGTCGTCCAACGCGATCGAGACGCCGGTCGGTCCCGGATAGTCCTGCACCCACACCGGGAGCCCGCACTCGAGGTGGGCCGCCTGGAGCCGCTTCGCCACGAGCTCGGGGTCGGACGAGTGGACGGGCAACATGACTGCGGCGAGACGGTCGGCTCGAGGGGGGATCAGGGTCCGCAGGTCGTCGAGGTGGCCTTCGTCGTCAAGCGCCATGACGGTGGCCACGACCGGATGGTCGCCCGCACTGGCCAGCACCGTGTCGAGCACGGCGGCGCGTTCTTCGCGCGCCAGCGCGCTGGGCTCGGCGATCACCGCCAGAGCGACCAAGCCATGGACTCCCTGGTCGAGCAGGGCTCGCACGTGCGCGGCCAACGATGCGTGGTCGACGGCCAGGTCAGAAGTGAACGGGGTCAGCACCATTCCCCACACAGGCACCTCGGTCATCGGCGACACACCGCGTCCCCGTCGGGCAGGACCGGCGTGCCGGCCGGGACGTAGTCCTCGTCGCCGGTCGACGACCCGAGACCGGCACCGGTCTGGACGACGACCTCGTGGCCGTGCGCCACCAGCTCGTGGACACCCATCGGCGTGATCGCCACCCGGTGCTCGTGGTTCTTGACTTCCTTGCGCACGCCGACGCGCATCTGGTCTCTCCTCGGCCTCGTATGATTAGATGCAATTCAAACAATACTGCATCCAATCTGATGTGATGGAGTGGGAGACCAAGGAGGCCGCCGTGACCGAGAACGACCGAAGCCGAAGTGTCGGGACCGAGCTGTTGTTCGAGAACCATGTCGTACGGGTGTGGCGCATGCGTCTCGCGCCGGGGGAGTCGTGCTCGCCGCACATGCACGCCAACGACCACGTCCTGGTGTACGCCAACCCTTCGAAGATGGAGGCGCGCGAGGTGGGCAGCGACGGCGTCATTCGTCAGCCCTCGGACGAGGGATTCGTCCTCTACCGCGAGGTCGGCGTCGAAGGCCTGCCTGCCGACCACTGGATCACGAACGTCGGCGGCACCGACAGCACGCACTACATCGTCGAGATGCTCGGGCAGAGCCGGAGCGATGTCGCTCAGCCCCCGGTGCACAACGGCCGGGTGATCCCTGGCCTCGAGACCGACTGGTGAGCGAGCTCTGGCGAGTCAACGGGATCGAGCTCGCGGTCGCAGCGGCCGGCGACGGCCCTGTGGTGCTGCTGGCGCACGGCTTTCCGGATCTCGGGGTCACCTGGCACCTGCAGGTGTCCCAGCTCATCGACGCCGGCTACCGCGTGCTCGTTCCCGACATGCGCGGCTACGGCGACAGCGCGCGCCCCGCCGCCCGATCGTCCTACGCGGTGCGCGAGATCGGTCGGGACCTGATCGGACTGCTGGACCACGAGGGTGTCGACCGGGCGCACGTCGTCGGTCACGACTGGGGCGCGCAGTGCGTCTGGGCCCTGGGGCTGGACCACCCGGAGCGCCTGCTCTCGCTGACCGGGCTGAGCGTGCCGCACACGCGCCCCGCGCCGGCGCCCCCGATCGAGATCCTTCGGCGTCGGCTGGGGGAGCGGTTCTACCAGGTCCGCTTCCAAGCAGAGGGTGCCGCCGAGCAGGCGTTGGAGCGCGACATCGCGGCGACGCTCGCCGCCGCGTTCAACGACGACTTCGAGGCGGTAGGTCGGCCGGCTGGGCCGCGAGACCGTCCGGCGTGGATGAGTGCGGACCTGTTCGCCCACCTCGTCGCCGTGTTCCGGCGGACAGGCTTCGCCGGCGGCCTGTCGTACTACCGCAACATCGACGACAACTGGCGCGCGGCGTCCGCGCGCGACCAGCACCGCATCGAGGCGCCGTCGCTATTCCTGACGGGCAGCGCGGATCCGGTCGCCGCCTTCATGCGCGTGGACGACAGTCTGTTCGCCGACCTGCGTGTCGTCGTGGTCGAGGGCGCCGGACACTGGGTGCACCAGCAGGCGCCCGACCGCGTCGGGACGGCGCTCCTCGAGCACCTGCGCCGCGCGGACGAGCTGGCCGGCGCCGGCGAGACCGACGCCGAGGCCTAGGAGCTTCGCTCGATCCAGTGCGCCGCGGCCTCCACCGAGCTGCGGATGTGGTCGCTCATCAGGGTGCGAGCTCGCTCGGCGTCCTGGGCGATGATCGCGTCGGCGATGGCCTGGTGCTCCGCCATGTTCCGGGCGATCAGACGAGAGCTCCCGGCATAGGCGCCGAAGGAGATGTTGTGCGGCAGCCTGCGTCGCAGGTCGGCGATCGCCTGCTGCAGGTGGCGATTCCCCGACGCCTCGAGGATCGTCGAGTGGAACGCCTCGTTCGACTCCCTCCAGCGTTCGGCGAGCTCCTCGCCTGGTCCGGTCACCTCGAAGGCCGCTTCGAAGTCCTGCCAGGCCACCGTCATCCGCTCCGCTTGGGCGTCGTCGATGTGGACGGCGGCGAGCGACGCTGCCAGGCCCTCCAGCTCGGCGCGGACGACGCCGATCTCGCGCACGTCCTGGCTCGACTGGCCGTTGACCCGCGCGCCGCGGTTGGGCTCGATGGTCACCAGGTCCTGCGCGGCCATGATGCGCAGCGCCTCTCGCACCGGAGTTCGGCTGATGCCGAACTCCCGGGCGATGGCGTCGTGACGTAGCCAGGTGCCCACCGGGATGCTCCCGAGGATGATGCGGTGCTGGAGCTCGGCGGCGACGCGCTCGCTCATCGACTCGCTGCTGCTGCTCACCGGTCGCTCCTCGATCCTCTGGGTGTCCGATGATTGCATCCCACTGGGACGGGACTGCACGGACCCGCCGCGCGCCGCGCTCTTCACCGGCCGACCGCGTAGCCCTGCGCGCCGCGCGGGTTGGCTGCCGCGGACACTCTGCCGGTGTCGTCGTGAGCGGCCAGCGACAACCGGCCCAGCGACCATCCTGCGGACGTCGTCACCACGTGACCTCGCGACCGGAGCTCCTCGATGAGTCGCGGGTCGAACCGGTCCTCGATCACCGCACCTCCCGGGGTCCACGTGCGGGGCCAGAAGCTCCCTGGCGCGCTGGTCGTGTGGAACATCGGCGCCTCGATCGCCGCCTGTGGGGACTGGCCCGCCACGAGGAGGCGGAGCAGCAGCACCAGCTGCCACTGGTCCTGCTGGTCGCCGCCGGGGCTGCCCATGGCGATCACCCGTCCGGGGGCCGTCACGATCGTCGGCGTCAGGGTGGTGCGAGGTCGCGCACCCGGTCGCAGGGCCGAGGGACTGTCCGGGTCGAGGTGGGTCATCTGCAGCCGGGTCCCGAGAGCGAAGCCCAGCTCGGGAATCGTCGGAGAGGACTGCAGCCACCCGCCCGACGGGGTGGCCGAGACGGCGTTGCCCCAGCGGTCGACGACGTCGACATGGCACGTGTCGCCTCGGGTGTCCCCGTTCCACTGCACCGTCGGCTCGCCGGTCGTGGGGAGGGTCAGCTCGTCGGCCTCGGCGACGACCAGGGGCGGACGATACGTGCCGAGCCCGGCTCCCGCCCCCGGTCGAAACGCGTGCGACGCGGTGTCGTGCACCAGGCCCTGGCGGTGCTGGGCGTACTCGGTCGAGAGCAGTGTCCTGAGCCCGTCCGCACCGAGTCCCTCGCCGTAGTGCGCGTCGCGATCGGCCAGGGCCAGCTTGAGCGCCTCGAGCGTCCGGTGCACCCCGTCGGCGGTGTCGAGGTCGAGCTCGTGATCGTCGTACTGCTCGAGGATGGCGAGGGCCTGGAGCAGCACCGGGCCCTGCGTCCATGCCCCGGCCTTGTGCACCTGGTGGCCGCGGAACTCGCGGCTCACGCTCGGCTCCCAGTGCGCGACGTACGCCGCCATGTCGGCCGCGTCGAGGACGCCGCGGTGTTCCCGGCCGTCCGAGTGGGCGTGCCCGGAGGCGGTCACGAAGGCCGTGACGGTCTCGGCGACGAACCCCGAGCGCCACAGCGCCCGGGCCGCGTCGATCTGCTCCTCGCGGCGTGCCGCCGACGCCGTCGACTCGTCGCGCAGACGCCGGAGTGTCGCGGCCCAGGCCTCGTTCCGGATCACGTCGCCGGCGCGAGGGGCCTGCCCACCCGAAAGCCACTGCTGCGCCGAGGTGGGCCACGAGGTGCGGAAGAGGTCCTCGACCTCGCTGATGACCCGCGCGGCCGAAGCCAGCACCGGGTGCCCGTGCTCGGCGTAGTGGACGGCGAACTCCAGTACGTCGCCCAATCTCCAGGTCCCATGGTCGCGAAGCAGGAGCAGCCACGCATCGACCGCGCCAGGCACGGCGGCGGCAAGTGCACCGGAGCCGGGCACCGCGGAGAATCCCTCCGAGCGTAGGTACTGGATGCTGGCTCCCCGAGGTGCCGGCCCCTGTCCACACAGCACCCGCGGCTCCTCTCCGGGCCGGGCGACCAGTGCGACGAGATCGCCACCCGGGCCGTTGAGGTGCGGCTCCACCACCTGGAGCACGAAGCCGGCGGCGACCGCGGCATCGAAGGCGTTGCCGCCGCGCTCGAGGACGGCCTGTCCGACCGCCGACGCCACCCAGTGCGTCGAGGCACACATCCCGAAGGTGCCTTCGAGCTCAGGCCTGGCCAGGAAGGCGGGTGGGTGCATGAGCGACTCCTTGGGCGAGGGACTCAAATAGAATCCGTGTAGTGACAGATAGGATGCAATCTGCTTAGAGTGTAGTGCAACACCCATTCGCGGAGCTCCGGGACCGCGCACGAGAGCCGAGGAACAATGACTCGATCGAGGATCCGCCAGGGCGTCCTGGCCGTCGCTGCACTGGCCGTTGTCTCAGTGGCGTCGGGCTGCAGTGACAGTGCCCGGGACAGTGGCACCGACGAGGTGCTGAACGAGACCGTCTCCGCCGACAAGGCCGATGCCATCCTCGACGAGCTCGGCGCCGGCCCCGCCGAGGAGTGCACCAGCGGAGAGGGGCTGACGCTCGGGTACGCCGCCGTGTGGAGCTCCAATGCCGGCGGCAAGGCTGGCAACGACGCCTTCAGGGCCGCCGCTGAGGCTTGTGGCGCGACGCCGATGATCGTCGAGGCGAAGGCGGACGACCCGCTCAACACCATGATCACGGCGATGGACCAGATCGTGGCGCAGCAGGCCGACGCCGTGTCGTTCTTCCCGCTGAGCGCCGACGTGATGACCGCTCCCAGCGAGCGAGCGGTCAAGGCCGGGATCCCGGTGGTCGCGGGCGAGATCACGAACTTCGACGGCGCCGCCACGACCTTCCACCAGGACCGGCTCACGGCGTCCGTGAACGCCGCGCGGCTGTTCTGCGAGAAGTTCCCCGACGGTGGTGACCTGATCTACGGCGCCTACGGCAACCCGCAGCAGGACCTGATCGACATGCAGGTCCGCTTCGAGAAGGAGCTGGACGCCTGCAGCGACGGCCGGCTGAGCGTCGTGGGCACCTACTCCAACAAGACCGACGACATCGCGGGCGGACTGAGCACGGCACAGGCCGTCCTCCAGCAGCACCCGGATGCCGTCGGCGTGGTCGCCTACAGCGACACCAATGCCGTGGCGGCGTCCCGCGCGGCGGACAACCTCGGCATGCGGGACCGGCTGACCATCGTCGGCTACAACGCCGATGCGATCGGGCTCGACGCCCTGGCGAAGGGCACGATCGACTACACCTTCGCCTGGGGCCTGCCCGAGCAGCAGCAGAAGGCGGTGGAGATCCTCATCGCTCTCGCCAAGGGCCAGCCCGCCCCCCGCTACGTCACCGTCTACCCCAAGTGCCTCAGCAGGGGGACCGTCGAGGAGATGCCGTCGATCGCGGTGCGGACCGCGGGCATCGCCCAGGGCCGTGACCTCGAGCCGACCGGCATCCAGCCGCTGGTCGAGGGCGACGAGCCGCTGCTCGAAGCGAGCGCCGAGCAGCGCGAAGCGGTCGCGTGTCCGCTCGACTGACCGGCCACGACCGGGACCGAACCGAGAAGGGAGCGGAAGGGCGATGACCAGCACGGACGGCGGGGGCGACCTCCTGCTGAGGATGACCGCGGTGAGCAAGCGCTTCCCCGGGGTCCAGGCGCTGGACGGCGTCCATCTCGACGTACGACGTGGCGAGGTCGTCGGACTGGTGGGGGAGAACGGCTCCGGGAAGTCGACGCTGCTCAAGATCGCCGCCGGGCGGTACGCCGCCGACGCCGGAGAGCTGTGGTTCGACGGACGTGCCCGCTCCCCGTACTCACCGGCGACGGCGCTCGACCTCGGCATCGCGCTGATCGCCCAGGAGGTGCAGGTGCAGCCGCGGCTCACCGTCGCCGAGAACCTGCTCGACGGCCGCCCGCCGCGGCGCCTGGGGTTGATCGACTGGCGACGGGCGAACCGGGCCGCGGAGAGGGAGCTCGCCGAGCTCGACCTGCCGCTGAGCCCCACCGCCCTCGTCGGGGACCTGCCGTTGCACCAGCAGCAGATGCTCGCCATCGCGCGCGTCGTGCGCCGGCAGCCGCGCCTGGTCCTGTTCGACGAGCCGACCAGCTCGCTGACCGGCGAGGAGACCGAGCACGTGTACGCGATGATCCGGGGCCTCGCGGAGCGCGGCGCGGGCGTCGTCTACATCACGCATCGGCTGCGCGAGTACTTCGATCTCACCGACCGAGTGACGGTGTTGCGTGACGGACGCGACGTCGGCGTCCGCGAGACGGCGTCGGTCGACGAGTCCGAGCTGGTCCGGATGATGGTCGGTCGGCAGCAGGTGGCGATCTTCGAGCGCCCCGCGGCCAAGGACACCGAGGACCTGACCGACGCGCCGCCGCTGCTCGAGGTCACCAGTCTGAGCAGCGCTCGGCTGGCAGCCGTCGACCTCCAGGTCCGTGCCGGCGAGATCCTGGGGATCGCCGGGCAGGCCGGAGCGGGGCGCACCAGTCTCGCGGAGACCCTCTTCGGGCGCTGGCCGCACACGGGCACCGTACGGGTCGCCGGCCGGCAGGTCTCGCTGAGCTCGCCCCGCACGGCGATCGACGCCGGCATCGCGCTCGTGCCCGAGGACCGCAAACGGGCGGGCCTGGTGCTGTCGATGTCGGTCCAGGAGAACCTGGCGATGGCGTCACTGGCCCGGCGCGCCAGGTGGGGGATCCGGCACCCGGCGCCGGAGGGCGCCGCCACGGCACGGATCGCTCGTGAGCTCTCCATCAAGGCAGCCGGCCTCGACGTCGCCGCCGGCACCCTGAGCGGCGGCAACCAGCAGAAGATCGCCATCGGCAAGTGGCTCCTCAACGACCCGAGGGTGCTGGTGCTCGACGAGCCGACGCGAGGCGTCGACGTCGGCGCCAAGGCGGAGATCTACGCCTTGGTCGAGGAGCTCGCCCGACGAGGGCTCGCGGTCGTGGTGGTGTCCTCGGAGCTCCTAGAGGTGCTCCGGCTCGCCCACCGCGTGGTCGTGATGGCCAAGGGGCGCGTCGTCGGCGAGGAGCAGGGCGCGGCGGCAACAGAGGAGTCGATCACCCGGTTGGCGTTCACCGCACCGGAACCGGAACACCACAGGAAGGCAGCAGGATGGGCTCTAGCGAGGACACCACGGTGAGGACGGACGTCGAGTCGCTCACGGCCGACCGGCCGACCACCGGCACGGGCTGGCGGCATCGCTTGAGCGGGAGCAGCGCACCGGCGTACGCCGTCGCGGGCCTGCTCGTGCTCGTGGTCGTGGTGGAGCTCCTGACCGAGCCCAACTTCTCCTCCTCGTCCAACATCACCAACCTGCTGCGCACCGGCGCGGTTCCGATGCTGCTGTGTGTCGGGATGACGATGGTGATTCTCACCGGCGGGATCGACCTGTCCATGGGCGCGATCCTGAGCGTCTGCGGGATCGCCTACGCCAAGCTCGTGATGGAGGGCCTCACTCCCGAGCTGGCCCTCGTGCTCACGGTGCTGCTGGGAGCCGCCATCGGCTTCCTCGTCAACGGACTGCTGATCGGGAGGGTCGGGCTCTCGTTCTTCGTCGTCACACTGGCGAGCGCCTCGCTGCTGAGTGGGTTCGCGCTGCTCTGGTCGGGCAACCGTCAGTACGACCTGTCCTGGGACGGCGTCGCCCGGACCCTCGGCAACGACGCCCTCGGCGGCGTGCTGCCCTATGGCGCCATGATCGCCGTGCTGGCCGTCGTCGTCGCCGGCGTCGTGCTGACCTACACGGTGTTCGGCCGCTCTGTGTATGCCATCGGTGGAAACCCGGAGGCCGCGCAGCTCTCCGGGATCCGGTCGCAGTGGGTCGTGCCGGCGGTGTACGGCGTCAGCGGCGCCTGCGCCGGCCTGGCCGGCGTGATGATGATCGGCCGTCAGACGATCGCCGATCCGACGGCCGGCAACAACACGATCGTGCTCTATGTCGTGGCGGCGACGCTGCTGGCGGGGGTCTCGATCACGGGCGGCAGCGGGTCGGTGTTCGCCGCGCTGATCGGTACGGCATTCCTCCAGGTGCTGGCCAATGCGCTCGCCCTTCGCGGGTTCAACAACTCCTGGCAAATGGTGGTCACCGGCGCGATCCTGCTGGTGGCCGTGTACCTCGACCGGGTACGCCAACGACTCCTGGCCCGCGGGGCCTGACCCACACCACCGATGAGAGAGGCACCATCCGTGAGCTCCACCGAGACGCCCGACGCGGGCGTCGCCGAGATGGCGGCAGCGACCCGCTCCCGCGCGGTCGCGGCCGGCATCGACGTCCACGAGTACGACGCCGTGACCGGCGCCCTGACCTCGCTCGACCGATGGTGCGACAGCTTCCGCGACGTCGCGGCGGGCTATGTGCGCACCGGCGTGGCGGCCCGCGAGAAGGGGCTGGCCGTCACGAGCGGCGAGGCCTTCCTGGCCGCATCGGCCTGGTACTACTTCGCCGGGTCGTGGCCGAGCTCCCGCACCAGCACCTACCAGGAGGCGGCGCAGGCCCAGTCCGCCGCGCTCGCCGTCCTCGACCCGGGTGCCGAGCGACTCGAGGGTGACCTGTTCCGTGGCATCCTCCGTCGCCCGGCGAGCGACTCCGCCGCGCTGGTCGTGCTCGTCCCCGGACTCGACGGCGCGAAGGAGGAGCTGTGGTCGTTGGCCGAGGCGCTCCTGGCCCGCGGCTGCGCGACCCTCGTGCTGGACGGCCCGGGACAGGGTGAGCTCGTCGGCGTGCAGCCACCGACGACCGACTACCCGGCGGTCGTCCGGGAGGCGCTGGACGTGGCGTCGGCGCGCCTCGAGGACGAGGGGCGGGACGTCCGCGCCGGCATCCTCGCCTGCAGCCTCGGCGGGCTGTACGCGACCGCGACCCTCGCCACAGAGCCGCGGCTGCGGGCCGGTGTGGTCGTCAGCGGCCTGGTGAAGATCCCCCCTTACGACGCCCTACCGCCGCTGATCCAGGGACTCCTGACGGTGCGGGCCGGCGACGAGGAGGGTGCCCGTCGCTTCACCGAGTCCCTCGACGTCACCGACGCCGCGCTCGCGATCGACGTTCCGCTCCTGGTCGTCGACGGCGATGCCGACCCCCTCGTCCACGGCGACTTCACCGGCCGGTGGCTCGCCGAGCACGTCCCGGGCGCGGAACGCCGCGTCGTCGCCGGCGGTGACCACAACATCGCGAACGCCCGAGCGCGCTGGCTCCCGGCCGCGGCGGACTGGCTCGCACAGCAGCTCGACGCGCCCGTCGTCCGTGCCGTCCGGGCCTGACCCCTACCACCATCCGACACAGGAGGAATCGATGAACAGCTCGTTCGAAGGGAAGGTCGCCTTCATCACCGGCGGGGCCCGAGGACAGGGGCGCGAGGCTGCCCTCGAGTTCGCGCGCCGGGGCGCGGACGTCGTCGTGGTCGACATCGCGGCCGACATCGCCAGCGTGCCCTACCCGCTCGCCTCGAAGGAGGACCTGGAGCAGACCCGGGCCCTGGTCGAGGCGGAGGGGCGCGCGTGCCTCGCGCTGGTCGCGGACGTCCGCGACCAGTCCGCCCTCGACGAGGCGGTGGCCGCGACGGTCGACCGGTTCGGTCGCATCGACGCCCTGCTCGTCAACGCGGGCATCTACGACTGGTCCGACAAGCCGTTGTGGGAGACCCCCGAGGCGGCCTGGGCCGACCAGATCGGGGTCTGCCTCGAGGGGGCGTGGCGGACGGCCAGGTCGGTCGCACCGGTGATGGTCGAGCAGCAGAGCGGGGCCATCGTCTTCACCTCCTCGAACGTCGGTGTCGAGGGCGCACCCTGCAGCGCGCCGTACGTCGCCGCGAAGCACGGGGTGATCGGGCTGATGCGGGTGGCCGCGTTGGAGCTCGGCAACCACAACGTGCGCGTCAACGCGCTGCTGCCCTCGACGACGGACACGCTGATCAACGACCACCCGGCGGGGTGGCGGCGCGCCAGCGGCAAGCCGGACGGGACGCGTGAGGACTACCTCGACGCGGTCCACCAGTGGACGGCGATGCGCAACGTCGGCGTACTGCCCGCCCGGGCGGCGGCCCTCGCCGCCATCTGGCTCTGCTCCGACGACGCCGCGTTCGTGCACGGGGTCCAGCTGCCCGTCGACGCCGGGCACCTCGTGCTCCCCGGCATGAACCCGTGGCCGGTGCGCGATGCCTGAGCCGACCATGCGGGCCCTGGTCCGTGACGCGTCCACCGAGGCCGGTGTCCGTCTCACGGCCGGGGTACCGATCCCGGTGCCGCGGCCGGACGAGGCGCTGGTGCGCACGACTGCCATCGGCCTGAACTTCGGTGAGGTGAACGCCGGCATCTTCGATCTTCCCGACCGCACGGTGCCGGGCTGGGACTCGGCGGGGATCGTCGTACGTGCGGCTGCCGACGGCTCGGGGCCCCCGGAAGGCGCCCTGGTCGTGACGCACGGGGGGCTCGGTGGCTGGGCCGAGCTCCGCGCCGTCCCGACCACCTGGCTCGGCACGGCCGCACCAGGGACCGACCCGGTCGCCCTCGCGACCCTCCCCGTCGCCGCGACGACCGCGCTGCGGGCACTCCAGATCACCGGAACCCTCGGCAGGCGGATCCTGGTCACCGGGGCCAGCGGCGGCGTGGGTCGGTTCGCCGTGCAGCTGGCGCACCGCGGAGGCGCGTACGTCGTCGCGTCGACCACGAGCCCGACGGAGCTCGGGCCGCGACTCCGCGAGCTCGGCGCGGCCGAGGTCGTGAGCCACCCGAGCGAGGTCGACGGTCGCCTCGACGGCGTCGTCGACCTGGTCGCGGGTGACCAGCTCGTCGCGGGCTACCTGGCGCTGCGGCCAGGAGGGGTGCTGGTGGCGATCGGGCACGCCACCGTGACGGAGACCGTCTTCCCGATCGGCGCGTTCCACGCCCACGGCGGCCTCCACGACCGCCGGCTCGTGACCTTCCACCTGCACGGAGGTGCTCCGGTGGGCGACGACCTCAGCCTGCTGGCGACGGAGGTCGCCGAGGGTCGGCTGGACGCCGAGGTCACCTGGCGCGGCCCGTGGGACGACCATGCGACGCCGTTCGCCCTGCTGCGCCAGCGTGGCCTGCGCGGCAAGGCCGTCCTCGAGGTCGGATGAGCGAGCTGAGCCCTGGCCTGGCGGGGGAGCGACGAGCACCCTCATCCCGAGCAGGCGGCTCCGTGACTGTCGTCGCCGAGCGTTCTCAGCTGTGGGCGATGCTCGCGCTCACCTTCACGACCGGGATGGTGGACGCGATCGGCTTCCTCGGCCTCGACCGGGTCTTCACCGGCAACATGACCGGCAACGTGGTCATCCTCGGGATGGCCGTGACGGGCGCCGGTGACCTGCCGGTCGCGGGCCCGCTCCTCGCGTTGGCCGGATTCCTGGTGGGCGCCGCCATCGGTGGACGCGCGTTGCGTCGTGCCGAGCCGGGCTGGACACGCGTGACGACCCTGCTGTTCGCGGCAGTGGGAACGATCGTCCTCGCCCTGGGCATCGCGACCGCGGTCGTCGGCACCGAACGCGAACCGGTCGCCCTTGCCGTCACGACCGCACTGGGCGCGGCCATGGGGCTACAGGCCGCGACCGCTCGCTTCCTGGCGGTCAAGGATGTGACGACGGTCGTCGTGACCTCGACGCTCACCGGTCTCGCGGCCGACTCGCGGCTCGGCCTGGGCACCGGGTCCGGCTCCGGGCGCCGACTGCTGGCGGTCCTGGGCATCGGCGTCGGTGCGCTCGCGGGTGCGCTCCTGCTGCGGGCCGGACTCGGGTGGTCGCTCGTGGTCGTCGCGGGGATCGTCCTGGCGACCACCCTGATCGCCGCCAGGTTCCAGACCGGACGGCCCGCGCGGCCGGCTGCGCGACGGACCCGCACTGGAGCCTGAGCCGTCGCCGTCCCGGAACCCTGCCGCAAGTAGAACGTGTTCTTGTATCGTCGCTCGTGTGAGCAGGACCGCGTCCCTCGCCCGAGTGGGCCTGGCCTACGTCATCGCGTTCGGCGTGGCGACGGTGTGGCTGCTGTGGGGCCCCGACACCCGCTGGCTGTGGCTCGATGGCCTGATCGCCGACGTCCTGGCCACGCTGGTCGTGTTCGCGGCCAGCCGGATCCACCGCAACTCCAGCTTCTACGACGCGTACTGGAGCGTCCTGCCGCCCTATCTCGCCGGCTACTGGTGGCTCGCCGCCGATGTCGCGCTCGACGACCCGCGGGCCTGGCTGGTGCTGGGTGTGATCGTCGTGTGGGCGGTGCGGCTGACCGCCAACTGGGTGCGCACCTTCCCCGGACTGCACCACGAGGACTGGCGCTACTCGATGGTCCGGGAGCGGGCCGGCCGGTTCGAGCTGCTCGCCGACCTCGTCGGCATCCACCTGGTGCCGACGCTCCAGGTCTTCCTCGGCATGGTGCCGGCGTACGTCGTGCTCACCCGCCCGGGACCGGGGCTCGGCTGGCTGGATGGGGTCGCGCTCGTCGTCGGTCTGGGTGCCGTGCTCCTGGCGCTCGTCGCGGACGCGCAGCTGCGCGACTTCGTCCGGGAGCGGGCCTCCGGGCAGGTGATGGACCGCGGTCTGTGGGCCTGGTCGCGCCACCCCAACTACCTCGGCGAGATCAGCTTCTGGTGGAGCCTGGCGCTGTTCGGCGTCGCAGCGTCACCGGGGGACTGGTGGTGGCTTCCGGTCGGTGGCGTCGCGATGGTCGCGATGTTCCTCGGTGCCAGCATCCCGATGATGGAGAAGCGCAGCCTGGAACGGCGGCCGTCCTACCAGGAGGTGGTCGAGCGGGTGCCGATGCTGGTGCCGCGTCCGCCTCGCCGAGCGCGGGCGACGTGAGCCGACCACGCGTCGTCGTCGCCGGTCTCGGCGACAGCGGGCTGCTGACGGCGATCCACCTGGCCCGCGCGGACGTCGACATCGTCGGCATCTCCAGCAAGCCCGGCCTCGTGAGCGGGCAGGAGCTGGGACTGCGCCTGGCCCGTCCGGACGCGTGGGAGCGCGACTACCGGATCGGCTTCGACCGGTTCCGCCGCCTCGACCGGGCGGACCTGGTGCACGGCGAGCTCACCGGCCTCGACCCGGAGGCGCGGAGCGTCGCGGTCGGCGACCGGACCGTCCGGTACGACGTCCTGGTGCTCGCCACCGGTGTGAGCAACGGCTTCTGGCGACGGCCGGGGTTCCAGACCGACGCCGACGTCACCGCGTCCTTGGCCGTGCCCCACGCCCGGCTCGCCGCCGCGCGCTCCGTGCTCGTCGTCGGCGGTGGCGCGGCCGCGGTCAGCGCGGCGCTCCAGGTCGCGACCCGGTGGCCGGCGACGACGGTCATGCTCGCGTTCCCGGGGGAGCGGGCGTTGTCCCAGCACCACCCGCGGGTATGGGACGTCGCCCGCGCCCGGCTCGGCCGCGCCGGGGTCGTGCTGCTGCCGGAGCACCGCGCCGACGTACCGGACGGCTTCGCGGCCGACGCGATCGGCCGGGGTCCGGTGGCGTGGTCGACCGGCCGGCCGGAGACGCCGGCCGACGCGGTCGTGTGGGCGATCGGCCGGGTGCGGCCGAACACCGGCTGGTTGCCGCCGGCGCTGCTCGACGAGGCCGGCTTCGTGCCGGTCGAGCCGACCCTGCGGGTCGTGGGTGCGCCCGATGTCTTCGCGATCGGGGACGTCGCCGCCACCGACGCGTTGCGCTCCTCGGCCCGCAACCGGGCCGACCGGCTGCTGGCGGCCAACATCCGGGCCCATCTGGCGGGCCGTCCGCTGAGGGAGTTCACGCCGCCGCGCCGGCGCTGGGGATCGGTGCTCGGCCCGGAGGCCGACGGGCTGCGGGTGTTCGCGCCGTCGGGCCACCCGTTCCGCTTCCCGGCCTGGTCGGTGCGCCGGGTCCTACAGCCGTGGATCGTGCGGCGCGGCATCTATCGCGGCGTCCGCACCCCCTGAGGGCACTGAACGGCACTGAGCGGCACTGAGCGGCACTGAGCCCGGACCGCGGAGGTCCGGGCTCAGCCGTCGTGCGCTCGAGGGGAGTGGTCAGGTGAAGAGGCTGACGCCACCGGGGCCGACCAGCAGCCCCACGACGATCAGCACGATTCCCCAGAGGAGCTGGCCCCGGAAGAGGCTGAAGATGCCGGAGACCACGAGGATCACGGCCAGGATCCACAAGATGAGTGCCACTGTTCCCTCCTTCGTCGGGGCCTGGCGGCCCGGACCTGAGGTACCCCGACCGGTGAAGCACAGACCTGCCCCTCACGTCTCTTCGTCGGGCAGGACGTGCATCGCGGCCTCCTCGGCACTCGCCGCGGCACCGTCGATGCCGACGTCCTCGGCGACCAGGTCCTTCTCGACGTCCGCGCCGAGGCCCTCGTCCGGGTCGACCAGACGCCCGGCGCGATCGTCGCCGGCCTCGGCCTCCGGATCCTCCGGGTCCTCCGGCTCGTCGGTGCCGGACGCCTCGACCTCGGGCTCCTCCTCGGCGAGCCGGTCGTCCAGCGGTTGGTCGTGCGCCTGCTCCCAGGGCGTGTTGCCGTAGCGCTGGGCCGCGGAGTACCGCTCCGGCGGGGAGTAGCCGCGGTCGAGCTCGTCCGCGACGTCGTCGTCCGCCAGGGTGTCCTCGGGCTGGAGCTGGGTCTCGTCATCGACGCTGTAGTCGTCGTACTGCTCGGGATCATGGGTGCTCATCGGCCTGCAGTACCCAGCGGCTCCGGGGTTCTACGCTGGGCGGGTGGAATCACTCGCCCTGGCGTTCTCCTCGGGCTGGGCCAGCGGGATCAACAGCTACCTGGTCGTGCTGGTGCTCGGGATCGCCGACCGGCTGGGGTCGTTCGCATCGGTCCCCGACGTGCTCGGCCGCTGGGAGGTGCTCACGGGCGCCTCGCTCCTGTACGCCTTCGAGTTCGTCGCCGACAAGATCCCGTACGTCGACTCCGCGTGGGATGTCGTCTCGACCGCGATCCGGCCGGTGGTCGGCGGGGTGGTGGGCGTGCTGATCGCGGGCGACTCGGCCTCGCTGAACGAGCTCGCCGGTGGGATCGTGGGCGGCGGCAGCGCGCTCGCGTCGCACTCGGTCAAGACCGGCACCCGGATGGCCGTCAACACCGTGCCCGAGCCGTTCAGCAATATCGGCATCAGCCTCGGCGAGGACGTCGCGGTGCTCGCGGTCGTGTGGTTCGCGATCGAGCACCCGTACGCCGCCGCGGCGATCGCCGCCGTGCTGCTGGTGACGGGGCTGGTGCTGCTCCGGCTCGCCTGGCGGACGGTGCGCCGGGGCTGGGCGCGGTTCCGCGCCTGGCGGGAGCGGCGCGCGGCGGTGCGGACCGCGGGCTAGGGACGAGGCACGGGGCCTCAGTCGACGAGCAGCTCGGTCCGCTCGGCGGCGAGCAACACGGCACCGAGCAGGGAGGCCCGCTCGCCGAGCCGGCTGGCCACGACCGGGGTGAGGGCGAGCGTGTCGAGGGCGTGGCGGCGCAGACCGATCCGCACCGATGCCAGGAGCAGGTCGCCGGCGCGGGCCATGTCGCCACCGATGACGACCACCGCGGGGTTCATCAGGTTGACCACAGCGGCCAGACCCCAGCCGAGATGGAGCCCGGCGTCCTCGAGGGCGCGCCGGGCGGAGACGTCGCCGGTCTCGGCGGTCGCGATGATCTCGTCGAGCCCGGCACCCGGGAGGTGGCTGGCGAGCAGTCCCTGCACGGCCTGCACGGAGGTATAGGTCTCCAGGCAGCCGCGGCTGCCGCAGCGACACAACGGCCCCTGCTCGTCCAAGGTCAGGTGCCCGATCTCGCCGGCGCTTCCCGCCGTGCCCTGGAACAGCTCGTTGCGCAGGATGATGCCGGCCCCGACACCGGAGGAGATCTTCACGAACACCGAGCTGTCGGCACCGCGGCCGAGCCCGACGCGGTGCTCGGCGAGGGCGCCGAGGTTGGCGTCGTTCTCGACCTCGACCGGTGACCCGAACGCATCGGAGCCGACCCGGCGGGTGTCGACGTTGCGCCAGCCGGGGAAGATCGCGGCGCTCTGTACGACCCCGTCGGTGACCGGTGCCGGCAGGCCGAGGCCGACGTGGCGCAGCGTCGTACCCGCGGTCCGGAGCCCGTCGGTCATGGCGACCGCGAGGGCCAGTGCGTCTTCATGCGGGAACTCCGGCGGGATCGCGCGTCGTTCCTCGGCCAGCACCCGCCCGGTGAGGTCGCCGATCGCGACGGCGAGGTGGCTGTGGCCGAAGTCGACGCCCGCGACGATGCCCGCACCGGGCGACAGACGTACCGCGGAGCCGCGGCGCCCACTGCCTGCCTCGGTCTCGACCAGCCCCGCCTGGACGAGGCGGGCGATGATGTTGGAGACGGTCGCCCGGGCCAGGCCGGTGGCCCGGGCCAGCTCGGCCTGGGTGAAGACCGCCGCCGACTCGCCGGCGGCGCTGGTGCGCAGCACGTCGAGCACCCGGCGCTGGTTGGCCGCACGCAGCGACGCGGTCGACCCGGGGGCCAGGTCGCTGCGCTCCGACGTCATGGCGACACTGTGCACGGGTCGGCGTCAATGGTCAAGAAGTGGTCAAAACGCTCCTATCGGCCTCGATATGACGAAGTTTGTGTTCAAGTCTTGACGACTAGGGTGTGAGCAACAACACTCGAATCACCGCTCATCGTCCGATCGAGGAGAGCCATGTCCACAACATCACGTCGAGTCGCCGCCGCCGGTGCGGCGCTGTTCCTCGGTGTCGCGGCGCTCAGCGCGTGCGGCGCCAACGACGCCGAGAAGGGCGGCGACGGTGGTGGCGAGGGAGGCACCATCGCGCTGCTCCTGCCGGAGTCCAAGACCACGCGCTACGAGGCCCACGACCGCCCGATCTTCGAGGCGAAGGTCAAGGACCTGTGCGGCGACTGCAAGGTCCTCTACTACAACGCCGACCAGGACGAGGCCAAGCAGGCCCAGCAGATGACGACCGCGCTCGACCAGGGCGCCGACGTCGTCGTCCTTGACCCGGTCAACGGCGAAGGCGCGACCGGGATGGTCGACGAGGCTCAGGGCCAGGAGGTCCCGGTCATCGCCTACGACCGGTTCATCGAGAACGCCGACTACTACATGTCCTTCGACAACGAGACCGTCGGCAAGATGCAGGCCGAGGCTCTCGTCGAAGCGATGGGCGACAAGGGCGACATCCTCATGCTCAACGGCGCCCCGAGCGACCCGAATGCCGCCCAGTTCAAGGCGGGGGCGCACGGCGTCCTCGACGGCAGCGGCGTGACGATCCTCGAGGAGTACGACAACCCCGACTGGAGCCCGGAGAACGCCCAGCAGTGGACCTCCGACCAGCTCAACAAGTACGACCCGGCCACCATCGCCGGCGTGTACGCCGCCAACGACGGCCAGGCCGGTGGTGTGGTGGCCGCGCTGACCGACCACATCTCCGCCGACCAGCTGCCGCCGATCACCGGTCAGGACGCCGAGGTCGCCGCCGTGCAGCGCATCCTCGCCGGGGAGCAGACGATGACGATCTACAAGCCGATCAAGATCGAGGCGGAGACCGCCGCCGAGGTCGCGGTGCTGCTCGCGCACGGTGACGACGTGCCCGACACGACGGACAGCGGCATCACGAAGTCGGAGTACGAAGGCGTCGCGTCGTACATCTTCACCCCGATCGTCGTCACGAAGGACAACGTGGCCAGCACGGTCATCGCCGACGGCTTCTACGAGGCCTCGGAGATCTGCACCGGCGAGTACGCGCAGGCCTGCACGGAGGCCGGCGTCTCCTGATGTCGGTCATCGAGAATGAGGCCCCGGTCAGGGACACGGGCGAGGTCGTCCTGTCCCTGACCGGGATCAACAAGCGGTTCGGTGCCGTCCAGGCGCTCACCGACGTCGAGCTCACCGTCCTGGCCGGCGAGGTGGTCGCCCTCGTGGGCGACAACGGCGCCGGCAAGTCGACGCTGGTGAAGACCATCGCCGGCGTCTACCAGCCCGACGCGGGCGTCATCGAGTTCGCCGGGGCGCCGGTCACGGTCGCCGGCCCGGCGGGTGCACAGCAGCTGGGCATCGCGACGGTCTTCCAGGATCTCGCGCTGTGCGACAACCTCGACGTGGTCGCCAACCTGTTCCTCGGCAAGGAGCACCACCTCGGGCCTGTGCTGAACGAGGTCACCATGGAGCGGGAGGCCTGGCGGCTGCTGCGCAGCCTGTCGGCGAAGATCCCGTCGGTGCGAATCCCCGTTGCCGGGCTGTCCGGTGGTCAGCGGCAGACCGTCGCGATCGCCCGCTCCCTGGTCGGCAGCCCGAAGGTGGTCCTGCTCGACGAGCCGACCGCGGCGCTCGGCGTCGCCCAGACCGCGGAGGTGCTCAACCTGGTGGAGCGGCTGCGCAACCAGGGCCTGGCGGTGATCATGGTCAGCCACAACATGGCCGACGTGCAGGCGGTCTCCGACCGGATCGTCGTCCTGCGCCTGGGCCGCAACGCCGCCGAGTTCCGCACCGAGGAGGCGACCACCGACCAGCTCGTCGCCGCCATCACCGGGGCGTCCGACAACGTCGTCGCCCAGCGCGCCGCCCGCCGCGCCGCCCACCCGGAGGCATCGCAGTGACCGACCAGCTCACCGACCCGCCCACACCAGCGGTCGACGCCGCCGACGAGCGGCTCGTCCGAGTCGTGTCGCCGGCCGACTACCTGCGCCAGCTCGGTGGCCGCCTGCGCGGCGGCGACCTCGGCATGCTGCCGGTCATCTTCGGTCTGGTCGCGATCTGCGCGTTCTTCTACAGTCGCGAGCCCACCTTCCTGTCCTCGCGCAGCCTCGTCACGATGACCCTGTACGCCGCCCCGCTCGGCGTCATCGCGCTCGGCATCGTGCTCGTACTGCTGCTGGGAGAGATCGACCTCAGCGTCGGCACCGTCTCCGGCTTCACGTCCGCGACCACGGCGGTGATGTTCGTCAGTCACGGGCAGTCGCTGGCGTTGTCGATCCTCGTCGCGATCGCGCTCGGCGCCCTGATCGGTGGCGGATACGCCGTCCTCTTCGTCTGGGTCGGCGTTCCCAGCTTCGTGTTCACGCTGGCCGGCCTGCTCGCGTTCGAGGGCGCGCTGTACTGGGTGCTCGGCGACCAAGGCACCATCAACCTGCCTCGCGACTCCGGCCTCCCGGAGTTCACTCGCCAGAAGTTCCTCTCCGACGCGCAGGGCTACGCACTCGTCGCCGTCGTGGTGGCGGTGTACGTCGGGTCGCGGCTGTGGGCCATCCGCCAGAAGCGCGCGGCCGGGCTCACGCCGCCCAACCTGCTCGGCGTCGTGATCAAGGCCGCCGCGTTGGCGATCGGCCTCGGCTGGCTCACCTACTACCTCGGCATCGACCGCGGCTGGGGCTACCTGCCGGTCCTCTTCGCGGGCCTGGTCGTGCTCATGGACCTCCTGCTGCGACGTACCCGCTGGGGTCGGTACGTCTACGCGGTCGGCGGCAACGAGGAGGCGGCCCGCCGGGCCGGCATCCGCGTCGGCATGGTCTACGGCTCGGTGTTCGTGCTCTGCTCGACCTTCGCCGCTCTCGGCGGCGTCCTCGTCGCCGGCCAGCTCACGACCGTCTCGCAGTCCAGCGGAACGACCGACACCAACCTCACCGCGATCGCGGCCGCCGTCATCGGCGGAACCAGCCTCTTCGGCGGCCGCGGCTCGGCGTACTCCGCACTCCTGGGCATCCTCGTGCTCCAGGCGATCCGCACCGGTCTCAACCTGATGAACGTCGACTCCGACGTCCGCCTGATCGTCACCGGCGCGGTGCTGCTGCTCGCCGTCGCGATCGACTCCGTCGCGCGCCGGGCCCGCTCGAGCAGCGGTAGAGGCTAGCTCCGCACGGGGGGTTCACCGTAGAGGGTGGTGCGTTCGTGGACGGGTCGGTTGATGGCGGCGCCGATGTGGGTGAGTTCTTCGACGGTTTTGGCGGAGCCGTGTTCGGAGCCGGCCATGCGGGAGATGGTCTCTTCCATGAGGGTGCCGCCGAGGTCGTTGGCGCCGGCGTTGAGCATCGCTCGGGTGCCTTCGATGCCGAGTTTGACCCAGGAGGTCTGGATGTTGGGGATGCGGCCGTGGAGGAGGATGCGGGCCATGGCGTGCACGGCGAGGTTGTCGCGCAGGGTGGGTCCGGGGCGGGCCACGCCGGCGAGGTAGATCGGTGCGGAGGTGTGGACGAAGGGCAGGGGTACGAACTCGGTGAACCCGCCGGTGCCGTTGGCGGTGGCGGTGTCTTGGATGGTTTTGAGGACGTTGAGGTGGCCGACCCAGTGTTTCGGGTTGTCGACGTGGCCGTACATCATCGTGGAGGTCGTGGGGAGGCCGATGCGGTGGGCGGTGGTGACGATCTCGATCCAGGTGGAGGTGGGGAGCTTGCCCTTGGTCAGGACCCAGCGGACCTCGTCGTCGAGGATCTCCGCGGCGGTGCCCGGGAGGGAGCCGAGGCCGGCCTCGCGGGCCTTGATGAGGAAGTCCTCGATGGAGAGGCCGGTGCGGGCGGTGCCGTTGACGACCTCCATCGGGGAGAAGGCGTGGACGTGGATGTCGGGGACGCGTTGTTTGACGGCGGCGGCGATGTCGAAGTACGCGGTCGCGGGGAGCTCGGGGTCGATCCCGCCCTGCATGCAGACCTCGGTCGCGCCGAGGTCCCAGGCCTCTTGGGCGCGGTCGGCGACCTCGGTGTAGGACAGGGAGTAGGCGTCGGCGTCGGTGCGGCGTTGCGCGAACGCGCAGAACCGGCACCCGACGTAGCAGATGTTGGTGAAGTTGATGTTCCGGTTCACCACATAGGTCACCGTGTCCCCGACCACCTCACGACGCAGGTCGTCGGCCAGCTTGGTGACCTGGCGGAGCAGGTCGCCCTCGGCGGTCATCAGGGTCAGGGCGTGCTCGTCGGACAGGTTCACCAGACCCGACCCGGCAGCGGCCTCCGCGGCGGCCAAGGCCTCACGACCCTCGGCGTGGAGAACGGCCGGGGTGCTGGTGATCGCGGCGGCCTCCCCGACGCTGGCCCAGTCGCCGTACACCGATCCGAAGTCGCTACGTCGGTCCTCGGACCGCCCTTCGGTGTCCACGGCCTCGTGGAGGTCGGTCCGTCCCGCTGAGGCGAAGCCGCCGTCGGGCTCCTGCCAGGGCAGGCCGACCGGCTTGATGCCGGGGATCGCGAGGCCGGGGACCCCGGCGACGCTGCCGTCGAGATCAGCGAGAGCGGCGACGTGGGCGTGGAGCCGGGGGTCGATCCACGCCTCGCCACGCTGCAACGTCCCGGTCACGTACTCCGGATGCACGGTCAACCGTGCCTTGAGGTCGAACCCACACTGCTCGGTGATCGACCTGAGCCGGTCCAGGGAGGGCCAGGGCCGTTCGGGGTTCACGTGGTCCGGGGTCAGTGGCGACACACCGCCCCAGTCATCGACTCCGGCATCGAGGAGTGCTCTGCACTCAGCCAGGTCGACGAGGTTCGGTGGTGCCTGGATCCGCGCCTTGGGGCCCAGGACGATCCGGGTGAGCGCGATCGCGGCGCGGTACTCCGCGAGGTCGAGGTCGTCGACGTGCCGCATCGCGGTATCGGGCTTGGCGCGGAAGTTCTGCACGATCACCTCTTGGACCGCCCCGTAGGCGCGGGAGACCTTCCGCAACGCGAAGATCGTCTCGGCCCGCTCACTCAGGCTCTCCCCGATCCCCACCAACAGACCGGTCGTGAACGGGATCCCGTGGCGCCCGGCGTCCTCGAGCACCCGCAGCCGCACCGTCGGGTCCTTGTCCGGCGACCCGAAGTGCGCCAGACCCTTCGTCGAGAAGAGGCGGGCCGAGGTGGTCTCGAGCATCATTCCCATCGACGGGGACACCGCCTTGAGCCGGTTCAGCTCCTCCCACGACATCACCCCCGGATTCAGATGCGGCAACAACCCGGTCTCCTCGAGCACCCGGATCGCCATCGCCCGGATGTAGGCCAACGTCGAGTCGTAGCCCTGCTCGTCCAACCACGCCCGCGCCTCGGGCCACCGGTCCTCGGGCCGGTCGCCCAACGTGAACAACGCCTCCAAACACCCCAGCTCGGCGCCCTGGGAGGCGATCTGAAGGATCTCGTCCGGCGACAGAAACGGCGCCCGCCCCTCCCGCACCGCCTGCGCAGGGGTCTCCACGAACGTGCAGTAATGACACCGATCCCGACACAACCGCGTCACCGGGATGAACACCTTCGGCGAATACGTCACCACCCCGGGACGCCCAGCCGCGACCAGACCCGCGTCGCGGACCTTCGCGGCCGCGGCGCACAGCCGGTCCAACTCATCCCCGGACGCAGCAAGCAAGGCGGTCGCCTCGGCCACGTCCAGCGCTGCGCCACGCTCGGCACGCGCCAACGCACGACGGATCTGTTGGGGAGTGGGGACCTCGGACATCACGACGAGACTAACGGGTGGATGCTCGGCACCGAGCGTGTCCCACCCAGGGATCAGACGGACGCCCGTCCGTCGTACGCGACGCGGCCACCGTGGCTCAACCGGAGGAGTCGGTGAAGCGCTTCCTCACCGAGGTCGGCGAGATCAGGACGTCGATCTGGTCGCTGGGATAGATCTGGGCGACGAGCAGGTGCCGCAGCGCGATCTTGCGAGCCGCCTCCGAGTCCCCGTCCGCGATGGCGTCGATCAGCTCACGGTGCTCGTCGAGCGCCTTGAGGCGCTCGGCGCGAGGGATGTCCACGGTATCGGCGGCGCGGTGTGCCCAGGCCGCCTCGTGCGAGCTCCACAGTGACTCCAAGGCCCCGGCCAGCATCACGAGTGACTGGTTGCCGCACAGGTCGACGAGGGTCTCGTGGAACATCCGGGAGAGCGCGGTCACCTCGACGAGGTTGTCGACGACCTTGATCGCGCGCTCGTGGAGCCGGGTCAGGATGGGGACGATCTCCTGCATCCGGTCCGCGCGGCCGGCGCATGCCGCGGCACAAGCGGGCTCGACCTCGCGTAGCGCCTGGGCGACGTCGGCGATGCTGACGCCCTTGCCGGCGAGTGCCATGCCGAGGCTGTAGGCGACGTGCTCTGCGTCGGGGCGATGGACGACGGCCCCGCCGATGGCGCCGCGCCGGACGGTGATCAGCCCCTCCGCCTCGAGCACGCGCATCGCCTCTCGGAAGGTCGGCTTGCTCACCGAGTAGTGACCGCGCAGCGACTCCTCCACGGCGAGCTCCGTGGCCTCTGCCAGGTCGCCCACGAGGAGCCGGGTCCGCAGGTCGTCCGCGATCTGCTCGGCAAGGCGCGCGAAGCGGACGCCCCCGGCGGGTGCCGGATTGCCTTGAGGGGTCATGGCTTCCTCTCTAGGGGTCGGCACCGTGGTCGACCCGAGCGTCGTACCGGCTGACGGTACGACGACGCGCGGTACTCCGCATGGATTGTCGGGGTCATCGTGCCCGAAGTCGGCCACGGCGGCCCAGAAGGGCCGGTGGCGGATCGGGGCGACGGCTCCGCCGACGACAGAATCATGTGGATGATTCTGGGGGAGCCAAGTGCCGAAGGAAGGGAGATTGCCGGCCGCTGTCCGCCTGAAACCGCGGTTTGAGGCGCCGTTCCTGGATCCATGGTCGAATCACGATTGACCGAGGTCACTAGAAGATCTAGAATATTCGCATGAGTCTGATCGATCCGCAGCTCGCCGCGGAGTACCGCCGCCAGGGCTGGTGGAGCGATGACACGGTCAGTGCGGCCGTCGCCCGCAACGCCGTCCGGTGGCCGGAGCGACCCGCCTGGACGAGCGAGGGCGCATCACTGTCCTGGGCGCGCTTCGACGCCGAGGCGACCGCGCTCGCGCGGGTCCTCGCCGGTGCTGGGGTCGGCACCGGCGATCGGGTGGCGGTCTGCATGCCGGACGGGATCGAGATCCACGTCGCCTTCGTCGCGATCGAGCGGCTCGGCGCCACCATCGTCGGCCTCGGCGGCAAGGCCGGGGTGCGCGAGATCGCCCACCTGTTGGGTCGCAGCGACTGCCGGGTGCTCCTCACGTTGCCCAGGTACGACGCCCGGCCCGCTGCCGAGCTCGTCGCCGACCTCGCGGCCCGGGGGATCGCGCCGCAGCACCTCGTGGTCGAGGTGCAGGACGGGCGGACCGCGATCCGTGCCGCCGGGCCGGCGGCGCCGGCCGAGCGGCTGCCCGACATCGTCCCGGACCCCGACGCGCTCTACCTGATCAACTCGACCTCGGGCACCACCGGACTGCCGAAGGCGGTGCTGCACACCCAGAACCGCTGGCACTACTTCCACACGCGGGCGGTCGCCAACGGCGAGCTCCGGGAGGGCGAGGTGATGCTGTCGATCGTCCCCGCGCCCTTCGGGTTCGGGCTGTGGACGTCCCACGTCACGCCGGCCAAGCTCGGTGCGCACACGGTGGTGATGCCCCGGTTCAGCGCGCTCGCCGCCGCCCGGGCGATCCAGGAGCACCGGGTCACCGTGCTGTGCTGCGTGAGCACCCAGTTCATCATGATGCTCGCCGAGACGGCCCTCGACGAGTTCGACCTCAGCTCCCTGCGGGTGGTCTTCACCGGCGGCGAGGCGGTGCCGGAGGCCAAGGCGCGCGAGTTCGAGGAGCGGACCGGCGCTCGGATCCTGCAGTTCTACGGCTCCAACGAGACCGGTCTGCTGAGCGGTACGACGACCGCGGACCCGTTGCGGAAGCGGCTGCGGACGGCGGGCCGGATCGTCCCGGAGATGAACGTGCGGCTCTACGACGGGCCGACGGAGGTGACGTCCTCGGGGCGCGGGCAGCCGGCCTGCCGTGGTCCGGCCCTCTCGCTGGGCTACCTCGGCGACGAGGAGGCGAACGCCTCGCTGTTCACGCCCGACGGCTGGATGCTCATGGGCGACATCTGCGAGGTCGACGAGGACGGCTACCTCAGTGTGGTCGGCCGGATCTCCGAGTTCGTCGTCCGCGGAGGCAAGAACATCCCGCTGGCGGTCGTCGAGAACGATGCGCTCGGCCATCCTGCGATCCGCCATGCCGCGGCGGTGCCGATGCCCGACCCGGTCCTGGGGGAGCGGGTGTGCCTCTTCGCCGAGCTGCACCCCGGCCACGAGCTCCGGCTCGATGACCTCGTCGACCACCTCGCACGTCAGGGCGTGTCGAGGGAGCTCTTCCCGGAGCGCCTCGAGGTCGTGCCGGAGCTGCCGCGCTCCAGCGGCGCGAAGGTCGCCAAGGGCGAGCTGCGCCGCCGCATCGTGCAGATCCGCGAGCGCGAGCCCGCCCCCCGATGAGTTTTCCGTCCATGCCCGAAACAGGAGGAACAACGATGTCCGCTGTCGTCGTCGAGAGCCATGACGACCCGCAAGCGCCCCGCCAGGGCGGCCTCGACGTGTGGGCCCCGTCGGTGCTGCCACCCGTCAGTCGCGGTCCGCTCACCGACGAGCAGACCCTCGCGGCCGCCTTCCGGGTGCTGGCCCGTGAGGGGTTCTCGGAGAACATGGCGGGGCACATCACCTGGCAGCGCCCGGGAGAGACCGAGATGCTGGTCAACCCGTGGGGCCTGTGGTGGGAGGAGGTGAGCGCCTCCGACATCTGCGCCGTCGACGAGGAGGCCCGCGTGGTGCGGGGCCGGTGGGACGTCACGCCGGCCATCCACATCCACACCGAGCTCCACCGCGCGCGCCAGGACGCCCGGGTCGTGGTCCACAACCACCCCTACCACGTCTGCGTGCTGGCCGCGCTCGGCCGCCTGCCCGAGCTGGTCCACCAGACCGGCTCGATGTACCTCGACGACATGGTCCTCGTGGAGGAGTACGGCGGCGAGATCGACACCCCGCTGCGCGCCCAGGAGCTCGCCGAGCAGATCGGTGACGCCAAGGTCGCGGTGCTCGCCAGCCACGGCGTGATCGTCACCGGCGCCGACCCGGTGGAGGCGACCTACCGCGCCGCCTCGTTCGAGCGCGCCTGCCGGCTGGCGTACGACGTCCTGGTCACCGGGGCCCCGCCGCTGGAGCTGCCGCGGTCGGCGATGATCGGCATGAAGGCCTCGCTCCTCGAGCGAGCCGCGGAGGTCTACTGGGGCGGTGCCGTGCGCAGCCTGTTGCGCGCCGAGCCCGACGTGCTGGCTTGAGGCTGGATCGGTGAGCGTCGCGCGTCCGCGCGTCGTGGTGGCCGAGGATCCCGGGCTGCTCGAGCCGGGGATCCGGGCGGCCCAGCTCGACCGCCTGGCCCGGGAGCTCCCGGGCTGGCAGGTCGACGACGCGGAGGCGGTCGGCCGCAGCGCCGCCTACCCCTGGGCGGACGTCCGCGCGCTGAGCTGCCTGACCCTTCCGGCGGTCGAACCAGGGCGGCTGACCGGCCTGAGGTACGTGCAGGCCGTCAGCACGGGCGTCGAGCACCTGCCGGTCGCGGAGCTGGCGGCGGCGGGCGTCCGGGTGTGCAATGCCGCGGGCACCGCGGCCGGCGAGATCGCCGAGTTCGTGCTGGCCCGGATCCTGGCGGACGCCAAGCGGCTGGCGCAGGCGCGAGGCGCGCAGGCCGAGCGGACGTGGCGGCCCGTCTACGGCGAGGGCCTGCGCGGTGCCGAGCTGCTGCTGGTCGGGTTCGGCGCGATCAACCGCGCGGTCGCCGACCTGGCAGGCGCCTTCGGCATGACCGTCCGCGTGGCCCGCCGGACGCCGGCCGGGCTCCTGCCGCCCGGCGTGGTCGAGCAGCGCGGGCTCGACGCCCTCGCCGACCTGCTGGCCGGCGCCCGCTACGTCGTCTGCGCGCTGCCCGGCGTACCGGACACCGCGCAGCTGCTCGACGCGTCGGCGATCGACGCGCTCGCCGACGGGGCGCTGCTGGTCAATGTCGGGCGCGGCAGCGTCCTCGACGAGACCGCGTTGGCGGCGGCCTGCGCGTCCGGCCGGATCCGGGCGGCGCTGGACGTCGTCGCCGTCGAGCCGCTGCCGCGGTCGAGTCCGCTGTGGGGTACGCCGGGCATCGCGATCTCGGCACACTGCGCCAGCGTCCCGGGGCGCGCGCTCGCCCGGGCCGGCGACCTCTTCGCCGCGAACCTGCGCCGTCTTCTCGACGGCGTGCCTCTCATCAACCAGGTCGCCGGTCCTGTCGGCGCAGTCGAGGAGCTCTCATGACGACGTCCCCCAGCGGTGTGGAGGCCTACCGGCTCGGCCGGACCTATGAGGTGATGCCGATCCCGATGGTGCCCGATCGCTGCGTCGAGGTGCCCGCGGGCGTGCTCACCTTCATCGTGGAGTCCCGCAACCTGTCCGACGAGGCGATCAACGCGAACGCCCTCGTCCGCGGTCGTCCGGACCAGACGGTGGAGACCGGCATCGACGACGGAGGTGCCTGCGTCCACGTCGTCGGCACGGCGGACGGGTTGGAGTGGCTGCGCTTCGACTGCTTCGACAACGAGCCCCACTACCACTACGTGCGCCATCGGGAGCAGGCCAACCAGGTGGTCCGGTTCGACCAGTTCGCCGAGGGCGACCCGCAGGCGTGGACCCTGGCGCGGCTGCGCGCGCATCTCCCGGCGATGCTGCGCTATGCCGGGGCGGCCGACCTCGCGGAGGCGGTGGCCGCGGCCGACCTGACGGCGGCGGTCGACGAGGTGGCGGCCGTGCTCGACCGGCTTGCCTGAATGATTTTTCTTTTGGAACTTTAGATAGAAATTTTCGGGCAATGTAGACCAGAGTGACCGGTACAAGGCGAAAAAACCTTTAAAAGATCCACTGGATCTGTTGCTTTCGCGATTCGAAAAGTCCTACTCTCGGGACGTGGCGCCCGTCACAGCGTGACGAGGCGCCGGCCGGGCCCGCGACCATTCCGGGGCGGTCATCGACGACCACTGCGCCGCGGCGCAGGACACACAGAAGGGTGGACACGTGACGCGCAGACTTGGAGTGAGCCGGGTGACGAGGCGGGCGAGGCGGGCGGCGCTGGCGGTCGCCACCGTCGGACTCCTGATGCCGCTGGCAGCGTGCGGCTCGGGCGCGACGAAGGACGCCGACGGCGGCGGCCCGACCGCGGATCCGTCGACGTACGACCGGGAGGCCACCATCAGGGTCGGCACGCCCTCCCCGTTCTCGGCCCTCGACCCGGCCAAGCAGGCCAACATCGGCGAGAACACCTACACCTTCCTGATCTACGACAGCTTGACCCAGATGGACGCGAGCTACCAGGTGCAGCCGATGCTCGCCACGTCGTGGGAGTTCGCCGCGGACGGGTCCAGCCTGACCCTGAAGCTCCGCGACGACGTCACCTTCAACGACGGCGCGCCGTTCGACGCCGAGGTCGTGAAGACGAACATCGAGCGCGGCAAGACGATGGAGGGCAGCAGCCTCGTCGCGGCGCTGGCGCCGATCGACCAGGTCGTGGTCGAAGATCCGCACACCGTCCGTCTCGACCTGGTGCCCGGTCTCGGCGCCGACCTGCCGGCCACCTTCGCTCTCAACGCCGGGATGATGGTCAGCCCCAAGGCGCTCGCCGAGCGGGCCGACGAGCTCGCCCTCGACCCCGGCACCGCCGGGTCCGGCCCCTATGTCCCGGTGGAGGTCAAGACCGGCGAGCAGGTGACCTTCGAGCGCAGCGACGACTACTGGAACGAGGACACGGCGTACGCCGCCACGCTGGTCGTCCGCACGGTGGCCGACCAGGCCGCCCGCCTCAACGGCGTGCAGACCGGCGCCCTCGACGTGGCCCAGATCTCCGGGTCCGCGCCCGTCCAGGAGGCGCTCGCCCTGGTGGAGCGGGGAGCCGTGCAGGGCGACAAGATCGCCCAGATCACTCCGGTGGTCCTGATGGTCAACGCCGAGCGCGGTGACCTGGCCAAGCCCGAGGTGCGCGAGGCGATCGGCCTCGCGGTCAACCGCACCGAGATCGTCGAGGGCCTGTTCTCCGGCAACGCGAGCCCCGCGACCCAGTTCTACCCGGAGGACTACTGGGCGGCCGATCCCGACCTTGCCGCCCCGGAGCTCGACATCGATGCCGCCAAGGCGCTCGTGGAGCAGGCCGGTGGCGCCGAGATCACCATCGCCGCGGCCACCGGAAGCACGGCCGAGCCCGTGGCCCAGGCGCTGCAGACCCAGCTCGGGGCGGTCGGGATCGAGGTCGACCTGCAGTCCATCCCGTTCGCGCAGATCGACGAGATGTACCGGCGCGGCGAGCTCGACGCCCAGGTCGTCAACGCCTCCCCGGCCCCCGACCCCGCCTCGACCCTCACCTACTACGTGACCGACGGCTTCGCCGCGGCGCGTGGCTTCGGCGACGTCCTCGGCACGCTGCCGGCCGAGGCCGCCGACCCGACGAAGTCCCTCGACGAACGGGCGGCGAAGTACCAGGAGATCTGGAAGGTGATGGCGGACAACGACATGTGGACGCCGATCGTGCGCAGCGAGCAGGTCTGGGTCCGCTCGGACAAGATCGCCAACGTCCCGAACCTGCCGTGGGTGCGCAGCGGCTTCCCGAGCTACCGCGACATCGCGATGGTCAAGTGATCGGGCTCGCGTCGAGGAGTTGAGTCGCCGATGACCCGTTATGCCCTGCGCCGGCTCGCTGTCGCGCTGCCGATCCTGGTGGCGGTGACCTTCTGCGTGTTCGTGCTCGTCGACCTCGCGCCCGGCGACCCCGCTGCGGCGATCGCCGGCGAGCACCCCACGGCGGAGCGGATCGCCGAGATCCGGGCGAGCCTCGGCCTCGACGAGCCCCTGCTCCAGCGGTACGGCTCATGGCTGCTCGACGCGCTCCAGGCCAACCTGGGCTCGTCCCTGGCCAACGGGCAGGCGGTCACCGATGCCATCGGTGACCGCCTGCCGGCGACGCTCTCCCTCGTCGTGGTCGCCATGCTCATCACCCTGGTCGTCGGGCTGGCGGCCGGCCTGGTCGCCGCTCTCCAGCACGGCCGGGCGGCGGACCGGGCGATCACGGCGATGGCGTCGGCGGCCATCGCGCTCCCGCCGTTCTGGGTGGCCCTGGTCCTGGTCATGCTGTTCTCGGTGCAGGCGCGGTGGCTGCCCGCCATCGGCTACCAGCCGCTCTCGGCGGGCCTGTGGCCGTGGCTGTCCCACCTGATCCTGCCGGCGGCGGCCCTGTCACTGCTGCCGATGGCCGAGGTCGCCCTGCAGTTCCGCCAGGCGATGGTCACGGTGCTGCGGCAGGACTACATCACCAACGCCGAGGCGCGCGGCCTGACCCGGCCCCGGGTGCTCGGCAAGCATGCCGCGAAGAACGCCGCCGTCCCGGTCACCACCGTCTTCGCCTACCGCTTCGCCCAGGTGCTCGGCGGGACCGTGGCGATCGAGAGCGTCTTCGACCTCCCGGGCATCGGCCGGCTCGCCGTGACCAGTGTGCTCAACCGCGACATCCCGGTGCTGCTGGGGCTGGTCGCGTTCACCACGCTGATCGTCCTGGTCATCAACCTCCTGGTCGACATCTCCTACGGCTACTTCAACCCCAAGGTCCGCACATGAGCCAGACGTCAGCGCCGTCGCGGCCGCGCTCCGGGAG
The DNA here is from genome assembly GCF_024614185.1 of Nocardioides carbamazepini. Lineage (GTDB taxonomy): Bacteria > Actinomycetota > Actinomycetes > Propionibacteriales > Nocardioidaceae > Nocardioides > Nocardioides carbamazepini. The sequence continues at coordinate 1,044,711 of NZ_JAHTLF010000016.1, forward strand.
GCTGGGGCGGGCGTCCGCGGTCGCCCGCCGGGAGCCGCTGGCGACCTTCGCCCTCCTCTATCTGATCCTGATCGTCCTGGGTGCGGTGCTGGCACCGCTCCTCGCGACGCACGATCCTGACGCCCAGCAGCTGATGCAGCGCTTCCAGCCCTGGTCGGGCGAGCATTGGTTCGGCACCGACGACTACGGCAGGGACGTGTTCAGCCGGCTCGTCTACGGCTCGCGGGTCACCCTCCAGGCCGCCCTGGTGGCGGTGGGGGTGAGTGTGCTGATCGGCGTCCCCGCGGGCCTGCTGGCCGGGTTCCGCCGCGGCTTCCTCGATGCCGCGCTGTCGCGCGTGTTCGACGGCCTGATGAGCATCCCCGGGCTGATCCTCGCGCTCACCATCGTCGCGGTCCTGGGGCCGGGGCTGACCAAGGCGATGACCGCAGTGGGGCTGATCTTCGCTCCGCAGTTCTTCCGGGTCACCCGTGCGGCGACCCACGAGGTCATGGGGGAGACCTATATCGAGTCGTCGATCGCCATCGGCTGCGCACCGGCCCGGGTCGTCCTGCGGCACGTGCTGCCCAACGTGGTCCCGGCGATCCTGGTCCAGGTCTCGGTCGCGCTCGGCGTCGCGGTCAGTGCCGAGGCCAGCCTGAGCTTCCTGGGGCTGGGCGTCGAGGCGCCCACGGCGAGCTGGGGGTCGATGCTGAGCACGGCGGCCCAGACGATGACGCTGGCGCCCAACCTGGTCTGGCTGCCGGGGCTCCTCATCTTCACCGTCGTCTTGTCCTTCACCCTGCTGGGTGAGGGGATCCGCAGGTCGCTCGCCGCGACCGGAAGGAAGGCCGTCGATGAGTGATGCGACCCAGCCCGCTCCGCCGCTGCTCGAGGTGGAGGGCCTGACCGTGGAGTACCGCACCGGGAGAGCCTGGACGCGGGTGGTCGAGGATGTCAGCTTCACCCTCGACCGTGGTGAGACCCTCGCCCTGGTGGGCGAGTCGGGCTCGGGGAAGACCGTGTCCGCGACGGCCGTCCTGGGACTCGTCGGGCGCAAGGGCGGCCGGATCGCCGCAGGCTCGATCCGGTTCCGGGGACGCGAGCTCGTCGGCCTGCCCGAGCGCGAGCTCCGGCGCCTGCGGGGCCGTGAGGTCGCGATGATCTTCCAGAACCCCATGCGCAGCCTCAACCCGGCGTACACCGCCGGCGAGCAGGTGGCCGAGGTGGCCCGGGTGCACCTCGGCATGGGCCGCCGGGACGCCTGGCGGAAGGCGGTCGAGATGCTCGACGCCGTGGGGATCCCCGATCCGGAGCGACGCAGCCGGGACTACCCGCACCAGTTCAGCGGCGGCATGGCGCAGCGGCTGGCCATCGCCGCGGCGCTGTGCGGCAGCCCCTCCCTGCTGATCGCGGACGAGCCCACGACCGCCCTCGACGTCACCGTGCAGGCCCGGGTCCTGGAGCTGCTGCGCGACATCCAGCAGCAGACCGAGCTCGCTGTGCTGTTCATCAGCCACGACCTCGGCGTCGTGGCGGAGGTCGCGGACCGCGTCGCCGTGATGTACGCCGGCGAGGTCGTCGAGCACGGCGCGATCGAGGAGCTCTTCCTCGTCCCGCGTCATCCCTACACCGAGGGACTGCTGGGCTCCATCCCCGTCCTGGGAAGCGGCGAGCCACTGCGGTCGATCCAGGGCACCATCCCGCCCGCCGGGTCGCACGGAGCGGAGTGCCGCTTCGCGCCGCGGTGCGCGCATGCGCAGCCGGTCGCCTGCGCCGTGGGCCATCCGGGCCTGTCGGTGGTCGGCGCCGGACGAGACGTCCGGTGCCACCGGGCGACGGACCTGCACCTGGAGGGGATCGCGCGATGACGACGCTGCTCGAGGTCCGCGACCTCGGCAAGACCTTCGCCCGCAGCCGACGGCTGGTCGGACGCCCGGAACCCATCCAGCCGGCCGTCGACGGCGTCTCCTTCACCGTGACCAAGGGCCGCTCGCTCGCCGTGGTCGGCGAGTCGGGCGCCGGCAAGTCGACGGTCGGCCGCCTGGTGCTCCGGCTGATCGAGCCGGACCGGGGGACGATCACCTTCGACGGGATCGACCTCCGCCGGCAGTCCGCGGCGCGGATGCGCGAGCTGCGGCGGCGCATGCAGATGGTGTTCCAGGATCCCTACAGCTGCCTCAACCCCCGGATGACCATCGCCGACTCGGTCGCCGAGCCACTGGTCGTCCACGGCCTGGGGTCGGCCGACGAGCGCGCGCGTCGCGCCTCCGAGATGCTGGACCGGGTCGGGCTGACCGCGCGCTTCGGTCGCCGGCACCCCTCCGAGCTCTCGGGTGGACAGCTGCAGCGGGTGGCGATCGCGCGGGCGCTGATCGTCGAGCCCGACTTCATGGTCTGCGACGAGCCGACCGCCGCGCTGGACGTCTCCGTCCAGGCCCAAGTGCTGGAGCTCCTGGCGTCGATGCAGCGCGAGCTCGGGCTGGCCCTGCTCTTCATCACCCATCACCTCGCGCTCGTGGAGGTGATCGCGGACGAGGTCCTCGTGATGAGGAGCGGCCGTGTCGTGGAGCAGGGACCGGTGGCACAGGTGCTGCGCGATCCCGCCGAGGCCTACACGCGCGACCTGCTGGCCTCCGTACCGACGCCGGTGCCCCGGGCACTGCGCGGATGACCGACTCACCCACCGAAGAGACGAACGAAGGAGCCGACATGACCATCGACGTGGTCAGCTTCACCACGATGGACGACGCGACCCCCGAGGAGATCAAGCTGATCGCCCGGGAGGCGGCGCGGCACCGCAAGGAGAACCTGGTGCCCAACCTGGTGAAGCAGCTCGAGGCGATGCAGGGCCATACCTACGGCTACCGGGTCGATCGCTACACCCACTCCCTGCAGAGCGCCACCCGAGCGTACCGCGAGGGAGCGCGGATCGACCTGGTCGTCGCGGCCCTGCTGCACGACATCGGGGACGACCTGTCGCCCGACAACCACAGCGAGGTGGCGGCCGCCATCCTGCGGCCGTTCCTCGACGAGGAGTCCGTCTGGGTCGTCAAGCACCACGGCGTCTTCCAGACCTACCACTACGGCGCGGCGATGGGGATCCCGACCGACAGCCGGGAGCGCTACCGTGACTCGCCGTACTTCGACACCTGCGCGCACTTCTGCGCCGCCTGGGACGCACCGTCCTTCGACCCCGACTACGACACGCTGCCGCTGAGCACCTTCCTGCCGATGCTGCAGGAGGTCTTCTCCCGCGAGCCCCACGCATGGGGCGACCCGGCGATCGAGGGGAGCGGTCCCGCCGACTGAGCGCGAGCTCAGGAGGACGCGGCGATGAAGCGGGAGCGCACGGAGGCCGGGGAGACCAGGACCCCGCCGTCCTGGGCGCTCGGGTAGTTCTGCGACACCTCGAGGTGGCGCAGCGACGTCGCCCGGGCCGCGGCGGCGTCGCCGGCCGCGATCTGGTCGATCAGGACGCGGTGCTCCTCGAGCGCGTGCATCCGCTGGTCCCGGGGGATGGCCGACGTGTCTCCGTCGCGGCTCGCCCAGGCCGACTCGTGCGAGCTCCACAGGGACTCCAGCGCGCCGGCCAGGACCGAGAGGGAGTGGTTGCCGCACAGGTCGACGATCGCCTCGTGGAACAGGCGCGACAGCGCGGTGACCTCGACGAGGTTGTCGACGACCTTGACGCTGCGCTCGTGCAGGCGCAGGAGGACCGGCACCACCTCGCGGTCGCGGTCCTCGCGCAGGGCACAGGCCTCCGCACACGCGGGCTCGACGGCCCGGATGGCGGCGGCCACGTCGGTCACGTCGACCCGGCGGCCGGACAGCACCATGCCGAGGCTGTAGGCGACGTGCTCGGCGTCGGGCCGGTGCACGACCGCTCCTCCGATCGCGCCGCGGCGCACGGTGATGAGACCCTCGGCCTCCAGTACGCGCACCGCCTCGCGGAAGGTGGGCTTGCTGACGCCGTAGTGCAGGCGCAGGGTCTCCTCGACCGCGAGCTCGGTGGCGTCGGACAGGTCGCCGACGAGGAGCCGGGTGCGGAGGTCGTCGGCGATCTGCTCGGCCAGGCGGGCGAAGCGGACGCCCCCGGGGCGGCCGGGACCACCGGAGCCGGCCGGGCTCACGGCGTCGCCTCCTCGAACCGGTCCCGCTGCCGGGGGGCGGTGGTCTCCAGGGATCTGGGGAAGGCGATCTGCGGTGCGGGAAGCATCTAGCCCCTTCTCGACGTCTAATGTTATGGAAGATCTACATGAGGTAGGTGGCTTCTGGCAAGGCTGAACCGCGGGCATTTCCGAGGAATGATGATCGGATCGGCGGCTTCGGCGTCGGGCCGTGGACCTGCGGGGCGAATTATCTTCATAAAGATCTTGATCTAGGCGCCGCGGCTCTCTAGGTTGTGTCTGTCGCCACATCGAGGTGCGGGCTGGTCCCGCGGAGACGGAGAAGGAACGTGAAGAGCCAGGTCGCGAGCGGTCCGCTCGCCGAGGTCCGCGCCACCTCCGGCGGCCTCGGGGGATGGGAGGCGGGCGAGGGCCCGGCACTCGTGCTGCTGCACGGCTTCGCTCCCGGGGCCGATGCGCGCAGCGAGTTCGCCGGTCAGGTCGAGGCGTTCGCGCGCGGTCGCCGGGTGCTCCTGCTGGACCTGCCCGGCTTCGGTGCGTCGGCGGAGCTCCCCATCGCCGACGACTACACCGGGGACGCGGTCCAGCGGCTGCGGCTCACGCTGCGCTCGCTCGGCGTCGATCGTGCCGACGTGCTCGGCCACTCGCTCGGCGGATGGGTGGCACTGCGGGCCGCGCTCGACGCGCCCGACCTGGTCGACCGCCTCGTCCTGGCCGCGCCAGGCACGCTCGTCGTCGGCGACGACGGGTTCCGCGGCAGCGAGGGCGTCCGCAAGCTGGCCGCCTTCCTCGCCCGGCCGACCGCGATCACCATGCTGGAGTGGCTGGAGACGCAGTTCGCGGACGCCGGGGCCATCACCGACGCGCTGGTCGAGACCGAGCTCGCCCGAGCGGCGCAGCCGGGCGCGATCGCGCGCCTGCGCGCGGTGCGCCGCAGCTTCGAGGCGGCCGAGAGCGATCCGCCGTTGTGGAGTCAGTCGCGCCGGGTCCGCCAGCGCGCGCTGCTCCTGTGGGGCCGCGAGAACGCGGACTTCCCGCTCGACAGCATCCTGCACGGTGCCCGTCGCGTCCCTCACGGCGACCTGCACGTGATGGCGGGCTGCGCGCAGCGCGCCCACCAGGAGGACCCCGACAGGTTCAACCAGCTGGTCGGCCAGTTCCTGGCCGGCTGAAGCCGGGGCCGCCGCCCCGCACCAACCGATCAACCAGAGAGGTCAGGCATGGCAAGCATCGAAGAGCTCACGAAGGACACGAGCTTCACCAACGCGGTGAAGGGCAAGGTCACCTTCCTGCCGGAGCCGGACAGGGCCGACCGCCGGTTCCCGATGATCTCGGTCGACGACCACATGGTCGAGCCGCCCGACACCTTCGAGGGCCGGATGCCGGCCAAGTTCGCCGAGCAGGCTCCCCGGGTGGTGGACAAGGACGGCGCCGACGTCTGGGTGTACGACGGCAAGGAGCTGCCCAATGTCGGCTTCAACGCCGTGGTGGGCAGGCCGATCGACGAGTGGAGCTTCGAGCCCGCGCGCTTCACGGACATGCGGCGGGGCGCCTGGGACATCGACCACCGGATCAAGGACATGGATCTGTCCGGCGTCTACGCGTCGCTGTGCTTCCCGTCCTTCCTCGCCGGCTTCGGCGGCGTCCGCCTGCAGCAGACGACCAAGGACCCCGAGCTCGCTCTCGCGGCCGTGCGCGCCTGGAACCAGTGGAACATCGAGGCCTGGTCGGGCGCCTACCCGGACCGGATGATCCCGTGCCAGCTGCCCTTCATGCTCGACCCGGAGATCGGCGCGCAGGAGATCTACAAGAACGCCGAGCGGGGCTTCAAGGCCGTCACGTTCTCCGAAGCCCCGCACCTGCAGGGGTTCCCCTCGATGCACAGCGGGCACTGGGACCCGATCATGCGCGCGTGCGCGGAGACGGGGACGGTCGTCAACCTCCACATCGGCTCGTCCGGGACCTCGCCCTCGACGTCCGCGGACGCCCCGCCGGACGTGGTCGGGGTGCTGTTCTTCGCCTACGCGATCCACGCCACCGTCGACTGGCTCTACTCGCGTCTCCCTGTCCGCTTCCCGGACCTCAAGATCTGCATGTCCGAGGGCGGCATCGGGTGGGTGCCGGCCCTGCTCGACCGCCTCGACCACATGTCGACCTACCACGAGATGTACGGCACCTGGGACGGTATCGACCTGACGCCCGCCGACGTGCTCCAGCGCAACTTCTACTTCTGCGCGGTCGAGGATCCGTCGTCCTTCCCCCTCATCGACCGGATCGGCGTCGACCACGTCATGGTGGAGGAGGACTACCCGCACTCCGACTCGCTGTGGCCCCGGACGCAGGCGGTCGTCGCCGACTCGGTTCACGGACTTCCCGCCGAGCAGATCCGCAAGATCACCTGGGAGAACGCCTCGCGGCTCTACCGGCACCCCGTGCCGGAGTCCGTGATCGCGGACCCCAACTCGTTCTGAGCGGGATCGACCGCCGCCGGCGCAGCCCGGCGGCGGTCGATCGGTCGCTAGAGGGCGGGGACCTTCGCCTCCTCCGCTGCCGGCGGCTCGCCGACCGCGGTGCTCCCGCGATCCAGCTTGCTCGGCCACCAGATCCGGCCGCCCAGATCGAGGTTGATGGCGGTGACCAGGACCGATCGGACGATCATCGTGTCGAGCAGGACGCCCAGCGCGACCGTCGTACCCAGCTGCAGGGTGAACGTCATCGGCATCGTCCCGAGCATCGCGAAGGTCGCCGCCAGCACCAGCCCGGCCGAGGTGATGACACCTCCGGTCGAGGACAGCGCGATCAGCGAGCCCGGCCGGGTGCCGCGGATCGCGGCCTCCTCCCGGACCCGGGTCATCAAGAAGATGTTGTAGTCGATGCCCAGGGCGACGAGGAACACGAAGGCGAACAGGGGGAAGCCCGGATCGGTGTGCCCACGGTCGTAGATCAGGTCGAAGACCAGCCCGGAGATGCCGAGTGCCGCTCCGAACGACAGGATCACGGTGCCGACCAGGATGACCGGCGACAGCACCGAGCGGAGCAGTCCGATCAGGATCAGCAGCACGGCGCCCAGGACGATCGGGATGATCACCTTGTTGTCCCGGGCCGACGCCTCCATGACGTCGACGGTGACGGCCGACATGCCTGTGGTCAGGGCATCGGCGCCCGGTACGCCGTGGACCGCCTCCCGGACGTCGTGGACCGCGTCGAAGGCGGCGTCGGAGTAGGGGTCGCTGCGGAGGTCCGCGACGATCAGGGCGGTGCCGTCGATGGTGGCGACCTGGACCGGCGTGGCGATCCCGTCGACACGAGACATCGCGGTGATCACCTGGTCTGCCTGGTCGGACTTCGCGACGACCTGGATCGGCGTGCTCGCGTCGACCAGGCCGTGCTCGACGAGGATCGCCTGCCCGGTGACCGAGTCCTGGTCCTGGGTGTACTGCTCATCGCTCGGGATGCCACCGGTGTCGAGGCGGAGGAACCCGAGGCAGAGGACGGCGAGCGCCGCGGCGGTGCCGACCCAGACGATCCGCGGCCGCGGGGCGATGCCCCGTCCGACGCGGGCCCACAGGCCGGAGGCCGTCGGCTCACTGCTGCCGAAGTGCGGCACGAACGGCCAGAACACCCAGCGCCCGCAGATCACCAGGAGCGCCGGGAGCAGGGTGACCATGACGACGAAGGTGACCGCCACGCCGACCGCGTTGGCCGGGCCCATGCCGGCGGTCGAGTTGAGGTCGGCGAACATCAGGCACAGCAGGCCGACGACGACGGTCGCCGCGCTGGCCAGGATCGCCGGAGCGGCGCGGTGGAGCGCGAACGCCATCGCCTCGTGCCGATCCTCGTGGCGGCGCAGCTCCTCGCGGTAGCGGGCGACCAGGAGCAGGGCGTAGTCGGTGCCCGCGCCGATCACCAGCACGGTGAGGATGAACTGAGTCTGTCCGTTGACGGTGAGGCCGGTGTGCTTGGCGAGGAAGTAGAGCAGGCCCATCGACGCACCGAGCCCGACGACCGCGCTGATGATCGGCAGCAGCCACAGGACCGGGCTGCGGTAGGTCACCAGCAGGATCAGGATGACGACGCCCAGCGTGATCAGCAGCAGGTTGCTGTCGCCCGAGGAGAAGATCGTCGCGGCGTCGGCGCTCTGGCCACCGGCGCCCGCGAGATAGGAATCGACGCCGTCGATCGCGATGATCTTGTCGATCTCGGGCTTGAGGTCCGGCAGCTCCTCCCAGAGCTTGTCGCCGAAGTTGAGCGTGAACTCGAGCTTGGCGACCTGTCCGTCCGAGGAGACGAACGGGACCGGTACGCCGGCCGCCCCTGCCCCCTCGGGCGTGACCACGTCGCTGACGCCGTCGAGCCTCGCGATCTCGACGGCGTCGTCCTCGATGGCCGCGAGGTCGGTGCCGGTGAGACCGGACGCGCGGTGGTAGACGACGGTCGTGCCGACGTCGTAGGGGTCCTGGAAGGCCTCGAGCTTCTCGAACGCCTTGGTCGACTCGGCGCTCTCGGGCAGCCAGGACTCGGTCTCGTTGTTCTGGACGTCGATCAGCTTCCCGGCGAACGAGCCGAGACCGCCGGCGATCAGGACGACCGCGACGAGGACGATCCACTTGGTGACGGGGCCGGTCAGCGTGCCGGCGATCTGACGGTGCATGGTGGTCACACTTCTCCGGTGGGTGGGACGGACGGCATCGGGATTCCTCCGGGTCTGACCCTGAGATCGCCCCTGATTCATCGCGGAGCGGGAACTCTTTGCCGACAACGGAAGTCTGCGCCGACCACCAGACACACGACGACCCCGAAATGTGACATTCCGGGGTCGTCGTACGGATGTGCAGAGGTCAGAGGCCGAGGAACCGCCCGATGATCTCCTTCTGGATCTCGGTCGTGCCGCCGTAGATCGTCTGGATGCGGGTGTCCGCGTAGGCCCGCGCGATGGGGTACTCCATCATGTAGCCGTAGCCGCCGTGCATCTGGACGCCCTGGTCGACGATCTTCTTCTGCAGCTCGGTGGTCCACCACTTCGCCATCGACGCCAGTGCGGTGTCGACCTCGCCCTTGTTGAGCTGCTCGATGCAGTGGTTGACGAACACCCGGGCGATGTAGGCCTCGGTCGCCATCTCGGCGAGCGTGAAGCGGGTGTTCTGGAACTTGCCGATCGGCTTGCCGAACGCCTCACGGCCCTTGACGTAGTCGAGGGTGAGGTCGAGGACGTGCTCGATGGCCGCGATCGCGATGCAGGCGATCGAGACCCGCTCCTGCGGCAGGTTCTGCATCAGGTAGACGAAGCCCTGGCCCTCCTCGCCGAGCAGGTTGGCCTTCGGCACGATCACGTTGTCGAAGCTGAGCTCGGCGGTGTCCTGCGCCTTGAGACCGAGCTTGTCGAGGTTGGCACCGCGGGTGAAGCCCGCCATGCCCTCCTCGACCACGAGCAGGCTGATGCCGTGGGCGCCGGCCTCCGGGTTGGTCTTCGCGACGACGATGACGAGGTCGGACAGGATGCCGTTGCTGATGAAGGTCTTCGAGCCGTTGAGGACGTAGTGATCGCCCTTGTCGACGGCGGTGGTGCGGATGCCCTGGAGGTCGGAGCCGGCGCCGGGCTCGGTCATCGCGATGGCGGTGATGGTCTCGCCGGTGACGGTTCCGGGCAGCCAGCGCGCCTTCTGCTCGTCGTTCGCGATCGAGATCAGGTAGGGGACGATGATGTCGGTGTGGACGGCGAAGCCGGGACCGCTCGCGCCGGCGCGGGCGCACTCCTCGGCGACGACCGCGTTGTAGCGGAAGTCCTTGATGCCGAGCCCGCCGTACTCCTCGGGCACCTCGAAGCTGAGGATGCCCGCCTCACCGGCCTTGCGCCACACCTCGCGGCTGACGATGCCGTCCTTCTCCCACTGCGCGTGGAAGGGGACGACCTCACGCTCCATGAAGGCGCGCACGGTCCGGCGGAAGTCCTCGTGCTCGGTCTCGTAGATGCTGGGGCGCTCGGGCATCAGCTCACCCACTCCTTCAAGGTTGCGATGGTCGCGGCGGCGGCAGCACCGTCGGGACTCGCGGGGGCGACGGACAGGTTGGTCACGCCGGACTCGCGGAAGGCGGCGATCCGCTCCTGGACGTACGACGCCGGGCCGACCAGGTTGCCGGCCTCGAGCCACTCGAGCGGGACCAGCGCCTCGGCCTCCTTCTTCTTGCCGGAGAGGTAGAGGTCCTGGATCTCCTTGGCCTCCTTCTCGAAGCCGTACTCACAGGCCAGCTGGTTGTAGAAGTTCTTGTCGCGTGCGCCCATGCCGCCGACGTACAGGGCGTAGAGGGGGCGCATGAAGTCGAGCAGAGCCTTGGTCTCGGGGCCCTCGCCGATCGCGGCCATGCCGCCCGCGGAGATCTCGAGCGGCCTGAGGTCGGCCGAGCGCTTCGCCGCGCCGCGGGCCAGGGCGTCGCCCCAGACCTCCTGGGCCTTCTCGGGGTAGTAGAGGAAGGGCAGCCAGCCGTCGGCGACCTCGGCGGTCATCGCCACGTTCTTGTCGCCCAGCGCCGCGACCCAGATCGGCAGGTCGGCACGCTCGGGGCGGTTGAGCAGCTTGAGCGGCTTGCCGAGCCCCAGCCCCTGCTCCTCGGGGAGGGGCACCTGGACGGTCTTGCCCTGGTAGTCGAGCCGCTCGCCGCGCAGACCCATCCGGAGCACCTCGATCACCTCGCGGGTGCGGGTCAGCGGACGATCGTAGGGGAGGCCGTGGAAGCCCTCGATGACCTGGGGGCCGGAGGCGCCGAGGCCGAGGACCGCGCGTCCACCGGAGACGTTGTCGAGACCGGCGGCGGTCTGCAGCAGTGCGCCCGGGGTGCGGGAGTACACGTTGAGGATGCCGGCACCGATCTCGACGGTCTCGGTCTTCGCGGCGAGGTACCCCATCAGTGTGGGGGCGTCGAACCCGTAGGGCTCGGCGACCCAGATCGTGTCGAGTCCGGCCTTCTCCAGGGCGACGACCTGGTCGGCCGACGCACGTGGGTTGCCCGCGTAGACGAGGGGCATCGACAGCTTCATGAAAGTCCCTTCCGGCCTCCCGGCCATGGTGATGGCGGTCGGCGAACCATCGCCGACCGCACAACCGTGACAGTAATACTGTCACAATCCCCGTGGCTGCGGGGATGAGACCCGTCCCGGCGCGGTGCGTCGCCGTGATAGGAGGTGGGGTGTGAATTCTGAGACCTCACCCCACCGCTACACCGTCGCCGTCATCGGCGGCACCGGACCGCAGGGCAAGGGCCTGGGCTACCGCTTCGCCCGCCATGGCCACGACATCGTCCTCGGCTCCCGCGCAGCCGAGAAGGCCGAGGCCGTCGCCGCCGAGGTGACCGAGCGCCTCGCCTCGGTCGAGGGTGCCGGCACCGCCCGCGGCGCCGCCAACGCCGACGCCATCGCCGCGGCCGATGTCGTCCTCCTCGCCGTCCCCTACGACGGCCACGACGAGCTGGTCGCGTCCCTGGCGGCCGGCCTGGCGGGCAAGACCGTCATCTCGTGCGTCAACCCGCTGGCCTTCGACAAGCGCGGCGCCCACGGCCAGGTCATCAACGGCGGCGAGGGCTCCGCCGCCGAGTCCGCCGCCGAGATCGCCCCGGACGCCACCGTGGTCGGCGCCTTCCACAACGTCGCCGCTCCTGCCCTGTGGGGCGAGGACGACTTCCTCGACGAGGACGTCATCGTGGTCGGCGACTCGGCCGAGGGCAAGCAGGTCGCCATCGACCTCGCCGCCTCCGTCACCGGCCGGCCCGGCATCGACGGCGGCAAGCTGCGGCTCGCCCGGGTCCTCGAGCCCTTCACGGCCGTGCTGATCTCGATCAACCGGAAGTACAAGACCCACTCGGGCATCCGGGTCACGGGCGTCTAGACACGGCCTAGCCGGCCAGCCCCTCGACGATCTCGGCCCCGGGGGCCTGTGTGAACAGGTCTCCGGGGACGAGGAGCTTCGATCGGCGCAGGCCGGAGCCGATCACGGCGAGCTCCATCTCCGGGACGCGGGCATCGACGAGCAGCCGCCAGTCGGCGGGCAGGCCGACCGGCGTGATGCCGCCGTACTCCATCCCGGACTCGGCCACCGCCCGGTCGAGCGGCAGGAACGACGGCTTGCGGACGTCGAGCAGACGCTTCACCGTGTGGTTGACGTCGGCGCGGGTGTCGGCCCGCACCAGGCAGGCGGCGACCCGTTCCGCACCCTCGCGCTTGCCTGCCACGAGGACGCAGTTGGCTCCGGCCGTCATCGGCAGGTCGTAGGCCGCGCTCATCGCCGCGGTATCAGCCAGGTCCGGGTCGATCTCGACGACGGCGATCCGCTCGGCGCCCGGCCACGCGGCGAGGGCCGCCGCGACCGGCGGTGCCACCAGGTCGGGGTGGTCGAGGGCGGCGAGCGAGGCCAGGCCGGCCAACCGCGGCAGCGTCACTGCCAGCCCCGCATCTGGTGCCCGTCCCAGCCGTACTGGTCCGCGTCGTCGTCCCGACGGCGGCCGCGAAGCACCGAGGCGATCAGGCCGGCGGCACCGGCGGCCAGCCAGGGCAGGCCCATGATCCAGCCGGCCCGCTCCGGCTCGACCGTGTCGCTCTTGACCAGCGCCCACACGATCACCAGTCCCACGAAGGCGACGCCCATGACCAGGTGGCCGGTGTTGACCGGGTGCCGTCCGGTACGGCGACCGGGGGCGGTGCCGTCCGTGGGGACGCCGGGCCGGGGGTACTCGGTGGTCTCGTCGTGATAGCTCATGCTGCGTCCTTCTCGGTGATGACCTCGACCTGGCCGAGGACGGCCTTGGCGTCGATGCGGAGATAGGGCTCGTCCTGCTCGCCGTGCGTGGCGCGTGCGGCGTTGCCCGACTTGTCGCCGAACAGGACCACCTCGCCCAGCTCGATGCTGGCGTCGGCGGCGACCCGCAGGCCGTCGTCGGGCACGATCACGCGGATGTGGCCGACGTTGAGGTCGGCCTCGAGGATCCGGCCGTCCAGCTTCCGCAGCTCGGTCTCGTCCAGGTCGGTCAGGTCGATGACGATCTCGCCCGCGGCGAGCTCGTAGGGGCCCGCCACGTCGCCGGCCGAGGTGATCGTCGGCGAGATCTGCCCGAAGCCGGTCTTGTCGAACTCGTCGACGACGGAGGTCGCCGCCGTGGCCAGGGCGGCGATCAGGCCGATGAGGATCAGGCCGCCGGCCCGGCCGTAGAACGCGCCGACGAGGAGCATCAGGCCGGTCACGCCCAGCACCGTCGCGGGGTACGCCGACGGGGTGATGTCGACGCCGGCCAGCTGCAGCGTGCCGAGGAGGCCGAGGCCGAGCGCCGCGAGCCCGACGGTGAACGGGAACAGCAGCGGGCCGCGGCGGCGCGGGTCGCGGGGGCGGCGCGGGGGCGGCGGGGGACCGGGCCGGTACCCGGTGTAGGCAGCGCCCGGCCGGCCGGGCTCTCCCGGCTCGCTCGCGGGCTCCGGCGGGGGACCGCCACGCAGCCACGGGTGGGTCGGGCCCCCCGGCTTCATCGCCTGCTTGCCGCCGAGCACCACGATCAGCACCAGGCCGGCCAGGAGCAGCGGCCACGGGAAGTCCGGTCCGCCGACGGTGTCGCCGACCACCGACGCGACCGTGATGATGCCGCCGACGATGAGAGCCGCGGTGCGGATCCCCTCGTCGACGCGGATCACGGTGTCCTCGGTGCCCTCCTCGGGGACCAGGAGCCAGCACACGCCGTACAGGATGAGGCCGCCACCGCCGAAGAAGGTGAGCACCACGAACGCGATCCGCACCAGGAGCGGGTCGATGTCGAGATGGCGCGCGACACCCGCCGCCACGCCGGCGACCTTCCGGTCGTCGCGGCTGCGCCGGATCCGGGCCAGGTCGCGGACCTCGTCGCGGGTCACCCGCGGCCCCTCGCCCTGGGGCTCGTGCTCGGTGTCGGTCGGTGGGTTCATGTCATCCAGGTTGTCGGGTCGGCGGTCCGTGGACCATCGGGGACAGCCCTGATCCTGCCGCATCCCCCGGGGGCGGTCATCAGGGTCGGCTCAGGGTCCTTCCCCCTGCTCGTGCGCGGCGCGCTGTGTGACGATGGATGCATCATGAGTACCGCTGCGACCGCCCCGCTGCCGCCGCCCGGCGCGCCCGCCTCCCAGGACGTGGGAGCGGCCCGGGACGTCCGGCGCGCATGGCGCGATCTGCGCGACCCGATGATCGGCGGCGTCGCCGCCGGCCTGGCCGCGCATCTGGGGGTATCGGTCCGGATCGTCCGTGCCGCGTTCGTCATCACCACGATCGTCGGCGGCTTCGGGGTGCTCACGTACGCCGCCCTGTGGGCGCTGCTGCCCGCCGGACCGCCGCCCGAGCTGCTGGCCCCCGGCCTCGCCAGCGCGTCCCGGGACGGCCGGCGTCCCGGTCGCACCCGGCGCTTCTCCGACGTCGGACCGGTCCTCACCCTCGCCGTCCTGGGCGTCGGTGCCGTGTTCGCCACCGAGACCGTCCTCGGCACCGGTTGGTGGGTCTGGCCACTGGGGATCGCCGTGGTCGGTGTCGCCCTGCTGTGGCGACAGGCCGACGAGGCGCAGCGCGAGCGCTGGCTCGACGCGACCGACCGGGTCGACCCGGTGCGGATGTTCCTCGGTGGCGGCGGCTGGGCCGCCTGGGCCCGGATCGCCGCGGGTGTCGGCCTGGTGGTGGTGGCTCTGGTGCTCTTCACGCTGCGCGACGGCTCCCTGAGCGTGGCTCGCGACGCCGTGATCGCCGTGCTGCTCGCCATCGGCGGGCTGGTGATCGTGCTCGGGCCGCTCGTCTACCGGCTGCTCGCCGAGCTCAGCGACGAGCGGGCCGAGCGGGTGCGCACCCAGGAGCGCGCCGACGTCGCCGCCCACCTCCACGACTCGGTGCTGCAGACCCTCGCGCTGATCCAGAAGAACCCGGCCGACGCCACGCGGCTCGCGCGCGCCCAGGAGCGCGACCTGCGGGCCTGGCTCTACGCGGGCGAGTCGATGGACGAGGCGACGGTGGCCAGCGCGCTGCGGGCCGCCGCCGCCGAGATCGAGGACGCCTACGGCATCACCGTCGACGTGGTCGCCGTCGGCGACTGCGACTACGGGGAGACCGCCCGCCCGGTCGTGCAGGCGGCCCGTGAGGCCACCACCAACGCCGCCAAGCATGCCGGCGTCCCCCGCGTCGACGTGTACGCCGAGATCACCGACGCCGGGATCGACGTGTTCGTGCGCGACCGCGGTGCCGGCTTCGACCCGGACGCCACCCCGGAGGACCGGCTCGGCGTGCGACGCAGCATCATCGACCGCATGGAGCGGCACGGAGGCCGGGCCGAGATCCGGTCCGCGCCCGGCGAGGGCACGGAGGTCAGGCTGCACCTCGACCGTGCCCCCGAACCGTCGAAGACGAAGGAGACCCATGAGTGAGCCGGTGCGCGTGGTGGTCGTCGACGACCACGCCATGTTCCGTCGTGGCGTCAGCGCCGAGCTCGGTGCCACGGGCGCGGGCCGGGTCGAGGTCGTGGCCGAGGCCGCCGACGTCGACGAGGCCGTCGCGGCGGTGCAGCAGCACCGGCCCGACGTCGTACTCCTCGACGTGCACCTGCCCGGTGGCGGCGGCGTCGAGGTGATCCGGCGGGTCAAGGACAGCGAGGTGCGCTTCCTCGCGCTGTCGGTCTCCGACGCGGCTGAGGACGTCATCGGCACCGTCCGCGGCGGCGCCCGCGGATATGTCACCAAGACCATCACCGGCCCCGAGCTGGTCGACGCGATCACGCGGGTCGCCGACGGTGACGCCGTCTTCTCGCCGCGCCTGGCCGGCTTCGTGCTCGACGCCTTCGCCGGCGCCGGCCTCTCCGCCGACCTCGCGAGCGTCGACGAGGACCTCGACCGGCTCACCGAGCGGGAGCGGGAGGTGATGCGGCTGATCGCGCGCGGCTACTCCTACAAGGAGGTCGCCAAGGAGCTGTTCATCTCGATCAAGACCGTCGAGACCCACATGTCGTCGGTGCTGCGCAAGCTCCAGCTCTCCTCGCGCCACGAGCTGACCCGGTGGGCATCGGACCGGCGGCTGCTGTGAGGCGGGGCGCGGCGCCGCTGGCTGCCGCGCTGCTCCTCGCCGGTTGCTCCGGAGGCACGACGTCCCCGCCGACGTCCTCGCCGACGGTCGCGTCACCTGCGCCCGCCACACCGTCCACGCTGTCGCCGGCGCCCACCACGGCGCCGAGCGACCCCGGCCCGGCGTACTCCGACTGGGAGCTCGGCGTCCACGTGCTGCCCCGCACCCCTGACGGGTACGGCGAGATCCGGCCGACCCCGAAGCCGCTGCGCGTGCGCCGCTTCCCCACGACCGACCTGCTGCCGCCGCCCGCCGACGGGGCGTTCCACGCGAGCGTCGGCCCGGTGACCGACGCGATCCGGCAGCGGATGGGGGAGACCTGGTCACCGGCGTGCCCGGTCGGACTGGCCGACCTCGCCTACGTGACCGTCTCGTTCCGCGGCTTCGACGGCGCAGCGCACACCGGGGAGCTGGTCCTCGCCGCGGCGGAGGCCGACGACGTGGTGTCGGTGTTCCGGGCCCTCTTCGCGGCCGGCTACCCGATCGAGGAGATGCGACTCCCGACGACCGCCGACCTCGACGCGCTGCCGACCGGCGACGGCAACGACACCGCCGCGCTGGTCTGCCGGGCGGCACGCGGCCAGACCTCGTGGTCCGCGCACGCGTACGGACTCGCGATCGACGTGAACCCGTTCCTCAACCCCTACCGCAAGGGTGAGGTGGTGCTGCCCGAGCGGGCGTCGGCGTACCTCGACCGGACCCGGACCCAGCCCGGCGTCATCCATGCGGGCGACCTGATCGTCCGGGAGTTCGCCCGGATCGGCTGGACCTGGGGCGGCTCGTGGAGGTCGTTGAAGGACTACCAGCACTTCTCGGCGACCGGTCGCTGATCCGGCGCCCGTTCTGGATAGGGTGCGAGCCATGGAGACCCTGCGCCTGATCCTGCTCATCCTCCACATCCTCGGGTTCGCGGCCCTGATCGGCGGACTGCTGGCGCAGGCCGGGCCGGGCGACAAGAAGGTCACCGGCGTCATGCGCGACGGCGTCGGCACCGCCTTCCTCGCGGGACTGCTGCTCGTCGGCGTCCTCGAGGGCGGCGACGACCCGGTGAACCACGCCAAGGTGGGTGTCAAGCTCGCCATCGGCCTGGTGCTCCTGGTGCTGGTGATGGCCAACATGCGCAAGGCCAAGATCCCCAACGGCCTGTGGGCCGGCCTGCTCGTGCTGGCGATCGCGGAGGTCTGCATCGCGGTCCTCTGGTCGCCTGTCCACAGCAGCTGATCCGGGGGCCGCACCGTCGGCGCGGAGCCGTAGGCTGGCGTCAGCATGATCGACTCCGCGACGCCTCCGGCCCTCACCGCAGATGCCCTCCTCGACGGGCTCAACGACCCCCAGCGCGAGGCCGTGAAGCACGAGGGCGCACCGCTGCTCGTCGTCGCGGGCGCGGGCTCGGGCAAGACCCGGGTGCTGACCCGCCGGATCGCCTGGACCATCGCCGTCCGCAAGGCGCACCCCGGCTCGATCCTCGCGATCACCTTCACCAACAAGGCCGCCGCCGAGATGAAGGAGCGGGTGGCCGACCTGATCGGCAACCGTGCCCGGATCATGTGGGTGAGCACCTTCCACTCCGCGTGCGTGCGGATCCTCCGCAAGGAGGTCGAACACCTCGGCTACGAGCGGCTGAAGTCGAACTTCTCGATCTACGACACCGCCGACCAGAAGCGGCTCATCCAGCTGGTCTGCAGCGATCTCGACCTCGATCCCCGCAAGTTCCAGCCCGGGCCGGTGCTGCACTGGATCAGCAGCCAGAAGAACGAGCTGCGTGAGCCCGACGAGGTCGCCGCCGAGGCCAAGAACTCGATCGACGAGACCTACGCCGCGGCGTACAAGTCCTATCAGCGGCGCCTGCGTGAGGCCAACGCCATGGACTTCGACGACCTGATCATGGAGACGGTCCGACTGTTCCAGCTGAAGCCGGAGGTCCGGGAGACCTACCGGCGGCGGTTCCGGCACATCCTGGTCGACGAGTACCAGGACACCAACCATGCGCAGTACGCCTTCATCCAGCAGCTGTGCGGCCAGGATCTCGAGGAACGCGACCCGACCACCCTCGACGGCCTCCCTGCCCACCGGGTGCCGCCGGCCGAGCTGATGGTCGTCGGCGACGCGGACCAGTCGATCTACGCCTTCCGCGGTGCCGACATCCGCAACATCATGGACTTCGAGAAGGACTTCCCCGACGCGCGTACGGTCCTGCTCGAGCAGAACTACCGCTCCACGCAGACCATCCTCACCGCCGCCAACGCGGTCATCGAGCGCAACGAGGGGCGCAAGCCCAAGCGGCTGTGGTCCGACGCCGGCGACGGCGAGAAGATCGTCGGGTACGTCGCCGACGACGAGCACGACGAGGCCCGGTTCGTCTCCGGCGAGATCGACAAGCTCACCGATGGCGGCCGGCGACCCTCCGACGTGGCGGTGTTCTACCGCACCAACGCGCAGTCCCGCGTGTTCGAGGAGATCTTCGTCCGCACCGGCCTGCCCTACAAGGTCGTCGGCGGGACCCGGTTCTACGACCGCAAGGAGATCCGGGACGCACTGGCCTACCTGCGGGTGCTGGTCAACCCCGACGACCAGGTCTCGCTGCGCCGCATCGTCAACACCCCGCGCCGCGGCATCGGCCAGCGCGCCGAGGCCGCGATCGGCGCCTTCGCCGAGCGGGAGCGGATCACCTACTGGGAGGCGCTGCAGCGTGCCGACGAGGCGCCCGGCCTGGCCACGCGCAGCCAGACCAGCATCGAGTCGTTCGTGAAGATGCTGCTGGAGCTGCAGCAGATGGTCGAGGCGCGCGAGCGCCCCGACGTGATCCTGGAGACGGTGCTCGACCGCTCCGGCTATCTCGTCACGCTCGAGAGCTCCGACGACATGCAGGACGAGACCCGGCTGGAGTACCTCGCCGAGCTCGTCGCCGTCGCCCGCGAGTTCGCCGAGGACCCGGTCGCGGGGCCCTCGGCCGATCCCACCGACGTCGATGCCGGCATCGTCGAGCCCGGCCTGCGCGACTTCCTCGAGCGGGTCGCCCTGGTCGCCGACGCCGACCAGATCCCCGATGCTCCTCCCCATGATCCGACACAGCCCAACGACCCGGACGCCCCCGAGGACCAGGGCGTCGTCACGCTCATGACCCTGCACACCGCGAAGGGCCTGGAATTCCCGGTCGTCTTCCTCACCGGCATGGAGGACGGCGTCTTCCCGCACTCCCGCGCCCTCGGGGACCGCCCCGAGCTGGAGGAGGAGCGCCGCCTGGCGTACGTCGGCATCACGCGTGCCCGCCAGCGCCTCTACGTCTCGCGCGCGATGGTCCGCTCCGCCTGGGGCGCCCCCGCGATGAACCCGGGTTCCCGGTTCCTCGGCGAGCTGCCCGTCGACCTCGTCGACTGGCGCCGCACCGAGGCCGACCAGACCCGCTGGTCCCGGCCGTCGTACGACTCCGGGCGTTCCGGCGGCCCGGGCGGTGCGGGCGACTACGCCGGCAACCGCTTCGGACAGCCCACCGCGGCCGGCCGCCGCAACTTCAGCTCCGCCGCCGCGCGGGCCGACGCGGCGGCCAAGTCCAAGCCGTCCCGCGCCATCCCGGTGCTCGCGCCCGGTGAGAAGGTCACCCACGACTCGTTCGGCCTCGGCACGGTCGTGTCGGTCGAGGGTGCGGGGGAGAAGTCCGTCGCCTCGATCGACTTCGGCTCCGACGGCGTCAAGCGCCTCCTGCTCCGCTACGCCCCGGTCGAGAAGCTGTAGCCCTCAGCTGCGTGGACTCCGGTCGTGATACCGGGCGATGCGGAGGGATCCCAGCTCGAAGGTCCAGCGCGTGCGGCGTTGCGCGGCCACTTGTTCGATCTCGGGCTCCAGCGCTGGCATGAGCTCGAGCGCAGCCCGCACCGACGCGAGCGTCCGGAGCATGTCGCGTTGCCTGAGGTCCGCGTCAAGCTTGACCAGCAACGTGATCGCACCGGCCACGAGGATGAGCGCGACGCTCACCAAACCCCAGGGGTCGCCCACGGCCAGTGCGGCCGTGCCGATGAGGGCGAACACCACAAACAGAAAGCAGCCGAGGGCGAGGGAATCAAGGGGGACGGCCCGACTGGATCGCACGCGGGTAGCGCGCAGATCACTGCACCACGACCAGGCGGCCCCGAGCAAGACGACCCAGACCACGACGATCAGTGCTGACAACAGCGAGACGCCGAGGGGGTCGTGTGGGTACCGCAGCGCCATCTGGACGATGGCCGGCAGCGCGGCGACGACCGCGAGCAGGAATGCCCAGCGCCACGGGAACGCATGCACCCAGCGTTCGGGAGTCGGAATATCGTTCGCCTCTTCTGAATCGCTGGAGGGTAGTCCCGCGTGCTTCCGCAGCGCAGCGTCGGCTCGCATCAACATCCAGCGTTGGTAGTCGGCTGCGAGTGGACGGATCTCAGCACAGGCCGCCAGGACGGCGAGGACGACACCGGTCAGAGCAGCGGAGCCCCAGCTGAGTCCGGACGCGCGGGTCCAGCCTGCGCCTACCGAGAGCAGCCAGGCCGCGACCGATCCGAACAGGCAAACGAGGCGGTTCAGATCGTCGAGGAGCAGGCGAGACGCGATTCCGTCGACGCTGGTCCGTTCGCGTTCAAGCGATGTGACGCTCGTTGCGACGAAGAGGGCCAACGCTGCAGTTAGGAGCCCGATCGCCATCGCGCCCACCTCGGAGGAGTCGGATACCCAGCCCTGGGACCAGCCGTACCACTGCCGGCCGACGGTCTTGAACTGATCGGCGCTCGAACCAATCGTCGTGTTCTGGTGGGTAGCGAGGAAGGCGACTACCGTCAGGACGAGCGCCATGACTGGACCAAAGGCGAGAGCGATCCAGATCTTCGACTGCTTCAGCCGGATGGATTCGTCGAGGCGGGCATGAAAGGTGTCGCCGCCAGGGTGACTGTCGTTCGATCGCGCTGCAGCTTCCATGCCTCAGCGTGGCACCGGGGGCCGACCCAAAGAGCAGGAACGGATCAGGGCGTGATGCCGTGCTGGCGCAGGGCGGCGTCGGGGTCGACCGGGTCGCCGCCGCCGGGGCGGACCTCGAGGTGGAGGTGGGGGCCGGTGACGTTGCCGGTGCTGCCGACCCAGCCGATCAGGTCGCCGGTCCGGACGGTGTCGCCGGCGGACACGTTGAAGGAGGTCTGGTGGCAGAACCAGAGCTCGGTGCCGTCCTCGAGCGTGAGCACGGTCTTGTTGCCGTAGGCGCCGTCGTAGCCGGCGGAGGTGATGGTGCCGTTGGTGACGGCGCGGATCGGCGTGCCGCTGGGGGCCGCGAAGTCGAGACCGGTGTGGTAGCTCGACCACAGGCCGTACTCGCCGAAGGTGGCGGTCAGGCGGTAGCCGACGAGCGGCAGCATCCACCTGTTGAGCGTGATCTCGGCCGCCTCCTTCTCCGCATCGGCGGCCAGGCTGCTGAGTGCGCTGGTCCGCTCGGCGGCGGAGCGCTCCGCCTCGGCGACGATGTCGGAGCCGGCCGCCTGGGCGAGCGCGTCGCGGTCGGAGTCGCGGCTGACGGTCTGGGCGCGGGCGCCGATCGACGCACTGCCGAACGAGCCCGTCAGCGCGTTGGGGGAGGTGAGGCGGTCCGTGGCAGAGGCCAGCTGCGGATCGGCGGAGGCGACGACGCCTCCGACCGCGACCGCGATCGTGGCGACGCCGACGGCGACGGGCAGCGTGGGCAGGCCGCGGAGCAGCGGGCCACGGGAGCCCCCGTGCTTGACGGCGCGCCGCCTGCCGGCGGGCTGGACGGCGCGCAGCGTGGTGGAGGAGTCCGAGAGGGTGTCCGCGATCGGGATGTCGCCCAGCGCCGGCAGCTCGACGGTGGGCATCCGGTCGAGGGTGCGCACCGGGGCGACGGCCTCGACGGCCAGCGTCGGCTCGCTGAGCGTCACGGTCGGCTCGACGAACTGGGTGATGGGCTCGGCGACGGGGACGACAGGGCTGAGCGCGGTGACCGGCTCGGCGGCCCGCGCGACCCGCTTGCCGACGTACGCCGAGGGCGCCTCCACCGGGACCCGGTCGGCCACGCGCTTGCCGACGTAGGAACGGGGACTGGAGGGGGAGCCGAGGGTCGTGTCCGGGCGCGGCGCGGTGTGGTCCGCTCGGTGGTTACCCATCGACTGCTGACTCCTTGGGGGGACGCTCGTGCAGGCGCGTTCCACCCCCTGGAGTTCGGCCGGCGACGCCCCGAGTGGGCCTCCGGTCGAGGTGGCCGTCGGGTGACGGCCGGGTGAAACGTGCGTGCCGACGATAGCGGATGCCGGCACGGCCTCGAAATCGTACGTCCCGCCCCTGGGGACACGCAGGAGAACGCCGCAACCCGGGTGCCGCGGCGCGAACCGGTGCGTGACCCCTGTCACGTCGGGGCCGGTCAGTGGCTCCCGGACTCGTCCTACTCGTGGGTCAGGACTATCGTGCCCGGGGGTGTGCCGCTGCGTGCACCGAACCTCTGACCAAGACGTGAGGACATCTCAGTGGACCTGATGGAGTACCAAGCGAAGGAGCTCTTCGCGAAGCACGGAGTGGCCACGACCCTCGGGACGGTCGTCGAGACCGCCGAGGAGGCGCGGGCCGCGGCCGAGCAGATCGGCGGCGTGACCGTCATCAAGGCGCAGGTCAAGGCCGGTGGTCGCGGCAAGGCCGGTGGCGTCAAGCTCGCGAAGACGGCGGACGAGGCCTTCGAGCACGCGTCCAACATCCTGGGCATGGAGATCAAGGGCCTGACGGTCAACCGCGTCCTGGTCACCCCGGCCACCCCGCCGGAGGAGGAGTACTACTTCTCCTTCCTGCTGGACCGCTCCAACCGGCAGTACCTGTGCATCGCGTCCGTCGAGGGTGGTGTCGAGATCGAGGAGGTCGCGAAGACCAACCCCGACGCCGTCAAGAAGATCGGCATCGACCCCGGCAAGGGCGTCGACGCGGTCAAGGCCCGGGAGATCGCCACCGAGGCGAAGTTCCCCGAGCCCGTCTTCGAGCAGGCTGTGAAGATGATCGAGGACCTCTACAAGGTCTTCGTCGAGGAGGACGCGACGCTGGTCGAGGTCAACCCCCTCGCCCGTCTCGCCGGCGACAAGCTCGAGGCGCTCGACGGCAAGGTCTCGCTCGACGAGAACGCCTCCGAGGTCCGCCACCCCGAGCACGAGGCGTTCGAGATCCGTGAGGAGGCCGACCCGCTCGAGGCGAAGGCCAAGGACCTCGGTCTCAACTACGTCAAGCTCGACGGCCAGGTCGGCATCATCGGCAACGGCGCGGGTCTGGTCATGAGCACCCTCGACGTCGTCGCGTACGCCGGCGAGAACCACGGCGGCGTGAAGCCGGCCAACTTCCTCGACATCGGCGGCGGCGCCAACGCCCAGGTCATGGCCAACGGCCTCGACGTCATCCTCAACGACGAGCAGGTCAAGGCGGTCTTCGTGAACGTCTTCGGCGGCATCACGGCGTGCGACGAGGTCGCCAACGGCATCAAGGGCGCTCTCGAGCTCCTCGGTGACAAGGCCACCAAGCCGCTGGTCGTCCGCCTCGACGGCAACAACGTCGAGCAGGGTCGCGCGATCCTCGACGAGCTGAACCACCCGCTCGTGACGCAGGTCGACACCATGGACGGCGCGGCCGACAAGGCCGCCGAGCTGGCGAACGCCTGAGATAGAGAGCGAGAGAACCATGAGCATCTACCTCAACAAGGACAGCAAGATCATCGTCCAGGGCATCACCGGCGGCATGGGTGCCAAGCACACCGCCCTGATGCTCGACTCGGGCGCCCAGATCGTCGGTGGCGTCAACGCCCGCAAGGCCGGCACGACCGTCTCGCACAAGGACGCCTCCGGCGCCGACGTCGAGCTCCCGGTCTTCGGCTCGGTCTCCGAGGCGATCAAGGAGACCGGCGCCGACGTGTCGGTCCTCTTCGTCCCGCCGGCGTTCACCAAGGACGCCGCGATCGAGGCCATCGACGCCGAGATGCCGCTGATCGTGGTCATCACCGAGGGCGTCCCGGTCCAGGACACGGCCGAGGTGTGGTCCTACCTGCAGGGCAAGTCGACCCGGATGATCGGCCCGAACTGCCCCGGCATCATCACGCCGGGTGAGTCGCTGGCCGGCATCACCCCGCACACCATCGCGGGCAAGGGCCCGGTCGGTCTCGTGTCGAAGTCGGGCACGCTGACCTACCAGATGATGTACGAGCTGCGGGACTTCGGCTTCTCGACCGCCATCGGCATCGGCGGCGACCCGATCGTCGGCACCACGCACATCGACGCGCTCCAGGCCTTCGAGGAGGACCCGGAGACCAAGGTGATCGTGATGATCGGCGAGATCGGCGGCGACGCCGAGGAGCGGGCCGCGGACTACATCAAGGCCAACATCACCAAGCCGGTCGTCGGCTACGTCGCGGGCTTCACCGCCCCCGAGGGCAAGACCATGGGCCACGCCGGCGCCATCGTGTCGGGCTCCGCGGGCACCGCCCAGGCGAAGAAGGACGCGCTCGAGGCCGTCGGCGTCAAGGTCGGCAAGACGCCGTCCGAGACCGCCGCGCTGGCTCGGGCCATTCTGAATGAGCGGGGCCTGCAGTCGCTCTGACGCACGGAGCAACGCGAAGGCCCGCCACCCTGAGGGTGGCGGGCCTTCGTGCGTCGTGACCGATGCGTCGTCGACCGGATCTCGGCAATCCCTCTCGAGAGAGTCCGGAGGGTCAGCAGCCGCCGTCGGTGAACGCGCACATCGCGTCGACGACCTGCGTCGCGTCGGTGGAGATCGCGGCGACGACCTCCTGCTCGCGGCCCTGCGGGTTGCCCGCGTGGCCGCCGCGGCTCTCGATGAGCACCGACCGGCCGACCCGGACGACGAGCGTCGTGTCGCCGAAGGGGGTGGCGCCGCCGTCGGCCTGCTGCCAGCCGAGGACGGCGTAGGCCTCGTCGCCGGCGTCCACGTCCCGGACGTCCCAGCGCTGGGTCGTGCCGTCGTCGCCGACGAGACCCTGCGGGCAGGCCCGGAAGGCCTGGACGAACCCCGCGGCGGCCGCGGCGGCGTCGTCCTCGGTCGGGTACGTCGTCAGCTGACGGTTGCGGACGTCCTCGACGTCGACCCACTGGGCGGAGAGCCGGTCGGACCGCCGTGGATCCGGTGTCGACCTGTCGCAGGCCGTCATGACGAGCGGGTCGAGGCCGCGCAGGGGACCCGTCAGGGGCTCCGGGCTGTCGCTGCCGGTCTCCGGCCAGCCGGCGGCCAGCGGGAAGTCGTCGGCGATCCGGGTGCCGGGCACGGTCGTCGGGTCGAACGGCTCGTCCGGGCCGGGCTGGAGCCGGTCCGCGGCGACCGGGATCATCCGCTCGACGGGCGTGCCGTCGACGTAGTTGTAGTCCTGGCCGACGATCACCGAGTCCAGGACGGCGATGCGGGCACCGACCCGCGCGACGCCGACCTCGGAGATGTAGGCCGCGTCGCCGTAAGGGTCGAGGTCCTCCGGCACGCCGGGGTAGTGGCCGTCGACGACCACGGCCTCGCTGTCACCGACCCCGGGGTCGACGGGGCGCGGATCGAAGGTCCGGCCGACCCGCGCGCCGCACTCCTGCACGAAGGCGACGACCTCGTCGTAGGCCTCCCGCGCGCTCGCGACGTCGGGGAACTGCCCGATCGACTCCCGGAAGGCGTCGCCCGACACCTCCACCGAGACCTCGGCGTTGCGCAGCTCGAAGTCGCGCCGCCGGGTCGATGCCGCGCCGAAGTCGGAGAGGCTCCGCGGCTCGCAGAACCGGAACGCCGCCGTCCCCTCCTCGGGGTCGATCGCGAACCAGTCGGCCCCGTCGCTGTAGACGGTGTCGTCGTCGGTCAGCAGATCATGCTCGCTGAGTGCGGCGGCAGGGTCCTTGGTGGTCAGATCCCGGTCGCCGCCGTTGCCGGTCAGCGCGAGGATCGGGGTGATGACGGCGGCGACCGCGAGTGCGGCGCCGCCCGCCACGAGCGTCGTACGACGTCGGCGGATCTGGTCGCCACGGCGGCGCGCGTCGACGGCAGAGAGCGGCATGTCTCCTCCTGCGCGACCGAGCTCGGCTCCGAACCGCGCGAGCTCGTCGATGGGGTCGTGCTCCGACTGGTCAGGCATGGGTCGCTCCTCCCTCCGCCAGGCCGGGCTCGTCGGCCAGCAGGGCGGCGAGCGCCGCCCGTCCCCGGCTGAGCCGGGCCTTGATGGTTCCCTCCGGAACGCCGACCTCGGCCGCGACCTGCTGGACCGGGAGATCGGCGATGTGATGGAGGACCAACGCCTGGCGCTGGGCCTCGGGCAGCTGACGCAGGGCGGTCACGAGCGCGACGTGCGACTCGTCGACAGCCGCCGCGACGCCGGCGTGCTGCAGGGCTCGGTCGGGCGACCGCGCCCCGCGGCTGCGCCGGCGCCAGCGGCTCACCGCGAGCCGGTAGGCGGTGGTGCGGACCCACGCCTCGGGGTGGTCGGCGCGGTTCAGCGTGCGCCGGTGCGCCCAGGCCCGG
The DNA here is from genome assembly GCF_024614185.1 of Nocardioides carbamazepini. Taxonomy (GTDB): domain Bacteria; phylum Actinomycetota; class Actinomycetes; order Propionibacteriales; family Nocardioidaceae; genus Nocardioides; species Nocardioides carbamazepini. Next base: position 1,071,406 of record NZ_JAHTLF010000016.1, read on the forward strand.
GCGAACGCCTCCTGGGTGCAGTCGGTGGCCTCGTCCAGGTCACCGATCATCGCGTAGACCTGTCCGGTCACCCGGCGGAACGAGGCCGTGTAGAACTCGTCGAACTCAGCTGTGTCCACGCCGACCTCCTCTCGCGTACCTCCGCTGCCGCGGACTCTCGAGGGGGATACGCCGCAGGACGGCGTCCGGTTGCACGGACCTACGAAGAAGTTCCGGTCAGCTCGGATCGTACGGAGCGGTGCGGGCCAGTCGCTCGAGGGCGCGCTGGGCAACGGCGACGAAGTCCTCGTTGGCGATCCGCGCCTTGGGCGCCGCCACGTAGACGAGCACGGAGACCGCCGTGCCCTGGCGGAGCACCGCGACGTCGTACTCGATGGTCCGGTCGCCGGGCAGCGCGGTGCTGAGACGCCACGCCGTGAGCGCCTGCTTGCCCTGGTCGGCGGCGACGAGCTCCTCGACCTCCGTGCCGGCGGTGGCGTCGAGGTCGGGGCAGGCGGCCATCTGCTCGCGGAACCGCGTGACGAAGGCGCCGGCCGCGGCGCCGGGCAGCGTGCCGACGGTCTGGGTGAGACCGACCTGCGGTGGCAGCTTCGCGCCGCTGAACACGAAGGTCCGGAACTCGTTGGCCTGGATCGCCCGGTTGCGGAACCTGCCGAACAGGTGCACGGTGTTGCAGCCGATCGCGCCGACGTCGATCCGGTCCTCGGTCAGCTTGGCCGCCGGGGTGCCGACCCACGGTCCCGGGTCGGGCGTCATCGGGGGCAGGTCGATCTCCGAGAGCATCCATGGCGTCGTCCCGGCCGGGTACGGCGCCCGCGGGGCCGGCTTCGGGTCGGGATCCGCGCAGCCGCCGGCGTCGGGGAGCGTGCAGAGCCGTCCCACCGCGGTGGCGAGCAGGCGGGCGACGCCGGCCCGGTTGGCCTGCGCCGGCGGCGTGGTCGTGGTCAGCGCCGTGACGGTGGTGAACAGGCCGCTGCGGGCCACCCCCACGACGTGGGTCGTCGCGTCGGTGCGCGAGCGCAGCACGAACAGCGTGGACTGGTCGCCGACGCCCGGCAGATCGGCGGTGCTGACCAGCTGCACCCGCGGCACGACGGCCTCGGCCCCGTCCTCGTCAGGAGAGGGACAGGTCGCGAACCAGCGGCGGGTGTGCCGGTAGGTGCGTTCCGCGCGCTGCGCGGAGGAGGAGGCCTCGGCGACCTGGACGACGCCGCGGGGGTTGGCGGGCTTGGAGCCGTCGCGGAAGGTGCGGACCCACGCCGCGGTGCCCTGCGGGTCGGCGTACCGTGCCGGCTGGCAGGGGAGCACCAGGCCGTTGCCGGACGAGTTGTCCGTGGTCGTGGCCTGGGTCCAGCCCCGGCCGGTCAGCGCCTGCTGGACCGCGTCGACCGGGACCAGGGTGGTGTCGGGCAGCGTCGCGATCGCCGGCTCCGCGGGGGCCGGCCCACTGACGGCCGGCAGCTCCTCGCGGTCGAGGGTCGGCCGGACGCCGGTGCTGTCGGTGGCTACGGCGCCGCCGGCGACGAGGGCGACCACCGCGGCGGTGCCGCCGATCACGGTGTGCGCACGCCGGCGGGCGGCTCCGGCACGCCGGATGATCGTCACCCGCGGCCAGGTCACCGCCCGGATCGCGCCGGCCAGCCCGTTGAGCGCGAGAGGGATGGCGGAGGTCGGGATGGCGAGCGCGGTGGCGAACTGGGCCGCGCCCTGCTGCAGCTCCCGCTCGGCCGCCTCGGCGGGCAGCCCGATCTCCTGGGCCATCTCCTCCATGGTCACCGCGGCGAGCTGGGTCAGCAGCAGCGCCTTGCGCTGGACCACCGGCAGCGCGCCGAGGGCGTCGAGGACGCGCCGGGTCTCGTCGTCGAGGTCCTTCTTGCGGTGCCACGGGCGGGTGCTGCTGCGTCGCAGCGCCTTGCGCCACGCGTCGGGACGGACGGCGGACTCCGGATCGGCGAGCCGGCCGGTCTTGCGCCAGTGGTGCCAGGACACGACGAACGCCTCGCGCACGGCGCTGCGGGCGACCGCGAGGTCACCGGTGAGCGCGAAGGTCTGCAGCAGCAGCCGGTCGCGGGCATCGCGGTAGAAGGCGTCGAAGCTGCCCATCAGGTCCGCGCTGCTCACGTAGGCGGACCGTTGGGGCTCGGTGCTGGGGGTGGCCATGGCCGCACCACCGTACGCCGAGGGCGGCCTCCGCCCCCAACCAGACCCATCGTGTCCGTCGTCTCCCGGACTCTCGTGACTTCCCGGCGTGGCGGTCCGCGGCGACCGGGCCCGCGCGTGAAGATGGACGGACCATGACCTCGCTGCAGAGCCCACCGGCACGCCGCACCGGACCTGGACGGTCCGGGGCCGCGTCGGACGCCGACCTGCGCCGACAGCTGGCCACGAGCCGGCCGCTGGTGCCGACCGCCGGCATCGGTGGCGTGGTCGCCGCGGTCGCGCCGCTGCTGGTCTGCATGGCCGTCGCCGTCGTCGGCTGGTTCCTCACCGACGCCGGCGGCGAGGGTGCGCCCAGCGGCGCGCTGCGGGTGGGCGCCCACGGCTGGCTGATGGCGCACGGCTCCACCGTCGCGGTCGAGGGCATCCGGATCACCGCGATGCCGCTCGGTCTCACGCTGCTGTGTGCCTGGGTCGTCTGGCGGGTCGGTCACCGGGTCGGCGAGTCCGTCTCCGGGCACGGGCCCGATGCCGACCGGATCGCCGACGGGGCGCGCGACCTCACCGTCCCGTACGCCGCCGGCCTGTTCACCGTCACCTACGCCGTCGTCGGCGTCGTCACCGCCTCGGTCGCGGCGACCGCGGCGTCCTCGCCGGCCCCGGCGCGGGTCGTCCTGTGGTCGGTGCTGCTCGGCCTGGGCGTCGGCGGGCCGGCCATCGCCTTCGGCTCGGGGCGCGCGGCGATCTGGCTGCCCGTCGTCCCCCCGGCGGTGCGAGATGTCGCGCTGGTCGCCCGCCGGATCCTGGCCCGCTGGGCCCTGATCTGCCTGGTCGCCCTCCTGGCCTCCCTCGTGCTCGACTTCTCCACGGCAGCCAACGTGGTCTCGCAGCTGCACGCCGACGGCGGCGCGGTGCTGCTGATGACGGCGCTCACCCTGCTGTTGCTGCCCAACGCGCTGCTCTTCTCCAGCGCCTACCTCCTCGGACCGGGGTTCACGGTCGGGACCGGCACCACGGTGTCCACGACCGCGGTCGTGCTCGGGCCGCTGCCGATGTTCCCGCTGCTGGCGGCGTTGCCCGACCAGGGCAGCCAGCCGTGGTGGACCGACTGGCTGATGCTCGCCCCGGTCCTGCTCGCCGCGCTCGTCGCCGGTCAGGTGCAGCGTGACCGTCCGGTGCTCGCCTGGGACCGCGCCGCGATCCGCGGCTGCGCCGGCGGGATCACCGCGGGCGTGGCGCTCGCCCTCGTGACCGTGTTCGCCGGTGGGGCGGTCGGTCCGGGCCGGATGCAGGACGTCGGGCCCTACACCTTCGACGTACTGCTGCATGCGATCACCTCCTTCGGCATCGGTGGCGTGGTCGGCGCGCTCGCCGTCTGCTGGTGGCAGCGCGACAGCGACGGCCGGGTCCGCGGTGCCCTGCGCGCGGTCCGCGCACGGCTGCCGCGTCGGTCCTGACCCACGGCACGCCCTAGACTCCGGGCCGTGCCCGCCCGCCCTCGCCTCGTCGTCCTCGTGTCGGGCTCCGGCACCAACCTCCAGGCGCTCCTCGACGCCTGTGCCGACCCGGCGTACGGCGCCCGCGTGGTCGCCGTGGGTGCCGATCGCGACGACATCGAGGGCCTCGCCCGCGCCGAGCGCGCCGGGATCCCCACCTTCGTCGCGAAGGTGGGCGACTACAGCAGCCGCAGCTACTGGGACCGGGCGCTGGCCGACAAGGTGGCCGCGTTCGAGCCGGACCTCGTCGTGCTCGCGGGCTTCATGAAGCTCGTGGGGGAGAAGTTCCTGTCCCGCTTCGGGGGTCTGACCGTCAACACCCACCCGGCGCTGTCGCCGTCGTTCCCCGGCATGCACGGACCCGCCGACGCCCTCGAGTACGGCGTGAAGGTGACCGGCGCGACGCTGTTCGTCGTCGACGCCGGCGTCGACACCGGCGCGATCGTGGCCCAGACCGTCGTGCCCGTCGAGGACGACGACACGGTCTCGACGCTGCACGAGCGGATCAAGGTCGCCGAGCGCGCGATGCTCGTCGAGTCGGTCGGCCGGATGGCCCGGGAGGGGTTCGTCGTCGACGGCCGGCGGGTTCGCCTCGGAGGCTGACCCGCCGTAGAATCACGGTCACACGACTGGCGCAGGTGGGCCACCACCAGGGAGTGACGAGTCGGCATCGACCGCCTGGGTGCCCTCATCGAGATGCAGCGACCCGATGAGGAAGTGAACCTGCCATGACTGACCGGATCGAGATCAAGCGAGCGCTGGTCTCCGTGTTCGACAAGACCGGCCTGGACGACCTCGTCCGCGGGCTGCACGAGGCCGGCGTCGAGCTGGTCTCCACCGGCGGCTCGGCCGCCCTCATCGAGAGCCTCGGCCTGCCCGTGACCAAGGTCGAGGACCTCACCGGCTTCCCGGAGTGCCTCGACGGCCGGGTGAAGACGCTGCACCCCCGGGTCCACGCGGGCATCCTCGCCGACCGCCGGCTGCCCGCCCACGTCGCGCAGCTCGAGGAGCTCGAGGTGGCGCCGTTCGACCTCGTCGTCGTCAACCTGTACCCGTTCGCCGCCACGGTCGCCTCGGGCGCCGGCGTCGACGACTGCATCGAGAAGATCGACATCGGCGGTCCGTCGATGGTCCGTGCCGCCGCGAAGAACCACCCGTCCGTCGCGATCGTCACCGACGGCGACGACTACCCGAGGGCGCTCGAGGCGGCGCGGGGCGAGGGCTTCACCTACGAGGAGCGCAAGGCGCTCGCCGCGAAGGCGTTCGTGCACACCGCGACGTACGACGTCCAGGTGGCGTCGTGGATGGGCAGCGTGCTCACCGACAGCACCGAGGGCACCGGCTTCCCGGCGTGGGTCGGCGGCACGTGGGACAAGCAGGCCGTGCTCCGCTACGGCGAGAACCCGCACCAGCCGGCCGCGCTCTACCGCTCCGGCCACGGTCCCGGTGGGCTCGCGGCGGCCGAGCAGCTGCACGGCAAGGAGATGTCCTACAACAACTACGTCGACACCGACGCGGCCCGCCGCGCCGCGTACGACCACGGCGACCAGCCCACCGTCGCCGTCATCAAGCACGCCAACCCCTGCGGCATCGCCGTCGGTGCCGACGTGGCCGAGGCTCACCGCCGCGCCCACGAGTGCGACCCGGTCTCCGCCTTCGGTGGCGTGATCGCCACCAACGTCCCGGTCTCGGTCGAGATGGCCCGCCAGGTCGCCGAGATCTTCACCGAGGTCATCGTCGCCCCCGGGTACGACGAGGGCGCGGTCGAGGTGCTCCAGGGCAAGAAGAACATCCGGATCCTCGTGGCCGAGCCGCTGGCGGCGGGCGGTGTCGAGACCCGTCCGATCAGCGGCGGCCTGCTGATGCAGCACACCGACCGGTTCCAGGCCGAGGGCGACGACCCGGCGGCCTGGACGCTGGCGACCGGTGCGGCCGCGGACGAGCAGACCCTCGCCGACCTCGCCTTCGCCTGGCGCTCGGTGCGCGCGGCGAAGTCCAACGCGATCCTGCTCGCCAAGGACGGCGGCGCGGTCGGCATCGGCATGGGCCAGGTCAACCGGGTCGACTCCTGCAAGCTCGCCGTGGAGCGCGCCAACACCCTGGTCGAGGGCGAGGAGCGGGCCCGAGGCTCGGTTGCCGCGTCCGACGCGTTCTTCCCGTTCGCCGACGGCCCGCAGATCCTGCTCGACGCGGGCGTGAAGGCGATCGTGCAGCCGGGCGGCTCGGTGCGCGACGAGGAGACCATCGCGGCCTGCCAGGCGGCCGGCGTCACCATGTACTTCACCGGCACCCGCCACTTCTTCCACTGAGTTGGATGGGCCGAGCGTGTCGCTCGTTCCTCGCGCCACGCTGCCGGCCGCGCGGTTGGCTTGGGTAGGTGGTGACGTCTGCGTGGCGGCAAGACGGGCGGCTCGCGGAAAGGCTCGCCTCCTCCGCTCCGGTCGCTCGTTCCTCGCTCCCTGCGCTCCGTCGGCCCCGCTTCCCGCGATGGCCGCCGCCTGCGGACGCCGGGTGCGGGGCGATGTCAGCTGAACTCCGATCTGGAAGGATCATCCCGTGACTGCACAGAGGCTCGACGGCAACGCCACCGCGGCCGCCATCAAGGACGAGCTCCGCGTCCGCATCGACAAGCTCCGCGAGCAGGGGATCACTCCCGGCCTCGGCACGGTGCTGGTCGGCGACGACCCCGGCTCGCGCTGGTACGTCAACGGCAAGCACAAGGACTGCGCCGAGGTCGGCATCTCCTCGATCCGCGTCGACCTGCCCGAGGTCGCCACCCAGGCGGAGATCGAGGAGGCGGTGGCCGGGCTCAACGCCGACCCCGCCTGCACCGGCTACATCGTCCAGCTGCCGCTGCCGCGCGGGCGCGACGAGAACCGGGTGCTCGGCCTGATCGACCCCGCCAAGGACGCCGACGGGCTGCACCCGACCAATCTCGGGTGGCTGGTGCTGGGCAACGAGGCTCCGCTGCCGTGCACGCCGTACGGCATCGTCGAGCTGCTGCGCCGCCACGACGTGCCGATCGCGGGGGCCGAGGTCGTCGTGGTCGGCCGCGGCATCACCGTCGGCCGTCCGCTCGGGCTGCTGCTCACCCGGCGCAGCGAGAACGCCACCGTCACGCTGTGCCACACCGGCACCGTCGACCTCGCCGCCCACGTGCGCAAGGCCGACATCGTCGTGGCCGCCGCGGGGGTGCCGGACATCATCACCGGCGAGATGGTCAAGCCCGGCGCCGCGGTCCTCGACGTCGGCGTGAGCCGGGTCGACGGCAAGATCGCGGGCGACGTCGCCGCCGACGTCTGGGAACGCGCGGGCTGGGTGTCTCCGAACCCCGGCGGCGTCGGCCCGATGACCCGCGCGATGCTGCTCGCCAACGTGGTCTCGATGGCGGAGCAGCAGGCCGCGGCCACCGGGAAGGCAGCGCGCTGAGCGACCAGAGCCCGGACCTGCCCGACGCCACCGACCCCACCGAGGCCGCGGACCAGGAGCCACGCCGGTATCCCTCGACGATCGGCGGCGCCTGCTACATCGTGGTGCTCGTGGCGGTCGGTGTCGGCCTGGTCGTGGCGGCCGCCTCGGACTGGCGTCTCGGGCTCCGGATCATCTCGGGTGGCCTGGCCGTCGCCGGGGGACTGCGCCTGGTGCTGCCGGAGAAGGACGCCGGCATGCTCGCCGTGCGCCACCGGCTCCTCGACGTCGGCATCCTGGTCGCCGTCGGGGCGGTGCTCCTCGTCCTCGCCGCGACGATCCCCGAGCAGAGCTGACCCGCTGCGTCAGCGGGTACGACGAGGGGCCGGTGCCCACGGCACCGGCCCCTCGTCGTACGCAGGTCGGGTCAGATGAGACCCAGCTCGGTGACCGCGGCCTTCTCGTCGGCCAGCTCGGCCACGGAGGCGTCGATCTTGCCGCGGGAGAAGTCGTCGATCTCCAGACCCTGGACGATGCTCCAGTCGCCGTTGGCGGTGGTGACCGGGAAGGACGACACGAGGCCCTCGGGCACGCCGTAGGAGCCGTCGGAGACGACCGCCATGGAGACCCAGTCGCCCGCGGGGGTGCCGTTCAGCCAGTCACGGGCGGCATCGCAGGTCGCGGACGCCGCGGAGGCGGCCGAGGAGGCGCCCCGGGCGTCGATGATCGCGGCGCCGCGCTTGGCGACGGTCGGGATGAAGGTGTCGGCGATCCAGGCCTGGTCGTTGACCACCTCGGCGGCGTTCTTGCCGGCGATCTCGGCGTGGAAGATGTCGGGGTACTGGGTGGCCGAGTGGTTGCCCCAGATCGTGATCTTCTTGATGTCGGTGACGGCGGCACCGGTCTTGGCGGCCAGCTGCGACATCGCTCGGTTGTGGTCGAGGCGGGTCAGCGCCGAGAACCGCTCGTTGGGGATGTCGGGTGCGTTGCTCGCGGCGATCAGCGCGTTGGTGTTGGCCGGGTTGCCGGTGACACCGATGCGGACGTCGTCGGCCGCCACCTTGTTGAGGGCCTGGCCCTGGGCGGTGAAGATCGCGCCGTTGGCGGAGAGCAGGTCGCCGCGCTCCATGCCCGGGCCGCGCGGGCGGGCGCCGACGAGCAGGGCGAGGTTGACGCCGTCGAAGATCTGCTCGGGGTCGGAGCCGATCTGGACACCGGCGAGGTTCGGGAACGCGCAGTCGTCGAGCTCCATCACGACGCCCTCGAGGGCCTTGAGCGCGGGCTCGATCTCGAGCAGGCGCAGCTCGACGGGACGGTCGCCGGCGATGGCGCCGCTGGCGATGCGGAAGAGCAGGCTGTAGCCGATCTGGCCGGCCGCGCCGGTCACGGCCACCTTGAGCGGGGTGGTGCTCACTGGGTCTCCTCAGAGGTTGCGGTGGGACTGGTGGTCATCTCCGGAAGCTCTTCGCGTGGCCCGAACAGCTTCCGGAGAGGACCACGCGCGACGCTAGCAGCGCCCGGCCCGGCGCGGGCAGCCGGGCACTCCTGCGAGACGATGACGTCATGCGGACACGTGTGCCCGCCGCGATCGCGGCCTGCCTCCTGGCTCTCACCGGCGCTCTCACCGCCTGCGGATCCGGGTCCGCGCCGAGCCCGCCGTCGGGTGTCGACGGGCTGGTCGTCCCGACGCCCGACCCCGACCCGGCCGACTTCGTCGCCGACGTCGACAACCCGTGGTTCCCGCTCGTGCCCGGCACCCGCTGGGAGTACGCCGACGAGGGGAGCGGGCAGCCCGCGCTGGTCCTGACCGTGGAGGCCGGTGAGCGGCTCGACGGCCCGGAGGGCATCGCCACGACGACCCTCGTCCGCACCCGGGCGGACGGCGTCGTCGCCCGCGACCGCTACGCGCAGGACCGTTCCGGCAACGTCTGGTGGCTCGGTCGCGAGGGCGTGTGGCAGGCGGGCGAGTCCGGTGCGGAGGCGGGGCTGGTGATGCCGGCCCGACCCCGCTTCGGCGACGGCTTCCGCACGGCGCTCGCGCCCGGTCAGTCCGAGGTCGCCACCGTCCGGGCGCTGGGCGAGGAGATCACGGTGCCGCTGGCGACGTACGACCGGACGGTGGAGATCGAGGTCACGGACGCCGCGGGCGCCGCCCGCACGGAGGTCTACGCCCGTGGCATCGGGTTGGTGTGGACAGACGAAGCGGGGCTCGTCGCGTACGACGAGCCCCGCTGAGAGTCTGCCGCGGGTGGCCTGTGGCACCGCCCATCTCGGCTGCCGGCCGGCAGCGTGGCGCCCCGCGCGCAGCGCATCGGTGGCAAGCATGGGCCCGAAGGGTCCGTGCGCAGCCGCCGATCGGGCGACACGCTCGGCCAAATGTTATTGCGGCGGGCGCACCTGGGTCTGGTCGCTGGCCGGCGGAGCCCAGCCGCCCTGCTGGGGTGCCTGAGGTGCCTGGGGCGCCTGCGGGTCGGGCGCCGCGGGGGCGGCCGGCGCCGCCGGCTGCTGGGCCGGGATCCACTGCTGCGTGGCCGGGTCCCACTGCCAGCCGTCCTGGATGATCGGCTGCGCCTGCTGGGCCTGCTGCTGCTGGCCGTAGCCCTGCTGCCCGTAGCCCTGCTGGCCGAAGCCCTGCTGCTGGTTCCACTGCTGGGTGAAGGCCGGGTCGGACGAGCCGCCCGCGCCGAAGTTCAGGCCGGACCCGGGCACCGGGTCGGTGCCGTGGCCGAAGATCAGCGGGTACAGCAGGCCGGCGACCGCGCCACCGACCAGCGGGGCCACGATGAAGAGCCACAGCTGGACGATCGCGTCGCTGCCGGAGAAGAACGCGACGCCGATGGACCGCGCCGGGTTGACCGACGTACCGGTCGCCGGGATGGCCACGAAGTGGATCGCGGCCAGGGTCAGGCCGATCGTCAGGGGCGCCATCGCGGCCACGGCGCGGTTGCGCTCGTCGGTCGTGCCGAGGATGACCGTCACGAAGATGAAGGTCAAGATGATCTCGATCAGCAGCGCGCCGAGCAGCTCGACGCCGCCGTGGTCGCCGAAGCCGTTGGAGCCGAGCGGCTCGCCGAAGTCCCACCCGAAGTCGCTGGACACCGCGGTCAGCGCGAGCAGCAGGCCGCCGACGAGACCGCCGACGATCTGGGCCGCGCTGTAGAGACCGGCGTCCTTCCAGGAGATCCGGCCGCCGAGCGCGGCGCCGACGGAGACGGCGGGGTTGAAGTGACCGCCCGAGACCCGGCCGAAGGTGTAGGCCATCGCCACGATCGCGATACCGAAGGACAGGCCGATCGAGGTGATGGCGAACAGGCCGGAGAGGCCGCTGGTGTCGCTGGCGGCGTTGCTGAAGATGACCACGGACCCACAGCCGATGAACACCAGGACGGCCGTGCCGAGGGCCTCGGCGGCGATCTTCTGGATCACGGTGGGCGGTGCGGTTGCTTCCTGTGCTGTGTCTGTCATGGCCTTGACCTTCTCCTCGGTAGGACTCCCGAAAACCAGCCGGGTTACACAGGGCAGCCTAGTCATTACTGTGGCCACCGAAAGGGACCCGAGCCCCACCATCAGGTATCTTGACGTCAAGAATCCCATCACCGGCCTCAGGAGTGACGCCCGAACATGTCGAGCATCATCTACACCCACACCGACGAGGCGCCGCTGCTCGCGACGTACTCCTTCCTGCCGATCGTCGAGGCCTTCGCCGCCAAGGCCGGCGTCGCCTTCGAGACACGCGACATCTCCGTCGCGGCGCGCATCCTCGCCCAGTTCGGCCTCGCCGACGACGCGCTGACCGAGCTCGGCGAGCTGGCCAAGACGCCGGACGCCAACATCATCAAGCTCCCCAACGTCTCCGCCTCCATCCCGCAGCTCAAGGCCGCGGTCAAGGAGCTGCAGGAGCAGGGCTTCGCCGTCCCCGACTACCCCGAGGCGCCGGCCACCGTCGAGGAGAAGGAGATCCGGGCCAAGTACGACAAGATCAAGGGCTCGGCCGTCAACCCGGTCCTGCGCGAGGGCAACTCCGACCGTCGCGCGCCCGCGTCGGTCAAGAACTACGCGAAGACCCACCCCCACACCAACAAGCCGTTCGCCGAGGGCTCCAAGACCAACGTCGCGACCATGGGCGCGCACGACTTCGCGAGCAACGAGAAGTCGGTGACCATCGCCGCGGACGACACCCTCTCGATCGTGCTCGAGACCGAGGCCGGAGAGAGCATCGTGCTCAAGGAGGGCCTCGAGGTCCTCGCCGGTGAGATCGTCGACGCCACCAAGATGGAGGCGGACCACCTCCAGGCGTTCCTCCGCAACGCCCTCGCGAAGGCGAAGGCCGACGACGTCCTCTTCTCGGTCCACCTCAAGGCCACGATGATGAAGGTCTCCGACCCGATCATCTTCGGCCACGTGGTGAAGGCGTTCTTCGCCGACGTCTTCGCCCAGTACGGCGACCAGCTGGTCGCCGCCGGCCTGTCCGCCAACGACGGCCTCGGCGCCATCCTGTCCGGCCTCGACACCCTCGAGAACGGCGCCGAGATCAAGGCTGCCTTCGACGCCGCCCTCGCCGCAGGCCCGCGCCTGTCCTACACCAACTCCGACAAGGGCATCACCAACCTGCACGTCCCGTCCGACGTCATCGTCGACGCGTCGATGCCCGCTCTGGTGCGCAACGGCGGCCGCCTCTGGGGCGTCGACGGCGGCGAGGACGACACCCTCGCGGTGATCCCCGACTCGTCCTACGCCGGCGTCTACCAGGCCGTCCTCGACGACGTGAAGGCGAACGGCCCGCTCGACCCCGCCACCATCGGCACCGTGCCCAACGTCGGACTGATGGCGCAGGCGGCCGAGGAGTACGGCTCCCACGACAAGACCTTCGAGATCCCGACCGACGGCACCGTCCGCATCCTCGCCGCCAACGGCGACGTGCTCATCGAGCACGACGTCGAGGCCGGTGACATCTGGCGCGCCTGCCAGACCAAGGACATCCCCGTCCAGGACTGGGTCAAGCTGGCCGTCACCCGCGCCCGCGCCTCGCAGACGCCGGCGATCTTCTGGCTCAACGAGTCACGTGCGCACGACGCCGAGATCATCAAGAAGGTCAACGCCTACCTGCCCCAGCACGACACCGAGGGCCTCGAGATCCGGATCCTCTCGCCCGAGCTCGCGTGCAGCTACTCGCTGGAGCGGATGCGCAAGGGCGAGGACACCATCTCGGTCACCGGCAACGTGCTGCGCGACTACAACACCGACCTGTTCCCGATCCTCGAGCTCGGCACGTCGGCCAAGATGCTCTCCGTCGTCCCGCTGATCGCCGGCGGCGGCCTCTTCGAGACCGGCGCGGGGGGCTCCGCGCCGAAGCACGTGCAGCAGCTGGTCGAGGAGAACTACCTGCGCTGGGACAGCCTGGGCGAGTTCTTCGCGCTCGTCCCCTCGCTGGAGAAGTACGCCGAGCAGGCCGGTGCCCCGGCCGCGCAGGTGCTGGCCGACGCGCTCGACCGCGCCACCGGCACCTTCCTCAACGAGGACCGCTCGCCGGGCCGCAAGCTCGGCACGACCGACAACCGCGGCTCGCACTTCTACCTGGCGCTCTACTGGGCCGAGGAGCTGGCCGCGCAGACGGCCGACGCCGACCTGGCCGCCGCCTTCAAGCCGCTGGCCGAGACGCTGCGGGCCAACGAGGACACGATCGCCGCCGAGCTGATCGCGGTCCAGGGCGCCCCGGCCGACATCGGTGGCTACTACCGCCCGGACGCAGAGAAGACCTCGGCCGTGATGCGTCCGAGCGCGACGCTCAACGAGGCGCTGGCCGCGTTCTGAGCGCCGCCTGACCATCGCCTGAGCGCTGCCATGTCGTTGTCGGCCGCGGTCCGCACCACGTTGCGGGCCGCGGCTGACGCGTCCCTGGCCCCGGGCCAGCAGGCCTACATGAAGTCGGCGATGCCCTTCCTCGGCGTTCGCGGTCCCGAGGTGCGCCGCCTGACCCGGGCGCTCGTGCGGGAGCAGGCGGTGCGCGAGCCCGCGGTGCTGGTGGCGGCCGCCCGCGAGCTGTGGGACGACGCCACCCACCGCGAGGAGCGCTACGCCGCGGCCGCGATCCTCGGCCTCCGCCCGCTCAAGGGCGACCTGTCGCTGGTGCCCTTCCACGAGCACATCGCCCGCACCGGCGCCTGGTGGGACCACGTCGACGAGGCCGCGGGCCGGGTCGCCGACCTGCACGACGCCCATCCGGTCGAGACGGCGCAGACCGTCCTGCGCTGGTCGACCGACGACTTCCTGTGGGTGCGCCGCCTGGCGATCCTCAGCCAGCTCGGCCGCAAGGAGCGGGTCGACCGGGACCTGCTGACGACCCTGATCGAGCCGAACCTGGCCGACCCGGACTTCTTCATCCGCAAGGCGATCGGCTGGTCGCTGCGCGAGGTGGCGCGGCGGCACCCCGCGTGGGTCCGTGCCTATGCCGACAGCCACGACCTGAGCCCGCTGAGCCGGCGCGAGGCGCTCAAGCATCTCTGATGCGGAGGTTCTGGGCCGCGACGGCCCGCGGACCGGAAGATATTCAGAGGCGAAGTGTCGGTGCCGGAACCTACGCTGGGCCCACGATGACCAGCACGCTGACCCGCACCGTGACCTCCGACCGGCCCCGCGTCAGCGGCGACCCGGCGCGACGCGTCGACTGGCGCCGCCTGCGCACCCCGGCCGCGGGCTTCGCCGTGGGCGCGGTCGCGCTCGCCGCGCTCGGGCAGGCGCTCGGCACGGTCGTGGCCGGCCGGATCGCCGAGCATCCCACGCAGACCCTGGTGGTCTGGCTCGCCGTCTTCGTGGTCGGTGCCGCCGTGGTCGACACGGCCGGCCGGGTGGTGTGGGCCGGTCAGGTCGACCGCGCCGAGGGCCGGCTGCGCGGCGACCTGCTCAGTGCCGCGCTCCAACAGCCGCTGGTCCACCTCACCGAGCAGGCGGTCGGCGAGGTCCTCGACCGGGTCGACGACGACACCCACGAGGTCGGCACGCTGCTGCGCCAGCAGATCTGGATGGCGATGCGCACCGGGTTCGCCTCCGTCCCGATGTGGCTGGTCGCGGGCTTCACCTGGTGGCCGGCCTTCCTGCTGTTCCCCATCGTGGGTGTCGTGACGGTCTGGGTGATGCGCCCGGCGCTGGTCGAGATCGCCCGCCGCAAGGTGATCGAGGAGGCGGCCTGGACCGACCACGCCGCCGCGCTGGAGGAGGGGGTCGCGGGCCGCGACGACCTGCGCACGAGCCTGGGCCAGCCCTTCGCCGTACGCCGTCTCGCGCAGCTGTCCGCCGACGTCCACGAGAAGTTCCGCCGGGTCCTCATGATCGAGGCCCGGCTGGCGATCAAGGTCGGCCTGCTGCTGCACGGCCTGCTGGCCGCGATCGCGCTGTCCGGCGTCGCGCTGGTCAGCGGCGACCATCTCGGCGTCGCGCGCCTGGTGACGCTGTTCCTGGTCACCACCATCTTCGTCGGCCAGATCAACAACCTCGCCCACCAGCTGCCCGACATCCAGGCCGGGCTCGGCGCCGTGTTGCGTCTGCGGCAGCTGCTCGCGGTCGAGGCCGAGCCCGAGGGCGGCGCGTCCGTCCCGTCGGGCGCGCTCGACCTGCGCATCCGCCACCTCGACTTCTCCTACACCGAGGGCTCGTTCGCCCTCCAGGACGTGACGCTGTACGTCGAGGAGGGTCACACGCTCGCGCTGGTCGGCCGCACCGGCTCGGGCAAGTCGACCCTCGCGTCGCTGCTCTCGCGCGCCGCCGAGCCGCCGCCGGGCACGATCTTCCTCGGCGGGGCCGACATCACCACGCTCGACCTCCACGAGCTGCGGCGCCGGGTCGGTGTCGTCACCCAGCGCACCGAGATCCTGGCCGGCACGCTCGCCGACAACATCACCCTGTTCGCGTCCGTCCCGCGTGAGGAGATCGTGGCCGCCGTCGAGGAGCTCGGCCTCACCGAGTGGGTGGCCGGCCTCCCCGAGGGTCTCGACACGCTCCTCGGGCCCGGCGGCACCACCTTGTCGGCGGGGGAGGAGCAGCTGGTCGCGTTCGCCCGGCTGCTGGTCCGCCATGTCCAGGTCGTCGTGCTGGACGAGGCCACCGCGCGGATGGACCCGGTCACCGAGGCTCGCGTCGTGGCCGCCGCCGACCGTCTGATCAGCGGACGCACCGGCATCCTGGTCGCCCACCGGCTCAGCACCATCGAGCGGGCCGAGGCCGTGGCCGTGCTCGACCACGGGCGGGTCATCCAGCACGGTCCCCGTGACGAGCTCGCCCGGGCCGAGGGCCCCTTCCGCCGGCTGCTCGCCGCCAGCGACACCGACGGCTTCACCGATGCCGAGGCCGACGTCGCGACCGGGACCGCGGTCGGCGGTCGCCGCCGCAGCGGAGAGCCGCCCGAGCGACCGGAGGTCGCCGCCGGGTCGACGCTCGCCCGCGGCACCTGGAACGCCTTCTGGGTGCGGCCGTGGTGGGGCGCCTGGTCGGTCATCCTGTTCCTCGGCGGCACGATCTTCGCCCCGCTCGGTGCCATCACCGGGTTCGTGTGGGGCCGGGTCGTCGTGAGCCTCGAGGCGGGGGAGTCCGTCACCGTCCTGATGGCCGTCCTCGTCGGCACCCTGCTGGTCGCGCCGTTCCTGCTGGCCGACGCCTTCCGCCGTTACCCGCGCTGGTGGATCGAGGTCATGCTGCGGGTGCGGATGGCGGTGCTGCTCGGCCAGATCCGCGGTCACCGGCTGCCGCGCACGCCACCCGGCGAGGTCGTCGCCCGCTCGATGGACGCCGACCGCTATGCCCGGTACGCCGACCGCTGGGTCGACTTCGTCAACGGACTCCTCATCGCCGCGATCACCATGGTCGCGGGCGGCACCTGGCTGGCCGGCGGCGTGCTGCTGATCGTGATGGCGACGAGCGCCCTGGCCTCCTCGGTCGGGCGCCCGATCGCGGGCCGCTCGGCGGCGCGCTCCTCGGCGGCGCGGGCCCGGTTCGGTCGCGCGGTGGTGTCGGCCGTCGAGTCGGCCCGGACGGTCAAGCTCGCCGGGCGCACGCCGCAGATCCACGCCCACCTCCGCACGGTGGACGACGGCCGGGTCGAGGCGGCGGTGTTCGAGCACCGGGTGCAGGCGGTCCTCGACGGCGTACCCACCGTGATGGTGCAGGTCGGCGTGGTCGCGGCCTGGGCGCTCTACCTGTGGGACGTGTGGGGGCTGGCCACGGCGCTGCTCGTCGCGACCGCCGTCAACGGCTTCGACTGGTTCGGCCGGGTGGCCGGCGCCGTCGTCACCGAGGCGCCCGGCACCCGCGCCTGGCAGCGGGCCACGGCGCAGTTCGCCGGTGAGACCGACCTGATGGCGCTGCCCGACGGGATCGACCTGGTGAGCGGCGACGCCCCGGAGCCGCCCCCGGTGACCCGGGTCCCGCTCGACCGGCTCGAGCTCTCCGGCTACACCGCGGTCCACGACGACGGCACCATCGGCACCGCCGGCATCGACCTCGCGGTCGAGCGCGGCGAGCTGGTGCTGCTGGTCGGGCAGGTCGGCTCCGGCAAGTCCAGCCTGCTGTCGTCGCTGGCCGGACTGATCGACCACCGCGGCACGCTGCGCTGGAACGGCCGGGAGGTCACCGATCCCGAGACCTTCCTCCGGCCCGGTCAGGTCGCCCACGTCGCCCAGGTGCCGCGCGTGCTCTCGGGGACCTTCGCCGACAACATCCTGCTCGGCCACGACCGGGAGATCGCCCGGCCGGTCGAGACCGCCCGGATGACGGAGGACGTCGCCGACGCCGGTGGCCCCGACGCCGTCGTCGGCCACCGCGGGGTGCGCCTGTCCGGCGGCCAGGTCCAGCGGCTCGCGCTCGCCCGGGCGCTCGCCGCCGACGCCGAGCTGCTGCTCGCCGACGACGTGTCGAGCGCTCTCGACGCCGCCACCGAGATCGAGCTGTGGGCCGCGCTGCGTGAGCGGCACACCACCGTGATCGGCGCCACCTCCAAGCGGGCCGCGCTCGCCCAGGCCGACCGGGTCGTCGTGCTCGTCGACGGCGAGATCGCCGCTGTCGGGCCGTGGTCGACGCTGGCCGGTGACTGGGGTCACCTCGCCGGCTGAGCCACGCGGAGACATCCGACGTCCCGGAATAGCGCCGGGTGCCGCCCGGTTACGATCGTCCGTGACCTCCTCGCCGACGACGACCTCGACCGAGGGGCGCCCGGCGGTGTCCCACCACCGACCCGCGCTGGCGATCCTGGCGCTCGCGGTCGGCGGGTTCACCATCGGCACCACCGAGTTCATGACGATGGGCGTGCTGCCCGAGATCGCGCGCGGCGTCGAGGTGTCGGTGCCGAGTGCCGGCCACGTCATCTCGGCCTACGCGCTCGGCGTGGTGGTCGGCGTACCGATCCTGGCCTTCTTCGGCGCCGCCCTGCCGCGGCGCGGGATGCTCGTGGGCCTGATGGGGGCGTACGCCGCGTTCAACCTGCTCAGCGCCCTGGCGCCGAACTACGAGGTGCTCGCGGTGGCGCGCTTCCTCGACGGACTGCCGCACGGCGCCTACTTCGGCGTCGCCAGCCTCGTCGCCGCGAGCCTGGTCGTCCCCGAGCGGCGGGGCCGTGCCGTCGCGAGCGTGATGCTCGGGCTGTCGGTGGCCAATGTCGTCGGCGTCCCACTGGCCACCTTCCTCGGCCAGCAGGTCGGCTGGCGCTCGACGTACCTCCTCGGCGGTCTGCTCGCCCTCGGCACCGCGGCGATGGTCCTGGCCGTGGTCCCGTCGATCCCGGGCGACACCGAGGCCAGCGGCCGCAAGGAGGCGCGCGAGTTCTTCGGCAGCCTCCAGGTCTGGCTGACCATGGCGGTCGGCGCCGTGGGGTTCGGCGGCATGTTCGCGGTCTACTCCTACATCGCCAAGACGGTCACCGTCGTCGGCGGGCTCGAACGCGGCACGGTGCCGTTCTTCGTGCTCGCGCTGGGCCTCGGGATGGTCGTCGGCACCTGGGCGGCCGGCGAGCTCGCCGCCTGGTCCGTCTACCGCAGCCTGCTGCTCGCCGGCGTCGGCGGCATCGCGTTGATGCTCGTCTACTACGCCGCCGCACCCCACGGCTGGCTGCTGCTGCCGGTGGCCTTCCTGGTCACCGCGACCGGCTCGGTGCTGGTCGTCAACCTCCAGCTGCGCCTGATGGACGTCGCCGGCGGCGCCGTCACCCTCGGCGCGGCCATGAACCACGCTGCTCTCAACATCGCCAACGCCCTCGGCGCCTGGCTCGGTGGCCTGGTCATCGCCGGCGGCTACGGCTACCGCGCGCCCGCTCTCGTCGGCGCCGTCCTCGCGGCCGTCGGGACGGCGATCCTGGTCGTCTCGGCGCTCGTCCACCGTCGGGCGACGGCCTGATCACCAGTCGCGCCTGAAGCGGATCACGACGGTGTGGTCCGGCTCGAGCGACAGCTCGAACGACTCGACCACCTCCGCGTCCGGGGGCGCGGTCACGGTCACGTCGCAGACGTACCCGGGGAAGAACTCCCGCTCACGACACGGCTGATCCAGGGTGATCGCGCCGAAGGCCGGCCCGGACGCCGGGGCCGTCCAGGCGGGGGACGCCAGCCAGGCGTCCAGGTCGGCCGGAGTGAAGGTGTCCGGCACACCGAAGGACTGCTCGTAGTTCTCGCTGGTGGTGACCCCCCGGCCGCCACCGTCGACGGCGAAGCGCACCCAGTCGGCCGGAACGGGCATGAGCGAGGCGCGCTCGAGGGTGGCCTCGGAGACCGCCAGGTCCGGTGGCGCGACGTACTCCTGGTAGGAGATCCGGACCCGCACCTCCGGGTTGCCCGAGGCGGCGCCGTACAGGTCCGCGGTCACGAAGAACTCCGGCTCCTGCCCGGCCGCGGGTACGAGGTGCGCCACGCAGGACGTGCCTGTGTCGCAGCGCTCGACCTGGATCGCGCCGAACGAGCGGCCGTCCGGGTTGTCCGCCCACGTGGGCGCGGACAGCCAGGAGCGCAGCGCCACGGACTCCGGCACCTCGTAGACCTGGAGGACGTAGGCGTTGGGCACCTTCACGTCGTCGTCGACTCCCCGGTCGGTCCGGCTGAGCCGCCAGTCGCCCGGCACCGGCATCGTCGCGGCGCGGTCCGGCAGGCTGCGCATCTCGTCGGTCGGCACCAGGTTGAACCAGCGGACGTCGAGGATCGTGAGGAACAGCGCGGCCAGGCAGCTGCCGGTCGCGACGAACTGCAGGACGGTCCGGAGCAGCCCGAGGCGGAAGCCGGCACGGGGCCCGAAGGAGGAGCTGTACTGCTCTCCGACCCCGCGGCTCAGCCGCAGACCCGCGCCGGTGGGCATCGGCCACGAGCCGAAGACGAAGACCAGCGTGCCGAGGGTCGCCAGGCCGATCACGCCGACCATGGTGATGGCCAACGGTCGGGCCTCCGTGAAGACCGGGGCCAGCCCGAGCGCCCAGCCGGCCCAGCCCAGGAGCGACGCGGGGAGATAGACGGCGACCAGGAGGAGTGCCGCGGGGCCCGGGCGTCCTCGGCTGAGCCGGGCCAGTGGTCTTCTCGTGCGGCCCCGAGGATTCCTCACCCGGCGGACCCTACCCAGGCGACCGGGCGAGAACCTGGCCGATCCTGGTTTCGGCCGGGCGCGGGCGCCTGAGAGAATCGCTCCCATGTCCGCCACCACCGAGCACCCGCCCGCGCCGGAGACCGCGCAGCCGGCCGTGCCCCAGGGGCCCGCGCGACCGCGCGTCCTCTCCGGGATCCAGCCGACGTCGGACTCCTTCCACCTCGGCAACTACGTCGGCGCGGTGCGGCAGTGGGTGGACCTGCAGCACGACCACCAGCCGTTCTTCTTCCTCGCCGACATGCACGCGCTCACGGTGGACTGGGATCCGAAGGTGCTGCGCGAGCGCACGCTGCGCGGCGCCGCCCAGCTGCTCGCAGCCGGCATCGACCCCGCGAAGTCGGCGATCTTCGTGCAGAGCCATGTGCCCGCCCACGCCCAGCTCGCCTGGGTGCTCAACGGCCTGACCGGCTTCGGCGAGGCCCGGCGGATGACCCAGTTCAAGGACAAGTCGGCCAAGGGCGGCGAGGGCGCGGCAAGCGTCGGCCTGTTCGCCTACCCGGTCCTGATGGCAGCCGACATCCTGGCCTACCGACCCCACTACGTCCCGGTCGGCGAGGACCAGCGTCAGCACCTCGAGCTGACCCGCGACCTGGCCCAGCGGTTCAACAGCCGGTTCAAGAAGACCTTCCGGCTGCCGGAGCCCTACATCCTCAAGGCGACCGCGAAGCTCTACGACCTCCAGGAGCCGACGAGGAAGATGTCGAAGTCGGGCTCCTCGCCGGCGGGCATCATCGAGATGCTCGACGACCCCAGGCTCACGGCGAAGAAGATCCGTTCCGCGGTCACCGACTCCGACACCGAGATCCGCTTCGACCAGGACGAGAAGCCGGGGGTGAGCAACCTCCTGACGATCTACTCCGCGCTGACCGGCGAGAGCATCGCGGCCCTCGAGGAGCAGTACGCCGGCAGGATGTACGGCGACCTGAAGAAGGACCTCGCCGAGGTGGTGGTCGGGTTCGTGACCCCGTTCCGGGACCGCACCCTCGAGCTCCTCGACGACCAGGACCACCTGATGCAGGTGCTCGCCCAGGGGGCGGAGACCGCCGGGGCCGTCGCGGAGAGCACGCTGCGCGACGTCTACCAACGAGTCGGGTTCGTGGCCCCGGTGGAGCGTCGTACGGGTCGTTCGGGGGCCCGCTGATGCCGGTGATCGGTGTCGCCATCGCCATCCCGGAGCCCTGGGCCGCCGAGCTGGTCGACTACCGCCACCGGATCGGTGACCCGACCGCCCAGGGCGTCCCGAGCCACATCACGCTGATCCCGCCGACCGAGGTGTCCGGCGCGCTCGCCGAGATCGAGGCGCATCTCGTCGGCGCCGCGAGCGGGGTCGCGCCCTTCCGGGTGCATCTGCGCGGAACGGGTACCTTCCGGCCCGTGTCGCCCGTGGTGTTCGTCGGCCTCGCGGAGGGGATCTCCCAGTGCGAGCAGCTCGCCGACGCCGTACGCCGCGGTCCGCTCGCCGTCGACCTCGAGTACCCCTACCACCCCCACGTCACCGTCGCGCACCACCTCGACGACCCGACCCTGGACCGCGCCTTCGACGATCTGGCCGGTTTCGAGTGCGCCTTCGACGTCACCGACTTCCACCTCTACGTCCACCACGAGCAGGAGGGGTGGCGCTCGACCCGCACCTTCCCCCTGTCCTGAGGAACGGAGGCGCCCATGACGTTGGTCGAACGCGCCAAGGCCACGATCGCCGAGCTCCGTGAGCGGCATCCGACGGTGGATCACGCCGTGCGGATGCAGGAGCACTACAGCGGGGTTCAGGGCAGCCAGCAGGCCGGCGGGGTGACCTACTTCGGGTTCCTCTCGGTCTTCCCGATCCTCGCCCTCGCCTTCTTCGTGGTCGGCTGGATCTCGCGGGTGTTCCCCGACGCGCAGGACGCGCTGATCAAGGCCATCGACGAGGTGCTGCCCGGCCTGGTCGGCGACGGCGACGGGCAGGTGAACCTCGGCGACGTCCAAGCGGCCGCCGGTGCCGTGGGACTGATCGGTCTCGCCGGAGTCCTGTACGCCGGCCTCGGCTGGCTCTCGTCCCTCCAGGCGGCGCTGACGGTGCTCTTCGAGCTGCCGGAGCGGCTGCGACCCAACTTCGTCATCGGCAAGCTGCGGGACCTGCTCACCCTGGCCGTGCTCGGCACGGTCCTGCTGCTCAGCGTGGTCACCTCGGCGGTGCTGACCCGCGCGTCGCGGGCGGTGCTCGACATGGTGGACGTCGGTGCCGAGCTCGGCTGGCTGGTCACCGTCGCCGCCGTCCTGCTCGGCCTGGCCTCCGCGGCGCTGCTGTTCTTCCTCATGTTCCGGCTGCTCGTGCGGACCTCGCTGCCGGCCCGGGCGCTGTGGTCGGGGGCGTGGCTGGGCGCGATCGGGTTCGAGGTCCTCAAGCAGCTCTCCGGCCTGCTGCTGGCGTCGAGCCGTGGTCAGCCGGCGTTCCAGGCCTTCGGTATCGCGCTGATCCTGCTGGTCTGGATCAACTACTTCTCGCGGGTGATCCTCTACGCCGCCGCGTGGGCGCTGACCAGTCCTGCGGCCGAACGCCCGCCGGCCCCGGTCCCGGCCGCCGCGGCGATCGCCGCGGCCGTCGCGCCGGCGGCCGAGCCGTCCGCCGGTCCGGCGCCAGCACCACGACTGCCGGGCCTCACCTCGTTCGCCGCGGGCGGCCTGGTCGGGGCCTTGCTCACACTGGCCGGCCTGCGCCGACGGCCGCGGCGGGGCCGCGTGGAGGGGTCTGGGACACTGTCGAGGTGAAGTTCGAGCGCAAGCACGCCCTCCTGCTCCTGGCGGTCGCCGCCTGGAACGTCTTCTCCTTCGGCAACTTCGCCAAGAACCTCTACCAGGCTTACGACGCGGGCGAGGACCGAGCGACCGGCTACTGGGTCGCCCACAGCGTGCTGATCGTGGTGAACTTCGTGATCGCCGGCCTGCTCGGCTCCCTGGGCTGGAAGGCACTGCGGGCGTCGAAGGACGCCTGAGCCCGCCCCGACCGCCCGACCTGGAGCACTCATGACCACCGGACCCGTAGCCCGCGCGCAGGCGCGGGCCCGGCGCTTCCGGCGGGTCAGGGGCGTGGCCGCCGGAAGCGTGGCGGCCTTCGGCGCGCTGGTCGCCCACGTCGTCGCGGGCGGGTCGCTCGAGCTGGTCCCGGGGCTGGTCGTCACCGCCGTCGTGGTGCCGATGAGCATCGCGCTGACGCCCGGCAACGCGGTCGGGCTGGCCCGGATCGCGGGGACCGCGCTCGTCGCCCAGACGCTCGGCCACCTCTGCCTCATGCTGGCGCCGTCCGGCGCCCCTGCGCACGCGCACGGACACGCCGAGGGCGCCGCGGCGGCGGGCCCGGTGCTGCCGACCCTGACGATGCTGGGGCTCCACGCGCTCGTTGCGGTCGCCACCATCGTGATCGCGGCCGGTCTCGACCGGGCCGCGCTCGACGTCGTCCGGGCCGCTGCCGGGTGGCTGCTGCCCCTGCTGCTGGCCGTGGCGCTTCCGGTGGTCGGCTACCGGACCCGCACGACGAGCCGGGTCCGCCGGCTGCGCGGCAGGCCCGCCGCCCGCCCCGGTCGGCCACGGGCACCGCCGTGGGGGAGCGCACCTCTCGTCCCCTCCTGCGCCATGCGCTGACCGCTCCGGTGGCGCGCATGCGCTCCCTCGCGCGCCGCGGCGCGCCCACCGAACGGAACCCAGATGAAGAAGCACCTCTGCGTAGCGGCACTGACCGCTGCCCTCCTGCCCGCCTTCACCGCCTGCGGCGGCTCCGACGACGCCCGCGATGCGGCACCGGCCACGACGACCGACGCGACCGACGCGACGGGCAGCCCCACCGCCGGCGCTGCCGGCGCGACCGATCTCAGCGTCACCGACCCGTGGGTCAAGGCCGCGCCCGACGGCATGACCGCGGCCTTCGGCACCCTGGCCAACGACGGGACCGACGACCTGACCGTGGTCAGCGCCCACACCGCCGCCGCCACCTCCACCGAGCTCCATGAGACCGTCGAGAACGAGGACGGCTCGATGGCGATGCGGCCCAAGGAGGGCGGCTTCGTCATCCCGGCGGGCGGCAGCCTGACGCTGGAGCCCGGCGGTGACCACCTGATGCTGATGGGCCTGAGCGCGCCGGTCGAGCCCGGGACGACGCTCACCCTCACGCTCACCCTCGGCGACGGCTCGACCGCGACGGTGGAGGCCACCGTCAAGGCCTTCGACGGCGCCGACGAGCAGTACCAGAACGGCGGCGAGCACTGATGTCCGGCGGTCCCCGGTGGGACCGCCGGCGCGTCCTCCGCACCGGCGCCGCCGCCTTCGGCGGCGCCGGTGCCGGGTGGAGCGGGTCCGCCCTCGTGGCGAACGGCTCCGCCACGGCGGCACCCGCCGACGGCCGGACCCCGGTGGTCGGTCCGTCCGCGGGCGCGGAGACCGTGCCGGTCGTCGGCACCCATCAGCCCGGTGTCGACACCGCGCCGCAGGCGCACCTGGCCCTGGTCGGCTGGAGTCTGCGTGCGGGCACGGACGGGACCGGGCTGATCCGGATGATGCGCCTGCTCAGCGACGACGCCGCCCGGCTGGCCACGGGCACCGCGGCCCTGGCCGACACCGAGCCCGAGCTGGCGGCGCATCCGGCCCGACTCACCGTCACCTTCGGCTTCGGACCGCGGGTGCTCCGTGAGCTCGTGCCCGCCGCCCGCCGGCCCGGGCTCACGGACCTGCCGCCCTTCGGCCGTGACCGGCTCGACCCGCGCTGGGGCCAGACGGACGTCGTCGCGCAGATCTGCTGTGACGACCCGACCACGCTGGCCCACGCTCGGCGGATGCTGGTCAAGGACGCCCGCACCTTCGCCGAGGTGCGCTGGATCCAGGCCGGCTTCCGCACCGCGCGCGGCACCGTCCCCGACGGCACCACCATGCGCAACCTGATGGGGCAGGTCGACGGCACGGTCAACCCGGCGCCCGCCGAGCCGGACTTCGCTCCCCTGGTCTGGGCCGAGGGCGACGGGGGCGACGGGGGGTTCGCGGGCGGCACCTTCCTCGTCGTACGACGGATCCGGATGCAGCTCGAGAAGTGGGACCGGGTCGACCGGGTCGGCCGGGAGGTCGTGGTGGGCCGCCGCCTCGACACCGGTGCGCCGCTCACGGGGGAGCGGGAGTTCGACGAGCCCGACTTCGCCGCCACGGACCGGTTCGGCTTCCCGGTGATCGACCCGGCCAGCCACATCGCCCGGGCCCGCAGCGCCGACCCGGGCGAGCGCTTCCTGCGTCGCGCGTACAACTACACCGAGCCGGACCCGGCGCGCAGCAGCGGTGAGGACAGCGGGCTCGTCTTCCTGGCCTTCGCCGCCGACCCGGCCCGCCAGTTCGTCCCGGTCCAGCGCCGGCTCGACCAGCTCGACCGGCTCAACGACTGGGTCGTCACCATCGGCTCGGCCGTCTACGCCGTCCCGCCCGCGGCGCCGCCGGGCGGCTACGTCGGCCAGCAGCTGCTGGAGGGCATCGAGAGCGTCACCACGGGGGAGAGTTCACCATCATGAGGAAGCACGCGCGGTCCGCCGCGCTGGTCGCGGCTGTGGGTACGGCGCTGGTCGCCGTCCTGGCAGCGGGCTGGAGCCTGCCCGCCGCGGCACACGCGTCGCTGGTCGGCAGCGACCCGGACGCAGGACAGCGGTTCGAGCGGCTCCCGGGTCAGGCGCAGCTCGAGTTCAGCGAGCCGATCAGCGCGCCGGCGTACGTCGTGGTCACCGCGCCTGACGGCTCCCGCGCCGACCAGGGTGAGGCCAGGATCGACGGCGGCGTGGTGACCGTCGACCTCGGGGGCGCCGCCCCCGAGGGGACCTACGGCCTGGCCTTCCGGGTCGTCTCCGAGGACGGGCACCCGGTCACCGGCCGGATCGCCTTCGTCGTGGGCGACGGACCGCTGGACGACACCCTGCCGTCGGCGCCTGCGGCCTCCACGACGCCGGACGCCGGGACCGACCGGACCCCGGCCGCGCGCGACGAGGTCGACGACGGGGGGCCGTCGCTGGGCCAGGTCCAGGTCGGCGTCGCGGTCGCCCTGTTCGCCGTCGCCGGCGGGCTGCTGCTGTGGAGCCGCCGGAGGCCGCGATGAGCGCTCCGACGGTGCGGGAGCGCCGCCGCCTGACGCCGGTCGGCGCCGCGCTGGTCCTGGCCGCCGCGGTCGCCTTCGTGATCCTCGTGGCCGGCGGCGGCGCGCCCCAGGAGCCGATCCCCGGCCTGCCCGACCCCGGCCGGCTCACCGGATGGGGGCTGCCCGCGCTGCGGCTGGTCGCCGACGTGCTCGCGGTCGCGGTGGTCGCCGGGCTCCTCGTCGCGCCGCTCACCATGCGGCGCCCGGAGAGCGAGCTCGGCGGGACCGCCTTCCGTGCCCTGCTGCCGGTGCGCCGGCTGGCCGCCGGATGGTGCGCGGTCGCGCTCGCCCAGGTGGTGCTGACCTACTCCGACCAGTTCGCAGTCCCGGTGGGCGACATCCGGTGGCGGGAGCTGCGCGGCTTCGCCACCGGTGTCGACCAGCCCCGCGCGCTGCTGGCCCAGGCCGCGCTCCTGGCGATCCTCGCGATCGCGGCCCGTTGGGTGCTGACCGCCCGGGGCGTGCTCGTCCTCCTCGGCCTCGCGCTCGTCGCCGTCGTGCCGCCGATCCTCACCGGGCACGCGTCCTCGGCCGGCAACCACGACGCCGCGATCGTGGCGATGGTCGTGCACGTCGTCACGGCGGTGGTCTGGATCGCCGGCCTGCTGGCCCTGTGGTGGCACCTCGCGCTCGCGGCCAAGGTGCGCGACCGCGCGCTGCGCCGGTTCTCCGCACTGGCCGGCTGGTGCCTGGGGCTGACCGCGGTCTCGGGTGTGGTGAGTGCCTGGGTGCGGCTCGAGCGGCCCGCCGACCTCCTGTCGACGTACGGCACCGGCGTGCTGATCAAGGCCGCCGTGGTGGTCGTCGTCGGCCTGATCGGCCTCACCCTGCGCCGCCGCGTGGTCGCGAGCGCGGTGCCGGACTGGGTGCTGCTGCTGCGGCTGACCGGGCTCGAGCTGCTCGTCATGGCCGTCGCCGTCGGTGCCGGCGTCGGGCTCAGCCGGACGCCGCCCCCGGCGCCGGAGGACCTCTACACCTCCCTCGCCGAGAGTCTCCTCGGCGGCCCGATGCCTCCCGCGCCGACGCTCGGCCGGCTGCTGTGGTCGTTCACCCCGTCGGGACTGGGCTTCCTCGTCGTCGGTCTCGGCGCCGCGGCGTACCTCGTCGGGATCCGCACCCTGCGCCGCCGCGGGGACCGCTGGCCGGTCGGCCGCACGATCGCCTGGTGCTCGGGTCTCGCCGTGGTCGCCTACGCCACGTTCGGCGGCCTCGGCAGCTACGCCGGCGTCATGTTCAGCGCCCACATGGCCGCCCACATGGCGCTCTCGATGGTCGCGCCGATCCTGCTCGTCTCCGGCCGCCCGATCCAGCTCGCGCTACGCGCGCTGCCCGGCAGCGACGTCCCCGGCGGCACCGGACCGCGCCAGCTCCTCGCCGCCGCCCTCGACTCGCGGGCGGCGCGCCTCGTGCTGCACCCGGTGACCGCCGCGGTGCTGCTCGTCGGCAGCCTGTACGTCGTCTACTTCAGCAGCCTGTTCGACGTCCTGATGCGCAACCACCTCGGCCACCTGGCCATGGAGCTGCACTTCCTGCTGGCGGGACTGGTGTTCTTCGAGGTGCTGCTCGGAGACCGGCCCGGCGCCGGCACGTCGTACGTCGGCCGGCTGATGCTGCTCCTCGTCACGATGCCCTTCCACGCGTTCTTCTCGATCAGCGTGATGGGCTCGGAGCGGGTGATCGGCGGGGAGTACTTCCGGCTGCTCGACGTCCCCTATGTCACGAGCCTGTCCGAGGACCAGCACCTCGCGGGCGCCATGAACTGGGCTCTCGGCGAGGTCCCGATGGTGATGGTCATCGTCGTCCTCCTCATCCAGTGGTGGCGCGACGACGAGCGGGAGGCCAAGCGCCGCGACCGCGCGGCCGACCGCGACGGCGATGCGGAGCTGACGGCGTACAACGCGATGCTGAAGCGAGCCTCCGGCCGCGACTGAGATCCGCGACCCGTCGCAGCTTGAGCCGAGAAACGCGCCGACCCGGCGCAGATTGAATTCAATCTGCGCCGGGTCGGCGCGTTTGGGGATTCAGACTGCGCCGGGTCAGTGGCCGTTCGCCAGCGCGGTGCGCAGGTCCTTGTTGAGCTGCGAGATCACGTCGAGCGGGATCTCCTTCGGGCAGGCCGCGGCGCACTCGCCGATGTTGGTGCAGCCGCCGAAGCCCTCGTGGTCGTGCTGGCCGACCATGTCGACCACCCGGGTCCACCGCTCCGGCTGGCCCTGTGGCAGCTCGCCGAGGTGGGTGATCTTGGCGCCGACGAACAGCGACGCCGATCCGTTCGGGCAGGCGGCGACGCAGGCGCCGCAGCCGATGCAGGTGGCCACGTTGAAGGCGCGCATGGCCTTGTCGCGCGGCGCGGGAACCGAGTTGGCCTCGGGGGCGGAGCCGGTGTTGGCCGAGACGAAGCCGCCGGACTGGATGATCCGGTCGAAGGCGGAGCGGTCCACGACCAGGTCCTTGATGACCGGGAAGGGCTCGGCACGCCACGGCTCGATGGTGATGGTGTCGCCGTCGTTGAACGAGCGCATGTGGAGCTGGCAGGTCGTGGTGACCTCGGGGCCGTGCGCCTCGCCGTTGATCATCAGCGAGCACATGCCGCAGATGCCCTCACGACAGTCGGAGTCGAACGCGACGGGCTCCTCGCCCTTCTCGTTCAGCTGCTCGTTGAGCACGTCGAGCATCTCCAGGAAGCTCATGTCCTGCGAGATCCCCGAGACCTGGTAGGTGTGGATGCCGCCCTTGTCGTCGGGCCCGCTCTGGCGCCAGATCTTGAGGGTGAGGTTCATGTCGCCCGCGCTCACTTGTAGGACCTCTGCTTCATCTCGATGGCGGTGTAGATCAGGTCTTCCTTGTGCAGCACCGGCTGGCCGCCCTCGAGCGAGTCGCCACCCCACTCCCAGGCCGCCACGTAGGCGAACTCGTCGTCGTGGCGCAGCGCCTCGCCGTCCTCGGTCTGCGACTCGCCCCGGAAGTGGCCACCGCAGGACTCGCGCCGGTTGAGGGCGTCGATGCACATGAGCTCGCCGAGCTCGATGAAGTCGGCCACCCGTCCGGCCTTCTCCAGGCTCTGGTTGAGGGTGTCGGCGGAGCCGAGGACCTTCAGGTTGCTCCAGAAGTCGGCCTTGAGCTCGCGGATGAGGTCGATGGCCTTGCGCAGGCCCTCCTCGGTCCGCTCCATGCCGCAGTACTCCCACATGATGTTGCCGAGCTCCTTGTGGTAGCTGTCGGCCGAGCGGGTGCCGTTGATGGAGAGGAACTTGGCGACCCGGTCCTCGACGTTCTGCTTCGCCTCGACGACGGCCGGGTGCGACTCGTCGATCTTCTCGAACGGGCCGTCGGCGAGGTACTCGCGGATGGTGTTCGGGAGGACGAAGTAGCCGTCGGCCAGGCCCTGCATGAGCGCGGAGGCGCCGAGCCGGTTGGCGCCGTGGTCGGAGAAGTTGGCCTCGCCGGAGACGAACAGGCCGGGGACGTTGGACTGCAGGTGGTAGTCGACCCACAGGCCGCCCATCACGTAGTGGACGGCGGGGTAGATCCGCATCGGGACCTCGTACGGGTTCTCACCCGTGATCCGCTCGTACATGTCGAGGAGGTTGTCGTACTTCTCCTCGATGGCGTCCTTGCCGAGACGCTTGATCGCGTCGGCGAAGTCGAGGTAGACGCCGCGACGGAAGTCGCCGACCATCGGGCCGACACCGCGACCCTCGTCGCACATGTTCTTCGCCTGGCGCGAGGCGATGTCGCGGGGGACCAGGTTGCCGAAGGACGGGTAGATCCGCTCCAGGTAGTAGTCGCGGTCCTCCTCGGGGATGTCCCGCGGGTCCTTGTCGCAGTCCTCCTTCTTCTTCGGCACCCAGATCCGGCCGTCGTTGCGCAGCGACTCCGACATCAGGGTCAGCTTCGACTGGTGCTCGCCGGAGACCGGGATGCAGGTCGGGTGGATCTGCGTGTAGCAGGGGTTGGCCATGTAGGCGCCCTTGCGGTGCGCCCGCCACGCGGCGGTGACGTTGGACCCCATCGCGTTGGTGGAGAGGAAGAAGACGTTGCCGTAGCCGCCGGTGGCGAGCACGACGACGTCGGCGAGGTGGGTCTCGATCTCGCCGGAGACCATGTCGCGGGCGATGATGCCGCGCGCGCGAGGTCCGGTGCCGTCGTCGACGACGATCAGCTCCAACATCTCATGCCGGGTGAAGGACTGCACCGTGCCGGCGGCGACCTGGCGCTCCATGGCCTGGTAGGCGCCGATCAGCAGCTGCTGGCCGGTCTGGCCCCGGGCGTAGAAGGTGCGGGAGACCTGCACGCCACCGAACGAGCGGTTGTCGAGCAGGCCGCCGTAGTCACGGGCGAAGGGGACGCCCTGGGCGACGCACTGGTCGATGATGTTGGCCGAGACCTCGGCCAGGCGGTAGACGTTCGACTCGCGCGAGCGGTAGTCGCCGCCCTTGACGGTGTCGTAGAAGAGACGGAACGTCGAGTCGCCGTCCTCCTTGTAGTTCTTGGCCGCGTTGATGCCGCCCTGGGCGGCGATCGAGTGCGCCCGGCGCGGGGAGTCCTGGTAGCAGAAGGACTTCACGTTGTAGCCGGCCTCGCCGAGCGTGGCGGCGGCGGCGCCGCCGGCCAGGCCGGTGCCGACGATGATCACGTCGAGCTTGCGGCGGTTGGCCGGGTTGACCAGGCGGTTCTCGAACTTGCGGGTGGTCCAGCGATCGGCGATCGGGCCCGTGGGGGCGACCGGGTCGACGATGTTCTCGCCGAGCGTGTAGTAGCCGTGCGCGTCGTCGGACTTCTGAACGGACGGCTCGTTGAGCGGGGTGAGCCCGTCGTGGAGGGTGCTGCCAGCCATGGGGGGAGCTCCTTACTTCTCGATGATGCCGACGAGGACGGACAACGGGACCAGCGAGAAGCCGCCGGCGATCACGATCGCCACGATCCAGCCGGTCGCCCGTGCCCGGGCGCGGGAGACCGCGGAGTTGGTGAAGCCGAGTGTCTGCAGCGAGCTGAACGTGCCGTGGTGCAGGTGGAGGCCGAGGGCGACCATCGCGAGCAGGTAGACGATCGTCATCCACCAGGTGTCGAAGGTGTCGACCAGGAGGCCGTAGGGGTTGTCGCCGCCGGTCTCGCCGTTGCTGGGGTTGACCTTCACGATCGTGAAGTTGAGCAGGTGCCACACGATGAAGACCAGCAGCGTCACGCCGCCCCAGCGCATGGTGCGCGAGGAGAGCGACGAGCCGGTGTTCTTCTTGGCGACGTACTTCACCGGCCTGGCGGCGGCGGCGCGGCGCCACAGGGCGACCGCGCACGCGATGTGGACGATGACGGCGACGATCAGGCCGACGCGCATGATCCAGAGGAAGCCCTCGTGCGGGAGCATCGGCTCGCCGAGCTCGCGCAGGTGGTGCGCGTACTCGTTGAACGCCTCCTCGCCGGCGAAGGCCTTGAGGTTGCCGTACATGTGCCCCAGAACGAAGCCGATGAACAGCAGGCCGCTCACGGCCATGAGGAGTTTCAGAGCGATGGTCGAACGGGCTGCACGTGAGCCCTTCACCAGTTCGGGACGCGTCGTCGTTGCCACAGGGGGCCACGCTACCCCCGCTACTGACCAGTAGGTGACCGGGATCATGTGAGATACGCACGTAAGGCGACCCTTAGTGGCCGTGGTAGGGCGAGGAGCCGATCCGTCCGGCGCCATGGTGTGTCGCCGTTTGACGCCGTACCGCCAGGGCGGCACGCTGCGGGGATGAGCAGGAGACGGCCGGACGCGGATCCGCAGGACGACCTGACGGTCACCCCACCGAAGCAGTACGCCGCCGGCGTACCCGCCGTGGCCCACGCGATGGAGTACGCGCTGGCCCAGGCCGGGCCGAAGCGCACGATGCTCACCCTGCTCAGCCTCAACCAGGCCGAGGGCATCGACTGCCCGGGCTGCGCCTGGCCGGACCCGAAGCACCGGCACAAGAACGAGTACTGCGAGAACGGCGCCAAGCACGTCAGCGACGAGGCGACGACGCGGCGGGTGACGCGGGAGTTCTTCGCCGAGCACTCCGTCGCCGAGCTCGGCGCGTCGTCCGACATGTGGCTCAACCAGCAGGGCCGGCTGACCGAGCCGATGGTCAAGCGGCCCGGCGCGACCCACTACGAGCCGATCGGCTGGGACGAGGCGTTCGGCATCATGGCCGACGAGCTCAACGGCCTCGGCTCGCCCGACGAGGCGATGTTCTACACCTCGGGCCGCCTCAACAACGAGGCCGCCTTCCTGCTGCAGCTCTTCGCCCGCGCCTACGGCACCAACAACCTGCCGGACTGCTCGAACATGTGTCACGAGTCGAGCGGCTCAGGGCTGGGGGAGACCCTCGGCGTCGGCAAGGGCAGTGTCTCCCTCGACGACATCCACGAGTCGGACCTGGTCCTCGTCGTCGGCCAGAACCCCGGCACCAACCATCCCCGGATGCTCTCGGCGCTCGAGGAGACCAAGCGCAACGGCGGCCGGGTGATCGCGGTCAACCCGCTGCCCGAGGCCGGCCTGATCCGGTTCAAGAACCCGCAGAAGCCGAGCGGGGTGGTCGGGAAGGGCACGGTCATCGCCGACCTGTTCCTCAAGATCCGGCCCGGGGGCGACCTCGCGCTCTTCCAGATGCTCAACCGGCTGCTGCTCGACGCCGAGGACGCGGCGCCCGGCACGGTGCTTGACCACGACTTCATCGCGGCCCACACCATCGGGTACGACGCCTTCGCCGCTCACACGCGCACCGTCACCTGGGAGCACGTGCTGGAGGCGACCGGCCTGACCGCCGCCGAGATCGAGGCCGTCCACCGCGAGGTGCTGGGGGCCCGGAAGGTCATCGTCTGCTGGGCGATGGGCCTGACCCAGCACCGGCACGGCGTGCCGACCATCCGCGAGATCGTCAGCTTCCTGATGCTCCGCGGCAACCTCGGCCGTCCTGGCGCGGGGGTGTGCCCGGTCCGGGGGCACAGCAACGTGCAGGGCGACCGCACCATGGGCATCTGGGAGCGGGTGCCCGACTCCTTCCTCGACGCGCTCGCCGCGGAGTTCGACTTCACGCCACCCCGCGCGCACGGCTACGACTCGGTCGCCGGGGTGCGGGCGATGCGCGACGGCAGGGCGAGCGTCTTCGTCGGTGTCGCCGGCAACTTCGTGCGCGCGATGTCCGACAGCGACGTGACCGAGGCCGCGCTGCGCAACTGCCGCCTGACCGTGCAGATCTCGACCAAGCTCAACCGCTCGCACACCGTGTGCGGCGACACCGCGCTCATCCTGCCGACCCTCGGGCGCAGCGACCGCGACGTCCAGGCCACCGGCGAGCAGTTCGTGACGGTCGAGGACTCGATGAGCGAGGTGCACCAGTCCCGCGGCCGGCTCGACCCCGCCTCGCCGCACCTGCTGAGCGAGGTCGCGATCATCGGCCGCCTGGCCCGCCGCACCCTGGGCCACGACACCCCCGGTGGCGCCATCCCGTGGGAGGACTTCGAGGCCGACTACGCCCTGGTGCGGGACCGGATCGCGCGGGTGGTGCCGGGATTCGCGGACTTCAACGCGCGGGTCGCCGCGCCCGGCGGCTTCCGGCTGCCCAACCCGGTCAACGAGGGTCGTTTCCCGACCCCGAGCGGCAAGGCGGTCTTCACCTGCAACGAGCTGGACATGATCGCCGCCCCGAAGGGTCATCTGGTGCTGCAGAGCCTGCGCTCGCACGACCAGTGGAACACGATCCCCTACGCCATGAACGACCGCTACCGCGGCATCCACGACGCGCGCCGCGTCGTCATGGTCAACCCCGACGACCTCGCCGAGCTCGGCATCGCCGACCGCGACCTGGTCGACATCGTGAGCATCTGGACCGACGGCACGGAGCGTCGCGCTGCGGGCTTCCGCGTCGTCGCCTACCCGGCCGCCCGTGGTTCGGCCGCGGCGTACTACCCCGAGACCAACGTGCTGGTGCCGCTCGACAGCGTCGCCGACATCAGCAACACGCCGACCTCGAAGGGCGTGATCGTGCGGCTGGAGCCGGTCGCCGCCCGCGTCTGAGGAGAGCGGTGCGGCTCAGCGGGACGCGTCGTCGAGCAGCCGCTGGAGCGCTTCGGTGCTGCGCGGCCGCTCGGTCGCGAGCGCGGTGGCCAGCAGGAGCCGGGCCTTCTGCGGGGTGAGCTCCCGGGCGCACAGGAGGGGGCCTGTCGTCGCCGCGACCGAGCCGTACGGCGTGCGCTGGGCCTGGCACACGACGACGCCGGCAGCCGCCGCGTCCTCGAGGGCACGTCGCTCCGCGCCGGTCGGGAAGCCCGCGCCCGTGCCGGCGGAGACGACTGCCCGCGCGCCGCGGTCGACGGCGGAGCGCACGGCCGCACCGTCGGCTCCGAGGTAGGACGTGACGATCTCGACCGGAGCCAGCCCGGCCGGGACGGGCACGTCGCGCAGCGGTCCGGGCCGGCCCGCGCGGTGCCACCGGGTCACTCCCGCGCGGACGTCGGCGACCGGCGTCGCGCTCGCCCGGAAGGAGTCGAGCCGGGAGCTGTGGCTCTTCATCACCTCGGCAGGATGCAGGACGGCGCCGTCGGAGACCACGAGCACGCCGTGCTCGCTGGCCTCGACGCTGCGCGCGACGGCCAGGGCGTCGACGAGGTTGGGCAGCGCGTCGCTGCCGACCGCGGTCGGGGGTCGCATCGCCGCGGACACGACGACGGGGACGGGGGCGCCGAGCAGCCAGGCCAGGAAGGCGACCTCCTCGAGGCCGTTGGACCCCAGCGTGAGCACCACACCGGTCGCCGCTGCCGGGTCGAGAGCGCGCAGGCGGCGTACCAGGGCGAGCAGGTCCTCCGGTGCAAGATCGTGGCTGGGACGGGAGGCGACGGCCTCGACGGTGACCGGTCCGACCAGGGAGCGGACCGGGTCGAGCACCTCCTCGGGAGTCAGCGACCGCCCGGTCTGCCAGTACCGGTCGACGTCCAGCGGGTCGTGACCCCGGGCCTGCAACGTGCCCCCGA
This sequence comes from Nocardioides carbamazepini, assembly GCF_024614185.1. Lineage (GTDB taxonomy): Bacteria > Actinomycetota > Actinomycetes > Propionibacteriales > Nocardioidaceae > Nocardioides > Nocardioides carbamazepini. The sequence goes on from NZ_JAHTLF010000016.1 coordinate 1,106,191, forward strand.
GGCTGAGCCAGTGGACCGGCAGGTCGGTGCTCACCGGCCCGCCGCTCCCTCGTCGAGGAAGGCGCCGACCGCCGCGGCGAACAGGTCCGGGCGGTGGTCGACGGACGGGACCCCGGTGCCGGGCAGCACGGCCGAGGTGGAGCCGGGGACGGCGGCGCAGAGTCGGGGCACGTCGGGCAGGGAGTAGGCGTCCTCCTCGCCGCACAGCACGAGGGTCCGGCTCCGGACCAGCCGGATCCGGTCCTCCATCCGGTACGCGTTCACGGCCCGGTGCCCCTCCTCGACGCGGTCGAGGACCCGGACGCCGTCGGCGACCAGGCGGGCCAGCAGGTCGGGGCGGTCGGCGGGGTAGAACGGGCGACGCCGGTTCCACAGCTCGACGAGGTGGCTCCCGTCAGCGGCGGGCGTGACGTGGTCGATGGGCGGGGCATCCGCGACCCGGGCGCGGCGGGGCGCGTCGACGTACGGGACGCCGGAGAGGACCAGGTTCGCGATGTCCGTGCCGCGTCGCGCGGCGACCTCGATCGCGACGACGCCGCCGGTGTGGTGCCCGACCAGGCTCACGTCGCGCAGTCCGAGGGACTCGATCAGGTCCTCGACGGCGTCGGCGAACAGCTCGATGCGGAACGGCTCCGGCGTCCGGGCCGATGCCCCGAAGCCCAGGGTGTCCATGGCCACGGCGTGCCGGGTCGCGCCGAGGAGCGGCAGCACCTCGCGGTACTCGTCCCACGAGCGCGGCGTCTGGTGCAGCAGGAGCACCGGCGCGCCGGAGCCGCTCTCGGCGTAGTGCAGCTGGCCGAAGCGGGACTCGGCGTAGCCCTTCGCGATCGCCGGTGACCCCGACCTCTGCGCATCGGACATGTTCTCAGGACTCCTCGTTCAGTAGTCGGCCGTAGCCCTGGACCGGTGCCGGCAGGTCGAGCAGGCGCAGGACCTTCCACAGCAGCGCCTGGTTGCTGGCCACCACCGGGATGCCCAGCGCGCTCTCGATCGCCGCGATGCTGCTCGCCACCTGGGCGCCGGCGCAGCTGATCAGGACGGCGTCCGCCCCGCGCGCGTCGACGGCGCCGGCGATCCGCCGCCACTGCGCGGGAGGCAGGCTGCCCTGCTCCACGGGTGTCGCACACTCGGGGCCACCGCGCGCGACGACCTCGAAGCCGGCGGCGGCGAGGTGGGCGACCTCGGCGTCCTCCACCTCTCGCGGGTACGGGTCGAGCAGGACGAGGCGACGTGCGTCGAGGTGTGCCAGGGCGTCGAGGACGGCCTCGATGGTGGTGACACTCGCGATGCCGGTGGCCGCGGTGATCCGCTCGTTGATCCGCGCCGGGCCGAGCAGCATGCTCGCCGCCGTGCAGTTGAACGCGATCAGGTCGACCGCCGCGTCGGCGAGCAGGGCGGCGTGGACCTCCAGCCCCTCGGCCAGGGCGAGGTCGTCGGCGACTCCGGTGCGCCGGAACGGCATCCGGGTGGTGAGGAACTGGACGCCCTCGGGCGCCATCAGCTGCACCTCGTAGTCGCACAGGCCGCCGGAGGGGTAGAGGTGGCCGACGCGCGCGGCGGTGCCGAACCCGATGCTCATCTTGATCCTCCCGCTCGTTTCGTACAGCGTACGGGATCTTGTACGAACCAGGCAACGGTCAGGAGTGCTGGGCGTCGGCCTCCAGCGCGCGGGCGAGCACCTGGACGAGGAGCTCCACGCCCCAGTCGAACTGGTCCTCGGTCGGCAGCATCACCAGCTGGGGCGCGAGCGCGACCACCAGGGGGAACTCGGTCGCCGGCAGGCCGGCCCAGTAGTGCTCCTGCTGGCGGCGCAGCTCCGCGCCGTCGTCGCCGCTCGCGGCGCCCCACTGGCGGGGAGCCTGGTAGGCGGCGAAGCCCAGGGCGAACTGGATGAGCAGGCCGTAGCAGCGCACGGCCGTCTCGGGTGGGATCCCGGTGTTCACGAGCCGCTGGAGCACGTCCTCCATCGCCGCCTTCAACGACGCGTGGGACCGGGTGACCCGGGAGGACAGCAGCCAGGACACGCTCGGGTGCTCGGTCATCAACGTGACGAACGCCTGGGCGACGGCGCGCAGTGCCTGCTCCGGCGTCTCGTCCTCGACCGGTGGCAGCTCGATCCCGCTCATCACGTGATCGGCCATCGCGTCGAGGATCTCGTCCTTGCTCCGGAAGTAGCCGTAGAGCGTCATCGTGCCGGTGCCGAGCTTGGTGGCCAGGCTGCGCACGGTGACGGCATCGAGTCCGGCGCTGGAGTCGGAGACCTCGAGTGCCGCGGCGACGATGGCCTCCCGGCTGATCTTGCCGCGGCTCGCGTTGCGCCGCCCCTGGGGGCTCATCGTGGGCCGTCCGACGCTGTCTCGGTCACGTTTCCCATGTCTCCTCTGCTGTGGTGGCGGCCCCCCGCGCCGGTGTCGTCGTACACAGTACGGCACAGGCTGCCGGCAGGGGGCCGACCGCGGCTACAGGTGCGCCCCCCAGTGCAGCTGCTTGGTCTCGACCCGCACGTAGAGCCAGTTGATCAGGTTGCCGAGCACGCCGAGGATCACCAGGGCGGAGAACATGCCGGCGATGTCGAAGAGCGACTGGGCCTGGGTGAGGTAGAAGCCGATGCCGTTCTTGCCGCCGACGAGCTCCGAGACGACCATCATGATGAGCGCGATCGGCAGGCCGACCCGCAGGCCCGCGGAGATCATCGGCACCGCCGAGGGCAGGATCACCCGGCGGACCACCTGGATCCGGTTGAGGCCGAACATCTCGGCCACGTCGATCCGCTCCTGGCGGCAGCTGCGCGCGCCCGCGGCGGTGTTGACCAGGACGGGGAACAGCACGCCGAACGCGATGATCGAGATCCGCATGCCGTCGCCGAGCCCGAAGAGCAGGATCGCGACCGGCATCACGGCGACGGCCGGCAGCGCCCGCAGGAACTCCAGGGTCGGGCCGGTGTACTGCGCGACCCGGCGGGACGAGCCGATCGCCAGCCCGACCGCGATGCCCAGCGCGCTGCCGGCGACGTAGCCGAGCGCGAACCTCTTCAGGCTGGGCAGCAGGTCCTGCGTGGTGTGGTCCCACATCCAGTCGTCGCGCAGTGCTCTCGCCACCTCGCTGGCGGGTGGCAGGTAGATGCTGGTGGTGTGGCGTCCGGCGTACTCCCAGACGGCGAGCAGCAGCAAGGGCGCGGCCCAGGGCAGCAGGCGAGTAGTGAGTGCCGACCGCATCACCGGTCACCGCCCTCTCGGATGTCGGAGTTCCAGAAGATGACGCGTCGCTCGAGTCCGGCCACGGCCAGGGCGACGATGTAGCCGATCACGCCCACCACGAAGATGCCGGCGTACATGTCCTCGGTGCGGATGGCGACCTGCATCCGCACGATGTAGTAGCCGAGCCCGCCGCTGCGGGTGAGGATCTCGACGGTGATCACCAGGATGAGGGCGATCGCGGAGCTGATCCGGATGCCCGCGGCGATGTTGACCGCCGCGCTCGGGATCTGCACCCGGAAGAACACCTGGCGGCGGCTGAGCCCGAAGATCCGGGCCGACTCGATCGCCACCGGGTTGACCGCGCGCACGCCGTAGTAGGTGTTGAACAGGATCGGCCAGAAGGACGCGAACACGATCATCGCCACCGTCGTGGTGGTGCCGACGCCGAGCAGCAGGATCGAGAACGGGATCAGCGCCACCGAGGGCAGCGGGCGGAGGAACTCGATGAGGATCCGGAAGGTCTGGTACGCCAGCTCGGAGGCGCCCAGGGCCGCGCCGAGGACGACGCCGGCGACGGCCGCGATCGCCAGGCCCTGCAGGTAGGCGCCCAGCGTGATCCCGATGCCGCTCATCAGGTCGCCGCGCTGCAGCTCCGAGACCAGCGCCTCGCCGATCTCCGAGGGACGCGGGACGTAGACGGAGCTCACGACCGTCGCGGTGAGCAGCTCCAGGAGGAGCACCAGCCCGATCGCGAAGACCAGGCCCCGCAGGTTGACGGCGGAGCGCCACCGTCGCGTCGGTCTGGGGCGGGCAGCGATCCCCGTTTCGTCGGCCCCGGGCGCATCGACCCGCTCAGCGGTGGTGGCACTCATCGTTCTTTCCCTCCGGCCTCGGCCAGCTCTTGTCGTTCACGATCGGTGCCGGTGGAGGCCCGCAGCGGGCCCCCACCGGCGTGTGGATCACTTGACGTCGGCGATGATCTCGTCAGCCTCGATCGGGCGGGGGAGCACCTTGAAGTGCTCCATGATGTCGACGACCGGCTGGATCAGCTCGGGCGTCACGTCGTCGCCGAACTGCAGCAGCTGCAGGCCGTCCAGCGTCTCGTCGGCCAGGTCGGTGTAGTCCTGCAGGATCTGCTTGCGCTCCGCCTCGTTGGCCGGGTCGTTGGCCCACGCGTTGGTGTCGCGCAGCGCGTCCTGGAACTTCTTCACGACATCGGGCTGCTTCTCGGCCAGGGAGCCCTGGCCGAACCAGATGGTGTTGTAGAAGTCCTGGCTGTCGTTGACGGCGTCGTACGGCGCCACGATCGCGTGGCCCAGGCCGTCGCCCTCGATCTGGTAGTTGAACGGCGCGGTCACCGTGGCGGCGTCGACCTGGCCGCTCTCGAAGGCCTGGCCGACCTGGGTGAAGTCGAGGGTGACGACCTCGATCGACTTCACGTCGACGCCGGCGTCCTCCAAGGTGGCCAGCGTCGAGAGGTGCGGCATGGTGTTGAGGGCGTTGACGGCGATGGTCTTGCCCTTGAGGTCGGCGGGCGACTCGATGTCGCTGCCCTCGGGGACCATGATCCACACCCCCGGGTTGTCGACGGTGTAGACCGCCCCGCCAGCCACGATGGTGAAGTCGACGCCGGCCGCCTTGGCCGAGGCGATCGAGGTCGGCGAGGTCAGGGCGAACTGGGCGTCGCCCGACTCGACGGCGGCCGCGAGCTCGGGGACGTTCGCGACGATCTTCACCTCCACGTCGAGGCCGTGGTCCTCGAAGAAGCCCTCCTTCTCGGCGACGAACGCCTGCGAGCCGGAGTCCGATCCCACCGTGGCGATGGTGATGGTGGCCGTGCCGTCCTCGTTGGTCTTCACCTCGGAGCCGCCCGAGTCTCCTCCGCAGGCACTCAGGACGGTGGAGGCCGCGAAGGCGAGTGCGACCAGTCCGCCCATCGTCTTGTGGTTGCGCATGGTGTGACCTGCTTTCCTAATCTCTTCAGGGACTTCTCAGTGGGTCGCCGGGGAGCCGCCAGCGCCGCGGCGCTGGTCGGTGAGTCCCATGACGTCGTGGATGTGCGCCCGGATCCGCAGGAACTCCGGGTGGCTGCGCGTCTCGATCTGGTTGCGCGGCTGCGGCAGGTCGATGACCAGCTCCTCGGCGACCATGCAGGGCGGCTTGCTCAGCACCACGATCCGGTCGGCCAGGTAGATGGCCTCGTCGATGTCGTGGGTGACCATCAGCATGGTGTTGCCGGCGCCCTGCATCCGGTCGCGTACGTCGAGCAGGGTGTCCTCGAGCCCCTCCTTGGTGAGGGCGTCGACCGAGGCGAACGGCTCGTCGAGCAGCAGGATCTGCGGCTGGAAGGCCAGCGCGCGGGCGATCGAGACGCGCTGCTGCATGCCGCCCGACAGGGCGCCGGGGTGGTAGGACTCGAAGCCGGTGAGGCCGACGTTGTCGAGGGCGCGCGCGACCCGCTCGGCCTTCTCCGCCTTGGAGAGGGACTTGTCCCTGGCCAGGGGGAAGCGCACGTTGCGCTCGACCGTGAGCCACGGGTAGAGCGAGCGGGTGTAGTCCTGGAACACCAGCGCCATCTCCGGGGGCGGCTTGGTGATCGTGCGTCCGTGCAGGCTCACCGAGCCGGACGTCGGCTTGAGGATGCCGGACATCATCCGCAGCAGGGTCGACTTGCCGCATCCCGACGGGCCGATGATGGCGACGAACTCGCCCTCCCGCACCTGGAACGTGAGTCCGTCGCAGACCAGGGGCCGGTCGGGGGCATACCTCTTGCGCAGCTCACTGACGTCGAGGATCGTGCGCGGCGGAACGCGCTCCTCGACCTGTGTCGGCTCGAGCGAAGTCGTCATCTGTCCATTCCCTTCGGGTCGCGGCCGCGTCCGGCTGCGGGGTCAGCCGCGTGTGACGGCGAGCACTTGCGTACGACGTACGGTACAGTTCTCGGCAACGGAATGGGAGCCCGGCCGGGAAACTTTTCCCAGATGAAACATTTCCGGTGGCCGGCAGGGCCGCCGAACCCGGTGGTGTCGCCACGTCCCCGCCCGAGGGATCGCAGAGAAGGGAACATCCCGTGGAGCGGAAGGAAGCCCGCGACCAGTCGAACATGCTGGAGAAGTGCCTGAGCATCCTCCGGGCGTTCGACGGTGGGGCCCAGCAGCTGCGGCTGTCCGACCTGGCGCGACGCACCTCCCTGCCCCTGTCGACGGTGCACCGGCTGGCCGGCAGCCTGGTCGAGCACCGCCTGCTGGCGCAGGACGACGGCGGCTACCAGCTGGGCATCGGGCTGTTCGAGCTCAGCAGCCTGGTCTCGGTGGAACAGGAGCTCCGGGTGGCGGCCCGTCCCTTCCTCCAGGACCTCTTCATGGCGACGCACGAGACCGTCCACCTCGGGGTCCGGGAGGGTGCCGACGTGGTCTATGTCGAGAAGATCCACGGGCACTCGGACCTCGGTCTGCCGTCCCGGGTGGGCGGCCGGCTGCCGCTGGGCTGCACCGGGATCGGCAAGGCACTGCTGGCCTTCAGCGACGAGGACGTGCGTGCCGACTACCTGGCGCGGCCGCTGCGGGCCATCACCCGCGAGTCCATCGTCGACCCGGGGCGGCTGGAGCGTGAGCTGGCGGAGGTGCGGGCCACGGGTCTGGCGTTCGAGCGCGAGGAGGCGACGGTGGGTCGTGAGTGCGTGGCGGCGCCCGTGCTGGTGCAGGGCGTCGCCGTGGCGGCGATGTCGATCTCGGTGCCGGTCTCGGCCTACCGGATGCCCCAGCTCGCGGCGGCGGTCAAGACCTCGGCTCTCGGCCTGGCCCGGCACCTGGTGATGGCTCGCGAGCACCGTCGGCCACCGCGCGACGAGATGCTCGGCTGAGGGGGCGTCATGCCCGGTACGACGCACGGAGATGCACGCTGAGGACAACCGGTCGCGACGTCCGCGTCGCGGTGAGGAGGATGGGATGCACCGCTTGAAGATCAACGGTGAGCAGGTCGAGGTCGACGTCCGGGGCGCCGAGTCCCTCGCGGCTGTCCTGCGCGAGCGCGTCGGCCTGATCGGGACCAAGATCGCCTGCGAGCGCGGCGAGTGCGGCGCCTGCACGGTCCTGGTCGAGGGCAGGGCGACGATGTCCTGCATCCAGCCGGCGGCCCTCGTGACCGGCGACGTCGAGACGATCGAGGGTCTCGCGGAGGAGATCCTCGACCTGCGAGCGGAGTTCGCCGACCGCGGTGCCTTCCAGTGCGGCTTCTGCACCCCTGGCCAGCTCGTCCGGGCGACGGCGCTGCTGCGGGACGCGGCGCCGCGCGCCGGACTGGATCCGGAGGAGGTCCGGCATCAGATGTCGGGCAACATCTGCCGGTGCACCGGCTACCAGGCCATCGTCGCCGCGGTGGTCGACGTCGCCGAGCGCCGGGCGGGAGTGGACCGATGAGCTATGTCGGCACCTCCCAGCGTCCGCACGACTGGGCGGCGCGGACCGACGGCAGCACGCTCTTCGCCGCCGACCTGCGGCTGCCCGCCCTGCACGCCGCAGTGCTCCGATCGCCCCATCCCTACGCCGACATCGTGGCCCTGGACACCTCGCGCGCCGAGCGGATGCCGGGTGTGGTCGCGGTGATCACCGCGGCCGACTTCGCCCCGGACGCGGTCTACGTCCACCGTGGTGCGCCCCTCTCCGACCGCCCGCCGCTGGCGCGCGGCACCGTCCGGCACGTCGGACAGGAGGTCGCTGCCGTCGCGGCCGAGACCTACGTCCAGGCGGTCGCCGCGCTCGCCGCGATCCGGGTCAGGTATCGCCCGCGGAAGGCCCCGCTGACCCTCGCCGAGGCGACGGCGCCGGGTGCGCGCCGGCTGCACGAGCGCACGACCGACGAGCCCAACGTCTCGGTGCTCTTCGCCACCGAGTGGGGCGACGCGGCGACCGGACGCGCGCACGCGCGCACCGCCGTCGAGGGGCGCTTCGCCTATCCCAGCGTCTCGCACGCCTGCATGGAGACCAACACGACGCTGGCCCGGTGGAACCAGGCGGACGGCACCGTGGAGCTGTGGACGTCGACCCAGGCGCCATGGTTCATCGGGAAGGAGGTCTCGCAGCTCCTCGGGCTCGAGCACGACCAGGTCATCTTCCGCGAGGTCGCCACCGGTGGCGGGTTCGGCTCGAAGTCCAAGGCCTCCGAGCACGAGGTGCTCGCCGCGGCGCTCGCCCGCAAGGCGAACCGGCCGGTGCTGCTGAGCCTGACCCGCGAGGAGGAGATGGGGGCCAACAAGCCGCGGCACCGGTTCGAGACCTGGCTGCGCACGTCGGTCGACGACGACGGCCTGGTCCGGCTCTACGAGAGCGACATCCGGGTCGACAACGGCTCCTACAACCACATGGGCCCGTCGGTGATGCGCGTCGGCGCGATCACCCTGGGGTCGATGTACCGGCCGGACGGCGCGGTCATCGAGGCGCGGCTGATCGACACCGCCACCCAGCCCGGCGGGCAGTTCCGCGGCTACGGCACCCCGCAGGTCTCGCTCGCCGCCGAGTCGCAGCTGGACGAGCTCGCCGACCGCCTCGGGCTGGACCCGCTCGAGATGCGCCTGCGCAACGTCAACCGCGAGTACGCGACGACGCTGTGCGGCTACGACGTCACGACGGCACGGCTCGCCGACTGTCTCGACGCGGTGCGCACGGAGCTGGACTGGGACCGGCGCCGAGCCGACCCTCGGCCCGACCGCGGCGTCGGGGTCGCCGCCGGCAGCCACGGGAGTGGCGCCTATGCCTACGACCTGGCCAACCGAAGCGACGCCGCGATCGACGTCTTCGACGACGGCCGGGTCCGGGTCCGGTACGGCGGCTCCGACGCGGGCACCGGTCAGAGCACCATCCTGGCGCAGATCGCCGCCGACGAGCTGGGGGTCGACCTCGCCGACGTCGAGGTGCTGTCGATGGACAGTGAGCAGACCCCCTTCGAGCTCGGCGCCTGGTCCTCGCGCGGCACCCACATGACCGGCTCCTCCGTCGGCAAGGCCGCCTCCGAGGTGGCCGAGCGGCTGCGCGACCTGGCGCGCGCGAAGCTCGGCACGCAGGACGTCGTCCTGCGCGACGGCCAGGCGGTCGGGGCGGACGACGCCGTCGCGCTCGGCGACCTCGTCCGGCTCAGCGACGACGCCGTTGACGGCGTGCTCTCCCACGAGACGATCTACCTGCTCGAGGGCACCGAGCCTCTCGCGCCGGGGAAGTCGACCGCCAACCTCTCGCCGACCTACGCCTACGCCGCTCACGGCGCCTACGTCGAGGTGGACCGCCGTACCGGCGCCGTCCAGCTGCTCGACTACGTGGCGGCCCACGATGTCGGCCGGGCGATCAACCCGACCGCGGTCGAAGGGCAGATCGCGGGCGGGGCAGTGATGGGGATCGGTGCGGCCCTCGGCGAGGAGCTGGTCCGCGAGGGCGGGCGGATCATCAACACCAGCTACCTGCACTACGCGATGCCGCGCTCGGCCGACGTGCCGTCGGTGCGCCCGGTCATCGTCAACGCCCACGACCCCGCGGGGCCGTACGGCGCCAAGAGCGTGGGGGAGATGTCGATCATCCCGCCCGGCGCGGCCCTGGCCAACGCCGTGCAGGACGCGGTCGGTGTCCGCATCCGTGAGCTGCCACTGACCCCGGACAAGGTGATCAGTGCGCTCGCGGAGAAGGAGGGGCGCCGCCGCCGCCACCGGATCTGGCGGCGGCCCGGCCGCTGGTGGATCGCGCTGATGCGGGCGCTGTACCCGCTGGGGCTGCACCACGTGCTCCACCACTGGGGCACCCGGTTCGGCCGCGGCGTCGGCACCGGCGTCGCCGACCCGGAGTCCGTCACCTCGCTGAGCGCGCCGGACGATCTGGGCACCGTGCTGCACGAGGTGGCCGCCGGGGCCCAGGTGATCGGCGGCGGCAGCGACGCCATGGTCGAGCGGCGCCGCGAGGCCGCGCCCGCCACGGTGCTGATCTCGACCCGCAGCGTGCTCGCCCTGCGGGGGGTGCGCCGGGCCGAGGACGGTGCGCTGCGCATCGGCGCCGCGGTGACCCTGGCCGAGCTCGCCGAGGCCACCCGAGAGACGGTCCCGGTGCTCGCCGAAGCGGTCGACTCCATCGCCTCGGCGCAGATCCGGAACGTGGCGACCGTGGCCGGCAACCTGGTGCAGGAGAAGCGCTGCTGGTTCTTCCGCAACGGCTTCTCCTGCTACAAGCGCAACGGTGTCACCAGCCCCTGCTACGCGGTCCTGGGTGACCATCGGTTCCAGCATGCGGTGATCGACGGGCACCGCTGCCAGGCGGTCACGCCGTCCGACCTGGCGACGGTGCTGACCGCGCTGGACGCCCGCGTCGAGCTGGCCGCCGAGGACGGACGCCGGACGCTGACGATCGAGGAGTTCTTCGTGGGGCCGGGGGAGACCGCGCTGCGTCCGGGGGAGGTCGTCGTGGAGATCGTCGTCCCGGCCGCGGCCGTACGCCGGCGCAGCGCCTTCCGCAAGCTCAACCTGTACACCGGCGACTTCGCCACCGCCTCGGCGGTGATCTCGGGGGACGTCGACGAGTCCGGCACCTGGACCGAGGCCCGCCTGGTGCTCGGTGCCGTGGCGCCGGTGCCGTGGCGCGCCGTCGAGGCCGAGGAGTGGCTGTGTGGGCGGATCGCGCCGACCGCCGCCCAGCTGCGGAAGGTGCTCGACCGTGAGCTCGACCGGGAGGCGCACCCGCTGCCCGGCAACGGCTGGAAGCTGGACGCCGTCGCGGGTCTCGCCGAGCACGTGCTGGAGGCGGTCACCGGTGTGCGGCCGGGGGAGGGGCGGTGAGCGGCCCGCGCTGCAGCGCCGAGACCAACGCCTTCCGGTACGGCGCCGCGGAGTCCGGCAGCTGCCGCGAGAACCTGGTGCTCAGCCTGGCCGGCCACATCGAGCTCCGGGCCGAGCGTGACCTGCTGGTCGCCGTGTCGGCCTGCCCGCAGGAGCGGAACCCGTGCAACGGCTTCACCCCTTCGGCTATCGGCCTGTCGACGTGGCGGCCCTAGTACCGTACGATGTACGGGACGAATGAAGGAGTGGTGCCATGAGCCGGATCGTGCTGGGCGTGGGGGCATCCCACAGCACACTGATGAACACGCACTGGGACGAGGTCGACCACCTGCCGGCCGCCCACGAGTTCCGCGACGGCCTGGGCCGCGCCGCGGACGCCATCGCGGCCGCGCGGCCGGACGCCGTCGTGGTCATCGGCAGCAACCACTTCCGCGGGCTCTTCCTGGACCTGATGCCGTCGATCACGGTCGGCGTCGCCGAGGTGATCGGGGCCGGCGAGGCCGACACCCCGGCCGGGCCGCTGCCGGTCGACCGGGACCTGGCGAAGCACATCGTGGACACCCTGGTCGACAGCTCGTTCGACCCCGCGTTCTCGCTGCGGCTCACGGTGGACCACGGCATCACCCACGGGCTCCAGCACCTGGTGCCCGGGCTCGACGTGCCGATCGTGCCGATCGTGCTCAACATGTTCGCGCCGCCGCTGATCCCGCTCGCGCGGGCCGAGGCGATCGGCCGGACGCTGCGCACCGCGCTGGAGTCCGACGGACAGGACAAGCGGATCGTGGTCATCGCCTCCGGCGGCCTCTCCCACCGGCTGCCCTGGCCGGACTGGTCGCAGACCCTCTCCGACGACGACCGCTTCCTCGTGGAGGCGTGGCTCAACGGTCGCGAGCAGTGGAAGGAGTTCGAGGTCCGGCGCCGCCAGATCATCCGCGCCGCTCCGGCCCAGATCAACCCCGCGTTCGACGAGGACTTCCTCGAGCAGCTCGCCGCGGGCGACCTGTCGCGCACCATCGCGAAGTCGAGCGACGAGATCGAGAAGGAGGCCGGCAACGGCGCCCAGGAGGTCCGCTCCTGGATCGCCATGACGGCCGCCGTCGGCGCCGGCCGCGGCACGACCCTGGCCTACGCCCCCGTGGACGAATGGCTGACCGGAATGGCAGTGGCTCTGTTCGAGCCGACCGACGAAGGAGACCGAGCATGACCCTGTGGACCCAGCTGAGCACGACCGATTACCGCCACGGCTTCATCGACGCGGGCGGGCTCCGCACCCGCTACGTGCGGGCCGGCGCCGGTGACCCGGTCATCATGCTGCACGGGACGAGCGGGCACCTCGAGGCCTTCGTCCGCAACATCACGGTGCTCTCCGACGAGTTCGACTGCCATGCGGTCGACATGGTCGGACACGGCTATACCGAGGGCCCCGACGCCGACTACCGGATCCCGGGGTACGTCGAGCACGTGCTCGCCTACATGGACGCCCAGGGCATCGCGAAGGCGCACTTCGTCGGCGAGTCGCTGGGCGGCTGGGTCGCCGGCCGGCTCGCGGCCGACCACCCCGAGCGCGTCGGCAGCCTGATCCTGGTCGCTCCCGGTGGCACCGTCGCGAACCCGCCGGTCATGGAGCGGATCCGCACGAGCACCCGGGCCGCGGTCGAGAGCGACGACATCGCGCTCACCCGCAAGCGCCTCGAGCTCCTCATGTTCGACGCCGCCAACGTCTCCGACGAGCTCGTCGACGTGCGGCACGCGATCTACCACCGCCCCGAGTTCGTGGCCCGCATCGAGCGGCTGCTGTGCCTGCAGACCATGGAGAACCGGGTCGAGGACCTGCTCTCTCCCGAGCAGATGGCCCGGATCACCGCGCCGACCCGCATCGTGTGGGGTGCCGAGAACCCGTTCGGCGACGTACCCGAGGCCGAGCGCATGCACGCCTCGATCGCCGGCTCGGAGCTGGAGATCTACGGTGAGTGCGGCCACTGGCCGCAGCACGAGCACGCGGACCGCTTCAACAAGGAGGCACGCGAGTTCTTCGGCCGGAGTGGCGCGCTCGCATGAGCCTGCCGATCGGCATCCGGCTGCCTCCCTGCGCACCGGCCACCGACGTGGCCCGGCTGGCCCGCCGGGCCGAGGACCTCGGGTTCGCGCAGGTCTTCCTGCCCGACTCCCAGATGCTGTGGCGCGACGCCTTCCTCACGGCGTACGCCGTGGCCCTGCAGACCGAGTCGATCCGCATCGGCACCGCGGTCAGCAACGTCGTCACGCGGCACCCCAGCGTCGTGGCGGGTCTGACCCGGACCATCGGAGAGGCCGCGCCCGGTCGCTTCGACCTGGGCCTGGGCGTGGGCCACAGCTCCGTCGACCCGGTCGGCCTCCGGTCGAGCCGCCAGGCCGAGCTCCGCGCGGGGGTGGACGTGATCCGCTCCGTCCTCGCCGGCGACACGGTCGACTTCGGTCCGGTCAGCTCCCGGATGCGCGACCCGCATCCGGGAGTGCCGGTGCTCCTCGCCGCGAGCGGCCCGCGCAACCTCCAGCTGGCCGGGGAGATCGCCGACGGCGCGATCCTGCTCAGCGGGGTCTCGGAGTCGGCGGTCGCCCGCTCGCGTGGCCTGGTCGAGGCCGGTGCTCGTGAGGCCGGCAAGGCTCCCGAGGACGTGAAGATCATCGTCTCGGCGCATGCCAAGGTGACCGACGACATCGAGCGCGACGCCCGCATCCTCAAGCCGATCTGCGCCGGCATCGCCCAGCGCGGCGGCAGGACCGCCATGCAGGCCGCCGGCATCGAGGCCGAGGTTCCGGCCGAGGTCCCGGGTGTCTACCCGGATCTCGTGCACGCCGAGGACTGGGACCACGCGGTCGACGTCTGCGGCGAGTGGATCAGCGACGCGGACGCGGTGAGGTTCGCGCAGGAGTTCTGCCTGTTCGGCACCGCCCCCGAGATCGCGGCCAAGCTCGACCTGGTCGAGAAGGCCGGTGCGACCTCGGTGTTCATCCAGCACGTCGGGTCCTACGACCTGCCGCGCGACCTCGTCGAGGAGGTCGGCGCGGAGGTGCTCGGAGCGTCCGGGCGCTGATGACCGGCTCGACGCTCGAGACCCTGGCCCGCCGCGGCACGGCGGTCGCCGCCATGTCGCGTGCGGGCGAGGGGGGAGTGGCCCGCGCGGCCGCGCTGCTGAGCGTCGACACCCTGGCCTGCCTGGTGGTCGGTGCCGACCACCCCACGGTGGGCCGGCTGCTCGGCTCCCAGGACGTGGTCGCCGCCGACAGCGGCTGGACGCCGCTGGCCGCGCCCGGCGCGCAGCGCAGCCGGACGGACGCGCTCGTCGCCGACGTCACGGCGGCGCACGTCGACGAGCTGGACGCCGTGCACCCCGCGTCGGCCACGGTGCCCGGCGCCGTGGTGGTACCGCTCGCGGTGCAGATCGGTGCCCGGACGGACGCCTCCGGGGCGGACCTCCTGGCCGCGGTCGCCGCCGGCTACGAGGTCACCGCGGCCGTCGCCGGGCTGCTGAGTGGTCCGCGGCTCTACCAGGCCTCGTGGTGGCCCGGCGCCGTCGCCGGACGGCTCGGCGCCGCGATGACGGCGTCCTGCCTGCTCGGCCTCGACGAGGAGCGGACCCGCCAGGCACTCGCCCTCGCCGCGGCGTCGGCCGGCGGGCTGCTGAGCGAGGACGTCTTCGCCGACGGGCACTATGTGCTCCTCGGCGACGCGGCGGCCGCGGGCCTGCAGGCGGCCGTGCGCGCCGCGGCGGGGCTGCGTGCCTCGCCGACACTCCTCGACGGCCCGGCCCGTCGCGCCTTCGCCGCCCCGACGGACGGCGCGGTCGGCGGCGCGGTCGAGAGCGCCGTGCCGCGCATCGTCGAGGGGTTGTACAAGGAGTACCCCTGCTCGACCCCGCTGCAGGCAGTGATCCGCGGTCTGGTGAGCCTCGCGGAACGGTCCGACCGCCCGGCGATCGGCACCGCGTCCGTGGTCGAGGTGGCGTTGCCCGCGGCGATGACGGCCTATATCTCGACCGACCGGGACGTGGACGGTCCACCGGAGGCGGCCGCGAGCCTGGCCTACTCCGTGGGCGCGGTCGCCCGGGGGCGTGAGCGGGACGTCGGCTACTTCCGGGCCGCCGACCCCGCAGCCGCCTTCGCGGGCGATCTCGTCCTGGTGGCGGCCCCGTCGGCCGACGTGGTCGAGCTCGCGGTGACCACGCGGTCCGGGGACCTGGTCCGGCATCGCGAGCCGATCCGGCTCGACGTCGATCCGGCCCGCGTCGTCACCCGCAAGCTGGGCGCGCTCTTCGCGGACGATCCGCGCTGGGTGGCCCTGCCCGGTCAGCTCGCCGACGGCCTCACGCCGCGCGCGCTCACCCGCCTGCTCGCCGACCTGCGCTGACAGCGTCACCGACCGTGGCGACGTGCCGGGAGCGCGCCGGTCGCGGCCGCGCGATGGCCTTCCGCAGTCCCGTTGAGTAATGTACGGTACAGCGTACGGCGAAAGGACTCCGCACCATGACCAGCACGATCGAACCGAGCACGACGACCGGCGTACGCGCCGTCGTCGGAGTGCTCGGCACGCTCGTCGCGGTCTCGGTGCCGCCGTTCCTGGTCGGCACGCTGGCGATCCAGATGGGACGCACGATGGCCTTCGGAGCCGGTGACGTCGCCACGGCGGTCGCCGGCTACTACGCGGTCTCCGCGCTGCTCTCGCCCTTCTCGGGGCGATTCGTGGCGTGGTGCGGACCTCAGGTCGCGCTGCGCCTCGCCGCCCTCGGCAGCGCGGTGGGCCTGGTCGGGGTCGCCCTGGCGGGCGACGCGGCCGGGGTGGTCGTCGCGCTCACCTTCATCGGCGTGCCGAACTCGCTGGTGCAACCGGCGTCCAACCAGATCCTCTCGGGCATCGGGCCCGGCCGGGCCCGGGCGATCGCCTTCGGCGCGGTGCAGTCGGCCATTCCCGCGGCGACCCTGATCGCCGGTGCCCTGCTCGCGGTCGTCGGCGGCACCGGGTCGTGGCGGGCCGCGGTCTGGGCGGTGGCCGCGCTGGTGGCGGCGGTGCAGCTGGCGATCCCGTTCGGCCGCGCCGCCGCGCACCGTGTGTCCCGCGTCCCGGTCGGCGCGCTCGCCGACGGTGGCGTGCCGGTGTCCCCGGCCGTCGGCGGACGCCCGCTGGTCGCCGCCCTCGTCGGCGGTGCCTTCCTGGGCTCGATCGCCGCGACGACGCTGCCGTCCTTCCTGGCCGTGACCGGGCAGCACGCCGGGGTCTCGCCGCAGATGGTGGGCGCCGTGCAGATCGCCGGCAGCCTGACCTGCATCGTCGCCCGCGTGATCGCGTCGTGGTCCGGCGGGCGCCACGAGGGAGCCGAGTCGCTGCGCGCCGTCGGGACCATGCTCGCCGGCGGTGCTCTCGGCTACGTGCTGCTGGGCACCGGCTCGGGCTGGGGCTTCCTGGTCGGAGCGCTCGCGGCCTACGGCCTCGGCTGGGGCTGGAACGGCCTGTTCAACCTGAGCGTCACGCAGGCGCGTCCGCACAGCATCGCCGCCGTCACCGGCCTGACCCAGGGCGGCGTCTTCCTCGGTGGCGTCTGTGGACCGCTCCTGTTCGCCGCCGTGGCCGGTCCCGGCCGCTACGGGCCGGCTTGGTACGTCATCGCGATCGCCGCGGCCGCATCCGCCGCGCTGATCGCCCATGCCAGACAACGTTGGGTGAGAAGCGGAGTAGTGACATGACCAACTGGGACGACGAGGGCGTCTTGGACCTGATGATCAGCGCGATGCGGATCGAGGCCGACGGCGTACTGAGTCTCGAGCTCGTCGATCCGGAGGGCGGGATCCTGCCCGCGTGGACGCCGGGGGCACACATCGACGTCGGCCTGCCCGACGTCGTGCGGCAGTACTCCTTGTGCGGCGACCCGGCCGACCGGGACCGCTATGTCGTGGGGGTGCTCGCGGAGCCGCAGTCGCGGGGCGGTTCGAGCTACGTCCACGAGGAGGCCCGACCTGGAGACCTGGTGGAGGTCGGCGGCCCGCGCAACCACTTCGAGCTCGTCCCGGCCAAGCGCTACCTGTTCATCGCCGGTGGCATCGGCATCACGCCGATCCTGCCGATGATCCGCCAGGCCGAGGCCGAGCGGGTCCCGTGGCGGCTGGTGTACGGCGGCCGGACCCGCTCGTCGATGGCCTTCCGCGACCTCCTCGCCGCGCACGGCGACCGGGTGCTGATCCAGCCGGAGGACGAGACCGGACGACTCGACATCGCCGCCATCCTGGCCGACCCCGAGGAGGGCACGGCGGTGTACTGCTGCGGCCCGACCGGACTCATCGACGCGGTCGAGGGCGCGTGCGAGGCCTGGCCGGCGGGTGCCCTCAACGTCGAGCGATTCGCGGGCAAGGACCTCTCCGGGCTGGTGTCCGCGCCGGTGAAGGTGCGGTGCGCGAAGTCAGACGTCACCGTCGACGTGGCCGCCGACGAGAGCATCCTCGACGCACTCGAGACGGTCGGGATCAGCGTCGCGAACGCCTGCCGCGACGGGGTATGCGGCTCGTGCGAGGTGCGCGTCCTGCAGGGCGAGCCCGACCACCGCGACTCGTTCCGGGCGCCGGGGGACAGCGACGTCGCGGCTCTGGCGGTCTGCGTCTCCCGGGCCCGCACGCCCGAGCTCGTCCTCGACATCTAGCGGACATCTCGTCCGGCAACCACCCGAACCTGAAGGAAGGAACACGACGATGAGCCTCACCGAGGACGAGCAGTCGACGACGGACGCGCCCGAGCGCAAGGCGGCCCGGCGACGCGCGCCGGGCGAGGCCCCGCCCGCCGGGCGCCGGCCGGGTGCCGAGCGGAGGCGTCGCGCCTCGCGGCGCCGGTCCACCTCCAACGAGCACGGCAACGACTGGTCGTCGTGGCCCCGGTACGACGACGCGGAGCTCGGCTTCCGGGACTACTGGTACCCGGTCATGTGGGCCGAGCAGGTCGGCAAGAAGCCGGTCCCGGTCGAGCTGCTGGGCGAGCGGATCGTGCTGGTCCGCGAGAAGGACGAGATCTTCGGCCTGCACGACCGCTGCCCGCACCGCGGGGTGCCGCTGTCGCTGGGCCGGCGCCAGTACGAGGGCACGATCAGCTGCCCGTACCACGGCTGGACCTACGAGCTCGACAGCGGCCGGATGTGCGCGGCGCTGACCGACGGCCCGGACTCGCCGATCAACAACAAGGTCTCCGTGACGACGTACCCCGTCGAGCAGCGGCTCGGCCTGGTGTGGATCTACGTCGGCGACGCCCAGGGCGACGACGTGCCGCCGGTCGAGCGGGACATCCCGAACGAGCTGCTCGACAACGACTTCGTGATGGGTGGCCGCTGGGACATCCGTGAGGGCAACTGGCGCTTCGCGGCCGAGAACGGCTTCGACGAGGGCCACGCGAAGTACCTCCACAACACCGCCCTGTGGCGCCTGTTCAAGGTGATGCCCGCGTGGAACATGACGCGCATCGTCGAGGAGGACGGCTGGCTGATCCGGGTCCAGGACGAGGTGCACTGGGAGGCGGAGTTCCCCGGTCTCGGCACCTGGACCAACAGGCGCTGGTGGAAGCGGATGCCGCTGCCCGACGCCCCCGGCAAGGGGAAGCGGGTCAACCCGGTCATCAAGGGCCTGAACATCCCGGGCTTCGTGTCGTTCCGGCTGCCCGGCCTGCTGCGCGTCGCCTACCCGGAGTTCATCCACTTCGAGTGGTACGTGCCGGTCAACGAGGACCAGGTCCGCTACGTGCAGATGATCGTGCGCTTCGAGACCGGCGCGAAGGCGTCGATCTTCAAGGCGAAGTACCTCTCCGCGATCCGGTGGCTCTTCCACGGCCAGTTCACCGGCCAGGACGCCTGGATGGTCGACGTGATGAACGCGCCGCCGGAGAAGCTCTACCGCCCCGACCTGTCCCTGACCGCGATCCGCCGTCACATCGAGCAGGTCGCGCCGACCGTCCAGGTCGACCGGACGCCCGGCTCCAAGCGCCAGCCCCCGGCCGAGTGACCGACCCGAGAGGACTTTCGACGATGAACCTCCACCCCAAGGCTCTGCTCCGCATCGTGGCCGTGCTCGCCGTCCTGGCCGTGCTGCCGCGCCTGGTGCAGGCGGTGCTGCTGCGCCTGACCGGCACGGTCGTGCGCGACGTACGCCGCCAGGACCGCCCCGCATCCCTGCGATGAGCGCCGCCCTGGCCGTCGAACGGCGGGGCGCGGGCACGGCGACGGCGCCGCCGCTCGTGGTCCTGCACGGCGGCGGCCCCGGCTGCCACGCCGCTGCCGACTTCCGCGCGCTGCTGCCCGGGCTGGCTGACCGTGAGCTGTACCTGGTCGACCTGCCCGGGTACGGCGGCTCGCCCCTGCCCACGACCCGTGGGCCGCGGATGACCGGCTGCGCCGACGCGCTGGCCGCGCTGCTCGACGAGCACGGGCTGACCCGTTGCGACGTGCTCACCACGTCGCTGGGCGGGATCGTCGCGATGGTCCTTTCCGCGCGCCATCGGGACCTGGTCGGTCGGCTGGTCGCCTGCGGCAGCCAGCCGCTCCCGGCGCCGCCGGGCATCGCGGCCGACCTCGGACTGGGGCCGCGCGCCCGCGCGGCGTACTACGACTCCGCCGAGCCGACGCCCGAGCGCCTGCGGGAGACCGTGCTCGCCCTCGAGTGGCGCGACCCGAGCCGGATCCCCGGCGAGCTGCTGGCCCTGCGCCATGCGGCGAGCCTGACGCCCGCGAGCCGGGCCGTCGCCGCGGACCCCGGCCTGCTCGGTGACCCCGAGGACCTCACCGGCCTGCTGGGCGAGGTGCGGGCCGAGACCCTGGTGGTGTGGGGCGAGCACGACCCGTTCGGCGAGCCGGCGTACGGCGCCTGGCTCGCGGACGGCCTGCCGCGCGGCTCCGCGGCCGTCGTCCCCGGCGCCGCCCACCACCCGCAGGCCGAGTTCCCCGAGAGCACCGCCGCGCTGGTGCGTGCCCATCTGTCCCAGTCCGCACGAGGAGACCGACGATGACAACCCAGGCCCCAGGCACCGTTCGGACCGCCATCACCGCGGCATGGGACGCGATCGACCGCGACCGGCTGGCCGAGCTGGTCGTCGGTCTCGTCGACATCCCGTCGCCGACCGGTGAGGAGGGCGAGCTCGCGCAGTGGGCCGCCGCGCAGCTCAGCGCGCACGGCGTCGCGGCGCGCACCCAGTGGCTCGACGACCGGCAGGCCAACGCGGTCGGGGAGCTGACGGGCACGGGCGGCGGCGAGGACGTGCTGCTCTACGCGCCCATCGACACCCTGACCGTCGGCGACGCCGCCGAGGACGTCCCGTGGATCGGGCCCGAGCTGCGCGAGGACATGGAGCCCCGGGCCCAGGTGCGGGGCGACCACGTGCTCGGGCTCGGCGCGTCGAACCCCAAGGGCCACGCGGCCTGCGTGATGGCGGCGGCCGAGGCGATCGCCTCCGCCGGGCTGGACCTGCCAGGCAGCGTCCTGGTGGGTCTCGGCGCCGGCGGCATGCCGACGAACGGCCGCATCGAGCGCGGCCTGACCCGGCACAACGCCGGCCAGGGCGCGGGCTGCTCGTTCATGCTCGAGCAGGGTGTCTGGGCCGACCACGCCGTCATCGCCAAGCCGGGGTGGGCGGTGGCTTGGGAGGAGGTGGGCCTGTGCTGGTTCGAGGTCGAGGTCGAGGGCAACTTCTCGTACGTCGGCAGCCGGCACCGGATGCCCTACCGCAACGCCATCGCGGCCGCCTCCGTCGTCGTCCTCGAGCTCGAGGAGTGGTTCACCGGGTATGCCGAGCGGCACACCGACGGCCTGGTCGCGCCGCAGGGGATCGTCTCGGCGATCGAGAGCGGCTGGCCCCGGATGTCGTCGGTGACCCCCGCCCTGTGCCGGTTCTATGTGGACCTGCGGACCAGTCCGCGCACCCCGCTCGCCGACGTCCGGCGTGAGTTCGGCGCGGCCGTCGACGAGATCCGGGCCCGGCATCCGGAGCTCGCGGTGCGCTGGCGGTCGCGGCTGACCATCCCCGGCACGGCGACGCCCGTCGACGCCCCCGTCGTCGCGGCCGCCGTCGCGGCCTGGGAGGAGCTCACCGGCGAGCCGCATCGCCCGATCGTGGCCAACAGCGGCGCCACGGACGCCAACATCCTGCGCCAGAAGGGTCTGGCCACCGCCCGGATCGGGATGGACCGGATCGGTCCGGACGCCCCGCTGCCCCTGGACTTCCCCGCGGGCATGAACGTGGTCGATCTTCGCGAGGCGGAGCGTCTCACCCGGCACCTGGTGCACACGGCCGTCACCCTGGCCAGCCGGCCGGTCGGCCCGGCGCCCGCATAGCCCGGGACGAAGCTCCTCAGATGTCGTCGAAGGACCCGCCGCGTCCCTTGCCGGAGGCGAAGCGGCCGGCGCCGGCGACCCCGTCGGCGGCGAGTGACGCCAGGCCGATGGCGAGCTCGCGGCGCAGCGCGGACTCCTCGGTGTCGGCCCACTGCAGGCGCGCCGAGCGGCGGTCGCCGCGCATGCAGGCCTGCGGCATGCGGGCGATCTCGTGGGCGAGCGCCACTGCCGCCGCACGGGCCGTGCCCGTCGGCACGAGGCGGTTGACCAGCCCGATGTCGAGCGCCTCCCGGGCGTCGACGGGTCGGCCGGTGAGGATCAGGTCCATGGCCCGGCTGTGCCCGATCAGCCGGGGCAGCCGGATCGTGCCGCCGTCGATGAGGGGCACGCCCCAGCGGCGGCAGAACACCCCGAGCGTCGTCCCCTCCTCGGCCACCCGCAGGTCGCACCACACCGCGAGCTCCAGGCCACCCGCCACGGCGTGACCGTGGAGCGCGGCGATCACCGGCTTGTCGAGGTCCATCCGGGTCGGCCCCATCGGGCCGTCGCCCTCGGGTGAGACCCGGTTGGACCGCTCGGTGCCGACCCCCTTGAGATCGGCGCCCGCGCAGAACGATGGCCCGTCGCCCGCCAGCACGGCGACCTTCGCGTCCGACGCCTCGAACGCGCGGAAGGCCGCGGCCAGCTCCGCCGCCATCGGCCCGTCCACCGCGTTGTGTCGCTCGGGGCGGGCCAGCACGATCGTCGTGACGTCGCCGTCGGTCTCGATCCGGATGTCGTCCATCGGCTCTCCTCTCGGACCACGTCGTCGGTCCTGTGCCTGCGAGGATTGTGCCCGGGGAACCGTCCGGGGTCGAGGCGTTCGGTCAGGCCACCACGGGTGCCGGCGCCGGGTAGGCGGTCGCCACGAGCTCGTCGACCGCGTCCACCCAGGTGCGGCGCAAAGCCCGCTCCCGTGCCGCGGCGCCCAGCAGCTGGCGGTGCGGGTCGGCGGCCACCGACGCGACGGCCCGGGTCAGGTCGCGGGAGTCGGCGGCGTCGTACAGGACGCCGGTCTCGAGGTGGGCCACCACGTCGCGGGCGCCACCGGAGCGCGGCGCGACGACGGGGACCCCGGAGGCGCCGGCCTCGCGCACGGTGTGGCAGTCGGTCTCGTGCTCGCCGGGGTGCACCAGGAGGTCGAGGGTCGGCAGCGCGACGGTCAGGTCGCCCACGCCGAGCGGACCGGTGAACCGGGCGTGCGGCAGGCGCCGGGCCAGCCACTCGCGCTCGGGCCCGCCTCCGATCACGACGACGCGGATGCCGGGGACGTCGGCGAGCGCGGTCAGGCGGCGGACGCCCGCCGACTTGTGCAGGCTGCCGGCGTAGCCGACCACGACCCGGCCCTGCCCGGACCTGGCCCGTGACCAGGACCGGTGCAGCCACGGGTCGCGCAGGGTCGGGGTGAACGCGAGCGGATCCACGCCCGGCTCCCACAGCGCCGCGTCGACCCCCAGCTCGGCAGCGCGGCCGACCATCCACGGCGCGGTGACCAGGACCCGGTCGGCGCGCTCGGCGACCTTCGCCCGCCAGTAGTCGGCGGCGAGGTCGAGGACCGGCGACTGCTCGACGACCAGCGTCGGCACCCCCGCTCGCGTCGCGTGCTTGAGTGCCTTGCGGCCGACGGCTCGGGGGGAGTGGACCTGGACGAGGTCGGGCGCGAACCGCTCGATCGCGTCGCGCACCTGCGCACCCGTCGGCTCCAGCGGACGGACCCGGACCACGTCGCAGCCGCGGTAGCTCGCGAGCCCGGGGCCGGGCGCGATGATCCGGACCGTGTGACCGCGGTCGACGAGCCGGTCCGCCGTCGCCTTCAGGGTCGTGGTGGTGCCGTCGAGCGCCGGGTAGAACGACTCGGTGACCAGGGCGATCCGCATGGCACGAGCGTGGCTGCGCCGGCTTGCGGGGACCTTCTCCTGCGATGGACACCCGGTGGCCGATACGCGAACCTTGGGTTCGCGAGGTCGGCGATCAGCTGACGCCCTTGTCCTCCTTCGTCTGGGCCTCGACCTCGTCGGCCAGGCCCTCCAGCTCCTTGCGGATCGCCGCGTCGGTTCCCTTGAAGTCGTTCAGGATGAGGATGCACTTCTCGCCGATGTCGCGCATCTCGTCGCCGTTGTTCTTCAGCAGGGCCACCAGGATGCTGACCATGCCGCTGAAGGACTCGAAGTGGCCGTGGGTGCCGCCCTGGGCTCCGGTGATGCCCCGGGACCACGCCCCCTTCTCAGGAGCGCCCTCCACCTTGGTCGCGATGTCGTGGCAGTGGTCGCCGATGAGCTCGTAGCGTCCGGCGGCGCGCTTCAGGGCCGCATCGGTGACCTGGATGTTGACCCGGTTGCCGTTCACGTCGGTGTAGATGCCGTGCTCGCCGGCGTTGAGGAACTCGGTGGGGTTGACCAGGTCGAACGAGGTCGTGATCACCCGGTTCCTCCCCTCCGGCTGGGTCGCGGCCGTCACTGCGTTGTCGGCGCACGTGGCGAAGGCGGCCTCGGTCTCGTCGACATCGTCGAGAAGGCCGGTGACCGCCTTCCAGAAGGACGTGTCAAGAGCCTGGTAGGACGACCCGTCCAGCGAGTACTGGTAGGGGGCCGGCTCGGCCGGCAGGAACCCATCGACGATCCCGTACAGGGTCGAGGCCTTCCCGATCACGCTGGCGACGCCCTTCGGGAGGGACAGCAGCCCGCTGGCGTCGGCGATCGACTTCACCACGTCGAAGACCTCCCCGGCGCTGACCTCGTTGCCTTCGGAGAAGGCGTGGAAGTCCGCGGTCGCGGTGTCGATCAGCTTGGAGAGGTCACGGTGATAGCGGGCCCACACCTGCGCCTCGCCGGCGACGAGGACACCGGTGACGACGGCCAGGGCGTGCAGGCCGGTCATCACGTCGGAGATGCGGTTGGCTCCGTAGAGCTCGCGGAGCCGGATCACCGCCATCCCGTCCAGGTCGCCCAGCTCGGCCTCGATCTCGGAGATGTACTCGGGAACCAGCACGTTGCCGACCTCGATCGTGGTGTCGGCGTCCTTCCCGGTGGTGCGCACCTCACCGGAGACGGAGAGCTCCTGCATCGCGTGCTGGAGCACGGAGATCTGGCTGTCGAAGTCCTCGGCCTTCGGGGCCTGCCCG
Source organism: Nocardioides carbamazepini (assembly GCF_024614185.1). Lineage (GTDB taxonomy): Bacteria > Actinomycetota > Actinomycetes > Propionibacteriales > Nocardioidaceae > Nocardioides > Nocardioides carbamazepini. Next base: position 1,130,684 of record NZ_JAHTLF010000016.1, read on the forward strand.
CCCTCGCCCTTGCTCAGCATCGGGGTGAGGTAGGTGTCGACCGCCTGCTTGATGGGCTCGTAGACGCCGCCGTCCGCGTCGAAGTAGTCGTAGCCGAGGTCGGGGTCGCCACCGATCAGCCCGCCGTCCTCGGTCCACTGGCCGCCGGGATAGCTGACGTAGAGACGCTTCGCCTGGTGGTTGATGGTGGGGCGCGGTGTGATGATCTCGAAACGGCCTTCCTTGCAGGACCCGTCGACGACGCCGGGCACGCTGCGGCGCATATAGGCGTCGATCATCGCCTCGGCCAGCTTGTCGAGGTCGCCGGAGGTCGTATAGGTGACGGAGTCCTCGAAGTTGCCGAAGTCGACGTCCTCGCCTGTCATGGCTTCTCCTGGAGGTGACGGTGCCCGTGCGGCAGGTGGTGGGAATGCGCGGTCAGCGCTGGAAGGTGAAGGTCGCGTCGACCCCGAACGGGACGGTCGGGGGACCGCTGGCCGCCCCCGGCTCCCGAACCGCGGTCATGGGTGCGGTGACGTGCAGGGAGAGGGGGGAGTCGTCCGCCGCCGAGTCGAAGACCCACGTCCCGCTCCCGTCCGTGGGCTCGTCGTCCGTCCGCGGTCCGCGCACCGGCTCGCCGCCCTCGAGCGAGACGACGACGGCATCCCGCCGGACCTGGTAGCCCACCCCGGTGGGGAGCCAGACGACGCTGCGCGGTGCCGTGACGGTCACGTCGACGATGCTCCAGACGCGCCCTTCCTCGGCCCACCCGAGCTCGGGCAGGTACGGCGTGCGGGTCAGTGGGCCGATCCGGCAGTAGATGGAGCCGGCGCCCGCGTCGATCAGACGGGCCTCCGGGGTGCGCCGGGCGTCGCAGGGATCGCTCGCGCCGTAGGACGCGGGGCCATCGGGGTACAGCGCCGCGGCGCGGCCCGGGTCCACCTTCCCGGAGGCCATGACCACGGTCTGGGTCTGGTCCTCGTAGGTCACCTCGACCTCGAGGTCGTCGCCGTCGCCCGCGACGACCGCGATGAGGGAGCCCTCGGGGAACACGCCGGACTCGGCGGTCTCGTGCAGGTCGATGTCGTGCTCGCCGAGGTCGGTGCGCTCGCCGCCGGCGGTCAGGCCGAGGGAGAACGTCGTGGGATAGCCGAGCAGGTCGTCGTAGGCCAGCGAGGGCCGGAAGCTCCACGCGACCGGCACGATGGCCGCGTCATCCGCGGCCCGGACGGAGCCGTCGCCCTCCTTGCCGACCCGCCGCGCCGCGATCTCGTCGAGCGGCGCGCCCGAGGCGAGGCGCACGACGCCGATCGGCAGCTGGATCTCGGTCTCACGAGTCAACGCCGAGCCAGACGTCCCGTCGGCGACGAAGCCGGGGGCGAGCGAGTCGCCTCCGAGACGGACCACGGCGACCGCGACGCCCGCCCCGATCGCCAGCGCCGCGACGACGGCGACGGCCCACGCGGTTCTCCTGCTCCCGAGCATCGGGCGACCTTCCTGATCCATGCGACCCCATCCGCATCTGCCTGCGTCTCTTGCCTCGTGGCAGGCGCCCCAAACCTGTCACCCGGCCCGGCTCCCGGTTACCTGGGGGTAGGCGGAGATATCTCACACCTCGTCGGCACGGGCGCTGTCACGGATAGGCTTGCCCCTTGTGACTGACTCGCCCCTGACGCTGGCGCAGCCCGAGGACGCGCACACGCGCGCCGAGTGGGAGGCCGCGACCGCCGCCGTGCTGCGCAAGACGCGCAGGCTCGGCGACAACGACCTCGACGGCGCCGTGTGGGACAAGCTGACCCGCACGACCCTCGACGGCATTGGCATCACCCCGCTCGGCCTGCCCGGCGGGCCTGCCACCGCGGTGCGTCCGACCAGGCAGGGGGCCTGGGACATCCGCAGCCTGGTCTCCGGACCCGACGCGAAGCCGGCCAACGAGGCCGCCCTCGTCGACCTCGACGGCGGGGTGACGAGCCTGTGGCTGGCCGCCGACGGGGACACCGACATGGCCGCGACCCTGGCCGGCGTGCTCCTCGACCTCGCGCCCGTCGTCCTGGACGCGCCGTCGGCGACCACGACCGTCGCCGAGGCGTTCCTCGCCCTGCCCGGCGCCAAGCACCCGGACAGCAACCTCGGCATCGACCCCCTCGGTGTCATGCTGCGTGACATCCCGCTGGCCGTCGACGAGGCCGTCGCGGAGCTGCAGACGCTGGCGCGCAAGGCCGGCCAGCACGACATCCGCGCGATCGTCGTGGACGCCACCGCTGCCCACGACCTCGGCGCGAGCGACGCTCAGGAGCTCGGCTGGTCGATCGCCGCCGGCGTCGCCTACCTGCGCTGGCTGACCGACCACGGCCTCTCGGTCGAGGACGCTGCCCGGCAGATCGAGTTCCGCTACGCCGCCACCGACGAGCAGTTCCCGACCATCGCCAAGCTGCGCGCCGCGCGGGTGCTGTGGGCGCGGGTGCTCGAGGTCAGCGGAGTCGAGGAGCCGGTCGCCCAGCGCCAGCACGCCGTCACCAGCCGCCCCATGCTCAGCAAGTACGACCCCTACGTCAACATGCTGCGCGGCACGGTCGCGGCCTTCGCCGCCGGCGTCGGCGGCGCCGATGCGGTCACCGTGCTGCCGTTCGACAGCGCCAACGGCCGCCCCGACGGCTTCGGCCGCCGGATCGCGCGCAACGTCAACCACCTGCTCATCGACGAGTCCCACGTTGCCGCGGTCGCCGACCCCGCCGGCGGCGCGTACGCCGTCGAGCAGCTCACCGCGGACCTGGCGGCTGCGGGGTGGGCCGAGTTCCAGCAGCTCGAGTCCGAGTGGGAGGGCGGCCACGACTTCGACCCGTTCCGCGCCCGGATCGCGGCCGTCGTCGAGAAGCGCGAGGCCGACATCGCCCGCCGCAAGCGCCCGCTCACCGGCGTCAGCGAGTTCCCCAACCTGGCCGAGACCCTGCCCGAGCGCGAGGCGGACCCGCTCAACGACCGGGTCCGCCGCTACGGCGCCTCGTTCGAGGCGCTGCGCGACGGGCCGGCTGCCGAGCCGGTGTTCCTCGCGACCCTCGGCACGATCGCGCAGCACACCGCGCGCGCGACCTTCGTCAGCAACCTGTTCGCAGCCGGCGGCATCGCGGTCGACGTCGCCGGTGCGACCGGCGGCGTCGAGGAGCTGCGCGCGGCGTACCAGGGCCAGAAGGTCGTCTGCCTGGCCGGCACCGACGTGGCCTACGCGGAGTGGGGGGCCGACGCGGCTGCCGCGCTCCGCGAGGCGGGCGCGACCCGGGTGGTCATCGCGGGCAAGGCCACCGACTACTCCGACGACAGCGCGGCGATGGGTGTCGACGCGCTCGCGTTCCTCAACCGCACGCGGGAGGCACTCGCATGAGCATTCCGAAGAGCTTCGCGGGGCTTCCCCTCGCCGCGGACCAGGCCGCGGCCGCCGCGCCGAACCCGCCGAAGGGCGAAGGCTGGAAGAGCCCCGAGGGCATCGAGATCGCGCCGTCCTACGGCCCGGAGGACCTCGAGGGTCTCGACGCGCTCGACACCTACCCGGGCCTGAGCCCGTTCCTGCGTGGCCCCTACCCGACGATGTACACCACCCAGCCGTGGACGATCCGGCAGTACGCCGGCTTCTCCACCGCCGAGGAGTCCAACGCCTTCTACCGCCGCAACCTCGCGGCCGGCCAGAAGGGCCTGTCGGTCGCCTTCGACCTCGCGACCCACCGCGGCTACGACTCCGACCACCCCCGCGTGCGCGGCGACGTCGGCATGGCGGGCGTGGCGATCGACTCCATCTACGACACCCGCACCCTGTTCGACGGGATCCCGCTCGACCAGATGTCGGTCTCGATGACGATGAACGGCGCGGTGCTCCCGGTGCTCGCGCTCTACATCGCGGCGGCCGAGGAGCAGGGGGTGAAGCCGGAGCAGCTCTCGGGGACCATCCAGAACGACATCCTCAAGGAGTTCATGGTCCGCAACACCTACATCTACCCGCCGGCGCCGTCGATGCGGATCATCTCCGACATCTTCGCCTTCACCAGCCAGAAGATGCCACGGTTCAACTCGATCTCGATCTCCGGCTACCACATGCAGGAGGCCGGGGCGACCGCCGACCTCGAGCTCGCCTACACCCTGGCCGACGGCGTCGAGTACATCCGCGCCGGCCTCGAGTCGGGCCTGACCATCGACCAGTTCGCGCCGCGGCTGTCGTTCTTCTGGGCGATCGGCATGAACTTCTACATGGAGGTCGCGAAGATGCGCGCGGCCCGGGCGCTCTGGTCGCGCCTGGTCCGCCAGTTCGACCCGCAGAACCCCAAGTCGCTGTCCCTGCGCACCCACTCGCAGACCTCCGGCTGGTCGCTGACCGCGCAGGACGTGTTCAACAACGTCGGGCGCACGGCGATCGAGGCGATGGCCGCGACCCAGGGCCACACCCAGTCGCTGCACACCAACGCGCTCGACGAGGCGATCGCGCTGCCGACCGACTTCTCCGCGCGGATCGCCCGCAACACCCAGCTGCTGCTGCAGCAGGAGAGCGGCACGACGCAGACGATCGACCCGTGGGCGGGCTCCTACTACGTGGAGAGACTGACCCACGACCTCGCCGAGCGGGCGTGGGCGCACATCCAGGAGGCCGAGGCCGCCGGCGGGATGGCTGCCGCTATCGAGCAGGGCATCCCGAAGATGCGCATCGAGGAGGCCGCCGCCCGCACCCAGGCGCGGATCGACTCCGGCTCGCAGAAGGTCATCGGCGTCAACACCTTCCGACTGGCCGTCGAGGACAAGCTGGACGTGCTCAAGGTCGACAACGACGACGTCTACCGCCAGCAGGTCGCCAAGCTGGAGCGGCTGCGGGCCGAGCGCGACGGCGCCGACGTCGAGGCCGCACTCCACGCGCTCACCCGCAGCGCCGAGAGCGGTGACGGCAACCTGCTCGACCTGGCCGTGGCGGCCGCGCGCGCCAAGGCCACCGTCGGTGAGATCTCCGACGCGATGGAGAAGGTCTACGGCCGGCACCAGGCCGTGATCCGTACCATCAGCGGCGTGTACAGGGACGAGGCCAGCCTGGCCAACGACGGCGAGGGCGACTCGCTCGTCGCGCAGGCGCGCGCCGCTACCGACGAGTTCGCCGAGGCCGAGGGCCGCCGTCCGCGGATCCTGGTCGCCAAGATGGGCCAGGACGGCCACGACCGCGGCCAGAAGGTCGTCGTGTCCGCCTTCGCAGACCTGGGTTTCGACGTCGACGTGGGCCCGCTGTTCTCCACGCCCGAGGAGGTCGCCCAGCAGGCGATCGACGCCGACGTGCACATCGTCGGTGTCTCGTCGCTCGCCGCCGGCCACCTCACCCTGCTCCCGGCGCTGAAGAGCGCGCTGGCCGAGCAGGGCCGGGACGACATCGTGGTCGTCATCGGAGGCGTGATCCCGCCGGACGACGTCCCGACCCTCAAGGAGATGGGCGCCGCGGCGGTGTTCCTCCCCGGCACGGTGATCGCGGAGTCCGCGCTCGACCTGCTGGCGAGGCTGCGCGAGGCCCTCGGCCACTGATGGTCGGGCACTGATGCAGGTCGACGACCTGCTCGACGGCCTGCGTGCCGGTCACCGCGCCACCATGGCGCGAGCCATCACGCTCGTCGAGTCGACCGCGCCCCGGCACCGTGCCGCGGCCCGCGAGCTGCTGCTGGCGCTGGCGGGCGACGCGGCGACCCGGACCCCCGCGGTCCGGGTCGGCATCTCGGGCGTGCCCGGCGTCGGCAAGTCGACCTTCATCGAGGCACTCGGTGGCCAGCTGACCGCGGCAGGGCACAGGGTGGGGGTGCTCGCCGTCGACCCGTCCTCGGTGCGCACCGGCGGCTCGGTGCTCGGCGACAAGACCCGGATGGCCACGCTGTCCGCCGATCCCGACGCCTTCATCCGGCCCTCGCCGTCCGCCGGCACCCTCGGCGGCGTCGCCCGCGCGACCACCCAGGCGATGGCGGTCCTCGAGGCCGGTGGGTACGACGTCGTGCTGGTCGAGACCGTCGGCGTCGGCCAGTCCGAGGTCACCGTGTCCGGCATGGTCGACACCTTCCTGTTCCTCACCCTGGCCCGCACCGGCGACCAGCTGCAGGGCATCAAGAAGGGCATCCTGGAGATCGCCGACGTCATCGCGGTCAACAAGGCCGACCCCGAGGACCCGGCCCGTGAGCAGGAGGCCCGCGTCGCGGCCCGCGACCTGGCCGGCGCGCTGCGCCTGGTCCGCGGCCACGCCGAGTGGGCGCCGCCCGTCGTCACCTGCTCGGGCCTCACCGGCGCCCGGGTCGACGAGGTGTGGGCCCAGGTGCTGAAGCACCGCGACCACCTCGGCGCCGCGGGCCTGGCCCGCAAGCGCGCCGAGCAGCAGCTCGACTTCACCTGGGCACTGGTCCGCGACGAGCTCGACCAGCGGCTGCGGCACAGCGCCGGCGTCAAGGCGGTCCAGGCCGAGGTCCGGGCGGCCCTGATGGCCGGGGAGCTGACCGCGCCGCTAGCGGCGGACCGCCTGCTGGCGGCGTACGACGAGCACTGACCCACGCCGCCGACGGCGTTTCGCCGGGACGGCGAACGGGCATCGGTCCCCGCGTCAGTGATCGGGATCGAGCCTCGGGAGTGTCGTAGTGCAGGATGCAGGTGGCGGTGGCGGTGGGAGCTCGGTCGGGGCCTACAGCAGCCTGATCGCGGCAGCGGCGGCGAAGGCCGAGCTGCTGCATCTGGGGTGGGACTCGACCGGCGACTACACCGCCCGGCGTGAGGTCGAGACCCAGGGCAGCCCCTCGGATCCGGTCGACTACCACGTCCGGATCGACGTCGACACCTACTCGGGCGAGTACACCACGCTGGTGAAGGGCCCGAGTGCCGAGCTCGCCCGCGACAACTGGGTCGAGCAGGCGACGGGGGCCATCGACAAGTGGGGACCGAAGATCGACGGTCTGTTCACGAGGTGGAAGGACCTCCCGAGTCGCTACACCTCCGCTCCGCTGCTCGACTGGGCCGTCCGTGAGCTGAACATCGATCCCGACGACCTGGCGAGCACCGGCGACTCCGCCGGCGGCGTCAACACCCGGCTGGCCGGCGACCTCGAACGGCTCAAGACCCGCACGGGCCAGTTGCAGGGGCGCTACGCGACGACCTTCGCCGACTACTACGTCAACCAGCTGCCGACGACGTTCCAGGCCCAGGGCCTTCTGGTCTCCGCGCTCGCCGTCGCCAGCCGGGCCCAGGGCGAGATCTGGGGACGTACCTCCGACGATCTGGCGACGTTCGAGTACGACGCCCTGCAGGCCATGAAGGACTCGGGGCCGGAGGGCGGCCCGAACTCCGGCCTGGTGCTGGCGCTGACCGTCGTCGCCGCCTTCGGTACGGCGCTGGCCGCGGTCCCGTCGCTGGGTGGGTCCGTGGCCCTGTTCGGCGCGATCAGCGGCGCGGCGGCGATCGGTGCGGGTGTCGAAGCGGCCAAGACGGCGGACCGGTCCTTCGAGGACCTGCCGCTCGGGGCGGGGCATCCCGACGACGTCTTCGCGAACATGGAGGACGCACTCACCGCCCTGGACACCGAGATCACGACCCAGGAGACGGGCGTCCAGCAGTTCCTCGTCGCCGCGAAGTCGTTCGCCGACAGCGGGGACTGCGAGCTCACCCGGCCGAGCCTCAACTCGGCGCCCGCGGGGGAGGTGTTCAGCGAGGTCACCGTCGACCCGGAGACGATAGGCCGGATCACCGAGCTCTGGCTGCCCTCGATCGCCGCGGACCTGCGCGAGGCCGAGAGCAGACTGACCATCACGTCGAGCGACGGCTTCCAGCGGTCCACCGACGTCGGCCTCGCGCCGAACGGCGCCTGGACCGAGTTCAACGCGCTCCAGAACCGCACGTCGAGCCTGCTCACCGGACTCTCGACGGACCTGGAGGACGCCGGCACCAAGCTGGAGGACGCCGCCAAGCTGATCGGCATGGCGGACGAGCAGATCAACCAGCACTACCGGGCGGTCGAGCAGCAGGTGGAGGATCAGAATCTCAACGACCCGGACGACGTCCTCCCGCTCCTGTGAGGCGGGGCGACAGGCACGCCGTCCCCGACGCCGAGACCGGGCGCCGGCAGGCATAGGCTGATGCGGTGGACGCATCGCTGGCCCTGATCGACTCCGTCGTCGCGAAGGACGCCGACGAGCTGGTCGAGCTGCGCCGCGACCTCCACCGGCATCCCGAGGTGTCCTGGCACGAGGAGCGCACCTCGGACCGGGTCGTCGAGCAGCTGGAGCGGCACGGCTGGCGGATCAGCCGGATGCCCCGCAGCGGCGTCGTCGCCGACCTGGGCGAGGGCGGGATGACGGTCGGGCTGCGGGCCGACCTCGACGCCCTCCCGGTGGCCGACCTCACCACGGACCCGTGGCGCAGCGACGTGGAGGGCGTGGCCCACGCGTGCGGGCACGACGTACACACCAGCGCCCTCGTCGGCGCCGGGCACGCCCTCGCCGAGCTGCATGCCCAGGGGCTGCTGCGCGGCCGGGTGCGGCTGCTGTTCCAGCCGGCCGAGGAGGTGATGCCCGGAGGTGCCCGCCACCTGATCAACCACGGCGCCCTCGACGGCATCGACCGGATCTTCGCGCTCCACTGCGACCCGTCGGTCGACGTCGGCGCCGTCGGCCTGCGGTCGGGGCCGATCACCAGCGCGGCCGACCGGATCGACGTGCGCCTCGAGGGCAACGGCGGCCACACCTCCCGGCCCCACCTCACCGGGGACCTCACCTTCGCGCTGGCGAAGATCACCAGCGAGCTGCCTGCCGTGCTGAGCCGCCGGATGGACCCGCGCGCTGGCGTGAGCGTCGTGTGGGGCATGCTCCGCGCCGGATCGGCCGCCAACGTGATCCCGGATCGTGGCATCGCCAGCGGCACCGTGCGGATCCTCGACGCCGAGGCCTGGGCGGCGTGCGAGGCCGTCGTCCGTGAGGCCGTGCTCGACATCGTGCGGCCCTACGGCGTCACCGCCAGCGTCGACTACCTCCAGGGCGTCCCGCCGGTGGTCAACGACCGGATCAGCGTCGCGATGATCGCGTGGGTGGCCGACGAGATGCTGGGCCTGCACCATCGCACCGAGGTCGAGCAGAGCCTGGGCGGCGAGGACTTCGGCTGGTTCCTCGAGCAGGTCCCCGGCGCGATGTTCCGGCTCGGCACCCGCAGCCCCGGCGGCCCCACCTTCGACCTGCATCAGGGCGACTTCCAGGTCGACGAGGCGGCGGTCGGCTACGGCGCCCGGATGCTGGCCGGCATCGCTGTCAGGGCGCTCGCCCAGGGCTGATCCGTCGTCGGCGGGGGTTTCGTGCCGTCCCTCACCGGCAAGGGTGGAGGTCATGACGCCCATCTCGTTCCTGCGCGCCCCTGTCATCTCGCTCGCCGCCGTCGCCCTCGTCGGGGCCACGACCGCCGTCATCGCCGCCCCGGCGCAGGCGGCGGTGACCCTCGACTGCACGACCGGCCCGATCACCCTGGCCGACAGCACCGAGGAGTACGTGCTGACCGGAGCCTGCACCGACGTGACCGTGACCGGGAGCAACGTGGAGGTGTCGCTGGCGAGCGCCACCTCGTTGACGGTGATCGGCGCGAACGTCGACGTGGACGCCACCGGCGTCGTCGGCCCGGTCGTCGTGACCGGCTCCAACTCGTCGGTGGAGGCGGCCGCCGCCCCGGTCGTCCGGGTGCGGGCGAGCAATGTCGACCTAGAGATCGCGGCGCTCGACAAGGCCGTGCTGGTCGGCTCCAACAACGACGTCGAGGCCCGCAAGGGCGTCAAGGCCAAGGTCAAGGGCGCCAACAACGAGGTCACCTACCGCAAGCTGCGCAAGGTCGTCGTCCGCGGCGCCAACAACACGGTCAAGGTCCGCACCGGCACCACCAAGGTCCGGGTCAAGGGCGCCAACAACATCGTGCGCGTGCACCGTCGCGGCTGAGCTCGGCTCGGGCTGCAGGAATCGCCGCTGAAGAGGCGATTCCTGCGCTTCTTGCCCGCTGCAAAGGCCAGGAAGTGGGAAAATCGGTTAAGAGGTCTGGGCAATCGGGCCTCAGGACGCCCGCCGACGAGACCGGTCCTTCGCGATGGACTCGATCAGGCGACGTATCCGGCGTTCGAGAGCATCCGGGTTGGCGAGATCGGCCCACGTGATTCGCAGGCACCGCCAGCCTGTGAGCTCCGCGACGAGCTGTTCGCGGCGCTTCTCACGCAGGACGGCATCCGTCGGTGACTCACCCGGTCGTAGGTGCCGCTCGTACTTCACGCGTCCGTCGAACTCGATCCAGAACCCCAAGTCGGGGAAGGCGAAGTCCAGGCGTGCGATGAGGGCACCGGCGTCGTGAATCTCGTACTGCGCGATAGGGCGAGGAAGTCCCCGTTGGAAGCAGAAGAACTCGGTGCGGGACTCCGCGACCGACTCGACCCTAGGGTTGGCAAGACGTAGGACCAGATCGGTCGGGAGCGAGTTCGGCCAGCGGCCCATGGAGTCGTCGTACCTCGCTCTGAGCGTTTCCAGGTCGAAGTCTCCCCGATGCAAGAAGTGGTTGACGACGACCAGACTTGCTTCGGTGCATCCGAGCATCGTGACCTCGAGCGCCGCCCGGAGGGGGGTCATGACAAGGAGTCGGTGGGTCTCTGTGACGTCGCCAGCGAGGAGTTTGCCGCAGTGGCGTCGTACGCCGCGCTCCTTGCGACCTGCCAGCCCGTCCTCCCGTGTGACGTGAATGTCGCTCAGATCGAACCCCCACAGCGGCGCGTCCGCGAAGGGCAATGCTGATACGTGGCTGAGGATGACGCCCGTGTTCGCTTGCGCAAAGACCGCACGGCATCGAACCGCGTAGCGCTCCTCCTCCGACATCGCCCACCAGGTGGGACCGTCGAAGTACGCGCCCCGTCGCGGTCGCGCCAGATCGCCGCGCCGGACGGCCAGCGCGAGCGACCGGTCGGAGTGACCCCGGCCGATGAGCTCGTGCCGTAGCTGGAGTTGCCGAAGCCGCGGGTCGTCTTGGGGCAGTTGCATGTTGAGCAGAGTGCCCCAGATCGGCGGTTGAGTGGTGCGCCCAGGTGCGCCTCTGTGGATAGGCGGCCGGAGTTCGATACTTCCTGACCGCTGCTTGCACTCCTTGACCTTTGCAGCGGTCGGTATGTGCAGGAATCGCCTCTTCAGCGGCGATTCCTGCAGCCGGCCGGCCTACCCCTTGCGGTAGGGCTCGCCGTCGGCGGCCGGGGGCCGCGAGGCCCCGACCAGGCCGGCGACCGCGATGATCGTGACGACGTACGGCAGCATCAGCATGAACTGGCTGGGCACGGGGGAGCCGAGCACCGACAGCACCCCGGACAGGTTGGTCGCGAAGCCGAAGAGCAGCGCCGCCAGCGTGGCCCGCACGGGGTCCCAGCGGCCGAAGATCACGGCGGCGAGGGCGATGTAGCCCGCGCCGTCGGTCATCTCCTGGCCGAACTGGGGCACGGAGACCAGGGTGTACGTCGCGCCGCCCGCGCCGGCGATCAGGCCGGCGATGAGCAGCGTGGTGTAGCGGGTCCGGTTGACCTTGATGCCGACCGTGTCCGCGGCCTTCGGGTGCTCGCCGACCGCGCGGACCCGCAGCCCCCACTTGGTGCGGTAGAGCGCCCACGCGACGACCACGACGGCGGCGTACATGAGGTAGACCAGGATCGTCTGGCGGAACAGCACCGGGCCGATGACCGGGATCTGTCCGAGCAGCGGGATCGGGATCCGCTCGAAGTGGTCGGGCGCGTTGAGCTGCTGGGGATGCTCGGCGAGCACCTGCCCGAACAGGAAGCTGGTCAGGCCGATCACGAGCACGTTGAGGACCACGCCGACGATGATCTGGTTGACGAAGTAGGTGATCGCGAAGAACCCGAGCACCAGGGCGACCAGGGCACCGGCCAGCATCGCGGCGACCAGTCCGCCCCACGGCGAGCCGACCACGGTGCCGAAGATCGCGGCGGCGAAGGCACCGAACAGCAGCTGACCGTCGATCGCGATGTTGACGACGCCCGCGCGCTCACCGAGGACGCCGCCGAGGGCGCCGAAGACGAGGGGGACGGCGAGCGCGATCGAGCCGCCGAGCAGGCCGATGACCGGCACCGACTTGCCGGCCGCGGCCCAGGCGAGGAAGCCGATCATCGCGACCACGGCGAAGAGCGCCACCAGCCACACCGGCGTACGGCGGCCGCGACCGACCAGCAGTGCGGACACCGCCGTGCAGGCGGCGAGCAGCACGATGACCGTCGCGACCGTGGCGGTCGAGGGGACGGTGATCTCGGGCAGGTCGAAGAAGTCGGTGTCGGCGGCGAGCCGGAACGTCGTCTTGCCGGAGCGGGCCTTGAAGGCGATCAGGAGCGAGACCAGCAGCGTGACCACGCCGAGCATGATCGGCGCCTTGAGCGCGGTCCGCAGGGGCACGGTGGTGGGCGCCGACTCGTCGACGGGGACCGGGACCTTGGCGGTGGTGCTCATGCCGTCGCCTCCTTCGGCAGCCGGAAGATCGCTCGCACCAGTGGGGGAGCGGCGATGAACAGGACGATGAGCGACTGGATGACGAGCACGATCTCGACCGGGATGCCCTCGGCCGCCGCCATCGAGAAGCTGCCGGCCTTGAGGCCGCCGAACAGGAGACCGGCCGCCAGGATGCCCAGCGGTCGGGACCGCCCGAGCAGGGCGACCGTGATCGCGTCGAAGCCGATGCCGGCGTCCAGGTCGACGGTGATGCCACTCGTGGCCGTGCCGAGGATCTGGTTGGCGCCGGCGAGGCCGACGAGGCCGCCCGCGATCAGCATCACGGTGATGTAGGTCCGGCCGACGTCGATGCCGGAGGCGCGCGCGGCGTCCGGGTTCTCCCCGACGGCACGGAACCGGAAGCCCATCGCGGACTTGTTGAGCAGCCACCACACGACGCCGACGGCGACGAGCGCGATGACGAAGCCGAGGTGGAGGTTGAACCGGTCGCCCAGCAGCTTCGGCAGGATCACCGACTCCGGCATCGGCTTCGACTTGGGGTTGAGCGAGCCGGGTGCCTGGAGCAGCCCCTGCTTGGAGAGTGCGTAGAAGACCAGGTAGTAGCCGACGTAGTTGAGCATGATCGTGACGATCACCTCGTGAGCGCCGCTCTGCGCCTTGAGGAAGCCCGCGATCCCGGCCCACAGGGCGCCGGCGAGGGCACCCGCCAGGACGGCCAGCGGCAGGTGCAGCACGAGCGGCAGGTCCATCCCGATGCCGACCCAGCCGGCGGCGGCACCGGCCAGCAGCATCTGCCCACGGCCGCCGATGTTGAACAGGCCCGCGCGGAACGCGAGGCCGACGCCGAGACCGGCGAGGATGAGGGGTGCGGAGAACTTGAGGGTCTCCGTCAGCGGCTTGATCCGGCCCTCGAAGCCCTCGACGTTGGTGTTGTAGATCGCGCCGCGGAACAACGCCGAGTAGGCGTCGGAGATGGACGTCCACACCGCGCTGAGGAAGTCACCCGGCCGGGCCCCGATGTAGCCGACGGTGTCGCGCACGTTCTCGTCGGTCAGCAGGATCATCAGCGAGCCGACGACGACCGCGAGGACGACCGACAGCACGGACACCAGGGCGTTGCCGACCACGATCTCGCGCAGGACACCGTTGAAGCGGCCGGGATCGCGCCGCGGCTCCTTCGGGTCCGGCGCCGGCTCCTCGACGGAGGTGGGCTGGGTCTCGTCGTTCGCGCTCACGAGGGGTCCCTGCGGAGTTGTTCGGGGGAGCGAAGCGGAGGAGAAGAACTCCGTGGGGTGTTCATGCGGCCGTCCCTTCGGGGCGCTCGCCGGCCATCATCAGGCCGAGGGTCTCGCGGGGGGTGTCCGCCGGCACGATGCCGACGACCTGGCCGCGGTAGAGGACCATGATCCGGTCCGACAGCGCGACGATCTCGTCCAGCTCGGTGGACACCAGGAGCACGGGGACGCCGGAGTCCCGGGTCGCCACGACCTGCTTGTGGATGAACTCGATGGAGCCGACGTCGACGCCGCGGGTCGGCTGCGCAGCGACGAGCAGGCTGAGGTCGCGGGACAGCTCGCGGGCGACGACGACCTTCTGCTGGTTGCCGCCGGAGAGCTGGCCGGCCTTCGCTTGGATGCCGGAGGCGCGGACGTCGTACGCGTCGAGGGTGCGCTGCGCGAACTCCTCGAGGACGCCCGAGCGGATGGTGCCGGCCGACACGAAGGGCAGGCCATGGCTGCGGTTGAGCATCAGGTTCTCGGCGATCGTGAACTCGCCGACCAGGCCGTCGACCTGCCGGTCCTCGGGCACGAAGCCGACGCCGGCGTCGAGGACCTTGCGGACCGACCTGCCGACCAGCTCGTGCTCGCCCAGCCGGATCGAGCCGCGTACGTGACTCTGCAGCCCCATGATCGCCTCGGTCAGCTCGGTCTGCCCGTTGCCCTGGACGCCGGCCACGCCGAGCACCTCGCCCCGGGCGATGGAGAAGGTGATGCCGTCGAGATGCGTGTGACCGGTGTCGTCGAGCACCCGCAGGTCGCGGACGACGAAGGCGTCGGGCCCGGGCTGGGCCGGCTCCTTGTGCACGGTCAGCTCGACCGGCCGCCCGACCATGAGGGAGGCGAGCTCGGCGTTGGTGGCGGTCGGGCTGGCCTCGCCGACGACCGCACCGCGGCGGATCACGGTGATCCGGTCGGCGATGGCACGGACTTCGCGCAGCTTGTGGCTGATGAACACGATCGCGGTGCCGGACTCGCGGAGCTGGCGCATGATGCCCATCAGCTCGTCGGTCTCCTGCGGGGTGAGCACCGCCGTCGGCTCGTCGAAGACGAGGACGCGGGCGTCGCGGGAGAGTGCCTTGATGATCTCGACGCGCTGCTGGACACCGACCGGCAGGGTCTCGACCAGCGCGTCGGGGTCGACGTCGAACCCGAATCGCTGGGAGATCTCCCGCACCCGCTCACGGGCGGCGCCGATGTCGAGGGTCCCGGCGAAGCCGGTCGCCTCGTTGCCGAGCATGACGTTCTCGGCGACGGTGAAGACGGGGACCAGCATGAAGTGCTGGTGGACCATGCCGATGCCGGCGGCCATGGCATCGCCGGGCCCGGCGAACTTCCGCACCTCGCCGTCCAGGACGAGCTCGCCCTCGTCGGCCTGGTAGAGGCCGTAGAGCACGTTCATCAGGGTGGACTTCCCCGCGCCGTTCTCGCCGAGGAGGGCGTGGATCTCGCCCTCGTTGACGGTGAGGGAGATCCGGTCGTTGGCGACCAGAGGGCCGAAGCGCTTGGTGATGCCCCGGAGTTCGAGCGTCATGGGGGAATCCTCTCGGAGCGGGGATGCAGAAGCCAGCAAGAGCGCCGGGAAACGATGGGCGCGTCCGACGCGAATGCCTCCGGGGGAGGTCGGAACCGACCTCCCCCGGAGGGTGTCTCCGCCCTGCCGTCCGTCAGCGCGTGGCCGACGGAGGGCAGGTGGGCATCACTGGGTGAGGTACGACGTCACCGGGATGCTGCCGTCGATGATGCCGGCCTTGACCTCGTCGAGCTCGGCCTGCAGCGTGTCGGAGATCTTCGACTCGAAGTTGTGGAACGGCGCGATGCCGACCCCGTCGTTCTCGAGCGTGCCGACGTACGCCTCGGTGTCGAACTCGTCGTTGCCGGCGGCCACCACGGCCTCGGTCGTCGAGATCTTCATGTTCTTCAGGATCGAGGTGAACACCAGGTCCTGGGTGTTCGGGTCGGTCTCGAAGAAGTCGGCGTCGACGCCGACGAGGGCGACGTCCTTGCCGGAGTCGGCGATGGCGGTGAGCGCACCCTGGTAGATCGGGCCACCGACCGGCAGGATCACGTCGACGTTCTGGTCCAGGAGCCCCTTGGCCGCGTTGGTCGCCTTCTCGTTGGCGTCGAAGCCACCGGTGAAGACGCCCTTGTCGTTGCCCTCCCAGCCGAAGAGCTTGACGTCCTTGCCCTTCTTCTCGCTGTAGTACTCGACGCCCTGCTTGAAGCCGTCCATGAAGATGGTGACGGTCGGGAAGGGCTGGCCGCCGTACGTGCCGACGACACCGGTCTTGGTGTAGTCCGCCGCCGCGTAGCCGGCGAGGAACGCGGCCTGCGCGGTGTCGTAGAGGATCGGCTTGATGTTGTCGGCGTCCTTGGTGCCGTCGAAGTCGTTGTCGGCGGCGTCATCGATGAGGATGTACTCGATGTCCGGGTTGGCCTTGGCCGACTCGACCGTCGCCGCGGAGAGCGCGAAGCCGACGGTCACGATCGCGTCGCAGCCCTGGCCGACGAACTGCTCGAGCGCTCCCGCGTAGTCGTTCTCGTTCTTGGACTCGAACTCCTTGTACTCGCTGCCGAGCTCCTCGGCGGCGTCCTGCACGCCCTCGTAGCTGAGCTGGTTGAACGACTTGTCGTCGAAGCCGCCCGCGTCGGAGAGGATGCAGGGAAGGAAGTCGCTCTTCTCCGACGCGTTGTTGTCGTTGTCCTCGTCGGGGGCGTCGCCACAGGCCGCCAGGGCCGCGCTCGCGATCAGCGCCACGGCCGCCGCGGCCGTCGTCCTCTTCCAGGTCTTCACAGATGTCCTCCAGGTCGACGCCCGGCTCCGAGTCGCAGGGCAGCTTTGTCTTCGGTTCGCACAGCTTTGGTTCGGTATCCCGGGGTGCATCCTCACCCACAGACCGCTCCGCGGGAAGCGCATTCGTCGAAACGGTTACCAACTTGGGACATTTCCCGTCGAAACCTGCCCCAGCGGAAGATCCTCGCGGCGGCCCTCCATGCCCTAGCGTGGCGGGGTGGTCGACTGGGACACCCTCACGCAGGCGGCGAACGAGATCGCCGCACGGGCCTACGCGCCCTACTCCGGCTACCGGGTCGGCGCCGCGGCGCTCGCCGACGACGGGCGCCTGGTGGTCGGCTGCAACGTCGAGAACGCGGCGTACGGCGTCACCCTGTGCGCCGAGTGCGGGCTCGTCTCGCAGCTGCACGCCACGGGCGGCGGTCGGCTGACCCACTTCGTGTGTGTCAACGGCGCGGGCGAGGTGATCATGCCGTGCGGCCGCTGCCGCCAGCTGCTGTGGGAGGCGGGCGGCGCCGCGCTGGAGGTGTTGACGCCGCAGGGCGCGCTGCCGATGGACGAGGTGCTGCCGCAGGCGTTCGGCCCCGAGGATCTCGACCACGTGGCGCCTCCTGGTACAAACGCACCGTGAGCAGCCCAAGCGCGAGCAGTCAAGGCGCCCCGCCCCGTCCCCAGCACGATGCCGTCGAGGTGATCCTCGCCAAGCGTGACGGAGGGGCCCTCAGCGGCAGCCAGATCGACTGGATGGTCGACGCCTACACCCGGGCCGCCGTCGCCGACGAGCAGATGTCGTCGCTGCTGATGGCGATCCTCCTCAACGGCATGGATCGCCGCGAGATCTCCGACTGGACGGCGGCCATGATCGCGTCCGGCGAGCGGATGGACTTCTCCTCGCTCTCGCGACCGACCACCGACAAGCACTCCACCGGGGGAGTGGGCGACAAGATCACCCTGCCGCTCGCTCCGCTCGTCGCGGCCTGCGGGGTCGCCGTACCCCAGCTGTCGGGCCGCGGCCTGGGCCACACCGGCGGCACGCTCGACAAGCTCGAGTCGATCCCGGGCTGGCGGGCGCTGCTGTCCAACGACGAGATGCTCGCGCAGCTGGAGTCGGTCGGCGCCGTGATCTGCGCGGCCGGCGACGGCCTCGCGCCCGCCGACAAGAAGCTCTACGCGCTGCGCGACGTGACCGGCACGGTCGAGGCGATCCCGCTCATCGCGTCGTCGATCATGAGCAAGAAGATCGCCGAGGGCACCGGTGCCCTCGTCCTCGACGTCAAGGTCGGCAGCGGCGCGTTCATGAAGGACATCGACAAGGCGCGCGAGCTCGCCGAGGTCATGGTCGCGCTCGGCACCGACGCGGGCGTGCGCACCGTCGCCCTGCTCACCGACATGGAGACCCCGCTGGGCTACACCGCCGGCAACGCGATCGAGGTCGCGGAGTCGGTCGAGGTGCTCGCCGGCGGCGGCCCTGCCGACGTCGTCGAGCTCACCCTCGCCCTGGCCCGCGAGATGCTCGCCGGGGCCGGCCGTGACGACGTCGACCCCGCCGACCGGCTCGCCGACGGCTCCGCCATGGACGCCTGGCGACGGATGATCCAGGCGCAGGGCGGCGACCCGGGCGCCGCGCTTCCCGTCGCCCGCGAGCAGCACGTCGTCACGGCGCCGTCCGACGGCGTGCTCACCCGCCTCGACGCCCTCTCCGTCGGCATCGCCGCCTGGCGCCTCGGCGCCGGCCGCGAGCGCAAGGAGGACCCCGTGCAGGCCGGTGCCGGCGTCGTCTGGCACGCCCGGCCCGGCGATGTCGTGAGGGCCGGCGAGCCGCTCTTCACGCTGCACACCGACACCCCCGAGCGCTTCGAGCGGGCGCTCGCCGCGCTCGAGGGCGGCTACGACGTGGCAGCGGCCGGGACGCCGTACGCGCCCCGGCCGCTGGTCATCGACCGCGTCGACTGATCAGGCGCGGTCCCGCGTACGCCGGGCCAGCTCGGCCAGCGCGGCCGGGAAGATCGACGCCGGGGGAGTGACCAGGCCGGCACCGACCTGGCCGACGCCGGCAACCTTGCCGGCCATGCCGGTGTTGATCTGCGGCAGGATGCCGGTGCGGCACACCGACGAGACGTCGATGCCGGTGGCGGCGCCGGCGAAGTCGAGCACCGGGATCGGCCAGCGGTTGTTCTCGCTGATCGTGATCTCGCGCATCCGGCGGCTGGTGGCCAGGGCGTCGGGGACGGTGCCGCCGACGAAGCGGACGATCGCCGGGGCGGCGGCCATCGCGAAGCCGCCGATGCCGGCGGTCTCGGTGATGGCGGAGTCGCCGATGTCCGGGTTGGCGTCGTCGGGGCCGTAGTCGCCGAGGAAGAGGCCGTCGGCGAGCTGGGCCGGGCCGGTGAACCACTGGTCGCCGGTGCCGGACACCTGAATGCCGAAGTCGGTGCCGTTGCGGGCCATCGCGACGACCATCGTCGAGCCCGGTACGTCGCGGGCCGCGTCGAGCGCGAGCTTGCAGGCCGGCATGGCGACGTTGAGGAAGAAGTGGTCGTTGCCGCCCATGAAGGCGAACGCCTCGGCGACCTCCTCCGAGGACCGCGACGCGCGCACCAGCGAGGGCGCGATGTCGCGCAGCAGCATCAGGGTCCCGGCACGGTTGCGGTTGTGCGCCTCGTCGCCCATCTGCAGCATCTGGCCGAGGATCGCGGTCGCGTCCACCGGGCCGGCCGCGGCAACGGCCTCCCCGAGCAGCGGGCCCAGCAGGTCGCGCATCCAGCGCAGCCGCTCGAGCACCTCGGGGCCGTACGCGCCGTAGCGCAGCACCTTGCCGAGGCCCTCGTTGAGCGAGCAGTAGGTGCGGCGACCGGTGGCCGGGTCCTCGAGGACGAACATCCACATCGACGGCGAGACCACGCCGGCCATCGGGCCGACGGCGCTGCGGTGGTGACAGGGCTCCAGCGACACCTCGGTGCCGGAGGCGAACAGGGCCGCGGCGTCCTCGGGGTCCTCCACGAGGCCCTCGAACGCGGCGGCGCCCATGAGCGCACCGCGCAGCGGGCCGGAGGTGCGCGCCCACTCGATCGGCGGGCCGGCGTGCAGGAACTGGCCCTTCTCGAGGCCGAGCAGCTCCGACGCCGGGGCGACGCCGACGAGCATCGCCTGCACGTCGAGCATCCGCGAGACGGCGAGGGCGTTGGCGTCGCGGCGCAGCGGGTCGGCGGCGACCGTGGCGAGGTCGTCGGCGGTGCCGTCCATCGGGGGCGTCCAGTCGACCCGCTCGACCGGCACGGCCTGGTCGGCGACGGCGGTGGCGAACATGTCGGCGCCGACGGCGGCGACGGCGGCGGGGGTCGCGCTGGGCAGGGACCTGGGTAGTGATGTGGTGCTCATCGGGCTCCTCCGGTGGCGAGGGCGATCGCCCGGCGCGTGGCCGCGGCGTTGGACAGGTGGACCTCGGCGCCGGCGGCCGCCAGTGCCTCGGCCTGGCGGGCCAGGCCCTGCGGGTCGGCCGAGGTGCCGACACAGGCGACGACCACGGGGACGTCGCGGATCGCGCGGGCCGCGGCGATCGCGGGGGCGAGCCCGGCGGCCGGGTCGTCCTCGGCACCATGGCCGAGCACGACGTCCATCACGATGACGGCGGTCTCCGGGTCGGCGGCGACCTTCGCCAGGTGCTCCAGGCGCAGGGTCGGGTCGATCATCGGGTGCGCCCGGCCGCGGGTGAGGCCGTCGTCGCCGAAGTCGATCATCAGGTGGCCGGGCTCGAGCAGGCTGCTGTCGAGGGCCAGCTCGGGCGAGAGCGGGATGTTGCTGCGGATCGGGCCCAGCGTCTCCGCGGCGAGCAGCATCGCCTCGTCGCACAGGGTGCCGCCGACGAAGAGGCCGCGCAGCGCGGTGCCGCCCGACGCGCTGCGGACAGCGGGCGTGCCCCACGTCGGCCAGGCCGGTACGGCGACGCCCAGGTCGCCCAGCAGCGCCTCGACCTGCGTGGTGAGGTCGGGCTGGCCGGCGCCGAGCAGGGCGAACCGCACCGGCGTGGTGAGGCCGGCGGCGTACTTCTCGACGGCGGCGGCCACCTCGGCGGCCGGCGGCTTGGACACGACGACGACCTGCTCGACCGACGGGTCGGCGTCGAGGCGGTCGAGTGCGGTCGTGGTGGAGATGCCGCCGATCGCCGCGGACAGGTCGCGGCCGCCGACACCGAGCGCGGCGGCGACACCGACGCCGGCGGCGTCGAGGAGGGCGAGGATCTGCTGGCAGCCGGTGCCGGAGGCGGCGACGATGCCGACGCTGCCCGGGGAGACCGTGTTGGCGAAGCCGAGGCCGACACCGCCGACGACGGCCGTGCCGCAGTCGGGGCCCATCACGAGCAGGCCGCGGTCGCGGGCGATCCGCTTCATGGCGAGCTCCTGCTCGACAGGCACGTTGTCGCTGAAGATCATCACGTCGACGCCCGCGTCGAGGGCGTCCATGGCCTCGACCAGCGCCGAGGCACCGGGCACCGAGACCAGGGCGAGGTCGCCGCCGGCACGGCGCAGCGCCGAGCCGGTGGTGCGCGGCGGCGCCGTGACCTCACCCCCGGACGAGCCCTTGCGGGCGGCGGCGAGCGCGGCGTCGACCGCGGCGAGCGCGGCGGGCAGGGCCGACTCGTCGTCGAGCCGCACCGCCACGACCATGTCGTTGGGGCTGGCTGCGGGCAGCGTGAAGCCCATGCCCTGCAGCACCTCCACGTTCAGCTCGGTCGCCATCGCCACCTGGGCGGCGGTGACGCCGGGCGTGGCGGCGACGTCCCGGCTGACCTGCAGCAGTGCGACGCTGTCGGCGTACGCACCGGGCCGGATCTCGACGTGCTCGACGGTCATCGAGTACTCCCTTCAAGGGCTTCATGAGTGATGGACACGGACTGACTGTCAGGTGTGGAGAGGGCGAGGTGGGCGCCGAGGAGCATCCCGGTGCCGGAGGTGTGCCCCACGGCGAGCAGCGCGGCGACCGCGGCGGCGTCGCCGGTGGCGAGAGCGGCGCGGAACGGCGCGATCGCCTCCCCGTCGACCGCGTGCCGGAGCAGCGTCGCGGAGAGGCCGGTCGTGCGGTGGAGGTGTGCCCGGACCGCGTCGGCGACCGCGCCGGGGTCGACGCCGCGCGCGAGGGTGGTCGCGAGCCAGCCGCAGAGCACGTCGTCGCCGACCGGGGTCAGGCCGTCGCCCCGGCCGACCAGGTCCGGCACGGCAGCCGGGTCTCCGGCGGCGAGCAGGTCGAGGGCGTCCGGGGGCAGCTGGTCGCGTGCCACGCCCAGGTCGACGGTGACGGCGACCAGCCGACGTGCCGTCTGCGGGGTGAGCGGCGCGGGCCGGAAGCGGACCAGGCGGTCGACGCCGACGGTCAGGGGACCGACCCGCAGCACGCCGTCGCCGGCGGTCGCGGGGGAGCCCACCTCGATGTCGGGCAACGCGTCGAGCGTCGTGGCGATGCCGCAGGGGACGTGCACCGCGCCGTGGGCGAGGATCCCGACGACGCCGCCGGTGGCACCGCCGCCGAGGTCGGCGTACACCGCCTGACGTCCGGAGTGCACGACCGTGCCGGTCGCCGGGGGGCCGTGGAGCAGGCCACGCAGCGCCGGCGAACCGGCGCCTCCGACCTGCGATTCGACCCGTTGCACCTCTGGGACGCTAACGGCTGGGTATCGTGCATCGAATGGTGAGCATTGCCAACGTCGGAGCAGAAGTCGGGCAAGAGTTGATAGCCACTGCGGGGGGCGGTATCGCGGACCATGGCGTGATGGATGTGGAGGAGCTCGCCGAGTCGCTCGCCCAGCTGGTGCTGGCCGGGGCCGACCTCGGCGACCTCGTCGCCGCGATCGGCGACGCGCTCGACGTCCAGGTCGCCGTGACCACGACCGACGGCCGGGAGCGCGCGGCGCGGATCGACGACGCCATGCGGGAGCGGATCACCGCCGCGGGCCTGACCGACGAGACCGGCCGACTGCGGGTCGAGTGGCTGGGCGACCGGGGCGGTCACGAGGGCCAGCCGGTGACCGGTGCCCATGTCCACCGCGAGCCCCTCGCCGCGCCCAACCAGGCGCTCGGCCACCTGGTCGCGATCGCCGAGGAGGGCATGGTGCCGCAGCAGGTCGTCGCCCTGCAGCGCGCGGCCACCGCGGTGTCACTCTCGATCACCCGGGAGCAGGCGGTCTCCGCCGTGGAGAACAAGTACCGCGGCGACTTCCTGCGCGATGTCTTCCTGGGCCGCGCCGGCTCCGACGAGTTCGTCAGCGAGCACGTCGTCGGCTTCGGCTGGGACCTGAGCGGCCCGACGATCGTGCTCGCCGCGCAGATCGACCCGCAGCCGTCGTACCAGCCGCCGGCGTCGGTCGAGGATCGCCGGCACTGGCAGGAGCGGTTCGCGAACGCCTGGCGCCAGGTGGCCGCCTCGGTCGACCGGGCCATCCCGATCGCCGACTTCGGCTCCGAGGTGGT
This sequence comes from Nocardioides carbamazepini, assembly GCF_024614185.1. Lineage (GTDB taxonomy): Bacteria > Actinomycetota > Actinomycetes > Propionibacteriales > Nocardioidaceae > Nocardioides > Nocardioides carbamazepini. The sequence continues at coordinate 1,153,689 of NZ_JAHTLF010000016.1, forward strand.
GGCGGTGCTGCCGGCCGAGGACTTCCAGGCCGCCACGGCGCTGGTCCGGCGCCTCGTGCACGCCGTCGCGGGTGACAAGGGTGGCGGGCGGCGTCCGTTCACGGCGGGTGTGGGCCGCGTGGCGTCCGTGCCGTCCGGCCTCCCCGACAGCTACGGCCAGGCACGGCGGGCGCTCGAGGTGGGGCGCCGCTTCCGGGGCCCGAGCACCACGACCTGGTTCGACGATCTCGGTTTGCACCGGTTGATCGCGATGGTGCCGGACATCGACGAGCTGCGGGCCTTCGCCCACGACGTCCTCGGGGAGCTCGCCGGCACCACCGAGGAGGCGATCACGCTCCGCGAGACGCTGCAGGTGCTGCTCAACACGAACTTCAACGTGGCCGAGGCCGCGCGCACGCAGTTCTTCCACTACAACACCATGCGCTATCGGGTCGGGAAGCTCGAGCGGCTCCTCGGCCCGGTCGCGTCCGACCAGAACCTGCGTCTCGACGTCGCCGTGGCGCTCAAGGTGCTCGAGGTCGTCAGCAAATGACAGGGCGGAGCTGAATCACAGGCAAACATCGACAGCAGTTTCCCCGGTTCCTTTGGCGGAAGTGGCCAGTGAGGTGTGATCTCGCCCTCAATAGGTTGGAGAGCCTCGGCGGCACCATCAAGGGAGCACCAAGTCGAGCAGCCCCAGATCAGGAGGACTCAGTATGTCGATGTTCAAGTGGGAGGTAGTCAACCCGGCGCCCGGCGAACCGGTCGCGCCGCACCAACGGCTCCCTTGGGGGCGAACCGTAGGCCTCGGGGCACAGCACGTCGTCGCCATGTTCGGCGCGACCTTCGTGTTCCCGATCGTGATGGGCCTCGACCCCAACCTCGCCATCATGTTCTCGGGTCTCTGCACGATCGGCTTCCTGCTGATCTGCAACAACAAGGTGCCGAGCTATCTCGGCACCAGCGCCTCGTTCGTGGCCGGTGTGGCCGCGATCCGCACGCAGGGCGGTGACTCGGCCGACGTCACCGGTGCCATCCTCGTCGCCGGTCTCGTGCTGGCCGCGATCGGTGTCGCCGTGCACTTCGCGGGCGCCGGCCTGATCAACAAGCTCCTGCCGCCCGCCGTCACCGGCGCCGTGGTCATGCTGATCGGCTTCAACCTGGCGCCCGTCGTGGCCGGCGTCTACTGGCCGCAGGACCAGTGGATCGCTCTCCTCACGGCGGCGTTCATGGTCGGTGCGTCCGTGCTGCTGCCGGGCTTCTGGTCGCGGATCGCGGTGTTCCTCGCCCTCATCTTCGGCTACCTGATCTCCTTCGTCGCCGACAAGCTGTTCGGCGCGATCACCTCCGTGACCGGGGCCAGCGCCGGCGTCGAGGTCGAGCACGACCGCGTCTCCTGGGCGGGCGTCAAGGCCGCCGACTGGATCGGGTTCCCGAGCGGCGACCTCGCCGACGGCGTCTCCGTCGTCCACGGCCCCAGCTTCTCGCTGACGTTCATCCTGCTCGTGCTGCCGGGCGTCATCGCCCTCATCGCCGAGAACACCGGTCACGTCAAGGCCGTCGCCGAGATGACCGGCGAGAACCTCGACCCCTACATGGGCCGCGCGATCGGTGCCGACGGCGCCGCGACCGCGTTCGCCAGCATCTTCGGTGGCTCGCCGACGACCACGTACGCCGAGAACATCGGTGTCATGGGCGCGACCAAGGTCTACTCGACCGCGGCCTACTACGTCGCCGGCATCGTGGCGATCCTGCTCGGCCTGTGTCCCAAGTTCGGGGCGGTCGTCAACGCGACCCCGGGCGGTGTCCTCGGCGGCATCACGCTCGTGCTCTACGGCATGATCGGGCTGGTCGGCGCGAAGATCTGGGTCGAGAACCGGGTCGACTTCGGCAACCCGGTCAACATGGTCGGCCTCGCGGCCGGTCTGATCGCCGGCATCGGCGGCGTCACGCTCAAGATCACCGACGACTTCGAGCTCGGCGGCATCGCCCTCGGCACGATTCTCGTCATCGTCTTCTTCCACCTCGTCAAGGGGCGGAACGCGGACCTCGGCTCGGGTGAGGTGACCAAGAGGCTGTGAAGCCCGCACCGTTCGACTACGTCCGGCCGGGGACCCTGGAGGAAGCCCTCCAGGCCCTGGCCGGGCACCCGGAGGCCAAGATCCTCGCCGGCGGCCAGAGCCTGGTGCCGCTCCTCTCGATGCGCCTGGCCGCACCGGCGGTCCTGGTCGACATCAACGACCTGCCCGACCTCGACCACGTCCGCGCCGACGCGGACGGCGTGCGGATCGGCGCACTCGCCCGGCATGCGGAGGTCCTCAAGGACGCCGAGGTCGCCCGTGTGCAGCCGCTCGTGCCGCTCGCGCTGGCCAACGTCGCCCACCCGACCATCCGCAACCGCGGCACCACCGTGGGCTCGCTGGTCCACGCCGACGCGGCGGCGGAGATGCCGATGGTGCTCCGCCTGCTCGACGGCTCGGTCGACGTGGCCGGACCGGGCGGGCGTCGTACGATCCCCGCAGCGGAGCTGTACGTCGGCCCGCTCGAGTCCAGCCTCCACCACGACGAGATCGCAGTGGAGGCGTTCTTCCCGGCGCTCGGGGCCGGGAGCGGCGTGGCCTTCGAGGAGATCGCCCGCCGGCACGGCGACTACGCCATGTGCGGCGTCGCGGCTGTCGTCACGGTCGAGGGCGACCGGGTCGTGTCGGCGAAGGCCGGCTACCTGTCGGTCTCCGACATCCCGGCCGTGGTCGACCTGACCGAGGCGCTCGACGGCTCCGTCGACGCCACGGCCCTGGCCGCGGCCGCCGCGGCGGCGCTGGAGGAGCTCGACCCCGAGACCGACATCCACGCCACGGCGGACTACCGCGCGCACCTGGCCACCGTGCTGACCGCGCGGGTCGTGACCGCCGCCTACGACGACGCCCGAACCCGGGCGGGGGGAAGCCGATGAGCGAGAAGCAGCACGAGATCAGGCTGAGGATCAACGGCACCGAGCACGATGTGGCGGTGCCCGCCCGGCGGCTGCTGTCTGACGCGCTGCGGCACGACCTCGGACTCACCGGCACCCACGTGGGCTGCGAGCACGGCGTCTGCGGTGCCTGCACGGTCCTGGTCGACGGCGAGCCGATGCGCAGCTGCCTCATGTTCGCCGTCTCCGCCGCGGGTCACGACGTCACCACCGTCGAGGGCCTGGCCCGGCCGGACGGCGAGCTGGGGCCGGTGCAGCAGGCGTTCCGCGAGTGCCACGGCCTCCAGTGCGGCTTCTGCACCCCCGGCTTCCTGACCACGATCACCGCCGGCATCGCCGAGAACCCCGAGCCCACCGAGGACGAGGCGCGCGACATGATCGCCGGCAACCTGTGCCGCTGCACGGGCTACCAGAACATCGTCAAGGCGGTCTGCCGCGCTGCCGAGCTGGCCCGCGACGACCGCGCGTCCGAGGACGGTGCCGCATGAGCACCCCACGGATTTCTCCTCCCCCGCTTCGCTCCTCCGAACAACTCCGCAGGGACCCCGCATGACGACCAAGATGATGGGCGCGAAGGTCCAGCGGGTCGAGGACGACCGGCTGGTCCGCGGCACGGGGCGCTACGTCGACGACGTGGCGCTCGACGCGCTGCACACCGCCGTCCTCCGCAGCCCTCACGCCCACGCCCGGATCCTGTCGATCGACGTCGACGCCGTGCTCGACGTCGAGGGCGTCCACGCTGTGTGGACCTACGACGACCTCGAGGGCGCGATGGCCGAGCCGCTGCCGCTGCTCATCCCGCACCCGACGCTGACCCACGGTCGCACGCAGTACGCGCTGGCCAAGGACGAGGTCAACTACGTCGGCGAGGCGATCGCCTTCGTCGTCGCCGACGACCGCTACGTCGCCGAGGACGCGCTCGCCAGGATCGTGGTCGAGTACGAGCCGCTGCCCGCCGTCGTCGGCCTGGAGGCCGCCCGGACCGCCGCGAACCTCGTGCACGACGACGTGCCCGGCAACGTCGGCGCGCGGATGGAGCAGTCCAACGGCGACGCGGCGGCCGCCATCGCGGCCGCGCCCCACACGCTCTCGCTCGACCTCAAGATCGAGCGCAGCGCCTGCATGCCCATGGAGGGCCGCGGCACCGTCGCGCGCTGGGACCCCGACCAGGGGCGGCTGCAGGTGTGGACGTCGACGCAGACCTCCACCGGCGTGCGCGCCGCCGTCGCGGCCAAGCTCGGTCTCGACCTCGGTCAGGTCGACGTCATCACGCCCGACGTGGGCGGCGGCTTCGGGGTCAAGATCGTCCACCCCTGGCCCGAGGAGCTTCTCGTCCCGCTCGCCGCGCAGAAGCTCGGCCGTGCGGTCAAGTTCACCGAGGACCGGCGCGAGCACTTCATCTCCTCGGCCCACGAGCGGGCGCAGGAGCACCACGTCGAGGTCGGCTTCGACGACGAGGGTCGCGTGCTCGGCCTGGACGTGCGGTTCTGGCACGACCACGGCGCCTACACGCCGTACGGCCTGATCGTCCCGATCATCACCTCGACGCAGCTGCTCGGCCCCTACAAGCCGGGCGCCTACCACGTGCAGTTCGACTCGCTCTACACGAACACCGTCATCGTCACGCCCTACCGGGGCGCGGGCCGGCCCCAGGGCTGCTTCGTCATGGAGCGCACGATGGACGCCATCGCGGCCGCGCTCGGCAAGGACCGGGCCGACGTCCGCGCGGTGAACTTCATCCAGCCCGACGAGTTCCCCTACGAGCAGGGCCTGATCTTCCAGGACGGCCGCGAGCTGACGTACGACTCCGGCGACTACCCGGCGATGCTCGACAAGATCAAGGAGCTCGTCGACTGGGACGGCTTCGAGTCGTTCCGGGCGGCCAAGGCGGCCGAGGGCAAGCGGGTCGGGCTCGGCCTCGCCTGCTACGTCGAGGGCACCGGCGTCGGCCCCTACGAGGGCGCGCACGTGCACATCGAGACCTCCGGCAAGGTCAAGGTCGCCACCGGCCTCACCTCGCAGGGTCAGGGCCACCAGACGGCGTTCGCGCAGATCGTCGCCGACGAGCTCGGCGTGCGGTTCGAGGACGTCGAGATCACCACCGGCGACACCCGCCGGATGGCGTACGCCGTGGGCACCTTCGCCTCGCGGGCCGCGGTGATGAGCGGCTCGGCCATCCACCTGGCCGCCAAGCGGACCAAGGAGAAGGCGCTGCGGATCGCGGCCGACGCGCTCGAGGCCGACGTCGACGACCTCGAGATCGTCGACGGCGTCGTCAGCGTCAAGGGCACCGACAGCTCGATCCCGCTCGGCACGATCGCCGTCTTGTCCAACCCGCTGCGCTACGCCTTCGACGAGGCATCCAAGGCCGCCACCCAGTTCAACGTGGGCGACCCGACGAAGCCGCCGGTCGCCGAGGACGACGAGCCGGGCCTGGAGGGCACGGACTTCTACTCGCCGCCGCGCTCGACCTTCGCCTCCGGCATGCACGCCGTGATCGTCGAGACCGACGTCGAGACCGCCGAGATCCGGATCCTCAAGTACGCCGTCGTCCACGACTGCGGCCACCTGATCAACCCGATGATCGTCGAGGGCCAGATCCACGGTGGTGTCGCGCAGGGTGTCGGCGGCGCGCTCTACGAGCGGATGGCCTACGACGAGTCCGGCCAGCTGCTCAACGCGTCGTTCATGGACTTCCTGATGCCCTACGTCACCGAGGTGCCGACCAGCATCGAGATCGACCACCTGGAGACCCCGTCTCCGCTCAACCCGCTCGGCATCAAGGGCGCGGGTGAGGCCGGCGTGATCCCCGGGTCCGCCGCCTTCGCCGCCGCCATCGAGGACGCCGAGCGGTCTGCCCTTCCGTCCTTTGGCATCACTGCCATGCCCATCTCGCCGTCGGAGCTGTTCGCGCTCCGGGCGGTCCACGCCAGCTCCGAGGAGTCGAAGTGAAGATCTCCGGCCAGAACACCATCGCCGCCCCCGTCGAGAAGGTCTGGGGGGCCATCCTCGACCCGCGCGTCCTGGTGGCGACCATCCCTGGCTGCGAGCGGCTGGAGGCGACCGGCGAGAACGCCTACGCGATGACCGTCAGCGCCGGTGTCGCCGCGATCAAGGGGACCTACTCGGGGTCCTGCGTGCTCGAGGACCTGCGCGAGGGCGAGGGCCTGACGATGAAGCTGAAGGGCGCGGGTGCCCCGGGCACGATCGACGCGACGGTGCTCGTCACGTTCGCGGGCTCGGGCGAGGAGACCGTCCTGTCCTACGACGCGGACGCGGTCGTCGGCGGCATGATCGGCGGCGTCGGCCAGCGGATGCTGACCAGCGTCTCGCGTCGGATGGCGGCCGAGTTCTTCGGCAACGTCGAGAAGGTCATCGCCAACGGGCTGCCGGCCGAGATCGCCGCGGCCGAGCCGGCCGTGTCGGCCGAGGGCGCGCCCGTCTTCGCGGCGGCCCCCAAGGCTGCCGCCGGTGGGGGTCTCAGCGGTGCTGTCGGTGCCGTCGGTGGCGGCGAGTCGTTCCTGATGGGCGTCGTCGTCGGTGGCGGGCTCGTCCTCGCCGGTGTGATCGTCGGTGGCCTGCTGGGCCGTCGTCGATGACCGTGCTCTCGACCGACTCCACCGCGCGGGACCAGGCGGCCGCCGTACGACGCCGCGAGATCTCGGCGCGTGAGCTGCTCGACCTGCACCTGGACCGGATCGCCGAGCGCAACCCGGAGCTGAACGCGATCGTCTCGCTCGACGAGTCCCGTGCCCGGGAGGGCGCGGCGGCCGCCGACCAGGCGCTCGCCTCGGGCGCCGAGGTCGGTCCGCTGCACGGCCTGCCGTTCGCGTTCAAGGACACGCACGCTGTCGGCGGCTGGCGCACGACCTACGGATCCACGGTGATGGCCGACAACGTGCCCGAGCGCGACGAGCTGATCGTGGAGCGGGTCCGCGGCGCGGGCGCGGTGACGATCGGCAAGACCAACGTGCCGGAGTTCGCGGCCGGCTCGCACACCTTCAACAAGGTCTTCGGGACCACGCTGAACCCGGTCGACCCGACCCGCTCCGCGGGTGGGTCCAGCGGGGGAGCGGCCTGCGCGCTGGCGGCGGGCATGGTCCCGCTCGCCGACGGCTCCGACATGGGCGGCTCGCTGCGCAACCCCGCGTCGTTCTGCGGCGTCGTCGGCATGCGGCCGAGCCTGGGCCGGGTGCCCGAGTGGCCGCTCTACAACCAGTGGGAGTCCACGTCCGTCGGCGGGCCGATGGCCCGCAACGTCGGTGACCTGGCCCTGCTGCTGTCGGTCATGGCCGGCCCCGACCCGCGGGCGCCGCAGGCGTTGGGCGCGCCCGGCGCGGACTTCGCGTCGCCGGTGGCGGCCTCCCTCGCGGGGCTGCGGGTCGCGCTCAGCGTGGACCTCGGCGGAGCGCTGGACGTCGACCACGAGGTCGCGGCGGTCGTCGAGGCCGCCGGCAGCGCGCTGGCCGCGGCGGGAGCCTCCGTCGCGTCGGCGTACCCCGACCTGTCGCTGGCGGAGGACACCTTCCGCACCCTGCGCGCGTGGCACTTCCAGGCCAAGCTGGGCCGGCTGCTCGCCGAGCACCCCGACGCGTTCAAGCCGTCGCTCGCCGACAACATCCGGGCGGGGGAGTCACTCACCGGCCCCGACATCGCCCGCGCCTACACCCAGCGCACCGCGCTGTCGGAGACGATGCGGCTCTTCTTCGCCGACCACGACGTGCTGGTGCTGCCGGTCTCCCAGGTCCCGCCGTTCCCGGCGACCCAGGAGTTCCCCAGCGAGATCAACGGCAAGCCGATGGCGACCTATCTCGACTGGATGCGCTCGGCGTACTTCATCACCGTCACCGGCTGCCCCGCCATCTCCGTGCCCTTCGGTACGACGTCCGCCGGGCTCCCCGTCGGCGTCCAGCTGGTCGCCCGGCACGGTGCCGATCGGCAGCTGCTCGAGGTGGCGCTCGCGTTCGAAGGACTCGCTGCCCGCTGATTCGTTCGGCGGCCTCCGGACAGATTCGCCGGTCGACCGGCGAAACTCTTGCTTGACCGACGGAACTTCGTCGGTCAAGCGCCAGTTTCGCCGGTCGACCGGCGAAACTGTCGCGCCCATCCAGCGGACCACGAGGCAACATCTGCCCATCAATACCGAATCCCTCGGCAGATCATGCCGTCGTGCGCAGCGATCTGGCTCACTTGAATGTGAGCCATGACAGCGAGGCGGATCAGGATCGGCATCGACACGGGCGGCACGTTCACCGACGTCGTTGCCTTCGACGAGGACAGCGGTGAGGTCGTCACGACCAAGACCCCGAGCACGCCGGGGAACCCGGCCGACGGGTTCCTGGCCGGCATCGACAAGGTGCTCGGGATCGCGGGGGCGGAGTTCGCCGACGTGGTCGCCGTCAGCCACGGCACCACGGTCGCGACCAACCAGCTCCTCGAGGGCAAGGTGGACGCGCTCGGGTTCATCACCACCGAGGGCTACGAGGCGATGCTGGAGATCGCCCGGCAGTCCGTGCCGGACGGCTACGGCAACTCGTACTTCTGGGTGAAGCCGGACCGGATCGTGCCCCGCGACCTGGTCAAGGGCGTCGGTGGCCGGCTCGACTTCACCGGTGCGGAGATCCGCCCGTTCGACGAGGACGGCGCCCGCACCGTCGCCCGCTGGTTCAAGGCCAAGGGCATCGACACGCTGGGGGTCTGCTTCCTGCACGCGTATGCCAACCCGGCGCACGAGGAGCGGATGCGCGAGATCATCGCGGAGGAGCATCCCGACGCCGTCGTCTCGATCTCGAGCGAGGTGCTGCGTGAGTACCGCGAGTACGAGCGCTCGATGACCACGCTGGTCGACGCCGCGGTGAAGCCGAAGCTGAGCCGGTACGTCAACAACATCAAGGACCGGCTCGAGACCCAGAGCGGCCGGACCATCCCGTTCTACGTCATGAAGTCCAACGGCGGCGTGCTCTCCGCCGACGAGGTCGTCCACCAGCCGATCACCACCGTGCTTTCGGGTCCGGCCGCCGGCGCGCTCGGCGCGGCGCTGATCGCCAAGGTCGCGGGCTTCGACAAGGTCCTCACCTCCGACGGCGGCGGTACGTCGACCGACGTCTCGGTCGTCATCGACGGCGAGCCGACGCTGACCACCGAGGGCAGCGTGGGGGTGTACCCCTCCAAGATCCCGATGATCGACGTGGTCACCGTCGGCGCGGGCGGCGGCTCGATCGCCTGGCTCTCGCCCGAGGGCACCCTCAAGGTCGGCCCCCACTCGGCCGGCGCCGACCCGGGCCCGATCTGCTACCGCAAGGGTGGCACCGACGTCACGATCACCGACGCGCACGTCTTCCTCGGCCGGATCCCTCCCCACCTGCTCGGTGGTGAGATCCCGCTCGACGTCGACGCCGCCACGTCCGCGATCCAGCAGCTGGCCGGCAAGCTCGGCATCTCGCCCGAGGCCTGTGCCACCGGCATCCTCGAGATCTCCGCGTGGAACCAGGCCAACGCGCTGCGCCAGGTCACGGTCAAGCGCGGCCTCGACGTCCGTGACTTCGCGCTGACCACGTTCGGCGGCTCGGGCTCGCTGCTCCTGTGCCGGCTGATGGACATCCTCAACGTCCCGACCGTGCTCGTCCCGCCGAACCCGGGCAACGTCTCGGCCTTCGGCCTCCTCACCGTCGACGTGAAGAACGACTACGTGCAGACCCACGTCGCCCTCCAGGAGAACGTGGATCCCACCGCCCTCCAGCGCGAGTACGACGTCCTCTCCGAGCGGGCCGCGGCCGCGCTCACCAAGGAGGGCTTCGCCGATGCGGACCACGTCTTCGTGCGCACCGCCGACGTCCGCTACTTCGGCCAGGCCTTCGAGGTCCGCGTCGGCGTGCCGGACGGCCCGATCACCACGGAGACCCTGACCGCGATCGCGGACCGCTTCCACGCCGAGCACCGCGTGCTCTACGGCTACGACTTCTCAGGCGACGCGTCGCAGCAGGTCGAGGTCGTCAACCTCCGGGTGTCGGGCGTCGGCCCGATCAAGCGCCCCGAGATCCTGCGCGCGGACGCCGCGAAGCCGGAGCCGCAGCCGACCGGCTCGCGCTCGATCTGCTTCGACGCCGAGGCCGGGTACGTCGAGACGCCGATCTTCTGGCGACCCGACCTGCCGGCCGGCCAGGTGCTCGCCGGCCCGGTGATCATCGAGGAGTTCGGCTCGACCGTGCCCATCCACCCCGGCTTCACTGCTCGGGTCGACGACTACGCCAACATCATCGTGACGCGCACCCAGCAGACTAGGGGAAACTGACATGTGCCTGAGCTGCCAGACCGTCTCTGTCCAGAACCCGGGCGCCCCGCGCTCGTTCACGCACGACGGTGACATCACCTCGCGCCGCGCGCCGACCGACTTCCCGTTCGGGACGCTGACCGCCGACGCCGGCCGCAGCGCCGACCCGGTGCTCGTCGAGATCGTCCAGGGCTCGCTCGCCGCCGTCGAGCACGAGGTCGAGACCGCCATCGGCCGGACCAGCCGTTCGCCGATGATCCGCGACGCGCACGACTTCCGCGCCGGCATCCACGACCGGCTGCTGCGCAAGCTGACCGGTCGCTCGTACTCCGCGCTCGTGCACCCGGTCGCCCGGGACTTCCCGATCGAGGAGATGAACGAGGGCGACGTCTTCTTCCACAACGACGTCTACCTCTCCGAGGGTGGCATCGGCCACCTCCCCGACCTGTGTGTCACCGTCCCGGTGTTCGCGGGTCCGGAGGGGGAGCGGCGCGTCGTCGGCTTCATCCAGGCCTTCGGCCACCACGACGACATCGGCGGCGCGGTGCCCGGCTCGATGCCCTCGCATGCCACCAGCGTGTACGAGGAGGGCCTCGCCGTCCCCCCGATCAAGCTGTGGGACGCCGGCGTGCCCAACAAGGCCGCGCTGCGGATCATGACGCGCAACTCGCGGATGCCCGAGTCACTGGCCGCCGACCTCGACGCCGAGTGCTCGGCCTGCCTGATGGGCGCCCGGCGCCTGGGCGAGTTGTTCGACCGCTACGGCATCGAGACCGTCGAGGCGTGCTTCGACGCCGTCATCGACCGGTCCACGGAGACCTACCGCCGCGAGATCCTCTCGAAGATCCCGGTCGGCACCTGGACCTGGGAGGACTACGCCGAGCACGACGGTGTCGACGACCCGAAGCTGCACACGCAGCGGATCACGCTGACCCGTACGTCGGCCGACGACGCCGACGGCGAGCGGCTGATCCTCGACTTCGCGGGCACCGGCCCGCAGGCCAAGGGCCCGATCAACCACTGTGGCGACTACGCCGACGGCGCCTTCCTCAAGAAGTGGCTCGCGCCGATCCTGCGCAACCTGGCCGACACCCCGGAGCGGATGGCGGAGCTCGACGTCAACGAGGGCGTCGTGCCCCTGATCGAGATGCGGTTCCCGCCCCCGGGCACGCTGCTCACGCCGGTCTTCCCGGCGCCGACCAACGCCCGCACGTTCGTGATCCTGCGTCTGCTCGGCGTCCTCGCCGGTGTGATCGCCAAGGCGGTCGACGGCAAGATGCCCGCCGACCAGGAGACGATCCGCTACACCGGTGTCTACGGCGAGGACCTCGAGGGTCGCTCGTACCTCATGCGCGAGGTGCTCGGCGGCGGCTCGGGCGGCCGCTACTACGCGGACGGCGAGGACACCATCCACGTCGTGCCGGACTCGCGGAACCTGCCCTCGGAGTTCACCGAGTCGCGCTTCCCGTTCGTCGTCGAGTCGCTCGGTCTCGCCATGGACTCCGGCGGCGCCGGTCAGTTCCGCGGGGGGCTCGGCTACGAGAAGCACATCCGGATGCTCAAGGACGCGGACTTCATGTCCATCGCGGACCGCTCGATCCTGGCCTGCTGGGGCGTGAAGGGCGGCAAGGCCGGCAAGCCGTTCCAGGTCACCATCGACGCGGGCGGCCCCAACGAGCGGGAGGTCGACGCCCTCGCCGACGCCGAGCCGGTCGTGGCGGGCGAGACGATCCGGATCCGCACCACCGGCGGCGGCGGCTGGGGCAACCCGCTCGAGCGCGACGCGGAGCTGGTCGTGCGCGACGTCGTGTGGCGCAAGGTCTCCCCGGAGGCGGCGCTCGCCGACTACGGCGTGGTCCTCACCGGCGCGCTCGACGACGACAGCCTCGGGTACGACGCCGCCGCGACCGCCGCCGAGCGGGCCTCCCGTCCGGTGCCGGCCGAGGACGACGCCTTCTTCGACCGGGGTCCCGGCTACGGCACCCTCTCCGGTGGCGCCGCCGCGGCCGCCGTGGACATCCTCTAGGACACGAGGACGACGATGAAGGTCGCGATCCTCGGGGGATCCGGCAAGACCGGTCGCGCGGTCGGCGCGGCCCTGGCCCAGGCGGGCGTGGCGACCCGCCCCCTGGGCCGGGCCGCGTTCGACGACCTCCCGGCCGCTCTGGCCGGGGCGGACGCCGTGCACGTCATCGCCCCCAACCTGCACCCCGACGAGCCGGCCTACGTCGCCGCGGTGCTCACCGCCGCCACCGAGGTCGGCGTCGGCCGGGTGAGCTACCACTCGGTGGCCTCGCCCTATGTCCCCGCCATGCCGCACCACCTCGGCAAGGCCGTGTCGGAGGACCTCGTGCGTCGCTCCGGCCTGGCCTGGACGATCCTGCAGCCCTGCGCCTACCTCCAGAACCTGCTGCCGGCGCTGCGCTCGGCCCGGTCGTCGGCGGCCGGCGGGCTGGAGGTCCCCTACGCCGTCGACACCCCGTTCGGGATGGTCGACCTGCACGACGTCGCGGCCGCGACCGCGGCGGTGCTGACCGGTGAGGGGCACGTCGGCGCGACCTACGAGCTCGGTGGCCCGGCGCTGGTGAGTGTCGCCGACGTCGCCGCCGCTGCCGGCGTCACCGCGCGACGCGTCCCCGCCGACGGCGACGTGCACCCCTGGCTGCGAGCGATGTTCGACTACTACGACGACCACGGACTGCCCACCGGCGGCGTGCCCCTGCGGGCGCTGCTGGGGCGCCTGCCCACGTCGGTCGCCGAGGTGCTGGCGCGCGATCTGGGCTGAGAGTCAGTCCCAGCCCAGGGTCGGGTCCAGATAGCGCGTCGGATCCATCCGCTCGTGGAGGACACGGCCGACGACCAGCACGTCACCACGCCACCTGCACACGAGGATGTGGACCGGATGACGGACTCGGGGAGCCGGGCAGCGGCTGATGCTCTGCTTGAGGTGCCATGTCAGGACGCCGTCGCCCAGGTCCACATGGGTCTGGAAGTCCACCCCGTCCGGATGCTCGGCCGCATGCTGCGCGGCCGCGGCGATGAGGCTCGCGTAGCGCGTTCGAGCGACATCGCCGAAGTCGCGTTGGGATCGGGCGAGGATGTCCACGACGTCCAGGTCGGCGGCGTGGACGAACCGGAAGGACGGCATCAGCCGGCGTCGGCGGCTTCCCGGGCTGCGCGGGCGCTGAGCATGGCGATGTGATCGGGGAGCTCGTCCGCGGTGAGGTCGGTGGAGCGCCCAGCCGCCTCGTCGTCCCAGCCACGTTGTGCCTCCCGTTGGAACGCTGCCAGTCGTGCGCGGAGCTCGAGCTGGTCCTTCTCGACCAGTCGAAGACCCTCGCGCAGCACCTCGCTCGCGTTCTGGAACCTGCCTTCCGCGACGAGCGCCGCGATCAGCTCCTCCTGCTGCCGGGTCAGCACCACGTTCCGTGTCGCCATGACTCTCCACCTCCATTGGCATCTTATGCCATCGCTGGTCCGCTGGCAGGTGTTGCCAGCCTTCGTGCTTCGAGTTGGCTGTTCTCCACGATGAACGCCGGTGATCCGGCTCACTAGGTTCGCTGCATGAGGATCCTGCTGGCGCTCGGTGGCAACGCGATGACGTCCCCGGACGGGAAGGCCCGACCGGAGGACCAGATCGCGGCCGCGACCGAGGCGATGGAGGCCGTGGCCGACCTGGTCGCCGCCGGTGTCGACGTCGTCGTCACCCACGGGAACGGCCCGCAGGTCGGCAACCTGCTCGTGAAGAACGAGATCGCCGCGCCCGTCGTACCCCCGGTCCCGCTGGACTGGTGCGGGGCCCAGACCCAGGGCACCCTCGGCAACATCTTGATGAACGCGCTGGACGGCGCCCTCGCCGCCCGCGGCCTGACCCGGCCGACGGCCGCCCTGGTCACCCGGACCCGGGTCGACGCTGCGGACCCGGCGTTCGCCAAGCCCAGCAAGCCGGTCGGCCGCTACCTGTCCGCCGACGAGGCGCGCACCATGATCGAGCACGGCGAGACCTGGGAGGACCGCGGTGAGCGCGGGTGGCGGCGGATGGTCGCCTCGCCCGAGCCGCTCGAGGTCCTCGACGCGCCGGCCGCCGTCGCGCTGGTCGAGGCCGGCTTCGTCGTCGTCGCCAACGGCGGTGGCGGCATCCCGACCGTACGCCGACCCGACGGCTCCCTCGCCGGCGTCGAGGCGGTCATCGACAAGGACCTGGGCGCGGCCCTGCTCGCCCAGGCGATCGAGGTCGACCTCCTCGTCATCGCCACCGACGTCGCGCACGCGGTGCTCGGCTTCGGCACGCCCGAGGCCGCCGACATCGGTCAGGTCACCCTCGACCAGATGCGGAGCTACGCCGCGGACGGGCACTTCGCGGGCGGCTCGATGGGACCGAAGGTCGACGCGATCTGCCGCTTCGTGGCCGAGTCCGGCCGGCGCGGCGTCATCACCGACCTCAGCAGCATCCTCGCGGCCGCCGACGGCCGCGCCGGAACGATCGTCACGCCCAACTGAAGAACCCGAAAGGAAGCTTGACCATGCCTTCTGCCATCGAGGTCCGCAAGGTCCCGATCCACTCCGTCGCCGACGCCTCCGAGCTGGCCAAGCTCATCGACGAGGGTGTCTTCAAGGCCGACCGCGTCATCGCGATCATCGGCAAGACCGAGGGCAACGGCGGGGTGAACGACTACACCCGGATCATCGCCGACCGTGCCTTCCGCGAGGTGCTCGTCGACAAGGGCGCCCCGGCCGACCAGGTCAAGCAGGTCCCGATCGTGTGGTCGGGCGGCACCGACGGTGTCATCAGCCCCCATGCCACCATCTTCGCGACGGTCGACGTCGCCGAGGACGACCCGAGCCGCGAGGAGCAGCGCCTCACGGTCGGCTTCGCGATGAGCGAGCCGATCCTGCCCGAGGAGATCGGGTACGTCGCGATGATCGAGAAGGTCGCCGCCGGTGTGAAGGTCGCCATGGAGCGCGCCGGGATCACCGATGTCGCCGACGTGCACTACGTGCAGACCAAGACCCCGCTGCTCACCATCCACACCATCCGCGACGCGCACAGCCGCGGCAAGGAGGTCTGGACCGAGCACACCCACGAGTCGATGGACCTGTCCAACGGCGTCACCGGCCTCGGCATCGCCGTGGCCCTCGGCGAGATCGAGATGCCGACCGACGCGGACGTCATGAACAACCGTGAGCTGTACTCGTCCGTCGCGTCCTGCTCCTCCGGCGTCGAGCTCGACGTCGCCCAGATCGTGGTCGTCGGCAACGCGAAGGGTGTCGGCGGGCGCTACCGCATCGGTCACTCGGTGATGACCGACGCCCTCGACCAGGACGGCATCTGGAACGCCATCAAGGACGCCGGCCTCGACCTGCCCGAGCGCCCGCGCACCGCCGACCTCGACGGCAAGCTGGTCAACGTCTTCCTCAAGTGCGAGGCCTCGCAGAACGGCGAGGTCCGCGGTCGCCGCAACGCCATGCTCGACGACTCCGACGTGCACTGGCACCGCCAGATCAAGTCCTGCGTCGGTGGCGTCACCGCCGCCGTGACCGGTGACCCGGCGGTCTTCGTCTCGGTCTCCGCCGCCCACCAGGGCCCGGAGGGTGGCGGCCCCGTCGCAGCCATCGTCGACCTGGGCTGATCACCGGCTCGACCCCTTCACCGATCCCCGTCCCTGCCGCACGCAGGGGCGGGGATCGGTCGTTTTCGTGATCGACATAGGGGACCGGGTCCCGACCGGTCATGGCTCTTTCGGGCCATTGACGGGACGGGAGGGGGCCGAGCACCATCGCTGCCCTGATGTGGCGCCGATCACGCTCGCGTGAGCGTGGTTGGGGGGCCGGGCCGCGGTGAGGGACACTCCGATGGCTTCTCGTGCGCTCGAACTCGTTCGGTCCGTGCTCAGGACCACCGCCGCGCAACGGCGCTGGCTGGTCCGGATCCTCACTCCGACCGGCGCAACGGTGGTCCGTCGGGTCGCGGTGCTCGCCACTGCGGCGTTCGTGCTGGTCACCGGCGTGGTGACCGTCGTGCTGGTCACCGACGAGCCCGGGCCGGATCCGCTCGCGCCGCTGGCAGGAGCGGGCGACGCCTTCGACGTCGAACTGGATCCACTGCGGGCGATGAAGCGTCCGAAGGCCGACCGAGGCACGAAGCTGCCCGCACCGGAGGAGCCGCAGTCGGACGTGGTGGAGCGCCCCGGAGTCACGTCGAAGAAGGTCTGCGTCGAGCAGGGCGGAGCGGGCGGCACCGCAGGCGGGGGCGCCGACGCCACCGATCCGCTCGGCGCCCTGCTCCAGGAGGAGGGCACGGCGGAGGTCTGCTCGTACGACGCGACCCGCCAGGCCGACGACGTGCCGGATGTCGCTCCGCTGACCATCGCGGAGGGATACGAGCCGGCGCCGGCGCCGCAGACGCCGTCGGGTCCGACCGATCAGCCCACGGACTCGCCCACGGACGAGCCGACCGACGAGCCGACCGACGCGCCGACCGATGAGCCGACCGATGAGCCGACGGACGAGCCGACCGACCAGCCGACCACTCCGCCGTCGGACCAGGCGACCGGCGGTGACGACCAGCCGAGCGGTCAGTCACCCGGAAGCCCGTCCGGACGGGTGCGTTCGGCTCGTTCGGAGCGAGACGGGGTCGGGGTGGTCCCGGCGATGGCGACCGTGCGCTCGGCTGCGCGGAGTGGGGCTCCGGCCGCTGGGGAGTACCTGTCGCCGAACTGGGTCCAGTTGAACCCGAGCACGCAACCGGCCGGGTCGGTGGAGGCCGCGATGGCCTACGACAGGATCCGCGGCCAGGTCGTGCGGTTCGGTGGTCGCACCGGCGCGACTGGGCTCGCCGAGACGTGGGTGTGGACCGGCACGACCTGGGTGCAGAAGTTCCCGGTGACGAGTCCGCCGGGGCGGTTCCGTGCGTCGATGGCCTGGGACGAGTCGCTGGGCAAGGTCGTCCTGTTCGGCGGGCAGGCTTCGGCCTCGGCTCCACTCAACGACGTGTGGGCGTGGGACGGCACCACGTGGACGCAGCTCACGCCGACGGGGACGGCTCCGGTGGCCCGCACCGGCGCGTCGATGGCGTACGACGTCGCGCGGGACGGATTGGTGGTCTTCGGTGGTGCGACCACCGCGGGGGAGCGCAACGACACCTGGCAGCTGAAGGCCAATGCCTGGACGCAGATCCAGGCCAACGGGACCGCGGGAGCGCCGGCGGCGCGCAGTGACGCCGCGCTGGCGTACTCCGCGTCGACGGGCCAGCTGGTCCTCTTCGGTGGGGCTGTCGACTGCTGGACGGCCTGTGACGCGGTGGGCGACACCTGGATCCTCGGTCCCAGCACCACCGTGTGGACGCAGCAGGCGCCGGCGCACAGTCCGCCGGCACGAACCTCTGCGGCCGTGGCTCTCGACCGAGGTCTGGGCATCGTCGAGGCGGGGCCCGGCCGGGATCCGAGCAAGGGAGCGATGGTGCTCTTCGGTGGCGTCGACTTCGACGCCGGCGCATCGATCCTGCGCAACGACACGTGGGCGTGGACCGGCGATGACTGGGCGAAGGCCGTGGGCATCGCCTCTCCGGCGGGGCGCGGCGGCGCGGCGATGGCGTCGGACGGCCAGGGCCGGATGGTCATGTTCGGTGGGGTCACCTCGACCGCGATCGTCCAGGAGACCTGGTCGTATGACGTGACGGTGCCGATCCTCGAGATCTCGGTGACGGGCGCGTCCGATGGCACGGCCGAAGAGCCGGTGTTCTGGGTCGGCGACACCGCCGAGGTGTCGATCACCGCCCACAACGCCGGATCGGCGCCGATCACGGGTGTGACGCTCACGTCGGCGCTTCAGGACACGCTGTTGGCGGCGGGAAGCCTGATCAAGCTGGACGGCACCACTCTCCAGCCGTGTGCGCCGGCCGGGCTGGATCCGTGCGGAGCGGTGGCGGACCTCACCGCCTCCCTGGCTCGGATCGACATCCCGCTGGGGGCATCACGGGTCGGAGACTTCCTCGCCTCGGTCGTCGGCACCCAGCGCGGCTGCGAGCTGATCGACGTCCCCGCGATCGCCGCCCAGCTGAGCGGACCTTCAGCAGAGGTCTTCGCCCAGATCACGGTGTGCGGCGGCGGCCTCGGCATCGAGGACTGGTGGACCTATGACAGCACCGACCTGGGTGGCGGTGCGAGCGCCAACGTCAACGTCGCCAACGGCAACCTCGTCATCGAGCAGCAGGACACCACGCCGGTGCAGACCCGTGGGCGACTGGCCCTCGGGCTGGGACGGGTCTACAACTCCCAGGACCACATGTCGCCCGGCGGGCCGATCGGGGCCGGCTGGCAGTTCGACCTCGGCGAGACCGGGGAGTTCGCCGGTGGATTCGGTGTCGGCGGCCTCCCGATCCCGAACCTGCAGACCGTGCTGCAGCCCCTCTCGATGCCCTACATCGACCGCGACGGCACCCGGCACACCTTCAAGCTCCGGTCGGTCGGCGCCTCGGTCGGCGACCTGAGCCTGCCGATCGACCTCACCGGCCAGAGCGGCATTGCCGACTCCGTCCTCGGGCTGCTCAACCCGCAGTCCCTGCGGTTCGCGCTGTCCTCGGCCGTCGAGGGGCTGATCTACGGCAAGCTCTGCATCGACCAGGCCTACACCGGCCCGCCAGGGTCGAACCTGTTCCTGTTCCGCTACATCGGCACCGCGGCGAGCGGCTGCAACAACCCGGCGGAGAACGGCTTCGTCGACGTCGGCTGGTCGCTGGTCCGGCCCGACCGGGTGCGCTACGACTACGACATCCTCGGCCGGATCACAGCGGTCACCGACCCGGCCGGTCAGCAGATCCGCTACGACTACCAGGCGGGCGAGACCCGCGGTCCTTGGAAGATCTACACCGCCTCCTGTGGCGACGGCGGCACGTGCCCGGTCATCACCGTCGACTACGACGCCCCGGGAGCGCCGGAGGACCACCGGCACGTCAAGGTCACCGACTCCGCCGGCCGCGTGACGTCGTACCTCGTCGACGAGACCGACCCGCTGCTCCCGCGGCTGGTCGAGGTCTGGGCCGCGGGCAACCCTCTTCCGCCCGTCAACGGGGCGCCCGGCAGCGCCACCACAGCCCGGCCGTCCGCGAGCTACACCTACTCCACCTCGACGGAGCGCTGCGACGACTCGCCCTCCGGGGCCACCACGGTGGGCCAGCTGTGCTCGGTCACCGACGCCCGCGGGCACCGCACGACGTTCGGTCACGCGCCGGCGCCGATAGGTCCCGACCGCGTCATCGAGGTGACCGACCGGCGCGGCAACGACACCGCCAACGGCGGCGGCGGAGCCACGAAGGGCCTGACCACCGTCTACGGCTGGCACGACAACACGAGCGACGAGCAGGCGCCACCGGTCTATGTCACCGCGGACATGGGCAGACCGGACCAGGTCGCCTCCTGCGGCAACGCGTGTCAGCGGGTGCGCTACTCCAAGATCGACGACTGGGGACGCGTCGGCGTCATCGAGGAAGGGGACTCCGGCGACTCCTACCTCCGGCAGGCCGGGTATCTCTGGGACGGCATGGGGGCAGCCGGCGGCATCGAGTCCTGCGCCCAACCCGCTGGCAGCCCGATGAACCACAACCTGTGTCAGACCATCCGCAAGGCGCAGCCGGTCGACTGGTCCGCCGGCCCGGTTCCCCCGGGCCAGGCGACCACCGCGACCGTCGACGGTGTCACCGTCCACGACGAGGCGATCGCCTACACCTACGGCACGCTCGGTCAGACCCTGCGCCAGAAGGTCCTCCTCGATGCCGCACCGGTACCCACCGAGGGGTGGACCGACGCGAACTCGGCGATCACGACCTGGGGCAGCCACGACCAGTACTTCGACGCCAACGGCGACCAGCGGGCGTTCGACAACCACGTGCGCGGCAGCGGCCAGATCGCGTCGAGCGCCGCGGGCAGCAACTATGTGTCCACCGTCGGCCACGACAGCCCGCTGGGCTACTGGCGCCTGGGCGACGCGAGCGGCACGACCATGGACGCCCACACCGGACCGGACGGCACCTACGGCCCCGCGGTCGGGCTGGGGGCCCCGGGTGTCATCGCCGGTGACGGCGCCGTCACGGAGTCCACGACGAGTACGGGAGCAACCATCCCCGGCCTCACCGGCTTCGCGTCGGGCACCTCGGCGTCCTCGTCGGACTTCACCGTCGAGGCCTGGCAGCGGACGACCGACACGACCAAGCAGGAGCGCACCTTCGCCTGGGGGACGGCGAACGCGTTCGGCCAGGTCGGCCGCAACTTCGGCGGATACCCGATGATCTACCTGGCCTCGGACGTCGCCGCCGGCAAGAGCCTGACGGTGTACTCGCCGGTGTCGATCGCCGACGGCGAGTGGCATCACGTCGCCTACACCTACGACGGCTCCGGCACCGCGTCCGGAGCAGCGATCTGGGTCGACGGCGTCAAGCAGACGCTCGTCGTCTACGACAACGACCTCGCCGGACAGTTCGCGGGCAGCCCCACGCAGGGTCAGACCGCGACCGCCGGTCCCGGATCGAGCCTCGACGAGCTCGCGATCTACACCAAGATCCTCGCCCCGGCACGGATCAAGGCCCACTACGCAGCAGCCGTCGGCGGCGACCGGATCAAGCCGGACACGCTGTATGCCGTCACCGACCAGACCCAGGAGCTCTCCCCACGCGGGAACGCGCCCGCGGACGCGGACCCGAGCGACAGCTGGGGCGACCACCTGACCACGACCCGGCGCGACATGCCGCCCAACGGCCAACTGGCCTCGACCAACAAGCCGGCGGCCACGACGATCTGCGGCAGCGCGGCCCGCGGCAACACCGGGCTGGTCTGCGAGGTCGACACGCCGGCGTCGGCGAATGTCCCCGCGGGCTCCTGCGCCTCGCCGGTGTCCGGCCCGCCAGCGGGCAGTCCGAGCGTGCCGACCAGCGGCGGCTACACCCACACCTGCACCACCTACGAGTACAACGCCGCCGGCCAGCGGACCTCGATGAGGCTTCCTCAGGCCAATGCCGCCAACCGCCCTGAGGCCACCGAGTACCGCTACTACGCCAACGCCGACAACGACCTCTCCGGCACGGTCTCGGCCGGAGGCTGGCTCAAGGCCGTCGTGGATACCCGTGGGAAGCACACGGTCTTCGCCTACGACGCCGCAGGCAACGTCGCCCGCACCTGGGAACGCAATGCCACGCGTGGCCTGGCGCTCGGCGCCGACTGGACCAATGCCGCAGCGCCGCCGTCGGCGGCGTACACCGACCAGGTCAACGCCACGCCGGTGACCTCGGACTCGCTCAGCGTCTCCAACACCGCCCTGGTCGCCATCGGCCCGGACGGAACAGTCCGGGGCTCCGGCGCCAATGCGTCCGGCGAGCTCGGCGACGGCACCACCACGGCTCGCTCGCACGCGGTCCGCGCGGTGGGCATGAGCAACGTGGTCCAGGTGGCCCAGACCTCGACGGGTGCACTGTCGGGCTGCGCGTTCACGGTCTATCTCACAGGCGACGGACAGGTGTGGGCGAGCGGAGCCGGCGTCACCACCCCGGTCCGGATCGGTGACCTGACCGACGTGATCTCGATCGCCGCAGGCGGTTGTCATGCGCTGGCCCTCGATGACCGCGGGCGGGTGTGGGCGTGGGGATCCAACACCTTCGGGCAACTCGGCATCGGCGTGACCGGCGGCTCGTCGAACGTGACCCCGCTCAAGGTCCTGGACAACGCGTCGACCATCGGCGCCGGCTACCTCCACTCGCTGGCGGTCAAGACCGACGGGACCCTGTGGAGCTGGGGAGCCAACAACGCCGGACAACTCGGCCACGGCGACACCACGCTGCGCAACGCACCCGCCCAGGTCAGCGGTCTGAGCGGAGTGCGGGCCGTGTCCGGCGGAGCAGGTGCCTCCTACGCACTGACCCGCGACGGCAAGGCCTGGGCGTGGGGCAACAACACCCAGGGCGACCTCGGTCTCGGCGACACCACCCAACGCAACGCTCCTACCCGGATCACGACCATGGGCGACGGCACGGCGGCCGGGCCGGTACGGCAGGTCATCGGAGCCGGCTACGGCGCAGCCGCGTTGATGGTCGACGGCAAGATCCGCGCCTGGGGCTCCAACACCACCGGCCAGCTCGGCGGGACTCCCGGCACCCCCGCCAACTCGACCAGCCCGGTCGTCGTACCCGGGGTCGAGGGCCAGGTCGCCCTCGCCGGTGGCTGGGCCACCTGGGCCTCGGCCGACCGCGCGGGCAAGGTCACCGTCTGGGGTTCCACGACGAGCCACCAGCGAGCGGACGGCACCAACCCTGCCACCTCGCCTCCGACGACCGCCGGGATCGACGTGTCGCCGTACCGGCTTCCCGGCTGGAGCCTGCGCGGCACCAGGGACGCCACCGGCAACCTGACCACCCAGACGACCGACAGTCTCGGGCAGGTCCGCCGGATCCGCGGCGGTCGTGGCAACGAGGTGCTCTCGTCGGCGTACGACCGGACCACCGGCTATGACGCCGCCGGCCGCCCGGTCCGCTCCACCGGCGCGCAGCACCGGTCGACCGGCACGGTCGCGACGGTGGATTACGACCCGTACGGCAACCCGGTCAGGACGATCGACGCCCGTGGCGTCGCGACCCGGGCGAGCTTCGACGACGTCAACCGGCCGCTGACCAGCGAGGCGACCCGTGGGCCGGTCGACCCCCAGCTCACCACCTGCGCCGGCACCGCGACGGCCGCCGCGTGGACCCCGGGCCAAGACGGCCACCAGATCTGCGTGACGTCCTCGACCTACGACGGCGTCGACCGACAGATCACCGCGACCGACGGCGCCGGCCAGACGACGCGGACCTGGCTGGACGCGGCCGGCCGGCAGGTCAGAGTCGACGCCCCGCGCAACGACGGTGTCTACACGACTCTCACGAGCCGCTGGAACCACGACCGCAACGGCAATGTGCTCGACTTCTGCCCACCGCGCGAGCTCGACACGAGCCTCGACGGGAACGGTGCCCGCCGGGAGCCCGACGCCTCAGGCGGTTGCACCGGCACCGGCAGGCTCTCCACCCACTACCAGGTCGACCGCGCCGGGCGAACGGTCAGCGAGAAGCGCTACCGCGGCTCCACCGAGCTGGTCACCAGCTATCGCTACGACGCCGACGGCAACACGATCGCGGTGTCCGACCCGAACGACCACGAGACGACGATGACGTACGACGACCAGGGCCGCCGCACCAGCCAGACGGTTCCACGTGAGGCCGGCAAGTCGAACACCACGACCTGGTCCTACGACGACTCGGGCAATGTCACCGCGGTCAACGCCCCGGGCTTCCTCAACACCGGCTCCGGCATCGACGGCAACCTGGTCGTCGACGGGGCGATCAACGGCGCCGGCAATCCGTTCCAGATCCCCGACGGCGCGCAGTACCGCAACGTCACCCTCCAGAACGGCGCCCATGTCACCGCGGCCAACACCGGCAGCGGCCTGGCCTTCTACGCCACCGGCACCGTGACCGTGTGCTCGACCTGCGTGGTGACCATGGATGGCAAGGGGGAGCAGGGCGGTGCCGCCGGTACGGCGGGCAACGGGCTCAGCGGTGCCGGCTCGCCGGCCAGCAACCCCAACCCGGGTAACGGCGGCGTGGGCGGCGTGACGGGACTGCTCGGGCTCTCCGCGTCGGGTGGCGGCGGTGGCGGCCACCGCGACGACGGCCAGCCGGGCCAGGGTGGCACCGGCCCCGGTCTGCCAGGCCTGGCATCGGGCACACCCGACTTCGCCGAGGTCGGCAGCGACTACCTGAAGGGCTCCGGTGGCGGCGGAGGCGGTGGCGGGGTCGGCCTCCTCGGCACGGCCGGCAAGGGCGGCAACGGCGGCGGATTCGTCCACATCTCCGCCGAACAGGTCATCATCGACGGCACCATCACCGCTGCCGGCCAGAGCGGCACCAACGGCGGCACCAACTCCGGCGGAGGAGGCGGAGGCGCAGGCGGCGGGATCTGGCTCTCCGCCCCGAGCGTGAGCCTGGCCACGACCACCGTGCTCAAGGTCGGCGGAGGCGCCGGCGGCACGGGAGCCGGCGCCGGCGACCGCCAGAAGAACGGAGGCGCCGGATCGCCAGGCCGGATCCGGATCGACGCGGACTCGGTCACCAACGCGCCAGCGGGCGTCGATCTGTCGAAGACCGGATCGGTGACCGCGATCTCCTACGACGCCGCGAACCGGCCACTCGACACCCTCGAGGGAGCCCAGACCCGGCAGGCGGACCCGGCCCTCGAACACGGCCCGGTCGCAGCACCCGACCCGTCCGGCCTGGCCAACACCCGGACCCGCGCGTTCTACAACGCCGACGGTCAGATCGCCGCGGTGCTGCCACCGCAGGCGTTCACGGACGCGGCCTCGGTGACCGCGCCGAACCTGAACACGGCCAAGCGGATCGACTACGACCTCGACGGCAACGCGACGCGGACCTATGCGCCCCGCTACGACGCCACGGTCACCTCGCTGGGCGGTGGTGACGACGGTGGGCTGGGGACGAACCAGCAGACCGCGCAGTGCCCGACCGGCCCGGTCACGGATCGCATCGACGGGTTGGCGGCGTACAGTTCGACGGTCGGGGTGTGCGTCGTGCGTTCCGTCTATGGCCCGGTCCGCAACATGGTGCGGCAGTATCTGCCGACAGCGGCTCCTGTAGGTGGGGACAACCGGTATCTGGAGTACTTCTACACAGGGGATGGGCTGGTCGCAGGGGTCAGCGGGCCCGACCCGCGGACCAGCGGGTCAGGGAGCGGCAGCACTGCGCGTGTTGATCTTGCGACAATGACCTATGACGGCGCGGGCCGGACGACGAGGACGCTCAATGCCCTCGGCTACGGGCCGCAGGCCGCCTACACCGGCGACGGTCTGGTCAAGCAGGCCACGGGGCAGGGCTATACGGATGGCAGCAACACCGTCGCCGAGGTCACGCTCAACAGGTACGACGCGGGCGGGAACCTGGTCGACGTCCAGAATCCGGAGGGCGATCACACCGGGCAGATGTGGACCACCGACGGCCGACTGGCGTCGATCACCGCACCCGGACCCGACATCGGGCAGACCGCGACCACGAGGTACACCTACGACAAGGTGGGCAACCCGGTCGAGGTGCTGAACCCGAAGGCGGAGCACAACGGTGGGAAGCCGGTGGTGAACCGGTTCACTGATGACAACCTGATCGTGGCGACGCACACGCCGATCACCAATGGGTCGTATCGGTCGGTGCGGTACACCTACACGCGTGCGGGGCTGAAGTCGGTGACCGAGACCGCGCGCTGCTCCTCGGGCACGGTGAGTGATTGCGTGCGTGGGAACCCGGCCTGGCACTCGGGTGGTGCGATGAAGGTGGAGTACGGGCCGAACGGCCGCGTGCATCATCAGATCGGTCGTGAGGACGGTACGTCGCGGGCGATCACGTCGTTGTATGCCCAGTCGGGCGGCATCAGCCAGGTCGCGGATCCGATCAGTGACGTGACGATCGATGTGGGCTACTACCTCGATGGCCGGATCCGGACGGTGAGCGAGACCGGCACCGGTGCTGGCGGCGGAAATGCGAACACTTACGCCTACAACGCGGCTGGTCAGCTCACCGTGCGCAGCGACCAGACCGGTGCCGCCGGAGCGACCGGTGGTGTGAAGAAGACGACGTCGTATGCCTATAACCAGGCCGACTTGGCCGACACGATGGCGTCTGAGGTGCTGGGGCGGAGCACGTCCTACGCCTACGACAAGGCTGGACGGCTCCGTGAGGCGGCGACCGGCATCCATGCGAACGAGTGGTCGTGGCACCCCAATGACGCTTTGGCGGGAGCCAGGAGCAGCGTCGGCCCCTCGACCATCAGTCAGTACGGCTACGGGTACGACAACAACCGCAACATCACTCGGCAGGAGGCCTCTGGTGAGGTAGCGGGTGGGGTCGGGAGCTTCACCTCGACCTACACCTACACCCCCGGGCAGCAGATCAAGACGTGGGACCCGGGGTTCGGGGACGTCTCCCGGTATGCGTGGGAATACGACCGCAACAGCAACCGGACCAAGGAGACCACGACCGCTTCCGGGAGTGGGCCGGCTGGTGGTGTGACGACGTGGACCTACAAGCTGGACAACGCGATCGATGTCCAAGACGGCCCCGCCTCTGAGGTTGGGGGTGTCGATCCAGATCGTCGGGTGTACTCCTACGACGAAGACGGGTTGTTGGAGTCCGATGGGTGCGCCACCAACACCTATGACGTGTTCGACCGGATCCGACGGGTCGAGGTCAACAACACAAGCGCATGTGGCGGCGATGACAAGACAACCACCTACACCTATGACGGTCTGAACCGGCAGCGAGAGATCACTGTCGCGGGCGCGAGCCAGGCGGGTGCAAACACGACGACGCGCAACGTGTACGACGGTCTCGTCCCGATCCTGGTGGGGCAGAACAACGCGGTCAACGGGGAGTTCTCGAAGCCCACGGTGCTCTATCAGCTCGACGCGGACCGTGCTGCTGTGGGCTATGAGCAGGTTGCAGGTCCCGGTGGTGGCGGTGCGGGCCGTGCGTTCCTCGATACCGACGGGCACGGGAATGTCACAGCCATCACGACCGGCAACGGAGGTGCCTCCGGTGGCGGTTCCGGGGTCTTGGGGTGTGGGGTCGTGTACAGCCCGTACGGCATCCCGTACGACACCGCGACTGGCCCGAACGCGAACAAGGTCTGCAAGAACGGGTCGCAGACGGCTTCGAGTGGCAACAGCCAGTGGTATCGCGGGATGACCCGTGATGGGTCGACGGGTAGCTACCAGATGGGCACGCGTACCTACGACCCACGAACAGGTGCCTTCACCACCCCGGATTCGTATCGGGTGGCGCCGCCCTCGACCGATCTGTCGGTGGGGACCGATCCGTTGACCGCGAACACGTATGCGTATGTCAACGGCAACCCGTTGAACTTGATGGACTCTGACGGGCATCGGGCGGTGGATCCCAGTGGGAACGAGTTGTCGCCGTGCCTTTCCAACCCCAGTTCCTGCACGAAGGAAGCCGCGGCGGAGGCGCGGGACTCCTATCGGGGCCTTCTGGATCGCCAGCAGGAGGCGTTTGACGCTGCGGAGCGCGAGCGTCGGCGCGAGTTGGCTAAGGTGACGGTCTATGAGGTCACCGATCTTGACCCGGACACGGCCGGGGGGACCGGTAAGTTCTGCCCATTCGGCGGTAACGGTGATGGCTGCGCGATCCAGGAGATGTCGGCCTGTGAGGTCGATAGCAAGGTGTGGTGCGTCGTCAGCGGTGAGAGAGTCCCGAAGACGGGACTCACGCTGGCGGAGGGCTTCAAGCTGCTGGTCTTCGACCCGTCTGCCTGTACCGAGGGTGCAGTTTCGTGCCTTCTGGAAGTGGTCATGGCCGTGCCAGGTCCAGGCAAGGCGTTCAAGCTCGCTCGGCTCGCCGAGATGGCCGACGACGCGGGCGATCTCCGGAAGATCGAAGACGCCGCTCGGGGCCTCGACGAGGCGGCGGCGGCCGTTGACGTCGCGAAGAACCGGGTGAAGCTCCGTGTTGGCACGAAGAAGGCGATCCTGGACGCTCAGCGAGCACCCGACGGGAAACTGTACGATCCAAACACAGGTCTGCCCATCACCGAAGGGGCCGGGCATTTCGGCCATCGGCCAGGATTCGAATGGTGGCGCACCCAGCGGCGAGCTCGCGACGAGGGCTGGACTCGTCAGGAAGTCATCGAGTACGAAAACGATCCCACCCATTACTGGTATGAGGACCCAACATCAAACATGAGCCACAAGTATGAGATGCCACGATGACCGGCGCTAGCGATCCGCAGGGTCGGACGCGGCTTCACCAAGTCGCGCTGGAGGGCGATGTTTCGGAAGTCTCCGCGCTGGTTGCGGCAGGGGTAGACCTGGGCGCTGCGGACAAGTCCGGCGCCACAGCGCTCCATCTAGCTTGTCAGCAGGGCAATGTCGAAGTCGCCAGCCTCCTGCTCGAGGCAGGCGCTCCTGTCGATCCGCCTGATTCCTTTGGCAACACGCCCTTGTGGCGTGCGGCGTTCGGGTTTCAGGGTGGAGACCCTGCCCTGATCCGACTACTGCTTGCCGCCGGAGCAGACCCCGACGCGGAAAATGACTCGGGGCGTTCGCCGAAGGACATGGCCCTTACCTTCGACAGACCGGGCATCCGGACGGTCTTCCAATGACGAGTTGGAGCAAAAACGGCGGCTAGTGGCGTGGGTTCGAAGTAGTTGAGCGGTTGGCCTTCGCGAGGATCTGGTCGGCAGTCTTGGTCCACACGAACGAGTGGGAGCGGTCGTTCCAGCCGTCGATGAACGCGCGGATCTTGGCATTGAGGTCACGCACGGACTTGAAGACGCCGCGGCGGATGGCTTGGCGTTCGACGATCCCGAACCAGACCTCGACGAGGTTCATCCACGAGGCGTGGGTCGGGGTGAAATGCACGACGAACCTCGGGTGCTGAGCCAGCCAGCCGCGGACGTTCGCGTGCTTATGAGCGGCGTAGTTGTCCATCACCAGATGCAGCTCGACCGGGTCGCCCGCCTCGTCGACCACGTCGCGGTAGGTCCGTTCGATCTGACGCAGGAACGCCAGGAACGCCAGGAAGTCCTGGTGACGGTGCCGCTTCTTCAACGACGCCGTGACTTGACCGGTAGCGATGTCGAGCGCGGCGAACAGGGTGCTGGTGCCGTGGCGGTAGTAGTCGTGCGACCTGCGCTCGATCCGGCCCTCCTGCATCGGCAGGATCGGCACGGTCCGGTCCAGCGCCTGGATCTGGGACTTCTCGTCCACACACAAGACGATCGCGTTCTGTGGCGGGGCCAGGTAGAGCCCGCAGATGTCGGTGACCTTCCCGACCAGCTCGGGATCGGTGGAGAACCGGAACGACTCGGCCTTCCACGGCTTGATCCCGTAGGCACGCCACGCCCGGGCGATCGTGCCGTTGCTGACCTTCAACCGCTCACCCAGCAGCCGGGTCGACCAGTGCGTCACCCCGAGCTTCTTCGGCGGCGGCCTCAGCGTCTCGGCCACGATCGTGCGGTGATCCAGCTCGCGCGGACGCCCAGGCCGCGGAAGATCGCCCAGCCCTCGAAGTCCGCGTTCTTCATAGCGGCCACGCCACGAGAGCACGGTGTTCGCGGTGACATCGGTCAGCTCCGCGATCCGCGCGTTCGCGACCCCATCGGCTGCCAACAGCACGATCCGCGCCCGCTTGGCTGCCGAAGCCGGCACCGTCGATGACCGAGTCCACCGCTCCAGCTCTTCGCGGTCACCATCACGCAGCACCAACGGCGGGGCAGGACGATTCGCCATGCCTCATGATTTCAGACCCCAACCACTCAAAGACTTACGACACGCGACACTAGCTTCCCAGATCAGGCCCAGCCATCTCCGAGAGGGGCGTGAGAACCTGGGCTGATCCTGGGCTGGTCGTTAGACATCTCTGAGGGGCTGGAACACCACCCCTACGGGGGCGGCTTCGTCCATATCTCGGCCGAACGACTGGTCGTGGACGGCACGGTCACGGCGATCGGCCGGGCCGGCACCGACGGCGGCGCTAACTCGGGCGGTGGCGGTGGTGGCGCCGGCGGCGGGATCTGGCTGTCCGCACCGAGTGTCGAGCTGGCGTCGGCGACCGTGCTCGACGTCGGCGGCGGTGCCGGTGGGTCGGGTGCCGGTTCCGGTACGAGCAAGAAGCTCGGCGGTCCGGGGCACCCGGTCGGATCCGGATCGACGCGGACTCGGTCACCAACGCGCCAGCGGGCGTCGATCTGTCGAAGACCGGATCGGTGACCGCGATCTCCTACGACGCCGCGAACCGGCCACTCGACACCCTCGAGGGAGCCCAGACCCGGCAGGCGGACCCGGCCCTCGAACACGGCCCGGTCGCAGCACCCGACCCGTCCGGCCTGGCCAACACCCGGACCCGCGCGTTCTACAACGCCGACGGTCAGATCGCCGCGGTGCTGCCACCGCAGGCGTTCACGGACGCGGCCTCGGTGACCGCGCCGAACCTGAACACGGCCAAGCGGATCGACTACGACCTCGACGGCAACGCGACGCGGACCTATGCGCCCCGCTACGACGCCACGGTCACCTCGCTGGGCGGTGGTGACGACGGTGGGCTGGGGACGAACCAGCAGACCGCGCAGTGCCCGACCGGCCCGGTCACGGATCGCATCGACGGGTTGGCGGCGTACGGCGCGAGTGTGGGTGTGTGCTCGACGCGGGCGACGTTCGACGCCGTCGGTCAGTTGGCGCGCCAGTACCTGCCGAACTCCACCGGCGCTGACAACCGGTACCTCGAGTACACCTACACCGGCGACAGGCTGGTCGCGAAGGTGACCGGGCCTGATCCGACGACGACGGGCAGCACGGGCCGCGTGGACGCGGTGACGAGTACCTATGACGGTGTCGGCCGCCCGACCAGGACGGTCAACGCGCTCGGGTTCGGTCCGCGGACGGCGTACACGGGCGATGGGCTGGTCAGGCAGAGCACGGGGCAGGGGTACACCGATCCGTGGGACGCCGGTCATACCGTGTCCGAGGTCGTCGCGTACCGGTACGACGCGGGCGGGAACCAGGTCGACGTCACCAACCCCGAAGGTGACCACACCGCGCAGGTGTGGACCACTGATGGCCGGTTGGCGTCGATCACCGCGCCGGGACCGGACACCGGGCAGACCGCGATCACGAGGTACACCTACGACAAGGTGGGCAACCCGATCGAGGTGCTGAACCCGAAGGCGGAGCACAACGGTGGGAAGCCGGTGGTGAACCGGTTCACTGATGACAACCTGATCGTGGCGACGCACACGCCGATCACGAACGGGTCGTATCGGTCGGTGCGGTACACATACACGCGTGCGGGGTTGAAGTCGGTGACGCAGACCGCTCGGTGTTCCTCGGGGACGGTGGCCGACTGCGTGCCGGGGAATCCGGAGTGGCATCCGGGTGGTGCGTTGAAGGTGGAGTACGGGCCGAACGGGCGGGTGCATCACCAGATCGGTCGTGAGGACGGCACCTCGCGGGCCATCACGTCGGTGTATGCGCAGCATGGTGGGGTCACCCAGGTCACCGATCCGATCAGCGACGTGACGGTGGGGGTGGGCTACTACCTCGATGGTCGGGTCCGGACGGTGAGCGAGTCGGGTGCCGGCGCGGGTGGGGGCAATGAGAACACCTACGCCTATGACGGTGCCGGGCAGGTGACGGTCCGTTCGGACAAGACCGGTGCGTCCGGCCCGAGCGGTGGGGTGAAGAAGACCACGAGCTATGGCTACAACCAGGCGGGTCTGGTGCGTGCGATGTCCTCGGAGGTGTTGGACGCTGCCACGTCGTACACCTATGACGCCGCGTCGCGGCTGCTGGAGGCGTCCACGCCGAGTGGTGGTGGGTCGCATGTCAACCAGTGGGCGTGGCATCCGAACAATGCGCTGGCGAGGGCCATGTCGAGCGAGGGGACCGGCGGCGGCACGACGGTGGGTGACTACCGCTACCGCTATGACAACAACCGCAGCATCACGAAGCAGGACGTGACGGGCCTGGTCGGGACCTACGTGTCGACGTACAAGTACACGCCTGGTCGGCAGTTGAAGGAGTGGACGCCAGGATTCGGCGACGTCTCGAAGGTGGTGTGGGACTACGACCGCAACAGCAACCGGACCGCGGAGACATCCACGCCATCTGGCGGTGGTGCGGCTGGGGTGACGTCGTGGGCGTATCGGATGGACAACTCGATCGAGTTCGTCGACGGGCCGGTGGCTGGCACGGGTGATCGTCGTGACTACACCTACAACGACGACGGGCAGTTGGCCACTGATCAGTGCGTGTCGAACGAGTACGACGTGTTCGACCGGGTCAAGAAGGTCACGGTCGACAACATGGGTGTGTGTCCGGGTGATGTGAAGACGATGTCGTACACCTATGACGGGCTGGACCGGCAACGGTCGATCACGGTGGTCGACCCGCCCAATGGCGGGGGTGATGTGGACGAGTCCGGTGTCACGAAGAACGTCTACGACGGACTGACAGCCACGGTGGTCGGGCAGGCCGACGCGGTCAGTGGTGCCATCGGCAAGCCGGAGGTGTTGTACCAGCTCGACGCGGCCGGGGACCAGGTCGGGTTCGACCAGACTGGTGGTGGGGGTGGTGCCTCGGCGGGCCGGGGGTTC
Organism: Nocardioides carbamazepini; assembly: GCF_024614185.1. Lineage (GTDB taxonomy): Bacteria > Actinomycetota > Actinomycetes > Propionibacteriales > Nocardioidaceae > Nocardioides > Nocardioides carbamazepini. The sequence goes on from NZ_JAHTLF010000016.1 coordinate 1,186,093, forward strand.
TTGGATACCGATGGGCACGGGAATGTCACCGCGGTCACGACCAAGCCCGGTACCGGTAGCGGGGTGTTGGGGTGTGGTGTGGTGTACACGCCGTACGGCAACCCCTACCAACCGACCACCGGGACGAACGCGAATGGGGTGTGCAAGAACGGCAGCCAGACCACCAGCACGGGCAACGCGGTCTGGTATCGCGGGCAGGTGCGGGACGGGTCGACCGGGACCTATCAGCTGGGGGTGCGGACCTACGACCCGGACACGGGTGCGTTCACCACCCCGGACAGCTATCGGGTGGCGTCCCCGTCGACCGACCTGTCGGTCGGAACCGACCCCTTGACCGCGAACACCTATGCGTATGTGAACGGCAACCCGGTCAACATGATCGACGACGACGGACACCGACCAGCCTGCAACGGGGAGGACTGCTCCTTCGACGTCGACGCCAAGGGGCACTACACCAACATCAAGGCCGCCTCCCCGGCGCCGGAGGTCCCGGAGCCGCGGAATGCGACGGCCGCCTACACCCGGGATCTGACCGGGCAGCCGCCGCTGCCTGAGGATCTTATGAGCGCGGAGGGCTACGCCGACTTGCAGCGGCGGGCCTACTTCAATGCGCTCTTGTCGCAACTTGACTCTCGGATATCAGACGAGGCGGACGACCCGAGTTGGTTCGACAAGGTGCTCGACCACGAGTTCACGCTGCCCTCGCTGAGTTGCTTGTTCCCCAGGCCCGGGCCGAACGGGCGGTTCCTGTGCAACCGGGAGGGAGACAAAGTCACGGTCGAAGAGGTGATCTCGACTACCGCTCGGATGTTGAAGACGCTGCTCGTGCCGGACCCTGGTCAGTGTGTCGGGGGAGGCGCATCGGCGCTAGGGTGTCCATTGGAGATCGTGGCGGCGTTGCCGCTTCCTACGAAGGCGGTGAAGCTTGGCAAACTCCCTGACCTCGTCAAAGCCGCAAACGGCGGTGACGACCTCACCCGTGTCGGCAGGTGGATGGGCGACGACGAGCTCCTCAAGATGCAGAAGACCGGCCTCGTTCAGGAAGGCGGCGGCGGGCGAACGTTCGTCACCAATCCAGCGGACCCCTCCGCATTCCCAGCCGGGAAGGGCGTGTTTGCGGAGTTCAATGTGCCCACGAACTCGCTCTTCCCAGCGGGCAAGCCCGAGTGGTCCGTCATCCCAGGACCCCACGTAGGCACCACTCGCTTTGGCCCACCGCCGATTCAGATGCCGCCGGCCACCTGCATCGTGGTGGTGTGTCGACGATGACCCACCTCACCCGCCTTGCCTCCTGGGTCGAAGCGAACCGGGACGTCCTAGAACAGAACGGCCAAGTCTCGTTCTCATACGGACCCGCTGGGACTGACAACCCTTCCGCGCACCTCCTGGTTGCGCTGTCAGATGACGCGGACGCCGAGTTGCTTCTCTGGGAGTCCGGTGATGCCGAGTTCAATCACGGCTCATTCGCGGCCTCGGAGTTCGAACACGTCGAGTTGCAAAACCCCGATGAGCTTGTAGAGCTCCTCCGTCGTTTCCTCGATGTCGTGACCGGAGGATCATGATCCGGCGACTCGTCACCATCCTCACCGCGGCACCGCTGTCTGTTCTGGACCTAAGATCAAACATGAGTCACAAGTATGAGATGCCACGATGACCGACGCTAACGATCCGCAGCGTCGGACGCGGCTTCACCAAGTCGCCGTGGAGGGCGATGTCTCGGAAGTCTCCGCGCTGGTTGCGGCAGGGGTGGACCTGGGCGCTGTGGACAAGTCCGGCGCCACGGCGCTCCACCTAGCTTGTCAGCAGGACAATGTCGAAGTCGCCAGCGTCCTGCTCGAGGCAGGCGCTCCTGTCGATCCGCCTGATGCCTCTGGCAACACGCCCTTGTGGCGTGCGGCGTTCGGGTTTGGGGGCGGAGACCCTGCCCTGATTCGACTACTGCTTGCCGCCGGAGCAAACCCCGATGCGGAGAATGACTCGGGGCGTTCGCGAAGGACATGGCCCTTGCCTTCGACCGACCGGGCATCCGGACGGCTATCAATGGCGAGACAACGGCCACGACTCACGGTCGCGGCCGTGAGATGCACGCAGCCTGGAACTACGGCTCTGGCTTCCAGCGCGAGTTCCGGCTGCCAAGCGGCCGACGAGTTGACGGCATCAACCTCCAGACGCGCCAGATCGTCGAACTGAAGCCCTACAATCCTCGCGCGATTCGACTTGGGCAGCGGCAGCTCGATGACTACCTGAAAGAACTCAACGACGCCTATCCGGGAAGTACGCCTTGGACCGGCTCGATCCAGACTTACACGAGGCCATGACCGTGAACACCATTCAGACCACGTTCGCCAACGCGATGAAGAGCCTCGGCTTGACCAAGAAGGGCGGCGCCTGGTATCTCCACAGCGATGACACCGTCTTGGTGGTGGAGCTTCAGAAGTCAAATTTCGGTTTGACCTACTTCGTCAACGTCGCCGTGTGGCTACGTAGTCTCGGCGACAGTCATTTTCCGAAGGAGCATGCGTGCCACATTCGGACTCGGCTGGGCGAACTCGTCGCGGATCCTGAACGCATTGCTGAACTGCTCGACCTTGAGCGTTCGGTTGACGACTTGCAGCGCGCCGACGAACTCGAGGCAGAACTCACGACAACGCTCCGTTGGGTCTTCGAGGCCACTGATTCACTTGGCGCCTTGAGTTCGAAGGCAGGCGACAGGCTACGAGATCATTCGCTCGTGACCGGCGCCGCCCAACGACTCATCGCGGGCGAACCGTGAGAGGACGTACGACGGCCCGCCTCGGCCGCCTGAGCGGCCAAGGCGCAACTTGACGACCTGATCAGTTCCTGTCAGGCGAGGAACGTGGCAGTCGCGGAACCTACTTCATCCGCCCAATCCTCGGGGTGGGGGGAGATCGCGGGCGAGAAGTGGTCGACGGCTTCGCGTTTGAGCCACAGCGCCGGGTTCTGGGGGTCCGCGTTCGCCGTCGAAGAGGAGCGAGTCAGCGCTGACGTTGAGCTCGAGGGCAAGGGCGCGGACGTCGAAGGATGAGCCCGTCGACGCACACTGGTGACAGTTTGACCTGTCCGTGCCGCTGACCCAGTGGGTCGAAGGACCGTCAGATGCTCTCTGGGCGCCACGCCGATCTCTATCGCCAAGTCAGGCGAAACCAGCCGCCATCGTCGACCTGGGCTGATCCGCGCCGGTCGTTTCCGGTGACAACGTCATACGTTCCGTGGGCTCGAGCCCACGGAACGTATGACGTTGCGGCGTTTTCGGCGCCGGTCGCTCAGGCGGGCGGGGAGAAGATGCTGATCTGGTTGCCCGCCGGGTCGCGCAGGTAGGCGAACGCGGGCACACCCGGCCCCACGTCGAGGTGCCGGCTCACGACCGTGCCGCCCAGTTCCTCGGCCGCGTCGCACGTTGCCGCGACGTCGGCGACGAGCACGGAGAACACGGCGTGCCCCGGCGCCTGGCCGCCGGTGCCGAACAGCCCGCCCGTCGGGGCGGCGGCGCCCGGCGTCGTGACGAGGCGGTAGTCGAGCCCGCCCGCGACGGAGGCGTCGTCGGCGGTGAAGCTCCAGGAGAACAGGCCGCCGTAGAACCTCTCCGCGGCGTCGGGGTCGCCCGTCGCCACTTCGAACCAGGCGACGGCGCCGGGGGTGGGTGCGGATGCGGTGGACTCGGTCATGACGGTCACTCCTTCGAGCTGCTGATGGGTCGTCACCACCGTCCCAGCGCCTCGCGACAGCCCTATGTCGGTGTTTCCGCGGCCATCGCGACATTCTTCTCCGGGTGCAGCGCCGCCTCCGGGCGGGCGATGAGCTGTCCGGGGATCTCGGGCTCGATCGGCCGGCGCGGGCCGCGGGGGAGCGCGGGGGTGCGCTCGGCGCTGGTGATCCGGTCCATCCGGAAGACCCGGTCGTCCTCGCGCAGCCGGCACCACGCGGTGAGATAGGAGCCGCGCGGTCCCACCACCACGTGCTGCGGCTCGACCTCGCGCTCGGAGATGACATGGTCGATGTCGACGTACCCGATCCGGAGCACCTGGTTGCGGCGGACCGCCTGCCAGATGGTCTCGGCGACGTCGGCGTCGGGCGCGGCCCCGACCGGGACGACGAGGCGCACCTTGGCCGCGGCGGTGCGCGCCTCCTCGAGCGCGGCGGGCGGCATGGCGGCGACGATCTTCTGCAGCGCGGTGCGCGCGTCGCGTGCGAAGAGGACGTGGGCGCTGCTGCTCAGCGCCACCGCGACCGCCGTCGCCTCGCGGGGAGTGAAGTTGAGTGGCGGCAGCGTCATCGACGCGTCGAGGCTGTAGCCGCCGGTGCGGCCCTGCCGCGTGGCCAACGGGACGCCGGCCTGGCCGAGCGCGCTCAGGTCACGCTCGATCGTGCGCACGCTGACCTCGAAGTGGGCGGCGAGCTGGGGCGCCGTCCGGCCCCGGGGCCCGGCCGCGCGGAGCTCCTCCACGAGGGCGTAGAGGCGGTCGGTGCGGTTCATGTCCGCAGGCTAGGCGCCACCGGCGACACCCATCCGAGCGCGCCAACCCCGCACCAACCACTCCTCCCTAGCGTGAGCCGGGTCACAGGTCCCTCACGCTCAAGGGAGAGTCATGACCCGGATCAACCTCACCGTCGACGGCCAGCGGGTCGCCGACGACGTCGAACCCCGGATGCTGCTCGTGCAGTACCTCCGGGAGAAGCTCGGCAAGACCGGCACCGTCGTCGGTTGCGACACCAGCAACTGCGGCGCGTGCACCGTCCACCTCGACGGCAGGAGCGTGAAGTCCTGCAACGTGCTGGCCGTCCAGGCCGACGGGGGTGAGGTCACCACCATCGAGGGGCTGGCCGGTGAGGACGGTCAGCTCCACCCCGTGCAGGAGGCCTTCCGCGAGTGCCACGGCCTGCAGTGCGGCTACTGCACGCCCGGCATGATCATGCAGACCGTCGACCTGCTGGCCGAGAACCCCAGCCCCTCCGAGGAGGCGATCCGGCTCGGCCTCGAGGGCAACCTGTGCCGCTGCACGGGCTACCACAACATCGTCCGCGCGGTGCAGCACGCGGCCGGTACGACGGGCGCGGCCGAGGGAGCGTCGGCATGACCGCCACCCAGGAGCCCACCGCGCGGGCGGAGATCGGCCGCGACCGCAGGCGCAAGGAGGACCAGCGCCTCATCACCGGCCGCACCCGCTGGACGGACAACATCACGCTGCCCGGCATGCTGCACCTGGCGATGGTGCGCAGCCCCTTCCCGCACGCGCGGATCACCGGCATCGAGACCGAGGCGGCGAAGCAGAGCCCCAACGTGGTCGCCGTGCTCACCGGCGCCGACCTCGGCGAGGCCCAGGGCGCCTGCATCAACGCCTGGCCGGTCGTCCCCGACCAGGTCACGCCCGCCCACGTGCCGATGCCGAGCGACCGGGTCGCCTTCGCGGGCGAGACGGTGGCCGTCGTGGTCGCCCGCAGCGCCGCCGAGGCCCGTGACGCCGCCGAGCTGGTCGAGGTGGACTACGAGGAGCTGCCGGCCGCGCTCGAGCTCAAGGAGTCGGCCGAGGCCCACGCCAACGGCGGGGCGCTCGCGCACCCCGACCTCGGCACCAACGTCAGCGCCGTGTGGCGCTTCGACTCGGCCGAGGCCGGCACGGGCGGCGACGTCGAGGCCGCGATCGCCGAGGCTCGCGAGAACGGCATCGTGATCGAGCGGGAGTACCGCCAGCAGCGGCTGATCCCCGCGTTCATGGAGCCGCGCAGCACCGTGGTCGACCCGACCGGCGAGCAGATCACCGTGTGGTCGGCGACCCAGGTGCCGCACATCCTGCGCTTCGCGATGGCTGCCACGACCGGCGTACCGGAGTCGAAGATCCGGGTGATCGCCCCCGACGTGGGCGGCGGCTTCGGTGGCAAGCTGCAGCAGACGCCGGAGGAGATGATCACCTTCGCGGTGGCGCGCCGGCTCGGCAAGCCGGTGAAGTACACCGAGACCCGCAGCGAGTCCCTCCTCGCCGCCCATCACGGTCGCGACCAGTGGCAGCGGCTCACGCTCGCCGCCACCAAGGACGGCCACGTCACCGGCCTCAAGGTCGACCTGCTGGCCGACCTCGGCGCCTATGTCGCGATCGTCGGCGGCGGCGTCCCGGTCCTCGGCGCCTTCATGTTCAACGCGATCTACAAGTTCCCCGCCTACCAGTTCCAGACCACGAACGTCCTGACCAACAAGACCTGGACCGACGCCTATCGCGGCGCCGGCCGGCCGGAGGCGACCTTCGCCATCGAGCGGCTGATGGACGAGCTCGCGGCCGAGCTCGGCAAGGACCCGCTCGAGGTCCGGGAGATGAACTGGATCAAGCACGAGGAGTTCCCGTTCACCACGGTGGCCGGTCTCGAGTACGACTCCGGCAACTACGAGGCCGCCACCGCGCGCGCCAAGGAGATGTTCGGGTACGACGCCCTGCGCGCCGAGCAGGCCGAGCGCCGGTCCCGCGGCGACAAGGTCCAGCTCGGCATCGGTGTCTCGACCTTCACCGAGATGTGCGGCCTCGCGCCCTCCCGGGTGCTCGGCTCGCTCAACTACGGCGCGGGCGGCTGGGAGCACGCCGAGGTGCGGATGCTCGCGACGGGCAAGGTCGAGGTCGTCACCGGCGCCTCGGCCCACGGACAGGGGCATGAGACGGCGTTCAGCCAGATCGTGGCCGACCGCCTCGGCGTCCCCTTCGAGGACATCGAGGTCCTGCACGGCGACACGCAGATCTCCCACAAGGGCCTGGACACCTACGGGTCCCGCAGCCTCGTCGTCGGCGGCGAGGCCCTGGTGCGGGCGGCCGACAAGGTGATCGAGAAGGCCCGGCCGATCGCGGCCCACCTGCTCGAGGCCTCGGTCGACGACCTCGAGTTCAGCGCGGGCCGGTTCGCCGTCAAGGGGACCGACCAGGGCATGGCGATCACCGAGATCGCGACCGCCGTCTTCGCCGCCCACAACCTGCCGGACGGGCTGGAGCCGTCGATCGACTCCGAGGCGACGTTCGACCCGGTGAACTTCAACTACCCGCACGGGACGCACCTGTGCGCGGTGGAGGTCGACACCGAGACCGGTCAGGTGAGGCTGCGCAGCTACGCCTGCTGCGACGACATCGGCAACGTGATCAACCCGCTCATCGTCGCCGGTCAGGTCCATGGCGGCCTGGTGCAGGGGATCGCGCAGGCACTGTGGGAGGAGGCGGTCTACGACGACAACGGCACGCTCGTCACCGGGTCGTTCGTCGACTACCTGCTGCCCACGGCGGCCGACACGATCAGCTTCGACCTCGACCACACCACCTCGCCGGCGACGACCAACTCGCTCGGCACCAAGGGGGTCGGCGAGGCCGGCACCATCGCCTCGACCCCGGCGGTGGTGAACGCGGTCGTCGACGCGCTGCGTCCGTACGGCGTCCACGACGTCGCCATGCCGTGCACCCCGGAACGGGTCTGGCGGGCGATCAACAGCGGCGGGTCCGGTGGCGAGACCACCGAGGCCGCCGCCCCCCACTTCGACGAGTCGGAAGGAGCAGCCCAGTGATCCCCGCAGCCTTCGAGTACGTCGCCCCGGCCTCGGTCGAGGAGGCGCTGGCGGCGCTCGCCGAGCACGGCGACGACGCCAAGATCATCGCTGGTGGCCAGAGCCTCCTCCCGGTGCTCCGGATGCGCCTGAACGCTCCGGAGTGGGTGATCGACCTCGGTCGGATCGCGTCGCTGCGCGGCGTGCGCGACGGGGGAGACCATCTCGCGATCGGCGCGATGACCACGCACCACGACGTCGGCCAGGACCCGATGGTCCACGAGCACGCGCTGCTGATCAGCAAGGCGATCACCCACCTCGCCGACGCGCAGGTGCGCCACCGCGGCACCTTCGGTGGTGCGCTCGCCCATGCCGATCCCGCCGGTGACCTGGGTGCGCCGGCGCTGGCCCTCGACGCGACCTTCGTCGTCCAGGGGCCCGGCGGCACCCGCGAGATCCCGGCCGCCGACTTCTTCGTCGACCTCTTCGAGACCGCCATCTCCGACGACGAGATCCTCACCGAGGTGCGGGTCCCGAAGTACGACGGCTGGGGGGCGGCGTACGAGAAGTTCGTCCGCATCGCCCACCAGTGGCCGATCGTGGCGGTGGCGGCGACCGTACGGCTCGAGGGGGACACGATCGCCGAGGCGCGCATCGGCCTGACCAACATGGGCTCGACGCCGGTGCGGGCCAGGGCCACGGAGCAGATGCTGGCCGGGCAGCCGGCGACGGAGGAGGGAGTGGCCGCCGCCGCGGCGCTGGCCGCCGACGGCACCACGCCGCCGAGCGACCTCAACGGCGACGCCGACTACCGCCGGCACCTCGCCACGGTGCTGACCCGGAGGGCCGTGCTCGCGGCCGCGGGGAGGGGCTGACCTTGGACCTCAGCCACTCCTTCACCGTCCCCACGTCGCTCGACGCGACCTGGGCGCACTTCCAGGACATCGGCGGCCTCGCCGAGTGCTTCCCGGGCGCCCAGGTCACGGCCGTCGGCGAGGACGACGACGGCGCGCCGACCTTCGAGGGGACCTGCAAGGTCAAGCTCGGCCCGATCGCGCTCGTCTACGCCGGCTCCGGCAAGTTCGTCGAGCGCGACGAGGCCGCGCACCGCTTCGTCGTCGACGCGAAGGGTCGTGACAAGCGGGGCAACGGAACGGCGGGCGCCAAGGTCACCGTGACCATGGCGGCCGCGGGCTCCGGCGACACCCCTGGTGCTGCCACGCAGGTGGACGTGGTCACCGATCTCGCGATCACCGGCAAGCCCGCCCAGTTCGGCCGTGGGGTGATGCAGGACGTCTCCGACAAGCTGCTCGGGCAGTTCGTGTCCTGCCTCGAGCAGCGGCTCGCCGGCGAGCCGGAACCGTCCGACCAGGACGCCGGGCCGGCGTCGCAGCCGACCGGGGCTGCTGCGGTGGGAGCGCCGTCCGGGGATCCGGACGCCGGACCGGCCTCGGCACCGCCGTCACTCGCCCCGTCACCCGCCCCGGCGGACGACGCGCTCGATCTCGGCTCGGCCGTGCTGCCCGTGCTGGTCAAGAGCTACGGCAAGCAGATCGGCGCCGTGCTCGGCGTCCTCCTCGCGATCGCGCTGCTGCGCCGCAGGCGCCGCCGCTGAGGCCCGTCACCAGGCGTCGGGCCGGGTGTAGTCGTCGTCCTGATACAGATCCTGGTCCTCGTGGCGCTGCTCCAGGCCACGGTCGTTCTGCTCGTCGAGCCGGTCGCGGCGCGGGTCGGACTCACCCGGGTCCTCCGGCGAGGGCTGCTGCTCGGGCTGCTCCTCCGGCTGCTCGGGCGGAGGCTGGTTCTGGGCCAGCTTCTCGCGCAGCCGCTTGTCCACCGCGGCGGCGTCGGCGCTCTGGTCCGCGCCGCGACCGGAGTCGGTCGGGCACGTCCCGGCGGCCAGGGCGTCGATGCCGGCCTGGAAGGACGCCCGGGCGTCGTCGGCCGCCCCGGACGCCAGGGCCGCGTCGCCGACGGCTTCGTGGGCGAGGGCGAGGTTGATCCGGACGGTGCACTCCTCGCGGCGCGGGACGTCGTCGAGGGCCGCCTCATACGACGCGATGGCGTCGTCGTACCGCTCCTGGGCGTGGTCGGCGGTGCCGGCGTCGAAGGCGGCGACCCAGGACTCGAACCAGTTCAGTCTCCGGGTGCCGGCGAAGTCCGCGGCCGCGGCGTCGTAGTCGCCGCGGTCGAAGGCATCGCGACCGGACGCGTTCGCCTGGAGCATCAGGGTCACCTTGAGGGCGTACGCCGCCAGCAGCAGCGCGGGCAGCAGGCCGGCCAGGAGGAGCACCCGCCGCAGCCGGCGGCGGGGGTGGGCGGGCCGGTCGGGACGGACGTTCATCGCAGCGCCTCCGACGGATGCTCGTGGCGGGACCGGCCGGGCGGCCCGGCGGCGCGGGTGGGTGTCAGCGCGTGCCGGGAGGACCACACGGCCCGCCAGCCGGCGTGCAGCTCGAGGAGCAGCAGTCCCAGCAGCAGGACGGCGGCCAGCCAGGTCAGGTCGTGCTTGGCCGGGCGCTGGTGTCCGCCCGCGCCGTCCGAGTACGTCGCCCGGAACGACTCCGCGACCTTCTCGAGGCCACCGGGCCCGGTGCGGTGCTCGAACGGGACGCCGAGCTCGTCGGCGATGCCCGCCAGGTTGTCGAGGTCGGCCCGGGACACGGCGGTGTCACCGGTCTCGGGGTCCTGGACGTAGCCGAGCGAGCCGTCCAGCTCGTCGTCCTGCGGCATCGGGGCGCCCTCGGCCGTGCCGTAGCCGAGCACGACGCCGCCGGCAGTCAGGCCGTCGAGGTCGGCGTACGTCTCGTCGTCGCCCTCGCTCGTGGTGTCCTCGCCGTCGCCGACGTAGACCAGGATCCGGCGCCGCTCCGGCGCCTGCTCCGCCGCCCGCTCCAGCATCTGCTCCAGCTCCGGCACCGGGCGGTCGGCGCGGGAGCCGACGCCGTCCTTGGGACCCTCGAGGTAGAGCGTCTCGACGGCGGCGTCGAAGGCGGCGCTGTCGGAGGTGAGGGGCAGGACGACCCGCGCGTCGGTGCCGAAGGCGAGCATCCCGAACCGGGCGCCGGGCAGGGCCTCGGCGAGTGCGGTCAGGTCGGCCCGCGCGCCGGTGATCCGGGGCTCGTGCCCTGAGCTGCCGGGGTGGTCCAGCGCCGCCATCGACCGGGTCCGGTCGATGACGACGACCACGTCGACGTCCGCGAGCTGGGTGGGGGCCTCGGCGCGGCCGAAGCCGGGCCGGAGCAGGATGACCACGAACAGCAGCACGATCCCGACCCGGCGGGCCAGGACGAGGGCGGTCGCGGTGGCGGGCCTCATCACAGGCTCTCCTGGCGGCGGTCGCGCACGACGAGCACGCCCTGCGCCGCCCACAGCAGCGCCATCCCGACCAGCCCGACCCCGAGCAGCCAGGTCCCGAGCCGCGGCCGGTCGAGGACCTGCACCAGCGGCGGCCGCTTGATCGGCTTCGCGTCCAGGTCGGCGATCGCGTCGATCACGGCGCGGGTGCTGCCGTCCTCGCCGAGCAGCGAGAAGGTGCCCCCGGTGGCACCGACCGCGGCCTCGAACTCCTGCACGGCGGCAGGTCGCTCCGCCGTCTTGGGTGCGGCGATGCCGTGCACGACCACCTTCTCCTCGCGGGCGTAGTCGGCGGCCTCCGGCACGCTGAAGATGCCCGTCCCGATCGGCTCGTTGTCGGAGGCGAGCACGATCGCGCGGCTGCGCTCCTCGTCGCGGTGGTCGAAGCGCTGCACGCAGGACGCCAGCCCGTCGCCCATCTGGGACTGGACGTCCCAGTCGAGCACGGTGCCGGCGGTGAAGATGGCGTAGTCGTCGCTGTAGACGTCACCGGACGCGAACGCCTTCTCGGCCGCACTCAGCTGCTCGATGACGTACTCGTAGTCGTCGGTCAGCGGGAACACCGAGATCGCCGCGCCGCTCCAGATGGTCAGTCCCACCCGCTCGCCGCGCAGGCCGGAGATGATCGTGCGGAACTCCCGCAGGACGTGTGCGTCCACCTCCGCCATCGACCCGGACGCGTCCAGGCACAGCACGATGTCGCGGGTGCGGTCCTCCTGGGTCATGGTCTGCCGCTGCTGCAGCCGGCCCGCCAGCACCACCGCACCCGAGCACGCCACCAGCGCCGCGACCGTGAGGCAGGTGCCGAGGACCACCTGGCGCCGCACGAGCGTGCGGTAGCGCGGCAGCGCCCGCAGCCGCGCCGCATGGGCGACGTACGCCGCGCCGGCGCGTGACGGCCGCCGCCACGGCCGCAGCCAGAGCACGAGGAGCACCAGCACGAGGGCGGCGAGGCCCAGCGCCAACCACGGCCACCGGAACGCGGTGCTGTCGCTGTCCCACATCAGCCCGGGCTCCCGGGGACGCTCCACGAGCCGACCAGGCCCCGCGCCTGCGCCACGGCCGCGTCGAACCGGTCGCGCGCGACGCCCTCGTCGGGCGCGAACTCCGGCGGGTAGACGAGCTCGAGCACCTCGACCAGGACCGCCGGTGCCCGGTCGCGGAAGTCGGCCAGTGCCATCGTCCGCGCGGGCAGCGTCGTCACCGTGGCGACGTAGTCGCGGACCACCTCGCTCAGCTGCTGGTGGCCGTCGCGCGCCGCCAGGTCGCCCGTGCGCACCCGCTCGTCGATGCGGTCGATCCGGGTGAGGTGCTGCCGGCGTACGTCGGGCAGGTCGGTGCGCTCGAGCGCGGGTGGCCGCGGCGGGCGGGTGAACCACCACGCGAGGAGGTAGTAGAGGATCAGCGCGCCGGCGAGCGCGGCCGCGATCCACAGCCACCGGTCGGCGTACCCGACGGGGCCGGAGAACTCCTCGGGCAGCTCCGCGAGCACGAGGTCAGCGACGGCGGGCATGACGGTGCCTCTCCAGCAGGCGGAAGATCGCGATGACGGCGCCGTCGAGATCGCGGACCTGCTCCTGGACGATGCCGAGCTGGTCGAGCCGGCGGCGCATGTGCTGCGCCTCGTCGGCGACGAGCGTGGCGAGCTCCCGGTGCAGCCGCGCGTCGCGGCGCAGCCAGGGCGGCACCTCCACGCCGGCGTCGACGTCGAGCAGACGTCGCCCGGCCATCACGGGCGTGGTGGGGTCGAGGTCGCCGAGCGTCAGGATGAGCACCTCGTGCTGGGCGGTGAGCCGGCGCAGCAGCATCGCCTGCTCCTCCGTGACGGCCGGCTCGTCGGTGACCACGAGCAGGATCGTCCGGCGCCGGACGGTCCGCACGACGTGACGCAGCAGGGCGGTGAGGTCACCCGGCGGTCCCTCGGGCGTGATCGCCTCGTGCACGGTGCCGAGCAGTCGCTCGAGGTGGAGCTCGCCGCTGCCCGGCCGGGACACGTGCTGACGGTCCGCGTCGCCGTGGACGAGGCCGACCACGTCGCCGTGCTGGACGGCGAGGTAGCCCGTGACACCGGCGACGAAGACCGCCAGCTCGCGCTTCGAGGTCGGAGCGGCGCTGTCGGCGCCGAGACCCGCGAGCGCGGCCATGCTGCGGCCGGTCGACACACAGAGCAGCACGGTGTGCTTGCGCTCGGCGACGTACCGCTTGACGAGCAGCTGGCGGCTGCGGGCCGAGGCCTTCCAGTCGATGTCCTTCACGTCGTCGCCGCGGACGTACTCGCGCAGGTCGTTGAAGTCGATGCCCCGCCCGGCGTGGATGGCGGCGTACTCGCCCTCGAGCAGCCCGCGCACCTTGCGGTGGGCGTGGATGGAGAGCCGTGACTTGATCCGGGTCAGGTGCGCGGTCATGCGCGGCTCACGGGGTCGGGACCGCCCGGAAGACGGCGTCGATCACCGTCTCGGGACGGACCCGGTCGGCGAGCGCCTCGAAGCTGAGGTGGAGCCGGTGGCGCAGCACGCTGTGCCGCAGCTCGCGGACGTCCTCGGGGATGACGTAGTGGCGGCCCTGGACCACCGCCATCGCGCGGGCGGCCTGGAAGAACGCTATCGAACCGCGCGGGCTGGCGCCGATCTCGACGTAATTGCCGAGCTCGGGACCGAGCAGCCCGGTCACGTCGCGCGTGGCCCGTACCAGTGCCGTGATGTAGCGGCGGATCGCCGGGTCGACGTACACGCGGCGGACGAGGTCCTGCAGGTCGGCGACCTCCTGGGGGGTGACGACCGCGATGACGTCGGTCATGTGCTGGCCGAGGATGCCGTCGTCGATCCGGTCGAGGACGGTCAGCTCGTCGTCCTCGGTGGGGTAGTCGACGATCTCCTTGAGCAGGAAGCGGTCCATCTGCGCGTGGGGGAGGACGTAGGTGCCCTCCTCCTCGATCGGGTTCTGGGTGGCCAGCACCATGAACGGGTCGGGCAGCGGGTGGATCGTGCCGGCGATCGACGTCTGCCGCTCCTGCATCGACTCCAGCAGCGCCGACTGGGTCTTGGCGCTGGCCCGGTTGATCTCGTCGAGGAGCACGAAGTTGGCGTGCACCGGCCCCAGCTGGGTCTCGAACTCGTGCCGGCGCGGGTCGTAGACCTGGGTGCCGATGATGTCGCTGGGCAGCAGGTCGGGCGTGCACTGGATGCGGGCGAACCGGGCGCTGACCGCCTGGGCGAGGGTCGACGCGGCCAGGGTCTTCGCCAGGCCGGGGACGCTCTCGAGGAGGATGTGGCCCTCGGAGAGCAGGGTGACCAGCAGCGCCGTGCGGATCCGGTGCTGGCCGACGACCCGGCTCGAGAACGCGTCGGACACCCTGCCGATCGCCTCGGTGGCGTGCGTCAGCTCCGCCGCCGACAAGGGCGCCCCCGGGCCGGCGGGGGTGCGCCGGGTGGGCGCGGCGGGGAGCGCCTGCGACTCGTTGACCTGCGTCATGCGGCCCAACCTACCCAGCGGGCGTAGGTGTCACCCCTCGGCGCAGGCTCAGGCCAGCAGCCGGCCGCGGAGCGCGTCGTCGCGGCGGAGCCGGGCCAGGTCGCGCTCGCGGCGCTCGGCGACCACGGCCATGAGCACCAGCTCCGGTGGGGCGCCGGCCGGCGGGGGCGGCGCGACGTGGGGGAGCACGTCGGCGAGCAGCGCGCGGCCCACCCGGTCCCGGGACGCGGGATCGAGGGTGGCGAGCCGGCCGAGGAACTGGCGGACGGCCAGCGCTGTGCCGGTCGGCAGCGTGCCGAGGTCGGTACGCCGCGCCCACGAGGCGAGCTCGGGCGGCATGGGCGGCGGCTGGGGGAGCCGCAACGGCACCCGCTCACGGACCACATAGGTCCCGGCGGCGTAGTCGCCCAGCCGCTTGCCGCGGGTGCTCAACATGATCGAGAAGAAGGCGGGCGCGCCGGAGAACGCGTAGATCTCCACGAACCCGATCAGCGCCCGGACCAACGCGTGCTGGAAGCTGATCGGCCCGCCGTCGTCGCGGACGGCACGCAGGCCCAGGGCGAGCTTGCCCAGCGACCGGCCGCGGGTCAGCGTCTCCAGCGCCGTCGGCAGGACCAGGAAGGTCAGCACCATGGTCAGCACCGTCGCGGCGCCGAAGAGCGCGGCATCGGCGAACGGCGAGGCCGCCACGGTGAGCAGGATGAACAGCGCCACGAAGGTGAACAGCGTGACCAGCACGTCGATCAGGCCGCTCGCCATCCGCAGGCCCAGCGAGGCGGCCGGGAGGTCGAGCGCGACACCCTCGCCGGTGACGAGGTCGTCGGCGGTGACGGTGGCGAAGTCGGACGGGGGCATCGGCCGCAGCCTACGTCGTACCCTGTGCCCGTGCCGCGCATCGACCTCGACGCCTACGTGGCGGCCCACTCCCATGCCTGGGTCCGGCTGGACCAGCTGGTGCGCCAGCGGCGGCGTACGGGAGCCGAGGCCGACGAGCTGGTCGACCGCTACCAGCAGGTCGCGACGCACCTGTCCGTCGTACGGACCTCGGCGCCGGACGGCGAGCTCGTCGCCCACCTCTCGTCGCTGCTCGGCCGGGCCCGGATCGCGATGCTGGCGGCGCGGGTCCCGGGCTGGCGCGGACTGGCGGGCTTCTTCACCGAGCGGTTCCCGGCCGCGCTCTACGAGCTGCGCTGGTGGTGGCTCGGGTGCGTGGCCGGCAATGTCGTGGTGGTCGCGGTGATGATGATCTGGCTCGGTCAGCACCCGCAGGTGGAGCAGAGCCTGCTCTCCCCGCAGGAGGTCGACCAGCTGGTCAGCAACGACTTCGAGAGCTACTACAGCGAGAACGCGGCGGGTGCCTTCGCCACGCACGTGTGGATCAACAACGCGTGGGTGAGCGCGCTGTGCATCGCGCTCGGGATCCTCGGCCTGCCGGTGCTCTACCTGCTGTTCCAGAACGTCGCCAACCTCGCGATCGTCGGCTCGATCATGATGCGCCACGACCGCGGCGACCTGTTCTGGGGCCTGATCATCCCGCACGGCCTGCTCGAGCTCACCTGCGTCTTCGTCGCCGGCGGCGTGGGTCTGCGGCTGTTCTGGTCGTGGATCGAGCCCGGCCAGCTCTCCCGCGCCGGGTCGCTCGCGCGGGCCGGGCGGACGGCGGTCACGGTCGCCCTCGGCCTCGCGGTGTGTCTGTTCGTCAGCGGCATCATCGAGGCGTTCGTGACCCCGTCGCCGTTGCCCACCTGGGCGCGGATCGCGATCGGCATCCTCGCGGAGGTGGTGTTCCTGGCCTACGTCTTCGTGGTCGGGCGGGCCGCGGTCTCGCGTGGTGTGACCGGGGACGTGTCGGCCGCGCTGCTCGAGGACCGGGTCGCCACCCAGGCCTGACCCGACCGGCGCGCTCACTACGCTGGGACCATGGGCCGGGCGATCGTGGTGGGAGCGGGGATCGCCGGCCTGACCGCCGCCCGCGCGCTGGCCGACGCCGGCCGTGACGTCCTCCTCCTCGAGGCGACCGATCGCCCCGGTGGCAAGCTCCGGTCCGGTGAGGTCGCCGGGATCACGGTCGACGTCGGCGCCGAGGCGATGCTCCACCGACGCCCCGAGGGCACGGCTCTGGCGACCGACCTCGGCCTGCCGCTCACCCACCCCACCCCCGCGAGCTCGCGGGTCTGGACCCGTGATGCGCTGCGCCGCCTGCCGCGCACGGTGATGGGCGCGCCCGTCGACCTCGACGACCTCGCGGACTCCGGGATCCTCTCCGCCGAGGGCCTCGAACGGGCTCGCCACCAGGCGGTCGCGCACCTCGACGGCGACGTCTCCGTCGGCGACCTCGTCGGCGCCCGGTACGGCGACGAGGTGGTGGACCGGCTCGTCGAGCCCCTCCTCGGCGGGGTGTACGCCGGCCAGGCCCGGCGCATCTCCGCGCGCTCCGCGGCTCCCCAGCTGCTCGACCTGCTCGCCCGCCCGGAGGTCACCCTCCCGGCACCGGTGACCGGCGCCCCGCCGGTCTTCGCCGCCGTCGCGGGCGGCATGTGGCGGCTGCCCCTGGCACTCGAGGCGGACCTGCGCGACCGGGACTCCGCCGAGGTCCGGTACGACGCCCCGGTGACCGCGCTCCGTCGTACCCCCTCGGGGTTCGTGGTGACCACCCCGGCCGGTGCCGAGGCCGCGGAGCTCGTCGTCCTGGCGACCCCCGCCGCCCCGTCGGCGCGGCTGCTGGCCGATCCCGCGCCGGACGCGGCGGCCGAGCTGGAGGCGATCGCCTACGCGTCGGTCGCCCTCGTGACCTTCGCGTTCCGTCGTGCCGACCCCGGTGTCGCCGAGGCGCTGGACACCGGAGCGTCCGGCTTCCTCGTCCCGCCGGTCGACGGTCGCCGGGTGAAGGCCTCGACCTTCTCCTTCGCCAAGTGGGACTGGGTGCGGACCGCGGGGGAGGGTCTGCTGGTGCTGCGCACCTCGCTCGGCCGGTTCGGCGAGGAGGCGAGCCTGCAGGTCCCCGACGAGGCGCTGGTCCGGGCCTCGCTGGCCGACCTCGCCACCGCGACCGGGCTCACCGCGCCCCCCGTCGACGCGGTCGTCCAGCGCTGGGGCGGCGGGCTGCCGCAGTACTGGGTCGGCCACGCCGACCGCATCGCCCGCCTCCGTGCCGCCGTCGCGCGGGTGCCGGGGCTCGCGGTCTGCGGGGCGGCGTACGACGGCGTCGGCATCCCCGCCACCATCGGCTCGGCCCAGCGGGCGGTGGCCGGCCTCCTCGCCTGACCCGCCAGGTGTGCCCACTTGTCCCTGTCCCGCGGGACACCGGGCCCGGGATGGTCCGGCCATGACAGCACAGACCCACCTCCCCCCGACCGCCCTCGACCAGACCGCGCCGCACGAGGCGCCGGTCGTCTACCCGCCGACCCGTTGGGCGCTGGCCGGTCTCGGGGCCGGCCTCGCCGGCCTCGCGATGATGGTCTCGTCGTCGATGGTGGATGCCGTCTACGACGAGAAGATCCAGGGCGACGCCGTCGCCATCTCCGAGCGCCTGGGCGACCAGGTGCCGCAGATGCTCGCGTTCCACCTGAGCGCGATGATCGGCGCCGTCCTCATGGTGGTCTTCGCCGCCGGCCTGTTCCGCCGGCTGCGGGCGACCACCCCGGCCGACAGCGTGCTCCCGCTGGTGGCGTTCTCCGGCGTCCTCATCACCGCGATCATGCTGGTCGTCGGCTCCGGCCTCGACACCGAGTTCATCTTCGCCGCCGGCACGGACATGGTCGTCCCCGAGGACGCCGCGATGTTCAACCACTGGATCGGCACCGTGCCGTGGTGCTGGGGCCTGCTCGGCCTGTCCGGCGTCGCCCTCTTCGGCGCGGCTCGCCATGGCTCCGTCCCGAAGTGGCTCGGGCTCGTCGGGCTTCTCGGCGGTGGCCTCACCCTCCTGCTCGGCATCTCGCCGCTGCAGTACATGGCCGGCATGACCGGTCCGGTCGGCCTGGTCGTCATCGCGATCGGCTTCCTCGCCGGCGACAAGGCGTTCCGCGGCCGCTCGTGAGGGTCCTGCCCAATTCGGCCGGTCCGCACCATGGGGGTGCGGACCGGCTGCACAATGTGCCGGTGCAGGAGCAGGCCGCCACCCGCCCGCGCGGCCTGAGGGCCGTCGCGCTCCTCGTCGTCCCCGCCGGGTGCGTCGCGCTGGTTCCGGTCGCCCTCTGGCTCGACCTGGACGCGCCGACCTCCGGCCTGGGCTACGACGTCTCGCTGGGCCCGGGCTGGCCGTGGACGTTGATCGGCGCACTGCTCGGCGTGCTCGCCGCGATCATCCTGATGAAGGAGCCGCGGCAGCGGGTCGGCTGGGTGCTCGCCGGCTCCGGCCTCTTCTGGGCGCTCGACGGCTTCGCGCAGAGCTACATCCTGTCCGGCCTGCGCGAGACCGGCTCGTGGCCGGGGATGACCTTCGCGCTGTGGTTCCTCAACCGCTTCGGGTCCTACCTGACGGCGGTGACCGCGGTGCTGGTGATGATCTTCCCGACCGGCCGCTTCCTGCCCGGTCGCTGGGGGGCGGCGTCCTGGGTCGCCACGATCGCGATGACGATCAGTGGCCTGTGCTTCCTCGTGATCCCGGCCGAGGGCGATCGCGCGATCCCCGGTCTGCCGGGCGGCGTCAACGCGGACCCGACCTCGATCAGCGCCCTCTCCGGGCACAGCGACCAGGTCGCGACGCTCGGGCTCACGCTCGGCATCGCCGGCTTCTTCTTCGCGCTGCTCTCCGTGATCGTGCGCTACCGCCGCTCCGAGGGCCTCGACCGCGACCGGATGCGCTGGCTGCTGTGGAGCGTCATCGTCATCCTCGTCGTGAGCGTGGCGACCCTGGCCTTCTCGGTGCCCGAGGGCGACTTCGTCGGTGCCCTGGTGGCCTCGGTCGTGCCGCCGATGGCGATGACGATCGCGATCGTCCGCCCGACGCTGGTGTCGATCCAGGACCTGCTTCCTCGCACCGCGGTGCTGGCCGCCGTCTTCGCCGTGCTCGTCGCCGCGGACGCGCTGGTGCTGTGGCTGTTCACCCTGGTCCTCGACGACGAGCTCACCCAGGCCCAGGTCGTCGGCGTGGTGCTCATCGTCTCCGTCATCCTCTACGGACCGTTGCGTCAGCGGCTCTCGGCCGCCGTGCGCCGGCTGATGCTCGGCGAGCGCGGCAACCGGTACGACGCCGTGGCGGGCCTCGCCTCCACGTTGGAGAACACCGACGACACCGCCGAGCAGCTCGCCGCCGTCGCACGCGCGGTGGCCTCGGCCTTCGCGGTGTCCTTCGTCAGCGTCGAGGTCGACCGTGAGCACGGCGAGCGGCTGGTCACGACCTTCGGCGACCGCCCGGCCGACGTGCGGACCCTCCCGATCACCTGGCGCGACACCACGATCGGCCGGTTGGTGCTGCCCGCGCGCGGCCTGCGTAGCCGGCTCACCGTCCGCGACGAGGAGCTGCTCGGCGACCTGGTCCGCCAGGCCGCGACCGCCGCCCGCACCAGCCGGCTCGCCGAGGAGGTCCAGCACAGCCGCGAGCGACTGGTCACGGCCCGCGAGGAGGAGCGCCGCCGGATCCGACGCGACCTGCACGACGGCTTCGGCCCCGCGCTGAGCGGCATCGTCTTCCAGCTCGAGGCGGCGCGGATGACCGTCGAGCGCGATCCGGCCCGGGCCCGGGACCAGCTGGAGACGGTCAGCGCCCAGGTGCAGGAGGTCGTCGCCGACGTACGGCGGCTGGTTCACGACCTGCGCCCGCCGGCTCTCGACGACCGGGGCCTCGTGGGCGCGCTGCGCCAGCAGGCCGAGCACCTCGCGGTACCTCTCGACGTGGCCGCGCCGGCCGACCTGCGGCTGCCGGCGGCGGTGGAGGTGGCGGCGTACCGGATCGCGGGGGAGGCCCTGACCAACGTCGCCCGGCACGCGGACGCCGGGCGGGTCCGCCTGCTGCTGGAGACCACCGACGACGCGCTGGTGCTCGAGGTCGTCGACGACGGGTGCGGCATCCCCGCCGACCGGGCCGCCGGCGTCGGTCTCGCCAGTCTGCGCGAGCGTGCCGCCGAGCTCGGCGGCACGACCACGATCACCAGCCCACCGGACGGCGGCACCGTCGTCCGGGCCCGCCTGCCGCTGAGGAGTCCCGGATGAGCAGCACGACCGCACCGATCCGCGTCGTCGTGGTCGACGACCACCAGATCGTCCGCGACGGCCTGACCTCGCTGCTGGGCGCGCTCGACGGGATCGAGGTCGTCGGGTCCGCGGCCGACGGCCGGGAGGCGCTGCATGTCGTCGAGGAGACAGCGCCCGACCTGGTCGTGATGGACATCCAGATGCCGCAGCTCGACGGCATCGAGGCGACGCGCTTCCTCACCGGTCGCGACCCGGCGCTGCGGGTGGTGATGCTGACGATGAACGAGGACGACGACACGGTGCTCAGCGCGATCCGCGCCGGTGCCTGCGGATATCTGCTCAAGGGGGCGGGCGCCGAGGAGGTGCAGCACGCGATCCGCTCGGCCGCCGCGGGTGGGATGGTGTTCGGCGCCGGCCTGGCCGCCAAGGTCGCGGGCTTCTTCGCCGGCGCGACCCCCGTCGCCCGCAGCGCCGACGAGCCGTTCCCGGAGCTGACCGATCGCGAGCGCGACGTACTGCAGCGGATCGCCGCCGGGCGGACCAACGACGAGATCGCGGCGGCTCTCCACGTATCCAACAAGACCGTGCGCAACGCGGTCTCGGCGATCTACGCCAAGCTCCACGCCACGGGTCGCGCGGACGCCATCGTCAAGGCGCGGGAGGCGGGCTACGGCCGCGACTGAGGTCCCGGCACAATGGCAGGCATGTCGGACCAGGACCCCCAGACTCAGGACCCGCAGGCGCACGTCAAGTCCAACGCCGCGAAGATCAACGAGCTCAACGACACCGTCCGCTTCACCATGTGGTCGGTCTTCCGGCTCGAGCAGCCGCTCGGCGCCGACGACGTCGTCCGCAAGAACGAGACCGCCGAGCTCGAGGCGTTTCTCGCCGACCTGGCCGCGGAGGACGTCGTCGTCCGGGGCCTGTACGACGTCGCGGGACTGCGCGCCGACGCGGACCTGATGATCTGGTGGCATGCCGCCACCAGCGACCAGCTCCAGGACGCCTACCACCGGCTGCGGCGCACGGCCTTCGGCGCGCGGCTCGCTCCGGTCTGGTCGCAGATGGCGCTGCACCGTCCGGCGGAGTTCAACCGGAGCCACCTGCCGGCCTTCCTCGCCGACGAGCGCGCCCACGCCTATGCGGCCGTCTATCCCTTCGTCCGCTCCTACGAGTGGTACCTCCTCGACGACGCCGAGCGCCGCCGCCTGCTCGCCGAGCACGGCCAGATGGCGCGCGGCTATCCCGACGTCCGGGCCAACACGGTCCCGAGCTTCGCGCTCGGCGACTACGAGTGGATCCTCGCCTTCGAGGCCGACGACCTGACCCGGATCGTCGACCTGATGCGCCACCTGCGCGGCTCGGAGACCCGCCGCCACGTGCGCGAGGAGGTGCCGTTCTACACCGGTCGCCGGGTGGAGTTCGCGGAGCTGCTCGCCCGGCTGCCCTGATCCGCCACGCCGGCCGGGCGCCTGGCTTGCAAAGTCTATCGACTTACTCCACTATGGAGGCATGACCAGCCCCCTCCCTGTCCTGCGTGGTGCCCGCCGGCTCCCCGGGTTGCTCGAGGTCGTGCGCAACCACGCGGCCGACCCCGACCTGCGCCACCTGCTCGACCACGACCCGTACGAGCGCTCGTGGATCCGCCTGCTCACCACCGAGGACTACGAGCTCTGGCTCATCTCGTGGCCCGCCGGTGCCGCCACCGACTGGCACGACCACGGACCGTCGTCCGGCGCCTTCACCGTCCTCGACGGCCGGCTCACCGAGCACACCTTCGACGGCGGCCTCCGGCTGGTCGAGGTGGGGCCCGGTGAGGGCAGGGCGTTCGGGGCCGGCTACGCGCACGACGTCCGCAACGCGACCGACCGGCCCGCGCTCTCGCTGCACGCGTACTCGCCGCGCTTGCACGCCATGACCCGGTTCAAGTTCCACGGCGACCGCCTCGAGGTGCTCGGCGTCGAGCGCGCGGGGGAGGAGTGGTGAGCACCCTCGCCCCCGTCGTGCCGGTCGCGCCGGTCGCGCCCGCCCGGTACGACGGGGTGGACGCGCTGCTCGCCGACGCCCGGTCCCGGCTCGACCGGATCAGTCCCCGGGCCGCCTTCCAGGAGATGGTGGCCCTCGGTGCCCTGCTGGTCGACATCCGCCCGGCCGCGCAGCGCGCCCGCGAGGGCGAGCCGGCCCGCTGGCTCCCGGCCCTCGTCGTCGAGCGCAACGTGCTCGAGTGGCGCTTCGACCCGCGCAGCGACGCCCGGCTGCCGGAGGCGTCGTACGACCGCCGGGTGATCGTCCTGTGCCAGGAGGGCTACACCTCCTCCCTCGCCGCGGACGCGCTGCGCAGCATCGGGGTGTACCGGGCGACCGACGTCGTCGGCGGCTTCGCGGCCTGGCGGGCCGCCGGGATGCCCGTCTCGGGCGTCGCGGCCTGACCCGGCCGAGGGACCCTGAGTACGCTCGGAGACATGGCATACGAGGTCGAGAAGACGGACGAGGAGTGGCGCGCCGAGCTCACTCCCGAGGAGTACCAGGTGCTCCGCCGGGCCGGCACCGAGCGGGCCTTCACCGGTGAGTACACCGACACCGAGACCACCGGCGTCTACCGCTGCAAGGCCTGCCAGGCCAAGCTGTTCGAGTCCGACACGAAGTTCCACTCCGGCTGCGGCTGGCCGAGCTTCTACCAGCCGATCAGTGACACCATCGAGTACATCGAGGACACCTCGCACGGCATGAAGCGGGTCGAGGTGCGCTGCGCCAACTGCGGCTCGCACCTCGGCCACGTCTTCCCCGACGGGTACGGCACACCCACCGGCGACCGGTACTGCATCAACTCGGTCAGCCTCAGCCTGGAGCCTGCGGACCAGGCCTGACTCCGCATAGGGTCGTCGCATGGCGAAGACCGCTGCGGCGATGGTCCAGGCAGGCGACCGCGAGGTCCGGGTGTCCAGCCCGGACCGGGTGATCTACGAGGCGACCGAGCGGACACCCGAGGTCACCAAGCTGATGGTCGCCGAGTACGTCGTCGCGGTCGGTCCCGGCCTGATGCAGGCCCTCGGCGAGCGGCCCACGGCGCTGGAGCGGTGGCCGTCGGGGGTCCGTGAGGGATTCCGGCTGGCCACCGGACCGCGCGACAACGACGCCGAGGGCTTCTACCAGAAGCGGGTCCCGAAGGGTGCTCCCGACTACCTGGAGGCCGTCGAGATCACGTTCCCCTCGGGCCGCACGGCCGAGGAGATCTGCCCGACCGAGATCGCCGTCCCGGTCTGGTGCGCGCAGATGGGCACCCTCACGTTCCATCCTTGGCCGGTCCGCCGCACGGGCAGCGCCGACTCGCTGGACCACCCCGACGAGCTGCGCATCGACTTCGACCCGCAGCCCGGCACGACCTTCGGCGACGCCGTGCGCGTCGCCGGCGTGGCACGGGAGCTCCTCGAGGAGCTCGGCCTCGAGGGCTACCCCAAGACCTCCGGCAACCGCGGCGTCCACGTCTACGTCCGGATCGAGCCGCGCTGGGAGTTCACCGACGTGCGGCACGCCGCGATCGCCTTCGGCCGCGAGCTGGCCCGCCGCGACGACCAGGTCACCACCGCCTGGTGGAAGGAGGAGCGCGGGGAGCGGATCTTCATCGACTACAACCAGAACAACCGCGACCGCACCATCGCCTCGGCGTACTCCCTACGCCCCCAGCCGGGCGCTCCCGTGTCGACGCCGATGACGTGGGCCGAGCTCGCCGGCGTGAGCGACCCGCGGGAGTTCAACCTGTTCACCGTGCCCGACCGGATGGCCGACGGCGACCCGTGGGCCGGGATCGACGAGACGGCGTACTCCCTCCAGCCCCTGCTCGACCTGTGGGACCGGCAGGTCGCCGACGGCGAGGGCGAGCTCAACTACCCGCCGGACTACCCGAAGATGCCGGGTGAGCCGCCGCGGGTGCAGCCGAGCAAGAAGGTCGCCGAGCACTGGGACGCCGACGGCAACCGGGTCGAGGGGACCTAGCCCCGAGGCTAGTCCGCCTCGTGCTCCAGCAGGTGCAGCACGGGGACCCCGAGCTTGCGGCGGGCGCGCGAGGTCCAGTCGACGTGGAAGAACTCGGCGACCAGGTGCGGACGGGTGAGGATGATCGCCTCCCGGCCGTCGACCTCCTTGACCTTCGCGATGAGCGCGTCGATGGGTGGCTCCGTCACGATCGACACGCCGCCGAGGATCGCGCCGGCGGCGACGAGCGCCTCGCGGGTGATGGCCAGGTCGCGCTCGGCCTGGTCGCGGTACTCGTTGCGGAGCCGCTCGATCTCGTCGGGCGAGGGCGTGATCGGCGGGGCGATCAGGTCGGCGCCGCCGATGGCGCCGAGGGACGCCTCGACGGCGGCCGCGGCGTCGGCCATCGGAAGCAGCACGTGGTACTGCACCTCGATCGTCGGGTCGTCGTCGAGCTCCTGGTGCAGCCCCCGGACCTGGGCGGCGTCGGCGGCGGTCAGCGCCTGCTCGATCAGCAGGACGACGGCGTACGGTTCCTCGCTGGGCGCGGTGCTCATGGTCCCATCCTGCCCGGCCGATGGGCGCGCGTCAGCCCCCGAGCACGTCCGCGAGGTCGTAGCGCACCGGCTGCTCGAGCTGCTCGTAGCCGCACGACTCCGGGTCGCGATCGTCGCGCCACCGCTTGAAGTGGGCCGTGTGCCGGAAGCGGCGACCCTCCATGGCGTCGTACTTGACCTCGATGACGCGCTCGGGCCGCAGTGGGGTGAAGGACAGGTCCTTGCCCTGGCTCCACCGGCTCTGCGTGCCGGGCTGGCGGCCCGGGTTGGCGACGAGGAACTCCTGCCACCGGCCCCAGGGGTGCTCCTCGATCGGTACGACGAGCGGCTGCAGCTCGTGCCACAGCTCGGCCCGGCGCGCCGCGGTGAAGCTGGCGCTGACACCGATGTGCTGCAGCTCGCCGTCCTGGTAGAGCCCCAGCAGCAGGCTGCCGATCAGCGGGCTCTCCGGCGTGCTCGTCTTGTGCTCGCGGTAGCCGGCGAGCACCACGTCCGCCGTCCGCTCGTGCTTGATCTTCAGCATGGTCCGGGCGTTCGGGGCGTACGGCGCGCCCAGCGGCTTCGCCACGACGCCGTCCAGCCCGGCCCCCTCGAACTGGTGGAACCACTCCTCGGCGACCGCCGGGTCGGTGCTGGTCCGGGTCAGGTGGCAGCGGCCCTGGCGCTCGAGCGGGTCGGCCGAGAGATGCCCGAGCGCCTGCTCCAGCGCTGCCCGCCGCTCGGCGAACGGGCGATCGAGGTAGGACTCGTCGCCCAGCGCCAGCAGGTCGAAGGCGACGAAGTCGGCCGGTGTCTGCTCCGCGAGCAGGTTGATCCGCGACGCCGCCGGGTGGATCCGCTCCTGCAGCACCTCGAACTGCAGCCGTCCCTTCCCGTCCTGGCCCTCGAGCGCCACGAAGATCTCCCCGTCGAGCACGCAGCGCTCCGGCAGCTCCGCCTTCATCGCCTCGACCAGCTCGGGGAAGTAGCGCGTCAGCGGCTTGGTGTTGCGGCTCGCCAGCTCCACCTCGTCACCGTCCCGGAACACGATGCACCGGAAGCCGTCCCACTTGGGCTCGAAGCTGAGCCCCTGCTCGTCGTACTTGGCCGGGTCGGGCACGCCCGACACGGCCTTCGCGAGCATCGGCAGGACGGGCGGCATCACAGGCAGGTCCACGATGGTGAGACTAGTCAGGATCCCGACACTCATCGGTGATGCTGTGGGCGTCGTACCGGACAAAACGGTTGCGAGAACGGCCTATTCGCTACCGGAATGTCCGGTACGACGGTCTGGAGCCGGTGACAGGATTTGAACCCGCGACCCTCTTATTACAAGTAAGACGCTCTACCAACTGAGCTACACCGGCGTGCGCCCGTGGGCGCCCGGCAATCCTAGTCAGCCCGCGCTCAGCGCAGTCGGGTGACCTCGAACCGCTCGTCCGGTACGGCGATGGCGTCCTGCGCCGCGATCAGCCGCAGCTCCCGCTCGCCCGACTCCAAGGTGGCGGCCAGGACGTCGTAGACGGACGCGACGGTCCGTCCGAGTGCGACGGCGGCGGAGCCGGTGGTGTGCAGGTGGGCGGTGAAGAGGGCGGCGGTGATGTCGCCGGAGCCGTTGGCCTTCATGGGCAGGCGGGGGGTCTGCACGATCCAGGCGCCGTCGCCGGTGACGGCGACCATCTCGATGACGTCGGCCGGAGCGCCGGCGCGCTCGACGGAGGTGACCAGGACCGTCGACGGACCCATCGCCCGGACCTCGTCGGCGGCACTGAGCACATCCTCGATCGGCGACGGCCCGCCGAGGGCGTCGTGGCCGGTGATGAAGCCGAGCTCGAACTGGTTGGGCGTGAGGATGTCGGCGACCGGGACCACCTGGGAGCGGATGATCGGTGGGATCTCGGGGTTCACAAAGCAGCCCGACTTCGCGTTGCCCATCACCGGGTCGCAGGTGTAGGTCGCCGCGGGGTTGGCCGCCTTGACCCGAGCGACGGCGTCGACGATGACGGCGGCGACGGCGGGGGAGCCCTGGTACCCGGAGAGCACCGCGTCGCACGACGGCAGCACGCCGCGCTCCTCGATGCCGGTGATCACCTCGCGGACGTCGGCCGGGTCGAGCAGCGGACCGCGCCAGGCGCCGTACCCGGTGTGGTTGGAGAAGTGGACGGTGAACACCGGCCACACCTCGTGCCCGAGACGCTGCAGCGGGAAGACCGCCGCGGAGTTGCCGACATGGCCGTAGGCGACCGAGGACTGGATGGACAGGATCCGCACCGCGCCATCCTCCCGCGCCGCCGCCCGGATTGAGAAAGTGAAACCCTTTCGTGTCGAAACTAGAACGCGTTACAGTGGCCTGGCCGGGAGCCCGATGACCCCGGTCACACGAGCGAAGGATGGGACAACCGCATGGCCAAGCGCGCGCCGTACTCCAACGAGGCCGACTACGTGGTGGTCGGGTCGGGCAGCTCCGGGTCGATCGTCGCCGGGCGGCTCGCCCAGTCCGGCGCCAGCGTGATCCTGATCGAGGCCGGCAAGTCCGACGACAAGGGCATGCACGGCTACTTCACCAAGAAGCCCGGCATGATCGGGCCGATGCACTCCGAGCCCAAGCTCGAGAAGCTCTTCGACTGGGGCTACCGCTCGGTCCCGCAGCCGGGCCTCGACGGCCGCCGGATGCCCGCCCCGCGCGGCAAGGTGGTCGGCGGCTCGAGCTCGGTCAACGGCATGGTCTACGTGCGTGGCAACCGCGCCAACTACGACTCCTGGGCGGCCGAGGGCAACACCGGCTGGGACGCCGACAGCGTCAACGAGGCGTTCAAGCGCTACGAGGACTTCGAGGACGGCGAGAACGCCTTCCGCGGCGCCGGGGGCCCGATCAAGGTCACCCGCAACAAGACGCCGCAGGAGGGCACCCTCCAGTTCATCCAGGCCACGGCCGACACGCTCGGCGTGAAGGTGCTCGACGACTACAACGCCGCCGAGCAGGAGGGCATCGCCCGGATGCAGCAGAACACTGCTGACGGGCTGCGCTACTCGTCCTCGCGCGGGTACGTCCACCACCTCAACCCGCGCACGCTCAAGCTGCAGACCGAGGTCCACGTCGCCAAGGTCGTCGTCGAGAACGGCCGCGCCACCGGCGTCGAGGTCATCGACCAGGGCAAGGGTGGGGGCACTCGCCGGTTCATCCGGGCGGGCAAGGAGGTCATCCTCTCCGCCGGCTTCGCCAACACCCCGCAGCTGCTCATGCTCTCGGGCATCGGTCACGCCGACCACCTCGCCTCCGTCGGCGTCGACTGCGTCGCGGACCTCCCGGTGGGCGACAACCTGCACGACCACCTGTTCCACCCGATGTCGTTCCACGTGCCGAGCGTCCAGTACCGCGGCAATGCCTGGACCTTCTTCAAGGGGATGGCCAAGGACCTCACCCGGGGCGGCTCGTTCCTCGACAACTCGGTGTTCGAGTCCGTCGGGTTCGTGCGCACGTCGGCCGCCACCGAGATCCCCGACCTGCAGCTGCACATGCTGCCGTGGGCCTACCCGAGCCCCAACCAGGACGAGCCGATCCGCCACATCCCCGACGGCCGTCCCTCGCTGACGGTGTTCTCGACGCTGATCTACCCCAAGAGCCGCGGCACGCTGCGCCTCGCGTCGGCCGACCCGACGGCCGCCCCGCTCATCGACTACGGCTTCTTCACCGACCCCGCGGACGTCGAGGTGCTCGCCGAGGGCACCGAGATGATCCGCGAGATCATGGCGTCGGCCGCGTTCGGCGGCGGCGTCAAGGAGGAGATCCACCCCGGCCCGTCGATCCCCAACGGCAGCGAGCTGCGGGTCGCGCTCAAGAACCGCTCCACCTCGGTCTACCACGGTGTCGGTACCTGCCGGATGGGCGTCGACGAGCGAGCGGTCGTCGGCCCGGACCTCAAGGTCCGCGGCATCGAGGGCCTGCGCGTAGCGGACGCCTCGATCATGCCGAGCATCACCGGCGGCAACACCAACGCGCCGTGCTACATGATCGGCGAGAAGGCGGCCGAGATCATCCTGGGCGGCGTCAAGTGGTGAGTACGACGCGTCCCGCCTCGATCACCGACGAGCTCCTCGAGCGCCTCGTCGCGCGCGTGCCCGGCCGGTCCGGTGCGACCTGGAAGCTGACCGAGGTCTACACCGGCGAGGTCCTCGTCGAGCTGCCGCAGTCGACGCCCGAGGACATCGAGGACGCGTTCGCCCGGGCCCGCGCCGCCCAGGCGCTGTGGGCACAGTGGCCGGTCGCCAAGCGGCTCGAGGTCTTCGACCGCGCGCACACGCTGCTCATCGACAACGCCCACCGCACCGCCGACCTGATCCAGGTCGAGAGCGGCAAGAACCGGCGGATGGCGATCGAGGAGACCTGCGACCCGCCGATGGTGATGTCCTACTACCTCAAGCGCGCCAAGAGGCTGCTCGCCCCCAAGCGGCACGGCGGCCCGGTCCCGGTCGTGTCCGGCTCGACCGAGGTACGGGTGCCCAAGGGCGTCGTCGGCATCATCGCGCCGTGGAACTTCCCCTTCGCGACGGGACTCTCCGACGCGATCCCCGCGCTCATCGCCGGCAACGCCGTCGTCGTGAAGCCGGACAACAAGACCGCGCTGTCGCCGCTCTTCGGCATCTCGCTGCTCGAAGAGGCGGGGCTGCCGAAGGGGCTCTTCCAGGTCGTCTGTGGCGAGGGCCCCGACGTGGGCCCGACCTTGATCGACAACGCCGACTACGTCATGTTCACCGGCTCCACCGCGACCGGTCGCGTCATCGGCGAGCGCGCCGGTCGCAACCTGATCGGCTGCTGCCTGGAGCTCGGCGGCAAGAACCCGATGATCGTCCTCGACGACGTCAACGTCGAGGAGTGGGTCGAGGGCACCACCTTCGGCGTCTTCGGCAACACCGGCCAGATCTGCATGCACATCGAGCGGATCTACCTCCCCGAGAGCCGGTACGACGAGCTCAGGTCCGCCTTCGTGGAGCGGGCCGCCAACCTGGCCATCGGCGCGGCGTACGACTTCGGACCGGAGATCGGCTCCCTGGTCAGCCCCGAGCACCGCGACCGGGTGGCCTCGCACGTCGAGGACGCCGTCGCCAAGGGCGCGACCGTGCTCACCGGCGGCCGGGCGCGACCCGACATCGGGCCGGCGTTCTTCGAGCCGACCGTGCTCGAGGGGGTCACCAAGGACATGCTCGCCGGTCACACCGAGACCTTCGGCCCGGTCGTCGCGCTCTACCCGTACCGCACCGTCGACGAGGCGATCCATCTCGCCAACGACACCGACTACGGGCTCAACGCCTCGGTCTGGAGCGGCGATCTCGCCCGCGCGGAGGCGGTCGCGGAGCGGATCGAGTCCGGCAACGTCAACATCAACGACGCGCTCGCGACGGCGTACGCCTCGAAGGGGTCGCCGTCGGGCGGCGTCAAGAAGTCCGGCGTCGGCGCCCGCCACGGCGACCAGGGCCTGCTGAAGTACACCGACGCCAAGAACGTCGCCGTGCTCAAGAAGCAGGTCATGGGGCCGCGCCCCGGCCAGGGCTACGACGCATACGTCAAGCAGATGCTGTCGTCGCTGAAGCTGATGCGGAGGCTCCGCGTCCGCTGAGCGTGTCCGCGGACGCGGAGCCCCCGTGGTCAGGCCTCGATGGCCTCGCGGTCACCCGCGGGGGAGGCGCCGGCGATCTCGATCTTGCGCGGCTTCGCCTTCTCGGCCACGGGGATGACCAGTCGCAGCACGCCGTTCTCGTAGGCGGCCTCGATCCGCTCGAGGTCGAGATTGTCGCCCAGGACCAGCTGGCGCGAGAACTGACCGTGGGTCCGCTCGGACGCCAGTCGCTGCCAGTCGCCGTTGCCGGCGACGCGCTCGGCCTTGATCGTCAGGACGTTCCGCTCGACGTCGATGTCGATGCTGTCCCTGCTGATGCCGGGGAGGTCGAACTCGAGCACGAACTGCTCGCCCTGGCGCCAGGCGTCCATCGGCATCACGGCCGGGCGGTTCGTGGTGCCCAGACCGGAGCCCAGGAGCTGGCCGGCGAGCCGGTCGAAGTCACGGAACGGATCGGTGGTGCGCAGCAACATGACATGTCCTCCTTCGGGATGGGCCGGCACCGGGCGTGCCGGACAGTTCGTTGATCTGCAACGACAGTTATAGATAATGTGTTCCCGTGAATCAAGTGCCTGGACGAGGTCGCGGGGAGCGCACCCGCGGCGTCTACGCGATCTCCGTCGCGGCCGAGATGACCTCGCTCCAGATCCAGAACCTCCGTGTCTACGAGCGCCGCGGTCTGCTCGCGCCCGCGCGCAGCGACGGTGGGACGCGGCTCTACAGTCGCGCCGACATCGAGACACTGCACCGCATCCGAGACCTGCTCGCCGAGGGGCTCAACCTCGCCGGCATCGCCCGGGTCCTGGAGCTCGAGGCCGAGGTGGCACGTCTGCGGGCCCGGCTCGCGCGGTGAGTCGGTGGGAGGAAAGTCGGTGGGCGCCGCCGGAGCCGCCCGGTAGGGTGCGACCCATGTCGAGCCCTGAGGCATCCACTCAGGGGGCTTTCGGTCGCACCGTCAGCCCCCTGCCTCACTGAGTCCTGCCCGAGACCCGGGCGTTCGCCGGGGTGCTGTCGGTCGTGACGAGACGCCGTCCGTCCGTCCGCTCGTCCCTCGGAGTCCTCGATGCCTCTCGCCCTCTATCTGCTCGCCCTGACGACCTTCGCCATGGGCACCTCGGAGTTCATGCTGGCCGGCCTGGTGCCGGACATCGCCGACGGTCTCGGTGTCCCGGTCGGGACCGCCGGCCTGCTCACGTCCGCGTTCGCGGTCGGGATGATGGCCGGCGCGCCCGTCATGGCCGCCTTCGCCCGGCGCTGGCCGGAGCGGAGCACGCTCCTGGGCTGCGTCGCCGTCTTCGCCCTCGCCCATGCCCTTGCCGCCGTCACCCCGAGCTTCGCCCCGCTGTTCGTCGCCCGGGTCGTGGCGGCGCTGGCCAATGCCGGCTTCCTGGCGGTCGCGATCGGTACCGCGACCCGGCTCGTCGCGCCGGACCGGAAGGGGCGTGCGCTGGCGGTCCTGCTCGCGGGTACGACGCTCGCCACCGTCGCCGGAGTCCCGGCGGGAGCGCTCCTCGGCGCCGCGCTGGGCTGGCGCGCCACCTTCTGGGCGATCGCGCTGCTGTGCGTGCTCGCGGCACTCGGCATCGTCCGAGGGGTCCCCGCCCGGACCGACCCCACCGGCGAGGACGCGGAGGCAGGGCCGTCGCTGCGTGT
Source organism: Nocardioides carbamazepini (assembly GCF_024614185.1). Taxonomy (GTDB): domain Bacteria; phylum Actinomycetota; class Actinomycetes; order Propionibacteriales; family Nocardioidaceae; genus Nocardioides; species Nocardioides carbamazepini. The sequence continues at coordinate 1,218,357 of NZ_JAHTLF010000016.1, forward strand.
CGAGCTCGCCCAGCTGCGCAGGCCGAGCCTCATGGTCGCGATGCTGCTCGGTGCGCTGGTCAACGGCGGCACCTTCGCCGCGTTCACCTTCCTCGCTCCCGTGGTGACGGGTGTCGCCGGGCTCGACGAGCTGTGGGTGCCGGTGGTGCTGGTGCTGTTCGGCGCCGGGTCCTTCGTCGGGGTCGCCCTCGCGGGGCGGCTGTCCGACCGGCGCCCCGGCCTGGTCACCGGCGCGGGCACACCCCTTCTGCTCCTCGGCTGGGTGGCGCTGGCGGTGCTCGCGGCTCATCCGGTCGCCCTGCTCGTCGCGGTGTTCGTCCAGGGGATGCTCGCCTTCGCGGTCGGCAGCACGTGGATCGCGCGGGTGCTCTACGCGGCGTCCGGTGCGCCGACGATGGCGGGCTCCTACGCGACGGCCGCACTCAACGCCGGAGCCACCGCCGGGCCCGTCCTGGGCGCGATGGCGATCTCCGGTGCCGGTGAGCGGGGACCGGTCTGGGTGGCGGCCGCGCTGAGCGGGATCGCTCTGGTCGTGACGGTGGCGGTCAGGCGACCTGGAGCGACCGCTTCGAGAGCCCCATCCAGAACCCGTCGATGACCTGGTCGCCGGGCTCGGTGGGGTCGGTGGCGGCGCCGAGGGTGACGAACAGCGGCGTGTAGTGCTCGACCGTCGGGTGCGCGAAGGGCATGCCCGGCGCCGAGGACCGGTACGACGCCAGCTCGTCGACGTCCCCGCGGGCCATCGCCTCGCCGGCCCAGGCGTCGAAGTCGCTCGACCAGCCGGGGGCGTCGGCGTCGAGCTGCCAGGAGGTCAGGAACGGCAGGCCGTGGGTGAGGAAGCCGGAGCCGATGACGAGGACGCCCTCGTCGCGCAGCGGCCGGAGCCGGCGACCGATCTCCATCAGCCGACCCGGGTCGTGGGTGGGCAGGGACATCTGCAGCACCGGGATGTCCGCGGCGGGGTACATGATCCTCAGCGGCACCCAGGCGCCGTGGTCGAGGCCGCGCGACGCGTGCTGGTGGACAGGCTCGGTGCGCGGCATCATCGCGGCCACCCGAGCGGCCAGCGCCGTGGCGTCGGGCGTCTCGTAGGTCATCCGGTAGTACTTCGGCGCGAAGCCGCCGAAGTCGTAGACCAGGGGCGCCCCGCTCGCGGTGAGCGACAGCGGAGCCGACTCCCAGTGCGCGCTGACGATCAGGATCGCCTTGGGGCGCGGCAGGTCCCGCGCCCAGGCGGCCAGCTGCCCGGACCACACCGGGTCGTCGAGGAGCGGGGGAGCGCCGTGGCCGATGTAGAGGGCCGGCATCCGGGTGCTGGTGTCCGTCATGGTCATGCCCACCTCAATAGTTGAGACTTCAACTATATTCCTCGCCGTCGCGGAACGGAAGGCTCAGGCAGGCAGGGTCCAGTCGACGGGCTGCCCGCCGCGCTCGGCGAGCAGCGCGTTGACCCGGCTGAACGGCCGCGACCCGAAGAACCCGCGCGAGGCCGAGAGCGGCGAGGGGTGCGGGGACTCGACCGACGGGATCGGGCCGAGATGCGGCTTGAGCGTCTGCGCGTCGCGACCCCACAGGATGGCCGCGATCGGCGCACCCGCCTCGGCCCGTCGTACGACGGCCCGGATCGCGCACGCCGTGACGTGCTCCCAGCCCTGGCCGCGGTGCGAGCCGGGCTCGCCGGGCCGCACGGTCAGCACCCGGTTGAGCAGCATCACGCCCTGCTCGGTCCACGCGGTGAGGTCGCCGTGGCCGGGGGACACGAAGCCGACGTCGTTGGCCAGCTCCTGGTAGATGTTCCCGAGGCTGCGCGGGATCGGCCGCACGCCGCGGTCGACGGCGAAGCTCAGGCCGATCGGGTGCCCGGGCGTGGGATAGGGGTCCTGGCCCACGACGAGGACGCGGACCTCGGCGAGCGGGCGCCGGAACGCGCGGAAGACGTGGTCGCCGGCGGGCAGGTACGCCCGGCCCGCGGCGATCTCGGAGCGGAGGAACTGTCCGAGGGCGGCGACCCGGTCCTCGACCGGCTCCAGCGCCTCGGCCCAGTCGGCGGCCATGAGGCCCTGGTCGACGAGTCCGGTGAGTGCACCCACGGCCGAACCATATCCGTGGGCCGCGAGGCCGGGTGGCGTCCCTCTCCCTCCCAGGGGCGCCACCCGGTGGCGACATAGCTCCGACGCGGATCCCGAGCCTCCTGGTCCTCCGGGGGCACTCAGCGAGGAGTGCCGGACCCGGTGGGGCTCCCTCCAGCGGGTTTCGAGGTCCGCGTCGGTGATGAGGAATCTACGCAGCGCGCCGCGGGTCGCGAATCGGGAACGCGGCCGGGCCCGGTTAGTCCTTTGGGACTATGTCCCGGGAGCGAACGGCCGGGCCAGCCGGTCGAGGAAGGCCACCAGGACCGCCTCCCGCAGCGGCGGGGGAGCCACGTCGAGCAGGGCGTTGACCGGTGCCATCCGCTCCGGGAGGCCGAGGTCCCCGTCCCCGTCCGCCAGCCCTCCCGCCGCCAGCAGCAGGTCGAACTCGGCGTCGCCGAGGGTGGCCGGGTCGAGGGTGCGCAGCAGGTCCGCCACGCCCGGGTCCACCGGCACCGGTCCGGCCGACCGCGCGGCCGCGACCGCATCGCCCAGGGCGCCGAGGAAGGCCGTGGGATCGGTCGCGGCGCTGATCGCGACGTGCAGCGACGGCGCCCGGCCGCCGTAGGAGAGCTGGGGCTGGACGAACCAGCCACGCACCGCCATCTCGTCGCAGACCGTGAAGACGTCGAGCGGACCGTCGGCGATCGCGGCGACCAGCGTCGAGTCGGGGGCGGCGACCAGCGCGAGCCCGTCGAGGGCGGCGATCCCCGCGGCGATCGCCTCCGTGGCCGCCAGCGCCCGCGCGGCCAGCTCCAGGTAGCCGGAGTCGCCGATCGCCTGCACCGTCGCCCACGCACCGGCGGTCGGGCCGCCCGAGCGCGTCGACTGCATCGTCGCGTTGAGCATCGTGTAGCCCGGCCAGCCGGCGTGGGCGAAGTACTGCGGCCGCCGCAGCGCCGGGTCGCGGTGCAGCAGGAGGGAGGCGCCCTTCGGCGCGTAGGCGTACTTGTGCAGGTCGGTGGAGATCGACGTGACGCCCTCGACCGCGAACGTCCACGGCGTCACCTCGCGACCCAGCCGGGCGGCGTAGGGCAGCACCCAGCCGCCGATGCAGGCGTCGACGTGGCAGCGCACGCCCCGGGCCGCGGCGGCAGCGGCGATCTCGGGGACCGGGTCCACCACCCCGTCCGCGTACGACGGCGCGCTGGTCACGACCAGCACCGTGGTGTCGTCGATCGCGGCCGCCATCGCGTCGGCGTCGGCACGGTGGTCGGGCCCGGTGGGCACGACCACGACCCGCACGCCGAAGTAGTGGCCGGCCTTGTGGAAGGCCGCGTGCACGGTGTCGGGCACGACGATCGAGGGCGAGATGACGTCGGGATGGGCGTCCCGGGCACCCTGCACGGCCAGCAGGCAGGACTCGGTGCCGCCCGACGTCAGCGTCCCGACCATCGTGTCGGGCCCGTCGACCAGGTCGCGGGCGAAGGCGACGAGTTCGTTCTCCATCGCCAGGAGGCTCGGGAACGCCGTCGGGTCCAGGCCGTTGCTGCCGGCGAAGGCAGCGACCGCCTCGCGGGCCAGGGCGTCGACCTCGGCCAGCCCGGCGTCGTACACGTAGGCGAGGGTGCGGCCGCCGTGGACCGGCAGGTCGCCCTCCTGCAGCGCGGCGAGCCGCGCGCGGATCTGCTCAGGCGTCGACGGTCCCGTCAATCCGGTCCACCTCCCTCTCGTCGAGAGCGTAGCCACGCAGCCACCACAGGCTCGCGAGCACGAGCAGGGCCGGCAGCAGTGAGAAGCCGAGCGTGATCGCGGTGACCGCGGAGTCCGGCTGGAGCACGTCGCCGCTGTCGCTGGACCGGTAGGAGCCGAGCGCGAGCACCACCGCGAACAGGCCGGGTCCGAGCGCCAGGCCGAGGGTCTCGCCGGCGGTCCACACGCCCGTGTAGACGCCGACCCGGGAGGAGCCGGTGCGGCGGGCGTCGACGGCCGCGGCGTCGGGCAGCATCGCCATCGGGAAGACCTGAACGCCGGCGTACCCGAGCCCGACGACCCCGACCGCCGCGAACACCACCCACGCCGGCGCGCTGCCCGCGAGCACCGCCAGCCCAGCCCCCACGGCGAGCACCACGGACGAGGCGACATACCCCCGCTTCTTGCCGATCCGCCGCCCCAGCGCCGCCCAGGCGGGCGTCAGCAGCAGGGCCGGGCCGACGAAGCAGACGAACAGGATCGTCGCGGCGCCGTCGCGCTCGAGGACGTCGCCGGCGAGGTAGTCGACGCCGGCCAGCATGCAGCCGGTCGCCAGCGCCTGCATCACGAAGGTCGTCAGCAGCAGCCGGAAGTCCCGGGCGGCCGCCACGAGACGCAGCTGGTCGCGCAGCGACCCCGGGCCCGGCGCCGCCGCGCCGATCCGCGCGTCGCGGGTGCCGCGGTAGGCGAGCAGCGCGCCGGTGACGATGACCGCCGCCATCGCGACGCCCATGACGCGGTATCCGTCGCGGCCGCCGATCGCGTCTCGGATCGCCGGCGCGCTCGCGCCCGCGAGCAGGATCGTGAACGCCAGGATCGCCACCCGCCACGTCATCAGCCGGGTGCGCTCGGCGTAGGAGTCGGTGATCTCGGCCGGCATCGCGACATAGGGCACCTGGAAGAAGGCGTACGCCGTCGCGCAGGCCAGGAACGCGACCAGGACCCAGGCGGCGTCGAACGCCTGCGAGCCGAGGTCCGGTGCGGCGAAGAGCAGCGCGAAGCACACGCCCAGCACCAGCCCCGCGCGCAGCAGCCAGGGCCGCCGCGGCCCGCGCGGGTCGACGGTACGGTCGCTGATCCGCCCGGCCACCGGGTTGAGGATCACGTCCCACGCCTTCGGCAGGAAGACGATCGCGCCCGCCAGCAGGGCGGGTACGGCGAGCGTGTCGGTCAGGTAGGGCAGCAGCATCAGCCCCGGCACGGTCCCGAACGCGCCGGTCGCGACCGAGCCGGCGCCGTAGCCGATCCGGCTCAACCCGCCGGCCTGCTGTCTGCCGACCACTGGGTGATCCACTCGTCCATCGCCAGCCAGGTGGTGGTCCGCGCGGCGCGGCCGGTCAGCATGCCGAGGTGGCCGCCGGGCACGATCTCGAAGCGCACCTCGGGCGACTTGGTGAGCATCGGGACGACGGCACGCACCGCCGGCACCGGCGCGATCCCGTCGGTGGCGCCGCCGAACACCAGCACGGGCACGGTGATCTCGCCGAGGTCGATGGTCCGGTCGTCCAGCTCGAAGGTGCCGCCGGCGAGCTGGTTGCCCTTCGCGAAGCGGTGGTAGAGCTGACCGAAGGTGCGGCCCGGGTAGGCGATCATGTTCGCGGTGAAGTGGTCGACCGCCTCGACCTGGGCCAGGAACTCGCGGTCGTCGACGTGGGTCGCGAGCGCGATCGGCTTGGTCACCAGCTTCTGGAAGGCCGTGAGCTGGAAGGCCCATTTCACCAGGGGCTTCGGTGCCCCGCCGAGCAGCTGGTAGCCCCGGGTGATCGGGCCGGGGCCGTTGAACAGGTTGAGCAGAGGCCGGAACGGCGCCAGCAGCGGCACCTGTGAGATGTCGATCGGCGAGCCGACGACGGTCAGGGACGCGACGGGCAGGTCTCCCGAGCGCTCGTCGGCGAGGGTGAGCAGCGAGAAGATGCCGCCCAGCGACCACCCGATCACGTGCACCGGCCGTCCGCCGGCGTGCTCCGACACCTCGCGGATCGCGGTCGGCACGACCTCGTCGACCCAGTGCTCCATGCCGAGGTTGCGGTCGCGGAACGAGACCTCGCCGTACTCCACGAGGTAGGTCGGGCGGCCCTCCGTCACGAAGTGCTCCACCAGCGAGCACCCGCGCCGCAGGTCGTAGCAGCTCGAGGGCGCCGCGAGCGGCGTCACCAGCAGCACGGGGTCGCCCTGCTCCTGGACGTGGCCCGCCGGCCGGTAGTGGTAGACCTCGCGCAGCGTCCCGTCGTCGATGAGCGTGCGCGGCATCGGGCGCAGGTCGGCCACGCCGCCGTAGAGCAGCTTGTGGGCGACGTTGCTCGCGGCCGCGACGACCTGGTCCGGGGCGGGGAGCAGGCCGGCGCCCGGCACGGAGCGCAGGGGCACCAGGTCCATGGCCGAACGCTACCGCGCGGTAGCGGGGTTCAGGAGCGTGTCGCCGGTCGCACCGTCTTGGTGTGGCTGTGGCCCTCGTCCTCCAGCTCCGTCATGAAGCTGTCGGCCCACGCCTTCACGTCGTGCTGCGCGATCTGGCGGCGCATCGCCCGCATCCGCCGGGTCAGCTCCTTGGGCTCGGCCTGGTACGCCTCGAGCAGCGCCGCCTTCATGCCGTTCATGTCGTAGGGGTTGACCAGCCACGCCTGCCGCAGCTCGTCGGCGGCGCCCGCGAACTCGGACAGCACGAGAGCACCGTCGTCGTCGACCCGGCAGGCGACGTACTCCTTGGCGACGAGGTTCATCCCGTCGCGGTAGGGGGTCACGACCATCACGTCGGCGGCGCGGTAGAGCGCCGCCATCTCCTCGCGCGGGTACGACGTGTGCAGGTAGCTCACCGCGGGCCGGCCGATCCGGCCGAGGTCGCCGTTCAGCCGGCCGACGAGGCGCTCGATGTCGTCGCGCAGGTTGCGGTAGTGCTCCACCCGCTCGCGCGAGGGCACGGCGACCTGGACGAACACCGCGTCCTCGACGGTCAGCGCGCCGTCCCGGATCAGCTCGCCGAACGCGCGGAGCCGGGCGTAGATGCCCTTGGTGTAGTCGAGTCGGTCGATGCCGAGGAAGATCCGGCGCGGGTTGCCCAGCGCCTCGCGGATCGCGGCGGCGCGCTCGGCGACCGACTCGGACCGGGCCAGCTCCTCGAAGCCGGCGGCGTCGATCGAGATGGGGAACGCCGCGGCGCGGACCGTGCGGCCGTCGGGCAGGTAGACGAGGTCGCGGTGCGTCTTGTGGCCGACCCGCTGCCGGACCAGCCGGATGAAGTTCTGCGCGGCACCGGGCAGCTGGAAGCCCACCAGGTCGGCGCCGAGCAGCCCCTCGAGGATCTGCCGGCGCCAGGGCAGCTGCTGGAACAGCTCGCCCGGCGGGAACGGGATGTGCAGGTAGAACCCGATCCGCAGGTCCGGGCGCAGCTCGCGCAGCATCTGCGGCACCAGCTGCAGCTGGTAGTCGTGGACCCACACGGTCGCGCCGTCGTTGGCGAGCTCCGCGGCGCGCTCGGCGAAGCGCCGGTTGACCCGGACGTAGGTGTCCCACCACTCGCGGTGGAACTCGGGCTTGGCGACCACGTCGTGGTAGAGCGGCCAGAGCGTGCCGTTCGAGAAGCCCTCGTAGTGCTCCTCGATCTCCTCGGCCGACATCGCCAACGGCACCAGGTCCAGCCCGTCGACCTTGAACGGCTTGAACTTCTGGGTCCCGCCCGGCCAGCCGACCCAGACCCCGTCATGGGCCCGCATCACCGGCTCGATCGCCGACACCAGGCCGCCGGGGGACCGGCGCCAGCGCGCCTTGCCGTTGCGGTCGGTGACGCGGTCGACGGGGAGGCGGTTGGCGACGATCACGAGGTCATGGCCCACGACCCCACCCTAGTCAGGCGGCCGGTCGGCGGTGGTCGGGCTGGCCCGACATCGAGTGTCCTGCTGGCAGGATTCCTTCGACGACGTCCCCGGACCACGCTGGACCCATGACCGAGAACCTGGTGCTGAAACCGCCCGCGCGACCGCCTACCCGGCGGTGGCTGCGCGACACCGGTTACGCCCTCGCCGCCCTGCCCGTGGCGCTGGTGGCGCTGGTCGTCGTGGTCGTCCTCGTCGCCGCCGGGCTGGGACTGTCGGTGGTCATCGGCGGTGTCTTCGTGCTCGCCGTCGGCGTCTACGCCGCCCGCGGGTTCGCGCACGTCGAGCGGCGGCGCCTGGCCGCGCTCACGGGGCGGGCGGTGCCGGAGCCGGCGTACCTCCGGGCCCAGGACGGCGACGGGTTCTGGCGGCGGAGCCTGACACCGCTGCGCGACCCGCAGTCGTGGCTGGACGTGGTGTGGTCGCTCGTCGGGTGGATCACGGCGACGGTGGCCTTCGTCGTCGCGCTGGCCTGGTGGGGGACCGTGCTGTGCGGGGCGACCTACTGGTTCTGGGAGCGGTTCATCCCGCGCGACGCCAGCGACGCCCAGAGCCTGGCCGACCTGATCGGGCTCGGCGACAGCCACGCTGCCGACGTCGGCCTGATCACCGGGATCGGCCTCGTCGCGCTGGTGACCCTCCCGTTCGTGCTGCGCTTCGCGGCGGTGGTGCACGCGAGCCTCGCGTCGGTGCTGCTGACCAGCCGCGCCGAGCTGCAGGGCCGGGTGGCCCGGGTCGAGGAGAGCCGCGACTCGGCGCACCGGGCCGAGGCGGAGTCGCTGCGCAAGCTGGAGCGCGACATCCACGACGGCCCGCAGCAGCGGCTGATCCGGCTCGGCATGGACCTCGGCCGGGCCCGGGTGCAGCTCGCCGCCGACCCCGACACCGCGGCCCGCACGCTCGACGCCGCGGTGGCCCAGACCCGCGAGGCGGTCGAGGAGCTGCGGGCACTGTCGCGGGGGATCGCCCCGCCGCTCCTGGTCGACCGCGGGCTCGCCGCCGCCGTCGCCGAGATGGCCGACGGCCAGCCGATCCCCGTGCGGGTCGTCGCCGACGTCCCCCGGAAGCTGCCGCTGGCCGTCGAGACGGCCGCGTACTTCGTGGCCGCCGAGGCCCTGACCAATGTCGTCAAGCACAGCGGCGCCGACCGCGCCGACGTCACGCTCGAGGTCGTCGACGGCCGGCTGCAGGTCACCGTCGACGACAACGGCCGCGGCGGCGCGACGGCTGCTCCCGGTCACGGCCTGTCCGGTCTGCGCGAGCGACTGGCCGGCGTCGACGGGCAGCTCTTCCTCGCCTCCCCGGCGGGCGGCCCGACCCGGCTGCGCGCGGAGGTGCCCCTGGCGTGAGGATGGTCGGGTGAGGATGGAGTCGTGAGGATCGCTGTCGCCGACGACTCCGTGCTGCTGCGGGAGGGGTTGCAGCTCCTCCTCGCGGAGGCCGGCCACGAGGTCGTGGCCGCCGTCGGCGACGGCCCGTCGCTGGTGGACGCGGTCCTGACGCTGCGCCCCGACCTCGCGATCGTCGACGTCCGGATGCCGCCCAGCCACACCGACGAGGGGCTGCGCGCGGCGGTCGCGTGCCGGCAGGCATGGCCCGAGGCGCGGGTGCTGGTCCTGTCGCAGTACGTCGTGGCGTCGTACGCCGACGAGCTGCTGGCGACGGGGGAGGGCGGCGTCGGCTACCTGCTCAAGGACCGGGTGAGCGAGGTCCGGGAGTTCCTCGACACGCTCGCGACCGTGGCGGCGGGCGGCACCGTGCTCGACCCGGTGGTGGTCAAGCACCTGATGGGCCGGCAGCGCGATCCGCTGGTCGCGCTCACCCCGCGCGAGCGGGAGGTGCTCGCGCTGATGGCCGAGGGGCGGTCCAACGCCGCCGTCGCCGACGCGCTCGTCGTGTCCCTGGCCGCCGTCGAGAAGCACACCCAGCGGATCTTCGCCAAGCTCGGCCTGTCGCCCGACGACGACCAGTCGCACCGGCGGGTGCTGGCGGTCGTGCGCTTCCTCCGCGCGGCCGAATGACATCGTTGTGATTCGCGGGTTAGAGTACGAGTCAGAACACCTGTCGGCCTTCCCCACCTGATGTGTCGAGGAGACCTCATGACCGCCGAGCGCAGCACCCAGGAGAACGCCGCCGCCGCGGCTGCTCCCGGCAGCCTCAGCGACCGCGACCGCGCGATCCTCGAGTTCGAGCGGCAGTGGTGGAAGTACGCCGGTGCCAAGGAGAGCGCCGTGCGCGAGCAGTTCGACATGAGCGCCACCCGCTACTACCAGGTCCTCAACGCCCTCATCGACCGTCCCGAGGCCCTCGAGGCCGACCCGCTGCTCGTGCGCCGCCTCCGCCGGCTGCGCTCGCAGCGCCAGCGGCAGCGCTCGGCGCGCCGCCTCGGCTTCGAGGTCTGACCATGTCCCGGCCCACTCGCACCCCGACCCAGCGCGGCGCCGTCCTGACCTCGCCCGTGGTGCTGCTCAGCATCGTCGCCGTCGTGCTCGCGGCCGTCGCGTTCGTCGCGACGCGCGGCGACGGGCCGGCCGAGCGGGACGTCTCCGCCACCAAGGCCTCGGCGACCTCCACCGACGGGGCCACCGACGACCCGGCCGACGAGCCCAGCGCGCCGCCGACCGAGGAGCAGAAGCCGGCGCCGCCGCCCGTCGTCCGCGGCGACCACTCGGTCGTGGTCTTCAACAACACCGCGATCCGCGGCCTCGCCGCCCGGGTGTCGGACAAGGTGCGGGACGCCGGCTGGACGGTCGCCGCCGCCGACAACTGGTACGGCACCGTCCCCGGCACCACGGTCTACTTCCCGAAGGGCAAGAAGGCCGTCGCCCGCCAGCTCGCGCTCGACCTCGGCGTCGCCCGGGTCCTGCCCGCCGACACCGACAGCGACATGAGCTCCACCAGCCTGACCCTCATCCTCACCGGCGAGCTGTGACGCCGACATGATGGGATGGGGACGTGAGGTTCTCGTCCCCCGAGGGTGAACAGCGCTACGACGCCCTGGTGCGCGTCGCGTCGCGGACCGTCGTCGGCCTGGACTTCGACGGCACGCTGTCGCCGATCGTCGACGATCCCGCCCAGGCCCACATCCATCCGGACGCGCCCGCGGTGCTGACGGCGCTGGCCGCGGAGGTCGCCGCGATCGCGGTGATCACCGGCCGCCCGGCCCGGCAGGCCCTCGACCTCGGCGGGCTCGAGGAGGTCGGCGACGCGCTCGCCGCGGCCGGCAAGGAGCTCTTCGTCTTCGGGCAGTACGGCAATGAGCGCTGGACCTCGAGCAACCGCCGGATCACCGGTGCGCGGCCCCCGCGCGGCCTGGCGACGTTCGAGCGTGACCTGCCCCGTGCCCTGCGCACGGCCGGCGCGAGTGACGCCTACGTCGAGGACAAGGGCCTTGCGGTCGCCGTCCACACCCGGCGCCTGCCCGACCCGGAGGGCGCCTTCGCCCGGCTGCTGCCGCCGCTGCGCGAGCTGGCCAGCCGGCACGGACTGGTGCTGGAGCCGGGGCGCTCGGTGATCGAGGTGCGCTCGGCGGGCTCCCACAAGGGGATGGTCGTGCACCGGCTCGCGGCGGTGCTCGACGCCGAGGGCTTCCTGTTCGCGGGCGACGACCTCGGCGACGTCGAGGCCTTCGAGGCCGTCGAGGAGCTCGGCACGCGGGGCCTGGCCGCACTGCGGGTCTGCTCGGCCTCCGACGAGCAGAGCGCGCTGATCGCGCTGTCCGACGTGGTCGTACGCGGCCCCGCCGGAGTCCTCGACCTGCTCGGCCGGTTCGCGGACGACGCCCACGCCCGCCGCTGAGGCGATCTCAGATATTGGACGCCAGTCTCGACATCCGAGAAGACGATTGGGTCCCGGTGGGGCATCGCCCCTAGGCTGAGCGTGCTCATCCAGAGGGACTGAGGGAACGGCCCTGAGAAGTCCCGGCAACCGCCGCGAACTCCCGTCAGCGCCTGCGTCATGCAGGAGCCCGGCGTCGCGGAAACGGTGCCAAATCCGACCCGCGCGAGAGTCGCCGGGACAGATGAGAAGGAGGACCCATGAGCGCCGTTGTGACCAAGGCACCTGAGACCACGACCCAGCCGGGACTGCGCGAGGGCGCCTTCGGCAACGCCACCTCGCTGTCGTGCCGCGAGTGCGGCCACCTGGTCGCGCTGGGCCCGTTCTACGCCTGTCCTGAGTGCTTCGGACCGCTGGAGATCACCTACGACTTCCCGCAGGTCACCCGCGAGGAGATCGAGGCCGGCCCGCGCAACATCTGGCGCTACAAGGCGCTGCTGCCGGTCCCGACCGACATCGAGACCAGCCCCAACACCGAGCCGGGCTTCACCCGCCTGCTCGAGGCGAAGAACCTCGCCGCCGAGCTCGGCATCGCCAAGCTCTGGGTCAAGGACGACTCGACCAACCCGACCAACTCCTTCAAGGACCGGGTCGTCGCCTGCGCGCTCAGCGCGGCCCGTGAGCTGGGCGCGACGACGTTCGCCTGCCCCTCGACCGGCAACCTCGCCAACGCGGTCGCCGCGGCCGGCGCGCGGGCCGGGATCAAGACCGTCGTCTTCATCCCGAGCAACCTGGAGCAGCCCAAGCAGGTCAACTCGGCGATCTTCACCGAGAACCTCGTCGCCGTCGACGGCAACTACGACGACGTCAACAAGCTCGCCTCCGAGATCGCCGGTGAGGAGGAGGGCTGGGCGTTCGTCAACGTCAACGTGCGGCCCTACTACGCCGAGGGGTCCAAGACCCTGGGCTACGAGATCGCCGAGCAGCTCGGCTGGCGGCTGCCCGACCAGGTCGTCATCCCGGTCGCCTCCGGCTCCCAGCTGACCAAGGTCGACAAGGCCTTCCAGGAGCTCATCAAGCTCGGCCTCGTCGAGGCCAAGCCCTACCGGATCTTCGGCGCGCAGGCCGAGGGCTGTGGCCCGGTCGCGACCGCCTACAAGGCCGGGGTCGACGCGATCCGCCCGGTCAAGCCCGACACCATCGCCAAGAGCCTGGCCATCGGCAACCCCGCCGACGGCATCTACGTCCTCGACATCGCCCGCCGCACGGGCGGCGCGGTCGAGGAGGTCACCGACGACGAGATCCGCGAGGGCATCGTGCTCCTCGCCCGCACCGAGGGCATCTTCACCGAGACCGCCGGCGGTACGACGACCGCGGTCACCAAGAAGCTCGTCGAGACGGGCCAGCTCGACCCGAGCCTCGAGACGGTCATCATCAACACCGGCCACGGCCTCAAGACCCTCGACTCGATCTCCGGCCAGGTCGGCCCGGCCGCGACCATTGCTCCGAGCTACGACGCCTTCAAGGCGACCGGCCTCTGATGAGCGCCGTCCGGTGGAGCGTCCGCTGCGTTGTCGCCGCTTGACGACCGCTCCGCTCCCAAGGTCGCCTGCGCGGCTCCGCCTTGCGGCCGCACGCACCGGACGACGCTCACCACAACTCACCATCACCACAGCAAAGGAAGTCTCATGAGCGTCCGCGTCCGGATCCCCACCATCCTCCGCACCTACACCGGTGGCGACTCCGAGGTCAGCGCCGAGGGTGCCACCCTCGCCGAGGTCCTCGACAACCTGGACGCGAGCTTCGCGGGGATCAAGGGCCGGATCCTCGACGAGGACGGCAAGCTGCGCCGCTTCGTCAATGTCTACGTCAACAACGACGACGTGCGCTTCGAGCAGGACCTGGCCACCCCGACGCCGGACGGCGCCGAGGTGTCGGTGATCCCGGCCGTCGCCGGCGGCTGCTGACCCGCACGAGCGCGCCCGGGCGGTTCGCCGTACTCGCGGGTGAACGCCGCGACATAGGACGACGCGGTCGCGTAGCCCACGCGGTGCGCGGTCTCGGTCACCGACCAGCGGCTGAGCATCGCGCGTGAGGCCTGCAGCCGGGTCCGCGTGCGCCAGGCGGAGAACGACGTCCCGAAGACCCGCTCGAACTCCCGCTGCAGCGTCTTGGGGCTGACGTGCAGCCGCTCGGCCCAGCCGGGCAGGCCGGTCGGGTCCGCGGGGTCGAGGGTCAGCGCCCGGGCGACCGCCTGGGCCGGGCCGAGGGCCGCCGACCCGTAGCCGATCGGGTCGGCCGGCGCGGCGGCGAGCTCGGTGAGGAGGACGCCGCGCGCGGCCAGGCCGGCGCGCTCGTCGGTGCCGGGACGGACCAGCCGGGAGACGGCGTCGACCGCGGCGGGCGACATCGCGAGCACCGTCGCCTCGTGGCGGAGCAGCTCGTCGGGCGCGCGTCGTACGCACAGCCGCACGACGGTCTGCACCTCCAGCGCGGTCACCTCCGCGATCACGCCCTGGCGCACCCAGGCGGCATGGGTCGGCCCGGCGAAGGCGGCCGAGCCGCCTCGGCCGACGGCGAGCACGCCGTCGGGCGAGAAGTAGATCTGGTGCACGAAGTCGTTGCGCGACTCGGGGAAGTCGGTGACCACGCCGCCCGCGGGCGGGTACCTCAGCGCGAGGATGCCGTCCGGCGGCCCGAGGCCGTAGGGGAACTCCTCGACCACCGCGCCGCCGGCCTGCGTCGCCGTGACGGCGGGGGCGGGGCGCGCGGCGGCGGGTTCCTGTCCTCTGCGCGTCATCATCTGACTCCTTCACGACACCGGCACCTGCGTTGGTAAGGCTAGCCTCACTTGGTCGAGCGTGCGGTCTCGGGTGACCACGCGCGCCGAATCCCCGACGAGAAGGACCATCATGCAGCTCAACCTCCGGCCGGCCCGCGCCCTCGCCGCCCTCTCCGCCACCGCCCTGCTCGGGGCGACGTTCGCGGCCTGCGGCAGCGAGGACGACGCCAAGGCGGGTGAGGACAAGCCCGCGGCCGCCTCCTGCGTCGTGGACACGCCGCCGCTGCCTGCCGCGGCGCCGATCGCCGCCTTCGACCCGGCGTCGAAGACCCGCAGCTTCGAGGCGGACAACGGCACCGTCGAGATCCCGACCGACCCGCAGCGCATCGTCGCGACCGGGTACGCCGTCCCGGTGCTCCTCGAGGCCGACGCCGACGTCGTGGGCATCTCCGAGTGGGGCCGCGGCACCGCGCTGATGACCGAGGACGACCTGGCCGACTACCAGGCGCTCAAGAAGGTCGCCGGCGAGACCGCCGCGAGCACCGACTACGAGGCGATCGCCAACCTGAAGCCGGACCTGATCATGCTCGGCGTCCCGCTGCCGGTGCTGGGTGACGTCGACCTGAAGCGGCTCGAGTCGATCGCACCGGTCGTCGTGCTCGGCCCGGACCGGCCCGACGGCTGGAAGAACCTCTCGCAGCGCCAGGCCGACGCGGCCGGCGTCGTCGACTACTTCGAGGCCGCGAAGGCGTCGTACGACGCGAAGGCGGCGGAGCTCACCGAGAAGTACGCCGACGTCCTCGAGGGGCACTGCTTCGGCCACGTCGGTGCGTACGGCGACGTGAGCGCGGGCAACTTCAACCGCGAGTACGCCGGCGCCTGGGGGACCAATATCGCCACCGACGTGGGCGCCACCTACTACGGCGGCCCGGCCGAGCCGGGCAAGGGCTCCGCGGCGTTCTCGGAGTACCCCTCGATCGAGGAGCTGCCGCAGAGCCTCGTGGACGCGGACGTGATCACCTACACGGTCGACGACGAGGGCGAGCCGTCGGAGTCGGTGCAGTACGTGCTCGACCACGACCTGTGGCAGACCCTGCCGGCGGTCCGCGAGGGCAACGTGATCCCGCTGCGCTACACCGAGGCGGCCACCTACCCGACCGCCGAGCGGGCCCTGGACGAGATCGACCGGGTCTTCGCCGAGGCCTTCGCGGACGAGCTGAAGTGATCGGCGATCGCGACCGGCCGGCAGAGCGCGTCGCCGAGCACCACGACACCGGCCGTGGGATGCAGCGGATCGGCTACCCGATCGGCATCTGCCGCACGACGGTGGCCCGGCGCGAGCTGGTCACGCCGCGGATGCTGCGGCTCACCCTCACCGGCGACGAGCTCGCGGGCTTCCACAGCTACGTCGCCGACGACCACGTCAAGATCGTCTTCCCGAACGCGGACGGGACCCGCAGCGACCCGGTCCCCAACGACCGGCAGCTGCTCGACTGGCCCAAGCCGCTCCCGCCCACGCGGACCTACACGATCCGCCGCGCCGACGTCGCGGCGCGCGAGGTCGACCTCGACGTCGTGCTCCACGCCGGAGGCCTCGCGGGCGACTGGGCGGAGGCCGCCGCGGTCGGCGACCCGGCCGTGATCGCGGGCCCGCCGGGTGCCAAGGCGTTCGCGCACACCCACCGGCACTACGTGTTCGCCGTCGACGTCACCGGTCTGCCCGCCGTCGCGCGCTGGCTCGACGAGGCGGACTGGCTGGCTGGGGCCGGCGCCACCGCGCACGTGCTCGTCGAGCACGACCACGCCGACGAGACCGGCTATCCGCTCACGGCACGCGACGGGGTCGAGGTGCGCTGGCTGTCCCGGTCGGGAGGCTCGCAGCTCGGCGCGCAGGTGCGCTCGCTCGACGTACCGGACGACACCTTCGTGTTCGGCGCGGGCGAGGCCGAGGACCTCAAGGAGGTCCGCCGCTGGGTGGCCGAGCGGGAGCTGCCGGCGAGCATCACCGGCTACTGGAAGCGCGGGGTCGCGGGGTTGGACGATTGACCCTGCGCCACCCCGGTCCCCTGGTCGCGCTCGTCGCGCTGGGTGCGGCCCTCTTCGGTGCGGTCGTGTGGAGCCTCTCGATCGGCAAGGGCGACCTGCCGTCCGGATCGGTGCTCCCCGCGCTCTTCCGGTACGACGACCACGATGCAGCGCACATCATCGTCCGGCAGGTCCGGCTGCCCCGGACCCTGCTCGCGATCCTGGTCGGCGCCGCGTTGGCGCTGGCCGGCGCCCTCGTGCAGGCGCTGACCCGCAACCCGCTGGCCGAGCCGGGCGTGCTGGGTGTGACCTTCGGTGCGTCGTTCGCGATCGTGGTGGCGACGGCGCTCGGCATCGCCGGAGGGCAGAGCGCGCAGCTCGTGGTCGCGACGCTGGGCGCCGCGGTCGCCACGGCCGTCGTGTACGCCGTGGGCCGGGCCGACCCGCTGCGCCTGCTGCTGGCGGGGACGGCGTTCAGCGCCCTCGTCGCCAGCCTCTCGCTCGGCATCCGGCTGCTCGACCCCGACGCCTTCGACGACCACCGCTTCTGGGCGGTCGGCTCGCTCGCGGGCCGCGACCAGCAGCCGCTGACGCTGCCGACGGTCGTGGTCGTCGTCGCGATCGTGCTCGCGCTGGTCCTGGTCCGGCCGCTGTCCGCGCTGGAGATGGGTGACGACGTCGCGCACGGGCTCGGTGTCCGCGTGGGCGTGACCCGGACCGCGGTGCTGGTCGTCGCGACCGTGCTGGCCGGCGTCGCGACCGCGGTCGCCGGCCCCATCGCCTTCGCCGGCCTGATCGTGCCGCACCTCGTCCGCCGGTTCGCCCGCGGGTCGGTGGGCTGGCTGATCGTCCTCTCCCTCGTCGGCGGGCCGGTGCTGCTGGTCGCCGCCGACACCGTCGGCCGTCTGGTGCTGTCCGTCGGGGACGCCCCGGTCGCGATCGTGACCGGGCTGCTCGGCGGTCCGCTGCTGGCGTGGGTCGTGCGCCGCCAGGGTGCGGAGGCCACGTCGTGATCGGGGGCTTCCCGCGGCCGGAGCGGCGTACCGTGCTCGCCCTCGTCCTGGTCGCCGTCGCGACGGTCGTGGTGTCCCTCGTCGCCCTCTGCTACGGCGACGGGTGGTCGACGCCGGGCCGGGTCGTGGCGGGCCTGTCCGGCGAGGGTCCGCTCGCCGGACGGGTGCTGGAGTGGCGGATGCCGCGCGTGACGGCAGCCGTCGTCTTCGGGCTCGCGCTCGGGCTGGCCGGCGCGCTCTTCCAGAACCTCACCCGCAACCCGCTCGGCGCGCCCGACGTGATCGGCCTCGACCAGGGTGCGTACACCGGTGTCCTGCTGGTGCTGACCGTCGCCGGCGGCGCCCACTTCGCGGCGGCCGCCGACAACGGCGGCGGCTTCGCGCTCGGTCTGGCCGGCGCGGCGCTGGCCGGCGGGCTGCTGGCGGCGGGGGTCGTCGCGGTGCTCGCGATGGGCAGCGGCTACACCGGCTACCGCCTGATCGTCATCGGCATCGCGGTCAACGCGGTCCTCACCGCGCTCAACTCGTGGCTGATCCTGCGCGCGGACCTCGAGGTGGCGATGGCCGCGGCCAGCTGGTCGGCCGGCAACCTCAACGGCACGGACTGGTCGGACCTGGTCGTGCCGCTGGCCGGCATCGCGGTCCTGGGCGTCGGCGCCGCCCTCCTCGCGCGTCCGGTGCACCAGCTCGCCCTCGGTGACGACGTGGCCGCGACGACCGGGATCCGGCTCGGCCAGCTCCGGCTGCTGATCGCCACCGTGGGCGTCGGCTGCACGGCGATCGTCGCCGCGACCGCCGGCCCGATCGTCTTCGTCGCGCTGATGGCGCCGCAGATCGGCCGCCGTCTGGCCGGCACGGCCGGCATCGCGCTGCTGCCCTCGGCGCTCACCGGCGCGCTGCTGCTCGCCACGGCCGACCTGCTCGCCCAGGTGGTCGCGCCGGTGCAGCTCCCGGTCGGTGTGGTCACCGGTGCCATCGGGGGCGTCTACCTGTTGTGGTTGCTGTTCAAGGAGGTCGGACGATGAGCCGGTTGCGGACCGAGGGCCTGCGCCTCGGGTACGGCGAGCGCACGGTGGTCGAGCACCTCGACCTGACTGTGCCCGACGGCGTCTTCACGGCGATCGTCGGCCCCAACGCCTGCGGCAAGTCGACGCTGCTGCGCTCACTGGTGCGGCTGCTGCGGCCCGAGGCGGGCAGCGTCGTCCTGGACGGCCGGGCGATCGCGGGCTGGCGGCCCAAGGCGGTCGCCCGGGAGCTGGGCTTCCTGCCCCAGGGCACCACGACGCCCGACGGCATCCGCGTCGTGGGCCTGGTCCGGCGCGGGCGCTACGCCCGCCAGCCGGCGATCGGCACCTGGACCCGTGCCGACGACGCGGCCGTCGCGGCCGCCCTGGACGCAGCGGGGGTCGCGGACCTGGCCGACCGGCGGGTCTCGGCGCTCTCCGGCGGGCAGCGGCAGCGGGTCTGGATCGCGATGGTGCTCGCCCAGGAGACGCCATACCTGCTGCTCGACGAGCCGACCACCTTCCTCGACATCGCCCACCAGTACGAGCTCCTGCGGCTGCTGCGCCGGCTCGTGGACGACGGCCGCACCGTGGTCGCCGTGCTCCACGACCTCAACCAGGCCTGCCGGTTCGCCGATCACGTCGTCGCGATGCGCGACGGCGCGGTGGTGGCGAGCGGGGCACCGGGCGAGGTCGTCGACGCGGCGCTCGTCGAACGGGTCTTCGGGCTCGCCTGCGAGGTGCTGCCCGACCCGATCACGGGGACCCCGATGATCGTCCCGCACGCGTGAGGGCGCGCCGGGCCCGCAGGTGCGCGGACTCGGCGTCGTTGCGGCAGAGCGCGAGCGCCGTGTCGTACGCGACGCAGGCCTCGTCGGGCCGGTCCAGCCGGGCCAGCAGCTCCGCCCGGACGGCGGGCAGTCGATGCCCGGGCAGGGCGACGCCCTCGAGGGCGGCCAGCCCGGCCGCCGGGCCGCTCCGCTCCGCGAGTGCCACCGCCCGGTTGAGGCGGACGACCGGCGAGTCGCGCAGGGCCAGCAGCTCGTCGTACCGCTCGACGATGCGGTCCCAGCGGGTCGCGCCGGCGGTGAGGGCGATCGCGTGCTCCGCCGCGATCAGCGCCTGGAGCAGGTACGGCGCCGGCGGGCCGGTCACCAGCGGCCGCAGCAGGTCGAGCGCCTCGGACGCCTCGTCGTGGTGCCAGCGCGTGCGGTCCTGGTCGGGCAGCAGCACCAGCCGTCCGTCGACGGCGCGGGCGTCGCGACGGGCGTGCTGCAGGACCATCAGGGCGAGGAGCGCGTCGAGCTCGTCGTACCTGGTCGGGAGGACGGAGCGCAGCACCCGGACCAGCCGGAGCGCCTCGCCGGCCACGTCGGCGCGCAGCACGTCGGCACCGGAGCCGGGCGCGTAGCCACTGGTGAAGGCGAGATAGGCGATGTCGGCGACCGTCCCGACCCGGGTGTCCAGCTCGTCCGGGGGCGGGACGGCGAAGCGGGCGCCGGCGAGCTTCTTGCGGGCGCGGGTCAGGCGGGCGGCCATGGTCGCGGTCGGTACGAGGAGCAGCCGCGCGACGTCCTCGGTCGCGACACCCAGGACCAGCCGCAGCGTCAGCGCCGCCGACGCCTCGCGGGACAGCGACGGATGGGCGCACAGCAGGACCAGGCGCAGACGCTCGTCCATCACGACCTCCGTCTCCGGTGGAGCGGCCAGCACCCGCTGGGCCTCCCGCTGCAGTGACGCCTCGACCTCCAGCAGCGGCTCCTTGCGGGCCGCGACCGCCTCGGTGCGCAGAGCGTCGGTGATCCGGCGCCGGGCCGTCGTCAGCAGCCAGCCGGCCGGGTTCGCCGGCGGACCGGTCTCCGGCCAGGACCGGGCCGCGGCCTCGAAGGCGTCCGCCAGGCCGTCCTCGGCGAGGTCGACCCGCCGGCACCACGCGGCGAGCAGGGCCAGCAGCCGGCCCCACTCGTCGCGCAGCGCGCGTTCGAGCTGCTCCACCGCCGGCGGGTCAGTCCGGGGGCGGCGGCAGGCAGGCGCGCACCTCCACGCCGTCCTCGGTGTCGGCGAGCACCGCGCACACCTGCAGCAGGTCGTCGAGGTCGTCGCTCTCGACGACGTAGAAGCCGCCGAGCTGCTCGACGGACTCGACGTAGGGGCCGTCGGTGACGACCACGTCGTCCGTCGAGCGCCGCACGACCTTGGCCGTGCGGGAGTGGGCGAGCTCGGCGCCGCCCGTGATGCGGTGGCCGCGCTCCTCCAGCAGCCGGCTGAACTCGCCGTGCCGGGCGTACATCTCGGCGCGTTCCTCGGGGCTCGCGGCCTCCCAGGTCGCCTCGTCACCGGTCAGCAGTACGACGTACTCGGTCATCGGGTCATCTCCTCATGAGGTGTGCTGAGTCTGTCACCCCGATGACGGGCGAGCCGACGACGAATCGACAGTCCGCGCGAAAGTCGTGTGCGCGTCAGCCCAGGAGCTGTGCCGCGAGCGCCGCGCTGGCCGGGTAGTCGACCTTGCTGACCGGCGTCCGCGGGACCTCGTCGACGAAGAGCACGGTCTTGGGCACCTTGTAGTTGGAGATGAGCGAGCGGCAGTGCTCCCGCACGTCGTCCGCGGTGAGGACGGTGCCGTCGCGGCGCTGCACGAGAGCGGTGACCTGCTGACCCCACCGCTCGTGGGGAGTGCCGACGACGACCGCGTCGAAGACGTCGTCGTGGCGCAGCAGCACCGCCTCGACCTCCTCGGGGTGCACCTTCTCGCCGCCGGTGTTGATGCAGACCGAGCCACGCCCCAGGACGGTGACCGAGCCGTCCTCCTCGCGGCGCGCGAAGTCGCCCGGGATCGCCCAGCGCACGCCGTCGATCTCCTTGAAGGTGGCCGCCGTCTTGACCGGGTCCTTGTAGTAGCCGAGGGGGACGGGGCCACAGCGGCCGAGCATGCCGTCGACGCCCACCGGGCACGGCTTGAGGTCGGGGTCGAAGACCTCGACCTGGTCGGTGACGGTGAACCGTGGCGCGCTCTGGCCGCCGTCGGTGCCGTCGTCGATCCGGGAGCCGGTCGCGCCGGACTCCGAGGCGCCGTAGGAGTCGAGGATGAAGCGGCCCGGCAGCGCCTGGCGGATCTCCTCGCGCACCCCGTCGGACAGGGGCGCGGCGCCGTTGGAGACCGCGGCGAGGCTGGAGAGGTCCCAGCGGTCTGGCTCGGCCAGGATCGCCTCGGCGACCGGGCGACCCATCGCGTCGCCGAGGAAGGTCATCGAGACGACCTTGGCCTTCTCGACCAGGTCGAGGATCTTGGCCGGGTCGAAGTGCGGCTCGGTGAAGAGGGCGATCGTCTGGCCGGCGACGTGGCCGTTGCCGAGGATCCACTGGCTGCCGCCGTGCATCATCGGGCCGCAGGCCAGCAGCACCATCGGGTTCTCGACGGCGACCGCCTCCTCGGCCAGCTGCTCGACGGAGTCCAGGGGCGCGCCGTAGCGGGCGGCGTTGAGCGCGGCCCGGATCAGGTCCTCGTTGCGCCACACGACGCCCTTCGGGGAGCCGGTCGTGCCCCCCGTGTAGAGGACGTAGTGGTCGTCGGCGCTGCGGCCCGTGATCCGGCGCTCCGGCGACGCGGCGGCCAGCGCGGCGTCGTACTCCTCGCCGAGCACGATCGTGTGCCGCAGGGACGGCGTGTCGAGCTCGGCCACCGCGTCGACGTGCTCCGGAGCCACGATGGCCGCGACGCAGTCGGCGTTGTCGTAGAGGTAGGCCAGCTCGTCGCGGAGGTACTTGTAGTTGATGTTGATCGGGACGGCCCGCGCCTTGAGGCAGCCATAGAGCGCGTCGACCCACTCGATCCGGTTCGTGGAGTGCACCGCAACGTGCTCGCCCGGCCGGATGCCGATGCCCACCAGGTGGTTGGCCAGTCGGGTGGACCGTTCGTCGATCTCGGCGAAGGTCCAGATCCGGTCGCCGGTGTGCACCGCGGCCCGGTCGGGCACGGCATCGGCCATCGCCTCGAGGACGTCGGCGAGGTTGAGCGGGCGAGCGGCGGTCGCGTCGGGCGCGGCGGCAGGTGTGGTCGAGGTCACAGGAGAAGAGTGCCAAACTAGAACAAGTTCTCGCCAGGGGTTCGGCCCAGTCCGTTTCGGCATGATGGTGGGGTGAGCGACCACCACTACGCCCTCGACCTGGTCTGGCAGGGCAACCGCGGCACCGGCACCAGCGGCTACCGCGACTACGACCGCAGCGTCCTGCTGAGCGCCGCAGGCAAGCCCGAGCTGCTCGGGTCCGCCGATCCCACCTTCCGCGGCGACGCCGCGCGCTGGAACCCCGAGGAGCTGCTCCTGGCCGCGCTCGCCCAGTGCCACCTGCTGTCCTACCTGCACTCCGCGGTCAACCACGGGGTCGTCGTCACGGCGTACGACGACAGCCCCACCGGCACCATGGAGCAGGTCGGGCAGGGCGGCCGGTTCACGTCGGTCACCCTGCGGCCGCGGGTCACCGTCGCCGAGGCGGGGATGGTCGAGACTGCGCGGGAGCTCCACGGCGAGGCGAGCCGCAACTGCTTCATCGCCGCGTCGGTGAGCTTCCCGGTCGGCCACGAGCCCACGGTCCTCGTCGCCGGCTGACACCCGGGCGCCACCGGCGCGCCATGAGCCGTTCAGCCCCGTCTGGTTCAAAGCAGCCATGACCACCCCGCCGCGTCGTACCCGCACCGTCCTCGTCGCCGCCGGAGTCGCCCTCGCGGGCATCGGCGTGACGACCGGCGGCGGGCGCGAGCTGCTGCGCCGCCAGGCGGCGATCGCCCGGACCCGGATCGGGAAGCCCCTCGGCGAGGACGCGATCCCGGCCGACAAGGTCTGGAAGAAGAAGTCGTACGACGGCCCGCCCCTCCACCTCCTCGTCCTCGGCGACTCGATCGCCGCCGGGCTGGGGGCCGAGCGGGCCAAGGACACCCTCGGTGCCCGGATCGCCCGCGGCCTCGCCGGCGAGGTCCGCCGTCCGGTCGCGCTCCGCACCGCCGCCGTCGTCGGCTCCGAGACGTCCGCGCTGGCGGGCCAGCTGGACGGGCTGTCGTCGGCCTATCGCGCGGACGTCGCCGTGATCGTGGTCGGCGGCAACGACGTGACCCACCGGGTCCCGGTCGCGACCTCCGCCGCACAGCTCGAGGAGGCCGTCGTCCGGCTGCGGGAGCGGGGGAGCGAGGTCGTGGTCGGCACCTGCCCCGATCTCGGGGCGCTGCGACCGGTCCCGCAGCCGCTGCGCTCGCTGGGGTCGCGGATGTCGCGCCAGTTGGCGGCGGCGCAGGCCGAGGTCGCCGTACGGAACGGGGCGCACGCCGTCTCGCTCGCCCACGTCGTGGGCCCGTTCTTCATCACCAACCCCGACGAGATGTTCAGCCTGGACCGGTTCCACCCGAGCGCGCTGGGCTACAAGCGCACGGCCAAGGCGCTGCTGCCGTCGGTGCTGATGGCGCTCGGGCACGCCGAGCGGGTGCCGTTCGGTCACCGGGCGCCTGACGCCTAGCCTCGAGGCCATGACGACCGTCCTGCTCGCGACCTTCGACCTCATGCCCGATGGAGAGCCCGGCGGTGCCGCCCTGTCGGAGGCGATCGCCTCGCATGGGATCGACGCGCGCTGGGTCCGCTGGGACGACCCGGCGGTCGACTGGGCCGCGGCCGACCTGGTCGTCGTCCGCTCGACCTGGGACTACCACCGCCGGCTGCCCGCCTTCCTCGACTGGGCGCGGCGGGTCGAGGCGGCGACCACGCTGCTCAACGGCGCCGACGTGATCGCCTGGAATGCCGACAAGGCGTACCTGGCTGAGCTCGCGGACGTCGTACCGGTGGTGCCGACGATGCTCCTCGACGACACTGACCTGGCCGCCGGGCTGGCCAGGGCGCTGGACCGCTGGGGGAGCGTCATCGTCAAGCCGCGCACCGGCGCCGGCGGGGTCGGCGTGGTCGTCGTCGAGCGGCTCGACGACCTGCGCCTCGAAGGGCTCGTGGCCGGGCCGTGGGTCGCGCAGCCCCTCGTGGAGTCCGTGCGGACGACGGGGGAGACGTCGGTCTTCGTGTTCGACGGGGTCGCGGTGGCGCAGGTCGACAAGATCGCCGCGGCGGGGGAGGTGCGGGTGAACGAGGTTCACGGAGGCCAGGTCCGGCCGGTGCCGCTCGACCCCGAGCGTGCGGCGGTCGCGGTCGAGGCCGTCAGGGCGGCTGCGCGGCGTTGGGATGCTGATCTCGCCTACGCCCGCGTCGACCTGATGTCCTGGGACGGCCGGTGGGCGGTCAGCGAGCTCGAGCTGATCGAGCCCGGGCTCTACCTCGACGTCGACCCGGCCAACGCCGAACGGTTCGCCGCCCTGCTCGCGGGCCGGCTGGGGCGGTCCTGAACCCGTCTCGAACCCGACTTCTCCTTGCACTCGCCATGGTCGAGTGCTAAACATGATGCTGGCACTCTCGCCTTGAGAGTGACAACGGACATCGCGAAGGAATCGCAGGAGTTATGTCGAAGCTGATTGCTTTCAACGAGGAGGCCCGCCGGGGTCTCGAGCGTGGCATGAACACGCTCGCGGACGCCGTCAAGGTCACCCTGGGCCCCAAGGGCCGCAACGTCGTGCTGGAGAAGAAGTGGGGCGCTCCCACGATCACCAACGACGGTGTCTCCATCGCCAAGGAGATCGAGCTCGAGGACCCCTACGAGAAGATCGGCGCCGAGCTGGTCAAGGAGGTCGCGAAGAAGACGGACGACGTCGCCGGTGACGGCACGACGACCGCGACCGTCCTCGCCCAGGCGCTCGTCAAGGAGGGTCTGCGCAACGTGGCCGCCGGGGCGAACCCGATGGGCCTCAAGCGCGGCATCGAGGCGGCCGTGACCGCTGTCTCCGAGCAGCTCCTCGGCATGGCCAAGGACGTCGAGACGCGCGAGCAGATCGCCGCCACCGCGACCATCTCCGCGGGCGGCGACGCCACCGTCGGCGACGCCATCGCCGAGGCGATGGACAAGGTCGGCAAGGAGGGCGTGATCACGGTCGAGGAGTCGAACACGTTCGGCATCGACCTCGAGCTCACCGAGGGCATGCGGTTCGACAAGGGCTACATCTCGGCCTACTTCGTGACCGACCCCGAGCGCATGGAGACCGTCCTCGAGGACGCCTACGTCCTCATCGCCAACAGCAAGGTCAGCAACGTCAAGGACCTGCTGCCGCTGCTCGAGAAGGTCATGCAGTCGGGCAAGCCGCTCGTCATCATCGCCGAGGACGTCGACGGCGAGGCGCTGTCGACCCTGGTCGTCAACAAGATCCGCGGCACCTTCAAGTCCGTCGCCGTCAAGGCGCCGGGCTTCGGCGACCGCCGCAAGGCCATGCTGCAGGACATCGCGATCCTCACCGGCGGCCAGGTCATCTCCGAGGAGGTCGGCCTCAAGCTGGAGACCGCCGGCGTCGAGCTGCTCGGCCAGGCCCGCAAGGTCGTCATCACCAAGGACGAGACCACCATCGTCGAGGGTGCCGGCGACCAGGCCCAGATCGAGGGCCGGGTCAACCAGATCCGCGCCGAGATCGAGAACAGCGACTCCGACTACGACCGCGAGAAGCTCCAGGAGCGCCTCGCCAAGCTGGCCGGCGGCGTGGCCGTCATCAAGGTCGGCGCGGCCACCGAGGTCGAGCTCAAGGAGCGCAAGCACCGCATCGAGGACGCCGTCCGCAACGCGAAGGCGGCCGTCGAGGAGGGCATCCTCCCCGGTGGTGGCGTCGCGCTGGTCCAGGCAGGTGCCAACGCGTTCGACAAGCTCGAGCTCGAGGGCGACGAGGCCACCGGCGCCAACATCGTCAGGGTCGCGCTCTCCGCCCCGCTCAAGCAGATCGCGATCAACGCCGGCCTCGAGGGCGGCGTCGTCGCGGAGAAGGTCGCCAACCTTCCCGCCGGTCAGGGCCTCAACGCCGCGACCGGTGAGTACGTCGACCTGCTCGCCGAGGGCATCATCGACCCGGCCAAGGTGACCCGCTCCGCCCTGCAGAACGCCGCGTCGATCGCCGCGCTGTTCCTCACCACCGAGGCCGTCGTGGCCGACAAGCCGGAGAAGGCCGCCCCCATGGGTGGCGACCCGACCGGCGGCATGGGTGGCATGGACTTCTGATCGACTGATCAGGAGCCCCGCTCCCGCAGAACCACTGCACGACCCCCGCCTTCGGGCGGGGGTCGTGTGCTTTTTCGCGGCCCGCGAGCGCCGCGCCCGGGTAGCATCGTGTGCTCGGCGAACGGATGCAGATGGAAGGGAGTGTGGGTTGATGCAGGACGCGCAGTGCGCCGTTCTCGGCGCGCCTGAAACCGACCCACATCCTCCGGTCTCCATCCGACTCCGACCTCTCCGCTGACGCTGCTCCGACGCGGCTGACCCGGCGATCTCGCTGTGGGACGAGGCCTCCTGCTTCAAAGGGAGCAATCCGTTGTCACCAACACCTGATGCGAACCGATCCACCCCGGCTGCCACCTGGACGACCCGTCCGGAACAGGCCGACACCGACCAGGCGGGCATCCGCGAGGTCCTGCTGGCCGCTTTCCCGACGAGTCTCGAAGCCGACCTCGTCGACGCCCTGCGCACCGACCCGGAGGCATGGCTGCCCGGCCTGTCTCTCGTCTCCGCCGCCGACGACGGGACGGTCGTCGGGTACTCGCTGCTGACCCGGTGTCACGTGGGCGGTGCCCCCGCCCTCGCGCTCGGCCCCTGCGCTGTGCGACCTGAGCACCAGTCCCAGGGAGCCGGGGCGGCGGCGATCCGCGCCGGTCTCGACGCAGCGCGGACGAGCGGCGAGAACCTCGTCGTGGTGCTCGGACATGCCGACTACTACCCGCGGTTCGGCTTCGACCGAGCATCTCTGTTCGGCATCTCGGCGACCTTCGAGGTGCCTGACGAGAACCTGATGGCGCTCGCGCTCGACCCATCGCGGCCCGTGCCTGACGGTCAGATCCGGTACGCGCCCGCCTTCGGGGTCTGAGATCCGGTGAACGCCGCACGACCCCCGCCCTCCGGCGGGGGTCGTGTGGCATCTGGCTCTCGTTGAGCTGCTTCGCGTCGTGCCGTCTGCGACTCCAGCTGGAAGACCGACCTCGGCTGCACCGGTCCCTTGGGTGTCTGCTTCAGGTGCGGTGGTGGACGACAGCGACCTGGTGGGCAGTGCAGGCCATGACGAGGGCGGCCACCCATCCGATGAACGTCCAGCCCAGGAGGAAGTTGACCAGTCCTACCGCCCAGCTGTTCGACTTGCCGCGCGTGGCGGCGATCGCCCAGGGGAGCATGTAGCCGAGCGACAGGACAGTGAGAATCCAGGCGATCGCCACCTCGGCGCCGTTGGTCCGTGCATCGGTCATAACCACTGGCGTTTGGAACGCCGGCGGGTAGGCGGTGAGGGCGGCGGGTGCTCGGTGCTCAGTCCACCTGAGGCCATCCCAGTACCGCTGCTCGCCATCGAGCGGATACCAGCCGGCGGGTGTCGTCACCGGAGGTCCTGCTGGCTGCACGACCTCCGGAAGCGGAGGTGCTGACGCCGGCGCGAAT
The DNA here is from genome assembly GCF_024614185.1 of Nocardioides carbamazepini. Lineage (GTDB taxonomy): Bacteria > Actinomycetota > Actinomycetes > Propionibacteriales > Nocardioidaceae > Nocardioides > Nocardioides carbamazepini. Next base: position 1,246,185 of record NZ_JAHTLF010000016.1, read on the forward strand.
GATGACGTAGAACTGCCTCCGGTCGGCGCGACAACCTGGGCGGGGGATGGTTTCCCTGGAGATGTCGCCGCGATAGGAGCTGTCTCGTCGGGCTGGAATTCACTCTGGTTGGTCACGGGCAGATCCTCGCCCAATCTCTCGTTCCTTCGACGCCGAATTCACAAATGGCGGCTGGCCGTCAGCCAGGATCTGGGTCTCAACGCGTCGGAAGGACTGATCACAGTGGACTCTAGCTGAACCGCCGTCCTGAGACTGTGTAGAGCGGAGGAGCAAGGACGCAAACCCCACGATGCGCCTCGAATCGTTGGACGGTGTGCGTCCCGCGGATCCGGACAGCGTCTGCGTTGCCCATGGCCGCTGGCTTCACGGCTTCGTGCATGAGGTTGGGTACGCGGTCGTTGCGTCGTTCATTGATGTTTTCTACGCCGCAGCCCTATTCCCGAAGGTGCTGGGCGACGTTCACCCAGGTTTCGGCCACCAGATTGGCGGTCAGTTGGACATCGTCACAGTGCCCGGCGGCCCGGGTGATGAGCGACTCGGTCAGGGACTTGGAGTTCTTGCTGCTGGCGGGAAGGGCAGCGGAGCGGCTGCTTCTTGGTCAAGAGCTGCCGGAGGCGCGCGTGCGTCGGCGAGATGACGGGGTGGGGACGGATCTGCGTGTCCACCCGGACATCTTGGCCGGAGTGACCACAAGCAGCTCGCCAAGGACGCACTCGCCGGCTCTTTTGGACATTGCCCTGGACTGACCCATTGACCTTGCTCGTGAGCTTCTCGACAAGCTGACCCGGTCGCGAGAGCCATGCACGACCTGAGGATTGGCGCTGACGAATGCTGAGGTCGTCGCCGTCCTCTGAGCGTGTTCGGGGCGATGCCCGTCAGTCTCGCATCTAGTTGGCTGCGTGGGAGAGAGTCTTGGACTCGCTCATTGGGATGGTTGTGCTGGGCAACCCTAAAGGCCGATGCTGGTGAGAATCTGGCAAGCCGGTTGAAGCGATCAACGATCAACGACCGACAGAACGACTATGGTGCTGATCGCTCCGCACCTCCAACTGGGATAGGGCAACGATGTGACAGAGATGGCGTCCCGCAGTCTTCGTCGGCTCGCTGACGACGAGCCCTACCGGCACGACATCTTCATAGCGTTGGTCGCGCCCATCGGATCCAGCCGGCCCGAGGTCCTACTGGCCCTTGAGGAGGCCTTGGGCGGATACGGCTACACCACCGACCACATCCATCTCGCGGACCTCCTTGGTAAGGTTTCGAACCTCACGACCGCAGAGTTGCCGCGTCGCACCGATCGTGACTACTACAGGATGCGGATGGACGCCGGCAATCGTCTGCGCGACCACGCTGGGGATTGGAGCGCGCTAGCAGGTGTCGGCGTCATGCGTATGGCTGCGGCTCGGTCCGCGCGACGTCCATCGTCCGAAGAGGCGCCGCCAGCAGATCCCGTCGCCTACATCGTTGACAGCCTGAAGAATCCGCGCGAGGCCGAGTTGCTGAGAAGCGTCTACGGTTCTGCGGTCTGGATTGTCGCGGTCGTACAAGATATCTCAGAGCGGAAGGCGAACCTCACAGAAGAACTAGCCCGCGCCGAAAGTAGATTTGAAGGCGTGCCTGAGGCTAGAGCTGTAGAGTTGATCACCAGGGACCAGGAAGAAGACGAGAAGCATGGTCAGCATGTACGCGACGTATTCGGCGTCGCCGACTACTTTTTGCCAGTCCGCCGTGGTGTCGACTGGAAGCAGGGGGTTGGCCGGCTCCTTGACGGGATATTCGGAGCGCCATTTCTGAGCCCAAGCACAGACGAGGAAGCCATGCGCCACGCGCGTGCGGCGGCTCTGCGATCCGCGGCAGTGGGGAGGCAGGTCGGCGCAGTGATTGTTCCCCCCGAGGGAGCTCCGCACATCCTGGGAACAAACGAAGTTCCGAAGCCCGGCGGTGGGCAGTTCCGGGAGGGAGACCATCCAGACTACCGGGACTTTCGAACCGGCGTTGACCCAAATCCTGCATACACGGAACGGGTGCTCCGCGAGGTCTTTGACAGGCTGGCCCGGGCCGAGTTTTTCACAAAAGATCGCAATGACGCCGGAGGAGATGCCGTTCTTCTGGAGGCGGCGACGGCGAATTCAGACGGAGCTTCCGTGCTGGATGGCACGCGAGCAAAGTCGCTCATCGAATTCACGCGCTGCCTCCATGCAGAACAAGCCGCAATCGTGGATGCAGCTCGAACGGGGACGGCGATCAACGGCGCAAAACTGTATACAACCACGTTTCCGTGTCACGAGTGCACAAAGTTCATTGTCGGCGCGGGGATCGTCGAGGTGCAATACATCGAGCCTTACCCCAAGAGTCTGGCTGGCGACATGTACCGCGATCTGATTGACACAGTTCCACCTATGGAGATGGCCCCTAGTGCCACGGTCGAAAGGGTTCCGTTTCGGCCGTTCTTAGGATTCGGGCCAAGCCGCTATGATGAGGTCTTCGTTTCTCGAGGGCGTAAGGGGCCGACCGGTCTCAAGGCTCACGATCCTGCGTCTGCGTCACCCGTCGGACGCGGATGGGTTGAGACAGCTGTCGTGGAGCGTGAGGACGAGGTTTCCGTTGCCATCGCGGCGATTGTCGACGCGCTCAGTCTTGAGGCGATGGACGCAGAGTCCGACGGCGTCGTCGAGGTCGATGCTCGCGCGGAGACCGAGGGACTCTCTGGCTAGCACTCCGGCGTCGGCGGCGGGCGCTACTGTCAGCAGCAACCGGTTCTGAAGGGGAAGACGATGGCCAGCAACGACAACGATTGGTTCAAGTCTCAGGCGGCGGCGTCTGCCCGTCGGCTAGCCGAGACCCCGGCAAGCTTGCTTGGGCCTGCGGGTAGGGACCTTAGGGAGATCGCGGCACATTGGCCAGTTCCAGGCGTTGGGGTGCCCGCTCTCGTCGCCGCGCCCACGAAGAGTCGGCGTGAGATAGAGAAAGAGACCTCCGTTCAACTGCCGCTCCTGGGATCGGTCGACTGACGGACCGTCTGACTACCCGGGCCGTTGGGAGCAAGTCCATGCTGGAGCACTGTCATAGGGACATCCTTGTTGGCGGCGTGCCTCAGCGAATGAGGGCTGATGTACCGAGGGATCTGCGCGGCCTTCGCGATGCGTTGTGCCAGCTGGTGCATATCGCGCGGGGGTCAATCGGCTTGCACGAAGCCGGGCGCGGCACGAGAGGGCCGGTGGAGCGTTCGCCGCGGCAAGCCTTCAGATCCGCAGCACCGGGACGGTCAGCGCATAGCGCCGGGCTCGCTCTGGCCTTTCCGATGGGACGCAGCACTCGATGGCCGCGCAGCAGGTCGGTGTAGTCCTCGAACCGCACTGCACCTGCTGCCGAGTCGCACAGCGGTTGATTCCAAGTAGGTCGGCAAGCGCGCCGTGGTGGATCGTGATGGTCCGTGCGACCTGCATGGAGCCTGATCAGTTCCAGGCGGTTCAAGCCTTGGGTCCCTGGACTCGTCGCTGTCCACCTCCCGCGGCCGCGCGCACACGGCGGGATCTCTCGGGATGGTGCCGTCGATAGCGGCGAACCGGAAGTAGCCTTGGGCAGCGCGCATCATCGTCGTGCTCACTTGGAGTCCATCAGACCGACCTCACGGGGCTGGCGGATGTGGAAGCTCAACGAGGCTCGTGGATTCCGATCAGCGAGTCGAGCCCGTTCGCCTCGCATCATTCGAACCGCTGCCCGAGCTGCGACGCGTACGAGGCGTGGGTTGAGTTCATGAAGGACGGTGGGAATGGCAGCGAGGCGCCGACCTGGGTGTCGTGGACATGGTCCGCCTCACACGGCGATTTCGAGGCGCCTGGTCGCGCTCGCCGCCAACCCCGTCGGGCCTCCGGACCTCGTGACGGTACGCAGCGGCCGGCGTGATCGTGTCCGGTCGTGGCTACCGTTGACGCAGGCTGTGAGTACGCCGCGGGGCGTCGAAGTCCACTAAAACGCGAAGGCGTGCATGAGGTCAGATCGTGTCGTAGAGGTCGACGTTGAGCGACATGCCGGGCGGCTGGGGGTAGCACTCGCCGATGACGGTGCCGTCGCGGGCGCGCAGTAGCTCGACACGGGTGGTGCCGCGGGGAGTGACGACGCGAGCCAGGCCGTGGGGCGTGATCCAGCGGTAGGCGGTGAGGGCGAGCTGGCGCACCTGGTAGCCGCCGCCTCCGTCGGGAAGGTGGCCGTGGGTCTTGAATCGATGGTGTTGTCGGGTGAGGGGCGCGGCGTTGTGGTCGCCGGTCTGTCTCGGTGGGCCGCCGCGGGCGGGTGGGACGTAGGGGGTGGGATGGTCCAGGTCGAAGCGACCGCCGACCCCCGCTCCGTTGGAGGAGTGGGGGAACACGTCGCCGCACATGCGCTGGATGGCGCGCTCGCGGACGGCGGTGGGGTGCTCGTAGGCGTTCACGCTGGTGACGCCGGCCAGGTCGAGGACGGGCTGGAGGGTGATGTCGCGACGGCCGAGCAGGTCGGTCAGCTGCTGGAGGAGGAACGGGCCCAGGCCCTCGACCCGTGCCACGCCGGGCAGGCCGGTCAGCGTGAGGGCCGAGACGTGGACGTGCACGACCGCCTTGCGGCTGCGGGAGGGAGTCCTGGGCTCGGCGGGCGGGGTCTCGTCGGCCGGATCCGGGGACGGCTCGCGCAGGCCGTCGAGGAACGCGGCCGCGGCGTGCGGGTCGGCCAGCAGGGCGAGGGCTTCGGCCCGGAGCTGCGCGCGGGTGGCGGGCTCCTCGTCCTCGGCGCGCTCCTGGTGGGTCTCGAGCGCGTCGGCGAGGTCGTCGATGACCGCGTCCAGCTCGACGGCCGCACCGGCGGGCAGCTTCGCGGAGATCCGCCGGGTGGCGGCCTCGCCGCCGCCGACGGCGCACGGATCGAGGACGTCGCCGGGCCGGGGCCGGGAGAGCCAGCACCCGGTCTTCTTGGCGTCGGCGTCGACCCGTGCCTGGTGGGCGGCCAGGTCGGCCTCGATCACCTTGGCCTCGGCGATCCGCAGGATCCGGCCGGGGGACTCGTCGACCGCGGCGGCGACGGCGGCGTCGACCAACCGCACCGCGTCGCGGTCCAGCTCGCGGGCCATCACCGCGACCTTGCGTGCCAGCCAGACCGGCATCGCCAGCTCGAGCACCTGCCGCCACAGCAACGGGAGCCGGTGGCGCAGGTCGAGGGCACCGGCAGCGAGGTGCTGGGTGCTGATGTGCCCGGACCGGAGAGCGATCGCGAGCTCGGCCAGGCACAGCTCGGCGACCTCGGGAGTGCCGTCGCCGCCGAGCCGGACCAGGCGGTCGCCGCCCTTCGTCACCGGCATGGCGCCGGGCTTGGTCTGGGGGTCGTCGCTGTTGCGGTCGCACCACTCGAGGACCAGGAGCAGCTGGTCGACCTCGGCCCGTCGTCGCTCGGTCAGGTTGGACTCGGCGGCAGACAGCAGCTCCGCTGCTGACAGATCGTCGAGGTCCTGGTGCATGAGGACAGCACAGCACCTACCCCCGACACAAAGGGGGCGCTTGGGCCACGCGCTACGGAACCATCTCCTCGCCGGGCAGCCGGGCGGCGATCCGCTGCCGGATCGTGGCAGCAGCCAGGTTGGCCCGCTCCGTGGCGATGGTGGTGTCGTCACCGTGGCCGGTGTGGACCACGGTGTCGGCGGGCAGGTCGAACAGCCGGGCCCGGATCGATGCCTCGAGGGTGGGGCGGTCGCTGTAGGAGCGCCCGGTCGCTCCCGGACCGCCGTGGAAGAGGGTGTCGCCGGTGAACACGCACCCCAGGTCGGGGGCGTACAGACACACTGCTCCCGGGGCGTGGCCCGGGGTGTGGATCACCCGCAGTGAGGTGCCGGCGACCTCGATGACCTGCCCGTCGGACAGGTCGACGTCCCACAGGTAACCGCCCTGTCCGGACGGGTCACCCCCGTGGGTGAGCTCCCACAGCGGCTTGTCGTGGGGGTGCAGCAGGATCGGCGCCCCCGCCCCGTCGTTGAGGGCCTCCCGCAACGCGGGCGCCACGCGGACGTGGTCGTCGTGGGCGTGGGTGCAGATGATCGCCTTCACCCGTCGCCCGGCGACCACCGCGAGGATGTCCTCGACCGAGTGGGGCGCATCGATGACCACGCACTCGGTGTCGTCACCGACAACCCACACGTTGTTGTCGACCTCGAACGTCTCCCCGTCCAACGAGAACGTGCCCGACGTGACCGCGTGATCGACCCGCACCGACGACCCAGCCGGTGACCCAGCCGACGATCCAGCCGACGATCCAGCCGGTGAGCCAGCCGGTGATCCAGCCGGTGAGCCAGCGGTCACAGGATCACGACCGAGCGGAGCACGTCACCGTGGTGCATCTTCGCGAACGCGGCCTCGATGTCGTCGATGCCGATCTCCTCGGTCACGAACGCGTCCAGGTCCAGACGGCCCTGCTGGTAGAGGTCGACCAGCATCGGGAAGTCCCGGCTGGGCAGGCAGTCGCCGTACCAGCTGGACTTCAACGCACCACCACGTCCGAACACGTCGATCAACGGCAGGTCCGGGACCTTCATGTCCGGGGTCGGGACACCGACCAGGACCACGGTGCCGGCCAGGTCACGGGCGTAGAACGCCTGCTTCCACGTCTCGGGACGACCCACCGCCTCGACCACCACATCGGCACCCTCAGCACCCTCGTAGACCTCGCCACAGATCCGCTTGATCTCCGCTACCGGATCGCACTGGCTGGAGTCGACGGTGTGGGTCGCGCCCATCTCACGCGCCTTGGCGAGCTTCTTCGCGTCGATGTCGACCGCGATGATCGGGCTGGCGCCTGCCAACGCGGCACCCGCGATCGCGGCCACCCCCACCCCACCGCAGCCGATCACCGCGATCGACTTCCCCCGGGTGATGCCACCGGTGTTGATCGCGGCCCCGATGCCGGCCATCACCCCACACCCCAACAGACCCACCGCGGCCGGACGGGCCGAGGCGTCGACCTTGGTGCACTGACCGGCCGCGACCAGGGTCTTCTCCGCGAACGCGCCGATCCCCAACGCGGGCGAGAGCTCGGTCCCCGCATCCGGCCCCTCGGCCAGGGTCATCCTCTGCTTCGCGTTGTGGGTGTTGAAGCAGTACTGCAGATCACCACGCCGGCAGGCCCGGCACTCACCACACACCGCCCGCCAGTTCAACACCACGAAGTCACCCACCGCGACCGAGGTGACATCCGCACCGACCGCCTCCACGATGCCCGAGGCCTCGTGGCCCAACAAGAACGGGAACTCGTCGTTGATCCCACCCTCGCGGTAGTGCAGATCGGTGTGGCACACCCCGCACGAGAGGACCTTCACCACCGCCTCACCCGGCCCCGGGTCCGGCACATTGATCGTCACGACCTCCACCGGCGCACCCTTGACCCGCGCCACCACGGCCTTGACCTGCTGACTCATCTACTTCTCCTGTTCGGTGGATTCGAGGATCGAGGTGGCCCAGAGGCCGTGGACGGTGGCGTCCGCGCACTCGCCCGAGCGTCGTACGGCGTCCGCCGCGTCGGCGGCACGACCGCGGTCCAGTGCGACCTCGGCCGTGAGCAGCCAGTACCGCGCCGTGCCGTCCTGGCCGGCCTGCGCCATGCGCTCCAGCACCTGGTGGGCATCGATCGTGCGGCGGGCGGCGATGAGCGCCCCGATCGCCTCCACACCGAGCTCGACCTCGCTCGGCTGTGTGCGGTGCGCGCGCAGGTAGCGAACGGCTGCGGCGTCGCGGTCGCCGCGGGCGAGCGCGACGAGGGCGAGGTTGCGGTCCGACCAGGCGGTGGGGCGCAGGGAGTACGACCACGACCACCGGGCCGCCGCCTCGTCGAGGTCGCCCTGGAGGAAGGCGATCTCGCCGGAGCGGAGGTGGACGCGCCAGTCGCCGAGCGCCTCCTGGCGACGGGCGCGCCGGAGCTGTGACTGCCAGGGGAAGCCGGCGGGCTCGCCCACGTCACCGGGGTGCACCCGGTCGGCGGCGCCGAGGCCTTCGTCGCGCAGCAGGTGCAGCCACTGGGAGCCCACTTCGTCGCGCTGCCGTGTGGCGACCTCCTGATGCTCCAACGCGGGCACCGGGGTGACGGCCGTCGAGAAGGGCGCCTCGGCGCCCTCGGCATCGAGGCGGGCGAGCTCCAGCGCCACCCACGCGCTGCCCTGGGCGATCAGGCCGCCTCGCCAGCTCGGCACCGGGTCGTCGAGGGCGGCGACCACACAGCGCTCCTCGGCGCTGTCCAGCCGATCGTCGTCCGCCCCCGGCGCGAGCACGAACCAGCTCACCATGCCGTCGGTCCCCGCCGGGCGGGTCACCCGGTCCCGGATGCCGGGCAGCAGGCCGCCGGCCACACCGTCGACGAGCAGCCGCGGTGCCGGCACGGCAAGGTCGGGGGCCAGGGGCGTCTGCCGTACGACCACGACCAGACGTGCCGGTGCCCCGACCAGGTGGAGGTCGACCTGCGTCAGGTGGTGCGAGGCACGTTCCAGCTGCCACCACCGGAGTCGGTCGCCGCCAAGCCGGCTGGTCAGGCCGAGGGCGGCGGGCACCGGCTCGAGCGCCCACGGCGAGCGGGGGAACGGGCTGGTGTTGAGCTCGATCCCACCTCGCAGTCCGATGCCACGGACGTCGTCGCGACTCGAGACGCACTGCGGCACGGCCCGCCAGGACACTCCTCCCGGGCCCTCCAGCTCGACGATCCGGCCACCGTGGCCGAGATCCACGCTGACGCGGAGGTCCGCCGAGCGGAGATCGACCCGGTGGGGCGGGCGCCCGGGCGGCTCGGGGAGCACGCCGCCGGACCAGTGGCTGTACGGGTACGACGAGAACGGCTGGTCGCGCAGCGGGTGGTGCGGGGGCAGCGCGGAGCCCCGGTCCAGCGGCGAGAGCCGGCTCGGCGTCAGCACCGCTGCCTCGGGGCCGGGGGCGGCGCGGGAGTCTCGGGCGAGCGCCGGGGCGATCTCGCGCAGGGTGCTCATGGCGCCCCGAAGGGCGGGGAGAACAACGCCGGGATGAGCAGCCGCATCCGACGCTGCACGATGAGGTGGCCGAACTCCGCGGCGAAGGTCGTCCACGCCTCGTCGGCGTCCAGCGCCCGGCGACGCCGGGCCCGGTCGTCGTGGTCGGCGAATCCCCACACCTGGACCATCGTGTCCATGTCGCCGCCGGCCTCGCTGGTCCAGCACCCGACGAGCGTGCCGAGGTGGCGGCGCAGCACTGCCAGCCCCCGCTCGTCGTACGCCGCCAGGAGGGCCGGGACCTTGCCGACCTGGATCCGGTAGCTCTGCTCCTCGAGGATCATCGCGGGCCCGTGCCGGCCGCGACCTGCTCCCGGGTGGACTCGAGCTCGACCTTCTCGAGGACCTTCCACACCTCGTCGACGCCCTTGGCCGCGGCCGCGTCGAGCTCGCGGATCCAGCGCCGCCACAGGATCATCGCCTTGTCGGGCATGATCGACAGCTCCTCGGCGGCGTCGCCGATCCGGGCCGGCTGGTGGCTGGAGACGACGGGGAGGTCCTCGCCCAGCACCATGTCCTGGAGCTGGAGGTGCACCTCGTCGGCCGAGTCGTCGACGGTGTGGCAGGTGAACCAGTAGCTGCGGCTGGTGACCTCGTCGATCGGTGTCGCGTGCATGAAGATCTGGGTCGAGAAGGTGTCGGACCACTGGAACTTCAAGGTGATCGTGAACGGCATCTCGATGACGTACTCCGCCGGCGGCAGCATCCGGGAGTTCTCGTCGGCGGGCGGGCCGTAGGTGTCGGTGCCGGGGTTGTGGGCCAGGAAGGTCTCGGTCTTCCAGCGCAGCCGGCGGTCGTGCAGGTCCATCGGGAACACCGGGAAGACCGTGTTGGGCGGCGCGCCCAGCGTGCCCTGGTGGGTGAACGGGAAGTGGGTGACGTCCATGAAGTTCTCCATGCGTCGCCCCGACGAGCACGGCCAGGTGTAGGGCTCGCCCAGGATGCAGTGCATGGCCTCGTCGGACCAGCCCTCGAACTCGGGCAGCACGGTGTCGGCAGAGCCGTCCAGCCGCACCCAGACCAGGTCGTAGCGGACCTCGCAGTCGTACTTCGTGAGCGCCGCGCGGGCCGGCTTGGTCTGGTCGGCGGGCATCGAGGGGATCTCGGTGCACGTCCCCGCCGCGTCGAAGCACCAGCCGTGGTAGCGGCACCGCAGGCCGTCGTCCTCGGCCCAGCCGAGGGTGAGCGCCACGCCGCGGTGCGGGCAACGGTCCTCGAAGGCGATCACCTGGCCGCCGATCTCGGCGATGCCGATCTGCTCGCCCAGCAGGGTCGTGCGCAGCGGCCCGCGGCCACCGGGCTTGGCCTCGCGCAGCTCGTGCAGCGTGGCGACCGGGTGCCAGAACAGGCGCCAGGTCTCCGCGTTGGTGTTGAGGTCGTAGCCGGCCTGGCCGGCCTCGGGGCGGGTGGTGGAAACGGACACGGTGATCTCCTTCGGGTTGGCTCGGTCAGGCGAATCAGTCAGGCGAACAGGTCGATCTCGGCGCCCGAGCGGGCCACCGCGATGCAGAGGGTCGGGCAGTTGCGGGCGGCGCGGACGACGTCGTCGAGGTCGGCACGGCCGGCGTCCGGGCGGACGACGGCGTAGCCCGCGGTGTCGACCTCGAAGGCCTGCGGGGCGATCGCCGCGCACATGCCGGAGGCGCAGCACTCGGTGATGTCGATGGTGATCTGGACGGTGGGTGACTCGGTCATCGGTCTGCTCCTGCCGGGAGGGGGACGTCGAGGGGAGGGAGGTGGTGCGTGGCGGCCTGCCACGAGTCGTCGGCGCGGGCCCGCTTGCGCACGGCCGCGAACTCGCGTGGCGCGTTGACGCCGACCGCGCCGGTGAGGACGTCGCCCGCGCGGAAGCCCGCCAGGAACGAGCCCTTCGCCGGGTCGCGGGCCAGAACGACGGCCTCGCCCGCGGTGGCACCGAAGCCCTGGATCCGGCTGCCGTACTCGTCCGACCAGAAGTAGAGGTCGTGGTCGAAGGGGCCGGCCTCCTCGCGTCCGCGCACCAGCACGCGGCCGACGTGCCGGCCCTGGTCGCTCGCGGTGGTCCACTGCTGCGAGCGGACCCGGCGGCCCAGCCGCGCGCTCGGCCACGACGCCGCGTCGCCGGCACCGTAGACGGCGTCCGCGCCGGCCGCGAGGTGGTGGTCGCAGGCGAGCCCGTCGTCGAGTGCGAGGCCGCTGTCCTGCAGCCACTCGACGTCGGGCACCACGCCCACGCCGACCAGCACGAGGTCGACCTCGAGCACCGTGCCGTCATCGAGGGTGAGCCCCTCGACCCGGTCGCGGCCGACGAATCCGGTGACCGCCTTGCCACAGACCAGGCGCACACCCGCGTCGGTGTGCAGGCGGGCGAGCTCGGCGCCGACGACGGCGCCGACCGCCCGGACCAGCGGGGTCGGAGCGGTCTCCACGACTGTGACCTCGACCCCGAGGGACGCCGCGGACGAGGCCACCTCGGCGCCGACGAAGCCGGCGCCGACGATGGCGAGTCGACTGGCGCGGGCGAGGTCGTGTCGCAGCCGCGCGGCGTCCTCCCGGGTGCGCAGCACGTGCACGCCGTCGGCGGGCGAGACGAAGGGGAGGCGGCGCGGTCGCGAGCCGGTCGCGACCACGAGTGCCCGGTAGGACAGGTCGTCGCCGCCGGTCAGCAGCAGCCGCCGTCGGGCGAGGTCGACGCCGGTGGCGGTGACGCCGAGGACGGTGTCCACGCCGATCTCGTCGGCGAAGTACGACGCCGGGTGGTAGCCGGTCGCGTCCAGCGCCAGGTCACCGGTGAGCACCTGCTTCGACAGCGGCGGCCGGTCGTAGGGGAGCCAGGCCTCCGCGCCGAGCAGGGTGACCGGGCCGGTGTAGCCCTCCTGACGCACGGTCTGCACGACCCGCAGCCCGGCGACCCCGCCGCCGACGACCACCAGCCCAGGGTCGCCGACGGTGTGGTGCCGCAGCTCGCCGCCGCTCATCCCAGCTCCTGGGGTCGCCGGCCCCGCAGCAGCTGCGAGAGCGAGACCGCGATGACGAGCGCGCCGCCGTAGAAGAGGTCCTGCACGAACGGGTCGGCTCCCATCATCTGCAGGCCGGTGATGCCGACGATCAGGAAGTACGCCGCGATCACCGTGCCGAGCGGGTTGAACTGGCCGGGCTGCACGCAGGTGCCGCCGAGGAAGGCCGCCGCGAACGCGGGCAGCAGGAAGGCGACGCCGCCGCGCGGGTCGGCCGATCCGGTGGTGCCGGCGTAGAGGACGCCGGCGGCCGCGGCGATCGTGCCCGACCAGACCAGCGCGCCCCACCGGGTCGCGGAGACCCGGATGCCGGAGAGCCTGGCCACCTCGCGCTGCGCGCCGACGTAGAGCCAGCGGCGTCCGAGCAGGGTGCGCTCGAAGACGAACCACAGGAACAGGCACAGCCCGAGGGCGTAGTAGAACTCGATCGGTACGCCGAGCGGGCGGGTGAGCACCACGAGGTCCAGCAGCTTCGGGTCGATGCCCGCGACGATGCGGTTGTCGCTGAGCCAGCTGACGACGCCGAGCAGGAAGGTGCCGAGGCCGAGCGTGACGATGAACGAGTTGATCCCGAACACGATCACGAAGAAGCCGTTGATCGCACCCACCAGCGCTCCCGCCAGCAGGGCCGCGGCGATCGCCGCCCACAGCGGCCAGCCATGCATGCCGTTGAGCACTGCGACGAGCATCGTCGACAGGGTCAGGGTGCCGCCGACGGACAGGTCGAAGTCGCCGCAGCGCAGGGGGATGATCAGTGCGAGCGAGAGGACGACGAGCACCGCCTGCGAGCCGAGGATCGCCGCGGCGTTGTCGGTGGTGGCGAAGGACTGCGGGCGCAGGATCGAGAACACCGCGACGAGCAGGAGCAGACCGACGGGGAGAGCGAGCCGCTCGGCCGTCGTACCCCAGCGGACGTGGGCGGTGCCGGCCGCGTCGGCGGTACGCCGGGGTGCGCTCGCCGCGGCGGTGAGCTCCGCCGGCGCGGGGGTGTCGGTGGTCATGAGGCCTCCTTCTCGTCGGAGCCGGTGCTCGTCGCGAGGAGACAGGCCCGGGTGATGTTCTTCTTGGTGACCTCGGCGTCGTCCAGCGAGCGCGTGACGCGACCGCCGGAGAACACCAGGACGCGGTGGCAGAGCGCCGCGAGCTGGTCGGGGTCGCCGCTGCTCAGCAGGACGGCGGCACCGTCGCGGGCCGCGGCGCGCACGAGGTCCTCGATCTGCCGGCGGGCACCGACGTCGACGCCCTGGGTGGGCTCCTCGAGCAGGAGCAGCCGCGGCGCGACGCCGAGCCACTTGGCCATCAGCACCTTCTGCGCGTTGCCGCCGCTGAGCTGCTGGACGGGTCGCCCGGGCTCGGCCGGACGCACGGCGTAGCGCCGGACCGCCGTGTCCGCGGCACCGCGCAGCCCGCGGCGCGAGAGCCCGGCCGGCCCGCGGTGGCGGCGCAGCGTGGTCACCGCGAGGTTGTCGGTGATCGAGAGCGCGCGGAAGACGCCGTGCCGGTTGCGGTCGGCCGGCACCAGGGCGATCCCGGCCCGCATGGCCCGGAGTGGTGCGTGCCGCCGCAGGTCGACGGGGACACCGCCGACCCGCACCAGGCCGGTGGCCGGGGCGACGCCGAAGAGGGCGCCGAGCACGTCGTCGCACCCCGAGCCGATGAGCCCGGTGACCCCGACGATCTCGCCGGCCCGGATGCTGAGCGACACATCGTCCAGCACGTCGGTGGACAGCCCTTCGACATCGGCTGCGACCTCGGCGGCGCAGGCGTCGGGTCGCGGCGGAGCGCCGCCCGGCGCCGTACCGACGATCGCCTCGACGAGCACCTCGTGGGTCATCCCCTCGGTGGGCTGCTCGGCCACGGTGACCTGTCCGTCGCGCAGCACGGTGACCCGGTCGCAGAGGGTGAGCACCTCCTCGAGGAAGTGCGAGACGAAGAGGACCGCGCTCCCGCGCGCCGCCACCTTCTCGACCAGCCCGTACAGCGCTCGCTTGTCCTCCTCGGGGAGGAAGGCGGTGGGCTCGTCGAGCACCAGCAGCGTCGGGACCTCGTGGTCGTCGTCGGGACGGCGGCAGACCGCCCGCACGATCGCGAGGTTGGCCTTCTCGACCGCGCTCAGACCCGCCACCGGCAGGCGTACGTCGACGCTGAGTCCGAAGTCGGCCAGCGTCGCCCGGGCGTCGCGGCACTGTGCCCCGAAGGAGACGTTCCGGCGGCTGCCGCGGGCCACGTCGTCCAGCCACAGGTTCTCGGCGACGCTGAGCCGCTCCACCAGACCGAGCGTCTGGTGGACGAACCGGATGGCCTGGTCGCGCAGGACGCTCGCCGGGACCGGTGTCGGGACCTCCTCGCCGCGCACCCGCACGGTGCCGGCGTCCGGCCGCTCGTAGCCGGCGAGCACCTTGATCAGTGTCGACTTGCCCGAGCCGTTGTGCCCGAGCAGCCCGTGCACCTCACCGGCGCGGAGGGTGAGGCCGACGTCGCTGAGCGCCTGCGTGGTGCCGAACCGCTTCGTGAGGCCGGCGACGGCGACGGCCACCTCGGCGGCCATGTCAGCTCAGTCCCCACAGGGTGCGGAACCCGTCCTGGTACGCCTCGCCGTAGCCGCGCGAGTCGGTCGCGGGGTCGCCCGCCTGGTCGAGGTTCTCGTGGGTCCAGACGTAGAGCGGCCAGCTCGCCTCGGGGTTCGTCGGCAGGCCGCCGATGGTGCGCATGGCCTGGTCGAGGGTGACGTGGGCCATCCAGTCGTTGCTCTGCCCGACGTTCATCTCGATGATGTCGGAGTCGCGCATCAGGTCGAGGATCGACGGCGTGCCGTTGTAGGTGGCGATGCGGACCTTGTCCTGACGTCCCGACTGGGTGATCGCCTGCACCGCCCAGATCGACATCGTGTCGAACACCGGCAGGACGTAGTCGATGTCCGGGTCGGCCACGAGGGCCGACTGCACCTGCGGGAGGATCTTGGTGGCCCAGTCCGCGGACGGGATGTCGATGAAGGTCGCCTCGCAGCCGGGGCACACGGCCCTCAGCTCGTCCTTCATCGCCGACTCCGAGGCCGCGCTGGCCTTCACGTCGCTCGATGTCAGCACCAACAGCGTGCCGGCGCCCTCGGTCTTGAGCGTCGCCCAGTCGATCATCACCCGCGCCGCCTCGGAGCAGGGACAGCTCACCGTGCCGGCCAGCGCCTCGTCGGCGCGCTGGGTCAGGTCGTAGCCGTCCGTGGCGAGGACCGGTACGCCGGCGTCCCCGGCCCGCGACATCGCGGGGGCGAGCTGCGCGGGGTCGATGCCGGCGAACAGCTCGATCAGGTCGGCCTTCTCGGAGAGCGCCTTCTGCATGCCCTGGTCCCACTCGGTCGGGCTGCCCTGGTTGGGCCAGGTCGTGTAGCTGAAGCCCACCTCGCCGGCGATCCGCTCGGCGGCGTCGGCGTAGAACTGCGTGAAGTCGATGGCGGAGTTGACCGGGATGCCGGCGATCGTCTTGCCGGCCATCACCGAGCGTGCGTCGAACGGCTCGCCGGGGGCCTCGAAGGCCGGCGGGTCGGCGTACTTGTCGACGCGGGCCAGGGCGGCGGTGAGGTCGGCGTCGTCGGCCGAGCCGGTGGCGCCTCCTTGCTCGGCGCAGGCGGTCAGGCCGGCCGCGACGAGCGTGAGTGCCAGCGCGGCGAGCGCGGGACGGACGGAGCGGGACTGGGACATGTGACGCTTCCTCTCTGGGGCCGAGACCGTGGAGAAAGCGTCGTCGCGCACGGGGGTGACCCACATCACCCCGAGTGCGCGTCCTTGGGGGTGACGGGGCGAGGCGCGGCCCGCGGGGGATCACCCCGACGGGGTGAGGCGGTGTGCGCGGCCGGTCGGCTACAGGAGTCCGAGCGCCTCGGCCTTGGCGATCGCCTCGCGCCGCCCGTGCACGCCGAGCTTGCGGTAGAGGCTGCGCAGGTGGGCCTTGACGGTGTTGACCGAGACGAAGAGCTCGGCGGCGACCTCGGGCAGCGTGGCCATCGAGTCGAGCCGGATCAGGATCTCGTGCTCGCGCGCCGTCAGCGGCTCCTCGAGCCCGCCGTCCGGCCGGGCCTGCTGGGCCGTCGAGACGTGTGCGGCGATCCGGGAGCGGACCAGCCGGACGAACTCGACGTGGGTCCGCTCGCGTCGCTCCAGCAGCTCCAGCATCCGGTCGATCCGAGCGCCGAACTGCAGCAGCGGCTGGATCATCCGCTCGCCGGCCGCCATCGCGACCGCCTCGCCGAACACGGGAAGCCCCGCGCGGACGCCGTTCTGCTGCGTCTCGACGACCGCGAGCAGCGCCTGGGCCTGGATCCGCTGGTCGAGGAAGCCGCGGCCGTCGGCGACCGCTGCCCGCAGCACGTCGAGGGCGGCGTCGGGCCGGCTGTCGGAGAGCAGCAGCTCGGCCCGGCTGATCCGCAGGTGCACGCCCTCGGTCTCCGGGTCGGTCCGGGACAGCGCGCGGCGGGCCGGGCCGAGCTGGCCCAGGGCGAGGTTGAGCCGGACCAGCTCGGCCTCGACGTAGTCGCTGAACACCCAGCGTGCCCGCAGCCCCGCGATCTCGCGCTCCACCTGGAGCATCTGGGCCAGCGCGTGGCGCTTGCGGCCGCGCTGCGTCAGCACCAGGCCGCGGACGAGCCCGATCGCGGCCCGCACGGGGGTGTCGTCGAGGCGCACGGCGTCGTCGCCGAGGTCGAGGAACTGGTCGGCGGCGTCGAGCTCGTCGCGCAGGTAGTGGATCCAGCCGAGTGCGTGCCACAGCTCGGCGGCCGCGGCGGACTGCTCCCAGCCGCGGCGCCCGGCCAGGTCACGCGCCTCGTCGGCCACCGCGAGCGCGTCGTCGAGGCGGTCCTGGGCGGTGAGGACGCCGACCAGCTGGCTGAGGCAGCCGAGCTCGACGTACGCGCGTCGTCCCGAGCGGGCCGCCTCGTGCGCCTGGCGGAGATGCTCCTCGGCGGTGAACCCGTCGCCGCGCCAGTACTCGGTCGCGCCGAGCTCGTAGAGCGCGAGCGCGGCGAGGTCGCCGAAGGACTCCGGCGAGGTCGCCACGCCGGGGCCGTCGCGCAGCATCTCGGCGGCGGCGACCTGCACGGTGGCCAGGTCGCCGCAGGCCCGGCCCCGCTCCAACGCCAGCACCTGGCCGGCCAGGCTCGGCATCGCCGGGGGCGCGGAGACCAGGTGGCTGCCGGGCTCGCCGAGTGCGAGCCCCACCACGGTGCGGACCAGCCGCAGTTCGTCGTCCGCGGCGCCGAGCGGGTCGGTGAGCACCCGGTCGACCATGTCGCGCAGGGTGACGAGCTGCCCGCCGACGTACAGAGCGAACCAGGCGGAGCGGACCATCTCGCGGGCGAGGTCGGCCGACGTGCCCTGCCGGGCGTGCTCGAAGGCCTCCAGCCAGAGCCGGTGCTCGGAGAACCACGCCGCCGCGCGGTCGTGCAGGGCTCGCCACCGGCCCTGGTCGGACTGCTGGAGCTGGCGGCGCAGCATGGCGACGAACATCGCGTGGTAGCGGTACCACTCCTCGTCCGACGACTGGCGGACGGTGAAGATGTTGTGCTCGGCCAGCCAGCGCAGGGTGGCCGCGCCGTCCTCGTCACCGGTGAGGGCGTCGGCGAGCGACCCGCTCACCCGGTCGCAGACGCAGGTGGTCAGGACGAAGGCACGGGCCTGCTCGGGCAGGTTGGCGAGCACCTCCTCGAGCAGGTACTCGTCGGCCTCGGCGCTGCCCGACGTCAGCAGGTACGGCGAGTCACGGGCGGACAGCGCGTCGGCGCCGGCGAGCGCGGCCAGTCGGAGCCCCGCGGACCAACCCTCGGTGCGGTCGACGAGCTGGGCGACGACCTCGTCGGTGGGGTGCAGCCCGGTGCCCTGGAACATGGAGCGCGCCTCGACCGTGGTGAAGGCGAGCTCCTCGCCGGGGATCGTGGCCAGGCGTCCCTCCAGGCGCAGCCGCGCGCGGGGGAGGGCCGGGAGGAAGACACCGGTGAGGACCACGCGCACCGCCGGTGGCAGGTGCAGCAGCAGGTACGACAGCGCCTCCACCGTGGGACTGTCGTCGATCTCGTGGACGTCGTCGAGCACCACGACCACGTCGTGGTCCAGGTCCGACAGCGCGTCGACGACGAGGGCCGGCAGCACGGAGAGCGAGTGGCTGCTGCCGGGCGCCGGCTCCATCGTGGCCAGCACCGAGTCCTCCCCGAGCCCGGCCACCGGTTGCAGCGCGAGCAGGAACGCCGTCCAGAACCGGTGCGGGTCGCCGTCGTGCGCGTCGAGGTTGAGCCAGGCGACCGGCCGGGGCGACTGCCGCGCCCAGGAGGCGAGGAGCTGGGTCTTGCCCGAGCCGGTCGGCGCCGTCATCGCGGTCACCGGGCGGGTGGTCGCGGCATCCAGCAAGGTCCACAGCCGAGGCCGCTCGACGGCGGCGTGGTGCAGGTCGGGGACCGAGGTCTTGGCGCGCAGCAGGGACCGCGGGAGCGCGAGCGTGCGGCCGGCACGAACGGCCCCGCGCTCGTCGGAACCGTCGTCCGCACCCAGCATGCGCTCCACCTCGACCTGCCTGCGAGAGGTCGACAGGGTAGCCGAACCCGGCCCGCGGCCAGGCGGCCCCGACAGCGTCGACGCAGCCGCGCCGTACGATCGGGAGCACGCCATGGAGTCAACGAGCCAGGCCACGTGATCCTGCGATCGCACATCGACAGATCGCCGGTCTCCTGACGCGAGTACCCGTGTCCGGCTATCTTCTTTCGAGCGGGGAGGGCCGCTTCGAAAGGCTGCACCCATGTCGCACCACCTGCTCTCCCGGGTCGTCGCGCTGCTCGCGATCCCCCTCTTCCTGGTCGCCGTGTCGGTCGTCCAGGTCCAGGCCGTGGCCCTCACGGGAACCACGACGACCCTCACGGTCACGGGCGGCAACAAGCCCGGGGACCTGCTCACCCTCGAGGCGACCGTCACGTCGGCCAGTGGCGTGCCGACCGGCTCCGTCCACTTCACCGGCAACGCCCTGGACGTCGTCATCCCGCTCGGCGCCGACGGCACCGCGCTCGCGCAGACGCCCGCCGCCACCGCGACGGAGCGGATCTCCGCGGAGTTCACCAGCGAGAGCGGGTTCGCCTACAGCCTGGACTCCGAGCGGGGCGACGTCATGTCGCGGATCGTGTGGGAGCCGGAGCCGACGATCGCGAGGCTCGCTCCTCCTCGGCTGAAGCTCACCACGGCGGCGCGGCTGCGCGACCGCGCCGGTCGCCCGATGGTCGGGGTCACCGTGGACTTCAGTCTCGGCAACCCGTTCCCGGCCTTCCCCGAGCCCGGCGGGCCCGCCTTCCGCGTGTGCACGGCGGTCTCGGACCAAACCGGCCTGGCCAGCTGCAAGGGCTCGGGCGCGTTGGGCGCGGTGCTGTCGCTGCTGCTCGGGGGCGCGTACGCGACGGAGAAGCAAGGCTTCTTCAACACCGATCAGTGGGCCAAGCTGCCGGTGCTGCGTCGTTGAGCTGATCCTCGGCCTCGGAGGTTCCGTGCGCGCCCGGCAAAGCGGCCACACTAGCCTCGTCCCGTGATGCACGGACTCCTCCTCGCCGCGGGCGCGGGTCGGCGGATGGGCATGCCCAAGGCGCTCGTCCGCGACCCCGATGATGCGGGCGGCCCGTGGCTGACCCGGTCGGTGCGGGTGCTCCTCGACGGCGGCTGCCCGCAGGTCGTGGTGGTGCTCGGCGCGGGCGCCGACGAGGCCGAGCCGCTGCTCGTCGGGCTCCCCGGCGTGACGGTGGTCCGCTCCGCCGACTGGTCGTCGGGGATGGGCGCCTCTCTGGCCGCCGGCCTGGCGGCGCTCACCTCCCGCGACGACACCGTCGCAGCACTGGTCCACCTGGTCGACCTGCCCGACGTCACCGCGGAGGTCGTCACCCGGGTCGTCACCTCGGTGGGTGCCGATACCGCGGCACTCGCCCGGGCGTCGTACCACGGGGTGCCCGGCCACCCCGTCCTCCTCGGTCGCGACCACTGGGCCGGGGTCGCCGACAGCGCAGCGGGGGACCGGGGTGCGCGCGCCTACCTCGCGCGTCACGACGTCACGCTGGTCGAGTGCGGTGATCTCGCCACCGGGGCCGATGTCGATCGGCGATGATGGCGCGGTGCCGCGCTGACTTCGGCAGGAGTTGCCAACCTCGCGCCAACGACCGCCCCCTAGCCTTGAGGCATGGACACCCGCGTCGCCGATCTCGCACGCCGGCTGGAGGAGACCGGATACCTCTGTGACGAGGAGCTGGCCACGGTGCTCTTCTTGTCCCTGGAGATGTCGCGGCCGCTGCTGCTGGAGGGCGAGCCGGGCACCGGCAAGACCGCGCTGGCCGAGGCGATCGCCGAGGCGATGGACCGGCCGCTGATCCGGCTGCAGTGCTACGAGGGGATCGACGCGACGCAGGCGCTCTACGACTGGGACTTCCCGCGCCAGATCCTCCACCTGCGCGCGCTGGAGGCGCTGTCGGGGAGCCGGCCCGGTGACGTCGAGGAGGCCGAGAAGAGCCTGTACGACGAGCGGTTCCTGCTCGCGCGGCCGGTGCTGGCCGCGCTGCAGCAGAGCCCGGCGGTGCTGCTCATCGACGAGGTCGACCGGGCCGACGACGAGTTCGAGGCGTTCCTGTTGGAGGTGCTCTCGACCTTCCAGGTGACCATCCCCGAGCTCGGGACCGTGCAGGCGGCGACGCCGCCGACGGTCGTGCTGACCTCCAACCGGACCCGCGAGCTGCACGACGCGCTGAAGCGGCGCTGCCTCTACCACTGGATCGACCACCCGGGCCTGGAGCGCGAGATCGCGATCGTGCGGTCCCGGGCGCCCGAGGTCAGCGCCACGCTCGCCCACCAGGTCGTGGAGGTCGTGCAGCAGCTGCGCTCGGACACCGACCTGCTCAAGCCGCCGGGCGTCGCCGAGACGCTCGACTGGGCGCGGGCGCTGCACCACCTCGGCACCGCGGACCTCGACGTCGAGACCGCGGCGCGGACCCTCGGCGCGCTGGTGAAGTACCGCGACGACGCCGAGCGGGTGCGCGCCGCGCTCGACCGGATGCTGGCGAGATGACCACCGTGCTGAACGGGCTGGCGCACCAGCCCGACGAGATCCTGCTGGGCTTCGCCACGGCCCTGCGGGCGGCGGGGGTGCCGGTGACCCAGGACCGCACCCGCGCCTACCTCGACGCCGTCGCGCTGGTCGGCATCGGCGATCGTGCGGCGACCCGCGCGGCGGGCCGCGCCACGCTCTGCGCGACCCCGGAGGACCTTGAGCGCCACGACCGGATCTTCGAGGAGTGGTTCCACCGCGACATCAGCACGCCCGTGAGCCGGCCTCGGACCACCCAGCACCGGGCGACGGCCGCGCTGTTGCCCGACGACCAGGACGCCGGACCGGGGGGGCCGGACCCGGACGACGACCCTGTCCGGGCGGCCGCCAGCGTCGCGGAGGTGCTGCGGCACCGGGACGTCGCGACCCTGGAGCCGGCCGAGCGGGCCCGGCTCGCGACCATGTTCGCCGCACTGACGGTCCGGCTGCCCACGCGACCGACCGCCCGCCGTACGCCGCACCGGCGCGGCGACGTCGACGCCTCCCGGACCCTGCGGGCCAGCCTGCGCCGGATGGGTGAGCCGGCCGAGATCCACCGCCGCCGACCGGCGACCCGAGCCCGCCGTGTGGTGCTGCTGATCGACGTGTCCGGCTCGATGAGCGGGTACGCCGACGCGCTGCTCCGCCTCGCGCACCGGGTCGTCAACGCGGGGCCGGGCGTGGAGGTCTTCAGCCTCGGCACGCGGCTCACCCATCTCACGCGCGCCCTCAAGCGGCGCGACCCCGAGCGGGCGCTCGCGGCGGCCGGCGACGTCGTGCCCGACTGGTCCGGCGGCACCCGTCTCGGTGAGACGCTGCGCGCCTTCGTCGACCGGCACGGTCGTCGCGGCATGGCGCGCGGCGCGGTCGTGGTGATCTTCAGCGACGGCTGGGAGCGTGGTGACACCGTGCTGCTGGCCCAGCAGGTCGACCGGCTGCACCGGCTTGCGCACAAGGTCGTCTGGGTCAACCCGCACCGCGGCAAGGACGGCTACGTCCCGGTGCAGCAGGGCATCGTGGCCGTCCTGCCCCATGTCGACGCGTTCCTGGCCGGTCATTCGCTCGCGACCTTCGTCGCGCTGCTCGAGGAGGTCGGGAGATGATGCCGGATGCGTGAGGTGCTGCCCCAGCTGCTCGCCTGGTGGGAGGCGGGGGACACGATCGGGATGGGCACGGTGATCGCGACCTTCCGATCCGCCCCACGGCCGCCGGGCGCCTCGATGCTGGTCGGCCCGGACGCGTCCGCGGTCGGCTCGGTCTCCGGCGGCTGCGTCGAGGGCGCTGTCTACGACCTGGCCCAGGACGTGACGACCTCCGGTACACCGACCCTGCAGCGCTACGGCGTCTCCGACGACGACGCCTTCGCGGTCGGCCTCACCTGCGGCGGGATCCTCGACGTCTACGTCGAGAAGGTGAACCGCGAGACCTTCCCCGAGCTCGGCGAGATCGCCGCCGACATCGCGGCCGGCCGGCCGGTGGCCGTCGCGACCGTGGTCGACCATCCCGACCCGTCGTACGTCGGCAGGCGGGTCGTCCTGCACCCCGACACGGAGCCGGCGGGCACCCTCGGCAGCCCCCGGATCGACGCCGCCGTCCGCGACGACGCCGTCGGCCTGCTGGCCTCCGGGCACAACGGCACCCTGTCCTACGGGCCGGATGGCGAGCGGCGCGGTGAGGGCATGCGGGTCTTCGTGTGGGCCTTCGCGCCGGCGCCGCGGATGCTGGTCTTCGGAGCGATCGACTTCGCCGCCGCGGTCGCGCGGATCGGCGCCTTCCTCGGCTACCACGTCACCGTCTGCGACGCCCGCCCCGTGTTCGCGACCACCAGCCGGTTCCCCGGCGCCGACGAGGTGGTCGTCGAGTGGCCGCACCGCTACCTGGCCGCCGAGCAGGAGGCCGGCCGGGTCGACTCCCGCACCGTGATCACCGTGCTCACGCACGACCCCAAGTTCGACGTACCGCTCCTCGAGGTCGCGCTCCGGCTGCCCGAGGTGGGCTACGTCGGCGCGATGGGCTCGCGCCGGACCCACGACGACCGGATGGAGCGGCTGCGCGAGGCCGGCCTCATCGAGGCGGAGCTGGCGCTGCTGCACAGCCCGATCGGGCTCGACCTGGGTGCCCGCACGCCGGAGGAGACCGCGATCAGCATCGCCGCCGAGATCGTCGCGGGCCGCTGGGGCGGGTCGGGGGAGCCGCTGGCCATGCGGGCCGGTCGCATCCACGCGTGATCGGGCTCACGCCCGAGGGGTAGGGTGCGGTCATGGACGAGCTCGACCGGCGTCGGCGGCGGGCCCTGGCCGCCTGGACGACCTGGGCCGAGGAGGGTGACGGCACGCTGACCACGGTCCGGCCCGAGATCCTCGACAGCTGGACCCGCTCCGGTGCCTCCGTCGCCCGCGACGTCGTGCAGGCGCCGCTCGCCGACGAGACCGAGACCCGCTCCTTCTGGCAGGGCTCGCCCCTGCAGATCGCCGTCGAGCGGGTGGAGGACGAGCTGCGCCGGACCGCCGAGGACGGCGACCTGGTCCTCGCCGTCACCGATCCCGACACCCGGGTGCTGTGGACCTACGGCGGGCGGGTGATGCGGCGCAAGGCCGAGACCGTCAACTTCGTGCCCGGCGGGCGCTGGGACGACCGGTCGGTGGGCACCAACGCGCTCGACCTCGCCAACCGGCTGGACCGGCCGTCGATGGTGTTCAGCGCCGAGCACTACGCCGCGATCGTGCACAACTGGGTCTGCTGGGCCGCTCCGCTGCACGACCCGGTCAGCGGCGTCAAGCTCGGCGTCCTCGACATCTCGACCACCTGGGACCGCACCCATCCGATCGGCCTCGCGACGGCCCGGGTGCTCGCGCGGCTCGTGGAGCAGGCGCTGCCGCGCACCGATCAGTACGTCGACGAGTCGCCCGAGGAGATCGCCGAGCCGGGCCTCGTGCTGAGCCTGCTCGGCACCGCCGAGGCGCGGGTCGACGGTCAGCGGCTGCTGCTCAACCGCCGCCAGACCGAGATCCTGTCGCTGCTCGCGCTGCATCCCGACGGTCTCTCCCTCGACCAGCTGCACGCGATGCTCTACGGCGACCACGCGGTCACGTTCTCCACGCTCAAGGCGGAGGTGTCCCATCTGCGCCACGCGCTGGCGGGCCAGCTCGCGTCCCGGCCCTACCGGCTGCTGATGCCGATCGCCACCGACGTCGACCACGTGCTGACGCTGCTGCGCCGCGGTCAGGTCGCCGCCGCGGTCGAGGCCTACGGCGGTGACCTGCTGCCCGGCACCGAGAGCCCGGCGCTCGTCGAGATGGGGGAGTACGTCGCGGTCGCGGTCCGCGAGGCACTGCTCGCCGACCCGCAGCCGGACGCGGTGCTGCACTACAGCGAGCTGGCGCCGTACGACACGGCCGTGCTGGAGGCCTGCCTCGCCGAGCTCGGCCGCGAGGGCCGGCTGCGCCATCCGGCCATCCCGCTGCTCAAGGCACGACTGGCCGTCGCCGACGCGTGAGTCAGAGCCGGTACGCCGCCGCGGCGTTCTCGCCCCAGAACCGGGCCTGCTCGGCCGGCGACGCCTCGCCGACGACCGCGCGCAGCGTCGTGATCAGCTGCCCGAACGAGCCGCCCATCGTCTCGATCGGCATGTTCGAGCCGAACATCACGCGCTCCCAGCCGAGCTGGTCGATGGCGAACTCCAGCCACGGCCGCAGGTTCGCCTCCGAGACGTCCATGGTCGCCATGCCCAGCCCGGAGAGCTTGCACGGCGCCGAGGTCGCCGTCGCGAACTGCCGGAGGGCCTCCTGCCAGTCCGCGCGACCGTCGGTGTCCACGGCGCTGGGCCAGCCGGTGTGCTCCAGGACGACCGGGAGGTCGGGGAAGCGCTCGAGCGTGCGCAGCCAGGGCGTCATCGCCTCCGGGTTGATGACCAGGTCGAAGACCAGGCCACGCTCGTCGAGCCAGCCGAGCACGGTGTCCGCGGCGGGGGTGCCGGGGTCGAAGCCGTAGAGCACGCGGACCCCGCGGAACCGCGGGCTCGCGCCCTGGGCGTCCAGCTCCGCCCGGATCTCCGCGGCGCCGCCGGCGGGGTCGACGGTGCCCACCACGGCGAGGTCGAGGTCGTGGGCCTCGGCCAGCTCGTCCAGCCAGGCCGCCTCGGCGAGGTGGGCGCCCGGCTTCGTGGTGGCGGAGACGTGGACGAAGGTGTCGACCCGCAGGTCGCCGGCCGCGGCGCGGTAGGTCTCCAGCGAGAAGTCGCGGTAGAGATCCGGCTTCTGCAGGCCCTCCGACCAGATCTTGAGGCCGGGGTACCAGTCGTGGGCGGTGATGTCGATCAGGTGCATGTGGGAGTCGACGACTCGCATCAGGTTCTCCTCGTTGGGGTGGGGGACAGGGTCACTGCATGGTGATGCCGCCGGAGACGCTGATCGTCTGTCCGGTGATGTAGCGGGCGCCGGGGCCGAGCAGCCACGCGACGCAGTCCGCCACCTCGGCGGGGGCGCCGAGCCGGCGCAGCGGGATGCTGCGCAGGAGGCGGTCGAGGTACGCCGGGTCGGTGCCGGTCGCCGCAGCAGACATCGCGCCCTCGAGCGGACCCGGGCTGACGACGTTGACCCGGGTCCGGTGACGGGCCAGCTCGCGGGCGAGGCTCTTCGCCGCGCCCAGCAGGGCCGCCTTGGTGCCGGCGTACGCCACCTCCTGGCCGGCACCGGCCCGCGCCGAGTCGGAGGCGACGAAGACCACCGAGCCCGGTGCCGCCGTGATCGCCGGCAGCAGCAGCTGGGTCACCAGCAGCGGGCCCCGCTGGTTGACCTGGTACATCAGGTCCCAGTCGGCAGGATCGGAGTCGGCGAACCGCGCCAGCCGGGTGATCCCGGCGCAGTGCGCCAGGCTCAGCGGTGCCGCCGGCAGCGCTCCGATCGCCGCGGCGGCCTCGCGGATCGAGGCGTCCTGCGTCAGGTCGAGCGGCAGGGCCGCGACCGTGCCCGGCGCGGCGGCGACGACCGCGTCGAGACGGTCGAGCCGCTGGTCGGCCGCGATGACCTCGGTGCCCTCGCGCGCCAGCAGGTGCACGAGCGCGGAGCCGACGTCGCCGGCCGCGCCGGTGACCAGCACCCGGCCGGGGACGGCGCTCACCAGGACCGGAGCGTGGGCAGCACGTCGGCCGCGAACCGACGCAGGCTCTCGATGCCCTCGCCCCGCAGGTCGATGCCGGGATGGGGCCCGAACAGGACCAGGTCGGTCAGGCCGAGATCCTTGACGAACGGCTCGAGCACCGCGAGCACCGTCTCCGGGTCGCCGATCAGCTCGTTGGCGCGGTAGCTGTCGTGCGAGGGCGCGAGGCCGTAGTCCAGGTCGGGGTCGCCGAACTCGCTGCGGATGCGCCGGTAGTAGTCCCAGCGCTCGAAGTAGAGATGCCGGTTGCGCTCCCAGACCTTCTCGGGGTCCTCGTCGGTGACCGTGATGCTCCACGGGTTGGAGACCCGCGTCGAGCCGGGCTCGTGGCCGGCCTCCGCGAGGGCGGCGTGGTAGGCGGCATGCACCTCGGGATCGACGGAGGCCCCGGCGAGGTTCGCGCCGTGCCGCCCGGCCCGGGTCGCCGCGGCGACCGTGGTGGCCGCGACCCACAGCGGCGGGTGCGGCTCCTGGGCCGGGGTCGGCTGGACCTGGAGACCGGGGATCCGGTGGTACCTGCCGTCGTAGTGGACCTCCTCGCCCGTCCAGCCCAGCTTGAGCAGCTCGATGGCCTCCTCCATCCGGGAGGGCCGCGTGCGCGGGTCGAGTCCGAAGGCGGCGTACTCCGCGATCCGGTGGCCGATGCCGATGCCGACGTCGAGCCGGCCGCCGGAGAGCTGGTCGAGCACCGCGGTCTCCTGGGCCAGGGCGAGCGGGTGGTGCAGCGGCGCGACGTAGATGTAGGAGCCGATGCGCGCCGTCGTGGTGCGGCTGATCAGCTGGGACAGGAAGATCGGCACCGACGGCCCGTAGCCGTCGGCGCTGAAGAAGTGCTCCTGCACCAGCAGCGAGTCGAACCCGAGGCGCTCGGCCTCGGTGAAGGTCCACAGACAGTCCTCCCAGAGGTCGGTCCAGGACTGCTTCCGGTACGGCGACGCCTTCATCTCCAGGGTGAGCCCTACTCGCACGGAGTGCTCCTTCGGTCGGGGACCTTCATCCTGGTCCGCGACCGGTGCCCTGCCCACGTCCAACATCACCGTCGATCTAGCATGTCAACATGATGGATCTGACGCTCCGCGACCTCGAGTATGTCGAGATGATCGCTCAGGAACGCAACATCACCCGCGCCGCGGCCCGGCTCCACATGGCGCAGCCGGCGCTCAGCCAGTCGCTGCAGCGCATCGAGCGTCGGCTCGCCGTACGACTCTTCGAGCGCAGCAGCCGGCACATCGCGCCGACGGCCGCGGGCGACGTGCTGGTCACCGCGGCCCGCGACATCCTCGCCTCGGTGCAGCAGGCCGTCGTCCAGACCCGGGTCGCGGGCGGGCTGCCCGAGGTGCTGCGGGTCCACGTCAGCGAGTCGTCGCTGATCACCCCGCGCCGGATCCTCGCCGCGGCCCGGGCGCACGTCCCCGGCGCGGCGATCCACCAGACGACGCTGCCGCGACGCGACGTGGCCGAGAACCTCCTCAACGGCGAGCTGACGCTGGCCATCGCCGGATCGATCCGGCGGGCCGGCCTGCAGAGTGTCAAGGTGCGGGACGAGCGGATCGGCGTGCTGGTCAGCGAGCGGCATCCCCTCGCCCGCGCCGAGCTCGTCGAGCCGGCGCAGCTGGCCGACCACCCGGTCCTCTCGATCGACCCGGAGATGAGCTCGTGGGACGCCTGGGTGACGTCCTACCTCGGCGAGCACGGCGTCACCGCGCGCTGGTCGAAGGAGGTGGTCTTCGGCCTGAGCACCGGCAGCGACGTGCTCCACGACGCCGACACGGTCATGCTCACGCTCGCGTCGGTCAGCCGGGACCATCTCGACGGACTGGTCTGGCGGCCGATGTCACCGGCCCGCTCGGTGCCGTGGTTCCTCACCTACCGGGAGGAGAGCCTCCGCGACTCTCCCGCCGTCGCGGCCGTGCTGCGGGTGGTGCGCCGGCTCGCCCACGACCAGGGCTGGACCGACTGAACGGTCCTGTCGCCCCTGTCGCCCCCCGTCCCCTCCGCGGGCTCAGCCCTGGTCGGTCTCCAGCCAGGCCCGGATCTCGTCGTTGTGCTGCCCCAGCGTCGGCGGCGCGACGTGCCGCTCGCGGCCGCCGGCGTACGCGTTGTCGTCGAAGCGCAGCGTGGGCCCGGGAAGCTGGATGTCGCCGAGGGTGGTGTGCTCGACGTCGATGAGCAGGCCCTGGGACAGCGTCTGGTCCCAGGCGTAGACGTCATCGAGGGTGCGCACCTTGCCCGCCGGCACCCCGGCGCCGTCGAGCCGCGCGAGCGCCTCCTCGGCGGTGAGGTCGGCGAGCACGCCCTCGACGAGAGCGATCGTCGCGTCGCGGTTGGTGACCCGCTCGGGGTTGGTGGCGAAGCCCGGCGCAGCCGGGTCGATGCCGAACTCGGTGGCGAAGGTCTGCCAGAGCTTCTCCGAGCCGCAGGCGATCTGCACGGGCGCGGTCAAGGTCTTGAACATGCCGTAGGGGGCGATCGACGGGTGGTGGCCGCCGGCCAGGCCGGGGACCTCCTTGGCGACCGTCCACTTGGTGCCCTGGAAGGCGTGCACGCCGACCATGCCGGCCAGCAGCGAGGTGTGGACCACGCGGCCGCGGCCGGTCCGCTCGCGCTCGTAGAGGGCCGACACGACGCCGTACGCGCCGTTCATGCCGGCCAGGAGGTCGGCGATCGGCACGCCGACCTTGGTGGGCTCGGTGAGGCCGGTCAGCGACATCAGGCCGCCCTCGCCCTGGGCGATCTGGTCGAAGCCGGAGCGCTTCGCCTCGGGGCCGTCGTGGCCGAAGCCGGTGATCTGCAGGACGATCAGCCGGGGGTTGAGGGCGTGCAGGCGCTCGATCGGGAAGCCGAGGCGGTCCAGGACGCCGACCCGGAAGTTCTCCATCAGCACGTCGGCGCGCTCGACCAGCTTCGCCAGGACGTCCTGGTCGGCGGGGTCCTTGAGGTCGAGGGTGATCGACTCCTTGTTGCGGTTCGCCGAGAGGAAGTACGTCGACTCGCGCTCGCCCTCCGTGGGGTCCACGAACGGCGGACCCCAGGTCCGGGTGTCGTCGCCCGTCGGGCTCTCGACCTTGATCACCCGGGCCCCGAGGTCGCCGAGCATCATCGCGGCATGGGGGCCGGCGAGGGCACGGGTGAGGTCGAGGACCAGGACGTCGGCGAGAGGCGCGGTCATGGTGCCGACACTATTGACGAGATCAAGGCCCGAGAAGGGCAGGTTCTGCCAAGAGATCCGTCGTGATCAGGGCAGGAGCAGCACCACGGTCTCCGCGACCGCGGCGGGCTTGTCCTCGCCGTCGATCTCGATGACGTGCTTGAGCGTGGCCTGGTAGCCGCTGGGCAGCTCGGTGACCTCGGCCAGGGTGACCGTCAGCCGGATCCGCCGGCCCACCAGGACCGGGTGGGGGAAGCGCACCTTGTTGACGCCGTAGTTCAGCTTGGCGCCGGGGGTCTCGAAGGCGAAGATCGACTGGCCGAGCCACGGGATCAGCGACAGGGTGAGGTAGCCGTGGGCGATGGTGCCGCCGAACGGGCCGGCCTTCGCCTGCTCCACGTCGACGTGGATCCACTGGTGGTCACCGGTCGCCTCGGCGAACCGGTCGACCCGCTCCTGGGTGATCTCGACCCAGTCCCCGGTGCCGAGGACCTCCCCGTTGGCGGTGATCAGCTCGTCGAAGGTGGTGAAGGTCCGCACGTGTCTGCTCCTGGGGTCCGGGTGGAAGCGGTAAGAATGCGGTCATGGAACCTACACGTGGCCTGCCGGAGGACCTGCTGCGGGCGGCACCCAAGGTGCTGCTCCACGACCACCTCGACGGTGGGCTGCGTCCCGCCACCATCGTGGAGCTCGCGGCCGGCGTCGACCACGCCCTGCCGGAGACCGATGCCGAGGCGCTCGCGCAGTGGTTCGCGGAGGCCGCCGACTCGGGCTCCCTCGAGCGCTACCTGGAGACCTTCGCCCACACCGTCGGCGTCATGCAGACCGTCGAGGCGCTGACCCGGGTCGCCCGTGAGTGCGTCGAGGACCTCGCCGCCGACGGCGTCGTGTACGCCGAGATCCGCTACGCCCCCGAGCTCCACGTCGAGTCCGGCCTCGGGCTCGAGGAGGTGGTGGCCGCCGTCCAGCAGGGCTTCGAGGAGGGCATGGCGGCGGCCGCCGCGTCCGGCAGCCGGATCATCGTCCGGCACCTGCTCACCGCGATGCGCCAGGCCGCGCGCGCCATGGAGATCGCCGAGCTCGCCATCGCCTGGCGCGACCGCGGCGTCGTCGGCTTCGACATCGCCGGTCCCGAGGCGGGCTATCCGCCCACCCGGTTCATCGACGCGTTCGAGTACCTCCAGCGCGAGAACTCCCACTTCACCATCCACGCCGGCGAGGGCTTCGGCCTCCCGTCGATCTGGGAGGCCGTGCAGTGGTGCGGTGCCGACCGGCTCGGCCACGGCGTGCGGATCGTCGACGACATCACGATCGACGAGGACGGCACGCCGCGCCTGGGCCGGCTGGCGTCGTACGTGCGGGACAAGCGGATCCCGCTCGAGATGTGCCCGTCGTCCAACGTGCAGACCGGCGCCGCGCCGTCGCTCGCCGAGCACCCGATCCGGCTGCTGGCGTCGCTGCGGTTCCGGGTCACCGTCAACACCGACAACCGGCTGATGAGCCGCACCACGCTGAGCCGGGAGTTCGGGCTGCTCGCCGAGACCTTCGACTACGGCTGGGCCGCGCTGGAGTGGCTGACCGTCAACGCGATGAAGTCCGCCTTCATCCCCTACGACGAGCGCTACCGGCTGATCACCGAGACCATCAAGCCCTGGTACGCCGAGCAGCTGGGTCGCTGACCGCTCAGACCACGAACCAGAAGTGGGACCAGCCGGCGACGCCGACCCGGTGCCCGGTCCACTGCTGCTCCCGGACGGTGACCAGCTGCCCCCGGGCGGGGTCGAACACCTCGACACCGCCCTCGACGGCGCCCACGGCGAGCACCACGTGGCGGGGCAGCCACCGGTTGCCGAGATAGACGCCGACCGGCCGGCCGCGCAGCTGCTCGCGCAGGACGTCGTACCCGATCGCGGGGCGGGGGCGCACGAACACCGTCGCGATGTGCTCGCCGGTCAGGGCGCGCAGCGCGTTGGCGACCGCCCAGGGCGGGGTGCCGAGTGCGCGCGGCCAGGGCATCTGGAGGCGGTCGCGCGGGCTGCGGGACGAGGTGAGGAGCCGGTGCTCCTCGGTGATGTCGTCGGGGTGCTCCGGGCGCCACTCGGTCAGCAGGGCGCGGGCGCCGAGCACGCTCGCGGCGCCGCAGCTGCGGGTGTCGGGCTGGCGGAGCCGGTCGGGGGCGAGGTCAGTCGGCCAGCGCATGGTCGTCCTCCTGGTCGCGGCGCTCGCGCAGCTCGGCGAACGCCCGGTCGCCGGTGGCGACCCGGCAGCCGACAGCGGTCGCACGGCGGACGATCTGGCGCTGGGCACGGGCGAGGGCCAGGCCGCGGCGGACCAGCACCAGGGGCGGCTTGCGGTGCTCGCGCAGGTCGCGGGTCAGCCGGCGCCAGAAGGTGACGACCGGGTGCTGGGTGATGCAGTACGCCGCGGCGAGGATGCCCGCGCGCCGGCACTCCTCGACGATCTCGGTCGCGAAGATCCCCTCCGCGCAGAACCGGCGGGCGTCGCCGAGCTCGAGGCGCTGCGTGCCGGTCCGGCGGCTCCCGGAGATCGAGTACACCGGCACCTCGGCGCTGCCCGTCGCGCAGAGCTCGCGCAGCCCGGCGAACGCGTCCTCGTGGTTCCAGCTGCCGGGGTGGTCCCAGTCGACGAGGCCCGCCATGGTGAGGGGGCCGCCGTCGGCGATCAGCGGCAGCCCCGGCTCGTCGCCGTCGCGGTAGAAGTCGTCGAGCCGCAGGGTCGGCCAGCCGTACGCCTTCGCGAGCCGCTCGGCCAGTCGCGACTTGCCGGACCCGGACGGACCGGCGAGCACGATCACGCGGGCCCCGGGCCATCCGTCGGTCATGAGGGTCGAGTCTGCCGTACCTGCCGCGGGGGAGCGAGCCGGCGCAGTAGGTTCGGCCCATGGGAGAGGGAGGACGGCGTCCGCGCCGCTGGGTCAGGATCACCGTGCTGTCGCTGCTGGCGCTGGTGGTCGTCGCCGCGATCGGGTTCTTCACGTTCGCGCCGAGGATCGTCGAGAGCGGCATGAATAAGGTCGACCCGGCGGACCTGCCGGAGGTGAGCCCGGAGACGCAGCGGCTGCACGACTCGCTGCAGGTCGTCGACATGCACGCCGACACGCTGATGTGGGACCGCGACCTGCTGGACCGGTCCGGGCGTGGTCACCTGGACCTGCCGCGGATGGAGGACGGGAACGTCGCGCTGCAGGTCTTCTCGTCGGTGTCGAAGTCCCCGAAGGGACAGAACTACGACAGCAACTCGGCTGACAGCGACAACATCACGTTGCTCACCTTTGCGCAGCTCCAGCCGCCGCGAACCTGGACCTCGCTGCTGCAGCGCTCGCTCTACCACGGCGAGAAGCTCCACAAGGCCACCCGTGAGTCGCACGGCTCACTGCGGCTGATCCGCTCCCGGCGCGACCTGGACCGGCTGATCGCCGACCGCGAGGGCGGCAAGCAGGTCACCGGCGCCCTGTTCTCCGTCGAGGGCCTGCAGAACCTCGAGGGGGACTTCGACAACCTCGACCGGCTCTACGACGCCGACATGCGGATGGCCGGCTTCACCCACTTCTTCGACAACGAGGTCGCGGGATCGATGCACGGCGAGGAGAAGGGCGGGCTCACCGACCTGGGCCGGAAGGTCTTCGCCGAGATGGAGCGCCGCGGCATCGTCGTCGACATCGCCCACGCCAGCCACGACGCGGTCGCCGAGATGCTCTCGCTCGCCACCAGGCCGGTGGTGCTCAGCCACGGCGGCGTCCAGGCCACCTGCGACGTCAACCGCAACCTCACCGACGACGAGATCCGCGGCGTCGCCGCCACCGGGGGCGTCGTCGGCGTCGGCTACTGGGACGCCGCGGTCTGCACCCTGAGCACCGCCGCCGTCGTCGACGCCATCGACCACGTCGTGCAGGTCGGCGGCATCGAGACCGCCGCCCTCGGCAGCGACTACGACGGCGCCACCACCGTCGGCTGGGACACCACCCACCTCGCCGCCATCACCCAGGAGCTCGTGGACCGTGGGTACGACGACGCGTCGATCGCCGCGATCATGGGCGGCAACACACTGCGGGTGCTTCGGGCGACGCTGCCGGACTGACCCGGGGGCTCGGCGACGGAGCCGAGGTCAGCGGGGGACCCTCACCGCCCGGGTGAGTGCCTGGGTGCCGGTATGGCCGACGGCGGTCCAGGTCACCCGGGCCCGGACCTTGGCGCCGCGGT
Source organism: Nocardioides carbamazepini (assembly GCF_024614185.1). Taxonomy (GTDB): domain Bacteria; phylum Actinomycetota; class Actinomycetes; order Propionibacteriales; family Nocardioidaceae; genus Nocardioides; species Nocardioides carbamazepini. The sequence goes on from NZ_JAHTLF010000016.1 coordinate 1,279,815, forward strand.
CCTTGCGGGTCACCCGGTAGGTCGTGGCGGTGGCGCCCGTGATCGCCTTGCCGTTGCGCAGCCACTGCACCGTGACCTGGGCGCCCGGCACGCTCGCCTGGCCGGTGGCCACGACGAGCTTGCGCACCACCTTGTGCCGCGTCTTGACCGTGATCGTGGGAGCGGTGGCCGTCATCGCCGCGACCGACACCGGCGGAGTCCGGGGTGCGCCGATGAGCGCGTCGGACACGGCGGCCGTCGAGGGCAGATAGCCGCTCCTCGTGCCGGAGACGGCGACCGTGATGGTGGCGCCGTCGTCGCTGTCGGTGAGGGTGTACGTCGATGCCGTGGCGTCCGCGATCGGCGCGCCGTTGCGCCGCCACTGGTAGCCGATCGCGGCGTCGGCGGGGAGCCAGCCGCCGGGGGTCGCGGTCAGGGTCTGCCCGACCCGGGCGGTGCCGCTGATGGTGGGCGGAGCCAGGTTGGTCACCGGGGTCTGCAGAGCGGCGACGAGGTGACTGTTGCCGACGGCGACGTCGAGCACCGGCCGACCGGCCACGTTGGCCGGCAGGAACGCCCGGTTGTCGCTGTCCGCCGCCGTGCACGAGGGGTCGACGGTGTCGGGGCAGCCGGCCCGGTGGATGTACCGGTAGCCGTCGTCGCCCCAGAGGAAGAGCTCGCCCGTGTCGGTGACGGCACTGGTCATCGTGGCGCCGACGTCGATGGCGACGACGTGCTCGTCCGTCAGCTCCGCGGGAGGCGCCGGGGGGAAGTAGCCCCACGTGTAGACCTTGCCGGCGTCATCGATGGCGGCGTACTTGTTGTCGCCACCGGCGGAGATGTCGACGAAATGCCGGCCCGGATCCGGGGCGGGCACCGTCCCGAACGGCGCGCCCCACATGACGATCGACCCGTCCGCCTTCAGCGCCAGGCTGCTCACGCGGTCACCCGCGATCGCGATCACGCCCGACTGCGCCGCCGGCGGTACGACGGCCTCGCCCCACAGGTTGTTGCCCCAGGCGTAGACCTTTCCGCCCGCCTCGTCGGTCAGCGCGAGCGCGGCGCCGCCCATCGCGACCTTGGTGACGTTCTTGTCGGACAGCGCCGCGGGGACGGCGTGGGCGGAGCCCCAGGTGTGGACGGTGTGGTTCGCAGTCAACGCGATCATCCCGTAGAAGAAGGCATCGATCGCCGTGACGGTCTGGCTCGCGAGCGCTGCTGGTGGCGCCGTGCCCCAGCCGTTGGCCGGCACCCCGGCGTACCCCCACACGTGCACCTTGCCGTCGCTGTCGAGCGCGACGGAGTTCGTGTCGGAGGCCGCGACCGCGGTGATCCTCTTGCCGGCGAGATCGGCCGGGACGTCCTGCTGGCCGTAGTAGTTGTCGGCGTACCCGTAGACGCTGTCGCCGTCCTGGTCGTTCGCCGGGTCGCGGTCACCCCAGGCGGCGGTGTTGCCGACGACGGTCCCGATCGCCTCGGCCGCGTGGGCGGCAGGAACCGGTGCGAGCCCGGCAACGCCGGCAAGGCTCGCGGTCAGGGTGAGGGTGAGCAGGCCGGGACGCAGCGGACGCAGCACAGGAGGCACCGCCCCAGCCAACTCGTGCCGAGTCGATCGCGCAGTGGGGATCGTGCGTAATCGCTACCCGTCCGGTGGGCTGGGGTCGTCGGTGTCGTGGATGGGGTGGGTGCCGTGGTGGTCGACGCGGAACCGGAACCCGGCGGGGCTGGTCCAGATGTAGGTGGCCGGCATCGGGATTTCGTAGTGCCAGGTGGAGTGGGTCTTGGCCCGATGGTGGCGTCGGCACAGGGCGACTTCGTTGCACGGACAGGTGAGTCCGCCCTGACCGTAGGGTCGGGCGTGGTCGATGTCGCAGCGTTGCGCGGGTCGGGTGCAGTGGGGGAACCGACACGTGTGGTCGCGCAGGATCACGCGGGTGCGGTGGCGGTCGGGGATCTCGTAGGAGTCGACGGGGAGGTGGTCGGCGAGGTCGATGACCGGTCGCACGATGATCGTGGTGTCCTTGGCCCGCAGCCATTCCCGGATCTGTGCCGAGGTGATGGGGCAGCGGCCCTCGTCCCACCGACCGACCGGGTTCGCCAACGGGTGATCGTCGCTGATGGTGGTGTCGGTGATGTGGACGTTGAGGACGACCTTGCGGCCGGGGACGGTGGCGAGGATCTCGCCGGTGTCGGGGTCGGGGATCAGCAGGTCCAGGGCGAGGTCGTGGCGGGCGAGCTCGGCGGCGGCCTTGGAGCGCCGCACGTCGAGCGTCGAGTCGTCACCGAGCCGGGCGAGGGTCTCGGCTCGTCGGGCGACCGCTTGGTTCAGGTCGTGTCCGTCGGCGGCGTCGAGGAGTCCGTCGAGGTGGACCAGGCCGTGCTCGTCGACTCCACCGATGTCGAACCGGCGCCGGTCAGCGGCGGCCTGTCGTTCGGCCTCGGCGCGTTCGGGGTCGAACCGGATCACCGCCTCGGCGACGAGTCGTTCGAGTTGTGCCCACCCGACGCCGGAGGCATCGAAGAGCTGCCGGTCGACGAACGCGGCCGCGTCGGCTGAGAGGGGGCGGGTGAGGTCGGCGATCCGTTCGGCCCGCCACGGCGCCAACCGGCCCGCGGCCACGGCGGCGTAGACGTGGGGGAGGCGCCAGGCGCACTCGATGACCCGACCGACGTAGGCCCGGCCACCGTCCGGGGTGCGGCCGAGGACGGCGATGAGCTCCATCAACGCGAACTCCGACACCAACGGTGCCCCGCCACCGGCGATCGGGACGCCGGTGTCGAGGTACCCCTCGGTGATCGCCGCGCCTTCGGGGCTGTCGACGATGTGGTCGCCGGCCCAGGTGACGATCCCCGCCCACTCCTCGACGAGGAGCTGGTTGCGGGCCTCGACCCCAGCACCCAGACGCGACAGCAGCGAGGCTGTCGTGCGGGGCCGGGTTCCGAGATCCATGACTGGATTCTCCCATCCGGCTACGACACTTCAAAGCGGCGGAAACCCGCTTGTGGACAGGCGAAACCCGATCAGCGGGATGTGGAGAGCCAACGTCACCATCCGTGACAGAAGTGCCCGAACCACGGCCTCCCGAACCACGGCCTCCCGAACCACGGCCTCCCGAACCACGGCCTCCCGGACCGCAGCCCGACCGCCGAACCCAGCCTCCTCCCTACCCTTCTCGTCGCTGCCCTTTCGGAACGCAACCGGCTACGAGACTGAAGCGCACGGGCAGTTCCGGAGCCCTCCGCCGGTGCCTCCGTGCCCTGCCGGTCAACGGACGCGGCCGCGCAGTGCTGCGTCGAGGGCGGCCCGGGGGAGGGGATCGTCCGGGCAGGCGTCTTCGAAGACCGACAGGACGGGCTGCGCCGCGGCCTGCGCGAATCGCGCGACCTCACGCAGCTTGTCGGGCGTCAGCTCGAAGTCACCCGCCATGGGGTGCGGGCGCCGACTCAGATCCCGATGGGGTGCCAGACCGTCTTGTGCTCCACGAAGCCGGTCATGGGGGACAGCCCGGGGTCGTTGGTCCAGTCGGGTTCGGTCTCCGGCGCCCGGCGGACGCGTTTGAGGTTGTCGGCGGCCGCGACCTCGAGCGAGGTGGCGAGCTCGGCGTCCCCGGCGACGCCGGCGAGGTCGATGGCGTTGACGTCCATGTGCGCGGCCAGCCATGGGCCGAGGACCACGGCGTCGCCGGTGAGGATGTTGACCACGCCGCCGGGGACGTCGGAGGTGGCGAGCACCTCGGAGAAGGTGACGGCGGGCAGTGGCCGGTCGTAGGACGACACGACGACCGCGACGTTGCCGGTCACGATGACCGGCGCGACGACGGAGACCAGGCCCAGCAGCGACGAGGACTGCGGGGCGAGGACGCCGACGACGCCGGTCGGCTCAGGAGCGGTGTGGTTGAAGAACGGGCCGGCGACCGGGTTGGCGTTGCCGATGACCTGGGCGAGCTTGTCGGCCCAGCCGGCGTACCAGACCAGCCGGTCGATGGCGGCGTCGACCTGGCTACGTGCGGCGGCCGCGGTGATGCCCTCGGACTGGCGCACGGCCTCCTCGAACTGCGGGCGGCGGTCCTCCATGACCTCGGCGATCCGGTACAGGATCTGGCCGCGGTTGTACGCCGTCCGCCCGGCCCATCCGGAAGCAGCCTTGCGGGCGGCGACGACGGCGTCGCGGACGTCCTTGCGGGAGGCGAGGGCGGCATTGGCCACGAACCTCCCCTTGCTGTCGGCGACCTCGTAGGAGTGCCCCGACTCCGAGCGCGGGAACGCGCCGCCGATGTAGAGCTTGTAGGTCTTGCGCACGTCGATGCGAGCCATCAGGCGTCAGCTCCCTTGAGGTAGGCGGCGAGGCCCTGGCGCCCGCCCTCGCGGCCGTAGCCGGACTCCTTGTAGCCACCGAACGGGCTGGTGGGGTCGAACTTGTTGAACGTGTTGGCCCACACCACGCCGGCCCGGAGCTGGGAGGCCATGTGGAGGATCCGCGAGCCCTTCTCGGTCCACACGCCGGCGGAGAGGCCGTAGGGGGTGTTGTTGGCCTTCTCGACCGCCTCGGCCGGCGTGCGGAAGGTCAGCACGGACAGCACCGGGCCGAACACCTCCTCGCGCGCGATCCGGTGCGCCTGGGTGACGCCGGTGAAGATCGTCGGCGGGAACCAGAACCCGGACGACGGCAGGTCACAGGCGGGCGCCCACCGCTCGGCCCCCTCGGCTACACCGATCTCCGACAGCTCACGGATCCGGCCGAGCTGCTCGGCGGAGTTGATCGCGCCGATGTCGGTGTTCTTGTCGAGCGGGTCACCCACGCGCAGCGTCCCCATCCGCCGCTTGAGCCGGGCGAGCACCTCGTCGGCCACCGACTCCTGCACCAGCAGCCGCGAGCCCGCGCAGCACACGTGGCCCTGGTTGAAGAAGATGCCGCCCACGATGCCCTCGATGGCCTGGTCGATGGCCGCGTCGTCGAACACGATGTTGGCGGCCTTGCCACCGAGCTCGAGGGTGGCCTTCTTGTCCGTTCCGGCGATGGCGCGGGCGATGGCCTTGCCGACCGCGGTCGAGCCGGTGAAGGCGACCTTGTCCACATCGGGATGCGACACGACGGCCTGCCCGGTGCCGCCGGCGCCGGTCACGATGTTGACGACGCCCGGTGGCAGATCGGCCTGCTGGCAGATCTCCGCGAACAGCAGGGCCGTCAGGGGAGTGGTCTCGGCCGGCTTGAGGACGACGGTGTTGCCGCACGCCAGCGCCGGGGCGACCTTCCACGCGAGCATGAGCAGCGGGAAGTTCCACGGGATCACCTGTCCGGCGACACCCAACGGCTGCGGGTTCGGCCCGAGCCCGGCGTACTCCAGCTTGTCGGCCCAGCCGGCGTAGTAGAAGAAGTGGGCGGCGACGACGGGTACGTCGACGTCGCGGCTCTCCTTGATCGGCTTGCCGTTGTCGATCGACTCCAGCACCGCCAGCTCGCGCCCGCGCTCCTGGATGATCCGGGCGATCCGGAACAGGTACTTCGCCCGCTCCTTGCCCGACATCCGCGACCAGCCGCGGAACGCACGGCGCGCCGCCTTCACGGCCAGGTCGACGTCGGCATCCGAGGCCTCGGCGACCTCGGCGAGGGTCTCCTCGGTCGCAGGGTTGATCGTCTTGAACGAGGAGCCCCGTCCGTCGACGAACTCACCGTCGATGAACAGGCCGTAGGACGCCTTGATGTCGACGATGCTGCGCGACTCGGGGGCGGGTGCGTACTCAAAACCCATTGGTGTCCTCGCTTCGCTGCGGGCACCAACGGGGCCCGAAGAGGCTGTATTGGATGGTGAACTCGCTTCGCTCGTTCACGGAGATCAGTCCAGGGTGAAGTAGTCGGGACCGCTGTAGCGGCCGGTGGTCATCTTCGTGCGCTGCATCAGCAGGTCGTTGAGCAGCGTCGAGGCGCCGAAGCGGAACCAGTCCGGGTCGAGCCAGTCGTCGCCGGCGATCTCGTTGACCATGACGAGGTACTTGATCGCGTCCTTGGTGGTGCGGATGCCGCCGGCGGGCTTGACGCCGATCTGGACGCCGGTCGCCTCGCGGAAGTCGCGCACCGCCTCGAGCATCACCAGCGTCACGGGCAGCGTCGCGGCCGGCTGGACCTTGCCGGTGGAGGTCTTGATGAAGTCGGTCCCGGCCAGCATCGCCAGCCACGACGCACGGCGCACGTTGTCGTAGGTCTGCAGCTCGCCGGTCTCGAAGATCACCTTCAAGTGGGCGTGCGAGCCGTCGGGACGCACGCAGGCCTCGCGGGTCGCGACGATCTCCTCGAACACCTGGAGGTAGTGCCCGGCCAGGAACGCACCCCGGTCGATGACCATGTCGATCTCATCAGCACCCTGGGCGACCGCGTCGCGGGTGTCGGCCAGCTTGACGGCCATCGACGCGCGGCCGCTGGGGAACGCCGTCGCCACCGCGGCGACGTTGACCTGCGACCCGACGATCGCCTTGACCTCGCCGACCAGATCGCCGTAGACGCACACGGCGGCGACCGACGGACAGGACGGGTCAGCGGGGTCCGGACGCAGTGCCTTGTTGGCGAGCGCCCGCACCTTGCCGGGGGTGTCCTGCCCCTCGAGCGTCGTGAGGTCGACCATCCGGATCGCCAGGTCCAGGGCCCACGCCTTCGCGGTCGTCTTGATCGAGCGGGTCCCGAGCCCGGCCGCGCGTGCCTCCGCACCGACCTGGTCGACGCCGGGCAGGCCGTGCAGGAACCGACGCAACGAGGCCTCGCTGGCGGTCACCTCGGAGTACGCCGCGAGTCCCGGAGCGGGATCGGTGGGGACGGTGGTCGACATCTGCCCAGCATAGGGTTGGCAGCGTGCAGAACGAAGGTGTCGAGAAGGCCGAGCGCTACAGCTCGGGCGGACTTGTCGTCGGTGTGATCGGTCTCGTCTTCGTGGCGATCGCGATCGGCTACGGCCTGCTCGATCCGGAGGCGGGCTTCGCGGCGTGGGCGTACCCGTTCTGCCTCCTCCTCGGGGTGCTGATCTGGGCGATCCTGATCCGCCCCGCACTGCGGCTGCACCGCGAGGAGCTCGAGCTGCGCAACGCCCTGCACACCCGCTGGGTTCCGTTCGCGCTGATCACGTCCCTGGAGATCGGCCAGGTGACCGTCGTGCAGGTCGGCGAGGCGAAGTACGTCGGCAGCGGCTTCGGCCGCACCCGCCGGACCATCCGCCACGACAAGAGGGCCACCGACGACACGCCGTTGGAGAAGCGGTCGACGGCCTGGCTGATCGAGGACAAGCTGCGCCGGCGGATGGCGGACGGCCGGGACCGGGTCGCCCGCGACGTGGGCGCGGGCGGAGAGGTCCGGCTCGCCTGGGCGTGGCCCGAGATCGGCGCCCTCGTCGTACTCGCGGTGGTGACGGTCGTCCTGGCCCTCGTCGGCTGACCATTTCCGCCGGTTCGTAGGCTGCCCGCATGCAGACCCCCGCCAGGCTCGTCGCCGCCGCTGTCGTGTCCCTGTCCGTCCTCGCCACCAGTGCGTGCGGTGACTCGGGGGAGGACAAGGCCTCCGACACGTCGTCGGCCGGCTCCTCGACCAGCCCCTCGACCAGCCCCTCGGCGGACGCCCCGGCGGCGTCCGGCGAGGAGTGCACCGTCGACGACATCGTGGTCGAGGGGGAGGTCGGCAGCGCGCCGACCATCACCATCCCCGACGACTGCACCCCGCCGGCCACGCTGCTCTCCAAGGACCTCGTGACCGGCACGGGCCCGGCCGCGGAGACCGGCGACACGGTGGAGACGAACTACCACCTGGTGACCTGGTCCGACAAGCAGGTGCTCGACAGCTCCTTCGAGCGCGGGCAGACCTTCCCGCTGGAGGACCTGGGCAACGCCCCGGTCATCGACGGTTGGAACCAGGGCCTGATCGGCGTCCAGAAGGGCACCCGTCGTCTGCTCGTCGTCCCGCCGGACCTGGGCTACGGCCAGGGCGGCAACGGCATCGCGCCCGACGAGACGTTGGTGTTCGTGGTCGACGCGGTCTCCGTCAGCTGACGCGTCAGATCCCCGCGGCCACCGCGATGTCGGCGCGGAGCGCGGTGAGCCGGGTGGCGGCCTCGGCGCGCGCGGTGGCGACGTCGCCGTCGACGACCGGGACGACGACCTCGAGATAGCACTTGAGCTTGGGCTCGGTGCCGCTCGGGCGGACGACGACCCGGCTGCCGTCCTCGGTGCGGTAGCGCAGCCCGTCGGTCGGCGGCAGATCGGCCGAGCCCGCGGCCAGGTCGTCGGCCGCGGTGACCGCGGACCCACCGAGGGTCGCCGGGGGCGCGCCGCGCAGTCGCTCCATCGCGTTGGCGATCTCCCCGAGGTCGGTGACCCGCACCGACAGCTGGTCGGTCGCGTGCAGCCCGTGGGTGACGGCGATGTCGTCGAGCAGGTCGGGCAGCCCGCGGCCGGCGGCCTTGGCCTCGGCCGCGATCTCGCACAGCAGCAGTGCCGCCGAGACGCCGTCCTTGTCCGAGACGTGCTCCGGGTCGACGCAGTAGCCGAGCGCCTCCTCGTAGCCGAAGACCAGCTCGGGCAGTCGGCCGATCCACTTGAACCCGGTGAGCGTCTCGGCGTACCGCTGGCCGGCCGCGCGCGCCATCGTGCCGAGCAGCGAGGAGGACACGATCGACGTGGCGTAGACCCCCGAGCGACCGGCACGCAACAGGTGGTCGGCCAGCAGTGCGCCGACCTCGTCACCGCGCAGCATCCGCCACCCGCTCTCCGCCGCGGCGTCGGGGACGGCGGCGGCGCAGCGGTCGGCGTCCGGGTCGTTGGCGATCACGATGTCGGCACCGGTCCGCTGCGCGAGCGCGACAGCGCGGTCGATGGCACCGGGCTCCTCCGGGTTCGGGAACGCGACGGTCGGGAAGTCCGGGTCCGGCTCCTCCTGCTCGGCGACGACCTGGGGCGAGTCGAAGCCCGCGTTCTCCAGCACCGTCGGCAGTGCGCCGCCCCCGACGCCGTGCAGCGGCGTGTAGACGATCGTGAGGTCCCGTGGGCCGTCCCCGGCGATCGCCGCGACGGTGTCGAGGTAGGCATCGACGATGCCGTTGTCGAGGATCCGGCCGCCCGTCGACTCCAGCGGCACCCGCGGCACCGACTCGAGGCTGCCGACAGCGGTGATGCGCGCCGCGATCCCACTGTCGGCCGGCGGCACGATCTGGCTGCCGTCGCCGAGGTAGACCTTGTACCCGTTGTCCTGCGGCGGGTTGTGGCTCGCCGTCACCATGATCCCGGCGGCGCAGCCGAGCTCGCGGATCGCGAACGCCAGCAGCGGCGTCGGCAGTGGGCGGGGGAGCAGCAGCGGCCGGAGACCCGCCCCCGCCATCACCTCCGCGGTGTCCCGGGCGAACACGTCCGAGTTGTGCCGGGCGTCGTACCCGATGACGACGGGGGTGCCGGGGGTGGCCCCCGTGTCGCGGAGGTACGCCGCCAGGCCGGCCGCGGCGCGGATGACGACGATCCGGTTCATCCGGTTGGGCCCGGCGCCGAGCGCGCCGCGCAGGCCCGCCGTACCGAACTCCAGCGTGCCGCGGAAGCGGTCGGCGAGGTCGGCGCGGGCGCTCGCATCGCCCGCCTCGACCGCGGCGATCACCCGGACGAGCTCGTCGCGGGTGTACGCGTCCGGATCCTCGGCGAGCCAGGACTGGGCCCGGGCGAGCAGGACGTCGGTGTCAGGCGTGGTCACCGGCCCACGGTAGCGGGGTGTCAGCCGTTGACCGAGCTCATGTCGCCGTACCGGTCGCCGGCGACCGCGTCCCGGGGGACCGCCACGGCCAGCGCGGCGAGGTCGTCGGCGCTCAGCTCGACGGCGCGCGCTCCCGCGTTCTCCTCGAGGTAGGCGACCCGCTTGGTGCCGGGGATCGGTGCCACGTCCTCGCCCTGCGCGAGGACCCAGGCCAGTGCGAGCTGGCCGGGCGTGCAGCCGTGCCGGTCGGCGAGCGCGCGGACCTGGTCGACCAGGGACAGGTTGGTGGCCAGGTTGTCGCCCTGGAACCGCGGGAAGTACGCCGTCGCGCGGCTGTCGGTCGACGCCCATCCCTCCGCGCCGACGGTGCCGGTGAGGATGCCGCGGCCCAGTGGGGAGTAGGGGACCAGGCCGATGCCGAGCTCGCGCAGGGTCGGCAGGATGGTGTCCTCGAGGTCGCGTGAGAACAGCGAGTACTCCGTCTGCAGTGCGGTGATCGGGTGCACGGCGTGCGCCCGGCGGATCGTCTCGGCCGAGGCCTCGGAGAGGCCGAGGTGGCGGACCTTGCCGGCCTCGACGAGCTCCTTCATGGCGCCGACGGTCTCCTCGATCGGGACGTCGGGGTCGACGCGGTGCTGGTAGTAGAGGTCGATGTGGTCGACGCCGAGGCGGCCGAGTGAGGCGTCGCAGGCAGCGCGCACGTACTCCGGGCGGCCGTTGATCCCCCGCCGGCTGCCGTCGGGGTCGCGCTGGATCCCGAACTTGGTCGCGAGCTGGACCTCGTCGCGCCTGTGCGAGCCGGCGGCGATCGCCTTGCCGACGAGCTGCTCGTTGGTGAAGGGGCCGTACATGTCGGCGGTGTCGAGGAAGGTGACGCCGAGGTCGAGCGCCCGGTGGATGGTCGCGATGCCGCCGGCCTCGTCGGGGCTGCCGTAGAAGTCGGACATGCCCATGCAGCCGAGGCCGAGGGCGGAGACCGTCAGCGGGGACGTCGTGCCGAGGGTGCGGGTCGGGTTGGTCATGTCCCCATCGAAGACCCTGGAGTGCGCTCCAGGTCAAGCCCGGTCAGGCACTCCGCTCCAGCTGCAGCAGCCGGTCCTCGTAGCTCCCGATCTTGTACTCGATCGCCCCGAGGTGCGCGGTGACCTCGGCGAGCTGGCGCAGCACCTCCTCGCGGTGCGCCTGGAGCAGCGCCAGCCGCTCGTGCTCGTTGCCCTCCCCGGCGCGCACGAGCTCGGCGTAGCGGCGCACGTCGCGGATCGGCATCCCGGTCGAGCGCAGCCGGGTCACCAGCTCGATCCAGCGCAGGTCGGCGGTCTCGTAGCGCCGGTGGCCGCTCGGGTCACGGGGGACCGCGCGCAGCAGCAGCCCGTCCTTCTCGTAGTAGCGCAGCGTGTCGGCGGTGAGCCCGAGGGTCGCGGCCGCGTCGGCGATGGTCTGTCCGGTGCTCGGCATGCCCCCAGTCTTGCTCGGGGCATGATGGAGCGGTGCGCCGGTCGTTCGCGTTCTCCGACGCCTGGGTGGTCGCCGCCCCCGTCGCCGAGGTCGCCGCCACGCTGGTCGACCTCGAGCACTACCCACGCTGGTGGCCGCAGGTGCGGGCCGTCGCGAAGCTCGGGCCCGACACCGCCCGGGTGCGCTGCCGCTCCACGCTGCCCTACACCCTCGACCTGGTGCTGGACGCGGTCTCCCGCACCCCGCCGGTCGTCGAGGTCGCGATCAGCGGCGATCTCGACGGCTTCGCCCGGTTCACGCTGACGACCGTGGGGTCCGGCACCCGGCTGGACTTCGCACAGGAGGTGACGGTCCGGGGCGCGCTCGCGCTGGCGTCGTACGCCGCCCGGCCGTTGCTGGTCTGGAACCATCGCCGGATGATGGCCGGCTGCCGGGCCGGGCTGTCAGTCTGGAGGTGATCGTCAGCGGGCCGATCAACCGGCTTTATAGGCTCGGGGGCGGTCAGAACGGCACGGGGGCGGGGGGGGGAGGGGGGGGGGTGGGGGGGGGGGGGGGGGGGGGGGGGGGGGGGGGGGGGGGGGGGGGGGGGGGGGGGGGGGGGGGGGGGGGGGGGGGGGCGGCGTCCGCCGCCGGGCGGTGGCTGGGTGGTACCCTTCGCCGGTTGTGGGCCGGCGGCGGGGCGGGGGGGGCTGTCGGGCGGTGAGCGACCGCGACCCGACCACCCTGCTGGAGGGGATCGCGGTCGCTCGTCGGTGCGGCACGCCGGACAGGTCGTGGCCTGCCCGGTCCAGCCTCGCATCCGGAGTAGTCGCCCCATCTTGGCGGCGGTGGCGCACGGGCGTGCCAGCACCTGTCCGTATCCAAGTCGTACGGTGTCGGCCCGCTCCAGCGCGGCATCGAGATCGCGCTCGAGGTCCCGATCCCGGTCGGTGGTCGAGTCGTGCCCGAGGCGTCCGTCCAGCTCGACGACCTGCCGCCATCGCGGTGAGCGCCCGCCGTAGACGACGTCGCGGTACATCCTCCTGCCGTCTGCGCCCTGGGCCACGACCTGCCTCAGCCCGCGCGGGAGTCCGTGCGCACGCTCCACCCGGACGAGGTAGGCGTGCTCGAGGACGGAGCGCGTGCCCTCGGCGGCGTCGGCGAGGACGGCGGTCATGAGCGCCCGGTGGCGCAGGCGGGACAGCTGCTCGATCCGGGAGAGAAGGCGGCCCGCGGTGGTCCGGCGGCCACCGCAGGCATCCGCGAGGATCGCGACGCGCTCCAGGTCATGGCTGGCCCGGTCGGCCAGCCCGATGATCGCGTCGTCGTACCGCAGGCGGGGAGGGCTCAGGTGCAGCTGCGCCGACTCGTCGAAGGTGCGCGACTCTCGCACCCGTACGCCCGCCAGGGGAGCGGGGCGGTGGCCGCGGGGGAGGACGACGTCGATCGGCCCCGATCCGTCGCGATGGCGGCGTCCCGGACCCTCGTGCGCCCGGATCGCGGACCAGCCGTCCAGGGCCGCGTGCCCGCAGGCGAGGACCGCTGCCCAGGCGCGCTGTCGCCACGTGAGAGGACCGGTGTGGTTGACATAGACCCCCGGATGGACCGCCGCCCACTCCCGTCGCCGGAGCCGCCGGGCGACATCGGTCGGGGTCTGACCGCAGGCCAGCGCCTGGCGGCGGGCGATCACGCCCTCCTGGAGGTCGAGGAGACGGTCGACGGTATCCATGGCGGCCGGTCTCCCCGAGACACCCCGAGCACACACCTGGGCCTTCCGAGCCTGTGGAGGGGAGCCTGGATCTCCTGCGGCCAGCGACAACGACAGCGATCCGATCAACCTGCTTGATCGGATCGCTGTCGATCAGCCGAGGTGGACGGACCGTTGGCGCCGGCGGTGCCGCCAGGGCCGCAGCACCAGCACCAGTACGACGCCCACGGCCGCGCCGAACACGGCGCCGGTGGCGTTGTCGACGATGTCGGTGACATCGCAGGCACGGTCGATCCGGGCGAGCTCGAGCTGGGTCGCCTCGATCAGCGCGGAGTAGCCGACCAGGCCGACCAGACCGACGGGGGCGAGGACCCAGCCGGCCCGCCACCGGGCGACGGAGAGTACGAGGAGGATCCCCGAGGGGACGAACAGGGCGGTGTTGAGGGTGCGCTGTCCGGACTCGAAGATCCAGAAGCCGTCGGGTGCGGGACCGCCGATGTCCCAGGAGCAGGAGGTCATCCGGGTCTCGGCGGGGACGATGCCCGTGTCCGGGGACGTCGGGACCAGCGTCACCAGGGCGATGACGGCGACGGACCACAGGAAGCCGGCGATCGCGATCGCGGACACCCAGCCGATCGGACGGACCAGGACCAGGGCGAGGAGTCCGCAGGCGAGTGCCGCGCCCCCGATCCCGAGCAGCATGACCCCGGTGCCCCCGAACCCCACCATGGGGCCAGAGGCTAGCCAGGACCGCCCAACGACGCGACGCCGCCCGGGGGAGTCGGGTCAGGCGGCGCGGTAGCGCTCGATCTGCCCGCCGAGCTCGTCGAACAGCGCCTGGTTGAGGCTGAACACGGCGCGCACCTCGTCGACGATCCGGGCGACCTCGTCGGGCGTGAGGTCGAGGGCGTCGAGGCGGGCGCGGTAGCCGTCCTTGTAGGGCTTCGGCTTCGGGATCTCGGCGAACTCGTAGAAGCTGACGCCGGTGTCCTCGGGCAGGTCGAAGGTGCGCTGCAGCACTCGGCCGATCACCTGGCCGCCGGAGAGGTCGCCGAGGTAGCGGGTGTAGTGGTGCGCGACCAACAGGCCGCCCCACGCGCCGGCGGCGCGGATCCGCTCGACGTACGCCGCCGCGGCGGGGGAGTCGACCTGCTCGGGGTCGATGCCGGGGGCCCAGTGGGCGAGATCGGCGTCGATGGCGGCGAGCCGGTCGAGCGCAGAGTCGTGGACGGCGGCGACGATCGCCTCGTCGCGGTGGTCGGCGATGACCTCCTCGAGCGCGGCGTAGACACGGCGCAGGCGCAGCAGGAGGTCGGCGTACGCCTCGGCGGTCAGCTTGCCCTCGAGCAGCTCGGCCATGAACGTCGAGCCCTCGGCCGCCTGGTGCTCGGCGCGCGAGCCCTCGCGCATGGCGGTCGACAGGGTCAGGTCCTCGTCGCGGACGGTGGTGGCGACGGACATGGCAGCAGCTCCTCGGGAGGTGACGGTGGCATCTTGCTGACTAAGTGTCAGGAAGATGGGGGCCACCTGTCAATACGCGGAGCCCACTTTTCCTTAGGTTTACCTAAGTTCCATGCTCCGGGGGCGGGAAGCGCCTGTCAACCCATGTGGCCGAGGCCGCGGAGCACGAACTCCTCGACGGCGGCCACGGGCAGCTGGCGGGTGGCCAGCGCCGCGTGGAGGAGCGAGATCGCGGACTTGCGGTCGGAGACCCGGAACGCGCCCTCGGCGATGCCCTGGTCGAGGATCTCCTCCAGGACCTCCTCGACGGCGGCGACGTGGTCGTGGATCTTCTCCATCGCCTCCTCGGACAGGAGGTGATAGAGGATCCCGCCCATCCCCGTGTGGAACTGCTGGCCGGCCTGGAGCTGGTGGCGCAGGTAGACCCGGATCTTCGCGACCGGGTCGGGCACCAGGTCGAGATCGCGGCGCAGGTCGGCGAGGTAGTGCTGGGTCTCCTCCGTGGCGAAGGCGACGACGACCGCCTCCTTGTCCCGGAAGTGGTGGTAGATCGCGGTGCGGCCGATGTCGGCGCGGGAGGCGATCTGCGCCATGGTGATCGCGTCGAAGCTCCGCTCGTCCATGAGCGTCGCGAAGGCGTCGAAGATCCGCCGCCGGACCAGGTCACGATGGGCGGGAACGGTCTCTGCGGCGATCTTCGGCACAGGTCGATCCTAGGGGCGAGAAGGCGTCGGCTGATGAACGGGGAGCGGGGGTGCGCCCGCCTCGCGGCGGGCACACCCCCGGACGTGTCGGGCGTCGACTACTTCTTGCCCTTCACCTTCACCTTCGTGACCGACGAGCCGCCGGGGTAGGTGACCGTGACCTTGTGCGTGCCCTTGCCGAGCTTCGGCAGAGCCACGGTGGTGGTGCCGGAGGCGTCGATGGTCACCGTGATCGTCTTGGTGGCCTTCTTCTTCGCCTTCTTGCCCACGGGCTTCGGCTTGGTCTGCTTGACGACGACCGTCACCTGCTGGCCGGCGAGCCCGGTCGAGGAGATCGTGACCGAGCCCTTCTTGCCCTTGGCGTTGGGCTTCTTCGCCAGGGCCACGGTGGCCGAGGGGGTCGGCTTCTGGGGCTCGGGCTTCGGCTCCGGCTGGGGCTGCTCAGCGGCGAAGGTGATCGGCGAGTACGTCTCGAACGAGGGCAGGTTGGTCTTGCGGGTGTAGGTGAACACGCCGGTCATGCCGCCGGGGTTCGCGGCGAAGGCGTCGAACGCCGCCTTCGAGACGGTGAAGGTCACCTCGAAGCGCCCGGTCGCGTCGAGCGCGACCAGGCTGCCCACCTGCGATGCGAGCGCGGGGTTGCTGTGGTCCGACGGCGGAAGTGCCCACTTCTGAGTGAGGTTGTCGCGTCCGGTGCCGCTCCCCGAAGGGCGCCAGACGTTGGAGAAGCGTCCGAGTGCCACGTAGACGCCGCCACTCGAGAGGCCCGGCGGGTTCGCCGGCGCGCCCGACAGGGACGGGTCGAAGCCGGTGCCGGTCACGGTGACCTGGTGCTCGCCGGTCGTGGGAACGGACTCCGCGGAGAGGGAGACCGCCGGAGCATCGGCGAAGGAGACCGAGAGCGGCAGCGTGGGCTTGCGTGCGTCGGCGCCGCCGCCCGAGGAGTACCAGTACGAGCCGGCCCCGGTCTTCTGGGCGAAGTCGACGAAGCTCTGCGGGAACGATCCCCAGTTCACGCCGGTACGCGACTGTGGCGTGGCGTCGCTGGAGGCGTCGTACTCAACCTCCAGGTAGTCCGGGGTCGTGGTGAGGCCGAGATCGTCGACGTCGACATCGGACAGCGTGGCCAGAGTGACCTGCTCGTCGGCGAGGTCGGTCCAGGCGCCGAGGTTGTTCATGTCGGAGGCGTAGCCGTCGACCGTCGCGGTCACCGACCCCGAGCCGTCGGGGTTGACGGTGAGCTTGGGATCGGAGACGTAGAAGAACGTCATGCCTGAGTAGTAGAGGATCGTGGCATCGCCGTCCCACTGGACAGAGGCGGTGTTGGCGGCACTGTCGATCGTGCCGGTGCCGTTGCGGAAGACGAGCTCGTTCTCGCCGTACTGGCCATTGGCCGTGGTTCCGTTCTCGCCCGCGGCGTTCTGGCGGGTGCCGAGGAAGGAGGTGGGCGCGTAGCCGCCGCCGGACTGGAGGTCCTCGACGGTGACGTTGCCGACGGTGTTGGTCCAGTTCGCAGCAGCGCCGTTGCTCCAGGTCGCGCCGTTGTCGGCGGTCTTGAGCGTCTGGCCACCGGCTCCGGGGTTGCCGACCTTGCCGGCGGACATCAGGTTCCAGGTGCCGGGCGCGAAGCCGGCGCTGCCGGACTCCTTGTTGATGCCCCAGCGGAAGACGGCGTTGTCGACGCTGACCGCCTCGGCATGGGCTGAGGGGGCGGTGGCCACGCCGAGGACGGACAGTCCGGTGGCGGTGAGGGCAGCGGCGGCGATGCCGGCGATTCCTCTACGTGCGCTCTTCATCGGGTTCCTTTCAGGAGTTTCATCAGGGGTGCGGACACGGTGATCCCGACGGCTCCGAGCAGCAGGAGGGATCCGAGGACCCACTCCCAGGCGCGACCGGACGGATCCGGCCGCTCTCCTGAGGTGGGGGAGGAGGTGAGGGCGTAGGCCACGGGCGGCTCGTAGCGAGCCGGGTTGGCGGCAGCCGCGGGGGCCGGTGCTCCGGCAGCCGCCGCGAAGGACTGTCCCGGGAGGGCCGGCCCGGCGGGCTGGGCGACGGGGATCGAAGGCCCTGCCGGCTGCGCGACGGGGGGCTTCTTGCCGGCCTTGTTCTTCGGCCCCTTGTCGGCCTTCGGCGGGGCGACGGCCGGTACGTCGGGCACGATCGCGCTCGCGGCGTCCCAGCTGATCGTCACGGGCTTGGCGACCTTGTAGGCGTCGCCGGCGCCGCCGGAGGAGTACCAGTAGGCGGCCGAGCCGGCCTTGTCGACGAAACCGAGAAAGTCTGCGGGGAATGCGCCGCGGTAGGGACCGTCGACCTGCGGGAATCCGGGAGCGGTGACCCCGAGGTACTTAGCGGTCGCCGTGAAGCCCTGGGCCGCGGACAGTTGCTGGACCCCGACACTCTCGAGGTCGGCGATGGTGACGGGCATGGGGGGCACCGGCTCCCACTTGGTCTGATCCTCCATCGAGCTGGCGAAGCCGCTGGCGGTCGCGGTGACCGTCGCCTTGCCGCCCTCGACCGTGAGGACCGGGTCGGTGAGGCTGAAGAAGGTCATCCCGGAGTAGTAGAAGACGGTGAACGAGCCCTTCCAGGCGATCTGGGCCGTACCGGTCGCGGGGTTGACCTCGCCCGTGCCGCCGGTGATGACGACCTCGTGCTCGCTGAACCGCCCGCTCGTGGCACTACCGAGCTCCGCGCCGTAGCGATCCGTCTTCAGCCCGGCGAGGTCGGCCGGGCGTCGCCCGGCCGTGGTGATCTTCTCGATGCGGACCGCGCCGTTGCTCGCCTGCCACGCCACCGCGCCGGTGGCGGGCCACTTGCCCTCGGCATTGATCACCTGGCCTCCCTTCCCGGGGTCCGGGGCCTTGCCCGCGGAGAGGAAGTTGAAGGTGCCGGGTGCGAACGCGCGATTGTTGCTCTCGTCGTTGACGCCCCAGCGGAACTCGGCGTTCGTGACCTTCCTGATCGGATCGGGCGTTGCGGTCGGGTCGGTGGGTCCGTCGGTGGGTCCGTCGGTGGGTCCGTCCGTCGGGCCGCTCGGTCCGTCCGTCGGCTCGCTCGGCACCTCGGTCGGCTCCGTCGGCACGGTCGCCGACGTGCTCTCGGCCGCGGGTACGACGCCCGCCCCGCCGCTCCCGTCGGCCGCGGTGGCGGCGGAGAGCAGGGCGCCGGCGCCGAGGACCGCGCAGCACACGGCCAGCAGGACCGCTACGACGCGCCTCATGCTGTCGCCTCCACCGGGGAGGGCCGGTCGGCCGGGGGCGTCGGTCGGCGCCGCCGGCGCAGGAGCAGCAGCCGCAGGGCGAGGCCGAGGAGGGTCAGGAGGAACACGCAGCCCGCGACGACCAGGAAGACCCGGGCCGGGCTCGTGCCGTCGTCGTCGGAGGAGGCCGCCGCGGTCGACGGATCGGCCGCGGCGTCGGCGGGACGGACCGCGAACCGCTCGGCGGCCTGGCCGCCGGTGGCGGCACCGGTGAGGCGCAGCTCGTGGGTGCCGGGCGCGAGGTCCGTGGGCAGCGGCAGGATGCCGGCCACCTCGCCCGACGGTCCGGCGATCATCGGCCCGATGCCGGCCACCCCATCGTCGAGCACGCCGAGGACCTGCTCGCCGGGCCGGAACCCGGTCGCGGTGAAGGCGAGGGTGTTGCCGACCTTGGCGGTCAGGCGGTCGGTGGTCAGCTTGGGCGGGCCGCCCGGGGTCGGTGCGGCGGCATCGGGTGCCGCGGCGGCCTCGGGTGCGGCGGCGTCGGGCGCGGTCTGGTCGGGCGTCGCGGCCTCGGGCGCCCCGGAAGCTGCGCCGGTGGTCCCCTGGCCCTGCCCGGCCGGTGCCTCGGCACCGTAGACGCTGGCGAACCGGACGGGCGTGAACGTCTCGTTGGCGGGGTTCTTCACGCCGTGGGCGCCGACGGTGATGACGCCGCAGGTGACCTTGGTGCAGTCGACGGTGGAGACCTTGCCGCTGCGATCGACGCTCTGGAAGGTCGGTCCGGGCACGGTGAGCGTCACCTTGAAGGAGCCGTTCTTCCCGAGCACCGCGTTGGCCTCGCCGGCCGTCGAGCTGCCGGGGAAGGCGATGAACTTGAGGTAGCCCTGATTGTCGGCGGCGTTCTCGCTGTCGGGGATGTAGCGGTAGTCCGAGCCGGTCACGCCGCCCTTCGACGGCTTCCACGAGCCACCGCGCGGGTCCTTGACCCAGCCGAACATGAGGTAGACACCGCCGAAGCCGCCCTTGACGACCTGGAAGCCGCTGCCGCTGATGGTCAGCTCGGTGCGGTACTTCGTGTCGGCGGCCGCGGTGCCCTGATCGTTGGTCACGGTGACCCGCGCGGCCGCGGCGGCGGGCGTCGTGGTGGTCGCGGTCAGCGCGGCGACCAGGCTGGTCGTCAGCAGCGCGAGGGCGGCCAGGCGGCTGATGAGCGGGTGCGGGTTCATGCGGTCTCCTCCCGGGACATGAGCGAGCGCCGGTCGGGAAGCACCAGCAGGTCGCCGGTGCCGGGATGGGTGAGGACGTCGATCGGGTGGTCGTAGACGAGGCTCAGCAGGGGAGCGGTGAAGACCTCGCGCGGTGTGCCCTCGGCGGTGACCCGGCCGTGGTGCAGCAGCGCGACCCGGTCGGACCACGCGGCGGCGAGGCTGAGGTCGTGGAGCACCACGACCACCGCGGCGCCGGCCGCGGCCTGGCCGCGCGCGTGGGCCAGGACCGTCTCCTGGTGACCGATGTCGAGGGCGGCCGTGGGCTCGTCGAGGAGCAGTACGCCGGTGCGCTGGGCGAGGATGCGGGCGAAGGACGTGCGGCCCTTCTCGCCTCCGGACAGGAGCCCGAACGGCTGGCCGGCCAGGTGCTCGATGTCGGCCGTGGACATCGACTCCGCCACGACCCGCTCGTCCTCGTCCTCCTCGGGACAGCCGCGCCACGGCGCCCGTCCCATCCGGACGACGTCGACGGCGGGGAAGGGGAAGGAGATCCGGTGCTCCTGGGTGAGCACCGCGCGCCGGCGCGACATCTCGCGCAGCTTCCAGTCCCCGAGCGAGCGTCCCTCGAGCATCACCTCTCCCTGGTCGGGGGTGAGGTCGCCGGCGAGGACCGAGAGCAGGGTGGACTTCCCGGCACCGTTGGGACCGACCAGGGCCAGCACCTCGCGACGGCGGACCTGGAGGTCGACCGCGTCGAGGATGGGGCGGCGGCCGAAGCTCAGGGTGATGCCGGTGGCGGTGAGCGCGGCGCTGCTGGTGGTGGGGTGACTCATGCCCAGCCTCCCGACGTGCGACGGGTGCGGCGCAGCAGCCAGAAGAAGAACGGTCCACCGACCAGTGAGGTCAGCATCCCGAGCGGGAGGTCCGTGTAGGCCACGAAGGTGCGCGCGACCGTGTCGGCGCAGATCAGCACCAGCGCTCCGGCGAGGAAGGAGGCGACGAGCAGGACCCGGTGGCCCGGACCGGTCACCATCCGCACCAGGTGGGGCACGATCAGGCCGACGAACGCGACGATGCCGCAGAAGCTCACCGCGGCCGCGGTGAGCAGGGCGACCACGACGATGAGCACGATGCGCAGCCGCTCGACATTGACGCCGAGGTGGCGCGCGGAGCGCTCGCCCAGGGCCAGCAGGTCGAGGCTGCGGGCGCAGGCGAGGGCGATCGCCACACCGACCACGGCCAGCGGAGCGACCACGACGACGTACGACCAGCGACTGCCGTTGAGGCTGCCGAGCTGCCAGAAGACGATCGACTCCCGGGCCTGGGTGTCGCCGACGAACATGAGCAGCGCGAGGAGGGCACCGGCGACCGCGTTGACCGCGATGCCGGTGAGGACCAGGGTGACGACCTCGGTGCGCCCGTCGGAGCGGGACAGCGCATAGACCAGCAGCGTCGTGACCAGGCCGCCGACGAACGCGCAGACCGGGATCGACCAGTCGCCCGCGAAGCGCAGGCTGAAGACGATGGCGATCGCCGCGGCCACGGCGGCGCCGGAGGAGACGCCGACGACGCTCGGCTCGGCGAGCGGGTTGCCGAAGACGCCCTGCATCGCCGCACCGGCGACGGCCAGGGACCCGCCGACGATGACGGCCATCGCGATCCGGGAGAACCGGACGTTCCACAGGGTGTACTCGCCCCGTGGGTGACTCGGCATCGAGCCCACGTCGAGCCCGATCCGGTGGGCGATCGAGCCGAGGATCTCGTTGATCGGGATGGACAGCTGCCCGGACCCGCCGGCGACCAGGGCGGCGACCACGAGCGCGATGCCGAGGCCGGCGTACAGGAGGACGACCCGGCGCCGGCGACGCCGGTCGACGGTGGCCGTGGCACTGGTGGCGCGCTCGCCCGCCGGCTCCGAGCGGACGGTGGGACCGGGAACGGTCGCGGTCACAGCCGATCCTGGGCCGGCAGGCTGTCGGGGGCGTAGAACGCCACGGCGAGGGCGTTGAGCACGTCGGCGGTGCGCGGTCCGAAGCTCAGGATCTGTGCGTCGTCCATCGCGATGATGCGCTGGTTCTCGCCCGCGGGGGTCTGGGCCAGCGCGGGGAACTGCTCGAGCAGTCCGTCGACCCCGCCGACGGACTCCAGGCCCTTGCTCATCATCACGACGGCGTCGGGCTGCGCCTTGATCAGGCCCTCGTCGTTGACCGGCTTCATGCCGTCCCAGCCGATCTCGTTGCTGACGTCGTAGCCGCCGACCGCGGTGACGAGGGCGTCCGCGCCGGAGCCCTTGCCGAACATGTAGTAGACGTTGGCCTGACCCCGGACGTAGAGGAAGATCGTGCGCAGCTGACCGGTCACGTCCTGCGGAGCCACCTTCGCGATCTGGGCCCGCACGGCGTCGGCCTCCTGGGTGATCCGGGCGCCGAGCTGCTTGCCCTGCTCGGGGACGCCCAGCGCGTCGGCGACTTCCTGGGTGAGCGAGGCGAGGTTGTCGAAGGTGCGGTCCCCGTCGACGACGACCACGGGGATGCCGGCGTCGCGGACCTGCAGCACGACGTTCCACGGCCCGAGCGAGGTGTCGGTGATGAGCACGCTCGGGTTGAGCTCGAGGATCGCCTCGGCGTTGAGCTCGTGCCCGTTCTGGGTGACCAGCGGCCGATCCTCGATCTCGCGGTACGCCGACGACACGTCGCGCCCCACGATGCTGTCGCCGAGGCCGAGCTCGAACACCGTCTGCGACAGCGTGCCGTAGATGTCGAGGGCGAGGATCCGGCTGGTGTCCGTGACGGTGACCTCGGTGCCCTGGGCATCGGTCACGGTGGCCGGCAGCTGCGGGGCGGGATCGTCCTCGACGGGCCGGATCTCGGGGTCGGGGAGGTTGATGTCGACCGCGCCCTGCCAGGCGCGCGGATCGTCCAGCGCGGTCACGTCGGCGATCGAGGGCACGGTCGTGCCCGGCTTCTCCTCGCCGTGACCCTTCGAGCCATCGATGACCGCTCCGCAGGCGGTCAAGGTCAGGGCCGCGACGGCGAGGGCGAGCAGGCGGAACGGGCGGGACGTGCGGGTGACCATGAACGCGGCTCTTTGCTGTCAGAGTGTCAACATCTCGGGCGATCCGACCCTAACACACAGCTTAGGCTCACCTAAGCAGCGGCCGAATCTCCTGCTATTGCGGGGCTTTCAGGCAGGTGAAAAGGCCGAGAGGTTCTGACGAATTGTCAACGACTTCCTTGACGAGGTCGGATAATTCGGTAAGGCTTACCTTATCTCGAACGGACGACCCGACGCCAGTCGGGCCGGATCTCGGGAGACCGGGCCGTGCGGTGGGAACGCCGCGAGGGTGGACCGGGGCGCCGAACTTTCGCAGGGAACAGCGCCCCGGTCAGCACCCGTCGGCCTGGTACGCCGCGCGCGTGGCGCGCGGTGCAGACGGTGCGGCCGACGGGGCCGTGCCCAATCTACAGAGAGGCACTTCCCATGAAGCACACGATCCGACGTCGGCGTTCGGCGCGGACGCTCCTCGCCGCGACCGGCACGGTCGCGCTGGTCGCTCTCACCGCGACCAGTGCCCATGCCGGGACGCCCAGCACGTCCAACGGCACGGCGACGCTGACCGCGAACCACGCCAACCTGAGCACCAACAGTGGCTACACCGTCGTCAGCGGCACCAGCCCGGTGAGCGGGGTCGCCGTCAGCGGCACCGGCTACTCCGGCAATGCCGGCGCCACCGGCACCGGTGCGGGCGTGGGCGTGTACGTGGTCTACGGACCCAAGGAGAGCGACTTCAACACCAACTCGGGCTGGTACAACTCCTTCGCCTACGTCCCGAAGGCGTCGATGCCCGGCGGAACCTGGTCGGGCGTCAGCCTCGACCTGGAGGAGACCTACACCGCCGACCCCTTCCACGACGACATCGGGTTGACCGTGGACTGCGGGTTCGACTGGACCAAGGACGAGTCGGACCCGGCCAACAGCGGCAAGAAGAAGTGCTACATCCAGACCTTCACCGCCCACGGGCAGCCGCTGAACCCCAACGACGAGCTGGCCATCGAGGTCCGCTGGTGATGTGACAGGTGCAGGAGCGGTCTCCGGGTCTCGGGAAGGACATCCCGGGGCCGCTCCTCACCGCCTCATGGTTCCGAACAAACCCTGCCGAGTGAAAGTCCTTCTGATGCGCGTACGTTCCCATCTGTCGGCCCTGCTGGCCGCCTTCCTCATCGTGGCCGGCCTGGTCGCCGTCGGCTCCCTTCCGGCTACCGCCGATGAGCCCGACACCGGTTACACCGTCTCCGGCGGCAGTCTCGACTGGGGCTTCAAGGAGTCCTTCCGCAGCTACGTGCCCAAGAGCGGCCAGAGCGCCGCCGGGGGAGCGGTCAAGAAGGCGGACGGGACGTTCTCCTGGACGGTGGCCTCGGGCGGCTACGACCCCGATGAGCGCGCGCTGACCGCGGACGCCGACGGGCAGGTGATCTTCAACTTCCAGGGGCACAACTTCGAGATCGTGATCGCCGACCCGGTCGTGACCGTCGAGGGCGGCGCCGGGCTGCTCAACGCGGAGATCACGGTCAAGACCCTCGACGCCGCGACAGGGGAGGTCCGGGCCACCCGGACCGAGCGCGCCGACCTGGCCGATCTCGACCTGGCCCGTGGCACGCGGGTCGTCGGCGACGGCACCATCGAGTGGACCGGCATCCCGGCCACGATGACCGCCGAGGGGGCCGAGGCGTTCGCCGCCGACATGGCCGGCGACGGGACCCTGACCCACTTCTACAGCCGCGGCACGATCCTCGACCCGGTGAACCTGCAGCTGAGCGGCGACTGGCCCGCCCAGAGCGAGGAGGAGACCTGGGATCGCCCCGGCACGCGGGTGCCGGTCGACGTCGAGCGGCTCGTGCCGCACATCGGGCTCGCCGCCACCGACTACATCGCCCAGGTCGTCGCCGACCCGGCCCGCGGGATCCTCTACGCGTTGGTGAACTCGTACTCGGGCACCAACTCCTCCATCTGGGCCGTCGACGCCGAGCATGGAGGACTGCTGTCCGAGCAGCCGGTCCTCACCTTGCCGCACACGATCGGCACCTTCGTCCTCGACCCGGGGACCGGCACCTTGCTGGCGTCGGCACGGGTCCCCGCCGGCGCGCTCGGCCTCGAGCCGGCGAGCTTCGCCAGCTCGGTGCTGGTCGCGATCCCCCGCACCGAGGACGGCTGGGGCACGCCCGCCTACCGGACCGTCGACCGGAACCTCAACTCGCTGTCCGGCTTCGATGTCGACAGCGGTGACGTCTACGGCGTCGCGCACGGCAGTCGGTGGACTCCGGAGGGGGAGGCCGTGAGTGCTCCCGCGTATACCTTCACCCGGTATCCGGGCGTCCTGGCCACACCGGGGGTCGCGAACCTCGCCGAGCTGCCGGGTGCACCGCGGGCCGAGGGCGTGTCGCTGCACGCGGGCGACTTCGGCCTGAACCGAGCCATCCTCGACCGGGACCGCGGGCAGGCGCTGCTCTGGTACCCGGACGCGCCTGGTCAGGTGGTCGTCGTGCCCCTGGGCTCCGACACTCCGGCGATCGCTCGGCACGCCCTTCCTGCCGCCGGGGAGTTCGGGCCGGACGCCGTCAACCTCTCCCCTGACGGGATCCTGTTCTTGTCGCTGACCGACGGGACGATCCGAGCGATCGACGTCACGGACGGCTGGACGGAGATCGCCTCGCTGCCGCACGCGCTCAGCTCGCCGTCCCTCGTCGTGGACGAGGCGCACGGGATCCTGTGGGTCCAAGGGGTCGGCACCACGACGGACGGCAACCCGGTCGGTGCCTACGACATCTCGGCCGCGGATCCGGCGCAGTGGCGAGCGACAGGACGCACCCGCCTGGTCGCGCCCGGCTACGCCTACAGCGCGCACCCGATGGCGGTCGGCGGCGACGGCGACCTGTTGACCGGCATCTACCGCTACAGCAGCCGGGTCGGTGTCGCCGATGAGCACGGCGTCCGTCGTGTGCGGCTGTTCACCTCGCCCGCCATCACCACCCAGCCGATCGACGCGGCGGTCGTCGAGGGCTCCGGCGCCGCCGCCGAGTTCGAGGTCGAGGCCACCGGCTCGCCGGAGCCGACGATCGTGTGGCAGGAGAGGTCCGCCTTCGGATGGAGCGACCTGGCCGACGGCGACGGCATCTCCGGTGCCACGACCGGCACCCTGCGCCTCGACGGCGACGCGGTCGTCGAGGGTCGCCAGGTGCGGGCCGTCGTGTCCAATGCCGTGGCGGACTTCCGGGGCGCCGCGGTCGAGGTCGGCTCGCTCGCGACCGATGTCGCGACGCTGTCCGTGCACCGTCCGCCGGTGGTCGCGACCCAGCCGACCGCGCAGACTGTGCTCGAGGGCGCGGACGCGACGTTCCGGGTCCTGGGCGACGGCAATCCCGAGCCGGTCGTCATGTGGCAGCGCCGCGTGGCCGGCTACTGGCAGCCGGTCGTCGAGGACGACGACAACTTCTCGGTCGACGCGGGCGCCTTGACGGTGCTGGACGCCAACGTCGACCAGTCGGGGTCGTTGTTCCGGGCGCGGCTGCGCAATGCCGCGGGGACGACCTACTCCTCGACCGCCGAGCTGACCGTGAACCCGAGGGTGTCCGTTCCCGAGGGCGGGCTGTCGCTGGACGGGGTGGTGCTCGAGTGGTCGGGTTCGGAGGAGCTGCAGGCGCGTCCGCCGTTCGGCTCGTCCAACTACCTCTCGGCGGGCGTCTCCGACGGGGACGCGGCCACCTATCGCCAGGCCGAGGGCGACGTCGAGATCGTCCACGTCGCGTCCGACGGCGCCGAGGTGGCGGCGACGTACGCGACGCGCGCCGCGCAGGTCGGCGGCGAGGTCACCCAGACGGTACGGCTCTCGGGCGGCGCGGCCGAGGTGGAGGCCGACGGCTCGGCGATCGTGGAGTGGGAGGGCACGTTCAGCGTGAACTTCTACGACGGCCTGGTGCCGTTCTGGCTCTCGGACCCGGTGCTGACCGTGGCTGCCGACGGCAGCGGGGCGCTGACGGCGGACCTGGACGGCTATGGGTCGTCCCAGTCGAACCCGAACGAGCGGCATCCGTTGGACGAGGTTCCGGACGTGACGGTGGCGACGTTCGCCGGCGCCGAGGTCGACCCCACCGGTGTGGTGACCGTCGACCCGGACTACGCGGGGGTCGAGATCGACGTCCCGGGCGACCAGCCTCAGCAGAACCGGACCGCCGTCGGCTGGGGAGCCTGGCCGCAGCCGTTCGTGGACGTCCACCTCGCCACGGGACTGTCGTCCTACTGGTACTCCAGCGGAGGCACGGCGGATCCCAAGAAGTCGCCGGCTGCCTTCACCGTCGACTTCACCGACGCCGAGGAGGTGGACCCGGCCGGCCCCGAGCCGACCGGTCCCCCGGCCCAGGAGCCGGCAGCGAAGGTCGTCCCCACGGTGGCGCTCGCGGTCGGCAAGGCCCGGGTCGGGAGGAAGGCCACCGCGACGGTCACGGTCACGCTGCCGCGCGGCGTCGCGTCGTACTCGGGCCAGATCGTGGTCCGGGCCGGCGGCAAGGTGCTGGGGGTCAAGCGGGTCACGGTCGCGTCGGGCGGGACGGTGTCGATCAAGCTCGGCAAGCGGGTGCTGCGCCGTCTCGGTCCGGGCCGGCACTTCCTGACCGCTGTTGCCCGGCCCACGGCCACCACCGTCGCCGCGACGAGTGACGTCGTGGTGGTGAAGGTCAAGAAGCGGAGGCGATAGCGAAGCGGGGCGAGAGCCGTCGAGCAGGCCCAGCCGAATCAGAGGTCGAGCAGGTCCGCCGGCGTGATCGTCACCGTGAACGGCTCCGTGGCCGTCCAGGTCTCCTGGGCGGCCACGCGGGCCGTCTCGGTGTACCCGCCGTCGCGGAGGGTCCACACCGTCAGCTCCGGCTGCTCGGGGTCGATGGTCCAGTACGCCGGGCAGCCCGCCGCCGCGAGGATGTCCTTCTTCGGGCCGAGGTCGAAGGCCTTGGTGGAGGGCGAGTGCACCTCGACGGCGAGCAGCGGCGCGACGCGGAGTGCATCCTCGTCCAGGTCCGAGCGCCGGGTCACGATCAGGTCGGGCTCCAGGGACGTGTCGTCGCCGAACCGGACGTCGAAGGGCGCGAGCATGACCTGCAGTTCCGGCGGACGACCGGCCCGCAGGAGGGAGTAGAGCGAGCCGACAATCAGCTGGTGGCGTCGGGTCGGCGCGCCCATGACCAGCAAAATCCCCTGGAGCAGCTCATAGCGGCAGTCGCTCTCCGGCAGCGCGTCGAGATCCTCGAGCGTGTACGGACCGACGCGCACGAGCACGTCGCCGGGCTCGACGATCATGGCCGGCGGTCGGACGATGGTCATGACTCCCATGGTGCCTCCTGTTCTCCATGACGACCAGCGTGCACGAGCCCCACGACATGCGGGCCGGTCATCCACAGGGCTCAGCCGGTCCAGCGCAACGCCCTCCCGTGGCCGTGGGTCTGTGCCACCATCCGCCCGTCGATCCCGAGCACGAACGTCGGGTGCTCCTCGGGGATCGGCGGCCCGGTGGCGGTGACGGAGGGCAGCACCCGCTTGCCCTCGTTGCTCACCCAGTGGCACCGCCCGTCGCCGACGAGGTCGCGGATGAGCGCGTCGAAGTCGGCCCGGCGCGGCGGCGGGAGATAGGCGATGACGGCGCTGTGGAAGACGACGACCGTCCCGTGCTCGGCGGCCCGTTCGACCGCGGCGGGCAGCTCCTCGACCAGGTCGCCGCGGACGATGGCGGGCGGGTCCTGCCGGGCGATCTCGATCGCGCGGACCAGGTGGTCCCGGCGGTCGTCCTGCTCGGGCCAGACCAGGGTCTGCAGCCAGTCCGTCTCGTCGGGGTCGGTGACGTCGACCGGGTGGAGGTCGATGCCGCCGCGCCAGGCGATCTCGGGCAGCCGGTCCGGCAGTGGAGCGGGACCCTTGACCCGGCAGGGCAGCAGTGGGTCGTCGCCGAGGACGACGTCGCCGGCGTCGGTGGTCCACCGGTAGCCCCAGCGGTCGGGGTAGAGGCACAGCCCGGCCGAGGTGCCGACCTCCAGGAGCGCCAGCGGCCCGTCGAACCGGGCGAACGCCGGCACCAGGGTCGCGAGCCGGCCCACCTCGTTGGTCTGCGTGGCCCGGGTCAGGATCGTGGCGCGGAGCGGACCGGTGTCGCCGAGCAGCGCGGCGCGCAGGGCGTCGTACGGGCCGGGGGCGGGTACGCCGTGGTGCCGGGCCGCGGCGAACACCAGGTTCGGCTGCTGCTTGATGTCCGGCAGGGTCCGGATCCACGCGAGCACCTCGGAGTCGTCGGCCACGGCGGCCGCCCACGCCGCGAAGGTGGGGGAGTCCGCCGCCTCGGCGGCGAACCGGCGGTAGGACTCGACCACCTCGGCGTACGGCTCCACGGGCGGGCCGGACCTCAGATGCGCGGCACGATGTCGCCGAGCAGCGCGCCCATCCGGGTGGCGGCCAGGCGTCCGGCCTCGAGCACCTCGGCGTGGTTGAGCGGCTCGCCGCTCAGGCCGGCGGCGAGGTTGGTCACCAGGCTGATCCCGAGGATCTCCATGCCCGCCTCGCGGGCGGCGATCGCCTCGAGGGTGGTGCTCATGCCGACCAGATGGCCGCCGAGGATGCCTGCCATCCGCACCTCGGCCGGGGTCTCGTAGTGAGGGCCGGTGAACTGGACGTAGACGCCTTCGTCGAGGCTCGGCTCGACCTCGCGGCACAGCTCGCGCAGCCGCGAGGAGTAGAGGTCGGTGAGGTCGACGAAGTTCGCGCCGACGATCGGCGACTGGCCGGTCAGGTTGATGTGGTCGCTGATCAGCACCGGCGTGCCGGGCGTCCAGGTCTCCTTGAGCCCGCCGCAGCCGTTGGTCAGCACGATCGCTCGACAGCCCGCCGCAGCCGCCGTGCGCACGCCGTGGACGACTGCGGCGACCCCGCGGCCCTCGTAGTAGTGGGTGCGGCTGAGGAACACCAGCAGGTGCCGGTCGGGCGCGCCGTCCTGGCCGGGGATCCGGATCGAGCGGATCTTGCCGGAGTGGCCCTGCACGGCCGAGGCGGCGAAGCCGGGCAGCGACGTCACGTCGAGCTCCGTGGTGTTCGCGCCCCCCGCCCCGTCGAGTGCGTCGGCGGCCGGCAGCCAGCCGGAGCCGAGCACGAGCGCGACGTCGTGGCGGGCGACGCCGGTGAGCTCGGCGAGGCGGACGGCGGCCTCTTCGGCCAGTGCATACGGCGTGGGGGACTCGGTCACGCGCAGAGCCTACTCATCACCAGGCGGCGACGACGGACTCCGGCACGTAGCCGTGGCGCACCCGCTGCGGGTGGTTGCCGACCGGGAGGTAGGCGAGCTCCTCGCGGGTGTCGGTGGACAGGACGGCGACGGCGTCGTTGTCCGACAGGGACACCCAGCAGGTCTCGTTGAGGCCCTCGGTCGTCCAGTAGGGCTTGCCGTACTCGTGGCCCGTCGTCCGCTCGTCGAAGTACGTCGCCTCGCCGGTCTCGGCGTCGACCAGCGCGGCGTACCCGTCCATCGTGCCCGCCGCGCACAGCGTCTCACCGTCGGCACTGATCGACAGCCCGTGGTGGGCGGAGTCGTTGACGTAGGCCTCGCGGAGCAGGTTCGGGACCCGGTTCTCGAGCTGGACCACGTCGAGCACGGCCCCGGTGGCGGGCTCGGCGATGCCGTCGAGCGTGTAGTCGCTGGTGCCGTTGAGGTCGGCCGCCTCGGTGTCGAAGACGACGTACCCGTGCAGGAAGGACACCTGGAGGTAGAGGAGGCGGCCGTCGGGGTGCACGGCCACCGGCCGGACCGCGGCGCTCATGCCGGGGTGGCCGGCCTCCTCGAGCTCGTGCGCCAGGTCCCAGCGCTCCAGCACCTCGAAGTCGTCGGCCGCGACGTACTGCAGCCAGCGGTCGCCCTTGACCGCGCTCTCGAGCTCGGCCCACGGCAGCCGGCCGAGCAGGCGGTCGAGGCCGAGGCGGCTGAGCCCGAGCCGGTTCAGGGGCAGTCCGAGGAGCTCCCCGTCGCGGGGGTCGAGGTCGTCGAGGGGCGTGTAGACCCGGCCGATGGAGGCGTGCAGGATGCGCTCGCCGTCCTCGGTGTAGTTGCTCTCGTGGGGTGTCTCACCCGTGGGGAAGATGCGCAGCCGGTCGCCGAGCCGGACGACCTTCCCGCCGGGAAGCGTCTCGTCGACCATGGCGTACTCGATGACCTGGCGCTTCGTGGAGTCGGAGACGAGGAGCCGGCGCCCGTCGTTGGAGACCTGCATGTGGTCGGTGCGGAAGCCGTCCATCTGCTGCTCGCGCACGATCGAGTCGGTCCGCCCCGCGGTCGCCTTCGCGATGTCGATCCACACGACGTCGGCGAAGCTCGGCCGGGAGACGGCGAGGTACTTCCCGTCCATCGTCGTGAACATGTCGTCGACGTACTGGTTGTGTCCCTGGCCCGGACCGGCGTTGATCGCGAGGTAGAACACCGTCGCGACCGGGCTCTTGAAGATGTCGAGCGTCTCCTGGGTCTTGTCCGGGATCAGGTTGACGCCCCGTTTGAGCACCTCGAGGGAGTCCGCGTCGACGATGCTCGCCGTGCCGTCCCAGTTGTTGCCGACCCACATGACCGAGCGCAGTCCGGGGTCGGCCGGCCGGACGGCGATCGGCAGGTCGCGGGCGTCGTCGGGCGGCACGTCGCGCTCGGTGACCCGGACCTCGCCGCACGCCGCGAGGGCGGCGACGGCGATGCTGCCGAGGGTGGCGGTGAGGACGCGGGCGAACCGGGAGTGCGGGCGCATAACGTGACAACGAGTCAGGTTTCCGCGGGGTCACGCTCCCGCCGGCACCTCGTCGAGCGGATCATCACCAGGGGTCAGAGCCCCGTGGAGCGGCAGGCGCGGTTGCGCAGCCCGGTGACGTAGTCCGCCGGCGCGTCCGCGGCCTCCGCGGCGTCGGCGATCACCCCGAGGTACGACGCCGACGGCAGCCCGCCCTCGTACGCGTCGAGCACATAGGTCCAGGCGACCACCTCGCCGGCCATGGTGGAGATCCGCACCTTGGTCCTGCGGTAGAGCCCCGAGTCGGCCGACTCCCACTGGTCGAGGTTCGGCTCGTCCAGCGGGCTGACGTCGTAGACGGCGACGAAGACGGCGCTCATCGGGTCCGGCGCGATGGTCGCCAGGGCGCCGTCCCAGCCGTGCTCCTCGCCACCGAAGGTGAGCCGCCAGCCGGTCAGCCAGCCGGTGGTCTGCAGCGGCGAGTGCGGACACCGCTCGCCCATCCGCTGGGGGTCGAGGTTGGTGCCGTAGGCGGCGTACGACGTCACGGGCTCAGGTTAGTCGGACCTTCACCACCGTGGGATGTCGCTAGGCCGTGAGACACGGCCTAGACCTTCGCCAGGATCCCCGCGTCGACGGGAAGCGCCACGCCGGTGATGTAGCGGGCCTCGTCGGAGGCGAGGAACAGGACCGCGTTGGCGACATCGCTCGACTCGACCCACGGCACCGGCAGCGCGTTGGTGGCGGTGGACACCTCGACGATGTCGTCGCGTCCCGGGGCCGCCAGGTCCGGCCGGAACATGCGGAAGATCTCGTCGTTCATGATCATGGGCGTGTCCACCTGCGTCGGGTTCACGCTGTTGACGCGGATCCAGTGCGGCGCCAGCTCGTTCGCGAAGCTCCGCATCAGGCCCGTCACGCCATGCTTCGCCGCCACGTAGTGCGCGAGGTTCGGCGTCCCCTGGAGCCCCGCGGCCGAGCTGGTCAGCACGATCGAGCCACCGCGCCGGCCCGCCACGAGATGGGGGACGGCGGCCTTGATGGTGTGCCAGGTGCCCGTGAGGTTGATGTCGATCATCTCCTGCCAGGCGGCCTCGGAGATCTCGTGCCCGGCCGCATAGCTGGCGATGCCTGCGTTGGCGACCACGATGTCGAGCCCGCCCAGCGCGTCGATCCCGCCCGCGAGCTCGCGGGCGAGAAGGTCGAAGTCGCGGACGTCGACCTGCGCGGCATGGATCCGGCCGCCCGCCGCGCGCACGAGCGCACAGGTCTCCTCGAGATCCTCCGGCGTCGACATGTCATAGCTGACCGAGGCGACCGGGGCGCAGATGTCGAAGGCGATGATCGATGCGCCCTCCTCGGCCAGCCGGATCGCGTGGGCGCGGCCCTGGCCACGACCAGCTCCGGTGATGAGCGCGATCTTCTGAGCGACACGGCCCATGGTGGTTCCTCCTACGGTCGACGGGTGCGTGGGGTGTGCTCGGGGCTCAGCGGACCCCGACGATCGCCTCGGCGATCGACAGGTAGCGGTCGAGCAGCGGGTCGAAGCTGAGCGGCGCGTCGGGCCGGTACCACGTCGCCACACCCGCGCACATCGACGCGATGGCGCGTCCCGCGTCGCCCGGGTAGGGGGTGTGGAAGACGCCGGCGTCGACGCCGCGTTCGATGATGCGGTCGAGCAGGGCCTGCAGCTCGTCGCGACGGTCGAGGTACTTGCGCCGGTTGCCGGACTCGAGGCTGCGCAGCTCGCTGGTCGACACGATGGCGCCCTTGCGTCGGTAGACGTGGAACAGCAGCATGCTCGACACGAGTGCGTCGAACTGCGCCCGCGGCTCGTCGGCGGCCTGGGCGACCGCGAAGCGACTGCGCTCGACCAGCTCGTCGACGATGACCATCATGAGGTCGAAGAGGATCTCCTGCTTCGACCTGTGGTGGTGATAGATGCCGGGCACCGACAGGCCGGAGCGGTCGGCGAGCTGGCGGGTGGTCGTCCCGTGGTAGCCCTTCTCGGCGAACGTGTCGAGCGCGGCAGCCAGGACGCGTGGCAGGTCCTGCTCGTGGTAGACCCGCCAGTCCTCGTAGGTGTCCGTCGGCAGGACCGTCGTGGAGGCGCCCGCGTCGCCGTTGCGCTTGCGGGCGAAGTCGATGAGCCACTGCAGGGCGTCGACGTCGTCGACCGCCCCCATGCTCGTGACCCGGCGCGGCGAGGTGCCCTGGAGGATGCGCTTCACCGGCACCTCCAGCCGCTTGCCCGTGCGGGTGCGGGGGAGGGCGGGGGCGAGGATGATCTCGTCCGGGACGTGGCGGCGGGAGGTGCGCCCGGCGATGGTCTCGACGATGCGCGCGCGCAGGGCGGCCTCGTCCGTGCCGTCCTCGGCGACGACGAACAGCGGCATCCAGTAGCCGCCCTCGGACAGCTCGACGCCGACGACGAGGCTGTCGCGGATCTCCGGCAGGGACTCGAGGGCCTCGTAGATCTCGGCGCTGCCGAGCCGCACGCCGTTGCGGTTGAGGGTCGAGTCGGTCCGTCCGTGGATCAGCACGGTGCCGCGGTCGGTGACCGTGATCGAGTCGCCGTGGCGCCACACACCGGGGAAGACGTCGAAGTATGCGTCGCGGTAGCGCTCGCCCTCGGGGTCGTCCCAGAAGGCGATCGGCATCGACGGCATCGGCTGGGTGATGACCATCTCGCCGGTCTCGCCGTCCGGGAGACGCTGGCCCTTCTCGTCCCACACCTCCAACGCCACGCCCAGGGCGGTCCCGCTGATCTCCCCGTCGTAGACGGGGAGGTTGGGGGCGCTGGCCACGAAGATGCCGACGATGTCGGTGCCACCGCTCATCGAGCCGACCTGGAGGTCGCTGCGCACGTGGTCGCGGACCCAGTGGTTGCTGCTGGCCGGCAGGACCGACCCGGTCACCCCGATCAGCTCGAGCGTCGACAGGTCCAGATCGCGGCCGGGCTCGAGCCCGTCGCGGGCACTCGCCTGGAGGTAGCCGGGGCTGGTGCCGAAGACCGTCACCCCGAGGTCCTGGACGACCCGCCAGAGCAGCCCGGTGTCCGGATGGGTCGCGCTGCCGTCGAAGAGCACGATGGTCGCACCGTGGAGCAGCCCGCAGATCTGGGCGTTCCACATCATCCAGTTGGGCGTGGTGAACCAGAAGAAGACGTCGGCCTCGTCGACGCCCATGTGGAAGCCGGGGGAGACCAGCTGCTCGAGGAGAGCGCCGCCGTGCCCGTGCACGATGCCCTTGGGCCGACCGGTGGTCCCCGAGGTGAACAGCACCCACAGCGGGTGGTCGAAGGGTACGTCGACCGGGGTCGTCACGGGCTTGCTGAACCGCTGGAGCTGCTCCCACGCCACGTCGCAGGGCGTGGTGTCGTCCCGGCGCACGCCCCCGGTCTCGATCGAGACGACCAGCATGTCGACGGGCAGCAGCACGCGCAGCTCGGCAACGGCGTCCCGGCGGTCCTGCTGCTCGCCCTTGAACAGGTAGCCCGTGCCGGCGATGAAGACGGTCGGGTCGAGCTGGCCCAGGCGGTCCATCGCGGCGGGCGGCGCGTAGTCCATCCCGGTCTGCGACCAGACGGCACCCAGCGTCGCGGACGCGAGGAAGGCGACCACTCCCTCGATGCAGTTGGGCAGGTACGCGACCACCCGGTCGCCCTGGCCGATGCCCCGGTCGGCGAGAGCGCCGGCGACCGCGGCGACCCGCTCGCGGAGCTGACCGAAGGTGATCGACTCGCGATGTCCGTCGTCCCGAACCAGGATGATCGCCTCGCGCTCGGCCGCGCCGTGCTTGAGCATCTCCCGCGCGAAGTTCAGCGTGGCGCCGTGGAACCACCGGGCCCCCGGCATCTCCCGGGACGACAGCACCTCGGTGGCCTCGGTGGCGAAGTCGACCCCGAAGTAGTCGGCGACCGCCCGCCAGAAGAGCGCGGGCTCGGCGGCGGACCACGCCTGCAGCTCGCGGAAGTCACGCGGGTCGTCGAGCTCGACGATGCCCTCCGAGCCGAGCCAGCGAGCGAAGTCGACCACCCGGGAGCTGTCGATCTGGGCGTCTGTGGGCAGCCAGGCCGCCTCGACAGTCACGGTTGCGTAACCCCTCTCCATTGCCACATCTGCTCGTGCGCTGGTCATCGGCGGTTCGGCAGCAGTGACCCGCGGGTGATCACGACGTCGATCGCAACAGCAAGGATAAGGACCCCGCCGGTCGCGAAGCTCTGCACTTCGGTGGACATGCCCAGGAGCTGGACGCCGTTGTTGATCGACCCGATCACGAGCGCGCCCAGCAGGGCGGCCCACACGGTTCCGCGGCCGCCGAACAGGCTCACGCCGCCCACGACGGCGGCCGCGATCGCGTTGAGCATCAGCGGCCCTCCGCCGGAGGAGTTGGAGACGGCGAGCAGCCGCGACGCCTCGACCATGCCCGCGACCGCGGCGCAGACGCCGAGGACGAGGAAGGAGTAGACCACCATGCGGGAGACGGGGATGCCGGCTCGCTGCGCGGCCTCCCGGTTGCCGCCGACCGCGTACAGGTGCGTCCCGTAGCGGGTCCGGCCGGTGAAGTACGCCGCGATCAGCAGCATCCCGACCAGGATCAGCACGGGCAGGGGCAGACCCGGGCCCTCGCTCAGGATCGCGACCGCTCCGAAGATGACCACACCGCTGACGACCGCCGGCACGCCGACGGACAGCAGCGCGGACGAGTCGGCGTCGGAGCCGCGCTCGCGGTGGCCGAGGTAGCGGGTCGCGCAGAAGATCAGCCAGCCCACCGCCCCGAGGGCCAGGCTCCACCCGGGCGGGAGGTAGGTGGACGAGATCCTGGCGTAGTCGGTGCCGGCCACGTTGATCGCGAACTCGGGCGGCAGCACGACGAGCAGGAGGCCCTGCAGGATGACCATGCCGCCGAGAGTGACGATCAGCGACGGCACGCCGAAGATGACCGCGAGCACCTCGGCCAGGACGAAGACCACCCCGACGGCGACCCCGCCGAGAATGGCCAGCCACAGCGGCCACTCGCTCTTGATCGCGAGCTGCGCGGTGACCGTGGCGCACACGCCGGAGAGCATCGCGGACGACAGGTCGATCTCACCGACCAGCAGCACGAAGACGACGCCCAGCGCGAGGATCGCGGTCGTCACGATCTGGAGGGTCAGGGTGGTGATGTTCCCCGAGGTCAGGAAGGCCGAGTTCTGGGAGTAGAAGTACAGCCAGATCAGCCCCAGGACCAGCAGCACCGGAATGCTGCGGTACTTGCCGCCGAGAGCCTCGACCATGCGCGAGAGCATCGGGGTGCCGGGCTCGCTCGGGGCGGTCGGCGGGACGGTCTGGACGTGCTGGGTGCTCATCGGATGCCCTCGACGGTGAGCGGAGCCTCGTGGGCTCCGGTGATGGCGGCGATCAGGTCGCTGGAGGAGTAGTCGCCGCGCTCGAACTCGGCGACCTTGCGGCCCAGCCGCATGACGACGACCCGGTCGGCGACCTCCTGCACGTCCTTGAGGTCGTGGGAGATCACGAGCACGCCGCGGTCCTGGGACTTGAGGCGGAGGATCAGGTCGAGCACCTCGGCGCGCTGCGAGACGCCCAGCGCCGCGGTGGGCTCGTCCAGCAGGACCAGGCTCGGGTCCGAGATGAGCGCCCGGCAGATCGCGATGCCCTGCCGCTGCCCGCCCGACAGTCCGCCCACGGGTGTGGTGAGCGAGCGCAGCTTGACGGCCAGGCTGTCGAGCACCTTGCGGGCCTCGCTCTCCATGCGGTGGCGGCTCACCGGGCGGCCGCGCAGGAGGCCCCCGGTGATCTCCTGCCCCAGGAAGAGGTTGCGGACCGCGTCGAGGTTGTCGCACAGCGACAGGTCCTGGTGGACGGTGTGGATCCCCGCGTGCTGCGCCGCCCGCGGTGTGTCGAGGCGCACCGCCTCGCGGCGTACCCGGATCGTGCCCGAGTCGGGGTGCTCCACCCCCGAGATGACCTTGATGAGCGTCGACTTGCCGGCTCCGTTGTCGCCCACCAGGGCGACGACCTCTCCGCGGTGGAGCTCGAGGTCGACCTCGTGGAGCGCGCGCACTCCGCCGAAGTACTTCGAGACCTGGCTCAGCTCGAGAAGCAGCTCACCGGGCTCGGCGGTGGGGATGAAGGTGGCGTCCGCCACGACGTCGGGCATGGGTTTCCCTCCTAGGGGTGGGGTGTGGCCGCCGGACGGGCGGCCAC
>NZ_JAHTLF010000004.1 GCF_024614185.1 Nocardioides carbamazepini
GCGTCACGCAACGACCCTGTCAGGTCGTAGGCATCCAAGATTTTCATGATCTCCTCGGCAGACTTCAACTCATCCCTTCCTCGGGGCGATAGGGCGCTTCAGCACCGCTCATCGCACCCGAGGAAGGAAGGGGGGACTGTCGGAATTTCGGTGTAAACGGCCCGACACGCCAGTTCGGTTGAGTTGGCAGAAAGGGTCGATGATGACCGAGACACTGCCGAACATGTCTGCATCGGTGAAGGCGGCCGAAGCGCCGCAGAAGGAGAACCACAACCACGACGAGGGGCAGCTGCCGGAGGGGTTCGCGCGACCTTCGGCGGACGAGCTGGAGGTGGCCCGCGAGCTGGTGCGTTCTGCCCGCGAGCGCGGGACCGCGCTGACTGGCCCGGGCGGGCTGCTCAAGGCGTTGACCAAGACGGTGATCGAGACCGCGCTGGATGAGGAGATGGCCGACCACCTCGGCTATGACAAGCACGACCCGGCCGGCCAGAACTCCGGGAACTCCCGCAACGGCACGCGCACCAAAACGTTGCTGACCGACAACTGCGGGCCGGTGGAGATCGAGGTTCCTCGGGACCGGGTGGGGTCCTTTGACCCGGCGATCGTGAAGAAGTGGCAGCGCCGTTCCGGCGATGTCGACACCATCGTGCTCTCGCTGTACTTCAAGGGGCTGACCACCGGGGAGATCAGCGCCCACTTCGCCGAGATCTACGGCGCGAGTGTCTCCAAGGACACCGTCAGCCGGATCACCGACAAGGTGATCGCCGAGATGGCCGAATGGTCCGCCCGCCCGCTGGAAAGGGTCTACGCGGCCATCTTCATCGACGCCATCCACGTCAAGGTCCGCGACGGCCAGGTCGGAAACCGGCCGGTCTACGCCGCGATCGGGGTCGACCTGGCCGGCCACAAGGACGTGCTCGGTCTGTGGGCCGGGGCCGGTGGCGGAGAGACCGCGAAGTTCTGGATGAGCGTCCTGGCCGAGCTGAAGAACCGTGGCGTGGCCGACGTGTTCTTCGTCGTCTGCGACGGGCTCAAGGGTTTGCCGGACTCGGTCGAGGCCGTGTTCCCCCAGGCGGTGGTGCAGACGTGTGTGATCCATCTGATCAGGAACACCTTTCGGTACGCCTCGAAGAAGTACTCGGGCCAGATCGCCGCGGATCTCAAGCCGATCTACGGTGCGCCCAGCCCGGAGGCGGCTTGGGCGGCGTTTGAGGAGTTCGAGGAGAAGTGGGGCAAGCCCTACCCGGCGATCGGCCAGCTGTGGCGCAACGCCTGGGAGCAGTTCACCCCGTTCCTGGACTACGACGTGGAGATCCGCAAGGTGCTGTGCAGCACGAACGCCATCGAGAGCTTGAACGCCCGGTATCGCAGGGCGGTCAGCGCGCGCGGTCACTTCCCGACCGAGCAGGCCGCGATGAAGTGCCTCTACCTGGTCACCAGATCGCTTGACCCCAAGGGCACCGGACAGACACGGTGGACCATGCGGCGGAAGCCCGCCCTGAACGCGTTCGCGGTGACCTTCGCCGACCGGATGCCCAAGGCTCAGGACGGCTGAACGTCAAGATGAGAAATGCCGCTTACACCGGATTCCTGACAGACCCAGGAAGGGGCCTCAACCGCGGACCGCGGCGAGGCAGACGACGTCGTGTCGGGCAGATCCCATGACCGTCAGCGGGCAGTTCTCATGTCCGCCAGCGGGCAGTTTCGTGGCCGTCTCCGGGCAGTTTTCCGTGGCCGTCGACACGGCCGGCCTCGGCGATCGCCGGTGAGAGCCGGTCAGTGGGCTCGAGGTGGCCGGCGAAGACGTGAGCGCAGCCTGATGCTCACCGGACCGCCACCGAAGTTCCACGGAACTCGGGACATCCTTCCGGTCTACCCTCCGCCGAGGTACGTATGCAGACTGGGCGGAATACCCAGCACGAGGCGATGCTCCTCGTGGGAGAGTTGCAGTCCGCGCTCGTGCCATGATGCGGACCATCCATGCATCTCGACGAGGTGGGTGACCGTTTCGAGCACGGCCCGCTGCCTTCCGTCAATGCCTATTGGGTCGAGATTCGTCGCTAGGGCGACCTCGCCGTCGATCTTCTCCGACGAGAACCCCGAAAGGCTTTGAAGGTTGGCGTCGACACTCAATGCGACCGGCGCAAGGTAGAGGTCGACGACGTCGTGTGGTCTGACGGTCATGATGGTCTCCTTTGGGTGTTCCCAACTTACTCACGAAGCTTGCCCCGTCTAAGGCCGAAGGTCCCTGAAGTGGGGCTCTTCTGGCACTTTCGTGGGTGTTTGACCGCGTCTGAACGTGGTCAAGTCGGTGACCTGGTGTACAGGTTCTGATTGAAGCATCCCGAAGTTTCCGGAGACTCCGAGGGTCTTGGTGGAGTGGGCGGACTCCTTCATGGCGATCTCCCGCAGTGTTCAACAGCCTGCCTGCGCCAGGATCCGGCGGGCACGCTCGAGCACGGGTCCGTCAACCATATGGGTCCCGGAACGGACGGCCCCTGAGGTGCCCGCCTCGATGATGCCGCGGGCCCAGGAGATCTCGTTCTCCGTGGGGAGCAGGCCGAGCCTGACGGCATCGACTTGGCGGGGGTTGAGGCAGAGCTTGCCTGTGAAGCCTAGCGCTCGTGCACGGCGCGTCGCGTCCGTCGTCACCTCGCTGGCGTCGAGGTCGCGGGTGACGCTGTCGATCGGGCCGGCAATCCCGGCCGCCCGGGACGCGATCACCAGAGTGCTGCGCGCAAGCAGCATCGCCGCGTCGTCTTCGGCCGAGCCGAGATCGGCGGCGAGGTCGACGTGACCGAGGGCGAGCCTGAGCACGCCGGGCGCCCGCGCGATCTCCACTGACCCCAAGACACCAACGGCGGTTTCGACCAGGGCAATGAGCGGCACGTCGCCCCAGACGTGGTGGAGCTCGGCCAGGGCGTCGGCGTGCTGGGACTTGGGAACCATTACACCTCGCACCCCCTGGCAGTGACGGAGCACAGCGAGGTCGGCCTCCTGGCCCGCCCAGTCGGAGTTGATCCGGACCACTGCCTGGCCGGCGGCGTCCAGCCATCTCGCCGCGGCACATCGGGCCTCCGCCTTGTTCTCAGGTGCGACTCCGTCTTCGAGATCGATGATCACAGCGTCGGCCCCGCTGGCGACGGCGCCCGCAAAGCGGTCGGGTCGGTCGCCGGGTACGAACAGCAGCGTCCGGGCCCCCTCGAGGCTCCACTTGCCCACGGTCAGGACCTCGCGCGCGAGCGGGAGCGAACGAGGAAGTCTTGGAGCGCGGTGGCATGGGCCTGTGACTCCTGGCAGCTCAGCGTCGCCTCGATCTCGCGGGCCAGAGCCTCCGGGAGGCCGTGGCGGTGCAAGAGGGACTTGCTCGCGGAGATGGCCTCCGCCGGCGCCGAGGACAGGGCCTCCGTGCGCGCGCTGAGGACCTCGTCGAGGTCGTGGTCGGGCACGACCTCGTCGACCATCCCGGCAGCCAGCGCCTCCGCGGCGCCGAGGCGCTCACCGCGCAGCAGCATGCGCCGGGCCACATTCTTTCCAGCCTTCTCGGTCAGAAACCAGCTGACGCCCCAGTCGCCGGGGAGACCGAGCGAGGAGAACCCGGGGACAAAGACAGTGCTGTCGCCCGCGATACGGAAGTCGCAGGCGAGCGCCAGACCGATGCCCGCGCCCGCGACCGGGCCGCGGAGGCCCGCGATCGTGACCTGCGGCAGCTCGCTGATTCGCACGACGATGTCGAAGGCGCGCTCCATGCGCGCGCGTTCGGCGGCCCTCAGCGTCTCGAGCTCGGCACCCTCCATCCCCAGTCGGGACGGGCGGCGCTCCATCTCTTTGACGTCGGAGCCGGCGCAGAACGCGCGCCCCTGGCCGCTGAGGCAGACGACGGCCACGTCCTTCCTGCTCTCGAGGTCGGACAGTGCGCGGTGCAGGTGCTCGACGAGTGCCACGTTGACGGCGTTCAGGCGCTCGGACCGGTTGAGCACGAGGTGAGCGGCACCGTCGCGGATCGTAGTGAGCAGGCAGTCGTCCGCCGTGGTTACGGGCTGGTGACCCGAGGTCACGACGGGGCCTCGGCGCGCAGCAGGTCCCGGAGCTTGCGTCGTTGGAGTTTGCCGACGGGATCCTTGGGCAGCTCGTCGACGTACTCGATGCGACGGGGGTACTTGTACGCGGCCATCTGGGACTTGCAGAAGTCCTGGAGCTGTTGCGTGGTCCCAGGGCCGGACGGGCGGTCCGGCTGGAGCCGCACGAAGGCGGTGACGACCTGACCGCGCAGGGCGTCGGGGGCCGGCACGACAGCGACCTCGGCCACGTCCGGGTGCGTGGCCAGGACGCGCTCGACCTCGATGGGTGCCACCTGTCGACCCCCCGTCACGATCATGTCGTCGAGCCGGCCGTGGAACCACAGCCACCCGTGCTCATCACGCAGGTAGGCATCATCGAGGATGCTCCAACCGTTGACCACGTCCTGGCGGCTCCGCTCGAGAACACCGGGGTGGGTGTTGATCCAGTAGGTGATGCCCGAGGGGCCGCGGACGGCGAGCTGGCCGGCCTCGCCGAAGGGCGCCATCGCGCCGTCCTTGCCGAGCAACCGGGCCTCGTAGCCGGGGAGGGGCCGGCCCACAGTGAGGCCGGGGGGCGGACCCGGGGGTCCGGCGTCGGCGTCGAGGAAGATGTGGCGCATCGGAGTCATGCCCACCCCGTTGCGAAGCGGTGAAGGCATTCGCTGCGCCCAGCGTTCGTGCGTCGCGGCGTCGAGAGCCTCCCCGGAGCTCAGGGCGTTGCGCAGCGGCAGTCCGAGCGTCTCCTTGCTGGGTGGCGGGTCCGCCAGCATCATCCGGTACATCGTCGCGGCGCCGGCCATGGACGTGACGCCGAACTCCCGCAGGAGGGCCCACATGTCGGCGGCGGTGGGCCTGTCGACGAAGACGGCGAGGGCGCCCGCGCGCAGCGGGAAGTTGATCTTCTCACCGTTGCCGAAGGCGTGGCCGATGGGCGCGTGCGTGAGGAACACCGAGGTCTCGTCGGCACCTCGCACCTCGTTGTTGAGGTCGGCCAGCGCAACTTCGGCCGCATGGGTGTGCAGGCAGCCCTTCGGCTGCCCGGTGGTGCCGCCCGTGTAGTAGATGCCAGACGCGTCGAGCGGTCGGGTCGGATGGGGAGGGACGTGTTCTCCGGACCCCTCGGACAGCAGGTCCATCGAGAGGTCGTGGGCGGAGGCATCCGGCCAGCCGACGATCCGCTGCACCGTGGGCGTCTCGGCCAGGGCCGCGGTGAGCTCGCCCTCGTGTGCGGTCGAGCAGATGACGGTGCTCGCCTCGGTGTCGTTGAGCATGAAGGCCAGCTCGCGGGCCATCTCCAGCACCGACGACGGCACCACGATGCCACCGAGGCGCCACACGGCGAGCTGGGCCACGGCGGCCTCGGGAACGTCCGGCATGCGCACCAGCACTCGATCGCCGGCCTGTACCCCGTGGCGTCTCAGGCCCGCAGCTAGCCGGTTCACGCGGTCGAGCACCTCTCCGTACGTCCAGTACTCGGGGGTTCCGGGGCCGACCCGGGCCATGGCCCGGTGATTGGGTCCGACCCGCGCGACGGTCGCGTCGAGGAGGGCCTGACAAGCGTTGAGGGGCGCATCCGACTGTGCGTAGTCCAGCTGGGGCGAGCCGAAGCTCAGCTGGGGCAGGTGCTCGGACTCCGGAAGGAACCGGCTCTCCACGTTCGGGAATAAGAGTGCGCCGTCGCGCGTGGTGCGGCCGAATTCCATCGTCAGCTCCTCAGGATCGGGTGGTGGGTATCCGCCACCATGGCGGATACCGACGGGATGGGCAGGTCGAAGAGTCGGACGGCGTTGCGCCAGAGGGCATTCTCTATCAGTTCCTCACTGAAGGGCATCTGGCGGAACTGCGCCGCGAGGCGCGAGATGGGAGGCGACGAGGGCCAGTCGCTGCCGAAGAGCACGCGGTCCTTGACCCGCTCGAGCTCCGGGAACTCTTGCACGATCCGCGTCGCGGGCATGCCGGAGAGCTCCATCCACACGTTCGGACGCATGCGGGTGAGCTCGAAGACCTGTCGGGTCCAGAAGCCCCGGCCGGCATGTGCGCACAGGATGCGCAGCTCCGGAAAGTCGGCGGCGACCTCGTCGACGAGCAGCGGGTCGCAGTACCTCATCTTGGCGCCCGGGAAGACGGACGAGCCGACGTGGATCGTTACCGGGAGGCCGCGCTCCTCGGC
The DNA here is from genome assembly GCF_024614185.1 of Nocardioides carbamazepini. Taxonomy (GTDB): domain Bacteria; phylum Actinomycetota; class Actinomycetes; order Propionibacteriales; family Nocardioidaceae; genus Nocardioides; species Nocardioides carbamazepini. The sequence goes on from NZ_JAHTLF010000004.1 coordinate 6,232, forward strand.
GATCGCGAACAGTGGGTAGAGGCTCCGGTCGTTGGCAGGCAGCTGATGGCTGCACGGGTGCACCTTGAGGCCGCGCGCCCCTCGCGCGATGGCGTCGGCGAACCGTCTGCCAGGCTCGGGGACCGATCGCGGGTCGTACTGCACAAACGGCAGCAGCCGCCCGGTGCCCTCGCCCTCGTCCAGGGCGTACTCCTGGACGGGTTCCTGGCCGCTCGGGATCGCGACCGCGACGTCCACGCCCTCGTTCTCCAGGTACGCCAGGAGGCCCTCGCCGGTGGGACCGTCGCCCTCGACCACGTGGCGGGTCGCGTCATCGGCGAGCGTGGCCGCCAGCTCGAGCCCGGCAGGCAGCCACCGGCGGCGTGGACCTACGTGGACGTGGCAGTCGATGAGCATTGACATGGCTCGTACAGTATCAATCGGCTTATCAATCGACTAGGGGCTTGAGATGACCGAATATGTGGTGTACGCGCCGGACGACGGCACAGCGCTGGGGGTGGTGGCCCGGGATGACGCAGCTAGCATCGACGTCAAGGCGGATCGTGCCCTGCAGGCCATGTCGAGGTGGTCGGACCTGACCCCGATGAAGCGGGCCGAGGCCCTGCTGAAGATCGCCGAGGCCACCCGCGAGCGCCTCCCGGAGCTCGCTGATCTGCTGGCCAAGGAGCAGGGCAAGACTCGCAAGGAGGCGCTGCTCGAGCTCGACAGGTACGTCGGGCCGTTCCTGCAGTACGCCGGACTGGCGACCCTGGCCGGGGGTCGTCACCAGCGGCTCGGGGGTGAGGTCCACGGACTCGTGGACCGCGGACCGGTCGGCCTCGTGGCCGCCATCGTCCCGTGGAACTTCCCGGCGTCCCTGTTCGGCAGCAAGCTCGCCCCGGCGTTGGCGGCCGGCTGCGGATTCCTCATCAAGCCAGCCGAGTCGACGTCTTTGATCACCCTCGAGCTGGCCCGGATCGCTCAGGCGTTCCTGCCCGAGGGGCTGCTCGACGTCGTGGGGGGTGGCCCCGACGTGGGTGACCTCCTGGTCACGCATCCATCCGTCTCGCGCGTGGCCTTCACGGGGTCGACGGAGGTCGGGCGACGTATCGCCGCCCGCGCCGGCGAGCGCCTCAAGCGCCTGACGCTGGAGCTCGGTGGCTGCGACCCCTTCGTCCTGCTCGAGGATGCCGACCTGAGGGGAGCCGTCCGGGCGCTCATGGGTGCTCGCTTCTACAACGCTGGGCAGGTCTGCGTGGCTCCGAAACGGCTGGTCGTCCACGAACGGGTCGCCGACGAGGTGGTGGAGGCGATCGTCGAGCGTCTCGACCGCGTGGCGCTCGGGCCGAGTCTCGGAGCGGACTCGACCATGGGCCCGCTGCACAGCGAGGCCTCCCGTGACCGGATCGAGGGCCAGGTCGCCGACGCCGTCGACCGGGGGGCGAAACTGCTCGGCGGTGGCCGTCCCACGGGCAGCACCTACGACCGGGGCTGGTTCGTGCGTCCGGCCCTGCTGCTCGATCCCGCGCCCACCTCCCGGGTCCGGGTCGAGGAGACCTTCGGGCCCGTCCTCACGGTGATCAGGGTCAGCAGCGACGAGGAGGCCGTCGCGGTGGCGAACGAGACCCCGTTCTCCCTGGGTGCGTCGGTCTGGAGCGCCGACCAGGCGCGCGCGTGGCGGCTGGCCCGGCAGGTCCCGGCGGGCTACACCTGGATCAACTCGCTGGCGCGGGTCTACGACGAACTGCCGTTCGGTGGCGTGGGGGCGTCGGGCTTCGGACGAGAGCACGGCATCGAGGCGCTCGAGTCCTACCTCGAGGACCGGACGTTCATCTACTCCTGACTCGGCGGTGCGGTCGCATCCTCAGCACGTCACGCGCTGAGGATGTGGACGCACTCCGCCGCCGAGTCGCCGGCTACCCAGCCGCCCCCGTTGTCGGCCAGGGCGATGCGTGCGCCGTCGACCTGACGGGTCCTGGCCCGGTCGCGCAGCTGGTCGCACAACTCGACGACCTGTGCGCAGCCGGTGGCGCCCAGGGGGTGGCCCCGGGCCAGCAGGCCGCCCCCTGGATTCACCGGGAGCCGGCCGGTGAGGGCCGTGGCGCCCCTCCTGATCAGGCGGGCGCCCTCGCCCGGTGCGCAAAGCTGCAACGACTCGTAGCGCATCAGCTCCGACGAGGCGGCGGCGTCGTGCAGCTCGACCACGTCGAGGTCCTGGGGTCCCACTCCCGCTTGCTCGTAGGCCAGCGTCGCCGAGCGGTAGGCGGCGGGCGGTCCTTCACCCACCGGAGAGCCGGAGCACAGCACCGACGCACGGATCCGGACCGGATCCGCGATGCCCAGGCGGCGAGCTCGCTCGGGGCTGGCGACCACCAGGGCCGCGGCGCCGTCACCGATCGGCGAGCACATCATGCGGGTGAGGGGGTCGCTGATCATGAGGTCGGCCAGCACCTTCTCGACCGTCGTCTCCGAGCCGTACTGGGCGTTCGGGTTGAGGCCGCCGTTGTGCTGCGCCTTGACCACGACCCGGGCGAGGTCCTCCACCGTGGCGTCGCTCTCGGCCAGGTAGCTGCGGACCTTCTTGGCGTAGACATCCATGAACGGCGAGGGCGAGTCCCGGTCGAAGTCGCTCTCGACGTCGAGGGCGGTGGCGACGGCGAGGCCGGCACGACGCTTGTCGTCGTGCGTCATCTTCTCCGAGCCAACGACGAGGACAAGGTCATGCTGACCGGCCAGGACGGCGGTCTGGGCCAGGTGGAGCGCGGTCGATCCCGACGCGCAGGCATTCTCGACGTTGATCACGGGCACACCCGTGATGCCCGTCGCGCGCAGCGCGACCTGGCCGCGCACCATCTCCTGACCGTTGAGCAGCCCGGCGATGGCGTTGGCCGAGTACGCAGCCTGGATCTGGCCGGCATCGATCCCTGCGTCGGCCAGGGCGTCCCGGGTCGCGGCAGCAACGTGATCTCGTAGCGTGGTGGCAGGCATCTTGCCGAAGGAGGTGATGCCCGTCCCGATGATGACAGCGTGCGACATCGCTACTCCTTGATAGATTGACCGATCCAGGCCAAGGTAGGGTCCAGCACCTCGACTGTCAACGAGGTGGCGCGAGCGCCGCTCGCCGGATGAAGGAGCGACATGGCACGAGAAGTAGGCACCAGGTTTGCGGAGAGCGAGTTCTACATCGACCCGGCGCGCGTCGAGGAGTACGTGACCGCGCTGGGCGTCGCTCCCGAGCAGGACTACCGCGCCGAGGTGGGTTCCGTCGTGCCCCCCGGCTTCTTCATGTACGTGACGTCCTACGGCGCGGAGCCCATCCACGACGCCCTCGACTTCGACATGCTCCGAACCGTTTTCGGCGGCAGTGAGGTGGAGCACCGAAGCCCAGTGAGGGTGGGGGACCGTCTCACCGTGCGGCCCTGGATCTCCGGCGTCACGGAGAAAGACGGCAAGTCCGGACACCTGACGTTCGTAGAGCTGACCACCGAGTACTCACGCGAGGACGGCACCATCGTCGCCCTCGAGCGTTCCAACACCGTGCAGAGGGGCTGACGTGATGAGGCTGAGCGTGGGTGACACCCTTCCCGAGGTCGAGACCCCGCCAATCGACCGACTGCGGATCGCCTACATGGCCGTGTCCATGCGCGATCCCAACCTGGTCCACGTCGAGGACGAGGTCGCGGCGAGGTCGGGTCTGCGAAGCGTGATCGCCCACGGCACCTTCGTGGTCTCGTACGCCGGCGCTGCGGTGAGCAGGGCCGTCGGCGTCGACGCCGTGCGGGTGCTCAAGGTCGACGTCACGGCGCCCGTCTTCCCCGGCGATGTGCTGCGCACCAGAGCAGTCGTGACCAGGTCCGAGCCGGTTGAGGAGGGCGAAATGCTGACGGTGGACCTGTCCGTCACGCGTCACGACGGGACCGAGGTGGGACGCGGCTCGGCCTCGGTTCTGCAGCAGGCGGTCACGTGACCTGGTCCCGCACCCGGCCGGTGTTCGTGGGGGAGGACGACGCGTCGGGGCTGATCTACTTTCCGACGTACCTCCACTACATGAGCGAGGGCGAGCAGCTCCTCTTCGTCGAGCTCGGCTTCCCAGTCACGCAACAGATCGCGGACCGGGTGGCCATGCCGGTGGTGCACGCCGAGTGCGACTACGTCGCGCCAGCGCGGGCAGGCGACGTGCTCACCCATTCCATCGAGCTGTCAGTGGGGCGCCGCTCGTCCGTCGTGTGCCGTCACGAGTTCGCCAAGCCGGACGGTGAGGTGGTGGCCCGGGCCCACCTCGTCCGGGTGATGACTGACCTCGACACCTTGCGGCCCGTCGCGGTCTCGCCCTCCGTCCGCGAACTCCTCGATCACGGTCGACCCGCCCACCGCCCCAACAGCGTTCCGCACGCATAGGCTGCGAGATGTCAGTCTGGCAAGGACATGTGCAGATCAACGGATCAGACCGTCAGAGGTTCACTAATCGCGGTGAACCCTGTCGGTACTCAACAGACGGAGGACGGCAGCGATGAATCTCGATTATGAAGCCAAACGCCGTGCTGTCCTCGATGGTGCTGCAGAGGTCTTCATGCGCGACGGCTTCGCCGCCGGAACGACCAAGGACATCGCGGCCGAGGTCGGGCTCAGCCAGCCGGCGATCTACCACTACGTCGGGTCCAAGAGCGACCTGCTGCGGGAGATCGCGCTCACGGTGGACCACAACATGATGGAGGCCCTGGAGGCCGGGATCCGCTCCTCGGACACGCCCGCGGGTCAGCTGCGCGGCATCATGCGAGAGTTCACCGCTGCCGTGGTACGCGACCGCCGCGCCTTCGCCGTCTTCTGGCAAGAACTCTACTCGCTGGAGGCGGAGACACGCGAGAAGATCACCAAGGACGAGCGTGATTTCATCAACCGCGTCGCCCGCCTGGTCGCCACCCTCCAGAAGCAGAACCGGATGCCACCTGGGCCGCCCACGGCGGTCGCGCAGGCGATCGTGAGCATGCCGAGTTGGATGTACCACTGGTACCGGCCGGGCGGCCCACTGGACGCCGAGTCGATCGCCGACATCTACTGCTCACTCATCGGGATCAACGACGCATGAAGGACCTCGAAGGTCAGGTCGCGATCGTCACGGGTGCCGGTCAAGGCGTCGGTGCGGCCATCGCAGAGCGGCTCGCCGCAGCCGGCGCCCATCTCGCACTCGTAGATCGCCAGGAGAACCTCGTCCGCGAGGTGGCTGGGAAGATCGCGGAAGACCACGGCCACGAAGCGCGCCACTACACCTGTGACGTCCGGGACCGCGCGGCCCTCGCCGACGTCATCAAGGACGCCGCGACCATGACCGGACGCATCGACGTGCTGGTCAACAACGCCGGTCGGTGGATCAGTGGACCCTTCGTGGACTCCGCGCCCCTGGACTGGGAGGAACAGATCGACACCAACTTCGGTGCGGTCCTGACACTGACGCAGCTAATCGTTCAACGCCATCAAGCGGGCTGGCCTCAAGCTCACATCGCCGCTGCGATGGGGGTCTCTCGCAAGTGCGTGAAGACCTGGATCGACCGCTACGACGATGAGGGCGACGCCGGTCTGGTCA
>NZ_JAHTLF010000001.1 GCF_024614185.1 Nocardioides carbamazepini
AATGTTTGTCCGGCGGCGTCCTACTCTCCCACATCCTCGCGGTTGCAGTACCATCGGCGCTGGCAGGCTTAACTTCCGGGTTCGGGATGGGACCGGGTGTTTCCCTGCCGCTATGGCCGCCGTAACTCTATGAACCCCTGTCATGTCCCACCCATCGGGGGCGTGTGTTGGGTCGAGGTGTTCTCGACCGAACCCACACCCGTCCAGGGTGGTCGGGGTTGGATCTTCATCGTGGACGCGCAGCACCATCACAGTGTGTGTTTGGTGTTGTTGAGTGTGTTGGGGGTTTGTTGTGGCAAGTCTTCGGCCTATTAGTACCGGTCGGCTGGGCATTGCTGCTGTACACCTCCGGCCTATCAACCCAATAATCTGTTGGGGGCCTTAACCCACTAGGGGTGGGAAACCTCATCTTGAAACGTGCTTCCCGCTTAGATGCGTTCAGCGGTTATCACTTCCGAACGTAGCCAACCAGCCATGCACCTGGCGGTACAACTGGCACACCAGAGGTTCGTCCATCCCGGTCCTCTCGTACTAGGGACAGCCTTTCTCAAGTTTCCTACGCGCGCGGCGGATAGGGACCGAACTGTCTCACGACGTTCTAAACCCAGCTCGCGTGCCGCTTTAATGGGCGAACAGCCCAACCCTTGGGACCTACTCCAGCCCCAGGATGCGACGAGCCGACATCGAGGTGCCAAACCATCCCGTCGATATGGACTCTTGGGGAAGATCAGCCTGTTATCCCCGGGGTACCTTTTATCCGTTGAGCGACAACGCTTCCACTCGCCGTTGCCGGATCACTAGTTCCGACTTTCGTCCCTGCTCGACATGTCTGTCTCACAGTCAAGCTCCCTTGTGCACTTACACTCAACACCTGATTGCCAACCAGGCTGAGGGAACCTTTGAGCGCCTCCGTTACATTTTGGGAGGCAACCGCCCCAGTTAAACTACCCATCAGGCACTGTCCCTGAACCAGATCATGGCCCTAGGTTAGACATCTAGTACGACCAGAGTGGTATTTCAACGATGACTCCACAACCACTGGCGTGGCCACTTCACAGTCTCCCACCTATCCTACACAAGCCGAACCAAACACCAATGCCAAACTATAGTAAAGGTCCCGGGGTCTTTCCGTCCTGCCGCGCGTAACGAGCATCTTTACTCGTAGTGCAATTTCGCCGAGTCCATGGTTGAGACAGTAGGAAAGTCGTTACTCCATTCGTGCAGGTCGGAACTTACCCGACAAGGAATTTCGCTACCTTAGGATGGTTATAGTTACCACCGCCGTTTACTGGGGCTTAAATTCTGAGCTTCGATCTTACGATCTAACCCGTCCTCTTAACCTTCCAGCACCGGGCAGGAGTCAGTCCGTATACATCGTCTTACAACTTCGCACGGACCTGTGTTTTTAGTAAACAGTCGCTTTCCCCTGGTCTCTGCGGCCCCTCACGCTACACCGGCAAGCGGCTACACGATCCGGGCCCCCCTTATCCCTAAGTTACGGGGGCATTTTGCCGAGTTCCTTAACCATGGTTGTCTCGATCGCCTCGGTATTCTCTACCTGATCACCTGAGTCGGTTTCGGGTACGGGCGGCTCATGGCTCGCTAGAGGTTTTTCTCGACAGCATAGGATCACCCACTTCGGCCAAAGGCCTCGGCATCACATCTCAGACTCACCCACCAAAGGGCTGTGACCCGGATTTGCCTAAGTCACGTCCTACATGCTTACCCGCCGTCTACCATCGCGGCGGTTGGGCTACCTTCCTGTGTCACCCCATCGCTTGACTACTACCGGATAGGATCCCACGCTCCACGCCAAGCCCTCACCCCGAAGGGATCAGTACAAGACGCTTCGGGTGGTTAGCATCACCGGGCTCATCATGGGCGCCATTTCGCCGGTACGGGAATATCAACCCGTTGTCCATCGACTACGCCTGTCGGCCTCGCCTTAGGTCCCGACTTACCCAGGGCAGATTAGCTTGACCCTGGAACCCTTGATCAATCGGCGCACGGGTTTCTCACCCGTGATTCGCTACTCATGCCTGCATTCTCACTCGTGTCACGTCCACACCTGGATCACTCCGGCGCTTCACCCGTGACACGACGCTCCCCTACCCAGCTCCACCCCTGGACAAGTTACCCTGCCTGGGTTAAATGGAACTGCCATGGCTTCGGCGGATGGCTTGAGCCCCGCTACATTGTCGGCGCGGAATCACTTGACCAGTGAGCTATTACGCACTCTTTCAAGGATGGCTGCTTCCAAGCCAACCTCCTGGTTGTCACTGCGACTCCACATCCTTTTCCACTTAGCCACCTCTTAGGGGCCTTAGCCGATGGTCTGGGCTGTTTCCCTCTCGACTATGAAGCTTATCCCCCACAGTCTCACTGCCACGCTCTCACTTACCGGCATTCGGAGTTTGGCTAACGTCAGTAACCTTGTAGGGCCCATCGGCTATCCAGTGCTCTACCTCCGGCAAGAAACACGCAACGCTGCACCTAAATGCATTTCGGGGAGAACCAGCTATCACGGAGTTTGATTGGCCTTTCACCCCTATCCACAGGTCATCCCCTCCATTTTCAACTGAAGTGGGTTCGGTCCTCCACGCCGTCTTACCGGCGCTTCAACCTGCCCATGGATAGATCACTCCGCTTCGGGTCTAGAACACGCGACTCAAACGCCCTATTCAGACTCGCTTTCGCTACGGCTACCCCACACGGGTTAACCTTGCCACGTATCGCTAACTCGCAGGCTCATTCTTCAAAAGGCACGCCGTCACCACAAAGAGCCACAAGGACCCTCCCAGCTCCGACGGATTGTAGGCACATGGTTTCAGGTACTATTTCACTCCCCGCCAGGGGTACTTTTCACCTTTCCCTCACGGTACTGGTCCGCTATCGGTCATCGAGGAGTATTTAGGCTTAACGGGTGGTCCCGCCAGATTCACACACCATTCCAGGAGTAGCGTGTTACTTGGGAAATGCTGAACACAGCTCCAACCTATCGTCTACGGGGCTATCACCCGCTCCGGCACCGCTTTCCAACGGACTTCGACCTCGTTTGAAGTTTCTTACTGTGCTCCACCCCGGCAGAGGCAGAAACAACACTCCCACAACCCCCACACCGCAACGCCTGCCGGCTATCACACGACATGGGTTTAGCCTCATCCGATTTCGCTCGCCACTACTCTCGGAATCACTTTTGTTTTCTCTTCCTACGGGTACTGAGATGTTTCACTTCCCCGTGTTCCCTCCACACACCCTATTTCATTCAGATGTGGGTAACTGGACATAACTCCAGCTGGGTTTCCCCATTCGGACATCCCCGGATCAACGCTCGGTTGCCAACTCCCCAGGGCATATCGCAGGCTCCAACGTCCTTCATCGGCTCTCGATGCCAAGGCATCCACCATGTGCCCTTAACAACTTGCCCACAACAAACCACCAACACACACAACAACCCCACCCCCACCACCATCCTAAAGAAGGCAACAGAAGTCGAGCAGTCACATCATGCCAGCGGCCCTCACAACCCGAGTCACACCCGAGCCTGTGGAACAAACCTCATTAAGAGAACACACAAAACAATCACGAAACAAACACTATAATTAATGCTCGCGTCCACTATGAAGAAGTCAAACAACCAGAAGCCAAACCAGCCCCAACCCAGCCCCCCACACCAAGGTCACCCCCGATGCAGAGTTATCCAGCCAAGCGGCGTCTGATGCCTCAGACACCCAACAGCGTGCCATACCTACCGAACGAACCAACCACGAACAAACATCCGCAGCCAACCATCCAACGATCATTGTGTTCCACTATCCGAACACCCCATATATCAACAACTCATTCGGCTGTCGAGGCGGGTGTGCTCCTTAGAAAGGAGGTGATCCAGCCGCACCTTCCGGTACGGCTACCTTGTTACGACTTCGTCCCAATCGCCAGCCCCACCTTCGACGGCTCCTTCCACAAGGGTTAGGCCACCGGCTTCGGGTGTTGCCGACTTTCGTGACGTGACGGGCGGTGTGTACAAGGCCCGGGAACGTATTCACCGCAGCGTTGCTGATCTGCGATTACTAGCGACTCCGACTTCATGGGGTCGAGTTGCAGACCCCAATCCGAACTGAGACCGGCTTTTTGGGATTCGCTCCCCCTCACGGGATCGCAGCCCTTTGTACCGGCCATTGTAGCATGCGTGAAGCCCTGGACATAAGGGGCATGATGACTTGACGTCATCCCCACCTTCCTCCGAGTTGACCCCGGCAGTCTCCCATGAGTCCCCGGCATAACCCGCTGGCAACATGGAACGAGGGTTGCGCTCGTTGCGGGACTTAACCCAACATCTCACGACACGAGCTGACGACAGCCATGCACCACCTGTACACCAGTATCAAAGAGACCCCCATCTCTGGGGGCTTCCGGTGTATGTCAAACCCAGGTAAGGTTCTTCGCGTTGCATCGAATTAATCCGCATGCTCCGCCGCTTGTGCGGGCCCCCGTCAATTCCTTTGAGTTTTAGCCTTGCGGCCGTACTCCCCAGGCGGGGCGCTTAATGCGTTAGCTACGGCACGGAACCCATGGAATAGGCCCCACACCTAGCGCCCAACGTTTACGGTGTGGACTACCAGGGTATCTAATCCTGTTCGCTCCCCACACTTTCGCTCCTCAGCGTCAGGTAATGCCCAGAGAACCGCCTTCGCCACCGGTGTTCCTCCTGATATCTGCGCATTTCACCGCTACACCAGGAATTCCATTCTCCCCTGCATACCTCTAGTCTGCCCGTATCGAAAGCCAGCCATGAGTTAAGCCCATGGTTTTCACTCCCGACGCGACAAACCGCCTACGAGCCCTTTACGCCCAATAATTCCGGACAACGCTCGGACCCTACGTATTACCGCGGCTGCTGGCACGTAGTTGGCCGGTCCTTCTTCTGTACCTACCGTCACTCTCGCTTCGTCGGTACTGAAAGAGGTTTACAACCCGAAGGCCGTCATCCCTCACGCGGCGTTGCTGGATCAGGCTTCCGCCCATTGTCCAATATTCCCCACTGCTGCCTCCCGTAGGAGTCTGGGCCGTGTCTCAGTCCCAGTGTGACCGGTCACCCTCTCAGGCCGGCTACCCGTCAAAGCCTTGGTGAGCCATTACCTCACCAACAAGCTGATAGGCCGCGAGCACATCCTGCGCCGAAAAACTTTCCACACCACCACATGCGTGACAGTGTCATATCCGGTATTAATCACCGTTTCCGGTGGCTATCCCAGAGCACAGGGCAGATTACTCACGTGTTACTCACCCGTTCGCCGCTCGAGTACCCCCGAAGGAGCCTTTCCGCTCGACTTGCATGTGTTAAGCACGCCGCCAGCGTTCGTCCTGAGCCAGGATCAAACTCTCCATAAGAAAATCCAAACCCAACAACAGAAACTGCTGACAAACTGTCATCAGAATCATCATTGCCGAAAACACACGCCCAACCCCAGAATCCAAACCCCCGAAGGAATCCATCAACACAGAGCCAGACGCACACAAACGTCACAACAATCTATGCATGACACACTGTTGAGTTCTCAAACATCACACGC
>NZ_JAHTLF010000007.1 GCF_024614185.1 Nocardioides carbamazepini
CACAGACCCGTGAATCACCTGTACCGGCGCAGGCGCGTGAGCGCGTCGGGCGGAGCCCGACACGATGGCAGTGGACTCGCTGCTCAGCTAGCGGCGTCGAGTTGCACGGTGTGTCCGAGTCGTTCGAGCTGCGCGACCAGCCGGCGGGCATGGGCCTCGTCGTTGCGGCGGGCGAGCCAGTCCGCCCCGAGGTCTTGGTAGGGCTCGTCCTTGCTCAGCATGTGCCAGGCCGACACCAGGATCGAGTGCGCGACCGCGACCTGCGCGCGACCGGTCCCGCGTCGCTTCGCGATCCGCGCGTGCTGAGCCGACAGGTAGTTCGACTGGTGCATCCGCGCCACCGAGCCGGCTGCCTCGACCAGCATCGCGGTCAGCCACTTGTTGCCGTGCCGCTTGCTCGTCGGGGTGCGCTTGCCCGCGGACTCGTGGATCCCCGGCGCCACGCCCGCCCACGCCGCCAGATGCGCAGCGCTGGGGAACCGGGACATGTCCGCGCCGGTCTCCGCGACGATGACCTGCGCGACCTTCTCCCCCACCCCAGGGATGGTCTGAAGCAGCTCAATCTCGTGCGCCCAAGGCGTGCACTTCGCGGCGATCACCGCGTCGAGCTCGACCAGCGACTGCTCGACCAGGTCCAGCCGGCCGAGGATCGCCCGGGCCATCTGCGCGTGGTGATCATCGAAGTTTCCCTCCAGCGCCTGAGCCAGGTCCGAGATCTTCGACCGCATCCGGCCCTTCGCCAGCTGCGCCAGAACGAGCGGGTCACGCTCCCCGTCAATCATCGCCGCCAGCATCGCGCGCGCAGACACCGTCGTGAGTGATGACGCCACCGACGAGAGCTTGATCGAGGCGTCCTCGAGCATCATCTCCAGCCGGATCGCCTCTCGGGTCCGGTCCCCCATCAGCTGCACCCGGTACCGGGTCAGCATCCGCAGTTGCCGGATCGCCGGCGGCGGCACCATCGAGGGCCGCAGTAGCCCGTGCTCGAGCAACTGTGCGATCCACTCCGCGTCCCGTACGTCGGTCTTGCGACCAGGGACCGCCTTCATGTGCGCGGCGTTGAGCAACCAGACCTCCATCACATCCTCGAGGCAGTAGAACGGCGCCTTCCAGTACGTCGAGGTCGACTCGATCGCCGCGATCGTCACCCCTTGCTCCAGCAGCCAGTCCCGCATCACCTTCAGCGACCCGGTCGTGGTCTTGAAGGTGCGCGTCTCGCTGCGCCGACCCCGGCGCGCACCGGGCGTGCGCACGCACACCGACACTGACGCCTTCCCGACATCCAGACCGGCGACCCGGTCGAACAACACTTCCATCACGAGCCCTCCTCATCGGATCGGCCGCGGCCATCGCGGCCGGCGACACCCGGAGGGCTCTCTGCCAGGACACAGACCCACGTGCTCGCAGCAACAATCCACCGACTCCCGAGAGCCCCACGCCATACACCTCTACGGGCTCACCCGCACCAGTGTGTGCCGACGTCGCCGAGCGTCACCGCCGATTCTCATCGCCCGCCACGTTCGACCGAAGGTCGAAGTCAAATACACCTCT
>NZ_JAHTLF010000006.1 GCF_024614185.1 Nocardioides carbamazepini
CTAATCGTTCAACGCCATCAAGCGGGCTGGCCTCAAGCTCACATCGCCGCTGCGATGGGGGTCTCTCGCAAGTGCGTGAAGACCTGGATCGACCGCTACGACGATGAGGGCGACGCCGGTCTGGTCACCCGCTCGTCGCGTCCGCACACGACGCCGACCAAGACCAGCGCCGAGATCGAGCAGAAGGTCCTCGCGGCCCGTGCCGAGTCGCGCGAGGGTCCAGACGTGCTGGGCCCGAAGGTCGGGGTCCCGGCCCGGAGGGTGTCACGGATCCTGCGTCGCCACGACGTCCCGTATCTGCGTGAGTGTGACCCGATCACCGGGGAGGTGATCCGTTCCTCGAAGCAGAGCGCCGTGCGCTACGAACGTGAACGCCCAGGCGAGCTGGTCCACATGGACGTCAAGAAGATCGGCCGCATCCCTGAGGGAGGCGGGTGGCGCGTCCACGGCCGTGGAGCCGGATCGCTTCAACGCGACCGGTCCACGAGAGTCGGTTTCGACTACGTCCACTCGCTGGTCGACGACCACTCCCGGCTCGCGTACAGCGAGATTTTGCCCGACGAGAAGGGCCCCAGCTGCGCTGCGTTCCTCGAGCGAGCCATCGCCTACTTCGCCGCCCACGGCATCACCGGGATCGAACGGCTGATGACCGACAACGCCTGGGCCTACCGGTGGTCACTGCGCGCCGTCTGCACCGAGCACGACATCAGCCAGATGTTCATCAAGCCCCACTGCCCCTGGCAGAACGGAAAGGTCGAGCGCCTGAACCGGACCCTGGCCATCGAGTGGGCCTACCGCCAGGTCTTCACCAGCAACGACGCACGAGCCGCGGCCCTTGCGCCCTGGCTGGAGCACTACAACACTGAACGCCGCCACAGCGCACTCGGAGGCAAGCCCCCGATCAGTCGGCTGCTACCAACCTGATCGCCGGGTACA
>NZ_JAHTLF010000014.1 GCF_024614185.1 Nocardioides carbamazepini
GCCGCGGAGCTGGCCGGCGGTGACTGGGACCTGATCGACGGTCCCGGCGCGGTGACGGCCGTGGAAGCGGTGGTCGCCGCGCGGTCGTTCCTGGACGCCGCACTGCTGCGCGGCATCGACCGACTCGAGGCCACCGACGCGCTGCGGCCGTTGGGGTGGGCCTCGGTCAAGGACTTCCTGACCCACCTGACCGGTGGCCACAAAGGCACCGGCGGTGGTCTGGTCCGTGCGGCCGAGCAGCTACGCGACCTGCCCGCAGTCCAAGCCGCACTCGAGTCCGGACAGGTGAGCCTGCCCCAAGCACGGGCGATCGCCTCCAAGGTCCACACCCTGCCCCGGGTGCCGCAGTTCCGCACCGCCGTGGCCGCCGCGATGCTCGACCTGGTCGAGACCCACCACCACGACGCCTCCGACCTGCAGACCGCGTTCAGCGACGTGGTCCGCGACCTCGACCCCGACGCAGAGATCATCAACGCCGACAAGGAGCGCGCGAAGGCCGAACGCGGCGCCCACCACGCCCGGTCCCTGTCGTTCGCCGAGGACGGCCACGGTGGCGTGCGGGTCAAGGGCTACGGGACGGTGGAGGACGCCGAACGGATCAAGGCCACCCTCCACCCCCTCGCTGCACCCGTGAGCACCGAGCCCGGAGCCTGCGGCGGCATCAACCGCCAACCCGGCCAGACGATGTTCGACGACGACGGCGTCTCCACCAGCACACCCTGTCTGACCCCGGGCTGTGGACACGATGGCCGCGACCCCAGGGACGCCGGGACCCGCCTGTGGGACGCCCTCGTCGACGCCTGCGACCGGCTCGCCGCCACCGACGACCTGCCCCGCGACCACGGCTCGAAGCCCCGCGTGATCGTGCTCATCGACCAGGACTCGTTGAAGCAGCAGGTCATCGACGCCGGCTACGCCCGCGGCGG
>NZ_JAHTLF010000022.1 GCF_024614185.1 Nocardioides carbamazepini
CCTATTGGGTTGTGTAGCCGCCGTCGAGGACGAGTTCGGATCCTGTTGCGAAGGATGATTCGTCGGAGGCGAGGAAGAGCGCGCCGTAGGCGATTTCTTCAGGCGTGCCCATCCGGCCGAGTGGTGTCGCGGCGATCAGTGCCGGCTGGAACTCGGCCGGCACTTCCTCCTCGACCATGCCGGTGTCGATGACGCCGGGGTGAATCGAGTTGATCCGGATGCCTTCGGGCGCGTACTGGATCGCTGCGGTCTTGGTGAGGATGCGGACCGCGCCCTTGGTGGCCTGGTAGGCAGCAGCGGCCCCGCTGCCGATCAGGCCATAGATCGAGGAGACGTTGATGATGGAGCCGCCGCCGGATCGGCGCATGGCCGGCAGCGCGTTCTTCATCCCCAGCCAAACGCCGGTCTGGTTGACCGACACGATCTGGTTCCACTGCTCGAGCGATGTCTCCTCCACGCCCGCCATGTTCAAGATGCCGGCGTTGTTGACCAGAACGTCGAGGCGGTCGAAGACGTCGAGGGTTTCGGCAACTGTCCGCTCCCAGTCGGCCTCGTCGCTGACGTCGAGGCGGGTGGCCAGCACTGAGGCCCCCGCATCGCGGAGTTCCTTCTCCACCGAGGCCAAGGCGTCCTCGCGGATATCGGTGATGACCACCGACGCTCCTTCGGAGGCGAACAGCCGTGCCTCCGCCGCGCCTTGCCCACGGGCGGCTCCGGTGATGATCGCGACCTTGCCGTCCAGTCGATGTGCCATGACTTGCCGTCCTAACTTGATGTGAGATCCGCAAGCGCGTTCGCGCTGGGATTGGGCCGTTCGAGGGAGTGAATGTGGTGAATCAGGCTGGGGAGTTGCGCTGCGGCTTCTG
>NZ_JAHTLF010000018.1:0-192428 GCF_024614185.1 Nocardioides carbamazepini
CCCCCCCCCCCCCCCCCCCCCCCCCCCCCCCCCCCCCCCCCCCCCCCCCCCCCCCCCCCCCCCCCCCCCCCCCCCACACCCCATTCTTCACGCCCCCCCCCCCCCCCCACACCACCACTCTTCCCCCCCCCGCCGATCTCCCTATCGGCCCGGGGGCCCCCCCCGGCGCCGCCCGGGGGGCGCCAACGACCCCCCCCCGAGAGGGTGGCCGCACCGACGTGGGTGGCTCAGTGGTGGGACGTCCTCGGCCCGGTGCCGTGGTGGCGCAGCTGCTCGGTGCCGGTGGCGACGAGCAGCTCGGCCTCGACCTGCCACACGGCCTCGGCGTACGTGAGCGCGGCGCTGAGGCGGCGGTAGCCGGCGACGTCCTCCTCGCTCGGCACGACGCCCGCGGCCCACTGCCGGGTCAGGCGGTCGGCGGCCAGGTTGGCACGCTCGAGGGCGAGCTGGAGGGCGCGTGCCGCGCGGTCGTAGGGCGCTTCGGTCACCGGTCCCTCCTTCGTCCGGGCGGTCTCGGAGCCGGTGGTCGTCTTCCGCATGGGGGTTCCCTCGGGTCGAGGCTTCCTGCCGATGGGTGGTCGTGGGGAGGCCGTTGGGTGTATCAGCTGTCCCGAGACGGGCACCGCGGGCGGTGCGTGCTCACGACGCTACCCAGGCGGTCGGGCGCGGACACGCGATCCGGTTCCGCGGTTCTCTGATGAGGTATCGCCGCCTCGTCCCCGTGAGGCAGATCGCCTCGAAACAGGGAAACTCCGGTGTGGGCTTGGCGGATCGGGGAGACTGGGCCCAGCGTCGCCGGTTGGGAGGCCGCGGCGCTGACGGGGGAGGGACCCATGTGGAGCATCGTCGACCAGTTCGAGACACGACAGCAGGGCAGCGTGCCGCTGCGTCATCTGTGGCGTCGGGGGCAGTGGGCGATCCGGCCCAGTGAGGGTCCGCGTCATCAGGTACGACGCGTCGTGCTCGCCAACGCGCTGGCGCTGACCTCCTTCCAGGATCCCGCCGACCTGCACGACCTCGCCGAGCTCGCGCGCCAGCTGGGCGTCGCGCGCCTGACCGATCTGCAGGACGAGGTGCTCGCCGCGATCGACCCGCCCGCCCGCCGGCCGCGCACGACCGCGCTCGTCGTCCGGGTCGCCCGCGCGGCGTGGCACGAGCATGACGGAGGCGAGGAGGGCGACCGCGGCGTGTACGCCGACGTCGTCACCCACCTCCTGCTGCACCGCGACGACGATGCCGCGCCTGCGCCGGCCACGTCCCGCGCCGCCGTGCTCCGCGCCCTCGACGAGGGCAACGTGCCGTCGTGGCGCCGGCAGGCCTCGGCGATCGCGGCGGAGCCGTGGGCCGGCCCGGGCTCCGCCTGGATCGCCCTGCTCGACCCCAGCCGGGACGCCTTCGCCCTCGCCTGCCTGAGCGCCCACGTCGACCGTGCGCAGCGGGACGCGGCGGCGCAGGAGCGGGGCGCGGTCGCGAAGCACATCCGGCGCACGATCGCGGAGGCCGGAGTCTCCCAGCGCGAGTTCGCGCAGCTGATCGGAACGTCGCAGTCGCGGCTCTCGACGTACGTCTCCGGGACGGTGGTCCCCTCCGCGGCGATGCTGGTGCGGATCAGCCAGGCCGGCGACGGGCTGCGGCGCTCGGCCCGGTCGGGCTAGCCGGCCAGCGCTAGGGCTCGGGCGACGGGCCCGGTCCGGCGATCCGGACGGTGTCGACGAGGCTCTCGTCGGCGTACAGCAGCACTTCGGAGAGGAACTCCTCGGGAGACGCGGCATCGGCGGGTGCCCGCAGCCGGATCTCGAGCGGCCCGGGGGCGGCGCCGTCGTAGGCGTAGGTGCAGGTGAGCGGGTGCCACGGCGTGGCGATGCCGATGGCGGGGCCGTCCGGGCAGGACCAGCCGTCCGGCCAGGACGTGTGCTGATAGAGCACCGAGCGGGTGAACGTGACGACGACGCGCAGCGTGCGGGCGGGACCGCCGTCGACCTCGGGGAGGACGCTGAGCCGCCATCGTCCCGGCCCGTGGTCGTCGACGGGGCTCACGGTGACGTCGCCGAGTCGGGTGCACGGGGCGAGCTGGCCGAGGTCGCCGCCGAACCGGGTCGGCGCGTCCGACGCGAAGCGGTAGCCGGGCTCGGGGCTGGCGATGACGGTCCAGGGTCCCGTGCGGCCGTCGCCCTCGGTCAGCTCGTAGCGGACGCCCTCCGTCACCGGCAGGACCAGCCGCCCCGCGGTCTCACAGTCCGCGACCGGGTAGGCGGTCGGTGCCACGGGCGCCACCGCGACCGGCGGCACCACGGTCGGCGCCACCGTCGGGGTCTCGGCCGGGGTCTCGGCCGGGGTCGCAGTCGTCGCGGCGGCGACGGTCGGCCCGGGCTTCTCGGGCTCGGGTGTCGGGGTGGCCTTCTCCGGCTTCTCCGGCGTCGGTCCCGGAGGTGCGACCTGAGGTGCGACCTGAGGTGGGGCCGGAGGTGGGGCTTGAGGTGGGGCTTGAGGTGGGGCCGGAGGTGTGACCGGCGGTACGGGCTCGGGCGCCGGCACCGGTGCCGGTTTCGGCGGATCCGGTCGCGCCGCCGGCGCGGAGGGGGGCGTGGCCGTCGGCGCAACCGCCGCGGCCGGGTCGTCGGTCCTCGCCTCGGACAGCACGAAGCCGGTCGCGACGGCGAGCGCACCCGCCGCGGCGCCGGTGGCGAGCGTCATGCGGAGCGTGGTGGTCCGCGGGACCGGGACGACGAGACCGCCGCTCGCCGACACGGTCCCGCCCGCCAGCCAGGCGGCCGGCTTGGCCGCCGCGGGCAGCGCGCCGAGCAGCACGATCGGGAAGAGGTACGCCGCGAGGCGGGTGTTGAGCTGGTCCAGCATCAGGTACGCCGCGCTGCAGTCGACGCACGAGTCGAGATGGGTCGCCATCCGCGCCTGGGCGCCGCCGGTCAGCCGGCCGCGGACGTGGCGGCTGAGCCGTGGCCGGGCCCACGCGCATCCCTCGCCGACGGGGGCGCCGGCCAGGTGCCGGTCGAGGTAGGCCTGGCGCAGGCCCTCGCGCGCGCGGTGTGCCAGCGAGGAGACCGCGCGAGCGCGCATGCCGAGGATCTGCGCTGCTTCCACCGGCTTGCGGCCCTCGACCTCGAGGTGCCACAGGACCCGCTGCCACGACTTGGGCAGCGTCGCGAACGCCTCGCGCGCGGTGTCCGCGTCGACGCCGTCGAGGACGGCGTCCACCGGCGGCACCTCCGTGTCGAGCAACCACTGCTGGTCGGACGAGGGTCGCTCGCTCGGGCGGCGGTGCGACTCGCGGAAGCCGTTGCGGATCGTGACGTGGAGGTAGGCCCGGAAGTCCGCGATGGAGCCCGGCTCCACGCGCAGTCGGGCGATCACGCGCGCGAAGGACTCCGCGACGAGCTCCTCGGCCTCGCCGGGTCCGACGAGGATCGTGGCCAGGCGTCGTGCGTCGTCGACGTGGTCGCGGTAGAGCTTCGCCGCGTCATCGTTCGATGGCGCGCGGTCAGGCATGTTGTGTGGTCCCCCCGGTCGGAGCTGCGAGGCCCCGGCCCACGCGCAACGTCTGTCGCGTCGTACCCCGCATGCTACGTCCCCTACCCCGGTGGCAGCGGGCTTTGCCTACCCCAAGGTAAAAGTTTCAGGTTTCGCGTGATATTTGGCGGCGTTCCGCATCTAGTTCTGCAGGTGTCGCTCTCGGGACGCCGTGTCCGAACCGTCCTCATGAGAAGCCGCCGATCGATGAGCAACGCACCCAGCCGCCTGCATCCTGTCCACCCCGCGACGACGTCCGCCGTCATCGAGGCGGTGCTCGCGCGCCGCGAGCGGGTCCGCCCGGGCGACCGGGCGGTCTGGGACCGGTTCCTCGCCCTGCTCGACGAGCGTCCGGACGATCCGCGCTCGGCTCGGCTCTACGCCGTCGTGGCGAACCTCGTCGCTGTCGTCGCCTTCGCCGACGCCGACGACCACGTGGTCACCGCGCAGCTGGCCGAGGCGGTGGGGGAGAAGCAGCTCGCCCGTCTCCAGCACCGTGCCGCGGCGCTGCTCGAGGTCGACTCCGGTCGGCGCTGGACCGCCGACGCCTGCCGCCGGTGGACGGCCGACGACGTCCCTGCCGAGGTGGCGGCGAGCTGTGCCGCGACGGCGTACGCGCTGGTGCTGCACGACGTCGAGTCCGTCCCCTCCGCGACCCCGGTGCGGACCGTCGGTCAGCTCCTCGCGCTGCTGGCGCGCGGCTCGGTCGCCGAGTGGCGCGCCCACCTCGGCATCGTCGCCGCCAGCCCTTGGGGGCCCTATGCGCACGAGCTGCTCCGGCTGGCCGAGCGGAGCAGGTCGCCTCAGGCGCAGGCCGTCGTCGAGCAGGCGGTCGCCCGGTGCCGTGAGCGGCGCGAGGCGTCGGAGCGCGCACTGGTCGCGCGCGACATCAAGGCGTGCATCGTCCGCGCCGGCATCTCGCAGCGTGAGTTCGCCGCCCATGTCGGCACCTCGCCCTCCCGGCTCTCCACCTATGTCACCGGCGCGGTGGTGCCGTCGGCGGCCATGCTGCTGCGGATCCGCCGGGTCTCGCGCCTGCTGCGGGACCGGTCCGCCGAGGAGCTCGCCGCGAGCCGGGGCGCGTGACGGGGGCTCCGCCGACCGTCACCCGCTCAGATAGGACTGCAGCCCGGCCATCGCCCTGTCGATGATCTCGGGCAGACCCGGGGCGTCGGCGTCGGGCTCGGCCAGCCACGCCTCGTACGCCGACAGCGAGATCGCCAGGGACACGTGGCCGGCGACCTGCGGGACGAGGTCGTCCGGGCGCGCGCCGGTGCGCAGCGCGACGTGCTCGGCGATCACCCGCCGCCACTCGGCGTACCGCAGCACCGAGTGCGCCTGCAGCTCGGGTGTGGTCAGGATCAGGCGCATGCGCTCGCGGTGCGGTGGCCGCGCGTCCGCGGGGAAGCGGTTGAACTCGACCACTCCGCGGTGGATCGCGGTGTGCACGGGGAGGTCGTCGGCCTGCTCGGCGAGCAGCGCCCGGAAGTGGTCGAGGGTCCGGTCGAACCGGCCCCACGGGATGTCGTTCTTGGACTGGTAGTAGCGGAAGATCGTCCGCTTCCCGACGCCGGCCTCCCGGGCGATGGCCTCCATGGTGGTGCCGGCGAAGCCGTGGGTCGCGAAGAGCCGGAACGCGGCCTGCTCGATCGCCGCGTGGGAGGTGGCGACGGGTCGTCCCCGTGCGGACGAGCGCGTCGGAGTCGGGCCCTCGGCCACCACATCAGGCATCGCGTCGGAAGTTAGCACGTCCCCACCCTTCCATTTTGGCATCGAGTGCCATTAGTGTGGCGCGAACCACAACCGACGAGGAGATCACGATGAACCCTGAGTTGAACACCGGGATCGAGAACCAGGCGGAGCTGGCGGCCGAGGACCTCATCGAGGAGGTCTCGATCGACGGCATGTGCGGCGTCTACTGATGGACGCCCTGCTGGGGGAGCCGTGGACGCTCTCGCCGTCGGTGGCGTTGCGACCCGAGCCCTTCGGGGCGCTGGCCTACCACTTCGGCAACCGGAAGCTCACCTTCCTCAAGCGGCCCGAGCTGGTCACCGTCGTCCGCGCCCTCGCCGCGGCGCCCGACGTACGGACCGCGCTCGAGACCGCCGGTGTCCCGGCCTCCCAGCACGCCGCCTACGCGGCGGCCCTGCGCGGCCTCGCCGCGACCGACATGATCCGCCCCCGCACGACCGTCCAGGAGGCACCGCGATGACCCTCGCGCCCGAGCGCCCACAGACCGCGAGCCTGGTCCAGCAGTTCGAGTACGGCCTCGACGCACCGATCTGCCTGACCTGGGAGCTCACCTACGCCTGCAACCTGGAGTGCGCGCACTGCCTGTCGAGCAGCGGCCGGCGCGACCCGCGCGAGCTGAGCACCGAGCAGTGCAAGGCGGTCATCGACGAGCTGCAGCGGATGCAGGTCTTCTACGTCAACATCGGCGGCGGCGAGCCGACGATCCGCCCCGACTTCTGGGAGCTCCTGGAGTACGCCGTGAACCATCAGGTCGGCGTGAAGTTCTCCACCAACGGCGTGCGGATCACGCCCGAGCGCGCCCGCTTCCTCGCGAGCCCCGCGTGTGGGGGCTACGTCGACGTGCAGATCTCCCTCGACGGCGCGACCGCCGAGGTCAACGACTACGTGCGCGGGCCCGGCTCCTACGACACCGCGCTGCGCGCCTTGCAGAACCTCCAGGACGCCGGCTTCCAGGACGCCAAGATCAGCGTCGTCTGCACGCGCCAGAACATCGGCCAGCTCGACGAGTTCAAGGCCCTCGCCGACAGGTACGGCGCCACGCTGCGCCTCACCCGGCTGCGCCCCAGTGGTCGCGGTGCCGACGTCTGGGACGAGCTGCACCCCAGACCTGCGCAGCAGCGCGAGCTCTATGACTGGCTGATGGCGCACACCGCGGACGGCGAGCAGGTGCTGACCGGTGACTCGTTCTTCCACCTCGCCGCCTTCGGCGAGTCCCTGCCGGGGCTCAACCTGTGTGGCGCCGGCCGCGTGGTCTGCCTGATCGACCCGGTCGGCGACGTCTACGCCTGCCCGTTCGCGATCCACGACAACTTCCTCGCCGGCAACCTGCTCGAGGGCGGCTTCCAGCAGGTCTGGCAGACCTCGCCGCTGTTCCAGGAGCTGCGCTCCCCCCAGACCGGAGGCGCGTGCGCGAAGTGCGAGTTCTACGACTCGTGCCGCGGCGGCTGCATGGCGGCGAAGTTCTTCACCGGGCTGCCGCTCGACGGCCCCGACCCCGAGTGCGTCCAGGGGTACGGCGAGCAGGCGCTCGGTCAGCTGGGGGGCGAACGGGTGATCCCGCCCGCGAGCCAGGACCACTCCAAGGCCAACCCCACCCGCAACCAGCCGGTGATGCTGAAGCTGCTCACCCGCCCGCCCGTCTCCGACTGTGCGGAGAGCCCGCTCGCCGGCTTCGACCCCGACCCGAGGAACCCATGAAGATCGAGAACCCCTGGAAGCAGAACCCCTGGTTCGAGTCCGTCGCCGTGGCCCAGGAGCGCGCTCGCAAGCGCCTGCCCCAGCCGGTGTACGGCGCACTCGTGGCCGGCTCCGAGCGCGGCCAGAGCGTGACCGACAACCAGGCCGCCTTCGCCGAGCTCGGCCTCGCGCCCCATGTCGTCGGCCAGCTCCCCGAGCGCAGCCAGGCCACGACGGTCTTCGGGCACACGATCGGCAGCCCGGTCATCATCAGCCCGACCGGCGTCCAGGCCGTGCACCCCGACGGCGAGGTCGCCGTCGCCCGCGCCGCGGCCGCCCGCGGCACGATCATGGGCCTGTCGAACTTCGCGTCGAAGTCGGTCGAAGAGGTCACCGCGACCGGTGCGACGACCTTCTTCCAGATGTACTGGACCGGCGAGCGCGACACGATGGTCCAGCGGATGACCCGCGCCCACGAGGCCGGCGCCCAGGGCCTGATCGCCACGCTGGACTGGTCGTTCTCGATGGGCCGCGACTGGGGCAGCCCCGAGATCCCGGAGAAGGTCGACCTCAAGGCGATGGTCCGGCTGGCCCCGAAGGTCGCCACCAAGGGCCGCTGGCTGTGGCAGTTCGGCCAGCAGTTCCGCCAGACCGGCAAGCTGCCCGACCTCACCGCTCCCAACCTGGCACCTCCGGGCCCGGACGGTCGACTGGGGGAGCCGCCGACCTTCTTCGGCGCCTACTACGAGTGGATGACCACCCCGCCGCCCTCGTGGGAGGACGTCGTGTGGATGCGCGAGACCTGGGGACAGATCAGCGGGACGCCCTTCGTGCTCAAGGGCGTCTGCCGGGTCGACGACGCGCTCCGGGCGGTCGACGCCGGGGTCGCGGGCATCTCGGTGTCCAACCACGGTGGCAACAACCTGGACGGTACGCCGGCCGCGATCCGCATGGTCCGCCCGGTCGCCGAGGCGGTCGCCCGGGCATCGGCCGGTCAGGTCGACGTCGTGATGGACGGCGGCGTGCGGCGCGGCTCCGACGTCGTCAAGGCGCTCGCCCTGGGCGCGAAGGCGGTGCTGATCGGCCGTGCGTACCTGTGGGGTCTCGCCGCCAACGGCCAGGCCGGCGTGGAGAACGTCCTCGACGTGCTCTCCGGCGGTGTCGACTCCGCACTGCGCGGGCTCGCCCTGTCGTCGACGGCCGAGCTGCGGCCCGAGCACCTGCTCATCCCCGACGGCTTCGACCGCGCGCTCGGCGTGCCCGAGCCGGCGGCCGCGGGGCGCTGACGATGGCCCTGGAGCTGGCGGCGGCGACCTCCCCCGGCCTGCCGGCCGGGGCGACGGTGCTGGTCCCGGTCGGCTCGATCGAGCAGCACGGCCCGCACCTCCCGCTCGACACCGACACGGTCATCGCCACCGCCGTGGCCACGGAGGCCGCGCGGTACCTGTCGCTGCGCCACCACGAGATCCTGGTGGCGCCGGCGCTGGCCTACGGCTCCAGCGGCGAGCACCAGGACTTCCCCGGCACCAGCTCGATCGGGACCGACGTACTGCACCAGGTCGTCGTCGAGCTGGCCCGCTCGATGCGCACCTGGGCGCGGCGTCTGGTCCTGGTCAACGCCCACGGCGGCAACCTGACGGCGCTGCGTGGCGCCGTACGCCAGCTGACCGCCGAGGGACATGACGTCGACTGGGTCGCCTGCGCGACCGAGGACGTCGACCTGCACGCCGGGCGGACCGAGACCTCGCTGATGCTGCACCTCGCGCCGTGGCACGTGCGCCTGGGCCGGGCCGAGGCCGGCAACACCGACCCGCTCGAGGAGCTGCTGCCCGCCATGATCGCGGGCGGCGTCAAGGCGGTCTCGCCCAACGGGGTGCTCGGCGACCCGGCGGGTGCGAGCGCCGCGGAGGGCGCCGTCCTCCTCGCCTCGATGGTCGGCGACGTCGTGCGTGCGGTGAGCGGATCCTGATGACCGACCGGGTGGACCCTCGGGTCGTGCTGGTCACCGGCGCCGCGCGCGGGATCGGCGCGGCGACCGTCCGTGCGCTCGTCGCCCGCGGCAACCGGGTGGTCGCCGTCGACGGGTGCGCCGGGCCGCCGCTCGCGACCCGGGCCGAGCTGGACGCCGTCGTCGCGGCGGGAGGCGACCAGGTCGCCGGCCAGGTCGTCGACGTCCGGGACCGGGCCGCGCTGGCCACCGCCGTCGACCTCGCCCTCGCCCGCTGGGGTCGTCTCGACGCCGTGGTCGCCGCCGCCGCGGTGATCGCCGGCGGCCGGCCGCTGTGGGAGACCCCGGAGGCCGACCTCGACCTGCTGTGGGACGTGGACGTCAAGGGCGTGTGGAACACCGCGGCCGTCACCGTGCCGGCCATGCTGGCCGGGCCCGACCCAGCGGGCTGCCGGTTCGTGGCGATCGCGTCCGCGGCGGGCACCCACGGGCTGTACCACCTCGCGGCCTACAACGCCGCCAAGCACGCGGTCGTCGGACTGGTGAAGGGCCTGGCCGCCGACCTGGTCGGCACCGGCGTCACCGCCTGTGCGGTCTCGCCCGGATCCACCCGGACCCCGATGCTCGAGGCGACCGCGGACCTCTACGGACTGCCCGGCGTCGAGGGATTCGCCGACAACCAGCTCGTGCGGCGGGTCCTCGACCCCGCCGAGGTCGCCGCGGCCGTCGCGTTCTGCTGCTCGGTCGAGGGTGCGGTCGTCAACGGCTCGGTCGTGCACGCCGACGGCGGGTTCGCGCCGTGACCACGACGGCGGCCGCGGGCACCGCGTTGCCCGACGGCTTCGTCGTCCGGCTCCGTGCCGACCTCGTCCGTGCCGACCGCGGCCGGCTGCTGGTCGGGGGCTCACCGGTGCGGGTGGTCCGGCTCAGCAGCCAGGCGCGGCGCCTGCTGGCCGGCGGGCGACTCACCGTGGACGGCCCGGCGACCGCGGCCCTCGCCCGCCGCCTCCTGGACGGCAATCTCGCCGACCCGGTGCTCGACGGGTGCGCGGTGCCGCTCGCCGACCTGACTGTCGTCGTACCCGTCCGCGATCGACCGGAGCAGCTCGACCGCTGCCTGGCCGCCCTGGTGCCGCTCCAGGTCGTCGTGGTCGACGACGCCTCGTACGACCCCGTCGCCGTCGCGCGCGTCGCCCGCCGCCGCGGTGCCCGGGTGATCGCGCTGTCCCGCAACCGCGGCCCCGCGGGCGCCCGCAATGCGGGCCTCGACCAGGTCCGCACGCCCCTCGTCGCGTTCGTCGACTCCGACGTGGAGGTCGACGCCAGCGCCCTCCTCGATCTTGCCCGCCACTGCGCGGACCCGCTCGTCGCCCTCGTCGGTCCCCGGGTCGTCGGCCGGGTCGCCGGCCGGGTTGTCGGCCGGGTTGTCGGTCGGCCGGACAGGCGGCCCCGGTGGTTCGAGCGGTACGACGCCGTCGCGTCCTCCCTCGACCTCGGCCGGGTCGGCGGCAGGGTGCTCCCGGGCGCGGCGATCGGCTGGCTGCCGTCGGCCTGCCTGGTCGGCCGGACCGAGTCGCTCCGCGCCGACGACGGGGACGGACGGGGGGTCGACGGCTTCGAGGACGCCTGGCGCGTCGCCGAGGACGTCGACCTGGTGTGGCGCCTCACCGACGCCGGACACGTCGTCCGCTACGACCCGGCGGTCGAGGCCCATCACGACGTCCGGCCGAGCGTGCGGACCTGGCTCGGCCGCAAGTTCGTCTACGGCACCGGTGGCGCCGACCTCGCCGCCCGGCATGGCGACAAGGTCGCCCCCGCCGTCCTCTCCGTCCCGGTCGCGCTCGGTGCCGCCGCCGTCCTCCAGCGCCGCTGGTGGTCGGTCCCCGTCGCAGCCGTCGTGGTCGCCGCGACCACGCGATCCGTGCGCCGGCGCCTGCCCGAGGGCGAGGACTCCACGGCGGTCGCCGCCCGCCTCGCGGCGCGCGGCCTGGGCTGGGGGATCCGCCAGGAGTCCGCGCTCCTGCTCCGGCACTGGTGGCCGGCCGCCGCGGTCGCGACGGTCCTCAGCCGCTCCGCGCGGCGGGCGGTCCTGACGGCCGTCGCCGTCGATCTCGCGGTGTTCCTGCGGGACCGCCCGGGCATCGACCCGGCCACGGCGCTGGCGGCCCGACGGCTGGACGACCTGGCCTACGGCGCCGGACTGTGGTGGGGCGCCCTCCGCCGCCGCAGCCCACGGTGCCTGGCGATCCGCTGGACCCGTCGCCGCTGACTCTCCCAGTCGTGCAGGCACAGCCGCTTCAGCGGCGACTCCTGCCTGGACGTCACCCGGCGTACGACGGGGCCGGCACGTCCTTCATCGCCGGGTCGAGCTCGATCCCCTGGGCGAGCAGCGTGGCCGCCTCGTCCTCGCGGCCCAGATGCCGCAGGGCGAAGCCGAGGCGCATGTGCGTCGCGGCGTCGTCCGGCTTCACGTCGAGCACCCTGCGGTAGAGGTCGACCGCGGTGTCGAGGTCCGCCTGCTCGGTGAGGAGGGCGAGGTTGTAGAGCGCCGGCGCGAACTCCGGGTCGGTGGTGAGGGCCTGGTTGTACTCGTCGATCGCCGTGGCCACGTCGCCGTCGTCCTGGGCGAGGAAGCCGAGGTTGTAGTGCGCGTAGGCGTTCGCCGGATCGAGCACGAGCACCGCCGCGAAGATCTCCCTCGCGCCGTCGAGGTCGCCGGCGGAGATCCGCTCCAGCCCGGTCGCGACCAGGGTGTCCGCGGCGCTGGCGGAGGACGACGCGGTGTCCGCCGGACGGCCGCCGCCGTCCTCGTTCCCGCCGCCGCACCCGCCGAGGAGGACGGCGCCGACGAGAGCCAGCGCGCCGAGCGCGGCCGCGGTGCGGGGGTGGCGGCGGGCTGGGATCGTGGGCACGGAGGGACCTTTCGTCGTGCGGGCGGATGACGCTGTCATCGGTTGATCGGCGCGCGCCGCGCGCTCCTGAGAATCTCCGACGGGTTTTCTCAGGACGGCGTACCGACGGCCGATGGGGGCGCTCGGTGCCGGCGGTCCGCCGGCTGCCGTTCTCCCCCAGGGCCCGCGCTCCCGGGTCCGTGCCCCGAGGAAAACCGATGTCGATGAACAAGAAATGGCGCCAGGCAGGCCTCTACTCGGTCTCCGTGATGGCCACGACCGCTGCGACGCTCTTCCCGCACATCCCGGCCTCCGCCGCCACTGACGCCGCCGATGCGGCCGGCAGGGCGAACGTCCGGCAGGTGATCGGCTGCTACGACCAGGAGACCGGGGCCCTGCGCCTGGTCATGAAGAACGGCCGCTGGCTGGTGGACGGTTCCGAGCGGCAGTGCCAGGCCGGTGAGCGCCTGATCCGCTGGAAGATCGGCAAGGTCGTCAAGGGCGGCGAACGCGGTCCTGCCGGTGTCCAGGGGGCCCCGGGCGTCCGGGGAGCTGACGGCGCCGCGGGTGCTGACGGTGCTGACGGCGCGACGGGTGCGACCGGCGCCGCGGGTGCTGACGGCGCGACGGGTGCGACCGGCGCCGCGGGTGCTGACGGTGCCGACGGCGCGACGGGTGCCACGGGTGCCGCGGGTGCTGACGGAGCGGACGGAGCCACGGGTGCGACCGGTGCCACGGGCGCCGACGGTGCCATCGGCGCCACCGGGCCGACCGGTCCCACTGGTGCGACCGGAGCCACGGGTGCCACCGGAACCGACGGCGCCGCGGGCGCGACCGGTACTGACGGCACCGCTGGGGCGGACGGCGCGACCGGTGCAACGGGTGCGACCGGCGCCACGGGCGCGACCGGCGCGGATGGCGCGACGGGTGCGACGGGCGCCACCGGCACGGCCGGTGCGGGCGTCGCGCCGTCGTACGGGTCCTTCGCCAACACCGCGGGTTCGGTCATCGCCGTCGTCCTCGGCGGCACGGCGGTCCCGCTGCCGCAGGCCGGCGCCACGTCCGGCGTCGTCGCCGACGGCACGGACACCCAGTTCACGATCACCGAGGCGGGCGTCTACCAGGTGAGCTTCCGGGTGCAGACCACGGCCGCGCTGTTGATGGGTGCCCAGGTGAAGCTCAACGGAGCACCGTCGCCGCTGCTGAACGACCAGGCCGCCCTGTCGACGAACGCGTGGTCGGGTGACACCATCCTCGCCCTCACGCCCGGCGACGTGCTGTCCCTCGAGCTGAACGGGCTGATCGGCGTCGCGACGCTGGAGGCCGGCGTGGGCGCCGGCCTGTCCATCGTCCGGGTCGGCTGACAGAGTTGTGGGGCCGGCCGCCGGATGGTGGTCGGCCCCACGCCGGCTCGTAGGAGGGAGATCGCGGTGCCGGGCATCGGCCTGATGATGATCGTCAAGGACGAGGCACCCGTGATCCGGCGCTGCCTGGACAGCGTGCGGCCGTTCGTCGACTGGTGGGTCATCGCCGACACCGGATCGACCGACGGGACCCAGGACCTCGTGCGGACCGCGCTGGCCGACGTCCCCGGGGAGCTGGTCGAGCGAGCCTGGGTCGACTTCGGCCACAACCGGCAGGAGGTCCTCGACCTCGCCCGCTCCTCGACCCGGCGCGGGGCCGACGACTACGCGCTGTGGATCGATGCCGACGAGCAGCTTCGTGACATCCCGCCCGGGCGTCCGAACCTCACCGCGGACGGCTACCACCTCCAGGTCGCCTACGACGCCACCCGGTACGCCCGTCTCTGCCTGGTCCGCCTCGCCAGCCCGTGGCGCTGGGTGGGGCCGATCCACGAGTACCTCGACCTCCCCGGTGCGAGCCTCGGCTCCCTCGCCGCCCCCACCGTCCTCGTCAGCCATGACGGGGCCCGGGCCGGCGACCCGGACACCTACCGCAAGGACGCCGCGCTGATCGAGAGCGCCCTGCGCGAGGATCCGGACAACCCGCGGCTGCAGTTCTACCTGGGCCAGTCGTGGCGGGACGCGGGGGAGCCCGAGCGGGCGCTGGCGGCGTACGCCACCCGGGTCGCCAACCCGGCCGGCTGGGACCAGGAGCGCTGGCAGGCGCGCTACCAGTCGGCCCGGCTGCGCGAGCGGCTCGGCGAGCCGGTCGCGGCCGTGATCGACGCCCACCTGGCGGCGTACCAGCACTGTCCGTGGCGCGCGGAGCCCCTCGTCGAGGCGGCGCGGCTGGAGCGGTCCCGCGAGCGCTACGAGGTCGCGCTCCTCTATGCCCGGACCGCCGCCGCCCTCCCACTGCCCGGCGGCGAGGGCCTCTTCGTCGACGCCGAGACCTATGCGTGGCGGGCCTGGGACGAGGTGGCCGTCAGCTCCTACTGGACGGCCCGGTACGACGAGGGGCTGGCCGCGGCGCGCCGCGCGCTCGCCGCCCGGCCGGACGACGAGCGGCTGCGTGCCAACGTCGAGTGGTGCGAGAAGGGACTGGCCGGGTGACGGCCGTCACCCGGTGGGCGGGTAGCCTCCGGTCGTGCCTCAGATCGTCGTCCTGACCGGTGCCGGCATCTCCGCCGAGAGCGGCGTCCCGACCTTCCGTGACGCCGACGGGCTGTGGGAGGGGCACCGGGTCGAGGACGTCGCGACGCCGGAGGGCTTCGAGCGCGACCGTGCGACGGTGCAGCGCTTCTACGACGAGCGCCGCGCGGCGCTGGCCATGGTCGAGCCGAATGCCGCGCACCGTGCGCTGGCCGAGCTCGAGGAGACCCTGGGTACCGCTCTGCTCGTCGTCACCCAGAACATCGACGACCTCCACGAGCGCGCCGGGTCGCGCCACGTCGTCCACATGCACGGCGAGCTGCTCAAGGCGCTGTGTCGCTCCTGCGGCGTGGCCTCGCCGTGGACCGGCACCCTCCTCGACGAGCCCGCCTGCCCCGGCTGCGGTGTCCACGAGCTGCGCCCGGACGTGGTGTGGTTCGGCGAGGTGCCCTACGAGATGGACCGGATCGCCGACGCGCTCTCCGAGGCCAGCACCTTCGTGTCGATCGGCACGTCGGGCGCGGTGTACCCCGCCGCGGGGTTCGTCCAGCACGCCCGCCGTCACGGCGCCCGCACCCTCGAGCTCAACCTCGAGCCCAGCGAGGGCAGCCACTTCTTCCACGAGTCCCGGCAGGGCCGGGCCGGTGACCTCGTGCCGGTCTGGGCGCGCGAGGTGCTCTGGACCTGACCCGGCGCAGGTTGAATCCGAGATCACGCCCACCCGGCGCAGGCTAAGCCCGAGATGACGCCGACCCGGCGCAGATTGAACTTCCATGAGTTCAATCTGCGCCGGGTCAGGGCTGTTTCGGGTTCAATCCGGGCCGGGTCGGTGCTCCTGAGACGTTCAGACGCGCCGGGTCGGTCAGGGGCGGGCGAGCTCCTCGTCGAGGATCGTCGTGAGCCGGGCGCGCTCGTGCTGGAGCCCGAGCGGCTCGAGCCAGTCGAGGATGGTGGCGCGGAACAGCTGGCCGGACTCGATGACGCGGGGGTCGCAGTGGCCCGTGGACTCGAGGGTGACGACGCCGTACAGCGCGGACCAGGCCCGCATGTAGATCCACAGCAGCCCGCGGTCCTCGGTGGGGATGTGGTCGGACTTCGCCGGGATGAGGGGATCGAGGACCGCCTGGCGGATGGCCGGGTCGAGCTCGTCGAGGGCCGGGTAGGGGAACTGGTAGAGCTCCCAGATCTGCCACATCAGGTCGGTGAAGTAGTGACCTGAGGTGGCGAGCGTCAGCAGCTCCCGTCGCTCGGTGTCGGCCGCGGCGATCGGGTTGGCGAAGACGAGCGCGAACTCCCGGGGCTTGGCCAGCGCCCACTGGCGGAAGCGCGCGCAGGCCACCGTCAGCCGGGCGGCCGGGTCGTCCTCCGGGAACCGCGAGGCGGCCTCCGCCCAGTCGGCCGTCGCCGCCTTGTCGAGCTCGAAGGCGACCAGGTCGACGAGCTGCTGGTAGTTGGCGACGTACCGGTACAGGGCGGGGGCGGTCATCCCCATGCCGGCGGCGACCGCACGGAGCGACAGGTCGCCACCCTCGGCGAGCAGACGCGCGGAGACGGTGACGATCTCGTCGTACGTCGCCTCGCGCTGGCGTTCCCGGCGGGTGGCGGGCGCGCGGAGGTGGGCCACGGGACTCCTCGAGATCGATCGGGCGCACATCGTCGTGAACGCTTGACGACGGAAGTTTACACCGTTTACGGTTAACGGTGTAAACAGAACTGACAGACATTCACTGAGCATCCGGAGGGGTCGAGCATGATGGAGCGATGGGGCGCCCTGGTGGTCCGCCGGGCGGTGGCGGTGGTGCTGGTCGGGCTCGGGATCACGGCGCTGGCCGCGGTCGCCGGCATCGGCCTGGAGGACAGGCTCTCGGCCGGCGGCTTCGACGACCCGGGGACGGAGTCGTCCCGCGAGCTCGCGCTCGAACGGAAGACCTTCGGGAACCGCTCGATCGACGCGGTGGTGATCTTCTCCAGCGACGACGAGGAGGCCTCGGCTCCGGCGTTCCGTGCCGAGGTGGAGCGGACCCTCGCCGCGATCCCCGCGGACAGCGTCGTCTCGATCCTGACCTGGTACGAGGCGCAGGACCCCGCGATGGTCAGCAAGGACGGGCACGCGACCGCCGTCTACGTCTCGCTCGTGGGCGAGAGCCAGAACGACTTCATCGACTCCTTCGACGCGATGCGTCCCGAGGTGGAGGAGAGCTCGCTCGACACCGCGTTCGCCGGCCCCTACGCCGTCTACACCGACGTCAACGAGGAGACGAAGTCCGACCTGCTGCGCGCCGAGGTCGTGTCGATGCCGATCGTCCTGATCCTGTCGCTCATCATCTTCCGCAGCGTGGTCGCGGCACTGATGCCGGTCCTGGTCGGCCTCGTCGCCGTGCTCGGCGCCCGCGCCACGATCGCCGGCCTCAACGAGGTGGTCGACGTCTCGATCTTCGCGCCCAACATCATCACCCTGCTGGGCCTGGGCCTCGCGATCGACTACGCACTCTTCGTCGTGTCCCGGTTCCGCGAGGAGATCGCGCGCGATCCGGACGACCCGCGCGGCGCCGTCGTCCGCACGATGGCGACGGCCGGGCGCACCGTGGCCTTCTCGGCACTGACCGTCGCGGCGGCGATGAGCTCGCTGCTGGTGTTCCCGCAGACCTTCCTCAAGTCGATCGGGTACGGCGGCATCGCGGCCGTGCTCATCGCGATGGTCGCCGCGCTCACCATCCTGCCCGCGGTGCTCGCCCTGCTGGGTACGCGCATCGACGCGTGGCGGATCCCGTTCCTCCAGCGTGCCACGCCCGTCGAGACCGATCACGGCGCCTGGGCCCGGCTGGCCCGCGCCGTGATGCGACGGCCGGTGGTCGTCGCGGCGGCCGTCGTCGTGGTCCTCCTCGCCGTCGCGTCGCCGTTCCTCGGCGTGAAGTGGGGCAGCGTGGACTACCGCGTGCTGCCGTCCGACACCCCGTCGCACCTGGCCTCGGAGCGGCTCAACAGCGAGTTCGGTCCGGAGCGCTCGACCGCCAACGTCCTGGTCGAGGGGACCGACGAGGCCGGCGTCGCGTCGTACGCGCAGGCGCTGGCGCAGGTCGACGGCGTCGTCGACGTCCGCCCGGTCGCGACGGAGGGTGACACCACACTGCTACGGGCGTCCTGGGAGGGCAACAGCCAGACCGACCACTCGCAGCAGGTGGTGCGCGACCTGCGCGCGGTGGATGCCCCGGGCGGTGCCGACGCTCTGGTCGGCGGCCTGACGGCGGACACGGTCGACCTGGCGGGCTCGGTCGGCGACCACCTCCCGCTGATGGGCGTGATCGTGGTCGGCGTGATGCTGGTGCTGCTCTTCCTCGCCTTCGGGTCGGTCGTGCTGCCGTTGAAGGCGGTGCTGATGAACGCCCTCTCCATCACCGCCTCGTTCGGCGTCGTGACGTGGATCTTCAGCGACGGCCACCTCGCCGACCTGCTCGGGTTCACCCCGCAGGGCTTCCTCGACCTGACCAACCCGATCGTGATGCTCGCGGTCCTGTTCGGGCTGTCGATGGACTACGAGGTCTTCCTGCTGTCGCGGGTCCGCGAGCAGTGGGACGCGACCGGCGACAACGATCTCGCCGTGCAGACCGGCGTGCAGAAGACCGGTCGCATCATCACGAGCGCCGCGCTCCTGCTCGCCGTCGTGATCGGGGCGTTCAGCCTCAGTGGCGTCGTGTTCATGAAGATGCTGGGCATCGGCATGCTGGTCGCGATCCTGGTCGACGCGACCATCATCCGCGCGCTCCTGGTCCCGGCGACGATGAAGCTCCTCGGGCGCTGGAACTGGTGGGCGCCCGCTCCGTTGGCCCGGTGGTGGGAGCGGCACGGCTTCCGTGAGGAGCCGGCGGCGACCGCCCCCGATGCCCCGGACTTCCCGCAGGACCGCGTCCTGGTCTAGGGCGCGGCTCCTTGTCCCGCGCCTGCTGCGCCGGATAAGGAGCCACACCCTAGGACCACCACCTCGCCCACCCGACAGGTGATCGGGTGGACGACGTGGTGCGGCTCGCGACCTGACGGATCAGGCGTTCTCCTTCTTGAACACCGAGGTGCCCCACCACACGGCGAGGCCGAAGAGCACCGCGGTCCAGCCGACGCCCCACAGCATCGAGCTGTCGAAGTCGCCGAAGAACGCGGCGCGGACGGCGTCGACGACGTGGCGGATCGGCATGAAGTCGCTGAGCCGCTCCAGCCAGCCGGCGCCGAAGCTCATCGGCAGCAGGATGCCGCTGAGCAGCAGCACCGGCATCATGACCACGTTGATGACCGGCGCCATCACGTCCTCGCTCTTGGTGGTCAGCGCCAGGGCGTTGGACGCGGCGGCGCAGGCCCCGCCGAGCATCAGGGTGAGGACGACGCCGACGACGATGCCGCCGAACGAGGCGTCCATGCCCATGATCAGGCCGAGCCCGACGAGGATGACCGCCTGCACGAAGAGCTGGAGCAGGTCGCGGTAGAGGCGGCCGAACAGCAGTGCCGACCGGTGGGCCGGGGTGACCCGCTCGGCCTCGATGACGCCCTCGCGCCACTCGCCGATGAGCGAGAAGCCGGCGAAGAAGGCGCCGAAGATGCCGAGCTGGACGAGCATGCCGGGCACGAACCAGGTGTACTTGTTGCCACCGAGCTGGGCGATGACCGGCTCGAGCAGCGGCCCGAAGAGCAGCAGGTAGAGGACCGGCTGCAGCATGCCGATGATGACCCACGCGGGGTTGCGCAGGTTCATCCGCAGCTGACGGTTGAAGACGATCCAGGACTCGCGGAAGAAGGTGCTCACGCGCTCGCTCCCTCGGTGGTCGGGACGCCGGCATCGGTGCCGTCGGCGCCGTCCTTGGCCTCGGCGGCCGCCTCGGCGTCGCGCAGGGAGCGGCCGGTGAGGGTGAGGAAGACGTCGTCGAGCGTGGGGCGGACGACCTCGATCGACTCGAGGCCGACCCCGGAGGTCTCCAGGTCGCGCAGCAGGCCGGGCACGGCCTTGCCGGCCCGGGCGACCCGGCCGCGGACGTGGTGCCCCTCGACCTCGACGTCGGCGCTGATGGAGGCGAGCTTGTCGCGGGCGATCGCGACCTGCTCGTCGGTGGCGACCTCGAGGTCGACGAGGTCGCCGGCGACGGAGGCCTTGAGGTTGTCGGCGGTGTCGCTGGCGACGATCTCGCCCTTGTCGATGATCACGATCCGGTCGGCGAGGGCGTCGGCCTCGTCGAGGTAGTGGGTGGTGAGGAAGACGGTCGCGCCCTGCTGGGCCCGCAGGTCGGCGATGTGGTGCCACAGGTTGATCCGCGCCTGGGGGTCCAGGCCGGTGGTCGGCTCGTCGAGGAACACCAGCGACGGCGAGTGGATGAGCGCCATCGCGATGTCGAGGCGCCGCTTCTGACCGCCGGACATGTTCTTCGGCATCCGCCGCCACAGCCCATCGAGCTGCAGCTTGTCGAAGAGCTCCTGGCCCTTGGCCACGGCCGTCTTCTTCGACATGCCGTAGAGCATCCCGTGGTCGACGACCTCGTCACCGGCGTAGGCGCCGGAGAAGGTGGAGCCGACCTGGGAGCAGTACCCGATGCTGCGGCGTACGTCGACCGCCTGGGTCGCGACGTCGAACCCGGCCACGGTCGCCGTACCCGCCGTCGGCTTGAGCAGCGTGGTCAGCATCCGCAGCGTGGTGGTCTTGCCGGCGCCGTTGGGCCCGAGGAAGCCGACGACCTCGCCCTCCTCGACATCGAGGTCGACGCCGCGCACGGCGTGGACCTCCTTCTTCTGCTTGCCCTGTCCGCTGTGGAAGGTCTGCACGAGTCCTCGTGCACGGATCATCGTCGAATCCCCTCGTAGTCAAGGTTGAACAACAGGAAGTATTCAAACTTGAACACTGCCTGTCAAACGGAGCCCCCGGAGGTACGACAGCACCACCCGCCGACATTCATCGCAAGCGGATATCGAGAACCGTGCACTCAGCCGCCGAGCAGGGCCCGGTAGCGCTCACGGTCGGCGTTCATCTGCCAGCCGGGGTCGTCGGCCGGCGGTGTCCAGGACGCCGGGTCGAGCGCGAGGCGGCCTGCTTTCACCAGCTCGATCGTCTCGCGCAGCCACCCCAGCTCGGCCACGGCGAGGTCCAGCCACATCACGACCGTGCGCAGGGCATGGGGCGGGGTCTCCGCCGGCGCCGACGGCTCGGCCAGGCGGGCCACGAGCGCCTCGAGGGCGACCCGGCGCCGCACCAGTGAGCGCAGCGCGCGGTCCGCGGGGACCAACGGAAGGAGGCCGAAGGCCGCGCTGAAGCCCTTCCGGTCCACCACACTCACCTCCTCGAGGCCGGCCGTGACGAGTCGCTCGAGCTCGGCCCTGCCCGCGTCGGTCGCCTCGTACACCGCGACCTCGCGGCCGCCGTCCGCGAGGTCGTGGCGCACGAGGAAGCCCTGCTTCGTCAGTGTGGCCAGGCCGTTGTAGATCGAGCCCGGGTTGAGGTTGGCCCAGTCGTCGACGGTCCAGGACAGCAGCTCGCGCCGGATCTGGTAGCCGTTCACCGGCTCGAAGAGCGCGACGGCACCCAGCAGCAGCATCCGGGTGTCGTGGGCGGCCATGCCCCGGAGTCTAGGGAAACGCTGATCAATCCCGCCTGCTGTGCGCCGCGGGGCACGCACGCTGGCGGCGTTGCAGACGCTCGACGTGCGCCCGGCATGCCTTTCGCGCCTGCGCCTTGCCATCGCGCGCGCCTCGCGGCGCTCGCGACGCCGCCATTGATCAGCGTTTCCCTAGGAGCCGTCGTCGGAGGAGAGCAGCGGGCCGAGGCCGTCGCGGCCGACGCCGAGCTTGCGGTAGGCCCGCGACAGATGCACCTCGACGGTCTTGGTGGTGACGAACAGGCGCTGGGCGATGTCCCGGTTGCGCAGTCCCGCGGACGCCAGCTCGCACACCCGCCGCTCGGCGGAGGTCAGTGCCGCGACGCCGGTGACCTCGATCCGCCCGGCGCGGCCGCCCGCCAGGGCGAGCTCGGTCGTGGCCCGCTCGGTGAGGACGGTGGCACCGAGGCGGTGCGCGAGCTCGCGACCGGCCCGGAGCTGCTCGCGACCCTCCACCCGGCGTCCGGTACGACGCAGGGCCGATCCCAGCGCGACCCGGGATCGCGCCTCCTGGAGCCGCGCCTGGGATCCGTCGAGCACCGCGACCGAGCGCTCGAGCAGGGCGATGCCGTCGGCACCGGCGACCTCGCCGGCGATCCGCAGTGCCTGGCCGAGCACGCCGGCCGCGCCCTTGAGCTCGGCGACCGCCAGCTCGTCGGCGGCGAGCGCGCGGGCCTCGTCGACCCGGCCCAGCGCCCACAGGCTCTCGACCGCCGGCGCCCGCCATCCGCACCAGGTCGGGGAGTCCATGTCGAGCTCCTGGAGCCGGGCACCGCACTGGCGCAGCGACACCAGCGCGGCCTCGTGGTCGCCGGCGGCGGCGCGGACCAGGCCGCGCGAGCGGAGCAGGTGGATGCCCGTCGCGTTCGTGCGGTCGGCGGCGACCTCCTCCGGAACGGACTCGACCGCCGCCGCGGCCTCGGCCAGCCGCCCTCGGGCGAGCAGCGCCTCGGCCTGCCCGGCGGCCGCCATCAGCCTGACCAGCTGCCCGCCGGGGACCAGGTCCGCGTGGCGGAGCGCCTCGGTGAAGTCGGTGGCGCTGTCGTCGAGCCGCCCCGCCCACAGGTGCGCCCAGCCGCGGGTCACCGACGCGGCGGCGTACAGCGGGACGGAGCCTTCGCGAGCCGCGAGGTCGAGCCCCTGCGCGCACAGGTCAGCCACGGCGTCGTACTCGCCGGCGCACGCCAGGTGGATCCGGGCGATGGTCCACTCGAACGGGCTCGCCACCTGCTCGGGCGTCGCGCCGTCGCCGATCGCGCGGCGGGCCAGCTCGCCGGCCTCGGAGATCGGCGCCACGGTGGCGTTGGCGACCGATGCCTGGTGGATGAGGAGCAGTCGCTCGCCGGGCGTCACGCCGGCGAGCCGGCCGTGGGCGGCCAGCCGCTGACGCGCCTCGTCGACCCGGCCCGGCACGCACAGCGCCGCGGCGACGAGGGCCGCCTCGACCACGAGCACGAGGTCGCCGTGCTCCGGTCCGAGGGCCTCCAGCACCTCGGTGAGGATGGGGACGGTGCGTTCGTAGAACCCGCCGACGTGGTACGCCGTCGCGAGGGCCAGCGCACAGTGCGCGCGCAGGACGGGGTCGGTCACGCCGCGCCCGGCACGCTCGAGGGTCGTGATCGACGCGGGGTCGCCCACGTGGAGCTCGGCGGTGCCCAGCTCGACCAGGAATCCCGGGAGATCCACAGCTGCCGGCGGCTCGGCGACCGCCCGGCGCAGCAGGTCGACCGCCGCCTGGGGCGCGCCGTCGGCGAGCGCCGACCGGGCCGCGGTCCGCAGCACGTCGGCCGCCCAGGGATCACCGATGCCCTCGACCTCGAGCAGGTGGCCGGCCGCGACATGCAGGCCGTCCGGCAGGTCGGCGAGGGCCCGGGCCGCGCGGCGGTGCAGGTCGTCGCGGCCCGCGGCGGCGGTCGCGGCGAGGACGGCGCTGCGCAACAGCGCGTGCCGGAAGCCGGTCCGGCTGTCGGTGGAGAACAGCCCGGCGTCGCGCAGCCGGTCGGCGGCGATGCCCGCCTTCTCGGGCGTGAGGTCCGCGAGCTCCGCGGCGATGCGCAGCGGCGCCGTGTCGAGGACCGCGACCGCGCGGGCGAGAGCCTGCTCCGCCGTACCCAGTGCGGTGAGTCGCTGCACGACGGTGTCGACCACGGTCCGGGGGACCAGGGAGCGGACGTCCGTCGTACCCAGCAGGTCGGCCAGGGCGACCACCAGGAACGGGTTGCCGCCGGTGACGTCGGTGCACGCGGCGGCGAGCTCGTCGCTGATCTGCGCGTGCCCCAGGTCGGCGAGGCAGGAGCGGACGCCGTCGACGCTCAAGGGCGCGAGGTCGAGCCGGGGCGCACCGGCGACGAGCGCCGCCAGGGCCGGGCTGCGCCGCTCCGGCAGGATGTCGCGGGCCGCCACGACCAGGAGCACCGGCAGCTCGTCCGCCCGGCTGAGCAGGTGCCTGCAGAAGAGCAGCGACGCCTCGTCGGCCCAGTGCGCGTCGTCGATCGAGAGCACGAGCGGACCGTCCGCGGTGAGCCCGTCCAGCAGCCAGTACAGGCTGTTGAGCATCACCGAGGGGTCACCCACCGGCGCGCCGCGGTGCAGCACCAGGTCGACCGCGGCCCGGGCTGCGCCGTGCGCGATGCCGTCGAGGCCGTCGAGCGCAGCCGGGGCCATGCCGGCCAGGACGCGGCCGAACAGCTGCCGCACGACGCCGTACGGCGCGTGCGCCTCGAGCTCGCCCGCGGCGGCCCGGAGCACCCGCAGGTCGCCGGCCGTGGCGAGGGCGGCGTCGAGCAGCGACGTCTTGCCGACTCCGGCCGGGCCCAGCAGGCACAGGGCGCCACCCGTGCCGGCGCGCAGCCGGTCGAGGGCTGCCCGAGCCTCCGCGAGGCCCGCCTCCCTCTCGAGCAGTCGCGCCGAGATCACGCTCGTGAGCGTAGGGGAAGAGGGGCCTGTGGTTCGTTGCGAATGACCAATCACCGGGCGGTGATTGTTGTGCCCGGGGACAAGGACCGGTGAAGTGACCCGCGAGTAGAGTCGTGGTCATGAAGCGTGAGATCTACGACGAGGACCACGAGGCCTTCCGCGCGTCCGTCAAGGAGTTCGTGGACCGGTCCGTCCTTCCGCACACCGAGGAGCACATCGCCGCGAAGGCGCTCCCGCGCGAGTTCTGGCTCGAGGCCGGCAAGCAGGGCCTGCTCGGGCTGTGCATCCCGGAGGAGTACGGCGGCTCCGACGCCGGCGACTTCCGGTTCAACGCCGTACTGCAGGAGGAGCTGGCCAAGGTCGGCGCGGCGTACCCGACCTGCCACGGGATCCATGCCGACATCACGGCGCCGTACATCGTCGAGCTCGGCACCGAGGAGCAGAAGCAGCGTTGGCTCCCCGGCGTCGCATCCGGCGAGATCCTGCTCGGCATCGGCATGACCGAGCCGTCCGGCGGGTCCGACCTCGCGGCGCTGAAGACCACCGCCGTGCGCGACGGCGACTCGTGGGTCATCAACGGCTCGAAGACCTTCATCACCAACGGCTACTCCGGCGACCTGTTCGTCACCGCCGTGCGCACCGACCCGGAGAAGGGCCCGAAGGGCATCACCCTCTTCGGCATCGAGGCCACCATGGAGGGCTTCTCGCGAGGCCGGAAGCTCGACAAGGTCGGCATGGAGGAGTCCGACACCGCCGAGCTCTTCTTCGAGAACGTCCGGGTCACCGACGCCGAGATCATCGGCGAGCTCGACATGGGCTTCATCCACATGATGCAGAAGCTCCCGCAGGAGCGCCTCGGCTGCGCGGTCGCCAATATCGCGCACGCCAAGCAGATCCTGCTCGAGACCATCGAGTACGCCAAGGAGCGCCAGGCGTTCGGCGCCCCGATCGGCACCTTCCAGCACAACAAGTTCCTGCTGGCCGACCTGGCCACCCGGATCGAGGCCGCCGAGGCCTACATCGACAAGTGCGTGCTCAACCACTCGCAGAAGACGCTCACCGCGATCGACGCCGCCAAGGCCAAGTGGTTCTCCTCGCAGGTGCAGTCCGAGGTGCTCGACCACTGCGTCCAGCTGCACGGCGGGTACGGCTTCATGAACGAGTACCGCGTCGCCCGCGCCTGGCGCGACGCCCGGGTCACCAAGATCTGGGCCGGCTCGAACGAGATCATGAAGGAGCTCATCGGGCGCGACCTCGGTCTCTGAGCCCGACCCGGCGCAGCTGAACGTCTGAGAAACGCCGACCCGGCGCAGATTGAACTCGCAACTCCGTCGACCCGGCGCAAACTGAACGCGAAATCGCATCGACCCGACAGAAGCTCTGCCGGGTCGATGCGATTTCTGGTTCAGACTGCGCCGGGTCGACGCGTTCTGCAGTTCAGACTGCGCCGGGTCGGCGTCAATCCAGATTCAGTTTGAGCCGGGTCAGCTGCCGCCGAGTCCCTCGGAGAGCTCACGGGTGGTGCGCAGGAGCGCCCGGGCCATCGGGCTGTCGACGTCGGCCGAGACGGTGACGGCCGTACCGACGATCGCCATGGCCGCGACGATCGTCTCGCCCTCGAAGATCGGCGCGGCGATCGTGCGCACGCCGTTGATGTCGGGTGAGTTGAGGGAGAGGCCGAGCTCGCGGATCGTGTCGAACTCCGCGCCCAGCTCGGGGGCGCGGCGCAGGATCGACTTCAGGCCGGGCACCTGCTCCGGGGGCAGGAACGAGCAGAACACGCGGCCCTGCGCGGAGTCGGTGAGGTCGAGCCGGGCGCCGGAGCGGACGCCGATCCGGATGATGTGGTCGGTGTTGTCGACCGAGCGCACCACGGTCGCGGTCTCGCCGTCCCACACCGAGAGGACGACGGTCTCGTCGACCTCGTGCAGCAGCGCCTCCATGTAGGGCTCGGCGGCGGCGACGATCGGCAGGCCGGCGCGGGCGGACGCGGCGAGCGTCAGCACCTGGGGGCCGAGCGAGTAGAGGGCGGTGCGCTCGTCGTACCGGAGCAGGTGGGCGGCGCGCAGCGCCTTCGTGTAGCGGTGCGCCGTCGCCTTGCTGGTGCCGAGTGACGCGGTCAGCTCATTGAGGCTCAGGTAGGGCTTGGCGACCGTGAACGAGCCGAGGACGACCGCGGCCCGCTCCACCGTCTGGATGGTGGGAGCGGGTTCGCTCGTCTCTTTCTTGGGGCTCTTGCTGGTGCTCATGTGACCTCGAATCGGGGCGCTGGGCTCGACGGAGTATCGCACGGGTGGGACGCCGCGCCGCCGTGTCCGGCGGGCGCGGACGCCCCGTGTCGTCACAGGTCCGACGAATGTCCCGGCGTGAGCGCGGATCCGGGACGGACCAGCGCGGTGATGTGGTTGACGGCGAGGGCCGCCTCGCCGAAGCCGATCGAGATCAGCTTGACCTTGCCCTCGTAGTGGGCGAGGTCGCCGGCAGCGAACACCCGCTGCCGGTTGGTCCGCATGGTGCGGTCGACGAGGATGTGTCGGCGGTCCTGCTCCAGGCCCCAGTCGTCGATCGGGCCGAGGTCGGCGATGAAGCCGAGCGCGGCGACGACGGCCTGCACCGTGAGGGTGCGGCTCTCGCCGTCGCGGGCCTCGATGACGACCTCCTCGATGCGGTCCTCGCCCGACACCTTGGCGACCTCGTACGGCGTCAGCACCTCGACGCTCGATTCGTGCAGCTGTGCGACGCTGCGCTCGTGGGCACGGAACTGGGGGCGGCGGTGGACCAGCGTGACGCTGCGTGCGATCTCCTCCAGGCCCAGAGCCCAGTCCAGCGCGGAGTCGCCGCCGCCCACGACCAGCACGTCCTGGTCGGCGAGCTCGGCCAGGCGCGGCACGAAGTAGCGCAGGCCGCGGTCGAGGTACTCCGAGCCGACGGGCAGCTCGCGCGGGGTGAAGCTGCCGATGCCGGCGGTGATGAGGACCGCGCCGGCGCGGATCGTCTCACCGGTGTC
The DNA here is from genome assembly GCF_024614185.1 of Nocardioides carbamazepini. GTDB lineage: Bacteria > Actinomycetota > Actinomycetes > Propionibacteriales > Nocardioidaceae > Nocardioides > Nocardioides carbamazepini. The sequence continues at coordinate 26,895 of NZ_JAHTLF010000018.1, forward strand.
GGTGGTGATCACGACGGCGTCCGCGTGCTCCTCGAGGCCGACCGCGGTGCGGCCGAGCAGCATCAGCGGGTCGGCAGAGCGAGCCTGCGCGTGCAGCGCGTCGACGAGCTCCTGGCCGCGTACGGACGGGAAGCCGGCGACGTCGTACAGCGCCTTCTCGGGGTAGAGCGCGGCGATCTGGCCGCCGACCTCGGGCAGCGCGTCGAGCAGGGCGACCCGCAGCTCGCGGAAGCCGGCGTAGTAGGTCGCGTAGAGGCCCGTCGGGCCGGCGCCGATGACGAGCAGGTCGACCTCGTGGGCCGGTCCCGCGGGCGCGGTGTCCTGGGGAGTGCTCATGCGACGTCCGGGTGGTCCGTGCCGACGCGGCCGACCTTGCGGGCGCCACCGGGGGAGCCGAGGTCGGTGAAGAACTCGGCGTTGATCCGCTCGTAGCCCTTCGACTCGTCGGGCAGGTCGTCGTGGTGGTAGATCGAGATCTGGGGGCAGACCGGTTCGCAGCGGGCGCACTCGACGCACTCGTCGGGCTGGATGTAGAGCATCCGGTCACCCTCGTAGATGCAGTCGACAGGACATTCCTCCACGCACGACCGGTCCATCACGTCGATACAGGAACCAGTGATCACGTAGGGCACGGCGTCTCCGTTCGTCATACAGGCCGAGATAGCGTCTCTTATTACAAGACAGGACAATGAACCCAGAAGGGTGTCGCCGTCAACCCGTCACGGCTTTGCCGAGAACCCTTGACAGTCCCATCGACGGCGACGATGCTATGTCACATCGCGAGATGGCATCTCGCGATAGCGACAGAACGCACGAGGGCGAAGGAGCGACAGACATGTCAAGCGAAGTGTCCGAGCGAGTGGCGGAACCGATGCTCGTCGAGGACTGGGAGCGGCTCACGTTCCGCGTCAACCGGGAGGCCTACCGCTCCCCGGAGATCTTCGCCCGCGAGCGGGTGGACGTGTGGCTGCGCACCTGGCTCTACCTCGGGCACGAGACGGAGATCCCCGACGTCAACGACTTCAAGGTCCGGACCATCGCCGGCCGGCCCCTGATCTTCTGCCGCGACACGGAGGGCCAGGTCCGCGCCTGGCTGAACTCCTGCCCCCACCGCGGCACCGTGCTGTGCCGCGAGAACGAGGGCTCGCAGCGCCGGTTCCAGTGCTTCTACCACGCCTGGACCTTCAACAACGACGGCACCGTCGCGGCGATCCCGGACGACGGCGCGTACGAGGACATCGAGTCGCTGCAGAAGAACATGATGCTGCGCGCGGTGCCCCGCCTGGAGATCCACGAGGGCTACGTCTTCATCTCGTTCAACCCCGACGTGCCGCCGCTCCTCGAGCACCTCGGTGACGCCGCCGACTACATGACGATGATCGAGCAGCAGCACCCCAGCGGCGTCACGACGCTGCCCGGCGTGCAGCTCTACAGCGTCCGCGGCAACTGGAAGCTCGCCGTCGAGAACGCGATGGACGGCTACCACTTCTCGCCGACCCACAACACCTTCGTCGGCTACCTGCGGGAGTCCGGCTTCGCGGTGACCGACGACAACCAGTACGCCTACAACCTCGGCAACGGTCACTCGCTGCTCGTGCTCACCGGTCACGGCGGCCGGATCTCGATGATCTGGGAGCCCCGGTTCGGCGAGGCGGAGAAGGTCCGCACCGAGGAGCACCGCGCCGAGATGGTGGAGCGACTCGGCGAGGAGCGCGCGCACTACATCGCCGACGAGAGCCACATCCTCTTCGTCTTCCCCAACCTGCTGCTCTTCGACATCGAGGGTCTCTCGATCCGGCAGCTCGAGCCGGTCGCGCCCGGCCACACCGACGTCCGCGCCTGGCAGCTCGTGCCGCGCGAGGAGGACCCCGAGTCCCGTGCGCTGCGGATGAAGACGGTCGTCAGCTTCGTGGGTCCCGGCGGCCTCGCGACCCCCGACGACATCGAGGCCTACGAGGCCGTCCAGCGCGGCATCGAGGCGACCAGGGGCGCCGGCGAGCTCGACTACAGCGACATGTCGCGCGGCATGCGCGACGAGGTCAAGGGCGAGCAGGGCCGCTCGATCGACGAGGGTGCGATGCGTGGCTTCTGGCGCTACTGGGAGGAGGCCGTCGGCGGTGGGCTCGAGGTGACCGGCGACCGGCCGGCGAGCTTCCTCGAGGGGAGGGACGTGCGATGACGCAGGCAGACGTGCGCGGCTCCGTCGAGGTCGCCGGCCGCACCATCACCCGCGGCGAGATCGAGGACTTCCTCTACGAGGAGGCCGACATCCTCGACGCCTGGAACTACGACGCGTGGCTCGCGCTCTTCGAGGAGGGGGCCCGCTACGAGATCCCGACCACCGACTACCGCGGCTGGTCGCTGCACGCGGGCGGCTCGTTCGTCGACGACGACTACGACCTGATCCAGGCCCGGGTGAAGCGACTGAAGTCCCGCAAGGCGCACGCGGAGAACCCGCACTCGCGCACCCAGCGGATGGTCTCCAACGTCCGGCTCTTCCCCGGCGAGGAGGAGGGCACGCTGCGGATCCGCGCGTCCTTCGTCGTGCACCGGGCCCGCGACGGTCAGTTCGACCAGTACGTCGGGTGGTACGAGCACGTCGTCGTCCCGACCCAGGAGGGCCTCAAGTACCGCCTGCGCCGGACGATCCTGGGCCATGAGGCGCTGCCGGTCGGCGCCCGACTGAGCTTCATCCTGTGAGGTCGGGCCGATGATCCGACACACGCTGCTCTTCCGGTTCGCCGAGGAGGTCCCCGCGGGGACCCGGCAGGCGATCCTGGCGGAGCTGGAGACCTTCCCCGAGCGCTATCCCGCGATGCGGCACTGGTCGATGGGGGAGAACCTCAGCAGCCGGGACCAGACCTACTCCCATGGGATGTCGGTCGAGTTCCCCGACGAGCAGGAGCTGCTCGCCTACCTCAACAGTGAGTCGCACGAGCAGTTCGTGCGTGAGAAGTGGCGGCCGGTGATCGCCGCCCAGGCGATCGTCGCCTACGAGTTCGCGGAGCGGCCCGAGGCCGACGCGGGAAGGGAAGGACGCGTGACCAAGCACCCACGTGGACCGTACGGCATGGAGTACGCGCGCATCGAGGTCCCCGACATGCAGGCCACGATCGACTTCCTGCAGTACCACGTCGGGCTCCAGCTGGAGCAGCACACCGACGAGTACGCCTACCTGCGCGCCGACATCGAGCACCACGCGATCGAGCTGATCAGCGCCCCTGAGCGCACCGACGGCTGGACCACCGCGGTCGGCTTCAGCGTCGAGAGCGAGGAGGTGCTCGAGGAGATCAAGCGGCGCGCGATCGCCGCCGGCCGCGAGATCCTCCCGCTGCAGGAGCGGCAGCAGGCCCTGTGCGACAACGGCTTCGCGCTCGAGGATCCCGAGGGCCTCATCGTCGAGCTCTTCACCGAGTTCCAGGAGTACGCCGAGCCGCCGAGCATCGAGATCCGTCCGCTCGACCTCGTGCACCCGTTCCTCGCGACCACCAAGTACGAGGAGATGCTGGACTTCTACATCCAGGTGCTGGGCTTCATCCCGTCCGACCACATCGTCGGCTCGGCGACCTTCCTGCGCTGCGAGGACCGGTACCACCACAGCCTGGCGATCCAGAAGAACGACGAGCACTACGTCGCGCACCTCTGCTTCGCGATGAAGAGCCTCGACCACGTCATGCGGATGCGCGCCCGCGCTCTCTACAAGGGTGCGCCGATCGCCTCCGACATCGTGAACCACTCGGCGTCGACATCCATCGCGTTCTACCTGCACGACAAGAAGTTCGGTCCCCGCTTCGAGCTCTGCGACAGTCACCGGGTGTTCACCCCGGAGGAGCACGAGACGCACCGGGCCCGGAAGATGCCCGCCGACCCCCGCAACATCGACGTGTGGCGGCCGGCCTCCGACGACTGGGGACGCTTCTGAGCGAGGAGCTCGTCGAGCTCCTCCGGGTGCTCGACCAGACGCCGACGCCCCGTGGCCGCGAGCGACTCGCGGCCACGGCGCTGGCGCAGTGGTGCGGTGAGCGCTGGCCCACGATCACCTGGACCGTGCAGCCCTACGGCGCCGAGGGCGCCAACCTGGTCGCGCACGCCGGGCCGGGGCCGCTGCTCTACTCGCACCTCGACACCTCCCTCGACGGGGACGGGATCTCCGAGCCCCTCGTCACTGGCCGCGTCGATCCGGTCGGTCCGCTCCGGGTCGCCGATGGCACGGCCGAGGGGTTCGGCCTCGGCGTCGCGCGCGCGCCGGCCGCGGCCGCGGTGGCGGCGTTCGCCGCCGCGCGCCGCGGCACGCTCCTGATCGCCGGGGGTGGCACGCACCGCCGCGGTGGCCGGGGCGAGGGCGTCCGCGCCTTCCTCGCCGACGCCCCCGAGATCCCCTCCGCGATCGTGGCCAAGGGCGGCCCGCGGGGGCTGCTCTGGGAGGAGCCGGGCGCGGCCTACCTCCAGGTCCGGGTGACCGGTACGCCGGGCGCCGCGCTCGCCCCCGTGTCGGCGACGCCGTCCGGCGGCGTGCTGCGCCACACGGGCGTCGTCCTCGACGCGGTGGAGCGGTGGCGCGAGCGCTACCTCGCCAGCCGCGTGCCCGTCGGCCAGGTCGGCGCCGAGGTGGGGGTCGGTGCCCTGCGCGCCGGCTGGCCGGACAAGCCGGACCTGCTGCCGGCCGAGCTGCTCGTCGACCTGTACGTCGTGACGGTGCCCGGTGAGCGCCCGTCGCGGCTGGCGACCGAGCTGACCGCCTGTCTGCACGCGCTCCTGGCGACGACCCCGCTGGCCGGCTGCGGCTGCGCGGTCGAGGTCGAGTGGCTGCACGGTGCGCAGGCGACGCCGGAGCGGGCGCCCGTCGTACGGGCGGCGCAGGACGCGTGGGAGCACGTCTTCGGGGAGCCGCCGGCGCCGATCACCGGCTGGACCGGATCGACCGACGGCGTGGTGCTGCGCGAGCACGGGATCGACACCGTGCGGGTCGGCCCGCAGAGCGTACGATCGTCCTCCGACCCGCGACGCGATGTCGTGGACCTGGCCGAGCTGGAGCGCTATCGGGAGCTCTACACGGCCCTCCTCGCGGGCGACCATCACCCGCACCAGCGGGTGCCGCGGCACCGCCACCACCACGAGCACTGAGCCCGACCGATATCGCATTACGAGATGTCATCCCGCATGCTTGACGTGTGTGGCCCCGCTCACTAGAGTCGTCGGCGACGGCATCGCCTCCCTGCCGGGGAGTCGATTACAGCCCTGACGCACTGTGCGCCGGGTGTGCGGCCGACAGCCACCCGAGATCTCCTGCCAGTGTGTCGATGAGGCGAGGTTGCGCTCTTCGAGGAGAGCGGGAACTGGAGGTCAGATGCGCGTGGACACCATCGTCGCCAACGGGCGGATCGTCAGCCCGAGCGGAGTGGTCGACGCCGCGGTCGCCGTGGCGGACGGCCGTATCGTCGCCATCGCCGACGAGAGCGTGCTCCCGGAGGCCGCCGAGCGGATCGACGCCGCGGGAAGGTTCGTCCTGCCCGGCATCGTCGACCCGCACGTCCACCTGGGCGGCGGCCGGCCGCTGTCGGAGATCTTCGCCTCCGAGACGGCCTGCGCGGCGGTCGGTGGCGTGACGACCGTGCTGCAGTACCGCCGGTCCCCGTCGACCTTCTTCGAGACCTTCCCGGCCGAGCTCGAGACCGCGAAGACCCGGATGCTGGTCGACACCCAGTTCCACTTCATCATCTCCACGATGGAGCAGGTGGAGGAGATCCCCCGTTACGCCGCGGAGTTCGGTGTCACCAGCTTCAAGTTCTACATGGGCGGCTACGAGCCCGGTAACCCCATCGGCCTGGTGTCGGTCAACGACGCCGTGCTCTACGCGGCCATGGAGAAGATCCGCGAGCTCGGCCCCTACGGCTGGTGCATGGTCCACTGCGAGGACGACTCGCTCGTCTGCCACCTCACCGCCAAGGTGAAGGAGAGCGGCGGCGACGACCTCGCGGCCTACAGCGCGTCACGGCCGGACTTCGTCGAGGAGCAGGACCTGCTCCGCGCGATCTGGCTCGCCGACCTGCAGGAGTGCTCGCTCTACGTGCCGCACACCACCGTCGGCATGGCCGTCGACGCGGCCGCCGAATCCCGCCGCAAGGGCCGCACCGTCGTACTGGAGACCTGCCCGCACTACCTGGCCCTCACCGCGGACGACGAGCGGCTCGCCGGCTCCGGCGTCGGCAAGGTCGCCCCCGCCCTGCGCAACGAGGCGCACCAGGCCGAGCTGTGGCGCGGCCTGCGCGAGGGCTGGATCTCGACGATCGGGTCCGACCACGTGCCGATCCCCAAGTCGGGCAAGGGCATCTGGGAGGAGGCGCCCGGCTTCGCCGGTCTCGCGACCATGCTGCCGGTCGTCCTCACCGAGGGCGTGCTCAAGGGCCGGATCGCGATCGAGAAGGTCGCCGAGACGATGGCCTACAACCCCGCCCGCCTCTTCGGCCTCGCGCCGACGAAGGGCTCGATCCAGGTGGGCGCCGACGCCGACCTCGTGATCGTCGACATGGAGACCGAGAAGGTCGTCGGTCCCGACGTCACCCAGAGCGAGTTCGTCAGCGCCTTCGAGGGCGTTCCCCTGCGTGGCTGGCCGACGCTGACGATGCGCCGCGGCGACGTGATCTACCGGGACGGCGAGGTGCTGGCCCAGCCGGGCAGCGGCCAGGTGGTCGTGAAGCCCGAACCCGACAAGGACAAGGAGAGGAACTGGCATGCCGCTTAGCGTGAAGCTCGACCCGCGGGACGTGGGCCTGCTCGTGGTCGACATGCAGAACGGCTTCTGCCACCCCGAGGGGTCGCGAGGCCAGGCGTTCGGCGCCGACGCGGTGAAGAACCCGCAGGACATCATCCCGAACGTCACGAAGACGGTCGACCTGGCGCACCGCCTCGACATCCCGGTGTGGTTCACCCAGCAGGTCCACTACGACGACGACGTGCTGCGCAGCCGCCGCCGGATCCCGTCGCACCTGGAGCGCCGGGGCGTCAAGCTCGAGCTCTGCCGGCGCGGCACCTGGGACGCCGAGCTGCTCGACGAGATGAAGGCCATCAAGGAGGACCGGGACGAGGTCGTCGTCAAGCACCGGTCCAGCGCCTTCTTCCAGACCACGCTCGAGGTCGAGCTCCGGATGAGGGACGTGCAGGTCCTCGTCGTCCTCGGTACGACGACCAGCTTCTGCGTGGACTCGACCATCCGGGACGCCTATGCGCGGGACTTCGACGTCGTCGTCCCCGCCGAGTGCGTGGCCGACTCCGACGACGCAGCGCATGCCGCGACCCTGGCGAGCATCGAGCGCTTCCACGGCGTCGTCACCGACCTTCCTGGGTTGACCGCCGCCCTCGATGGCTGAGCCCCGCACCGGGCTCCGGGTCGACGGTGACGTCGTCCCGGCCGGTGCGCCCGGAGCGACGTTGCTCGACGTCCTCCGGGCCTCCGGGAACTTCGCCGCGAAGGGCGCCTGCCGGCGCGGCGAGTGCGGCGCCTGCACGGTCCTGGTCGGTGACCGGGCTGTGCTGGCCTGCACGACCCTGGCGGCCCTGGTCACCGACGAGGTGACGACGGCCGCCGGGCTGGGCGACGACGCGGCGGACCTCCGCGCGGCGTTCGCCGACCATGCCGCCTTCCAGTGCGGCTTCTGCACGCCCGGCCAGGTCGTCCGCGCCGAGGCCGTCCTCCGCGAGCGGGTGGAGCGCGGCCGCGACGAGATCGTCCGCGCGATGTCGGGCAACGTCTGCCGCTGCACCGGCTACCGCCAGATCGTCGACGCCGTCTGCGCCGTCGCGCAGAGCCGGCAGTGCTTCCGGAAGGTCTCGTCGTGAGCGCCCTCGGGCAGTCCGTGCGCCCCCTGGACTGGGTCGAGAAGACCTCCGGCACCGCGCGGTACGCCGCCGACGAGCCTCCCGAGGGCACGCTCGTCGCCCGGGTCCTCCGCTCCCCCCTGCCGCATGCGGACATCCGCCGGCTCGACGTCTCCGCGGCGCTGCGCGTGCCCGGCGTCCACGCCGTCGTCACCGCCGCCGACTTCCCCGAGGGCCGGCTCTACGAGCACAGCGGCGGCCCCTACTCCGACCGGCCGCCGATGGCCGTCGACCGGGTCCTGTACGTCGGGCACGAGGTCGCCGCCGTCGCCGCCGAGACCGCCGAGGCGGCCGACGAGGCGATCCGCCGGATCGACGTCCGCTACCGCCGGCGCAAGGCCGTGCTGACCGTCCCCGACGCGCTCGCGCCCGGCGCCCCGCGCCTGCACGAGCGTGCCGACGGGGCCAATGTCGCCGTCGCGACCGCCGAGCACTGGGGCGATGTCGACCTCGCCCGGACCAACGCGTCGGTCGCCGCCCGCGGCACCTTCCGCTACCCGCGCGTCAACCACGCGTGCATGGAGCCCAACACCACCATCGCGTGGTGGCATGGCGAGCGGTTGGAGATGTGGACCTCCAGCCAGGCGCCGCACTTCGTCGTCCACGAGCTGACCCACCTGTTCGGCCTCGAGCTCGACCAGGTGGTGTGCCGCGATGTCGCCGTCGGTGGCGGCTTCGGCTCGAAGTCGAAGATCTCCGAGCACGAGGCGCTCGCCGCCGCGCTGTCGATGAAGTGCGGCCGGCCCGTGCTGCTGGAGCTCAGCCGCGCCGAGGAGTTCGCGTTCACCAAGCCGCGGCACGCCTTCGAGACGAGGCTCGAGGCGCACGCCGACGCCGACGGCCGGCTCTGCTTCCTCGACGCGGTCATCGACGTCGACAACGGCGCCTACAACCACTACGGCCCCTCGGTGATGCGCGCCGGGATCAAGCAGCTCGGCTCGATGTACCGCCCCGACGCCGTGCGCTGGGACGCCCGCCTGGTCGACACCAACCTGGTGCCCGGCGGCCAGTTCCGCGGCTACGGTCAGCCGCAGACCGCGATCGCGCTCGAGACGCTCATGGACGAGCTCGCCGAGAAGTGCGGCCAGGACCCCATCGAGTTCCGCATCGACAACTCCGGCCTGCCCGACACCACCCAGCTCTCCGGCTCGCAGGTCGGCTCCAACCGGCTGCGCGAGTGCCTGGCCCAGGTCCGCGACCGGATCGGCTGGGACGCCAAGCGGGGCCCGGACCGCCGGCCGTACCGCGGCGTCGGCGTCTCGTCGGGCATGCACGCCAGCGGCTCCTACGCCTATCCGGGCGGCAACACGAGCGCCGCCGGTGTCGAGGTCCGTACGACGGGCGACGTCGTGGTCCGCTTCGGCGGCGCCGATGCCGGCACCGGCCAGCGCACGATCCTCGGCCAGATCGCGGCCGAGGTGCTCGGCGTACCGATGGACCGGATCAGCGTGATCATGGCCGACTGGGACGAGACGCCGCCCGACATGGGCGCGTGGTCCTCGCGCGGCACGCACATGGGCGGGCACGCGGTGCGCCAGACGGCCGAGGCGATGGCGGCGCGACTGTGCGAGCTCGGGGCCGAGAAGCTCGGCACGTCCGAGGTCGCGCTGGCCGACGGACGGGTGTCGTCGGCGGCCGACAGTGTCGCGATCGCCGACCTGGTGGACCTCGCCGACGAGTCCGCCGACGGCTCGCTGCGCATCGACACCGAGTACGTCGAGCCGAAGATGCAGCCCTACTGGACCGGGATCGAGCGGCCCAACATCTCGGCCACCTACGCCTATGCGGCGCACGCGATCGAGGTCGAGGTCGACCCGGGCACCGGCGTGATCCGGGTGCTCGACTATGCGGCGGTCCACGACATCGGCAGGGCGATCAACCCGGCGCTGGTCGAGGGCCAGATCATCGGCGGCGCGGTGCAGGGCCTCGGCGCGGCGCTGGGGGAGAGGCTCCACTACGAGGGCGGCCGCCTGGTCAACGCCGGCTACGTCCACTACCCGCTGCCGCGCGCCACCACGGTGCCGTCCATCGACGTCGCGCTCATCGAGGGCCCCGAGCCCGCGGGCCCGTTCAACGCCAAGAGCGTCGGCGAGATCGCGCTCATCCCGGCCGCACCCGCTCTGCTCAACGCCGTGTACGACGCCACCGGCATCCGCTTCCGTGAGCTGCCGCTGACCCCCGACGTCGTCCTCGCTGCCCTGCAGGAGCGCGACGGCGTCCCTCCGCGCAAGCACCACCTGGCCCGGCGCCCGGGACGGTGGCAGATCGGGCTCTTCCGCGCGCTCTACCCCTACGGCATCCACCTGCTGCTCGACCGCTGGGGGACGCGCTTCGCGCGCCGTCGTACGCCGCGGGCGGTGGAGCGGGTGGCCCTCCCGGAGACGGTCGCGGAGGCCGTGGCCGAGCTCTCCTCGCCCGACGCGACGGTGATCGGCGGCGGCACCGACGTCCTGGTGCAGCGCGACCAGGAGCTGCTCTTCCCGACCGTGCTGGTCGGCACCAACAAGATCGCCGCCCTGCGCGGCATCGACGAGGAGGCCGGTGGGGACTGGCGGATCGGCGCCGCCGTGACGCTCGCCGAGCTCGCCACCTGGGCGGCCGAGCGGGTGCCCGTGGTGGCCGACGCCGTCGCAACCATCGCGTCCGCGCAGATCCGCGAGGTGGCGACGGTCGCCGGCAACCTCGGCCAGGAGAAGCGCTGCTGGTTCTTCCGCAACGGCTTCGACTGCTACAAGCGTGGCGGCGTCAGCTGCCCCTGCTACGCCGTCGAGGGCGACCACCGGCTGCACCACGCCGCGATCGGCGGCCACCGCTGCCAGGCGGTCACGCCCTCGGACCTCGCCACCGTCTTCGACGCGCTCGGCGCCGAGGTCGTGCTGACCGGACCCGGCGGCAGCAGGCGCGTCTCGATCGCCGGTCTCTACGCCGGTCCCGGCGAGCTCGACCTGCGTCCCGGTGAGCTGGTCGAGGCGATCGTGCTGCCGGCGGCAGCGCTGCGCAGCCGCGGGACCTTCGTCAAGCTGCAGCAGTGGGACGGCGACTTCGCGCTGGTCTCGCTCGCCGCGTGCGCGAGCGTCGACACCGACGGTCGCTGGACTGCCGCGCGCTACGTCTTCGGCGGGCTCGCGCCCAAGCCCTGGCAGCCGCCGCGGCTCACGCGCGCGCTGGCCGGCACCGTCCCCACGCCCGATGCGGTGGCCGACGTCCTCGACCAGGACCTCTCCTGGGAGGCCCACCCACTGCCGGGGAACCGATGGAAGCTCGACGCCGCCATCGGCCTGGCCCGCCAAGCGACCGAGCAGCTGCTGCTCGGCAGAACCCGAGATGAGGAGTGACGATGACTGACGTCGAGACCGCGACCACGCGGAGTGCGGCGATCGTCGACCGGCTGAAGGCCGGCGGCGTCGGCCTCGCGGCCTACCTGCCGGACAGCTGGCTCAGCCCGCTGATCGGCGAGGTCGTCGCCGACCCGAGCATCCTCGACGTCCGGGTGACGCGCGAGGACGACGCCGTGGCGATCGCCGGCGGCGCGGCCCTGATGGGCCTGCGCTCGGCCGTGCTGTGCCAGAACGCGGGCGTCCTGCTCTCGGCCAACGTGCTGGCCGCGTTCGCGCACCACCACGAGCTGCCGCTGGTCGTCGTGGCCGCGGCCCGCGGTGGTGCCGAGGACGGCTTCTACTACCAGATGTACAAGGGCCAGGTGACCGCCGGCGTGGCCGCCGCGGCCGGCCTGACCGTGCACCACGTCGACGGTCCCGCCGACGACTGGCTGTTCGAGAAGGCGAGCGAGCAGGCATGGCTGCTGCGGCGCCCCGTCCTGCTGCTCTGCTCCCGTCGCGCGCTCGTGGGGGAGACGGCGTGAACCACCCCACGAGGCTCCACGTCTCCCCCGCTTCGCTCCGCCGCCGCACACCTTCGCGGGGACCCCGATGAGGCGCGCCGACGTCGCGGGCGCGATCGCCGCGGCCGCGCCGGGGCATGTCGTCATCGCGAGCCTCGGCACCGCGGGCCGCGCCTGGCGCGACCACGGCGGGCCCAACCCCACGTTCTACGCGTCCGACCCGATGGGCGCGGCGCCCGGCCTCGCGCTCGGTGCCGCCCTGGCCCGCCCGGACCTGGACTTCCTGCTCCTCGAGGGCGACGGCGACCTGGTGATGAACCTCGGCTCGCTGCTCGCCATGGCCGACGCGGCGCCCGCCAACCTGCGGGTCGTCGTCTTCAACAACGGCCGCTACGAGACGGGCGGAGGCCAGCCGCTCGCGGCCGGCGCGCTCGCCGACCTGGCCGCGATCGCGCGGGGGGCCGGCTGGCCGTTCGCGCGCACCGTCGTACGCGACACATCCGTCGACCAGCTCCCGGAGCTGCTCGGCGAGCTGCTCGGGGCAGCACCCGGACCGGCGATGCTCGTCGTCGAGGTCGACCCGGAGCCCTCGCCGTACGGCGGGCCGGGCGAGCTCTCGGGCGCGGAGGCGCAGCGGGAGTTCCGGACGGCACTGGCGAACTGGGAACGATCGAAGGGTGACGAAGGATGACGACACGGCTGCTGCGCAACGCCCGGCTGCTGGACCTCGAGCACGGCGGTGAGCTCGGCGACGTGGTGGTCGTGGACGGCGTGATCGCCGACCTCGGCCCCGGCGCCGCGGACCGCTGGCTCGCCCGGGCCGGATCGGCCGCTGCCGCGGTCGAGTCGACCGATCTCGGCGGCGACCTGCTCATCCCGGGGCTGGTCAACGCGCACACGCACTCCAACCAGACCATCGAGAAGGGCCTGTGCGACGCGCTCCCGCTCGACGCGTGGATGGTCGTCGCCAGCTACGGCGGCGCCGGTGCCCGGCTCTCGCCGCGCGACCTCTACGTCTCGGCGATGGTCGGCGCGATCGAGATGGTCCGCAGCGGCGCGACCTCCGTGCTCGACTGCGCCCGCTCGGACAACGAGTGGGTCGACGACGGCATGGACGCCATCATGCAGGCGTATGCCGACCTCGGCTTCCGCGCCAACGTGGCGATCCAGTACTCCGACCTCGACTTCTTCTCGTCGATCCCGGTCGACCTCGTGCCCGGCGGCGCGGATCTGCGCAAGCCTCCCGTGGCGGACCCGGAGGTCGTCCTCGCGGCGGCCAACCGGTTCGTCGACCGCTGGCAGGGGAGGTCGCCGCTGCTGCAGCCGCTGCTCGGCCCCTCGTCCCTGCCGCGCTGCTCGACCGAGCTGTTCGAGGCCAGTGTCGAGACGGCGCGGACCCGCGGCGTACGGATGCAGACGCACCTGCTCTCGGCGCAGTCGCAGATCCGGATGGCCCAGCAGCGTTACGGCGTCTCGACGGTGGAGTTCCTCGCCAAGCTGGATGCCCTGCAGGAGTGGTCCTCCTTCGCGCACGCGATCTGGCTGAGCCCGGAGGAGATCGAGCTCTTCGCGCAGACCGATGCGGTCGCCGTCCACAACCCGGCGAGCAACCTCAAGCTCGGCGCGGGCGTCGCGCCCGTCCCGGCGCTGCTCAAGGCGGGTGCGAAGGTCGCGATCGGCTCCGACGGCGCGAGCAGCAACGACACCCAGAACATGTTCGAGACGCTCAAGCTCTCGACGATCCTGCACCGCGTGCAGGGTCCGCCGGAGACCTGGCCGACGGCCAACGACGGCCTCGGGATGTGCTGGACCAACGGCGCCGCCGCCCTCGGCGCGGACGTCGGCCGGCTCGTGGTCGGCGCCCAGGCCGACCTGACGGTCATCGACACCGACTACGTGTGGCCGGCGCCGGCCGAGCAGCTGCGTCACCAGCTGGCCTACGCCGAGCTCGGGTCGGCCGTGCGCAGCGTCTACGTCGCGGGCGAGCCGGTGCTCGTCGACCGCGGCTTCCCCGGCATCGACGAGGCCGCGATCCGCGCCGAGGCCCGCGAGATCGCGACCCGGATCTGGACCACGCTCCCGGACCGGCTTGCCCGGTTCGAGGAGGTGCGCCCGGTCCTGGAGCAGGTCGAGGCCGCCGTCGGCGGGGCCGCGGGCGCCTGCCACTGACCCCCGCGTCACGCGTTGTAGCACGTCGTCCGCGTTGCTGGGACGGCGTGCTACTGCCGTTGTGGGCACGTGGACGGTGCGTGCTACTTCGGTGCTGCCGGGCGGCCACCGGCCCGATCCGGGCCCGAGATGCATATTGCTATGCGAGATATCGACTCGCATATTGACACGCGCGATGACAGGCCCTACGTTCGTCGAGACGTGACCCGGGTCACGTCGCCCGAGAGATCGCCGTCCTCGCCAGGGGGTCCGATGCAGACCGAGCAAGCAACCGTCCGCGGTGCGGGCCGGGCCGGCCCCGTCGTGCTGGGCGTGGCCGGGGTGGTGAGTCTGCTGCTGCTCTGGCAGCTGCTCGGCGCCCTCGACGTCGTCCCGCGCTCGTCGCTGCCGGGACCGTGGTCGGTGCTGGGAGCGCTGCCCACCATCCTCAGCGACCAGGACTTCCTCGCCGGAGCGCTCGACAGTGCCGCGGCCACCGGGCTCACGGTGCTCGTCGGCTCGCTCGTCGCGGTGGCCGTGGGTCTGGTCGCGAGCAGCTTCGCCTTCCTGCAGCGCCCGACCATGGTCGTGGTCAACACCTTCCGCTCGGTGCCGGCGACAGCGCTGATCCCGATCGGCGTGCTGATCTTCGGCCTGGGCATGCAGATGAAGGTCTCCATCGCCCTCTACGCCGTCGTGTGGCCGATCCTGATCAACACCATCTACGGCGTCGCCACCACCGAGCCGATGCGGCGCGACGTCGCCCGCTCGCTGCGGTGGGGCTGGTGGCGCCAGCAGGCACTGGTCACCCTGCCGAGCGCGCTGCCCTCGATCCTCACCGGCGTCCGGGTCGCCGTCGGCATCGCGCTCGTCGTCGTGATCTCGACCGAGCTGCTCGGCGCGCGGTACGGCGTCGGCACGGTCCTCGTCCAGTACACGCAGGCGTCGCGGCCCGAGGTCGTCTACGCCGGTGTCCTCCTGCTGGGCACGGCCGGCGCGTTGCTCTTCTCCGCCCTGGTCCGGGCCGAGCGTCGGCTCGTGAGGTGGGTGCACCATGACTAGTCCGACGACCCCGCCGCTGACCCCGCCGCTGACCCCGCCGCTGACCCCGCCGTTGACGAGGACGAGGCCGGGCCGCGCGACGACCGCGCTCCGTCGTACCGCCGCGGGGGTGGGGAACCTCTGGCTCCTGGCGCTCGTGCTGGTGCTCTGGGAGGTCTACGGCCGGGTCAGCGAGTCGCTGTTCGTGCCGCCCATCTCGCGGATCCTCGAGAACTTCGGTGACGTGTGGCTGGGTGGACCGGCCTCGCAGCTCTTCCTCTCCGACCTGTTCTGGAGCGAGGTGACGACCAGCCTGTCCCGCTTCGCCCGCGGTTGGGGGCTGGCGGTCGTGGTCGGGATCGCCTGCGGCGTGGTGCTCGGGCGGAGCCCGGTGATCGCCCAGATGTACGGCCCGGTCGTCCGCTTCTTCGCCGCGATCCCCAACACGGTGCTGCTGCCGATCGCGGTGCAGATCTTCGGCGTCGCCAGCAACATGAACGTCTTCCTGATCTTCCTGGGCAGCGTCTGGGTCGTCATGATCAACACCGCGGACGGTGTCGCCGGCGTCGACCCGATGTGGCTGCGCAGCGCCCGCAGCCTCCGGGTCCCGCGCTGGGTGCTCTATGCCCGGGTGATCGTCCCGGCCGCGGCGCCGCAGATCCTCGCCGGGCTGCGCGTCAGCCTCGGGATCGGGCTGATCCTGATGGTGATCTCCGAGCTGTATGCCACCACCGAGGGCCTCGGCTTCCAGATCGTCGTGGCCCAGTCGAGCTTCCGGTACCTCGACATGTGGTCCGCCTTCGTCCTGATCGGCCTGATCGGGATCGTCCTCAACCTGGCCTTCGGCAGGATCGAGACCCGGCTGCTGCGCTGGCAGCGTCGTACCGGTCTCGACGCACTGTGACCCACCGGCACCCACAGGGAGTGAACCGATGAATGTCGTCGTCGACCGAGTCCGCAAGTCCTACGGCCGGGGGGCCGAGGCCCGGGAGGTGCTGACCGAGACCTCGTTGACCGTCCGGTCCCAGGAGTTCGTCAGCATCGTCGGGCCCTCGGGCTGCGGCAAGTCGACGCTGCTCATGATGATGGCCGGCCTGCTCAAGCCGAGCAGTGGCGAGATCCGGCTCGGCGACGAGCCCGTCACCGGTCCGCCGGCGGGGCTCTCCGTCGTCTTCCAGGACTACAGCCGCTCGCTGTTCCCGTGGATGAGCGTGCGCCGCAATCTCACCACCGCGCTGACCGCGTCCAGGCTCGGCAAGGAGGAGCAGCGGTCCCGGGTCGAGCACGCGCTCGAGTCCGTCGGCCTGGCCGGCAAGGGGGAGATGTATCCCTGGCAGATGTCCGGCGGCATGCAGCAGCGGGTCGCCATCGCACGGGCACTCGTCACGGAGCCCACCGTCATGCTCATGGACGAGCCGTTCGCGGCCGTCGACGCCCAGACCCGCGCCGATCTCGAGGACCTCGTCCTCCGGGTCCGCCACGAGTACGACGTGACCGTGGCCTTCGTGACCCACGACATCGACGAGTCCGTCTACATGGCCGACCGGATCGTCGTCCTGGCAGCGAACCCGGGGCGGATCGCCGCCGACCTCACCGTCGACCTGCCCCGCCCGCGGGACCAGGTCGAGACCAAGCTCGACGCCCGTTTCGCCAAGCTCCGCAGCGAGGTCTTCCGTCTGGTGATGCGGCCCGACACCCCTGCCTCGGCCTGAGCCCGTGCGTCGTCCTCCCAGCTCGCCCGCGGCGCCGTCGTGGGGCGATGTCCCCTCCCACCAACGAAAGGGCGCGCCATGAGTGCTCGTCATGCATCCCCCCTGCGCCGACGGCTCGCGGTCGTCGGTCTCCTCGGCCTCGGCGTCAGCACGACGCTGGCCGCGTGCGGCTCGTCGTCCGACGACAAGGCCGGTGCCGACGGTGGCACCCTGCGGGTCACCACGCTGGGCCTGTGCAACGAGGTCGTCTACTGGGCCCAGGAGAAGGGCCTCTTCGCCGACCACGGTGTGGAGGTCGAGCTGGTCAAGTCCACCGGCGGCGCAGCCGCGCTGACCGCGCTGCAGAGCGGCGACATCGACCTCGCCTTCGCCAACCCCTTCTCCACGATGCTCGCCATCGACCAGGGCCTGGACCTGAAGTGGATCGCGACCGCCTACGAGACCACCACGGTCGAGGCTGACGCCGCCAACGCCATGGTCGTCGCCAAGGACGCCGGGATCAGTGACGCCGCCGGCCTGAACGGCAAGACGATCGGCGTCAACGAGGTCGGCGGCATCAACCAGATCGCCTCGAGCCAGTGGATGAAGCTCGAGGGTGGCGACCCGAGCTCGGTGAAGTTCGTCGCCCTGCCGTTCAACGAGCTCGCCTCCGCGGTCGCCTCGGGCAAGGTCGCGGCCGCGCAGGTGCCGGCCCAGAACGTGGACCCGGAGCTCGGGCTGGTCAGCCTCGGCGACCCCTATGTCGTCGCGGGCGAGGGCAGCAGCCTGGTCTTCGCCGGCTACGTCGCCACCGGCAAGGAGGCGAAGGCCAAGGAGAAGGACCTCAAGGCCTTCCAGGATGCGCTGATCGAGACGAACGAGGCGTTCAACGACCCGGCCAACGACGACGAGCGCTTCAAGCTGGCGTCCGCCCAGTGCAAGCAGGATCCCGCGGTGCTGAAGACGCTGCCGGAGAACATCTACGAGGCCCGGGTCGACACCGGTGCGCTCGAGCGGATGGGCGAGATCCTCGTCGGCCAGGACCGGCTCGACGATCCGCCGTCCCCGGACGACTTCGTGCCGTCGTACGTGACGACGAAGTAGCGCCCGGCCCCGTTCCTCCTCGCGCGTCCCGGCGTGTGAGCGGGAGTGGACGGTTCCTGTGGATGACGCGCAGGCTAGACGCCCGCTTCCGCTCATACTCGTCCCGGCGGCGGTCACGAGCGACACACGCGATCGTGCGCCAGGACGGGAGGTCGTGGGCGTGGGGCGGACGGCATTCGTCGATGAGTCCAAGCGCAGGGCCTATCTGCTGTGCGCGGTGGTGGTCGACCAATCCCGTCTTGGGGAGGTTCGCCACGAGCTGGCCCGGGCCCGGGGTTCGTACGGCATGATTCACATGAAGAGCCGCAATGACGCGGAGCGCCTGGCCTACGCCCGGATGCTCGCGGGGCTCGAGGTCACGGGGATGCTGTTCGCGACCCGGGTCAAGCGCGCCCGTGCCGCTCGAGACCTGCTGTTCGAGGAGATGGTGCCGCGTCTCATCGCCCTGGGTGTCACCGAGCTCGTCATCGAGTCGTGCCAGGAGGACGCCGAGGATCGGCGGCTGCTACGCCGGTTGCTGGGGCCGGCGCCGGAGCTGACGTACCGGCACGGCAGCAAGTCGGACCTGCTGCTGTCGCTGCCCGACATCCTGGCGTGGGCGCACGGCCGCGGTGGGCGCTTCCGAGACGCGGTCAAGCCGGTGACGACCGATCACGGCAGGTTCGGCGGCCCCTGAAAGCAGTCAGCCCCGGGAGGCTCCCGAGGCTGATGTTGGGCCAGCAAGGCTAGAAACCGACTGAGGAGACTGCCCCTTCCGGGGTGCTGACGTCTCGGAGACCTCCTACGCTCACCACTTCCGACGGCTAGTGTCGTCGGCCCTGCCAATGTAGTCCTGGTCCGGTCGTGGTCACAAGCGGATCTGCGGAGCTGTGGATGGCTGTCGGAGTCAGCCCAGCAGCTTGATGGCGACCGCCTTCTCGCGGGTGAACTCGTAGAGGCCGCGATAGCCGTTGCCCGACGAGAACCCGCTCTGCTTGGCCATGTTGAACGGCATGCCGATCACGCCGGCGTCGGAGAACTGGTTCACCGAGATCTGGCCGGCGTCGACCTCCGACGACATGCGCAGGGCGCGCGAGACGTCATTGGTCCAGATGCACGCCAGCAGGCCGAAGTCGGTGCCGTTGGCCAGGGCGACGGCGTCGGCGTCGTCGGTGAAGGTCTCGACGGTCAGCACCGGACCGAAGATCTCCTGCCCGACGATCGGGGCGTTGCGGTCGGTCACCTCCAGCACGGTGGGCGCGAGGAAGTTCCCGGCGTCGCGACCGTCGGGCCGGGTGCCGCCGAGGAGCAGCTCGACGCCGTCGCCGAGGGCGCCCTGGACCAGGCTGCTGACCCGGGCGTGCTGGGCCTGGTTCACGAGGGGACCCATGTCGAGGTCGTCGTCCCAGCTGCCGATCCGGATCTCGCCCATCGCGGAGAGCACCCGGGCGCGGACCTCGTCGGCGATCCCCGCATGGACGAGGAGGCGGGAGCCGGCGTTGCAGTTCTGGCCGGCGTTCTCCGTGATCGAGCGGACGATCGCGGGGACGGCGACGTCCAGGTCGGCGTCGGCGAAGACGAGGTTGGGCGACTTGCCGCCGAGCTCGACCTTGATCGGGATCAGGTTCTGGGCGGCGGCCTGCATGACCAGCCGGCCGGTCGCGACCGAGCCCACGAAGCTGATGTGGTCGATCCCGGGATGGCTGACCAGGGTGGCGCCGAGCTCGACGCCGACGCCGGTGAGGACGTTGAGGACGCCTGCGGGCAGCCCGGCCTCCGCGGCCAGCTCGACGAGCGCGTGGATCACCAGCGGGGCTACCTCCGACGGCTTCAGGACGACGGTGTTGCCGGCGGCGAGCGCGGGGGCGAGGTTGGCGGCGCAGAGGACCGCCGGGACGTTCCAGGGCAGCACGATCGCGCACACGCCGTGCGGCTCGCGGCGGGTGAAGCCGAAGTAGTCCGGGGAGCGGGTCGGCAGCGTCGCGCCGGTCAGCTTGTCGGCACCGCCCGCGGTGAACTGCAGGATCGAGCCCGCGATCTGGACGTTCAGGAGCCCGCCGGACAGCGGCTTACCGACGTTGCGCGCCTCCAGGGCGGCGAGCCGGTGCTGGTGCTGGAAGACCAGGCCCGCCCAGCGGCCGAGGATCGCGCCGCGCTCGGAGGGCGACCTCCGGGACCAGTCGCGCGCGGCCGCGCGGGCCGCGGCCACCGCGCGGTCGACGTCGCCCACCTCGCTCGCCGAGATCTCGCCGAAGGTCTCGCCCGTCGCCGGGTCGACGGAGGGGAACGCGGAGCTTCGTTCGAGCCAGCTCCCGCCGATGAACGTACCGAGGTGATCGCCGCTCGGAGCGGTCGTTGCGGGGGTCTTCGTGTCCGTGGTCACAGATAGATCGTCCGGCTCGCCGATAACAATAGTCAAGATGATGTGTTGCATTGCGAGACGGGCTGGTGCATGCTGGCGCAGTTCCCGGGCTCGGCCGGCAGGCACTCGGACCAGGTCGGAACGACCCGCAAGTCACGCACTACTCGGATGGATCGAGGGCGGAGAAACATGCGAATCCAGAAGTTCTCAGCAGCCTGCGTTGCTGTGGCCATGCTCGCGCTGGCCGGCTGCGGCTCCAGCGACGAGCCGAAGAAGGAGAAGGGCTTCGACGGCCCCGACCCGTTCGCGGTCGCGCGCGGAGCCGCCATCGGCGAGCCCGGTACGGCGACCGCGCCCCAGTGGGCGGGCGAGGGCAGCGTCCCGAAGGGACAGCCGGACCAGAACGGGGATGGCAAGGTCTCCATCGGCGTCATCACCTCGGGTGACACCAACGACGGCACGTACTACCAGAGCACGGCGGACGCGGTGGCCTATGCCGCGGACAAGAACGACTGGGAGTACACCGTCCAGGGCCTGGTCCCGCTGACCCAGGCGGTCACCGCGGCGGAGAACCTGTGCCGCCAGCGGGTCGACCTGATCGTGATCAGCGACGCCCAGCTCGCGCAGGCCGTCACCGCGGCGTCCAACCCGCTGTGCAAGGACACCTTCTTCTACCTGCAGGGCGGCTACGGATCGCCGGAGCAGGACGAGACCTTCACGCAGTCCTACGACGTCGGCCTCGACTACGCGTACGTCGCGGGCATCGCCATGGGCGCCTACATGAAGGCCAACGACATCAAGAAGACCGGCTTCCTGTCCGGCATCGCCGCCCCCTTCAACACCACGATCGGCAAGGTGTTCACGGAGGGCGTGAAGGCCCAGGTGCCCGACGCCGAGGTCGTGGAGACCTACACGGGCGACCAGATCGACGTCGGCAAGGCCGTCGAGGGCTTCAACGCCCAGGCATCGCAGGGCATCGGTGCGGTCTACCCGTACTTCGGCGCTCCGACGATCGCGGTCGCCAAGAAGGCGAAGGAGGCCGGCATCCCGGTGCTCGGCTCGCCGAAGACCTTCTGCGACTCCGGCGACGCCGACTTCATCGGCGAGGTCATCTTCGCCCCCGGCTACTACCTGGCCCCGATGCTCGACCTCTTCGCCGAGGGCAAGCTCGAGCTGGGCGTGACCCGCAACTGGCGTCTCGGCGTCGACCCGGTCCCCGCAGTCCACGCGTGCGACACCGCGGGCGACGGCAAGGACGCCATGAGCCAGGCGATCGAGCAGGCCCAGGCGGACATCAACGCCGGCAAGATCGACCTGTTCGGCATGGCCGGCGCGTCCTGATCCGACGATGACTGCAGCTTCCCGACCGGAGGTGGAGACGGTGATGCCGGCGCTCCGCATGGCCGGCATCACCAAGCACTTCAACGGGGTCCCGGCCTGCTTCGACGTCGACTTCGAGGTCGCGCCGGGGGAGATCCACGGCCTGCTGGGGCAGAACGGCGCCGGCAAGTCCACCCTGATGAACATCCTCCTCGGGCTGGTCCGCCCGGATCGCGGAGAGGTGACCCTGGCCGGTGAGCCGGCGGTCATCCGCGACCCGAACGCGGCCCGCGCCCTCGGCGTACGGATGGTGCACCAGCACTACAGCCTCATCCCGACGCTCTCGGTCTGGGAGAACGTGGTCCTCAGCGGCGAGGGCCGCGTCGACAGGGATCGAACGATCGGGCAGATCGAGGAGGTCAGCGAGCGCTTCGGCCTCGAGGTCTCCCCACGGGCGATGGTCGGCGACCTCAGTGTCGGCGAGCAGCAGCGCGTCGAGCTGGTCACCTGCCTGATCGACCGGCCCCGGCTGCTCGTCCTCGACGAGCCGACGGCGGTCCTCACCCGGCAGGAGTCGAGGTCGCTGTTCACCATGCTGCGCCGGCTGGTCGACCAGGACGGCTGCTCGGTCGTCCTGATCAGCCACAACCTGGCCGAGATCACCGCGGTGGCCCATCGCGCCACGGTGATGCGGGGCGGTCGCGTCGTCTCCCGGGTGATCCCCGCGGAGACGCCGGTGACCGAGCTCGCCCGCCACATGATCGGGCGCGACCTGCCCGGTACGCCGGACGTGGCCGCCGCGATCGGCGCCGACCCGGTGCCGATCGCGGGCGAGCCGGCGGCGATGACAGAGCCCGAGCCGGCGGACACCGAGCCGGTCCTCCGCATCGTCGGCGCCACGGCGACCCACGACGGGACCCGCGCGCTCGACGCCCTCGACCTCGAGATCCGAGCCGGCGAGATCGTCGGCGTCGCCGGCGTCGAGGGCAACGGTCAGCAGTGGCTGTCCGCTCTGCTCGCCGGCTCGCTCCCGCTCCAGGACGGCGAGGTCCGCGTGCACGGCCGGCGGGTCCCGGTCGGCAGGCCGGGCTCGACCCGCAAGGCCGGCGTGGGCGTCGTACCGGAGGACCGGAAGACGTCCGGCTGCATCCTCGACATGTCGGTCGCGGACAACCTCGCGCTGGCCGGCCTGAAGTCGCTCGCGCGCGCGGGTGTCGTCTCCCGGCGCAAGCTGCACAGCCTGGCCGAGCGTCTGGTCGAGGAGTTCGACATCGCGGTCGCCTCGGTCGACCAGCCGATGCGCTCGCTCTCGGGCGGCAACCAGCAGAAGGTGGTGCTCGCCCGGGAGATGTCCGCCGGACCGGCCGTCCTCGTGCTCGCCCAGCCCACCCGGGGCCTGGACGTCGGCGCGGTCGCCGACCTGCACGAGCGGATGCGCCAGGCGGCCGCGGCCGGCGTCGCCGTGCTGCTCATCTCGTCCGACCTGAACGAGATCATGCAGCTCTCCGACCGCATCGCCGTGATCTACCGGGGCCGGATCCAGGGGGAGCTGGCCCGTGCCGAGGCCGACCCCGAGAAGCTCGGTCTGTTGATGGGAGGAGTCAGCGCATGAACACCCCAGGTCCTTCTTCTCCGCAACGCATCACCCCACAAGCCTCCGCCCTCCCCCGCTCCGCTTCTCCGGAGCAGAGCCTCGCGGGGACCCCAAGCGGCTCCTCCGAACAAGCACCCGGGGACCCCGTTCTGAGCACCGACGTCTCGGCGTCGCCGGTTCAGGACGCGACCCCACCCCCGCCACGCGGTGGCGCCCGCCGCGGACCGGAGGCCGCGATGGCCGGCCTGCTCGCGTCCCTGCGCGGCAGCACGCGGCCCGCGACCGAGCAGGTGCTCGCCTTCCTGGCGTTCCTCTCGCTGGGCATCGGGGTCGGACTGCTGCTCGGCTGGGCGACCGGTCACGACCCCGGCGTCATCCTCGGCGACCTGTTCGAGGGCAGCATCGGCAGCAGCATCTCCATCGGCTACATGCTCACCGCGGCCGCCCCGCTGCTGTTGGTCGCGGTCGGCGCGGTGATCTGCATGCGCGCCGGGCAGTTCAACATCGGCCAGGAGGGTCAGGTCACCCTGGGCGCGATCGGCGCCGGCTTCGTCATCTTCCACGTCGACGCGTCCGGCCCGGTCACCATCGTGCTGGCCTTCGCCGCCGCCGCGCTGGCCGGCGCCGCCTGGGCCTTCCTCGCGGCGCTGCTGAAGTTCGGCCGCGGCGTCGACATCGTGGTCAGCTCGCTGCTCCTGGTGTTCCTCGCCGAGCAGCTCCTCACCGCGCTGATCAGCGGCGACGGCCCGCTGCACGACGACGGCGACGGCGTCCTCGGCGGCGGTACGGCGTCCCAGTCGCCGCGCGTCCCCGAGAAGTCCATGCTCCCCACGATCCACGTCCTCGGCGTCGACGTACCGCTGGCGTTCGTGCTGGCGCTCGTGGCCGCCGTGCTGGTGGCCTGGTTCCTCTCGTCCGCGCACGCCGGCTACCGGCTGCGGATCCTCGGCCAGAACCCGGCCGTCGCCGGCACCATCGGCATCAGTGCTCCCCGGCTGGGCTCGCTGGCCGTTGCCGCCTCGGGCGCCTTCGCCGGTGCCGCCGGAGGGGCGATCCTGATGGGCCAGAGCTTCCAGCTCAATCCCGGCGTCTCCAGCTCGATCGGGTGGAGCGGCCTGCTCATCGCGCTCGCCGCGCGGACCAACGCCAGTGTGAGCGTGCTGCTGGCCCTGGTGTTCGGCGCGATGGTCGCCGGTGGCGGACTGCTCGGCGGCGACGGCATCCCCGTCGACATCGTCAACGTCATCACCGCCGCGATCGTGGTCGCCCTGCTGTGTCCCCCCGTCCTGCTCGCGGCGCTGCGCCGTCGCCGGATCCGCCGTTCCGTGGAGGCCTGAGATGAACCTGACGACGGACCTCCAGACGATCCTGACCGCGTCGGTGCCGCTGATGGTGCCGCTGCTCTTCGCGGGCCTGGGGGAGTACGTCGCCCAGCGGGCCGGCACCTTCAACCTCTCCGTCGAGGGGATGATGCTCGGCTCGGCATTCGCCGCGGCGTACGGCGCCTCCGCCTCGGGATCGCCGATCGTGGGACTGCTCTGCGGCATGCTCGCCGGTCTGGCCGTGGCCTTCGTGCACGGCAACCTGAGCCACCGGCTGCAGCTGAACACCTACGTGGTGGGCCTCTCGCTCAACGTGCTCGTGCTCGGCGTGACCAACTACCTGCTGTCGACGACGGTGCTCGACATCCCCGGCGGCTCGGCGTGGCGGATCCCGCTGCTGTCCGAGCTGCCGATCATCGGCAAGGCGTTCTTCGTGCAGCCCTGGGTGGTCTACCTGCTGCTGCCGCTGCTGTTCGTCATCTGGTGGGTACGCCGTCGCCGCATCGGCCTCGAGCTCCGCGCCGCCGGTGACGACCCGGTGGCCGGCGACCTGACCGGCATCGACGTCAACGCCCGCCGTCGCCAGGCCCTGCTCTTCTGCGGCCTGTGCTCCGGCATCGGCGGCGCGTACCTGTCGGTCTTCCAGTCCGGCTCGTTCACCTCCGGCATGACCGCGGGCCGCGGCTACATCGTGATCGCCGCCGTCATCTTCGGCGGCTGGATGCTGCGCGGCGTGATCGGCGCCTGTGCCGTCTTCGGCATCGCCCAGGGCCTCCAGCTGGCCCTGCCCGCTATCGGGTACTCCGTGTCACCCCAGCTGCTCGCGGCGACGCCGTACCTGCTGGCGCTGGTCTCGCTCGCCCTCCTCGGCGCCCGGTCCAGGCGACCACTGGCGCTGGGGCAGCCGTTCGCGCCAGCACGGTAGACGCAAGCGCGACGAGGGGCCGCGCCTTCCCGCAGGACGGGGAGGCGTGGCCCCTTGCTGTGCCGGTTCCCGCGTGCCCCGGGGAAAACGCACCGTGCCCGGACCGCGACTGCGGTCCGGGCACGGCCGGTGGTGGGTGTGCCTCAGTCGAAGAGGACGACCCCACGCAGGTTGCGTCCCGCGTGCATGTCCTCGTAGCCCTGCCCGATCTCGTCGAGCGCGTACGTGCGGGTGACGATCTCGTCGAGCTTGAGCACGCCGGCGCGGTAGAGGTCGAGCAGCGCCGGGATGTCGGCGGTCGGGTTGCACTGGCCGAACAGCGAGCCCTGGATGCGCTTCTGGTAGAGCGTGAGCTCGGTGAGGCTGATCGGCGCGCCGATGTCGGCGTTGTTGCCGAGGCCGGTGACGACGGCGGTGCCGCCCTTGCGGATGGCCGAGAAGGCCTCGCCGACGTGCTCGCCCTTGACGACGCCGACGGTGACGATGACCGAGTCGGCCCCCTGGCCGTTGCTGTGCTGGCGGGCGATCTCGGCGGCCTCGGCCATCGTGGCGTACGCGTGCGTGGCACCGAAGCGCTTGGCCTCGTCGCGCTTGAACTCGACGGGGTCGACCGCGATGACCGTGGTCGCCCCGGCGTGGACCGCGCCCTGGACGGCGTTGATCCCGATGCCGCCGATGCCCATCACGATCACGATGTGGCCGGGCCGGACGGCACCCGAGTTGACGGCCGCGCCCCAGCCGGTCGCGACGCCGCAGCCCACGAGGCATGCCTTGTCGAGGGGCAGGTCGTCGCCGATCTTGACGACGGAGCGGGCGTCGACGGTCGTGGTCTCGACGAAGGCGGAGACACCGCACATCTGGCCGACCGGGGCGCCGCCGTCGGCGAGGTGGATGCGGGGCACCTCGGGTGCCATCCACACCTTGCCGCCCTCGTCGCAGAGGTTCTGCATCCCGCTCGCGCACCAGCGGCAGCGGCCGCAGGCGGGCAGGAAGGAGAAGATGACGTGGTCGCCCTCGGCGAGGTCGCTCACGCCGCGACCGACCTTGGTCACGACGCCGGCGCCCTCATGGCCGAGGGCGAAGGGATAGATCGCGACGGGGGAGTCGCCGACGGCGATGTGGTCGTCGGAGTGGCACAGGCCGGCGGCGGCCAGGCGGACCTGGACCTCGCCCTCGGCGGGGTCGGAGACCTCCAGGTCGACCACCTCGTAGGGGCCGGGAGCCGTCCGGACGATCGCGCCTCTGGTTCGCATGAGCAGATCCTTCTCGTGTCCTCGCAGGTGCTGTCAACCAGACGGTAAGGGACGTGACCTGATTGCGCAATGCGAGACGTTGACTCGCCTTGCGAGACGGTTTACCCTCGCTTGAGAGTTCGCTCACAGAGGTACGGCCGATGAGGACGGGGTATGTCAACCTACGAGAAATTCGACCACCACTCGCCCGAATGCCGCGATGACATCGTTGGCTACTACGCGGCGTTCCGAGACAAGTGTCCGGTGGGCAGGTCGGATGCGCATGAGAACGGCTACGTCTATCTGACGCGTTACGCCGACGTCTTCCACGTCGCCCGCAACGACGCGCTGTTCTCCTCCACGCGCGCGGCGGGCAACCTCGAGGGAACGGCCATCGTGATCCCGAGCGGTCCGTTCGGCGGCAACATGCAGCAGCCGCTCGAGCTGGACCCGCCGGACAACGTGGAGTACCGCCGGCTCCTCGACCTGATCCTGTCGCCGGCCGCCGTCGACGGGCTGCGCCCGATGATCGCGCGGCACGCCTCCCGGATCGTCGACGAGTTCATCGAGTCCGGCAGCGTCGACCTGGTCGAGGTGCTGACCAACCCGCTGCCCAGCGCGGTGACCCTCGACTGGATCGGCTTCCCCGAGGAGGACTGGATGCGGATCGGTCGCCCGATCCACGACGTCTTCACCTCCGAGCCGGGCAGCGAGCGTGCGCAGCGTGCCTACGAGGGCATGGCCTACATGGAGAAGCGCCTGGCCGAGCTCATCGCCGAGCGCCGGGCAGCCCCGCAGGACGACGTCATCAGCCTCCTCCTCAAGGAGCGCAAGGCCGACGGCTCGGAGTTCACCGACGCCGAGCTGTTCTCCGTGATCGGCATCGCCATCACCGGCGGTGTCGACACCACGACCTCGCTGACCGGCTCCGTCCTCGTCCACCTCGACGAGCACCCCGAGCTGCGCCAGCAGCTGATCGACGCGCCGGACCTGCTCATCGACGGCACGGACGAGTTCCTGCGCCGCTACGGCTCGGTGACCGCCATGTCGCGGACCACGACCACGGACACCGAGATCGGCGGTTGCCCGGTCAAGGCGGGTGAGCGGGTGCTCGTGCCCTGGTTCGCTGCCAACCACGACCCCGAGGTGTTCAGCGAGCCGCAGGAGGTCCGCCTCGACCGTGACGCCAGCCGGCACCTGACCTTCGGCATCGGCACCCACCGCTGCCCCGGTGCGCACCTGGCGCGCGCCATGTTCCAGGAGATGATCCACCAGGTCCTCACCCGGCTGCCCGACTACCGGGTCGACCGCGACAACGTCGTCGGCTACGCCTCGCGCGGCAACCACATGGGCTGGGACGTCATCCCCGCGACCTTCACGCCGGGCCCGCGGGTCGGTGACCAGATCGACCAGTTCCACGGGGCGAGCCACGGCAACGAGACCTACGAGGTCGTGCTCGATGCCGCCGACCTGGTCGCCGAGGACGTCCTCGCCGTCACCGTCCGGGCGACCGACGGCGGCGCTCTGCCGCGGTGGCAGCCGGGTGCCCACCTCGAGGTGCGCCTGCCCTCCGGCCGGCTGCGGCAGTACTCGCTGTGCGGCGCGCTCGACGATCGCTCGTCGTACCGGGTCGCCGTCCTGCGCGAGCGCGACGGCCGCGGCGGCTCCGAGGAGCTGCACGACATCGCGGTCGCGGGCCGGGAGCTGACCGTCCGCGGTCCGCGCAACCACTTCCCGCTCGTCGACGCCGACGGCCACCTGCTCATCGCCGGCGGCATCGGGGTCACGCCGATCCTGGCGATGGCCCGTTCGCTCGCCGCGCGCGGCCGACCCGCCCGCGTCGTGTACGGCGGCCGCTCGCGCGCCACGATGGCGTTCGCCGACGAGCTGGGCGCCCTGCCCGGCATCGACGTCGACCTGGTGCCCCAGGACGAGCACGGCTTCCCCGACCTCCAGGGCGCGATCGCGGCCACCCCGCCCGGCACCGCCGTCTACTGCTGCGGCCCCGGCGCGATGATCGCGGAGGTCCAGCGGATCTGCGACGAGCTCGGCCGCCGTGCCGACCTCCATGTCGAGCGGTTCGCCGCCAGTGACGAGATGGAGGCGCGGCTGACCTCGACCGAGGGCAACACGCCGTTCCGGGCCGAGCTCCGGCGCTCGGGAGTCACCGTCGACGTACCTGTCGACAAGCGGCTGATCGAGGTCATCCGGGAGGCGGTCCCCGGCATCGCCTACGACTGCGAGAAGGGCTTCTGCGGCTCCTGTGAGACGCGGGTGCTCGAAGGCACGCCCGACCATCGCGACGAGGTGCTCAGCGAGACCGAGCAGGCGACCGGGCGCTCCATGATGATCTGCGTCAGCCGGTCCTGCACGCCGAAGCTGGTCCTCGACCTGTAGGCGAGCGACAGGCGTGATCTGACCCACGCGACACCCGGCACCGGATACCCGGTGCCGGGTGTTCGTGCTGCCCGAAAACCCTGTCCCCAGGCGGGTTCTGGGCCTTGAGAGGCTTCTGGTGCTACGCCCCTGCCGTCTCGCATGCGTATCGCTTGACATGATGCCATCTCGCAATAAAAGATGACCGTCATGCATGCGGTGACTACCGAACACGGGATCGGCCGAGTCGACGGCGACGAGATCGCCCTCCTCGCGACCCCGTTCCCCGATCTCGGCGCGGTCGTCGAGGCGACCGGCTCGCTCGCTGGTCTCCACGACTGCGCCGTCACCGGTCGCGTCCCGATCCACGGCACCCGGCTGCTCGCGCCGCTGGGCCGGCCGCGGGCGATGTGGGGCGTCGGCCTCAACTACCGCTCCAAGGCCGCGAAGGCGGGGCGGGACCTGCCGACCGAGCCGATCCTCTACCTGGCGGCGTCCTCGGCGATGCTCTCGCCGGACGCGGAGGTCGCGTTCCCGGCGGACGCCACCGAGCAGCTCGACTACGAGGGCGAGATCGCCGTCGTCATCGGCAGCCGGCTCCACCGCGCCGCCCCGGGCGAGGTGTGGCCCGCCGTCGCCGGCATCACCGCCGCCAACGACATGACCGCTCGCGACGTGATGCGCCGGACGGCGACGCCGACCCTCGCCAAGAGCTTCCCCGGGTGCAACCCGCTGGGCAGCTCGGTCTGCTCCGTCGACGAGCTGGCGGACGCCGAGGCGATCCCCGTGCGGACGTGGGTCAACGGCGACCTGCGCCAGGAGGACACCAGCGCGGGGATGATCTTCGCGATCCCCGACCTGGTCTCCCGGATCTCCTGGTACGCCGCGCTCGAGCCGGGCGACGTCGTCCTGACGGGCACGCCGGCCGGGACCGGCCAGGACCTCGACCTCTTCCTCGCACCGGGTGACCGCATCCGGATCGAGGTCGGCCCGGTGCTGCCGCTCGTCACCACCGTGGGCGCGTCGACCGGCTGAGCCGAATCGCCCAACCCTCGGGGGATCCGACCCGGATCCGCCCGTTCCCTCCGGCCCAGCCACGACCTCACAAGGAGCCAGCAGAATGTCCGACAAGCAGGGGTACGACCTCGTTCTCAAGGGCGGCACCGTCCTCGACCCCGCCTCGGGGCGCAATGAGCGCGCCGACGTCGCGGTCAGCGGCACCACGATCGCCGCGATCGGCCCGGATCTCGCCGCCGACGGCGCCCAGGTCATCGACTGCAGCGGCTCGACCGTCGTCCCCGGACTGGTCGAGGGCCACAGCCACATCTTCCAGGACGTCTCGAAGGTCGGCGCCCCCGCCGACGAGGCCCACCTGCGCCGCGGTGTCGTCGCGGTCGCCGACGCCGGCACCGCGGGCGCCTCGACGTTCGACGCCTTCCGCAAGGTCGTCGTCGACGCCAACAAGATCCGCGTCGTGAACTTCCTCAACGTCTCGGTGCTGGGCCTCATCGACTTCCGCTTCGGCGAGCTGCTCAACCCCGACACCCTCGTCGTCGAGGACGCGCTGGAGGCGGCCGCCAACCACCCGGGCATCGTCCGCGGCTTCAAGATCCGCCTCTCCGAGGACGTCGTCGGCCACCACTGGCAGGCGCTGCTCAAGAAGTCGGTCAGCCTCGCCGAGCAGGCCGGTCTCCCGCTGATGGTGCACATCGGTGAGACCGAGGAGCCGGTCCCCGCCGTCCTCGACTACCTGCGCGCCGGCGACATCGTCGCCCACTGCTACACGGGCAAGCCGCACGGCATCCTCGCCGAGGACGGCACCGTCCTGCCCGGGGTGATGGCGGCCCGCGAGCGCGGCGTCCTCTTCGACTCCGCGCACGGCAAGAGCAACCTGTCCTTCGAGGTGGCGCGCCGCGCGATCGCCGACGGCTTCCTGCCCGACATCCTCAGCTCCGACACGAGCGCCCGCAACTGGCGCGGCCCGGTCTTCGACCTGGTCACCAGCATCTCCAAGCTGCGCGCGCTGGGCGCCCCGCTCGACGAGTGCATCCGCCGCGCGACCGTCGTACCGGCGCACGTCCTGGGCCTCGAGTCCGAGGGCTACGGGCGACTCGAGGTCGGCGGCCGCGCGAACGTCACGGTGCTCACCGAGACCAGCGAGGTCACGCTGCCCGACGCCGCCGGCAACACCATCGTCGCACCGCGCCTCGAGCCGACGACCGTCGTCCACGACGGTGCGCTCGTCGAGAGCACGCCGTGGCGAGGTGGCGTGTCGGCGTGAGGACGGTCCACCAGCTGCGGCGACAGGTCCGCGAGGGGCTGACGAGCGGTCGCCGGCAGGTCGGCACCTTCGTCAAGCTCGCCTCGCCGGACGTCGTCGAGCTGGCCGGGCGCGCCGGACTCGACCTCGTGGTGGTCGACCTGGAGCACTCGACGCTCACCGAGCACGACGCGATCGGCCTGGTCCGGCACGCCGCCCTGTGCGGGATCCCCGCACTGGTGCGGCTGCCGGTGGTCGACGCGCCGCTTGTCGCGCGTCTCCTGGAGAACGGCGCCGCCGGCTTGCAGCTCTCCACCCTGCGGTCGGCGGCCGAGGCCGCCCGGCTGCGGGACGCCTGCCGGTTCGCGCCGGCGGGCACCCGGTCGGTCAGCCTCGCCAACCGCGCGGCGGGCTTCGGATCGGTCCCGCTCGCGGACTTCCTGCACATCGAGTCCGCCGACCCGCCGCTCCTGGTCGGGCAGATCGAGACCCGCGTCGAGGAGCCGCTGGCCGACGTGGTCCGCGACCTCGACGTCGCCTTCGTCGGCACCACCGACCTCGCCGTGAGCCTCGGCCTGCCCGCGCCGGGCGAGCTCGCGGCCGCCGTCGGCGCCGTGCGCTCCGCGGCGGTCGCGACGGGCGTGGCCTTCGGCGGCTGGGCCGGCGCCCTCGCCGACGTCGACCGGCTGGGCCTGGCCGAGGCGTCGTACGTGCTCGTCGGCTCGGACCTGCAGCTGCTCGCCCACGGCCTGCGGGCCGTCGTACCTGAGGAGGAAGCGTGACCGCACTCAACCCGTCGCTGTTCGGCAAGGTCGTCAACTGGGACGACATCCCCCAACGGGAGATCCGTCCCGGCGTCCGGCGCCGGATCTTCGCCACCGACGAGGTGCTCATCGCCCACCACGAGCTCCAGGTGGGGATGACCCTCAACCCCCACGCGCACGAGGACTTCGACCAGCTGGTCTTCATCGCCTCCGGACGCTGTCGCTACCACGTGGCCGGGACTCCGCACGAGATGGGTCCGGGGTCGTTCCTCCTCGTCCCGCGGGGCGCCGAGCACTATGTCGAGCCGACCGAGGGGCCCTGCGTCAACATCGACTACTTCGTGCCGCCTCGCGCCGACCTCCTGGAGAAGCTCGAGCTCCCGGTCTGACCCGACCCGGCGCAGATTGAACTCTGAGACAGCGCCACCCGGCGCAGATTGAACCTCGAGATGGCGCGACCCGGCGCAGATTGAACCTCGAGATGGCGCGACCCGGCGCAGATTGAACTTCAATCTGCGCCGGGTCGGCGTCCCTGCTTGTTCAGTTTGCGCCGGGTCGCGGGATCTCGATCGCGCCGGGGCCGCGTCGTGGGGGATCATGAGGGCGTGGTCGATGCGGACGTGACAGGGCAGGGGATCGGGCCCCACGAGGACGAACCCCACGAGCAGGGCTTCAACGACCGGCTCAACTGGCTGCGGGCGAGCGTGCTCGGGGCCAACGACGGCATCGTGTCGACGGCCGGCATCGTGCTGGGTGTCGCCGGCGCCACCAGCGAGCGCTCGGCCATCCTGGTCGCGGGCATCGCGGGTCTGGCCGCCGGCGCGATGAGCATGGCGGCCGGCGAGTACGTCTCCGTCAGCACCCAGCGCGACTCCGAGGAGGCGTTGCTGGCCAAGGAGCGCCGTGAGCTGCGGGAGGACCCCGACGACGAGCTCGCCGAGCTCGCCGGCCTGTACGTCGACAAGGGTCTCGATCCCGACCTGGCGCTCCAGGTGGCGCAGCAGCTCACCGCCAAGGATGCGCTCGCGGCCCACGCCGAGGTCGAGCTCGGCATCGACCCCGACGACCTCACCAGTCCGTGGCGGGCCGCCTTCGCCTCGATGCTGTCCTTCACCGTCGGTGCCCTGCTGCCGCTGCTGACCATCGTCCTGGTCACGGCGGACGCGCGGGTCCCGGTCACCGTCGTCGCCGTCGTCGCGGCGCTCGTCCTGACCGGCTGGCTCAGCGCCCGGTTCGGCTACGGCTCGCCCGGCCGCGCGGTGCTGCGCAACGTCATCGGCGGGCTGCTCGCCATGGCGGTCACCCACGGCATCGGCCAGCTGGTCGGCACCCAGGTCTGATGGCCCGGATCTTCACCGCCGTCGTCCCCCCGGTCGAGGCCGTCGAGCACCTCGACGGCTTCCTCGAGCCCCGCCGTGCGGCCGCGCCGTTCCGCTGGACCCGCCCCGAGCAGCTGCACGTCACGCTCGCCTTCATGGCCGACGCCGAGGAGCGTCGGGTCGACGAGTACGTCGACCGGCTGGCCGACGCTCTCGACGATCTCCCGCCCGCGGTGCTGTCCCTGGCCGGTGCCGTCGCCTTCCCGAACGTCGCGGAGGGCCGTGTGCTCGCCACCGGGGTCACCGGCGACACCGACGACCTCGCCACGGCGTCGCTCCGAGCCCGCAACGCAGCGGTGGCCTGCGGGATCGAGGTCGACGGCCAGCGGTTCCGCCCCCACGTCACCGTCGCCCGCACCGGCGGCCGGTCGACCGAGCTGACCAGCTGGGTCCGGCTGCTCGAGACCTACGCGGGGCCGGCCTGGCCGCTCGCGTCCGTCCAGGTGCTCGCGTCCCACCTCGGCGAGGGGCCGCGCCGCACGCCGCGCTACGAGCCACTCGCCGAGATCGTGCTCTAGCCCGCTGTTGCCCCACGCCGCCCACGCGTCCACCTGACCGCTGTCGGCACCCCCGCGGCGCGTGACACGCCGAGGGCCCGGTCCGCGCTGGCGGAACCGGGCCCTCGACGTACGACCGGGGTCAGTTGAGGTGGTGCACGATCTCCTCGACCTTGTCCTTCGCGTC
This sequence comes from Nocardioides carbamazepini, assembly GCF_024614185.1. GTDB lineage: Bacteria > Actinomycetota > Actinomycetes > Propionibacteriales > Nocardioidaceae > Nocardioides > Nocardioides carbamazepini. The sequence goes on from NZ_JAHTLF010000018.1 coordinate 60,792, forward strand.
GCCGAACAGCATCTGGCTGTTGTCGCGGAAGAACAGCGGGTTCTGCACACCGGCGTAGCCGGCGGCCATCGAGCGCTTGAACACGATCACATCGCGCGCGTTCCAGACCTCGAGGACCGGCATCCCCGCGATCGGGGAGGTCGGGTCCTCGGACGCGGCCGGGTTGACCGTGTCGTTGGCGCCGATGACCAGCACGACGTCCGTGTCCGGGAAGTCGTCGTTGATCTCGTCCATCTCGAGCACGATGTCGTAGGGCAGCTTGGCCTCGGCGAGCAGCACGTTCATGTGGCCCGGGAGGCGGCCCGCGACGGGGTGGATGCCGAAGCGGACGTCGATGCCCTTGGCCCGCAGCTTCGCGGTCAGGTCGGCGACGGGGTACTGCGCCTGTGCCACGGCCATGCCGTAGCCCGGCGTGATGACCACCGACGAGGCGCCGGCGAGGAGCTCGGCGACGGCATCGGCCTGGATCTCGCGGTGCTCGCCGTAGTCCTTGTCGGCGCCCGCGGGGGCCTCGATGCCGAAGCCGCCCGCGATGACGGAGATGAACGAGCGGTTCATCGCCTTGCACATGATGTAGGACAGGTACGCACCCGAGGAGCCGACCAGCGCACCGGTGACGATGAGCAGGTCGTTGCCGAGCAGGAAGCCCGAGGCGGCCGCGGCCCAACCGGAGTACGAGTTGAGCATCGAGACCACGACCGGCATGTCGCCGCCACCGATGGAGGCGACCAGGTGCCAGCCGAGCGCCAGCGCGAGCAGGGTCAGGACGCCGAGCAGGATGTCGGCCGACGTGTTGTCGTGGGTGTCGAGCGAGACGTAGATCGCGGTCAGGATCACGAACACGACGAGCGAGCCGATGTTGATGAAGTTCTTGCCCGGCAGCATGAGCGGGGCGGACTTCATCTTCGCCGACAGCTTCAGGTTGGCGACGATCGAGCCGGTGAAGGTGACCGCACCGATGAAGATGCCGATCGCGACCTCGGCCTCGTGGATGTTGACCAGGCTGTCCATCGACTCGTGGGAGCCGAGGATGTGGCCGTTCCAGCCGATGGCGACGGCCGCGAGACCCACGAAGGAGTGCAGGAGCGCGATGAGCTCGGGCATCCCCGTCATCTCGACGAGCTTCGCGCGCCACAGTCCGATCGCGCCGCCGACGGCGATGGCGACGAGCATCAGGACGATGACCACGGCGCGGTCGTCGAGGAACTCGCTGACGTCGATGACGGCGGCCACGGTGGCGACGAGGGCGACGGCCATGCCGACGATGCCGAAGGTCAGGCCGTTGCGGGCCGACTCGTGCTTCGACAGACCCGCCAGCGACAGGATGAACAGCAGCGCCGCGACGATATAGGCCGCACCGGTGATGGAGGTGATGTCCATGGATCAGGCTCCCTTGCTGAACATCGCGAGCATGCGGCGTGTGACCGCGAACCCACCGAAGACGTTGATCGACGCCAACAGGATCGCGACGGCCGACAGCACCAGGACCAGCGTGTCGTCGGTGGCGATCTGGACGAGGGCACCCACGACCACGACGCCGGAGATGGCGTTGGTCACCGACATCAGCGGCGTGTGCAGCGCGTGGGCGACCTTGCCGATGACGTAGTAGCCGATCACGATCGACAGCATCAGCACGGTGAAGTGGCGACGCAGCTCGTCGGTCGGGGCGAGCGCGTTGACCAGCCAGAACACGCCGATCGCGCCGAGCACCCAGCCGACCTTCGCGCCGGCCGACATCGGGGCCTTGGGCTCCTTGGCCGGAGCGGCGGCGACGGGAGCGGCGGGAGCGGCCGAGACCTGCACGGCCGGCGGCGGCCAGGTCGACTGGCCGTCGCGCACGACCGTGATCCCGCGCTGTACGACGTCCTCGAAGTCGAGGCCGAGGTTGCCGTCCTTCTCCGGGGTCAGCAGCTTGAGCAGGTTGACGATGTTCGTGCCGTACAGCTGCGACGTCTGTGCGGCCAGGCGGCCGGCGAGGTCGGTGTAGCCCAGGATCGTCACGCCGTTCGCGGTGACGACCCGCTGGTCGGCCACGGTGCCCGCGGCGTTGCCGCCGTTGGCCGCGGCCATGTCGACGATGACCGAGCCGTTCCTCATGCCCGCGACCGTCTCGGCGGTGAGCAGGCTGGGAGCCGGGCGCCCGGGGATCAGCGCGGTGGTGATGACGATGTCGGCGGCACGCGCCTCCTCGTCGTACATCGCGGCGGTCGCGGCGACCTGGGCCTCGGTCATCTCCTTGGCGTAGCCGTCGGAGGAGACCTCCTGCTCCATCTCGACGTGGACGAACTGCGCGCCCATCGACTCGACCTGCTCGGCGACCTCGGGACGCACGTCGAACGCACGCACCACGGCGCCCATCGCGGACGCGGCACCGATCGCGGCGAGACCGGCCACGCCGGCACCCACGACGAACACGCGGGCGGGCGGGATCTTGCCCGCCGCGGTCACCTGGCCGGTGAACATCCGGCCGAACTCGTGGGCCGACTCGACGACGGCGCGGTAGCCCGCGACGTTCGCCATCGAGGACAGCACGTCCATCGACTGCGCGCGCGAGATCCGCGGCACGGCGTCCATGGCCAGCGCCGTCACGCCCTGCGCCTGGAGCCTCTCGATCAGCTCGGGGCTGCGGCCCGGCGCCATCATCGAGATGACCGTGGCGCCCTTGCGGAGCCGGCCGATCTCCTCGTCGGTGGGGGCGTTGACCTTGACGACGACGTCAGCGGCCCACACCTCCTGGGTCGTCCCGACCCGCACCCCAGCCTCCGCGAACGCGGTGTCGGGCTGGTCGGCGTGGTCGCCGGCGCCCGACTCGACGATCACGTCGTAGCCGAGGTTGGTCAGTTGGGTTACGGTCTTTGCGGTCGCCGCTACCAGGGTTTCGCCCTGTTTCGACTCGCGCGGGATGCCGATCAGCATCGAGCCTCCAGCCCTTCTGTGGATAAACGCGAGTCAACCTACACAGGGCGCACCCCCTTACGGGGGGCGTCTTACGTGTGACGTACGTCTAGGGGATGCCGCTTGCGCCCGGCCGGGCCGAGGTGCCTCACCCGGGCGCCTCGCCGGCGTGCGCCAGACGGTCAGCCGGCGGCGATCCCGTACATCCGGTCGCCCGCGTCGCCGAGGCCCGGAACGATGTAGCCCTTCTCGTTGAGCCGCTCGTCCATGGCCGCCGTCACGATCGTCACGGGGATGTCCAGGTCGTCCAGCTCCTTCGCGAGCCGGTCGCAGCCCTCGGGGGCCGCGAGCAGGCAGACGGCGGTGATGTGGTCCGCGCCGCGGTCCACCAGGAACCGGATCGCCGCGGCCAGCGTGCCACCGGTGGCGAGCATCGGGTCGACCACGTAGCACTGGCGGCCGGACAGGTCGTCGGGGAGCCGCTCGGCGTACGTCGTCGCCTCGAGCGTCTCCTCGTTGCGGACCATCCCGAGGAAGCCGACCTCGGCCGTCGGCAGCAGCCGGACCATGCCGTCGAGCATGCCGAGGCCCGCCCGCAGGATGGGCACGACGAGCGGCCGCGGCGCCGCGAGCCGGGTCCCCGTCGTCGGGGCGACCGGCGTCTCGATCCGGGTCGGCTCGACGCGTACGTCGCGGGTGGCCTCGTAGGCGAGCAGGGTCACCAGCTCGTCGGCCAGGGCGCGGAAGGTGGGCGAGTCGGTCTCCTTGTCGCGGAGCACGGTCAGCTTGTGGGCGACGAGGGGGTGGTCCACGACGAGGGTGCGCATGCACGGGAGCCTAGTGCCGTCGCCGGCGCGGCCGTCCCATCCCCGCGGACCGGGTACGCCGTACCTGCCTCGCACTCGTCGGTGTCGTCACCCTGGTCGCCGTGGTCCTCACGGGATGCGCCTTGACTCGGGCCGCCGCCGGGCCGGCGCACCACTCTGGTGCCGTCGCCGGTCACCGGCTGACGGGCGGGCATCAGCGCAGCCGCGATGTCCGGTACCGTGCTGATGCCCCGCCGACGGCCGGTCCTCCGGGCGCCCGGGTCGACAGGTTCGGGTGAGGGGAGGCGGGAGTGGTCGCTCGGGGGTGGGCGACCGCCAGCTTCCAGCAGGCGGTCCGCCGGGCGTTCCTCTGCGGCATCGTGGTGTGGACGCCGGTGGTGATCGCGGCGTACTTCGCGGGCCCCGAGCGCCACCAGGACCCCACGCTCATGGTCGTCGTGAACGTCGCCCTTCTCGTCGTCGCCGCCGCTGCCGCCGTGCTCCGACGGATCCCGGCCCGCGTGGTCTTCGTGCTCCAGTGCGCCGTGTTCGTCTTCGACTGGGCGCAGACGGCCGGCCCCTCGACCCCGTTCGCGGTGGCGTCCTACCAGATCTTCATCTTCGCCGCCGTGGCCCAGGGGCTGTTGCTGCGGCGCCGTTCCGACCTCGTGCTCTCGATCCTGTGCTGCCTTCTCGCGGCGGTCGTTCTGGGCGTCGCGACACCGGACTACGGCGTCCGGGTCTCGATCTCGGCCGCGGTGACCGGACCGTTGGCCATCGTCGTCGGTCGCCCCGGCCTGGAGCCGCTGCTGCGCTTCGCGCGGTCGGTCGACGCGAACCACGATGCGTCGGTGCGCGCGCTGGTGCGGCTCGACACCCAGACGGCGACCCTGCGCCGGGCGGCCGAGGAGCAGCGCCAGGTCCACGACACCGCGATCAACACCCTGGCGGCCGTCGCCCGCGGGGGCTCGGCGGTCGCGGACGTCGAGGCGGTCCGGGTCCGGTGCCGCGCCGACACCCTCGTCCTGGAGCGGCTGATCAGCGCCTCCGCACGCGAGGCGTCCGCCTCCGCGTCGCCCGAGGAGCCGCTCGCGCGACGGTCGATCGACGTCTCGCTTCCCGGCCTCGCGGGAGCGGCACTCGCCGCGCGCTGGACGGAGCTCCCCGTCGGCGTACGGTCGGCGCTGGGCGGTGCGATCGGCGAGCTGGTCACCAACACCGAGAAGCACGCGGGCGTGGGCGAGGCGGCCGTCGACATCCGCGACGAGGGCGACGGCATCCGGATCGTCGTCCGTGACCACGGCCGCGGCTTCGCGCCGACGCGCACCCCGGAACGAGGGCTCGCGACCTCCGTCCGGGCGCGGCTGGCCGAGGAGGGGATCAGCCTCGATCTCCAGGCGGCGCCCGGGGAGGGGGTCCGTGCGGAGATGGTGTGGCGCCCCGGAGCCGGACGAGGGGACGAGCCCGCCGAGATCCGCGGCGACGTCAACCGGATCCGCATGATCGGCGCGCTCCTGATGTCCTCGCTGGTCGCGGCGGGCGGGGTCGTCCTCGGTGCGTCGAACCATCCCGGCGAGCTCACGCCGGACTACCTGCTGGCAGCTCTCGTGGTCGCCAGCACGGGGCTGGTGTGGCGCAGCTGGCGTCGACGCGAGCGTCTCACCCGTGCCGCCACGGCCGCGCTGGTGGTGGTCGCTCCGATCGCCTTCCTGGCCTCGGGAGTCAGTGTCGACTTCGGCATGGGCTACAACCTCGCGTGGCAGGCGGTGGCACCGGTCGGCCCGCTGTTCATCCTCGTGGCCGGCGCCCGCTCGATCCGGACCGTGGCGTTCGGCGTGCTGACCTATGTCGCGGTGGGCGTGACGGCGGCGCTGGTTCTCGCGGACACGCCGACGGCCAGAGCCACGACATCGGTCGTCCTGCTCACCGGGCTGGTCTGGCTGGCGGGCTGGTGCCTGTTCAACCACCAGCTCCGTCGGATCGCGTCCCGGGGCGCCCGCGAGCACGAGATGGCGGTCCGCGCCGACGAGGCGGCCGAGGTCCAGGCGGCGGCCGCCCTGATCCGGGCGCGCTGGCGCCTGGCCGGGATCGCGAGCGCCACCGACCTGCTGCGAGAGCTCGGCGGGTCGATGGATCCCGCCTCGGCGGAGGCGCAGCGGCGCAGTGGGCGCGAGGAGACCTACCTGCGACAGGTGGTCCTGCTCGCCCCCGACCTGGTCCATGTCGGCGCCTGGTTCTGCCAGGCGCTGCTGGCCGCCCGTGAGCGAGGGGTGGACCTCCAGGTCCGGGCCGGCACCCGGGACGTCGCCGCCGCGGACGCCGAGACACTGGGGATCTACCTCGTCGAGGCGACCTCCGCAGTCGCGCCGGGAGCCACCGTGATCGTCTCCCTCTTCGAGGAGGGCGAGGGCCTGCAGTTCCGGCTGGTCGCCGACGACCCCCGGGTCGTCGACCTCGCCCGCGAGCGCGACTGGGACCCCGAGCTCGAGCCCGAGATCCGGCGGTACGGCGAGCAGGTGCTGGTCCGGGTCGGGCCGATGCGCGCCGAGGACCCGTGGACGGTCACCGCCGCGGCGCGCCCCCGGGCCGGCCGCGCCGGGAAATACTCTGGCCCTGCGCCCCGGACCGTGTCACGCTTGATCCCATGACCGCTAGCGGCACGGCCATCGAGTCGGTCGACTTCGCCCTTGCCGCCTACCGCGAGGAAGGCGTGTGGCGGGTCGCCGAGCTGGCGCCCGACCACGCCGTCGACGTCGAGACCCTGGCCGGTGCGCTGCGCCGGTTCCCCGGCGACGGCGGTGCCGTCGGCCTGGTGGCGGTCGAGGAGGACTTCTTCGTCGTGGTCCGCGTCGCCGGACCGCGCACCCGGGTGATGCTCTCCGACGTCACCGCGGCGACCGAGTGGGAGCTGGCCGCGATCGTGGTCGAGCACCTCGGGCTGCCGACGGTCGACGACGAGGACGATCCCGAGCCCGCCGGCGACCTCGAGCTGCTGAGCGACCTCGGCGTCAACGCCATGGACCTCGCCGCGATCCTCGACGACGACGAGCTCTACCCCGACGAGATGCTGTCCGAGATCGCCCGCGGCCTCGGCTTCGGTGACCTCTTCGACGACGCCGTCGGCCTCACCTCCGCGTGACGGCGCCGGTCCCGGTCGCGCGCTGGGAGGAGCCGATGCGGGCCGCGCTCGCAGAGGCCGCCGCCGCGTCGGCCACGGGCGACGTCCCGATCGGTGCCGTGGTCGTGGACGCCTCCGGAGCCGTCGTCGGGACCGGGCACAACGTCCGCGAGCGCGACGCCGACCCGACCGGCCACGCCGAGGTGGTCGCGCTGCGTCAGGCCGCCGCATCCCGCGGCGAGTGGCGGCTGACCGGCTGCACCCTCGTCGTCACCCTCGAGCCCTGCACCATGTGCGCGGGCGCGGCCGTCCTCTCCCGCCTCGACCGCGTCGTCTTCGGTGCCTACGACGACAAGGCCGGGGCGGTGGGCTCGCTGTGGGACGTCGTACGGGACCGTCGGCTCAACCACCGGCCCGAGGTGGTCGCCGGCGTGCTCGCCGACGAGTCCGCCGCGCTGCTGGACCGGTTCTTCGCCACCCAGCGCCGATGATTCCGGGCCGGCGCGCCGGTCCGTACCCGACATGACGACTCTCGAGCTCGGACCTGCCACCTCCACGCTGCGTGACCTGGTGGCATCGGTGGGCGACGACCAGCTCACCCTGCCGACGCCCTGCACGCAGTACGCCGTCGGCGACCTGGTCGACCACATCGGCGGTCTCGCCCTCGCGTTCGCGGGAGCCGCCCGCAAGGAGCGCGTCCCCGGCGCCGAGCAGGGCGGCAGCGGCGATGCCTCCCGGCTCGGGCCGGACTGGCGCGAAGGGGTCGACCGGAACCTGGCGGACCTCGCCGAGGCCTGGCGCGACCCGGCGGCGTTCGACGGCGACACCGTCGCCGGCCCGGTGGAGATGTCCGGCGCGGAGGCCGCGTCGGTCGCGCTCAACGAGGTGGTCGTGCACGGCTGGGACCTCGCGACCGCGCTGGGCGTGCCGTTCACCGTGCGGGAGGAGGACGTCGCCGCGTGCCTCGCCTTCGCCGAGCCGTTCTCGACGCCGGAGGCCGCGCCCTTCCGCGGCGACGCCTTCGGTGAGGTGCTGCCGGTCCCGGCAGGTGCCCCGGCACTGGTGCGGCTGCTCGCGCTGCTCGGACGCCGCGCCTGAGACCGCGAGCGGGTCAGAGCTCGGCAGCGGCCTCGTCGGCGCCGGCGACGCAGAACTCGTTGCCGGCGGGGTCGGTGAGGGTGACCCAGGCGAAGCTCTCGTCGCCGCGCCGCGCGACGACCGTGGCGCCGCCCGCGACCAGCCGCTCCACCTCGGCGTCGAGGTCGGGAGCGCCCAGATCGAGGTGGAGCCGGTTCTTGCCCGGCGTCGGGTCGTCGACCTTCTGGAAGGCCAGCGCGATCGGCAGCGTGCCGCCGCGCACGAGGAGGAACTCCCCGCCGTAGGGGTCGGCGACCTCGGCGTCGAACTGCCCGGCCCACCAGGTGGCGAGCGGGACGGGATCGGCGGAGTCGGTGGTGATCATGCCCAGGGTCAGTGCCATGGCAGGGACGCTAGACCGCGGCACCGACATCCGGCCCGGCCCTGTCGGCGTCCGTCAGCAGCCGCGACCGGATGAGGAAGCGCACGCCGTACGGCGCCTCGAGGGAGAAGCCCGCGCCGCGCCCGGTCACCACGTCGATGGTCAGGTGGGTGTGCGACCAGTACGCGAACTGGGCCTTCGACATCCAGACCGGCACCGCACGGTCCAGGCCGATGTCGAGGTCGCCGAGGTGGACGTCGGCGTCCCCGAGCAGGAGGTCGCCGTCCGGGTAGCACATCGGCGCCGACCCGTCGCAGCAGCCGCCGGACTGGTGGAAGATCACCGGCCCGTTGGCCTCGGTGAGGCGGCGGAGCAGCTCCGCCGCCTCACCGGTCACAGCCACGCGGTCCATCAGAAGAAGCCGAGCGCGTCCGGGCTGTACGACACGAGCAGGTTCTTCGTCTGCTGGTAGTGGTCGAGCATCATCTTGTGGTTCTCGCGGCCAATGCCCGACTGCTTGTAGCCACCGAACGCGGCGTGCGCCGGGTAGGCGTGGTAGTTGTTCGTCCAGACCCGGCCGGCCTGGATCTCGCGGCCCGCGCGGAAGGCCTGCGACCCGTCGCGCGACCACACCCCGGCGCCGAGGCCGTAGAGCGTGTCGTTGGCGATCTTCAGTGCGTCGGCCTCGTCGTCGAAGCTGGTCAGCGAGACGACCGGGCCGAAGATCTCCTCCTGGAAGATGCGCATCGAGTTGTCGCCCTCGAAGACGGTCGGCTGCACGTAGTACCCCTCGGCGAGGTCGCCGTCGAGCACGAGCCGGTCGCCGCCGGTGAGCACCCGGGCGCCCTCCTGCCTGCCGATCTCCAGGTAGCTGAGGATCTTCTCGAGCTGGTCGTTGGACGCCTGGGCGCCCATCATCGTGGTGTCGTCGAGCGGGTTGCCCTGCTTGATCGCCTTCACCCGCTCGATCGCGTCGGGCACGAACCGGTCGTAGATGGTGCGCTGCACCAGCGCCCGCGACGGGCAGGTGCAGACCTCGCCCTGGTTGAGCGCGAACATCGTGAAGCCCTCGAGCGCCTTGTCGTAGAAGGCGTCCCGCTCGGCCGAGACGGAGTCGAAGAAGATGTTGGGGCTCTTGCCGCCGAGCTCCAGGGTCACCGGGATGATGTTCTGGCTCGCGTACTGCATGATCAGCCGGCCGGTCGTGGTCTCGCCGGTGAACGCGATCTTCGCGATCCGGGAGCTCGACGCGAGCGGCTTGCCGGCCTCCACGCCGAAGCCGTTGACCACGTTGATGACGCCGGCGGGCAGCAGGTCGCCGATGATCTCCATCAGCTTGAGGATCGACCACGGGGTCTGCTCGGCCGGCTTGAGCACGACGGCGTTGCCGGCCGCCAGCGCGGGCGCGAGCTTCCAGACCGCCATCAGGATCGGGAAGTTCCACGGGATGATCTGGCCGACGACGCCGAGCGGCTCGTGGAAGTGGTACGCGTAGGTGCTCTCGTCGATCTCCGAGATCCCGCCCTCCTGGGCGCGGATGCAGCCGGCGAAGTAGCGGAAGTGGTCGACCGCCAGTGGCAGGTCGGCGTTGAGGGTCTCGCGGACCGCCTTGCCGTTGTCCCAGGTCTCGGCGACGGCGAGGGCGGTGAGGTTCTCCTCGATCCGGTCGGCGATCCGGTTGAGGACGGTGGCGCGCTCGGCCGGCGACGTCCTTCCCCACGCCGGTGCGGCGGCGTGGGCGGCGTCGAGCGCGGCCTCGACGTCCTCCGCGGTGCCCCGGGCGATCTCGGTGAAGGCCTTCCCGTTCACCGGCGAGACGTTCTCGAAGTAGTCGCCCTTGATCGGGTCGACCCACTGGCCGCCGATGAAGTGGCCGTAGCGGCTCTGGACGGAGACGAGCGAGTCGGGCTGTCCGGGCGCGGCGTAGACGGTCATGTCTGCTCCCTTGAGGTGTCGGACCGTCGGTGTGACGGTGCTCACGACGCTAGGGAGTGCGACGTTGCAGGCTCGTTGCGATCGCTCAGGCGAGTTCGGCGTCGAGCCGGGCGACCTGCCCGTCGACGAGGGCGCGCATCGGCGAGGACGCCGGTACGACGGCGCGCTGGGCCAGCCACATCTCGTAGTCGTCGCGTCCCCAGCCGGACCGGGTCCAGGTCGACATCAGGTCGGGCGCCCGCGACCGGAGCAGCGCCTGGCGCAGCGACGCCGCCAGGCCCTCGCGCAGCCGGACCACGCCGGGCGCGGTGGATCGCGGGAGGACCGGGCCGGCGTATCCACGCATCGCGCCACGCAGGTCACCCGCCGCGAGCTGCGCCTCGACCGCGAGCCAGTCGCCGCTCACCGGGGCGGCGAGGCGGTAGGGGCGCGAGGCGAGCAGCTCGTCACCGAGCAGGCTGCGCAGCCGGTTCAGCTCGGCGCGCAGGGTCGACGTACCGCCGTCCTCCTCGTAGAGGAGCACGCCCAGCTCGTCGCCGGTCAGCCCGGTGGGGGAGGCGGCGAGGAGCGCGACGATCTCGCTGTGGCGGCGGGAGAGACGCAGTCGGCTGAGCCGGCCGCGCCCGTCGTCGACGGTCACCAGCGCCGCGTCGTGGCCGAGCAGCTCCAGCACCAGCCGCAGGCCGGTGTCGCGTTCGGTGGGCACCGGTGGTGGCGCCTGTCGGGCGAGCTCGGCCTCGGCCAGGCGCGCGGCGGCGCGCAGCATCGCCATCGTCTGCGGTACGACGATCGCGTCCCCGCCGGTCACGTCGAGTACTCCCAGCAGCCGGCTGGTCCCGGGATCGTGGATGGGCGTCGCCGCACAGCTCCAGGAGCGCACCGAGGAGCGGAAGTGCTCGTCGCGGGTGATGAGCGCCTCGCGTCCCGTCGCGAGCGCCAGCCCCGGCGCGTTGGTGCCGGCCAGCCGCTCGTCCCAGTTGCTCCCCTCGACGAACCCGATCCGCTCCGCCTCGCGCAGTCGCTCCGGCGTACCGCAGACCCACAGCAGGGTTCCCTCCGCGTCGGCCAGCGCCATCACCGCGCCGCAGGCGCGCACCTCGCGCCCGAGCACGTCGTCGAGCAGCGGGAGCACCCGTGCCAGCGGGTGCGCCTCGCGCTGCCCGCGCAGGTCCGGCGTCTCCAGGGCGATCGGCGCCTCCCTCTGGGTGACGTCGACACCTGCCGCCGCCGAGCGCTCCCAGGACGCGGCGACCTCGGCGCGCATCCCGCGGCTTCCGCGCGGTCCGGCGTCGGGTGTCATGAGTCCGGGCACGGCGTCTCTCCCATGTGACGATCGTCTCTGACGTCGACGATCCCGCACAGAGGTTGCATTCAGGTTGCATCGGCCGGTCGCGGGCGATTTCGGGCGCACCTCACGGCTCCGGTAAGGTCTCCGGCGGTGGCGTGTCCGAGCGGCCTAAGGAGAACGCCTCGAAAGCGTTTGTGGGCGCAAGTCCACCGAGGGTTCAAATCCCTCCGCCACCGCCATGTGATGTCTCAGGACATCGGCATAGCCCGAACCCACGGAAGTGGGTTCGGGCTCATTGCTTTTTGGTGGGTCCGGGCGGGCGGCCGGTGGGTTGGTAGTCGCGGTTGAGGTCGATCTCGAGCTCGCGGAGGATCTCGCCGGTCGTGGCGTGGATGACTTGGACGTTGAGGTCTTGGATCAGGAGCCGGACGTGGGTTCCGGCGTGGGTTCGTCCGATCCCGATGTGGCAGCGCTGGCCGGTGACGCCTCTTGCGTCGATGTCCTTGAACGCGGACGAATCGCTATCGTCCTTGTTCAAGGACATCGACGGTTTGTCCTCGTACGAGGACGTGACTAGTATGTCCTTGTTCAAGGACGAGATGGGAGGCGCGCGGTGACCGCGAATGACTATGCGATCACGAGCTGGACCAAGCTCGGCGGCCTGATCCGCGATGCGCGGAAGGCGCGTGCCCTCACGCAAGCCGACCTGGCCCAGCGCGCGGGCGTGGCGCGCTCCTGGCTCGCACGAGTCGAGGCAGGGCACCGCGGAGCCGAGCTCGAACCGCTGCTACGGCTCCTGCGCGCGCTCGAGCTCACCTTGACGTTGTCGTCGGCCCGGCCCGAGCAGCCGGACCGGGCCACGCTGCAGAGCACCCCCGCCGAGGTTCCTCCAGTGCCGGAGAAGTCGGCGTCGCGACCGCGAACGGCGCCTGCGAAGAAGCCGCCAACACTCAAGTCCTTCGAGGCGGTTCCGGGCTCCGCCGGCGCGGCCTTGAAGAACGCCAGCGCAGGACGTCGCGCTGCTTGGGGACTGCCGGCGCCGCGTGAGGCACAGCGTGACTGAACGCCTCGCGGTTCTCCTGGGTGGCGTTGTGGTCGGCCGCCTCTCGCGCGAGTCAGCGGGCGACGAGCCTGAGTTCGCCTACGATCCTGCCTACGTCCGGGTCGGCGAGGTTGCCCTGTCGGCGCGCTTGCCGTTGCGGGTCGACGCCTACCCGGCCAAGAACGTCATGCCGTACCTGGCTGGCCTGCTTCCCGAGAGCAAGGAGGCTCGAGAAGCGTGGGCAGCGGAATGGGAAGATGTCGACGCAGACGACGCCTTCTCCATGCTCGCAGCGATGGGCCGCGACTGTCCTGGCGCCGTCCAGTTCTGCCGCGAGGATCAGCTGGACGATCTAGCTGCGCGGGCGACCGAGTTCGAACCGCTGGACGAGGCAGCCATCGCGGACCGCATTCGCGCTCTGGCCGGTGGAGAACCTTCCTGGACGATGCCGGGTGAGCACTGGTCGCTGGGCGGCCAGCAGGAGAAGTTCGCCCTGACGTGGACGGCTGACCAATGGTGCGCGGCGCACGGCAGTGCGGCGACCACCCACATCTTCAAGCCGGGCATCGCCAAGCTCCATCACCAGGCTCTCGTGGAGCACGCCACGATGGCTGCTGCCGGGTCGCTCGGCGTCGTCGTCGCTTCAAGCGCGTTCGAACGGTTCGAGGACCAGTGGGCCATCGTCGTGGAGCGTTTCGACAGAGCACGCGTCGATGGTGAGATCGTTCGAATTCACCAGGAGGACTTCGCCCAGGCATGCGGTCGCATGCCCCAGGACAAATACGAATCACGGCGGGGGCCAACGCTGCGGGACATGATGCAGGTCGTCACGAGGGAGTCCACCAACGAGCTCGACGACAAGCTCGCGCTTGCCGACTTCGTGGCCATCAACCTGGTTGCCGGCGCGCCGGACGGGCATTCCAAGAACATCGCCTTGCTGCGGGCGCCCGGGTACGTCGGCATCGCGCCGCTCTACGACCTCGCGACCGGCACGACCTACGATTCCAAGAAGGTCGACCGCAGCGTCGCGGTATCGATCGGCGGGGAGCGTCTCGTGTCTCGCATCCGCCAGGCGCAATGGGCGAAGGCAGCCGCGGTCGTGGGCCTACCCGAGGACTCTCTACTCCAGCGCGTGGCCGCTCTGGCGAGCTCCTTCCCTGATGCGTTCGAGGCGGCGATCGCAACGATGTCCGACGATGTGCCAGGGGCCGGCGAGGTGGGCGAGCGGACGGTCCCGGCTCTGCGCAAGCACGCCAGGACCGTTCTGAGCGGCTTGCCTGCGTAGCCGCCAGGTAGGCACTGCGTACCTGACGGACGACGAGCCCGGGGCGTCACGATCCGGAGAAGGGGCCTCCGCAGAGCGGGTGTGGGCCCGGATCGGGGCTTGGGGGAGAGGATGGACCCATGCGCACCGGCTATGAGTTCCGCACCGCCACGCCTGACGACGTTCCCGCGCTGGTCGCCCTGGTCGAGTCGGCATACCGCGGGGACGTGTCGCGCCAGGGCTGGACGACCGAGGCGGATCTGCTGCAGGGCCAGCGCACCGATGCCGAGGAGGTCCGGCGGGTGGTCGGGGCGCCCGACAGCGTGGTGCTGGTGGCCCTCGACGCCGAGGAGGACGGCCGGGTCGCGGCCTGCTGCCATGTGGAGCGACGGGGGGACCGCGCCTACTTCGGACTGTTCGCCGTCGACCCGACCCGACAGGGCGACGGTCTCGGCAAGAAGATGCTGGCGCGCGCCGAGGAGGTCGCCCGGGCGACGTGGGGGAGCACCCACCTGGAGATGACGGTGATCCGGCAGCGCACCGACCTCATCGCGTACTACCTGCGGCGCGGGTACGTCGACACCGAGCGGCGCACGCCGTTCCCGTACGGCGACGAGAGGTTCGGGCTGCCGCAGCGCGACGATCTCGAGTTCACCCTGCTGGAGAAGCCACTCGGCTGACCTGGGTGCGCGACGCGGCGGGCGGGAAGGGGGCGAGGTGTCAGGTCCCGCGCTTGCCCCCCTTTCAGGGGACAAATGCGGCCCGGGGCCGGCATCCGCGCCCGCAAGCGGGACCTCCGACCTAGCCTGAGGCAGGGACAGGTGTTCGGCCACAGGCCGACGGGTGGCCCGGCGGGGCGCCGCGTCGCGGCCGCGTGCCGGGCTCGGGGGGGACATGGAGCTTCATTCCGAGGAAGAGCTGTTGGAGCGGGTTCGTCAGGGAGACGAGCCTGCGTTCGGCGTCCTGTTCGTCCGTCACCGCGCGTATGCGCTCGGCGTGGCTCGACGCGTCGTCGGTCGAGGAGACGCGGAGGACGCGGTCGCCGAGGCCTTCGCGCGGATCTTCGCCATCCTCAAGAACGGCGGAGGTCCGGCGACGACGTTCCGGCCGTACCTCAGCGTCACGGTCCACAATGTCGCCGTCAACCGGCTGCGGAAGCACAGCCGCGAGCTGACCACCGAGCCGAACGACCTGATCCCGCTGCTGGTCGAGGACGACGCCTCCGGCCAGCACCTCACCAGCCGGGTGGTGCGGGACGCGTTCACGACACTGCCCGCCCGCTGGCAGCAGGTCCTGTGGCTCTGCGAGGTCGACCGGGTTCCGCACGAGGAGGTCGGAGAGCTCCTCGGCATCAAGGCCAACGCCGTCGCGGCTCTGGCACTGCGGGCCAGGCGCGGGCTCGCGGACGCCTATCTTGCGCAGTACGCCCAGGCCTCTGACTCGAGCGAGTGCAAGAAGGTCGTCACCTACCTACCCGGCTACGTCAACGGCCACCTCACCCGGATGCGTCGGGAGGCGGTGGACAGGCATCTGCGGGCGTGCGGGTCCTGTCCCGTCGCGATCCTCGAGCTCGGCGAGGCACGCCGCGACGTCAGCGCGCTGCTCGCTCCGCTGGCGCTGTCGGTTGCTGCGTCGGGTGCGGCGGGGACGACGGCGGTCGGCGGTATCGGGGCCCTCGTCGGCGGTTCGCCGGGCAAGACGCTGACAGCTGTCCTTTCCTCGACGGCTGTCGCCGGCGTGGTGGCCGGTGTCGCGCTGGCGGCGATCCGCGTGGCTGCCCCGGACGTGGCCGACGTGCCGACCCCGGCGGCGCAGCCGCGGGCCGGCGCGGCGTCGGAAGCGCCGGCGGCTCCCGGCTCCTCCCTGCACCCCCGAACGGGCACCACGCCGTCGCCGGCCACGGCCCGCCCTGACCCGCGGCCGGATCCCCGGCCGGTCACGCCGTCGGCCCGCAGCCGGTCCGTGGACGAGCTGGAGCGTCGCAACGGCTCGGTGGCCGCGGAGGCGACGCCCTTGCCGCCGCGGACCGAGGGACCCGTGGTCGCTCCGAGCACCGTGCTGCCGTCGCCGACGGGCACCCCGACGGGCACCCCGACGGACACCCCGTCCCCTGTGACGGACGACCCTCGCCTCGCCGTTCCGGCCTGGAGTACGTCGCCCTCCGGCCCTGCGTGGCGGCGGGTCACGATCCAGGTGGACGGAGACGGGCGGCCCGTCCAGGTCGCACTCAGTGGCGTCGGCGCTACCCAGTACTGCCTGGCCGTCGAAGACGCGGGCGCGAACGCCTGCACCTCCCTACCCCAGCACGGTCTGTGGGCCGGCACGGTCCTCGCCGGTTCCGGGGTCACGCAGCTGACCGTCGACGTCAAGGCTGCGCAGACGACGTACCTCGCTTTCGGCATCTTCGGGGTCGAGGGGCGCGACGCCGACCTCGGCAACAACGGACGGTCGATCTCGGTGCCGCCACCGGGGCGCGACGACGCGGACCTCCCGCCGGGGTAGGCCGCGCACTCGGGGCGCCCGAACTTTTTCTTCCGGACCGCGTCATATCCACCTCGGACGGGCGTCACCCAGGCATGGGAGCCGTCACCACGAACCGTTGGTCGGACGATCCGTCACCCGATCGGGCCGACGACCGGCTGACCGGAGCAGCGCTGCTACCGCCGTTCTGCCGCCACCCGGTGGAGCAGCCGGGGGAACGTAAATGAGAGACCCGGACCTGTCCCCCGAACGGGGGACATTCGGCCGTGGCACCGGCGCTCTTGCCGCCATGGCTCGTTTCGGTTCATACGGGATCCCGGTGCCCGGGGTGGGATCCCGGGCTCGGGCCGGAGACGTGCAGATCCATGTCGAACGACCTACTCGTCGCGCACAACGCGACGTTGAGATGAAGGGGACAGATCAGTGAGCAAGTCGAGTTGGGGCCACCGCGCGTGGCGGATCTGGGTGGTGGGCCTCGCCCTCGCCCTGGGGGCAGTCGTGATGCCGTCGCTGGCGTCGTCGGCATCGGCGGCGACTCAGCCGGGAGCCGGCGACACCGTCTGGATCGGCACGCTGGTGCAGGGACACTCGGGTGCGCAGCTGCACAGCGTGTACTCGCCCGTGCCGGCGGACACCGGCAACCCGGGAACCCCGGACTACTGGGCCTACTGCATCGAGCACAACGTGTCGGCGGAGACCGGCACGACCGGCGTCGTCGGTAACGTGTCGGCCTTCTTGGGCACCAACTACTACGACACCGACCCCACGGTCCCCGGCAAGGTGATGTGGATTGTCGCCAACAGCTACCCGGCGATCAGTCTGTCGGCCTTTGCCACGGCGGCGGGCGTGCCCGGTCTCTCGCAGAACGACGCGATCGAGGCCATCCAGTACGCCATCTGGCGCTACACGGACCTGACCTTCGACTCGAACTGGAACTGGACGGGCTCCGACTCGGTGGCCAACGCCGAGGCGGCGTACTGGTACCTCATCGGCAAGATCAACGCCGGCAACACCCTGACGCCCGGCTCGGCTTCGGTCACGGCGAGTGTCACCGCTCCGGCCGGCACTCAGCAGGCGGGCACCCTGGTCGGCCCGTTCACGGTCACCACCAACCAGCCGACCGTCGGCGTGACCGTCGCTCCGGGCGTCGCCGTGACCGACGCGGCGGGCACGCTGATCAACACCTCGGCCGTCACCGACGGCCAGCAGATCTACCTCGACCTGCGCGGCTCGACCACCGCCGGCTCCGCCACCGTCACCGTGACCGCGCAGGGCGCGGGCGGCACCGGCATGACCATCTCGGTGCCGACCACCTCCGGTGGTACGCCCACGGCCGGCAGCCACGCGCAGTCGCTGATCCTGGTCGCGGGCAACACCGCCACGACCACCGGCTCGGCCGCCGTCAACTGGACCGCCGCCCCGGCTCCGTCGATCGGTACGACGTTGGTCGACAAGGCCGATGACGACCACACCATTCCCGCCGCCGGCGGCATGGTGGTCGACACGATCGCGTATCAGAACCTGACGCCGGGTACGTCGTACACGGTGAGTGGTGAGCTGCGGCGCAAGTCGGATGGTTCGGCGACCGGGATCACTGGTACCAGGACGTTCACGCCGACTACTGCCAATGGCACGGTCACGGTGGAGTTCACGGTTCCGGCTGGTTATGCGGGCCAGCAGCTGGTGGCCTTTGAGGAGTTGAAGGTCACGGGTCAGGCGGCGGTGGTCGCTGAGCACAAGGACATCAACGATGCGGCGCAGACGGTGAGTGTCTCTTCGCCGGTTCCCTCGATCAGGACCACGTTGGTCGACAAGGCTGATGACGATCACACCATCCCTGCTGCGGGCGGCACGGTGGTGGACACGANNNNTCGCGTATCAGAACCTGACGCCGGGTACGTCGTACACGGTGAGTGGTGAGCTGCGGCGCAAGTCGGATGGTTCGGCGACCGGGATCACCGGTACGGCGACGTTCACTCCGGCTACTGCCAATGGCACCGTCGAGGTCGAGTTCACGGTTCCGGCCGGGTACGCGGGTCAGCAGCTGGTGGCGTTCGAGGAGTTGAAGGTCACGGGTCAGGCGGCGGTGGTCGCTGAGCACAAGGACATCAACGACGCCGCGCAGACGGTGAGTGTCTCGTCGCCGGCTCCGTCGATCGGTACGACGTTGGTCGACAAGGCTGATGACGACCACACGATTCCTGCCGGTGGCGGCATCGTGGTGGACACGATCGCGTATCAGAACCTGACGCCGGGTACGTCGTACACGGTGAGTGGTGAGCTGCGGCGCAAGTCGGATGGTTCGGCGACCGGGATCACCGGTACGGCGACGTTCACTCCGGCTACTGCCAATGGCACGGTCGAGGTGGAGTTCACGGTTCCGGCCGGGTATGCGGGTCAGCAGCTGGTGGCGTTCGAGGAGTTGAAGGTCACGGGTCAGGCGGCGGTGGTCGCTGAGCACAAGGACATCAACGATGCTGCGCAGACCGTCTCGGTGGCGCCCAACCCGTCCATCGGGACCACGCTGGTCGACAAGGCTGATGACGACCACACGATTCCTGCCGGTGGCGGCATCGTGGTGGACACGATCGCGTATCAGAACCTGACGCCGGGCACGTCGTACACGGTGAGTGGTGAGCTGCGGCGCAAGTCGGATGGTTCGGCGACCGGGATCACCGGTACGGCGACGTTCACTCCGGTCACGGCCAACGGCACCGTCGAGGTCGAGTTCACGGTTCCGGCCGGCTATGCGGGTCAGCAGCTGGTGGCCTTCGAGGAGCTGAAGGTCACGGGTCAGGCGGCGGTGGTCGCTGAGCACAAGGACATCAACGACGCCGCGCAGACGGTGAGTGTCTCCAAGGGTGCGCCGACCGTGAACACCCAGGCCTCCGCGGCCACGGTCGAGGTCGGTGCGGCCCTGCACGACGTGGTCACCATCACCGGGTTCGTCCCGGGCGGCAACGCGATGGGCACCGCGACCCTCTACGGTCCGGTGACCACGGTGAACGGCACCGTCTGCACCGAGGCGAACGTGGTCGGCACGGTCACCTTCACCCCGGCCAATGGCACGATCACGACGCCGACCGTCACGGTCACCCAGCCCGGCCTCTACACCTGGCAGGTCAACCTCAGCGCGGACGACCGCAACGAGGCGGCCACCCACGCGTGCGGTCTGGCGGCCGAGACCACCACGGTGCAGCAGCCGGACACCGGCGCGGGCGGTCAGTCCAAGGTCTCGCTGACCACGGAGACCTCGCACGACCAGGTCAAGCCCGGTGCCTACGTCTCCGACAAGGTCACCATCACCGGCTTCGTCCCCGGGCACGGCGCGATCGGCTCGGCCACCCTGTACGGACCGTTCGCCTCACGCGACGAGATCACCTGCACGACTGCCAAGGCTGTCGGAACGGTGAGCTTCACGCCGGGCAACGGCCTCGTTCAGACGCCGACGGTCCAGGTGAACCAGACCGGCTACTACACCTGGGTGGCGTCGACCACGGCGGACAGTCGCAACACCGCCGCGTCGCACGCCTGTGGTCTGGTGTCGGAGACGACGCTGGTGCGCAAGCCGGCCTACTCGGCGCCGGTCGTCAGCACGGGCTTCAGCGCCGGGGGAAGGGATGTCGCCGGCCGTCGTAGTGTCGAGCGGATCCGCATCCCGTCGCTGGGGGTCAACGCCGGCACGTCGCTGGTCGGCATCAAGCGCGGCAAGATGCAGGTGCCGGGCAATGTGACCCGCACCGGTCAGCTCGGCCAGTCCGCTGCGGCCGGTGACCTGATCGGTACGACGGTCATCGCCGGCCACGTCTCCGACCGGCACGACCGGCCGGGTGCGTTCTGGAAGCTCACCAAGATCCGCAAGGGCAAGGTCGTGACGGTCTGGCAGGGCGGCAAGAAGCTGCGTTACCGGGTCACCTCGATCGAGAGGTTCTCGCGGGCCTCGAAGCTGCCCGACCGGTTCTTCTCGACCACGGGTGAGCACAAGCTGGTGCTGATCAGCTGCGCCGGCAAGGTGACGACCTCGGGTGGCGGGTTCCACTACCGCCAGAACGTCGTGGTCACCGCGGTTCCGCTGGGCTGAGCTCCGAAGACTCCGGCGGCGGTGGTGGTGCTTGTCCGCCACCGCCGCCGGACACATCCACTGGACTAATCACTCCGCAAGGAGAGAAGAGGAACGAACCATGCCACCACGTCCGGAGTTGGGATATCTGGCCACTGTCTCGGGTGTCATGACGTTGAGCGTTCTGGCCGTCGGCTCCCCCGCCCAGGCCGAGCCGACCGCCGCGGCACAGGAGGGCGTGACCTGCCTGCTGCCGAGCGCACCGGACGGCAAGGCCGGTGCCGACGGGGCCTCGGGGCCGGCGGGCGCCGCGGGGCCGGCCGGCGCCGACGGTGCCGACGGCGCGCAGGGACCGACAGGTCCGCCCGGCGCGCAGGGGCCGGGGGGACCCCAGGGCGCGGAGGGGCCGGCCGGCGAGGTGGGTGAGGCCGGTCCGCCTGGTCCGCCTGGTCCGCCGGGGGCAGGCGCGGGGCGGTTGGTCCATGCCGCACCCGGTCCGGTCGACTGCAGCGCCGTACCCGGCGTCTGCGTCGTCGTGATCCCCGGTCCCGACGGCGCTCCTGGCGTGACCGGTCCTCGGGGCGACGATGGCCCGGCGGGTCTGGACGGGGCGGACGGGTCGGACGGTCCCGCCGGCATGCCAGGGCCGACCGGTCCGATCGGCGAGCCGGGCGCCGACGGGCCGATGGGTCCCCCCGGCGCACCCGGAGCTGTTGGACCGCCCGGACCTCCGGGTGCCGGATCGGCGCGGGTCGTCCACGCCGTCGTCGCGACCGACTGCTCCGCCTTCGACCCCGCCTGCGTCGCGACCGTCACCGGCGCGCCCGGCCCGGCCGGCGCCCCCGGACCGAAGGGACCCAGCGGCGCCGCCGGCGAGCCGGGCCTCGACGGCCAAGACGGAGCGGCGGGCCCGCAGGGCCCCGTCGGCCCGCAGGGCCCGGCCGGCGAGGACGGCAATGCCGGCCCGGAAGGGCCTCCGGGACCGCCGGGACCGCCCGGACCTCCGGGACCGCCCGGAGCCGGCGGCACCCGCGTCGTGCACGCGGTCGCCGCGACCGACGGCACCGTGCGGACCTTCCCGGAGATCTGCGCGGGCGATGTCGGCGGCAAGAACGGCGGGAAGAACGGCGGGAAGAAGGACGACGACGGGGCGGTCGAAGGCGCCGCGGCCGGCAACGGCACCGGTGGGCTGCCGGCGACCGGTGCGGCCGGTACCACGCTCGGCATGCTCGCGCTCGGCACCGCCATGACTGCGGCCGGCGTGGTCGTGGTCCGGCGTTCCCGCACACCGGCCGCCCATGAGTGAGAGCCTCGTGGAGACGGGGGACGCCGCGGCGCCCCCGTCTCCACGGAGCATCGTCTACCGGCTCTGGAACGGCGTGATCCCGCCCGAGGTGTGCCAGGCGGTGATCAGCTCGTTCGCCGACGAGGAGCTGTACGCCGCCACGGTGCAGCTCGCCGACCGCCCGGTGGAGATCATCTCCGAGTCCCGCAAGACGAGGCACACCTTCATCGAGCCGGGCCACTGGGCCGGAGCCTTGGTGTCGCACTTCGCCAACCTGGCGAACCTGCTGTGGAAGTTCGACGTGACCGGTCTCGGCACGCTGAGCATCCTGCGCTACGACGTCGGCGACCAGTTCACCTGGCACGTCGACGCGCTGAGCTATGACAGCACCGACTACGGCCAGCTCGGCACCGGGCTCGAGCGCAAGGTCAGCGTGACCGTCAACCTCTCGGACCCGAGTGGCTACGAGGGCGGCGATCTCGAGTTCATGAACGGCGTCGGACAGCTGCTGGCCCAGCCCCAGCTGCGGGACCAGGGCTCGGTCGTCGTCTTCCCGTCGACGGTCGGCCACCAGGTCACGCCGGTGACGTCGGGCGTCCGCTACTCACTGGTGGGCTGGATGGTCGGGCCGCCGCTGAGGTGAAGGTGGTCACGAGACATCGGGGACGGTGGTTCCTGGTGGCGCTGGCGGCGGTCGGCCTGCTGGCGCTCCCGGGACCACTCCCGGGGACCGCCGGCCGGCCGCCCCCGGCCGGGAACCAGGACACCATCGAGGTCTGGGTCTGCGCGGTCCCGCTCGACACCCGGGCTCCGGTCTACCAGCCGTCGCCGCTGCGGCTCGATCTCGACCCGGCCACTGTCGCGGACCAGCTCGACGAGCACGTGCGGCGCTACTTCGCGACCCTGTCCCACGGCCGGTACGCCCCGCGCTTCGTCGCCGGCGGGGTCCTGTCCCTGAGTGCCGACGACGGTGGGGAGGAGTGCATGGCGCGAGCCCAGGACCGGTCGCGCCGTACGGCGGACGCCGTCCTGGCCGTCGCGAACGCCGAGCACCGCGCCGACGCCCACGGCGGTCTCGGCAACCCCGGCGCGCGCTGCGCGCAGGCAGACGCGCCCTGTCCGGCGAGCGTCTCCCGGCGTGGGGCGTACGTCGGCGCCAGCGACTTCCACCCCGCCTGGGGCCCGCTCCCGGCCTTCGACCTGGTCGAGCACGAGCTGGGGCACACCCTGGGCTGGCCGCACTCCGGAAGCCCCGCGGGGGAGTACGACAGCGCGCTGGACATGATGAGCGACAGCACCGCACCGCGCGCCGCGTTCCCGGACGAGCACCACGCCGGCGGCACGCTCGGCGTCAACCTGGCGGACGCCGGATGGATCCCGGCGAGCGACGTGGTCCGGGTACCTCGGGAAGGCACCGCCTCGACGTACCGGATCAGCCGCTCGGCCGGCCCGGCCGGATTGCGCCTGCTCGAGCTGCCGCTGACCGCGGACCGGTTCCTCACCGTCGAGCTGCTGACCGCGGACGGTCTCGACCGCCATCTCCCCGAGTCGGGCATCGCGATCACCTGGGTCGACGCGTCGGCAGCGGCGTGTGGCACGCCGTGCGACCCGCTCCGGCGCCGGCACATCGCGCAGCGGAGCGCCCCGCCGTACACCGACCTGCTGCAGGCCGGCGAGGACCCCTGGTCGGGCCACGGTTGGCGGGTCGAGGTGGACAGCGTGGACGACGGGACCGCGGTCGTCACCGTCGCCCCCCGGACCCGCCGCTCCGGCGCGGCCGGCTGAACCCGGCCGGCGATCCCGAGCCCACGCGTCAGGGCAACTGACGACATGCGCATCATCAATCGTCGGGCCGCGTGTCCACCAGGTGTGATCCCACCTCGTGAAGGCGCCCCAGGCGACGACCCCGGAGAGTCCACCCGCAGGCTCGACCGGATCGTCGAGCTCTGGGCACAGGAGCTGGTCGCCCGGATGGACCAGCCCTACGCGGTCATGGTCCGCAGCACGTGGCTGACGGAGTATCTCGGCCCCTTCCCGAGCGCGCTGGCCGCTGCGAGTGCGGCCGAGCTGGAGACGCGCGCCAACGGCTCGCTGCCCGTGGACGAGCAGGTCTCGGTGCGCCTCCTTCCGCTCCGTCCGCCGACGGACAACGTCTGATCGAGTCAGGCGCTGATGCCGACGACGATCTCCGCGACCTCCTGGTCGGCGACGGCCAGCACCCGGGCGCCGGCGGCGAGCGGCCCCGCGGTCGCGCGGACGCCGGCGCCGAGGTGCGGATGGGCGCCGACGAGCGTCATCCGCGCGCCGGTCGGTACGGGGAAGAGGGTCACCGTCAGCTCCTGGCCGGGCGGCGTGTCGGCCACCACGGAGAGCAGCAGGTTTCCCAGCTCCGCCGAGACGTCTCCGGGCAGGTCCTCGCCGCCGGCGCGCACGACCAGGCGCACACCCTGGTCGTGGGCGTCGCTCAGGGCCCGGGCGAACCACTCGCCCATGTGCACCAGATCCGGATGGAGCAGGGTGAGCTGACGCAGGTAGGCCTCCTCGACCGCGCACTGTGCCCGCAGTGCCGGATCCCCGGGATCGGCGGCCGTGCGCGCTGTCTCCAGCAGCCCGAGGGAGCGGTTCAGCCCGGCCGTGCGCCAGCGGGCCCGGGCGCGGTCGGCGGCCTCGCGCTCGACCAGCCGGGTGCGCGCGGCCCAGGCGGCGCGCTGATCGGCGGCGGCGCGGACGCCGATCGCGCCGATCGCGTGCTGGAAACTCCGCCACGCCCCGATCAGTCCGAGCGCCGCGGCACCGCCTATCAGCACGATGGTCCGGGCGCCCGAGGAGGACTCTCCGACATCGACGGCGACCGTGAGCACCACGACGGTGTATCCGAGGACCGCCCACACGATGGTGGTCGGGCGGGGGCCCAGCTCGGCGAGGAGGACGAGGAGCCCGGTGGCCCCGACGGCCTGCCACAGCACCGGATCGTCACGGCCGTAGTCGACGGCGGCCGCGGAGAGCACGAAGGCCACGCCACACGCGCCCGCGAGGCCGAGGGCCGCCCAGGCCGGCAGCGTCCGCCGGTTCCGGGTGCACCACCAGGCCAGTGCGGTGCCGAGGGTGGCGATGGTCGCCATGAGGTACTCCGACGTCAGCTCGCCGGGATGGTTGCCGACCGCGAGCACGAAGCCGACAGCGGACACGCCGGCGGCGTAGACGAGGCAGGCCCGCCGCCGCAGGACCCGCACGATGCGGGTGATGTCACCACGGCGGTGGGGGCGCGCCGTGGGGGCGGATCCGCCGGGAACGGTGAGTCGGACCCGCGTCCCTGCACCCGGGGCCGTGTCGAGATCGACGTCGATACCGGCCTCGCGCGCCCGGTCGAACACCGACGTGGCCAGCCCACCGACCCGCCCGGCGCCAGCGGCCCGGTGGTCGAAGCCGACACCGTCGTCGGCCACCGTGACGACGAGATCGCCGTCGTGGGTCTCCGCGTGCACCCGCACCTCGTCGATGCCGGCGTGCTTGGCCGCGTTCTGGACCAGCTCGGTGGTCGCGCGCCGCAGGGCGCGCAGGCGCACGGGCGCCAGGGTGCCTTCGATCGCCGTGAGCGCGGCGTCATCCAGCCCCAGATGGCGGACCCGGATCCGGGTGTCGTACGACGTCGCGCGGATGCCGTCGTCGTCGCCGATCGGCTCGGCACCGGCCTGCAGCGCGGTGACGGTCGCGATGTCGCGGGCGCAGCGTTGGCGGACCGCCTCGGCATCGCGGACCGCGCCGCCGCCGCTGGCGATCGCGGCCAGGGTGTTGATCACCGTGTCGTGCAGCACCCGGGTGTCCTCGGCCGCCGCGCGGCTGGCGGCCGCCTGGGACGCCACGGCCGCCTGGTCGCGGTGCGCCGCCGTAGCCTCGGCGTCGGCCCGGGTCGCGAAGTCGAAGAGATACGACTGCCCGACCCGCGTGGCGAGCACGATGGCCCACACGGTGACGACGACCGCAACAGGCAGGGTCGTCGGCAGATCGGGCCGCAGCGCCAGCATGGCGGCGGGCACCAGCACCGACGAGAGTGCTGGGAGCACCAGCGCCGTACGCCCGCGCAGGACGAACGCCGGCGTGACGCCACCGAGGTTCATCATCCAGCAGGCCGCGAACAGCAGCGGGTCGTCCATCGAGTCGGCCGCCGCCCAGTCGGCGAGGAAGAGCGCGTAGACCGCCAGCACCGGCACCCAGGTCGGCAGTCGGCCGGCCCGCGTGGCGAGGGTCGCGACCAGCGCCGCGGCATGAGCCGCCAGCAGGGGGAGCAGAGCGGACACCGGGCCGGGCGACGCGACGACGGCGAGCAGCATGACGACCTGCCAGCCGGCGGTCCCCACCAGGAAGGCACGGGTCAGCGCGTCGGTCAGGCTGCGGGTCGCCCAGCCGCTGAGGTCCGGGACGAAGGGCGACGTCCGCCGGAGCAGGTCTCGGACCAGGCGGTGGACCAGGTCCCGGCGCTGCCCACGACCGGGCACTCGGACGATCTGCACCCGACCACCCTGCCGCACCGGCCGCCCGGTCGTGGCGGCAGTCGGCACCTTCGCGCCGATCCGGCCGCGACGTCCTCCGATGCCCGGGAGCGGGGGTGAGTTCGACTCACCTGTACACAGTCGGATGCCGGACCTGCCAGAATGCGTTCCGTGGGCGCGGGGGAGGCGAAGACCGAGGTCTGGCGCGTGGCGTTGGTGGAGGATCACCTGCTGCAGCGTCGCCGTACCGAGGAGATCCTGGGACGTGAGTCGGGACTGACCATCGTCGCGAGCTGCAGCACGCTCCCGGAGTTCCTGGCCTGGGCCCAGCGAACCCCGGTGCCCGGCCGTCCCCACCTGCTCGTCCTCGACCTCAGCGTCGACCGCGGACCGAGCGTGGACCCGGATGTCGTCGCCCGATTGATCGATGCCGGTCTGCGCGTGCTGGTCCTCTCCGCGCTCGCGTCGCCCGGCCTGGTCCGCTCGGTGATCAAGGCCGGCGTGGCCGGCATCGTCGGCAAGCGCGACTCCGAGCAGGACGTCATCGACGCCGTGTGGACGGTGCTGCGTCAAGGTGAGTGGATGACGCCCGACCTGGCGGCCGTCATCGCGGCCGACGTCGACCGCCCGCAGCTCAGCGACCAGGAGGAGCGGGCTCTCGTCCTCTACGCCTCCGGACTGACCCTCGGCGCGGTCGCCGAGGCGCTGGGCGTCAAGTCGGAGTCGGCCAAGACCTACATCGCCCGGGTGAAGGCGAAGTACGCCGCCGCGGGCCGGCCGGTGCGCTCGAAGGTGGATCTCAGCCGGATCGCCCTCGACGACGGGTACGTCGAGCGCGGGTGACGATGGACCCGCGCGCCACCCAGGCCCGGTCCACGCATGACGAAGGGGCCGTACCCGGTCGGGTGCGGCCCCTTCGCCTTGGACATCCTCCCCCCAGGGAGATGTCTGTCTGGATCAGCGTCCGGAGAGGCCCCGGGCGCCGGTGGCGGGCGTACCCGCCAGCTTCTTGGTCTTCTTCACCTTGGGCGTCTTGACCTTGGCCTTCGACGGCAGCGACTGGACCGGGTTGCCGGCGGGGGTGGTGCCGGTGGCTGTGGCGACGTTGACGACCTTGCCGGCGACCAGGTCACGCTTGTGGACCTTGTAGGTGGCCGTGCAGGTGATCGAGGCGCCCGGGGCGAGGCCGGTGGCCGCGAGAGCCGGGCACTTCGGGGTCAGGCTGCCCTTGCCGCTGAACTCCTGCTCGGCGATCGCGATGGTCTTCAGCGCGATGTTGCCGGTGTTGGTCACCGTGAAGGTGTACTTGATCTTCTGGCCGAGCTTGGCGACCTTCTTGGGCTTCGCCTTCTTGACCAGCGCGACGCTCGGAGCCGCCGGCTGCACGGTGGCCGCCGCGGTGTTGTTGGCCGGGTTGCCGCGGTCGGTGACGCTCACGTTGTTCAGCACCGGCGCGGAGCCGGTGAGGACCTTGCTGTAGACGAGGGTCAGCTTCTCGCCGTTGTCGAGACCGCGGACGTCGTCACCCACCGGACGCGAGCAGTCGAGCTCGCCGTCGGCGGGGATCGCCGACCCGACCGCGGTGTCACACGTGAACGGCGTGCCGCTGCCGCTGGCCTGGACCGACACCAGGGTGCCGCCGCCGGCCTTGTCGTCGGTGACGGTGACCGTGTCGTCGATGCCCATCAGGTCGGAACCGTTGTTGGTCACCACCAGGGTGTAGGTCACCGGCGTGCCGGACTCGAACACCTCGGCCGCGGCCGTCTTGGTGACGGACAGGTCGTAGTTGCAGGGCTCCCAGGCGATCTCGCCGGTGCCGTTGCGGCTCGGCTCGTCCTCGGTCAGCGTCTCGCCCTCGGCCTGGGGGATGAAGACCGCGCCCTGGGCGGTGTCGAAGAAGCTGGAGCCACCGCCGCCACCGCCGCCGATGATCAGGCCGTTCGCGCCGTTCACGTTGCCCACGGTGGTGGCGCCGCCGCCACCGCCGAAGTAGCCGGCGCCGCCGCCGCCGCCCTGGTCGAGGCCGTCGGGGCCGCCGCCGTCGCCGCCGTTGCGGCCGCTGCCGGCCACGCCGTTGTTGTCACTGACGGTGGCGTGGACGCCACCCGCACCGGGCGCGCTGGTCCCGCCGCCGGCGCCGCCGCCGGGCGCGCCGGGCGTGTCGACGGTGGCGTCGTTGCCGTCAGCGCCCTCCTGACCGGCCCAGGCGCCTGCGCCCTCGATCA
The DNA here is from genome assembly GCF_024614185.1 of Nocardioides carbamazepini. Classification (GTDB taxonomy): domain Bacteria; phylum Actinomycetota; class Actinomycetes; order Propionibacteriales; family Nocardioidaceae; genus Nocardioides; species Nocardioides carbamazepini. Next base: position 89,140 of record NZ_JAHTLF010000018.1, read on the forward strand.
CGCCGGCGTGACCGCCGCCGCCCTCGTCGGGGTTGTGGCCGCCGCCGGAGCCGCCGCCACCACCGGCGAGGGCGACCATCGCGCCGTTCACGATGAAGCTGGTGTAGCCACCGCCGCCACCACCGGGGTGACCGCCCGGGCCGCCGTTGCCGCCCGTGTGGTCACCGGACGCGCCGCCGATGCCGCCACCGGTGCCACCGGTGCCGACGACGCCGGTGAGCACGTCGGTGGGCGCGATCGGGATCCGGAACTGGACCCGGGCGCCCTGGCCGCCGCCGTCCTGCGGCGGGTTGTCCGGGTCCTCCGTCTCCGGGTCGTCGTCGCCGTCGGAGACAGCGGTGCCGCCGTTGGCGCCCTCGAGGGTGACGACTGCGGCGCAGGAGCCGGGTGCGGGAGTCACCTCGAACGGACCGAGGGCGAGCACCTCGGGCTCGGGCTCGGGGGCGGGGTCGGCGTGCGAGCTCGGCACGCTTCCGAAGATGCTGATCGTGGCGGTCGCGGTGGCCAGCGCGGCGATGCCGGCGAGCCTCACACGACGACGGGAGGGGGTCTTCAATGCGGACATGTCCAGTTTTGTAGCGGCCTTCCAGTGCGCAGGCTCCCCAAAATTGGGTAACTCGGCTCAAATGCCCCCCGAACGGGCGACAGGACGGAGCGTCCGACGTAGGACCAGGCTCAGGCGAGAGGCCATGGAGCCGAAGACGGGGGAGCCCCACAGCGCATGCGGTCGGTGAGGGGCTCAGCTGTGCTTGAGACGTCGGCAGACGTCGGGTGACGCAGGTGGTGAGACGGCGCGAGATTCAGGAAGGCTCTCACCCGTGACAGAGGTGCAGCCCGTGACCGAGGTGGAGAAGGACGGGCCCGCGTACTGGCGCGTCGCGATCGTCGAGGACCACCGGTTGCAGCGGCTGCGTACCGAGGAGCTGGTCGGTCGGCAGCCCGGCCTGCGGGTCGTGCGCTCCTGCGAGACTCTCGACGAGCTGGCGGCCTGGATGGCGGGTGGCACGCCGCAGTCGCTGCCGCACGTCGTGATCCTCGACCTCGTCGTCGACCGTGGTCGCGACGCGGACCCGGCCGTTGTCGAGCGGCTGGTCCGTTCCGGGCTGCGCGTCCTGGTGCTCTCCGCGATGGCCTCGGTGCCGCTCGTGCGCGCCATGGTCCGCGCCGGAGTCTCCGGCTTCGTGGGCAAGCGGGACACCGAGGAGGACATCGTCGCCGCGGTCTGGACGGTGCTTCGGCGCCGCCAGTGGATCACCCCGGAGCTGGCGAGCGTGATGGCGGGCGACACTCAGCGGCCCCGGCTCAGCGACCAGGAGGAGCGCGCCCTGGTTCTCTACGCGTCGGGCCTGACCCTCGACGCGGTAGCGATCGCCCTCGGCGTGAGGCGCGACACCGCCAAGAAGTACCTCGAGCGGGTGAAGGCCAAGTACGCCGACGTGGGGCGTCCCGTACGGACCAAGATCGACCTCAACCGGGAGGCGATCCGCGACGGCCTGATGACTCCGTCGCCCGTCGAGAACGACCGCGGATGAACCGAATTCCCTTCACCCCCCGGGTGTCGGGTGCAGGAGGCGTCGGCGTTCATCACCTGGCTCTGTCCTCTCTTCGGGGGACATTTCCCGACCAGATCTGCGGACGCCCGGGTGGGCCTCGATCGCGCCGCTAGCGTCCGTGGCGACGCGTGGGATCGCAGGTCGTCGTCGCCCCCGATAGGGGAGCGAGGATCTCGACGGACGTCAGGCATCAACTTCCTGGAGGCACCCATTCCCCCCGTACAACCCGGACTGCAGCGGGTCGAGCAGACGCGGGTCACCCGCAGGCGCGGCGCCGCGCGCGCAGTCGTGGCCGCGGCGCTGGCCGTCGCCGCCGCGCTCGGGGGTGTCGCCGTCCCCGGCGCGGACGCGGTCCCGGTCGAGCGGGTGCGCGCCGCCGCTGCCTGCACCACGCCGGCCGGCCCGTTCTCCCCGGCGACGACCACCATCCCGGCTATCGGCCGGTCCGTCAGCGTCACCCGCGTGCGCCGCACTCCCTCGGGCGCCGTCGGCACGCCGCCGGTCACCCAGCGCGGCAAGTGGCTGATGGGCCTGGACCCGCAGATCCGGCCGGGTGAGGGCAAGGGCACCGTGATCATGGCGGCGCACACCTGGCCCGACAACTCTGCGCTCGGCAACGCGCTGCTGCGCCGGCTGGCCGTGGGTGACCGGCTCGTGCTCGCCAACGGCAACGGCTCCGCGACTGCCTGCTACCAGGTCACCAAACGCAAGAAGTACGGCGCCACCAGGGTCCCCCGCAAGAAGGCCTTCCGCTGGTGGGGGCCCGAACAGCTGGTGATCGTGGTGTGCTCGGGCAAGCGGCTCGGCCCGGGGCGCTGGACGCACCGCACGATCTGGTACGCGACGCCCGTCTCCGGCGGCGCGGTGACCGGATGAGACGGAACCGACCGTCGGGACCTGGTCGGCCCTAGACGGCCGGTCGATCTCGACCGCGGGTGATGACGCGTCCCCCGATCGGGGGGCAATTCGGCCCTCATCGGGGGACAGCGGGGTCTCCGGCGCCCGCGCTGCGCCACGCTGCATGCGGCACCACAGCGCCCGTCCCGGCGGCCGCCCGGTTCGATTCTCGGCAAGGAGACCTCACCCCCGATGTCCACGGTCAACTCCGTCGGCGCTCTCGGAGCATTGGTTGCCGGGGGACGGATGCACGAGGCGATCGACACGTTCGAGTCCGGCTGGGTGGACCTCTGGTACACCACCGAGCCCGCTGCGCTGCGCTCCTTCCTCGCCGGGGTGCCCTCCGAGAGGCTCGCCCGGAGCCCCGCACTGCGGTTCGTCGCCGTGGCCAGCGGCCTGACGACGGGGTCCGGCGCCTGGGCGCTGGTCGACGAGGCGATGGCCCAGATCCGCCGCGGGCACCGCACCGATGAGGAGATCCTGCTCGCCTACCTCCTCTCCAGCTATCAGCATCGAGCGACCGGGCAGTTCCTGCAGGCCCGCCTGCTGCTGGACGGCGCCCGGCCCGTCGCCACTCGGCTCGCCGTCGCGCCCGACAGCGACGTGGATCCGGCGCTCCTCGCGTTCTCCCGGTTGCAGTACGGCCTCACCGCACTGCTGGGTGGCGACGTCGTGGGTGCCCGGAACCTGCTCCAGACGGCGTACGACGCCGAGGGGCTGCACGGCTCGCCGGCCGGCCGGGCCCACGTCGGGGCGCATCTCGCGCTGGTGTGCGCCGTCGCCGGCGAGCTGGTCGCGGCCGAGGAGCACCTCGCCCGGGCGGAGGCGCTCGCGTCGGGCCTCGGTCGGCTGGTGACGGCGACCGCCGACGCGCTGCGGCTGACCCGGCTGATCCTGTTCGTCGACCACCGGGCGCTCCCCGCGGCCGGCCGGATGGTGCAGGCCCGCACCCCCGCGTCGTACGGCATCCTGTGGCCGCTCGCGCTCTGGGTGCACGCGCAGTTCCTCCTGCTCACCGGACGCTACGAGGTGGGCCTGCGCCTGCTGTCCCAGGCCGAGGTCGCCGCGCCCTCCGACGTCGGCGAGGGCATCGCGGGGGAGGTCATGCGGGCGGCGCGGGCGGACCTCAACCTGGCCCTGGGCAACGTGCGCGAGGCATGGGTCGCCGTCGAGCCGGGGAGCTCGCGGTCGCCGTGGTCGGCGGTCGCCGAGGCGACGGTGCTCTACGTCAGCGGCGAGTTCGAGACGGTCCGGTACGCCGCCCGGGTGGCCCGGGCGGCCCACGACCTGAGCCTGCGCGAGTCGGTCCGGCTCCGTGGCCTCGAGGCGGCGGCCTGCGTCGCCGGCGGTGACGAGGACAGCGCGCGGCGGCTGCTGGACGTCGTCGTCGACCTGGCGCGACGGCAGGGCTGGCGCTCCTTCGTCTCGTGCCTGCCCCGCCCGCTGGTGGCCTTCGCGCTCCGGGAGGGCCGGTTGCCGGCCGAGCTTGCCGAGGCGGCCCGGGACGCGGCAGGAGTCTGGGTGCCCGGTCCCGCACTCTCGGCACCACTGTCGCCACGTGAGCGCCTCGTCCTGCGATTGCTGCTCGAAGGAGTGGCGCGTGCCGGGATGGCCGAGCGGCTGGGTGTCTCGATCAACACGGTCAAGACCCAGATCCGCAGTCTGTACGCCAAGCTCGGGGTCGCGAGCCGCGGCGAGGTCCTGCAGAAGGTGGCCCTGATGCCGCCCGACTGGACCTACGACGTACCCGACTGGTCGGGGACGTGACATGGCCCGGGTCCCCCATCCGTACCGCCTGGCGGCACCAGGCGACAGCTCGCGGGTGAGCGCTCATCGCCCCGATTCATCCCTTTTTACGAAGCGTTCCGGGCGCCTCCGCACCGGAAATACCATCGCGCGCAGGTCCCAGACATGCGCCGAACGAGGAGAGACAACCTGATGAAACGCTGGCTCGAGCAGGTGGGCTCGTCCCTACCGGCATACTCGGCCCGACGGCTGACGGCCCTGGCCGTGGCGGTGTCGGGGATGGCGGTGCTGGGCGGCACGCAGATGGCGGCTCCGGCCCTGGCGGCGCCGGGTGACGGCACCATCAAGGTCCGCGTGGTCCAGGACTACAACGGCGACGGCGGGTGGGACGACCCGTTCATCGAGCCGGGCCTGGCCGGCGTGACGGTCCGGGTCACCGACGAGGCCGGCGCCACGCAGGACCTCGTCACCGACGCCGACGGCATGGTGGAGATCGTGGACGCGCCGGGCTCCTACCGGATCGTGGCGATCAACCCCGACCCCGCCACCCTCGAGCCGGCTCCGGCGCACGAGAAGACGGGGACTGCCGAGACCCCGGCGAAGAAGTGGCTCTCCCCGAACGAGGAGTTCGTCACCGTCAGCGCCAACCAGACCGTCGAGCTGACGACGGCCTTCTGGGACTCCAGCGACTACTGCCAGTCGAACCCGCTCATCGTGACGGCCTGCCAGCCGCCGATGTTCAACAGCGGTGGTGGACTGGCCAACAACGAGACGGGTGACACCCTGGTCACCGCGCCCTACCGGGCGGAGGGTGCCGACGTCGGCAAGACGACGCTGTCCACCAAGGCCGCGACCGGAGCCCTCTACGGCATCGGCTACCGCAAGCAGGACAAGAGGGTCTTCGCGGGCGCCTTCGCCAAGCGCGGCAGCGCCTACGGCCCGGGTGGAGCCGGCGCGATCTACGTGACCGACGCCAGTGGCGGCCCCGCCACGCTGTGGGGCAACGTGCCGAACGTCGGCACCCGCGCCCACACCAACGACACGCTGCCGGGCGGCCGCCTGGACTGGAACTTCGCGCCTGCCGTCGGCAAGGAGTCGCTCGGCGACCTCGACGTCAGTGAGGACGGCGACGACCTCCAGGTGATCAACCTGTTCGAGCGCAAGCTCTACGTGTACGACGCCTCGGCGGCCACGATGGGCGCGCCGACCCAGGTCGTCGACCTCTCGGCCAACCCGGGCTGTGCTGCCGCGTCCGACTGGCGTCCGGCCGCTCTCGGCGAGCGCGAGGGCGTGCTCTACGTCGGCGGCGTCTGCTCGGCCGAGTCCAGCCAGGCACCCGCCGACATGAAGGCGATCGTGCTGACCTACGACGCCGACACCTACGCGCCGATCGGGAAGGTCATGGACCAGACCCTGACCACCCGGCGTGAGCTCAACGGCGGCTCGGGTTGCTGGGGACGGGACAACACGACCTACCGGCCGTGGAACGACGAGGGCATCGCCTGCGGCAACAAGTCCGGGCAGATCCCGGACCCGCAGGCCTGGATGACCGACATCCTCATCGAGAACAACGGCGACCTGGTCGTCGGCTTCCGTGACCGTACGGGCGACCAGATGCTCGGCGTCAACTCGACCTACTTCGCCGACACCACGGGCACCGGTGGCTCGACGATCGGCCTGGTCAACTACAACGTCAGCGGTGACATCAACAAGGCCTGCATCGAGCCCGGTGACACCACCTTCACCCTGGACATGAACGGTGCCTGCGGGGTCGCACCTGTCGCGGCCGGTCAGTTCTCCGGTGAGTACTTCAAGGGTGACGGCACTGTCCATGCCGAGGCGACCTTCGGCGGCATGGCCCTGAGCCGCGGCGAGCGCGGCATCGCCAGCAACATCATGGACCCGGCGGGCTTCTTCACGCAGGGCTACGCCTCGATCTCGCGCGGGACGGGCAACGCCCTGCAGACCGTGGGCAGCGGCGCCACGAGCGACCCGGACGAGGTCGACACCGGCGGCGCCGGCAACACCGGCAACCGGCTGACCGGGGCCGACGGCTTCGGCAAGGGCCAGGGCATGGCCGACATGGAGGTGCTCTGCGACTTCGCGCCGATCCAGATCGGAAACCGGGTCTGGGACGACGCGAACGGCGACGGCATCCAGGACCCGGGTGAGGCAGGCATCGCCGGCGTCACCGTGAACCTGTACGACGACCAGGGCAACCTGGTCGCCACCAAGGTCACCAACTCGCGCGGTGAGTACTACTTCGACTCCGTCACCGACGGCGTCGGGTTCAACACCGACTACGTGATCCGGCTCGACAAGCCCGAGGACTACACCGGCAGCGGCAAGCTGGCCGGCGTCACTCTCAGCGACGCGGACCAGGGCACCGGTGCGGAGCAGGACCGTCTCGACTCCGACGGCACGATCGTCGCCAACTATCCGCAGGCGTCGATCACGACGGGCAACCGCGGCGAGAACGACCACACCATCGACTTCGGGTTCAGCCCGGCGTCGGTGTCGGTCGGCAACTACGTGTGGATCGACAGCGACGGCGACGGCATCCAGGACCCGGGCGAGTCCGGCATCGAGGGCGTCGTGCTGAAGCTGACGGACTCGAACGGCGACCCGGTCGTCGACGTGAACGGTGACCCGGTCGGACCGGTGACCACCGACGCGAACGGTCAGTACCTGTTCGACAAGCTCCCCGTCCTTCCGGCCGGTGAGCACTACACGGTCACCATCGACCAGACGGCGGCGTCGACGCAGACCGCGCTCGCGCCGTTCCTCCCGACCCAGGCCGGTCAGGGCGGCGACCCCGCGCTCGACTCGTCCCTGTGGACGGCGGACTCCACGGACCTGACCACCGCGGGCGCGAAGGACCTGACCCTGGACTTCGGGTTCACCCCGAAGCCGGTCGCGGTCGGTGACTTCGTGTGGGTCGACAGCGACGGCGACGGCGTCCAGGACCCGGGCGAGCCCGGGATCCCCGGCGTCACGCTCACGTTGGTCGGCCCCGACGGCAACCCGGTTCCGGGCGTCGGTCCGGTCGTCACGGACGCGAACGGCTTCTACAGCTTCACCGATCTCCCGGTCCTCACGGACCCGGCCGATCGCTACACCGTCCGGATCGACAACAGCCAGCCGGCGTTGGCACCCTACGTGCCGACCCAGGCCGGTCAGGGCGGCGATCCCGCGAACGACTCGTCGACCGGCAGCGCCACCTCCGGGCCGCTCACGCAGGCCCAGGACCGCGACATGACGCTGGACTTCGGCTTCGTGCCGGCGAAGGTGTCGGTCGGTGACCTGGTGTGGGCGGACACGGACCGTGACGGCGTCCAGGATGGCGGCGAGCCCGGCATCGAGGGCGTGGTGCTCACGATCGAGGGCCCGAACGGCGACCCGGTGACCGACATCCACGGCAACCCCGTGGGTCCGGTGACCACGGACTCCGACGGCAACTACTCCTTCGACGACCTGCCGGTGCTGCCGGCCGGCCAGCACTACACGGTCAAGATCGACCGGAACAACCCGTCGACGGTCGCCGCGTTGTCCGACTACATCCCGACCCAGACCGGGCAGGGAACGCCGGGCACGGACTCGTCGACCTGGGAGGCGGAGTCGGGCGACCTGACCGGCAACGGCGACCGCGACCCGACGCTCGACTTCGGGTTCGTGCGGCCGGCGGTGTCGGTCGGCGACCTGGTGTGGGTCGACGCGGACCGCGACGGCGTCCAGGATGCGGGCGAGCCCGGTATCCCCGGTGTCGTCCTGGTCCTGACCGGGCCGGACGGCAACCCGGTGACCGACGTCTACGGCAACCCCGTGGGCCCGGTGACCACCGACGCCAACGGCACGTACCTCTTCGACGGCCTGCCGCTGCTCCCCGCCGGCCAGACGTACACGGTCTCCATCGACCGCGACGCGGCGTCGACCAAGACGGCGCTGGCGCCGTACGGGCCGACGAAGGCCGGCGCCGGTGGCGACCGGGAAGCGGACTCCTCGACCTGGAGCGCCGAGTCGAAGAGCCTCTTCGAGGACGGTGACAAGGACCTGGGTCTGGACTTCGGGTTCGTCCTGCTGCCCAACGACGTGACGTTGACGACCCAGACGTCGCACGCCACCGCCAAGGTCGGGGTCGCACTGTCGGACGTCGTCACCATCAGCGGCTTCCGCCCCGGCGGTACGTCGACCGGTTCGGCCACGCTGTACGGCCCGTTCAGCAGCCCGGGCGCCGCGACCTGCACGCCCGCGACCGCGGTCGGCACGGTGGCGTTCACCCCGGCCAACGGCACGGTGCGGACACCGTCGATCACGGTGAACGCACCGGGCTACTACACCTGGATCGCCAGCACCACGGCAGACGACCTCAACAAGGCGGCGAGCCATGCCTGTGGGCTGAAGGAGGAGACCAGCCTGGTCAGCCGGGGGGTCAACCCGGTCCGGGTGATCGACACCGGCTTCGAGGGCTCCGGCTCCGCCGGCTCCGGGCCGGCCCGCAAGACCCGGCCCGCCAAGCTCGGCTTCGCCAAGCTCGGCATCGACGCCAAGGTCAAGCCGATCGGTGTGACCGGCAAGAAGGCCAACGTCCCGAGCAACCGGAACCTCACCGGCTGGCTGCGGACCTCGGCCGAGCTGGGTGACGTCATCGGCACGGCGGTCATCGTCGGCCACGTCTCCGACAACCACGACCGGCCCGGCGCCTTCTTCGACCTGAAGAAGGCCAAGAAGGGCCAGCTCGTGGAGCTGACGGACACGACCGGAACGGTGCGGACCTACAAGGTCAAGAAGTCCAAGACCTTCCTGCGGTCCAAGCCGTTGCCCAAGAAGCTGTTCACGATGACCGGCAAGGCGCGGGTCCAGCTGGTCACCTGCACCGACAAGGTGACCTACGGCAACGGCCGGTTCCACTACCGCAAGAACCTGGTGGTGACCCTGGTCCCCGTGGGCTGAGCTGGGGGGCTCAGCAGTACGGACGAACCTCACCCCGGGCTTCCCGCGTCAGCGGGACCCGGGGTGAGGTTCGTCCGGGTGGTCGGGGACCATGGCTCCGGGGCAGGCGAGGAAGGAAGCGGCAGATGACGGTGCGAGTGCAGCGCAGGACCCTGCTCGGCGGCGCGCTCGGCGCGCTCGGGCTGACCGCGGTGGCGGCCGGCTGCGGGTCGGACGACACGGCGCCGGCGGCCGAGGAACCGCGGCCGCTGACGAGCGAGGAGGCCGAGCTGCTGGCGCTGGTCCGCTTCCAGCTCTACTCCGCCTCTCCGGTCCGGGTGGCCATGGCGTGGCCGGGCTCGCCCGAGATCTCCTACGCGATCACCCTCGACCTGCGCGAGCACCTGGCCTACGGCACCTTCGAGACCCGCGAGGACGGCGAGACGGACAGCGGCGTCGCGGCGTGGGACCTGGCGACGGTGGCCACGGCACCCGGCGCCGACGGCGACCCGCCTCCGGAGCTGGCCGCCTGGACCCAGCGCGCCATGTCGACGCAGTACCCCCACGACATCTTCCTGGCGCTCGCCCTCAACCTGGGCAGCGACCGACCGGAGAACCCCGCACTGCTGCGGCAGAGCACGGCCCGCTACCTCCGCTCCGACGAGGTGGACGGGACGAGGGTCTCGGTGCTCGAAGGTCCCCAGCAGGCCTCCGCGACGGCATCGCCGGGTGGCGAGCCGGCCGACTCCGGCCGGACCAGGTACTGGATCGACAAGGACGGCGCACTGCTCCGCTTCGAGGCCTATCTCGGACAGGCGGAGGGCGAGTTCGCTCGCATCGACGTGGTCCGCGAGGGTGCCGGCCCCGCCACGGCCGCCGGCGACGATGCCCTGCGCGCCCGCGCCACGGAGGTGCTGAAGTCCCGCACCGGCGGGTGACCGGCGCGGATCAGGTGCCGAAGAGGCCCGCGCCGAGCGGCCGGTCCGCAGTGAATCCCGGCAGCACCAGGTAGCCCAGCTCGGCGGTCGGCGCCGCGAAGTCCATCAGCCGATCGACGCGATCCATCCGCTGCTGGGTGCGGGCGAAGACGCCCACGTCGTTCTGGAAGCTCCAGAAGAGCAGGCCCGGCCGCGGAGCCGTGCCGTCGCCGTCGACGCGGATGGCATAGCTGCGGCGGGCCATCAGCGGGGAACCGGTGAACGACGGGTGGGCCGCCCGCGCGTGGGAGTCGGCCGGCACCAGGTACTCCCCGTGCGGGGTCTTCGCGGTCAGGTCGACGTCGCCGTCGGGGTCCCCGCCACTCAGGGGGGTGCCGTCGGGACGTCGCCCGATCACGGCCGCCTGCTCCTCCGCGTCGAGCGTGCCGAAGGCCGCGGCGTCCAGGGAGAAGCGGCGGACCACGCCGATCGTGCCGCCCGCGGCCGGGCCTTCCGCGATCCACACGCTGTCGTCCATGGCGGCCGCGTCCGCCGGCTGGATGATGCCGTCGCGGAAGCCGAGCGGGTTGCGGACGACCGCGCCCGACCCGGGTGAGCGGAAGGCCCGCTGGGCCCACAGCACCCGCAGCCCGGCGGGCGCCGTCGGTCCGGTCATGCCGGTCAGGAGCAGGTCGACGACATGGTCGGGAAGTGCGGGATCGTCGGCGGCGACCGCCAGCACCAGGTCGCCGTCTCGCAGGTCACCGGGCAGCGCGTCGCTGCCGCGGAAGGTGGGCAGCCGGACCCGGTCGCCGAGACCGGTCTCGGCGAGGTCCGCCCACGCGGCGCCGATGCCGACCTGGACGGTCAGGTTCCCGGGGCCGTCGGGCATCCTCGGGTCGGGTGCCTCGCTCGCGGTCAGGGTGCGGATCTCGTCGCCGAGGCCGGCGAGCAGGGCCGCGATGCCGGCCCGGTCCAGCGGAGTCCCCGCGCGCTCGCCGAGCACGACGAACGACAGCTGGCGCGGGGGAGTGGCGGGCCGGTCCACCCCGGCCTGGCGGGGACCGGCGGCCGGGACGGGAAGGCCGCGCCCGTCCGCCGTCTCCACACCCGCTGCGGCTGCGGGCGCGCCGGGCGTCGTACGTGGTTCGTCGGTCGGCCGGGTCCCGGCCCAGAAGCCGCCCGCGCCGCCGACAGCCAGACCGGCGGCGGATCCGGCCAACAGCCGACGCCGGCTCGTCGCCGGACGCCGCTCCTCGCCCACCGAGGCCTAGCCTCGTCCGAGGTCGGCGAGCAGTGACGCCGCCGGGACGGTGATCTGGCCCAGGTCCGGGTGGATGATCGTGGCGGGCAGCGGGACCGGTACGTCGTCCGTGGCGTCGAGCGACGGCAGGTCGCCCGGCAGCGGCACCTCCAGGAAGCTCATCCCCTCCGGTGCCTGGCCTCCGGGCAGGTCCGTGCCGGACACGGCGGGCTGGGCGGGCGCCGTACAGCGGTCGAGGAGGTCGGCCGGGAGGACCGACAGGCCGGCCGCGTCGACGGCACAGTTGCCGGCTGCCGGGGTGAGCTCGCTGGAGGCGTTGGCGACGTCGACGCCATTGCCCCGGAAGGCGTTGCCCTCCAGGGCGTTGCCGGTGCTCGGCACGTCCTCGACGCTGTCGAGGAGCACGCCGGCGCGCAGGTTGCCCGCCACCAGGTTGCGCACCAGCCGGTTGTCCTGGCCGCCGCCGATGCCGATGCCCACGCCCCAGCCGCCGTCGGCCTGGGAAGGCGACTGCGGCTCGCTGTTGTCGCTGACCACGTTGCCCGCCACGAGGTTGCCGCGCTGGGGGACGAACGCCTCCTGGTAGTTGGAGGTCAGCGTCATCCCGACCCGGTTGCCGCTGAACCGGTTGCCGACGATCGACAGGGAGTCCGACGCATTGGCGTTCTCGAAGCCCACCGCGTTGCGGGTGGTGACGTTGCCGGAGACCACGGTGTCGCACTCCCGGCACTGGCCGACGTAGATCCCGCTGTCGGCGGACCCGGACGCCCAGGAGTCGACGATCACGCCGTGCCGGGTGTTGAACGCGTAGATGCCGTAGAGCCCGTTGTTGGTGGCCGTCACGTGATCGATGCGGAACCGCTCCAGCGGCGGGAAGCGCTCCGGGTCGAACGACTCGTAGCCGTCCTGGCCCGGCGTCAGCACCTCCCGGCCCTCGTGCACGCCGGTGAACAGCACGCCGTAGAGCGTCGTACTGGTGACGGTGAGGTTCTCGACGGTGACGCCGTCGGCGATCACCACGATCCCGGAGGTGCGCCGCCCCTCGCCGGTGATCACCACGTCGTTGCGGTCGGTGCCCCGGATCGTCACGCCCGGCACCTCGACCAGCACCTGCTCCGGGTAGGTGCCGGGATCGACGAGGACCAGGCCGCCCTCGGCGACCGACTCCAGCGCCTCGCCGAGCGTCGGCGCGTCCTGGGGGACTCGCACGACCTCCGAGCGCGGGGTGTCGGGGCGCTCCTTCTCGGGTCCTCCGGAGGAAGGATCGGAGGAGCACCCGGCGAGCGCGGCGCCGGCCAGGAGGAGCGCGAGCAGGGTCGCGGTCAGCCGACCTCGGGACACGGACAACCACTGCTCCTTCGTATGTCGGCGCCGACCTGCACACCCACGGTAGTCAGCATCAGGATCCGAATTGCCGGGACCCGCCGGATCGACGGTCAGCGGGGGTGAGTGGACCTCGCCCTGGTCAGCCTACGGAACCCGAGAGCGCGTCCAGGTCGCGTGTGCCCGCTCGGGCTGGCCGGATCACGACCAGCGTCTGTGCGTCGAGGTCGCTGTGGTCGATGGCCCACCCGTCGGGCAGGGCGGTGCGAAGTCGGTCGACGTCGGCGAAGTCGACGGGCCCTACGAGGTGGAGGCGTGGCGCGCCGTGGTCGGAGAACAGGCCGACCGTGAGGTCGGCCTCCCGCGGGGCCGACGCAACGACGGCGAGGATCAGCCGACCGAGCTGATCGGCGGCTCGGCCGTCCTCCACATCGATGTCACCGGACCAGAGGGTCAGCCGGACCGCGCGGGCCCGTGCCTCGGCCAGGGCCCGCGCGAACCAGCCGCTCAGGTGCACCAGGTCAGGACTGACCAGGGAGAGCTGTCGGAGATATCGCTCCTCCTCGTCGCAACGCGCCCGAACGGCCGGGTCGGTGGGATCGACGTCGCCGGCGGCGATCGATGCGAGAAGCTCGACCGAGGCCCGGACCCCCGCGGCCATCCACCGTTCGCGCGCCCTCGCCACCGCCTCGAGGGCGGCCGCCTCCCTCCGGCTCGCGGCCGCTTGCCGCTGGTCGGAGACGAGCCGGAGGCCGAGCCGGCCGACACTCTCGTGGAAGACCTGCCAGGCAGTCAGCTGACACAGCTGGATCAGGGCCAGGGTCGCGGCGATGACGCCGGTCTGGCGGTCGTCGGGCCACAGCCACACCGCGACGGCGGCGGCGGTGAGCGCCATCGCCGTCACTCCAGCGGCCAGGGGGACCCGGGACCGTCCCAGGACGAGCAGTACGACCAACAGCGGTGTCAGACCGATCGGATGCCACAGGTACGGCTCGTCCTGACCGGATCCGATCCCCGCGAACCCCAGGAGATAGCCGGCCGGCAGCCCCGCGACGACGAGGACGGCCCCTACGCCGGGGAGGTCACGCCCGCCGCGGCTGACGCGCCAGGCTGCCAGGCACAGGGCGGCGACCAGGACGAGAGCGGCCCAGGACCAGGTGTACCGCCCCGGTCGGTTGCCGACCTCGATCAGGACGCCTGCACCGGTGACCACAGCTGCCCAGGACCAGCAGGCCGTCCGCCTGATCCGCTCCACCTCGTGCTCGGCCTCGTCGGCACCATCGTCGGCACCATCGGCTGTCTCTCGATGGTGGTCGACCGGACAGGACATCGTGATGGTCGCCCCGTGACCGGGACGGCTGTCGATCTCGACCCGACCACCCACCGACTCGATCCGGCTCACCACGGACTCGGCGAGGCCGCGGCCGGGGATCAGCGCACCGTCGAAGCCGACCCCGTCGTCCGAGACCGTCACGACCAACCGCCCGGCTCGACGCTGCCGGTCGATGACGACCTCGGCCGCCTGCGCGTGCTTGGCGGCGTTGCGGACCAGCTCGCCGACCGCGCCCGACAATGCGCGCCTCGCCTCGGTGCTCAGCGACGCTGCGTGACGCTCGAACTCGTCGTCGTCCAACCCGGTGCGCCGGATCCGGAGTTCAGTGTCGTGGACGCTCTCCAACCCCGTCGCGGGACTCTGCCGACCGGCGAGCAGGCCCTCCATGGTCTGCACGTCTCCGCGACAGCGGCGGCGAACGAGCTCGGCGTCCTCCGCCCATGAGCCGCCGGAAGCGATGGCCGCCATGGTGTTGATGACCGAGTCGTGCAGCACCCGCGCGTCCTCAGCCAGCTCCCGTCCCGCCGTGCGCGCGATCACGAGCCGGCGGAGCTCCCTCTCGGCGGCGACCTCCTGGTCGTCGGTCCTCGCCACCAGCGCGTCGAGGGCGCGACGGAACACCAGGGCCGCCGGCCAGGTCGCCGAGGTCCCGAGGACGAGCGCGAGCGGCAGGCCGGGACCCCACTCGGGACGCAACACGCTCACGGCCGCCGCCATCGCGGCCGTCGCGCCACCGGGCAGGAGGACGGCGGGAGGCCCGCGAAGGAGCAATGCCGGTGTGCCGGTGGTGACCACCGCGAGCCACACGGTGCCCACGGCCAAGGGGTCGGTGGGGCCGGTCGAGGCGACGCAGTCGACCAGGAGCAGGAGGTACAGGGCCAGCAACGCCACCTGGACGTCCCCACCGCGCCTCAGGATCACCATCGTGCCCAGCCCGGCGGCGGCGTGGCCGGCCACGAGGAGGAGACCAGGCAGGGAGGTGTCGACGAACCCGACGAGCGAGGCCAAGGCCAGCTGGCAGGCGGCTAGGCCTCGCAGGCATCCGATCCTGATCGCGTCATCGACGGTGCGAGCGGCCCAGCGCGACGGGTGAGAGCCGACCGACACAGCGGCATCGTACGGGGGCCGCCGAGGCGCCCGCGCATCCCGGTGGGAACCCGTCGGATCGACCGGGCAGGAGGTGGATCCAGGTCACCCTGCGGCGTTCGGCCCCAGGCAGACCGCGACCAGCTCGCCGGCGACCTCCCCGCTGAAGACGGCCCAGCCGCGGTCGAAGGAGACCAGCTCCGTGGTGCCGTCGGGCGTGCGGACGATCGCCTTGCTCGGGATCACGCTGCGGTCGAAGCCGGTGACCGAGCAGCGGTTGGCCTGCATCATCGCGTCGAGCGGGCCCGACGACATGTCGAGGTGCCGCGCCGGACCGGTGGGCCGGGGCGATGCCGAGGGGCTGATCGCCCCGAAGGCGACGAGCAGCGTGAGGGCGGCGACCGTGATCGCCGTACGCACCGAGTGGACCGCCACCCGGGCCCAGCCGAGGGACGTGACGGAGTCGCTCACGATGTCCCCTTGCCTGCTCGTCGACCGCCCGTCGCCGGGCCTTCCCCACTGCCGATCACAACGACGGCGGGCCGTCCGGGTCACGACCGCGTGACGTGGCAGACACCCCCGCACGGCAGGATGGCCTGCATGAGCACCCCACGACGTTCTTCTCCTCCGCTTCGCTCCCCCGAACAACGTCGCAGGGACCCCGCATGACCTGGTTCGACGCACCGGCCGACGCGGCCGCCCGGCTGGAGACGGCGGGCTACCTCGCGGACGCCGCCACCGCGACCACCACCTACCTGGCCGGCGCGCTCGAGAAGCCGCTGCTGCTGGAGGGGCCCGCCGGTGTCGGCAAGACCGAGCTGGCCAAGGCCGTGTCCCGGGCGACGGGTGCGGACCTGGTCCGGCTGCAGTGCTACGAGGGCCTCGACGAGGCGCGGGCGCTGTACGAGTGGAACTACAAGAAGCAGCTGCTCCGCATCCAGGCCGCCAACGCCGGCGCGGACGGGGGTGTCGACTGGGACGCGACCCACGACGACATCTTCTCCGAGGAGTTCCTGCTGACGCGGCCGCTGCTCACGGCGATCCGCCGCGAGCAGCCGACCGTGCTGCTCATCGACGAGGTCGACAAGACCGACATCGAGGTCGAGGGGCTGCTGCTGGAGGTGCTCAGCGACTTCCAGGTGACCATCCCCGAGCTCGGGACCGTCGCCGCGACCCGCCGGCCGTTCGTCGTCCTCACCTCGAACGCCAGCCGCGAGCTGTCCGAGGCGGTCAAGAGGCGCTGCCTCTACCTGCACATCGGCTATCCCGACGCGGCGCGCGAGCGGCAGATCCTGCAGCAGCAGGTGCCCGGGCTCGACGACCGGATCGCCGAGCAGCTCGTGGCCACCGTGGCCCGGCTGCGCGAGCTGGAGCTCAAGAAGGCGCCGTCGATCGCGGAGTCCGTCGACTGGGCACGGACCCTGATCGCGCTGGAGATCCGGGACCTCGACGCGAAGGCGATCGCCGACACCCTCGGCGCCGTGCTCAAGCACCAGTCCGACCACGAGCGCGCGGTCAAGGAGCTCAAGCTGGCGAGGTCCTGACCGTGACCGCCGAGAGGCCGGACGACTCCGGGCTCCTCGACCGCCACCTGGCGTTCGTCGAGGCGCTGCGGGGGGCCGGTCTGTCCGTGTCGCTCGCCGAGGACATCGACTCGCTGGCCGCGCTCGGCGCCCTGCGTCGGCAGGATCCGGGCTGGGGCGACCGGGCGACGGTCCGCGACGTCTTCGCGGCGACGATGGTCAAGAAGCAGGCCCAGCGCACGACCTTCGACGCGCTCTTCGACGTCTACTTCCCGGCGATGGTGGGGGACGGTGCCGCCGCCGCGGGCGAGGGCGATGGTGCCGGCGGGCCCGGCGACGCCGGTGACGGGGCGGTCCGCGACAACGCGGCCGCACTCGTCGACTTCCGCGACCGCCTCGCCGAGGCCCTCGAGACGCAGCAGCCCGACGAGGCGGAGCTGCGCCGGATGGCGGCCGAGATGGTCGGCGTCTTCGGCGCGATGCCCGGACGAGGACCGGGCCTGTCGTCGTGGTCGGCCTACACCGCGCTCCAGCGGGTCGCACCGCAGGAGCTGGTCGACCGCCTGGTCGCGGGACTGATGGGCGAGGGCGCCGACGAGGAGGACGCCCGCCGCCGGGCCAACCGCCGGATCGGCTCGTTCACGGCGATGGTCGAGGAGGACGCCCGCCGCCGGATCGCGGAGGAGAAGGGACCCGACCACGTCGCCGACGTCGCGATCCGCCCCAGCATCGACAAGCTCGCGTTCATGGCGGCCCGGCGCACCGATCTCGAGGAGATGCGCAAGGAGATCTTCCCGCTCGCCCGCCGGCTCGCGACCCGGCTCGCCAAGGAGCAGCACTCCCGCCACGCGCGCACGGCTCCGCTGGACTTCCGTCGTACCGTCCGGGCCTCCATCGCCACCGGCGGGGTCCCGATCACCACCCACCACCGTCCCAAGCGCCCGCACCGGACCGACCTGGTCGTGCTCTGCGACGTCAGCGGATCGGTGGCGAACTTCGCCCAGTTCACGCTGCTCTTCGTGTTCGCGCTGCGCGAGGTCTTCCAGAGCATGCGGGCGTTCACCTTCATCGACCACGTCCACGAGGTCACCGGGCACTTCCGCCCCGGTGCCGACCCGGTGGACGTGCTGGCGGACCTGTCGGCGAGCGCCAGCCACGCGGCGCTGTGGGGGCGGACCAACTACGGCCGGGCGTTCACGAAGTTCGAGGAGTCCCACCTCGACGCGCTCACCCCGAAGACCACGCTGCTCATCCTGGGCGATGCCCGCTCCAACTACAGCGACCTGCACGAGGACACCCTGCGCCGGCTGACCGGCTCGGTGAAGCGGGCGTTCTGGCTCAATCCCGAGCACGAGCGCAACTGGGGCACGGGGGACTCCGCCGCGCCGACGTACGGCGAGATCGTGCGGATGATCGAGTGCCGCAACCTCACCCAGCTCAGCGAGTTCGTCCACGACCTCGCCTGGTGACCCACCGACCCGGCGCAGATTGAACTCTGAGTCGCACCGACCCGGCGCAGATCAAGTCGGAGAATGCGCCGACCCGGCGCAGATTGAATCGACGTGCGTTCAATCTGCGACGGGTCGGCGGGTGGGGCAGTTCAATCTGCGCCGGGTCAAGGCTTATTGGGTCCGGACCAGTAGCGCGTCGGGTCGGTCCGCTTGGCGACCTCGTGGCCGTCCTTGGCGCCGCCCCGGTCGGTGTCGTAGTCCACCGGGTTGCTCTTGGGCTTGCCGCAGGAAGCGCCTCCCAGGCAGGACGTTCCGACACCGCTATCAGACTCGGCTATCGGGCTCGGCTACCCCTCGTCGAGGATCCGGCGCACGTGATCAGCCTCCTCGGGCAGACGGTCGGCGAGGGCCGCCCAGATGATCTCGTAGTCGACCGCGCCGTAGTCGTGAGCCACGCGGTTGCGCGTCCCCTTCATGGCTCGCCACCTGACCTCGGGATGGGCGGCGACCAGATCGGGATCGACCCGCTCCAACCGGATCACGGCCTCGCCGATCTTGTGGAGCAGTGCCTCGGACGCGAGTCGCAACATCTCGTCGCTGTCGTAGGCATCCTTGCCGCGGTCAACGAGACGAGCGCCGAGCGCGGCGAACTCGAGGAAGTCGGCCAGCGTCGTCGCGGTGCGGTCGAGCTCGCCGGATCCGTCGCCGGACCGGTGAGTCACAGCGGCCGAGCCTCGCGCAGGATCTGCTCGTGTCCGGGTCGCAGACCACCTTCGCTGACGACATCGACGCCGACACCGAGCAGCTCCTCGAGCTCCTGCTCCAGCTCGACGAGCTCGAACAGCGATGTCCCGGGCTCGAAGGCGATCAGCAGGTCGATGTCGCTGCCGGGCTGGTCCTCGCCGCGCGCCACCGATCCGAACACCTTCACGCTGCGTGCCTGGTGACGCTGGGCGATCTCGGCGATCTTCGCCCTGTTCCGCGCGATCACCAGGGACGGTCGAGGGCGAGCCGCCGTCTCCAGGCGTCGCATCATCTTCACCGACGGCCGACGGGTGCCCTTCTCGTAGGCCGCGATGTTGGGCTGGGCGACGCCCGACAGGTCCGCCAGCTGCTGCTGGGTCAGTCCCGCTCGTCGGCGCACCTCGGCCACGCTCGGCCCGGTATCGAGGTCCGACATGCTTGCTCCTCTCGCGCCGCGTTGTTATATCAATGATATGCAACCGGTGCGGGATGCGGAAGCACTGTCTCGTCAGGCGGTGAACTCCAGCGTCTCGTCCGCCACCGGCTTGCGGAAGACGAGCACGTCCTTGAAGTAGTTCATCTTCAGCCGCCAGGGGAACACCGCGCCCTGCTTCGGCAGCGACTCGATGGAGCGCATGACGTAGCCCGCCTCGAAGTCGAGGAAGGGCTCCTCGGCCACCGCCGGGTCGCGGCGCGGCACGACCATCCGGGTGCCGGTCCGGTCCATGTGCTGCAGCACCTTGACGACGTACTCGCACACCAGGTCGGCCTTGAGCGTCCAGGACGCGTTGGTGTAGCCGATGATGAAGGCGAAGTTCGGGATCTCGCTGAGCATCAGGCCCTTGTAGGCCATG
Organism: Nocardioides carbamazepini; assembly: GCF_024614185.1. Lineage (GTDB taxonomy): Bacteria > Actinomycetota > Actinomycetes > Propionibacteriales > Nocardioidaceae > Nocardioides > Nocardioides carbamazepini. The sequence continues at coordinate 108,760 of NZ_JAHTLF010000018.1, forward strand.
GTCTCCGCGGGGGCGATCTTGGTGCCGTCGATGCCGAGGGTCGCGCCGCCGAAGATCTGCAGGTTCAGGCCGGTGGCGGTGACGACGATGTCCGCCTCGAGCTCCTTGCCGGACTCGAGCAGGATCCCGTTCGGCGTGAACCGGTCGATGCGGTCCGTCACGATGTCGACGGTGTGGTGGCGCAGCGCCTTGAAGAGGTCCCCGCCGGGCACGGCGCACAGGCGCTGGTCCCACGGGTCGTACGGCGGCTTGAAGTGCTCGTCGAAGCTGACGTCCTCGGGCAGCTGGCGCTCGAGCAGCTTGCGCAGCAGCGCGCGCGACTCCTTCGGCCGCGCCTGGCAGAACTCGTAGAACGCGATCCGGCTGGTGAGGTAGCGGGTGCGCACCAGCTTCTGCGCCAGCTTGTCGGGCAGCGTGCGGTACATCTGCGCCGACACCTTGTCGTACGTCGGCTGGCTGATGATGTACGTCGGCGTGCGCTGCAGCATCGTGACGTGGCCGGCGCCGGAGTCGGCCAGCGCGGGGATCAGCGTCACGGCGGTGGCCCCGGAGCCGATGACGACGACGCGCTTGCCCTGGTAGTCGAGGTCCTCCGGCCAGTGCTGGGGGTGGACGACCTGGCCGGCGAACTCCTCGACGCCGGCGAAGTCCGGGGTGAAGCCCTCGTCGTAGCGGTAGTAGCCCGACGTCGACCACAGGAAGCTGGACGTGAGCTCGATGGTCTCGCCGGTGTCGGTGCGCTCGACGGTGACCGTCCAGCGGGCGTCCTCGGTGGAGAACTCCGCGTGCACCAGCTTGTGGTGGTAGCGGATGTGCCGGTCGATGCCGTTCTCGGCCGCCGCCTCCTCGAGGTAGGCGAGGATGTCCGGGCCGTCGACGATCGCCTTGCTGCCCTTCCACGGCTTCCAGCCGAAGCCGAGGGTGTGCATGTCGGAGTCGGAGCGGATGCCCGGGTAGCGGAACAGGTCCCACGTGCCGCCGAGCGAGTCGCGCATCTCGAGGAGGGCGTAGGACCTGCCGGGGAACGCCTTGCTCACGTGGTAGGCCGCGTCGATGCCGGACAGCCCGGCGCCGATGATCAGCACGTCGAGGTCCGTGGTCGCGTCAGTGGTGTCGCTCATTCAGGCTTCCTTGAGGTTGAGGAGCTGCTCGATCGGGAGGTCGGGCACCTCGATCCTGCGGGAGGCTGCGAGACCTTCGATCTGCAGCCAGGTCACGTCGGCGAGCAGCCGGGTGAACTGTGGTGCCGGCGGGCGCAGCTCCTCGCGAGAGCTCCAGTTGCGCACCGCGGCGATCACGCCGCCGACGAGCAGGAAGACCCACGGCGTCAGCGCGTCGCGGTCGTCCTCCTCGACGTCGGCGTCGAGGACGGCGAGGAAGCCGCCGATGACGAGCTCGATCTGCTCGGCGATCTGGCCGATCGCGACGTCGAGCGGCTTGGTGGCGGCGCCGGCGATGTCGCGCTCGGCGAACCGCATCAACGCGACGTTCTCGGCGCCCCACCCGACGTACGCGGCGATGATCCGGTGCACGATGTCGCGGGGCGTGCCCTCCAGGGTGACCGCGGCGAGCAGCAGCTCGCCGGCGCGGTTGCAGATCTCCTGCTGGATGGCCACGTCGAGGTCGGTGCGGTCCTCGAAGTAGCGGTAGAGGACGGTGCGGTGCACGGACGCCTCGTCGGCGATCTGCTGCACGCTCAGCTCGGCGCCGGGCTCGAGGTCGCGCGCGAGCACGGTGACGGCGGCCTCGATCACGGCCTGCCGGCGGTCGGCGTTGTGCTGCTGCCAGCGCCGTTTGCGACCGTCGGTCTGGTCCCGTTTCGCCGTCCCCATGGCGACACCTCCTCGTAGCGTCACGATGTCAGCGACACCGTACGACGAAGCAGTCCGCGGCGCCGGGTCACGACCGGGGCGGCCGACACCGAGCGCTGCTCGGAGAGGTCGGTGATCTTGGCCCGGGGGCGGCCCGCTCGCGCCCCTCGCTCGCGCTCGGCGGCGTCGAGGCGCTGCCATGCGGCGAGGTCGGCGGACTGGGGGTGGCGGGTGGCGACCAGCGCGGCGATCGAGGCGGCGGTGCCGCTCGGTGCCGGGAGGCCGGCGTCGAGGTCGTCGAGGATCGTCTCGACGGTCTCCTGGGCATCGGTCTTGTTGGTGCCGATGAAGCCGACCGGGCCGCGCTTGATCCAGCCGACGACGTAGAGGCCGGGCTCCACGCGTCCCTGGTGGTGCGGCACCGTGGCGGTCCGCTCGTCGAACGGCAGACCGGCGACCGGGGTGCCGCGGTGGCCGACGGAGCGGACCACCAGGCCGGCCTCGATCGTGCGGACGTCGTCGGTGGCGACGGCGCGGACGCTGGTGGTCCCGGTGAGGGGATCGGTGTCCTCGACCAGCTTGTTCCGTGCGACCCGGACGCCGGTGACGCGGCCGTCCTCGCCGAGCACCTCGACCGGGGAGATCGCGAAGCTGAGCACGATCCGGCGCCGGGTGGTGTCGGTCGGGCCCGGACGCTCGGCGAGCTCGCGGAGCAGGACGCTGCGCTGGTCGTCACCGGTGAGCAGCGCCGGATCGGCGTCGACGACCACGTCGACGTCGTCGAGCGCCGCGAGACCGATCAGCTCGGGGATCGTGAACGCCGCCTGCGCCGGGCCGCGCCGGCCGAGGACGACGACCTCGCGGACCCCGCTGGCACGCAGTTGGTCCAGCGGGCCGGGCGCCAGGTCCGTGCGCTCGAGGACGTCGAGCGGGCGGGCCAGGATGCGCGCGACGTCGAGTGCGACGTTGCCGTTGCCGACGACGACCGCCCGCCCCGAAGGGTTGGACCCGGCGGCCAGCGGTACGTCGAGCGCCTGCTGGTCGGGATGGCCGTTGTACCAGCCCACCAGCGCGGTCGCGGGGACCGAGCCGGCGAGCTCCTCGCCCGGGATGTCGAGACCGCGGTCGGCGGAGGCGCCGACGGCGTAGACCACGGCGTCGTAGTGGGCGCGCAGGTCGGCCAGCGTCACCGCACCGGCGTGGTCGGGGGCGCCGATCTCGACGTCGAGGAAGTAGCGGAACCGCGGCTGCCGCTCGATCGCCTCGAAGAGCCGGGTGACCAGCTTGGTCGAGGCGTGGTCGGGGGCCACGCCGTGCCGGACCAGTCCGTACGGCGTGCGCAGTCGGTCGTAGACGTCGACGCCACCGATCTCGGGGTGCTTGAGCAGCTCGTCGGCCGTGTAGAGACCGGCCGGGCCGGCGCCGACGACAGCGACCCGGAACGGACCGGTGCGGGTGAGCCGCCGCTGCTGGGGGACCAGCGCGACCGGCGTCCGGTCGGCGTGGGGGAAGGCGTCGTAGTAGGACGCGTTGAGGTCGAGGAAGGGCAGCTGCTTCGTCGTCAGCGCCGCGTCGGGAACCATCGCGCCGACCGGGCAGGCCGTGGCGCAGGCGCCGCAGCCGACGCAGGAGGTCGGGTCGACGTACACCATCTCGGTGGTGCCGAAGCCCGGCTCGCCGGGTGCGGGATGGATGCAGTTGACCGGGCAGGCGACGACGCATGAGGCGTCGGCGCAGCACGACTGCGTGACGACATAGGCCATGTCAGCGTCTGGCTCAGACGGCGGCGGACTTGGGCTCGCTGCGGAAGCGCGAGGGGCGGCCGTCGATCCCGAGGACGCGCCACACGCGGCGCGAGACCCGGTTCATCAGGCCGAGCTCGTCGGCGAGCATCCGGACGTCGCCGAAGGTGTCGCGCAGGAGCTTCTCGGACCTCTCCGACTTCCAGTAGACCTCGCGCATGACGCTCTTGGGGATGCCGAGGTCCTGCTGCATCTGCTTGCTGGGCTTCATGATCACGTCGCACAGCACCCGCATGATCACCGGGAACGCGAGCGACAGACCGAAGCGCTGGATCGTGCCGTAGTCCTTCGAGCGCTCGACCAGGTAGGAGTGCGCGAAGCCGATGTGGCGGGCCTCCTCGGCCACGTGGATCTGCATGACCCGGGTGATGATCGGGTGCATGTCGTGGCCCGAGCGGAGCACCGACTTCTGCAGGTAGTCGATCGGCTCCTCGCCGGCGAGGATCCCGAAGAAGAAGATGTTGGGCATCGGGCGGCCGGCGAGGGCGAGGAACGGGGCGATCTTGAGGAACCAGGTCGGGCCGCCCTGGACGTCGACGCCGATCCGGTTCACCGCCTCCTGGAACATCTGGGTGTGGTGGCACTCCTCGGTGACCTCGTGGGTGGAGTAGCGGAACTCCGCGCGGTTGTTGGGCATCGTCATCAGGTGGTTCATGACGCCGCCGATGAGGAGCTGCTCGAACTGGAGGCCGACCTTGGCGATATTGGCCATCCGGTACATGCCGACCTCGATCTGGCGCTCCCTCGGCAGCGACCGGTACCAGTCGGTGCCGCCGAGCGAGTCGACCTCGGGGAGGATCCAGCGCGGGTCGTCCGGGACGACCTCGAGCTCCGGGCTGTCCCAGGCGATGTCGAGGAAGGCGTCGAAGTGCTGGTGGACCGACGCCTCGGAGAGCACGCGCAGCGTGTCCTGGTAGCTCAGGCCGGCCAGGTCGCTGGGGGCCGCGGTGTCGTGGGTGGTGTCGATCGGGGCGTCGGCAGTCGCAGTCATCGGTCCTCGGTCCGTTCTCTTCATCGAAAGCGGGGCATGCACGCTGTTAGCGCAACAACATGTTGCATACATTGACCCCGGTTTTGTCAAGGAATTCGGGCGAAGACGGGCCGAACGGATCGGGCGGGCTCGCTCGGGGTGTGACCGGGATCGCTCGGACCCGCCATCGGGTCGCCCGCTAGCGTCGGTTGCGCGATCACGGGAAGCAGTGGGAGGGGGCAGGTCGTGCAGCTGGTCAGGCACGGCGAACCGGACCGGTTCGTCCAGATCTGGGTGAGTGAGGGGACCGGGGAGTGGGTCCGCCGCGACGGGACCGTCGGCCGGGCCGGCCGGGTCACCGAGCTCGGTCTCGGAGCCGGCGCGTCGAGCGCCGCAGAGCTCGCGGCGCCCTACCTCGCCGACGGGTTCGTGGAGGTCGACGACGACCTCCGCGCGTGGGTGGTGGTCCAGTTCCCCACCCGCGACAAGAGGTACGACGAGCGACTGGTCGACCACGCGACGGAGTGGCTGGCGGCGGTGCTCGACGAGCGCGGGCTGGGCTACGTCGACGGCTACGACCGTGGCAAGCGCGGCGGCGACGGCAGGCTGGTGGTCAACCTGTACGCCCGCGTGGTCGACGCCGAGGCCGGCTGCGAGGCGGCGATGGCCGCGCTGCGCAAGGGCCGGGCCGACGAGCGCCGCGCGACGATCGCGCACCGTCCCCACGACGGCGCGGAGTGGGCGGTCCGCTACGCCCGGACCTCCGGAAGGCTGCCCGGAGACTTCAGCATCTGAGCGGTGCACCTACCGGATTCGTCGACCGACCGGCCTCGATGACGAATTCGGTAGGTGAACCGCAGCCCCCACGGGGCGGTCAGGCGCCGGGGCGCAGGTAGCCCTGCTCGCGCCAGCGGGCCAGCGCCGCGACCAGCTCCGGGTGGTCGGCGCGGTCCGCCGCCCGCCCACCCGCGACGAGAGCGGGTACGTCGGGGTCCGACGCGGCGTCGTACACGATGGTGAGGCGGTTGGCGGCGCCCGCGTTGATGAGGGAGCCGAGGAGCGCGACCGGGTCGCTGCGGTCCTCGAGCGAGAGCAGGCGCACGTCGTCGGGCAGTCGGGCCAGCTGGGTCGAGGGCGCCTCGGCCGTGACGACCTGGTCGACGACGAAGCCGGGCAGGTCGGTCCGGGTCGCCACCTCGAGGGCGACCGCGCCGCCGCTCCCGCGGCCGACGAGCATCACCCGCACCGGCGCTTCGCCGGGCCCTTCGGACCCCGCGGCGTCCGCGAGCGCGCGCACCACGGCGGCCGCCTCGCTGGACGGGTCGCCGGACACGAGGCGCAGCCGGCCCGCGGCGGGTGCGGGGGCGGTCGCACCGGACAGGAAGGCCACGAGCCGCTCGGGCGCGACGCGGAGGATCCGGACCGGATCGCCGTCGGCGCCGCCGTCGAGCAGGGTCATCAGGTCGCCGAGGCCGGCGGGTGCCTCCGCCGGGTCGTCGACGGAGGAGGTCGACGCCGTGGGCGTCGTCTCGGTGAGCCCGACCGCCACATCGCGCAGGGCGGCGGCCCAGTCGTCGGCCAGCGGCGCGATGCCGGCGGCCCGCAGGCCGCCGACGCGGGCGGAGCGCCCGGCGCCGCCGGAGAGCACGCCGGCGGTGAGCAGGCCCCGCATCTGCAGGCTGTCGACCACGCCGCCGCCGGTGGTGACGTGCTCCATCAGCTCGGGGTTGGCCTCGGCCAGCTCGCCGAGGTAGGCGGCGACGCCGTCGCGGTCGAGCGCATCGGTCTCGATCAGGCCGGCGGCGACGATCGCGCCGCCGAGGTTGACCTCGGGCGCGAGGTACCCGATCGCCTTGCCCGCGATCGAGCCGAGCGTCTGGTACGCCGCCGCCTGGAGCTCGTCGATCCAGCGGTAGGTCATCACCGTCGCACGCAGCACCAGGGCGTCGGCATCGAGTTCGATGGACCGGCTGAGCAGGCTGCCCTTGCCCGAGGTCGCGGCGCGGATCTCCTCCTCGGCGGTGGCCCAGGTCGTCGGCGAGAGCGGCGCCGCGTCGGCCACCTCCGGATCGACCAGTACGTCGGTGCCGAGCTGCGACCACTCCCGCATCTGGGCGCCGGCGTCGTCGAACAGGTCGGCGAGGCGCAGCATCTGGTCGTACTTGTCGGCCAGGTCGGCCGCCTCGACCGCGGACAGCGGGCGCTGCGCGGTGTCCCGGGACTCGGTGCTCATCGGATCGCCTCCCCGAGGGCAGGAGCGACGAGGAGGGAGAGGTCCTCCGGTGCCATGGCGCGGACCTCCAACCGCAGCACGCCGTCCTCGTGGTGGGGGCGCAGGGCGCGCCACCCGTTGGCGAGCAGGGTCCAGGAGACGACGCCGACGGTGTCGACCTCGGCGCCGGACACGTCGGCGACCAGTGCCCGGAGCCGGCCCCGTGCCTCACCGGCGAGGGCGGTCAGCACGCCCACCGCGGCCTCGTCGGAGAGCGGTCCGCGACGGGTGCGCACCGCCCCGCCATGTCGTGCGACGAGCACGGGCAGCAGGTCGCCGCGCCCCGATCCGCTCGCCTCGGCGGCGGCGTCGGCGAGCTCGAACGGCAGGTCGACGTACGACGGCACGGCCGACTCGCCGAGCTCGACCTCCTCGGACACCGCGGCGACCCGGGCCAGCTCGCCCGCCCAGGCGTCCGTGGCGAACCAGCCGAGCTCGAACACGATCCCGTCCACGGTCGCGAGCGAGGCCACGGCCCCACCCTCCTGGCGGTGCCAGACCTTCGCCTGCACCCCGGCCATCGTGACGTCGATGTCGAGCGCGAGGCGCGGCGCGGCCAGCAGGCCGATCGCCCCGGCCAGGCCGGGGTCGAGCACCTCGTCGGTGACCAGGCCGCGGCGCGCGAGCGACTCGGCGGGGTCGTGGAGCGCGGCCACCGCCCGACGGAACGACTCGTCGTCGAGGGCGGCCGGACTCTGCCCGAGCCGGGCCTGCATGGCGTCGGTGACCTGCGGTGCGGCGATCTCGAAGGGCAGCGGTGCGTCGCCGGCCAGGTGAGCGGCGTGCTGGAGCTCGGCGAGCGTCAGGCCGATCCGGCGGGGGGCGGCGGCGAGGGCGCCGCCGTCGGTGCCGCCCCCCGCCGGGAGCGGGGCAGGGGCGAGGCCGGTGAGGTCGATGGTCGGCATGCCCGGATCAGCGCTCCAGGCCCGGCACGTCGATGGAGAGCCAGTCGCGGTGGCCGACGGGTGGCGGGGTGAACGCGACGAGCGCCTCGTCGAGGGGGTCGGGGGAGACCGGGGGACCGTCGCCGGCCTCGTTGCGGGTGGCGATCGCGGCGATCCGGGCGCGGGCGTCGGCGACCAGGGCGGTGACCCGCGCCTGCGTGGCCGCGATCTCCTCGCGCACCGCGTCGACGCTCTCGGCGTGGTCGGCCAGGGCGTCCGCCGCGGCGGCATGGCGGTCCGCCGCCACCCGCAGGTGGCTGGCGCGGTCGGTCACGCGCTCCCGCATCGCCTCGGCGGCCCGGCCCGTCCAGCCCAGGCCCTCGACCCGGGCGACCAGCTGGTCGGCCAGCGAGCGCACGTCGGCACCCTGGTCCCGCAGCTGGCTGGCACGACGTCGGATGATCTCGCTGTCGCCGTACATGAGACGCGCCCTTCCCCTTCCCCGGCCGGGCCAAACCCGCCGATCCCTCGGGCTCCTTCCTACAGGTTGCCGTCGAGACGGTCGAGCGCGGTGGTGATGTCGGCGGTCGTGCCGGCGAAGCTGAAGCGGAGGAACCGGCCCCCGTCGACGGTGTCGAAGTCGATGCCGGTGGCCACGGCGACGCCGGTGCGGGCCAGCAGGTCGCGGCAGTAGGCCATCGAGTCCGTGGTCAGGTGCCCGACGTCGGCATAGGCGTAGAAGGCGCCGTCGGCCGGCGCGAGCCGGGTGATGCCGAGTCGCTGCAGGCCGTCGAGCAGGAGCCCACGATTGTGGGCGTAGCGCTGCACATGCCCGTCCAGCTCGGCGTAGGCCGCGTCCTCGAACGCGCCGAGTGCCGCGTGCTGGGCGAGCACGGGCGGGCAGATCGAGAAGTTCCCGGTCAGTACGTCGACCGGCCGGCGCAGCCGCTCGGGGGCCAGCATCCAGCCCAGCCGCCAGCCGGTCATCGAGAAGTACTTCGAGAACGAGCCGAACACGACCGCCTCACGGGAGGTCTCCCAGGCGCAACCGGCGCGGGAGCCGGCGTACTGGATGCCGTGGTAGATCTCGTCGGAGACCAGCTGCACGCCGTTGTCGTCGCACCAGCGGGCGATCGCGGCGAGCTCCTCGGGCAGCAGCATGGTGCCGGTCGGGTTCGCGGGGCTGGCGACGACCAGGCCGTCGATCGGCTGCGCCGCGTGCGCCTCGGCGAGCTGCTCGACCGTCGGCTGGAACCGGGTCTCCGGGCCGGTCGCGACCTCCACGACCTCGCAGCCGAGCGCGGCGAGCACGTTGCGGTAGCAGGGATAGCCCGGCCGGGCGATCGCCACCCGGGCGCCCGCGTCGAACGCCGCCAGGAACGCCAGCAGGAAGCCGCCGCTCGATCCCGTCGTGACGACGACGTCGCCGGGGTCGACCGCGACACCGTAGGTGCGGCGGTAGTGCCCCGCGATGGCGGTGCGCAGCTCGGCGATGCCGGTCGCTGTCGTGTAGCCGAGGGGATCGCCGCTGCCGAGCAGCCGGATCGCGGTGGCGCTGACGGTCGCCGGCGCCCCGGTGCTCGGCTGGCCCGCGACCAGGTTGACCAGGTCGCCGTGGGTGCGCTGCCGCTCCGCCGCCGCGGCCAGCAGGTCCATGACGTGGAAGGGCGGGACGTCCGCCCGGGCGGCGGCGGTGACGCGGTCGGTCACGGGGGTCCTCCAGGCGCGAGTTTCGCCGGTCGACCGGCGAATTGATCTCCTGACCGACGAAACTTCGTCGGTCAGGAGCCAGTTTCGCCGGTCGACCGGCGAAACTGTCCACCGGCCGCGTGCCGCCCCGCCCGGCGCCCGAAGAACGACCCCTCGCCCAACTGCGTCCCGGAGCAGTACCCGGCGCCGTCCTGGGCGATGTTGGCCGCGCAGGCGCCGGCGGCGTACAGGCCGGGGATCACCGAGCCGTCGGTGCGCCGGACCTCGCCGTCGACGGTCGTCGCCATGCCGCCGATGGTGAAGCCGGCGTACAGCGCGACGCCCAGCGACAGGTCGAGGACCGCCCACGGCCCGGCGGTCTGCGGCGCGATCCAGTCGGGGTGCTTGTGGAAGTCGGGGTCCTCGCCGCGGGCGGCGTTCTCGTTGTAGCCGGTCACCGTCGCCACGAGGGAGCCGGCCGGCATGCCGAGGCCGGACTCCATCTCCTCGAGTGTCTCGAAGCCGTCCTTGAGGGGCACCAGGGGCATGTGGTCCTCGCCGAGGTGCTCGCTGTCGACGATGAGGTACGCGACGGCGTCCGGCTGCTGCATCACGTGGTACGACGTCCGCGCGTGGTAGCTGTCCTCGGCGACGAACCGCTGTCCGTCGCGGTTGACGATGATCCCCTTGCAGCGCGACGACGGCGGGTAGAAGGGCGCGGTGATGAAGGGCTCCTCCATGTTCTCCAGCGCGGCGCCGACGGACTGACCGAGCCGGATGCCCAGGCCGTCGTCGTACGTCGAGCCGAGGGTGAACAGCTTCGAGCCGAGCGCGGGGGTGTAGCGCGCGACCATGTCGGCGTTCATCACGAAGCCGCCGGCCGCGATGACCACGCCCTTCGCGCGGACCACGCCGGTCTTCTCGAACGAGCGCCAGGCCAGGCCGACCACGGCGTCGCCGTCGACGACCAGGTGGGTCGCTCCGGTCTCGTAGCGGACCTCGACCCCGGCCTTCTCGACCTGGGTGCGGAGCAGGTCCATCACGATCCTGGTGCCCTCGGTGTCGCCGGGGACCGGCACCTTGTGACCGCGAGGCGCGGGCGTGACCTGGTCGCGGAACGGCCAGACCTTCTCGTTGCCGGTGAACATCAGGCCCTCGGTGCCGGGCTGGATCACCGCCTTGCCCGGGAAGTAGGAGCGCTCGAACTCGAAGCCGAGCTCCTCGAGCCAGTCGAAGTGGGCGACGGAGTCCTCGCAGTAGGCGCGGATCTTCTCCTCGTCGGGACTCTTCGTGGAGGCCATGAGGTACGCCGTCATCGCCTCGACCGAGTCGTCGTGGCCGGTGGCCCGCTGCACCGCCGTACCGCCGCCGAGGTAGAAGTGCCCGCCGGACATCGACGAGGTGCCGCCGTGGACGGCGGCCTTCTCCAGCAGCAGCACCCGGGCACCGGCGCGGGCGGCCTCGAGGGCCGCGCAGCCGCCGGCGATGCCGAAGCCGACCACCACCACGTCGTAGCGCTCGGCGTCGTCGGCCAGCGCGCTCGCCGGGAGCGCTTCGGGAATGGCCAGGCCGGCCGGGATGTTGATGCTCGCAGATGTCACGCCCTGAAATCTAGAACATGTTCTACCGATAGACTAGGGCCCCGCCACCCGACGAGAGCCGAGTGCCAACTACATGTCCTTCGACGTCCACCAGCTCGACACGTTCCTGCTGATCGGCGCCGGGGTCACCTTCCTGGCCGTGCTGGCCGTGCGGATGTCGTCCGGGGTCGGCCTCCCCAGTCTGCTCGTCTATCTGCTCATGGGCGTGGCCCTCGGCGAGTCCGGGTTGGGCATCGGCTTCGAGGACGCCCAGCTCGCGCACGCGATCGGGTTCGGTGCCCTCGCGGTGATCCTCGCCGAAGGTGGTCTCACGACCAACTGGCGCGATGCCCGCCCGGCGATGCGGATGGGCGTGTCCCTGGCGACCCTCGGCGTGGTCGTCTCGATCGCCGTGGTCGCCGTCGGTGCGCACTTCCTCCTCGGGCTCTCCTGGGAGCTTGCCATCCTGCTCGGTGCCGTCTGCTCGCCGACCGATGCCGCGGCCGTCTTCTCGGTGCTGCGCGTCGTCCCGCTCCCCAAGCGGATCACCGGCACGCTCGAGGCCGAGTCCGGCCTCAACGACGCGCCGACGGTCGTCCTCGTCACCCTGGTGTCGTCCGGTGCCGTCGGCGAGTACGGCCTGCTCGGCACGACCGGGATCGTCCTCTACGAGCTCGTCGCCGGCGTCGCCTTCGGGCTCGCGGCGGGCTTCGGCGGCGCCTGGGTGATGCGGCGCGTGGCGCTGCCGTCGTCCGGTCTCTACCCGATCGCGGTGCTCTGCCTGACGCTCATCGGGTACGGCGCCTCAGCCGCCGTGCACGCCAGCGGGTTCGCCGCCGTGTACGTCGCCGCGCTCGTCCTCGGCAACGCCGACCTGCCCCACCGCGCGGCCACCCGGTCGTTCGTGGAGGGCCTGGCCTGGCTGGCCCAGATCGGTCTGTTCGTCATGCTCGGCCTTCTCCTCTCTCCCGGGCGCCTCTCCTGGGAGACCATCGGCATGGCCGTGGTGGCCGGCACCCTCCTCACCTTCGTCGCCCGGCCGCTCTCGGTGGTGGTCAGCTCCGTCGTCCGGCCGATGAGATGGGCGGAGCTGGCGTTCCTCTCCTGGGCGGGTCTGCGCGGCGCGGTGCCCATCGTCCTCGCGACCATCCCGCTCGCCGAGGGCGTCGACGGGGCGACCCGGCTCTTCGACATCGTGTTCGTCCTCGTCGTCCTCGACACCCTGATCACGGCGCCCTCCCTCCCCCTGACGGCCCGGCTGCTGCGCGTCGCGCGCCGCTCGGAGCCGCGGGGCATCGAGGTCGAGGCCGCCCCGCTCGAACGCGTCGCCGCCGACCTGCTCCAGATCACGATCAGCCCGGTGTCCCGGATGCACGGTGTCGAGGTGGGCGAGCTGCGCCTGCCCGTGGGCGCCAACGTGTCGATGATCGTGCGGGAGGGGCACACGATGGTGCCGGAGCGTCGTACCGTCCTGCGTCACGGCGACGACCTCATCGTCGTCACCCCCCGCAAGCTGCGGGAGGCCACGGAGCAGCGGCTGCGCCAGGTCAGCGAGGGCGGCCGCCTCGCGCAGTGGCTCGAGGAGTGACCCCGCTCAGGTGACGTCGTCGGGGCCGCTGCTGAGCGGCGGCGTGCACACGTAGGTGTCGCTGCCGGCGGTCACCGTCGGGTTGCCCTCCACGACGCCCTGGAAGCGCTTGCCGACGACGATCGTCACGCCCGGGTAGCCCGAGGGCTGGTCGACGACGTCGACGTCGGACCCGAGGTACGACGCCAGCAGCAGTGTCGCGGGGTCGTCGGGGTCGTCGGACCACACCTGCGCCGCCACCGGTCCGTCCGGGTCGACGTTGCCGAGCTCGCCCTGGACGAACCCGAACTTGGCGAGCTTGTCCATCGTCTCGCCCGCGAGGCCGTTGGCGCCGCCGCCGTTGAGCACGGTCACCATCACCTGGGGAGGCGCGAGGTCGTCGCCCTTCGGGATGAGGGTGTCGGTGCACGGAGCCGCCTCGGCCTTCTCGGGGAACGGCTCGGTCACCCGGGACCAGCCCCAGGCGGTGCCGGCGACGAACACCACCGCCAGCGCGCCCATCGTGACGGCCGAGCGGCTGCCTGCCTTGACGTCGAGGCCCTCGGCCACCACTAGCCCTCCATCCGGATCACACGTGCATGCAGGACGTGGCGCTGCTGCAGTGCGGCGCGCAGGGCGCGGTGCAGCCCGTCCTCGAGGTAGTAGTCGCCGCGCCACAGCACGACGTGGGCGAAGAGGTCGCCGAAGAAGGTCGAGTCCTCGTCGAGCAGGGACGACAGCTGCAGCGTGTCCTTGGTCGTGACCAGCTGGTCCAGCCGGACCTGGCGTGGCGGCACGGCGGCCCACCCCTTGGAGGTGAGGCCGTGGTCGGGGTAGGGACGTCCGTCCCCCACGCGCTTGAAGATCACGGCTTCGGAGTCTACGGGGCGGCGGTTTCATCACGGGATGTAGACGTACGGTCACCTCCCGGGTGGAACTCCGCTACAGATGCTCGGATTCGCCTACATCCCGTGATGAAACCGCCGCCGTCCCGTGGTGAAGCCGCCACCCACGGCCCCTAGAGTGCCTCCATGACGCAGGAGCAGACGCCCACTCCCGACGCAGTACCGGAGACCGAGGCCCCCGAGGCCCCCGCGGCCGCCGCGGCCGCCGCGGAGAGGAGCCCGATCGAGGAGGCGGTCGCCCCCGGGTACGCCTTCGAGGGCCCCGCGCTCGAGCTGGGCGGCCTGATGACCGGACCCGACCAGCTGAGCGGCAGCACCATCCGGATCCCGCTCGCCATGCTGAACCGCCACGGTCTGGTGGCCGGCGCGACCGGCACCGGCAAGACGAAGACGCTGCAGCTGATGGCCGAGCAGCTGGCTGCTGCCGGCGTACCGGTCTTCGCCGCCGACATCAAGGGCGACCTGTCCGGCATCGCCACCGCCGGCGAGGCCAACGACAAGCTCCTCGCCCGCACGAAGTCGGTCGGGCAGGCCTGGACCGCGACCGCCTTCCCGGTCGAGTACTACGCACTCGGCGGCCAGGGCATCGGCATCCCGATCCGGGTCACCGTGTCGTCCTTCGGCCCGATCCTGCTCAGCCGGGTGCTCGGGCTCAACGACACCCAGGAGTCCAGCCTCGGGCTGGTCTTCCACTACGCCGACAAGCAGGGTCTGCCGCTGCTCGACCTCCAGGACCTGCGGGCGGTGGTCCAGCACCTGACCAGCGCCGAGGGCAAGCCGGACCTCAAGGAGCTCGGCGGCCTGTCGTCGGCGACCGCGGGCGTCATCCTGCGCGAGCTGATCGGGTTCGCCGACCAGGGGGCCGAGGCGTTCTTCGGCGAGCCGGAGTTCGACTCCGCCGACCTGCTGCAGCAGGCCCCCGACGGCCGGGGCTTGGTCAACCTGGTCGAGCTGCCCAACCTGCAGGACCGGCCGGCGATCTTCTCGACGTTCCTCATGTGGCTGCTGGCCGACCTGTTCCACGACCTTCCGGAGGTCGGCGACATCGACCAGCCCAAGCTGGTGTTCTTCTTCGACGAGGCCCACCTGCTGTTCAAGGACGCGTCGAAGCCGTTCCTCGAGCAGATCGCGCAGACGGTGCGGCTGATCCGGTCGAAGGGCGTCGGCGTCTTCTTCGTGACGCAGAGCCCGACCGACGTACCCGACGACGTGCTCGCCCAGCTCGGCTCCCGCATCCAGCACCAGCTGCGCGCCCACACGCCCAACGACGCCAAGGCGCTCAAGGCGACCGTCAACACCTACCCCAAGAGCGCGTACGACGACCTCGGCGAGGTCATCACGACGCTCGGCATCGGCGAGGCGATCGTCACGGTGATGGGGGAGAAGGGCGCCCCGACGCCGGTCGCCTGGACCCGGCTGCGCGCGCCCGAGTCGCTGATGGCGCCGAGCACGCCCGCGTCGATGGAGGCCACGGTCGCGGCCAGCCCGCGTCAGGCGAAGTACGCCGAGGTCGTCGACCGCGAGTCGGCCCGCGAGATCCTCGCCAAGAAGCTCGAGGAGGGCGCGCAGGCCGAGGCCGAGGAGAAGGCCGAGAAGCCCGCGGCCAAGGGCAAGCCGGCGCCGAAGGCGAAGAAGGACGACGGCAACGCGGCCGGCGAGATCGTCAAGGACGTGGTGAAGTCCTCGGCGTTCAAGCAGTTCATGCGCACCGCGGCCGCCGAGATCGCCCGCGGCCTGTTCGGCACCGCGCGCCGACGCAGGTAGGCACGGGGGACGCGCCCGTCGAACACCGCCGCCGGGCCACTCCTGCGTGAGGAGCCGGCCCGGCGGCGCGGGGCGGGTGGTCTCGGTCGAGCGGTCGTCAGGCGGTCCAGCGGATGGCGTCGTCGACGAAGTCGGCGAGCTGGTTCACGCCCCGCAGGTCGGTGCGCTCGTCCATCAGGCGCGAGAGCCCCTGGGCGTGCCGGCTGCGGAGGGCGGAGCGGCGGACGACGGAGCGGTCGACGGGGTCGAGGTCTTCGACGGACGTGAGGTGACGCCCTGCGGTCTGGGTCTGGGGGGAGGTCGTCTTCTTCATGTCCCCAAGCCTGCGCGGCGGAGGTTTCGGACGTTCGGCGTCGCGGTTACGAGACGGTGACCCGGGCTGTGAGCCGCACGACACTCATCGCCGGGTCGAACGCTCAGGCGCCGTCGATCCCGTTGAGCAGCAGGAAGAAGCCGACGATGCCGACGAGCGCGCCGACGACGCCGAGGCCGGCGCCGAGCAGGAGGCGCTGCCGCACCGGGCGCTCCCGGTCGAGCAGCGCCCGACCGAGGAGCGCTCCCGAGGCCGTGGTCAGCAGCACCTGCACCGGGACGATGAGGTTCTCGCCGGTGTCGGAGCCGTCGAGGACCAGCGCGCTCAGGGGCAGCGCCGCGCAGCCGACGAGGACCAGGACGACGACGAGGACGAGGGTGCGCACCGCGTCAGGATGACAGCACGTCGTACGCCTCGACCATCGCCGGGCCGTACCAGGTCAGCAGTCGCCCCGACACCAGCCGGGTCGGGACCCTCGTGAACGCCTCCGGGCCGTCGTCGGCGGTGAACACGTACGGCTCGTCGGGCAGCAGCACCAGGTCCAGGTCCGCCACGTCCAGGTCGGCCAGCTCCACGTGCGGGTAGCGGTCCGCGCCCTCGTCGTAGGCATTGGTCCAGCCGAGGCGGCGCAGCAGGTCGCCGGTGTAGGTGCGCGGGCCGACGACCATCCACGGGTCCCGCCACACGGGTACGGCGACCCGGCCGCGTGGTGCCGGTGGCGGCCCCTCCCAGCGGGCCCGGGCCTGCTCGAGCCACGCGGGCGCGGACCGACCGAGCGCCTCGTCGTACAGGCGGGCCAGCGAGGTGAGCGCCTCCAGCACCGTCTCGATCGCGGTCACCCAGACGGGGATCCCGGCGTCACGGAGGCGGCGCACGTCGAGCTCGCGGTTCTCCTCCTGGTTGGCGACGACCAGGTCCGGCGCGAGGGCCCGGATCGCGGCGAGGTCGGGGTTCTTGGTGCCCCGCACCCGGGCGACCGGGAGGTCGGCGGGATGGGTGCACCAGTCGGTGGCCCCGACGAGCAGGTCGGGCACGTCGGTCGCGAGCGCCTCGGTGATCGACGGGACCAGGGACACGATCCGGGTCGCGGGTCCGGGCAGCGGCAGCGCGTGCCCGAGGTCGTCGGTGGTCACCGGCCTATCATCCCCTCGTGAGCGCGATCCTCGGGTGGGCGGTCCTGGCACTGGTGTTCGTCGACGAGCTGCTGGCGATGGCTGCCTTCGGCGTCTGGGGCTGGGACCACGACCCGCGCTGGCTGCTCGTCTGGGTGCTCCCGATCGTCGCGATGGCGGTGTGGTTCTGCTTCGCGTCCCCGAAGGCGCCGTACGGCGGCCCGCTGGTGCGTCCGCTGGCCAAGGTCCTCGTCTTCGGCCTCGCCTGCCTGGCGCTGTGGGACGCCGGGCACCAGGACTGGGCGATCGCGCTGCTCGTCTTCTCGGTGGTCGTCAACGGGCTCGCGCAGCTGCCCGGCATCCGGGTCCTCGTCGACGAGCAGTAGCGCGTCAGAGCGGCTTGCGGGCCACGACGTACAGCCGCTCGGTGGTCTCGCCGCGGGCGAGCGCCGGCCCGCGGCGGTACCACTCGACGTCGACGAGCCCTGCCTGCTCGACGAGCGCGACGACGTCGGCCGGCTCGTGGAAGACCACGTCGAGGTCGATCTCGAGGTCGAACCAGGTGTCGTGGTGGCGCACCTCCGCGCCGGCGTGGAGGGCGAGCACCAGGAGCCCGCCGGGTCGCATCGGCCGCGTCAGCGCCTCGACGGCCCGGGGCAGCTCGGATGCCGCGAGGTGGATCAGTGAGTACCAGCCTAGGACGGCCGCCCACCCCGAGCCGTTGACCGGGCGCATGAGGGTGCGCAGGTCGCCGACCTCGTAGACGCCGTCCGGGTAGCGCTCCCGCGCCTGCGCGACCATCTCCGGCGTGAGGTCGAGGCCCGTGGCGTCGGCGCCTGCCTCGGCGAGATAGGCCGTGACGTGGCCGGGCCCGCACCCGACCTCGACGACGGGGTCGGTGCCGGCATGCGCGGCGACCCGGTCGAGCAGCCACCGCTCGAAGGGCAGGGCGTCGAGCTCGCCGGTCAGGGCCTCGGCGTACGCCGTCGCGACAGCGGCGTAGGACGCGCGCACCTTCGCGTCCCGGACCTCGGCACCGCCGGCAAGCACCGCGTCGCGGTCGACGGCCGGGGCCGCCGGGCCGGATGCCGCGGCCGGCAGGTCGACGGGCCCGAGGAGGTGGATCCACCGCGCGTCCTGCTCGCGGGGCTGCCTGGGCAGCACCTGGACGAGCGGCTGCGCGCGCTCGGCCAGCCGCCGCAGGCACGCCTCGACGGCACCGCGGTCGGAGAACGCGTGCAGCCGTTCGGCGCGGGTGCGGAGAGCGCCCGGCGGCTGCGGTCCGCGCAGCAGCAGCACGGTGATCAGGGCTCGCTCGTCGTCGGCGAGGCCGAGCCGCACCGCGAGGGTCTGGACGTACTTGAGCGTGCGCCGCCCGCGGTCGTCCCAGGTGACCGCGACGAGGTCGCGCTGCTTGAGGTCGCGCAGCGTGTGGTGCACGAGGTCGTCGTCGTAGTCCACGACCGGCTCGCGGCTGCTCTGCTGGTTGCAGGCGGTGCGCACGGCGGTGACCGTCATCGGGTACGACGCCGGCACCGTCACCTCCTTCTCCAGGAGGCTCCCCAGGACGCGTTGCTCCTCGGCCGTCAGGACGGGCAGGTCGGTCACGGTGCCGACCCTACCGATCGACCCGGCACGGCCGCGCCGTCCGTACGGATCCGCAAGGTCTCGGTGTGTGCGCGAGGTGAGTGCAGGCTCAGCCCGGGATCAGCGCAGGATCAGCGCAGGATCAGCGCAGGATCAGCGCAGGATCAGCGCAGGGCCAGACACCCCGAGGTGGCGGGCTCCCAGGGCATCGAGGCGTGCTCGGCGATGCGCTTGTCGAGCCCGGCGGCGACGTCGCCCGGCCACAGTGCGGTCTTGCGGTCGGCCAGCTCGACGCACAGGAAGATCTCCTCGAACACGCACGCCACCCGCTGGTTGGTGTCGTCGAGGATGAAGACGAGTGCGTGGGCGGCGCGCTCGGAACGGCCGAGCAGGCGCACTCGTACCGACATCTGGTCGCCGGTCCTCAGCTCGTGCTGATAGGTCAGGTGGTGCTCCGCGGAGAGGCACGCGAAGCCGCTGAGCATGGGCCAGTTGAACGGGATGCCGATGTCGTAGAGCGACTCGTCGAGGCCCTCGCTGCCGATGCCGAGGTAGTGCCGCACGTTGAGGAAGCCGTTGCTGTCTTCGAAGGCGCTGGGGACCGGCTGGACGGCGAAGGCCGGCAGGGTGACGAGCTGGTCGTACGTCGGCTGGGTGCTCATGCCGGGACCCTACTGAATCAGGATCCGGATTGGTGACGGGCCGGCCTGGCGGCGTACGATCGCAGGACAGATCCACTGCGTGTATCTACCTCGCGCCGGCTCGCCGGCGGTCCAAGGCGGCACCCGAGCCCCTGGACGAAGGACATGCCTGATCACTCCCCGACGCTGGTGCGCGCCGCCGGTCCGTCGTACTTCCCGATCGCGCTGGTCGCGCGGCTGCCCTACGCGATGATGGTCGTCGGGGTGCTCACCCTGGTCGTCGCGGGGCGGGACTCGCTCGCCTTCGGTGGGCTCAACTCCGCCGTGGTCGGTCTCGGCGCCGCGTGTGTCGGCCCCCTGCTCGGCGCGGCCGCGGACCGGTTCGGTCAGCGCCGGGTGCTGCTGGTCAGCGGGGTGGCGTCGACCACGGCGCTCGGCCTGATGGCGTGGGTCGTCTACAGCCCGCTGCCGGGCATCGCGGTCCTCGCGGTCGCGTTCCTGGTCGGCGCCAGCGCACCGCAGATCGCACCGATGTCGCGCAGCCGGCTGGTCCAGATCATCGGCGCGCGGATCGCCCCCGACCGCCGGTCGCGGACCTTCGACACGACGATGGCCTACGAGTCGGCGGCGGACGAGATCGTCTTCATCGTCGGCCCGTTCGTGGTCGGCATCCTCGGCACCGCGCTGGACCCGTGGGCCCCGGTCGCCGGTGCCGCGCTGCTCACCCTGGTCTTCGTGACCGCCTTCGCGCTGCACCCGTCGGCCCGCGCGGCGGCGGGCCTCGACGAGCGCGCGGCCCCGCCGGCGCCGGTCCGCGAGATCGCCCGTCCGGCGCTGCTGGCCGTGGTCGTCGGCATCCTCGGCGTCGGCCTGTTCTTCGGCTCGATGCTCACCTCGCTCACCTCCTTCATGGCCGACCACGGCAGCGCCGCGTCCGCCGGCCTCGTGTACGGCGTGATGGGCATCGGCTCCGCGGCGCTGGCCCTCGGCGTGGCGCTGTTCCCGGCGTCGTTCTCGCTGCGCGCCCGCTGGCTGGTCTTCGGGGCCACGATGCTGGTCGGCGCCGCCCTGCTGCCGTTCGCGTCGTCCGTCGCGGCGATGTGCGCGGTGCTGGTCCTCATCGGCTGCGGCATCGGGCCGACGATGGTGACCCAGTACAGCCTCGGCGCGCTGCGCAGCCCGGTCGGCCGGTCCGCCACGGTCATGACGATCCTCGGCTCGGCCGTCATCGTCGGTCAGTCCCTGGCCTCTGCCGTCACCGGCACGCTGGCCGACCGCGTCGGCACGTCTGCCGCCCTGGTGGTGCCGATCGCCGCCGCGCTGGTCGTCGTCGCCGCCGGTGTCGCGAACTGGGTGCTCTCGCCCCGACCGGCTCTCGTGCCCCCCGACCCGGCGCAGACTGAGCTCGAGATGACGCCGACCCGGCCCGTACTGACGCTGAATTGACGCTGACCCGGCGCAGATTGAACTTCAGTCTGCGCCGGGTCGGCGTACGGCCGGGTTCAGTCTGCGCCGGGTCGGCGTACGGCCGGGTTCAGTCTGCGCCGGGTCGGCGGGAAATCCGACTTGATCTGCGCCGGGTCGGGCGTCAGAAGAGGTCGGGGACCGTCCAGCCGTCGAGGTCGTACTCGCCGAGGAACTCGTCGGCGAAGCCCTTCATCTGGTCGACGATGCCCCGGTTCTGGGCGGCGAAGAGCAGCTCGGCCTTCACGTTCTCGTGGTTGCCGGAGTAGTTGCGCTCGTACAGCTCGTGGCGGCCGCCGAACTCCGTGCCGATCGAGTCCCACAGTGCCTTCATCACCTTGACCCGGTCGACGGCGGTGATGCCGTTGGAGCCGCGGACGTACTTGTCGAGGTACGGGCGCACCTCGGCGGACTTGAAGTCGGCGGCACCGGAGGGCAGGTAGATCAGGCCGGAGGCGACGTCCTGCTCGATGATCTCCTTGACCCGCGGATAGCCGTGGATCATGAACATCCGGTAGGTCAGGCCGTACTCGAGCTTCGGGATGACCGCGTCGCCCACCCACGGCTCGGGGTCGCGGGCCATCGACTCGGTCAGCGACCAGAACAGGTTGCGCCAGCCGATCACCTCGCCGACCCGGGTCTGCACGCCGCGGAAGTCCCCGGAGCCGGTCGCGTCGAGCGCCTTCATCAGCAGGCCGGCGATGAAGTCGAGCTTGACCGCGAGCCGGGTGCAGCCCTGGAAGGTGAACCGGGGCAGGAAGCCCGACTGCGGGAAGAAGGCGTTGATCCGGTCGACGTCGCCGTACATGAAGACGTTCTCCCAGGGCACGAGCACCTTGTCGAAGACGAAGATGGTGTCGTTCTCGTCCATCCGGCTCGAGAGCGGGTAGTCGAAGGGCGTGCCGTTCTGCGCCGCCTGCTGCGTGTACGACGTGCGGCAGATCAGCTTCACACCGGGCGCGTCCATCGGCACGGTGCAGATCAGCGCGAACTGCTTCTTGCGGATCGGCAGGCCGTAGTGCGCGATGAAGTTGTAGTTCGTGATGGCCGATCCGGTCGCGACGACCTTCGCGCCGGACACGACGAGGCCGGCGTCGGTCTCCTTCTCGACCTTCATGTAGACGTCGCCCACCTCGTCCGGCGGCAGGTTGCGGTCGACGGGCGGGTTGATGATCGCGTGGTTCCAGTAGAGGACCTTCTCCTGCGACTCGCGGTACCAGCGCTCGGCGTTGTCCTGGAAGGGCGCGTAGAGCTCCTTGTTGGCGTGCAGCGTGCCGAGGAAGCTGGCCTTGTAGTCGGGGCTGCGGCCCATCCAGCCCCATGTCATCTTCGCCCAGCGGGCGATCGCGTCGCGCTCCTTGAGCAGGTCCGCCGACGAGGTCGGGGTCTTGAAGAACGGCATGGTCACGCCGCCGTTGCCGGTGTCGGTGGGCACGGTGAGCTCGTCGACGTGCGGTCCGGTGTGCAGGGCGTCGTACAGGCGGGCGGTCATCCGGATCGGGTTGCGGAACGCCGGGTGGGTGGTGACGTCCTCGACCCGCTCGCCGTGGAGATAGATCTCGCGGCCGTCGCGGAGGCTCTCGATGTACTCGTCGCCGGTCATCGGCCGGGACGCGAAGTTGGTCTGCCGGTTGGCGGGCGAGCCGGCGGCCGGGTTGACGGTCGGCGGGCCGTCGTCCGGTACGGCGGTGGTCTCGGGGGCGAGGGTGTCGGTCATCGGGATCTCCTCAGTAGTGGGTGTCGGCCGGGACGAGCGCCCGTCCGTGGTGGAGGGGTGCGAACTCGGTGGTCGCGTCGAACCAGCCGGTGTGGGGGTCGTCCTGGCAGCCGAGCCACACGACGTCGGACGAGCGGCTGCCGATCTGGTGGAAGGCGCTGTCGTGGAACAGCAGGGGCGGTCGCCCGGTGGTGAGCACGTCGACCACCTCGCCGAGGAACAGCAGGTGGTCGCCGCCGTCGTCGACGCGCCAGGGGCGGCAGGTGATCGTGGCCGCCGTACCGCGCAGCGTCGGCGCGGCAGCGCCGTCGCACCAGGGGAGCGGGTCGGGGCTCGGCCGGCCGGCGAAGTGCATCGCCACGTCGACCTGGTCGGTGGCCAGGATGTTGACGGCGAAGGCCGCGCCGTCGAGGTACTGCGCCGCCTTCGACGTCCGGGTCAGCGCCACCTGGACCAGGGGCGGGTCGAGCGAGATCGGCGTGAAGGCGGTGACGGTCGCGCCGTGGTGGGCGCCGTCCGGCGTCCGGCAGGTGATCACGGTGACGCCGGTCGCGAAGCGGCCGAAGGTCGACCGCAGGGTGCGCGGGTCCATGGGCGCTCCTCCGTCGGGCTCGGGGACCGCCGGTGGTGGCGGTCACGGTGAGCCGGGACGCTAGGCCGGTACGACGGCCCCCGCGATCCACTCCGCGAAGGCCCTGTCCGGATTGCGCAGTGGGTTGGATCGGGTGCGTTTTCCGGATGACGGAGTTCGCCTACTGTGAGCGTTGTCACGCGAAGGGGGTGGATCATGAGCGCGACCGGCACCGTCTCCGCGTCCTCCGACGAGCTCGGCGACTTCTCCGACGCCGTGGCCCGTGCGTACTTCCCCCACCGGCTGCTCGTGAAGGGCCGCGCGACCGGGCCCGCCGACCTGCGCGCCGTCGACCTCGGCCCGGTGCGCCTGGCCCGGATCGGCTGGGGCTCAGAGGTCTCGGTCGAGTCCGACCATCCCGAGGCGTGGGCGGTCAACGTGCCCCGCAGCGGCGTCCTCGAGGCACAGATCGGTGCCCACCACGTGCTCTCCCTCGACGGGCAGGCCACGGTCTGCCCGCCCAACGAGGAGACCCGGATGACCCGCTGGTCGGCCGACTGCTCGATCGTCGGGATGCGCGTGGACCGGGCCTATCTGGTCGAGGAGGTGGCCGCTCTCGTCGGTCTCCACACCGATCGGCTCCCCGCCCAGCTC
Organism: Nocardioides carbamazepini; assembly: GCF_024614185.1. GTDB lineage: Bacteria > Actinomycetota > Actinomycetes > Propionibacteriales > Nocardioidaceae > Nocardioides > Nocardioides carbamazepini. Next base: position 132,063 of record NZ_JAHTLF010000018.1, read on the forward strand.
GACCTGCGCACCGACGGCGGCCGGGCTTGGCTCGGGCTGCTGGCCTCGATCGGCACCGAGGCGTTGCGCAACCCCGCCCTCGCGCGCGACGACCGGGTCGCCCGCCGGCTCGCGGCGACGCTCACTGCGGCCTTCGTCGCCGCGTCCTTCCCGGACGAGCCCGGCTGCGGCACGATCCGGCCCCGGATCGTGTCCCGCGTCGTCGAGGCGATCGAGGCTGACCCCGCGCGCGACTGGACCGCCGCCGAGCTGGCCCGCGAGGCCGGCGTCGGCATCCGCCGGCTGCAGCAGGGCTTCCAGCGCTACCTCGGCCACACCCCGACCCAGCACCTGCTCACGGTCCGGCTCGAGCGGGCGCACACCGACCTGCTCGCCACCACCGAGAGCAGCGTCGCCGACGTCGCCGGTCGCTGGGGGTTCGCCCACCTCGGACGGTTCGCGGCGTCCTACCGCGACCGGTACGGCGTCGCGCCGTCCGTCACGCTTCGCGGGCGTTAGCCGCCCTGCGCTCCAGCAGCGCGCGCTCGTCCGCGTTGCGGGTACGCCGGGCCGCCTCGGTGAACGCAGCGGCCGCCTCGGCGTGCCGGCCGGAGCGGTCGAGCAGGTCGCCGCGGACGCTGGGCAGCAGCGGCGAGTCGCGCAGTGCGTCGTCCGGCAGGGCGGCCAGCACGGCGAGCCCGGCGGCCGGACCGGCGGCCCGACCGTGGGCCACTGCACGGTTGACCTCGACGACCGGGCCGGGGGCGGCGTGGGCGAGGACGTCGTACAGGCGCGCGATACGCCGCCAGTCGGTCGCGTCGGCGGTCGCGGCCCGCGCGTGCTCGGCGGCGATCGCGGCCTGCAGGTAGTAGCGGCCGATCGGTACGCCGCGCGCGGCGATCTCCTCGGCGCGGGTGAGGGCGGCCAGGCCCCGGCGGATGAGCAGCTCGTCCCAGCGGCCGCGGTCCTGGTCGTCCAGCAGCACAGGTGCTCCGGCGGCGTCGGTGCGGGCGGGCAGGCGGGAGCCCTGGAGCTCGAGCAGCGCCTGCAGTCCGTGCACCTCGGGCTCGTCGGGCGCCAGCTCGGCCAGCAGCCGGGCCAGCCGGATCGCCTCCGCCACGAGGTCGGGCCGGGTCCAGTCGTCACCGGCCGTGGCGACGTACCCCTCGGTGAAGACGAGGTAGACGACCGCCATGGCGTCGTCGAGTCGCTCGGTGCGCTCGGCGCCGGTCGGCAGGTCCAGCTGGGCGCCGGCCTCGGCGAGGGTGCGCTTGGCGCGCGAGATCCGCTGGCCCATCGTGGCATCGGGCACGAGGAAGCCCCGCGCGATCTCGGTCGTGGTCAGGCCGCCGACCAGCCGCAGTGTCAGTGCGGCGCGCGACTCGGGCGTGAGCGCGGGGTGGCAGCACAGGAAGATCAGGCGCAGGACGTCGTCCTCGATGTGGTCCACCTGGGCATCCAGGTCGGGCATCGGGCTCACCTCCCCTGCGGCCTGTGCGGCATGGCCGAGCTCGTCGGTCTTGCGGCGCAGCGTCTCGGCGCGCCGGATGTGGTCGATCCCGCGGCGCTTGGCGGTGGTCATCAGCCAGGCCGCCGGATTGTCGGGGACGCCCTTGCCTGGCCACTGCTCGAGGGCGGCGACCAGCGCGTCCTGCGCGATGTCTTCGGCGAGCTCGACGTCCCGGGTCATCCGGGCCAGCGCGCCGACCAGGCGCGCCGACTCGAGCCGCCAGGTGGCGGTGATCGCGTCGGCGGTGGTGGCGTCGGCCATGCGGCCAGCCTAGGGCTGGCCGCACGGCAGGCGCCGTCAGTCCCGGCTCAGCCGGGCTCGGCTCGGCTCAGGCGGCTCAGGCGTCGGACGGGGTCGGCCCCTCGTCCGGGATCTGGCGCAGGCTGGCGACCATCGAGCACTCGGGCCAGTGCTTCGCGTGCAGGTCGGCGAACTCCTGCTGGCCGGCGATCGCCTCCTCGAGGCTGTCGTACTGCAGCAGCGCCCAACCGCCGACGGCCTCCCGGGCCTCGGCGTAGGGGCCGTCGACCCGGGTGACCTCGCCCTTGCGGACCACGAAGTTCACGGCGTCCTCGAGGCCGAACAGGCCGCCACCGTCGAGGAAGTGGCCTTGCTGCGCCTGCTCGCCGATGTAGGTGTCCATCGCGTCGAACAGCGCCTGCGGCGGGTTGCCCTGTCCCTCTTCCATCCGCACGAAACCCATGAAACGCGGCATCTCGATCAGTCCTTCTTCTCGTAGGTGAGTGCTTACGAACCTACGTCGAACGACCGACCGGGGTTTCGACATCGGGTCTGGAACTGTCTCATCCCGTGATGAAGCCGCAGCCCGGCGAGCCTCAGACGTTGCGGCGGTACTGCCCACCGACCTCGAAGAACGCCTCGGTGACCTGGCCGAGCGAGCAGACCCGGGCGGCATCCATGAGGACGGCGAAGATGTTCTCGCCGTTGGTCGCCGCCTCCTTGAGCCGGGTGATGGCAGCGGTGGCGTCGTCGGTGTGGCGGGCCTGGAAGTCGCGCAGTCGGACCAGCTGGGAGTCCTTCTCCTCGGTGGTGGCGCGGGCCAGCTCGATCTCGTCGGGCGTGCCGTCGCCGCTCTCGGGCGCCCGGAAGGTGTTGACGCCGATGATCGGCAGGGTGCCGTCGTGCTTGCGGTGCTCGTAGAGCATCGACTCGTCCTGGATCCGGCCGCGCTGGTAGCCGGTCTCCATCGCGCCGAGGACGCCGCCGCGCTCGGAGATCCGGTCGAACTCGGTGAGCACGGCGGTCTCGACGAGGTCGGTGAGCTCGTCGACGACGTACGAGCCCTGCAGCGGGTTCTCGTTCGACGCCAGGCCCCACTCGCGGTTGATGATCAGCTGGATCGCGAGGGCGCGGCGCACCGACTCGGTCGACGGGGTGGTGACGGCCTCGTCGTAGGCGTTGGTGTGCAGCGAGTTGGCGTTGTCGTAGATCGCGATGAGCGCCTGCAGCGTGGTGCGGATGTCGTTGAAGTCCATCTCCTGCGCGTGCAGGGAGCGTCCGGACGTCTGCACGTGGTACTTCAGCTTCTGGGAGCGCTCGTTGGCGCCGTACCGGTCGCGCATCGCGATCGCCCAGATCCGGCGGGCGACCCGGCCGATCACGGTGTACTCCGGGTCCATCCCGTTGGAGAAGAAGAAGGACAGGTTCGGTGCGAAGTCGTCGATGTCCATGCCGCGCGCGAGGTACGACTCGACGTAGGTGAAGCCGTTGGCCAGGGTGAACGCGAGCTGGCTGATCGGGTTCGCCCCGGCCTCGGCGATGTGGTAGCCGGAGATGGACACCGAGTAGAAGTTGCGCACCTGCTGCTGGATGAACCACTCCTGGATGTCGGCCATGCAGCGCAGTGAGAACTCCGTGGAGAACAGGCAGGTGTTCTGGCCCTGGTCCTCCTTGAGGATGTCGGCCTGGACGGTGCCGCGCACCGTCTTGATCGCCTCGTACGGGTCGAGGCCGCGCTCGCGGGCCTGGTCCATCGCGGCGTTGAGGTAGAAGGCGAGGACCGTCGGAGCCGGGCCGTTGATCGTCATCGACACCGAGGTGCTGGGGGCGAGCAGGTCGAAGCCGTCGTAGAGCGCCTTCATGTCCTCGAGCGTCGCGACGGAGACGCCGGAGGTGCCGACCTTGCCGTAGATGTCGGGCCGCTCGTCGGGGTCGCGGCCGTAGAGGGTGACCGAGTCGAAGGCCGTCGAGAGCCGGGTGACGTCGTGGTGCGCGGAGAGGAGCTTGAAGCGCTTGTTGGTGCGGAACGGGTCGCCCTCGCCGGCGAACATCCGCGCCGGGTCCTCGTCGGCGCGCTTGAACGGGAACACGCCCGCCGTGTAGGGGAAGTGGCCGGGCAGGTTCTCCCGCCGCCAGAACCGGACGAGCTCGCCGTGGTCCTCGAACCGGGGTACGGCGACCCGCGGCACCCGGTTGCCGGCGAGCGACGCGCGGCCCTTGGTCGCGGTGTCCTCGTCGTACGACGCCACGACGCCCGGCCACGCGGCGAGCTGGTCGCGGACGTCGAGGGGGAGGTCGTCGTTGGCGCGGGCGGCCGCGGCGGCGAGGTCCTCGATCACGCCGACCTGCTCGGCGAGCTCGTCGGCGACGGCCGTGAACCGCTGGGCGCGCCTGGCCTTCTCGACGAGGACCTCGGTCTCGGCGTGGTAGCCGCGGATCGTCTCGGCGATCTCCGCGAGATAGCGCACCCGGTCGGCGGGCAGCACGGTCTGGATGCGGGTCGACCTCTTCCCCTCGACCGGGGCCAGCAGACCCTCGCCCACGGGGAGGCCCCGGCCGGCGAGCAGGCCGCGCAGGTGCTGGTAGAGGGCCGTCACGCCGTCGTCGTCGAAGGTCGCCGCCGACGTGCCGAAGACCGGCATGTCGGCAGGCTGCTGCCCGAACGCCTCGCGGTTGCGGACCATCTGCCGCCCGACGTCGCGCATCGCGTCCGCGGCGCCGCGGCGCTCGAACTTGTTGATCGCGACCGCGTCGGCGAAGTCGAGCATGTCGATCTTCTCCAGCTGCGAGGCCGCACCGAACTCGGGCGTCATGACGTAGAGCGAGGTGTCGACGAACGGCACGATCGCGGCGTCGCCCTGGCCGATGCCGGGGGTCTCGACGACCACCAGGTCGAAGCCGGCGGCCTTGATCACGGTGAGCACGTCGACCAGGTGCTCGGGGACCTCGTGGGCGCCACGGGTGGCGAGGCTGCGGAAGTAGACCTGGTTGCGGTCCAGGCCGTGACCGGACAGGTCGAGGCTGTTCATCCGGATCCGGTCGCCGAGCAGCGCACCGCCACCCTTGCGCCGGGTCGGGTCGACGGCCAGCACCGCCACGCGGACCTTGTCCTGCTGGTCGACCCGCAGCCGGCGTACCAGCTCGTCGGTGAGGCTGGACTTGCCGGAGCCGCCGGTGCCGGTGATGCCGAGGACGGGTACGGCGTGGGCCGCGGCCGCCTCGGAGAGCCGGTCGAGCAGGTCCTGGTCGAGCCGGCCGAGCTCGGCACCCGTGATCGCCCGGGCGAGCGCCGCGCGGTCACCGCTGAGCACCTGCTCCGCGGTGACGCCGCCGGTCTCCCACAGGTCGGTGTCGCACGCCTCGACGACGGTGTTGACCATGCCCGGCAGGCCGAGGCGCTGGCCGTCCTCGGGCGAGAAGATGGTGACGCCCGAGCTGCGCAGCCGGTCGATCTCGTCGTGGACGATGACGCCGCCCCCGCCGCCGACGACCTTGATGTGGCCGGCGCCGCGCTCGCGGAGCAGCTGGGTGAGGTACTCGAAGTACTCCACATGCCCGCCCTGGTAGGACGACACGGCGATGCCCTGCACGTCCTCCTCGATCGCGGCCTCGACGACCTCGGCCACCGAGCGGTTGTGCCCGAGGTGGATCACCTCGCAGCCCTGGCTCTGGAAGATCCGCCGCATGATGTTGATCGAGGCGTCGTGGCCGTCGAACAGGCTGGACGCCGTCACCAGGCGGACGGGGTGCTGCGGGACGTGCAGGGCGTGCTCGGGCATCGGTCCTCCAAACTCCTTGGACCTCCGATAGTAGGACGTCCAAGTAATCTGGAAAAGTCCCCGCATGGCTTAGGGTTCGGAGTCGTGCCCGAGTCCCGCCTGCCGTTCGACCCGATCGACCGTGCCGGCGATCTCTGGGAGGAGCACTTCGGCGACGCGACCGCGATGCGCCTGGCCACGTCGGTGATGCGCGTCCAGCAGCTGATGATCGCGGCGCTCGACGCCGCGCTCAAGCCCTTCGGGCTCACCTTCTCCCGCTACGAGGTGCTGGTCCTGCTGCTGTTCAGCCAGCGCGGATCGCTGCCGCTCAGCAAGATCGGGGAGCGGCTGATGGTGCACCCCACCTCGGTCACCAGCGCCATCGACCGCCTCGAGACCCAGGGGTTCGTCGTCCGCGTCCCCGACGAGGCCGACCGCCGTCGTACCCTCGCCCGGCTCACGCCCGAGGGCCGGGCCGTCGTGCGGAAGGCGACCACGGCGGTCACCGCGATCGACTTCGCCGTCACCGGCCTCAGCGGCGACCAGCAGTCCGAGGCCTACGGCCTGCTGCGGCAGGTCCGTCAGGCCTCGGGCGACTTCGCGGAGTGACGCCTCCGGGCGACCTCAGTAGACCGTGATCCGCAGCGCCCGCATCTTGGCGTAGAGGGTGGTCCGCGAGATCCCCAGCGCCTGGGCGGCCTTGACCTTGTTGCCGTCGTGCTCGCGCAGCGCCTCCACGATGACGGTGCGCTCGGCGCGGTCGATCGGGGCCAGGCGGCGGGACGGCTCCTGGGTCCGGTAGGCCTCGGGGAGCACGTCGAGGACGACGGCTCCGGTGCGTTGGTGGCGTACGACGTGCTCGACCACGGCACGCAGCTCGCGCAGGTTGCCCGGCCACGGCTGGGAGGAGAGGGCGCCGAGGGCGCCGGGCGTGAAGTGGAGGGACGGGTCTGCGCCGAGCTCGACTAGCATGGCGCGGACCAGCTCGGGGATCTCGTGGGGCCGGCCGGAGAGCGGGGTGAGCAGCCGCCGCTCGGTGCACTCGCCGGCCAGGGCCGCGGCGCGACCGGTGAGACCGTCGACGGGGCCGCTCACCAGGACCAGGCGCGGCGCCCGGCGCTCGGCCAGGTGGGAGGCGACGAGGTCGAGGAGGTCGTCGGGGAGCAGGTCGACGCCGTCGACGCACACCGAGCCCTGGCCGGCCCGCACGAGGGCGGCGAAGTTGCGGGCCCAGGCGTCGGAGCCGTCGAGCAGCGCGGACGCCGCGCTCAGGACGGCGACCGGCTGGAGGTCGGCGAGCCGCCGGGCCTCGGTCGAGCGACCGGAGCCCGGCGGGCCGGAGACCAGCAGGGGCGCGTGCGTGGCGCCCGCCTCCGCGACCGGGCGGGGTCGCCGGGGCTCGCGGTGGGGCTCGACGTGGAGGAGCGCGCCGCCGCGGGCGCCGCCGACGCGCGCCGCCTCGACCCGGACCTCCAGCCCGGACTCGAGGGTCAGGTCGATCGACGCCTCGTCGCGGACGTCCGAGGCCAGCATCCGCAGCAGCGCCACGTCGGTCGAGCCGAGCAGGTCCGCGGCGGCCTGGTTGGACATCAGCAGGTCGTTGCCGATCGCGACCACCGCCCGCCGCCGGCTGGCGGCGGCCTGGAAGGCGGCGAGCAGCTGCTTCTCGGAGACCCGGCTCCCGTCCAGCAGCCGCTGCTCGATGTCCGCCACGGCGCGGGCCACGAGGGGCGGCAGGAGCGGGCTGGCCTCCTCCATCAGCGCCGTGATGTCGAGGACGCCCTCGATCCTGCGGGTCGTGGGGTGGAAGATCGGGTGGCCGTAGCAGCTGAACCGGCGCAGGGCCACGGCGAAGTGCTCGCGGCCGTTGACCGAGATGCTGGTCCGCGTCTCCAGGACCGTGCCGAGCGCATTGGTCCCGACCGCCTCCTCCAGGAGTGAGGCGCCGACGTCCAGGCCGAGATTGTCGAAGGCGCGGCGGGCTCCCGTGTCACCGCACCAGCGCTGCGCGATCCGACCGTCGCGGTCGACGAGGAGGGTGCCGAACATGGTGCCCTCGAGCTGCTCGTTGAGCTCGTCGAGCACCGGGGACGCCGCCATCTGCAGGGGAGTCGTGTGGTCGACGTCGCCGTACGTCAGGTGGTCCAGCGCCGAGCCCGGGGTCAGCCCGGCGAGCTCGGCGCGTCGCCAGGACTTCGCGATCGGGTCGCGGAGGTCGTCGTGTGTCTCCGTCGTCACGCGTCTCTCCCTGGGTCGGCTCATCGTGGCGGCCGTCACAGTATGCGAACCAGGGTTGGGAGGCGGTTGTCCAGTTTCTGAACACTCGTGCGCGGCCGGTCTTGCGAGTGTGGCGGGCATCACCCCAGCCCGTCCCGGCGAGATCAGGAGAACCTCATGAAGACCAAGGCCGCAGTCGTCTACGAGACCGGCAAGCCGATCGTGATCGAGGAGCTGACCCTCGACAAGCCCCGCGAGGGCGAGGTACTGATCCGCTACACCCACGCCGGCCTGTGCCACTCCGACGTCCACATCGCCCACGGCGACCTGGAGGCCAGGCTGCCGATGGTCCTGGGCCACGAGGGCGCCGGCATCATCGAGGAGGTCGGCCCCGGCGTCACCCGGGTCAAGGTGGGTGACCACGTCGTGTGCTCGTTCATCCCCAACTGCGGCACCTGTCGCTACTGCGCCAACGGCCAGCAGTCGATCTGCGACATGGGCGCCACCATCCTCGACGGCTACCTGCCCGGCGAGCGCTTCCCGATCACCGGGCCGGCCGGCGACTACGGCGCGATGTGCATGCTCGGCACGTTCAGCCAGTACGGCGTGATCCACCAGAACTCCTGCGTCAAGGTGGACGACGACCTGCCGCTCGAGAAGGCCGTGCTGGTCGGCTGCGGCGTGCCCACCGGCTGGGGCGCCGCGGTCAACACCGCGGAGGTCAAGGCCGGCCAGACCGTCGTCATCATGGGCATCGGCGGCATCGGCATCAACGCGGTCCAGGGTGCCGCGCTGGCCGGGGCGAAGAACGTCATCGCGATCGACCCGCTCGCCAACAAGCGCGAGAAGGCGATGGAGCTCGGCGCCACGCACGCGTTCGAGTCCGCCGAGCTCGCCATGGAGACCATCACCAACCTGACCCGCGGCCAGATGGCCGACTCCGCCATCCTCACGCCCGGCCTGATGACCTCCGAGATCGTCTCCGACGGCTTCAACGCGGTGGGCAAGGGCGGCAAGGTCGTGCTGACCGGCCTCAACAAGCTGGAGGAGACGAACATCCAGCTGCCCGGGTCCGTGCTCACCCTCTACCGCAAGGAGCTGCGCGGCAGCCTCTTCGGCGACTGCAACCCGACCGTCGACATCCCGCGGATCCTCGGCCTCTACCAGGCCGGCGACCTCAAGCTCGACGAGATCGTCACCCGCACCTACACCCTCGACCAGGTCAACGAGGGCTACGACGACCTCCTCAACGGCAAGAACATCCGCGGCGTCGTCATCCACGAGCACTGATGACCGCTGTGCTCGCGGCGCTCGCGGTCGTCGACCGGGCGCGGGAGACCGAGCTCCTCGAGGCGGCACTGGCCAGCGGCGCCCACGTCGTCCTCGAGGGGCCTCCCGGCACCGGCAAGACCACGCTGCTGCGCCGGGTCGCGGCCGGCCGGGACCGCTCGTTCGCACTGGTCGAGGGCAACGCGGAGCTGACCCCGGCCCGGCTGGTCGGCCACTTCGACCCCGCCCTGGTGCTCAGCCGGGGCTACCAGCCGGACGTCTTCGTCGACGGCCCGCTGCTCACCGCGATGCGCGAGGGCGGGCTTCTCTACGTCGAGGAGCTCAACCGGGTGCCCGAGGAGACCCTCAACACGCTGCTCACCGTGATGTCCGAGCGGGAGATCGTCGTACCCCGGCTCGGGGCGGTGCGCGCGGCACCAGGCTTCGCGGTCGTCGCCGCCATGAACCCGTACGACGCCGTCGGCACCGCGCGGGTGTCGTCGGCGGTCTACGACCGCACCTGCCGGATCGCGATGGGCTACCAGTCCGCCGAGGCCGAGGCGCAGATCCTCGCGCAGCGCGCGCCGGTGCCGTCCGACGGCTGGCGGGACCGGGCGGTCGCGCTGGTCCGGGCCACCCGCGAGCACCCCGAGCTGCGGGTGGGCTCGTCGGTGCGCGGCACCATCGACCTGGCCGGGATCAACCATCAGCTGGCCCGGGCCCGGGATGTGGCCGAGGACGACTGGCGCAGCGGCCTGGACGCCGCGCTGGTGGCGCTGAGCGGCCGGGTCCGGGTGGACGAGTCGTCGACCCGGCGGCCCGAGGAGGTCATCACCGATCTCTATGTCGCGCACTTCGGGCCGGACCCCGACCAGGCGACCGACGCCCCCGAGGCGGGGGAGGAGTCCCGCTCGGGGGAAGCCTGAGCCCGCCCCCTGCGGGGGCGGGCGGAACGCCACCGTCCCCACCGCCCGCCTCCCGGCGGGGACGCCCGGACCGGACGCACGGTCGCTCCGAGCTGGCCCGGAACCCGCGCTTCGAGGAGCTCTCGCCGGAGGTCGGCGAGCTCGACGTCGAGGCCGTGGAGGCAGCCGTCGCCGAGGATCCGGACGACGTGCTGCCGCTGCTGGCGCTGATGAGCCGGGCCACCGATCCCGCGCTCCGGGCGCGGGTGCAGGCCCTCGTGCCGCGGCTCGTGCTCGAACGCGCGCGCAGCGGACCGCACGGCCGGATCGGCGCAGGCCGGCTGCGACCGGTCCGGGCCGACCGCGGCGGTGACCTCGACCTCGACGCCTCGCTGGAGGCGGTCGCGGTGGCGCGCGGAGAGGGGCGTCCGCCGTCCCTCGACGAGCTCACGTCGTCGGTGTGGGAGCGGCCGGCGACCGCGCTGTGCCTGCTCGTCGACCGGTCCGGCTCGATGGACGGGCAGCGGTTGGCGACCGCCGCGATGGCCGCCGCGGCCTGCGCGCTGCGGGCGGCGGAGTCGGGAGGCGAGCTCGCCGTCGTCGCCTTCGACCGCCGGGCCGAGGCGGTGGTCGTCCTCGGGACGGCGAGCCCCGCCCGTCGTACCGTCGAACGGGTGCTGGGCCTGCGCGGCCACGGCATGACCTCGCTCGACGCCGCCCTGCGCGCCGCGCGCGAACAGCTCGCCGGGGCGCGGGCGCGGCGCCGGATCACCGTGCTGCTCTCGGACTGCCGGGTGACCGACGACGTCGATCCACTGCCCGCCGCGCGCGCGCTCGACGAGCTGTTGATCGTCGCGCCGGCGTCGGACGACGACGAGGCGCGCCGATTCGCCCGCGAGGCCGGTGCCCGGGTCGCCTCGCTCGACAGGCTCGCCGAGCTCCCCACGGTGCTCGACACCCTGCTCGCCCCCTAGGGATGGGGGATTGTCCAGAACCTGAACATCCCCGGGCCTCCAGCGAGACGACGCTCACTGCGACACCCCCATTCCGACCGATCCAGTTCACCCCGTTCATCCCGACCACGGAGGATCCATGACCGACCTGCTCGTCCCCACCGACCACGCCGTGCTCCCGCAGGTGCGCGACTGGCTCGCCCGCCCCAAGGGCCTGTTCATCGGCGGCTCCTGGGTGGACGCCGCCTCCGGGCGCACCTTCGAGACCCGCGACCCCGCCACCGGCCGGGTGCTGACGCAGGTCGCGCACGGCGAGGCCGTCGACGTCGACCGCGCGGTGCGCGCCGCCCGGACCGCCTTCGAGGGCGAGTGGGCGCTGTGGACGCCGGCCCAGCGGCAGCGGCTGCTCTTCAAGATCGGCGAGGCGATCTACGACCACGCCGAGGAGCTCGCCCAGCTCGAGTCGCTCGACAACGGCAAGTCCGCGGGGGTCGCGCAGGCCGTCGACATCACCTGGGTCGCCGAGCTGTTCCAGTACTACGCCGGCTGGGCCACCAAGATCGAGGGCCGCACCATCCCGGTCTCCGTCCCGTGGGCGCCGGGCGCCCAGTGGCACGCCTACACCCTGCGCGAGCCGGTCGGTGTCTGCGGCGCCATCGTGCCGTGGAACTTCCCGCTGCTGATGGCCGCCTTCAAGATCCCGGTCGCGCTCACCTGCGGCAACACCGTGGTGCTCAAGCCGGCCGAGGACACCCCGCTCACCGCGCTTCGTCTCGCCGAGATCATGGCCGAGTGCGGCCTGCCGGACGGCGTCTTCAACGTCGTGACCGGCTACGGCGACGCCGGTGCGGCGCTGGCCGGGCACGACGACGTCGACAAGATCGCCTTCACCGGGTCCACCGAGGTCGGCAAGCTCATCGTCGACGCCGCCAAGGGCAACCTGAAGAAGGTCAGCCTCGAGCTCGGTGGGAAGAGCCCCCAGGTCGTCTTCGCCGACGCCGACCTCGACCTCGCCATCCCGGGCACCGCCTCGGGCTTCCTCTTCAACCACGGCCAGACCTGCACCAGCGGCACCCGGCTGCTCGTCGAGGACCGGATCTTCGACGAGTTCACCCAGGGCGTCGCCGAGGTCGCGGCCGCGAGCAAGCTCGGGCCCGGCCTGGACCCGACCTCCACCGTCGGCCCGCTGGTCTCGCAAACGCAGCTCGACCGGGTCCTCGGGTACGTCGACCAGGGGCTACGCGACGGCGCCCGGGCCCTCACCGGCGGGCGCCGGCACGGGGACGAGGGCTTCTACGTGGAGCCGACCGTGCTCGTCGACGTCGACTCCTCGTTCAGCGTCTACCGCGAGGAGATCTTCGGTCCGGTCGTGGTCGCCACCCCGTTCAGCGCGGAGCGTGGCGTCGCGGCGGCGGCCAACGACACGCCGTACGGCCTCGCCGCGTCGGTCTGGACGAAGGACGTCACCAAGGCCCACCGCACCGCCCGCCAGATCAAGGCGGGCACGGTGTGGATCAACTGCCACAACGCCTTCGACGCCGCGATGCCGTTCGGCGGCTACAAGCAGTCCGGCTGGGGCCGCGAGCTCGGCGCGTCGGCCATCGACGCCTACACCGAGCAGAAGTCGGTCAACGCGCTGCTGGCCTGACCCCGTCCACCGGTCCATCGCTCCGGCGCGGTGCCCTCGATCGAGGGTGCCGCGCCGGCCGCCTTCCGACGAGAGTGAGCACCATGAGCACGACGACCGCCGTCATGTCCACCGCGCTGCGCGCCGCCCGGGACGGACTGCAGTCCCGGCGCACGTCGTACGACGCGGCGGTCGCGGACTTCGCCTGGCCGGACGTCGGGCCCAGCTTCAACTTCGTGCACGACTGGTTCGACGGCTACGCGCGCGACAACGAGCGGCCCGGCCTGGTCATCGTCGAAGAGGACGGCAGCCGCGCGGCGTACTCCTTCGCCGAGCTGGTCACCCGCTCCGAGCAGGTCGCCGCCCACCTCGCTGCGCAGGGCATCGGCCGTGGCGACAGCGTCGTGGTGATGCTCGGCAACCAGGTCGAGCTGTGGGAGTCGATGCTCGCGCTGATCCGGCTGGGCGCGGTGATCATGCCGACCACGACCGCCGTCGGCCCCGCCGAGCTGGTGGACCGGCTCGGCCGCGGTGACGCGTGGGCCGTCATCGCCAATGCCGCCGACGTGGCGAAGTTCGACGACGTGCCGGGCGACTACGTGCGGCTCGCGGTGGGGGAGGCGCCGTCGGGCTGGCTGTCGTACGCCGCGGCGTACGACGTCCCGGCCGCGCCGCTGCCGCATCCCGGCAATGCGAGCACCGACCGGCTGCTCCTCTACTTCACGTCCGGGACGACGTCGCGGCCCAAGCTCGTCGAGCACACCCACGTGTCCTACCCGGTCGGCCACTTGTCGACGATGTACTGGCTCGGCCTGCAGCCCGGGGACGTGCACCTCAACATCTCCAGCCCCGGCTGGGCCAAGCACGCCTGGTCGAACCTCTTCGCGCCGTGGCTGGCCGAGGCGACCGTGTTCGTCCACAACTACGCCCGCTTCGACGCCGCCGCGCTGCTCGACCTGATCCGCGCGGAGGGCGTCACGACCTTCTGCGCGCCGCCGACCGTGTGGCGGATGCTCATCAACGCCGACCTCTCCGGCGGCCCGGGCGTGCTCCGGGAGGCCATCGCCGCCGGCGAGCCGCTCAACCCCGAGGTGATCAGCCAGGTCGAGCGGCACTGGGGCCTGACCATCCGTGACGGGTTCGGCCAGACCGAGATGACCGCCGCGATCGCCAACACCCCCGGCCAGCCGGTGAAGTCCGGCTCGATGGGGCGCCCGCTGCCCGGCGTGCCGGTGGTCCTGGTCGACCCGCTCACCGGTGCTGTCGTCGACGGCGCGGGGGAGGGCGAGATCTGCCTCGATCTCGGTGGTGCGCCGCTCCCACTGATGACCGGCTACCAGGGCGACCCGGAGAAGAACGCCGACGCCATGGCGGGTGGCTACTACCACACCGGCGACGTCGCGGCGCGGGACGAGGACGGCTTCATCACCTACGTCGGTCGCACCGACGACGTGTTCAAGGCCTCCGACTACAAGATCAGCCCGTTCGAGCTGGAGAGCGTGCTGATCGAGCACCCGGCCGTCGCCGAGGCCGCTGTCGTCCCGGCGCCGGACGCGGTCCGGCTGGCTGTTCCCAAGGCGTACGTCAGCCTCGTCGACGGGCACGCGCCCACGGCGGAGACGGCGGAGTCGATCCTGCGCTACGCCCGCGAGCACCTCGCGCCCTTCCTGCGGGTGCGCCGGCTGGAGTTCTACGAGCTCCCCAAGACCATCTCCGGCAAGATCCGCCGGGTCGAGCTGCGGCAGCGCGAGACCGAGGTCGAGGGCGCCCGCCCGGCCGGGGAGTTCCGCGACGAGGACTTCCCCGGCCTCCGGGGCTGATCCGGCTGGCGTCGTACCGGACATCCGGGTCGTGAATTCACCCCTTTGACGACCCGGGTGTCCGGTACGACGGGGGGACTCAGCCGTAGGTGTAGAACCCGCGGCCGGTCTTGCGGCCGAGCAGCCCGGCCTCGACCATGCGGGCGAGCAGCGGCGGGGCGGCGTACAGGGGCTCCTTGAACTCCTCGTAGAGCGACTCGGCGACGGCCTTGACGGTGTCGAGGCCGATCAGGTCGGCGAGGGCGAGGGGGCCCTGCGGGTGGGCGGCGCCGAGGACCAGGCCGTGGTCGATGTCCTCGGCGGAGGCGAAGCCCGACTCGAACATCCGGATCGCCGAGAGGATGAACGGGATCAGCAGGGCGTTGACGACGAAGCCGGCGCGGTCCTGGCAGTCGATCGCGGTCTTGCCGAGGTCGTCCTGCACGAAGGCGCGGGCGCGCTCGGTGGTCGCCTCGTCGGTCATCAGGGAGGGGACGAGCTCGACCAGCTTGAGCACGGGGACCGGGTTGAAGAAGTGCACGCCGAGGACGTGGGACGGGCGCTTCGTCGCGACCGCCAGCTTCATGATCGGGATCGAGGAGGTGTTGGAGGCGAGGATCGCGTCGGGGCTGGTGACGATCTCGTCGAGACGGCGGAACAGGTCGGTCTTGGCCTGCTCGTCCTCCACTATGGCCTCGATGACGATGTCGCGGTCGGCGAGGGCCGCGAGATCCTCGACCACCCGGATGCGAGCCACGACGGCGTCCGCGGACTCGATCTTGCCGCGGCTCTCCGCACGCTTGAGGGAGCTCTCGAGCCGCTGTCGGGCGGCCTCGACCGCCGCCGGCGATGACTCGACGACGATGACGTCCTTGCCGGCACGGGCGTTGACCTCGGCGATGCCCGATCCCATCAGGCCGCCGCCGACCACTCCCACACGCTCGATGCTCGTCATCAGGTTCCCCTCGTTCGGTCGGCCCGCGCGTCGGATCGCCGGGGGCCGTTACTAGGACGTCCTAGTAAAACGTACGGGTGACCGGCGAGTAGGACCAGCCGGGGGGCACCGCGCCGGAGCAGGTCGGGCCGGAGCAGGTCAGGCCGGTGCAGGTCGGTCGAGGGCGTCGACGACGGCGGCCACGATCGCGTCGGACGTCCGCTCGACCATGGTGAGCACGGTGCGGAACCCGTCGTCGCCGCCGTAGTAGGGGTCCGGCACCTCGCCGCCTGGGTGATCCGGGTCGAAGTCGCGGAACAGCCGGACCCGGGCCGGGTCGGCCTCGCCGAGGTCGCGCAGGTCCCGCAGGTTGTCGTGGTCCATCGCGAGCACGAGGTCCTGCTCGTCCAGCCAGGACGCGGGCACCTGCTGCGCGCGGTGGCGGCTGGCGTCGTACCCCTCGGAGGTCAGGAGCGCCGCCGCCCGACGGTCCATGGGGTCACCGGCGTGCCAGTCGCCGGTGCCGGCGCTGACCACCGTGACCCGGTCGTCCACCCCGGCATCGGCCACGCGGGCGGCCAGGACGACATCGGCCATGGGTGAGCGGCAGATGTTGCCGAGGCACACGAGCGCGATCCGGTACTGCCCCGGCGTGCGGGGCGGGGGAGCCGCGACCATCGGACGGCACTCAGTCGTCGACGCCGACGATGGCGTCGAGGAACCAGGTCGTGACGCTGATGATGATCGAGCCCCAGACCGCGGCCCAGAAGCCGTCGACGTGGAAGCCGATGTCGACGACGTCGGCCAGCCAGGCGGTGAGCCGCAGCAGAAGGGCGTTGAGGACGATGAGGAACAGCCCCAGCGTCACCAGGATGAACGGGATCGACAGCAGCGTCAGCAGCGGCTTGACGAAGGCGGTCACCGCGCACGAGATGAGCGCGACCCCGACCAGCGGCAGCCACTTGTCGTCGAACTCGGCGCGGCCCGAGGTCGCCCCCTCGAACCAGATGCCGTCGATCAGCTGCGCGGCGAGGGCGAGGGCTGCGGCGGTGATCACCCAGCGGGACAGGAAGGCCAGCATGCGGCCAGTCTCTCATTCCAGTCCGAGCGCCTCGATGATCTCGGCCTCGGCATCGTCGATGTGCCGGCGCAGGAACGCGTGGGCGCCGCGGGGACCGTCGATCCGGTCCGCCTCCAGCAGCTCCACCAGGCCCTCGTGGGACCCCGCCTCGTCGTGGGCGTTGCGGTGCATCCGCTCCACCTGGGCCAGCGCGAGCCTGAGCTCGTCCATCAGCGCCTCGGCCATCTGCACCAGCCGGGTGCTGCCGGTCAGCTCGACGAGGGACACGTGGAAGGCGAGATGCCGTTCGTTGAGGTCCTCGTAGGACGCCTCGCCGCTGCGGACCGCGGCCGTGTAGGCGTCCAGGGTGGTGCGGACCCGCGCCCGTCGTACGGCGTCCGCGGTCGGCCACGCCTGCACCCCGGCGCCCTCGAGCACCCAGCGCGCGCGGCACACGTCGCGGACCGAGTCGGCCCGCGGCGTCGCGACCATCACCCCGCGGTGCGGCTCACGGGTCGCCAGACCCTCGGCGACCAGGACGGTGAGCGCCTCGCGGACCGTGGGCCGGGAGACGCCGAGGGACTCGGCCAGGGCGACCTCGCGCAGCGGCGTGCCGCTCTCCAGCTCGCCCTCGAACACCGCGCGGCGCACCTCCGCGGCGACCCGCGTGACCGTCGACGCGTGCTCGACGCTCAGCGGGGTGAACACTCCGGCCATGCCCCCATTGTGCAAGCACCGGGTGCCAGGGACGCCCTAGGCTGACCCCCGTGCCTCCCGAGTCTCCCGTCGACGGCCCGTCCCTCGAGGTCGGTGGAGGCCGCAGCCTGCGTGTCGTGATCGCGGTGGGCGGCGTGCTGCTGGCCCTGGCGATCGTGGCCGGTGCCGTCTTCCTCCTGGTCGGGCGCGACGGCGACGACGAGGGCGCCGACAAGGTCGGCGAGGACACGAGCAGCACCCCGCCGGACGCCCCGGCGTCCGGGGCGACGCTCGAGCTGCCGACGATCGACGCCTCCGACTTCCCGAGCGACCTGCCGACCACGGTGCCCACCGTGGCGCCGAGCAGGCAGCCGAGCCTGCCCGCGCCGCCGGCGGACAAGCCGACCAAGGTTCCGAGCGGCTTCCCGTCGGGTATGCCCTCCCAGATCCCGGACTTCCCCACCGACCCCGCTGACATGGAGTCGTGGTTCTCCGAGTACCTCGAGCAGATGGGTCCCTGATGAGCCAGCCCCCGCCGCCGTACGGCGCCCCGCCACCGCCTCCTGCCGGCCCGCCGGGTGGGCCGCCCCCGGGTGGGCCGCCCCCGGGCGGTCCTCCGAGTGGACCGCCGTCGTTCCCCCCGCCCGGTGGCCCCTGGGGCCCCGGCGGTCCGGACGGTCCGAGCACGCCCGCGCGCGGCTCCGGCAAGGGCCGGTGGATCGCGCTCGGCATCGTCGGCGTGGTGCTCCTCGTCGGCGTGATGATCGGCCTGGTCGTGGCCCTGTCCGATGACGACGACGACGGCGACCGCCGGGGCGACGACAGCTCGGACGGTGGACCCGAGGACGTCGTCGAGGACCTGGTCGACGCCGCCGAGGACGGCGACTGCGCGGCGGCCGAGCGACTGCTCACCCAGCAGGCGCAGGCGGCGGACCCCTGCGAGTCGGAGGCCTTCCAGTTGCTCGCGTCCGAGGACGTCGAGTCCGAGGTCCACGAAGCCAGCATCGACGGCTCGACCGCGAGCGTGCGGGCCGACTTCACGAGCCAGCACGGCAGCGCGGAGTACACCTTCCTGCTGGAGAAGGTCGACGGGACCTGGCTCGTGACGTCCTACGCCGCCTCCCGGACCACGGGCTCCGACGGGCCGGACGCCGGCTCCTCCGACGCTCCCACCGGCAGCGCGACGATCCCGCCCACCTCGGGTGCGGGCCCGTCCGCCGGCGGCACCAGCACCGCCGACGCCGTACCCGACGATCCGGCCGCGGTCGTCGAGGCGTTCTTCGACTCCGCCTTCGCCGGCGACTGCGCGACGGCCGAGGACCTGGTCACCGAGCGGTACCTCGCCGCGGAGGGCGGTTGCGACATGGACGACATCCCCTCCGGCCTGGGGGACAGCGTCACCTACGACATCGGTACGCCCGTGGTCGACGACGCGGGCGGCACCGCCACCGTCACGGTCGAGCTGACCGCCTTCGGCAGCACCGAGAGCACCGTCTTGGAGCTGGCCCGCGAGGGCGGCCGTTGGAAGATCGACAAGACGGGCTGACCCCGGGGCCGGTCCGGACCGGCCGACGCGACGTCCGTCGCCGGCCGGGGCCACTACGGCATCCTGACCGCGTGCGCTCCTTCACCACCACCGTGGCCGTCCTGCTCGCCACCCTCCTCGCGCCCTTCGCGATCGCGGGGACCTGGCTGACCGCTCGGGTCGACGACCGCGACGAGTACGTCGACACGGTGGCCGGCCTCGCCGACGACCCGACCGTGCGGTCGGTCCTGGCCGACGCCGCCGCGGACGGCGCGATCGAGGCGCTCCAGAAGTACGTCCCGGTCGGCGTGCCCGCGGGGGCGCGGGACTGGGCCCGGGCCGCCGCGACCGTGGTCGTCGAGAGTCCCGAGTTCCCCACGTTCTGGCGCTCGGCCAACGCCGACCTCCACGACCAGGTGCTCGCGGTCCTGGAGGACCCCGACGCACCGGCCGACGGCGTCATCACCGTCGACGCCAGCCTGCTCCTCGCCCAGGTCCTGCTGCAGCTCCAGGACCGGGGCATCCCGGTCGGCCTGCTGCCCGACATCCCGCTCCTGGTGCCCGTCGAGCGGGAGGCGAAGGTCGCGGAGGCGGGACCGGCGTACCGGACCGCCGACGGTGTCATCCGCATCCTCCCGTTCGGGTGGCTGGCCCTGATGGGCGTGGCGCTGGTCGCGGCCCGCGGCTGGCGTGGGCGGTGCCGGGCGCTCGGCCTCGGCCTGCTCGGCGTCGCACTGGCGGCGGTGGCGCTGCTGGTGGCCGCGGACCCCCTCGCGTCGGCCACGCTCGACCGGGTCGAGGTGGAGCGGCGCGAGCTGGCCGGCGTCCTGCTCGACACGGTCATCGGCTCGCTCGAACCGTACGCTCGCGGCTTCCTGCTGGCGGCGCCGGCCGGCCTGATCCTGGTGGTCGTCTCGCTGCGGTCGCGGCGTCGTGACGAATCCCCCTTCCCGGAGCCCGACTACTACTAGGCTCACGTGCGTGAGCGAGCCGTTCCCCCACCGCCCCCGGGCCCCGGGCGACGGCTCTGCCGAGAAGTGATGCACCGGTACGACCGCTCGGCTCCCCGAGCCGTCGTACCGCCCTGGGGGGACAGGGCGCCAGGAGGAGGCCTTCCGCGCGTCACGCCGGGCGTCGTACGACGTTGACAGACCAGCTGCCGTTCATGGGGACGAGTATCGTGGTGATCGCCGATGTGCTCCGGATCACCCGTCACGCCACCCCTGCGACGGACCCGGACCCACGCACCAACCCCCGACCCGTGCCGCGGCGATCCCGCGGGCGGCTGCAAGGAGTGGCGATATGAATCACCCCACGAAGTTCTCCTCCCCCGCTGCGCTCCTTGGCGCCGGTCGCTTCGCTCCCCGCCTACTTCGTATCCGGACAACTTCGCGGGGACCCCGATGACCGACCCCGTCTTCGGACCGGCTCTCGAACAGGCACCGGAGCCCGAGCTCGTCCAGCTCCTGACCCCCGAGGGCGAGCGGGTCCACCACCCCGGCTTCGACCTCGACTTCACCGCCGACGAGCTGCGTGGCTTCTACCGGGACATGACGCTCGTGCGCCGCCTCGACGTCGAGGCGACCGCGCTGCAGCGGCACGGCGAGCTCGGCCTGTGGGCCCAGCTCCTGGGCCAGGAGGCGGCGCAGATCGGCGCCGGTCGCGCGCTGGCGCCGCAGGACTACGTCTTCCCGACCTACCGCGAGCACGGCGTCGCCTGGTGTCGCGGCGTCGACCCGGTCCGGCTGCTCGCCCTGTTCCGCGGCGTCGACCAGGGTGACTGGGACCCCGCCGAGCACAACTTCGGCCTCTACACGATCGTCATCGGCGCGCAGACGCTGCACGCCACCGGCTACGCGATGGGCGTCCAGCGCGACGGCCTGGTCGGCACCGGCGACCCCGACCGCGACACCGCAGTCGTCGCCCACTTCGGCGACGGCGCGTCGTCCCAGGGCGACGTCAACGAGGCCTTCGTCTTCGCGGCGTCCTTCAACGCGCCGGTCGTCTTCTTCTGCCAGAACAACCAGTGGGCGATCTCGGAGCCCTTCGAGCGGCAGTCCCGGATCCCGCTCTACCGCCGCTCCCAGGGCTTCGGCTTCCCCGGCGTCCGGGTCGACGGCAACGACGTCCTGGCGACGTACGCCGTCACGAAGGCCGCGCTGCAACGGGCCCGGGACGGGCAGGGCCCGATCCTGATCGAGGCCTACACCTACCGGATGGGCGCCCACACCACGACCGACGACCCCACCCGCTACCGGCTCAGCGACGACGTCGAGCACTGGAAGCTCAAGGACCCCATCGCCCGCCTCGAGGTCTACCTGCGCCGCAACGGGATGGCCGACGACGCGTTCCTGGCCGAGGTCGCGGCCGAGGCCGACGCGCTCGGCGAGCGGATGCGGCGTGAGTGCCACGCCCTCCCCGACCCCTCGACCCACGACCTGTGGGACCTCGTCCACGCCGAGAAGACGCCCGAGCTGGCGGCCCAGCAGGCGGAGTACGACGCCCATGCCGCCTCCTTCGAGGAGGTGCACTGAGATGGCCACGATGACCCTCGCCAAGGCGCTCAACGCCGGCCTGCGCAAGGCGATGGAGGACGACGACAAGGTCGTCATCATGGGGGAGGACGTCGGCGCGCTCGGCGGCGTCTTCCGGATCACCGACGGCCTGCAGAAGGACTTCGGCGACGCCCGGGTGATCGACACCCCGCTGGCCGAGTCCGGCATCGTCGGCACCGCCGTCGGCCTCGCGATGCGCGGCTACCGGCCCGTCGTCGAGATCCAGTTCGACGGCTTCGTCTATCCGGCCTACGACCAGATCGTGTGCCAGGTCGCCAAGATCCACTACCGCAGCCGGGGCAAGGTGCGGATCCCGATGGTCATCCGGATCCCGTTCGGCGGCGGCATCGGCGCCGTCGAGCACCACAGCGAGTCGCCCGAGGCGCAGTTCGTGCACACGCCCGGGCTCAAGGTCGTCGCCTGCTCCCACCCGGCCGACGCCTACGCGATGATCCAGCAGGCCGTCCACGCCGACGACCCGGTCGTCTTCCTCGAGCCCAAGCGGCTCTACCACTCCACGAAGGCCGAGGTCGACGAGTCGGCTCCCGCCGCTCCGCTGTGGCAGTCGCGGGTGGTCCGCCCGGGCTCGGACGCGACGCTCGTCGCCTACGGCCCGACCGTCTCGACCTGCCTCGACGCCGCGACGGTCGCCGCCGAGGAGGGCCGCTCCCTGGAGGTCATCGACCTGCGCACCCTCTCGCCGCTCGACCTCGTTCCCGTCATCGAGTCGGTCCGTCGTACCGGTCGCCTGGTCGTGGTCCACGAGGCCCACGTGACGCTCGGCGTCGGCGCCGAGATCGCCGCCCGGGTCACCGAGACGTGCTTCCACTCGCTCGAGGCCCCGGTCCTGCGGGTCGGCGGCTTCGACACGCCGTACCCGCCCGCCCGGATCGAGGAGGCCTTCCTGCCCGACCTCGACCGGATCCTCGACGCCGTCGACCGGACCTTCGGGTTCTGAGGAGTCTGCAGATGACGAACGAGTTCAAGCTTCCCGACGTCGGCGAGGGCCTCACCGAGGCCGAGATCGTGGCCTGGCGGGTCAAGGAGGGCGACGTCGTCGCGGTCAACGACGTCGTGGTCGAGATCGAGACCGCCAAGTCCGTCGTCGAGCTGCCCTCGCCGTACGCCGGTCAGGTGCTGGCGCTGCTCGCCGCCGAGGGGGACACCGTCGAGGTCGGCACGCCGATCATCCGGATCGGCGAGCCGGGCGCCGCCCCGGTACCTGCCACTCCCGCCGCTCCGGCGGGCCCGCCGGCGACCGAGGTGATCGACACGAACATCCCGCCGGAGGGCAATGTCACGCTCGTCGGCTACGGGCCCAAGCAGCGGGCGCTCAAGCGCCGCGCGCGCAAGGCCGCGCCCGACGAGCTCGCCGCCGTCGTGGTCCCCGGGCCGGTCGCTCCCGATCCCGACCGCCCGGCCCGGACCCTCGCCAAGCCGCTGGTGCGGCGTCTGGCCCGCGACCTCGGGGTCGACCTGACGGCGCTGGTGCCGACCGGCCCGAAGGGCACCGTCAGCAAGGAGGACGTGCTCGCCGCGGCCGGTGGTGCCGCGCCCATCGCGCCCACCGGGCCGGTCGCCCCGGTCGCCCCGGTCGCCGCCGACCCGGCCGGCCGCGAGACCCGCGAGCCGATCAAGGGGGTGCGCAAGAACATGGCCGCCGCCATGGTCTCCTCCGCCTTCACCGCCCCGCACGTGACCGAGTGGGTGACCATCGACGCCACGGCCACCGTGGAGCTCGTCGCCCGCCTCAAGGAGCGCCGCGAGTTCGCCGGAGTGAAGGTCAGCCCGCTGCTCGTGGTGGCGCGGGCCTGCCTGCTCGCCCTGCGGCGCGCCCCCCTGCTGAACTCGACGTGGGACCAGGCCGCCCAGGAGGTCGTGGTCAAGAACTACGTCAACCTCGGCATCGCCGCCGCCACCCCGCGCGGGCTGGTCGTCCCCAACGTGAAGGACGCCCATGCGCTGTCGCTCGTCGAGCTCGCCCGGGCGCTGGAGGCGCTCACCGCGACCGCCCGCGAGGGCCGTACCCAGCCGGCCGAGCTCGCCGGCGGGTCCTTCACGATCACCAACGTCGGCGTGTTCGGCGTCGACGGCGGCACGCCGATCATCAACCCCGGCGAGTCCGCGATCCTCTGCCTCGGCGCCATCAAGCCGCAGCCGTGGGTCGTCGGCGACCAGGTGGTCCCGCGCCAGGTGATGACGCTGTCGCTGTCCTTCGACCACCGCCACATCGACGGCGCCACCGGCTCGCAGTTCCTCGCCGACGTCGCCGACCTGGTCAACGACCCCGCGACCGCACTGCTGTTCTGAGCTGGATGGCGCGAGCGCGTCGCTCGTGCCTCGCGCCGCGCTGCCGCGCTCGCGGTCGGCTCGGGTAGGCGGTCGGGTTGGCGTGGCGGCCACACGTCGGCGCGGCGTGAAGCGTCGCTCTCGTCGGCTTCGGTCGCTCGTGCCTCGCTCCCTGCGCCTCCTCGCCCGCCGTTCGCGCCGTGGCCTGGAGAGGAGGAGGGGCGCGAGCGCGGTCGCCTTGGGTAGGTGATCGGGTTGGCGTGGCGGCCACACGTCGGCGCGGCGCCGGGCCGGACACCTCGGAGGTGTCCGATGCTCAGGCGCAGGGCTCCTCGCCCTGCGTGAGCAGCTTCCCGGCGAGGGTCGTCGTGATCCGGTAGCAGCTGCCGCTCGAGCGGTTGCCCGCGGAGACCACCACCGCGGCCCGGCCGTCGGTGCGCAGGATGGTCACGCCGAGGACGTCGACCGGACCGGTGGCCGAGCGCTGTGCGGTGTCCACGTGCCGGAACATCGCGTCGATGTCGACCTCGGCCAGCGAGATCAGGCCGGGCTCGAGTGGTGCGCTCGGCGTCCGTGCGCCGTCGTCGAGGAAGATGCCGTCCTGCAGGAACCAGCGGTGGATCTTGCCGTGCGCTCGGGAGGGTCGATAGATCACGACCTGGTGGTCGGTGAAGCCGAAGGCCAGCGCGCGAGGCTGTTTGCCGAACTCCTCCTGGTAGAGGGTGGCGAAGCTGCGCACGCCGTCCGGCGTGAAGGCGTAGGCAGGCTCGTCGACCGGTTGGCCTTCGTCGGCCGGCGGCTCCGGCTCGAGCGCGCGGGGCACGTCGGCCGGCTCGGCGGCGGGTGCCGGCTCGGTCAGGCTGGTGGCGCTGGCCGGCTCGGGCCCGTCGTCCTGGAGCGCCGTGTATGCCGCTCCTCCGGCGACCACCAGCGCGATCACCGCCCCGGCGACGGCGAGGCGCGACCTCGTCAGGAGCCCGCCCGCGGTGGGCCCACTCCGGAGGTCCTGGGTGAGGCTGGCGAGCTCGTCCCTGGTCTCCGCGCGCAGGGCGAGCTCGCCTCGCCTCTCCCACTCGGCGCGGGAGAGTCGGCCCTCGCCGTACGCCGACTCCAGGAGGCTCAAGGCAGCCATTCGATCGGCCTCGCTCGCCCACCTGTCGTGCTCGTGCATGGCTCGACGCTACCGGGCGGACGGCCGCCCCTCTCTGCTCGTCAGGGCCGGGAGTTCATGGCCCAGATCGTCCACAGGCTGGGGACAACTGTTCGCCAGCCCCGCGGCCAGCGGGTAGAACGGCGGGATGTCGCCGCCGCCCGATCCGCCCGACGTGCTCGGTCCCTACCGGGTCGTGCGGCGCCTGGGCCAGGGCGGCATGGGCACCGTGTACGACGCCCTCGACACCGTGCTCGACAGGCACGTCGCGCTCAAGCTGATCGTCCCGGAGCTCGCGGACGACCCGGACTTCCGGGCGCGGTTCGTGCGCGAGGCACGAGCCCAGGCCTCCTTGGACTCGCCGCATGTCGTGCCGGTCTTCGCGCACGGAGAGATCGACGGCCGGCTCTACCTCGCCAGCCAGCTGGTGCCCGACGGCGACCTCGGCGCCGCGCTGCGCGCCCACGGTCCGCTGTCGCCGACCGAGGCCGCGGACCTGGTCGCGCAGGTCGCCGACGGACTCGCCGAGGCGCACCGGGTGGGCCTCGTGCACCGCGACATCAAGCCGGCCAACGTCCTGCTGCGGCGCCGCGGCACCCACACCGTGGCCTATCTCGCCGACTTCGGGATCGCCGGCCCCGCGGACGCCGACCCCGAGCGCGGGATCCTGGGCGACCTGCAGGCGCTGGGGCGGCTGCTGGGTGCGTGCCTGACCGGCCGGGCGCCGTACGACGGCGGGTCGGTGCCATGCCTCCCGGGGCCGGTCGCGCGGGTCCTGCGCGACGCGGTGGCCGGCTATCCCTCCGCCGTCGCACTGCGTGACGACCTGCGGGCGAGCGTCGCGGCACCTGCTCCGCCGGCCCGTCGGATCGGCCGGATCGGCCGGACCGGGCGGATCGGGCGGATCGGTCGGATCGGTCGGATCGGTCGGATCGGCCGGATCGGCCGGATCGGCCGGATCGTGGCGGCTGCGACGGCGGTCGTCGCCGCCGTCGCCGGCGCGGCCATCCTCGTCGCGCGCGACGACCCGCGGGTCACGGGCGAGCCGGATGCCGTGGCCACTCTCGCGCGCGCCCTCCAGCGTGACGCCGCCCTCGATCCCACGACGGCGGCCTGCACCGCGCGCACCCTCGTCGTCGCCCACGGCCCCCGCCGTCTCCAGGACCTCCCCGTCGACACCGTCCTGGCCGCCGCCGCGGGCTGTCTGTGGCCCGCTGCCTCCGGCCCGCGCTGAGCAGCCCTCCTGTCGAGAGTCTCGGGAAGGGCGGTCTCACGCCGGTGCGGGATACCGCGTGTAGTCCCGGGCCCGGCGCACCAGTGCGGCGTGGAGCCCGCGGACGACCTCGGGCTGGGGGACCCCGCGGCGCGTGCAGGCCACCAGGGTCACGGTCGGCGGCTCACCGTCGATCGCGCGGTAGGTGATCATCCCGCTCTGCTCGAGGGGGTGGCCCATCACGGTGAAGTCGGGCAGCAGGGTGAAGCCGATGCCCTGGGCGACCAGCGCCTTGCCCAGCTCGGCGCCGTCGGCGGTGTAGCAGACCTCCGGCATGGCCGTCCCGAACCAACGGTGCGCGAAGCGGTTCATGAGGTAGCCCGGTCGCATCTCGACGAACGGCTCGGAGCGCAGGTCGTCCGCGGTGAGCGTCTCCCGGGCCGCCAGCGGGTGGTCGGGCGTGAGCACCGCGACCGGCCGGCCGTGGATGAGGTCGGCGCGGGCGACGTCGGGCGGGACGTCGTCCCCCTCGAGCATGTTGACCAGGCCCAGGTCGAGGGAGCCGGCGGCGATCTCGGCGAAGATCTCGGACTGCTGCATGTTGCGCAGCTCGACGGTGACCTCGGGGCTGGCCGCGCGGAACCGCCGGACGGCGGGGATCAGGAGCGTGGAGCTGGCGGCCTGCACGGTCCCGACGTGGACCACCCGGGAGGCGGCCGTCTGCTCGCGGGCGGCCGCGCGGATCCGCCGGACCGCGTCGACCGCGTCGACGATGTGGGGGAGCAGGTCACGGCCCCGCCTGCTGATCCGCGCGCCGGAGCGATGACGGTCGAGGAGGGTGACGCCCAGCTCGCGTTCGAGGCGCATGATCGACTCGGAGAGCGCGGGCTGCGAGATGTGCAGGTGCTCGCTCGCGCGCCGTAGCGATCCGTGCCGTGTGATCGCATCGATGTACTCGAGCTGCTCGATGCGCATGGCGGGACTCCTCCTGGACGGCCTGTTCCTCGGCTGCAAGCGATCGTGAAGCCCTATCGCCCCACCGTGAGAACCCATGGCGGAACCGGCGGGAACCCCTTGCATCGATCTAATACTAGTAGTTCGATTGAATTAATCACTTGGTGAGCGAGGAGTTCGATGTCCCTGAAGTTCAACTGGTTCCTGCCGACCAACGGCGGAGACGGTCGCCAGGTCGTCGGCGGCGGCCACGGCGTCGACGCCGGCCCGGCCGGTCGTCCGGTGACCGTGCCCTACCTCGGCCAGATCGCCCGCAGCGCCGAGCAACTCGGCTTCGAGGCCGCGCTGGTGCCCACGGGCGCGTGGTGCGAGGACGCCTGGGTGACCACGGCGATGCTCTCGCAGGTCTCCGACAGCCTCGGCTTCCTCGTCGCGCTCCGTCCGGGCCTGATGTCGCCGACGCTGGCGGCGCAGATGGCGACGAGCTTCCAGAACCTCTCCCGGGGGCGCCTGCTGCTCAACGTCGTCACGGGCGGCGAGAGCGCGGAGCAGCGCGCGTTCGGCGACTTCCTCGACAAGGAGGCACGCTATGCCCGCTGTGACGAGTTCCTGACCGTCGTGCGACGGCTCTGGGACGGCGAGACCGTCGACTTCGCCGGCGAGCACATCCGGGTCGAGGGTGCGCGGCTCCACCAGGTCCCGCACCGCCGTCCCGAGATCCAGTTCGGTGGTTCCTCGCCGGCTGCCGGACAGGTCGCCGCGCGCCACGCCGACGTCTATCTCACCTGGGGGGAGCCGCCGGCCGCCGTCGGCGAGAAGGTCCGCTGGATCCGCGAGCTCGCCGCGAAGCAGGGCCGTGAGCTGAGCTTCGGCCTCCGGGTCCACGTCATCAACCGCGACACCTCCGAGGAGGCATGGGCCGAGGCCGACCGACTGCTGTCCGGCATCGACGACGCCAGCATCGCCGAGGCGCGCGCCGGGCTGGCCCGCAGCGAGTCCGTCGGTCAACGGCGGATGCTCGACCTCAGTGGCGGCACCCGCGACGACCTGGAGATCCACCCCGGCCTGTGGGCGGGGATCGGGCTGGTCCGCGGCGGCGCCGGAACGGCGCTGGTCGGCAGCCACGAGGACGTCGCGAACCTGATCGAGGAGTACCACGCCGTGGGCATCGACCAGCTCGTCCTCTCCGCGTACCCCCATCTCGAGGGCGCCTACTGGTTCGGGGAGGGCGTGCTGCCCGTCCTGGAGGGGCGGGGCCTGTGGAAGCGCCCGGTGGCGGCATGAGCGTCGACACCGCTCCCCGTGAGCTGGTCTCCGCCGCAGCCGGTACGCCGGCCGCGCCCGGCCGGCCGCGTCCCCGCCGGCGGAGGATCGAGCTGCCCTACCGGCTGCTGCGGCTGCTGAGCCCGTTCATCCTGGTCGGCCTGTGGCAGCTCGCCTCCTCGACCGGCCTACTGGCCGAGCGCACCTTCCCACCTCCGGCCACCGTCGTCGACACCGCGCGCTTCCTGTGGGAGAGCGGCGAGCTGCCGGACGCGATCCTGGTGTCCCTGCGCCGCGCAGCACTCGGCTTCCTGCTCGGTGGCGGCCTCGCCGTCGTCCTCGGCGCCGTCGCGGGGCTCAGCCGGCTCGGCGACGCTCTCGTCGACCCCTACGTCCAGATGCTGCGCGTGCTGCCCCTCTTCGGGCTGGTGCCGCTGTTCATCATCTGGTTCGGCATCAAGGAGGAGCCGAAGATCTACCTGGTCGCGCTGTTCGCGCTGGTGCCGCTCTACCTGAACCTGGTGGCCGCCCTGCGCGGGGTCGACCGCGATCTGCAGGAGGTCGCCGCGTCGCTGCGGCTGAACCGCTGGGAGCGGCTGCGCCATCTCTACGTACCCGCGGTCCTCCCCGGTGCGCTCGTGGGGCTCCGGCAGTCGCTGGGTGCCGCACTGGTCGCGCTGGTCGTCGCCGAGCAGGTCAACGCCGGCGCCGGTCTCGGCTACCTCATCAACAACGCCCGCGACTTCCTCCGCACCGACATCATCGTGGTCGCCCTGCTCTGCTACGCCGTCCTCGGCCTTCTCACCGACGCCGTGGTCCGGGTCCTCGAACGGGCGGCCGTGCGCTGGCGCGACGAGGGGGTGCAGCGATGAGTAGCCCGATCGTCGCGGCCGCGCGCGGCGTACGTCGCGCCTTCGGGGACCACGTCGTCCTCGACGGCATCGACCTCGAGATCCGCACCGGCGAGTTCGTCGCGCTGCTCGGCCGGTCCGGCTGCGGCAAGTCCACCCTGCTGCGGATCCTGGCCGGTCTCGACGGCGGCGCCGAGGGCGAGGTGCTGGGGGGACGGGAGCCGGCGGTCGTCTTCCAGGATCCCCGGCTCTTCCCGTGGCGCCGGGTGCTCGACAACGTCGCTCTCGGACTCCGTGGCCCGGACGCTCGCGAGCGCGCCGAGCGGGTGCTGGCCGAGGTCGGCCTCACCGGCCGGGAGCGAGCCTGGCCGCGCCAGCTGTCCGGTGGCCAGCGGCAGCGCGTCGCCCTCGCCCGGGCACTCGTCCGCGAGCCCGACCTGCTGCTCCTCGACGAGCCGTTCAGCGCGCTCGACGCGCTCACCCGGATCTCCGCGCAGGAGCTCGTCCAGAGCCTGGTCGAGACCCACCAGCCCGCCGTCCTCATGGTCACCCACGACGTCGAGGAGGCGCTGCTCCTCGCCGACCGGGTGCTGGTGATGGACACCGGCGGCCTGGTCCACGACGAGCGCATCGACCTGCCGCGGCCCCGCCGCCGCGACCACCCCGAGATCGTCCGTCGCCGCTCCGCCCTGCTGCGGCTGCTCGGCGTGGACCAGGGAGCCTCGGTCCCTGCCTGACCGTCCCCGTGCGTCTGCACACCCATCCCGAGAAGGACAGAGATTCATGCTGCACACCGACCGAACCCGCCTGCGCCGCGCCCTCGCCGGCACCGTCGCCGCGATCGCCGCCGTCGCTGCCGTCGCCGGCCTCAGCGCCTGCGGATCCGACGACGCCGCCGCCGGTGACAAGCCCGTGCTGCGGGTCGGCGTCCAGAAGGACGGCGTCCGCGCCGTACTCCAGGAGGCGGGCCTGCTCGACGACCTGCCGTACGAGATCGAGTGGGCCGAGTTCACCGCGGGGCCGCCGATCGTGGAGGCCGCCTCCGCCGACCAGATCGACGTCGCGTGGGTGGGATCGGCGCCGCCGATCTTCGGTGCCGCCGCCGACGCGAGCTTCAAGATCGTGGCCCAGGTGCAGGAGCGCGACGAGAAGGAGAACTCCATCCTCGTGCCCGCCGGGTCCGACATCGCGGAGGTCGCGGACCTGAAGGGCAAGAAGGTCGCCGTCGGCAAGGGAACCTCCGCGCACGGACTGCTCCTGCAGGCGCTCGAGCGCAGCGGCCTCACCCTCGCGGACATCGAGGCGAACTACCTCGCCCCGGCCGACGGCCTGGCAGCGTTCACCTCCGGCGAGGTGGACGCCTGGGTGGTCTGGGACCCGTTCGTGACCCAGGCGATCGAGCAGAACGACGCCGTCGAGATCACCGGCGGCGCGCCCGACGAGCAGGGCGTCCAGTTCGAGATCGCCTCCTCCGTGTCGCTCGAGGAGCCGGAGACGCGGGACAACATCGAGCACTTCGTCAAGCTCCTCCAAGAGGCCTGGGTCTGGGCGGTCGACAACGCCGACGCCTGGGGCGACGGCTGGGCGGCCGAGTCCGGCCTGGCGCCGGAGATCACCCGGGTGGTGGCGAGGAACAAGGCCGCCGACTTCGGTCCGGTCACCCCCGAGACGGTGGCCGCCGAGCAGGCCCTGGCCGACGCCTTCTTCGAGGCGGGCGAGCTGCCCAAGCGGATCGACTTCGCCTCGATCGTGGAGCCCGGCCTCATCGACTGAGGCCGGGACCCTCCGGGACCTCGAGGCTCAGTCCCGCGCCGGCGTGGTCCGGTCGAGCAGCCAGTCGTCGAAGAACGACGACAGCTCCTCGCCGGTGGTCTCCTCGATCCAGTCGAGGTACTCCGCGCGGTCGGCGGTGTCGTTGGCCTGCCCGGCCGGCCACTCCCGGAGCACCTCGAAGAACCTCCGCTCGCCGATCCGCTCCCGCAGCTCCTGCCACATCAGGGCCGGGCCGTAGTAGATGTTGCCGTCGCCGAACTGGGTCGGGTCGAAGGCGCCGGGCGGCCCGGCCGCCGCCCGCAGGTCGGGCTCGAAGGCCGCCCACTCGTCCATCTTGCGCGCGACCGGGATGCCCTCCTGCTCGGCCTCCCACATGCCCTGGAGGTACATCGCCATGCCCTCGTTCATCCACACGTCGGACCAGTCCGCGGGCGTGACGGTGTTGCCGTACCAGTGGTGCGCGGCCTCGTGCACGATCACCGCCGCCGAGAGGCTGTAGGGGGAGTCGCCCAGCGTCACCATGGTCTGCGTCTCCATGCCGCTGTCGTTGTCGACGACGAGCACGCCGAAGCTGTCGAACGGATAGGGGCCCAGGATCCGCTCGAGCCAGTCGATCGCGTCCGGGGTCGAGGCGGTTCCGCCGGGCAGGGCCTCGCCGTCGGCGTCGGTCCACACCTGGATCGGCACCCCGCTCGCCGACTCCAGCTCGGTGTGCTGGAAGTCGCCGAACGCCACGGTCACGAGGTACGCCGACGCCGGCTCCGCGAGGTGCCAGGTGTTCACGCTCTGCCCGCCCTCGGTGGTCGAGGAGGTGAGGACGCCGTTGGCGACGCCGGACCAGGGTGCCGGGACGGTCAGGGTGAAGTCGTAGAGCGCCTTGTCGGACGGGTGGTCGTTGGCGGCGTACCAGGTGAAGGCGCCGTAGGGCTCCTGCAGCGTCCACGTCTCGTGCTCGGCGGTGATGCTCCAGCCCACGCCCTGGGCGAAGTCGGCGCGGGCGCTCGGCGCCGGTGCGGGTGCGGGGGTGCCGGCGTACTCCAGGACCAGCTCGTACTGCTCGTCGGTCGCGACCGGATGCGCGACCGTGAGGTCGTTGCCCTCGACAGTCACGCCGACCGGCGTGCCGTCGAGGGTGGCGCTGCTGATCGGGAGCTGCTCGTTGAAGTCGAGCGGGATCTCCTCCGCGTCGCCGGTCGCCCGGAAGGTCAGCCTCTGCGTGGCGGTGAGCCGGTCGTCGTCGGGCGACCAGGTCAGGTCGAGGTCGTAGTGCAGCGCATCGACGAGCGGGTCGCCGATCTCGGGGTAGACCGAGTCGCCGCGGGTCTCGTTGCGCGCGATCGCGAGCTCACCGGCGGGTGCGCTGTTGCTGGGCGAGCTGGTCGGGGCGGCCGACCCCGGCCCGGCGGGCCTGCCCGACACGCCACCGCAGGCGGTGAGCAGCAGGCAGCCGGTGATCGCCGCCAGGGTGCCGCGCCCTAGGGCGCCGCGCCCGAGGAGGCCGCCGAGGCCCGCGCCACGTCTCATGGAGGCATCATGACGCCCCCGAGAATCTGACAGCCATTCACCTTTGTCCGTCACCCCGGTCGACCGCAGTCGTTGGAGAAGTGATCGGGGTCACTGTGGTGCGCCCGGAACGGGGAGGTGAAGTGGTGGTCGAAGCACAGGTGGAGCCCACGCAGGGGTGGCGGCGGGTCGGGCTGGCGGTGCTGGTCGCCCTGTCGGTGGTCGGGGTCGCCCTGGCCGTGCCAGCCGCGGGACCAGGCGCGGGATCCGACGCGGGGTCGGGCGCGAACGACGGGACGACGTCGCTCGCCGCGGCCGCCGAGCAGCGCAAGTCCGAGCTCGGCGTACCCCATGACGACGCCCTGCTCGCGCCGCACGACCACAACGACCCCGCGACCAAGAACGACGTCGCCCGCGGCCTGGCCGTCGGCGACGACCTGACCGAGGTGGTCGACCCGACCTCGGCGGTGGGGCGCAGGGCGGCGGCGTCGTACGTCGACACCGAGCGGGCGCTGCCGGACCCGAAGCTCGTCCCGACCGCGGCCTATCCGCCCCGCGCGCCCGCGCCCGCAGACCGGTTCGCGATGGCCGGAGGCTGCTATGCGCTGAGCGGTGGCGGGGGCACGTTCGGTCCCTACTACTTCAAGGCCACCCGGCTCGGCGGCTACCTGCTGCACACGGCGGAGGGCGAGCTGACCCGCAACGGGAACGGGTCGGTCGCGATCGCCGCGAAGCCGAGCCCGGCAGCGGACTGGACGGTCAGCGGCGGACCCGGCGCCTTCGTCTTCCAGATCGACGGCGCCGGAGCCCTGGTCGCGCAGGGACGCACCCTCACGACGGGCGCGACCGGGACCGCCTTCCAGCTCCGGCTCGTCAGCGGCTGCCCGGAGTACCCCGAGGCCGACGTGAACGTCACCGGCGAGCCCTTCGGCGGCGCGACGCCGCACCAGGAGGTGCGCGGCTTCGTCGACGCCCACACCCACGGCATGGCCTTCGAGTTCCTCGGCGGCAAGGTGCACTGCGGCCGCCCGTGGCACGAGTACGGCGCGCCGTACGCCCTGGAGGACTGCGCCGACCACAAGCTCACCGGCGGCAAGGGCGCACTGCTCGAGTCGGTGCTGTCCGGGAAGCCGTCGCACGACCCGGTCGGTTGGCCGACGTTCAAGGACTGGCCGGCCCCGGAGTCGCTGACCCACGAGGGCACCTACTACCGGTGGCTGGAGCGGTCCTGGCGCGGCGGCCAGCGGCTCTTCGTCAACCTGCTCGTCGAGAACAACAAGCTCTGCCAGCTCTACCCGCTCAAGCGGAACTCCTGCGACGACATGACCTCGATCCGGCTGCAGGCCAAGGACATGTACACGATGCAGGACTACATCGACGCCCAGTTCGGCGGTCCGGGCAAGGGCTTCTACCGGATCGTCAAGGACCCGTTCGAGGCACGCCGGGTGATCAACGCCGGCAAGATGGCCGTCGTCATGGGCATCGAGACCTCGATCCCCTTCGGCTGCACCTACAAGACCGTCCTCGGCCGCGACTTCCCGGCCTGCAGCACCGAGGAGATCGACGCCAACCTCGACGAGATGCAGGCCCTCGGCGTGCGCCAGATGGAGCTGGTCAACAAGTTCGACAACGCCCTGGCCGGCGTCGCCGGCGACGCCGGCGCGATCGGACCGCTGGTCAACGCCGCGAACTTCCTCGAGACCGGCACCTTCTGGGCGATGGAGCACTGCGACCCGATCGACGGGGAGTCGGCCGACAACGCGCAGATCACGCTCCCCGACATCAGCGCCGGGCAGCAGGACGCGCTGTTCGGGGCGCTCGGGAAGGTGCTCGGCATCCTCCCGGCGCTGCCGCTCTACCCGCAGCCCGCGCACTGCAACAAGCGGGGCCTGACCGAACTCGGCGTCCACACCATCGAGGGCCTCGCGAAGCGCCGGATGGTCTTCGACCCCGACCACCTCTCCGTCAAGGCGCGCGCGGCCTCGATGGACGTCATCGAGGACCTCGGGTACGCCGGCGTCATCTCCAGCCACTCCTGGTCGACGCCCGACACCTACCCGCGGATCTACCAGGCGGGTGGCTTCATCACCCCGTACGCCGGCGACTCGACGGGCTTCGTCGAGAAGTGGCGCCGCCACCTCGGCTGGGCCGACTCCCGGTACTACTTCGGCTTCGGGTTCGGCGCCGACATCAACGGGCTCGGCGCGCAGGGAAACCCCCGGGGCGCCGGCGTACCCAACCCGGTGCGCTATCCGTTCACCGGTCTCGGCGGCGTGAGCGTCGACAAGCAGCGGGCCGGGCAGCGGGTCTGGGACATCAACACCGACGGTGTCGCGCAGTACGGCCTCTACCCCGACTGGGTCGAGGACCTGCGCCAGGTCGCGGAGGCGCAGCAGCGAGGCGACGGCGCCAAGATCGTCGACGACATGGCGCGCGGCGCCGAGGCGTACCTGCAGATGTGGGAGCGCGCGTACGGCGTCCGCCCGGACTCCTGCCGCAACCCGGCCCTGCGGATGTCGCTGGCCAAGGCGAAGAAGCTCGGCAAGCGGATGGTCCGCAAGCACCTGACGACCGCCGAGGTGATCGCGAAGGTCGGTCAGCCCTACCTGCGCCTCGGGAAGAAGTACACCTTCTGCGCCAAGGCCAAGAAGGCGAAGCACGGCAAGAAGGCGAAGAAGGCGAAGCGGATCGCGAAGGTGACCGTCGTGGTGAGGTTCACGCCTCACGGCACGGTGAAGAAGGTCAAGTTCCGGCGGTGAGGCGCTGGTCACGGCGCCGCGAAGCTACCTCTCGGTAGCATCCCGGTGCCCGCTGCGCCCGCGCAGATGGGTAAGGCTTGCCTATCGCGATCGGTTCCCTCCGGCGGCACTAGGCTCGTCGGGCGCACTCCTGTGCGCGCCCCTTGACACCGTGGCCGGATGAGGAGCTGTTGGACACCATGCAGATCGTCGCGATCGTCGTCTCCCTGGCCGTGTCGGTCGTCGCGGTCGCCCTGACCGCGCGTGCCGTGCGCTCGATGCTCGGCGTGATCAAGCGTGGCCAGCCGGCGCCCGGTCGCACCGGCAACCCCGTCGGCCGCACGCTGACGATGGTCAAGGAGACCTTCGGCCACACGCGCATGCTGCAGTGGACCTGGGTCGGCATCCTGCACTGGTTCGCCTTCGCCGCCTTCATCGCGCTCTCCACCGCCGTCGCCGCGGCGTTCCCGCAGCTGTTCGACCCGGAGTGGACCATCCCGGTGCTCGGCAAGTGGTGGGTCTACGAGTGGGTCGCCGAGCTGCTCGGCCTGCTCGGCACGATCGCGATCATCCCGCTGATCGCCTACCGGCTCACCCACAAGCCGTCCCAGCTCGGCCGCAAGAGCCGGTTCTACGGATCCACCATGTGGCAGGCCTACTTCGTCGAGGCGATGGTCCTCCTCGAGAGCTCGGCGATCCTGTTCATCCGCGGCGCCGAGTACAACCTCGCGAAGGCCCACGGTGGCGAGGCCGCCGAGCACGCCGACGGCTTCCACTTCCCCGTCTCGCAGTTCTTCGGCAACCTGTTCCCGACCGGCCACGACTCCATCGGGACGCTCGAGAACATCATCTTCTTCATCGCGATGGTCAAGATCGTCTCCGCGATGGCCTGGCTGATGGTCATCTCCACCAACCTCACCATGGGTGTGGCCTGGCACCGCTTCACCGCCTGGTTCAACATCTGGTTCAAGCGCGAGGACAGCGGTCGTACGGCGCTCGGCGCGGTCAAGCCGCTCACCTCGGCCGGCAAGCCGATCACCCTCGACGACGTCGACGACCTCGACGAGGACGCCGTCCTCGGCGCCGGCTCCATCTGGGACTTCTCCTGGAAGGACATCCTCGACTTCACGACCTGCACCGAGTGCGGTCGCTGCCAGTCGCAGTGCCCCGCGTGGAACACCGAGAAGCCGCTGTCGCCCAAGTTGATGATGATGGCGATGCGTGAGGAGGCGTACGCCGTCGCCGGCGGCGCCGAGCCGCGTGCCCTCGTCGGCAGGACCGACCACGAGCAGTCCGACGGCGTCGACGACTACTTCTACATGCCCGAGGGCGGCGACTTCGTCGTCGACGCGAACGCGCTCTGGGACTGCACCAACTGCGGTGCCTGCGTCCAGCAGTGCCCGGTCGACATCGAGCACGTCGACCACTTCATCGACATGCGCCGCTACCAGGTGCTCGTCGAGTCGAACTTCCCCTCCGAGCTCAACGGCCTCTTCAAGGGCCTGGAGAACAAGGGCAACCCGTGGAACATGTCGCCCACGGCCCGCCTCGACTGGGCCAAGGACCTGCCCTTCGACGTCAAGGTCGTCGGCGACCAGATCGAGGACCTCGAGTCCGTCGACTGGCTGTTCTGGGTCGGCTGCGCCGGTGCCTACGAGGACCGGGCCAAGAAGACCACCAGGGCCGTGGCCGAGCTCCTCGACCTCGCGGGCGTCTCCTTCGGCGTCCTCGGCAACGGCGAGACCTGCACCGGCGACTCCGCGCGCCGGGCCGGCAACGAGTTCGTCTTCCAGGGCCTGGCCCAGCAGAACATCGAGACGCTCACCGACGCGAAGGCCAAGCAGGTCGTCTCGACCTGCCCGCACTGCATGAACACCCTCAAGAACGAGTACCGCCAGCTCGGTCTCGAGCTCGAGGTCATCCACCACACCCAGCTGCTCAACCGGCTCGTGCGCGAGGGCAGGCTGACGCCGGTGGCGCAGGGTGCCGGCGCCCACGAGCGGAAGATCACCTACCACGACCCGTGCTTCCTCGGTCGTCACAACCAGGTCTACACGCCCCCCCGCGACCTCCTGCAGATCCTTCCCGGCGCCGAGCTCGCCGAGATGGAGCGCTCGACGGAGCGGTCCTTCTGCTGTGGCGCCGGTGGTGCCCGCATGTGGATGGAGGAGACCGTCGGTGAGCGGATCAACCTGAACCGCACCGCCGAGGCCGTCGGCACCGGGGCCGACCAGGTGGCCGTCGGCTGCCCCTTCTGCCGCGTCATGCTCTCCGACGGCCTCACCAAGATGCAGGCCGACGGCGACGCCCGCGAGGAGGTCGAGGTACTCGACGTCGCGCAGATGCTGCTGGCCTCCGTCAAGGGCGAGCAGGCGACCAAGCTGCTCCCCGGTCAGGGCACGCCGCTGCTGCCCAAGGCCGCCGCTGCTCCTGCTGCCGCGGCTCCTGCCGCCGCCGCTGGGTCGGTCGAGACGAAGGCTGAACCTGAGGCCGGCGACGTCACGATCACCGAGGACACCGTGGTCGCGACCGAGGACGTGGGCCCGGCGGCCAAGGCGTCGGGTGGCTCGTCGATGTTCGACGACCCGGGCTCGATGTTCGACACCCCGGCTGCTGCTGCTCCCGCTGCTCCGGCAGAGGAGAAGCCGGCCCCCGCCGAGGAGAAGCCGGCCCCGGCCGGTGGCGGCTCGCTCTTCGACGACGCCGGCTCGTTGTTCGACACGCCTGCGTCGGCTGCCCCGGCAACGCCCGCCGCTCCGACGGCTCCGACGGCTCCGGCCGAGGAGAAGCCGGCCGCCCCCGCGGGCGGTGGCTCGCTGTTCGACATCGCCACCCCGGTCGAGGAGCCGGCCGCCGCCAAGGCCCCGGCCCCGAAGCCGCTCGAGGAACAGGTCGTCGAGGCCGAGGTGGAGGGCGGTGTCGCCGCCGCGGCGCCGGAGACCCCCGACGTCGACCTCAACGCCGGCGGTTCGCTCTTCGACATCGCGGCACCCGAGCCCGCGGCAACGCCGGCGGACTCCGCGGCCACCACGGCGCCCGCACCCGGGCCGGTCGAGACCGGACCGGTCGAGGCCGAGGCGCGCGCCGAGGAGGCCGCCACCGTCGAGGAGGCGCCCGCCCCGACCCCGACCCCGACCGCCTCCGGCGCCAGCGCACCGGCGACCGATGTCGACATCAACGCGATGGGCTCGCTGTTCGACATCGCGGCCCCCGCGGCCCCGGCTGCGCCCGCGGCCCCGGCACCTGCCGTCCCGGCGGAGCCCGAGGTCGCACCCGCGCCGATCCCCGAGCCGATCCCCGAGCCGGAGCCGGAGGTCGCCGCCGAGCCCGAGCCGGAGCCGGAGCCCGAGCCGGAGCCGGAGCCCGAGCCCGAGCCGGAGCCGGAGGTCGCCGCCGCGCCGACCCCGCCGGCGTCGTACTCCGGCGAGGCCCACCGGCCGCGCACGGACGTCGACATCAACGCCGCGGAGTCCCTCTTCGACCTCTGAGGTCGTGGAAGTGTGGAGCGTGGTGCCGCGATCGTGCGCACGACGCTCCACACTTCCCCGTTCCGGGCGGTCACGCACAGTGCGGACAGGGGTGTGCCACACCTCGCCAACCACGGACCTGCAGGAGGCCGGCCAGCTTGGCCGCGGTCGTGCAGCCGCGTTCGAAGACCTGGCCGTAGCCGAGGCGCACCGTGTGCTCCCGGCCGAGAGCGGCGTCGAGGTCGCGTTCGAGATCCCTGTCCCGGGCTCTCGTGCCGTCATGGCCGAGTCGCCCGTCGAGCTCGACGATCTGTGCCCAGGCGGGGCCTTGGCCGCGATACACGACGTCGCGGAGCATCGGCCGATGGTCGAGCCCGGTCGCCGCGACCTGGCGTTCGCCTCGCGGTAGCCCGTGCGGCCGCTCGACCAGGGTGAGGAAGCCGTGCTCCAGCACGGAGCAGGTCCCCTGGGACACGTCATCGAGGACGCGGGCGAGCCACGCGCGACGGTGGAGCCGCGGCAACTGGTCCAGATGTTCGCGCAGGCGGGTGGCCGTCGTACGCCGGGCGCCGCAGGCATCGGCGAGCGTGGCGATCGCATCGAGCTCGCGGGGAGTCCCGTCAGCGACCCGGAGCACCGCGTCGTCGTACCGCAGGCGCGGCGGGGACAGGTTCCACTGGACCGCGGAGTCGAACTGCGCCGAGC
Source organism: Nocardioides carbamazepini (assembly GCF_024614185.1). Taxonomy (GTDB): domain Bacteria; phylum Actinomycetota; class Actinomycetes; order Propionibacteriales; family Nocardioidaceae; genus Nocardioides; species Nocardioides carbamazepini. The sequence goes on from NZ_JAHTLF010000018.1 coordinate 170,996, forward strand.
GGTGCACCGTCACCCCGGACGGCGGCCGGATCCTTCGCTCGCGGGCCACGATGACCTCGATCGACCGGTCTTCCGCGCCACGTCGGCCCGGGCCCTCGTGCGCCCGGATCGCGGACCGGCCCTCCAACGCCGCCGGCCAGCAGGCCAGTACGGCGGACCAGGCGCGTTGCTGCCAGCTGAGTGGCCCCGTGTGGTCGACGTACACGCAAGGATGGACCACCGTCCACACGCGCCGACGGAGCAGCCGGTCGATGTCGTGGCGAGTCAGGCCGCTGTGGAGCACCTGTCGCCGGGAGACGACACCGGCCTGGAGCTCGAGCAGCGTGTGCAATGGTGCGGGCAGGCCCGGATCCGGCGAGGACATGCTGGTGTGGATTCCCGCTCTGCCCGCTGCCGCACCAGCGCTTCCCGGGCCTGTGGACGGACGAGCCGCGACATCGTCGCCGGCGCACCCACTTTCGAGGGGTGTGATGGCGGTCACCGGGGCGTCACCATGGGGGTATGACGGAGTCGTACGCCGCCGGCGAGACCACCACGCCCCTGCTGGACGAGACCATCGGCGCCAACCTCGAGCGCACGGTCGCGCAGTGGCCCGATCGTGAGGCGCTGGTCGAGGTCGCGAGTGGGCGCCGGTGGACCTGGCGCGAGTTCGACCACGCGGTCGACGAGGCGGCCCGCGGCCTGATCGGCCTCGGCATCGCGAAGGGCGACCGGGTCGGCATGTGGGCGCCCAACTGCGCGGAGTGGACGATCATCCAGTTCGCGGCCGCCAAGGCCGGCGCGATCCTGGTCAACGTCAACCCGTCGTACCGCACCCACGAGTTCGCCTACGCCGTCAACCAGTCCGGCCTGCGCCTGCTGCTGGCGGCGACCAGCTTCAAGACCAGCGACTACCGCGGCATGGTCGAGGAGGTGGTCGCGGCGGGCGAGGTGCCCGACCTCGAGCAGACCCTGTACGTCGACAGCGACGACTGGCGGCGTCTGGTGGACGCCGGCACGAGCCTGCCCGCCGACGCGCTCACCACGCGCCAGCGTGAGCTGACTCCGGACGACGCGATCAACATCCAGTACACGAGCGGCACCACCGGGTTCCCGAAGGGCGCGACGCTCAGCCACCGCAACATCCTCAACAACGGCTACTTCGTGACCGAGCTGATCGGCTTCGGCGAGCAGGACCGGCTCTGCATCCCAGTGCCCTTCTATCACTGCTTCGGCATGGTGATGGCCAACCTCGGCTGCGTGACCCACGGCGCGACCATGGTGATCCCGGCTCCCGGCTTCGACCCGGCGCTGACCCTGCGGGCGGTCCAGGACGAGAGGTGCACCGCGGTCTACGGCGTCCCGACGATGTTCATCGCGATGCAGAACGCTCCGGACTTCGCCGACTACGACCTCTCCAGCCTGCGCACCGGCATCATGGCCGGCTCGATCTGCCCGGTCGAGGTGATGAAGCGCTGCATCAACGACATGCACCTGAGCGAGGTGTCGATCGCCTACGGCATGACCGAGACCAGTCCCGTGAGCTGCCAGACCCGGGCGGACGACGACCTGGACCGTCGCACCTCCACCATCGGCCGGGCCGCTCCCCACGTCGAGATCCGGATCGTCGACCCGGTCACGGGGGAGACGGTGCCGCGCGGTGAGCCGGGCGAGTTCTGCACCCGCGGGTACTCCGTGATGCTCGGCTACTGGAACGACCCGGACAAGACCGCCGAGGCGATCGACGCCGACGGCTGGATGCACACCGGCGACCTCGCCGTCATGCGCGAGGACGGCTACGCCAACATCGTCGGCCGGATCAAGGACATGGTGATCCGCGGCGGCGAGAACATCTATCCGCGCGAGATCGAGGAGTTCCTCTACACCCACCCCGACGTCGAGGACGTCCAGGTCGTCGGTGTCCCCGACGAGAAGTACGGCGAGGAGCTGTGCGCCTGGATCCGCCTCCGCGCCGGGGCCGAGCCCCTCGACACCGAAGCGGTGCGCGCGTTCGCGACCGGCAAGCTCGCCCACTACAAGATCCCGCGCTACGTCCTCCTGGTCGACGACTTCCCGATGACCGTGACCGGCAAGATCCGCAAGGTGGAGATGCGCGAGAGGTCGACCGAGCTCCTCGGACTCCCCGGCCCGGCGCAGTTTGAACTCTGATCACCGCCGACCCGGCGCAGATTGAATTCCTCCGAGTTCAATCTGCGCCGGGTCGGTGCGTTTTCTGCCTTCATCTGCGCCGGGTCGGGGAGGGTGACATCAGGATGACTTGAAATGACGTCATAGTGATGTCACGATGACGCACATGGACATCACGCCGTACGTCGACAGCCTCCGTCGTGACCTCTTGGCCGCCGCCGACAGTGCCGGTCCGCAGGCGCGGGAGGTCGCGGAGCGACTGGGATACGCGCTGGACCCGGCCGTGCGGCTCGCGGTGATGGAGGCCGTCAGCCAGGCAGCGGCCGAGATCACGGCCACGATGTCGTCCGGTGGCGTCGACGTCCGGCTCGACGGCCGCGACCTCGACTTCGTCGTCACGCCCGGTACGCCGGAGGCGCTGCCGCACCAGGTGACCGGGCCGGCTCCGGCCGAGGTGCCGGTCGAGGACGAGAGCCAGGCCAGGGTCAGCCTGCGCCTGCCCGAGTCGCTCAAGGCCCGGGCCGACGACGCGGCCGCGCAGGCCGGGCAGTCGCTCAACACCTGGCTGGTCACCCTGATCCGCGCGGCGACCAGTGAGGGCGCGATCCAGGTCGACGTCGACCTCTCCAGCCTGCCGTTCGGCGGCGACTTCCCGTTCGGGTCGAAGCCGGGCGCCAACCGGCGGATGACCGGCTGGCTCTGACCGCGCCACCGCCGCAGCCCCACCCAGATCGCCCCAGGAGGACAACCATGACCACCCATGAACCCCGTCGCCAGGTGCTCGAGACGCCCGGCCCCGTGAAGCTGCACGTCGAGAACGGTCGCGGCCGCATCAGCGTCCGGGCCGCCGAGCAGGAGACCACCGACATCACCCTCACCGGCGCCCGGGCCGACGAGGTGCGCGTGACCCAGGACGGCCGCCGGGTCGACGTCCGCGCACCCAAGCCCCGCGGGGGCATCTTCGGCGGCGGCGACGAGCTGCACATCGAGGTCGTCGTACCGATCGACAGCGACCTGGACGCCCGCAGCGGGAGCGCCGTCGTCACCGCCGGCGGCCGGCTGATGACCGCACGGGTCAAGAGCGGCTCGGGTGCCGTCACCCTCGACCAGGCCACGACCGTCGTCGTCGACACCGGATCCGGGGACGTCACCGTCGCCGAGGTGGACGGCGACATCCGGGTCCGCACCGGCTCCGGCGCGGTCGACCTCGGCCGGATCGTCCGGGCCGCGACCGTGTCCACCGGCTCGGGCGACGTGTGCCTGGGGCAGGCGCTCGGCACCGTCGTCGTCAAGACCGGCTCCGGCGACCTCGAGGTCGGCGAGAGCCGTGCCGATGTCACGAGCAAGACCGGCTCCGGCGACGTCGTCGTCCGTACGGCGCGCCGCGGCCGGATCCAGGTCAAGGGGGCCTCCACGCGGGTGCACGTCGGCGTCCCCGCGGGGACCCCGGTGTGGACCGACGTCACGACGGTGACCGGCCGGGTCAGCTCGACCCTGCCGCCGGTCGGGCAGCCCGAGCCCGGGACCGACCACGTCGAGCTGCGCGCCACCACCGTCTCCGGGGACATCTCGCTCGTCCCCGCCTGACGCGGCCGGATCGTCCTCCGCGGCCCGCCCCCGAACTACCCCAATTGCGGTGACGCCGCACCGGGCCTCCTGGTCCTAGCGTCGCGACAGCGGCTGTGCCGGCAGCCGACAGACCCGGGGGAGGGGTTCATGAGCCGACGTTCGCGTGTCATGGGCATCGCGGTGGTGGTCCTGGTGACGACGGCGCTCGCGGCCGTCGCCCAGGCGAGTCCGTCGTCGACGACCACCCCGACGGCCAAGGTCGACTGCGTGGTGTACGACGACGCGGCCGCGCGGTGCACCGTGGTCGGCGTGGTCTACGCGATCGCGCAGATCGGCGACACGACCTACCTCGGCGGCGCCTTCACCGCGGTCAACGGCGTACCGCGGGCCAACCTGGCCGCGGTCCGGGCGGACGGCTCGCTGGACCCGTCGTGGGCACCGACGACCGACGGCATCGTCTACGCCCTGGCCGCCTCGGCGGACGGCAGCAAGGTGTACGTCGGGGGCGGGTTCGCCACGATCAACGGGCAGCCGCGTCGCCTCGCCGCGGTCACCGCGGACACCGGGGCGCTCGTCGCCGGATGGACGACAACCACCTCGAACAACACCGTTCGCGCCCTCGCCGCCGACGGGACCGGTCGCCTGTACGTCGGCGGCAGCTTCAGCCGGGTCGGCGGACGGGCGATCGCCCGGCTCGCGGCGCTCGACCAGACGACAGGCGCGGTCGACCCCGCCTTCGCGCCGCAGCCCAACAACACGGTGCGTGCGCTCGGGACCACCGACGACGGCTCCCGGCTCTACGCCGGAGGCTCCTTCTCCACGATGGGTGGGCAGCCGCGTGCCGGCGCTGCCGAGCTGACCCCCGCCGGCGCGACCACGGCGTTCGCGCCGACCGAGGGCGGTGTCGCGATCTCGCTCGACGTCGCGCCGACCGGGCGGCTCTACTTCGGCACGACCAACAACCGCACCTGGGCCTACGACCCGGCGGTCAGCAGCCTGCCGCTCTACCGGGTACGGACCTCGGGCGACGTCCAGGCGATCCTGGCGACGGCCGACGAGGTGTACGTCGGCGGCCACTTCTCCGGCTTCCCCGAGTCGAAGCTCAACCGTCTGCACATCGGCTCGTTCCTGGCCGCCGACGGCACGCCGACCGCGTGGGACCCCGGTGCCAACGGCTCCTACGGCGTCTGGGCCTTCGGCCTGACCCGCACCGCGCCGGTGCCCGGCACCGTCGACGCGCTGTCGGTCGGCGGCGACTTCACCCGGGTCGCGGGGGCCGCGCGCCGCGGCTACGCACGCTTCGCCTTCTGAGGCCGCCCGACCGTGCGCGCGACAGCCCGTCCGCGCGCCGAGTGGCCCATCGCGTGGCGTGACCCACGCCACGGTCCCGTCGTTACCCGTGGGTAGACCATGGGAGGGACCTCCGGATGAACGACCACGCCCTGCGCCGCCGTCTGGTGGCCGCCCTGCTCAGCACCGGCCTCGTCGCCGCCCTGGTGCTGCCGCTCGCCGGCGACGCGGCCGGTACGACGGCCGCCACCGCCGCACAGCTCGCCGCGTCGGCCGAGCGGGCTGAGGCGGCCGCGCCCGTCGCCGAGAAGCCGAAGAAGTGCAAGAAGGCCAAGAAGGCCAAGAAGCACCAGCAGCACAAGCTGTGTGGCAAGAAGAAGGGAGCGGCGGCGCCGCTGCCGACCGCGGTCGCCCCCGGGAGCGTGCCCGGCGGGGCCGCGCCCGCGCCGACGACGGCCGCGCCGTGGACCCCGCGCCCGGCCGACTACAGCCGCACGGTCGCCACCCGTGACATCCCCATCGTGATGGACGACGGCGTCGTCCTCCGCGGCGACCTCCAGCGTCCGGCCGGCGCCGACGGCAAGCCGGTGGCCACGCCGCTCCCCGTGATCGTCACGATCACCGCCTACAACAAGTCCGTCCTCTCGGCCGGCGCGGGTGCCGTCCTCGCGGGCGCCGACCCGGCGTATCTCGTCAAGCGCGGCTACGCGCAGCTCACCGTCGATGCCCGCGGCACCGGCTCCTCGCAGGGCCAGTGGGCGGCGTTCAGCGCCCGCGAGGGCCAGGACGCCGGTGCGGTCGTCGAGTGGGCGGCCGCCCAGTCCTGGAGCAACGGCGAGGTCGGCATGACCGGCGCGTCGTACATGGGCATCTCCCAGCTCTTCGCGGCGGCCCAGCAGCCGAAGGGCCTGAAGGCGATCTTCCCCCAGGTCCCGGCCGCCGACGTCTACCGCGACGTCGTCGCCTCCGGGGGCCAGATCGACGTCGGCTTCATCCCGCTGTGGCTCGGCCTGGTCACCGCGACCGGCGTGCTCCCGCCGGCGTACGGCGCCCAGGAGCCGCAGGCCGGGCTGAAGACGGTGCTCGACCACCTGATGGGCGGGCTCACCTTCACCCTGCCGCTCGCCACGCAGGCGCTCCTCGGCGGCGACCCGGCCTACGACGGCCCGTTCTACCGGGAGCGCTCGCCCATCGACGTCCTCGACAACGTCACCGTCCCGACCTTCCTCGTCGGCGGCGAGTTCGACCTCTTCCAGCGCGGCACGCCGCTCGTCTTCGAGCGGCTCCAGCAGCGCGGCGTCCCGACGAAGCTGATCCTCGGGCCCTGGGACCACCTGCAGGGCTCGGCCGGGGCCGAGGTGGGCAGGGCCGGCTACGGCTCGCTCGCCGAGCTGCAGCTGCGCTGGTTCGACCACTACCTCGGCGGCATCGACGGCCGGCTCGACGAGATCGCGCCGCTCACCTACTACGAGCAGGGCTCCGGCGCGTGGGTCCGGGCGTCGAAGTGGATCGACAGCGACCTCTCGGCGCGCACCTACCAGCTCTCCGGCGATGCCTCGGTCGGCGGCAGGGCGGGCTCCCTGACCACCGGTACGCCGAGCGCCGGCACCGCCGTCGTACCGCCCGTCCCGGTCACGGGACTGTGCACCCGCTCGGCCAACCAGTGGACGGCGGGGCTTCCCGGCGCGCTGCTCAGCGACCTGCCGTGCTTCAAGGACAACCGCCTCAACGACCTCGGCGGCGTCACCTTCGACACGGCGCCGCTGGACGCCGACGTGCGATTCCAGGGGCCGCTCAACGCCCGGCTCCACGTCTCGACCCCCAGCGGTGACGGGATGCTGTCGGTGGCGGTCGAGGACGTCGCGCCCGACGGGACGGTCTCCCGGATCAGCGGCGGCTGGCAGACGATCGCGCACCGCCGGCTCGACGAGGGGCGCTCGCGCTACCTCGACGGTCAGCTGCTGCAGGCCTACCACCCGTTCACGCGGGAGGCGAAGGCCCGGCTGCCCCGCGGGGAGATCGCGCCCGTCGACGTCGAGATCTTCCCGACCGGCGCCGTGATCGCGAAGGGCCACCGGCTGCGGATCGCGGTGCAGGCCTTCGACGTCCCGCACCTGCTCTCGCCGGTCACCGACCTGGTGACCCAGCTGGTGCCGGTCACGGTCCACGCCGGTCCGCAGTACCCGTCAGCGTTGACCATGGCGGTGCGCTGAGGTCCGGCTACAGCCCGCCGGGCCGGCGGGCGAGGGTGCTCGCGAGCGCCGTCGCCGCCGCGCGGACGGCGTTCTGGTGGGCCTCGGGCCGGAACCGCCCGATCGGCCCCGTGACGCTGACCGCCGCGACCGCGGTCGCCCCGTCGGGCTGGAGCACGGGCGCGGCGACGCAGAGCAGTCCCGGCGTCGACTCCTCGCGCTCGAAGGCGAGTCCGTTCTCGAGCGCCCGGTCCAGCTGCTGCTCGAGCAGGCCGGGCGCGACGATGGTGTGCGGCGTACGCCGGGGGAGCGGGCCGGACAGCACGGCGGCGCGGATCGCCGGGTCGGCGTGCGCGAGGAGGACCTTGCCGAGGGCGGTGCAGTGCATCGGCATCCGCCCGCCGGTCCGCGACGGGCTGCGGGCCTGGCGGTGCCCGCCGATCTTGGCGACGTAGACGACCTCGGTGCCGTCCCGGACGCCGAGGTGGACCGTCTCGTGGGTGCGCTCGTAGAGGTCCTGCAGGAAGGGCATCGCCACCTCGAGCAGGGTCCGCTCGGTGGCCGCGCGCATGCCGAGCTCGAACAGCCCGCCGGCCAGGCGGTAGCCGTGGTCGGTCTTCTCCAGCAGGCGGTGGTGGACCAGGTCGCCCGCGATCCGGTGCACGGTGCCCTTGGGCAGGCCGGTCCGGCGGACCAGCTCGGCGAGGGGCAGCAGCCGGTCGTCGGTCCCGAAGGCGCGCAGGAGGGCGACGGCCTTGCCGAGAACGGTGTCCAGGCCCTGCTCGTCGGTCACCCCCACAGCGTACCGGTGAGTGGAACGCTCGAGTGGCCGCCGGTCTCCGATGGCCCGAGAGTAGGCACCATGACCGACACCCTCGACCCTGCTGACACCGGCGTTGCCGACTCCGCTGCCGCTGCCGTCGGTGCCGCGGCCGAGCGCCTGCACACCGCGCTGGTCGAGAACCGGCCCTGTGCCCCGATCCGCGACCTGATCGGCGACCGCGACATCAACCTCGCCTATGCCGTTCAGCAGCGGCTCAACGCGCACCGCCTCGACGCCGGTGCCGTCGTCGTCGGCCGCAAGATCGGCGCGACCTCGGACGCCGTCCAGCAGCAGCTGGGCGTCGACACCCCGGACCTCGGCGTGCTCTTCGACGACATGGAGTACGACGCCTCCGCGCCGGTCGACATCAGCGGCCTGCTGCAGCCGAAGGTCGAGGGCGAGATCGCCTTCGTGCTCGGCGCCGACCTCGCGGACGGCGATCTCGACCTCGAGCAGGTCGCCGCCGCCGTCGAGTACGCCGTCGCCGCGATCGAGGTCTGCGACAGCCGGATCGCCGACTGGGACATCAGCTTCGCCGACACCGTCGCCGACAACGCCTCGGCCGGCGGCTACGTGCTCGGCACCGAGCGTCGTACCCTCGCCGACGGCTTCGTCCCCAAGGACGCCGCCATGACGATGACCGTCACCGGCCAGGACGACTCGGTCGGCACCGGAGCCGCCTCGCTCGGGGACCCGCTCGTCGCGCTGCAGTGGCTGGCCCGCCAGGCGCGCGACCTCGGCGACCCGCTGCGCTCCGGCCAGGTCGTGCTCTCCGGCGCCCTCGGCCCGATGCGCCCGGCCGCGCCCGGCGCCGACGTGGCGCTCACCATCGACGGACTCGGCTCCGTCGCCCTCAGCTTCAGCGAGAAGGAGTGATGACCATGACCAAGGCTGCCAAGACGAAGGTGGCGATCATCGGGTCCGGCAACATCGGCACCGACCTGATGATCAAGGTGCTGCAGACCGCGCAGCACGTCGAGATGGGCGCCCTGGTCGGCATCGACCCGGACTCCGACGGCCTCGCCCGCGCGCGCGACCTCGGCGTCCCGACGACGCACGAGGGTGTCGAGGGCCTGATCGCGATGCCCGGGTTCGCCGACATCGACATCGTCTTCGACGCCACGTCGGCGAAGGCGCACCTCCACAACGACGCGCTGCTGCGTCCGCTCGGCAAGCGGCTGATCGACCTCACGCCGGCCGCCATCGGTCCGTTCGTGATCCCGGCGGTCAACATCGACGAGCACCTCGACGCGCCGAACCTCAACATGGTCACCTGCGGCGGCCAGGCCACGATCCCCATCGTGGCCGCGATCTCCCGCGTCGTCCCCGTGGAGTACGCCGAGATCGTGGCCTCGATCTCCTCGAAGTCCGCCGGTCCCGGCACCCGCGCCAACATCGACGAGTTCACCGAGACCACCTCGGGCGCGATCGCGCGGGTCGGTGGCGCCAAGCGCGGCAAGGCCGTCATCATCCTCAACCCGGCCGAGCCGCCGCTGATGATGCGCGACACGGTCTTCGCCCTCGTCCACGCACCGGACCCGGCCGTGCACGACGAGATCCGCGCCAGTGTGGAGAAGATGGTCGCCGACGTGGCGGCGTACGTCCCCGGCTACCAGCTGGTCCAGAAGGTCCAGATCGCCGAGATCCCCGGCGACCAGCCGGTCGAGACGCTGCTGGTCGACGGCGCGGACCGCCCGACCCACCAGGTGTCGGTGTTCCTCCAGGTCACCGGCGCCGGCCACTACCTCCCGGCGTACGCCGGCAACCTCGACATCATGACCTCGGCCGGCCTCCAGGTCGCCGAGCGCATCGCTGCGGCGAAGGAGAACGCGCTGTGAGCAAGACCAAGATCTTCGTCCAGGACGTCACCCTGCGCGACGGCATGCACGCGATCCGGCACCGGATCTCGCCCGCCGACGTGAAGCGGATCGTCGTCGCCCTGGATGAGGCCGGCGTCGACGCGCTCGAGGTCGCCCACGGCGACGGTCTCGCGGGCGGCTCGGTCAACTACGGGCCCGGCTCGCACACCGACTGGGAGTGGCTCGAGGCCGCCGCGTCGGTGCTGAAGAACGCCCGGCTCACCACCCTGCTGCTGCCCGGTGTGGGCACCGTCCACGAGCTCAAGCGCGCCTACGACCTCGGCGTCCGCTCGGTGCGCATCGCGACCCACTGCACCGAGGCCGACGTCTCGGCGCAGCACATCGCCGCCGCCCGCGAGCTCGGCATGGACGTCTCCGGCTTCCTGATGCTCTCCCACATGGCCGAGCCCGAGCATCTCGCCCAGCAGGCCAAGCTGATGGAGTCCTACGGCGCCCACTGCGTCTATGTCACCGACTCCGGCGGCCGCCTCACCATGGACGACGTCGCCGCGCGCGTGCAGGCCTACCGCGGCGTCCTGAACGCCGAGACCGAGATCGGCATCCACGCCCACGAGAACCTCTCGCTGTCGGTGGCCAACTCGGTCGTCGCCGTCCAGAACGGCGTCTACCGCGTCGACGCCTCCCTCGCCGGCCACGGCGCGGGCGCGGGCAACTGTCCGATCGAGCCGTTCATCGCGGTCGCCGACCTGATGGGCTTCGAGCACGGCTGCGACGTCTTCAAGCTGCAGGACGCCGCCGACGACATCGTCCGCCCGCTCCAGGACCGCCCGGTCCGGGTCGACCGCGAGACGCTGACCCTCGGCTACGCCGGCGTCTACTCCTCGTTCCTGCGCCACGCCGAGCGCGCCGCCGAGCAGTACGACGTCGACGTCCGCGACATCCTCATGGAGTGCGGCCGCCGCCGGCTCGTCGGTGGCCAGGAGGACATGATCGTCGACATCGCGCTCACCATCGTGGCCGAGCGCGAGGCCGCTCTGGTCTGACCCGCGACCCGGCGCAGACTGAACTCGGAACGACGCCGACCCGGCGCAGACTGAACTCGGAACGACGCCGACCCGGCGCAGACTGAACTCGGAACGACGCCGACCCGGCGCAGATTGAACTCAGGAGCGCATCGAGACGCCCTCGCGCCAGTAGCCCATGAAGGCGACCTGGCGCCGGTCCAGGCCGAGGTCGTTGACCAGCTTGCGGCGCAGGCCGGTCACGACCTTGGACTCGCCCGCGATCCACGCGTAGAGCCCGGCGTACGGCGCGTCGCCGGTCGGGACCGCCGTCTCCGCCGCGACCTCCTCGCCGGAGGAGGAGTGGACCGGGGTCTCCCACAGGTCGGGGTCGATCTCGTCGTCGGACACCACGACCGCTTCAGTGGGAACGGTGCCGGTCAGGTGCGCGAGGACCGCCGCGTGCAGCTCCTCGCCGCGGGCGCCGCCGTTGCGGGGCAGCCAGGTCACCGTCACGCCCGCGGGCGCCACGAAGTCCTGGGCGTCCGCGTCGACCGGGATCTCGACGAACGCCGCTCCGGTCGCGTCGGCCGGCAGGTCGCGCAGCACGCCGCGGATGGCGGGTACGGCGGTCTCGTCACCCACCAGCAGCAGTCGGCTCGCGGCTCCCGGCGACCACTCGATGCCGCCGAACTCGTGGCCCTTGCGGGGAGCGAGGGTGACCAGGCGCTGGCCCGGAGCCGCCTGGAGCGCCCACCGGTTGCCCGCGCCGTCCAGTGCGTCGCCGTGGCCGTCCGCCGGGTCGCTCTCGTGCACCACGATGTCGACGACCAGCCGGGTCTCGGTGCCCTCGCCGACGACGTCGCGGATCGTGTAGGTCCGCATCGAGCCGCGCTCGTGCTCCGGGATCTCGATCCAGGTGGTCCACCACGACTCGTCCGCGCCCGCGAACGACGGCAGGCTCCCGGCCGCGTTGGGGAAGATCAGCTTGATCCGCTGGTCGTAGACCGGCCCGTCCGGGCCCAGCTCCGCGAGCGCGCCCCCGCCGAGCACGACCCGCACGAAGGACGGCGAGACCCGCTCCACCTCCAGCACCTCGACCTCGGTGAGGAGCATGGGCAGGGTGGCGACGTACTCGTTCTGCTCGACGGTCATGAGGTCAGGCTAACCTAACCACACGTGTGCCCTCAGATCGTGGTCCGGTGGAAGTTCTGGAACGACCGCGACGGCGTCGGCCCGCGCTGGCCCTGGTAGCGCGAGCCGTACTTCTCCGAGCCGTACGGGTGCTCGCTCGGCGAGGAGAGCCGGAAGAAGCAGAACTGTCCGATCTTCATGCCCGGGTAGAGCTTGATCGGCAGCGTCGCGACATTGGCCAGCTCCAGCGTCACGTGCCCCGAGAAGCCGGGGTCGACGAAGCCGGCGGTCGCGTGGGTGAGCAGCCCGAGCCGGCCCAGCGACGACTTGCCCTCGACGCGGGCCGCGATGTCGTCGGGCAACGTCACGACCTCGTACGTCGACCCGAGCACGAACTCGCCCGGGTGCAGGATGAACGGCTCGGCGCCCTCCGGCTCCACCACCCTGGTGAGGTCGGACTGGTCGGCGGCCGGGTCGATCGACGGGTACTTGTGGTTGTCGAAGACCCGGAAGAACCGGTCCAGGCGGAAGTCCACCGACGACGGCTGCATCAGCCCCGGGTCGTAGGGCTCGAGGCCGATCCGGCCGGCGTCGATCTCGGCGGTGATGTCGCGGTCGCTGAGCAGCACGCCCCGCACCCTACCGGCCCCACCTGCCTGCACGTGGCGCCGATCACGGGCGCAGAATGCTGGGATGACCTTCAGCAAGTACGTCGCCCTGGGCGACTCGTTCACCGAAGGGGTCGGTGACCCCGACCCGGCGCGTCCCAACGGCCTGCGGGGATGGGCCGACCGGACGGCGGAGGCGCTGGCCGCGCGGGCGGCCGCCGAGGGCGCCGACCTCGGCTACGCCAACCTCGCGATCCGGGGCCGCAAGCTGCCCGCGATCATCGACGAGCAGGTCGACGCCGCGCTCGCGCTCGGCCCCGACCTGGTCAGCATCCACGGTGGCGGCAACGACGTGCTGCGTCCCAAGGTCGACCTCGACGCCCTCGCGGCGTCGTACGACGAGGCGATCGGCCGGCTCGCCGCCGGCGGCGCCCACGTCGTGATGTTCACGATCGCCGACACCGGCGACAGCGGCGTGCTGAAGGTGATCCGCGGCCGCACCGCGATCTTCAACGAGTGGGTCCGTGAGATCGCGGAGAAGCACGGCGCCACCCTGGTCGACATGTGGCGGATGCGTGGCTGGAAGGTCGCCGAGGTGATGGACGAGGACCGACTGCACCTCAACGCCGTCGGTCACCAGGCGATCGCCATCGCCGCCCTCGACGCGCTGGGCGTCGCCCACGGCCTGCGGCCCCTGGACCCGGTGCCCGCACCGGTGCTGTCGGCGCGCGAGCAGCGCGCCGCCGATCTCGCCTGGGCCCGCGCGCACCTCGCCCCCTGGGTGCAGCGGCGGGTCACCGGCCGATCGTCGGGCGACGGGGTGGCACCGAAGCGACCCACCTTCCAACCCATCGGGTAGCATCCTCCATCGCACGGGATTCCGTCCGCGACACCTTCGGGGGTCCACGGGGGCGGAGCCCCCGTGCGTGCGGACGTAGCTCAGTTGGTAGAGCGTCAGCTTCCCAAGCTGAATGTCGCGAGTTCGAACCTCGTCGTCCGCTCCGTTCATATGGCGCGAGCGTGTCGCCGCTGATCGACGCCTCGCCGGAGTCCCGTCGGACACTCGCTCCGGTCGCTGGCGCTCCCTGCGCTCGCGCCCGCCGCAGCTCCGGCCATGGCGCCGGCGGCGCCACGGCGCCGGGCAGGCGATCGGGTTGAATGAGGCCATGGCACACGCGGAGCCACCGCCCTTCACCTTCGAGCCCCGGCGCCGCCGGCCGCTCGGGCTCCTCATCGCGCTGTGCCTGCTCCTGATCGGCGGCGTGTACGCCGGCTACGGCATCGGCTGCACGGTGATCGACGCGTACGAGGACGCGCCGCCGTCGTACGTCGCGGGGGACTCGATCGGCATCGTCACGATCGGCGGGACGCTGGCCGTCGTGATCGGCTGGCTGACGTGGTCGCTCCTCGTCGACCGCCACCCGCGCGCCCTCGGCCAGCTCCACGCCCCGGGTGTCCTGCTCCCGGCGGCGGCCGCCGGACTGCTGCTCGCGTCGGTCGAGCTGGACGTCGCCGGCTGGTACGTCGGCGCCGCCGTCATCGCAGGCGCGGCCGGTGTCGGCCTCCTGCTGCTGGCCGTCGCGGCCGCGACGGCCCGTCGGCGACGTTGGCGCCTCGAGCTCGACCTGATCGCCCGCGGCACTCCGGTGCCGGCGACCGTAGCGGAGTCCGGTCTCGACCCCTACGACTTCGAGGAGGCCTCCAACGTGATCACCACGGCTGCCTTCCGCTTCACCGGGGCCGACGGCACCGTCTACCGGGTCCACCGTCGCGTCGTGATCCCCATCCGCGCCCCGCTCGTCGAGGGCCAGCGGACGACGATCTGGTACGACCCCGACCACCCCACCGACGACCGGCGGATCGTGGTCGGCATCCAGCACGCGTTGCGCTGGAACGTGCCGGTCCCGCGGGTGCCGACCGACCGGCCCGCCGTACCCTCCTGACGTGGACTTCACCGGTTTCCCCGTCGCGGCACTCGACTTCTACGACGACCTCGAGGTCGACAACACCAAGTCGTTCTGGGAGGCGCACAAGTCGGTCTACAACGAGGGCGTGAAGGCGCCGATGGTGGCGCTGACCGACGCGCTCGGCCAGGAGTTCGGCGCGGCGTAGGTGTTCCGGTCCTACCGCGACGTGAGGTTCGCGAACGAGAACCTGCACTTTCCGCAATGAATGGGGTCTCAGGTGGTCCTGTTCTACCGCACGGTCGAGCGACCTTGGCAAGGTTGCCTTCGTTTTGGATGGCACTGTCGGCGTCTGCGGCTATCTTTCGGTGCATGACGCAGCCTGCGGCGGAAACGTCGACACCCACCGACGACGACCCGGTTACGATTCCGGCGGAGTCTGGGGCGGGGCGAAGGAAGCGGACACCGCGACCCTTCCCCGCGACGTCGTTCAAGGAGGCGCTGTTTCTCGCCCAGGCGATTCAGAGGCATGGGGCAGGTCAGCGCACCCGCCGTCTGACGCTCTTCGAGGCCTTGGACAGGTCGCCTGACAGCGGCCCGACTCGGAAACTGATCACCGCAAGTGTCCAGTACGGCATTACGACTGGTGGGTACTCCGCTGAGTGGCTCGACCTGACGCCTGCTGGGAAGGTTGCGTCTAATCCGACTGCACCGGCGCGGGCGCAGCTAGAAGCGAGCTTGGACCTCGCCATCCTCTCCAACCCCGCCTTCGGTGCGATCTACGAGAAGTACAAGGGGAGTCGGCTCCCGACAGGCGAGGTTCTTCGGGACGCTGCTCGGGAGGCGGGTGTTGATGAGGCTTTTGTCGCGGAGTGCGTAGAGACCTTCCTGGCGAACGCTCGGGACCTCGGCCTCATCCGCACCATCGGAGGCTCCGAGCACCTTGTCACCGTGGAAGCAGCCATCGAAGCTGTGGCCGACGACGCGGATGTCGAGGCGGATGTCGAGGCGGAGGCAGTTGATACGGACAACGCGCCTGACGAGCATGTTTCTGAGAGCACGGGCGCAGCGGCTTCGCCTACGAAGACCACCAAGCGTGCTGCTGGGGCGAGTGGCCTCGACGACGTTTGCTTCGTCATTTCACCGATTGGCAGTGCGGATTCGGTCGAGCGGAAACATGCTGACCTGATGCTGGCCGCCCTCGTCGAGCCGTCTCTGGCTGAGCTGGGCCTACGAGCAGTCCGCGCGGACGGCATCAGCAAGCCGGGACTGATCACCGGCCAGGTCATGGACCACGTTGCTCGCGCTGCGCTCGTCATTGCAGACCTAAGCTTCGGAAATCCCAACGTCTACTACGAGCTGGCTCTACGCCATGCGACGCGCAAGCCGACAGTGCAGATCATCCGAACTTCAGACCGGCTGCCTTTCGATGTCGGCCAGTATCGGACAGTTCAGATCGACATGACAGACATCTACACACTAGTTCCGCAGATCGATCTGCATCGCCAGGAGATCACCCGACAATGCCGAGCAGCCCTTGAAGAGGGCGCCACTTCCGAGAGCCCGTTGTCGCAGTTCTATCCGCAGTTCTGGGGCCAGATTAGGTAGCACTGCGCCACGCTGAAGGGCAACTGGGACGGGCCGTGCTGCTGCCGTGACCCGGTGCTACAAGTCAAGGTCGACGTCAGTGCCGACGGCCTCCAAAGGCTTCAGCCACCGGTCAGGCAGACCGTGATTCCGCCAGGCCGTTACCAGCGCCCACGGTCGACTGCTTAGCGCTTCCAGCACGCCGATGCTCTCGGGCTGCGACCACAACACATAGTCGGAGACCGTCGCCATGCTGCTGCGCGGGCCGTAGTCGTCGTACATCGCGCGCAGCCAGTTCTTCTGCTCGGTGACCCAGCTGCCGAGGACGCTGTCATACTGGCGATGGTCCTCCGCTGGGATCGCTTCGGCCAGTGCGCCGCATACCCGCCGTGTCAGATCAGCGTTGCCCGTGTTGCCCTCGAAACGGGCGTAGTTGGCAGCGAGGGCGTCCGGAAGGTCATGGGTCGCCAACCGATCTGCAAGTTCTTCTGCGGGAGCGTCCTCGGGGAGCTTCTCCATGACCCGGGACACCTCCCCGTCAAACAGTTCTACGAGGGCCACAAGCCGCCAGATGGCTCTGCGGTCGTCGGCGTCCAGCTCGGCTTGCGGCTTGTAGACCAACCTATGCGACACCTCCGACCAAGCATGCTGAGCGATGGTCCGGATCTGGATCTCGACCGGGATCTGCTCCTGGTCGCCGTCCCGAGATGGGGCGTAGATGTCGAGGTGGAGGCCCGAGTAGGCCAACTCCCGCTCGCCAACCTGGAGGCGCTTGTCAGTGATGCCGTAGACCTGCAGCCGGCCGTCGGCTTCGATCAGCCG
The DNA here is from genome assembly GCF_024614185.1 of Nocardioides carbamazepini. Taxonomy (GTDB): domain Bacteria; phylum Actinomycetota; class Actinomycetes; order Propionibacteriales; family Nocardioidaceae; genus Nocardioides; species Nocardioides carbamazepini. The sequence goes on from NZ_JAHTLF010000018.1 coordinate 187,873, forward strand.
GTGAATCCGGTCGACCTCATCGGCCCGATGCACGAGAGCACGGGCGCCGACCTTGTCGGTGATCTGGGCCCAGGGATCTGTGTAATCGTCTCGCAGCTCGACCTTGCCCCGGAAGCTATCGATTTCCTTGACGCGCGATGACACCGCGGCATAGATCGACCCCGCGCCGAGGATGTCCTTGAGGGCCTCGACGACATCGTCGGCTGCCTGCTGGAACCGAGGCTGGGTGTCGATGAACCGCTGGATCAGTTCGTCGTTCGACGGGGTTTCGTCGGACATCTCAGTGCTTGAACCGGCCGGAACCCGAGGTCTTGAGGATGTCGTCAGCGACCTTGATCACCGTCTTGTCGCCAGCTTCCTCGACAGTCACCGTGCCATTCTGGACTGCTTCGGGGGACGCGATAACTACGGTCCCGGAGCGTGTGTCCCACCGAATGTTGGCGATCCTCGATTCGATCAGTGACAGATCCTTCGTCATGTTCGCAGCCGGGAGGGTCCGCTGCGCGTGAGCGGTGAACGAGTCTCGGTCGACCGGGTCGAGGTAGCTCGCCGCGAAGCTGTTCACGGACAGCACGTCACGCTGACTCTGGAGCTCGGCGAGCAGTCCGAGCTGATACCGCGATCGCTTCTCCGGATCGTCTTGACGATCGATCCACTCCTGGACGGTGTCCATGAAGCGCTGGGTAACGACCTCAGGCCGTTGCTTCCACGCGCAGCCCAGATAGGTCTCTCGGAAGTAGGTCGCGACCTCGGAGCCTGATACCTGGCGGTCGACGATGAAGCCCTCAAGCGGCTGGTCGACATCTGATGCCTTCGGGAAGAAGCCGATCTTGTAGACCTTGGACCCCTCAGTGAAGAAGAGGTTGTCGAGGAAGGTCATCGAGTAGACCAGTGCGCCATCGGGGTTCTGCTCCATCTGCGCTGACGTGCCCTTCTCGTGCTCAAGCTTCGCAACGAGGAAGACGGGCACGTCGTTGGCGCGGCCCTGGGCGACCATCAGCAAGCCCTCCGAGCCAATCCCCGGCTGAGCGGACTGAAGATTCCGCGCAAGGACCTGTGAGGCAGCGAGGAGCGTTGTCTTCTTGGACCAAACATCGCGGATGATGCCAGGCAATGTGGACATGCCGGGCTCCTCGACGACCTCCCGGCGGTGTTTCAGGGCATCGCTCAACTGACCTTGCAGGAACGTCCGCACCTGCTCTGACAACGCAGACTCCGCCTGGCTCAGCTCGGGCTCGGTTCCGGACCCCTTCGCCGCCCGCTTGATGCCATGCAGCACCACGTGATCAATACGGAGTCCTCGCACCACCTTGCTCCCTTCCATGAGCTTCCGGGTGCACGCTAGGGGCGATCCTCCGTCGGCGGTGCCTTTTCGGCACATCGCACCGGGAAAGGAGTTCTTGCTGCGCCATCATGTTCGCGGGTCTTGATCCGGTCGAGCGGGCCTCCCGGAGGCTCGCCTGCCAAGGAGCGGCCCAACTGCCCCGCCCGCACACTGAAGCCCGCTCTGCGCTTCTGGGAGGGCTTGACACATCCGACGCTCGGAGTCAGTTCATAGTCTGTAGCATGCCGATCCGACGGCACAGCAGTAACGGAGAGGCACAATGGGACGCGATCCGTGGGACTACCCGGAGTGGCATGGCTTCAAGCGGGAAACGTCCTTGGCGACTGGCTTAGTTTGCGCCGGAGCCAACTCACTCGGACGGGCCACGTACGCGGACCTTGGTGGCTACTACGTGGCCCTGTTCGGACTCGCGAACGGCATCGAACGTCTCGGAAAACTGATCTGGGTCGTGGACTTTCGCGCAACCAACGTCCGATCTCCTACGGACGCAGAGCTTCGGAAACTCGGGCACAAGCTCCCGGAAATCGTGAACGCCGTACGCGCTATTGATCAGAAATACTCGCTGGATCTCAGGTACCCGTACCCGGACGACGACATGACCAGCGCCGTGCTCGACGCGCTAGCAATGTTCGCGGACGCATCGCGTGGCCGATACGCAAACTTCGAGACCATCAGTGGGGCGACCAGCCCCCACGATCCCGTGACCTACTGGTGGGCGAATGTGGTCGAACCCATCCTGAACAAACACTTCCGCGGGACTGCCCGGGAAGTACGAGCCATGCGCGATGCAGCAATCGTCGAGGCCCTGATCGGTGAACACTCGATCGTCTGGCACCAAGACGAGACCGGCGACACCATTAGCGACGTCGCTCATGGAAGCTACCGGTCGTCGGAGAACGAACTGGCGCAGAAGTACGGCCGCTTGTACACGCTAAAGATCGTCAGGTGGATGAGCGAGGTCTACACCAACCTCACGAAGCCGATGTCGGGTCCGGATGGCGACCCTGCACTGTTTGGCCACTACGAGATCGTGTCGACGTTCGTCGCTCCCGATCAGTACCTGCGCGACCGAAAGCGCTGGCCGCTTTGACTAGTCGTGTGAGCAGCACGACTACGCTTGCCGTGTGAGTGACTTCATTGGCTTCCCTACTGCGGCACTCGACTTCTACGACGACCTCGAGGTCGACAACACCAAGTCGTTCTGGGAGGCGCACAAGTCGGTCTACACCGAGAGCGTCAAGGCCCCGATGGTGGCGCTGACCGACGCCCTCGGCCAGGAGTTCGGCGCCGCGAAGGTGTTCCGGCCCTACCGCGACGTGAGGTTCGCGAAGGACAAGACGCCGTACAAGACCCACCAGGGCGCGTTCGTGGGCGTCGGCCCGGCGACCGGCTGGTACGTCGAGGTGGCGGCGCCTGGTGTCCGGGTGGGCGGCGGCATCTACGAGGCCTCCGGGGCCCATCTGGCCCGGCTGCGCGAGGCGATGGCCGAGGAGAGGACCGGCAAGGTCCTGCAGCGGATCCTGCGCGACCTGGAGCGCGGTGGCTTCGAGGTGGCCGGCGAGCGGCTCAAGACCGTGCCTCGCGGCTACGACAAGGAGCACCCGCGCATCGAGCTGCTCAAGATGAAGACCGTGCTGGGGATGCGGTCCTACGGCTTCGAGCCGTTCGTGCACACCGCCGAGCTGCTCGGCCGGGTCCGCGAGGACTGGCGCCGGCTGCGTCCGCTGGTGAACTGGATCGCCGACGCGATCGCCGAGTAGTTGGAGCAGTCGGAGTAGTCCGATCTGTTGCTCATCCTCCTGGAACGGGCTGCTCACCCAGCACACCGCTTGACCAGGTCAGGTCAGACGTTGCCTTGTGACCAGTCCGTCCAAGCAGCCGTGCTGGCCGGCACCTCGATGTCGGCGACCCGAGTAGAGCGCCCGACCAGTGCGGCCTCATCCACCTCGATGCCCAGTCCCGGCCCCGTCGGCACCGCGAAGGCACCGCTTTCCAGGTGCTCGAGGGTGAAGGGGTTCGAGTCGAGGATCTCGTGCCACGGCTCCGCCATCGAGTAGGGGAACTCGACCAGGCGGAGCGTCTTGAGGGCACTGGAGGCGTGCAGGTTCGCCGCGAAGGCGACCGGACCGGCGGCCGAGTGCGGCATGACCGGCACACTGGCCAGTTCGGCGAGCTCCCCGATCCGCACCATCTCCAGCAGCCCTCCGGATGTGGCCGGGTCCGGCTGGAGGACGTCGGCACGCCGGTCCCTGATCGCGCGGTCGTACTCCCCCGACATGCCGAAGTGCTCGCCGTACCCGATCGCCACCGCGGACTGATCCACCAGCCGTTGCACGCCCAGGTGCCGCTCCTGGGGGATGGGCTCCTCGAACATCGAGACCCCCAGGTCGGCCAGGGCCCGGCTGACGCGCAGGGCCGTGTCCAGGCTGTAGTGCTCGGTGCCGTCCACGAAGATGTCGACCGTCGGCCCCAGTCGATCGCGCACCTGAGCCAGGGTGGCCAGGTCCGTACGCCAGTCCAGTCCCAGCCGGAGCTTCACCGCACCCACCCCGCGCGCCAGCCAGGGCTCGAGGTGGTGCACGTGCCAGTCGGCATCGCCCTGGAAGAGGAAGTGGCTGGAGGCGTAGACCCCGAGTCGCTCCCGGTGGCCGCCCAGCATGGTGCGCACGCTGAGCCCGTCCCGGCGACCCACCGCGTCCCACAGGGCCATCTCGACCGCGCTCACGGCGTGGCCGACCGGGCCGGCGAGCCCGGGGCGGCGCCGCAGCTCCGACTTCAGGAGACCGGCGACCTGGGGCACCGAGACCATGCCCGGTCGTCCCAGCAGCGGAGCCAGCACGTCCTGCACGATCGTGCGCAGCAGGCCGGGATGGGCAAACCCGTATCCGTCGCTCGCCTCGCCGAATCCCGTCACTCCCTGGTCGAGTCGCACCCGCACCATGGCGTGTGGCAACCCATCGAACTCGAACTCGTACACACGCAGGTCCTCGACCCTGAACGCAGGCAACGACATCTCCCCTCCTCCACTCCGGACCGTGACGAACGAACTCCCCGGCGACACGCGGCCGGGGCACAGCAGGCGGGGGCGGGGCCGTGGTCGGGGCCGTGGTCGGCTCGCCCGGTCCTCCGGTCGGCGGACCGCTCGGGTCCTGGAGCAGCAGCACCACCGCCACCGCGACGAGCACGACGAGCGCCACCGCGACGGTCGCGA
>NZ_JAHTLF010000018.1:192438-345810 GCF_024614185.1 Nocardioides carbamazepini
CCCCCCCCCCCCCCCCCCCCCCCCCCCCCCCCCCCCCCCCCCCCCCCCCCCCCCCCCCCCCCCCCCCCCCCCCCCCCCCCCCCCCCCCCCCCACCCCCCACCCCCCCCCCCCCCCCCCCCCACACCCCCCTACCCCCCCCCCCGGGTCTCCCTATACCACCCACCCCCCCGGCCCCCCGGGCCGGGGCCCCCGCGGGGGGGGGGGGGGCGGCCCCGCGCCGCCCCCGACCCCCCACCGGTCAGAACGAGTTCCTGCGGGACAGGATCTTGTGCACCAACGGCTCGAAGTGCTCCAGCGGGGCACTCACGTAGTCCGGGTCGAACGCGGCCTGGTCGTACTTGAAGCAGAACTCCTCGGTGTACTCGAAGTACTCGGAGCCGCGGAACTTCTCCCGGGTGTTGCGGTCCCACCCCAGGTGGTGCCAGAAGTAGTACCCCTGGAAGACGTCATGGTTGGCGACCATCCAGTGGTTCGCCTCGGAGACGAACGGCTTCAGGATCGCCGCGGCGATGTCGGGGTGGTTGGCCGGAGCCATCACGTCCCCGATGTCGTGCAGCAGCGCGCAGAGGATGTACTCCTCGTCCCGACCATCTTCCTCGGCGCGGGTGGCCGTCTGCAGGGAGTGCTCGAGCCGAGTGATCGGGAACTCACCCTTGGCGTCCCCCAGGGTCCGCAACATCTGCAGGGCGTGCTCGGGCACCTTGCTCTGCTCGGTCGCCCAGCCCGGCGTGATGAGGTCCCAGTCCTCCTTCGTGGACTCGATCATGCTGGTGAACTTGACTCCAGAACTCACAACGAAACACCTTCTTCTCTCACTCATCTGTGGACTCTTGAACGTCACTGCCGGCCGCCCGTCCGCGCGGTCCTCTGGCCGGCTCCGGCACTACTTGGGGGCGCGGCCGTGGTTGTCCCACCACAGGACCCGTCGGCGCAGGAGCGTCAACACAGCGACGAAGAGCAGGCCCAGCACGCAGAACATCGAGATTCCGGCCCAGGTCACTTCGAGGTTCGCCTGGGATGCGGCGATGGAGATCATGGCTCCCAACCCTGCGGCCTCGCCGGCAGCCACGAACTCGGCGACCGCGGCCCCGATGATGGCGAAGGGGATGGCGATCCTCAGGCCGGCGAAGAAGTACGGCATGCTCCCCGGGAGCCGTAGCCTCCAGAAGATCTCCCACCTGCTCGCGTCGACCACGCGGAGCACGTCCAGCGTGCCCGGGTCCACCGCCCTGAGCCCGGCCAGCGAGTTGATCAGGATCGGGAAGATCGCCACGATGATGGTGACGATGTACTTGGGCAGCATGCCGAATCCGAAGGCCACCACCAGGGCCGGAGCAATCGCGATGACCGGGGTCACCATGATGACCATCACGACCGGCATCAGAGCGCGTTCCAGAATCTTGAACTCGCACATCAGAACGGCCAGAAGATAACCCAGGACGATGGCAGCGCCGCCTCCCACAGCCACCTCTTTCAGGGTGACCAGGAGATTGTTCCAATAGGCGCTCGGGTCGTTGGCGATGCTCTCGGCGATATTTCCCAAAGGCGGGATGACGAAGGGATTCGAGTGGGCCACGTACTCCCAGGCGATGCCCAGCAGCACAAAGGTGACCAGCGGGGGAATCCAGAGACCGAAACGCCAGCGCGTCCAGGCAGAGACCTTGGGCACCGCCCTCGTCACGGACTTTCCGGCGGCCTTCTCGGCACCTGGTTGACGAGCCTGCTCCAGCTCCACGATCGCGCTGGCTACCTTCTCAGTGCTCGACATTCTTCATCACCCTCCTCAGCCCCTCGCGGATGCGGATCTCGTACTCACGGAATTGCGGACTCAGGAACACCGATTCGTCCCGGGGTCGGGGCAGGTCGATCTCGGTGACCTCGGCGATGCGTCCCGGTCGAGCCGCCATCAGCACCACGCGGTCCGAGAGCAGGATCGCCTCGGGAACCGAGTGCGTGATGAACATGACCGACCGCCGGTTGGACTGCCAGAAGTCCAGGAGCCCCAGTCGTTGCTGGTCGCGCGTGATCTCGTCCAGGGCCGAGAACGGCTCGTCCATGAGCAGGACGGGCGGGTCGAACACGAAGGCGCGTGCGATCGCGACGCGCTGCTGCATGCCACCAGACAGCTGCCGCGGGTACTTGCGCAGGTCGTTGCCCAAGCCGAAGGAGGTGAGCAGCTCGTCGACGTCCAACAGGTTGCGGCCCGCGTTGGCAGCGGTGTTCACCTGAGTGGGCAACAGGACGTTGTCGCGCACCGAGCGCCACGGCAGCAGGGCCGGGGTCTGCGGCACCAGTCCCATCGTCTTGTGGCGGATCGCCTGAGGAACTGTCTCGCCGTTGATCGCGACCGAGCCCTCGTCGGCGTCCAGGAGGCCGGCGATGATGCGGAGCAGCGTGGACTTGCCGCAGCCGCTGGGACCGATCACCGAGACGAACTCGCCCGGGGCGATGCGCAGATCGACGTCATCGAGGACCGTGACCGGTTGGCCCCGGACGCCGAACCTCTTGGTGACTCCTCGTGCCGTGACCTCGGCGCCCGCGGTGGTCAGTGCCGCGTTCATTCGCCGGGCCAGATCAGCACGCCGTCGGCGTCGTACAAGTCCGTCACCAGGTCGAAGTCGACCACGGTGTCAAGATCCGGGATCTCCTTCACGTCGCTGAATTCCCGGGTCAGCGCAGCGGCTGCCTCCCACTCCTCACGGGTGTGGGCACCCAGCGGCTTGACCGTGCTGTCCCGGATCCACTGCGACTCCACGGCCCAGGTTCGCTTCTGCTGGTCCAACGGGAACGAGTCGCCCTGGTTGTCCTCGGCGGCCAGCTCGGTCACGTGCTCCACGCACTTGTCCTCGTTGTCCAGGCAGTACTGGAGCGCCTTCAACGTGGCCCGCATGAAGTCGGCGGCGGTGTCCCGGTGCTCCTCCAGGAAGGTCGAGTTCACCTCCATCACGCTGTAGGTGCTCTCGACGCCTGCGTCGGCCGGCAGGAACTCGCTGAACTCGATGCCCTGGTCCTTGAGGCTGGCGCACTGACTCGACGCGTAGGCGATCTCGGCGTCGATCGTGCCGCGGGTGACGATGGTCGGGTCGTAGTTGGTGATCTTGATGAACTTCACCTTGTCCAGGTCGACGCCGGCCTTGGCGAGCTGTGCCCGGGCGACCGGGGCGACCTGAGTGAAGTAGCCGAGCCGCTTGCCCTCCAGGTCCTTGAGGGTCTTGATGTCCTTGTTGGCCAGGATGCAGTGGGGGTCGGTGGTGCCGTAGGTCGCCACTGCGGTGATGTTGTCGGCGTTCACCACGGTGTCCAGGACGCTGGGCGCCGACCCCACGGAGGTGAACTGGGCCTTGTTGGCGTTGACCAGTTGCTGGCCCGACGCGCCGGCGGTGTTCATCTCGACGTTGAGGCACAGGGCGTCGTAGTAGCCCAGGTCCCGCGCCATGAAGACGTCCATGATCGAGCCGCTGGCGGCGTAGCTGTAGGACGAGATGTAGGTGATCTTCCCTGCGTCCTTGTTCCGCTGACATGCCGCGTCGTCCGGGGCGTAGCCCGCGGTGTCGGTAGCGCCTTCCACTGGTTGACGGGCCGACTTGTCGGCAGCGTTCGAGCCCGAGCCACACGCACTTATGGTCAATCCGAGAACAACGGTCAATCCGCTGAGCGCAAACTTTGAAATGGTCTTCATAGTTCCTCACTTGTAGGCAGCGATTGGATTTGCTGGGAGGTCGCCAAAAAGGCTCGCGCCCAGAATCAGAGGGTCACGAATTGACGTCGCGGGAACGACGTCGTATCAGAGACGGGGTGTCGCGGTTTCAGCAACGGCCGACGAGGTCCTGTTGCTGAGTGGCGGGTGCGACCCATAGGGGATGAGTCGCAACAGATGATGATGTATTCGGATCGACTCCTCTCTGACGTAGCGTCCGTCACGCGCGATTCATGGCGTGCATCGAACGATTGGATACGTCAGCAGAAAGGTCGGCCACCGGGGCACTCGGCATCACCGGGACCGTCGATCTACATCTCGACCGCTTGAAGGACATCATTCACATCAAGCGATACGCCATGTTGGCATGCGGGATATGATGGTGTCAACGATTTCCGTTGCCCTGACGACGTCCGCTTCGCGAAGGACAAGACGCCGTACAAGACCCACCAGGGCGCGTTCGTGGGCGTCGGCCCGGCGACCGGCTGGTACGTCGAGGTGGCGGCGCCTGGTGTCCGGGTGGGCGGCGGCATCTACGAGGCCTCCGGGGCCCATCTGGCCCGGCTGCGCGAGGCGATGGCCGAGGAGAGGACCGGCAAGGTCCTGCAGCGGATCCTGCGCGACCTGGAGCGCGGTGGCTTCGAGGTGGCCGGCGAGCGGCTCAAGACCGTGCCTCGCGGCTACGACAAGGAGCACCCGCGCATCGAGCTGCTCAAGATGAAGACCGTGCTGGGGATGCGGTCCTACGGATTCGAGCCGTTCGTGCACACCGCCGAGCTGCTCGACCGGGTCCGCGAGGACTGGCGCCGGCTGCGCCCGCTCGTCACCTGGGTCGCCGACGCGATCGCGGAGTGATCAGCCCCGCACGCGGCGCAGGAAGGCCGCCAGGTTGTCCGTCAGCCGCTCGACCTGCTGCTCGGGGGTGAGCGACTCCGGCAGTCGTCCCTGGTCGCTGACCCGCTTGCCGCGGACGTACAGCGAGCACTGCAGGTCGGCGCAGATGTAGGTGCCGACGGAGTCGCCCTTCTGCCCCGCCTTCCCGGACCGCGGGGCCACCATCAAGGTCACCCCGCCGGAGCCGTGCGGCGTCAGGCACAGCGCGCAGAGGTTCTTGCGCGGCATCCCGGCGCTGCCGTCGGTCGTGCGGAGCACGATGCCGTACGGCGCCCCGTCGACCTCCGCGACGACGTACCCCCGCACCCGGGACTGCGGGTCGCGCCAGCCGAGGAAGTCCAGGTGCTCCCATGGCTGTGCGGACAGGTCGCGCGGCACGTTGAGCCGCTTCGCCTCGCCCTTCGAGCAGTTCACGAAGGACGCGCGGATCTGTTGCTCGGTGAGGGGTTCCACGTCGATCCACCCTAGGAGCCCGCGCCACCTATTTTCGTCCGCGGCGGGCGGCTCACGCCGAGGTGAAGCTCGCCATCGTGCGGTCGGGCTCCCAGAACGCCTTCATCGACTTCACGCGGCCGTCGTCGTCGACGACGTAGACCATGATCAGGTCGGTCGTGGTGTGCGAGCCGTCCGGGAAGGACGTCTTGATCCGGCCGATGTTGGCGCAGGTGTTGCCGCCGGGATTGGCGAACGAGTCGTTGATCTGGAACTCGAAGGTCGCGATGGGCGCGATCGCCTTCTCCCAGAACGCCGAGATGCCGGCGTGCCCGTGGTGCCCCTTGCCCTCGGGGTCGAACATCGACGGGCCGACCGGGTCCTCGAGCACGGCGTCCTCGGCGTACACGGTGAGCCACTCGGCGAGGTCGCCCTTCGCGACGGCGGAGTAGGACCGCTGGGACGCCGCGCGCGCCGGGTGCGGGTCGTTGGGGGCGTTCCAGACGATCGCGTCGGAGGTGATCATGCGGCCATCGTAGGGCGAATCTAGAACGTGTTCTACCCCTGCCGTCTGCCCGCCTGCCTGACCGCTGCGCGTCGCCGGCCGTTCACGGACCGCTCATCGGGGCCTGCCACGGTGCGAGCATGGCGAAGAAGCAGAAGGCCTGGATCCACGTGGGCATGCCCGGTGCGGGCGATGTCGTCGAGTCCGCCCTCGCCCACCACCACGCGGCGCTCGTCGAGCTCGGCGTCGCCTCCCTCGCCCAGTCGACCGCGGAGAGCTTCCGGGCCGCCGTCGAGATGACCCGCACCCACAAGGACTGGGGGCTCAAGCGGGCCGACGTCGAGGGGCAGTGGACCCGCCTGGTCCGCCGCGCCCGCAAGAGCCGTTGCGACCTCGTCTTCAGCCAGTCGCTCCTCGCCGCCGCCGGCCCCGAGCAGGTCGCGCTCCTCGTCGACGCACTCGCCGGCCACCAGATCCATGTCGTCCTCACCACGGGTCTCGATGACGAGAGCGTCGCGGCCGCGAGCTGGCAGGTCGCCTGCCGCAAGCCCGAGCGCCTGCACGTCATCGAGACCGACGGCCTCGAGCCCGGTCAGGTCTGGACCGCGTTCGGCAGGCTCGTCGGCTTCGGCACGGCGTCGCTGCGGCTCGACGGCGTGCCGCGCGCGTCCGCGACCCTGCAGACCCTCCCTGCGGCGCTGCGTGAGGTCGAGCGGCTGGCCCGGCGCAACGCGTCGCTCGAGGTCCGGCTCGAGGAGCTGGACCGCAGGCGGCGCAAGCTCAAGCGGAAGCTGAACAGCGCGGCCTGAGCCGAGGCCCGGGAGTCGTCAGTGCGGGGCCCAGGCGTCGTCGTCGGCCGTGCGCGACGTGACGGTGTCGGGAAGCTCGCCGTCGGCGAGCTGCTGGATCGAGACGTCCTCGAACACCTCGCGCAGGGCGCGGCGGGCGGCGATCCAGACGTGCTGGAGGACCTCGGCGGCCGCGTTGTAGTTGACGGCCTCGGGGCGCAGCCCGTAGACGGACACGAGGGGGCCGTCGACGGCGCGGATCACGTCGGCGACCGAGACCGTGGTGGCCTCGCGGGCCATCCGCCAGCCGCCGGACTGGCCGCGCTGGGACATCACGATGCCCGCGCGGCGCAGGTCGGCGAGGATCGCCTGGAGGAAGCCGTGCGGGATGTCCTGGAGCCGGCCCAGCTCCTCGGCGCTCACCGCTCGACCGTCGGACCGGCTCGCCATGGCGATCAGGGCCCGCAGTGCGTAGTCGGACTTGGCGGAGACGCGCATGAGCACAGTCTGTCAGATTGCTCGATCGACTCAGTCGACCTAGGCGTGGTTCGCGGCCGCGGTGCCACGCGACGGCGCCCTCCGGCGCGGTGTGAGCGACGACGCCACCCCCGTGCTTGCCCGCAGCTAGCACCCCCCGTATGATGAAGTTACTGGCGAGTAGCAGCCAATGAGAACCCTCTCCGAACCCTGGAAATGGTGGGAACTGTGAGCCACTACAAGAGCAACCTGCGCGACATCGAGTTCAACCTCTTCGAGCTCTTCAACGTGCAGGAGTACCTCGGCACCGGCCTCTACGAGGAGATGGACGCCGACACCGCGCGCGAGATCCTCTCCGAGGTGGAGCGCATCGCCCGCGAGGACCTCGCGGCCTCCTTCGTCGACTCGGACCGGAACCCGCCGGTGTTCGACCCCACGACCAACACGGCACCCGTGCCGGCGTCGTTCAAGAAGTCGTACGACACCTGGATGGAGTCCGGCTTCTGGGGCCTGGGCCTGCCGGAGGAGATCGGCGGCACCACCGCGCCGCCGTCGTTGGTCTGGGGCAGCGCCGAGATGGTGCTCGGTGCGCATGCGCCGATCTGGATGTACTGCACCGGCCCGTCGATGGGCTCGGTCGTCTTCAAGAACGCCAACGGCGTCGCGCGCGACATCCGCATCGCCGAGATCATGGTCGAGCGCCTGTGGGGCGCCACCATGGTGCTGACCGAGCCCGACGCGGGCTCCGACGTGGGTGCCGGCAAGACCTACGCCACGCCCAACGAGGACGGCTCCTGGAACATCTCCGGCGTCAAGCGCTTCATCACCAGCGCCGAGTCGGACCTGCAGGAGAACATCATGCACCTCGTCCTCGCCCGCCCGAAGGGCGTCGAGGGCATCGGTGGCCCGGGCACCAAGGGGCTCTCCCTCTTCCTCGTGCCGAAGTACCACTTCGACCACCAGACCGGTGAGCTGACCGGCGAGCGCAACGGCGTCTACGTCACCAACGTCGAGCACAAGATGGGCATCAAGGTGTCCAACACCTGCGAGCTCACCTTCGGCGACCCGCAGGTCGGCGGCGGCGAGCCCGCCCAGGGCTGGCTGCTCGGCGAGGTCCACGACGGCATCCGCCAGATGTTCGACGTCATCGAGAACGCCCGGATGATGGTGGGCACCAAGGCCATCGCGACCCTGTCGACCGGCTACCTCAACGCGCTCGACTACGCCAAGGAGCGGGTCCAGGGCGCCGACCTCACGCAGGCCTCCGACAAGACCGCGCCGCGCGTGACGATCACCCACCACCCCGACGTACGCCGCTCGCTGATGACCCAGAAGTCGTTCGCCGAGGCGATGCGCTCGCTCGTCCTCTACACCGCGACCTGGCAGGACACGGTCTACCGGGCCAAGGCCGCCGGCGAGCGCGACGAGCTGGCCGAGGCCGTCAACGACCTGCTGCTGCCGATCGTCAAGGGCTACGGCTCGGAGCGCTCGTGGGTGCTCCTCGGCACCGAGTCGCTGCAGACCTTCGGTGGCTCGGGCTTCCTGCAGGAGTACCCGATCGAGCAGTACGTCCGCGACGCCAAGATCGACACCCTCTACGAGGGCACCACCGCGATCCAGGGCCAGGACTTCTTCTTCCGCAAGATCGTCAAGGACCAGGGCAAGGCACTGGGCCACCTCGCGACGGAGATCAAGACGTTCATCGAGAGCGGGGCCGAGGCGGACGGTGTTGTCGATGGCCGGCTGAAGAACGAGCGCGAGCTGCTCGCGACCGCCCTTGCCGACGCCGAGGCGATCGTGAGCCTGATGATCAACGACCTCATGTCCGCCCAGGACGAGATCCGCAACATCTACAAGGTCGGCCTCAACACCACCCGCGTCCTCATGGCGCTCGGCGACGTGGTCTGCGCCTGGCTGCTGCTGCGGGGCGCCGAGGTCGCGCTCGAGAAGCTCGGCGGCGACGCCGGTTCCGACAGGTCCTTCTACGAGGGCAAGGTCGCCGCGGCCCAGTGGTTCGCGCAGCTCAACCTGCCGCGCATCTCGGCCGAGCTCAAGATCGCCCAGGCCACCGGCCTGGACGTGATGGACCTCGACGAGGCCGCGTTCTGATCGCGAGCTGACCCACCACGTACGACGGCCGCTCCGGGCAACCGGGGCGGCCGTCGTCGTACGCCGGCGGGGCGGTGTGGCCTATGGTCTGCGGGTGTCTCGACCTGCTCCACGCCTCGCCTGCGTCCTCGCCGTCCTCGCCGCGCTGGTCCTCACCCTGTGCGGTACGCCGGCCCGGGCCGACGACAGGCAGGAGCGCTACCCCGAGCCGTTCTTCAACGGAAACGTGGGCGATCCCAGCGTCGCGATGGTCGGCAAGCGGATGGTCGTGGTGGCGACCGGGCCGCAGATCAACCGCGCGTACAAGGATCCCGGCCGGACCTGGCGCTACGAGCAGCCGGTGCTCACCCGGCGGCCGGCGTGGGCCGCCGAGCAGGGCGGCATCTGGGCCGCGGACATCGCGAAGGTCGGGCGCAGGTGGGTGCTGTACTTCGCCGTCCCGGTCGCGGGGCTCGGTGAGTTCGGGCGCTGCATCGGCGTCGCGGTGGCGAAGAAGGCGCTCGACCCGTTCAAGCCGGTCGGCAAGCGGCCGTTGGTCTGCCCGTCCCGAGCGCTGGTGCCGACCGCCCAGGACCCGGTCGCGACCCCGGACCTGCCCAGCCGTGGGGTGATCGACCCGTCGCTCTACACCGAGGGCAAGCAGAACTACCTGGTCTACAAGACCGACGGCAGGCCCTCGTCGATCCGGCTGCTGCCGCTGAGCAGGAACGGGCGTCGGGTGCGTACCGGCCAGGACCCGGCCAACCCGAGCGTGGAGCTGGTGCGGGCCGAGGGCGTCATCGAGAACCCGGTGCTGCTGCGCAACGCCGGCGGCTACTACCTCTTCGCCTCCGAGGGCGACTTCGCCCGCTGCTCCTACCAGCAGACCTGGCGCCAGTCCCCGTCCCTGACGGACTGGTCCGCCTCGGTGCCGGCGATCCTGCTCGACCGGACCATCACCGAGGGTCTCTGCGGTCCGGCCGGCGGCGACGTGCTCAAGCACAAGGGCCGCACCACGCTCTACTTCCACGGCTGGGTGCGACTGCACTCCTCCAAGCCCAAGGGCGCGAGCTACTGGGCGTGGAACGGCGGCGAGCGGTTCGGCCGGCGGGCGATGTACGCCGCGCGGCTGACGTTCCCGGCCGGCGTACCGACCGTGAGGAAGTACCTCACCCGCAAGGGTGTCCCGGCGCGCGTTCCCACGCCCTACTGAGTGGGATGGCGCGAGCGCGTCGCTCGTTCCTCGCGCCGCGCTGCCGCGCACGCAGTCGAGCTGCGTAGGCGCCCGGGTCCGCCTGGCGGCAAGACAGCCGGCTCGCGGAAGGGCTCGCCTCCTCCGCTCCGGTCGCTCGTTCCTCGCGCCGCGCTGCCGCGCACGCAGTCGAGCTACGTAGGCGCCCGGGTCCGCCTGGCGGCAAGACAGCCGGCTCGCGGAAGGGCTCGCCTCCTCCGCTCCGGTCGCTCGTTCCTCGCTCTCTCCACTCCGTCGGCGTCGCTTCCCGCGACGGCCGGCGGCGGAGCTTGAGAGCGCGAGCGCGTCGCTCGTTCCTCGCTCCCGGCGCCTCCTCGACCGGCGTTCCCGCCGCTGGTCGCTGCCCGGGTCGGTAGGGTCGGAGACATGAGCGACCGCGACCTCCTGGCCGGCTACGTCGAGAACTGGTGGAGCAGCGTCGGTGACCTCGTGGCACTGCTCGACGAGCTCGGCCCCGACGACTGGAGCGCGCCGACCGACCTCCCCGGATGGGACGTGAAGGCGGTCGCCTCACACACCGCCCACCTGGAGTCGATCCTGGCCGGCGGGCCGGAGGAGACCGCCGACATCGGCGCCCCGTCGCACGTCACCGGGCCGATGGGACAGTTCACCGAGATCGGCGTGGTCACCCGCCGCGACCGCGACCCGGCATCGATCGTCGAGGAGATCCGTACGTCGACCGGAGCCCGTCGCGCCGCGCTCGCCGCGGCGCCGCCGGAGGACCCGGCCGCCGCCGCCGACGGGATCTTCGGCCTGATCGGCTGGAACACCCGCACCCTGCTGCGCAACCGTCCGCTGGACCTGTGGATGCACGAGCAGGACATCCGCCGCGCGGTCGGTCGCCCCGGCGGTCTCGACACGCCGGGCGCCCGGCACACGGCCGACTACCTCGTCGAGGCGTTCGGCTTCGTCGTCGGCAAGCGGGCCGCCCCGCCGGCCGGTACGACGGCCGTGCTCGCCGTCGAGGGCAGCGCGCCCACCGCCGTGCGGGTGGGCGACGACGGCCGCGCGCACCGGCTGGACGGCGTACCGGACGAGCCGACGGTGTCGCTCGCCATGGACCGGGAGAGCTTCATCGTGCTCGCCGGCGGTCGCCGCGCGGCCGCGCCCGGCGCCGTCATCATCTCGGGGGACCAGGAGCTCGGCGAGCGGATCGTCGCCGGGCTCGCCACCACGCCGTAGCAGCCGCAGAAGGAAGACGATGACCGACAGCTGGAATGTCGCCGACCTGCCCGACCAGACCGGCCGCACCGTCGTGGTGACGGGGCCGACCCTCGGCGGACTCGGGCACCACACCGCGCTCGAGCTGGCCCGCCGCGGCGCCCGGGTGATCCTCGCCGGGCGCAACCCGGCGAAGGTGGAGGAGACGGTCGCCGCGATCAGGGCGGACGTCGCCGACGCCCAGCTCGAGGCCCTGCACCTCGACCTCGCGAGCCTCAGCTCGGTCCGCACCGCGGCCGCGGCGGTGGCGCAGGTCGGTGCGATCGACGTCCTCGTCAACAACGCCGGCGTGATGGGCACGAAGTACTCCCGCACCGCCGACGGTCTCGAGCTGCAGATGGCCACGAACCACTTCGGCCCCTTCCTGCTGACCGGCCTGCTGCTGCCGCAGCTCGTCCAGAGCGCCGACGGGCGCGTGGTCACCGTGGCCTCGCTGTTCCACAACTTCGCCGGCAAGGCACCGCTCGGGGACCCGCGCGAGCAGACCGGTCGCTACCACACGTGGCGCGTCTACGGGCAGTCGAAGCTCGCCAACCTCTACTTCACCGCCGAGCTCGACCGCCGTCTCCGTGACGCCGACCTCCCGGTCCGCGCGCTCGCCGCCCATCCCGGCTTCGCCGGCACCCACCTCGCCGCCAACGGGCAGTACGGCCGCTCCTCCGGCGGCATCGCCGCCATCCTCGACGCCGGCGTCAAGGCCGTCTCGCAGTCCGCGGAGGCGGGCGCCTGGCCGTCCCTCATGGCGGCGACCGCCGACCTGCCCGGCAACACCTTCGTCGGGCCCAGCGGCTTCCGGCAGCTCACCGGCCATCCCCGCACGGTCGGGCGCAGCAAGCTCGCCCGGAACGCCGGCCACGCGCGGAGGCTGTGGGAGATCAGCGAGGAGACCGTGGACCTGCGGTATCCGTGATGGTGGACGGGATGAACCGGTACTTTCCGGACCGGCACGCCGGCCTGCCGGCCTTCATCCGCGCCGCACGCTTCAAGCCGGTGCGTGTGGTGCACGGCTACCACATGGGCGATGTCGACGCACTGCTCGACCGGCTGGTGGAGGAGGTGGAGGCCGGGCGCCCGGTTCGGCCCCTCATCGATGCGGCCGCCCTCCGGACCACCCGGTGGCGGGAGGGTTACGACCGGTCGGAGGTCGATGCCCTCCTCGCCGAGGTGACTCGTCGCACGGAGGTCTGAGGCGAGTCCGGTCGACGTACCGGCTATCCCCGACCAAAGTCGGGGACGACGGGACCGTCGGAGGATGTGGGCGCTCACCTCGCCCACCTACCGTGGAGCATCATGAGCGAGAAGCCCCCGGTGCAGGTCTGGGAGGGCGTCGTCGACGAGCGCCACCACCGCGTCGAGATGAGCGGCGGGCTGCTTCCGCTCATCACGTGGACCATCGACGGCGAGCCGGTCGCGACCAAGAAGGTGACCGACGCGAAGATCACGCTCACCGAGACCACCGATGGTGAGGGTGGCGGTGGGCGGCTCGTCGTACGGACGACCCGGCTGTCGACCAAGCCCCGGCGCGCGAGCGTCCTGGGGCCGGAGGAGCTGATCGGCGGGACCGATCTCACGCCGGCGCCGGGGTCGCCGGCCGCGGTCCACCACGACAAGGTGCTCGCGCATCCGCGCCGCTACACCGCGATCACCACGCTCGGGGCGGCCGCCGGTGTCATCGTGCCGATCGTGGTCATCGCACTGCTGGCGCGTCTGGCGACGAAGATCCCGTGGCCGGACGTCCCGTGGCCCGACATCAGCCTGCCGAGCATCCCGTGGCCGGACATCGACCTGCCGAGCATCCCGTGGCCCCACGTCGATCTTCCGGCCGTCACGGTGCCGGGCTGGATCGAGTTCATCCTCGACAACGCCCAGTTCGTCGTACCGGTCATCGTCGCGTTCGTGCTCGCGCGCGCCGAGGTCCGTCGGCGGCGCCAGCAGCAGACGACACCGTCGGCCGGGGACCGCGCGCAGCGGAGCGACGCGAACGCGGAGGGGCCCGGCGAGGACTGATGGGCCGCCTCAGGCGGCCAGGGCGACGGAGCCCGGGAGCAGGGTCGGCGCGCAGTCGCAGCTGTCGCTGCAGGCGAGGAAGGTGTGCACGGCGTGGCCGCACGCGGGGCACGGCAGGTCGTGGCTGAGGTGCTGGTGCTGGGGGTTCGGGGTGGTGTTCCACATGGCCGCGTCTCCTTCGTGATCGGTGCCTGCTTCTACAAGGACGACGAAGCCGGCCACACGGATACGACACGTCGGCCCCGGGAATCTTGCAGAGATCCCCGGTTGCCGGAACCGGACGCGCGGCGGGCCGCCGGTCAGGCGACGGCGAAGGCCGGCGAGCCCGGCATCACGGTGGGCGCGCAGTCACAGCTGTCGCTGCAGGCGAGGAAGGTGTGCGCGGCGTGCCCGCAGGCGAGGCAGGGCAGGTCGTGGCTGAGGTGCTCGGTGCGGGCCATGGCTGCCCCCTCTCGGCGCGGTCGGCGCGCTGTTCGCGCCGGTCCGACCAGGATGACCCGACAGGGGCACCCGACTCATCGGCCGTTCGGGGTCGAGCCGCGGTGGTCCGGAAGGACCAGGGCCTGGTCCGACCGGGTCAGGCTCAGCGCCCGCGCGGGCCGTAGCTCGCGTCGGCCTTCTTGAAGGCGGCTTCGCGGGCGGCCTTCGTGTTGCGGGCGGCGAGGAGGTAGGCCTGCTCGATCCGCTCGCGGGCGAAGGTGCGGCGGGGCGAGGACGTCCAGGTGTCGTTGAACAGGCGCTTGGTGGCGGCGAGGGCGTCGGGGGAGCGGCGGGAGAGCTCGTTGGCGAGGCGGAGGGCGCCGGAGAGCGGGTCGTTGTCGAGGCGGGTGACCAGGCCGAGCTCGTGGGCGCGGGAGCCGTCGAAGACCTCGGCGGTCATGGTGAGGAGCTTGGCCTGGTCGATGCCGATGAGCTCCTTGAGGGCCTGGATGCCGGACATGTCGGGGATCAGGCCCCACTTGCCCTCGAGCACCGACCAGCGCGAGTCGGGGGTGGCGATCCGGAAGTCCGCGGCGAGCGCGATCTGGAGGCCACCGCCGAGGCAGTGACCGTGGACCGCCGCGATCACCGGGACGGGGATCCGGCGGAAGGCCCAGGGGGCCTCCTGGAAGGTGTTGGTGCCGCGCAGCGGGCGGGGGACGAACGCCTTGGCGATCCCGGCCGGGTTGCGCATGACCGACGCGAAGTCGAGACCGGCGCAGAACGCGTCGCCCTCGCCGCTGACGACGACCGCGCGCAGCGTCTTGTCGCGTCGCAGAGCGTGTGCGGTCGAGACGAGGTCGTCGAGGATGTCGAGCGTCAGTGCGTTGAGCTTGTCGGGACGGTCCAGTCGGACGTGGGCGATGCCGTCGGTGATCGTGCAGCTGACGTGACCGTCGCGGGTGCTCATGACCCCGATGCTACCCGCCGGTAACGTCGGGTGCGAACGCGCGGCCCGGAACGGCCCGCGCGTTGAAGAGGGTGCCTCCGACGACGTCGCGGGCGTAGGGATCGCGGTAGATGTCGGGCAGCACGCCGCTGACGAGGTGGCCCAGCTCCTGGTGTCGTCGCGTGCGCGCGTCCGGCCGATAGACACGGGAGCGCAGGGCGGACTCCAGCTCGGTCGCCAGCGCTGCCTCGTCGATCGTCGTCAGGACGCCGTCGTCCATCACGACCTGGCCGTTGATCATCACGGTGCGCAGGTCGTGGCGCTGGGCGCGGTCGACGAGGACGTCGAGGAACGGCGTCGCGTCGTAGCGGCCCGCGGGAGCGGTGATGCGGGTGCGGTCGAGGACGAGGAGATCGGCGAGCAGCCCTGGCGCGAGGCGTCCGATCCGGTCGTCGTGGCGGACGGCGCGGGCGCCGTTCTCCCCGGCCGCCCGCAGCAGGGTCGCGCTGTCCGCACGTACGTGCTCGAAGTCGCGCGGATCCCGATACAGGTACGACGCCAGGCGCAGCTCGGCGAACATGTCCTCGTCGTCGTTGAAGGAGATGCCGTCGGTGCCGAAGGCGACCCGGCCGCCGGACGCCATGATGTCGCGGGTGCGGGCGATGCCGGCCGACAGCCGCAGGTTCGACCCGGGGTTGTTCGAGGCGACCGCCCCGCTGTCGGCGAAGATCCGCAGCTCCTCGTCGGTCACCCACACGAAGTGGGCGCAGACCATGTCGGGACCGAGCACGCCGAGCCGGTGCAGGCGCTCGACGGCCGACATCCCGTAGTGGTCGTGGCTGAAGTGCATCTCGGCCCGGGTCTCCAGCACGTGCGAGGTGATGCCGGTGCCGTAGTCGTCGGCCAGCCGGCGGCAGCGCAGGTAGAGCTCGTCGGAGCAGGCCGGGGTCCAGTCGGGTGCGAGCACGGTGCGGATCCGGCCGTCGTACCCGTCCCACGTGCGGGCCAGGTGGTCGTAGGTGGCGAAGACCTCGTCGAGGGGCCAGGCGTAGCCCATGGGTGAGGCCCGGACCTCGGCCGCGAGCGCGGGCGGGAGGCGTTCGAGGAAGCACTCGTCGGACTCGTGGGCGTAGATGTGCTGGTCGCGTGCCACCAGTCCGAAGGCCACTCGGAAGCCACTGTCGGCGTAGGCCTGCAGCACCGGCTCGGTGCCGAACCTCGGCAGGGACGGCCGCCCGTAGTACATGTCGACCGCCGCGGTCTGTCCGCCTCTGATCATCGCGGCGATCGAGTGCTGGGCGATGAGGTAGAGGTCGCGTTCCAGGGCCGGGCCGTAGCCGCCGTGCACGTGCACGTTCGCCTGCTCGAAGACGTACTGGTAGTGCCCGGGGCCCACCGAGAGCTCGGAGTGGAAGTGCCCGTTGACGAGGCCCGGCATCACGATGTGCTCGGGGCCGCCGATGACGCGGTCGAACGGGCCGCGGGCGGCGAGCTCCTCACGGCTCCCGACGGCCTCGATGGTGGTGCCCGTGACGATGACCGCTCCGTCCTCGATGGTCGCGGCGCGGTCGAGAGCCACGACCGGATCGCCCAGGACGAGGGTGCGAAGAGTACCCATATCGCATATCTGATGCGATTTCCGGCACCGCGTCAACCCCGGCGCCGAGACCGTTGACCTCCCGCGGGGCCGCGGCTACTGTCATCTTATATCTGATATGCGAAAGGTGATGAGATGACCGCACAGGCGCTCGACGCCGGTTTCAGTGAGTCCGCCCGGCGCGAGGTGGCGCAGGTGTGGGATGCCCTCCCCGAGCACCCGTTCGTGCGGGGGATGGCCGATGGCACGCTTCCGCCGCGCGTCTATCGGCACTACGTCACCCAGAACCTCCTGTACCTGCCGCACTACGCGCGTGCGATCGCCATGGCCGTCGCGAAGGCGCGCGATGACGCCGAGCTCCGGCGCTACGCCGACGCGCTCGCCAATATCGTCGACGTCGAGATCCCACAGAACCGGCGACTGCTCGACCGGGTCCGCGACCTGTGCGACGAGGGCGACGAGGGCGGCGAGGGCGCTGTCGCGATGGCGGCCGGGACGCGCAACTACACGTCGTACCTGCTCGGCGTCGCGGGGCGCTGCGACGTCGTGGCGATCGGTGCGGCGATCCTGCCGTGCGCGTGGAGCTACGGGGAGATCGCGCGGCGGCACGCCTCCGGGGTGGTCGAGCACCCCGTCTACGCCGAGTGGGTCCGCTTCTTCGCCACGCCGGAGTACGCCGCGCTGGTGGCCGGGATGCGGGAGCGCCTGGATGCCGATGTGGCGCCGCTGCCGCCGGCCGACGTCCAACGCCTGAGCCGCATCTTCGCCGACGCCACCCGGCTCGAGGGGGAGTTCTGGGACATGGCGATGGACGCCGCTGACCCTCCCGCGATTTCGGGGTAGTCAACCCGCAGGTCCACCTCTATGCTGCTGTGGACATCATATGTCAGATCTCACATCCGAACCTTGGAGTGACATGCGCTCACAAACCGGGAGCCAGCTCCCCTCCGCACAGAGCCGCTCGGGCGACGGCATCGATCTCGTGAACGTCGTGAAACGGTTCGGGGAGACCGTCGCCGTCTCGGGCGCCGACCTCTCCCTGCCTCGCCACGGTCGCATGTCGATCATCGGCCCCAGCGGGTGCGGGAAGTCGACGATCCTGTCGATGATCTCCGGCCTGCTCGACCCCACCGAGGGCGTCGTTCGGGTCGAGGGCGCGACGACGATGAAGGAGCGGCTCGCGCGGTGCGCGTGGATGCCGCAGCGCGACCTCCTCCTCCCGTGGCGCGATGTCGCGGGCAACGCCGCGCTCGCGCTGGAGAACCACGGGATCTCCAAGAAGGAGGCTCGCGGGCGGGTGCTCGAGCTGATCGACCGGTTCGGCCTGTCCGGCTTCGAGCGGAAGTTCCCGCACCAGCTCTCGGGCGGCATGCGTCAGCGGGTCTCGTTCCTGCGCACGATGGCGGCGGGCAAGGACGTGCTCCTGTTCGACGAGCCGTTCGGTGCGCTCGACTCCATCACCCGTGCGGACCTCCAGCAGTGGCTGCGGCGCACCCTCGAGGAGACGCCGCGCACGACGGTGCTGGTCACCCATGACGTCGAGGAGGCGCTGCTCCTGGGCGACACCGTCGTCGTGATGAGCGCGCGGCCCGGCCGCATCGTGCAGACCGTCGACGTGGAGCTTCCGCAGACGGAGAACCGACGTGAGCTGATCCGCCACCCGGCCTTCGCCGAGCTGCGCGACGAGCTCCTGTCCCTGCTGGAGGTGGCCGAATGACCCTCGCCGAGACCATCCGGTCGTCCCGGACCAAGGCGCCGACACCCGGCGAGCGACAGACCCGTCGTCAGCAGCGGCTGACCGCGGTGGTGAAGCGGATCCTGCCGCCGACCGGGATCCTCCTGCTCGTGGGCGTCCTCTGGCAGGTGGCCAGCGACTCCTTCGGCGTCCCGAAGTACATCCTGCCCTCGCTGAGCGACATCTGGACCTCGGCCAGCGAGCGCTGGTCCGACACCTTCTCCAGCGCGACCCGGGTGACCCTGCAGGAGGTGCTGATCGGCTTCGCCTTCGCGATCGTCGTGGGCGTCGTCATCGCGCTGGCGCTCCACCTGTCCGCCACGTTGCGGACCGCCTTCATGCCGCTGCTCATCGGCTCGCAGGCCGTGCCCATCGTCGTCATCGCGCCCGTCCTGGCCATCATCTTCGGCTACACCTTGATGCCGAAGGTGATCGTGGTGGCCCTGATCTGCTTCTTCTCGATCGTGGTGAACACCATGCACGGCCTCTCGTCGGTCGACCCCGAGCTGATCAAGGTGATGCGCACCCTCGACGCGAGCCGGTGGGCGATCCTGCGGCGGGTGGAGATCCCGGCGGCGCTCCCGTCGTTCTTCACGGGTCTGCGGATCTCGGCGACCTACGCCTCCGTGGGCGCGGTCTTCGGCGAGTTCGCCGGGTCCTTGGACGGACTGGGCTACGTGATGATCCAGGCGACGTCCCAACTGCAGACGGACATGGTGTTCGTGGCGATCTTCATCCTCACGTTCATGTCCATCTCACTCTTCTTGGCCGTATCGATCGTCGAACGGCTCGTGTGCCCTTGGGCAAGAAAGGAAGATCGCCGATGAGGAATCTCAGCGTTCGCCGGAGGGCGACTCTTCTCGGGACCAGTCTGCTGCTCGCTGCCGGCATCATGACGGCGTGCGGCGACGACGGCGTCGGCTCGGGAGCCGACGGCAAGGTCAGCGTGCTGTT
Source organism: Nocardioides carbamazepini (assembly GCF_024614185.1). Taxonomy (GTDB): domain Bacteria; phylum Actinomycetota; class Actinomycetes; order Propionibacteriales; family Nocardioidaceae; genus Nocardioides; species Nocardioides carbamazepini. Next base: position 211,456 of record NZ_JAHTLF010000018.1, read on the forward strand.
GGAGTGGTTCCCCAACCCCGACCACATCTCGCTCTACACCGCCCAGGACATCGGCGCCTTCGAGGACGAGGACCTGACGGTCAAGTTCCAGCCGCCGTCCAACAACACCGACTCCCTGAAGATGGTCAGCCTGGGACAGATGCCGCTGGCGATCTCCTACGCCAACGCGGTGATCAACGCCGAGGCGCAGGGCCTCGACGTCGTGGCCGTGGCGGCTCTGATCCCGACCACGCTCAACTCCCTGATCCTCAACCGCACCGACGATGTGCAGGAGATCGCGGACCTCAAGGGCAAGCCGATCGGCTCCTCGGGCGACCCGGTGTCGGAGGCCATGTGGGCCTACGCGCTGAAGGAGAACGGGTTCAAGGACGCGGACATCAAGTTCGTCGCGATCAACCAGGGCTACTCGCCGGCGATGATCTCCGGCCAGGTCAGCGCGATCATCGGTGCCTATCCCAACATCGAGAGCGTGGAGCTCAAGGAGAACGGGCTCGACCCGGTCTCCTACGCGGTGGGTGACGTCGGCGTGCCGACCTACGACGAGCTCGTGCTCATCGCCAACCGCACCAAGCTGGCCAAGGACAAGGACTACCAGGACGTCGTCAAGCGGTTCCTGGCCGGAGCCGCGAAGGGCGCTGCTCGGGCGCAGGAGGATCCCGCGGCGGCACTCGACGCGATCAAGCCGGTCGCCAAGGGCTACAGCGAGGAGAGCCTGCGCGAGATGGTCGACCTGACCGCGCCCCTGCTGGACAACCCGGACGGCTTCGGCCAGATGGACGTCGCCGAGTGGCAGGCGCTGGCCGACTGGCTGCTCGCGAACGGACAGCTGGACAAGGAGGTCGACGCCGCCGACGTCGTCAACACCGACTTCCTGCCGGAGGGCGGTGACACGCAATGACGGTCCAGGTCGCCCAGCGGCGACGCCAGGGCTGGACAGGTGAGCTGTGGGAGGCGATCGAGCCCACCCACCTGCGCATCCTCGAGCATCCGTTCATCACCGGGCTGACGACCGGCGAGCTGGCGCCCGACGCCTTCCTCCGCTTCCTGGCCCAGGACACGTACTACGTCAACGAGTACGCCCGCTCGCTCGCCGCCCTCAGCTCGACCGCGCCCACGATGGCACTGACCCGCTCGCTGCTCGAGCACGCATCGGGCGCGGTCGCCGCGGAGTCGACCCTGCACGCCGAGCTGGTCGCCATGCTGGGTGCGCCGTCCGACCTCCTCGCGCGGGTGGAGCCCAGCCCCACCGCGGCGGCGTACGTCGACTTCGTGACCGCACGCGTGCACACGGGATCGTTCTTCTCCGGGCTGGCGGCCGTGCTGCCGTGCATGTGGGTCTACGCCGAGGTGGGCGTGCACCTGGTGGCGCACGGGTCCTCGCACCCGGCGTACCAGCGCTGGATCGACAACTACGCCGGCTCCGGCTACCTCGACGAGGTCGACCGGATCCTCGACGACGTCGACGCCCTGGCGCAGGTCGTCGGCGCCCAGGAGCGGGCGCGCGCGGCCGAGATCGCGCTGACGGCGACGCGCTACGAATGGATGTTCTGGGACGCGGCCTATGCCGGGGAGCAGTGGCCCGCGCTTCCCTGATCCCACGGCGGGGGCCGGCCGCGCGCCGGCCTCCGCCGCGGTGCGCGAGCCGATCGGTGTGGCACGACGGGTGCTGTGGGGAGGACGCACGATGTCGGGTCGGCGGTGCCAGGTGCAGTAGTCTCGCTCCACCACATCGACATCACTCGAGGGAGTCACATGGGCGTGGACGACCAGGGTCGACTGGAGCACATGCAGCTGAAGGACCGTGTCTACCACCACCTGCGGGACGGGATCATCGACGGCTCCTACGACGTGGGTGCCGCGCTGCGCGAGGTCGAGATCGCCTCGCGGCTCGGTGTCAGCAAGACCCCCGTCCGTGAGGCCTTCGTCCGCCTCGAGAAGGATCGTCTCGTCGAGCTGATCCCGTACCGCGGCGCCGTGGTCGCCGGCTACACCGCGGCCGACCTCGAGGAGATCTCCCAGGTCCGCCAGCTCGTCGAGGGTGCGTGTGCGCGGTCCGCGGCCCGTCATGCGACCGAGCAGGACATCGCGGAGATCGAGCGCAACATCGAGCTCTCCCGCGAAGCACTGGAGAAGGGCCGGGTGGACCGGGTCGCCCAGCTCCTCGACGCCTTCGACCAGCTCATGTACCGGCACTCCCGCAACAAGTGGCTCGACGAGCTCGTGGAGAACCTGGAGGGCCATCAGCGCCGGATCGGGCGGCTGACCGTCGACATCCCCGGCCGGCTGGAGAAGTCGGTCGAGCAGCACCAGCGGATCCTCGACGCGATCCGCAACCACGACGAGCGTCGCGCCGAGCGCGCGATGCAGTCCCACATCGCCAGCGTCATGGACGACCGGCTGAAGGCGTTCGTCCGCGCCTCCTGAGCGTCCGTGTCCATCGACCGCCCGAGGCGGTCGCGCGCCCTCCCCGGTCCTCGTGTGGACCGCGACCCCGGGCGAGGTGAGCTCGGGCGTACCCGGGCGCCCGACCCGGACGCCCTCGGTCGCCGAGCCGGCGGCCGTCCTCTCGTGCGCCCGGAACAAGGGGGGCTCAACCGTTGTGGCGCGCGCCCGAAGCGACTACGATTTCAGATCTCACATGTAAAACATGATCTGACTTCCTGGCCCTGATCCGAAGGACCCGACCCGTGATCATCGACGCCCACACCCACATCCTCGGCCTGGCCGCCGATCCCGAGTTCACCGCGAGGTACGGGCGCGAGGGCGCCCTGTGCATCTACCGGGCCCGGGGCGAGCTGCCGAGCCACCGGATGCCCACCGAGGCGGAGTACGGCGCCTGCGGGCTGGCGCACGACGGGTTCTTGGAGATCGGTCCGGAGGAGATGATCGCCGCGCACCCCGGATTCGACCGGATCGTCCTGCTGGCCATGTCGCCGCAGTTCCTCGACGGCCGGCTGATCGGCACGGTCGACAACCTCGGTGTCACGTCGGTCGCCGGACCGCCGACGCCGGAGAAGTGCAACGACTACATCGCCGACCTGCAGGCCCAGCACCCGGATGTGTTCATCGGATTCGGCTCGGTCAACCCCAACCACCGGGGCGTGAAGGCCGCTGTCGCCGAGCTCGAGAGGTCCGTGGTCGAGCTCGGCCTCCAGGGGCTGAAGCTGTACCCCATGTACCAGCACTGGTCGCCGGCCGACCCGATCCTGTCCTTCCCGATCTTCGAGAAGGCGGCCGAGCTCGACATCCCGGTGCTGGTGCACCAAGCGGGGTCGACGCGGGTCGACGCGCGGATGGAGTTCGCCCGCCCCGCGCTCCTCGACGACGTCGGTCGACACTTCCCCAGCGTGCGCCTCCTCATCGCGCACTGCGGGACGCCGTGGGTCGAGGAGGCCATGTTCATGTGCACGAAGCACCCGAACTTCTTCGCCGAGCTGAGCTACCACGTGTCCACCGTGACCTCCGAGGAGCTGTATCGGTGGCTGCTGCACCTGGAGCAGATGTTCGTGCCGCTGGAGAAGGTCGTCTTCGGGTCGGACTACCCGGGCTTCACCTACGACCCGGTGCGGCTGCGGGACAAGGTGCTGGGCGTGAACGACATCGCGCGCCGCCTGGACATGCCCGAGATCCCGCAGGCCAAGCTCGACGGCATCGTGGGCGACAACTTCGCGCGGATCATGCGGCTGGTCGGCTGAGATGCGGCGATGGACGGCGCGGCCGGCGGGACCGGCGGGACCGACGGGACCGGCGGGACCAGTGCGGGGAGAGAGTGGGATCGGGAATGACTGAGTCGACCGCACAGTGGCTGCGCGCATCGTGCCCCGAGGTCTGGAGCTCGTTGCACGGGCATCCGTTCCTGAGCGACATGGCCGCCGGCACGTTGAGCCTGGAGCGCTTCCGGTTCTACCTCGAGCAGGACACGATGTACCTGGGCGAGTACGCCAAGTGCATGGCCCTGGGCGCCGCGCGAGGCCGATCGGTCGACGAGGTGGCCTGGCTGCGCGACTCCATGGACAACATCGTGGACAACGAGCTGCCCCGGAACAGGGAGCTGCTGCAGCGGGTGATCGACCTCGGGGCCGCCGACCGCGGCGGGTCGAGGGGCATGGCGCCCACGACACTGGCCTACACGTCGTACCTCACCTCGACCGCCTACCGTGGCGATGCCCTCGACGTGATGACGGTGATCCTCCCGTGCGCGGTGAGCTATCGCGAGATCGCGCTCGAGCTCGTCGACCAGATCGCCCCCGACTCGCTCTACACGGCCTGGATGGACTTCTTCGTCGGGGACTTCTACGGCGCTCGGCTGACCCGGATGCAGGCGAACCTCGACGAGCTCGCCGAGCGGGCGGACCCGAGCCGGCGGGAGGTGCTGCGCGAGGAGTTCGCCACCGCGAGCCGTCTCGAGGTCGCCTTCTGGGACATGGCCTACGACTGCCGCCAGTGGCCGGACCTCGCGGTGGCTCCCGGCTGATCCGGGTCACGCCCCGCACTCACCCACGACGTACGACAGGAGCTCGGCCATGCGATGGTCCAACTGGTACGGCAACCAGACGTGCTCACCGGCGGAGGTGCTGCTGCCCCGCACCGAGGACGAGGTGGTCGCGGCCGTCGAGCGGGCGGTCCGTGACGGACGGGTGGTGCGGGCGGCCGGCTCCGGCCACTCCAACGTCGCGCTGGTGCCGACCGACGGACAGGTCATCGACCTGCGCGCGATGTCCGGGCTGGTCGACGTCGACCGGGAGGCCCGGCAGGTGACGGTGCGCGCGGGCACCCGTATCCAGGACCTGGGCCCGCTGCTGTGGGAGCACGGCCTGAGCCTGGCCAACCAGGGAGACATCGACGGACAGCAGATCGCGGGCGCGATCGCGACCGGCACCCACGGCACGGGGCAGCACCTCGGGTCGTTGTCGAGCGCCGTCCTCGGTGCCCGCGTGGTGCGGGCCGACGGCAGTGTGGCGTCGGTCGACGCATCGACTCCGGAGTGGCTGCGCGCCGTCCGGACCTCGCTGGGTGCTCTCGGTGTGCTGACCGAGCTGACCCTCCAGGTCTCCGACGCCTACGGCCTGGCCGCCGAGCTGGAGCCCTGCACCTTCTCCGAGCTGGCCGGCTCCTGGCGCGAGCGCCTGGCGCGCCACCGGCACTTCCTCTGCTACTGGTTCCCGAGCCCGGCCGCGGCGTCGGCGTGGTTCACCTTCGACCCGCCTCTGGGCGACGACACGGTCCTGATCAAGACGATGGACCAGGTCCCCGCGGACGCGGCCGCGCAGGAGACGCCGCGACGGGTCGACCGCGCGTACCGGGTCTTCGCCGATCCCTGCGAGCCGACCTTCCACGAGCTCGAGTTCATGGTGCCCGTCGACCAGGCCATCGACGCGCTCGGCGAGGTGCGCACGATGCTCCGCTCGCGCCACCCCGAGCACCCGCTGCCCCTCGAGGTGCGGTTCGTCGCGGCGGACGACGCCCACCTCAGTCCGTTCGCCGCGCGGGCATCGTGCGCGATCTCGGTGTCGGGGGTGATGGGCGAGGACAACGCCGCGGTCTTCGCCGACTGTGAGCGGGTGTTCGCGCAGTTCGACGGCCGGCCGCACTGGGGCAAGTGGCATCCGTACGACGCCGCCGACCTGTCCCGCCTCTACCCGGAGTGGGACGGCTTCCGCGCCGTCCGGGCCGCCTTCGACCCCGGCGGCACCTTCACCAACCCCTACCTCGAGCGCCTGCTCGGGCCGATCGGATCCGGAGCCGCCCGATGACCATCGCACCCGCCCCCTTCGCCAACCTCGTCGACGGGCAGCAGGCCGAGGCCGAGTCCGGTGCATGGCTGCCGGTCGTGGACCCCTCGACGGGGGAGGCCTTCACGACGGCTCCCGACTCGGGACGTGCGGATGTCGACCGTGCCGTCGCCGCGGCGACCAGGGCGGCCCGCAGCTGGGGGGACACGACGCCGGCCCGGCGGTCCGGCGTACTGCTCGCGCTGGCCGACGCCATCGCCGAGCACCGCGACGCGTTCGTGGCCGATGACTCGCAGAACGCCGGGAAGCCGATCGGCACGGTCGGCGACGAGGTCGACGGCGGACTCGACAGCCTGCGCTACTTCGCGGGCGCGGCACGGGTCCTGGAGGGCAGGAGCGCGGGGGAGTACCTGTCGGGCGCGACCTCGCTGGTGCGCCGGGAGCCGGTCGGCGTGGTCGGTCAGATCGCCCCGTGGAACTACCCGCTGATGATGGCGCTGTGGAAGATCGGGCCGGCGCTGGCGGCCGGGAACACCGTCGTGCTCAAGCCGGCCCCGCTGACCCCGGTGTCGACGCTGCGCCTGGCGGCGGTGGCTGCCGAGGTGCTGCCTCCGGGTGTGCTGAACGTGGTCGCCGGCGGCAACGACGTCGGCGCCGCGATCGTGGAGCATCCGGATGTCGCGATGGTCGCGCTGACCGGCTCGGTCGCGACCGGCCGGGCGATCGCCCGGGCGGCGGCGGACACCCTGAAGCGGGTGCACCTCGAGCTGGGCGGGAAGGCGCCGGTGGTGGTCTTCGACGACGCCGACATCCCGGCTGCCGCCGCCGCCATCGTCGGCGGTGGCTTCTGGAACGCCGGGCAGGACTGCACCGCCGCCACGCGGGTCCTGGTGACGCCCGCACGCTATGACGAGCTGGTCGAGGAGGTCGTCCGGGGTGCGCGTGCGCTGGTGATCGGCGACCCGTCGGACCCGGCGACGACCCTCGGTCCGCTCATCAGCGCGTCCCAGCGCGCGCGGGTCGCGGGTCTGGTCGAGGGGCGCGGGCGCGGTGTCGAGGTGCTCACCGGTGGCGAGGCCCCCGAGCGGCCGGGCTTCTACTTCGAGCCGACGGTCGTCACGGGCGCCACCGACGCCGACGACCTGATCCAGCAGGAGATCTTCGGGCCGGTCGTGACGATCCAGCGGGTGGCCGACGAGGAGGAGGCGGTGCGCGCCGCCAACGCGACGCCGTACGGCCTGGTCGCCTCGGTCTGGACCCACGACGTCGGTCGGGCGATGCGGATGACGAAGGCACTGAGGTTCGGGACCGTCTGGGTGAACGACCACTTCCCGGTGACCCCGGAGATGCCCTTCGGTGGCTGCAAGCAGTCGGGCTACGGCAAGGACCTGTCCAGCTACGCGCTGGAGGAGTACACCTTCGTCAAGCACGTCCTCCTCCGTCATGGCTGACGCGGCGGTGCCGGTGCTGCGGCGGATCCACCACGTCGCCTTCGCCGAGGAGGAGGGCGCGGTGCTGGTGGGTCGCCTCCGGGAGCTGTTCGGCCTCGAGGTGGACAGCGAGGAGTCGGCGCTCGGGTTCGTCGAGCGGATGCTCCCGGTGGGCGAGTGCCACCTGCAGGCACTCGAGGCGACCGGCGAGGGGGTGGTGCGCAGCTCGCTCGCGCGCCGCGGCCCCGGACTGCACCATGTCGCGTTCGAGGTCGACGACCTCGCGGCGGTGCTCCGGCACCTCGAGGACAACGGCGTCGAGCTGATCGACCGGCAGCCACGACGAGGTGGGGGCGGTCACCTGATCGCCTTCGCCCACCCGCGGTCCTTCGGCGGGATCCTGGTCGAGCTCGTCGAGGCGTCCCCGTCCGTGCCCTCCTAGATGAGTAACTCCAAGGGCTCGCACGCTCCGCGACGCTCACCGCGCGCGCTGGCGGCGTTGCAGACGCTCGACGTGCGCCCAGCATGCCTTCGCGCCTAGGTCTGAACGAAGTGGCCTTTGCCATCGCACGCGTTGAGCGCCGCTCGCTTGCACGATCCCTTGGAGTCACTCATCTAGAGCGTGGTCGAGGGCGTGGCGCGGCTCGCCTCCTGCTCGCGCAGCACGTTGCGGCGGATCTTCCCGGTCTGCGTCTTCGGCAGGTCGGTGACGACGTGCACGACCCGGGGACACTTGTACGCCGCGAGCCGGTCACGGGCGAACGCGACGAGCTCCTCCGGGGTGGCCGCGGCTCCGGCCTTGAGCGACACGTAGGCCACCACCACCTCGCCCCGGTAGTCGTCCGGGAGGCCGACGACGGCGACCTCGTGCGCCGCGGGGTGCGCGTAGAGGGTGTCCTCCACCTCGCGGGGCCAGACCTTGTAGCCCGAGGTGTTGATCTGGTCCTTGAGCCGGTCGACGAGGTAGACCCAGCCCTCGGCGTCGATGATCGCCCCGTCGCCGGTGTGCAGCCAGCCCTCCGGCATCGCCGCGGCGGTCTCCTCGGGCCTGCGCCAGTAGCCCGGAACGACCTGCGGGCCGCGGAGCACCAGCTCGCCCTGCTCGCCCGGCGGCAGGGGACGGCCGGAGCCGTCCACCACCCGGGCGTCGAGGCCGGGGAGGGGAACTCCCACCGACAGCGTGCCGCTGGCCTCGTCGACGGGCGCCTGTGCACCCAGGGGGACGGCGATGACACCCGAGGACGTCTCGGTCATCCCGTAGATGTTGTGGATGTAGACGCCGAAGCGCTCGCGGAAGCGGCTGACGGTCGAGGGTGGGATCGGTGCTCCGCCGCTGTAGACCGACCGCAGCGAGGCGAAGTGCTCGCGGGACGCGTGCGGAAGCTGCGCGATGGCGTTGAACGCCGTGATCGAGCCGATCGTGAAGGTCACCCGGTGCTCCACGAAGGCGTCGATCGCGACGGCCGGGTCGAACCGGTTCGTCATCACCAGCAGGGCGTCGTGCAGCAAAGCGATCGTCGCGTTGATGACCGCGCCGGTGATGTGGAACAGCGGGGCCATGGCGTACACCGCATCGCCCGGCCGCAGCTCGATCCAGGGCGCATAGGTGCCGGTGACCGCCAGCAGGTTCGCGTGGGTGTTCATGGCGCCCTTGGGGGGGCCGGTGGTCCCCGAGGTGTAGGTCAACAGGGCGACGTCGTCGCCGCGCAGCGCCGCCGGGAGCGGTCCGGTGCCGCGGAACTCGGCGATCAGCTCCTCGAGGTCGTACTCCGCGGGGGTGGGTCGCCGGCTCCCGTCGGGGAACACGCGGGGATCGTCGCGGCTCTGGAAGGCGAGCGCACTGGTGCTGGCCATCCACTCCACGGAGCTGCCGACCAGGGTCCGCGCCGTGTCCGGCACGTCGGTGTCGGCGCACACGATGCCGACGGCGCCCGCATCGTCGACCAGGCGGCGCAGCTCCTGGCCGCGGTACATCGGGTTCAGCACCAGGCCGGTCGCGCCGAGCTTCCAGAGGGCGAGCAGGCACAGCGCGAACGGGGGGATGTTCTGCAGGTGGATCCCGACCCGGTCCCCGCGGCGGGTGCCGAGCGAGTGGAAGCCGGCGGCCAGCGCGTCGGTGAGCTCGTCGACCTCACGTGCGGTCAGGATCGCGTCGAAGTAGGCGATCGCCGGCGCGTCCGGGTCGCGCGCGACCCGGGCCCGCCACGCGTCGACCAGGGACGGCGCGGAGGTGGGCTCCGCCTGGGTGACCGCCTCGGTGTAGAGGGCGGTCCACCGCCTGTTCTCCATGGGGACCTCCTGAGATGGGACCGAGCCGTCGGGCCGGTCCTCGCTAGGACGGGATCTGGTGCAGGAGCAGCCGCACGATGTGGTCCACGCGTCGATCCTGGAACGCTCGGCTCCATCCCCGCTGGCCCATGCCGGCGACGATCGTGGCGTCGTGCTCGAGAGGGAAGTAGCACATGCCGATGAGGCTCAAGAAGAGCTGGTCGGGGGCGGCGGTCGCCTCGGCGACGCCTGCGCGGGTCATCACCGCGACCATGCGGTCCGCGAAGCGCTGGTCATGACGAGGGAGCTCCTCGCGCTGGCCGGCATGCTCCAGCGCGTCGCGGGTCAGCAGCCACACGAAGGTGGGGTTGGCGAGGAGGAAGTCCACGTAGCCGCGGATGAGCAGGCGCAGTGCCTCCTCGCCCGCCTCGGGTGCTCGCTCCAGGACCTGCTCGGCCTGGGTGGCCACTTCGTCGAGCGCCGCGTTGCGCCGGTCGAACACACGCTGCAGCACGGCGTCGTGCAACTCCTCCTTGGAGCCGAAGAAGTAGCCCGGCAGCCCGACCGAGACGGTGGCGCGGTCCGCGATCGCGGCCAGCGAGGCGCCCTGGAAGCCGAGGTCGGCGAAGAGCTGCTCGGCCGCGTCGAGGATCGCGGCCCGCGACCGGTCCGCGTCGCGGCTCCGCCCGGCGCGCTTGCCCGCCGGCACCGGCTCCACCTGCTCGTCCATCGGTTCCTGCCCCCCAGTCTCGGTCGTGTGCACCCGCAGAGTACGGCACAAACCGGGCACGGTGCGTGGTTCTTCCTAACTATTTGTGCATGCAGTTAGTACTTCACAGGCCCTGCTTTGTGGGCTAGTGTCCCGAACCACAGCGGGAAAGAAGGCCAGTCTTAGTGGTCGCCATCACTTGCTGTACGAACATTCAGTTAAGGCTCGGGTCGGACCCGGGTCCGGCAGAGGCCCACGAGGCGCCGCATCGGCGCCGGAGGAGGATCGCCCCTTGTTCACCATCGAGCCGCTGGTCGTGGCCTATGGCCCGCACCGCGAGAAGAGCCGGTTCACGTACATGCACAACGCCGGCGTGCCCATCGACATCCCCTATGTCGCCTGGCTGGTGCGGGGGCAGGGGTTCGCCGCGCTGGTCGACGTCGGGTGCAGCGCGGACGACTACAACCAGCACATCCGTCCCGTCGACCGTGAGCTGGTGCACGTCGGCCAGGTGTTCGCCGACGTCGTCGACGTCAAGCCCATCGAGTCCCACCTGCGTGAGCGCGGGATGAAGCCCTCCGACATCGACGTCACCGTCCTGACCCACCTCGACTGGGACCACTGCATGACGATGGAGCCGTTCGGCAACAGCGAGATCCTGGTGCAGCGCGAGGAGTGGCAGCGCACGCCCTCGCACGAGATGTTCGCGACGTCGTTCGCCCCGACCGAGCACTACCAGCGCATCGAGGAGATGGGCCTGACCCAGCTCGACGGCGACCACCAGATCGCCGACGGCTTCGACCTCCTGCTCACCCCGGGACACACCCACGGCGGCCAGTCGGCGGTGGTCAAGACCTCGGAGGGCACCTACGTCATCGCCGGCATGTGCGTGCTCAAGGAGAACTTCTATCCCTCCGAGGAGGAGGCCGAGCACTTCCAGGTCATCCCTCCCGGAGGCCACACCGACCTCTTCCAGGCCTACGACCAGATGGTGCGCCTCAAGGAGCTGGGCGGCGACAACGTGCTGCCGCTGCACATGACCGAGGCCTTCGACCTCGGCCAGATCGGAACCCTGCCCGACTGACCCACCCTCCCCATCCCTCTCCTACCCCCTCTCCCGATCCGTCACCCCGCCCGAACCCGGCGACCCGAACTCACGTGATGTGCGCGACGACTCCACGGAGGAGACACATGCGGAAGAAGATCTCCACGCTCCTGACCTGCTCGGTCCTCTTGGCCCTGTCCGCCTGCGGCCTCGGCAGCTCGGGCTCCGACACCGACAGCGACGACACGATCAAGATCGGCACCCTCTTCTCGGTCTCGGGAGCGGGAGCCAACCTCGGCGACAAGATGCGCAAGGGCGCCGAGCTGGCCGTCAAGCAGGTCAACGCCGACGGCGGCATCGACGGCAAGAAGATCGACTGGGTCTTCTACGATCCCGCGGGCGACACCTCCACCGCCGTGCAGCAGACCAACCGGATGCTGGACAGTGACGGCGTCGAGCTGATCGTCGGTGGCGGCGGCTCCTCGGGCATCGCCTTGGCGATGGACCCGATCACCAGCGGTCGAGGTGTCGCGTTCATCGCCACCGAGGGCGCCCGCCAGATCGTCGAGCCCGCTGCCGAGGCGCACCCGCTGACGTTCAAGACCACCTTCAACGACACCGTCATGGTGGAGCGGCTGATCGCCTTCTGGAAGGCCCACGACATCACCCGGGTGGCCTTCATGCCGGACACCTCGAGCTTCGGACAGTCGGCGCAGGAGGAGCTCGAGCGGCTCGCCCCCGAGGCTGGGATCAAGGTCTTCACCGCCGCGTTCGACCCGGCGGCCAACGACCTCACCCCGCAGGTGAAGCGGCTGGCCGGCAACGATCCGCAGGCCTACCTGGCCTGGACGATCACCCCAGCGGGCGTGACCTTCCTCAAGAACCTGCGCAGCGTGCTCGGCGACAGCGACGTGATGGTCATGCACGGATTCGGCTTCGTGGACGACCGGTACATGCAGCAGGCCGGGGCCGCGTCGACCGGCACGATCCTGGTCTCGCCGAAGCTGCCCGTCTGGGACCGGATCGACGCGAGCGACCCGCAGCAGCCGGTGATGGAGGACTTCGCCACGGCTTACGCCGAGGAGTACGGCGGTGAGCAGCCCAACGTCTACGCGGGCCAGGCCTACGACGCGATGATGGTCGCCGTGGCGGCGCTGCGCGCGACCGGAGGAGACACCGACGGCGAGAAGATCGCCGATGCCGTCGAGGCTCTGGGCACCCACGTCGGCGTCACCGGCGCCTTCAAGTTCACCGCTGACGACCACAGCGGCCTCACGGTGGACGATGTCGCCGTGATCCAGTGGGACGGCTCCCGCTTCGTCCCCGTGGAGTGACCCGTGGACACCGGTCTGCTCATCCAGGTCATCCTGTCCGGGCTCAGCGTCGGCGCGATCTATGCGCTCGTGGCGGTGGGGTTCGGCGTGATCTTCAACGCCACCGGCGCGATCAACTTCGTCCAGGGCGAGTACGTCATGGTCGGGGGTCTGAGCGCGGCGATGCTCTACGAGGCCTGGGACGTGCCCGTCCTCGTCGCCATCGTGGCCGCGGTCGCGCTGACGGTCCTGCTCGGGGTGCTCACCGAGTTCGGGCTGCTCGGCTTCGGCCGGCTGCGCACCCCCGCGAGCATCACCATCGCGACCATCGCGATCGCCGTCATCATCAAGGGCGCGGCCATGCTCATCTCCGATCGCGACACGTATGCCCTGCCGTCGGTCCTCGGAGCCGGCTCACTGCAGGTGTGGGGCGCCTCGACGAGCCGCCAGACGGTGCTGAACCTGCTCCTCGCGGTCGTGGCCGTGGTGGCACTCGCACTGTTCTTCCAGCGCACCAAGCTGGGCACGACCCTGCGCGCGGCGGCCGGTGACTCGGAGACCCTCCAGACCTTCGGCGTCTCCTACCGCACCACCGCGCGCTGGGCGTTCGTCATCGCCGCGGCGCTGGGTGCCGTGGCCGGAGCCGGGCTGGCGCCGCTGACGGTCATGTCCTTCGACTCGGGCACCCTGCTCGGCCTCAAGGGCTTCGCCGCCGCGATGCTCGGTGGACTCGGCAACCCGCGGGGCGCCCTCGCCGGCGGCCTGATGCTGGGGATCGCCGAGGCCGTCATGTCGGGCTACGGCGCGGCGGCGTACGCCGACGTGGTGGCCTTCGTCGTGCTGCTGGCGATCCTCACGCTGCGGCCCACCGGCATGTTCGGCACGGCCCAGGCGGTGCGGACTTGAGGGGCCGTCGCGGCGCGTCCGATGGGACCCGGCGCCGACGTACCGCCTGGGAGCTGTGGGTCACGATCGGCCTGCTGGTCGTGCTTCCGCTGCTCGCCGCCACCGACTACTCCCTGCACATCTGGACCCGGATGGCGATCTTCCTCATCCTGCTGACCGGTCTGAACCTGATCCAGGGCGTCGCCGGGATGACCTCCCTGGCCCAGGCGGGCTTCTTCGGTCTCGGTGCGTACGCCGCGGGGATCTCCGCCGTGCGCTACGACCTGCCGCCGCTCGTGGCGCTCGTCGTCGCCCCGGTGGTCGTGACGCTGGTCGCGCTGCTGGTGGGCGTGCTCTCGATGCGCCTCAAGGAGATCTACTTCACGATGGCGACCCTCGGCGCCGGATTCGTGCTCTTCCTGCTGTTCGGGCGGATGGTCGAGCTGACCGGCGGCCCCAACGGGCTGGTCGGCATCCCGCCCTTCTCGATCGGGGGGCTGGAGTTCACCGAGCCGATCATGAGGTACGCACTGGTCGCGGTCCTGGCGGCCCTCGGCGCCGTGGTGGCGCACAACCTCCTGGTCTCCCGGACCGGGCGGGCGCTGCGGGCCTACGGCGCCTCGGAGCCAGCCGCACTGGCCGTCGGTGCCAGCCCGTTCCGGCTGCGCCTGCTGGCGTTCGGGCTGAGCGGCTTCTACGCCGGCGTCGCCGGCGCGCTCGAGGCGTTCGACTCCCGCTTCATCAGTCCCTCGACGTTCGACTTCATGACGGCGGTGCTGCTGGTCGTCGCCCTGGTGGTCTCCGGCGCCGGCCGGATGGTCGGGCCCATCCTCGGGGCCCTGCTGCTCACCGGCATCGAGGTCTTCGCCGCCGACTACGCCGACTACGAGCCGCTGATCATGGGCGTGATCTTCCTGGTCGCGGTGCAGCTGTTCCCGCGCGGCGTCGCCGGCGAGCTGGCGGTCCGCTGGGAGGAGCGTCGCGAGCGTGCCCAGCGGACCGGGGAGGCGGCGGGGCCGGCGGAGACTGCGGAAACGGCGAGGACGACGAGGACGACGGGGACGGACGGCGCCCCGGCGATGATCGAGGAGGTGGGGCGATGAGCGCCGGCCTGCAGATCAGCGGCGTCAGCAAGGCCTACGGAGGCCTGCAGGTGCTCCGTGACGTCACCCTGCGGGCTCCCGCCGGGTCGATCACCGCGGTGATCGGACCCAACGGGGCGGGCAAGAGCACGCTGGCGAACGTGATCTCCGGGTTCGTCACCCAGGACGCGGGGACGGTCGTGGTCAACGGCGCGACGCTGCCACCGGGGCGCGCGATGACCCGGGCGGCGCGTCGGCTCGGCCGGACCTTCCAGAATCTCGAGGTCTTCACCGGGATGACCGTGCTGCAGAACGTCGCGATGGGCGCGTACTCACGTCAGCGCGGAGGTCATCTGGCCGATCTCGTCCGCGGACCGCGGTCCCGGCGCGACGAGCGGGAGGTCCACGAGGCGGCGCGGGCGCTGCTCGACAGGTTCGGGCTCGAGGGACGGGCCGACTCGCTGGTGGAGTCACTGCCGTTCGGCGAGGCCAAGCTGGTCGAGATGGTGCGCGTCCTGGCGATGGAGCCGGAGGTCGTGGTGCTCGACGAGCCGGCGGCCGGCCTGCCGCCGGCGAGTGCGCTGCCGCTGGCGCAGACGATCGCGGGCATGGCGGCCGACGGCATCGGCGTCCTCCTCATCGAGCACAACATGAAGCTCGTGATGAGCATCTCCGAGCACGTGGTGGTCCTCGATCAGGGTCAGGTGCTCACCGAGGGCACGCCGACGCAGGTGCAGCAGGACGCACGCGTCATCGAGGCCTATCTGGGGCCCGGGCCCATGACCACCGAGGAGCTCACGCGATGAGCGGCAGTGAGGGACTGGTCGTCGAGGGCCTCGCCGTGCGCTACGGCCGGGTCGAGGTCGTGCACGGGGTGGACTTCCGCGCGCTGCCCGGTCAGGTCACCTGCCTGGTCGGCAACAACGGGGCCGGAAAGACCACGACGATCCGCGGGGTCCTCGGGCTCCAGTCCAGCCGGGCCCGACGGGTCACCTTCGACGGGCACAACCTGAGCGGGATGCCGCCGCACGCCGTCGCCCGGCGCGGCATCGCGCTGGTGCCCGAGGGCCGGCGGGTCTTCGCCGACCTCACCGTGCTGGAGAACCTGCGGATGGGGGCGGTCCGCCGCAGCGGGGGGTGGCGCGACACCACGACCCTGGGCGAGGTCTACGAGCTGTTCCCCGAGCTGAGCGAGCGCGGTGAGAGTCGAGCGGGTCTGCTGTCCGGTGGTCAGCAGCAGATGCTGGCCATGGGCCGGGCGATGATGGCGCGTCCCGAGATGCTGGTCCTCGACGAGCCCTCGATGGGCCTGAGCCCCGTGCTGGTCAACCGGATCTACGAGGCACTGGTCGCGCTGCGTGACCAGGGCTTCACCATCCTCCTCTCCGAGCAGAACGCCAACCTGGCGCTCGAGCTCGCCGACCACGCCTACATCCTCGAGACCGGCCGTGTCGTCGAGGACGGTGTCGCCGCCGACCTGGCCGACTCCGCACGTGTCCGAGCCATCTACCTGGGAGCATGACGTGGACCTGTATCTCGACCCGACCGCGCTGGCGGCGCTCCTCGACCGGCCCGATGTCCGTGACATCCGGGTCGTCGACACCCGGGCGTCCCTGGCCGACGGGCCGCGCGGCCGGGACCTGTGGGCGGCCGGGCACATCCCGGGTGCGGTCCACGCCGACTGGCTCGACGACTGGGGCACGACCGTCGACGGCGTCGAGGGGATGCTGCCCGAGGCGGAGGAGTTCGCGACGGCGATGTCGCGGCTGGGCATCGGCGACGACACGCTGGTCGTCGCCTACGACGACAACGCGCTCTTCACCGCCTCACGCCTGGCCTGGGCGCTGCTGCACCACGGCCACGAGCGGGTCGCCGTCCTGGACGGTGGCCTCCCCGCCTGGGAGCGGGCCGGGATGCGGACGACCGACGAGACCGATGTCCCGGAGCCGGCCGCCTTCAGCGCCCGTCCAGGAGCGGGACTGCGCCGCTCGATGGCCGAGGTCCGCGCGCTGGTGGACCGCGGCGACGTACGTCTGGTCGACTGCCGTATGGAGGAGACCTTCTCGGCCTCGGCGGGGCGGATCCCGGGGGCCACGCGCCTCCCGGCGCCGACGCTGGTCGGCGACGACGGTCGGTTCAGGCGGGGCGAGGAGGTGGCCGCGCTGGCCGCTGCCGCCGGGGTCGACCGCGACGGCCCGACCCTTCTCTACTGCGGCGGCGGCGTCTCGGCGGCCGCGGTGCTCGTGGCGCTGCGTGAGGCCGGCTTCGACAACCTGTCGCTGTACGACGGATCGTGGTCCGAGTGGTCGCGGCACGAGGAGAACCCCGTGGAGGAGCACGCATGAGCACGACCCGTGGACCGGCTCCGCTCGGTGCCTACGCGCAGACGATCACCGCCGCCGGACTGTGCTTCGTCTCGGGCCAGGTGCCGGTCGACGACGCCGGCAGGCACAGCGAGGACGTGACCGGACAGGCCGAGCAGGTGTTCGCCAACCTGGCGGCCTGTCTGGCAGACGAGGCCCTCACCATGGCCGACGTCGTGTCCATCACGACCTTCCTGCGCGACATCGCCGACGGACCCACGGTCTCGTCGGTACGCGGCCGGTTCTTCGGGGACCACCGGCCGACCAGCACGGTCGTGGAGGTCTCCGGCCTCCTCGACCCGGCGTGGCGCCTCGAGGTCCAGGCGATCGCCGTGACCCGCGACCAGGACTAGCCAGGAGCAAGCGTGCGCATCGACAACAGGTTCACCGTCCCCGCCAGCCCGGAGCGGGCATGGGCGTTCCTCACCGACCTCGCCCGGGTCGCGCCGTGCCTACCCGGTGCCACGGTGGACTCCGTCGCGGACGACGTGCTCAGCGGTCGTGTCGCGCTCCGCATCGGCCCGATGAGCATGAACTACGCCGGCGAGGCGGCCTTCGTGGTCAAGGACGACGCGAACCGGATCGCCACCATCCGCGCGGGAGGTCGCGACGGCCGTGGCGGCGGCGCGGTGACGGCGACGATCAAGGCCGCGCTGGTCGAGGTCCCCGGGGGGTCGGAGGTGAGCCTGTCGACCGAGCTCGCGCTCACGGGCCGGGTCGCCCAGCTGGGCCAGGGACCGATCAAGGATCTCAGCACCAAGCTGATGGGCCAGTTCGCGGACTGTCTGGCGACCCGGATCGACCTGCCCGAGGTGGCCGCCGCGCCCCGTCCCGAGGCGGCCGCACCCGCGCCGGTCGAGCCGATCAACCTGCTCGACTCGTCCCTCGTCCCGACCCGGGCGCTCGCCGGTGGCGTCGCCGCGCTGGTGGTGGTCGTGCTCTGCCTGTTGCTCGGACGGCGGCTGCGCACGGTCGGGAGTCGCTGATGTCCGACGTCCTCACCACGATGGCCTACGAGCGGGCGCGCAGCGTGCCCGAGGCACTCGTCCTGCTCGCCGAGGGCGGCGAGGACGCTCGTCCGATCTCGGGGGGCCAGAGCCTGGTGCCGATGATGAACCTCGGTCTCGCCGCGCCGGCCTTCCTCGTCGACGTATCGGCCGTTCCGGGCCTGCGCACCATCGCGGTCGAGGGCGAGCACCTGGTCATCGGCGCCGCGGTCACCCACGCCGAGCTCACCAGCGACCCCCTCGTGGCCGAGCATGCTCCCCTGCTGGCCCGC
This sequence comes from Nocardioides carbamazepini, assembly GCF_024614185.1. GTDB lineage: Bacteria > Actinomycetota > Actinomycetes > Propionibacteriales > Nocardioidaceae > Nocardioides > Nocardioides carbamazepini. The sequence continues at coordinate 229,562 of NZ_JAHTLF010000018.1, forward strand.
GCCGCCCGCCAGATCGGCAGCCAGCGGATCCGCAACCGCGGCACCATCGGCGGCTCGGTCGCCCACGGAGACGCCGCGGCCGAGCTTCCGGTGAGCTGTCACGTGCTCGAGGCGGACTACCGGATCGAGAGCGCGACCGGCACCGAGCTGCGGGCCGCGGGCCCGTTCTCGCTGGGCTACTACCAGACCGACCTGGCACCGGGAGAGCTGGTGACCGCGATCCGGGTGCCGCTGCGGCCCCGGCACGGATGGGGCTTCCAGGAGTACTCCCGGCGGGCCGGTGACTTCGCGCTGGCCTCGGCCGCCGCGGGCGTCCGATTGGAGGGCGACCGGATCGCCGAGGTGGCGATCGCGGTGACCGGAGCGGCCGACCGGCCGGTCCGCCTGGGCGAGCTGGAGCGGAGTCTGACCGGGCAGAGCGTGGCATCGGCCGTGCGCTCGGTCGCGGGCCTGGCCGCCGAGCTCACGGTGGCCGACGACCCCTACTGCGCCGGCGCGGACCGCGCCCGGTTGATCGAGGTGATGGTGGAGCGGGCCGTGCGCGACGCCTGCGCCGACGTGAGGAAGGACCGGCCGTGACCGAGGCGATGGGAAGCGTGGAGACGACGATCAGCCTGAACGGGGCGCAGGTCACCGGTCACGCGCCGGCCGACACGACGTTGCTGCGGTGGCTGCGCGAGCAGGCACACGCCTACGAGGTCAAGGAGGGCTGCAACGAGGGGACCTGCGGCACCTGCACCGTCCTCGTCGACGGCCGCGCCACGACCGGCTGCACGACCCTCGCGGTCCAGGTCGCCGGCGGCGAGGTGGAGACCAGCGTCTCGCTGTCCGACGGCGACGAGCTGAGTCCGCTGCAGACCCGCTTCTGGGAGGCGGGCGCCGCGCAGTGCGGATTCTGCACCCAGGGCATGTTGATGTCAGCCGTGGAGCTGTTGCGCTCGGGTGACGAGGTCACGCCCACCACGGTGCGTGAGCACCTACACGGCAACCTGTGCCGCTGCACGGGCTACCAGGCCATCGTCGATGCCGTGGTCCGCGCGGCCGAGGAGGGGGCGACCCGATGACGGACACCGTCCGCGATCACGTACGACGCCCGACCCGGGTGGTCAACACCTCGGTCCTGCGCAACGACGCCCGGGAGAAGCTGCTCGGTCGCACCCGCTACGCCGGCGACCTCGACGTCGCCGGCCAGCTCCATGCCCGGCTGGTCCGCTCGCCCGTCCCTTCGGCTCGGATCGTCGCCAAGGACGCGAGTGCCGCCCTGGCGATCCCCGGCGTCGTCGCCGTCCTCTTCGGTGAGGACGTGCCGAACAACGAGATCCCCACCAACACCGCCGGCATCAAGGGGCGGCCGCTGCCTCCGTCGTGGGTCCTGGCCACGGACCGGGTCCGCTACCACGGGGAGCCGGTCGCCCTCGTGGTCGCCGCGAACCTCCGTGCCCTGGCCGCCGGCGAGGCGGCTGTCGAGGTGGAGTACGACCTGCTGCCGGTGGTCTCCGATCCCGAGCGCGCGCTCGAACCGGACGGACCGGAGGTGCACGAGGGCGGCAACCTGCTCAGCCAGTGGGAGATCGACCGAGGCGACGTCGACGCCGCCTTCGCCGACGCCGATGTGGTGGTCGAGGGACGCTACGAGGCCCAGGTCGTCGACCACGCCTACCTGGAGCCCGAGACGGGAGTCGGCTGGCTCGACGACGAGGGGGTGATCAACATCCGCGTCTCGACCCAGGAGATCGAGCACTATCGCCGGATCGCCCACGTGGTCGGGCTCACCGACTCCAAGGTGAGGGTGCAGGCGCCGTACCTGGGCGGCGGCTTCGGCGGCAAGGAGGACATGACGGTCGAGCCGTACATCGCGCTCGCGGTCCAGCGCACGGGCCGACCGGTGAAGATGACCTGGACGCGCCAGGAGTCGCTCACCGCGCGGGCCAAGCGACACCCGGTCCGGATGTCCTACCGCACCGCCGCGACGGCGGACGGCCGGCTGCTGGCCCACGACATCGAGGTCGTCTCCGATGCCGGCGCCTACCCGCTGCTGAGCGGGTTCGTGCTGCTCTACATCACCCTCAACGCCGCCGGACCGTATCGGTGCGACAACGTCCGGGTGCGCTCCCGCGCGGCCTACACCAACAACACCCCCGGTTCGGCCTTCCGTGGCTTCGGAGGCATGCAGCCCGTACTGGGCTACGAGGCCCAGATCGACAAGGTCGCCGACGCCACCGGCCGGGACCGGGTGGAGGTCCGCAAGCGCAACGCCTTCACGGCCGGCGACCGGATCCCCGCCGGGCAGCGGATCGACACCGCGGTGTGGCTGCCGCAGTGCATCGACGCGGTGCTCGAGCGGATCGGGCCCCGTCCCGAGCCGTCGTCGCCCGACCACCGGGTCGGCCTGGGCCTGGCCTGCAACGTCCAGCCCTACGGCCGGGTGGCCTGGATGAACGACTCCGCCTCGGCCTGGGTCGGCTGCGAGCGCAACGGCGACGTGGTGGTGCGCTGCGGCGTCCCGGACGTCGGTGGCGGCCAGGTGTCCTCCCTGGCGCAGATCGCGGCTGAGGTCCTCCACGTCCCGATGGACAAGGTGACCGTCCACTTCGGCGACTCCGCCCGGACCCCGCTCGCGGGGCGGACCACCGCCACCCGTCAGCTCTACATGTCCGGCAACGCGGTGCTCGCGGCCGCCCGGGTGCTCCGTGCCCGGCTGGTCGAGGGCGTGGCCCGGGGCTCCGGTCACGCCGAGTCCGCACTGACCCTCGCCGAGGGTGGGGTGATCACGCCGGACGGCGTGGTCCCCCTCGCCGAGGTCGTGATGATGTGCCTGGCCAACGGCGTCGCGATCAATGCCATGGAGACCTACTTCGCGCCGACCGGGCCACCGGTCGCCCAGCGGATCGACGCCGAGCGGATCGTCCCCGACTTCACCTTCGGCGCGCATGCCGCGTACGTCGAGGTCGACACCCGCACCGGTGCCGTCCGTCCGCTGCGCTATGTGGCGGCTCATGACGTGGGCCGCGCCATCAATCCGGCCAGTGTGCGCGGCCAGATCGAGGGGGCGGTGGTGCAGGGGCTCGGCTACGCGCTGTCCGAGCGCATCGTCTACGACGAGGGCGTCAACCTGACCGGGGCGTTCTACCAGTACGCCGTGCCGACCGCTGCCGACTGCCCGGAGATCGAGGTGGTCGTCCTGGAGTCCGGCGAGGGTGTGGGGCCGTTCAACGCACGTGGCATCGGCGAGCCGCCGATCGGTCCGTGCGCCGCCACGATCGCGAGTGCCATCGAGGACGCCGTCGGCGTACGCCCGACGACGCTGCCCATGCTCGCCGAGCGGGTGCGCGCCTGCATCGACGAGAGGGCCCAGTCGTGAGCGGCACCGGAGACGGCCTGCACGTCGTACCGATCGACACCCCGAGCCTGGGCGATCGCAGCTATCTCGTCCACGACGGCTCGGCGGCGTTCGTCGTCGACCCGCAGCGGGACATCGACCGGGTGCTCGAGGTGCTCGAGCGTGAGCGCCTCACGCTGACCCACGTCCTGGAGACGCACGTCCACAACGACTACGTGACCGGCGGACTGGCGCTGTCGCGGGCGACCGGCGCGGACTACGTCGTCAGCGCGCGGGAGGAGGTCGCCTTCGCTCGCCACCCGGTCGAGGACGGGGACGTGCTGGCGGTGGGCGACCGGATCCGGGTCGAGGCGCTCGCCACCCCCGGGCACACCTTCCACCACCTCTCCTACGTCCTGCGCGACGGCGACGCGGTGCCGGGCGTCGCCGTCTTCTCCGGCGGATCCCTGCTCTACGGCTCGACCGGGCGTCCCGACCTGCTCGGCGCCGAGCACACCGACCGCCTCGCGCGTCTCCAGCACGCCTCGGCCCGCCGTCTCGGCGCCGCGCTCCCCGGCGACGCGGCGCTGTACCCGACGCACGGGTTCGGGTCGTTCTGCGCGGCTTCACAATCACGCGCCTCACGGTCGACGATCGGCGAGGAACGGGCGAGCAACGCGGTCCTCGTCCAGGACGAGGCCAGCTACGTCCGCGACCTGCTGGCCGGTCTGGGGCCGTGGCCCGACTACTACGCGCACATCGCGCCGCTGAACACCGCCGGTCCCGCGGCGGCGGACCTCAGCCCGCCGAGGCAGGTGGGCGCCGAGGAGATCCGCCGTCGGATCGAGGCGGGGGAGTGGGTGGTCGACCTGAGGCACCGCTCGCAGTTCGCCGGGGGACATGTCCCGGGCAGCTACAACTTCGGCACCGACGGGGCGTTCGCGACCAACCTGGGCTGGCTCATCGACTGGAACGCCCCGCTCACGCTGCTCGCGGCCACGCCCGACGACCTGGCTCACGCCCAGCGTGAGCTGGTCCGCATCGGCGTCGACCGTCCCTCGGGCGCCGCCACCGGTGAGCCACGGCAGTGGAGCGACCGCGAGCCGGCGCGCTTCGAGCAGGCCGGCTTCGCCGCGCTCGCCGCGGAGTCGGCGGTTCGCGAGGTGCCCGTGCTCGACGTACGGCGCGCGGACGAGTTCGCGGCCGGGCACGTCGTCGGAGCGCGCAACATCCCGCTCCACGAGCTGAGGTCCCGGATCGCCGAGGTCGCCGACGACGAGGTGTGGGTCCACTGCCAGAGCGGCTACCGGGCGTCGATCGCGGCGTCCTTCCTGGTCGCGCCCGGGCGGCGCGTCGTCGCGGTCGACGACCACTTCAGCGCGGCCGGTGCGGCCGGCCTTCCCGTCACGGTCGCGAGCGGGTGACGCTCGCCGTCGTCCTCGCGCTGGCACTCCTGGTGGGGGTGGCCCTCGGTGCCCTGGGGGGCGGCGGGTCGATCCTCACGGTCCCGTTGCTGGTCTACGTCGCGGGCCTGGATCCGAAGCAGGCGATCGCCACCTCCCTGCTGGTCGTCGGCGTCACCTCGGCGGTCGGTGCGCTGGCCCACGCGCGAGCCAGGAGGATCCGCTGGCGCACCGGGCTGCTGTTCGGAGCGGGTGGGACCGTCGGCGCGCTGGGTGGCGGGGTTCTCGGCGCACGCGTCCCCGGCCACGTGCTGCTCGTCGGCTTCGCGCTGATGATGCTGGCCACCGCCGTGGCGATGCTGCGCGAGGCCCGCGAGATCGAGGCGGCCGACGAGCCCCAGGTCGTGGGAGCACTCGTCGACGGCGTCGTGGTGGGGGCCGTGACCGGCCTGGTCGGCGCCGGGGGCGGCTTCCTCGTCGTGCCGGCCCTGGTCCTGCGCGGCGGCATCCCCATGTCGGCGGCCGTCGGCACGTCACTGGTCGTCATCGTCATGAAGTCGCTCGCCGGCTTCGCCGGCTACGTCACCCAGGTGTCAGTCCCCTGGGGCCTCGCGGCGGGCGTCACCGTCGCCGCTGTCGCGGGCAGTGTCCTCGGCAGCCGGCTCGCCGGCGGCATGTCCGAGACCAGGCTGCGCCGCAGCTTCGGCTGGTTCGTGCTGGTGGTCGGCAGCTTCGTGCTCCTCCAGGAGGCCGCGCCGCCGGCCTGGCTGGCGCCGGGCATCGCGGTGCTCGCGACCGTCGGCTGCGCGATCGCCTGCTGGCGGGTGTGGTCGCCCCGGTCGCGCTCGTCCCGCCCGTCCCGCTCGGTCCGGGGTGGCGCGGCGCCGCGCTGAGCCCGCGCGCTCTCCTCCTCCCGGGAGCCGGGAGCGTCCGACCTGCCGTCCGTCGTGCGCATCGCACGCGCGGGAGCCGTCGTACGTCGTCGTCCGGTGCCCTCCAGTCCTGTGCCCGGCAGTTGTCGTCCGGGGCTGGCGCGCTGCCGTCCGTACCGCTACATTGAATATCAGATCTCAAGCGCGAGATATGTGCACCTCGCCCGGGTAGAAGGGACCCCTCCATGACCGACCTGATCGATGCCGCGGCCCAGAAGGCTGTCGAGGCGATCGACTACCAGCGCCTGAACGAGCTCGTCCAGGAGGTGTGCCGGATCCCGAGCATCCTCGGCGACGAGGGACCGCTGGCGAGCTTCCTCGCGGACTACATGAAGAACTCCGGCTTCGAGGGCGTGGGCCTGCAGGACGTCGTCGGCGAGCGGCCGAACGCGATCGGGGAGCTCGGCTTCGGCGCCGGCAAGCGGATCGTGTTCACCGGTCACATGGACACCAAGCCCGTGTCCATCGGGTGGGAGAAGACCTCGCCGTTCTCCGGGGAGATCATCGACGGTGCCATCTACGGGCACGGGATCATGGACATGAAGGCGGCGCTGGTGTGCCAGATCGTGGCCATGGAGGCGCTGCGCGACTCCGGGGTCGGCCTCGCCGGCACGGTCGCCATGGCAGCGGTGTCCGACCACATGGGCGACCAGCTCGGCTCGATCCGCTACTTCGACGAGTACGCCGCGGACCTCGCCGTCCTCGGCGAGCTCTCCGGCAACGAGATCTTCCTCGGCCACCGGGGCCGCTACTACTTCGACATCACCGTGCAGGGGCGCTCCGCGCACACCTGCCACAAGCCGCTCGCGGTCAACGCGAACCTCCTCGCCGCGCACGCGATCATCGAGCTGGACCAGTCGCGTCTGACCCCGGCTCTCGAGGACTGGGTGGTCGACCTGTTCGGAGCCGAGACCTACATGGCGCCCGGGCGCGTCTACGGCGGACTGCCGCCCGGCGGTCCGTCGATGATCCCCGACGAGTGCGTGATCCGGGTGGACTGCCGCCCGCAGCCCGGTGTGACGGTCGAGCAGGTCCGGGCGGAGATCGAGCAGTGCCTGGCCTCCGCACGCGAGCGGGACAGCCGCTTCCGCGCCGAGGTCGAGCTCGTCGACGTCAAGAATGGCTATCTCGCCAAGCCCGGCGACGAGGTCGTCGAGCTGATGCGTGACTCCGTGCGGTCGGTGCGGGGCGGTGCCGAGCCCCCGCTGCAGGCGGCCGGCTGGCTGGGTGACACCGCGAGCTTCGGTGACAAGGTCCCGACCGTCATCTTCGGGCCCGGTGGGGAGCCGGTCTACTGCCCCGACGAGCACCTCTCCGTCGCCGACATCGTGGAGGCCACCCGGGTCTACACCGAGTTCGCCGTCCGCGCGCTCACGCCTCGGGAATCGGCGTGAGCACGGGGGTGCGTCCGCACCCCCGGGTGGTGCTGGCCAAGCCCGGTCTCGACGGGCACGACCGAGGGGTCAAGGTGGTCGGCATGGCACTGCGGGACGCCGGCGCCGAGGTCGTCTATCTCGGGCTCCAGCAGACGGCCGCCCAGATCGCTCGCGCGGCGGCCGCCGAGGACGCCGACGTGATCGGGCTCTCCGTGCTCTCCGGCGTCCACGTCGACGTGGCCCGCCAGGTCCTGGCCGCCTGCGCGGGCGAGGACCTCGGCGACGTACCCCTGGTGGTGGGCGGCACCATCCCGCCCGCGGACGTCACCCGTCTGCGCGAGCTCGGTGTCCGCGACGTCTTCCCGGTCGGGACGCCGCTCGATGACCTGGTCGCGCGCATCTTCGCCATCGCCGCCGAGGAGGTGTCCGATGAGCAGTGAGCCCCGGGCCGTCGTGACCGACTCCGGCATCCCGCTCGACCCGATCTACGACGCCGCGTCCGTCGCCGAGGACCTGGAGGGCCGCCTCGGGCGGCCGGGGGAGCCGCCGTTCACCCGCGGTCCCTACCGGACGATGTACCGCGAGCGACTGTGGAGCATGCGCCAGTACGCCGGCTACGGCTCGGCGGACGACACCAACGCGCGCTTCCGCTACCTGCTCGACCAGGGCCAGACGGCGCTCTCGGTCGCGTTCGACCTGCCGACCCAGCTCGGCTACGACTCCGACGACGAGCTGGTCCTCTCCGAGGTCGGCCGCGTCGGTGTGGCGATCGACTCGGTCGAGGACATGGAGGCCGTGTTCGCGGGCCTGCCCATCGACCAGCTGTCGGTGAACTTCACCATCAACGGGACCGCCCCGATCATCCTGGCGTTCTACCTGGTGGCCGCCGAGCGGCAGGGCGCCGACATGGCGCAGGTGGCCGGCACGCTGCAGAACGACATCCTCAAGGAGTTCCTGGCGCGCAAGACGTTCATCTTCCCGCCGGACCACTCCATCCGCCTGGTGGCCGACGTCGTGGAGTACTGCTCGGAGCACCTGCCGCGGTTCAACGGCATCTCGATCACGGGCTATCACGCGCGGGAGGCGGGATGCGACGCGATCCAGGAGATCGGCCTCACGATGGCCTCGGCGATCGCCTACACGGAGGCGTTCCTCGCGCGCGGCCTGGACTTCGACGCGTTCGCGCCGCGGCTCTCCTTCCACTTCTCCAGTCAGCTCGACCTGTTCGAGGAGGCGTCGAAGGTCCGCGCGGCGCGCCGGATGTGGAGCAGCCTGGCCCTGGAGAGGTTCGGGGCGAAGAAGGAGACCTCCGCCCGCCTCCGCTTCTTCTCCGGCTGCTCGGGCGCGACGCTGACGGCGCAGCAGCCCCTCAACAACGTCGTCCGCTCCACGTTGCAGTGCCTCGCCGCGGTGCTCGGTGGCGCGCAGTCCATCCATGTCATGGGCTACGACGAGGCGCTGGAGATCCCCACCGAGGAGTCGGTGCGCCTGGCTCTGCGGACCCAGCAGATCATCGCCCACGAGTCCGGGGTGGCGAAGGTCATCGACCCGCTGGCGGGCTCCTACTTCGTGGAGCACCTCACCGACGAGATCGAGGCGCGGGCCTGGGAGCTCGTCCGTCGGGTGGAGGAGGGAGGGGGCCTCGTCGAGCTGCTCGCGCAAGGTGTTCCCCAGCGATGGGTGGCCGAGTCGGCGTACCGCTACGAGCAGGAGGTCCGCTCCGGCGAGCGGGTCAAGGTCGGCGTCAACAAGTACGTCGACGACGACGGGGTCGTGCCGCCGCTCTTCGAGGTCGACGCAGCGAGCGCAGCGCGGCAGCGCGAGCGACTGGCCGCGCGTCTCGCCGACCGTGACGGCGACGTGGTCGCCGCAGCACTGGCGACCTTGCGGACGGCGCTGGTCGAGGGGACCAACAGCATGCCCCACATCATGCAGGCCGGCCGCGTGGGCGCCACGCTCGGCGAGATCGCCGACACGATGCGTGAGGTCTTCGGCGTCTACCGGGAGCCACAGCCGTGGTGAGCGGCGACCTGCCGCTGGTCGGCGTCCGGGTCGTGGACCTGACCCGGTTCGTGTCCGGCGCGTACGCCGGGAGGCTGCTGGCCGCACTCGGGGCGGACGTCATCAAGGTGGAGCTGGCGGAGACGGGCGACCCCTACCGCCAGCAGGGCACGGCGTTCGTGGACGGCGAGAGCGCCCTCTTCGGCGCACTCAACTGCGGCAAGCGGTCGATGCTCCTCGATCTCGCCGCCGACGAGGGCCGGGCAGACCTGGACGCGCTCCTGGAGACCGCCGACGTGCTCCTGGAGAACGGCCGGCCCGGAGCGCTGGTCAAGCTCGGCCTCGACGCGGAGAGCGTCGCCGCCCGCTTCCCGCACGTCGTCTACGGGTCGATCTCCGGCTACGGCCAGAGCGGTCCGGACGCCGGGCGTGGCGGCTTCGACCTCATCCTCCAGGCCGAGGGAGGGTTGATGAGCGTGACCGGCGAGCCCGACAGCGGACCGGTCAAGGTGGGCGTGCCGGCCCTCGACATCGGCAGTGCCGTCTCCTGTGCTCTCGGCGTCGTGGCTGCGCTCTATGCGCGCAACCGCACCGGCAGGGGAGCGCGGGTCGCCGCGTCGCTGCTCGAGTTCGCCGTGGCGACCTTCACCAGCGTGGCGCCGTCGTACTTCGTCGACGGGGAGGTGCCGGGCCGGATCGGCAGCCATTCGCCGACCTTCGCGCCCTACGGTGCGTTCCGGGCCCGGGACGGCCACCTCGTGATCGCGGGCGCCGGGAGCGAGGCCCTGTGGCGGCGGCTGTGCGAGGCGCTGGGCGCGCCGGAGCTCGTGGAGGACCCACGCTTCGCCGACAACGCGGCACGGGTCCGGAACCGCGCGACCCTGACCGAGGAGCTCGAAGCCCGGCTGGGGCGCTGCGACCGGGCGCACTGGCTGAGCCTGCTCGATGCGGCGAAGGTTCCCGCGGCCGAGGTGCGCGATCTCGGTCAGGTCCTCGACTCGGCGCAGGTGCGCCACCTCGAGCTCGTCCGGGCCGATCCGGGAGCGCCGGGGATGACGCCCGTCCTGGGCGTTCCGCTCCAGGTCGACGGGCCGCTCCCGAGCGGGGGGCGGTGGCCGCGGCTGGGCGAGCACACCGAGGAGATCCTCGCCGAGCTGCGCACCGGGCCGGGTGTCCGGTGAGCGGCACCGACCGGGACGTGGACGCCGACCCGGGTGTGCCACTGTCGCACTGCGCGGAGGAGGCGGTCCGGGTGCTGGAGCGCACCTTCGAGCTCGCCCTGATCCCCGCGCCGCCGCTCGACGAGCGCGACCGGGCCGCACGCGTCGCCGACTGGTGGCGCGCCGACGGGCTCGACGTCGAGCGTCAGCCGGTCGGCAACCTCTGGGCCCGCCTACGGGTCGGGGCCGATCCGGGGCGGGGTGCCGTGGTCGTGGCCGCCCATCTCGACACCGTCTTCAGCCGCGACGTGCGCCACGGGCTGCGCCGCGACGCCGGCCGGGTCGTCGGACCGGGGTGCGGCGACGACACCGTCGCCGTGGCCGCGCTGTCGGTCCTCGACGTGCTGCTGCCGGCCCGGACCGCGGCGTCGGTCTGGGTGCTGGCGACGGTGGGCGAGGAAGGGCTGGGCGACCTGGCCGGTGCCCGTGCCGCCCTGCAGCACCCGCCGGAGCCCGTCGAGACGTTCGTCGCCCTCGAGGGCAACTACCTCGGCCGGGTGAACGTCGTGGGGGTCGGCTCGGTGCGCAAGCGGGTGCGGGTCTCCGGTCGGGGCGGTCACGCGTGGGAGGACGCCGACGCGCCGAGCGCGGTCCACGCCGCCGCCGCGATGGTGCATGCCATCGCGCAGCTGCCGGAGCCGCGGGGTGTCCGGTCGTCGCGCAACGTCGGGCTGCTGCAGGGCGGGGAGTCCATCAACTCCCGCGCCATCCAGGCGAGCTTCGACGTCGATCTCCGTGCGGAGGACCCTACGGCGCTCACCGAGCTGGACGCCGCGGTCGACGAGATCATCGGCCGGGGACACGAGGGCGTCGACGTCGCGGTCGAGCCCCTCGGCAACCGCCCCGCCGGTCGGATCGATCCGGAGCACCCTCTGGTGCGGACGGCGGTGCGCGCCCTGGCCGAGGTCGGCATCACCGCACACCTCACCGCTGCCAGCACCGACGCCAATGTCGCCTACGCGGCCGGGATCGCAGCCGTGACGCTGGGGATCACCTACGGCGACGGCACCCACACCGAGGACGAGTGGATCGATCCCGACGCGATCCGGCTCGGTCTGCACGCACTCGCTCGTACCATCACCGAACGGTCAGCTTGACCTCGAAAGGACGGAACAAATGCTCAGTGGTGTCGCTCTTCAGCCGGTGGACCCGCCTCGGGAGTTCGAGGGCGCGGTCGAGGACATCGAACGGGCGGGGTTCGACGAGCTCTGGCTGACCGACTCCTCCCTGCACGCACGCAACGTCTACGCCTACCTGGCGCTCGCCTCGCGGCACAGCTCGACCCTGCGCCTGGGCACCGCGGTGACCAACCCGGTGACCCGGCATCCTGCAGTGACGGCGACGGCTGCCGCGACGATCGACGAGATCAGCGAGGGCCGCTTCTCGCTGGGGATCGGCGCCGGCGACCGGCCGCTCCTGGCACTGGGGTCCAAGCCGGCGACGCTCGCCCGCCTGGAGTCCTCCATCGACGCGATCCGTCAGCTCTGGACCGGTGAGCACGTCACCCTCGAGGGTGCGGGCTTCAGCCTCGACGACGCACACATGCGGGTCGCCGCCGACCGTGACATCCCGATCTACATCTCCTGCAGCGGCCCCAAGACGCTCGAGCTCGCCGGCCGGGTGGCCGATGGGGTCATCCTGCTGGCGGGTCTGCACCCGGAGGGACTGCAGTGGGCGCTGGACCACATCGACCGGGGTGTCGACGCGGCCGGTCGCTCGAAGCGACCGAAGATCACGGTGTTCGCCTACGGCGCCGTCGACGAGGACGAGGAGGCGGCCCTGGCCGCCGGCCGGACCATCGCCGCCTGGTTCCCGCAGACGGCCCCGGGCTACTGCGAGATGGCCGGTCTCTCGCGGGAGCTGATCGACAAGGTGCGCACGATGTACGTCGGCGGCGAGTTCCAGGAGGCGGAGGAGGCCGCGCGTCTGCTGCCGGACGAGTTCGTGCACCGGATGGCCCTCGCCGGTGGTGAGGACCGCGCCCGCGCGCACATCGAGAACATGCTCGACCTCGGCATCGACTGCATCACGGTCTTCCCGCTCGGCGAGGACCGGTTCGCGACGATGCGCAGCTTCAAGGGGGTCTTCGACCAGGTCGTGGGTGCGACCCGTGTCTCCTGACCCGGTGCCCGAGCGGACCCTCGCGACCGTCCTCGACCAGTGCCTGGGCGTCGGGGCGCGCGAGGAGGTGGTGCTCCTCGTCGACGACGAGACCGATCCCGTCGTGGTCGAGGCGCTGGTGGGGGGCCTCGACCACCGCGGCTGTGTCGCGGTGGTGGCCCGGATGCCCCGCTACGCCGTGCCGGGGAGCGAGCCTCCGGACGCCGTGGCGCGGATCCTCGACGGCGCCTCGGCGGCGATCGAGCTGACCTCGACGTTCATCGGGTCCAGCCGGGCTCGTCAGCAGGCGACGGCGGGCGGCACTCGCTACCTGTGCATGCCCGGGGTCGTGGCCGACACCTTCCGCCTGGGCGGTCCCCTCGACGTGGACTTCGACGAGCTCCGCACGGTCACCGAGCGCCTGGCCGAGGCGTGGGCCTCGGCCGACACCTACCGGTTGACCACCCCCGCGGGAACCGACCTCCGCGGCTCGGTGCGGGGCCGGGGCGGACGGGCGTTGTACGGGATCGCCCGTGAGCCGGGCGCCTACATGTGCCCGCCGGACGTCGAGTCGGGAACAGCACCGGTGGAGGGCAGCTCGACGGGTGTCGTGGTGGTCGACGGTGACTTCCTGTTCATGGGACGCGGGCCGGTCGCGGAGCCGGTGGCGCTGCACTTCGCGGACGGTGCGCTGCGGCAGGTCGAGGGCGCCGAGGGCGAGCGGCTGACCGCGATGATCGAGCGGTGTGCCGACGGCCGGATGGAGAACCTGGCCGAGGTCTCCCTCGGTCTGAACCCCAACGGCCGGGTCTGCGGCGTACCGATGGAGACCGAGTCGACGCTGGGGAGCGCGCACGTCGCGCTCGGCAACTCGATCGCCTACGGCGGGACCGTGGACGCGGCGGCGCACCTGGACTGCGTGATGCAGCGCGCCACGCTGGAGCTCGATGACCGGCCGGTGATGGTCGACGGCGTCCTGGTGAGCGGCAAGTAGAATATTGTATCTCCAATGTGAGATCGTAACGGCCCTCCGTGGCCGGTCCGGATCACGAGGATCTCGAGGAGGTGCCGACGATGAGCACGACTGAACGGGTGGGTGGGGAGCTGCGCCACCTCCAGCTCAAGGACCGGGTGTACGAGCACCTCCGCAACGCGATCATCGGTGGCGACTACGCCATCGGCGCGGCCTTGCGCGAGGTCGACATCTCGACGTCCCTGGGGGTCAGCAAGACCCCCGTGCGGGAGGCCTTCGTCCGCCTGCAGAAGGACCGCTTCGTCGATCTGATCCCCTACCGTGGCGCGGTGGTGGCCGGCTACAGCAAGCGTGACCTCCGTGAGATGTACGAGGTGCGCGAGCTGCTCGAGGGGCGCTGTGCCGCGCGGGCCGCCGAGGCCGACGACGACCAGCTGCACGCCGACCTCCAGCGCAATGTCGAGGAGACCCGCCGGGCGGTGGAGGAGGACCGGCTCGAGAGGGTCATCGAGCTCTTCGAGAACTTCGACCGCCTGATCTACTCCGGGTCCGACAACAAGTGGATCAACGACATCATCCACGACCTCGACGGGCACCAGCGGCGGATCGGACGACTCACCGTGGGCATCCCGGGCCGGATCGAGCATTCCTTGAGTGAGCACGAGAAGATCTGCGCCGCCATCCTCAAGCGCGACGCCGCCGCGGCGGAGAAGCGGATGCGTGCCCACGTGCGGTCGGTCATGACCGACCAGTTGCGGAGCTTCCGCGTCGAGGAGGCCTGAGCCGGGCCTCGCGAAGGTGCCGACGCCTGTCGCTCGCCCGCCACGCGGATCTGTCGGATCCGAGCGGCGGGCGGGCGCGTCGGCGTACCCGGGGCCGGGCGGAGGAAGGGCGGGACTGCTCGCCGCAATTCGTTGACGCAGATCTCATGGCCCACCTAAGGTGGATGTCAGATCTCAGATATTACATGTGAGGATGCGCCATGGTTGCACTGCTCGAGTCAGTAGAGGCCTTCTCGGCCCGGGAGCACCAGCTCTTCATCGGGGGAGAGTTCGTCGCGTCGCGAGGAGGCGAACGCATCGACGTGCACAACCCCGCGACGGGGGGCCTGCTGACGACGGTCGCCTCGGCCAACGCCGAGGACGTCGACGCGGCCGTCGCGGCCGCCCGCGCGGCACTGCCGGGGTGGGCGGCGCTGCCGGCCGCCCGGCGCGGCGAGCTGCTGTGGCGGCTCGGTGCGCGCCTGGAGGAGCTCGCCGAGGAGTTCGCCCAGCTGGAGGCCATCGACAACGGCAAGCCCACCTCGGAGTCGCTGGCCGTTGACGTACCGCTCACCGCGGGGCTGTTCAAGTACTACGCGGGCGCGGTGAGCAGGATCGAGGGACGCACCATCGCGCCCATGGGAGGAGCGAACTTCCACGTCTACACCCGCCGGGAGCCGGTGGGCGTCGTCGGCGCCATCATCCCGTGGAACTTCCCGCTGCTGATGTGCGGCTACAAGCTAGGCCCCTCCCTGGCCGCGGGCAACACCGTCGTGCTCAAGCCCGCCGAGCAGACGCCGCTCTCGGCGCTGCGACTGGCCGAGGTGCTCGACGAGGTCGGGTTCCCGCCGGGCGTGGTCAACATCGTCACCGGCCTCGGCCCCTCGGCCGGCGCCCCCCTGGCCGCGCACGGCGACGTCGACAAGGTCACCTTCACCGGCGAGACCTCGACCGGCCAGAGGATCATGGAGGCCGCGAAGGGCAACATGAAGAAGGTGTCGCTGGAGCTCGGCGGCAAGTCGCCGAGCCTGGTGTTCGCCGACGCCGATCTCGACGCCGCCGTCGAGGGCACCTTCGGCGCGGTCTTCTTCAACCAGGGCCAGTGCTGCATCGCCGGTGCGCGGGTGTACGTCCACGACGACGTCTACGACGAGTTCACCAAGCGCCTCGTCGAGCGGGTCGGCGAGGTCCGCCTCGGCTCCGGCCTCGACCCGAGCACCACGATGGGGCCGCTCGTGAGCGAGGAGCAGCAGGCGCGGGTCAACGGGTACATCAGTTCCGGCCTCGCGGAGGGCGCCAGCATCGTCTCGGACGCCGCCTCCGCGGTCCCCGAGGTCGGCAGCTTCGTCCGCCCGACCGTCTTCACCGACGTGCGCCCCGACATGCGGATCATGCGGGAGGAGATCTTCGGCCCGGTCGCGATGGTCGGCAGGTTCTCCACCGAGGAGGAGGCGGTCGCAGCGGCCAACGACACGTCGTACGGACTCTGCTCGGGCGTCTGGACGCGCGATGTGGCCCGGGTGCACCGGATCGCGGCCGCGATCCACGCGGGGACCGTCTATGCCAACACCTACGGCTACTTCGACCCGGCCGTCCCCTTCGGGGGCTTCAAGATGAGCGGCTTCGGCAAGGAGCTCGGCCAGGAGGCCCTCGACCACTACCTCCAGACCAAGACGGTCTGGGTCAATCTCGACTGACCCCCAACACTCTTGCTTGCGAAAGGACAGCCATGAAAGCCGTAGTGATGAGCGCCGACGGGTCATTCGACGTCGAGCAGGTGGCGGAGCCGGACGAGAGTGATCTCGTCCTCGTCGAGGCGCGTGCCGCCGGCATCTGCGGCACCGAGCTCCACATCCTCGACCGCATGCTCGAGCCGCCCGGCTACCCCTTCATCCTCGGTCACGAGGGCGCGGGTGTGGTCCGCTACGTTCCCCCGGGCACCACGGGGGTCGCTGTCGGTGATCGCGTCGCCATCTACAACTTCATCGGCTGCGGACAGTGCCTGTGGTGCCGCACCGGGCGCGAGGAGGTGTGCGCGGACCCCGGCGGCCAGATCGGCTTCACCCAGGACGGCACCTTCCGCGACGTGATCCCGGTACCGGCGGCCAACCTGATCAAGCTGCCGGACAACGTGACCTTCGAGGACGCGGCCCTGCTCAGCTGCAGCGGGATGACCGCCGTGCACGCGCTGCGCCTCTCGGAGGTCGCCCTCGACGACTCGGTCGTCGTCGACGGCGTCGGCGGCGTGGGCCTCATGGTGATCCAGGTCGCCCGTGCCGCGGGTGCCCGGGTCATCGCGATCGCCGACTCCGAGGCCAAGGCGGAGCTCGCTCGGGAGGCCGGGGCGAGCGAGGTCATCGTCCTCGACGACGCGGGCTACGAGCCGGTCGCCGACCGCATCAAGGAGGCCACGGACGGGCTCGGCGCGGACCACTTCTTCGAGCTGGTCGGCACGAGCGCCAGCATGCTGGCGGGGATCCGGGGACTCGGCCGGCACGGGAGCGCCGTCATCATCGGCTACACCGGCGAGGACCTGGTGATCAACCCGGTCGAGCTCATCCTCTCGGAGGTCCGGGTGATGGGGTCCGTGGCCGCGGCCAAGCAGGATCTGGAGACGGCAATCGCCCTGGCCGCCCGGGGACAGCTCTCGGCCCAGATCGACACCAGGTACGCCATCGACGAGATCGGGACCGGACTGGAGCGCCTGCGTCGGCGCGAGGTCAACGGCCGCAACGTCCTCGTCTGGTGAGAGACATCCCCCACCCCCACACCCCTAGGAGGCTCCGATGAGCAGAATCGTCCTCAACGGCGGCACCGTCCTCACCATGGACGACGACGCGTCCGTGCACCCCGAGGGCCACGTCGTCATCGAGCAGGACCGCATCGTCCACGTGGGCGCCGGCGACGCTCCGGCCCAGTCCGGTGACGTCGTGATCGACACGTCCGGGCAGCTGGTGATGCCGGGCCTGGTCGACCTGCACTACCACACCGCCATCGGCAAGGGATACAGCGATCACCTGCCGTTGTGGGAGTACCTCGACACCTGCTGGTACCCGCTGATCCGCAACCTCGACGCCGAGGCGGCCTACTGGGCCGCGGCCGCGAGCTACCTCGAGTCGATCCGGTGCGGCGTGACCACGGTGAACGACATGTACCGGCGGCTGCCCGATCTCGCCCGCGCCGCGCGCGACATCGGCATCCGGGCCGTGCTCTCCAATGACGTCGCCCTCGCCGAGCACGACCTGGACACCCTCGAGGACAACCTCGCCGCCCACCGGGAGGTCGACGGCTGGGGGGACGGGAGGATCCAGGTCTACGTCGGGATCGAGTGGCTCCCGCTCGCCGACCCGGGTCTGCTGCGGGACGCACGGGCACTGGCCAACGAGCTGGACACCGGCATCCACATCCATCTCAACGAGTCGCTCACCGAGGTCCAGGACAGCGTCAAGCGGTTCGGCAAGCGGCCGACGGAGGTGGCCTACGAGGCCGGGCTGCTCGGACCGGACTGCATCGCCGCGCACTGCGTCTGGCTGTCCGACGTAGAGATCGCGCTGATGCGTGAGACCGGCACGCACATCTCCCACAACCCCAGCTCGAACGCCAAGCTGGGCAACGGGATCGCGCGGCTGCCCGAGATGCTCAACGCCGGCATCAACGTCGGTCTGGGCCACGACGCCGCCGAGTGCAACAACAGCCGGGATCCGTTCGAGGTGATGAAGTTCGCCTCGCTCATCCACCGCGCCGCCCGCGTCGACCCCAGCCTCCAGCAGGCCCCCGACGTGGTGCGGATGGCGACCCGCAACGGCGCGGCCGCGCTCAAGCACGACACCGGCCAGCTGGCCGTGGGACGCAAGGCCGACGTGATCACCCTCGACCTGCGCAACGAGATGTTCACCCCGCTGATCCACGGCGACCCGGACCACATCTACTCCCACCTGGTCTTCAGCGCCAACGGGAGCTGCGTCAACTCCAGCATCATCGACGGCCAGGTCGTGATGCGCGAGCGTCGGCTGCTGAACCTCGACCAGGACGAGATCCTGGCCAAGGCGAACGAGTCCTTCCTGCGCGTCCTCGACCGCATCCGGCCATGACCGTCGTCGCCGGCGGCCGCCGGGGACGGTCGCCCACGCAGCCGTGGCGGGACGACCTGGACCCCGGCGTCCTCGCGACGGTCGTGGGCCGGTGTCTCGGCGAGGTTCTCGAGCTGGCGGACTGGGAGGAGCTGGGACGGATCACGGGCACGACCGCGTGGATCTGCGGCCACCCACGGCTCCTCAGCTCGTTGGCGTTCGGGGAGCCTGACTATCTCGACCACGTTCGTGACGCCGTCCCGGTGCTGCTCGGGGATCGGCTCGCCGGCCCGGGCAGGAGCCACGATCGGTCGACGAGCCACCGAGGGATGCCGGCGGTGGAGGAGCGCTTTCCGAACCTCCACGCCGTCGCCGGGTACGTCGGTCTTCGGGAGTGGCTGGCGTTGCGTGACCCCGTGCTGTTCGCGCAGGTGTACGGCCCGACGGCAGGGTTCGTCTGGACGGTCGGTCGCGACGCCTCCGCACCGCCCGCCTGAGCCGAGGCTCAGGCTCAGGCGGCCAGGGTCTGCTCCTTCTTCGAGGCAGCGCTCTCCAGGAGCCGCTGCATCACACGACGCTTGCGCTTGTCGGCCGTCGTCATCGCGTAGAGCAGCTTGAGCTGGCTCGGCAGGTTCTTCGCGCTGGTCGTCGCGAGCCAGCCGTTCGGGAACGACAGCCGGACGACGCGGTGCCACGCGCTCCCGACCTGCTGCGGCAGCGGCGCGGAGTGGTAGTTGAGGCCGTACTTGTCGAAGACGGCGCGTACCTTCGGCGCCGCCTCGGCGTACCGGCTGCTCGGCAGGTCGGGGAAGAGGTGATGCTCGATCTGGTGCGACAGGTTGCCGGTCATGATGTGCATCAGCTTCGAGCCGGAGATGTTGGCGGAGCCGAGCATCTGGCGCAGGTACCACTCGCCGCGGGTCTCCTTCTCCGGGATCGAGTTCAGCTCGAAGGTCTCGACGCCCTCGGGGAAGTGGCCGCACATGATGACCGAGTGCGACCACAGGTTGCGGACCAGGTTGGCGGTGAAGTTCGCGGCGAGCGCGGGCAGGAACGAGCCGGTGGGCGCGGCGAGCACCGGGTTGACGACGTAGTCCTTGGTCGCCTGCTTGCGGATCTTGCGCAGGGTGGCCTTGGCGGCCTTCTTGAACGACTCGGGCCGCTTGTCCTTGGGCTTGGAGAGGTTCTTGCCGAGCTCGAGGTCGTAGGCCGCGATGCCGTACTCGAAGAAGCAGGCGTTGAGGAAGTTCCACAGCGGCTGGGCGAGGTACATCGGATACCAGCGCTGCTCCTCGTCGACCCGCATGATGCCGTAGCCGAGGTCGTTGTCCTTGCCGACGATGTTCGTGTAGGTGTGGTGGACCTCGTTGTGCGAGTGCTTCCAGCCGTCGGCGGTCGAGGCGTTGTCCCACTCCCACGTGGTCGAGTGGATCTTCGGGTCACGCATCCAGTCCCACTGGCCGTGCATGACGTTGTGGCCGATCTCCATGTTCTCGAGGATCTTGGCGACCGAGAGACCGACGGTGCCGGCCACCCACGCGGGCGGGAAGACACTGACGAGCAGGGTCGCACGCGAGGCGAGCTCGAGCTTGCGCTGCACGTCGACGACCTTGCGGATGTACGCCGCGTCCTTCTCGCCGCGCGCGTCGATGATCTCCTGGCGGATGGCGTCGAGCTCGGCGCCGAGTGCCTCGATGTCCTCGGGGGACAGGTGGGCGGTGGGGTTCTGGGCCTTGTTGGTGATCGTCGTCATGGGAGGCTCCTTCTCGGTGACCCGTCGCGTTCGAACGCGACGGGTCGGCGTGATTCAGGTGTACGGATGCGACGGGTCAGTGGTCGAAGGTGCAGTCGCCGGCAGCGGCGCTGATGCAGGTCTGGATCTTGACGCCGTCGGGGTGGGTCTCGCCCGGGACGGCGACGGTGAGCTCGCCGTTGCGCAGGTCGCGCACGGCGCCGGACCTCATGGGGAGCACGCAGCCCATGCAGATGCCCATCCGGCAGCCGCTGGGCATGAGGACGCCGGCCGACTCGGCGGCATCGAGGATCGGGACGGAGCCGTCGGTGTCGACGCTCGCCGCAGACGAGCCGGCGAAGGTGAGCGTGCCGCCCGCGGCGTCGACGTCGACGACCGTGGGCCGGAACCGCTCGGTGTGGAGCGTCAGGCGACGCTCGCCGTAGTAGGCCTCGAGCGTGTCGAGGAGACCCGCCGGACCGCAGGCGTACGCCGTGCGCTCGGCCAGGTCGGGGACCTCGTTCTCGAGGTCGTCGGTGGTGAGCAGCCCGTCGGTGTCGGTGTGCCGCTCGATGAGGCGCAGCCGGCCCGCGTCGGCGTGCGCGCGGAGTTCGTTGCCGAAGATGACCTCGTCGCGCTTCATCGCCGAGTGCACGAGCACGATGTCGTACGCCGCCTTCGCCTCGGACTCGTTGCGCGAGTAGAGGTTGCGCAGCATCCCGATCACCGGGGTGATGCCGGAGCCCGCGGTGACGAGCAGCAGCTTCTGGCGGTGCCCGGGCCGCGGCGGCGTCAGCACGAAGTCGCCCTCGGCCTGGGCGAGCTGGAGCATCTGGCCCGGGCGCGCGGTGCGTACGAGGTGCTGGGAGACAGCTCCACCGGGGATCGCCTTGACGGTGATCGAGATGTGCCCGTCACGGCGCGGACCGTGGGTGAGGGAGTAGGTGCGCCACAGCCGGACGCCGTCGACGTCGACACCGACGCGGACGTACTGGCCGGGGATGTGCCCGTCCCAGTCGCGGCCGGGCTTGACCACGATCGTCGCGGCGTCCTCGGTCTCGGACTCGACGGAGACGATCCGGCCCTGGAGACCGACGGCAGCGCCGGGCCGCAGGGGGGCGAAGTGGTCGAGCAGGTCGTCGACGCTGAGCGGGGTCACGGCCGCGTCGAGGAGCGAGCGGAGGCCGGTGCGGAGGCGTCCGGCCCGGGCGGCCGCGACAGGGGCGGCGGTCGTCGTACTCACATCTCTAGAGTCCCAGCCTGGAGGGTTAAACTCATGACCTCAGCCGGTGAATCTACTCCCCGGTTTTGTTCAGCAGAGACAAAGAAGGGCCATGATGTCGCGTCGTGTGTTGCGTCAGGCCGGGACCGACCAGCGGGTCCTGCTGCCGCCGGCCACGGTGTCCGCCATCCGGGCCGAGCTCGCGGCCGTCGCCGACGACGTCGTCGACCAGATCATCCGGGACGTCCCGGCCTACGAGGACGCCTTCGGCGGGCCGATGGGCGAGACCATCCGCGGCGCCGTCCAGGTCGCGCTCGGCGGCTTCCTCTCGCTGACCAGCGACCGGCGCGGTCCTGACGCGCTCGCCCCGCGGGCGTCGGCGGTCGACGGCGCCTACCAGCTCGGCCGGGGCGAGGCGCGCAGCGGCCGCAGCACCGACGCGCTGCTCTCGGCGTTCCGGATCGGCGCGCGCGTGTGCTGGCAACGCCTGTCCGCCCGCGCGGTCGACGAGGGTATGGAGCCCGCCACCATGGCCTCCTTCGCCGCCCTGGTCTTCGCCTACATCGACGAGCTGTCGGCGGCCTGCGTGGCCGGCCATCAGGACGAGACCGCGACCGAGGGCCGGGTCCGGCAGCGGATGATGGAGCGGCTGGCCCGCCAGCTCCTGACCGGAGCGCCCGAGGCGAGTGTCCTGGCGGCCGCCGAACGGGCGGAGTGGGCCCCGCCCGCCACGCTGACCGCGGTCATCGTCCCCGAGTCCCGGGCCGGTGCGCTGCAGCAGTCCCTGCGCCGTGGCACCATCCAGGCCAGCGACCTGCCGGAGCTCGACGGCGCCGCCCTCCTGCTCGTGCCCGACGCCCACGACCGCCGGCGCCCGACGCTGCTGCGGTCGGTGCAGGGCCGGGACTGCGTGGTCGGGCCCCCGCGGGCGTGGCTGGAGGTGCGGTCGTCGTACGACCGTGCGGTGCGGGCCCGGGACCTCGGCCTGGCCGGCGACACCGAGGCGCACCTTCCCCGGCTGGTCCTGACCGCCGACCCGGCCGCGCTCGACGACCTCCGGGCCCGCGTCCTCGCCCCCCTCGACGAGCTGCGGCCGGCCACCGCGGCGAAGCTGCGCGAGACGCTGCGCGCCTGGCTGCTCCACCAGGGCCGGCGCGACGACGTGGCGGCGGCACTTTTCGTGCACCCGCAGACGATCCGCTACCGCATGACGCAGATCCGGGACCTGTACGGCGACCGGCTCGAGGAGCCCGACACCGTCCTCGCGCTGACCATCGCCCTCGGGGTCGAGGAGCGCTGATCAGTCCCCGCCGACCCGTCGCAGGCTGAACAGGATCTGGCCCCGACCCGTCGCAGGCTGAACAGGATCTGGCCCCGACCCGGCCCGGACTGAACAGCAAAACGCGCCGACCCGGCGCAGATTGAACAACAGAAGTTCAATCTGCGCCGGGTCGGCGTTGTTCTGACTTCAGTCTGCGCCGGGTCGGCGGGAACTCGAGATCAGTCTGCGCCGGGTCAGAGCGCCTGGATCGCCTCGTGGATCGCGAGCGTGCGCTCGGCGGACTCGACGTGGAGGCTCTCGACCATCTTGCCGTTGTAGGTGACGACGCCGGAGCCGCTTGATGTCCGCGCGTCCTCCCAGGCCCGGATCAGGCCGCGGGCGTCCTCGACGGCCTGCTCGCTCGGCGCGAAGCCGGAGTTGGCGCCGTCGACCTGGCCGGGGTGGATGAGGGTCTTGCCGTCGAAGCCCATCTGGCGGCCCTGCTCGACCTCGGCGAGGAAGCCCTCGGTGTCCTTCACGTCGTTGTAGACGCCGTCGATGATCACGATGCCCGCGGCGCGGGCCGCGAGCAGCGCGAGGCTGAGGCCGGTCAGCACGGGCTGCCGACCGGGGACGTGCTCGGCGTACAGCTCCTTGACCAGGTCGTTGGTGCCCATCACGAAGCCGGTCAGGCGCTCGGAGGCGGTGGCGATCGAGAGCGCGTTGAGCATGCCGATCGGGGTCTCGACCATCGCCCACAGGGTCGTCTTCTCGGGCGCGCCGGCGGCGTCCAGCGCGGCGACGAGCTCGAGGACCTCCTCGGCGGAGTTCACCTTCGGGACCAGGACGACATCGGGGCCGGCCTGGGCCGCGGCGCGGATGTCGTCGGCGTGCCACGCGGTGCCGATGCCATTGACCCGGATGATCAGGTGCCGGTTGCCGTACTCGCCGGACTGGACGGCGGCCGTGGCGGCCTTGCGAGCCTCCGGCTTGGCGTCGGGGGCCACCGCGTCCTCGAGGTCGAAGATGATCGCGTCGGCGGGCAGCGTCTTCGCCTTCTCCAGCGCCCGCTCGTTGGAGCTGGGCATGTAGAGGACGGAGCGCAGCGGCTTGAAAGCGTTGGACTCTTGACGGCTCATGGGTCAGGCCTCCGGGGTCTCGATGGCGTAGTACGTCGCCTTCAGCACGGGATCGATCGCGGCCAGCTCCTCGGCCAGCTCGACGAGGACGAGGCACTGCTTGAGGGAGGCGTCGTCCTCCATCTTGCCGTCGATTATCACCGCGCCGGTGCCGTCGCCCATGGCGGCGACCACGCGGCGGGCGTGGGCGATGTCCTCGACGCTCGGGGAGAAGACCCGGTTGGCGATCTCGATCTGGACCGGGTGCAGCGACCAGGCGCCGACGCAGCCGAGCAGGAACGCGTTGCGGAACTGGTCCTCGCAGGCGACCGTGTCCTTGATGTCGCCGAACGGCCCCCAGTACGGGTAGATCCCGTGCGTCGCGCAGGCGTCGACCATCTTGGCCATCGTGTAGTGCCACAGGTCCTGCTGGAAGCGGAACCGGTCGGCGTCGTACTGGTAGGCGCCGTCCGCGTCGCGCGGAGCGTCCTCGCGCACCAGGTAGCCGGGGTGGCCGCCGCCGACGCGGGTGGTCTTCATCTTGCGGTCGGCCGCGAGGTCGGCCGGCCCGAGCGAGAGGCCCTGCATGCGCGGGGACGCGCCGCAGATCTCCTCGACGTTGGCGAC
Organism: Nocardioides carbamazepini; assembly: GCF_024614185.1. GTDB lineage: Bacteria > Actinomycetota > Actinomycetes > Propionibacteriales > Nocardioidaceae > Nocardioides > Nocardioides carbamazepini. Next base: position 253,677 of record NZ_JAHTLF010000018.1, read on the forward strand.
GCCGCGGGCGGTCTCGAGGATCGCGTGGATGAGGATCGGGCGGGTGATGCCGGCCTTGGCCTCGAGCTGGGCCAGGATCCGGTCGACGTAGTGGATGTCCTCGGCGCCCTGCACCTTCGGGACCATGATCACGTCGAGCTTGTCGCCGATCGCCGGGACGAGGGTGGTGAGGTCGTCGAGCACCCAGGGGCTGTCGAGGGCGTTGATGCGCGTCCACAGCTGGGTCGGCCCGCTGCGTCCCCCGAGATCGGCGGTGTCCTGGGCGATCTTCACCAGGCCCTCGCGGGCGGCGACCTTGTTGTCGGCCTTGATGGCGTCCTCGAGGTTGCCCAACAGCACGTCGACGGTGCCGACCATCGCAGGGATCTTCGCGGCCATCTTCGCGTTGCTGGGATCGAAGAAGTGGATCGCGCGACTGGGCCGCGCGGGGATCTCGCGCAGCGGCTGCGGCGCACCCACGGCCAGCGGCCGGAAGAAGTCCTTGGCGCTCTTGTGGCTCATGCCCGTCCTCGCTTCGTTCCGGCCGGACAGGAGCCGCCGCCGACGCCGTGCTCGATGGTTCGCTCGCTTCGCTCACTCACGGATCGACAACCTACCGGCGAGTCGCCCCGCTCCGGTATGACGGATCTCTCGCGAGACGGCGGCATGTGTCGGACGCTCCTGTCACCGTGACGGTCCCACTCGGAGTCCCGGGAGACGACGTGCCTCGGATCAGCAGCTTCTATGGAATCGTGATCGCGCTGTACTACGCGGATCACGCTCCGCCGCAATTCCATGCGATCTACGCGGGGCATGAGGCGAGCGTGGCCATCGAGACGCTCGAGATACTCGCGGGCGGGCTGCCGCGGAGAGCCGGCAGCCTGGTTGCCGAGTGGGCGCGGATCCATCAGGGTGACCTGCGAGCGGCCTGGGATCGAGCGGCCCGCGGCGAGCCTCCCGGTAGGATTGAGCCCCTTCCATGAGGAGGTGCGCGATGGAGAAGCACATCGTCGGCGCGACCGCCGGCCGTGATCGGCTGATCCATGTCCGGTTCTCCGATCTCACGACGAAGGTCGTGGACGTCGCGCCACTGCTCAGCGGGCCTGCCTTCGCCATCCTTCGTGACGACGACCGTGCATTCCGGGCCCTCCATGTGGACCCGGTCCTGCGGACGGTGTGCTGGCCCGGCGAGCTCGATCTGGCTCCGGAGACGCTCGCTGCGCTGCCCGACGTCGGCGTCTCAGCGTGATCGACGGCGCCGCCACCAGCGGCGGCGCGGCTCCGGAGCGGACCCTGCGGCCGTCGTACGACGCGCCGTCTGCCGCCCGCGCCAGGCGGCGATCGTCTCCTCGACGTCGCGCGGCATCGTGACCAGCGGCGGTCCGTCGACCGGGGTGTAGCGGGCCCGGATGACGCGGGCGTTGAAGTCCTCGACGAACGCTCGGGCCTCGCGCTCGGATCCCAGCGCGTCGAGAACCGAGTCGAGCTCGGCGTCGTCCTTGCGGAGCTGGAGGGCGGGCGGGAGGACGGTGATCCGCTCCCGCTCGACCAGCCGCTTCACCCACCAGTCCGGGTCGTGCGTGCTGCCCAGGTCGGGGATCGGCTTGCCCGCGCCGGGCAGGTCGTCGAAGTCGCCGCGCTCCATCGCCTGGCGCACCTGGAGGTCGACCCAGCTCTGCTGCTGTTCGATCCGGGCGCGGGCGGCGGCCTTCTCCGCACGCGGGTCCGGCTGTTCGTCCATCACCCCACGATAGGCAGCGCGGCCGAGCCCGGCGACCCCCTTGTGCCTCGACCCGGTCGGGCGCATGGTGGAGGCATGCACGCGCGCGTGGGCGACCGCCTGGTCGTCGAGGGACGGACGGTCTCGATGCACCGCCGCGAGGCGGAGGTGCTCGAGGTGCGCGGGGAGGACGGCGCCCCGCCGTACCTGGTCCGCTGGGAGGACGGCCACGAGTCGCTGGCCTTCCCGGGGCCCGACGCGCACGTCGTGCCCGCCCAGCCCTGAAGCCCACGACGGATCCGGTGGTTGAACCGCGCGGCCGGCCGCGCTAGGCCCACGCGAAGTAGCGCAGATAGACGTAGACCCAGGCGATGAGGAGCGTCACGACGGTGACGACGAGGCCGTACTTGGTGAACTTCCAGAAGCTGATCGGCTCGCCCGCCTTGGCGGCGATGCCGAGGACGACGACGTTGGCACCGGCGGCGACGGCGGTCGCGTTGCCGCCCAGGTCGGCACCGAAGACGAACGCCCACCACAGCGGGCTGTCCGCGCCGGAGGACGAGGTCGCGGCGACCATCTCCTCGACGATGGGGACCGTCGCCGTGGTGTAGGGGATGTTGTCGACGAAGGCGCCGACCACGCCGGAGCCGAAGAGCAGGGCGGTCGACGCCAGCAGCTCGCGGTCGCCCATCGCCTCGGCGGCGAGCTCGCTGACCCGGCCGATGACGCCCACCTGGACGAGCGAGCCGACGAGCACGAAGAGGGCCATGAAGAAGGCGAGGGTGCCCCACTCGACCTCCTCGAGGAACTCCTCGGGCTCGGTGCGGGAGACCAGCACGGTGGCGCCCGCGCCCATCATCGCGACCACCGACGGGTCGAGGTGGAGCACGGTGTGGAGGCTGAAGGCGACCATGACCAGCCCCAGCACGATCAGGCAGCGCCGCAGCATCCGCATGTTCGTGATCGCGTCGCGTGGATGGAGGTCACCGAGCACGTCGCCGACGTCGACCTTCCGGCCGAGGTCGTGACGGAAGAGCCACCGCGCCATCACCACGAAGACGCCGAGCAGGATGATCGTCAGCGGCAGTGAGTGGATGAGGAAGTCGAGGAAGCTCAGGCCGGCGCGGCTGCCGATGATGATGTTGGGCGGGTCGCCGATCAGCGTCGCCGTACCACCGATGTTGGAGGCGAGGATCAGCGAGATGAGGTACGGCGCGGAGGGGAGTCCCAGCTGGCGGCACACCGAGATCGTGACCGGTGCGACGAGCAGCACGCAGGTGACGTTGTCGAGGATGGGGGCCACGACAGCCCCGATCAGCACCAGCAGGACCAGCAGCCGGTAGGGATGGCCGCCGGACTTCCGGGCGGCCCACAGTGCGAGGAACTCGAAGAGTCCGGTCTGCTTGAGCACGCCGACGATGATCATCATCCCGAAGAGCAGGAAGATGACGTTCCAGTCGATGCCGGTGTGGTGGTCGAAGAAGGCCGAGTTGGCGTCGACGAGCCCGATCACCACCATGCCGGCGACGCCGCCGAGCGCCGCGGCCACCCGGTGGACGCGCTCGGTGGCGATGAGGGCGTACGCGACGATGAAGATGGAGAGAGCGGCGGAGGTCAGGATCACGCCGCACTCTCCCCGGCGGTCCGGACGCCGAACGCCCGCGCGGAGTTCGGGGGTTCGAGGGACTCGTACCAGCCGGCCAGCCGGCCGTACCGGCTCACCGCGCGCAGCCGCTCCTCGACCTCGTCGACCTTGCCGAGCGCAGTGACGACCAGCACCTGGTCGCCGGTGCGCAGCGTCGTCCGACCGGACGGCACCAGCGCGTCCTTGCCGCGGGTGATGAGCGAGACCGCCGCGCCGGGCGGCAGCCGCAGCTCGCCGACCTCGACGCCGGACATCCTCGACTCCGGCTCCACCTCGAACCGCAGCAGCACGCCGTCCATCCGGTCGAGGGTCGCGAACCCGATCGAGACCTTGTGCACGAAGCTGCCCTTCTCGGCCCATCGCGGCTGCCGGCCCCGCCCGATCGCCAGCCCGAGCGCGAACCCCAGGGCCGCGCAGAGCATCCCGACCGCGACGGCCAGCTCCAGCTCACCGGTCCCCATGCTCACCCCTCTGCGTGATGTCGTGGTCGGCGTCGGCCGACGGGGAGACGAGGAGGTGCTCCACGGCCACGACCTCCACGGACAGCAGGTCCGCGCCGAGTGCGCGGGTCTGGTGGCAGACGCCCTCCTCGACCTCGCGCAGTCGTGGTCCCAGGGAGTCCTCCAGGGCGGCGAGGCGCTGCCGGCGTACCCAGATGCTCGCGGCCGGGACGACGAGCGCGAGCGTGATCCGGTCGATCTCCGGGCGGGGGAGGGTCGCGGAGGACAGCTTCACCTCGAGCAGCAGCCGGATGTCGGCATCATCGTCGGTCCGCTCGCGGACGGTCACGGGCACCACGAACACGGGCGGGCCGCTGTCGCCGCCGCGGGGTCGGGCGACGTCGTGCCTCCCGCGAGAACGCAGGCCGAGGGCACGACGCAAGGAGGACAGGGTGGGTGCCATGGTTCAAGCCAAGTCGTCGGACGGCTTGCGCGGTATGGGTGCTAGCCCCCATTTCCGGGCCGCCAGGAGGCGGTGGCTGGCGGGCGGCGCCCCGGTCGGCGAAGGTGGACACCGTGCGGTTCGCGAACTCCTCCCTCTACTGGAAGGTCTCCCTGATCAACGGTGCCGTGCTGTGCGCCAGCCTGCTGGTGCTGCTGCTCTCGCCCGCCCGGGTCTCCCGGCAGGTCGTGGTCTCCGAGGCCGTGGTGCTCGTGGTCGGGCTCGCTCTGATCCTGGGCGTCACGGCGGTGCTGCTGCGGCGAGCGCTCGCGCCGGTCGACCGGGTGATCCAGGAGATGGCGACCGTCCGTCTCGGCGGCGTCGGCCGCCGGCTCGACGCCGGTGGGGAGGGGCCGGGGGCCCAGCTGGCCCGCAGCTATCACGCCATGCTGGAGCGGCTCGACGACGAGCGCCGCGCCAGCAGCGCCCAGGCCCTGGCCGCGCAGGAGGCCGAGCGGCACCGGATCGCCCAGGAGCTGCACGACCAGGTCGGCCAGAGCCTGACCGTGGTGCTGCTGGGGCTCAAGCGCCTCGAGGAGCAGGCGCCCCCGGAGTTGCGCGACGAGCTGGCGGCGGTCCGCGAGAGCGCCCGCGCCGGCCTGGACGACGTACGACGGGTCGCCCGTGAGCTGCGGCCGGGGGTCCTCGACGACCTCGGCCTCCAGGCGGCGCTCGCGTCGCTGGCGACCGACGTGGCGCGCCACGGAGGGCCGGCGGTGCGGCGTACCTTCGGCCCGGGCCTGCCTGACCTCACCCCGCAGGTGGAGATCGTCATCTACCGGGTCGCACAGGAGGCGTTGACGAATGTCGTCCGGCACGCCGCCGCGTCCCGCGTCGAGCTGTCGCTGCTGCGCCTGGGGGAGGAGGTCGTGCTGGAGGTCGCCGACGACGGTCGCGGCCTTCCCATGTCCGTCGGCGAGGGGAACGGCGCCGGCATCACCGGCATGCGGGACCGGGCGGACCTGGTCGCCGGCTCGGTGGAGGTCGTCTCGTCCGGGCAGGGGACGACGGTGCGGCTGCGGGTGCCGGCATGAGCGGGAACGGGTCGGCGCCGGGCCGCCGGATCCGGGTGCTGCTGGCCGACGACCACGCCCTGGTCCGGCACGGGGTGCGGCTGATCCTGGAGCAGCAGCCCGACATCGAGGTCGTCGCCGAGGCATCGGACGGAGCCGAGGCGGTGGCGCTGCTGCGCGAGCACGAGATCGACCTCGTCGTCCTCGACATCGCGATGCCGACGATGACCGGGCTGCAGGCCGCCCGGGAGATCAATCGGCGCCGGGAGCCGCCGCGCATCCTGATGCTCTCGATGCACGACAACGAGCAGTACTTCTTCGAGGCCCTCAAGCTCGGCGCCAGCGGCTACGTGCTCAAGTCGGTCGTCGACGAGGACCTGGTCGAGGCCTGCCGGGCGGCCATGCGCGGTGAGGCCTTCGTCTACCCCGGTGCCATGGGCGCGATCGTCCGCGACTACCTCGACCGGCTGGCGCGCGGCGACCGGGTGCCCGAGACGGTGCTGACCCCGCGCGAGGACGAGGTGCTGAAGCTGATCGCGGAGGGACGGTCGTCGCGGGAGATCGCCGCCCTGCTGTCGATCAGCCTCAAGACGGTCGAGAAGCACCGCTCGAACATCCTCGCCCGGCTGGGCATGACGGACCGGACGCAGTTGACCCGGTACGCCATCCGGGCCGGTCTCGTGGAGCCGTGACCGCGGCGGGCGGTCAGAGGGGGATGTCGGCGCGCCGGGGGTCGCACCAGGGCGTGCCGGCGGGGACCCGGGAGAACTGCTCGTCGTACAGGCGCTTGTAGAGGCCGCCGGCGGCCATCAGCTGGTCGTGGGTGCCGTGCTCGACCAGCCGTCCGTCCTCGAGGCCGAAGATCACGTCGGCCGAGCGGATCGTGGAGAGCCGGTGCGCGATCGCGATGGTGGTGCGGGAGCGGGTGGCCCGCTCCAGCGCCTCCTGGACCAGTCGCTCGGTCTCGTTGTCGAGCGCGGACGTGGCCTCGTCGAGGATCAGGATCCGCGGGTCCTTGAGCAGCACCCGTGCGATCGCGAGGCGCTGCTTCTCCCCGCCGGAGAGGCGGTAGCCGCGCTCGCCGGTGATCGTCTCGTAGCCGTCGGGGAAGCTCATGATCCGGTCGTGGATGTTGGCGTCGCGCGCCGCCCGCACGATCTCCTCCGGTGCCGCGTCGGGCCGGGCGTAGGCGATGTTGTCGCGGATGGTGCCGTGGAAGAGGTACGGCTCCTGGGTCACCATCCCGACCGCGTCGGCGAGGGAGGACAGGGTGAGGTCGCGGACGTCGTACCCGTCGATGAGGACGGCGCCCTCGGTGACGTCGTAGAACCGCGGGACCAGGTACGTCGCCGTGGTCTTGCCGCTGCCCGACGGTCCGACGATCGCGGCGAGCTGCCCGGGCTCCACGACGAGCGACACGTCGTCCAGCGCCCAGCCCGACCCGATGGGCCGCTCGGTGCCGTCGGGGTCGGGGCCGTCCTCGATCCGCACCCCGCTCTCGCCGAACCGGTCGCGGTTGACGGTGCCGGAGAGCGAGCGCGGCTCGGGGTAGCGGAAGCGGACGCCGCGCAGCTCGACCCGCCCACGCAGCCGCTCCGGGTCGAGGGCGACCGCGCCGGGCCGCTCGGTGATCGCGGGCTCGAGGTCGAGGTACTCGAAGATCCGGCGGAACAGAGCCATCGACGTCTGGACGTCGAGGGTGACCCGCATCAGCTGGAGCAGCGGCATCTGCAGCCGGCTCTGCAGGGTCGTGAACGCGACCAGGGTGCCGGCCGTGATGGTGTCGGCGCCGACCGGGACGTTGCCGGTGACGATCCAGCCGGCGACGAGATAGATCAGCGCGGGGGTGATCGCGAAGAAGGTCTGCACCATCGCGAAGAAGGTGCGTCCGGTCATCGCCTGGTCGACCTGGAGCCGGGTCTGCCTGCGGTTCGCCTCGCGGTAGCGCTCGACCTCCGACTCCGCGCGGTTGAACACCTTGGCGAGCAGGATGCCGCTCACCGAGAGGGCCTCCTCGGTGATCGCGGTCATCTCGGAGAGGGACTCCTGGGTGCGCCGGGCGAGGCGCTGCCGCGCGCGACCGACCCGGAACTGCAGGCCGATGAACAACGGCATCACGAACAGCGTGAGCACGGTCAGCTGCCAGGACAGCACGACCATCGACACGAACGCCGCGGTGACGGTGACCGAGTTCTGCACGATCGTCGTCGCGGTGTCGGTGAGCACCGTCCGCACCCCTGCGACGTCGTTCGCCAGCCGGGACTGGATGGCGCCGGTCTTGGTGGCGGTGAAGAACGCCAGCTCCATCTTCTGCAGGTGCTCGAAGAGGTCGCCGCGCAGGTCCGCCATCGCGGAGTTCCCGACCGTCGAGGTCAGCCAGATCTGCACGATGCCGATCAGGGCCGCCACGATCGGGATCGCGCACATGCCGGCGACCAGCCAGGCCAGCAGGTCCAGGCGAGGGCCGCCGCCGTCGAGGGGGAACAGCGCGTCGTCGAAGACCGCCCGGGTCAGGAACGGCACCATCGCCTGCAGCGCGGCCGCGGCCAGGACGGCGACCAGGACCAGCGTGATCTTGCCGCGATAGGGCCGCAGCAGTCGGGCGATCCTGGGGAGCACCGGGTCGCGCTGGCGCAGGTCGGCGGCGGTCAGATGGGTGACGACCGGGCTCGGGCGAGGCATCAGGCGTCCTGCCCGTTCCAGCCCGCTCCCCAGCGGCCGCGGTGGGCCACGTCCTGCCACGGGGTACGCCGCCGGCGACTCGCCGAGCCCCGCGCGCCCGCCGCCCGGGGGGCGGGGTGACCGATCGTGATGGCGCCGACGGGGTGGGGCGCCTCCTCCTCCGCGGTGTCACGGAGGCCGAGCACGTCCTTCACCGCGTCCACGCGGCCCGGGACCAGCCCGAAGAAGCAGGCGCCGAGCCCGGCGTCGGTCACCGACTGGAGCAGCAGCAGCGACGCCATCGCGGTGTCGAGGTGCCAGTAGGGCATCGCCCAGCGGCTCTCGTCGTGCTCGTGGAGGCCCGCGCGGCGCTTGTCGGGCTCGGCGTAGCGGTCGAGGTAGGCGTCGCGGCGGCTGCACGGCACCACCACGACGGGTGCGCTCATCATGCCCGCGAGCCAGCGGTCCGGGACGCCGCCGGGGTCCGCGTCGTCGGTCTGCGCGGCCCAGAAGCCGTGGACGGCGTCCGGGGTGTCGAGCACGACGAACGCCCAGCCCTGGGAGAACCCGGCACTCGGTGCCCGGGTGGCGTGGTCGAGCGCCCGCTCCAGCACCGCCGGGGCCACCGGATCCGAGGTGTAGGCGCGGGTCATCCGCCGTCGGCGTACCACCTCGGAGAACTCCACCCGCCCAGCCTAGGGGTGGGCTCACCCCGGCAACCTGAGGTAGCCGGGGCGACCGGATAAGGCAGTTGTCCGATGTGGGGGCCTACCTCAGGCGACGAGTCTCTACGTCATGAGCAACGACTACTTCATCAACGCGGAGAACGACTACCGCCGCCAGCAGGCGGCACGTGGCATGGCCGCCAGCCGGGCGGGGCGCAGCCGCACCTCCTGGCTGCGGCGGATCGCCGCGACCGACCCCAGCGTGGAGCGCCGCTCGCGCTGAGGCGGGCGCCACCCGTGCCCACCTTGTCGGTGGCGGACGACATGATGGTGTCCGTGGCCGCACACAGCAGCCTGACCATGGTCGGGCGTGACACCGAGCTCGCCGAGGCCATCGCCGTGCTCGACGACGCCGTGAGCGCCGCCGAGGCGGGGACGACCCGGCGAGCCGTGCTGCTGTCGGGCGACGCCGGCGTCGGCAAGACCCGGCTGCTGCGGACCCTGCGCGACCACGCCCTCGACGCCGGCTGGCAGGTGCTGGCGGGCCACTGCCTCGACTTCGGCGACAGCGCGCTGCCCTACCTCCCCTTCAGCGAGGTGCTCGGCCGGCTCGGCACCAGCCACCCCGACCTGGTCGAGGCGGTCGCGGCCGTCCACCCGGCCCTGGCCCGGCTGCAGCCGGGGCGTCGCACCCGGGTCGTGGGCGACGACACCTCCGACGAGCACAGCCGCGGCTCCGACCGCGGCGACACCCTGGTGGCCGTGCACGCCCTGCTCGAGGCGGCCGCCACCGAGGCGCCGGTGCTGCTCGTCGTCGAGGACCTCCACTGGGCCGACCAGTCCACCCGTGACATGCTCGGCTTCCTCTTCACCCGCGCCTTCGCTCGCCCGGTCGCCATCGTGGCGTCGTACCGCTCCGACGACCTGCATCGCCGTCACCCGCTGCGCCGTCAGGTCGCGGAGTGGACCCGGCTCCCGCAGGTCGGGCGGCTCGCTCTCGGCCCGCTGCCCGCTGAGGCCGTGCGCGCGCTGGTCCACGAGCTCGCTCCGGCCGGGCTCGACGAACGGTCGGTGAGCCGGATCGTCGAGCGGGCCGAGGGCAACGCCTTCTTCGTCGAGGAGCTGGTGGCCTCGGGTTCCTGCGCCGACGGCGACGTCCCCGGCGACCTGGCCGACCTGCTGCTGGTCCGGCTCGACCGGCTCTCCGAGGGCGCTCGCCAGGTCGCCCGGGTCGCCAGCGTCGCCGGCCGGCGGGTGGCCCACGACCTGCTCGCGGCCACGGCCGGCATCCCCGCCGACGAGCTCGACGCCGGGATCCGGCAGGCCGTCGAGATGAACGTGCTCGAGGTCGGCGGCCACCTCTACGCCTTCCGCCACGCTCTGCTCGGCGAGGCGATCTACGACGACCTGCTGCCGGGGGAGCGGGCGCGGCTCCACGCCCGGTACGCCGACGCGCTCTCCACCGGTGCCGCGCGGGGCACTTCCGCCGAGCTGGCCCTGCACGCCCGCCGCGCCAACGACCTCGACCGGGCGGTCACGGCGAGCATCGAGGCCGGCGACGAGGCGATGGCCGTCGGCGGGCCCGACGAGGCGGCCGACCACTACCAGCAGGCGCTGGAGCTGCTCGAGGACCCGGCCCGCGTGGAGCGGCTCGGCGTCGACCATGCCCGCCTCGTGGTCCGCGCGGCCGACGCGCTCATCACCGGCGGCAACGCCGTCCGCGCCGGCCAGCTGGTCACCGCCCGGCTCGGCCAGCTCCCTCCCGGCGCCCCCGAGGCCGATCGCTCCCGCCTGCTCAACACCCAGGCCGAGGTGCTGTCGATGACCGAGACCGAGCTCGATCCGGTCGAGGTCTCGGCACGGGCGTTGGCGCTCGCTCCCGAGGGCGAGAGCCCGCTGCGGGCGAAGGTGCTCGCCAACCACGCCCGGATCCTCGGTGCCTACCGGCCCGACGAGCAGGACGAGGCGGAGGCCTTCGCGACCGAGGCGCTGGCCCTGGCCGAGCGCCTCGCCATGCCCGAGCTGGCCTCCGACATCGTCACGACCCTGAGCGGGCTGCGGGTCAAGACCGCCGCGGGGTCCGAGCAGGACGCGTTGCGCGGGGCGCTCGAGTCGGCGGTCAACAGCGCGGTCCGGGCCGGCGCCTTCCAGGCCGAGATCCGCGGCCGCTGGCTGCTCGGCCGGTCCTACCAGGACTCCGGCGACTGGGAGCAGGCCGCCCGGTGGTTCCGCTCGGCGATGGCCCAGGGTGAGCAGGCCGGCCTGGTCTGGGCGCCCTTCAGCATCGAGGCTCGGTGGCAGCTCACCCGGATCAGCTACCTCCTCGGCGACTGGGACGACGTCGTCGCCCTCGTCGACAGTGTCGACTCGATGAGTGGGCCGCCCATCCCGCGGGGGATCCTCGAGCCCGCGCGGCTGGCGGTGCTGGCCGCGCGGGGCGAGGACGTGCTCGACCGGCTGCTCGCGCTGCGCGGGCTCTGGGAGGACGAGGGCGGCGTGGCGGTCTACAGCGCGGGTGCCGAGATCGAGGTCCACGGCTCCCGGGGCGACGCCGCCGCGGCGATCAGCGTCTACGACGATGTCGTCGAGGTGCTCGGCCGGATCTGGGGCGACTACTTCGGCGGCCGGATCCGGCTGGCCGCGCTCGCGCTGGTGGCGATCGCCCGCTCGATGTCGCGAGCCAGCGTCGCCGAGCGCCGGGCCCTCGTCGCACATGCCGACCGGCTGCTGGCCGACGGCGACGCGGTGCTCGCGGCGATCCGCGAGCGCGGTGGCCCGTGGGGGCCCGAGGGCCGGATGTGGTCCGACCGGCTCGTCGCGGAGCACCACCGGGTGCACTGGCTCGGCGGTGCCGGCGGCGAGGAGTCCCGGCGCGACGAGCTGCTCGCCGCGTGGGAGACCGCGCTCGACTCCACGGTGAAGGTGGGTGACGTGCCCGAGCTGCTCCGGGTGCGGGCGGCGTACTCCCAGATCCTGCGGCTCACCGGCGACCCGGTCCGGGCCCGCGAGGAGGCCGACCAGGCCCGCGCGCTCGCCGACCGGCTCCGCGCGCCGCTCCTGGTGGCGGACCTGCACGCCGAGTCCGGGTCGGCGCGGGGCGCCGGCGCCACGACGACCCACACGGGCGGGGCGGCGCTCACCGCCCGCGAGGTCGAGATCCTCGCCCTGGTCGCCGAGGGCCGGTCGAACGGCGAGATCGGCAAGCAGCTGTTCATCAGCACCAAGACGGTGAGCGTCCACGTCTCCAACATCCTCGGCAAGCTCGGTGCCGCCGGCCGCACCGAGGCCGCCGCCATCGCGCGCCGCGACGGGCTCCTGCCCTAGGGAACCACTGATCAATGCCGCCTGCTGCGCGTCGCGAAACGCGCACGCTGGCGGCGTTGCAGGCGCTCGACGTGCGCCCAGCATGGCTTCGCGCCTGCGCCTTGCCATCGCACGCGTCTCGCGACGCTCGCGACGGCGCCGTTGATCAGTGCTTCCCTAGCCACGATCCTGGAAGGCCGCGATCTCCTACCGTGGGAGGGTGTGGGGACCCCGGGCGCGGCGTAGCGTCGGCTCGGTGACGACGACCGGATCCCGCCAGGATCGATCACCCTCCTCCGCGGACACGCTGCCGCTGACCATGCGGCGCTTCGGCCGGATGAGCGTCGTCGGCGGCGGCGACCTCCCGCCGGTCCCGGCGGATGGGCTCCCGCCGGGCCCGCGCTGGCCCGCGATGGTCCAGACGGTGGCACTGATGCGGTTCCGGCACTGGTTCCACCCCTGGCTGCACCGCACGTACGGCGAGGCGTTCACCCTCAGGCTGGTCCCGGGCGCCCGGCCGCTGGTGCTGTTCACCTCGCCGGCCGTGACGAAGGAGATCTTCGCCGGCGACCCCGAGGTCTTCCATGCCGGGCGGGGCAACGCGATCCTCGGCCCGATCATGGGCGAGCACTCGCTGCTCCTGCAGGACTCCGGCGAGCACCACCGAGCGCGCAAGCTGCTCATGCCGGCGTTCCTCGGCCATGCGTTGCGTGGCTATCGCTCGATGGTGGCCGAGGTCGCCGCCGCCGAGGTCTCGAGCTGGCGCGAGGGGGAGGAGTTCCGCGCCCTGGAGCGGATGAACGCCCTCACCCTCGAGGTGATCCTGCGCGTCGTCTTCGGTGTCACCGACGAGCGTCGGCTGGCCGGGCTGCGGCCCGCGGTCAACAAGACGGTCGACATCAGCCCGGCCATCCTCCTCGGTTGGGCCTATCCACGTCTGCAGCGGCTCGGCCCCTGGCGACGTACCGTCGACAACCAGGTCGAGCTGGACCGCCTGATGTACGCCGAGATCCGCGAACGGCGGACCGCGGCCGATCTCGCCGATCGCTCCGACGTGCTCTCCCGCCTGCTCGCCGCGCACGATGCCGACGCGCCTCCGGACGCCGTCCCCGGCGCGGGCGGCCTCTCCGACGTCGAGCTCCGCGACCAGCTGGTCACGCTGCTGCTCGCCGGGCACGAGACGACCGCGTCCGCGCTGTCCTGGGCCCTGGCCGAGGTCGGCGGCAGTCCCGACCTGCTGGCCCGCACCCAGCGCGCGGTCGACGAGGGCGACGACGCCTGGCTGGAGGCCGTGCTCAAGGAGTCGATGCGGCTGCACCCGATCATCCCGATGGTCGTGCGCACCCTGATGGAGCCGGCCACGGTGGGCGGCTGGGACCTTCCCCGCGGCACCACCGTCGGCCCGTCGATCGTGGTCAGCCACCAGCGCGAGTCGAACTTCGCCGACCCCGACGTCTTCCGCCCGGAGCGGTTCCTCGGCGCCGACGTCCCCGCGCTCACCGTGTGGATCCCGTTCGGTGGTGGGGTCCGGCGCTGCATCGGCGCCGGGTTCTCCCTGATGGAGGGCGTCGAGGTGCTCCGCCAGGTCTTCGGGGCCTACGACGTCACTGCCGTCGGCACCGACGTGCCCAAGGTCCGCAACATCACCAGCGTCCCCCGTCGCGGCGCCCGGATCCGGGTCGCCCGGCGAGCGCGCTGAACGTGGCGGAGGCTCAGGCGGCGGCACGCGGGATCAGCTCGACGGTCGCCGCGACGTCCTCGAAGAGGTCGTAGTAGTCGCCGTAGTCCGCGCGGGCGACGGTGCCGGTCAGGGTGACGCCGACCCCGTCGCGCAGCCAGGCCCACTGGTCGCACAGGACGTCGACGCCACCGAGCCGGTGGGAGAACCGGTGGTAGGCGACCGGCTCACCGTCGAGCTCGAACGCGTCGGCGTCCTCGACCTCGAGGTCGACCAGCTGCCCGGCGAGCGCCACCATCGCGTCGGCGCGCCAGTCCGCGAGGGACAGCGCGCTGTCGACCGGGCCGGTGCGCACGACCAGCTCGGGGGTGAAGCCGGCCGGGGTCGCCGCGGGTGCCCGCGCGAGGAGGACGACGCCGGGAGCGGGGGCGTCACGGGTGGACCAGCGGCGGGGGACGGCGAGCGACACGGTGTGGTTCATACGCGGCAGCCTCGACACCGCGGCCCTGTGGACAAACGTCGGTCGCCCGGGCCTGTGGACGGGAGTGTGCGCCGGGCTGTCGGTGCGGTACCGATGTCCGCGGCACCTCCTAGTGTCGGAGCATGGCCATCGCACGCAATCCCCAGTTCGTCCTCGACTGTCCCGACCCGAAGGCGCTCGCCGAGTTCTACGGCGCCCTGCTCGGCTGGCCGCCCCGGGTCGATCCCGACGGCACCTGGGCGACCGTCTCCTCGGGCGACCACCACATCCACTTCCAGCAGGTCGACGACTACCGCGCCCCGCAGTGGCCGGGCCAGGACGTGCCCCAGCAGGTCCACCTCGACGTGGACGTCGACGACCTCGACGAGGCGGAGGCCGCCACGCTCGCCCTCGGCGCGACGCGGCACGCCCACCAGCCGGGCACGAGCTTCCGGGTGTTCCTCGACCCCGCCGGCCACCCATTTTGCCTGTGCAAGGTGTGACCTCGGGGCTCAGCGGGTGAAGGAGGCCCGCACCTCGTCCTCGGTGATGCCGTAGTCGGACAGGTCATAGGAGTGCGACGGGCGCCGCGGGCCGCTGCGCGACTCCTCGTCCAGCCGGCGCACCTCCTGCTGCGCCGCCTGGCTCCAGGTGAGGCCGAAGGCGTCGTAGATGGCGCCGACGGTGCCCACCGGGTCCTGGACGAAGCCGCGGTAGTCGACGTCGAAGAACTGGCTCTCGTCGTGCTTCTCCCGGGCCTGCCAGAACGCGTCCCACTGCCGGGTGAGATGGCCGAGCTGGTCGCGGCCGAGGGTCTCGCCGACGAAGGTCGTCGAGTGGCCGTCGGTGGCCTCCGCGGAGAGCGAGCAGGCGGACGCGACCGAGGTGACCGGGTCGCGCTGGGTCATCACGACCAGCGCGTCGGGATAGACCTCCAGCAGCGCCTCGAGCGCGATCAGGTGCGACGGGTTCTTCAGCACCCAGCGCTGGTCCTGGTCGTCGAGACCGATCAGCTGCAGGTTCCGGCGGTGCCGCTCGTAGGCGTCGGTCCAGGACTGGGTCGCCAGCCAGCGGGAGTACGCCGGCACGTGGGCCAGCGACTCGAAGCCGAGCGACTTGCCGGTCTGCCGGAGCACCCGCCAGCACTCCTCCGGCTCGGTGGCGTCGGAGTAGTGGATGCCCATGAACTCCGGGTTGGTGATGTGGTGCTCACGGAACGCCGCCTGCATGGCGTTGAAGATCGGGTCGTCCTCCCAGGTGTCGCGCGGCGGACGCGGCTGGGGGAACTCGGTCAGCCACATCTCGAGGCCCTGGTGCGCGGGATCCGCGCAGAGCAGGCGACTCAGGGCCGTCGTACCGGTGCGGGGGAGGCCGAGCACGAAGATCGGCCGCTCGATCGCGACGTCGGTGTGCTGCGGGAACTCGGTGAACCGGGCCTGGGTGAGCAGCCGCGCGACGAGGGCGCTCTTCACCTGCGAGCGCATGAAGTAGTTGCCGATCCCGGTCAGTCCGGCCTCGGCGGAGCCGAGGTCCTCGACGAGGATCCGGAACGCCTCCTCGTGCCCGGGGGCCTCGGCGAAGCCGAAGTCGGTCAGGCCGGTGGTGCGGGTGGCCGCCTCGCAGATGTCCTCGAAGGTGCCGACGTCCGCGCGCTGGCGGGGCTCGCTCATGACGCGATCTCCCGGTTGAGTGGTCGTCGAGCGTCGGCAACGCCGCAGACGCTCCGCAGGGCGTCGCTCATGCGTGGAACTCGCCGCAGTCGACGTTGAGCATCTGGCCGGTCACCGCGGACGCCAGGTCGGAGGCGAGGAACAGGGTGGCCCGGGCGACCTCGTCGGGGGTGGCGAGCCGCTTCAGGTCGGTGGGGGCCGCCTTCTCGGCGTACACCTCCTCGTGGGTGCGGCCCGACTCCTGGGCGATCCAGTCGAAGTAGGCCTTGTTGACGTCCTCGTAGATGTAGGACGGCGCCACGCTGTTGACCCGGATGCCGCGCGGGCCGAGCTCGGTGGCGAGCGACTGCGCGAGGTGCTCGAGCGTGCCCTTCGACAGCTTGTAGCCGGAGTACTCCGGTTGGCTGCTGTAGATCACGCACGAGTTGACCATGATGACCGAGCCGCCGACCTTCTCCTCAGTCTGCGAGAGGGCGTCGGCGAACAGGGCCGAGAGGCGCAGCGGCGCGAAGACGTTGGTCTCGTTGGCGGTGCGCAGGCCCTCCAGGTCGAGCGTGCTGATCGGGTCCATCGGCGGGATGCCGAAGGCGTTGTTGATCAGGCAGTCGACCCGGCCGAACTCGTCCAGCGCCGCCTCGACCAGCGCCTTGCGCTGGTCCTCGTCGGTGATGTCGGTCGGTACGACGAGCGCGCGGCGCCCGTGGGAGCGCACGGTCTCCGCCATCTTCTCCAGACGCTGCGGCGTCCGGCTCGCGAGCACCAGGTCGGCGCCCATCTTGGCCGCCTCCTCGCCGAGCGAGCGCCCCAGGCCCGGCCCGACGCCGGAGAGCACGACGACTTTGTCGGTCAGCAGATCCACCATGGCGGACAGACTAGAACGTGTTTCAGTTTTGCGGAAGGGTTCGCGCTGCTTCATCACGGGATCTAGGCGAAGGGCCACTTCTGTGGCGGAGCTCCACTACGGAAGTGGTGTCCCACCTGCATCCCGTGATGAACCGGCCGCAGCTCTCCCTCAGCCTGCCGGAATAGTCGGGGCCCACCTTCGTTGCAACCAGGGTGACCATCCCGCGCATCGACCTCAACGACCAGACCTCCATCCCCCAGTTCGGCCTCGGCGTGTGGCAGGTGCCGCAGGCGGACGCCGAGCGCGTGGTGTCCGACGCCTTCGAGATCGGCTACCGCCACGTCGACACCGCCCAGATGTACGGCAACGAGGAGGGGGTCGGTGCCGCCATCGCGCGCTCGGGCCTGTCCCGGGACGACCTGTACGTCACCACCAAGCTCAACAACAACCGGCACGCGCCCGCCGCCGCGAAGGACTCCCTGCGCGTGTCGTTGGAGAAGCTCGGTCTCGAGCGGGTCGACCTGTTCCTCATCCACTGGCCGGTGCCGACCCAGTACGACGGCGACTTCGTCTCGACCTGGGAGGCGCTCCTCGAGCTGCGCGCAGCCGGCCTGACCACCTCGGTCGGCGTCTCCAACTTCCAGCCCGACCACCTCGACCGCATCGTCGCGGCGACCGGAGTGGTCCCGGCCGTCAACCAGGTCGAGGCGCACCCGTACTTCGCCAACGAAGCGGTCCGCTCGGCGACGACCGGTCACGGTGCCCATGTCCAGGCCTGGTCGCCGCTGGGCCAGGGTGGCGGCGAGCTGAGCGACCCGGCGGTGACGGCGCTGGCCGAGCGGCACGGCAAGACGCCGGCCCAGGTGCTGCTGCGCTGGGCGCTTGACCGCGGCGACATCGTCTTCCCGAAGTCGCTGAGCAGGGCGCGGCTGGCCGAGAACTTCGAGGTCTTCGACTTCGCGCTCTCCGCCGACGACATCGCCGCCCTGGCCGCGCTCGACAAGGGCGAGGCCGGACGTCAGGGCCCGAACCCGGACGTCTTCGACTGGATCCCGGCCTGATCGCCCGGATCTGATCCCGCCGGGCGTCATACCCGGCATTCGGGTCGTCAGAGCCTCCCAATGACGACCCGAATGCCGGGTACGACGCCCGGTGGGCGCCGCGGCGCTACGAGATCATCCGCCGCGCGACCGCGCGCTGCCGGGCGGCGATCCGCTCGGCGTACTCCTCCGCGGACAGGCCGACGAGTCCGGGCAGGTGCTTCGGTACCTCGTCGACCGGCACGATCTCGACGACCGGTCCGTCGGCTGCCGACAGCGCGCGGGTGAGCTGCTGCCAGCGGAGCATGATCGGGCCGGTGCGGTGGCCGGTGGTCTCCAGCCAGTTGGCGACCGGGGTGCCGTCGGGCCCGGGCGGGCGCTCGGAGATCACGAACCGCATGATCCCGTCGCCGTCCGCGACGGCCTGGGCCTTGGTCAGCGACGTCTGGTGGGTCTCGTAGTCGGTCGAGGCGTACCAGTCGGAGCCGACCTGGATCGCCTGGTAGGTGCAGTCGTCGCAGCGCGGGACCGACACGATCATCGCCTCGTCCTCGGCCAGCTCGTAGTGGCCGATCGAGGAGAACTGCGACGACAGGCCGCCCGGCGTCGAGGCAGGGGCGGTCAGCGTGTTGACCGGCTCCTTGTACTGGAAGAAGTGGGGGAAGGCGAACCAGGTCTGGATCGAGCCGATCAGCGAGCGCGCCGCGATCTCGTACTTCCTCCGCAGCAGGTCCGGGGTCGGCTCCCGGCGCGGCCTGCCGAGGGTGTCGGGGCGCTCGATGGTGAGTGTGCCGCGCTCCTCGGTGTCCCAGTCGTTGAAGACCTCGCGCACGATCAGCGTCTTGGCACCCTGCTCGGCGACATAGGTGAACTCGAAGGAGCCGTCCGGCCCGATGTCCAGCTCGCGCTCGTCGAAGGCCATCAGCGAGGTGGCGGCCGAGTCGGCGCTGTAGGTGCCGCCCATCACCTGGAAGGACAGGTCGGCCGAGGTCCCCCGCCGGCCGCGCACGACGTACTCGACGCCCTCGCGCAGGTAGGCGTTGAAGTAGATCGCGTCCGGGTTGTCCAGGCCCTGCTTGGAGAACTGGTGGGTCGGGTTGATGAACAGCGGCTGCTCGAGGTCGTAGTCGAACGCCGTCTGCATCGCCATCCGGATCCGTCCGGCGAGGTACTCGTAGCCCTCGATCCGGTCCGCCTCGCTGTCGATGAACGGTGCGTTCGCGATCAGCTCCTCCGCCTCGGCGATCGCGTCCTGGAGGGGCTGGGTCAGCCCGAGTGACGCCGACATCAGCCGTTGGCCTTGGCGATGATGTTCTCGGCGTACTGCTCGAGGTGCTTGATCTTGGTCTCGAGCGGCTCGGTGTCGGGTCCCTTGATGTAGGGGACCCGGAAGCCGACGATGCAGTCGGTGACCCCCTTGTCCTCGAGCCGCTTGATGCCGTCGAGGGTGTAGGCGTCGTAGGAGATCACGTGCACCTCGAAGTCGTCGCGGGTGTCGTCCTCCTCGGCGCGGATCTCGGCGAGCCGGGTGAGCAGGCGGTCGAGCTCCTCGCCGTCGCCGCCGGCGTGCATCCACCCGTCGCCCTTGCGTACGGCGCGCCGCAGTGCCGCGTCGGAGTGGCCGCCGACGAGCAGCGGGATCCGCTCGGTCGGCGCGGGGCACTGCTGGAGCGGCTCGATGTCGTAGAACTCGCCCTGGTAGCCGAAGAAGGTCGGCTCGTCGCCGGGCTGGGTGAGGCCGCGCAGGATGTCCATGCACTCGTCCATCCGCTTGCCGCGCTTCTCCCAGGGGACGCCGAGGGCGGCGAAGTCCTCGGGCCACGGCGAGAGCCCGACGCCCAGGCCGAGGCGGTTGCCGGACAGGAACGCCAGCGACGACGCCTGCTTGGCGACGAGCACGGGCGGCCGGATCGGCAGCTTCAGCACGAACGGCGTCAGGCGCAGGCTGCTGGTCACCGCGAAGAGGTGGCTGCACAGGATGAACGTCTCGATGAACTCCTTGCCGAGCAGGAACTCGCGGTCCCCGGTGTCGGTGTAGGGGTACTTCGAGTCGGACTCCTGCGGGTAGATCAGGCTGTCGGCGATCGTCATCGAGGTGTAGCCGGTCGCCTCGCAGGCCTGGGCGAGCGGGGCGTAGTAGTCGGCGTGGGTCATGCCCTCGGCGAAGGAGAAGCGCATGACCGCCACACTAGAACCTGTTCTAGATTTCTGCCAGAGTGGTTTCCATGCCGGCACTGCCCAAGGAGAAGCCCGACGGCCTCGACAAGCCGATTGTCGCGAAGATCATCAAGTACGGCGCCAAGGCGAACGTCGCCGTCTACCGGCTCACCAACGGGCGGATCGGCGCGACGTGGCGCATCGGCGCGGGCTGGAGGAAGCCGGTCCCGGTGCTGCTGCTCGACCACGTCGGCCGCAAGAGCGGCGCGCGGTTCACCACACCGCTGCTCTACCTGGCCGACGGACCCGCCCTCGTCATCGTCGCGTCGCAGGGCGGGCTCCCGAAGAACCCCCAGTGGTTCCACAACCTGGTCGCGCATCCCGACACCACAGTCGCCGTACCCCGGGAGCGGAGCCGGGCGGTCCGCGCCCGGGTCGCCGGACCCGAGGAGCGGGCGGCGCTGTGGCCGCGCCTCGTCGACCTGTACGCCGACTTCGACAACTACCAGGCCTGGACGGACCGGGAGATCCCGGTCGTCGTCCTCGAGCCCCGCTGAGGAGACCCTGTGGAGCTGCAGGAGCTGATCGACCGCGCCGAGATCACCGACGCCATCACCCGCTACACGCTCGCCGTCGACGACGGCGACTTCGACGGCCTCGACACCGTCTTCACCCCGGACGCGCACATCGACTACACCGAGAGCGGCGGCGTCGTCGACAGCTACCCGGTCGTCAAGGCCTGGCTGGCCGAGGCGCTGCCCGGCTTCTCGAAGCACCGCGTGCACCTGGTGGGTCAGGTCGCCTTCGCGTTCGCCGACTCCCGCGACGAGGCCGAGGTGACGGCGTACTTCCACAACCCGATGCGGATCGGCGACGGAAAGGGCGGGGAGCGGGTCGTGGAGGTCGGCGGCAGGTACCGGCACACGTTCGTGCGGACGGCCGAGGGCTGGCGTTCGCGCCGGCTGCACGAGCAGGTCGTCTGGACGCGCGGTTTCTGATTTCTTCGGCCCGTCTGGACAATGGGGCGGGTGAGCGACCAGCAGCAGCCCCCCGGCGAACGTCCCGTGCTCAACGGGCTGGTGGCGCTGCTCGCCGTCGCCCTCGGTGTGGGACTGGTCCTCGCCGTCGTGGCGCTCGTCGGAACCAAGGTGCTCGGCCTCGGTGGAGACGACGGCGACGCGGCCGGGGAGTCGACGGTCCGGCAGTCGATGTACCTGCCCAGCCCGGTCGAGACCGACGAGGCCACCGGCCCCCTGGTCACCCTCCACACCGAGGACCCCGACGAGCCGACCGGCGACGCCGAGACCGAGGTCCCCGAGGACGAGCCGACCACGGAGCTCACCAGCGAGGCGGCCGACGAGATCTCGCTGCAGGCCCTCGCGACGTCCGTCGCCAGCGGCGAGCGGATCTACTTCAGTGGCGTCTACCCCGGCGGCGAGGGCGCGATCTTGTGGGTCCAGCGCTTCGAGAACGGCGACTGGGCCGACTTCCCGGCCAGCGTCGGCGTCACCAACGGCACCTTCTCCAGCTACATCTTCACCGGCGTGAGCGGCGTCAACCGGTTCCGGGTGGTCGACCGCGACAGCGGCACCGTGAGCAACGAGATCAGCGTCACCGTCGGCTGACGACACCCGAACGCCGCCTGCCGTGATCGTCACCGTCGACCTGTTCAGCGCCGCGACCGACACCCGCGCCGGCGCCGGCGCGGCTCTCGGCTCGATCGCCGAGGAGCGCGGTTGGGGGCTCGACGGCGTCGCGCTGTATGACATGTGGGACCGCCACAACAAGCTGCTCCAGCGGCAGGCCCGGCCGCCGCGGACCTTCACCCAGGTCTCGAGGGAGGCATTGCGGCGGGCCTACGACGAGCTCGGCCTCGACCCCGGTCTCGCCCGCGCCGACCTGGCCCGGCTGCACGACGGCATCGGCGCGTGGCCGCTGTGGCCCGACGTCGCCGACGGGCTGCGCCGGGTCGCCGCGCTCGCCCGCGTCGGACTGCTGTCGAACGTCGACGACCACCTCGCGCGGCGTACCCGGGCGGCGGAGCTGGTCGACCCCGACCTGCTGCTGACCTCGCAGCGGCTCCATGCCTTCAAGCCCGACCCGGCGATCTACCTCGGCGCGGTGCGGGCGGTCGTGCCGGAGCGACTGGTGCACGTCGCGGCGTCCGCGCGCGACGTGCGTGGCGCGCTCGAGGCGGGGATCACCGTGGTCAGGCTCGCCCGCCCGGGCCACGCGGTGGACCCGGACGGGCCGCGTCCGCCGGTCGAGGTGAGTGACGCCCGCGAGCTCGCTGACGTCGTACGCGCTCTGTAGCTCAGCCAGGCTCAGGCGGTCGGGACGACCAGCAGTGCCCAGGCGACGAGCGGGGCCACGACGACGATCGACATGCCCCACTGCATGAGCCGCTTGAACACCATCTCGCGCTGGTCGGTGTCGGCGTTGGCGACGACGAGGGCGCCGTTGGTGGAGAAGGGACTGCAGTCGACGACCGAGCTGGAGATCGCCAGCGCGGCGATCAGTGCGATCGCGTTGACCTGGTCGGTCAGCAGGAACGGCACGGCGAGCGGGATCAGGGCGCCGATGATGCCGGTGGTCGAGGCGAAGGCCGACACCACCGCTCCGATCAGGCAGATGAGCAGCGCCGCGACGAGGGGCGAGCCGACCTCTGCGACGCCGTCGCCGAGCCAGTCGACGACGCCCTGGTTCTGCAGCAGGGTCACATAGGTGACGATGCCGCCGATCAGCAGCACGGTGCCCCAGCTGATCTTCTCGACGGCGCCCTTGGCCGAGGCCGGGAACGCGAGGGTGAGCACGACCGCGATGGTGAGTGCGGTGAAGCCGACATCGAGGTCGAAGCCGAGCGCGCCGACCATCAGGGCGGCCAGGCCGGCCAGCGTCAGTGAGCGCTGCGGGTTGAGGCGGGTGGCGTCGTCGGGGTCGTCGGCGCGGGTGCTGCGACGGGCCTCGACCGCGGAGTGCGGGGTGGCGGGTCCGGTGCCGCGCGTCGCGGCGTACGACGCGGCCTCGGCCTCACCGCCCAGCGCGCCGACGGCGACGGCCTGGCGGCCCCGGGCGATCAGCTCGCGCCCGCCGAAGGCGAGGTAGGTGATCGCCGCGACGACGGTGGCGGCGAGGAAGGTGGTCACGAACAGGAAGCCCTGGTTGCCCGGCAGGTCGTTGGTGTCGACCACGCCGTTGGTGATCGAGCCGAAGATGCCGATGGGGGAGAAGCTGCCGGCGGTCGCGCCCTGCACGACCATCATGCCCATCATCACGGGGTGGATCTGGTAGCGCAGGGCGAAGCCCATCGCGACGGGCGCGACGATCGCGACGGCCGCGGGGCTCACCGCCCCGATCGCGGTCACCGCGGCGCAGACGAGGAACATCGCCCACGGCACGAGGGCGACGCGCCCCCCGACGGCCCGGACGGCACCGTGCACGATCCAGTCGACCGTGCCGTTGTTCTTCGCGAGCGCGAAGAGGTACGTGACGCCGACCAGGATCACGAAGAGCCCGCTGGGGAAGCCGGCGAGGACGTCCTCGGTGGTGGCGTCGTAGACGGCCAGGCCGACGATGAACGACGCGACCAGGGCGAGCGCGCCCATGTTGACGCCCCGCACCGTGGCGATCAGGAAGACGATGACGAGGACGGCGAGCGAGATCAGCTCGTGGGACATGGCTCTCCCTGGGATCGGGGACCGGCCGCGGACGTGACCGGCGTCATACAACGCGGACGAGTGTGCCAGTGGCTAGGCCACCTGTCCACTAGGGGGTCCGGGCCACTACGATGGGCCCATGTCCGCCACGCGTGATCGCCCGCAGGTGCCGCCCTTGCGCCGGGAGCGGCTCTACGAGAGCCTCGCGAGCCACATCTCGGACTTCATCGAGGCCCAGGGCCTGGTCGGCGGCGACCGGTTGCCGCCGGAGCGTCAGCTGGCCGCGGAGCTGGGCGTGAGCCGGGCGACGCTGTCGCGCGCGCTCGCCGCTCTCGAGACCCGGGGCCGGATCGAGGTCCGCCACGGCGTCGGCGCACTGGTGCGGGACACCGCGGCCGATCCCGGTGTCGGGACCCTGCTGCCGGGCTTCGACGCCCGTCCGCGCACCGAGGTGGTCGCCGCGCGGGAGGCGGTGCTCGCCGGCATCGCCCGGGCCGCCGCGGTGAACCCGCAGACCTCGCTGCGGTTGGCGATGCTCGCCGACGACGGCCGGCCCCGCAGCTTCGAGCACACCTGGCGGTGCGTACGCCGCCTCGCCGACTCCGCCCTGCTCGCCGATCTCGACGACAGCCTGGCCGGGCACGCGCCGGATCCCCTTCCCTCGGCCGGCCTCCAGGCGGGCCTGGGCGACCTCGCCGACGCGATCATCCGCGGCGACGCCGCGGGCGCCGCCACGGCCTGCGTCGGCCTGCTCGGCGACGGCTGAATCGGCTGACCCTGTTCCGGCTACGCCGGCGCTGGATCACCGGCCATGTGGCCCGGTGGCCTAGCCATAGGGACAATGCCACCATGTCTCCCGTGACCCCTTCCGTGCCCCAGGGCCGTCCGTGAGTGGCCTCGAGCAGCTGGTCGTCGTCCTGGCCGGTCTCGGTGCCGGCGTGTTGAGCACCACCGTCGGCGTCGCGTCGCTGCTGAGCTTCCCGGTGCTGCTGGCGGTCGGGTTGCCGCCCGTCGTCGCGAACGTGAGCAACACGATCGGGCTGGTGCCCTCGGGTGTGGGCGGCGGCATCGGCTACCGCGAGGAGCTGCGCGTCCACCCACGGATCGCCGCGGGCGTCATGGTGCTGACCGGCATCGGCGGCGCGGCCGGCGCGGCATTGCTGCTGGCCCTGCCGCCCGGCGTCTTCGAGGCCGTCGTGCCGTGGCTGATCCTCGGCACCTGCCTCCTGGTCGGCGTCCAGCCGCGGCTCTCCGCCTGGCTGGCGGCCCAGCGGGGCCGCGACGGCCGCGAGGTGCACCCGCGGCTGCGGCTCTCGGTCATGGCGACCGGCTTCGTCCTGCTGACCGGCGTCTACGGCGGCTACTTCGGGGCCGGGGCCGGCGTGATGATGATCGCGACCCTCGCGCTCTCGCTCGACATCGACCTGCACGTGATCGCCGGCATCCGCACGATCGCCCTGCTGGCCTCGAACCTCGTGGCCGCGCTCGTGTTCGTCGTCGTCGCCGAGGTGGACTGGCTCGCCGTGGTGCTGCTGTCGGTGAGCTCGATCGTCGGCGGCTATGTCGGCGCCCGGATCGCCCGACGCCTCCCGGCGGCGGTACTGCGGACGCTCGTGGTCGTGGCCGGTGTGAGCGCGTCGACGGTGATGCTCGTCGGCTGAGCCGCGCCGGTCGGGCGGCTCCTCGCGCGGTTGCGGGGCATCCGGAGATTCCTCGCCGGCCTCGGGAACAACCCGGCGGACCGGCCCGTTGCAGCCTGTGTCAGACTTGAGTCCATCCGGCTCAACTAACTTGCACCCATATCTTCACGCACGGAGGAGAAACACACATGGCACGAGCTGTCGGCATCGACCTCGGTACGACGAACAGCGTCGTCGCGGTCCTCGAGGGCGGCGAGCCCACGGTCATCGCCAACGCGGAGGGAGCCCGGACCACGCCGTCCGTCGTGGCCTTCGCGAAGAGCGGTGAGGTGCTCGTCGGCGAGGTCGCGAAGCGCCAGGCGGTCACGAACGTCGACCGCACGATCCGGTCGGTCAAGCGCCACATGGGCACCGACTGGACCCAGCACATCGGCGACCCGGTGGACAAGGACTTCACGCCCCAGCAGATCTCGGCGTTCATCCTGCAGAAGCTCAAGCGCGACGCGGAGGCCTACCTCGGCGAGACCGTCACCAACGCGGTGATCACGGTCCCGGCGTACTTCTCCGACGCCCAGCGCCAGGCCACCAAGGAGGCCGGCGAGATCGCGGGCCTCACCGTCGACCGCATCGTCAACGAGCCCACCGCGGCGGCGCTGGCCTACGGCCTCGACAAGGGCGACGACCAGACCATCCTCGTCTACGACCTCGGTGGCGGCACGTTCGACGTGTCCCTGCTCGAGATCGGCGAGGGCGTCGTCGAGGTCAAGGCGACCAGCGGCGACAACCACCTCGGTGGCGACGACTGGGACAACGCGATCGTCGAGTGGATGGTCAAGAAGTTCAAGGACGCCAACGGCGTCGACCTGGCCGCCGACAAGATCGCCGCCCAGCGCCTCCAGGAGGCCGCGGAGAAGGCCAAGATCGAGCTGTCCTCCTCGAGCGACACCACGATCCACCTGCCCTACATCACCCACGGCGAGAACGGCCCGCTGCACTTCGAGGAGCGGCTCACCCGCTCGGAGTTCCAGCGCCTGACCGCCGACCTGCTCGAGCGCACCAAGGCGCCGTTCCAGAACGTCCTCAAGGACGGCGGCGTCGCGCTCTCCGCGATCGACCACGTGGTCCTCGTCGGCGGCTCGACCCGCATGCCCGCGGTGACCGAGCTGGTCAAGGAGATGCTCGGCGGCAAGGAGCCCAACAAGGGCGTCAACCCCGACGAGGTCGTCGCCGTCGGTGCCGCCCTGCAGGCCGGTGTCCTGGCCGGTGAGGTCAAGGACGTGCTGCTCCTCGACGTCACCCCGCTGTCCCTCGGCATCGAGACCAAGGGCGGTGTCTTCACCACCCTGATCGAGCGCAACACCACGATCCCGACCAAGCGCTCGGAGATCTTCACGACCGCCGACGACAACCAGCCGTCGGTCGAGATCAAGGTCGCCCAGGGCGAGCGCGCCATCTGGTCGCAGAACCAGGGCCTCGGCAACTTCGAGCTGACCGGCCTCCCGCCGGCTCCGCGCGGCGTGCCGAAGATCGAGGTCACCTTCGACATCGACGCCAACGGCATCGTCCACGTCTCCGCCAAGGACCAGGCGTCCGGCCGCGAGCAGTCGATGACCATCTCCGGCGGCAGCGCGCTGTCCAAGGAGGACATCGACCGCATGGTCAAGGAGGCCGAGCAGTACGCCGAGGAGGACGCCAAGCGCCGCGAGGCCGTCGAGGTCCGCAACCAGGGCGAGCAGCTCGTCTACACGACCGAGAAGTTCCTCGCCGACAACGGCGACAAGCTGCCCGACGACGTGAAGACCGAGGTCTCCGCCGACGTCGAGGCGCTCAAGACGGCGCTGGCGACCGAGGAGACCGACCCGGAGAACCTCACCGCCGCCATCTCCAAGCTCGGCGAGTCCAGCCAGAAGATGGGCGCCGCGATGTACGCCGCCGCCGAGGCCGACTCGGCCGCGGCGGGCGGCACCACCGGTGCCACCGGTGAGGGCGACGACGACGTCGTCGATGCCGAGATCGTCGACGAGGACACCGAGGGCGACACCAAGTGACCGAGGAGAACCTCACCCCGGAGGGGGAGCCGCAGGAGACTGCGGCTCCCTCGCCCGAGGGCCAGGAGGCCGAGGCGGCGCCGGCGGCAGAGACCGACGAGGCAGCCGAGGCAGCCGAGGCCGTCGAGACCGCCGAGGCGGCCGAGGTGGTCGAGGCAGCCGAGGCCACCCCCGAGGCCGACGAGCTGACGGTCACGAGGATGGAGCTGGAGGAGCGCACCCTCGACCTGCAGCGGCTGCAGGCGGAGTTCCTCAACTACAAGCGCCGGGTCGAGCGGGACCGCGAGCTGCTGCGCGAGAACGCGACGTACGCCGCGCTCACGCCGATCATCGACGTCCTGGACACGATCGACCGGGCCCGCGACCACGAGCCGCTCGAGGGCGGCTTCAAGGCCACCGCCGAGCAGCTCGAGCGCGTGGTCGCCGGGCTGGGGCTGGTGAAGTTCGGCGAGGCCGGCGACGCCTTCGACCCGACGATCCACGAGGCGCTCTCCCACATCGGCACCGACGCCGAGGTCGAGGTCACCACGTGCAAGGTCATCGCCAAGTCGGGCTACAAGATGGGTGACCGGGTCGTCCGCGCTGCGCAGGTGCTCGTGGTCGACCCGGCGGAAGGTTGAGTCGTCACATCTGACCTGTTGACTCGTCACTTCTGGTCCGATCCGATCGGCGAGGATGGCGAGTCAACGGGCGGAAGTGGCAACTCAACAGGTCAGATGTGACGACTCAACAGGTCAGAAGTGACGACTCAACGAAGGGAGGTGTGCGATGAGTGACGACGGGATCCGGTCCGACTGGGCGACCAAGGACTTCTACAAGGAGCTCGGGGTCGCGAAGTCGGCGACGCAGGACGAGATCAAGAAGGCCTACCGCAAGCTCGCGCGCGCCAACCACCCCGACTCCCACCCCGACGACACCGTCAAGCACGACCGGTTCAAGGCGGTGGCCGAGGCGTACGACGTCATCGGGGACCCCGACAAGCGCAAGAAGTACGACCAGGCCCGCGAGCTGTTCGGCCGCGGCGGGTTCCCCGCGGGGGGCGGCTTCGGCGGTGCGGGCGGGTTCGGTGGCGGGGTCAACGTCGAGGACCTGCTCCGGGACCGGGCGGGTGGTGGCGGAGGCGGGTTCGGTGACCTGTTCGGTGACCTGTTCGGCGGTGGCCGGGGTCGGGCGCGCGCTCCTCGGGCCACCCGCGGCGCCGATCTCGAGACCACCGCGACCATCGGGTTCACCGAGGCGCTCGACGGCGCCACGGTCTCGCTGCGGGTCAGCTCCGACGGCGCCTGCGCGACCTGCCACGGCACCGGCGGCAAGCCCGGCACCCAGCCGCACGTGTGCCCGACCTGTGACGGCAGCGGGTTCGTCACCGCCTCCGTCGGCGGCGCGTTCTCCATGAACGAGACCTGCCCGACGTGTGGTGGCCGCCAGCTCGTGTACGACGACCCGTGCCCCACCTGCCTCGGCTCCGGCCTGGGCCGGTCCACCCGGACCATCCAGGCGAAGATCCCGGCCGGGGTGAAGGACGGGCAGCGGATCCGGCTGCGCGGCAAGGGCGTCCCGGGTGAGAGCGGCGGTCCCGCCGGAGACCTCTACGTCACCGTCAAGGTCACCGGTCACCGCGTGTTCGGCCGCAAGGGGGAGCACCTCACGGTCGACGTACCGGTCTCGTTCGCCGAGCTCGCGCTCGGGGCCGAGATCAAGATCCCCACCCTCGGCGGCGCCCCGGTGACCCTCAAGGTCCCGGCCGGCACGCCGAACGGGCGCACCTTCCGGGTGCGCGGCAAGGGCGCGGCCAAGGCCGACGGCTCGCGGGGCGACCTGCTGGCCACGGTGGAGGTGCAGGTGCCGAGCAGTCTCGAGGCCGACGCGAAGGAGGCCCTCGAGGCGTACGCCGCCGCGACCACCGACACTCGGCTCCGGTCGGGCCTGTTCGCGGGCGAGGCCGGCGGGGAGCGAAGCGACCGACGCCAGGACGCGAACTGATGGTGGGCCGCGACGTGCCCGGAGGGCCGGGACCGCTCGGCCCCCCGGGCGAGGACGAGGCTGTGTACGTCATCAGCGTCGCGGCCCAGCTCAGCGGCCTGCACCCGCAGACCCTGCGGACCTACGAGCGGGTGGGGCTGATCACGCCCGGTCGCACCGGCGGTGGCGGCCGGCGGTACTCCTACCGCGACATCGAGCGACTGCGCGAGATCGCGCAGTTGACCGCGTCCGGCATCGGCATCGAGGGCGTCAGGCGGATCCTCGACCTGGAGAACGCCGTCGCCGCGCTGCGCGCCCGCAATGCCGAGCTGGTCGCCGAGCTGGAGGCCGCCCACGAGGCGCTCCGGCAGGCGGCCGCCGCGCGCCCCCCGGTCCCGCGCAGCAACCTGCCCGCCCTGCCCGGCGCCACCGTCGGCCAGTCCGTCGTGGTCTGGCGCCGCAACCCCTGACCTCGTCGGGGAGGGGCGCCCGGTTGCTGTGACACCGTGACCTGAGATCTCCGGGGCGGTTGTCCCCACAGGCGTTAACCTCCACCCGTCGGGACCGTCCGCGGGCTTGAGGCGCGGCGGACGCCACGGGACGAGAGGTGCGTGTGGACGCAGTGCTGGACTGGCTCCGGGATTGGGCCGACCACGTCGACTGGTTCGCGTTCGTCTCCATCCCGTTCTTCACCGGGATCATCGGCTGGCTGATCAACTGGTCCGGGCTGTGGATGCTCTTCAAGCCGATCAACTTCCACGGTTTCCGGGTCCCCGGTCTGCGGGAGGTGGCCGGTGTGCTGCCGCGCAAGCTGCAGGAGATCCCCGGCTGGATGGACGGCGGTCTCGGTTGGCAGGGCATCGTGCCCGCCCGCGCCGCGAAGATGGGCAGCATCGCGGTCGACAAGGTGATCGCCAAGCTGGGCACCCCGGCCGAGTTCTACGCGCAGCTCGAGCCCGACCAGATCGCCGAGCACATCGTCAACGTGTTCCGCCCGGACCTGCCGGCGCTGGTCGACGACGTGATGAAGCGTGAGCACCCCCGGCTGTGGCGCGACCTGCCCCGCCCGGTGCGCCAGGCGGTGATCGACCGGGTCCAGGCGCAGCTGCCCGGCGTGGTCAAGACGATCACCGACGAGATCGGCGTCCACATCAACCAGCTGCTCGACCCCAAGATCATGGTCATCGACCACTTCCGCAAGAACCCCGAGCTGGTGGTCCGCGTCTTCAAGGACGTGGGGCAGCGCGAGCTCAACCTGATGGTCGCCTTCGGCTTCATCTTCGGCTTCCTGCTCGGCGTCCCGGTCGCGATCGTCGATCAGACGTGGCACATCTGGTGGCTGCTGCCGCTGCTCGGAGTCGTCGTCGGCTGGACCACCAACCTGCTCGGCATGTGGCTGATCTTCGACCCGCCGGAGGCGAAGCGGATCCTCGGCATCAAGGTGCAGGGCCTGTTCCTGCGGCGCCAGGACGAGTGCGCGGAGGTCTACGCCCGGATCATCGCCGAGGACGTGATCACGCTCGAGCGGATCGGCGACTTCCTCATGGACGGCCCCCGAGGGGACCGCACCCGGCAGATGATCGCGACCGCCATGCGTCCCGCGATCGACAAGGCCGCCGGCCCGCTGCGGGGCGCGGTCAACGTCGCGATGGGCGGGCGGAGGTACGACAGCATCAAGGACTCCTTCGCGAAGGAGGCGGTGGGTCGCACCATCACCCCGTTCCGCGACCCGGGCTTCAGCAAGCAGCAGTCCGAGAAGATCCGGGTCCTCATCGCGCGGCGCACCAAGGAGCTCGCGCCGAAGGACTTCGTCGAGATGATGCGGGCCGCGATCAAGGAGGACGAGTGGATGCTCTACGCACACGGCGCGATCATGGGCGCCGCCGGTGGCTTCCTCCACCTCGGCATCTTCAACTGGGGTTGGATACCCGGGTTCCCGCCATCATGAGCATCGGAAGGCAGACATGACCGAGGACCTCGACAAGGACGGCCTGCCACGCCTGCCCGCGCTGACCGGGCCCGCGATGGCGGAGTCGCTCCCCGGCCTGGCGCGGGTGGCCGGCTCGGCGGCGCTGCACACCGCCGGCTGGGGCCTGCGTACGACGACGCGCAACTGGATGCGGGTCGGCCGCGCCGTCACCAGCCGCGACGAGGCCGCCTCGCTCATCCGCGACGTCGGGTCGTACGTCGGCGCGCTCGGCGAGGTCGCCAAGCAGGTCTCCGACGGGGTACCGGTCGCGACCGCCCTGCTGCGGGCCGGGGAGTCGCTCGGCGGCAGTGCCGACCGTCCGCGCGAGGTCGTGGCCGCCCCGGTGGTCGACGGCCAGGTGCTCGCCTCGCGCTCGCAGTCGCTGCGCGATCGCGGCAACGACCTGCTCGAGCGCTCGCGCGACGTGTGGAGCAAGGACGACCGGCACCCGGCCTTCGACCGGATCCTCGACGAGCTCGCCCCCGACGAGGCGCGGATCCTCGTGATGCTGCTGCGCGACGGCCCGCAGCCGTCGGTCGACGTCCGCACCGGCGGCCCGATCGGCATGGTGAGCAGCCAGCTCATCGCGCCCGGGCTCAACATGATCGGTCCGCGCGCCGGCCTCCGCTACCTGGAGCAGGTGCCGTCGTACCTCAACAACCTGTTCCGGCTCGGTCTGGTCTGGTTCTCCCGCGAGCCGGTGCGCGACCACCTGGAGTACCAGGTCCTCGAGGCCCAGCCCGACGTGCTCGCCGCCATGCACTCGGTGAAGTTCGCCAAGGTCGTGCGTCGCAGCTTCCACCTCACCCCCTTCGGTGAGGAGTTCTGCAAGCTGGCGCTGGTCGACGAGGTGACCGCCGCGAGCGCCGACCTGCCCGAGCACGAGGCACCGCCCGACATCGACGCCTGAGCCGGCGGGTCGAGCCGTTCAGCTGACGATGCGTCCGCCCGCGGCCCGCCACCACGCCGCCGCCTGCCGTACGGTGACCGGCAGGTGCTTCGCGGACGCCAGCTCGGCCAGCTCCGGCTGCTGGGACATCCCGGCCGCGAACATCGCCTCGTAGCCGATCTGGTCGTCGCGTGCGGCGAGCTCGCGGAGCAGGTCGCTGTCCAGCGCGACCCCGGCGAAGCCGCAGATGCTCAGGCCCGCCCCGCGCAGGACCTGGTCGTCGGAGGCCAGCCACGGCCCGGGATCTGCCGTGTCGAAGGGGATCATCAGGTTGGCGAACGCGAAGGCCGCGCCGTGCCGTGTGGTCTCGTCGGGGCCGTCGAGGGCGGACCGGCAGATCAGCTCGCGGACGTCGTCGGCGAACGGGGAGGCGACGAGCAGGAACGACGACGTCGTCACGTGGGTGGCGCGGAAGTCGTAGAGCACCTCGAAGAGCAGTCGGGCGAGCATCGCCTCCCCGGCGCGGGTGTCCGCGATCTCGGCCGCCAGGGTCGCGGCGTAGGTGAAGTGGCGGTTGCGCCGGGTCCGGGTCCAGGCGGCGGCGCGCCGCGGCTCGACCAGCTCCTCGGTGAGGCTGGCCCGGACCGCCGCACGGAACTCGGGAGGGCAGCAGGCCAGGGTGGAGCTGAGGATCGGCTGCCGCAGGGTGTCGCCGACCGCCGCGTCGCACGCGGCGGCGAAGACGGGGACCAGGGGGAGCCAGTCGGCCCGGCGCAGGCCGCCGACGCTGCGCATGTTCTGGATGCCCAGGCACGCGGCGCGCGCGATCACCCAGGACTCGTGGGTGAGCAGCTCGCCGCACCAGGCGACCAGATCGGACGTCGGGTACTCGGTGACGGCGCTCAGCAGGTCGGCCGGGCGCCGCATCCCGGGCTGCTCGACGGCCTCTCGCACGACCTCGGCGACCAGGGCGGCGTACGGGCTGCAGCGCAGCTTGCTCAGCGCTTCGTAGCGCAGCTGGTAGCCGAGACCCGCCGATCGCCCCACCTCGTCGACCAGGCGGGCGAGGAGGGGGCGGATGGTGTGGGTGTCCATGCCGAAGGGGGTGCGGACGTGGTACTCGGCGAAGCGCAGCCAGTCGTGGGCGCTCGGCCGGCCGGACCCGACGGCGTCGACGGCGGAGGTGAAGCCGACCAGGGTCGGCTCCGGGGCGTACGGCTCCGTGTCGACCGGTGCATAGGAGAAGGTCCGGCAGAGCACGTCGATGGGTGCCCGCAGCTGCCCGTGGGGGAGACCGAGCGCCTCCTCGTACGCCGCGACCACGACCCCGCTGCGTCGGCCCGCGGTCTCGACGCGGGACAGCGTCGCCGCCGAGAGCCGGGTGCCGTTGCCGGCGCGGCCGGCGAGCTCCCGCAGGGGCACCCCCGCCATCACCCGGCTGATGCGCAGCAGCCACCCGATCCGCGCCGCGACGTCGATCCTCGCCCCGGCGAGTGGGGTGGGGTCGTCGATCTCGTCCGTGTGCCGAGCCACCCGGCCATGCTGGCACCGGCGGCCGTCCGCGGCGCGGAAACGGATTGTTTCGCCCGAGGCCCGAGACGAAACAATCCGCGACCGGCGGTGGAGCCGTGCGACCGTCGTCCCAGCGCGGTCGGCCGTGGTGCCGGCGCGATGTGGGGTCGCGTCCTACTCCGGGGACGAGGAGGACGGCCCGGCCGACCGCTGCGACTCGTGGTGGGCGGGTGGGCCCGAGACCCGTGTCCGCCCACCACGTCCACGTTCGGTCCACGCTCGGTCCACTCTCGGTCCACTCTCGGTCCACTCTCGGTCCACTCTCGGTCCACTCTCGGCTCGGCCCCGCACCCGGGCCCTCTGCCGGCTCCCCGCCGCCGTCCTCGCCCTGCCCTGCCGGACGGCCACGGCCCGCGCCCGCCCGGGAAATTCCCAAAGTTGAGTGGAACAGACTCAACTTTGAACGCGTTGTTCTGGTGACCGGCCGGAGGGAATCCGGCCAAGATGGAGCCAACCACTCTGGAGGAGCCGTTACATGAGCCAATTCGGGGCCGACAAGTTCACCACGCGCAGTCGCGAGGCGATCGAGGCCGCCCAGCTCGCCGCCACCACGGCGGGCAACACCACCGTCGAGCCGATCCACCTGCTCGTCGCCCTGCTGCTGCAGGAGGACGGCACCGCCGCCCATCTCGTCGCGAAGGCGGGGGTCGACGTGTCCGCGCTCGTGCACGCCGCCTCGACCGCCCGCGACGCGCTGCCCCGCGCCAGCGGTGCGACCGTCCAGCAGCCGGCCGGCTCGGCCGCGCTGACCCGCGTCCTGGCCTCCGCGTTGGACCTCGCCCGGTCGATGACCGACGAGTACGTCGCGACGGAGCACCTGCTCATCGGTCTGGCTACCGTGGAGTCGCCGGCGCAGAAGCTGCTGGCGGATGCGGGTCTGTCGGCCGACGTCCTGCGCGAGTCGCTCACGGCGGTCCGCGGCAACCGCCGTGTCACGTCCCAGGACGCGGAGGCGACGTACGAGGCGCTGGAGAAGTACTCCGTCGACCTCACCGCCGCCGCCGAGGAGGGCAAGCTCGACCCGGTGATCGGCCGTGACCAGGAGATCCGCCGGGTCGTCCAGGTGCTGTCGCGGCGCACCAAGAACAACCCGGTCCTCATCGGCGAGCCCGGCGTCGGCAAGACCGCCGTCGTCGAGGGCCTGGCCCAGCGCGTGGTCGCCGGCGACGTCCCCGACTCCCTCAAGGGCAGGCGGGTGCTCTCGCTCGACCTGATGGGCATGGTCGCCGGCGCGAAGTACCGCGGCGAGTTCGAGGAGCGACTCAAGGCCGTCCTCGACGAGATCAAGCAGTCCGAGGGTCAGGTCATCACGTTCATCGACGAGCTGCACACGGTCGTCGGCGCGGGTGCCGGCGGCGACTCGCAGATGGACGCGGGCAACATGCTCAAGCCGATGCTCGCGCGTGGTGAGCTGCACATGATCGGCGCCACCACGCTCGACGAGTACCGCGAGTCGATCGAGAAGGACCCCGCCCTGGAGCGCCGCTTCCAGCAGGTCTTCGTCGGCGAGCCCTCGGTCGAGGACGCCATCCAGATCCTGCGCGGCATCCAGGAGAAGTACGAGGCGCACCACGGGGTGCGGATCACCGATGCCGCGCTGGTGGCGGCCGCGACCCTGTCCGACCGCTACATCACCGGCCGTCAGCTCCCCGACAAGGCGATCGACCTCGTCGACGAGGCGGCCTCCCGGCTGCGGATGGAGATCGAGTCCTCCCCGGAGGAGATCGACCAGCTCCGCCGCCAGGTCGACCGGCTGAAGATGGAGGAGTTCGCGCTCGCCAAGGAGTCCGACGACGCCTCGCGGGACCGGCTGGAGGTGCTGCGCGCCGACCTCGCCGACAAGGAGGAGGAGCTGCGCGGCCTGGAGGCCCGCTGGGAGCGGGAGAAGTCCGAGCTGGAGGGCGAGGGCGCGCTGCGCCGGCAGCTCGACCAGCTCCGGAGCGAGGCCGAGCGGCTGCAGCGTGAGGGCGACCTCGGCGGCGCCAGCGCGATCCTGTACGGCCGGATCCCCGCGCTGGAGCAGCAGATCAAGGCCGTCGAGGCGGTCGAGGACACCGAGTCGCCCGACGAGAAGCTCGTCGGCGAGGAGGTCGGTGCGACCCAGATCGCCGAGGTCGTCGAGGCCTGGACCGGCATCCCCACCGGCCGCCTGCTGCAGGGCGAGACCGCCAAGCTGCTCGACATGGAGCTGGCCATCGGCGCCCGCCTCATCGGGCAGGCCGATGCGGTGCGCGCCGTCAGCGACGCCGTACGCCGGGCGCGGGCCGGGATCTCCGACCCCAACCGGCCGACCGGGTCCTTCCTGTTCCTCGGCCCGACCGGTGTCGGCAAGACCGAGCTCGCCAAGTCGCTGGCGGACTTCCTCTTCGACGACGACCGCGCCATCGTGCGGATCGACATGAGCGAGTACGCCGAGAAGCACTCGGTGGCCCGGCTCGTCGGTGCCCCTCCGGGCTATGTCGGCTACGACCAGGGCGGCCAGCTCACCGAGGCGGTGCGGCGGCGTCCCTACTCGGTCGTGCTGCTGGACGAGGTGGAGAAGGCCCATCCCGAGATCTTCGACGTCCTGCTGCAGGTGCTCGACGACGGCCGGCTCACCGACGGACAGGGCCGCACGGTCGACTTCCGCAACACGATCCTGATCCTCACCTCCAACCTGGGCTCGCAGTTCCTCGTCGACCCGTCGCTGTCGCCGGAGGCCCAGAAGGAGTCGGTGATGGGTGTGGTGCGGCAGGCGTTCAAGCCCGAGTTCCTCAACCGCCTCGACGAGATCGTCACCTTCGACGCGCTCTCTCGCGACGACCTCGCGCGGATCGTCGAGCTGCAGCTGCGCTCCCTCGAGGCGCGGCTCGCCGCCCGGCGGATCACCCTGACCGTCACTCCCGAGGCGCGGCAGTGGCTGGCCGACGTCGGCTACGACCCGGCGTACGGCGCCCGGCCGCTGCGTCGGCTCGTCCAGACCGCCATCGGCGACGCGCTCGCCCGGCTGCTGATCGGCGGCGAGGTCACCGACGGTGGATCCGTCAGCGTCGACCGGGGCGAGGACGGACTGGTGCTCACCAGGTGAGATGCGCCCGGTCCGGCACCTGGCCCGAGTGCGCCAGGTGCCGGACCACTGGTCCTCCTCGGTCAGCGGACCACGCGTAGCGTGATGATCGTCGCCGAGGCGAGGGTGGTGGCGTCACCGCCGTAGAGGAGCTGGACGGTCCGGGTGCCGGTCGTCTTGAACCTCGGCAGCCTGACGGTGGAGGTGCCGTTGGCGAGGGACCGGACCTTCGCCTTCTTCCCGAAGGCCTTGACCCGCACCGTCCCGGTGGGCACCCCTGCGGGGGAGGCCACGGTGACGGAGAGCGTGGCCCTCTTGCCGACCTTCACCTTCTTCTTGAGCTTGGTGACCGAGATCGAGGAGTCCGTCTTGACCGGGTCCTCTCCTCCCGGCTTCACCACGGGCGCGTCGGTGAACGGGACCGGCACCTTCACCGCGTCGGTGAACGCCGCGGCGTTGCGCGCGGTGTCCTTCGCGAGCGCCACCAGGCGGACCGACCTCGCGCCAGTGTCGCCGCCGTACTGGTAGCGGTCCATGAAGATCGTCCCCTGGTAGGTGCCCGGCGCGGTCTCGGTGAGCGTCAGCTCGTCGCCGTTCGCCGTCAGCCAGAGATCGTCGATTCCTGACGCGTCGCTCGTGGTGACGGTGACCGCCAACCGGGGAGTGGGGCCGGTCCAGTCCACCTTCTGCACGTCCACGCCGAGGGCCGGAGCGACGACGTCGCCCCTGTTCTCGGGCCGCTGGGCGTCGTCGGTGGCGAGCGTGACGACGTCCTGGGGCAGCGCCGGCGTCCGTGGAGCCGGGACCTGGTTGTGGGTCGCCTGCTCGTAGTCGTAGGCGATGGAGAGCAGGTCGTTGTCGGTATACGGCGTGCCGACGAATGTCACGTTCATCGGCATCTCGATGTCGGCCAACAGGCCCATCGGGACCGAGACACTGGGCAGGCCGAAGACACGCATCACGTGATCGGTCGCCGAGCGCCCGACGCCGTAGCGGTGGGCGGCGGTGTTCGACGCGACGTTGATGTCGGCGTCCGCCTTCCCGATGTCGGCCACCGCGGGGAACGCCAGAAGGTCCAGATCGTTCTCGACCAGCCAGCTGTCGAAGTCCTCCTCACGGGTCCTGTTCCAGCCCTCGATCGTGTCACCGAGGCCCTCGACCGCGAACAGGTCCGACGGCATGCGGGTCCGGATGGCTTCGATGCGGTTGGCGTAGGAGTTCGCCGTCGCGGCCGGATTGGCCGGTAGCCGGCTCGGATACGGGAACACGGTGGCCGGGTCGACCGCCGTCCAGGACGGATAGGCGGGGTCGTTGTTGGACTTGAGGAACTTCTCCATCCAGAAGGATGCGTAGTCGCCGGTCTCGAGGCTGCGCCACGCCGCGGGCACGTAGCCGCGGGTGTACATGCTCTCGGCACCCGGCCGGTCCTCGAAGTAGTTCTCGACCAGGGGGAAGTCCACCTCGACCACCTCGGCGCCTTGAGCACGCAGGTCGTCGGCGGTGCGCTCCCACAGGTCGATCACGGAAGGGCGGGTGTCGATGGGGGTCGTGGTCTCGACGTCCTTGTTGAGGTACATCCGGGGTACCCCGATGCGCTTGCCCTCCAGCGCGGCGGTGTCCTTCAGATCGAGGTACGACTCGGGGCGGACGTCCTCGATGTCGGGGAGGTCGACGAAGGGCTGGGTGAGCCAGAAGTCCCCGTCCGGGCGCGCGTCCTTCTTCGCGATGACGTCCAGGACCGTCATCGTGTCCTCGACGGTGCGGGTGTGCGGCACGATGACGTCGCGAGTCGGCCAGAGCGGCGCGTTTCCTCGGATCGAGAGGAGCCCGCGGGACGGCGTGTACGCGATCAGCCCGTTGTTGGAGGCCGGCGAGCGTCCGGATGAGACGGTCTCCTCGCCCATGCCGAAGGTCGCGAAGTTGGCTGTGGTCGAGGTGCCTGAGCCGTTCGAGGAGCCCGATCCCCAGGCGGCGGTGAGGTACTGCGGGTTGTAGGGGCTCTCCGCGCGCCCGTACACGCCTCGCTGCATGCCGCCGTTGGCGATGGGCGGCATATTGGTCTTGCCGATGAGGAGACCGCCCGACTCGCGGATCTTCGCCACCGCGAAGGCGTCCTCGTCGGCCACCAGATCCTTGAAGGCGGGTGAGCCCGAGGCGACGGTCAGCCCCGCGACCTTGTAGCTGTCCTTGACGGTGAACGGAATGCCGTGGAGCGGGCCTCGGACCGTCCCCGCCGCCCGGAGCGCGTCCATCTGCGCCGCTTCCTCGAGCACCGCGCCGTTCTCCACGACGATCGAGTTCAGATTGATGCCGCCTCGGTCGTACTTCGCCGCGCGGTTGAGGTAGATCGCGGTCAGCTCGACGCTCGTCAGGGTCCCCGACTCGAGGGCCGCCGCGATGTCCGCGATGGTCGCCTCGTTGACGTCGAAGGTGGATGGGCCGACGGCCTGCGTGGGGTCCTCGTTCGCCTGAGCGAGCGGGCCGCCCGAGACGAGAGCTGCCCCCGCGCTCAATGCGACGCCCGCCGCGACAAGGCGCCGACGCACCCTTCGCCGAGACCGCCCCGTCGGGTCGCCGGCCTGCGCGGACATCGGTCCGCTGGATGTCTGGTTCATGCTCCTCCTCGGGTTGCCGAGCCTGTGGGCCGGGCAGGGCCATCCGATCGAGTGGGCGTTTCCATGCGGATGCGTTGCGGAGAAGGTCCGGTGATCTCAAATGAGACGCGGCGCCCAGGGGTCGGTGAGTCACCCGGCAAGCCACGGGCACGCACCGCCGGGCCGGGCCTACGGCGCAGCCCGTCGCCGACGGGTTGAGACCAGCTCAGGCCCGTCTGGTGGAATGGACCCATGAGCGAGGAGCAGCAGCGGCCGGGACAGGCGACGCTGGCGGGCGCGCTGATCATCGGCGGCTCGGTGTTCGTGGTCCTCGCCGCCTGGCAGCGGGTCTCGACGCTCCACACGTTGGAGGTGCAGGAGGAGCTCCAGCGGTTCCTGACCGAGCCGATGACCGGCGACCTCGGCATCAGTGTCGACACCCTCGCCACGCTGGTCCGGATCCTGTGCCTGATCGGTGCCGGCGCCGCCACCGCGTCGATCATCCTCGGCGTCCAGGTGTTCAAGCGCTCGGCGAGCGCGCGGATCGCGCTGACCGCGCTGTCGCCGCTCCTGTTCCTCGGTGGCCTGGCCACGGCCGGCTTCCTCGCGCCGATGGTGCTCGCCGGCATCGCGCTGCTCTGGCTGCAGCCGACGCGGGACTGGTACGCCGGCCGGCCCTGGATCCAGCGCTACGAGGAGCGCCGGGCCGCGCGGCTCGGCGGGCTCCGGCCGCCGAACACGTCGGCAGGCTCGCCTGCCGCACCTCCTGCGCCCCCGTCCGCCCCGCACGCGACCCTGCCGACCGGAACGCAGCAGCCCATCGGGTCTGTCCCGCCGATGCCGATGCCGAGCTCGGAACAGCGCCCGCACCGCGGGGTCCGTCCCCGGGCACTGGTCACGGCCTGCTCGCTGACCTGGCTGACCTCGGGCTTCGTCCTCGTGGTGCTGGCGGTCCTGGCGGCCGTGGTGCCCTCGCAGAGCGACGAGCTGTACGCCGAGATGCAGCGTCAGCAGCCGCAGATGATGAAGGAGTCCGAGCTCGGCGAGCAGGACCTGGTCGTGGTCCTCTACCTGTTCCTCGCCGGGCTGATCGTGTGGGCCCTCGCGGCAGCCGCACTCGCCGGACTGGCGTTCGCCGGCCAGAACTGGGCCCGGATCACGCTCGCCATCTCGGGCGCCGGAGCCGCCGTCGTCGCGCTGGCGCTGTCCCTCGGGGCGTGGCCGCTGGTCGTGCTGGTCGCGGCGATCGCCGGGGCGATCTGGCTGCTGCTGCGCCCCGAGGTCGGTCGCTGGTACACGGGCCGCTGAGCCGGCCGGGGGAGCCGAGTCGGCCGGACAGGTCAGCGCCGGAGGTCGGACGCCACGAGCCGGCGTACCGCCTCGGCGATCACCTCGGGACGCTTGCAGAACGCCCAGCGGACCAGGTGCCGGCCGCTGCCGGGCGCGTCCGGGTCGTCGTAGAAGACCTCTGACGGGATCGCCACGACGCCGGCCCGCTCGGGCAGGGCGCGGCAGAAGTCGCCGCCGCTGGCCCAGCCGAGGTCGCCCACGTCGGTGGTGGCGAAGTAGGTGCCCTGGGGGAGGTACGTCGTCAGGCCGGCCGCGCGCAGTCCCGCGACGAGCTGGTCGCGCTGCTCCTGGAGGTCGCGGGCGAGGGCGGTCGGGAATGCGTCGCCGGCGTCGAGCGCTGCGGCGACCGCCGGCTGCAGGGGAGCGCCGGAGGTGAAGGTCAGCCACTGCTTGGCCGCCGTCACGGCCGCGACGAGCTCGGCGGGCCCGGTCGCCCAGCCGACCTTCCAGCCGGTGACCGACCAGGACTTCCCGGCGCTGGACAGGGTCAGGGTCCGCTCGGCCATCCCGGGCAGGGTCGCGATCGGCACGTGCCCGTGCCCGTCGAAGGTGAGGTGCTCGTAGACCTCGTCGGTCACCACGATCAGGTCGTGCTCGATCGCGACGCGGGCCACGGCCGCCAGCTCGGTGGCGTCGAGCACCCGCCCGGTCGGGTTGTGCGGGGTGTTGAGCAGGATCAGCCTGGTCCGCGCGGACACGGCGGCCTCGAGCTCGGCCGGGTCGAGCCGGAAGTCCGGTGCACGCAGCGTCACCGGGCGTCGTACGCCGCCCGCGAAGTCGATCATCGCCGGGTACGAGTCGTAGAACGGCTCGAGCACCACGACCTCGTCGCCCGGGTCGACGAGTCCGAGCAGGGTGCCGGCGATCGCCTCCGTGCAGCCGGTGGTGACCACGACCTGCCGGTCGGGGTCGAGCTCGATGCCGTAGTGACGCTGCTGGTGGCGGGCGATCGCCTGGCGCAGGGCGGGGACGCCGATGCCCGGTGCGTACTGGTTCGCGCCGGTGTGGAGCGCGGCGACCGCGGCCTCGATGATCACCGGCGGACCGTCCGTGTCGGGGAAGCCCTGGCCGAGGTTGACCGCGCCGGTCCGGGCGGCGAGGGCGGACATCTCGGCGAAGATGGTCTCGCCCATGCCGGCGACGCGACGGGCTGCTGGATGGGGCACGAGACCCGACCCTACTGCCGGAGGATCTCCCGGAAGTCGAGCTCCACGTCGTCGTGTCCCGGGACGGCGACCATGGTGGTCGGCGTCGCCTCGCTCACCCGCGCGACGTTGATCCACGCGCCGTCGGTGAGCTGGTTGACCTCGATCGACGGCTCGCCGTCGGGGTCGACGACCCAGTACTGCGTGATGCCGGCCGCGGCGTACTCCGGCGCCTTGCGGAGCAGGTCCTCGCTGCGGGTCGTCGGGGAGAGGATCTCCACCACGATCAGTGGTGGTGCCTCGGTGCCCTCGATCCACGGGCCCTGCGGGGGCTGGACCGTGAGCGCCAGGTCGGGCCGGCGCATGCGGTTGGCGGGCAGCATCGTGTCCGCCTCCGTCCCGCCCCACAGGTCGGGGAAGTGGGTACGGAACCAGTAGGCGAGCTCGTACTGCAGCGACGCATGTCGCGAGACGGGAGCCACGGTGTAGATCACCGCCACTCCGTCGACCCACTCGGACTTGGGCTTGTCCGGCAGTGAGCGGAACTCGTCGAACGACATCGGGACGCGCTCGATGCCGGGAGTGTCGGCCAGCAGGGTGGTGGACATGGCTTCCCTCGCGAGATGAGACGGCAGCGCGGACACATCGGTGCTCCTTCCATGATGACCCGAGAGCGGGAGGGAGGCCAACGATGTCGGAGACGCCCGACATGAGCCCGCGTTCTCCACAGACGCCCCGGAGGGAATAGCCTCAGCAGTCGTGACGACCACCGACA
Source organism: Nocardioides carbamazepini (assembly GCF_024614185.1). Lineage (GTDB taxonomy): Bacteria > Actinomycetota > Actinomycetes > Propionibacteriales > Nocardioidaceae > Nocardioides > Nocardioides carbamazepini. Next base: position 296,100 of record NZ_JAHTLF010000018.1, read on the forward strand.
CCGACCTCGCCGCCGACATCGACGCCACCTGCCGCCTCACCGGCGAGTTCGTGCTCCGGTCCGGCCAGGTCAGCAACGAGTACTTCGACAAGTACCTCTTCGAGGCGGACCCCCAGCTGCTCGCCCGGGTCGCCCGCGAGGTCGCGCAGCTGCTGCCGGCCGACGCCGAGCTGCTCGGCGGCCTGGAGATGGGCGGCATCCCGATCGCGACCGCGGTCAGCCAGCTCGTCGGCCTGCCCGTGGTGTTCGTCCGCAAGTCGGCCAAGGAGTACGGCACCGCCAAGCTCGCCGAGGGACCGGCGTACGACGGCCGCCGGGTGGTGCTGATCGAGGACGTGATCACCACCGGCGGCGCGGTCCGCGACGCGACGAACGCGCTGCGCGCCGGTGGTGGCGTGGTCGAGACGGTGATCTGCGCGATCGACCGCAGCCCGGCCGGGGAGAACCCGCTGGCCGACGTCGACCTCGAGGTCCGCGCGGTGCTGACGAAGGCGGAGCTGGACCGGGCCCGGGCCGACGCCCAGGCCTGATCCGCCCAGGCCTGATCCGGCCAGGCCTGATCCGGTCCGGCCTGATCCGCGCTCCGGCGGACCGGGAGGGCTCAGCCCTCGGTGGGGGCGCCGGCGATGTTGACCAGCCAGTCGACGCCGTACTTGTCCCGCAGCATGCCGAAGCTGTCGCCCCACGGCGCCTGGGCCAGCGGCTCGTGGATGGTCGCGCCGTCGGAGAGGCCCGCCCACCAGGCACGAAGGGTGTCGCCGTCCTCGGCGGGGCCGCTGATGCTGACCTGCTGGGTCTGCGGCTCTCCGGGCACGTGGGAGGGGTGGTCGGCGCCCATCAGGAGGACCGAGTCGGACACCGCCAGGGCGGCGTGCATGACCCAGTCGGCCTCGCCGGCGGCCTCGGCCTCGGCCGCCGCGGTGCCGCCCATGTCGGCGAAGGTCATGACGCTGAGCTCGCCGCCGAGGACCGACTGGTAGAACTCCATCGCCTCGCGGGCCTGGCCGCGCCAGTTGATGTAGGGGTTGAGGTTGATGCTCATCGCTGCTCCCGGTGTGTCGTCGTGGACTCGATGCCGGGAAGACTGTCACCTCAAGGTGAATTCATCGCTCCTCGGCGACCGAGCTCTCGATGGCGGGCTCGACGGGACTCTCGACGGGACTCTCGACGGGACTCTCGGGGGAGCTCGCGAGCGCCTTGCGGCGCTTGACGGCCGGCCGCTTGTGGCGCCACCACTCCCAGGCGAGCGGGACCGCGGAGAAGGCGAGGATGGCGAGGGTGACGTAGTCGATGTTCTCGCCGAGCGCCGGGATCGCGGCGCCGAGGAAGTAGCCCAGCAGCGTGATCGAGACGACCCACAGGACGGCGCCGATCGCGCTCCAGGTGAAGAACCGGCGGCGCTCCATCATGGTGACGCCGGCGACCACGGTGATGTAGGTGCGCACGAACGGCACGAACCGGCCGATCACCAGCGCCTTGTTGCCGTGCTTGTCGAAGAACGCGCTGGTGTTGTCGAAGTACTTCTTCTTGAGGACCCGGCCGTCGCGCTCGTACAGCGGCGGGCCGAGCTTGCGGCCGATCTCGTAGCCCGCGACGTTGCCGGCGAAGGCGGCTATCACGAGCAGGGTCATCGCGATGACCAGCTCGACGGGCTCGTTGGAGATCCCGACGACCGAGTAGCCGGTCTTGTTGCTGCCCGCGATGAACAGTCCGAGCGCGAACAGCAGCGTGTCCCCGGGCAGGAACGGAAAGAAGAGGCCGCACTCGACAAAGACGATGGCGATCGCGATCCAGATGAACATGGTGCCGTACTCATGCTGCAGCCACTCGGGATCGAGCCACTTGATGCCGAGCAGCATCGGCACGACGAGCGGGGTCGCGACCAGCGAGTTCACGGCGCCACGCTACCCGCCACCGCCCAACGAGGTGATCGATAGGGTCGGGTTCGTGGTCGAGGAGGAGCGGGCGCCGTACGACCCGATGCCCCACGGACAGCCCGAGGTCGGGGTCGGTCCGTGGCCCGGGCCGTGGCCGGAGGGCCCCGGCAGCCACGTGTACGACGAGGCGCTGCTCCGCGACGGTGACCGGCGCAATGTCGTCGACCGCTACCGGTACTGGACGGTCGAGGCGATCGTCGCCGACCTCGACCGGCGCCGGCACGGCTTCCACGTCGCGATCGAGAACTGGCAGCACGACTTCAACATCGGCACCATCGTCCGCTCCGCCAACGCCTTCCTCGCCGCCGAGGTGCACATCGTCGGCAACCGCCGGTGGAACCGCCGTGGCGCGATGGTGACCGACCGCTACCAGCACGTCCGGCACCACCCGAGCGTCGCCGAGCTCCATGCCTACCTGGCCGCGACCGGCGTCCCGTTGCTCGGGATCGACAACCTGCCCGGCTCCGACCACCTCGAGACGATGGTGCTGCCGGAGCGGGTCTGCTTCCTGTTCGGCCAGGAGGGCCCCGGCCTCTCGGAGGCCGCGCGGGAGGCGTGCGACGGCACCTTCTCGATCGCCCAGTTCGGCTCGACCCGGTCGATCAACGCCTCGGCCGCCGCGGCCATCGCCATGCACTCCTGGGTCCGCCAGCACGCCGATCTCGGCAGCGACCGGGCCTGGCGCGGCTGAGCCGCAGGACCGGGCTCAGGAGAAGGAGGCCAGCGACGCGACGACGAGCGTGCCGTGCAGACAAGCCCCGAGCAGCACCGTGATCGCGCCCACGACGGCGACGACCGCGAGCGGAAGACGCCGCGGCCGGACCCGGTTCAGCTGCCGGACGAGGAGGGGGATCGTCCAGGCCATGGCCAGCAGGGTGAACGGCCACACCGCGGAACGCCAGAACCACGGGTCGTCGTGGGGGAGGTACAGCGCCCATTCCGGTCCGTGTTCCCGGAACGGGTCCGGCAAGAAGGTGGACTCCGACCGAGTGACGGTCGCGACGCGCACGGCCGGCAGGACTCCGGCCACGCACAGCGCTGCCGTGGTCGCCCAAGCGGTCCAGCCGCGCAGCTCTTGGCCGCGGAGCAGGCCGATCGTGCCGACCAGCACGAGCACGCCGGCCACACCCACGGCGAGGGAGGTGCCCAGCCAGAGCAGCTCCTCCGTGGTCGAGTCTGCCGACCACAGGTACGCGAGATGGTGGCGCGCCCGGAACCAGCCGACGGCGTACAGGGCCGAGAGCACGACGAGGCCGACACCGACCGCGACCCTGGCCCAGCGCATCGTGACCTCCTCGCGTCCTCCGTCCCCGCCGGGCTGCGACGGGTCGCGGGCCAGCATGTCAGCCCGTCTCGACCTCCGCCAGATGTCCCCGCAGCGCGGCCAGGCCGCGCGAGGTGTGGCTCTTGACCGTGCCCTCGGAGATGCCGAGCTCGGCGGCGACCTCGGCGACCGGGAGCCCCAGCCAGTGGCGCAGCAGTACGGCGGCCCGCTGCTGGGCGGGCAGCTCCTGGAGCGCCGCGACGAGCGAGTCGCGGTCCTCGACACCGAGTCCGGGGGAGGCGGGGACGTCGGGAAGGGAGTCGGTCGGGACCTCGCGCCGGACGGCGCGCCGGGACTCGTCGATGGCGGCGTTGAGCAGGATCCTGCGGACGTAGGCGTCCTCGGTGCCGTTCCGCGAGACCCGCGGCCAGGCGACGTAGAGCCGGACCAGTGCGGTCTGCACGAGGTCGTCGGCGCGGTGCCAGTCGCCGCACATGCCGTAGGCGATCCGGCGCAGCCGGTCGCGGCGGACGGTGGCGAACTCGACGTACGCCGCCTCGCGTTCGGCGCGCCTCACCGGCCGGTCCGGAGGTACTCGACGAAGCCGGCCATCGTGCCGCGCTCGTCGGCCGCCGGATAGTCGGACTCGACGGCCAGGAGGGTCAGGTCGTCGGCCCGATGGGCCACGCCCCACACCTGCTCGGAGCCGACCCGCAGCCGGACCGGAACGCCGTCGGCGAGGAAGGGCAGCGGGCCACCCTGGCGGACCAGCCGGACGCCGTACCGGGCCGCGAGCCGGCCGTCGTCGTCGAAGGCGACGAGCTGGTCGGTCGAGCCGGTGAAGAGCAGGTCGGCCTGGTAGGCGACCCACGTGTCCAGGTCGGGGAAGACCGTGCTCGCCTCGGGATCGGCGACCCCATCGCCGCTCTGCGAGGCGCTGCTGCCGTCGTCCTCCGTCCCGGACTTGTAGACCAGGACCCAGGTGTCCTGGTCGCCGTTGCGGACGGCGAGTGCCGCCGACGCGACGATGCGGGAGTCGGCGTCGAGCGCACTGCCGGTGATCGGCTCGTTGACGCGGTCGACCACGGTCCAGTCACGTTGAACGAGCAGGTCACCCGTCCGGGCGTCGTACCCGACGGGGAAGTCGGCGGGCAGGTCGCTGGTCGGGTGGAGGTCGTCGGTGCGGACGCCGGCGGCCGCCGCGACCGGGACCGACCGGTCCCGGCCCTGCTCGCCCAGCGGCCCGGTGGCGCTCCACAGGGTGCCGCCCGCGACGAGTGCCAGCGCCAGGCCCGCGGTCGTCACGGCCAGCCGCCGGCGGCGTACGGCGCGGCGGCCGGCGCCGATCGTCGTGCCGATCTCGAAGGCGGGGGGCGGGGTACGCCGCTCCCCGAGCTCGGCCTGCAGCCGGTCGATGATGTCCTGCACGGGTCCTCCGGGGGTCGGAACGAATCACTCAACCACGGATACGCGCGCCGACACCGATCGGTTGTCACGGTAGGTTGAGACGGACCTAACCGGACCCCGCGCAGGAGCCAGCAAGCATGCCTATCGCCACCCCTGAGAAGTACGCCGAGATGCTCGACGCCGCGAAGGCCGGCGCGTTCGCCTTCCCGGCCATCAACGTGACGTCCTCGCAGACGCTCAACGCGGCGCTCAAGGGCTTCGCCGACGCCGGGTCCGACGGCATCGTCCAGGTGTCGACCGGCGGGGCCGAGTACCTCTCCGGCCCGTCCGTGAAGGACATGGTCACCGGCTCCGCGGCCTTCGCCGCCTACGCCGCCGAGGTCGCGAAGAGCTACCCGGTCAACATCGCGCTGCACACCGACCACTGCCCGAAGGACAAGCTCGACGGCTTCGTCCGCCCGCTGCTGGCCCTCTCCGCCGAGCGCGTGGCCCGGGGCGAGGCGCCGCTGTTCCAGTCGCACATGTGGGACGGCTCCGCCGTACCGCTCGACGAGAACCTGCAGATCGCCGAGGAGCTGCTGGCCAAGGCGGCCGCGGCGCGGATCATCCTCGAGATCGAGGTCGGCGTCGTCGGCGGCGAGGAGGACGGCATCGTCGGCGCGATCGACGAGAAGCTCTACACCACGCCCGAGGACGCGCTGGCCACCGTGCGCGCGCTCGGCGTCGGCGAGAAGGGCCGCTACCTGACGGCCCTGACCTTCGGCAACGTCCACGGCGTCTACAAGCCGGGCAACGTCAAGCTCCGCCCCGAGATCCTGCGCGACGCGCAGGCCGCGGTCGTCGCCGAGCTCGGCCTGGCGGACGGTGCCAAGCCGTTCGACCTCGTCTTCCACGGCGGCTCCGGATCGAGCGCCGACGAGATCGCCGCGGCGGTCGACTTCGGTGTCGTGAAGATGAACGTCGACACCGACACGCAGTACGCCTTCACCCGTCCCGCCGCCGACCACATGCTGCGCAACTACGACGGCGTCTTGAAGATCGACGGCGAGGTCGGCGACAAGAAGGCCTACGACCCCCGCGCCTGGGGCAAGGCCGCCGAGGCGGGCATGGCCGCGCGGGTCGTCGAGGCCGCCGAGAACCTGCGCTCGGCCGGCAAGACCGTCGGTTGAGCCCCGGGGCTGAGCCGCCGGCCGGCACCGCGCTCCCGACCGCGGCCGACGTCGACCGGGCGGCTGCCCTGCTCGGCTCGGTCATCCCGCCCACGCCGCTGCAGCGCGCCGACCGGCTCTCGGCCCTGACCGGGTTCGACGTCTGGCTGAAGCGTGAGGACCTCACCCCGGTCCGCTCCTACAAGGCGCGCGGCGCCTACACGGTGCTCGCGGGCCTCTCGGAGGAGGAGCGCTCCCGCGGCGTGACCTGCGCGAGCGCCGGCAACCACGCCCAGGGCGTCGCGTTCGCCTGTGCCCGGGCGGGCGTGCACGCGACGATCTTCCTGCCCCGCACCACCCCACGGCAGAAGCGCGATCGGGTCGCGGCGCTCGGCGGCGACCAGGTCGAGGTCGTCATCGCGGGCGAGGCGTACGACGACGCCGCGGTCGCGGCCGCCGACTTCGCCGCGGCGTCCGGGGCCACCGTGGTTCCCGCCTTCGACCACGACGGCATCGTGGCCGGCCAGGGCACCGTGGCCGCCGAGATCCTGGCCCAGTCGGCCGAGCTCGGTTGGCAGCCCGACGCCCTGGTGCTCCCCGTGGGCGGCGCCGGCCTGATCGCCGGCTGCCTCACCGTGCTCGGCGAGCGGCTGCCCGGGGTACGCGTCCTCGCCGCTGAGCCCGCGGGTGCTGCCTCCCTCGCCGCGGCGCTCGACGCCGGTGGACCGGTCGAGCTCGACACCCTCGACCCGTTCGTCGACGGCGCCGCCGTGCGCCGGGTCGGGGACCTCACCTACCGTGCCGTCGCCGAGGCGCGCACTGCGGTCGCCCTGTCGGTCGCGGCGGTCCCGGAGGGACTCATCTGCGTCGAGATGCTCGACCTCTATCAGGTCGACGGCATCATCGCCGAGCCCGCCGGCGCCCTCGCGCCCGCGGCCCTGCGCCTGCCGGTCGCCGCCGGGGGCCTGGCGGGTCTCGCTCCGGGCAGCCGGGTCGTGGTCGTCGTCTCGGGCGGCAACAACGACGTCTCGCGGTACGCCGACATCGTCGAGCGGGCGCTGGTCCACGAGGGGCTCAAGCACTACTTCCTCATCGAGTTCCCGCAGGAGCCCGGTGCGCTGCGCCGCTTCCTCGACGACGTGCTCGGTCCCGACGACGACATCACGCTCTTCGAGTACACCAAGCGCAACAGCCGGGAGACCGGACCCGCGCTGGTCGGCATAGAGATGCAGTCGCCCGACGACCTGGCCGGGCTGCTCGCCCGGATGGAGGAGTCGCGGCTGCGGGTCGAGAAGGTGCCGCCGGACAGCCCGCTGTTCGGGTTCGTGCTGTCCTGAGATGCGGCTTGTAGACCAGATTGTCTACAAGTAGCTATCCTGGGAGGATGAGCGACACGACGACGATCCGGGTCAGCCGCGCCACCCGCGACGCGCTCAACGATCTGGCCGCCCGGCGCGGCGAGACCGTGATCGAGTCCGTCTCCCGCGCCGTGCGGCTGCTCGAGCAGGAGGCCATCGGCGCCGACCTCGCAGTGCCGCTGCGCGACGACGAGCTCGCCTGGCTCGATGCTGACGCCGGGTGACGTCGTCGAGCTCGATCTCGGCACTCCCGCGGGGGCCGAGGCGGGTCTGCGCAGGCCCGCCGTCGTGGTCACCGCCGAGCGCGTCCTCCGGGGCGGGCCGAGCGTCGTCCAGGTGGTCCCCCTCACCCGCACGGTCCGCAACAGCGGCTCCGAGGTCGCCGTCGAGCCTGATGAGCACAACGGACTCGTCGCCGTCTCTGCTGCGCAGTGCCAGCACATCCGCTCCGTCGCCATGCCGCGGGTGGGAGCGCGTCTAGGCAATGTCGGCCCGGTCGTGCTGCGGCAGATCCGGGGAGTCGTGGCGACCATCATCGACGCCTGAGAGCGTTCTGAGACACGCTCCGAGGCCGCGCGGCCTGGTGTGTCTCATGCTCTCCCGAGGTCAGTGCGGCACGCCGAACCCCTCGTGCCGAGGCCTCTCGTAGAACATCACGGCGACCAGGCCGACGACGTAGACCGCGGCGGGCAGCCACAGTGACTGCTGCATCGCCCTGCTGAACAGCTCGGCCACCTGCGGGTCGGGGATCCGGGCGGCACCGGCCTCGCCGTGGGCGGCGGCACCGGGGAGGTAGTGGGCCAGCCGGCTGTCCATGATCACGGCGATCGCCGCGGCGCCGAGCACCGAGCCGACCTGGCGGGTGGCGTTGTAGACGCCGGCGCCGGCCCCGGCCTGGCGCATCGGCAGGTTGCGGTTGGCGGTGGTCGCGGTGGGGGCCCAGATGAAGGCGTTCCCGATGCCGATCAGCGCCATCGGGACGGCGAGCTCCCACACGGCGACGCCGGGCTCGAGGCGCCAGATGAGCACGAGGAAGCCCACCAGGCTGGCCGCGAACCCGAAGCCCAGGACCCACCGTGGGTGCTGCTGGTCCGAGAGGCGGCCGACCAGGCGGGCCAGCACGATCGACATCACGGCCATGGGCAGCATCAGCAGTGCGGACTCGGTCGGGGAGTAGCCGCGCACGGCCTGGGCGTAGAGCATGAGGGGGAAGCCGAAGGACGCGGCGACGGCGCCCATGCAGGTGATGGCGATCGTGGACACCGAGAAGTTGCGGTCGCGGAAGAGGTCGAGTGGCACCAGGGGCTCGGTGCGGTTGAGCCGCTGCCAGATGATGAAGGCGACCAGGACCACGCTGCCGCCGGCGATCATCGCGATGATCCACCCGGCCCAGTCCTTCTGGTGGCCCTCCTGGATGCCGAAGCAGAGCAGGAACATGGCTGCGCCGGACAGGACCACCCCGACCCAGTCGAAGCGGTGGGCATGGGTGGGGAGGGCCGGCACCAGCCGCCAGGCCATCACGAAGGCGACCAGGCCGACCGGGAGGTTGACGAAGAAGATCCACTCCCAGCCGAGGCCGTCGGTGAGCACGCCGCCGAGCAGCGGCCCGACGACCATCGCGACCCCGGCCGTGGCACCCCAGACCGCCATCGCGCTGCCGCGCTGTGCGGGCGGGAAGATGCGGGTGATGATCGCCATCGTCTGCGGCGTCATCATCGAGGCGCCGAGCCCCTGGACGACCCGGGCCACGATGAGCGCCTCGACGGTCGTGGTCAGGCCGCACCACAGCGAGGCGAAGGTGAAGACGGTCAGGCCGATGAGATAGAGGTACTTCGCGCCGTAGCGGTCGCCGAGCCGGCCGGTGATGAGCACCGGCACGGCATAGGCCAGCATGTAGGCGCTGGAGACCCACACGACGTCGTTCACCGACGCGTCGAGGTCCTCGATGATCGTCGGCGTCGCCACCGTCACGATCGTGAGGTCGACCAGGATCATGAAGAAGCCGATGACCAGGGCCCACAGGGCCGGCCACGGATCGGTCGTCTGCTCCGGAGCCGACGATGTGATGGATGAGGATGCGTTCCGAGCCACGAGCACCAGTCAACACCCGAGGACCGACGCCGCCGCGACCGATGGGAGATATTGCGCCGGAGGCCCGGCCTACCGTGCGGGACATGGCTCGGGACAGCGACATCGAGATCGAGATCGACGGCTATGCGGACCTGCTGGCCGAACTGAAGGCACGGGTGAGCAGCACCCAGGTCCGTGCGGCGCGCGCGGCCAACACCGAGGTGCTGCGGCTCTACTGGTCGATCGGCCGGGACATCCTCCATCGCCAGCAGACGAACGGGTGGGGGAGCAAGGTCGTCACCCGGCTGGCGGCGGACCTCCAGCGTGAGTTCCCCGACCAGCGTGGTTGGTCGCCGCGGAATCTTCTGTACATGCGGAAGGCCGCAGAGGTCTGGCCGACCGAGGTCGAGTTCGTGCAACAAGCCGTTGCACGATTGCCCTGGGGCCACGTCACGGTCCTCCTGAGCCGACTCGGGAGCCGCGAGGACCGCGACTGGTACGCGGCCCGAGCGGCCGAGGAGGGCTGGTCGCGCGGAGTTCTGGAGCACCAGATCAAGGTCGGTCTCCGAGGTGCCGTGGGGTCTGCGCCGTCGAACTTCCCCGCGGTGCTCGACGCGCCGGACTCGGACCTGGCTCAGCAACTGGTCAAGGACCCCTATGTGTTCGAACACCTGGCACTGGTCGAGAAGACCGACGAGCGCAACGTCGAGCAGGCACTCGTCGACCGCCTCCAGGACACCATGCTGGAGTTCGGCCGCGGTATGGCCTTCGTCGGCAGGCAGGTCCGTCTCACTGTGCCTGACGACCGCAGCGACGAGGTCGACGAGTTCTACGTGGACCTGCTGTTCTTCTCCACCGAGCAATTGCGCTACGTGGTGGTCGAGCTCAAAGTGGGCAAGCTTGAGCCCGCGCACGTCGGCCAACTCGGGACGTACGTCGCCATCGTCGACGACCAGTACCGGCGGTCGCGGATCCACGCCCCGACGGTCGGCATCCTGCTCTGCACCGGGAAGAGCGGCCCGACCGTCCGCTACGCGCTGGCCTCCGCTGCCGCGCCGTTGGCGGTCGCGGACTACTTCGGACTTCCCGATGATGCCCGGGCGGCACTGCCGAGAGCGGGCGAGCTCGAGGCTGTGCTGGTGGACGAGCTCTCGGACGGTTAGGGACGGCCGAGGGGGCCTGCGCAAGAATGGACGCCATGAGCATCACGCCCGGCACCGACCTGATGGCCGGACCCCCGCCCACCCACCTGCCCGTCGACCCCGCCGAGGCGCTCCTCGCCGAGGGCCGCGCGCCGGCCGACGTCGTCCGTCGGCTCCCGTCGTCGCCGCTGGCCTGGGCGACCCTCGCCGAGCAGGCCCGCGACGACAGCGCCGATGACGTGACCGTCTACGCCTACGCCCGGGTCGGCTACCACCGCTCCCTCGACCTGCTCCGGCGCAGCGGCTGGAAGGGCCACGGCCCGGTGCCGTGGGAGCACGAGCCCAACCGCGGCTTCCTGCGTGCCCTCGCGCTGCTCGCCCTCACCGCCCGTGCTATCGGCGAGACCGAGGAGTGGGAGCGCTGTTCCACGTTCCTGCGCGACTCCAGCCCGACGGCGTACGACGCGCTGTTGGGCTGAGCGACGTACGCCGATGGGCGATGGCCTCCCGCGCCTGGGTTCCCGGGTGTGGTGGGTCTATCTCGCGGTCGACACCCCGAAGACGGTCGACCAGCTGGCCGCCGACGCGGGGATCGTGCCGGACTCGATCCGCGCCCACCTGCGCCGGCTCGAGCGGGCCGGCCTGGTGCGGGTGAGCGAGGAGCCGGGCGCGGAGCCGATGTGGCTGCAGGCACGCGAGCTCGACCCGGCGACCCGCTACCGGATCGTCGGCCGGGTCGAGGGCGGCCGGCGGCGCCCCCCCCCCGGGGCGGGGGCGCCCCCGGGGCCCCCGCGCGGGGGGGGGGCGGGGGGCGGGGGCGGCGCCGCCCCCCCGGGGGCCCCGCGCCGGCGCGCCCCCCCCGGGGGGGGGCGGCGGCCCCCCGGCGGTGGGCGCGGGCGGGCCCGCGGGGGGGGTCGCGCGCCCCGGGGGGGGGGGGGGCGCCCGCGCGGGGGGGGGGGGGGGGGGGGGGCGGGGGGTGGGTGTGGGGGGGGGGGGGGCGGGGGGGGGGGGGGGCCCGGGGGGGTGGGTTGGGTGGCGCCCCCCCCCCGCCCGGGGGGGGGTGGGGGTGCGCGCCGCGGGGGGCCGGGGGGGGGGGGGGCCCGCCCCCCCCCCGCGACTCCAGCACCAGCGAGCAGAACTGGTGGATGGTGGCGATAGTGGCGGCGTCGAAGTCGGCGAGGGCCTGCGCGACCCGCCGGTGCCGCCGCCGCTGCTCCTCGGGCGGGCAGTCCAGGATCTGCTCGATGACGTCGGTCCGGGCCTCGGCGGGCCGGCCGGCGAGCGCCTGCTCGGCCTCGACCAGCTGGTGCCGGACCTGCTCGCGCAGCTCCTGGCTCGCCGCCCGGCCGAAGGTGACCACGAGCAGCTGCTCGAGCGGGACGCCCTCCTCGGCGACATAGCGGGTCACCAGCGCGCCGATGGTCCAGGTCTTGCCGGTGCCGGCGCTGGCCTCGAGCAGGGTGGTGCCGGTCGGCAGCGGGCCACGGATGTCGAACGGGCTCATCGTCTCCCTCATAGGGCGCTGACCTTCTCGGCGCCGGCGAGGAGCGGCTCCCACAGCGTCCACGCGTACGCCGGCAGGCCGGCGTCGATGAGCACCGAGACCGGCGCGGCGTGCCCCCAGATCCGGCGGTGCACCGGGTCGTCGTCCTCGCCCTTGATGCCCCACTGGTTGTAGGGGTCGGTGGTCCAGGCGGCGGCCGCGGCGTCGACCGGGTCGATGTCCATGCCGCGCAGCTCCTTGGCCCGGGCCTCGGCCCAGGCGTGGGCGGTGCGGACCGGGATCGGCAGCGGGCGAGTGGCGCCCTCGTCGTAGAGGGCCACGACGGCGGCCAGCCACGCGGCGGCCCGGTGGTCGAGCGGACCGGCCAGCGCCCGCTGCGGGCCGCTCCGGGCGCGGGCGATCGCGTGGCTGGTCCAGTTCTCGTCGGGGTGGGTGGCGCTGAGGGCGACGACCTGCAGCCACGCCGCGATCCGCTGCTTCGGTCCGGGTCGCGAGTAGGTGACGTCGACGACCTGGTTGCCGTGGACCCGCGGCACCGTGCCGGTGAGCCGCCGGCCGCCGCCGAGGTCGACATCGACGTCGACGCTGCGGGCGGGGGCGGCGCGCAGGGATGCGCTCTGCTGGAGGAGCGCCTGGCAGTCGCGGACGACGTCGGTGAGGGCGCCGTGGCCGAGTCCGAACGGCGGCAGCGAGCCGCGCAGCTGCTCGGCGAGCATCACGGCCTCGCCGGTGGCGGCCGGGTCGTCGGAGGACAGCACGGCCTTCAGCAGCCGGTCGCCGATCGCCCACCGCTCCAGGTTGTCGAGGTCGACCGGGATCGCGTCGGCGACCTCGCCGGGCTCGAACGGGGTGGCGACGTCGAGCCGCCCCCGCAGGAAGGAGCGGGCCGGGCGCAGCACGAAGTCGACGAGGTCGGCGAGCGACACGTCCTGGGGCGGGCGGGCCGGCAGCGCGCCGTCGAGGAACGAGGGGACCTGCGCCCGCTCGCGCACCGAGGCCCGGGCGCCGGCGAGCGAGGCGCGGTCGAAGCTGAACGGCCCGGGGCCGACGAGTGCTCCGGGGACGTGGTTGCGCGGGTCGAAGCCCTGCAGCGGGTGGCGGACGACGACCTGCGCACGCACGGGTGCCGCGGCCGTGCGGTCGAGCGCGTCGAGCAGCTCCCCGAGCGGTACGGCGGGCGGCCGTTCCTGGCCGGTGTGCTCGGCGGCGCCGGTGTAGGTGACGACGACCCGCTCCCCCGCCGCGAGGATCGCGTCGAGCAGCAGCTGACGGTCCTCGCCGCGCAGGTCGCGCTCGCCGACGCGGGGCCGTCGGCCGAGGACGTCGTCGCCGTTGACGCCACTGGTGCGCGGGAAGACGCCGTCGTCGAGCCCGACCAGGCACACCACCCGGTGCGGCACGGACCGCATCGGCACCATGGTGCTGACCGTCAGCATCCCGGTGCGGAAGTTCCCCCGGGTGGGGCGGCCGGCCAGCCGGGCCTGCAGCAGCGCGCGGACGTCGGCGAGACGCAAGGGCACGCCCGTGTCGTCAGTGTCGCTCTCGGCAGCGCTCCCAGCACCAGCTTGTGCGCGGGCGAGCTCGCGCTCGAACTGCGGCAGCTGCCAGGCGTCGTCGTCATCGACCTCGCACAGGTCGCGCACGCCCTCGGCGATGGCGGTGAACCACGCGTCGGCGGCGGTGGCCCGGTCGAGCGCCGTGAGGCAGGCGCCGAGCCGGGCGACGGCCTCGCTCAGCCGGCCGACGAGCTCGATCTCGCCGCTGGCGATGTCGTCGACGGGCAGGCCGCGCCCGACGCGGCGGTGCTCGTCGTCGCTCATCACGACGCCGAGCAGCAGCCGGTCGAGACCGGCCCGCCAGGTGTTGTGCTCGAACCCGTCCATGGCGTACGCCGCCCGCTGGGTGGCGTCGATCCCCCACCGGACCCCCGCCTCGGCGACCCAGCGCGTCATCCGCGTGAGGTCGTCGTCGCTGAACCCGAACCGGCGCCGGCACACCGGTCTGGCCAGCAGGTCGAGGACCTGGGAGGCGGTGGCGCGGCCGCCCGCGAGCTCGACCAGCACGACGGCGACCGCGAGCAGCGGATTGGTGCTGCTCACCGCGCGGTCGGCCAGCCGGACCCGCAGCTGGTGGGCGGGGTGCAGCTCGGCCCCACCCGCGGCACCGGGGCCGGCGCCCCCCGAGGTCTCGCCGATCAGCTCGCCGAGGCCGAAGCCCGCGGAGATCAGCGGCGCGTAGGTCTCGACGTCGGGACACATCACGACGATGTCGCGGGGCTCGAGGGTCGGGTCGTCCTCGAGCAGGCCGACGAGCAGCTCGCGCAGCACCTCGACCTGGCGGGCCGGACCGTGGCAGGCGTGCACCTGCAGCGAACGGTCGTCGGCCCGCAGCACCCGCCGGGCCTGCTCGTCGGCCGACGGCACCCGGTTGGCGCGCAGGTCGGACTGCAGCCAGCCGAGCAGGTCGTCGGCCGCGACCGGGTCGGCGGCCGCGCCGGCGTCGACCGCCTCGCCCGCGCGCACGCGCGCCCCGAGCACCGTCGCCAGCTCCCGCGCGTCACGGCCGAGCGAGGCGAGCAGCGGATGGTGGGCGAGCTCGACCGATGCGGCGGCGTCCCGTGGGCCCACTTCCACGCCGGCCGCGGCCACGGCATCCCACAGCGCCGCCGACGGCTGGGCCAGCCACAGGTGGACGTCGCGGTGCTCCGCCAGCGCGACCAGCAGGTCGACCTCCGTCTCGGGCAGCCGGGTGTGGCCGAACAGGGAGAGCCGGTCGGGCAGGTCCAGCCCCGCCACCTGACCGGCCCGCAGCGCGGCGCGGACCCGGTCGTGCCGGAGGTCCGGCGGCTCGGTGTGCCCGGCCGCCGCCATCCGGTCGAGCAGCCGCCGCCACAGCTCGGCCTCCCACGCGAGGTCCGCGGCCAGCGGCCCGCCGGCACCGTCGCTGTCGCGCCCCTCGCGCCAGTCGCGGACCACTCCCGGCCGCTGCACGGCGTACGACGTGAACAGCTCCGCGAGCCGACGCGCGACCGCCCAGCGGCGGCTCCGGCGCAGCTCGCCCTCCTCGCTGGCGACCTGGTGCCCGAGGTAGGTCGCCAGCGTGGCGCACCACGGCTCGCCGAGCGAGTCGTCGACCGTGGCGAGCAACGGCCAGACCAGACGGTCGGGATGCCAGGGGTCGTCGCGGTCGCGACCCAGCAGCAGTCCGACCAGGGACGCCGGCTGGAGGAGTCGCACCCCCGCGCACACGCCGTCCCCGCCCAGCGGCCCGGCCCCCAGGCGGTGCGACAGCCGCTGCGTGAGCCACCGCTCGACGCCCTTGGCCGGCACGACGACGACCTCGCTGGCGAACGGGTCGGGCAGCGGCGTCGCGAGCAGCTCGCCGAGGTCGTCGGCGAGGAGGTCGGTCCGCGCGGCGCGGTGCAGGTGGAGGGCCATCGGGGCCGAGGTTACTGACCGGGTTCGGCGGAACGTGTCCCGAGGACCGCCCGGCCGATCCGCTGCAACGCCGCCCGCTGGCCGGCCTCGTCGAGGGGCAGGCGCAGGCGCATCGTGTTGACGACGGTCTGGGTCGACCGCACCAGTGCCTGGGCGTCGGGGCGCGTCAGCTCGGGCCGGCAGGCGACGAGCAGCACGGCCCACTCGTCGACGTAGTCCTGCTGCATCCGCCGGATCGGCGCCCGCTCGTCCTCAGGGACGTGGACGACCTCGGTGAACAGCGCGGCCAGCGCATCCCCCTGGGCGACGTTGATGCGTACCAGTGACGCGAGCGCCTGCTCGAGCGCCTCGGCGGCGTCATCGGTGGACGAGAGGACGCCGGCGAGTTCGAACTGCATGGCGTCGAGGCAGCGCGTGATGACGTGGGCGAGGAGTGCCGACTTGCGGGGGAAGTGGTGATAGAGCGTCGGTCCGGAGATCCCGGCGGCGGCGCCGATGTCGTCCATGCCGACGGCTCTGAAGCCCCGCTCGGCGAACAGGCGTACGGCGGCCGAGAGCACCGCCTCGCGCCGGGACACCGGTCGCAGCCTGCCCCGCTGACCGACCACCGCGCGGGGCACGACGGCACGACCGGGCAGGAGCTCCCCGACCGCGGCCACCGCGGTGGCCGCCTCGACCAGCAGCCGTCGCGTGCGGTCGCGATCGACCCGGGCCCGCTCGAAGGCGCGGCCCGTGGTCAGCACGGAGTGCACGGCCCAGGTGCGCGCCTCGGCGTCGGCGTGGCCGATGCTGTCGGGCGCGGCCGCCACGACAGCCCGGCGCAGCGGCTCCAGCGCGGCGAGGTACCGCACCTCCAGCTCCGCGGCGCATCCCGGCTCGAGGAAGACCTGGCCGCGCTGCCACACGCTCCCCGGCCGGTTCGGACGCAGCAGGAGGGTCGCGGCGGCGTCCAGCAGCGCCGGCAGGTCCGCCGCGCCGCCGTACGCCTGCTCGAGCAGCTCGATCTCCTGCTCGACCGCGGCCGCGAGGAGCCCCGACTTGCCGCGGAAGTGGCGATACAGCGCCGAGGCCGTGATGCCCACCTCCGCGGCGATGTCGGCGACCGCGACGTCGTGGAACCCGCCCTGCTCGAACTGGCGTGCCGCCGCGGCCACGATCAGCTGCTTGCGGTTGCGGGGCCGACGCTGCGGCGCCTCCTCGGACACGATCCCCGCGCCTCAGCCCGAGGGCCCGTCGAGGAAGGCGGCCATCGCGCCCCTCCCCCGCTCGATCGCGTCGTCGATGACACCGAGGTCGCCACTGAGCCGCGTCACGTCGGGCGAGCCGAGCGGCGGACGGACCTCCACGAGGGTCGGTACGTCGGCCGTGGTGCCCGCGGCGAGCTGGAGGTCGTCCTCGGCGTAGGTCCGATGCCGTCCGATGTGGGCCGCGCCGGCCGCCCGCCCGTGGCGCAGGAAGTACGGCGCCAGCAGCATCCGCTCGACCCGAGACGGCGGTACGGCGCGCTGGTCGGCCCGGCGGGTGCGCAGGACCAGCACATGGGTGGCGCCCTGCGCGAGTGCGGTGCGGTAGGGCACTCCCTCGGAGAGTCCCCCGTCGACGTACGTCCGGCCGCCGAGCCGCACCGGACGGCCGGCGAGCAGCGGGATGCAGGAGCTCGCCCGCAGCGCGGTCTGGGCGCCGATCCGGTCGGTGACGTACGACGCCAGGTCGGCCGCCGCCCCGGTCGCGGCGTCGGTCGCGATCGGGTGGAAGCCGATCGGGTTGGCGACGATGGCGTCGAAGTCCATCGGCGTGATCTCCTCGTACACGTGGTGCACCAGGCGGCCGAGGTCGACCACCGGCCCGCCACGCAGGATGCGTCGCGGATCGGTCACCCTCGCCGCGGCGACCTCCGGCCACGCCCAGCTGCGGATCCAGCGCCGGGCCTCGCCGGTCAGCAGCCAGGCACCGTTGAGAGCACCGCCGGACGTGCCGTAGACGTCATCGAACGCGTCGGTCAGGCCGGCCTCGTCGATCGCCAGCGCCATCCCGGCCGAGTACGCCGCCCGGCTGCCGCCGCCCTCGATGGCGAGGGCGATCCGGTGCCCGTCACCGCGCTGTCCGGGCAGGCTGCCGGAGCGTCGCCGCTCCCGGAGCACGGCCAGGAGCGAGGCACCCACGGGCCGCCTCATCCCGGCATCGTCACGGAGGGAGTTCATGCCGGCAGCTCGCGCACCACCCGGGCCGGGCTGCCGACGGCCAGCACGCCGGCCGGCAGGTCGCGCGTGACGACCGAGCCGGCGCCGACGACGGTGTTCGCGCCGATGGTGACGCCCGGGCACACGATCACGCCGCCACCCAACCAGACGTTGTCGCCGATCGCGATGGGCAACGCGTTCTCCCACTTGTCGCGGCGCAGCCCTGCCTCCAGCGGGTGCAGCGGCGTGAGCAGCTGGACGTTGGGCCCGATCTGCACGTCGTCGCCGATCGTGATCGGCGCGACGTCGAGGGCGACCAGGCCGAAGTTCACGAAGGCCCGCGCTCCGATCCGCACCTGACGGCCGTAGTCGACGCGCAACGGCGGGCGGACGGCTGTCTCCTCGCCGATCGCGCCGAGGAGCTCGCCGAGGATCGTCGTACGCCGCTCGCGCTCGCGGACCCCGGTCGCGTTGTAGGCCTCGGTCAGCTCCTGCGCGCGGGCGTAGGCCTCGATCAGCTCGGGGTCGTCGGCGAGGTAGAGGTCGCCGTCATCCATCCGCTCCCGCATGGAGCGGCCGTCGGTCTCGGGTCGTCCGGTCATGGGTCCCAGCCTGCCCGACGGCCCGAGCGTTCGGGGACCGCGGCCTCTCGATGCCGGGTCGTGCACGCCGGGAGGCTCTCCTCGGTCTTCCGCGACCGCCGCGGACGGACGCCCGAACGAGGAGAGCCATGTCCATCACCCTTGCCCGCCCCGCCGCGGCCACCGCCGTCGTCCTCGGTGTGCTCGCACTCACGGCCTGCGGCGGCGACGACCCGTCCGGTGGCCGGACCGCCGACGACGAGATCAGCGAGGCGACGGAGCGGCTCGCGGACGCCCAGGAGGACTCGGGCGTGCCCGAGGAGTGCGAGGCGGCGTTCCCGATGGCGTGGGGCGAGCCGGACCTGGCCGACGCGGCGCTGCCGCCCGGTTGGCCCGAGCCGCCCGCGGGCGCGGTGCTGTGCGCGGTGTCCGGTGGCGACGGCAGCGTGCAGACCGTCGACTACGCCGCCGACCAGGAGGCGGCCGCGGTCCTCGACCACTACGAGGACGCGCTCGCCGGTGCCGAGGGGTACGACGTGACCCGCGAGGAGCCGCCCGGCCTCGGCCACGAGGTCGTCAGCGGGCTCGCCGGCGACGCGGGCTTCCAGGTGGACCCGCGCGACGGCGGGTTCCGGCTCGCGTTCGACGCCTCCTGAGGACCGGGCTGCGGGACTGGGCTGCGGGACGGACGGCGGGACCGGACGGCAGGACCGGGCAGCCCGGGCGAACGAGGACTGCGGACCTTGCCCGCCGGGCCACCGGATCCAGCACAATGCCGCCCATGGACGAGCGCGTCGGGTGCCGGCCCGACGACGTCGGGCGGCGTCGCCGCGCGCTGGGGATCGTCGCCCTGACCTGGGGTCTCGCCCTCGCTGCGGGCTCGATGACGCTGGCGGCGGGTGGACCGTTCGGCGAGGTCCCGTGGCACGCCGAGCGGAGCTACTTCGCGCTCTACGTCCTCGTCGCCCTCACCACCGGGCCCACCTCGGCCATGATCGTGCGGCGCGGCCACCACCCGGCCGGCCCCCTCACCGCCTTCATCGGGATCGGCTTCGCCGCCTCGGCGGCCGCGCTGGGGTGGAGCCTCCTCACCTGGACCCACCCGGGCCTGCCCGGCGCCGGGCTCGCCGTGCAGGCGTCCGGCTGGCTCTCCGCGCCCGGTGGGTTCCTGGCCATCACGGTGCTGCCGTGGCTCCTGCGGCCGGACCGGCTGACCCCGGTCCGGCGGGCGCTGGCGGCGACCGGCGTCCTCGCCAGCGGGCTCATCACCCTGCTCACGGCGATCAGCCAGCAGCCGGGCGCACCCCCCAATCCGCTCTCGCTCGACGGCACCGCCACGGGGACGGCCGCGATGCACCTGGCGTGGCCGTGCGTGGGGGTCGCCGGGGTCGTCGGCCTGCTCGCGGTCGCGGACGTCGTCCGGCAGTGGCGGGGAGAGCCTCGCGACGGTGCCCGGGCGTACGGCGTCCTGGTGGCGGCTGTCGCGCTGATGTTCGCCGGCATGGCCGTGCTCCAGCTCTGGCCGCCCGGTTGGGGCCGGGCCTCCGTCCAGCCGCTCGGGGTGCCGATCCTCGCCGTCGCCCAGGTGCTGCTGTGCCTGTCCGTGGTCGTGGTCGTGCTGCGCACCTGGGACCGCGGCTCCGAGGTCGTCGTACCCCGGCTCGTCGTGTGGGCCCTGCTGTCGTCCGTGGTCGCGCTGCTCTACGTCGGGTCGGTGGGCCTCGCCATCCGGCTGCTCCCGGTCAGCGACGACACCGCCCGCACCCTGGTCGTCGCCGGCCTGGCCCTGGTGATCCACCCGCTGCGCCAGGGGTTGCAGGGCCGGGTGGACCGGCTCGTGCACGGAGGTGCCGCGGACCCGGTCCGGCTGCTCACCCAGCTCGGGCGGCAGGTGCGGGGCGAGAGCCGGCACGACGTGCTGCCGGCGCTCGTCGAGAGCGTCCGCGACGGACTGCGGCTGGGCCGGGTGACGGTGGTGTCGGCCTCGGAGCCCCTGATCGAGGTGAGCAGCGGAACCGACCGCCCCCGGGCCCCGGCCGAGCACCGGGCGAGCGTCCGGCTCGTGGTGGACGACCGTCACATCGGGGACCTGACCGCGCTGGCGGCACCCGGGCAACGCCTCGACGGGCGCACCCGGCGCGTGCTCCGGTCGCTGTCCGACGTCCTCGCGCTCAGTCTCGACCTCGTCCAGTCCCAGCTGCGGCTGCAGGCCGCGTCGGAGCGCCTCGGCGAGGTGCGGCACGAGGAGCGCCGGATGCTGCGCCGCGAGCTGCACGACAGCCTGGGGCCGGCCATCGCCGGTGTCGGCCTCGGCCTGGCGGCCGCGCAGCGCCGGCTGCGTCACGACCCACCGGGTGCGTCCGCGCTGCTGGACGAGATGCGCGGCGAGCTGACCCGGCGCACCGAGGACATCCGGATGCTGGCCCGCTCGCTCCTGCCGGCCCAGCTCGACGACGGCGACCTCGCCGCCGCGCTCGACGTCCTCGCCACACGGTTCCGCGGCGCCGGCCTGGACGTGCGGACCCGTGTCGACCCGACGGCCATCCTCGGGACCCGCCATCAGATAGCGGTCTACCACGTTGCGACCGAGGCGCTCATGAACGTCTACCGGCATGCCCGGGCCGAGACGGTCGAGCTCGCCGTGGACGCACCGGCCGGCGGGGGCGTCGTACTCGACGTCGTCGACGACGGCTGCGGGCTCGGCGACGCTCCCCGCGTGGGGGTCGGTCTGACATCGATGCGCGAGCGGGCCGACGAGCTCGGTGGCAGCGTCGTGGTGGAGTCTCGCCCGGAGACCCCCGGAACCCGCGTGAGGATGGTGCTGCCATGAGCCCGGTCGATCCAGCCCGGATCCGGATCGTCGTCGTCGACGACCACCCGGTCTTCCGGATCGGGATGTCGTCGCTGCTGGAGGAGACCGGCTTCGACGTCGTCGGGCAGGCCGCGAGCGAGGACGAGGCGGTCACCGTGGTGGACGCGACGGCGCCCGACGTCGTTCTCATGGACCTCGACCTGGGCGGCGGGTCGGGCGCGAACGCGACCCGCGAGATCCTGCGGCGGCGCCCGGCGACGGGCGTCCTGGTCATCACCATGTTCGGCGACGACGAGGCGCTCTTCGGCGCGCTGCGCGCCGGTGCCCGTGGCTATCTCGTCAAGGGCGCGGAGCCAGAGGAGATCGAGAGCGCCGTCCGAGCGATCGCCGGCGGCGCCGTGATGCTCGGCCCCCAGGTCGCCGGCCGGGCCGTGGCCTTCCTGACGGGTGCACGCAGCGCGCGCGGCGGCGTCTTCGCCGAGCTCACCGAGCGCGAGCGCGACGTCCTCGAGCTGGTGGCGCGTGGCCACGACAACGCCACCATCGCCCGGATGCTGGTGCTCACCACCAAGACGGTGCGCAACTACGTGTACGCGATCTTCACCAAGCTGGACGTGACCGACCGGGCGGCGCTCGTGGTCAAGGCGCGCAAGGCCGGCATCGGTGTGACCCGGCCCGAGGGGAACACGGACCAATAGCGCCGTCGCGCAGCACGCGGGATTGGTCCGTGTTTCCCGAGGCCGGCGGCCCGGCGGACTGAGGACGCCTGCACCTGTCGGCCGGGCTGCCGCGCGGACGAGGGTGACGTCACCGCCGTAGAGCACGGCGGCCGGCGCACGCGCGCCGCTCCCGAGAGAGCAGACCCTCATGTCACTCGCCACCGATCCACGGGGGACCCCCGTGCCCGTGGACTCCTCACGCTTCCACGCCTGGCCGCTGTGGATGAGCGCCGCCGGCCTGCTCGGCATGGTCGGCACCCTGTTCACCGACCAGCGGCCCGCCGGGGAGCAGCGGTCCACGGACCACACCGTCTCCGTGGCGGACATCCCCGAGCTGGACCATCTGCCCTTCCGCATCGGCGGCCTCGGCGGCTTCCTCTGCGTCGCCGCCCTCCTGGTGTTCGCCGCGGTGTGGCGCCGCCGGGTCAGCCAGCGCTACGACTGGTCGATCGGCGCCTCCGTCGTCTCCTTCGGCGCCGTCGCGGCGGCCGGCGCGCTGACCCTGGCCTACGGCTGGAAGGGCGCGCTCGGCAACTACCTGCACGGCGCGATCGAAGAGGGCTCCTACGACGACGCCGGCCTCTACACCTACTACGTGATGAACGACTTCAGCCCGTTCATCGCGGCGCTCCCGCTGGCCATCGCCCTCGGTGGCGTCGCCTGGATGGGCCTGCGTGAGGGGCTGGTCTCCCGAGGCCCGGCCGTGCTGGCCGGCCTGGTCTGCGTGCTCGCGTTCGCGGCCGTCGCGGCCACCGGCGTACCCGGCCTGCCCTTCATCGCCCTGCCCGGCTTCGTACTCGTCGGCATCTGGCTCTCCCTGAGCCGCAGCCGCATCGTCCAGGAGGACCTGTCATGAGAAGGACCCGCTTCGTCGGCGCGCTGACCGCCGCCGCCCTGCTCGTCGCCGGCCCCACGGCGGCCCAGCCGATGGACCCGGAGGACCCGGAGGACCCGGGCCCGGTGCCCGGCGCGATCGACCGGACGCCGCCGACGATCAACATCGACTACCCGACGGGCGGCGTCGACGGCTGGTTCCCCGGACCGCGCACGGTGCCGGTCCTCGTCGTCGACCAGGGCACCGGCGGTGGCGCCAGCTCCGGCGTCGGACAGGTCAGCTACACGATGACCGGCGCCACCGAGCTCGAGGAGATGTTCGAGGGCCACCGCGGCAGCATCCCGGTCAGCAACGAGGGATCGACCCAGATCGACATCGTCGCCACCGACAACAACGGCAACCGCGCCGAGGCCCGGATCTGGGTCGGCATCGACCGGGTCGCGCCGACGATCACGTACGCCGCTCACCTGGGTCACGGCGCGGAGTACGCGCTCGGCCAGCGGGTCCTCAGCGGCTTCAGCTGCTGGGACGGACACTCCGGCGTGGCCACCTGCAACGGCAGCGTCGCCAACGGCGCGCCGTTGAACACCAGCACCCCCGGCACCCGCACGCTCGTCGTCACGACCACCGACCCGGTGGGCAACGCCCGGCAGGCGACGTTGACCTACCACGTCCGGAGGGGCACGTTCACCGTCCAGCAGCCCCCGACGATCTCCGGCGCGCCCCGGGTGGGCGAGACGCTGACGGCGACGCCCGCGACCTTCGCCCCGGAGCCGACGGCGGTCGAGCACCGGTGGTACCGCAACGGCTCCGTGCTCACCGGCTTCACCGAGCCGACCTACACGGTGCGGCCGCAGGACGCGGGCAGCACGATCCACTACGCGTCGGTCCCGGTCCTCGAGCACCACGACGGCGTCCCGGCCACGTCGAGCCCGCTGACGATCGCGAAGTCGCTCGAGGCCGACGGGCCCGCGCGGATCACCGGCGAGGCGAAGGTCGGCGGCGTGCTCACCGCGGTCGCTCCCGGCGTCACCGAGGTCCGGGTCGAGACCCTGCTCCCCCAGCGGGCGACGACCGACACGTACACCTACCAGTGGCTGCGCGACGGCCAGCCGATCGCCGGGGCCACCGGGGCGTCGTACCGTCCGGGGGCGGCGGACGCCGGCCGGTCGCTCAGCGTGCGGCTGACCGTGCGGCGACCGCAGTTCGAGCCGCTGGTCCTGCAGAGCGCCGGTACCGCAGCTGTGGCCCGGGCCGCCGCCCAGGTCGAGGCCAAGGCGAAGGCGAAGGCGCGCGGCAAGGTCAAGTTGAAGGTCGCGGTGACCGCGTCGGGCGCCGTTCCCGACGGCACGGTCGTCGTCCGGCGCGGCAAGAAGGTCCTCGGCACGGCGGTCCTGAAGAACGGCCGAGCGACGCTGGTGCTCAAGCGGCTCCCGCGCGGCAAGGCGAAGCTGGCGATCGCGTACGGCGGCTCGGCGGCGGTCGAGGCCGCCGGCACCACGGTCCGGGCGAAGGTCCGCTGAGCTCGCTCGAACGATGAGGAGGATCCGGACCGGGGTGGCGCGCCGCCGCCCCGGTCCGGTCCGTCAGGGACCGTCCTCGCCGTCCTGGTGACGGCGCTCGCCGTGGCCCCTCTCGCGCAGCCGGTCACGCTGCTCGTGCGCGTCGGCATCGGCCTCGTCGATCCGGCCATCCAGGGCGGCGACCGCCTCCGGCTTGCCGTGGAATCGGCGGTAGGAGTAGACGATCAGCGCCAGCGCGATGACACACGACAGCAGCAGCGTGATCCCGGTCCACATGCCGCCCGGCAGCCACCAGCGCTCCGCGATCGGCCACCAGCCCGGCGCGTCCGGGGCAACCAGCCACAGCACGCCGAAGGCGCCGATGCCCAGGGCCCCGAGCGTGGACATGATCACCCGCGGCCGGGTCTCCACCCCCTCCGCCGCGGCCCGCAGCGCCCGCAGCATCACCGGGTCGAGGAGCCGCTCGGCCCAGGTGTACTGCTGCGACAGCACGGCCAGGCCGCCCGCCATCAGCAGCAGACCGGGCCCGGGCAGCACCAGGGCGGCGACGCCGGCCAGCAGCAGGACCCAGCCGAGGACCTCCAGCAGGATCCGCTTCGCCGCGCCGGTCACCGGCCACCCCCGAACCTGTCGAGCCAGGCCAGCACGTCCTCGTCGGCACGGCCGTGCTCGGCCGCGATCCGCGCCCACCTCTGGGCCATCGCGTGGAAGCGGAGCGGGTTGTAGACGTCCTCCTCCCGTGAGAAGAGCCCGTCCCCGGCGTACGTCATGATCGTGATGTTGGGCTCGGTCAGCATCGTCCCGTCGCCGGGATCCGGCATCGGGTTGAGCACCTCGCAGACCAGCCGGCCCTGCTCCGCGTCGACGACCTGCCAGGAGATGGGGAAGCCCGGCATCATCCGGCCGGGGTACGACGTCATCGTCCGCACCGCCCAGTCCCGGATCTCGTCGCGGCCGGTGAACGTGCCCATCGCGTGCTCGACGTAGACGGCGTCGGGGGTGAACAGGTCGGCGTACCCGGACCAGTCGCCGGTCGCGACGAAGCCGGCGACCTTCTCGTGGAAGGCGGCATAGGCCTCGGTGATCTCGGCGGCGCTCATGTCGCCGATCCAATCAGAGGGGGACAACCAGCACTACGCTTCGGGCCATGCCACGTCGGTCGCCCTCCCTCCGACGCGGCCCGTTCGGGTCCCGGATCCTCGGCCCGCGCGACCAGGGGCCCCGCCAGCTGCGGATCCGGATCCAGGTGCTGCTGACGGTGATGCTGGTGACGACCAACCTCGTCGGCGCGCTCGTCGTGTTCGTCATCAACACCTGGGCCATCCCCTCGCCCTCGCCCAACCGGGCGATGGTGCTGGCCCTGGCGATCGCGATCCCGTCCTATGTCGTGCTGGCCGCCATCGTCGGCGCGATCTGGGGGACGACGTCCTCCTTGCGCGCGCTGCGGTGGGCGACCCAGTCCGAGATCGACCCCGGCCACTCCCAGCGGGCCCGGGCCCTGCGCGTCCCCCTCTCGCTGACCTCCGCCCAGTTCTCCATCTGGCTGGTGGGGACGATCCTGTTCACGGTCCTGACGGTCGTGCTGCAGCCCGCACGAGCCATCGGCACCGGCCTGACCGTCGGGATCGGTGCCGTCGTGGTGTCCGGCATCGCCTACCTGCTGACCGAGTTCACGCTGCGCCCGATCGCGGCCCGTGCGCTCGCCGACGTCAAGGTGACCCAACGGGTGCGCGGCGTCGGCGTCGGTCCGCGGATGGCGATCTTCTGGACCCTCGGCACCGGCGCCCCGATCGTCGGCCTGCTCATCGCCGCGATCCTCGCGCTCACCCCGGCCGGGTCGGACGCGACGCTCGCACAGCTCGCGGTGGTGACCATCATCGTGTGCGGGATCGTGCTGGTCTTCGGGTTCCTGCTCACCGACCTCAACGCCCGCTCCGTGGTCGCACCGCTGCTGTCGGTCCGCGACGCGATGCAGGAGGTCGAGCACGGCCGGCTGGACGCCGACATCGTCGTGTACGACGGCACCGAGCTCGGGCAGCTGCAGAGCGGCTTCAACTCGATGGTCCACGGCCTGCGGGAGCGCGAGCAGATCCGCGACCTGTTCGGCCGCCATGTCGGCGAGGAGGTCGCGGCCGCCGCGGCGGCGCTGGGTGCCGGCGAGATCGAGCTCGGCGGGGAGACCCGGGTGTGCTCGGTGCTCTTCGTCGACCTGATCGGCTCGACGACGTACGCGACGCAGCACGGGCCCACCGAGGTGGTCGCCGTCCTCAACCGCTTCTTCGGAGTGGTCGTCGACGAGGTCGATCGCCAGCACGGCCTGGTCAACAAGTTCATCGGCGACGCGGTGCTGGCGATCTTCGGCGCCCCGGTCGAGCTGCCCGACCATGCCACCGCCGCCCTCGCCGCGGCCCGGGCGATGGCCGCCCGGCTGGCCACCGAGGTGCCCGAGGTGGAGGCCGGGATCGGCGTCGCCACCGGTCAGGTCGTCGCCGGCAATGTCGGCCACGAGCAGCGCTTCGAGTACACCGTCATCGGCGACGCCGTGAACTCCGCCGCCCGCCTCACCGACCTCGCCAAGGACGCCCCCGGCCGGGTGCTCGCGTCCTGGGACTCCGTGACCGCCGCCGACGGGACGGAGGCCGCCCGGTGGGTCGAGCACGGCGAGACGGTGCTGCGGGGACGGTCGGGGCCGACCCGGCTCGCGGTGCTGCAGGAATCGCCGGTTCAGAGGTGATTCCTGCGCTTCCTGGCCTTTGCACCGGGCAAGAAGCGCAGGCAGCAGTCAAGAGGTCCGTATGAATCGCCGCTTCAGCGGCGATTCATACACCCGTCACGCCAGCGCGTCGAGCGCCTGACCCACCTGCGCCAGCAGCCGCGCCGGGTCGACGTGCACCCCGGTGGGCACGTCGGTCAGCTGGGCGTCACGCTGGAGGACGGCGAGCCCGTGCACGGCGGCCCAGCCGACGGTGGCCAGCTCCTCGGTCGGCACGGACGCGGCCCAGCCCGTGGCCTGGGCGGTGCCGACCAGCTCACGCAGCAGCACCCGGTGCTCGAGCCGGGCGGCGCGGAGACGCGGGTCGGCGGCGTGCAGCAGCTCGGGCCGGAACATGACGTCGAACATGGTCGGCCGGGACGCGGCGAACTCGACGTAGGCGACGGCCGAGGCGACCACCTGCCTCCCGCCCTCGGCCGACAGGTCGGACACGGCCGAACGAGTCCGGTCGAGCAGCAGCTCGAAGCCCTCGACCGCCAGCGCCGTGAACAGTCCGGCCCGGTCGTCGAAGTGGTGCGCCGTGGCCTGGTGGGAGACGCCCACCCGGCGAGCGATCGCGCGGAGGCTGGCCTTGGCCAGCCCGCACGCCGCGATCTCCTGCTCGGCCGCGCGAAGCAGTCGCTGGCGCAGGTCGGCATTCCTCATGCCGCCGATCCTGCCTCATCCCGCGCCCCGTCCCGCGCCGACCGCTGCGGCCACCAGAGCCGCCTGCCCAGCACGGTGGCCAGGGCCGGCACCAGCAGCGAGCGGACCACGAAGGTGTCGAGGAGCAGCCCGACCGCGATGGTGAAGCCGACCTGGCCGATGGTCGTGACCCGCCCGGCCAGCAGCGCCATCATCGACACCGCGAAGATCACGCCCGCCGATGTGATCACGCCGCCGGTGACGGCGGTGGCCCGGGCGATCCCGGCGGCCGACCCGTCGGGCGCCTCCTCGTGCATCCGCTTGGTCAGCAGCAGGTTGTAGTCGGCGCCGACGGCGACGAGGACGACGAACGCGACCGCCGCGACGGTCCAGTCCAGCTGGATGCCGAGGCCGTACTGCCACACGAGCACCGAGAGGCCGATCGCGGCGCCGTACGACAACACGACGGTCGCCATCAGCGCGAACGCCGCGACCAGGCTGCGCAGCAGCAGGAGCAGCACGAGGAAGACGGCCACCAGCGCGAAGCCGGCGATCACCTGAAGGTCGGACACCGAGTAGCGCCGCAGGTCGGCGTTGGTGCTCGCCATGCCGGTGGTGACGACCTCGGCGTCGTCGAGCCGGGTGCCGTTGAAGGAGGTCTCCACGATGGTGCGGATCTCGTCGACCCGGTCGGAGGCCTCGGGGCCGAAGGCGTCGGTCGAGCCGAGGACGGCGAACCGCGCGGTGCGACCGTCCGGCGACAGGTAGAGCTGCATGGCGGCGGCGAAGTCCTGGTCCGCCAGGGCGGTCGGCGGCAGGAAGAACCCGCCGCTGACCGGGTCGTCCGCCCCGGACCGGGTCTCGCGCAGGTGCCGCGCGGCGGCCTCGAGGCCGTCCTCGAGCTCCGGCAGGGAGGCCGCGACCTCCCGCGTCCCGCCGTGCAGGCGCCCGGCTCCCTCGGCCAGCTGCTCGGCGCCGGTGGACAGGTCGCCGAGACGGTCGGCGAACACCCGCTGACCGTCGGCGAGCTGCCGGCTGCCCTTGCGCGCCTTGGCCAGTCCGGACCGCAGCTGCTGCAGGCCGGACTGCAGGTCGCCGGTACCGTCCGCGAGCGACCGGGCGCCCTTCGCCGCCTCCTGCAGGCCGGGCAGCAGCTGGTCGCGCTCGGCCTCCCAGATCTGCCTCAGCCCGGTGCGCGCCTGCCGGCAGGCCGGGTCCAGTCCGCAGGTGAGGCTCTTGGTGGCGAGCGCGTCGTACACCAGCGCGAGCCCGTCGACGGCGACCTCCACCTGGCCCGCGGCGACCTCCAGCCCGTCGGCGAGGCCGCTCGCGCCGGCGCGCAGGTCTCCGGTCCCGGTGATCGCCGCGTCCGCGCCGTCGAGCAGCTGCGTCATCCCCGTCGTCAGCTTGCCCGTCGAGGCGGCGATCCGGTCGGCGCCCTCGACCGCCCGGCCCGCGCCGTCGGCGAGCCGCCCGGCCCCGTCGTCGAGCTGGCCCGCGCCGGCGGCCAGCTCGTCCGCTCCGCTCGCACCCTCGGCGACCTGACCCTGCGCCCGGCCGAGCTCGTCGCCGACCAGACCCGCCTGGTGGGCGACCGACGCCTCCGCGATGGGTACGCCGAGCGGCCGGGTCACGCTGCGCACCAGGACGACGCCGTCGTGCTGGGCGGCCGCGGCGGCGGCGCGCTCGAGGACGGCGAGGTCCTTGCTGGTGCGCAGGTCGTGGTCGGCCCGCACGAGCACGTAGTCGGGCAGCACCTCGTTGACCGGGAAGTGCCGCGCGAGCAGGGCATAGCCCCGGTTGCTCTCGGCGCCGTCCGGGAGCGGTTCGCGCACGTCGTACGACAGGTCGGCGAGGGGGAACAGGGCCGCCAGCACCGCCAGCGGCACGAGCGACGCGGTGAGCATCCGGGCCGGGTGCGCGGCGACCAGGTCGGCCACCCGCTGCCAGACGCCGGCGGCCCGGGAGGTGCGCGGCTCGGCCCAGCCGCGGCGACCCGCCAGGGCGAGGAGAGCGGGGGTCAGGGTGAGGCTGACGAGCAGGTTGACCGCGATGCTGACGGCGACCGCCGGTCCGGTGGTGTTGAAGAAGCCGAGGTCGGCGAGCGCCATGGCGAGGGTGGCGAGGACGACGGTCACCGCCGAGCCCGCGATCACGGAGCCGACCCGGGTGGCGGCGATCGCGGCGGCCCGCGTCGGCTCGATGCCGAGCCGCCGCTGCTCGTGGTAGCGCGCGACGAGGAAGACGGCGTAGTCCGTGCCGGCGCCGAGCACGATGGCGGTCAGGAAGGATCCGCTGAAGGTCGAGACCGCGAAGACGTCGTGCAGTCCGCACCACGCCACCACCGCCCGTCCGAGCCCGAGGCCGAGCCCGACGACGGTCAGGATCAGCACCGGGATCGCGAACGACCGGTAGATCAGGAACAGGATCAGTGCGATCAGGCCGATCGTGACGATGGTGATCCGGACGACGCTGTGCTCGGTCTCGGTGGCGAGGTCGACCACCGTCGCGGTCGGCCCGGTGACCTCGACGGTGAGCCCGGTCGGAGCCTGCTCGCCGACGACCTCACGTACGGCGGCGACCTGGCGCAGCGACGACGGCGCGCCCGTCGCGCCCGTGATGCCGACCAGCAGGTAGCGCGCCTGCCGGTCCTCGCTGGTCAGTGCCTTGCGCAGCGCGGGGTCCCGCACGTCCTGCACGAACGCGACGTCGTCGCTGTCCTTCGCGAGCTCGGTCACGAGCGACTCGGCGTACGCCCGGTCCGCCCGGGTCAGCCCCGCGGTGCGCTCCATCGCGACGACGATGAAGCTCTCGCTGTCGCCGCTGCTGAACTGCTCGTTCATCAGCTCGACCGCCCGCATCGACGGTGCGTCCTTCGGCACCATCGGCGAGGAGTCGCGGCCGGCGATCTCCTCCAGCTGTGGCACCGCCACGTTCATCACCGCGGTCAGCGCCAGCCAGGCGAGCACCACCCACCCGGCCCGTCGTACGACGAACCGGGCGTAGTGGGCGACCTGGTCGCGCTGAGCGGGCACCCCTGGAAACTAGAACCGGTTCCTTGCCAGTGGCAAGGAGGTGTGGCGCGGGCCACATCACGCTTGGCAACTACGTGCTACTGCTCCTACCCGGGCGTTGTTGCACCACTTCTGGCGCTGTGACCCTCAGTTGCAAGGGGCCGCCACCGGCGGTGTGGCAGGCTCCCCGCGTGAGTACGGGCAGCGTGGAGCAGGGATTCGAGCCGGACGCGATCGTCGTGGGCGCCGGCCTGGCCGGGCTGGTGGCGACCTACGAGGCGACCCGGGCCGGCAAGCGGGTACTGGTGCTGGACCAGGAGAACCGCGCCAACCTCGGCGGGCAGGCGTTCTGGTCGCTGGGCGGGCTGTTCCTCGTCGACTCCCCCGAGCAGCGGCGGATGGGCATCAAGGACTCCGTCGAGCTGGCCTGGCAGGACTGGCAGGGCTCGGCGGGCTTCGACCGCACCGACACCGAGCCCGACGGCAGCCCGGGGCAGGACCACTGGGCGCGACAGTGGGCCGAGGCGTACGTCCGCTTCGCCGCCACCGAGAAGCGCGCCTACCTGCGCGAGCTGGGCCTCAAGGTGCTGCCCTTCGTCGGCTGGGCCGAGCGCGGGCGTGGCGACGCGGCGGGCCACGGGAACTCCGTGCCCCGCTTCCACCTCACCTGGGGCACCGGCCCCGAGGTGGTGCGGGTCTTCCTCGAACCGGTCCTGGCGGCCGAGGAGCAGGGCCTGGTGCGCTTCGGGTTCCGGCACCGCGTCGACACCCTGGTCAAGGACGGCGACGCCGTGGTCGGCGTCAGCGGGGCGGTCCTCGAGCCGTCGTCGGCCGAGCGGGGCTTCGCGTCCTCGCGCGTCGAGGTCGACGCCTTCGAGCTGCGGGCGCCGGCCGTCGTGGTCACCACGGGCGGCATCGGCCACAACCACGAGCTGATCCGGGCGAACTGGCCGGCCGATCGGCTCGGTCCCGCTCCGGCGCACATGATCAGCGGCGTGCCGGCGTACGTCGACGGGCGTGGTCTCGCGATCGCCCAGGCCGCGGGTGCCCGGCTGGTCAACCCGGACCGGATGTGGCACTACACGGAGGGCATCCACAACTGGGACCCGGTCTGGCCCGACCATGCCATCCGGGTCATCCCCGGGCCGTCCTCACTGTGGTTCGACGCGACCGGGCAGCGGCTGCCCGCGCCCAACTATCCCGGGTTCGACAGCCTCGGCACGCTCGCCACCATCGGCGCGACCGGCTACGACTACACGTGGTTCGTGCTCACCCAGTCGATCATCGAGAAGGAGTTCGCGCTCTCCGGCTCCGAGCAGAACCCCGACATCACCGGCAAGGACCTCAAGGTGATGCTCCGGGCCCGGCTCGCGAAGGGCGCCCCCGCCCCGGTCGAGCGGTTCAAGACCGACGGCCTCGACTTCGTCGTCGCCACCTCGCTCGAGGACCTGGTCGACGGCATGAACGCCATCGTCGACGGCGACTCCCCGGCCCGCGGCCCGCATCTCGACGCAGCGGTGCTCCGCCGCCAGATCGAGGCCCGCGACGCCGAGCTCGACAACGGGTTCAGCAAGGACTTCCAGCTGATGGCGATCGCCAACGCCCGCCGCTCCCGCACCGACCGGCTGATCCGGGTGGCCAAGCCGCACAAGGTCCTCGACCCCGAGCACGGCCCGCTCATCGCCGTACGCCTCAACATCTTGACCCGCAAGACCCTCGGCGGCGTCGCCACCGACCTGTCCTCCCAGGTCGTCGACGGGTCCGGGACCGCGATCCCGGGTCTGTACGCCGCCGGCGAGGTCGCCGGGTTCGGTGGCGGCGGCGTGCACGGCTACAACGCCCTGGAGGGCACCTTCCTCGGCGGCTGCATCTTCTCGGGACGGGCCGCCGGGCGCGCCATCGCCCGCAACTGAACCCGCCGCCGTTGAGTCGCCGCATCTGACCCGTTGAGTCGGCCGTTCTGACCCGTTGAGTCGGCCGTTCTGACCCCCTGAGTCGGCCCATCTGACCTATCGAGTCGCCGCCCCGACCCGTGGGATCGGCAGTTCGACGGGTCAGATGGGGCAACTCAATAGGTCAGATGCGGCAACTCAACGGGTCAGATGGGGCGACTCAACGGGCGGGGTCCACCAGGATCTTCGCGTGCCGCTCGGGGTCGCCGAGGTCCTCGAAGGCACCGGCGACGCCGTCCAGCCCGACCGTACCCGTCACGAGCGGACGCACGTCCACCTTGCCGGAGGCGATCCACTGCAGCGTCTGGTGGAACTCGCTGGGGTCGTAGGCGAAGGCGAAGCGCAGGTCGATCTCCTTGTTGATCGCCATCGACGGGCGGAAGGTGTCCTCGCCCATGCACACGCCCACGACGACCACCCGCGACAGGAGCGGGGCGTTGGCGACGACGTGCTCGATCATGCCGGGGATGCCGACGCACTCGAAGACGACCGGCCCCCGCGGGGTGGCGCCGGCCTTCTCGGCGGCGCGCAGGACGTGCGCCCACGGCAGGAGGGGGACGGCGCGCAGCTTGTCCATCGCGTCGATGCCCATCTCGGCGAGGGCGATCGCCTCGGTGAGATAGCGCTTCGACGCGGCGAACGACGCCCACGGTGACTCCTCGGCGGGGTCGACGACGACGTCGGCGCCCATCCGCTCCGCCAGGGCGCGACGGCCAGCGGAGAAGTCGCTGGCGATGACGTGGCGCACCCCGGTGGCCTTGAGCATCGCGATCACGGCGAGCCCGATCGGACCGCAGCCGATCACGACGGCCGTGTCCTTCGCGCCGACCTCGCCGCGGCGTACGGCGTGCAGGGCGACCGCCATCGGCTCGGTGAGGGCGGCGGCCTCCGCGTCGAGGCCATCCGGGACGCGCAGGGTCATCGACGGCACGGCGAGCACCTGCTCGGCGTACCCGCCCGAGGCCAGCGCACTCAGCCCGGTGAGGTGGACGGACCCGCCGGCGCGCAGCACCGGCAGGGCGACGACCCGGGTGCCGACCGGGAACGCCTTGCGGGTGCGCGGACCGTAGTCCGCGACGGTGCCGACGAACTCGTGTCCCATCACGACCCGGTCCGTCGAGCGCATGAAGTGGTCGTAGCCGAGCTCGGCCACGTCGGCCGCCGTCTCGTCGCAGTGCACCCGGGCGTGCAGGTCGGAGCCGCAGATCCCGCACCGCTCCACGTCGATCAGCACCTGCCCCTGCTCGGGTGTCAGGTCGGGGAGATCCTCGACGGTGAGCTCGGCCCGGTGGCACACGACGGCACGCATGCGGACATCATGCCGTCCGGCGTCCGGCCCCAAAAACGACGCGGCCCGGGAATTCTCACCCGGGCCGCGCACTGGGGGGATGGGCCCCTTCCGGAGGCCCGGTCCCGATTCTGCGCCGCCACCCGGCCGCCGGGCACCTCGGGCGAGGTCATCTCACCCAGCAGTTCACCCGGGCCGGTCGTCGCCGAGCAGGCCCAGCCGGATGCCCCGCTCGAGGGCCGCCTCGCGCGTGTTCACGCCCCACTTGCGATAGATGCTGCGCATGTGCGACTTCACCGTCTCCGGGGACAGATGGAGCGCGGCGGCGAGGTCGCTGCGGCGTGGATGGTCGACCGAGGCGCGCAGCACCGCGAGCTCCTGTGCGGTCAGCGGGCTGACCTCGACGCCGGGATCGATGGTGCCGACGACGTCGACGTCCAGGTAGGAAGCCGCCGCGGCGCGACCCGAGTGCCGGGCGAGGTCGCGCAGCGCCTCGAGATCCTTGCCGGGCACGTGCAGCAGGTGGGCCCGGACACCGTGCTCGGCGTGGAGCGAGGCGGCCCGGTCGAGCAACGCGCCGGCGGCGTCGGGGTGTCCGGCACGCAGGGCGGCCGCGGCGCCGAGCGTGGCGAGGCCGGCGCGCGACCGGATGCTGTGCCCGGGGAGCGACTCGAGGCGAGGTACGACGTGCAGAGCGCCGGCCGCGTCGCCGCCGGTGAGCCGGCTCAGGACCTGCGCGGGCGCGACCTGGCCGGGCCAACGGCTCGGGCGGCGCAGCAGCTCCGCCGCCTCGCGGGTGCGGCCCTCGGAGAGCCAAGTGATGGCGAGCAGGCCGTGCAGCACCGAGGTGCCGAAGCTGTCACCGGCGCCGGGCGGCGGCGGCCAGGCCTGCAGGGCATCGGCGACCCGCTGGACCTCAGGGCCCGACTCCTCCAACCCGAGGCGCGCCTGGAGCAGGGTCCAGGTGAGGAACGGCCAGAACTCGGCGGTGTGGATGAAAGACTCGCAGCCGTCGTACTCCGCGATGGCGCCGGCGAAGTCGAAGTCGTCGAGGCGCAGCATCGCGTTGCCGATCCTGCCGAGCGCGTTGACGTAGGTGTGGGCGTGGTCGCGGGGCCACGCCCGTGGATCGATCAGCCGCGCGGTGTGGGCGGCCTCGCGGCACCGGCCGTCGATGGCCGACAGCCCGACGCCGTAGACCAGCGTGTAGTTGCGCGCCCAGGGACGGGTGGCGGTCGCGATCGCCCGGGTGACGACGGCGTGCGCGTCCTCGAGCTCGCCGGCCTGGAACAGGGAGTAGCCCACCTGTCGCAGGCCCATCGCCCGCAGCTCGAGGAGCCGGTCGTCGTCGCCGATGTCGATGTCGTCGTAGAAGTCGAGTGCGGCGCGGCCGGCGGTGGCCGCCTCGACGTACCGCCCCACGAACCGCAGGCTGGCCGACTTCGCCACCCGCTGAAAGAACGACGAGCCGCGATCGAGATGACGCCAGTCGTCGCTCGTCTGGTCGGCGGTCCGCAGGAAGTACTCGCCGGCGGCGCCGCGGGTGGCCGGGTTGCTGAGCAGCGCCAGCCCGCGCGCGAACGCGAGAACGGGCTGTCGCATCAGCAGCGCCCGTGGGATCCGGGCCAGCTGCCGGTCGAGATGATCGGTCGTGTAGCTCTCCGGCGAGCTCAGCAGCACGCTGCGAAAGATCCGGCTCGCCAGCTCGTAGCGTCCCGCGTCGACGGCGAGCTCCAACGCCTGCTCGTGCTCGTCGTTGTCGTGCAGCCAGGTCGCGGCGGTGCCAGCGCTGCGCCGGTAGCGGTCGGAGTCGTTGGTCCGCAGGTCGTCGCGGACGGCCTCGCGGAGCGAGTCGACGTACTGGAAGACGGGGCGGTCGGCGAGGTAGGGCACCCAGCGCCCGAAACCGTTCCACTCCAGCTGGTCGACGATCGGCCCCGCGTCCTCGAGACCGGTGAGGGCCTGGGCCAGCTCGAGATCGAAGTACGGCGCGGCGGCGGTGTCGCGCACGAAGGCGGACAGCACGGGATCGTGCATCTGCGAGCTCAGGTCCTGGGCGACGATCGCGCGCCACTCGGCGGAGTCGCGGGCGGGCGGGCACGACCGACCGCGCAGCGCCAGGCTGGCGGCCCGGATGGCCAGCGGGTAGCCGTGGGTGTCGTGATGGACCTGCTCCGCGACCTCCGCCAGGTCGCCGGGCAGGTGTTCGGCGAAGAGCAGGGCCGTCTCCTCGGAGGTGAACCCGAGGTCCTCCTCGCCGATCAGGCGGACGGCGTCCCGCACCCGGTGCACCGGGTCGGCGAGCGTCGTCCCGGCCCGGGTGGTCACCACGATCCGCAGATGGGGCAGCTCGGCGGCCAGGCGCAGGATGTCGCTGTCGACCTGGGCGGCGGCATGGCGCACGTGCTCGTAGGCGTCGACGACGAGGGTCACGGGTCGCCCGTCGACGACCAGGTTCCGGAGGACCGGGACCGGGTCGTCCAGTGCGTCGACGTCGTCGGCGACGACGCCGGCCCGCTCCGGCGACAGGTGTCCGAGCCGGCGGCCGGCGGTGATGACGGCCGTCCAGAACGCGCGGTCGGACTCGACCTCCGCGCTGAGCGCGACCCAGACCAGCCGCTCGTCCGGCGGGCGTGGACCCGCCGCCCACTGCCGGACCAAGGTGGTCTTGCCGTAGCCGGACGGCGCCTGCAGCACCGTGACCGGCGCTGGGTCGACGTCGAGCAGCTCGAGCAGGCGGGGTCGGACGATCGCACCGGCACGCACGGTCAGCACCTCAGAGGGAGAGGGGTGGCAGCTCGGGGGATGCCACCGTCCTCGCATCGTGCCGCAGCGGAACGGCAGACAGGGCACCGGGGTGGCCGGCAGCATCGCTGCCGGCGCCCCGGTGCCCCGTCCTCATCTCCGGGTCACCCGACCGGGGTCGCGACCACCACGAGGTTCTTCGTGTAGTGGTAGCGGCCGTTGGCGTAGGTCACCTTGCCGGTGCAGGTCACCAGGGTCAGCTGGTGCTCCCCGGTCGTGGAGACCTCCGTGCCCGCGAAGCCCTTCTTGCGCGGCTGGGTGAAGACGCGGTCGATCCGGTACCTCTGGATCGTCCCGTCGCTCGCGCGAACAGTGACGACCTGGCCCTTCTTCGCCTTGCGCAGCTTGCCGAAGGCACCCGGGCGGTCCGCGCGGTCCGAGACGTGACCGGCGATCACGGTCGAGCCCACGAGGTCCCCCGGCAGCGCCGATCGGCCCAGCCAGCCGCCCTTGGCGACATTGCCCGGGATCACCATCGAGCCCTTGCGCAGGCCGACGGTGTCGAGCTTGGCCCTCATGCCGAGCGCCTTGATCGAGACCTGGGCCGGACGGACCACGCGGCCCTGGACCGAGGCCTCGGTGCCGGCGTACCCGGTCTCGATCTTCACCTTGCCGTAGTCGGCCCGGTGCACCAGCGTCGTCTCGGTCGGCAGGCCGCAGGCGTGGGTGGCCGCGAGGTTGCGGCGGTCCGCGGCCGTGGCGACGACCCAGGTGTAGTAGCCGGGCTCCGAGACCTGCACGGACGGGGTGTCGACGGTGCCGTTGGCCGGCGTGAAGGCGACCGTGCCCACCAGGTTCTCCGGCGTGCACATCGCGCCCGACGGCGACGCGACCGGGCCGTACAGCGTGGCCGTGCCCTGCGGGCTGCCGCCCGGGACGAGGCCGGTGATCGTGACCGAGTCGCGCAGCGCGACCGGCTTGGTCCGGCCGTTCTTGCCCACTTCCAGCGCGACCTTCCGGTCAGTGCTCGTCAGGATCGACGGCGCACCCAGCGGACCGGTCGCGGTGTTGACCGTGTTCGACGCCGAGATGACCGGCGGGGGCGTGACGCCACCCCGCGTCGGACCGGTCGAGGTCACCGACGCGGTGTTCTCGATCTTCTGTGCCTTCACGTCGGCGGCCGTGACGGTGTACGTCGCGGTGAAGTCCACCGAGGCACCGGGGGCGAGCGTGCCCACCGAGGCCGGCGAGACCGCCGAAAGGCCCGGCAGCGTGTCGCT
Source organism: Nocardioides carbamazepini (assembly GCF_024614185.1). Lineage (GTDB taxonomy): Bacteria > Actinomycetota > Actinomycetes > Propionibacteriales > Nocardioidaceae > Nocardioides > Nocardioides carbamazepini. Next base: position 333,693 of record NZ_JAHTLF010000018.1, read on the forward strand.
CACCACCACGTCGTGCGCGGTCGCCTTCCCGTGGTTGGTCGCCGTGAAGGTGTACGTGATCACGTCGCCGTCGTCGGCCTTGCCCAGCGGCAGCCCGTCGGTGGTGATGGCCGACGACTTCACGACCTGCACGTCCGGGTCGGCGGGAGCGATGTCGATCGTCACCGAGGTGCCCGGCGCCGGCGGGGAGACGATCTCGTCGCCGTCCGGGTCGGTGCCCTCCGCCGTCGCGGCGTTGACGAGTTGGCCGCCGTTGTCGACGTCGGCCTGGGTCACGGTGTACGTCGCCGTGAAGACCGCGTCGTCGTCGGGCGCCAGCGTGGGGACGTTGGCCGGCGTGACAGGCGACAGTCCGGGCATCGGGTCGGCGACCGTGACGTCGGCGACGTCGACGTACCCGCTGTTGGTGACGGTGATCGTGTAGGTGATCACATCACCGGCGTCGGCCTGGCCGATGGTGCCGGTGTCGGTGGTCAGCGCCGCCGTCTTGACGAGCTCCAGCTTCGGGGTGCTCGGGCAGCCGGTCACCATCTGCGGGAGTCCCCACTGCGACGCGGTGCCCGCGGGCAGCGTGACGCCGGCGGTGTCGAGCCCGATGTCGCCGGAGTCTGCCGCGTCGGGGGTGCTGATCACGCCGAGGGAACCGGCGCCCCGCTTCGCGAGGTACATCCGGCCGTCCGGGCCGCGCTTCACCTGGCCGCCGTCGTTGTGGAACACGCCGAGATCCACCTCGGTCGCCTTGACCGCGGCACCGTCGGCCGCACCCGCGAGGGTGTAGCGGAACAGATGGGCGCCGCCGAAGATGCGCGTCGCGTAGACGTAGTCGCCCGAGGGGGAGAAGTCGGCCGAGTACATGCTCGTGCCCTGACCGACCGGGGTAGTCCACTCGAAGCGCTGCGCGAAGCGGCCGGTGGTGGCGTCGAAGTCCATCAACCGGATCCGGGAGGCGCCGGCGGCGTTCCCCGTCGCCAGCAGGACGCTGGACAGGTCGGGACTGAGGTTCAGGGTGCCGAACTGGTTGTAGTTGTTCGTCGGCATCACGCTCACCACCGAGTCGCCCGCGGCCAACGGACCGGCGCCGTCAGGATCGACCGGGCCGGCCGCGTCGAACAGGTAGGCCCGGATGTTGGGCGAGGACGCCTGCGCCGTGACCACCCAGAACCCGTCGCCGGAGGCGTTCGGGATCGCGGTCAGCTGCTCGGAGGCGCCATTGGCGGCAGGCTCCAGGGCGACGTTCTTCGTGGCCGTCACGTCACCGAGACCGCCGTCGAGGGACATGTCGACCACCGAGTAGACGAGATGTCCGGTGCCGCCGACCTCCGAGGCGCCGTTGGTGGAGACCACGAAGTAGGTGCCCGGCGAGGTGACGGACGGGAACGCCGCCACCGTCTGTGTCGCCGAGGCGTTGCCGAGCAGGCCGGCGCCGTTCGGCATCACCTGGTGGAACTTGTTGAACACCTGAAGGCCGTTGGACCAGAACAGCAACTGCCCGGCCGCGTCCGTGACGACCGTCGTGCCCTCGATCGAGTTGACGTTGGTGTCCGGGGTCGTGGTCGGCATCGCCGTGCCCGACGTACCGAAGTCCAGGCCGACGCCGTTGCCGAAGTGCCACCAGCGCTGGGTGCCCCGGGTGTCGGCCAGGTCGCAGCCGACCTGCGGGAGGCCGCGCGCGCCGACGGTCAGCGTGGCCGAGCCGGGCGGGTCGAGCCCGACCAGGTCGTCGACATTGGCGGCGGCGTTGGCGAAGGTGTCCCCGGCGTGGGCGCCGGGCGTCACCACGTCGACCGACAGGGCGCAGGACTCCTGGCCCGCGGTGAGGTCGCCCTCGACCGAGACGCCGGTGTCACCGGCGGTGCCACCGCTCAGGATCGCGCCGTTGGCGCAGTCCGTGGCGAACCGCGGCGCCGCGGCGATCTCCATGCCCGCGGGCAGGTTGTCCGTGAACGACCAGCCCTCCTTCGCGGCCAGGTCGGAGGTGTTGGTCACGGTGAACGTCAGCGTGCTCGGGAACCCGGCCGGCACGGTCGTCGGCGAGAACGCCTTGTCCAGCTGCGGGGTCGCGTCGCTGACGACGATGTCATCGAACGCGTGGTCGTTGCCGGCGGCGCTGCCCTGCTCGTTGCGGAGCACGACACCCAGCTCGGTGCCGCTGAACAGGATGCCGTCGGAGATCACGGTGCGGGCACCGTTGGGGCAGGGGTTGAGCGCGCTCGCCCCCACCGGGATCTCGGTGACGCCGTTGTCCAGGTAGAACCGCAGCAGCGGCGGCGCCGCGTGGCAGTTGATGACCGAGGTGTTGGCGGAGAAGGTGAGGAAGCGGTTCGTCGCGTCGTAGGCGATCGGCTGCTCGGTGCGGAACTCGACCAGGTTCGGTCCCGGGTCCCCGCCGCCGGTGAAGGCCGCGGCGGCGTGGTTCGACTCCGGCGACACGGAGCCGTTCATGGCGCCGATCGTCGTCGCGAGGTTCCGCAGCTGGGCGTAGCTGCCGGTGTTGCCGACGGCCTGCTGGTCGGCGTCGCTCGATGTGCCGTCGAGGACGAAGCCGTTCTGCTGGGCGGGGTTGGCCCACGCGCCCTCGGCGGAGTAGGTCTCGCCGTTCGCGCCGACGTAGTCGGTGAGCCGGACGACCTCGCCGTCGGCCATGTCGTTCTCGAAGTCCTCGTGGAAGATGACGACCGGATCGGAGGGATTGCCCGGGTCACCGGGCGCTGCGATCGCCGGCGGAGCCAGCGCGACCGTGGGTACGACGGCCGCCGCGCCGGCGACGAGCGCCAGTGCGAGACCAGGGAGGAGCTTCCTCAAGGTGGGGGGACCTTTCCGAGTGCAGATGGGTGCGATGCGTGCAGCTGGGTGCCGGACGGCAGGCCACCGCACCCGTCCCGGGGAGAGGTGGAAGCGGCCCTGCACCACGGATATCGACCCGGCACCCTGGGGGATACGGCATCGCCCCGAACACCCCCCGGAACCTCACCCGGCGGCGAGGTGACGACAGCGCCGCCTGCCGGCGCGGATCACGATGCCGCGGTCCGCGCCTTCGCGCGTGACTACGCGCTCCCCCGGCGCGACAGGGTGTCGCCGAGGCCGGCCAGGACGCCGCACAGATGGGTCAGGATCTCGATCTCGGGCTCGTCGGCCAGCCGCGAGCGGGCCTCGTCGATCTCACGGTGCAGCCGCGCGAGCCGGTGCTCGACGAGTGCGTCGAACTCCGTGACGCGGCGGACGACCGGGAGCCTGCTGTGCATGTGAGGGATTGTGGGCACGCCGGAGGTGGTCGCGGAGGCAGCACCACGGTTGTCACCCCGGAAGTCACCCGGCGCCCAGCCGCTGCTCCCCCGGTGCTCAGCCGGCGGCGGAGCCCAGCCGCTGCTCCTCGCGGTCGAGGATCGCCTCGACCTGCTTGTACGTCTCGGTGCTGAACGCGCCCACCGAGCGCTCCCGCAGCAACCCCTCGCGCAGCGCGTCGAGGTAGCGGCGCTGGATGATGAACGCCTGCTCCCGCTGGCCCGGCCGGCTCGCCGCGCCGCGTCGTACGCCGGCCAGGAGCATCGGCAGGAAGCGGTCCTTGAGCACCTCCACCACCTCCGGGTCGAGGGCCTCGCCGTCGATCCGCTGGGTGTCGAGCGGCCCCAGGGAATCGGTCGCGTCCTCACCGATCTGGCGCATCAGGGTGAGCACGTCGTCGCGACGCTCGGCCGGGTCGTCGGTCGGGAACCGCATCCGGCGGATCAGTGCCGGGAGGGTCAGGCCGAACAGGGCGAGCGAGACCATCGCGACCAGGCACGCCACCAGCACCACGGTGTTGCGGTGCGGTGTGTCGCTGGGGATCGTCTGCGCCGCGGCCAGCGTGACGACGCCGCGCATGCCGGCCCAGGCCAGGACGAGGTAGCCGCGGGCGGTGATCGGCTCGCGCTCCTCGAAGGCGACGTCGGCGCTGGCGCGGGCGATCCGCTTGCGCGCCCAGCGCAGCCGGGTCTCCTCCCGGTCGTCCTTCGGCTCCCAGGCGGAGACGTGCTGCTCGATCTGGTCCAACCGCAGCCGGGCCCGCCTGTTGCGGTCACCGGGGCCGAACCGGCCGACCAGCGCCGGCCAGGCCAGGCCGGCGAACCGGAGGGCGATCAGCGCACCGAGGACCAGGCTCACCATGCCGACGACCTGGCCGACGCTGGTCTCCGCCCGGGCGTCGTCGACCAGGGCGGGCAGCTGGTAGCCGAGGGCCAGGAAGACGCCGCTCTCCAGGATGAAGTTGATCGTCGCCCAGGTCGTGGTCTGGGTCTGTCGGTCGCGGGCGCTGAACCGCTTCGCGCCCATCGCGCCGGTGACCAGGCCGGCCACGACCACTGCCAGCACCCCGGAGGCGTGCACCTCCTCGGCCGGCACATAGGCCAGGAACGGTGTGATGAACGAGATCGTGGTGTTGAGGACCGGGTCGTCGAGACGCTCGCGCACCAGGACCGTCGCCCACGCCACCAGCCACCCGACCAGGCCCGCGCCGACGACGGCCCAGGTGAAGTCGCCGACCGTGCCGCCGAGGCTGAACGCACTGCTGGTGCCGACGACGGCGATCGCCGTGCGCAGCACGACCAGCGCGGACGCGTCGTTGACCAGGCTCTCGCCCTCGAGCACCGTCATCAACCGCGGCGGCAGTCCGACCCGACGCCCCACAGCGGTCGCGGCGACGGCATCGGTCGGACTCACCACCGCGCCCAGCGCGATGCCCAGCGCGAGTGGGATCGCCGGGAACACCGCGTGCACCAGCAGGCCGACGCACACCGACGACACGATCACCATCACGACCGACAGCCAGCTGATCAGCGCCAGGTTGCGGCGCAGGTCGAGCACGGGCAGCTGGACGGCCGACGCGTAGAGGAGCGGCGGCAGCACGCCGGCCAGGATCAGCTCAGGATCGACCTCGAGCACCGGCGTACCGGGGACCAGGCTCGCGGCGATGCCGAGGGCGACGAGGAGCAGCGGCGCCGCGACACCGGTACGACGGGCGAACACCGCCGCCGCGATGCTGATGCCCAGGCCCGCACCGGCGATGACGACGAACTCGTGGCTCACCCGGTCGAGCCTAGGGGGCGATCATCCGTGCACGGTGCGGTGCAGCTCCGCCATCCGGTTGTCGAGGTCGTGGGCCACGCCGGCGGCGGCGGAGAGCTCCTCGACCAGCTCGGCGGGCACGTCCTTGGCGTACTTGTAGTAGATCTTGTGCTCCACGCTGGCCCAGAAGTCCATGGCCACGGTGCGGATCTGGACCTCGATCGGCACGGCGCGGGTCGTGTCGGACAGGAACACCGGGATCTCCACGATCGCGTGCAGGCTCCGGTACCCGTTCGCCTTCGGGTGAGCGATGTAGTCCTTGACCTGGCGGACGGTGACGTCCGGCTGGGAAGTGAGCATCTCGAGCACCCGGTAGACGTCGGCCACGAAGCTGCACACGATGCGGACGCCGGCGATGTCGCGGATCTGCTCCGCGATCGCGTCCAGCTCGAGCGGGCAGCCGATCCGGGCGGCCTTGTCGCGGAGGCTGTCGATGGTCTTGATGCGGGAGTTGACGTGCTCGATCGGGTTGGCCCCGTCGCGGAAGGTCATCTCCTCACGCAGGATGTTGATCTTGGTGAGGATCTCGTCGAGACCGAACTTGTAGTTCAGGTGGAACAGCCGCAGCTCGCGCAGGAAGGCGGCAGCCGACTCCTCGGGGACGATGGCGGTCACGCGTCGAGTCTGCCCGGTGACCGGTGACCGGTGACCGGTGACCGCCCGGCAGGCGGCCACCGGTCCACCCGGGTCCCCGGAGCCGGGTCAGCTCACGGCGTCGAGGGCGTCGACCATGCCCTCGCCGTAGTAGCTGTTGTCGGCGTCGGTGCCGACACAGGGGACGCCGAACGGGATCTCGGGCAGCGGCGGCGTCTCCTGGATGGTGCAGGGGTGGTCGTCGGCAGCGGCCCGCAGCCTCGCGACCATCTGGGCCGGCGTGAGATCGGGGTGGGCAGACTTCATCAGCGCCAGCACACCGGCGACATGCGGGGCCGCCATCGAAGTGCCGGACTTCAGGCCGTAGCCGTTGCCCGCGACGATGGTGGACAGGATCCGGCGGCCGGGAGCGGCGACGTCGATGATGCCGAGGCCACGGTTGGAGAAGTAGGCCAGGATGTCGTCACGGTGGCTGGCCGACACGGTCACGACGCCGTCGAGCTCGGTCGGGATGTCCTGACAGCCGCTGTTGAGGGTCCGCGTGACCGGGGTCCCGTCATCGGGGCTGCCCTGGTCGAGGAAGGACGTCTTGTCGGACAGGTCGAGCGCGGAGTTGCCGGCCGCGGCCGCGTGGACGACGCCCTGCTCGGTGGACCATGCCACGGCCCGGCGCACGGCCTCCTTGGCGGCGTACTGGTCGGGCTGGTCCTCGCAGTAGAACTCGAACGGGTCGACGTAGTAGCTGTTGTTGGTCACGTCCATGCCGTGCGTGCCGGCCCAGACGAAGCCGCACACGGCGTACTCCGGGTAGATGAACCCGGCGTCGTTGACGACCTTGACCGCCGCCATCCGCACGCCGGGCGCGACGCCGACGATGCCCTCCCCGTTGCGCTCCGCCGCGATCGTGCCGGCGACGTGGGTGCCGTGGTCGCTCGTCGTCGGGTACCAGCCGGTCGCCGAGGTGTCCGGCCGGCCGGCGTCGCTGCAGTTGACCGAGTCGGCGACATCGATGTTGTCGTCGAGGTCGGGGTGGTCGGGGTCGATGCCGCTGTCGAGCACACCGACGAGGACGTCACGGGAGCCGTCGGTGATCGCGTGTGCCTGGTCGGCCTTGATCACCCGCAGGTCCCACTGGTCGCCTTCGAGCGGGTCCGCCGCGACCGCCTCGGTGACCTCGGCACCGGTGTCGCCCTCGGCGCGCGGCGCGGCGGCACGGGCCTGGCTCCTGCCTGGGCCCCACGGCGCCTGCACGCCGTCCGGCGTTCCCTCGCTGACCGGCACGGTGCGGGTGGCCCCGACCGACTCGAGCGCCTTGCCGGCCTGTGTCCTGACGTCGGTGCGGAAGGCCGCCCGGTCGCTGTGCGCGACGACGACGCCGATCTGCGGCCAGGTCTGGACCACCACTCCACCGGCCCGGATGACCGCCCGCTCGACCAGACGGGTCTGGCCGGGGTTGGCGTGCTTCGCGTTGAGCAGGTACGCCGACACGACCCCGTCGGGCGTGCTGATCGGCACCGGGGTGGATGGGGGGCCGTCGCCGGCCGCGCCTCCGGGAGCGGCCGAGGCACCGGACCCACCCACGGACAGCCCGGCCAGGGTGAGGCCCGCGGCGACCGTGAGGGCAGCGGCACGGAGCCGCCGGTTGAACTGAGACATGGGTCAACCTTTCCGAGAGAGCTGGCGCGGATGTGCGCCGCGTCACATCTTGTCCTCTCGGAGGCACTACTGGCGAGAGGATCCTCGGTCGAGATTCGGATTGACCGGAACTGTTCCGCGACCGGACGCGGTGCCGATATCGCGGCCTCGGGTCACATCGAGCGGAGCTGCTCCGCGACGGCAGCGAGGTCCTGATCGGTCCGGACGACGACGATCGCGCCGGGAGCGACCGGCGCGGGGACGGGCGCGGGGGTGAAGAGCGCGTTGACCTGCGCCATCGCCTCGTCGATCTCCAGGTGCGGGTCCTCGCACTCCTCGCGCAGCCAGCGGCGCAGCACCCGGTTGTGGGCGGCGACCACCCCGGCGGCCATCAGCTCGCCACGGCGCTCGGACTCCTCGGAGCCGTCGCCCCACGCGCTGATGTACTGCCGGAACAGCTGCTGGTAGCGCGACCCACTGATCAGCTCCCGCTCGCGCAGCGCCGGGACCGTGGACGTCAGCTGGTAGCGGCGCCGGGCCAGCGGTCCCTCAGCGATGTAGTGGAAGAGGACCACCCGGACGGCGTCGGACACGGCGAGGATGGCGCTCTTCTCGGTCGAGGCGGCCAGCCGCTCCTCGACCGCGGCCAGGATCGCGTCGTGGTCGGGGAAGATCACCATCTCCTTCGACCCGAACAGCCGGAAGAAGGAGCTGCGGCTCACCCCCGCGGCAGCGGCGATGTCGTCGACGCTGGTCTCGTCGTACCCGAACTCGTTGAACAGCCGGAAGGCGGCGTCGACGATCGCCGCGGCGGCACTCCTGCCACGGCGGTCCTCCTCGCGCGATTGCGTCACACCCACTCCGCTCCTGAGCACCGGCCACTTGTGAACTCCAGTGTCAATGGATGATACTCAGTTTCATGACCGAGATCGACCTGCACACGACGGCGGGCAAGCTGGCGGACTTCGACCGCCGCACCGACGAGGCCGTGCACGCTCCCGCCGCCAAGGCGCAGGAGAAGCAGCACGCCAAGGGACGCAAGACCGCCCGCGAGCGCATCGAGCTGCTCTTCGACGAGGGCAGCTTCGTCGAGCTCGACGAGTTCGCCCGCCACCGCTCGACCGCCTTCGGCCTGGAGAAGAACCGTCCGTACGGCGACGGCGTGATCACCGGCTACGGCACGGTCGACGGACGCCAGGTCTGCGTCTTCTCGCAGGACTTCACGGTGTACGGCGGCTCGCTCGGCGAGGTCTACGGCGAGAAGATCACCAAGGTCATGGACCTGGCGATGAAGTCCGGCTGCCCCATCATCGGCATCAACGAGGGCGCCGGCGCCCGGATCCAGGAGGGTGTCGTCTCGCTCGGCCTCTACGGCGAGATCTTCAAGCGCAACGTGCATGCCTCCGGCGTGATCCCGCAGATCTCGATGATCATGGGCAACTGCGCGGGCGGGCACGTCTACTCCCCCGCGGTCACCGACTTCACGATCATGGTCGACCAGACCTCCGCGATGTTCATCACCGGTCCCGACGTCATCAAGACCGTCACCGGCGAGGACGTCACCATGGAGGAGCTCGGCGGCGCCCGGGCCCACAACACCAAGTCGGGCAACGCCCACTACATGGCCTCCGACGAGGAGGACGCGTTCGAGTACGTCAAGGCGCTGCTGGCCTTCCTGCCGCAGAACAACCTCGACGAGGCGCCGTCCTACGACGACGCGGCCGACCTCGACCCCTCCGCCGAGGACCTCGCGCTCGACACGCTGATCCCGGACTCGCCGAACCAGCCCTACGACATGCACGACGTCATCACGACGATCGTCGACGACGGTGACTTCCTCGAGGTGCAGCCGCTGTTCGCGCCCAACATCATCGTCGGCTACGGCCGGGTCGAGGGCCGGTCCGTCGGCGTGGTCGCCAACCAGCCGATGCAGTTCGCCGGCACGCTCGACATCGACGCGTCCGAGAAGGCCGCCCGGTTCGTCCGGTTCTGCGACGCCTTCAACATCCCGGTGCTGACCTTCGTCGACGTCCCCGGCTTCCTGCCCGGCGTCGACCAGGAGCACCTCGGCATCATCCGCCGCGGCGCGAAGCTGATCTACGCGTACGCCGAGGCGACCGTCCCACTCGTCACGATCATCACCCGCAAGGCCTACGGCGGCGCCTACGACGTGATGGGCTCCAAGCACCTCGGCGCCGACATCAACCTGTCGTGGCCCACCGGCCAGATCGCCGTGATGGGCGCCCAGGGCGCGGCAAACATCGTGCACCGCCGTACCCTCGCCGAGCTCGAGGCCGCCGGCGGAGACGTCGAGGCGAAGCGCGCCGAGCTGATCGACGAGTACGAGACCACGCTCGCCAACCCCTACATCGCCGCCGAGCGGGGCTACATCGATGGCGTCATCAAGCCGTCGGAGACCCGCGCCGAGGTGGTCAAGGCGCTGCGCCTGCTGCGCAACAAGCGCGAGGTCCTGCCGCCCAAGAAGCACGGGAACATCCCGCTGTGACCGGCCGTTCGCCGACGAAGGAGGCCTGAATGGCCGGAACAGAAAGCAGTGCGAGCGAAGCGAGCGCGACGCCGTTGCTGTGCGTGAGCGAAGCGAGCGCCGAGGAGGTCGCCGCGATCGTCGCCGTGCTCTCCGCCCTCGGCGGCGGCGCCGCGGCGCCCGAGGCACCCCGCTCTCCGTGGACCGACCCGGCCCGCCGCCTGCGTCGTACCGCCAGCACCCACCCGAACCCCGGACGCGGCGCCTGGCGCGCCAGCGCCCTGCCCCGCTGAACTGGAAGGCCACACCATGTCGTTGAAGAAGGTCCTGATCGCCAACCGTGGCGAGATCGCGGTGCGCGTCATCCGTGCCGCCAAGGACGCGGGCATCGGCTCGGTCGCGGTGTACGCCGAGCCCGACGCCAACGCGCTCTTCGTGCGCCTTGCCGACGAGGCCTACTCCCTGGGCGGCGCCACCCCCGCGGAGACGTACCTCGACATCGCCAAGATCATCGACGTCGCGAAGCAGTCCGGCGCCGACTCGGTGCACCCGGGCTACGGCTTCCTCGCCGAGAACGCCGCGTTCGCACAGGCCGTGCTCGACGCCGGCCTGATCTGGATCGGCCCCTCCCCCGCCGCGATCGAGGGCCTGGGCGACAAGGCGAAGGCCAAGCAGATCGCCCTCGCCGCCGGCGCCCCGCTCGCCCCGGGCCTCAAGGACGCCGTCGAGTCCGCCGACGAGATCGTCGCGTTCGCCGAGGAGCACGGCCTTCCCGTCGCCATCAAGGCGGTCTTCGGTGGTGGCGGACGCGGCCTCAAGGTCGCCCGCACCCTCGAGGAGATCCCCGAGCTCTTCGAGTCCGCGACCCGCGAGGCGATCGGCGCCTTCGGTCGCGGGGAGTGCCTGGTCGAGAAGTTCCTCGACAAGCCCCGCCACGTCGAGACCCAGTGCCTGGCCGACACGCACGGCAACGTCGTGGTCGTCTCCACCCGGGACTGCTCGCTGCAGCGCCGCCACCAGAAGCTGGTCGAGGAGGCGCCCGCGCCGTTCCTCACCGAGGAGCAGAACCAGCGCCTCTACGACTCGTCCAAGGCCATCCTGCGCGAGGCCGGGTACGTCGGCGCCGGCACCTGCGAGTTCCTCGTGGCCGCCGACGGCACCATCTCCTTCCTCGAGGTCAACACCCGCCTCCAGGTCGAGCACTGCGTGTCCGAGGAGGTCACCGGCATCGACCTGGTCCGCGAGATGTTCCGCATCGCGGCGGGCGAGGAGCTCGGCTACGGCGACCCGGAGATCCGCGGCCACTCGATCGAGTACCGGATCAACGCCGAGGACGGCGGCAACAACTTCATGCCCGCCCCCGGCACCCTCACCGCGTGGAACCCGCCCCAGGGCCCGGGCGTCCGCGTCGACGGCGGCTACGAGGTCGGCGAGACCGTCCCCGGCGCGTTCGACTCGCTGATCGCCAAGCTGATCATCACCGGGTCGAGCCGCACCCAGGCGATCGAGCGGTCCCGCCGGGCACTCGCGGAGTTCGAGGTCGACGGCATGCCGACCGCGATCACCTTCCACGAGGTCATCGTCAACGACCCCGCCTGGGTCGGCGCGTCCACGCCGTCGGGCGAGGGCTCCTTCGACGTCTACACGACGTGGATCGAGACCGACTTCGACAACCAGATCACGCCGTACGGCGGCGCCGCGGGCGAGCCCGATGAGGCCGGCGAGAAGCAGAAGGTCGTCGTCGAGGTCGGCGGCAAGCGGATCGAGGTCGTCCTCCCGGCCGGTCTCGGCGGCCTCGGCGGCGGTGCCGCCGCCGGCGGCGCGAAGAAGCCGAAGCGCGCCGGCGGCAAGAAGGCCGGCGCCGCGGCATCCGGTGACTCGGTCACCTCGCCGATGCAGGGCACCATCGTCAAGGTCGCCGTCGAGGAGGGCCAGGAGGTCGCCGAGGGCGACGTCGTCGTGGTCCTCGAGGCGATGAAGATGGAACAGCCGCTCAAGGCCCACAAGGCCGGCACGATCACCGGTCTCTCGGCCGAGGTCGGCGTCACCATCGGCAACGGCGAGGTCGTCTGCGAGATCAAAGACTGACCCCGACCCGTCGCAGATTGAACTCTGTCCGACGCTGACCCGTCGCAGATTGAACTCTGTCTGACCCCGACCCGTCGCAGATTGAATCCGGATCAACACCGACCCGGGGCAGATAGTACACTCGGGAGGTGAAAATTGGGCGGGTCGCGGCGGTGGACCGGTAAATCTGTGGCGGGTCGGGGGGGTGGTGGCGTGAGTGGGCGGCGGGGGGGCGCG
>NZ_JAHTLF010000018.1:345820-1038576 GCF_024614185.1 Nocardioides carbamazepini
CACCGGCGCGGTCGTCTGCGACAACACCGCCGCACCCCGCCCCGTCGCTCATCGACCCCGGCCCCCCGCCGCCCCGCCGCCGATGCACCACGGTCTCCCCCCCACCCGCCGCCCATTCACGCCGCAGCAACCCCCCCCCGGCCCCCATCCACCGCGCGGGATTACAAACTGCCCCGGGTCGACGCGTTCTCAGGTTCAATCTGCGCCGGGTCGGCGCGTTCTCAGGTTCAGTCTGCGCCGGGTCGGCGCGTTTCCACATTCAGTCTGCGCCGGGTCGCGGCATCAGGGACAGCACGGCAGCGACGGCGCAGAGGGCCGCGCCGCCCCACCAGGCCCAGGTGTACGCGCCGAGGGTGTCGCGGATGATCCCGGCACCGAGAGCGGCGGCGGCCGCACCGAGCTGGTGGGCGGCGAAGACCCAGCCGAAGACGATGGTGCCGCGCTCACCGAAGGCCTCGCGGCACAGCGCGGCGGTGGGCGGCACGGTCGCGACCCAGTCGAGGCCGTAGATCACGATGAACAGCACCATGCTGGGATGTACGGCGTCCGCGAGCAGGCTGGGCAGCAGGAGCAGGCCCAGGCCGCGGAAGAGGTAGTAGGCGACGAGCAGCACGCGCGGGTCGAACCGGTCGGTGAGCCAGCCGGAGGCGATGGTGCCGACGATGTCGAAGACGCCCACCACCGCCAGCAGCCCGGCCGCGGTGGTCGCGGACATCCCGTGGTCGTGGGCCGAGGGGATGAAGTGGATGCCGATCAGGCCGTTGGTCGTCGCCCCGCAGATCGCGAAGGCACCGGCGAGCCCCCAGAAGGAGCGGGTACGGGCGGCGTACCCGAGGCCCTCGAGCGCGCGCCGGGTCGCGCTGCCGGTGACCGGTGGCGCGGGGGCCCAGGACGCGTCGGCGCCGTAGGGCAGGACGCCGCGGTCCGCGGGGTGGTCGCGCAGCACCACCCACACCACGGGTACGACGGCCAGCGCGGCCGCCGCGATGACGAGCGATGCCGGGCGCCAGCCCGCGCCCTCGGCCAGCGCCGCGACGATCGGCAGGAAGATCAGCTGGCCCGTCGCGGAGCCCGCGGTCAGCACACCCATCACCAGGCCGCGGCGCCGCTCGAACCAGCGGTTCGCGATGGTCGCGGCGAAGACCAGCGCCATCGAGCCGGTCCCGAGGCCGATCAGGATGCCCCAGCTCACGAGCAGCTGCCAGGACGCGGTCATCAGCACGCTGCCGCCCGCGCCGAGCGCGACCAGGGTGAGCGCGGCGGCGACCACGTGTCGGATGCCGAACCGGTCCATCAGCGCGGCCGCGAACGGCGCGGTCAGCCCGAACAGGACGAGGTTGATGCTGACCGCCAGCGACATCACGCTGGTCGACCACCCGAACTCGTCGTGCAGCGGCACCATCAGCGCGCCCGGGGCGGCGCGGAAGCCGGCGGCGCCGATGAGCGCGAGGAACGCGACAGCCGCCACGGCCCACGCGGGGTGGAGGCCGCGGCGCGTGGCGGGCCGGGCGGTCGTCGAGGTCATCGCAGCAGGCTTTCTTGAGCGAAGTCAGAGCGGTACGCTAGCACGCATGGCGCTGCGCTCCGACTGGTCGGCCGACCACTGTCCCGTCCGCCGCTCCCTCGACGTCCTCGGCGACCCGTGGCTGCTGCTGATCGTGCGCGACGTGCTGCACGGCAGCGGTCGGTTCGAGCAGCTGCGCGACAACCTCGGGATCTCCGAGGCGGTGCTCAGCCGCCGGTTGCGCGCGATGCGCGAGGCGGGCCTGCTCGACACCGTCGACTACGTGCGCGACGGCCGCACCCGGCAGCGGTACGTCGCCACCGAGGCCGCCGCCGACCTGCTCCCCCTCCTCCAGCAGCTCGCGCTCTGGGGCGAGAAGCACACCCGCCTGCCCGAGGGCGGCGCGCACATGGCGCTGCGCCACGAGACCTGCGGCCAGGAGACGACCCGGGCCGAGACCTGCAGCGCCTGCGGCGAACGCCTCCGGCCCGAGGACATGACCTGGGTCAAGCCCTGGCGCCAGGCCGAGCACCGGCTGCGGGCCGCCGGCTCCTGAACCTCACACGCCGCCGCCCAACGTCAGTCCACCGTCGACGACGAGGGCCTGGCCGGTGACCCAGCCGGCGTCGTCCGAGCCGAGATAGGCGACCGCGGCCGCGATGTCCTCCGGCTCGCCGATCCGCCCCAGCGGGTAGCCCGCGGCCACGTCCTCCTCCCGACCGTCGTAGAGCGGGGTCGCGAACCGGGTCCGTACGACGGCGGGCGCGACCGCGTTGACCCGGACGCGCGGCCCCAGCTCGGTGGCGAGCTGCTGGGTGAGGTGCAGCAACGCGGCCTTGCTGGCTCCGTAGAACCCGATGCCCTCGGCCGGTCGCACCCCCGCCACCGAGGCGACGTTGACGACGACGCCCCCGCGCTCGGCGAAGCTGGTCTCCCAGGCGCGCCGGGCCCAGCCGAGCGCACCCCACAGGTTGACGTCGAGGATGCGGCGGGCCGAACGCTCGTCCACCTCCAGCAGCGGGCCGTAGACGGGGTTGACGCCGGTGTTGTTGACCAGCACGTCGACCGGCCCCCAGCGTCGCGCGGTCTCCTCGAAGGCACGCTGCTGGTGCTCGGCGGCGTCGGCCGAGCCGGCCACGGCGAGGGCGACCTCGGGCCCGCCGAGCGCGTCGACGGCCTCCGCGAGCGGTCCCTCCTTGCGGGCGGTGATGCAGACGCGGGCGCCCTCCTCGACCAGGCGACGGGCGATCGCCAGGCCGATCCCCCGGCTGGCTCCGGTCACCAGCACCGTGCGGCCGTCGTACCGTCGGCCGTGGTGCGGCGCGGTCACGACAGCCGCTCCAGGATCATCGCCATGCCCTGGCCACCGCCGACGCACATGGTCTCGAGCCCGAACTGCTGGTCGCGGGTCTGCAGCCCGTTGATCAGCGTCGTCGCGATCCGGGCCCCGGTCATGCCGAAGGGGTGGCCCAGCGCGATCGCGCCGCCGTGGACGTTGAGGCGGTCCTCGTCGACGCCCAGCTCGCGCGCCGACGGGATGACCTGCGCGGCGAAGGCCTCGTTGATCTCGACCAGGTCGATGTCGCCGATGCTCATGCCGGCCAGGGCCAGCGCCCGCCGGCTCGCCTCGACCGGACCGAGGCCCATGATCTCCGGGGAGAGGCCGGAGACGCCGGTCGCCACGATCCGGGCGAGGGGCGTCAGGCCGAGGTCCCTGGCCCTGGTGTCGCTCATCACGACCAGCGCGGCGGCGCCGTCGTTGAGCGGGCAGCAGTTGCCGGCGGTGACGGTGCCGTCGGGACGGAACACCGGCTTGAGCTGCGCGACCCCCTCGACCGTCGTCCCGGGCCGCGGGCCGTCGTCGGCGCGGACGACCTGGCCGTCGGGCAGGGTCACCGGAGTGATCTCCCGCTCGAAGAAGCCGGCGGCGATCGCGGCCTCGGCGCGCTGGTGGCTGCGCGCGCCGAACTCGTCCTGCTCGCGGCGGGTGACGCCGGTGAGCTGCGCGACGTTCTCGGCCGTCTGCCCCATCGCGATGTAGAGGTCCGGCAGCGCGCCGGTCTCCCGCGGGTCGGTCCAGCGCTCGGCGCCCTCGGCCGTGCGGGCCGTGGTGCGCGCCTCGGCCTCCGTGAAGAGCTGGTTGTGGGTGCCGGGGTTCTCGTCGGCCATGCCGTGGCCGAACCGGCTCACGGTCTCGACCCCGGCGGACACGAAGACGTGCCCCTCGCCGGCGCGGATGGCGTGCAGCGCCATCCGCGTGGTCTGCAGGCTCGAGGAGCAGTACCGGTTCACGGTGACGCCCGGCAGGTGGTCCATGCCGGCCAGTACGCCGACGGCCCGGCCCAGGTTGTAGCCGCCCTCGCCCGCCGGCTGGGCGGTGCCGAGCATCAGGTCGTCCACCTCGCGGGGGTCGAGCTCGGGCACCTTCGCCAGGGCCGCGCGGACCATCTGCGCGGCGAGGTCGTCGGGGCGGAGGTCCCGCAGGGACCCCTTGCCCGCACGGCCGATCGGGGAGCGGGCGGTGGAGACGATGACGGCTTCGGGCATGACGGGTCCTCCGGATCGCGATTCGATGTCCGACCAGTGAGTCATATTTTCGACTAAGCGGTCGCTCACGTATTGTCGGCACGTCCGACGGCCTCCGTCAAGGCACACGGAGAAACCGAGGACGCCGACGAGGAGGGCCGATGACCGCCGGACCGACCGACGCAGCACCACCGTCTCGACACGCCTACGCCGAGGACCTGACGCCCGGCACGGCGTACCGGCTGGGGCGGCACACGCTCACCGAGGACGACATCGTCGGCTTCGCGCGCGCATGGGACCCGCAGCCCTTCCACGTCGATCCGGCGCAGCGCGCGCACCCACGCTTCACGGGCGTGATCGCCAGCGGGATCCAGTCACTCGCGGTCCTGCAGCGCCTGTGCGTGGACGGGGTCTACTCGACCTGGCAGGTGGTCGCGGGACGCGCCCTGACCGACGTGGTCTTCCTCCGTCCCGTCCGGCCGGGAACGGTGCTGACCGGCGTCGCCCGGGTCGAGTCCGTGACACTGGACCGGCCGGCCATGGGCCTGGTCCGGCTCGCGTGCACCTTGACCTCCGCGTCCGGCGAGGAGCTCCTCACCGGGGTCGCGGAGACGTACGTCGCCCGGCGCGTGCCGGTGCCGCCTCACTGACCGGGCAGGAGCAGCTCCAGCTGGCGGGTGTGATGACGGATGGCGCGCGCGTGGTAGGCGAGCGCGCCCGCACCGGGGTCGGACTCCTCGGCGTCCAGACCGGCCGAGGAGTCGAGCACGAGGCCGTGCAGCACCAGGTGCGAGAAGGTCTCGGCGATCTCGTCGGCGTTCTTGCCGACGCCCGGCCGGTACCACTTCCACAGCCAGTTGCACATGCCCACGATCCCGAACACCGCGAGGGTCTCGTCGACCGGCTCGAACGCCCCGGACGCGACCCCCTCGCGGACGATCTGGCGGACCAGGACGTCGTTGTCCCGCTTGAGCGCGCGGAACTCCTCCCGCACGTCCTCGGGCAGCTGCGCCTCCTCGCGGAAGGAGAGCGAGTACAGGTCGAGGTTGTCGACGATGGAGTTCAGGTGGAGCCGGACGAACGCGGCGAGCTTGGTCGCGGGATCGTCACCGGACTCCGCGATCGCGCGCGCCCGCTCGACCTCGTCGCGCGCCCAGTCCCCGAAGATGTGGCGCAGCAGGTCCTCACGACTCTGGTAGTAGTGGTAGAGCGCGGCCTTCGACAGGCCGACCTCGGCCGCGACCTCCTGCATCGTGACGCCACCGATGCCGCGCGTCTGGAACAGCCGGGCGGCAGCACCGGTGATCCGTTCGCGCATCACCGCGTTGCGCACCGACACGGCCGTGTCCTCTCCGGTCCGGTCAGAAACATCAGTCACAACTCCAGAAGATAGACGTAACAGCGGGCGGGCGCGCGCGGTGCCGAGGACTCAGGGGTGCTCGATCAGCTCCAGCTGGACGCCGTTGAGCTCGCGCGGGTGGATGAAGTTGACCGCCCCGAAGTCGCCGCGCACGGTCTCGGCGAGGAGCGGGGGCATCCCGAGGGCCCGCAGCTCCTCGACCGTCTCGTCGATGTCGTCGACCTTGGCCGAGAAGAGGAACACACCCTCACCGTTGCGCTCGAGGAACCGGGCGACCGAGGTGCCCTCCTGGGTCGAGGTGATCAGGTTGAGGATGAAGCCGTCGATGTCGATCCTGGTGCCCTCGAGGCCGGGGAAGGCGAACCCGTCGGCACCGACGTGCTCGCCCTTGACCCCGAAGAGCCGCTCGTAGCGGTCCGTCGCGGCGGGCAGGTCACGGACCGCGATGTTGATGCCGTTGACTGAAACGCTCATGCCGGGTTGTTCTCCTGTGTCGGTTGGTTGGTTGCGTTGGGACGGGCGGCGCTCACACGCTCACGCCCAGGACGTCGTGGTAGGTCTGGTCGAGCTCGGAACCCGCGCAGCGCGCGACGACCCGGCCGCGCTGCATGACCAGGCCGTGCTCGACATCGATGCGCAGGGTCGCCAGGGACGGCTCCGCGATCAGTACGGCGGCACCGTCGGCGGCCACCTCGCGCACGGTCGCCATCAGCTCGTCGACGATGCTGGGCGCGAGGCCCAGCGCCGGCTCGTCCAGCAGCAGGACCTGGGGGGCCGACATGAGCGCCCGGGCGATGGCGAGCATCTGCTGCTCACCGCCGCTGAGCAGCCCGGCCAGCACCTTCCGCCGGGTCCGCAGGATGGGGAACCGGTCGAGAGCCGTCCCGATGGTCTCCCTCGGGAGCTTCAGCGAGTCCGCGATGACGGCGAGGTTCTCCTCCACCGACAGCGACCGGAACACGTGGCGCCCCTGCGGGACGAGGCTGACTCCGCGCGCGGTCCGCGCGTTGGGGCCGAGGCCGTCGAGGCTCTCACCGGCGAGCCGCACCGACCCGCCGGCCCCGCGCACGCCGCCGATGAGGGCGTGCAGCAGGCTCGACTTGCCGGCTCCGTTGGGCCCGAGCAGGGCGGTGACGGCCGACGCCGGACACGACAGGTCGGCGTCGTCGACCGCCCGCGCCTTGCCGTAGGTGACGCCGATGCCCTCGGCGGACAGGAGTGGCTGGCTCATCGGACTCGCTCTCCCAGGTAGACACTGCGGAAGACCTCGCTGCGCTGGCACTCGGCCGGGGTGCCGACGAACGCGATCACGCCCTTGACGAGCAGGCTGACCCGGTCGACGAGACCCAGCACCACGTCGACGTTGTGGTCGACGAGGAGCACGCTGTGCTCGGCGGCACGCAGGCGGCGCAGGGCGGCGAGCGTGGCGTCCAGGCCACGGTCGCCGACTCCGGGGAACGGCTCGTCGAGCAGCATCAGCGAGGGCGACCCGACCAGGGCCCGCGCCACCTCGACCAGGCGCATCTCGCCGAAGGACAGCGACCCGACCAGCCGGTCGAGCCGGTCCAGGCCCACCGCCTCCGCGGCGGCGACCACCCGTGGGTCGACCGAGCGATGCGGCGTGAGGATGTCGCGGGCGAGCCGGCCGAGGATCCGGGGCAGTCCGGCGAGCTCCTGGCCGGCGAGGCCGAGCGAGATGTTCTCCGCAACGGTCAGGGCCGCGGAGACCTGCGGCTGCTGGAACGTGCGCGCGAGGCCGCTGCGACTGCGCCGGCCGGGGCTGCCCGTCAGGGTCCGGTCTCGCAACACGATCTCGCCCGCGTCCTGGCGGTTCTGACCGCACAGGATGTCGATCAGGGTGGACTTCCCGGCGCCGTTGGCCCCGATGAGGCCGTGGATCTCACCCGGGGTGACCACGAGGTCGACACCGCGGAGCACCTCGACGCCGCCGTAGCTCTTGGTGACGCCGCGAACCTCCAGCAATGCGGTCATGCCGACACCACCTTCTTCTCGTCCGTCGGATGGTCGGCCGGCTGGGCCGGGCCCCGCCGGCGTCGCAGTCGCTCCCCGATCCGGTCCGAGCCCGCGGCCAGCAGGCCGAGCAGGCCCGCGGGCGCCAGGGCCAGCGCGAGCAGGGTGAGGGCGCCGAAGGTCAGCGCGCCGGGGCCCTTCAGGAAGGTGAAGGCCTCGGTGAAGCAGATGACCAGGACGGCACCCAGGAAGGCCCCCCACGGCGTGCGCAGGCCGCCGAGCACGGGCATGAACAGCACCAGGAACGCCACCGAGACCGTGAACGAGTCGGGCAGCACGAAGCCGTTGAGGTAGGCGAAGAAGCATCCGCCGAGGGTCGCCACCCCGGCACCGACGGTGAGGGTGAGCAACGAGGACACCCGGGGCGGGAAGCCGGCGGCCGCGGCGGCGGCCGGCGCGTCCTGCTGGGCGCGGAGGGCGACGCCGACCGACGTACGCCGCGCCCGGCCGATCGCGACGCAGATCGTCCACAGCGCGAGCGCGCCGAGCACCACCATCGCGTCCCGGTCCGGCACCCAGCCGAACAGCTCCGGGGGGCGGACGCCCCCGAGGCCGAGCACGCCGCCGGTCAGCTCGTCCTCCGACAGGATCCACTGCCGGACCGCGATGCCGAACAGGAGAGTGGACACCGCGAGGTGGAAGCCGGTGAGCCGAACCGTCGCCAGCCCGAGCGCGAGCGCGGCCGCCATCGAGACCGCCACAGCGACAGGTACGGCGTAGAGGCTGGCGGATGTCGTCTCGTTGGACCAGATCACCACGGCGTAGGCGCCGATAGCGAAGTAGGCGTTGTAGGCGAGGGACAGCTGCCCGGTGAGCGCGAGCGGCAGGTACATGCCGACGGCGAGGAAGGCGTAGGTGAGCGCCAGGATCGCCAGCTCCTGGCGGTAGGCGCTGCTGCCGGCGTAGAGCAGGCCGAGCACCACCAGCACCAGTGCGACGGAGGAGCCGCTGAAGGCGGCGCGTCGTAGGCGGTCGATCATGTCCGCTCCTTCACGGCGAAGAGGCCCTTGGGTCGGAAGGTGAAGACGACGAGGACCAGCGCGAGCAGCATGTAGTCGCGCACGTCGTTGCCGAGCACCCGGGCGCTGAGGGCCTCGAGGAACCCGAGGAGGGCACCTCCCGCGAGGGGCGCCCAGACATGGGCGGTGCCGCCGAGCACGAGTGCGATGAACCCCAGCAGGGTGAAGGACGTCCCGGCCTCGACCGTCAGCGCCGACTGCGTCGTGGCGAGCACGCCCGCGACGCCGGCGGCCAACCCGGCCACGACCATGCCCATGGTGCGCACCCGGGCCACGGGCAGGCCGAGCACCTCGGCCGCGCCGGGGTTGTCGCCGACCGCGCGGAGCATCCGGCCGAACCGGGCACGCGAGAGCCACCAGGCGACGGCGCCGAAGACCGCAAGGGTGAGGGCGACGGTCAGCAGGGCCTGGTGCGGGACCCGGGTGTCCCCGATCCGCACGCCGCCGTCCAGCCAGGTGATCACGAGGGAGGGCTGCCGCCCGAACAGCAGTCCCGCCCCCTGCTCGATCACGAAGAGGACCGCCACGATGGCGATCTCGATCGTCGCCAGCCCGGACTGCCGCCGTTCCATCACGCGGACGACGATCAGCTCGGTGGCCACGGCGAGCACCACCGCCGCGAGCAGGCCCGCGACCACCGCACCGGGCGTCGGCCATCCCCGCGCGACGAGGTAGGCGATCCCGATGCCGGCGAACACGCCGTAGCCGCCCACCGCGAAGTTGACCAGCCGGGTCGCCCGCACGATCAGGAAGTAGCTGAGCGCGAGGGTGGCGTAGAGGCAGCTCGCCAGCGCGCCCGAGACGAGAACCTGCAGGTCCATGGGGTGCTACTCGGCGGCCGGCTGCAGCTCGGCCGGCAGCTTGCTGGGCTTGCCGTCGGCGAACGCGACGACGACGTTCTGGTCGGCCCGGGAGCCGTTGTGCCGGTCCGCGGCGAAGGAGTAGCGGAAGCTCTCCTGGCCGGTCGCCCCCGGGAAGTCGGTGATCTTCTCGAGCGCCGCCACCGCCTTGGCGCCGTCGAGCTCGCCGGCGTCCTCGAACGCCTTCTTGGTCAGCAACAGCGCGTCCCAGACCGAGGTCTGGATGAACGTCAGGTGCTCGTCGTTGCCGCCGTCGGCCAGCAGCTGGCCGACCTCGACGGCGCGCGGGTTGGTGGGCGAGAGGGGATCGACGACCAGCACGCCGTCGATGGCCGGGCCCGCGATCTCCCAGGCGCGCGGCTGCGCGGTGAGGGAGTTCTGGGACCACACCGGCACGGTCGACCCCGCCTGACGCAGTCCCTTGAAGAGGGCACCCGACTCCGCGGCCTGCTGGGTGGCGTCGAACACGACGTCCGGGTCCTTCTCCAGCACGCGGGCGACCGGGGCGGTGACGTCGCGGCCACCGGCCGCGAGCGTCTCCTCGGCGACGACCTGCAGTCCGGCCTTCTCCGCGACGGCCTTGTAGGCGTCCGCGACCGCCACCGAGGTCGCCGTCTCCTCGTCGAAGAACGCGATCGTCCGGTAGCCGGCGTCCTCCCACGCATCGACGTAGACCTGGGCGGACAGGCTCGACGGGGGTGCCGCGGTGAAGACGAACTCGTTGTTGGGCTCCTCGACGATCGCGGCGTTCACGTTGGTCGGCGCGAAGCAGAAGATCTTCTCCTGGGTGCACACCGAGCGACCCTGGAGCGTGGAGCTGGAGCCGGAGGTGAAGTAGATGACGTCGGCGCCCCGGTCGATGAGCGAGCGCACCTTGAGCGTGGTGTTGTTGGGGTTGTTCTGGTCGTCCTCGAAGAGGAGCTCGACGTCCTGGCCGAGGATGCCCTTCTCGGTCCCGACCAGCTCGGTGCCGTAGCCGGTCTCTCCGTCGTTGAGGGCCTTCACGAAGACCTTCAGCGCACCGACCGACGTCTGCGAGTAGAAGGTCGAGCCGCCCGACTTGTCCTCGATCACGCCGATGACGAACGCGTCGTCACCGCCGTCCGCACCGCTGTCGCCACACGCCGCCGTCAGTCCGGCGGACGCCAACAGACCCGCCGCCAGCAGGCCGCTGCGCCATGTCTTCCTCATCTCGATCCCTCTCGGCTAGTCACCGGGCCATCCCGAATCCAACCCGTTGGTCGCTTTTTCGACCAAGTCGTCGATACTCTGAGTGACGCACGGCACAGTTGTCAACCGCGACACTGCGCCTGGATCGTCTTCTTGACGCGAGAGCCGGCTCACATTACCGTCCGAACAGTCGGAAAACCGACCACCTAGTCAGCCATGAGTCGAGTACGCAGAAGGCAGGTCCCAGGCATGACGAGCACGTCGATCCCGTACTACTGGTCGTCGGTGGACTGGCCGGCGTTCATGGCGGACTTCCCGCCGCCGCCCCACTACGCCGACCACACGGCGGCGATGAGCGACGACGAGCTGCACGGCCTGCAGGAGACGCGCTTCCTCGCCCGCATGTCCGAGGCGTGGCAGATCCCCTTCTACCGCGACCGCTGGTCCGCGGCCGGGCTCGAGCCCGGTGACGTGCGCGGCCTCGACGACCTGGCCGCGATCCCGGCGTTCACGAGCGACGACCTGCGCGAGAGCATCGAGTCCGCGCCGCCGTTCGGCTCGCACCAGGCCTTCGCGCTGGACGACCCGACCCTGCCACTGAAGCTGCAGACCAGCGGCGGGACGACCGGCCTGCCCCGGCCGACGCTGTTCGACCCGATCGCCTGGGAGGTCCAGGCGGTCCAGTACGCCCGGGCCCTGTGGGCCCAGGGCGCCCGCCCCCACGAGCTGCTCCAGATCACGCTCACCAACAGCCTCGCCAATATCGCCTGGTGTGCGCACACAGCGGCCTACAACTGGCTGGGCGCGATCTCGATGACCACCGGATCCGGTCTGGTCACCGGCAGCCTGCGCCAGCTCGAGCTCGCCCGCGAATGGGGGACCACCGGCTGGGTCGCGTTCGGCGAGTACCTCAAGATCCTGGCCCAGACCGCCGACGAGGCCGGCATCGACCTCAAGCGGGACCTGGCCACCCGGTTCATCCACTCCTATCTCGGCGTCGACACGGCCGGCCACCTGCGCCGGCTGCTCGAGGAAACCTGGGGCGTGCCGGTCTACGACAACTACGGCACCCACGAGGTGGGCCTGATCGGGTTCGAGTGCGCCGAGCAGGACGGCATGCACATGAACGAGGACACGGCGGTGGTCCAGATCCTCGACCCGCAGACCGACGAGGTCCTGGGTCACGGCCAGACCGGCAACCTGGTTGTGACCAGCCTGCACCGCTCGGTGCCGCCGGTCATCCGCTACGACCTCAAGGACCTGATCCAGACCCGCCCGCGCGAGCTGTGTCCCTGCGGCATCCGGACCGCCAAGTTCTCCGGCTTCCTGGGACGCAGCGACGAGATGGTGAAGTTCCGCGCCAACAACGTCTTCCCGCGCGCGGCCCAGGACGTGGTCATGGGCGACGAGCGCACCACGGGCGAGTTCCTCTGCGTGGTCGGCGTCGAGGGCGAGGGGCTCGGCTCCCGCGAGGTGATGACGGTCCGCGTCGAGCAGCGCGTCCCGGGCCGCGACCCCGGGCTGCAGAAGGACATGGAGAACGGCATCAAGGCTGCGTTCGGCACCCGCGTGGGGGTGGAGCTGGTCCCCGCCGGGACGCTCGCGCCGTACACCGGCCTCGGTGGCGAGGGGAAGGTCAAGCGCCTCCTCGACCTGCGGCCCTGACCGCCGCGGGCGGAAGCCCGGCCCCTACCGTGGGGCCGTGTTCCTCTACGAGTTCGAGGGCCGTCGGCCCCAGGTCCACCCCGAGGCGTTCGTCGCGCCGACCGCGACGCTGATCGGCGACGTGCGCGTCGAGAAGGGCGCCAGCGTCTGGTACGGCGCCGTGCTGCGCGCCGACATCTGCACGATCATCGTGCGCGAGGGCTCGAACATCCAGGACAACTCCGTCGTCCACGGCGCCCCCGACGTGGTCGTCGACATCGGCCCGAACGCCACCGTCGCCCACGGCTGCGTGTTCCACGGCGACGCGATGGGCGAGAAGTCGCTGCTCGGCAACGCGAGCACCGTCTTGGACGGGGCCTCGATCGGTGCCGGCTCGCTGGTCGCCGCCGGTGCCGTCGTCACGCCCGGCACCGCGATCCCGGAGGGCGTGCTGGCGGCCGGCGCACCCGCCGAGGCGAAGAAGCCGATCGAGGGCACCGGCGCCCAGCTCTGGATCGAGACCAACGCTCCCTACTACGCCGAGCTCGCCCGGCGGCACCGCGCCGGCGTCGTACCGATCCAGTGAGATCGGTGCGATAGTCCCACCTGGCCGCCGGATCCGCCGTCACCTGGGATCCGCGGACGCCGGTACGCCCGCGTCACCACCCTTGCCGCCGCGACGGCCACCCGGACCATCGGCGCCGGGGGCGGGGCTGGGTCATCAAATCCGCCGCAGATGGCGCCGGCGCCACGACCCGGGTCAAGCCGTGGTCGGCCCAGGGCCGTCGCCGGACGCAGGCACCCACAGGCCGATCATGCGTGAATCACAGTTCACTTCAAAGAGTGGCGCCGCTTGACATTGGGGATGCCCCGAGGAATCGTATCCCATTCATACTTAACAATGGTTCACGTCAGGAGCAGCCGCCATGCGGATGACCCAGTCCCTTCACAACGCGGTGCAGCAAATCCCCGACGAGGTCGTCACGATCTTTTCGGGGAGCGTCGGCGCACGGTGGCCGAGTCGGTCGACCGGGTGGCGCGGCTCGGGGCGGCACTGCGCGACCTGGGCATCGATGACGGCGATCGCGTCGCCATCTACGGTCTGAACAGCGACCGTTACCACGAGGCACTGCTCGCCATACCGTGGGCCGGCGCGGTCCTGAACCCCGTCAACACCCGATGGAGCCCTCAGGAGATCGCCTACTCGCTGGTCGACTGCCAGAGCGACACACTGATCGTGGACGAGCACTTCGTGGATCTGGTGCCGGCCCTCCGCGCACAGGCCCCAACCTCCGCACGGTGATCCTCGCCGGCGACGGACACGCGCCGGAAGGCATGCTCTCCTACGAGGAGCTGGTCGCCACCCACGAGCCGGTCGAGGATGCCCACCGCGGCGGGGACGACCTGTTCGGCATCTTCTACACCGGCGGGACGACGGGCTTCCCGAAGGGCGTCATGCTCAGCCACTGGGCGTGCCTCACGTCGGCTATGGGCAGCCTGGTTACCACCGACATCCTCAGCCGCGGCGGTGTCCTGCTGCATGCCGCGCCGATGTTCCACCTTGCCGACCTCGCCTGGAACGTCGCCAACATGACCGGATCGACCCACGTCATGGTGCCGTCCTTCACCCCGGCGGTTCACCCAGGCCTACGGCATGACCGAGCTGGCGCCGGTGGCGACGCTGCTCACGGCCGACGACCACGACGACCCCGCGCTCGCTCGGTCCTGTGGCCGGGCCGCCGCCCACGCCGAGGTTCGGGTCGTCGACGACCGTGATCACGAACTCCCCACGGCGAGGTGGGCGAGATCGTGGTGCGCGGCGACCACGTGATGCAGGGGTACTGGAACAAGTCGGCGGAGACCGAGGTCGCGCTCCGCGGCGGCTGGATGCACACGGGGGATGCTGGCTACATGAATCACGACGGCTATGTCTTCGTCGTCGATCGGATCAAGGACATGATCGTCACCGGGGCGAGAACGTCTACACCGCCGAGGTCGAGAACGCCGTCGTGGCGCATCCTGCTGTCGCCCAGGCGGCCGTCATCGGCGTCCCGGACGACAGTTGGGGCGAGCGGGTCCACGCCGTCCTCGTCCTGGCGGCCGGCGCGGAGGTCACCGTCGAGGAGCTGCGCGACTTCTGCCGCGACCGGATCGCCAACTACAAGCTCCCCCGGCCGATCGAGGTCATCGAGGCACTGCCGGTGTCCGGCGCCGGCAAGGTGCTCAAGCGTGACCTGCGCAAGAAGCACTGGGAGGGCAGCGACCGCGGGATCGGATAACCGCGCATCTCCCACGGCGGCGAGCCCCTCAGACCGGCGTGGCGTCCATCGGTTCGCCCGGGCGGCGGAAGACGTGCAGGTCCGGATGGTCCGGCACGGCGAACTGGTCGACGACGCCGTGCAGCAGCAGGCGCGGCGCATGGAGATCCAGCGCGTCGATCGTCCAGCCGGAGTCGGACACGATGGTGCGCTCGTCGGAACGGTCTGAGTGGAGAATGACGTGCTCGCCCGCGACGGTGAACGTGCGGCCGTTCACCGCGGCCGCGGCATCGGTGCACAGCCAGACGGCGAAGACGGCGACCCGCTCGGGGGTGAACCGCTCCGGTGACAGTCCCCGGCTGGGGTGCACCCCCGTGGCGAGCTCCGTGATGCGGTGCCACGGCGCCATCACGTTCGCGTAGTCGCGGTAGGACCGGTTCAGCGCGATCGGCCGGAGCGCGTTGACGCGGATGCCGAACCGCGCCACCTCCTGGGCGGCCGAGCGCGTCATCCCCACCACCGCCTCCTTGGCCGACGCGTAGGGCACGTTGCCGGGATCGCCGAATCCGGAGCCCGAGGCGGTGTTGATGATCACGCCGTGGTGCTGACGCGCCATGTGCGGGACCACGTGGCGCATCATCGCGAAGTAGCCCTTCACGTTCACGTCGTAGGTGAGGTCCCACTGCTCCTCCGAGATCGCCCAGAGGTCGCCGGCGTACGCGGCGGTGGCGTTGTTGACCAGGATGTCCACCCGTCCGAAGGTGTCCAGGGCGAGCTGGACGATCTGCTCGGCGCCGTCCCAGGTCGCCGAGTCGCTGCAGGCGACCGCCGCGCCGCCCTGCGCCCGGATCTCCTCGGCCACCGCCTCGGCGTCCGCGGAGCGCCGGTGCGCGATGTCGTTGACGACCACGGCCGCGCCATGGCGCGCCAGCAGCAGGGCGTGCTCGCGCCCGATACCACCGCCGGCTCCGGTCACGATCGCCACCCGTCCGGCCAGCCTCGTCGAGCGCTGTTCCTCACTCACAGTTGCCATCCTCCGTCCACGACGAGCTCGGTGCCCGTGCAATAGGTCGCGTCGAGGGCCAGGAAGCCCACGGCACGCGCGATCTCCTCCGCCTCGGCCGTACGCCGCATCGGCAGCCGCGCGACCAGCTTGTCGAGCGTGCCCGCGGGCAGCGCATCGGTCATGTCGGTGCGCACCAGGCCGGGAAGGACCGCGTTCACCCGGATCCCGTCCACGGCCAGCTCGCAGGCCAGCGACCGCGTCAGGCCGCCGAGAGCGGCCTTGGCCGCGGCGTAGGCGGTGTCCCCCGGGCTGCCGATCCGCGCGACCACCGACGACACGACGGTCAGGCTGGGCGAGTGCCGGCTGCCTCGAAGCCGAGGGATCGCAGCACGACACAGCTGGGCGGTTCCGAGCACGTTCTGCTCCAGGACCGCTGCCCAGTCGCGCAGGTCCACGTCGGCAAGTCGACCTCCCCGCCACACCCCGGCGTTGGCGACGACATGGTCGAGCGCGCCGAAGGCGTCGACGGCGACCTCGACGGCGCGCGCGGCGGAGGCGTCGTCGCCCAACGCGTAGGACGTCTGCGCGACGCCTGCGCGAGGCTCGCGGTCATCCTCGACCGCCATGCGGCGCGAGGTCGCCATCACCTGGGCGCCCCGAGCCACCAGCTCGTCGACGATCGCCGCGCCGATGCCGCGCGATCCCCCCGACACCAGGACGGCGGGCCCGGTCCCGTGCTCACCCACCCCTGCCACCTTCCCTCGAACGCGAACGTCGACTCAGGTCAGCCGGCGCCGTTCAGGAGAAATAGAACCGCAGTCACAACACGAAAGTAAATACCCAATCAGGTCAATCGTGCGACAAGAGAATGTGGAGGGCCATCCGGCACGCATTGTCCTCGAACGAGCTTCTCGAGACCAGATGGGGGGTCGCGCTGAGGTCGCTGAGCAGCGTGAACACCAACAGGACCTTCAGTCGCGCCAGCCGTGGGTCCGACGCGGAATGGATCCGCCCCAGAAGAGCGATCCATTCCTCGAGATACTCTCGCTGGCCGGCACGGAGACGATCCCGGGAGTCGTCCTCGAAGTGCTGGGGAAGTCGTACGTCGATCCACGGATGCTCCAGTCGCAGGTGCGAGCGAAGGGCACCGGCCAGGGCGTCCTCCGGCGTCGCCGCGACGGCGAGTGCCTCGTCAAGCCCGAGCCACGCGGCGTGGACCCCGCGATCGACCACGGCCTGCCACAGATCCGCCTTGCTGGCGAAGTAGCCGTAGAGGTTCTGCCCCGTGACATCGACCGCCGCCCCGATGCTCGCCAAGGACGTGTCCGCATAGCCGAAGCGGCTGAACTGGTCGATGGCGGCGAGCAGCAGTCGCTCTCGCATCGACTGCGGAGCCAAACGCCGCCGACCCGGTGATCGTGGCTCTCCCGTGGGCACGAGGTCCGTCTCGGCTACGAGGCGCATGGCCTGGCTGACCACCCCCGCACGCACATCTGGAGACACGCTCACGACGGCACTGGCCAGGCCGGAGAGCAGCGACTGCAACGCCCAGGCGAGGAGGTCGAGCTGCCCGTCGTCGAGATCGGGGCGAAGGTCGCGCAGCGCCGGCAGGAAGGCCCGGGCCCATTTCCGCATCCTGGATCGCAACGCCGCCTGGCTCTCGGCCGGAAGATGACGCACCTCCCGACTCCACAGCTCCGCGACGTAGCGCCGGTCCCTGACCTTGCCGACGGCGTCGTCGACCAGCTCGGCGAAGGTCTCCCCGCGCGGAGGCGCGTCGAGGTAGTGGAAGCTGTCGTCGAACACCGACGCGAGGAGCACGGCCTTGTTGGCGAAGTGCCGGTAGAGCGCCCCCGCCGTGATGTCCACGCTCTCCGCGATCATCGCCATGGAGACGTTCGCATAGCCCTGCTCGACGAAGAGGTCGCGCGCGTTGACGAGGATCTGCGCCTTGCGGTCCTTGGGACGCTTGCGCGGCGTCGTCGCACTGCCACTCATGGCTCGGGACGCTACCAACGCCCCCTCCTCTGGGTTCGCAGACCCGCCCCGGCCGGGATGCGGGAGGTGTCCGGGATGGTCAGTCGCGCAGGATCGCCCGCGAGATGGCGAACTTGTGGACCTCGGTCGGGCCGTCGTACAGCCGGAAGGCACGCAGGTCGCGGAAGATCCCGGCGACCGGGGTCTCGTCGCTGATGCCCATGCCGCCCAGGATCTGGACACAGCGGTCGGCCAGCTTGTAGAGCTCCTCCGACACCATGGTCTTGACCATCGAGCTCTCGTGCCGGCCCTGGTGGCCCTGGTCGAGGGTCCAGCAGGCCCACCAGATCGCCAAGCGGCACTGCTGGAGCGCGATCTCGTTGTCGGCGAGCATGAACCCGACGCCCTGGTGCTGCCCGATCGGCTTGCCGAAGGCCGTGCGACGTTTGGCGTGGTCGACCGCGATGGAGTGCGCGCGCTCGGCGGCGCCCAACCAGCGCATGCAGTGGGTCAGCCGTGCCGGGGCCAGTCGGAGCTGGGCGTAGCGCAGCGCCTGGCCGACCTCGCCGAGCACCGCGGATGCCGGAAGGCGCAGGTCGTCGAACCGGACGACGCCGTGGCCGCCGACGTAGTTGCGGTCAATCGTGTCCATGGTCCGCTCGATCACGATCCCCGGGGTGTCGCCGTCGCACAGGAACAGCGTCGGTCCGTGCTCGGAGCTGCCGGGCTCGACCCGGGCCATGATGATCCAGACCCGTCCCCCGTCGGCACCGGTGATCAGCCACTTCCGGCCGTTGATGACGAACTCGGCGCCGTCGCGGACGGCGGTGGTGGTGAGCTGGCTCGGGTCGGCGCCGGCGCCGTCGGGCTCGGTCATGGCGAACACCGAGCGCTGGTGCCCCTCGATCACCGGGCGCAGGAAGGTCTCGGCCTGCTCGGGGCTGCACACCTTCCCGAGCAGGAACATGTTGCCCTCGTCGGGCGCGGCGCAGTTCAGCGCCACCGGTCCGATCGTCGACCAGCCGGCCGCCTCGAAGAGCACGGCCTGTTCGACGTGGCTGGGCGCCGTGCCGCCGTACTCGGCCGGCGCCTGGAAGGTCAGCAGTCCCGCCGCGCGGGCCAGCTCCACGAGCTCCTGGCGCAGCTCGTCGGAGGGTCCGTGGGCCGTGATCCGCGGGTC
Source organism: Nocardioides carbamazepini (assembly GCF_024614185.1). GTDB lineage: Bacteria > Actinomycetota > Actinomycetes > Propionibacteriales > Nocardioidaceae > Nocardioides > Nocardioides carbamazepini. Next base: position 364,356 of record NZ_JAHTLF010000018.1, read on the forward strand.
GGTCTCGTAAGGGACGACCTGCTCCGCCACGAACCGGCGGATCCGGTCGCGCCGCTCGGCGAGCTCGGCGGGGATCTCGAAGTCGATCATGGTGCTCCATTCATCGGGTCTGGTCAGGGGGCTCAGGGGTCGATCAGGCTCTGGGCGTGCTCGAAGAGCCGCCCGGTCCAGGCGTGCAGGCGCGCGCCGGTCTCGTAGGGGGCTCGGCCGGCCAGCGCACGCACCCAGGTGCCCTCGAGGAGGATGCCGAGCTTGAAGCAGGCGAGGACGACGTACCAGTCGAGCTCCTCCAGTGAGCGGTCGCTGCGCCGCGCGTAGCGCTCGACCAGCTGGTCACCGCTCGGGAGGCCCCCGGCCGCGAAGAGCAGCCCGCCGAACTCCGGCACGTCCGACAGCTGGCGGGTCGCCAGCACCCAGCCCAGGTCGAGCAGCGGGTCGCCGATCGTGCACATCTCCCAGTCGACGATGGCCGCGACCTCCGGCGCGGTCCGGGAGAACATGACGTTGGACAGGTGGTAGTCACCGTGCAGGATGCCCGGGCGCCACTGTCGCGGACGGTGCCGCTCCAGCCAGCGGGCCACGTCCTCCACCGGCCCGAACGCGGGCCCGGGGTACTCAGCGACCTCGTCGTACGTCGCCAGCTCGGCCAGCCAGCGACCGACCTGTCGCTCCAGGAAGCCGTCGGGCCGGCCGAAGTCGCCCAGGCCGACCGCCTGGTGGTCGACGCCGCCGAGCAGGGCGAGCGCGTCGACGAACCCGTAGGCCATCTGCTTCCGCACTGCCGGATCGGTGCGGTGCGGCTCGGGCAGCTCGACGGCCACGTTGAAGCCGTCGACCGGCTCCATCAGGTAGAAGACGGCGCCGCCGAGCACGGACTCGTCGGAGCAGGCGGCGATGAGCCGGGCATGCGGCACGGTCGTCCTGCCGAGCGCCTCCAGCAGGCGGAACTCCCTGCGGATCACGTCGTTGCTGCGCGGTCGCAGGTGCTCGGGTCCGCGGCGGAGCACGTAGTCGCGGCCGTCGCGCCGGAAGCGGACCATCACGTTCTGGGTGCCGCCCCGCAGCCGGGTCGCGTCCTGGAGCGGACCGGCCCCCAGGCCCAGTCCGCTCATCCAGTCCGCCACACGGTCGAGCCCGGTCATTGGCGAGTTCGCCAACTCGTTCGGCGTCATCCACACTCCCTGACGACGTCACGCAGGATCGCGGTGAGCTCGACGGGCGCGTCCAGCATGGGGTTGTGTCCGACGCCTTCCATCTCGATCACCGCGAGCGCGTCCGGGCCGAGCCGGTCGTGAGCCTGCGTGAACATCTCGTCGGTGGCCAGGCCCTCGGTCGGCCGGACGTAGTGCACCGGGCAGGCCGGACGCACGTCCAGCACGTCGCGGATCCGGCCGGCGTGGTGGAAGGCAGGGTCGAACTTCCAGCCATAGCCCCCGTCGTAGCGCCGGACCGAGTGTCGAGCGACATGGGCGCGGACCTCGGACGCCATCCGCCCCGAGTCGAGGATCGGACGGAATCGCTGCTCCACCTCCGCGGCGGTCGCCGCGTACCGGCGTGGCCGTCCGAGCGCCGGGGCGACGTCCGGCACCGGCGCGGCGTCGTTGATCGGCGAGTCGATCATCACCACTCCGGCCAGCTCGACGTCACCCGCGCGCGCCAGGAGTGCCGCGACCAGGCCGCCCATGCTGTGCCCGACCAGGAGCGGCACGCCCTGCACCTGCCGTACGACGGCGCGCACCTCCCCGACCCACAGTTGCTGCGTGTAGGCAGGCCGGTGGTCGCTGTCGCCGTGACCGCTGAGGTCGAGGGCGAGAACCGGTCCGGAGGTCAGGTGAGGGGCGACGGCATCCCACCAGCGGGCGTGGGCACCACCCCCGTGGACCAAGACGACCGGGTGCAGCCCGGGGTTGTCCCAGCGGCGTACGGCAACGGCGGCACCGGCGACCTCGAGGGACGAGGTCGTGACCGATCGGGCGAGCCCGAGGCGGAAGCGAGCCTCGTGCTGACGTGCATCGCATCCCGAACCTCCAGCCGCCGTCGCCGCGGTCGCCATCGTGTCGAACCTCAGAGCACGCGGGCGACGAGGTCCTTCATGACCTCGTTCGCGCCGCCGTAGATCTTGGTGACCCGGGAGTCCTGGTAGAGGCGGGCGATGAGGTACTCGCGCATGTAGCCGTAGCCGCCGAAGAACTGCACGCAGCGATCCACGATCTTGACCTGCTGCTCGGTCATCCACCACTTGACCATCGCGGCCGTCGCCCCGTCCAGCTCCCCCCGCAGGTGTCGCTCGATGCAGGAGTCGATGAAGACGCGGGCAATGTGCACTTCGGTGGACACGTCGGCGAGCGTGAACTTGGTGTTCTGGAAGTCCCAGATCGTCTGCTCGAAGGCGCCACGCGACTTGACGTAGTCGACCGTGGTCTCGAGCGCGGCCTCCATGATCGCCGTGGCCACGATCCCGATGATCAACCGCTCCTGCGCGAGCTGGGTCATCAGCTGACCGAAGCCCTGGCCCTCGACGCCGCCCAGCAGGTTGGCGACGGGCACCCGGGCGTCCTCGTAGCTCAGCTCGGAGGTGTCCGCCATCGGCTGGCCGACCTTGTCCAGCACCCGCCCCCGGTGGAAACCGGAGCACTGGTCGGCCTCGACGACGATGAGCGAGATCCCCTTCGCGCCGGCGGCGGGATCGGTCTTCGCGACGGTCACGATCAGGTCCGCGGTCTGACCGTTGGTGATGAAGGTCTTCGACCCGTTGACGACGTAGTCGTCGCCGTCGCGGACCGCACGGGTGCGGACGTTCTTCAGGTCGGAGCCCGCGCCGGGCTCGGTCATCGCGACGGCGGCGACCCACTCGCCGGAGGCGAGCCTGGGCAGCCAGCGGTGCTTCTGCTCGTCGGTGCCGTAGGCCAGGATGTAGTGCGCCACGATGCCGCTGTGGACGCCGTTGCCGAACGAGACGTCGCCCAGGCGGGCCTGGGCCTCGAGGACGGCGAGATCGTGGGCGAAGGTACCGCCCCCGCCGCCGTACTCCTCGGGGATCGAGCAGCAGAGCAGGCCGAGGTCGCCGGCCTTGCGCCAGACGTCCTTGTCGACGCGCTTGGCGGCCTCGAACTCCTCCCGGCGCGGGATCAGCTGGGTGGCGAAGAACTTCTCGGCGGTCTCGCTGATCGCGAGGACGTCGTCGTCCTTCCAGGCCGACCGGTAGGGGACGTTCGAGGGATAGCTGGTCATGGGTGCGATCTTTCGTCGTCAGGTGCGCCGGTGCACGGCGCCAGGGATCAGGAGGTACGCCGGCTCGCGGCGCGGATCGCGGCCGCGCCGTCCGTCGGCGCCAGCTCGCCGTGGCGAGCGAGGTTCGCCGCGTGCCCCAGGTTGTGCAGGGCCAGCGCGGAGTCGAGGGCGACGGACTGGCCCTGGGCGTCGAGGGACCGGTTGACGCTCTCCTTGGCCAGGCGCAGGCCGAACGCCGGTCGCTGGGCGATCCGGACCGCCAGGTCCAGGGTCGCGGCCTCCAGGTCCGCGGCGGGCACGACCTGATTGACCATGCCGAGCCGCTGCGCGTCCGGCGCCGAGATGCTGTCCCCGGTGAACAGCATCTCCTTGGCCTTGCGGTGCCCCACCTCCCAGAGGTGGGTGAAGTACTCGACTCCGTTGACGCCGAACGCCGTCACCGGGTCGGCGAAGGTGGCGTCCTCGGCGGCCACCACGATGTCCATCGGCCACACGAGCATCAGGCCGCCCGCGATCGTCCGTCCCTGGACCTGCGCGATGGTGGGCTTGGGGAGGTCTCGCCACCGTCGCGAGAGGCCCAGGTAGGACTCGCACTCGAACGCGTAGTGGCCCTCCACGCCGCCGGCGTCGAGGTGACCACCCATGGTGGCCACCGGGTCGCACGGGACGTAGAAGCCTGCATGCAGGTCGTGTCCCGACGAGAAGTCCGGACCGTCCGCGGCCAGCACGATCACCCGCACGGATGCGTCGTTGGTCGCCTCGAGCAGCCGGCCGTCGAGCTCGTAGAGCAGCTCGGGACTCTGGGCGTTCCTCTTCTCCGGCCGGGCCAGCACGAGACGGGCGACGCCGTCGGCCGGGCGTTCCACGCGTACGAGTGTCATGTCAGCCTTCGAAGCCGCCGGCGGTCAGCAGAAGCTGTCCGCTGACGTAGTCGGCCTCGGGGTAGGTCAGCATGACGACCGAGCCGGCGGCCTCCTCCGGGGTGCCGGGCCGGCCGAGCGGGATCGCGTTGTTCATCATCTCGAGCAACTGCGGGTTCATCCCGACCCGGATCTTGCGACCCTCGATATCGATCGACGCATCGCCGTCGGCCGCCACCTCGGTGAGGCGGGTCTCGATGAGCCCGAAGGCCACGCAGTTCACGTTGACCTTGTAGCGACCCCACTCCTTGGCCAGCGCCTTGGTCATGCCCACCACACCCAGCTTGGCCGAGGAGTAGTTGACCTGGCCGGCGTTGCCGAAGACGCCCGAGAGCGAGGAGATGTTGACGACCTTGCGGTTGACCGAGCGTCCCTCGGCCGCCTCGGCCTTCGCCGCCCTACTGATGACCGGCTGCGCCGCCCGGAGGATCCGGAAAGGCGCCTTCAGGTGGACGTCGAGGATCGCGTCCCACTGGTCGTCGCCCATCTTCTGGATGACCGAGTCCCAGGTGTAGCCGGCGTTGTTGATGACGATGTCCACGCCGCCGAAGGCGTCGACCGCAGCCGCCACGAACTGGTCGCCGAACTCGGTCTCGGTGACGCTGCCCGGGTGGGCAAGCGCCTCGCCGCCGGCGGCCTCGATCTCCTTGACGACCGCCTCAGCGGGCTCGTGGTCCAGGTCGTTGACGACGACCTTCGCGCCCTCGCCGGCAAGCTTCAGCGCGATCGACCGGCCGATGCCTCGACCGCCGCCGGTGACCAGCGCGGTCCTTCCGTCAAGCTTTCCCATGGTTGCTCTTCCTTTCGAGATCTGTTCGGGGCGGGTCAGTCGACCCGGACGAGGGCCGTGCCCGCGAGAGTGGTGGTGCCGTCGGCCAGCCGTACGTCGAGGGCCAGGGTCGCCAGCCGCTCGCCGTCGACGGTCTCGACGGACTCCACCGTCGCCCTGCAGGTCGGTTGACCGTGGACGGGGGTGATCGCGGTGAACCGGACGCCGAGCCGTCGTACCCGCTCCTGGGGCACGACGTCGGTGACGGCACGCGCGAGATAGGCCATCGACAGCATGCCCTGGGCGAAGACGTCATCGAGCCCGGCCGAGGCCGCGACGTCGGTGTCGAGGTGGATGGGGTTGTGGTCGCCGGATGCTCCGGAGAAGTAGGACAGGGTGGTCCGGCTGATCGGCTCGAGCGCGAGCGAGCTCACGACATCGCCCGGCTGCCACGAGGCGGTTGTCATCTCGGTCATCTCCTCACGTAAGGCTGAGCTGGCGCACGACAGTGACGCTGACGGCGTCGGCGACCGGTTCGGCGGCCTGGTTGGTGATCTCGGTGCGGCGCACGATGAACTGGAGCGCGCCGCCCTTCTTGTCGTACAGGTCGGTGATCTTCGAACGCGTGCGGAGCTCGTCGCCGGCATATGCCATCCGGTGGTAGGTGAACTCCTGCTCCCCGTGCAGGATCGAGCGCAGGTCGACGCCCAGCTCGTCGAGCCAGGCGAACGGATCGGGACTCTCCAGCTCGATGGCGGTGAAGAAGCTCGGCGGCACCGGCAGATCCCGGTGTCCGGCCGCGCGGGCAGCGTCGAGATCGGTGTAGACAGGGTCCTTCTGACCGGTCGCCTTCGCAAAGAACCGCAACCGGCTGCGCGAGATCAACAGGGACTCGCCCCGGGTGGCCCGGCCGATCACGGAGCGGTCGAGTGGCATCAGCCGTCCACCTTCTCGTAGAGCGTGACGACACAAGCACCGCCGAGGCCGAGGTTGTGCTGCAGCGCGACCTTGGCACCCTCGACCTGACGGGCCTCGGCCTGGCCGCGCAGCTGCCAGACCAGCTCGGTGCACTGGGCCAGGCCCGTGGCGCCGAGCGGGTGTCCCTTCGAGAGCAGGCCACCCGAGGGGTTGGTGACGATCGTGCCGCCGTAGGTGTTCTGCCCGTCGAGGACGAACTTCTCGGCCGTGCCCTCGGGAGTGAGACCGAGCGCCTCGTAGGTGAGGAACTCGTTCGTGCTGAAGCAGTCGTGGAGCTCGACGACCGGGATGTCCTCGGGCCCGATGCCGGCCTGCTCGTAGACCTGCTGCGCCGCGGCCACGGCCATGTCGTAGCCGATGACCTTGCGCATGTCCTTGTCGTCGAACGTCGACGGGAGGTCGGTAGCCATCGCCTGGGCCTTGATCACGACCGTACGGTCGAGGCCGTGCTTCGCCGCGAACTCGGGCGAGCAGACGACCGCGGCCGCGGCCCCACAGGTCGGGGGGCAGGCCTGGAGCCGGGTGAGCGGACCCCAGAGCCGGGGCGAGTTGAGAACCTCGTCGAGGGTGATCGGGTCGCGGAACACGGCGTAGGGGTTGTTCGCCGCATGCTTGCGCGCCTTGACCGAGATGTGCGCGAAGGTCGCCGGGTCGATGCCGTACTCGTCGACGTATGCCTGACCGCCACCGCCGAAGAGTTGCGCGGCGTTGGGCGCGACAGGATCGGCGCCCTGCAGGCTCTCCATGAGTTCCTGCTGGCGCTGCATCGGGCTGGGCCGGTCGGGGTAGATGGTCGGAAGCGCACCCGGCATCATCTGCTCGAAGCCAACGGCGATCGCACAGTCGACCATGCCCGACTCGACGGCCTGGCGAGCAAGATAGAGGGCCGAGGAACCGGTCGAGCAGTTGTTGTTGACGTTGACGATCGGGATGCCGGTCATCCCCACGCCGTACATCGCTGCCTGGCCCGCGGTCGAGTCGCCGTAGACGTATCCGACATAGGCCTGCTGGACCAGGCTGTAGTCCAAGCCGGCGTCCTCCAGGGCACGCCGCGCGGCAGTCGCGCCCATGACCTCGTAGCTGTCGCTGCGCCCCGGCTTCGCGAACGGGATCATTCCGACTCCCGCCACCACTACTCGCGTCATGTCCTGCTCCTTCGACCGTGATAGTTGACTCACTGCATCTTACTTATCATTTACTTTCAGTCAACACCCGAGCTCGAGAGCATCCGGGAAACGAGCGTTCGTCGTCCCATGTCCATGGCCGGCGCCCACGAGGTGGCGAATCCGCACCAGCGGCATTGACTTCGACTACTCTTACATTCGATTGACATCAAGGTTCGCGGCGACCCTCGGGAGAGGGAGTCCGGCGTGCTGGACACACGCAGGCGTGGTCCTCGGCTTCGACGGGAGCGCTGCGTCGGCGGGCGCTGGCTGGCGGTCGCGCCGAGATCGGCCAGCAGCGACTGCGGGCTCCAGGCGACCAGGTCGGCCTGCTCCTCGTCGAGGGCCGGGCGCCGGACTCGGATGCGGCGTCGCTACCGGCGCTGCGCCCGCAGCTCACGCTTGAGGATCTTGCCGGCCGCCGACAGCGGCCAGGCGTCGACGACCTCCACGCTCCCCGGCGCCTTGTAGCCGGCGATCTCGGCCTTGCAGAACTCGCGTAGCTCCTCGAGGGTGACCGAGGCGCCGTCGGCCAACTGGACGACGGCGTGCACGCGCTCGCCCCACTTGTCGTCGGGTAGCCCGATCACCGCGCACTGGACGACACCGGGGTACTTGGCGACGACCTTCTCGACCTCGATGGAGTAGACGTTCTCCCCCCCGCTGATGATCATGTCCTTGATCCGGTCGACCACGTGGACATAGCCGTCCTCGTCCAGGAAACCGCTGTCACCGGTGTGCATCCAGCCACCGGCCAATGCCCTCGCGGTCTCCTCCGGCTTGTTGAGGTACTCCGTCATCACGGTGTCGCCCTTGACGACGATCTCGCCGACTATCCCGCGCGGAACCTCGTTGTCGTCGGCATCCACGATCTTCAGCAGGACGGCCAGCAGGGGGCGCCCGGCCGACTTGCGGTGCTCGGGATGCGCGTGGTCCTCGTCACGAAGTACGGTCGCCGTGGGCGACAGCTCGGTCATGCCGTAGTTCTGGGTGAACCGGCAGTTCGGGAAGACCGCCTTCGCCCGGTCGAGGAGAGCGGTGCTGATCGGCGAGGCGCCGTAGACGATCATCTCCATGCTGGACAGGTCGAAGTCGCCCACCTCGGGGTGGTCGACCAGCATCTGGATCATGGTCGGCACCCAGGTCGTCTGCGTCACGCCGTACTTCTCGACGGAGGCCAGCACCTCGCGTGGCACGAACTCGGCTTGGGGCACGGCGCCCTGGTCCTGGATCAGGCTGAGCACCCAGGAGCAGAAGCCAGCCATGTGGAAGGCCGGGGCCGCGATGAGCGCGGTTCCGCCACGCGGGCAGCCCGCCTGGGCTATCGCCGCGGTGGCGGACGTCAGCACACTGCGGTGGCTCAGGACCACGCCCTTCGGCAGGCCCGTGGTGCCGCCGGTGTAGAAGATGCCGAGAGTCTGGGTCCCATCGCGGTGGGCATCTTCGACGGGCGCCGAGGCCAGCAGGTCTGCGAGGGGGATCAGGCCGTCGGGGGTCTCTGCCACTCCGGCGTGGATGACCTTGTTGAGCGCTGGCACGGCCGTCATGATGTCGTCGACCAGCGGCAGGTGGTGGTCGCCCACGAACATGACCTCGACAGCCGAGTCGATGAGGGAGTAGGCGATCTCCTTCACCGACCAGCGGTAGTTGACGGGGACAATCACCGCGTCCGTCCAGGCGATCGCGGCTGAGGTGAGGAAGAAGAAGTCGGTGTTCAGGTCGAGCACGGCGACGTTCGCGTCACCGGCGACGCCATGCTCCTTCAGGCCACCCGCGATCCGGCTGATCCGGTCGACGGCGTCGCGGTTGCTCACGACACGGTCGCCCGACACGGTGAAGGGCGCGTCGGGCATGCCCTGCGCGCGGCGGTGGAGGGACTGGGTCAGGTACAAGATGCGCTCCTGTCGGTTCTGGTCTGGGTATCGGTGGTGGTAGGCGCTGCACTCAGCCGGTTGGCCGAGACCGGGGCACAATGCGTGGAAGGCGCATCGCGCCGTCGAGGCGGATGACCTCGCCGTTGAGCATCGGCGTGTCGAGGATCGTCGCTACCATCCGTGCGAACTCGACGGGCCGACCGCGACGCCGGGGGTGGGGGATGGAGTTCTCGAGTGCCTGCACCGCCGGCGCGGTGCCGTCGAACATGCCGGTGTCGAAGATCCCCGGAGCGATTCCCACCACGCGCACGGCATGCTCGGCCAGCTCGAACGCGGCCGACTGCACCATCGCCGCCACTCCTGCCTTGCTGGCCGAGTAGGCGAGTTGTCCACCGTCGAAGCCGGCGATGGACGAGGTCAGCACGATCAGTCCGCGCTCCTCCTCCACCAGATTGTTGGCGACCATGGCCGCAGCCGCATGGGAGATCACCGACGCCGAGCCCACGAGATTGACGTCGACGACCTTCCGGAAGTCCCGGGTGTCCATGACGCCTCGCCGGCCGAGGATCCGGGTCGTGGACACGATGCCGGCGGTCGCGACGGCGCAACGCAGCGGCGCTGTCTCCCGGGCGACGGCGACCGCCCGCCGCACCGACTCGTCGTCGGTGACGTCGGTCGTCACGAAGGTGACGTGACCGGCCACGGACTCCACCTCGGCGGCTCGGTCCGCGTTCAGGTCGGCCACCACCAGATGCGCACACCGGGGCGCGAGCTCCTCAGCAACGGCACGCCCCAGGCCCGTGGCACCACCGACCACGAGGACGGAGGAGGACGTCAGGTCCATCACGCGCTCACGGCGCCGAAGTAGGCCGTCTCCACCCGCGAGGGGTCCGCCAGCAGGGCCGCAGCGGAGTCCTCCAGGACCGGCCGGCCCTGGCTCAGCACCAGGGCGCGGTCGGACACGGACAGCGCGATGGCGACGTGCTGCTCGACGAGCAGGACGGCGAAGCCCTCCTCCCGCGCCAGGGCGGCGATGCCCGGGAGCATCTCCTGGACGATGATCGGCGCCAGGCCGAGGCTCATCTCGTCGACCATCAGGATCCTCGGCCCGGCGAGCAGCGACTTCGCGATCGCCAGCATCTGCTGCTCCCCGCCGGACAGCAGACCGGCCCTGCGGCCGGTCAGCTTCGCCAGCGCGGGGAAGGCATCCAGCACCCGGGCCATGCGCTCGCGGCGCCGGCGGCTGTCCACGAGCCGGAAGTGCTCGCTCACGGTGAGGTCGGGAAAGACTCCGCGGTCGTCGGGCACCAGGATCGTCCCCGCCCTGGACAGCTTGGTCGCGCGCCCCGCCTTCACGGGGATGCCCAGCGCCTGCACCGATCCCGAACTGATCGGGAGCAGACCGGTCAGGGCGAGCAGGGTGGTCGTCTTGCCGGCGCCGTTGGGCCCCAACAGGGTGACCACCTCGCCGGCCCGCAGGGTCAGGTCGATGCCCTGGATCGCGGGTACCAGACCGTAGCCGGCCGTCACGCCCGTCGCCTGCAGCAGCACCTCGCTCATGCCGCGCCTCCTTCGATCGGGGAGCCCAGATAGGCGGCGATCACCCGCTGGTCGGATCGCATCTCGCTCGGTGTGCCCTGGAAGATCAGCTTCCCGAACTCGAGCACGTAGATGAGGTCGCATGCCTTGATCATCAGATCCACGTCGTGGTCGATGATCAAGATCCCCGCGCCATGGTCGGTGATGCGTCGCATGCGGTCGGCGAACTCGAGGCTCTCATTCGAATCCAGGCCGGCGGCGGGCTCGTCGAGCAGGAGGATCGAGGCACCTCCGGCCAGCGCCCGTGCGACGCCGACCAGCTTCTGCTGGCCCAGCGTGAGAGACCCGGCGGAGACCTCGGCCCGGCCGGACAGGCCGACCACGTCGAGATGACCGTCGACCGTCGCGCGACGGTCGGGCCGGCGCAGGAAGATGTCGCGGAACAGCGTGGCCGCACCGGGCGGGGCGGCGGAGGTCAGCACGTTCTCCTCGATCGTCATCGTCGAGAACAGTTCACCGGCCTGCCAGGTGCGAGCGAGCCCGGCCGAGCGGCGCTGGTGCGGCTTGAGGCCGGTCAGGTCCCGGCCGTCGAGCACGACCGACCCCTCTGCCTGGGCGAATCCGGTGATGGCGTCGACGAAGCTCGTCTTGCCCGCACCGTTCGGCCCGATCAGTCCCACGATCTGGCCGGGGAGGACGCTGATGCTGACGTGCTCGACGGCCGTGACGCCGCCGTACCGGACCGTGATGCCGTGGGCGTGCAGCCCCGCTTGGCTCTCAGACACTGGTCGTACGCTCCCTGTTCGCGTTCGCGTCGATCTCGGCTGCCGTCTCCGCGACGGCCCCTGGCTGCCGTCGGCCCCGATGGGCACGGACGAAGGCGATCTGGTGCTTGGTGGCGCCCGCGATCCCCGACGGGTTGAGGATCGCGGTGAGGATGAGCAGCAGACCCGCGACCAGGGCGTAGGTGTTGCCGGTGGTCCAGAAGTGGTCGATGACGGTGTGGACCAGGCCCAGCGGCGCCAGCATGCCGGCGACCACCGCGCCACCCCAGGAGGTGATGCCCCCCAGGTAGGCGACCGCGAGGATCTGCAGGCCGACGAACACGGTGAAGGAACTTGCCGACAGCTGCCCGTGGGAGTAGCCGATCAAGCAGCCGGCGACCCCGGCGAAGAAGGCCGACAGGGCGAAGCCGGTCATCTTGGTCATCCGCACGTCGATGCCGGCGGACGCGGCGGCCCGCTCGTTGGCGCGGACGGCGAGGAAGGCGCGACCGAGGTCGCCGGACGCCACCCGGACGAACACCAGCACCATGACGGCGACGACCACGAGCACCATCCAGGAGAAGGCGAGGCGGCTGACGTCCGGGCCCTGGCGGATGCCGAAGTCGAGGCCGAAGAGCTGCGGCGCGCCGATGTTGTTGCCCTCGGCCGGGGTCAGTGAGTAGTTGTTGAAGACGAACCGCTCGATCGCCAGAGCAGCAGTGAGGGTGACGATCGCCAACTGGGCTCCGCGGATCCTCAGCGCCGGCAGGGCGACGACGAGCCCGACGACGACAGCGGTGAGCGCGCAGACCACGACGACGATCGGGAACGGGATGCCGACGTCCTGCCCGAACTTGGAGAGGACGAAGCCCGAGGTACCCGCGAAGGCGACCTGCACCAGGGAGATCTGGCCGAGGTAGCCCGTGACGATCACGTAGGAGAGCGCCAGCACCGTCATGATCAGCGAGGTGGTCAGTCCGAAGCGCCACTCGTCCTGGCTGAGGGCGAGGAGCGCGGCGGCCACGACGAACACGACGGTCGCGCTGACCGGTCGGATCCGGGGGATGTCCACGTCGGGGAGGCGCATGGTCTGCAGGGAGCCGCGGGCCGGCAGCTTGTTGCCGAAGGCGAGCAGCGCGATCATCACGATCATCAAGGGCACGACCTGGTCCACGCCGGACGCGGCCCACTCGGGCCACCAGGACTGGGTGACGAGGTAGGCGAGGATCGACTGGAAGGCGCCCAGCGCGATGCCGAAGCCGGTGGCGACGCCGATCGACGACATCTTCGCGACCAGCATGACCGCGAGCGCCGGGACGACGTACAGGGTGTAGCTGACCGGGTTGAGCCCGGTGGTGGGCGCCGTCAGCAGGACGGCGACGGTGGCGATCAGGCCCGCGAGGATCATCGCGATCGCGGCCAGCCGGCTCGGCGAGTAGCCCATCAAGATGGCGGCCCGCTCGTTGCTGGCCGCAGCGCGCGTGGCCATGCCCTGGCGGGTGAAGCGCAGATAGGCCCACAGCAGCGCCGACAGGACCACGACGATGACCGTGAACCACACGGTCTGGGGCTCGATCGTTACGCCGCCGATCTTCCACGCGTCCGCGTCCGCGGCGAGGAAGCGGTCGACGCGGACCGTGTCCCCGCCGAACCGGATGAGCGCGAGGGCCTGCAGGGTGAGCATGACCGCGATGGAGACCACGACCTGGGCCAGCACCGGCGCCTGGCGCACCGGGCGGAAGGCCAGGAAGTAGACCAGCGCCGAGACGAGCACCGACGAGGCCAGCGCGAGGATCAGCGACAGCCAGAACCCCGGATCGTCGGGGAAGTAGACCTGTCCGACGGGGAGGTAGAGGACCGACTCCTTGCGGAGGAAGGCGTAGACGTAGCCACCCCACATCGCCATCGCACCCATGGCGAAGTTGATGATGCCGGTCGCCCGATAGACCATGATCAGGCCATTGGCCAGCGCGGCATAGAGGACGCCGAGGCTCAGACCGAACACCGCGAACTGCAGGTAGGTACTCATGGGTTCCTCCTCCTGGGAGCGCCGGCGGAAAGGTCAGCTCGTCAGAGCCTCGACGACGACGTCGGGGATCGGGGCGTAGCCGGAGTCGATGCCGGGCTTGTAGCTGCCGTCCTCCTGCACCTCGAAGTAGATCGACTCGTTGCTGCACGCGGTCGGCGTGGCGGGCCACTGCTGACCGTCACAGGTGACCTTCGGGCCGAGGAAGGACGGGAAGTCCTTCGTCGCCTCGATGGCGGCGACGACGCTCGCGGACGTGAGGTCCTCGACCTTCTGGTCGTTGAGGATCTGAGCCAGGGTGACCACCGAGTTGAAGGCGTAGATCGCTCGCGCCTCCAGGGAGTCGCCGTGGCCTACGGCCTCCATCGCGGTCTGGAAGTCCTCCAGCTGCTCGACAACCTCCGCCGGTGCGTGCTCCTTGGCCTGGTGGAGCCAGGTCCGGGGAATCGTGACGGTGTTGGCCGACGCCTTCGGATCGAGCTCCTCGACGTACTTCGTGCAGGAGCCGACGAAGATCTGGTCGGTCCAGCCCTGCTTGCGCAGGGCGTCGAACAGGCCGGTGCAGCCGTCCTCGGGGAGCGAGATGGACCCGGCCTGGTCAGGCTCGGTCTTCAGCTCCGCGGCCGCCACGGCGTCCCAGTTGGCCTTGGTCGGGTCGACGTACTGCACATCCGCCTCGACCCCCAGCGCCTCGGCCATCGGCTTGAACGTGCTGTCGATGTAGGCATGCGTCTGCGGAGTGTCGGACAGAGCGAGGTGCACGCTCTCGACCTCGTTCTGCTCCCAGACGTTCGCCATGCCGGCGGCCGTCGTGGCGAGGGGGCCGGTCCAGTAGAAGCCCTGGCCATACTCGGCCTTCTCGTTGGTCGGGTCGCCCGCGATCGCTCCGACGAACGGGATACCGGCCTCGACGAGGATGGGACGAGCCCCGCCGAAGGAGAAGTCGTAGCCGTCGATCACGACCGGGTACTTCTCGCCGACGAAGCCGTTGGCGCACGCGACGGCGGTCTCCGGGCTGCCGTTGCCCTTGCAGAGGTCCACCTCGAGCTTGTGTCCGTTGATGCCGCCGAGCTCGTTGTTGACGTACCAGACACCGGCGAGCAGACCGTACTCGTTCTCGACGAAGGCCCCGGCACCCTCACTCGGCGTCATCGCGCCAACGGTGATCGGGTCACCCGTCGCCACGTTCGACCCCTTCACGGTGGCCTTGTCGTCCTCGGCAGGGCTGCAGGCAGCCAGGGCGGTGACGCCCAGGACCACCACGACGCCAACGGCCGCTGTCTTCACTCGCTTCATTGTCTCTCCTGATCACCTGTGCGGCACCGCACGCGGATGGTCTCCGGCCTGCCGTCCGCAGCTGGCCTGACATGGCGCCTTCGCCCCCGAGCCGTACGCGAAGCCATGAGGCGTATGACGTGCCTCACACGCCGAAGAGTAGAGAAGTTCACCCGTTAAGTCAACGGTGAGTAAGCACAGTTCGAGATTGAGTTGAATGCGTGCACCGTTATCCGCGTCTTAAAGTCAAGAGTGGATCAGGCCTTGTGGGGACTGGCGGTCATCTCGGCCATGCTCCGCAGGATCATTGAGGTGGAGGACGGGACCCGCCGGCACTACGACCTGACCGGGCCCGCAGCGTCTTTCGTCGCCGCCATCCCGCTGTCGCGGGCGTGGCAGGCCTCGGCATCCTCGACAAGACCGGCGGCACTCCGGCCGCCCGAGGCTCAGTCAGCCCGACAACCAGTCGAGACCGCTCCCCCGTCGAGGTGGAGCAGGATCCGCGGTCGGCGTACGCGAGAACCGCGGCGCCGGCCGCGGCTGCTCCACGCCGTCGACCTCCGTGAGCGTTCCGCGGTCACACAGATGCGGGTGCGCGAGAGCCTCCGCGTAGGTCAGTACCGGGGTCACACAGGCGTCGGTGCCGTCGAAGACCTCTGTCCACTCGGCCATGGTCCGGGTCCGGAACACCGCGGCGAACGCGGCGCGAAGCTCGTCCGCCCTGGCCATGTCGTCCTGATCCGGCAGGCCGGCATCCTCGAGCCCGAGCAGCCGCACCGCCTCGGCGAAGAACTGGGGCTCGATGCAGCCCACCGCCATGCTCCGGCCGTCGGCGCACTCGTAGGTGTCGTAGTAGGGCCGGGACCCGTCGATCAGGTTGGCTCCGCGACCGTCCGACCACTGGCCCATGCCGCGGAACGCCCACATCATCTGGGCGAGCACGCTCGCGCCGTCACACATGGCGGCGTCGACAACCTGGCCCGCGCCGGACCTCTCCCGCTCGAGGAGAGCGGCCAACACACCCATCACCAGGAACATCGACCCGCCACCGAAGTCGCCGACGAGATTCAGAGGGGGCACCGGCCGCTGATCGGGGCGGCCGACGTTCTCCAGAATGCCGGTGATGGAGACGTAGTTGATGTCATGGCCTGCCATGGAGGCATAGCGCCCGTGCTGTCCCCAGCCGGTCATCCGCCCGTACACCAAGCGCGGGTTGCGCGTCAGACAGTCGTCCGGACCGATCCCCAGTCGCTCGGTGACGCCTGGCCTGAAGCCTTCGACGAGCACGTCGGCCGTCTCGACCAGACCAAGGACGCGCTCGACATCGCGAGGATCCTTGAGGTCGAGCCCGACGATCCGTCGGTTGCGCAACGTGTGATCGACGAGGTGGGGCTCGACACCTGCCCGCTCGATGCGCAGCACGTCGGCACCGAGGTCGGCCAGGAGCATGCAGGCATGAGGGCCGGGCCCGATGCCGGCCAGCTCCACAACCCGAAGCCCAGCCAGTGGTCCGATTTTCATCTCTCTCCCATCCGATGATCCACCATTCACAACAAGCATCCAGAATCGTCGTTTCGCGCACAGCGTACGCCTTGAACGACCTTGCGAAGTCTTACAAGTCATTAACTTTCTGGAGTGTCGGCGATGCGCGACCGCCGCGACCGCGTTCCTCCACTCCGTCGTGCACCCGCGATGCCAGCACGCCCGGCACCGCGATCCCGGAGGGCGTGCTGGCGGCCGGCGCACCCGCCGAGGCGAAGAAGCCGATCGAGGGCACCGGCGCCCAGCTCTGGATCGAGACCAACGCTCCCTACTACGCCGAGCTCGCCCGGCGGCACCGCGCCGGCGTCGTACCGGTCGACGGCAACTCCTGACCCGAGCCGCCGGTCCGGCTCGGCGACATCTGACGAGCGGGTCGTCCGACCCTTCCGCACCCTTGACACCTGTCAGACAGGTTGTGAACCTCCTGTCAGACAGATCATCGGGCCCAAGGAGGGAACCATGACCACCACCACCCACGCGTCGGCCAACCGCGACGTCGTCGTGCACAGCCTGGCCGGCTTCGCCTCGCTCGCCGTCGTCGGCGGCGAGCACACCGTCGTCATCGACGAGCCGCGCGAGTTCGAGGGCGGCGGTACGGCGCCCAACCCGTTCGGTCTCGTCCTGTCGGCGCTCGGCGGCTGCATGGCCGGCACGCTGCGCGGGGTCGCGCGCCAGCAGGGCTTCGACTACGAGCGGGCCGAGATCCGGCTCTCGCTGCGGATCAACCGACCCACGTCCGGCCCGCTCGACCCCGGCGAGCGGGAGCTGCGGATCTCCCGGATCATCGCCGCGGTCACGGTCCACGGAGACCTCACCACCGAGCAGCAGGAGGCGCTGCGGCAGGGCATCGAGACCTGCCCGGTCGGCAACACGCTGCGCCGCGCGCTGACCCTGCAGGAGACCATCTCCTTCGAGGTGGCGGCATGACCGGCCCCGCGAACGCCTTCGACCTGCTCGTCACGAACGCCCGCCTGGCCGACGGGTCCCCGGTCGCGCTGGGCATCCGCGACGGCCACTACGCACACGTCGCGGCCGAGCCACCGGCCGGCGCCACCGCGACGCGGACCATCGACGCCGCCGGCGGGCTGGTGACCGCGTCCTTCGTCAACGGGCACATGCACCTCGAGAAGGTGCACACCCTGGACCGCGCGGGCGACGGCGCGCTGGCGGCGTACACCTCCGGGAACATGGGCGCCGCACTGCGCTCGATCGTGCGTGAGGCGAGCCAGGTGAAGCGGCAGTACGACCGCGCCTGGCTCGAGCCCAACATCCGGCGCGCGCTCGACGCCGCGGTCGCCCACGGCGTCCTGCACATCCAGGCGTTCGTCGACGTCGACACGACGGCCCGCCTGGTCGGGATGGAGGCGGTGCTGGCCGTGCGCGAGGAGTACCGCGACCTGCTCGACCTCCAGGTCGTGGCGTTCCCCCAGGACGGCCTGCTCCGCGACCCCGGCGCGGCAGAGCTGTGCGAGGAGGCGCTGCGGATGGGCGCCGACGTCGTCGGCGGCATCCCCTGGATCGAGATGACCGACACCGACGCCCGGGCCCACGTCGAGTGGGCCTGCCGGCTCGCCTCGGCGCACGGCCGCCGCGTCGCGATGCTGGTCGACGACGCCGGCGACCCGGGCCTGCGCACCACGCAGATGCTGGCCGAGGCGATGATCGAGCACGGGCTGCGCGGACGCGGCGTCGCCTGCCACGCACGGGCCCTGGCGACCTACCCGCAGCCCACCCTGCAACGGCTGATGGACCTCGCGCACGCGGCCGGGCTGGGCTTCGTGTCCGACCCTCACACCGGGCCGCTGCACCTGCCGGTGCGGGAGTTCCTCGAGGACGGCATCCCGGTGGCACTCGGCCAGGACGACATCGAGGACGCCTACTACCCGTTCGGGCGGCACAGCATGCTGGAGGTGGCGTTCCTGGCCGCGCACACCCTGCGCTTCCTGACCGGCGCCGACCAGCGGCTGCTGCTCGAGATGATCACGACGCGGGCGGCCGACGTGCTCGGCGTACCGGACCACGCGATCGGCGAGGGCAATCCCGCCAACCTGTGCGTCCACCCGGACGAGCGGCTGCGCGACGTGCTCACCGAGCACGCCCGCCCGCGCTGGGTGGTCCGGGCCGGTCGGGTCGTCGCCGAGTCGGAGACGACGACGCAGCTGGTGCGGTAGTCGGCGCTACCAGTCCGCGCGGCGCACCAGCGCGTAGCGGAACGCACCCCGCAGGTGCACCTCGCGGGTCCAGTAGCAGACGGTGCCGGACCTGCTGATCCCCGTCGCGTCGAGCGTCATCGCCGGCTCGCCCACCGCGCGGCCGGTCAGGCCGGCCTCCTCCTCGGAGAGTCCGTCGGCGCCCGGCCACACCAGCTCCCAGCCCACCTGCTCCCCCACCAGCGCGCGGGCGAGCTCCGGCATCGGCGCGGCCGGATCGAGGTCGGCCAGGTCGGTCCGCGCCAGCACCGGGACGACGTCGCGGGCCACGAGAACCGGCTCGTCGTCGGCCGACCAGACCTTGGTCGTGCGCAGCACGGACCGGCGCGGTGAGACGTCGTGCTCGCGCGCCTCGTCGAGGGTGACCTCGCCGATCTCGGCCGTCACGAGGCGTACCGACGGCGTCCGGCCCATCGCGGCGATCAGCTCCGCGCTCTCGAGGCGTTGCTCGAAGCGCGCCGGGATGCCGAGCAACGAGCTGTTGACCGCGGTGTCCGCGCCCTTGCGGCGATGGATGAACCCACGCTCCTCGAGCCGCACCAGCGCCTCGCGTACGGCGGGCCGGCTGATCTCCAGCGAAGACGCCAGCGCGAGCTCGCTGGGCATCGGTCCGCCGCGCTCGGCCGCCTCGGCCCACAGCCGCTGCAGCCGGCGCTCGACCGGCTCGGGCAGCTCCGCGTCGCTCACGGCGCCCACCCTAGGACGTGCCGGGGTCGGCCAGGGACGTCGTACCCGGCATCCGGGTCGCCGGACAGGCGCGGACCCGACCCGGATGCCGGGTACGACGCAGCTCGGGCGCCCAGGCGGGCCGCAGCACCTCAGACGGAGACGATGGCGCCGGCGCCGGACTCCCGGTCGAGCGAGCGGCCGATGACCATCCGCTGGATCTGGTTGGTGCCCTCGAAGATCTGCATCACCTTGGCCTCCCGCATGTAGCGCTCGACCGGGAAGTCCTTGGTGTAGCCCGCCCCGCCGAGGACCTGGACGGCATCGGTCGTCACCTTCATCGCCGTGTCGGTCGCGACCAGCTTGGCGATCGAGGCCTCACGGGAGAACGGCAGGCCGAGGTCCTTGAGTCGGGCGGCGTGCAGCAGCGTGGCGCGTGCGGACTGCACGGCGGCCTCCATGTCGGCGAGGACGAACGCCAGGCCCTGGTGGTCGATGATCCGCTGCCCGAACGCCTCACGCTGCTGGGCGTAGGCCACGGCGCGATCGAGAGCGCCCTGGGCCAGGCCGGTCGCGACGGCCGCGATGCCGAGCCGGCCGGCGTCCAGCCCGGCCAGCGCGATCCGCAGGCCCTGGCCCTCGTCGCCGAGGCGCTGCTCGACAGGCACCCGCACACCCTCGAACCGCATCGTCGCGGTGGTCGAGCCCATCAGCCCCATCTTGTCCTCGGGCGCGTCGGCCGACAGGCCGGGGGTCCCGGCGCGGACGAGGAAGCAGGAGATGTCGCCGCGACCGTCGCCGGTGCGCGCCATGACCTTGTAGAAGTCGGCCTGCCCCCCGTGGGTCACCCACGCCTTGGCGCCGTCGATGACGTACTCGTCGCCGTCGCGGCGGGCGCGGGTGCGCATCGCCGCCGGGTCGGACCCGGCGTGCGCCTCGGAGAGGCAGTAGGCGCCGAGCAGCTCGCCGCCCAGCATCTCGGGGAGCCACCGCGCGCGCTGCTCGTCGGTGCCGAAGGTCGCCAGGCCGAAGCAGCTCAGGGCGTGCACCGAGACACCGACGCCGACGCTCGACCAGACGGCGCCGATCTCCTCGAGCACCTGCAGATAGACCTCATAGGGCAGCCCGGCGCCCCCGACCTCCTCCGGGTAGGGCAGGCCGAGGAAGCCGGACCGGCCGAGCAGCCGGAACACCTCGCGGGGGAAGGTCCCCGTCGCCTCGGCCTCCGCGGCGCGCGGCAGCAGCTCGTCGGTGGCGAGCTGGCGGGCCAGGCGGAGCAGGTCGGCGGTCTCCTCGGACGCCATCAGGCGACGTGCGGGCATGGTTCCTCCATGAGTACTGAAAACGCGATGCTGGTACGGACCACGGTACTCCTCTCGTTGCTAGCCTGCGAGCGTGCAGCAGCCCCGGACCCTCCCCGCGCGCTCCCGCCAGCGCCGGGACGTCCTGCTCGACGACCTCGTCGACCTGTTCCTCGCCGAGGGCTTCGCCGGCTTCGGGATCGGCGAGCTGGCCCAGCGCCTGTCCTGCTCCCGGAGCACCCTCTATCTCGTCGCGCCGAGCAAGGAGCAGGTCATCACCGCCACCGTGCGGCACTTCTTCAAGCGCGCGGCCGAGCGGATCGAGCAGCGCGTCGCCGCGGTCGCGGACCCGGCGGACCGCCTGGCGACGTACCTCACCGCGGTCGCCGACGAGCTCGCCCCCGCCTCCCCGCGCTTCTACGCCGACCTGGCCGGCTTCCCGCCCGGCGCGGAGGTCTACCGCGCCAACACCGTCCATGCCGCGCAGCGCGTCCAGGCCCTCGTCACCGAGGGCGTCGAGGCGGGCACGCTGCGCCGGGTGAACGCGACCTTCGTGGGCGCCGCGGTGGCCGAGGTGATGGACGCGATCGGCGACGGCCGGATCGGCGCCGCGACGGGGCTCGACGACGCCCAGGCGTACCAGGCTCTGGTCGACCTGGTGACGACCGGGCTGCGGACGCGAGGCTGACCCTGTGGACCACGCACTGGACGTCGGTATGACCCTGCCCGTCATGGAGCCAGACATCGCGCCGGAGGTGCTGCGCGACTGGGCCGAGCGGATCGATGCCGGTCCGTTCAGCTCGCTGTGCTTCGGCGAGCGGGTCGCCTTCGACAACCCCGACGCGCTGACCCTGCTCGGCGCGGTCGCCGCGTGGACCCGCCGCGTGCGGATCGCTACGACGGTCGTCGTACCGCAGCTGCACGACCCGGTGCACCTCGCCAAGGCGCTCGCGACCGGCGACCGGCTCAGCGGTGGGCGGCTCAGTGTCGGCCTCGGGGTCGGCGGCCGCGAGGAGGACTACGCGGCGGTGTCGGCCGACTGGAGCAGCCGGACCATGGCCGGGATGGCCGAGCGCGCCGCGACCCTGCGCCGGGTCTGGAACGGCGAGAACCTCACCGGCGCCACCCGACCGGTCGGCCCGCGACCGGTGCGGCCCGGCGGCCCCGAGCTGCTCGTCGGCACCCTCGGCCACCGCACGACCCGGCACGCGGCGCGGTGGGCCGACGGCGTCGCCGGGATGACCCTGGACGTGGACGTCGAGGGCACCGCGGCGCTCTTCGACGTCGCCCGCGCCGCGTGGGCGGAGGCCGGGCGCCCGGCCCCCCGGCTGACGACGTCCTTCTGGTTCGCGCTCGCCGAGACCTCACCGGATCCGCGCCGGCAGATCCACCGGCACCTGCGGCACTACATGAACTGGCTGCCCGCCGACCTGGTCGACGCCCTCGCCCCGACCGCCGGCTTCGCGGGCACGCTCGAGGAGCTGCGCGTCGTGCTGGACCGGTTCGCGGCGATCGGCACCGACGAGGTCCAGCTGATCCCCACCAGCGACGACGCGCGGCAGGTCGACCTCGTCGCGGGCCTGCTCGACCGGATCGGCTGACGACCGCCGCCGGCGAAGATGACGTGCGTCGCCGCGGATCACGGGACGCGCCGAGCGTCGGACCCGACACCTAGGCTCCGTCGCCATGGCCGCTGCCGCACGCCGTCCGACCGCAGGCGGCCACATGTACGTCGACGAGTCGACGGCCCGCGACTACCTGGTGATGTGCGCCGTCATCGCCGGTGGCGACGTCACCGCCACACGCGCAGCGATGCGGGGCCTCCTGCTCCCGGGCCAGCGCAGTCTTCACATGAAGAACGAGCGGAATCGGGCGCCGAGGATTCTCCGCACCATCGTCGCGATGGATCCGCAGGTTCTCATCTATCGCGTCGATCGGGAGACAGCGTCCATGGAGGCTCGCCGACGATGCGTCCAGCAGCTGGCTCAGGACGCGTGCCGACTGAGGCTTGCGCGGGTCGTGCTCGACACCATCGACTCGGTCGTCGACCGCGACCATTCGTGGATCATCTCCGGCGCTCAACAGGTCGGGCACCGAACGCCACCGTTCGCCTATCACCACCAGCGTCGCTACGAGGAGCCGCTGCTGTGGGTCGCCGACGCCGTCGGATGGGCCTGGGCCCGCGGCGGCGAGCACCGCGCCACTGTCGAGCCGATCGTCGACGTGATCGACCTGTAGAAGGCGCGAAGCCCGACACCACGGTCGTCCGGCCGGGTATCGGGCCCACTTCTCGGGGGGTAATGCCCCCTCGCGCGTTCAAGGATACAGGCAACTGCACGTCTCGACCGGATCAGCCGCGCCGGAGCCGGCTGAACCCGCTGCGGTGGAAGACGAGCGGCGCGAGGGCGGCGCCCTGCTCGACGTGGTCGACGGCGTGCAGCTCGAGCAGGACGAGGACGTGGTCGCCGGCCTCGACCTCGCGGTAGACGGTGCAGTCGAAGCGCGCCAGGCCGTCGTCGAGGAGCAGTGCGCCGTCGTCGGTGACGCTGTGGGCGACGCCGGCGAAACGGGTCTCGACGGGACCGGCGAGCTGGCGGCAGACGGACGCGTGGTGGTCGGCGAGGATGGTGACGCCCAGGTGCGGGGCGCGCTTGAGGTCGGGCCAGGTCTTGGACGAGACGGCGATGTTGACCGAGACCAGCGGCGGATCGATGCTCACCGAGGTGAACGAGCTCGCCGCGAGCCCGATCGGTCGGCCGTCGATCTCGGCTGCGACGGCGA
Source organism: Nocardioides carbamazepini (assembly GCF_024614185.1). Classification (GTDB taxonomy): domain Bacteria; phylum Actinomycetota; class Actinomycetes; order Propionibacteriales; family Nocardioidaceae; genus Nocardioides; species Nocardioides carbamazepini. Next base: position 387,395 of record NZ_JAHTLF010000018.1, read on the forward strand.
CCACCCCGCTGGGGAAGAAGCCGAACGCCTGGCGCAGCAGGTCCGCGTCGAGGTCCTGGTTGGTCGCGAAGCTGCCGGCGAGCGTCGTCATACGGTGGTCCTGCTTTCCAGGTGGGCGGTCACGAACGGGCGGACCGCGTCGAGCCAGGGCCGGTACGACGCGTCGGCGTCGTGCGCGCTGTCGAGGACGTACAGCGCCCGGCCGGGCACGGTCGCGCCGAGCTCGGCGAGGATCGGGCGCAGCGTGTACTCCGGCGCGAGCGCATGTGCCGGCCCGCCGCCGAGCATGAGCGGCACGGCCAGGCCGTTGAGGCCGGTGCCGGCGGCGAAGCGGTCGAGGAACAGCTTCAGCAGCCCCGTGTACGCCGACTTGTAGGTCGGGCTCGCCACCACGACGAGGTCCGCGGCACCCACCTGGGTGACCAGGTCGGCGACGCCGGGGTCCGACCAGTCGAGGAGCGCCGGACCGACGGTGGCGAGGTCGACGACGAGGTCGGGCTCGCCGGCGAGCTCCCGCGCGACGTACAGCGCGGAGGCGAGGGTGCGGCTGGCGGGCTTGGGGTTGCCGACGACGACGGCGACGGTCATCGGACCGCCACGTTTCGCTCGGGAGCACGCACCACGTCCGGCAGGTCCGGCCCCAGCCGCAGGGACTCCAGGAAGAGCACGATCGTGGCGGCGACGGCACGGTGCGAGGCGTCGTTGAGGATGTCGTGCCGGCCGCCGTCGACGAGACGGATCACCGCGTCCGGCTGGGCGTCGTACGCCGCGAGCACGTCGGCGACCGGGGTGACCGCGTCGTCGGCGCCGTGCAGGACCAGGACCGGCTTGCCGGGGGCGACCACGCGGACCGAGCCCCACGGCAGCGGCCGGTCGAGCCCTCCTCGGCCGAAGCCGTCGTCCTCGGCGATCACCCGCCGGTGCACGGGGCACGCGGTGCGGGCATCGACCTCCTCCTCCCAGGAGCCCCACGACCGGGCACCTCCGGAGCGCGGCAGGGCCAGGCCGGCGACCACGACGCCGTCCACGGGAAGGGTCGGCGCGAGCAGCGCGGCCAGGGTCGCGCCCGCGTCAGTGCCGACCAGCACCGTCGGCGCCGGCAGCGCCTCGTCGGCGAGGACCTTCTCGATGCGCTCCCGCGTCGCGTCGAGGTCGTCGAGGTCGACGCCCACCAGCCGCACCCGCCAGGCGTCGGCGGAGAGTCTCCGCCCGAACCGCTCGTAGGACGCTGCGGTCTCACCGCGTCCCGGCAGCACCACCAGCGTCCCGCGCGGCGTACCGCCGACGGGCTCGTCCCAGGCAGTCACGGTCATCGGTGCTCTCCTCTCGGGTGGGCCCACGTGGACGTGAACCAGTGCACGGCCCCGGTGTCGGGGTCATAGGAACGACGCGGCAGGGTGCCGATGTCGGCGCCGTAGACGTGGATGCCGACGACCGGCTCGTCGCCGCCGCAGCGGACCTGGTGCACGTCGTCGTCGGTCGTGCAGCAGACGGTCACCTGCCCGGCGGTCCACTCGTCGGTGCCCTCCTCGACCAGCGGTACGCCGGGCGCGGAGGGCTTCGCGAACCGGGTCTCCACCTCGGTGCCGCTGTGGATGCCGACCACGCCCCACGTCTCGTGGCCGTGCACGGGCGTGCCCTGCCCGACGTTCCACACCGCGCTGGCGATCGAGAACGAGCCGTCGGAGGCGACGTGCAGCGGATACATCACGTAGCGCTCGGGGTCCGGCACGGTCTTCTCGGACGGCAGCGCGAAGCCGGCGGCGAGCGTCACCGCCAGGTCGTCGCGCACCGCGGCGGTGAGCGTCCGCTCGTCGAGGTCCTGGGCGATCAGCCGGGCGACCCGCCGGGCGAAGTCCGCCAGCTCGGGAACGTCGGTGTCGACGGGGACGATCTGCTGCTGGGTCATGCGCTCTCCTTCGTCAGGGCGGCGGTGTAGGCCGCGATCCGGTCACGCAGACCGGGTACGGCGACCGAGCGGGCCAGCGCCGCGAGCTCGGCATCGGTGTCGTGGGGCAGCCGGGGCGGGGACTCCGCGGCGAGCGCCTCGGCCAGCGCTCCTGGGACGCCGGTCACGAAGCCGGCGCCGAGCTCGGCCCGGCGCACGGTGCCGAGGGCGACGCCGAACGCGGCGCCGGGGAAGCGCAGGGTGACCGCGGGGTCCACCAACCGGTGGTCGCAGGCGAGCACCAGATCGGCACCCGCGCCGACGGCCACGCCGTTCGCGACGGCGACCGTGCGGTACGGCGCGGCGATCAGCCGCTCGAGCAGCAGCCCGATGCGCAGGAACCGGAGGGCCAGGGTCGCGTCCGTCTCGGCGGCGAGCCCGCCGAGGTCGAAGCCGGCCGCGAAGTGCCGGTCGTTGCCGCGCAGCACCAAGGCCTCGGGCCGCGCCGCCGCGGCCTCGTCGAGGACGTCGTGCAGGGCCTCGACCAGGTCGGCCGAGAGGGCGTTGGCCCGCTCCGGGCGGTCCAGGGTGACCGTCCAGATGTCACCGCGGTCGAGCCGGAGGCTCGTGGGGTGATTCATCGGCGGGCCGCCCACTCGTCGTACACCTCGACGTCGGCGCCCAGGCGGGGTGCGCCCCGGTCCAGCCGGGGCGCGAGGCCCTCGACCCGGACCGGGAAGACCACTGTCGGCGTCGGCCCCGCGACGGGGACGTCGACGGTGCCCACGAGGCCGGTGGCCTCGACGTGCGGGTCGGCGAGGATCTCGCCGAAGGCATTGACCGGGCCGCAGGGCACGCCGCGGGCGCGCAGCTCGGCCAGCCAGTGCTCGCGCTTCTCCTCGGCGAACCGGGCCTGGAGCAGCCCCTCGAGCTCACGCTGGTGGGCCACCCGGTCGACCTGCGTGCGGAACCGCGGGTCGTCGACCAGGTCGGGCAGGCCGACCACCTCGGCGACCGCGGCCCAGAGCCGGTCGTTGCCGGCGGCGACGGTGAAGTCGGCGTCGGCCGCGGCGAAGCCCTGGTAGGGGGCGTTGCGCGGGTGCGCGGTGCCGAGCCGGCGCGGCTCGGCACCGGATCCCCAGTACTCGCTGGTCTGCAGCGCCGAGACGCCGAGCAGGCAGTCGAGCATCGGGCAGTCCACCCGCACCGACGTCCCACTCGAGCGGACCTGGGGCAGCAGGGCGGCGATCGTGTACGCGGCGTACAGCCCCGCGGTGAAGTCGCCGACGGGCACGCCCGCCTTCACCGGTCCGCCGTCGGGCTCGCCGGTCACGCTCATCAGTCCCGACATCCCCTGGATGACGACGTCATAGGCACCGTCGTTGACGTACGGGCTGGTCAGGCCGTAGCCCGAGATCGAGCAGTAGACGAGTCCGGGATGCCCGACCCGGACCTCGTCGTACCCGAGGCCGAGGCGGTCGAGCACACCCGGGCGGTAGTTCTCGACGACCACGTCGGCCGCCGCGACCAGGTCCCGGACCCGCGCCAGGTCGGCGGGATCCTTGAGGTCGGCGACGACGGATCGCTTGTTGCGGTTGACCGAGGCGAAGTTGTGGCTGAACCGCTCGCTGCCGCCCCTCCCGTCATCTTCCGTGGCGAACGGCGGCCAGGCCCGCATCTGGTCACCGCTCGGCGGCTCCACCTTGACCACGTCGGCCCCGAGGTCCGCGAGCAGCATGCCCGCGAACGGCCCGGCGGCGACGTGCGCGAGCTCGACGACCCGCACTCCTTCCAATGGCCTCATGGATCAGACGGCCGCCTGCTCCGTGACGGCGTCCGTGGGCCGGGTCGCGGCCCGGTGCGCCAGCTCCTGGCGCACCAGCGGCAGCAGGTCGCGGCCGTAGTCGATCGCGTCCTGGAGCGGGTCGTAGCCACGGATGAGCACGGTGTCGACGCCGATCTCGACGTAGTCGAGGATCGCCGCGGCGACCGTCTCGGGCGAGCCGACCAGCGCGGTGGAGTTGCCGCCGCCACCGACCGCCTTCGTGGTGGGGGTCCACAGGCAGCGGTCGTGCAGCTCGCCCTTCTCCGCGATTGCCAGCAGCCGCTGCGATCCGGCGTTCTCGGGCCCCCGGCCCTGCGGGTGGATCTGGCCGACCTTCTGCTTGAACTGCGCGCCGACGGCGCCGTTGATGGTGTCGAGGATGCCGTGCGCGCGCTCCCACGCGGCCTCGTCGGTCGCGCCGAGGATCGGGCGGAAGGACACCGAGATCCGCGGCCGCCGCGCGCGGCCGGCCTCCGCCGCGCGGGTGGCGACGGTGGCGATCTGCTCGCCGGTCTCCGCCAGCGGCTCGCCCCAGAGCATGTAGGTGTCCGCGTGCTTCGCGCCGACGACGTACGCCGCCGGCGAGCTGCCGCCGAAGAACAGCTCCAGGTGCCGGTCCTGGTGGGGGAAGACCTGCGGGGTGGCGCCCTCGAAGCGGTAGTAGCGGCCCTCGAAGTCGCGCGGGCCCTTCGTGTCCCACGCGGTGCGCAGGATCTGGAGGTACTCGTCCGTGCGGTCGTAGCGCTCGTCGTGCGGCAGGTAGTCGCCCTCGCGACGCTGCTCGGCATCGGTGCTGCCGGTGACGATGTTGAGCGCCACCCTGCCCGAGCTGAACTGGTCGAGGGTGGTGAACGTCCGCGCCGCCAGGGTCGGGTGCACGACGCCGGGGCGGTGCGCGACGAGGAGGCCCAGGCGCTCGGTGTGCGCGGCGGCGTACGCCGCGACCTGGGTGCCCTCGGCCCAGCCCGAGCCGTAGCCGATCAGGACCCGGTCGAAGCCGCCCTCCTCGTGGGCGCGGGCGAACCGGGCGGTGTAGTCGGGGTCGACGACGGCGGCGTTGCCGGGCCGGATCTCGGAGGCGTCGGCGGTGCCGATCATGCCGAGGATCTCGACGTCGTCGTACGGGGACGGGGATGCGTGGGTCATGCTGACTCCTTCTGCGGGTGGGAATGGTCGAGGCGCTCGCGCCAGTCGACGGCGTCGTGGCAGGCGACCAGCCGGCCCGGCGCCTGCGGTACGACGGCCGGGGCCGGCTGCTCGGCGCAGGCGTCGTGCGCGACCGGGCAGCGATGGGCGAAGACGCAGCCGAGGTCGGCCGGCCAGGCCGGGGTGCCGGCGGCGGGCCGGAGCTGGTCGGGACGCAGCCGATCCTCCTGGGCGACGCTCGGGGCGGAGGCCGTGAGCAGCGCCGTGTAGGGGTGGGCCGGTTCCTCCAGCACGGCGCGGATCCGGCCCTGCTCGACGATCCGGCCGCGGTAGAACACCGCGACCCGGTCGGCGATCCCGGCCAGCGAGCTGAGGTCGTGGGCGATGATCACGACGGCCAGGTCGAGCTCGACCCGGAGTCGGTCGAGCAGGTTGAGCACCAGGTTGCGGTTCGAGACGTCCAGCGCGGAGACCGGCTCGTCGCAGAACAGCAGCCGCGGCCGGGTGGCGATGGCGCGGGCGAGGGAGACCCGCTGGCGCTGGCCGCCGGACAGCTCGCGCGGCCGGCGGTGCCCGACCGCCTCGGGGTCGAGGCCGACGAGGTCGAGCGACGCGGCCACCCGCTGCTGCCGCTCGGACCGGGACAGGAGGCCGGCGATGTCGAGCGGCTCGCGGACCAGCTCCGCGACGGTCAGGTCGGGGTCGAGCGAGCGCAGCGGGTCCTGGAAGACGAGCTGGACCTGGCCGGAGCGGCGGAAGGCACGGCGGGCCCGGCCGCGCAGCCGGCCGATGTCGTCGCCGGCGAACTCAATGGTGCCGGCGGCCGGTGCGACCAGGCCGACGGTGGCCCGGGCGAGCGTGGTCTTGCCGGACCCGGTCTCGCCGACGATGCCGACGATCTCGCCTGGGCGGACCTCGAGCTCGGCGTCGCGGAGGGCGGCCCCGGTGCCGAGGTGGGTGCCCTTGCGGGGCGGCGCATAGGAGACCGAGAGGCCGCGGACCCGCAGCAGCGGCGCCGGGGTCGGGACGGCCTCGGCCTGCTCCGGGAGGCGAAGGTGCGTGGTGCTCATACGGGGTCCCCGCGGTGTTGTTCGGGGGAGCGAAGCGGAGGAGAAGAACAGCGTGGGGTGTTCATGCCGGCACCGCCTCTGCGAGGGATGCGGACGTCCGGACACAGCGGGAGGTGCGGCCCGCCCCGAGATCGGTCACCGGCACCGGCCCGGTCAGGCACGCGGCCTCGGCGTACCCGCAGCGTGGCGCGAAGCGGCAGCCCGGCAGGCGCTCGCCCGCGGCGGGTGGCTGGCCGGGGATCACGTCGAGCCGGCGGCGTCCCCAGTCGCCGATGGTCGCGACGCCCATGAGTGCGCGGGTGTAGGGGTGTTGCGGGTCGCCGAGGACCTGGTCGGTGGGGCCGCTCTCGACGATCTGGCCGCCGTACATCACCAGGATCCGCTCGCAGCTCTCGGCGACGACGGCGAGGTCGTGGGTCACCAGGAGCAGGGAGAGGCCGTGGGTCGCCCGCAGACCCCGCAACAGGGCGAGGATCTCGGCCTGGATGACGACGTCGAGCGCGGTGGTGGCCTCGTCGGCGATGAGCAGCTCGGGCTCACACGAGATCGCGATGGCGATGAGGACCCGCTGGAGCATGCCGCCGGAGAGCTGGTGCGGGTACTGGTGGAAGACGCCGGCCGGGTCGTGCAGGCCGACCTCGGCGAACAGCTCGACGGTGCGGGCGTGGGCCTCACGACGGCGCAGGCCGCGCTTGACCCGCAGCTGCTCGGCGAGCTGGTGGCCGACCGTGAGCGACGGGTTGAGGTACGACGCCGGGTCCTGGAACACCGCACCGATCCGGCTCGCGCGGACGCCGTCCCAGGTGGACCGGCGCGCCCCGGTCAGCTCGACGGCCTCGGGTCCGTCGCCGAGGACGATCCGGCCGGCGTCGACCCGTCCGCCGGCGGGCAGCAGGCCCAGCGCGGCCCGGCAGGTCAGCGTCTTGCCACTGCCGGACTCGCCGACCAGGCCGACGGACTCACCCCGGCGGATCTGGAAGGACACATCCTGGACGGCGACCAGCCCGTCGGCCACGGAGATCTGGAGGTCGCTCACCTCCAGCGTGCTGGGCTCTTCACGAAGTGACGACATCGCGCTGCTCCTCTCGGGAGGCGGACGGAGTGGGGCGGGTACGCCGGCGCGGCGCCGTCGTCGCGCCGGTGGCCTCACGGACGGCGTCGGCGAGGAGGTTGAGGGAGCCGACCGTCGCCATCATCAGCAGGGCCGGGAAGATCGGCGCCCACGGCTGCTGCGCGAGGTAGCCGAGATCGGAGGAGAGCATGCCGCCCCAGGTGGGCGCGGGCGGCGTGACACCGAGGCCGAGGAAGGCAAGGGAGGCCACCACGAGCAGGGCGGCGCCGGTCGCATGGGCGGCGGTGACGGCGACGTTCGGCAGCACCTTGTTCCAGATGTGCCGGCGCAGCGTCCACCACTCGGTGGCGCCCATCAGCTCGGCCGCCTCGACGTACTGCACCTTGCGCAGGCCGAGCGCGGCGGCCCGGGTGACGCGATAGAAGATCGGGCTGATCAGGATCCCGATCGCGATCATGGCCTGCTGCAGCCCGTTGCCGAGCGTGCCGGCGACGGCGATGGCGAAGACGGTGAACGGCAAGACGACGAGCGTGTCGCTGATCCGCAGGGTGATCCACTCCAGCCGCGGGCCGAGCCAGGCCGACACCAGGCCGGAGGGTACGCCGAGCAGGCCGCCGATCAGCACCGCCTCGACCGCGCCGAGCACGGACAGGCGGGTGCCCTCCATCAGCCGGCTCAGCACGTCACGGCCGACGTAGTCGGTGCCGAGCAGGTGTGCTCCGCTCGGGCCCTGCAGCACGTCGTCGGTGTACTGCTTCAGCGGGTCGTGCGGGGCGAGCGCACCGCCGAACACGGCGAGGAGGGCGACGGCGGCCAGGACCAGCAGCGCGAACCGCGCGCTGGGGATGCGCCAGAGAGCCACGAGGGTGCTCATCGCGCGGCTCCCGTCGCGCCGCTGCCACGCCGGGCGACCGGGTTGAGCAGCACCTGCAGCAGGTTGACCACGAGACTCGCGATGACGACGACCACGGCCGTGACCAGCAGGGTGCCCAGGACGACGGGCACGTCGCCCTTCTCGGCCGCCTGCAGCGACAGCTGGGCCACGCCCGGCAGGCCGAACAGCTTCTCGGTCATCACGGCGCCGCCGATGATGAGCGGGATCGCGAGGCCGATGACCGCGAGTGTCGGTCCCGCGGCGTTGCGGAGCACATGCCCGAAGAGCACGCGGCGGCGCCCGAAGCCGCGCATCTCGGCGCCGACGGCGTAGTTCTCATGCAGCTCGCCGACCAGGGAGGTCCGCAGCTGGCGGGCGATCGAGGCCGCCACGTCGAGGCTCAGCGCGAGGGCGGGCAGGATGGCGAAGCGCAGCCACTCCAGCGGATCCGCCTGGATCGGCACGTACCCGCCGGCCGGCAGCAGCTGGAGCTTCACCGCGAACACGACGATGAGCGCCATCCCGATCACGAACGGCGGCAGCGTGCCGAGCAGGGAGCAGACCAAGGTCACGGCACGGTCGACGACCCCGCCGTTGCTGAGCGCCGCGCCGATCCCGGCGCCGCCACCGATCAGGATCGCCAGCACCAGCGCGAGGGACGCGATCGAGAGGTCGACCGGGAGTGCCGTGCGGATGCTGTCGGCGACGGGGATCGTGGTGAACCAGGACCGGCCGAGGTCACCGGTGAGGGCGTTGCCGACCCAGCTGAGGTACTGCTGCGGCAGCGGGCGGTCGAGTCCGAACTCGTGGTCGAGCCGGGCGATGTCCGCAGGCGTCGCGGTCTCCCCCAGCGCCGCGGCCGCCGGGTTGCTGTCGCTGAGCGCTCCGAGCGCGAAGGTGACGACCGAGGCGAGGAGGAGCACCGTGACGGTCACCGCCGCGACGCTCGCGAACGACCTCAGCGCGGGAAGAGTACGACGCACCGCCGCGCCCGCTCCGTCGGGGGCGAGTGCCGCGGGCGCCGCCGGAGGAGCGGGTGCGGAGGCGACCAGCGTCACGACGTGGTCACCCCCTCGAAGCGGCGCAGGCTCGGGGACTTCGGCAGATCGGAGACGCCCTTGCGCGCGACGATCGACGGCGCGAGGTAGAGGAAGACGTTGGGGAACGTGGTCACCGCGATCCGGGTCGCCTCCTGGAGGAGGGAGGGGTACGCCGGGTCGTCGGTCGGGGTCTCCTTGACCTTCTTCAGCTGCGCCTCGAGCTCGGGGCTGGTGGTCCGGTTCGGGTTCATCAGGCCCTCGGCGCCGAAGAGCACCTGGAAGGCCTGCACCGGCGACTCGCGGCCCGCGAAGCCGTCGTACGCCAGGGCCTTGGAGTGCTCGATGTAGACCAGCTGGGTGTGCTGGGTCTGGGGGATCGTGTCGATCGTCGCCTCGATCCCGACCTCCTTGAGCTGCGCCTGGATCAGCTCCACGGCGGCCTGGGCGATCCCGGAGCTGGTGAACACGGCCGGCACCGGGGCGGTGTAGCCGGCGTCGGCCAGCAGCTGCCGCGCCTTGTCGGGGTCGTAGGCATAGACCTCGCCCAGGTCCGGGTTGTAGCCGACGTATCCCGGCGGGAAGGGCTGGTAGTTGACGTCGCCGATGCCGAAGTTGGCGACCTCCTTTATCTTCTCCCGGTCGATGGCGAACTTCAGCGCCTCGACGACGGCGGGGTCGTCGAACGGCTTCATGCCGGTGTGCACGTCGAGGCAGTAGACGAACATCGAGTCGAGGACCTGCACGTCCAGACCGGCGTCCTTGGCCTGCTGCACCTGCGCGCCACCGAGGCGGGCGACGTTGTACTGCCCCGACTGGACCGCGGCGACGACCGTGGCCGGGTCGGCCTGGGGGTAGAGGTCGAAGGCGGACACCTTGATCTCGTCCGCGGCGAGGAAGTTCGGGTTCTTCTTCATCGAGGCGTGGTCGTTCTGGACGTACGTCGTGACCTCGAACGGACCCGAGCCCGCGGGCTGGGTGGCCAGGGACGCGGCGTCCTTCTCGAAGACCGCCGGGTTCACGACCATGCCGGTCTTGCCGGCGAACAGCAGCGGGTACTGGTAGTCGACCTCGCTCAGCTCCAGTACGACGTCCCGGTCGCCGGACGCGCTGACCTTCTTGATCGTCTTCATCTGCGGGGCGATGAGCGAGCCCTGCTGGCTGCGGCCGCGCTCGATCGACTTCGCGACGGCAGTGGCGTCGAGCGGGCTTCCGTCGCTGAAGGTCAGGCCCGCGCGCAGGGTGAAGGTGACCTTCGTGCCCGACGCGTCGTAGGCCCACGACTCGGCGAGCCACGGGATCGCGTTGCCTTCCTGGTCGAGCGCGGTGATGGGGTCGTAGACCAGCGCGAGCATCTGCACGTCGGACCCGGCGGAGGAGGTGACCGGGTCCCAGGTCGTCGGCAGCTGCCACGCCCAGGTGAGGGTGCCGCCGGCGCCGCCGCTGCTGCCCGCCGAGGTGCCGCCGCAGGCCTCGAGCGCCAGGATCAGCCCGGCGCCGAGGCTGGCGCCGAGAAGGGTCCGGCGGTCGAGCTTCACGGCGGGCTTGCGGGTACGGAGAGGCATCGGTGTCTGCTTTCGGGGTGTCTCGGGGTGTCTCGGGGTGTCTCGGGGTGTCTCGGGGTGTCTCGGGGTGTCTCGGGGTGTCTCGGGGTGTCTCGGGTCAGGTGGCCGGGCGCCCGGCGAGTGCGACCGGGCGCCCGGGGTCTAGACGGGCGCGGTAGCGGCAGCGGTGGCGCGCGCCGCGGTGTGGCGGTTGACCGGGACGGGCAGCCCGAGATGCCCGCGCAGGGTCGTGGCGTCGTACGCGGCGCGGAAGACGCCGCGCTCGGTGAGGATCGGCACGACCTCGTCGACGAACCGGCGGAAGTTCGCCGGGTGGTCGACGCCGACGTTGAAGCCGTCGCAGGCGCGCGCCTCCCACCACTCGACGAGCTTGTCGGCGACGGTCGCCGGCGAGCCGACGAACTCGCTCTTGCGGAAGTGCCGGGTGGCTTCGACGGTCTGGCGCAGCGTCCAGCCGTTCTCGACCGCTCGCTCGGTGACCGCCTTGGCCTGGGTGAAGAACGAGCGCCGGCCGTGCTCCAGGGTCTCGACCGGGAAGGGCGCGTCGAGGTCGTACCGGGTGAAGTCGTGCCAGCCGAAGGGGCGGCCGAACTCCGCCAGGGCAGCGGCGAAGGTGTGGTCGCGGTCGTTGTCGGCGGCCTCGATCTCGCGGGCCTCCTCGTCGGTGTCGCCGACGACGACCTTGATGCCGGGCAGGATCTTGAGGTGCTCGGGGTCGCGGCCGAACCTGGTCCGCGCGCGGCCCTTGATGTCGTCGTAGAACGCCTGGCCCGTGGGGATGTCGGGTGCGTGGGTGAAGATGCCCTCGCCCACTCGGGCACCGAGGTCGCGGCCCTGGTCGGAGTCGCCGGCCTGGAAGACGACCGGGTGCCCCTGGGCCGAGCGCACCAGGTTGAGCGGGCCGCGGACCCGGAAGTAGCTGCCCTCGTGGTCGAGCACGTGCTGCTTGGCGCGGTCGAGGAAGACGCCGGTCTCCCGGTCACGGACGAAGGCGTCGTCCTCGTAGGAGTCCCACAGCGCTCGCGCGAGCTCGACGAACTCCTGCGCCCGGCCGTAGCGGGTGTCGTAGTCGTAGTGCTCGTCCAGCCCGTAGTTGGCTGCCGTGCCGGCATCGCCGGTCGTGACCACGTTCCACCCCGCCCGGCCGCCGCTGATCAGGTCGAGGGAGCCGAGCCGCCGGACCAGGTTGAAGGGGCTGTTGAAGCTCGTCGTCGCGGTGCCGACCAGACCGAGGTGGGTGGTGCGCCCGGCGAGCGCGCTGAGCAGGGTCAGCGGCTCGAGCCGGTTGAGGTAGTGGGGCGGCGAGTGCGGGGTGATGAACTGGCTGTCCACGACGAACAGCAGGTCGAAGCGGCCGCGCTCGGCGAGCTGCGCGATCTCGGTGTACCAGTCGAGGCTGACGCTCGCGTCGCCCGGGATGTCCGGGTCCAGCCACAGCGTGTGGCTCCCCGGACCGCCGGTGCCGTAGGGCACCGCACCCAGGTGGATCTGCCGCTTCGTCGCCATCCGACCCCACTCCCGCCTCGTCCCGTTGTTTGTCTACCAAGTTACTCGGATTAAGGAGGGCGGTCCAACGCGGGTTCGTGATCCGAACCGATCACGGGGCGTGATCGGTGTCGGTTACTCTTGTTTTATGAGCAAGATTCTGGACATTGCCCCGCTGCGCAGCCTGGTCGCCGTCGCGGACTGCGGCGGTTTCCAGCGCGCGGCGACCCATCTCCACCTCAGCCAGGGCGCGGTGAGCCAGCACGTACGACGCCTCGAGGGCGTGGTCGGCACCAAGCTGGTCGAGAAGCACGGGCGGGGGTCCCGGTTCACCTCCGGCGGCGAGCGGCTGGTGCAGCACGCCCGGCAGATCCTGGCGGCGCACGACGACACCCTGCGCAGCTTCGCGGTCGAGCAGGTCGCCCAGGTCACCATCGGCTCCACCGAGCACGCCGCGGCCCAGCTGCTGCCCTCGCTCGCGGCCGCCCTCGAGCAGGCGGACCCCGGCTACCGGTTCCGGTTCCGCATCGACCGCGGCAACCGGCTGCGCGAGGGACTCCTGGCGGGATCCATCGACCTGGCCCTCGTGCTCAACGCCGACGACCCGGACGCCGTACCCGTCGGCGAGCTCGACCTCGCCTGGTACTCCTCCCCCACGTGGTCGCCGCCCCACGCCCCGGAACCGGTGTCGGTCGTCGCCTTCGACAGCCCCTGCAGCCTGCGCAGCCGGGCCCTGGAGACCCTCGCGGCGCACGCCGTACCGGCGGTCATCGGCGCCGAGGCGATCCAGCTCGCCGGCGTCCAGGCCGCCGTCGGCGCCGGGCTCGGCGTCGCCCTCATGGCCACCCTCGGCCAGACCCCCGAGGGACTGGTCCGCCGCGACGACCTCCCCACCCCCGAGCCGCTCCGGCTCTCCGTGTGCGCCCGCAGCGGGCTTCCTGCCGACGTGGTCCGGCTGGCGGCGGGCGCCCTGGCGCCCCTGCTCGCGGCGCCCGCCGGCTCGACCGACACTTCGAGCACCGGGTGAGCCGGCCGCCCGCCGGGCCGGTCGACCTGGTGGACCGCCTATCCGGTCCGCCCCGCCGTGACGGTCTCGGCGGCGTCCCGGATCCAGCTACGGAACTCCACGGCGAGGTGCTCGCAGTGCCCCTCGATCATCGCGTCGGGGGCCGCGGACGAGTACAGCACCCGGACCACCACCTCCGAGCCGTACTCCGTGTCGCGCGCCTGGTGCAGGCAGTAGGCGAAGGGGGTGTCGTCGGCGAGCATCAGCACGGCGCTCGCGAGCGTGACCGGGTACGACGGGTCGAGGAACGCGGCGACCGCCTCGGGCAGCTCGGGCCCCATGTCGGCCTTGAACCGAGCCAGGTGCCCTCCGATCGGCTCCACATTGCCGCCGTTCGCGAAGTCGGGCGGCTGCACGTAGTGCTCGGGATGGGCGAACAGCATCGCCATCTTGTCGGCAAGGGTCCCCGTCGTGAACCTGCTGCGGAACCACTCCGCGAGCTCGGTCCCCGTGATCCCGCGGACCGTCATCTCGGCCTTGGACTCGCGATAGGTGCCGTCGGACGCCCCGATGAGCGCCTTGTGGTAGCGATCCCCCTCGCTGATCTGGTCGGCCAGCAGGTCCATCAGGGGCTGGCCGGCGGCGATGGTCCGCAGGTTCCGCAGCGCCCGCCGGGCGGCCTTCAGCTCCCAGCGGTCGACATCCGTGTCGTCGAGCGTGCGGCCCATGGTCCGCACCTCGATGGTGACGGGTCGTGCACGTCCTGGCTCTGCGGCGTTGCTCATGGTGTGGTCCTCTCCTTGGTTGCGATCTTGAGATCGGGGGTGCCCCGGGGCACAGCGGTCGTCTCCAGCGGAGGCTCGAGCCCCGGTTGCCGGCCCAGGGCTCCGGCCAGCAGCCCGCCCGCCACCGCGACGACCAGGACGAGGACCAGGAACGCGCTGGTCAGCCCGATCTGACCGGAGACCAGCCCGACCACCGGCGGTGCGGCGAAGGCAGCGCCGTAGCGAGCGGTCTGGGCCGTCGCCACCCCGAGGGCGGGAGCCGACTGGGTCGCCGCGGCCGCACTGATGCCGCAGGGGTAGAGGAGCGCCACACCGGCGCCGAGCACGCCGAGTCCCACCAGCACCGCCCACGGCTCGTGGGTCGCCAGGGCCAGCGAGAAGGCGGCCGCGCCGGCGACGATCCCGGTGCGGACCAGCGCGGCGGCGCTGTAGGCCTGTCGTAGCCGATCGCCGACCAGCTGCACGGCCCCGAGGCCGACCAGGAGGGCCACGACCGAGAAGGCGGCGACACCGTCGGAGGTGCCGAGGTCGCGGGTCATGAGGAGGGTCCCGAAGCTGGCGACGCTGAGCTCGACCGAGGTGATCAGGAAGATCACCGCGACGATGCCGAGCAGGCGCCGCGACAGCACCGGGACGGCGATGGCCGTCAGCCTTCGCGGCTCACCGCCACGTTCGGCCCGGAGGTCGAGCAGGAGTGCACCCGCGGCCAGACCGACCAGCCAGACGGCGACTCCCACCCCGACGAGATAGGGCAGGGTCGGTACGCCGAGACCGATCGAGACACCCCCGCTGACGCCGCCGACGAGCATGCCGACCGTGAGCGAGCCGATGAACGACGGCATCAGCGGCCGGCCCTCGGCACGCTCGAAGGAGCTGGCCGAGGTGGCGGCCGCGACCTCGACCGCAGCTGACGCGCAGCCGGCGAGGAAGACAGCGGCGACGAAGCCGGCGAAGGTGCTCGCGGCACCGATCCCGGCGACCGCGGCACCGAGCAGGACGACCGCCGGGACGGAGGTGGCGCGCACGCCCCACCGCGAGACCACCGGGCCCAGGATCGCGATCGTGAGCACCGACCCCAGACCGACCGCGCTGAAGCCGAGACCCACCTGGGCGTCGGTCAGACCGGCCCGGTCGGCGATGTTCGGCGTGTGCGGCAGCCAGCTCATCGACACGAAGCCCTGGCTGACGAAGAGGGCGTAGGTCGCTGTCCGGGCCCGACGCAGGCGCCCTGCTCCGGAGGAAGTCTCGGTACGTCCGTTCATGGGGAGCCGTCCTGAAATCTCATCGCTGACCTGCGGGCCCGAGCTGTCAGTGAAATTAAGATGCAGCATCGCATCTTGTCAAGGAATAAGATGCGCTCATGAGTCTTGCTCGGCCTGAGGCCTCTCCGAACCGACGGCGCCGCGGGTCGGAGCTCGAGGCAGCCCTCCTCGACGCCGCTTGGGACGAGCTCAACGAGCACGGCTACGCCGCCCTGACCTTCGACGGGGTCGCCCGGCGCGCCCGGACCTCCCGGCCGGTCGTCAACCGCCGCTGGACCACCAAGGACGCCCTCGCCCGCGATGCGATCGCTCGCGCGAGCAGCCGCTTCGTGCTCACCGATCCAGCGACCGGGTCGGTCCGCGACGACGTCATCGACCTGCTCCGCCAGCTCAACTCAGCCTTCGTCGGGTTCGCGGCAGCCATGACCGCGCAGCTCGCGGCGTTCTTCGAGGAGACCGGTACGACGCCCGCGGATCTCCGCAAGAGCCTGTTGGGCGACCGGTGGACGCTGATCGAGTCGGTCATCCGGCGCGGAGCCGAGCGCGGCGAGATCGACAGCACGCTGCTGACCCCGCGCATCCTCAGCCTGCCGTTCGACCTGCTGCGTCACGACGTGCTGATGAACCTCGCGCCACTGTCGGACGCGGACATCCGCGAGATCGTCGACACCGTCTTCCTGCCCCTGGTCGCGGCGACGCCCGCCCGAGCCGGGCGACCGGACGGGTGATCTTGGACGAACCGCCGGCTCCGGCGAACCGTCACCACTAACGTGACCGTCGGCCCACCCATGGCCTCCCTACCCCCGCCCCCGAGAGGACATCCCCCATGCGCATCCCCACCAAGGGCAGCGGTCCGGCCGCACTCGTGATCGCACTCCTCGCGCTCCTCGTCGCCGTGTCCGGCACCTCCTACGCCGCGGTGGTGGCCAGCAGGAACTCGGTCGACACCGCCGCGCTGCGCGACCACGCCGTCACCACCTCCAAGATCGACAGGCAGGCCGTCACCCGCGCGAAGATCGACCAGGGTGCGGTCGGCTCCGGCAAGGTGCGCGACGGCAGCCTGCGCGCACACGACTTCCGCGCCGGAGAGCTCCCGTCCGGCGGGGCGGGCGCCGCCGGGGCGAACGGCGCGACGGGCGAGGCCGGCTCGCCGGGTGCGGCCGGGCCGCAGGGGCCGGCCGGACCGATCGGGCCGCAGGGGCCGGCCGGGCCGCAGGGGCCCGCCGGAGCACAGGGCGAACCCGGCGAGAACGGGGCCTACACGCTCTACGACTACAGCGAGCCCAACAGCATCGCGATCCCGATCCTGCTGGTGAACAGCCCGCAGAACGTCAGTGGCATGGCCTTCACCAAGCTCGGCGCCGGGCCCGCCTTCCTCGGGCCCGTCGGACTCGCGTTCACCCGCGCGGGCACCTACCGGATCAGCTACGGCATCGATGTCCAGGTGCCCCTCGCGTCCGTCGCCATCACCACCTTCGCCACCAAGGGCACCGGCCAGCCGACCGACCCGGTGGTGCCCGGCAGCAAGACCAGCCGGACGCTGAGCAACGCGGTCCTCGCCAGCGAGCGCGTCAGCCAGGACTTCCTGGTGGAGGTCGCGGCGGGCGACACCGTCACCGTCTTCGTGCAGTCGAGTCTCCTCGGGGCCGTCCGCACCAGCCAGCAGGTCGACGTGGAGCTGGTCGGCTGAGACCGGCGAGGTCCCGCCCCGTGCGCACCTGATCCAGGGTGCCGGCCGGCCGACGCCGGCTCGGCACCCTCAGGCGTCCTCGGGCCCCTGCGCGGCCCCGCGGGGGACCGGACCGGCCGCATGCCGGATGACCGTGCGGTGGAGCGGGAGTGCGACAGGGCCCCGGCGTCGTACGCCGGTGGCCGCGTCGACGACGTAGAGCCACACCACGCCGGGGACGGCGGCGCGCGCGACCTGGATCCGGCTGCGGCCGGCGGTGCCGGGCAGCGTCACGATGTCGCCGGGCCCGAGCAGGGCCGCGGCGACGGTCTCGGTGGTGCCCTCGTCCATAGGCCCTGCCCATCTCCTTCGCGAGAGAATCACTATATGAAGACTTCTTCAAGTCATGTAGTCTAGCGACCGCCGGTGCGGATACGAGAGGGAGGTCGCCGCGATGGGTGTTCCGCTCTACCAGACGAAGGCCGAGTTCTTCCGGACCCTGGGCCACCCCGCCCGGATCCGGATCCTCGAGCTGCTCGCCGAGCGCGACCACGCGGTCCACGAGCTGCTCGAGCAGATCGCCATCGAGCCCAGCAACCTCTCACAGCAGCTCGCCGTGCTCCGCCGTACGTCGCTGGTGGTCTCGCGCCGCGAAGGCACGGCGGTCGTCTACTCCATCAGCGTCCCCGAGGTCCGCGACCTCCTCCTCTCGGCCCGCCGGATCCTGGTCGGGCTCGCCGAGACGCGCTCCGAGTTCGAGGACGAGCTCATGGTCCCCGACCGCCGATGAGCGCCCTGACGGCGCGGGTCCGTCAGCTCGCGCCTCGGCGGGAGGACTGGACCCAGGCCCGTCCTCGCCGCGACCTGACGGCCGGCGTCATGGTCGCCCTGGTCGCGCTGCCCCTCGCGCTCGGCTTCGGCGTGAGCTCCGGTGTCGGCGCGGGCGCGGGCATCGTGACGGCGGTCGTCGCCGGCGCCGTAGCGGCGGTCTTCGGAGGCAGCCACGTCCAGGTCAGCGGGCCCACCGGGGCGATGACCGTCGTCCTCATCCCCATCGTCGCCGCGCACGGCGTCGACGGTGTCCTGGTCGTCGGCCTCCTCGCCGGACTGATGCTGCTCGTGCTGGCCGTGACCGGCGCGGGCCGCGCGATCCGCTACGTGCCCGTCACCGTCATCGAGGGCTTCACGGCCGGCATCGCCGTGATCATCGCGCTCCAGCAGCTGCCCGCCGCCCTGGGTGTCGACGTGCACGCGGAGCGGATCCTGGTGCTCGCCGGTGACGCGGTGCGGGCCTGGGTCGCCGAGCCGGACCTCACCGCGCCCGCGACGGCCGTGCTGGTCGCGGCGGTCATCGTCGCGTTCGCCCGGCTCCGCGCCGGCTTCCCGGCAGCTCTGGTCCTGGTCGCCCTGGCGACCGGCGCGAACGCCCTCCTCGGCCGCGACGGCGAGCGCCCCTTGGACACCATCGGCACGATCCCCTCCGGTCTGCCGGCTCCCCGGCTGCCGTCGGTGCCCTGGGGCGATCTCGACACCCTGGTGCTCGCCGCGGTGGCGGTCGCCACGCTCGGCGCCCTGGAGAGCCTCCTGTCGGCGACGGTGGCCGACGCGATGAGCGTGGGGCAGCGCCACGACCCGGACCGCGAGCTGCTCGGGCAGGGTCTCGCCAACGTCGCCAGCCCGCTCTTCGGCGGCATCCCCGCCACCGCCGCCATCGCCCGGACAGCGGTGAACGTCCGCTCCGGCGCCCACTCCCGACTGGCCGCTCTCAGCCACGCGGTCCTGCTGCTGATCGTCGTCCTCGTGGCCGCACAGTGGGTGGGCCATATCCCCCTCGCCGCGCTGGCCGGCGTCCTGATCGCGACGGCCGTGCAGATGGTCCGCATCTCCAGCCTCGGCCCCCTCCTCCGCGCGACCCGCGGCGACGCTGCCACGCTGCTCATCACCGCCGTCGCCACCGTCGCCCTCGACCTGGTCCTCGCGGTGATCATCGGCTTGGTGGCAGCAGGGTTCTTCGCCCTGCGCGAGACCGCCACGACCGCGCGGTTGGAGGAGGTGCCGCTCGACGAGAGTGACCATCACGACGAGGAGCGGCGCCTCCTCGACGAGCACATCGTCGCCTACCGCCTCGACGGACCGCTGTTCTTCGCCGCCGCGCACGACTTCCTGCTCGAGCTCACCCAGGTCAAGCAGGTCCGCGTCGTCGTGCTGCGCATGTCCCGCCTCACCACTGTCGACGCCACCGGCGCGCACGTCCTGGCCGACACCATCGAGCGGCTCGAGCGGCGCGGTGTCACCGTGCTGCTCTCCGGCACCCGCCCCGCCCATCTCGCGGTGCTGGAGCGACTGGGCGTCCGGCACCGGCTCGCCCACGAGCGCCATGTCTTCGCGACCACCCCCGAGGCGATCGCGCACGCCCGGCTGCACGCCGCCCGCGTGGCCCACGACGCGGGCACCTCGACGCCGGCCGGCTGACCGCCCTCACCTGACGCCGGCACCGGCCGCCGCGAGCAGCCGGGCGGCGGCATCCGGGAGAGGGGAGTCGCTCAGCCAGACGGCGGTCAGCGGGCGGACCAGAGCGAGATGGTCGAGCGGTACGGCGCGCAGCTCGTCGAGCCGCAGGTGGGCCTCCAATGCACGCTCCGACAGCGCCACCGGTCCCATCCCGGCCATCGCGGCGTGGGTCAGACCGCTGTTCGACGCCATGACCAGACCGGGCTGCAGCTCGTGGCCCTCGCTGCCGAGCGCCTCCTCGAGCGTCACCCGGGTGCCCGACCCGGCCTCCCGCACCAGGACCCCGCCGGCGGCGAGCTCCGCGGCGGAGACCGGCGTGGTGCGGGTGGCCCAGGGGTGGCCGGGCGCCACGGCGACGACGAGCCGGTCCTCGCCGACACGCTGCCGGCAGAGGCCGTCCGGCACGGAGGGCACCTCGACGAAGCCGAGCTCGGCCGCACCGGTGCGGACCAGCCGCTCGACCTCGGCCGAGTTGGCGACGACCAGCGACACCTCCAGCTCCGGCGCGGAAGCGTGCAGCCGGGCGAGCCAGGCAGGGGCATAGTGCTCCGCGATCGTCATCGACACCGCGGCCCGGACGGCGAGGTCCCCCTCCGCGCGCAGCGTCGCGACCGAGCGCGCGAAGCGGTCGGCGGCGCCGAGCAGGTCGCCGGCCCAGTCGACGACGAGACGCCCGTGGGCCGTCAGCGTCGTCCCCTGGGTGGTGCGGTGCAGCACGGTGACGCCGAGCCGCCGCTCCAGCGCGAGCATGCGTCGGGAGACGCTCGGCTGGGAGAGTCGCAGCACCTGCGCGGCCTGGCCGATGCTTCCCGTCCGGGCCACGAGGGCGAGCACCTCGAGGTCATCGAGGTCCGGTCGTCGGGTGCTCATGCGTTCTCCGTATGACGTGATGTGCAGGCACTCACTACCGAGCGCCGTGGGACGGACCCAGTCTGGAGCACATGGCCATCAGCACCATGACCGACCGCACGACGAGGCATCCGGACGACACGGAGCCGTCCGCGCTGCCCGGCCTCGCCCTGACCGCCGCGGGCGTCGCCCTCTCCGTCGTGGCCCACCGCCTCCTGCCGTCGGTCGGCGTGCTGACCTGGGCGGTGCTGCTCGGCGCCGTGGTCGCCAACCTCGACCTGGTGCCCATCGCCGCGCGCCCCGGCCTGCGGCTCGCCGTCCAGCGGCTACTGCGGATCGGCGTCGTCCTGCTGGGGCTCTCCCTCTCGCTGACCGCGATCGCCGCCCTCGGCGTACCGATCATCGGCCTGGTGGTGCTGACCCTGGTCAGCACGCTGGCGCTCACCTGGTGGCTCGGTCTGCGGCTGCAGGTCGGGCCGGCCCGCAGCCTGCTGATCGCGACCGGGTTCGCGATCTGCGGCGCCTCGGCGATCGCGGGCATGGAACGTACCGCTGACGCCGACGAGGACGATGTCGCGACGGCGATCACCATGGTCACGCTCTACGGCACCGTCGCCATGATCGCCCTCCCCCTGCTGCAGGCACCGCTCGGCCTCTCCGAGCGCCAGCTCGGCATCTGGGCCGGAGCGAGTGTCCACGAGGTCGGCCAGGTCGTCGCGGCCGCCGGACCCGCGGGGACGGCCGCGGTCGCCGTCGCCGTCGTGGTCAAGCTGACCCGTGTCCTGCTGCTCGCCCCGGTCGTGGCGATCGTGAGCACGGCCCGCCGCGCCCGCCGGGGCCAGGAGGCGGCGGCCCGGCCGCCCCTGGTTCCGCTGTTCGTGCTCGGCTTCCTCGGCTGCGTGCTGCTCCGGACCGCCGGGCTGGTGCCCGCGCCCGCGCTCGAGGTCGCCGACACGCTGCAGACGGCGACCCTGGCCGCCGCACTGTTCGCGTTGGGGACCGGCGTCCATCTCGGGAGGCTGCTGCACAGCGGCGGCCGGTCCCTGGCGCTGGGCCTGGTCTCGACCCTCGTCGTCGCGACGGTGTCGCTGGTCGGCGTCGTGACGATCGCCTGACGGTCCTGATCGGGTGCCGGCGTCTGCGCCCGCCCGCCACCGGGTACCGGCCGGGCATGAACACCTCGCCAGCTCCCACGACGATGGCGTCCGGCGTTCGGACTCGGGGTCGACCTGATCGTGCTCGGCCCATCCCCGCCCTGAGCCGGCGGCGCAGGGGCGGTCAGCAGGGCGCGATGACCACAGACCTCGGTGACCCGGCGGTCGAGTACTGGTCGGACGCGATCGCGGCGGTCCGCGCACACGAGCACCGGCGCAGGGGGGTGGTGCGCCCGATGGCCCTGCAGGTCGCCGCGGCTCTCGCCGCTGCTGTCGCCGGCTATCTCGGCGGTCACCGGCGGGGGCCGCACGCCGGATGCCGCTAGTGGTCGCGGCCACCAGGGGCAGGGTCAGCGTCTCGCTGCTCCGATCGGGCGGCATGCCGGTCGACCCGACCTGCGGGACCCGCCGGTCTACTCCAGTCCGCGGGTGATCTCCCTCGTGCGCGCCTGCGCGGCGGCGGTGCCGGCGGCGACGACATCGCGCAGGCCGCGCTCCTCGAAGAGGAGGATCGCGCGCTCGGTCGAGCCGTGCGGGCTGGTCACCGCACGCCGCAGTGCGGCCGGGTCGGCGGCCTCGTCGTCGAGCATCCGGCCGGCGCCCGCGACCGTCCGGGCCGCGAGCATGCGGGCGAGGTCGGCGGGCAGGCCGAGCCGCTCCCCCGCCTCCGCCATCGCCTCGGTCAGGTAGAAGACGTAGGCGGGACCCGATCCGCTCACGGCGCCCACGGCGTCGATCTGGTCCTCGGTCACCTCGACGACCGAGCCCACGGTGGCGAACAGATCGCGCGCCGCCCGCAGGTGCTCCGGAGCCGCGTGGGCTCCCGGGGCGATCGCGGTGACCCCGTGGCCGACGCGGGTCGGCGTGTTCGGCATCGCCCGCACGACCGGCTGTCCGGGCCGCAGGGCCTGCTCGATGCTCCTCAGCGGGACGGCTCCGGCGACGCTCACCACGACGGCGTCGGGTGCCAGCACCGCGGAGATCTCCGCGGCCAGCTCGGCCACCTGGGCCGGCTTCACGCCCAGCACGACCACCCGCGCCCCCGCCGCGGCCCGTGCGTTGGCGGTCACGGCATCGGCATCGGCGCTCGTCGTCGAGGCGACCCGGACGCCGTACCGGTCCGTCAGCAGGCCGGCGCGCTCCGGCGTCCGGACGGTCGCGACGACCCGGTCCGCGGGAACCCCCGAATCCAGGAGCCCCGCCATGATGGCCTCGTTCATGGCTCCGCAGCCGAGGAAGGCGATCGACGTGTTCACCCCCGCATCCTGCCAAGCCCGGCGCCGACGCCGCGTAGCCTGCCCCTGTGGCAGGTGAGCAGGACGCGGCCTTCGAGCTGGGACGCGACGGCGCCGCGTGGATCGTGGCCGGCGTCGACGGAAGCGTCACGTCGACCCGCGCCGGCTCGTACGCCGCCGGCCTGGCCCGCCGCCAGAGCAGTCGACTGGCCCTGGTGCTCGCCCGCGACGTCAGCGCCGAGGCGGCGCTCGGCAACGAGGGCGCCGTCCGGGCCGCGCTGGAGGGCCAGGAGCAGGTCGAGCAGGAGCTGCGGGACGCGATCGCCAGCACGGTCTGGCCGGTCGACGTCGAGCTCTTCGTCCGCCTCGGTCCGCCCGCCCACGTCCTCGCCACCGTCGCCGAGGAGCTCTCCGCCGGCCTCATCGTACTGGGCTCGTCCCGCCAGCACGCCTACCTCCGGCCGGGCGGTCCGCTTCCCGTGCAGCTGATGCGACTGCGCCGCTGGCCGGTGCTGGTCGTCCCCTGACCGCCTTCGCCCTGGACGCACCGCTCGTCGCGAGGTAGGACGGAGGCATGGAGATGACGCGGATGCGCAGGTCCCGCGCCCTCGAGGCGGTCGGGTACGACGCCGCTGCCACCCGGCTGCGGGTCCGGTTCCGGCACGGCGGGACCTACGACTACCTCGACGTCGAGCCGGAGGTGTACGAGGGACTGTGCGCGTCGGCCCATCCCTGGACGGAGTGGCGCGAGCGGATCCTCGAGCACGACGTCGAACGAGTCGAGGACTGAGCCGCACGACGGGTGACCCGGGTGAACCTCGCCGTACCGGACATCTCAGTCGCGAGTCGCCGTGGATCACGACCGATCTGCCGGGTACGACGGTGGGACCGGTCCGGCGTCAGGCCGGCTCGTCGACGTACCGGTCCGCGCCCGCGAGCAGTCCGGCCCCGGCCAGCAGGACCGACGTCACCCCGAGCGCGGCCAGTGGCGCGCCCCAGCCGCCGGTCCGGTCGTGGAGTACGCCGACCAGGAGCGGCCCGATCGCCGCCAGGGTGAAGCCCACCGACTGCGCCATGCCGGAGAGTGCGGCGGCCCCGGCGGGCCGGCGGGCGCGGAGGGAGAAGAAGGTCAGCGCGAGCCCGACTGCGCCACCGCATCCGACGCCGAGGAGCACCGTCCACGCCACCACGCCGGCCGCCGGAGCGAGGGCCAGGCCGGCGATACCGGCTCCGACGGTCGCGGCGCAGAGCGCTGCGGCCAGCCGCTGGGACCGCGCGCGGACGGCGAGCAGCGGGAGGACGAGAGCGCCGGCGATGGCGCTGGCGCTGTACAGCCCGGTCATCACGCCGGCCGCCGTCTCGCTCAGTCCGGCATCGCGCAGCAGCGCGGGCAGCCAGGCCGCCAACGTATAGAACGCCGCCGACTGCAGCCCGAAGTAGGCCGCGACCGCCCAGGCGATGGGCGCCCGCCAGACCCGTAGCGCCGACGGCGGTCCGACGACCGGCGCGACGTCCATCGCGACGCCCCGCCGCCGCCGCTGGAGCGTCCACCACAGCCCGCACGCGACGAGCACCGGCAGCCCCCACAGGCCGAGGGCCGCCCGCCAGTCGAGCCCCAGGGCGTGCCCCATCGGCACGGCGGCTCCGGCCGCGCCGGCCGCGCCGAGACTGAGCATCACGGAGTACAGCGCCATCGCGGCACCGAGGTGGGCGGCGAGGTCGCGCTTGATCACCACGGGGACCAGCACGTTGGCGATCGCGATGCCGACGCCGATCACCGCGGATCCCAGGTAGAGAGCGGGAATCGACGGCAGCATCCGGATCGCGCATCCGGCGAGCAGCACCAGCGACGCCGCGACCAGCGCGCGTTCCAGTCCGATCCGGCGGGCGATCGCGGGGGCGACGGGCGACAGCACGGCGAAGCACAGCAGCGGAAGCGTCGTCACCATGCTGATGGCGGTGGTGCTGAGACCGGTGTCGTCGCGCAGCTGGCCGGTCAGCGGCCCGACCGCGACCAGGGCCGGGCGCAGGTTGAACGCGATGACCGCGACGCCGACGACGACCAGCAGCGCACCCCGGTCCCATCGGCTCTCCCGGCGCGCGGCGGGGGCCGCGGGGCGGAGCTCAACCATGCAGCAGCCTGCGGACCGCCCGTCCCAGCGCGGTCGCGGGATCGGCCAGGTCGAGGGGCAGGTCGAAGTGGTTGCGTCCCGGCACGTCGGGTACGACGTCGACCCGGTTGCCGAGCGCGCGCCAGGCCGTGGTCAGCGCCCGACTCTGCCGCCGGAACTCCGCGGTCTCGCACTCGGCCCAGCTCACGACCAGCGCGGCGTCCGAGGCCCGGATCCGGCTCAGCGGGCTGAGGTGCCACGCGGTCGGCTCGTCGAGCCCGAGCGGGTCGTTGACGTAGGTGGGGACCAGCGGACGCAGGTCGTAGACGCCGCTGAGCAGGGTCGCGCTCCGGATCGTGGCTCCGGGCAAGGCGTCGTCGCCGAGGGTCAGCAGCGCCGCCAGATGGGCGCCCGCGGAGCTGCCGGCCAGATGGATCCGCGCCGGGTCGATACCCAGTTCCGCGGCGTGCGCGACCAACCAGCCGAGCGCCGCACCGCACTCGGCGACGATCTCCGCCACGGACGCGACCGGGGCGAGGGTGTACTCGACCGCGACGTACGCCGCACCCGCGGCCAGGACGTCCGGCGCCGCACCGCAGGCGCGCTCCTTGGACTCCGCCTGCCAGTAGCCGCCGTGGACGAAGACGAGCACCGGCACCGGTCCCGGCAGCGAGTCGCCACCGGGATGGAACACGTCGAGGCGCTGCCGCGCGCCCGGGCCGTAGGCGTGCTCGGCGTGCGGGTGCCGCGACCGGGCGGCAGTGCTGGCCGCAGCGTAGACGTCGAGCTCGGCGTCCATGGAGTCGACCATCGAGCTCGGCGAGTACTCCCGCGCCAGATCCTCCGGTGACAGCGCACGCCAGGCCCCGTCGCCCGGCGTCACCACGCCACCTCGGTGGTCTGCATGTCCGCGGCTACGCGGGTGCGAATCGCCGTGGTGCCGTGGCGCAGGGCGCCGAGCGCGGCGGACCGGTCCGGCCGGATCCTCTTCGCATTGCCCACTATGTCTCCATGTCAGTCAGTTCGGTATCCCGCAGCATCGTCCTCGGTGAACCACGCGGAGGACCAGATCTCGACGACGTCGACGCCCGCCGACATCCCTGGGACTCGACGATCCGGGCCGCGGGACTGGCGACGCTGGCCTGACCTGGGTCGGGAGTTGGGTGGCTGAGAGTGGTCAAGAGGTCGCTCTCAGCCGCCCGCCTCGCACGTTCAGCTCTCGACGACGTCGAGCCCGCCATCGCTGTGCTGGGCCCGCAGCACCTTCTTGTCGAACTTCCCGACCGACGTGCGCGGCACCTGGTCGATGAAGGTCCAGCGCTCCGGCAGCCACCACTTGGCGACCTTGTCGGCCAGGAAGTCCCGCAGCTGCGCGGGAGTGACCTCGTGCCCCTCCTTCACCACGACGGCCGCCAACGGTCGCTCCTGCCACCTCTCGTCCGGTACGCCGATCACAGCTGCCTCGAGCACGTCGGGGTGACTGGCGATCAGCAGCTCGAGGTCGACCGAGGAGATCCACTCGCCGCCGGACTTGATGACGTCCTTCGCCCGGTCGGTCAGGGTGATGAAGTGTCGGGCGTCCATCTTGCCGACGTCCCCGGTGCGCAGCCAACCGTCCTCGAACTTCCCAGGGTCGTTGTCGCGGTAGTAGGCGGCGGTGATCCACGGGCCGCGCACCTGCAGCTCACCGACCGAGTCGCCGTCGTTGGGCAGCACGCCGCCCTCGTCGTCGACGATGCGGGCCTCGACGCCGCAGACCGGACGTCCGGCCGTGGCGCGCAGCGTCCAGTGCTCCTCGTCCGTCGCCGACGCAGGCGGCCGCGCGACGGCCGCCACCGGCGAGGTCTCGGTCATCCCCCAGGCCTGGATGATGCGAACGCCGTGCCGCTGCTCCAAGACCTCCATCAGATGCCGCGGAACGGCGGAGCCACCGCAGGCGACCATCTTGAGCGAGGAGATGTCGTAGCTCGGGTTGGCCTCGAGGAACTGGAGCACGTCGTTCCAGATCGTCGGCACCGCGCCGGCCATGGTGGGCTTCTCCTGGTCGATGAACTTCACCAGCGGCTCTGCCTGGAGGAAACGATCGGGCATCACCAGATCGGCACCGGCCATGAGAGCGGCGTAGATCAGCCCCCACGCGTTGGCGTGGAACTGCGGCACGATCGCCAGCACCGAGTCGTCCGCGTCGATGCCGAGCGCTCCCTTGGCGAGCACGGCCATCGAGTGCAGGTACGTCGACCGGTGGCTGTAGACGACGCCCTTCGGGTTGCCGGTCGTGCCGGAGGTGTAGCACATGAACGCGGCCGCCCGCTCGTCCAGCTCCGGCCAGTCGAAGGTGGTCGGGTGCCCGCTGAGGAACTCCTCGTAGTCGAGGACGGTCTTGCCGTGTCCCTCGAGCGGGCTGCGGTCGACGCCTCCGGTGACGACGACGGTGTGCACCGTCGAGAGCTGGGGCAGTACCGGCGCGAACAACGGCACGAGCGAGCCGTCGATGATGACGACCTGGTCCTCGGCGTGGTCGGCGATGTAGACGAGCTGCTCGGCGGCCAGTCGCAGGTTGAGGGTGTGGAGCACCGCGCCCATCGACGGGACCGCGCAGTAGGCCTCGACGTGCTCCTGGTTGTTCCACAGGAAGGTGCCGACGCGCTGGTCGCCGGTGACCCCGACACCACGCAGCGCATGGGCCAACTGGGCGGCGCGGGCCGCGACCTCGGCGTAGGTGCTGACCCGGACCGAGCCGTCGGGCAGCAGTGTGCGCACGCGAGAAGCTCCGTGCACCGTCGCGCCGTGGCGCATGACAGCGGTCGTGGTCAGCTGGGAGTCCATCATCGTGCTCTGCATGGGTGGTCCTTTCAGGTGGAATCAGGGCCGATACGTTCGCGACGAACGGCGAGCATCACGAGCGTCGATCACACGTACCTGGTGGGCATCGAGCTGAAGGCGCCGATCTCCCTACGTCGATCACCCCGATCGACGAAGATGTCACCGTCCTTCATGACCAGCGCAATCTTGCTGGGCCCGGCCAGGAGGGAGATATCCACCGATGGATCGCCGGCCACCGCGATGACGTCCGCGCGCTTGCCGACCTCGACACTTCCGATCTGATCACCCAGACCCACCACTTCCGCCGCGTTGACGGTTGCGGTTCGAATGGCCTCGAGCGGAGTCATGCCGAGATCCACGTAGACCTGCAGCTCCCCGCCGTTCTCCCCCATCTCGGGGGACATGACGGTATCCGTTCCCATGGCGATCTTGACTCCTGCCCGATGGGCCCGATCGAAGGTCTGGAAACAGTCCTTCTGAATGTTGCGGAAGTTCTGGATCACCGCAGCATCAGCGCCGAGCTTCTCCCAGCGGTCGAGCGAACGGTCGGTTCGGTGGATCAAGGTCGGCACCAGCGGGACACCCCTGCTGACCATCATCTCGATCGCCTCGTCATCGGTCCACACCGAATGCTCCAAGGAGTCGACACCGGCTGCGAGGGCCCGCTTCTGCGATTCCGCGGTCCACGCGTGACAGGCGACACTCCGTCGGTCGTAGTGGGCTTCCTCGACCACCGCACGCAACTCGCCTTCCGACATGTTGTCGACCGCGGAATGCTGCGACGGAGTGCCGCCGCCACCCGAGGTGCACGTCTTGATGTGGTCGACTCCATCCCTCAGGTGCGAACGGACCAGCTTGCGCATCTCGTCAGGGCCGTCTGCGGTGACGCCGGGCTGCCGGATCGATGCTGTGGGAATGACCACGTCGATGTGCGAGTTCGTGCATGCCGCCAAGCCTCCGACGAGAAGGCGCGGTCCGGGAACGATGCGCCGCTCGATCGCTTCACGCACGGCGACCAGCTCACGCGTGAAGTGGCCGCCCGTCGGTGTGATCCAACCTTGATCGCGGATCGTGGTCACTCCCGCCGCGAGACACCGCTGAGCGCTGAAGAGCGCGGACATCTGCTGCAACTGAGGAGTGACCTCGAACATCGCATGGCGGTAGTCCTCGAACAGGAGACTGTTGAACGCCCCCGTGTGCACGTGGCAGTCGATCAGCCCCGGCATCAGGGTGCAGTCGTCCAGTTCGATGACCTCTGCACCAGGAGGCGGCGCCGGGTAGCTCCCCTCACTGACATCGACGATCCGATTCCCTTGGATCGTCACCTGGACGTTTCCGGAGATCAGTGAATCGACACCCGTGAGCAGCCGAGGCGCTCGCAGTACGGTGACGGCATTTCGTTGCAATGACATGGTGAAGCCCTTCATTGGATTCGATCGATGGCGTGCTGAGGGCGCGCTGAAGAGAGCGCTCGACCGAGAGCGGGGCGAGCGGGGGCAGCAGGTGAGTCGGTCGTCGTCTCCGGTCAGGCGTCAGGACGACGACGTGGAGAGCTCGGCAGGGACGGCCTTCGCATGCTGGATCTCGCGGATCAGTCCCAGGACGTGGGACCGGCGCTCCATGAAGGCCGGAAGCTCGCGAGTCGAGATCTGGTCGCGAACCGCGCCGAGGTCGTTCTCGATGATCTCGCGGACCGTGGCCGGCTCCTTGGACAGCACGACCACGCGATCGGAGAGATAGATCGCTTCATCGATGTCGTGGGTGATCAAGACCACCGACATCTGCCGTTCCTGCTGCAGGCGCCTCGTCAGATCCTCGAGATCGAGTCGTGTCTGTGCGTCAACCGAAGCGAACGGCTCATCCATGAACAGGACTTCGGGCTGTGTGACCAGCGCCCTCGCAATGGCAACTCGTTGCTGCATCCCGCCCGAGAGCTGCCACGGATGCTGGCGTTCAGTGCCGGACAGCCCCACGCTTTCAAGGACCTCACCGACACGGGCCTTCACGCTGGCTCGTGGCACCTTCCTGCCCCGCAGCGGAAGCGCCACGTTGTCCGCCACGGTCATCCATGGCATCAAGGACCGCGAGTACTCCTGGAAGACGACCGAGACCACGGGGCTTGGCTCCGTCAGCACCTCGCCGTCCAGGATGATGCGTCCGGAGCTGAGCGGCATCAGCCCGCTGAGACAGCGAAGCAACGTGGTCTTGCCCGCGCCCGAGGGACCCACGATGCTCAGGAACTCACTCGCGTGCACGGTCAGGTCTATTCCTGCCAGGACCTCTTTGGACGCATTCCTGGAGTAGTAGGTCTTGCTTCCTGCCTCCATGACCAGACGGGGCTGTCGGAGGTCGTTCATAGTGGCTCCATTGAGTGTCATAGTTCAGCGGGATCCGGAGACGGCACGCATGGCGAGGTGCCAATGGATGATCCGGTTCCGGACCGCCAGGAAGAGCAGGTTGAGGACGAATCCCATGAGGGAGAGCAGCACGATCCCGGCCCAGAGAGTGGGGGAGTCGAAGCTCGCCTGGGCTCGCATCATGAGATAGCCGATCCCGCTGCTGGCGCCCACCATCTCGCTGGCGATCAGCAGGAAGAAGCCGACCTGCAGTCCCGTCTGGGCACCGCCCATGATCGAGGGAGCTGCGCCGGGCAGGACGATATTCCAGATCGTCCGTCGCCTGCTCAGTCGAATCGCTCGGGCCACGTCCAGCAGCGCGCGATCGGTCTTTCGCACCCCGTCGATCGTGGTGATCAGGAGGGGGAAGCCGGCGCCGAGCGCGATGATGAGGACCTTGCTGACGTCCCCGATCCCCAGCACGAGGATGAGCGGCGGAATGAAGATGATGGCGGGGACGCTTCGAGCGAAGTCGATGAGCGGCGCCAACAGATCATGAAGCCAGACGACCATACCCAGCAGCAAGCCGACCGGAACACCCACCGCGATCGCGACAAGGTAGCCGAACGCGAGATTCCGCATGCTCGGCCACACGTCCGACCCCACCCGTTCGAACAGCCACAGCTCGGAGAACCTGCTCGAGATGCTCGCCATCGACGGGTAGTACGGATCCAGACCGCTCCGGGTGGCAAACGCATAGATGACAAGGACGACGATCGGGATCAGCGATCCGAGGAGGACCCGGCCCAGGCGGCTCATGAGGCAGCCGCCTCGGCCGTCGGGCCGTAGTCGCGCGTGAGCCGGCCCTCGATGCGAGAGAAGGCCTGGCTGATGGCCAGCCCGAGAATCCCCGCGTAGACCGCCAACGCGAAGACCAGGGCGCTGTCGCCCGCCTGCTGGGCGAACAGGATGGACCGGCCGAGACCCGGAGCACCGGTCAGGATCCCGGTCGCGATCGCCATCAGGAGTGCATAGCTGGCGGCGATGCGAATTCCGGTCGCGATGTGGGGGAGGGCACTCAGCAGGACGATCCGCGTCTGGATGAGCAACGGGGGCAGCACCATGGCTCGAGCTGCGTCCAGGGTGACGTTGTCGACACCCCGGACCCCCACCAGGGTCTGCACCAGGGCCGGCCACATTGCCGTGACGACGGCCATCAGGATCGCGAGGTTCGAGGTGGGCCCCATCACGAGAAGAGCAACCGGGAGCAGCGCCACGGGCGGAACCGGTCGCAAGAACTGCACGAGAGGATCCAAAGCGGTGCTGAAGATCTTCGAGTAGCCCATCAGAAGACCCACACCGATCCCCAAGAGGGAGGCGATCAGCAGCGCCGCCAACGTGACGACCAAGGTTGTCGCCAGCGCCGACCAGAGCTCGGGATCGCCCGCCTGCTTGACCGCTCGCTCGAAGGTCCCCGAAGCGGTCGGAAGTCCTGGTGTCTGCGCCAAAGGACCACCGACGGTCAAATACTGCCAGAGGACGAGCGAAAGTACGACCCCCGCGACTCCCAATATGGATTTTCGCATCGCTCTACTCATCTTCGAATCCTAGCATTCCACGGGCCGTTCGATTCTCGTTTGTCCGACGGTTTCGACGCGCGCGGACGACTTCGCTGATTGAAGGTGCGGCGGGCTCTCTAATCCTCGAAGATCTGGGGAATAGCGAACTTCTCTACATCCACCTTCTTCTGGATGAAGCCGAGGTCCACCATGATGTCGACGGTGCGCTCGATATCAGCGCGCTCGGCGGCCTGCGCGAAGTAGGGCGGTACGGCCGTTGCCAACGATGCAACCGGCACACCCACCGCCTTGGCGGTCGCCGCACGCACTTCATCCGGATTGCTGTTGCTGTATTCGGCCGCCCGACGGAGCGCACAATTCATCCGCAAGACCGTGTCTGTATTCTCCGACACGTAGCTGTTCGAGGCGACGACAACGGAAGCGACGCCATGCTGGAAGGTCTCCTCCGACGGCCAGCTGATCACGTGGCCTCCGGCGGCGAGCGCCTGACCAAGAAATGGCTCGGCGGTATAGATCGCGTCGACCTTGCCCGCCTTGAATGCGTTCAGCCCGTCCGGCAGAGCCATCACGGTGAATTCGACGTCCTCGGCGTCAACTCCCGCCTCTTTCAGGACCCACCTGGTGGTCAGCTCCGACTGTCCCCGAACATCGGCCAACGCGACCGTCTTTCCGTCAAGTCCGGCGAGGTCCGCGATTCCCTCCGAGGCCACCAGGGCGGTGATACCTGTCGCTTCCGGGTCCGCCATCAACTCTTCGTACTCGCCCGGCGCGAGACCGCCGAGCGGTGCGACAATCGAGATCGGCACCGACTTCTCGACGGCCTGGACGACCGACGTGGTCGTGCTGAACGCAAATTCGGCTGCGCCGCCCTGCACGGCCGCAAGAGCCTTGTCCAACCCGCCCGCCGGTTGAATATCCACGTCGAGGCCATAGTCGTCGAAGAAACCCTGCTCCTTGGCCACGTGAATGGCACCGTTGCTGACGAGGGGAAGAGCTTGGATGGCAACCGATGTCGTTTTGGCCTGAGCCGACGGATTGGCGCAGTCGAAATCGGAATCTGCGATGCGCGGGCCTTCGTTCGAAGCCCCCGAACATCCAGCGAGCAGGCATGCCGAGGCAGCGGCAAGAGCGATATAGAGGGCGGACGAGCCTCTGGACATTGACGTTCTCCTTGAGAGACTGGCTGAGGTACCGGAGGGCACGAGCTCCTCGACGGCCGGGCGCCGTGACGTCAATGATGGGCGGTAGCATCGAGACGCGATACGTGGATCGTGGGGAAGATGTCGGGAGGGGGCTTGTGGATATCACACAAGGTGCGCAGGAGCTGCTGACCCAGGACCTCCAGATCGCGGAGCGCCTGACCGACGCGGCGTGGGAGCGGCTCGGCGGCGCGGAGCTCGGCATCCTCGACCGCACCGAGGTGGCCAGCGCCATCGCCGCATGCACCCGGTCCCTGCTGCTCGCGGTCGCCGAGGACCGGCGGCCGAACGAGTCCGAGCTGGAGCCCGTACGCCGCATCGCTGAGCGACGAGCCGTCCAGGGCGTGCCGATCGAGACCATGATCAGTTCCTGGCGCAACGCCGAGCGGACCATGCTCTCCCGGCTGCTGATCAGCCCCACGCCGCCGACCACCGTCGACATCCAAGAGGTCGTCCGACGCGTCGGGGTCGTGGTCGACGCGATGCTCGGCGCCGCCACCACCGCCTATCGCGGCGTCGCCGGTGAGCTGCACCCGCCGTTCAGCCACGTCAGCGTCGATCTCGTCTCTCGCCTCGCCGGGGCCCAGGCCCTCGATCCTGCCCACCTGGATCGGCTGGCGAGCACGGCGGGCGTCCGCGTGCACCAGCCGCACCGGGTGATCGCTCTGTCCGTCGGCCCGCAGGACGGGCCGCAGGTCGGCCGCGCCCGGCAGGCGCTCGTCGGTCGTCTCCGGTCCCACGTCGACGGTCCGATCCTGCTGGGTGGCCATCAGGGCTGCACGATCCTCGTCGTGGCTGACGTCGACCGGATCGACGAGGTCCTCGAGCGCGCGCTGGGGGACGCCGGAGTCCCCGCCAGCGCCGCCGTCGGGCTGGGCACGCGTCGGGCGCGGTTCAACGAGGCCGCAGGGTCCCTGCGCGAGGCGGTCGCCGCCCTCGAGGTGGGCCGTCGGCTCGGCGAGCGGCTCACCCGGTTCGAGCAGGTCGTCCCCGAGGTGCTCATCGTCGAGAACCGCAGCATGGCGGCCCAGATGTCCGCCTCGGTCCTGGGGCCGATCGACAAGGGGGACCTCCTGGAGACGCTGCGCACCTTCCTGCGCTGCGGACTCTCGACCCGTGCAACGGCGGGCGAGCTGCAGGTCCACGAGAACACGGTGACCTACCGGATCCGCCGCATCTGCGAACTGCTGGGCGTCGCGAGCTCCGCGGAGCTCGCGCGCGTGGACATCCTGATGGCCCTGCGCGCCCGCCAGCTCTACGACGACCTCGACGTGCTCCGGGCCTGACCGTGGACCGATGGCGACCGTCCGGGGAAGACTCCCGCAGTTGACTGAACGCGTACCACCCGATCTCCAACGCCTCGCTCGCGCGATGCTCAAGGAGTTCGACGACCTGATGGCCCGCATCGTCGACGAGGTCTGGACCTCGGTGCCCGCCTACGCCGAGCTCGTCTTCAAGCAGGGCGAGCTCCGGGAGCGGATCCGGGAGAACGTCCACACCGTCATCGTCTGCCTGCTCGAGGGCCGTGAACCCACGCCCGCGGAGCTGGCCCGCGCCTCGCTGACCGGGGAGCGGCGGGCGCTCCAGGGGGTCTCGCCGTCGTCGGTGATCCAGTCCTTCCGTACGGCGGAGCGGGCACTCAACGACGAGTACTTCGACTGGTGCTCCCGCATGCAGGTCCAGCAGGCCAACATCAGGAGGGGACGGGCCACCCTCATCTCCAGCCTCGACCAGCTCGAGCACGCCATGCTCACCTCGCACCTGGAGATCCAGCGCCAGATCGAGGAAGGTCAGCGGCTGAGCGAGCCGGCCCTCTTCCGAAGCCTCGCCGCGGGTGGCGACGTCGACCGGGCGGACGTGGAGCGGCTGGCCGTCACGATGGGCATCGACGATCCCGAGCACGCGAGCTTCGTGACCGTCGCGCTCGGCACCTCCGCGCCCGCCGACCGGGCCGCCATGGAGCAGCACCGGCACCACGTGGTCGGGCGGTTGCGCAGCCTCCTCGCCGTACCGGTCCTGTCCGGCACGGTGCGGTCCGGCTCGGACGGCTGGCTGGCCGTGCTGGCCATGCCCTGGGAGGCGGAGCTGGACCTCCTGGCGCAGCGGGTCGCGACCGCGCTCAAGCAGGACGCCGCCCCGGACCTGCGGGCATCGGTGGGCGAGCCGTTCTCCGGTCTCTCCGGCCTCGGTACGTCGTGCCGCCAGGCGGTCGTCACCCTCGAGTCGCGCAGCGGCCGGGAGACATCGGCCCCGGTGCTCCTCTTCCGCGACTCACTGCTCGAGGTGCTGGTCCATCGCGACGGCGTGATGGCCCGCCAGCTCGTCCAGCGGTACCTCACCCGGCTGCAGGGCAGCGAGCTGCTGCTCACGCTGACGACCCACCTCGACCACAACCTGTCGGTGCGCGCGACCGCCGAGGCCCTGCACGTCCACAAGAACACCGTGGTCTATCGACTGCGACGGATCGAGGAGCTGACCGGTCTCACCCTGCGCAACACCCGCGACCTGGCGATCCTCGTCCTGGCGATCGAGGCCGACCAGACCGCCAAGGCGGCGGGCGTCGCGCACCGGGATGCGCTGGCCAAGCCCGAGCCGCGTACCTGAGCCTGGACCGTCAGCGGGCGAGCAGGCCCGCCTCCCGGGCCGCGGCGACGAGCGAGTCGACCAGCAGCTCGGGAGCCGCGGTGCCGTCGTCGATCACGACCAGCGAGTCGACTCCGGCGTCGCGCATGGCGAGCAGGCCGCGGGCGGCGTCCTCGACGGTGCCCGAGATGGTCACCGCGCCGACGCAGTCGTCGTCGACCAGGTCGGCGGCCGGCTGACCGGACCGCAGCCGGCGCTGCAGCTCCGCGGCGAGCTCCTGGTCGATCCCGGCGTGCTCCGTGATCGCCGAGGCGCCGTGCATGCCGAGATAGCGGGCGGTGTGCGCCCGCAGCTGCTCGCGCGCCTCGGCCGTGGTCGGGGCGATCGCGAACGACGCGTACGCCGTGATCTCGCGCGGCCGGTAGGTCTCCCGGACCCAGCGCGCGTACCCGGCCGAGGAGAGTACGGAGAGCATCAGACCGTCGGCGCTCTCGGCGCCGGAGGCCAGTGCCCGCGGGCCCTTCACACCCCACACGATCGGGACGTCCCGGGCCGGGGCGGCGTCCAGCGCGCAGTCGATCTCGTTGCCGAGCAGGGTCTGCCGCAGGCGCTCGCCGCGCAGCAGGGTCCGCAACGCCGCGGCGTACTCGGCGAGCACACCGATCGGCCGCTCGAACTCGATTCCCAGCTGCTCCTGCATCCAGCGCGCGTTGGAGGCGCCGAGTCCCAGCACGCTGCGGCCGCCGGCCACCTCGTCCAGCGCGTGCGCCTCCATCGCCATCAGCGCGACGTGACGGGTCCAGGGGTTCACCACCCCGAGGCCGACACGGACCGTCTCGGTCACGGCCGCGATGGCCCCGGCGACGGCGAACGCGCCGCGCTCGAGGTAGTCCTCGCTGACCCAGACCTCGTGCAACCCGGCCGCCTCGGCGCGCTGGGCGAGCCGCACCGCGTCGGCCGCCGTACGACGCCCCGAGGGGGCGACTCCGAGCCTCATCAGCGCGCCAGCTCCCCGAGCGCCGCGTCCAGTGCGGCGAGGCTCGGCTCGATGACCGGGACGGCCGGGAGGGCCGCGGCCGTCGTCGGGATGTCCTTGAGGCCGGTCGAGGTGCCGAGCAGGACCACCCGGTCGGCGGCGCTGACGACCCCACGCTCGATCAGGGAGGGCAGCGCGCCGACGGTCGTGGCCGAGGACGCCTCGAGGAAGAGCCCGTCGCTGCTGGCCAGCCGGCGCTGCGCGGCCAGGGTGGTCGCGTCGTCCACCGTCGCCGCCGCGCCGCCGGTGCGCACCAGCGCGTCCCAGCCCTGCCAGGTCGCCGTCGGCGTCGCGATGGAGAACGACACCGACGACCCCGCCGGCACCGTCGCGCCGGCCCGGTAGCCCTGCTCCAGTGCCGCGCCGTAGGGCCCGAACGGCTCGGTGGCGACCAGGCGCGGCACGGACGTGCTGAGCCCCAGGTCCACCAGGTCCTGGAAGCCACGGGCCAGGCCGGCCAGCGCGTCGCCGTACGCCACGGGCATGACGACCACGTCGGGTACGTCGCCGAGCTGGGCGTGCAGCTCGTAGGCGATGGTCTTGTAGCCCTCGCAGCCGAACGGGTTGGAGCCGGACGGCGGGCCGACGAAGCCCGACATCGGCACCCAGCCGCGCTCCTCCACCGCCTGCCGCATGATCACCCACCGGTCCGTCGGGTTCTCGACGGCGACGGTCTCGGCGCCATAGGCCTGCATCATCGTCTTCATCGCCAGCGGCACGGAGGCCAGGGTGAGCACGACACAGCGGATGCCGGCCCGGGCGGCGTAGGCAGCGACCGCGGCGCCGTGGTTGCCCGTGCTGGAGACCACCACGGTGTCGCGTCCCTGCTGGACCGCCTTGGTCACGGCCACCGCGGCCAGCCGGTCCTTGTAGGACCAGGTGGGGTTGCGCGACTCGTCCTTGACGTAGAGGTGGTCGAGACCGAGGTCGCCGGCCAGGTTCGTCACCTCGACCAGCGGGGTGTCGCCCTCGCCGAGGCTGACCACCGGGCCGTCGCCGAGCGGCAGCAGCGGCCGGTAGCGGAACATGCCGGGGTCGTCGGTGGTCTCCAGACCGCGCAGCCGGCTCAGGTCGTGCGCCGGCACGGCGTACACGTGGCCGCCGTCCACCTCCGCGGGGAGGTAGGCGTCGGCCTCGCTGACGGTGGCACCCGTGAGGGGGTGGATCAGGTGCCCGAGATAGCTGCTCATACCGGCACGACCTGCAGCTCCCGGCGCCGGTCGCTCAGCAACCGGACGCCGTCGTCGGTGATCACCAGCGCGTCCTCCACCATCATCCCGCCCCAGCCGAGCTCGTAGTAGGGCGTCTCGAAGCAGAACGTCATGCCCGCCTGCAACGCGACGTCGTGCGACGGCGCCACGATCGGGGGCTCGTAGACCTCGAGGCCGATGCCGTGACCGACGTGCTGGCGCCGGTAGGGCCGCGGCCCGCCGGTGGACTCGACCACCTCGAGGGCGTGCTCGAACAGCGCCTTGGCGCTGACCCCGGGGCGGGCCATGGCGAACAGGGCGTCCTCGCCGGCCAGGATCGCGTCGTAGAACCGGGCCTGCCGGTCGCTCGGCTCACCGACGACCGCCGTCCTGCCCAGGTCGGCCCAGTAGCCCTCCCGCATGCCGCCGACGTCGAACCGGAGCAAGTCCCCCGGCTCCAGCCTCCGATGGGTGGGCGACGCGTCGCTCAGCGCCGAGCGAGGTCCGGAGGTGACCACGACGAAGCGCGGCTCGAGGTCGTCGGCGACGAGCTCGCCGTTGACCACGCGGGCGATCTCGGCCTCGGAGACGCCGACGCCGGCCGCGTCGATGCCGGCGAGGATGGCGGACTCGACCACGCGTGCGGAGCGCTCGAGCAGCTCGACCTCGCCGGGCAGCTTCACCCCGCGCACCTGGGAGAACCAGGTGCTGGCGGCGAGGAGCTCGACACCGGGGAGCAGCTCCTCCAGCTGCCGGCGCAGCGGCTCGGGGCAGGCCCGCTCGTCGATCCCGAGGCGACCCGAGGCGACGCCCGCGGCACGCACGGCGGCCGCGATCGCGGTCGCGTAGTCCGCATGCTGCTCGACCAGCTGCGTCGGCCGCGCCGTACCGCCCTCGGACTCGTAGAAGAACCGTCCGTACGCGGAGTAGTCGTCCTCGACCAGGCCCGCGTCGAAGCCGGGGGCACTGTCGGAGACCGGTCCGGCGACCTTGAGCGCATCGGCGCTCAGCACCGCCGCCAGCGGCGAGATCCCGTGCACGACCGCCGACACGCTCCGGTAGCCGGTGGCGTAGTCGAAGTTGGCGGCGCTGAGTGCGAGCACCGCGTCGACGCCCGCGCCGGGCAGCTGCTGACGCAGCCGGTCGCGCCGAGCGGCGACGAGGGAGGGGTCGATGGCGCGAGCGCTCATCGAAGCTCTCCGGAGCCGGCCTCACGCCGGTACGGGTGGATCACGTTCTCCGAGAACCACGCCATGCTGTCCAGGGTCTCCTCGACCGTGTTGCAGGCGAAGAGGAGCGCAGAGAGCGTCGTGACGCCCGCCTCGGCGTACGCGTGGACCTGCTCGATCATCTGCTGGGCGTTGCCGATCAGGTTGCGCCGCACGAAGTCGGAGGTGTCCTGGTCCTTCAGGGTGCTCTTCGACAGCGACTGCATGTGGGCATAGAGCTGCGAGCCCTCGAAGCGGGTGATCGCGTCCTTGGTGTCCTTGCCGGGCGAGACCGACAGCTGCGGCGCGACGTCGAAGTCGGCGGGCAGCTCACGGCCGTGGCTCTCGGCGATCCGGCGGATCTCGGCGATGCCCTCGGCGACCTCGGCCGGCGTCAGGACCGCGGGGATCCAGCCCTGGCACCAGCGGGCGGCCCGCTCGCGGGAGCCGTCGGAGTTGCCGCCGGAGAGGATCGGCAGCACGTCCTGGCGGGGACGCGGGAAGCTCTCCACGTCGCGGAAGTTGACGAACTCGCCCTCGAAGGTGGCGCTGCGGTCGCGGAAGATGACCTCCAGCGCCTGGAGGTACTCGTCGGCCTGACGACCACGGTGCAGCTTGGCACCGGGCCAGATGGCTTCGGCCTCCTCGCGGTAGGCGCCGATGCCCACGCCCATCTTGAACCGGCCGCCGGAGAGCTGGTCGAGGGTGGCCGCCTGCTTGGCCAGCACGGCCGGGTTGCGGAACGAGAGCACGGTGATCGCGGTGCACAGGTGCAGCGTGGTCGTCTCGGCGGCGACGTACGCGAGGTAGAGGTAGGGGTCGTAGTAG
The DNA here is from genome assembly GCF_024614185.1 of Nocardioides carbamazepini. Classification (GTDB taxonomy): domain Bacteria; phylum Actinomycetota; class Actinomycetes; order Propionibacteriales; family Nocardioidaceae; genus Nocardioides; species Nocardioides carbamazepini. Next base: position 426,722 of record NZ_JAHTLF010000018.1, read on the forward strand.
CGCGGCGGCTCCGGGAACTCCTCGCGCACGTACCGCTGCGTCGTGACGTGGTCGTTGCCCCAGACACCGTCGAAGCCGAGCCGCTCGGCCTCCACCGCGAGCTGGACGGCCTGCTCGGGGCTCGCGTAGGGAACGGGGTACATCAGGCCTTCGGTTCCGGTGGGAACGCCGAGTCCGAAACGCATCACGGTGCTGTCTCCTCATCATGGGGAAGGGGGGTGGGGCTGATCGCATGCGCGGCACGTCGGCGCCGCGCGGGGTCGAGACTGGGGACGGCGGCGAGGAGCCGCCGGGTGTAGTCGTGCTGGGGCGCGCGCAACACCTCACGACCACCCCGCTCGACGATCCGGCCCTGCTGCATGACGATCACGTCGTGCGCGATGGCCTGGGCCACGTCGATGTCGTGGGTGATGAAGACGTAGCTGAGGTCGCGCTCGGCCTGCAGCTCGCGCAGCAGGGTCACGATCCGCCCACGGATGGACTGGTCGAGTCCGCTGGTGGGCTCGTCGAGTACGACGAGGTCGGGCTCGGGTGCCAGCGCGCGGGCGATCGCGACGCGCTGCTGCTGGCCGCCGGAGAGCTCCGTGGGCCGGCGGTGCCGCAGCTCGCGCGGGAGGTGGACGGCGTCGAGCAGCTCGTCGACGCGGGCGGACGCCTCGCTCTTGCTGAGACCGAGCAGCAGCCGCAGCGGCTCGGTCAGCGTGGTCTCCACCTTGTACTTGGCGTTGAGCGACTGCAGCGGGCTCTGGAAGACCGTCTGCACCCGGCGCCGCAGCGGTCCGCGGAAGGCACGCCGGTCGATCGTCGTACCGTCGATGACGACGCTCCCCGAGGTCGCCGTCTCGAGGCCGGTGACGATCGCGCCGAGCGTCGACTTGCCGGAGCCCGACTCGCCGACGACGGCCAGGGTGCGGCCCTTCTCGAGGCTGGCGCTCACGCCGTCCAGGGCGGCGAGGACGCCCGAGCCGGTGCGGTACTCCTTGCGGAGCTCGGTGATCTCAAGCACGGCCGTCCACCTCCAGCTCGCGGGCGGAGTCGAGGAGGTAGCGGGTGTACTCGTGCTGCGGGTTGTGCAGCAGGTCCATCGCCGGCCCGTGCTCGACGAGGTTGCCCTGATGGAGCACGTTGACCCGGTCGCAGGTCTCGGCGACCACGCCCAGGTCGTGGGTCACCAGGAGCACACCGCACTGGATCTGCTCGGTGAGCTCGACCATCAGGTCGAGGATCTGCGACTGCACGGTGACGTCGAGCGCGGTGGTCGGCTCGTCGGCCAGCAGCAGCCGGGGCCGGCAGGCGAGCGCCATCGCGATCATGATCCGCTGGCACATGCCGCCGGAGAGCTGGTGCGGGTACTTCCGCGCCGCCTCCGCGGGCTGGGCGATCCGCACCTGCTCGAGGAGCTCGACGGCCTGGACCCGGGCGTCGCGACGGCTGACCCCCTGGTGCAGCGCGACCATCCGGGCCACCTGCTCGCCGACCCGCATCAGCGGGTTGAGCGAGTCGCGGGGGTTCTGGAAGATCATCGCGAAGTGACAGGCGACCGAGCGGCGCTCGACATCGGTGACGTCCTCTCCGTCGACGAGGATCCGGCCCGACGTCTGGTGCACGCCCCGCGGCAGGATGCCCATCACGGCGTACGACGTCATCGACTTGCCGGAGCCGGACTCGCCCACCAGTCCGACGATCTCGCCGGGCGCGATGTCGAAGGAGACGTCCTCCAGGATCTGCGTGCCCGCGGCCGTGGCGATGCCGAGGTTCTCGACCACCAGGCGGCTCATGCTCGATCACCGCCGAGGTCGTCGCCGATGAAGTGCAGGGCCATCACCGTGATCGCGATGAGCAGGCCGGGGAAGAACGCGGTCCACCACTGGCCGGTCAGCATGTTCGCCGCGCCCTCGGAGACCATCACTCCCCACTCCGCGGTCGGCGGGTGGATGCCGACGCCGAGGTAGGCGAGACCCGAGACGTTGAGGATGGAGTAGCCGCAGACCAGGGTGAGCTGCACCGCGGCGGGGCGGATGGAGTTGGGCAGCAGGTGCCGGAAGGCGACCCGCGGCCAGCGCGCGCCGGAGACCCGGGCGGCCGCCACGTAGTCGAGCTCGCGCTCGCTCAGCACCTTGGCCCGGACCAGTCGCACGAACGGGGCGACCTGGGCGATGGCGAGTGCGATCGCCAGCTTGGGCAGCGACTCGCCGATCGAGACCAGCAGGATCATCGCCAGCACGAAGCCGGGGAAGGCCATCAGGATGTCGACGCAGCGCATGATCACGTCATCGACGAGGCCGCCGAGGTAGCCGGCGATGACGCCGATCGCGGAGCCGATGATCATGGCGAGCACGGCCACGCTGACGCCGATCGCGAGGTCCAGCCAGATCGCGTTGACGCAGCGGGCGAAGATGTCTCGCCCGAAGCTGTCGGTGCCGAACCAGTGTGAGCCGGACGGTGCGAGGAAGGGCTCCGCGACCCGGGCGCTCGGGTCGTCCACGAGGAACGGCCCGACCAGCCCGAGCACGAGCAGGATGCCGACGATGGTCAGGCCGACGAGGAGGAAGGGGCGGCGCAGCAGGGTGCCGGGCCAGGCACGGGTGCCGGCGGTGGCGCCGGCGTCGATGGTGCTCATGAGTTGCTCCCTCCCAGACGGACGCGGGGGTCGATGACGCCGTAGACGAGGTCGACCACGAGGTTGAGCAGGATGTAGATGGTGCCGATGATCAGCGCGTAGCCCTGCAGCAGGCCGAGGTCGTTGCTGCCGAGGGCGTCGTACGCGACGCGGCCCATGCCGGGCCAGTTGAAGAGCCGCTCGACGATGATGTTGCCGCCGAGCAGGAAGCCGAAGACCAGTCCGATGGCGGTCAGCACCTGGAGCATCGCGTTGCGCAGCTGGTCGCGCAGCAGCACCTCCCGCCCGGGTACGCCGTACGCGCGGGCGGTGCGGACGAAGCCGGAGTCGGCGGTGTGGAGCACGGCGGAGCGGACCATCTTGAACACCGCGGCGGAGGCGCCGAGGCCCAGGGTGAGCGCCGGGAGCGCGAGGTACTGGATCGACTGCCAGGCCAGGCCGAAGTCGCCGGCCAGCAGGCTGTCGAACACGTAGGTCCCGGTGACCTCGGGTGGCGGCAGCGTGCCGATGGCCAGCCGGCCGACCGGTCCGGGGAAGAGGTGCCAGGTCGAGTAGAAGCCGAAGATCAGCAGCAGGCCGAGCCAGATGGGGGCCATCGACGAGCCGAGCACGGCGAACAGGCGGCCCGAGACGTCACCGACCCGTCCGGGCCGGGCGGCCGCGAGCAGGCCCCAGGGGAAGCCGATCAGGAGCGCGATGACGAGGCCGGCGAACGCGAGCTCGATGGTGGCGGGAAGCCGGTCGAACAGCTCGTCGCTGACCGGGCGCCCGGTCGAGACCGCCGGGCCGAGGTCTCCCTTGAGCAGGCCGGTCGTGTAGTCGAGGAGCTGCTTGGGCAGCGAGTCGTCGAGACGGAGCTGGGCCCGCAGGGCGTCGATGTCGGCCTGGCTGGCCTCGGGCCCGAGCCGCGCCGCGGCCGCGTCGCCCGGCAGGATGCGGACCACGATGAAGGTGACGAGCACCAGTCCCGCCACGGTGACGGCGGAGATCGCCAGTCGCCGCAAGACGTAGCGGAGCATCACTCCACCTCCTTGGTCGAGTCGGTCGATCGGGGGGCGATCGGGGGCGATCCGGGGGCGATCCGGGGGCGATCCGGGGGCGATCGAGGGTTGATCGACGCCATCCGGGCGGGGTGGTCGCCGACCACCCCGCCCGGGGCCGTTTGCTGGTCAGTCCTTGGTCAGGTACTGCAGGCGAAGCTGCTCGGTGTTGTCCTTGGTGAGCCCGTGCACGCCGTCGCGCACGACGTACGTCCACTTCGGGTTCCAGAGCGGCACCAGCGGCATCTCGTCGACGAGGAGCTCCTGCGCCTGGGCGGACACGGCATCCCGGTCGGCCTGGTCCTGGCTGCGGAAGCCCTGCTGCAGCAGCTCGTCCAGCGCCGGGTTGGCGTAGTTGTTGAAGTTGGTGCCCGCGCCGCTGCCGGCCAGGGAGGCCATCTGGTAGAACGGGTCGGCGCCCCAGGCGAGGAAGTTGTTGAGGTACATCTCCAGGTCACGGGCGTTGGTGCGCTGGGTGAACTCGGCGTCGGGCAGCGGCTTGATCTGCACGTCGATCCCGATCTCCTTCAGCGCCGACTGGATGTAGACCGCGGCCCGCGCCTCGACGGTGGAGGACTGCTTGAACGACAGGGTCGTGCTGAGGTCGCTGACCCCGGCCTCGCTGAGCAGCTGCTTGGCGGCGGCCAGGTCGGTCTTGAACGCCTCCGTCACGCTGTCGGCGTGCGTCTCCATGTTGCTCGAGACGATGCCGGACGACGCGTCGCCGTACCCGTAGAGGACCTCGTCGACGAAGGTCTGGTACGGCATCGCGAGGGCGATCGCCTGGCGGACCCGCTTGTCGTCGAACGGCGCCTTGGTCGTGTTGAGGCCGAGGTACTCGAGGCGGTTGGACGCCTCGGACACCACGGACAGCCCGTCGGTCTTCGCCAGCTCCGCCACCTGGTCCAGCGGCAGGCCGCCGGCGAGGTCGATCTCGCCGTTGCGCAGCAGCAGCGCGCGCTGGGCGGGGTCGGAGACGAACTGGATGGTCACGCCGCCGTTGGCGATGCGGTCCTGGTCGTAGTACTCGGTGTTCGGAGCGAGCTGAATGCTCGTCGTCTTGTCGTAGGCCGCGACCTTGTAGGGGCCCGACGAGTTGCTGTTCTCCCGGAACCAGGCAGCCGCCCACGGGTCGTCCGGCGTCGCGTGCTCCTCGCCCGTCGCCTTGGAGTAGACGCCGAACGGCTGCATCGCAAGCATCTTGTCGAGCAGCGGCGTACCGAACTCGGCGGTGACCTGCACGGTCCGCGCGTCGGGTGCGGTGAAGCTGTCCGCCGTCAGGCCGACCATCGGGTAGAGCACCTTGGTGTAGGCCGCGGACATCTCGAGTCCGCGCTGGTAGGACCAGACCACGTCGTCCGCCGTCAGCGGCGTGCCGTCGGCGAACTTCAGCCCGTCGCGCAGCGTGATCGTCAGCGTCTTGCCGTCCGCGGAGTACTCGTGCTTCTCCGACAGCGCATTGGTGAACTCACCGCCGCCGATCCGCGCCGGCCCGCTCTCGCTGTACGTCTGCTCGATGACCTGCTCCACCACGGAGCCCGAGGTCACCATCGACGCCGGCGTCCGCCACTGCTGCGGGTCGATGACGTCGACCGAGCTGTCCAGGCTGATCACCAACGGCTTCTTGCCGGACGACTCGCTGTTGGAGTCGGAGCCGCAGGCAGACAGAACGAGGGCACCGGCGACCGTCAGGGCCGTCACCGACACCATCAGCCGCGATCGACGGGAGTGCGCTTTCACCACAGGCCTCCTAGATGGAAGGGGTCTGCGCCCGCAGTGGGGGGCGAGCGCGGCGCCACTCTGCCAAGCCGGTCGTGGTGGGGACCACGGCCGGGGTGCCAAAGATCTGGACCGTTCCTTTGTGACCGGTCACAAGGCTGGGCTCGTCCAGGCGTGGGGGGCGGGTCAGGGACATGTTTCGTAACCTGGCCGTCACCCTCCCGGGGCTCACGTCCTCGCCATCATCCGGCGGTGACGACCCACAGCACCTCGGCACAGCAGACTGCCACCACAGCGGCTGCGCAGACGGTGATGCGCCCCAGCGCGGTGCGGGAACCCGTCAACCCACGCCGCTCCCGACCGCTGGCGAGGGCGACCAGGGCGAGGCCACCCAGCACCACGACGGCGGCGACAGTGAGACCGCCGCCCACCAGGAGGTGTCGGCCTACGACCAGGGCGGCCGCCGCGATGGCGAGCCGGGTGCGGGTCCAGGAGAGCCGGGTTCGTTCGGGCTGCAACCCGGCGTCGGGGTGCATCTACAACAGCGCCGTGAGCGCGACGACGAGCGCGAGCCCCGACACACCGAGCAGGATCGTGACCGGAGCTCGGTGCCGGGGCAGGGGCTCGCCGAGCCTGATCGCACGCTCCGTGCGGACCCAGCTCCACCAACCGTGCACACACACAGCCGCGGCGAGCAGTGCCAGTGCGGCGGCGACCGCGCCCCGGAACGCGGGATGGTCACCGAACTCCAACGCGTCGGCGGCCACCGCTAGCGCCAGACAGCCGAGAGCAGTGCGGATCCACGCCAAGAAGGTGCGCTCGTTCGCCAACGTGAATCGCACGTCGGGTTCCTCGGTGCCCTCGTACACCCAGGTGCTGAATCTGCCTGTCAGACGCTGGAGCGATGGCGCCGCCATCACCGAGGACGAGCGGTGGTGACGGAGAACCCGGCGATCAGTTCGGGGATCTCCCGGTAGAACCGGTACTGCATCTCATACGGGCCGGCGGCGGACAGTGCTGCGTACGCCGACAACCAGGTGCGTACCTCGTGCGCCGAATGACCCCCCTGAGCGGTGATGTCGTCGGGAGACCAGCTGTCGATGGCAGCGGTCTCCCCTCGCTCGAGGTGATCGAGGAACCGGTTGTCCCACGCGGCATTGAGCGGCTGCATCGCCGTGGCGGTGCCGTCGGCGAACTCCCTGCCCACCTGCGCCAGCCACTCGCCCCGGGCCCGCTCACCCTCGGCTGGGCGCGCACCGCCGGCGATCATCCGCTCCCGGACCGCGTCCGCGGCGGCGCCGAGCTGGGGTGCCGGCGGATCGTGCGAGAGCCCGCCCGAGCCCAGCAGGAGGACCCGCTTGTCGAGACGGCTCGCCCAGCGTCCCACCGCCTCACCGAGCAGCCTGACCCGGCTCATCGGCGTGAAGGGCGGGGCAACGGAGTTGATGAAGAAGGGAATGACCGGGCGGGCCGCGATCCCGCCCCACAGCACCTCCAGGGGCTGCACCGCGCCGTGGTCAACCTCCATGCGCAGCGACGTCGAGAGGTCGATTCCATCGTCGAGCACCGACTGCGCCAGGTCCCTTGCCAGGTCGGCCGGCACGTCCAGATCCCCGGACGTCGAGCCGAAGTCGCCCACTGAGGAGGCCGCCAAGCCGATCGCGAAGGGCGGCATCAGCTTGTAGAAGAACCCGTTGTAGTGGTCCGGCGCGAACAGCACCACCAGGTCCGGGTCGACGTCCTCGACGAACGCTCTGGCACGCGCGAAGGACTCGTGCACTGCCTCCTCGACACCCTCAGGCAAGGAGGCGAACTCCAGCAGCGGACTGTGCGACATGCAGCAAAGAGCGACGGACACGGTCAGCCCACCTTCTTGTCGGTCCTGGCGGCCGACGCCGCTCGGATCTCGGACAGCACTCTGCCGCGCAGAGCGGCGTACTCGGGGAGCGCCTTGGTGGCGATCTGATCGCGTATCGGCCCCAGCGGCACATCGAGACAATCAGCGACCTGGGCCGGCTTCCCTGCCAGCACGACGATGCGGTCAGACAGGTAGACGGCTTCATCGATGTCGTGGGTGACGAGCAGCACCGTCATGCCGAACTCGCGACGCAGGCGCAGCACGAGATCCTCAAGGTCGAAGCGGGTCTGGGCGTCGACCGAGGCGAACGGCTCGTCCATCACGAGGACTTCAGGTTGATAGGCGAGCGCCCGGGCTATCGCCACCCGCTGCTGCATGCCGCCGGACAGCTGCCACGGGTACTTCTCGCTGTCCCCAGCCAGACCAACCGCGTCCAGAGCGGCCGCGGTCCGGCTCCGCACCTCGGTCCGAGCGACCTTGGCCGACCTCAGGGGCAGCGCCACGTTCCGCTCGATGGACATCCACGGCAGGAGGCTGCGGCTGTAGTCCTGAAGCACGAGGGCCAGTTGTCGAGGAGGCTCGGTGACCCGTTCACCGTCGAGACGCACCTCCCCGGCGGTGGGCTGCATCAGCCCGCTCAGCACCCGCAGCAAGGTGGTCTTGCCGATCCCCGACGGCCCGACCAGGGAGACGAACTCGCCGCGGGCGATCGTGAAGGAGATGTCACCCAGCACCGGATGCGCACCGGCCGCGGAGGAGTAGGAGAAGGCAACGTGATCCGCTGCCATCACCGTGTCGAGGCTGGGGCGCGTCGCCCCGGCGACGGCGTCGCCCTTGATGCTGGTCATTGAGGCCACCTGTGGGTTGTCGGGGTCGGGAGGGAGGCGTTCTTCATCGGGTCAGCCCGCGGCGTGCATCGCCCGACGCGCGAAGTGCCAACGCAGCACGAAACGCTCGAGCACGGTGAAGAGCAGGGTGATGAGATAGCCGAGCATCCCGATCAGCAAGGCGCCCGCCCACATGTCGACGAGTGCGTAGCTCTGTTGCGACTGGAGCACGAAGAATCCGAGTCCACTCGATGCCACCAGCATCTCCCCAACGATCATCAGTACCAAGCCGATGGCCAAGGAGGTGCGGATGCCGGCGAAGATCTGCGGTGCCGCGGCGGGCAGAAGCACCCGGAAGAGCAGGGTGCCACGACCGAACCGGTAGGAACGAGCCATGTCGCGAAGGCCCGGGTCGACAGCGCGCACCCCGTCCTGAGCTCCGAGCAAGATCGGCCACACCGCCCCCGCCAGGATGAAGGACACCCTCATCCCGTCTCCGATGCCCGCGACGGCGATGAACGCGGGCAGCAACGCCAGCTTCGGCAGGGCCCAGCCAAAGCCGAGAACCGGGGACACGATCTCCCGGACCCGTCTCAGCGAGCCGAGCACGACACCCAGCGGGATTCCGACAGCGCACGAGAGCACGATGGCCAGCCCGAAGTTCCGCAGGCTCGGCCATACGTCCGTCGGCACTCGATCGAACAGCCAGAGCTCTTGGAATCGCGCCCAGATCTCCGATAGCGGAGGAAAGTAGAACGACGTGCTACCGCTCGAGAGGACCCACCACAGCGCCAGCACCACCACCGCGAACCACAGTTCGCGGGCGACGGTCAGGGCCAAGCGAGGCAATCGGCCGAAGGCTCGCCATGTCAGGACGTGACCGGGCGCTGCGAGGGGTGCCACGACAAGACCTTCCTCTCGATGACGGTGAACACGGTGTTGACCAGCAGGCCGATCACTCCCGCGACGACCACGAGGGCATACATGCCGGCCAGGTCGTTGCTGGTCTGGGCGTCGAAGATGGCGCGGCCCAGCCCCGGTGCCGAGGTCACCATTTCCGAACCGATGGTCAGCAACAGACCCAGGACGGCCGACACCCGCGCGCCGGTCAGTAGGTAGGGCAAGACGGTCGGCATCAGCACGGACGCGAAGAACCGGGGACCACGGATCCGGTACGCACGTGCTGTGTGGACCAGCGTTCCCTCGAGATCGTGCACGCCGTACATGGACTGGATGAGGATGGGCCACACCCCTCCGAGTACGACGAGGAAGATCTTCATCTCCTGCGACGGACCGAAGAAGAGAAGAACGAAGGGGATCAACACCACCGGCGGTGTCGCGCGTACGAACTCCAGAACCAGCCGGACCGAACGGTAGACGCCGTCCCGCCAGCCGAGCAGGGCGCCGAGGGGCACCCCGACCAGGACGCAGACCGCCAGCCCGACCAACCAACTGGTCAGCGAATCCCCGACGGCCGTCCACAAGGCCGCGGTGAAGACGACGTCACCCAGCGCGCCGGCGATTCCACTCAGCCTCACGGCGCCCGAGGCGGGCAAGACACCGGTGCGCACGAGCAGGTCCCAGGACGCGAGCAGAAGCACGACGAGCGCGAGCTGCGGGGCGAGGTTGCTGCACCTCCCTGCCCCTGCGGTTCGGGTGCGTACGCCCCGCAGAGCCTGGACGGTCACGGACATCATTCAGTCCACACCAGGTCGTCCACTGACGGCGTGCCACGTGCCCAGCCGAACTTCTCGACATCGCCGACCGTTGCGCTGAGTGAGCCTTCGTCGAACTCGGTAGCGAAAGTGGTGTCGGGAAGCGCAGCCTTGGCCTGGTCATCGATCTTCATCTGCTCGGCGACGATGTCGTTGACCTCATCAGGGTTCTGAGTCGCGTACTCGTTCGCCCTATTGATGATCTCGATGAACCGTCGTGCGGCGTCCGGGCTCTCGCTCAGGAATTTGGCGTTCGAGAACCACGCCGCGAACAGTCCGCCAGGCGACGTGTCCAGTTCGGGGTAGGAGATGACCTTGTAGCCCTGAGCCTCCGCTTGCGCGACGAACGGCTCAGTGATGATCATCCCGGCGACATCCCCCTTCGCCAGCGCGCTGAAGCCGGTCGGGTAATCCATCTGCACCATCTTGACGCCGTCAGGGTCACCTCCGTCCTCTTCCACGGCATTGCGCAGCAGTTGCTCAGGTGCGGCCTTGAGACCGATGACGGCGACGTTCTCGCCCTCGAGGTCGGCAGCACTGTCCGCGTCACTGTCGCCGGGGACGATGATGGCCACGGCGGCCGTCTCCTGACTGCTCCCGTAGAGGCTTGCGGGTGCGACCATCTTGACGGGGAGGCCCTGCGAGGCCGCGACCACAATGGGCACGATGGCCGCGACGGCGAACTGGGCATCGCCGGAAGCGATCAGCGGCATCTGGGCGCCGGCGTTGGGCAGGGTCTTGACCTCCACCGAGAGGCCTGCTTCCTCGAACCAACCCTTCTGGATCGCGAGAAAGACGGGGGCGCTGAAGGACGCCGGCTGCACGGTCACGCTGATCTCTTCGACGCCCTCCGCGCCCGGCTCGTCGCTGGCACCACCGCAAGCGGCCAGCGTGGTCACGAGTGCGGCGCCGGCGGCGGCCGCGAGCGCCCGACGGATGCGCTCACCCTGCATGAACTTGATCGTCACTGCGACTCCTCAGGGTCAGTGGTGTGACTTCAACAACAGTCCAGCATGGATCATGCTACATGTAAACTGTCCTGACAAGGGGGTCGTGCCGGCGGCATGACCCCGGGCGCTCCTCACCGCCACGGGACCACCGTGGGTCCGGTCCCGGACCCCACCGGCGGCCGCAGGCGGCCCCCTCCGACGGCGAGCAGCCCAGGGCGCGCGGCCTTTCAGTTGCGGTCGCGCCTGACGCCACCGGCGACGTTGCGGATGCCGCGAACGCCCAGGCCGAGCTCGACGGGAAGCACGATTCCAGTGACGGCGCGGGACTTCTCACGGTCGGCGAGGTAGATGAACGCCTCGACGTAGTCGGCGACCTCGGGCACGAACCCGAGCGGGACCCGGGCAGCGAAGGCGGCCCCATCCCAGACCTCGTCGAATCGTTGCTCCCCCTGCCCCAGTCCGGGCGGCCCGCTCAGAGCGGTGGCCATCCCGGCGGGTGCCACGGCGTTCACCCGCACCTGGGGAGCCAGTTCGTACGCCAGCTGGCGCACGATGCCCACGCCGGCGTGCTTGGAGGCGACGTACAGCGGTCCCCCACCGCCCGGATAGAGCGCAGCGTTGGAGAGGGTGAGCACCATCGCGCCCCCGGACTCCGCCAGCGCCGGGGCGAGGGCGTGCGCGGCGACGAGGTAGCCCTTCACGTTGACGGCGAAGAGCTGGTCGAAACCGGCGTCGAGCTCCTCGGGAGTCATGTCGAGCAGGGCACGGGAGTAGTCCCATACCGCCGCGTTCGCGATCAATGCGTCGATCGACCCGAATCTGGCCGACATCTCGGACACCAAGCGGTCATAGGCGGAATGATCGGCAGCATCGCCACTCTCGAAGGCGAGCACACCTCGACGCTCGAGTCGCGCCAGATCATCGGGGAGCTCGGGTCGCCGGTCGAGAACGCCGACCGACCAGCCCTCGCGGACGAATCGGTGGACCAACGCGGCACCCAGGCCGGACGCGCCTCCCGTGATGAGGACGCTGCTCATGGGGTGCTCACCAATTGCTTCAACGGCACGTCATTTCCTTCGAGACCCTCGGCCGGCGCGCGCAGCACGCCGCCGATCAGCCGCCTGGCGTCACGCACCGTCCGGTGCGCGTCCAACGCCGTGACACCCACCAGACGGGACCCCGCCAACGAGAACTCGACCAGGGAACCGTCGTCGCCGCGACGCAGCCGGCGCTCCGTGCCCCCCTGAGGGTCGCCCACCACGTCGAGCCGGTGGGTGAACTGGTCGGACCAGGCCCACGCAGCAGGTGGCGCCACCGGGTCGAGCCCGACGACGGAACGGGCGACGGCCGCGCCCTGCGCCTGCGCGGAAGCAAAGTGCTCGTGCCTCACCAACCTGTCGCCGATGCGGCGGGTGGCGACGTCACCCGCGGCGAACAAGCCGGGCACGGAAGTACGCATCCGGTCGTCGACAAGGACCCCTCGCTGCGTCTCGGCGCCCAGCTGATCCGCCAGTCCGGTCATTGGCTCCACACCGATACCGATGACGATCAGGTCCGTCTCGATCACGTTCCCGTCAGAGAGACTGACGATCAGCCCGTCGCTCCCCGCCTGGCATCCGGTCACCGTCACCCCGGTCCGAAACGTGACACCATGCTGGGCGAAGGTTCGGAGCAGGGCCCCGCGCACCTCGTGGGAGGGCAGCGACGGGAAGGGCACATGCTGGGCTTCGATCACCTCGACCTCCACCCCCTGCGACGACGCCGAGGCAGCGCACTCTGCACCGATCAGCCCCGAGCCCAGCACCAGCGCGCGATCCGCCGCGCGTAGCTGGGTGCGGAGTGCCTGAGCGTCGGCCCAGGTCCGCAGCACGTGGATCCGCGGATCCGCCGGCAGGACGTCGAGACGTCGCGCCCGCCCTCCGGTCGCGAGCACCACGGTGTCGGCCGAGAGCCTCGCGCCATCGGCCAAGGCGAGACGGAACCGACTGCCGTCGGTCTCGAGCGACGTGACCGCCGCCCCCAGTCGCAGCTCGATGTTCGTGCTGACGTAGGTGTCGGGGGTCAACAGCCAGAGGGGTTGCGGATCATCGGCGCTCGTGAGGACGTCCTTGGACAGAGGCGGACGCTCGTAGGGCGCGGTCTGCTCGGCGCCGATCAGCACCACCGGTCCTTCGTGCCCCTCTGCGCGCAAGGCATAGGCCGCCGCAGCACCGGCGGTGCTGGCACCGACGATGGCCACGCTGGCGCCACTCATGCCAACTCGACCCAGGAGGCCGGCAGGCGCACTTTCAGTGTGTTGTCCTCGATCTTGACCTCGAACGTCCGGAGAGGCACGGTCGCCGGCAGCGCCGTAGCCCGGCCGTCGCGAACGCAGAAGGTCGCCATGTGCAACGCACACTCGACCTGGTCGCCGTCGAGGTAGCCCTCGGTGAGACTCGACTTCATGTGCGTGCACGTGTCGGCGGTCGAGAAGAACTCACCGTCGACGTTGTAGACCGCCACCGGGGGTTCGGTGTTGATCGCGGTCATCTCGCCGTCCGGGAGGTCTGCCACAGCGCAAGCGACGACCCAGGTCAGCGACTCGTGCTGCTCATCGTCCTGTCGAACCGTCACGGTCTGCTCCGCCTGCCCGCTGCTCACGTCGTCTCCAAGAAGGCGCCGAGCACCCGCTCGAACTCCTGCGCTTGCTCGAACTGGACCCAATGTCCGCACTGAGGGAAGACGTGCAGCTGGGCGTTGGGCATCCGCTTGAGCATGAACAGCCCACCCTCGTAGGGATTGGTCCGGTCATCGCGCCCCCACATCAGAAGCGTGCGGTGCGGGATGCGGCCGAGGTCGCGCCACAGCTCCGGCTCACGAGCGTCCGGAGTGGACAGGAACTTGGTGTAGAAGGCACGGGTATCAGGATGCACCGCGGCTTCGTAGCGGGATCGCACGAGCTCAGGCGTACTCAGTGACCTGTCGTAGAGGAACGTGTCCACCAGCGACTGCATCTTCTCCATCGAGGGCCCCGGCTCGGCGAAGAAGCCGTGGAGGTGCTTCATTCCCTCCGTCGGCTCGGGAGCGAAGATGTTGAGACTGCCGCCGGCCGGACCCATGAGGACCAGGTTGTCGACGCGGTCCGGGTGGCGCAGCGCCGTCTGGATGGCCGTGCGGCCCCCGAACGAGTTGCCGAGGAGGTGGGTGCGATCGATGTTCAGCTCGTCGAGCAGTCCGACCAGCAGGCGCATCGCCATCTCCGAGCGACATTCATCGACCGGCGGTGTCTTCGTGCTGTTGCCGTAGCCCGGCTGGTCGACCAGCAGCACCCGGTACGTCTTCGCCAGTCGTGACAGGTTCTGGTGGAAGTTGCTCCAGCCGGACGCGCCGGGTCCGCCGCCGTGCAGAAGCACGATCGGCGTCCCGATCCCTGCCTCGTTGTAGTGCATCCGGTGCCCATCGACGATCACCGTGCGCGAGGTCGACTCGAACGTCAGTTCTTCGAGCGTGTTGGTCATGCGGGACTCCGTCCGTGTGCGGGCTGGCTAGAAGAAGATGCTGAGGCTGGGGGCGACGAGGGTCGCGTGATCGAGGCGGATCTCCCGGCGACGGACGAGCAGACCGCAGGGTGCGCCCTCGGCGCGGATCAGCTGGTCCCGCCGCTCACCGACGAACGCGTGGGAGTCGCGCTCGGAGCGGCTCTGGTAGGCGATGAAGGCCGTGCGCACCGACCAACCCTCCGACTCCTCGCGCGCCATCACGTTGGTGACCAGGTGGCGTGTCCGCGACGGTGGCTCTTCCGCCCACGCCTTGCCCGTCTCGATCTTCTCGACGCGTTGGGTCAACTCCGCCAGGTTCTCGTCGAACTGGGCGAGCTCATCGGGTCCGGTGAACTCCAGTTCTCGCTGTCGTGGCGGAAGGACGCGACGAATCGGCATCCAATAGTGGAGGTCATCGGCGAAGAGCCGCAGCCAGTCGCGAAATCGCCTTTCGTCGAGCAGGTGGGCCTCCAGCGCATAGAACTGCTGCAGGCGAGCGTGCGCGCTGGGATCCAGCAGCGGCCATGCGACAGGATCCGCGACGAAGGCCTCGTCGGGGTTCTCCACCGGGGTACTCATGCCAACCCCGAGCCCATGAGTGCGGACCATCGTCGGTAGAAGTTGCGCGCCGCCGTGTCGGAGAAGAGAGGACCTTCATGTGCCCCGGAATGCTCGGAGCGACGAATGGGCGCGTCGAGTGCCATCCGGTAGCAGAGCGTCGTGTCCCGGGAGACGCTGCCCTGCATAGTCTTCTGGATCTCCACCCAGTTCTCACCGTCGTCCTGCTCCAACAGGCCCGAGGGGCCGAAGGCTCGAAGCGAGCCTTTACGGAATGCGTTCTTCACATCTGCGGGGGCACCGCTGTCCACGATGGTCCACGCCCACACCTCGATCTTGCCTGCGCCACGAGGGTGCCAGACCCGGATCGTGTTCGTGCCTGCCAGCCAGGAGAAGTTGGGGAAGATGGTGTTGTGGCCGCTGACGTGTGCAGCCCGATGAGCACCCAGTCGGGCTTCGGCCTCCTCGTACGTCGAGATGAGCCACTCTTTCGCCCGCGGATGCAGCCAGATCGCGGGATTGGGCTTGTCGGCGAGAAAGTACCCACCGCCGTGGCCCTCATCGCTCCAGTACTGCACCCCGTCGCGCTGGTCCAGGCCATGCTTGAGCGGATCGAAATCCTCGGGCAAGTTGACCGCGATCGCAGAGACGTGGCTCGTGGCGGCGTGGTACATGTCGCTCGCGAACTGCTCAGCAGGCATCTTCCAGTTGCAATCGATGACCCACTTGTGGATTCCACCGAACACCTCGCTGCCACCGGGCAATCGATCGATGACGCCGTCGAGGTAGTACGCCGACTCACCGAGATAGTCGATGAGGTCGACGGCGTCCGTGTTCCACGTTGCGAAGATCATCCCTTTATAGGATTCGACCCGGGGAACAGGGATCGCCGCCCAGTCTTCAAGTGCGAAGTCCGGACCGTACGCCTCCTGGTTCGGGACCGCCTTCAAGTCGCCTTCCAGTCCGTAACTCCAGCCGTGGTAGGTGCACTGGAAGGCGCGTGCGTTGCCGAGTTCGGCCCTGCAGATCTTCATGCCACGGTGCCGGCAAACGTTCAGGAAGGCGGAGATCCCGCCCGTCCGATTGCGGGTGACCACGACCGAATCCTCGGCCATGTAAGAGGTGAAGAAGTCCCCCGCCTTGCGCAGTTGCGACTCGTGCCCGAGGAACAACCATGACGTGCGGAAGATGGCGTCCAACTCACGCCGGTAGACCTCTTCATCGGTGTAGATGGCCGCGGAGACGTCTCCGGTATCGGGGTCCGCCAAGGCAGCGAGGCGTTCAGACGTCAACATCGTCATCAAGCTCCTACAGTCTCGGATGCGGGGTCGGCGCCGCTGCTCGGCCACGACCGCTACATGTAATATGCACTCTAGCAGCGCTGCATGTAAAGTGTCCGGCACCACGAACCGGCCGCGATGAGTTGCTGAGCAGGAGCCAACGATGACGCCGACCCCCCTGACCCCGCTTGCGCACCAGGAACGAATCACGGACTCCGTCTTTCACAAGCTCAGGAGCGCCATCCTCAACGGAGACCTCCCGCCCGGCGCCAAGCTCTCCGTCCCCGTGCTCGCCCAGGAGCTCAACGTGAGTCGAAGCCCGGTCCGCGAAGCCGTGCAACGCCTCACGGCCGAACGTCTCGCCTATGAGCAGCCACGCCGCGGCTGTTACGTCGTCGAGCTCGATGCGGACGACCTCATCCCCATCTATGACGTCCGCGAGGTGCTGGAAGGGCTCGCGGCACGCCGTGCTGCCGAAGTACGCGATCCGGCCTTCCTCGAGCGGCTGAAAGCGCTGATGGCCGACCACCGTGAGGCCGTCGAGGTCGGCGACCTGGAGCGACACGTCGCTCTGGACGTGGCGTTCCACGAGCTGCTCCGCGAGGTGGCCGGCAACCAGCTGCTCTGCGAGGTGCTCGACAGCATCAGGGGAATCGTGCAGCTCGCCATCCGCACGTTGAGTCTTCGGACCGGACCCGGTCACCTCCCACTCTCCGAGCACGAGAAGATCGCGGCAGCGATCGTCGCCGGGGACGCTGAGGCCGCCGAGGCGGCTGCTCGCCATCACATCGCCCGGATGCGGAAGACGTTGCGTGAGCAGATCAGCTCGCGGGCCGCGGTCGGTGCCGCATCAGGCGAGGCCGCCTCCACCCGCTGAACGCGTTCGTCGTCACCTGTCGCACCGCGCCAGGTCGGCCGCCGCGTCGGCGGGCTGACGACCTCCTCCTACCGCCGCACTCACCCGCGCAGACCAGGGAACAGGTCGTAGGCACAGTCATAGAAGTGCTGGGCGATGGGTGAGAGCGCCTCGTGCCTGCGGATGATCGCCAGGTCCCGTCGGGTGTCCATCTCGAGCTCGCCGATGGCCACTCCCGCAGCGCGAGCCAGCGCCGCGGCGTACCGAGGCAGCACGGCGGCCCCGGCGCCGGCGACGACGAGGGGCAGGTAGGCGGAGTGGTGGTCGGTCCGCACCGCGACGGACTGGTCGACCTGTCCCGGTCGTGCCTCACGGAGTGCGAGGTACGGCCGAGAGGTTTCCCACCATCGTCCAACGATCAGCCCGATATCCAGCAGCTTGTCGGTCGGAATCGTCAGTCCGTGCCAGTCCTCGTGCTCGGGCGGCAGAAGGGCGACGTAGTCGTGGCTCACCAGATGCTCTTCGATCAAGCCTGACGTCGAGACCCCCGCCTCGGTCAGCCCGATCTCACACACGCCGCGGTAGACCATCTCGCCGAGCTCGGCCGTCCGCAGAACGGCGGGACCCCGGAGACGGACGGATGCGTGGGGGAATCGCTGTCGGAATGCCGCAACCCACTGGCTCGCCGGCCAGTCGGCCAAAGTGGGCAGCGTCGCGAGGTCGACCTGGCCGACCGTGGGGCCCGACGTGGCCGACGCAGCGGCACGGACGGCATCGAAGCCGCGCAGAGCCAGCCGGGCCGGCGCCAGCACCGCCTCGCCGGCCGGGGTGAGTGACGTGCGTCCGGCACCGCGCGAGAACAAGGGAACCTCGAGCTCTCGCTCGAGCTGGGCGATCGCCTGGGACAACGCGCCCTGAGTGACATGGAGGGCGGCCGCCCCCGCTGTGAAGCTACCGTGCTCGACGACAGAGATCAGGTACTCCAGGTGGCGTCTGTCCATGAGCCTTCCGCTTCAGCGCCGGAGACCGACATTCTCCAGCGCTGAAGCAGACTACCAACGCACGCGTCGATGCTCAGGAAGCGTTCACGCGTTGACGGGATAGACCAGCAGGACAGGTCCGTCCGTCAGACGTGCCGTCCGGTCGAGCGACGGGTCGTCGTCGAGCAGATACTGTCCGGCCGCCAAGTGGACGACTGCCCGCGCCACGGCGCCGTCGGTATCGGGGTGGGAACGCAGGACGTCATCGAACGAAAGGGGCGCCGACGGGTACACCACGCGGTATCGCGAACTCTGCGACACCACGAGGGTCGATGCCTCGCCCTCCTCGATGCGGACGTCCTGCTCGTCGGCGAAGACCCGGGAGAGGGACCGCACGATATTGCCGAGATCGGTGGGGTTGTTGTTCCGGTCGAGCATCCCTGGACGGCGGAAATAGCCCCGATCGTGCTGCGCGAGGTTGTCCAACACGACGAGGTGCTCCGGATAGGCCATCCCGGCGAGCAACGCCCGGATCACCCGCACCTGCGCGGCATCCGGATCGATCTCGTCGCCCGTCGGCACCTCGCCGGCCATACGGACCTGCACGTGCGCCCGGATGCCGTGAGGGGCCAGGAGTGCCTCCAGCCTCGCGATCGTGGTGAGCGGGTCCTGTGCCTTGCCCAGCCGGACGACCAGACGGCGGACCCCCGCCTCGGCGAGTTCCTCCACGCTCTTCTCGGTGAGGTCATCGACGAGGTATCCGTGGTTGATCGCATGGCTGTAGACGCCGGTGCCCGTCGCGACGTCGCCGTGCCCCAGCATGCGGGAGAAGGCGATCTCGATCCCGGCGGCAGCCAGTTCCTCGGGCAACGTCACCGTCGCCGGATCCTCGGCTCCGGGCAGGACCACTTCGAGCGCCTCGACGAGGGGGGCGAGTTGGACCAGTTGAGTCGTCTGCTTCCGCGTGGGCGCTCCGAGCACGAAGGGCACGAAGCGGTATCCCTTGGAGTGCAGCACCTCGAGACGGGCGCGAGTCCGCTCGTCGGTCAAGTCGTGGAGTGGCAGGCGACATACGCCGATGCCCAACTCCCACAGAGCGAGCAGCGGGTAGTCATTGCGCGCGCGCTTGCGGGCGAACTCGTCCACACCGCCGGTGTACGGGATCTCGATCTCCTCCGCCCAGGCGTGGCGCAGGTCGACGGCGCAAGGCGCGTTGAGCCGCCACGACGGACCGCTGGCACCGACGTCGATCGCCAGGAGCTCCGCGTCGACCTGTCCGTAGCTGCGGTGGATGAGAGGGACGTGACCCTCGGGACCCATCTCGATCACGAAGTGGCCCAGCTTGGCAACGTCGTTGCGGCCGGACTCGGTCTCGATCGGCAGCGACGCCCGGCCGAACTCGTGGTAGTCGTTGCGAACGAACGACGTGGCCGGAGCGCAATAGATGTCGGTGTTCTCGTAGCGGGTGAAGAAGAAGTTGTGCACGTGACCCGCGAAGATGGCCTCGACGTCGTGGTGGACGACGAGGTCGAGGAACCGCGACCGGCCGGGCTCGTCAAGATTGTCGTAGTTGCCGGGCTCGTCCGCGTGGAGGATAAACGGCGGATAGTGGAGGAACACGAACCGGCGCATTTCCTTGGCCTCGGCGAGGACGCGGTCGAGCCACAGCCATTGATCGTGCTCGATATCAAATCCGGAGTTGAAGAGCTGCGCGTTCACTGCGACGAAGCGGCACCCCCGGTGGTCGAAATGATAGTAGCTGGGTCCCAGCTTCTGCTCGTAGCGCTCCACATTCTCGGGATTCACGATCTCGGCCGGCGTCCACGCCATCGGCTTGTCGCCGACGTCGTGGTTGCCGGGCACCAAGTGAACCGGCATGCTCATCGAATCGACCATGGTCTGAAATGTCGTGACAGCAGCGTCGTAGTCAGCATGTGACGGCACCGGATGCACGATGTCGCCCAAGTGAAGGACGAAGTCCGGCTTCGACCTTTCAATCTCGGCAAGCACCGCACGCGCGCGGCCATTGGCCTGCGCATTCGCCTTCCAAGGAGAGTTCGTGGCCCGACCGCTCGCGTTGATGTGAGTATCGGCCACGACAGCGAAAGTCCACAGTTCGTCGGGGTCGACGCGCGCCCCGGCGGTTCGGTCGTCTTCAGAAATTGGCATTCTTCGCCTCCATAATCATTGATGCCGTGTGCAGCGTGCACGCGTCCGAGCCGGCAGACCCGCGAAACTCATTGTTCAGCCGGCCAACGGCGGCGCACAACAGCGATCTCCTATTGGCCGTCATTAGGAGATCGCATGGCCTGCCCGGCCGCTCGTCGACCCCGACTACCACGACGCCGTCGAAGCGGTTCGGGTCATCGATCAGGACCCGCTTCCCTTCGGCCAGGACGGCGTCGTTGGCGGTGCTCCACCCGACCCCGAGGGCCTCGGCGACGCGGGCGACGGTGAGATGCTGCACCACGATGGCCTCGAGGGCCCACCGCAGCCCCCGACGCGAGAGCTTCGCCCGAGGCTCGGCGGCACGGCTGGTGTCTTGACGCCACACGTGCCCGCACTCATCGCAGCGGTAGCGGCGGATCGAGAGCACCAGCGTGGTGGGTCGCCACCCGAACGGCTCGTGGGCCAACTGGCGGGTGACGGTGTCGCGCGGGACCCCCTCGCAACCACACCGGCGGCACCAACGGTCCGAGGCATCGGCGTCAACGACGCGGCAGGCAAGGACCGCGCGGTCGGGTTCGAGGCGCTGGCCAGTGACAACGAGGCCAAGCTCGTCGAGACGGCAGAACGAGGCCAGATCGGGGTGGGCGAACGCGCTCGGGCGTCCGCCGACGGTGGCGTCGGGCACGTCGAGGTCTTCCGGATGGTGAGCGTCAGAACTTCCATCCTCGGGAGACCTCGACCTCTATCCCGGGACCGCCACGCCAGCGCTCGCTACACCCTAAACTGCGAAGAGCCACTTTCCCCCTGACCAGCACGACCGGGACAGTCCCGGCTGGCTGGACTTCCTGCGCCGGCCGCTGCGACGACTCAACCCAGTGCGACGACGACGCGCAGCGCCGCGGGTCGTGAAGAGGGAGTACACCAAGTGGCACGTCAAACGCGCCGCTCACGCCACCTGGCCCCAACCCGGCAACACCACAACCACCCATGTCCAGCATCGCTAACTGAACGGTATTGCGCCTAGTCCCAGGGCTTTTACGCACCTGCGCCGTGCGGCCAGCCGTCGACATGAGGGAGCGCGAGGAGTCTTGCCCGCCACTCGACTGAACTGTCTGGCGCTGGTCCGACCTGCTCAGGAATCGGGACGTCCTTCGCGGACATAAGGATCGCATGGCGACCCTCGGCGCGATCGAGGTCCTCCGAGCATGCGATTGCCCCGCCCCGAAGATACCAACACAGTATGTCCAGCTCATCGCAGGCATGCGCCATTCCCTGGCGAAACAACCGGCGCCTAAGGTCGAGGTAGGTGAAGAAGTCACGGGCATCGGTCATGGCGGCAACGACGATCTGGAGGTCGACGACGGCAAGAACCGGGGTCAGGAGCGGTGCGGCCTGCACGGTTCCACTCGCCGCAGCGGCACGCCAGAGCGCACCCGAGTACTCGTGCAAGGTGACACCAAGAATCGCAGGGCGCTCCCGGAATCGGCGCTCCAGCACCGTGCCGTCCATCAGGTGAATCTCTTCGCCTCGCTCGTAGGCGATCCGACGCTTCTCCAGTTGCGCGACCATGTGGCCGATTCCTCGCTGGTAACTTTCGTCAGTGGTCGCCTCGCCCTCGATGGTGACATGCGACTTGACCTCGCCAAGAAGGACATCGCCGCTAGGCCCCGATGCGAACAGATCGGTTTCACCCGGATTGTTCCCATCAACACGGATATGCACCGGGCCCTGGTGGACATCCATTCCTGGCACCTCAGACAGCACGACTCGTGTCGCATACTCCATCGCCAGGGCCGCAGTGTTCTGATTGGTCTCCCTCCGAATGTAAGCGAAGATTGCCGACTCGATGCGCATCTGGGCGGCCTCCGGTCGAGCAGGTACGACGATGCCGTCGACGACGGAGAACGGGTGGGTCTCGCTACGCCTGGTTGTCAACAACTGCTCGTACGACGTGCCTGCTAAAGCTCCGGGAGGAGTGGAGAGATTGGAAGCGAGTTCCCGTCCGATCGAGGACAGCGGTATCGTTCCCAGGCGTCCGACCATCCAAGCCTGACCATTGCATGCTTCATGTGTGTATCGATGCAGGTCTTCAAGGGCGTTGTTTAGGTCGACGGGCAGCCCGGAGCCGGCAACGAGAAGGTGCGCTATGTCCAGAGAGGCCCATGCGAACCGGGCCCGAAGCGGGATCAGGTAGTCGTGGTCTTGTGCGGACACCGGGCCGTTGTGTCCGAGCCAGCCCCGAATGAGGGCAACAATCCTGTAGTCCAGCGTAGCCTGCATGAAGTGTCGCAACTGGAGTCCGCCGCGCTTGCGGCCTGAAGCCCCTACGCACAGCGTCCAGATCTCCCGGCGCCAGCCCTGCTCGGCCATCACCTGATTGCCGAGAACACGGCGAAGGGCGCCCTCGATGTGCGCGAAGTTCACGACGGTTCGGGGGTCGATCTCGGTCAGTGCGTCGGTGGCCCGTTCGGCGTAGCGGGCCGCGGCATCAGCCAACGGGCCCACCAGGAAAACACTCTTGCTGGCAATCTCCTGAGCGGTACGCATGCCGT
Source organism: Nocardioides carbamazepini (assembly GCF_024614185.1). Classification (GTDB taxonomy): domain Bacteria; phylum Actinomycetota; class Actinomycetes; order Propionibacteriales; family Nocardioidaceae; genus Nocardioides; species Nocardioides carbamazepini. The sequence goes on from NZ_JAHTLF010000018.1 coordinate 449,364, forward strand.
CCTCCGACGGCTGGCCTCCAAACGATTCGATCTTGTTGGTCAGGTCAGTCAACAGCGCGACAGACGCCGCATCTCCCCAGTCCGACGGCAGCATCCGGAAGATGTCGCTAGCACTGTTCAATTCGGCCTCCCGAGCCCTAGGTATACCAACCGCCACGCGGTTCCAGCTGGCGCACTGCCACGGATTCGGCCGCGCCGACTAGGAAGCGTTGGTGGCCCAAGTGTTATGCACGCGACCTCACGAGGATGGGCCCTACCCCCGGAACTTGGACACGGGGTGTGATTACGCGGCGGTCGGCAACGTAGCGGCCCAACGGGCCTCGTAGGTGGACGGGGACAGGTAGCCGCACCAGGAGTGTCGACGGCGGGTGTTGTAGCGGACGAGCCACCTGAAGACCTGCCGGCGACAGGTCAGTTCGTCAGCCCAGCAGGCGGCGTCTTGGAGGACCTCGCGTTTCAGTGTGGCGTTGAACGACTCCGCGAGCGCGCTGTCGGCCGAGGATCCGACGGCACCCATGGACTGGGTGACGCCGAGCTGCTTGCAGAGCTTGGCGTAGTCCTTCGAGGTATAGACCGCCCCGTGGTCACTGTGGAAGATCGCCCCGGTCAGGGGGCCGGCGGGTCGCAGCCGCAGCCTTCAGCGCGTCCTCGACGAGGCTGGTGCGCATGTGGTCGGCGACCGCCCAGCCCGCGCGCCTTCGGCTGTAGCAGTCGATGACCGTGGCCAGGTAGAGGTTCGTTCCGTCCGCGAACTGCAGCTAGGTGATGTCCCCGACATAGCGCTGTCCAGGCGCTGGGGCGGTGAAGTCCCGCTTCAGCAGGTCGGGCACGACCTGTTCTGAGGGCTCGGGGATCGTGGTGCGCACGCGCCGCTTCTTCATGTAGCCGGCGATCGAGTTCTCCCGCATCACCCGTGCAACCCGCTTGTGGTTGACCCGCTCCCCGGGGTCGACACCGTCGTTGAGCTCGGCAGTGATCCGCGGCGCGCCACAGGTCTTGTCCTCGTCGTGCACGGCTCGGATCCGCCCAGCGACCTCGGCCTCGGCTGCCGCCCGCGCGTCACGGGCCGGCGCGCCGGCCTTCCACGCGTAGTAGGAGGAACGCTCGACCTCGACGAGCTCGCACAGTCGCTTCACCCCGCCGCGATCGGCGTAGGTGGTGGAGTTGTCGGCGACGAACTGGAAGCGACTCACCAGCGCGTCTCCCCGGCGAAATACTTGGCCGCCCGCTGGAGAATCTCCCGCTCGGTGGTCAGCTTCGTCGTCTCGACCTCCAGTTCACGCACTCGGGCTTCGAGCCGGGCAACCTTCTGCTCAGGGGTCTCGTTGCCTAGCTCTGGCGCGATCGACTTGGTGGTCTTGGACTGCAGCAGGCTGGAGGTCAACATCCCGTCAGCAGCGGTCTTCTTGCCAGTCCCGTACGCCTCGAGCCAGTGCCGCAGCGTGCCCCGCACGATGCCCAGGTCCTCAGCGATACCGCGGACCGTGGCCCCCGGCGTGGACTCGTACAAGTCGACGGCCTGACGACGGAACACCACGGAGTAGTTCTTCCTGGCCATGGTTCTCGGATCATCTCGCTTCCCCAGCAGCAGATGCTGGATTCAGCGTGTCCAAGAACCGGGGTCAGGCCCCCGTCTGCTGCGTGGCAAAGACCGGCTTCTCGTGACGCGCAACTCCGTTCCGTTTGACCCGCGCGACGGGCGATACATCGACTCGCGGCAACCACACATCGACCGCTGGGCCGAGGATCTTCAAGGTGCGATCGATCGTGCCTTCAAGTGGCGGAGAGTCCGCTAACTACGTCCACCGATCCGCTCGGGCAACGCCGCGAGCCAGGCGGGTCCGGCGCGGCCTCGGGCCGCGTGGCGAGCTGCCACGCGCCCGTCCCATCCCTGACCTGGACCACGCACCGGACGCTCGTGGATGTGTTGACCGGGTTGAGCGGAGGGCAAGGGGGGCGAACCCTCACGCGCGTGTGCGCAGACCGCTTCCATCTCCTGGGGCGGAGCGGGCGTGGGGTCTGCTGCACGAATAGGTGACATCTTGACCTGCCACCCGTTCGTGCAGCAGTCCCACCTTCGTCGGGCAGACCGTCGCTTCGCAGCGCCAGTTCCGCTTGCGCCACACCAACTTCACGGGCCGGTCGAAGCAGGGTGCGTCGACGAGCACAACGTCACGGCCGTGGCTGTGCGCGATCACGCCGCAGGTCCTGCGGTCAGTCGATCGAAGCGATGAGTTCTCGGCGATCGAGCTTTCCCGATGGCGTCAGCGGCAGTTCGTCAACGTTGTGCAGGATGTCCGGAATCATGTACCCGGGCAAACGGGTGGCGAGATGTCGGCGGATCGACTCCACCGTCACCGACTCCCCTGAGCTCTCGGTAACGATGACGGATGCCAAGACAGAGGTTCCAGTGCGCGTGGCCTTGGCGATGGCAGCCGCAGCAAGCACGCCAGGAACCGTGGCGAGGTGCTTCTCGATCTCACCTAGTTCTACTCGGTAACCGCGAATCTGCACCTGGTCATCGATCCGTCCCAGGTACTCGAGTTCGCCTTCCGCCATCTTCGCGAGGTCGCCGGAACGGTAGTACCGGACCTCGTTCCCTCCCTCGTCGGTCTCCGTGACAAAGCGCTCTGCAGTAAGCCCAGGGCGATTGAGGTATCCGCTGCTGACTCCGGTGCCACTGATCCACATCTCGCCAGGTTGTCCGTCCCCTACGCGAGCGCCGTGCTCGTTTCGAAGGTCGATGGCCAGATGCGCCAGTGGCCGGCCGATCGGCGAACTGCCGGACGCTGACAGGGCTTCTTCATCGATGATCTTCGCCGTGGCATGCACGGTCGTCTCGGTGATGCCGTACATGTTGATGACGATGCTCGGAAGGTCTCCCGGTGGCCGATGCTGTCGTAGCCAGCGCGCGACGATGGGCAAGTGGACACTCTCTCCGCCCAGGACGACGTAGCGCACCTGTAGGTCAACGGCACTGCGCCCGTGGGCCTGCACGAAGAAGCGAAAGACTGATGGAACCTGGCTGAGAACCGTGACCTGTTGCTCGACGCAGTAGGCCAACCAGGCATCTGGTGAAGTGGCAACCTCTCCTGCAACCAGGGCGGCTCGAGCCCCCGTGGCCCAGGCGCCCCACAGCTCCCACACGGAGAAGTCGAAGCTCATCGAATGGAAGACGCTCCAGACATCGGTGAAGTCACATTCGAGATGCGGCAGAGCTGATGAGAGCAGCGCTACTACGTTCCGATGGGTGACCAGACAACCCTTCGGGGTCCCGGTCGACCCCGACGTGTAGATCACGTACGCAACGGCCTCGGGAGCGCTGTGGTCCGCCAGCGGCGCGGTGGTGTTGGAGTCGTGGGAATCCGGCTCCTCATCCACGGTCGGCGCAATCACTCGCACGCACTCGGCCGCCAACAGCGCGGGGTCCCCGACGAGCACCGTCGTTGCGGAGTCATCGAGAATGAACCGCACACGATGAGGCGGATATCCCTGGTCGATGGGCACGTAGCCGGCCCCCGCCCGCAGTATCGCCAACAGACCGACCACGGCGCGCCGGGTTCGATCGGTAATGAGGCCGACCAGATCGCCCGAACGGACCCCGGCCTCACGCAGTTCCACCGCTAGTCGCGCTGATGCGACCTGAAGCTGTCTATAGGTCAGGTCACCGTCGGGGGCTGAGATGGCGACGCGATTCGGCCACCGGGCTGCAGTGCGGTCGAAAAGGCCGACGAGGGTCTCCGGGCTCTGGCCGCTCATCGGCCCACCAGTTCCTGCCGGATGCGGCGATAGAGCTCCACTAGACTTGCGTCAGGGCTCGTCGCGAATTCGACGAGTGCATCGCAGTACTGACCGAGCCATGACTCGACGCCGGGCTCCGTGAGGGTGTCGGGGCGGTAGCTAGCCAGAAGGTCTCCGGCTCCCGACGGCATGGGCGTCAACGCCACATCGAGTGGACGTCTGACGGTGGTGTCGGACGCCACCTCAGCCAGTGTTGCGGTCACCTCCCCGAGCCGCGTCATAGGCCTTGCGAGCCCCGGAGCATCCTGCAGCGAGAACTTTACATCCAGATAGTCGGGGTTACCCGATCGGTCGACCAATTGCTCCATGTGGATCTCCGCGTGGGAAGCCGAGCGTGTCCACCAGTCAGCGCAATACTCGATCAGCTCGCGCGGACTCGCCATGAGCCCCCGCACGCGGGTGAGGCGACCGTTGGCCACGTATCCCACGGTGTTCGCAAGCTCGGGGAGATAGCGACTTGCCGTGGACGTTCCGATCACGACATCGTCAGAGACTTTGGCAGCTTGAAGTGTGACGGCGAAAGCTGCCAAGTAGATAGCAAACGGGGTCACTCCCAGCCGACGGGCACACAGCGCCACCGACTCAACCACTCTCTCGTCGATCTCCTTGCGCACGAACGCCGCGGCATAAGATGGGGCTTCTCGCCGGGGTGCACGTAGCGGTGCGACCCACTCGGACGGGCCGACGTAGCCGGCCAGTTCGCTGAGCCACCATTGCCAACCTGCCTGTGTTTCATCCGCGTCGGCGAGCGATCGCTGCCAGCGCGCATAGTCGCTGTAAAGCAGGCGCGCACCCCCGACGCCTTCGGCTGCGGGGCGCCCGTCATCGATTTGACGTGCATACGCCTCCTCCAGACACCGAAGCAGGACATCCAAAGACCAGCCGTCGAAGATGACGTGGCTTACCCGAATCACCAGTCGTTGAGACACCGGCCCGGCGTGATCACGCAGATGGATCCCGAACAGGTCTTGGCACAGAACTCCGGCGCTCGCTGCTGTGCGCCCAAAGCCGGCTTCATGGGCCGCGAGTACTTCTTGAAAGTAGCCCACCTGTTGGTCGTGTCCGAGACGGGTGCGAAGTGCCGGCTGCAGTTCCGCGGCCGTCTCCAGCGCGGCGGCGAGCCGATTCGCTTCTATCCGCTCGCTGAGGTCGAAGACCCATTCAAGGTCATAGTTTAGGCCCTTGCCGGCACCTTCGAGCAATCGCAGCATCGACTCCTGTTGAAGAGACACAGGATGCCGGCCCTCGCTCGAGGTGGCGCGAGTGTCGATGGCGACCTGCCCGTCTGGCCTAGGCAGCTCGGCAACGAAGTGGACGAAGACCGGGTGCTCCATGACGTACTTCAGGTTGATGGCGACACCGAGTTTCGAGCCGATGGCAGCGACCATCTCCATGGCGAGGATAGAGAAACCGCCCAACTCGAAGAAGTTGTCATCGGCGTGAATCTCCTCATAGCCAAGGAGATCAGCCCAGATCTCCGCAACGGGCACGGTGTATAGGCTTGTGTTTGTCACTTCCATTGCAGCCGCTCCTCGATCAGATGACGTGCCGCACGATAGGTCTCGGCGACCTGTGGATAAGTCGCACCCGCGTACCACACGGTGGCGACCCGAGCGAGGGTTCCCTGCCGATAGTCGACCGGTGAACCCGCCCTCCTATGGACCTCGACGGAGAGCACACCAGGAATCTCCTTCAGTTCACGCACCGGAACGGAACTCGCAAGTTCCGTCGCGTCCTGGGGCGGAGGAATCATCCAGTGAGCTGCCGTCTGGACCACCTTCGGCCATGGCGGCCGGGCTTGCCCAAGGGCGGCTGCCAGTGCATGGCGGACAGCCGAGGTGCCCGTGGCGATCTCGGCCAGGCGCCCGATGAATCCGCCGAGACGTGCATTGACCTCGATCACCGCCAACTTCCCGCCACGGGTCAGCTTCAGCTCCGTATGCGTCATGCCGTGAGTGATTCCTAGCGCATCCAGGGCCCGTTCAGTCATCGCGAAGAGGTCCCCCTGCACGGCGGTCGGCAACGTTGATGGAAACACGTATCCCGTCTCTCTGAACGGGGAGGCCAAGGGCAACTTGTCCGTGATGGCCAGGTGGTGAGGTTCGCCCTCGTGGAAGATCGTCTCCACGGACACGTAGTCAGCAAGATCGTCGTGTTCGGGATGAGCCCCCGTCGGGAGGAGTTCTTCGACGATCATGGGAAACGCATCGGCCGGCAGATCTGGAAGGGCTATGTCGGGTGCACACGAGTAGGTGTGCCGACTGCCGAGGCCATCGAGGGGCTTGATGATGCACGGGCCGCCAAGGCGATCAATGATCGGGATGACCTCGCCGGGGTCCCGGGCGATCCCACATCGCACCTCGATCTGGGCCGCTGCGAGCGCGGCCCGTTGGGCTCCCTTGTCTCGCACACGGTGAGCAGTTTCCGGGCTGTGATAGGCCAGTTCGTGATGCGCCGCGACCTCGGCAGTCAGAGTCACCTTGCTTTCAGAGAAGGTGACGATGCCATCGAGATCCTCGCCTCGTTCGACTCGGCCATGTCTGACGGTGCGGCACGAGCTCATCTCGGCGAGTTGATCGCGCAGGGCAAATAGGTCTGTGTCTGCTTCATCGAAGAGGAAGACCGGGTTTGCGAGGCCCTCCGCGTTCTTCATAACATCGAAGACCGTGGCCGCCCCAGGACCCACCACGACGCCAAGGCTCGGCAGCACCGCGGTCATCCCGCCGTCACCTCGATCCGGTCAACCACCTGCGATCGCAGCACCAAGTCGTCCATGGTGTCCACGACTCGGTACTCTGTGACTCTCACTGGCACCGCGACCCGCGCTTGGTGCGCCCGAACGATCTCGCGCAGCTGGTCATAGGCGGCGCCGCACACAGCACCGCGAAGCTGCAGAATGCCAGACAGGAGCGGTCCGATCTCGACACCCCAACGTCTTCCGAGTGTGGCCAGCCACAGCGCCGAGGTCGTGTCGGCGGCCTGCACAGGGAAGTAGATCCGTCCCCGGTTGTAACGCCCCACCCATGGACCTCTTACTACGATCCCGACGCCCTCGGCCGGTGCGGGCGGCAAGTCTGCAAGATGGCCGTCACCGATCCCGGGCACCAGGGTGGCATGCATTCGCTCAGCGCGGAGGCGAAGGCCTTGGAACCAGATCAAGGGAGCGACGTCGGCACGCTTGAGGTCATCGAGAAACACGCGGATGTGGGAGTGTTGGAGGAGGTCCGCAGGCAGCGGAAGAACGACAGATCGAACCGGCGGCCAGAACTCGCCTGGGGCGATGTCTGTAGGGCCGATTGGGGGCCGCTCCTCATCGCGCAGCAGCGGCAACTGCCGAGTGCGGTAGCGCTCGTCGAACTCAAGTGCGCCGTGCCGCTCCCAAGGAAACTCCGCGTTCTGGGCTCGCAGAGCGGCCAGCGGATCGAGCAAGGGACTGAGGAACTGATCCGTTTCGTTCACGATCCTGCTTCCTGATCAACGAGAAGTTGCACCTGATAGGGGCCCAGTCGTTCCGAAGCAGGCCCGTTGGACAGTAGGTCGCGGCGCCGCTTGGACCTGTGGTCACGCTGAAGGCGATCAGTCAGGTTCACCAGCACAGTGATCACCGGATTGACGCTTCGCGAGAATGCCAAGACTTGATCACTAGACGGTTGGAGCTCGAAGGGCGACGAGGGCGCGAACGCCTTCCGGTGCTCGTGGCGAACTCGTAGAAGGGAACTCATGCTCGAGAAGACCCGGGCCTCCCAGCTGTCGTCCTTCTGGAAGGATTCCGCGAGCGGTAGGCGCTTTCGCCGGTTGCCCGCTCGGGCATCGCCGTGGTTGGCGGTAAGTGCCGGGTCATAGAAGCAGCCAACGAGCGACGGCAGATAGAGCTGCGCGATGCCCGGCAGGAGCAGCGCAATCGCTTGCGCAGCCACGTGCCGGGCCACCTCAGTATCGTTGCGGTCGGCACTGGCGAGGAGATCGGCAAAGGTCCCATTGATCTCGTACGGCGCCCCGTGATCGTAGCGGACGGGCAAGCCTCGATCCTGCGCGTGCCGCACGAGTTCGTCTAACGCATCGGCCGGCAGCGCTGGCTGATGCGGTCGAAGGTACAGCCCGTCATGGGTCGCCGTTATGTTGATCCCGGTGGCCATCCGGCTCGCCGGCAGCCGGTGGAGCCAGGCCACGAGATGACGGCTAGTCCCGCTCACGAGCGCCTGAGCGATGAGTGGCGGCAACGCATACCGGTAGACGGCGTCCGCCATTGATCTCTCGCGATAGTCCTTGCCGATGGGGAGATCGTCGTCTACCTCGGCTATGGCGAAAGCTCGGGACTCGTGCACGGCTTGAACCAGGTCCGCCGCGACACGGTAAGTGTCATCGGCATGGATGCTTAGGCCCGGTGGCTCTTTCCAAGCGAAGGCAAGGGAGTCCAACCGGATCCCGGCTGCTCCGGACGTGGCGAGGAGGTCGGCCAACTGCCGGCGAACCGCCCGTAGCGTCCCTGGGTTTTTGTAGTTCAGGTCCACCTGGTCGCGACCGTAGGTGGTCCAGTACTGAACCGAATGCCCCGCGGCGTCTCGGTATGTCGACACTGGTTCCCCCGACCGCGGTCGAGCGATCCCAGCGAGGTCCCATTCAGGGTCGACCGTGATGAACCGATTCTGATACGTGCGGTCGCCCGACAGGCAGCCCAGGAACCAAGGATGGCGGGCCGAGACGTGGTTGACCACGAAGTCCAGAACGAGTCTGGTCTCTTGGGCGAGGGCGCGAACGTCTTCCCAGGACCCGAACATCGGGTCGACCTTGCCGTAGTCGACCACGGCGAAGCCGAAGTCAGCATCGCTGAGGTATGGGGGCAGCAGGTGCAGCGCGTCGAACGCGCCCTCCGGCAGACGCTGCAGCAGCCACCTCAGCCCCCAGAGAGCAGGCGCCGAAGAGTTGGGAGGCATCACGTGGTCGGGATATGCCTGCAGGACTACCGACGGGGCCTGTAGCCCGCTCATCGCGCGGTCCTTGGCAGGAGCTCGCAGATCTCTCCGATAGTGCCGGTCCGAGAGAGGGCTTCGTAGGTGTCCAGATCGGAGGCGCAGTCTACTTCTAGCCATCCGCCGAACACAGCGACGGGCTGCACGATCAAGCCCGCCTCGATGAGCATCCCTACCCAGGAGGTGACGTCGAGCCCATCACGCAACTGCGGGTCTAGTTGTCTCAGATGGTCGATTGCACCGCGGCCGAGACGGAAAATGCCCATGAACTGCGCCTGTACCTGGCTGTAGTCGGCAGGTCGGCCACCGATCTCGAGAACGGCTGAGCCGTCATCGGACATGATGAGGGTCTCGGCGTCTTTTAGCGGGTCCGCCATCCGAAGTGCCCAGAGTCGTCGCCAATCTGTATTGACAGGGAGCACCACATCGGCAGTGCTGGATGCCAACGCCGCGGCCAGGACCTTCGGCTCGTAGACAATGTCCCCATAGAGTACGAGAGCCTGTGATGGCCAGTCCGCGGCGGCCAGCCCGCGCGCCAGGGTTCCGACGATATTCGTCCGTGCAGCCTCCGCGTTGCGGATGACGGGATACCCGAATGGCTCCAGTTGGTCGGCTAGCTTGCCCCCGACGAGGTGTACGTCGAGGTCACCACGGGTCGCCAAGACTTCAAGTGAGCGGTCCAACAGACTTCGGCCTTCTAGGAGGACCAGGCACTTGAGTGCTCCCTGGGCTCTGGCACCTAGCCGGGTTCCCGAGCCGGCCGCCAGGATCAAGGTGTACATGATGACTCCGTCGTGTCGTTCGACCGGTTTCGGACTGCTGCGACAAACTGCTCGACAGGCCCCCTCGTTGCTTCCGGCCCGTTCAGCGGCCGCTCCGGATGCCACATGACGCCCCACTCCAGGCGACCGGATGACAAGAAGGCCTCGACCACGGCTGATAGTCCTGTCCCCGTCCGCGCGGTCGCCAGCACCTGCGTGCCAGCAGCGTGGCCTGCCAAGCGGTAGGCGTGAAAGCTGTTCACCTGGGTGCGCACCATCCCGATCGCGGAGCCGGCGGCCGTGGGCACGATGTCGTGCATCCCCGATCCGTGGCCGCTGGTGAGGGCTAGCCGCCCTCCAGCATCCGCCCAAAGCCGCTGGGCGCCGCGGCACACTCCAAGGATCGGCCGGCCGAGAGATCGCGCTTCCGCTATGAGCCTGGCCTCTGTGTCCTCCCGCTCCGCATCGACGGCGCCCGCGCCCGGTGCCACCGCCAGATCCCCGCCACCCGACAAGATCAGTCCGGCCGCTTGCCGACCGCTCTCCGTCCGCGGTGGCTCGTTCGGAATCGGACCTAGAGTGATGCCCCACGCGCGTGCGAAGTCGTACCAGCGTCTGTCGAGGGCGTCGTGAAGAACGTTGTCGGGGCCTGTTCTGAGGGCACGCTGGGTAATGAGAACCAAAGGCCATGTTGTCGTGCTCATCCGGGCATCAGCCTCCGCGCCCCACAGTCCAAGTCGGCAATGGACGCTTTGGTCAGCAGCTCGAAAAGCTGCGTCCCTACGCCGATGGCGGCGGGGATCGCCAGTTCAGCTGCTCGGATGGCCATATGCGAGTTCGCTCCCCCGTAGCGGGTGATCATGCCCGCGATCGGATATCCGAAGATCCAGTCAAACCCGGGGTCGGCTGCCTCGATCGCGACGATCTTGCCGCTCAAGTCCGACATCTCGCCCCGCGCCACGACGCGCACTGGAGCCTTGACCCGTCCGCTCCCGATGAAGTTCGGCACCGCACTCGAAGCCTCAAACCATTCCAGCTGCGAAGGCGCGCTGAGGTACTCGGGCAGCCGGACGGCGGACATCAGCCCGAAATGGGCAGCTCGGCGGTCGGACAGATTTCGGAGATGAGCCGCGTCAGTAGCCCACTCGTAGCCCCCGTGCCAGAGGTCACCCAGTCTTAGGTAGGACAACACTGGGCGAGGCAGGCCGGACGTCTGGGCGTAGTGGTTGGCTATCGACTCGAGCGCCGCGGAAAGGTGGCGGGTGAAGTCGAACTTCACCTTCTCTCTCAGCTCCGCAGCCTCGCGGATGAAGGTGGCGAGTTGCTGAGTGTCGACCGGAAGCTTCGCCCGTGACAGCGCACGCGCCACTGCCCTGTCGTTCTCGAGTGGCCATGGGCGCCTGGGGGGCCAGCGTTTTTCGGCGGGAGAGCGCTGCTCGATACGATCGTCAGCCGGTTCGCCGCTCCATTTGACGAAGGGGCCGAGGAAGAGTTCAGGGTCGTCCCCGTAGACGGGCGATTCTATGTCGTACGTGCCCGGCCGAAGATGCTGGTACGTGGCGACGAAGTCCTTCCACGACATCGTCCCTCGCTGAACCCGCTGGCCGTCGAAGATCAGCTCGTCCGAGACGGTGCTCAGGGAAGTCATGAAGGCCTCAACGTGTTCGGCTGTTGTAAGACCGGTTGCTTGCAAACTGCGAACGAACGATGCCGCGACGAACCCTGCTCGGGCAGCATCGGCGAATGCGGGTGTGCCTTCTGCGCGAATGAACCCGAGGCGGGCGGTGGCGTCGTCCAGCGGGCTCGTGCCGACATGGAGTTGACGAGATCGTGCGAAGTACTCGGATGCGCGCTGGGGCACGTTCAAAGCCGCCAGCGTCACCTGCCGCAGCCCAGCCTCGAGTTCAGCCGCTTGCGACGCTGTCAGCCCCGCAGCCGAGAACTCGCTGGCCGCCGTCGGCCATCCGAAGTCCAGACACGTTGTTGCGATATCGAACTCGATCTTGTCGTGTAGATGCGGCGATCTGTCGAGCTTAGCTAGGTAGTGGGAAACCAGCGCCTGCGCGGTGCCGTCCGAGACGCTGGCCGGGACGAACGAGGAGAACGAAGCACGAACATCGATGAAGGCATACCCACCAACGTTGCGCATTAGTGGCACTGAGCCGACATCGCGGTAGCCGAGCCGAGCTCTGCTCTGAGACCACACTTCATCGGTGATGAGATATTCGTAGAGCGATCGCGCAAGTGGCCGAGGTCGCAGGCCGATCATTTCGGCGGGGTTCCAATCGGACATGCCACTCAAATGGATGCCCTCGCCCAGCCTTCGGGTGCCGGCAAGAACGCGAAACTCGCTCTTGACGGCATGGACGCCAACTGCGTAGGCGTGGTCGGCCTCTCGCGCGTCGGCGTCGCCGGTCAGGCGGCGCACTTGGAGGAGTACCAGTTCCCCGTCTCGTGTCATCGCGAACTCGATGTCGAGCTCCGTCGAGCCAATCACGTCCTCAAGTTCATGAGCCAACGCGATCGCTGCCCGAACCCATACGGGCAGACGGGCATCTGTCAGTGCCGCCGGGGCGTCTCGCGCAACGTAGAACATGCGGTCCACGCCGACTCCAGCTGTGACGGTGTCTGTTCGCCCAGTGCTGTCGTCGCCGACGACGACGTAGTAGGGCGCTTTCGTCCGCATCTCTCTCGTGGTGACAACGCCCGCCGCCTCGACGTCCTCGAGCGCAGGCTGAACGAGGACTTCGTCGGCTGGGTGGGGCTCGCCATAGGACTCCCACACTTCGTCGAATGCGGCGAGCAGTCGATCCCGGTCAGTCGGCACGATCCCGTAGATGGACTTGTAGCGCCCGGCCTGCGACGCATGCCAGGAGTCCTCGCTGGCCGCGGAGCTGCGCACGATGATCTTCTCGGTCGCGAACATGGCCGCCACCTCGTCCAACACCTGGTCCGGACCATCGCTCCAGGCGTCCCGGGTGACTGTCAGCTGTTCGAGTGTGCGTGCGGAATGCAGCCTTCCGTGCAGTCGCGCGAGAGTCTGCGCCTTGGTTCCGAGTAGAAACCGTGCTCGCGCATCCGTGTCTGAATCGTCGGCCCAATCTGCGGCTTCGACAACCAGCTCGGGACCGCTCCGGTCCGGACACTCCACGATGGCGAGGAGGCTGCGCTCGCCGTAGATGACGATGCGGCCAGGGACATCTCGTGTCGTCGTGCCGGCTGTCTTGAGCCGGAAGTAGGCGTGCCGGTGCAAGGTCACGCGGATTCCTGGGATGTGGAGCGCGGCCAGCTCCTGTGCCGCGTGCGCGAGAAGGGCCCTCCGCCGCGAGGGATCGACTGCTGTGGGCACGAGACTGTCGGCCCAGCCCGCACGAACGAGCGCGGCATTCCTGGTCGGTGCTGGCATCAGATGACTGCCGTCGCCGAGGTTGCCATTGCGGTGCGGAGCCGAACCGCGAGCACAGCCAGCAAAGCCGCGCCTGCGAGCATCGCGATCCAGTAGCCGACGAAAGAGAAGTAGCCAATCGCAAGAACGGCGACGACGCTGCCGATGGTGGTGCTGCCAGTGAAGCCGGCGCTGTAGAACGCGCCGTACGACCCAAGGCGGTCTGGAGGGCTAATTCGCAGAAGCAAGACGGGAAAGCTGGGGCTGAAGAGGCATTCGCCGAGCCCGAAAAGCACCGCGAAGGCGAACATTCCAGCCACTGGGTGGCCTACTTGAACGAGGATCAGTACAACCGCGGCGGCGACGATCCAAACGACTGCCATGATCAATGGAAGTGATTCCGGCGACACGGTGCGAGACGCGAGTCGCGAAAGTGGGATCTGCAGGATGACCACAGCGGTCGAGTTCAAGGCTACGAACACCCCCACAGTCCAGGACGGTGCCTCAAGTATTCCCTGCAACAAGAGAGGTGCCGCGGTCTCCAGTTGAGCGAATCCAAGGATCATCGCCAAGCTCGCGGTCGCGACAAGTAGCATGAGGCGGCGGTCGCCGAGCACCCTCATTTTGAGCCCGGGCCCTGTCGTCGCGGTCGCTCTCGCAGCCGGCACCATGGCAACCGCGATCGTGAGAAGGACATAGGACGCCGCGTTGAGGGCGAACGCAATTCGATAGCTGTCCGGGGCCTGGTCGCTGGTGAGGACACTTCCGAGCAGAGCGCCTGCTCCGAGCCCTAGATTGATGAGGACGTAGTTCACCGAAAACAGATGCCCGTGCTCATCCTCGTTGCCGAGGCCCCGCATGAGCGCTGGTAGCCCGGCGTTAAACAGCCCGTTGCCCGCCCCGATTAGAACCACCCCCACAACTGGGTGCAGGCCGGCGGTAGTGGCGAGCACGAGGTACCCGCTGAGTTGGAGGACGGTGGCGACGACGACGATGGGCCTGGGGCCAAGCTTGTCGATCTTGTGCCCCATCCCCAAAGCGCAAACAACATTCGCTGCTGCAAGTGCGCCGAGCAGCAACGCGGTCCCCAGCGATGATCGACCCTGAACGTTATGGAAGTAGTGGCCGAGGAATGGGAGGGCCAGGCCGGTGCCGACAGATGAAGCGGCATAAGCCGCCCAGAAGCCGAGACGCGACCGTCGCCCGGCCGTACTGACCGGACGCCTCATCTCGAGCACCACGTGGACCGAGCCTCCCACCCGTTGTTTGCCTGGCGTTTACCCCACGTGCTCCATCGAGGTCCATTCGGCATCGATCGCCTTCGTAGGATCGGTCAACATATTCGCTGGCACATCGCGACTGATCACCCTGCCGATCCTGCCGAGAACCACATGCCCAGCAACGAGGAAAATCGACGACGCCTTGTCGGATCTTGCGTTGGGTGTCGTGCCCGCGAGTTTGCTGTTCTTGATGCACGCATGTCGGATCGCTTCCTCGGCGCCGCTGTTGGTGACCGCTCGATGACGATGTGCCGAGTCTCTCCCGTCATCAGCTGCGTGTTAGGCACGTGACCGGGGAAGTTCGGTCTGCGCCTGGTTCTTTGTCAGGGGCGTGACAAAGAGCTTTCGGCTGAAGTACCCGCGTGTTCGAGAGGGCCAGTACTGGAACGGGCCACCCCGTCGCTACTCGCGAAGTCTTGGCGCCCGGCGAAGTGCCCGTGGGCAGAGATGCCTGCGCGCCGGAGCGTGCGCGCAGAGCACCGTGCTCTGCGCCGCTGAACGGCTTGGATCCCTCGGTTCAGGACCTTCTGTGATCACTGATCGGAGACCCTCGCATGCCCTGGACCTAGAGGCCGTGGGTGTCAGCACATAGGGCCCCTTCACCGTACGCGAGCGGCTGCGCCTAGACGAGGCAGTGTCTGGTGCGAGCGAGTCAGTCGAGACTGAGCGTGTCGATCTGGTTGCCGTTGACGTCGTACACGGGTGTCGTGGGCGACCCGTTCTTCTCCCACTCCGCCTGGCGCTTCGCGATTTCGTCGAGGCTCAGGTTCTCGTCGTCACCGAAGACGACGTCAGCATCGGCGTACCCTCGTTGCCGCCGTCTCCGAGCACGAGCACGAGATCAGGAAGCAGCGCACTGAACTGCTCCTGATCGGCCACACCGCCCCGGGACGGCACCTCCGCGGGAACGGGCGCCGCCCCGTAGGTGCGCCCGTCCGGCAAGACACCCTGCGGCGCGTCTGGGGGAAGGATGCACTTGACCAGGGGCTGAGAGTCCTGGCGGGGAAGGGCCAGCGGCTCTGGTGCGTCGTCGTTCGAGGTCAGCGTGGCCACGGCTGCACCAGTGCCGACCCCGAGCATGGCGACACCGAACGCCACAACGCCCGCAATCTTGACGCGACGAGACTTGAACACCGGCACCTCCAACGACAGCGAGAATGCGCCTCTGGGCAGCGTGTGACGCGAGTCATATCGCGGCATGCTCTCGCCAACATGGCCCGCAAACCACGGAGCTTCACGATCGCCGCCGCTCTCGCCGCGGCTGCCACCTACGCCGTCACCGCGACCACGGCGGCATTTGCGTGGGAAGTTGCCCTCAGCCCTCCGGAGGTGACCTTCTTCCCGCAACCCGCCGTCGGCAACTGGTCGCCGCCTTCAACATCCCCACCGGGAAGTGATCGCCGACCTGCACCGGCGACACCGCGCGATCGAGTTCAAGAAGTTCCTGGTCACGATCGGCAAAACGTCCCCGACGAACTCGACATCCACCTCGCGTGCGACAACTACGCCACCCCCAAGACCGACGACATCAACAACTGGCTGGCCGCCACCCCCGATTCCGCATCCGCTTCCCCCCACCCCCCACCGGATCGTCCTGGGTCAACCAGATCGAACGCTGGTTCGGACTCATCACCGCCAAACTCATCCGCCGCGGCATCCACCCCACCGTGACCGACCTCGAAGACGACATCCGCTCCTGGAGCGACAACTGGAACGAGAACCCCAGGCCCTTCACCTGGGCCAAGACCGCCGACGAAATCTTCGACAGCCTCGCAAAACACCTGTCGCGAATCTCAGGCGCAATACACTAGTAGCGCTCTGCCTCGCGGTCCGACATGTCCCAATGCAAGTCGGCTTGCGCCGCCTTGCTGATCCCGGCGTTGGTGGCGTCATCCGCAGGCCGGGGGTTCTCCGCGTCGCCACCGCTGGCTACTCGAGGCGCCCGCCATTGCTTCTGGCCGCTCTGGACAACAACCTCATATTCCCATCCAACGAGTTGCTGGAGTTTCGTGCCGAAGTGACGCGCCCTGCCGCCGCTGACGGTTGATTCGTCGAACTTGAGGATCAGTCGGTTGCGGGGCCCGTGCCGGATCATCTCAGGCCATGTGTCGAGGATGTCGGCGAGCTCAGCCACGATGTCGCCGATCTCCCTCGGAGCGCCTGCAGACCCTTCAGCCATGTGCCTGCGCGTACCGAGGGCGGTGTCCCTCCCCCGGTCTCGGCTCATGTCCCGGAGCAGTTGCAAAGCCTCGTCGACCTTGTCCTCGACGCCCCGGCCGCCCTCTTCGGAGAGGTGTTCTTCCTCGTCGACTCCTGCGGAGGGCTCGTCCGCGGGGATCGCGTCGAGAGCCTTCTTCAACTCTGGCCAGTAACGGTCGAAGCGACGTCCAGCCTTCTCCTCGTCGATCTCCAGCCGCGACGCGATGACCTTGACCACCTCGCGCATGCCCTCTTGATCGAGAATCGCGAGCTGGAACTGCGCCAGTGGGCCGGCCAGGTCGGTCTTCTTCTTGTAGCCAACGAGGAGGCTGATCACACTCTGCGGCTGGTCGATGACCTTGCTGAGCGCTCCAGCCTCGAAGTTGATCCAAGGCGCGCCGGCGTTGGTGGGGGTGACCATGATCAGCCCAATCCGCGACTCGCCGAGGCTCTCTTCGATCTTCTCCAGAGCGCGTTGTCCGAGTCGGATGTCGGTCGACGACATGAACAGTTCGAGGTGATCAAACAACTCGGGCAGCCAACGACGAATCGCATCTGCGATCGCGTTCGACTGCTCGCCGGACCAACTGATGAAGATCTTCACGTGCGGGACCCTACGCAGAGCCAGCTCAGCGCGTCCCCGGAACGCGACGGTTCGGAGATTAGCTCCAACGCTTGAACAGTGCCGGTCCGTCGTGAGACGGCGCAGGGGCGGAGCAGTTGGAGGTGGGTCTCGGCTTCGCGCGAGGTCGAGCGCGGTCTCGTGGTCGACCTGGAGGCGTCGTACGCCGGTCGGGCCGATGGCCGCAGCACGCTCGGGCGTCATGGTCGTGAGTTGGTGTCCATCGCTCCCCCACTCGGCCTGGACTGGTCCGGCGTCGAAGTCGTCGTTGGCGACGGCGCCCGCGATGGCGCGGCCGGCACCGGCGGCCGCCTCGGGGTAGAGGTCGAGGGTGGTGGCCACCGAGGAGTGACCCATCAGGTCCGCGACCGCGCGGGGGTCCTTGGAGCGCTGCGCAGGACGCTGCGATCGGGAGCTCGACGCGAGGAGCAGTGGCGCTCGGGCAGACGTTGCACACAGCGCTCGCAACAAGGACCTCGGCGCGTACGGCAACCGAGGTTCCAGTTGCTTCGACCCACGCGAGGTCAACGGTCCCGATCCGGCTGCTGGCCGGCGAGTCGGTGCCGCAGGTCAGGCCCCGATCGCCCCACGCGAAGGGCCTGTCTCAGCAGGGCCTCCGGAAACGTGTCGCAAACATGTCAATCAGCTGAAGCGGACCCAAAACGTACAGTGGCTCTGACCGGCATTTCTGCTGGTCAGAGCCACTGTCGTCGGAGCCGCCTGTCGGAATCGAACCGACGACCTAGTCATTACGAGTGACTCGCTCTACCGACTGAGCTAAGGCGGCCTGCCGCCCGTGGGCGACCGCGGAAGCATACCGACGCGACCGAGGCGAGGGCGAATCGACCCGGCCAGACGACCGGACCACGATGCCGAGTCTCAGGCGGCGGCGACCTCGCGGGCGGTGAAGTGGCTCTGGGGGGCGCCGCACCAGCAGGTGAAGTGGATCTGGAAGCCGTCCGCGACGTTGTCGAGGCCGGTGAGCTGGTCGGGGAAGATCAGCTCGCGCCGGGCACAGGACGTGCAGTGGTGGGTGAACATGGGAGGCCTCCTTCGAGCATCCGGGAACATCGGTGACCCTTCTATTCTCCGGCGCCACGAGGACAAGGGGTAGGCTCTCTTTCCTGATGCTCCTCTAGGGATTCCCTAGGGTTCCCGAGCCAGAGCAAGGGGACGCGCCGATGCTGTCGCTGCACCAGCTGACCTGCTTCCTGGCCACCTACGAGCACCGGTCCCTGACCCGGGCCGCCGAGGAGCTGGGCTACGCGCAGCCGTCGGTGTCGGAGCAGGTGCGCACCCTCGAGAAGCACCTCGGCGTACCACTGTTCCGCCGCGTCGGGCGCGGGGTGGTGCCAACGACGGCGGCGGACACCTTCCGGCCGCACGCGGAGAAGGTGCTCGCCGCGGCCGACGAGGCGCAGAGCGCGGTCGCGAGCATCCGGTCCTTCGAGACGGGGACGATCCGGTTCGGGATGTTCGGCGTCGCCCGTCTGTACGGCGGAGCGGGGCTGGTCGCCGACGTACTCGAGCGCTATCCCGGCGTCCGTGTCGAGCTGGTCGGCCGGCACTCGATGGACGTGCAGGAGAACCTGCGGCGCGGGCACCTGGAGGCGGCGATGATCGCGGTCGCCGGACTGTCCAGCGAGGGGATGGCGATCACGCCGATCGCCCGCGACGAGCTCGTCTACGTCTCCGCCGATCCCGCCCGCCTGGCGTCGCCGGTGACGGCGAAGCGGATCGCCGAGGCACCCCTGGTCATGGCGGAGAGCACCTACCGCGACACCGACTCGGCGCGGATCGTGCTGCGGCGGATGCTCCACGAGGCGGGCTACAACCCCGGCACCCGGATCGAGGTCGAGGACGTCGAGACCGCGGTCGAGCTGGTCGGCCGCGGCCTGGCCGACACCATCACCAACAAGGGCGCCGCGGTGCAGCTGCTCCCCCGGCTGGCTCCGGACGCCGGCTGGGTGTCGCTGCGCCCGCGGCTCTACGACACGCTGGCCATCGTGCACCGCGCCGGCGCGACCCTCTCGCCGGCCGCCCGGCTGATGATCGAGCTCGCCACCCAGCGGATCCAGGCGATCATCGAGCCGGTCTGACCGGGCAGCCGAGCAGCCGAGCAGCCGACGTCAGCAGGTGAGCCCGTCCTCGGGGACGGTGCCCTCGATCAGGTACGCGTGCACCGCGTCGTCGATGCACGCGTTCCCCTTGTTGTACGCCGTGTGCCCGTCGCCGTCGCGGCTCACGAGGACGCCCGACTCAAGCTGGTCGGCCATCGCCACCGCCTCCTCGTACGGCGTCGCGGGGTCGCGGGTCGTACCAAGGACCACGATCGGCGCGGCGCCCGAGCCGTCGATCTTCAGGTCCGGCTCGTCGGTGGAGGCGAACGGGATCCCGTTGCACGCCGTGAGGCCCCACGCGAAGACCTCGCCGAAGGTGGGCGACGCCTTCTCGAAGTCGGGGAAGTTGGCGGGCACCTCGTCGGTCGTGATCGACCAGGGGTCGTCGAGGCAGTTGATGACGGAGATCGCCTCGAGGCTGTTGTCGGTGTAGGTGCCCTTCTCGCGCGAGCCGTAGAAGTCGGCGAGCACCAGCAGGGTCGAGCCGTCGCCGTCGAGCGCCTGCTGCAGGCCCTGGTCGAGGAAGCTCCAGTTGTCCTCGCTGTAGAGCGGCAGGATCAGGCCGTAGAACGCGAGTCCGACGGTGAGCTCGCGGTCCTCGCCGTCATTGGTCGGCAGCGGCTCCTCGTCGATGCTGGCGAGCAGGTCCTTGATCGTCTTCAGGCCGGCGTCGACGCTGTCGCCGAGGAAGCAGCCGCCGTCGTCGACGCAGTTCTGCAGGTAGGAGCGCAGCGCGGTCTCGAAGCCCTTCGCCTGGCTCAGCGCGCCGTCGCGGGCCGACAGCGACGGGTCGACGGCGCCGTCGAGCGCCATCCGGCCGACCTTGTCGGGGAACAGCTCGGCGTACGTCGCGCCGAGGCGGGTGCCGTAGGAGAAGCCGAAGTAGTCGAGCTGCTCCTCGCCGAGCGCGACGCGCAGCACATCCATGTCGCGCGCCGCCTCGACGGTGCTCACGTGGCCGGCGACCGCGCCGGAGCGGGCCGCACAGCCGGTCCAGAACCGCTCGGAGTTCTCCTCCACCTCCTTGATGCCCTCCGGGGTGTCCGGGTCGGGGTCGGCGGCGAGGTAGGCGTCGAGGGCCTCGTCGGTCAGGCAGTCGACGGGGGCGGAGTCGCCGGTGCCGCGCGGGTCGAACCCGACGATGTCGTACGACGCCCGCAGCTCGTCGGCGAAGTAGAGCTCCGCGTCGGTGACGGTGGCGGTGCCCGGGGCACCGGGGCCGCCCGGGTTGACGACCAGCGAGCCGACCCGGTCACCGGTGGCCGTGGTGCGCTCCAGCGCGAGCTTGAGCGAGCCGTCGCCCGGGTTCTGGTAGTCGACGGGGACCTCGAGGGTGCCGCACTCGTTCTGGTCGCACCGGCTCCAGACGATCTCCTGGTCGTAGAAGTCCTCCAGGGTGCGGCCGTCCGGGCCCTTCGTGGTGAGGGCGTCGCGAGCCCCGTCACCCCCGCCCCTGTCGCCGTCGGAGTCGTCACCGTTGAGCAGGACGACGCCGACACCCACCGCCCCGGCCAGCACCAACGCCCACACGGTGACGACTGCGACGATCAGGGTCCGCTTGCTCACGCACTGCTCCTCATGATGTGGGGGTCATGGCGTCCAGGGTCACCGCTGCGGCGCCTTCAACGCCACCATCATCGACTCCAGGGCCAAAGCGACCGGCACGTTGAACTCCAGCATCTGCTCCCGCGCACCGAAGATCCAGCCGATCCGGCGCAGGTTGAGCTCGGGGGTGGAGGTCTCCACGATGGCCTCCACCTGGTCGCGGATCTCCTCGTTGACCAACGCTCCGGGCGCGTGGCTGGCGAGGGCGATGGCGTCGCGGTAGACCGACATCAGGTCGGTCAGGCCGCGGTCGACGACGTCGAGATGGCGCCGCTTGGCGCGGGTCCGCTGGCCCTTCTCGAGCGCGGCCAGCGCGGGAGCGTACTCCCGCGGGCGGCGGCCCCGCTCGACCACGCCGTACGCCGCGTCGAGGTCGACCTTCTCGCGGGCGTCGAGCTCGGCGGTGATGGCGTCCGCCTCGTCCTTCGCGGTCGACGCGAGCCGGGTCGCGGCGTCCATGCAGCGCCCGAGCGTGGTCAGCCGCGCCGGCATCGACACGACCTCCTGGCGCCGGGTGCGCACGGCCTCGTCGAACGCGAGGGCCCGGGCGCGGCCGATGTGGCCCTGGCTGGCCCGGGCGGCGTACGACGCCAGCGGCTCCTCGACGCCGCGCGCGACCAGGAAGCCGGCGACCTCCTCGGCCGTGGGCGTGGAGAGGGTGACCAGCCGGCAGCGGGACCGGATGGTGGGGAGCACGTCCTCGACGGTCGGCGCGCAGAGCATCCAGATCGTGCGGCCGTTGGGCTCCTCGATCGCCTTGAGCAGCGCGTTGCAGGCCTGCTCGGTGAGCCGGTCGGCGTCCTCGACGATGAGGATCTGCCAGCGATCGCCCATCGGGCTCAGCGACGCGCGGCGGACCAGGTCGCGGACCTCGTCGACGCCGATGGAGAGCTTCTCGGTGCGCACCACCGAGACGTCGGCGTGGGAGCCGGCGAGCACCGTGTGGCAGGCATGGCAGCCGTCGGGGCAGTCGGGCCCCGCGCCGCCCTGCGTGCACTGGAGTGCCGCGGCGAAGGCGATCGCGGCGTTGGAGCGACCGGAGCCGGGCGGGCCCGTGAAGAGCCAGGCGTGGGTCATGCCCTGCCCGGCGACCGCCTTCTCCAGGGCGGTGACGACCGTGCTCTGGCCCACGAGGGTGTCCCAGACGGTCACGGCGCGCTCCTCGCGGCCTGCCCCAGCAGCGGCTCGATCCGGGCCGCGATCTGCGCGGCGATCTCCTCGATCGGCGCCCGGGCGTCGATGACCGCGTAGTGGTCGGGGTTGCGGTGGGCGAGGTCCAGGAAGGACCGGCGGACCCGCTGGTGGAACTCCAGGCCCTCCCCCTCGATCCGGTCGCGGCCCTCGAAGCGGCCCAGGCCGGCCTCCGGCTCCAGGTCGAGCACGACGGTCAGGTGCGGCCGCAGGTCACCGGTCGCCCAGCGAGACACGTCCTCGAGCTCGTCGCGGTCGAGCGCCCGGCCGGCTCCCTGGTAGGCGAGGGTCGAGTCGACGTAGCGGTCGGTGATCACGACCTCGCCGCGGGCGAGCGCCGGGCGGACCAGGGTCTCGACGTGCTCGGCCTTGTCGGCGAGGTAGAGCAGGAACTCGGTCTTGTGGGCGAGCTCGCCCGTCTCCGGGCTGAGCACGATCCGGCGCAGGTCCTTGCCGACCGGGGTGTCGCCGGGCTCGTGGGTGAGCCGCACGGCGTACCCACGCTCGGTCAGCCGGTCGTGCAGGATCCGCGACTGCGTGGACTTGCCGCCCCCCTCGCCGCCCTCGAAGCAGACGAAGACGCCGGTGTCGGCGTACTCGCCGGACCATCGCGGGTTCGGGGAGGTTGTCACGGGAGCAACCTAGACGACCGACCCGACACGGTCCCGGTCAGGACTTCTTCGCCGCCTTCTTCGCGGTGGTCTTCTTCGCAGCCGTCTTCTTCGCGGTGGTCTTCTTGGCCGGCGTCTTCTTGGCGGTGGTCTTCTTCGCCCCGCGCTTGGCGGTCTTCTTGGCCGGGCCCCGCTCACGCCGCTCGGCGAGCAGCTCGGCCGCCCGCGCGAGGGTGATCGACTCGACCGAGTCGTCCTTGCGCAGGGTGGCGTTGTACTCGCCGTCGGTGACGTACTCCCCGAACCGACCGGCCTTCACGACCACCGGCTGCCCCGAGACCGGGTCGTTGCCCAGCTCCTTGAGCGGCGGCGCCGCGGCGGCGCGACCGCGCTGCTTGGGCTGGCTGTAGATCTTGAGCGCCTCGTCCAGCGAGATGCCGAAGATCTGGTCCTCGCTGGTGAGCGAGCGGGAGTCGGTGCCCTTCTTGAGGTACGGCCCGTAGCGGCCGTTCTGGGCGGTGATCTCCTCGCCGTCCTCACCGACGCCGACGACGCGCGGCAGCGCCAGCAGCTTGACGGCGTCATCGAGCGTGACCGTGTCCAGCGACATCGACTTGAACAGCGAGCCGGTCCGCGGCTTGTCCTTCTTGGGCGCGTCCTCGGGCAGCACCTCGGTGACATAGGGGCCATACCGGCCGTTCTTCGCCACGACCTGCAGACCGGACTCCGGGTGGATCCCGAGGTCGATCTCCTCGCCGGACGGGTTGGCCAGCAGCTCCTTGGCCTTCTCGAGCGTCAGCTCGTCGGGCGGCAGGTCGTCGGGCACGTTGGCCCGCTTGCCCGCCGGGGCGCCGTCGTCGCCGGGGCCCTCCAGATAGGGGCCGTACTTGCCGACCCGCAGATCGATCCCGTCCTCCGGGTCACCCACCGGGAAGGTCGCCAGCGCCTTGGCGTCGATGTCGCCGAGGTCGTCGACGAGCCGCTTCAGGCCGGCCAGCGTGTCGGAGCCGTAGTAGAACTCGGTCAGCTCCGCGACCCGGCTCTTGTCACCGCGGGCGATGTCGTCGAGGACGTCCTCCATGCTGGCGGTGAACTGGTAGTCGATGAGCCGGGTGAAGTGCTCGGTCAGCAGCCGCACCACGGAGAACGCGATCCAGGCCGGCACCAGCGCCGTGCCCTTCTTGTAGACGTAGCCGCGGTTGAGGATCGTCCCGATGATCGAGGCGTACGTCGAGGGGCGGCCGATCTGCCGGTCCTCGAGCTCCTTGATCAGCGTGGCCTCGGTGTAGCGGGCCGGCGCCTTCGTCTCGTGCCCGTTGGCGGACAGCGACGCGGCGGAGACCGGGTCGCCCTCGGCCAGGTTGGGCAGGCGGGTCTCCTGGTCGTCCTTCGCGGCGTTGTCGTCGGTGCCCTCGACGTAGGCCTTGAGGAAGCCGTGGAAGGTGATCACGCGACCCGACGCGGAGAACACGACATCCTCGCCGGCCCGATCCGCGTGGTTCGCCGTGCCGCCGAGCCGGATCGTCACGGACTGGCCGACGGCGTCCTTCATCTGGGACGCGACGGTGCGCATCCAGATCAGCTCGTAGACCCGGAACTGGTCGCCGGTGAGACCGGTCTGGGCCGGGGTCCGGAAGGAGTCGCCGGCCGGGCGGATCGCCTCGTGCGCCTCCTGGGCGTTCTTGACCTTGCTGGCGTAGGTCCGCGGCGCGTCGGGTACGTACTCGGCGCCGTACAGCTCCTGCACCTGCGCCCGTGCCGCGCCGATGGCGCTGCCCGACAGCGTGGTGCTGTCGGTACGCATGTAGGTGATGAACCCGTTCTCGTAGAGCCGCTGGGCGACGCTCATCGTCACCGAGGCGCTCATGCCGAGCTTGCGGCTGGCCTCCTGCTGGAGCGTGGTGGTGCGGAACGGCGCGTACGGCGAGCGCCGGTACGGCTTCGCCTCGACCGACCGGACGTCGTACGTCGTGTCGGCGAGTGCCGTGACCAGGTCCTGGGCGCGGCGCTGGTCGAGGTGCACGACGTCGGCACGGGCCTTGAGCTGGCCGTCGGGTCCGAAGTTGCCGCCGCTCGCGACCCGAGTCCCGTCGATCGAGTGCAGCTTGGCCGGGAACATCCGCACATCCAGGGGGTTCCCCCCCGGAGCCCCCCCGAAGGGCATCGCGTCGAAGGTGCCCTCGAGGTCCCAGTAGGAGGCGACCTTGAAGGCCATCCGCTCCTTCTCGCGGTCGACCACGAGCCGGGTCGCGACCGACTGCACCCGGCCGGCGGACAGGCCGGACATGACCTTGCGCCACAGCACCGGCGAGACCTCGTAGCCGTAGAGGCGGTCGAGGAGCCGGCGGGTCTCCTGCGCCTCGACGAGGTCCATGTCGAGCTCGCGCGGGTTGGCGGCGGCCTCCTGGATGGCGGCCTTGGTGATCTCGTGGAAGACCATCCGCTTGACGGGGATGTTCTTCGGCTTCAGCTCGTCGAGGAGGTGCCAGGCGATCGCCTCGCCCTCGCGGTCCTCATCGGTGGCGAGGTAGAGCTCGTCGGCGTCCTTGAGCAGGCTCTTCAGCTTCGAGATGTGGCTCTTCTTGTCGCGGGGGACGACGTAGTAGGGCTCGAACCCGTTGTCGACATCGATCGCGAGCCGTCCCCACGGCTTGTCCTTGATCTTCGCCGGGGTGTCGGCCGCGTTGTTGGGGAGGTCACGGATGTGGCCGATCGAGGACTCGACGACATAGCCGTCGCCGAGGTACCCGCCGATGGTGCGGGCCTTGGCGGGCGACTCGACGATCACCAGCTTGTGGGACACAGGGACCTTCTCCACTACTCGTTCGCTGCCTGATTCGGCGGTTCACGGTAGCGCGTGGTGTCCAGTGACCCTTCTCCCGGCGTCCACGATGGGCCCCGCGGGCCGGTCGATCAGCCGACCTTGATCTGGCCGATGACCGCTTCGTTGGCGCTGATCAGGGCGTCGTCGCCGATCGCGGCCATGCCGATGTAGAGGCCGTACGCACCGGGGTCGCCGGTGTCCACGACGATCACGTCGGTGACGTCGCCCTCGACGGTGACGTCGGGGTCGCTGACCCGGATCTCGGCGGTGATCCGGTACGCCGGCTTGCCGTCGACGGTGATCTCCTCGTTCGTGAGGTCCGTGCGTCCCGTGAAGCCTCGATAGACCTTGTCGTTCCCGGTCAGGCACTGCATGACGACCTCCGCCGCGGTGGCGACGTCGTCGAAGCCATTGGCCTTCGCGAGCCCGCCGACCCCGGTGAGGGTGACCCAGCTCTCGTCGACGTTCGCGTACTGCAGCACCAGCCCGTCGCCGAAGGTGAGCTCCACCTGGTCGCCGCCGACGAGGGCGTGGTCCGGCTGGCGAGGGATCGTCAGCCCGCCCCCGGTGAGCTGCTCCGCGGCGGGGTCGAGCTCCGCCGACGGCGCCGGCGAGCCGCCGGTGCACTGGATCCCGGTGGGCTTGACCGTGCTCGACGAGCCGTCGGTCGGCTCGTCGGTGCCGTCGGTGCCGTCCTCTCCGTCGGTGTCGTCCGTCGGGTCGGACTCGTCACTCTGCGAGCTGTCGTCGCCGGCCTTCGTGTCCTCGTCGTCCCCGACGATGGCACGGATGCCGAAGAAGCCGCCGACACCGAGCAGCACCAGGGCGACGACCGCGGCGATCACGACCACCACCGTCTTGTTGCCGCCCCCACCGCCCGGGGCCGGGGTGGGACCCCACTGCTGGCCGTACCCGCCGCCGTAGCCACCCTGGCCGCCCTGCCCGGCATAGGGGCCGGCAGGCGGCGGTGGCGGCGGGCTGACCGGCACGGCGCCGTACGCCGTCGGCTGGGCCGGTGGCGGAGCCGCCGTGGGCTCGGCCGGCGGCGGAGTCGCGGCGGAACCGTCCGGGCGTGCGCCTCCGGACGGCTGCGTGGTCGTCATCTGGCTCCACGCCTGACCGTCCCAGTAGCGGTAGGTGTCGGGCGCGCCCGCGGGGTCGGGGTACCAGCCTGCGTTCGTCACGGGGACCAGCCTAGAGCGCCGCCGTCAGTCCGCGGGCCCGAGGAAGCCCTCGGCGACCAGCTCACCGAGCTCGGGGAGGTAGACCTCGCGCAGGCTGGCCGGGTCCCGGTCGAGCAGCTGCCCGACCGCGTCGACGAGCGGGCCGACGGGCAGGTCGCCGTCGCAGGCCCCGGCGACCGCCGCGACGACCGTGTCGACCTGGCGCGCCCGACGGAAGCCGCGCTGCTGGCGCAGCACGATGGTCGCCGGGTCCTCGGCGCCGACGGGGCCGTTGGTCTCCTGGACGACGTCCTCGCGGATCACCAGCCGGGTGTCGGCGTCCAGGGCTCGCGCGGCCTGTGCGGAGTCCGCCCAGGCGGCGATCGCCGGCGCGATCGGCTGCTCGACGTCGTAGGGCCACTCGAGCAGGTCGCGGGTCAGCGACCCGGCGGCCGCGCCCTCGCGGCGGCGCAGGTTGATCCAGCCGAAGCCGATCCCACCGACGCCCTGCTGCTCCAGCCACGACAGCCAGGTGTCGTAGCGCTGCGCGTAGGCCGCCGGGTCACCGCCGGTCGCGGGGTGGTGGCCGGAGTCCTTGAGCCACAGCTCGACGTACGACGCCGGGTCGAGCACCTCGCGCTGGACGACGAGGGCGTCGCACTCATCGGGCAGCCAGGTCGCGAGCCGCTCGTCCCACGGCCGGTCGCGGTCGATCACCCAGTTGGCGAGGACCTGGCACCAGCCGCCGTCGGTGAGGTGGTCGGGGGCGGTGCGGACGATGTGCTCGACGACCTGGTCGCCGGGCAGTCCGGAGTCGCGGTAGACGAGCCGCTCGCCCGTGGCCGGGGAGATGACGAACGGCGGGTTGGTGGCGATCAGGTCGAACCGCTCCCCCGCGACCGGCGCGAAGAACGATCCGTCCCGCACGTCGATCTTGTCGTCGACGTCGTTGAGCGCCGCGTTGAACCGGGCGATCGCCAGCGCCCGCTGGTTGACGTCGGTGGCGACCACGCGGTCGCTGTGGGTCGCCAGGTGCAGTGCCTGGACGCCGCAGCCGGTGCCGAGGTCGAGCGCGGTGCCGACGTCGTGGCGCAGGGTCAGCTGGGCCAGGCTGGACGACGCCGGGCTGATCCCCAGCACGTAGTCGCCGGTCACCGCCGTCGCGATGCCGTCGAGGCCCGGCGTCAGGTCGCTGACCACCCAGAGGTCGCCCTCCTCCGAGCCATAGGGGCGTACGTCAAGCCGCGCCGCGACCTCTCCCACGCTCTGCGCCAGCGCTCCCGCGTTGGCCAGCCTGTCGACCAGGCCCGGCAGGGCCCGCTCGGCGTCGGTCACCGGGACGGCCGTCTGCAGCAGGAAGAGCCGGATCAGCGTCGCCAGCTCGCCCCTGTCCGTCGTACCGGCGTCCGTCGTACGCCGGCGACCCGGTGTCGTCTCGTTGCGGGACAGCGCCGCGTGCGCCTCCGGACCGAGCAGGTCGCTGACCGCGTCGTAGGTGAAGTCGGCGGCGAGCAGGGCATCGCGCAGCGGGGCGGCGAGGGAGATCGGCAGCACGGACCAACGGTAGAGGTCCGCGCGCCGACCCCGCACTCGGCCGGCCCCAGGTGGCGTCAGCGCCGGATCCTGACCTTCTTGGCGCCGCCCGTCACGCTCGCGACCGCCTTGGTCACGGCCTTCTTGCTGACGACCTTGAGCCCCTTCTTGGTCAGCTTGACCTTGACCTTCGCCTTGCCGCCGGCCGCCACCGCGTAGGCCTTGGGCTTGGCGATCTGCTTGCCCTTCACCGTCAGGGTCAGGGTGCCCGAGCAGGGGGTGGCGCTGACGCAGGCGACGGTGAGCCGCACCTTCTTCTTGACGACCTTCACGCCCTTCTTCGGTGCCGTGACCTTCGCGGTGCCGGACGCGGTCCCGCCGGCGGGGACGAACCTGGCCAGGCCGCTCAGACGGGTGGTGTAGACCGCGCCCGCTGCATCGATGGACATGCCCTGGTAGTCGTGGAGCAGGGTCAGACCGTGGTCGGTGCGCGAGACCAGGGCTCCGGTCGGCGTGAACTCCGAGATCGCATACTCGTCGAACACCACGACATTGCCCGCCGGCGTGAGGTCGACGGCGTACGGCGTGTCGAGCTGCCCCGGGTTGCGACCCAGCTGGCCGAAGCCGCCGAGGTAGGCGCCGGTGGCCAGGTTGAACCGCTGGACGCGATGGTTCCAGTAGTCGGAGACGAAGACGGTCCCGTCGGCACCCACGACCACGTCGTCGGGCCGGTCCAGCTGGCCCGGACCCGCGCCCGAGGAGCCGATATTGCGCAGCCAGGTGCCGGTGGCCGAGAACACCTCGACCCGGTCGGTGCTGGCATTGGTGACCAGCACCTCCCCGGTCGGGGCGATGGCGACCCCGAGCGCGACGGCCTCGTCGGACAGCGTGTAGCTGCGGCCGGTCGGGCTTCCGGCGGCGGTGTAGGCCACCACCGAGGGGCTCCCGACGTCGGAGTCGGTGAGGTACAGCGTTCCGTCGGGGCCGACCGCGATGCCGGCCACGTGGGCGAGGCCGGCCGGCGTGAACGCGCCGAGCAGGACTCCGGTGGAGGAGAAGTGGTTGACCGTCGAGTAGCCGTCGACGGACCACACCGTGCCGTCGGGGGCGGTCGCCACGTCGTCGTCAGCGACGGCGTCCCAGGTGGCCGCGAGGACGTAGCCCGCGGGGCCGGCCGTAGCAGGCGGTGCCGCGGCGAGCGATCCGACGACGAGCGCTGCAGCCGCGCCCAGGGCCGCGGCGAGCGTGGCCAGTCGCCGCGACGGCCGCCCGCGGGAGTGAGTCGCCGACACCCCGACCGACAAGGACCGCACCATCATCGAACCCACCTCACGCCAGAAGACACCGGTTTGTCGCGGCACCGTGCCCACCTCGCGGGCGGCCAAACGTTCCGGTCAGGCAGGGACCGAGGCGCGGCGGGCGAGCCGGCGCGCCAGGACCGGGATCACGATCGCGGCGGCGACGGCGTGCAGCGCCATCAGGGTGAGGGCCGAGGCGACGTCGAAGCCGAACGTCGCGTCCGGCACGACCGACAGCCCGGCGAGGGCGAGCGTGGTGCGGACGAACGTCGAGCGCGGGCGGCGGGCCCTGCGGGCGAGGACCGCGGCCAGGCCGACGCCGATCATCGAGAACACGAACGTCAGCTGCGTGAAGGCCAGGACCGGGAGGCTGACGCCCGTGCCGTCGGCGAACGAGACGCCGGCCGCCGAGGCGATCGCGGCCAGCGTGGTGGTGACGACCGAGGCGCCCGCAGCCGCAGCGAGTCCGTGCCTCCAGACGGTCGGGCGGTCGGACACGGCGGACGCGGCGGCGGTGGTCGGAACGGGGAGATCGGTGGTGGTGGACATGAGCTGCTCCTGGTTGTCGGTGGGCCTGCCCGGTGGCCTGCCCGCTGCGTTCTCCACGAACGCCTTCCACCTGATACGACGCCTTGCCGGAGGAAAACTGGTCGGACGCCGGCACTGGCGGGCTGTCGTATCGGCGTGGTGCCGTTCGTGGAGAGGGCAGGAGGCGGTCATCGGGACCGCCCGGAGTCGAGGAGACGACATGACGACCTACCTGATGTCCGTGCACGGTCCCACCGAGGTGACCGACGAGTTCTACGGCTACGGGTCGAAGGAGGAGATGGAGCAGTCCTTCGCCGACACCGGCGCCTTCAACGAGCAGCTGAAGGCGGACGGCTACTGGGTCTTCGCCGGCGGCCTGGCGCCCGCCACGACCGCGACCGTGATCGACGGGCAGGGTGAGTCGCCCGTGATCACCGACGGTCCCTACCTCGAGACCAAGGAGGCCATCGGCGGCTTCTGGGTGATCGAGGTGCCCGACCTCGACGTCGCGCTGCGACTGGCGGCCGACGCGTCGCGCGCGTGCCGGGGCAAGGTCGAGATCCGCCCGTTCGACGGTCTCGCCTGACCCGGCTACCGGCATACGAGGACCTTCGCGTTCGCCGCCTGCACCGCGGCGTCGCCGGTGTAGCTCACGACGAGATGGGCGCACCGGGTCTGAGTTCGTTGACTCGCCACCGACTACGACATCTGCAGTTGGAAGGACCGAAGCAGTGACCAACTGGACGCCTTCACCTCGTCATGCGCCACTGGCCCGCGCCACGATGCAGGTCAACAATCACGACTTGTCACGCCTATGACAAACCTGTGTGGCGGAATTCTCTGCACAGGTCACAGCCACCAAGTCCTCTTCACCGTTGACGACGATAGGAGTTCGCAATCTTCACCAAAACCGATGAGGAGTGAATTCACCTTGTTTCTGATGAAAGGCCGCCTACCACGAGAAAGGCGCGTCCGAACCGCCGTCCTCGCGATCCTCGCAACCGGTGTCGCATGGGCTTCGCTGGGTTCGACACCAGCACTCGCCGACCCCTACCCGGTCGACGGGGGACCGGATCGCGGGCAACACAGCTACTGCTTTGACGGCGCCCACCCCATGAACACCGACGTACACACCCGCGCGCTGTCGACGATGGCGAACGTGGACGCCCAGACCGCCGTCACGACCGTGCAGCACACACCCTGTCGAGCACGCACCGACGTTCGATTCCAGCAACGCCCCATTTCGCCCGGCGTGATCGGATACGCGCCATGCGCCGCACGAGTCGTGGGTAGCACGGACTGTGACATTCGCGATGTGCGTGTCTACTGGGCTGAGATCGAACGACTGTCCGCGCACCCGAAGCGGGAAGCGCGCCACACTCTCTGTCATGAGGTGGGCCACACCCTCGGGGCATCCCACTACGAGAGCTGGCTGGTGAACCCTGACGGAACGTGGGCGACGAACAGCTGCATGATCAGCGGTCTGGCCGATGACGGTTCCTTGTGGACACGGTCATACGGACCTCACCACATCGCTCATATCAATGCATGGTTCAGCTAGGAGGTACGAAGATGCGAAAGAAGATGATTGCCGTGACGACGGTCGTGCTCCTGGCTACGACTGCGGGATGCGGCTTCACGCCTGCGGCTGAGAAGCGATCCGCGCCTGGACCACAGGGAGCACCTACGGCCCTTACAGAAGGCGCATCGAGCGTTCTGAGCAGACTTCGCGAGGGACTCAACTACGTCGTCTACCCCTCCCCCGACAAGCTCGTCGAAGAGCGAGGAGCTGCTTACGTGGGCGAGGTGCACGAGATACGCGAAGGACGGACGCTCCTGTCCAAGACAGACGGCGGCTGGACACGAGACAACTCTGTCGTCATCACCGTCAGAGTGACCCGGGAACTCCGAGAGCTGCAGGGTGCCAGTGCGGACGGCATGATCTATGTGTCGATGCCGCGTGGCGTCAACGCGGTGACGACCGACGGCAAGATCATGGGGAGCGATCCCCATCCCTCCATCGAGGAACTTCGGCGTTCGCTTCCGAACGGTCTCAAAGTTCTGGTGATGGCAGGGGCCATGGATCCCGGCCTCGCCCTCAGCAACCCGTCGACGAGGGTCGAGAAGGATCCTCGCATCGTGCCGGGCGAGGCACTGCTCCTCGACGGCTTCCATCCGCAGACCGTGGTGTTCGACCAGGGAACCGAACCGCTCGATGCCTGGGCCGACTACACCTTCAACGAACTGGTCGCTGCAGCCACGGATTGAGGAAACCGAGGAGCGTGGTCGCACACGAGCTGTGCGGGTGGGCCGAGCCGGCGATCTTCATGAAGGATCGCCAGCTCGGCCCGAGGGCCAGCTACCGGCGCACCTTCACCTTGACCTGAGCGCTGGCGCCGTTGACGGCGGCGTCCCCGGCGTAGCTCACCACGAGCTTGTGCTTGCCGGCCTTGAGCTTCTTGAGCTTCACGATGACCGTGCCGCCGGCGAGCACGCCGGTGCCGACGACCTTGCCCTTCGCGGTGACGGTGACGGCGCCGGACGGCGGCTTGGCCGCGGAGACGGTGACCTTCAGCTTGCCCCTCTTGGTGGGCCGCAGCGTCCCCTTGGCCTTCGCCTGCACCGTCGCCGGCAGCTTGATCGCGGCCAGGGAGCCACCGAGGGAGCTGTTGCCGGACAGTCCGCCGGGCAGGCCACCACCGGTGCTGCCGAGCGGACCCGTGCCGGTGGCCGCGCCCCCGCCCGAGCCCGCGGCGGCCGTCGTGAAGGACTGCCAGGCGCCGTACGTCGTCGCGCCGCCCGTCGGGGTGAACTTGCCGCGCCAGTAGTAGGTGGTGCCGGGACTCAGCGTCGGGAACTCCGGCTCGTTCCAGTCGGTCCACAGGTAGACCGCGGGGTCGCCGCCGCCGTACGGCAGCGACTTCGACCACTGCGGCGCCGCGCTGTTGGTGCTCAGGTCGACCCCGATCGAGCCACCGAGGTTGTTGGTGATCGCCTGGAAGTAGGAGACGAAGCCGTACCGGGTCGCGCCGCCGTCGGGGTCGGTCGCGGTGTTGACGGAGGACGGGGTGTCGTAGAGGACCTGGTGCGGTGACCCTGGCTGGCCGCTGCCGCCGGCCCCGAACACGTAGACCGGTGCCTGCAGGCCCACCGTCGCGTCGTTGTTGCCGTCGATCGTCTTCACGCCGATCGTCAGGTTGGCACCCGACAGCGGCTGGCTCGCCTTCACCGGGAACTGGAACTCCCAGTGATGGCCCTGCGCCACGCCCCACAGGCCTGCGTCGCGGTCGTTGTAGTAGGCGCCGCCCTGCATGTTCCCCCAGCCCGGGCAGTTGCCCTGGGGAGCGGCACCGCCGCTGCCGTCGTACCCGCACCGGATCTGCTGTGAGGTGTCGAACGTGACGCCTGCCGGCAACGAGATCGTCGGGTGGAAGTAGGTGCCGCCCGCGCACGGATTGCCCATGCCGTAGACCGCGTAGTGGATCCAGAACGTCTGGCCCACGGCCGGTACGCCGCTGTCCGGGTCGGCCCAGTAGCCGGCGTAGGCGCCGATCCCCGCCTCCGTGTACGGCGTTCCCTGGATCAGTCCGAAGCAGTTGACCACCTGGGTGTAGCCGATGCCGCCGTCGTACCAGCCGCCCGGCTCGTCGGCGGCAGCGGGCGCCGGACGGAGGACGCCGGTCCCGAGGAGGAGGGCGACGAGGACGGCGAGGTAGCGCAGGGTTCTGGTCACCCTGTCATTCGGCCATCGCCGATCGGGGTGTCGCGTCAGGGTCGGACCCCAATGTTGGGGGCCTGACCCGCCCCTGACCCGCCCCTGACCCGACGCGGATCAGCGGGTCAGCGTGGCCTTCCTCGTGGTCGTCGCTCCGGTCGCCGCGGTGAGCACGACGGTGACCTTCACCGACCGACTGCGCTGAAGAACCTTGCGGGCGGCCTTCGTCAGCTTGAGGCTCACCTTGCCGCCGCTGTTGACGGCAACGGCGTAGGCGCCGCTCGCCAGCTTCTTCTTGCCGGCCTTGACCACGACAGTGCCCGAGCACGCCATCAGCCCGCTGCCGCAGCTGACCGTGAGCTTCGCCTTCTTGCGCTTCTTGTCGGCCTTGAGCTTCTTCTTGGCGCTGACCGGAGGCTGCGCGTGCGGGGCGAGCTGCGAGTTCGCGCCGACGTTGACGTTGGTCACCCACAGGTTCTCGCGCCCCACCCGCACGATCGAGTTGTTGGCCTCGTCGGTGAACCAGATCGCGCCGTCCGCGCCGTAGGTCAGCGAGGTCGGCTCGTAGTTGCCGACCTGCACCACCGCGCCGACACCAGCCGCGTTGACGTGACCGATGCCCTTCGCGGCGCCGACGCTGGTGAACCAGACGTTGCCGTCAGGTCCGGTCACCAGGCTGCGCGGCGCCGTACGGTCACCGGTGCGGATCGTGCCGACCTGGTTGTTGTCGCCGACCCAGCCGACGCTGCCCCTGGCGGGCGAGGTGAACCATGAACCGCCGTCGTCGCGGCCGAACCAGATCCTCCCGTTCGGTCCGGCTGCCACCGAGTACGGGTAGGTGGCGTCGGCGGGCAGGGGATACGCGACACCTCCACTCCCCGTAGCGTTGATCTGGACCAGCCGATCGAACTGGCCACACCACATCAGTCCGTCGCGGCCACGGCCGAGGGCGCCGTCGCAATCAGGGGAGTTCGGGTCCTCGGGCACGGGACTCCCGACGATGCGCCGGATCCCCGGAGCCGCTGTCGACCCGGCCAGCCACACCGCGTCCGGACCGCTACGGATACTCAGGCTCGTCGGCACGGCCCACGCGGTCGCCGGTCCGGCGTCAAGCGGGTGGTAGCGCAGCACCTTCGTGCCGTAGTCGTAGGCCACCCAGACGGCCCCAGAGGCGTCGACATCGAGGTCGTTCGCCGTGTAGCCCGCCGTGACGTAGGGCAGGTTGAACTCGTCGATGGCGCCGGACGTGGTGATCCGGCCGAGCTTGTTCTTCTCGGTCTCGATGAACCACATGTCACCGTTCGGCGCGGTCGTGATCCGGCGCAGCCCGGCCGAACTGGTCGGCACGGGGAAGACCTGGAAACTGCCGGCCTTGGCGGCCCGCCGCGCCGGCGCCGGCGTGTGCTCCACGGTCAGCTCGACCCGCTGGCCCGGACCGAGCGCGTCCGCCGACGGGTCCGTCTCGGCGACGGCTCCCGGCACGCCGAGACCAGTGATCGAGAGGGCCGGCAGGACGAGGATCCCCGCCGCCATCGCCATCGCCCGGCGCACCCGGGCAGCTCGCATCGTCATCGCGCTCCTTCAGGGAGGGCACGACCCGCGGCGCGCCCCAGAGACAGGTCGGGGCGCCCATCTACCCGGCCGGGGTATCACCAAACCTTCGACGCTCCAGCGCTCCGGCGCACCTGGGCCGGTCAGCGGATGCGGGCCGCGCGTGCGATGCCCCTGCCGGCGATCACGGTCCGGTAGCGGTGGGTGGTGCGGGCGGCGTACTCGATGGTGGTGGCGGCACCGTGCTCGCCGAGCGTGGTGTCGTACCAGGCGGTAAGCGTCGGCGAGTCCGTGCCGGACGGGTTGCCGACGCCGAGATGGCGCCGCGGCAGGTCCAGGTGGCGGGCCAGCCGCCTCTCCCAGCGGCCGTGCCCGCCCCGGCCGATCGCCCGCAGCGGCTGGTGGATCGAGGCGACGTAGTCGGGTTGCGCCTGGGCCAGGAAGTCCATCATCGCGCGGGTCTCCGGCTCGCTCGCCGGACGTGGGCCGCCCCAGTAGCGGGTGCCGCGGTCCGCACCCGACCAGCCGCTGGTCGGCCAGTTGCGGTTGAGATCGACGCCGCGGCCGTTGATGCGGGTCCCGCGTGCGTTGCCATCGGGGTTCATCGTCGGCACCACCCAGACGCCGGTCCCGGGCCGCGGCTCGACGTGGTCGCGGATCCAGCGGGCCGTGGCGATCCCGGCCTTCTCGTCGCCGTGCATCTGGCCGAGAACGAGCAGGACGTGCGGCGCCCCCTCCTCGCCCCGGTAGAACGCGCGGATCGGGCGACCGCGCGCCGAGGTCCCGATCACGAGCGACATCTCGACGTACGACGCCGCGGTCGCCGCCACGGTCGGGGCGGGAACGGCGGCGGCCGCGCCGGCGACGACCACGAGGGTCGCCGCCGACGCGGCCAGGAGTCGGCGCATCCTCAGGCGGAGTCGACCGATGTGGGCTGCGGGGCGTCGTCACCGATCGTGGAGACACGCTGCTTGGAGATGTAGACCGCGGCGAAGATCCCGGCCGCCGCCGCGACGGCGATCAGGATCCGGATGACGTCGTTCTCGTTCTCCCCGTAGGAGAGGCTGACCACGGCGCCGACGATCAGCAGCGACACCAGGTTCATCACCTTGAGCAGCGGGTTGATCGACGGGCCGGCGGTGTCCTTGAACGGGTCGCCCACCGTGTCTCCGGTGACCGTGGCGGCGTGCGCCTCCGAGCCCTTGCCGCCGTGGTGTCCGTCCTCGACCAGCTTCTTCGCGTTGTCCCAGGCGCCGCCGGCGTTGGCGAGGAACACCGCCATCAGCGTGCCGGTGGCGATCGCGCCGACCAGGAAGCCGGCCAGCGGCCCGACGCCGAGCCCGAAGCCGACGGCCACCGGGGCGAGAATCGCGAGGATGCCGGGTGTCGCGAGCTCGCGCAGCGAGTCGCGGGTCACGATGTCGACGACCCGGCCGTACTCGGGACGGGCGGTTCCCTCCATGATCCCGGGGATGTCGCGGAACTGACGCCGCACCTCCATCACGACCGCGCCGGCCGCCCGGCCGACCGCGTTGATGGCCAGGCCCGAGAAGAGGAACACCGCACAGGCGCCGAGGAGGGCGCCGACGATCAGCTTGGCGTCGTAGACCAGGAAGTCCTGGTCCAGGACGTCGCCGACCTCGGCATACGCGCTCTGGGTGTACGACGCGAACAGGGCACTCGCCGCCAGGACGGCGGTCGCGATCGCGATGCCCTTGGTGATCGCCTTGGTCGTGTTGCCGACGGCGTCGAGCTCGGTGAGGATCTTCGCCCCCTCCTCGCTGACGTCGCCGGACATCTCCG
The DNA here is from genome assembly GCF_024614185.1 of Nocardioides carbamazepini. Taxonomy (GTDB): domain Bacteria; phylum Actinomycetota; class Actinomycetes; order Propionibacteriales; family Nocardioidaceae; genus Nocardioides; species Nocardioides carbamazepini. The sequence continues at coordinate 486,324 of NZ_JAHTLF010000018.1, forward strand.
CGATGCCCTGGGCGTTGTCGGAGACCGGGCCGAAGGTGTCCATCGCGACGATGACGCCGACCGTCGTGAGCAGGCCGCACCCCGCCAGCGCGACGGCGAACAGAGCGAGACCGGTCGAGCCGCCCGCCAGGAGCGCCGCGCCGAACACCGCGGCGCCGATCACCATCGCGGTGTAGACCGCGGACTCGAAGCCGACTGAGAGCCCGGACAGGATGACGGTCGCGTGACCGGTCAGCGAGGTCTTGGCGACGTCCTTGACCGGGCGGTGCTCGGTGCCGGTGAAGTAGCCGGTCAGGGCCAGGATCGCGGCCGCGAGCACGATGCCGATCACGACCGCCCCGGCGGCGAACACCGGCGGTGACAGCTCCGCGGTGGCGCCGGAGCCGAGCTCGCTCCACTCGCCGGGGAGGTAGATGAACGCGGCGATCGCGCTGGCGACCGCACCGACCGCGGCCGACATGTAGAACGCCCGGTTGATCGTCTTCAGGCCACTCTCACCGGCGCGCGGCCTGGTGAGGTAGACGCCGGCGATCGCCGACAGGGCACCGATCGCGGGGACGATGAGCGGGAAGACCAGGCCCTTGTCGCCGAACGCCTGCGAGCCGAGGATCAGCGCGGCGACCAGCGTGACGGCGTACGACTCGAACAGGTCGGCCGCCATGCCGGCGCAGTCGCCGACGTTGTCGCCCACGTTGTCGGCGATCGTCGCCGCGTTGCGCGGGTCGTCCTCGGGGATGTTCTGCTCGACCTTGCCGACCAGGTCGGCGCCGACGTCGGCGGCCTTGGTGAAGATGCCGCCGCCGACCCGCATGAACATCGCGAGGAGCGCGGCGCCGAAGCCGAAGCCCTCCAGCACGTTGGGCGCGGCGCTCTGGAAGATGATCACGACGACACTGGCGCCGAGCAGTCCGAGGCCGACGGTGAGCATGCCGACGAACGCACCGGTCCGGAAGCCGATGTTCATGGCGGGGTCACGGCCCTGCTCGTTGGCCGCGGCCGCCACGCGCAGGTTGGCGCGGACCGCGAGTGACATGCCGAGGTAGCCGACCGCCCCGGAGAAGCCGGCACCCACCAGGAAGAAGACCGACCGGAAGATCCGGACCGCCCACTCCGACTGCAGACCGCCCGCGTCGTCCGCGGTGTGCGCCGGCAGGGCCAGGAGGACGACGAACGCGATGGCCGCGAAGATCGTCAGGGTCCTGAACTGCCGGGTGAGGTAGGCGTTCGCCCCCTCCTGCACGGCCTGGGCGATGCGCTGCATGTTGGGAGTGCCCTCGCCTGCGCGCAGCACCTCCGATCTGAACAGCGCGGCCATGGCCAGGGAGCCGAGAGCGATCACGGCCACGATCGCCACCAGGGCGAGATCGCCCCCGGTGACTTCGACATCGACGACGAACGGACGGGGCATACGACTGCCTCCTGCGGGGGTTTCAGGGTCGGCCACGGGGGCCAGGTCTGAGATCGTGCCCGGAGTCTACGCAGAGTGTGTCGTAGAACACATGGAGGTTGTGACCGGAGTCACATGAGCGTCATGGTTCCGCACCCGCCCAGAGCCCGCGTGTCGGCCGACGCGGGACGTTGCCGGCCCGGAGCGGCAGGGAGCGAGGAACGAGCGACCGGAGGCGGAGGGAGGCGTTGTCACGCGTGCCGACAGTCTTGCCGCCACGCGAACGCCACCACCTACCGGACTCGACCGCGTGCGCGGAAGCGCGGCGCGAGGAACGAGCGAGGCGCTCGCGCCATCAGGTCAGGGCGGCGTCGGCCGAGTCGTGGATGACGAAGACCTTGGCCAGGCCGGTGATCTTGAAGATCTTGAGCAGGCGGTCGGCGTTGCAGACGAGCTCGAGGGAGCCGTCGTGGGCACGCACCTTCTTCAGCCCGCCGACGAGGACGCCGAGGCCGGTGGAGTCGAGGAACTCGACGGCCTGCATGTCGACGACGATGTCGTAGGTGCCGGCGGCGACGAGCTCGGTGATGGTGTCGCGCAGCTTCGGGGCGGTGTAGACGTCGATCTCTCCACCCACGGCAACGACGGTGCGCGCACCGACCTCGCGCGTCGACAGTGTCAGATTCACGACTTCACCCCGGATAGCTCACCTACGTCTGGTGGCACTTATCAAACCATGCCCACCACCCGCACGCGCAAGGCGTGGACATGCCGGCGGTATGCCTACCGCACGTGTCGGGGGTCCGGGGGAGAATCAGGAGCATGACCGCACAGCCCGATCTCGACGTCGCCCCGGCCGGGCGCCGCGACCCGGGCGCGCTCCTGGACCGGCTGATCGCACTGCCCTCCCGCGCGGACCGGCTGACCCATCGGGAGCGGGTCCCGGCCCGGGCCGCGGCCTGCGGATCGTGGCCCGGATGGGCCGACCCCGAGGTCGTGGCCGCCTACGCCGCGCGCGGGGTCGAGCTGCCCTGGCAGCACCAGGTCGCCGCGGCGGAGGCGGCGCACCGCGGCGAGCACGTCGTCGTCGCCGCCGGCACGGCGTCCGGCAAGTCGCTCGCCTACCTGCTGCCCGCGCTCTCCACCATCCGCGCCAGCCGCGGTCCCCGGGGCCGGCGCGGCGCCACGGTGCTCTACCTCGCGCCCACCAAGGCGCTCGCCCACGACCAGTGGGCCGCCATCGGCGACCTCGGGCTGGACGTCCGGGTGGCGACCCACGACGGCGACAGCACGGCCGAGGAGCGGGAGTGGACCCGCGACCACGCGGAGTACGTGCTCTCCAATCCCGACATGCTCCACCGCTCCCTGCTGCCCGGCCACGAGCGGTGGACCTCCTTCTTCCGGTCCCTGCGCTACGTCGTGGTCGACGAGTGCCACCACTACCGGGGCGTCTTCGGCGCCCACGTCGCCCAGATCCTGCGCCGCCTGCGCCGGGTCTGCGCGGCCCACGGCGCGTCGCCGACCTTCGTGCTGGCGTCGGCCACGGTCGCCGACCCCGACGTGACCGCCCGTCGGATGACCGGACTCGAGGTAAGCGCCGTGACCGAGGACGGCTCACCCCGCGGTGCGCTCGAGCTCGGGCTGTGGGAGCCGCCGCTGACGTCGTACCAGGGCGAGAACGGCGCGCCCGTCCGCCGGCCGGCGACCGCCGAGACCGCCGACCTGCTGGCCGACCTCGTCATCGAGGAGGTGCGGACCCTGGCCTTCGTGCGCTCGCGACACGGCGTCGAGACCGTGGCCCGACGGGCCGGCGAGCTGGTCGAGGAGGTCGACCCGTCCCTGGCCGGCCGGATCGACTCCTACCGCGGCGGCTACCTGCCCGAGGAGCGTCGGGGCCTGGAGCAGGACCTGCGCAGCGGGCGGCTGCTGGGCATGGCGGCCACCAACGCACTCGAGCTCGGCATCGACATCAGCGGGCTCGACGCGGTCGTGGTCACCGGCTACCCCGGCACCCGGGCAGCGTTCTGGCAGCAGGTCGGGCGAGCGGGGCGCGACGGCGGCGGCGCCCTCGGGCTGTTCGTCGCCCGCGACGACCCGCTGGACACCTACCTCGTGCACCATCCCGACGCCCTGCTGGGCCGGCCGGTCGAGGGCACGGTGTTCGACACCGACAACCCCTACGTCCTCGGGCCCCACCTGTGCGCCGCCGCCCAGGAGCTGCCCGTGACAGTCGCCGACACCGAGCTCTTCGGACCCCGGATGCGGGAGGTGCTCGGCTCGCTGGTCGAGCGCGGGCTGCTGCGGCGCCGGGCGGCCGGCTGGTACTGGACCGACCGGGCCCGCGCCGCCGACCTCGCCGACATCCGCTCCACCGGCGGCGCCCTGGTGCAGCTGGTCGAGGCCGGGACCGGCCGGGTGGTCGGCACCGTCGACGGCGGCCGGGCGCACAGCACGGCCCACGAGGGCGCGGTCTACCTGCACCGTGGCGAGACGTGGCTGGTCGAGTCGCTCGACCTCGACGAGCACGTCGCGACCCTGCACCGCACCGAGGTCGATCACACCACGACCGCCCGCGAGGTCACGGACATCGAGATCGTCGAGGAGCGCGAGCAGCTCGACTGGGGACCGTGCCGCGTCTCCTTCGGCGCGGTCGAGGTCACCAGCCAGGTGACCTCCTACCTGCGGCGCCGGACCCGCACCGGCGAGGTGATCGACGAGAAACCCCTCGACCTGCCGCCGCGGACGCTCGCCACCGCCGCGGTCTGGTGGACCGTGCCCGACGACGTCGTCGCCGGCCTGCTGACCTCGGCCGGGCTCGCTCCCGCCGACCTGCCCGGCGCCGCGCATGCCGCCGAGCACTGCTCCATCGGTCTCCTCCCCCTCTTCGCGACCTGCGACCGCTGGGACATCGGCGGCGTCTCCACCGCCCGACACCCCGACACCGGCGTCCTCACCGTGTTCGTCCACGACGGCCACCCCGGCGGCGCCGGCTTCGCCGAGCGTGGGTTCCACACCGCGGCCGCCTGGCTGCGCGCCACCCGCGCCACCATCGCCGCCTGCGAGTGCGCGACCGGCTGCCCTTCGTGCATCCAGTCGCCCAAGTGCGGCAACGGCAACGACCCCCTCGACAAGGCCGGAGCCGTCGCCCTGCTCGACGTCCTGCTCCGCGAGGCGCCTCCCCCGGCCACCGACCCGGGGTAGCCTGCCGCCCATGGTGATCATCGGGCTGCTCCTCCTCATCATCGGCGTCCTCGGGATCCTCTCGGGCGTCTTCGGCAGCGACTACGACGTCGACGGGAAGGACCGTCGCACCACCGAGATCATCGGCATCAACGTCGACCCCGAGGTGCTCTTCCTGCTCGGGGTCGCCTCCGGCCTGCTGATCCTCGCGGGCCTGTGGCTCATGAAGGCCGGCGCCAAGCAGGGCTGGAAGCGCCGCAAGGAGCAGAAGCGCCTCACGGAGCTCTCCGAGAAGCTCGACCAGGTCGAGCTCGACCGTCGGCGCAGCGAGCTCTCCGACGACGAATGAGCTGACCGCGCGAGCCGGTCACGGCACCGGAGCCGTCGCCGGTCCTGCTCGTGCGGCCGCGACCAGGTCCTGGTCCTGACCGAGCCAGCGCGGACCGTCGACCCGGACCTCCACGACCACGTCGCGGCCCTCCACCCGGCACGCGTCCAGCTCGGCGCCGTTGTCGCCGGCGACCTTCGCGGCGGTCGAGCACGGGTCGCGTGCCCGGCCACCGACCTGTCCCGCCTGTCCCGCCTGGCCCGCCTGCCCGGCCAGTGAGGTCGCGGCTGCGAGCGCGGCCAGGTCGGCCGCCGCCTGCGCGCGGCGATGCGCCACCACGATCGCTCCGACCACCCCTGACGCCGCGCCCACGAGCAGCAGCACGCCCGCCATCGCGAGGGTGAGGACGGTCGCCGCGCCGCGCTCGTCACGTGCGGTCACGAGCCTCCTCCTTCCTCCTCGGCGAGCGCGACGGCCTCGGCCTCCAGGGTCGCGCCGGGGATCGCGCCGAACAGCCCGCCGGGACCACTGAACCGGCCGCGCGCCCGGACGACGACCCGGTCCCCCACATGCCGCACGGACAGCCGGACGCCGTCGGGCGCGACCCGCTCGCCGAGCGCCAGCGCCGCTCCCGCGTCGTCGCCGCGGGCCATCGCACGGGCGGCCTCGCGGGCCGCGTCGACGGTGCGGACCTGCGCGACCGCGACCGCGAGCAGCCACACCAGGCCGGCCGTCAGGGCGAGAAGGATCGGCAGCGCGAGCGCCAGCTCGGCCGTCACCGCACCCCGCTCACCAGTGCCCTGCTCGGGCTCGGGGCGCCGCCGAGGGCGGGGCGGGCGATCACCCCAGCCCGAGCAGGCCCAGGACATGGTCGAACAGCGTCTTGATCAGCTTGTCGCCGAAACCCCCGCTGAGCAGCTTGTAGAGCAGGCCCGCGAAGCCGGCGCCGGCGGCGGTCGCGACGGCGTACTCCGCGGTCGTGACGCCCCGCTGGTCGTCCGCGCGGGGACGAGAGGCGGCGGGGCCGAAGGTGGACGGTGCCAAGGTTCTCTCCGTTCGTCTGCAGCCGCCCGATGCGGCTGTCGGTCCCGATCGTGCGCGGCGCGGCCGATCCCGGGGGCCCGACGCCGCCGAGCCTGTGGACGGTGCCCGGCCTCGCTGCGGCCTGGGGACGATCGGCGGCTCCGCCCGTGACGCGAGGGGCTGCTGATCGGCAGGAGGACCGGCAACTGCTGGCCGGTCAGCCACCCACGATGCTGCCCGCGAGCGAGACCGCCAGCGGGACGATCCCCAGCAGCAGGAACGACGGCAGCAGGCACACGCCCAGGGGTACGGCGGCGCGGACCCCCACCGCGCGGGCCCGGTCCTCCACCTCCGCCCGAGCGCGGGACCCCAGCTCGTCGGCGAGCCTCTCAACGGCGGCCACGACCGGCGCCCCGGTGCGGTGGGCTCGGGCCAGTGCCCGGCCGAGCGGGCCGAGCTCCGGGTCGTCCGCCAGCCGCGCCCAGGTCGCGACCGCGTCGCCACCGAGCCGGAGCCGAGCGGCAGCACCGGACAACCGCGCGGACGCCGCACCGGGCAGCGCCCGACAGACCAGCTCGACGGCCTCGGGTGGCGCCTGACCGGCCCGCAGGGCCGCGGCGAGGAGGGTGACGACGTGCGGCAGGTCTCGGCGGACCTCCTCGCGCCGCTGCCGGACCGCACGCGGCTCCAGGCGTCCGGCCGTCGTACCGACGACGACCGCGACCGCGACGCCGGCAGGTACGGCCAGGGGGCCACCGACCAGCGCGGCGGATCCGGTGCCGGCGAGCAGCGCCCACAGGAGACGGCCGCGACGCAGCAGCCCGTCGCTCTCCCCGGGCGCGGGCCCCCGCGGACCGCCACCTCGGCCGGATCCGGCCCGGGCGGGTCCACGCCGGCCGCACGGCGCCGGGCCGAGCAGCACGGCCGCGGTCACCAGGAGGGCGACGAGAGGCGCCTCAGCCATGGCGGTCGACGTCTCGGGCGAGCGCCTCGATCCAGGCGAGCCCGGCGTACCCGGACGCCAGCCCGCCGGCGAGGCAGGCCAGCCCGACCGGGTGGCCGAACAGGAACCGAAGCGGGTCGCCACCGGCCCCGGAGCCCATGACGAGCGCGAGGACGGGCAGCGCCGCCAGCAGCCGGGCGGTCGCGCGCGCCGAGGCGAGCTCGCCGCCGACGACCCGGCGGGTCCGCTCGCCGGCCCGGAGGTCCGCGGCGACCCGGCCGAGGGTGTCCGCCAGGCCGTGTCCGGTGCGGTGGGCGATCTGCCAGGCCGCGGCGACCACGCGCAGGGAGTCGCCGCCCGGCGTCGCGGCCAGCGAGCGCAGCGCGGTCACCACGTCGCCACCGGTGAGCGCGGCCCGGGCCGCGGGCGCGACCAGCGGCCATTCGGTCGCAGCCCGGTCGAGGGCGCCGGCGGCCGTCTGTCCGGCCGCGAGCTCGGCACGCAGCGCATCGCAGAGATCGACCACCCGACGGCGCACCTCGGTGGCGGCGCGGTCGCGGCGACGCGCGGCGAGCGCACGCACGACCGCGGACCCCGCGGCAAGCGCGAGGAGCGGGAGCAGCAGGCTCTGCGGCGAGCCCGCGAGCAGGATCGCGGCGCCGGCGGCAGCCACCACGACGGCCACAAGGAGGCGGCGACGACCTCGGTCGCCGCCGTCCATGGGCGTGGAGGTGGCGGAGGCGGCGAGCTGTGCCGGGATGGGCAGGAGCAGTACGACGCCGGCGGCGACGAGCGCCATGACGAGCGGCGCCATCACCTCCTCCCGTCCAGCAGGTCCAGCAGCCGCCGCGAGCCCGGCCCGCCCGTCGACGCGCCCGCGGCGTCGAAGGAGACGGCGACCTCGGTCCGGGCGAGTCCGTCGGGTCCGCGGACCACCACGGCCACCTCGCCCAGACGTCGTCGGCCGGAGCCCCGGTCGCGCCGGACGTGGAGGACCGCGTCGAGACCGGCCACGAGCTGACTGTGGGCGGCCTCGCGAGGAAGGCCCGCGCCGAGAGCGAGCGCCTCGACGCGGGCGGGTACGTCGGCCGCCGAGTTGGCGTGCAGGGTCCCGCAGCCGCCCTCGTGACCGGTGTTCATCGCGGCGAGGAGGTCGACGACCGCGGCATCGCGGACCTCGCCGACCACCAGCCGGTCGGGACGCATCCGCAGGGCCTGGCGCACGAGGTCGCGCAGGACGACCGCGCCCGCCCCCTCCAGGTTTGCCGGCCTGGCCTCGAGCGCGACGACCTGCGGGTGGTCGGGCCGGAGCTCGGCGGCGTCCTCGACGACGACGATCCGCTCGCGGGGGTCGACGGCGCCCAGGAGCGCGGAGAGCAGCGTCGTCTTGCCGCCGCCGGTGCCGCCCGTGACGAGGAACGCGAGGCGCGCGGCGACCACGCGCCGCACCACCTCGAGGCCGGGGTCGGTGAGCGCACCGGCAGCGTGCAGCTCGGCGAGGCTGAACCCACCGCGGCGCGGGATCCGCAGCGAGATCGCGGTCCCGGGCTGGGCGAGCGGGGCGAGCAGCGCATGGCAGCGGGTGCCGTCGGGCAGCCGCACGTCGGCCCACGGCGCGGCGTCGTCGAGCCGGCGGCCCCCGCTCGCCACCAGTCGCTGCGCGAGGCGACGACAGGACTCCTCCGAGGGCAGCACGACCTCCGTCGTCTCCACGCCGTCGCCACGGTCGATCCGGACCGGGCCCGGGCCGTTGACGAGGACATCGGTCACGCCGGGCAGGCCGAGCAGCGGCTCCAGGGGGCCTGCGCCGATCACGTCGCGCCGCAGCGCCTCGTAGACGGCGAGCACGGTCGCGTCGCCCACCGGCCTGCCCGTCGCCCGCAGCGCCTGGGCCACCCGGTGCGGGCTGAGGTCGCCGGGCTCCCGGGCCAGCCGGGCCCGGACCTCCTCCACCAGGCCGGGGACGTTGTCGGTCAGGTCGTCGGGCGTCATGCCGCCGCCTCCGCGGCCGGGTCGTCGAGCACGCGGGCCACGGCCCGGGCGAGCGGACCGCGCAGCGAGCGCAACGGCCCGAATCCGAGGTCGACGGCCTCCGCCAACCCACGCTGGTCGCGCATCTGCGCCCGGACCGGAAGCCCGACCGCCCGCGCCACCTCCGCGGCGGCGAAGGACTCGCCACGCAGGACGACGCCGGGATCGGCGTGGTCGGCGAACCGGGCGCGCATCCGGGCCGCACCCGCGACGCCGACGACGCTGCCGACGGTCACCACCAACAGCTGGTCGCAGCGCGCGGCGACCTCGTCGACCAACGGGTCCGGCGAGCGCGGCAGGTCGACGACCACCACCCGATGACCACGACGGGCCGCGGACAAGGCCTCGCGCACCGCGAACGCCTGCAGGCTCTGGGTGCGCCCGTCGACGTACCAGGACAGCACGCCCAGGCGCCCCCGCCGCGGCAGTGCCTCGCGCAGCGAACGGGCCGAGAGCCGGCCGGTGGTCTGGCACAGCGCGTCCCAGCGGAAGCCTTCGCAGCGCTCGAGCCCGAGCATCCGGTCCAGACCGGGGCCCTGCGGGTCGCAGTCGACGACGACGGCGTCGCCGGACCGGGCCGCCCACTGACCGAGGGCGCAGGCCACGGTGGTCGCGCCGGCCCCTCCGGTCCCACCGATCACCCCGATCACCCGGGCGCGGTCGGGACGGTGCTCGGTGAGGTCGGCGAGCAGCTCGACCAGCCAGTCGGCCGAGCCGGGCACCTCGATGACGTTCTCGGCACCGAGGTCGAGGGCCGTGCGGAACAGCTCGTCGGGCGGGCGCGGTCCGCCGACGACATAGCTGCGAGGTCGGGGCTCGGGCGACACCCGCGCCATCACGGCGGCGAGGTCGGCGCCGACGAGGACGACCGGGGCGCGGGTCCACGTGACCAGGGCGGTCCGCGGGTCACGCGCGATCGTCGGGGCCACGTCGGCCGCGGCGGCGAGCGGCAACAGCTCGGCCAGCAGGTCGTCATCGGCGGTCACCACCAGGGGAGGCACGTCCGTGGACCGGGCGTGCGGGGAACGGGAAGGTCGGTTGCGGTTCATGACGAGGTTGTCGCCACCGGCCGACGTCGTCATGCCGCGCCGGGCGCGGCCTGTGGATACGACCACCGGAACGCCCGGCTGTGGGGAACGCCCGGCGCCGGGCGGGACGGATGGGGCGGGCGAGGTCACCTACGATGGACGGCATGGCCCCCGCGGGTACGCCGCCCACTGCCGCGTTCTTCGACCTCGACAAGACGATCATCGCCAAGTCGAGCGTGCTGGCCTTCAGCAAGCCCTTCCAGGCAGGCGGCCTGATCTCGCGGCGGGCGGTGCTGCGCTCGGCGTACGCCCAGTTCGTCTTCATGGTCGGCGGCGCCGACCATGACCAGGTCGAGAAGATGCGGCAGTTCATGTCGCAGCTGACCGCCGGTTGGGACGTCGCGACGGTCCGCGAGATCGTCGCCGACACCCTGCACAACATCGTCGACCCCCTCGTCTACGACGAGGCCGTCCGGCTCATCGACGAGCACCATGCCGCCGGCCGGGACGTGGTCATCGTCTCCACGTCCGGCAGCGAGGTGGTCGAGCCGATCGGCGCGCTCCTCGGCGCCGACCGGGTGATCGCGACGCGGCTCAAGGTGGAGGACGGGCGCTACACCGGGGAGATCGAGTACTACGCCTACGCCGAGGAGAAGGCGAACGCGATCCGGGCGCTGGCCGAGACGGAGGGCTACGACCTCGCGGGGTCCTACGGCTACTCCGACTCCGTGACCGACGTCCCGATGCTCGAGGCGGTCGGCCACCCGCATGCCGTCAACCCGGACAAGGAGCTGCGCAAGGTCGCGGCGAGCAACGGCTGGCCGGTCCTGGTGTTCACCCGGCCGGTCGCACTGCAGTCGCGACTGCACCTGCCGCCGCCGAAGCCGACCCTGGCGGCGCTCGCCGTCGGCGGGGTCGTCGCCGTCGGAGCGGCGGTGTGGATCGGCACCCGGCGCCGCTCGATCAGCGCCTGACCGGTCCCGGTGGGAGAAGTCCGCCCCCAACCGGCCAGCGTTCCCCGCCACCACGGAAAAGACAACCCTTGAAGGTGGCCCCCAGGGGGCGTACAAAGGACACAGAACTCAAGAGCAACACGTGATCCCGGTACCCACGCGGCGATCTACCCTTCTGAATTGGGCGCTTGCATCCGGAACACTTCCGGAGCAGTTGTTGATGGTGCACGCCTGGTAGCCAAGGTTCACGTGTCAGCGGTGGCACCCGAGACGACTACGGCTCGGGTGCCACCTGCATGTGGGGCCGAGGGTGGGTAGCTACTCGGGCTGCTGTAACTACCTGTTCATGTCGCTGGCGCACCGGTCTACGGGTCAGGTAGTGGCAACGACAGGTAGTTACAGCTCTAGTCAGCCTCGCGGACCAGCGGACTCGCCTCGGCGGCGGCCGACCACGCCTCGACGGCGTACAACAGCCAGGAGTGCATGCCCGCCGGGCTGCCGCTCGCCCAGCCCCGCAGGTTGGACTCGTACTGCGGACGCAGCGCGAGGTGCGCCGCCTCGGGTACGACGAGCGACTTCTCGTCGACGCCACGGGCTGCGGCGACGAGCCGCTCGGCCGCGCGGGCCACGATCCCGTTGTGGGAGCCGAACGGGGCGGCTGTGACGAGCTCGGCGTGGACGACCGCGGCGACGGCGAGGGCGGGTGCCTCGGTCGGCGCCGTGACCAGCTCGGCGATCCCGCGCAGCCGGGAGGCGGACTCGCCGTCGCGCGGCCGGCCGAGCAGCTCGTCGGGCAGGGTCCCGCGGGCGGCGAGCGTGTGCATCCGGGCGAAGGCCTGGAGCGGCTGGCGGCGCAGGACGGGGACGAGCCCGAGCAGCTCGGTGGCGAGGCGGACGGCGTCCGCGGCGATCTCGTCGCCCGCACCGGTCCGCACCTCGGGAAGCGTCGACCCGGATCCCTCGAGCACCGCACTGGCATGCGCGCCGCGCAGCAGCGACTCGGCGGTCAGCTCGGGACTGGTCCGGCGCAGACCGCGGTCGCGCAGCACCACGTCGATGCCGTCACGGGCCCCCGCGAAGCCGGACGGGACGCCCTCGAGGTCGATCAGCCAGGCGTGCGGGTCGGTGGTCACAGAGGAAGCGTAGAACCGGCGACGACCGGATCCGCTGCGAGGCCGACCTGGTGCGGGACCTCGGCATCACCATCGAGCCCGTCACCGAGGCCCACGCCCGCTGACCCGAGCCGGCCGCAGCGTGCCTCCGCCACCACGGGCCGCAACGGTCGTACGCTCGGCTCCGATGGCTACCGACTCCACCCCCGACGCACCGGGCCTCTGCTTCGGCAGTGTGGCCGAGGCCTACGACCGCGGCCGCCCCGGCTACCCGCGCGAGGCCGTGGCGTGGCTGACCGGCGCGGAGCCGCTGGCCGTGCTGGAGCTGGGGGCCGGCACCGGCAAGCTCACCGAGCACCTCGTCGCGCTCGGCCACGACGTGCACGCCACCGACCCGGACCCGCGGATGCTCGACCGGCTCGGCACCCGGCTGCCGGAGCTACGGGTCTCGCAGACCGCGGCCGAGGAGATCCCTGCCGCCGACGCGACGTACGACCTCGTGGTCGTGGCCGACGCCGACATGTGGTTCGACGCCGACAAGGCGCTGTCGGAGATCGCGCGCGTCCTCAAGCGCGGCGGCACCTTCGCGGTCGTGCGCAACGTCCGCGACGAGCGGATCCCGTGGGTCAGGCGGCTCGGCAACCTGATCGGCCACCATGCCATCGGCCAGGGCATCGGCGACGCGATCGACTCCTCGCCCTACTTCGGCCCGGCCGACGAGGCCACCTTCAAGCAGTGGCAGGTCATCGACCGCGCGTCGGTGCAGGACCTCGCGCGCTCGCTGCCCGACGTCGCCGGCCTGGACCGCACCGGTCAGGAGTCGAAGGTCCGCGAGGTGCTGGCGTTCTACGACGACTTCGGTCGTGGCATGGACGGCATGCAGCTGCCCTGGGTGGCCGAGTGCTTCCGTGCGGTCGTGGGCATCCAACCGAAGACGATCCGTCAGGAGCCGGTCACCACGGGTACGCCGAGCACCGAGTCCGCCGCCGGCGACCCGGACCCGCGTCTCGTCGGTGAGGACACCGTCCCGGTCGCGCTCGCGCCCGCCGTCGAGCCGCCGGCCGACGACGACTCCGGCATGCTGCTCATCGACTTCCGCTGACCGCGGCCCGGCGAGGAAGCGGACCGGCGACCTGATCCGCGGCGGGTACCGGCCGATCGCCGAGCGGGCGGTCTGGCGGCAGCGGACGCGGAGGCGACGGTCGCCGCGATTCCCCGTCCGTGCGGGCATGATGAGCCCATGCGGACGGACCGGCTGTGGCGCCGAGGACGGCTGGGGAGTGAGGCGGACCGGGCGGCGTTCCGGGCGCTGCACCAGGCCTCCCTCGCCGCACCGCCGCTGCGCGAGGGGCTGACGACGGAGAGCGCGGAGCGCGCGGTCCGGCACCTGCGGAACCTGCTCGGCACGCCCGCGGTGGCGATCACCGACACCGAGGCGGTGCTCGCGTGGGACGGATCGGGCAGCCACCATCTCGACCAGGCGGCGGTGGTGGGGCTGCTCGCGATCGAGAAGGGGACGACGCGCACGGTCGACCGCGGCCAGCTCGGGTGCACGACCAACGGCTGTCCCATCCGGACCGGCGTGGTGAGCCCGCTGGTCGTGGACGGCCGGGTGCTGGGGACGGTCCAGGCGTTCGCCCCGTCCCCGACGGCCGGGCTGGTCCGGGCGACGGAGGAGGTCGCCGCGTGGGTGTCGGGGCAGCTCGAGCTCGCCGAGCTCGACGCCCACCGCAACCGGATGATCGAGGCCGAGGTCCGGGCGCTGCGGGCGCAGATCAGCCCCCACTTCGTCTACAACTCGCTCAACGCGATCGCCAGCTTCGTCCGGACCGACCCCGATCGGGCCCGCGAGCTGCTGCTGGAGTTCGCGGACTTCACGCGGTACTCCTTCCGCCGGCACGGCGAGTTCACCACGCTCGCGGAGGAGCTGCGCTCGATCGAGCGCTACCTCCTGCTGGAGCAGGCCCGGTTCGGCGACCGGCTCCAGGTGACGCTCAACATCGCGCCGGAGGTGTTGCCGGTCGTCGTCCCCTTCCTGTGCATCCAGCCGCTCGTGGAGAACGCCGTCCGGCACGGCCTGGAGAGCGTGGAGCACACCGGCCAGCTGACGATCGTCGCCCACGACCGCGGTCACGAGGCCGTCTTGGAGGTGGAGGACAACGGCGTCGGCGAGGACCCCGAGAAGGTACGACGTGCGCTCGCCGGCGACGTCGCGCTCGACTCGGTCGGCCTGGGCAACGTGGACGCCCGGCTGCGCGCGACCTTCGGCGACGACTACGGTCTCGTCGTGGAGACCGCACCGGGCGCCGGGACCAAGGTGATCGTGCGCGTCCCGAAGTTCGCGCCGGGGGTGACCGTGTGAGCGGCCTGCGCGTGCTGGCCATCGACGACGAGCGGCCGGCGCTCGACGAGCTGGCCTACCTCCTGCAGGCCGACGACAGGGTCGCCGAGGTGGTCGCCTGCCAGTCGGCGACCGACGGGCTGCGGATCCTGCGCGAGCGCGAGGTCGACTGCGTCTTCCTCGACGTCCAGATGCCGGGCCTGAGCGGCCTGGAGCTGGCCGAGGTGCTCGGCCGGTTCAAGCAGCCGCCGCCGGTGGTGTTCGTGACCGCGCACGAGCAGCACGCGGTGGACGCCTTCGACCTGCGAGCCGTCGACTACGTCCTCAAGCCGGTCCGTCCCGAGCGCCTCGCCGAGGCCGTACGACGTGTGCTCGGCGACGCCTCGCCACCGCAGGTCGCGACCGACACCCAGGTCGCGGTGGAGCGCGGCGGCGTGACCCGGTTCGTCGACCGCGGCGACATCACGCACGTCGAGGCACAGGGCGACTACGCACGGCTGCACACGGCGGGCGGCGAGGCGTACCTGGTGCGGGTCCCCCTGACGACGCTGGAGGAGGAGTGGGCGGAGGCCGGCTTCCACCGGATCCACCGCTCGTTGCTGGTCGCGCTCGCCCACGTCACCGAGGTCCGCACCGAGGCCGGGCGCACGTCGGTGCGGATCGGCGCGACGGAGCTGCCGGTGAGCCGGCGGCACACCCGCGGGCTCCGCGACGTCCTGGTGCGGCGGGCGCGCGCCGGCCGATAGAGAGACACAGATGACCGAACGGGTACGGGTCACCGGGCCACCGCGGCACACCGCCGCGGGCCGTCCGGCGAGCCGGCTCGGCGACGTCCACGAGCAGACCGCGCTGGGCGACGTCTACCTCCGTTCGCTGCTGCGCGAGCAGCTCGGCCTCGCCGTCCGGGTGCTGGGCGCGCTCGCGGTGACGCTCGGCACGCTGCCCCTCGTCTTCCATCTCGCGCCGGGACTGGCGGACGCGGACCCGCTCGGGATCCCGCTGCCGTGGCTGCTGCTCGGCGTGCTGGCACACCCGCTCCTGCTGCTGCTCGCCTGGCGGTACGTCCGCCGGGCCGAGCGCATCGAGCGCGCCTTCGCCGACCTCGTGGGCAACGATCGCCCCGGCCCCGGGAGCGAGGCGCCGTGAGCGCGGCCGCCGTACCCGGCCTGGTCGCGGTGGTGCTGGTCACCCTGGTGACCCTGGCGATCGGCACGTGGGGACTGCGGTTCTCGCGCACGACGAGCGACTTCTTCGTCGCCTCGCGCACGGTGCGGCCCGGACTCAACGCGTCGGCGATCGGCGGCGAGTACCTCTCCGCGGCGTCCTTCCTCGGCATCGCGGGCCTGCTGCTCGTCGGCGGCGCGGACATGCTCTGGTACCCGGTCGGGTGGACCGCCGGCTACCTCGTGCTGCTCGTCCTGGTCGCGGCACCGCTGCGGCGCTCGGGCGCCTACACGCTCCCGGACTTCGCCGAGGCCCGGCTCGGCTCGCGCGCGGTCCGGGCGGCCTGCTCGCTGCTCGTGGTCGGCATCGGGTGGCTCTACCTGATCCCCCAGTTCGAGGGCGCCGGTCTGACCCTGCGGACCGCGATCGGCGCGCCCGAGTGGGCCGGTCCGGTCGTGGTCGGCGGCGTCGTGCTGGCCAACGTGACGTCGGGCGGGATGCGGTCGGTGACCTTCGTCCAGGCGTTCCAGTACTGGCTCAAGCTGACCGCGATCCTCGTCCCGGTCGCGGTGCTGCTGGTGGTGTGGTGGGGCGACGGCCGGCCGCACGGCACAGCCGGCGCCGACGGGTGGTCGTTCCCCGTCGCGGGCGACGGGGGCATCGGCCTCTACACGACGTACTCCCTCATCGGGGGCCTCTTCCTCGGCACGATGGGACTGCCGCACGTCGTGGTCCGCTTCTACACCAACCCCGACGGTCGCGCGGCCCGCCGGACCACGGTCGTGGTGCTCGCGCTGCTGGGACTCTTCTACCTCTGGCCGCCGGTGTACGCCGCCCTCGGTCGCGTGTACGCCGGGCGGCTGGTCGCCGAGGACCGCTCCGACGTCCTCGTGCTGGAGCTGCCGCGGCTGATGCTCGACGGGCTCGGCGGCGACCTCCTCACCGGGCTGGTCACCGCCGGCGCGTTCGCCGCGTTCCTGTCCACGTCGTCGGGACTCGCGATCGCCGTCTCCGGCGTGCTCACCCAGGACGTGACCACGCGGCTGGTCGGCGAGCAGCGCGGCGGGGTCGCCGCCTTCCGGCTCGCGGCGGTCGTCGCCGTCGTGATCCCCGTCGCGGCGGCCCTCCTGGTGCGCGATGTCGGGGTCGCGCAGTCGGTCGGGCTGGCGTTCGCCGTGGCCGCGTCGACGTTCTGCCCGCTGCTCGTGCTCGGCATCTGGTGGCGCCGGCTCACCGCCGTCGGCGCGCTCGCCGGTCTCGCGGCCGGCGGGCTGGGTGCGGGCGGCGCCGCGATCGCCACCCTCGCCGGCTACGCCCCCGGCGGCTGGGCCGGCGCCCTGCTCGGCCAGCCCGCCGCCTGGACCGTGCCGCTCGCGGCCGCGGTCATGGTCCTGGTCTCGCTCGCGACGGCGGACCGGGAGCCGGCGCATGCCCGCCGGTTCCTGGTCCAGCTGCACACGCCGGAGTCGATGAGCCGCTGAGTTCCTGCCGGGCGTGCTCGGCGGCCAGCGCACCCGGTCGGTCGAGGGCCTCGCCCTCCCGCAGCAGCCGCTTGACCTCGGTGGCGGTGACCCAGGAGCCCGCCGCGATGTCGGCCGCGAGGGCACCGGAGACGGCGTCCAGGTCGCCGGGTGGCGCCACCAGGTCGACCAGTCCGAGCGCATGCGCCTCGGTCCCACTGACGGCGCGGCCGGTGAACATGAGCAGCCGGGCGCCGGCGTATCCGATCCGCCGGGGCAGGCGGGCGGTGAGGCCCCAGGCGGGGACCAGGCCGTGGCGCCCGTGGGCATCGGCGAGGACGGCGTCCTCCGCGGCGACCACGAGGTCCGCGCACAGCATCAGCTCGATGCCGCCGGCGATGCAGTGCCCCTGGACGACCGCGACGGTCGGCATCGGCAGCAGCTCGAAGCGGCGCAGCACCCTGGACTTGGCCAGAGCCGTCTCCGGGGTGGCGACCTCGAGCGAGCCCAGGTCCGCGCCCGCGCAGAACGACCGGCCGGCCCCGCGGAGCAGGACACATCGCACCGCGCCGGGTGGGGCAGCCTCGAGCTCGGCCACCCGGGCGTCCAGCTCGGCGAAGGCCGCCGCGTCGAGAGCGTTGAGCTTGTCGGGGCGGTCGAGGGTGAGGGTGACCACCCCACCGGCCTCGTCGCGCCGGACCCGCGGGCCGCTCACGCCGCCGGCCCGGCGAGGTCCGGGGTGGCGCACGCCGCGACGTACTCCCGGCGCAGCCGGGCCACCACCTCCGCGGCGGGCAGCACCTCGTCGATGAGGGAGACACCCTGACCGGCGCTCCAGACGTCGCGCCACGGCCGGACCCCCTCGGGCAGGTGGGCGTGGCCGCGGGCGGGCGTCGCGGGCAGTGCGTCGACGTCGACGCCGACCCGCCGCAGGGCCGGCTCCAGCCAGTTCGCCGCGACGCCGTTGACCGCCGACGTGTAGCGCAGGTCCTCGGCGCGCGAGGCGACGAGCATCTCCTTGTAGGCCGCAGGCGCGAGCGACTCGTGGGTGGCGATGAACCGCGTGCCGACATAGGCCAGATCCGCGCCGAGGACCTCCGCGGCCCGCACCATGGCGCCGGTGGTGACCGTGCCGGCGAGCACGATCAGGCCGTCGTACGCCGCCCGCAGCATCGGCACGAAGGTGAGCGGGCTCAGCGGGCCCGAGTGCCCGCCGCCGCCCGCACCGATGGCGACCAGGCCGTCGACACCGGCCGCCATCGCCTTCGTCGCGAACCTCATCGAGGTCACGTCGTGGAGCACGGCCACCCCGGCGTCGTGCGCCGCCGGGACGAACTCGGCCGGGTCGCCGTTGGCGGTGATCACCACCTCGACACCGCGGCGCCGGCAGGCGTCGAGCAGCGCGCGGACAGCAACGCGGTCCAGGCCGAGCGAGGTGTTGACCGCGAGCGGGCCGATGACGCGGTCGGGCTCCGCCTCGCGGACCCGGTCGAGTGCGGTGCGGACCCTTCGCAGCTGGCCGTCGAGCTCGGCGACATCGCGACAATGGTTCAGGGTCAGGGTCCCGACGACCCCTCCGGCGCAGGCCGCGACCGCGAGGTCGGGGCCGGTGCACAGGAACATGGGGGCTGCCACGACCGGCACCAGCACCTGGGCACGGAGCCGGTCGCGCAGCGAGCCGCCGGCGAGAAGACGGGGTTCGTCGCTCATGACATCCAACTGTATAATGATTGTCAATATGTCACGGCCGCCCGGCGGCCACCCACCCAAGGAGCCCGCGTGACCACTCCCGGCATCGCCCTCGACGACCTCCGCCACGACCACGGGCCCGTCCGGGTCGAGCTGCACGGACCGGACGACGCCATCGCGCTGGTCACCCTGCACCGACCCGAGGTCGCCAACGCGCTCGACGACGAGACGATGGCGGTGCTCGCGGACCTGTGGACCCGGGCGGCCGCGTGCCGAGAGCTGCGCTGCATCGTGATCACCGGCGCCGGCAAGGCCTTCTGCTCGGGGGCCGACGCCAGCATGCTGTCCGCCGAGCGCACCGTGCTCGGCGACACCGCGGCGGCCGAGATGAGGTTCGTCGCGGGCACCCGGGTCGGCGTACCGGTGATCACGCTCGTCAACGGCGCCTGCGCCGGCGGCGGCCTGCACTTCGTCGCCGACGCCGACATCTGCATCGCGTCGACAGCCGCCTGGTTCACCGACCCGCACGTCAGCGTCGGCCAGGTCTCCGCTCTCGAGCCGCTGCTGCTCCGGCTGCGGATGCGCTCGGACGCGCTCACCCGACTGGCGCTGCTCGGCCGGGCCGAGCGCCTCGACGCCGAGCGCGCCGAGCAGGTCGGCCTGGTCTCCGAGGTCGTCGCGCCCGCCGACCTCCTCGCCCGCGGCCTCGAGCTCGCCACGGCGATCAGCCAGGCCTCGCCCGAGGCGGTGCGGCTCACCCGTCGCGCGCTGCGCACCTTCGAGGACCGCCTGCTCGAGACCCACCTCGACCTGGGCTGGGAGCTGATCCGGCGCCACCGCGCCCACCCCGACGCGACCGAGGGCCCGCGAGCCTTCCTGGAGCGCCGCAGCCCCCACTGGGCGACCGACTGACGTACGGCAAAGGTTATTTGTACATACTTGTCATAGATTGATAACTGAATGTAACTTGCGAGGGAACCTGCCATGCGCACACCCGCGCCGTGGCCGACGAGAGGACTCTCGATGAGGACACGCACCCTGCCCGGCCTGGTGGCGGCGGCACTCGCGCTCACCGCCACACTGACCGCCTGCGGCGGCGAGGACGCCGAGGACGGGCCGGACTCCGGCCCCGCCTACGCGCCGGAGCAGTCCGCCGCGTGGAAGGAGACGGTCGCGGCCGCCGAGGAGGAGGGCAAGGTCGTCTGGTACACCGTCGCCCCCCAGGCCTCGATCGACGGGCTGCTCGCCGCCTTCGAGAAGGAGTTCCCCGACATCGAGGTCGAGGCGCGCAAGATGGGCCCGGCCGAGATGGATGCCGCCCTCGAGGCCGAGCGCACCAGCCAGACCGCCGGCGCCGACGTGGTCACCTCGGTCAGCTACGCCACCGCCTACGACCGGCAGGCCGACGGCTGGTACGTCGACCTGGAGGGACCGTCCGTCGAGAGCGGCTGGTCCGGCACGGAGTACATCAGCGACGGCCAGATCCTCTCGGCACCGCTGGGCCTGGTGGTCGTCGGCTGGAACACCCAGCTGTTCCCGGAGGGCATCGACTCCTACGAGGACCTCTACAACCCGGATCTCGGCGACGGCGCGATCGGGGTCGTCCGCCCGGACTTCCCCGTCTTCGCGGACTGGTGGTCCTTCGTCGAGGAGCACCACGACCCCGACTTCGTCACCGAGATCGCGGCCCAGGACCCGGCCCTGTTCCCCAACGCGGTCACCACCCAGGAGGCGCTGGTCGCCGGCGAGATCGCGATCGGCACCTTCACCACCGCGACCGACATGGAGACCCTCAAGGAGCAGGGCGCGCCGGTCGACTACTGGGTCCCGGACGCGGCGTGGACGGCCCAGAACCTGTTCTTCATCCCGGAGTCGGCCGAGCACAGCAACGCGGCCCAGGTCTTCGTGGACTTCTTCGCCTCCCCCACCGGCCAGCTCGCCGCGGCCCGCAACGGCTACAGCCCGGTCCCCGAGGTCACCGCGCAGACCCGCGGCGGCTCCTCGGAGATCGTGCTGACCGATGTCGAGCGGATGCGCGACCCCGGGTGGTACCCGGGGTGGCTGCCGGCCTGGAAGAAGGCGTTCGGCGAGTGAGCGCCCTGCTGACCCCGGCGCTCGAGGCGGTCGTGGGCGGCGAGGTGCGCCGGCGCACGAGCTATCCCGTCGGCGCGACCGAGATCCGGCGCTGGGCGGTCGCCGTGTCCTGGCCCGCTGCGCCACCGGCGTACTACCTCGACGCCGATCCGGCCGCCCTGGTCGCGCCCGGCGACTTCAACCCCTTCGCCTGGGCCGCGCCCGAGGACACCCTGGCCGCCCGCGGCCTCAACATCGGCGACCCGGGCTGGATCGAGAAGGTGCTCGACGTCGAGCCGCCCGCGGTCAGCCACCAGCTCAACGGTGCCGTCGAGGACGAGTACCTCGCCCCGGTCCGCCCCGGCGACGTCATCACCAGCCGGACCACGTTGGCCGGCTACAAGGAGCGCACCGGCCGGCTCGGACCGATGCTGATCACGACCCTGGCCGACACCTGGACCAACCAGGCCGGCGCGGTCGTGAAGCGCGCGTCGATGACCCTGATCCGCCACTAGCAAAGGACCCGCATGACGACCTCCACCCCGGCCCCGGGGGCCACCCTCACCCGCACCTGGCCGGCCGAGCTCGGCACCTGGAACCGCTACGCCGCGGTCAACGACGAGTTCTACCCCGTCCACATGGACCACGAGGCGGCCCGTGCGGCCGGCATGCCGGCCGCCTTCGGCATGGGCAACCTCCAGGTCGCCTACTTCAACGCCCTCCTGGACGACTGGATCCGGGAGAGCACCGACGGACGACGGACCGGCCGCGTGGAGCGACTCTCGGTCGGCTTCCGCAGCCCCAGCCTGCCCGGCAGCGTCGTGGCGACCGCGTCGGTCACCGAGGTGTCCGACGACGGGCCGGCCACGACGGTGCGCCTGGACCTGCGCAGCGTCGACGGCGCGGGCACCGAGCTGTGCACGGGGACGGCGGTGATCCGCCTCGACGGCTGACCGCGCCTCCCCGACGACGAAAGGGGGCCACCGGCGACCTCATGGTCTCCGGTGGCCCCTTTGCGTGCCGCGGATTCAGGCTGTCTCAGGCGGCCTCGCCGACCGCGCCCTCCTCGGCGGCGAAGGCGTGCACGGCGTGGTGCGGGACCCCGGCCCAGACCTGCTTACCCGGCTGCAGGTCGAGCATCCAGGTGGTCTCCGGGCTCAGCTCGACCCGCGCATGCAGGCGCACCTCGCCCGTCCGGAGGCCGACGCTGAGCGTCTTGCCGCCGAACTCGACGGTGCTCACGGCCACCGGGAACGCCAGCGTCCCGGGCAGCGCGCCGGGGTCGCCGGCGAAGAGCCGGACGTCGCCCGGGCCGAAGAGCAGCGCGGTGGGCACCTCCCCCACGGTGGCCGGCAGCGTCGGCACCGAGAGCTGGGCCTCGGGGCTGGTCCAGGCGCCGCCGGCGGGGACGAACCGGAGCCGGTTCGCCATGCCGATGAACGCGGCGACGTACTCGCTCGCCGGGGCGCGGAAGATCTCGGCCGGCGCGGCGCACTGCTCGATCCGGCCGTTGCGCATCACCGCCACCCGATCGGCGAGAGCGAAGGCCTCCTCCTGGTCATGGGTGACCAGGACGCCGGTGAACCCGAGGTCCTGGTGGAGCTCGCGGATCTGGCTGCGCACATCGGCACGGAGCTTGGCGTCGAGGTTGCTCAGCGGCTCGTCGAAGAGCACCAGGTCCGGCCGGGAGACCAGGCCGCGGGCCAGGGCGACGCGCTGCTGCTGACCGCCGCTGAGCTGGGCCGGATAGCGGTCGAGCAGGCCCTCGCAGCTCACCATCTCGGCGGCCCGCAGCGCCCAGTCCTCGGCCAGCCCGGCCTTGTTGCGGCGGACCCGGAGCGGGTACTCGATGTTCTTGCGCACCGTCATGTGCGGCCACAGGGCATAGGACTGGAAGACCATGCCGATATTCCGCTTGTGGGTCGGTACGTCGACCCCGCCCGCCTTGTCGAACAGCGGCCGGTCGGGCGCCGCGATCACGCCGCCGTCCGGAGTCTCCAGGCCCGCCAGGCAGCGCAGCGTCGTGGTCTTGCCGCAGCCACTGGACCCCAGCAGGACGAGGATCTCCCCGCGCCTGATGGTGATGTCGAGGCCGTCCACCACGAGGTTCGATCCGTACTTCTTCACCAGTCCGGTGATCTCGAAATCGCCGTCCACAGTCGTCTTCACAGTCGTCTTCACAATCGTCTCCACAGTCGTCAGTGCACGAGGGCCGCGTGCTCGTGCTGGAGGATCCAGCCCATCTGGAGGGCACCGAGGAGCGCGGACTCCTCGAGGTAGTAGCCGTGGCCTCCACCGCCCACGATCACCAGCTTGCTGCCGGGGATGGCCTTCGCGAGCTCGCGGGACATGCCGGGCGTGGTGAGGATGTCCTCGTCGCCGACGGTGATCAGCGTGGGCGCGGTGATCGTCGCGAGCTCCTCGTCGGTCATCCACTGGGTGCGGGCGGCGTTGAGGTGGGCGCGGTACTGCTCGATGTCGATCGAGCCGACCTCGGTGACGCCGGTGGGCATGCCGACGTCCTGGTGGGCGGGGCCCCAGGCGAACAGGCCGACCAGCGGGCGCAGCAGAGTGGCGGCCTGGCCCGACGCGACGACGGCCTCCCGGAAGTCGAGCACGCTGAGCAGCCGGGCGTCGGGGCGCGCGGTGGTCGAATGCAGGGAGACGGTCCGCACGAGGTCGGGGTGGCGCGCGGCGACGCGCATCGCGATGCCACCGCCCATCGAGACGCCGGCGATGTGCAGCGGGCCCTCGCCGATCGCCTCGATCAGCTCGGCCACGTCCTCGGCGAGGGCGTCGAAGGTCAGGTCGTGGTGGGCGGTGCCGGCCGTCCCGACCCCGCGGTTGTCGAAGGTGAGGCAGCGCACCGAGCCCGCCATCACAGCGGTGACCGGCTCCCACGCCCGCTGGTCGGTGCCGAGCCCCTGAATCATCAGGACGGTCGGGCCCTCGCCGCGCGCCCGCACCTCGGTGCTGGTGTGGGTCAGGTCGAAACGCTGGCTCTGCTCGTGCACAGGTACCTCCGGGGACGGCGGTCGACAGGGATCGCACTGGGGTTGATTTTCCAAAGATTGTACACATAGGCTCGTGGCGTACGCCACACCCTCGGGCGGCCGCCCGGAACGATTGGACCCCGTGATGACGCTCGCCACCCCCGCCGAACTCCGGCAGACCAGGACGCCGACCCCGCGCGCCGCCGCCGTCGGCCGCCTGGTCCGCAGGCACGGGACGCCCGTCGGGCTGGCGCTCGTCCTCGGCTACCTGATCCTGTTCCCGCTCGTCCGGCTGCAGATCCTGGCGCTGTCCGACGGCGGCCGCGCCTACCAGGACGCATGGTCCCTCGACGGCCTCGGCAAGACGCTCGGCACCACGGCCGCCCTCGGCCTCGGCTCGCTGGTCATCTCGCTCACCCTGGGTACCACCCTGGCCTGGTTCGCGCTGCGGCTCCCGAGCCGCTGGCGCTGGCTGGGCTCGGTGCCGGTGCTGCCCATCGTGCTGCCGGCCGTGGCCGTCGTCGTGGGCTGGGCCTTCCTGTTCTCGCCCCAGGTCGGCTTCGTCAACGTCTGGCTGCGCAAGCTGCCCTTCCTCGACTCCCTCCCCTTCCTGGACGTCGAGACGCCCAAGGTGGGCCTGCCCAGCGGTCCCTTCGACGTCTACAGCGTGCCGGCCATCATCGTGATCACCGGACTGCAGCTGACCCCGCTCGTCTTCCTGTTCGTGAAGTCCGGCCTGAGCCAGATCAACTTCGAGGCGATCGAGGCGGCGATGGCGTCCGGCGCCCACGAGCTCCGGGCGTTCTTCGGCATCGTCCTGCCGATGCTGCGGCCCTCGCTGATCTACGCCGGCGCATTCGGCATGCTGCTCGGGCTGGGCCAGCTCACCGCACCCCAGTTCCTCGGGTCCCGCGAAGGCATCCGGGTGCTCGCGACCGAGGTCTACCGCTTCGGCGGGGAGTCACCCGCCGACTACGCCCTGGCCGCCGCCGTCGCCTCACCCCTGCTCGTCGCGGGCGTCGTCTTCATCGCCGTCCAGCGCTTCCTGCTGCGCCAGGACTTCCGTTTCTCCACCACAGGCACGAAGGGCGCCAACCGCCCACTGACCACGTCTCGACTCGCGGCGCCGATCATCGGCACGTTCGGCCTGCTCACCCTGGTGCTGCCGCTGCTCGCCCTGTTCCTGGTCGCGTTCAGCCGGTTCTGGAGCGGCGACCTCAAGCTCGACACGATGACCCTCGACAACTTCCGGGCGGTGTTCTCGGAGCCGCGGATCACCTCGGCACTGCAGAACTCGATCGTGATCTCCGTCGTGGCGATGCTGGTCGCACTGCCCCTGGCCTACCTGCTGGCCGACATCCTCTACCGCCGCCGCGGTGCCGGCTGGACCCGCGCAGTCATCGACTTCCTCGTCCAGATGCCCCTCGGCGTGCCCGCGGTGGTGTTCGGCATCGGCCTGCTCTACGTCTACCTCGGCCACCCGTTCACGCTGTACGGCACCCGGTTCCTGATCGTCATCACGTACGTGATCATCGTGCTGCCGTTCTCGCTGCGGATGCTGCTGGCCGCGCGGATCAGCGTGGGGACGGCGTACGAGGACGCCGCCCGCGCCTCGGGCGCCTCGCTGCTGCAGACCCACCTGACGATCATGGTGCCGATGATGCGCGGCGCCATCGCCGGCTCGTGCGTGCTGATGTTCGTGATCCTCACCCACGAGTTCGCCGCGTCGATGTTCGTCCGCTCCACCCAGACCCAGGTGCTCGGCACCCTGCTGCACACCGAGTGGACGCACGGGTCGTACCCGATGGTCGCCGCGGTCAGCATCGTGATGTCCGCGGTGACCGCCGCGGGCCTGCTGCTGGCTCTGGCGATCGGCGGGCGGGGCAACACCCTCGACCGCTTCTGACCCACCCGCCGTCCGGCCGGGGGCCGTCCCGTCACGGGGCGGCCCTCTTTGTATTAAAACTTGCCATTCTTTAAACAGATAGCCTAGATTGAGACGCACGCCACACCCTCGCCTCCGCCCGGACGGCGCGGATCGAGTGAGCTATCCGCAAGGAGAGGAACTATGAGGTCACCCCGTCTGCTGGGACTCGCCAGCTCTGCCCTGACCGTCGCGCTCGTGCTCAGCGCCTGCGGCGACGACGGCTCCGACGAGGCCGCCGACCGGCCCGACTACCGGCCCGAGATCAGCTCCGAGTGGCAGGCCACCCTCGACCAGGCCGACGACGAGGGCAAGGTCACCTGGTACACCGTCGCCCCCCAGGCCTCGGTCGACGCGCTGGTCGAGGCCTTCGAGACCGAGTTCCCCGACATCGAGGTCGAGGCCCGCAAGATGGGCTCCGCCGAGATGGACGCCGCGCTCGAGGCCGAGCGCAGCACCGGCGCCGAGGGCGCCGACGTGGTCACCTCGGTCAACTTCGGCACCGTCTACCAGCGCCAGGCCGACGGTTGGTACGTCGACCTGGAGGGCCCCTCGATCGCGAGCGGCTGGGCAGGCACCGAGTTCCTCGACGACGACCAGATCGTCTCCGCGCCGCTCGGCCTGCTCGTGCTGGGCTGGAACACCCAGCTCTTCCCCGACGGCCTGGAGTCCTACGAGGACCTCACCAACCCCGACCTCGGTGACGGCGCGATCGGCGCCGTGCGCCCCGAGCCGGCGATCCACGCCGACTGGTGGGCGTTCATGGAGGAGAACTACGACCCCGACTTCGCGAGCAAGCTCGCCGACCAGAAGCCGGCCCTCTACCCGAGCGCGTTCGCGCTCCAGGAGGCGCTCGCCGCGGGGGAGGTCGCCGTCGGCACCTTCGTCTCCGCCACGGACATGGAGGACCTCAAGGCCAAGGGCGCGCCGGTCGACTACGTCGTCCCCGAGAAGGCCTGGTCCGCCCAGAACCTCTTCTTCATCCCCGAGTCGGCCACGCACTCCGCGGCGGCGCAGGTCTTCATGGACTTCTTCGCCTCGCCCACCGGCCAGCTGGCGGCCGCGAAGAGCGGCTACAGCCCGGTCGCGGAGGTCTCCGGCGAGACCCTCGGCGGCGGGTCCGAGGTCGTGATGACCGATGTCGACCGGGTCCTCGACGCCGACTGGTACGCCGGCTACCTCGCCGACTGGAAGTCCCTGTTCGGCGAGTGACCCGCTGAGCACCGACAGGACGCGGTCCGGGCCGCCTCCTCGCCAACCGTCCGGGGCCGCGACGCGATCGTCGCGGCCCCGGACGTCGGTCCACACCGAGAGGCACGCACCTGTGACCACCTCCGCCGCCGGCCCCCGGCGCCCGGCCGCTCCCGGACGCGCACTGCGGGCACCGTGGACGTCGTGGACGTCGTGGTGGGCGCAGGCCGCGATCGCCGTGCTCGGGCTGGCGATGCTCGCCGCCCAGACCGCGACGCCGACGCCGCTCTATGCGCGGTACGCCGAGCGGTGGGCGCTCGAGCCGCTGGCGATCAGCGCCGTGTTCGCGGCCTATGTGATCGGCCTGGCCGTGGCGCTGCTGTGCCTCGGCGGCCTGTCCGACCACGTCGGCCGACGGCCGGTCGGGCTGGCGGCGCTGACCGCGGCGCTCGCCGCGATGGCGGTGCTCGCCCTCGCGGGCGGCTTCGCCGCCCTGGTCGCCGGCCGGGTGCTGCAGGGCCTGGCCGCGGGGCTCGGGATGGCGGCCTTCGGGGCCGCGCTCATCGACCACGCGCCCCCGGCCCGCCGGCCGGCGTTCGCCATGGCCAACAGCGCGCTGCTGCCGATCGCCACCGGCCTCGGCGCGGTGGTCTCCGCGCTGGTGCTGGTGGGCTCGCGGAGCGTGGCGGCGTCGTACGTCGTGCAGGGTGCCGGCATCGCCGTCGCCCTGGCCGCGACCCTCGCCCTGCGCGAGTGCCATCCCCGCCGCCCCGGCGCCCTGCGCTCCCTGCGCCCGGGGCTGGTGCTGCCGGCCGCGATCCGCCACACCTTCGTCCGGGCGGGCGCGGGCGTGGCCGCGTCGTGGTCGCTCGTGGGGCTCTACCTCGGGCTCGGTCCGCTGGTCACCACGACCGTCTTCGGGATCGACACACCACTCGCCGGCGCGCTCGCGGTCGCCTCCGCCTCCGGGACGGGTGGCGTCGCCAGCGTCCTCACGGTGCGCCTCGCGGCCCGACGGGCGATGACCCTGGGCTGCGGCCTCCTCCTCGTGGCGTCCGCGCTGGTGGTCGTCGCGGTCACCTCCCGGGACGTGACGCTCTACTTCACCGCGAGCACCATCGGCGGCTTCGGCTTCGGCTGCGCCTTCCAGGCCGGCCTGCGCACCGTCGTGGCGGCTGCGCCCGGCGAGCACCGCGCGGGTGTGCTGGCCGCCCTCTACCTCGTCAGCTACGTCGCGTTCGGTGTCCCGTCGCTGGCCGCGAGCGTGTTCGCGCCGCTGGTCGGGCTGGAGAGCGCGGTCGTGATCTACGCCGGGCTGATCGCCGCACTGACCGCCGGCAGCCTGGTGCTCGGCGCCCGCCGCTGATCGCGAGCCGGGCCTCAGCCCGCGGCGGCGCGGGCCCGGACGACGCGCGAGACGCTCGGACGTCCGAGGTGGCCCTCGAGCCACCGGCTCGTGGCGATCAGGGCGTCGAGGTCGACGCCGGTCGCGATCCCGAGACCGTCGAGCATCCAGACCAGGTCCTCGGTCGCCAGGTTGCCGGTCGCGCCGCGCGCGAACGGACAGCCGCCGAGACCGCCGGCCGAGGCGTCGAGTGTCGTGATGCCGGCCTCCAGAGCGGCGTACGCGTTGGCGAGGCCCTGGCCGTACGTGTCGTGGAGGTGCAGGGCCAGCCGGTCGACCGGGAGGCCCGCGTCGACGAAGGCCCCGACGAGCTCGTGGACGTGCCCCGGGGTCGCGACGCCGATGGTGTCGCCGATCGACAGCTCGTCGGCGCCCAGGTCGAAGAGCCGGTTCCCGACAGCGACGACCTTCTCGACCGGCACCCGGCCCTCCCAGGGGTCGCCGAAGCACATCGACACGTACGCGCGCACCCGCAGCCCCGCCTCCCGCGCCCGGGCCACGGTCGGCGCGAACATCGCGAACTGCTCCTCGAGCCCGCGGTTCAGGTTGCGCCGGGCGAAGGTGTCGGTGGCACTGCCGAAGATCGCGATGTGCTCGACGCCGAGAGCGACCGCCCGCTCCAGCCCGCGCAGGTTCGGGACCAGGACCGGCAGGTCGACCTCGCCCAGCTGCCGCGACGCCAGCGCGGTCAGCACCTGCTCGGCGTCGGCGAGCTGGGGGATCCGGTCCGGCCGGACGAGGGACGTGGCCTCGATCGTGCGCAGGCCGGCGCCCGCCAGCCTCTCGACGAACGCCACCTTGACCTCGGCCGGGAGCACCGCGGACTCGTTCTGGAGGCCGTCACGCGGGCCGACCTCGAAGATCCGCACCTCGCTCGGCAGGCCGGGACGGACGGAGACGGCGGGCAGGTCGGGCACGGCAGCACCTCTCGGGGATCAGTAGGAGCGCGGCAGGCGCAGGACGTGCTCGGCGATGAAGTTCAGGACCATCTGCTGCGGCACCGGCGCGCTCTTCATCAGCCGGGACTCGACCCAGTAGCGGCCCACGTCGTACTCGGTGGCGTAGGCGTAGCCGCCGAGCGTCTGCATCGCGGTGTCGGCAGCGAAGAAGGCGGCGTCGGAGGCGAGGAACTTCGCGGCGTTGGCCTGCTCGCCGCAGGACAGCCCCCGGTCGAAGCGCCAGGCCGCCTCCCGGACGACCAGCTCGGCGGCCCGCAGCCGCATGTGGGCCTCGGCCAACGGGAAGGAGATGCCCTGGTTCTGGCCGATCGGCCGGCCGAACACGGTCCGCTCGCGGGCGTACTCACAGGCCCGCGCCAGCGCGACCCGGCCGATCCCGATCGCCTCGGAGGCGACCAGGATCCGCTCGGGGTTCAGCCCGTCGAGCAGGTAGGAGAAGCCGCGGCCCTCGTCGCCGACCCGGTCGGCGACATCGACCAGGAGGTCGTCGTACCTGGTCTCGCAGGATCCGACCGCGTTGCGGCCGATCTTCGGGATCTCCGCGATCTGGACCTGTGGGACCTTCAGGTCCGCGAGCAGCAGGGTCATCCCGTCGGTACGACGGGCGACCTGGTCCAGCGGCGTGGTCCGGACCAGGAGCAGCACCTTGTCGGAGACATGCGCCTTGGTGGTCCACACCTTCTGGCCGTTGACGACATAGCGCTCGCCGTCGCGGACCGCGCGGGTGGTGATCGACGGGGTGTCGGTGCCGGCGTCCGGCTCGGTGATCCCGAAGGCGACGTGCAGCCGCCCGGCCGCGACCTCGGGCAGATAGCGGCGGCGCAGCTCCTCGCTGCCGTGCTTGACGACCGGCGACATGCCGAAGATGGAGGTGTGCAGCGCGCTCGCGCCGTTCATCGCCGCGCCGGACGCGGCCACCTCCTCGAGCACGAGGGACGCCTCGAGCAGGCCACCACCGCCACCGCCGTACTCCTCCGGGATCGCGACGCCGATCCAGCCGGCCGCCGCCATCGCGTCGTAGAACTCCCAGGGGAAGGCGTGCCGGGCGTCGTGGTCGCGCCAGTAGTCGAGCGCGAACCCGGAGCACACCCCGCGCACCGCCTCACGCAGGTCCCGATGGTCCTGCGGCTCCTCGAAGTCCACGGCTCCTCCTCTTCGCACTTGTTCAATTTCATAGTATACATACATTATGCTGATAACCAGGCGTCTGACGGCAGCAGCGGCGCTGCGCGAGGTGGCGCCCGACGCCGTCGTGCTGCCCGGCAACGCCTGCGGGACGCCGGTGACGCTGCTGGCCGAGCTGGTCCGGTCCAGCGCCGAGACGCCCGGCCGCCACCTGGTCTCGGGCCTCCTCGTCGACCCGCCGGCCTTCGGACCCGCGCTGCGGCGCGGCGACCTGCGCCTGACCAGCTGGCACATCGCGGGCGAGCAGCGCCGCCTGCTCGCCGACGGCCTGGTCTCCTATCTCCCCGGGCGACTGCTGGACCTCCCGGTCACCGTGCTGCCCCGCGTCGACGTCGTGCTCCTGCGCACCACGCCCCCGGACCGGCACGGCTACGTCAACGCGGGCCCGTCCACGACCTACCTCGACAGCGCCCTGGAGAGCGGCGCCACGGTCATCGCGGAGATCAGCGACGCCGTGCCCCCGACGCACGGGATGTCGCGGATCCCGCTCGACCGGCTCTCGGCCCTGGTCGAGTCGGACGCCGACCAGCCGTCGTACGCGCCGGCTCCGGTGGACCCCGTCGCCGACCGGATCGCCGACCGGATCGTGGAGCTGCTTCCTCGCGGAGCCACCGTCCAGCTCGGGATCGGCGCGGTCCCCGAGGCGGTGGCCCGCACCCTCGCCGAGCACGTCGCGGAGCTGGATCTCGGCCTGCTGGGCCTGGTCAGCGAGCCGATGACGCAGCTCGTGGAGGCGATCGCGCGGCGGCGTGCACCGGTCGAGGCGCTCGAGCTGATGGGCACCGCGGCGTTCATGGACTGGGCCCGGCTCAACCCCGCGCTGGAGATGCGCACCTCCCGCCACCTGCACCACCCGGTCGCGCTCGCCCGGATCCCGCAGCTGGTGTCCATCAACTCGGCGGTCGCCGTTGACCTGCGCGGTCAGGTCGTGGCGGAGTCGGTGCGGGGCCGGGTGATCGCAGGCGTCGGCGGCAGCAACGACTTCGCGGAAGGCGCCCACCTCTCCCCCGGCGGCCTGCGGGTCATCGCGCTGCGGTCGACGACGAAGGACGGCGCCCCCACCCTGGTCGCCGCCCACGACCCGGCCGACTCCGTCAGCATCGCCCACCACAGCGTCGACGTCGTCGTCACGGAGCACGGCGTCGCCTGGCTGCGCGGCCGGACCGTGGAGGAGCGCCGCGAAGCGCTCGCCGCGATCGCGGCGCCCGAGCACCGCGATCACCTCTCCGCCGCGGATCCGGTCGCGGCCCGAACCGAAGGAGCACCACGATGAGCACGCCCCGCATGCCCCGCACGCCGCGGCCGACCCGAGCGCTGGGCCGGTGGTTCGAGGATCTTCCCGTCGGCACCCGCGTCGAGCACGCGCTGACCCGCACCGTCAGCGAGGCCGACAACCTGCTGTTCAGCACGATGACGCTCAACCCCCAGCCGCTGCACGTCGACGCGCACTTCGCGGCCGAGACCGAGTTCGGGCGACCGCTGGTCAACTCCCTGTTCACCCTCGGCACCGTCGTCGGGATCACCGTGCTCGAGCTGACCCACGGCACGACCGTCGCCAACCTGGGCTTCGACCGGATCACCTTCCCCCACCCGGTGTTCCACGGCGACACCCTGCACGCCGTCAGCGAAGTGACGGCCGCACGGGCGTCGACCTCACGCCCCGACGCCGGGGTGGTGCACGTGCGCCACGACGGCTTCAACCAGGACGGGGTGCTGGTCTGCTCGGCAGCGCGGGCCGCCCTGATGCGGCGCCGGCCCACCGGCCAGGACGCGTGATGACCACGGCGACCGGCGGCCCCCTGCGCGGGGTGACCATCCTCGACACGACCAACATGCTGATGGGTCCCTACGCCACCCTGGTGCTGGCGCAGTTCGGCGCACGGGTGGTCAAGGTCGAGCCCCTCGACGGCGACATCGCGCGCCGGATCAACGACGTCACCGGGCAGCAGGCCGGCCCGATCCACCTCAACGCCAACCGGGGCAAGGAGTCGGTGGCCCTGGACCTGCGCGACGCCGCCGACCGGGCACTGTTCGACCGGATGGTCGCCACGGCCGACGTGGTCGCGCACAACCGGCCACCGGGCTCCGACGTCCGCCTCGGCCTGGACTACGCGACCCTGTCGGCGACGAACCCGCGGATCATCGTGTGCGGCATGCACGGCTACGGCTCCACCGGGCCCTACGGGCCGCTGCCGGCGTACGACGACGCGATGCAGGCGATCAGCGGGCTCGCCGCCGCCCAGTCCTGGGGCTCCGAGCCGCAGTACGTGCGCTCACCGGTGACCGACAAGATCACCGCCCTGATGGCCGCGAGCGCCATCGCGGCCGCGCTCTACGAGCGCCGGGAGTCCGGCGTGGGGCAGTACGTCGAGGTGCCGATGCTCGAGACCATCGTGCAGTTCCTGATGATCGAGCAGCAGTGCGGCTATGTCTTCGACCCGCCGCGGGGTCCGATCGGCTACCCGCGCTCGCTGTCGCCGTACCGCCGCCCGATGCGCACCGCCGACGGGCTGATCGGCCTGCTGCCGAGCACCGACGCCCAGTGGCACGGCGTCTTCGACGTCCTCGACGCCGGTGAGCTGGCCACCGACCCGCGCTTCGCGACCGTCGAGGCGCGCAGCGAGCACATCGACGAGCTCTACGCGTGGCTCGCCGCCGAGCTAGCGATCCGCGCGACGGATGCACTGCTGGCGGGCTTCCTGGAGCGCCGGGTGCCGGCCATGCGGGTGAACTCGATGGAGGACCTGTTCACGGATCCGCACCTCACCGCGACCGGCTACTTCCAGGCGACCGAGCATCCCGACCTCGGCCGGCTGCGGCACGCGGCGCCGCCGGTGCGGTTCTCGCGCAGCGGCACGGTCGCCGGCGGTCCCGCGCCGCGGCTCGACCAGGATCGGGACCGGGTCGAGGCCGGGCTCCCCGTGCCACCCGGCTGATCCAGCCGAGCCGGCCGGGCTCGCCGCGAACGGCGGGAGGGGCGGACCCGGCCGGGTCCGCCCCTCTCGTCGCCCGCCGGGCGTCAGCCCTGGGGTGTGGCTTCTTGTCCGGCGCGCCTAGGCCAGTCGCGGAGCGACCTCGTGGGCGAGCAGCTCCATGCTGTGACTCCACGGCTTCGGGTCCTCGGAGAAGTCGTGGCCGAAGAGCAGCGAGACGCCCCAGCCGCCGGAGGCGTCGATGAGCTCCTGGAGCCGCTCGGTCACGGTCTCGACGCTGCCGACGACCATCGACCTGCGCACGATGTCGGCGAAGTCCATCTGCCGACTCCAGACCGGCTCGGTGCCGGCGCGGGCGGCCCGCGCCTCCTCGTTGGGGATCAGGTGCTCGCGCCAGGCGTGGGCGATCGGACCGTTGGTCACGATGTCCACCGCCTCCTTGTCGGTGTCGGCCACGAAGATGTCCAGCGTGACGTGGTGGACACCGCGGTCGGTGGGCCGCTGCCGGCCGGCGGCCTCGGCGGCGTCGCAGTAGGTCTGCCAGTGGTTGGCGATCAGGGCCGGAGTGGCGCCGAAGCTCATCGGCATCGCGCCCCGCTCGCCGGCCACGACGATCGACGTGGAGTTCGGGCTGGCCCCCGCCAGCGCGATGGGCATCGAGCCGCCGTACGGGCGCATGTCACGCACGGGCAGGACGCCGTTCATCTCGGGCAGGACCGAGCGCCAGTACCGGCCGTCGTGCTCGTAGGGCTCTCCGCTCCACACCTTGTCCATCAGGTCCAGGCCCTCGATGGTCATCGCCAGGTTCTCGTCGCGGGTGCGGAAGCCGTGGAAGGAGGCGTCGCCGGGGTTGACGCCGGTCGCGATGCCGAGGATGTAGCGGCCACCGGTGATGTGACTCATCCACGCGGTCTGCGAGGCCAGCGCCGCGGGGTGGTAGTAGGGCAGGATGTGCGCGCCCGGCGCGAGGATGATCCGCTCGGTCTCGCGGGCCGCAGCCGCGATCACCAGCTCGGGGTTCGGGATCGGCTCCCAGCCGATGGTGAAGTGCTGGCCGACCCAGAACTCGTCGAGCCCGGCCTGCTCGGCCGCGACGGCCTGGTCGACCGCCCAGGCGAAGCCGGCGTGCGGCGATCGCTCGGGCCGCGTGAACGGGGTCTGGAAAAGGCCGAACTTCATCGCAGGTCCTCCAACGACGGCGGGCGGAGCCGGGACGGTCCCGGCCCTCGTGACACTTACTTTACATACATTGATAAGTTAGGCAAGGTGTCCGCACCGGACCGCTTGCGCTCCCTCGATATGTGTATAAAGATTACAGCATCATCGCCCGACGACGACAGGAGGGGTCGTGCCCGCTTCACCCGAGCTGGAGGACCTCCGGCACCGCGTGCGCACCTGGTGCGCCGCGAACGTGCCACGGGACTGGAGGACCACGACCGCCGGGGCGGACCCCGCCGCCGACGTCGCCTTCCAGCGGGCCTGGCTCACGACCCTCGCGGCCGGCGGCTGGGCGGTGCCCCACTGGCCCGCGGCGTACGGCGGTGGCCGCTCCCTCCCCGAGCAGGCGGTCATCTACGAGGAGCTCGCCCGCGCCGACGCCCCGCGGCTCTCGCTGCACTTCGTCTCGCTGCACCACGCCGCGGCGACGCTGATCCATGCCGGCACGCCCGCGCAGCGCGAGCGCCACCTGCCCGCGATCCTCGACGGGGAGCTGTGGTGCCAGGGCTTCTCCGAGCCCAACGCCGGCTCGGACCTCGCCGCCCTCCAGGCGGTCGGCCGACCGGAGGGCGACCACTTCGTCGTCAACGGCCAGAAGACCTGGTCCAGCGCGGCCGCCCAGGCGCGCTGGTGCCTGCTGCTGGTCCGCACGGCGCCCGAGGCGCCCAAGCGCAAGGGCATCTCCTACCTGCTGCTGGACCTGCGCTCGGACGGCGTGGAGATCCGGCCGATCCGCAACGCGCGGGGCGACGCGCACTTCTGCGAGATCTTCCTGACCGATGTCCGGATCCCTCGCACCAACCTGATCGGCGCCGAGAACGACGGCTGGCGGGTCGCGCAGGCCACCTTGAACACCGAGCGCGGCGCGACCATGGTCGAGCTCGTCGAGCGGCTGCGCACCGGACTCGGCTGGCTGACCGACCAGCTCCGCGCGGCCGGCCTCCTCGACGACCCGGACTCCCACGCCGCGGTCCGCGTCACCCGCTTCGCCGCCGAGCTGCGCGCCCTGCGCGAGCTGGTCCTGCGCAGCCTCTCGCCGACCATCACCGACGCCCAGGCCGGGATCCTGGCCTCGATGACCAAGCTCGCCTACAGCGAGCTGCTGCAGGACCTGACCGGTTTCGCGACCGACGTGAGCCCGCTCGCCGTCCACCTCGACAGCCCGCTCAGCGCCCACAGCGGCTGGGAGTCCGGGGCCTGGCTGCTCGACTTCATCGGCTCCTGGGAATGGACCATCCCCGGCGGCACGAGCGAGATCCAGCGCACCATCATCGCCGAGCGCGGACTCGGCCTGCCCCGCGAAGGAGCGTCCTGACATGGCCGCCGACCATCAGGAGCTGGACGACCTCCAGACCGCGGCGCGCGAGGTCTTCGCGGACCTCTCCTCCAGCGAGGACGTCCACCGGGTCATCGACACCGGCCCCGGCCGGGACGCCGCGTTGGAGCGGCAGCTGACCGGCCTGGGCTTCTACTCGGTGCTGCTGCCGGGCGAGGACGGCGACCTGGCGCACCTCGCGCGGATCGTGGTCGAGGCCGGCGCCGCGACCGCGACGACCCGGCTGCTGGGCCACGCCGTCGGTCTCGGCACCGCGCTCGCCGCCGTTCCCGACTCACCGACCCGCACCCGGGTGCTCGACCGGGTCGCCGGCGGCGCCACCGGTGCGGTGCTGGGGACGACCGGCGGGTTCCGGCACCGCGCCGACGGCGCGAGCCGGGCCGTCGAGGGAGCCGAGGCCGTCGTACCCGACGCGGACGCCGACCTGCTCCTGATCTGGTCCGAGGGCGACGACGGTCCGCGGCTGTGGGCCGTCGACGCCTCCCGGGCCGAGCGCACCGACCTGGCGCCGATCGACCGCACCCGGCTGCTGGGCGCCGTGTGGCTGCCGGCCACGCCCGTCACCGACGACGACCTGCTCGCCGCCGGCGCCGACGCGGCCCGGGCCCGCACCGCCGTACGACGCGCGCTCGAGCTCGCGCTCGCCTTCGACAGCCTCGGCGTCGCCCGGCGCGCCCTCGCCCTGACCGTCGCCTATGTGTCGACCCGGGAGCAGTTCGGCCGGCCCGTCGGCTCGTTCCAGGCCGTCCAGCACCAGGCCGCCGACATGGCGGTGCGCACCGAGCTGGCCCAGGCGGTCTGCGACGCCGCGCTCGCCGAGCTCCTCGACGGCGCCACGCAGGCCGACGCGACGATAGCCATGGCGCGTGAGGTCGCCTGTGCGGGCGCGTCCTGGGTGGCCGGCCGAGCCATCCAGCTGCACGGCGGCATCGGCTACACGTGGGAGCACGACGCCCACATCCTGCTCAAGCGCGCCAAGCTCAACGAGGCGCTCGTGACGTCCGCACGGGACCGGCGCCGGGTCGTGCTCGACGCCCTCGCCCCGGCGGACCTGGAGACCGCGTCGTGATTCCCTACGGACACATGGAGGAGCGGGCCGGTCTGCGCTCCCGGCTGCGCGGACTGATGGCCGAGCACCTCCCCGAGCACTTCCACGGGGCGTTCACCGACGACCCCGACGACTTCGCGGTCAGCCAGCAGTTCTGCAAGACGCTCGGCTCCGAGGGCCTGCTCGCCATCTCCTGGCCCCGCGAGGACGGCGGCTCGGACGCCGACGAGTGGGACCTGACCATCCTCCGCGAGGAGATGTGGGCCCACGACGAGCCCCGTGGCGCGCAGTACATGGGGGTCAACTGGGTCGGCCCGGCGATCAAGCGGTTCGGGAGCGAGGAGCAGCAGCGCTACCACCTGCCCCGGATCGCCTCCGGTGAGAGCGTGTGGTGCCAGGGCTTCTCCGAGCCGGAGTCGGGCTCCGACCTCGCCTCGCTGCGCACCCGCGCGGTCCCCAACGAGGACGGCTGGGTCGTGGACGGGCAGAAGGTGTGGACGTCCTACGCCAGCATGGCCGGCTGGATGTTCCTGCTGGCGCGCACCGACCCGCAGGCGTCCCGTGGTCGCGGACTGACGGTGTTCCTGGTGCCGCTGGACCGGCCCGGCGTCGAAGTCCGCCCGATCCGCTCCATGCTCGGGCCGCACCACCTCAACGAGGTCTTCATCGACGGCCTGCAGGTCTACCCCTCCGACGTGCTCGGCGAGGTGGACGGCGGCTGGGCCCTGATCAACGAGGCACTCGCCTTCGAGCGGGTCGGCATCGCGCGCTACGCCCGGTGCGAGCGGCTGCTCCGGATGGCGCCCGACGAGCTCGGCCCGGAGCGCTGGAGCGCCCTGCCCGCCGCGCTGCGTCATCGCTGGCTGCGCGCCCTCGTCCACTGCCGGCGGGCGCGGCTGCTCGCCTACCGGGTGATCTCGAGGCAGCGCGAGCACCGGGGCGACCCGGCCGGCGCGGCGGCGTACCGGATCGCCGTGACGCTGCTCGACCAGGAGGCCGCCGAGGTGCTGATGGAGATCCTCGACGCCGCCGGCCTGGTCGTCACCTCCCCCGGCGACGACTTCGTCCGCTCGGTCGAGAACCACGTCCGCTATGCCCAGGCCTCGACCATCGCCTCAGGCACGCTGGAGATCCAGCGCGTGCTCCTGGCCCGCACCATCCTCGGAGACAGCAATGCTTGAGTACGACGCCCAGGAGGCCGCCGACCTCGCCGGCGCCTTCGACGCCATGATCACCGCGCGCGGCGGCGTGGACCTGTCCCGGGAGGCCGAGGCCGACCCCGCCGCGCGCACCACCCTCGCGAGCGCGCTCGACGGCTTCGGCGTATGGGACATCGACCCGTTCGCGGGATCCGACGAGGCCCTGTTCGCGAGCGTGCTGTGCCACCGGGCCGGCACCTTCAACCTGCCGTTCCCCGTGGCCGAGCGCCTCGCCGCGGCGCGCCTCGACGGGGTCGACGCTGTAGCCGTGGTCGACGCGGCCGCGCCGGTGGTGGCCCACGCGGGGCTCGACCTGCGCTGGGCGGGCCTGGCCGACGGGGTGCTGCGCGGCCTCACCGAGCTGCCGGCGCCGGACGCGCCGGCCCGGATCGCGCCCTTCGCCGCGAGTGCGCGGCTCGGCGACCCCGTCGTGGATCGACACGACGCCGACCGGGAGACGCTGGCGCTGCTGCTGACCAGCACGCTGCTCCTCGGCACCTGCGACACCGCCGCGGGCGATACCTACGCCTATGTCGGCACCCGGCGCCAGTTCGGCTCCCCGATCGGCTCCTTCCAGGGCCTGCGCTTCGCCCTCACCGATGTCGCGACCGCGCTCCAGGGCGCCCACGAGCTGGGCCGCTACGCCCTGTGGTCCTTCACCGAGCGCCGCGCCGACGCCCTCGCCGACGCCCTCGCCTACCGGATCGCCGTCCTCGAGGCCGCCGACATCACCTTCACGCGCTGCCACCAGGCGTACGGCGCCATCGGGCTCTGCGACGAGACGGACCTGTCCTGGCTCTCCCGACACAGCCGGGCGCTGCGGCACGCCCCGTGGGGCATCACCCGGACCGAGCAGCGGCTGCTCGAGGTCTCCACGACCCACGCCGTGGTCGGGCCGTTCAGCGCCTGAGTGGGCGCGCACGCCAGACGCCGCCACTGGGGTAGGTGCCGTGGACCGTGGCTCCGATGGCCCGTCAGGTTCCAAGCGCGCCGCATCTCCTCGAGCTGTGCCGAGGTCCACCGGTCGCTGGCCGGCACCCCTCCCGTCATGCATGCCGGATGATCGGCCTACACACCCTCTGAACTGGCCGTTGTCGTCGTTCGGCCACTTTCACTAAAGTCGTAGAACGGCTACAATCACAAAAGTAGCCGAGCGACGACACAGGAGGACGCGATGTCCGTGACCACGGTACGCGATCTCGGCGCACGGGTACGTTCCGCGCGCACTGCTCAAGGCCTGACCCAGGCCGACCTGGCGGCCGCGGTCGGAGTTGGCCGGGACTGGGTCGTACGCCTCGAGAAGGGTCACCCTCGCCTCGAAGTACAGAAGGTTCTCGACGCGCTCGTCGTCCTGGGGCTCACCCTCGAAGTCGAAGCTAGCCGCACCGCCGCGAAGAAGCCGGCGACCCGCGCGGGCGCCGAGGCGAAGCAAGCGACCAAGGCACAGCGAACCGCGAAGGAGCGCAGCCGCGATCAGGCCGCGAGGGCAGCCAGGCCAGCTCAGACGGCAAGCGTTGCCGGCGAACCTGATCCCGCCGACGCCTCCGACCCGTTCGAGACGCTGTTCGGTCGGCGGCACTGATGGCTGGACACACGGCGCGACGCACACTCAACGCCTATCTCGACGGGGTACCGATCGGGACCATCGCACAGTCGGCCCAAGGTGCGTTGAGCTTCACCTACGACCACGACTACCTGAAGAAGCGCGATCAGACACCGCTTTCACTGTCACTTCCGATCCATGCACCTGCGCACAAGGACAAGGCCGTTCGCGCCTACCTGGACGGGCTCCTGCCGGACAGCGAAGGAACTCGGCAGCGATGGGGCCAGCAGTACAACGTCACACCCAACAACCCTTTCGCCTTGCTGGCTCACGTTGGACGCGACGCCGCCGGAGCGGTTCAGATCCTCCCGCCGGACGTCGACCCGAGCGATGCGGCGAAGCGGACCGGTGACATCGAGTGGCTCAGCGACGAGTCGTTCTCCCGCATGGCACACGAGATTGCCGCACATGGGCGCGACTGGGACCCGGGGCGTTTCGGCGGTCGGTGGAGTCTTGCCGGCGCGCAGCCGAAGATCGCCTTGTTCCGTGATCCCGCCAGCGGCCGATGGGGGATCCCTCGCGATTCGACTCCGACGAACGCGATCATCAAGCCCGCCATCGAGGGGTTCGCCCAGCACCACATCAACGAAGCGCTCTGTCTCCGCGCCGCGGACTTCGCGGGCCTGCTTGCCGCGCGTGTCGACTTGGTCGACGTGGCGGACGTTCAGGCAGTGATCTCGCATCGCTACGACCGCCGCGAAGTGAACGGGCGCTGGTTTCGAGTCCATCAGGAAGACATGTGCCAGGCGTTGTCAGTCCATCCGGCACTGAAGTACCAGAACGACGGCGGGCCTGGGATCGGGCAGATCGCAGATCTGCTCGCCGGATTGCCGATCACAGATCGAACCATCAACACCGAACGGTTCTTCAAAGGTCTGGCATTCAACGTCCTCATCGGCGGCACCGACGCACATGCCAAGAACTACTCGCTGATCCTCATCGGATCGCGCGCCCAGGTCGCTCCGCTCTACGACGTCGCGTCCGCAGCCCCGTACGACCAGCACGAGCGCCTCACCTCCGCGATGACGATCGGAAGGACCAGCAAGATGCTCGACGTCACGAAGGACGACTGGATCAAGGTCGGTCGACGGCTCGGCGCTCATCCGGAGCAGGCCGAAGCCTGGGTCGACGAGCTGCGGACCAATCTCCCCGAAGCGTTCGCACAAGCAGTTGGCTCACTTCCGGAGACCGCACAGGGCGAGGCCGAACGAATGGCAGAACGAATCGTCGAGCACGTCAACGGAACCTGGCGGCCCAGCCTGTTGCGAGATCCGGACTACGCCATTCGGCTCGATGTTGAATGACGTCGTAGGCACGGGGTCGCTGTTCCTGCCGGCTCGGCCGACAGCGGCGAAGGCCCGTTCGGCCGAGACCCTGTCATCGCGGAGGCCCCGTCCGTCGGCGAGCCGGTGGTCAGGGGGTGTCGCGGATGGTGCCGCCGTCGACGGCGATCGACGTACCCGTGGTCCAGCCGGCACCCTCGGAGATCAGGTAGAGCACGGCGCCGGCGACCTCGTCGGGCTCGCCGGTACGCCCCATGGCGATCGGCTGGAGCTGCATCATCCGGGCCTCGACGGTCTCGACGTCGGTGCCCATGTGCTCGGCCGCGCTCGCGTATCCGGAGAGCACCGACTCGCTGCGGGTCAGGCCCGGAAGCACGCTGTTGACCGTGATGCCGTACTTCGCGTAGGCCCGCGACATCGCCTTGGTGGCGTGCGTGAGCGCCGCCTTCGAGGCGCCGTAGCTCGCGAACCGCGGGTCGGGGTCACGGGCCATGGTCGAGGCGATGGTCACCACGCGGCCGTACCCCTTGGCCTGCATGACCGGTGCGCAGGCCACCGTGAGACGCACGGCGCTGAGCGTGTTGAGGGTGAT
The DNA here is from genome assembly GCF_024614185.1 of Nocardioides carbamazepini. Classification (GTDB taxonomy): domain Bacteria; phylum Actinomycetota; class Actinomycetes; order Propionibacteriales; family Nocardioidaceae; genus Nocardioides; species Nocardioides carbamazepini. The sequence continues at coordinate 527,905 of NZ_JAHTLF010000018.1, forward strand.
CATCCGGATCCAGGACTCGTCGGTGAACCCCTTGAGGTGCTCGCCGCTCGAGCCACCGGCCCCGTGCACGATCGCGTCGATCGTGCCGAACCGCTCCACCGCGAGGTCGCGCAGCTGCTCGCTCGACGCGGGGTCGGCGACGTCGGCGGCGAGCGTGGCGACCTCGACCCCGTCGGCCCGCAGCTTCTCGGCGAGCTCGTCGAGACGCCCGGCGCCGCGCGAGCAGAGCACGAGCCGCGCTCCCTCGGCGCCGGCCAGGCGGGCGGTCGCCGCGCCGATGCCCGCGCTGGCGCCGGTGATGATGACGACGCGGTCGCGCAGTCCAAGGTCCATCGGGTCAGCTCTCCTTGATCGTGATGTGGTCGGCGGACAGGCCCTGCGAGCGCAGCACCGCCTTCTGCACCTTGAGGGTCGGGGTACGCGGCAGGTCGTCGAGGACCCGGATGTACTGCGGTACGGCATAGCGGGGCAGGTCGGACGCGACGTCGCGGATGATCGCGGTCGGGTCGGCGACGGCGCGGGTGAGCACCAGCGCCGCGACCACCTCGTCCTCACCGGAGCCCGCGGCGACGCCGTACACGGCGACGTCCTGGACGTCGGGGTGCGCCGCGATGACGCTCTCCACCTCGAAGGCGGAGATGTTCTCGCCCTTACGGCGCAGCGCGTCCTTGACCCGGTCGACGAAGAACAGGTCGCCGGACTCGTTGAGGTAGCCCTGGTCGCCGCTGCGGAACCAGAGGTCGGCGGTGGCCGCGACGGTCGCCGCGTCGTTGCGGAAGTAGCCGCGGGTGAAGACGTCGGGGACCTTCGGCCGCAGCACGATCTCGCCCGGCTCGCCCGCGGGCCGGTCGCGGCCCTCGGCGTCGACGACGCGGATCTCGAAGAACCGGCCCGAACGGCCGGCGGAGCCGGGCGCGCAGCCCGAGCCGGGCAGGTTGACGGTGGCCATCGGCGCCTCGGAGAGGCCGTAGACCTCGATCAGGTCGATGCCGAAGAGCTCCTGGAACTGGACGCGGTTGACCTCGGTCGCGCCGGCGCCCCAGCCGACCCTGACGCCGTGGTCCGCCGGCGGCGGCGCGGACACCGACGTCGCCGCGATGATCGTGAGCACCGAGCCGAGGTAGTTGAACGCGGTGATCCCACGCTCGCGACACAACGCCCAGAACCGCGACGCGCTGAACCGCGACTCGAGGTCGAAGGACGCACCGGCCGCCAGGGCGGTGAGCAGACCGGTGTAGCGGGCGTTCTGGTGGTAGAGCGGGAACACATTGAGCAGCCGGTCATCGGTGCCGTAGCCGCAGACCTCGGCGACGTACGACGCGAGCGCCAGGCAGCCGGCCTGGTTGTGCACCACGCCCTTCGACGGCCCGGTGGTGCCGGACGTGTAGAGGATGACCCGGCCCTCGTCGGCGTCCATCTCCGTCGGCGACCACTGTGAGCCGTCCCGGTAGAGGTCGGCCAGCGCGAGAGCGCCGGCCGGAGCCGTGCCGTTGACGATGAGGCGGGGCGCCAGCTCGGTGAGCGCCAGGGCGTCGCGTACGGCGGGCAGATGGCGCTCGTCGCAGAGCACGAACTCGGCGTCGCAGTCCTGGAGCAGGTTGGCGAGCAGCCGGCCCCGGTAGTTGACATTGAGCGGCGCCTCGATGACGCCGATCGACGCCGTGGCCAGCCAGGCGTCGACCGCCGCCGGGGAGGAGTCGACCACCGAGGCGAACCGGGTGCCGGGGCCGACGCCGATCTCGGTCAGGCCGGCGGCGAGCGACGCCACGTCGTCGAGCAGCCGGCCGTAGGTACGGCCCCGGCCGTCGACGCGGAGCGCCTCCCGCTCGTCGTCGTAGAGAGGGGCGCGGTCCTGCAGGAAGGTCCAGATCTTCGACATCGATCGGGCTCAGTGCTGGCCGAAGGCCGCGATGCGCTCCTGCGCCTCGGGGCCGAACAAGGTCGTCAGGGCGTCCTCCATGGAGGAGACGTGCCGGGTCTCGTTGAGGATCTTCTTGTACATCCGGATCGCGCCCGGCGCACCCTTGCGCAGGTTCGCGACGACCTCGTCGACCGTGGCCTCGAGCTCCTCGGGCGCCACGACCTTGGTGAGCAGGCCGGCCGCGAAGGCCTCGTCGGTGCCGAAGCTGGCACCGCTGTAGAGCCAGTAGCGCAGCAGGGCGGGCGGGACATGGCTGCGGAACAGCCGCGGCATCTGGGCGTCGACGACGCCGACCCGGGCCTCGGGCATCGCGAACTTCGAACGGCTCGTGGCGACCACGACGTCGCACACCGACGCCAGGGTCAACCCCCCGCCGATGCACAGGCCGTCGACCACGGCGACCGTCGGCTTCGGCAGCGAGCGCACGGCCTCGAACGGCAGGCACTCGTCGTAGGCGAACAGGCCGCGGCCACCGGCCTCGAGGTCGCCGAGCATCTCCTTGAGATCGCCCCCGACCGCGAACGCGCCCTCGGAGCCACGGATCAGGACGAGATCGACGGCATCGTCGACGTACGCGTCGCGGGTCGCGTCCCGGATCGCGGCGTACATCGCCTTGGTGAGCGCGTTGCGCGCCTCGGGACGGTGGATCCGGATGGTCAGGATCCCGGATTCGACGGTGGTCGTCACGTTCTCGGTGCTCACGGCACTAAGAGTGCATCTTTTATACAGATACGTCAAGATCCGCGTGGCGAAAGCCCCGGCCCAGGTTGCGCTATGTTTACAATCAATGCGGTCACACCAGACGCCACCCACACATCGAGGTTTCTTTCGCAGATGACGGAGTCCATCCCCGGGTCGCTCACCGGCAGCATCGGGCTCAAGCAGATGTCCCAGCCCTCGATCGGCGAGCGCGTCGCGGACCTCCTGCGTGAGCGGATCATCAGTGGCGCCATCCCCGAGGGCACGCTGCTGCCGCGTCAGGAGGACCTGATGCGCGAGTTCAACGTCAGCCGTCCGCCGATGCGGGAGGCGCTGCGGATCCTCGAGGCCGAGGGCCTCATCGTCGTACGACGCGGCAACGTCGGCGGCGCCGAGGTCCGCGCCCCCGATCGCAGCGGCGTGACCAACGCCCTGGCATTGCTGCTGCAGTTCGAGCGCGCTCCGCTCAAGGACCTCGCCGACGCCCTGGTCGAGCTCGAGCCGCTGTGCGTCGGGCTCGCGGCCGAGCGCGAGGACCGCCAGGAGATCGTGGCCGAGCTGCTCCGCCCCCTGATCAACCAGCAGCGCGAGTCGCTCGACGACGGCGCCGCCTTCACCTCGACCAGCCGCGACTTCCACGAGGCACTGATCAACGCCTGTGGCAACGCCACCATCCGGCTCAGCGTCGGCGCCCTGGTCACCTTGTGGAGCACCCAGGAGCGGGCCTGGGCCGACACGGCGGTCTCCACCGAGCACTACCCCGAGCTCGCCCAGCGCGCCGAGGTGCTCAAGGTGCACGAGCAGATCACCGCGGCCATCGAGAAGGGCGACCGCAAGCGGGCGATGACGCTGGCGCGCGGTCACGCTCGGGCCTACCCCCAGCACGTGCTCGACAACAACGCGAACCGCCGGATCCTGCTCGGCCCGCGCACCCGCTGACCGACGCTCAGTCGGCGAACTTGAAGACACCGTCGTACATCATCCGGGCGATCTCGCCACAGCGAGCCTTCTCGCGGGCAAGCTCCTCCGCACCCTGAGGTCCGCCGTGGCGCTTGGCGAGAGCCAGGCTCAGGCAGGTGCCGACGACGATCTCGGCGGACAGCATCGGGTCGTTGTAGTCGCGATGGCCGACCGACTCGAAGATCGCCCGCCAGTCCTCGGCCAGCCGGCGTAGCGCGGGCTCCCAGGCACTGGCGTAGAAGCCGCGCGCCACGTCGGGGCCGCCGAAGAGCACCAGCCCGAGCGCGGGCAGCTCCGCGGCCAGCTTGACGACCATGCCGTGCAGGATGTCGCCGAAGAAGGCGACCCGCTCGGCGCGGCTCCGCTCCATGACCGAGGTCCCGGCATGCGCGACGAACTCCTGGATCGGCACGCGCAGCGGCTCGACCACGGCGTCGTAGAAGATCTCCTCCTTGCTGGCGAAGTGGCGGTAGAGGATCGCCTCGTTGACTCCGGCCTCCTCCGCGATCATCTTCGTCGTCGTCGAGCCCAGGTCGCCGGTGCGCTCGAAGACCCGGGCGGCCGCCTGCAGGATGCTCGCGCGGCGCTCCTCGGCGCCCATCCGCCGGCGCGGCTGCTGATCCATGTCGCCGACCTTAGCAAAGATGTAAGTAAGTAATCACTTGCAATTGCTGCCGGGCGCTCCTACGCTCGGCCTGTCCTCGACCTCCCCGCCGAGAAAGGCCCCACGATGACCACCGTGCCTTCGAAGCTCTCCGACACCCGGGCCCTGCGCGACGCCTTCGCCTGCTTCCCGTCGGGCGTCACGGCCGTGTGCGCCGTCGTGGACGGCGAGCCGGTGGGCCTGGCTGCGAGCTCGTTCACCACCGTCTCCCTCGACCCGCCGCTGGTCTCGGTCTGCGCCCAGAACACCTCCTCGACCTGGCCGCAGCTGCGCGCGGCGCGGCGGCTCGGCATCAGCGTGCTCGGCGAGCACCAGCAGGACCAGTGCCGCCAGCTGGCCCGCAAGGGCGCCGATCGGTTCGCGGGGCTGGACTGGTCGTCCGACGCCGGCGGCGCCGTCCTCCTCGACGGCGCGCCGCTGCGGCTGAGCTGCGCCATCGAGAGCGAGATCGCCGCCGGTGACCACAGCATCGTGGTGCTGCGCATCCACGACCTGCAGTCCGACACGACCGTGGCGCCCCTGGTGTTCCACGGCAGCACCTACCGCCGACTGGCCTCCTGACCCGTCGCTCGGGCCACCGCCGCGGCCGGCACCTCTTGCTCGCCGGGTCCCCTGGCCGGTAGAGGTGAGGGTCTCGGATTCGGGGAACCTTCCCCGGAACGACGGAAGGCCCCCTACCGTCTTCCCATGACCGAGTTCGCGCCGTCCGCTCCGACCACCCCCTCCGCCGGCAGGAGGCGTCGGGTGGCCGCCGTCGCCGGCACGGTCGGCGTGGTCGCGGTGATCGGTGCCGGCGGCTGGGCCTGGCAGGGCTGGCTCGCCCAGGGCCCGCAGGCCTCGGAGGTGCTGCCGGGCGACACCCTCGCCTACGTCGGGATCGACCTCGATCCGCCGGGCGGGCAGAAGATCGAGGCCTACCAGACCCTGAAGCGGTTCCCGAGCCTCGCGAAGCACCTCGGCCTCAAGAGCCAGGACGACCTGCGTCGCTCGCTGCTCGACCAGGTGACCGCGGAGAGCGGCTGCGACCTCGGGTACGACGACCTCGCCGACTGGGCGGGCGACCGGGCAGCGCTGGCGGTCGTACCGCAGGACGATCCGGAGCCCGTGGCCGTGCTCCAGGTCGACGACCCGGCGAAGGCGCGCACCGGCCTGGACAAGGCCGTCGCGACCTGCGGGGACGAGGTGGGCTATGCCCTCGGCGACGGTTGGGCCGTACTCGCCCGCACCGAGGAGGTCGCCCGTCAGGTCGTCGCAGACGGCGGTCGCGCACACCTCGGGGACGATGCCGACTTCCAGGAGCTCACCTCGGCGGCCGGGGACGCGGGCGTGCTCACCCTGTACGCCGCCCCCGAGGCCGGGCGGGCCCTGCTGGACGCCGTCGAGGAGCATCCGTTCCTGTCGCTCTTCGTCAGCACACCGTTCGGTCTGTCGACAGACCCGGTCGACGCGCTGATGGCATTCTCGAGCTTCGCCTCCATCGGCACGCGGGCCGTGGCGGAGGTGGAGGCCGAGCTGTCTCCGGAGGAGAAGCGGTTCTGGAAGCGGATGGAGAACTACGACGAGCTCTCCCCCGCCGAGCAGGACCAGCTCACGGAGGAGATGGCCGAGTTCTACGAGAAGCAGATGCCCGAGGACGCGGACCTGCTGCCCGACGACGAGCTCCCGGAGATCTCCGAGGAGGAGATCATGGAGGACTTCGCCGTCCCCGTGCCGGACGACGTCCGGCGCCAGCTCGAGGACTTCGCCGGGCTCGGCGGGGTGGCACGCTTCGACGACGGCGCGCTGGAGATCGAGGTCGTCGCCGACCCGCTGCTCACGGGCAACACGAGCAGGTACGACGGCACCGACGCGCTGACAGCGCTCTCCCCGCTCCCCGACGATGCGGCCCTCGCCTTCGGCGGCGGCTTCGGGGACGACTGGGCGAAGCGGACGATCACCGACGGCCCACTGTCCTTCGGCCAGGAGCCGGACGAGCTGCTGGCCGACTTCGAGAAGGCCACGGGCCTCACGCCCGACGACCTGGAGGACCTCGGCGGGGACACCATCGCGTTCGTGGCGGGTCCCGGCTTCGAGAAGGCGCTCAGCTTCGAGGACGACGCGGGCGACGCACCCATCGCGGCGCGGATCACCGGTGACGCCACGAAGGTCGAGGCCGCGTTGGAGAAGGTGCGCGCCGCGCTCGGCGGCAAGGACGTCCTGCCGTCGGCCCGCGCGGGCGACGCCGTGGTGGTGGGCGCCGACCGCGCATTCGTCGAACAGGTCGCGAAGGCATCGGGGACGACACTCGGTGACTCGGACCGCTTCGCGAAGGCGGTGCCCGACGCCGACCGCGCCCTGACGATCACCTACGTCGACTTCGACGAGGGCGACTGGGTCTCCCAGCTCACCGACGGCGACGTCAGCCCCGCCGACCTGGCGCCGCTCGACACCGCGGGCATCACGGTGACGGCCGCCGAGGGCGAGCGACAGCGCGTCGTCATCCGGGTCGCCTTCGACGACTGAACCTCAGGACCGACCGTCAGGCCGGGACCCGGGCCGCGACGGGCATCAGCGCGAGCGCCCGCTCGACGACCAGGTCGACCAGGCGCGGGTGCGGGCCGAGGACGTCGGCCACGACGGTCGCCCCCGCGGCGTACGCGTCGTGCCGGGCCTTGCGGTGGAAGTGGCCCGTGGCGAGGAGGTACGGCGCCACGGCATCGCCGCGCCGCACGACCTGCGCGGGGCGCGGCCCCCGACCGGCCAGGGTGGCCAGGCGGACGGGGGCACCCCAGGCCTGGGCGAGCAGGTGCGCGGCGGCGTCGAGGTCGGCCGTGGCGGCAGGGTCGGTGGAGCCGGCGGCGACCATGACGACCGGCTGGCCCGGGGTGGCGCCGGCCGCGCGCAACCGGTCGACCTGGGCGGTGGCGAGCAGGGCGTCGGGGCCCAGCGCCCGACCTAGGCGGACGGCATCGCCGCGGGCGGCGGCCGCGACGGCGGCCGGCAGGTCGTGACGCAGGTGGTAGCCGGTCGACAACAGCAGCGGGACCGCCACCGCCGGGGCGCTGACCTCCGTGACGACGTCGGCGAACAGCGGCGCGCACAGCTCGACGTAGGTCGTCGTGGCGTCCCAGCCGAGGCGTCGCGCGGCGGCCGCGGTCAACAGCCGGGCGACCTCGTTGCCCGGCGCGGTGCGCGTGCCGTGGGCGACGGTGACGAGGTGGGGTGCGGGCCTCACGGGGCGACGGCCAGCCGGTAGCCGCGCTTCACCACGGTCTGGATGCAGCGGGTGCCGAGGGCGGCGCGGAGACGGGCCACCGCCATCTCGACGGCGTGCTCGGAGCCGGCGGTGCCGGAGGGCAGGGCGGCGAGCAGGTCGCGGCGGGAGACGACGGTGCCGGGGTTGACGAGGAGCGCCTGGAGGACGGCGTACGGGGCGGGTGAGAGCCGCACCTCGACGCCGTCGAGGAGCACGCCGCGATCGCCCAGGTCGCCGTGCAGCAGGAGGGTGTGGCCGGCGACCTCGAGGGTGGTGCCGGCGGCCCGGGACGGCAGCTCGACCTCGAGCTGCTTGACCATGGCGGCGAGACGGGATCGCTCGGGGTGGATGGACGGAACGCCCCACATCTCGAACGCGGCGGCGGTGACCGGTCCCACGCAGGAGGCGACCACGTCGGCCTGGAAGGCACCGACGACCTCGTCGCGGTGGCCGGTGGTGCCGGCGGCCTCCATCATCGCGGCGATCGCGGGCGCGGCCGTGAAGGTGACCGCGTGCACCCGGCGCTCGGCGACGGCCTCGATCAGCCCGAACATCGGCTCGGGGTCGGCCGCGCCCTCCACCCGGTAGACGGCGACCGTGGTGACCTCGGCGCCCAGCCGGCGCAGCGCGTGGGCCGCGAGCGAGAGCGACTGGCCGTGCTCCTGGACGACGATCCGCCGCCCCCGCAGGTCGCGTCCGCGCAGGTGCGCGAGGACGTCCTCGAACTCCTCCGACTCCGGCGCCCACAGCTCGCGCAGCCCGAACCTGCGCAGCGCACCGACGCTCTTGGGACCCCGGGCCAGGATCTCCGCGCCACCGAGGTGGGCGGTGAGGTCGTCCAGCAGCCCCCAGCGCTCGGCCGCGGTGAACCAGGACTTCAGGCCGATGCCGGTGGTGGCGACGAAGATGTCCACCGGCTGGTCGAGCACCTCCTCGGTCGCGGCACGCAGGGCGGGCTCGTCGATCCGGTTGGGGTCGACCGACAGCGCCGGCGCGTGGACCACGGAGGCGCCGCGCCGCTCCAGCAGCGCGATCTGCTCCTCGGCCCGGCGCGCCGCCGTCACGCCGATCATGAAGCCGGACAGGGGCAGCTCGCTCACGACGCGATTGTCTCGCGCCGCGCGCCCACGACCACAACGCCGTCGACCACGCGGACGTCGTACGTCGCCACCGCGACGCCGGTGTCGTCCAGGCAGCGGCCGGTCCGCAGGTCGAAGTGGTCCTTGAACAGCGGGCTCGCCACGAAGGGGACCTCCTCGCCGACGACCGTCCGCGTCCCGACGATGCCCCGGGAGAGCACGGCGGCGCCACCGCGGGGGTCGACGTCCGAGAGCGCGAACAGCTCGTCGTCGTAGGTGCGGAAGACGGCGACCGCCTCCCCGCCGATCAGGGCCGAGACCCCGGACTCCCGGGCGATCTGGTCGAGCCGGCAGATCTCGGGCTGGTCGGGGGCGTTGACGAACGAGACGAACCGGGCGAGCTTCACCGGGTCGTCGATGGTCGCCTGCCACTCGTCGAAGTACGAGTCGACGTGCTTGGCCATCGCCGCCTCCAGCTCGTCGCCGAGGCCCAGGCTGTCGTCGACGACGACCTCGCGGACCCGGTCCAGGCCGCCGACCTCGTCGAGCCAGGTGGAGGTGCGCTGCAGCCGGTCGGCGGTGCGGATGTAGTACATGAGGAAGCGGTCGAGGTAGCGGATCAGCTCCTCGCGCGACAGGTCGCCGGCGAGCAGCTGGGCATGGGCGGGCACGGCGCCGCCGTTGCCGCCCACGTAGAGGTTCCAGCCCTTCTCGGTCGCGATCACGCCGAAGTCCTTGCCACGCGCCTCCGCGCACTCGCGGGCGCAGCCGGAGACGCCGCCCTTGAGCTTGTGGGGCGAGCGCAGCCCGCGGTAGCGCAGCTCCAGCTCGATCGCCATGCCGACCGAGTCCTGCACGCCGTACCGGCACCAGGTCGAGCCGACGCACGACTTCACCGTCCGCAGCGACTTGCCGTAGGCGTGGCCGGACTCCATGCCGGCGTCGACCAGCCGCTTCCAGATCGCCGGCAGGTCCTCCTTCCGGGCGCCGAAGAGGTCGATCCGCTGGCCGCCGGTGATCTTCGTGTAGAGGCCGAAGTCGCGGGCCACCTCGCCGATCACGATCAGCCGGTCGGGCGTGATCTCGCCGCCGGGGATACGCGGCACGACCGAGTAGGTGCCGTTCTTCTGCAGGTTGGCGAGATAGGCGTCATTGGTGTCCTGCAGCGTCGCGTTGGCGCCGTCGAGGACGTGGTGGTTGAGCAGGCTGGCCAGGATCGAGGCGACGGCGGGCTTGCAGATGTCGCAGCCCCGACCGCGGCCATGGCCCTCGACGATGTCGTCGAAGCGGTTGTAGCCGTGCACGGCGACGACCTCGAAGAGCTCCTGCCGAGTCATCGCGAAGTGCTCGCACAGGGACCTGTCGACGACCTTGCCGGACGCGGCGAAGTGGTCCTCGACGATCTTCTTGACCACGGTCTTGCAGGAGCCACAGGTGGAGCCCGCCAAGGTATGCGCGGTGACGCAGCCCGCGTCGGTGCACGGGCCGCCGTCGTTGAGCGTCGCGTCGTCGGAGACGGCCGCGACGATCTCGGCCTTCGTCACGTTGTTGCACGAGCACACCTGCGCGTCGTCTGGGAGCCCGAGCTCGAGCCCCCCGCCCCGGGAGGCCGGGAGGATCAGCTCCTCCGGGTTGTCCGGCAGCTCGATGCCGGAGCCCACGAGCGGCCGCAGCACGCCGTACGACGACGCGTCGCCGACCAGGATGCCGCCCAGCAGCTCGTAGCCGCCGCTCGCGAGCTCCTTGACGACGAGCTTCTTGTAGACGCCGGCCACCGCGTCGGCGTACACGACCTCGAGAGCGTCCTCGTCGGCGGCGAAGGCGTCGCCGAAGGACGCGACGTCGACGCCGAGCAGCTTGAGCTTGGTCGACATGTCGGCGCCGGTGAAGGCGCCCGCCCGGCCGCCGAGCAGGGCGTCCACGACGACCTCGGCCATCGCGTAGCCGGGCGCGACCAGGCCGTACATCCGCCCACCCGGGGCCGCGCACTCGCCGATCGCCCAGATGTGCTCGTCGCTGGTGCGGCAGTGCTCGTCGACCAGGAGGCCGCCGCGCTCGGCGATGTCGAGGTCGGCGGCACGGCCGAGCGCGTCGCGCGGACGGATGCCGGCGGAGAAGACGACGAGGTCGACGTCGAGCGGGTTGCGGTCCTTGAGCGCGAGGCCGGTGACCCGGTCCTTGCCCAGCACGGCCTCGGTCATCGCGCCGGTGTGCACGGTGAGGCCGAGCGTCTCGATGTGCCGGTTGAGCGTCGAGCCGGCGCCGTCGTCGATCTGCACCGCCATCAGCCGCGGCGCCAGCTCGACGACGTGGGTCTCCAGGCCGAGCTGGTGCAGCGCGTTGGCCGCCTCCAGGCCGAGCAGGCCGCCGCCGATGACCGCGCCGACCTTGGCCTTCTTCGACGCCGCGCGTATCGCCTCGAGGTCCTCGATGGTGCGGTAGACGAAGACGCCTCGGAGGTCCTTGCCCGGCACCGGCGGCACGAACGGGAACGCACCGGTCGCGAGCACCAGCTCGTCGTAGTGCAGGTCCTCCCCGCTCGCGAGCGTGATCACCCGCTGGCGCGGGGAGATCGCCACGACCTCGGCGCGCAGGCGCAGCGTGACCCGCGGGTCGTCGTACGCGCCGCCGGGGAGGAAGGAGAGCGCCTCGGCGCCGCGCTCGAAGAACGAGGTGAGGGCGACCCGGTCGTACGCCGGGCGCGGCTCCTCGCCGAGGACCGTGATGTCGTGCGTCTCGGTGAGCCCACGCTCGATCGCCGCCTGCACGAAGCGGTGGCCCACCATGCCGTGGCCGACGACCACCAGTTGCTTGCGCTGGTTCATCTCAGGAGCCTTTCGTGGCGAGAGCCGGGCGGCTGCTCAGCAGCTGCCGGACGGTGCTGGCGCAGCCACCGCAGCCGGTGGTCGCGCGGGTGGTGTCGCGGACCTGCTCCAGCGAGGAGCAGGCGCGGATCCGGCCGGCGGTGACGCCCGCGCAGGCGCACACCTCGGTGTCGTCGGGAAGGGGGCCGGCGGCCCCGACGGCCCTGTCGGTGTCCCCTCCCGTTCGCTCCGGCATCAGCAGCCGTCCGGGCTCGTGCGACCCCAGGACGGTCCGCCGGTCGAAGTGCTGGGTGATCAGGCCGACCCGGGACAGGTCGCCGACCAGGGTGGCCGCGACGATCCGGCCGTCGCGGACGACGAGGCGCCGGTGCGACCCCGAGACCGGGTTCGCGACCTCGACCACCTCGCCGCCGGCGGCCACCTCGGCGGCGGCGTCGCCGAGCACGGCGACGTCGAGATCGGTGGCGCGCAGCCGAGCGACGATCCGGCTGCCGTCGTACGTCACGTCCTCGTCGCAGAGGACCCCCGCGAGGATGCCGGCCTGCTCCCAGGCGGGAGGCACGAAGCCGGTCGTGCGGCCACGCCCGTCGGCAGCCACGGTCTCGGCGCAGTCGCCGAGCGCGTGGACGGACGGATCGGTGACGCTGGCGAGCCGGTCGTCGACGACGATGCCGCGGCGGACCTCGAGCCCGGCGCCGCGGGCCAGCGCCGTCGAGGGACGACCGCCTGCGGTGAGCACGACGAGGTCGGTGTCGAGTGCGTAGCCGTTGTCGAGGCGGAGCGCGGTGCCGTTGGGGCCGTCGACCAGCCGGACGGCCCGGGCGCCGGTGTAGACGGCGACGCCGAGCCTCTTCAGGTCCCGGGCCAGGATCCGGGCGGCGGGGGCGCTGAGCTGCTGGTGGAGCAGGTGGTCGGCGCCCTCCACGACCTCGGTCGCGATGCCGCGCGCACCGAGCGCCCGCGCGACCTGCAGCCCGAGCAGGCCACCGCCGACGACGACGGCACGCCGGCTGTACGGCAGCGCGGACACCAGGCGCTCGCAGTCGGCGAGGGACCGGAAGGCGTGCACGGCCTCGTGCAGCGACCCGTTCATCCGGACCAGGCCGCGGATCGGCGGGAGCGACGGGATGCTCCCCGTGGCGAGCACCAGGACGTCGTACTCCACGAGGGTGCCGTCGACGAGCATGACGTCCTTGCGCTGGCGGTCGATGCCGAGGACGCGGGCGCCGAGCCGGAGATCGACGCCGTGGGCGGCGTACCACTCCGGCGAGCGCAGTGTCAGTGCCTCCGTCCGGTGGGAGCCTTCGAGGACGGCGGAGAGCAGGATCCGGTTGTACGGCGCGACCTCCTCGTCGCCGAGGACCGTGACGTCCATCCGCGCGGGTGCCCGCCGGGCGACCAGCTCCTCGACCAGCCGGGTCGCGGCCATGCCGGAGCCGACGACGACGAGCCGCCGGCGCGGCTCATCTGCGTGCGGTCGGCTGGTCATGGAGCCATGGAAGGTCACCGAGGTTTCGCGCCGGGGCGCTCGGGTCGCACGCCGAGGTCAACGAGTCCTCACGGCCTCACCGCGGGGACTCCGTCTCGGTCCCGTCAGACGGCTCGACGAACGTCTGGGTATGACCGCTAGCGTCGGGGCCATGCTGAGGCCCGCCCCACGTGACGTGCGTGTGTCGCGGGCCACGTACGTCGCCGCGCTGGTGGCGTTCGCTGCCTGGCTGCCGTTCCTCCGCACGCCGCTGGCGTCCGACGCGGCCGGGTTCCTCGCCGTCGGGCAGCAGTGGGACGACGGGAGCTCGCTGTACGGCGACCACTGGGTCGACCGGCCGCCCCTGCTGATCTGGATCTTCCGCGTGACCGCCCGGCTCGGCCCGATCGGGCTCGGCGCCGACGGCGTGTCCGCGCCGGCGGTGATGGTGCTCGGCGGGGTGGCGAGCGCGGCGGTCGTCCTGCTCGCGGGACTGCTCGCCGCGCGGCTCGCGGCACCCGGCGCGCACTGGACGACCCGCGCCGTCCCGATCCTCGCCGCGGCGCTGCTGTCGAGCCCGCTCCTCGGCATGCCGGAGACCAACGGCGAGCTGCTCGCGGCGCCGTTCGTCATGCTCGGCGTCGTCGGCCTCGTCGCGGCCCTGCGGGCACCCGCCGGGCGTCGTCAGCTCCTGCTGGCGGCGGGTGCCGGCGCGGCGGCGATGGCAGCCGCGCTCGTCAAGCAGAACGTCGTGGACGCCTTCGTGTTCGCGCTCGTGCTGATCGTCCTGTGCCATGGTCGGGTGGCCGGCCTCGTCCGGCTCACGGCGGCCTTCGCGGCCGGCTCGATCGTCGTCCTGGCCGCGGCCCTCGCCTCCGCCGCCGAGCGCGGCACCTCCCCCACTGCCCTCTGGGAGGCCGTCGTGGTCTTCCGGCTCCGGGCCGGGGAGGTGATCGACACGTCGGCGAGCGACGCCACCTCGGAGCGGATGCTCCTGCTCGGGCTCGCCTTCGTCGCCAGCGGCGCGGCCACGCTCCTCGGCACGACGGTGGTCATCGCGGTCCGCGACACGCTGCGGGACGGACCGCGCGGCACTCCGCTCGCGGTGGCGGGGCTCGCCCTGGCCGGGTGGGAGCTGGTCGGCGTGGTGGCCGGCGGCAGCTACTGGCTGCACTACCTGACCGGCCTCGTCCCGGGCATCGTGGTGCTGGCCTGCCTGGTCCGTCCCACCGCCCCGGTCCGCCAGGCGCTGGCCGCCTGTCTCGGCCTGACCCTGGTCGCGACCGCCGCGGCCTGGACCGAGCAGCTGGTCAACCCCGCCAATCCCGCCATCGCGACGGACGCCCGGATCGCGCACTACCTGCGCGACCACGCCACCCCCGGCGACGGCGTCGTGGTCGCCTTCGGCCGCCCCGACATCGTGGTGGGCAGCGGGCTGACCAGCCCGTACCCCCACCTGTGGAGCCTGCCCGTCCGGGTCCTCGACCCCGAGCTGACCGAACTGCGCGCGGTGCTGACCGGCCCGGACGCACCCCGCTGGGTCGTGGTGTCCGGCAAGAGCCTCGCCACCTGGGGCGTCGATGCGAGCGGGATCGAGGACTACTTCGTCCGGCACTACCGCGAGCAGGCGGCGTACGACGACTTCCACATCTGGCGGAGGCGATGAACGCCCGGCGTCCGACGGTCACGGCGGAGCCAGGTCCTCGGACCACATGGGCCCGCGCGAAGACGCCGGACAGGCGACGACAGCGATCGGCGGATAGCTGCAGGCCGGATCGAACCCGTCCGCGGCCGGACGGTGGTTCGAAGTCCGGGTCGTCTACCGGGAGGCGACTCCGGCATGGACGGCTCAGGCAACGATCAAGAACGCTTCTTCCTGCTGGTCACGTTGCGCCGCACGAGGTCAGACGTCAGCCGGAGTCGTCCGAGAAATAGTGCTTCCGACCGTCTCCGTCCACGACGAACCAGCGTCCGCCCTGAACGTCTGGCTCGACGTCAGCGGGTAGCTCAGGTTCATCACCCGCCGCCCAGTCGTAGGTCCCGTCATAGATGAGGTACGGCTTATGTCCTAGCGCGTCGAGCACCCGGCCTCGAATCGGGGTGGCGGACGGGTCACCCGTTCCGTAGATCGTGCTCACATAGTCGTCCCACTCCTCCGGCGTGACCACGATCTCCGTTGTCGCGGGTGGTCCTTCCGATCCGCCCTTCGCCACAATCTTCAGCCCCAGGGGCGTCTCATGGACCTCGCCGAGTTGAGCGAGGTAGACGTTCAGCCGGTCCCACAACTGTCGAACAGTCAGGTCCTCCACGAGTGTCTCCTGTGCTCGGCGGTGCCTTCCAGCAGGGAACGCGTCACGGGTTGAACAACAAGACGTTGCCTTGGCAGTACGCCGTCTTCCGCGGAAAGCTGGTCATGATCCTTACTCCAGTCTTCCCCAATAGCACGACGACGTACCGATCCTCGACCGTGCCGTTGGGCGACCTGATCCCGAACTTCTTCTCGAAGCGGCGCTGAGCGGTTCTCCGTGGGTCGCGTCGGTCACATCGGGCTGAGGGCGAGGAATACCCGCCGGGGCAGCGCCGTTGCGCCATCTCGATACCCCATAGGGGTATAGTCCGAGACTCGTACCGCCAGAAGGGAGACCGTGGTGAGCCTCTTCGCGATCCGCGACTTTCGCCGCCTGTTCGCCGCCCAGATCATCGCGCTCTTCGGCACCGGGCTGGCGACCGTCGCCCTCGGCCTCCTCGCCTACGACCTCGCCGGACGGGACGCCGGGGCGGTGCTGGGCACCGCGCTCACCATCAAGATGGTGCTCTACGTCGTCATCGCGCCGCTCGCGGCGGCGTTCGTCGACCGGCTCCCCCGGCGCCTCTTCCTCGCGCTCCTCGACCTGGTGCGCGCCGGCGTGGTGCTGGCCCTGCCCTTCGTCAGCGAGATCTGGCACATCTACGTGCTGATCGCGCTCCTGCAGTCGGCGTCCGCGGCGTTCACCCCGACCTTCCAGGCGGTCATCCCCGACATCGTCACCGAGGAGTCGCAGTACACGCGGGCGCTCTCCGCCTCGCAGGTCGCCTACACGATGGAGAGCCTGCTGAGCCCGGTGCTGGCGGCGGTGGCGCTGACCTTCATGTCCTTCGACCGGCTGTTCGTCGGCACCTCCCTGGGCTTCGCCGTCTCCGCCGTGCTCGTCGTGTCGACCACGATCCCGAACGCACGGCCGACGGACACCGCGAACGCCTGGGAGCGGGTCGCCTCGGGCATCCAGGCCTTCGTCCGCACGCCCCAGCTGCGCGGGGTCATGGCGCTGAACCTCGTCGTGGCCTCCGCCGGCGCGATCGTGGTGGTCAACACCGTCAACTACGTACGCGACGTGCTGGGCGGCGGCCAGGCCGACGTGGCCTGGATGCTGGCCGCCTCGGGCGGTGGCACCCTCCTCGTCGCCGTGGCCCTGCCGCGGATCCTGGACCGGGTCGCGGACCGCGCCGTGATGATGACCGGCTCGGCCGTCCTCGTCGCCGCCGTAGTGGCGGCGCTGGCGATGACGGCGGCGGAGCTGACCACGTGGTGGGTCACCGGCGCGATCTGGATCGCGGTCGGCGGCGGCATGGCGCTGGTCGTCACCCCGACCGGCCGGGTACTGCGCCGCTCGGCGGCCCCGGACGCGCTGCCCAAGCTCTTCGCCGCCCAGTTCTCGCTCTCGCACCTGGCCTGGCTGGTCACCTACCCGGTCGCCGGCTGGGTCGGCACCGGCGTCGGCCTGACCGCCGCCTGGTCGATCCTGCTGGTGCTGGCTGTCGGCGGCGCCGTCGCCGCGCGGCTCCTGTGGCCCCGCGCAGTCGTCGTACCCGAAGGGGTGCCGGGCGAGGTCGCGCCGCGGGAGCCGGCCCTGGTCGGCGCCGGCCGGGCGCGGGCGGAGACCGAGGCGGCCGAGGGCACCCTCGCCGCCGCCCAGTGCACCTGCGTGCGCCCAGTGTGAGCCGACCAGCGGGCCGCTCAGCCCCGGCGGAGCCGATAAGTGGCGGTGATGGCGTAGGGCTCGCCGTCGAGCGGAGTGAACGTCATCGTGACCGTCACCTTCAGCCTCGCGGCGCCCCCCTGTCGACGGGCCTTGACGAGCTTCACCCTCAGCTTCCGTTTGCCCGCCCGGTTCGGCTCGATCAGGACCGAAGCGGCGCCAGGCGCGGCGAGATCGAGTGTGACCGGCTTGGTGAAGCGCCCGGCAGCGATCTCCAGCCGTCCGGCCGCGGGCAGGGTGACGCTGAGAGCCAGGCTGCCCTTCCGCTTGTTTTTCTCGCCTCGCGATGGCGGCACGAACCGGTTCGGCGGAGCCGTCGGCTCGAGGTAGGTGTATGTCAACTTCTCCAACCCACCGACATCGGCGAAGAGTAGGGAGTCTCCGGCGACGGTCAAGGTGTACGGGTAGGAGCTGCCAGGACCTGGAACGCTGTCAACGACGAGCTCGGTTCCTGCGCTCGTGCCATCGGTGCGCCACAGCTCGGCGCCGTGCACCATCTCCTCGGAGCTCGCGAGGTAGAGGTGGCTTCCGAGCACCACCGAGTCGCTCAACCTGTAGCGCACGGCGGACTCCTCCTGTCCGTGCGGGATGATCCTGACGGTCCCAGCGCGGGTTCCGTCGGTCCTCCACAGTTCACCTCTCATCGACAGGGTGAAGAGCAGCTGATCACCGACTACGGCCTGCTGACTGACGACGGGCTTCGGGCCGTACCCCGGCTGGGCCTGGATGTCCTTGACTATGGTCGTACCCGTCGCCGTGCCATCGCTCTTCCACAGTTCCTCGCCGTGGGTTCCGTCGTCCGCGGTGACGTAGAGGACATCGCCGACCACGGCCATGGAGGCGCCGTTCGCCAAGGCAGAGCCGACGGGATTGATGTCCTTGACCATCACCGTGCCCTCCGGCGTGCCGTCACTCCTCCACAGCTCACGACCGTGGATCCCGTCATCCGCCGCCAGGTAGACCACGTCACCAACACAGGCAGTCACTGTTGGCGCGCCCGAGTCGGAGCCTGGGTTGATGTCCTTGACCATCACCGTGCCCTCCGGCGTTCCATCGGTACGCCAGAGCTCGTGGCCCGAGCCGTCCGGCTGGGCTCCGCCGTAAAACAACGCGTGCCGGGTCGGGAAGAGGAAGTTTGCGCCGTGCGAGTGCACCAGGACAGTCCCCTCTTCGGTCCCGTCGGTCTTCCACAAGTCGTAGCGGATACTCTGGGGCTGGTAGGCGAGGAAGTAGTACTCCCCACTGAACACCGCGACGTCGTTGCCCTCCGGAACTCCGGCGCCGTCCGGGTTGATGTCCTTGACCAGCACTGTCCCGGCCTCGGTCCCGTCTGACCTCCACACCTCACGGCCGTGAACGCCGTCGTCGATGGTGAAGACCACGCCCTCCCCCAGGGCACGGAGGGACTTCAGACGATTGCGCGGTCGGCTGACGTTCGGTCCGATGTCTTTGACCATCACTGTCCCGGCCGTCGTGCCGTCCGTCTTCCACAACTCCTGACCATGGACGCCGTCGCTCCCCGCGAAATAGGTCCAGCCACCGACGGTCACGGGTCGATTGAACTCACCGCCCCCCATCCAGAGGCCCGCTTTCAGCAGCGTGACCTCGGGCTTCGCCACGGTGGTGCTCGGCGCCGCAGGAGCGCTCCATCCCGACACCAGCACACAGGCGACGAGGATCCCGACACCCGCACGCAACGAGGCCACACCAAATTTCATGGGTCGAGGCTAGCTCGCGCGAGGTCTGTTCGGGCCGGATCGACGACGGTGTGAGCCCGTGGGCCCGGCGGCCGGACTCAGAGGTCCAGCCTCACAAGGAGGCGTTGCCTCCTGATGTCGTTCGCCGGATGGCGCAGGCGATCCTACTCGCCGACGAGTCGGTAGCTCTGCTTGCTGCTCCGCCTGGGGCGCGTTGGAGCGACGATCCCCCGCTCCTCCAGTTCGCGAAGCCGGCGAAGGACGGTCTGGTACCCCATCCCGAGGTGGGCGGCCATGCCACGCGATGTGGCGTGACCCGCCTGGATCGTTTGGACGATGACGTCGAGTTCGGCCTCAATTCCTTCGCGCTCCGCCGCATCGGATGGGTCGGCGGAGCCCTCGAGTCCCGGAAGCGAGATCTGGTCGACCTCCTCGATCAAGCGGTAGCTGGCGTAGCGCTTGCCGCCGGTCCGAACGGCGACGCCACGTGTGACGAGGTCCCTGACCGCGCGGCGAGCGTCGGTGTCGCTCACGCCCCAGGCGCGCAGCATTCCGACGCTGACGCGACCGGAGCTTCGCATGATGGCGAGAGCAAGGTGCTGCGCATCCGTGAGCCCCGGCAGCCCGAGGCTCGCAATCCACTCGATGGTCTGGGGCGCGAGCAGCGCGGTGCGGGGCACGGTGACCATCAGCCGCCCCGGCTCCGCGTCGAACTCGGGAGGCGACATTCCAGCCTTGCGGAGCGCCGCGACCGCCGTGACCAGGCCTGACCCTCGGTTCTCGGCGATGGTCTCGGCCGGTCGGTCTGGGAGCGGGACATCGGCAAGCAGCTTCGCCAGCGTCGCGTTCCGCGACTTGGACTCGATTCGGGCCGCACCCAACTGATCGACGGTCACGCCACCGAAGAGGCCACCGGTGCTCTTGACGACCAACCGATCTGGGTACAGCTCGATCTGCACCTGCGTGCCTCGGCTCTCTGGGCTGTAGTCGCGGTGCATGAGAGCGTTGGTGATCAGCTCGCGGATCACCTCGGTGGGGTAGTCGTAGCGATCCTCGCGACCGAGACCGCGGACGATGGCTGCCCGGCTCATGTTGCGACGGAGAACCGCAGTCACCTCGTGCAGGATCACGGGGAGCGGGCCGTCGACGGTCACGTTCTCGAGGAATCGCTCGCCTTCGGGGCCCAGTTCGCCCATCCGGGTCGTGGGTAGAACGACCACTGATGCGAACAGCTGCGGGAAGAACTGCTGCGGATAGACACCGAGGCTCAGCAGACCCGCCAGTGTCAGTCGTGGCACCCCGTCGAGTTCCCGGACTGCGCCGAGTCTCTTGAGCGCCGTGACCGGCTCGACGCCGTCGAAGGCACGAGGCGATCGATCGGCCGCATGGCGGAGCACCTGCTCGACAAGGCGGGGGTCGAGATCATCGATGGTTGCCTCCGCGACGATCTCCTGGTCGTGGGTCGGTTGCTCGCGGTTCGACAGGAGTTGGGTGACCTCGTAGCGGCTCAGTCTCCGATCACCGTCGCCGCCACGGATGAAGGAGCCGTTGTATTCACCGCGGTCGGTGATGAAGCACGGTTTGTCGACCGGGTCGAGCTCCTCGATGTCGAGGCGGACGACCTGAGCGCCCTCGAAGTCGATGACCTCGATTGCCGTGCGGATCGGCGGTGACATCTTCTGATGACACACGTCGGCCAGAGCGTCCCGGATCCTGGATGCGTCGAAGCCAGTGGCCGGCCGAAAGCCATCTTCATCGAGTCCGAGCAGAAGGGTTCCACCGTCGCCGTTGGCGAAGGCACTCAGCGTTTCCCCGACGGTCTTCGGCAGCCCCTTGGCCGCAGCTTTGACCTCGATCTCCGTCGGCTCCAGCCCAAGGCGGCGGAGTCGCTCGACCATGGCATCCACGTTCGACTCTGACACTCTCTTCCCCAACTCTCTCAGACTCTATCTAACTCTATCAGGGCCAGCCTTGTTGGGAGAGAGCTTGCGATCGAGTGGCAGTCAGAGTGTCGGAGTCATGGCTTGCGTCATCAGGTCAGCTGCTGCCGCCAGCGTCCGATCGATCCACTTCGGCCACAGGTGGCCGTCGCCAACGGTGAGCAGCCAGGTCCGGCCGCGGATGCTCGGGCAGGTACTTCACGATGTGAGATCGCAGCATCTCCACGAGGCCGCCGTCAGGACGCAGGCACCAGCACCTGGGCCGCGCACACCTTGAACTCCGGCATCCGGCTGACCGGGTCGAGGGCGTCGTTGGTGAGCCGGTTGGCGCCCACCCAGTGGAAGGGCACGAAGACGGTGTCCGGACGGATGGTGGTGACCACCCGGGCGGGCGCCCGCATCTCGCCCCGGCGCGTGCGTACCACCACCGGCCGGCCATCGGTCGCGCCGATCCGGTCGGCGAGCAGCGGGTGCAGTTCGACGAACGCGCCGTCGTCGGCAAGGTCGCGGATCCGCCGGGTCTGGGCGCCGGACTGGTACTGCGCCAGCACCCGGCCGGTCGTCAGGTGCACGGGGTACGACGGGTCGGGCTGCTCGGCCGGACCGGCGTACTCCGGCGCGACGAAGCGGGCGCGGCCGTCGGGCGTGGCGAAGGAGTCCGCGAACAGCCGCGGGGTGCCGGGATGCTGCGCCTGACCTTCGGGGGCGGAGGGGCACGGCCAGAAGACACCCTTCTCGTCCGCGATCCGGGCGTAGCTGATGCCGGAGTAGTCGGCCCGGCCCCCCGCGGAGGCCCGGCCCAGCTCGGCGAAGATCTCCTCCGGGTCCGTCGAGAAGGCGATGGGTGCGTCCAGCCGCTCCGCCAGGCCCGCGAGGACGTCGAGGTCGCTGCGCACGCCGTCGGGCGGGCTGAGCGCCTGCCGCCGCAGGACGACCCGGCCCTCGAGGTTGGTCATCGTGCCGGTCTCCTCGGCCCACTGGGTGACGGGCAGGACGACGTCGGCGAGCGCGGCGGTCTCGGACAGGACGAGGTCGCAGACGACGAGCAGGTCGAGGGACTCCAGACGCCGCGTGATCCGCGTGGCGTTGGGCGCCGAGACCACGATATTGGAGCCGAGGACCAGCAGTGCCTTCCCGCCGTCGTGCTGCCCGAGCGAGTCCAGCAGCTCGTAGGCCGACCGGCCCTTGCCGGGCAGGCTCTCCGGCGGCACGCCCCACACCCCCGCGACGTGGGCCCGCGCCGCCGGGTCGTCGATCATCCGGTAGCCGGGCAGCTGGTCGGCCTTCTGACCGTGCTCACGCCCGCCCTGCCCGTTGCCCTGGCCGGTGAGGCAGCCGTACCCGGCGTACGGCTTCCCCGGCATGCCGAGCGCCAGCGCCACGTCGATCCAGGCCAGCACGGTGGCGGTGCCCTGGGCGTGCTGCTCGGCGCCGCGGGCGGTCAGCACCATGACCCGCGGGCGTCGGTCGCTCCGCTCCCCGCCGGCTGACGCCGCGGCGCCGGCCAGCAGCGTCACGAGGGCGCGCAGCTCGTCGGCGGCGACACCGGTGGTGCGCTCGACCCGCTCCGGCCACCAGGCGGCGGCCGCCCGGCGTACGTCGTCGAAGCCGGTCGTCCGCGCCGCGACATAGGCCTCGTCGACCGCGCCCCGGGCGTCGAGCAGGTGCAGCACCCCGAGGGCGAGGGCGAGGTCGGTGCCCGGCACGGGCTGGAGGAAGAGGTCGGCGCGCTCGCCGGTCGGGGTGAGCCGCGGGTCGATGACGACGACCCGGCCACCGCGCTCCCGGAGCCGGTCGAGGTGGCGGGCCGCGGGCGGCATGGTCTCGGCGAGGTTGGAGCCCACGAGGACGACCACGTCGGCGTGCTCGACGTCGGCCAGCGGGAACGGCAGGCCGCGGTCGATGCCGAAGACCTGGTTGCCCGCGCTGGCCGCCGAGCTCATGCACCAGCGGCCGTTGTAGTCGATCTGGCTGGTGCCCAGGGCCACGCGCGCGAACTTCCCGAGCTGGTAGGCCTTCTCGTTGGTCAGGCCACCGCCGCCGAAGACCGCGACGACGTCCTTGCCGTGCGCCTCCTGCAGCACGCGGATCCGGCCGGCGACCAGGTCGAGCGCCTCGTCCCAGCCCGCCGCCCGCAGCTCGCCGGTCCCCGGGTCGCGCACCAGCGGCGTCGTGAGCCGCTCCCTGCTGCCGCGCAGCCCGCCCGCCGCCCAGCCCTTGCGGCACAACGCTCCCTCGTTGACCGGGAAGTCCACCCAGGCGCCGATCTCGAGACCCGGCCTCCTGCCGGTCGAGCCACCCGGGCCGGCCGCGCCTCGGGTGATCGTCATGCCGCACTGGAGGCTGCAGTAGGGACAGTGGGTCTGCGTCGGGGCGGGGGGCACGATCCGATTCCACGACACCCGCGTTTCGCTCCGGACATCACCGGACCCACCCCGTGTCAACGAGTCCTCACGGTCTCACCGACGACCCGCTGTCCACAGGGTGGTCACCGAGATGAGACGCTAGGAACTTCCGAGAGACACCACCACAGCGCTGTGGGCGGCGTCCTCGTGCGTACGAAGGAGCATCGTGAACGACCTGAACCCGACCTTGCAGCCGATCTTCGACGAGATCCTGGCCCGGAATCCCGGCGAGTCCGAGTTCCACCAGGCGACGCGCGAACTGCTGGACAGCCTCGGTCCGGTCGTCGCCCGCCACCCGGAGTACGCCGACGCCGCGATCCTCCGACGCGTGTGCGAGCCGGAGCGCCAGATCATCTTCCGGGTGCCGTGGGTCGACGACGCGGGCCAGGTCCAGCTCAACCGCGGCTTCCGGGTGGAGTTCAACTCCGCGCTCGGGCCCTACAAGGGCGGCCTGCGCTTCCACCCGTCGGTCTACCTCGGCATCGTCAAGTTCCTCGGCTTCGAGCAGATCTTCAAGAACGCACTCACCGGCATGCCCATCGGCGGCGGCAAGGGCGGCTCGGACTTCGACCCGAAGGGTCGCAGCGACGCCGAGGTGATGCGCTTCTGCCAGTCGTTCATGACCGAGCTCTACCGCCACATCGGCGAGTACACCGACGTCCCCGCCGGCGACATCGGTGTCGGCGGCCGCGAGATCGGCTACCTGTTCGGGCAGTACAAGCGGATCACCAACCGCTACGAGTCCGGCGTCCTCACCGGCAAGGGCATCGGCTGGGGCGGCTCGCTGGTCCGCACCGAGGCCACCGGCTACGGCACCGTGTTCTTCGCCAACGAGATCCTCAAGGCCCGCAAGAGCTCCTTCGAGGGTCAGACGGTCGTCGTCTCGGGTTCGGGGAATGTCGCGATCTACGCCGCCGAGAAGGCCACCGAGCTCGGCGCGATCGTGGTCGCCTGCTCCGACTCGAGCGGGTACGTCGTCGACGAGAAGGGCCTCGACCTCGACCTGCTGAAGGAGGTCAAGGAGGTGCGCCGCGAGCGGCTGTCGGCGTACGCCGAGGCGCGCGAGTCGGCCCGCTTCGTCGCGGGTGGCCCCGACAGCTCCGGCAGCTCCGGCAGCTCCGGCAGTTCGGTGTGGGACGTCCCCTGCGACATCGCCCTCCCCTGCGCCACCCAGAACGAGCTGGACGGCGACCACGCGCTGACCCTGGCCCGCAACGGCTGCACGGTCGTCGCCGAGGGCGCCAACATGCCGTGCACCCCGGCCGCAGTGAGGGTCTTCGCCGAGGCGGGCATCGCGTTCGCCCCCGGCAAGGCGGCCAACGCCGGCGGCGTGGCGACCAGTGCGCTCGAGATGCAGCAGAACGCGTCTCGCGACTCGTGGAGCTTCGCGCACACCGAGGAGCGGCTCGAGCAGATCATGGTCGGCATCCACGCCCGCTGCCTGGAGACGGCCGAGACCTACGGCGTGCCCGGCAACTACGTCGCCGGCGCCAATATCGCCGGGTTCACCCGGGTCGCGGACGCGATGCTGGCCCTCGGCGTGATCTGAGGTCGGGTCGGGGCGCTCCCGGCAGGTCCGGGGTGGGGGTTGGTTCATCACGGTATGTAGGCCAACCGCCACTTCCGTAGTGGAACTCGGCGCGGGAGGTGCGAGTTCGGCTGCATACCGTGATGAGACCGCGCCCCCGCGATCCCCGCCTCAGATCCCGGCATCGGCGTATGTCCGCCCCCGGCGGCAGTAGACCGCCCAGGTGACGACGAGACACGCGACGTAGAAGGCAGCGAAGACCGCGAAGGCACTGCGGGTCGCGGCCAGCGGCTCGCTCACCCACGGGCTGTTGAACGTGATCGGGATGAGGAAGCCGCCGAGCGCGCCGACGGCGCCGATGATGCCGACCGCGGCCGACGACCGGCGCGTGCCGTCGAGCAGCGCGAGCTCGCGCTCGGGGCTGTCCTCGACGGTCGCCTGGATGGCGTCGGCGCGGTGGATGGCCGGGATCATCTTGTACGTCGACCCGTTGCCGATGCCCGTGCAGGCGAACACCAGCAGGAAGACGCCGAGGAAGAGCGGGAAGACCTCCGTGTTGGTGTCGACGGCGGCGCTCTGCGCGGCGCCGCCGGCAGCCGGGATCGGGGTCAGCATCGCGAGCGTGCCGAGGATCCCGAGCGTGCCGAGTACCAGCCCGCCGAAGGCGAGCAGCGTGACCCGCGCTCCGCCGTACCGGTCGGCGAGGTGGCCGCCGAGCGGGCGGGTGACCGACCCGACCAGCGCGCCGAGGAAGGCGTAGTAGGCGAACTCGATGCCGGACCCCGAGCCCGGACCGGTCTGGTGCCAGAAGTTGAGCTTGATCAGCAGCGGCAGCGCGGCGGAGTAGCCGATGAAGGAGCCGAAGGTGCCGATGTAGAGGAAGGCCATCACCCAGGTGTGCCGGTGCTTGAGGATGCTCAGCTGCTGGCGGGTGTCGGTGCGGGCGTTGGCCAGGTTGTCCATCCGGAAGCAGGCGGCCAGGACGGCGACCACCGCCAGTCCGGCGTACACCCAGGCGGCACGCTCGAGGTGGATGCCGCCCGCGCCGGCCTGCACGAGGCCGAAGACACCGGCCCCGCCGACGAGCACCGGCAGGAACAGCTGGATGAGCGCGACACCCAGGTTGCCGCCGGCCGCGTTGAGTCCGAGCGCGGCGCCCTTGAGCCGGGCGGGATAGAAGAAGTTGATGTTCGCCATCGAGCTGGCGAAGTTGCCGCCGCCGAAGCCCGCCGTCGCGGCGATCACGCAGAACACGGCGTACGGCGTGCCCGGCTGGGTGACGGCGTACGCGAAGCCGAGCGTCGGCACGAGCAGCAACCCGGCGCTGACCATGGTCCAGTTGCGACCGCCGAAGCGCCCCACCGCCAGGGTGTAGGGGACACGGATCAGGGCGCCCACCAGGTTGGGGATCGCGATCAGGAGGAAGAGCTGCTGGGGCGAGAACGCGAAGCCCTGCGCCACCAGAAAGGCCGAGCTGACGCTCCAGATCAGCCACACGGAGAAGCCGAGGTGCTCGGCGAAGATCGACCAGACCAGGTTGCGGCGGGCGATCGGGGCGCCGGTGGTCTCCCAGAAGTCCGGGTCCTCCGGGCGCCAGTCCTCGATCCACCGGCCGCGGCGGCGGGACGGTTCGGGTGCGCGGGTGGCAAGGTCGCCACCGGGGCTGGTCAGGGTCATCGCAGGCTCCTGGCAGGCAGAGATCCGGTTGTCGTGCCTCAGCCTGTGCTGCCGCGGTAACGACGCGAGGCGCCCCGAGATCTCGTCTCGTCAACTCCGTCTCACGGGCTCACGCGCCTCACGGGCTCACGTCTGTGGAGAGCGCGTGGGGTCAGGGCGGGTCGTGTCGGCCCCTTCCGTCACGGTCGATCTCGCTTCTCCGTCTCGGGAGATGCGTGCACACTGGAGGAGACCGATGTGTCGATTCGTCAGGATTTCAGCCATGGATGTCGCCTACGCCGAACGCTTCGAGCGGATCCCCATGTCCCGGGCCGAGTTCGATCAGCTGCCGGAGAAGGTTCGGGCGGAGTACGTCGACGGCGTCGCTCTCGTGACGCCGCCCGCGCGCGGCGATCACAACGGGGTGGGCCTCGAGCTCGCGATCGTTCTCCGGCAGGCGTTCCCCGACGCCATCGTCCGCTACGACCGCGGCGTCGAGCTGCCGACCGGAACCCTGCGGATTCCTGATGTCGCGGTGCAGATCGTTCGTGACGACGAGGCGTGGTCGCCGAACCTGCCGGTGCTGGTCGTCGAGATCCTCTCCCGCTCGACGCGCAGTGAGGATCTCTTCCGAAAGACCGACGACTACCGCAGATCAGGGATCCAGCAGTACTGGATCGTCGACCGCGCGGCCCGGACCCTCGCCGTCCTGGTCAATGCGGGCGAGCACTGGGACATCGGCCTCAGCCTCACGGACGACAGTCCGACGGGCTCGATCGAGGTCGCCGACCTCGGCGGCGTCGAGCTCGACCTGACGGCGCTACTGGCCTGACAGCGCGAAGCCTCGCGCGATCTCCAGCGCGCGCTCCCGGTCGAGGAAGAAGAACTGCGCCGGCTTCTCGGCGATGCTCGTGCGGAGGTCGACGAGCGGCCCACGCTCGCAGCCGACCCGCTCCATCATGGCGACGGAGGCGGTGTTGCGCGCGTCCGGCTCGAAGACCAGGCGCCGGCAGCCGGGCAGGTGGGCCACGAAGTCGAGCCCCGCAGCGATGACCTCCGCGGTCCGGCCGGCGCGGCGCCGGTCGTCGGCGAGGAGGAGGTGGATCCCGACGTCGCCCGGGAGGCGGTCGTACCACCGGCCGATCTCGTCGACCTCCGGGTCGTAGGTCTGCAGCAGGCCGACGGGGGCCTCGTCGACCTCGATGAGGTACGCCGCCAGATGGGCCTGCTCGACGATATAGGTGTAGACCAGCGCGACGTCCGCCACCGAGTGGTCGGTCATCCCCCAGAACTCCGCGCGCGGGGTGCTGACCCAGGTGTGCAGCAGGGCAGCGTCCCGCTCGGGGACGACAGGGCGGATCGCGACGGTCATGCGGACTCCTCGGTGACGGGTCGGGTGATCGGGATCGTGCCCCCGGCCGCCCAGACCGCCTGCTGGTCGTGGTGGTGCGGCGAGGCCGGGTCGCCGCTCGCGCCGAGGGGCACGACCCAGCGGCTGTCACCGGCCAGGTCCCAGACCCAGCGGGCGACCGGCCCGTGCAGACAGGCACCGGTGCCGCCGAGGGCGCGGGTGGCGAGGACGCAGTCGTCGTCGCCGGACAGCGCGAGGTACGGAGGCGCGGAGCCGTCCGGGGCATCGAGGCCGAGCTGCTGATGCGGCGTGAGGGGTACGGCGACGTGACCGGTCCCCCACGCGGCGGGCGCGGGCTGTGTCGCCACCTGCTCCAGCGCGGCCGCCACGAGCTGCAGCACATCGACGCCGAACGGCTTGCCGGCGGCCAGGATCGCGGGCAGGCACAGCCGGATCCGGCCGCGCAGGTCGAACCACGGCGCGAACAGCTCGCCGTGCGGGGAGCCGTCGACGCCGCGCAGCGCGGGGGCGTCGGACAGGCCATCGACGACGGCGGCCCGGACCTGCGCGAAGAGAGCGGCGTCGACGCTGCCGGCGGCCATCCGGCGGTCCCAGGCGAGCAGCCGGTCGCGGAGCGCCGCGGACAAGTCGGTGAGATCGACCAGGGACGCGATCGTGTCGAGCAGCGCGGCGCCGGCGGTCTGCC
The DNA here is from genome assembly GCF_024614185.1 of Nocardioides carbamazepini. Classification (GTDB taxonomy): domain Bacteria; phylum Actinomycetota; class Actinomycetes; order Propionibacteriales; family Nocardioidaceae; genus Nocardioides; species Nocardioides carbamazepini. The sequence continues at coordinate 556,055 of NZ_JAHTLF010000018.1, forward strand.
GGTCGTCGCCGAGCACGGCGCCGACGGCGCCGGGCGTCAGGGGTCCGGCCGCCGCCCGGTCGTCGAGGAGCTCCCGGATCCGGTGGGCCCGGTGCGGCGGGGCGAAGTCGGAGCCGACCCGCTCGAAGTCCGGCGTGGCACGGTCGTTGGCGGTGACGAGCACCGGGCCGGTCCGGCGCGGCAGGTCCGCGACCCAGCCGCCCGTCCACCGGCGATCGCCGTCGCGTTCGGGGATCCGCCCGACCACGCGGTGCTCGGTGCGGCCGTACCGGTCGCCGACCACGAGGTTGTCGACCGGGCCCACCCAGCCGGCGAAGGCGGCGGTCACGTCCCTGGCGCGCCGGGAGCGCAGCAGCGGGAGGATCGCGTCGAGCCCGAGGTCGCCCAGGACGTAGGCGGGCGTGCGCAGGCTGAACGTCTCCGGTTCGTCCGGTCCACCGACCACCACGGGGCCGCGCTCGGTGACGAGCACCTCGACCTCGTGCACGTCGTAGCTGTCGGCGCCGGTGCGGACCCGCACCTGCTCGACCCGGCCGGCGACCGGCTCCCACCCCGACGCGCCCCGAGCGATGACCGCGTCCCGATGACGGACCAGCTCCTCGACGTACACGTCCTCGTCGTCGGCCACCGCGTTGGTGATCCCCCACGCGACATCGCCGGCGTGGCCGAAGTGCTGGACACCAGGGACGCCGACGAAGGTGAGGCCGGCGACGTCGAAGGGGTCGTGCGGGTCGGTGCAGACCAGCCGCACCTGGGCGTAGCAGCCGGGCGCCTCGATCACCCGGTGCGGGTCGCCGGCGAGGATCGGCAGCCCGCTGGCGGTCAGGGACCCGTCGACGACGAGCGCGTTGCTGCCCCCGGGCAGGCCCTCGGTGCGGAAGAGCGGGAGCCACTCGTCGCCGGTCGTCGCCGCGAGGTGGCGCCGCCAGAGCTGGCTGGGGAAGCCGGAGAACAGCAGGTGCTGGACGGCGAACACGGCGAGCGGCGTCCACGGCTGCCACCGGCGTTCGACGACCTCGTTGACGCCCTCGACGTAGGCATCCACGAAGGCGCGACTCTGGGTCGAGAGGGCGGCGTACGCCCGTCGGGCGACGTCGACGAGCAGCGCGCGGCGAGCCAGGACGTCCCACTCGACGGCGGTCGCGCCGAAGACCTCGGCACAGGTCCCCTCGGCGCGGCGGCGCTCGACCTCGAGCTGCCAGGCCCGGTCCTGCGCGGTCGCGCGGCCCTGGGCGCGCGCGACCGCGAGCACGGAGTCGCCCACCACATGGGGGATTCCGTGCTCGTCGCGGGTGATGGTCACGGCGCCACCGGGTTGCGCAACGTGCCGGCGAAGATGAGCGACTCGGCCTGGTCGGTCAGGTCGACCATCTGCAGGGTGTTGCGGAGCTGCAGCCGGTTGAGGCAGCTGTGCCGGAACTCCGGTCGCAGCAGGTCGTAGCGCCGCGCGGCCTCGACCAGCTCGGGATGGTCGGCCGCGTGCTGCTCGATGGTCTCGCGCGCGATCGCCCAGAACTCCGCGGCGGGCAGCATCCCGTCGTCGTCCAGGATCGCCGCGACGAAGCGCAGCACGCCGTCAAGGATGTCGGTGTGGACGGCGAGCGCCTTGACGTCGTCGGGGAAGCTGCCGCGGATCCGCTCGACCTCGGCCGGCAGCGGCAGACTCAGCCCACCGGGAGGGGCCATCACGACGACCTCCTCGCCGATGTCCTTCATGAACGCGCCGACCGGGATGTGGTCGCGCAGCCGCAGCAGCAGGTTCTCGCCGTGCGGCATGAAGGCGAGGTCGTAGGCGTGCAGGCAGTGCACGAGCGGACGGAGGTAGGCCCGCAGGTAGCCGCGCACCCAGGTCGCCGCGTCGACCGGCGACGCCTTGATCCACGCGGTGACGAGCGCGTCGCCGTCGGCGTCGCGGTGCAGCAGCGCGGCCATGGTGGTCAGCTGCTCGCCCGCGGGGGTGCGGGGCACCGGGCTCTCGCGCCACAGCGCCGCGATCATCTTCCGGTACGGCGACGGGCCGGCCACGCGGTGGAAGGCATCGCCCGTGTAGCCGATGGCCGCCCGCTCGCGGAGCACCTCGAACCCGCACGCCCTCAGCTCGTCGTCGGCCTCGACGACCGAGGCCACCCAGTCGTTGATCGCCGGGGTCGCCGCCATGTAGGCGGGCGAGAGCCCGCGCACGAAGCCCATGTTCTGGATGGCGAGCGCGGTCTTCACGTAGTGCCGCTCCGGCCTGCTGGCGTTGAAGAAGGTGCGGATCGACTGCTGCGGGCGGTGGTCGTCGTCGCCGGCGCCGAGGTGGACGAGGTCGCGGCGCGCGACGTCCGGCGCGAAGGTGATCGCCAGCTTGTGCTGCCACTGCCACGGGTGCACGGGGACGAACAGGTAGTCGGCCGGGTCGAGACCGAGGGCGCGCAGCCGGCCGGCGAAGCGGTCCCGGACGCCCGGCACCAGCTCGCCGTCGTACAGCTCCGCCTCGGTGGCGTCGGCGGCCAGCGACAGGTGCGTGAGGGCGCGGCGCGCGGCGAGCCAGTGCAGCCGGACCGGTCGGCCGGTCTCGGGCGCGTAGGCGCGATAGTCGTCGAGGCCGAAGCCGATCCGCCCGTTGTTGGCGACGAACGCGGGATGTCCCTCCGTCATCGCCGACTCGATCTCCTGGTAGCCCGCATCGACCAGGTCGGCCACCGGGACGGCGCGGTGGCGCAGCTTCCACGCACCGGCCGCCAGCGTGGCGGCGATCTCCTCGAGGTAGGTCGGCAGCAGCTGGTCCGGGATGCCCAGCGTCGGCGCCAGCTCCGCGATCAGCTCCTGGGCGTCAGGGGCGGTCGTGCCACCGTCGCGGGTGCGCTCGATCGAGACGGGGTCGACGACCCAGTGGTCGAGGAGGTGCCGCGTCGCCGTGAAGGTGTACGACGACGGGCCGGCCACGACCCGCCACCGCTCCTCGCCGGGGACCGGGGTGGGGGCCAGGAGCCGCTCGTGGGCGAACTCACCCAGCGCCTTGGCCACCAGGTGCCGCTGGGCGCGGTCCATCAGCTCGGGGGTGAGGTGGTCCGCGGGGTCGGCGTGGTCACGCACCAACCGGAACTGCTGCGTCTCGGCGGTCCGGACAGCGCATTCGGTAGGTGCGCGGACCAGGTCCGGCGCGTTCCAGTCGTCTCGGGAGCAGACCGACAGCACCGCGGTCTTGCCGGGCAGCGCGACCTCGCGGACCTCGACGAAGCCGGCGGCGACGTTCTTGGCACGGATCCTCTCGTTGCGGGCGTCCGGATCGACGACCACCCGGCGCACGGCCGGATCGGCGAAGCAGTGCGCCATGACCGCGTCGAAGACGGTCGTGGTGAGGCCGCGGACCGGGGAGCCGGCGGGCGGCGCGACGAGCAGGTGCATGCCGAGGTCGCCGTCGCCCACCTCCGGCAGGCCGGCCAGCGGGGAGTGCGCCGGGTCGTAGGTCTCGGCCAGGAAGACCGGTCGCCCGTCGACCCGGCCCAGCCAGGCGTCATGGTGCGGGTTCGCGAGGATCCCGGCGTACTCCCGGCCGACGTCGTCGCGACTGGCGTCCTGCATCATCCAGTACGCCGAGCGCGGGTGGGTGACCCATGCGTGGAGCAGATCGAGGTCGCGCTCGACGTCGACCGGCTCGAGGGTGACGGTCCGCATCAGATCGCCTGCTTCAGGTGGTCGGGGACGCCGAACGTCTGCACGGCGACCTGCTTCTCGACGGGGTACACCTCGCGGCCGAGCATCGCGGCGACGATGACCGAGTTGCGGTACGGGCCCATGCCGAGGTCCGGGGCCAGCAGGGAGTGGGTGTGCTCCTCGGCGTTCTGCACGAAGATCTCGCCGCCGCGTACGTCGACGGAGTAGTCGGCGGCGACGTCGTAGCGACCGCGGGCGTCGTACCGGATCCGGTCCCGGACGCCGTCGAGGAACGCTGGCCGGGTGGGCGCGTAGCCGGTGGCGAGCACCAGGCCCCCGGTGGCGAGGCCGAACGACTCACCGGTCTCGACGTGCAGCAGGTCCAGCTCGCTGCCGCCCGTGACCGGGCGGGCGCCGCGGACCTCGGTGTTGGTGAGCAGCGTCGTGCGCGGGCCGACGCCGGTGACCCGCTGCTGGTAGTGCAGGTCGAAGATCGCGTCGACCAGGTCGCCGCTGATCCCCTTGAACAGGTGACGCTGCTCGCGGGCCAGCCGGTCGCGGGTGTCGATGGGGAGCGCACGGTGGTAGGCGCCGTACTCCGGCGAGGTCATCTCCAGCGTGAGCTTGGTGTACTCCATCGGGAAGAACCGCGGGCTGCGGGTCAGCCACACCAGCTCGTAGCCGCGGTCCGGCGCCTCGGCCAGCAGGTCCTGGTAGATCTCGGCCGCGCTCTGGCCGCTGCCGACGATGGTGATCCGCTCCTGCTGCTGCAGCTCGGCCTTGCGGGAGAGGTAGTCAGCCGAGTGCGTCGCGATGCCGTGGTCGACCAGCGGGCGGAGCGGGTCCGGGACGCGCGGGGACGTGCCGATACCGAGGACCAGCCGACGGGTCCGCCAGGTCTCGCCGGCGGCGCTGCGCACGACGTACGCCGTCCCGTCGTGCGTCACCTCGGTGACCCGCTGCCCGAAGCGCACGGAGGGCAGGCTCTCGGCGGCCCAGCGGCAGTAGTCGTCGTACTCCTTGCGCAGCGGGTAGAAGCTCTCGCGGATGTAGAACGGGTAGAGGTGGCCGGTCTGCTTGAGGTAGCTGAGGAACGACCAGCGCGAGGTCGGGTCGGCCATCGTGACGAGGTCGGCGAGGAACGGGACCTGCAGGCTCGCGTCGTCGAGCAGCATCCCGGGGTGCCAGTCGAAGCCGTCGCGGGCCTCCAGGAAGACACCGTCGAGGTCGTCGCTCGCCCGCAGCGGGTCGGTCAGGCAGGCCAGGCCGAGGTTGAACGGACCGAGGCCGATGCCGACGAAGTCGTGGGTGATCACCGGGCGACCTCCAGCGTCTGCCGCTGGTGCGCGGGCGCCAGCCGGGCGCCGGCGGCCCGGACGAGGCCGAGGACCCCCGTGATGTCCTCGACCGTCGCCATCGGGTTGAGCAGGGTGAGCTTGAGGTGCTGCACGCCGTCGACCTTGGTCGCCGCGATCATCGCCCGGCCCGACGCGTAGAGCTCCTCCCGGATCGCGTTGGCGAGGGCGGCGCTCGCCCTCTCGTCGAGCGCGGGCCCGGGCGGGACGTAGCGGAAGACGAGGGTGCTCAGCTCGGGTGCGGCGGCGAAGGCGAGGTCGACCTCGTCCCGGTGGGCGGCGTACACCTCCGTCGCGAGGTCGATGACCGCGTCGACGTACCGGCCGACGAGGTCGGGTCCCATCGTCCGCAGCGTCACCCACAGCTTGAGTGCGTCGAAGCGGCGGGTGGTCTGCAGGCTCTTGTCGACCTGGTTGGGGTTGGTGGCCTCGCGCGGGTTGAGGTAGTCGGCGTGCCAGGTCGCCGGGCGCAGCGTGGCACGGTCGCGCACGACGATCGCGCTCGACGACACCGGCTGGAAGAAGGTCTTGTGGAAGTCGACGGTCACCGAGTCCGCGCGCTCGATCCCCCGGAGCCGGTCGCGGCGGGTCGGGGAGACGAGGAGCCCGCCGCCGTACGCCGCGTCGACGTGGAGCCAGGCGTCGTACGCGACGGCGAGGTCGGCGATCTCGTCGAGCGGGTCGATCGCGCCGAAGTCCGTGGTCCCTGCCGTCGCGACGATCGCCATCGGCCGCAGGCCGAGATCGACGCAGGCCGCGAGCGAGCGCTCCAGCGCGACCGGGTCCATCCGGTGCCGCTCGTCGGTCGGCACGCTGACCACAGACTCGTCGCCGAGGCCGAGCAGCCGCGCGGACTTCTGCACCGAGAAGTGGCTCTCCGCCGAGGCGAGGATGCGCAGCCGCTCGGCGGGGACCTGCTCGTGCCGGCCGCGGGCGAGCAGCAGGGCCTGCAGGTTGGACTGGCTGCCGCCGCTGGTGAACACCCCGTCCGGGTCACCGCCCTCGTCGTAGCCGATCCGCTCCGCCGTCCACGCGATCAGGCGCCGCTCGATGAACGTCCCTCCGACGCTCTGGTCGAAGGTGTCCAGCGAGCTGTTGACCGAGGCCACGAACAGCTCGGCCAGCAGGGCCGGTACGACGACCGGGCAGTTGAGGTGGGCGGCGTACGACGGCTCGTGGAACCAGACCGCGTCGTCGAGCCACAGCCGCGACATCTCGTCGAGGACCTGGGTGGCATCGGCCAGCGGCTGGTCGAGATCGACCTCCGCCACCTGGGCGGCCGCCCGGTGCGGTGGCATACCGGTCGCCGGTCCGCTCACCCCCTTGAGCTGGCGCAGCAGGTGATCGAGACCCTCGCCGAGAGTGGCGGCGTAGTGGTCGGCATGGGCAGGATGGAACACGTGGTGCAAGGGGAGCTGAGGCACGACAGGCTCACTTCGGTCCGAGATCAGGTAAGCCTTACCTAAGCAGATCGGACCGGGCTGTGGCACCCCCTGTCTCAGGTGCGGCGCATCACGCCCGCTTCCGACGTGATCGACAGCGATCCGATGAACCAGCTTGATCGGATCCCGGTCAATGCCCGCCAGGAAGTGGCCTGGCCGACCGCTCGTCGCGTCGTACCGACCGCTGGTCGACAACCCGGCCCCACTCGGCGCGCAGCCGGCCCGCACCCCTCCCGGCGCGAGCGCCGCCGCTCCTAGCGTCGGAACGTCCGTGACCCCGGTCACATGCACCGATCCGAGGAGGCCCGTCGTGACGTCCGACATCTCGCCCCATGACCCTCATGACGCCGCAGCGCGCCATGATCCCGTGTACGACGAGCTCCGGGCGATGCCGGAGTTCGCCGAGCTCAAGCGCCGCTACCGGGGCTTCGTGTTCCCGGCGACGATCGCCTTCCTGAGCTGGTACCTGCTCTACGTCGTTCTCTCCAACTGGGCCGGCGGCTTCATGGGCACGCAGGTGGTCGGCAACATCAACGTGGCCCTGGTCTTCGGGCTGCTGCAGTTCGTGACGACCTTCCTCCTCGCGTGGCTCTACGCCCGCTACTCCAGCGCCCGCCTCGACCCGCTGGCGCGCCAGCTCGACGAGCGCTTCGTCGCCCTCGAGGGCAAGTCCTCCCGCGGAAGGGGCGACCACTGATGGACGACCAGCTCCTCACCACCCTGCTGTTCCTCGCCGTCGTCGCCCTGACCCTCGGCATCACCATCTGGGCGAGCCGCCAGACGTCCGGCACGGCCGACTTCTATGCCGGTGGCCGCAGCTTCTCGGGCATCCAGAACGGCTTCGCGATCGGCGGCGACTACATGTCGGCGGCGTCCTTCCTCGGCATCTCCGGCGCGATCGCGCTGTCCGGGTACGACGGCTTCCTGTACTCGATCGGCTTCCTCGTCGCCTGGCTCGTCGCGCTCCTGCTCGTCGCGGAGATGCTGCGCAACTCCGGCCGCTACACGATGGCCGACCAGCTGGCGTACCGCATGAAGCAGCGCCCGGTCCGGATGGCCGCGGCCACGTCGACGGTCGTGGTGTCGATCTTCTACCTGCTGGCCCAGATGGTGGGCGCGGGTGCGCTCGTCGCGCTCCTGCTCGGCGCGGACAGCCAGGCGCTGAAGAACCTCACCATCGTCGGCGTCGGCGCCCTGATGATCTTCTACGTCACCATCGGCGGCATGAAGGGCACCACCTGGGTGCAGATCGTCAAGGCGATCCTGCTGATGGTGGGCTCGGCGCTGATCGTCGTCCTGGTGCTCGCGCACTTCCACTTCAACCTGTCCGAGCTGCTCGGCACCGCCGCGTCCAACACCGGCAAGGGCCAGGCATTCCTCGAGCCCGGGCTGAAGTACGGCATCGACACCACCAGCAAGATCGACTTCCTCAGCCTCGGCCTGGCGCTGGTGCTCGGTACCGCGGGGCTGCCGCACATCCTGATCCGCTTCTACACCGTCCCGACGGCCCAGGACGCCCGCAAGTCGGTGCTCTGGGCGATCGGCCTGATCGGCGTGTTCTACCTGTTCACGCTGGTGCTCGGCTTCGGCGCGGCCGCGATGCTCAAGGGCGACAAGGCCACCGACGTGGCGGCGTCCGGCGGCAACCTGGCGTCGCCGCTGCTCGCCGAGGAGGTCGGTGGCGGCGCCGGGTCCACGGGCGGCGCGATCCTGTTGGCGTTCATCGCGGCAGTCGCCTTCGCGACGATCCTCGCGGTGGTGGCGGGCCTGACCCTCACCTCCTCGACCTCCGTGGCGCACGACATCTACAACAGCGTCGTGAAGGGCGGGAAGGCGAGCGAGCACGACGAGATCAAGGTGACCCGGATCGCCGCGGCGGCCATCGGCGTCATCTCCATCGCGCTCGCGATCCCGGCGCAGAAGCTGAACATCGCCTTCCTGGTGGCGCTCGCGTTCGCGGTGGCGGCCTCGGCCAACCTGCCGGCGATCGTCTACAACATGTTCTGGAAGCGCTTCAACACCCGTGGCGCCACCTGGGGCATCTACGGCGGCCTGCTGTCGTCGGTCGGCCTGGTGTTCTTCTCCCCCGTCGTGTCGGGCTCGGAGACCGCTCTGGTCACCGGCGCGGACTGGTCCTGGTTCCCGCTGAGCAACCCGGGCATCATCTCGATCCCGCTCGGCTTCTCCTTCGGCTGGCTCGGCACCGTCACCTCCCACGAGCCGGAGGCCGAGGAACGGTTCACCGAGCTCGAAGTCCGTGCCCTCACGGGCGCGGGCGCCGAGCAGGCGGTCCAGCACTAGCCCGGGGCCCGTCCTTGTAACTACCTGCTACCGCCACTACCGCACCGGTAGACCGGTGCGGTAGTGGCAAGAACAGATAGTTACAGCAGAAGGCCGCCTCACCGGCGCCCGGACCGGCAACCCGCATGCAACCCCTTGTCGACAGACTTCCCGTGGGTCCTAATGTGACCTGAGGCACCCCACTCGATCAGGAGACGACCGTGAGCGACCAGACAGCCCCATCCTCGACGGACCAGACCCTGGCCAACCTGCTGAAGGAGGACCGCCGCTTCGAGCCGCCCGTCGAGCTCGCGGCGGGGGCCAACGTCAAGGCCGACGCGTACGACCGGGCGAGGGAGGACCGCGAGGGCTTCTGGGCCGAGCAGGCCGAGCGGCTTTCGTGGGACACGAAGTGGGACCGGGTCCTCGACTGGGACAACCCGCCCTTCGCCAAGTGGTACGTCGGCGGGAAGCTCAACGCGGCGTACAACTGCGTCGACCGGCATGTCGAGGCCGGTCGCGGGGACAAGGTCGCCATCCACTGGGTCGGCGAGCCTGAGGACGACACCCGCGACCTCACCTACGGCCAGCTCAAGGACGAGGTCTCCCAGGCCGCCAACGCGCTCACCGCGCTCGGTGTCGGCAAGGGCGACCGGGTCGCCATCTACCTGCCGATGATCCCCGAGGCGATCGTCACGATGCTCGCCTGCGCCCGGATCGGGGCTCCCCACACCGTGGTGTTCGGCGGCTTCTCCGCCGACGCGCTCGCCTCGCGGATCGACGACTGCCAGGCCAAGGTCGTCGTCACGTCGGACGGCGGCTACCGCCGCGGCACCGCCTCCGCGCTCAAGCCGGCCGTCGACGAGGCCCGCACCAAGACCGACAAGATCGAGAAGGTGCTCGTGGTCCGGCGTACCGGCCAGGACGTGGCGTGGGACGACGCTGTCGACGTGTGGTGGCACGACGCCGTCGGCGGCGCGTCGACCGAGCACGCGCCCGAGGCGTTCGACGCCGAGCACCCGCTCTACGTCATGTACACCTCCGGCACGACGGGCAAGCCGAAGGGCATCCTGCACACCACGGGCGGCTACCTGACCGGGGCGGCGTACACCCATCACGCGGTCTTCGACCTCAAGCCGGACACCGACGTCTACTGGTGCACCGCCGACATCGGCTGGGTCACCGGCCACTCGTACATCGTCTACGGCCCGCTCGCCAACGGTGTCACCCAGGTCCTCTACGAGGGCACGCCCGACGCCCCGGAGCCGGGCCGCTGGTGGAAGATCATCCAGGACTACAAGGTCACGCTCTTCTACACCGCCCCGACCGCGATCCGGTCGTTCATGAAGCAGGGCCACGAGATCCCCGACCAGTTCGACATGTCGTCGCTGCGGATCCTCGGCAGCGTGGGTGAGCCGATCAACCCGGAGGCCTACGTCTGGTACCGCCACGTCATCGGCGGCGACCGCACTCCGGTCGTCGACACCTGGTGGCAGACCGAGACCGGCTCGGTGATGATCTCCCCGCTGCCCGGCGTGACCGCGGGCAAGCCCGGCTCGGCGATGACCGCGATCCCCGGCATCGAGGCCGACGTCGTGGACGACGACGGCAACCCGGTCCCCAACGGCTCGGGCGGCTACCTCGTCGTCACCTCGCCGTGGCCCTCGATGCTGCGCACCATCTGGGGCGACGACGACCGGTACGTCGACACGTACTGGTCCCGCTTCAAGCGACAGGGCTACTACTTCGCCGGCGACGGCGCGAAGAAGGACGACGACGGCGACATCTGGGTGCTCGGCCGCGTCGACGACGTCATGAACGTCTCCGGCCACCGTCTCTCCACCACCGAGATCGAGTCCGCCCTGGTGTCGCACCCCAAGGTCGCCGAGTCCGCCGTCGTCGGCGCCTCGGACCCCGACACCGGGCAGGCGGTCGTCGCCTACGTCATCTTGCGCAACGAGGCCGGTGACGGCGGGCCGGACATCATCAAGGAGCTCTCCGACCACGTCCGCAAGGAGATCGGCCCGATCGCCAAGCCCCGCCAGATCATGATCGTCCCCGAGCTCCCCAAGACCCGCTCGGGCAAGATCATGCGCCGCCTGCTGCGCGACGTCGCCGAGGGCCGCGCCGTCGGCGACACCCAGACCCTCGCCGACGCCTCGATCATGGACCTGATCTCCGCCGGCCAGGCCACCTCCACCGAGGACTGATCCCCGACCCGTCGCAGATTGAACGAACACCGACGCCGACCCGGCTCAGATTGAACTCGAGAAAGTTCACTCTGCGCCGGGTCGGCGCGTGTCCGGGTTCAGTCTGCGCCGGGTCGGCGCGCGTCCGGGTTCAGTCTCCGCCGGGTCGGCGCGTGTCCGGGTTCAGCTTGCGCCGGGTCGGGGCTCCCAGAGCTTCAGTCTGAGCCGGGTCGGCGTACCTTGTGGGCCGTGCCCGCACTCGAACCCGTCGCCTGGACCGCCCTGCCCGCCGAGCTCATCGCGTTCTGGACGGAGTACCACCTCTGCACGCTGAGCACGCTCGACCGGCACGGCGCCCCCCATGCCGTCCCCGTCGGCGCGACCCTCGACCTCGACCGGCAGTGCGCCTGGATCATCACCCGGCGCGGCTCGCAGAAGGTGCGCAACCTCGGCCGCGACCCGCGCCTCACGATCACCCAGGTCGACCGCGGCCGCTGGGCGTCACTGGTCGGGACCGGTGAGGTGCGGGAGGACGAGGAGTCCGTGACCCGCGCCTGTGAGCTGTACGCCGCCCGCTACCGCCCGCCGACCCCGAACCCCGAGCGGGTGGCGATCCGGGTCACCGTGGCGCGGATCCTGGGCTCGGTCCAGGTGCTGCCCGAAGCCTGAGCTCCTCCGCCCGACGGTCCTGCCACCGCAGGAGCTGCTCGCCGAGGACGAGTCCCGCGAGAACACCGCCCACGTAGAGCAGCACGCTCTCGGCCGAGCCGGTCTCGTCGTCAAAGACGAACTCCTGGCCGGAGACGAGCGTGAGCCCGACGCCGACGCACAACGCGACGGTCGGCACGATCAGCCGGTCCACCAGGTCACGGCGATAGAGCACCTGCCAGGCCGCGCCCAGCACCAGCCCGGCGACGGCGAACGGGACCCGGTCGGCGTCGAGGAACTCCTGGCCGGCGACGCCGAATCCCAGGCCGAACCCCGGCAGCATCCACGCCCACCCCTGCCGGGCGACGCGATCCAGAGCACGACCTTCCACGGGTCAGATGCTGTCACCGCGCGCGCGGTCGCGTCCCGACAACAGCAGAAGCAGTACGCCGACCGCGGCCGCGACCACCGACGCGACCAGGATGCCGACCTTCGCCTCGGCGGTGAGCAGGTCGGAGCCCGGGAAGGACAGGCCGGCGATGAACAGCGAGACGGTGAAGCCGATGCCGGCGACCGCACCGACACCGACGATCTGCGGCCAGGACGTGCCCTCCGGCATCCGGCCGACGCCGAGCCGGATCGCGACGAAGCAGGCGAGCGTGATGCCGAGCGGCTTGCCGAGGACCAGACCGGCGGCGATGCCGAGCGCGACGGGCGAGCGCAGCGCCTCGCCGAGGACGCCGTCGCCCAGGGCGACGCCGGCGTTGGCGAGGGCGAACACCGGCAGCACGACGTACGACGACAGCGGGTGCAGCTTCGACTGCAGTCGTTCGACGACGGGGACCGACTCACCGATGAGGAAGCGCAGCCGGTGCAGCTCCTCGGCGTCCAGCTCGTTGTCGCGCAGGCCCTCGACGGCGTAGTCGGTCGCAGCCTCGGGACGCAGCAGGGCGACCGCCGGGGTGAGCAGGCCGATCGCGACGCCGGCGAGCGTGGCGTGCACCCCGGACTGGAGCAGCGCGAACCACACCGTCACGCCGAGGACGGCGTACACCGGAATCGCCCACACCCGCGCGGCGCGGAGCGCGGCCATCAGCACCAGCAGGCCGAGGGCGAGGGCGAGCCAGCCGAAGGACAGGTCGGCGGTGTAGAACACCGCGATCACCAGGATCGCGCCGATGTCGTCGACGATCGCGAGCGTCAGCAGGAACAGCCGCGCGGCGGACGGGATCCGCGAGCCGAGCAGGCCGAGCACGCCGACGGCGAAGGCGATGTCGGTCGCCATCGGGATCCCCCAGCCGCCCGAGCCCTCACCGCCACCGACGATCGCGACATAGACCAGCGCCGGCACGACCATGCCGCCGACGGCGGCGACGATCGGCAGCGCCGCGGTGCGCGGGTCGCGGAGGTCGCCGTGGACCAGCTCGTACTTGATCTCGAGGCCGACCACGAAGAAGAAGACGGTCATCAGCCCGTCGTTGACCCAGTGCTGGAGCGACTCCTCGATCCGCCAGTCCCCCACCTCGAGGGCGATGGGCGTGTGCCAGAAGTGGTCGTACGCCGACGCCCAGCCGTCGAACGGGAGATTCACCCAGAGCAGCGCGATGACGGTGGCCGCGAGCAGCAGCGCCGATCCCGCCGCCTCGACGTGGAGGAACTCGCGCAGCGGGCGGGCGACGTAGCGCGCCAGCGGGCGCTCGCTCGCGGTCCACACAGGGCCGCGGCGCCACAGGTCGTCCGGGGTGCGGGCGGGGTCGGACATGGGGCGGGCTCCTGACGTCAGGCGGGCGCGGCGAGTTCACATGCCGACCAGACTTCCCGGCTCACCTGCACCGATCTTATCGATGTCGGTAAGGTCGGTCGCATGGCCACCGAACCGCGGACCCTCACTGGGGAAGAGCCGACCATCGGGCGTCTCATCAAGGACGCCCAGACCGACTTCTCCACGATCATGCGCAAGGAGATCCAGCTCGCCAAGTCCGAGCTGAAGGTCAGCGTCACCGCGGGTGGCGTCGGGGCCGGCCTGATCGCGGCCGCCCTGTTCCTCCTGGTGCTGGCCGTCATCATGCTGTCGGTGGCGATCGCCTACCTCATCCACTGGAACGGATCGGGCCTCGACCTGCACTGGGCGTTCCTGATCGTCTTCGGCTTCTACGTCCTGCTGGCCGCGCTGCTGGTGTTCCTCGCGATCCGCAGCTTCAAGAAGGTCAAGGCACCCGAACGCGCCATCGGGCAGGGGCGCGAGATCCCGCGCGCCCTCAAGGGCCAGGCCTGAGTCGCAGCGCAGGGCACGAGGAGGACGCCGATGGCGCGGCAGCCGGTCGTCGCAGGGCGAGCCGAGCAGCTGCTCGGCTCCGCCGTGGTCGCCACGGCACCGGTGGCGGGCGGCGACATCGCGACCGCGGTCAAGCTGCGTCTCTCCAGCGGACGCACGGCGTTCCTGAAGACGCTGAGCCCCGCGCCGCCACAGTTCTTCGCGCGTGAGGCCGCCGGCCTGCGCTGGCTGGCCGAGGCGACGCCCGGTGGCGGCGTGGCCGCCGCCGAGGTGCTCGCCGTCGACACCGACTGCCTCATCCTCGACTGGGTCGAGACCGCCCGGCCCAACGCCGAGGCCGCTGCGACCTTCGGCCGTGCGCTGGCCGCCACGCATGCGTACGGCGCGCCCTGCTTCGGGCTGGAGGTCGACGGGCCCGGGGGGTCCGCGGGGGGCGGAGCCCCCCGTGTGGAAAGAAAGAAGAGCGGGGGGTCCGCGGGGGGCGGAGCCCCCCGTGTGGATGGGTACATCGGTCGGCTTCCGCTGCCCAACCGGCCGCTGCCGAGCTGGGCGGAGTTCCACGCCGAGCGCCGGATCGCGCCGTACCTCAAGGTGCTGCGCGACAAGGACATCGTCAGCGCCGAGGACGCCGCGACGATCGAGACCGCCGCCGCGCGCGGCCCGTCGATCGTCCCCGTCGAGCCGCCGGCCCGCCTGCACGGCGACCTGTGGAACGGCAACGTGCTGTGGGCCGCCGGCGACCGCGTGGTCGTCATCGACCCCGCGGCGTACGGCGGGCACCGCGAGGTGGACCTGGCGATGCTGGCGCTGTTCGGGCTCCCCCAGCTGCCGCACGTGATGGCTGCCTACCACGAGGCGACGCCGCTGGCCGACGGCTGGGAGGAGCGGCTGGGCTACCACCAGCTGTTCCCGCTGCTGGTCCACGCCTGCCTCTTCGGGGGCCAGTACGGCGCCCGCGCGGCCCGGGTCGCGCAGCGCTACCTCTGAGGCTCGAGCCGCTCGATCCGTTCGATCCGCTCAAGCCGCTCAAGCCGCGCCGTGTCACCACCGCGCCGGGCCAGCTCGGCGACCTCGTCGAGCAACGCGTCCGCCGTCGCCTCGCCCCGCTCGGCGGCGATCGCACCGAGCCGCTCCAGCGCCTCCATGATCAGGATCGTCAGGCCCGCGTCGACGGCCGTCTCGCGGACCTCCGCGAAGTGCTCGACGGCGAGGTCCGGTCGGCCCGCCTCGCGCTCGACGTCGCCCAGCGCCAGCAGCGCCTCGGTCGCGACGATCGCCGCGTCCAGCTGCCGGGCCCGGTCGAGCGAGACGTGCAGCTCCGCCCGGGCGCGGCCGAGGTCGCCCTGCTGGCGCGCAACGGAGGCGCGCGTGATGCCCAGGTGCGCCCGCTCGGCCTGCAGCCCGTGCCGCTCGGCGATCGCGATCGCCTCGTCCAACGGGGCCACCGCCCGCTCCGGCAGCTCCTGGTCCTTCCACGCGACCGCCCGGTTCCCGAGCGCCATGAGCAGCGTGGCCTCCTCGCCGGCCTCGCGCAGCACGCGCTCGGCGTCGTCGAAGTAGGAGTGCGCCGCGGCGAAGTCGCGACGGAAGCGTGCGAGGTTCCCGAGGTTCGACAGCGCGCGGCCGAGCACCCGGCTCTCCCCACGCTCGGACGCGAGGTCGCGAGCGGCGGCGTACCGCTCGGCGGCCAGGTCGAGCTCGCCCTGCCGGTACGCCGCATTGCCCGCCAGCAGGACGTCCTCGGCAGCCGGATCGTCCCGCAGCGCCTCGTCGAGCCAGTAGAGCTGGTCGCGGAAGCGACCGGCGTGCTCGGCCAGGCGCGCCAGCCCCTGGCGCGCCCGCCGCCGCACCGCCAGGTCGGGGTGGTTAGCCGCCCCCGACAACAGGCTCTCGGCGTCGTCGTACCGGCCTCGTGCCTCCAGGAGCCAGCCGACCTCGACCGCGAAGCCGGCGCCGGCAGGTCCGGCCCCCGACAGCGCCAGCGCGATCATCTCGGCGACCTCCACCTCGTCGACAGGACCCGCGTCGCCGAGCTGGGCACGAGCCCGATCGACCAGACGGGCGAGCCCGGCGTCCTGTGCGGACCGCGGAGTCCGCTCGGCCAGCAGGCCGGCGGCGAACGCGCGGACCAGGTCGTGCACGCGCTTCTCGTCGTCGCCGATGACGAGCTGCTCACGAGCCAGCCGGTCGAGGACGGCACTCGCCTCGGACGGCGTACGGTCCCACAGCGCGGCGACACTCACCGGTCGCAGCACAGCGCCGGGGTGTAGTGCCAGCAGCCGGAAGGCGTCCTGGTCGGCCGGCTCCAATGCGTCGTAGGACAGCGCGAGCGCGGCGTCGACGTCCCGGTGGCCGCCGGCCCGGGTGAGCTTGTGCACGACATCGTCCAGCGGCCAGTCCGCGTCACGGCGTACGGCGGCCCGGGCGATCTGCAGCGCCAGCGGGAGTCCGCCGGCCCAACCCACGATGCGCCGCACGGTCCCGGGAGGAGCGTCCGGGATCCGCTCGGCCAGCAGCGTCGCCGCCACGTCGTCGTCCAGCGGCGCGAGGGTCAGCTGGTCAGCCGCCGGCAGGTCGAGTGGACGACGGCTCGTCACCAGCACCCGGCTGGATACCGGGCCCGGGCCGGCCGGGACCAGCGGCCGGGCCTGCGCGGCGTCCGCCGCATTGTCGAGGACGACGAGCATCCGGCGGGTGGCGAGAAGCTCCTGCCAGCGCGCCCGGAGCGACGCCTCATCCGCCCCGGGGCGCTGGCCGGGACCGGCGACGGCACGGACGAGGTCGGCCAGCGCCTGCCCGGGGTCGGCGTCGCGGAGCCGTGCCGTGCGCCCGCCGAGGTCGACGAACACCACGTCGTCCCACGCCTGCTCGGCGAGCAACGCATGGGCGACGGCGGTGGCGAGCGCGGTCTTGCCGATTCCCGCCATCCCGTTGACCGCGGTCACGCCCCGGGCGTGGACCAACGCCGCGAGGTCGTCCTCCCGCCCGGGGACCGGCTCCGGCCCGGGCAGCTCCGTGCGGACACTCGCCACCCACCGGCCGCTGCGTGCGGCCGCGGTCGCGGCGCGCCAGGCCGGCACGTCGGTGCCGCCGAGCACCGTCACCAGGTCCGCCACGAGCTCGACGTCGAGACGGAGCCGTCCGGGCGGAAGCAGTCGTAGATCGTCACCCGTCCCGGGCTCGCCTCGGACGCCGGCACGCCCCGATCGGCCCGGAGCTCGCGGACCCGCACCACCAACGTCCGGTACGACGGCTGGCCCGCCCACTCCCGCAGCTCGACCAGCCGCGCGGTGACCCCGTCGAGTCCGTCGGCGTCGACGGGCGGGGCAGGGGGAGACGCCACGTCGGTCAGCATAGGCACCCGCGGCGGCATGAACCGGCCGGATTCGTCCGGATTCCTGGTCCCCCGTCCCGGCCCTTCGTGGAATGGGTCTCCGGCGTCCACCGGCGCGCCCCCACCCCTGAGGAGACCACGTTGCTGCCCACCCGACTCACGATCCCGCTCGAGCTGGCCGACGAGCCCCCGGCGGAGTGACCTCGATGTTCAAGAAGCTCATCCAGAAGCGGCTCGCCGGCGGGCCGGACATGCAGGCGCTGATCACGGCCGTCCTGGCAGAAGGCGAGACGATGGTCGCCTGGACCGTGGGCGCGCACTGCGCCGGCGACGGCTCCGACAACAGCGGCATCGTCGACGGCACGGTCGTCTCGGACGTCGCCCTGACCGGTGACCTCAAGCTGTCGACCCTCACCCGCAAGGCGATGAACGCCCGCGACCGCAAGCTCCACACCGGGGGCGAGCAGGGCAGCGACGCCCGCCGGATCCCGATCAACAAGATGAACCCGTACCACCTGCTGACGGACCGCCGCTACGTGCTGCTCGACTTCGGGTTCGCCACCTTCGCCGAGGAGCCGGAGATCGCGTTCACCGTCGGCCGCGACCGGATCGCGAGCATCGCCCGGGTCGGCAAGGAGTCCCGGGACCGGGTGCGCACCCGGATCACCTTCGTCGACGACTCCTTCGCCGACTACGACCTGTGGGTCGACCCGGCCGGCGCCAACGCGGGCTTCTGGTCGTGAGCACGGCACCCCGCGCGGCCCGGGGCGCGCAGCGCCACCTGTAGCGGCCCCGTAGCCTGACGCCCGTGCCGGATCCCCAACTCGACACCCAACTCGACACCCAACTCGACACCCAGCTCGACACCCAGCTCATCACCGTCAGCGCCGTCGTCATCCGCGACGGGACGGGCGCGGTGCTGACGGTCCGCAAGCGCGGCACCGACCGGTTCATGCTCCCCGGCGGGAAGCCGGAGCCGGGCGAGACGCCGCTGCAGACCGGCGTGCGCGAGTGCCACGAGGAGCTGGGCGCCGCGCTCGACCCGGCCGACCTGCGACTCCTCGGCACCTTCCGCGCCGCCGCGGCCAACGAGGCCGGGTTCGAGGTCGCGGCGACGGTCTTCGAGCATCCGGCGCAGGTGGCCGTCGTCCGCTCCGCCGAGATCGCCGAGCTGCGCTGGCTGCCGGCGGGCACCCGACCACTGCCCGCCGACCTCGCCCCGCTGCTGGCCGAGCACGTCCTGCCGGCCCTCGACCGCCTCTCAGCCATCGCTCAGGCCGATCGGCCATGATGGGGGCGTGTCTGCCCGCGCCACCACTCCGCACCGCATCCTCGTCGTCGACGACGACCGCGCCGTGCGGGAGTCGCTGCGGCGCTCCCTCGCCTTCAACGGGTACGACGTCCACCTGGCCGGCGACGGCGCGGAGGCGCTCGCCGGCATCGGCGCGGTCGCTCCCGATGTCGTCGTGATGGACGTGATGATGCCCAAGCTCGACGGGCTGGAGGCGACCCGCGCGCTGCGGGCGGCCGGCAACGACGTACCGATCCTGGTGCTGACCGCGCGCGACGCCGTCGGCGACCGGGTCGAGGGGCTGGACGCCGGCGCGGACGACTACCTGACGAAGCCGTTCGCGCTGGAGGAGCTGCTCGCGCGGCTGCGGGCGCTGCTGCGCCGGGTGGCGCCGATCGAGGAGGGCGCCGAGGAGGAGGTCCTCTCGTTCGCCGACCTCACCATGAACGTCACGACCCGTGAGGTGCGCCGCGGCAGCCGGCCGATCGAGCTGACCCGCACCGAGTTCACCCTGCTGGAGATGTTCCTGCGCCGGCCGCGCCGGGTCCTCGATCGCAGCTTCATCCTGGAGGAGGTCTGGGGCTACGACTTCCCCACGACCGCCAACTCGCTCGAGGTGTACGTCGGCTACCTGCGTCGCAAGACCGAGGCCGAGGGCGAACCACGGCTGATCCACACCGTCCGCGGCATCGGGTACGTCCTGCGCGCCACGGAGTCCTAGTGTCCTGGACGCGAGGGTGACCGTTCCCTGGGGCCTGGGAGTCGGCCAGGGTCTCGGGGTCGGGCAGGGTCCCGACGGGCGCTGGCACTACCGCCGCTCGTTGGCCAGCCGGGTGATCTGGCTGACCACGATCGCGGTCGGCATGTCCGTGGCCCTGGTCGCGGTCGGCGCCTACATCACGGCCCGTGTCCAGATGCAGGACACCCTCGACAACGCGCTCGTCGACCGCGCCGAGAGGGCGGCCGACTCCGACAGCCTGCTGCAGGCGGGCTCACAGGGCATCCCGTCGTGGGCGCTGGGCGCGGGCGACGTACGGATCGCGATCCTCGACTTCAACAACGGCACGCTGCGGATCCTCGACCGTGGCCCCACCCTCGAGCTGGGCCGGCCCGAGCTCGACGTCGCGCAGGGCAAGCAGGACCGCAGCCTGCGCACGATCGTGCTGGCGGGCGAGCGCTACCGGGTGGTCGCCGTACCGACCCAGCAGAGCGGGGTCGCACTGGTCATCGCCCAGCCGCTGGAGGACCAGGACCGCACGCTGCGCCGCCTCGGCTGGGTCACCGTGGCCTTCGGCGTCTTCGGCGTCATCGTCGCCGCCCTGGCCGGGTGGGCTGTCGCGAGCAACGGCCTGCGACCGGTGCGCCGGCTGAGCGGCTCGGTCGAGGAGATCGCGCGCACCGAGGACTTCACGCCGCTGCCGGTCGAGGGCGACGACGAGATGGCGCGGCTGGCGACGGCGTTCAACCACCTGCTCGTGGCGCTGGACGCGAGCCGGGTCCGGCAGCGGCAGCTGGTCGCCGACGCGAGCCACGAGCTGCGCACGCCGCTGACCGCGCTGCGCACCAACATCGACCTGCTCACCATGACCGCCCGCAGCCCCGACGGCTTCGGCGGCCTGCCCCCCGACGCCCGCGACGAGCTGCTCGACGACGTCCGTGCCCAGATCGAGGAGCTCACCACCCTCATCGGCGACCTCACCGAGCTGGCCCGCGACGAGCCGATCCCCGTGCAGGTGGAGCCGGTCGACCTCGCCGACGTCGTCGACCACGCCGTGCAGCGGGTACGCCGCCGCGCCCCCGGTCTCGAGTTCGAGGTGTTCACCCGGCCGTGGTGGGTGATCGGCGAGGACGCCGAGCTGGAGCGCGCGGTGACGAACCTGCTCGACAACGCCGCCAAGTGGAGCCCCGAAGGAGGCCAGGTGACCGTCCGACTCAGCGACGGGGTGCTGACCGTCGACGACCAGGGACCCGGGATCGCGGAGTCCGACCGGGCCCAGATCTTCGACCGGTTCTGGCGCTCGCCCGACGCCCGTACGATGCCCGGCTCGGGCCTCGGCCTGGCGATCGTGCGCCAGGTCGCCCAACGACACTCCGGCTCGGTCCAGGCCACCGCCAACGCCAGCGGTGGCGCCCGCCTCGTCCTCCGGCTGCCCGGACGGGAGAAGAACCCCTATGCCTGACATCCGTCGCCGTCGTACCGCCCTCGCCGCGACCGCCCTCGCCCTGCCCCTCGTCCTCGCCGCCTGTGGCGGCGAGGAGGTGGGCGCGAAGCCCGACCTGCCCAGCGAGCCGCCCGCGCTGTGGAACCCGTGCGACGTGCTCGACGCGGCGTTCGTCCAGGCGGAGTTCGGCATCGAGACCACCGAGCACGCGGGCACCCCCACGAAGCCGGAGTGCCGGTTCACCCCGGCGGAGGGCAGCGGCGACGCCGTCGTGACCTCCAACTACGTGCTCTTCCCCGGCACCCTCGAGGAGGCCTGGAAGACGATGGGCCAGCAGGCCGACGCCGACGTCCGCACGCCCTCCGTCGAACGGGCCGACGACGCCCGGGTCGTGGTCAACGCCGCCGAGGAGCAGCTCTACGTCACCGGCTTCGTGCAGAACGGCGACCTGATCCAGCAGGTCGATGTCGTCGATCCCGCGCCGTACGACGAGAAGCGGGTCGTGCGCGGCGTCACGGCCACGCTCAGCCTGTTGTCCGGGCGCGCGGCGGAGACGGGCGCGGGCACCGAGCCGGACTGAGCCCGGGCGGGTCGGGCGTGCCGGCCACGTTGCGGACCGGTCAGGGGTTGACCGCCTGCAGCAGCCGGGCCGCCTTCCACTCCGTCTCGGCCCACTCCTCGGCGACGTCGCTCGCGACGGTGATGCCGCCGCCGGTCCCGAGCACGTACTCGTCGCAGCCGCCGGCCGTCAGCAGCGTGCGGATGATCACGCCGAGGTCGGCCCGGCCGTCGCCCGCCACCCAGCCGAACGCGCCGGCGTAGGCCCCGCGCGGGGTCGCCTCGACCTCGTCGATGATCTCCATCGTGCGCAGCTTGGGCGCTCCGGTCATCGAGCCCGCGGGGAACAGGGCTCGGAGCGCGCCGACCGTCGTGACGTCGCCGCGGAGCCGGCCGCGGACCGTCGAGACCAGCTGGTGCACGGACGCGTACGACTCGACCTCCATCAGCGCCGGCACCTCCACGCTGCCGACCTCGCAGACGGTGGCGAGGTCGTTGCGGAGCAGGTCGACGATCATCAGGTTCTCGGAGCGGTACTTCGGGTCGCTCGCCAGCCGGTCCCGCGCCTCGGCGTCCTCGGGCGGGGTGCCTCCGCGCGGGGTGGTGCCCTTGATCGGCTTGGTCTCGAGTGTGCGGTCCGCGGTCACCAGGGCATACCGCTCGGGTGAGGAGCTCAGCAGCCAGGCTCGAGACTCCGCCACGTCGTGCTGGAGGAACCCGGCGTACGGCGCGGGGTTGAGCGCGCGGAGCCGGAGGTACGCCGCAGCGGGGGTGAGCGGACTCGACGCGCGGAGCCGGTGGGTCAGGTTGACCTCGTAGGAGTTGCCCGCCTGCAGGTGCTCCTGGACGGTGGCGAAGGCGGCGGCGTACGACGCGGGCACGGGCGCCGGCAGGCCGACGGTCACCCCCAGGCTGGTCGCGGGCGCGGTGACGGGGTGCTCGTACTCACGCAGGTGCGAGGGTCGCAGCCAGACCGCGTCGGGGAGGTCCGGGTCGGGCGCGGCGGGCAGGTCGGCACGGGCGGCGTACCCGAAGTAGCCGAACCACTGGTCGCTGGGCCGCCCCGCCGCCAGCTCCGCCTCGAGGACGGCGAAGGGGTCGTCGCCGACGACGACGGCCCGGCCACCGGCGTGCCGGGTCACCTCGCGCCGGCCCGCGTCGTAGGAGATCGAGACGTCGTCGTCGTCGAGCCAGCCGAGGATCGAGCGGCGCCGGGACCAGTCGCGGGCGCCGCCCCCGTCGAGCCACACGCACCGCGCGTGGCGGGCCTGGATCCGCGCGAACGCCTCCGCGGGGTCGCCCTGCGTCACCATGGGGTCTCCATCAGCCGCGACCGGCGTCGAGGAAGTTCGCGACGAGCCGGGCACCGTGGTCGGTGAGCACCGACTCGGGATGGAACTGCACGCCCATGACCGGCAGCGTCACGTGTTCCACCGCCATGGTCAACCCGCTCCGCGCGTCGACCGCCGTCGCGCGCAGCTCGTCGGGCAGCTCGACGGCCGCCAGTGAGTGGTAGCGGACCGCGTCGAACGGCGTAGGTACGCCGGCGAACAGCCCGGTCCCGTCGTGCGCGACCTCCGCGAGGATCCCGTGCCCGGGCGCGACCCGCTCGACCCGTCCGCCGTACGACGTCACGATGCCCTGCATGCCGAGACAGACGCCGAGGACCGGGCGGGCCTCGGCCCGCAGCACCGCGCGGCCGACGGCGAAGTCGCGCTCCTCCGCGGGATGCCCCGGCCCGGGCGAGAGCACGACGTACGCGTGCGCCAGCACCTCCTCGGCCGTCACCTCGTCGTGCTGGACCACGGTCGGCAGCACGCCGGTGACGCCGGCCACGAGGTGGACCAGGTTCCAGGTGTAGGAGTCGTGGTGGTCGACGACGACCACGTCGGGGGTCACGGCCACTCCGTCCTGGGCATCACGTCTCCTCGCGGCGTATGGTCGAAGGAAGGAAGCGGGACGGCACAGGTGGACGCTGAGCCGTCCCGCCCCTGCCTACGGCAACCGAGGGAAGCGGTCGATCACCTGGATGATCGCCCACACCGCTCCGGGCAGTGCCAGCAGGGTTGACACGACGAGAACCATCGCGCCCTTCCTCTCCACCGGACCTTCCGGTGAAGCGGAGCGATGGGTCGATCGTGCCCGTCGGCGCCGACAGATGCCACCGCGGGACGCGGACCTGTGGAGAACCGCTCACAGCTCGGTCGCCAGCTCGCCGCGGCGCAACGCCGCGACGACCCCGGGCGCGGGGGCCACGCGCACCTCCGGGAGGTCCACCTCGCCGGCGGCCGGATCGACCGGCCAGGCCAGCCGCTCCTCGCCGAGCGAGAACTCCGCCGCCACGCCCGGCTTGTTGCCACGCGGGTCCTGCCGGTGCCAGCGGTCGTCGAGGTGGACGGCGACCAGCCCGTGCACGACGTACCCGCCGGGCGTCGCGTCGTCGGCCAGCCGCTGGTAGCAGAGCCCGGTCGGTACTCCGCCCGCCCGCAGCACCGCCGCCAGCAGATGGGCCTTGGCGTAGCACCAGCCGACGCCGTCGGCCAGCACCTCGGTCGCGCTCACCGCGAACCGCGGGTCCCCCGCGTCGCCGGCGTGGGCGATCTCGTCGCGCACCCAGGCGAAGGCCGCACGGGCGAACACCCGTGCGTCCCCACGGCCTGCGCCCAGCCGGTCCGCCAGCGCCATCACCTCCGGCGCCGTCGACTGCACCACCTCATCCGCGCCGAGGTAGTCGCCCGGAACGGCCGCCGTCAGCTCGAAGGACACTCAGACCTCGATGACGGGCAGGGACGGGTCCACCGCACGGATGTCGTCGGGGTCGGACGTGACCACGGCATGACGGTGCTGGCGCGCGTGCAGGGCGACGTGGACGTCCGTGACGTCGGGATGACCCGTGATGCCCGCGAGCTCCCCCACCAGCCTGGCGGTCGACTCGGCGAAACCGACCACGACAACGCCCTCCTCCTTCAGCAACCGAGCCAGCCGGACCTGCCGACGTCCATCGCGCCACGCCTGAGCGAGCGCGCCGGGAACCACGTGGACCGGCCGATCGGCCAGCAGAGCCTGGCGGATCGTCTCGGCGACCACCCGGTCGCCTCGCTCCACCGCGATCAACGCGCCGGCGTCCAACGTCAGTCCGTCTTCCATCCGAGCCTCCGCAGGATGTCGTCGACCCGCGCCCTCTCCTCGGCCGTCGGCGCCCCGAACTCCTTGTCGAACTCCTCGAAGAAGTCTCCGAGCGGCTCCCGCTCGCCCTTCTCCCGGAGCGCCTCGGCGACGTAGGCCGACACGGAGGCCGCCCGCCCCTCGGTGACCGCCGCACGTGCCTGCTCGACCAGGTCGTCGGGCAGACTGACGGCGATCTTGGTGGTCATACCGGCATCATACCGCGTGCCCGGCTCCTGGAGGGTCCGGGTCGCCATGCCACCAGCCTGACGCCGTCCCGGCCTCGGCGCCACCGCCGGTCCGCGGCCTGTGGACAGCGTCCGGAGCGATCGTCAGAGCAGGACGCCGGCGACCAGGTCGTGCACGATGTCGAAGCCCCGCTCGGTGAGGATCGACTCGGCATGGAACTGGACGCCCCGGTAGTGCGGCCCGGCCAGCGCGTCGACGTCACCGGTCGCCGGGTCGGCGTCCACCCGGACGCCCTCCGGCAGCACCGCGTCGCCGGAGACCCGGCCCACGAAGGTGTTGTAGAAGCCGACCCGCTGCGGACTCCCGTCGAGCAGCACGGTGGCCTGGGTGCCCTGGAAGACGATGTCCTTGTAGGCGAGCGGGATGCCGAGCTGGTGGCACAGCGCCTGGTGGCCCAGGCACACCGCGAGGAACGGCTTCTCGTGGGCGAGCAGCCAGGCGACGGCGGCGCGGAGCTGGGCCATCTTCGGGTCGGTGTCGTCGCGCGGGTCACCGGGGCCGGGGCCGACGATGACCAGGTCGTACCCGTCGAGTACGCCGTCGGCGTACTCCTCGTGGCGTACGACGGACGAGCTCATGCCCATCCGGGCGAGCATGTGGCGCAGCATGTTCACGAAGTCGTCCTCGCCGTCGAGGATGACCGCGGACCTGCCGGCAAGACGCGGGTCGGTGGGCGTGCCGGCCTGGTCGGCGAGCCAGAAGCCGGAGAGCCGGTTGTTGCGGGAGTTGAGCGCGATCAGCACCTCCTCGTCGGCGACGAGGGTGGCGATGTCCGTGGTGGGGACCGGGGCGGGGGGCACGAGCCCGAAGGCGGAGAGGATGCCGCCGGCCTTGGCATGGGTCTCCGCGACCTCGTACGCCGGCACCGAGTCGCGCACCAGGGTGGCTCCCGCGGTCACCTTCAGCTCGCCGGACGCCGAGACGTCCGCCGTCCGCAGCACGATCGGGCTGTCGAGCACCGGCTCACCGGCCTCGTCGCGGCCGAAGAGCGCGAGCGCGGAGGCGTAGTAGCCGCGGCCCTCGGGCTCGTACTGCCGGATCAGGCGGCACGCGTTCTCGACGGGCGAACCGGTGACCGTGGCGGCGTACATGGTGTCGCGCAGGACCTCGCGGACGTCGCGCGAGGTGCGGCCGGCGAGGAGGTACTCGGTGTGGATGAGGTGGGTCATCGGCTTGAGGAACGGCCCGAGCACCTGGCCGCCCTCCGTGCAGATGTCGCACATCATCTTGAGCTCCTCGTCGACGACCATGAAGAGCTCGTAGATCTCCTTCTCGTCCTCGAGGAACTCGCGGAGGCGCGCCTCGGTGCTGCGCGTCTCGCCCGCCGGCGGTCGCAGGTGGAACGTGCCGGAGATCGGGTTCATCCGGACGTCGCCGCCGTGCACGGACACGTGCCGCTCGGGCGAGGCGCCGATGAGGAAGCGGTCGCCGGTGAAGAAGACGAAGGTCCAGTACGCACCGCGCTCGCGCTCGAGCAGGCGGCGGAAGACGGTCAGCGCGACGCTCGCGTCGAAGTCGGCGACGACCGCCCGGTAGTTGCGGCCGACGACCAGGTTGGCCCCCTCGCCCTGACCGATCTCGCCGTCGATGATCGCGGCGACGATCTTGGCGTACTCGTCGTCATCGGTCTCGAAGCCGCCGCGGTCGGTGAACTCGACCGGCACCGGGTCGATCGCGTCCACCACGTCGGCGACGGAGAACTCGTGCTCGGTCCGCACGTCGACCACGACCAGCGGCGTGCCGTCGTCGTGGGCCTCGAAGCCCCGCTCACGCACCTGGCGGAAGGGTACGGCGACGAGTCGGTCGCAGATGTGCCCGGGCTCGGGCACCCCCGTCTCGAGAGGGATGTCCATGATCGACTCGACGACGCTGCGCGTGCCGCCGAGCACGCCGACGGTGTCGCGGTCGCCCGCACGGGTGGAGCGCCGGATGATCGCCCAGGCCTCGTGCCCCTGGACGGCCGTGATGGCTTCCCGGGCGGTGAGGGTGGTGCTGGGCTGTTCAGGCATGACCGAAGCCTATGCGGGCGCCGAGGTCCGGACAGAGGCAGTCTCAGACCAGGATCGGAGCCGGCTCGGAGCAGTCCGGTGATCAGCTCACCGACGACCGGCAGGGCCGGCGAGCACCGCACCTTCCGTGTGCCGGACCCCCGGATCACACCCCCAGGGCGAGGAACGCCGCCGCCGTACCGGCGGCCACGGCGTCGTCGGCTGCCCGGAGACGGACGTCGAGCAGGGCCGCGGCCGGGTCGCTGCCGACGGCGAGCGCGGCGTGCAGATCGACCATCAGCGCCGCGGTCGCGGCGTCGTTGACCTCGCCGACGCTGCAGACCAGGCCCGCGGACCCGAGTGAGAACAGCGCCGCCGCCAGCCCGAGCAGCTCCTCGGCACCGACCGGCGCGAGGACGCCGGACTCGCAGGCTGACAGCACCACCCGGTACGGCGCCCGCCGGACCCGCTCCAGGTCGTGCACCGTCAGCGGCCCGTCGGCGAGGTCGAGCGCCGAGAACAGCGGGCTGTCGGCCCGGAACCGGCCGTGCGCGGCCAGGTGGACCAGTCCGGCGCCGTCGAGGTGGGCGAGGACCGCGTCGAGGGTGGCGCGCGACCCGTCGAGGAGCACCGCGTCGGGATGACGGCGGGCGAGGACGGGGACCTCCGCGCCACCGCTCGCGAGCGCCGGTCCGGCGACGAGGACGGTGCTCGCCGGATCGGGCGCTGCCGTGGCGCGGGCGCGCAGCCACTGTCCCGCCGACGGGACCACGGCGAACGGCCGGTCGTGCAGGGCGGGCAGCAGCGACCAGGCCAGGCCGTGCAGGCGCGCCGTCGGGGCGAGGACCACCGGAGCATCCGGCAGCAGCCGGACCGCGTCGCCCAGCACCGCCTCCTGGAGGGCCCTCCCCAGCCCGGCCGTGTCGGCCGGCCGGCCGCGGGCCGCGCGGCGCAGCAGCATCGCCGCCGGGCCGAGCAGGGCGGCGACCTCCTCGGTGCTGCCGGCCACCCGGCGGCGTACCGTGCCGGCGTGGGCGACCACGACGTGCAGTACTCCGTCGACGTCGACCAGCTCGACCAAGCAGGTGTCGCCGGTCGCGGCGACGATCTCCGCGACCCCGGCCGGTCGCTGCTGCGCCGTGGTCGTCGCCGACAGCGTGTGGCTCTCGGCCCGCACCGCCCGCTCCAGCCGACGTCGCTCCCGCTCGAGGTCCTCGGTGGCCGCCCCCTCCTGCCGCGCCTCGGCCAGTCGCCGTCCGTTGTCGCGCAGCGCGGCCAGCGCTGCCGGGATGGTCGCGGCGTCCGAGGTCGCCGGGGGCTGCGCCAGCGCCGTCGCCCGCGTGCGCTCGCTCCAGCGCAGCAGGCTGCGCGCGTCGCTCGCCGCGTGCCGCAGAGCGATCGCCGCCAGCTCCCGACCGTGCGTGGTCGCCAGCGCCCGCAGCTCGGACGAGCCGATCAACCGCCGGTGCTCGTCGATCGCGTCCAAGCCGGCGGCTGCTGCGCGCAGAACGCCCCCGTGGTTCTCGGCCTCCTCGCGGGCCAGGGCCTGGGCATGCCAGGCACCGGCCCGGACCAGGGCGTTGGGGTGGGCGCGGTATGACGCCGCCCGCTCCCACAGCTCGATCCGCTCCTCGCCACGGCCGAGGCGTCCGGCGAGCGTCAGCGCGACCGGAGCCTCGTGCGCCCGCTCGGCGTGGAGGGACTCGGCCAGTGCGGCGGCGCGACTCCGGCTGGGACGGGCCCGGGGGGCATCGCGGGTGGCATCGCGGGCGCGGCGCTCGACGAGCTCCGCGCGCGCCCGGTGCCAGTCGCGGTGCTGGCGCCGGAACATCGCGTGCGCCGTCCGCGCCTGGTCCAGTGCGAAGGTCTCCTCCCCGATGGCCAATAGGGCTGTGGCGTGGAGAAGGTGGAGCTCCGCCTGGTCGACGGCAGGGATCCCACCCCGCTCCAGGAAGCGCGCGAGCAGGGCGACCGCCTCGCGGGCGAGACCGGCGGAGAGGTAGGCGCGGGCATGCATCGCGGTGCCGGCGTAGCGGACCGGCTGTCCCAGGGCTCGGTAGCGAACCGCCGCTTCGGCGTAGAGCCGCAGGCCGCCGGCCAGGTCGCCGCGCGCGATCGCGATGTCGGCACGGTTCTCGATGGCCGTCACCCGCTCGAGCTGGGCGCCCGCCTTCTCGAGGAGTCGTTCGGCACGACGCGCCTCGGCTTCGGCGAGGTCGAGGCGGCCGTGCCGCAGCTCCAGGTCGCCGAGCCAGATCCTGGTGCGGGCCTCCCACACCTCGTCGCCCGTCGCGACGAGCGCGTCCCGCGAGGCCCGGAGGACGGGCACCGCCTCCTCATCGCGACCGAGGAGCACCAGGACCCCCGCTCGACGCATGCCGATGCGCGCCGCCAGGGCGCCGGTGGCTCCGTCCGCGGCACGGGCCAGCTCGTCGAGGCCGGCCCGGGTCCGGCCGGCGAAGACCAGCGTCGCTCCCAGCGTGGCGCGTACGTCCCGCTCGCGGTCGGCCACGGACGACTGCCGTGCGGCGCGCAGCGCGGCCCGGAGCTCCCGCAGCGCCGCGTCGTGGTCGCCCCTGTCGCGGTGCACGATGCCGAGGCACTGGTGCGCGTAGGAACGCGCGAGTGCGTCGGCCGGCCCGTTCAGCAGCAGCTCTGCCCGGGCACGACCTTCGTCGGGATCCTCGAGCGCGAGGTCGAGCAGTTCCTCCATCGGCGGCCTGTACTCCTTTACGGGACCCGCGCGGCGGCACTACGTTAGCGCCGACGGCGGGCCTACGGCGTGTTCGTCATCTCGCCCCAGGAGCGGCCATGAGCGACCCCGTCCGACCCAGCCTCCCGGTCCACCTGCTGCGCGAGCTGCTGCGGAGGCTGCGCCTCACCCGTCCCCGCCCGCCGCGCGACGTCGGGGCCGAGCGGCTGCGCGCCCAGGTCCGGGTGATCCGGAACGCGATGAAGGAGTCCGGCGTCTCGGGCGCGCCGGAGAAGGGATCACGGCCGACCAGCGACGACGCCGACGTCCACTACCTCTACCGGCCCGGGCACGCCCTGGTGCGTCGCCAGGACCTCAGCCGACTGGAGGACTACTTCGGCACGGACGAGAACCGGAAGCGGTTCACCGGCAGGCTGGATGCCCGGGAGACCCGGGTCCCCGAGTTGCTGCTGGCCGTCCTCCCGGCCCGCGTCGACCGTCAGGACGACGTCCTCGCGACGCTCGACGAGCTGGAGCGCTCCCAGGTCGTCGAACGCGGTGCCGTGGCCCCCGACCACGTCGTCTACGTGACTCCGCGCGGCTTCATGTGCCCCGCCACCGAACCCGAGATGCCCCACCGTCACACCAAGCCCTGGCCCGCGGCGCAGACCTCACCCGGCAAGCTGGCGGACAGGGACCGGATCCGGGTCGCCGTCGTCGACACCGGCCTGTGGACCGACGCCGTCGGCAGCACCGCGACACCCTGGCTGGAGGCCGGCGACGTGCTGGCCGACCCGAGCGACATCGAAGCGGTCGACCCCGACGCCATCCACCCGTACGCCGGCCACGGCACCTTCGTCGCGGGCGTCATCAGCTGCCTGGCGCCGGACACCCGGGTCGAGGTGGAGGGGGTGCTGGTCCACGGCGGCGCGGTCTACGAGTCCGACATCGTCGCGCAGCTCCAGGAGGCGATCGACGACGACGACCGCCCCCAGGTCATCAGCATCTCGGCCGGCACCCACACCCGTGGCGACTTCGCCCCGCTCGGGTTCCAGCTGCTCGGCGAGTCCAACAAGCTGACGGAGCGGGCCGACGTGCTGATCGTCGCCGCGGCGGGCAACGACGCCAGCGACAAGCCGTTCTGGCCGGCGGCCTTCCCGTGGGTCGTCTCCGTGGGGTCGGTGGACCCGGACACCTGCGTCTCCGACTTCTCCAACGTCGGTCGGTGGGTCGACGTGTACGCCCGCGGTCGCGACCTGGTCAACGCGTTCCCGAAGGGCACCTACACCTGCTACGAGCCGCCGAACGTCGGAGAGGTCCGTACGTTCGACGGCCTCGCCCAGTGGAGCGGCACGTCCTTCTCGACACCGATCGTCACCGGGCTGATCGCGGCCCGGATGCGGGAGACCGGGCAGTCCGCGCGGGACGCGTGGAGCGACGTCCTCGCCGGCGCGACCGCCACGACGGACCCGCGCGGCGGCGCGATCAGGATCGTCGGCCCGCTGACCTGAGCCCGACCGGCGGCCTGTGGCCGCGCGGATCGAGCGGGCGGCGCGGGCTGCCACGCCCCCGGACCGACCTGACACTGCCCCGGCACGCCCCAGGGAAGAACCCGTACGGCCGCTCTCATCGGCGGACTCGGCGCCCTTGCTGACAGCTGTCCACAGGGGCACATCGGATCGAACATCTGTTCGATGGATCTGATAAGATCGACGTACGTCGACCACTCGGGAAAGGCGAGCACGATGACCGTCGCACCAGTTGCCCAGCAGCCGTTGCTGGCAGCGGTGGAGACGTGCCGTGCGGTGTTGGCCCAGGTGGGCGACTTCCAGCCGCTGTACCTCTCGGCCGCAGAGAAGGAGCAGCTGCTGGTGGAGTCGGCCAGGCTGGCGGCACAGGTCGAGGAGCTGCGGTTGCGGACCCTGGCCGAGGCAGGTGATGTCGCCGAAGCACACGGTGCCCGCGACGCGGCCGCCTGGCTGGCCCACGCCACCCGGCTCGACCCGGCACCCGCCCGCGCCGACCTCCACCTCGCCCACACCCTCGCACAGCGGGCACACCTGGCTGGCGCATTGCGGGCCGGGACGGTCAACACCGCCCAGGCCCGGGCGATCACGACAGCACTCGAGGCACTGCCCGAACGACTCGGCCCCGAGCTGCATGCGGAGGCCGAGGCCCTGCTGATCGGCTATGCGAAGGAGTTCGCTCCCGCCGACCTGCGTCGTTTGGGACGCCGGATCCTCGACGTGGTGGCCCCCGAGATCGCCGAAGCCGAAGAGGCGAAGCGTCTGGAAGCCGAAGAAGCAGCAGCCCGGGACAACGCGTCGTTGAAGTTCCGCGACCTCGGCGACGGCAGCTCACGGATGACCGGGACCCTGCCCACCACTGCCATCGAACGCCTCAAGACCTACCTCGACGCCCACACCAACCCCACCCGGCGTACTGCCGACGACATCGACGCCACGGGCCCAGTCGGCGTGGCCGACACCGCGGACGTGGCCCACAACGCGGACGTGGCCGACAACGCGGACGTGGCGGACGCGAATCCCGATCTCGCGCGGACCCCGTTCCACCGCCGCCGGGCCTGGGCCTTCATGGACCTGCTGGAACTGATCGACCCCGACCGGCTCCCCGTCCACGGCGGGGATGCCACCACCGTCGTGGTCACCATCGGCATCGACCAACTCCGTACCGACCTCGCGGCCGCCGGAATGCTCACCCCCGAGGGCGAGGAGCCCATCTCCGCGACCCAGGCCCGCCGGCTGGCCTGCCAGGCGAAGATCCTCCCGGTGGTCCTGGACGGCCACGGCCGCGTCCTCGACCTCGGCCGCTCCGCCCGCCTGTTCCAACCCGCCCAACGGACCGCGATCCGGCTCCGCGACCACCACTGCCGCGCCGAGGGCTGCACCATCCCCGCCCGCTGGTGCCACCTGCACCACCACGCCCCCTGGTCCCGAGGCGGTGCCACCGACCTCGACCAGGCCATCACCCTCTGCGCCCACCACCACCAACGCATCCACGACCACACCTACACCCACCAACGCCTGCCCGACGGCGACATCCGCTTCCACCGACGCAACTGAGAACGCCGCGATTCCTGCTGCTCCTCCTGCAAACAACGGTGTTGCAGGTGGGCTGATCGACGCACCCCGGTGGCCGGTGCGACACGGCTCCCGGCAGGCACATCGCACCCGATCGAGCGGACAACGCGGGAAGCCGCCGCACGGCTCTGAGCGGATCGGCGGTCAGAGGGTCACCCAGGGCGTGGTGAGCGACCACCCACCCTGCTCGACGACGAAGCGGACCGCGCCCGGGCGCACGCCCTCGAGCCGGAAGAAGCCGGACGCGTCGGCGACGGCCGACTGCGCGTCGGCGTCGGGCCGCTCCAACAGCACCGAGGCCGGCTCGGTCGCGGCCGAGGCGCCGCCGGTGGTGCCGATCACCTGACCGAGAAGCACCTCGCCTTCGACCTCGATCTCGAGGGTCAGGCCGCTGTGGCCGAAGGAGAGGGTCCGGGACTCGTCGCCGTCCGAGCGCACCGCGGCGCCGGCGGCGAGCGCCGAGTCGTGCAGCAGCTCGGCCAGCTCGGCGTCGACCGAGCGCCAGGTGAAGGCGGCGCGGGCCGCCGTACGGCGGCGGTCGCTGACGACGGCCTCCTCCGCCACGGCCTCGCCGAGCAGGGCCATCAGCTCGTCGTCGTTCATGGGGTTGTTCACGGCGTCGTTCACGGGGTCACCTCCACCAGTCGACGCAGGGCCGGGGTACGACGCAGCTGGTCGAGGGCCCGCGCGCGGGTCGGGCCGATGCTGCCGATCGGGATGCCGAGGCGCCGGCTGATCTCCTCGTAGCCGATCGGCGGGTCGGCCAGGAGGAGCAGCAGCAGCGCACGACGTGCCTCGGGCAGCTCGGCGAGCGCCTCCCGGAGCAGCTGACGACTCTCGGCCGCGAGCAGGCCGGTGCCGGCACTGTCGTCGACGACGGCGTCGAGGCCGGTCGCGTCCTGGGGATCGACCGGCCGGATCCGGCCGCGGGCGGCCAGCAGCCGCAGGCACTCGTTGCGGGTCGTCGTCCGGAGCCAACCGGGCAGTGCCGCCGGCTCGCGCAGGTCGCCGAGGTGCTCGACGAGGCGCAGCCAGACGGTCTGGCTGACGTCGTCGCCGTCGGCCCCGCTGAGGCGGTGGCCGCGGATGATCGCGTCCACCAGCGGGAGGAACCGGTCCACGATCGCGTCCCACGCATGCTGCTCTCCTTCCCGTGCCGCGGAGACGAGCGCCGGCAGCGGTGAGTCCACGTCCACACCCGACCCCCTTCGCGTCGCGCGAGAGCTTGCGGATGCATCGTCCCGCACATCGGACCCGCGAGCCAGTACCGCTGATACGTCGACTTCGCGTGTATCACCGGCACCGCCGGGCCCCTCCTTCTCCTACCCGCTCCCGACGGCCCACTCGACTCCTCGGAAGGACTCCCCATGACCTGGAACCTCCACGAACGCCTCCGCATCATCCGCGTGGTCGAGGCGGTCGCCGCCGTCGACATGAGCGGCGCCCTGCCGTGGCGGGAGGAATGGCGCACGCACTTCGACGGGCCGGTCGCGCTGGTCGCCGCGCTCCGCTCCCACTGGCAGCACCGCTCGCCGGCACCGGCGGAGTCGGAGATCGACGAGGTCCGCGAGGTCGACGTCCGGCTGCGCCGTACCGACATCGCGGTCCGCGAGATCCTGCGCCGGTACGACGCGGGCGACCCGGCCGCACCCGCACTCCTCGACCTGGCGGACCCGCGCCCGGCCACCCTCCTGCCGCGGTTCCCCCGGCCCCGCCGGCCCCGCCGCCGGTCCCGGGCGATCCTCCGCGACCCGGTCCTGGACTAGCCGTGCACCCGACAGAGGCGACCACCATCGAGCTCACCAGCGTCGCCGCCGACCGGCTCGACCGGCTCAGCCACCGGCAGCGCCAGGTGCTCGAGCTCGTCGCGCTGGGTCAGTCCGAGGCGGCCATCGCGGCCCAGCTCGTCCTGCGGCCGGAGACCGTCGCCACCCTGTGCGCCGAGGTGTTCCGCACGCTCGGTCTCACGCCGTCGCTCCACCTCGACCGCCGGCTGCTCGCGATCCTGACGCTCGGACAGGCGCACTAGTGCCCCTCTGGGCCCCGATGCCGGGTCCGGGCAGCTCAGGCCTCCCGCTCCTCGGAGCGCACCGTCACCTTCTTGAGGAGCCGGTTGAGCGTCGCCAGCTCCCGCTCGGTCAGCGCACCGGCGAGGTCGTTCTCGGCCTCCCCCCGGATGCCCATCGCCCGGCGCCAGATGCCCATGCCGGACCTGGTGACCTCGACGATCACGCGGCGCCGGTCGTCGACCGACGGGATCCGGCGGATCCAGCCGGCCTTCTCCAGGCCGTCGAGCCGCCCGGTCATCCCGGCACCGGAGACGCCCAGCTCGGTGGCCAGCTCGGTGGGCGACGCCGAACCGGGGGTGTCCCGGATCATCAGCACGTGCAGGGTGTCGTACTCGAAGTCGGTGAGGCCGACCTCCGCAACGGCGCGCTGCTTGGCGGAGCGCAGGTACCGGTCGATCCGGTTGACCCGGACGAACACGCCCTCCACGACCTCGTCGAACGCCAGGTCGAGCCAGTGGTCCTTCCACCGCGCGACGTGGCGGTCCGTCCAGTCCTCGGCCATGGGCGAACGCTACTGCGCCGCGCCGGGGACCCGCCGACTCACTTCCGGCGAGCGCTGAGCGGGACCCAGTACGGCGCCTCGCCGAGGCGGGTCGCGCAGTTGGCGACGTCGACGGAGAGCTGGCCGGTCACCTTGCCGCCCTTGCCGAAGCGGAGCTGGAGCCGACCCTCGAGGGTCTCGACCTCGCCGTCGACCGTGAACTGCTGCGTCCAGGCGTGGTCGACCTTGCGTCGCGAGATCGGCGCCTTCGGCATCTCCACGACGGCGGGCAGCTGCGTGTAGGTGTTGGGGTAGGTGTAGCACTGCAGCCACACCCGGGTGTTGAAGCCGACGATCCGCTTCCCCTTCTTGACCCGGAACCGCACCCACTCCTCGGCGCTGGGCGCGCCGTCCTCGACGATCGTGCCGGCGTACTTGCCGGAGGCGACCGGGGCCGCGGCCCGGGCGGGGGACGCGGAGGGGCCGGCGATGACCAGGCCGGCCACAGCGGTGACCAGAACGGTGACCAGTGCGGCGACCGACCTCGGCCGCCGGCGCGCGGGCAGGTGCGGGTTGACCATGTCAGCTCCTCGAGAAGGTGGAGTCGCCCACCCTAACTCCGCGCCCGCCAGCGTCCCGCGAGACCGCTGCCGACGAGCAGCGCGGCGACGAGGGGGAACAGGTAGGTCGGGACCGCGAACCAGTAGTGGTTCGACGGCAGGTCCTGGGCGAAGTCGAAGAAGCTGGGCAGGTCGGCCAGGAACCAGACGAACGGGACGCCGCCCCACAGGAGACCGGCGACGACCGGTCCCAGCCCGGAGACGCGGGCGGAGGCGGCCACGGCGGCCAGGATCAGCGCCCCCACGAACATGAGCACGAGCTCGCCGGTCGCGCCGGAGTCTTCGAGGGTGACCATCCGCTCCCGCGCGTACCTCCCCGCCCCGTAGTCGAACACCAGGATGCCGACAGGGGTCAGGCCGAGCGCGACGACCACGCCGACGACGTGCCGCAGCACCATCGACTCCCGCAGCGGCCGGGCCGGCTGCGCGAAGGGGCTGGGCGGGCCCTGTCCGGGCGGCGGAGGCGGGGCGAAGGGGGCACCGGACGCGGTCATGGATCCGATCCTGCCCCCGTCCGCACCGCGCCGAAACAAGTACTTCGTTGCCGAATACTTCGTCAGCGAAGTACCCTGCCGGCGTGACCCTCTCGTCCCCCTTGCGCTCGCGCGACTTCCGCCTGCTCGTCGGAGGCGTCGCCGTGAGCGGGCTGGGCTCGGCGATGACTCCCGTGGCACTGGCGTTCGCGGTCCTCGACCTCGGCGGCTCGGCCACCCAGCTCGGCCTCGTCGTCGCCGCCTTCGCGGGGGCCGAGGTCGTCACCATCCTGTACGGCGGGGTGCTCGGCGACCGGCTGCCCCGCCCCCTGCTCATGCAGGGCTCGTCGGCGGCGACCGCCGTCAGCCAGGCAACCGTGGCGGTGGTGCTGATCAGCGGGCACGGCTCCATCTGGTTCCTCACCGCCATCGGGGTGGTCAACGGCTGCCTCGGCGCCATCGCCCAGCCCGCGTCCAACGCGATGACCCGCTCGACCGTCACCGAGGCGCAGCTGCCCCGCGCGGTCGTGCTGCGCAGCCTGGCCGGCCAGACCGCCTTCGCGGTGGGCTTCGCCCTGGCCGGTGTGATCGTCGCCGTCGCGGGACCGGGCTGGGCGATCGCCGCCGACGCGGCGACGTACGCCGTCGCGGCGGTGCTCTTCGCCATGATCCGGACGGCAGGGACGACGGCCGGCCCGCGCGAGCGGCTCCTCGCGGAGCTCGCCGACGGCGCCCGGGAGGTGTTCCGGCACAGCTGGCTGTGGCTGTTGATCGGACAGGCGCTGCTCTACCACCTGTTCTACAACGGCGCCCAGGGCGTGCTCGGGCCGATCGTGGTCGGGGACACCTGGGGCGAGGAGGCCTGGGGCTGGGCACTGTCGGCACTCATGGTGGGCTTCGTCGCCGGCGGCCTGGTCGCGCTGCGCTGGCGGCCGCGCCACCTCCTGCGCTGGGGCCTGGTGCTGCTGTCGCTGACCGCGGCGTTCCCGCTCGCGATGGCCACCGCCGACGACCTCCGCCTCGTCCTCGCCGGCGCGTTCGTGCACGGCGTCGGGCTGCAGCTGTTCAGCGTCAACTGGGACCTGGCGATCCAGGAGAACATCGCCGAGGACATGCTCGCGCGGGTCTACTCCTTCGACCTGGTCGGCTCCTTCGCCGCTCGCCCGGTCGGCCTCGCGCTCACCGGTCCGGTCGCCGCGCTGGTCGGGACCGACACCTGGCTCCTCGTGGTCGCCGCCGTGATCGGGCTCAGCTCCCTCGCCGCGCTCGGCGCTCCGTCGGCGCGACGGCTGACCCGTCGTACGGCGGAGTCGGCGGAGTCGGCGGGGGTCGAGGCCACGGTGCCGTAGCCCGCCGTACGACGGGTCACGCCCTGGACAGCGGGTTACAGCGCCGCCAGCACCTCGCGGGCGGCACGCTCGCCGGAGCGGACGGCGCCGTCCATGTAGCCGGTCCAGTACGTCGAGGTCTCGGTGCCCGCCCAGTGGACCCGGCCGTGCGGGGTGCGGATGTGCCGGCCGTGGACGGACAGGACGCCCGGCGGGTAGATCGCGGTGGGACCGCCGCCGGTCCACTGCTCCCGGGTCCAGTCGTGCTCGGTGTAGTCGATGGGGTGCAGCGCCTCCTCGCCGAACAGCTTCGCGAAGCCCTCGAGGACGGCGGCGCGGCGCTCCTCGACCGATCGGGTGCCGAACTGCTGCCACGCGGACCCGCCGACGAAGGCCAGCAGGATGCCGTGGCCGGTGTCCGAGACGTGGTTGTCGAACGCGACCCGGACGGCACCCGACTCGGCGATGCCGAAGCCGGTGAGGCCCTGGTCGCGCCAGAACGGCCGCTCGTAGACGGCATCGCACTTCATCAGCCGGCCCATCTGGACCTGCTCGAGCAGCGCTCGGCGCCCGGCGGGGAGAGCGGGCGAGAACCCGATGCCGAGGACCTGCTTCGGCGGCGCGGAGACGATGACCCGGCGGGCCCGCACCCTGCCGCGCGGGGTGTGCACCCGGACGCCGTGGTCCAGGTGCACGATCCTGGTCACGGGCGCGTCGAGCGCGACCCGCCTGCCGAGCCGCTTCGCGAGCTCCAGCGGCACCCGCTGGGAGCCGCCGACGAACCGGCTCTCCTGGGCGCCGCCGACGGTGTCGGAGTTGCGCTCGAACGTGCCGGGCGTGGACTCGTTGCCCGAGCAGGAGATGTAGTGGAGCACGAAGAGCAGCGAGACCTGGTCCGGATCGGCACCGAAGCCGGGCTGGGTCCAGGACTGGATCAGCTTCTCGATCCCCCGGCTGTTGAGGGTGTTGCGGCGCAGCCAGTCGCCGAGGCTGAGGGCGTCCCACTCGGCGGCGCGGGGATGGGCCCACGGGGCGTCGACCCGGAGCTGCCGGGCGAAGCCGTTGAGGCGCTTGAGCGCCAGGGCGGCGTCCAGCAGGATCGTCGGGTCCGGCGGGACGGTGCCCTTGAACTCCATCCGCCCCAGTAGGGAGGAGAGGTAGACGTTCTTGCCGGTGACGTACTCGTCGAAGGTGGCGACACCGAGCCGGCTCGCGAGCCGCTTGATGTGGTCCTGGGTGGGTCCGACGAACGCGCCCCCGGCCTCGAGGGTGCCGCCGGTGGGCAGCTCGTGGTTGAGCACCCGCCCGCCGACGCGGTCTCGGGCCTCGACGACGAGCACGGAGTGCCCGGCGCGGGCGACCTTGCGGGCCGCGACCAGCCCCGCGAGGCCGGCGCCGACGACCACGACGTCCACCGCGCGCGGCAGCCGGCCGGTGCGGGTGCCGGCGACGACCTCCGCCTCCAGGGCGTCGAGGGCGAGCACGCCGGCGGCGGCCCCGGCAGCCCCGGCCGCCCCGGCAGCCCCGCCGGCCAGCAGTCCCCGGCGGCCCAGGGCGTGACGTCCGGGATGGGTGGTGTCCACGTCGCCTCCGAAGGTGAATATGTGTCAGGTTCGGGTTCGGAGGCTACACTGCGGCCATGTCCTCCGCCAGCGTCCCGGACGCCCCCGTCGGGCCCAGCCGTCGCCGGCTCCCCGCCCAGGCCCGCTCCCGGGAGCGGGTCGAGCGGATCCTCGACGCGGCCGCGCGCCTCGTGCTGATCAACGGCGTCGACGGCCTGACGACACGCTCGATCGCGGAGGCCGCCGAGCTGCCGGTCGCCTCGCTCTACCAGTACTTCGCCGACAAGGAGGCCGTCCTGCTCGCCCTCTGCGAGCGCGACATGGCCGAGATGGACGAGCGCGTCGCCACCGACCTCGCCACCCTGGCGGACCCGGCCAACCCGGCGGAGCTGACCATCGCCAGCATGGTCGAGACGGCGATGCGTGCCTTCGTCACCGTCTATCACCGCCGCCCCGCGTTCATGCAGATCTGGATGCGCGGGCGGGCCAACCCCGCGATCTACGACTACGGGCGTCACCACAACCGTCGGATCGCCGCCAACCTGCTCGCCTTCGGCCTCGGCGCGGGCCTGCTCGGCACCGATCGCTACGACGACGACGAGATGACCGCCATCGCCGAGCTCGCCGTCGAGGTCGGTGACAGCGCCTTCCAGCTGGCCTTCGAGCACGACCCGCGCGGCGACGAGTTCCTGATCGGCCAGGCGATCGCGCTCGTCTCCGGCTACCTCGAGCGCATCACGAGCGACCGGTGAGCGACGGCCCGGCCGGCCGACGCCAGGAGGTCGCCGCGGCCGCCCGCCGGCTCGCCGCCGCCGGGCTGCTCGTCGGCACCGCCGGCAATGTCTCCGCCCGCGCCGGCGACCGGGTGGCGATCACCGCGACCGGGATCGCGCTCGGCGCCTGCACGGCCGACGACGTCACCGTCGTGTCCCTCGACGGCGAGGTGATCGACGGGACACTGGAGCCGACCAGCGAGCTGGGCCTCCACCTCGGCGTGTACGCCGACAGCCCGGCCGCCGCGGTCGTCCACACCCACGCACCCTTCGCGACGGCGCTCGCCTGTGTGCTCGACGCCCTGCCCGTGCTCCACTACCAACAGCTCGCCCTCGGCGGCGAGATCCGGGTGGCGCCGTACGCGACCTTCGGGACGGGCGAGCTCGCCGCCCACGTGCGCGCGGCGCTGGACGGACGCAGCGCCGCGCTGCTCGCCAACCACGGCTCGGTCACCGTCGGCGGCACGCTCGACGCCGCGGTGGAGAACGCCCTGCTGCTCGAGTGGCTCTGCCAGCTCCACCACCGGGCCAGCACCCTGGGCACACCGCGGGCCCTCACCGAGGCGCAGCAGTCCGATGTCGTCCGGGCCGCGATCGAACGCGGCTACGGCACCCCGAAGAGCCTTCCCGCATGACCATGACCGTCGCCGCCCTCGGCGTGCACGTCCTCGACACCCACGTGCTCGGTGTCGAGTCGATCCCGTCCGGCTCGGACGGCGCGTTGGTCGAGACGATCCGGATGTCGCCGGCCGGCACGGCGGGCGGCACCGCCGTCGTGCTGAGCCGGCTGGGCGCCACGGTGCGGTCCCACGGCGCCGTCGGCACCGACGCCGTCGGCGACACCCTGCTCGCGCTGCTCCGCCGGGAGGGCGTCGACGTCGCCGGCCTGGTCCGCAAGGACACTGCGCAGACCTCGGCGTCGGTGCTGCCCGTGCGCCCCGACGGCGACCGGCCGGCCTGGCACTGCATCGGCGCCAACGGTGCGTTCACGCTCGACGACCTGCCACCCGACGTCCTCGACGGCCTGACGCACCTCCACCTCGGCGGCCCCGAGTTCCTCGGCGGCGACGCCGCGGCCGAGCTGCTCGCCCGCGCGCGGGCGGCGGGGATCACCACCTCGGTCGACCTCCTGGCTCCGGGCGACCCGGACCTGCTGGCCTGGATCGTCGCCGCGCTCCCCCACACCGACCACCTGCTGCCCAACGACGAGC
Organism: Nocardioides carbamazepini; assembly: GCF_024614185.1. Classification (GTDB taxonomy): domain Bacteria; phylum Actinomycetota; class Actinomycetes; order Propionibacteriales; family Nocardioidaceae; genus Nocardioides; species Nocardioides carbamazepini. The sequence goes on from NZ_JAHTLF010000018.1 coordinate 596,940, forward strand.
AGGTCCTCGGCCTCACCGGGGCCGCCACCCTCGCCGAGGGCGCCCGGGCACTCGTGGCGGCCGGCGCCGGCTGTGTCGCGGTGACCCAGGGCGCCCGAGGGGCCCTCGTCGCGACCGCGGACGACCTGACCGAGGTGCCGGCGTACGCCGTCGGGGTCGTCGACACGACCGGCTGCGGCGACGCCTTCTCCGCTGGCTACCTGCGCGGGCTGGCACGGGGCCGGGCACCGGCCGAGGCGGCCGCGCTCGGCTGCGCCACCGCCGCCCAGGTCGCCCAGGGGCTCGGCACCGACGCGGGGAGCTACGACCTCGCGGCGGTCGAGGCGTTCGCCGCCTCGGCCGCGCCGCTCGGCTGATCCGGCAACGGCCGGCGGTCGATGTCGCGCCACGACGGCGACAGGACCGGCGCCATCGTGGTGACGAGGTAGGCGGCGCCGAACAGCAGCAGTCCGGCCGCCAGGCCGGTGCCGCCGACCGCGAGACCGGCGAGCAGGCCGCCCAGCGGCATCAGCGACCAGGAGGCGGCCAGGGACAGCGAGCTGACCCGGCCCATCAGGTCCTCCGGGATCCGCTCGAACTGCACCGCGCCGAGCACCGGGTTGATGAAGCCGGCGCCGAACCCGGCGATCACGTGGACCAGCGCCACCAGCCACAGCGGGCACCCGAGCGCGAGCACGACCCAGCGCGGGGCGCCGGCGAGCAGGTAGCCGACCACGTACGTCCGGAACCGGGGCAGTCGCTCGGCCCGCCACGTCGCCAGCACCGATCCGACGAGCGCCGCCCCGCCCATGCAGGCCCCGAGGAGGCCGATCGCCGCCGGGCCACCGCCCGAGCCCTCGGCCCAGACCGGGAGCATCACCGACGAGTACCCCTGGTCGAGCAGGTTGGTGACCGCCACCATCACCATCATCCCGAGCAGGACGGGGTCGCGGCGCAGGGCGAGCCAGCCGCCCCGGAGCTCGGCGAGGTACGACGTGGCTCGCTCCCCGCGCGCCGGCCGGACCGTCTCGGACCGGCCCGGCTCGGACCGGCCCGGCGCCGCACCTCCGACTCGGCGGGTGGACACGGCCAGCACGACGGCGCAGGCGACGAACGACCCCGCGTCCACCAGCAGTGCGGTGACCGGCCCGAGCAGGGCGACCAGGCCACCGCCGACGGCCGCGCCGACCAGCGCCGACAGCCGGTCGGTGGTGCCGACCAGACCGGTCACCCGCTCGGTCGGCAGCGCGACGTGGCGCACGAGGGCCGGCACCATCGCGTGCCGGGCCGCCTCCGACGGCCCGCGCAGCAGGCCGGTCACGGCCACGAGCGCCAGCAGCACCGGGAAGTGCAGCCAGCCGGCGGCGTACGCCAGCGGGATCGTCGCGACGGCCACGCCGGAGGCGAGGTCGAAGCCGATCGCGACCCGCCGCGGGCCGGCGCGGTCGATCCACGGACCGCACAGGGCCTGGGCCAGCACGAGCGGCAGCAGCCCGGCGAAGGCGACCAGGCCGGTCTTGGCTGCCGACCCGGTCGTGGTCAGCACCAGCCACGGCACGGCGATCTGCGACAGGCGGGTGCCGGCGAGTGAGACCGCGTCGGCGGCGAGGTAGCCGGCCAGGGCGGGTCGGGAAGCTCGGCGCCGTCGCGAGCGACGGTTCGCGCCGATCTGGCAAGGCGGCGGAGCGACGACGTGCTGGCTCGCCCTTCGAGCGACGCCAACGCCGCCAGATCGGATGCGAAGCGTCGCGCAGCAGGCGAGGAGCTTGCCGACGCGCCCTGGGGCGGCTGAGCCCGCCCGCATGTCACTCGCCCCGAGGCTCGGTGCGCACCGGATCGACGTGCCCCGGCACGGGGAACGCCTGGATCTGGAAGGCGAACGGGACCGCGTCGTCGCCCGGCTCGTCCTCACAGGAGGCGATCAGCTCCTTGATCCGCGCGACGAGGCCGGCGGCCTTGGCCGCGGGGACGGTGTGCACCCAGTCGCTCACCGTCGAGGCGGCCCGCCACTCGTCCGGGAGGAGCGGCCGCTCCTCCATCGCGGCCTGCAGGTTCTGGGCGTACATCACTGTCGCCGCGTGCAGGAAGGCATCGGCGACATCCCGCTCCTCCTGCGTGCGCGCGTCGGCCGCGCGGCTGTGCGTCTCCTGGTGGGCCGCCTGCCACCACCGGTCGCGGGCGTTGCCGCGCTCCGCGTCCTCGACCACGAAGCCGTGCTCGGCGAGCTGACGCAGGTGGTACGACGTCGCGCCGCTGTTGAGCCCGAAGCGGGCCGCGAGCGTGGTGGCCGTCGCCGGCCCCTCGATCCGCAGGTGGCTGAGGATCCGCAGCCGGGTCGGGTGGGACAGGGCCCGCAGGCCGGCGAGGTTCGGGGTGACCACGGTCGAGGGCTGGTCCGTCATGCCTCGACGGTACGACTGCAAAGAGTCATTTGCAAACAGTTCTTTGCAGACGTCGCGTCCGGATCCCGCCACAATGGCCCGATGACGGTGGAGATCCGCCCCCAGCACGCCGACGAGGCCGATGCCGCGATGCGCGTGATCTGCGCCGCGTTCGGCGCGGAGGGCACGAAGGTCGTCGACGTGTGGGCCGCCGTCGTCGCGCGCGGCCTGGACCGGGCCCAGCTGGTGGCGGTCGGGAACGACGACCTCGTGGTGGGGCACGTCGGGCTCAGCCACGGGTGGCTGGACGCGCGGCGGGCGCTGGTCGACGTGCTGGTGCTGAGCCCGTTGGGCGTCGCGCCCGACCGCCAGGCCGCGGGGATCGGTACGGCGCTGCTGGCAGCCGCGGTCGTAGAGGCCGAGCGGCTGGGAGCGCCGATGGTGGTGCTGGAGGGCGATCCGGGCTACTACTCGCGGCGCGGGTGGGTGCCGGGCGCGGAGCACGGGATCGAGGCGCCGTCGGCGCGGGTCCCGGGGCCGGCCTTCCAGGTGGTGCTGCTGGAGGGACACGAGGAGTGGATGACCGGCCGCGTCGTCTACCGCGAGGTGTGGTGGGAGCACGACGCGACCGGCCTGCGTGACCCGCTGCTGGCGCAGGTCGAAGGGGTGCTCACACGTCGTAGTCGACCCGCAGCTCCTCGGTGGCAGGGTGCGCCTGGCAGGTGAGGACGTAGCCCTCGGCGACCTCCTGCTCGTCGAGCGCGTGGTTCTGGTCCATCACCGCCTGGCCGAGCACGACCTTCGCGCGGCAGGTGCCGCACGCCCCACCCGCACAGGAGTACGGCGGATCGATCCCCCGCTGCAGGGCGGCGTCGAGCACGGAGTCGCCCGTCGAGGTGAGCAGGAAGGTCGTCTCGGTGCCGTCGAGGGCGACCGTGACCTGGCTGGTGATCTCGGGCAGCTCGCGGACCGCACCGGCGGTGACGTGGAAGACCTCGGTCAGCACCTGCCCGGTGCCGGGCACCCGGCCGAGCGCGTCACGGACGTCGTCGACCATCTCCTGCGGGCCGCACAGGTACCAGGCGGCGACGCCGACCGCATCCGGGACGAGCTCGGCGACCAGGGCGGGCGTGATCCGGCCGCTGACGACGCCGGGCGCCGATTCGCGGGAGCGCACGTGGTGCACGACGAGGCGCTCGCCGTACCGGTCCTGCCAGGCGGCGAGCTCGCCGGCGAACATGGTCGACGCCGCCGCCCGGTTGCCGTAGACGAGCGTGAACCGGCTGCCCGGCTCGGCGTCGAGGGTGGTCGCGATGGTCGACATCAGGGGGGTGACGCCCGAGCCGGCGACGACCCCCACGTGGTGCCGTACGGCGGCCGGGTCGAGGCGCACGTGGAAGGCACCGGCCGGCGTCATCACGTCGAGCAGGTCCCCGGCGACCAGCCGCTCGTTGACGTACGACGAGAACTGCCCGCCCGGCACGTGCTTGACCGCGACCCGCAGGGTGCCGGGTCCGTCCGACGCCACCGGCGCGACGAGGGAGTAGCTGCGCCGCACCTCCTCGCCGTCGATCACCGCACGCAGCGTGAGGTGCTGCCCCTGCACGTACCGGTACGACGCCACGAGGTCGTCCGGCACGTCGAACGTGATGGCGACGGCATCGCTGCTCACCGGATCGACCGCGCGCACCCGCAGCGGGTGAAAGGTCGGGCGGCGGGTGATCTCGTCGGTGAGCCGGCGCCAGGTGCGGTACTCGCTGGCGGTCAGGGATCGGCCGAACCATGTGGAGATCGCGGCGTTGCGGTCGAGGTAGGCCTCCTCGTTGCGCTTCCACGCCCGCACGTAGCGGTAGAACGGGATGCTCGGGTGCAGGTGGTGCACCAGGTGGTAGTTCTGGTAGACGAACAGCGGCGTGAGCAGGCCCTCGCCGCCGACCCGCACGCGGGTCGCGCGGTACCTGTCCTCGCGCTGGGTCACGGTCAGGCCGTGGTGCGGCAGGTAGTCGAACCACCAGCCCAGCACCAGCATGCCGAACCGCTGCGGCACCAGGAAGCCCCAGAGCAGCTCGCTGCCGAAGCCGGCGGCCGCGACGGCCACGAAGCCGCCGATCACGGCGGTGGCGACGACGAGGGTCGCCGCGACCTCGCGCCTCGGCCGGTCCGGCAGCCGTCGGAGGTAGAACACGACGTACCAGAGGTCGATCGTCGCCCACCGCAGCGGCAGCTGCCAGGCGGGGCCCTCCTCGCACCAGGCATCGGGGTCGATCGACTTGGGCTCGTTGGTGTTCCGGTGGTGCTCGATGTGGATGAACTTCACCAACGCGTAGGTCGCCCACGGGACCACGAGCAGCACCGACAGGTGACCGAAGGCGTTGTTGACCCGTCTGTTCGTGCTGATCGCGTGGTGCGTCGACTCGTGCAGCACGCTGAACATCAAGAAGGTGACCGCCGCGCCCATCGGCACGGTGAGCCACCGCGAGAGGTCCCACGCCAGCAGCCCGGCCATCTCGACGGCGAAGAGCGCCAGGGTGCCGACGTACAGCGCGGCGGTCGGCCAGGCCATCGTCGGAACCCGCTCACCGGGGTCCGGCAGCCCCGAGACGGACTGGGGGAGCTGAGCACGGGGCGCCGCCGCGGCGGTCGTGGTCGATTGGCTCTGCATGGGAGGTGAACGTAGGAGCCCGGGCCCCCTCAGGGCCTTGGACGCCAGTCCCAAATTGGCCCCGGCATTTGTCCGCGGGCCCGTACCTGCGGGATTGCGCGATCCCGAGACTTGCCGCCATGACGACGATCGCGGTCGAGAACCCTGCCACCGGAGCGGTGATCGGCACCGTGCCCGACCTGACCGCCGACGACGTCGCCGCCGCGGCTCGCCGGGCTCGGGACGCACAGTCGGCCTGGGCGGACCTGGGGTACGACGGCCGGGCGGTCGTGCTGCGCCGGATGCAACGCTGGATCGTCCGGCACACCGACGAGGTGATCGCGACGATCTGCTCCGAGACGGGCAAGGCCTACGAGGACGCCCTGCTGGCCGAGGTGAGCTACGGCGCCGCGGCCTTCGGCTTCTGGGCCAGGCAGGCGCCGCGCTACCTCGCCGACGTCCGGGTGCGCTCGGCACAGCCGCTGGTGGCCGGCAAGCGGCTGGTCCACCGCTACCGGCCGATGGGCCTGGTCGGCGTCATCGGTCCGTGGAACTACCCGCTGACCAACTCGTTCGGTGACTGCATCCCCGCGCTCGCGGCCGGGAACGCCGTGCTGCTCAAGCCCTCGGAGATCACCCCGCTGACGTCCCTGCTGCTGGCTGAGGGACTGCGCGAGTGCGGGCTTCCGGACGGGGTGTTCGAGGTGGTGACCGGTCGCGGCGCGACCGGTGCCGCGCTCGTGGACGAGGTGGACATGGTGATGTTCACCGGCTCCACCTCGACGGGCCGGCTGGTCGCGGCGCGCGCGGCGGAGCGCCTGATCCCCGCCTCCCTGGAGCTCGGCGGCAAGGACCCGATGATCGTGCTCGCCGACGCCGATCTCGAGCGCGCGTCCACGCACGCGGCGTACTACTCGATGCTCAACTGCGGCCAGACCTGCATCTCCATCGAGCGCTGCTACGTGGAGGCACCCGTCTACGACAGGTTCGTCGAGCTGGTCACGGCCAAGGTCGCCGCCCTGCGCCAGGGCGTTCCGGCGGGCCCGGGCAGCGTGGACGTCGGTTCACTCACCTTCCCGCCGCAGGTCGATGTCGTCGACCGCCACGTGAGCGAGGCACTGGCCGCGGGAGCGCGGGCGCTGGTGGGCGGTCAGCGTCCGGAGCGCCGCGGTCACTGGTATCCGCCCACGGTCCTCGTCGACGTGGACCACGACATGGCCATCATGCGCGAGGAGACCTTCGGCCCGACGCTCCCCATCATGAAGGTGCCCGACGCCGACGAGGCGGTCCGGCTGGCCAACGACTCCGACTACGGACTGTGCGCCTCGGTGTTCGGCGGCGACCTCGAGCGCGCCGAGCAGGTCGCGCGCCGGATCGACGCCGGGGCCGTCGCGGTGAACGACGCCGTCGTGAACTACACGGCGCTCGAGCTGCCGATGGGTGGGGCCAAGCCCGCGTCAGGGGTCGGCCGGCGGCACGGCCGGGAGGGCATCACGAAGTACTGCCGGCAGCAGTCGCTGCTCATCTCCCGCTGGCACCTGCGCCACGACGTCCACACCTATCCGTACCGCCCCGGACGGAGCCGGCTGCTCGCGCGGGTCCTGGCCGTGCTCAATCGCGGGCGGCGGACGGCCTGAGCGGTGCGCCCGAGGTCGCGATGAACATCTCGTGACACCGCAGGGCGACGTCGATCTCCGTGGAGTCGTCGATGACCCGCCGGCCCATCAGCTCCTCGGCACGCTCGACGCGGTAGCGCACGGTGTTCTTGTGCACCGAGAGGTGCCGCGCGGCCGCATCCACGTTGCCGGTCGAGAGCAGGGTCCGCAAGGTCGCCCGCAGGCGGGTGGCCTGCTCGTCGGTCGAGGCGAGCCGTCCCAGGGTGCGGTGGACGTAGCGCCGGGTCGCCTCGTTGTCGCCGACGAGCGTCATCAGCTCCACGTCGGTGAAGTAGGTGATCGGCGCCTGGCGCTCGGCCCGCAGGGACAGCCGCTGGGTCGCCAGGGCCTCGCTGTGGGAGGAGCGGAACCCGTCGACGCCGGGGGCGGGCGCTCCGACGGTGGCCACCATGCTGCGCTCCCGCAGCCAGTCGGCACAGGTCGCCAACGGCGCCAGGTCGAGAGCCTCACCGGAGCTGATCCAGGCCCAGAGGTCACGGCCACCGGGGTGGACCACGAGCGGCTGGCGCAGGCCGAGCGACGTGGTCAGGGTCAGCGCCGCATGGGGCAGGTCGGCGATCCGAGCGTCGTCGTCGGTGTGCAGCACCAGGGCGGTCTGGACGGCCGACACCGGATGCCCCCCGAGTCCCGCGGAGACCTCCCGCGGATCGACGAGCGTGCCGGCCAGGACCGCGCGCACCACCTCCAGCCTCCGCGCGGCGTCGCCCTGACGGATCCGTTCGACCTCCTCCTGGAAGAGCGCGACGGACAGCTCGACGGAGCGGTCGAACCACATGCTCGAACGGGTCCAGAAGTGCACCAGCGCAGCGGCCTCGCTCACGCCCGACGGCGGACCGTCCTTGACCGCCGTGGTGATGAACTCCCACACCGCCTGCTCCCCCGCGGTGTAGATCTGGAAGAGGACGGGCAGCGCATAGCCGTGTTGGGCGACCACCACCGGCACCTCCTTGGCCTCCTGCACCAGGTGGAAGGTCTGCTCGGGCTGGCCGAGGTTCGCCAGGAACGAGCGCCAGTGCGCGGCGCAGGCGTCACGCACCACGCTCTGCAGCGCGGCGTCACGACCGGCCTCGGGGACCACGGCGACGATCCGGCCGAGCACGTGCGCGACCCAGGCGTCGACCGCGGTGTTGTCGGACGCGGAGCCGACGAAGTCGCCGATCCAGCGCTTGAGATCGTTGTCGAACGACACCGGCCCTCCCCTGGTGGTCACACCGGCTTCAGGCCGGCGATGCGCCAGCGGTCGCCGTCACGCGCCATGGTCACCTCGACCCTGCTTCCGGAGACGGACGTCCCGCCCTTGCCGCCGTTCTCGCCCCGGGTGGCGTTGGTGGTCTGGGTGAGGAAGAGGAGGACCACGACCTGGTCGCTGTTCCCGCGCACCACCCCTGCGGCGTTGACGGCCGCGGTGGTGGAGATCCCGCGCTCGGTGGCCGTGGGACGCACGACCTCCTCGAGGATCCTGCCGTAGTCGGTCCGGAAGTCCCCGGTCGTCTGGTCGGCGGCCGCGGCGAGGTCGGCGTCGAGCGTGGCGGCGTCGTACCCCAGCAGGGTCGGGACGCGCTCCTTCGCCGCGGCGAGCGCGTCGGCGCGGGCATCGGTGAGGCCGGCGGCGCGGTGCGCCTGGAACGCGCTGAGGACCGCGGCCGCCAGCAGGAGGAGGACCAGGACCCCGGCGGCGATCCCGGTGGGGCGGAGCCTCGTGGGACGGGTCATGCGACGAACTCCAGTCCCGACACCAGCCAGGCGCCCTTCGTCCGCTGCAGGTCCACTGCGAGCCGGTAGTTGCGTGGCTCGGCGGCGTCCGTCTGCTTGTTCCGCACCGTGCCCACGGCGGCGACGACCACGGTGGCACGGTCGCCGTCGAGCTTCACGACGCCGGCCGAGACGACGTCGCCGCTCGCCTCGACGGCGTTGTCGGTCAACGCCTGCCGCAGCCTGTCGGCCTGCGACTCCAGCTCCGAGCGGAAGGAGGCGGTGGCGCCGTCGAGCAGCGCCGCCATGTCGTCGGCGGAGGTCGCCGCGCTGATGTCGATCAGCCCCTCGACCTCGGCCGTGGCCGCGGCGACGGCGTCCCGCGCCGACGCGACCCGGCCCCGCTCGTCCTGCCAGGCCAGCGCGCGCTGGCCGGTGACGAGGAGCAGCGCCACCGCCACGAGTACGACGGCGCCGCTGCGCCAGGTGAGGCGCTCGGCCAGGCTGCCGATCGTGGTCCTCACCGGACCCCCAGCGGTGCCAGTACGAGGATCTTCCACAGCTCGTCTCCTCCGGTGTCGGTGTCGGTGTCGCCGCCGGGTCCGGCGACCGGTGCTGGTGCCGCAGCGTCGTCGCCCCGGCCCACGGCGAGGTCGTAGGCGACGGTGCCGCTCGAGTCCGGCCACACGCCGGCGCCGAACGTGAGGTCGCAGGCGGCCGGGATGTTGCCCCGGCCGTCGCCCTGCGGGCAGGGCAGGTTGCGGGCACCGCGGATCGCCGTCGGGTTGTCGGGCGCGAGCTTGCAGTGCGCCAGGGTGTCGACGTCGCGGACCTCGGTGGCACGGGGGTTCCGGCGCTCCGTCGGCGGCAGGTAGCCGGCCAGGCAGGTCGGCGGGTTGTTGAGCGCCGCCCGCAGGTCGAGCTTCACGTCGCCGTGCTTCGCGCGCGGGTTGATCGCCGACTGGAGCCGCGCGACGAGGGACGGGTAGACCACCAGCGTCTGGTGCAGCTGCGGCAGATAGGTGTTGAGGACCTGCGCGTTGGTCGTCAGGTTGGCCAGCAGCACCGGCAGCACCGGCTGCAGGTCGGTGACCGTCCGGGTCGCCGCGTCCAGGCCGCCGGGTGCCTTCTTCAGCAGCGCCCGCACGGCGGCGGTGTCGTCTGCCGCGAGGGCGCCGGTCAGCTCGTCGAGGGCGGTCGCGTAGGACTGCGTCCGCGGCCCCAGGTCACGCTGCGTCTCCAGCACCGGCTGCACCGCCGCGATCAGGGAGGTCGTCGCGTCGATCTGTGCCTGCGCCTCGGTCAGCAGGCCCCCGGCCGCGTCGACCAGCTCGTTGAGATCCGGCCCGGCACCGCCGAGGCCCTCGTCGACCTGGTCGAGCACCCGCTTCGTCTCCGCCTTCGGCACCGACTCCAGCAGCCGGTTGACCGAGTCGAGGACCGGGGTGATCTGGGGCATCCCCACCGCCCGCTCCCGCGGGATCCGCGCTCCGTTCGCGAGCAGGTCGCCGCCCGGCTCCGGCTCGGAGCGCGGATCGACCAGGTCGACGTACTGCTCGCCCACCGCTGAGGTGCTGTGCAGCTCGGCGGAGGCCCCGGCGGGGATCCGCGCGTCGTCCTCCAGGCGCAGGGTGGCGACCGCGCCGCTGTCGGTGACCTCGAGCTTCGAGACCTCGCCGACCCCGACGCCGCGGTAGGTCACCGCCGCCTTGGGGTAGAGGCCGCTCGCGTCGGCGAAGTCGACGGTGACGTCGTAGACCCCGAGGCCGACCATGGCCGGGACCTTGGCGTACTGGAAGAAGGCGAGGCCGAGGGCCACGAGCGCGAGGACCGTGAAGATCCGCAGCTGGCGCTTGATCAGGGGCGTCAGCAGCATCAGCAGCCTCCCAGGAGCTTGGTGAGCAGCCCGCAGCTCGTGGGCTGCTCGGACGGCGTGGCCGGGGCCGGCTCGGCGGGCTGGTCGCCAGGGGCCTCCGCGGTGGGGGCCGGCACCTCCGGCGCCGGCGTCCCCGGGTCCGGGGTCGCGGCCGGGGGCGCGAGCGGGTCCTCGACCGGGTCGCCGGCCTGGAGGGCCGGCGGCAGCACCCCACCGAGCCAGGCCGACAGCAGGCTGCTGTCGCGCAGGTCGAGCGTGGCGAACAGGTTGGCGTAGTCGCCACGTATCGCGTTGCGGGCCGTCATCACCGGGAACGGGATGGTCAGGCCGAGCTTCAGCGCCTCGGGCAGCGACGCGCTGGCCTCGCCGAGGTGGGTGAGGATCGGTCCGAGCGACTCGAGGTTGGCGAGCAGCGCGGTCTCGCTGGCGTGGATCACCTGGACCGCGCGGTGGCCGGTGCGGCTGGTCTTCGTGACCGCCTTGACCAGCCGGTTGCGCTCCTGGTCGAGCACCTTCAGGCCGGGGGTGATCCGGTCGATGGCCGTGGCGATCTGCTCCTGGTCCTCGCGCAGCCCGGCGCTGAGGCTGTCGAGCGACTCCAGGGCGGCGACGATCTCGAGCTTGTTCTCGTCGAGGACGGCGAGCAGGTCGTTGGTGTGCCGGATCAGGCCGCGGGTGTCGGGCACCCGGTCGCGCAGCGCGGTCGACAGCTCGCCGGTGATCGTGCTGATCTGCGAGAGGCCGCCGTTGTTGAGCAGCAGCGCGACGGCGCCGAGGACCTGCTCGGTGGCGGGATAGGTTCCCGTCTGCGCGACGGGGACCACCGCGCCCTCGGCGAGGCGGCCACCGGCGGTGTCCGACGGGGCCGACACCTCGACGTACTGGGCGCCGAGCAGGGTCTTCTGCCCGATCGAGAACACGGCGTCGGCCGGCAGCTCGACGTCCTCGAGCAGGTGGAGGTCGACGACCGCCTCCCAGCCCTCGGTGCGGATCTTGCCGACGGTGCCGATCACGACGTTGTCCTTCTGGACCGTCGAGTTGGGGACCAGGTTCTCGATCTGGTCGAAGTGCACCTCGACCGTGTAGCCGTCGTCCCCGACGGCGGTCTGGCCGGGCAGCGTGTTGTCGTTGGGCTGGATCGCGCAGCCGGAGCCGACGAGCGCGGCGGCCGCGACGACGGGCGCCAGCCGTCGCGCCAGCGTACGGCGGCTCACCGGTCGTCTCCCTTCTCGGCACCAGTCGCCGCACCCGGGCCGCCGGGCAGCGGCAGCTTGCTGGTGTCCCCGGTCGGGTTCAGCCCGAGCAGGTCGATCAGGGGTTGCAGCACCTTCGCGCACTGCTCGGCGGTGCCGCCGACACCGAGGACCGCGCCGCACAGCAGCTGCGGCACGTTGTCGAGCGCCGAGAGCGTGGCCCGGCCGGTGATGGCCTGGTCCTGGATGGTGTTGCTGAGGTCGACGATCGCGTGCGGCGCGACGTGCAGGACCCCGGCGAGCTCGTTGGAGCGGTCCGCGAGGGTCGCCGCCAGCAGGTTCAGGTCGGTGGTCGACGTACGGATGCTCTTGCGGTGCTTCTTGAAGTACCTCTCCGTCACGGACAGCACCTCGGCGAGGTCGGCGACGGCTCCGGTCAGGTCGGTGCGGTTCGCGGCGAGGTAGGTGCTCACGTCGTCGAGCTCGGTGGTGAACCCGCGCACGGCGGCGTCGTTGAGCGCCAGGTTGCGGGTGAACTTGTCGAGGTTCTCGATCGTGGAGAACAGGTCCGAGCGGCCGTCGGACAGCGCCGTCGCCGCGCTGCGCAGCTCGGCGATCGAGGTCCGCAGCTGGTCGGAGTTGCCTTCGGCGAGACTCCGGTCGATCGACCTGATCGCCACCGCGAGTGGACCGTCCTGCTTCCCGGCGTCCGGTCCCAGCGTGGTGGCCAGGTCGGTCAGCTGCTGCTTCACGTCGTCGAAGGTGACCGGCACCGCCGTCCGCTCCCGCGCGATGGTGGCGCCGTCCTCGAGCCGCGGGCCGCCGTCGTAGACGGGCTCGAGCTGGACGAACCGCCCGCTGACCAGGCTCGGCGACACGATCGCCGCTCGCGCGTCGGCCGGGATCGGCTGCCCGGCGTCGACCTTCAGGGTGACCAGCACGCCCTCGGCCTCGTTCTCGATGCCCGTGATCGTGCCGACCTTGACGCCGAGCACCCTCACGTCGTCCTTGACGTTGAGGCCCTCCGCACTGGAGAAGTAGGCCCGCACCGTGGTGCTGCTCGTGTCGCGGTTCCACGCGAGCGCACCGACGACCACGGCGGCGACCAGGAGCACGGCCAGGACGCGACGTCCTGTGATGAGCGACGTCATGGGATCACTCCGGAGAGGACGGGGACGAGGGTCCCGGGCGAGGTGAGGTTCTGGATGTAGGCGTCGAACCAGGGCCCGCTGGAGATCGCCTCGCCGAAGGCGGTGGCATAGCCACGCAGGCCGACGATGCTCGCCTGCAGGTCCTCCCTGTTCTCGTTGAGCACCCCGACCACGCCGTCGAGCTCGTCGAGGGCCGGGCCGAGCACGTCGTCGGTGTCCTTCAGCAGCAGCCGCAGCTGGGCGGCGAGCTCACGGGCGCTCTTCAGCAGTCCGACGACGACGTCCTGGCGCGCGTCGAGCTCACCGAGCAGCGAGCGACCGGACCCGAGCAGGGACGCGATCTGCTGGTCCCGGCTCGCCAGTACCCCGGTGACGCTGTCGGCGCGGGCGACCAGCGAGCGCAGCTCGTCGTCATTGGCGGAGACCGCCCGGGACAGGGCGGTGATCCCGTCGAGCGCGGGTCGCAGGTCGGGGCTGGCCGAGCCGAGCGTCTGCGACGCCTGGTCCAGCGCGGCCGCGAGCTGCTCCTTGTCGATCTCGGCCGTGGTCTCGGTGAGCTCGTTGAGCGTGCTCGTCAGGTTGTAGGGCGACGAGGTGCGCGCGAGCGGGATCGACTCCCCCGCCCCGATCTCCCCGCGGCCACGGGGCACGAGCTCGACGGCGGCGCGGCCGAGCAGGGTCATCGTGATGATCCGCGCCTCGGTGCGGTCCCCGAGCACGATCCCGCTGTCGATGAGCACGATGTCGGCGACCACGTGCGACCTGTCGAGCCGGACCTCGCGGACCCTGCCGACCTGGGCCCCGGAGACCATCACCGCGTCGCCGCCCTTGAGCCCGCCGGCCTCGGCGAACCGGACGTGCACGACGTCGCTGTTGCCGATCAGCGGCAGCCGGTTGATGTTGAGGGCGGCGACCACGACCAGCGCCAGCACGACGGTGCCGAGGAGGCCGCGCACGGCCAGCCGGTCGGGACTGACCACACGCGTCATTTCGGGATCCCCGACGAGTTGTGCGCCGGAGGAGCGCAGCGGGGGAGGTGCAGAGCTCGATGGGGTGAAGTCACTTCTTGCACCTCGGGGCGTCGGAGTAGATCCACGGCGTGGTGACGTCGGCACCGGCGAGCCCGGTCTGGACGCGCACGCCGCAGAGGAAGAAGTTGAAGAAGTTGCCGTAGGAGGCCGAGTTCTGGACCGCGCGGTAGTGCCCGGGCAGGTTCTGCAGGACCGTGGCGAGCGTGTCCGCGTTCTCGTTGATGCCACGGGCGGAGACGGCGAGGCCCTGGAGGTCGGCTCGCAGGTCACCCCGGGCCTTCGTGACCAGGTCGGAGGTGGTCGTCGCGAACTCGTCGATCCGCGCCGCCGCGTCGAGGACCTGGGTGTCCTGCGCGTCCAGCCCGGTCAGCAGGTCGTCGAGGCGGTCCAGCAGCAGCCCGACGGTGTCCTTGCGCTCGTCGAAGGTGCCGAGCACGCTGTTGAGGTTGCGGATCACCTGCCCGATCAGCTCCTCCCGGCTGCCGATCGTCGTGCTGAAGGAGGCCACCCGCCGCACCAGCGTGGCGACGGCGGCCTGCTGGCCCTGGAGCACCTGCACCAGCTGGCCGGACAGCTCGTTGACCTGGGTCGGGCTGAGGCCGGCGAAGAGCGGCTTGAACCCGTTGAGCAGGGTGTCGAGGTCGAGCGCCGACGCCGTCTGCGCGACGGGGAGGGTGCCGCCGACCGGAAGCTCCGCTCCACCACCCGCCTCGTCGTCGGAGCCGCGGGTCAGCTGGACCACCCGGTCGCCGATCAGGTTGCGGTACTGGATCGTCGCGCGCGTGCCCTTCGTCAGCCGCTGGTCTTCGCGGACGTCGAACCTGACCAGGACGGTGTTGTCCCGCTGCACGTCGATGCCGGTCACCTTGCCGACGTCGACACCGGCGACCCGGACCTCGTCACCGACCGCCAGGCCCGACACGTCGTCGAACACGGCGCGGTAGTCCTCACGGTCGCCGGGCCGGTACTCACCGGTGACGGCAGCGACCCACACGGTGAACGCAGCGGCCATCGCGAGGAAGGCGGTGAACTTGACCAGGTCGGCACGCTGGCGCCGCTTCTCCGGGCTGAGCCGGTTGCTGCGGGCACTCATGGCAGGTTCGCCCCTCCCTTGACCAGGCCGAGCAGGGTGTCGAGAACCGCCTGGCTCGGAGTCGGCTGCGGGCCGACGTGCGGGTTGGCACCGGTCCGGAAGGACGGTGGCGTCGCCCTGCCCTCCTGGGCGTCGACGTACGGCAGGCCGTAGCAGCTCGGGCCGTTGTCGGCGCCGAGATCGGGCAGGTTCTCCTCGTAGGTGTAGGGATCCCGCCCCGGGATGACCCGGGTGAGCGTGGTGACCCCGGGATGCGTCCCGCCGACCGCGGCCTCGGCGAGCTTGTTGGCCGAGGCCAGGCCGAGGACCAGGCACGGCAGCTCCGGCGAGTACCGCTCGAGCACGTCGGTCACCGGGCGCAGCAGGCCGAGCGAGGTGACCAGGCCGTGCTGGGAGCTGCGCAGCAGGATGTCCGCCTGGTCGCTGAACCCGGTGAGACTGCGCTCCAACGCGCGGATCGAGGCCTGCTGGCGGACCAGGGTCGCGGAGACCTCGCCGGTCTGGGTGAGGGCGCCCACGAGATCGGGCCGGGCGACGTCGTACACGTCGGCGACGTCGTCGGCGACCCGGAGGTCGGCCGCCAGCGTCCGCAGGGACGGGTTGAAGGAGCGCAGATAGGTGTCGGTCTGGGTGATCAGGTCCCCGATCAGCTCGCCGCGCTCCTCCACGGCGCCGGCGACCGCCGTCAGTGCGGAGTTCACCTCCGCCGGGCGGGCGACGTCGAGCACCTTGGTCAGGTTCTCGAAGGCCTCGTCGACCTCGACGGTCACCCGGTCGGCCGGGATCACCGCACCGGCGCGGATCCTCTCGCCGCCGCCGCCACCGCCACCGCCGGCACCGGCATCATCGCCATCGGCCGGGGGCGTGAGCTGGACGTACTTGGCGCCGAACGCCGTCGGCGGCACGATCTGCGCGGTCACGTCCGCCGGCACGCGGTCGACCTTGTCGGCGTCGATCTCCAGCTCGATGCTCACCTGGCCGCCGCCGTCTCCGGCACCGAGGTCGCTGTCGATCCGGCCGACCCGGCCGATCTCGACGCCGCGCAGCTTGATCGGGGCGCCGGACGCGAGCGTGAGACCGGCCCGGTCCGACCGGACCGTCACCACGACGTTGTCCTCGAAGGCACCGCGGTACTTGGCGATCGTGCCCACGATCAGCAGGCCGATGAGGGCGACGAAGAGGAACCCGTAGACGACCTGCCGGTCGACGTGGTGGGCATGCTTCTCCCGGGTGGCTCGCCTGCTCCGTGCGGTCATGGTCCGGCTCACCCCGCGATGTGGACCGACGGACCGCCCCAGACGGCGATCGCGAAGATCAGGTCGATGAACATGGTGCAGATGAGGGCGGAGCGCACGGCCTTGCCGACCGCCTTGCCCACGCCCGCGGGGCCGCCGGACGCCCGGAAGCCGTGGTAGCAGCAGATCGACACGATCACCAGCGCCATCAGCGCAACCTTCACCATCGCGAGGAACAGGTCGCTCGGGATGAGGAAGGTGTCGAAGTAGTGCTGGTAGGTGCCCGGCGCCTGGTCGTAGCCGACGGTGACGACGAGGTAGGTCGCCAGCCAGCACATCATCAGCGCGATGGCGAAGAGCGGTACGACGGCGATCAGGCCCGCGATGATCCGCGTGGTCACCAGGTAGGGCACGGGCGGGACCGCCATCACCTCGAGCGCGTCGATCTCCTCGCTGACCCGCATCGCCCCGATCTGCGCGGTGAAGCCGGCGCCGACGGTCGCCGTCAGCGCGATGCCCGCGATGATCGGCGCGACCTCGCGGGTGTTGAAGTAGGCGGAGAAGAACCCCGACAGCGTGGACACCCCGATGTTGTCGAAGGACGTGTAGGCCTGCAGACCGACCTCGATGCCGGCGGCCGCGGTGAGGAAGCCGATGACGAGCACGGTGCCGCCGATCAGGGCGAGCGCGCCGGAGCCGAGGGAGACCTCGGCCAGCAGGCGGACGACCTCCTTCGGGTAGTGCTTGAGCACCCGCGGCATGTGGGAGTAGGCGCTGCCGTGGAAGCTCAGCTGGTCGCCGAGGCGACGCAGCGACGACATCGGCTTGCCGATGTGGCGGGCGAGGAACTCGCCCGGCGAGATCGTGCTCATCGGCCGATCACGCTCCCAGCTTGATCTGGAGGAAGAGCGCGCTGATCACGCTGTTGGCCGCGAAGAGCAGCATGAACGCGAACACCACGGTCTGGTTCACCGCTTCGCCGACGCCCTTGGGTCCGCCCTTGGCGTTGAGGCCGAGGTAGCAGGCGGTCAGGCCGGCCAGCAGGCCGAAGACCGCCGCCTTGGCCTCGGAGGCCAGGAAGTCCGGCAGCCCGACCAGCAGCGTGAGGTCGGAGAGGTAGAGGCCGGGGGTGGCACCCTGCAGCACGACGGAGAAGAAGTAGCCGCCGACCAGGCCGACCACCGTCACCATGCCGTTGAGCGCGACGCCGACCAGGGTCGAGGCCACCACCCGGGGTACGACGAGCCGCTCGATCGGGTCGATGCCGAGGGTGACCATCGCGTCGATCTCCTCGCGGATCTTGCGCGACCCGAGGTCGGCGCAGATGGCCGTGGCCCCGGCACCGGCGACGACGAGCACGCTCACGATCGGGCCGATCTCGCGGACCACCGCGACCGCGGCACCGGCTCCGGCGAGGTCGACCGCGCCGATCTGGATGAGCAGCTGGTTGACCTGGAAGATGATCACGACGCAGAAGGGGATCGACACCAGCAGCGCCGGGCCGAAGGACACGGTCGTGATGAACCACGCCTGGGAGACGAACTCGCGGAACTGGAAGCGCCGGGTGAACATCTGGGCGAACACCTTGCCGACGAAGCCGTAGAAGTCGCCGAAGGTCGACAGGGCCTTGAAGGGCAGCGTCCCCCGCACGGCGTCGCGGGCCATCCGGCGGGTCTCCGGCGTCATGCCGGCGGGTCCCGCCTGCTCGGCGGGGGTCGGCCGCGCGGGCGCCACGGTCATGCGGTCGCCTCGCCCTGCACGACGTACAGGGGCAGGCGCAGCGCAGCCGGTGCGGTCGGGGGCACAGCCGGCCGCACCGGCGCGATCGGGGAGAGCCGCTCGTAGCCGGCTCCGAGGTCGGGGCGGCGATCGAACTCGCCCCGGTTGGGCCACACGGCCATGGCGCGCTCCGCCTGCGCGGTGATGGTGAGGCTGGGGTTCACGCCCAGGTTCGCGGAGATCGCGGCGCCGTCGACGACGTGCAGGCCGGGGTGCCCGTAGACGCGGTGGTAGGCATCGATCACGCCGCTCTCCGGGGAGTCGCCGATGGGGCAGCCGCCCAGGAAGTGCGCGGTCATGGGGATGTTGAGGATCTCGCCGGCCGTGCTGTAGGAGCCACCGTCGATCTTGTCGCTGATCCGGCGCACGACCTCGTTGGCCGCGGGGATCCAGGTCGGGTTCGGCTCACCGTGCCCCTGCCGCGAGGTGAGCCGCACCTTGTCCTTGTGGCGCAGCCGGCACCTCTTCGGGAAGACCGTGATCGAGTTGTCACTGGTCTGCATGACCAGCGCGATGATGGTGCGCTCGGGCCAGCTGCCGAGGCCGCCGTACACGGACAGGAGCAGCAACGGGTGGCGGAACGCCTGCCCGACCCAGCGCAGCCAGCGCGGCACCCGGCCGCCACCGTCGGTCATCAGGGTGAGCAGCAGCCCCATCAGGCCCGAGCCCTTGCCGTAGCGGACCGGCTCGACGTGGGTCACCTCGTCGGGGTGGATCGAGGACGTGATCGCGACGCCGTGGTGGAAGTCGTACTCGCCCTTGTTGCGCAGCTTCGTGCTCGACGCGCACAGCGCCTCGGAGTTGGTGCGGGTCAGGTGGCCGAGCCGGTCGGAGAGCTCGGGCAGGTCGCCGCTGCGGCGCATCCCGTGCAGCAGCTCCTGGGTGCCCCAGGTGCCGGCGGCCAGCACGACCTGGCGGGCGGTGAGGGTCGTCGTCCGGCGGGCGGAGCGACCGGAGCGGTGCGTGACCACGTCGTACCCGCCGCCGTCGCGGGGCCGGATCGCCGCCACGGTGGTGCGCTCGCGGACCTCGGCGCCGATCTTCTCGGCGAGGTAGAGGTAGTTCTTGAGCAGCGTGTTCTTGGCGTTGTGGCGACAGCCCGTCATGCACTCGCCGCACTCCAGGCAGCCGCGGCGCTCGGGACCGGCGCCGCCGAAGTACGGGTCCGCGATCGCCTCGCCCGGCCGCTTGGTGTCGCCGGGTCCGAAGCAGACGCCGACGGGCGTGGCCCGGTAGGTGTCGCCCACGCCCATCTCGTCGGCGACCTCCTTCATGATCACGTCGCTCGGCGTGACCGTCGGGTTCTCGACGACCCCGAGCATCCGGCTCGCCTGGTCGTAGTACGGCGCCAGCTCGGCCTTCCAGTCGGTGATGCGCGCCCACTGCGGATCGTCGTAGAACGCGTTCGACTTGGGCCGGTAGAGCGTGTTGGCGTAGACCAGCGAGCCGCCGCCCACGCCCGCTCCGGCCAGGACGACCACGTCGCGCAGCAGCCGGATCCGCTGGATCCCGAAGCAGCCGAGCCGGGGCGCGAAGAGGAACTTGCGCACGTCCCACGACGTCTTCGCGAACTCCTCGTCCTCGAAGCGGCGGCCGGCCTCGAGAACGAGCACCCGGTAGCCCTTCTCGGCGAGGCGGAGGGCGGTGACCGAGCCGCCGAAGCCGGAGCCGACCACGACGACGTCGTACTCGACGTCTGTTGGCTCAGTGCGCATGCGGCAGCACCCCCAGGAGAGCGGCCGGCCCCTGTGCCGGGCTGGCCTGTGAGGGCACAGTCCACCCGGTGACGGCCGTCACGCTCTCGTGGCGGCGGTCCAAAGATGGCCGGGGCCTTTGTCCCGGTGCACAAAGACGCGGTGCACGTCCTAGGGAAGCACTGATCAACGGCGCCGTCGCGAGCGTCGCGAGACGCGTGCGATGGCAAGGCGCAGGCGCGAAGGCATGCTGGGCGCACGTCGAGCGTCTGCAACGCCGCCAGCGTGCGCGTGTCGCGGCGCGCAGTAGGCGGCATTGATCAGTGGTTCCCTAAGGTGAGGCCGTGAGCAGCGAGTCGATGCCGCCGGACCTGGCGCCCTGGCTCCTGGCGTACGTCGCCGAGCAGGCCCAGCCCGACGAGGTCGAGAGCTGGGTCGACCGGGTGACCAACTCGATCCTCACCGAGATGCCCGAGGTCGGCACCGTCGAGGGACTGCCCGAGCAGGTGCGGATCACCGTGCGCGAGCACTGGGTCGCGTTCCTCGGTGACTTCGCGCAGCCCGAGCAGCACTTCCACCTCGTCGAGGCCGCCCGCCGGCTCTCGGTCGAGCTGGCCGACCGGCAGCTGCCGCTGGAGATGCTCATCCGGTTCTACCGGGTGGCCCAGCAGGAGGTCTGGGACTACGTCAGCGAGCTGATCAGGGCACTGCCGCCGGGCGACTTCGACCGGGCCGATCTCCTCATGTACTTCTGGAACCGGGCCGGGGTCTGGCTCGACCAGTCGATCACCGAGTCGGTCGCGACGTACGAGGCCGCCCGCTCACGCGTCCTGGCCGGGGCGGCGGCCCAGCGCTACGAGTCCGTGCGGGCGATCCTCGCCGCCGAGCTGACCGACCCGCGCGAGGCGTCGGCCGCCCTCGGCGGCTACCCGATCTCGGTCCACCACACCGCGGTCGTGCTGTCGGTCGGGGACGCCGAGCAGGCCGGGACCCTGGAGTCGCTCGCGGCCGAGCTGGCCCGGCGGATCGGCGCCGCGAACCCGCTCATCGTCAAGCCGGGCGGCCGCCAGCTGTGGATGTGGCTCGGCACCCGCGACCAGCCCGACCTCTCCGGTCTCGCGGCGGCCGCGACCGACCTGCGCCACGAGAGCGTGGTCGTCGGCGTCGGCTCCGCGACGCCGGGCATCGCCGGGTTCGTGGCCTCCCACCGCGAGGCCCAGGGCACCCTGCGGGTCACCGCCGCCGACACCGAGGACTGGCTCGCCGTCTACTCCGACGTCGAGCTCCCGGTGCTGCTGGGCTGCTCTCCCGAGGTCGACCGGTTCATGACCCGCCAGCTCGGGCCGCTGGCGGGTCAGGAGGAGGGCGTCCAGCGGATCCGGGAGACGCTGACGGCGTACCTCGACAGCGGCGGCAGTGCGGAGGAGGCCGCCCGCGCGCTCGTGGTGCACCGCAACACGATCCGGTACCGACTCGGCCAGGCCGAGGAGATGCTCGGCAGGCCGATCACCCGGATCAGCCCGCAGCTCGCCGTCGCGCTGCGCCACCACGACCTGTTCCACCGGCCCGGCGCAGACTAAGGCTGCAATCCCGCCGACCCGGCGCATCTTTACGCCCAGAACTCACCGACCCGGCGCCTTTTGAACGCGCCGGGCCGGCCGGACGACAGCACCGAGGTGTCGCTCAGCCCTCCAGGGTCAGGGCCAGCACGGGACAGGCCTGGACGGCGGCGTACACGTGGGCCCGGTCGGACTCGGGCGGGCTCTCGTCGAGGACGGTGACCAGTTCCTCGTCCTCGTCGACCTCGAAGTAGTCGTTGGCCATGGACTCGCACATCCCCAGGCCCTCGCACTTCTTCAGGTCCGCGACGATGTGCATCGCACTCATGCTCCGACCTTGCTGATGTCGTGGCTGCGGGGCTCGACGGCCTTGAAGTCGACCTTCTCGCGGACACCGCAGTCGGGACAGCACCAGTCGTCCGGGACGTCCTTCCAGGCAGTGCCGGCGGCGAAGCCCTCCAGCTCGTTGCCCTCGGCGACCTCGTAGGTGTACTGGCAGCCGGGGCACTGCGCGGCGAGCACCTCGTCGGCGAAGCCGTGCGCGCTGGTGTCGGCCGCCAGCTCTGCCTCGCGGGCCAGCAGCTCGGCGGGGACCGGGTGCTTCCTCAGCAGCTTCTCCCGCTTGGCCGGCTGGAGGTTGGCGAGGCGCAGGTCGCCGTCGTAGTGGGCGAGGACCCGCTTGTCCATGAGGGCCCGGAAGGCCGGCGGGAACATGGCGACCACGATCATGCCGGTGTAGCCGGTCGGCAGCACCGGCGCGTCCTTGAAGTCGCGCAGCGTCTGGTAGCGCCGGGTCGGGTTGGCGTGGTGGTCGCTGTGGCGCTGCAGGTGGTAGAGCAGCACGTTCGTGGCGATGTTGTTGGAGTTCCACGAGTGCGCGGGCGTGACCCGCTCGTAGCGCATCTTGCCCGGGGTGCCGACCTTCTGCCGCACCATGCCGTAGTGCTCCATGTAGTTGACGACCTCGAGGAGGGAGAAGCCGACGACCGCCTGGAGGACCAGGTACGGCAGCAGCGTCAGCGGGTTGACGTCGTACGCGAGGCCGAGCCAGAGCATCAGGCCACCCCACAGGGCGACCGTCATCAGCCAGGCGTTGAGCACGTCGTTGCCGAGGTGGAACGGGTGCGTGCCCTTGCGCTGGTAGCGCTTGGCCTCGAGCTCCCACGAGCTCTTCAGCGAGCCGGCGACGGTGCGCGGCCAGAACCGGTAGACGCTCTCGCCCATGCGGGCGCTGGCCGGGTCCTCGGGGGTCGCGACGCGGACATGGTGGCCGCGGTTGTGCTCGATGTAGAAGTGGCCGTAGAAGGTCTGCGCCAGCGCGATCTTCGACGCCCAGCGCTCCACCGACTCGCGCTTGTGGCCCAGCTCGTGCGCGGTGTTGATCGCGACGCCGCCGACGACGCCCACCGAGATCGCCAGTCCCACCTTGGCCAGCACGGACATGTCCGTCGTGGCGAGGTACCAGATCGCCGCCACGAAGCCGCCGTACTGGACCGGGAGGTAGAGGTAGGTCACCCAGCGGTAGTACTTGTCGTTCTCGAGCGCGTCGATCACGTCGTCCGGCGGGTTGGTGCTGTCGTACCCGGCGATCAGGTCGAGGAGGGGGATGAGCCCGAAGAACACGACCGGTGTCAGCCAGAAGAAGAGGGCGCTGCCGCTCGCCTCGAAGAGCGCGATCCCCACGATCGGGGTCAGCGGGACGACCAGCCCGAGGACCCACAGATAGCGCTTCTTGTCGCGCCACGGGACGGTCGTGCCGTCTGCTCCTCGGGTTGCGTACTTGGCCATCGGATGCCTCCTCGGACGTGGCGACGGCCATGTGGTCACGGTCGCCGGGGTAGGCCTCAACGGTGGCAGCGCGCACGGATCGGACTCTCGGGCGAGGCGCACAACTTGGGCCGGAGGCGTTGGCGGCCTGCACAACGTGGACCACGCCGGGAAGAGATGATCGACAGCGATCCGGTCAACTGGGTTGATCGGATCGCTGTCGATGAGCCGCCGAGGTGGAGGTCTCAGCCGACGGTGGTGAGCAGCTGGGTGGCGCGGGTGAGGACGACATAGAGCGTGGCCCGGCCGGTGGCGGACTCGTCCTCGATCTCCTGCGGGCGGACGACGACGATGCCGTCGAACTCCAGGCCCTTGGTGTCGAGACCGGTGAGGACCACGACCCGGTCGTCGCCGGAGGGCGCGACCGAGGAGTCGATCGCCGCCCGGGCACCGGCCGCGTCGGCGGCCAGCTCGGGCCAGGACGCGAGCCAGGCGTTGACCTCGGAGCGCCGGGCGACCGGGACGACGATGCCCACCGTCCCGGAGACCCGGCCCGCGACGTCGAGGACGGCGGCCCGGGTCGCGGCCTCGAGGTCGGCGGCACCCGCACCGGACGGGAGGTCGACGACCACGGGCTCCTCGCCGGTGCGGCGGACGGCGTCGGGGAGGTCGGCGTCCAGCCCCACCCGCGAGGCGTACGCCGCGGCGTGGGCGTAGATCTCGGCGGAGTTGCGGTAGTTGGTCGACAGGTGGAAGGAGTGCAGCTGCTTGCGCTCCAAGGCGGCGGCGCGCGCGGCGTCCGCCTCGGCGGGCGCGGGCCACGACGACTGGGCGGGGTCGCCGACGATGGTCCACGACGCGGTGCGGCCGCGGCGACCGACCATCCGCCACTGCATGGGCGTCAGATCCTGTGCCTCGTCGATGAGGACGTGGGCGTAGCCGTCGTCCTCGATGCTGCTGACCGGCGGGCGCCACGGCCGGCCGGAGGGCGCGAACTCACGGTCCGACGCGGTCATCAGCTCCTGGATGTCGACGGCACCCTGGATGAGGGCGAGCGGGTCGTCGCGCTCGTCGTCGGCCTTCTGGGGCACGTCACCGAGCGCGTAGCGCAGCTCGTCGAGCAGCGGCACGTCCTCGATGGCGATCTGCGGGCTGATCGCGCGGGCCGGGTCGAGGTGGGCCCAGGTCTTCGTCAGCAGTCGCTGCTCCTCGCCCGACAGCAGGCCTTCGCCGACCCGGGCCAGGAACTCCGGCTCCCGCAGCCAGCACAGCACGGTGGCGGCGTCGAGCGGCGGCCACCAGGCGAGCGCGAAGTCGAGGAAGTCGTCGCGCGACAGGATCTCGTCGTTGAACCTCTCCCGCCCCTGCTCGCGACCGCGCTCGCCACGGACCTGGCGCCACAGCGCGTCGAGCAGGGCGTGGGAGACCCGCGGGAGCTGCTTGTTGCGCAGCCCCTGCGACATCAGCTGCCGGCGGATCTGGCCGAGCTTGCCGCGATCGAGGACCAGCCGGTCGTCGCGCCAGAAGACGCGGTACTCACGCGGGCTGCCGGGCGCCTGCTGGCGCGCCGTACGCCGCATCAGCTCGACCATCCGCGCCGAGCCCTTGATGTCGGCGACAGCCGGCTCGTCGTGACGGGTCGCGCGGACCTCGTCGACGACCTCGCCGAGGCTGCGCAGCGCCACGGCCGTCTCGCCGAGGGACGGCAGCACCCGCTCGATGTAGCGCATGAACACGCCGGACGGACCGACGACGAGTACGCCGCCGCGCTCGTAGCGCTGACGGTCGGAGTAGAGGAGGTACGCCGCGCGGTGCAGCGCGACGACCGTCTTGCCGGTGCCGGGACCGCCGGAGATGCTGACGACACCTCGGGAGGGCGCCCGGATCGCCTTGTCCTGCTCGGCCTGGATGGTCGCGACGATGGAGTGCATCGACCGGTCCCGGGCTCGGGAGAGCTGGGCCATCAGCGCACCCTCGCCGATGATGGGCAGCGATCGGCCCGCTGCCTCCGCCGCCTCGAGGCCGGCGGCGTCGAGGAGCTCGTCCTCGACGCCCACGACGCTGCGGCCGGCGCTGCGCAGCACCCGGCGGCGCAGCACGCCGTGCGGCTCGGCCGCCGTGGCCTGGTAGAACACCGCGGCGGCGGGCGCGCGCCAGTCGATCAGCAGCGACTCGTGGTCGTCGTCGCGCAGGCCGATCCGGCCGACGTAGCGCGGGGCCGCGTCGATGGTCGCGTCGAGGTCGAGGCGCCCGAACACCAGGCCCTCGTGAGCGGCGTCGAGCTGCGCGATCCGCTTGGCGGCCTGGAAGACCATCGCGTCGCGCTCCACCAGACCACCCTCGTGGCCCAGTCGCCCTCGGGAGTGTCCTTCCTTCGCCAGCTGCTGGGCGGCCTTCCCGGCCTGCTCCAGCTGCTGATAGACCCGGTCGACGAAGGTCTGCTCCCCCGTGACCTCGCGCTCCACCAGCTCGTCTGCCACCGCTCGTGACCCCTGCCGTCCGCACTCGTTCCTGGCTGCCGCGACGTTGGCGGCAAGCCACCAACTCTACAGGCGCCGAGAGTCCGCGGCCGGAGGGGACGGCGAACTCCCACCAAAGGCACTACTGTTGTCGAGATGGTCTGACGCATCGCGTGTCCAAGGGGGGTAGCACGATGAGCACGACACCCAGGGCGACCTCGCCCCGCAAGCCGAACCGCCGCGGCGTCGCCGCTCGCGAGAGACTGCTGTCCACGGCGATCGAGATGCTCGGCACCGGTCGTCCCGAGACGGTGTCGATCAACATGGTGGCCAAGGAGGCCGGGCTCAGCTGGGGCTCGGTGCAGAACCTCTTCGGCGACTCCGACGGGTTCTGGTCAACCGTCGTCGACCAGGTCATCGAGGCCGCGCCGGACCTGTGGGCCGAGCCGACGAGTACGACGGTCGCCGGGCGGGTGGCCGAGGTCGCCGACCTCTACCGCGCGCTGCTCGACTCACCGCAGGCGGTCACCATCGAGACCATGCGCTGGGCCCTGCCCCGCCCCCTCGACGTGCTCCAGGAGACCCATCCGCACACGGCGGCCTCGATCCGGCGGCTCGACGAGATGACCGCCCGCGCGTTCATCCGCTTCTTCGAGGGGATCGACGGAGCCGGGCTCGACGAGGAGCGGTCGGCCGCCATGTCCGAGGTGCTGCCGGCGATGCTGCGCAGCATGCGCAACGAGGCGCTGCTGGGCGCGGACATCGACCTCGACCGCGCGCACCGCACGATCGTGACGATGCTGACGTCCTACCTCGAGGGCTGAGACCAGGGCCCGCAGGGGCTCAGGCGAGCAGGGCCCGGGTCGGCGCGACGATGTCGGCCCCGAACCGGGCGATGCCGTCGAGCTTCTGCTCCAGCGGTGCGTCCTGCGGGTAGTAGTACATCCAGGGCATGGTCATGCACATCGTCACGCCGCCGCGCGACGCCCGGGCGAAGTCCTCGGGGACGACCGCATCGGTCAGCGCAGGTACGACGGCGAACGGCTGGTCGAGGTCCCGGCCCGCCTCCTGACGCAGGCCGCGCAGCCGCTCGACGATGGCGATGGCGTCGTCGATGCTCGCCAGGTCGCCGATCCAGCCGTCGTTGCGCGCGGCCCGGCGGAACGCCACGTCCGAGAGGCCGCCGACCCACACCGGGATCGGGCCGGGCGGTTCGGGCAGCATGACGAGCCGCTCGCAGCTGTAGAACTCGCCGGCGAACTCGGTCCAGCCCGGCCGCCACAGCTCGCGCATCAGGTCGAGCCCCTCGTCGGTACGCCGCCCGCGGGTGGCGAAGTCCTCCTCCAGCAGCTCGAACTCCTCGCGGCACCAGCCGACCCCCACGCCGAGGGCCACCCGGCCGCCGGACAGCGCGGCCGCCGTGCCGATCGCCTTGGCGACCACGAACGGGTTGCGCATGGCGGCGACGTAGATCGAGGTGAAGAACCGCAGCTCGGTGGTCACCTGGGAGAGCGCGCCGATGGTGACCCACGGGTCGGGCCAGTCGACGTCGGGCCGCCAGCGGCGGTCGCCGTCGCGGGTGTAGGGGTACGGCGTCGCGATCGTCTCGAGGTCGACGACGTGGTCGGCGAGGCTGAGCGCCGTGAACCCGGCCTCCTCCGCGGCGCGCGCCAGCGGCACCAGCTGGTCGATCGGGTGGTAGGCGGTGACCATCGCGAAGTCCACGCCTGCACCCTAGGCGAAGAACTAGAACATGTTCTAGAGCAACCGCGCGGCCGAGGACGTCGACCCCCCGAGCACGCAGAGCTGGATCCCGCGCTCGATGGCCGCCTCCCGCGAGTTCACGCCCCACTTGCGATAGATGCTGCGCATGTGCGACTTCACCGTCTCCGGGGACAGGTGCAGCGCCGCCGCGACCTGGCTGCGCCGCGGGTGGTCGAGCGAGGCGCGCAGCACGGCGATCTCCTGGCCGGTGAGCGGCACCGCGTCGGCGCCGGTGTCCAGGGGACCCGCACGGTCGCGGACGCGGACCATGTCGACGACCTCGCCGTCGAGGTACGCCGCCGCGACGGCACCGTGCCGCAGCGCCAGGTCCCGCAGCGCGGCGAGGTCGTCGGCCGGCACGTGCAGCAGGTGCGCCCGGACCCCGTGCTCGGCGTACAGGGCCGACGCCTGGTCGAGCAGCGCCCCTGCCGCCTCCGCACATCCCGAGCGCAGCGCCGCCGCAGCGCCGAGGGTGGCGACGGCGGCACGGGAGCGGACGGTGTGCCCGGCCTGGACCTGCAGGCGGGACACCAGGTCGAGCGCGCCCTCCGCATCTCCGGCGGCGAGCCGGTCGAGCAGCAGGGCCGGCGCCAGCTGACCGGCCCAGCGGGTCGTGCCGCGCAGCAGCGGATCGGCGTTGCGCGCCCGGCCCTGCGTGATGAGCGCGACGGCCACGAGGCCGTGCAGCGCGGTCGTCCCGAGGTTCTCGCCGACGCCGGGCGGCACCGGACGGGACCGGAGCGCCGCCGAGATCCGCTCCAGCTCGGCGCCGACGTCGCCGAGGCCGAGGTGGGCCTGCAGCCGGGTCCAGGCGAGGAAGGGCCACAGCTCCCCGACGCCGTCGTACGACGCCCCGTCGTGCTCGGCGAGCGCCTCGGCGAGCTCGAAGCGGTCCAGGCACAGCAGCGCATGGCCGACCGCAGCGAGGCCGTGCGTCTGCTCCGGCCCCGCTGCCGTCGCCAGCATGCGCGCGGCGGTCCGTGACCGGCCGTCGATCGCCGCGAGGCCGAAGGCGTACGCCGTCGTGTCGGCGCGCGACCACGGCTGCCGGGCCGTCCCGCGGGCACGCCCGACCAGGCCGTGCGCCCGGTCCACGTCGCCGGCCTGGAAGAGCGCGTAGGCCAGGTGCCGCCATGCACCGGCCCGCACGTCGGCGAGACGCGCGTCGAGGTGCTCGAGCCCGTCCTCGAGGGCGAGCGCCGTCCGGGCGGTCTCACCGGCGTCGACGTACCTGCCGACGTGGCGCAGCGCGACCGACCGGGCGACCTGCTGGAGGAACCGGCCGTCCCGTCGGCCCGCACGGTCCTCGGACTGCTCGACGACCCGGGTGAAGTACTCCTGCGCGGCCTGGCGGGTCGTCGGGTTGCCGCTCAGCACCAGCCCGCGGGCGAAGGCGAGTCGCGGGTTCTGGATGACCACCGCCCGCGGGATCCGGCTCAGCTGGTGCTCGAGGCGCTGGGCCACGTCGCTCTCGGGCACGGAGGACAGCGCGGCGCACACGATCCGGCCCGCGAGCTCGTACCGGCCGGCGGCCACGGCGAGCTCGAAGCCCGGCAGGTGGTCGCCGCGGCCGTGCAACCAGGTCGCGGCGGCGCCGGCCCCCCAGCGGTACCGGTCGGTGTCGGTCGCGAGCAGCTCCGCGCGCGCCGCGGCGCGCAGCGAGTCGACCACACGGAAGACCCGGCGCCCCGCGGCATCGGTCTCCCAGCGCCCGTTGCCGTCGGCCTCGAGCCCGGCCAGCAGGATCGCCGCGTCAGCCGGCGCCCACTCGCTCAGCGTGCCGGCGAGCTCGGGATCGAGGTACGGCGCCGCGCAGATGTCGCGCACGAACCGCCAGGCGTCCGGTCCGTCGAGCTGGGCGGCCAGGTCCTGGGCCACGATGGTCCACCAGCTCCCGGTGCTTCGCGCCGGGAGGCCGCGCCGCGCCGCCAGCGACAGGCTGGCCGCCCGCACGGCCAGCGGGAAGCCGCGGGTGTCGTCGTGGATCGCGGCGGCCTCCACGCCGAGGTCGCGCGCGCCGGCCTGGGTGAGGAAGCGCACGGTCTCCTCCGCGGTGAACGCGAGGTCGTCCACGCCGATGACCGTGGTCGCGGCCGCCGGGGAGTCCGGGCGCTCCGGGCGCTCCGGGCGCTCCGGGCGCTCCGGGCGCTCCGGGCGCTCCGGGTGGGCGAGCCGGGTCGCGACCCGGGTCGTCACGACGATCCGCGTCCCGGGCCGGGTCGCGACCCGCTCCCGGACCAGCGCGTCGACGGCAGTGGTGGCGGCACCGAGACGCTCGTAGCCGTCGAGGACGAGCACCGGCGTGTCGGGCAGCTCGCGGAGATCGGGGGACACCGGCACGCACCGGGACGCGGCGCCCGCCGTACCGGCCCGCAGCCACTGCCGGACCAGCGTCGTCTTGCCGAAGCCCGACGGCGCCTGCAGCACCGTCACCGGCGCCGCGGAGTCCAGGAGGTCGAGGAGACGCTCGCGCCGGAGGGTCGCGAACGGTCGGGAGGGGGTGCTGGTCGCGCCGTGGGAATGCGCCATCGGTAGGCCCTGTCGTCGGTGCGGTGCACGCGGTCCCCCCGGTTCGCGCTGCTGCGGTCGAGGAACCAGGACGCAGGAGCGCTCGCGCCGATGACGCGTTTTCACGGGAGATTTCGCACAGCGGCGTCCGCACCGCTCTCGGCGTCGTCCGGGGGTAGCCTCCTGGCACCCCCCGACGACGAGATCGACTGCCGGAAGATGCCGACGGAACTGCCCGACGAGAACGACCTCCTGCGCCGCGCCCACGACGGTGACGCCACGGCGCTGGAGGCGTTGTACGCCGACAACGTGGGCTCCGCGCGTCGGCTGGCCCTGATCCTCGCGGGCCCGTCGGCCGCCGAGGACCTGGTGGCCGACGCGTTCGCGCGGGTGCTCGCGCAGATCCGGATCGGCCAGGGCCCGGTCAGGAACTTCCGGGGCTACCTGTTCGCGACGATCCGCAACCGCCACCGCGACCTCATGCGCCGCGCCGGCCGCGAGGCGCCCGTCTCCGACGAGCCGTGGCTCCTGGAGAGCCCGACGGAGTCGGTGGAGGAGCAGGTCCAGGAGCTGGACGAGGGCGCTGCGGTCGCGGCGCTCGGCAGCCTGCCCGACCGCTGGCAGCGGGTGCTGTGGCACCTGGAGGTGGAGGGCCACCAGGTGCCCGAGGTCGCGACGATGCTCAGCATGTCGCCGGCCGCGGTGTCGTCGCTGGCCTACCGCGCCCGCGAGGGTCTCAAGGTCGCCTACCTCGACCACCACCTCCCCACGGCCGCCGGCACCAAGCCGTGCGGCTGGGTCCGGCAGCGGCTCGGCAGCTATGTCCGCGGCGGCCTCAGTCCGCGGGCCGGCGCCCGGCTCGACGCCCACCTGACGACCTGCGCCGCCTGCTCGGCGGCCGCCGCCGACCTGCAGCACGTGAACCGGAAGCTCGCCGGCCTGCTCCTGCCCGTCCTCCTGGTGGGCGGTTCGGGAGCCGGTCTGCTCGACCTGGTCGGCGCCTCCGGCGGCGCACCCGGCGAGCCGGGCAGCACCACGGCGTCGTCGGCCGGTGCCGCCTCCTCGACCGGTGCCGCGGGCGCCGCGGGCGCGGCCGGGGCGGCCCGGGGCCTGGGCCGGCGCGGCGTACCAGGGTCATCCGGACCGGGACGGCTGGTCCGGCTGCTCACCGGCTCCGGCACGTCCGCGGCCGGCGCCGGGGCCGGCGCGGGGGTGATCACCCTCGTCGCCCTGTCGGCGGCGGCGCTGGTGCTGGCCGTGGTCGCCGTGACCTGGTGGGTGGCCGCGAGCCCCGACGACGCCGACGACCCCGCGAGCGCCGACCACCCGGCCACGGACGCGACCTCCGGCCCGGCGACGACCGACGGCGCGAGCCCGGACGCCACCGCGACCGACGATCCCGCCGACGGACCGACCGACCCGGCCGACCCGGCCGACCCGGCCGACGGCACCACCCCGGTCACCGGTCCTCGGGTGCCCACTCCCGGCAGCGAGGAGCCCGGGACGCCCGCGACGACCGCGCCCGGGAAGGCGGGGGGAGCGGCAGCGGCCGGGCCCGGGAAGCTCGGCGCCACCCGCGCGGCGGCACCGGTCGCCGTACGCCCGACGGCTCCGACCGCCACCGCGATCAGCCGTTGCGGCAGCGTCGGCTCGCTCACGATGCCGCAGACCGCGGGCGTCGACTACGTGCTCACCCAGGGTGACGGCACGCAGGGTGCCTGGGAGGTGACCGGCAAGCCACGCAGCGGGCACGTCCTCGCCGCGGGTGCCCCGCAGCGGTTCAGCGGGGATCTCGGCGCCTACTACGCGTGCCCGACGCTCGGCACGCTCACCGTCACCGACCTCGGCGGAGGCGACTGGAGACTCACCGTGCCCGTCACCGCCTCCGGACCGGTGAGCTATCAGCTGACCGCCGCCGTGACCGTGGGCTCCGAGACGGTCGTACCGGCCGGCGCCGTGAGCGGTGCCGGCTGGACCTGCTGGGGCCCCAATCCGGGCGACCCCCAGATCGGCGCGGACACCGAGTACATGCTGCCCGCCGGCTTCGCGATGAGCTGCCGGTTCGACTACACCGGAGTCGCGCCTCCGGACCTGACGGTCACCATGTTCCCGACGACCGTCGGCCCGCCGCCGGCCGGAGACGTCGCGCTCACGGCCGAGGGCACCCAGCAGGACAGCGCGACCTACTGACGCGGGCCGGGAACCCCGGTAGAACATGTTCCATGTTTCCGTACCTGCTGGCTCCCGGCCGGATCGGCTCCATGGAGCTGCGCAACCGGATCGTGATGTCTCCGATGGAGACGATGTACGGCACCCCGGAGGGTCATCCCTCCGACCGCACGGTGGCGCACTTCGCGACCCGCGCGGCCGGCGGCGTCGGTCTCGTCACCGTCGGCGCGACCGGCATCGACCCGCGACACCCGGAGACCCCCGGCGGCCTGCAGCTCGGTGACGACGCGGCCGTCGCGGCGCACCGGCGCCTGGTCGAGGCGGTGCACGCGCACGGTGCCCGGATCCAGCCGCAGCTCGTGCATGCCGGCCCGGACGGGCTGGGCCCGGAGCTGTTCGGCGTGACCTCGCTCGGGCCGTCGGTGATCCCGTCGTACCTCACCGGGCGGCCCTCCGCGGAGGCCACGAAGGAGCAGATCGCGGCGATCCTCGACCAGTTCCGGGCGGCGGCGGGCCGGGTCCGGGAGGCCGGGTACGACGGCATCGAGCTGCACGCCGCGCACGGCTACATGTTCCTGGGCTCCTTCCTCGCGCCCCAGCGCAACCGGCGCGGTGACAGGTACCGCGGCAGCTCCGTCGAGGGCCGGATCCGGGTGGTGCTCGAGGCGCTCGCCGCCGTCCGCGCCGAGGTCGGTGCGGACTTCCCGGTCACGCTGCGGATCTCCGGCTACGAGCGGGTCGCCGCCGGACGCCCGGTGCACGACACCGCCACCATGGCGCCGCTGCTCGTCGAGGCCGGCGTCGACGCCTTCCACGTCAGCGGCGGCGTCATCGACCGGCTGGTCACCGGCATGGTGAACGCCGCCGACGACGGCGACGGGCCCAACGTGGGCGGGGCCGCGGCGGTGCGGGAGGTGGTCGACGTCCCGGTCATCGCGGTCGGGCGGCTGCACGACCCGGCCCTGGCCGAGCGGGTGCTGGCCGACGGGCGCGCTGACTTCGTCGCGCTCGGCCGGCCGCTGCTCGCCGACCCGGACCTGCCGCGCAAGCTGGCGGGCGCGCTCGGCGGGCCCACCCGGGTCCGGCTGTGCATCTCGTGCGAGAACTGCATCGACACCCTCGAGGAGAGGCTGGCCGCCGAGTGCGCCGTGAACCCGTTCACCGGCCATGAGCTGGAGCTGGTGCGCTCCGCGCCGGCGACGCCGCGGCGCATGGTCGTCGCCGGCGGCGGTCCCGCCGGCCTGGAGACCGCGTGGCGGGCGGCCGAGGCCGGGCTCGACGTCGTACTGCTCGAGGTCGCGGAGCGGCTCGGCGGCGCCCTCGTCGACGCCAGCGCCGTGCACGCCGAGAACCGGACCTACCTCGACTGGCTGCTGGCCAAGGTGACGGATGCGGGCGTCGACGTCCGGCTGGGCACCGCGGCCGAGCCCGGCCCGGTCCGGGCGCTCGCCCCCGATCTGGTCGTGGTCGCCACCGGTGGCCGGGTCGAGGTCCCGGCGGTGCCCGGCGCCGACCTGCCGCACGTCGTCGGTGGCATCGACCCCGACCGGCCGCCTCCCGGACTCCGGGTCGTCGTGATCGGGGGCCGGATGGCGGCCGTGGAGTGGTGCGAGGTGCTGGCCGCCTCCGGGCGGCTGGTCGCGCTGCTGCACACCGGCGCCGAGATCGCGCCGGAGTTCGGTGCCAAGCGACGTGGCGAGCACATGGACCGCCTCGACCGCCTCGGCGTCACCGTGCACGTCGACGCGACCGTCGCCGCGATCACCGCGGACGGCGTGCACTGGACACCCGCCCACGGCAGTCCGCGGATCCTGCCGGCCGACGTGGTCGTGCTCGCGGGTGAGGTGGTCGCCGACCCCGCGACGCGGGACCGGCTCGCGGCGGCACTGCCCGGGGTCGACGTACAGGTGGTCGGGGATGCCGGCGGCCTGGGCCTGATCCGGGGTGCCACCGCCGACGCGGCCCGCCTCGTCGCGACCCTGTGACCCACGAATCAGGGCGGTGATGCAACCCTCGGGGGTACGAACGTCCTTGGGTAGTCGTGGACATCAAGTCTCGGGAGTCGCGTGAGGGGGTGAACGGCGCGTGGATGCCGATTTCGCCGAGTTCGTCGCGGCGAAGCAGAACGGCCTCCTGCGCTACGCCATGCTCCTGACCGGAGGCGACCCGCACACGGCCGCCGACCTCGCCCAGGAGACCTTCCTGCGCCTCGGTCGGCGGTGGCGGGTGGTCCGCGACGTCGAGCACCAGGACGCGTACGCGCGCCGCACGATGACCCGGCTGTGGTGGAGCCGCAGCAAGCGCGACCGGCGCGAGGTCCTGCTGGCCGAGCCCGAGGAGCGGGCCACCAGCGACGCGGATCCCGCCTGGACGTCGGACCTCTGGGCCGCCCTGCAGCTGCTGCCGCCGCGCCAGCGCGCCGTGCTCGTGCTGCGCTACTACGAGGACTGCTCCGAGAAGGAGATCGCCGAGATCCTCGCCTGCCGGCCCGGCACCGTCAAGAGCCAGGCCAGCCGCGGCATGGCGTCGCTGCGGCGCCTGATGGGCGTGGCCGGCGACGGCGAGCCGGTGGTCCGCAGGCTCGTCGATGGCGCCACGGACAGTGCCGTCGAGGACGAGCGCGCCGGGGGGAGGTCGGCCCATGAGTGACCTCGAAGGCCAGCTGCGCGCGTTCCTCCACGAGGGCGAGGTCCCCGTCCCGGACGTCCCCGACCTCGTCGACCGGGTGGCCGGCGCCCAGCGCCGCCACCGGCGGCGCCGGGTCGCCGGTGTGGTCGCGGCCGCCTGTCTCATCGCCGCCGCGGGCATCGCCGGCACCGTGCTGCGCGGGGGCGACTCGACACCCCAGCCGGCGACGCCGGGGCCGAGCTGCGCGGGCGTGACCCTGCGCACCGCGGGCGTGAGCACCGTCGCCGGCGCGGCCGGGCCCACCCTGGCCCTCGTCCTCGGCAGCGGCACCGGCGGGGACGCCCGGTGCCCGATCGGCCCGGGGACGCGGATCGAGATCGGCACCGGCGCCGACGCCCTGAGCACGACGATCCCGCACGGCATCACGCCGGTCCGTCTGCGCCCCGGCCGGGACGCGCTCCTCCAGCTCACCTGGACGACCTGGTGCGGGGACGGCCCACCTCAGGTCCGGATGACCTTCTCCACCGGCGAAACCACGACCCTGGATCTGCCCGCGGAGACCGAGACGCCGCCGTGTGCCACCGCGAGCGACCCGGCGCCGCTGCGCTTCGTCGCGCTCAGGACCGCGGACGTGATGTCCGGCGGCAGACCCGGGCCCGGCTAGCCTCGATGGTTCGTCGGGGCTAGCGCATCTTCACCGAGTTGGCCGCGGCGTCGAGGGCGCCGAAGTGACCGGAGGTCGCGACATAGCCGTACGACGCGCCGCCGTAGGACGCGTTGTTCCAGACCTTGAAGTCGCAGCGGGCGTAGCCGGTGCCCGAGCGGATCCGGTTGCGCCAGTCCGAGGTCAACGTCGGCCAGGCCCACTCGACATCCGGGTCGTCGTCGCACCCGCTCGCCGCCTCCATCACCAGCGCGGCGCCGCTGCCGTAGGTGCCGTCGTAGAAGATCGCCGTCACGACCGACGCCAGCGGCACGGTCGGGCCGGCGAGGTCGGGCTGGTCGGCCTGACCGGCGCGGGCTGCCGGCACCGCGGACCTGGCCACGGCGCGGTCCTGCCGCACCAGGCCCGCCTCGATCGACGCGACCGTCGTCCGCTCGGCGAGATCGGCGGTCGTGAGCCCGTCGGAGGACACGCCGGTCACCGCCTCGAGCAGGGCGTCGGCACTCGGGTAGCACCGCAGCTCCCCCGTCGTCGCGCGCAGGATGCAGGCCTGGTCCGGGGCTCCCTCCCGGTCCGCCGCGGCCCGAGCGGGCGGTCCCGAGGGCAGCACCAGCGCTGCCGCGGCGAGCCCGGCCAGCACTGCCCCGACGATCTTCTTCTTCACCATGTCCGCTACCTCCCGTGGGCCTCATGCTCCTGATCGGTCCGACGCAAACCCCTCGGCCCGTTCGACGGGCTCGGCTCGGGCCTGGTTCCGCGAGCCGCGCGGCCCCGCCGGATTCCGGCCCCGACCCGGTCCGCGCCTCTAGGGTCCACGGTGTGGTCCTCCTCCTCACCCCGGCCCTGCCCGACGCCCCGACCGGCGGCCGGCTCGGTGGCGCCCCGCCACGGGCGATCGAGGAGCACCCGTGGTTGGCGACGCACCGCTACGTCCTGACCCTGCCCGCGGGCTGCGCGCCCTGGTCCGCGGGCCGCGAGGTGTCCGTCCTGCTGCGCGCCGGCTTCGACATCGGCGACGACGACCTCAGCTATCCGGCCATGGCGATGCGGGCCGTGGTCCACCGGCCCTCGCCCCGCGGCGAGCGCCCCGAGCTGAGCTGGCCCGGCCTGCGAGCCGCCGCTCTCGCGCCGCTCGGCACCGGCGACGAGCGACCGGGACTCGTCCGGATCGCGGAGACGCCGCGGCTGATCCAGCAGCAGCCGTCGTACGCCGCCGCGGTGGAGGCCGACGGCCACCGGTTCCTGTTCCAGGTCGACGAGGAGGGCTGGCCCGTCGAGGGCGAGCTCGAGGACGTCGTGGCGGAGTACCTCTGGGGCTACGGCTCGGTGTACTTCTACGGCACGCCCGGGCCGGACGGGCTCGTCGACGAGGTCGTCGCCGGGTTCCTCGACTCCTGAGCGATCAGCCCTTCTTGCGGGCGAGGAAGGCGGTCATCGCCGCGCGGGCCTCGTCGGAGCCGAAGAGCCGGGCGCTGAGCTCGACCAGCTCCTCCCCCTGGGCGTCGATCCGCGCGAGCAGGTCGGCGGCGAGGAGGCCCTTGGTCTCGCGCAGGCCCTGCGCGGCACCGGTGGCGAGCTGCCCGGTGACCTCGGCGACCTTGGCCTCCAGGCCGGCGGCCGGGACCGCGAAGGTGGCCAGGCCGAAGTCGGCGGCCTCGGCCCCGGTGAACACCTCGCCGCCGAGTGCGGTCCACGCGAGACCGCGCGGGGTCAGCCGCGGGAAGACCGTCAGCGAGATGACCGCCGGGGTGAGGCCGAGCTTGACCTCGGTGAGCGCGAAGGTCGCGTCGGCGGCGACCACGACGACGTCGGAGGCGGCCACGATGCCGATGCCGCCGGCCCGGGCGGCGCCCTCGACGACGGTCACCACCGGCTTGGCGAGCGCGACGATCTGGCGCTGGAGCGCGACGATGGCCCGCGCGCCCTCCTGCATCGGGACCGTCGAGGCCTCGGAGAGGTCGGCGCCCGAGCAGAACACCCGCCCCGACGACCTCAGCACGACCACCCGTACGTCGTCCGCCGCGTCCGCCGCCGCCAGGTGGCCGACCAGCTCGGTGACCAGCTGGCGCGAGAGCGCGTTGCGGTTGTGGGGCGAGTCGAGGGTGATGGTCGCGATGCCGTCGGCGACGTCGAGGTGGACCAGCTCGGCGGGTGCGTCAGTCATGCGGCTCATCCTGCCTCAATGGCGACACGCTCGACCCACCGCTTCGTCTTGTCGCCAGGCGGCCTCGGGTGTCGCCCGGCAGCGACCGCGGAGTCGGCTCGGCTGGTCGGAACCGGCCGGCAGCGTGGCGCCCCGCGCGCAGCGCATCGGCGGCAAGGGCGGCCCGAGCGAAGCGAGCGGCCGTCCGCGGTCGTCGATGGGGCGACACGCTCGGCTAGTCGGAACCGGCCGGCAGCGTGGCGCCCCGCGCGCAGCGCATCGTCGGCAAGGGCGGCCCGAGCGAAGCGAGCGGCCGTCCGCGGTCGTCGATGGGGCGACACGCTCGGCTAGTCGGAGTGGATCGGCTGCTTGGGCAGCTTCTTGACCCGGGCGCGGCGCTTGGGGCGGGCGGGGATCATCGAGCGCATCTCCTCCAGCTTGCCGAAGCAGAGCAGCCGGTCCTCCGCCTCGAGCACGTGGTGCGGGAACGGGTTCGGGATGACCAGGGTGCCGCGGTGCAGGGTGAGCACGGTGATGTCGCGGTCGCGCAGGCCCGAGTCGCCGATGCTCTTGCCGACGAGGTCGGCATCGCCGTGGACGACCAGCTCCGCCACGCCGTACCCCGTGGAGACCGACAGCCGCTCGCGCACGTCGATCTGTGGGAAGGCGACCTGGTTGTCGATGTGGTCGATGATCGCGCCGGCCACGTCGAGCTTGGTGGCGGTCTCGATGCCCTCCAGGCCCGGGGAGGAGTTGACCTCCATCACGAGCGGCCCGGACCTGGCCTCGAGCATGTCGACGCCGGCGACCTTGAGGCCCATGATCTGCGCGGCCCGGACGGCGACCTGCTCGTAGGCCGGGTCGAGGTCGACCGGCTCGACGCTGCCACCGCGGTGCACGTTGGAGCGGAACTCGTCGCCCTGCGCGACCCGGCGCATGGCGGCGACGACCCGGTCGCCGACGACCAGCGCCCGCACGTCCCGCCCGCGCGACTCCTTGACGAAGCGCTGGATGAGCACCTGCTGCTTGGTGCTCTGCAGGGTCTCGATGATCGCCTCGGCGACTTTGATGCTGGGCGCGAGGATGACGCCGATGCCCTGCGTGCCCTCGAGCAGCTTGATCACGACCGGCGCGCCACCGACCCGCTCGATCGCGGGGATCACGTCGGCCCGGTCGCGGACGAAGGTCGTCGCCGGCATGCCGATGTTGTGCCGGGACAGGATCTGCGTCGCACGCAGCTTGTCGCGCGAGTTGGCGATCCCATTGGCGGTGTTGGGCGTGTAGACGTCCATCTGCTCGAACTGCCGCACGACGGCCGTGCCGAAGTAGGTGATCGAGTTGCCGATCCGCGGCAGCACGGCGTCGTAGTCGGACAGCTGCTTGCCGCGGAACTGCAGATCGGGCTCGTCACCCGACAGGTCGATGGAGAAGCGCAGGGTGTTGAGCACCTTCACCTGGTGCCCCCGGTCGAGGGCGGCGGTGCGCAGGCGCTGCGTGCTGTAGGACCGCGGGGCGCGGGAGAGGATCGCGAGCTTCATACCCGACCTGATTGGATTGGGGTGTGGTCGGCTCCCATTCAATCAGCCCCCCGGTGGTCGCCGGCTGGCGCGAGTGGGTGCGCCTTCCGGGGCTGGGCGTGGGACCGGTCAAGGCCAAGCTGGACACCGGGGCCCGTACGTCGGCGCTGCATGCCTTCGACCTCACCCACGTCGAGCGCGACGGCGTGCCCTGGGTCCGGTTCTCCGTGCACCCGTGGCAGCGGTCGGCCGACGACGCGGTGTACGTCGAGTGCCCGGTCCACGACCGCCGGATCGTCCGCAGCTCGACCGGCCACACCCAGGAGCGGTTCGTCGTCCTCACCGAGCTCGAGCTGCTCGGCCGCACGGTCACCACCGAGGTGACGCTGACCCGGCGCGACGAGATGGGCTTCCGGATGCTC
Source organism: Nocardioides carbamazepini (assembly GCF_024614185.1). GTDB lineage: Bacteria > Actinomycetota > Actinomycetes > Propionibacteriales > Nocardioidaceae > Nocardioides > Nocardioides carbamazepini. The sequence continues at coordinate 635,961 of NZ_JAHTLF010000018.1, forward strand.
GTCGGACGCGAGGCGCTGCGGCAGGGCTTCCTCGTCGACTCCGGCCGCTCCTACCTCGGCGGCCGCCCGCCGCGGAAGGTGCGGCGCAAGAACCGTGGGCGGGCCGATGGCCCTGCGTGAGTCGTTCGCCATCGGCAACGTCCGGGTGCGCGCCGGCTCGACCAAGGAGGTCGAGCTGCCGATCACCCGGCTGGTGACCGGCGGCGACGTGAGCCTGCCCGTGCGGGTGGTGCACGGCCGCGAGGACGGGCCGACGATCTGGGTCAACGCCGCCATCCACGGTGACGAAGTGATGGGCGTCGAGGTGATCCGGCAGGCGCTGGCCACCCTGTCGGCCCGTACCTTCCGCGGCACGCTCGTCGCGGTGCCCGTGGTCAACGTCCTCGGCTTCATGACCGGTGACCGCTACCTGCCGGACCGTCGCGACCTGAACCGGTCCTTCCCCGGCTCGGCGCGCGGCTCCCTGGCCAGCCGGATCGCGCACCTGTTCATGGCCGAGGTGGTCAGCAAGTGCGACGTCGGCATCGACCTGCACACGGCCGCGGACCGTCGTACCAACCTCCCGCAGATCCGTGCCGACCTGGACGACCCCCGCACCCGGGCGCTCGCCGAGGCGTTCGGCGCACCGGTCATGCTGCATGCCCGGCTCCGGGACGGGTCGCTGCGCCAGGCCGGACGCGACCACGGCGCGGCCGTGCTGCTCTACGAGGCGGGCGAGGCGCTCCGCTTCGAGGAGGAGCCGATCGCTGTCGGTGTCGCCGGCGTACGCCGGGTCCTGGCCTCGCTGGGCATGATCGACGCCGAGCCCGCGGCCGCGGACCGGCCGCCCCCGGTCGAGTGCCGCAGCAGCGCATGGGTCCGGGCCCGCGGCACCGGGATCCTGCACCTCGAGGTCCACCTCGGCGAGTACGTCGAGGAGGGCCGCCGTCTCGGCGGCCTCTCCGACACCTTCGGGCGCCGGGTGCGGCTGGTCCACGCCGACCGGTCGGGCATCGTGATCGGGTTGACCCGGGCGCCGATCGTCAACGCGGGCGACGCGCTCGTGCACATCGCCACGCCGGCCGGAAGCGGAGATCGACCGGGATCCGATCAACCTGCTTGATCGGATCCCGGTCGATGACCCAGGGCGATCCGGTCAGGTGGTCGGCAACGAACCACCCGCATGAGGATCCGACTGCTCTGGGCCTGGTACGGCGTGCTCGCGACCCTGGTGGGGATCGGGCTCGCGCACGTCGCGGCCGCGCTGACCGACCCGGCGGCCTCGCCCGTGCTCGCGGTCGGGTCGACCGTCATCGACCTGACGCCGACACCCATGAAGGAGTGGGCGATCCGCACCTTCGGCAACGCGGACAAGGCGATCCTGGTCGGCTCGGTACTGGCGGGGGTGCTCGCGCTGGCCGCGCTCGCCGGCGCGGTGGCCCGGCACCGGTTCACGCTGGGCGCCGGAGCCCTGGTCGCCCTGGTCGGCGTCGCCGCGATCGCGGTGCTCACCCGGCCCGAGGCGAGCCCGCTCGACCTGTTCCCCTCCCTCGTCGCGGGGATCGCGGCACCGGTCGCGCTCCGGATCCTGGCCCGGGCGCAGGCGCACGCCACCGGACCCGACGGGCGCCGTCGTACCGTCCTGCTGACGATCGCCGCCCTCGGCGCCGCGGCCGCGGTCGGCGGCGTCGCCGGCCGGCTCATCTCGTCGCTGCGGGCCCGGCCCGAGGACGTCGCCCTGCCGGCGCCCGCCGACCCCGCGCCCCCGCTGCCACGCGGCCTCGACGACCAGGTCCCGGGCATCACCCGGTTCCGCACGCCGAACGCCGACTTCTACCGGGTCGACACCCGGCTCGACGTGCCCGTGCTGAGCGCCGACGACTGGACGCTGACCATCGACGGCGACGTGGGCCGGAAGGTCACCCTCACCTTCGACGAGCTGCTCGCGATGCCGATGGTCGAGCGCGACATCACGCTGACCTGCGTGTCCAACAGCGTCGGCGGCCCGTACGTCGGCGGCGCGCGCTGGCTCGGCGTCCCCCTCACCGACGTGCTGGACCTGGCCGGGATCGGGAGCACGAGGGCCGACCAGATCCTGTCGACCGACTTCGCCGGGATGACGATCAGCACCCCGCTGGACCTCGCCACGGACGGGCGGGACGCGCTCGTCGCCGTGGGCATGAACGGCGAGGCGCTTCCCCGTGAGCACGGCTTCCCCGTCCGCCTGGTCATCCCGGGCCTGTACGGGTTCATCAGCGCCACCAAGTGGCTGACCCGGCTCACGCTGACGACGTACGACGACCAGCGGGCCTACTGGACCGAGCGCGACTGGGCGACCGATGCGCCGATCAAGATCTCCGCGCGGATCGACACCCCGAAGGCGCTGGCCGAGCTCGACGCCGGCGACGTCGTGGTCGGGGGTGTCGCGTGGGCGCAGGAGCGCGGTGGCATCGCCGGGGTGCAGGTCCGGGTCGACGGCGGGGCCTGGGTCGACGCACAGCTGGGCCCGGACGGTGGCGACGACTACTGGCGCCAGTGGTTCCACCGCTGGCTCGCGGAGCCGGGCTCGCACCGGATCGCCGTGCGCGCGGTCGCGGGCAACGGCGAGCCGCAGACCGCCGTCCGGGCGGAGCCGTTCCCGAACGGCGCGAGCGGGCTGCACGAGCTGCTCGTCCGCGTCTCCTGAGTCACATCCGAGGAGGGACCCATCCGGTCCGCCCCCGGCTCCGAATCACCTGCACGAACCCTCCTACGGAAGGCACCACCATGAAGCTCCAGAAGTTTCGCCGGGCCACCGGCGCCGGCGTCGCCGTCCTCGCCATGACCGCCACCTTCGCCGCGTGCAGCAGCGAGGACGACCCGGCGGAGGACGCCACCGGCTCCGACGACTCGGCGCAGACCGACAGCGGCGAGGAGAGCGCCGACCCGACGGCCGAGGGAGCGGGTGCGGAGACCTTCGGCCCCGGCTGCTCCGCCATCCCGACCTCGGGCGCCGGCTCCTTCGACGGCATGGTCAAGGACCCGGTCGCCACGGCCGCCAGCAACAACCCGCTGCTCAGCACCCTGGTCACCGCGGTCACCAGCATCGACGGCCTCGCCGACACGCTCAACGGCGCGGCGGCACTGACCGTGTTCGCGCCGTACAACGACGCCTTCGCCGCCATCCCCGAGGACCAGCTCAACGGCATGGTCGCCGACGGCAAGGAGATGGGCCAGGACAGCGCGCTCTACAAGGTGCTCGCCCACCACGTGGTCGGCTCCCAGGAGGGCCCCGACAGCGTGGGCGGCGACCAGGAGACCCTGGCGGGTGACCAGCTGACCATCGAGGGCGACGCCGAGAGCGGCATGACCGTCACCGACGGGACCGTCACCGCCAAGGTCCTGTGCGGCAACATCCCGACCGCCAACGCGACCGTCTACGTCATCGACCAGGTGCTGACCGGGGTCAAGTGACCCGGCCCGAGCTCTATCCAGGCCACACCTGACCCGGAAGGATCACCCATCATGGATCCGGTCCCCGGCGACTCGGCCGGCGTCTCCCACGAGGGGGCGCCGGCCGGCGGTCACGGCACCGACCTCGGTCCGCTCCTGCAGCGGGCCGCGCGCGGAGACACCGCCGCCTTCGCCACCCTGTACGACGCCACGGCGGCGCGGGTCCACGGCCTGGTGCTGCGCGTGGTGCGTGACCCGGCCCAGGCCGAGGAGGTCACCCAGGAGGTGTTCCTCGAGGTCTGGCGCCAGGCGAGCAGGTACGACGCCGCCCGCGGCAGCGCCCTGGCCTGGCTGATGACCATCAGCCACCGCAAGGCGGTCGACCGGGTCCGCAGCGCCGAGGCCGCGACCCGGCGCGACGTGACCTACGAGCAGACCCATCGGTCGGTCGAGCACGACACGACGGTCGAGGCCGCCCACGCGTCGCTCGAGGCGCGCCGGGTCCGGACCGCCCTCGGCCAGCTCACCGACGTGCAGCGCGAGGCGATCGAGCTCGCCTACTTCGGCGGCTACAGCCACACCGAGGTGGCCACCCTCCTCGACCTGCCGGTCGGGACAGCGAAGACCAGGATCCGCGACGGCCTGATCCGCCTGCGCGACACGATCGGAGTGGGACGATGAATCACCCCAAGAAGCTCCTCTCCCCCGCTGCGCTCCGCCGAACAGCTTCCCGGGGGCCCCGATGAGCGACCACGACCAGACCCACGGGTGGGACGTGCACGCGCTCTCGGGTGCGTACGCCGTGGACGCGCTCGACGACCTCGAGCGGGTGCGGTTCGAGGCCCACCTGGCCCAGTGCGCCGAGTGCCGCGACGAGGTCGACAGCCTCCGCGAGGCCGCCGCCGTGCTCGGCACCGGTGACCTCGTCGAGCCGCCGGCCGCCGTCCGGGACCAGGTGCTCGCCGGGATCGCGCGGATCCGCCCGCTGCCGCCGCAGCCGACCGGCGGGACGGTCGCGGCCCTGCGCCGGCGTACGCCGCTCCTGCTCGCCGTCGCCGCCGCCGTCGTGCTCCTGCTCGGTGTCGGGGTCGCCTGGTTGCAGCCGTGGGACGGCGACGATGCGCCGCCGCAGCTGACCGCGGCCGAGCGGATCCTGGCCGCCGCCGACGCCAGCACCGTCGAGAAGTCGTTCCCGGACGGGTCGACCGCCACCATCGTCATCTCGCGCAGCGAGGGCAGGGCGCTGATCCGGACGACCGACATGGCGAGCGCACCCGACGGCAAGGCCTACGAGCTGTGGCTGCAGACGCCCGCCGGCGTGATGGTGCCGGCCGGGCTGATGCCCGACGACCCGGACACGACGTACGTCCTCGACGGCGACGCGTCCGAGGCGACCGGTGTCGGCATCACCGTCGAGCCCGACGGCGGCTCACCGCAGCCGACCAGCGACCCGATCGCGCTCTTCCCCCTGGACTCGTGATGACCCCTCCCACCCCATGGCGCCTCGCCGTGGTGGGCTCCGGCGTCGCCGGACTCACCGCGGCCTACCTCGCCGCGCGCTCCGGCGACACCCAGGTCACCCTGCTCGAGGCCGACATCCGGCTGGGCGGGCACGCCGACACGCACACCGTGACCGACCCGACCGGCCGGGTCCTGCGGATCGACAGCGGGTTCATCGTCCACAACCGGCGCACCTACCCGGTGCTGACCGGGATCCTCGACGAGCTGCGCATCCCGACGCAGGAGTCGGAGATGTCGATGTCGGCGTGCGACGAGGTGACCGGCCTGGAGTGGGCCGGCGCCCTCGGGCGGCGCGGGCTGTTCCCGGCCGGCGCGGGCAACCACCGCAACCCGGCGTACCTGCGGATGCTGACGGAGATCCCGCGCTTCCACCGGGCCGCGCGTCGGCTGCTCGACGGGTCCACCGGCGACGACCTCACGACGCTGGCCGCCTTCCTCGACCGGCACGGCTTCTCGCCGTACTTCCGCCGGCACTTCATGGAGCCGCTCGTCGCGGCCGTGTGGTCGTGCGACCCCGACACGGCGCTGGACTACCCGGCCGCCTACCTCTTCGCCTTCCTCCGGCACCACGGCATGCTCGCCGTCCTCGGCTCGCCGCCGTGGCGCACGGTGACCGGCGGCTCAGCCACCTATGTGGCCGCGATCGCCGCGGCCGTGGAGGCCACCGGTGGGCGGATCCACACGGGGACGCCGGTGCTCGCGATCGAGGAGACCGACGACGGCGTGGACGTGACCACGCCCTCCGGACGGGAGGAGTACGACGCCGTCGTGGTCGCCACGCACCCCGACCAGGCCCTCGGCATGCTCGCCGCCCCTACCCGGGAGCAGAAGGAGGTGCTCGACGCGATCCGGTACTCCACCAACACGGCGCTGCTGCACACCGACACCCGGCTGCTGCCGCGCTCGCGCGATGCCTGGGCGTCGTGGAACTTCCGCCGTCCCCGCGTCGCGCGGGAGCGGGTGCAGGTCACCTACGACCTGACCCGCCTGCAGCGGCTGCCCACCGCGACCCACTACCTGGTGACCCTGGGCGGCGAGGACGTCGTGGACCCGGCGACGGTGCTGGTGCGCCGTACCTACGCGCATCCGCTCTACACACCCGCATCGGTCGCCGCCCAGGCCCGGCTGCCGGAGATCGACACCGACCGCGTCGTCTTCGCCGGGGCCTACCACGGCTGGGGGTTCCACGAGGACGGCGCCCGCTCCGGCCGGCGGGCGGTCGAGCGACTGGGGCTCGGCGCCCCCGTGGCGACAGCCACCACGGACGCCACCATGTACGCCACCACCCTCACCCACCGCCGCCGCGAGCCGCTGCGCAACGCATTCACCCACCGCTCGCACCTGAGCGTCGTCGACCTCGACCGGATCGCCGGGGACGGCACGGTCGACGGTGTCCCCGGCCGGTTCGAGGGGCGCGACCACTTCGCCGGCGACACCCGGACCGTGCGGGACGGACTCGACCGCTTCCTCGCCACCCACGGCCTCGACCTGCGCGACGGCCGCGCCCTGATGGCCGCCCAGCCGCGAGCGTTCGGGCACTGCTTCAACCCGATCTCGGTGCACTGGTGCTGGGCCGACCGGACCGGCGCGGGCGCACCCGACGCGACGGTCGTCGAGGTGCACAACACCTACGGCGACCGGCACGCCTACCTCCTCGACCCGGGGCGGACCACGCCGGACGGCCGGTCCGTGGTCGACAAGGCGATGTACGTGTCGCCCTTCCACGCCACCGACGGTCGCTACGAGGTGCTCGCTCCCCCACCGGACCCCGGGACCGGACGGCTGCGACTGGGGGTCCGCCTGGTCACCGACGACGGCGCCCGGTTCGACGCGAGCCTGACCGGCACCCCCTGCACGCCACCGCGGCTGCCCCTGGCCGGACTGCGTGGCGCGGGGCTGATCCGGGCGCACGGCGTCGCGCTGTGGGCGCGACGGCTCCCGGTCCAGCCCCGGCCCACCGCCGACACCGACCGCCTCCGCACCGGCGGCATCGCCGCCCGTGTCGCCGAGCGGCTGTTCCGGACCGCGGTCGCCCGGCTCGACGTCACCGTGCGGCTCCGCCACCCCGACGGGTCCGAGGAGCTGCTCGGGCGCGGCGGACCCGCGGTCGTCGTCCGGCGGCCCGACGAGCTGTTCGCCCGGATCGGCCGGGACCAGCTGATCGGGTTCGGCGAGGCCTACCTGAGCGGCGCCTGGGCCGAGGAGGGCCGGCCCGGCGACGGCGTGCTCGGCGACTTCCTCACCGTGCTGGCGCGCGAGCTGACCACGCTCGTGCCGCAGCCCCTGCAGCGGCTGCGCTCGCTCGTGGTGACCCGGATCCCGCACAGCCAGCGCGGCACCCGCGAACAGACGCGGGCCAACGTCGCGCACCACTACGACCTGTCGAACGACCTGTTCGCGGCGTTCCTCGACCCGACCCTGTCCTACTCCAGCGCGCTCTTCTCCGACCCGGCGACGGCGGGCCCCGACGACCTCGTCGCGGCACAGCACCGCAAGATCGACCGGCTGCTCGACCGGGCCGGTGTCGGCCCGGGCAGCCGGCTGCTGGAGATCGGGACCGGCTGGGGCGAGCTCGCGATCCGCGCCGCCGCGCGGGGCGCCACGGTCCGATCGATCACGCTGTCGGTCGAGCAGCAGGAGCTCGCCCGCGAGCGGATCGCGGCCGCCGGGCACGCCGACCGGGTCGCGGTCGACCTGTGCGACTACCGCGCGCTGCTCGACGAGCCGCCCGCGGCGTACGACGCCGTCGTGTCGGTGGAGATGATCGAGGCGGTCGGCCGGGAGTTCTGGCCGGCGTACTTCCGCACGCTCGACCATGTCCTCGCTCCGGGCGGGAGGGTGGCGCTGCAGGCGATCACGCTGCCGCACGACCGGATGCTCGCCACGCGCTCGACGCACACCTTCATCACGAAGTACGTCTTCCCGGGCGGCGCGCTGCCGTCGGTGCGGGCGATCGACGAGGCGACCCGGCAGCACACGACGCTGCGGATCAGCGACGACCTCGCGATCGGGGCGCACTACGCGACCACGCTGCGACTGTGGGACGAGGCGTTCACCGCGGCCCACGCGCGGGTGACGGAGCTGGGCTTCGACGAGACCTTCCTGCGGATGTGGCACTTCTACCTGGAGTACTGCCGGGCCGGGTTCGCCGCCGGGTACCTCGACGACCACCAGCTGACCCTCACCCGACGGGAGTCGCGATGACCGACGTCCTGGTCAGCATCGCGCTGTCCGTCGTCGTCGCCGCGGTGGTGATGGCGGTGACCGCGCTGGTCGCGCGGCAGCAGGGCCGTGTGGCCGTCGTGGATGTCGCCTGGGGGGCGGCATTCGCCGGAGCGGCGCTCGTGTGTGGGGCGGGAGCGGCGGTCGGGGAAGCGGGCTCGGGCCCGCGGACCTGGCTGCTGGTCGGGCTGGTCGTGCTCTGGGGCGGCCGCCTGGCGTGGCACATCGGGCGGCGGACGGCCCAGCACCGTGGTGAGGACCCGCGCTACGAGAAGCTGCTCGGCGGCACCCTGGCCGAGGTGGGGATGGCGCGGGCCGTCCGCAAGGTCTTCGCACTGCAGGGCGCGCTCGTCCCGGTCATCGCGCTGCCGGTCTCGGTCGGCATCGTGCGGGAGGTGCGCTGGTGGCCGGTCGTGGTGCTGGGCGCGGTCGTGTGGGCGGTCGGGCTGTTCTTCGAGGCGGTCGGCGACGCCCAGCTGGCGGCGTACCGCTCCCTGCCCCGCGACCGGCGCCCCCAGGTCCTCGACACCGGGCTGTGGGCGTGGACCCGGCATCCGAACTACTTCGGCGACGCCTGCGTGTGGTGGGGCCTGTGGCTCGCCGGCGGCCTCGCGTCCGGCTGGGTCACGGGCCTGGCCACGGTCGTCGCGCCCGCCGCGATGACCTGGTTCCTCAGCGAGGCGACGGGCGCCCGGCTGCTGGAGCAGACGATGATGCGGCGGCCCGGCTACCCGGAGTACGCCGCCCGCACCTCGCGGTTCGTCCCGCGGCCGCCTCGCCACGGATGAGGCCTTGGATGAGTGACTCCGATGAGTGACTCCAAGGAGGCGTGCGAGCGGCGTGCGGCCCCTTGGAGTCACTCATCTAGGGTCGTTCCGTGACCGATGAACAGGAGTACCTCCGGCTGGCGTCGGCCGACAACTTCCGCGACGTCGCCGGGACCGGGTACGCGACGCGCGACGGCGGCAGCCTCCGTACCGGCGTGTTCTACCGCTCCAACGACCTGCGCCTGACCGAGGTCGACCTGGCCGCCCTCACCGACCTCGGCCTGCGCGCGATCATCGACCTGCGCTCGCCGGCGGAGATCGCGCTGCATCCGGACCCGGAGATCCCCGGCGTCGCGGGCCTGCACTTCGACGCGATCGGCATCCCGCTGGAACGGATGGCCGGTCTCACCTCGAGGCAGGAGGCGGTCGAGCTGATGGACGAGGTGTACCGGACCTTCGTCACCGAGCCACACTCCCGGGCCGCCTTCGGCGCCGTGCTCCGCCAGCTCGCCACCGGTGGACGCCAGCTGTTCCACTGCTCGGCCGGCAAGGACCGCACCGGCTGGGTCGCCGCCCTGCTGCTCCACCTCGCCGGCGTCGACGACCCGACGATCGAGAGCGACTACCTGCTCACCAACGCACGCAGCGCCGCGAGCCGGGCCCGGGTGGAGGCGGAGATCGCCCGCCACGCCGGGCCCGAGGCCGTCGCCGCCTACGAGCCGACGCTCGTGGTCGACGTGGAGTACCTCGACGCAGCCTGGGCGACCGTCGAGGAGCGGTACGGCGACCGGTCGGCGTACCTGCGCGACGGGCTGGGCCTCGACGAGGAGACCCTGGCCCGCCTGCGCAGGCTGCTGCGCGACTGACGGCAGGCAGCGAAGCTAGGCGCCGAGCAGGTCGCGCTCCGCGGCGATGGTGGTGTCGTCGCCGTGGCCGGTGTGGACCACGGTGTCGGCGGGCAGGTCGAACAGCCGGGCCCGGATCGATGCCTCGAGGGTGGGCCGGTCGCTGTAGGAGCGCCCGGTCGCTCCCGGACCGCCGTGGAACAGGGTGTCGCCGGTGAACACGCACCCCAGCTCGGGGGCGTACAGACACACCGCTCCCGGGGCGTGGCCCGGGGTGTGGATCACCCGCAGTGAGGTGCCGGCGACCTCGATGACCTGCCCGTCGGACAGGTCGACGTCCCACAGGTGGTCGGTGTGGGTGAGCTCCCACAGCGGCTTGTCGTGGGGGTGCAGCAGGATCGGCGCGACGACCTTCTCCCGCAGTTGCGGCGCCACGCGGACGTGGTCGTCGTGGGCGTGGGTGCAGATGATCGCCTTCACTCGTCGCCCGGCGACCACCGCGAGGATGTCCTCGACCGAGTGGGGCGCATCGATCACCACGCACTCGGTGTCGTCACCGACAACCCACACGTTGTTGTCGACCTCGAACGTCTCCCCGTCCAACGAGAACGTGCCCGACGTGACCGCGTGATCGACCCGCACCGACGACCCAGCCGACGATCCAGCCGACGATCCAGCCGGTGACCCAGCCGACGATCCAGCCGGTGACCCAGCCGGTGATCCAGCCGGTGATCCAGCCGGTGAGCCAGCGGTCACAGGATCACGACCGAGCGGAGCACGTCACCGTGGTGCATCTTCGCGAACGCGGCCTCGATGTCGTCGATACCGATCTCCTCGGTCACGAACGCGTCCAGGTCCAGACGCCCCTGCTGGTAGAGGTCGACCAGCATCGGGAAGTCCCGGCTGGGCAGGCAGTCGCCGTACCAGCTGGACTTCAACGCACCACCACGTCCGAACACGTCGATCAACGGCAGGTCCGGGACCTTCATGTCCGGGGTCGGGACACCGACCAGGACCACGGTGCCGGCCAGGTCACGGGCGTAGAACGCCTGCTTCCACGTCTCGGGACGACCCACCGCCTCGACCACCACATCGGCACCCTCAGCACCCTCGTAGACCTCGCCACAGATCCGCTTGATCTCCGCCACCGGATCGCACTGGCTGGAGTCGACGGTGTGGGTCGCGCCCATCTCACGCGCCTTGGCGAGCTTCTTCGCGTCGATGTCGACCGCGATGACCGGCGACGCGCCCGCCAACGCGGCACCCGCGATCGCGGCCACCCCGACCCCACCACACCCGATCACCGCGATCGACCTGCCCCGGGTGATGCCACCGGTGTTGATCGCGGCCCCGATGCCGGCCATCACCCCACACCCCAACAGACCCACCGCAGCCGGACGGGCCGAGGCGTCGACCTTGGTGCACTGACCGGCCGCGACCAGGGTCTTCTCCGCGAACGCACCGATCCCCAACGCGGGCGAGAGCTCGGTCCCCGCATCCGGCCCCTCTGCCAGGGTCATCCTCTGCTTCGCGTTGTGGGTGTTGAAGCAGTACTGCAGATCACCACGCCGGCAGGCCCGGCACTCACCACACACCGCCCGCCAGTTCAACACCACGAAATCACCCACCGCGACCGACGTGACATCCGCACCGACCGCCTCCACCACACCGGAGGCCTCGTGGCCCAACAAGAACGGGAACTCGTCGTTGATCCCACCCTCGCGGTAGTGCAGATCGGTGTGGCACACCCCGCACGAGAGGACCTTCACCACCGCCTCACCCGGCCCCGGGTCCGGCACATTGATCGTCACGACCTCCACCGGCGCACCCTTGACCCGCGCCACCACGGCCTTGACCTGCTGCGTCATCTGAACTGCTCCCTGCTCTCGGAGATCCACGGTCCGCCTCGGCGCGGACGACAGTCTCATCATGTCGTGCCCCGGGTTGGCCCGGCGTTGGGGTGACGCGGGCGCCAGGTCAGCGGGTCGGATCACGTCAAGGAGCCTGACGCGATCCGACCCGTTCAGGCGCGGCGCAGTCGGGACAGGTCCGCGGCGCGCCCTGCCAGCCGCGCAGCGCGAAGAGACGGGCCAGCTTCCCGGCCGTGGCACACGGCCGGCCGACGACCTGGCCGTAGCCGAGGCGCACCGTGTCGGCGCCACCCAACGCCGCGTCGAGGTCCCGCTCGAGATCACGATCCCGCGCCGTCGACGAGTCGTGGAACATCCGCCCGTCGAGCTCGACCACCTGGCGCCAGCGCGGGCGAGTGCCCCCGTGGACGACATCGCGGAGCACCCGCCTCCCATCCGCCCCGACGTCAGCGACCTGGCGAAGACCTGGCGGCAGTCCGTGCGGACGCTCGACTCGGGTGAGATACGCGTGCTCGAGCACCGAGCAGGTGCCCTCGGCGACATCGGCCAGCACCGCGACGATCAGGTCCCGCCTGGCCAGGCGGGACATCTCCGTCGCGCGACGCAGCAACCGGTCCGCCGTCGTACGCCGTCCGCCGCAGGCGTCCGCCAGCACCGCGACCGCGCGCACCTCGTCGCGAGCCCGGTCCGCGAGATCGATGATGGCGTCGTCGTACCGCTGGCGGGGTGGACTCGCGTGCAGCTGTGCGGCCTCGTCGAAGCGCCGGGACCGACGTACGCGCACGCCCGGCAGCCGCACGGGGTGACGTCCGTGGCGGACCACCACCTCGATCGGCGCATCGTCGGGCGGGATCCGCCGGCCCGGCCCCTCGTGAGCTCGGACGGCCGACCAGCCGCCCAGGGCGGCGGGCCAGCACGCGAGCACGGCCGCCCAGGCGCGCTGCTGCCAGGTCAGTGGTCCGGTGTGGCTCACGTACACGCCCGGGTGGACCGGGACCCACTCCCGACGGCGCAGCATCCGCGCGATCCGGGTCTGCGTCCAGCCGGCCGCCAGCACCTGCCGGCGGGCGATCACGCCATCTTGGCGGTCGAGCAGCTCATCGATCTCGTCCATGGCCCGGTCATCTCCCGAGCCCGGCGCGCTCACACCTGACGATCCACGCCCTGTGGAGCGGAGCCTGGAACAGGGGCCCCTTCCGACACCGGTGCCGATCGCGTCAGGCGGCCTGACGCGATCCGACCCGGTCGGACCCGGTCCGAGTGCTCAGACCGAGGGCGGCAGGGAGTCGCGGAGCTTCACCGGCTGGGTCGGCTCGTCGGCCGCCTCCGGCCGCGGCGGGCGGCCGGGGATGTGCTGCTTGAGGATCTGCTCGGTGCGCGGGTCGAGGACGATCTCGTGGGAGTCGCCGTCGCGGCCGTCGAAGCGGACGGCGACGGTCTCGAAGCCCTTGTGCCGCTGCATCTGGGCATACATGGCGTACGCGCGGCGGTCCGCCTCGGTGAGGTCGACGGAGTCCGTGAACGGCGTGAGGAGGGCGCGCGGCCACAGCTTGCGGGCGAGGACGACGTTGACCTCGATGCCGAGCACGCCCATGATCGCGCCGATGTAGAGCAGGCCCATCAGGCCGAGGACGACCCCGAAGGTGGCCATGCCGTTGCGGTCGGCGCTGGCGATCACGTTGGTGACGTAGGCGGTGCCGATGTACTGCAGGAACTGCCACAGCACCGCGACCGTGAACCCGCCCGGCGCCGCCCGGATGCCCCGGTCCCGGATCGCGCGGGCGGCGGCCACCCGCAGCAGCACGGTCATCGCCGAGCCGAGGATCGCCACGGTCAGCAGCCGCACCATCCAGTGGAACCAGCCGTGCCGCGAGAGGGAGCCGACCAGGTCGGTCTCGGTGAGGATGGCCGAGCCGATCGAGATCGTGAAGATGAAGGTGCCCGCGACGAAGAGCAGGAAGAGGCTGTTGACCCGGGTCATCACCGGGTGCGGGCGGCTGTTGCGCGGCACCGCCCACGCCGCGGACTGCACGTTCTGCAGCGCCAGGCCGAGCCCGAGCGCGCCGTACAGCGCGGTCAGGGAGCCGACGATGATGCCGCCGGTCGAGCCCTTGATGCCGGCCGGCCGGCCGAGCTGGTCGCCGATGATCGGGAACTGGCCGAGCGCCGAGTCGAGCACCTGCTCCTGCAGCCGTGGGTTGCCGTCGAGGAAGAAGCCGAGGATCGAGGTCGCGAGCAGCAGGAGCGGGAAGATCGAGAGGAAGGCGTAGAACGTCAGGATCGCCGCGAGGTAGTTGCCCTGGTCGTCGAAGAACTTGTACACGACCGCGAGCGGGAAGCCGAAGACGGATCTCTTCCGCTGCCCGCGATCGATGTTGCCGACGACACCCACGGCCAGAACCTACGGCATCGCCCCGCCGGCTCCCGGGAGGTGGTCAGGCGAGCAGGGCCGAGATCACGACGGCCACCGGGGCGGAGGCGATCGTGGAGACGAAGATGGCGTCGCGGGCCAGCAGGACGCCGCGCTCGTAGCGCATCGCCACGACGAACACGTTCTGCGCCGTCGGCAGCGCCGAGAGCAGGGTGACCGCGAACAGCTCCGTCCCCTCCAGGCCGACGCCGAACCGCCCGACGACGTACGCCGTCACCGGCTGGACCACCATCTTCAGCGAGGTCACCGTGGCGAGCGCCCGGGGCGTCACCCCGCGCCCCGGCAGCGGGCCGAGGCGCAGCGCGACGCCGTACGCGATGAGCATCGCGGGCACCGCCATCCCGCCGACCAGCTCCAGCGGCGCATGCACCGTCTGCGGCAGCTCGACATCGGTCGCGGCGAGGAGCAGGCCGGCGAAGGAGGCGATCGTGAGCGGGTTGGTGACCGGCCGCAGCAGCATCTTGAGGACCGACGGCCGCTCCGGGCTGGTCACCACGTCGAGCACCGTCAGCGCCAGCGGCTGGAGCACGAGGAGCTGCATCAGCAGCGCCGGTACGACGAGCGCCGCGTCACCCAGCGCGTACGCCGCGATCGGGATGCCGAGGTTGCCCGCGTTGACGTACGCCGAGCACAGGGCGGCCACCACCGACGTCCCGGCGTCGAGGCGGCGGATCCGCGCGACCACGGCCATGGTCCCGGCGCTGACGACCACCCCCGCGGCGGTCGCGACCAGCGGCCCGGACAGCACCCGCGACGGGTCGGTGTCCTCGAGCACGGTGACCAGCAGGGCCGGGCTGGCGAGGTAGAAGGAGGCCAGCGACAGGCTGCGCTGACCGTGGGCGTCGACGATCCCCCGGTCGGCCAGCAGGGCACCGAGGGCGATGACGATCGCGATGGTCGCGAACCCCTCCAGCACCCCCGTCACGGGTCGATCCCATCACCCCCGGCCGGGGCGCGGGCGGTCAGGGGTGCAGCGGTGGCATCCCGGAGCCGGCCGACTGCGCGGCACCCGAGAGGAAGGCGTCGACCGCGTCGGCGGCCGTGTGCCGCGGCTGCCAGTCGAGCTCGGCCCGAGCCCGGTCCGCCGCGAGGACGGGTACGGCGAGCAGCGCATCCGCGAGCGAGCCCGGGACGCCGACCAGGTGGGCGAGCCAGCCGAGGTCGAGCGCTCCGCTGACCAGCCGCGGCGGGACCTCGACGGTCGGGGCCCCGACGATCTCACCGAGCTCCGCGCGGCGCAGCAGGCCGTCGGCCGCCAGGTTGAAGGCCCCGGACACCGGACGCTCGACCGCCGCCACGAGCGCCCGAGCCACGTCCTCGGCGTGCACGGCCTGCAGCCGCAGGCCGCGCGGCACCGGCAGCGCGGGGATCAACCGGCGGTCCAGCATCCGCGGACGCAGCAGGGGGCCGCCGAAGATCCGCCGCTGCTCGCTCGCCGCCGAGCGTTGGAACACGAAGGCCGGCCGGACCCGGACGACCCGGGTGCCGTCGCCGGCCGCCTCGAACGCATCGAGCACGCGCTCGTTGTACGCCTTCTCGCGACAGTAGGCCGCCGACGACGATCCGTCGGTCTCCCAGCCCTCGTCGACGGGATCGTCGTGCGCTGCCGGGGAGTAGGCCGCCACGGACGAGGCGCACACCAGGACGGGGACCCGCTGTCGTCGTACGGCGGCCAGGAGGCGGCGGGTCCCCACCACGTTGGTCCGCCAGGTCTTCTCGGGGCGGTGGGTCGGCTGGAAGCGCCACGCGAGGTGGATCACCGCGTCCGCGCCGTCGAGCAGCGGGTCGAGGTCGTCGGTGCCGACATCGGCGGGGCGCCACGTCACCGAGGCCTCGGCGACGGCCCGGTCGGACAGCTCCGGTCGGCGCCGGGCGACGGCCACCGCCTCGTGCCGGCCACCGGCCGTCAGCTCGCGGAGGGTCGCGCTGCCGATGTTGCCGGATGCTCCGGTGACGACGACCCTCATGCCACGATCCGTCGGCGGGCGGTGGCCAGATGCAGCTGCGCCAGCGTCTCCAGCTGGCGCTCGGAGCGGCTGACCAGGTCGTCGAGGAGTGCCGGGTCGAGCCGTGGGTCGTCGCCGGCGAGGGAGCGCAGCACCTCCCAGCCGCTGCGTTTGCCGAACACCGCGATCCGCAGCGCCTCGATCTCGACCAGATCGGTCAGGGGCGCACGGGTGAGGATCCGGCCGTTGGGCTTGAGCCGCCCCAGCTCGGCGCCGACCTTCGCCGCGACCGTCCCGAGCGTGCTCGGTCGGGTGCCGAGGTCGTGCATGATCCGGCGCATCGTCTCCCGCTCCTGGGCCACCTCGTCGGCCAGCTGCCCGACCGCGGCGGCGACGGTCGGGATGCCGTGGGTCCGGGCGACGCGGTGGAACAGCGACACCCCCGCCGTGGAGCCGGCCCAGTGATGCTGCAGGTAGCCGTGGAGTACCTCGTCGTCCATCCACAGGGCGTACCCGCTGCGCCCCGGAGCAGACGGGCAGCAGCGGCTCGGCGGCGGCGGTCGGCCCGGGTCACCCCAGGGTCTGGCCGACGTGCTGACGCTGGTGGCCCAGTCCCTCGATCTCCAGGTCCATCACGTCGCCCTCGGCGAGGTAGGGGAACCGGCCCGACAGCGCGACGCCCTCGGGGGTGCCGGTGAGGACCAGGTCGCCGGGCGCGAGGTACACGTGGCGACTCAGGTGCCGGATGATCTCGGCGACGGTGAACACCATGTCGGCGGTGGACGAGTCCTGGCGCGGCTCACCGTTGACCCACGAGCGCAGGCGCAGCGCCTGGGGGTCGATCTCGTCGGCCGGGCGCAGCACCGGGCCGACGGGACAGAAGGTCTCGGCCGACTTGCCCTTCGACCACTGACCGCCGGAGTGCTCGAGCTGGCTGGCCCGCTCGGACAGGTCGTTGGCGGTGACGTAGCCGGCGACGTACGCCAGCGGGTCGGCGTCGTCGGAGAGGTGGCGCGGGGTGTCCTTGACGACGACGCCGAGCTCGACCTCCCAGTCGCTGCGGGTCGAGCCTACGGGCAGCAGCACGTCGTCGTCGGGACCGATGACGGTGCCAGGGTGCTTGTAGAACAGCACCGGCACGGCCGGCGGCTCCGCGCCCGACTCCGCGGCGTGGGCGGCGTAGTTCATGCCGATGCAGCTGACCGCCTGGGGGCGGGCGATCGGGGCGCCGATGCGCACGCCGTCGGCGAGGGCCAGCGCAGGGAGCTCCCCGGCGGTGAGGGCCGCGCGGGTCCGGGCGATGCCGTCGGCGGCGAGGAAGGCGCCGTCGATGTCGGCGGTCAGGCCACGCAGGTCGTACGTCGTCCCGGCGTCGTCACGGACCGCCGGCTGCTCGGTCCCGGGGGCGCCGTACCTGAAGAACTCCATGGGGGAACTGCTCCTTGTCGTGGAGGGGTCGTGGAGGGGTCGTGGAGGGGTCGTGGAGGGGTCGTGGGAGGAGACGCCGGGCGGCGCTGCTCAGGCGATCCGCGCCGCGATGGCCGCGGCGGCGTCCCGGAGCGAGCTGATCGCCTGCGCGATCAGCTCGTCGGTCTTGCGGACGTCGGGGATGGACACGCTGATCGCCGGCTGGTGCTCGGCCGTGCGGGCCAGCGGCACGGCGACGCAGAAGACCCCGGGCGTGTACTCGGCGTGGTCCTCGGCGTAGCCCTGCGCGCGGATCTCGCGGATCTCGGCGATGAGCGCCTCGGGGCCGGGCAGGGTGGTGCTCGTGTAGCGGGTGAAGGGCTCGTCGCCGACGCGGCGCAGGATCTCCTCGTCGTCCAGGGTGCTCAGCAGCGCCTTCCCTATGCCGGTGGCGTACGCCGGGAGCCGGGCACCGACGTGCGATGCCAGCCGCAGCTGGTGATCGGGATCGACCTTGGCGACGTAGACGTTGTCGGCGCCGTCGAGGACGGCGAGCTGCACGGTCTCGTTGAGCGCGTCGCGGACCGTGGCCATGTAGGGAAGGGCGAGGTTCTCGATCGACGCGGCGCTGAGGTAGCCGCGCCCCGCCTGCCACAGCCTTATCCCGATCCGGAACCGCTTCGTGGCCGGGTCGAGGTCGAGGAAGCCGCGCATCACCATCGTGTGCAGCAGACCGTGTGCGCTGCTCTTGGGCAGCCCCATCCGCTGCTGCACCTCGGCCAGGGTGAGCCCGTCGGGGTGCTCGGTGAGCAGCTCGAAGATGAGCAGCACCCGGTCCGCGGACTTGACCGGCGCGCTCATGCCGGGATCCCCGGTCGATGGGCCGTCGACGAGCGAAGCGGGGCAGCGGAGGGTCGAGCGGGGTGGTTCATCGCGGCACCGGCGCGACGACCCGGTCCGGGAAGCGCGCGAGCTGCCCGGCGTCGTACAGGGTGAGGGCGATGTCGGCGGTACGACGCACCCGGTCGTGCGCCGCGAGCGCCTCGTAGATGTTCTCGCAGATGCCGATCGGGTGGTCATCGCGCAGGTTGCGCTCGGTGAAGTAGGCATCGGTGATGGTGACGACGCCGGCCGGTGTGTCGACCTCCACCGCCATCGAGGCCCGGTGGTGCGAGCCGGTCCACCAGGTGCGCAGGCCCGGGGCGATCTCGTCCTCGTCGTCCAGCAGCCGCACCCGCTCCCAGGCCGGGCCGGTGAGCTGGGCGACGACGTCCGGCGTGAGCGAGGTGTCCCGGTCGTCGTGCGGATGCCGGTGGCTGGTGTGGAAGTGCGTCCAGCCGCGCCGGGTCAGACAGACCTGCGCCTGCTCGAAGGCCAGCACGTTGGCCGTCGTGTAGAGCTGCAGCGGCGTCAGCAGCACGTGGGTGATGCTGTCGAGCGGGACGCCGAGCGCGTCGAGCTGATCGGGCAGCCACTGCCCGGGCTCGCGGCGGAAGGCCGCACGCTCGCCGAGGAACGAGGCCCAGCCCTCGTTCATGGGGGTCAGGTCCCGCGCCGGACCGGTGCCGACCAGTGCCCGGATGCCGTCCCCCTCGATGAGGAAGGCCTGGAAGGCCAGCTCGTACCACTGGTCCCAGTCCGACATCCAGTAGACCTCCGGGCCGGGCACCTCACCGGTCCCCAGCGGAAGCACCCGCACTCCGAACGTCATCGCTCCTCCTTCTCCCCTGCCTCGTCGATCACGGCATCAACAGTGCTTTGGTCGTCTCGGTGACGCCCGACATGAGGCTCGAGAACACCGCCGCTCCCTCGGTGAGGGGGAACAGCGTGGCCCAGTCCAGGCGAACCCGGGTCGCCAGGTCGAGCGCCTCGTCGAAGTCGCGCGGCGTGTAGCAGTATGAGCCGACCACGCGCTTCTCGGCGCGGACGATCTCCTGGCCGTCGAAGCCGGCGCTCGCGCTGAGCAGCCCGATCCACACCGCGGTCCCGCCGGGACGCAGGGAGTCGACCGACGCCCGGTGCGTCGCCTCGGCGCCGACGGCGTCGATGATCGCGTCGTAGTGGCCCTCCAGCGCGGTGGCGGTGTGCGCGGCGCCGAGGGCCGCCGCGAGGGCGAGCCGGTCGGGTGCCAGGTCGGTGACAGTGACGTCGGCGGTGTGCTGGAGGGCGACCAGCAGGCAGGTCAGCCCGATCGTGCCGGCGCCGAGGACGGCGACCCGGCTGTCCGGGCCGAGCCCGGCCAGCCGCACCGCGTGCACGGCGTTGGCGAGCGGCTCGACCAGGGCCGCCTCGGCGAAGGAGAGCCCGTCGGGCAGCTCGCGGACGGCGCGCGCCGGGACGACGACCCGCTCGGCGAAGGCGCCGGGGACGTCGATGCCGATGATGGCGCGGGTCTCGCACAGCTGCTCGTCCCCGCGGGCGCAGGCGGCGCAGGTGCCGCAGCTGAGCAGCGGGTTGACCGTGACCCGGCGGCCGTCCGGCGTCGTGCCGGAGAACTCGTGCCCCATCACCAGCGGCGGCTTGCGGAACTCGGTGTGGGCGATGCCGTGCAGCTCGCTGCCGCAGATGCCGGACGCGACGACCCGGATCTCCACCTCGCCCTCGCCCGCGACCGGCTCGGGAACGTCCTGGAGCTCCACGACGCCGGGACCGGTGAACACGAGCGCCTTCATCGCGCGGCGTCCTCGAGCAGGGCGGCGAGCTTGACCGCGGCCCGGATCCGCAGCTGGGGCAGCGACTCGGTCGACAGGTAGGCGATGTGCGGGTTGACCAGCACCCGGGGGTGCGCGGCGACCTGCGCGGCGACCCCGGCCGGCGGCTCGCTGGAGAGCACGTCGAGCGAGGCGAAGCCGAGCGTCCCCGCATCGAGCGCGGCGAGCAGGGCGTCCTCGTCGACCAGCGCGCCGCGGGCGGTGTTGACGAGGTGCCCACCCTCGCCGAGCGCGGCGAGCACCGCCGCGTCGACGCAGCCGGCGGTCTCCGCCGTGGACGGCATGTGCAGCGTCAGGTGGTGGACCGCCTCGGCGAGCTCCCCGAGCGTCGCGTGCCGGGTGACGGACGCCGGGAGGTCGGTGGCGAACGGGTCCCACACATGCACCGGGAAGCCGAGCGCGGCGACGCGGTCGGCGACCGCCCGGCCGATCCGGCCGAATCCGGCGATGCCGACCGGATCCTGGGCCGGCGGCAGCGGCGCGGCGATGCCCGCCGTGCCCCAGCCGGCCTCGGCGACCCTGCGGGCGGCCACGGTGAGCCGGCGGCTGTGGGCGTAGATCGAGGCCGCCGCATGGTCCGCGACCTCGGCGATGCAGTAGTCGTCCACGTTGCTGACCGGGACCCCGTGGCGGGCCGCGGCGTCGAGGTCGATGTTGTCGAGGCCGATGCCGTAGCGCACCACGGCCCGCAGCCCCGGCAGCGCGGCGAAGACGCGCTCGGTCATCGGCGCCCACTGCACGAGGATCCCCTCGGCGTCCTGGGCGGCCGCGATCACCTCGTCCTCGGTGAGCACGCCGGCGAGCGTCACGTCGTACCCGTCGCCGAGCTCGGCGCGCTCGTGGGACCCGTCGCCCAGGTTGGTGTCGGTGATGACGATTCTTCGCATGGGAACTCTCTTGTCGTGTCGGACGCCGAAGCTCAGGCCGAGCCGGCGAAGCTGGAGGTGTCGCCGAGCCCCTCGGGGCCCATGGCGAGATAGCCGCCGTCGACGGGAAGGTCGACGCCGGTGATGAAGCTGGCCTCGGGCGAGCACAGGAAGCCGATCGCGGCGGCGACCTCGGCCGCCTCGCCGAGCCGGCGGAGCAGGTGGAAGCGGCCCCAGACGGGCTCCCAGCGCTCACGGCCGCCGTCGGCGGCCGCGGCGGCGACCTCGGGGGTCCAGATCCACCCGGGCGAGACCGAGTTGACCCGGATCCCGTCGGCGGCCAGGTCCATGGCCATGCACCGGGTGAGGCCGACGATGGCGCTCTTGGTGGTGTTGTAGGTCCAGCGCTGGGGCTGGGCGACGTGCGCGGAGACGCTGGACGTGTTGACGATCGCCGCACCGGTGGAGCGGGCGAGGTGCGGGTGTGCCGCCTGGACGACGTTGCTGATGCCGCGGACGTTGACGCGCAGGACTGCGTCCCACTCGTCCGGGGTGACGTCGAGACCGCGGGCGAGGAAGCTGGCGGCGCAGTTGACGACGACGTCGATGCCGCCGTGAGCTGCCGCCACCTCGTCGACGGCGGCACCCACCCGGTCCCGGTCGGCGACATCGACCGGCACCGGATGGATCCTCGCGGACCCGGAGGAAGGGGCCTCGGCCGCCGCCCGGCGCAGCCGGTCCTCGGCGATGTCGAGCGCGGCCACGGTGAAGCCCCGGGCGGCGAACAGCTCGGCGGTGGCCCGGCCGATGCCGGACGCGGCGCCCGTCACGACGGCGACCCTCGGTCGCTGTGCTGTGTTCTCCATGATCGTTCCCTTCCTCCGGATCGGCTGCCGGTCAGCCGGCTACTTCGACAGCCAGACGTTGTTGACCGTCGGCACGTAGTACCGCAGGCGGCTCGGGTCGTCGAGGTCCGCGCTGTGGACCTTCTTGGAGGACACGAAGCCGATCGGCTGGCTGGTCGTCCACACCCACGGCAGCTCCTCGGTGAGGATGCCGTCGGCCTGGCCCCACAGCTCCTTGCGCTCCGCCGGGTCGGACGTCAGGCGCGCGTCGTCGGCCAGCTTGTCGAACTCGGCGTTCGCGAAGCCGGCGCTGTTGAGGTCGCCGGTGGAGTGGAAGAACCGGTACGGCAGCAGGTCGGGGGTCAGGAATCCCGCCATCGTCCAGCAGGCGGCGTCGTACTTGCCCGCGATGAAGTTGGAGACCGCGGTCGTGCTCTCCTGCACGTCGACCGTCACGTCGAAACCGGCCTCGGTGAGCTGGCGCTCGATGACGTCGGTGGTGTTGACCGTCGGGCGGCACATGTAGTTGAAGGAGAGGTCCTTGCCGGTCTCCGCCTCGTACTCCTCGACCAGCTTCTTCGCCTCGTCCAGGTCGAAGCCCGGGACCTCGTGATCGTCGTGGAACGGGTCGGACTCCGGGAACAGGTTGACGGCCGGCTCGGCCATGCCCTCCTTGGTCAGCTCGACGATCTCGTCGCGGTCGAGCGCCATCGAGACGGCCCGGCGGACCCGGATGTCGTCGAAGGGGGCTTTGGTGGTGTTGAGGACGATCGAGTCCTGGTCGCTGCCGACACCCTGGACGAAGTTGACCGAGGCATCGTTCTTGGCCTGCAGCATGATCGTCGGGTTGATCGTCGGCGCATAGTCGATGTCACCGGCCTGCAGGGCCTGGAAGCGGGCCTGCTCGTCCTCGATCAGGCGGATCTGCACCTTGTCCAGGTACGGCTCGTCCTCGCCCCAGTACTCGGGATTGCGGACCAGCACCGTGTCCTTGCCCGGGCCCCACGACTCGAGCTTGTACGGGCCCACGCCCGCGGCGTGGCTGGTGTAGTCGTCGCCGAACTCCTGCAACGCGGTCGGCGAGGCGATGTAGCCGGCGGTGCCGCTGCCGTCGTACGACAGGGCGTAGGGCAGGCCCGCGTAGGCCTGCTCGAGGTGGAACACGACAGTGGTCGCGTCCGGGGCCTCGACGGACTCCACCGACGACAGCAGCGAGGCCGCCGTCGACGCGGTCTTCGGGTCGAGGTGGCGGTCCATGTTGAACTTCACCGCGGCCGCGTCGAACGGTGTGCCGTCGCTGAACTTCAGGCCGGTGGGGAGCTTCATCGTCCACTCGGTGAAGTCGGCGTTGGGCTCCATCGACTCCGCGATGTTCGGCTGCGGCTCGTCGCCGAGCTTCTCCACCTTCATCAGCGTGTCGTAGATGGCGTAGCCGGTGAGCGCCATCGCGTTGGCCGAGCCCTTGGCGGGATCGAGCGTGGTCACCTCCGAGCTCATGCCGACCTTGAGGGTGCCGCCGGACTGGGGGTCACCGGAGTCGGAGCTCGAGCCGCCGCCGGAGCAGCCTGCGAACAACAGGACGCCCGCTACCGAGGCAGCCATCGCGGTCCGGAGGCGTCCGAGCCCGCCAGATCCGAATGTGGTCATCTCTTCTCCTTGTGATCGACGCACGTCGGCGTGCGTTGGGGGTGCTGGGTGCCGGTGGGATCAGGCACCGAGCGGGTGCAGGCAGGCGGCGGTGTGAGCTCCTGGCTGCAGGTCGGGTCGGGCCGCGCGGCAGTCGTCCTGCACCAGGGGGCACAGGGCGGCGAACCGGCAGCCGGGCTCGGCGCGGCCGTCGACCGTGCCGGTCGCGGGCCGCATCCGCAGGCCGGTCGCCGCCGAGGCGGACGGGGCCAGCGTCGGGACCGAGTCGTGGAGGATCGCGGTGTACGGGTGCCGCGGCCGGTCGGTGACGTCAGGGGTGTCCCCCTGCTCGACCACCGTGCCGGCGTACATCACAGCGGTGCGGTCGCAGAGCGTCGCGACCACCGAGAGGTCGTGGGAGATGAAGAGCATCGCCAGCCCCTGCTCCTCACGCAGCTCGGCGAGCAGCTCGAGGATCTGGGCCTGGATCGACACGTCGAGCGCCGAGACCGGCTCGTCGCAGATGAGCACCTCCGGCCGCAGTACCGTGGCGCGGGCGATGGCGGCGCGCTGGCACTGGCCGCCGGAGACCTCCGAGGGACGGCGCTGCGCCATCTGGGGGGAGATGCCCACGCGGGCAAGCTCTTCGAGAGCGCGCTCGCGGCGCTCGGTCGCGTTGCCCTGCTTCCACACCCGCAGCGGCTCGGCGACCGAGTCGAGCAGCGAGCGGCGCGGGTTGAACGAGCCGGCGGGGTTCTGGAAGATCGCCTGCACCCGGGGCGCGAGCGAACGACGCCCGCCGGCGACGGGGGCGCCGTCGAGCAGGACCCGACCGCTCGTCAGCCGCTGCAGGCCCATCAGGACCCGCGCGGTGGTGGACTTCCCGCAGCCCGACTCGCCCACCAGGCCGAGGATCTCGCCCCGGCGCAGCTGCAGGTCGACGGCGTCGATCGCGCGGAACTCGTTGCGGTCGGCATCGCGGAAGGTGACCCCGCCGCCTTGGACCTCGAGCACGGGCGAGGTGGTCGTGGTCATCGCGCGACCTCCGTCCGGTCAGGGTGCTCCGTGGGGTTCCAGCACGCGAAGGCATGGTCCGGTACGTCGGCCGAGGGCTCCAGCACGGGGACCTGGTCAGTACAGGCGGCGACCGCGTGGGCGCAGCGCGGCGCGAACCGACAGCCCGCCGGCGGGTTCACCAGGTCGGGCGGCAGGCCGCCGATCGGCCGCGGGAGGGCCCGGCGGCCCGGCTCGATCCGCGGGATGGCCGCGAGCAGCGCGCTGGTGTAGCGCATCCGCGGCGAGCGCAGCACGTCGTCCACCCGGCCCTGCTCGGCGATCCGGCCGGCGTACATGACCGAGACGGCGTCGGTGTGGCGGGCGACGACGCCCAGGTCGTGGCTCACCATGACCAGGCCGATCGAGAGCTCGCGGCACAGCTCGTCGAAGAGCTCGAGGATGCGGGCCTGGACCGTCACGTCGAGCGCGGTGGTCGGCTCGTCCGCGAAGAGCAGCGACGGGCTGTTGGCGACCGCGATCGCGATCATCACCCGCTGCCTCATGCCACCGGAGAGCTCGTGCGCCCGGGAGCGGAAGCGCCGCTCGGCCTGGGGGATGCCGACCAGGTCGAGCAGCTCGAGCGCCCGGGCGCGCGCCTTGGCCTTGTCCAGCGCCGGGTCGCGGCGCAGGGTCTCGACGATCTGCTGGCCGATGGGCGTGATCGGGTGCAGCGAGCTCAGCGGGTCCTGGAAGACCATGGCGATCTCCCGGCCCCACAGCTCGCGGCGCTGCTTGTCGCTCATGGCGAGCAGGTCGCGGCCACGGAAGGTGATCTCGCCGCTGATCCGGGCATCCTTGCGGCCGAGCAGACCCATCGCCGTGCGGGACAGGACGGACTTGCCCGAGCCCGACTCGCCGACGATGCCGACCCGCTGACCGCGGGCCACGTCCAGGCTGACGCCGTCGACGGCCCGGAGCGGTCCGTTGGCGGTGCGGAACTCGACGACCAGGTCGCGGACCCGGAGCAGCGGCTCGCCCGGCTCGGGGAGCACCGCCGGTGTCGGCACCGCGGCGCTCATGCGCGCGCTCCCGTCACGGGGTCACCGTCGACCAGGAAGCGGTCGGAGATGAGGTTGAGGCTGAGGATCGTCAGCAGCAGGAAGGCGCCCGGAACGAGGATCAGCAGCGGGTCGGTGGTCATGTAGATGCGGCCCTCGTTGATCATTCCGCCCCACGTGGGCTGGGTGCGCGGGACGCCGATGCCGAGGAAGCTCAGGCTGCCCTCGATGAGGATCGCGCGGCCGATGCTGACGAAGCCGAACGCGAGGATCGCCTCGGCGATGTTGGGCAGCACGTCGCGGCGCATGATCGAGAGGACCGGCGTACCGATCACCTCGCTGGCCTCGAGGTACTCCGTCTCCAGCAGCGCCAGCGTCTGGGCACGGGCCAGCCGGACGAACACCGGGAACATCGGCACGGTGATCGCGATCATCACGTTGGTGACACTCGCGCCGAGGAAGGAGGCCAGGCCCAGGGCCAGCACCAGGCCCGGGAAGGCGAGGATCACGTCGACCACGAACGAGACCACCGCGGCGACCGGTCCGCCGTAGTAGGCCGACAACATGCCCAGTGGTACGCCGATCAGGGCGGCGATGAGTACCGAGCCGACACCGATCAGCACGGAGACCTGGGCACCGTCGAGCGCTCGGGCGAGCAGGTCGCGGCCGAGGTTGTCGGCGCCCAGCCAGTGCTCGGCGCCGGGCTTGGCGAACCGGCTCTCGGCGCCGATGTCGAGCGGGTCGATCCCGCGCAGTGCCGGCAGCAGGAGCATGCCGCCGACGAGCAGGACCAGCCAGCCGGCCGAGAGCCGCTCGGCGATCGTCCAGCGGCCGCCGCGGCGGGACCGGCGGCGGGCCGGCCGGGGCTCGGGCGTCGGCACCGGGGCCGGCACGGGTGCGGTGGCGGTCATCGGGCACCTCCTCGGGCACGGCGCGACGAGGCCAGCCGCGGATCGATCACGGGATAGAGGACGTCGACCAGCGCGTTGACCAGCACGAAGCAGGTCGCGATGACGAGCACCAGGCCCTGCACCTCGACGTAGTCGCGGGCGGTGACGGCGCCGGCGAGCTCGTCGCCGATGCCGGGCAGGCCGAAGAGCGACTCCACGACGACGGTCGAGCCGATCAGCATGCCCACCGTGACGCCGATCTGGGTGCTGAGGCCCAGCAGGCTGGGGCGCAGCGCGTGCCGGAACGTGATCCGGGTCAGCGAGAGCCCCTTGGCCCGCGCGACCTCGATGTAGTCCTGGCGCAGCGTCTCGACCAGGTCGGCGCGCAGCACCCGCTGGTAGAGGGCGAAGGACGTGCCGGCGAGGGCGATCGCGGGCATGATCAGCGACGACAGGTGCGGCCCGACGCCGTCGGACCACGGCGCGTAGCCGTTGGCCGGGAACCAGCCCAGGTGCACCGAGAGGATCCAGATCAGCACCACGCCGACGACGAAGTCCGGCGTGGACAGCGCGGTGAACACCCACAGGCTCAGTGCCCGGTCCGTGCCGGTGCGGCGACGGTGGGCGGCCACGATCGCGGCCGGGACGGCGAGGCCGAGTGCGATGACCTGGCTGAGCACGATCAGCTCGACGGTGACCGGGGCGCGCTCGGCGAGAACCTGGGTCACCGACTGACCGGTGCGGTACGACTCACCGAGGTCGCCCTGCAGGACGCCGCCCAGCCAGTGGCCGAAGCGCTCCATCGTGGGCAGGTCGAGACCGAGCTGCGAGCGCAGGGTCGCGACGGCCTCGTCGGTGGCGGTGTCGCCGAGCATCAGCCGGGCGGGGTCGCCCGGGAGCAGCGAGAGACTGAAGAAGCAGAGCGACGAGACGACCAGCAGCACCGCGGCGAGCCGCAGCACCTTGAGGCCGATCCGGAGCAGGCGGGCGCGGTTCACTGACGCCTCCGGGAGAGCACGAGGTGGTGGGTGCCGGGGGTGAGCTGGGTGAGGGCGGCCGCGGGAGTTTCGCCGGTCGACCGGCGAATCTCACGCTGGACCGACGAAGTATCAGCAGCCAGGCGTGAGTTTCGTACGTCCAGTACGTCGAGCTGCCAGTCGTCGGGCGCCGTGAACGCGGCCGTGGCGCCGGCCGGGACCACGACCTCCTGCTCGACCCGGTCGCCGTGGTGCACCCAGCGGCTGCCGACCCGGCCGAGCGCGCTGTCGTGCACGGCACCGGCCCAGCCGAGCCGCTCGGAGTAGACCGGGCGCACGTCGATCCGGCCCGCGCGGAGCGCGCCGCCGACGCCGATGCCGGCGATCTCCTCGAAGAGGGAGGCACCGACCGCGCCCAGGGCGCAGTGGTTGAAGGAGTTCATCTGCGCGGTCGAGAGGGTGGCGTCGGGACGCAGCCCGTCCCACTTCTCCCACACGGTGGTCGCGCCGCGCGCTGCCATGTAGAGCCAGCCGGGCATCTCCTCGCGCAGCAGCACGTCGTACGCGAGGTCGGCGTGACCGTGCCGCATCAGGGCGGGCATGACGTGCTGGACGCCGTGGATGCCGGTGGTGACGTAGCCGCGGCTGCGGACCATCGCGGCGAGCCGCTCGGCGGCCACCGTGGCGTCGTCGTCCTCGAAGATGCCGAAGCCGATGGCCTGGGCGTAGACGGTCTGGGTCGCGTCGGCGATCTCCAGGCCGTCGCCCACGAAGGCCTTGCGGTACGCCGCGCGCACCTCCTCGGCGCGCTCGTCGAGACGGCGTGCCTCGGTGTCGCGGCCGGTCCAGCGCGCGAGGTCGGCGAGCTGGCGCAGCGAACGGTAGGTGTGTGCGGTGCCGACCACGGGGCGGGGTGCGGTCGAGCGGGCGCCGGTCCAGGCGTAGCCCGGGTGCAGCGGCTCGCCGTCCTTCTCGGGCAGCGAGAGCCAGTCGGCGAAGTCGGCGCCGACGGCGTTGACCCGCAGGCCGTCGGGGTTCTCCCGGTCGACGTGGGCGCAGAAGCGCTCCAGCGCGGGGAAGATCCGGTCGACGGTGGTCAGGTCGCCGTAGGTGTCGGCGAGGACGTGCGCCATCCGCACGAAGCCGTCGGCCCAGCCCGGCGCGCCCGGACGGAGGGTGCCCGGGGGCACCGGCGGGACGTAGGACCAGATCTCGCCGTCGGGGCCCTGGGTGTCGGCGATGTCCTGGACGAACTTGCCCAGGAATGCGGCCACGTCGAGGAAGTAGCGCGCGGTCGGGGAGATCACGCCGGCGTCGCCGAGCCAGCCGAGGCGCTCGTCGCGCTGGGGGCAGTCGGTCGGGACCTCGATGAAGTTGTCGCGCACGGTCCACTCGACCGCGGAGGCGAAGGAGTCGAGCAGCTCGTTGCCGCTCTCGAACCGGCCGACCTTCTCGGGCAGCGCGGTGAGCGCGACCGCCTCGACCTCGACGTCGGCGGGCAGCTCGTAGTTGCCGTAGGGGTTGTCGCTGGGCAGGCCCCAGACCTCGGCGTAGCGGAAGCCGTGGACGGTGAACCGGGTCTCCAGTGTCTGTCGGTCCTCGCCGTCACCGGCGAAGCGGTCCTCCTGGAACGCCCCACGCAGGTTGTCGCGGTAGACGAGGTCCTCGGGCGTGAGCATCTCGCCGTGCCGGACGACGACCTCCGTGCGCGGCAGCAACCGTGAGGTGATCCGGGTCCAGCCGACCAGGTTCTGGCCGAAGTCGAAGACGACGGGGCCGCGCCCGTGCTCGCGCACCATCGCGCCGGTGCGGACCTCGAGGACGCTGACCGTGTCGTGCGGCTGGGGGGTGATCTCGGGGAGCGGGTCGGGCGCGACGGTCTCGGCGGACGTCCAGCCGCTGTCGTCGTACCCGGGCTCGGTCCAGCCGCGCGGCTCGCGGCGCAGGTCGAGGATCTCACCGCGCAGCATGTCGGTGGCGCGGACGGCGCCGGTGCCGGCGCGCCACTCCTCCGACGTGCCGAGCAGCAGGGTCCGCTCGCCGGTGGCGCTGGTGGCCTCGAGCTGCAGGCGCAGCGCGGGGCGCTCGCCGTAGAGGCCGGGGTAGCGGAGCAGGCCGAGACGACCGGCGTACCAGCCCTTGGCGAGCGCGACCGCGATGACGTTGCTGCCCGCGCGCAGGTGCGCCTCGACGGCGAAGGTCTGGTGGTGCACGCGGACGCCGTACTCGGTCCAGCCGGGGCGGAGCAGGTCGTCGGCGGTGACCTCGGTGCCGTTGACCCAGATCCGGTAGATGCCGAGCGCGGTGACGTAGAGCCGCGCGGTCTCGGGGACCTCGGCGAGCTCGACCTCGCGGCGCAGGTACGGCGCGGGGTCGTCGGTCTCCCGGGCGAAGGGATGGGCCGGCGCGGCGATCCACGGCGCCTGCCACGCCGCGGTGTCGGCGAGCCCGAACTCCACGGTCGCGGTCTCGCTGGTCCACGCGCCGTCCGCGCTGCGCACCTGCCACGCCAGACGACGGGCGGTCCCGGCGACGTCGGCCGGGAGGACCGCGACCGGACGGTCGGTCGCGGTCCTCCAGACCTGCTCACCGCCGAGCGTCGCCTCGACCACGAAGCCGGTGCCGGGCGCCACCGCGGCGCCGGACTCCCAGGTCAGCGTGGTGGCGCGCACGGGCAGCCCGAGCGCGTGCCGGCGGAAGCCGGCACGCAGGCGGTGGTCGTCGCGGGCGGGAAGCCCGGCGGCCACGCCGCCGGCCGGGACGGCCAGCGGGACGAGGGCGGTCGGCTCCTCGACGGGGACCTGCTTCACGACACTCTCACTTCCTCTCGGGCGGGCACGCGACGGGCGTGTCGGGGCAGGCCGCGGTGCCCGCCGGGGGGCGGTGGCACCGGGCGTCGGATCCCTCGCGATGTCCACCGTCGTCCGGCAACGGACGTGCTCGGCGGATGGCCCCAGCCTCGTGTATCGTCCATCACATGTCAAGTATGCGAACCAAAGTTCAAGGATGTGAACAGGTGGAGATGCCGCGTACGCCGCGCCGGTTCCCCCGCTGGGGCGACCTGGCCCCGCTCATCCGGTTCCGCCGTCCCGCCTTCGGACGCCACCACCGGCTCGCCCAGGCGCACACCATCGAGGAGCTGCGCGCGATGGCGCGGCGGCGTACGCCCCGGGCGGCGTTCGACTACACCGACGGTGCCGCCGACGCGGAGCTCTCGCTCGAGCGCGCCCGCGCCACCTTCCGCGAGCTGACGTTCCACCCCGAGATCCTTCGCGACGTGAGCACGCTCGACACGTCGGTCGAGATCCTCGGCGCGACCAGCCGGCTGCCCTTCGGCATCGCACCCACGGGCTTCACCCGGCTGATGCACACCGAGGGCGAGATCGCCGGCGCGGTCGCCGCCCAGCGGGCCGGCATCCCCTACACGCTCTCGACGATGGCCACGACCTCGCTGGAGGACGTCGCCGCCGCCGCTCCCGGCGCCCGGCGCTGGTTCCAGCTCTACATGTGGACCGACCGGGAGCGCTCCATCGGCCTGGTCGACCGGGCCGCGGCCGCCGGCTACGACACGCTCGTCGTCACCGTCGACGTCCCGGTCGCCGGCGCGCGGCTGCGCGACGTCCGCAACGGCATGACGATCCCGCCCACCCTCACGCCGCGCACGGTCCTGGACGCGATCCCGCGGCCGCGCTGGTGGGTCGACCTGCTGACGACGCCGCCGCTGACGTTCGCCTCGCTCAACAGCTGGTCGGGCACGATCGCCGAGCTGCTCGACGCGATGTTCGACCCGTCGGTCTCGTTCGACGACCTCGCCTGGCTGCGCGAGCGCTGGCCCGGCAAGCTCGTCGTCAAGGGCATCCAGACCGTCGAGGACGCGCGCCGCGCCGTCGACGCCGGTGCCGACGCCGTGATCCTCTCCAACCACGGCGGCCGCCAGCTCGACCGCGCGCCCGTCCCCCTGACCCTGCTGCCCGCGACCCGCGCCGCCCTGGGCACCGACGCCGAGATCATCCTCGACACCGGCGTCATGCACGGCCAGGACATCGCCGCCGCGCTCGCGCTCGGCGCCGACTTCGTGCTCATCGGCCGGGCCTACCTCTACGGCCTGATGGCCGGCGGGCTGCCGGGCGTCGAGCGCAGCATCTCGATCCTGGAGACCCAGCTGGCGCGCACCATGCGACTGCTCGGCGCGCGCTCGGTCGCGGAGCTCTCGCCGCGGCACGTGACGCTGCCGCGGAACCTGCAGTGAGCGCACCGACCTCGCTGGCCTCGGCCTGGCGGGCGCGGGTGCTCGCGGCGCCGGACCACGTGGCCCTGAGCCACCGCGGTCGGCGCTGGAGCGCCGCGGAGCTCGACGCCGACGCCGGCGCCCTCGCCGCCGCCCTGGCGGGGCGGGGCGTGGGCCCGGGAGACCGGGTCGCGCTGCACCTGCAGAACGTGCCGGCGTTCCCGTTGGCGCTACTGGCGCTGTGGCGGCTCGGGGCGGTCGGCGTGCTCGCCAACCCGATGTACCGCGACCGCGAGCTGCACCACCTGCTCGCCGACTCCGGCGCGGTCGGCGTGATCACGGCCGCCTCCGACGTCGAGGCACTGCGATCGGCCGCGGCGAGCACCGCCGTGGGTTGGTGGCTCGGTGTGGCCGACGACGACCCCGAGCTGACCGACGTCGTCGCGGCGCACGCGGGCGCCGTCGTACCGGAGCACCCGGTGGGTCCCGACGACCTGGCGATGCTGACCTACACGTCCGGTACGACGGGCCCGCCCAAGGGCGCGATGAACACCCACGCCAACGTGCTCGCCACCGTCGAGAGGTTCGGCGCCTGGATCGAGCTGACCCCGGACGACGTCGTGTACGCCGCCGCCCCGCTCTTCCACATCACCGGCGCCGTCGCCTCGGCCGCCCTCGCCCTGGTCGGCGGCGCGACCCTCGCCCTGTCGGGACGCTTCGACCCGGCCGACGCGGTGACCACCATCGAGGCCGAGGGGGCGACGTTCACCATCGCCTCGATCACCGCGTTCCACGCGATCGAGCAGGTGGCGTGGGCCGGCCGCGGCCACCTCGCGTCGCTGCGCGCCGTCTACACCGGCGGCGCCCCCGTGCCCCAGGCCTCGCTCGACCGCTTCCGCGACCGCTTCGGGATCGCGATCCACAACGTCTACGGCATGACCGAGTCCACCTCGGCCGTCGTCGCCGTCCCCCTCGGCGTCGCCGCCCCCGTCGACCCGCTCTCCGGCGCCGTCGCGATCGGCCGCGCCCTCCCCGGCGTCGGCATCGAGGTGGTCACCGACGCGGGCTCGCCGGCAGCGCCCGATGAGCCGGGAGAGCTGGTGCTGAGCGGCAGCCAGGTGGTGCCCGGCTACTGGCGCAACCCCGAGGCGACCGCACGGACGATGCCGGAGGGCCGGCTGCACACCGGTGACGTCGTGGTCGCCGACGCCGACGGCTGGATCTATCTGGTCGACCGGCTCAAGGACCAGATCAACGTCTCCGGCTACAAGGTCTGGCCGCGCGAGGTCGAGGACGTCCTCTACGAGCACCCCGCCGTCCACGAGGCCGCCGTCGTCGGCCGCCCCGACGACTACCGCGGCGAGGCCGTGGTCGCCCACGTCGTCCTCGCCGCCGGCCGCACCGCCACCCCCCGCGAGCTGATCGCGCACACCCGCACCCGGCTGGCGGCGTACAAGGCACCGCGCGAGGTGCACCTGGTCGCCGAGCTGCCCAAGACCGCCACGGGGAAGATCCGCCGCGACGACCTGCGCGCCTGACCCTGCCATCGCTGGGTGAGCGTCGTACCGGACAAAACGGTCGTGAAATCGCCTGGTTCACGACCGATTTGTCCGGTACGACGGGGACTCAGTACGACTTCGGCAGCCCCAACGAGTGCATCGCCACGAAGTTGAGGATCATCTCCCGGCTGACGGGCGCGATCCGACCCAGCCGCGCGGCGACGAGCATGTTGCCGAGGCCGTACTCCTGGGTCAGGCCGTTGCCACCGTGGGTGTGGACGGCGACGTCGGTGGCGTTGCAGGCGACCTCGCCGCCGGCGTACTTGGCCATGTTGGCGTACTCGCCGGCGGTGAAGTCGTCGCCGGCGTCGTAGAGCGCGGCGGCCTTCTGCCAGAGCAGGCGGGCCTGCTCCAGCTCGATCTTCACCTTGGCCAGGGGGTGGGCGATGCCCTGGTGGGCGCCGATCGGCTGGTCCTTCCAGACCGAGCGCTCCTTGGCGTAGTCGACCGCCTTCTCCAGCGCGTAGCGCGCGATCCCGCAGGAGAACGCGCCACCCATGATCCGCTCGGGGTTGAGGCCGGCGAAGAGCTGCCAGAGGCCGCCGTCCTCGTCGCCCACCAGCGCGTCCGCGGGGACCCGCACGTCGTCGAGGAAGAGGGTGAACTGCTTCTCGGGCGCCTGCCACGACATCGGGATCGGCTGCTTGGTGAACCCCGGAGCGTCCGTCGGTACGACAAAGAGGGCCGGCTTGAGCTTGCCGGTCTTGGCGTCCTCGGTGCGCGAGACGATGAGCACCGACTGCGCCTCGTCGACGCCGGAGATGAAGGTCTTCTGCCCGGAGATCACCCACTGGTCGCCGTCGCGGGTGGCGGTCGTGGTGATCTGGTGGGAGTTGGACCCGGCGTCGGCCTCGGTGATGCCGAAGGCCATCAGGTGCGTGCCGTCCGCGATCTTCGGGAGCCAGCGCTCCTTCTGCTCCTCGGTGCCGCAACGGGTGATGATCGAGCCGCAGATCGCGGGCGAGACCACCATCATCAGCAGCGGCGCGCCGGCCGCGGCCGACTCCTCGAGGACCGCGGCCAGGTCGGCCATGCCGCCGCCCCCACCGCCGTACTGCTCGGCGATGTTGACGCCCAGGAAGCCGTTGCGGCCCATCTCCAGCCACATGTCGGTCATCTTGCCGCCCTCGCGGGCCTGCTTCTCGACGTACTCGCGGCCGTACTTGCCGGCCAGCTTCTTGACCGCCTCGCGCAGCGCGACGCGCTCCTCCGGCTCGGTGAACATCGTCTGGGTCATCCTGCGCTCTCCTCCTCCGAGGCGGCCTCGGCCGGCTCCACGACGGCGAGCACGGCGCCCGCCTCGACCTGCTGACCGGCGCTCGCCGACAGCTCGGTGACGGTGCCCGTGTAGGGCGCCGCGATGGTGTGCTGCATCTTCATGGCCTCCATCACGAGGATGGGCTGGCCCTCCCGTACGACGTCCCCGAGCGCCGCGCGGACCGCGATCACGCTGCCCGGCATCGGCGCCAGCAGCGAGCCCTCCGCGACCTGGGAGGAGGGATCGACGAAGCGCGGCTTGCGGCGCAGCGCCACGTGGCCGAGCGCGGACTCGACGTCCACCCGGTCGGGGTCGGCGGGATCGGTGAACACGGTGAACGTGCGGGCCACGCCGTCGACCTGGATCGTCGCATGGTCGGCGCTCGCATCCGTGACGACCACGCACTCAAGGTCGGCGGAGCGGAACGAGCGGCCGCCGTACCAGCGCACGGCGATCTCGTCGTCGCCCGAGACGCCGCGCAGGAAGGTCGTCACCTGCGGCGCCGAG
This sequence comes from Nocardioides carbamazepini, assembly GCF_024614185.1. Classification (GTDB taxonomy): domain Bacteria; phylum Actinomycetota; class Actinomycetes; order Propionibacteriales; family Nocardioidaceae; genus Nocardioides; species Nocardioides carbamazepini. The sequence goes on from NZ_JAHTLF010000018.1 coordinate 670,903, forward strand.
ACGACATTGCGCCACCCGGCGGGGATCCGGCTCTGCACGGGACGAGCGAGCCGCGCGGCCTCGGCCAGGGCGACCGCCGCCGCGAAGGCGGAGATCTCCACCGTGCCCTCGCCACCCGGAGCGCCCGCGAGCGCCGCCAGGTCGGCCGTGTCGAGCCAGGTCGTGCTCATCGTGGCGCCCGCGAACACCGGGTCGCGGAGCAGGTTGACCAGCAGGTCGCGGTTGGTGACCAGCCCGTGCAGCTCCGCCCTCGCGAGCGCGCCGGCGAGCTGCCTCAGCGCCTGCTCCCGGGTCGGCGCGTGCACGATCACCTTCGCGATCATCGCGTCGTAGAACGTGCCGATCTCGTCGCCGGAGCCGACACCCGAGTCGAGCCGGATCCCGTACGACGACGGCCCGGCGAACGTGGAGACCACCCCCGGCACCTCGAACCGGGCGATCCGCCCGCTCTGCGGCTGGTAGTCGTGCGCCGGGTCCTCGGCGTACAGCCGCACCTCGACGGCGTGGCCGTTCGGCTCACCGACGGCGACGACCGGTGCGTGGCCCTCGGCCACCGCGATCTGCAACGCGACCAGGTCGACGCCGTACACCGCCTCGGTGACCGGGTGCTCGACCTGGAGGCGGGTGTTCATCTCCAGGAAGTAGAAGCGGTCCGAGCTCGGGGAGTAGAGGAACTCGACCGTGCCCGCGCCGCGATAGTCGATCGCCTCCGCCGCGGCTCGCGCCGCCTCGTGCAGGGCCTTGCGGGTCGCGTCCGGCAGGCCGGGCGCCGGGGCTTCCTCGATCACCTTCTGGTGCCGGCGCTGGACCGAGCAGTCCCGCTCCCCCAGCACGACGGTGCCGTCGGGGGTGCCGAGCACCTGGACCTCGATGTGGCGCCCGTCCTCGACGTACGTCTCGACGAAGACGGTGCCGTCGCCGAAGGCGGATGCCGCCTCGGCCGACGCGATGGCGACCTCGGCCTCGATCTGGGCGACGTCGCGCACGATCCGCATGCCGCGGCCACCACCACCCGCGGAGGCCTTGACGATGACCGGCAGCTCGAAGGAGGTGACGGCGGCCGGCTCCAGCTGGCCGAGGACCGGCACGCCCGCGGCGTGCATGAGCTCCTTGGAGCGGACCTTGTCGCCCATCGCGGTGATCGACTCGGGCGCCGGACCGACCCAGGTCAGTCCGGCCTCGATGACCTGCCGGGCGAAGTCGGCGTTCTCGGAGAGGAAGCCGTAGCCCGGGTGGATCGCGTCGGCGCCTGCCTTCCGCGCGGCCTCGATGACGAGGTCGCCGCGCAGATAGGTCTCGGCCGGCGTGTTCCCCGGCAGGCGTACGGCGGCGTCCGCGTCGCGCACGAACGGCATCCCCGCGTCGGCGTCCGAGTGCACGGCCACGGTCTCGATGCCGAGGTCACGGCAGGTGCGGAAGACCCGGCGGGCGATCTCGCCGCGGTTGGCGACCAGGAGTCGGGTGATGGTCATGAGTTCAGCCCCTCTGCAAACGCGAGCTTGCGAGTGTTTGCCCGACCAACCGCGAGCGAAGCGAGCCCGGTTGGTCGGAGCAGCCAAGGTGTGCGGCGAAGCCGCTCGATGCCTTCATGCGCGCAGCGCCTCACATCCGGAAGACGCCGAAGTTCATGGCGCCCTCGATCGGCTGGTTGTCGATCACTGACAGGCAGATGCCCAGCACCGTCCGGGTGTCGCGCGGGTCGATGACGCCGTCGTCGTAGACCATCCCGGACAGCACGTACGGCAGCGACTGCTCCTCGATCTGCTCCTCGACCATCTGCTTGACGGCGACGAAGCCCTCGGCGTCGAAGGGCTGGCCCTTCTTCTCCGCGGACTCGCGCGCCACGATCTCGAGCACGCCGGCGAGCTGGGCCGGGCCCATCACCGACGACTTCGCGGAGGGCCAGGTGAAGAGGAAGCGCGGGTCGTAGGCGCGGCCGTTCATGCCGTAGTTGCCGGCGCCGTAGGACGCGCCCATGATCACCGTCAGGTGCGGCACCTTCGAGTTGGAGACCGCGTTGATCATCATCGCGCCGTGCTTGATGATGCCGCCCTGCTCGTACTCCGCGCCGACCATGTAGCCGGTCGTGTTGTGCAGGAAGAGCAGCGGGGTGTCCTTCTGGTTGGCCAGCTGGATGAACTGGGCCGCCTTCTGCGCCTCCTCGCTCATCAGCACGCCGCGCGCGTTGGCGAGGATGCCGATCGGGTGGCCGTGGAGCTGGGCCCAGCCGACACAGAGCGCCGTCCCATACAAGGGCTTGAACTCGTCGAAAGCGGCTGCACCACCGGGGTTGCCCGGACCCGTGCCGTCGACGATCCGCAGGATCGCCTCGCGCGGGTCGAAGGGCTCCTTGAGGTCGGTGGGGATCAGGTCGAGCAGGTCCTCGGGGTCGAGGTCGGGCTCGGCGAACGTGGCGGTCGGGACCGCCCCGGCCTTGCGCCAGTTGAGCCGGGCGACGGTACGACGGGCGAGCCGGATCGCGTCGTACTCGTCGAGGGCGAGGAAGTCGGAGGAGCCGGAGACCCGCGAGTGCATCTCGGCGCCGCCGAGGGTCTCGTCGTCGGACTCCTCACCGGTCGCCATCTTCACCAGCGGCGGGCCGGCCAGGAAGACCTTGGCCTGCTCCTTGACCATGATCACGTAGTCACTCATGCCGGGGACGTACGCGCCGCCCGCGGTCGAGTTGCCGAACACGACCGAGATGGTCGGCTGCTTGCGGGCGCTGGCCCGGGTGAGATCGCGGAAGCCGCGGCCGCCGGGGATGAAGATCTCCTTCTGCGTGGGGAGATCGGCCCCGCCGGACTCGGTGAGGTTGATCATCGGGAGCAGGTTCTTCTCCGCGATCTCACCGGCCCGGAAGGACTTCTTCAACGACCACGGGTTGAGCGCGCCGCCCTTCACCGTCGGGTCGTTGGCGACGATCATGCACTCCACGCCCTCGACCACGCCGATCCCCGTGACCAGCGAGGCGCCGACCGCGAAGTCGCTGCCCCAGCCGGCCAGCGGCATCAGCTCGAGGAAGGCCGAGCCCTCGTCGACGAGCAGGTCGATCCGCTCGCGGGCGGTCAGCTTGCCGCGCTCCCGGTGGCGGGCGATGTACTTGCCGCCGGCCTCCACCGCCTTGGCCTGCTCGGCATGCAGGTCGGCGAGCTTGGCCTCCATCGCCGTACGCCGGGTCTGCTCCGGTGACTCGGTCTCGGTCTGGCTCGTGGTCATGCCTCGTTCCCTCCCTCAAGCACCGACTTCATCCTCTCCAGGGTCGTGCGCATGCCGCGCTCGTTGGTCTTGCCGCGCAACCGGCCCAGCACGAGCCAGTAGCCGCGCATGAACCAGGCCGGCGTGAGCCGGAAGTACTCGGTGACGCTGGTGCCGCCGTTCTCGGGCTGCATCCGATAGCCCCAGGTGTTGAGGGCGTTGCCGTCGAGACCGACGGCGAACTCGAACACGCCCTCCCCGTTGCTGCCGGGCTCGTCGGCCTTCGTGACCGTGCACGGCGTCCAGTAGGTCGGTCCCACGCCGTTGCGCTTGACGTGTCCCTTGAACCGCGCGCCGACCACGGGGCCGGTGGCGCCGTGGGTCCACGCGGCCTCGAACGTCTCGGGCGAGAACTCGCCGATCCGGGTCACATCGCTGACCAGTGCCCAGACGTCCTCGACCGGCGCCCTCATGTGCACGGTGACCTCGCCGCCCAGCGGCTTCAGCAGGCTCATCCGGCATATCCCAACAACTTGGCGGCGAGGTCGGTGAGCACCTCGGTGGCACCGCCGCCGATCGGCAGCAGCCGGGCGTCGCGGTAGTGCCGCTCGACCTCGGTGCCGTGCATGTAGCCGGCGCCGCCGTGCAGCTGGACCGCGATGTCGGAGACCGCGACGGCGGTGTCGACGGCGGTCTGCTTGGCCAGGCAGGCCTCGGCGACGACGTTCTCGCCGGCGACGTGGCGCGCAGCGACGTCGAGCGTGTAGGTGCGCGCGACCTCGACCTGGCGGTGCATCTCGACCAGCTGGGCGCGCACGACCTGGTTCTTGTTGAGCGGCTTGCCGAAGGTCTCGCGGTCGCGGGTGTAGGCCGCGGCCAGGTCGAGGCAGCGCTTGGCGTGGCCGTAGCCCATCAGCGCGAGGAAGATCCGCTCCACCACGAACTGCTGGGCGATGTAGTAGAAGCCCTGGTTCTCCTGCCCGACCAGGTTCTCCACCGGGACGCGCGCGTCGACGTACGACAGCTCGGCGGTGTCGGAGCAGTGCCAGCCCATCTTCTTCAGCGAGCGCTGGACGGTGAAGCCCGGCGTCCCCTTGTCGACGACGATCAGCGAGATGCCGGCATGCCCAGGTGATGCAGACTCGCCGGTGCGGCAGGCGGTGACGACATAGTCGCCGCGGACCGCGGAGGTGATGAACGTCTTGGCGCCGTTGATGACGTAGTGGTCGCCGTCGCGCACCGCCCGGGTGGTGATGCCCGCGACGTCGGAGCCGCCGCCGGGCTCGGTGATGGCGAGGCTGCCGATCTTCTCGCCGGCCAGGGTGGGGCGGACGTAGCGGTCGATGAGGTACGGCGAGCCGTTCTCCACCATGTGCGGCACCGAGATGCCGTGCGTGAACAGCGAGGCCATCAGCCCACCGGACGCACCCGCCTCCATCAGCCCCTCCTGCAGCGCGCACGCGTCGAGCAGGTCACCGCCCTCGCCGCCTGTGGACTCCGGGTAGCCGACCGCGAGCAGGCCCGCCTTCGCCGCCGCCTCGGTGAGGCTGCGCGGCAGCTCGCCGGCGTCCTCCCACTCCTGCAGGCTGGGCATGATCTCGCGCCGCGCGAACTCCGTCGCCGACTCCTTGAGCGCCAGGCGCTCCTCGCTCCATCTCATCGGCTGTCCTCCGGCGCGGTGGTGCTGCGGTTTGGTCCCAAACCGCAGGAAATCGGCCCCGAAACCTGCGGTTTGGGACCAAACCGCAGGCTCTCGGCACACCAGGGGTCGCTCATACCAAGTCCTCCTGGATGTGGACGATCCGGCTGCGGACCCACTCGCCGAGGCCCTTGGCCTGGGGGTCGAACCGGGTGGACGCGGCGACGCCGTCGCCGAGCAGGCCGTGGATGACGACGTTGACCGCGCCGAGGTTGGGCAGCACGTAGACGTCGATGTCGAGGTCCTTGGCCTCGGGCACCAGCTCGCGGATCTTGCGGTCCTTGACGATCTTCGCCAGCCACTGCACGCGCGCCTCGTACTTCGGCGAGCCGTCGTGCTTCACCCACAGCCCGAGGTTGGCGTTGCCGCCCTTGTCGCCGGAGCGCGCGTGCACGAAGGTGCCCAGCGGCATCCGGCGGGTGATCGTGTCCGTCGGAGCGGGGTACGGCGACGGGCGCGTGCCGAGCGTCGGGTCGAGCTCGGCCGGGTCGGCGAACACGGTCGGGTCGGCGATCACCTCGCGGGTCCCGTCGTGGTGGACGACCGTGTGCTCGACGGTCCCGCGGTCGACGTACGCGGGCGTGTAGACGCCGAACGGGCTGGGCTTCTGGGGCGGGCTGGTCATCGTGAACCCGGGGTACGACGCCAGGGCGAGCTCGACCGCGGGGCCGGTGAACGGCTTGCCGAGCGGGCCCGCCTCGGGGTCCTTGCCGATGCAGCGCAGGATGACCGAGGCGCCCTCCTCGGTGTCGGCATCGCCGGTGCGTGCGGGGGTCTGGGTCCAGGTGACGTCGGCCGCGGTGAGCTGCGGGTCGAGCTGGCTGCGCAGCCACTCGGCCTTGGCGTCGATGTCGAGTCCGGTGAGCACGAACTCGACCTGGTTGCGGTAGCCGCCGAGCGTGTTGACCGCGACCTTCAGCTGCTCGGCCGGCGCGGTGCCGGTGACACCGCTGATCTCCACACGGTCCGGGCCCTGCTGGTGCAGGCGGATCGAGTCGAGCCGGGTGGTCACGTCGGGGTTGAGGTAGCGCGTCGTCTGGATCTCGTAGAGGAGCTGCGCGGTGACGGTGTCGACGGTGACCGCGCCACCGGTGCCGGCGTGCTTGGTGATCACGCTGCTGCCGTCGGCGGCGACCTCGGCGATCGGGAAGCCGAGCGGCTTGTCCATCGGAGCCCCGGCGCGGAACAGCTCCCGGAACCCGGAGAAGTTGCCGCCCGTGGCCTGGGTGCCGCACTCGATGACGTGGCCCGCGACGACGGCACCGGCCAGGGCGTCGTAGTCGGTCGGAGTCCAGCCGTGGTGCGCGATCGCGGGGCCCACGACGACGCTGGCGTCGGTGACCCGGCCGGTGACGACGACGTCGGCGCCCCTGGCGAGGGCCGAGGCGATGCCGAACGCGCCGAGGTAGGCGTTGGCGGTCAGGGCGCCGTCACTGATGCCTTCGATCGGGGGGTTCGCCGCTCGTAGGTCGTCGCCCTCGACGTACGCGACCTTGGCGCCGGTGCCGAGCGCCTCGATCTTGGCGGCCAGCGCGGCGGGGTTGAGCCCGCCGGCGTTGCTGACGATCTTGACACCCTTGTCGAGCGCGAGGCCGAGGGTGCCTTCCAACTGCTTGAGGAACGTCCGCGCGTAGCCGAGGTCGGCGTCGCGCAGGGTGTCCATGCCGAGGATGAGCATGGTGAGCTCGGCGAGGTAGTCGCCGGTGATGACGTCGATGTCACCGCCCTCGAGCTGCTCGCGCAGCGCGGAGAGGCGGTCGCCGTAGAAGCCGCTGCAGTTGGCGACCCTGAGCGGTGCCGTCATCGGGGGTCCCTCCCGCCGCCGGCGGGACCGGCGAACGCCTGGGCGATGGTCAGCCACCTCTCGGCGTCGTCGCCGACCGCCTTGAGGCTGGTGTCGTCGCGGTGGATGCGCTGGGTGACCAGCCGGCAGAAGTCGTAGGCCTCACCCGTGACGCGCTGCGCGGCGTCCTCGGGACCCCAGGTCCAGACGGCACCGCTGGGCCCGGTCAGCTCGACCCGGAACTCCTCGGCGGGGGCTTCGAGGCCGTTGTTGGCGTAGGCGAAGTCGCGGGTGCGGACGCCGATGTGGGCGACGTGCCGGACCCGGTCGGTCGGCTCCGGCACGGCGCCGATCGTCTCGTAGACGTCCAGCCCGTGGGCCCACGTCTCCATGAACCGGGCCGTCGCCATCGACGTCGGCGACATCGGGGGGCCGAACCACGGCATCCTGGTGCCGGCGGGCTGGGCCCACAGGGCCGTGACGAGTCCCGCGCGGGCGAGGTCCCAGCGGCCCAGCAGCTCGGCGGGAGGAAGGGCGGCTAGCTCGTGCGCGCTGGCGTCGACGAAGCCGGTCGGGTTCTCGATCGCCTTCAGTACGACGGCGTCCCACGCCGCCTTGCCCTTCTCGGTCCCGGCACCCGCGGCGATCGTCGCCACCTCGTCGGTCCACACCAGATGGGCGACCTGCGTGGCCACCGTCCACCCCTGGGCCGGCGTCGCCCGGCTCCACGCGTCGGCTGTCGCGACGGCCGTGCGGAGCAGGTGGCTCTCCGTCGCGAGGTCGACGAGCAGGTCGTCGAGGACCCTATTCACGGGGTTCACGGGGCTCACGGGTTCTCCTTGGGGTGCAGGGCGGCGTCGAGCGTGCGCGCCCACTCGGTGAGGATCCGGCGACGTCGACGGGCGTCGTCGCCGAGCGTGTTGGCGAGACCCAGGCCACGCACCAGGTCGAGCGTGGCCTGCACCAGCTCGCGCGCACCGGGCTGCGACTCGTCGATGCCGAGCAGCTCGACCGTGAGCCGGTGCGTCTCGCGACCGACGCGCTGCTCCAGCGGCGCGACGGCCTGGTGCAGCGTGTCGTCGGTGCGGGCGGCGACCCAGAGCTCGAGCGCCGCGGTGAACACCGTCGACGCGAAGTGCTCGCCCAGCATCTGCACGACCGCCTCGGTCCGGCCCTGGCCCCGGGGCAGCTTCGCCACCGCCGCCTCCAGGTCGGAGCCGCGGATCGCGGTCAGGTGCGCGACCGCCGCGACGACGAGGTCGTTCTTGGTCGGGAAGTGGTGCAGCTGCGCGCCGCGACTCACCCCGGCCCGCTCCGAGACCAGCGTGGTCGTCGTCCCGCCGAAGCCCTTCTCCACCAGCAGCTCGACGGTCGCCTCCATCAGCCGCTGCCGCATCACCCGGGTGCGCTCCTCCTGGGGGACCCGGGTGGCGGCAGGGGTGCTCATGGCGCCAGCATGCCGCCGGACAAACAAACAGTCAAGCCTGACTTTAAATGTGGGAGGAGCGCAGCTCGAGGTGAGAGTGACCCAGGGATCACCCTCACCCACCCGACGCGGTCAGTCGATCCGCGCCACCAGCGGCAGCCGGCCCCGTGCGCACAGCCCGACCGCGGCGGCGGTGAGCAGCGGCAGCCCGACCACCACGACCGCGACCAGCGGCCACGGTACGGCGAGCAGGGTCGCGCCGTCGCCGTCGCGGGAGAGCGGCCGGCTCACCGCGAGGCCCGGGACGAACCCGATCGGCGCGCCGAGCAGGGCACCGACCAGCCCCACGACGAGGGCGTACGCCGCCGCGACCCGGCGGCGGGTCCGCGGCCGGGCACCGACCGCGGCCATGGTGGCGAGGTCGGGGCGGGCATCGGAGAGCGCGAGGAAGGTGGCGGTCAGCGTGCCGCCGAGCATCATCACCCCGCCGAGGACGGCGAGCACCCACTGCAGGATCCGCACCGCCGAGTCGGGCACGAAGCCGCGCTCGACGTAGAGCTCGCCCGCGCCCGCCACGGTCGCCAGCGCCTCCGCGAGATCCTCCTGGGCCGCCTCACTGATGGTCGGCGCGACGACCAATGCGGTCGTGGCGGTCGTCAGGCCGAGCTCGTCGGCGAGCGTCGGGGGCACGATGCCGGCCGCCGCCGGGAGCGCTACAGGCGAACGCACCGAGGTGACGTCCACGTCACGGAAGCGCTCGTCCAGGACCTCCTGGGTGGCGTCGTCGGTCACCTGGACGACGGCACGCAGCCGGCCGCCGGGGAGGTCCGCGGACCGGCCCAGCACGACCAGGCGCCCCGCGGCGAGCGCCTCCTCGGCCGCCGCCTGCTCGGCCGGCGCGAGGCCGACGGCCGCAGGCACGGAGGTGCCGACGAGGAAGGAGGAGCCGAGGCTGCCGAAGGTCGGCAGCACGAGCGGCTCGCCGTCCAGCTCGAGCGAGAGGTCCGTCCAGGTCCCCTCCCCGGCGCCGCGGACACCGGCGATCTCGTCGATCTCGGCACCCGGAACGCGCTGGGCGAGCACGCCGCGGACCGTCTCGGGGTCGGCGTCGCCGCCGACCGGCGTGGCGGCGTACCCGTGGGCGAGCTGCGGGTCGTAGTCCCGCTCGTCGGCCGCCTGCTGGCTGCTGAGGGCGATGCCGAGGGCGACCACGCCGGCCACGGTCGCGCCGACGGCCGCCACGGCGGGGACCGTCCGGGTGCGGTGCCGGGCCGCGTCGCGGGCGGCGAAGCGCAGGGCCAGCGGGAACCGGCGGGCCGCCCTCCCCACGGCCGTCACGGAGGTCGCGACGAGCAGGATCATGCCGACGACGGACAGCAGGGCCGACGCGCCGACCAGCGCGGGCGAGGCACCGCTCGCCCGGGAGCCGACCAGGCCCGACACCACGCCCGCGCCGATGAGGACGAGTCCCAGCACGGGCGAGCGCCGCGACGTCCGGCCCTCCCCGCGCCGTCCGGCGAGCACGGCGACGACGTCATTGCGGGACGCGGAGTACGCCGGGACCACGGCGGCGAGCACGGCGGCCGCGAGGCCGAAGCCCGCGACCCCGAGCAGCACCGTCCACGGCACCTCGAACGGCCCGAACCAGGTGCCCTGGAGGCGCTGGGCCACCGGGACCAGCAGCGCACCGACCCCGATGCCGAGCACCGTGCCGAGCGCGCCACCGAGCAGGCCCACCACGACCCCCGAGGCGAGCACGGTACGCCGGGCCTGGGCCGGGGTGCCGCCTGCGGCGGCGACGAGGGCCAGGGTGCGGGCCTGGGCCCGGGCCCGGACGGCGAAGGCCGGCCCGGCGAGCAGCACCACCTCGAGCAGCACCATGGTCGCGACCAGCACCAGCGCGGTCATCGCGGTCTCGTCGACCGGCTCGTCGCTCACCACCTCCGGCGGCAGTGCCGAGGCGGGCGGCGGGTCGGAGAGCACCTGCCGGGAGGCGGCGAGCAGGCCGACGGCGTTGAGCGCGCGGACGTCGTCCCAGCTCACCGGGTCGCCGCCGACCAGCCACTGCGGCGGGGCGTCGGGGGTGCCGACCGCTCCCGGGAGCACACCCGCGACGGCCTCGTCGCGGGTCGTGGCGCTCTCGACGATCCCCACGATCCGCAGCTCGGTGCGGGTCTCGCCGTCGGAGGTACGGCGCAGCGCGGTGAGGGTGTCGCCGAGTCCGGGTCCGCGGCGGGCCAGGGCGGGGTTGACGACGACCTCGCCGGTGGTGCGCGGCAGCCGGCCGCCCTCGAGCCGGAACAGGCCGCGGGCCAAGGGGGCGGCGAGGTCGGTCTGCGTGACGACGACGTCACCGACGCCGCGGTCGGTGACGTACGAGAGGTACTCCCGGGCGATCGGGAGGAGCGGTCGATCGGCGCCCAGCACCTGCCGGACCTCGGTCACCGTCGCGACGTGCTCCTCCTCGCCGACCCAGGAGGTCGCGCCGTCGGGGTCGAACGACTGCAGCACCTCGGTCGTGCCGCTGCCGTAGACCAGGGCGGCCGCCGTACCCATCCGGCGCTCGACGCCCTCGGCGCCGGAGACGTCCGCGGTGCGCCACACGACGGCGGCCGCGGCGACGGCCAGGACGGGCAGGCAGACGAGGACCAGCATCAGGGCGGTCTGCGCGCGGCGGCGCAGCGCCTCGCGGCGGGCCAGGCGCAGCGCGATCCGCCAGCCGGCGAGACGCGCGCCGCTGGGGGTGGGACCCCTCATGCGTCGGCCCGCTCGGTCAGGCCCTCGACCCGGTCGGTGCCGGTCTCGTCAACCACGACCCCGTCGCGGAGGAAGACGACCCGGTCCGCCCACGCCGCGTGGCGGGCCTCGTGGGTGACCAGCACCCCGGCGGCGCCCGCGTCGCACCGGGCCCGCAGCAGCTCGAGGATCCCCTCGCCGGTCTCGGTGTCGAGGGCGCCGGTCGGCTCGTCGGCCAGGATCAGCCGCCGCTCGCCCACCACGGCCCGGGCGATCGCGACCCGCTGCTGCTGGCCGCCCGACATGTCGTCGGGGAAGCGCTCGGCCAGGTCGGCGATGCCGACCTCCTCCAGCGCCCGCAGCGCCTCCTCGCGGGCGGTCCGGACCGGCACCCCGTCGAGCTCGCGCGGCAGGGCGACGTTCTCGGCCGCGGTCAGCGCCGGGATCAGGTTGAAGCCCTGGAAGACATAGCCGATCGAGGTACGTCGCATCCGGGCGCGCTCCTGCTGGCCGAGGCCGACCAGGTCGGTGCCCTCGACCCGGACCGCGCCGGCGGTCGGCTGGTCGAGGCCGCCGGCGATGGTCAGCAGGGTGGACTTGCCGGACCCGGACGGGCCCATCACCGCGACCAGCTCGCCGGCGTGGGCGGCGAAGGAGATCCCGCGCAGCGCGTGGACCTCTCCCGCTCCGGTGCCGTGCACCCGGGTGACGTCGGCGAGCTGCAGGACGGGGTTCATCGGTCTTCCTTCGGGGAGAGGCGTCGGTCGTCACGGATGCGCTCCAGGCGGGCCCGCGCGTCGGCGAGCCACCGCCGCTCGGCGCGGTCGAGGCGGCGGACCTGGTCCTCGTCGCGGGCGTTCATCTGCTGCCTCGCGCGGGACGGGGAACCGGGACGTCCTCGACCGGGCGGGCGCCCTCGCGGCCCTGCTCGACCGCGGCCCGCCGCAGCCGGGCCTCGCAGTGGTCGAGCCACCGGATCTCGGCCTCGGCGCCGAACACCAGCGAGTCCAGGACCAGGCTCCAGGCGAGGTCCGCCCGCTCGGCACGGTCGGCGGCCTCGGCCGCACGGCGCTTGAGCCGGGTGTAGTCCTGGAGCGACGCCATCGTCGCGCTGCGCTGCTGCTGGATGACGGTGCCGACGTCGACGCCGGGGACCGTGACCGCCAGGGCGAGCTTGATGGCGAGCTCGTCGCGGGGCGGCTGGGTGCGGGCGACCGGCGTGGTGAACCAGGTCGCGACCTCGTCGCGGCCGCCGTCGGTGATCCGGTAGACAACATGGCCCTCGTCGTCCTCACCGTCGGCGACAGCGAGTCCGTCGCGCTCCAGGCGCGTCAGGGTCGTGTAGACCTGCCCGACGTTCAGCGGCCAGGCGGTGCCGGTGCGCCGCTCGAACTCGGCGCGCAGCTGGTAGCCGTACATCGGCTGCTGCTCCAGCAGCGCCAACAGCGCGTGCTTGACGGACATGGGGAGGACTCCTCGAGGTGACTACATACCGGGTATAGGAACTATATACCCGGTATGGTCCTGCCCACGAACCGAGGCCGCGCCCGCGCCCGCGTCAGCCAGGGAGACGGGAGACGGGCCGGGAGACGGGAGGGCTGACCCCCTACCGCTCGCAGCCCTGGCGGATCTCCCCGGTGCACGAGTCCGTGCCCCGGCCGCCGATCACGGTGTCGTACCCGCCTCGACCGTTGAGGACGTCCTTGCCGGCGCCGCCGCGCAGCACGTTGTCGAAGGCGTCGCCGAGGATCAGGTCGTCGTCGGGCGTGCCCCGGACCTCCTCGACGCCGGCGAGCGCGGTCCGGAGCCGCAGTCCCCCGACCTCGGTCTCGGCGCTGGCCTGGCCCGTGGCGAGGTTGACGTAGACGCCGGAGGTCGTGCCGGGGACGTACCCCTCGTAGAAGGTCACCTGGTCGTAGCCCGGACCGCCGTCGAACGAGCCCGCCCCCAGCGGCGCCCAGTACCGGTCGGCGCCCTTGCCGCCGCGGGCGGTGCCCACGCCGTGGAACCGGTCCGCGCCCTTGCCGCCGTCGGCGCTCCCCGCGCCGTAGATCGTGTCGTCGCCCTTGCCGCCGATCACCCGGGTCCGCGCGTCGCCGCAGATCAGGTCGTTGCCGTCGAGTCCGAGGACCACGTCGCGGCCCTTGCCCCTCCCCGCCACGATCACGTCCCGCTTGCGGGTGCCGACGATCCGGTCGTCGCCCTTGGACGGGTCGACGATCGTGGCCCGCTTGCCGGCGCAGGTCGGGACCGGTGCCTGCGCCGGTGAGGGCGCCGCTCCGGCCAACCCACCGCCGGTCACCAGCAGCACGGCGGTGGCCGCGACCCGAGCTCTCCGCATCCCCGCACCCCGTCGCACCAGGGCAGGATGCCACCGACGCTCACATCAGCCGGTAGCGCACCCCCAGCGCGTCGTACGTCGACCGGGCCCGACGGTCGCGGGTGATCAGCTCGACGTCGTGATGCAGGGCGGTCGATCCGACCAGACCGTCGTAGACCGCGCCGCCGTCGACGTCCGCGGCGGCCAAGGTGGCGACCAACTCGACCTGGCGCGACTCGGGCAGGCCGATCACCGCCAGACCCACGCCCTCGAGCGCGCGGGCCACATCCTTCCCCGACATGCAGTAGGGGTCCTGGACCCGGGTCAGCACACTGTAGGTCTCGAGCAGCACGTGAGCCGGGACGGCGGTCAGGAGCGGCCACACCTCGAGGGCGGCGGCGTGATCGGGATGGCGCGGGTTGAGCGTGGGGACCAGGAGGCTGGTGTCACAGGCGGCGCTCACGCACGGCCTCCAGGGTCTCGCGGATCATCTCGTCGGTGAGCGGCGGCGCGTCGGGGGGGAGGTTCTTGTAGACGATCCGGGGCGGCCCGCCCTCAGGGAACTCGATGTCGACCTCGGCGCGCGGCAGCTCGATCTCGATCCGTCCGTCGACGAAGGACAGGTCGACCCGGGTGCCACCGGTCAGGCCCATGGCGTCACGGATCGCCTTGGGCACGACGATGCGCCCGGCACCGTCGATGGTGGTCCTGATGGCAGAGATCATGGCATGAGAATACCATCGGCAGCGCCATCTCTCCGGCGCGGCGAGGCATGCGCCGCTCGGGCGCTCCCGAGGGAGAGCTGACCGCGTCCCCGGCCGAGCCGCTCGCCGCGGCGGCACTCGACCGCGGCCACCGGGAGCAGCACCGCCGCCCCGACCGATCCGAGGACGGTCGCGATGACGGCCTAGTCGGATCAGTACGGTGCCGTGAGGTCGGCGAACATCGGGAAGTGCTTGACATTGCACGTCCACAGCCGGCCGCCGACGGTCGCCGTGGTCGCCGCGATGACGTAGTCCACCGGGTCGATGCCCGGATGGGAGCGCAGGAACCGTCGCGCCCAGGCCCCCGCACGGTCGGCGATGTCGATCGTGACCGGGATCCAGTCCAGACCTGCCAGCAGGGCGTGGGTGGCCTCCTCCTCGGTGGACCTCATGCCGGCCAGGATCTCGGTCCGGCACAGGACGCTCGCGGCGAGTACCTCACCTCGACGCACGGCGTCCGCCATGGCCTGCTGTGCTTCCGCACGCCCCCTCAGGTGATCGATCAGGACGGACGTGTCGAGCACGACCGTCATCGCGCCAACCGTGCCGCGAGGCCCGGTCGCAACCGCTCCACGTAGTCGGCGCCGTCCAGCCCGTCGAGCGGTCCGATGTCGTCCGCGGCCTCGCCGAGCGCGAGGTCGACCCGTGCCCAGGCACCGAACGAGATCTCCAGGCGATGCAGCCGGTCGGCGACGGTGTTCGAGCCGTAGACCTCGTCGATCGCTCGACGGACCAGCTCCGCGAGCCCCAGGCCGGTGCGCGCCGCCTCCTTCCGGAGCCGGGCGTACTGCTCGTCCTCCAGGGTGATCTGCGTGCGGTGGCTCATGATGTAACCTTACATCGCTCCGCCCTGCTCAATCGGCTCAGCGATAGGTGACCAGCGTCCGCGGCAGGTGCGGGTGCTCGTTGAAGGTCAGCAGCCGGGCGCCGGTCGCGCCCACGATGACCCGGGTCACCGAGGTGTTCGCGATGACGGTGTTGAACCGAGCCCACACGGGACCGACGGCCACGGTGTCCGGTACGACGAGCAGGGCGGCCAGCGCCGCGATGACACCACCGGACGTGACGACGAGCGTCGGGCCCGGCCGGGCGGCCGCGGCGTCGAGGGCGGCGCGGGCCCGGCCGACGAAGGCGTCGTAGGGCTCCGGGTAGCCGCCGTCGGGCCCGGCCGCGGCCCAGTGGGCGGTGGAGATCTCGAACTGCTCCTGGAAGGCGCGCCGGTCGGCGGTGTGGTCGACAGCCGCCCCGGTCGCCTCGGCGAAGCGCGCGAGCACGGCGAGGTGGTCGAACTCCGCCCAGTCCTCGTCCACCTCGGCCCGCGGGGAGCCCGGGAGGCCGGTCCAGCCGGCGCCCTCGGCGACCGCCTCCCAGGTCTCGCGGTGCCGGCGCATGCCGCCGTGCACGACGGAGACCGGCTCGGGACCCTCCTTGGCGAGCCAGCGGCCGAGCACCCGGCCCTGCTCCCAGCCATTGTCGGAGAGCACGTCGTAGTCGTCCGAGCCGAAGGACGCCTGGCCGTGGCGGACCAGCAGCAGGACGCCCATCAGGCCGCTCCCCCGGACGCGGCGGCGATCACCCGGCGGCAGCGCGTCTCGAGGTAGCCGACGGCCGGACCGAACGAGGCGTACGCCTCGTTGCTGGTCTGGCCGTGGAAGTAGCGGTACCAGATCTGCTGGGCGATGACCGCGAGCCGGAACAGGCCGAAGACCTCGTAGAAGCTCCACTGCGCGGCACTCAGCGCGATGCCGGTGCGGGCGCAGTAGGCGTCGACCACCTGGCGGCGGGTCCACATG
Source organism: Nocardioides carbamazepini (assembly GCF_024614185.1). Taxonomy (GTDB): domain Bacteria; phylum Actinomycetota; class Actinomycetes; order Propionibacteriales; family Nocardioidaceae; genus Nocardioides; species Nocardioides carbamazepini. The sequence goes on from NZ_JAHTLF010000018.1 coordinate 686,619, forward strand.
CCCGGCGCGGTCGTGGGCTGGCGCCGGAAGAGGAGGAAGAACTCGTCGTCGTCGGCCTCGACCCAGTAGGCCAGCGTGCAGCCCAGGTCCATCAGCGGGTCACCGACCGTGGCGAGCTCCCAGTCGAGGAGGCCGATGATCCGGGTCGGGTCCGCAGGGTCGAGCACCATGTTGTCGAAGCGGAAGTCGTTGTGGATCATCCGCTGCCCGACGTCGACCGGCTGGTGCTCGTCGAGCCAGCCGGTGATGTCGGACCAGTCACCGGTGTCGTCGGTGCGGGCGTTGTCGAGCCGGGCGGTCCACCCGCCGACCTGGCGCGCGACGTACCCGGCGCCCTTGTCGAGCGTCGCCAGGCCCGGGACGGTGGCCACGTCGATCGCGTGCAGGGCGACCAGCAGGTCGACGGCGGCGGCGCAGAGCGCGTCGGCCTGCTCCGGCGAGACGGGGAAGCCGAACTCGCGGCGCGGGATCAACCCGTCGAGCCGCTCCATCACGTAGAGCTCGCTGCCGATCGGGCTGTCCTGCGCCGTGCAGTACGCCGCCATCGCCGGCACCTGCGGGAAGACCGGCTCGAGGGCGTCCTGGATCCGGTACTCGCGGCCCATGTCGTGGGCGCCCTTCGCCTTGGTGCCGACGGGCGGGCGCCGCAGGATCAGGTCGGGCCCGTCCTGCATGCGCAGCAGGTAGGTCAGGTTGGACGCCCCGCCGGGGAACTGGCGCACCTCGGCGATCGGGCCACGGCCCAGCCAGGTCTCGACGGCGGCGACGTCGAAGGCGTCCTCCTCGCGGACCGGGCGTGACTCGTCACTCGCCCCGGTCACTCGGCCACCGCGTCCAGCTTGCGGGCCTGCGCGCGCATCACGGCGTCGTACGACGCCCGGTCGGCCAGCTTGAGCTGGTACGCCGCCCGCGCGGCCTCGTCGGGCACGATCAGCTCGGTCCCGGCGTCGATCCCGTCGAGCACCGCCGCCGCGATCTCGTCGGGCCCCAGCGGCGCGTCCTCGACCAGCTTCGTCATGACCGTCTGCAGCGCGGCGTCGCGTCCCTCGACGGCGGCCATCAGGTTGGTGCGGAAGTACGACGGGCACACGACGTGCGCGGTCACGCCGTGTGCCGCCAGCTCGTGTCCGGTCGTCTCGGTGAGCGCGACGACCGCGGCCTTGGTGGCGTTGTAGCCACCCATCCCCGCGGGGTGCACGAGACCGGCGAGCGAGGCGATGTTGACGATCCGGCCGCTCCCCTGCCGCTTGAACACGGGCGTGAACGTCGCCGTGCCGCGCACCGCGCCGAGCAGGTTGATGTCGACCAGCCGCTGCCACTCGTCGATCCCGGACACGTCGAGCCGCCCGCCGCCGGCGATGCCGGCGTTGTTGACGAGCACGTCCAGCCCACCCCAGGTCCGCTCGACGTGGTCGCGGGCCGCGGCCCAGTCGGCGTCGCTGGTGATGTCGAGCGGCAGGATCCCGTCGGCCGGTGCGCGGTCGGTGCGGAGCACGTCGGCGCCCCGCTGCTCCCAGGCCCGGGCGAGGGCGTCTCCGAGCCCGGAGCCGGCGCCGGTGATCAGGACCCTGGTCTGCTGGTGCTGGTCGGTCACCCGGCCGACATTAGTGCGTGGCGCACCCACCGCGGTGCGTGGCTCACCCGCCGCGGCCGCCGGCCCGGTGCGGCCGGGGGAGCTCCTCGGCTTCGGCCCCGGCACCCGCTCCGCTCACGGGTAGAGCCCGCGGGCGAGGTGTGCGTTCGCGACCGTCTCGACCGCGAGCGTGGTCGCGGCCCGGCGCAGCGAGATGTCACGCCGCGCGGCGTACGCGACCACTCGGTCCCAGGCGACCTGCATCCGCTGGGCGAGGCGGGCGTTCACGTCGTCCTCGCTCCACCAGTAGGCCTGGTTGGCCTGGACCCACTCGAAGTAGGACACGATCACGCCGCCGGCGTTGGCCAGGATATCCGGTACGACGAGCACGCCGGCGTCGGCGAGCACGGCGTCGGCCGCGGGGGTGGTGGGACCGTTGGCGCCCTCGGCGATGACGGACGCCCGCACCCGGTGGGCGTTGTCGGCGTTGATGACCGCCTCGACGGCGGCCGGGACGAGCAGGTCGACGTCGAGGTGGAGGAGGTCCTCACCAGCGTCCATCGGCTCGGAGGCGGCGAAGCCGACGACGCTGCCGGTGCTGTCGACGTGCGCCGTCAGCGCCGGTACGTCGAGCCCGGCGGAGTCGTGGATCGCGCCGTACTGGTCGCTCACGGCGACCACCCGCACGCCGGCTTCGGCGAGCAGGCGGGCCGCGTCGCGGCCGACCTTGCCGAAGCCCTGGACCGCGGCCCGGGCGCCGCGGACGGCGATGCCGCGGTGGCCGAGCGCCGCCAGCGCGACGTGGACGACCCCGCGCGAGGTGGCGCTCGCTCGGCCGAGGGAGCCGCCGAGGGCGACCGGCTTGCCGGTGACGACGCCGAGGACAGTGTGGCCGCGGTTGACGGAGTAGGTGTCCATCATCCACGCCATCACCTGCTCGTCGGTGCCGATGTCGGGGGCGGGGATGTCGGTCACCGGCCCCAGGATCGGCATGATCTCGCTGGTGTAGCGCCGGGTCACCCGCTGGATCTCGCCGCGGGAGTAGGCCCGCGGGTCGAACGCGACACCGCCCTTAGCGCCGCCGTACGGGATGTTCACGAGGGCGCACTTCCAGGTCATCCACATCGCGAGCGCGCGGACCTCGTCCAGGCTGACGTCGGGGCTGAACCGGACGCCGCCCTTCGCCGGGCCGCGGGACAGGTTGTGCTGCACGCGGTGGCCGATGAGCACCTCGACACTTCCGTCGTCGCGGCGCAACGGGACCGACACGGTCATCTCGCGGCGCGGGGTGCCGAGCATGTCGAGCATGCCGGGGCCGTAGTCGAGCAGCGCGATGGCGTCGGCGAGCTGGCTGCGCGCGGCGACGAGCGGGTTCCGGTCCTGGACCGGAACCGCGAGGGTGGCGGTCATCGGCGCGCTTCCTCCAGCACCGTGCGCAGGGTGGCGACGAGCAGGTCGATGTCGGACTCGCTGGCGACCAGCGGGGGCGCGAACCGGACGGTCGAGCCGTGGGTGTCCTTGGCCAGGATGCCGTGCCGCATGAGGCCCTCGCAGACCTGGCGGCCGGTGAGCAGGCTCGGGTCGACGTCGACGCCGGCCCACAGCCCCCGCACCCGTACGGCGACCAGGCCGGTCCCGATCAGCTCGAGCAGACCCGCCTCGAGGCGCTCACCGAGCACCCGGGCGCGCTCCTGGAACTCACCCGTCGCGAGCAGCTGGACGACCTCGTGGCCGACGGCCGCGGCGAGCGGGTTGCCACCGAAGGTCGAGCCGTGGGTGCCGGGCCGGACGACGTCGAGCACCGCGTGGTCCGCGGCGATGGCGGAGACGGGGAGGAGCCCGCCGCCGAGCGCCTTGCCGAGCACGTAGACGTCGGGGACGACGCCGTCGTGGTCGCACGCGAACGTGCGACCGGTCCGGGCGAGGCCGGACTGGATCTCGTCGGCGACCATGAGCACGTTGCGCTCGGTGCAGAGCGCGCGCAGCGCCGGCAGGAAGCCCTCCGCCGGTACGACAACCCCGCCCTCGCCCTGGATCGGCTCGAAGAGCACGGCCACGGTCGAGTCGTCGATCGCCGCGGCGACGGCGTCGATGTCGCCATAGGGGACGCCGACGAATCCGGGCGTGAAGGGGCCGTAGTCCGCGGTCGCCTCGTCGTCGTCGGAGAAGCTGACGATCGTCGTGGTCCGGCCGTGGAAGTTGCCGTGCATCGTGATGATCTTCGCCGTGCCCGGCGCGACGCCCTTGACCTGGTAGCCCCACTTCCGGCTGACCTTGATCGCGGTCTCGACGGCCTCCGCCCCGGAGTTCATCGGCAGCACCATGTCCTTGTCGGTGAGCTCGGCGAGCGCCTGCGCGAACGGCCCGAGCTGGTCGTTGAAGAACGCCCGGCTGGTCAGGGTGAGCCGCTGGAGCTGCTCGGTGGCGCGCGCGACGAGACGCGGGTGCCCGTGGCCGAAGTTGAGCGCGGAGTAGCCGGCGAGGCAGTCGAGGTAGCGGTTGCCCTCCACGTCGGTCACCCAGGCGCCCTGGCCGGAGGCGAGGACGACGGGGAGCGGATGGTAGTTGTGCGCGGCGTGCGCCTCGGTGAGCGCGATGTGGGACTCGGTGGAACCCCGGCCGGCGCCCTCCTGCGGCGTCGGCCCGGGGGTGCTGGACACAGCGATGGTCGGCGTCATACACCTAGAATGATTCATTCCACTTTGGTTCGCAAGGGGCTATTCTGAAATCTCTGTTACTTTCAGGAGGAACCCCTTGGACTCGATCTCCCGCGTGCCCGCACCAGTCAACGAGCCCGTGCTCGACTACGCGCCGGGGAGTCCCGAACGGGCAGCGCTCAACAGCGCGCTCGCCGAGCTGGCCAACCGGCCGGCGGCGCTGCCGCACGTGATCGGCGGCCGGCCCGTGACCGGCACCGGCACGGAGACCGACGTCCGCGCACCGCACGACCACCGGCTGCGGCTCGGCACCCTGCGCAACGCGACCGCGGACGACGCCCGGGCGGCGGTCGCCGCCGCGCGCGCCGCGGCACCGGCCTGGCGCGACCTGCCGTACGACGAGCGGGCCGCCGTCTTCCTGCGGGCCGCCGACCTCCTCGCCGGCCCGTGGCGGGCCCGGCTGGTGGCCGCCACGATGCTCGGACAGTCGAAGACGTCGTACCAGGCCGAGATCGACGCGGCATGCGAGCTGATCGACTTCTGGCGGTTCAACGCCCACTTCGGTCGCGAGGTCCTCGCCGAGCAGCCCGTGGCCAACAGCGCCGGCACGTGGAACCGCACGGACCACCGCCCGCTGGAGGGCTTCGTCTACGCGATCACCCCGTTCAACTTCACCGCCATCGCCGCCAACCTGCCGACCGCGCCCGCGCTGATGGGCAACACCGTCGTCTGGAAGCCGTCCCCCACCCAGCAGCTCGCCGCGTCGCTCACCATGGAGCTGCTGCGCGCGGCCGGTCTCCCGCCGGGCGTGATCAACATGGTCACCGGCGACGGTCTCGCCGTCAGCGACGTCGTGCTCGACCAACCCGACCTCGCCGGCATCCACTTCACCGGCTCGACCGCGACCTTCCGGCACCTGTGGCGCGCGACGGCGCAGCGCCTGGACACCTACGCGTCGTACCCGCGGCTGGTCGGCGAGACCGGCGGCAAGGACTTCGTGCTCGCCGCCCCCTGCGCCGAGCCCGTCGCGCTGCGCACCGCGCTGGTGCGTGGTGCCTTCGAGTACCAGGGTCAGAAGTGCTCGGCCGCCTCACGCGCGTACGTCCCCTCCAGCGTGTGGGAGCGCATCCGCGAGGAGCTGGCCGAGACCGTCGACGCGCTGCCGATGGGCGACGTCCGCGATCACCGCAACTTCCTCGGCGCGGTCATCGACGAGCGCGCGTTCGCCCGGCACCGCGCGGTCCTCGACGAGGCGCAGGCCGACCCGAAGGTCGAGGTCGTCGCCGGCGGCACGTACGACGACGCCAAGGGCTGGTTCGTCCGGCCCACGGTGCTGCGCGTCGACGACCCCGAGCACCCCGCGTTCAGCACGGAGTACTTCGGCCCGATCCTCGCCGTGCACGTGTACGACGACAGCCTGCCCGGCGCGCTCGACGCGATCGTCGAGCAGGTCGACGCGACGTCGCCGTACGCGCTCACGGGCGCGGTGTTCGCGACCGACCGGACCGTCGTGCACCAACTCTCGGAGCGGCTGCGCTTCGCGGCCGGCAACTTCTACGTCAACGACAAGCCCACCGGCGCCGTCGTCGGCCAGCAGCCCTTCGGGGGCGGCCGCGCGTCGGGCACCAACGACAAGGCCGGCGCCGCGACCAACCTGCTGCGCTGGACCAGCCCGCGCTCGATCAAGGAGACCTTCGTCCCCGCCGTCGACCACGTCTACCCGCACATGCAGGACCCGCGCGAGGTCGACCTGACCGACCGGGTCTGGTGATGAACCGGCCGGGCAGCGGCGGCTGCGTTGATAGGTTCGGACAGTGACGGACATCCCCGGCGGCCACGCGTCGGTGCGCAAGCTGCTCATGGCGACCCTCGACGAGCTCAGCAACAGCGAGCGCAAGGTCGGGCGGGCGCTGCTCGCGCAGTACCCCACCGCCGGCCTCACGACGGTCGTCGACCTCGCGACAGCGGCCTCGGTCAGCCCCCCGACGGTGGTGCGCTTCGTGACCCGGTTGGGCTTCCCCGGCTTCCCCGCCTTCCAGCGGGCCCTGGTCCACGAGCTCAACGGCGAGCTCGGCTCGCCGCTCAAGCAGTACCCGGAGAAGGTCGGCCCGTCCGAGGAGGGCGTGCTGACCGAGACCCACCAGGCGTTCGCGGCGATGCTGTCCGCGTCGTACGACGAGCTGCCGGAGTCGGAGTTCGCCAAGCTGGTCAAGCTGCTGTGCGACCCCGGCCGCGAGGTCCGGGTCGCCGGCGGCCGGTTCAGCGGCTCGGTCTCGGAGTACCTCGTCGCCCACCTGCGGCTGCTGCGCTCCGGTGTCCACCACGTCAGCAACGACGACCTCGACCGGCGCACGACGATCGCGGACGCCTCGGCCAGCACGGTCTTCGTGATCTACGACTACCGCCGCTACACCGAGCAGAACCTGGTCTTCGCCGAGCGGATGGCCGGCCGGGGGGCGACGGTCTGCCTGATGACGGACAACTGGCTCTCACCGATCGCCAAGACCGCCCGCGTGGTCCTGCCGACGCGGGTCGAGTCGGCCTCGCCGTTCGACTCGCTGGTCGCCTCGATGGCGCTGACCGAGAGCATCGTCGCGGCCGTCGCCACCGCGGTCGGCGAGGCCGGCGTGAAGCGCCTCGAGCTCCTGGAGGAGTCGCCGGAGTAGCCCCGGCAGCACACGGCAACACACGACGGAAGGGTCCGAGCGCCGGGGCGCTCGGACCCGTCTGCCGCGGCGGGGTGGGTCAGGCGGCGCCGACCGGCTCCTTCGCCGGCGCCTCGGAACGGCGCTCCGCGCCGCCGCCACGACGCCTCCGCGGCAACCGCAGCTCCCGCACACCCATCAGGCCGTAGGGCGCCTTGACCAACACCACCAGCAGCACGGCCGCCACGATCAGGTCGGCCACGCCGGCCGGCAGCTCGTTGCCGCCGGTGAACCGGCCGTCCTGGAACCGCCGCAGCACCTCCTGCAGCGCACTCACCGCCAGGGCGCCGACCACGGCGCCGCTCAGCGAGAGGTAGCCGCCGAGCACGATCATCACGACGAACGAGAAGGTCGCGGTCAGGAAGAAGCCGTTGACGTTGAACGACGTGAGGTAGCCGGCGTAGAGCGCACCGGCCAGGCCGCACACGAGGGCGCTGAGCACCCAGGCGGTCGCCCGGTGCCGACCCACGGCGATGCCGGAGGCCTGGGCGGCCCAGAAGTCCTCGCGGGAGGCGCGCAGCTGCAGGCCCCCGCGCGAGCAGCGGTAGAGCCACGCCACGACGACCGCGGCCGCGGCGACGCCGAAGGCCCACCAGGTCGTCGTACCGCGGGGGATGCCGATCATGCTCGACGAGCCGCGGGTGACCTCGGTCCAGCTGTTGAGGACGTTGTAGGTGATGAGCAGCATCGCCAGCGTCGCGATGCCCGACTGCAGTCCGCTGAGCCGGGCCACGACGGGCGCGGTCACCAGGCCCACGACGGCGGCGACGAGGCCGCCGGCGAGGAGCGCGACCGGGAAGCTGCTGTGCACCTCGGCCAGCCACGACAGCCAGCCGGGCAGGTCCGCGAAGAGCGTCTTCTTCAGCGGCACCGGGATGGTCAGGTACGCCGTCGTGTACGCCCCGGCCGCCATGAACATGACGTGCCCGAACGACATCACGCCGGAGTTGCCGGAGAAGACCGACAGGCCGACGACGAAGACCACCGAGACCAGCGCGAGCGTCGCCACCCGAGCGGTCGTGACGTCGCCCGTGGCGCCGGCGAGCGCGACGAGCAGGACGAGGCCGACGAGGAGCGCGGGCGTCTGCACCGTGTCGAGGATCCGGTTCCGACTCTTCATGAGACACGCACCTTCGCGCCGGAGAGGAGGCCCTGGGGCCGGACGACGAGGACCGCGATGAGCGCCGAGAACAAGAAGGCGTCGCGGAACGCGATGAGGTCGGTCGGCAGCAGCGACTCGAGGAGCGCGGTCGCCGCGCCGAGCAGGAAGCCGCCGAGCGCGGCGCCCTTGAGGCTGCTCATCCCGCCGAGCACCGCGCCGACGACGCCGATCAGCATCGGCTGCAGGCCCATGTCGGCGCCGACCGAGCCCTGCCGGGCCACGAGCACGGCACCACCGATCGCCGAGAGCACGCCGACGATGACGAAGGCGGCGGGGATCACCAGGTTGGCCTTGACGCCGAGGCTCGCGGCCATCCGGAAGTCCTCGGCCGCGGCGCGCAGCTGGATGCCCAGGCTGGTCCGGCCCATCAGCCAGGCGACCACGAGCAGCATCACGCCGCACAGGACGAGGGTGACGAGGTCGAGCACGCTGACGTCGGCGCCCAGGATGGTGACCCGGTGCGACAGGAAGCGCTCGGGCGGCACGCCGCGCGTGCGCGGCAGCACCGTCATCCGGGCCAGGCTCTGCAGCGCCAGGCTGACCGCGAACGACGCGATCATCAGCGTCACCGGGTCGGCGTTGCGCAGCGGGTGGAAGGCGAGTCGCTCGCTGATCAGCGCCACCACGACGGCGAAGACGATCGCCATCAGCAGGGCGAAGGGCCAGGGCTGGTCGCGGAACAGGTACATCGCGAACGCGCCGGCGAGGATGAGCTCCCCGTAGGCGAAGTTCATCAGGCCGAGCACGCCGAACAGCAGCGCGACGCCGATCGTCAGCAGGGCGTAGAGCGCGCCGAGCCCGACCGCGTTGATGAGGAACTCGAGGATCATCGGGGATCACCCACTTCAGCAGGAGAGAAGCCGAGGTACTCGACGACGGCCGGCATGCGGCCGAGCTCGCTCGCGGTGCCGCTGCCCAGGACGCGACCGGGAGCCTGGAGCACGTAGGAGCGGTCGGAGACCTCGAGCGAGCGGACGGCGTTCTGCTCGACGAGCAGGATCGTCATGCCCTGCTCGCGCAGCGCGACCACGACGTCGAAGATCAGGTCGACGACGATGGGCGCCAGGCCCAGGGTCGGCTCGTCGAGCAGGAGGATGCGCGGGTTGAGCAGGAGTGCCCGCGCGATCGCGAGCTGCTGCTGCTCACCGCCGGAGAGCAGGCTGGCCCCGCGGCTCCAGTAGGTGCGCAGGATGGGGAACCGCTCGAGCTCGCGCTCGATGTCGGCCGCGACCTGCGCCTTGTCCTTGCGGGTGACCGCGCCGAGCCGGAGGTTCTCCCCCACGGTGAGGCTGGCGAAGATGCCACGGCTCTCGGGGACGTGCGAGACACCGGCCCGGATCGTCGAGTACGACTTGCTCGCCACCGACGTCCCGTCGACGGTGATCGAGCCGGACGCCACGGGCACCTCGCCCATGACCGCCTTGACCAGGGTGCTCTTGCCGGCGCCGTTCTGGCCGATGAGCGAGACCAGCTCGCCCTCACCCACCTCCAGCGAACAGCCTTGGACGGCTCGGACGGAGGAGCCGTACTGCAGGTGGACGTCCTCGATGCGCAGGACCATGTCAGTGTCGCTTTCCGAAGTAGATCTCGATGACCTGGGGATCGGAGCGGACGGCGGCGGGCTCGCCCTCGATGACCGTTCGGCCGCTGTCGAGGACGTGCAGCCGGTCGCAGGTGCCCATCACCACCGACATGTCGTGCTCGACGAGCAGGACGCCGCACTCGCGCCGCTGCGCGAACCCGCGGATCGCGGTGATGAGCTCGACCGCCTCGGTCTCGTTCTGGCCCGCGGCCGGCTCGTCGAGGAGCAGGAACCGCGGCCGGGCGGCGAGCGCCCGGGCGATCGCCGTGGTGCGGACCCGGCCCGCGGTGAGCCGCTCGGCCCGGTCGTCGGCGACGCCGTCGAGCGCGAGCTCGTCGAGGATCTCCTCGGTGAGCTCACGCGCCTCGCGGCGCCGCAACCCGGCGCCGAGCGCCGCTGCCTCGACGTTCTCGCGGACCGTGAGCCGACCGAAGACCCGCCCGCTCTGGAAGGTCCGTACGACGCCGCGGCGGGCGCGTCGCCGCATCGAGTGCCGGGTCAGGTCGACGTCGTCGAGCCAGATCGTCCCGGACGTCGCGCGCAGCATGCCGCTGAGCAGGTTGAGCGTGCTGGTCTTGCCCGAGCCGTTCGGCCCGATCAGGCCGAGCACCTCACCGCTGCGCACCTCGATGGAGACGCCGTCGACGGCCTTGACGCCGTCGAAGTGGATCCCGCCGTCGGCCATCCGCAGCACGGATGACCGACGGGGGAGCTGGGCGGCGGCGGTCATGACGCGCAGGAGTTGCCGTCGCCGACGTCCGGGATGGAGTCGACGCGCTGCTGTCCGGCGAAGGTCATCGCACCGTCGGCGACCTGGACCACGGTCATCGGCATGTCGATGATCTTGTGGCAGGTCTTCGAGAAGTAGGCCACGTCGCCGATCGGCGTCGTCACCGAGCCGTCGCCCTCGAGGGCCGCCTTGAGGTCACCGCCCGAGAAGGACTTCGCCTTGCCGGCGGCGTCCGCGAGCGCGGAGACCATGTTGTAGCCGAGCAGCGCGTAGCTCGAGGCCGGCGCGGCGTCGTACTCCGCCTGGTAGTCCTCGACGAACGCGTCGAGCTCGGCGGAGTCGGCGCCGGTGCAGTACACGTAGCAGGCGAACCCGGTGTAGTAGATGTCGCTGGCCTTCTCGCCGACGACGTCGAGCAGCACCTGGCCGTCGAGCGCGGCCGGGCCGACGATCGGGACGGTCACGCCGGCCTCGCGGAGCTGGCGGATCGCCGTGGCGCCACCGGGGTTCCAGCTGGCGACGTAGACGAAGTCGGGCTGGGTGGCCAGGCCCTTGAGCCGGCTGGCCTGGCTGCTGATGTTGACGTTGTCGCCACCGGGGAAGGCGTCGTCGCCGACGATCTCGCCGCCGAGGTCCTCGAACTTCGCGGTGAAGTAGCGGCCGGCCGACTTGGTGTACTCGATGCTCTCGTCCTGCAGCACGTACGCCGTGCGCCAGCCCTTCTCGTAGGCCCAGGCCGCGCCCGAGGAGCCTTCGACGTCGCTGCCGGCGTTGGCGGAGAAGACGTAGTCGCCGAGGGTCGTGGTGTCGGCCATCTTCGGGTCGCCCGCGCAGATGGAGACCGACGGGATCTCGGATGCCTGGGCGACCGAGGCGCCGGGAGCGCTGAGGTCGAAGTCGCAGGGGGTGACGAGCAGGTCGATCCCCTCGGCGATCAGCTCGGTGGCCGCCGTGCCGACGGTGTCGGGGTTGGAGCGGACGTCCTTGCTGATGACCTTGATCGACGTGCCGTCGATCCCGCCGTCGTCGTTGATCTCCTTGATCCGGAGCAGTGCGGCGTTGCCGGGCTCGACGTCGAACGGCGCCATGTTGCCGCTCTGGCTGAGGGCGAAGCCGACGACGAGCTGGTCGTCGTCGCCCGCGGCGTCGGAGCCGCCGGAGCAGGCGGTGGCGAGGACGAGAGGGGCGACAGCAGCAGCCGCCACCAGGGCCTGACGGCCTGAAAATGGGCGCGCGAAACCAAGCATGGGTCCTACCTAGGGTGTGAGGAGGTGGGTCGGAGTGGTGGTGGAAGGGGCGGGACGCCGCCCGGGCGGGTGGCCGCTAGGAGACGGCGGCCGACAGTGCGACCCGGACGCACTCGACCGTGGTGGCGACGTCGGCCTCGGTGGTGGCCGCGTTGAGCCGGCGGTCCCCGGTCGGGAACGCCGGCTCGAGGACGCCCTGGGCGAGCAGTGCGGCGTGGTAGCGCCCGTACATCTCGCCGTCGGACTGCATCGCCTCGCGGAAGTTGGTGGGGAGCTCGGGCCGGAAGTACACGCACCATTCGGAGCCGAGGCCGGTCACGGTCGCCGGGGCGCCCGTCTCGGCGATGGCGTCGGCGATGCCGGCCCGCATCTGCTCACCGCGCGCATAGAGCGTGGTGAAGATGTCGTCGCTCTCCATGATCTGCATCGTCTTGTTGGCTGCGGCGAGCGCGTACGGCGACGCGTTGTAGGTGCCGTCGATCGTCGCCTCGGTCTTGCTGTAGGCGCCGAGGTGGCCCATCAGCGCGTCGATCCCGGCCAGGCCGGCGAGCGAGTAGCCGTTGGCCACCGCCTTGCCGAAGGCGGTGAGGTCGGGAGTGACGCCGCAGACCGACTGGTAGCCGCCGATCGCCGCGCGGAAGCCGGTCTTGACCTCGTCCATCACCATGACGACGCCGTTCGCCGTGCAGAGCTCGCGGAGCAGCTCCAGGAAGCCGGGCGCGGCCGGCACGCAGCCGAAGCTGTGCACGTAGCCCTCGGTGAACGCGGCGGCCAGCTGGTCGCCGTACTGGTCGAAGGCGGTGCGCAGGCCGGCCACGTCGTTCCACTCGACGACCACGACGTCGGCGACCACGGCGGGGTGGAGGCCGCCACCGTTGGGGGTGTTGAGCGCCGAGCTGTCGGTGAGGTCCTTGCGCGAGCTGCCGACGGCGACGTGGTCGTTCCAGCCGTGGTACGAGCCGTGGAACTTGAGGATCTTGAGCCGGCCAGTCGCGGCCCGGGCCACGTGGACGGCGTGCATGGTCGCGTCGGTGCCGGAGGTGCAGAAGGCGACCTTGTCGGCCGAGGGCATGACCGCGCAGATCCGCTCGGCGAGCTCGGCCTCGCCGGCCTGCGGACCGACGCCGGTCAGGTCGCAGGTGTTGGCCGCGGCGAGGACGGCCTCGTTGACGCGGCGGTCGCTGTGGCCGAGCACGATCGGGCCCCAGGCGTTGAGGTAGTCGACGTACTGCCGGCCCTCCTGGTCCCAGATGTAGGCGCCCTGCGTGCGGACGAAGACCTGCTTCCAGCCGACGCGGTGGCCCGAGGAGACACCCCGCGGCACGACCGCCTCGGAGCGCCGCCAGGTCGCTGCCTGGTCGGCCGGCTGGTCGGCCGGCTGGCCGGCGGCCTGGTCGGTGCTGGTGGGCTCAGACAGAGTGGACACGGTCGGGGGCTCCTTCGGAGTCGGAGGGGGTCGGGACGAGGTCGGCGAGCAGCGCGGCGCTGAGCCGCTCGGCCACCATCACCACCGGCAGGTGGGTGTTGGCGGCGGGGACCTCGGGGATGACCGAGCAGTCGAGCACCCGGACGTGGTCGAGGCCGTGCACCCGGCCGCGCTGGTCGACGACCGCGCCGGGGTCGTCGGCACGGCCCATCCGGGCGGTGCCGACCGCATGGAAGTAGTCACCGATCGACGAGGTGAGCCAGGCGTCGTACGTCGCGGGGTCGTCGAGCGCCGACAGCGGGGTGCCGACGGCGTCGATGAACGCGTCCTCGACGATCTCCCGGAAGGGTGCGGTCTCCAGCAGCCGGAGGGCGACATCGACGGCCTCGCGCATGACGCGGCGGTCGCGGTCGGTGGTGAGCATCCGCTCGGCGATGACCGGTGGCCCGGTCGGGTCGTCGGGGTCGAGCCGCACCTCGCCGGTGGACGTCACCGTCATGACGGCGGCCATCACCACGGCGTGGTGGGCGGGCGTCGACTCCGACAGCGCCCCCTGCATCGGCAGCACGTGGATGTCGCCGGTCTCGATGCTGGACGACGTGCGGACCACCGCGTTGATGCACGGCTGGCCGGCGCGTACCTCACGTGCCCCCGGGCGCAGTGCGAGCAGGATCGAGGCGGCCGGGTGGTCCTGGAGGCCCTTGCCGACGCCGGGCCGGTCGCAGCCGCTGCGGAGCAGGATCGCTGGGGTCTCGATGGCCCCGGCGGCGAGCACCACCTGGTCGGCGCGCAGCTGGGTGCCGTCGAGCAGGACGACGCCGACGACGGCGTCCCCCTCACGCAGCAGCCGGTCGACCCGCGCCTCGGTGCGCAGCTCGACGGTGCCGCGCTCGAGCGCGGGCCGCAGGTAGACCTCGGCGCTCGACCGGCGCCCGAGCGCGTCGGCGTTGCGCCAGAGCGTGCCGCCGCCGTCGCCGGGGGTCAGCGTGTCGACGCCGGTGGCCAGGCCCAGCACGCCGGCGGCGTCGACGAGCGCGCGGTCCATCGGCGTGTGGTCCTCGGCCGGGGTGGCGACCAGGTCGCGGGCGAGCCGCTCGAAGGTCGGCGCGACGGCGTCCCAGGACCAGTCGTCGAGACCGTAGTGCTCGGCCCAGCGGTCGTAGTCGCGCGGCAGCCCGGGCAGGGCCAGCATCGCGTTGACCGCCGAGGAGCCGCCGACGCCGCGACCGCGGTGGTACTGCCGCGGCGCGTCTCCGGCGAGGCGGGTGGCCACGAGACCGGCGTCGAAGGCCTCGGGCGAGACCATGGCGTCCATCCAGTTCGCGGAGGCGAGCCGGGTGCCGGTCGCGGTGCCCTGCCAGTCGGGCCCGGCCTCGAGCAGCACGACCTCGTGCTCCTCGCTCAGCCGGGCGGCGGCGACGCAGCCGGCGCTGCCGGCTCCGACGATGATGATGCGTGCCATCTGCTCTCTCCGTTCCGTGGTCGCCGGGCGGGTCAGCTCGCCGGCGGGACGAAGAAGTGCGGGTTGAGCACCATCAGGTCCTCGCGGCTCAGCTCCGAGATCGAGCTGCGCCCGATACCGAACATGGTCTCGCGGATCCCGCTGCGCAGGATCTGCAGGACCTCGTGGACGCCGTCCTCCCCGTCGACCGCGAGGCCGTAGAGGAAGGCCCGGCCCACGAACACCGCGCGGGCACCGAGCGCGAGCGCCTTGACGACGTCCGAGCCACGGCGGATGCCACCGTCGAGGGTGACCTCGACCTGGTCGCCGACCGCGTCGACGATGCTCGGCAGGTAGCGCAGCGGCGAGGGGCTGCCATCGATGTTGTTGCCGCCGTGGTTGGAGATCCCGATGGCGTCGGCACCCAGGTCGACGCAGAGCTTGGCGTCCTTGACCGTGTTGATGCCCTTCACCATGAACGGGCCGCCCCACAGCTCGCGCAGCCACTTGACGTCCTCCCAGGTCGGGGCGGGCGTCTCCTCGAAGCGCGCCCACGCGGCGCCGAAGTAGGGCGTCGAGCCGTCGAGCTCGAAGAGGTTGGGGACCTTGAGGTCGGGGATCCGGCCGCGGCGCAGGTAGCTGCCGAACCAGAGCGGGCGCGAGAGCGCCTCCGGCGCGAGCTCGGCCATCGTCCGCAGCTTCATGTCGCTCGGCGGCGCGGGCGGCACGCCCCAGTCGCGGCGCGGCGTGTGCGACCAGTCGAGGGTGACGATGAGCGCCTTCGCGCCGGCGGCACGGGCCGCCTCGACCCGGGCCTCGATCTCGGCCTTGGTGCCGACCCAGTAGAGCTGGAAGATCGTCTTGTGGTTGGCGCGGGCGACCTCGGCCACCGGGTCCGAGGCCCAGGAGCTGAGCCCGACCGCCGTGCCGGCCCGGGCGGCGGCCCGGGCCACGCCGATCTCGCCGTCGGGGTGGATCGCCTGGGCGCCCACCGGGGAGATGACGACGGGGAACTCGATGTCGAGGCCGAGCAGCGACGTACGGGTGTCGATGTTCGTCGGCCGGTCGAAGACGGTGGGCGAGAAGCCGAGCTCGCTGAACGCCTTGATGTTCTCGTCCAACGTCCAGCCCTGCTCGTTGCCGGCCTTGACGGCCAGCCAGACCGCCCGCGGCAGGCGCCGTTTGGCCAGTCGCTCGGCCTCAGCCAGGTTGCGGAAGCGGATGCGCTTGCTCATCGGGGAACTCCTTCGACGATGGTGAGACCCGGATCACCGTAGGCTGAAACTTTTCTTACGGCAATACCCTTGGAAGAACTTTCTGTAACGGCCATGCCAGTCCGGCCGGGCCCGGATGAGATGATCGAGAGCAGCACTGATCCGTAACCTGTATTGCAGAATCGATCTCTTGACCTCATCCTGTAATCCGTGTACCAATCGTGCTAGCCGGTGCGCGGACGTGCCTGCTCCCGACCGAGAAGGTGGACGATGACCCCCGACCAGACGCTCTTCGTCGCGACCAGCGACCTCGCCGGCCAGCTGCGCGGACGCTCGGTACCCGCGGCCGCCGCGGACTCCGCCCTCCAGCGCGGCGTCGGGTGGGTCCCCGTGGACCTGGCCATCACCGCCTTCGGCGCGATCGCCCCCAACGTCTTCGGCTCGACCGGCGACCTCAAGCTGATGCCCGACGCCGCCACCCGGATCGAGATCCCCGCCCGCGGCGACGACCCCGCCGTGTCACTGGTGCTCGCCGACCAGACCGAGTCCGACGGGTCCCCGTGGGCGTGCTGCCCGCGGACGTTCGCCCGCCGCGCGCTCGACGACCTGCGCGCCGCCACCGGGCTCGAGGTCACGGCCTCGTTCGAGCACGAGTTCATGGTCGACGGGCTGCCCGCGACCGCGCCCTTCTCCTTCGCCCGGCACCGCAGCATCGAGCCCTTCGGCTCCGAGCTGGTCGCGCTGCTCGCCGCCACCGGCCTGCAGCCCGAGAACTGGCTTCCCGAGTACGGCGCCGACCAGTTCGAGGTGACCCTCGAGCCCGCGCCCGGGCTGGTCGCCGCCGACCGCGCCGTGCTGGTCAAGGAGCTGGTCCGCGACCTGGCGCGCCGGCACGGCCGCAGCGTCACCTTCGCGCCACTCACCCACCCCGACGGCAGCGGCAACGGGGTCCACGTCCACCTCTCGCTGCAGACCGCCGACGGCGCGCCCGCGCTCTACGACCCGGCCGCCCCGGCGGCGCTGAGCGAGGTCGGCCGGCGCTTCGCCGCGGGCATCCTCGCCCACGCCCAGGCGCTGCTCGCCTTCACCGCCCCCAGCCCGGTGTCCTACCTCCGGCTCACCCCGCATCGCTGGAGCGCCGGCGGCGTCTTCCTCGCCGAGCGCAACCGCGAGGCACTGCTGCGCATCTGCCCGACCAGCACCGCCGGCGGCGGCGACCCCGCACGCCAGTACAACCTCGAGTTCCGCGCAGCCGACGCCACCGCCAACCCCTGGCTCACCCTCGGCGTGCTCCTCCGGGCCGGCCTGGCCGGGATCACCGACGAGCTGCCCGACCCGACCATCTGGCCCGAGACGGTCACCGAGGACGAGCTGTCCGGCGTCCCGCTGCTGCCCAAGGACCTCCCGGCCGCCCTCGACGACCTGGCCGCCGACCCGGTCGTCACGGGCTGGTTCGACCCGGCCCTGCTCGACACCCACCTCTCGGTCAAGCGCGCCGAGCTCGCCGCCGTGGCCGACCTGTCCGACGTCGAGCGCTGCGCGAGGTTCGCCGATGTCTACTGATCCCTCCACCACGGCGCTCGCCGAGGCGATCGGCACGCTGCGCCTGGTCGACCACCACGTGCACTCCGCGCTCGCCGGCCCCGTCGGCCTGGCCGAGCTCGGCGACCTGCTGACCGAGTCCGACCGGCCGACCGCCGCCGGCACCTCGCCCTTCGACACCCAGGTCGCGTTCGCCGTACGCCGCCACTGCGCGCCGCTGCTCGGCCTCGATCCGCACGCCCCGATCGAGGAGTACGTCGCCGCCCGCGCGGCGCTCGCCACCGACGAGGTCGACCGGCGACTGCTCGGCGCGGCCGGTGTCGACCGCTGGCTGATCGACACCGGCTTCCGCGGCGACGCACTCCTCGACCTCGACGACTTCGGTGCCCGGGTCCCCGGCGCCGCGGTCGAGGAGATCGTGCGCCTGGAGACGGTCCTGGAGTCGGTGGCGCGCGACGGTGACGCCGCCGGGCTCGAGGAGCGGTTCCTGGCCGCGCTCGCCGAGGTCGCGGCCGGGGCGATCGGGCTCAAGTCGGTGATCGCCTACCGGCACGGCTTCGAGTTCGACCCGGTCCGCCCGTCGTCGGCGGAGGTCCGCGAGGCGGCATCCCACTGGCTCGCCGCGCTGGAGGACGAGTCCGTCGTCCCCCGGGTCGACCATCCGGTGCTGCTGCGGATGCTGCTCTGGCACGGCATCGACACCGGCCTGCCGCTCCAGCTCCACGCCGGCTTCGGCGACCCCGACCTCGACCTGCGCCGCTGCGACCCGCTGCTGCTCGCCGACTGGCTACGGCTGGTCGAGTCGTCGGGCAGCGACGTCCTGCTGCTGCACTGCTACCCGTTCCAGCGCCAGGCGGGCTTCCTGGCCCAGGCCTTCCCGCACGTCTACCTCGACGTCGGTCTCGCGGTGAACTACACGGGCGCCGCCTCCCCCACCGTGGTGGCCGAGTCGCTCGAGCTCGCGCCGTTCGGCAAGGTGCTCTACTCCTCCGACGCCTGGGGTCCCTCCGAGCTGCACCTGCTCGGCGCCGTGCTCTGGCGCCGTGGCATGACCGAGGTGCTCTCCCGCTGGGTCACCGGCGGCGAGTGGTCCGTCGCGGACGCGGTCCGGGTCGCCACCCTGGTCGGCCGCGACAACGCCGAGCGCGTCTACGGAGGCCGACGTGGCTGACATCTGGGCCGTCCTCGACGGCCACCTCGACGCGGCCGCCGTGCTGCGCCGCGCCCTGCACCAGCAGCCGGACCTCTCCGGCGACGAGTCCCTCACCCGCGACCTCGTGCTCCAGGCGCTGCCGGGCACGTCGACCGCGGTCAAGGTCGCCGAGACCGGCGCCGTGGTCCGGATCGGCGGTCCCGGGCCGTGCGTCGGCGTCCGCGGGGAGATGGACGCGCTGCCGATCACCGAGGCGACCGGCGTCGCGTGGACCTCGCAGAACCCCGGCGTCATGCACGCCTGCGGGCACGACGTCCACCTGGCCGCGCTCGTCGCGGTCGCCCGGGCGGTCCACGACGTCGGCGCCCCGGTGCCGCTGCTCGTCGTGCTCCAGCCGCGGGAGGAGACCTACCCGTCCGGGGCCAAGGACATCGCCGAGCACGGCGTCCTCGATGCCGAGGAGTGCGCCATCATGATCGGCGCGCACATCCAGCCGGCGCTGCCGGCCGGCGTCGTCGCGTGCGTGCCGGGCGGCGTCAACGCCTCATCCGACGAGTTCGAGATCGTCGTGCGCGGCGAGTCCGGGCACGCGGCGTACCCGCACCTGGCCGACGACCCCCTGCTCGCCCTCGCCGAGACCGTGGTCGCGCTGCAGAGCGTGGTCAGCCGCTCGGTCGACCCGATGCGCTCGGCCGTCGTCGGCGTCTCGTCGTTCCAGGCCGGCCAGGCCGCGAACGTCGTACCGGACGTGGCCCGGGCGACCGGCACCATCCGGGCGCTCGCCTCGGAGACCCGCGCCCTGCTGCACGAGCGGATCATCTCGGTGTCCGAGAACATCGCCCGCGCGCACGACTGCGAGGCCGAGGTCCGGATCACCGTCGGCGAGCCCGTCCTCGAGAACGACCCGCGCCTGGTCGAGGTCGTCGCCGCCCAGCTGACCGGCCAGGGGATGCCGGTCTCGACGGATCTGCGCTCACTCGGCGCCGACGACTTCTCGTTCTTCTCCGAGCGGATGCCGGCGACCATGATGTTCGTCGGCAGCGAGACCGACAGCTCGCTGCACACGGCGACCTTCCTGCCGACCGACACCGACCTACGCGCCGTGGCGCGGGCGCTGCTCGCCGGCTACCTCGGTGGCGCCGCCCTGGTCACCGGCGGCCTCGCGGAGAGCTGAGGTCCGCGCGATCCCCTCGGGTGGGTCCTAGGAGCAGAGACCGGCCGCGGCGCGGTCGTCGTCCGACAGGCCGCCCGAGGGGCCGGGGGTCGGCGTCCCGCCGGGCGAGCCGGACGGCGTCGACGACCCGGACGTCTGATCCGCCGGCGATCCGGACGGTGATCCGGAGGAGGATCCGGACGGGGAGCCCGAGGCCGCGCCCGACGGCTCTGCCGTGCCGCCCGGCTCGTCGCCGGCACTGAGCGAGTCGGCGAGGAACTCCTTGGTGAGCGGCTGGTCGGCGATCACCAGCTGCCACAGCCGCTCGACCGAGGGCAGCCACTCGACACCGCCGCTGACCTTGTCGGTGTCGAGGGTCCACGGCGTGGTGATGAACGTGATGTCAGCGGCGTCGATGCCCTGGGCGCTGGCGGCGACCTTGGCCATCGCGGCGACACTCTTGAAGTTGGTCTGGAGGTCGGTGGTCGCGGCGCTGATGAAGCTCGCGAGCCGGTCCGGCCGGGCCAGCATCCCGCCGGTGAGCGCCTTGTCGATCATCGCGCCGATGAGCGCCTGCTGGCGCCGGGTCCGGTAGGGGTCGATGCCGCCGCTGATGCCGTAGCGCACCCGGGCGTAGTCCAGCGCCTCGGCGCCGTCGACCTCCCGGGTCCCCGCCTCCAGGTGGATGTTGCCGGTGGTGTCGTCGATCTCCTCGGGGACACAGATCTCGACGCCGTCCAGGGCGTCGACCATGTCCTTGAACTGGTTGAAGTCGACGACGACGAAGTTGTCGACGTGGATCCCGGTGAGCTGCTCGAGCTGCTGGCGGGTGCAGCCGGGGCCGCCGACCTGGTAGGCGACGTTCCACTTGTCGTACGTCGTGGCGGCAGGGATCTCGCTCTCGTCGGACCGGTAGCAGGCCGGGCGCATCACCGCCGTGTCGCGCGGGATCGAGATGCCGTAGGCGAACTCGCGGTTCGCCGAGAGGTGGAACAGGATCGTCGTGTCGGACAGGCCGCCGCCGGCCTCGCCGTCGATCTTGCAGCCCTCGCAATCGCGGCTGTCGGTGCCCATCACCAAGATGTTGAGCGCCTCGGTCTTCTTGTCCGGCCGGTGCTTGCCGATGATCGTCGGGTGCTCGAGATTGTCGTTCCAGTTGTTGTAGGCGAGCACCACGCCGAGGCCGGTGAGCAGGCCCAGCGCCGTCAGGCTCGCCACGATGACCCCGAGCACCGTCCGCCGGGGCCGCGCCACCCGTCGCCGACCACCCATGCCGGGAAACCTACAGGCACACCCACGCCGACCCGTCGCGTTCAAACGCGACGGGTCGGCGTGCTCAGGGCGTTCAGTTGCGCCGGGTCGGCGCGATCAGGCAGGGAAGCCCTGGCCCGAGGCGGCGAGCTCCCGCAGCCACGGGGTGGCCTGGAAGCGGTCGCCGTACTTCGCGGCCAGCTCGTCGGCGCGCGCGAGGAAGGCGTTCAGGCCGACCTCGCCCGTGGCCTTGTTCTCGTAGCCAGTCATGAACTGGGCGGCGCCACCGGTGTTGGGCGGGAAGCCGATGCCCATGATCGAGCCGATGTTCGCGGCGGCCGCCGAGGTGATGACGCCCTCCTCGAAGGTCTTCGCGGTCTCGAGCGCCTCGGCGAAGAGCATCCGGTCGCGGACGTCCTCGATCGGCGGCTGCTCCTCCGCGACCGGGAAGAGGTCGGCGAGACCGGCCCAGATGGAGCCGCGCTTGCCGTCCTCGTAGTCGTAGAAGCCGGCACCGCGCAGGCGGCCCGCCCGCCCCGCCTCGAGCATCTTGCCCACCACGACCTGGCCCGGGTGGACCGGCAGCTCGGGGTTGGCCTCGGCGGTCGCCTTGGCGATCTTGGCCATCAGCTCGAGGTTGAGCTCGTCGGAGAGCTGGAGCACCGGCGCGGGGTAGCCGGCCGAGGTGGTGGCCCGCTCGATGGAGTACGGCGCCACGCCCTCCGCGAGCATCGCCATGCCCTCGTTGACCATGTAGCCGATCACCCGCGAGGTGTAGAAGCCGCGGCTGTCGTTGACGACGATCGGGGTCTTGCGGATCTGCAGGACGACGTCGTAGGCCTTGGCGAGCGCCTCGTCGGAGGTCTCCTTGCCGGCGATGATCTCGACCAGCGGCATCTTGTCGACCGGGCTGAAGAAGTGCAGGCCGATGAAGCTCGGCCGCTTCGCGGCGTCCTCGATGCCCTCGGCCAGGCCGGTGATCGGCAGGGTCGAGGTGTTGGAGCACAGCAGCGCGTCGGGGTTGACGTGCGGCAGGATCTCGGCGAACACCTTGGCCTTGAGCGCCGGGTCCTCGAAGACGGCCTCGATGACCAGGTCACAGCCGGCGAGGTCCGCCGGGTCGGCGGTCGGCGTGATCCGCGCGAGCAGCTCGGCCGACTTCTCCTCGGTCAGCCTGCCCCGCGAGATCGCCTTCTCGTTGATGGTCTGGCTGTAGGCCTTGCCCTTCTCGGCGTTCTCGATCGCGACGTCCTTGAGGACGACCTCCATGCCCGCGCGGGCGCAGACGTACGCGATGCCCGCGCCCATCATGCCGGCACCGAGGACGCCGACCTTGGCGGCCTTGTAGGGCTCGATGCCCTGCGGGCGCAACGAGCCGGAGTTGATCGCCTGGAGGTCGAAGAAGAAGGCCTGGATCATGTTCTTCGAGCCCTGGTTGACCACCAGGTTGGCCAGGTAGCGCGACTCGATCCGCGAGGCGGTGTCGAAGTCGACCTGCGCGCCCTCGACCGCGGCCGAGAGGATGGCACGCGGGGCCGGGTAGTCGGCGCCCTTGAGCTGCTTGCGCAGCAGCGCGGGGAAGGCCGGGAGGAAGCCGGCGAGCGCGGGCGACCTCGGCGTGCCGCCGGGCATCTTGTAGCCCGGGGCGTCCCACGGCGACAGCGCGGCCTCGGGGTTCGCCTTGATCCACGCCTTCGCGGCCGGGACCAGCTCCTCGCGGGTCGCGACGAGCTCGTCGACGACGCCCTTCTCGAGCGCGGTCTCCGGGTTGAACTGGGTGCCCTGGAGCAGCACGTCCATCAGCGCCGTCTGCAGGCCCCACTTGCGCACGGCGCGGGTGACGCCACCGCCGCCGGGGAGCAGGCCGAGGGTCGCCTCGGGCAGGCCGACCTTGACCTTCGAGTCGTTGACGAGGATCCGGTGCTGGGTGGCGAGGGTGATCTCGTAGCCACCGCCGAGCGCGGCGCCGTTGATCGCGGCCACGACCGGCTTCGGGAAGAGCTCGAGGCGACGCAGCGACGCCTTGATGCTCTCGCACTGCGCGAAGACGTCCCCGGCGTTCTCCTTGGTGGTCCGGACCATCAGCTTGAGGTCGCCGCCGGCGAAGAAGGTCTTCTTCGCGGAGGCGATCACCACGCCGGTGATGTCGTCCTGCTCGGCGTACAGGCGCTCGACCGCGGCCGCCATGGACTCGCGGTAGAGCTCGTTCATCGTGTTCGCGCTCTGGTTGGGGTCGTCGAGGGTGAGGGTGACGATGCCGTCGGCGTCGCGCTCGTAGCGAACCGCGGTGGCAGTTTCGGTGCTCAATGTCGTTCCTTGAGGTTCTGGAGATGAGTGTCGGGGGCGGCGTCAGGCCGGCAGCGTGGCGCACGGCGTGAAGCCCGTGGGGCCGAGCTTGCGAGGTCCCGGGCGGCGAACGCCGTCTGCGACACGCTCGGCCCTTCGATCAGACGCGCTCGACGATGGTGGCGATGCCCATGCCGCCGCCGACGCAGAGCGTGGCGAGACCCCGGCGCAGGTCGCGCCGCTCGAGCTCGTCGATCAGGGTGCCGAGGATCATCGCCCCGGTGGCGCCGAGCGGGTGGCCCATGGCGATCGCGCCGCCGTTGACGTTGGTGATGTCGTGGCTGATGCCCATGTCGCGCATGAACCGCATCGCCACGGCGGCGAACGCCTCGTTGATCTCGAACAGGTCGATGTCGCCGACCTCGAGGCCGGCCTTGGCCAGCGCCTTGCGGGCGGCCGGAGCCGGGCCGGTCAGCATGATGATCGGGTCGGCACCGGAGACAGCGGTCGCGAGGATCCGGGCACGCGGGGTGAGACCGAGGTCCTTGCCGACCTGCTCGTTGCCGATCAGGGTCAGCGCGGCGCCGTCGACGATGCCCGACGAGTTGCCGGCGTGGTGGACGTGGTTGATCCGCTCGACCCAGTGGTACTTCTCCAGCGCCACGTCGTCGAAGCCGGCGTCCGCGCCGAGCTGGGCGAACGACGGCCTGAGGCCGGCGAGGCCCTCGACGGAGGTGTCGGGACGGACGGTCTCGTCACGGTCGAGGATGGTCAGGCCGCTGATGTCCTTGACCGGGACGATCGCCCCGTCGAAGTAGCCGTTGGCCTGGGCCTTGGCGGCCCGGTGGTGCGACTCGGCGGCGTACGCGTCGACGTCCTCGCGGTTCCAGCCCTCGAGGGTGGCGATCAGGTCGGCGCCGATGCCCTGCGGCACGAAGCCCGCCTTGAAGGCGGTGGCCGGGTCGGACGCCCAGGCGCCACCGTCGGAGCCCATCGACACGCGGCTCATCGACTCGACGCCACCGGCGACGATCAGGTCCTCGAAACCGCCGCGGACCCGGCCGGCGGCCTGGTTGACGGCCTCGAGGCCCGACGCGCAGAAGCGGTTGAGCTGGACACCGGCGACGGTGTCCGGCAGGCCGGCGGCGATGGCCGCGGTCTTGGCGATGTCGCCACCCTGGTCACCGATCGGCGAGACGACGCCGAGGACCACGTCGTCGATGCGGTGGGTGTCGAGACCGGGGTTGCGCTCCTGCACCGCGTCGAGCAGTCCGACGGTGAGGTCGACGGGCTTCACCTCGTGGAGAGAGCCGTTGGCCTTGCCCCGGCCGCGCGGCGTGCGGAGGTGGTCGTACACGAATGCTTCTGCCATGACCGTCCTAGTTCAGGTGAGGTGTCGTGCCTGGTTCGGCGTGGACGTACGGCGATCGACGGGCGCGCCGCACGGAAGGGTGTTCCTGGGTCGATTGTGACACTATTACTGTCATGGTCAAGAGCGAGGGGCCGGCGGACGGTGTGACCCACGACGCATCCGGCGGGGACCCCACACCCGATCTGCTCACCCTCGAGGAGCTCACCGCCCGGGTCGGCCTGACGGTGCGGACCGTGCGGTTCTACACCTCACGCGGGCTGGTCCCGCCGCCGATCCGGCGCGGCCGGTCCGGCTACTACTCGGCGGTCCACATCGCCCGGATCGAGCTCGTGCTCGAGCTGCAGAGTCACGGGTTCACGCTGTCCGCCATCGAGCGGTACGTCGCCGGCATCCCGGAGGACGCCACCCCCGAGGACATCGCCCTCGCCCGCACCATGCTCGCGCCCTGGCAGTCCGACCTGCCCGTCGAGATGGACCGCGCCCAGCTGGAGAGGAAGGCCGGTCGAGCGCTCACGGCCGAGGACATCGCCACCCTGCAGGCGCTCGGCGTGCTGCGCATCCGCGGCGCGGCGTACCTCGTCGCCAGCAACCAGCTCTCGATCGGCGTGCGCCTCCTCGAGCTCGGCTTCCCCCGCGAGGTCGCCGTCGCCGCGGCCGCGGTCTACCAGGAGCACGGCGAGCAGATGGCCAAGGAGCTCTACGAGGTGATTAACGACCAGCTCGCGCCGCTGTACGACGATGCGACCACCTCCGGCCACTTCCGCGAGATCATGGAGCGACTCAAGCCGCTGTCCGTCGGCGGCCTGGTGACGGCCTACGAGTCCGCGGTCGCCCGCGCCGCGCGCTCGCCGCGTCGCTCACGCTGACCCGAGGTCGGCCACCGGCCCGGCCGCCAGCTGCCCCGCCAGGGCCGTGTCCAGCCGCGCCCGGAAGCGCCGCATGCTCGGCTCGTCCGGGAACGCCAGGTCGGCACCGTGGAACATCCGTGGCTCCACGTGGACGTCGACCGGTACGCCGGCCTCGGCCAGCCGGCGCCCGTAGGCGACGGCCTCGTCGCGGAACAGGTCGAGCGCGCCCACACCGATCCAGGCCGGCGGCAGGCCGCGGAGGTCCTCGCGCCGGGCAGCGGCGGCGTACGCCGGTGCGTCGGAGGACCGCGGTGGCCGGCCGAGATAGGCCTGCCACGCGAACCGGTTGGAACGAGGCGTCCAGCCCAGCCGCCCGACGCCGCGCGCCGGGCGCCGCAACGTCGTGCGGTCGTCGAGCATCGGGTACACGAGCAGCTGGAAGGCGACAGGCACCTCACCGCGATCGGCGGCCAGCTGCGCCAGCGTGGCCGCCAGGCCACCCCCCGCGCTCGCCCCGCCGACCGCGATCCGGGCGGGATCGACCCCCAGCTCGCCGGACGCGGCATGCAGGAACCGGAGGGCGGCGTGACAGTCGTCGAGCGCCGCCGGGAACGGGTGCTCCGGCGCCAGCCGGTAGTCGACGCTGACCACCACGAGGTCCAGCTCCACGGCCAGCCGCCCGCACAGGGCATGGTCCGCGATCGCCGTACCCGCCACCAGGCCGCCGCCGTGGAGCCACAGCAGCGCGGCCCGGAGCCCAGGCGCCGGGCGGGACAGGCGGGACGGGCGGTGGACGAAGACCGGCACGCCGTCGAGGTCTCGCGCCTCGACCTCGGCACCGGGCGCCGGCTCTGCCGTGGTCGGGTAGAGCCTGCGGAGCAAGGACAGCTCCCGACCGCTGCCGATGGAGAACAGCACGAACGCGTTCCACGGGCGCATTCCCGGCGCCGCGGCGAGGATCGATCGGCACCGCCGGGCGGTCATCGCGACGGCCGCGAACGCAGCACTGCCGGCCAGCCATCGCCGCATCCCGACTCCTCGACCGTCGCGCCCCGGGTGCATTGTGCCCGAGATCGGGCTCGGCCGGGGCGGGGTCGGCGGCTGTAACTATCTGTTGTTGCCGCTACCGCACCCGTAGACCAGTGCGGTAGCGGCAGTAGCAGGTAGTTACACGCGTTCGGCTCAGCGTCGGCCGGAGCTGAAGTCCGCCGCGCTGTGGCCGCCGCCCGAGCCGGCTCCGCGCGAGCGCGACCGGCTGCGGTTGCCGCCGCCGGAGGCCGGGGCGCCGCCCGACTTCGCCGAGCCGGACCGCGCACCGCGCCGGCCCGAGCCCTGACCAGGCTTCTTGGCGCCGGTCTTGGCCGCGGGCTTGTTGCCCGCCGGACGCCGACGACCGCCGCCACCGCCGTTGCCGCCGCCTTGGGCCGCGGCGGGAGTGAGGTCGATGCCGCCGGGCCGGCTCCGCTCGCCCGGGGCGAGGTCCTGCAGCACCGGGTGCTCGGGGCCCTGGATCCGGGTGGTGGTCGGCGTGATGCCGGCGGCGCGGGTCAGCGCACGGACGTCGCCACGCTGCTCGCTCGTCATCAGGGTGATCACGGTGCCGGCGGCACCGGCGCGCGCCGTACGACCGGAGCGGTGCAGGTAGGCCTTGTGCTCGGCCGGCGGGTCGGCGTGGACGACCAGGGAGACGTCGTCGACGTGGATGCCGCGGGCGGCGATGTCGGTCGCGACCAGGGTGGTCGCCGTGCCGCTGTGGAAGGCGTCCATGTTGCGGGTGCGCGCGCCCTGGCTCAGGTTGCCGTGCAGGTCGACGGCGGGCACGCCGAACTTGTTGAGCTGGCGGGCCAGCGCCTTGGCGCCGTGCTTGGTGCGGGTGAAGACCACGGTCCGGCCGGGGGCGCTGACCAGGTCGAGCAGGACGGGCAGCCGCTGCTCGCGCTCGACGTGGAGCACGTGGTGATCCATCTTCGCGACCGGCGACTGGGCCGAGTCGGCCTCGTGCACGGCCGGGTCGCGCAGGTAGCGCTTCACCAGGACGTCGATCGCGTTGTCGAGCGTCGCGGAGAACAGCATCCGCTGGCCGCCCTTCGGCGTCTGGTCGAGGAGGCGTCGTACGGCGGGCAGGAAGCCGAGGTCCGCCATGTGGTCGGCCTCGTCGAGCACGGTGACCTGGACGTCGGCGAGGCTGCAGTGGCGCTGGCCGATCAGGTCCTCGAGCCGGCCGGGGCAGGCGATCAGGATGTCGACGCCGTCACGCAGCGCGTTGACCTGCGGCCCCTGGCCGACGCCGCCGAAGACGGTGGTGGTGCGCAGCCCGACGGCCTTGGCGAGCGGGGCGATCGTGGCCGCGATCTGGGAGGCGAGCTCGCGGGTGGGCGCCAGGACGAGGGCGCGCGGGCGCTTGGGGGCCGGGCGCCGCGGCGTACCGTCGGCGCTGAGCCGGGTCACCAGCGGCAGGCCGAAGGCGTAGGTCTTGCCGGAGCCGGTGCGGCCGCGGCCGAGGACGTCGCGGCCCTTCAGCGAGTCCGGCAGGGTGGCGGCCTGGATCGGCGTGGGGACGGTGATCTGGTCAGCCGTCAGCACGTCGAGCAGGGCGGTGGGCACGCCGAGAGCGGCGAACGTCGCGGAGCTGTTACTTGGCACGGGTGTATCTCTCCGGAGACCGCTGCGCGCAGGGCGGCGCGATCCCCTCAGGTGGGCGTCTCGCCATGCTGCCCGTCGGGTGACGGGCGGTGAAGCGGTGCCTCGGGTGAGGGGCGCGGCCACGAAGATGGTGCGGTGCGGTGCGCCGGGATCCGGGGCAAGACTGGCCGGACCTGTGGTGTCAGCCTAGGGGCTGCGGCTGCTCCGGGGTGAATCGACGGGCCGGGCGGCGACGTGGGATGGGACACGTCGTCCGCCGCGCTCACTCCTCGAGCTGCACCGCCGCACCGCGCTCGACCAGGCCGTCGACGTCCTTGACGCCCCAGGCCGCGAGCGCCGCGCGGGTGTGCGCGCCGGCACCGGAGGCCGGCGGGTGCGAGAGCGTGGCCTTCGTGCGGGAGAAGCGCGGGGCGGGCTGCGGCTGGACGAGGCCCTCGTGCTCGACGAAGATCTCGCGGCCCTTGATGTGCGGGTGGTCCGGGGCCTCGCTCATCCGCAGGACCGGCGCGACGCAGGCGTCGGTGCCGTCGAAGATCGCGCACCACTCGTCGCGGGTCTTCTGCTTGAAGGTGGCGGTGATCAGGTCGCGCAGCTCGTCGGTCTTCGCGACGTCCCAGCGGTCCGGCGCGGTGTCCTTGATGCCCAGCAGCTCGACGAACAGCTCGTAGAACTGCGGCTCCAGCGCACCCACCGACATGTGCTCGCCGTCGGCGGTCTCATAGATGTCGTAGTACGGCGCGCCGCCGTCGAGCAGGTTGGCCGCCCGCTCCTCCTTGAACCCGCCGCCGGCGAGGAAGGCCGACGTCATCGCGTTGAGGTTCGCCGTACCGTCGACGATCGCGGCGTCGACGACCTGGCCCTTCCCGGACGCCTTCGCCTCGAAGACCGCCGCGAGGATGCCGATGACGAGGTACGTCGACCCGCCGCCGAAGTCGCCGACCAGGTTGGTCGGGAACTGGGGCTTGTCCTTGACCTGGCCCAGGCCGTGGAGGGTCCCGGTGATGGCGATGTAGTTCATGTCGTGCCCGGCCGCCTGCGACCACGGGCCGTCCTGGCCCCAGCCGGTCATCCGGCCGTAGACCAGGCGCGGGTTGCGGGCGTGGCACTCCTCCGGACCGAAGCCGAGCCGCTCGGCCACGCCGGGCCGCATGCCCTCGACGAGTACGTCGGCCTGCTCGACCAGGTCGAGCACGGTGGCGACCGCCTCGGGGTCCTTGAGGTTGAGCGCGACGCTCGGACGCCCGCGGTTGAGCAGGTCGTGCGAGCCGCCGGTGAGCATCTGTCCGCCGGGGCGCTCGATC
Organism: Nocardioides carbamazepini; assembly: GCF_024614185.1. Lineage (GTDB taxonomy): Bacteria > Actinomycetota > Actinomycetes > Propionibacteriales > Nocardioidaceae > Nocardioides > Nocardioides carbamazepini. The sequence continues at coordinate 715,905 of NZ_JAHTLF010000018.1, forward strand.
CGGATCACGTCGGCACCGAGGTCGGCCAGGATCATGCAGGCGTGCGGGCTCGGCCCGATGCCGGCGATCTCGACGACCTTGAGGCCCTGGAGCGGACCGGTTCCCTGACCCAGCGCGAACGTCATGCGCGCATCATGGCACGGAGAGTGACAGCAGTGGTGTCACGGTCACTACCGTCCAGTACGAGCGATGCCGAGGCTGCGGCGGGAATGCCGGGCGAGGAGGCGCAGGGAGCGACGAAGGAGCGACCGGAGCCGAGGAGACCGGCGCTTTCCGCCGCGCCGACGTCTTGCCGCCATGCGAACGCACCACCTACGGAAGTCGACTGCGCGCGCGGCAGCGTGGCGCGAGGAACGAGCGACACGCTCGCGCCATCCGACTCAGCCCGGATTGACGATGCGGGCCAGCTCGAAGTGCATCGGGTCGGTGTAGGCCCAGTCGCCGCCCCAGGCGAAGCCCCACTTCTTGAAGATCGCGACCACGACGCGGTCCATCTGGCCGACCGTGCCGCGCTGGTTGCCGGGGACGTTGAGGTCGAGCGCCAGGCCGAAGGAGTGGTTGGACAGCTGCGTGGAGCCGGCGATGAAGCGCGGGTAGTAGCAGCCGGCGTACTGCCCGGGGTCGATCTTGGAGCCGAGACCGCTCGTCTGGATCTCGCCGAGGGCCGCCTTGAGCTGCGGCATCATGTACTTGTTGCAGGTGACCCTCCCGAGGATCGGCACGGCCTCGGTCACGATGTGAGTACTGACCCAGGCCGGGTCAGGAGCGATCCGGCCGCCGCCGATGGGCGTGTAGCGGAAGACGCCGACGGCGTCGCTGAACGCGCCGACCGGGATGGCCTGCTGGTAGGTGCCGGGATCGATGCCGCTCTGGGCCACGATGTCGAGGGCGTTGATCGAGAAGCGGGTCGCGCCGAACGCCTTCTCGATCTTGTCCCGCACCACCTGCGGCGAGGAGAGGCCGGTGTTGATCAGCACCGCGTTGTCCTCGGGCAGCCCGAGCTCCTCACCCCACTTGCTGTTGACGACCGCGTCGATGCCGTCGACGCCGCCGGGCGACCACGAGCCGACGTGGATCTTCCGCTCCTCGACGTCGAGGTAGCCGTTGCCGTCGATCGGCAGGTCCTTCTGCAGCCGGTCGGCGACGGCGATCTCGCCGCCGGCCACGCGGTCCCACTGCGGCTGGAAGGGGGCCGCGTCGGGGCCGGTGAACCGGCGGAACTCGCCCGGGTCGACGGCGGCGATGTTGAAGAGCTTGTTCTCCATGGAGAACTGGCCGTAGGAGAGCTGGGTGTACGCCGCCACGCCCGGCTTGCCCCGCACCGTGACGCCGGTGATGGTGGCGAGATCCTCCGGCGCGATGGTGTCCTCCGCGACGAGGAGCAGGTCGTCGCCGTACTGCTTGCCGTCGAAGGCGCCCGGCGGCTCGACCGCGTGCTCTGGGTCGGCGACGGCGGCGGTGGGGGCGCCGGACGTGCTGGCCGCGGCCTCGCTCGGGTCGGCCCTGTCGTCCTTCTCGGCGACCTTCTCGGGAGAGCCGCACGCGGTGAGCGCGAGGAGGGCAGCACCGGCCGCGAGCCCGACCGTCGGCCGGGCCCCCAGGGCGCGTCGCACCAACCCCATGGTCCCTTCCCTCCGCCGGTCCACCCGGCAGTCCTCCCGAGGCGAGGGTAGTACGTCGAGTTCAGCCGAGGACGTGTTCGGCGATCCAGGCGATGTCGTCGGCGGTGCGGGCCGGCGCGGCGGAAGGCTGCATGACGTGGCTCAGCACCAGCCGCACCACCATGTCGATGCTCGCGTCCAGGCGCTCGGGAGCCAGCTTGACGTCGTACGCCGCGACGCGGTCGGCGACGACCAGCTTGGCGCCCTCGAGGAGGTACTCCGCGTGGGTGGTCAGCAGGGGCAGCAGCTCCGTGTCGGCGCCGTGGGTCGCGGACACCACCGCGTGCAGGAGCGCGTTGTCCTCGGCGTACTTGAGCACGCGGCGCGCCGAGTCGCGGATCGCCGAGATCAGGTCGTCGGGGTTCTCGTCGAAGGAGCGGGTCACGCCCGCGAGGAAGCGGTCCAGCTCGCGCAGCACCATCGCCTCGGCGAGGTCGTTCTTGGTGCCGATCTCGTTGTAGACCGTCTGCCGGCTCACGCCGACCTCGTCGGCGAGCCGCGCCATCGTCACCTTCGCCCACCCCGACGTGGTGGTGAGCTCGACGGCTGCCTCCAGCAGACGGTCGCGGAGGGTCGGGGTGGCCACGCCGGTCAGGGTAGCCACCCGCTCCGCCAGCGCCCGCGTCCGATCCGCGAGGAGGGACATCGGCGTCCGCGTCACCCGTCGAGGGTGAGCGCGAGCACCGGGCAGGCCTGCACGGCGGCGTACACGTGGGCCCGGTCGCTCTCCGGCGGGGTGTCGTCGAGGATGGCGACCTTGTCCTCGTCCTCGTCCACCTCGAAGTAGTCGTTGGCCATGGCCTCGCACATGCCGAGGCCCTCACACTTGTCGATGTCGACGGAGATCTTCACGGCACTAGGCTCCGATCTTCTCGGGGTCGAAGGGGACGAAGTCGATCTTCTCGCGGACACCGCAGTCGGGGCAGCACCACTCGTCGGGGATCTCGGCCCAGGCGGTGCCGGCGGCGAAGCCCTCGTGCTCGTCGCCCACGGCGACCTCGTAGACATAGGAGCAGCCGGGGCACTTCGCGGCCAGCACCTCGCCGACGAACCTCTGCGCGAACAGGTCCTCCTTGTGCACGTCGTGCACGGCCGGCGGCGGGAACCTGCGCAGGTACTTCGCCTCCTTGCCCGGCTTGATGTTCGCCAGGGTGACGTCGCCGTCGAGGTGCTCGACCACCCGATGGTCCATCACCCTGCGCCACAGCGGCGGGAAGAGCGCGAGCGTCAGCATGCCGGCGTACCCGGTCGGCAGGGCCGGGGACTCCTTGAAGTCGCGCAACGTCTGGTAGCGCCGCGTGGGGTTGGCGTGGTGGTCGCTGTGGCGCTGCAGGTGGTAGAGGAAGATGTTGGTGACGATGTTGTTGCTGTTCCAGCTGTGCATCGGCAGGACCCGCTCGTAGCGCTGCTTCTCGCCCACCTTCTGGCGCTTCATGCCGTAGTGCTCGAGGTAGTTGATGATCTCCAGCAGCGAGAAGCCGAACACGATCGTGATGAGGGCGTACGGCGCGATGCTCCAGCCGTACAGCGCGAACATCGCGCCGTAGAGGACCGCGGACATCAGCCAGGCGTTGAGCACGTCGTTGCCGATGTGGAAGGGGTGCGTCCCCTTGCGGCGGTAGCGCTTGGCCTCGACCTCCCAGCCGGACTTCAGCGAGCCGCTGACCGTGCGCGGCCAGAACTCCCAGAAGGACTCGCCGAGACGGCTGGACGCGGGGTCCTCGGGGGTGGCGACGCGGACGTGGTGGCCACGGTTGTGCTCGATGTAGAAGTGGCCGTAGAAGGTCGGCGCGAGCGCGATCTTCGACAGCCAGCGCTCGACCTCCTCCTTCTTGTGACCGAGCTCGTGGGCGGTGTTGATGGCGATGCCCTGGACGCCGGCGATGGACACGGCGAGGAAGACCTTCTCGTACCAGGTCATCGAGACGTCGCGCACGAGCGCGGAGCCGAGGTTGTCGCTGACCCAGCTGGTCGCCCCGACCAGGTCGGTGAACCAGGCGATCGGGTTGGTGCCGGCGATCAGCGCGAAGCCCGCGAGGAGGATGAGGAACTGCAGCGGGATGTACAGGTAGACGACCCAGCGGTAGTACCGGTCGTTCTCGAGCTGCTCCATCATGTCGTCCGGCGGGTTCGACGGGTCCAGGCCGAAGGCGAGGTCGAGCAGCGGGATGAGGACGTTGACGAGGATCGGTCCGGCCAGCAGCAGCCACACCCAGTCGGTGTAGAGCCAGGCGACCACCGCCGCGATGCCGAGTCCGGGCACCATCAGGCCGAGCAGCCACAGGTACCGCTTCTTGTCCCTCCACTGCTCGGTGGATCCCTCGGGAACGGTCGCACCGACGGTCGATCCGGTCATCTCTTGCCTCCTTGCGCTCGGCAGCACTGCCGCTTGACAAGAAGGTAGGACTTGTAAAGCCGTTTGACAAGAGGGGTGCACTTGTAAAGTGCGTCCGGTCAAGCGACGGGCGCCGTCCCTGACCGCGGGCAGGAGGTATCCCTGTGGGAAGACTGCCAGGAAGAAAGGTTCCTGATATTCTTCCTACATGGCCCTCAACATCAAGGATCCCGAGACCGACCGGCTCGCGCGCGAGCTCGCGGCTCGCATGGGCACGTCGATCACCGAGGCGCTCAAGGCCGCACTGAAGGACCGCTTGGCACGCTCGGCTCCTCGTGTGGACGTCGTCTATGCCGACCTGATCGCGATCGGCGAGCGAGGTCGGCGGCGGGCCAACCGGAGCGATCTCAGCGCCGAGGAGATCGTGGGGTACGACGAGCACGGGCTCCCCGTGTGATCGCCGTCGACACCTCCGCCCTCGTGGCGGTCGTCCTGGGCGAGCCGGAGTTGGAGCGGTTCAGCGCGATCCTGTCGCGCGGTCCGGTCGTCGTGTCAGCGGCGACGCTGACGGAGGCTGCCCTGGTACTGCATGCGCGACAGGGTGCCGATGCGGTGCAGGACCTGCGACAACTGGTCGCCCGGGCAGAGATCGATGTTCGTCCGGTCGACGCCGAGCTCGGGTGGGCGGCCCACACCGCATGGGAGCGGTTCGGGAAGGGCCGGCATCCCGCCGCGCTCAACTTCGGCGACTGCTTCTCCTACGCGCTGGCCAAGACCCTTGCCGTTCCCCTGCTCTTCAAGGGCAACGACTTCGCGCAGACCGACCTCACCGCGGCAGTGTGACCCCTCACGCCGTGACGGCCGCCGAGGTGCGCACCGGCAGTCGCTCGAACCCTCGCAGCACCCGGGTTCCGCGCCGCTCCGGCCGGCCGGCGACGTGGAGGTCGGGATAGCGCTCGTAGAGCGCCCGCAGCGCGACCGCGGTCTCGAGCCGGGCCAGGCTGGCACCGAGGCAGAAGTGCACGCCGGCGGAGAACGCGAGGTGCTGGTCGGCGTTCGTGCGGGTGACGTCGAAGGTGCCGGGATCGGCGAAGACCGCGGGGTCGCGGTTGGCGCCGCCGAGGTAGAGCAGGATCCCGTGTCCCGGCGCGAACCTCTTGCCCGCGACCTCGGTCTCGCGCAGCGCGATCCGCAAGGTGAGCTGCACCGGCGACTGGTGCCGCAGCACCTCGTCGACCGCGTTGCCCCAGCCGTCCGGGTTCTCCTGCAGCCAGCGCAGCTGGTCGGAATGCCCGTCGAGCATCGCGACCGCGTTGCCGATCAGGTTGACGGTGGTCTCGAAGCCGGCGGCCAGCACGAGCAGGCCGACCTGGTGCAGCTCGACCGGGTCGAGCCGGTCCTCCCCGTCGAGGAGGGTGAGCTGGCTGATCAGGTCGTCGCCCGGGTCGGCGGCGATCCGCTCGACGTGGCCACGGAACCACGTGTGCATCTCGCGCAGCGCGACCTCCGCGCGACGGAACTGCCGCCAGGAGAGGCCGGGGTCGAGGGTCACCGCGGCCTCGTTGCCGAGCGCGAGGAGCCGGTCGCGGTCCTGCTCCGGTACGCCGAGGAGGTCGGCGATCACGGTGACCGGCAGCTGGGAGGCGTAGCGCTCGATGAGGTCGAATTCCTCGGCCCCGGCCAGCTCGGCGAGCAGATCGCCGGCCACAGCACCGACGCGATCGCCCATCCGCCCGACCTTGCGGGCGGTGAAGGCGCGGGCGACCTGCTTGCGATAGCGGGTGTGCAGCGGCGGGTCGACCGCCAGCATCGACGGCGGGTCGACCGGGCCCAGGGTGTCGGGATCGAGCACCTTGTGGTGCAGCCAGCGCAGCGGCTTCGGCAGCTCGCCCTGGCCACCGGCCGTGCCGAAGGCGTCGCTGCGGAGCACCTCGTTGCACACCGCATGGTCGACACTCGCCGAGATCAGGTCGTTGGCGCCGATCGGCCCCCGTGCCCGCAGCTCCTCGTACGCCGGGAACGGGTCCACGCGCAGGGCCGGGTCCATCACCATCCGGCTGATCAGGTCCCCCTTGCGGGCGCCGCGCTGGATGAGCGCGCGCTGGAGACCGTGCGCCAGGACCCACGCGGCGAAGGAGCGCGGCAGGTCGGCGGAGCGTGCGACGTCAGGCGACCGCATGCGTCGTACCCAACCCCTCGGCGGGCCCCTTGTCCAGGCCTTCGACCGGCGCCTCGTCCAGCACCCGGAGCACTCCGCGGCCGCGGTCGGCCAGCCGGCGGCGCTGCTCCTCGAGCACCCGTTCCGGCAGATGGGTGTCGAGCTGGGTGCTGACGGCGAGTCGCCAGCGGTAGCGCAGGGCGGCGCGCAGGCCGTCCCGGTCGCCGAAGATGTCGGCGAGCTCGTCGGTCCAGGGGAGCTCGGGCCGGTCGGCCGCCCAGAGCTCCTGCTCGACGGCCCGCAGGGCCTGCCAGCGGCGGTGGGTCTCGGTCCAGGTCATCGTCCTCACCGACCTCTCTGTCGTCGGGATGGATGGCGTTCGGAGGGGATGGGTCGACCGTAGGCGGCGCGGCGGGCGCGGACATCAGCCGACGGCAGGCTCTGCGCGTCCTACCAGGGGAGGAGGGCGCGGACCTCCCGCGGCGGGATGACCGGGCACGCCGGGCTCCCTACGCTGTTGTCATGCTGCGCTGGTTGCGCGCCGGGATCGAGGCCAACCTCGACCGGCACCAGATCCTCTACCCCTGGTGGGTCCCCCTGGCCTCCCACCTGGGCCAGGTGGCCTCCGTGCTCGTCGCTCTCGTGCTGCGCGACGCGCTCTGGCCGCTCGACCCGCTGCTGATCTGCGTGCCGCTGGTCATGGTCACGCCGCTCGTCCAGTTCACCACCAACCGCTGGCTGCCGTGGTGGGTCGACATCTCCGGCAGCGTGCTCGCCGCCGTGCTGCTGCTGTCCCGTCCCCCCGAAGGCGTGCTCGACCTCGCCCCCGTGCTGCTGGCCCTGGCCACGGCCGAGATCACCGCGCGCGACGGGCTGCGCGAGGGGCTCGCGGTCGCTGCCATCGGGCAGGCGGTGGTCGTCGCGGCCGCCGTCGGCCCCGGCCTCGCCGGCGCGCCGCTCTACACCTTCGAGCTGCTGCTGGGCTTCGTCATCGGCGCCATGCTGCTGTGGCAGATGCGGGCCCTGATCGCGGAGCGACGCGCCCGGGAGCAGGCCTGGGACCGGGCGACGACGGCGGAGCGGGAGCGGATCGCCCGCGAGATCCACGACCTCGTCGCGCACTCACTGAGCATCTCCCTGCTCCAGGTCACCGGTGCCCGACGCGCGCTGCGCGACGTACGTGAGGCGTCCGGCCCGGAGGAGACCGCGGAGGCGGTCGCCGAGGTCGACGCCGCGCTCGCCGACGCCGAGCAGGTCGGCCGCCGCGCCATGGGCGACATCCGCCGCGCGGTGAGCGCGATGGCCGACGGCACCGCCGAGCGCCACGCCCTGCCCACCGGCAGCGACATCGCCGCGCTGGTGCGGCAGATGGCCGGAGCCGGGCTGGCCGTCGAGTACGACGAGCAGGGGGATCCCGCCGCCCTGCCGGCCGCCGCCGGGCTCGGCCTCTACCGGATCGCGCAGGAGTCCCTGACCAACGTGGTCAAGCACGCCGGCGCCGACGCGCAGGTCCGGGTGCGGTTCTCCGTGACCGGGGCCCGCGCCCGGCTCCGGGTCACCAATCCCCTGCCCGCCGGGCGGCCCCGCCCCGACGAGCTCGGCTCCGGCCTCGCCGGGATGCAGGCCCGGGCGGCCCAGCTCGGTGCGCGGCTCGACGCCGGCCCGACGGGCGGCGACTGGGTGGTCGACGTACGACTGGGCGGACCGGCGCGGTCCGGCTTCGAGCTGCCCTGCGGGCACACGCTGTGGAAGGCGGAGACAGCATGACCACCCCACGAGGTGCTACTCCTCCGCTGCGCTCCTCCGAACAGCTTCGCAAGGACCCGGGTCAGAGCGAGCCCGCGTTGAAGGTCGTGCTCGTCGACGACCAGGACCTGGTCCGCTCCGGCCTGCGCCGGATCCTGCGCAGGCGCGACGGCTTCGAGATCGTCGCCGAGTGCACCGACGGCGGCGAGGTGCCTGCCACCCTCGACGCCCTGGGCGAGGACGGCGTCGACGTGGTCGTGATGGACCTGCGGATGCGGACCGTCGACGGCATCACCGCGACCCGGGCGGTGGTGGAGGCGGACGGGCCGCCGGTGCTGGTGCTCACCACCTTCGACGACGACGAGATGCTGTCCGGCGCCCTGCGGGCCGGCGCGTCGGGCTTCCTGCTCAAGGACTCCTCGGCTGACGACCTGATCCGCGCGGTCCGCACCGTCGCCGAGGGCGGCAGCTGGCTCGATCCCGCGGTCACCGGCCGCGTCCTCGACCGGTTCCGGACCTTCGCCCCTGCCCCGGTGGCGGCGGTCCCCGGCGCCGTCGACCCGCTCACCGCCCGCGAGCGCGAGGTGCTCCGCGCGATCGCCCTGGGCCGCAGCAACGGCGAGATCGCCGCCGAGCTGGTCATCTCCGAGCTCACGGTCAAGAGCCACGTCGGCCGGATCTTCACCAAGCTCGGCCTGCGCGACCGGCCGGCCGCGATCGTGTACGCCTACGAGCACGGGCTGGCCGCGCCCCACCGCCCCGGCGCGAACTGAGCCCAGATCCCCGCCGACCCGGCGCAGATTGAACGCAGACGCACATCGACCCGGCGCAGATTGAACTCTCGCGAGCTCAATCTGCGCCGGGTCGGGGCAGTTCCTGATTCAATCTGAGCCGGGTCGGCGTCCTCCCTGATTCAATCTGAGCCGGGTCGGCGTCCTCCCTGATTCAATCTGAGCCGGGTCGGCGTGATCTCAGATTCAGACTGCGCCGGGTCAGGGAGTGTCGGGACCGTCCACGGCGGGCGGCACCTCGGTGGCCCCGACGGCCCCGACGGCCCCGCCGACCGACTTCTTGATCAGGGCCTCGAGGTCGAGGCCGGTCGAGGTCTTCAGCATCTGCAGGGTCTGCGTGACGTTCTCGGTGACCTGCCTGGGCAGCGCGCCGGCACCGTCGGTGGAGAGCACCGTGAGCTGGTCGATCGCGGCGATCGGCGAGGCGACCTCCTTCGCGATCTGCGGGAGCACCTCGATCAGCATCTGGAGCACCGCGGCGTCGTTGTAGTGGGCGAACGCCTCGGCCCGCTTGTCCATCGCCTCCGCCTCGGCCTGACCGATCGCGAGGGTCGCCGCGGCCTGCGCCTCACCCTCGGCCCGGGTGGCGTCGGCCTCGGCCAGACGGCGGCCCTTCTCGGCCTCACCGCGCTTGAGACCCTCGATCGCATCGGCCTCGGCGAGCGCGGCACGCCGCGCCTTCTCGGCCTCACCGCTGAGCTTGGTCTCCTCCGCCTTGGCCTGCGCGGCCGCGATGGTGGCGGCCTTGCGGGCGTCGGCCGCCGCGATCTCCGAGGTACGCCGGGCCTCGGCCTCCTGCTCGACGCGGTAGCGCTCGGCGTCGGCCGGCTTACGGACCTGGGTCTCGAGCTGGCGCTCGGTCAGCGCCGCCTGCTGGACGGCGACCTTCTCCTGCTCGGCGAAGATCGCCTGGTCGCGCTCGGCCTGGGCCAGCGGGCCCGACGCGGCGGCCTGGGCCGAGGCCGCGTCGGTCTCGGCCTTGATCTCGGCCTGCTTGAGCGCGAGCGTGCGGTGGGCGATGGCGATCTCCTGCTCCGCGGCGATCTGCGCCTGCTCGGCCGCCTGGCGGGCGTTGGCCTCGGCGATCGCGGCGGCCTGCTGGATGCGGGCGGCCTCGGGCCGGCCGAGGTCGGCGAGGTAGGTGCCGTCGTCGGTGACGTCTTGGATCTGGAAGGCGTCCAGGATCAGGCCCTGGCCGGTCAGCGAGGACTCCGACTCGTCGGCGACCCGCTGCGCGAACGCGGCCCGGTCGCGGATGATCTGCTCGACGGTCAGGCCGCCGACGATCGAGCGCAGCGCGCCGGCGAGCACCTCCTGGGTGAAGGTCTCGATGTCGCCCTGCTGGCTGAGGAAGCGCTGCGCGCCGAGCCGGATCTGGTCGGCGTTGCCGCCGACCTTGACGATCGCGACGCCGTCGAGGTTGAGCTTGATGCCCTGACCGGAGACAGCACCGCGGATCTGCACCGAGATCCGGCGGCTGGAGAGGTCCATCGTGGCGAGCTTCTGGACGAACGGGATGACGAAGACGCCGCCGCCGAGCACGACCTTCTGGCCGGACAGATCGGTGGTGAGCTCCCCGGTCTCGGGGTTGATCACCGCCTTGCCCTTGCGCCCGGTGACGATGAACGCCTGGTTGGGGCCGGCCACCTTGTAGCGGCTGGTGACCAGCAGCACGAGGAGGACCAGCAGGACCACGATGCCGGCGATCGGCACCAGGACGTCGGTGTTCACAGCGATGACTTCCGTTCTTCAGGGGCGTGGGGAGGGAGGGAGGTGGGGGCGCCGTGGCTCACGGCTGCCAGATCTCGGTGACGCTCACCGCGGTCGGGGAGAGCACGCCGGTCACGTTGACCTCGGTGCCGGCCTCGATGGGCTGGTGGGCGGAGGCGTTGAGGCGCATCGGGTGGCCGCCGACGACGACCCGCACGACGCCGTACCCCTCGCCGGGGATGTCGGTCACGACCTTGGCGACCAGGCCGACGCTGTCGCTGATCGACACCGTGCCGTCGCTGGGGCTGTCCTTGAGCACCCGGGTCAGCCACCACGCGAACCAGCCGACCACCAGGCCACAGCCGGCGCCGATGGCGAGCGAGGCGGGGAGGGGCAGGCCGGCACCGTCGGAGGCCGCGCCGCCGAACCCGAAGGCGGACACGAAGCCGCCGATCACGGCCGAGGAGATCCAGTCGGCCTCGAGCGCGTCGAACGCGCCGTCGAGGAGGTCCCCGGCGAGCAGGGACACCGCGAGCAGGACGAGCCCGGCGATGCCGAGGACGAGGAAGACGGTCACGTGGGCTCCGGGGACGCGGGGACGGACTCCGGATCGTATCCGGCGAGCCCCCCGTCAAACCGCCGAGCCGCCGCCCTCGACCAAGCGGGCCAGGCCGTCGAGGATCAGGTCGAGCCCGAAGGTGAACTCCGCTCGGTAGTCGTAGTCGGGCCGCAGGGCGTGCTCGGTGATCAGCTCGGCGAGGTGGGGGTACGCGCCGTCGGGCATCGCCTCCGCGATGCCGGAGGCCACGTCCTCGACCTCGCCCGGCGTCTCGAACGGCAGGTTCACCTCGGTGATCACGAAGCCGTAGACGTAGGCGTCGACGACCGAGAAGGCGTGCGCGGCGTCGGCGACCGAGAAGCCGCCGCGGCGCAGCGCGCCGAGGACGGTGTCGAGGTGCCGGAGCAGGGCCGCTCCCGGCGTCCGCCGGGACTCGATCAGGCCGACGCCCCACGGATGGGCCGCCAGGCGGGTCCGCGCCGAGAGCGAGCGACGGCGCAGGGCCGGGCGCCAGGCCTCGTCGGTCTCGGGCAGGTCGATGCCGTCGAAGACCCAGTCGACGAGCGCGTCGAGCAGGGCCTCCTTGTTGGCGATGTGGTGGTAGAGCGACATCGCCTCGACGCCGAGCTCCTTGCCCACGTTGCGCATGCTCACCGCGCCGATGCCGCTGCGGTCCGCGACCGCGACCGCCGCCCCGACGATGCGCTCGGGCGTGAGGGGGATGCGCGCGCCGGCCATGGCGGCACTTTACAACCGTAAGGACGAGCACTACTCTCCTTACATGCGTAAGGTTGATTCTCCGGACAGCACCCGGCCGCGCCGCGTGTGCATCGTCGGCGGCTCCGGCAAGCTCGGACGCCACCTGATCCACCACTGCCTCGACCAGGGGTACGACGTCGTCGCGGTCTGCCGCGAGAAGAGCGTCGGCAAGCTCGCCGACCTGGCCGACCGGATCACGATCGTCGCGGGACCGACCGACGACCGAGATGTGATCGCCCGGGCCGTCGCCGGCTGCGACGGCGTCCTCGCGATCCTGGTGCCGTTCGGCATGCACGGCTACGCCAGCGGCACCGCGCAGGCGGTGCTCGACCACGCCGAGCCGGGCGCCCGCCTGGTGTTCTCCTGCGGCTGGCACGTCCCTCGTGACAGCGGAGACCACTACACCCGGCGGTTCCGGGCGATGGTGCGCACGCTCACCCTCGCCGCGCGACTGATCCGGTTCGCCGACATCGACGACCAGCTCGAGGCGGCCCGGCGGATCTTCGCCAGCGCGACCCGCTGGACCCTGGTCCGCGGGAGCGACCTGGAGGAGGGCCCGTCCGAGGGCCTGCCGGTGTGGGCCCGGCACGTCGGCGATCCGCTGCTGGAGAGCAACCTGACCCGTCGTACCGACTTCGCGCTGTTCATGGTCACGGCGCTCGACGACGACGAGCTGGTCCACGAGGCACCGGCGATCGTCGGCTGCCGGGCGGCGTCCGCACTCCGTCACCGGGCCGCGTGACGGTGGTCACAAAGTTGCACCAGGCGCGCATGTAGTGCAAAGATGCACTCCATGCCCGACTTGTGCAGTCCCAACCGCCGTGAGGCGAAGCGCGTCCAGACCGCGCTCCGGCTCCAGGAGTGCGGGCTGCAGCTGACTCTCGAGAAGGGCTTCGACGGCTGGACGATCGACGACCTCGCCGTCGCGGCCGACGTGTCGCGCCGGACCGTGTTCAACTACTTCGACGGCAAGGCCGATGTCGTCCTCGGACCCGGCATCGAGGTGGACCAGGCGAAGGTCGACGCCTTCGTCGCGGGCGGCCCGACCGGCCGGCTCTTCGACGACCTGATCGAGCTCGCCCACGAGGCGGTCCGCGACCGGACCGACGAGCACCTGATCTCGTTGCTCCGCGACGCCGTGGTCACCGACCCCCGGCTGCTGGCCCTGGTCCACACCCGCCTCGAGGAGGCCGCGACCGGTTTCGCCGAATGCGTGCGCCAGCGCGAGGGGGACGACTTCCCGTCGCTGCAGTCCCGGCTGCTGCTGAAGCTGCTGCTCACCTTCTTCGACAACGCCCTCGACCGGACCGCCGAGGATCCGGACCGCACCTTCTCCGAGCACTTCGACGCGACGGTCGCCGACGCCCGCAGCGCCCTCGCCTGACCCATCGCCCCACCTCCTCGCCCCACCAGCAGCACCCTTCCCTCACCCCGACCTGCGCCGGAGACCCCGGTCGCAGTCCAGCTCACCAGGAGACCTGACATGGCCCGCCTGCTCTATCGCATCGGCTCGACCGCCTACCGGCGGTGGCCGTTCTTCATCGCCGGATGGCTGCTGCTCGCCGTCATCGTCGGCAGCCTCGCCGCCGCCTTCTCCAAGCCGATGACCGACGCCTTCTCCATCCCGGGCATCCCGTCCGAGAAGGCGGCGGACATCCAGCAGGAGCTGTTCCCGGAGTCCGGAGACGCCTTCGACGACGCCTCGGTCAACATCGTGGTCGCCGCGCCGGAGGGGCACATCCTGTCCGAGCCGCGCTATCAGACCGCGATCCAGCAGCTGATCGACCAGGTGCCGACGCTGCCGCAGGCCGGCGCCGAGAACCCCGGCCTGGTCGCCCCGGCCGCGGCCCCCGAAGGCACTCCCGCCGCGTTCTCGACGCTCTCCGACGACGGCCGGATCGGCACCATGACGTTCGAGTGGGACGTCGACTCCCCCGCCGACCTGAAGGTCACCTCGGTCGACCAGCTCGAGGAGCTGCTGACCGACACGGCAGAGGAGACCGGTCTGGTCGCCGAGGCCAACGGTCCCGGCATGGCGGTCATGGCACCGCCCGGCGGCACCGCCGAGCTGCTCGGCCTCGGCATCGCGCTGATCGTCCTCGTGCTCACCTTCGGCTCGCTGATGGCGGCCGGCATGCCGTTGCTCAACGCGGTCTTCGGCGTCGGTCTCGGCATGGTCGGCATCACCGCGATGACCGCCGTGATGGACATCGGCTCCAGCACTCCGATGCTCGCAACCATGATCGGCCTCGCGGTCGGCATCGACTACACCTTGTTCATCCTCGCCCGCTACCGAACCGAGCTGCACCACACCGACGACCGCGCCCATGCTGCCGGCATCGCTGTCGGTACGGCGGGCTCCGCGGTCGTCTTCGCCGGCCTGACGGTGCTCATCGCCCTCTCCGCCCTGGCCGTCGTCCAGATCCCGTTCCTGACCGCGATGGGACTCGCCGCCGCCGCGACCGTGTTGATCGCGGTGCTGGTCGCCCTGACCCTGCTGCCCGCGCTGCTCGGCCTGACCAAGTCGAAGTCCTTCGCCGGGCGGGTGCGCAAGTACAACCCGAAGCGCGACGAGCACGGCCGGATCCACAACAACGGCGTGCGCTGGGCGCAGATGCTCGCCAAGGCGCCGGTCGCCTGGGTACTGGGCGTCGTCGTCCTGCTCGGTGCGCTGGCCGCGCCGATCACGCAGATGTACCTCGCGTTCCCGACCGACAGCACCGCGCCGACCGACACCACGCAGCGCCAGGCGTCGGACCTGATGACCGAGGCCTTCGGCCCCGGCCGGGAGGGCCCGCTGCTGGTGGTGGTCGACGGTCGCGACATCGCGAACGACGACGGCCGGCAGGCCGCCTTCGACGAGGTCGTCGCGTGGGCCGCGGGGCAGGACGATGTCGCAAGTGCCGACCTGGTCGCCACCAACGCCCCGCTGGGCGAGGACGGCGCCCCGGCGGGGACCGGCACCGGCGCCATGATCCAGATCGTGCCGTCCTCCGGCCCGGACGAGCCCGAGACCCTCGACCTGCTCGAGGCGCTGCGCGACGGCCAGGGCGCGATCGAGGACGGGACCGACACCGTCGTCGGCGTCACCGGTCTGACCGCGATCACGACCGACGTCTCGGACCGGCTCAACGGCGCCCTGCCGATCTACCTCGCCGTGGTCATCGGCCTGGCGTTCATCCTGCTGGTGCTGGTGTTCCGCTCGATCCTGGTGCCGCTGACCGCCACCGTGGGCTTCCTGCTCTCGGTGCTCGCGACGCTGGGCGCGACGGTCGCGATCTTCCAGGAGGGCGCGTTCGGGATCTTCGAGGGCCAGCCGATCGTGAGCTTCATGCCGATCTTCCTGATCGGCGTGGTGTTCGGTCTGGCGATGGACTACCAGGTGTTCCTGGTGACCCGGATGCGGGAGGCACACGTCCACGGCCTCCCCATGCACGAGGCCGTCGTCGACGGCTTCCGCAACAGCGCCCGGGTCGTGGTAGCGGCGGCGTCCATCATGATCGCGGTGTTCTCCGGCTTCATCCTCGAGGACGACGCCATCATCAAGTCGATGGGCTTCGCGCTGGCGGTATCGATCGTCTTCGACGCCTTCATCGTCCGGATGGTGCTGATCCCGTCGGTGCTCTACCTGCTCGGCGACAAGGCCTGGTGGCTGCCCGCCTGGCTCGACCGGATCCTGCCGAACGTCGACATCGAGGGTGAGTCCCTCGAGCGCGACTCCGCCCCGGTCCACGTCGGCCGCGACCTCGATGAGGACAAGCAGCTGGCCGGCGTCTGACCGACCCGTCGCATCTGAACACCTCAGAGCCACCGACCCGGCGCGTTTGGACGCGCCGGGTCGGTGGCTTTTCGGGAGCGGCGGCAGTCGGCGGTTGCGGCTTCCAGGGAATCAGCCGAGCGCCTTCTCGATGTCGTCGGAGATCTTCGCGGGCTCCGTGGTGGGGGCGTAGCGGTCGAGCACGCTGCCGTCGCGGCCGAGGAGGAACTTCGTGAAGTTCCACTTGATGGCGCCGCCGATCAGCCCGCCCTGCTCCTTCTTCAGCCACTGGTAGAGCGGGTGCGCCTCCTTGCCGTTGACGTCCACCTTCGCGAACATCGGGAACGAGACGCCGTAGTTGCGCTCGCAGAAGGTGGCGATCTCGTCGTCCGTGCCGGGCTCCTGGTGGGCGAACTGGTCGCACGGGAAGCCGAGGACGGTGAAGCCGCGCTCGCCGTAGGTGTCGTAGAGCTCCTGCAGGCCCTGGTACTGCGGCGTCAGGCCGCACTTCGAGGCCGTGTTGACGACGAGGACGACCGTGCCGTCGTACGACGACAGGTCGACCTCCTGGCCGTCGATCGCGGTGGCCTTGAAATCGTGGAGGGACGTCATGCCAGCAGTCTGGCACGCAGCACCCGGGCCTGCAGGAGGACGAAGGCGGCCACGACCAGGGCCTGGGCGACGACCCAGCACCGGCCGATCGGGTCGAGGTCGAACGCTCCGGTGACGGCCACGTCCACCGAGGCGATCACCCAGACGGCGTTGGTCGCGACGATCGCCCAACCGGTGCGGGTCGAGCGCGGGGACCGGGCGTACAGCGCGACGCCGGCGGCGTAGGCCAGCAGGAAGGCGCCGATGCCCCGCCAGGTGCCGGCGCCGCCGCCGAGCAGGTCGGCCAGCGGTCCGGCGACGGCGAGATAGGCGACGGCGTTGCCGCCGGTGACCACCGCGTCGGCCCCGAACCAGAGGCGACGGGACGCGAGGGCCGCGGGGCGGGCGGCAGTGGGTGCGGCGGGGCGGTGGGCGGTGGTGGTCATGCTTCCTCCTCGGTGGGGTTCGATGTCAGAACCCTCGCCCCGACAGCGGTCAGAGGGCCATGACCTCCGAGGTCATCACCGTCGCTCCGCGACCGTCGGTCCGGAGGCCTCGAGACCCGGCCAGGCGACACCCCAAGCGGCGTACGCCGTCTCGGCGAGCGGTCGCCGGTGGCGCTCGCGGTGGTCGCGCTCGGCGTCGCGCTCGGGCACCTCCGCCGGATCGCCGCGCCGGCCGACGGCGATGCCGGCGAGGACCCGCGCGGTGCCGGGGATCCCGAGGCCGGTGGCGACGGCGTCATGGTCGAAGCCACCGAACTGGTGGGCGGCGAGACCCATCGCCTGGGCCTGCAGCGTCAGATGGGCGGAGGCCTGGCCGACATCGTGGGTCGGGATGAGCACATCGCTGAGCTCGACCCCGTCCTGGCCCAGCTGGACCACCGAGAGGAAGACCACCGAGGCCCGGGGCACCCAGCCGGAGTTGCCCCTGCTCAAGTGCGGCACGAGCACCCGGTGCTGCGCGCTCCCGCGCGGAGCGACGACATAGCGCCAGGGCTGCCGGTTGCCCGAGCTCGGCGCCCACTGCGCCGCCTCGAGCAGCCGGCTGACCTCGGCGTCGGTCAGCACGTGCTCGGCGTCGAAGACGCTGGGACTCCAGCGGGATTGCAGCGGCTCGGCGATGTCGACCGGATTCATGGGTCGAGTATCGCGGGTGCTACGGAAGCGCGACGAACACCTTCGTCGACGGCTCGACCGTCTCCCAGGTGCCCGAGAAGCCTTTCGGGACGAAGAACGCCTCGCCGGCACGGAACTCCCGGCGGGCGCCGGTGGCGTCGACCAGGGCGACGACGCCGGTCAGCATCACGCAGACCTCGTCGTAGGGATAGTCCTCGAGCAGCAGCGAGCCCGGCTCGCCGGTCCAGGCACCGCCGTACGGCGCGTCGTCGGCGGCGCCGAACGAGCGCCATTCGGTCTCGCGCCACCCGGCGGAGGCGGTGCCGGGCGCCCACTCCGGGACGACCGGGGTGCCGGATCCCACCGCGATGGTCCGGACGTCGGCGAGGGTCTTGGCGCTCATGCGGGGTCCTCCTGGCCCGCGCCGAAGCGGCGCAGCACGTTGTGGGTGATCTGCTCGGTGAAGGGGTCGGCCTGGATCAGCCCGCTGACCCACTCGGTGCTGCCGGCGTTGAAGAACTCACCCGCGCCGCGGCGGAAGGTGGCGACCATGCCGGCGCCGTACCCGCTCGCGAAGCGCTCGGGGACCTCGTCCCCCCAGACCGCGCCGACGAGCTCCTGCAGCTCGGCGAGAGGTGCGCCGATCGGGACCTCGCCGTCCCAGCGGTCGGTCTCTCCGAGGACGGCGGGCACCATCGCGACGATGCTCAGGTCCTCGGGCGCGCCGTCGGACCCGGTGGCGTAGGGGACGCCGTGCCGGAAGGTGTAGTCGACGCCGTCGACCTCGAACGCCGCGACGCAGATCGGCGCACCGCCGAAGACGTCGCCGTAGTAGAGGTCGGTGCCGGCGAGCGCCCAGTGTTCGGGCCGGTAGACCGTGTACCCGCCGCTGCTGCGCGGCGTGGTCGCGCCGTAGCGGGCGTAGGCGCCGCCGAGACCGGTGAGTCCCATCGTCTCCGCGCCGGGACGGCCGATGAACGGCGCGTCCCAGGCGGTGGTGACCCGGGTCGGGTCGGTGGCCATCATCGGGTCGAGGTGCGGGTCCTTGTAGCAGGCCTGGAGCCGGCCGTCGTCGTCCAGGCGGATCTGCCAGACGTAGTTGCCGGCGAAGCGCGCGACCGTGCCACCGCCGTCGACGAAGCGGTCGACCACGTCGCGCATCTCCCACGACCAGTACTCGTCGTGGCCGACGAGGACCGCGCAGCGGTAGCCGTCGAGCGCACCGGGGTCGGCGTGCAGGTCGTGCTGCGTGAGGTAGTCGAGCTCGTAGCCGTTGCGCTCGGCCCACACCACGAACGGCCGCTCGTACGTCGCCCAGAACGCGTCGCTGTGGTGCCTGCTGTAGCCGTGCGTGATCGCCCACTCGTACGTCGGGTGCCGCGGTCGGTAGCCGGGTCCGGGCGTGGTCGGGTTGGCGTTGCGGGGAGCGCCGCCGGGCAGCCGGAGCATGCCCCGCGCGATCGGGCGCTGAGTGGACAGCACCGGCGCGGGGACGTCGGCGTACGGGTCGTCGCCGAGACCGCGGTAGTGGTTGGCCCCGCCCCAGTCGTTGTAGGCCGTCAGCGTGCCGGTGGTGAGCACCAGGGCCATCGCAGCGCGCGGCTCGGGCGCGCGGACGACGAAGAAGCCCTCCCGCTCGTGGCGGCGCCCGTCCACCTCGGTGCCGACGACGACGAGGTAGAAGCCACTCGGCCAGTCCGGGTCGACCGGGATCCGTACGGCGACCGGCCAGCCGCAGCCCACGGCGTAGGCGTCATCGGGCGTCGGATGCGCGACGCCGGGCAGGCCGCCGGCCGACCACACCTCGACCGGTTCGGCTCCGTCGCGCACCACGCGGACGTCGTACGACGGCGCGGTGGTGTGGACGCTGAGCGCGACCTCCTCGCCGGGCTGATAGCTGTAGCGGTCGGCGTAGCACCAGATCTCCGGCGTCGTCGGGTCGGCGCCGGGACGCTCGACCGGGAAGCCGGGAATCGACCATGCGTAGCGCGCGGCGCTCATCGGGCGGCCACCGCTCCGCGGACCGTGCCCGCGACGAACGCCGCTACCAGCGGCAGGTTGATGAGGAGGTTCTCCCAGCCGCCGAGGCCGGTGAGGAGGCCCATCTTCGAGCAGACGAGGTAGAGCACGACGCCGAGGGCGAGCGTCGCCAGGGCGGGGGCGACCAACCGCTGCCACACGCCCTCCTCGGTGCGGTTGCGGGCGAAGAAGCGGATCACGGCGAGCGAGGTGAGGATCTGCAGGAACAGCACGCCCACGAGCGTGGGGGTGTTGGTCCAGATCACGACCTGCGTATAGGGGTCGAGGTCGGAGAGGCCGAAGCCCACGAGTGCGACGACGACGAGAACCGACTGGACCACGACCGCCCGCGAGGGGCTGCTGTTGGCACCGGTGGTCCCGAGGGAGGCGGGGAGCAGCCGGTCCCGGCCGAGCGCGAAGAGGTAGCGCGCTCCGGCGTTGTGGAGCGCCAGCACGCCGGCCACGAAGCTGGTGACGATGAGGACCTGCATCACGTCGGTCATGAAGCCGCCCAGGTACGCCTGGTTGAGCGCGAAGACGAGCTGCGAGGGATCGCCCGCCAGCGCTGTCGCCAGCGCGCTGGGGCCGATCGCCATGAGCAGGACCCACGAGACGACCGTGTAGGTGAGGGCGAGCAGGGCGACCGCGACATAGGTCGCTCGCGGCACCGTCCGGCGTGGGTCGCGCGCCTCCTCGGCATAGACCGCGGTCTGCTCGAAGCCGATGTAGACCACGAAGGTGATCACGAAGAGCGACCCGAGGACGCTGGCATCCCACCCCGACGGGTCGAAGCCACCGAGCGTCAGGCCCTCCGGTGCCCCCTTTGCGAGCACCGCGACGGCGAGAGCGAGGAGCAGCCCGAGCTCACCGGCAAGCAGCACGGCCAGCACGCGAGCGCCCACGTCGACCCGGCAGTAGGCCACCACCGAGACGATGAGGCCGAGCACGACGGCACAGGCACCCCAGGAGACGTCGATGCCGGCGAGGTCGTCGAGGGTGATGGACGCGAACAGCCCGGCCGCGGCGCAGAACCCGATCTCACCCAGGGTGTAGGCGACGTACGCGACCAGCGCCGAGCCGGCGCCGACCGCGCCGCCCAGACCGCGGGTCACGTAGGCGTAGAACGCACCGGCGTTGCTGACGTGGCGCGACATCGCACAGAAGCCGACCGCGAAGAGCGCGTACACCAGGCCCGCCGCGAGGTAGCCGACCGGCGCCGTCTGGCCGCCCACCAGGAAGGCCAACGGCGCGAAGCCCGCCATGACCGTCAGCGGCGCGGCCGCGGAGACGACGAAGAAGACGAGATGGCGGGCACCGACCGCATCGCTGCGCAGCGCCCCGGTCGTCGTCGTCGGCGGCGGCGGCGGCGGTTCGGTCAGGGACATCGGCTCTCCTCCGGACTTTGTCTATCGATCGATAGGCTGAGGCATCACTGTAGGTTCCCTACGGCGGCTTGTACAGGGCTTGCCTATCGATCGATAGACTTCGCTCACCCGAGCTCGGAGGAGGGCAGGCATGGCGCGGTCCAAGGTGACGCCCGAGCAGATCCTGCGCGAGGCGGCGCGCCTGTTCGCGACCAAGGGCTTCCACGGCACCTCGACACGCGAGATCGCCGACGCCGTCGGCGTGCGGCAGCCGTCGCTGTTCCACCACTTCGCGACCAAGCACGACATCGCCCGCACCCTGTACGAGTACGACTACGCGCGGTCCCCCGGCCTCCAGGGAGTGCGCGAGCTGCCCGACGGGGCTCCTCCGTCGGTCGAGTTCTACCACTCGGTGCGGCGCGAGATCCTGGTCGAGATGACCAGCGCCTACGACCTGCGCGGGCTCTACCTCAGCGCGCTCATCGACGAGCCCGAGTTCCGGCAGTGGCGCATGGCGTACGACGCCGCGATGGCGCGGTCCCGTGCCGTCATCGAGAAGGGTGTCGCCGACGGCGAGTTCGTCGCGACCCGGGTCGAGGTGGTCATCGAGATGCTCGACGCGACCATCAACCAGGCCGTGCGCTGGTCCGGCGACCAGAGGGACCGGTCCATGCCGGACGACGTCGCGGTCGTCGCCCTGCGGATGGTGCTCGCGCGCCCGAGTCGCATCCCGTCGATCCGCCGGCAGGCGGACCGCCTGCTCGACGCCGCCGGCACACCGTGGCCGGAGGCGCTGGCCGCCCTCGACGACTGAGCCGTCCCTGGCTCAGCGGTCCACGGCTCGTGCGGGCGCCCTCCGCCTCTCGTACTCGGCCACGGCCAGCTCGCCGGCGCGCGTGATGTGGGCCGAGCAGGCCTCCCGGGCGCCGGACGGATCGCGGCGGACGGCGGCGGCGTCGACGATCCGGCGCAGCTCCGCGAGCGAGAGACACACTCGCTCGTCGTCGGTGAAGGCGAAGTGCCGGAACATGCCGATCCTCAGGTGGATCCGCTCGACGTTCTCGCGCAGGACGTCGTTGTCCGCTCCCGAGAGCATCCGCTCGTAGAACTCGTCCTTGAGCGCGATGCGGGTGGCGAGGTCGCCCGGGACGAACTCGCGCTCCATCCGCTCGAGATGGGCGACGAGTCCGGCGGCCTGGTCATCGCTCGCGCGGGCGGCGAAGCGCTCCCCCATCAGACCCTCCAGGCAGGCGCGCACCTCGTACATCGCGATGATGTCGCACCGGCTGAGGACGGTCACGATGGCGCCGCGGTTGGGCAGCAGCGTGATCAGGCCCTCCGACTCCAGCTGGCGCAGGGCCTCGCGGACCACGGTCCGCGAGACGCCGTAGCGCTCGCACATCATCGGCTCGGCCAGCCGCTGGCCCGGCGCGAGCTCGAGCTGGAGGATGTCCTGGCGCACGGCGCGGACGACCTCCTGACGTACCGGCGCGGCCGGAACCGTGATCATCGCCTTCTCCCCTGTGACGGCCCGCAACCGCAGGCCCCTTGATCGTATGACGGTATGACGATTATGGTGACGGTCGTCACGGCTGTCCATCTCGGGCCGTTGCCGCCCGCTCAGGACCGGGCGGCCGGACGCCTGGACATGGCGAGGAGGAGGCTGTCGTGCCGGACCGGTCCGCACCCGACGCACTGGCGGCTGCGAAGGACGCGGTGCTCAACGAGACGCCGGCGACCGCCGCTCCGGCGCCGGCCCTGGTCGACTCGTGGCGGCGCTCCCGCGACGCGCTGGGCGTTCCCTCCAACGTGCGCGACGTCCCGCACGTCGGCGAGGAGCTGCTCGACGCGCACCTGCTCGAGATGATGCGCAGCCCGCTGCAGCGGTTCGCGGACACTCTCGACGGCACCGGCCTGGGCCTGCTGCTGTCCGACGCCAACGGCCGCATCCTCGAGCGCTGGGTCGGCGACCGGGCCGCGAGCGCGCACTTCGACAAGGTGGGCACCTTCCGTGGGTCGGTTCTGTCCGAGGAGTCCGTGGGCACCAACGGCGTGGGTACGGCGCTCGCCACCCGCGCCCTCGTGCAGGTCCGTGGTGCCGAGCACTTCGCCGACTTCTACCAGCGCGCGGTGTGCACCGGCGCTCCTCTCCTGCACCCGATCACCGGTTCGACGCTCGGCTCTGTGACCCTGTCGTCCGAGATCAGCCCCGGCACCGCGCTGCTCCGGCCGCTGCTCCAGACGATCGTCGACCGGCTGCGCCAGCACATCCTGGACGTCGAGACCCCGGCGTCCCGCCAGGCGCTCGAGGGCTTCATCCAGGCCGTGCGTCGCTACTCCGAGCCGGTCGTCGCCGTCGGCCACAACGGCCTCGTGATCCAGAACGCCCTCGCCAGCAAGCTCAGCCCCGCCCAGCTCCAGGAGATCCAGGAGGCCTGTCGCGAGGCGGGTGCCCCCCAGGGCGCGCCCACGCTGGTGACCACGAACAGCCTGCAGCTGGAGCTCACCACCCTCGCGGAGGACAACCACGTGGCGGTGGTCCTCACCTCCGCTCCCCGGACGAGCACGAGCACCGGCAGCAACAGCAACGCCGGCAGGACGCCGCCGGCGCCCCTCCCCGGGCTCGGCCTGGTCGGCCGGACCCCCGAGTGGCTGTCCGTGCTGCAGCAGGTGGCCCGCGCTCGCGAGGAGGACGGCCCGCTCGTCATCGCGGGAGAACCCGGGGCCGGCAAGATGTCGATCGCGACGGGGCGGGCCTGGAGCGTGGCCGGCTCCGCGGACGGCTCGCCGGACGTCGTGCTCGACGCGGCGGAGAGCCACGTCATCGGCGTGCAGGCCTGGCTGGCCGGCGTCGCACAGCACCTCACCGGCTCGCGGCGGCTGGTCGTCCACGGCGCCGAGACGCTCGATCCGGCCGCCCTGGCCGGGCTGCGCTCGCTGCTGGCCCATGCGAGCGCGGCGCCGCCGGTGGTCGTCACGGTCTCGGCCAGCGACCAGACCGAGGCGGAGACCCTCGCCGTGCGCCTCGGCGGCGGCCGCGTCGTCTGGGTGCCGCCCCTGCGCGAGCGTGCCGCCGACCTGCCGGAGCTGTGGAACTCGTTCGCACGGGTGCTGGCACCCGGCGCGGGGATGGTGCTCCGGCCGGAGGCGCTCAACCTGCTCCGGGGCCACCAGTGGAGCGGCAACCTCACCGAGCTGCGGCTGCTGGTCTCCCGGCTCGCGCGGTCCGGCAAGACCGGGCCGGTCGGCATCTCCGACCTGCCGGGCGCCCTGCGGGAGAGCACCCCGGGCCTCAGCCTGATCGAGCAGGTCGAGGTCCGCGCGATCCGGCAGGCGCTGCAGGAGGCCGGCGGCAACCGCGCCCGTGCCGCCGAGATCCTCGGCGTGTCCCGGGCGACGGTCTACCGCAAGATGAAGACCTACCGCCTGATCGGCTGACCGGCGAGGCGTCAGGCCGGCACCGCGACCGCGCGGTCGACCGCGCGGCGGCGCCAGACCTCCACGGCCAGCGGCACGACCACCCGGGCCAGTACGACGACCAGCAGCACGGCGGCCTGCGCGATCAGCTGGCGCGAGTCCGACCAGCCGAGCGCGCGCAGCAGCTGACCGAGCTGGGTGAGGAACAGGGCGGCGACGCCGGAGGCGACCACGCTGGCCACGCCACCGGTCAGCGCCGTCCCGCCGAGGACGACCGCGGCGACGGTCGGCAGCAGGTAGGAGTCGCCCAGGAACAGGGGCGGGGTCTTCGTGTAGCCGGCCAGCAGGACCCCGGCGACGCCGTAGCAGGCTCCGGCGCTCACGTAGGCGAGCAGCTGGTAGCGCCCGACCCGGATGCCGATGACCTCGGCGGCACGGGGGCTCACCCCGACGGCCGTGAGTCGCCGTCCGCTGGTCGAGCGTCCGACGACCAGGCCGACGACTCCGACGATCACCACGGCGACGAGCACCGTGTTCGGTACGCCGAGCGTGCGCTCGAGCGCGAACTGGTTGAGGGCGGGCGCGGCCCCGGCCGGCGTACCGTCCGCGACGGCGAAGACCACGCCCAGGAGCACCGCGTTGAGGCCGAGGGTCGCGATCAGCGGGATCACACCGAACCTGGTGACCAGGACCCCGGTGACGAGTCCCGCCGCGGCCGGGCCGAGCACGCCTGCGACCACCGCAAGGGCCAGCGGCCACCCGTGCTGCTGGGGGAGGGCGGTGCACAGCACCGCGCCGAGCGCCAGCATGCCCGGCACGGACAGGTCGAGGCCGCGCTGCTGCACGACCAGCGTCTGCCCGGCCGCGGCGATGGCCAGCACCGCCGCGAAGGGCAGCATGCTGAGCAGCGGCGCCGAGCCGAGACTGCCCGGGGCGACGAGCGGCGAGAGCCCGAACAGCAGCGCCGTGGCGATGACGATGGTGGCCGGGCCGGCGGTGAGGAGCCGGCGACCCAGCTCCCGCACCGTCGAGGTCGTGGTGTCCATGCTCAGGCCTTTCGGGCGTGCTGGAGGCGGCCGAAGAGCACGGCCGCGGCGAGGATGACCAGACCGGGAAGCAGGTAGCTCCAGGCCTGGGGGAGCTGCAGGAAGGGCGAGGCCGACAGGAGCTGCTGCACCAGCAGCCCCGCGGCGAGCACCCCGACGAACGAGCCGCGACCACCGAACACGCTGGCGCCGGCCAGCACGACGACGGTGATCGACGAGAGCGTGTAGCCCACTCCGGGCCGCCCGTCGCCGATCCCGATCTGCGCCATCAGCAGCACCGAGGCGGCGAAGGTCAGCGCACCGGCGAGGACGTACGCCCCGAGCTGCACACGCACGGTCCGGACGCCGATGTTCTCGGCTGCCTCTCGGCGCGATCCGGTCGCGCGCAGAGCCAGCCCCCACCGGGTGCGCCGTAGTGCCACCTCGAGGGCGAGCGCGGCGACGGCCGCCCCGAGGATCGCCACCGGCAACGGCCCGATCCGCGCCATCACCTGGGTGGAGAGGCCCTCCGCGACGATGCCGCCGGGCACCTCCCGCAAGGTCAGGTACAGGCCCTGGAGCGCCATGAAGACGGCCAGCGTCGCGACAACCGCGTCGATGCCGAGGACGGCCACGAGGACGCCGTTCACCAGCCCGATCCCGAGCCCGGTCAACGCCATGAGCAGCAGGCCGACCGCCGGGTTGCCGCCGTCGACGACCCAGAACGAGCCGACGACCACGAGCAGTCCCATCTGCGGACCGACCGACAGGTCGATGCCTCCCGTCAGCACCACGAGATGCTGTGCGGCTCCGACGAGAACGAGCGGGGCCGCCATGAAGAGCAGGTTGTAGACGTTGAACGACGAGAAGTACGACGCGTTCTGGGCGCCGACGACGAGGCCGAGGAGGGCCATCACGCCGACGAGGACCGCCGCCGGAGCGTGGTCGCCCCCGGCCAGCCGTCTCCAGCCCGATCGGCGGTCGGGCGCGCTCTCCGCGCGTGCGCGCACCGTCGTGGCCGTCAGCGCGGCGTGCGCGATCGCCTCCTCGGTGACCTCCGCGCCGGTGAGCTCCTTGACCACGTGGCCCCGGGACACGATGAGCACGCGGTCGCAGAGCCCCTCGAGCTCGACACCGTCGGAGGAGAGCACCACCACGGCAGCGCCCGTGTCCGCGATCGAGCGGAGGATGCCGTAGATGTCGACGCGGGCACCGGCGTCGACCCCCTGCGTCGGCTCCTCGGCGAGCAGCACGTCGGGGTCCGCCAGGACGGTGCGCGCCATCACGACCTTCTGCTGGTTGCCGCCGGACAGCGAGGCGACCGGGGTGCCCACCGAGGGGGTCTTGATCCCGAGCGCCGCCCGCTGCTCCTCGGCCCGGGCGTCGACGGCGCGGTCGCGCACCAGGCCTGCTGTGCTGACCCGCCCGAGCGTCGCGGCGACCACGTTGTCCGCGACCGACAGGGGCAGGAAGAGGCCTTCCTCGTGCCGGTCGGCGGGCACGTGCACGACCCCTGCCCGACGGGCCACGGCCGTGCTGCCGCGGGAGACGGGCCGCCCGTCGACGAACACGGTTCCGCGGCTCGGCTCGAGCCCCGCGATGGCGCGCAGCAGCTCTGCCTGCCCGTTGCCCTGCACGCCCGCCAGCCCGACGACCTCCCCCGCCCGGACGGAGAAGGACACGTCGTGGAACCGCTCGCCCGACAGCCCCTCCACGACGAGCTGTTCGCGCGAGCCGACCGTGCCGACGACGGACCCCTTCGGCGGGAAGACCGTCTCCAGGGCCCGGCCCACGACCAGCTCGACGACCTGGTCCTCCGAGACCGTCGCCGCGTCGTACACGCCGCGGGTACGCCCGTCGCGCAGCACCGTGATCCGGTCCGCGATCTCCTTGACCTCCGGTATCCGGTGGGAGATGTAGACGACCGCGGTCCCGTCCGCGACGATCTCGCGCAGCCGGCGGAAGAGCAGCCGCACCTCGTCCAGGCTGAGGTGCTCGGTCGGCTCGTCGAGCACCAGCACCTTCGGCCGCAGGGCCAGTGCCTTCGCGATCTCGATGACGAACCACTGCTCGATCGGCAGGTCCCGGACCCGCGCCCGCGGGTCGATCTCCATGCCCCACGGCGCCAGCTGCTCCCGGCTCCAGGACACCGCGCCGCGGACGCCGGACGCGGCGAAGCCGACTCCCAGGACCATGTTCTCGGCGACGGTCAGGTCCGGCAGGAGCGCGGGATGCTGGCGGACGATGGCCAGGCCGAGCTCGCGGGCCCGGTCGGGAGAGGCGTCGGCGAGCTCCTCACCGAGGATCACGATCCGGCCCTGGTCGGCGGCCAGCGCCCCCGAGGCGATGGCCATCAGGGTCGACTTGCCCGCACCGTTCTCACCCACCAGCGCATGCACCTCGCCGCACGCGACGGTGAGGTCGACGTCGGCCAGGGCGGTGACGACGCCGAAGCGCTTGCCGATGCCGCGCAGCTCGAGGGCATGGGACACCGGGGCCGGCGTCGTCCGCGGGCTCGGGGCGGGCTCCTCACGCACCGTCATGGCGGTGCCTCCCTCCGTGCTCGGCGCGCTCACTGGGCCAGGTACCCGCCGTCGATGACGAGCTCCGCGCCCGTCATGAAGCTCGAGTCGTCGCTGGCCAGGAAGACCGCGCCCTGCGCGATCTCCTCGGGCTTGCCGGCGCGTCCCATCGGCGTCTGCCCGACGACGTAGTCGTTGACGTCCGGGTCCTGGGCGTCGGTCAGCGGCGTGTTGATGAAGCCGGGGTGCAGCGAGTTCACCCGGATGCCGTCCTTGGCGTAGGTGATCGCGGCGTTCTTCGACATGTTGCGGACCGCGCCCTTGGTGGCGTGGTACGCGTGGCCCCCTGCGACGGCCGCGGATCCCCAGATCGAGGAGACGTTGATGATCGAGCCGCTGCCCTGGCCCATCATCGTCGGGAGCACGGCGCGCATGCCCAGCCAGGTGCCGGTCTGGTTGATGGCGACGACCCGCTCCCAGTCCTCGACCGTGAGCTCGTGCACGGGCTGGTAGGCGATGATGCCGGCGTTGTTGGCCAGTACGTCGACCCGGCCGTGGCGCTCGAGCACGCCACCGACGACGCGCTGCCAGTCCTGGTCCTTCGAGACGTCGAGCTGGTGGTACTCGATGCCACGGCGTCCGCCGAGCTGGTCGGCGTCGCTGCCGCGGCTGGTGGCGACGACGGTCGCGCCCTCGCGGGCGAAGACCTCGGCGATGGACCGGCCGATGCCGCGCCCTGCGCCGGTGACGATGGCGACCTTGCCTGTGAGTCGGGACATGGGTGCTCCTGGGGTGCTGGACCCGCCGGCCCGGGGCGGTGCTGCCGACGGGCCGACGGTGGATGGATGGGGTGGGGAGGTCGCTCTAGTCGAAGAGCGCCTGGAGCTCCTCGACCGTCAGGCCGGAGGAGAGGATGGCGTCGGGCGGCAGGGAGTCCTCGCAGGTGGGCGCCTTGGCCGGGTCGGTCGAGTCCTCGATGATCTCGAGGTTGTACGTCGACGGCTCCTCGTTGAGGATCCCGTTCAGCGCCGCGAGGCCCTTGTGGAGCGCGACCTTGACCACCCAGTTGCGCGACGACTCGGTCGCGATCTGGAAGGTGGGCTGGGCCTTGGCGTGCTCGTACCAGAGGCACGCGAACTCGTTGGAGTCGTTGGCCGACCACACCGGCAAGGGCTGCCCCGCCGCGAGGAAGGCCCGGATGCCGCCGACCGAGCCACCGCCGTAGTCGGCCACGATGCCGTCGATCGAGTCGTACTTGGTCAGCAGGCCGGCGACCACCTGCTGTGTCTTGCCGGGCTCCCAGTCGGTGCTCACCGGGCCGTCGGTGTTGAGCAGGGTGACATCGGGGTGGGCCTCGACGGCGCGCACGACGCCGTCGTACACACCCTGGGAGTAGGAGTTGCCCGGCAGCCCGCCGAGCATGACGAGGTTGCCCTTGCCGCCCATCTTCTCGATCGTCCACGTCGCCAGGTTCTCGCCGTAGGTGGTGATGTCCTCGGAGACGAAGTCGACGTAGTCCTTGCCCGGCTCGCCGCCGGGCGAGCCGACGAAGGGGACGACCTTGACGCCCGCCGCCGTGGCCTTCTTGATCGTGGGCAGCAGCGCCTCACCTCCGTCGACGAAGGTCACGATGACGTCGGCGCCCTGCGCGACGAGTGAGTTGATGTCGGCGATCGCCTTCTGCGTGTCGCCCTGCGCGTCGGTGTAGAGGACGTCGGTGATGTTGTCGCACTTCGCGGCCTCGGCCTCGAACACGGCGCGGGTGATCTTGCGCCACGAGTTGCCACCGAAGCCGTCGGCGAGCGCGACCGTGACGTCGTCCTCGCCGCAGAACGCGTCGATGTCCTGGATCTGGTCCTGGGTGCCGACGATGCCGACCTCCTGACCGTCGACCGCCTCCTTCGCTGATGCGTCGCCCGACGGCGCCCCGTTCGAGCACGCCGTCGCCAGCGCTGCCGTCGCTGCCAGTGCGAGAACGCCCTTCTTGCTCACCTGCATCTGTGATCAGTCCGCCCTGTCTGTGGGTGCCGTCCGTCACAGCACCTCCTTGAACCGGGAGTCTTCGGTGTCGCGAGGGCAGTGAGCCGCGTCACTCTGCGACCGGACTGTCGCAATCTGCGACAGCCCTCGCATCCCCGGATCGGGCCGTTCAAGGTGAGGACGTGGCCGACCGCCACCCCCTCCCGGCGCCCATCAGGGCGCCCCGGTCGAGGGGCAGCCATCCCTCGGAAGGAGACGTCAGCGATGACGCAACCGGTGCCGCAAGACCTTCTCGGCGAGATCTACGCCCAGTGGGCGGACGAGATGCAGGCCCACCCCGACATGTCGCTGCAGCTGCTGCGGATCATGTTCGACGACTGGCAGCGCGCCACCGCCGAGCCGGAGGAGGTCACCTACCGCCACACCGAGGTGGGCGGAGTCCCGGGGATCTGGGCCGAGCCGAGTACCGCCGCCGCGAGCAGCGCCGGCGAGGTGATGCTCCTGCTGCACGGCGGCGGCTTCGCTCTCGGCTCCTCCGCCTCGCATCGCAAGCTCGGCGGCCACCTCGCCCGGTCCTGCGGTGCTCCGGTCTTCGTGGCGGACTTCCGTCTGGCGCCCGAGCACCCCTACCCGGCGGCCATCGAGGACGCCCTCGCCGTGCTCGCGGCGTGGCGGGCCGAGGGTCGCGACCCGGCTCGCGTCTCCCTCGTCGGCGACTCGGCCGGCGCCAACCTCGCCATCGCCACCACCCTGCGCCTGCGGCAGGCGGGCGAGCCGCTGCCCCGTCAGGTGATCACGATGTCGCCCTGGCTGAACATGGAGAACACGGGCGCCACGCTGGACACCAACGACGCGACGGACTTCCTCATCACCCGGGAGGGCCTGCAGGCCAACATCGACCGGTACATCGCGGGCGCCTGCCACCCCACGGACCCGTTCGCGAACCCGCTGTACGCCGACCTCACCGGATTCCCCCGGCTCTACATCTGCGCGGGCTCGGTCGAGTCGCTCCTGGACGACAGCGTCCGCCTGCACGAGCTCGCCCGCAAGCACGACGTCGACGTGACCCTGTCCGTCGGCGAGGGCCAGCAGCACGTCTTCCCCTTCCTGGCCGGCCGCACGGAGCGCGCGGACCAGGAGATCTCCGCGATCGCCGACTGGTACCGCCGCGGCCTCCCTGCCTGACCGACGACCACCACCCGAACCGAAGGGACCACACCCATGAGCACCGATCTCCCCGTCGACCACGACGCCCTCGTCATCGGCGCCGGCTTCTCCGGCCTCGCGCTGCTCCACCACCTCCGCGAGGCGGGCCTCTCGACCCACGTCGTCGAGGCGACCGACGGCATCGGCGGCACCTGGTGGATCAACAACTACCCAGGTGTCCGCACCGACAGCGAGTTCCACTACTACTCGTTCTCCTTCTCGAAGGAGGTCCGCGAGGAGTGGACCTGGACCGAGCGCTATCCCTGCGGCGAGGAGGTGCTCGGCTACCTCAACTTCATGGCCGACCGTCTCGACCTGCGCAAGGACATCGAGCTCGGCATGCGGGTGACCCGCGCGGAGTACGACGAGGCCGGCAACCGGTGGGTCGTGCACTTCGAGGACGGGAGCCGGCAGAGCGCGCGCTACCTCGTGAGCGGCATGGGCGTGCTCTCCCAGCCGATCTACCCCGACATCCCGGGGATCGACACCTTCGCGGGCGAGAGGCACCACACCGCGGCCTGGCCACGCGACGGTGTGGACCTGCGCGGGAAGCGGGTCGGCATCATCGGCCTCGGCGCGTCCGGCATCCAGGCGGTGCCGGTGATCGCCCAGCAGGCCGAGGAGTTCTACGTCTTCCAGCGCACGCCCAACTACGTGGTGGAGACCAACAACGAGAAGGTCGGCGCCGAGTGGATGCAGCACGTGCGCGACCACTACGACGAGATCTTCGAGCAGGCCGCCGCCCACCCCTTCGGCGTCGCGATGGAGTACGCCGAGAGGAGCGCCCTCGAGGCGACGCCGGAGGAGCGCCGCGCGGTCTTCGAGAGCAAGTGGAAGGAGGGCGGGTTCCACTTCGCCAACGAGTGCTTCAACGACCTCGCGACCAACCACGAGTCCAGCGAGCTGGCCTCGGAGTTCATCCGCTCCAAGATCCGCGAGATCGTCAAGGACCCCGCGGTCGCCGACCTGCTCTGTCCGAAGGACTACTCGTTCAACGGCAAGCGCGTCCCGACCGGCCACCACTACTACGACACGTTCAACCGCGCGAACGTGCACCTCGTCGACGTGAAGTCGACGCCGATCTCCGCGATCACCGAGAGCGGCATCCGGGTCGGCGAGACCGAGTACGAGCTCGATGTCATCGTCTTCGCGACCGGGTTCGACGCGATGACCGGCACCTTGACGAAGATCGACATCGTCGGCCGCGACGGGCTGGTGCTGCGCGACAAGTGGGACCGGGATGGCCTGCGCAGCAACCTGGGGATCTCGGTCCACGGCTTCCCGAACTTCTTCATGTCCCTCGGCCCGCAGACGCCGTACTCCAACCTGCCGGTCCCGATCCAGCTCGGCGCGCAGTGGCTGCAGCGGCTCCTCGTGTGGGCGCGGGAGAACGACATCCCGCGGCTCGAGGCCACGGCGGCCTCCGAGCAGTGGTGGCTCGACGAGACCAACCGGGCCGGCGAGGCGACGGTCATGTGCTCGGAGGGCGAGAAGGCCGGTGCCTGGTTCCTCGGTCACAACGTGCCGGGCAAGGGCCGCGCTTTCCAGGTCTACATGGGTGGTGGGCAGGTCTACCAGGACTACTGCCGCCAGGCCGAGCTCGACGGCTACGCGTCCTTCGTCAACGACCGGGTCGCCGCGGGGACCCCGGCGGTGGTGCCGGCGTGAGCACCCTGACGGCCGGAAGGGTCGCCGGGAAGGTCGCCATCGTGACCGGCGCCGCGATGGGCATGGGCCGCGCGAGTGCCGAGTTGCTCGCCCGCGAGGGCGCGGCCGTGGTCCTGACCGACATCGACGCACCGGAGGGCGCGGCGGCGGCCGACGCGATCCGCGCCGCCGGCGGCAGGGCCGACTTCCGCCTCCTCGATGTCAGCGACGAGGCCGCTGTCGCCGCGGTCTGGTCCGACGTCGTCGCCGAGCACGGCCGGATCGACATCCTGGTCAACTGCGCGGGGGTCATCGGCCCCGACAAGCCGACCCACGAGATCACCGAGGCCGAGTGGGACGCGCTCTTCGCCATCGACGTCAAGGGCGTCCTGTGGGGGACCAAGCACGCGGTGCCCTACATGATCGAGCAGGGCGGTGGCAGCATCGTGAACTTCTCCTCGATCTACGGACTGCTCGGCAACGACGAGTTCTCGGCCTACCACGTGGCCAAGGGTGCCGTGACGATGCAGACCCGGCAGGACGCCGCGACGTACGGCAGGCACGGCATCCGGGTCAACAGCGTGCACCCCAGCACCGTGCTGACGCCGCTGGTCGAGGGCATCGCCGCCGACTACCCCGGGGGCATCGCCGCCTACGAGGCCGTCAACACGACCCACCAGTCGCTGCGCCGGCTCGGCCGGCCGGAGGAGGTCGCGTACGGCGTCCTCTACCTCGCCTCGGACGAGGCGTCGTGGGTCACGGGCGTCGCCCTGCCCATCGACGGCGGCTACACCGCGCGCTGACCGCCGGACCCACGCACCCCGGACCCCACGCACCCCACGCACCCAGCGGGCAATCCCGCCTCAGGAAGGAAGCACCATGACCACAGCTGAGACCGTCGCTCCCGGCGGGCTGACGGCGGCCGCCGGCATCCCGACCGAGCTCCACATCGACGGCAGGTGGGTCGATCCGGGCCCGTCGTTCGAGGTGGTCGACCCCGCCACCGGCCAGCCGATCGCCCGGATGTCCGACGCCGGAGCCGCCGAGACGCGGGCGGCGCTCGCCGCCGCCGTCGGTGCCCAGCAGGAGTGGGGTCGCTGGGCTCCGCGCGTCCGGGCGGACCTCTTCCACCGCGCCCACGCGCTGCTGCGCGAGCGCCGCGAGCAGTTCGCCCGGGTGATGACGGCCGAGAGCGGGAAGCCGCTGAGCGAGTCGCGCGCCGAGTTCGACCTCTCGGCGGGCTTCTTCCTCTGGTACGCCGAGCAGATCGCCCATCTGCACGGCAGCTGGGCCCACGGCTCGCACGGCGGCTACCGGGTCGTCACGACCCATCAGCCGGTGGGGCCCTGCCTCCTGATCACCCCGTGGAACTTCCCCCTGCTCATGTCGGCCCGCAAGGCCGGCGCCGCGCTCGCCGCCGGGTGCACCGTGGTGATGAAGACGGCACAGGAGACCCCGCTGACCGGCGCCCTGTTCACCCAGACCCTGGTGGACGCTGGCTTCCCCGCCGGGGTCGTCAACCTGCTGCACACGTCGCGCTCGGCGACCGTCTCGGAGACAGCGCTCACCGACCGCCGGCTCCGCAAGATCAGCTTCACGGGCTCCACCGGCGTCGGCAGCCTCCTCCTGCAGAAGGCCGCGCCCAACGTCGTGAACGCCTCGATGGAGCTGGGCGGCGACGGCCCGTTCGTCGTCCTCGACGACGCCGACGTCGACCTGGCCGTCGAGCACGCCGTGATCTGCAAGTTCCGCAATGCCGGGCAGGCCTGTGTGGCGGCGAACCGGATCATCCTCGACGACGCGGTGGCCGACGAGTTCACCGAGAAGTTCGTGGCGCGCGCCCGGGACCTGCGTGTGGGCAACGGCTTCGACGAGGACACCGAGGTCGGTCCCATCATCAGCAGCCGCCAGCGCGACCGGGTCGTCGATCTCGTCGAACGGTTCCGTGGGATCGGCGCCCACGTGCTGACCGGGGGCCGCCCGGCCGACGGCGACGGGTACTTCTACGAGCCGACCGTGATGACACTCGACAGCCGCGACCACGAGCTGTGCACCGAGGAGCTGTTCGCCCCGCTGGCCGCGCTCTACCGGGTCCGCGGCGTGCAGGAGGCGCTCGACTTCGCCAACGACACGAGCTACGGGCTGGCGGCCTATGTCTTCACCCGGGACCTCGACCGCGCGGTGACCGTGGCTGAGCGCCTGGAGTTCGGGATGGTCGGCATCAACCGCGGCATCATGGCCGACCCGGTCGCGCCGTTCGGCGGGGTCAAGGCGTCCGGGCTGGGCCGCGAGGGCGGACCCGACGGCATCTACGAGTTCCTGGAGCCCAAGTACCTCGCCATCACGGTCGACGAGGCCAAGGACGGCCTGCGGTGAGCACCCCGCGACGGACCACGAACGACCTGCGCCTGGGCCTGCTCCGGCAGCCGGCCACGGTCCTGTTCGGCCCCGGGCAGCGCCATCACCTGGCCCGGCTGATCCCGGCCTTCGGCTCGCGCGCGCTCTTCTGCACCGACGAGCGGATGGCCGCGGACCCCGTCTACCGCGAGCTGGTGGCCGGGGTCGAGGACGCGGGCACGAAGGTCACCACCTATGCCCGGGTCGAGCCGGACCTGCCCCGGCAGGACCTGGAGGCGGTCGCGCGCGCACACGACGCCGACGAGTTCGATGTCGTCGTCGCGGTCGGTGGCGGCAGCGTCCTCGACTTCGCGAAGGTCGCCGCCATCCTGCTGGCGCACGGCGGCGAGGTCGCCGCGCTCTACGGCGAGAACGTCGTCCCTGCCGCCGGACTCCCCCTCATCACCCTGCCGACCACCGGTGGGACTGGTGCGGAGGCGACCTGCATCTCGGTCGTCTACGACGACGCGCTCGGGATGAAGGTGGGGATCGCGAGCCCCTGGCTCGAGGCCGCGGCGACGATCATCGACCCGGAGCTCACCCTCACCTGTCCGCCGTCGCTGACGACGGCCACCGCCGCCGACGCGCTGACCCATCTCGTCGAGGCGTTCACGGCGCGGGCCAAGAACCCGACGAGCGCCGACATCGAGGCCCACCTGTACGTCGGGAAGAACCTCCTCGCCGACACCTGGGCGCGCCAGGGCCTGCGCCTGGTGGGCGAGGCGTTCCCGCGGATGGCGGCGGATCCCAACGACCTCGCGGCCCGCTCGGACACCATGCTGGCGGCGTTCTCGGCAGGTCTGGCGATCAACACGGCGGGGACGGCGGCCGCGCACGCCATCCAGTCGCCGATCGGCGCCCTGACCCGTACGGCCCACGGCATCGGCGTCGGGGCCCTCCTCCCGTACGTCCTGCGGTTCAACCTGCCGACCCGGACCGAGGAGCTCGCCGAGATCGCCGACCTCATCGGCGTGGCCGCGCCCGGGGCCTCCACCGAGGCGACCGCGCACGCCGCCGTCGAGGGGATCGAGTCGTTGCTCGCGACGATCGGGTGCCCGTCCGACCTCGCCGCCCTCGGCCTGCGCCCCGAGCATGTCGACCACGTCGCCGACCAGGCCGTGCTCGCCACGCGGCTCACCGCCAACAACCCCCGTGAGATGGACCGGGACGACGTCGTCCGCATCCTGGAGCACGCCATCGCGGGCGACCGGAGCTGGTGGACGTGACGATCGGCATCGCCGGAGCGGGCTCCATCGGGGTGGCGATGGCCGTCGTCTTCGCCCGGGCGGGGCACCAGGTGCGCTGCTGGGATCCCTACCCGGACTCGTGTCGCCGGGCGGCGAGCGAGCTCCGCGACCGGCTCGACAGGCTCCACGCGGGCGGGCTGCTCGACGAGGAGGCCGACCTCGTCGGATCCCGGGTCGCCTTCGTGGGCGATCTCGAGGTCGCCGTCGCGGACGTCGCACTGGTCCAGGAGTGCGCCCCCGAACGCCTGGACGTGAAGCAGCCGCTCTACGCGCGCCTCGCCGATCTCACCGGGGCGGACGTCCCCCTCGCGAGCTCCAGCTCGGCGTTGCGCGCCAGCCTGCTCGCCGAGGGCAACCCGGCCGCGCACCGGATCCTCGTCGCCCACCCGGCCAATCCGCCGTACCTGCTGCCGGTGATCGAGCTGGTGCCGAGCACGGCGACGCGCCGATCGATCACCGAGCGGGCCGCTGCCCTCTACGCCGGCGCCGGGCTGCACCCGATCGCCCTGCACCGCGAGGTCGACGGCTTCGTCTTCAACCGCCTGCAGGGCGCCCTGCTGCGCGAGGCCTACTGCCTCGTCCGGGACGGCGTGGTGGACGTCGACGACCTCGATGCCGTGGTGACCTTGGGACTGGGGCGGCGCTGGAGCGTGATCGGGCCCTTCGAGACCGTCGACCTCAACACCCGGGGCGGGATCGCGGCCCACGCCGAGAAGATGGGCCCGGCCTACGAGCGGATGGGCCGCGAGCGCGGCCAGCATGACCCGTGGACACCGGATCTCGTGGCCACGGTGGCGGCCCAGCGGCGCGCGCTGCTGCCTCTCGAGGAGTGGGACGGCCGCGTGGCCTGGCGCGACGATCAGCTCATCGAGCGAGCGCGCTCCGACGAGCGCCGCCCGCAGGCCGACGAGATCGCGACCGCCTGACCGTAGGACGGGTGGCCCGGCTCGGCGGCTCAGAAGCGCAGCCACTCCAGCACGGCGCGGACCCGGCGGTGGTCGTCGGTGTCGGTGGGCAGGTCGAGCTTCGCGAAGATGCTGTTGATGTGCTTGGCGACGGCCTTCTCGGTGACGACGAGGGCCTGGGCGATGCCGGCGTTGGCCCGGCCCTCGGCCATCAGCGCGAGCACCTCACGCTCCCGTTCGGTCAGCCGGTCGACCGGGGTGTCGCGCCGTCGGTCGAGGACCGCGGCCACGACCGACGGGTCCAGGACGGTGCCGCCGTCGGCGACCCGGAGCAGCGCGTCGACGAACTCGGCGACGTCGGAGACCCGGTCCTTGAGGAGGTAGCCGACCGCCCCCTCGCCGCTTGCGAGGAGCTCGCGGGCGTAGAGCTGCTCGACGTACTGCGACAGCACCAGGACCGGGAAGCCGGGCCGGCGGGCGCGGACCGAGATCGCGGCCCGCAGTCCCTCGTCGGTGAACGACGGCGGCATCCGTACGTCGACCACGGCCGCCTCGGCCGTCGGGTCGTCGAGCGCCCGCTCGAGCTCGGTGAGGTTCTCGACCGCGGCGATCACCGTGAAGCCCTTCGCCTCCAGGAGCTGGGTGAGTCCCGCTCTCAGGAGCGCATGGTCCTCGGCGAGGACGACACGGAGGGGGCGCACGGGACCTCCCAGGTCACGACGGTCGGCCCGCCGGGCGGGCTCGACACCGACAGGTTTCCGTCGAAGGCTGCCAGACGGGCGGCGATCCCGGGGAGACCGGTCCCCTTCCGCAGGTCGGCGCCGCCGCGGCCGTCGTCCCCGACCCGCCCCCGGAGCACCGTCCCGTCGTGCTGCAGGCTGATCCAGGAATGAGCGGCGCCCGCGTGCTTCGCGGTGTTGGCCAGACACTCGGCGACCGCGAAGTAGACCGCCGACTCCACCGGCGCCGGCAACCGGTGCGGTACGTCGAGGCCGAGCTCGACCGGGACCGCCATGTCCAGCGCCAGCGCCGACACCGCACCGGCCAGGCCGCGGTCGGCGAGCACCGGGGGATGGATGCCCCGCACCACGTCCCGCAGCTCGCCGAGTGCCGTGGACGACGTGCCGCGGGCCTCGTGGATCAGCCGCCGCGCCGCCTCCGGGTCGGAGTCGAAGAGGTCGTCGGCCAGGCCCAGGCTGAGGGAGACCGCGGCCAGCCGGGCCTGCGGACCGTCGTGGAGGTCCCGCTCGATCCGGCGCAGCTCCGCGGCGGAGTGGTCGACGACGACGGCCCGCGACGCCGTCAGCGCCTCGACCCGCTGCTCCAGCCGCTCGGTGCGCCCGATGGTGAGGATCGCCCGGTCGACGGCGGCACGCCCCCGGAGGAGCGGGACGACGCCGTACCACCAGATCGGCAGCGTCACGACCCCGAGGAACAGCACGACCGCGAGCAGCGAGACCACGAACCCGAAGGTCATCGCCCACAGCATCCACAGCAGGTCCCGCCAGGTCATCGGGTCGGCGGCGCGGGTGCGGAGGGCCGCGAGCGGCCCGCCGGTGGAGGGCAGGTACGGCGCCGGCACGGGGGCGCCGAGGACCCGGCCGGCCATCGAGCGGTGCAGTCCGGCCAGTCCGCGCATCGCGGGCAGGAGGCCCGCCAGCAGCAGGATCCCGACCCACACCACGACCAGCACCGAGCTGACCACGACCAGCACGAAGGTCAGCACGATCGGGACGAACAGGAGCACCTGGAGGGCGGCGTACCCGGTCACCGCCCAGCGACCGGACCGCCCCGCACCGTCGGGGCTGACGTCGGGACGGACGTCGTCGGAACTGCTGGTCACCGCACCAGTCTCCCCGAACGCATCTGCCCGGACAGTGGTGCAGACACCACAACCGGACGGGACGCTCCACCCCTGACCGTGGGCGCGTGCGTCGAGAGGCTGGATCCATCCTCCCTCTCACCTCCCAGGAGCCCTCATGTCCCTCTCCCTGAGCGCGCTGCCCACCCGGGCCGCCCGTTGGAGCGCCACCCACCCGTGGCGCGCGATCGGCGCCTGGCTGGCGTTCGTGGTCCTCGCCGTCGGCCTCGCCGCGACCATCCCCACCAACGAGGTCGAGGACGCCGACTACCGCATCGGCGAGTCCGGGCGCGCCGGCGCGCTGATCGAGCAGGCCGGGCTCGATCAGCCCCCGTCGGAGAGCGTGCTGGTGCGTGCCCGCTCCGGCGCCCTCGACGGCGCGGAGGGCAGCGCCGCGGCGGCCGAGATCGCCGAGCGGATGCGGACGGTGCCAGGTGTGGCCGGGGTCGGCGACGCCGTCCCCAGCGCGGACGGGACGGCCCTGCTCGTCCCCGTCGAGCTGACCGCCGACGACGTCGACGCCGCGCCGCTGCTCGACGTGACCACCGCCGTCCAGGACGCCCACCCGGACCTGGTGATCGCCCAGGCCGGTGACGTCACCATCGACGAGGCGATCGGCGAACGGGTCGGCGAGGACCTGCGCTCCGCGGAGTTCATCAGCCTCCCCATCACGCTGATCCTGATGCTGCTGGCGTTCGGCGCGCTGATCGCCGCCGGCCTGCCGGTGCTGCTCGCCGCCACGAGCGTCGCGGCGACGATCGGCATCAGTGCGCCGATCTCCTGGCTGGTGCCGGCCGAGTCGACCGTGCTCAGCATGGTCGTGCTGATCGGCATGGCGGTCGGTGTCGACTACTCGCTGTTCTACCTCAAGCGGGAACGCCAGGAGCGAGCCGCCGGACGCTCGACGCTCGACGCCGTCGCCATCGCCGCGGAGACCTCGGGTCACGCGATCCTGGTGTCCGGTGGTGCCGTGATCGCCGCGCTCGCGGGCCTGTTCGTGCTCTCCGACGTCACCTTCAACTCGCTGGCCACCGGCGCCATCCTCGTCGTCGCGGTCGCCGTGCTGGGCTCGCTCACGGTGCTGCCGGCGCTCCTGGTCAAGCTCGGCCGCTGGGTCGACCGGCCGCGGCTGCCGCTGCTGTGGCGCCTGACGCGCCGGGTCCGCACCGGCACGATCAGCGGCCGCATCCTCGGGCCTGTGGTCCGGCACCCCGTCGTCGCGCTCGTCGTCTCGTCGATCGGCATCATCGCGCTCGCCGTACCCGCGTTCGGGATGAAGACGCACCAGGCCGGCATCGAGACGCTGCCCGCCGACATCCCGGCCGTGCAGACACTCCGATCGATCACGAAGGCGTTCCCGGCCGAGGGCACCGCCGCGCAGGTCGTCGTCACCGGCGCCGAGCCCGCCGCGGCCCGATCCGCTCTCGAG
This sequence comes from Nocardioides carbamazepini, assembly GCF_024614185.1. Lineage (GTDB taxonomy): Bacteria > Actinomycetota > Actinomycetes > Propionibacteriales > Nocardioidaceae > Nocardioides > Nocardioides carbamazepini. The sequence goes on from NZ_JAHTLF010000018.1 coordinate 756,109, forward strand.
GAGCTCGCCGCCGCGGCCGGTGCCGGCGACGACTTCGCGGCCGAGGGCGCCGAGGTGCGCACCTCCGCGGACGGCGGTACGTCGGTCGTGGACCTCCCGCTGCCCTACGAGGAGTCCGACGACCGCGCCACCGAGGCGATCGAACGGCTCCGCGCCGACCTCGCCCCCGCCGCCCTCGACGGCCTCGGCGCCGACAGCTCGTGGGCCGTCGGCGGCGGTGCCGCCGAGTCGCTCGACCGCCTCGACCTGCGCACCGAGCGGATGCCGCTGCTGCTGGGGTTCGTGCTGCTGCTGACCATGGTGATGATGATGCTCGCGTTCCGCAGCGTCCTGCTGGGCATCGTCTCGACGGTGCTCAACCTGGCCTCGGTCGGCGTCGCCTTCGGCCTGCTGTCAGTCGTCTTCCAGCACGGCGTCGGCGAGGGCCTGCTCGACTTCACCAGTCCCGGCTTCGTGATCGAGTGGATCCCGATCTTCGTCCTCGTCGTCCTGGTCGGCCTGTCGATGGACTATCACGTGTTCGTGCTCAGCCGGATCCGCGAGCTCATCGACCGCGGGCTGCCCGCCCGCGATGCCGTCCACCGCGGCATCGCCGACACCGCCGGCGTGATCACCAGCGCCGCCGCGGTCATGGTCTCCGTGTTCGCCATCTTCGCCACCCTGTCGATGATGGAGATGAAGATGATGGGCGTCGGCCTCGCCGCCGCGATCCTCATCGACGCCACGGTGATCCGGCTGGTCATCCTGCCGGCCGTGCTGATCCTGCTCGGCGAGCGCGCCTGGCCGCGGCGGACCGCGCTCCCGACGGGCGCCACCGCCCCGGCACCGGCGCCGGCCCTGGTTCAATGACCCGGTGCTGCACTCCTTCCACCTCGCGGAGCTGCCCGCGACGGTGACGGCGCGTGCGCTGCTGCGGCCCCCGGACGACGTCCCGGGGCTGCGGCACGCCGAGTGCCTGGCGATGATGCGGCTCGGGTCCCCGATCGTGTCGCCCGAACGGCTCCAGCTGCGGCGGCTCGCCGTGTTCGCGGCCTGGGACGACGCGTCCGCCCTCGACCGCTACCTCGGCACCGACCCGTTCGGGCGTCGCCTCGCCGCCGGCTGGCACGTGCGACTGCAGTACCTGCGGCGGTACGGCGAGGTGGCCGCTCTCGCCCCGCTGCCCCGTCGCGCGGGCGACTGGGACCAGGACGAGCCGGTCGTCGCCGTGACGCTCGCCCGGCTCCGCCTGCCCGAGCTGCCCCGCTTCCTGCACTGGGGACGGCCGGTCGAGCGCCTCGTCGCCGGGCACCCGGCCGCCGTGTTCTCCACCGCCGCGATGCGCCCGCCCCGCACCTTCTCGACGTTCTCGATCTGGACCAGCGTCCGGGAGATGACCTCGATGGTCCACGGCCGCCGGGACGACGTCGTCGAGGCGCCGTCGCACACGGTGGCCATGGCCGAGCAGCGGCGACGCGACTTCCACCACGAGTCGGCGTTCATGCGGTTCCGGCCGCTGTCGGAGCACGGGACGTGGCAGGGGCGCACCCTACTGCCCTGACGCCGGATCACCGACGGCCGGCACGGCAGAGCAGGCCCCCGTCCCCGGCCGGCGGCGCCCGACGCGGGCACGACAGCCGTCCGGGTCGCCCCAGCATCGGGCGGACGCAACCGTGCCGAACGGATCTAGGATGGTCGTGCGGCGACGGCAGAGTCGGGCAGGAGGCGGGGCGTGGCGCACTTCGGCGATCTGCTCCACCGGTTGACCGAGTCGGTGGCCACCCGGGACCCGGGCCAGCCGCTGAGCGCCCGGATGTGTGCCGCGTACCGGGACCTCGCCGGTGCCGGTGCGGCAGCCCTGACGGTCGACTATGCGAGGGCGAACCGGGTGACCTTGTGCACGACGAGCGAGGTGGCCCGCAGACTGGAGGATCTCCAGGACGTGCTGGGCGAGGGTCCCGGACACAGCGCGGCCCGGTCCGGTCAGATCGAGGTGTGCGCGGTTCCCGGCTCGAGCTCGTCGCGATGGTCGATCTTCGTCGAGGCGTCCCAGGACGTCGTCGACGCCGCCACGATCCACGCGGTGCCGATGCATCCGGAGCGCGAGGTGCTCGGTGTGATCACGCTGTACGACGACCGGAGTGACCACCGGCGGTTGACGCTGGGCCGGGACCAGCTCCAGTTCCTCGCGAACGTGGTCGGTGCGGCGCTCATCGGCGAGGCCGGCGACACGGCCTCGTTCAACTCCGGTCCTTGGGCGTCGCGGGCGCAGGTTCATCAAGCGACCGGGATGGTCGTCGCCCAGCTGCACATCAGTCCCGACGATGCGCTGGCGGTGCTCCGTGCCCATGCCTACGGCCAGCAGGCCACCTTGTCCGAGATCGCGGCGGCCGTCGTCGAACGCCGGTTGACCTTCACCCCCCATTGATCGGTGCGCTGTCATGACTGGATCCGACTTCCTGACCAACCTCGCGGAGTTCTCGGCGGCTCTGCTGCAGGACTACGACCTGCCGGGGATGCTGGTCCGGACGACCAGCGAGGCGGTCGCCGTGGCCGACGCCGACGCCGGCGGCCTGCTGGTGCTCACCGACGCCGGCGAGCTCGAGCTGCTGTCGGCGACGTCGCACTCCGCCGTCGCCCTCGAGACCTACCAGGCGTTCTCGGGTGAGGGGCCGTGCGTGGCGTGCCTGGAGAGCCAGGGCCCGCTCGGCTTCACCCGCACCGAGGTGGCACAGCGGTGGCCGACCATCGGGATGCTGATGGCCACCACCGAGTACGAGTACGTGCTCGCGGCGCCCCTGCGGTGGCGGGGCACCGCCTTGGGCGGCCTCAACCTGTTCTGGACCGCGCAGCCCGACGATGTCGACACGGTCCAGGCCGAGACCCAGGTGTTCGCGGACATGCTGGCGTTGTTCATCGTGAACTCCGAGCCCATCACGCCGACGGCCGCGCGGCGGTTGGTGCGGGCCGCGCTCGAGATGCGGGCTGTGATCGAGCAGGCCAAGGGTGTCCTGGCCGTGCAGGAGAACCTGGACATGTCGGCGGCCTACCTGCGCCTCAGGGAGCTGGAGCGCGTGTCCGGACTGTCGATCACCGAGGTTGCTCGCGACATCCTCTCGTCCGCCCAGGCCGGCGTGCCGGCCCGGGACGCGATCGAGAAGCGTGCCGAGGGCGACGACAGCGCCGAGAGGGAATGAGGAGACAGTGACCAGGAGTCAGGGGACGCCGCGGGTCGGGCGGTTCGTCTACGACGTGACGAGGCAGGCATGGACCTGGGACGACGAGGTCTACCGCATCCACGGCCTCGAACCGGACGACGGTGCCCCCACGACGGACTACGTCTTGGAGTGCAAGCACCCGGAGGACCGGGCCCGGGTCGCGAACGTGCTGTTGCAGGCGACGCTCACGGGCAAGCCGTTCAGCGTCTGCTACCGGCTGAACGCGGCGGACGGGGTGGAGCGCCGGGTGGTGCTGGTGTGCGAGGGCGGCGTGTGCGAGGACGACGCCGGGGCGGACGGCGTACCCGTCAAGCAGCTCGACGGCTACTACGTCGACCTGACCCATGACTTCGCCCAGGCCACGAGCAAGGAGGCGCGGGAGGCGGTCGCGGCCTCCGCGGAGCACCGGGCGACGATCGAGCAGGCCAAGGGCAGCCTGATGCTCGCCTACGGCCTGGACCCGGACCAGGCCTTCGCGATGCTGCGCTGGTGGTCGCGCAACAAGAACGTCAAGGTCCGAGAGATCGCGGAGCACATCACCGAGGTCAGCCGGAACGGCCAGCTCACCGACAGCAGCCTGCGCCAGACGGTCGACCATCTGCTTCACGACGTCGCGACGACGACCGACGCCTAGAGTGGTCCGCGGCGAGGGGCATCCGGGCCCACGTCGAGAGGGGTCGTGCTCGATGGAGGCCGGTTCACGCAGGTTCCGGGTGCCGGTGGAGCACCGCTTCCTCGGGCTCGACAGGCGGGGATTCCCCTACGCGTTCTCCGTCCTCGCGATCTTCCTCGTGGCGACGGTGGTGGTGCCGCGCATCGACAAGGCCATCAACTGGGACGACCCCGTCGCGGCGGGCGACCAGCTGGCGCTGTCGGAACGCATCGTCTTCACTCCGGCCACCGGCTGGAACGTGCAGAGCGGCTTCCGTGCGCCGCACGGTGAGCCGGCTGGCCGGAGCGGAGGGGCGGCCCTGACCGGCGGCGGCGTGGTCCTCACCGTGGCGCCGGACTCCTTCGACGGCACTCCCACCGAGTTGCTCGCCCAGATCCAGAAGGTCACCAGCGCGACCGACGACCCGAGCTTCCGCGTCGACGGGAAGGCGAGCACGGTCTCGACGATGTCGGGCGAGGTCGGCGTCCTCCAGTCCTACAGCAGCGTCCGCGGCGACGGCTTGATCGCCGCCTTCGTGATCGACGGCACCGGCATCAAGGTCACCGCCTACGGCCCGCCGGTGCAGCTGAAGGCAGCCGCGGAGCGGGTCCACGCCATGATCACCAGCATCCATGCCGTCGATCCGAGCACCGGCTCCGGCACCGCCTCCGAGGGGAGCGAATCATGACCGGCCGGGCGACCGATCCCGCGGCCGATCCGATGGTCGAGGCCGAGCGTCGTCGGGCCGAGGCGCTGGAGCTCTCGGGTTGGGGGGAGCGGTTCACCTTCTTCCAGCCGCAGAACCTCTGCTTCTGGGTCTACCTGGCGCTGACCGGCATCGGCGTCTTCCAGGTCTGGTCCTTCTTCGGGCCCAAGGTCGGCTTCTACGCCGAGGCGTTCGCGACCGGCGCCGTCCTGTGCGGCCTGTGCGGCGCCGCCTGGGCGCTGTGGTTCCACCACATCGACCGCTGGGAGCGGCAACCCCGTGGTCTCGTGGTCGCGGCCCTGATCTGGGGTGCGGTCCCTGCCACGTTCGCGTTCGCCATGACCGTCAACACCGCCATGCTCAGCATCTACGCCAAGCTCTTCGGGCAGGCCTGGACCGCCGACTGGGCCGCCGGCTTCACGGCGCCGTTCACCGAGGAGGCGGCCAAGCTCTGCGGCTTCGTCCTCATCATGGGACTGGCGCCACGCCTGGTGCGCACCGCCAACGACGGCTTGATCATCGGCGCCTTCGTCGGGCTCGGGTTCGCCGCGTTCGAGGACTTCCTCTACGCCGCCAACAGCACGGCCACTGCGTTCGGCACCGACCCGGTGGGCAACGCCGTCCAGATCTCCTTCACCCGGATCGCCGTCAGCTTCGTGTCCCACCCGCTCTTCAGCGCCCTCGTCTGCAGCGGCGCGATCTATCTGCTCGGCACCGTCGCGCAGGAGCGTCGGGTCGGACGCGGGCTCGCCCTCGTCCTCGCCGGGATGTTCCTGCACTTCACCTGGGACGACGCCGGCGGGCTCGGCAACGGCAACGGGCTCCAGATGATCGGCGTCATGCTCGGGTCCATCCTCCTCGCGATGGTGATCCTCCGGGCCGCCTTCCGCGCGGCCGCCCCCCGCGAGCACCAGTTCGTCCGCGACATCCTCGCCCCCGAGGTGGTCGCCGGCGTGGTCACCGCCGAGGAGGTGGAGAGCGTGGTCGACAGGAAGTCGGCCAAGGCCTACCGCAGGGCCGGCCCTCAACACCACACCCGACGGGCCCGCAAGCACCTACGCCACGCGATCCTCGACCTCACCCACGACCTGGCGCGGGCGACGAACGACCCGGACGGCGCGGACGGCGCGGGAGCGGAGGCGGTGGACCGGTCGCGGGCCGAGGTCGCCCGCCTCCGCGGCCTCGCCGAGCCCCAGCCCGGCGGCTGAGCCCGGACGCGGGCGGGTCAGCCGGACACACACCTGACCCGACACTCAGACTCCTCAGACAAGTAGAGGAGTAAGGTTGTTCTTCGTGCCACCCGTCCGCCGACACTCCCTGGCCGACCAGGTCGCCGAGGCCCTGCTCGAGCGCATCCGCTCGGGCGAGTGGGCGCTGGGCGCCAAGCTTCCCGCCGAGACCACCCTGGGGCCTCAGCTCGGCGTCGGCCGGTCGACCGTGCGCGAGGCCATCCGGCAGCTGGCGGGCCTCGGCGTGCTGCAGACGCGCCAGGGCGCCGGCGTCTTCGTGGTCTCGCTCGACGTCGACGAGGACTGGGACCTCGTGCTGCGCCGGGTCGACATCACGACTGTGCTCGAGGCCCGGATCTCCATCGAGAGCGAGGCCGCGGCGCTGGCGGCGGAGCGACGTACGCCGTCGGACATCCGGCGGATGCGCAGCGCCCTGGAGCATCGGGCGGGGGCCCGGTCGACGATCGAGGAGCTCGTGGACGCTGACCTCGCGTTCCACCGCAGCATCCTCAGTGCCTCGCACAACGAGATCCTCGTCGGGCTGTTCGACGACTTCACTCCGCGGCAGCGTCAGGCGATGGTGGAGATGCTCCGCATCCACCACGAGTTCGGCAGCGACGAGGACCACGGCGCCCATGCGCAGGTTCTGGAGGCGATCGTCGCCCGTGATCCGGAGCGGGCCCGCGCGCTCAGCCGCGACGACCTCAAGTCCCTGAAGCTCAGTCTGTCCTGACCCTGCCTCGGGCCGGCTCCTCCACGCGCCCGTCCAGCGGTCCCTGGCGTCGACTCTGATCGCCAAGCCAGCCGACGGCGGCCAGCGACGTCTCCGTCGCCGACCGCCATCGGTGGGGTATCGCCGCTGGGGTCAGCCGATCGGCGTCGCGATCACCACGAGGTTCTTCGTGTAGTGATAGCGACCGTTGGCATAGGTCACCTTGCCGGTGCAGGTCACCAGGGTCAGCTGGTGCTCCCCGGTCGTGGAGACCTCCGCGCCCGCGAAGCCCTTCTTGCGCAGCTGGGTGTGGACACTCGCGATCCGGTACCTGTGGACCGTGCCGTTCGCGGCGCGGACCTTGATCACCTGACCCTTCCTCGCCTTGTGCAGCTTCCCGAACGCACCCGGCCGGTCCGCGCGGTCCGACACGTGGCCGGCGATCACGCTGGATCCGATGACCTCGCCCGGCGCCGCGGAGCCCTGCAGCCAGCCGCCTCGCGCGACGTCCTGCGGGATCACCATCGAGCCCTTGCGGACGCCCACGGTGGTGAGCTTGGCCTTCATCCCGATCCCGGGGATCGACACCTTGCTCGGACGGACCTTGCGGGCCGTCGCGCCCTCGGTGCCGGCGTACCCGGTCTCGATCTTCACCTTGCCGACCTCGGCCCGGTGCACCAGCGTCGTCTCCGAGGCCAGGCCACACCCATGCGACGCCGCATCGTTGCGCCGGTCCGCGGACGTAGAGACGACCCAGGTGTAGTAGCCCGGCTCCGAGACCTTCACCGACGGCGTCCGCACGGTCCCGTTCACCGGGGCGAAGCTCACCGACGCGACCGCCTTGCCCGGCACACACATCGCGTCCGACACCTTCGCGACCGGCCCGTACAACGTCGCGGTGCCCACGGTGTCGCCACCGACGACCAGGCCACTGATCGTGACCATGTCGTGCAGCCGCGCCGGCTCCGGCACACCACCCTTGCCGACACTCATCGCGACCTTCTTGTCCGAGGCGACCGTGGTGATGCTCGGCGCACCCAGCCCACCGGTCGCGGTCGTGACCTCGTTGGACGGCAGGGTCACCGCCGGAGGCGTCACCCCGCCACGGACCGGCCCCCGCCCGGTGACCGCCGCGGTGTTCTCGATCGAGCCGCGCTCGACGTCGGACCGCTTGGCCGTGTACGTCGCCGTGAAGTCGACCGACGCGCCCGGCGCGATGGACGCCACCGTCGCCGGCGACACCGGCGACAGACCCGGCAGCGCGTCGCTCACCGACACGTCCAACGCCGTCGCGCCGCCGTTGTTGGTCACCGTGAAGGTGTAGGTGACCACGTCGTCCACGTCCGCCTTGCCGGCCGTGGCCGCGTCGAGCGTGATCGCCGCCGACTTCACGACCGCCAGGTCCGGGTGCGCCTCGACGGTGTCGACCTCGTCCACGTCCTCGCTGGTCACGGTCGCACCGCCCGGCACCGTCGCCGCCGAAGACGCCACGTTGCGCACCACCCCGTCGTCGACGTCGCCCTGCGTCACCACGTACGGGTCGGCGGCGAACGTCACCGTGTCGCCCGGGGCGATGGTCGCGCTGGCAGGCGTGATGTCGGAGACCTCGGGGTCGGTCACGACGACGTTCGAGGCCGTCACGTTCCCGGTGTTCTCCACCTCGAACGTGTAGGCGATCTCCTCGCCCACGTCGGCCTTGCCGTTGCCGTTGGTGTCGTCGAGCACCGACTTCTTGTCCAGCACGATCCCGGGCGCGCCCGGCACCAGGTTGGTGCCGGTCGTGTCGGGGTCCGAGGTCACCGGGTCGTCGTTCGGGGCGTTCCCCGCCGCCGTGGCGGAGTTGTCGATCGAGCCGCCACGGTCCACGTCGGCCTGGGTCGTCGTGTACGACGCGGTGAACACCGCGTCCGCACCCGGGGCGAGCGTCGCGACGCTCACCGGGCTGACGGCCGTGAGGCCGGCCAGCAGGTCGGTGACCTTCACGCCACTCAGCGTCACGTTGCCGGAGTTGGTCACCGTGAACGTGTAGGCGATGACCTCGCCCTTGTCGGCGGTGCCGTTGGCGTTGGCGTCGCCCAGCATGGCGGTCTTGTCGATCGCCAGGCCGGGGTCGGCCGCCACGACGGCGGTGTCGGTCGTGTCCGGGACCGAGGTCGTCGTCGCGCCGTCGGGGGCCCTGCCCTCGGCGACGGCCGAGTTGTGCACCGGCGTACCGGCGTCCACGTCGGCCTGCGTCACCGTGTAGGTCGCCGTGAACGTCGTGTCCGCACCGGGCGCCAGCGTCGCCACCTGCAGCGGGCTGGTCGGCGAGAGGCCCGGGAGGACGTCGTCGATCGCGACGTTCGTCATCGTCACGTTGCCCGTGTTGGTGACCTCGAACGAGTAGGTGATCACGTCGCCCTCGTCCGCCGCGCCTGCCGTCCCCTCGTCGGTCGTCAGCTGCGCGGACTTCTCCACGGCCAGACCCGGGTCGGGCTCGACGGTGTCGGTCGACGTGGTGTCCTCCGGCGAGGTCACGTCCCCACCGTCGGGACCGGTCCCCGATGCCGAGGCACGGTTCACGATCGGGCCACCGTTGTCGATGTCGGTCTGCGTCACCACGTAGTCGTCCGCGGTGAACGTCTGGGAGCCACCCGGCGCGAGCGTCACCGACGCCGGCACGATGCCCGACACCATCGGATCGTCGACCGAGACGCCGGTGACCGTCACGTTGCCGTCGTTGCGCACCGTGAACGTGTACGCGATGGTCTCGCCCTCGTCCGCGACACCGTTGCCGTTGGCGTCGTCGAGCTCGGCCTCCTTGTCGGTCAGCAGGCTCGGCGTCGCCGCGGCGACGTTCGTCGACGTCGAGTCCGGCGGCGACACGACATCCCCGTCGTTCGGGTCGGTGGCCTCGGCGGTGGCGGTGTTCGTGATCGCCGTGCCGTTGTCGACGTCCGTCTGCGTCACCGTGTACGTCGCGGTGAACTCGGCGTCGTCGCCCGGGGCCACCGTGGCCACGCTCGCCGGCATGATCGCCGACAGACCGGCCTTGGGGTCGTCGATCGAGACGTCGGCGAGCGGGACGTTGCCCGTGTTGTCGGTCGTGAAGGTGTACGTGATCACGTCACCCTCGTCGGCCACGCCCGGTGTTCCGTTGTCCGTCGTGATGGCTGCGGTCTTGTCGAGCGTGAGACCCGGCTCCCCGGCCGCGCGGATGACGCACACCGCGAGCGGCTCGGCGGGCAGGGTCTCGTTCGAGTCCGCCGCGACCGTGTTGCAGGCGGTCTTGTTGGTCGGCGAGCCCGGTGCCACGGCGGCCACCAGGACCACCTCGGCCGTCGCCCCCGCGGCCAGGTCGCCGTCGACGGCCATCCGGATCGCCTTCTTGCCCGCGGCACCGGCACCCCAGTCGTTCACCGTGCCCGCCGCACCCGGGTTGACCTCCGGGCGCGCCGGGTTGGTCGAGGCCGAGTAGCTGAGCAACAGGTTCGCGGAGCTCGACTCGACCGAGTCGACGAGCAGGTCGAACTGCGAGCCGCGGGCCGGCGGGTTCGCCAGCAGGCCGGTGTCGCCGACGTACGGGAGGACGTCGTACCCGACGACGTCGTGGAGCGTCGTGTTGCCCGCGTTGCGCAGTGTGATCCGGTACTTCACGCTCGACTCGGCGACCGGGATCTCGTGGACCTGCGTCGGGTCGGCGACCCACGCGCAGCCGTCGGCTGCACTGTCGTCCGGGACGCAGAGCTCCTTGACGACGCTCAGTCCGTCGGAGGCGCCGACGGCGAGATTGAATGCGGTGGTCTGGGCCGCGTACTCCTCGGTGGTGTCCCCGTCCGCGTCGACGTCACCGGCGTCGGCGGCCAGCGCGGTCACCCGGAACTGGTTCGGCCCGGACACGAAGCCCTGGCCGGTCGCGTCGCGCCAGGTGCCGCTCTGGTCGCCGGCCCACACCGCACCGATCGGCTGCACACCGGGCACCGCCGCCAGGGTCGGCCTCGCCTTGACCGACAGCGTCGGCCAGTAGTCGTTGGTCGCCGAGCTCAGCGCGACCGCGCTCGGGTAGGTCGCGACCGCGACCGAGCGCTGCTCGCCGCCGATGGTGACGGTGCGGTAGGCGTAGGTGACGCCCGCCGGGGCGGTCGCGGTCACGCCGGTGCCCGCACCGGTGAACGACGCGCTCCCGGGGACGACCTCCCAGCCGACCGGAGCGAGGAAGACCAGCTGCGGCTGGACCGACGTACCGGGCCAGACGTTCGAGGTCAGTGCGCGCATCGAGAAGGTCACCTCGGTGCCCGGCATCGGGTTGCCCCCGCCGTCGACGACGGGGGTGCCGACGAAGCCCGGGGTCACCGTGGCCAGCGGCTGGGTGTAGCGGACCGTGCGCGAGCGCGCCTGCTCGACCTGACGCGTCGGCAGGGGCTGGCCCTGGAGGTCGGTGTAGTCGTCCGGGCTGCCATCACCGTCGGCGTCGGCCGGGTAGGACATCGAGACGTTCGCGGTGTTGGTCCGCTCCTCGCCCGTCAGCGGGATGGCCCCGTCGTCGACCTTGAAGCGGTAGCCCATCTGCATGGTGGTCGCGGTGTTGTCGCTGGGCAGGATCCGGCCGGCCGGGAGCGGCGCGGTGGTGCGCGCGCTGACGAACCAGCGGCCCGGCTGCGCGTCGACGAAGGCGGCGTTGCCCAGCTGGGCGGTGCCGGTGGCTCCGGTGTTGTCGACCCAGTCGACGGTGGCCTCCCAGCCGGCGGGGGCGCCGGCGTACTGGTAGGCGATGATCCGCTGCACCTTGATGTGGTCCTGGTCGAGGTTCGGCTCGTCGATCACGACGGTGGCGTCGACGTTGCCGACGTTGCCGGCCGAGACCCGCCATTCGCAGTTGCCGGCGTCGGCCTCACCCGGAGCGGGGGTGTTGACGGCGAGGATGCCGCCGCCCAGGTCGCCGTCACCCTCATTGGTGGTGACGCCGTTGGAGACGGTCTTGGCCGTCAGGATCCCGCCGAACGGGTTGGTGCAGGCGACCTTGGTGGTCAGGTCGCGGTTGAGCGTCTTCTGCGTGCGGGCGCTGTCGAGGTAGTTGACCGTCACCGCGAGGCTCGACGTCACGTCCTTGACGAAGTTGCAGCCGGTCGGGTCCGCCTCGGGGAAGTTGCTGCCCGGGAAGGTGACCTTGACGGTCCGCGGGCCCCAGGTGGCCGCGTCGGCCGGGCCGACCAGGCCGTTGTTGGTCGCCGCACCGCCGCTGTTGAAGCCGCTGAGCGCAGCGAGGCCCCAGCCACCGCGGGCGCCGTACGACGGACTCGCCACCGAGCCCTTGGTCCAGGTCACCGTGTGGTTGACGTTGTCGATGACACCGTCGTCGCTGGCCTCGTCGATCACGGCCTCGGCCGGGACCGTGTAGACGATCTTGTAGTTGCCCGTGGCGATCAACGACGCGTCACCAGCGACGTTCGCACCGGGGTTGGTGCGCATGTTGCCGGGGTTGACGGCGATCCGGTACGACTCCTGGACGTCGGTGTCGAAGGTCGGGTTCGAGGTGCCCAGGCCGGAGGTCGGCCCGGCCGGGGTGCCGATGTGCCAGGTGACGGCACTGTTCGAGGTCTTGGGGCCGGTCGCGGAGTCGGAGCTGATCGTCGCGGACATCGGCACCGAGGTGCCCTCGGGGTAGAACGAGCCGTTCGGGATCTCCCGGTTGCGCGAGGCCTGGTAGCCGTAGGTCACCGAGAACGTGCCCGACGTGCCGGCGGCCAGGTTGCCGAGGTCGACGACCTTGCCGGTCGCGTCGGTGCCGCCGATGGTGCCACCGGCCCCGGGCTGCACCCAGGAGCCGTACATCAAGATGAACTGGCCCGCCGGCAGCAGCCCGTGCGGGTCGACCGGCGGCGTCGAGAACTGCACCTGGGTGCCGTCGCACGCGGCGGTCGTGCAGGAGTACTGCACCCGATAGGTGACCTTGTTGTCGTGCGTGCCGTCCTCGATGTCGGTGATGGTCGCGCCGTTGCTGAGGTCGACCGGCGTGATCACGATGTCGAGCACGCCCGACCCCGCGGCCGACGCCGACGAGGGCCACAGGAGACCGAGACCTGCCGTGACGAGGGCGATCACCATCGTCACGACGAGCGGTACGCGGGGACGCGCGAGGGCACGCTCCGTCGACCCGCGTCCGGGCAGCAACCTGTTCATGGCATGAGACCTTCCACCTGGGGGCATGACGGCGTGGCGAGCCGGCGTCCCCCCAGACGGTCGTGCTCGTCGCAGGTAGAGAATCGACCCAGCGCGCCCCGGGACACGGATGAGGCGACAACCTCATCCCGCATCTCACCCCGTCAGGCGACGCTCGCCCGCGCCCTGTCCTCGGCGCGATGGTCCGGCACCGTCAGCCGCGCGAGGAGCGCCAGCGCGACCAGGGAGAGCGCGCTGCCGAAGGCGAAGAACGCGAAGTAGTTGCGTGACCGGTCGGCGCCGAGCAGGTCGCCGGTCCCGAGCGCCAGGAAGATCGGCCCGAGCGCCGGGACCATCGACTGCGGCAGGGTCCGGGCGATGTTGAAGTAGCCGAGGAAGCGCCCGCTCGCGGTCGCCGGGAGCACGGTCAGCGCCACAGCGAGGTCGAGGGCGACGTACGTCCCGAGGCCGGTGCCGGCGCACAGGAGGGCGACCACGAAGGCGGTCGTGCTGGTCGACAGGGCGAGCAGCACGTTGGCGCCGAGCAGGAGCAGGATGCCGCCGGCCATGACCGGGCGGTAGCCGACCCGGCGGGCCAGGGCCCGGGAGCCGCCGACCGCCATGGTCATGCCGAGCGCGGCGCCGATCGCCGTCACCAGGGCGACCATGGACGCGGCGTCGTGGGCCTCCTGTCCCGCACGCCGGATGAGGAAGAAGACGCCGTACACGGTCAGGCAGCTGTAGGAGGCCTGCGCGAACAGCCGCTGCAGCCACAGCCACCAGTACGGCGCCCCGGCGCCCGCCAGGGACCGGACCACGCCGCGCACCCCGGTGCCGGCCGTGGCCCGGGCGGACGCGGGCTCGACGGGCTCGACGGGGCGCGGCCGCGGCGTGAGGGTCCGCAGGTGCCGGCACGCGACGAGCGCCACCGGGACAGCGACGAGGGCGAGCAGCACGAACGCGACCCGCGGCTCGCTCAGGGCGACGCCGAGGTGCCCGGTGAGCAGCGCGTAGCCCACGAGGCCCCCGAAGCTGATCGCACCCGTCGCGGCCGCGGCGAACCAGCCGGACACCCGGGCCCGATCGGCCGGGTGCACCACGTCGGAGAGCGTCCCGTAGAGGGCCGCGAAGGCCGCGCTGTAGGACATCTGCGCGCATGCCCACACCAGGACCAGCGCCGGCAGGGTGGTCATATAGGTCGCCGTCACCACCGCCGCGCAGCCGAGGACCGTGCCGCCGACGATCCACGGGGTGCGGTTGCCGCGCCGGCGCACGGTCCGGTCGCTCAGCCAGCCCCAGACCGGGTTGAGCGACATCGCCGTCAGCGCTCCGGCCGTCTCGACCCAGCTCAACCGGGCCTCGAGCGAGATCCCGGAGTCGACCCCGCGCACCAGGAGGCTCAACCCGACCACGAGCGGGATGACGAGCGCCCCGAGGGCGCAGAACTCGGTGATGCAGAGGGCCGCGACGGTGGTGCGACTCAGGCGCTGCTCGGTGTCCACGGATCTCCTGCCCCAGACGGACGCGACAGGGTCGCTGCCGCACGCTAGCGCCCGATCGGTCATCGCGCACGAGGTTCGAGAGACTGCCCGCGGACCGGAATCGGGCACGCCGGGGACCTCCGGGAGATAGCCTTGACGCGGTCTGGGGCGGCTCAGGTCCCGGTCGCCCGCACGACGGGAATGGACGGGGACCGGCACCCAAGGAGCACCCGTGCTGGACGCCGATCCCCCGGTCCGCGACGTGATCGAGATCGTCGCGGTGCTCGGACCGACCGAGATCGCCGAGCTCGACGACCTCGGCGGCCCGGACACGACGGCCGCGGCCCTGCGGGCCATCGACGACGGGCACCTCCTGCTCGCGGCCGACGACTCGGTCGTGACGCTCGCCTCGCCCGTCCGGGGCACGAGCATGCGAGACGTCCTACGCCGCGAGCGGCCGGACCGGGTCACCGCTCTGCTCGAGCGGCAGTCCGACCTCCGCCTCGACTCGGGGCGGCTGGACTGCGGTCTCACGGCCGCCCGGACGCTCGGCGACCCGACCCGGCTGGGCCGGATCATCGACCGGTGGGGCGTCGACCTGGCCCACGGTCCTTACGCCGCAACGATGTTCGAGGTCACGGCCGAGCTCCCTGTGGAACTCGCCTCGTCCCTGCCCGGCCTGGCGTTCCGGTTCGAGGACATCGGGCGCCTGCCCATCGGCACCACCCGGGTCCGGCTGCCCCGCACGGCAGAGGAGGCCGAGGCCGAGTTCACCCGCGACGGCGACGTCCGGCTGCGCCAGGCCCTTCTGCCGCTGGTCACCCGACGGCGGCTCGGGCGCTTCGACGACGCGATGGCGATCGTCCGGGCGGCCACCCCGCTCGCGGAGGCGTGTGTGTACCCCTGGTACGGCGACAAGGGCCGGATCCTGCCCTACTGGTACCTGCAGGCCGGGATCACCGCCCAGCTGGCCGGTGACCTGGCGACCGCGCGCACCTACTTCCTCAACGCCTGGACCCACCGCGCCCGCGACCCCTACGGGTTCGTCGCGCGCGGCACCGCCGGCAAGCTCGCGCTGATGGACGCCTTCCGCGGTGACCACGCGGCCGGCGCGGGTTGGCGGAAGGAGGCCGAGGCGGCCGGTCGGCGACCGGACCTGTGGGTCGACCGGTTCGTGGAGTCGAACCTCCCCGCGGTGCG
Source organism: Nocardioides carbamazepini (assembly GCF_024614185.1). Taxonomy (GTDB): domain Bacteria; phylum Actinomycetota; class Actinomycetes; order Propionibacteriales; family Nocardioidaceae; genus Nocardioides; species Nocardioides carbamazepini. The sequence goes on from NZ_JAHTLF010000018.1 coordinate 771,424, forward strand.
GGCGATCGTGGCGGTCGACGGCCTCGACCCCCAGGCCGACCTCCACCTCGCCGCGACACCCCATCCCACCCAGCGGGGCGAGCAGTGGTCGATCCTCCTCTGGATCCACGTCCGCCACGCGCTGACCAGCGGCGACACCGCGCAGGCACGGCGCTGCCTCGCCGACACCCTCGCGACCCAGCGCGAGGCGCTGTCCCGCACCGGACTGGCGGCGGCCCTGGTCCCGCTGCTCCGGGCCGAGGTCCACCTCGCGATGGGACAGGCGAACCAGGCCCTGACCGAGCTCACCGGCGCACCGGACGTCGCCGGCGCGGCCCGCGTGCTCCGGGCCCGCGTCCTCCTGCTCGCCCGGGATCCGGCTGCCGCGCTGACCGTCGCGGAGACCGTCGTCCAGGACGAGAGCACCAGTCCCCGCGCGAGGACCGAGGCCCTGGTGCTGATCACGGCTGCCCGGTCCGCGAACGACGACCGGCCGGGCGCGGTGACCGCCGCGCGCCGGGCGGCCGCGCGGGTGCTCGAGCAGGGCGCGTACCGCGCCCTGGCCACCGTCCCCCGGTCGATCCTGGACGACCTGGTCACGGACGTACCCGCCCTCGCCGAGCTGCTGGACGTCCTCGACCGGCGCGGGATCACCGAGATCTACCCGAAGTCGGTGGACCTGGTCACCGTGACGAGACGGGAGCGGGACCTCCTGGTCGACCTCGCCTCCGGCCTGTCCCTCCCCGACATCGCGAAGGCCAACTTCGTGTCGGTCAACACCACCCGCACCCACCTGGCCAGCCTGCGCCGCAAGCTCGACGCCCGCTCCCGCGAGGAAGTCGTGCTCAAGGCCCGGCTGCTCGGCCTGCTCGCCGACGATCCGGTCACCCCAGCGAGGTTCTGAGCGCGGCCGGGTGCACGTCGGAGTCGCGGAGGAGGCGGGTATCCGGCGATCGGACGCGGGTAGGGAGGAGGGACGCCGGGTCCGGGAGGTCGACGGATCTCCGGGCCCACCGACGTCGTACCGCCCTGGGCGAGAGGTGGAGAGCGTGGGAGGCACCCAGTGACCAGCCAGGACTCGATCCGGGCCGCGCTCGGAGTCGCCGCGGTGTTCGAGGCGTCGGCCGACGCCGAACGCCGGATCGGCTTCCTGGCCGGCTACCTCGAACAGTCCGGCGCGTCGGGACTCGTCCTGGGCGTCAGCGGCGGCGTCGACTCCACCGTGGCCGGACGACTGGCAAGCGTCGCCTGCGCGCGCACCGGCCGAGCGTTCACCGCGATGCGGCTGCCCTACGGCGTCCAGGGCGACGAGGCCGACGCGGCGGCCGCCCTCGCGTTCATCGAGCCGACGGAGACGATCACGGTCGACATCAAGCCCGCCGTCGACGCGCTCCACCGGGCGACCGGCTCCGACGATGCGCCCCCGGAGGTCGCGGACTTCGTCAAGGGCAACATCAAGGCCCGACAGCGGATGGTCGCGCAGTACGCCGTCGCCGGGCGGCTCGGCGCCCTGGTGGTGGGCACGGATCACGCGGCGGAGGCGGTGATGGGCTTCTTCACCAAGTACGGCGACGGCGCGTTCGACGTAGGTCCGTTGCTCGGCCTCACCAAGTCGAGGGTGCGCGACATCGGGCGCGCACTCGGCGCGCCGTCGCACCTGGTCGACAAGGTGCCGACCGCCGACCTGGAGGAGCTGCGGCCGGCGCTCCCCGACGAGGTCGCGCACGGCGTGACGTACGCCGAGATCGACGCCTACCTGGTGGGCCGGGAGGTCAGCGAGCAGGCGCGAGGCGTCATCGAGAGCGCCTACCGCAGGACCGCCCACAAGCGACGGCTCCCGCCCGGACCCTGATCCACGGCCACGCCCGAGGCCGAGGTCAGCCCGCCGGAGACAGCGGGTTGACGGCCGGACCCTCGATCACCTCGCCGTCCTCGGTGAACCGGGAGCCGTGCAACGGGCAGTCCCACGAGCCCTCGACGTCGTTCCACCGCAGCGTCCCGCCGAGGTGCGTGCAGACGGCCCGGACGGCACGCCCGTCGGCGACGCCGACCGGGCGCGGATCACAGCCCACCCTCCCGACGTCGCCGCGGTCGGACTCCTCGGCCGGCGACACGGGATGCGCGACGGCCCGCGCCAGGGCGGCGGTCGCGACGGCACCGGTCTCCACGTTGCGGCGTACGACGGACGCGGCGGCCGCGGGACGCGTGATCCGCCGTTCGAGCGGACGGGCCCAGGACGGACGCGAGCCGAGGATGCGCCCGGCGATCCGCAGCGCGGCGCCGACCCCGTTGGACAGCCCCCACTTGTCGTAGCCGGTCGCCACCTGCACCCGGCCGCAGCCGCGCGGGAACCCACCGACGTACGGGATGCCGTCGTGGGAGGCGTAGTCCTGAGCGGACCAGGCGTGGGTCTCGACGATGCCCGGGAAGGTCGTCTCCGCCCACGACCGGAGCTCGTCGAGTCTCGCGAGCTCGGAGCCACCGCGACCGACGACGTGCCCGGCGCCGCCCACGAGGAGCGTCCCACCGGGTGCGTCCCGCAACGAGTACGTCGTGCTGCCGGCGCTCAGCATCATCCCCGGCAGCTCATCGGCCCCCCGGTAGGCGAGCAGGTACGAGCGGCGCGGCTCTAGCTTCGCGAAGTAGAGCCCGCGGTCGAGGATCGGCGTGCCCGTCGCCAGCACCAGATGACGGCTGCCGAAGGCGCGCCCGTCCGCCGTGCGCACCTCCGGGTCGCGACCCCACGAGACATCGACCACCCGGCTGTCCTCGGCGATGCGGCCGCCGTGCCGCTCCAGCTCGGCGGCGAGAGCCGCGACCAGCGCCGCCGGATCCAGCTGCAGCTGGTCGGCCAGGACCACGGCACCGTGCACCTCGAACGGCACGTCGAGGCTCTCGCGCCACGTCACCGGCACCCCCAGCTCGAGAGCGGCGCGCCGCTCGGACTCGGCCCGTCCGACCTCGTCCGCGGTCGCGGCGAAGGTCACGGCGTCGCGACGCTCGTGCGTGACGCCGTGGTCCTCGCAGAACCGGGCAAGCCAGGCGACGCCCTCCCGGTTGCCCTCGACGTAGGCAGCCGCAACGGCCTGGGGGTGGTGGTTCAGCAGCCTCGACAGCTTCGTGCCCTGCAGCAGCGACACCTTCCCGGTGTTGCGGCCCGAGGCGAGGGCGCCGACCCGGGCCGCTTCGAGGAGGACCACCTGCCGGCCCGCCCTGGCCAGCAACAGCGCCGTGCACAGGCCGGAGATGCCTCCGCCGACCACGACGACGTCGCTGACGCCGCCGTCCACGTGGGGTCGGGTGGGGGCGGCGGTGCCGTCCCAGTACATCGAGCCGGTCGACCCCTGCTCGTCTGCGGACATCACGGCATCAGCCCTCGACACCGGTCGCGTCGTGCGACGCCCCGACCGGCTTGCTCTCGGGGGATCCGCGCTGACGCAGGTAGATCGCCAGGACCGCCATGGATCCGACGGCGAGGAACTCGGACTGCCAGTTCTGCAGGGTTCGCGACCAGAAGTCGGCGCCCAGCACATAGTCCTTCCAGCTGAGCGGATCCTGCAGCGCGGCCAGCCGGTCCTCGTTGTGAGCCACCTGCCCGGCGATCGACTGCGCGAGCCAGGACCCGAGGAAGATCGCACCCATGACCAGCGTGAGCGACCACGAGAAGACGGTGGTGCGCCAGCCTCCGGCCGCTGCCCACCGCGGCGAGTCCTCGCCGGCGAAGCGACCGACCCGCTGCTCCTCGTCGGACTCGAGTCCGGCCTCGCCGAGGCCCTTGGACTCCGGGGACCCGCGCTGGAGCAGCCACGTGGTCGCCGTGATGTAGAGCAGGAACTGGAGGTACTCGCTCTGCCAGTTCTCCGCGACGTCGACGGCGAAGTCCGAGGACGTCAGGTAGCGACCGAGCGAGAGCGTTCCCAGACCGTCGGCGGCCTGCTCGGCGTTGAGCGCCTGCCAACCGGCGAAGGCCTGGCCGACCAGCGCGAGCACGAAGATCACACCGAAGAACAGGCCGAGGAGGTGCGGCGTGAGCCGACGCACGTCACCACCTCCCCAGACCGATGACGAGGAAGTACGCGAGGCCCACCACGATGACGGCGAGATAGCAGACGAACATCGCGCGCATCTCAACCCACCTCGACCAGGCACTCGTGGGGCCGGTCGCCGTGGGCCGGCGCGCATCCGACGGCGGTCACCCGCCAGCCCTCCTTGAAGCGGGAGAGGAACATCGTCTCCCCCGGATGGTCGACCTGGGCCATCGCGCCGTACGTCCGGGTGACCGCCCTGCCCGAGGGCGCCGCCAGCTCCTGGTCGAGGATCGCCTGGGCACAGGGCACGCCGTCCTGCTGCTCGAGCGAGCTGCGGGCCTCGGGTGCGAGGTCGGCGCAGGCCGTGGTGCCGTCGCCTGCCGCGAGCGCGTCGTAGAAGTGGGCCGCGCGCTCGGCTGCGGCGCTGTCCGTCGATCCGCAACCGGCAGCCAGCAGCGTCAGGGCGAGCGCCGGGACTGCGGTGAGTGCCGGTCGTCGCCTCGATCCGGTGCAAGTGAGCCGCCGGTCGCCGGCGAAGGTGCGGGTCGCGTCGATCATCGGTGCCTGGTCCGTTCAGGGACGACAGGTCGAGCGGTCCGGCTTGCCAGACCGAAGGCTCGGCCCGCGTCGGGCGGAAACTGAGATGCCCCGAGGTACCCCGCTGGTCGCTCCGCAACCGGCAGCGGCCGACGGGGATCAGGACGGAGGAGGCACCGAAATGGACGAGGCCCCGGATCCTTGGATCCGGGGCCTGTCACACTTGCACACGTGCGCGAGGGGGGAGTTGAACCCCTTTCGGGCTCGGCGCCTGATCAGCGAAAACCGCCTCTGACCTGCGCGTTCTTCGCTATCGCGTGTCCCAGTATGCACTCTCTGGGCCCCTCTATGTGGACACCGTCCATGCTCGTGTCGGACCCCCGACCTAACGTCCCGGCATGCCTCAGACGCTGACTCCCTCCCGCCGGATCGTCAACGAGATCCGGGCCCACTTCGAGAAGCCCGTCCACCAGCCCAAGAGGTGGGGCGCACCGTCGCTGACTGGCGACCACCGGCGAGAGATCTCCATCGCCGCGTCGCGTGACCCTGGCGTCGACCTGGGGCCAGGTCGGAGCTATGCGAGCGGCCTCCACCTGTCGTTCCTGGCGCGCGTGGATGGCGAGCCGGCGACCATGCTTGACGACGACCTCAGTGGCTGGGCTCGGGCGATCCTCGGCGCCTACCTTCCGTGTGCGGCGGTCGACCCGACCGCGGAGCCCGGTGATCCTCACTTCACGCCCCTGTCGCATCTCACTGTCCACCTGCACGTCTACCTCGACGACCGCGGGCGAGCATTCATGCCGGGCGGCCCGCTTGCCGTCACGCCGTGGCGGGCTGCCTGATGTCGGGGGCCGGCGAGCTGTCGGAACGGGACCGGGCGATGCTCGAGTTCGAGCGGCAGTGGTGGAAGTACGCCGGTGCCAAGGAGAGCGCCGTGCGGGAGCAGTTCGACATGAGCGCGACCCGCTACTACCAGGTGCTCAACGTGCTGATCGACCGGCCCGAGGCGCTCGCTGCCGACGCGCTGCTGGTGCGGCGGCTCAGGCGCCTGCGGGCCCAGCGGCAGCGGCAACGGTCGGCGCGGCGCCTGGGCTTCAAGCTCGGCTAGCGATCGACCCGCACGCTCAGCAGCACCCAGCCCTCGGGTACCGCTGCCCGCACCTCGACCATGCCCGCCTCGTAGTCGTCGGTCTCGACGGGCCACTCGACGATCTCCCGGTCGCCGGTGTGGTCGTGGGGCGTGCGGGGGCGGCGGCCGGCGTGGATGATCACCGGGCCACCTTACGGTGTTCGAACACTTGTTCTAATCTGATGCCGTGTCAGGACGCCGCCTCTACCGCTTCGCCCCGGGCCCCCGCGGCGGGTTCCGGTCGCGGTATGTCTGGGTCCGGCCGACCTACACGCCGGGCCTGGAGACGCCCGGCCTGCTCCTCGACTGGCTCAGCGACGACCAGGGCTCCTGGTGGGCACTCGTGCACCGACTCCGCGACGCCACGACGCCGTCGACCGGCGTACCGGCCGCCGCGGTGACCGAGATCGTCGCGGCCGAAGACATCCGAGGGACTCCGCGGTTCGACCCGCCGGGGCCCAATGGCCACGGGCTGCCCGTCACGGCCGAGAGCCGCCACGTCTGGGTGCGTCCCCCTCACCTGTCGTCGTACTGCCCCGGGCTGGTGCTCCAGCTGGCCATGGACGCTCCGTACACCCCGATCGCACTGGTCGCCTACGTCCCAGGTGTCGAGCACGGTGAGGCGGCCATCTTGTTCTGGGCCACCCGCGGCGAGCTCGCCGGCGTACCGGCCCGGCCGCCCGCAGCCCGGTGACGGCGTTCCACTGCGGGGTGCGAGGAGCTGCGCCTAGGCTCCCTGGATGGCGCGAATGACACCGGCCGAGGCCACCGCGGTGAACGTACTCTTCGGCTACCTGGTCGGCCAGCCGGACGAACCTCCCGCCGCTGTCGTGCGGGCGATGGAGACCCTGGCCTCGCGAGCGCACAGCCGGCTCCAGGCCGGTGTGAGCGAGGTGACGGTGCGCAAGCAGTGGCCGTCGGCGTACGACGACGGCCAGTAGCCGCAGCTGTCCCTACGAGCGGCGTCCTCGCATCGACCAGCCGATGAGCAGCCCGCCGGCCGCTGCGACGAGGTGGGTGGCGACGAGCAAGGTGTCCATGGCCGTAGTCTTTACCTTCCTGGTCTTGTATAGGGATATACGGATCTGTACAGTTCTATACATGAACGGCACCGAGAAGCAGATCACCTGGGCCACCGACATCAAGGCCGCCTGGATCGCCAAGGGCACCGCCCGCATCGAGAAGTGGTCGGCGCGCGACGACAAGCCCGAGCTCGCCGCCCGCCTGATCACCGACGCCGAGGCATGGATCGCCACCGTCGAGGCCATCAACGACGCCGCCACCCTCATCGACACCCGTCACGGCTCGGCGTCGAACCTCCTCGACGTCGCCAAGCACCGTGACCTCATCACGACCGAGCAGCGCGACGCCGCGCTCACTCTCGCCTGCGCGACGGGGTTCTGAGATGCAGCGCCACGAGCTGGATGCCTGGCTCGGCGACTTCGCCGACACCCTGACCGGCGATCAGAAGGACGACCTTGCCGGGGTCATCGACGCGATCACCTGCCGCTACTCCGATGAGGACGACGAACGAAGGGACGCCGCCGTGGCAGGCGCGACGTCCCTCGCGCTCGGGGATCTCACGCTGGAGGACGCTGCCGACGCCTGGCGGACCGCACGGGAGGCTGAGCGAGCAGCGATGGCCGCGCTGACAGGGGCGATCCTGATGGCCGACCAAGAGGGCGATTCGGAAGCGTCGATCGTCAAGCAGACGCGAGTCAATCGGATGACGATCCGGAAGGCACTCGGGAAGCAGTGAGCGCGCGGCGGCTTGTGACCCGCGCTGAGGCCTGTGTTGCGCTGGGGTGCAGCCGGACCGCGATCGACAGGTGGATGGTCCGGGAGCCGGACGAGTGGCCGGATCCCGTGCGGTACGAGGGCGGCGGGGGGAATCGGGTCGGGCTCTACGACCTCGACGCGCTGCGTGAGGTCAGGGACCGTCTGCATCCACGGCGGGTGCGAGCGTGGTCGGCCGAGGAGGACGCGCTGGTGCTCGACCGGCGACTGAGCGCCCCTCAGATCGCTGAGCGTCTGGATCGCTCGGTCGACAGCGTGCAGGGGCGACGCGAGAAGCTCGGTCTGGTGATGCGCCCGCGCCCCGAGCGCGACGAGTGGCTGATCGCCCGCACCTGCACTGAGTGTGGACAGCTGCGCTGGCGTGAGGAGTACCGGGTCCTCGGCCGGGACCGGCAGCGCGTCAGCACCTGCGTGGCGTGCATGGACGCTGCGCTGACCGAGCGGACGGCCGCGGCACAGGAGCGCACCGCAGGCACTGCGCGCCGGCACGCGCAACGATGGACTGGCGCCGAGGTCGAGATCGCGCGCCGCGACGATCTCACTGTCGAGCAGGCCGCCGCGATGCTGGGGCGGACGTACCACGCCGTGGTCAAGGTCAGGTATCGCGCCTCTCGCGACCCCGCGTGGCTCGCAGCCTTCCGGACATGACGAAAGCCCGCCCGTCTCCGAAGAGACGGGCGGGCTGCTTCCACCGGAAAGGAAGGATCGTCCCCCATGAAGGACGATTCCGACGGTACGCCGGGGGTGGTGACGTCAGTCGTCGCTGGGGACGTTGAGCAGCGCCATGACCAGAGCCAGCCACAGTGGTGCGGCCTCGATGGGGATCACGCCGTAGAACGTGAGGACCGCGGCGGCTGCGACGGCGATGCCGTAGATCCAGCGGCGGACGGTAGGGGTGAGGATCTTCGTGCTCATCGGGTCTCCTTGATGGTGGCGGTGAACCAGCCGTGCATCCCCTTCGGGGCGGGCTGGCGGCGGATGGTGATCGAGGCGCCCGTCGTGATGACGCCGTCGACGTTGGACGCCATGGCGACGTGGGCGCCCTTGGGTGCGATGTGCTTGCGGGCGGCGGCGGCGTTGCCGTTGACGTCGCCGGCGAGGACGGCGCGGCGGCGCCGGCGCAGCCAGCGGCGAGACCAGCGCGCGGACGCGCGCCAGGCGCCCTTGTTGCGGCCCCGGGTGAGGATCCCGCCCGAGGGTCCGCCGGGCTCGAAGTGGACCGCGAGCACCGGCCACCGCTCCCACGTGCCGTCGTCCTGCTCGACCTCGAGGACGAGGATCAGGTAGCGGCGGGCCTGACGGCGCTTCTTCGTGAACGGCCCCCACCACGGCTTCGTCATCTTCTTCACCCGCACGCGGCGGACGCGGACGTCGTCGCGGACCAGGGCGGCGACGTCGTGCGCCTCGGCGCCGAGCTTGCGTGCCTGCTTGGCGGTGAGGCCGTCGGTGGCGCGGACGAGGCGGTACCCGGCCGGGCTCTTGGTCAGGTGGTACGCCTCGGTCGCGATGCCGGCGTGCGCGCCGGCGAGGGCGTCGGCCAGGTCGATGTTCTCGCCGGCGATGTTCCCGGCCCACAGGACGAGGGTCATCGCTTGTTGATCTTCCGCAGCTCGCGCAGCGCGGCCTTGATCCGCTCGGCCTGCGCCGGGCCGGCCTCGGCGAGCTGGGCTCGGCCCTTGGCGATCATCTTCCGGATCCGCTTGGGCCGCTGCTTCTTCCGGGCCGGCTCGGGGTTCCAGTCGTGGCTGGTGAGCCAGTCGTAGATGTCCTCGCCGGGGCAGGAGGTCGCCTTGTGGTCGCGGTGGCCGTTGACGAGCTGGCCAGCGCCGCCAGCGCGCCGGAGCCAGCCGACGGCGGCGATCATGCCGCCCTTTCCGGCGTCGCTGACCCCGTCTCGCTCGCCGCCGAGGTAGCACACGGCGTACCAGTCGTCGTTGGCCGCGGTGTTGCCGTTGGCGGCCGACTTCACCCCGGGGCCGCGTCCCTCGTAGATGACGCCGTGGGGGCAGACGATCGCGTTGTAGGCGATGTCCGCCCAGCCTCGGGTGTCGCGGTGGAACGCCTGGATCGACCGCACCTTGTCGACGCATCGGCCGTGTGGGAAGACGCCCATGTGCGGGCCCTCCCAGTGCAGGGTGACGCCCTTGGTCGCGCCGATCGGGTGGCTGGCTCGGGTCGCGCCGCGGGGCCGACTGCTCCACTGGGCGTAGGGGATGACGGTCATGGCTTCTCCTGTCGGGTCTCCAGCGCCACGAGCCGGGCGTGCACGGTCGCGTCGGTGGTGGCGGCACTGGTGAGGTGGGCGTCGAGCTGGCCGCCGATGCGGGCGACGGCACGCGAGGTGTCGTCGCCGGTGAGGCGGACCTCGGCGACCTGCGCGGCGAGGGCGTCGATGTCGGCGCGGAGGTTGGTCTGGTGGCTGTTGGCGACGTGCTCGCGGGTCTGTTGGACAGGCTTAACGATCTGCTCGCGTAGCCAGGGCAGGGCGATCTTCCACATCGCCCCGGCGAGGCCGAGGATGGCGAGCAGGGCCCCACACACGGCACCGGCTCCGATGAGAGCGGCCTGGGTGGTGTCGGTCATCGAGTGCCTCTCGGTGAGGTGGGCGTCCGCCGCCAGGGCGTGACGGCATGGCGGGGAGAGGTCTGTCGCGGCGGGAGGTCGGCGACGACCAGAGACGGTGGGGAGTGCGCCTACCGGGTGAAGAAGACGGCGTTCATGTTGACCATCCCGAAGTTGGTGACACCGGCACCGCCTCCGGTCGCGGCGAGGAGCCGGAACTGGATCTGGTTCGCAGTCAGGCCCGGCGGGAAGTCAACGAAGGCGGAGAGGCTGGTACCGAGGGCTTGGATGGCGTCGTTGTGGTTGTGCACGTAGGACGTCGCGATCTCGACCCAGACCGCGCCGCCGTTGCCGGACCACCACAGCTTGTAGCCGACGGCCTGGTTTCCGTACTGGCAGCGGGCGTTGACGCTGGCGTTGATGTAGGCGCGGACTGCGCCGGCCGGCGGGGCGGGGACCATCCACTTCGCGATCTCGATGTCGCCCGAGTTGATGCCGAGGACGATGTTGCCGCCGTTGACCGGAGAGGACGAGGCGTAGCCGGCGATCTCGCTGGAACCGCCTGAGGTCGCTGCAGCCATCGCGTCCACGGCAAGGTTGTTGACCCGCTCCAGCGCCGACTCGGGATCGCGTGCGGCGAGCCCGACCGGGTTGATCTGGATCTCGTCGTCGGTCCAGTCGTAGTCGGTGTCCCCGATGACGATGGTCGTGTTGTGTGCGACGCCGCGGGCATCGGGGACGCCGAGCAGGCGGATCGCGTCCCCGGCCTTGATGAGCGCGAGGTCGGCGATCCCGCCGCCCTTGGTGGTCACCTGGCCGCGGGTGAGGGTGAGGCCGTTGGTCCAGCCAGAGCGGCCCTGCTGCTCGTTCCAGATCGACGCAGCCTCTGCCTGTGCGGCGGCCAGGGTCATGGGCGCCCGGCCGGTGACTAGATCCTTGGGGGCCTCAATGCCGCCGGTCGGGGTGCTGGCCGGGTAGGAGGCGATGTCCTGGGCGCCGGTGGCGACGTTGGTGAAGCGCACGAAGACCCGGTCGACGCGGTCCTCGGACGCGGAGCCCAGGACGCCGGAGCCGGGGGCGACGTACCACTTCGGGTCGGACTCGTCGGTGGGCGCGATGGTCAGTTGACGCTGCTCGTTGACCAGCCACCGCGAGCTGTTCTTCTGTGCCCACACATCGAGCACGGACCGCACCGTGACCAGTCCGCTATCGGCGTCCCCGATCGGGGTGGTGCCGAAGGAGACGCCCCGCGTCCACGACAGCACGCCACGGGCGATCGCCGCGTCGATGACCGTGTTCGGTGTCGTGCTGCTGTTGCCGGACCCGTCGAGCGACATCGCGGTCTCTGCGTCACGAGAGGCGCCGATGGCGATGAAGCGGCCCTCGTCCCAGTCGGGCTCCTCGAGAGTGCCGGACCAGATCACGATCGGGCCGAGCATGATCTCCACCAGGGCGCCGTACACCAGTGCGGGGTGGCGCCAGTTGCGGACGAACGGGTTCGGCGGGATCACCCACGACGCCTCCCACGACCCGTTGGTGCGGGTCTTGTGCTCGAGCGCGCCCCAGCCCTGGGGGACGATCGTGGACAGCCAGAAGCCCCCGACCCGGACCTCGGGACGGGTGACGGTGCGCCTGGTCATGCCGCCATGTGGCCGAAGCCGCGCTCGTAGAACTCGATCTCGGACTGGGAGGCGAGCGAGCTGGTGGTGACGGTGTTGATCGCCATCGGGCCGGGCTCGAAGCGGTGCGCGCCGAAGGACTGGCACTTCCAGTCCACGCAGACGCCGCCGGTGCCCTTGGCTCCCGTGCCGCCGTAGACCGAGGGGCGTGCCGCGCCGAGCTCGGGGGATCGGATCTCGAGCCAGGTCATCGAGTCGGAGTCCTGGAGCCAGGTCAGCGCACCGTCGTGGAGGCCGTGGAGCCAGCCCTCGTCGAGGGTCATGTTGGGAGTGCCGGTCAAGGTCAGCTCGACCATCTGGTCGGCTTCGGCCCGGATGACCGGCAGCGGGAGCGCGCCGAGGTTGAGGACCCTGGAGACTCCGCCCGTGGTCGGCACGGTGACCGACCCGGCGACGGTGACCGAGGATCCGACCGTGAGGCCGCCGCTGCTGGACACCATCCGCGCCGACCAGCCGAACGACCCGGCGGTGCTCACCAGCATCTTCGCCATGAGCGCGTAGGTGCCCTCGGTGAGCAGCGACGCGGCGAAGCGGCAGATCATCGGGGTGGACAGCGTGTTGCGTGCCCCGGAGACCATGGTCGCGTCCCCGGTCACGGCCGCCGACGTGATGCGGTAGGGCCGCAGGGCGTTCTTCCATGCCAGGTTGCGCGAGGAGAACACGAGGATGTCGGTCCCCAACGCGGCGGGGGTGGCATCGAAGAGCCGGATCGCAGCCGTCGTGGGCGCCGACCCGGCGACCGTGACCGTGCGCGAGAGCTGGCGGTTGGTGCCTGATCCGGGGATGGTGTCGGTCCGCGAGATCTGCCGGACCGTCACGCGGGTCCCAAGGACGCCGAGAATCCCGCCTCGGACGTGCAGGGTGGTGAAGGACGGGGGCGGCCGGAAATAGCAGAGCGTTCCGCTCGTGGCGACCGGCTGAATGGGAACCCCGTCGATCCGGACGCTGATGTACTCCGGTCCGCCCACCCAGGAGTCAGGTGTGAGCTTCGCCTCGCCGGTCGCGTCGACCACGAGATAGGGCGTGGCGCCCATCGCCACGGCACCGTTGCGTTGGACGAATGACAGGGCAGAGCTGTGCTGGAACTGGACGGCCTGGCCCGACTCGGCGAGCACCGGAGTGCCCGGCCACGTCTGCTGGTCGGTGGTGTATCCGGCGGTCCAGCCGGTCAGCGAGGTGCACGCGTCGATCGAGACCGTGGTCGGCGTCACCGGCGGAACCGGAAGCGCCGGAGCCACCGTCGTCTCCAGGCCACGCACGAACGGCAGGCACACCAGCGTGAGCAGGTAGTAGCGGAAGGCCCGCATCTCCTCGTCGAGGTCCCACGGACCCGAGTAGTCCCGCTCCAGCTCGGCGGCCACCACGTCGAACACGCACACCGGCGCATCCTCGGCGGGCGGCGTGTACACCAGCGGCGCCTTCGCCTCGGCCAGCACCTGTGCGAACAGCGCAGCCTCGGCCGCAGCCAACGCCGGACCAGCGACCGCAGCTGTTCCCGGCGAGAACCGCAGATGGATCTTGATCTCCCGGTTGTCCCAACCCTCCAGGACCGCCAGCGACCCGTCGGTCAGCAGTGACTTGATGACCTGGGTGATCGCCTTCGGGTTCCCCAGGCCGGTCTCATCGGCCATCGCGTGGATCAGGAAGCCCTCGGCAGGCGGCGCGGCCTCCGGGTCCATGAAGTCCAGCGCACCCCAGGAAACGTCAGCAGTCGTCACGGTGTGACCTCCGGATCGATCGGCGGATCAGGTACGGGTGGGGACAGCACCGCGATCGCGGCGTCGATCTCGACGACCTCGGCGCGACACGCGGCGAGGAACGCGACCGCCTCGTCCAGGCCGGCGCGCAGCTCGGTGACCCGCGCCTCCTGCACGCCGATCGAGTTCGGGCCGCCGGTCAGTACCGCGCGGCGAGCCACGAGAAGCGCGACCACGGGCCCCTGCTCGGGAGATGCTTCGGACACGTCAGCCCCGCCTTCCGTTGCGGGAGCCGTTGCCAGCGCCCCTGTTGGTCTTCTTGCCGAACTGGTCACCTGCGGACTTGCCCGTCGCGTCCGGCGCTGCTGCAAGTAGCCGGTTGGCCTGCGCGAGCTCGGCTTTGACCTGGTCGAGACGTGCGTTGGTGCCTGCGAACTGCGCGCCGAACGCGGCGTTCATGCCAGCCGTCTGCGCCGCAGCCACCGCCAGCGCGCGGTCCTGGAACGCCCGCTCGTACTGGTCGAGCTGGTCCGCGCTGAGGTCCGACCAGGCGGCGATGGTCTCGTTGTCGGCCTCGGCCAGCAGGGCCGCGAGGGCGTCCTCGCTGAGGCCCTTGTCCCGCAGTTCCTGAATGTCGGCCGTCTGACCCTTCGCCGCCGCGGTGTCGCCGAGCAGCGTTGCCATGACGTCCTCGAAGCTGCTGCCCGCCGACCAGGGGTCCGTGGCCCCGAACAGGTCCGAGGTGAGCCGGCCCTTGATCACCTCACCGAGCGAGTCGGCCAGAGATTCCCGGGCACTGATCTCGTCCTCGATCTTCGACTTCGACTTCTCTAGTTCGGAAGCCCACTCCTTGACCGACTTCCCCAACGCGGGGAAGTACCCGAGGACGTTGTCGCCCTTGCGCGGGCCACTGGAGCCGGCCAGCGTCGAGACGATCTGCTTGCCCGCCGTGCCGCCACCCGCCGCAGTGCGCGGCGACGACAGGCCCCGCATCAGCATCCGCTCGACGACCTCCGCGCGCGACAGGCCCGCGTTGATGTCCTTGAGCTCCGGCCGGAACTGATCTGCCTGGCCCCGGCGGTTGGAGATGACCTCCTCCAGCGGCGCCAGCATGTACAGCAGGTAGTCCCGGTACCCGCCACCGTCGTCGGGCACGGTCGAGCCCACCGCGGCACGGACCGGCCGGCCACCGCCCCGGGGGATAGTGCCGCCGTCAGCGGGGTTGATGCCCTTCTCGGCCGCGTTGGCCGATCCCGAGGCAGCCGCCGCGCCGAACATCGCCCGCAACCGGGCGAAGGCGCCGGCCGCGTCGAGCTTGGCCGTGACCGTGACCGTCCGCGGCTTCGTGAGGTCGTTGAGCTGGTTCGCTGCGTGCTGGCGAGCGCGCTGGAAAGGGCCGTCGGCAAGGTCGATCGACGGCTTGGTCTTCTTCTTGTCCAGCCGGTCCAGATCACCGTCGACCGCGCGGCGCTTGTTGTCGAACGCGGTCGGGTCAGCGTCGATCTTCGGGGACGCGTTCGCGTTGCCGAGGTTCTGCAGATCCTCCTCGGCCTTCTTGGCGTCCTTGCCCATGCCGCGGATCTCGCCCCGGCCGTCGCCGAACGCCCCGTTCAGGCGCTTGATCGCGCCCTCGCCGGCGTTCGCCAGTCCCTCGACAGCCTGCGCGGCCGCGGGCCCCTGGTCGATCAGCTCGTCGATGATCGACTCGTTCAGGCCCTTATCGCGCAGGGTCTGGATGTTGTCGCGGAAGTTCGCGAGCGCGCGGACCTGTGCCTCGAACGCGTCGAGCCAGCCCGACAGCGAGAACTTGTCACCGGCGATCGAGTCCGAGAAGTCCAGGAACGACTTCGCCGACTCCCGGGCCGCATCACGGCTCGCCAGCAGCTTCGCCTGGATCAGATCCTGGCTCGCGGCCAGAGTGTCGGCCGAGGTCGCGGCCTGACCCGCGGCGGCGCCGGTGGCCTTGAGTGCCTCGGTGTAGCCGGGTAGGAGCTTGAGCAGGTCCTGCTTCGCCGAAGCGGACAGGTCCTCGGCCTTCGTCATGTCGTCGAACGCGCGCTTCGCCTCCTGGCCGCCAACGGTGGTGACCATCTCGACCAGTGCCTGGTCCAGCGCCGCGGCGGCCTCCTTGGTCCGCTCGGCCTCGTCGCCCATGTGCTTGAGCTGGGGCACGAAGATGCCGGCGACGTCGCCGATGTTCACGCCGAGCAGGGAGGCATTTTCGGCCGCGCCGGCGAGATCCTCGGACAGGCCCCTGAGGCCGCCTTGGTTCGATGCCCCCAGCAGTTCCTTGAGGCTGCCGCCTAGCTCCTTCTTGAGGGCTGCGCTATCCAGGCGCTCCAGCGAACCCGCGAGCTTCTCGACGTCGGGCGCCGCGTCGCTGGCCGACTCTCGGACGCCGTCGATGATCTGGGTGCCGAGCTGGATCCCGATCAGCGCGAGCGCAGCCTTGTGCACCATGCCCAGCGCGGCGGCCGTCCGGGGGCTCTGCGCGCCCATGGCGGCCAACTGGATGTTCGCGCCCTTGAGGGCCGCATCGAGACCGCGGGAAGCGAGCGAGAGGGCCGAGACCGCGGTGACGGCGGTCATGATCGGGGTGCCGAGCGGGGAGTCGGCGATCGCCGCGATTGCGTCCGCCAGGGCTGCGATGGAGTCTAGGACTGGCCCGCCGAGCGGGGCGGCGGCCTCTGCGATCTGGAGGATGCCGTTCGCGATGGCACCGGTGGCCGCTGCCAACTTGGGGCCGGTCTCACTCACGTAGTCGAAGAAGCCCTCGACATCGGCGTCGTCGAGGTTGGTGGCCCAGTCGTCGAAGGCGCCGGCGGTGTCGACGAGCCACTTCCGGAGCCCGTCGTTGCCGGGGTCGCTGACCATGAGGAGCTCGGCGAGCCCGTGGGTCAGCGAGCCGAGCGCGGTGGACAGGTCGGTGACAGCTTCGGGGGCTTCGGTCTCGATGTACTCGAAGAAGTCGCGCCAGCGCTCGCCAGCGAGCGAGGCGGCACCTTCCGCGACCGCGTCACCGCCGGCCTTCGAGACGGCCTCAAGGATCCGCTCGATCCGTGGCGCCGCCTTCTCGAGCGAGGCGAGGGCGTCGGTCAGTCCGGGGAACCAGCCGCGGGCCGCGGCCTTCTGCAGGTCGCCAAGGACGGGGCGGAGCTCCTGGAAGCGGGCAACGAAGTCGCGCGCCTCGGGGGCGAGCTTCGCCATCGCCTGCTCGGCCTTCGCCAGGTTCTCGGCGGTCGGCTCCAGCCGGGCCGCCTCGACCGCCTTGAGCGCGTCACCCACGCCCTGCGCCGCGACAACCAGGGACAGCGCCCCGACCGTCGCCAGGCCGAACTGTGTGACGAGCCCGGCGACGCCCGCGGCCGCCACGGCACCGATCGGGGACGCGGCCGGCCCGAAGACGGCCACGAACCGCGCGAGCAGTGAGAGGCGACCGGAGAGCTGGTTGATGTCCGCGCTCGCGCGACGGGTGCTCTTCGAGACCCCGTCCATATCGCGCTCGACCGTGCGCGCGAACCGCGACGACATGACCGCCTGGCCTGACAACCGGTCCAACTCGTGGTTGAGCGTCGCCGTCGCACCGGCGCACCGCCTCATCGGACTGGAGAAGTCGTCATCCAGGCTGACGACGACGCGCTCACGGCGAGTGCCCACGCGCACCTCCCAGGGTCTTGTGAATGGAGCGCGGCAAAGTGGCCGCGGCGGGGAGCGGAAGGACCTACGCTGCGGGCATGGTGAACCTCGTGCGCGCGCTCGCAGTGGGGCTGCTTGCTGCCGTGATGGGCGGTTGCGGCGGCGCGGAGAAGTCAGCCGAGGCGCCGAAGCCAGAGCCGAGCCACGTCGAAACGGCCGACTGCCGGACTTCGACGACGGCGCTACTTGATGATGCCGAGGCGGCTGCCGAGCAAACCGAGGCGAGTCAGGTTCTGCGATACGCCGAAGCGATCGCGGCGACCATCGAGAATGACCTCGGATGCTCGGCAGACGTGCTGCGAGGTGTGATCGACGTTGTCACCGAACTGGAGAGCTTTCACGAAGCCCTGGCCGAGTGCGAACTCAGGGGACAGTGGTTCTCATTGCGTGATGACGGCCAGCCCGACGAAGCTGGACCATGCGTTGAGGCCGACCGTCCTTTCGCTGACGCCAAGGCCAGCATTGTCGAGACCAGGAAGCTTGTGGACCTCGTGCGCTAGCGCTGGAGCGTCTGGGCGTTGATCTCGACGGGGTCGTCGAGCCAGTTGTCGTCGGGCGTGAGGTCGTGCTGGGTGACCCAGGTGGTGACGCCGTCGCGGTAGTGGAACGGGTGGTTCGGGCCGCGTTCCTTGGCCCAGTGCTTGAACGTGCCGTTGTGGTAGGGCGCGTCCTTGTGGAGCTCGTCGTAGCGGGCGTTCGCGGCGGCGAGGGCCATCGAGGCGTTGCAGACGGTGCGCTGGGGGAACCAGCCGCGCGTCGGGTCGGCGCACTCCTCACGCGGGTTGTGGCACTGGGGGCACTTCTCCATCTCGCGGAGCCAGTCCGCGATCCACAGGTCGCGTTCGAGGTCGTCGAGCGCGTCGAACTGGTGGAGGGTCAGTCCGAGTCGTCGGGCGATGTCGAGATCGCGGCGATAATCCGCTCGACGAGCAAGGACGCTTCGGCTTTTGGGATGGTGGCGTCGGCCTCCCAGTTGAGCCGGACCGCGGCGGCGAGGATCGCGTTGAAGTGCGGGTCGGACAGGTCGTCGCTGAACGCCTCCGCGGCATCGTCGTCATCGAAGGCGCTGCGGATCGAGGCCAGGACCAGCTCGTCGGCGATGGTCTCGAAGTTGAAGCCGTGGTGGTCGTCCTCGTGGGGGACCTCGATGTCGCGGGTGGTGCCGTCGTCGCCGGTCACGGTCTTGGTGATCATGCGCGGTGGGTGGGCGTCCTGGAGCTCGCGCTTGTCGCCGCGGCGTAGGGCCTGGATGGTGACCTTGCGGGCGCGCTCGGTGGCTTCGTTGACGAAGGCGTCGTGGGCCTCGGCCTTGGTCTGGAGGTCGCCGGAGATCTCGGGGGTGGTCTCCGAGAGCAGCCGGGGCCCGACGACCGCGGACGAGGCTGCCTGCATGAGCTCGGCACGCAGCTCCTCGATGCGCTGGAGGTCGCCGCCCTGGAACAGCGGGACGCTGACGGTGGGGCGCTCGTAGGTGTCAGCCATCGGTGCGCTCCTCGCAGAGGCGCCGCGGCTGCTCGACTTCGACCATCTGTGCGTCGACCTCGGCGTCCTCGATGTCGAGGTCGAGGACGTTCGCGAGCAGGGTCAGATGCACTCGCGACGGCCGACCGGTCGCATCGCCGACATCGACGGAGACGCTGTCCGCGAGGACGTGCTTGGTGATGTCGGTGTTGTCGACGAGCAGACGCGGCTCTCGGCCGCCACCGATCTGGATCTGGACGTGGGTCATGACTCTCTCCTTGGCTGGGTGGGCTGGGACGGCTGGGATGGAGGGGTGGTGGACCCGCCGCCGCCTCCCAGCCAGGGACGGCGGCGGGCCGATCAGGGGCGCCGGGTCAGGGGCCGGCGACGATCTCGACGTTCCACGCGGGCGCACCGGTGATGGAGGCGCCCTGGGTGAAGGAGTAGACGCCGTCGGCACCAGTGGAGGTCTTGCCGGGGACCTTCACGCCGAGCTGGACGGGGATGATGTCGACGAACTGGCCGACATCGAGCTCATCGCGGGCAGCGACGTTCTGGCGGCGCCACAGGAACCCGTTGAGCTGGTCGACCATGGTCTCCCACGCCTTCTTGCCGTCCGAGGCTGCGGCGGCCTGCGGGGAGAAGGACACGATGAGGTCGGGCATGGCGAAGGTGACGGTGCCGTTGACCTCGTACTGCTGCGTCTCGCACAGGATCCGCGGGAGCGTGACCTTCTCCTGGTTGGCGGTGGGGTCGCCTTGCTCTCCGAAGAGGCTGCAGGAGAGGTTGAAGTTGGTCAGGGCGTCGAGCTCGGTGAGCTTGGGGACCTGGATGTTGGCGACGGCGACGGCGAAGCCCCAGCCGTCGTTGCCGAAGCTGCGCTGCAGCGCGGGCTTGATCGCGAGAGCCATCAGGCGTTCTCCTTCGGGGTGTCGGCCTGCTGGCCGTCGGTGAGCGGCTGGGAGTCCGCCGCGGGTGCGGCGGGAGTCGTGGTGGCGCCGTCGGCGACCAGCGCCTCGGCCTGCTCGGCGTCGTCGGCTTCAAGGACGGCGACCAGCGCGGCCTTGTTGCCGGTGACGGAGAGCTGGTGCTCGGCGTCGCGGCTGTCGTTGCGCTGCGCGATCTCGGCCTTGAGGGCCTTGACCGTCTGCGCGGCGTACCCGTCCGGCTTGCCGTCGGCGGCAGGGTCGAGGGTGGTGAAGTACTTCGGCGGCAGGGGGCGGCCGGCGGAGTCGATGGCGGGCTTGTCGAGGACCTCGTAGCCACCGGTCGCCTCAGCGTGGGACTTGGGGACGGACAGCTGGTGGCCGGTCTCGATCTGGCGGACGCGGATGTACTCAGGCGTGGACGCGGGCATGGGTGCTCCCTTGCTGGGTGGGATGACGGAGCCGCCGCGCCGCGTGGTGATCCGGCGGCGGGCGAGTGGTGGTGGCTGGGTCAGTAGGTGAAGGACGCCGAACCGACGAAGTAGCCCTCGACGGGCGAGACCTCGTCCTCGTCGCCCTCGTACTGGGTCGGCGGGTAGGTCTCGCCGGCAACGGTGAGGCGCGCGAACCGCAGCGCCTCGAAGCACTCCTCGCGCAGCCGCTGGGCGTTGGAGACCGCGTGCTGGGAGAACCACCAGACGGTGACCCGGTAGCGCCGCACGCTGGTGGTGGCGTCGAGCAGCAGCTCGTCGGGGGCGGTGAAGATCTCCGAGACCAGGACCTCGACGTACTCGGCCGGCCGGGTCGCGGGGACGTCGTCGGGTGCGTAGGCGTGCTTGGGCGCGACCGCGGTGTCGAGGAGGGCGACGATGGCGGCCTGGTGCTCGGCGAGGGTCGCCATCACAGGCTCTCGGCGAGGATCTTGCGGACCCGGGCGGTCAGGTCGGGGCCGACTTTGTCGGCGGCCTTGGGGAGGTCGGTGTTGCGGCCGTGGCGGAACCCGACGCCGACGAAGTTGCTCTTCGGGGTGCCGTCGGGGCCGAACTCGCCTTCGAGGATGCCGGTCATCTCGGCGTTGACGCGCTTCCAGTAGTGCTCACCGTGGGGGCCGGCCTTCTCGCGGGCCAGTGCTCGGGCGAGGTCGCGGCCGAACTGGGTGGACTGCCGCACGGCGCGGCTGGCCTTGGGGGTGAAGTCGACCGCGGCCGACTCCTGCCGCTGGGCGAGGCGGTCGATGTGGTGACGGACCTTGACGCGCACGACGACCTCCCTTGACCTGGCTGGGTGTGGCTAGAGCTGGACAACGTCGAGACGTCGGGCGGTGGCGAAGGACTTGGCGGGCACCGCGACGACCATGTAGCGGCGGCCGAGGAGCGCGGGGTCGTCGAGCCGGCCCACGGCGGTGATCTCGTACTCCCAGGCCCCGTCGAGGAGCCCGCGCTGCTCGCCAGCGACGGGGACCTTCGCGCTGATCGGGATGTGCAGCCCGGCCTCGATCACCGGCCGCTCGACGTCGCCGATCTTGATGTAGCGGGTCGCGGTGTCGGCGCCGGCCCGGGCGCCGCCCTGGACCTTCCCGAAGGTCGAGCCCTCGGGCGTGAACGCCGGGACCTTGTAGCCGTCGGCGTCGAGGGTGAACCCCGCCGGGGAGTAGGCGGCGAGGGTCAACGTCATGAGCGACTCGGCCTCGCGGCGCATCCCGGGGAGTGCGCGGGCGATGTCGTCTTCGAGGGTCACGGGGTGACTCCGTAGATCGGGTGGCCGGCGATGTCGGCTCCGCACGAGCAGTAGGCGCCGCCGTAGACGACGTCACCGGTGCCGTTGACGTAGGTGTTGGCGGTGCAGGTCTCGGCGTGCTGCACAGTGCAGCTCGAGGGACGGATCGAGAACGCCCGGCCACGTTGCTTGGGAGCCAGCAGCGCCCACCACTCGTCGAGGATGGTGACGCGGCCCTTGCCCGAGCGGTACGTGCGTGACGCAGACGCGTCATCGACGGCGGTGGTGACCTGGGTGGCGTCGTCGGGGTGCTGGATGTGCGCGACGACGGCCTCGCGTACGACGTAGTCGAGCTTGGCCTGGTCGAGGTCGTCGATCGTGGGGACCTGGCCGGGGCCGATGCCGACCAGGCGCGCGGTGATGAGGAGCAGGGCGTTGGAGATCCACAGCTCCCACTGCTTGTACTCCGGCGAGCCCTCCTCGGGGGCGGTGCGGCCAAGGGCGACCGCGATGTCGTCTGGGGTCACGGCCATGACCGCACCGCCTTCCTGGGAGGTCAGTCCTCGTCGGGCTCGGCGCCCGTGCCCGGCGAGCCCTCGTTGTCGGGGTCCTCGTCGTCGTCGGCGGCGGTGCCGCCGGCGTCGGCGTCGTGGTCGTCCTGCTCGAGGACCGCGACCAGCGCGGCCTTGTTGCCCTTGTTGACCAGCTGGGCGTCGGGTCCGCGGCCGGCGTTCCGCGTCGCGATCTCGGCCTTGAGCTCGTTCGCGGTCATGCCCGCGTAGCCCTTGTCGTCGTCCGCCGGGATGGTCCCGTCGAACGGCTGCCACTCGCTGCCCAGCCGGGCGGCCGTCTCCTCGGAGCAGGAGACGACCGCGCCGGTGCGCACGCTGCGCAGACGGGGCATCAGGCGGCGTCCAGCACGACGGCGAAGGCCGCCAGCTCCGCGATGCCCCAGCCGTAGACGACCTCCGCGCGGACGGCGATCTGGTTGTTGCGCTTGAGGTCGCCGCCGCCGTCCGGGTCGCCGTACTTGATGACCTCCAGGCCGAGGGCCTTCTGCACGCCCCAGCGGACCGAGGAGAAGTCGCCGACGACGCCGAGGATGTTGCTCGCAACCGCGGCGACGCCGACGGCGCCGACGGTGTTGGACACCGACGCACGGTGGCCCTCGACCTCGGACACCGCGGTGTCGAGCTTGAGGGCGGGGTAGAGCTTCTGCTCGGAGTTCGTGCCGCGAGCGGACGCGAACTTGGCGGCGTACAGCGGGTCGAGGGCGACGTCGCGGGGGACGAACCCGTCGGCCATGACGAGTGCGTCGGCCGCGTCGAGGCTGACGTAGGGCTTGTCGGTGGCGACGTACTCCACCGAGTTGGGGCTGTCGCACAGGCCGCCGTTCATCGCGGTGACCTTGGCGCCGCCGGTCGGGTTGATCTCGTGGATCACACCGAAGTCGAGCGCCCGGGACAGCGACGGCTGGATGAGGTCGAGGATCTCGTCGACGACCTCGAGCTGCCGGTCCTCGTCGGCCCACAGGACCTCCTCGTTGAACCGGAGGGTCTTGTGGAACTTGAAGGGCTTGACGGTCTTGACCGTCGGGGTGACGGTCGAGGCGCCCTTCTGGGCGCCCTCACCGACGTACTCGGCCTCGCCGATGTTGAAGGTGAAGAACTCGCCCTCGCCGAACGTCTGCGGGGTCACCGCGGACAGGGCCGCCACGGTGGAGCCGTACTGGATCTTGCCCAGCCACGGCTCGAGCTTCTGCTTGGGGATCGAGAGGGATCCGGTTGCGAGCGACGTCATGTCGCGACTCCTTTCGGGAGTGTTCAGTCAGCGTTGGCTCGGGCGAAGAGGCCGCGAGCGAACTCGCGCATCTCGCCGTCGCCGACGTTGTTGGTGGTGTGCTGGCCCTCGCGGGGCGAGTGGTTGCCGTTCTTCTTGCGCGCCGAGTCACGTCCGGCCAGGCGCTCGGCCTGCTGGCGAATGGCGTCGGCGGTGGTGGCCGTCAGGAACAGATCGGCGTCCGACGGCTCCCCGTCGGGGTGCTGCTGGGTCGCCTTGCCGCGCTTGGTGCTGATGCCGAACTCGCTGGCGATCTCGGCCCGCACGGCACGCAGCTCGGACTGGGCGCCCTTGGACTCGAGGTCGGCGATGCGATCCTCGAGCGTCTTGGCGCCCTCAGCCTTGGCGCGGAGGTCGTCGTAGTCGGCGAACTTCTCGGTCACCTTGCGACGCTCCTCGGCGCGAATCTTGGCGGCGATCTTCTCGACCGCCGCGTCGACATCGGCCTGGGTCAGTGTCTGGCCCTGGTCCCCGCCCTGGCCCCCGTCGCCGTCGCCTACACCGGCACCGCTGCCTCCGTCGCCGCCCTCGCCCGCGGCCTCCATGGAGAAGCCAGCGAAGGTGGCCCGGTTGCGGGCGAAGGTGTCGGCCAGCCAACGGCTGTGCTCGAAGGACAGACGGATCGGCTTGCGGATCGGGTTGGGGATCGGCTGGTTGGTCATCAGTGCTCCGTGCCTCGTCAGGTGATGCCCGGCATTGAGCGCTGCCGTGGGCGCTTACCCCCGCGATGGGGTGGTCTGAGGTGGTGTGCGTGTTACCGTGGAAGCGGAGTCGAGGCGTACCCCTGCTCGCCGTGGGGAGCGTTGCCTCGGCTCCTCTACATTTCGGCCGGCGCAGTGAGCAGCTCGACCTCGTGCAGCTCGCCCTGGGACATCACCCACACCGCTGTCGCCGAAGGCCTCTCGGGTCGCAGGTTGTAGCTGCGCAGCTCCTCGACGGTCCCGTCCGGCAGCGTTCGGTCGCCGACGTCGACGACGACGCGGGTCTTGCCCTTCCGGGTGGCCTTCGTGATCTGACGGGCTATGTGCACGGGATCGACCGGGGTGCTCGGCTCGAGGCCCTTGTGCTCCCACTCGGTGCCGGCCGGCTCGTCATCCGTAGCGAACCGCTGCCAACGGAAGTCGTGGACCGGCAGCAGCTTGCCCGTCGCCGGGTCGAGCCGGTCGTTGGAGTTGGCCTGGGAGATCCACTCGATCTGCTCATCCAGGCGATGCATCCGCTCGGCGAACTCGACCTCGAGCGGCGGGAGCATGTCGGCGGCGTTGTACGACGCCGGCAGCACGGCCTTGCGGCGCTCCCAGTAGGCGTCCCACGCCTGCTGGTCGCTGCGGTCCGGTGGTCCGTCGGCGGCCCCTGGCGAAGCAGGTTGGTTGACGGGCGGCTGCCCGCCGCGGCCTCCACCTTCGGTGGCAGCCGGCCTGTCGTCGCGCTCTTCGGGCCCGTACTTCTTGTCGAGGTAGTCGCGCAGCGTCTTGTTCTCGTCCTTGGTGCGCTTCCGCTTCGAGGCGACGTACTGCATCACCGACGCCATTGGGCCGTCGTCCCCGTCGAAGACCGGGGACGCGAGGCAGTGGCACTCCTTGTGCGCTGCGAACCGCGCGGTGACCTTGGAGTAGATCGCGCCCTTGTCGGCCAGGAGGCGGCACCATCGACACCCGTCGGCATACGAGTCACTCGGGCGGGTGTGACGCCGCCAGCCGACCGCAGCATCGTCACGGACGGTGTTCTCGGTGATGGTGTCGCGGAACCCGCCCGCGATCTCCTTCTGCAGCTCGGCCTGCAGCTTGGACACCGACACCGCGATCGAGTCGGCGATCTGCTGCTCGTACTCGGCCGCCTTGCGGTCGATGTCGGCCTGGATCAGCTCGTACAGCGAGGTCGTGGCGACCGCGACCGAGGTGTGGAGCTTGTCGAGGTCGACCACGGCGACCGGCTCGGCGATGAACGCGCCGGCCAGATCAGCGGTCAGGTCGGCGGCGTCGCGAAGCTCGTCGTACCAGGCGGCCGCGAGCTCGGCCGCGGCCTGCCTATAGGTCTCGGCGATGACGTCGGCGGCCTCGAACAGCGCCCCACGCACGGCCTCGGGGCTGGCTGCGGCCTGCTCGGCAGCCGCGGCGGCGACCAGGGCGGCCGCCTCGCCGGTGAGTCCCTGCAGCTCGGACCGGACGGCCTCAGGCGGGGTTGTCGTTGCCATCGGCCGGCCGACCCGTCTGGCCGCCCACGACACCCACGCCGCCCGTGCCGGTCTGCTGGCGCTCGCGCAGGCGGTTCAGCAGGTCGCGCCCGGCCGCGCGGCGTCGGTCGTTGTTGGCGCGGTTGATCTGGTCGGGCCGCAGGCCGAGCAGCTCGAGTGCGACGTCGGATTGGGACTCGGTGAGCCACGGCACCTGAGCGAGGATCTTTGCCCCGGCGTCGGCCGCGGCCGCTCGCGAGACGTGCTGAGCCGGTCGCCACCGGCACTGCACGTCGAGGTCGGCGGGCAGGTCTTCGTCGTTGTACATCGCCAGCGCGCGAGTGACGGCCGACGACACGTCAGGTCCCCAGTCGTCCATGGTTGCCTCGGCAGTGGCGATGATGTCGTCGCGCGAGGCCAGCAGCGCGTCGTAGCTGGTCGGGTTCGAGTCGCCGAGGATGCCGAGCTCACCGAGCGGGATCCCGGTCTCGCCGGAGAACATCTGCGCGAGCATCCGCAGGTGCGCGTTCTGCGGCTCCGGGGACTGGCCGTGGAACTGCTTCACGTCCGCACGTGCCAGCTTCGGGTCGTCGACCTCCTCGTCGTCACCGATTGCCCAGATCGCGTCCCAGGCGGCCTGCCAGGTCGGCTTGATCGTGCCGTCGGCGTTGCGGAAAGCGTCCTCGCCGGCACCGAGCAGGACATAGCGCGGCAGCGAGTAGGCCTCGCCGTTGACATCGCCGCGGATCATGGCGCCGAGCGCCTGTCCCTGGAACGACATCGCGGCCCGGGTGATCCGTGAGGACCCGAAAGGTCGGTCGATGCGCGGCTTGTAGCGCATCGGGTCGACCGGGACGCCGTACTTGTGGTCGCGCCGCGTGACCGTCCACCCGGTGGGGGTCTTGGTCATGAACACGTTGAGGTTGGGCAGGTACATCGTCATGTCGGTCGGCTCGCCCTTGTCGTCGAGCTCGTTGATCGACAGGAACGACGACAGGGCCCGCCGGCGGCCGTCCCAGACCCCGGTCCCGGTCAGGGCGGAGCGGGCGTTGATGAGTGCCTTCGGCTCGCCGGCCTCGATGTCGCCGAGAGTGGTGACCAGCCAGGAGACCGAGTGAATCAGGCCGGAGACACCAGCCTGGGAGACCTCGGACCCGAGGCGGTTGGTCTTCCAGATCTCGTGCATGCCCAGCGAGTCCAGGTCGCGGCCGGCACGGTCGTAGACGCCATCGAGGTTGCAGCGGCGGGCGAGCTTGTCGACCGCCATGGTCGACCAGCCGAGCACGAACGACTTCTTCTTCACCGACGGCGGAGCGGTGGAGGACATGAGGTGACGGGTGGCGTTCGCCATGTCGTAGAACCCGGTACGCAGGTTGTTCCGCTGCCGCTTGGAGCGCCACTGCATGACCAGCTGGTCGAGCGTGTTCTGCTCGCCGTGTTCGAGGTCGGGGACCGCGACCGTCTTGGACTGAGCCATCTACCCGGTCACCACCCTTCGTCCCGTGCCGGTCCGCTTGCGCGTCGGCTTCTTCACGTTGGAGTTCATGGCGCCCCACAGGGCGAGCGAGACGGCTTGGGTGGGCGTGATGTCGAGACCGGGATGCTTCGCCGCCCACACCCACGCCTTGCCGCCCATGACGCTGTGCTTGCCGGCCGCGCCGTTCGAGGCGTTCAGCAGCGGCTGGTCGAGATGTCGCAGCGTGGGAGGTTCGGCCTCGACGGGATTGCCGTCAGCGTCCACGCCAGCGGGGATGCCGACTGCCTTGTCGACCAGCGTGCCGGCCGAGGCCGCTACCTCTCGGGTGCCGATCACGGTCACCGCGACCTTGTGGGCCTTGAGCGCGTCGACCAGGGTCGCGGCTTGGGACTGCCCATCGACCACGACGGCACGGATGTTGTTCTTCGCGCACCGATCGACCACCCACTCGATGGCCCAGTCCACGCCGTTGCGCTGCTCGTCGACCTCGACGTGCCACCGACCGTCGGCACGCTGGCCGGCCAGCCCGACGGTGGTGACCGAGCGGTCCGGAGAGACCTGGATCCCCAGCGACAGCCGCTCGATCGCCATCGACGCTGGGTCCCGGTCCTCGTGCCAGGTGATGGTGTCGATGACCGAGGTCTGGCCGAGGACGTTCCAGATCCCGAGTCCCTCGCGCAGGAACGACTCCTCGCCGAGGTTCTTCCGCATCCGCAGGATCGACTCCTGCGGCGTGAAGTCCGGGTACGACGGGTTGGCCTTGGAGACCTGCTCCCAGTCGTTCGGATCGGCATCGTCATCGGCGGAGAACTCGATGTAGACGGTGTCCTCGTCCTCGCCGGACAGCGCGTCTTGGCGCTTGCGGGTGAACACCTCGCCGGCGTCCTCGGGTCGCGGCGGGGTGCCGGTGTAGAAGATCAGCGCGCCGGTCGAGAGCTGCGACTGGTTCGCGGTCGGGATCATGTCGTCGATCGCGCGGTCGGTGAGTCGCTGCGCCTCGTCGAACACGATGACGTCGACCTTCGCGAAGCCGAGGCCGAACCCGCGCTCACGTGCGCCGAACAGGATCCGGGAGCCGTTGCGGAACCGGATCTCTTCCTCGCCCGAGCCGAGGACCGGCTTGAGCATGTGCGGCCGGATCTTCTTGCGCCGCGACATCGACCGCATCGACTTGAACGTCTCTTCGGCCGTGCGGGAGCGGTGCGCGGTCCAGATGACCGTCATGCCCGGGTTGAGCAGACACAGCGCGAAGATGATCGCGCCCATCAGGAACGTCTTCCCGACCTGCCGCGGGATCGAGATCACGACCCCACCGATCGTGGCCGCGTACTTCCCATCCGCACGCTTGGCGAGGATCACCTTGCCGGCGTCGGACTGCCACGCCTGGAACTCGATGCCCAGGTCGACGCACTTGTCGCGGACCGAGGGCCACCCAGTGCTCACGGCCCCGGTCGGGACGATGACGTGCCGGGCGGTGTCAGCCAGTCGTGCTGAACTCGTCCGGGTCGAACTCTTCGTCGGGGGTGGGGCCGCCGTTGCCATTCTCGGCCGCCTCCTCCTCGGCCGCCGCCTTGAGCTCCTGGATCTCCTTCGAGATCAGCGCGAGCTGCCGGTGCAGCGCGGCCTTCGCCGGGCCCTTCTCGTTCGGGATGTCCTTCGCGATCTGGCGGCGCTGCGCGAGGAGGATCTCGATGTAGATCCCGCCCTCGATCGCCTCGTCGAGCGTCAGCGGGCGCGCCTTCTCGGTGGCGTTGGCCGGTACGACCTCGTCCTTGCCCACCGCCCGCAGGGTGGTCGGCTTCCGGCTGCTCGCCTTCCGTGTGGTCGCGGTCTTCCGCGCGGCGGCCTTGCGGGTGGCCGTCTTGCGAGTGGTGGTCTTGCGGGGTGCGGGAGGGTTGCGATTGACCACGGTCGCCTCCCTTGAATATGCGCCTGGTGCTGTACGCCGCGCGAAAAAAAGCTCAGGGATAGATCGGGCGTAGCGCCCCCAGTGGAGGATCCGGCCGGGGGCGGGGGGACCTCCCCCCAGTATGCGTCTGGTGACGTTAGGCGAGCGAGCCGGACCGTTGGAGCCGCAGCGAGGCGAAGGAGAGTTTGACCTCGCCGGGCTCGTACTTGGCCCACCACTGTCGGGCGCCGTTGATCTGGATCCGGATGGGTGGTGTGGTGCGTCCGCGTTGCTTGATGCGGCGGATGCACTCGTCAAGCGCGGTGTCGACCACGACCAGCTCGGTCGCCCCGCACGCTGTGGCTGCGCCCTGCCTGGCCCTCAGCGTGGCGCCGGTGCGGATGACCACAGCCCGAGCCTTGGGCTGCTCACGGAGCTGGACGAGTGCGGCACGGAACAGGGCATCAGACCCGGCCCACTGCTCGTCGTCGAGGTCGTACACCTCGAGTCCCTCGGCATCGGCGATGGTGTGCGCGAGCGTGGTCTTCCCAGCACCGGGTGGTCCGACGACCAGCATCACCTTGCGGTCGTACTCGGCCGGCAGCAGGTCGCCCTTCCTGCGGTTGCAGAACGGGGCGACGTCGTGGTGCACGGGCTGGAGGTTGCTGGGGTGTTCGGTCCCGCCACGTGTGATCGGGACCTTGTGGTCGACGGCGTCCGAGCCCGGCTGGCCGCAGAGCCCGCAGATGTCGGACGCCTTGAGGATCTTGGCGTTGCGCTTCTGTCGGGTGCTGCCGCTGAGTCGGTGGTGGTGCTGGCTCACGCTCGGCATCCCTCGTGCAGCCAGGCAGCGATGAAGCCGACGAGGTAGGCCAGTGCCTCCGAGAGACCGTCGTACTCCTGCCCGATGTGGTCGAGCAGCATGCCGGCGGCGCGGGTCGCCTCGTGCGCGAGGATCTCGGTCAGCCCGACGGGATTGTCGTTGAGCCGCTCGCGGTCGACGAAGACCGAGAGGTTGATCGAGCCGTCGTCTCCGATGTCGCGGCTAGTGAAGCCGAGCGCGCCGGCCTCGATGTCGGGCAGACTGTCGATCCGGCGTTGCAGCTTCTGCCAGGCCTTGTCGTCGCGCGCGTGGTGGAGCCAGACGCCGTAGATGTCCAGCTGGTGGGAGCGGGGCTTGGACACGGCGATCGGCCTCCCCGGAACGACGAAGACCCCCTCAGCGAGCGGCTGAGTGGGTCTAGGTTGATCGGTGTCCGGGTATGCGGCAGCAGCCGGAACTGGTGCCAGAAGCATAGCGCGAGCGCGTTCGCGAACCCGCGGACGACTCGCACGGAGGTGTGCTGGAATCACCCGGTGTCTGACTTCGACCTGTCCCGCCTGCCGAAGGGCGAGCTCGGTCGGCTCGCGCTGCTCGACTACGTTCGATCGTCCGATGACCGGGTCGAACGGTACTTCCTCGAGGTGAAGTCAGACGTCGACCTGACGACGAAGGAGGGTCGCGCGAAGGTCGCGAAGTTCATCCTCGGCGCTGCGAACCGCGACAAGGCCAAGGCGGCGAAGCGATTCGACGGACACGCGCTCATGGTTCTGGGGGTGGGTGACGGCGACGCCGCCGGTGTGGGTGCGTTTGAGGCCATGGACCTTGCGAATGAGGTACGGAAGTTCGCGGGCGCTGACGGACCCGGATGGGACTTTGAGCGGATCCCGCTTCCCGACGGGCGTGACGTCATCGTGGTCATCGTCGATCCACCTACCGGCGCGGTATTGACTTGCCTGGCCGACGGCCCCGTCGGCTTGGTCGACGGCGGCATCTACGTTCGTGGCGACGGCGACACCCGTCGTGCGACCGGCGACGAGATCCGCCAGATGATCAGCCGGTCGACCATGGGCCACGCGACGGTCGATGTGGGCGTGGAGGTCATCGGGAAGGTGATGTCGTACGCCATCGAGACGCAGCCGTTCTTGGACGCTATCGACTGGCAGGGTGGCGCGATGGCTCGCAAGGCGCCGAGCATCCTCGGCAGTATGGACCGCAGGTCTCGCGCGACGTTCATAGCCGAACTTGAAGCCTGGCGCACGGCTGTGTGGGAGGACCCGCTTTCCGGGCCGAGGACCATGGCCGCTCACATGCTGGATGGGATCCAGATACGCGTGGTCAACCGGGCCAAGACATTCCTTCGAGACATCCGCCTCGAGATCGAGTTCGACGCCCCCGTCACGGCAATCGAATGGCTCAGCCCTCTGGATCCCAGTGACCCGTTCGACCTCCTCCCGGGCCGACCCAAGGCATGGGGGACCGAGACGCTCGGCGACTTGCTGTACCCGTTCAGCCAGAACGACAGCATGATGCCGCGCCTCGCAGGTACCGGTGTCGCCGAGATCGAGTGCGCGACGCCGGCGCAGCTGGTGCTCACGCTCAACGACCTCAGGCCAGCGCAGACGCGAACTTCGGGAGATGACGAGGTCGTACTCGTGATCCTGCCCGCTGCCGAGGCCGTCGAGAGCGTGACCGCACGGTGGAGGCTTACGGTGGCTGAGGTCCATGAGGTCTTCGACGGCGTCCTCAAGGTTCCGGTGCAGCACATCGATGTCGACGCCGCAGCGATGCTCGCAGGCGATGGAGGCACTACGGACTAGGCGGCAGTCCGTCGTTCGCCCACGTCGGGTTGTAGTCGTCGTGGTCGGCCCACGTCTCGGCGAGGATCCGGATCACCTGCTCGCCGTGCGGCTGCGGCGGCGCGGCGGGGTCACCGAGTGCGCAGAGATCCTCGATGCCCTGGGCCCACTCGATCAGGCCGCGCTTGGTCTCGCACTCCGCCAGGACGCGGCCCGCGATGGTGGGCCACTCGGGGATGTCGTCTACCGACACCCACTCCCGGGTCGTCCGGTCCCACGCCCGATGTGAGCGGGCGGCCTCCTCGTCCTCGCTGATCCGCGCCAGGCAGAACGCCACCAGCTCGTCCATCGTGCTCATGACGCCATCATGCCTCTCTCGCGTGGGGTGGTGCGGGTGGTGAGGTGGAGGCGCCAGAGGTCGGGCCACCACAGCCAGGTCGTGTGGGTCGCGATGTCGCACCAGCCCTCGACCACGGCCTCGGCGTCGCCGTGCCAGCGCTCCGCGAGCTCTCCGCCGCAGACGACCGGCTCTCCGCCGTCCTCCTCGGGCGGCAGGAGGACGGGGCAGGCCGGGTGCTCGCGGTGGTCGTGGATCGCGGCGCACTCGGTGCAGCGGTCGACCAGCTCGAGCCGCGGTGCGAGCCAGCGGCGGATGGTCCGCTCGCCCCGGCCCTGGGACTTCAACGTGGCGACGGCTTCCTGGAGCCGGACGAGCCGGTCAGCCTCGGGGCGCCACAGCATCTTCGCGTGTGCACGCTGCAGCTCGGTGTCCGTGTACCGGTGCTTGCAGGAGGGGCACTTCCAGCCGTCGCGGGCCGGGTCGCTGGCCAGCACCTCGACCGGGGCCGTGAACGAGCGGCAGCGGACGTTGAGGCACACGGTCGGCTCAGGCGTGACGACCCGGGTGCGGCTGCCGCAGAGGTGCCGGTCCTTGCGGGGGCCGACCATCCGCGTGCAGGGCTGAGCCGAGGCCGGGGCGGGGTGGTTGCGGTCCTCGCACCGGTACTCGGCCGGCGTGTGGGTCGAGCAGGTGGCGCAGGTCCAGCCGACGACGTAGCGGGGGCTGTAGACCCGGACCAGCCGCGGCTGCGGGGTCTTCTCGCAGTGGTCGCGGTCGCAGACGATGCGGGACCGGTCAGCGCGGCGGCCGGCCGAGACGATGTTCTCGATCGTGAGCCGGGCACGGCGTACGTCGCCGGCGAACCGAGGCCACCGGGCGGTGTCGTGCTCGGCGGCCCACGCGAGCGAGCCGCGGACGTAGTTGAGGTCCGACGCGAACGTCCGGACCAGTCCGGCGTAGTCCTCACCACGGAGGCGGCGGAGCTCTCCGGCCCAGTAGCCGATGAGCTGCTGCGGCGGCCAGCGCTGCTCGTCGTCCTCCTCGTCGTCGAGCGAGACGTAGGGACGGCCGTAGTCCTCGGCGGCGGCGCTGAGGTGGTTCCAAGCCTCGATGTCCGCGACCGGGCCGAGAGCGACCATCGCGGCGCCGCCCGGCATGTTCGGGTCGTCGCCGGCCGCGATCGCCTGGGCACGGAGCTCGTCGTGGCAGTGCTCGATCTCGGTGAGGTCGCGTGCGACCTTCACGATCGGGTCGCTGGTCTTGGCGGTCGTGGTCACTCGGTTGCCTCTCGTCCGTCGAGGGAGTGGTGGGTGTAGAGCCAGCCGTTCGACCCGTCGGGACGGAACACGGCCTCTGGTCGCGGACCGCAAACGCAGTCCTCGCTGAGCGGGTGGTCGATGTGGTCGCGGAGCGGCACGACATGGACGGAGTCGCCTGCGTCCTCGGTCGTGGCCGCCCAGCAGTGGCCGCAGTCGCCGCCAGCGCAGGTGTCGTCATGGAGGTCCTGGAGGAGGAGCCAGCGGCCGACCCGGACCACGCAGACCCCGGTGACGACCACGACGGCGACGAACACGACCATCAGGCGTCTCATCGGCGTCTCCTGCGTCGGCGTGCACGGGCTGACGTCGCGGACCCGACCGCGAGCGCCTGCCGGAGGGCGACCTTCTTGGGCTTGCTCGGGTGGCCGAGGTGCCAGTGATCGCCACACGGGTACGCGCGGATCGTCAGGTCGATCCCGCGGGCCTTCTCGAGCGAGGTGAGCGCGGCCAGTGCGGCGGCCTTGCTGACGTGCCGATGCTTCGCCGGGTGAGGGCACTCAGCCATCGAGATCCGCCTCCCTGTGCCGCCGAGCCGCCCGGGACTCGCGGTCATCGGCCACGAGCGCCCCTTCGCGCCACCCGAGTGCGTAGACCTCGGCAGCCAGCGCGTGGAGGGACCAGATGCCCGACTCGTCGAGCGGGGTCCGGTTGGAGTACTGCGCGGCGTCGGCCAGCTCGGTCGAGACGTACTGCTCGACGAGCTGAGAGACGGCGTACGGCTCGGGAGGACGCTCAGCCACCGGAACCCACCACCTCGGGGAACTCGTCCCAGGTGCGGCCGTCGAGCTCGCGGCCCGCCGCCTTCTTCCCGAGCCGGACCACGGTCTCCTCCGGGTAGCCGCCACCGTTCTTGATCTCCCAGTCGGCGTACGCCGCCGCGGTCATCTGGCCGACAGTGACGTGCTCGCCCCACTGCTTCAGCAAGAACGGGACGCCGGCGGACGTGCACTGGTCGCGTAGGGAGCGGACCCAGTCCGGGTGCATCGGCCGGGCACCGCGCCCCGACTCGCCGCCCACGATCACCCAGTCGACGCCGAGGGTTCGCACGGGGATCGCCTCGGTGCCACGGTCACGCAAGAACTCGCCGCCCGAGATCGTGGCCAGACGATCGGCGGGGACGGTCCCGAGGCTCACCGGCAACCCGCGGGACTGGATCAGGCTGACCGGCCCGAGCAGCGGCTCCATCGAGAGGAACCGGACCGCCGCCGGGGTGGCGAGCAGCGCAGGGATCCGGATGTCGGCCCACCGCTGGTTCTCCACGCTGACGCCGAGCCAGATGTTCGCGGGCGGGTTCTCGGCGCGCTGGCGGGCCCACTGAGCGGCCGGGCTGGTGCGCATGGCCTCGGTCGGGCAGCCGGCGAACTTGTCGGCGTACGCCCGCTTCCGATCCATCCGCCCC
Organism: Nocardioides carbamazepini; assembly: GCF_024614185.1. Taxonomy (GTDB): domain Bacteria; phylum Actinomycetota; class Actinomycetes; order Propionibacteriales; family Nocardioidaceae; genus Nocardioides; species Nocardioides carbamazepini. Next base: position 805,685 of record NZ_JAHTLF010000018.1, read on the forward strand.
CGGACGAACGAGCGCATCCGACCGGGTCGCTTGGTGAGCACCTGGAAGGTGTGGCGCTTCGCCTGTTCCATGACGTCGAACACCTGGTGGATGTACTCGTCGGGGATCTCGTCGTGGAAGAGGTCCGACATGGAGTTGACGAAGACCCGGCGCGGCTTCCGCCACCGCAGAGGCAGGTCTAGCTTGTCGGGGCGCAGCACGACGTCGAAGCCCTTCTCGTAGTAGTGCCCCGGGGTGCCACGGAACCGCTCGGCCAACGTCTTCGCGTAGCAGTGGTCGCAGCCGGGCGAGACCTCCGTGCAGCCCGTGATCGGATTCCAGGTAGCACCCGGGGTTCCGTCGTCGCCGCGGGTCCACTCGATGCTCGTTCGGTCAGCCATGTCCATCGGTCCTTGTGTCGGGGGCGACCGCGACAATGCGGTGGTGGGCTCGAAAGCAGGTGCGACCGCCACGGCGGCTCGGCGAATCGGTGTTGATCTGGCGGAGTACGTCGCCCGCCGGCAGCTCGGCCAGAAGTGGTGCACGAAGTGCAAGGAATGGCGGCGCGAGGCCCAGTTCACCCGCGACCGGTCGCGGAGTGACGGACTGAGGTCGACCTGCTTCCGCCACAGCGCGCGCGACGACGGGAGGCCCGGCAAACCTGAGCGCCAGAAAGCCGCGCAGCGAGGGCTTGCGTGGTGCCGCGGCTGCACGGCCTGGCTGCCGAGCGACGCAGTCCAAGGTGGGCTGTGCCGAGAGCACACAAACGCCGAAGCGCGGGAACGCTACGCGGCCACCGCCGGCCGCGGTCGTCGGGGGCGCAGTGCAGCGCGCCGGCGCGGGGTTCGACCCGTGGGGACAGAGACCAGAGAGCTTCTGTACGAGGCCACGCAGGGGCTGTGCGCGTACGGCTGCGGCCGGGCCGCCACAACTCTCGATCACGTCATCCCAGTCGCCTCGGGCGGCCAGAGTGTCCCGGGCAACGTCGTACCCGCGTGCCGGTCGTGCAACAGCTCGAAGCGAGATCGAGATCCGTGGCCCTGGATCGACCGCCTCACCCCGGACGGACTTGATCTGGTCTCCGCCGTCCTGGTGCACGACGGCGCGATCGTCGATCTGCTCGGCGCGGCCTGAGACCGCCGGAGACCACGCGCGGCCGGGACACTCAGCCACAGTCGGCCTCCTGCTCAGTCCGGTGCTGGTCCTCGGCGGGGTGCACCTCGAGCGCGGTCGCGAGGACCTTGGCGGCCAGCGCGACCGAGCCGTCTCGGTAGTCGTGGGTGACGGTGAACTCCGCGCGCTGGGTGTGCGGGTTGTTCGACGCGGTGTACAGCCGCTGTTCGCCCTCGGGGGTCCAGACGACGCCGCACTGGTAGGTGTTCATGCCGTCGGGGCCGGTGACGATCCGCTGAGCAGCCCAGCGGCCGACCTCGTAGCCGTTGACCTGGATCAGTCCGTGGAGTGCCATCAGCGATCCTCCAGCCCCAGTTCGGCACGGACTCGCTGGGCCTCGCCGCGCACGAAGTCGAGACCGAACGACCGCTCCAGCTGGATACGCCGCCGGTAGCGAGCGACCGACTGGAACTCCCTCACGGCCAGAGCGGCCCGGGACATGCCGGCCACGAACGAGGTGGCATCGAGCTCGATCACAACCTGCCGGCGGGGCGAGCAGGCGAAGCGACGACGGGACGACCGCCGCGACCAGCGGCGGAGACGAGGGAACATGCGGTCAGCCACGGTCGGCCTCCTTGGTCTCGCTCTCGATCCGGTCAGCGCGCTCACGGAGCATCCGGACGTCGATCAGCGTGCAGTTGACGTAGGACAGTTCGGCGCCCCCGGTGGCTCGGAGGTCGGCGATGGTCCCCTTCATCTCGTCGGCCGCTTTCCGCAGCTCCTCGGCCCGCACCGTCCGGTCGTGCTGAGCGAGCCAGTCGGAGGTGAGGATGGCGTCGGCGGTTTTGCGGCAGAGGCACCAGCCGTATTCGCCGACGCATCCGCCGGGATGGGAGGCGAGGGCCTTTCGACACGGCTTGTCCTCGCCTGCGATCACCTCGGCCAGCGTGTCCCGGTCGTCCTGCTCAGCCATGGTCGTCACCGCCCGCCGCGTCCTCGATCGGCTCCCACGGACCCACGACGGGCGCGTAGGTCGTGACGGTGCGGCGAAGGACGACGTCGGGACGAACCCACTCGCCCTCCGCGTTCCAGTGGTGCACGTCAGCGGGCTGCCGCCAGTCGGGGTTGCTGATGACGCGGCCCAGCGAGTTCCGCACGCCCCACTCGACGCGCTCGGTGCTCTCGGGCTGGGTGCGGGTGGCTCCGACGATCTGCGGGCCAGCAGCAACGGCCTCGTCGACTGCGGCGTTCCGGACGTGCGCGACGTCGGCCAGCAGGTCGACTAGGACGTGGCCCGGTGTCATCGCGGGCATGTGACGGATGACCCTGTGGCGCTCCTCCTCGCTCAGTCCCCGGTCCCCGTCCGACGACGTGACCCCGGCGGCGTCCGTGGCAACCGGGCAGTACGTGAGGCAGCCGTGATGGTTGGGCTGCTCGCAGATCTGGTTAGCCCATAGGCAGATCTCGCCCTCCGTCGCGCCCTCGCTCGCCGTGGTCGCGTCCCGGCACCACCGGCAGTCCTCAACGTCGCACGATGCGAGGTGCGCGGCTCGGTACTGGGGATCGGCCATGGACTCGGTGATGTGGTCATCCAACTCGTCCGCGAACGTCTCGCTCGCCCCGGAGTTTCGGGCGAGTTCCGTAGCACCTTCCACACCCTCGCTCGCCGTGGAGGCTGCCTCGTAAGCCTCGCCGAGGTGGTCGCTCGGCTCGTCGTCAAGCACCGTCGCGATCTCGTCATAGGTGTGCTCGTCGAGACGGTCGGCGACGCTCGCGAGGGCTTCCCGGGCCTTCTTCCACTGGGCGGCCCACCATGCGACAGCGAATCTCAGAGCGTCGATCTCGGCGCCCTCGCTCGCCGTGGCGGGGGCAGAGGAGTCCAGTAGGGCGCGGACCTTCCGTGCATGGACGTTGAAGATCCCGACACGCGGTCCGTCGCTGACTCCGGACCATCGATCGTGTACGGCCTGCCACTCGTCGGCCAGCGCCTCCACGCCCGCCCGCAGGTCCCGCAGCGCCTGGTCGGACGGCGTGGGCTCGTGCTCGGCCAACAACACCTCGGCTTCGCGGGCGAGGTTGCCGTAGACCTGGCAGAGCAGCGGCTGCCCGTTCGGGTGCGCGGCCTCGGTCTTCCACTTCTCGACCAGCGCGGCCAGGGCGGCGTGCAGGTCACCCACGGCGCACCCCCTTCACGGTGACGACGTGCGTCGAGGTCCCGTCGTCCTTCGCGTAGACCTGGATGCTGGTGACCTCGGCGGTGCCGGCGGCGACGAGGCAGTAGTCGTCGCGGATGGTCTGGGTCTTGCTGTCGCCGTTGGCGGTGTCGCGGGCGGTGACGTCGATCGGGACGCTCTTGCTCGGGGCGGCGTGCGGGCCGGTCATCGCGACACCACCTCTGCGTGACGGCTGAACAGGTGCCACGCGAACGGCCCTACGAGCGCGGTGCCGTGGTACAGGCCCTCGACGGGATGGCCCGTTCCGAAGACGCGGAACTCCCGCTCATTCAGCTGCCCGGGGCGGGTTGTGATCCGCTCGGACAGCACACGTCCGGTCCCGTCGCTGGTGTGGCTGACTCCGACGTCGGGCGACGTCCAGATCTCGACGACACCGGCCTCTCGGGCGGCGACCTGGACGATGGATCCGACGAACGGCGGGACGTGCCACTGGCCGTCCACGGGAATCTCCCAACGCAGCACCTGGCGCGCGGTCTCGGTCTCAGGCATGGCTCAGTTCTCCTTCTCGGTGGTGGCGGCCGAGCCGCCGGGGGACGTGGGGGCGTTGGCGATCTCCAGCAGCACGTCGGCGTGACAGGGCTGGTCGAGCGGGCACCAGCAGGCGAGGTCCTTGCCGGCGAGCTCATGGACATCCCCGATGTGCGGGTAGTGGCCGCCGTTGTGTCGGAAGTCGAGCGGCCAGCGGCCGTCACCGTGCAGCAGCGCGCGATAGCACTCGACAGACTCCGCGGCCGTCATCCACCGGACGTCACAGCGGATAACCCGGCCGTCGGGATGGAAGTAGTCGTGGCGCATGCCGTTGGCGCTGATCCGGCCCTCGTACTCCCAGGGCTGACCGGGGTGGTCGACGGCAGGGACGCGAGCGAGTCCGCTCGGCGACCGGAGCGCGAAGGGATTGCCCCACTTCGAGCCCCGGCCGACGTACACCGCCCCCTCGGGCATCCGCCAGCCCTTCGTGCGCTGACGCTGGATCCGCTTCGGGGCGCTCACGGCTCGCTCCTCTCGGGGGACGTGGGAGCGGGCAGGACGGCGCGGAGGGCGTGGGCGAACATCCGCTGGTGCCGGGCGAGCCGCTTGAGGGTGCGTCGGTCGCCCTTGTGGTCGGTGTACTCGCGATGCCGCTCGTTCTCGTCGGCCTTCTGGTCCCACAGGTCCGCCAGCGCCCGCACGGCCGCGAGCGCGGACTCGGCGGCCTCAGCGCGAGCGCGCAAGGCTCCGGCCGCCTCGACCGCCTTCGGTCCGGTGATGAGCACGCCGAGGGGGATCCCGAGCGCGCGGCCAAGGTCCTGCATCCCGTCGAACAGGGTCGTTGCTTCGGCCTTCCAGCGCCGCAGTTGCTCGACCTCGTCCAACTCAGCCACGGCGCACCATCCCTCCGACGATCCGGCGGATCCGGGCGGCGATGGCCCGGCGGCCCTTGTCGGTCTGGCAGTGCCGCAGCGCCTCGAGCTGGACCTGGACCGGCGCCCAGTCCTCGTCTGGCACAGCCGCCGCGGCGTCGACCGCGCAGTCCGGACACGACACCGTCGTCGCGACCAGGGCCGGTTCCGGATCCGGTGCAGGCGGGTACCCGCGCGGGTGCGCTTCGAGGATCCGGATCAGATGCCCGGCGATGTGCTGGTAGGCGACCGCGCGGGGGATCGCGGACAGGTCGTCGCTGCGGGTCGCCCAGTGCGTCCGACGGTCGATCATGTACACCGCCGCCGACCGGACCTCCCGAAGCACCGCGGTCAGCTCGGCCGACACCTCCTTGAGCTGCTGGCCGAGCTCGACGTTCTCCCCGAGCAGCGTCCCCGCGCCGGTGTCGAGGTCCTCCCGCTCTGCCTCGGACGCCGCCAGGTCCTCCTCGAGCTGGCGGACACGACTGACGAGCCCGGGGACGTCGTGGACGCGCTTGCGGGCGGCGCCGACCGAGCCGTACCCACGCGAGGCGGTCACTGGTCGCCACCGGCGTACGACGGGTGCTGGCCGGCCATGTGCTTGGCGAGGTTCTGGAACGACCGGTTGCAGCACGGACAGACGCCGGCCGCGACCCGCTTCTTCGTCTTCGTCAACTGCCCCTTCGCGGCCCGGGCCTCGTAGTCCTTCCGACGGGCGGTGTTCTCGGCGTCCGCACGGCGGCGGGACTCACGTGCTGCGAGAGACCGGGCGGCGTCGAGCTCGCCCGCCAGGCGCTCGCGTTCCTTCTCCGCGTCCGACGGGCCCGGGTAGTGGTTGCCGTGCCCGTTCGGGCAGTAGAACGTCTCGTGGTCGTCGCGGCGGCGGCGCTGGAACACGGCGCCGATGCCGAAGTCGATCGAGCAGTTGGCGCACTCGATGACAACGATCGACTTCTCGACGTTGACGGTGCGGTTGACGGGGATGACGCTGGTGGTGCTCATGACCGCACCTCGGTCCGGTGGGCGATCTCGCGGAGCGCGGCGACGTCGAAGTGCGGGCCGAAGACCTGCTCGCCGTCGTAGCGGAAGAACTCTCTGGCCTCGTGCTCCTCGTACGCCTTGAACAGCCCGAAGGCAGTCTGGACGAGCTCGGAGAGGCAAGCCTCTGGGCTCAGGTAGGCCTTCCCGCCGCGGCCGGTGCCCGGCTGGCCGGTGACGGCGTCGATGCGGGCGGACTCGACCTGGAAGTACCAGCGGCCACGAGGGACCTGCTGGTCGGGCTTGAGCAGCAGCCGATAGCCGGGCTTGTACGACACCCGGTGGTAGACGAGCTCAAACAGGTCGGACCACATCGGGTCACTGTTCGGCGGAGTGATCGACGTCCCTGTGATGCTGATGTCCGTCACGGCTGGTCTCCTTCGGTTGGCTCGTCGGCGGTGACCTCGATGACCTGGACGTCGTCGGCGTGGATGTGCACGACGGCCTGGGGCTGCAGGGGGAGCAGCGCGGTCGAGTCGATCCGCAGGGTGAGGCGAGTGACGACCGCGTCGCCGCGGACCGTGCTGGGACGGCCCTTGGTGATCCGGTCGACGGACGCGCCCTCGAGCAGTGGCCGGCCGCGGTCGTCGCGCCGGTGGCGGGACCAGGACGGCGTGATGATGGCGTAGAACGTCGCGTCAACGTGGTCAGGCTGCGTGGTCATCGGTGGTCCTTCCTCGGGTGAGCTGGTGGTGGATCGGGTGGACGGTGATGGGGGCGAGGTCGACCTGCCAGGACTCCCAGGCGGCCTGGCCGACCCCGACGCGCTCGAGGGCGACGTCGAGCGGGTTGCCGGTGGAGACGAGGAATCGGACGTCCTCGATCGCGGCGTCGCGGCGGTGGGAGAGCCATGCGCTGCACTCGCCGCGCGTCTCCGGCCCGGGGATGGCGCCGGGTGCCGGGCGCATCACAGGGCCCCGCATCGGCACACGACCCGACCGTTGTGGAGGACGAGGTCGCGCCAGCCGTGGAACTCGCAGCCCGCGACCAGGCCGGGGCCGGGCGGGTGGTTCTGGGCGCCCCAGTTGGAGTTGTAGACGCCGCCGAACGCTCGGAGCTTCACCGCGTCACCGCAGGCCAGGCAGACACCGCGGTTCCAGGCGGTCTCGGTGTACCAGCGGCGTTGGGAGCCGGGGCACTTCTTCGGGGGCTGGATCCGCGGGGAGAACAACAGATCGGGCCGGTCGGGGTCGGCGCCCTCGCGACGGCCGAAGCAGGTCCCGCACACCGGCTCGTCAGGGGGTGGGGTGTCGGTCGTCAGAGCCTTCCGGCCGGACACGAATGTGCCGCACCAGTAGTGCAAAGATCGGACGAGCTCCCCGTCGCCGTGCTGCCAGATCCGGTCGATCGCGGAGCGGACCAGGTGCCACCGCGACGCGGCCCGGGACCGGGCGTACGCCGGGCCGGACGCGACGGCCTCCATCAGCAGCGCGTCACCCGGTCGCGCGCCTCCACCGGTCATCGGGGGGAGGTAGGTTACGGTCACGACCGCCTCCGGAGGACGTCACGGGACTGCTCGCCGGCGATCACCTGCGGGGGCAGGGTGCCGAGGTGGAAGAACTGACGCTCGACGTGGCACCGGTAGACCGTCAGGTGCGACCCACGGGCCCGGGCGTTGGTCACCTGCCGCCGGCGAGCGAGCTTCGCAGCTCGGCGGGTCAGGTAGCGCACCTTCCCGCACGGCTCCGGGCACCGGACCCCCGTGAACGAGCGGATCTCCTCCTTCATCGGACGCCCCCACGCAGCGCCGGCGACTCGAGAGCATCGAGAGCGGCAGCGGGGTCGTCGAGGTGCTGCTTGAACACCTCCGCGACGACCGCGGCCGTGAGCCCGTCGGTCTCGACCTCGAAGGGCAGCGGCTGCCCGTAGTAGTGCTCGAACAGCGCGGCGAACGTGGCGCCGGTGAGAGGGTCGAGCTGCTCGACGACGTCCATCCGCCCGGGCCGGGTCAGGGCGGGGTCGAGCTTGTCGAAGTGGTTGGTCGTCATCACCGTGACCAGGCCGTGCGGGGTCGCGACGCCGTCGAGGGCGTTGAGGAGCGACGACATCGAGATCGAGCCCTGGGTGGTGTCGCGTTCGTGGCTGATCTCGATGGTGTCGATGTCCTCGAGGAGCAGCAGTGATCGCGGGGTGACCTCGGCCAGCAGCCCCATGAGGCTGGACTCGGCCTTGAGGTCGGACAGGCCGACGTACCAGAGGTCCAGGCCGAACTCGGACGCGAGGGCCTTGACCAGTGACGTCTTCCCGGTGCCTGGCGGGCCGTGGAACATGTAGCCGCGGTGCCACGGCACGGCGAGGTGGTTGTACCGGCCCTCGGCGGCCAGGAAGCGGCGCAGGTCGGCGACGATCCGGTCCTTCTGCTCGGTCGGCAGCGCGACCGACGCCAGGGACCGCGGCGGGAGGTCATCACGGGAGGTCCAGCCACCCCAGTTGTTGACCATCCGCAGCCGCGGTGTCCGGGCGGCGACCCGGGCGGCGTGCATGCCGCGGAGGTGCTCGACCACGGCCTGCTGGCCGGCGTGGGTCCACGCGCCGAACATGATCTTCGCCGGCCGCATCAGGGACGCCTCGGAGCTGCTGGCGTTGCTGCTGCGGTCGGGCTCCTGGAGCTGGACGCGGACCCTGTGGCCGTCGATGGTCAGGTGGCGGGTGCGTTCGTCGTTGAACATCAGCTGGAGCTCGTCGCGGTCCACGGTGTCGCCGCTGTCCATGCTCCTCCGGCCGCGGCGCTGGGCGGAGGTGACGATCAGGGCCCGCTGCTTCGCGGCCGGGAGGACGCCGAGGAGCCAGGCGTGGACGTCGGGGTACATCGTCTCGCCCTCCTCGACCGCGACGGTGTAGAGGAGCCGGCCGTTGACCAGACCGGTGACGCGCTCGTGGAGCTTCGTGGCGCCCTCGAAGACCGCGAGCGCCGCGGCGGCGCGACCGAACGCGGGGTTCGCCAGCGGGCTTGCCGTGTCGGCGAGGAGTACGGGCCTCATGCTGCGACCTCGATCCGGTCGCCGTCGTCGGTGAGGAGGTACCGGTCACTGCCCGCGAGCAGCACGGGGACCTCGGCCGGGTCAGCGCTGGCCCGGACCAACCAGCCGTTGCGGTACGCCTCGGCCCTGCTGGACTCGACGTGGCCGTGACAGCCCGTCGTACCGGTGCCGCAGAGCAGCAGCAGGTTGGCCGGGGAGTTGATCCACTCGACCTTGCGGCCGCCCATACCCCGCGCAGCGCGGTGGTGGATCGAGTAGGACTGGATCGGCAGCCAGCGGTCGAGCTCGTGGCAGATCACCGGCGTGGCGCAGATCTCGCAGCACCCCAACGCCCTGTCGAACACGACGACGCGCTGCTCCCGTGTGGGGCCGGTGTCCTTGCGGCCCTTGGCGACCTGGGCGCGGAGGGCCTTGGCCGCGCGGCGCATCGGGGTCTTCCGCTGCAGCGGCGTACGACGCAGCTCGGTACGGCGGACGAGGGCGGTTCGGCGGAGGGACATCAGTGCCTCACCGGCTCGGCGGTGTAGTGGCTGTCCTCCGGGTCGTCGGCCTCGACCCACAGCAGTTCCCACGAGTCGTCCTGGTCGACGAGGTGGATGGCGGGTCGGTCGTAGCTCTGGCCGGGGACGACGCCGCAGGTGCGGCGGATCTCGGAGAGCTGCTCCAGGGCGTCCGCGAACTTGCGGAGCTGGTCGGGGCTCACCGGGCAGCCTCGGCGCGCGGGTGGTCGACGAGGACGTCGTACCAGTCGAGGGCCCACCGGGCGTCTCCGAGAGCGGTGTGCCGCCCGTCGGTCGGCGGGTTGACTCCGCACATGTAGGAGAGACCGTCGGACTTCCACGGCGGCCGGGCAGGCAGACGGGGATCGCAGTGGATGCCGGCAGCGTGGCGGGCATTGAGCCAGCCGACCGCCATCGGTGGAAGGTCAACCAGATGGTGGTCCCACGCCTCGATGTAGCCCTCGGCGCGGAGCAGCCCGGACAGAGTGCTGGTGTCGAAGGCCGGATTCACCCCGACGATCGCGGCACCGAAAGTCAGCCTCATGAGCTCGCCGGCGGCCTCGTGCTTGGACTGCACACCGGGCCCGGGGACCGCCGGGGCGCCCGAGATCTTACGGCCCATCGGGTGGCGGTCCCAGTACGCGCCGACCTTCAGCCCGAAGGGGTCCGAGTTGCGCAGGTCGAGTGCGACGAACGCGTGGGTGGTGGTCTCGGTCCATCCGCCGATCTCGTCGTAGTCGCGGCGGATGGCGGCGTACTCCCAGATGCGGCGGCCCGGATGCAGGCCGTCGGTCTCGAGGTCGAGTGCACAGATCGGCTGGCGGGTGGTGGTCTCCATCAGGAGTGTCCTTCCTTCGGGTCGGTGTGGGCCTCGGCGACGCAGGCGGTGCAGCGGCGGGTGGTGCCGCCGGCGTACGCGTGGCCCGGCTTCGGGCAGGGCTCGTCGGGTACGGCGGCGAGGTCGCCGGGCTTGCGGAGGTTGCGCCAGCCGCTGAGCCAGCCCTGGGCGAACCGGATCGGCTTGTTGGGCTGGAAGTCGCGGAGCGCTTGGGCGACGAGAGGGCTGTCTCCGTGCTCGGTGATGAGCTGCTCGATCTCGGTGATCTGGTCGGCGGTCAGGCCGTCCCAGCGGACGACGAGCTTGCGGGCTTCGAGGGCGGATCGGAGGATCTCGAGCGGCGGCGGCAGCTCGGTCCCTGCTGCCGCAGCAGCAGGTTCTACCTCTTCCTCTACCTCTGTTCTGTGACTTGCGCGTGAGTCACGGGGGGTGTCACGTGTGACATCGGGTGTGACCTTCCGGCGGGTGGCCCGGGACCGGCGTTGACGCTCGGCAGCGCCCGACCGCCGCTCCTCCAGCTCGGCCTTCGTCAACTGGTCCCAGACGACGAACCGGCGCCCGCCCTCTACGTTGGCCCAGAGGTTCTCCCGCACCAACGCGTTGGCCCGCTGGGTCGGCTGCGACGGCGTCAGCCGCGGCAGCATCCCCTCCGGGACGAACCCGTCGTTCTCGACGTCCGCGCAGTACGCCTTCGCGCGCAGGAACAGCACCTCGGCCTTCTCGCCGGCGGCGACGAGCTGGGCCTCGAGGTAGTAGTTGGTCTGGACCTGGATGAAGTCCATCAGGCGGCACCTCCCAGCGCGGCGTCCCTCTGGCGGGCGTACTCGCGGCGGTTGTGCTGCCGGTGGGCGGCCTGGCAGCCGCAGGGGTCGCCGGTCAGGTCGTGCTTGCGGTACCGGTGCCACTGATAGCCCTGCTCGGTCGCGCACGGCGGCTGGTCGTAGCGAGAACGCCGAAGCAGCGGCGCCTTGCGCGCGACCTTGGCGAGGACCGCTTCCTCGCGTCGGATCTCGGCCTCGACCTTCTGGTGGAGGGCGTAGAGCTGCAGCAGCCGCGCGCGGCGGGCCGCGGTCGGGCTCGCGAGCGGCAGCACGGACGTCGTCATCGGGGCCACACCTCCCTCACGGCGTCGAGGACGTCGTCGTCGGGGGTCCACATGAAGAGCCGGCCCGGAGCGGGCACCAGACGCCCCAGGGGACGGGCGTCGCGGACCATGTGGTGGATCTGCCCGCGCTGGGCCCAGCCCGGCGCGCAGGAGCCGTCACAGCCCCGGTGAGCGGCGTGCAGGTCCGCGACGCCCACGATGCCGCCCATGCCCCACGCCGCCGACAGGCCCGGCGCACGGAGGTCAGGGACGTCGTACCCCGCGGCCCGGATGGTCGCGACGGCACCGTCGTAGTCGTCGGCGAGCCGCTTCCCGGCGTGGATCAGGACTTGGCCGCGGTGCGAGAGCATCCGCGGGCGGTTCTCGATGGGCTTCCAGCCGAGCGCGATGGCGCCGGCCCAGGGCTGGCGGATGCTGATCGCCTTCACGCTTCCCCCTCCGTAGTCGTGGTGGATGTGGTGGCGGGCGCGGTGAACAGGTGGGGGTCACCGAGCGCGACGTTCGACCACAGGACTTCGGTGCGGTGGCCGGCGCCGGAGTTGGACTGGCCGGTGTAGGCGGCGATCTCGTGGCGGTGCCAGTCGGCGTAGAGCTCGTCGTCGTACAGCGGGTGGGCGTAGCCGGAGAGCATCACCATCGCCGTGCAGGACCTCAGTGCTGCAGCGAGCTCACGGTGCTGCTCCCCGCGGTGCATCTCGAACTGGTAGCCCGTCCGGCAACGGGTGTCGCCGAAGTAGGGCGGGTCGACGTACACCAGCGTCTCGGGGTCACGGCCGTAGCGGCCGATCAGCTCGAGCGCCGGCAGACACTCCAGGGACACGTTCCGCAGCCGCTCCGCCGCGGCGGCGAACCGACCGACGTAGCCAGCCAGCGTCGTCGGCATCCCGGACCCACGCCCGCGAGTGACCTCGTGGTAGCGCCAGCCGGTCGACCGCAGCTGACCCCCGCGGCCCTGGGACAGCTTGATCCAGACCCGCCACGCGCGGACGAGGTCATCGTCGGTGTCGATCGGCCAGGACGCGCCGTACTCAGCACGGCTGTGCGGCGTCAGGGCGGCGAGCCGCTCGAGATCCTCGACCCGATCGCGCAGCACCCGCCAGAACGTCATCACATCGCCGTCGAGATCGTTGACGCACTCGAACGCCGCCGGGGCCTTCGCGCGGAGCACGGCCAGCGAGCCGGCGAACGGCTCGACGTAGCCACGGTGCGCCGGCATCAGGTCAACGATCTGCTCGGCGATCGAGTTCTTGGAGCCGTAGTAGGCGAAGACGGTGCTCATGCGGCGAGCACCAGCTCTCCGGTGAGCGCCTCGACCATCATCCCGACGAGGTCACGAGCGGCGGGCGGGGTGACTGCGTTGCCGGCGAGCTTGACCTGGTCGCTCTTCTTGCCGAGGAGGACGTAGGACCGGGAGAAGGCCATGCCGACCTTGATCTCGTGGGGCTCGAGCATCCGGAACAGGCAGTCGTCGATGTCGGGGAGCTCGCCCTGCCACTCGGTCAAGGACTGGTTCGTCCCGCCGCGCCCGCCCGCGGTGATGGTGCGGAGGACCTCGTCGACCCCCGTGGAGGACCAGCCGCCCTCGCCGTTGTGCCGGGTGACCATGGCGTACCGGTCGACCGTCGTCAGCGTGCCCATCGGATCGGTGGCGGGAGCCGCGCTCTTGGCCGAGCCGTAGTAGGGAACCAGGAGACCGTGGTGGTTGCCATTGGCGGCCACGGTGTCGAGCGGGTCGCTGGCCGGCTTGGTGGTGTTGTGGTTCCGCATCGGGATCACCAGCGCCTCGGTCTCCCGGGTGGTGCGGGTCCGCATGACCTGGTCGACCGGCGTCGCGTCGTCGTTCCAGGTCCCGCCAGCGGGCACCAACAGGCCGGGTGTGGACGAAGCGGTCAGCGTGCGGAGCTCTTCCCCGACCGGCGTGCTCATCTGTCCGGAGTCGTCGCCCCCGCGGGGCGTGTAGGGGCGCATAACCAGCGGCTCCAGCATCTCGGGCAGGTAGGCAACGCCCTTCGAGTTCGTGGTGTGCTGGGTGGTCAGCGGGTCACTGACTGGCCACGCGCGCCAGTACGTCCCTCCTCGGGTCGCGGCGTCGTAGGTGTTCCCCGCCGCCTCGAGATGGATGGGGGACCAGTGCTTGCGGATGCCGGCCTCGATCCGGCGGCGGGTCTTCTCGGCCAGGGGCCGCTTGCGGTCACCGATGCGGGTCCCTGGAAGCGACCAGTCGATGGCGTAGGACGCGGGCAGCCACATCGGGTCAACGACCTGGTGGTCGCACTCGGTGCCGGGGCAGCGGTAGACGTACTGCGCGCGGTACCGGCCCCAGGGGGTCGGCTTCTTCCAGTCCTGGGTGGCGCGGATCCGGCCGTGCATCGAGCAGACCGCGCGGGGGCTGGTCCACTTCTCGAAGTCGGGGCGCCGGTCGCCGCGGCGCCAGAACACGACGTACACGCGGTCGCGGGACTGCGGTGCGGGGAGGCCGGCCTGGTTGGCGTGCATCGAGTTGAGGTAGACGACCTTGTGGTCGTATCCGAGGTCGGTCATCGTGGTGATCCAGCCGCGGTAGCCGACCCACTTCACGACGTCGACGACGTTCTCGACGATGACGAACTTGTACGCGTGGTGCTCGGCGAACCGGCACACGTCCCACATGGTTGCCCGGGACCGTTCGGATGCCTCGTCGTGGGTCTTGCGGCCCTTGGCCGGGGAGTGGTTGGTGCACTCCGGTGACGCCCACAGACCGTCGGTCTTCGGGTAGCGGCGCGGGTCGACCTGGGACAGGTCGGCGCAGTCGTGGTCGGTCTCGGGATGGTTGGTGTTGTGCGTCTCGACCGCCAGGGGCCAGTGGTTGGCCGCCATGGTGACCTTCACCCCAGGGATGGAGTGCGCGCCCGAGCTCGATCCGCCGGCGCCGCAGAACAGGTCGAGGATCGTGACCTGATAGCCCGCAATGGTCGGGTCGATCGGGGTGATGCCGAGGTAGTCCAGCCACAGGGCGTCCAGCGCCGACCACTCGGCGGTCTGGAACGGAGACTGCGCAATCACCGGCGTCATTCGGTGGACCTGTCGAGGTTGGCGGCGTAGCGGGTCAGGCCGGCGGCGACGCGCGCTTGGACACCGGGGCTCAGGGGCCGGCCGGTCGGGAGCCCGAAGCCCTTGTCGATCTCCTCGGGCCGCAGCATCTGGTAGGCGGCCATCGGTACGTCGATGCACCCGCATTCGAGCCGGACGTCTGGGAGCGGGGCACCGCAGACCGCGGCGTCGAGCTCCGCCTCCGTGACGTCGCCGACGGACTCCCCGCATCCGTTGCAGTGCCTCTGGACGTGGAGGGTCTTCGAGCCGTCCTCGTGCTCGATGGTGCCGGTGAACTTGCGGGTCGAGAGAGTCCCGCCGGCAACGTGGCGGGCGTGGACCCTGGACAGGTACTCGTGGGCGACCACCCCGGGAGACACCCCGCGGATCAGGGCACGGAACGCGATCGCGGCTTCGAGGGCGGCGGCGCGGCGCCGGCCGTAGTGGATGCAGACCGGGCAGATCCGGTAGGCGTTCCGCTGGATGGCGGTGGTCACGAGTCGTGGTCCCTTCGAGAACGGTGGGGGTCGATGGCGTAGGCGATGCCGACGGCGCCGATGAGGAGCAGCGCGAGGAAGGCGAGGACGAGGAGGTTCATGGCGCGATCGCCAGCCCGGGCGGGACGGCACCGATGCACCAGGCGACGACCAGGAGGCTGCGAGGGCTGGCGTTCAGCCACTCGAAGATCTGTGCGTCGTCGGGATGCTCCATGCCTTCGCGGATCTGCTTGTAGGCCGCGACCCCGGAGGCCGCGGGGTGCTCGCTCCACCACACCCCCGAACGCCGGGCCGGGCCGACCGCGGCGATCAGGGCGTCGTGGGTAGCGGTGCGCGCGTGCTGGACGTCGGCGGCGACGGTGCGGTCGGCGACGACCGCGACCTGGGTGGCGTACGACTCGCCGGGCTTCGCGACCGGGATGCGCCGCTTCGCGCGTGGCGCGCTCACTGGGTGAGCTCCGCGAAACGGTCCCGGAACAGGACCTCGGCCGCGGAGGGCTGCCAGCCGATGACCCGCACGCCGAGCGGTTCCAGGTCCTCGACGCCGCCCCAGTGGTCGTCGGTCGGGGCGAGGACCGCGGCCCGCTCGTCGAGCAGGATCCGGTTGTCAGCGGCGTGGACCGTGGCCGGGATCAGGTCGGCATGGAGCGGGTCAGCCGGGAGGTCGAACCGCTGGGCGATGGTCCAGAGGACCGCGTCCTCAATGTCCTTGTACGCCGGCATCTGCTGCTTCAGCGGTCGGACCATGTCCCCGACGTACGCCTCGGCCGAGTCGTGCATCAGCGCCCACAGGGCGTGCTCCGGCGCGACGGCGTGGGAGAGGAGGACACAGTGCTCGGCGACCGAGTAGAACCGGGTCGCGTGGCCGCCGTAGCGGCAGATCAGCGACAGGGCGTGGGCGATGTCGACGATGTCAACCTCGTCCGGGTCCGGGGCGAGCGGGTAGAACCGGCGGCCGGTGAAGGTCTGCATCCACGACCCGGCGTGCCACGACGCCGCGGCGCTCACGGGTTCGCCCCGCAACGGCCGGGCGCGTGGACGCCGAGGTCGTGGAACCAGGGGTGGCAGCCGCACCGCCGCTGGGCGCGCGCCGACAGAGCGGCGCGCACCCAGCGGATCAGAAGGCGAAGGATCACGCCGGCCGACCCAGGAACACCGGGGGCTCGATGGCGTCGGTGACGGCGTCGACCATCTCGAGGAAGGCCGTGCGCTGGATCAGGTCCGCGTTGAGGAGCGCGTACGACAGAGCGAGGTTGCCCTCGCGGATCCGGTAGCGGAACCGCGCGGTGATCTCGACCAGCTCGGCGCCGACGAACGGGGGGATCGCGATCGTGAAGTTGCTCGGGATCGTGATCTCGCCGGACTGCCCGGCCCGGGCCTGGACCGTCTCCTCCCAGAGCAGGTTGATGGAGCCGTTGTCGAGCCGCTCGGTGCGACCGAACGCGCCCGTCGAGGATGCGTGGAAGCTCTGCGCGATCTCCAACATGGTCGCGGCATCGGCACCGAGGGCGGGGATGACGTCGATCGCGTGGTCCTCCAGATGCTCGGCGAAGGCGACCTGGTTGAGGTACTTCGTGTCGAGGCCCAGCCAGGTGTTCCACTCCGGCGAGGAGATCAACTCGAGCTCGACGCGGTGGTCGCCGTGACCGGCGATGCCCTCGTCGAGGCTGGTGTCGGACGCGGCGTGGGCGTTGATGACGCCGATGAGCTGGCGGGCGGACTGGTTGGCCCAGACCTCCGTCGCGTCGAGGCCGTGCTTGGCGATGTAGCGGATGAAGGCGTCGGCGTCGTGGACCTTGACGGTGCCGCGCTTGCGGGGCGGGTGGTCGGCGAGCTGCTGGCGGAGCTCGTTGAGGTCGTGGACCTCGACCTTCGCGCCAGCGGGGACGGCCTGGGCGAAGAACCGTCCGTCGTCGTCGAGCGGCTGGGGCTTGCTGATCGAGATGCCGGCGGCGATCGCGGCGTCGATGTTCCCGGTGGCGGGGTTGGTGTCGATGCTCATCGGTGGTGGTGCTCCTCTTGTTGAACGGTTGGGTGTGGGGGTCGGGATCGGGATCAGCGGTCGTTGGCCGCGGCGGAGCGGCCGTCGCGGAGCCCGCCGGCGTCGGAGGCCTCCGCGCCGTCGGGCACGGCGCGGACGCCCTTGAACGCCTGCTGGTTCGGGTCGGTGCGGACGGGGGCGCCGTCCTCGGTGACGTAGAAGGTCGACGGGTTGGACACTCGCCGCGGAGGTGTGACGACGACCTGGTCGGAGATCTCGACGCGCGGGGTCTCGTAGTCGCCGACCTTCTTCGGCTCGACGGTGAGCTTGAGGACGAGAGTCCCCTTGCGGCCGGACTGGAGGGCCTCGGTGATCAGCCTGTGCAGGCCCTCCGTCATCTCGTTGTGGAGGCGGCCGGCGCGCAGCTCGGCCATGACGTCGAGCGCGGGGCGCATGTGTGGGGTGCTCACGGGTGGGTGTCTCCTTCGGTGCTACTGGCGGTGGTGAGGTGGAGGTGCGGACGGTGGTGCGGGTACTCGTTGACGCTGGCGCGGGCCTTCTCGAGCGAGCCGAGTTGGAACCGGACGCGCCAGTGCTCGGCCAGGTCGCCGGGCCTCCATGCCTGGTTGCCGATGAGGACGTGGCAGCCGGCCTTGGCGTCGCCGTCGCGGGTCTCGGCCTCGTAGGGCACCCAGCGGCCGGTGTCGGCGCGACGGGCGAGCACGATCTGGGCGTCGCAGTCGTCGCGGTTGCAGGTCCGGGGCAGCAGCGTCGTGCCCGTCACGTCTTGACCTCGCTGGCCTCGTCATCGCAGGTGTCCTCGTCGGTCTCGTTGGCGGCGTTGAGGAGCTGCTGGGCCGTGTCGCGGAGTTCGGTGTCGACGGTGGACATCGGGTAGCCGGCCTCGCTCAGCCAGGCCCAGATGGCGAGCTGGGCGGCGAGCGCCTCGGGCTCGTCGAACTCCGACGGCTCCTCGTCGACCTGGTCGGCCGTGACCGAGGCGGTGAGGCGAGCGAAGCCGCGCAGGACCTTCGCGGGCGTACGGGTCGCGGCCTCAGCCAGCGCAGGCGCCACGAGGGCGTACTCGCCACGGCTCGGGACGTCCTCGGGGAGATCGACCTCCAGCGCCGTGAGGACCTCGCGGGCCGAGAGCCGCCACGACGTCTCCGAGCTCGGCAGGCTCGCGCGGATGGCGGCGATGAGCTTGTCGTTGCCCTTGACCGGGAACAGGGAGACGTAGTGGTCGAACAGCCAGTCGCGGCGCGCGGCCCGGGCCGCGTCGAGGGCCTCCTGGCGCTGCGCGTGGGCGGCGGCCTGGGCCTCCCGCTCGGCCTGGGCGGCAGCCTCGGCGGCAGGGTCGACGTCGGCGCTCTCGCGGTGGCGGGCCGGGTCCTCGCACATCAGACGGGGCTCGGCGTACGAGTCCGGGCCGTAGTCGACGTAGCCGAGGCAGCCGTCGTGTCCCTCGGGGATGGAGAGGGGCGTGCCCCGCCACTGCCAGGCGTCGAGGTTGGCGTTGTCGAGCAGCGACTTGACCGGCTTGTAGCCCTGCTCCTCGAAGGCGGTGACGATCGCGGCGTACTTCGCGATCCGCTCGCGCCTGGCGCGGAGCTGGTTGACCTTCATCCGGTAGTCGTCGGTCCCGATGTGCTCCTCGAGCTGGGCCAGCGCGGCGGGGTCGTCGGCGAACTCGGTGAACGCTTCGACGTCGCCGAGGGTGGCCTGGCCGAGGTGGACGGTGTGCTGGGCCTTCTGCGACAGCCCGGTGAGCCGCATCCGCTGCTTCACCCGTGCGCGGGAGAAGCCGAGGGACTGCGCGATCGCGGCCTCGTCGTACCCGATGAGCTGGAGCTGCTCGTAGGCCCGGGCCTCCTCGACCGGCGAGAGGTTCTTCTTCTGCAGGCCGGTGATGGCCATGACCTCGATCTGCTGGGCCTGGGTGATCAGGTCGTCACGGAACCGGACGTCGACCTGGGTCATTCCGGCGCGCTGGCAGCCGTCAAGGCGACGGTGGCCGTCGATCAGGAGCCCGTGCTCGGGGTCGTCCGCGTTGTCGGGGTCGGGGACGAGGAGCAGCCGGTCGATCAGGCCGAGGGTGCGGAGCGACTCGACCATCTCGTCGTCAGCAGCGGCACCTATGCGGGGGTTGTCGGGGTGGATCCGGATCTTCTCGATCGGGACGGTGGCGAGACGCTCAGTCATCGAGGGCTCCAGGGATGGGGGCGTAGACGCGCACGAGCGCGTTCTTCGTGGACTTGAGGGTTGAGGGGGTGAACCCGACGCGGCGGATCCAGCCGGCGCGCTGCGCCTCGATCAGCCGCCGCGAGATCAGGCACTTGCGGACCTCGGGAAGCAGGTCGCGGAAGTCATTCGCGGAGAACGGGCGGCCCTGGCGGACGAACGCCTTGATCGCGGTGAGGATGACCCGGTTGTCCCACTCGTCGCTGCGGCCCTCGGACTTCGTGGCCTGCTCGTAGCGGGTCCATCCCTCGTTGATCGCCGCCCGGGTCGCGTCGCTCGGCGGGCACTCGATGACAGCGAGGCTCACCGGACAGCCTCCAGCGCTCGGATCGGGTGCTCGGTGACCGCGGACAGCGCGAGGGGGACGTCCAGCCACTCCGCGACGGCGTCGTGGTGCCAGACCGACGCGATCCTCCCCGTGAAGCCGGACGCGATGGTCGACACCGACGTGACCTCGACGTCGAGGTGCTGGGCCCATGCCTGGAGCTCGTCGGCTGTCTTGAACTGCAGACGGATCCGCGGGGACTTGCGGGAGATCTCGTTGTCGTACTCCCGCCCGACCGCGACGCTCATCGGGTCGGGCAGGCCCGCCTTCTCGGCATGGTCGAGCACGAGCGCCGCGGCCCGGACGTTTCGGATGCAGCTGGTGACGACAGGATCGGCCATCACGACACCGCCGTCTCGGCCATGGCGCGGGCCCGGTCGGAGTCCCGCGGCCCGTAGAGGCACACGTTGAACGGGTCACCGGTGGCGTCCTCGGTCGGCCAGGCAGGGCCCTCGTAGGTGGTGAAGCCGTCGCCGTTGGCGCTGTCGTAGTGCGAGGACGACATCCCGCCGAGGTGGCGGGCGACGCGCTTCGCGTCGAACCGGTCGACGAAGTGGATCCCGAGACCCCGGTCGCTCGCGCTGGCGTTGATGTTCCTCGTCGCGGCGATCGCCTCGATCCGGGCGAGCAGCGGCTCCGCCTCGCGGAGCAGGTCGAACGCGCTCATGACGCCGCCCGCCCTCGGGTCAGGTCGGCGTGCTGGCGGACCGTCTTGACGATGTCGTTGAGGACGTCGACGCCGGCCTCCTGCGCGACCTCGGCGGCGAACCGCGCGAACCGGTCGTTCACCGCGGCCTGCCTGTGGCGGGGGTTGGTGGCCTGCGACAGCCGGGAAGCGGCGAGACGGCAGGTCATCTGGTCGACGCGGCTCATCGGTTCACCACCGGCCCACGGAGCATCGGGGCCCTGCCCTCGTAGCGACGCTGCACGGCGTGAACCTCGGCACGCAGCCGGGTGGTCTCGGCAGCGAGCTCCGCGTTGCGAATGATCAGCGCGTTGGCCGCCTTCCGCGCTCGGTCGCGCTGGCGGGCCAGGTCGACCAACCGGGCGACCAGGGCGAGGAAGACGACGACCGCGATCAGATAGCGCGCCGCCCAGGCGAGGGCGAGCAGACTCATCAGGATGTCGCTCACCGAGCACCGCCAGCGTTCGCAGCCTTCCGGGCCAGGCGGCGGGCCTTGCCCGGCAGGGACCGGTCCCGGGACGGGCCGGTCAGCGTGGTGCCGAGGACGCTGTGGAACGGCGGCACACCGACGATCCGGGTACTCAGCGACGTCGGCGCCGCGGGCTGGATCGCCCGCAGCTTGAGGGTGATTCCGTGTGCCATCTGGGATACTCCTTCGTGTTGGTGGCGTCTCCGACCGGTGGCTTCCAGGCGTTCGGGTCGGGGACGCCGCTGCTTGTTCAGGGGTGTCTGGGATCAGGCGCCGAGGAGCTCCCGGTCGCGGGGCGTGATGTAGCCGCCGGAGCGGGCGCGTTCCTGGGCGTTCTCGACCGCGATCGCCTTGCGGCGCTGCCGCTCGGTGAGGCGGCGGTTGAACATCTCGGTGTCCCGCACGGCCTGAACCGCGGCGCGTTCGTCGTCGGTCATCGCCGCCACGGTCAGGTGCCGCCGGCGGACGTTTACGGCGTCGTACGCCGCGACCAGCTCCTCCTCGGCGGGCGTCCGGTACTTGGCCGGCCTGGCCGGCTTGGGGCCGTGGACCTGGCTCAGGACGGTCGAGAGCTGATGGGTCTCCTCGACAGTCCGGGCCCACGCCGTCGCGAGACCGAAGTCGACGACGGTGAGGTCGCTGTACGCCGCCACCCAGTCGTCCCGGGTCACCAGTGCTCCCGACCCGCCCCCCAGACGGGCCGGGAGCACGGCGACACACGTCCGGCAGAACCGGCGGTTCCTGCCCGCCAGGTCGCCGGCCGGGGTGACCGTGGCGTGACCGACGAGCCGGTCACGGGTCTCGGGGGTGACCAGCACCCGGAGCCGTCGGGTACGGACGCCGCACACCGGCCGGGCAGCCGCGGGCACAGCGCGCCCGGAGCGGGTCAGCGCGCCGGAGTAGACGTGCACGACCCCACGGGGGCGGCCGACCAACATCGCGCCGCCAGCGACCGCGGCGAGGATCCGGAGAGCGGGAGCCGGGGCGCTCACGCCGACCGCCTGCGCTTCCGTCGCCGCTGGACCGGCTCGGGCGGGGCCGGCCGCATCGCGAGCTGGAGGCGCGCGCGGTCGGCTGCGGTGAACCGCCAGCCCGCGCGACCCTTGAGGTTCATCCCGATGTTGTTCGCCTTGGCGACGTCGGCGACCTTGCGCGGGCTGCACCGGAACCGGGCGGCGGTCTGGTAGATCGTCTCGACCTCGTCGATCTCGCCCGTCACAGCTGCGGAGTTGTCGGCCATCACGCCACCCGTGTCCGTGGCTCGTAGTTGGTGACCAGCGCGCCGGTCCTCAGGCCGTACGCCACCTCGAGAGCCGCGAGGACGCGGGCCGAGGGGCCGCGGAGGCCGTTCTCGATCGCGGACAGCGCTCCTCGGGTCAGCGGCTTGTCGAGGACCTCGGATGCGGCGACGCAGACCTCGTCGAGGGTCTTGCCGCTCACGAACCGCAGGTCAGCCAAGGCGACGTGGGGAGGTGTCCGCCGGTCTCGCTGCTGCTGGTAGGTCGTTGCCATGCAGAGGAACGTACAAGGTGCGGCAAACTTTCGCTACAACTTCGCTACATCTGCTGCAAACTTCTTCTGACCTGCGGAACTACACAGCTGTGACTAGAAACCGCCCGTGACTTGCATGTTTGTGGTTTGCCAAGATGGGCCAAGGTTTGCCAAAGATTTTTGGGAGCGTTGCCTCATGCCCAGTACCCCCGCGCAGTACGACTTCCGCTTCTTCTGTGACGTCTTCAAGCGCTGGCGCCACCAGAGCGGCGACTCCCAGGACGTGGTTGCTCGGCGGGGAGGGCCGTCGAAGCCGATCATCAAGGCGATCGAGGACGGCACCTGGACGAGCGTCCGGCCAAAGAGCACCCTCGACAAGGTCGACAAGGGCTTCCAGTGGCCCGCAGGGACTGCGTGGAAGGTCCTCACACTGCAACTTGATCCGACCGCGACAGAAGGATTCGTCGGAGGTTCGGTGCAGGCTCACCAGCAGTACGTCAGTTCGTCGGTCAGTGAGCAGGTCGAGGGTGGGAAACAGGATGCCGAGGTGTTGCGGGCGATCACGTCCATGTCCGCCGCCCTCGACCAGCTGGTTACCGGACAACGTCACCTTGCAGAGCGAGTGGACGTCGGCCAGCAGAGTCTCGTCGAACGCGTGGACGCGGTTGCAGCTGGCAGCGACGCCCGGTTCGCAGCTCTGGAGGCTGGCCTCCGAGAACTGTCCGAGCGGGTGGAGCAGCTCGAGGAGCCTGGTCCCTAGCCCCTGGATCGCGCTCGCGGCCCGCGCCGACCTCATCCTGGTCCGTGACCGTATCGCCGAGGCGGCCCGCTACTACCACCACGACCGGGCGGTCGTCGTACGCACCGGCCTGGATCTCGACGAGGAGCGATGGCACCTCTGGCACGAGCTCGTGCATGCCGACGACGGCGACGAGGCCGGACACACCGACATCCGCCGGGAGCGCTGGGTCGACCGTGAGGCAGCACGTCGGGCGATGCCCATCACCACTCTGATCTGGGCGTTCGGCCTGGCCGAGAACTGGCACACCGCCGCAGCGCTCCTGAAGCTACCCGAGGCGCGCGTCCGGTGGTACGTCGGCAGCGCCTTGGAGCCCGACGCACGGGACCTCGTGCGCCGGGCCAGCGCCCGTGCGAGCTAGCTGGGGACCGTGGTTTGGTCAGGCCTCATGGTGGGCAACGGAACCACCTAGCACGTGACGAACAGCAAATTCACGTGAAATGCACGAGATTCGCGTGTAGGTTTGCACGTGATGTACCCACACCCTGTCGCATCGGCGCCCCACCCACCACCGCAACATCTCTCGGAAGAGCAGCAAGAGCAAGGACAAAATCTGGCGTCGGTCGACCTATTTGGAAGGACCTTTGATGTGACTCGCACCGCATCGACAGGCCAGGCAAGGACTACGGCTCACCGGCAGTCCATCATCGTGAGTCAGACGGACCTCGTCGAGGCCCTCACCACCAAGTTGGGCGCCAAGCTTGTCGCGTTCATCGTGACTAGAAACGTCTCAACCATCTCCCGCTGGAAGAGCGGCCAAGACGCAGGAGAGGCGGCTCTCCTGCCACTCAGGATTACGTACCAGGTCATCCAGATGCTCGAAGGACAGGAAGCGGACTCGACGATCCGCGCCTGGTTCATGGGCAGCAATCCGCAACTGGACGACCTCTCCCCCGCGGAGGCACTACGTGACGGACTGAACCGGGAGACGCTGGCCGCAGCCCGCGCCTTCCTCGCAGGAGGCTGACCTATGCCGGCAGAGCCCGCTACCGCCACACCGCCCGACACGGTCCTGAGGATCGCTCGTCGGGGCGGGCTCTGTCGGTTCTCCACCATCAATCCCGTAGACGCGGCACTACCGAGGGCCGGCAACCGGTTCGACGTG
This sequence comes from Nocardioides carbamazepini, assembly GCF_024614185.1. GTDB lineage: Bacteria > Actinomycetota > Actinomycetes > Propionibacteriales > Nocardioidaceae > Nocardioides > Nocardioides carbamazepini. The sequence continues at coordinate 829,514 of NZ_JAHTLF010000018.1, forward strand.
GTCGGCGGCGGCGTGCTCTACGCCGGCACGTCGCCGGATGCCTGCTACGCCGAGACGCTCTCCCGGTTCCGCCCGACGCCCGTCATCCGTGAGTTGCTGAAAGAGAACGACCCGGGCTTCATGGTCGTGGGCGGGGTCCCTCAAGATTGGCGGCTGCAGCGGGTCATGGGGGAACTGGCGCTGGTCGACCCCCTCCCCTTCCTCGACGTTGAACACCCCACCACACACGCCCACCTCAGCGATGTTCTCGCGCCAGAGTTGGTCGCCCTCGGCTACAAGGCTGGCATCGACATCAGCGACGTCTGCAACCAGGACCGACGCCTGAGCCGTGCCATCGCCGACTACGCCTTCACTGCCACGGAGCCCGACGGCACGTCCACGTACTCGGGAATCCGGTACATGAGCCGGATTTCGTCACAATGGGAGTGCTGGGCCATCTTCGAAGGCACCCAGGTCGAGATCAAAGACGAGCGCGGCCTCCAGCTCAACGATGCGGCGCTGGAGTCGGTCGCGAACATGTGGGACCTTCGCATCTTCTGATGGGTCGCACAGCGGCTGCGCGCCGAGTGCGCTAGGCAGCACCTGCCGCGGGGATCGCCAGCGGGCCGAGGTCGACGCCACGCTTCTCGGCCTCGACCGTCAGCGCTGCGGCGAGCTGCCGCAGCACCTCGTCTGGGAGCGACTCGACCCGGGAGAGCCAGATGCCACTCCCCTGCTGTCTCGCGAACGCCAGCGAGGCGGCCTCGGCCGCGAGCAGCTGGGCGTCGGGCAGCAGGTGGGAGTAGGTGTCGACGGTCGTCTGGATGGACTCGTGGCCGAGGCGCGCCTGGACGACGTGGATCGGCGTGCCGTTGGCGAGCAGCCAGGAGGCGTGAGTGTGGCGGACGTCGTGGATCCGTGGCGTCTGGACGAGGGTGCCGGCGCACCCGCACGGGGGCGGCACGACGTCGTGGACCTTGCAGCGATGCGGCTCGCCGGTTCCGCAGCGGCAGGCCGGGTCGGTGTGCTTTGAGCAGTGCTGGGCCCGCCAGATCGCCGGGCGCCAGTTCTTCGACCAGAACGTTCGGTGCGCGATCATCCCGCCCCGCGGCGCCGTGAACACGAGGTCGCTGGCGGCCTTGCCGTCGAGGAGGGGGCGGAGATCTTCGACGACCTCGGCCGGGAGCGCGATGGTCCGCTTGCCCTTCTTGGTCTTCGGTGGGCCGATCACACGGTTGCCGTCGCTGGACCATTTCAGGGCCCGGCGGATCTTCACTGTGCGGGCGCCGAGGTCGAGGTCTCGGCGACGCAGGACGACGGCCTCGCCCCACCGGCAGCCGGTGCCGGCGAGGAACCGGAGGAACGGCTGGTAGTGGACCGCGATGCTGTCGTAGAGGACGTCCCACTCCTCGTGGGTCAAGCAGACCATCTCGCCGTCGTCCTCGTCGTCCTCAGCGTCGACGGCCACACGGCGACCCTCGGGCAGCCGGACGCCCTTGGCCGGGTTGCGGGTGAGGTGGCCGAGCTCGATGCAGCGGTCGACGACGCCGGCGAGCAGACCACGCTGGTTCTCGAGGCTCTTCGTGGAGTACTGCTCGCCGGTGGCGCCCTTGCCAGCGGCGAGGTCGTTCACGGCCTGGCGTACGACGTCAGCGGAGAGCTGGTCGGCGCGGGTCTGGCCGATCAGGTGGCCGAAGGACCGCTTCCAGAGTCGCTCGTAGCCGAGCCTGGTGCCGTCCTCGATGCCGGTGAGGAGGCGGATGTGGTCGGCGGCGATCTCGTCGAGGGTGGGTACGACGACGACCTCCTCGCCGTCGTACAGCTTGTCGAGCGCGGCCTGCGGGCCGATGGCGGAGACCCAGTTCGAGAATCGCTCGGCCTCACGCTCGGTGGGGAAGCTCTCGGAGGTCTGCTTCGGCTTGCCGGTCTTCAGGTTGGTACCGAGGTAGAACCGGACCTGCCAGGAGGTCTTCCCGCCCTTGAGTGTGCGCTTCCTGGGTGTCGGCATCGTGCTGTCCCTTCCTGCTCACGGGATGGTGTCGCAGGGGTCCGACGGATCCAGATGTGGACACGTGTGGACACGGGCCGAAATGGCTTCGGCCCCTGATCTGCGTTTCCGCTGATCAGGGGCCGAATCCTTCACTGTGCGCGAGGGGGGAGTTGAACCCCCACGTCCTTTCGGACACACGGACCTGAACCGTGCGCGTCTGCCTATTCCGCCACTCGCGCGTGAAGCCCGCCAAGGTTATCCCAGCCCTCGGCGCTCGCCCAAAACGGGGGGTGCGGCGGTGAGCCGCCTCGCCGGGAGGCAGGCGAGCGGGGAGCGAAGGTCCCGGGTGGGGCAGGGCGCCACCGATACGATCGTGGGGATCGTCGGGCAGGGGTCCGGCCAGTGAGGCATGCGGAAGGAGGGCAGCGACGTGGGAGGACTGCAGCGGTTCGAGCAGCGCCTCGAGCAGGCGATCTCCGGCGTGTTCGCGCGCACCTTCCGCAGTGCCGTCCAGCCGGTGGAGGTCGCGGCCGCGCTGCAGCGCGAGCTCGACAACCAGGCGCAGGTGCTGTCCCGGCAGCGGCGGCTGGTGCCCAACAGCTTCGTGGTCGAGCTGTCCGACGGCGACCTGGAGCGGCTGGCGCCGTACGACACGGCGCTGGCGACCGAGCTGACCACCCAGCTGACCGAGCACGCGGAGCTGCAGTCGTACGTCTTCCCCGGCCCGATCCGGATCGTGTTCGAGTCGGCGGACGACCTGGGGACCGGTCGGTTCCGGGTCCGCAGCCACGCCGAGGCGGAGGTGACCGGGCAGAGCCGGCGCGGCAGCAGCCAGCGCACGCGGGCGGTGCTCGAGGTCAACGGCACCGAGCACCCGCTGCAGGCGCCCGGGCTGGTCGTGGGCCGCGGCAGCGAGGCCGACCTGCGGATCAACGACCCCGGAGTGAGCCGGCGGCACGCCGAGTTCCTCATCACCACCCAGCCCGGTACGACGGGAGCGGGTCCCGTCCACGTCGAGGTGCACGACATGGGATCGACCAACGGCATCCGTGTCGACGGGCAGAAGGTCGCGCGGGCGGCTCTGCGCGACGGCTCCCGGGTGCAGATCGGCCACACGTCCCTCGTCCTCCGACTGCTCCAGGAGACAAGTCAGGTGGTGGGGGATGTCTGAGCTGACCCTGTTCCTCGTCCGGATCGCCTATCTCGCGATCCTGTGGATCTTCGTGCTCTCCGCGATCTCGGTGATCCGCTCCGACATGTTCGGCGCCCGCGTACCGGCACCGGCCGCCCCCGGCAAGCAGCCGCGCGCACCGAAGCCGTCGAGTCCCCGTCGCGGCCAGCCCACCCGGGTCGAGGTGGTCCAGGGCGTCAACACCGGCATCGTGGCCGACCTCTCGCAGGCGCCGGTCCTCATCGGCCGGGGCAACGACGCCGCCATCCGTCTCGACGACGACTACGTCTCCACGAGGCACGCGCGGATCGTCGAGTCCGGCGGGCAGTGGTACGTCGAGGACCTCGGCTCCACCAACGGCACCTACCTCGGCAGCCAGCGGCTCACCCAGCCGGTGCCGGTCGGCCTCGGCTCGCAGATCCGCGTCGGGAAGACGATCGTGGAGCTGAGGAAGTAGATGACCGACGCCCCCAGCACGCCACCGCCGCCGCCCGACCCGATCGACCCACAGATCGATCCGCCGATCGACCCGCAGGCCGAGCCCCCGCCCGACCCCCAGCCCGACACGGTCGACGTGCGCCTGCGGGCACCACAGCTGCGGCTCGACGGGTACGCCGTCTCCGACGTGGGCCGGGTGCGCAAGGACAACCAGGACTCCGGCTACTCCGGCCCCTGGCTGCTCGCCGTGTGCGACGGCGTGGGCGGCGCGGCGCGCGGCGACATCGCCTCCGGTACGGCGATCAGCGAGCTCCGCCGGCTCGACGAGCCGCCGGGCCCGACGGACGTGATCGACCGGGTCAACGACGGCCTCCACCAGGCGCACGTGTCGATCGGGACCCAGGTCGACCACGACCCCGCTCTCAACGGCACCAGTACGACGGCCACGGTCGCGCTGTTCGACGGGCAGCGGCTGGCGGTGGGCCATGTCGGCGACTCGCGGGCCTACCTCCTGCGCGACGGCGAGCTGTCGCAGCTGACCAACGACCACACCTTCGTGCAGAGCCTGATCGACGAGGGCCGGATCACCGCGGCCGAGGCGCGGGTCCACCCGCACCGCAACCTGATCCTCAAGGCGCTCGACGGCCTGCACGACGTCGAGCCGGACCTGTTCGCCCTGGAGCTGGCCCCCGGCGACCGGCTGTTCCTGTGCAGCGACGGCGCGTGCGGCGTACTCGAGGACGACCGGATCACCACGCTGCTGGTCGACGGCACGCCGGAGTTCACCTCGATCGAGCTGGTCCGGGCGAGCCTCGACGCCGGCAGCTCCGACAACGTGACCTGCGTGGTCGCCGATGTCGTCGACGTCGGCGAGCCGGCCGGGCGCACGCCGGCCGACCCGATGGTCGTGGGCGCGGCGGCCGACCTGAGCCGGCGCCGGACCCGCCACCTGTTCCGCGCGCACCGCTCGGGCGACACGGGCGAGCTCGAGCCGGTCACCGCCGAGATCCCGGCGGGCGTCGGCCACGCCATCCCCGAGGACCCGATCCTCGATCCCGAGGCGCTGCGCTACGCCCCCCAGCCACCGCCGCGCTTCGCCTGGGCCCGCCGCCTGCTGGCGGCCGCGATCGTGCTCGGCATCGCCTGGATCGCGGTCGGCACGGGGTACTGGTGGAGCCAGCAGAAGTACTACGTCGGCGAGCAGGACGGCTTCGTGGTCATCTACCGCGGCGTCGACGTACCCGGTCTCTCCCACGTCTACGAGGTCTCCGACCTCGCGGTCGCGGACCTCCAGGAGTCCACCCAGGAGGAGGTGCGCGACGGCGCGATGATCTACAGCACCGTCGAGCGGGCCCGCGACGCGATCACCCGGATCGGCGCCAACGGCCGCCAGTCCGAGGACGACACGACGCCCACCACGCCGACGGACCCGACCACCGCACCCACCACCGAGCCCACCACCGACGACTCCGCCTCGCCGTTCGCCCCGTCGACGGCCCCCACCCCGACCGTGACCGCCCCGAGCGGCACCTGAGGGGCGGACGACCAGCCATGGCCACCAACTCCGCGCTGATGGGATTCGTGCACCGCCGCCGGCGGGGCGCGGAGCTCTTCCTGCTCGTCCTCGCCCTGATCGTCGGCATCGGCGCCTACGCCGCCGTCGGCCTGGGCGTCGACGGCGAGGTGCCCACGAACCTGATCGGGTACGGCGGCTGGCTGACCCTCCTCGTCGTCGCGGCCCACGTCGCGGTCCGCATCGTCGCGCCGTACGCCGACCCGGTGCTGCTGCCGGTCGTGGCTGCTCTCAACGGCCTGGGCCTGGCGATCATCCACCGGATCGACCTGGCCAAGGACACCGGCCTGGCCAGCCAGCAGCTGACCTGGATGACGCTGGGCGTCGTGCTCTTCGTCGGGACGCTGATCGTGCTGCCCGACCACCGGCTGCTCGCCCGGTTCACCTACACCTCGGGACTGACGGCGATCGCGCTGCTGATCCTGCCGATGATCCCGGGCCTCGGGACGCAGATCAACGGCGCCCGGATCTGGATCTCGCTCGGCCCGTTCAGCTTCCAGCCCGGCGAGATCGCGAAGATGCTGCTCGTCATCACCTTCGCCGGCTATCTCGTCGTGCACCGTGACGCGCTGGCCCTGGCCGGCCGGCGGGTGGTGTTCGTCGACCTGCCGCGCGGCCGCGACCTCGGGCCGATCCTGATGATGTGGGTCGTCAGCCTCGGCATCCTGGTGCTGCAGCGTGACCTCGGCTCAAGCCTGCTGTTCTTCGGCCTCTTCCTGGTCATGCTCTACGTCGCGACCGAGCGCCCGGGCTGGCTGGTCGTCGGCGCCCTGCTGTTCTTCGGCGGCGCGGCGGTCGCGTTCCGGATCTTCAGTCACGTGCAGAGTCGCGTGGACATCTGGCTCGACCCGTTCGCCGACGCCGACAGCAGCGGCTACCAGCTGGTCCAGGCGCTCTACGGCTTCGCCTGGGGCGGCCTGGTCGGCCGCGGTCTGGGCGAGGGCATGCCCCAGCGGGTGCCGTACGTCGAGTCCGACTTCATCCTCGCCGCGATCGGCGAGGAGCTCGGCCTGACCGCCGTGATGGCGGTGCTGCTGCTCTACGGCCTGGTCGTCGAGCGGGCGCTGCGCGCGGCGCTGATCTCCCGCGACGGCTTCGGCAAGCTGGTCGCGACCGGCCTCGCCGCGGTCTTCGCGCTCCAGGTCTTCGTCGTCATCGGCGGGGTCACCCGGCTGATCCCGCTCACCGGCCTCACCACACCGTTCCTCTCCTACGGTGGCTCCTCCCTCGTCGCGAACTGGGTGATCATCGCCATCTTGCTGCGCATCTCCGACCAGGCCCGGCGACCGTTGCCCGACCTCGCGGCCGACGACGCCGCGGATCCCGACGACCAGGCCACCCAGGTCGTCAAGGTCATGCCGGAGTGGCGGTGAGCTGAGCGATGAACAAGCCGATCCGCGCCGTCTCGATCTTCTGCATGTTCCTGTTCCTCGCCCTGATGGCGAACGTGACCTACGTGCAGTTCTGGAAGTCCGACGACTACAACACCGACCCGCGCAACGCCCGCGTCGCGGAGGCGTCCTACAGCCGCGAGCGCGGCCAGATCCTGGTCGGCGACAAGCCGGTCGCGGAGAGCAAGAAGTCCGACGACCGCTACAAGTACCTCCGCGTCTACCCGGAGTCCGGCGCCCGGATGTTCGCGCCGATCACCGGCTACCTCCAGCTCGGCAGCCAGACCGGCATCGAGCGCAGCCAGAACGCCGTGCTCACCGGTGAGGACCCGCAGCTGTTCGTCACCCGGCTCGTCGACCTGCTCAAGGGCGACACCGCCCAGGGCGGCAATGTCGTGCTCACCGTGGACCCCGACGCGCAGAAGGCCGCGTTCGAGGGCCTGCGCGACACCCTCGGCCCCCAGGGCGAGGGCTCGGTCGTGGCCATCCAGCCGAAGACCGGCCGGATCCTCGCGATGGCGTCCTATCCGTCGTACGACCCCAACGAGCTGGCCACCCACGACTCCGCGGCGGCGTCCGAGGCCTACCAGGCACTCGACGCCGACGAGCGGGAGCCGCTGCTCAACCGGGCGCTGCGGACCCGGCTGTTCCCCGGCTCGACCTTCAAGCTGGTGACGGCGGCAGCGGCCATCGAGTCCGGGAAGTACCACTCGGGCGACGACGTCCCCGCCGGCGCGAGCTACCAGCCGCCCGGCACGTCCCACCAGATCGGCAACGACGGGCGCGGCCAGTGCAGCCCCGCGAAGGTCACCTTCGCGACGGCGATGGAGTGGTCGTGCAACACGACCTTCGCGCGCCTCGCGGTCGACGTCGGCCCGGAGAAGATGCGCGAGCAGGCCGAGGCGTTCGGCTTCAACAGCACCTCCCTGCTCGACCTGCAGGGCCAGGTCCAGTCGGTCTACCCGACCGGCGTCGACGTCCCCGAGGACCAAGACGACGGAGGCGGCGGCACCCGCGAGCTCAGCCTCGCCGAGACGGCGCAGACCGGCATCGGCCAGAACACCGTCCAGTCGACGCCGCTGCAGATGGCGATGGTCACCGCCGCGATCGCCAACCAGGGCAAGCTGATGCGGCCCTATCTCGTCGACAAGGTGCAGACGGCCGGGTTCAACGTGCTGCGCACGACCGAGCCGGAGGTTCTCAACGAGAGCGCCGTGTCGGCCGAGACCGCCGGCGAGCTCACCGAGCTGCTCGTCTCCACCGTCACCGACGGCACCGCCTCGCCCGCCGCGATCCCCGGCGTGAGCGTGGCCGGCAAGACCGGCACCGCGCAGCGCGGCGACACCGTGTGCAACGCGGGCGGCAAGCCGCCGTACGCCTGGTTCGTCTCGTTCGCGCCCGCCCAGGACGCCGAGGTGGCGGTGGCAGTCATGATCGAAGAGGCGCCCGACCGGGCGTGCAGCGAGATCGCGGGCGGCCAGCTCGGTGGTCCGATCGCGAAGGCAGTGATGGAAGCGGTGCTGAAGAAGTGATGCCGAAGTGACCGAGCAGAGCAGGTACGCCGACCGGGCCGGTCGCTATCGCCTCGACTCCATGATCGCCACCGGCGGCATGGGGGTGGTGTGGCGCGGGACCGACACCCGGCTGAACCGGCCCGTCGCGGTCAAGGTCCTCAAGCCCGAGTACGCCGACGACCCGATGTTCCGCAGCCGCTTCGAGGGCGAGGCGCGCAGCGCCGCCGCCCTGCACCACCCCGGGATCGCCGGTGTCTACGACTACGGCGCCGGCCACGACGACGCCGGTGACCTGCCGCCCTACCTGGTGATGGAGCTGGTCGACGGCCAGCCACTGTCCACCCTCCTCTCCAACGCCCGCGTCAGCGGGCGCACCCTCGACACCGGCGTCGTGCAGGACCTGATGGCCCAGGCCGCCGACGCCCTGGCCGTCGCGCACCGGGCCGGCATCGTGCACCGCGACGTCAAGCCCGCCAACCTGCTCGTCACCTCCGACCGCACGGTCAAGATCACCGACTTCGGCATCGCCCGGGCGCTCGACTCGGTCGCGCTCACCCGCACCGGCTCGGTGATGGGCACGCCGCAGTACCTCAGCCCAGAGCAGGCCCGCGGCAACCCGTCGACCCCCGCCTCCGACGTCTACTCCCTGGGCGTCGTCGCCTTCGAGTGCCTGGCCGGGCGCCGCCCGTTCGAGGCCGAGACGCCGATCGCGACCGCGCTCGCCCACCTCCAGCAGCCGGTGCCGCAGCTGCCGCCGAGCGTCCCCGGGCCGCTGGCCGCGGTGGTCCGGCGCGCGCTCGCGAAGGACCCCGCCGAGCGGTACGCCGACGGCGCCGCCTTCGCCGAGGCGCTGCGCTCGCCCGAGGTCGCCGCGGCCACCGCCGCGGACGAGCCGGACGGTGCCGACGACGGCCAGACCCGGGTGCTGACCGGCGTGGTGCCGCCCGTGCCGGTCCCCACGCCCGGCCCGGCCACCTCCAGCACCGCGGCCGCCGAGCCGATGCGGCGCCTGGACAGCCCCTCGGCGTACGCCGGCGACGGCCGCCGTGACGGCGGCGACAACGGGGACGACGGGGACGACGGGCGCACCTCGCCCTGGCCGATCGCGATCGCCGTCCTCCTGGTCGTCGCGATCGCCGTGGTCGCGGCGATCCTGCTGCTCGGCGGCGACGGCGACGACGACCCGGTCGAGACCGGGACCACCCGGTCGACACCGACGACCGAGACCACCACGGAGTCCACGGAGGACACCGAGCCGACCACCGAGCCAGAGACGGAGCCCACCACGGAGGCGCCGGAGACGGTCGAGGTCGACCAGGAGCAGTACACCTGCTTCAGCAACTACCGCGACGCCGTCGCCGACCTGAAGGCGGACGGCCTCAAGGTCACCTGGGAGCAGGACCCTCGGCCCAACAACGACGGCTGCGACGAGGAGACCGTGTCGAAGTTCTCCCGCAACGGCACGCTCAACGTCGGCGACGCGATCGTCGTCTACTTCTGGGGCCCCGAGCCCGAGGAGCCGACCACCGAGCCGACCGAGCCGACGACACCGACCGACCCGATCACCCTGCCCACCGCTCCCACCGACCTCACCGGGGGTGCCCAGTGACCACTCCTCCACACGATCCCGGCGCGACCCGCCCCGTCGTGGGCGGGCGCTACGAGCTCGCCGAGCTCCTCGGCCGCGGCGGCATGGCCGAGGTCCGCAAGGGCACCGACACCCGGCTCGGCCGGGTCGTCGCGGTCAAGCGGCTGCGCAGCGACCTGGCCAGCGACACCACCTTCCAGGCCCGCTTCCGCCGCGAGGCCCAGTCGTCCGCGTCGCTCAACCACCCGGCGATCGTCGCCGTCTACGACACCGGCGAGGAGCGCACCACCCATCTCGACGGCAGCACCGAGGTCGTCCCCTACATCGTGATGGAGTACGTCGCCGGGCAGACCCTGCGCGACATCCTGCGCCAGGGCCGCAAGATCCTGCCCGAGCGGGCCCTGGAGATCACCAGCGGCGTGCTGTCGGCACTCGACTACAGCCACCGCGCCGGGATCATCCACCGCGACATCAAGCCCGGCAACGTCATGCTCACGCCGTCGGGCGACGTGAAGGTGATGGACTTCGGCATCGCCCGCGCGATGAGCGACGCCCAGTCGTCGATGACCCAGACCGCGGCCGTGGTCGGCACCGCCCAGTACCTCTCCCCGGAGCAGGCCCGCGGCGAGACCGTCGACTCCCGCTCCGACGTCTACTCCGCCGGCTGCCTGCTCTACGAGCTGCTCACCGGCAGGCCGCCGTTCGTCGGCGACTCCCCCGTGGCGGTCGCCTACCAGCACGTCCGCGAGCCCGCCGTACCCCCGTCGCGGCACGAGGACGACCTCACGCCCGAGGTCGACGCCATCGTGATGAAGGCGCTGGCCAAGCGGGTCGAGGACCGCTACCAGTCGGCCGCGCAGATGCGCGCGGACATCGAGCGCTACCTCGCCGGGCGGCCGGTCCAGGCCGTGCTGCCCGTGACCAGCGAGACGTCCGTGGTCACCCCACGCCCGCCGGCGCCGGCCGAGCACGCCGACCACGCCGGGACCGCCGTACGCCCGCCGCTGCCGCCGAGTCGCGACGACGGCCGGCGCAGCCGGGTCGGGCTGTGGGTGGTGCTCGGCCTGCTCATCGCGGCGATCATCGCGACGGCCTACATCGTGTGGCCCCGGCTCTTCGACAACACGCCAGCCCCGGTGCGGGTGCCCAGCGTGATCCGGATGAGCGAGGACGACGCCCGCAACGCGATCGGCGACGCCGGCCTCGAGGTCGGCACCGTCAGCGTGCGCAACGACGACGAGATCCCCGCCGGCGAGGTCGTCGACCAGGATCCCGACGGGGACGACTACGTGTCCCCGGAGTCGAAGGTCAACCTGGTCGTCTCGCTCGGCCCGGGCCAGTTCTCCCTGCCGTCGGTCGTCGAGCTCAAGCGCAAGGAGGCGATCGACACCCTGGTCGGGGCCGGGATCACCCGGCGCAGCATCACCGAGCGGGAGTGCGACACCGACGACGAGAAGGGCACCGTCGTCGAGCAGAACCCGCCCGGCAACACCATGGTCGACAAGGAAGCCACGGTCGAGCTGTGCGTGTCCGACGGCCCCGAGACCGTCCCGAGCGTGGTCGGCATGAAGCAGGCCGACGCGGAGCGGGCGATCAAGGAGGCCGGGTTCGTGCCCGTGGTCCGCAACGCACCGGCGGACGACGCCAGCCAGAAGAAGGGCCGGGTCACCGAGCAGATCCCTGCCGAGGGCACCCTCGCCGCGGGCTCGAACGTCGTCATCTTCGTCTCGGTCTACGAGCCGGCACCGCCGCCCACCGACACCGACGGCGACGGGCTGCCTGACGACGACGAGGCCGCCCGGGGCACCGACCCGACCAACCCCGACACCGACGGCGACGGGGTCAGCGACGGCCAGGAGGTCGCCAACGGCACCGACCCGCTCAACCCGCTGGGGAGGGTCCGTCCGAGCTCGTCGAGCAGCCCGGTTCGTTGAGTCGTCACATCTGACCCGTTGAGTCGGCGGATCTGACCGGTCGAGTCGTCACTTCGGGATCCAGTTGCCACCGGCGATGGACGGAAGTGACGGTTCAACGGGTCAGATGTGACGAGTCAACCCCAACAGCTCACTCCGGTGACGGGCGACCTTCCTTGCCGACGCCTCACGGCGTCCGCTCCTCAGCCCAGCGGCCGGGCGTACTGCAGGTCGACCACACCGTCGTACGCCGGCGCCTCGATCCGGTCCTCGAAGTCGAGCGACCAGCCCATCTCGATGAGCGGGTTGTCGGCGTCCTTGCGGTAGCCGGCGACGATCGGGTCGGCGGCGACCGAGCCGTACAGCTCGCTCGGGTCACCGACCGCCTCGATGACGTACGGCTGGGGGAACGGCTCGCCCTGGAGCTGGACGACCGGACCCTTGCAGCGGATCCCGGTGGTCGAGATGACCCGCTGGCCCGCGATGGTCACGGCGCTCGCGCCGCCCATCCACAGCGCGTTGACGACCGCCTGGATGTCCTGCTGGTGCACCACGAACCGGTTGAGGTTGAGCCGCTGCTCGGGGTCGAGGCCCTTGTTGCGCTCGACCGCCTCGTCGAGCAGCTCCTCGGGCGCGTCGGACAGCGTGATCTGCAGTCCCGGCCCGGTGCGCGGCGTCATCCCCGCGGGGTCGCGCAGCTTCGCGATCTCACGTCGTGCGTCGCGGACCCCGCGGTCACTGACCGCACCGGTCAGCCGGTCGACCTGGTCGGAGAGGTTCTGGTAGCGGGCCTCCACCTTCCGGTAGTCCGCGGCCTCGCCCTCGACCAGTCCGGACAGGTCGGTGTAGCGGCCCGGGCGGAGGTCGGAACCCTCGCTGTTGGTGGCCGAGACCGCGAGCAGCGCACCGCTGAGGAGGACGACGGCAGGGGTGCCCACCCGCCAGGCGAGTGAGCGCCGGGCCGCCTCGGGTCGGCGGCCTGTCGTACCTCCGGCATGGGTACCCGTCATACTGACAGTGTCCACCACCACTGTCGAACGCCCCCACCGGGCGCGCTCGACCCCTGAAACCGACCGAGGAGCCACCCGTGGCGAAGTCGTCCCGCCTGTCGAAGCGCAAGGAGCGCGAAGTCTTCGGCGACCCGGATCGTGGCCCCGTCATGAGCATCCGGTTCGCCCTCGCCCTGGTGCTCGTCCTCGGCGGCATCGCCTGGATCCTGTACTACTACTTCGGCGTCCGGCCGACCGACGGCTTCGGCAGCATCGGCTCCGACGGCAAGGTCCGCCAGCCCGGCGGCCCATCGTTCCTCGCGGATCTCGAGGGGAAGAACTACCTGATCGGGTTCATCGCGTTCTTCCTCGGCCTGATGATCTCCGCCCACCCCAAGACCCCACTCGGCCGCGGCCGTGGCGTCGTGGTCGGGATGCTGGCCTGCTTCATCATCGGCCTGATCTGGATCTGCATCTTCTACATCTTCCTCACCGGCGACGACCCCAAGACCATCCCGATCATGAGCGACCTGGGCCAGAAGAACCTCTTCGTCGGCATCGCGTTCATGGCCGTCGGCTTCGCCTTCGCCACCCGCTGGGAGTAGGCCTCACCGAGACCTTCCGTACGACGCCGCGCCGGCGGACCCACCGTGGTCCCCGGCGCGGCGCTCGTTTTCCCCAGGCTTGTCCACAGCTGGGGAGAACTACCGCGGTGTAACTCACCCGGCCGCCCCGGCAAAACACACCGGTGTGATTCGTCCACAGCGGTGGAGAACCCTGGGGATAACCGGCTCAGCTGAGCACGACGGTGCGCAGCACCGTGGCGACGACGAGCGCGGCGCCGATCGCCGTGAGGCCGGCCACCTGGAGCGCCGTACGCCGCTCCTTGGGGGCGAAGACGAGCACCGCGGCGATGGCGGCCCCACCGACCAGGCCGCCGAAGTGACCCTGCCAGGAGACGTTCGGGAGGGAGAATGTGAGGACGACGTTGAGGCCGATCCACATCAGCAGGCTCTGCACGTTGCCGCCGACCTTGAGGCCGACCACGACGAGCGCGCCCATCAGGCCGAAGACGGCGCCGGAGGCGCCCACGGTGGTGGTCTGCTCGCCGGAGAGCCAGTAGACGGCGACGGATCCGGCGAGGCCGGAGAGCAGGTAGAGGGCCAGGTAGCGGCCGCGGCCGAAGAGGGACTCCAGCTGTGGGCCCAGCACCCACAGGGCGAGCATGTTGAAGCCGAGGTGCAGCGGCCCGACATGCGTGAACATCGAGGTGAGCAGCTGCCAGGGGGCGCCGTCGCTGACGCCGGCGGCCCAGTGGGCGGTGGTGCCGGACTGACACGACGCCTTGTCCACGAACGGGTACCACCCGCCGTTGCTCTCGCGGCAGGCCCCCCGGGCCGCGAGCGCGAACAGCTCGTAGAGCCGGCTGCCGTAGCGGCCGGACGCCATGATCGCGACCCAGACGACGACGTTGATGCCGATCAGCGCGATGGAGACGACGCCGGGATTGCCCGTGATCCGGCCGCCGTACGCCGTCTTCGCCTGCCGCACGGAACGGTTGCCCTCGGCGATGCAGTCGGGGCACTGGAAGCCGACGGCCGCGTCGCGCATGCAGTCGGGGCAGATCGGGCGCTCGCAGCGCTGGCAGCGGATCCAGGTCTCACGGTCGGAGTGCCGGTAGCAGGTCGGCACTCCGACCGGAGGGGTGCTCATGGGGGAAGGGTCAGCCGACGATCTCGACGGACTCGATCACGACCGGCTCGGCCGGCGCGTCGTTGCGGCCGGTCTGCACGGCCGCGATGGCGTCGACGACGTCACGGCCCGCCTGGTCGGCGACCTCGCCGAAGATCGTGTGCTTGAAGTTCAGCCACGTGGTCGCCCCGACGGTGATGAAGAACTGCGAGCCGTTGGTGCCCGGGCCGGCGTTCGCCATGGCGAGCAGGTAGGGCTTGTCGAAGGTCAGCTCGGGGTGCGGCTCGTCCTTGAAGGTGTAGCCGGGGCCGCCGGTGCCGGTGCCGAGCGGGCAGCCGCCCTGGATCATGAAGCCGGGGATGACCCGGTGGAAGGTGAGGCCGTCGTAGAACGGGCCAGTCCCACCGTTGCCGGCGTCGTAGGCCTTCTCGCCCGTGGCGAGGCCGGTGAAGTTGGCGACCGTCTCCGGCGCGTGGTTCGGGAACAGGTTGAGCGTGATGTCGCCCTTGTTGGTCTTCAGGACGGCCTGCGGCTCTGCCATGGAAGTGCCTCGTCTCCAGCTGATGGGGATGTGGTGCGGAACGAACTCGATCCTACTGACGAGGCGCGCACGAACCACAGGCCCGGCGGGTGTACCTACCGGGGGCAACGTGGTGGGATGGACCCGTCGGCCCGCCCGGGCTGACGGATCGCCGCACGGCGAAGGAGGCTCGGGAATGGGAAAGCTGAAGAAGCTGGTGGTCCTCGGGGCGCTGGGAGCGCTCGTGTCGGCGGTGGCCAAGAGGCTGCAGGCCGGTGGCGCCGACGAGGCCTCGCTGTGGCAGTCCGCACCGAACCCGCCGACCCCGCCGCTGCCGCCGGACTCACCCGAGCCCCCGGCCCCGCCCGCGCCCCCCGCGCCGGCGCCCGACGAGCTGCTGGTCGACAACGCGCCCGAGCCGATCGACGAGCCCGCCGACATGCCGGCGCCGCCGGCGGACCAGGTCCCGCCGCCCCCGACACCCGACCCGCTGACCGACCCGCTCCCGGAGGAGCCGCAGAAGTAGGGCTCAGACCCCGGCCGGGACCGGGCGACCGGCAAGGCTCAGCACCGCGGCCAGACCGATCGCCGCGGTGACGAGTGCCGCGACCGGCGGCCAGCCGTACCACTCCGCAACGAGCGCACCGCAGGCGGTGCCGAGGCTCCCCCCGACGAAGTACACGGCCATGTAGGCACTGTTGAACCGCGCCGGTGCGCCCGGGTCGATGGCGAGGACGGTGCTCTGGTTCGCGACCTGGGCCGCGAACAGCCCCACGTCGACGGTCGCCAGGCAGGCGATGACGAGCAGCGGGCTGTCCAGGGCGACGGCGGACGCGGCGGCGGCGAGACCTGCCGGCGCGAGCCCGAGCAGGATCACCCGCCGCGGACCGACCCGGTCGGTCCATACGCCGGCGAGCCGGGTGGCGGCGAGCCCGGACAGGCCGGCGAGGGCGTAGAGGCCGATCCGCTCCGCCGAGTACGAGTACGGCGGCGCGGACAGTGCGACCGCGAGCCCGGCCCACAGGGCGCAGAAGGCGAAGAACCACAGCGCACCGCGACCGGAGGCGACCCGCAGCTCGCCGTACCGCACGAACAGCCCGGGCAGGGCACGCAGGCCGGCGAGGAGTCCGCCCTCGGTCGTCGCGGGTCGCGTCGGGAGCAGGCGCAGGCAGCAGACCGCCACGAGCACGCAGGTCAGGGCCACCAGCCCGAGCATCATCCGCCAGCCGAGCTGCTCGGAGAGCCAGCCACCGACGATCCGGCCGGCGAGGATGCCTCCCGCGATGCCGGCGGTGACGGTGCCGAGGACGGTCGCCCGGCGGCGCACCGGTGCCATCCGGCCCGCGAGGGAGCTGAGTCCGGCGCCGACGGCCGAGAACGCTCCGGTCACGCAGAGCGCGACGCCCAGCAGCAGCACGTCGCCCGCCACCGCGGTCAGGAGCAGTGTGCCCGCGAGCGCCGCGAACGCGGCGGCGAGCAGCCGGCTCGGCGGGTGCCGGTCCACGAGCGGGACCAGGACGACGAGCCCGACCAGGTAGCCCACAGGTCCCCCGGCGAAGGCCAGCCCGATCGTGCCGAGGTCCGTGCGCAGCGCCTCCGCCACGTCCGCGACCGCCGGCTGCAGCAGGTAGGTGGTGGAGGTGCCCAGGGCCGCGGCCAGGGCGAGGAAGGCGACGAGCCCGCCGTTCGGGCCCGCCTCGTCGAGTGTCTCGGTCGTCATGACGACGACCGTAGGAAGGCCGGATCAGGGATGCTGGCGGGAATCCGACCTCACCGTCGGCTGACCCCGATCAGGGAGCGGCGAGCTCCGGGTTGTCCTCGCGCAGCCGCTGGGCCACCCGGCGCTCGACCCAGAAGATCAGGCCGGGGATCAGGCCGGCCACCAGCATCAGCAGCAGCTGGGGGATCGTCCAGCGCGCCTTCTGGGTGAGGAGGAAGGCGACGACGACGTAGATGATGTAGATCCAGCCGTGGATCAGCCAGATCGGGGTGAGGTCGTCACCGAGCTGCTGCAGCGTGGTGCCGTCCTCGAGCAGGTACTTCAGCACCGAGCCGACCGTGCCGACGAGCAGGAGTACGCCGACCACGAGCGCGAGCGCGCGGTAGACGGTGAAGAGCTTGGTCACGGCTCCGAGGGTACGACGACGTCCTCGGCGTCCTCGGCGTCGGCCTCCTCGACGGCCCGCTCGGCCGTGGCGTCGCGCACGTAGCGGAACCACAGGAAGGCCGCGAACGCCGCGAAGACCCACCACTCGATGGCGTACAGGAGGTTGCGCAGCCCGGTGAACCGGCTGGCCTCCGGGAGCTGGTCGAGGGTCGCGCCGTCGAGGCCGGCGGCCGCGTCGCCGGCGAGCGGCTCCTCCGCGATGACGTAGGCGCCGTAGAGATCCTGGTCGACGCGCTGCACGAGGTCGGCGATCCGCAGCTCCGGGAGGACGTCGTCGCTCGGGTCGTCGTCGACCTGGCCGCTGCCCTCCGGCGGCTGCAGCCAGCCGCGGAGGTCGACCTCGCCGGCCGGCGGTGCGGGCAGGGTGGCCAGGTCGGTGCCCTCGGGGACCCACCCCCGGACCACCGGTACGGCGGGAGCGGCTGCGTCACCGACCGTGATCGGCGTGACCAGCCAGCCGCCGTCGGCTCCGGCCGCACTGGCGCGGCCGGACACCAGGACGGTGCCCTCGGGCAGGAAGGTGCCGCGGACGTCGACCGGGCGGCCGAGTCCGGCGGTCGGGAACGGGTCGTCGGGACCGATCACGTCGCCGATCGGCACCGGGTCGGCCTGGGTGAGGTCGACCCGCTCGGCGGCGCGGCGGGCCTGGTAGGCGTCGTACTGCCACCCGCCCATGCCGACGGCGATCCCGACGCAGAGGAGGCCGAGCAGGTGGGCACCCCACAACCGCACGCTCCACCACCGGACCACACCTGCAGCCTACGAGGCGACGCCTCGACGGCCCGGCGCGGGCCGGCACTTTCGCCGTACCTGTCCGGGCGCCCTCTGCGCCGGTTCGGCAAACTCCTCGGTCGACCGCGTAAGGAAGCCGGCCCGAGCGCGTCTCCTGTGTACCGGTCGCCACGGGTCCCCAACACGACGGCGGCCGGTCCGGGTCGCTGCTGGGGGGAGGGCGACCTGCAGGGGGCGGGACTCTCCGCACCACCTTCGCTGCCGGGCTGTACATCCCACAGGCAGCTCGGCAGCGAAGGACTCCTGTCAGCACGACTGGTATGACCACTTGACCAGTTGACTGCCTCGGCCTACGGTGACGCCCATGGCCCTGCGTCCCGTGACCCGTCGCTCCGTCTCCGACCAGGTCTTCGACCAGCTCCTCGACGACGTCGTCGACGGCGAGCTCGCGGCCGGCGAGCCGCTGCCGAGCGAGCGCCGGCTGGCGGAGGTGCTCGGCATCTCCCGGCCCGCGGTGCGCGAGGCGCTGCAGCGCATCGCCCAGACCGGGCTGGTGGAGGTCCGCCACGGCGGCGCCACCCTGGTCCGCGACTTCCGCCGTGCGGCCGGGCTGGACCTGCTGCCGCGGCTGCTCGTCCGCGGGGGCGCCCTCGACACCGCGATCGGCCGCAGCGTGATCGAGGCCCGGGCCGAGGTCGGCCCCGGCATCGCCGCCCTGGCGGCCGAGCGGGGCGGGCCGGCGCTCGCCGCCGGCCTGGACGCCGTCACAGACGCCATGACCACCACCACCGACGCCACGGCCTGGCAGGTGCTCGCCCTCGACTACTGGGACCTGCTCGTCGACGGGGCCGACTCGATGGTGTTCCGGCTGATGTACAACAGCCTGCGCTCCGCCTACGAGCCGGCGCTGCCCGCGCTGGCGACCCTCCTCGCCGACGAGGTCGGCCAGGTCGAGCCCTACCGGCTGCTCACCGCCGCGATCCGGGCGGGTGACGGGCCGACCGCCCGGGCGGCCGCGGCGCGGGTGCTCACGCCGACGGCCGACACCCTGCTCGGTGCCTTCGCCGCGATGGAGGCCGACCGGTGAGCCCCCGCGAAGCGCACGCGCAGCGCCGGCTGGCGGACGACGAGGCACGCCTCGACAAGTACGTCGGCGACCGGGCCGCCGGGCGTCGTACCCAGCTCACGATGGGCGCGGTGTTCGCCGAGTTCTGGCGGCACCCGAGCCCCTGGCTGCTCGGCACCTGCCTGGTCGCGGCGATCACCGGTCGCGTGCTCGCCGGCCGCGGCTCCTGGTGGGAGCTGGCCGTCCCGCTCGGCCTGGTGGCGGTCCTGCCGGTCGTGGAGTGGGTCGTCCACGTGTTCATCCTGCACTGGAGGCCCCGTCGGCTCGGGCCGGTCACCCTCGACCCGCTGCTGGCGCGCAAGCACCGCGCCCACCACGCCGACCCGCGCGCGATCCCGCTCGTCTTCATCCCGTGGCAGGCCCAGCTGTGGCTCGCGCCGGCGTGGACCCTGCTGGCGTGGCTGGTCACGCCCACGACGACGGCGATGTTCACGCTGCTGACGGCGATCTACGCGATCAAGTCCGGCTACGAGTGGACCCACTACCTGCTGCACAGCGACTACCGGCCGAGGTCCGCGTGGTACCGCAAGGTCTGGCGCAACCACCGCCTGCACCACTACAAGAGCGAGCACTACTGGTTCACCGTCACCACCGCGGGGACGGCGGACCGGCTGTTCGGCACCGCCCCGGACCCGAGCACGGTGCCGACGTCCCCGACCGTTCAGCGGCTCCACGACCTCGCGCTGTGACACGCTGACGCCGTGCGGATCCACCACCTGAACTGCGCGACCATGCGGCCGCCGCTCGCTCCCACCATGGTCGCCCACGTGCTGCTCCTCGAGCGCGCGGACGGTCTCGCGCTGGTCGACACCGGCTTCGGCACCGGCGACCTCGCCGACCGCAGGCGGCTCGGCCGCCCGTTCCTCACCACCGTGCGCCCCGACCTCGACCCGGGCGAGACCGCCCTGGCGCAGGTCAAGGCCCGCGGCCACGACCCGGCCGAGGTCACCGACATCCTGCTCACCCACCTCGACCTCGACCACGCCGGCGGCATCGGCGACTTCCCGAACGCCCGGGTGCACGTGCACGCCACCGAGCACGCCGCGGCCACCCGGCCGTCGCTGCGCGAGAAGGCCCGCTACGTGCCGGGCCAGTGGGCGCACGAGGCGCGGTGGTCGCTGCACCAGGAGGGCGGTGACGACTGGTTCGGGTTCGCCTCGGTCACGGCGCTCGGCGACGACGTCGTGATCGTCCCGCTGCACGGCCACACCCGCGGCCACGCCGGGGTCGCCGTACGCCGGGACGACGGGCGCTGGCTGCTCCACGCCGGCGACGCCTTCTTCCACGGCGGGCAGCTGCAGGACCCGCCGACCTGCCCGGCCTCGCTCGCCGCCTTCCAACGGCTGATGGCCGTCGACAACCGGCAGCGCGTGGCCAACCTCGAGCGGCTCCA
The DNA here is from genome assembly GCF_024614185.1 of Nocardioides carbamazepini. GTDB lineage: Bacteria > Actinomycetota > Actinomycetes > Propionibacteriales > Nocardioidaceae > Nocardioides > Nocardioides carbamazepini. Next base: position 849,690 of record NZ_JAHTLF010000018.1, read on the forward strand.
GGAGCTGGCCCGCGGCGGCGAGGTCACCGTGATCTGCGCCCACGACCAGGCGCAGTACGACGAGCTCAGCTCGGGCAGACCGTGAACGGAAGCCGCCGCTCGCGGACCATCCGGGCCGCGGCCGGCGGGTCCGCCAGGGTGTAGCCCAGCCGCCCGCTCGACGGGTCCGCGACGCCGCGACTCATCACCAGCCCGAACTCGGGATCGGTCGGCGGCATCACCTCGGCCAGCCGGACCCGGTCGAACGCGTCGCTGCGCGCCTCACCGAGCTGCACCGTCACCAGCTCGGTGCCCAGCGCCACCGACCAGGCGTCGAGCTCGTCGAGGCCGTGCAGCGCCGCGGCCGGGGCCGCGGCGAGCTGCTCCTCCATGCCGGCGCCGAAGACGGTGGCGAAGGGCGTGCACCCGCGCTCGACGTACGTCGACACGGCCTCGCTCCCGGTAAGCGCGACCAGCGCGGGGTCGGCGCCCCACGAGTCCGCCGCGGCGGGAGGTGCGGTCGCGGTGACCAGGTGGCGGGCGTCGTCGACGACCGCGCCCGCGAGCGGGCCGACGCCGGCCTCGACCGCGCGGTGGACCGCGGCCATCGCCATGTCGTCGTGGAAGGCGAGGACCCAGCCCCCGTCGGCGCCATCGGTCCCGCCGGACCAGCTGGCCTCCCAGGCGACGTCGTCCTGGCTGATGCCGAACTGGTTGCGCAGCCGCTGGTCGGCCGGGCGCAGCAGGCCCTCGGAGAGGGCGGCGGTCCGCCGGGTCCGCCGCCAGAACCGGTCCCGCTCCGGGGCGGGCGTGGCCCCGTCGAGCGTCGCGAAGCCGAGCACGAGGCGGAGCTGGTCGAAGTCGGTGACCTGGAGCGTCGTCGCCGTGGCGGGCACGAGGGCCAGCACCGCGGCGGAGGGCTCCTTGGAGGCGTCGTACTCGGCGACGGCGACCTCGGGCTCCGGCACCTGCTGCTTGACCGGGTCGGGATCGCCGCTGCAGCCGGCGAGTCCGGTGAGGACGATGACGGCAGCCACCATCCCACCGATACGCCCCATGCCGCTCACGCGCCGAATCTTGCCATGCCCCCGGCGAGGGCGTCCGCAGATGGGAGCGGGCGCCGGCGATGACGCCGACGCCCGCTCGTGGGTGGGATCACCCGGGTGACTCGTGATTCCTCTCCTGGTGGATCAGCGACCCGACGACTGCGCCTCGAGGAGCAGCTTTCGCAGGTCGGCCGGCATCCGGTCGTCGACCGTCAGCGGGCCGGTGCCCCGAGCCGAGGCGCTCGCCGCCGGCGGCGGGACCGGGTCGCACTTGAGGTCGCTGCGCTTCTTCTTGCTGCGCTGCGGAAGCACGCCGGTGTCGAGATAGCTCGCGACCAGGTCGTCGGTGCAGGCGATGCCGGACAGCGAGCCGGAGTGCGTCGTACCGCCCTTGCCCTCGATGAGGAACGAGCTCGGGAACGCCTTCCGCGTCGCCACCGCACCGGAGAACACCGTGGCGGCGTCCTTGGTCTCGGCGATCATCAGGATCGGCGACTTCACCTTCTTGCCGCTGACGTCGAACGCCTCCTGGGACTTGACCGGCCAGTTGAGGCAGGGCGCGTTGTACCAGGTGTTGCCCCACGTCAGGAACGGGTGCTTCTTGTGCACGCGCCAGGCGTCGGCCTCGGTCTGCTTCCAGTCCGGCCACATCGCGTCGGTGCACTGCACGGCGTTGTAGACGGCGAAGCTGTTGTCGTCGCCGGGCTCGGCGTACATCGCGATCAGGTCCGCACCGTCGCCGGTCTTGACGAACTTCGCGTACGCCAGGCCGATGGTGTTCCAGTCGTAGACGTAGTAGCCGGCACTGAGCAGCACGTCACCGAGCTCGTCGGGTCCGAGCCTGCCGTCCGCGGCGGGCTGCTTGTCGAGCTGCTTGAGCAGCTTGTAGTAGCCCTTGCGGATCGCCTTGCCGCTGGTGCCGAGACCGTAGACGGCGTCGTTCTGGGCGAGCCACTTGAAGTAGGTGCGGATGTTCTTGTCGAACTGGATGTTCTGGTCGACGTTGGCCTCGTAGAAGGCCTTGTCGGCGTTGAGCACGCCGTCCCACACGAACCGGCCGACCTTCTTCGGGAACATCGTCGCGTAGACCTGGCCGAGGTAGGTGCCGTAGGAGAACCCGTAGTAGTTCAGCTTCGGCGCACCGACGGCCTTGCGCAGGCTCTCGAGGTCCTGGGCGACGTCCGTGGTGTGCGTGTGCTTGAGGAGGCGCTTCGCATCGGACTTCGAGCACGCCTTGGCGTACTTCTTGGTCACCCGCTGCCACCACTTGAGGTCCTTCTTCTTCGTCGGCACGTAGTTGGGCCGGTCGTAGCCCGCACCCGGGTAGTTCGGGTTGCAGCTCAGCGACGGCTGGCTGCTGCCGACACCGCGCGGGTCGAAGCCGTACCAGTCGTACTTGGCGCCGACACCGTTCGGGATCGCCGCGCCGAGGCGGGCCATGCCGAGACCGGACCCACCGGGACCGCCCGGGTTGCCCGCGATCATGCCCTTGTAGTCCGGGTTGGTGTGCAGCACCCGGCTGACGGCGATCTGGATCTTCTTGCCCTTGGGCTTGTCGTAGTCGAGGGGAACCTCGAGCATCGCGCACTGCGCACCCGCGTCGATCAGACGCTGGTTGGTGCAGGCGCCCCACACAGGCGCCGGCGGTGTGTACGACGCGGGCTTGGCCTGCGTGACCTGCGGAGCCTGCGGCGCGGCGCTGCTGCTCCCCCCTGGCACCAGCACAGCTGCTGCCGTTACTACCGACGCCACGATCGTCAGTGCTCTCTTCACTTCACAACCTTCCGAGTGAGGGTCTTCCGAGATGTGCCCGGCAGAACCGGAGCACGCTCCGACACTGCCTCTTCTCCGGCCTCACGTCCACCCCGACGCGCAGGAGATTCTCCGGTGACGTCCGGGCTCGGCCGCAAGAGTCCGTGCGCCGCCGTACCCGATGCGGGGTCGATCAACCTGCCTGGAGGCCGCGAATCTTCTGTCCCAAGACCTGGATCTCCCGATCATCGGCTGTGCGGTCGCCCGGCCAGAAACGGTCATCCCGGTCCTCCAGCCAGTGCAGCACCTGCTCCGGATGCAGGTGGTCGCCGGTGACGAGCGGTGCTCTCACGAAGGTCGAGACGTCGAAGCCGTCCGGCACCCTGCACCACCCGATGCCACCGTGATCGACGTCGACGATCAGCCACGTCGGTGCATCGAAGTCCGTGACGCAGGCACAGAGCCACACGGCGCGATCAGCCTGGAACCGGCCGTCGAGCGTCGGCACCCGGCTCTCGGATCGTGCTGCCGCCGTAGTGAGGATCTGCTCCACCACCGCCACCGACGGGTCTTCCCGCGGTGGAGACGGTCGGCGTCGCTTGAACATCCGGGCACGGTACTGGCTACACACCGTCGGCGCCGAGGGGTTTGTGGGCCGTGACAGGGATTCCGCGGCAAAGCGCAGCCCCTCCGCGCCGATCCTGAGATGATCCGGCCGTGGCCCCGGACCAGCGACTGCGCGAGCTAGCGATCCGGCATGCCGCCTTCGCGTGGCTCGACCGCCAGCGGGCGGCCGGGAAGGAGACCTTCACTCAGGCCGACACCAGCGGTCTCTCGCTCGCCGGGGAGACCATCCGGCTGATGCCCACCCAGCAGGGGATCTGGAAGCCGGGACAGCTCACCGCAGCGCTCTCGGTTCGCACGGTCTATCGGCCGGAGGGCAGCAATCGCCCGTACGACGACGCTGTCGGGACCGACGGCTTCTACCGCTACAAGATGCGCGGCAGCGACCCGAACCACTTCGAGAACCGCGCGCTCCGCGAGGCCATGCTTGAGCGGCTGCCGCTGATCTGGTGGCTCGGCATCCAGGGCGGTGGGTACAGCGCGCTCTACCCGATCTACCTGGTCGGTGAGGAGGCAGCGGACCTGCAGTTCGTCGTCGACATCGACGCCGTCCCCCAGACCGATGTCACTTGGCCAGCCGTCGAGCTCGAACTCGATCCGTCGTACCGCCAGCAGCTCACCAAACGACGCCTCCATCAGCGCCCGTTCCGCGCCGCCGTCCTGCGCGCCTACCGCACCTCCTGCGCCGTCTGCTCCTTCCGGCACAGCGACCTCCTCGACGCCGCCCACATCCACGAGGACGGCGCCGGCGGACGCCCCGTCGTCACCAACGGCCTCACCCTCTGCAAGATGCACCACGCCGCCTACGACCGCCAGATCCTCGGCATCACCCCCGACTACGAGGTCCGGATCAACGCCGAGGTCCTGCACGAGGTCGACGGCCCGATGCTCCGCCACGGCATCCAGGAGTTCCACGGCAAGCCGCTCATGGTGCTGCCCACGCGGCGTACGGAGCGTCCCGATCGGGAGCTGCTCGACGGGCGCTACCAGGCGTTCCTCGACGCAAGTTGAGACCGGCGCGATGCCTTCCACGACCCAGAACGCTCGCGCCAAGTCTGGTCGCTTCGGGGATGCTGCACGCATGGGTGCCCGACGTGGCTTCAGTCTTATCGTCCTGTGCGGGGTGCTAGTCGCTTGCGCGCCACCCGCGGGCGGACCTGCGGCCAAAAGCACTCCCTCCGCGACAGCCACGTCCCCGCTCGTCGACCTCTCTTTCATCGAGGCCGACCTCGAAGCGCAGGTCGACGCGAAGCTCGGAGTCAGGCGTACCCAGGTCACCTGTCCCGCGCACGTCTCCGGGAAGATCGGCAGCTCGTTCCACTGTGACGTCGTAGCGCCCGGATTTCCGCCGGGACTGGCACAGGTCACGTGGGAGTCGGGGGATGGTCGCTACAGCTGGTTCCTGACCAACACATGCTCAGGTCAGCAAGACATCGTGGGGAGTCCGATGCCCGAATGCGTCACGCCTGATCCGTCGCAGCTCACGGATTGCCCGTGGGCGAACGGTCGCGTCGACTGCGGCATGCCGGAGGGATCGCGTCGAAGGGACTAGCGTGACGAGGGACTCGCCGTACTCGACTGCTGCTGACGGACCACTGCCTGACATGAACTGATCCCAAACCCGCATGGGTTCAACTCTTCTTCCCCGGCGATCGCGCCGACCACATGAGCGCCCGGTACCTGATGGACCGTTACCGCCCGGCCCGGGAGAAGACCGGCCGCCCCGACCTCACGATCCACCACCTACGCCACACGGCCCTGACGATGGCTGGCCAGCACGGCGCCACCGCGGCGGAGCTCCAAGCCGCGCCGGCCACGCGTCCCAGGCGGCGATGGCGATCTACCAGCACGCCACCCTGGACCGCAACCGGCTGCTGGCCGAGAAGATCGGCCAGTCGTACGACGCCTGGCGTGACTCACGGCAACCGGAGTGAACCCCGTGTCGGGGGCTCCAGGCAGATTGGTGCCCCGCTGTCGCACCAATCGCCCGACCGGAGGAGCGTCATGACCGAACTCATTCCGACAGACGACATACCGGACGACGAGGCTGGTCTGCTCGACTATCTGGTCCAGATCGTCGAGGAAGGGCGGCATACGGCGGCCATGCGGGTCAACGCCGCCCTCACCATGACCTACTGGCTCGTGGGGCGTGCGATCCTCGTCAACACCCTCCGCAACAGCCGCGCCGAGTACGGCCAGCAGATTGTTGCGACACTGTCGCACCAATTGAAGGCTCGGTTCGGACGAGGCTTCGATCGCATCAGCGTCGTCCGCATGGTCGCGCTCGCGCGAGCGTTCCCAGACCATGACGAGGTCGCTGCCCTCGCCCAGCAATTGAGCTGGTCGCACCTCCGTGAGATCCTCGCGCTCAGCTCAGACGAGGCCCGGGCCTTCTACGCCGACGAGGCCGCGTCCAAGCACCTCAGCGTTCGCGAGCTGAGGACGGCGATCAGCCGCAAGGCGTTCGAGCGCCGCGAGATCGCCAACTCGCAGATCCCCGAGGGCTCGGCAGTCCCACGCGACACCTTCCGCGACCCGCTGATCCTCGACACCCTCGGCCTCAACGACAGCTACCTGGAGAAGGATCTGGAGGCCGCGATTCTCCGCGACGTCCAAGCATTCCTGCTCGAGGTCGGCCAAGGTTTCGCTTTCATCGCCAGCCAGAAGCGGATGACCATCGGCGACGATGACTTCTACCTGGACCTCCTGTTCTTCAGCCGGCCCCTCCGCCGCCTGATGGCCGTCGAGCTGAAGATCGGGAGGTTCAAGCCGAGCTACAAGGGACAGATGGACCTCTACCTCAAGTGGCTCGATCGTCACGAACGTCAAGCCGGCGAAGAGGCTCCGCTCGGCCTGATCCTGTGCACGGAGGTCAGCCGCGAGCAGGTCGAGCTCCTGGAGATGCACAAGGACGGCATTGCTGTCGCCGGGTACTGGACCGTTCTGCCCAAGGCCGAGTTGGAGGCGAAGCTCAGCGAGATCGTCCGCGACGCGCAGGAGCGCCTCGCGCGCCGGGGTCTGCCGGCATCGCTCGAACCGTCGGACGACGACTGATCACCGCAGGTCTGCGCCTGGACATGATCGATCGAGCCGCGGCGCCAAGCCCGTCCGCTGACACCACCAGAGAGCTGCCGCGTCCTTTCACCCAGATTGACGCGGGAAGGGTTCGGAGACAAACGCTAGTCGAAGGTGACCCTGGGTTTGTCATCGGTTCCTGCAGCGAGGATGTCGGCGGTCACATCGGCGACAATGCGTCGCGCAGTGAGGATGCTGTCCAGGTCGATGTCGTGCGCTGCGAGCAGGTCAGTGGCCTTCCCGAGCAGCCGTGGCGACTCGGCACGACCGAGTTCGCCAGGCTCAGGAAGCCCCCACATCGACAGTTGTTGGTTCGCGCGCCGGTAGGACGCCTGCGACAACTTGCCGAGGGCGTGGGCCCTGAACACGAGGGCCCGCAGACTTACGCCCCAGTCCCTCTTGAGTTCGTGGAACGTGGGCCAGTCGATGCGGCGAGGCAGTAGCGGGCCGATCTCGGCCGCCGGCATGAGGAACTCGGCGGCAAAGGCGTGGGCTTGGTTTTCGACGATCTTCGACCCCGGCTCAGTGTCGGGATGAAGGACGAGGTGTCCGAGCTCGTGCGCGGCGTCGAACCGGCTGCGTGCACGGTCATCGCTGCCGGGATTGAGGAACACCAGCGGCCGATGGCCGGCGTCGGTCGAGAACGCATCGACCTTCCGGTCGGTGCGCGCGGGCAGGCGCAGGGTCACGATTCCGTGGGACTCGAGTAGCTGGACCATGTTCCCGATTGGCCCGGTCGGGACGCCCCAGGCGGACTTCACCTCGGCGACGGCTGCGCCAATCGTTTCGGTCGTGATGAGGTCCGGTAAGGCGAAGTCGGGCAAGTCGGTCACGGGAAGCTCGACGTACTCCTCGATGAGCTGAACGATCTCGAGGCTGAGTTCGCCGTACGCAAGTGCACGTTCTCGTTCGACTGCTGACGTTGAACGCAGTGAACGGAAGTGAGCCTCAGATGCCGGGAGCAGCGTCAGCGGGTGGCCGGCGCCGAAAAACTCGCGCGGCATCCCAAGCGCGATGCAGATCCGTGCGAGCACTGGCTGAGTTGGCTTCGCGGGGCCCTTCTCGAATTGCGCGATCGCGGTTGGCGACAGTTCCACTTCGCGGGCGAGCACCGACTTCGTCTTCCCGCGTAGGCGGCGGGCGACGGTGAGCCGCGTTCCGTCGAAGTCGGTCGAGGCGGCCGGCGGCTTGGCGGTGCCGCTCACGCCTCACCCTCGGCCACGGGCCGCAGCTTCAGAGCGATCTTGGGCTCGACGGTGGGCTGCTGGTCGAACGACGGGCCGTCGTACTTCGGCGTGCGCAGTGGCTTGCTCGAGTTGTCGCCGGCCTCGTCGCGCCACAGCGGCGTCGTGGCGGCGAAGGTCGTCGTGGACCAAGAGACAGGGACGGTTAGCCAGGCCGAGGTGAGGCTGGCGTCGGGCTCGCCGGCCCAGACGACCATCATCCTGCGGACGACCCCGACCGGGGCGTCCTCGGGGAATTCGAGTTCGCTCTGGGTCTCGCTCTGGAGCTTGGACCCGCCGAGGACCCGCCGAGGACCCGGGCGTTGTCCTTGGCTATGTCGTCACGGATGTGGCTGGAGGTCTCCCAACTCGGGAACTGCTCCCAGATGGGACTGCGACCGTGGGCGTACGGCACCTTCATGAGCACGATCTCGAGACCGGGAAGGTGCAGGGTGAGGACACCGCGGGGGGTGGCGAGCTGGAGGCCGGAGATGTTCCAGTGGTCCTCGGGGGCAGCGAGGTCACCTCCTTGGATGCGGCGGGCGGCGAGTTCGCGGATGTTCTCGCTGCACTGGAAGCCGAGAGACTTGGTGGTGTCGCCGCGGTCATGGGGCTCGTACCGCTCGAGGTTCGCACCCCAAACCTCTCGCACGAGGTCGGCGAGGACGCGGGTAAGCCCGACCTCGGTCATCAACTCTGCCGCCGCGTATACGGCCCTCTCGGCCGCCTCGACCCGCTTGTTCACGGACCCATGAAAGCAAAGATGCGACCATTGCGTCATAGGCCGTGCGTGCATGTCGCGACGAAGTTGTCTAGAAATGAAGAGAATGGTCGGTGATCGGTGCCAAACTTGGTCTGCGGCAGACGCCGTTGGGCATCGGAGCGGTGCCTACTTCCAGATGGAGGTTCAAAGAATGGCTCAATGCACTGCACCGTATAGAGGTCATCGCACCGCGAGTGGGCGGGCAAATTGCCCTGCGTGCGGTGGCAGGGGGTACAGCCGCTCGTCCTACTCGTCGTACTCCTACAGCAGTGGCCCGTCGTACGGCGGCAGCGGCGGATCGAGGTACGGCAGTTCGTCCGGCGGAGGTGGCGGAGGTTCGCGCCGGACTAGGACCGGCCGGTCGGTGTCCTACACCCCGACCGAATGGCGCACTGTCGAGCCCTTCATCGAGAAGGCCAGCGAGCAGGCTCAGGCGCACCCCGACCGTCGCGACCTCTTTTTGTGCCACGCCTGGGGCGACCGAGAAGGTAGTGCGAGGGAGTTGCATGGCCACCTGAAGGCGAATGGCGCTTCAGTGTGGTTCAGCGAAGACGACCTACCCCTTGGTTCGCTCATGATCCGTGAGATTGACAAGGGGCTACGGAACTGCCGGGTCGGAATCGTGCTGGTCACGCCTGCGCTGCTCGAGAGCATCGAGGGCGAAGGCGTGGCCGAAAAGGAACTCGCCGTGTTGCTCTCGACCCGTCGCGTCATCCCCGTATTGCACGGTGTGAGCTTCAACGACCTCAACGACATCAGCCCTATACTGGCCTCGCACGCGGGCTTGAGTACGAAAGAGTCGTCGCTAGACACCATTGCGGCCAAGCTCGCTGCCGCTGCCGCCGCGCTCCCTGCAGCCTAAGGCGGGAGGCACGACGACTCCATCGAACGCGAGTGGATGCGCTTGATGTACCTCACTCCGCCGCGCTTGGACTCAAGGGTCGGCCTCTCTCTTCGTCTGGACAATAGGATGCCGCGGAGCGGGAAGGTCGGTCCTCTCCCGGGCTTGCACAGAGGGGCGGAGGCATGGCGAAGACACCTCAGGGGCTCATGACTCAGATCGAAGCCGAGGCTCTGGACAGTTCAGTCCCGCTCGCTGATGCCCTTCGAAAGTGCATAGCTCTTGGTGGCCGGTCCGGGTCTGCGGATCTCCGAGACTGGGCGCGCCGCGAGTTGGAGGGCTACAGCCCAAATGACGCACTCCCAGCGTACCGAATCGTAGCCGCGATCATCGCTATCGATGGCGCGACTATGACCGCCGTCATAAAGCAACAACGGATCGCGCGTTCATCGCTTCCCGACTTTGCTCAGGATCAAATTAAGGAAGAGGTCGTGCTCCACCAAGGGGTTGCCGAGCTCGAACATCTGATCTCATCTAGTGACAGCGGCGCGATCAAAATAACTCTGCCCGCGATGGGCGATCTTGTGACCTACATGAACAGCGAAGTGCCCTATGGCAACTCAATCAGCGCGATGTACTGGGTCGTCGCCGTCAGCACGGTCGTCGGCGTATTGGATCGAACACGAACCAATCTTGTCGCGCTTGTTGCGGAGATGCGTGCCGCCGATCCGGGGACCGACGTTCCGAGTGCCGAGGCGGCTAGACAGGCCGTCAGCGTTGTAATCAATGGCGGCAAGCGGAACAAGGTCAGTTTCACGTCTGCGCAAGCCTTGGGGCCTAGTGCCACCGCTAATGCGAGCGCGCCAACCTACGACGTTGTCGACAGTCCGCGTGTTCCGAGATGGATCCACGGACCGTGGGGCGTGCTCGTGGGACTCGGCTCGATCGTTTCCGGACTCGCTGGGGTCGCGGCATGGCAGGGCTGGCCCCCGTTCTGAGGGAGTGCGCGTCTATCCGCCGAACTGGGCGCCGGAAACGCCGGTGCTTGCTCACGCTGCTGAGTACCCCCAAGCTCAAGTTGGAGGGTCGCCTCCTGGGGTTCGCGCTAAGTCGCCAACGTCGCCCATCGATCCAAACCCTCGAGCTCTCTTCGGCCATAGCCGATCGACTGCATTGCCTCGCGCACACGTGCGTACGGAACTCCAATGGCCTCAAGACTTTCCAGTAGTTGGCCGACGCGATCGGCACGAGATGAGGTGCGGGCCATCCAATCGAAACGGCCCACTTCGGCGAGTTTCTCAAGCGCGATCGCCTGCGCGGACGTGAACCCCGCCCAAGGAGCTCCGGCTTGCCGGGCGTCGTCCGCTGTCATGGGATCGGCACGTTGGCCAAGCAGAGCCATTAGCGCTCCGGCGCTCGCGATCGTCAGGGCATCGTTGATCTCGTCGAGGTCGAAGTGGTCGGGGTGCCAGTCGAGGGGCAGCCAGTCCCGCCCGTGTTCGGCGTCGTCGAACGACTGCGGGAGGAGGGCGTCGTCGTACCCGCTGCGCACCCAGGCAGCGATCTCGTCGTAGCCCCAGATCCCGCCACAGTCCTCCGGTGGACAGGCCATCCGCCCGGCGGTGCATCGCACCGTCGCCGGCGGGCCGTCGAGGACCGCCTCGACGACGAGCTTGTGGTCCCACCCGTCGCCGAAGTCGTACTCGTACCAGAGCTCGTCACCCTTCTCGGCGAGGATCTGGTCGAGGCGCACGTCGGCCTCGGGCATTCCGTCGTCGCCCTCATCGAGGTCGAACTCGGTCGCGAAGCACGCCGAACGGGGGTCGTTGCCGGTACGGAAACGGTGGAGATGCGAGTCGTACCACCCCATGGCGGCCTGGATCGCGACGTGCACACGTGGCAGCGTCAGGTCGCCGGGCAGCTCCAGGCGACGCCAGATGGGCGGTTTGGCGCCGTGCAGATCGAGCCGGACCCGGTACCCGCGCGGTCGCTCCGGCACCGGGAGGAGATCCGGCCGTTCGTCGCGCTCGAGCTTCTCGAAGATGCTGGTGACCTGGCCGTTCATCAGCGCGTCAAGGAGCGCCTTGCCCTCCGCCGGGGTGGCGCCTGCCATCAACTGCTTCACCAAGTGCTGGACGTCGGTCTGATCAGCCACGGCGGATAGTCAAGCACTCGTGGCCTATCCCGTCGGCGGGTCGTCGGCCGAGTCGCCGAGCTTCGAAATGCGGCGGTGATTTCGAGCCCCGCGCGGTCACCGGTCGATCGCGCGCTGGAGGCGGCCGAGGTGCTCGTCCGCTTCCCCGACGAGCATGGCCGGCCCGTCCTTGCGGCACAGCGGGATCATCCTGCTCAGGCGCTGGCGGTCCTTCCTGTCCAGCGGTGACTCGCGCAGATCACGGGCGGCGAGCAGCGAAGCCAAGACGACGAAGTCGACACAGTGACGAGACGCCGCCCTGCCACCGCCGAGTTCGACGCGGGCGGCGGCCTTGCCGACGAGGGCGCCGACGAGGTTGGGCCGGAGGATGGTGCCGGCGCGGCCTTCGACGATGACCTCGACTGCTTCCGTGCGCGTGAGGGCCTGGGTCGTGCCGGGCGATGAGACCGTTGGTGCTCCTCCGACGCCATGCAGCTTCGCGGCGCGCGCACCGACACCTTCAGGGATGAGGACGTCCACCTGGGCGAGACCGTTGAGCCACCGATGCTGGTGGCCATCGCCGCTCGTTTCGGGGGTGAGGCCGAGTTCGGCGAGGGCTGCGGTGAAGCGGGTGAACATCCGTTGGTCGGCGCGGATGTTCACCACAGCGTCAGCATCGGTGGTGGGGCGAGCGGTGTAGGAGCCGCGTTCAGGCGCAGTGCAGATGCACGAGTTGTCCACCAATGAGCGTCCGGTGCTCGGGGACCTTCGTGTACAGATCCATCATCGCGTGCCAGGAGGCAGCCTGCGCCTCAGTCATGGCAGGTAGCACGACCGGGTCGCTCACTCGTTCCGCCCTTCGCTTCGGTCTCGACGCGCCCGCGGTGCCTGGGCCTGAGCCTGTTGCGCCAGGTCGTCGAGCAGCTCCATGGCTCGGTGACGTTCGCGTGGTCCCTCGTGCTCGGAGAGGTCGGCTGCCATCAGCAGGCTGTTCCAAGCGTGGCCGAGGAGCGGCAGGCTCTCCTCGATATCGGGCGAGACGACATGGAGGAAGACATTGGCGCGGTCGCGGTCCACGTCGCGCAGCAGATAGTCCTGCATGACGTCGTCGAGGTCATCAACAGACAGGTAGCCCTCGACGACGTCACCAGACGCGAGGCCGGACTCGGGGTGCGACAGGCCGGAGAGTCGGATGCGCGGGTCGTTGCGCAGGTCCTTGAGGTCGCACTGGGCGACCAGATAGCAGCGTCGCGCCGCCCGGTTGCGCATGAACACCGACAGCAGGCGGAGGCTTTCGCGGGAGTCGTCGTGGTGCGCGGCGGCCAGTTTGCGGAGGCGGGCTCGCGCCCGGGATCGGTCGGGGGCCGAGAGCGAGTGCAAGAGGACTGCGTCGTCCTCGGCCGCGGCGACCAACGCCCATGCAGAGCGCTCGGACAGGGGCCGGCCAGGCGCGTTGGAGTCGGAGATCCGAGCCAAGTCCTTCTCATCGATGATCCATTGCCCGCCCACGCGCTCGGCAGGCAACGAGCCGTCCTGGATCCGCTGGCGTACGCGCTGCGCAACCACGCCGAGTCGTGCTGCGGCTTCGGGGACGCTGAAGCGAGCCATTGCGTTATTCCTAGTCAGTAGCAAGTGATTGCCACAATCCTAGCGTTAGAGCTAGCTTTCCCGGAACCTGCAGTTGACGGAGTAGGTGCTCGAGCAACGTCGATGTCGCCGATTCCGCTCCGCTCCCGCGCTCTTGGTGGCACTCTCCGTCATGAGCAGGGAGGCACTGGTGACCGACTGGAACGTGCGACGGTGGGCCAGATACGGCCATGAGCGGCTGTACGCCGAGACGCCGGGCGGGACGGCACTTGGGTACTACGACGTGAAGACGTGTCGTTACCACTCGGACGATTCGTCGAACCTGCCAATGCTGCAGCAGGCGATTGCTGAACACCTGGCGTCACGGGATCCGGCTCCGCCCCCACTACCGGCGCCTTCCGAGCCAACCCCCACGCTGGCGAACTCACCGCAGCCGGCCACACCGATGCCCGCCGCCCCCGCTCCACCGACCTGGCACGACATCAGCGCGAACCGAGCAGGTGCCGCTGCACGGGAGCGCGCGATGGCGGAGCGCGAGGCTCAGGGCACGTTCAAGCACGTGCTCTCACGGCTCGTCGGCGCCCGCACGGAGGAGCGCGCGTGGCGGATCGGTGCCGACGGCGAGGAGGCTGTCGCCGCCCAGCTCCTGGCCCTCGGACCGGCGTGGCGGGTCCTGCACGCGGTACGCGTGGGCGAGCGCGGCTCGGACATCGACCATGTCGTGGTCGGCCCGCCCGGCGTCTTCACCGTCAACGCGAAGCACCATCCGAACGCATCGATCTGGGTGGGAGGTGACACCCTCATGGTCAACGGGCAGCGAGTGCCCTACATCCGCAACAGCCGGCACGAGGCGCGACGGGCCGCGCGGCTCCTTACCGAACATGCCGGCTTCCCGGTGACCGCGGCCGGTGTGATCGCGGTGATGGGAGCCCGGAAGGGCTTCAAGGTTTGGGCTCAACCCGAGGACGGCGTTGTCGTCGTCGTGACGCGCCGACGGATCAGCCAGCACCTCTTGTCGCAGCCGCTTCGTCTGTCGCCGCGCGAGATCGATGCGATCTACGACGTCGCACGACGCTCGACCACGTGGCACTCGTGACGCTCGATACCGACCGCCCAACTACTCGTCTTGGTCGGGTCCGTCGGCCTCTGCCACCGCTGGAGGGGCGTCCGGGAGGTCCTCGCTCTCGAGCTGATCCAGAGCCGCTCCCAGGACCTGATCCTCAGCGTCGGTGACGGCGCCGTCCTCGGTGATCCAAGCCGCTGGATCGATCCCGTACTTCTCAGACAGGAAACGAAGTCTGTAGACGTCGCGGGCGCGGCGATAGGTTTGATCTGCCATCTGGGCCGACAGTCCGCCATTGATCAGGACGCCTGCAAAGGGAACGGCTTGACCGAGCTTCTGGTGGGTCAAGCGGAGCCCCAGCGATTTGAACACGGCGTCGATCACCTTCACCAACGCGTGGTTGTTGAGCTGGGCCCACGTCGCCTTCCTCATCATCTCCTGCGTCAGGCGGGACAGTGATGCCAACGCGGCGACCTTCGCCGCAGGCGTGCCTGCCGAGCCGACTGAAATGGTGCCCAAGGCGAAGATCTCCTCCTCGGGCTGCCGAACGTCGTAGCCGTACTCTGCGGCAGCAACGGCCGTGATCCGACCCAACAACCCGATGCTCGCGGCGATGTCCGTGGCGACAGCGCCGACTGCCACCGCCGCTGTCGTACCGCCACTCACGGTCGTGGCCACGGTCGCGCCGGTCACCGCCAGTGCGGTTGCGCCGCCTTCCACCAGAGCCGTAGCGGTGTACAACCCGCGGGTACGCGGCGACGCCGCATCGAGTTGCTTGAGGTCCAGCTGCTGAAAGTCCTCCAGAGGTACGCCGACCCGGCCGACGACCCTGTGCAGGTTCACCGACTTCATCGCCGGCTCCATGGTCACCCCAACCAGGCCTTCCAACGCCTTCTCGAACTGCGCTGTGAGGTCGTCGTTAAGAGGAACCTTGGTCCACGCCTTGCCGGCGACGCTGGCAATGGGCTTCGTGGCACGACCGATCAGCTCCCTTCCTCTACCGCCGGAAGTCGCGTTCAACCGAGACACGGCCTTCGCCCAGACCTGCCTCTCGTAGACCGACATTGCGTCAATCCCAGCTCCCGATTCGGTCACGGTCTTCCCTCCTGGCAGCGAGACCGGCTCATTGCCCCGCCGCGTCCACGTGGGGCTGACCGTAGTTCACGGCTCCGACGAAATTGAGCGAAGGTCAATCAGGCTCTTACTACCTGAGGCGGGGGTGAGTGAGTCCGCCGCCGATGAGCAGCATGCGCAGTCGGTAGTGCTCGCGGTTGCGGAAGCCGCGGGCGATGCGCCGGTGAGGTTCGATGAGGCCGTTGATGGCCTCTGTACCGCCGTTGTTCGCGCGGCCGGTGTCGAAGTAGGCGAGGAACGCCTCGCGCCACTGCTTGAGCGGTCTTGCCGAGCCGTCGGATCCCGGATCGGACAGGTCGGCAACGAGCGGATGACCCTCACCCAACGAACGCTGCGTTCGTATCTGAAGGCTCCGAAACAACGGGGGCCGCTGCGCGATCAGCTGACACTCCGAACCTGACCCCTTCCGCCACGAAGGACGTGTCGACTGACGTCTTCATGCCGTTCGCAGGCCCGGAGTAGGGTCGTGGCTCACTCAGAACTGAGCGACGCTACCGACCTCTTGATGGCGCTCGAGCGCACATCTCATCGAAGTGATCGAGCGAAGCCTTATAGCTCGCGTCGTCCTCGCTTTCCAGCGCGACGCCCAGGGCCTCGGCATCCAGCCACTCTGGGCTCTCCTTCATGGAGAGCAGGAAAAAGGTCACGTCTAGGAACTCCACGTCAGTGCGCAATGGATCGCCGGGTGCTGCCTCGGTGTCCTCCGGCCCGTACGCACCGATGTCAGGACGTTCCAATGCGATCCTGGAGTTGACGTCGCACGCGAAGGCGCGGAGTTCGATCATGCCCGTTGGCTCCACGAAGCCGGCGTCGGTACACATTCTCAGTAACGCTGAGCGTGGGGGCGCGGAGTCATCGTCCAACAGACGATCCGCCGCGGCCCACAACCGGGCGGCCATGGCTTGGCCGGGTTCGGCCGCCAACACCGCCCGGAAAAGGGCGTGCGCTGCAAGGTCCGAGTAGTGCCTCGTCGTCCCGTCTGGACTCTCGCCCCGAACGAGCCCGCACCCCTGCGCGATGCGCTCAGCTGAACCGCTGCTGGCGGTCGAGCTCGTGTCAACTTCTGGAAGGTTGTCGCTGCCACCGCCGTCATCGGCTGCGCAAGCGGAACAGCACAACGTGAAGGCAAGCAGGACGGCCGCCGCCTTCGATGCCTGGAGCACGGAGACATCGTCCAGCATCGAGCCCTGCCACGTGAACCCCTTGAGTCACGCACTCAAAGACGTCCGATCATGCCGCGATCCGGGGCCGTGCATCGGGAAGTGCGTCTTCTCGCCGCGCTTTGATCAGCCATGTTCGCGCCGATGGCCCGGAGGGTGCGGCGTGCGCCGGTTGCCAAGGCCTCGCGTAGATCGCGACCCACCCGGGAGATAGGAACCGCAGACTGACCTGCGGCTTCTCGTGGGCCTTCGAGCGTCGTGAGATCGCGAACTCCCAGATTCCCGAGGGATCGGCGGTGCCCCGCGCTACCTGAAGTGGCTCGACCGGTACGAGCGGCAGGAGCATGAGGAATCGCCGGTCGGCCTGATCCTGTGCACCGAGGTCCAGCCGCGAGCAAGTCGAGCTGCTGGAGATGCACAAGGACGGCATCGTCGTCGCCGAGTACTGGACCGCCCTCCCGCCCAAGGCCGAATTGGCGGCGAAGCTCCCCGAAATTGTCCGCGACGCGCAGGAACGTCTTGACAAGACGCGACCTTCCGCCTGCGCGAGATCGGGAGGGCGACTGATCCAACCAGCCGCGCTGGCTGGCCGATCAAGCCCCGCGGGAGACCTTGATCAACTCGACGATGTCCGCCATCGACAGCGACGACCCGCCGCGCAAGCGGAATCTGGTTCCTTCCCCATCGTCAGGTTGACCCGGCTCCGGAGCAAACACACGTTTCGCAACCGCCAGTCGCAAGTCCTCCGCATCGTTCACCTGCTCGAGGAATGGACCGAGGGCCGCCAAATCGAGTGCGAGCCGCTTCGCCGTGCGCTCCTCGCGGCGATGTTCCGACGCCTGCTTCGCGGCGTAGCCGGCAACAATCAGGCCGACGATCGAGATGCTCGTCTTGTAGAGCGTGAACTGAAGGGTGTCGTCAGTCGCCGACGTGATCGCGATGATTAGACCAGTCACTGTCCCGATGCCGATCATGACAGCCAGAATGGTCCATCTGAAGGCCGCTCTCGCCTGATGTGACGCCCATTCGCCGTACTCGCCAGCGACCGCGTGACGACTTGTCATGTCAGCGAGCGTCTTCGCCTGGTCTCGGTACGACTCAAGAGCTGCAATGAGTTCCTTGCTAGTGGATTCGTTCCTCGCAGCGGCCCGAGCCGTTGCCTCGTCGGCCGCGGCGAGTCGCTCATTCTCGGCTTCGATTGCTGCCTCGAGGCGGGCCGCCTCTGCCTTCTGGGCTGCCGCGATCCGCGCTTCATCTCGCTCAGACGCCGCCAGCTGACTCTTCTTGAACGCCGCTTCGCGCACCTGAGAATCAGACTCGAATGCGGTCCGCTGCTCATCGACCTGACCCTGGAGCTTGAGTTCCAATGCGCCGATGTCAGCAGCGCGCGTGTCGATCGCATGAGACAGCGTGTCCAGCCGTTGCCTTGCGTCGGCATCGCTCTGATCCCGCTCCGCTTTTGCAGCCGCCAGTTCGGCCTGGAGGTCATCGATCTGCTGGACAAGTCGCTCGACCTCTGCGTCCAGCGAGTTCTTGTAGCGGGTCGCCGCGGCTTTCACACCCCTACCCGGGTCGTCCAGCGCGGTGAACAGAAAGTGCGTTCGCGCAACCTGAAGCAGGTTGGGGATATGGGAGGCGGCGGCTGCAAGATGCGCCTGATTCCCCTGAGGATCCGCCACGTACGCCGTCAAGGAGTTGTGAAGTGACTGGAGGTGCGACTGAAGGTCGTTGACTGCCTGCGGCTCTACGAGGGTCGGCTCGGAGTCCCGAAGGCCGTCAGTGAATTCGACGATCGCATGCAAGCGCTGCGCGTCGTAACGCGAGGCGTCATCCCACGGTTGCAAGTCGGTCTCGACCTGGGCCTGCACGGCCTCCAGCGTCGTCCACACCGCATGGGCGGCATACTGCTCTCGTTGCACCTCAAACTCCTAGCGGTCGGACGATGGTCGCCCACTGGGCATTGCATCAGACGGATCCGACACAGCGTTGCGAAACAGTAGGTTCGGCTCTCGGCACCGCGGCCCACCCCGCTCAGACAGCGGCGCGGCACCGGCCCGAGCCAGTGCCGCACACAGCCATCGAGCAAGTCAGGCCGCGGCCCCGGCAGCGCCACCAGCGTTGTCACGGACGCGGTTCGCCGCCTGCTCGGCGGAGTACCGGCTGCTGAACGACTCGCCAGAAGCGGCGACCTTGTCCGACGAGCGCCAGGCCCGCCAGCGCCAGGAGCCGCCGGCGTCCTGGTACACCTCGTACCTCGCGGTCCTCGCCCCCACCTTGAAGGCCGACGCCGCCCGGTTCGCGCTGTAGGTCGACGCGAACGTCTCCCCGGCCCAGGCGACCATCTCGTTGTTGCCGGCATACAGCCACCACGTGGGGTTACCGGCCTGGTTGTTTGCAGCGATGAACCGCCACATCGGCGATCCCTCCGATCTCGCACCGCGGTGCGGGTCTTGCGCGAGCTCGGGACCGGTGATGTCATGACAGTTCCACCCGTACGACGACATTCGTGTCCCGTGCACCTCAGCGCCCGGCCCGCAAGCCGGGCGTTTTGGTTTCGCGCGGTTTGTTCGCCACCTGGGTTCAGGTGACTCGATCTAGTCCTACACGCTTCGCGCGCCGCTGAGCTGCAACCCATCTACGTGTCGGCGTGTCATTCGCGCTCATATCGCGCGAATAAACACCGTTGTAGTTCGGCGTGGCACCGCCCGGATCAGCCCCATTGGGGCGAGACTGTGCGTGATCAGGTGGTCCAATTCACGCGGATAGGCGGACAAGTCATGGCGGACGAGAGCCAGAGCATCGGTCAGATCGCAGTGCCTTGCGCCTGGCTTGCATGTAGGAAGCCCGTGACTCAGGAGCTCGGCCCCGGACGTCGCAAGGAGTACTGCTCCGACACATGCCGCCGAGCGGCCGATCGCGACTACAAGCGAGCGAAGGCCCACCTCGAGACGTTCACCGATCAGTTGAAGCGGTCGCAGCATGAGGTGGCCGCCTACGGACGCAAGGCAGAAGGTGACCTGCTTACCCCAGAGCAACTGGCCGCGCTCGAGACCTCGGCCCGGGTGGCCTTCGCGCGAGCAGAAGTGATCTCTGAAGTCGGTGCGTCACCAGATCGAGCGCTAGCCGAACTTTCGGCGCTGGTGAACGCACTCAGGCCCCTGCTCAGTGGCGGGGTCGGCTTCGCCGTCCGGTCGGCCTAATCGCAGGTGGCGAGCCCCATCGGCTCCGCGTCCACAATGACCGACGGGTTGCGTCCTCAGGACGGACACTGCTGTGAGTGCTTGAACGCCACATCCGGATCCGGGTAGATCCGGCGGCGCGGCTATTCCGCACGCTGCCTCCACGCTAGTTGCACTCACTGAGCGCGACGAGTCTTGTAGCACTCGGGGCACCCGGTACCGCCCCGCGTCCGGTTCTTTACGGTCGTCTCCCATTCATGACCGGCGCCGCATCGCCAGCGGCAGCGATCATGGCTTCCTGCCTTGAGTTGATCGGCGCCGCGCCCGGGATGGGTGAGGTTCGTCAGGAACTGCTCGGCGATGGCCGGGTGCAGGTCCGCCAGGGTATTGCCGGGCGTTGGCGTCGTTCGCGCCAGAACGGTTCGCTGTCGTCCACACGCAGGACAGCCATGGCCGCCTAGGGCCCGGGAGGCGACAGTCGCTGACCATTCGTTCCCACAGTCGTGGCACGACCAAGTGGCGCGATGGTTGGACGCTGGTGGAATGTCCGAGGGCGTCCGGTGCGGGTGATCGTGCAGCACGACGAATTCACCGGCCAGTCTTGGGAACCTGTTCGCAAGACTGTTTCCGTCTGACGCGCCGCGCCGGCTTCGGGCGTCACCGGCCTTCGCAGATGAGCAGTTCGCACAGCCACGTCCACGTGTGCGCCCGGCGGGGCTACCGCGGTACTCAGTTTCGCATTCCGGGCACCGCCAGACGCACATGATGTTGGTGGACGGCCGCAAGTCCGACGGGGTTCGGTCCAGCCGATCGCTGGAGACAAACTCGGACGCAATCTGCGGGTGGAGGTCAGCCAACGAGCCACCCGCCGGTGCCAGCGACGTTGACCTTCCAACCCTCGTCCGTCCGCATGCCGGGCACCCAGACCCCAGGTAGGCGCGCACTTCGACACTCGTCTGCCACTCGTGCGTACACGTCTGGCACCGCCACCAGCACCTGTCTTTGGCACTCGGCGGAAGCCAGCTCAGTTCTACACCGGGCCGCGTCTCGTTTCGGAGAAGCTCGTCGACCAGGTGTGGAGCGACGTCCAGGGCGGATCGTTTCGGTCGCCCCTGCAGGGTCTGCCGCCATAAGTCGGCGGCCTTCGAGAGAGCTCTCACCACGGTGTCACTGTCGAGGCCAAGCCACCCCACGCCGCGGCCAGTCACCACCGGTCGCAGGGCTTCCGCCCACGTGACGGCATCGAGCGAGCCGTCAGTCACCGAGACGGTGACAACCCCGGTGAGATCTGGCAACGACGCGTGCCGGACCCGCACGTAATGGTGCTCCCGTAGGGCGTCGGCCTTCCGCTGATCGCGTGCGGAGTCAGCGTGCCAGAACTTCGGGTCCAAGTCGATGTATAGGTCGACCTGCTGAATCGCTATGTCGAGACGCCACGATCGACCAACGGCTCGGAGTGGGACATCCACCTCAACGTGCTCGCCGGTCGCCGCTCGCAGCAATTCAGCAACTTCCAACTCGAGCCTTGACTGCCCACGGGCACCGCAACGGGCACAGCCAGCCCCTGCGACTCGGGACGCGACCGTCGTCACCCATTCGTGACCACGGTTGCATCGCCACCGGCAGAGGGCGTTCGAGCCAGGTCTGATCAGCGCCGGGCTCCGTCCGGGTGCCGTCTCGTTGGCGACGAACTCCGCGGCGATGTTGGGATGGAGAGCCAGTAGCGACGCATCTTCAGGCGCGGTGGAGCGCTTCTCGGCTGCTCGCCGCATCGCGCACTCCGGACATCCGCTGCATTTGAGCACGCGGTTGACGACCGTCGCCTCCCATTCGTGGGAGCAATCTGAGCAACGCCATAGGCATCGATCCGTTGACCCGGGCTTGATGTCGTGGAGTCCGCGTGCTGCGTCCGTGAGATTTGCGATGAGTTCCGACTGCGGAAAGCTCGCCTTCTCGGCAGCAGTCCCGGACCGTTCGGTAGGTCGTCGTACATTCTCGGCGCGGCGACGGTTGGCACATGCCGTACATCCTCGACCGGCAACGCGATTGGCAACCGTGGCCTCCCACCGGTTCCCGCAGGTCGAACACGACCAGATGCAGCGCTGCTGTGAGCTCGGACGTAGGTCGGCAGGATGCATATCTGCCCGTGTCAGGTTGCGAACGAACTCTTCGCCCACGTCGGGATGCCGGTCCAAGAGGGACTGACCCGCTGGCGCTTGGGCGCGGGCACGAGCTCGCTTCTTCCACGCGCACTTAGGACAGCCCCCTCCTCGCGCTCGCGCAGACGCCGTCGCCGCCCACTCGTGGCGGCACGTCGCGCACCGCCACACAACGAGGAGATTGCTGTGGGTGCCGAGCGAGGCCAGCGGGGTATCCGAGCGGACCGCTCGCTCGGCCTCCATGAACACGGACGGGTGGGTGTCACACAGCAAAGACCGCGGTGCTGGCCCCGGCATTGCTCACCACCTCTCGCTTCTGCGTCTCCGTCCACGTCATTGTCGGTCTTAAGCCACAGTTTGACCGTGGTGGGGACGTCCTGGATTCGCCATCCCGCTGGAGCTGGAGGCAGATCGCTTCCCCACACCAGGCCCCCACAGAGTCGCCGTGCTGGGTTGGCAACCGCCCGCAGAAATGAGAGAAACGCAGACTGACCTGCGGTTTCATGTGACGGAGCCTAGGGGACTGGAACCCCTAACCCCCTGCTTGCAAACGCGCTTGGGCAGTCCTCAAACTCCGATTTGAGCGTAAAACAGCAGGTCAGGAGTGGTCGGTCGCGGACCCACCTGGACATCCTTTCCCCCTAGGTGCCCCATTGCTCTGCTGCCGAAGTATGGGGTTAACTGGTGATCGGTGGAATCGGAGCACTCGGGAGGTCTCTGGCATGACACGGCGACGAGGGTTCGGCGAACTCGAGCGACGCGTCGGCGCGACGGGACCGTCCTACCGTGCGCGGTACGCGATGCCCGACGGCACGCGCCACTCGCGCAACTTCCGGACCAAGATGGATGCCGAAACGTGGCTCGCCAGCGAGCGATCGCTTATCGACCGCGATGAGTGGACGCCGCCCAAGGCACGCAAGGTTGCCGAGGCCCGCCGCGAGCGCGAGCAGGCGATGAGCACTGTGGAGGCGTTCGCCGAGCGCTACTTGGCCGAGCGTGGCCTGCGGCCGACGACGGCACGCAGCTACGAAGCCTTGCTGAAGCATCGGATCCTGCCGTACTTCGGTGCGATGCCGCTGCGCGACGTCACCCTCTCGGAGATCAAGGCGTGGCGCCGAACCCTCGATCCGAAGAAGGCGTCGTCCAATGCGGCGGCGTACCGGCTGCTGCGCTCGATCCTCCAGGCGGCCGAGGAGGAGGAGCTGATCGACCGGGCACCGCCCAAGATCCGTGGCGCCGGCAGTGCTCCCGTGAAGCAGGTCGTGGTCCCGGCAACCTTCGACGAGATCGCGGTCATCATCGACGAGATGCCCGAGCGGCTGAAGCTGCTGATCGTGCTCGCAGCCTTCGTCGGACTGCGCGAGGGAGAGCTCCTGGAGCTGCGCGGGGCCGACATCGATGGAGTCACCGGCCGGATCACCGTCACGAGGAAGGTCGACAAGGACACCAACCCATCAGTCCGGGGTGCCTGCCCCGAGTGCGGGCGGCACATCAGCTCGCCGAAGACCAAGAGCGGAGTGCGGACGGTCCACGTCCCTCCACCGTTCTTGCCGATGCTGCAGAGGCACCTCCTCGAGCACGCCGCCGAAGGCCCGGCCGGCCTTCTTTTCCCCGGCGACCGGACCGACCACATGAGCGTCCGCTACCTGATGGACCGCTACCGTCCGGCACGCGAGGTGGCCGGACGCCCGGACCTGACCATCCACCACCTGCGCCACACCGCCCTGACCCTCGCCGGCCAGCACGGCGCGACCGCCGCCGAGCTGCAGGCGCGTGCCGGCCACGCCTCCCAGGCCGCGATGGCGATCTACCAACACGCCACTCTCGACCGCGACAGGTCGCTCGCCGAGAAGATCGGGGCAACGTACGCCGCTTGGCGCGAGAGCCGACCGTAGGGCGCGAGGATCTAAGCCGACTGTTCAACTGTTCTGACGATTTCGGCAGCCGCGTCCGTCGGCCTACGGACGCGAGTGCGGCCGCGATGTCGGGGTGGAGGGCGGCGGCGAGCGACCAGGACTTCGGCCCGTTGACGACCACCTCGACGAACCGCAGCGCGCGTGCGTCGTCGCGCAGGCGTCCTTTGGCTGCGCCGGTCAGTACGTCGTAGCCCGCGACCCAGCGCTCGTACCTCGGGCCGTCGAGGTCACCGACCCTCCGCACTGCGCCGGGGCCGGCGATGTAGTGCTCGGCGACCCCGCTGCCTTCGGCCAGGTAGTAGTCGTCGGCGCGAGAGTGGTCGGCCTCGACGTAGGAGCGTGCAGCGGCGGCAGAGCCGCGGTAGAACCTCACGCCACCGTGCATCGACCTCGTCACCGCCCGTCAGTACTCGTCATCTAGCCTTGAAATGACGCTCGGCCCGCCCCGAGGGGCGGACCGATCTACGGACCTTCGTAGCATGCGTGCCGCTCGGTTTTGAACGCTGAATAGTGGGGTGAAGCGGGCGGTTTCGGGACTCGTCAGGCCTCGTCAAGGATCGTCGAGCGCGGCGTGGGATGGGATCGACGGGTTCGTGCCTGAGGTCGTCGACGTGGTGCCTGATTCCGACCTCACGGGTGGATGGTCCCCGCACCTGAAGCGGACCCTGTCGAACCCGGCCATCGGCCGCGACGACGGTGGCTGCAGCTAGAGCGCCAGCCGCAGGCGACCTTCAAGGAGTCGCGAGTATGTGTCGACAATCAGGAGTGCGGCCGTCTCGGGATCAGCGTGTTCCCAAATTCGCAGGGGGGTCAGGCCCGCGTTTCGCAGACGCTCGTCCGTGTCTCGATCGCGGGCGCGATTCCCCTCGACCTTCTCGCGCCAGAAGGCCGTTCGGGTCTTCGGCATCACGAAGTGCTGCGGGCAGCCGTGCCAGAAACACCCATCCACGAAGACGTAGAGACCGACCCGACTGAAGACCACGTCGGCACGACGGCGGCGGTCGATCGGTAGTGGCAGGTTCACGCGGTACCGAAGCCCCCAACGATGCAGGATTGACCGGACCGCCATCTCCGGGCCGGTGTCACGGCCGCGATTCGCCTGCATCGTTCGTCGGGCAGCGGGCGACACGGGAGGCTCAAGTGTCGGAACCGTCAAATAGCCTTGGCCCGACACGCACACGTTGATTCGCTCCCAGCGTGATTCGCCTGGCATGCTTTGAACTCTAGGAGGTGGACGCTGGTGACGGGAACCAAGACGTTCGAGATCGCGCCCTCGGCAGCGCGGCTCACTGGTTCCCTGCGAGACATCGGCTACGACTTCCCGACCGCCGTGGCCGACCTCGTCGACAACTCAGTCACCGCGAACGCGAGTCGCGTCAACATTTACACCCAGTTCGAGCCGAACGGATCGTACGTCCTCATCAGCGATGACGGCGACGGCATGACCGAGCGCGAGTTGGTGGAGGCACTGCGCTTCGGAAGCCGGCGGAGCTACGACAGGAACGAGCTGGGCCGTTTCGGACTCGGTCTGAAGACGGGCTCCTTCTCCCAATGCCGTCGGTTGACAGTCGTCAGTCGCACCGCACCGAAGCGCACGATTTTCAACGTGATGACACTTGACCTGAACCGGATCTCTCGCACCGACAGGTGGGACATCACCGTCGACGAGACGTCACCGGCGATCGAGCGCGCCAAGGATCTCCTCCGTGAGTCTCCCGGCACCGTCGTGGTTTGGGAGGATCTGGACCGAGTGCTCCCAGAGCGCTACGCCGAGAGTGGTTGGGGTCGACGTCGCCTCCGTACCTTGGCCTCGAAGACTGCCGAGCACCTCGCCATGGTGTTCCACCGGTTCATCGCGGGCGACGTCCGCGACCGACCGGAGGTGGTTATCTGCGTCGATGACGAGAAGCTCCGGCCGTGGGATCCATTCGCCCCAGCAGAGCGAGAACGTTCGGTCCTCGCGCCCCAAGTGTTCGAGATTGAGACGAACAACGGTTCGTCGGAGGTGACCTTCCGGGGAGTCGTGCTGCCAGCCCGGGACCGCTTCTCGTCGATCGAGGAGTTCGACCGTCTGTCGGGTCCACAGAAGTGGAATCGTCAGCAGGGCTTCTACATCTACAGAGCCGATCGGCTCGTTCAGCACGGCGGGTGGTCGGGGATACGGGGAATCGACGAGCACACCAAGCTCGCCCGAGCCGCGCTCGAGTTCGACACCGACTTGGATGAGGCATTCCAGATCAATGTGGCGAAGATGAGTGTCGAGTTGCCACCTGTCCTCCGCCAGATGCTCGAGCGGCCCGTGCACGAACTCTGTGTTCTTGCAGACGATGCCTATCGCCGGTCGGCCAACGCAGGTGACCGCGCGCAGTCGTCGGGCAAGTCGTCCAAGGCGTCGGACGTAGCGCTACGGGACGTTGGCATCGCCCTGAAAGCCGCGCTCCTAGAGGATCGATCCCTCCCGGAGTTCAAGGCTGCCGTGGCTACGATGCGAACCCGCCACCCGGAGCTGGCCGAGCGGCTAGGCCTCTGACTGTCGGAGTCGCTACCGGCCGGCGCCGTACCTGCACCACGCTGACAACGGGCACCGGTCACAATCGGGCGCCTTCGGCGTGCATAGCCGCGCACCCAGCTCAATCAGCGCGATCTGCGCCTCGCGACTCTCCTCGTCAAACCCGATGAGGCGTCCCACTGCGATGCGTCCGTCTGAGTTTCGGTTCTTGAGCCACCGCTCCGTCCCTTGGAAGAACCTGCCCGCGACACGAAGCGCCGCCGTGTTGGCGATCACAGGTTCCTCCTCTTCGGGGTCTGCGATCATGGCCAGCTCCACGGCCGAACGGCGCATCAGTCCCCGACCGACCAGTTCGGCCAGGCGCGCGTCGTCCAAGGAGCCGCCCTCGCGGGTAAGTGTCTGTGCCAGCTCCAGCACCGCGGCCGAGGCATCCTCTCGACCCAACCAACCTGAAACCTCTACGAGGGTCTCCGCGTTGGCGATCAGATCTTCCGGAGTGTTCCACACCGACAGGATCGGCCACACGGCTTCGGCCACGGTGGTCGACTCCTCTCCGAGGAGCGCATCACCGAGAACGACGAGCCACCGCGACCGTGAACGCAGCCACGGACTCACCTCTGCTGTCGTCCGACCCCAATTCGCGAGGGCCGATCTCGTCCTCGCGGTCGGGACTGCCAGACGTGCTGCTCCATCCCCCAAAACCTCGGCGACGGCAGCCCCCATCGCCCGGGCCAATCGAGGGGGTACCGCGTTCCCGATCTGTCTGAAGGCCGAGGTAGGACCGCCCGCGAAGCGGAAGTGGTCGGGAAAGGTCTGGATGCGGGCGGCTTCGCGAATGGTCAGGGTGCGGTTCTGCTCAGGATGGATGTACCAGTAGCCGTCCTTGGCGATATGCGCAGTGATCGTCCTTGAGAGGTCGTTCGCGTCCAACCGCTTGTATTTGTCGTCGAAGATGTCGTCGCGGTACCGCTTCAATTCATCAGGCAGCTCTGAATAGCGAGTCTTGGTGTCTAGCTGCTCGAAGGCCACTGCGTCATCGTCGCGGACTCGGCGCGTGACGTGGTCGTACACGCGGTCGCTCTGCGTCATCGGCACCTCGGCTCGCATGTCGCGCTGAAACTCCGTCTGCGGACCTCCATACTTTCGCCAACCCTTGCGAGTGGCCTCGGACATCCATCCCTCTTGGGGGTCGACTTCGGGAAGGTCCCGAATCGCATTGCCGAGCGTGACCTTCTTCGTCGACTCCTCGGGCCAGGTGAAGTCAAGGCCGCCATGGAGCGCCACGAGGATGAGCCGTTGCCTAAACTGGGGAACGCCATAGCGATAGGTGTCAACGACACGTTCTTGGACCGAGTAACCCCAGTCCTCCAGCCGGCGGACGATCGATCGCAGGATGAACATCTCGCGATCCAGCGCCATATCAGGAACGTTCTCCATGATCACCGCACGCGGGCGCGCAGTCCGGACCACCTCTAGGTACGACTGCCAAAGGTCCTTCCGGCGGTCATGTGTTTCACGCACGCCGTGCTGGACTAGGTACCGCATCCTCGACCGCCCAGCTTTGGAGAACGGCTGGCACGGTGGCCCGCCAGCGATGACGTCGATGTTGACGCTCCGCAGGATCCGGCCGACCT
Organism: Nocardioides carbamazepini; assembly: GCF_024614185.1. Taxonomy (GTDB): domain Bacteria; phylum Actinomycetota; class Actinomycetes; order Propionibacteriales; family Nocardioidaceae; genus Nocardioides; species Nocardioides carbamazepini. Next base: position 877,468 of record NZ_JAHTLF010000018.1, read on the forward strand.
CCTCCACGTTCTCCGGATCGCCCAGGTCCCATCCGACGGACATTCCCCCGAAGTGGTGCGCGTGGGTCGCTAGGGCGTCGCGATCAAAGTCAGCGCCGAAGACGACCCGCATGCCTGCGTGCTCCAGTCCGAGACTCATCCCTCCCGCACCAGCGAATAGGTCCGCCGCCAGCAATGGGCGCGGGTTCTCCGCTCGAAGTCGCCGGACCAGGACTCCGAGCGCCACGACGTCGTCGCAGTGATCTGGGTGTGGCGCTAACCGAAGCGCCTGCCCGCGTACGGACCGGGTGGCGTTCGGAGCGGCTTCAGTGGTCATCGTGTGCCGAGTCTACGAAGGCGCGCCGACGTTCGCGTGGTGGCTGGCCGAGTCCAGACCTCCGACTCTGATCGCGGCGATGCACAGCCAGTCGAGAAGGGCATGGAGCGAGTCATCACCTCGGGCGTCCAGGTCTGCGGATTCGGACACGTAGATCGGGAGGCCCTCACCGGGGCGGACGTTGTTCGGGAGTGAGCAGGCGCTCTATCCGGCGAATCCGAGGCGTCGCGCCTCAGCCAGGATCAACGCTCCCTGCACCGCCTGCTTGCGGGAGGGGGTCTTGCCGGCCTTAGCTAGGTTTCCGAGACTGAAGGCGAGGCTGCGTTGCCACGACTGGAGGACGTCGGTCTGCTTCGCCCAAGAGCTGAGCGCCTTCCAGCTCTCACCGGAGATCGAGAGAACGGCTTCGAGGGCCACCCGCTCCTCGTCGCTCAGCTGCTCGCCGATGCTCGCTGTCGACGTGGTCCTCGTGCGCCCAGCGGTCGCGTCCAGCTGAGCCAACAAGGGCTTGGCCGGTTCCCAGGCGAGGTCGAGGATCGCCTTCCAGCAGTCCTCCTTCTTGGCCCACTCGCTGATGTTCCGCGCGCCGGCTGTCGCCAAGAGCGTTGCATGGACCTTCGGAGCTAGGTCCTCGATGGCCGCTGCGAGAGCGGGGGAGAGTTCCTGGCTACGCCAGATCGCGCGCAGATCGATCCGCTGGCCAGTTGCGTTCAGCAGTTTCGCGATCGTGTAGGTGACGGTCTGTGCGCGGTAGCCGCCGAGCTGCTGGGCGGTGGTGAGCTTCTCCGTACTGCGGAAGAGAATCGCCTTCGCGACCAGGTGTTCGAAGTAGGTCTGGTCAGGCTTGAAGGACTTTCCGCGCCTCTCGAGTCGGAGCATGAACTCGCGGAAGTTCTTCTCCGCCCCCCACGAGACCGTCCACGGGAGCTGGTCCCATGTGTTCTCGAACTTCGCGAGATCGGTTTTGGTGAACTTCTGGTTGAGCGGGTGGACGAGCTTGAACTGCTTCTGGCGGGCGGGGGTGCGCTCGCGGGCATGCGCATCGGCGTACTGGCCTCGGGCCCGCTCGTAGAACCAGCGAGTCATGGCCCCGGTTCCGGCCTTGCCTGGGGCCCACACCGTTCGAGAGAGACGCTCGATCTCGACGTGGAACGGGTCGTTCGCGCTGAAATCCGCCATGTTGACCTTGTTCTGGCTGTTTGCGAACTCGCTAATGCGAGGTACGAGATCCATGAGCAGGGTGGGCTCAATGACCGAGATCTTCGCCTGAACGAACAGCCCTGACAGATCGGCATTGTTCTTAACCTTCGCGTAGTGGAGGGAGGCGGTGGTCTGGCCGCCGTTGACGATCTGCAGATCGGAGATCGATGCGATCCCGTGCCCGCCGGCCGGGAGATTGACTACCTGCACGGCTGCGGCGGTCATCGAGATGCCGTTGTTGTAGGCGAGGAATCGACGGGACGCGCCCTTGATCGTCTCCTGGATGCCGCGGTTCACCTTGCCGCGGGACTGGAGGAAGGAGCGGACGTTGAGCTCGAGGAGCCTGGGCCCGTAGATCTCATAAATCCTGGCAATGAAGTCGCCAGGCACCATCATCAGGTAGGCGTCGTAGGCGCCCGGCTCTCCATGTGGACCCAGGCAAGGGATGGGTTCGCCCCAGATGTCAGATACATCTACTGAGATGGGTTCTTGTGCTCGGCCACTGGAGGCGAGCTGATGGATTCGGGTCAGGTCCCACACCGAGCAATGGACGGGTCGCCCGTCGAGCTTGATCGGCCCACCCACTGTGGTGCGGAGCGTGGCGTTCGTGAGCACGACCAGCCGGATCTCCGCGACCTTGTTCCAGACCTCGGCGAGCCGATGGGCCATGTCCCAGCTCGGTGCCGATTCCTCGAGGTTCTTCCAGAGCCCGTCGCGTGCCCGCTCGAGGAATCCGGCCATCCGCTTGAAATGAGTATCGAGCTCGGTCTTGACGAGACCCTGGACGGACAGGTCACCGCGATAGTCGGTGAGGAAAAGCCAGAGCGTGCTCTCGTCCTCGCTAAGGCTGAATGCCGAGGCCCGTGCTCCGGTCGACTGGTATGACGCGACCTGGGCGTCGTCGACCTCTCCAGCCTCGATGAGGACGTCGATCATGTAATGCGTGAACGCCTCGGGCAAGCCCTGTTCGTTGTCCTCTGCCGAGGCGGCGAGGACGATCGCCTGTTGGAGGTCGTGGAGGCAGTCCTCGATCTCTCCACTCACGCGAGCTCCTTCAACATCTCGGCGAGGTCCTCCCAGGGGACCAGAAAGGCCTCAATGGCGCTCCGGTCGACAGCGTAAGTGACGCCGCCGACACCATTGGGGAGCGATGCGGGGGTGATCCGCGGGAACCCCTCAGTCACGCGGAAGGCCTCGCTGGTTCGAACGTCGTACTTCTCCGTCCGGTACTCGGCGAACGAGTCAACCCAGCCGTAGCTGAGGAGCCGATGCTCGAACAGGTCGAGCGCCGGCGGGGACTCGACGAGCGCCTCTCGAACCGTGTTGATCGCATCCAAGAGGGTCGGTCCGCTCCCGTCTTGGCGCTGATCGAGCCGCACGTAGGCGATGAAGAGGCTGTCGACACCGGCGAGGTCGAGCTGCAGCTCGGAACTGATGAGTAATCGGCCCGGCCCAGCGCCGCGGAACGATTTCACCTCTAGCGCCAAGGTAGCGAGTTGGAAGTCCTGGACGGCGGGATCGGGTCCGCACCATGCTGCCACGGCACGGCCCGCTCCCAGGGTTGGAAGGAATACCTCGCTCAGGACGTGCAGTTCGGAGAACAGGCCAGCGGCGAGCTCGAGGCTGAAGTCGTCGCGTTTGGTCGCAAAGAAGTTCTGCCATGAGACCACGCGGTTGAGTACCCGCTTCGCGGCCCCGGCGCCCGGGTCGGCAGACAGGGTGGCCGCGACGTCGTTGGCAACCTCAGCGAACAGGCTCCAGTCGGCACGCGCCATTGACGTCAGCCGGATTCGGACCATGTCGGGTTCCGCGTCCTCGACCTCGACTTTGAGGCCCTTCGAGGAGGGTCGCCGCGGCGGCAGGCCTGTGTGTTCTCCTGCGATCTCCATGATGAGAACCCGCTCCCGCCCGGGTCGAAGCTCGCCGATGAAGACGTCGTGGGCTAGGGAGGGAAGCACCCGCCTACGGATCAAGCCGTCCGGAACTCGGTCATCGGCCAACTCGCGCCACAGGCCCCGATCGAAGGCGTCAGTCATCGAAGTCCTCATCGTCCCAACCGAACTCCTGCTTGAGCGTGACGATATTCACCTGGTACTCGACGGGCTCGGCCCGATCGGAGGCCGGGAAAGATGCGGCGAAGCCGACGAACGGGGTCGTGTCGCCGCCGTCGTATGCCTTCCAGCTCTGCGGGTCCAAGGGATAGAGCAGGAGGAGCCCCTTCGATACGTCACGGAAGTGCCGCTCCCACAGGCCCGAAGGGCGGTCCGGAATTTTGTCTCCTTCCCTGCGTCGGGGGTTCAGCTTCCACGACTCGATAGTCCTCTCCAAGGCCCGATCCCAAGCGTTCGAGTCCTTGGGCAACTCGACGAGCTCGTGACCAGGGCTGACGACGCGACGGACGGTGTAGCGCAGTGGATCGGTGGTCGAGTTGTGGTCTGTTCGCTTGGTCAGGCCGACCGACAAACCTCCGATATCGCGCTCGGATCCACCCCGCACGTCCGCCAAGACGACCGTCCAGTCGCTCAGCTCGCCGTCAGCGACCCGGGCTGAGATGTAGTCGGAGAGGGCCTTGGGCTGTGTCTTGAAGGCCGCCCGGTCGGCGCGGTAAGAGGCGAAGAACGCAAGGATCTGCGCTGCATCCACGCCCCTCCAGACCCGCATGCCTGCCGGGTTGTCGTCCTCCGGGCCGAGGTCGGTAAGCAACGCCTGCAGGGCGGTGGCGTTGGTGGATCGGTCGGCTGCCCGGAAGGTAACGGTCTCGGAGCTTGAGCCGCTGAAGGAGATGCTGATCTTCTGGGCGTTCCGGATCTTGGTGGGTGAACTTACGAGCAGCCCGTCGGGATGTTGCCTGACGCGGAGCCCGAAGTCGGCCGGTGTTCGTCCGACGGCAGCCATCGCCTCGAACTCCCGCTGCAATTCGGCGGACGCTGCAGTGATGCGCTCGTACCAGCCGATAAGGGTGTTCGTGGTGAAGAGGCGGCACAGGTCTAAGTAGCCGGGCCGGTAGCCGAACCAGCGACCCATCTGCATCAGCGTGTCGTACATCTTGCTCGCGCGCAGGTAGTAAGAGACGCAAAGGCCTTCGAGGGTCAGGCCGCGCGAGAGTTTGTCGCCCCCGATGGCGATCACGTTGATCCCGTCGGGATGGTCGACGTACTCCAGGGCATCGGCGGAGGTTCCATTGACAACGTGGATGCGCGTCTTCACCGCTGCTTGGTGCAGTTCCCGCCATAGCTCGTCGAAGCTCGGGGCGGGTCCTACTAGACCTTCAAGGTCCGGAGCGGTCAGCATCGCCTCGGTCGTCGGCAACAAGTCGTCGGTGTACAGCCGCTTGACCTGTTCGGCGAGGATCGGATCATCGCCCTCGCCGTACGCAAGTCGATTCTTGATGTCCCCGAGGTACTCCTCGACTTGGTCAGCCACCTGTCGCTGCATTGCGGTAAATCTCGTGACGTGGACAAGCATCGAGTGGTGCCTCGACTCTTGGCCGCGGAGTCGGCGTACCGCTCCGGCTACGAGGAAGAAGACGATCGCATCCCGCAGGGTGTCGGGCAGGTCGGCGCCGAGTCGATCGCTTGACTTGTGCTTGTCGGGAAGCCACCCGTCGTAGTCTTCGATCGCCCGGACGATGGGGAGCGCCTCCACCTCGTCAATCGCGTTCGCCACGTCCTCCTTCAGACCGAAGACTCGCTCGGGCCCCGTGTACGTGCTTGGCGCGGGCAGGTTGACGATGAAGCTGCGCGGGAAGAGGTCCTCGCCGGCGGCAAGGTGGTCCGAGTCGGGAGCGATGAAGATGTTCGCGAACGGCGTAGCGGTGTAGGCGACGTAGGCGGTCCGGTCAAACGTCTTTAGGAACTGTCGGATGAGGCCATTGATGACTGACGGATCGGTCTCTTCGTCCGCCGCGCCTTGTGCTTTCGTGTTGACCGATGCATGGTCGGCTTCATCGTCGATCACGAGGACAGGCACACCCCGGACCCTGAACTCGCCTGTGTTCGGGTCGCGCTCCTTGGTCAGTTCGGTCGCCCACTTGAAAAGGTTCGTCAGGATCGACTTGTTCTTCTTCACGACTAGGACGATCGGGTCGGCACCTCCGGGCGCTACCCCCATGTTCTGAGCCACGTTGAGCCGGAAGTCGCCATTCTCCCCCGAGGACGTGAAAGAGTTCACGTAAAGCCTGGGCCCGGCAAGCTTCCCGACGCCGATGCGGCTCGAGTCGTCCGCCTGGTTGGCCAAGCGGAAAGCTCGGGTGTCGAACCCGAGTATGCCTTCGTCGATACGGGCCTGGGTCTGGCTGCGAAGACTGTTGTGCACGCCAGCGAGCACGACTATCAACTTGTAGCCGTTGTCGATCGCCTTCGCGATCAGGCCGGTGTAGTTGCCGGTCTTGCCTGACTGGACTTGGCCGGCAACGAGCCCACGGCGGTCCCAAGGGCCTTCGCGTTGCGGCTCCTCCAAGCGACTAAGGATGTCGTCGGTAATCTCGTCGAGTCGACGCACCGCTGCGACCGGCAAACCTTGGTCCTGCCTCAGGTACCGTGCGTAGCGGTCCCAGAACCTCCAGCCGCTCGTGTCAGCGAGTCGCTCATCCAACCACGCCACGTGGTCTGTGTCGTCGGCCAAGGAGTTCCACGAACCTACGTGGACGTTGTAGTCGGCTTCGATGTCGCGTATGAGCTGCTCAGTATCGACGGGGTCGCTTGGCGTCTGGGTACCCACCATCGCGGCCGTGTCCTCGACCCACCCCCTGAGCCGTTCCGTCGTCACGGGTGTCCCGTTGGCGACGGCGAAGTCCAAGCGAGGAACGACCATCTGGCGCACAAGGTCCGAGTTGTTCATGCAAGTTCCTCCCTAAGTGTGGCGATCACCTCGGGATAGTCCGAGAAGGGTTCTGCAGCCGCGATACGGTCGAGCGCCTCGCTGGTCGTCATCCCGTCCCTCACATAGCTCCTGAACGCGAAGTCGACGAGTGGTCTGATCTCGCGCTTCGAGCCGCCGAAGGCTGTGAGCTGGTTGTCGACCGAGTGGGCGATCGAGACGCCGATCATCGACGTCGGAATCGTTTCTTCGATGAAGCGGAGGGCACGCTCGAAGACCTGCTTGTCCGTTCCAAGTGCGTGCCGGACCGCAAGGATCACGGGGTGGTCGCGGTTGACGCGGTAGCGGATTTCGCCATTCCTTCCCTTGTGCTCCTGCCAAGCGAACACAAACGACTGGCTGTTCTGGCGAGCCAAGACCTTGCCCTTGTGGCGGTACACCTCCTCCGCCTTTGATCGTGTCGCACGAGCGATCCGACGGAGTGCTTCCACAAGTTCTCCGGGTGGGCGAGCCGTGGACTTCTTCACGTCGACCTGCCACGCGTGGTCCAGCGAAGACGGAAACTCGACGGCGATTCGGGCCAACTTCGTGTGCTCGTCCTTGGAGAGGCCGAGTCCAAGCCAGTCCCCCTGCACTAGCAGCCGGCCCGAGCGGTAGACGTAGAAACCCTGTTGCTGGTTCCAGCCCTGTAGACCCGCGCCGCGAGCCATCTCCTCGTCGTCGAGTTTGCTTCGGTGGGGGAGAACGTAAGGGGCGACCTTGATGAGCGAACCCTTGTAGGGCAGCTCCTCAGCGTCGAGTTGTTGCGTGGCGGGGTGATGAACCATGAACGGGTCCAAGGAATCGATCTGTTGGCCGTTGACTGAGATCCGAAGACGACCCCGACCGCTGAGGAAGCGGTGGAATGTGGCCTCAAGGTGGCGCTGGACGCGGGCGGTGGCGTCGAGGAACCGCCGGTGGGCCTTGGCGTCATCGGACCCGACGTCGCCAACGAGGCGATCGAGTTTGGACCATGTCACGGTTGTCCCGCCTGTGGTGGGGGGCTGTAGAACGGCGGCGCCGGCTGGTGCCGTGCGGAGCAAGCGCCACTCTCCCGAGGCGGCGACCGTGTCGAGATCCCAGCGGCGGGTGGTGGCGTCGCCTTCTTCAGTCTTCGAGACGACCGTAAGTTCGCGCGCCTGTGAGAAGGACGCAGTCTTCAGGCCGAGGCCAAATCTACCTAGGTCGGAGGCATCCCGGTCCTCGAGAGGGCTGGTACTGCCGGGACGCATCGCGGCCACCAACGCGTTCTCGGACATTCCGCCGCCGTCGTCGGAGACGGTCACGCGAGAGTTCGCGCCGGACCAAGCGAAGTCGACGGCGATCCGCTTCGCCCCGGCCGAGACGCTGTTGTCGACTAGGTCGGCGATCGCAGCTTCGGGGGAGTAACCGAAGGCACGCAGCGATTCGATGAGGGCGTCTGCGCGCGGCTCAGCAATGTCCCAGTCTTGCGCCACTTAGTTGCCCCCTCGCCGTTGGCTCCACGCCAGCTGGATCACGTTGTCCTCGGATCCAAGTTATCGGCTACGCGCGCATGTCGATGGAGATTCTGAAGCCGAAGCGGACTTGGTGCACCGGCGGATCAGGCACGACGGGCGTCAAAGCGAGTCGATCGAGCGGCTCACCAACACGGGGCCGCTCGGCGTATTGCAGGCGGCGGGCTGTCGTGGTTCCGAGGCTCCTCTAGCTCCCACCCCTTACAGGGAGTTATCCGTGGGCGGGGCCCGTGGGGATGAGATCAGCCCACTTTCCCCCACCACTCCCCCTAAAAGCCGATCTCGAAGTCGACCGGATCACTTCAGAAAAGAACAAAACCCCAGGCTGACCTGGGGTTTTGTTGGTGGAGCCTACGAGACTCGAACTCGCAACCCCCTGCTTGCAAAGCAGGTGCGCTACCAATTGCGCCAAGGCCCCGCACGGTCTCGATACGCCCTCGCCCAGCAGCTCGGGCTACTCGACCAGCTTGCGGTGATTCAGTTCTTGGGGAGGGTGTCGGTGGCCTCGGCCCAGAGGGCCTGCTCGGCCTTGCTCTCCTGGAGCTTCTTGCCGGCGATGACGAGGCCGACGACCCCGAAGACCGCGAGAAGAACCTTCTTCATGCTGCTCCTCCTTCGAAGAAGCCCCGGTCCGCGATGTACGCAGCCGGGGCTTTCCGTGGGCCTAAGAGGACTTGAACCTCTGACCCCCACATTATCAGTGTGGTGCTCTAACCGTCTGAGCTATAGGCCCGGGTGGCTCGCTGCTCTGGGTGGAAGCCCCGCGGCAGCAAGCCGAGGACAGACACTACCGGAGCCGGTCTGGCGGGGACAAAACGAGGACCCCTCGTCTCCGATCCGCGCGCCCCGGTCGACGTCCGTCAGGCTCAGTTGTCCTCAGCGAGGGTGATCTCGACGCCGCCGAGGAGGGCAGCCGACATGTTGTAGAGGAACGCGATCAGGGTGGCGGCGGCGGTGATCAGGACGACGTCGATGGCGGCGACCAGCATCGTGAAGCCGAGCACGCGGCTGGTACCGACGTAGTCCTCGATCCGGAAGGACGCGACGTCCTCGCCGCCGATGCCCTCCTTGATCGTGGAGTTGATCGAGTCCCACACGCCGGCGGCGCCGAGGACCTGCCACACCATCGCCACCGACACCACGGTGACGACGGCGAAGGCGATGGAGAGCAGGAACGACGTCTTCATGACCGACCAGGGGTCGATCCTGGTCAGGCGCAGGCGGGCGCGGCGGGGGGCGCGGCCCTTGGCCGGCGCCGGAGCGCCACCGGGTACGCCGCCCGGCCCGGCGGGCGGGACGGGACCGGGCGCCGAGGGCGCGCCGGCGGGGCGGCCTGCGGCGGCACCCGGCCGGATCACGGTGTCCTCGACGCGCTCAGTCATCAGCTCTCACTCTCCCCGTCGGGCTCGTTCGTGCCCCCGGACCCCTCGATTGTGGCATCCGGGGCCTGAACCTGCGATTCCGTCGAGCCCTCGCTCACCGGAGCGGCGCCCTCGGCAGCGCCCTGGGCAACGGCCTCGGCGGCGCCCTCCTCGAGCCCCTCCTCGTCGGCCTCCTTGGCCTCGACGGAGCGGGCCACGACGGCGACGGCGTCGCCCTTCTTCGGGCTGACGAACTTCACGCCCTGGGTGGCGCGGCCGGTGGGGCGGAAGTCGTCGTTGATGGGGCTGCGGACGACCTGGCCGGACTGGGTGATGGAGAGCACCTCGTCGCCGTCGATGACGATGAAGCCGCCGACGAGGGAGCCGCGCTCCTCGTTCTCGAGCTTCATCGCCTTCACGCCGAGACCGCCGCGGCCCTGGATCTTGTACTCGGAGATCCGGGTGCGCTTGGCGAACCCGCCGTCGGTGATGGTGAAGACGTACTGGACGTTCTCGTCGGTCTCCTCGACCGCCGCGTCGGCCGCGCGGATCACGGTCATCGAGAGGACGGCGTCGCCGGCGCGGAACTTCATGCCCGTGACACCCGACGTGGCCCGGCCCATCGGCCGCAGCTGCTCGTCGTCGGCGATGAACCGGATCGACTGGCCCTTGCGGGAGACCAGCAGGATCGAGTCCTCGCTGTTGACCAGCTCGGCGCCGATCAGCTCGTCGTCGTCGTCGCGGAAGTTGATCGCGATGACGCCGGCCTGGCGGGGGCTGTTGTAGTCGCCGAGCCGGGTCTTCTTGACCAGGCCCTTCTTCGTCGCCAGGACGAGGTACGGCGCCTGCTCGTAGTCGCGGATCGCGAGCACTTGGGCGATCGACTCGTCGGGCTGGAACGACAGCAGCCCGGCGACGTGCCCGCCCTTCGCGTCGCGTGAGGCCTCGGGCAGGTTGTAGGCCTTGATCCGGTACACGCGCCCGGCGGTCGTGAAGAACAGCAGCCAGTGGTGGTTGGTCGTGGAGATGAAGTGCTCCACCACGTCGTCGCCGCGCAGCGAGGCGCCGCGCACGCCCTTGCCGCCGCGCTTCTGGGTGCGGTACTGGCTGGCCAGGGTCCGCTTGGCGTAGCCGCCGCGGGTGATCGAGACGACGAGCTCCTCGTCGGGGATCAGGTCCTCCATGGACAGGTCGCCGTCGGCCGCGATGATCTGGGTACGGCGGTCGTTGCCGTACTTCTCCACGATCTCGGCGAGCTCCTCGGCCACGATCCGGCGCTGCCGGGCGACGTTGGCGAGGATGTCCTTGTAGTCGGCGATCTCGAGCTCGATCTCGGCGAGGTTGTCGATGATCTTCTGACGCTGCAGCGCGGCGAGCTGGCGCAGCTGCATGTCGAGGATCGCGGTGGCCTGGATCTCGTCGATGTCGAGCAGCTGGATCAGGCCCTCGCGCGCTTCCGCCACGTCGGGCGAGCGGCGGATGAGCGCGATCACCTCGTCGAGCATGTCGAGCGCCTTGACCAGGCCGCGCAGGATGTGGGCGCGCTTCTCGGCCTCGCGCAGCAGGTACTCGGTGCGGCGCCTGATGACCTCGACCTGGTGCTCCACCCAGTTGCTGATGAACTGGTCGATGCTCAGGGTGCGCGGGACGCCGTCCACGAGGGCCAGCATGTTGGCGCTGAAGTTGGTCTGCAGCTCGGTGTGCTTGAGCAGGTTGTTGAGTACGACGCGGGCGACGGCGTCCCGCTTGAGTACGACGACGAGGCGCTGGCCGGTGCGGTCGGAGGTGTCGTCGCGGACGTCGCTGATGCCCTGGACCTTGCCGGAGTCGGCGAGCTCGGCGATCTTCAGCGCCAGGTTGTCCGGGTTGACCATGTAGGGCAGCTCGGTGATGACCAGGCAGGTGCGGCCGCGGTTGTCCTCGTCGACCTCGATCACCGCACGCTGGGTGATCGAGCCGCGGCCGGTGCGGTACGCCTGCTCGATCCCGGTGTGGCCCACGATGAGCGCGCCATTGGGGAAGTCGGGCCCCTTGATCCGCTCCATGAGCGCGTCCTGCAGCTCCTCGCGGGTGGCGTCGGGGTGCTCGAGCGCCCACTGGGCGCCGGCCGCGACCTCGCGCAGGTTGTGCGGCGGGATGCTGGTGGCCATGCCGACCGCGATGCCGGCCGAGCCGTTGACCAGCAGGTTGGGGAAGCGGGCCGGGAGGACGACCGGCTCCTCCGAGCGACCGTCGTAGTTGGGCTGGAAGTCGACGGTGTCCTTCTCGATGTCGCGGACCATCTCCATGGCCAGCGGCGCCATCCGGCACTCGGTGTACCGCATCGCCGCCGCCGAGTCGTTGCCCGGCGAGCCGAAGTTGCCCTGCCCCTGCACCAGCGGCGCGCGCATCACCCAGGGCTGGGCGAGGCGGACCAGGGTGTCGTAGATCGCGGTGTCGCCGTGCGGGTGGTACTGACCCATGACGTCGCCGACGACGCGGGAGCACTTGGAGAAGCCGCGATCGGGGCGGTACCCGCCGTCGTACATGGCGTAGAGGACGCGTCGGTGCACGGGCTTGAGGCCGTCGCGTACGTCGGGCAGGGCCCGGCCGACGATGACGGCCATGGCGTAGTCGATGTACGCGCGCTGCATCGAGGTCTGCAGCTCGATCGGCTCGACCCGGCCGCCGCCCGTCCCGTCGCCGCCGAGGTTGCTCTGGGTCTCAGTCACGATTGCTCTTTCTGATCTGCTCTACGGATATCTAAGAGATGCGCTAGATACTCAGATATCGAGGAAGCGGACGTCCTTGGCGTTGCGCTGGATGAAGGAGCGGCGCTGCTCGACGTCCTCCCCCATCAGGATGGAGAAGATCTCGTCGGCCTGGGCCGCGTCGTCCAGGGTCACCTGCAGCATCAGCCGCTGGCTCGGGTCCATCGTGGTCTCCCACAGCTCCTTGGCGTTCATCTCGCCGAGACCCTTGTAGCGCTGGACCGGGTTCTCCTTGGGCAGCTTCTTGCCCTGCTCGAGGCCGTCGCGCATCAGCGCGTCGCGCTCGGCGTCGGAGTACACGAACTCGTGCTCGTGCGGCTTGTTCCAGCGCAGCCGGTAGAGCGGGGGCTGGGCCATGTAGACGTAGCCGTGCTCGATGAGCGGCTTCATGAACCGGAACAGCAGCGTCAGCAGCAGGGTGTTGATGTGGTGGCCGTCCACGTCGGCGTCGGCCATCAGCACCACCTTGTGGTAGCGCAGCTTGGCCTCGTCGAACTCCTCGTGGATGCCGGTGCCGAGGGCGGAGATGATCGACTGCACCTCCTGGTTGCCCAGGACCTTGTCGATGCGGGCCTTCTCGACGTTGAGGATCTTGCCGCGGATCGGGAGGATCGCCTGGATCCGCGGGTCGCGGCCCTGCCGGGCCGAGCCGCCGGCGGAGTCGCCCTCGACGATGAAGACCTCGCACTCCTCCGGGTTGGTCGACTGGCAGTCGGAGAGCTTGCCCGGCAGGCTGCCGCCGCCCAGCAGTCCCTTGCGGCCGCGGGCCAGGTCGCGGGCCTTGCGGGCCGCGATCCGGGCGGTCGCCGCCGCCTGCGCCTTGCGGATGATCTCCTTGCCCTCGCCGGGGTTCTCCTCCAGCCAGGCGCCGAGCCGGTCGTTGACGACCGACTGCACGAAGCCCTTGGCCTCGGTGTTGCCGAGCTTGGCCTTGGTCTGGCCCTCGAACTGCGGGTTGGAGATCTTCAGGCTGATGATCGCGGTGAGACCCTCGCGGATGTCGTCACCGGTCAGCCGGTCCTCCTTCTTCTTGATCAGGCCCCACTCCTCGCCCCACCGGTTGACCAGCGTGGTCAGCGCCGAGCGGAAGCCCTCCTCGTGGGTGCCGCCCTCGGGGGTGTTGATCGTGTTGGCGAAGGTGTGCACCGACTCGTTGTAGGACGAGGCCTGCCACTGCATCGCGATCTCGAGGCTCATCGGGTTCGGTACGCCGTCGCCGGTGTCGGCCTCGGCCGCGATGATCGAGCTGATCGTCGTCTTGCGGCGGTTGAGGAAGTCGACGTAGTCGGCCAGGCCGCGCTCGTACTGGAAGACCTGCTCCAGCGCCCTGTGCCCGTCGACGTCGGCCGCGTGGATCTCGGTCGCGGCAGCAGCCACTCCCTCGACGTCACCCGTCCCGTCCTCGACGGCGTCGGCCAGCTCCTCGGCCTTGGGCCGGGCGTCGAGCAGCTCGATGCGCAGGCCCTTGTTGAGGAAGGCCATCTCGCGGAAGCGGGTGGAGATGGTCTCCAGGGTGTAGTCGGTGGTCTCGAAGATGTCCGGCGAGGCCCACCAGGTGACGGTCGTGCCGGTCCCCTCCCCCTCCTCGAGGGGGCGGACCTGGCGCAGCGGGTAGTCGGGCACGCCGAGGGAGAACTCCTGCTCCCACAGGTAGCCGCGGTTCTTCACCTGCAGGTGGAGCCGGTCGGACAGCGCGTTGACGACCGACGAGCCGACACCGTGCAGGCCGCCGGAGACCTTGTAGCCGCCGCCGCCGAACTTGCCGCCGGCGTGCAGCACGGTCAGCGCGAGGGTCGCCGCGGGCACCTCCTGGCCGGGGGCGGTGTCGGTCGGGATGCCCCGCCCGTTGTCGACGACGCTGACCGAGCCGTCGGGGTTGAGGCACACCTTGATGGTGTCGCAGTAGCCGGCGAGCGCCTCGTCCACGGAGTTGTCGACGATCTCCCAGATCAGGTGGTGCAGGCCCCGCTCACCCGTGGAGCCGATGTACATGCCGGGCCGCTTGCGCACCGCCTCGAGACCCTCGAGGACCTGGATCGCGGAGGCGTCGTACTCCGGGAGCACGTCGGGTGTCTTCGCGGGAAGCTCGGACACGACCTCGGGGGCCTGGTCGTCAGTGGACACGCGCTACCTCATTCACTTGGTCGTTCGCGGACGCCCTGGCCCGACAGCTGTCGAAGGCATGGCGAAGGCCGAGTCGTGCGTCCCGAGACGCGTTCCCGGCCGATAACCCATTCTAGCCGCCTGGGGGCCTCAGGACACGCCTGATGGCACCGTCCTGGGGACAAGGGCGGGTGAAATAGGTCCCCAGACGGCTCAGAAACGGCGATGGGAGCGCCGCGGAGGGGGTCGGATGAGTCCCCGTACGTCGTGAGGGGCTCCGTCGCCCCGACCGGCAACGTGTCGCCTGCGCCGCTCTCGGCCCCCGGCGGAGCCGCGCTCAGCCGTAGGTGTCGCGGGGCCCGCGGCTGCCCGGCGCCTTGCGCCGGCCGTGCTTCCAGCTCGGTGCGTGCGGCCCGAGCACCTCCACCACGATGACCGTCCCGTGGCCCAGCTCCTCGTTGAGCCGCTTGACCACCGTCGCCGCCAGGAGCTTGAGCTGGGTGGCCCACGCGGACGAGTCGGTGCGCACCACGAGCGTGCCGTCGGTGAGCGACTCCGGCGTGCTGTGCGCGCCGATCTCCGGACCCACGATCTCGGCCCAGCGACCGAACACGCCGCGCACCCGCAGGTCCAGCGCCCAGCCGCGGTCGCTGATCAGCCGGCCCAGCTCGGAGGTGAGCGCCTGGGGGTCGCGGCCGTCGGGGTAGGCGCCGCTCAGCTGGGGCTCCCCCCGGCCGCCGCCCCGGCGCCGGAAGGCCTTGCGCTTGGCGGCGTCGGAGGTGGTACGCGGGAGGCGGCGTGCGGGCGTCGTACTCGACCCGGCGGTGCCGAGCATCTGCGAGCGCGCGAGGTCGAGGCCGTCGGCGCGGTGCTCCTCGGGCGGCTCGGCCCCCGGACCCCCGGACTCGTCAGGCTCCCCGGCCCCCGGACCCTCAGGCAGGTCGGCCACGGGTCACCTCCCCGGCCGCGACGTGGAAGGTGACGCCGGACAGCTCGGCCGGCACGTCGTCGACGACCGCCGCGGTCACCAGGACCTGCTCGGCGCCCGCGACCAGCGCCGCCAGCTGGACCCTGCGCTCGGAGTCGAGCTCCGCGAACACGTCGTCGAGGATCAGGATCGGGTCGTCGCCGTCGGCCCGCAGCAGGTCGTACGACGCCAGCCGCAGCGCGAGCGCGAACGACCACGACTCCCCGTGGCTGGCGTAGCCGCGCACCGGCAGCCGCTCGTCGTCGCCCGGCCCGAGCGTGAGCAGGAGGTCGTCGCGATGCGGCCCGACGAGGGTCACCCCACGGCCGATCTCGTCGGACTGGCGGCGCTCCAGCTCGGCGCGGAAGGCCTCGGGGGTCGGCTCGGGCACCGTCGGCTGGTACTCGATCCGGGCGTCGTCGCGGGACGCGCCGCGGGCGACGGCCTCATAGGCCTTGCCGACGTACGGCGCCAGGTCGGCGCTCAGGGCGAGGCGGGCGGCGAGCAGCTCGGTGCCCGTGGCGACCAGGTGGTCGTCCCACACCGCCAGCGTCGCGAGCGCCGCCTCGCGACTGGAGCCGCGGGCGGCGTACAGGGTCTTGAGCAGGGTGTTGCGCTGCTTGAGCACCCGCTCGTGGTCGGCGATCAGCCCGGAGTAGCGCGGGGTGCGCAGCACGAGCAGGTCGTCGAGGAAACGACGCCGGCCGCCGGGGTCGCCCTTGACGAGGGCCAGGTCCTCGGGGCTGAACACGACCGTGCGGACGATGCCGGCCAGGTCGCGGGTGCGCGAGAGCGGTGAGCGGTTGATCCGCGCGCGGTTGGCCCGGCCCGGGTTGAGCTCGACCTCCAGCACGGCGGTGCGGCCCTCGCGGACCACGGCGGCGCGGACGATCGCCTGCTCGGTGCCGGCGCGGATCAGCGGGGCGTCGGTGGCGACCCGGTGCGAGGACAGCCGGGACAGGTAGTCGACCGCCTCGACGAGGTTGGTCTTGCCCTGACCGTTGCGTCCGACGAAGGCGGTGACCCCGGGCTCGAGCTCGACGTCGACGTCGGCGTAGGACCGGAAGTCGTGCAGGCTCAGCCGCGCGACGTGCACTCCACCCACCTCCTCCGACGCGTCCTCACGACGATTGTCCCCCGGCAGCGTCCCCGGAGTGGTTCACGAGCCGCGGGAAAACCCTAGGGTGGCCAGCATGACGCAACCACCCACCCCGCCGTACGGCGCGCCCGACCCCAACCAGCCCCAGCCCGGTGCCGGCTACAACCAGCCCGGCTACGGAGCTCCGACGGCCGGACCGTTCTACATCAGCTACCTCGGCCAGGAGCAGGGCCCGGTCGACTTCGGGACGCTCGCCCAGATGGCGGTCAACGGTCAGCTCAAGGCCGACACCGCCGTCCGCTCCGGGCAGAGCCAGCAGTACGTCCTCGCCAAGGACGTCCCCGGCCTGTTCTCCGACAAGGAGTGGGTGATGACGCTGATCTTCACCTGGCTCCTCGGCAGCCTCGGCATCGACCGCTTCTACCTCGGCTACACCGGACTCGGCATCGCCAAGCTGCTGACCTGCGGCGGCCTGGGCATCTGGTCGCTCATCGACGCGATCCTGGTGACGCTGCGCAAGATCCCGGACGCCCAGGGCCGACCGCTGCGCTGACCATGTCCGACACCCGTGCGCCGGCGACCCGGCGGCCGCAGACCACCGAGGTGGTCGTGGCCGTCGGCGTCGCCGCGCTGGGCGTGAGTCTCTTCCTCTCCCCCGACCACATCGAGGACGGGCCGGTCATCTGCCCCGTCCGCCGGCTGACCGGGCTGCCCTGCCCCGGCTGCGGCCTGACCCGGTCGTGGGTTTACCTCGCCCACGGCTGGTGGCGCGAGTCCTTCCTCGCCCACCCCTTCGGCCCGCTGTTCGCGACCGTCGTCGTGGCGCTCGGCGTCGCGGTCGTCCTGGCGCGGGTACGCCGCACCGCGCCACCCTCGCTCGACCGGATCGTCAAGCACCCGGTCGCGGTGGTCGTGCTCGGGGCCTGGCTGGGGTTCGCCCTGGTCCGCGCTGTGCTCGCGGCCTGATCCGGTTCCCCACGCAACTACCGGAATTGTCGTCGCGAGGCGCTATCAGCGACGAATCCGGTAGGTGGGCCGTGGCTCAGGCGTCGGGGTTGGCCTCGCCGCCCGGAGGCGGCTCGGTGTGGACGGCGTGCCCGCCGAACTGGTTGCGCATCGCCGCGATCGCCTTCATCGCCGGACTGTCGTCCTGGCGCGAGGAGAAGCGGGCGAACAGCGAGGACGCGATGACGTGCATCGGTACGGCGTTGTCGATCGCGGCCTGCACGGTCCACCGGCCCTCGCCGGAGTCGTCGGCGTAGCCCCGCAGCTGCTCGAGGTGCTCGTCGTCGGTGATCGCCTCGGTCAGCAGGTCGAGCAGCCAGGACCGGATCACCGTGCCGTGCCGCCAGGAGTCGAAGATCGCCGGCACGTTCTCGACGATGTCGACCTTCTCGAGCAGCTCCCAGCCCTCGGCGTAGGCCTGCATCATGGCGTACTCGATGCCATTGTGGACCATCTTGGCGAAGTGACCGGCGCCCGGTGTGGGGCCCGCGTGGACGGCGCCGCCCTCCTCAGGCTTGAGCGCGTCGAAGGCCGGCTGGACCTTCGCGATGTCGTCGGTGGACCCGCCGTACATCAGGGCGTAGCCGTTCTCCAGGCCCCAGACGCCGCCGGAGACACCGCAGTCGACGAAGCCGATGCCCTTCTCGGCGAGCGAGGCGGCGTTGAGGGCGTCGTCGGTGTACTTGGAGTTGCCGCCGTCGACGACCAGGTCGCCCTCGCCCAGCAGCTCCTTGAGCTCCGCGATCGTCGAGCGGGTGGGGTCGCCGGCGGGCACCATCACCCACACGACCTTGGGCGCCCCGGCCTTCTCGAGCTCCTCGACCATGGCCGCGAGGCTCGCGACGTCGGCGAGGTCCGGGTTGAAGTCGTAGCCGACCACGGTATGACCGGCATTGCGCAGCCGGGTGCGCATGTTGCCGCCCATCTTGCCGAGTCCGACGAGTCCGATGTGCATCACGCATCTCCCTCTGGATCGCTGGCTGGAAGGGTCGGCCGCGTTACCTCAGCTGAGCAGGCGACGCGGCATCAGCAGGTAGCGGAAGGAGCCGCCCTCGGCGTCCCCCGCACTCTCGGCCGTCGTGCCGCTGATGACGACCGGCTTGGACGCCTGGGTGAAGGCGAGCTCGACGACCGCCTCGTCGATCGCGCCGAGGCCGTCGAGCAGGAAGGCCGGGTTGAAGCCGGTGACCAGGTCCTCGCCGTCGATCTCGGCGGCCACCGACTCCGAGGCCTGGGCGTCGTCGCCGGAGCCGGCGTCGAGGATCAGCGCGCCGTCGCGGAAGCTCAGCTGGACCGCGGTGTTGCGGTCGGCGACGAGCGAGACGCGCTTGACCGACTCGATCAGCTCCTGCCGGTCGATCTTGGCGACGGTCAGCTTCTCCGACGGGAACAGGCTGCGGACCTTGGGGAACTCGCCGTCGAGCAGTCGCGTCGTCGTCCGGCGTACGCCGCCGGGGCCGGTGCCCTCGAAGCCGATGATGCCCTCACCCGAGCCGGTCGTCGACAGCGCGATGGTGACCTCGGGGCCGGCGGTCAGGGACTTGGCCGTGTCGCCGAGCACCTTGGCCGGGACCAGCGCTGCCAGGGTCGCGTCGGGCGTGCCGGGGTTCCAGGCGAGCTCGCGCTGCGAGAGGCGGAACCGGTCGGTCGCCAGGAGCGCGATCGTGGCTCCCTCGATCTCGAGGCGGACACCGGTGAGCACCGGGAGCATGTCGTCGCGACCGGCGGCGGTGACCGCCTGGGCCACGGCGTGGGCGAAGGCCTCGCTCGGGACGGTGCCGGTCGCGGCCGGCATGTCGGGCATCGTCGGGTAGTCCTCGACCGGCAGGGTCTGCAGGGAGAACCGCGAGGAGCCGCAGGTCAGCGAGACCCGGGCCCCGTCGAGCATCAGGTCGACCGGCTTGTTGGGCAGGCTGCGGCAGATGTCGGCGAGCAGGCGGCCGCTGACTAGGGCCCGGCCCTCGTCGCTCACCTCGGCGTTGAGAGTCGCCCGCGCGGAGGTCTCGTAGTCGAACGTCGAGAGCACCAGCCCGTCGTCGCCCGCCTCGATGAGGAGTCCCGCCAGCACGGGCGCGCTGGGCCGGACGGGCAGGCTGCGCGCAGCCCAGGCGACGGCGTCGGCGAGGACGTCGCGGTCGACACGGAACTTCACGTCGTCGTACCTCTCACGTGGTGGGTGGGAGTTGCATCCTGCCACGTCGCCCCTGGGCGCGGCACGGGTGTGGGCAGCGCGGCAGCGCGGCGGCCGGGGACGACACCGCGCGGAGGTCGGCCGAGGGTCGGAAGGCACGGCCGGCCGTGCTGGGTCCGCGGGGTGTCCGCGGCCAGGAGGACAGGCCGTGATCCACAGATCGAGGGCCCGGTGGAGTTCCGACGATGGAGATCCGCATGTAGTCAGGGAGTGGTCATAGCGCCGGTGGAAACTGTGGAGAACCGGTGTCTGCGCAGGTCAGCGCCGCAATAGCCGGTGGATGACGGCTGTGGACGAACGGGCGAACCACAAGGGACCGTGTGGAGCACGGCCGCGGCGTGGAGGGCCGCGTACGTGCCTCCACGGAATCCTCCCCGTGTAGTTCGCACAGTTTCACCGGACTTCTCCACAGGCGCGGCAGCGTGGCGCACGGCGGCGAAGCCGCATCGCCGACAAGCGTGGGCCGAGCGAAGCGAGCGCCCGCGCGCCGTCGTCGATCTGCGACACGCTCGCGCCCATCAAGACTGCCGGGCCTGCATCTTCACGCGGTTGGTGAGCTCGCTGACCTGGTTGAAGACGGCGCGACGCTCGCCGAGGAGCTGGTTGATCTTCCGCTCGGCGTACATGACCGTCGTGTGGTCGCGGTTGCCGAACTGGGCACCGATCTTGGGCAGGGACAGGCCGGTGAGCTCGCGGCACAGGTACATCGCGATCTGCCGGGCCATGACCAGGTGCCGGCCGCGGCTGGGACCGGTGAGCTCGTCGATGGAGAGCCCGAAGTACGCCGCGGTCTGGGCGATGATCAGCGACGCGGTGATCTCCGGCTCGCCACCTTCGGGGATCAGGTCCTTGAGCACGATCTCGGCGAGGGTCATGTCGACGTCCTGCCGGTTGAGGTTCGCGAAGGCAGTCACCCGGATGAGCGCGCCCTCCAGCTCGCGGATGTTGGTCTGGATCTTGGAGGCGATGAACTCGAGCACGTCGGAGGGCGCGGTGAGCCGGTCCATCGCGGCCTTCTTGCGCAGGATCGCGATCCTGGTCTCGAGGTCGGGCGGCTGCACGTCGGTGATCAGGCCCCACTCGAACCGGTTGCGGAGCCGGTCCTCCAGCGCCTCCAGCCGCTTGGGCGGGCGGTCGGAGGTGAGCACGATCTGCTTGTTGGCGTTGTGCAGCGTGTTGAAGGTGTGGAAGAACTCCTCCTGGGTCTGGGTCTTGCCCTCCAGGAACTGGATGTCGTCGATGAGGAGCACGTCGATGTCGCGGTACTTCCGCTTGAACCGGTCCTGCCGGTCGTCGCGGATCGCGTTGATGAACTCGTTGGTGAACTCCTCGCTGGAGACGTAGCGCACCTTGGAGCCGGCGTAGATCGTGCGGACGTAGTGGCCGATCGCGTGCAGCAGGTGGGTCTTGCCGAGGCCGGACTCGCCGTAGACCAGGAGCGGGTTGTAGCTGCGGCCGGGGGCCTCGCTCACCGCGACCGCGGCGGCGTGGGGGAACCGGTTGGACGAGCCGATGACGAAGGTCTCGAAGGTGTACTTCGGGTTGAGCCGTGACTCGCCGGTGCGGGTGGCCGAGGGGCCGGCCTGGTTCGCGCCCAGGTCCTGACCGCCCAGGGGCGCCATCGGCGCATCGACAAGTGGATTTGTCGACATGGCGACTTGTCGATCCGCGAGGGTGTCGGCGGGAGCGGGGTCCTCGCGTGGCCGGTCGAAGTCCGGGGCCGCCTTGAAGGTGTCGTAGGAGCCGGCGGACTCGTAGGCGGGGCCGTCGTCGTACGACGAGGAGGTCGACTGGTGGCCCAGCTCGGCGCGCAGGGAGGCGTCGACGGTCACCGCGAGCTGGACGTCGTGGCCGAACCGGTCGCTCAGCGCGTCCTCGAGCTCGCCGCGCAGGCGGCCCTCGAGGCGCTTGCGGGTGAAGTCGTCGGGAACGGCGACGATCGCGGTGGTCCCGTGCAGGGTCACCGGGCTGCTGGCCTGCAGCCAGGCGCGCTGGTGGGTCTGCAGGTCACCGACGACCAGCGCCCACTCGTGGACCAGGCGCGCCGTCGCCGGGTCGACGGGAGGGGTGTCCGGGGCGGGGCTGCCGGTGGCACCGGGGGTGCTCGTCTCGTCCTGGGGCTGATCCGGGTTGCCGGTCACGCCACTCCCTCTCGCTGGTCGGGTCCGAGGAGCCGTGACGGATCCGCTGCCGGCACTGGCTCCACAGGTTTGTCCACAGGTTGTGAACTCTTGCATCATCGCGGTGACGATGCCGAACCGAGGCCTGTCCGATCACCCATGGATTGACTGTTTGCGCAGGTCAGAGCGACGTTCCCGAGAAGGAACGGGCCATGCGCGACGCAGGTCGACCACGGGGTCGGCACCGGCGGGGAATCCCGGATCCATCGAACCTAACCGCCCGGGTGCCTAGGGATCAACCCGCTATCCACAGGTTTTGATCTCCCGCCCGGCGGGGTCCGGACCGACCCCGGATGTCGCGCCGGTTTGACCCCTGATCCGGCGTCCGCGTACCGTTGATTGGTCAACCGGTGTCGACCGGTGCCGCATGTCCACGACGCCCCGGTCACTCACCGGTCCTCGTGGCTGCGCGGTGCCGGCCGACGTGCTGTGCGGAGTCCTGATCGGACTGCGTTCCCGGCTGCCGGAGACCCTTCCCGACATCTGCATCATCTGAGAGGCCGATCGTGAGCAAGCGGACGTACCAGCCCAATAACCGTCGTCGCCACAAGGTGCACGGTTTCCGACTGCGGATGCGCACCCGCGCCGGTCGCGCCATCCTGGCGAACCGTCGCCGGAAGGGCCGCTCGAGCCTGTCCGTCTGAGGACGGACCCGCGTGTCCGCCCAGCGGTTCGCGTGGGGCTGACCGTGCTCGCAGCCGACCACCGGCTCACCGACCCGGACCTGTTCCGGGCCGCCGGCCGCCGTGGTCGACGCGCCGGCTCGCGCACCCTCGTCGCCCACCTGCTGCTCCCTGAGGGGCAGCAGGTTGTCGGCATGTCCGGGGAGACCGCGCCGGCTCGGGTGGGCTTCGTGGTCAGCAAGGCCGTCGGCAACGCCGTCGTCCGCAACCGGGTGAAGCGCCGGCTGCGGCACGCGGTGCGGCCCTCGCTCGGGGCGCTGCCGCCGGGCTCGGTGCTGGTGGTGCGGGCGCAGGCGGCGGCCGCCGCGGCGTCGTACGCGGAACTGAGTGACGACCTGGCTCGTTGTCTGGATCGCGTGGGTACGCACGGGCAGGAGGCGCGATGAACCCGCTGACGTGGTTGCTCGTCGGACTCGTGCGCGGCTATCAGCTCCTGATCAGCCCGCTGCTGGGGCCCACCTGCCGCTACTACCCGTCGTGCTCGGCGTACGCCGTCCAGGCGCTCCAGGCGCACGGTGCGCTCCGTGGCAGCTGGCTGGCGGTGCGTCGCCTGCTGCGCTGTCACCCGTGGGCTGCCGGCGGGGTGGACCACGTCCCCCCGCGGCGCGGGCACACGCACGACGAGGACCCCTCCCCCGCGCGTGCTGAGCGCGACCCCGAACTCCGCCCGGCGACCGCCGAGCGCTACCCCTTCCAGCAAGGAGCCTGATCAGTGGGCATCATCGGCGACATCGGCAACTTCATCATGGTGCCGCTGTACTACATCATCTCCGCGGTGCTCATCGGCTGGCACGAGCTGTTGTCGGCGATCGGGCTCGACCCGTCCGGCGGCCTGTCGTGGGCGCTGTCGATCATCGGCCTCACCCTGGTCATCCGGGCGGCGCTGATCCCGCTGTTCGTCAAGCAGATCAAGTCCAGCCGCAACATGCAGCTGCTGCAGCCCAAGGTGAAGGAGCTGCAGAAGAAGTACGGCCACGACCGGCAGAAGCTGGCCGAGGAGACGATGAAGCTCTACAAGGAGGCGGGGACCAACCCGTTCGCCTCCTGTCTGCCGATCCTGCTGCAGATGCCGATCTTCTTCGCGCTCTTCCGGCTGCTCGACCAGGCGGCGCGCAGCGGCAAGGCCCACGGCTTCCTCGACGTGGAGCGGGCCAAGCAGTTCGGCCAGGCCGACATCTTCGGCAAGATCCCGATCGCGGACTCCTTCTGGGGATCGCGCACCTGGGGCGACGAGCCCAACGCCACCGTCATGGTGGTCGCGCTGATCCTGGTGCTCGCGATGACGGCGACGACCTTCTTCACCCAGCGTCAGCTGATGGCCAAGAACATGCCGGCCGAGGCGATGAGCGGGCCGTACGCCCAGCAGCAGAAGATGCTGCTGTACATCCTCCCCGTGGCCTTCGGCCTCGGCGGTGTGGCGTTCCCGATCGGTGTCCTCCTCTACTGGACCACGTCGAACCTGTGGACCATGAGCCAGCAGTTCTACGTCATCCGGAACAACCCGGCGCCCGGCACCCCCGCCTTCAAGGCGAAGGAGGACCGGGACAAGGCCAAGGCCGCCCGGCACGGCCATGCCGCGACCGACACCGTCGTCGAGGAGAAGGTCGAGGAGGAGCGCCGTCCCTCCACCCGGCAGCAGCCGAAGCGACAGAGCCGCTCGCAGCGCAAGGGCGGCCTCCAGAACAAGCCCGGCGGGCAGGCGAATCAGACGCCGCCCGAGGGCAAGGACGAGACCACGAACGATGAGGGAGACAGCAAGTGAGCGCTGAGACCGAGACCGAGATCGCCACCGAGGACGCGGCGGACGTCGCGCCGGACACGGCCACGGACGCCGAGGTCGACGACGTGGCCGCGGCTGACGACGTGGTGGACGACGAGACCGACGAGACCGACGACGAGACCGACGAGTCGGACGAGTCGGACGAGTCGGACGCCCCCGTGGGCGAGACCGACCGCGTCTCCCGCCTCGAGCAGGAGGGCGACATCGCGGCTGACTATCTCGAGGAGCTGCTCGACATCGCCGACCTCGATGGCGACCTGGACATCGACGTGGAGGCCGACCGGGCCGCCGTGTCGATCGTGGGCGCCGAGCTCAGCCAGCTGGTCGGTCGCGACGGCAAGGTGCTCGAGGCGCTGCAGGAGCTCACCCGGCTCGCGGTCTACCGCGAGACCGGCGAGCGGTCGCGGCTGATGCTCGACGTGTCCGGCTACCGCGCGGACAAGCGCACCCGGCTCACCCAGCTCGGTGCCGAGACGGCCGCCGAGGTCGCGAAGTCGGGTGAGCCGGTCTCCCTGGATCCGATGTCCCCGTTCGAGCGGAAGATCGTCCACGACGCTGTCGCGGCCGCGGGCCTGCGCTCGGAGTCGGCGGGCGTCGAGCCCCGCCGTTACGTCGTGGTGCTCCCGGCCTGAGTGACCCGGAAGGGTCGACGTTTCACGTGAAACACGACGACGACACCGCACCCCCGGTGTCCCCCGGTCCCGAGGACCGGGCGGGCCCGGGGGTGCTGCCTGCTCCCCCGGCGATCCTCGCGGAGGTCTTCCCCGCCGACCGGCGGGACCTGCTGCTGGCGTACGCCGAGCTGCTGGCCACGGACGGCGTCGTACGCGGTCTGATCGGGCCGCGCGAGACGCCCCGGCTGTGGGAGCGCCACCTGATCAACTGCGGCCTGCTGGCCGCCGCCCTGCCCGCCGACGCGACGCTCGCCGACGTCGGCTCCGGAGCGGGACTGCCCGGCCTGGTTCTCGCGATCGCCCGCCCTGACGTGCGGGTGACGCTGATCGAGCCCCTGCTGCGCCGGACCACCTTCCTCGAGGAGGCCGTCGAACGACTCGGCCTCACCAACGTCACCGTCATCCGCGGTCGCGCGGACGCCGTCCATGGCGTCGCGACCTATGACGTCGTGACCGCACGAGCCGTCGCGGCCCTCGACAAGCTGGCCACCTGGTGCATGCCGCTGGTCGCGCCGGACGGCGCGCTGCTGGCCATGAAGGGCAGCAGCGCCGCCGAGGAGGTGGCCGCGGCCGAGGAGACCTGTCGGCGGCTGGGCTGTACGCCGGCCGTCATCGAGGAGCTGGGTGCCGAGCTCGCGGCCGAAGGTGCCGTCGAGCCGATTCGCATCGTCCGTCTGTCGTGGGCCGACCCGGCCCGCGTATCGTTGCCGCTTCGTGGCCAGCGTGGTTCTCGGGAATCACGCGGGGGCTCGTCGCGAAGGAAGAGGAGGAAGTCGTGAGCGACTCATGGGGTCCCGGTTCCGGGTTTTCCACCGGTCCGGAGGCGGGTGCTGAGCGTGAGTCTCCACAGAACCTCCCTAGTTATCCACAGGGCGGCACGGAGACTGGAGAGATCCGCGGGGAGCAGGTTTCACGTGAAACCGGGGCACCTCGCGGGGAGGCTGTTTCACGTGAAACCGCCGGAACTCCCTCCGCTCCGCTGACGGCGGCCCAGCTCGCCGAGCGGGCCGCTGGCTTCGACGACGACCTCACTCCCCTCGCCCGGGCCGCCCAGGCGACGGTGATGGTCCGTGCGGGCATCCCCCAGGAGCAGCTCGACCGACCCTCCGAGACCCGGGTGTTCGTGGTCGCCAACCAGAAGGGCGGCGTCGGCAAGACCACCTCCACGGTGAACCTGGCGGCGGCTCTCACCCAGCTCGGGCAGCGGGTCCTGGTCCTCGACCTCGACCCCCAGGGCAACGCCTCGACGGCT
This sequence comes from Nocardioides carbamazepini, assembly GCF_024614185.1. Lineage (GTDB taxonomy): Bacteria > Actinomycetota > Actinomycetes > Propionibacteriales > Nocardioidaceae > Nocardioides > Nocardioides carbamazepini. Next base: position 903,382 of record NZ_JAHTLF010000018.1, read on the forward strand.
CTCAACATCGAGCACCGCCAGGGCACGCCGTCGTCGTACGAGCTGCTCGTCGACGGTACGGCGATCGCCGATCTCGCCCAGCCCTGCCCCGACGCCTCGGGGCTGTGGGTGGTGCCCGCGACCATCGACCTGGCCGGTGCCGAGATCGAGCTGGTGAGCGTGGTCGCTCGCGAGCAGCGGCTGAAGAAGGCACTCGACGCGCACCCGCGGATCGGCACCGCCGCCGCGGTCGGCGAGGACCGGTTCGACTACGTCTTCATCGACTGCCCGCCGTCGCTGGGCCTGCTGACCCTCAACGCCCTCGTGGCGGGTGCGGAGATGCTGATCCCGATCCAGGCGGAGTACTACGCACTCGAGGGCCTGGGTCAGCTGCTCGCCACGGTCGACATGGTGCGGGCCCACCTGAACCCCGAGCTCGCGGTGTCGACGATCGTGCTCACCATGTTCGACGCCCGCACCCGGCTCGCGGCGGGCGTGGCCCACGAGGTGCGCGAGCACTTCGGCGACCAGGTGCTCAAGACCGCGATCCCGCGGTCCGTGCGGGTCTCGGAGGCGCCGTCGTACGGACAGACCGTGATGACCTACGATCCGGGCTCGCCGGGTGCGCTGAGCTACCTCGAGGCGGCGCGCGAGATCGTGACCCGAGGGAGCATCTCGTGAACAGCAACGCCCCGCGTCGCGGTCTCGGCCGGGGTCTGGGCTCCCTCATCCCGACCGCGCCGCCGCCGCCCGTACCTGACCCGGCGGCGGACGCGGATGTCAACCGCGCGGCTCAGGATCCGGACTTTGCCGCTGGAGCCAGTTCTGGCGGGTCGCCGGACCCCAGGTCCGCCGGGTCGACGAAGGGCGCTCAGATCGCGGATTCGGGTCTGCGGCCGGTCGAGGGCGCCTACTTCGCCGAGCTGCCCGTCGAGCAGATCTCACCCAACGCGGTGAACCCGCGAACGGTCTTCGACGAGGAGGCCATGGCCGAGCTGGTGCACTCGGTGAAGGAGATCGGCCTCCTGCAGCCGGTCGTGGTGCGCAAGACCGGCGCCGAGACCTACGAGCTGGTCATGGGCGAGCGCCGGTGGCGTGCCACCCAGCTGGCCGGGCTCGACACGATCCCCGCGATCGTCCGCGAGACCGACGACACGGACATGCTCCGCGACGCGCTGCTGGAGAACCTGCACCGCAGCAACCTCAACCCGCTCGAGGAGGCGGCCGCGTACCACCAGCTGCTGGAGGACTTCGCCTGCACCCACGACGAGCTGGCCCAGCGGATCGGGCGGTCACGCCCGCAGATCAGCAACACCCTGCGTCTGCTCAAGCTCTCCCCCGCGGTCCAGCGCCGAGTGGGAGCCGGGGTGCTGTCCGCGGGCCACGCCCGCGCCCTGCTGGGTGTGGCGGACGCCGAGCAGCAGGACCGGCTGGCCCAGCGGGTGGTGGCCGAGGGCATCTCGGTGCGCGGCCTGGAGGAGATCGTCGCGGTCGGCGACGGCATCAGCGGTACGACGCCGCGCCCGCGCCGCGCGAAGCCGCAGGCGCCCGGTCTGGGTGAGCTCGCCGAGCGCCTGGGCGACCGGCTGGAGACCCGGGTCAAGATCGACCTCGGCAAGGCGAAGGGGCGGATCTCGATCGAGTTCGCCAACACCGGCGACCTGCAGCGCATCATCGACCTGATCGACCCGCGCAACCGCGCCGACCGGCCGATCTGACCGGACTCCCCTGCCCCGCGAACAGGGCGCGACCGAGCCGTCGGTCGCGCCCTGTTTCACGTGGAACGCCGGCGGGGCGGGGCCGGGGTCCCGCGGGGAGCCGCACGGACCCGGCGGGTGGGGCCGGCGGGGTGGGGCCGGCGGACGGGGCCGGCGCAGTGACACGCCGTCCACCGCACTGGTCGCCGGTTCTCAGCACGACACGTCCCGGATGCGCCCGCCCACCGCGGAGAACTGCCGGGTAGCCCGGCGGACGGCGTGCCACTGCCGGTGGGACCTCGCCGCACGCACATCCATATGTCGACAAAGAGACAAGTCAACAAGACGATATATCGTTAGATCCATGTGACGCCTGAGATCAACTGTGAGGCTCCTGTGACACACGTGCCGCGATGGTGTGAGGCGAGGACGCGATGCTGGTCAGGCCGGCGAGATCCGCCGGTCGACCGAACAGAACGGACCCCGATGAGAGACACCTGCCCCCGCCGTACCGCCGCCCTCGCCGGCAGCGTGCTCCTCGCCCTGGGCGCCTTCGCCGCGTGCGGGGTGGAGGACGAGAAGCCCGTCGAGGCCGAGCCGGGCGCCGGCTCCGGGACGACGTCCGGCGAGCAGACCGATCGCGCCGTCGCGGCCCGGGCCGCGGTGACCTACCTGCTCGACTGCGTGGGCGAGCCGGTCGCCAGCCCGGCCACCGTCACCGTGGCCTGCGCCGACGGCAACCAGAGCCTGACCGACCTGGCGTGGTCGGACTGGGGCGCCGACGAGGCCACCGCGACCGGCACGATGGTCGCCAACGACTGCGAGCCGAGCTGCGCCGAGGGCACCGACGTGACGGTCCCGGTGAAGGTGGCGGTCTCGGACATCGTCGAGGGCGAGGCCTCGGCGACCTACGGCACCATCACCGTCACGGTCCAGGGCGACGTGCCGGAGGGGATGGCGGCGACGCAGACGTACCCGCTCCAGACGGTCGACCCGGTCGACCCGGAGATGGGTCCGGGGTCCTGAACTCCACCGCCACCTCCGCGCCACCGCCGGGCGGGTTCGCCATCGTGACGGTCGCGCCCAGCACCCGGGCCTGACCCTGCACGATGGTGAGCCCGAGGCCGCTCCCCTGCCCCGTGCTGTGGAACCGGATCGCTCCGGCCCCCAGGACGTCGTCGGGGAGGCCCGGCCCCGCGTCGCGTACGACGAGCCGCGGTCCGTCCACGACCAGGCCGGTGACGCCGCCGCCGTGCCGCTCGGCGTTGGCGACCAGGTTGCCCACGATCCGCTCGACCCGACGGGGGTCGACGAGCACCTCGGCGTCGCGGACGATGTCGGCGCCGGGCACGAGCGGGCCCAGCAGGTGGGGGGTGAGCGTGACCTCCTCGGTGCCGCTGTCGAGGCGGGCCACCTCGAGCAGGTCCTCGACCAGGTGCCGCAACCGTGCCACCAGGGCGCGCAGCAGATCGGTGGCCTCGCCCGGCGGCAGCAGCTCGCTCGCGCTCACCAGGCCGGCGACCGGCGTACGCAGCTCGTGCGCCACGTCGGCGGAGAACGCCTGCTCGACGCGTAGCCGCCGGTCGAGCGCGTCGGCCATCTCGTCGACAGCCCGGGACAGGGCCGCCACCTCGTCGCGGCCACCGACGGTGCACCGGGCCGCTCCCCCGCCGCTGATCACGGCGGCCGCGGTGGCCGCCCGCCGCAGCCGCCGGCTCAGGCCGGCCCCGACCAGCATGCCGAGGAGGGCGGTGAGCGGCAGCACCGCCGCGGCGGCCACCAGCATCCGCTCGCGCAGCGAGGTCCGGGCGGTCCGGACCGGCGCGTCGTCGAGCGCCACGCTGGCGATCCGGTCGGCCGAGAGGCGCCGGGCCGCCCACATCCGGCCGTCGGCGTAGTACGTCGAGGCGCGGTCCTCGTCCAGCTCGGGCAGCGACTCCCGCAGCTGCCTGGGCACCCGGGCGGGGTCGAGGGAGAGGTCGTAGCGCAGCGTCGAGGTCACCTCCAGGACGGCGATCCCGGCATCGAGCTCGGTCAGGGCCTGGGTCCGCAGCCGGTCCCGCGCGTCGGCGGCCGACTGGTGGTCGACGACGATCCCCACCCCGAGCAGGGTCGCGAGGGACGCGGCCACGACGGCCACGGTGATCCGGGTGCGCAGTGAGTGCCGCCAGCGGGGAGCACCGCCGGACCGGGAGGCGGACACGGTCAGGACCGTGCCATCTTGTAGCCCGCTCCTCGTACCGTCAGCACCCGGTCGGCGCCGATCTTGGCCCGCAGCCGCTGCACGGTGACGTCGACGACGTGCGGATCCCCCCAGCTCGCGCTGCCCCAGACGATCTCGAGCAGCCGGGTGCGGCTGAGGACGATCCCGAGGTGGTCGAGGAACGCGACGAGCAGCCGGAACTCGGTGGCCGACAGGTCGACCACCGCCCCGTCGCGCTCGACGGTCATCCCGTCGACGTCGACGCGCAGTCCCTCGTGGTCGAGGATCCGCGTGGGCGCCCCTCCCCCTCGGCGCCGCAGCAGGGCCCGCAGCCGCGCCTCGAGCACGTCGCCGTCGAACGGCTTGACCACGTAGTCGTCGGCGCCCGCGTCGAACCCCACGACCTGGTCGCGCGGCAGGTCGCGCGCGGTCAGCAGCAGCACCGGCAGCTCACCGTCGGCGCGGATCCGCTCGGTCAGCCGGAGACCGTCGAGCTTCGGGAGCACCACGTCGACGACGGCGAGGTCCACCGGCCGGGTGAGGTACGCCGACCAGCCGGCCTCGCCGTCCGCGGCCGTCACGACGCGGAAGCCGCGGGCCTCGAGCACCAGCCGCGTCGTCGTACGCAGGTCGTCGTCGTCCTCGACCAGCAGCACCAGCGGCGACTCCACGACCGCCTACTTGCCTCGGTCGGCCTTCTTCTCGGCGGCCTTGGCTGCCCGCTTCGCGGCGCGCGCCCGCAGCTCGGCCTTGTCGAGGCGGTCCGCCTCGTCGGGCGTGGGCGCGGATCCGCCGAAGCGGGCGGGCGTCCACCAGCTGCCCGGGGCCTTCTCGGCCTCGGGATACTCCGCGAGGACCTCGTCGAGCATCAGCTTCATCGCGACCCGCAGCTCCTCGGTCTCCGCAGCGGTGTCCTCGCCCGTGGGGTACAACGGCTCGCCCACCTTGACGACGATCGTCTTGGCCGAGCGGGAGAAGTCCTTCGGGTGGTCCTTGGTCATCAACCGGTGCGCACCCCAGACGATCACCGGGATGAGCGGTACGCCGGCGTCCGCCGCGATCCGCGCGGCACCGGACTTGAGCTCCTTGATCTCGAAGGAGCGGGAGATGGTGGCCTCGGGGTAGATCCCGACCACCTCACCGGCCTCGAGGTAGGCCAGCGCGTCCTTCATCGACTGCACGCCCGAGGAGCGGTCGACCCGGATGTGGTGGAAGGAGCGCAGGAGGTGACCGACGCCCGGGGCGTCCATCATCTCCTTCTTGATCATGAACCGGACCAGGCGCTTGCGGGGCTCGGCGCCGGCACCGGCGTAGATGAAGTCGACGTAGCCGGTGTGGTTGATGGCCAGCAGCGCGCCGCCCTTGCGGGGGATGGACTCCGAGCCGCTGACGACGACCCGCTGGCGCATCAGCTTGAAGAGCACCTTGGCGGTGACGATGACGGGCGGGTACGTGATGTCGAGCACCGGTGCAGTCTGTCAGGCTCACCCAGAACGGTGCGACTGCGTGTCGCGCAGACATGTCGGCCGGAATTGCCGCCGGCGAACAAAACGACACCGACCCGGCGCGTTCAGACGCGCCGGGTCGGTGGACGAGGGCGTCAGCGCCGGGTGGCGAGGAAGTCGGCGATCCGGCCGATCGCCTCCTCCAGGACCTCCACGTCGGGCAGGGTGACCAGACGGAAGTGGTCGGGCTCGAACCAGTTGAACCCGGTGCCGTGGGTGACCAGGATCTTCTTGGCCCGCAGCAGCTCGATGACGAAGCCCTCGTCGTCGTCGATCGGGTAGACCTCGGGGTCCAGGCGCGGGAAGCAGTAGAGCGCCCCGCGGGGCCGGACCGAGGAGACGCCGGGGATCTCGTTGAGCAGCCGGTCGGCGAGCATGGCCTGCTCGTAGAAGCGGCCGCCGGGCACGATCAGCTCGTTGATCGACTGGTAGCCGCCGAGTGCGGTCTGGATCGCGTGCTGGGCCGGCACGTTGGCGCACATGCGCATGTTGGAGAGGGTGGTGAGGCCCTCGAGGAAGTCCTCCGCGAGCTCCTGGGGACCGGAGATCATCACCCAGCCGGCGCGGTAGCCGCAGACCCGGTAGGCCTTGGACAGACCACTGAAGGTGAGGCAGAGGACGTCGTTGCCGGCCGCCTGCGCGGCGTGGTGGTGCACCGCGTCGTCGAACAGGATCTTCTCGTAGATCTCGTCGGCGAAGACCACCAGGTCATGGCGCCGGGCGATGTCGACCAGCTGGGACACCATCTCCTTGCTGTAGACGGCGCCCGTGGGGTTGTTGGGGTTGATGATCACCAGGCCGTGCGTGTGCTCGGTGATCTTCGACTCGATGTCCTCCAGGTCCGGCATCCAGCCGTCCTGCTCGTCGCACCGGTAGTGGACCGGCGTGCCTCCGGCCAGTGACACCGCGCCCGTCCACAGCGGGTAGTCGGGTGCGGGGACCAGGATCTCGTTGCCGTCGTCGAGGAACGCCTGGAGGACCATGGAGATCATCTCGGAGACGCCGTTGCCGATGAACACGTCCTCGACGGCGGTGTCCTTCAGGCCGCGCGACTGGTAGTACTGCGCCACGGCCGTGCGCGCGGAGTAGATCCCGCGGGAGTCGGAGTAGCCCTGGGCGTCGGGCAGGTTGTGCACCATGTCGGCGACGATCGCCTCGGGTGCCTCGAAGCCGAACGGTGCCGGGTTGCCGATGTTGAGCTTGAGGATCTTGTGGCCCTCGGCCTCCAGCCGCTGGGCCTCGACGAGGATGGGACCCCGGACGTCGTAGCGGACGTTGCGAAGCTTCTGGCTCTGGCGGATCTTGCGCACGGACGTCATTCTCTCAGGTCCGCGCCACCCACTTTCGCTCCGTTCGCGGACGTACCATCGAGACGTGGCCCGGACCACGGTCCCTCTCACCCTCGATCTGCTCGACGCCCTGTTCCACGACACGGACGCGCCGTGCCGGACCTGCCTGTTCTGGGAGCGCGAGCCCGTGCACCGCGAGCGCCTCGACCCCGACGAGCGGGCCGCGGAGAAGGAGACGTGGGTCTCCGAGCTGTTGCGCGAATGGGGCTCCTGCGGCCGGGTGGCCCTCGTCGACGGCCGCCCGGTCGGCTACCTCGTCTACGCGCCCGCGGCGTACGTCCCCGGCGCGGCCGCCTTCCCGACCGCGCCGGTGTCGCCGGACGCGGTGCTGCTGACGACCGCCTGGGTCTGCCCGGAGTACGCCGGCGGCGGGATCGGCCGGCTCCTGGTCCAGGGCATGGCGCGTGACCTCGTCGGTCGCGACGGGATCCGCGCGGTCGAGGCCTTCGCCCGCACCGGCCGGGGCGGTCCGTCCCGCTCCGCGTCGTGCGTCGTGCCCGCGGACTTCCTGGCCCGGACCGGGTTCAAGACCCAGCGCGCACACCCGCGGACGCCGCGGATGCGGATGGAGATGCGCTCGCTCGTGTCCTGGCGCGGCGAGATGGAGGCCGCGTGGGAGCGGATCGTCGGCGCCGTACGCCGACCCAAGCACGTGCCGACGCCGGTGCCCCGGGAAGCACGAGGCCCCCGGAGCTGAGCTCCAGGGGCCTCGGGCGGAGTGCCGATCAGATGAAGTCGGCGAGCTCGTTGAGGATCGCGGCCTTCGGGCGGGCACCGACGATCGTCTTCACGACCTCGCCGCCCTGGTAGACGTTGATGGTCGGGATGCCCGTGACGCGGTACGACGCCGGGGTGACCGGGTTCTCGTCGACGTTCATCTTGAGGAAGGTGATCTTGTCGCCGTGTGCACCGGCGAGCTCGTCGAGGATCGGGGCGACCTGACGGCACGGCCCGCACCACTCGGCCCAGAAGTCCACGAGGACCGGCTTGTCGGACTTGAGGACCTGCACGTCGAACTCGGCGTCGGTCACGGCGGAGATGTTGTCGGCCACGGCGGCCACCCTTCCGGTTGGTTGGACGAAACGTCTGTGTAGTTGAACCTACGCGGTGGCGCTGGCATTCCCGGCGAGGGCATTCCCCGCGGTCGCGGCGGCGTGGTCGAGCCCGGCGAGATAGCGCTCGGCGTCGAGGGCGGCCGAGCAGCCGGTGCCGGCGGCCGTGATGGCCTGGCGGTAGGTGTGGTCGACCAGGTCACCGGCGGCGAAGACGCCCGGGATGTTGGTCGCGGTGGAGCCGGGCTGCACGAGGACGTAGCCGTCGTCGTCGAGGTCGACCTGGCCGACCAGGAGCTCGGAGCGCGGGTCGTGGCCGATGGCGATGAACAGGCCGGTGGCGGGCAGCTCGCTGGTGGCTCCGGTGACCGTGTCCTTGAGGGTCAGCGACTCCAGGGAGTCCGCGCCGTTGATCGACTCGACGACGGAGTTCCAGACGATCTCCAGCTTCGGGTCCGCGAAGGCACGCTCCTGCATGATCTTCGAGGCGCGCAGCTCGTCGCGGCGCACGATGAGCGAGACCTTCGACCCGAACCGGGTGAGGAAGGTGGCCTCCTCGACGGCCGAGTCGCCGCCGCCGACGACGGCGATGTGCTGCTCGCGGAAGAAGAAGCCGTCGCAGGTGGCGCAGTAGGAGACGCCGCGTCCGGAGAGCCGCTCCTCGTCGGGCAGGCCGAGCTTGCGGTAGCCGGAGCCGGTGGACAGGATCACGGCGCGGGCGGTGTAGGTGTCGGTGGCGGTCTTGACGATCTTGACGTCACCGGTCAGGTCCACCTCGACCACGTCGTCGGCGACCAGCTCGGCACCGAAGCGCTCGGCCTGGGCCCGCATCTCCTCCATCAGCTCGGGGCCCTGGATGCCGTTGCGGAAGCCGGGGAAGTTCTCGACCTCGGTGGTGTTCATCAGCGCACCGCCGGCCGTGACCGAGCCCTCGAAGACCAGCGGGCTCAGCTGTGCCCGGGCGGCGTAGATCGCGGCGGTGTAGCCCGAGGGTCCGGACCCGATGACGATGACCTCGCGGACGTCGGGGCGGATCTCGGACGTGGCGGACTCGGACATGGAACTCCCCGGTGGATCTGGTGGTGGGGCCGGCTGCGGTGGGCGGACCGGCGGACACTTGGACAACGAGATCGTAGGCCGCGAGATTCCCGAGGAGGTGCTCCGGTCCAGGAGCGGCGGTGGTGAGCCGCCCGCCGCCCGTCAGCCGCGGCTCAGCCCGTGGCGGCGAGCGTCGTGGAGTGGATGACGTCGCCGGTGCCGCAGGCGAGCACCTCGGCCTCCTGGGTCGACCCGGCCGGCTGGCGGAAGGCGACCACGGCCGGCTTGCCGTCGTAGAGGACGCCGACGAGGTATCCGCGGCCGAAGGACGCCGGCTCGCAGATGAAGCCGGCGGGGATGGTGAGCGTGGCGCCGGCGTAGTCGGCGGCGGCCGGGTGCGGCAGGGTGACGTGCTGGAGCGCGACCAGGTCCTCACGCAGGTGGTCGGCCCGCACCTCGCGGACCGGCTCGTCGGTGGGGACCCGCTGCGGGAGGACGTACGGCTGGTCGAGCTCGCCCGAGGCCGCCGGACTGGGGGCCTGACCGGTGGGAGCGTTCTTCGCCTGGTCGCCGCCGGCCTCATCCTCGGCCTGCGCGCCGGCCACGGCACTCTCGCGGGCCGAGTCGTCCTGGGCGAGCTGGTGCGCCGTCGCGAGGTCGTCGCTGCCGGCACCGTTGTCGGACACGAGTCCGACACCGACCGCGACCACCGCGACCGCGGCGGCCGCGCCGAACAGGAGCCGGACCCGGCGCCGGCGCCGCAGCGCCGCTGGGTCGAGGGGGACCACGACCGCGGGTGCCTCGGGATGGCTCAGGTGGACGCCGCCCGGCGGCAGGGAGGCCGCGGCGCGCTCGGCGGCGAGGCCGGTGATCACGCTGTCGAGCCGGGCGGCGACGTCGCCGGGGAGCGGCACCGGTCCCCCCGCGTCCGCGAGGGCACGGCGAACGGCCTCCTCCTGGGCGGAGGTCGGCGGTGCGGCGGACGGCTCGGTGGCGTCGTTCATGTGGGATTCCTGGCACGGGGGCCCGGTGGGGACGGGCGGGGTGGGGTGATCAGTCGACGGCGGTGCCCGCGGGCGGTCCGCGGGGCGTCATCGATCCGACGTCCGGGGCGCCGGACGGGTTCCCGGCGTCATGGGCGGCACGGCCGGCGGTGGTGTCCGCGCCATCGTCGGCGAGGTCGTCCAGTACGTCGGCGAGGAGGACGGCGAGCCGGGCCCGGCCGCGCGAGCAGCGGCTCTTCACCGTCCCCTCGGCGCAGTCGAGGATCTGCGCGACCTCGGCGACGGGATAGCCCTCCATGTCGACGAGCACCAGCGCGGCCCGCTGCTCCTCGGGCAGCGTCGCCAGCGCGGTGAGGACCCGCTCCCGGCGCTCGGTGACCAGGCTGTGCTCGACCGGGTCGACAGCGGTGCCGACGGTCTGGCGGACCCGGCGGTATCCGGCCTCGACGGCGTCGAGGTCGTCGGGCAGCGGCTCGGTCCGGCGTACCGACTCCTTGCGCAGGCGGTCCAGGCACGCGTTGACGACGACCCGGTGCAGCCAGGTGGTCACCGCGGCGTCGCCGCGGAACGAGCCGGCGCGGCGGAACGCGGCGACGAGGCCGTCCTGGAGGCCGTCGGCGGCCGTCTCGGGGTGGCCGCAGGTGCGCAGCGCGACGGCCCACAGCCGGTCGCGATGGCGGGCGACGAGGACACCGAAGGCCTCGGGGTCGCCGTCGACATGTGCGGCGAGCAGCTCGCGGTCGCTCGAGGCGTCGCCTGGCGGCGTGTCGCGGAAATGACTCACCGTCTCACGCACCCAGGGCACGCACCTCGCCGCGTTGGCGACGCTCGGAAGACAACCCGGTATGCCATCGCGCCGCCGCCTTGCGATGCACGCACCCTGAGCACGTGAACCGGCAAGCCATCTCCGCGACACGCCACTGGCTCGCGCACGTCACTCACCACGGACCACCACCTCGGATACCTCGGCCCGGAAGTCGCCGTCGACCTCGGGCAGGGCCGTCCACCACAGGACAAGGTAGCGAGACCGGACCGGATCCGCCCCCGCGAGGGTCAGGACGCCGCCGCCGGCCTGGGTGGCGGCCGGGGTGCCGGTCGGTGCGTCGGTGGGCGCGGCGGTGCCCGGCACCGCGTGGAGGGACACCTGGTTGGGCTCCATCGACCCCTCGTCGACCATCCGCACCGTGACGCTGTCGACCGTGCGGACCGCGCCCAGGTCGATCACCAGGCCGACACCCGTCTTGAGGCCCGGCGGCGGACCCAGCTGGTTGTCGAAGTAGGTCTGCGTGCTCCACGTGGTGCGGACGTCGCCGTCGGTCAGGTTCTCGAGGGACCCCGGGTCCTCCTCGCCGTCGCCCAGGGGGTCGAGGTCGTCGAGCGCGATCCCGTCGAGGACCGCGGCCCGGCCGGTGCTGGTCTCCACCGTGGTCGGGGTCTCCTCCGGGTCGCCGCCGAGTGCGGTGCGGCCCCGGCCGAGGTTGAACGCGATCGCGATCGCGACCAGGAGCAGCACCGCCAGCGCGACCGCCATGGCCAGGCGCAGCCAGCTCCGACCCGGCACCTTCTCGAGGTTGTCGGTCGAGCCGCCGTCGTCCGGGCCGGCGCCGGTCTCCCACGGCCAGAAGCCGCTGGACGGCGGGCCGCCGGGCACCTCCCCCGACGGGACGGGTGGCAGCCGCGGGCGTCGTACGCCGCCCGGCGGGTCGGGAGCGAACAGCGGGCGCTCGGGCAGGTCCTCGAACGGCGGCGGTGGCGGCGGTGGCGTGCTGCGGGTGCGCAGCCAGGTGACGTCCTCCTCGCCGAAGACCGGCATGCCGGCCTCGGTGGGGAGCTCGGTCACCAGGGGGATGTCGGACTCGTCGGGCTCGTGGGGCTCCGGTCCCCGGTCGGGCTCCCTGTCAGGCTCCGGTCCCCTGTCAGGCTCCGGGTCCGGCGCCCGGTCGGGCGCGACGGCCGCGGCGGGCGGTACGACGGGGATGTCGTCGCGCGACGCGTCGTGCGGCAGCGGGTCGGCGAGCGCCGGCAGCCACACCGGCCGCAGCTCGTTGATCGGGGGCACCGCCCGCGCCAGCTGCTCGGGCATCCCGGCCGGATCCCCGACGAAGGCGACCAGCTCCGCGGCGATCGCCGCGGCCGTGGACACGTCGGGATGATCGCTGCCGCGCCGTCGGCGGCGCGACGGGACGGGCGCCCCCGCGCGCTGGTCGAGCTCGCGCCACAGCACGTCCAGGGGCTGCGGGACGCCCGCCACGACCTGGCGGGGGCTGAGGGTCGTGTCGTTCTCGCGGGGGGCGGCGGGGACGATCGAGCCGGACGGGCCGGGCCAGGTCGCGGTGAGCGCGCAGTGGAGCAGGCCGCCGAGGTCCTCCAGGTCGCCCTGGACGTCGCCGGGCGAGAGTCCGTGCAGGGCGGCATCGACGCACATCCCGATGATCCGCACGGCGCCGTACCGGTCGATGAGGACGTTCTCCGGGTTGAGCCGGCCGTGCGTGACGCCCGCCGCGTGGGCGCGGGCCAGCGCGTCGGCGACGTCGGCGACCAGCCAGGCCGCGTTGCGCGGGGCCAGCGGCCCGTCGTGGGTGACCAGGATGTCGAGGGAGATGCCGGTGCCCCACTCGTTGACCACGAAGCAGCGGCCGTCCTCCTCCTCGGCGTCCAGGACCCGCAGGATCCGCGGGTCGAGGACCTGCGCGGAGGTGCGCGCCGCCTCCACCAGCGCGTGGGCGCGGGCGTCGTCGTGGGCGATGACGTGCAGTGCGACGAAGCGCTCGAGGATCCCGTCGTGGGCGCGCCAGAACCGCCCGCCCCCGCTCTCGCTCAGCAGGTCGATCAACCGGTAGCGGCCCGCGAGGACATCGCCCGACCGCGTCGACGTCGCCACCTCGACCCCCTGCTCGCCCTCGTGTCCCTCAGGTGTCCCTCTGCTTGTCCCTCCGGGTCACCTTAGACCGGCTCAGCGCCGCCGCAGCCGCCCGGCGACGGTGTCGGCCACGGAGGTCACCTCGGTCAGCCGCAGCGGCCCCGCGACGGTCAGCAGCGCAGCCCCCGCGCCCGCGCTGACGATCGCCACCTCGACCGCCGCCAGGGTCCAGTGCGGATGCCGGCCGACCAGCTCGACGACGGTGTCGGTGACCACGATGTCGAGGAACCGGGCGACCACGAACACGACCACGCTCGCTCCCAGCAGGCGCAGCACGAACCCCTGCCAGCGGCGGGCGACGCCGCGCGCCGCGCCACCTCGGCGCAGCCGGCGGACGAGCACGACCGACGAGATCGTCGCGCCGACCGCGTACGCGCCGGCGTAGGCCAGCACCAGCATCGGTGCGGTGTCCCACGGGTCGACCTGGGCGACGAGGAGGATCGCGAGACCGATGTTGGTGGCCGCGATCGCGCACTGCACGTAGAACACCAGCCGGTTGAGCTCGAGCGCATAGAACCCGCGCAGCACCAGGTAGTGCACGGTGAACGCGACGACAGCGAAGCCGAAGAGCACCATCGACGACTCGAAGCGGTAGACATAGGGGGCCGTCGCGCCGTGCCCCCACACGACCTGGGCCAGCGGCAGCGCGATCGAGGGCAGCAGGGCCGAGAACGGTACGACGACGACGAGCGCCGTGCGCAGCGTGCTGCCGAGCGTGGTGGCCAGCCGGCCCATGTCGGCGGCGGCCGCGGCGGCGGACAGGCGCGGCAGGATCGCGGTCGCCAGGGAGACGGTGATGATCGAGTGGGGCACCATCACCACGAGCATCACGTTGGAGTAGATCGTGATGCCGGTGCCGTCGGCGGCGGAGGCCGTGCCGCCGGACGCGAGACGCACCACGACGACGTACGCGATCTGGTTGACGACCACGAACAGCACGGTCCACAGGCCGAGCTTGAAGGTGTGGCCGAGGCCGACGCCCCGCCAGTCGAAGCGCGGCCGGATCCGCACGCCGCTGCTGCGCAGGTAGGGCACCAGGACCAGCAGCTGGGCCGCGATCCCGATGGTGGAGCCGATGCCGAGCAGCCGCTCCTGGCCGGGGGTGAATGCCGCCAGCTGCTCGGCGGGACTGGCCGGGCCGAACGCGACGAGGTAGGTCACCAGGACCGCGATGGAGATCAGGTTGTTGGCGATCGGCGCCCACATCATCGGCCCGAACCGGCCCCGGGCGTTGAGCACCTGCCCGAACAGCACGAACATGCCGTAGAAGAAGACCTGGGGCAGGCAGAAGCGGGCGAAGTCGATGGCGGACTGCCGCTGCTCGGCGAGGTGCGGGGCGTCGTAGCTCGGCACCAGGACGTGCATGACGAACGGCGCGGCGAGGACGAGCAGCACGGTCACCAGGCCGAGGAAGCAGGCCGCGAGGGTGATCACCCGGTTGACGTACGCCGCGCCGTCGTCGGCGTCGTTCTTCATCGCGCGGACGATCTGCGGCACCAGCACCGCGTTGAACACGCCGCCGGCGAGCAGGATGTAGAGCATGTTCGGCACCGTGTTGGCCACGGTGAAGATGTCGGCGTGCAGGGAGATGCCGAGTGCCGCGGCGAGCAGCGTCGAGCGGATGAACCCGCTGAACCGGGACACGACGGTGCCGGCCGCCATCACGGCGGTGTTGGCGAGGATCCGGCGCTGCTCGCCGGCGGCGCCTCCCGTGGTGTCGCCGTCGGTCACGAGGCGGCCTCGCCGCGCGCGGCACGGAACCGGCGGACCAGGCGGATGCCGATGGCGACGAAGAGGATGCCGGCGCCGGTGCCGATGATCGCCCAGATCACGACGCCCACCTGCCCGGAGCGGATCGGCAGCTCGTCCTCGGCGCCGAGCGGCGTGCCGTCGGCGTCGGTGAGGCGCAGCCGCACGTTGTGGACGCCGGTGCCGCGCATGTCGGCGCTGACCGGGACCGACGATCGGCTGTTGGCCGCCAGGACGATGGGGTTGGCCACCGAGATCGTCGCGCCGTCGTCGGTCGCGACCTCGATCCGGACCGTCACCGCGTGGTCGAGGGTGTTGCTGACCGCGACGTTGAAGCTGCCCGAGCTGCTCGACAGGGTGACCCCCTGGGGCGCGTCGAGGCCGACCTGGTCGAGCTGGTCCTCCACCCACGCGCGGGAGCGGCCCAGGCGCGGCCCGGCGTCGGCGTCGTCGCGCATGGCGTACGACGTCCCGGCGAGCGCCTCGCCGACCAGCGTGTCGCCGATCGTGTAGGCCTCGCCGAGGATGCTCTGCAGCGAGCGGCCCGCGCGGATCAGGCTGCCGGCCTCGTTGAACACGCTCGCGTCGAGCTGCGCGGCGACCTGGCCCTGCGGGTAGGCGAGGTCGTCCGGGTCGAGCTGGCGCTCGTCGGCGTCGGCGGTGTTGACGGCGAGGTCGTTGGTGCGGGTGAGGGTCGGGAGGTCGACGAGGGTGACCAGGTCGGTGTCGAGCCCGGACCAGAAGTCCCGGGCGCCGGCGGCGTCGATGCTGGAGGGCAGGACGACCACGAGCGGATCGGGTCGCTCGTCACCGGCCCGCAGGATCCGTACGACCGCCTCGCTGAGCAGCCGCTGGCGCAGGGCGACCGGCGCCAGGGCCGGGTCGGGGCCCGGACCGCCGCGGGCGGTCGCGGTGCTGGTGGGCACGATCGGCCGGTCGTCCACGAGGCCGCCGACCGGGGCGCCGTCAGGGAAGGCCTCTGCCGAGAACATCTGCTCGCCGAGCAGCACCGTCGCCCCGTCGTCGACGTCCGCGATCGCCGCGGCGTCGAGATAGCCGTTGCGGGACGCGACGACGGGGGTCGCCTCGACGCCCCAGGCGGCCAGCGTCGGCGCCGCGTGCTTGCGGGCGGTCGCGTAGAGACTGGGCAGGGCCCGCGCCGCGGCGGAGAGGTCCGGGTCGCCGTACGGGAGCGCGGCCACGGTGTCGTCGGGCAGCACCGTCGCCGCGCGCTGGACCCAGCTCTGGGCCGCGCGGACCAGGGTGTCGTCGGGGTCCAGCGTCGCGGCGCCGAGGTCGGCCGCGTCGTCGGTGCCCTCGCCGGCCTCGTCAGCATCGTCGTCGCTCGGGGACCCGCTCGGCGAGGGGTCCTCGCTCTCCTCCGACCCGCCGTCGGGGGCGACGGGCGTGATCGCCCGGACCGGGTTGCCGGCCGCGAGCTGGTTGACCGCGTCGGGCACGGCGGGATCGACCAGCCAGGTCACCGGTGCGGTGCCGCTCGCCGACCCGAACGCGAGCGGGCCGCCGAGGACGCCCTCCGGCGAGAGCGCCTCCTCCCACCAGTCGGTGCGGCCGAGCTCGCCGTCGGCCGAGTGCGCCACCCGGCCGCGCAGCGGGACGACGACCGCGGTGTCGACCCGGGCGGAGGTGCCCGGCTCGACGTACGGCAGGAAGGTGCGGGCCCGCCCGTCGGCAAGGAGGTCGCGGCCGTCGGGGTTCTCGCCCAGGGCGTGCACCCCGAACCAGTACACGCCGGTGGTCGGGTCCGCGAAGACCTCGCGCAGCACCCGCTGCGGGATCCGGATCGAGTACGCCTGGGACTCGCCCGGGCCGAGGGTCTCGATCTGCGCCTGCACGTCCGGGTCGTCGATCTTGCGCACACCGACCTGGGCCTCGGGGTCGGTGGCGACCGCATCGATCAGCTCGGCCTCGGTGGTCATCGCCGGCGGGCAGCCGACGCAGTCGGCGCCGGCGCCGAACATCGGGTAGAGGTTGATGCGCTGCCACGTCTCGAGGTCGACATTGGTGACCCAGCCGCGGATGACCAGAGGGCCGGTGCGGGGGAGCACGCCGGGCGTGAGCTCGTCGATGGTGACCTCGAGCGGTGGGTCGTACTCCGCGGTCTTGGGCGCGGTCTCGGGCGCGGCCGCCGGCGCGGGTCCGCCCGGGGCCGCGGACGCGGCGGGGACGCCGGCCAGCGCGGGAGTGGCGAGGCCGAGGAGCAGAGCGGTCGCCAAGCCTGCGAGCAGGCGGGAAGGACGGCGGACCACGAACCCGAGGGTAGTGGGGGCCTTGACGGCGTCCCGCCTAGACTCTCCGCCCGTGACCGACACGCCCGACCAGACACCCCCCGGCGCCCCGCTGAGGCTGGTCGACGTCCAGGCCGCTGTCGCCGCCGAGCTCGACCGGATCGCGCCGGTCATCGACGACCTCGGCGCCCGCTTCGCCGCGGCCGGCCACGAGCTGGCCCTCGTCGGTGGGCCGGTGCGCGACGCGATGCTCGGCCGCGCGTCCAACGATCTCGACCTCACCACGTCGGCCCGCCCCGAGCAGACCGACAAGATCCTCAAGTCCTGGGGCGACGCCTGGTGGGACATGGGCCGCGACTTCGGCACCATCGGCTGCCGCAAGGGCGACTGGATCGTCGAGGTCACCACCTACCGCTCCGAGTCCTACGACCCGGACTCGCGCAAGCCCGAGGTCCAGTACGGCGACACGCTGGCCGGTGACCTCGGCCGCCGCGACTTCACCGTCAACGCGATGGCGGTCCGGCTGCCGGGCCGCGAGCTCGAGGACCCGTACGGCGGGGTGGTGGACCTCGCGCACCGGGTGCTCCGCACGCCGGGGACGGCCGAGCAGTCCTTCTCCGACGACCCGCTGCGGATGATGCGGGCCGCCCGCTTCGCCGCGCAGCTCGGCTTCGCGGTCGACCCGTCGGTCGTGCGCGCGATGACGGACATGGCGGACCGGATCACGATCATCTCGGCCGAGCGGGTGCGCGACGAGCTGACGAAGCTGATCTGCGCGCCGTACCCCCGGCGGGGGCTCGAGCTCCTCGTCGAGACCGGGCTCGCCGACCGGGTCCTGCCCGAGCTGCCGGCGCTCAAGCTCGAGCGCGACGAGCACCACCGGCACAAGGACGTCTACGAGCACACCCTCACCGTGCTGGAGCAGGCGATCGAGCTGGAGCCCCGGCTGGCGGAGCGCGCCGAGATCCCCGCGCCCGACTTCGTGTCCCGGTTCGCCGCGCTCATGCACGACGTCGGCAAGCCGAAGACCCGGCGGTTCCAGGACGACGGCATCGTCACCTTCCACCACCACGACGTGGTCGGCGCCAAGCTGACCCGCAAGCGGATGAGGGCGCTCAAGTTCAGCAACGACCAGATCGACGCCGTCGGCGACCTGGTCGAGCTGCACCTGCGGTTCCACGGCTACGGCTCCGGCGAGTGGACCGACTCCGCCGTGCGTCGCTACGTGCGCGACGCCGGCGACCAGCTCGAGCGGTTGCACGTGCTGACCCGCGCCGACTGCACGACCCGCAACAAGAAGAAGGCCGACCGGCTCCGTCGTACCTATGACGACCTGGAGGCCCGGATCGACCGGCTCGCGGGCGAGGAGGAGCTGGCCTCGATCCGGCCCGACCTCGACGGCAACCAGATCATGACGATCCTGGGCATCGGCCCGGGCCGCGAGGTCGGCGAGGCCTACAAGTTCCTGCTCGAGCTGCGCCTCGACAACGGCCCGATGGCGCAGGACGCCGCGGCCGCCGCGCTCCGGGAGTGGTGGGCCGCGCGCGGCTGAGCCTGAATCCACCGATCTGCCGCGTCGCGAGCGCCACCAGACGGGTGCGGTGGCAAGGCGTCCGGCGCGAAGCCAGACTGGGCGTCTGTCGAGCGTCGGCAACGCAGCCAACGCGCCCGGCTGGTGGCGCGTAGCAGCGGGAAATCGGTGGATTCAGGCTGAGGCCGGATCCAGGCCGAGGCGTCGTCAGCCCCGCGCCAGCAGCGCCTTCGCGGTCTTGGCGGCCCCGGAGGACCCGGTGAACCCGGTGAGCCAGCCGCGCAGCGCCGCGTCCAGGACGGGCCGCCCGCCGCGGATCGACTCGTCGGCCAGCACGGTGAGCAGCCTGCCCATCGCCCGGTCGCTGGGATCGAGCGCCGGCAGCAGGCGGGTGAGGACGTCGACCACGACCGCGTTGCCGTGCCCGGAGATCGTGGCCGCGTCGGCGAACGACGAGGCCCAGCGGCTCAGCGTGCAGGCCGGGGCGCACGCCGCCAGCCCGACCGTGAGGCCGGTGACGTCGATCCGGGTCGGCACCGCGGCGACGAGCAGCTCCGCGGCGACTGCGCGGACCTCGGCCCGGCTCGCCGACAGGCCCAGGCCGACCAGCTGGGCGGTGACCGGGCTCCAGGAGCCGGCATGCTCGGCGAGCGCGGCCAGGACGTGGTCCTCGCCCACCGGAGTCGGCTCCTGGGCCGCCGCGTTCAGTAGGCCGATGGTCGCGGCCGCCAACGGCAGCGTGGACCTCGGGTGCAGGGTGCCGAGGGCGCGCAGCGCGACGGGCGCGATGTGGGAGAAGGGCTCCCCCGACGGGATCACGCCGGGGTCGTCGGCCGACCAGTGCCGGTCCGGCGACCCGACGATGCTCGGCCGCCACCAGGTGTGGCTGCGCTGCCGGCCACGCTCTTCATAGCTGTGGGTGCTGCTGAGCCACTCGACCCTGACCTCGGGATGGGTGGCGCCGTCCACCCGCCACCGCGCGGCGCGCTCGTCGCCCGGGAGCGGTGGCAGGCCGGCCGACTCCGTGGCCCGGTGGCGCTCGTCGTACACCTCGGGGTCGAGGCCGCCGTGGGTGTCGGTCGGCGTGGCGAGGAGGGTACGCCGTGGGGCCCGGCCCTGCAGGATGGCGGCGACCTCACGCAGCCGGGCGACGAGCAGCGGCACCGGCGAGGCCTGCTCCTCGGTCGGCAGCCACACCGGCGTGCCCTGGACGACGATCAGGCCGTCCACGACCTGATCGAACGGGGCGGCGTAGGACTGCTGCGGGAGGAAGTCGGCGTCGGGCTCCGCCACAGCCACGAGCAGGTGGGCCAGATACCGGCTCTCCGAGCTCAGCCGCTTGCGCGCCCGCTTGACCAGCGGGCCGAGCGCGGTGGCCGGGTCCGGGAGCCGCGCCAGCCAGGCCAGGGCGAGCTCCAGCTCGATCGGGTCGGCACCGTCCTCGAGCAGCGCCGCGAGCCGCTCGACGGCGTCGTCGTCGGTCCAGGGCGTCACCGCCGTGGGCTGCGGTAGCGGTGGCGCGGTCGTCGGCAGGTCGCTCGGGGACGTCGCCGCCGGAGCCGACTCGGCCGCCACCGCGGGAGCCAGCAGATCCTGGTCGGCGGCCACCAGGTCGCCGCGTCCGTGCGTCTCCAGCAGCCGCACGGCGGCCCGCTGCACGTCCGGATGCGGATGCTGCAGCGCGCCGGCGGCGGCCGTTACCGCGGGGCCGTCGCCGAGGGCGCCGAGGATCTTGAGTACGCCGGTCGCGACCGACTTGCCTCCCGTCAGCGCCGGCGCGGCGGACGCTGTGAATCCCGGCCCGTCGAGCAGCCCGGCCCGATGCAGCGCGGTGAGCTGACGTGCGGCGAGCGAGACCGTCGCCGTCACCGACGACCCCAGCAGGGACAGCAGCAGGTCCTGGTCGGCCGCCGCCTCGGCGGCACTCGGCGCGAGCTCGGCGTACAGCCGGGAGAACCACCCGGCGCGATAGCTGGAGAAGTCGCGACCCAGCGCCTGCAGGCAGCCGCGCAGCACCCGGGCCCGGTCGAGGGTGTCGTCGGCGACCAGGGTGAGCACGCTCAGCTTCCAGGAGGCGTCCTCGTGGGAGAACTTGTCGACATTGGCCAGCGAGACCTCGCCGCCGCCCTCGACCTCGAAGATCCGCCAGAAGGTCTCCTCGCGCAGCGCATCGTCGTGGCGCAGCAGGTGGTCCCGGATCCGGCCGTCGCCGCGCGCGCCCGCACCGCCGATCATCGCCAGCACGTAGTCGTCGGAGTGCTCGACCGCCAGGTCGCCGTACCGCTCGGCGAGGCGGATCGGCACGAACGTCGGCCACTGCATCCACCCCGTCGCGAGGTCGTGGATCCGCGCGGGCGAGCCGTCGACCTGCCGCATGTCCTTCTCGGCGACGGTGAGCATCGCGGCATGGATCTCGCTCAGCGTCAGCCCGCGCTCGACCAGCGAGCCGAGCGCGGCGTAGAACTCGTTCTCCCGCTGGAACCTCATCGCTCCGCCTGCTCCGCGGCCAGCACCGCCAGCTCGGTGCGCCGCGGCTGCTGGTCGCGCAACGCACGCAGTGCCGCCGCCAGCACCGTGGAGCCCTTCGCCCGCGGCGTGAGCGCATCGGGTACGGCGATCGGCGTGCCGTAGTCGGCGGCCAACCGGGCGGTCAGCTCGACCAGCTTGCTCACGGCGACGCCGTCGGCGAGGAGCGCGGCGAGGGTCAGCAGCACCCGGTGTCCGGCGAGCGCGCTGACCGTGGCGGCGTCGCTCAGCGCCTGCGTCACCCGGCCCGCGATCACGTACCCGTCGGCGAGGTGGGTCGCGATCTGCTCGGCGAACAGGTCGGGCCGCAGCAGCCCGCGCTCGGCGAGCTCGGCCACCGCCTCGGCGGCCAGCGTGCGGTGCTCAGGCGTCTTCGCCGACAGGCCGAGCGCGAGAGCGCTGAGGCCCGGCCCCGCGAGGACGTACGGCGACCGGCCCAGGGCGGCGAACAGCGGACCGATCCCGCGCACGTTGGCCACCTCGGTGGCGGCGCACAGCATCGGGTGCGCGTGGGCGGCGAGGGTGTCGGGGTTGTCGCGGAGCACCCAGGCGGTCCACTGCACGATCTGGTCGAAGCCGTCCTGCCACCGGGCAGCGTGCACGCGGTAGGTGAACTCGGCCCCCACGTCGGCGACGTCGAGGACGGCTTGTGCGAAGTCGGGGTGCTCCGGCACCGGCACCGGCTCGGCGGGGAGCCAGCCCGGTCGCCGGCCGCCGCCGACCACCGGGTCGTGGCCCCATGGTCCGGGGCCGGGCCTGAGCAGCACGCGCCGCCAGGCCACGACCTGTCGCTCGGGCGGCGTGCGGCGGGCCGTCTCGGTGTGGCCGGAGCACCCGCCCAGCCGGCCCTGGGTCATGGCCTGCGCGAAGAGCGCCTCCGGGGCGTGGGTGGGGATGAACCGGCGGCCACTGCGCACCGTCCAGGTGTCGACGAGCTCCTCCTCCCCGGTGTCGCCGAGCTGATAGCTGTCGAGGGTGTGCTCCTCGACCACGACGTCGTCGGGGACCGGCTCGCCGGCGCGCAGCATCACCCGCTGCTCGAAGCCGGCGAAGTCCACGATCGGGGGTGATTCCCCCGACCGGGCCAGCAGGATCGCGGCGACGTGGCGGCGGGGCGAGGCGATGTCCGGGGTCCAGGGATCGACGACGACGGCCAGCACCGCCCGCGCACGGTCGAGGAGGGCGTCCGGGAGCTCACCGGGTGCGGTCGTGTCGAGCGCCTCGACGAGGCGGGGCAGGTCCGCCCCGTCGCCGACGCCCTCGAGCTGCTCGGCGAGCAGGTCGGCGAGCTCGTCGCGGTCCAGGGCCGTGGGCGCGGGCCAGCTGACCGGGAGGTCGGTCCCCCGCGGCGGCGGTACGACGACCGGCGTACCGCTCCGGTCGTCGGCTCCTTCCGCGTTGGCCCCGTCGGCGGCCTCGGTGAGCACCAACCGACGTGCGGCCGGCACCAGGTCGCTGGGCAGCTCGGCGACCACCTCCGCGACCGCGTCGCTGACCCGGGCGGCCAGGTCCGGGTGGGTCTTCACCAGCGCGGCGAGCAGTCCGAGCTGGGTCTTGCGCAGCTTCTTCTCGGTGCGCCGCAGGACGGCGGCCGAGGCGTCGACCAGCGCGGTGGCGTCGAGGGTCGTCAGCTCGGCCCGGGTGAACAGCTCCTGGGCCAGGCCGACGGCGGTGCCGGGCTGGGTCTGCAGCACGGCCAGGCAGGTCGCCGCCCGCTCCCCGATCTCGGCGGCGGTCGGGTCCAGCAGCCGGTGCACCTGGAGGTACCAGCGCACCGAGCGGGCCGGGAAGTCGCGCAGCAGCGCACCCAGGCTGGCGTCGAGGAGCCGGGCGCGGGTCTCGGGATCGGCGGCGAGGGTCGCGATCGCGGTGTCCCACTGGCCGCCCTCCTGATCAGTCAGGAAGTGGTTCTCGCCGATGCCCTCGGTCTCGAAGAGGTGCCACAGGCTCTCGTCGTGACAGCGCGGCCAGGTCGCTATCCGGCCGGCGACGTCGGTCTCGGGCTGGTAGCAGTCGTCCGTGCTGTCGACCCGGGTCAGCTCCTGGACCATGAAGCGCAGGTACTCCACCGACCGCGGCAGCACCCGGCCGGTCGCCACGATCCCGACCACCAGCGCCTGCTTCAGGGCGTAGGAGCGCCACCAGCAGTCGGCGACCCGCTCGACCAGGTCGAGCAGGAAGGCGTCGTCCCGGTCCGCGACCGCCGCCATCAGCTGGTCGGTGAGCACGCCGGCCCGCGCGTCGTACGTCGGCCCGAACCCCTCGCCGGTGGAGATCGTGTCCACGATCAGCTTCGCGCTGCCGAGGCCGCCCAGTGCCAGGCAGGCCCGCGGCGTCGGTCCCTCAGCCAGGAACCAGCGGCTCGGCGGCCGGCTCCGGGCCAGCGTCTTGCGGTCGGCCTCGCTCGCGCCGGCCAGTGCGGTGCGCAGCGCGGCCAGGGCCTCGGCGCCGTGGCTGTCCGCGGCCGTCTTGAGCAGCGCGCGCCGTTCGGCCACGGTCGTCATGACGACTCCCGTCCGGCGACGATCCGCGCGGCCAGCACGTGCTTGCAGGGGCCGTGCGAGCCGCGGTACTTGGCGAACCACGGGCAGGTGCAGCGGTCCGGGTCGTCCGTCAG
This sequence comes from Nocardioides carbamazepini, assembly GCF_024614185.1. Classification (GTDB taxonomy): domain Bacteria; phylum Actinomycetota; class Actinomycetes; order Propionibacteriales; family Nocardioidaceae; genus Nocardioides; species Nocardioides carbamazepini. The sequence goes on from NZ_JAHTLF010000018.1 coordinate 926,801, forward strand.
CCGCACGGTGTACGTCGTCGCGCCGGACCGGACCTCGAAGCCGCCCTCACGTCGGGTCACCGCCCCGGCGTCGACCAGGCCGTGGGCGTCGGCCAGCCGTGGATGCAGCCGGCCGAGCGCGTCGGTCGCCACCGGCAGGGGCCGGTGGAAGTAGGCCCCGGCGCCGAGGTCGAAACCGACCTGGCCCGACGAGGCGAGCACGCCGAGCGCGCCGCAGACCCGGTCGGGGCTCAGTGCCGCCTCCGCGCCGAGCCGGTCGACGTCGATGCGCGGGTCGAAGGCCAACAGCGCGGAGAGCAGGTCGGCGTCGTCGGTGACGTCGTCGCCGACCAGGGCATGGAGCACCGAGCCCTCGCCGGAGAACCCCCGCGACTTCTCCGGGCTGAGCGCGACGGTCACGCTGCCGCCGGGCAGGTCGAGCACCCAGCCGGACGGCAGTGGCGGCGAGCCGGGGGCCGCGTCGGCGCCGTACGCCCGCAGGCCGGTGGCGAAGCGGACCAGCGGTTCGAGCACCCGCAGCCGCTCGGGTCCCGCCACGCACACCGCTCCGGGCGTCGGACGCGACGCGAGGCGCAGCGAGCGGACCGCCGGCGTCGCCCACATGACCGTCCGGGTGGCCGAGCTCTTCGGCAGGGACTGGACGAAGCGGCGCAGGTCGGCGGGCCCGAGGGCGTGCCGCAGTCGCATCCCCGCGCCCAGCAGCTGGGTCTCCGCGAAGCCCTTGAGCCACCGGTTCGGCAGCGGCACCCGCTCCTCGACCGTCTCCGCGTCGAGCGTCGTGACCCGCAGCTCGGCGCCGACCCCGAGGTGCAACGGCTCGGCAGGGCGCAGTCCCGCGAGCGCCTGGCGCAGCGGCGGGTTCACGTCGACATTGGTCACGCCGGTGGCGTGGTGCTCGGCGTCCAGGGCGCCGCTGTCGACGTCCAGGCGGGCGTAGACGCCGCAGCAGGCGCTGAACGACTCGAACCGGAGCCCCTCGGGGGTTGAGGTCACGACCGGGTCCGCCGCGCGCAGGAGCGCGGCGAGCATGCCCGGCGGGACGTAGTACCTGGTCCGGGCGACCCGGGCCACGACGAGCAGCGCCGCGGCCACCACGTCGGGATGCTCGACGAAGCCGGAGAAGAAGAAGGGGTGCGCGACGGGGACCAGGTCGCGTCGTACGCCGCGCAGGCCGCCGCTGGTCGCCAGGGTCAGCGTCGAGCCCTCGGCCCGCGGCTCGAGGCGGGATCCGCCTGCGTAGGAGTACGTCACCGAGTCGGCCACGGAGCAGACGCTAACAATGGTTCATCAACTCCCGTCGGCGGCGGTGAGCGGGGTCACATACCGCCGGTCTGCTACCTGCGGGTAGGTTGCCGGGAACCACCCTGTTCCCTCCGGAAGGCACCGCCATGGCCGACACCTACGAGAAGCTCCTCGAGGACTCCATCGAGATCGCCGCGCCCACCGACAAGGTGTGGAGCCTGGTGACCGACATCCCGGCCATGGCCAAGCGCAGCCCGCAGGTCGTGAAGTCGACCGTCAAGGGCGGCGTGGTCAAGCAGGGCGCGGTCTTCAGCAACCTCAACAAGCAGGGCATCAAGCGGTGGCCGACCGGGGGCAAGGTCGTCCGGTTCCAGCCGCCGACCGGCTCGACCCCCGGCGACTTCGCCTTCCGGATCCGCGAGAACCGGACCGTCTGGTCCTTCCAGCTCGAGCCCACCGAGGGCGGCGGCACCCGGCTGACCGAGCGCCGGGAGACGCCGGACGGCGTCTCCGGGGTCTCGATGGTGCTGACCAAGCTGGTGCTCGGCGGTCAGCGGCCGTTCACCGACGAGCTGCGCCGGGGCATCCGGCAGACCCTCGAGCGGATCAAGGCCGAGGCCGAGGCCTGAGCCGATCCGCCGTACCGCCGGCGTCGCCCGGCCCGGCTGCTGAGGCCGGCCGGGCTCCCGGTTCAATAGGCGCGTGACCGAGGGCAGCCGCGCGACGAGGCTCGCGACCGTCGCGGTGGCGCTCGTCGTGCTCGTCGCGGTGGCGGTGGTGCTGCTGCTCCAGGACCCGAGCGGTCCGCCGACCGGAGGACCGGGCGAGCCGACCACGGCCCCGACCACGGTCCCGCCCCCGCCGTCCTCGGGCGCGACGCCGACCCGGACCGAGCCGCCGCCCCCCACGCCGACGCCCACGGTGCCGCCGACCTGCCCGACCCCGGCGCCGCTGCAGCTGACGGTGCTGACGTTCAACATCCACTTCGGCACCGGACACGACGGCCGGGTCCAGCTGGACCGGATCGCCGAGGAGATCACCACCTGGCAGCCGGACGTCGTACTGCTGCAGGAGGTCGACAAGGGGCGCCCGGTCAGCGGCAACCTGGACCAGGCCGCCGTCCTCGGCCAGAGGACCGGCCTCCACCACGCGTACGGCGGCAACTCGCGCAACACCGGCGCCGGACCCCGGGGCAATGCGATCCTGTCCCGGTTCCCGATCACCGCGTCGGGCAACACGCACCTCCCGATGGCGGGCGGACGCGAGCTGCGCGGCCTGCTGCACGCCCAGGTCGACGTCGGCGGGGTTCCGGTCAGCGTGTACGCCACCCACTTCGACCACCGCTCCCGACGGGCCCGGACGGTGGCGGCGAGGACGGTCGTGCAGCTGATGGCGGCCGACCCGCTGCCCAAGCTGTTCGGCGGGGACCTCAACACCGGACCGGACGCCCGCGCGATCACGATCCTGCGCCGTTCGGGCCTCGGCGACGCCTGGGCCGTCGGCAAGGGCAAGGGCGCCACGGTGCCGGCCGACCGCCCCGGCAGCCGGATCGACTTCATCCTCCACGACGGCTGGTTCACGCCGCTCCAGGCCGAGGTGCTCTTCTCCGCCGTGTCCGACCACCGCCCGGTGTGGACCCGGATGCAGCTCCAGCCGCCGCCCGCCTGCTGACGGTCGGCGCCGATCCTCAGGCCGCGGCGGGGACCAGGCGCGCCCGCAGCGGGGCGGACCACCGCCGGACGAGGGCCACGAGCACGGTGCCGCCGACGAGGCCGCCGAGGGCGACCGCCCACGACTCCTCGATGCCGTCGTGGAGGAGCAGCCACGCCGGCAGCGCGGCGGTGAGCACGCCCTCGACGGCGGCGAGCGCCCCGGTGATCGGGCCGAGCCCGGTCCGATCGAGGCCGAGCAGCAGGAAGAACAGGGTCCACAGGACCGCCCAGGACAGCCAGATCACGCCGAAGACGGGAGCGTCGGCACGCAGGCTGTCGATCCCGTGGCCGGCCGCGAAGACCGCCACGAACAGCGAGAACCAGCCGAGTCCGTGCCCGGGCAGGTCGGCCAGGGCGTTGATGCCGACCCACAGGTAGGTGAAGCCGAACAGGTACAGCGCCGAGGCGCCGAGGATCGCCTGCGGGTCGCCGCCCGAGGTCATCACGAGGTACGTCGGCGTGATGACCTGCATCGCGCCGACGAACAGGTTCAGGGGCGCCGCGGCGCGCGGGGTCAGCCAGCCCAGCAGCATGACGCCGTTCACGATGAGGACCGCGCCGACGTAGAAGAGCCCGATGTTGCTCATGGACTTCTCACCTTTCGAGAGCGTCGCCGCCCGCCCGGCGCGGGCGGGCGGCGACGGGGTCGGTCACTTCGGCTGCGGCAGGATGTCCTGGTCGAAGATGTCGAGCGGGATCTTCAGGACCACGGCGGCGTTGGGGATGTCCACGACACCGCCGACGTGCATCTCGCAGGGAGCGACCGAGATGATCGTGTAGGCCTGCTCGGGGCTGTAGCCGAACTTCCCGAGGTACTCGATCGCCTGCTCCACGACCTGCGTCACCGCCATGGTCGTGTCGAGGTAGCGCTGCTCCTTGCCGCCGGCGGACAGCCCGGTGAAGGACAGGTACCGGGTGCCGAACTGCGGGTCCACCGGCGAGGGGCGGAACATCGGCGTGCGGACGCCGTAGCGCGCCATGCCGTCCTTGATCACCCCGAAGCGGTACCAGCCGACGCCGTCCATCTCGATGGCGTTCCAGGTGATCTCGCCGTCGCCCTCGGAGAAGTGGAAGTCGCCGCTGGAGAAGAGCGCGCCGTCGACGAACACCGGGAAGTAGACCCGCGAGCCCCGGGAGAGGTTCTTGATGTCCATGTTGCCGCCGTTCTCGCGGGGCGGGATGGTGCGCGCGGCCGTCTCGGCGACCCGGGCCCACTCCTCCCCCTCGAGGTCGCGGAGCACCGCGGTGTCCCGCGCGTCGGCACGCGGCGCGGCGAGACCGTCGGCGATGAACGGGTCCTCGCGCTCGTTCCAGGTGCGCAGCAGGTCGTGCGACGGCGCGACGCCGATGATGCCGGGGTGGCTGATCGCCGGGATCTCGACGCCGGGGATCTGCCGACTCGTGGCGAACAGGCCGTGCAGGTCCCACACCGTCTTGTAGCCGTCGGGGAAGGACGACGCCAGCGGCCCGCCCATGCCGGGCAGGATGTTGGAGTAGCCGATGCCCGAGAGCGGCTGGACGTCGAGGATGTCGACGACCAGCAGGTCGCCGGCCTTGACGCCGTCGACCTTCACCGGCCCGGTCAGCGGGTGGGTGCGGGTCAGGTCGAAGGTGTGGATGTCCTGGTCGTCGTCGACGTCGCGGAGCTGGTAGTCGTCGTACCCCCCGCTCTCGAGGATCAGCTCGTCGCCGAGGCCGACCTCGATGAGGGGCGGGATGTCGGGGTGCCAGCGGTTGTGGCCGAGGTGCTTCTGCTCGGCGAGCGGCACGCCGACCTCGCAGCGGAACCGCTGGATGCCGAGGTCGCGGTCGGGGAACCGGGATACGCCGGACCGGGTGAAGTCGGTGCTGTCGGACATGGACTCATGCCTCCGTTCGTCGGGGGTGACGTGGAGCACATTACTTCCATTTGGAATTAAATCAAGAGGTGCGGGTCAGCAGCCCGCGCAGCGCCTCCCGCTCCCAGTCCGCGAGCTCGGTGAGCTCGGCGGCGATCGCGTCCTGCACGCGGACGCACTGGTCGTCGTACGTCGCCCGGCCCCGGTCGGTGAGCTGGACCAGCACCCGACGCCGGTCCAGCCCGTCGAGGGCCCGGTGCACCAGCGCGTGGTCGACCAGCCGGTCGACGCTGCGCGTCAGCGTCGGTGCGGGCAGGCCGACGGCCTGGGCGAGATCGGTCATCGTCTGTCCGTCGGGCCGCGCGTGCAGTGCGGTGAGCACCAGCCAGTGCGGGGTCTTGAGGGGCGTGCCCGCGAGCGCGGCGCCGATCGCGCGCTCCAGCCGCGACGCGCGGCCGATGAGCAGGACGGCCAGCTCCCCGTGCCCGGTCGTCATCGGTGCCTCCTGCATCCCTTGACCCGTCCGATGTCGCGCTCCATACTCCCAGAATATTCCATTCGGTGATATCGGCGCGGGTTGGCCGGAAGAGGGGTGCGGTGTGGACGCGTTCCGCGTCGGGCTGGCGATCCCGCTGCAGGGGCCGGGCGGGATCTTCGGGCCGTCGTGCGAGAAGGTCGCCGATCTCGCCATCGCGCAGCTCAACCAGCGCGCCGGCATCCTCGGGCGACCCGTCGACGTCGAGGTGCTCGACGCCGGCGCGTCGCTCGAGCAGTTCTGCGACAGCACCGCGGCGGCGGTCGCCGCCGGCCGGATCCATGCGGTCGTCGGCTGGCACATCTCCTCGGTGCGCCAGCACATGGCGCCGGTGCTGGCCGGGCTCGGCGTGCCGTACGTCTACACCTCGCTGCACGAGGGCGCCGGCCAGGAGGCGGTGCTCTGCCCCGGGGAGACGCCCTCCCTCCAGGTCGCGCCGGGGCTGAGCTGGCTGCGCGAGCACCTCGGCATCCGCCGCTGGTCGGTCGTCGGCGCCGACTACGTATGGCCGCGCCGCACCCTGCGGGCGATCCGGGCCTACGCCCGGGCCACCGGCCTGGACATCGTGCACGAGCAGTTCGTCCGCTACGGGTGCCGCGACTTCCGCGGCGTCCTCCGGGACGTGCGGGGCAGCAGCGCGCAGGGCGTGATCATGCTGCTCGTGGGGCGCGACGCCGTGCTGTTCAACCGGCAGTTCGCGGCCGGTGGCCTGCAGGACGGGCTGGTCCGGTTCAGCCCGCTCATGGAGGAGAACATGCTCCTCGCCTCCGGTGCCGGCGCCACCCGCGACCTCTACGTCGCGGCGGCCTACTTCAACAGCCTGGTCACCTCGTCGGCGATCGACTTCACCGGCTCCTACGCCGACCGGTTCGGCCCCGGCGCCCCGGCGCTCAACAACGCCGCCGAGTCCTGCTACGAGGGCATCCTCGCGCTCGCCGCGGCGGCCAGCGCGGTCGGCAGCGCCGACCCGGCCCGGATGCTCGCGGCCATCGAGGAGCGCGGCGTCACCTACGACGGACCGCGGGGCACGGTCCGCCTCGGCGCCGGGTCGTCGTACCAGCAGGTGCACATCGCGCGGGCCGAGGACTACGAGTTCGACGTGCTGGGTCCGCTCGCGCAGGACACCCTGGCCGGCTGAGCGCCTCCGGACGCGACGAGACCCCGCACCCGAGAGCGGGTGCGGGGTCTCGCGTGAACTGGTCTCAGACGCCCTTGATGAAGGCCTCGAGCTGGACGCGGCCCTCGGTGTCCTCGATCTGCACCGGCGGGCTCTTCATGAGGTACGCCGAGGCGGGGATGATCGGGCCGCCGACGCCGCGGTCCTTGGCGATCTTCGCGGCCCGGACGGCGTCGATGATGATGCCGGCCGAGTTCGGGGAGTCCCAGACCTCGAGCTTGTACTCGAGGTTGAGCGGGACGTCGCCGAACGCGCGACCCTCGAGGCGGACGTAGGCCCACTTGCGGTCGTCGAGCCACGCGACGTAGTCGGACGGGCCGATGTGGACGTTGCGGTCGTCGGCGCCGACGTTGGCCAGCGAGCCGTTGAGGTTCGAGGTGACGGCCTGGGTCTTGGAGACCTTCTTGGACTCCAGGCGCTCGCGCTCGAGCATGTTCTTGAAGTCCATGTTGCCGCCGACGTTGAGCTGGTAGGTGCGGTCCAGCGCGACGCCACGGTCCTCGAACAGCTTCGCCATCACGCGGTGGGTGATGGTGGCGCCGACCTGCGACTTGATGTCGTCGCCGACGATCGGGACGCCGGCGTCCTCGAACTTCTTGGCCCACACCGGGTCGGAGGCGATGAAGACGGGCAGCGCGTTGACGAAGGCCACGCCGGCGTCGATCGCGCACTGCGCGTAGAACTTGTCGGCCTCCTCGGAGCCCACCGGCAGGTAGGACACCAGGACGTCGACCTCGGCGTCCTTGAGCGCCTGGACGACGTCGACCGGGTCGGCGCCGGACTCCTCGATGGTCATCCGGTAGTACTTGCCCAGACCGTCGAGGGTCGGGCCGCGCTGCACCTCGACCCCGAGGGTGGGGACGTCGGCGATCTTGATGGTGTTGTTCTCCGAGGCGTTGATGGCCTCGGACAGGTCCTTGCCGACCTTCTTGTCGTCGACGTCGAACGCGGCGACGAACTGGACGTCGCCGACGTGGTACTCGCCGAACTGGACGTGCATGAGCCCCGGGACGGTGCTCGCGGCATCGGCGCCCCGGTAGTACTGCACGCCCTGGATGAGGGACGTGGCGCAGTTGCCCACGCCGGCGATCGCTACTCGAACCGAACCCATGGGGTTACCTTCCTTGCTACTCATGACATCTCGTGAATGATCAGGTGCTGACCTGAACCGCGGTGGTCAGGACGGAGCCGACGGTGCTGCTGTGGTCGGCGTCTCCGGTCCGGGTGTTGCCTGTTGCACGCTGCGTTCGGCGTTGATGAGCTCCGAGAGCCAACGGACCTCACGCTCGACCGACTCCACTCCGTGACGCTGCAGCTCGGCGGCGTACCGGTCGGCCTCGGCCTGCGTCATGGCCAGCTCGCGCTGGACGCGGTCGAGCCGCTCCTGGAGCCGCGAGCGACGTCCTTCGAGGACGCGCAGCCGGATCTCCATGTCGGTGGAGGAGAAGAACCGGAACCGGATGTCGAAGTTGTCGTCCTCCCAAGCGGTCGGACCCACCTCCGACATCAGGCGCGAGAACTCCTCGGTGCCCAGGTCGGTCACCTGGTAGACGATCCGCTGCCGACGGGACTGGGGTCCCGAGGGCACGGTCTCCTCGATGAGGTTGCCGCGGAGCATCTTCTTCAGCGCGGGATAGAGCGAGCCGTACGACAGCAGGCGGCCCCAGCCCAGCATCAGGTTGAGCCGCTTGCGCAGCTCGTAGCCGTGCATGGGTCCCTCGTGCAGCAGTCCGAGGACTGCGAGCTCGATGGTGTCCCCGCGCCGTGCCATGCGACCTATCGTAGCGATATATCCGCGGGACGTGAACTCCCGATGGATCGGGGGTGTCGAACGGTCGTCCGGGCAACCGATCACCGGGTTCCTACGTAGGAGGGTCATGAGCACCGACGTGGAGGACGAGATCGCCACCGCCCTCGAGACGGGGTACGCCGACGAGCCCGCGCTGCGCGCGCCGGCCGACTACGTCGCGGACGGGCGGCGGCGCCTCCGCAACCGCCGCCTCGGCACGGGGGGCGCGGCCGCCCTGGTCGTGGCCGCGGCCCTGGCGGTCGCGCTGCTCCCCCAGGGCGGTGCGTCGCGCACCACCCCGGACCGCGCCCCCGTGGTGCAGGCGCCGACCCCGGCCACCCCGGCCGCCTCGGCGACCGCGACGGCCCCGGAGAGCACCGAGGCGCCTCCCGAGAGGATCTCCGACGTCCTCGTGCGCGGCCAGCACGCCGGGTACGACGGTCGGGGCCGGCTCGTGCTCCGCCCGGGGTGGCGGGTCGTGCGGGAGGTGCCGAACCCGTTGCGCAAGGTCGCGCCGGAGGCCTCGGCCGGGCTCGTGGTCACCGACGGGAGGCAGACGTACTGGTACCTGCTCGACCACAGCCGGAACGGGGGTGGTGCCTCGTGGGACCCGGCGAGCAAGGCCTACGCCCGCTTCGAGGAGTGGCTCGACGTCATGGTCGGCCTGCAGCGCGGCACCGAGCCGGCGGCGTACGTCGCCTTCGCCGCCTCGGGTGACCTGCTCGAGCCGGGGGTGGGCGTCCGGATCCTCGGGCAGTGGCCCGGCCCGGACCTGCCCGGCTTCGCCGCGCCCGGGGAGGACAGCGCACTCGCGAAGGTCGTGGTCGACGGGCGCACCTTCTTCGTGCTGGCCCGGCGCTCGCCCGGCGGGCCGACCGACAGCATCCCGTTCGACGCCGCGCTGCTCCCCGAGCCCACGCGCGAGGCGTTCCTCGCCCACGCACGCGAGGCCTACGCCTCCGGCGAGGGGCTGAGGTGAGCGCCCGACAGGAGCGCGACGCCGCCTTCACCGCGTTCGTGGAGGCGCACCAGGTTCGGCTGCGCCGGATCGCGTACGCCGTGTGCGGCGACTGGAACCGCGCCGAGGACGTGCTCCAGACCGCCCTGGCGAAGCTCTACGTGAGCTGGCACCGGGTGCACCGCAGCGGCACCGAGCTGGCCTACGTCCGCCGCATCATCGTGAACGCCGACGTCGACGAGCGGCGCCGGCCGTGGCGCCGGGAGCGACCCGGGCTCGACGGCCACGACCCGGCGGCCCGGGCCGGCCTGGCCCCCGACGAGCGCACCGACCTGCTCGCCGCGATCCGGGCGCTGCCCCCGCTCCAGCGCCGCGTCGTCGTGCTGCGTCACTGGCTCGGTCTGTCGGTCAAGGAGACCGCGGTCGAGCTCCGGATCGCCGAGGGCACGGTCAAGAGCCAGTCGTCGCGTGCCCTGGCGACCCTGCGGGAGCAGATCGCCGGAAATCGGGTCGGCTGACCAGGGCGCCGTACCCTGTCCTGCGTGGTTCAGGGAAAACGGAAGTCCGCAGCGAGCTCCGCGGGGTCGAAGGGCCGCTCGAAGTCGCGCCCGAAGGACCGCACGCCGCGGACCTGGAAGCAGCGCCTCAAGCGGTACACGCTGTGGGGCCTCGTCGCCTGCGTGGTGATGGGCCTCCTCGGTGCCGCCGGCTTCTTCGTGGCCTACCGCTCGATCGACATCCCCGACCCGAACGCCGAGTTCCTCACCGAGACCACCCAGGTCTACTACTCCGACGGCAAGGGCCAGCTGGGCCAGTTCGCCGTCCAGCGGCGTGACTCGATCGACTACGACGAGATGCCGCAGTACGTGAAGGACGGCGTCGTCGCGGCGGAGAACCGGACCTTCTGGACCGACAACGGCATCGACCCCAAGGGCATCCTCAGCGCGGCGTTCAGCAACGCCCAGGGCAACACCACCCGCGGCGCGTCGACCATCACCCAGCAGTACGTCAAGATCCTCTACCTCACCCAGGAACGCACCTGGAAGCGGAAGCTCAAGGAAGCGATCCTCTCGCTCAAGGTGAAGAACCAGCTGAGCAAGCAGGAGGTGCTGGAGGGCTACCTCAACACCGTCTACTTCGGGCGCGGCGCGTACGGCATCCAGGCCGCCTCGAAGGCCTACTTCGCCAAGGACGCGGCGGACCTGAACCTCAAGCAGTCCGCCGCCCTGGTCGCGATCCTCAACAACCCCAACGGGCTCGACCCCGACGACGGCGAGGAGACCGCCCAGCGCCTGCTCGGGCGCTACCAGTACGTGCTCGACTCGATGGAGGAGATGGACACGGCCCCCGCCGGCGAGGTCTCGCAGGCGCGTGCGGCGCTGCCGAAGTTCCCGGAGATCAAGCAGAGCGAGCAGTACGGCGGCCAGCGGGGCCACGCGCTGACCATGGTCCGCAAGGAGCTGCTCCGCATGGGCTTCTCGGAGCAGGAGATCGACGGTGGCGGCCTCCAGGTCACCACGACGTTCACCAAGAAGGCGATGTCGGCGGCCGCCCAGGGCGCGGCCGAGCAGCGGCCCGAGGGGTTCAGCCCCAAGGACCTCCACGTCGCGGTCGCCTCCGTCGAGCCCGGCACCGGCGCGGTGCGCGGCTTCTACGGCGGTCAGGACTACCTCCAGTCGCAGATCAACTGGGCGGTGGCGGGTGGCCAGGCCGGCTCGACCTTCAAGCCGTTCGCGCTCGCGGCCGGCATCGAGTCGGGCTTCGAGCTCAAGGACACCTTCGACGGCAACTCGCCGTACGACCTGCCCGGCGGCGGTCGCCCGATCGAGAACCAGGGCAACAGCAGCTACGGGCGGGTCGACCTGATCCGGGCCACCGAGGACTCGATCAACACCGCCTACATCGACCTGACCCTGGCGATGCCCGACGGGCCGACCCAGATCATCGAGACCGCCAACGCCATGGGCATCCCGCCGGACAAGGCGGCGCCCAAGCCGTACGGCATCCCGACCTCCAGCCCGGGCCTGCAGGCCAACACCGGCGTCTCGCTGGGGTCGCAGACGGTCAGCCCGATCAACATGGCCAACGGCTACGCGACCATCGCCAACCGCGGTGTCGCCGCCGACGCCTACATCATCGAGAAGGTCGTCGACCGCGACGGCATCGAGCGCTACGACCACGGCAAGATCAAGGGCACCACGCACCGGGCGATCGAGGAGGGCATCGCCGACGACGTGGGCTACGCCCTCCAGCAGGTCGTCCGCTCCGGCTCCGGTACGTCGGCGCTGGGCCTGCGGCGTCCGGTCGGCGGCAAGACGGGAACGGCCACCAACGGCCTCGGCGAGGTGTCCTCGGCCTGGTTCGTCGGCTACACGCCGCAGCTGTCGACCGCGGTGATGTACGTGCGCGGCAAGGGCAACGAGCAGCTCAAGGACTGGCTGCCGTCGTACTTCGGTGGCGCCTATCCGGCCGACACCTGGACGGCCGTGATGACCCGCGCGCTCGAGGGCGAGGACGTCGAGGACCTGCCGTCCGCGGCCTGGGTCGACGGCGAGGCGCCGTCCGACGGGCACGACAAGCTGCCGCCCCCGCCGCCGCCGAAGCCGAAGCCGACCAAGAAGCCGAAGAAGGAGAAGAAGCAGGAGCTCCCGACGGAGCAGCCGCCTCCTCCCCCGCCGACGACGGAGATCCCGGTGCCGCCGACCACGCCGCCCCCGTCGACGCCTCCTCCGGTGACCACGCCACCGACCGGTGGTCCGACGCTCCAGCCGGGACAGGGCGGCGGTCGCCCGCGCGCCCGCTGACCCGGTGAGCGACTAGTGGGCCACGTCCACCCGACCCGCGACGACGCGGTCGTCACGGCGCTGAGCGAGGTCGTCGGCGGGCCGATGGGCGAGCGGGCGCGGCCCCACCGGTGGTGGACGCCGACCCGGGTGCTGCTCCTGCTCACCGCGGTGGTGTTCGCGGCGGGACTGGTCCAGAAGGCGCCGTGCTCACTGGCGCAGGGACGTGACCAGAACTGGGTCTACTCCCACATGTGCTACACCGACCTGCGCCCGCTCTACGTGCCGCGGGGCCTGGTGGAGAAGGCCTGGCCGTACTCCGACGACGAGCAGGTCCGGTCCCGCTACGACGAGATGGAGTACCCCGCCGGCATCGCCTACTGGGCGTGGGGCACCGCGTGGGTCACCCAGTGGCTCAACGGCTCGCCCGACCTCGACGAGCGCTCCCGGACCCCGGTCGACCTGCTGTACGGCGATCCGGAGGTCGAGGACGAGCAGACGATCTTCCTGCTGGTCAACGCCGTCGGCTTCGGAGCGCTGGCGCTGCTGGCCACCTGGCTGCTCGCCGGGGTCCATCGCACCCGGCCCTGGGACGCGGCGGCGTTCGCGCTCTCGCCGACCCTGCTGCTCACCGGCCTGATCAACTGGGACCTGCTCGCGGTCGCCCTGGTGGCGGGGGCGCTGTGGGCGTGGTCGCGGGACCGGCCGGTGCTGACCGGCATCCTCATCGGGCTGGGGACGGCGACCAAGCTGTATCCGCTGTTCCTGCTCGGCGGACTGCTGGTGATCTGCCTGCGGCGGCGCCAGGTCGGGCGGTTCGCGATCGCGTCCGTGTGGGCAGCGGCGGCCTGGGCGGCGGCCAATGCGCCGGCGTACCTGACCGGTCCGGAGCAGTGGAAGGTGTTCTGGTCCTTCAACTCCGAGCGGGCCGCGGACCTCGGGTCGTTGTGGATGCTGGTCGACCAGGCCGGCGACGTCGGGTTCTCGGCGCACACGATCAACGTGTGGTCCTGGATCCTCTTCGGGGCCTGGTGCGTCGTCGTGTTCGTGATCGGCATGACCGCCGGGCGCCGAGGGCCGGTCGCGGTGGTCCCCCGCCTCGCGCAGCTGGGCTACCTGATCGTGGTCGGCTTCCTGGTCGTCAACAAGGTCTACTCGCCGCAGTACGTGCTGTGGCTGCTCCCCCTCGCCGTCCTGGCCCGGCCGCGGTGGCGCGACCAGATCGTGTGGCAGGCGAGCGAGGTCTTCTACTTCTGCACGGTGTGGTGGTACCTCGGCGGCTATCTCGCCCCCGCGGGCGGCGGCGACGCCGGGTTCTACTGGGTCGGCATCGTGGTGCGGATCCTCGGCGAGCTCTACCTCGCCGCGGTGATCGTGCGCGATCTCTACCGGCCCGACCACGACCCGGTCGCGCTCGAACGGTTCGAGACCGTGGGCGCCGGCCGGGGCCGGCGTACGGATGGCTGAGCTGCGCAGACGAGGGCTGCTGGCGACCGCGGGGCTGGTGGTCGTCGCCGGTGCCCTGTCCGGGTGCGCGGGGCTGCGCACCGAGTTCGACGAGAAGCGGAACGGCGGGGGGATCGGCTTCGGCGACGTGGCGAGCGCGGTGCCGGCCGCCGTACCCCGGGTGACGGCGGTGACCGACCCCGGCCGATCGAGGAACGGGTTCTCCTACGCGGTGGACTTCACGCTCGTCACGGACTCCGTCGACCCGTTCACCGCCGCGCAGCTCGACGACGTCGTCCGGGCGATCTGGGCCACCATCCCCTGGGAGGTGAACGCCCTGAGCCTGGTCGCCGTCACCGACGCGGCCGACCCCGCCGCCGCGGTCGGCGTCGACCTGCGGGCCGCGGCGGCGGAGCTGACGCCGCTGGGGGTGACCCATGCCGGGCAGAACGGTGTCACGCTCACGGGCCTGGGCGTGCGCTACGGCGACTGGACCCGGCCCGCGTGAGCCTCGCTCAGCCGGCGACGACGACCCGGTCGAACGACGTGGCGGTGTAGCGGACCCGGACGTCCACGTCCTCCCCGACCTCCGGCACCCGCGCGCCGTGCGGGAGGAACAGCATCGACGCCTGCATGTGCGGCGGCTCGGCGAAGAGCCGCTGCTTGCCGTCGATGGAGTACGGCGAGCGCACGAACCCGACCGCGTCCATCCCGCCGCGCGCGATGGTCGCCGCCCGGGCCCTGATCGACTGCTCCCCGGTGGGCGCCTCCAGGCCGATCCCGTGGGCGGTGCCGCCGCTGACGACGAGGACGTGGCCCGACTTGGGCGCGGTGCGGCCGCGGTAGCCGAACGCGTCGCCGCGCTCCACCGGGTGCACGTCGAGGACGGTCGCCGTCACGCGCAGCGCGGCCCGGTCGCCGAGCCACAGGCCGGTGCCGATCCGGGGACGGATCGCGAAGTCGCCGTACTGGGTGCGCAGGGTGGCCAGCTCGGCGTCGGTCAGGTGGCTGACCCACACCTCCGGGTTCGCGCGGGAGGGGATCTCCGCGCCGACGAAGTCGTTGACCAGCCGGGTGACCTCGCCCAGGTGGGTGCCCTGGCCGAGCGGCAGGTGGAGGGCGAGGCCCTCGACCCGGGCGCCGGGATGCTTGCGCAGCAGGTCGCCCGCCTCCCACAGCTCGCGGGCGGCCATGCCGTGGCGGCGCATCGACGTCATCCGCTCGAGCACGATCCGCGCCGTCGGGTCGCGGTGCAGCAGGTCGCGCAGGTCCGCCAGCCGGCTGACGGTGTGGACCAGGCGCGTCGCGACCGCGGGCTCGGGCAGCGCCACCCAGGGCCGCCACGGGGTGAGCACGAGCAGGTCGCCGTGCCAGCGCTGGGCGACCTCGGGCAGCTCGTCGTAGGTGCCGACGGCGAGGGTGCGCACGTCGTGGCCGCGCTCGGCCAGCCACTGGGCCTTGCGGGCCAGTCGGCCCAGCGTGAACCCGTAGCCGTTGCCCTTCGCGACCGGCACGATGCCCGGCTGCGCGTCGGCGACCGACTCGAGGTGGGCCCGCCAGCGCGGGCCGTCGACGGTGAGCGTGAGGCTCATGCTCAGCCCCTCCGCTGCAGGTAGACCTGGAACGCCTTGTAGAGCGCCCGGTTGATCGGCAGGTCCCACTCGCCGGCGTACTCGACGGCCTCGCCGCCGGTGCCGACCTTGAACTGGATCAGGCCCACGTGGGCGTCGTCGGCGTCGAGGGTCTCCGTGATGCCGCGCAGGTCGTAGACCGCCGCGCCGGCCGCGATCGCGTCGCGGATCATCGTCCACTGGATCGCGTTGGAGCCGCGGACCTCGCGCTTCTCGGTGGACGAGGCGCCGTAGGAGTACCAGGCGTGCTCGCCGACCCGGATCGCGATGGTGGAGGCGACCAGGTCGCCGTCGTGGCGGGCCAGCCAGAGGGTGAAGCGCTCGTCGCTGTCGGCCTGCAGGGCGTCGTACATCGTCTCGAAGTAGCGCAGCGGACGCGGCGTGAAGTGGTCGCGCTCGGCGGTGTGCGCGTACAGCTCGTGGAAGGCCGACAGGTCCTCGCGGGTGCCGCGGACGACCTCGACGCCCTCCTTGGCGGCCTTCTTGATGTTGCGGCGCCACAGCTGGTTCATCCCCTTGAGGACCTCGTCCTCGGTGCGCTGCGTGCCGTCGGGGTGGCGCAGGGGGATCTGGAAGACGAACTGCGGCTGACCTGCCGCGAAGCCGCCCTCGACCCCCTGGTGGCGCCAGCCGAGCTCGTGCAGCTGGGCGACCACCCGGGCGCCCGCGGGGGTGCGCTCGGCCGGCGGGATCTCGCCGAGGAGGCGGACCGCCGGGTCGGCGATGCCCTCCTTCACCTGCGCGGTGGTCCAGCGGCGGGTGACGACCGGCGGCCCGATCCGGACGGCGAAGGCGCCCTGCTTCTTGAGGTGCGCCACCATCGGGGCCAACCAGCCGTGGAGGTCGTCGCTGCCCCAGTCGATGACCGGGCCCTCGGGCAGGTAGGCGAGGAAGCGGTTGAGCTTGGGGAGCTTCCGGTAGAGGACCAGCGCGACGCCGACCTGCCGTCCGGCGTCGTCGAACCAGCCGAGCGACTCGCTGCGCCACTCGCTCTTCACCTGGGCCCAGCCGGGTGTCTGCAGGAAGCTGGCGGACGGGAGTGTGGCGAGGTGGTCGCGGTGCTCGGTCGGGGAGATCGGGCGCACGCTGGGCATGGAGATCAGGCTATCGGGCGCTGCCGCCGGGTCAGCGGCAGGTGACGACGAGCTCGAAGGTCTTGGAGAGCATCCCGTTGGTCGGGTTGCTGGTGTCGACGCCGACGGCCTGGCCCGTGATCGCGTACCGGTCGCCGTCGGTGATCTGTTCGAGCCCGGACCTGATCCACCGGTCGGCGGCAGGCGGACTAGTACGCGTCGCTTGCTCGGCCGGCGAGTCAATCAGCGTCGTGGATGATCACGCCTGGCCGGTTGATCTCCAGGTACTGGTAGCTGGTGATCGAAGCCGCGAGCTCGAACCAGTGCTGATCGAACATGGCGAGCAGGTCACGGGTCGAGATGTTTGCCGCACGTGATGTGGAGGAGTCTCGCCGGACGCTTTCGCAGCAGATGTGAGATCCGGAAGTCGTCGTCCTTGGTCACCACGAAGCGGTCCTCGGTGTCTGCCCATCGGGCGACCTCCGGATCCGGCATCGTGGTGCCGCCGGGGTAGTCCTTGATATGCCGCGCGTCGTGACCGCGCTCGGTCAAGTAGTGCGCGAGCGCCCTGGGCAGTTGCTGGTCGACAAGGAAACCGGTCACGCGACGATGCGTCGGAGGCGGCCGGCGGAGTCGAGCGCCGCGAACTCGAGGACAGCGAGGATGTCGTCTCGTTCGAGCTCGTCATAGTCGGTGAGGATCTCGTCATAGGTCATGCCGGAGGCCAGCAATTCGAGGATGTCCTGCACCCGCAGGCGCATCCCCCGGATCGTCGGCGCACCGTGGCAGATCGACGGGTCGACCGTGATCCGGTCAAGACGGCTGACGGCTTCGTTCATAGGCGGAGTCTACGCGTTGCGCGCGGCGGGCCTGAAGCATGCCGGGACGCCAGTCAGAGGCGCTCGCGCAGCCAGGCGAAGTCGGCGAGGTGCTCGTCGGCGCCACCCGGCGTCTCGCACACGACCGGCGCGCCGGCGTCGCGGACGACCTGGGCGAGCAGGTCGGGGTCGATCTGGCCGGCGCCGAAGTTGGCGTGCCGGTCGGCGCCGGAGTCGAAGGAGTCACGGCTGTCGTTGGCGTGGACCAGGTCGATCCGGCCGGTGATGGCGCGCACGTCGTCGACGATCGTCTCCAGCGCGTTGCCGCCGGCATGGGCATGGCAGGTGTCCAGGCAGAAGCCCACCATGTCGGCGCCCTCGGCGGAGGCGATGGCGTCCCAGGTGCCCTTGATCCGGTCGAGGTAGCGGGTCATCGCGTTGGTGCCGCCCGCGGTGTTCTCGATGAGCAGCGGGATCTTGAGGTCGGTGGCCTCGATCGCCTTGCGCCAGTTGTCGAAGCCCTTCGCCGGGTCGTCCTCGTCGGTCACATGCCCGCCGTGGACGATCAGCCCCTTCGCGCCGAGCTCGGCGGCGGCGTCCATGTGCTGCTGCAGGAGCTTGCGGCTGGGGATCCGCTGGCGGTTGTTGGTCGTGGCGACGTTGATCAGGTACGGCGCGTGCACGTACAGGTCGACACCGGCCGTCTCCGCCGCGGCGCGCAGGGCGGCCGGGCCGCCGTCGTACGACAGGACGGGACCCTTGTAGGACTGGGGATTGCCGAGGAAGAACTGGACCAGCGGAGCGTTGCGGGCCGCCGCCTCGGCGACCGGGTCGGTCTGGTCGACGTGGGCTCCGATGCGCAGCTCGCTCATGTCCGCCACCGTATCGACCGGCGGCGACACTCGTGGATCGGGCGCCGGGGCATTACCTTCCTCGCGTGAGCACTCTCCACGTCTCCGCGGGCGACCGGACCTGGTCGTTCGAGGAGCCACGCGTCGTCACCATCGGTCGAGACGCCGGATCCGACATCCTCCTCACCGCGCCCTCGGCGTCCCGACGGCACGCCGAGCTCCGCTCGGACGGCTCCGGCTGGGTGCTCGTCGACGTCGGCTCCAGCGGCGGGACCTTCCTCCAGGGGAACCGGGTGACCGAGGTCCGGCTCAACGGCCCGACCACGGTCCGGTGCGGCGGGGTGAACGGCGAGGAGCTGACCCTGACCCCGGCCGTGGCCCCCCGTCCGGTCGCGCCCGCGCCCGCCGTGCCGCCCCCTGCCGCGCTCGAGCAGACGATGCTGCCGGGTGCCGTCGGCCCGGTCGGTCCGGGCCCGGGCGGCGCGCCCGGCTTCGGCGGCGGACCCGGGCTGCTGGTCCGTGCCGGAGGCACGTCGCGCCGGTTCCCGCCAGGGGTGGTCGTCCGGATCGGCCGCGACCCGGGCAACGAGGTCGTCGTCGACGACCCGTCGGTCTCCCGGCTGCACGGCGTGGTCGAGGGCCGCCCCGACGGCTGGTGGTACGTCGACCGGTCGAGTGCCGGCACCTTCCTCGAGGAGGACCGGGTCGTCCAGCGCCGGCTCGAGGACCCGACCACCCTGATGCTCGGCCATCCCACGGCGGGTGCCGAGGTGGAGGTCGTCCCGATCGTGGCCGCCGGTGCCGCGCAGAAGTCGATAGCGAAGAAGAAGCGCAGGCGCACCGCCACTCTGGTCGGCGGCATCGTGGCCGCGCTGGTCCTCGCGGGTGGCGGCGTCACCGCGGCGATCGTGCTGGGCGACGACGACTCCGGCGGCGGGGGCGGTCCGTCCGGGACCGCCGGCCTGAGCACCCAGGAGCTCGACCGGGCCAAGCTCGCGAGCGTGCTGATCATCGCCGTCGACGACAGCGGAGAGCCGCTGTACACCGGCTCCGGCACGATCATCAGCGAGGACGGCCTGATCCTCACCAACGCCCACGTCGGCAAGCCCAGCGCCCCCGGCCAGCTGCCGCCGGCCGAGGACCCGGCGGGCCTGCTGGTCGCGCTCACCTCGGCCGAGGACGACAAGCCGGCAGCGCCGTCGTACACCGCGGAGGCGATCATCGCCGACGGGGTCCTCGACCTCGCGGTCCTCCGGATCGCCGCCGACGCCGACGGCAAGGAGATCGACGAGAAGGACCTCGACCTGCCCACCCCGGTCCCGCTCGGTGACAGCGACGACCTGCGCACCGGCGACGAGCTCACCGCGCTCGGGTTCCCGGCCGTCGCGCACGTCGCGTCGGGCGACGGCCTCGACCGGGCGCTCACCGTCACCCGGGGCGTCGTGTCGACCTTCCTCACCGAGACCGCCGTGCCCGGCAACCGGGCCTGGATCGACAGCGACATCCGGATCGGCTCCGGCAACTCCGGTGGCGCGTCGATCAACGACGACGGCGAGCTCGTCGGCGTCAACAGCGCCGTGGTCACCGAGTCGACGATCGGCGACAGCGGCGAGGGCGGTGCCTTCACCGGCGGCTCGGCCCGGATCCGCCCGGTCAACCTGACCGGCGACATCATCGACATCGCGAAGGACGGCGGCGACCCGGACTACGTGTCGCCGTACCTCGACGACGTGCCGGAGCCGCCCACCGACCCGATGGGCCAGGCCACCGCCTCCCCCGCCGGCTGGAGCTCCGACGGCAACAGCGACTGCTCGACGACCAGCACCATGGACGACCCCCAGGTGCTCAGCGGCGTCGTCCTCCCGGCCACCCTGTACGCGCACTTCGCCGTGACGGGGCTGCCGGACGGCACGCCGTTCACGATCGAGCTCTACAACCCCGACGGCGAGCTGCTCGGCTCCCTCGACGGCGCGTGGGACCTCGGCTCCGACGACGTGTGCGCGGCGGTGTCCCTCGACGTACCCGAGGGCCTGGCGGGCGCGATCGCAGTGCTCGTCATCGACGACTCGTCGATCCGCAACCCGGTGCTGTTCGGGTAGCACCCTGCCGCGGGGTGCGCAGCCCTCACCGACCCGGCACAGATTGAGTCTCAGATCGCACTGACCCGGCGCAAACTGAACCCGAGAACGCACCGACCCGGCGCAAAGTGAACTCTGCTCGAGTTTCATCCGCGCCGGGTCGGCGGGTGTTGCGACTTCATCTGCGCCGGGTCGGTGGCGATTCGGCCCGGTCGGGCGGGCGCTGTTAACCTCTCCTGTCCGGTGCCACTGGCGCCGTACCGTCCGCTGGGCCGAACCAGCGGGCAAGCAAGGCCCTCCTGCCGCGGAAAGTCCGCGGCCGCCTGAGTCCAGAGGAGGTGGAGACCGCTTTGCGCAACTACGAAGTCGTGGTCATCCTCGACCCGAGCCTCGACGAGCGGACGGTCCAGCCGTCGCTCGACAAGTACCTGAACGTCGTCCGCAACGACGGCGGCACGGTCGACAACGTCGACGTGTGGGGCAAGCGTCGTCTGGCGTACGAGATCAAGAAGAACGCCGAGGGCATCTACGCGATCATCAAGCTGACGGCCGCCCCGGCGACCGTCGACGAGCTCGACCGCCAGCTGACCCTCAACGAGTCCGTCCTGCGGACCAAGGTCCTGCGACCCACCGTCTGAGGCAGCCCGGCCCCCAACCTGTGGAGCGCGACTACCGATTGTCGGCGCCACGGGACACCATGGGGGCCGTTGCCCGGGACTGACCCGGGCGGGCCACTCGAACCCACCCTCACAGGAGAGCACCATGGCTGGCGACACCGTCATCACCGTCATCGGAAACCTCACCGACGACCCGGAGCTGCGCTTCACCCCGTCGGGTGCGGCCGTCGCCAACTTCACGGTGGCGTCCACGCCGCGGTCCTTCGACCGTCAGACCAACGAGTGGAAGGACGGGGAGACCCTGTTCCTGCGCTGCTCGGTCTGGCGCCAGGTCGCCGAGAACGTCGCCGAGTCCCTCCAGAAGGGCATGCGGGTCGTCGTGCAGGGACGGCTCGTCTCGCGGTCCTACGAGGACCGTGAGGGCCAGAAGCGCACCGTCAACGAGCTGCAGGTCGACGAGATCGGCCCGTCGCTGACGTGGGCGACCGCCAAGGTCACCCGCGCGAGCCGCTCCGGCGGTGGCGGTGGCTACGGCAGCCAGGGTGGCGGCCAAGGTGGCGGCAACCAGGGCGGTGGACGTCCCGCGGGTCAGGACCCGTGGGGCGGTGCCCCCGCTGGCGGTGCCCCCGCTGGCGGTGCCCCCGCCGGTGGTGGCCAGCAGCAGGGTGGCGGTTCCAACTACGGGGGCGGCGCCCCGGCCAACGACCCGTGGGCCGCGCCGGGAGTCGCATCGAGCGACGAGCCCCCGTTCTGATCAAGCATCACAACCCAACCATTCCGGCCGACGTTGACTGACGCGGCCGGGCTCTGAGGAGGAGCACCACAATGGCGAAGGCAGTCGTCCGCAAGCCGAAGAAGAAGGTTTGCCAGTTCTGCAAGGAGAAGGCCACCGGTGTCGACTACAAGGACACCGGCCTTCTGAAGAAGTTCATCTCCGACCGCGGCAAGATCCGCGCCCGTCGGGTGACCGGCAACTGCGTCCAGCACCAGCGGGACGTCGCGATCGCGGTGAAGAACGCCCGCGAGGTCGCACTGCTGCCCTACACCTCCGCCGGCCGCTGAGCAGCGTCAGAGAAGGAGAGCTGAACTCATGAAGATCATCCTGACCCAGGAGGTCGAGAACCTCGGCGCTGCCGGCGACGTGGTGGAGGTCAAGGACGGCTACGGCCGCAACTACCTCATCCCCCGCGGCTTCGCGATCCGGTGGACCCGGGGCGCCCAGGCGCAGGCCGACTCGATCAAGTCCGCCCGCTCGGCCCGGGCCGTCCGCGACGAGGCCCACGCCGCCGAGCTGAAGGCCAAGCTCGAGGGCTCGCCGGTCGACGTCAAGGTCAAGGCCGGCCAGGGCGGCCGCCTGTTCGGTGCGGTCACCCCCGCCGACATCGCCGCCGCGCTCGGCGACGCCGCCGGCGAGGCGATCGACAAGCGGACCATCGTCCTCGGCAACCCGATCAAGTCGCTGGGCAACCACGCGGTGTCGGTCAAGCTCCACGACGACGTGTCCGCCGCGGTGGCGCTCAACGTCATCCCGGTCTGACCTGATCGACGTACGACGGCGTGGCCGGTCCCTCCGGGGCCGGCCACGCCGCTACTTTTGGAGCACTCCTTCCTTCCCCTGCTAACCAGGAGCAACTCCCATGCGTGTACGACGGCTCTGGCCCGCTGCCCTCCTGCTGCTGACCCCGGTCCTGGCGGCCTGTGGCGACGACGACCCGGACGCGGACGACACCTCGACCGCGGAGTCGACCCCGACCGAGGCGACTCCCACCCCCACCCCGACCCCGCCGCCGAGCTCGACGCCCACCGCGCCGTCGAGCGCCGCCGGCACCCTGCCCGCGGCCTGCGACGTGGTGAGCGCCGCCGACCTCGACGAGGCGTACGGCATGCCCTTCGGCGCTCCGGAGGTCGGCGGCGGCTCCACCACCGAGCAGGACGTGGAGTGGTCGAGTGACGACTGCTCGTTCGAGGCAGACGACCTGGCCGAGGTGACCGTGAAGCTGACCGGGCCCGAGGACTTCGTCAAGGGCTCCTTCGGCTGCCCGCAGCCCTTGGACGTGACCGGGGTCGTCGAGCCCGCACAAGACATCGCCGGCGCGACCGGCGGCTGGTGGAAGGTGAGCAGCCCGCCGGAGTTCGAGGGCGAGCTGCGCGCCTGCACCGACGCGGTGCTGCTGCAGATCGACCTCGACTACGAGGAGGGCGTCCAGTACGAGGGCGACCCGCTCAACCAGTCGGTCGGGCTCGCCGAGAAGATCCTCGCCGCGATCAAGGGCTGACGACGTCGGGGGGCGTGGTGACCGGTACGCCGGCCCACGCCCTCGCGCCGTACACGAGGCAGAGCACGAACAGCGACAGCTGCGCCAGCGCGTTGACCGCCAGCGCGGGCACCTCGAGCCAGCTCTGACCGCCGCCGATGATCAGCACCGGAGCCACGCCGCTGACGAAGAAGCCGATCCCGGTCCATTGCAGCAGGCCGGTGGGCGTGCTGTAGCTGTCGGCGCGGGCGAGGCGCGACAGCTCGATGCAGACCAGACCGCTGTAGAGCATCGCGGGCAGGCCGACAGCCCACCGCACGGCGTCCTCGGCGTCCTCGACCCAGTCCGCGCCGACGGGCAGCCAGGTCAGCGCGGCCGCGGCCACGGTGGCCAGGCCCAGCGCCCAGATCAGACCGGTGCGCTGCAGGTCGGTTCGCCGGCTGATCCGGTGCACGGCCAGCAGGGTCAGCAGCCAGCCGAGCGGCCCGGGCAGCAGGTCCCAGTCGCCGACGCGCAGCTCGAGCGCGACCAGGACCAGGCCGAACGCGAACAGGTGCAGCGGTCTCATCGCGACCCGCCCCCCGTCGTACCGGTCGTCCCGGTGACGAGCCAGGCGTCGCCGCGGGCGCGGTGCACCAGGGTGACCAGCCGCCCGCCCATGAACACCGCGGAGAACACGGCCCACAGCCAGGGCAGGCCCGCGCCCAGTCCACTCGTCAGCAGCACGACCGGAGCGTAGCCCGCCAGCACGGCCACGCCCGCCCAGGCCAGGTAGCGGCCGTCGCCGGCGCCGATCAGGACGCCGTCGAGGACGAACACGACCCCCGCGACCGGCTGGGCGAGGGCGGCGACCAGCAGCACCGGCACGAGGGCGTCCCGGACTCCGGTGTCGGGTGTGAACAGCGCGCCGAGCCAGGGGCTCGCCGCCGCCAGCAGCAGCCCGGTCACGATCCCGCTGACCACCCCCCAGCCCACCATCCGCCGGGTGACGTCGCGGGTGCCGGCCACGTCGCCCGCGCCCAGGTAGCGCCCGGTGATCGCCTGCGCGGCGATCGCTATCGCGTCGAGCACGAAGGCCAGGAAGCCCCACAGCGTCATCGCGAGCTGGTGGGTCGCGATCGGGACCGCGGTGCTGTCGAGGGTGCGGTCGGAGGTCGCGGTCAGCACGACGGCGTACGTCGTCACCAGCAGGGAGGCGCGCAGGGTGAGGGTCCGCACGATCAGGGGGACGCCGGCGCGAGCCGCCGCGCGCACGCCGGGCAGGTGGGGCCGTAGGCTCGCGCCCTCCCGGCGGGCGGCCCGGACCACGGTCAGGACGAGGGCGACGGCCATCGCCGTCTGGGCGAGCACCGACCCGAGCGCCGACCCGGCGATCCCGAGCTCCGGCACCGGCCCGGCGCCGTACACGAGGACCACGTTGAGCACGAGGTTGGCGACATTGCCTGCCACGGCCACCACCAGCGGGGTGCGGGTGTCCTGGAGGCCGCGCAGCACGCCGGTGCCCGCGAGGATCAGCAGGAGCGGGACCAGGCCGAGGGCGGCGACCCGCAGGTACGTCGTCGCGGGCTCGACGACGTCGGGCGATGCCCCGAACAGGGCCACGAGCGGGTCGGCGCCGAGCGCGGTGACCAGGGTGGCGGGCACGCCGATGAGGACGGCCAGCCACAGCCCGTCGAGGCCCTGGGCGAGGGCGGCGTCGCGGTGACCGGCGCCGATCTGGCGCGCGACGCCGGCAGTGGTGCCGTAGGCCAGGAAGATGCACAGGCCGACGACCGTGGTCACGACGGTGCCGGCGATCCCGAGGCCGGCCAGCTCCGGGGTGCCGAGGTGGCCGACGACGACCGCGTCGCCGAGCAGGAACAGCGGCTCGGCGATCAGGGCCAGGAAGGCCGGGAACGCGAGCCGGGCGATCTCCCGGTCGAGTGCGCGCGGAGAGCTCACCAGGACCGTACCCGGGCCGGTGGATAAGTCGGGTCCCCCTGTGGAAATGAGGGTCGGGTGTGTGGTAGCGGAACCACTGCGACGGGAGACGCCGACCGACCCCCCGGTGACCGGAAGGTGAACAGGATCACACCGCTGTTTTTTGTCATCCACAGGCGTGGATCCACGTTTCCGCAGGTCAGCCGCAACTTAGGCCTCCCTGGCCGCTTCGTCTCCACAGGTTCCTCCCCACCCCGTGCACACCATCTCCGCGTGTCGTCCACGCCCTACCCCGAGTTATCCCCAACCCTTGTGGATAAGGCGCTTTCGGCGAGCCCGTCCTGCCCGTAGGTTGCCGCACTGGTGGCCCGTGCGGTCGACCCGCTCGGGTGATTGTGTCGGACCCGGTCGAGACGCTGGCCACCGCACGACCCGGGCGAGCGGACCCGGACCGGATACCGACGAGACGGCGACGAGATCAGGAGGTGGGAGGACCGTGAGCCTCACGGACGACCCCCCCGCCTGGACCACCGAGCCACCCAGCAACTGGGGTGACGGCCCGGCGGCGTACGCACCGGGAGAGGCACCCAGCGGTGGCCGCACGCCGCCGCAGGACATGGCCGCCGAGCAGTCGGTGCTCGGCGCGATGATGATCTCCAAGGACGCCATCGCCGACGTCGTCGAGGTGCTCCGCGGGCCCGACTACTACCGGCCGGCCCACGAGGAGATCCACGAGGCGATCCTCGACCTCTACAGTCGCGGCGAGCCGGCCGACATGGTGACCGTCGCCGGCGAGCTCCAGCGGCGCGGCCAGCTGCAGAAGATCGGCGGGGCGCCCTACCTCCACACCCTCGCGGCCAACGTCCCGATCGCGGCCAACGCCGGGTTCTACGCCGAGATCGTCTATGAGAAGGCGATCCTGCGCCGCCTCGTCAACGCGGGCACCAAGATCGTCCAGATCAGCTACGCCGGCGAGGGCGAGGTCGACGGCATCGTCAACGAGGCGCAGTCGGAGATCTACAAGGTCACCGACCGCAACAAGTCGGAGGACTACGCCCCGCTCAGCGACATCATGGACGGCGTCCTCGACGAGATCGAGGCCATCGAGAACCGCGAGGCCGGCATCTACGGCGTCCCCACCGGGTTCGCCGACCTCGACGAGCTGACCAACGGCCTGCACTCCGGCCAGATGATCGTCGTCGCGGCGCGTCCCGCCATGGGCAAGGCGCTGGCGCTCGACACCCCGCTGCCGACCCCCACCGGGTGGACCACGATGGGTGAGGTCCGGGTCGGTGACGAGCTGTACGACGCGCAGGGGCGTCCGACCCGTGTCGTGGCGGCCACCGAGGTGATGGTCGACCGGCCGTGCTTCGAGGTCGAGTTCTCCGACGGCTCGACGATCGTCGCCGACGCCCAGCACCAGTGGCTGACGGAGACGGTCGGCGGCGAGCCCCAGGTCCGC
Organism: Nocardioides carbamazepini; assembly: GCF_024614185.1. GTDB lineage: Bacteria > Actinomycetota > Actinomycetes > Propionibacteriales > Nocardioidaceae > Nocardioides > Nocardioides carbamazepini. The sequence goes on from NZ_JAHTLF010000018.1 coordinate 952,986, forward strand.
ACCACGCTCGAGCTCGCGTCGACCGTCGACGCGGTCAACGCCATCGCTATGCCCGACGGTTCTGCGGTGAAGATCGACGCAGTGCAGCCGGTGCCATCCGTCCCGGTGCGCTGTGTCCAGGTGGACAACGCCGACCATCTCTACCTGGCCGGCCGGTCCATGATCCCGACGCACAACTCGACCCTCGCGCTCGACTTCTGCCGCGCCGCGTCCGTCGGGCACAACCTGACCAGCGCCTTCTTCAGCCTGGAGATGACGCGCGCCGAGATCGTGATGCGCCTGCTCTCCGCCGAGGCGCGCATCCCGCTCAATCACATCCGCAACGGCAAGATGGGCACCGAGGAGTGGGACCGCCTGGCCCGCCACGTCGCCAAGGTCTCGGCCGCGCCGATGTTCGTCGACGACTCGCCCAACATGACGATGACCGAGATCCGCGCCAAGGCGCGTCGGCTCAAGCAGAAGCACGATCTCAAGCTGATGGTCATCGACTACCTCCAGCTGATGTCGTCGGGCAAGAAGGTCGAGTCCCGCCAGCTCGAGGTCTCCGAGTTCTCCCGGCAGATGAAGCTCCTCGCCAAGGAGCTCGAGATCCCGATCATCGCCCTGTCCCAGCTCAACCGTGGTCCCGAGCAGCGTGCCGACAAGCGTCCGGCCATGTCGGACCTGCGTGAGTCGGGCTGCCTCACTGCTGACACTCGCCTGCTGCGTGCCGACACCAACGCCGAGATCACGCTCGGCGAGCTGATGCAGGACGACGTTCGCGATATCCCCGTCTGGGCGCTGGATGACCGGCTCAAGCTGGTTCCGCGCACGTTGACCCACGCGTTCCCCAGCGGCACCAAGCCGGTGTTCGAGGTGACGCTGGCCTCCGGCCGCCGCGTGAAGGCGACCGGCAACCACCCCTTCCTGACCTACGACGGCTGGATGCCGCTGGCCGAGCTCGAGGTCGGCAGCCGGGTCGGCGCCATCCGGCACGTCCCGCCGCCGCTGGAGATCGCGCCTCGTGACGAGGACGAGATCGTCGTGCTCGCGCACCTGCTGGGCGATGGGTCGTTCGTCAAGCGTCAGCCGATCCGGTACGCCAGCCAGGACGAGGCCAACCTTGACGTGGTCGCTGAGGCCGCGGGGCGGCGCTTCGGCATCACGGCGGTCCGCGACGAGTACGCCGCGGCGCGGGTGACGACCCTGCGCCTGCCCGCTCCCTTCCGGCTCGCGCGTGGTCGCCGCAACCCCATCGCCGAGTGGCTCGATGCCGACGGCCTGTTCGGGCTGCGCAGCCACGAGAAGTTCGTCCCCGACTGGGTCTTCTCGCTGCCCAAGGACCAGGTCGGGCTCTTCCTGCGTCACATCTGGGCCACCGACGGGTGCGTTCACTGGGACGAGAAGCGCGCGCTCGGGCGGATCTACTACGCCTCGACGAGTCGGCGCCTGGTCGATGATCTGGCCCGGCTGCTCGGCCGCTACAACATCTTCACCCGGATCAAGACCGCTCGGAAGGACGGCTACCGCGACGGCTACCACCTCCACGTCTACGGCGTGGAGAACCAGCTGAGGTTCATCGACGAGATCGGCGTGCACGGCGCCCGCGGCGTGACCGCGGCACGGATCGGTGAGCTCATCCGCGACGTCACTCCCAACACCAACGCCGACACTGTGCCTGTCGAGGTCTGGGACGATGTCCGATCGATCCTCAGCCACCAGGGTATGTCGCACCGTGAGTTCGCCGCCGCTATGGGCACGCAGTTCTGTGGCTCGACCATGTGGAAGCACGCCCCGAGCCGCCAGCGCCTCGGCAAGGTTGCTGCCGTCCTCGACCACGCCGACCTTGAGGTGCTCGCCACGAACGACGTCTACTGGGACAGCATCAAGTCCATCGAGGCGATCGGCGAGCAGCCCGTCTACGACGCCACCGTGCTCGGCGTCCACAACTTCGTTGCTGAGGGCATCGCCCTGCACAACTCCATAGAACAGGACGCCGACATGGTGATCCTGCTCCACCGTGACGACGTCTACGAGAAGGAGTCGACCCGCCCCGGCGAGGCCGACCTGATCGTCGCCAAGCACCGCAACGGCGCGACCCGCGACATCGTCGTCGCCTTCCAGGGTCACTACAGCCGGTTCGTCGACATGGCGCACTGACGGCGACCTGTTCGATGTCGAGTTGCCCCTGTGGAAATTCTTGAGGATGCTGGGGCAGGTGGTTGCTGCGGGACGAAAGTGTCCTGTGTGATCTCGCCAATGATGGCACCTGACCACTAGATCTGGAAGCGACTGGTCCTCGACGCCCTAGATGTGGTGCCGGCGGCGTCCGCCAGTGCTAACCTGTGGATAACTACATCGATGTAACTATGATTGGCAGTCGCCACGGTAGAGTGCTGATTTGTCGGGGACGGCCGGTAGCCTGTAAGGGCCGACCACCCGGCGAGGCGCCGACTCGGGGCGGGAACAACAGAACACCAAGAGCGCAGACAAGACGAAGGCCCTGAGGCGACGTGAAGTCTGATCTCAGGGCCTACGTGGTACTGCTTGGTCGCGGCCAGTGTAGGACTCCCATGACGGAAACACACGCGTTTCGGTGTCTTTTCCGTCATACGAGATCAAGTTCACGGCTCGACTCATGGCGTGTCTTCGAGCGCAACGCTCAAGACGACCAAGGAGTCCCATGCACGACCACGTCCAGCACTCTGACCTCGCGGCCTACGCGGCCGAGAAGGTCAACGTCCCGGCAGACAAGGCGAAGGCGCGGCGTGATCAGGTAACTCACCTGCGCACCCGCCTCCAGTCCTACATCGCAGACCACCCCGACTACGACCTCGTCAAGATGCGGGCTTCAGGCAGCGTCGCCAAGCACACCGCGATCAGGTCCAGTTCCGACACCGACATTGCCGCCTATGTTCGGGCCTCGGCCGTTGGCGGGGTGATGGCCAACGAGGCCGATCTCCTCGCCTGGCTTCGCGAACGGTGCATCGAGGTGTACGGCGCTACGAAGGATGCCTCCGACTTCGAGATCTCGCAGCACGCTGTCGCCATAACGATGCACGGCAGTGGCCTGAAGATCGACGTCGCGCCCGTCCTCTACGAGGACGAGCCAGACGACCGCGGATACCTCGTGACCCGCAACGGCGAGCGCGTCCTGACTTCGGTCACGCTGCACCTCGCGTTCCTCAACAAGCGCAAGACGGTCGCCGGCGCCGAGTACAAGGAGTTCATCCGTCTGGTGAAGGCGTTCATCGCTCGCGCCAAGATGGAAGCCGCTGCTACTGGGCCCGAGTTGCGATTCAAGAGCTTCCTCGCCGAGCTCATCGTCGCGCACCTCTACGACCATGGCTGGAACGGCCAGCCCCTGGCGGTCAAGGACTACCCGCAAGCCTTCGAGCAGTTCCTCGCCTACATCGTGCACACCGGCCTTAAACAGCCGATTCAGTTCACCGACTACTACGCGGCCTCGGCCGTCGGGGCCTCCAATGACCCTGTGCGGGTCTGGGACCCGGTCAACCCCGACAACAACGTCGCCGGCTCGTACACCGACAGCGACCGTCAGCGCATCGTCGACCGATGTGCCAAGGCTCTGGACCAGATCACCTGGGCGGGCATGGCCCCCACGAAGACCGCCGCGGTCGACGCCTGGCGGACGCTCCTCGGCCCGAGCTTCCCGGGAGCGTGAGATGACGACTTCTCTGACCCGCTCCTCGACCTTCACCTACACCGACGCGAAGTACGTCGCGAGCAAGCTAGGAGCCGACCTTCTCAACCTGCACGCCCGCTACGGCCACCCGCTTCGTGCCGACGTCGACGACTACGTGGAAGAGACCGCGCAATACCTACGGCACGGCTACCTGGACACCGTCGACTTCGGCTTCAAGGACGGTGATCGTTGGGTGCTTCGGCTGCGATACACGGCAGTCGCCGGGGGGCAGTTGCGCGACGAGACACCAGGTGGGTTGCCCAGCGCCTACGACGTTGCGGGGCACTCGTTCCACAGCTATCTAGTTCGGAACGATGCGTACTGGAACCTGAGCGATGCTCAGCGTGCTGAGTTCAACGCGACTCTTCCCATCCAGCGCACCGCTGGCGCCGAACCGACGGCATTCGCCGGCAGCACTGGCGGATCCTCTCAGTACTCCCGCAACGGCGCCGGCCTCGGCCGCAACGTCTACACCGCATTCTGACCCGTGGCACAGAGCGGCCGCCGCTGAACGCGGCGGCCGCTCCATGCCGGCCAACATGCCAAGGAGGTCACGTTCGTGACCAGCACCACGGAACTCTTCCACCCCGTCATTAGCCTGCCCGAGCCTGTCCGCGTAGACCGATACAAGCGGCTCGTCGGCCTCGACGACATCAAGACCCGCCTCCGAAAGGAGGCCGCGGTCCTCGCAGATCCAGCCGTTCTGACGCGATGGGCCGCTGCCAATCACCGCGGCGTCTCCTCCGACAATGCGGCCTTCACACTCCTGCGCGACCGTGCGCCGCTGTTGCTCTTCGCCGGTGACGTGGGGTCGGGCAAGTCGGCGCTCGCCGAGAGCTTCGGTTGCGACCTCGCCACCTTCTTGGACGTCGACGTAAACCTCTACCGCCTCAAGCTCTCCGCCCGCGGCACAGGCCACGTCGGCGAAATGACGGCCCTCATCGATGAGGCCTTCCAGAAGGTCGGCGCCGAGGCGCGCATCGGCCGGACCGCAGCAGGCAAGCTCCAAGCCGTCACCATTCTCGTGATCGACGAGGCAGACGCTCTGGTCCAGTCGCGAGAGGCTAGCCAGATGCACCACGAGGACCGCGCCGGTGTCGATGCCTTCCTCGCCGGCATCGACCAGTTTGCTGGCTCAGGGATCCCGCTGCTCGTCGTGATGTGTACCAACCGCCTCGCAGCGCTCGACCCTGCAGTGAAGCGTCGTGCCGCGGCCACCTTCACGTTCGGGCGACCGAACGCCGACCAGCGCAGGCAGGTGCTCTCCGGTGCCTTCGAGGGCTTCGAGCTCGCCGACGAGACAATCGAGAAGCTGGTCCTCGCGACTGGCGAGCGTGGTGACGGTCTGCCGGGTTTTACGTACTCAGACCTGACGCAGCGGCTTGTTCCGACAGCAGTTCTCGCCGCGTATCCGGATGAGCCGATCACCGCCGATCTCCTGATCACCGTCGCAGAAGATCTCGGCCCCACCCCGCCCTTCAGCGATGTGGCAGCGTCATGAGCACGGCACAGCGGCCAGACGACCTGACGAAGTTCGACCTCCGGGACGCATACCTCCGGCGTCAGGACCAGCTTCTCGCCGCGCTCAACGTCACCGCCGGATTCATCGATCACCCCTCCGCCAAGGGGGATGCCTCGGAGGTTGACTGGCGGGCCATGCTCAGTGGCTTCTTGCCAGGGCGTTACGGCGTTGGGCCGATCTTCGCCGTCGACTCGCGAGGCCAGCGAAGCGACCAGATCGACATCGCGATCTACGACCGTCAGTACGCCCCGCTCTTCTTCGAGACCTCCGGGGGCGACCTGGTCGTACCGGCTGAGAGCATCTACGCCGCCTTCGAGGTCAAGCCCGTCGTCGATAAGGAGTATGTCGAGTACGCGGGAAGCAAGGTCGCCAGCGTCCGCGCTCTCCACCGGACTTCCGCAGAGATCCGGCACGCGGGGGGCGTCTATCCACCCCAGGACCCAGCCGACAAGTCGATCATCGGTGGTTTGCTCGCCGCCCGGTCTGACTGGACCGACATGGAAGGACGTGCAGCCACCCGCGCGATCACGAGCGCCGAGCCCGACCGGCGACTCGACCTCGGGCTCGCCCTGGATACGAAGGCCTTCGAGTCGACCGCGCCGGCGATCGAACTCGCCTACAGCGCCGACGGCACCCAATTGATCTGGTTCGCCCTCCGCCTGTTCCGACGCCTCCAGCGAATGGGCACAGCCCTCGCGATAGATCTGGACGAGTACGAGAAGGCGCTTGAGTGAACTGAGGCGCGCGGCACGAGTCAGGCGCCTTTTCCAGAACCTCAGGAATGTGTCGGCGACTGCCAGTACCGTCCGATCGGCCGCCTGAGTCGGCCTCAAGTCAAATCACCTTCGAGCGAAAGGCACGAGACATGAGCGCCGGTGGCTTCGCGCACCGTGCCCAGCAGGTGCTGCGACAGGCGCTGGGAGGCGACGCCGCCTTTCGACCGCAGCAGCTGGAAGCCATTGAAACGATCGTCGCGAGGCGCGGGCGGCTGCTGGTCGTTCAGCGGACCGGCTGGGGGAAGAGCGCGGTCTACTTCGTTTCCACCCGACTCCTTCGCGACGAGGGAGCTGGACCGTCGATCATCATCTCGCCGCTTCTCGCCCTGATGCGTGACCAGATCGAGGCAGCGAAACGCATCGGGCTGGTCGCGGAGACGATCAATAGCAGCAACCGAGACGATTGGGACCGTGTCGAGGCCGGTCTCCTCAGCGGCTCCATCGACTTGCTCCTGATCTCACCCGAGCGTCTCAACAACACCGAGTTTCGCGACCGTCTCCTGACTCCCCTGGCAAGCGCCGCCGGCCTTCTCGTGATCGACGAAGCGCACTGCATCAGCGACTGGGGACACGACTTCCGACCGGATTACCGTCGCATCGTCCGTGTTCTCGACTTGATGCCCTCGACTGTTCCAGTCCTATGCACCACGGCCACCGCGAACGACCGCGTAGTCACCGACATCGTGGGCCAACTCGGCACCGGGCTCGAGGTCATCCGCGGATCTTTGGACCGCGAAAGCCTGTCGCTGCACGTGCGCAGGCTGGATACCCAGCCCGAGCGCCTCGCATGGCTCGCCGAGTGGCTGCCGACCACAAGTGGATCCGGGATCATCTATTGCCTGACCGTAGCCGACACCAGGCGAGTAGCCGACTGGCTCAACGCCCGCGGCATCAGCGCAGTCGCCTACTCCGGCGACACGGATGCCGAGGTGAGGCTCGATATCGAACGGCGCCTCAAGAGCAATGACGTGAAGGTCGTTGTCGCCACCTCCGCTCTGGGGATGGGGTACGACAAGCCGGACCTTGCGTTCGTGGTCCATTTCCAGTCGCCGGACTCGCCGGTTGCCTACTACCAGCAGGTTGGACGTGCCGGGCGCGCGATCGATCGCGCGACAGCCGTCCTCTTGGTCGGGGCAGAGGACTCGGACATCTGGGAGTACTTCCTGGCCAACAGCCTGCCGGTCCAATGGCATGCCGAAGCGGTCACCGAGTTCCTCGCCAGTCGTGCTGATTGGACCCCGCAACGCGACATCGAATCGGCAGTCAACATCAAGACAGCCCGCCTGACAGGCCTGCTCAAGATTCTCGAGATCGAAGGAGCAGTTGAACGAAGCGGAACCTCGTACCGGCGAACGCTGCGCCTCTGGGAATTCGACGAGGAACGCGTGGACCGCGTACGGGACGCCCGCGTGCGCGAACAGCAGACGATGAAGGACTACGCAGATTCGCCGGACTGCCGCATGGCCTACATCCGGAGCACCCTCGACGATCCTTCACCGCCCCAATGCGGCCGCTGCGACAACTGCAACGGGAGCGTCGCAGACGGCGCACTCCCGAAGGAACGGATCGTCGAGGCCGTCGAGTTCATCCGCCGCAGGCCGGTTGAGATCGACCCACGGCGGCGATGGGTCGGCGGCGGTCGAACCGGAGGAGTCGCACTCGACCAGCGGCTCCAGCCCGGTCGCGCCCTCGCGTACTTGTCTGATCCAGGCTGGGGACGAGACCTCCTGCAGGCGAAACACGCCGGCAGGCACGTCGACGATTCCATGGTGGAGGCCGCGGCCGCACTCGTCGAGGACTGGCTCGAGAACGAACCGCAGTTGACCGTCGTCTTCGTTCCCAACTCGGACCCGGCGCGATCTCTGGTCCCGGATTTCGCCCGCCGTCTTGCGGCCACGCTCAAGATCTCGATCTCCGGCTGCGTTGAAAAGGTGGCGCCCACGCAGCCCCAGAAGCTGATGGAGAACAGCGTCCAGCAGTTCATGAACGTCCACGGCTCCTACCGGGTCGTCGGTCCGACACCGACCGGTCCGGTCCTCTTGGTCGACGACGTTTCGGACTCAAGGTGGACAATGACAGTGATCGGGGCTCTCCTTGCTGAAGCAGGAGTTGGCCCGGTGTACCCATTCGCAATCGCAAAGACCAAGGGATAGCAGTGCTGGATCAGGCAGACCTAGTCACGCTCGCGCTGACGAGTCGCATCGTGCCCAGCCAGGTCGCGCCCTTGACGGCGCGGCAGTACTGGCCGCTCACCCGAGCGGTCGATCTGCCCTGGTTGATGGGTCGATCAGCCGCCGAGATCGCGGTCGAGCTCTCCATTGCCGGCGAGGACGCGGAACGAGTTGCCCGCCTCCTCGACCGTGGCGCCGCACTCGCGCTCGCGATGGAGCAACTTGAACACACCGGCGTCTGGACGACGACCGGCATGGCTGACCGATACCCCGAGATGCTTCGTCGGCGACTGGGCGACGCCGCTCCGCCGCTGCTCCATGGCGTCGGCGACGCCAATCTCTGGCAGACCGACGGCGTGGGGGTGGTCGGTTCGCGCGACATCGGACCCGAATCAGCCGACGTAGCACGCGAAGTCGCACGAGCGGCGGTCCATCAGCGGCTGCCGATCGTCTCTGGCGCAGCCCGCGGCGTCGACCAACACGCGATGAACGCCGCCTTCGAGTTCGGCGGCCACGTCATCGGTGTACTCGCGGACTCACTCGAACGGACAGTGGCCAAGCCGAGTACGCGACAAGGCATCGCGAGTGGACAGATCTGCCTGGTGACCCCCTACACGCCCAAGGCACCGTTCTCCGCCGGGAACGCGATGGGGCGCAATAAGATCATCTACGCGCTCTCGCGATGCGTTGTCGTCGTACGGAGCGAGGAGGGCAGCGGGGGGACCTGGGGCGGTGCAACCGAAGCCATCCGAGGCAAGTTCACCACCGTCGTGTCATGGACGGGCCAAGGATCCGCTCAGGGCAACCGTGCGCTCGTCGACCTTGGCGCTCGAGCACTTGAGTCTGCGGACCAAATCGAAGGTCAGATCGAGTCGGCCTTCGAGCAGCCGGTTCCCCCAGCGCGGGCATTCAAGGCCGACCAACTTTCACTCTTCTAAGGTCTAGTCCTACCCGCATCCAGGGCGGGCTCCAGTCAGTCGATCCTGTCTTCAAGGGGCAGATTCCAGTCGACGTAGCAACACACACGCCGCCGGGAGCTCGAGCGCCGCAGGACCTCCGCCGAGCTACCTCCGGAGCAGCTCATCGGCATGGCCAGCCGTTTGATGCAGCAATGCGAAAACGCTCCAATGGATCGCCGACGGAAAGGCAGACGGAGACGCACCCAACCCGCGCCCCGCCTGCCCCAGATCGCGGTGCGAGCGCCAAGCGCCCCGCCGCCGTACGCGGCCGAAGGTCGGCGTGGCACGCCAATGACCGACCGCGGACGCGCCAACGACTTACCACTGTCCTGGCCTTGAGGTGGGGTGCCAGCCCCATTGGCCGCCTTCGTCTGACGGCCCGTAACCAGTGGGCCCCGATCTCCCGGCATCTTCGAAACCTGTTCGCAGCTCCCGGCACCGTTTCAGCCAGTCGACCAGGAGTAGGCCATGGCGAGGTTGCTTTCTGCCACGGAGCGAGCAGCCAGTTCCAGGACTCTGGTCGAGAACATGGCCAGCGAGTGGAACTCGCCTCGAGCGCGAAATTCCTCGAGGCGGCCGTCGACCAGAACGTGACCAGTCGTTCGCTGCCAGATCTCGATGACTGCGTCCTCGCGCACGCTCTGCATTCTCAGACAAGTCGACGTCGGGCGAGTTCCCAAATTCGTGCCCAATCGGTCGGACCCGACGCATAGCCTGATGCCCGCAGCAGAAGGGTCGATGAGGAGTGACGGTGGAGACGACGCAACGACAGTCGCGCAAGGAGTTGGTGGCCGCGGCCGTCGAGCGATGGGCGAAGGATCTGGTCGACACAGGCAAGCGCAACCCGCTGCTCTACTACCGGCCTTTGCAGGCCGGAACCCTGTCGTTCGATCACGCGGATACGGCGGCATTGACGGCGTTCCTCGCAGGGAGCCAGATCAAGCTGTCGGCGCTGTTCCCGACACCGACAGTTTCCGCCGATGCGCTCAAGCGAATCCGAACGATCCGCAAGAAGATCCTCACACTCGAGGAGGAGCGCGGCATCCAGACCGGCTACCTCGCCATCGGAATGGCGACGTGGACCGAGGAAGGAACGGCCGCGACAGAACGAGCGCCGGCTGCCCCGATCCTGCTGCGCGAGATCTGGATCAAGCCGCGCAGCGCGTCCGAAAGCGACTTCGATCTGACGCTGGCAGAGGAGGCCGAGTACAACCCGGTCCTGCTCCACTACCTCAACGAACGCTTCGGGTCATCAGTCGACTTCAGTGGCCTGCCGGAGGACCCGGACGAGAAGAGCTGGCCCGGCATCGCCGAATCCATCGGGGCTCTCGAGTCGGCTTGCGCCCAGGTCCCGGGCTTCGCGACCGAGAGGACCTTGACTGTTGGCAGCTTCGCGTACCAGAAGCTGCCGATGGTCAACGACCTCAAGGCGGACATCGAGCTGCTTCTCGAGTCCGACGTGATCGCTGCCTTGGCTGGCGATGCCCAGGCGCAAGCGACACTTCGTGGCAACGTGGGCCACACGGACGCGCTCGAACCGTCACGACCAGACCACACACCGCCGGTCGACGAGTTCCTCGTCCTGGATGCCGACTCCTCGCAGAACTACGCGATCAACGCGGCCTTCGGCGGCAGCCACGTCGTTGTCAAAGGCCCGCCCGGCACGGGCAAGAGCCAGACGATCACCAACCTCATCGCCGGCCTGATGGCGCGAGGCAAGCGTGTCCTGTTCGTCGCGGAGAAGCGCGCCGCCATCGACGCCGTACTGGGCCGTCTCGGCGGCGCCGAACTGGACACCTGGGTCATGGACCTCCACGACGGCCTGTCGAACCGGCGCCGCGTTGCACAGCAACTCTCCGAGACTCTCGAGCGCGCGTCTCGCACGGGCGTCCCAGATGTCGGGGCTCTTCATCGGGAGTTGGTCGCCAGCCGTGATCGGCTGACTAACCACTCACAGATGATGCACCGACCGCGGGAACCTTGGGGATTCAGCGTCTACGATCTCCAAGCCCTCCGGCTCCAACTCGGTGACATCAAGCCGACCTACCGGTTCCGCGGGCCGAGGCTTACCGCCGCGACCCAGGAGATGGTCGAAGACGCCATCGCAGTCTTGACCGAGTACGCCGAGCTCGACGGACTCAAGGCGGCCGAGGCCGGTGCATGGTCAGGCGCGCAAGTCGACACGGCCGACCAGGCGCGCCAGGCCATCGAGATCGTGCGCCAACTCCGCGATCGCACTGTGCCCGATGCTGGCGCGAAACTGAACTTGCTCGTCGAGACTCTCGGGCTGCGCCGGCCGACGTCTGTCGATCAGTGGGGCGGTCTCCTTTCCCTCGCGAACCAAGTCGCGGCTCTTTGCCAGCAACTGTCGGAGGCAGCGTTCAGGGAGGGACAGGAGACGCTTGTCGCAGCGACAGCCACCGCTCGCTGGCGAAAGGAGCGCGGCGTGAGCATGGCCTGGGGCGAGCGTAGACGCGCCGTCAAGGCCGCGAAGACACTCGTCGTGGCAGGCAAGCCGAGCAAGAGCGAGCTCCACACCAAACTTGTCCATGCGACCGAACTCAGCGCCGCCTGGCGAGCCGCATCCGTCGACGGTGGAGAACCACGGTTGCCCGCCGACCTTGCTGGGACGCATGCTCAACTCGAGCAGATGACGACCGAGCTGCGCGGGCTCGGGGCATTCGTCGCGTCTAGCGAACTCGGCTCACTCGACCCCACCACCGAGCTCCCACAGCGACTGGACGCTCTGGTCCGGGACCACACGCAGCTGTCCAAGCTTCCTCGACTGCGCGAGCTGCACCGCAAGATCCACGACCTCGGACTCGATGCCTTCGCCGACGAATGCCGCAGGCGAGAGGTCCAGCCACAAGACGTACGCCCGCTCCTGGAAGCAGCGTGGCTCGACTCAATCCTCGAAGACGTGGCGCTAACCGACGCCAAATACGGAGCGTTCCAGGGCACGACCCTCGACCGGACCGTCAGTACCTTCCAAGCCGCAGACACGCAGCACATTCAGTCCGCGGGCGCACGGGTGCAGCGGAAGGCGGCAGAGGCGCTCTATGCGGCGTTGGATGCCCATCCGGAACAAACACTGCTGATCCGGAAGCAGGCCAATCTCAAGCGGCGGCACATGCCGATGCGGGAACTGCTCGAGCAGGCAGGCGACGTGCTCCTCGCTGCCAAGCCCTGTTGGGCGATGTCTCCACTGGTCGTCAGCCAGGTACTCCCGATGCGACGCATGTTCGACGTCGTGATCTTCGACGAAGCCAGTCAGATCCCCCCAGCGGATGCCATCCCGTCCATCGCTCGAGGGCACAAACTGGTCGTCGCCGGCGACGAGCGCCAACTCCCGCCGACCGCGTTCTTCGGCAGCACTGTTGATGACAGCGACGAGGAAGACGACATCGAGAACATCACGCTCACGAGTGGCTTCGAATCGATCCTGGACGCACTTGCTCCGCTGATATCGACACGGAATCTGCAGTGGCACTACCGCAGCCGCGACGAGAAGCTCATCGCGTTCAGCAACGTCCACATCTACGACTCCTCACTCACCACGTTCCCAGGCGCGCAGCAGGACGGAGTCCTCAAGCACGTCCACGTGCCATGGGCCCCCGGCGGGAACGGCGTCGCCGGTTCCACTAGCGCCGAGGTGGAGAAGGTCGTCGACCTCGTCCTCGACCATGCCGAGAACCGTCCCGAAGAGTCCCTTGGCGTTATCGCGATGGGCATCAAGCACGCGGACCGCATCGACGCGGCGGTCCGTGAGCGCCTGCGGGATCGCAGCGACCTCGAGTCATACTTCTCCGAAGCCCAAGAGGAGCGGTTTTTCGTCAAGAACCTCGAACGCGTGCAGGGCGATGAACGCGACGCGATCATCATGTCGGTCGGCTACGGGAAGAGCGCGGATGGCCGCATGCTCTACCGATTCGGCCCCATCAACACCCAAGGCGGCGAGCGTCGCCTCAACGTCGCAGTCTCCCGAGCGAAGCGACGCATGACGCTGGTCTCGTCGTTCGCCTCCGCCGACCTCGATCCGAGCAAGCTCAACGCACGCGGCGCCGAGCTGCTCGGCGCGTATGTGTCCTTCATGGAATCGGGTGGCACCGACCTCGGATCGATCGCAACCCCGCCGCCGCGCCTCAACGCCTTCGAACAGGACATCCGCGACCGACTGACCCACGCCGGCCTCAACCTCACACCTCAGTTCGGAGTCTCCGGCTATCGCATGGACTTCGTCGCCTCCCACCCCGAGAAGCGCGGCCAGTACGTCCTCGCGATCGAGGCTGACGGCGCGAGCTACCACTCCTCGGCCACCGCCCGAGATCGCGACCGCCTCCGCCAGGAACACCTCGAACGACTCGGCTGGCGCTTCCACCGCATCTGGTCCACCGACTGGTTCCGCAACCCGCAAGCCGAGGTCGAGCGCGTGCTCCAGGCGTTCAATGCTGCGGTCGAGGCTGCCGACAAAGGCGGGGCCACGGGCCAACGCGCTCACCCGATCGCATCACCAACCACGGTTGAGCCGGCGACAGGGCAGCCGACCAGGACCTTGCCGACGCCGAAGATCTGGTACGGCCAGCCGATCACGACCTACAGCCGATCCGAACTCGTCGCGGTCGTCCGTTGGATTCAAAGCGACGGCCTGTTGCGAACTGAGGAAGACCTCATCCGCGACGCGATGGACGAGCTCGGCTGGCGACGGCGCGGGTCCCGCATTGATGCGGGTCTGCGAGACGCGATCGTTGCGGCGAAGCGCTAACGCGGCCGGTGGGGCGGCCCGCTTCGCCGAAATGCAGAACCCGTCGAATGTGTCGGCCAGTGCTGGGACAGTGCTGACCATGGGATTCATGGACCGGTTCCGCAAGCATGAGACGCCGCCCGAGCAGCCGCAGCTGCCGGTGCGGCTCGATCAGCCGCGTTTCGCGGTCATCGATATCGAGACCACCGGCCTGTCGCCACAGTTGGATCGCATCGTCGAGATCGCGGTCGTCACGACCGACCCGTGGGGCAGGGTCCTCGGCGAGTGGTCAACCCGAATCAATCCCGAGGGCCCGGTCGGAGCCACCCACATCCACGGCATCAGCGCTGCGGACGTCGCAGGAGCGCCGGTCTTCCGTGACGTCATCGCGGCACTCACTCAGCAACTCGCCGGGGCAGCCCTCGTTGCACACAACGCCGAGTTCGATCTCGCGTTCGTCCGCGAAGAGTTCCGACGCGCGGGCTGGGACATGCCGGCCGCGCCATCGCTGTGCACGCTCCGCGCATCCGATTACCACCTGCCCAACCTTGACCGCCGCCGTCTCGCCGACTGCTGCTGGGCCGTCGGGACGCCTTTGACAGGTGCTCACTCCGCGCTGGGTGACGCGCGGGCGACCGCTGTTCTCCTTGCCGCGTTCATGCACCCGCACATCGGTGCAACTCCGCTGGCCGAGCACTTGGCTCTCCCGGAGCAGGCGATACGAGTCCGCTGGCCAGCGGAGCCCAACGGCGCCGTCCTTCGTGACGTCGCCATGCCGCGCACCGACAACCCGGCCTACACGCCGTCGACGGCGCCGGCCTCCACCGCGCCCGAGGCCCTCGTCTCGATGGTCGACCACTTCTCCCTGCTCGACGCCGTCGCGATGGGCGCGCCAGAGAGCGGCATCGCCTACCTCGAAACGCTGGCAGAGGCACTCGAGGACGGCGAGATCTCAGACGAAGAAGCGGCTGGTCTAGTGGCGTTCGCACTGACGATGGGCCTCACGGCAGAGGACGTCACCGCCGCGAACGAAGGCTTCGTCCAGGCCCTCGCCATCGAGGCACTCGACGACGGCAAGGTGTCTCGTGCCGAGAAGGCCGAGCTCCTGCGAGTTGCGGACCTCCTCAACATCAACCCGAAGGTCGTGCCGACCGTCCTCGACAAGGCTGAAGCCGCCCGCGAGCAGCGCATGAGCGCAGGCCTCGCTCCGCTTCCCGACGACTGGTCGCTCGGTGAGCCGCTGCGCGTCGGTGACAAGGTCGTGTTCACCGGATGCGCCGCGTTCGACCGACCCGGCATGGAGCAGCGAGCAGAATCGCTCGGTGTCCTGGTCATCGGCTCGATGTCACCGAAGGTCGCCCTCCTGGTCAGCGATGGCACCATGGACGGCGGCAAGGCTGGTCGAGCGCGGGAGCTCGGCGCACGTGTCGTGCACCCGGACGACTTCCGCCTCTTGCTCGACCACCTCCAACCCGCGCGGCCGCGCGAAGTGAAGGCACCGCCGAAGCCGCAGAAGGCGGCACCGCCCAAGGCAGCCACCTCGGCCCCCGTCGACTTGCCCGAAGACGTCACCCCTGCCGACGTTCGCGAATGGGGACGACAGAACGGCTGGGAGGTCGGCGTGCGCGGGCGGCTCAACCAGGAGCTGTTGGCAGCATTCGTGGCGGCGTCGGACAACGTGCCGGCCGAGCCGCATGACGGCGCTCCTGGGCCGCGCGATCGAGCCCAAACGCCGTGACTCCCGACCCTGGACCGACCGACGCGCAGTTCAAGCTGATTTGGGATCGCAACCTATGCCCCGATATCGAGAAGCTGATGGCGCGGATGGACGACCTGAACGACTTCCGGGTGCATCCCAAGTCGTGGTTGGGAACCGACGACGAATGGGCCGACCCGTTTCAAGTCTCACACGCCGTCAAGCAATGCCTCGTCGCTGCAGTGGATCACCTTCACGCATGCAAGGTTCTGGTAGCTGACGCTGGAGCGATGCACCTGGCGGCTCCCGCATCGCTGGTCCGCGGCTCCCTGGAGAGTGCAGCCGCCGGGTTCTGGATGCTCCACCCGAAGGAACGCGGGGCGAGGGTTGTTCGCGCGCTGCAATGGCATGCCCAGGACTCCCACGATGAACACGTCGCTCTCTCGGGCATCAACCCCAACGCGGACGAGAAGAAGGCAGTTCGGACAGCTCGTCTCCTAGAGGTGGCAGGTCGCCACACCGAAGTGGATGCCGGTGTGCTGAAGAAGAGGCTCAACAGCACAACAATGGTGGATTATGCCGACCAGAACACTCGCGATGACCTCAAGGTCTTGCTCGTTTGGCGCATGTGCTCAGGCTTCGCGCATGGAAGGCAGTGGGCGGCGTTGTCCTGGGGCCTGAGGGAGACCTTTCCGACTGCAGACCCCGACGTGTTGGCGGTGAAGTTCACCAACGACCTCAGCCGGATCGTGATGCTTGCTCTCACCGCGACTCGGCTCATCGATGAGGTGGTGAAGCTTCACGCCAAGCGGTCACATCGGTAGTCGATCTAGTGTCGCCGCCGTCGCTGTCTACGCCGGCGAACTTTGACGGACTCGGCGCGCCCAGCCTTTTTGGTCAAGCTTCCCCGCGGAAGGTTCGTCAATCTTCGCTGCATCTCGACACCTGTTCGATGTCGAGATGCAGCGAACATTGACAACTGGCCGTCAATGTCAAGATCTACAAGAGCGGTCGACTTTCCGGACTTGGGTGCGGTGACGGCTGAGCTACACGCTGGTAAGCACGGTCGGCTGCCTGCGGCCGGGGAACGCAGCCGTGAGGGCACGTAGAACAGAGCAGTGTCAGACCGCAGGCGCGAGAGACGAGAGGAACCAGCCACGCGTTGAGAGCACCCGCCTCGTGCGGCGCGGTGCACCGGGTGAGGATCGGCAACCGGGCCCCGTGCCGGTTCGGTTCTGCTCGGGAGTGGACAGGCAATACGCACAGTCGGTTGCGCGGCAGGTTCGCATCCGCTGCTCTGGCAGGCCCGCTATGGCCTCACAGGACTCGTCGGAGGAGGTCGCGGATTCGGTGGATGAGGTCATCACTGGCTGCCCGAGCTCCTCGACTGAGGTGTCCCATGTCTGCGAAGCCGTGGATCATTGCTTCGTAGCACTGATAGTCGACGTGCACACCGGCCTCGCGGAGAGCGTCTGCGTACGCCCTGCCTTCATCTCGTAGGGGGTCGAACTCGGCGGTGGCGACGAGTGTTGGCGGTTGATTGGCGAGGACGTGCGGTGGTGCAAGGAGTGGCGAGTGCCGGAGGTCGTCCTCAGCCGCAAGCTCGGACAGGTAGTGGCCCATGAACCAGTCGACGGTGTCTGCCTCAAGGAAGTAGCCGGAGCCGCATTCGTGGCGTGATGGATGTGATCCGAAGGGGTCTGCCGCGGGGTAGATCAGGACCTGGGCGGCGGTCGAGGTGCGCTTGGACGACCACGGCTGCGAGGTTTGCGCCCGAGGAGTCTCCGCCGACGGCGAGGACGTCCGTTCCGCCAAGTTCCCGCCGCTGACTGCTGGCCCAGGTGACGGCTTCGAGTGCGTCGTTCACGGCCGCTGCGAACGGGTGTTCGCGCGCCAGACGGTAGTCGACGGAGACGACGACGGTCTCGGCGCCAGCGCAGATCCGTCGGCACAGCTGGTCGTGGGTGTCCAGGTCGCCGAGGACGAAGCCGCCGCCGTGGAAGTACACCAGGGTCGGGAATGGCCCGTTGCATGCCGGGCGGTACAGCCGTCCGGGCCGACTCCCGGCGGTGACGTTCTCGACAGCCCCGACCGGCTGCCTGAGATTTGGGGGCACGATGTCAGCGCTCATCGCGCGCATCGCCTTACGGGCGTCCTCTGGTGTTGATCGGGCGATCGGTGGGTACTGCGCCGACTGAATCGCCCTCAGAAGTTCGCGGATACCTTCGTCAAGCGGCATTGCTATCGCCGGTCCTCGGTTCGGCGCGAAGCGTGTGGCTGAAGTCGTTTCGGAGCGTGGCGATGGCGTCGAGGAGGTAGTTCTGTTGCATCTGCCAGGGGGCACGTGGGCCTTGCTTGGGGAACGCGCCGACCGATCGCTGGATGTAGCCGGAGGTGAGTCCGAACAGCGGCAGCGGCTCCAAGGTCTTGTCGGCCTGCGGCGTTACGGCGTCGATGCCTTTGGCGGTCATCCAGTTGAGGACCTTGCACACCAGTCTTGATGAAAGGTCTGCGCGGAGGGTCCAGGAGAGCCGGGTGTAGCCGATGCAGAAGGCGAAGTTCGGGATGCCGCTGACCATCGCTCCTTTCCAGACGAACTCGTCCGCGACATTCACCTTCACCCCGTTGATGCTGGGTTCGAGGCCTCCGAAGGTCTTGAGCTCGAGGCCGGTGGCGCTGATGACGATGTCGGCCTCGAGAACCCGTCCCGAGGTCAGTCGGATGCCGTTGGGGACGATGGTGTCGATGGTGTCGGTGACCACCTCGGCGTGGCCGGCTTTGATGGCCTTGAAGATGTCGGCGCCGGGCGCGGCGCAGAGTCGCTGCTCCCAGGGACGGTAGGTGGGTGTGAAGTGCTCCTCGACCGCGTCGGGGCCGAGGATCCGGTGGGTCTGGGCGAGGAGCAGCTTGCGGGCGCGGTCGGGGAAGCGTTCGCAGTATTGGTGGAAGGCGATGCTGAATGCGACGTTCTTCGCGCGCGCGAAGCGGTGAGCCGCCTTCTCGGGGAGGTGTTCGCGCAGCCAGTCGGCCTTCGTGTCCTTGCTCGGGACGGCACTGATCCAGGTGGCGCTGCGTTGCAGCATCGTGACGGGCGTGGTGGCTGAGGCCATCGCCGGCACCAGCGTCACGGCGGTCGCCCCGCTACCGATGACCACGACGCGCTTGCCCTCGTAGGCGAGGTCGTCGGGCCAGAACTGTGGGTGGACCACCGTGCCGTCGAAGGTGTCGACGCCGGGAAAAGGCGGCGCGTGTCCTTTGTCGTAGTCGTAGTAGCCGGCGCAGGCGTAGATGAACGAGGCGAGCATCGTGCGGGTCTCGCCGGCCTGGTCGACGGTGACGGTCCAGACCTGGTCCTCGGTTGACCAGTCGGCAGCGGTGACCCGTGTGCCGAAGGTGATCTTCTCCTCGATGCCGTTCTCGACGGCGGTCTCGCGAATGTAGGCGAGGATGGCCTCGCCGCTCGCGATGGACTGGGCCTCGCGCCAGGGCTTGAACGGGTAGCCGAGTGTGTACATGTCGGAGTCCGAGCGCACCCCGGGATAGCGGAACAGGTCCCAGGTGCCGCCGAGCTCGTCACGGGCTTCGAGGATGGCGTAGGTCCGGTCGGGGCATTCGGTCTGGAGTCGGTAGGCGGCACCGATGCCGGAGAGCCCGGCTCCGATGACGAGGACGTCAACGTGGACCGGAAGGGTGGAGGCGCGTTCGCTCATCCTCTGACTGTGCGCGCCACGCGAGCCGGTCGTTTACCTCATCACGACAGAGTTTTTTCTTGGCGCGACAGCCGCCGACCGGCTACTACCTTGCTCCGTCTGTGGCTTTCGCCCTCATCCGGCTGGGGGCTTCTCCCCACCAGCGGTGTGCTGCTCGGGTGAAGGACGGCTGGTGGTCGAAGCCGACCATTGCGCTCACATGCCCGACGGGCAGGTCGGTGCCGAGCAGGAGCCGTAGAGCCTTCTCGCGTCTCGCGTCGTCAACGATCTCGCCGAAGCTTGTGCCCGCGTCGGATAGCTGGCGCTGCAGGGTTCGCGGGTGGATCAGCAGCAGCCTGGCGACGCCGTCGAGGCTGGGAGGCGTGGTGCCGAGCGAGTCGAGGACCGGCACGCGTACGCGTGAGACGATGTCCTCTCCGCGGTCGGCCGCCCGGCGGGCCAGGTAGGCGATCGCGAGCTGATAGATGGTGTCGTCTCCTTGTCGGAGCTCGCGCCGCGCGACCTCGGGCGGGAAGCGGAGGACGGCGGCCCGCAACGGTCGCCCGACGTGCACAGGTGCGCCGAAGAAGTCCCGGTAGGTCTCCAGCGGGCCGGGCGGCACGTAGGGCAGCTCGACACTGCGCAGCCCGTAGGAGCCGCCGCCGACCTGGTTGAGCACACGGTGGGCGAAGCCCAATCCCATGTCGGTGGTCTGCACGGGCCCGTGCTCGTTGACGGGGCGGTAGTACAGCGCGACGGTGCCGGCCCTCGAGCGGGGGTCCTCGCCGAGGGTGAGGGTGACGGCCTGGCTGTGGACGCACATGTACCGGGTCAGGCAGTCCAGGGCGTCGCCGAGGGTGCGTGAGTTCGTCAAAGCGACAGCAAGGGGCCCCAGCACCGAGAGCGACTGCTTGGCCGCGATCCGCAGCCCGAAGTCGTGGCAGCTCAAGTCGGTGGCGGCGGTCTCGATCATGGCCGCGGCCGACTCGGGTGCGACGGTGATGTCGTCCTGGTCGAGACATCCCGCCGGAAGCCCGGCCTGGATGCGGTAGGCCTCCGGGTCACCACCCAGCCCCGCAACAACTTCTCGGAACCCGCGCAAGGTTGCCGACCGCACGAACGTCATGTGACCCATTGTCGCGCACAGTTAAGAAGCTGTCGTGCACGGGTAAACAGAAATCGGCGCTTCGGACAATGCTGTGGCCATGAGAGCACTGATGTTCGTTCGTCCCGGTGAGCTTCGCTTCGATGAGGTCGATGCGCCGACCATCGTGCAGGCCACGGACGCCCTGGTTCGCCCGATCGCGGCAACCACGTGCGACCTGGACCATCACGTGATCCAGGACAAGACGCCCTTCTCGCCGTTCGGGCCGTTCCCGCTGGGTCACGAGTGTGTCGGCCGGGTCGTCGAGGTCGGCCCTGACTGCACCGGCATCCAGGTCGGCGACGTCGTCGGCGTCGCCTGGCACATCGCCTGCGGAACCTGTGAGGAATGCCGCCGCGACCATCCCGCGCGTTGTCTCCTGCACGGGGACGCCCAATACGGGCTCCCAGTCAACGGCCTGTGGGGTGGCACGTTCTCCGAGCTCATCCGCGTGCCGTACGCCGACTACAACCTCCTCAAGCTCCCCGACACGGTCAACCCGGTTCACCTGGCATCCATCGGCGACAACTTCGCCCTCGGCTGGGAGACCGTCATGCCCACGATTGCCGGTATGAGCGAGCCCAAGATCGGCGTCTTCGGCGGCACCGGCTCCATCGGCCTCTACGTCGCGGACGTCGCCCAGCACCTCGCCCCCGGCCACGCCATCTACTACGACGACGACCCCGTCCGCACGGGGGTCGCCGAGAAGCTCGGCATCGAGGTCCGCGACCTGCGCGAGGGCTACGACACCGACCACGACCTGTCCGTCGACGCGACGTGCGACCCCCTGAAGCTGAACAAGGTTCTGGAGTCGGTGCGGCCCGAGGGCTACGTCAACTCGGTCGGCATCTACTTCAAGCCCGTCGAGATCCCGCTGCTCAGCCTGTACCTGCGCGGCGTGAACTTCCACAACGGCAAGGGCCAGGCCCGTCCCGCCATGACGCCCATCCTCGAGAACGTCGTCAACGGCAACCTCCACCCCGAGATCGTCACCAGCGGCATCTACGAATGGGACCAGATCCCCGAGGTCCTGACCAGCGAGGACCCCGGGCACAAGCCCATCTTCTCCCTCGACAGCTGAATTGCTCCAACCGCTACCCAGACCCCACCCTGGCCACCGCTCCGGCCCCTGAGGAGATCCACCATGCCGCAGATCCAGCTCACCGTCCCCGAAGGTGCCCTCACCCCCGAGGGCGCCGCCGGAATCCAGTCCACCCTGGCCGCCACGCTGCTGAAGTGGGAAGGCGCCCCAGACAACGACTTCTTCAAGTCCCTCGCCTGGTCCTACCTTCACCAGCTGCCCGCGGGTACCCAGATCACTGCAGGCGACGACGACCCCCGCTTCCGCATCGACGTCACCGTCCCAGCGGGCGCGCTGAACGACGAGCGCAAGGCCGGGCTGGCACGAGAGGCCACCGAGCAGGTCCTAGCCGCCGCCGGGCTCGGCCAGGACCAGGCGCTGCGGGTATGGGTGCTGATCCACGAGCAGGCCGACGGCACCTGGGGCGCCGGAGGCCAGATCTTCCGCTACGCCGACCTCGTCGCCCTCGCCAAGGGCCAGGGCTGACCAGCGGGAGCCGCACAGAGAGCTACCGCGATGGGTGACAACGCGCTCTTTCGGCTGCTCGACAGCGACCTTCCCGCTGACGCCGGTGACGAACCGCGGGCGCGGATCGAGACCTTCGAGTCCACCGACGCGGTCCAGGGGCCGTGGGGGCCGATGCAGCACGGCGGCGCCATGGCCGGGCTGCTCGCCCGGGCGCTGGATCGCTGTGCCCCACGACCCGACACGCGGCTGGCCCGCATCACAATCGAGCTGCTCGGGCCGGTCCCGATCACCGAGCTCCGGGTCCATGCACGCATCGCGCGACCCGGTCGGCGAATCGAGCTGCTCGCGGCCGAACTGGAGGCCAGGCTGCCCGACGGCAACTGGCGCCGCTTCGCGGCCGGCTCCGCGTGGCGGCTGGCCTGCCAGGACACTAGCGATATGGCCAGGGACGCCGACGCCACCCGGCCCCTGCCTGGCCCGGAGACAGCAGGGCTGCTCGATCAGGTGCTCCCGGTGTCATGGCGTCAGGGCGGGTTCGTCGGCGCCCTGGACTGGCGGGTCTCACACCGCGGTGGCCCGCCAGGCGAGCCGACCTTGGCCTGGGCCAACCTGACTCGCGACCTGGTCGAAGGCGAGGCCGCCTCACCTCTCGAACGATTGATGGCGATCGCCGACACCGCCAACGGCGTCGGCGCACGCCTCGACCCGCACCGCTTCCTGTTCCTCAATACCGAGCTGACCGTGCACCTACACCAGCCCCCCACCGGCCACTGGTTCGGGGTCGAGGCCGAGACCTCCGTCGGCTCCGACGGTATCGCCATCAGCAGTGCAGTCCTGCACTCGGAGACCGGTCCCGTCGGGCGGGTCGACCAAAGCGTCCTCGTTGAACGCCGCACCGCATGACCGCCCAACCCCCGCCCATCGACTTGGGGGCAAGCGGGCGCAGGCCCGAGGTCCGGGCGCCGGCCGATGAGGCCGAGCAGGTCCGAGACCGTCTGACCGGAGTCGGGCTGGAACAGATGATCGACATCCATACCCACTTCATGCCGAAGCCGATGCTGGACAAGGTGTGGGCCTACTTCGATCAGGTCGGTCCGCTCACCGGTCGCCCGTGGCCGATCGCGTACCGGCTTGATGAGGCCGAACGGTTGCATGTGCTGCGCTCCTTCGGTGTTCGCGCTTTCACCTCCCTTACCTACCCCCACAGGCCCGGTATGGCGACGTGGCTCAACGACTGGTGTGCCAGCTTCGCCGCGGCGACGCCGGACTGCGTGCAGTCGGCCACGTTCTACCCCGAGCCCGGCGCGGCGGCGTACGTCGCGCAAGCCCTCGACCGCGGTGCCCGTGTGTTCAAGGCCCACGTCCAGGTCGGCGACTACGACCCCAACGACGCGCTGCTCGACGACGTCTGGGGGCTGCTGCAGGAGTCTGCGACCCCCGTCGTCATTCACGGCGGGCATGGCCCTGCCCCGGGTAGGTTCACTGGCCCCAGCACGATCGCTAGGCTCCTTGCCCGTTTCCCCCGCCTCGTGCTTGTCGTCGCCCACCTCGGACTGCCCGACTACGCCGACTTCCTCGACCTCGCCGACAAGCACACCCAGGTCCACCTCGACACCACGATGGTCTTCACCGAGTTCACCGAACAGAGCAGCCCCTTCCCGCCGACCCAACGCAGCCGCCTCCTGGACATCAGCGAGCGGATCCTCTTCGGGAGCGACTACCCGAACATCCCCTACCCCTATCTCAGCGCCGTGGACGCGATCCTTGCCCTCGACCTCGGCGCCGCGTGGAACCGCAGTGTGCTGCACGACAACGCCGCTCGCCTGCTCCGGATCGCCTGACCTCTACCCTGTTGCCGACCTGCGAGGAGCGACCCATGCCCAACTTTCGACTCCCCGAGCTACCAGACTCCTCGCGCGAGCTGCTCGAACGCGTCGTGCCGCCACCGAACCGACCACCTCTGCTGTACCTCGCGATGGCCGCGAACACCGAGATCCTGCGTCAGTACGTCGAAGGCCCGATCCTGAGTCTGCGTGGACTGCTGCACACCGGACAGCTCAGCCCCGGCGACCGCGAGCTGGTCATCCTGCGCGTCACCGCCCGCCGTGGCGCCGAGCACGGATGGGGTGTGCACGTCGCGTACTTCGGCAAGACATCCGGTCTCGCCCCGAGCCAGGTCGAAGCCACCGCCACCGACGCCGAGCCGACACCTCCCTGGTCAGCACGGCAGTCCGCGACCATCGCCTTGGCCGACGCCGTGGCCGACGTCCGGGCCCTGACCAATGAGCAGCAGCGCCAGATCGACGACGCCCTCGACGACGCCGAACGCGTGGAGATCCTCGCCGTCGCCTCGCAGTACCTTGGCATCTCCGCGATCTGCAACGTCCTCGCGATCCCGACCGAGCCGGGAGCGCCGAAGATGCCGCAGCCCACCCCGCTCCGAGCCCAGGAACCGAGAACATCGTGAACAAGGCAGCTGACCGCCGCCTCAACGCCTTGCGTGGCACGGATCTCGATGATCTACACAGGGCCGGGGTGTGCCCCGCCCCCGGCGAGCTCGCGGGCACCATGGACGGCGCGGTCCTGACCGGAAGCCTTGCCCTCGTTGGGGTCCGATCACTCGGAATCTGGCGCGGCAAGATCTTCGATGAACAGGCAGGCGAGGTGAGTGGCATCAACCGCCTCGGAATCGGCCCGGTCGAGGTCCGCCGCTACCGATTCACCGCCCGCCGAGCCACGTCGCTGTTCTCCGACCGCGAGGTCCTGTGCCTGGACCATGACTCACCGGAGAACCCAGACCGCATCAGGCGCTTCCACGACGAGCTCGTGCGCATCGAGCCCGGCCTCTATCTCGCGACATCCCACTGCAGGTACGGCCAGGAATTGCGTCTCCTCGCCTACTTCGCGCTCGCAGCACCGTCCTCTTGAGGAACCACCAACGGGATCGCCGCAGTTCGCCAGTCATGAGCGACCACCGGCGTCCCGCAAGACCCGTCCGGCATGATTCCCGGCGACCCTCCCTCATTCGGCGCAGCAGTGCGCGCGCCTACTTTGACGACTTCGTTCCAGCTATTGCTTTCCGTCAAGGTGCGTTGCGGAAGGCTCGTCAATCCTGGCTGCAACTCGACACTGTTGTCGAGGGGCAGGGAATCGTGACAACTGGCTGTCACGGTCAAGATCGACAGGTCCGGTGGACAAGCCGTCGAGACGAGGGTGTGAAGACACCCGACGTCAGGGGCGGGACGGGGACCCATGGCGGGAAGGGCACGGGTTCAACCCGCCTCGCCGGAGCCGTGCCCCATGGCGTGCCGTCCCCGTGTTGCGTCGTCCTCCGAGTCGGCACCGAGGTCGACCGGACGGACGACCTCGGGCGTGGTGAGGCCGTTTCCAGCAATCAGCCGACCGGGTCGCGGGCGTCGAGGAGGTCGTCCCAGTGTTCGGAAGCCCACGCGCACCACACCTCGAGTTGGGCCAGGAGGCTCTCGCCCAGCGGCGTCAGCGCGTAGGTCACCGAACGTCCAACAGCCGAACGTGACACGAAGCCGTCACGTTCCAGGCGCCGCAGGGACGTGGTCAGCGCCTTCGCGCTCGCCCTGATCGGTACCCGGAGCTCGGAGAAGCGACGAGGCCCCTCCTCGAGGCAACGGATGACCAGCGGGGCCCACTTGTCAGCCATGCGGAGCGGGAGCAGGGTCGACGGGCAGATCTCATCGAACATGTCGGCTCGCAACGGCGTCATGGCGCCACTGTAGGTATCCGGTCGGTAACCGACGGTCGATCTAGCCTCACCCCATGGCAGCAACGAAGAGGATCGTGGTGATCGGGGCCCGCGGGCGCGCGGGGAGCGCCGCAGTGGCCGAGGCAGTGGCCCGAGGCCACGAAGTCACCGCGGTGGTGCGAGACCCAGCAGGGTACGAGGCCCCGGCGGACGTGACGGTGAGGGCCGGTGACATCACCGACCCCGCGACGCTGGCCGCTGCGGTCAGCGGTCAGGACGCCGTGATCGCCGCCGTCTACGACGCGGCCAGCGACCCAGCAGTCTTCCTTCCCGCCGCCGCACAGGGACTGGCTGAGGTCGTGAGGAGTGCCCGGCTGGTCTGGGTCGGCCTCGCGGCGCTGCTCCCGGACGCGACCGGGACACCGCTCATGGACACCTTCGAGTACCCGCAGGAGTACCGCTCGTTCTATCTGAGCCACCTCGCCGCCCTCGACGTACTGCGCGCGTCGGGCCTCGGCTGGGTGGCGATCAGCCCGAGCGGCGACTTCGATCATGGCGGCGCACCTACTGGCGGATACCAGTTGGCTCCCGGTGACGCCGCTGCGCGGATCACGTATGCCGACCACGCCATCGCCCTCGTCGACGAGGCAGTGGACGCGTCGCACCACCAGACTCATCTGGGGGTGGTCGCTCAGGCGTGACGGGCAGGAACGTACGCCGCGTCGTTTGACGAACCCGTCACGCACGTCGACCCGCTCAGCGGCGCGCTGCGGCCCACCGGAAGTTGGGATCGGTAGCTGGGGCGAGGGGATGGACTCCCTGCATGACGACGCCACTCGGGCGACGTAGTGAGAAGGGACAACCCATGAAGCTCAAGAACCTCCTGACCGCTGGCATCGCCGTCCTCGCTCTGGCCGGCACGATGACCGCCTGCTCCGAGGACGAGGGCGACACCACGACCGACTCCACCAGCCAGGGCAGCACCGAGGACTCCGGGTCGAAGGACGAGGCACCGGTGGACGAGGCGGACGAGGGCGACGCCGCGGTGGACGAGGGCGACACGAGCGTCAGCTCCGGCGGCGACACCTCGGTCAAGGTCGAGGGCAAGGACCTCGAGGGCCTCGACCTCAGCACCGTCACGTGCGTCAGGCAGGGCGGCAAGATCACCATCGCCAGCGGGGCGGCCGGCGGTCAGCAGGGCCTCGGCATCGTGCTGACCGACGAGGACGCACCCAAGGTGGAGGCGTTCTCGATGGTGGTCGACGGCACCGCGCTCGCGGTCTCCTCGATGGGTGGCATGGAGGTCGGCTCCGCCGAGGTCAGCGTCGACGGTGACACCTACACGCTCACCGGCGAGGCGGCCGGTGCCGACATGACGGACCCGACCGGCGAGATGATCACCAAGGCGTTCGAGATCACGATCAGCTGCACGTGATCGCGCCGCCCCTTCCGGCGCAGCCCTCCCCGGCACCGTGGCCCACGGTCGCGATGCCGGGGAGGTCGCCGTTTTCGCGACCCATAGGTTGGAGCCATGCGTGCTGACCTGGATCGGGCCCGGCAGCTGGCCTTCGCAGGCAACGAGGAGGCCGCCCACGCCCTGCTGATGCCGCTCGTGCCGACGATCGAGGAGGCCGATCGCGACGACTGGATGTCCGCGGTGTTCGCCCAGCTCGGCGAGATCTTCCTGGTCCGCACCGCCCACGACCGGGCCGCCGACTGTGCCCGCCAGCTCGACCACGTCCTCACGCAGTACGCCGCCATCCTGGCCGGCACCCACCCCGACCCGCCTGCCGAGCTCACGCTGACGGTCCCGCAGATCGAGTCCATGATCGAGCAGTACGCCGGGTGGCCCCCCTATCTGGAGTCCGGCCTGGCCGCGGCCCGGGGCGATCACGACGGGGCCCGCGCCGCCCTGGCCGCACTGGACGCCGTACCGATGACCGGGCACGTGCGCGAGCGCCGGCACCTGATGGCCCATGCGCGAATCCGGTGCGCCGACGCACTGTGCGAGGACGACCGGTATGCCGCCGCGATCCCCTTGTGGGAGGAGGTGATCGCCGTGGTGGAGGAGGCCCTCGACGAGTCGGGCGAGTCGGGCGCGGGCGAGTCGGGCGAGTCGGGCGACGACGACCTCTGGGGCGATCGCCTGCTGGTGAGCGCGGGTCTGGGCTACGGCCGCTTCTGTGTCGAGACCGGCCGCCTCGCCGAGGCCGAGCCCTGGCTGCGCCGGGCCGGGGCGCGCGCCGAGGCCCGCGGATGGCGCCTGGACGCCGCCCGCGCCCAGCTGGAGCGCGGGATCATCCGGTGGACCGACGGCGACCTGATCGCCGCCGACCAGCTGTACGTCGAGTGCTACCCGGTGATCGCCGAGCACGCGCGCGCCCACGAGGTGTCGCGCGTCTGGTACCAGCGCGGGCTGGTCGCGCTGGCGTGCGGCCGCCTGGACATGGTCGAACAGTGGTGGGACGAGGCGGAGCGGCACTGGCGCGAGGTCGACAAGTCGCTCCAGGTGCATCGGCTGTTGCTGCAGCGCAGCTGGGCGCCGATCTTCCGCAGCGACTTCCCGGCGGCCGTCGAGTACCTCGCCCAGGCACGCGAGGTCCTCGACGGGTGGCCGCGCAGCACGTGGGTGCAGTACGCCCGGCTCGACTTCCAGCTCGGCATGGTGTGGCGCGCTGATGCCCTGGCCGACCTGGGGTTCGACCCCCAGGGCGAGCTCGCCGTCTACTCCTCGCGCCCGGGGTCGCGGATGCACCGGCGCGCCATGGGCAAGCTGGAGCAGGCAGCGGAGCTGATCGTCCCGGCCGCGCTGGCCGTCGACGCCGAACGGCACGCCATCGCGGACCCGGCGGCCCGCGCGCGGTGGGCCACCAGCATCTCCGCGCCGATGTACGCCGGCGCGTTCGCCATCGCACACGCGTGGGAGAACACCGCCCTCATCGCCGAGCTGATCGAGCACCACGCGGTCCGTGGCGCCTTCGACACCGCCGAGCCTGAGCACGGCGGACCCGTCCCGGGGACCACCGACCTGCCCTTCGCCGTCCTCCCGGAGCACCCGGGAGGCACGCTGAGCGTGTCCAGGACATCGGTCTCGTTGACCCGGATCGGCCCGGCGCCCGCGTTGCAGATGGACCCCGGCGCGCCGCCGATCCTGCGCCGCTACCGCGACCTCGCCACGTCCCGCTACGGCCGCACCATCACGACCGACGAGCCGATGTGGCGGACCTGGCCATGACCGGTCCCACCGTCCTCGTCCTGCGGTACGCCGACGTGGGCGTGGCGACGTACGCCAGCCTGCGGGTGGTCGGAGCGCCCGAGCGCAGCGTCACCTGGACCCTCGAGGAGCCGCTGCTCCTCGCCGCGCTCGACGAGCTGGCCGACGCCCTGCCCGAGCCGCGGGGCGGCGAGACCACCGCCGAAGCAGTGGCACGTGCCCGCAACCACGGTGGGTTCAGGGATCCGGACGCCGAGCTCACGCTCGCCTATCGCCTCGCCGTGCTCCTGATCCCGATGGAGGCGTGGAAGCTGGTCCTCGACTGCGTCGCCGAGCCGCGGCCGTCCCTCTTCGTGGCGCCCAGCGCCCGGCTGGGCCGGGTGCCGTGGGGACAGCTCGCCGTGCCCACCTCGGCGCCGGACTTCCTCTCGATGCTGCGCTCGAGCGCCGAGGCGATCACCACCGCCGGCACCGGCGCCGCCCGGATCGAGTGGCCGGACGCACGCCGGCACACCTTCCGCGAGCGGTTCCGGCTGATGGAGCTGGCCGACGTCGCGATGGCGGTCCCGGCCAATATCGCCGCGCACCACCGGTCGACGGGACCGGTCGACGAGGAGCGCCCGCTGCTGGTGCTCGACCCGCGGGTGCCCGGGCAACGCGCGGACGGCGCGCTCGGCTCGGTGCTCGGCCGGCCCGCTCCCGACACCCGGCTCAGCCGTCACTACGCAGCGGCAGTCGCCCAGGCGGCGACCCTGCCCGTGGTCGCGGACCCGGTCGAGCTCTTCCGGCGCACCGACACCGATCGCCGCTGGCTCGCCGATCAGCTTGCGCAGCGGCCCAGCCGGATGGTGTTCGTAGGACACGTCAGCGCCGCCCCCGACGGAGGTGGTGCGGAGGGCACGGCGTTGCACCTGGCGTGCCGGGCCGACCTCGAGGGGGCGGCCGATCCGGTCGGCGAGCACCGGCCGCTCCAGGTGCGCGACCTGCTCGAGCTCGGCGCGCCGATCCCGCCGCGGGTGGCCCTGTTGGCGTGCGCGTCCGGTGGCGACTACCGCTTCGACGAGGCGGCCGGACTGGTCGCGGCGATGGTGCTCGGTGGAGCCGAGGTGGTGACCGCGACGTTGTGGTCGCTGCCGACCGCCGCCGGCTTCCGGCAGGCTGCTCCGGATCCGTCGGCACTCCCGGCTGCCGGCAGTGAGGACCTGATGTCCGAGCTGGTCGAAGCGGTCGACACCGCCCACCGGGCCGCCGATCCGGGGCGGGCGGTCAACACCTGGCAGCGTGCGCAGATGCGGCGCTGGCGGGAGGGGGACCTGCGGGTCAGTCCGATCTACTGGGCCGCGGTCGTGACCTACCGGTTCAGCGAGGGGGGCACTCGATGACTGCCCCGGCCCGGTCCCCGTCAGCGGCCCCGTCACCGGCGTCGGGGCTGCCCCGACGGGCCGTGATCGATGGCGCGTGGCGCGAGATCGGCGCCGGTGTCGAGGTGTTGAGCGGTCGCGACGGCGGACCGCTGAGCCGTACGGTGAAGCGGATCCTCGATCCGCTGGTGTTCCGGCTCCGGGTGCATCCGGAGTTCTCCGCGCCCCTGCTGAGCGCCGACGTCGCCCAGGCCCTGCACACCGAGCTGCTCGCGCACGCCGACACCCTGCGCGCCTGCGCGGCCTGGTTCGCCGTCCTCAAGGCGCGTCGGCGCGCGCTGAGGATCACCGACGGGAATGCACAGGAGCTCTATTTCACGGTGTGCTTCGAGCTCGCCGTCACCCGCGGCGAGCCTCGCGGCGGTGACACCGACGGACCCGACGCGATCCTGCGCGAGGTCCACGGCGGCCGCGACACCCATGCGGTCGAGGCCCTCGACGCGCTCCTCGTCGATCCGGCCGGCCTCCGCGAGCTGGCCGCGCAGGTCGAGCGGGCCTGGGCCGACGTACGACCGGCACCGGCCGACGTCGACGGATTCCTCGACCGGCTGCGGGCGGTCCACGGCGATGCCTCCACGCGTCGGGAGCGCCACGAACGACAGCAGGCGTGGAGCGCGCTCGTGACCGAGGACGCCCCCCACGCGCTGGGTGTGCGGATCCGCACCGCGGGCACCGCGCCGTGGTCCGTCGTCGACCTGGGGCTCTGCGCCACCGCGCCCCAGCAGCGCCCCGACGTGGTCGACGATCGGTCGAACCGGCCGTTGGATCGCAGCGTCGCCGAGCGGGTCCGGGCCACCTTGCGCCGCTCGCGCGACCGCGAGCGCCTGCCCGCGGTGCCCGAGCTGTGCGCCGAGGAGGCCGACCGGGCCTGTGCGCCGTGGGGCCTGCTGGCCGAGGACCTCCAGGCGACGATGGTCAACGGGGTCGTCGTCGGCGTGCAGCTGGCGCCGCTCGACACGCACGCCGAGGCCGACACCGCACTGGTGTCGGGCATCCAGGCCCGGCTCCGCAAGGAGGCCTACGTGCTGCATGCGCGCCGTCTCCTCGCCGACGACCAGGCACTGCATCCCCGCCAACACCACGTGGTCACCGAGCTCGCCGGCTTCGTCCGGCCCTACCTCAGCCGCTTGTGGGCCCGGCTGCACGGCCGTGACGTGTGGCAGGAGCCCTGCACGGACGCCGCCGACATGTGCGCGCTGCTCACCGGGATCGCGCGTTCGGTCAGCCTGGACCACCGGCAGCAGATCAAGGCGATGCTCGACCCGGAGGCGGCATGAGACTCACGGTGCGACAAGGACTCTGGACCGGCGGGCCCGACGTGGACCCACCGCCACTGGCTGCCGTGCTCGAGGTGAGCGGCGCCGTACTCGAGTGGACGGTCGACGAGCCGGACAGCCTGCCCCGGATCACCCTCACCGACCTCGACGCCGCGGACTGGCTGTGGCGTCTGGTCGGTGCCGAGGGCCACGCCCGGTTGCTCGAGGCCGACAGCACCACGCCGCTCGAGGTGGACCTGGACCACGAGGCGCTGGCGCCGTTGCGCCGACTCGCCCTCGGGCACTGGATGAGCCGGTGGTGGCCGGCGAGTGCCCGCGACGGCATCGTCGCCCTGGACGGGGCGGTGCTCGGCGCCGAGCTCGCCGTCCTGACGGCCGCTCTCGAGGAGTACTTCGCCGAGGACACCTTCGACTCCGACGTCGACGGGCTGCTGGCGGGACTGGCCGGCCTGACGTCGTACACCGCCGATCCGCGGGTCGCCGACCTGCTCGACGCGTGCGCCGAGCTCGGCGACCTGCCGGACATCGGTACGACGCCCACCCGGTGGCGCGCCGACTTTGCGCTGGTCGCCGGCGGGGATCCTCGCCTCGACCCGTCCGCCGCCCTCGCCTCGGGTACCGACTCGGTGAGCTGGACCGCGGTCCCCCCGGGGGTCTTCGACGCAGCGGAGGACACCGTGACGTGGTCGGTCGCCATGACCGGACCGGCCGGGGAGGGCCTCGTCGCCCGGGTACGGGCCGCGCTCACCGACCCGGCTGCGGGTCACCCGCTCAGCGCTGGCATCCGGGTCGCCCTGCGCAGCGGCGACGTCGCCGCGGCGGGTGAGCTCGGCGCCGACGGGGACGCCACCTTGCCGCTGGCGCTCACCGAGTCCGCGGCATGGAACCACGACTGGGCCGCGACCAGCATTCGGGTCGGGGTCGGCGAGGGCGAGACCCGCGAGACCCGCGATCGGGTCCGCAGGTTCGTCCGCACGCGGCTGGCCGCACCGCCCGCGGACGCCTTCGTCGCCGAGATGCTCGCCGCGGACGACGACTTCTGAGCCGGATCGGCGATGTTGGGATCGGTAGCGCCGCCCCTGCGATGAACTCCCGTCGTACGGAAGAGCGAGGGAGCCGGGAGCGAGGACAACGATGGACGCGGACCAGATCGTCGCCGTCATCCTGTTCGTCGTCGCGGCGCTGGTCTGCCTGATGGTCTGGGGCTTCGAGATCGCGGCGTGGCGTGAGTTGAAGGCAGGTCCGCCCGCACCGCACGATCCCGCAAGCTACTTCGACGCCGTGGTCTCGCGCTGGGCGAGGGGCCCGATGGCGGTGCACGACTGGCTCGCCGGCGGGCCCTATCCCGACGACCGCGTCTGTGCCGTCGATCCGGTGGTGGCCGAGCTCGTCGAGCTGCCCGATGGCAGCGGCGCGGACGAGACCGGGACCGTCCCGACGGCGTTGCGTCTCCGGCTTCCAGACGGGGAGCGGACGACGATTCGGCTGGATGCGAATGACGCCGTCAACCTGCGCCCGGGCACCTTCTTGCCGGTCTATCCGGAGCCACCGGGCTTCTCGGACCTGCGCGGCAACACCTGGCGTCCGGCCTGGCACCTGGATGCGGTCGCCGTCGCCCGGGTGATGTTGGGGCACCGTCGTGCGCTCGGTCTGCTCGACGATGGTGCCGAGGAGCTGCTGCGCGATCCCCGCCCCGAGCGGTTCCCGATCTCGAGGATCCGGCCGACCGGCACGGTTCGCGCCGGTCAGGTGGAGGTCGTGGTCACCTTCATGCGCACCGGTTCCGCGCTGAGTGTCCGGGGCTTCCTGAGGCCCGAGGAGATCGCCGCCGTACGCCACTCCGGTGACGTGGTCGTGACCGAGCTGACCGTGCGGCGGTCGGGTCGGGATGGGCGCTGGGCGTTGTGGCCCATGTGGTTCTGATGAGCATCCCGCGAGACACCGGCGAGCCCGATGCATTCATGAAGGCGGTCAACGCGCGGCAGCTGCAGCGGGTCCGCCGGCGCATCCGCGTCGCACTGCCCCTCGAGGTCCTCACCGTCGTGGCGACCGTCGCGATCCTGCTGCTGACCGACGCGCACTGGTCGTGGGTGCTGTTCGGCGCCGCGACGGCGACGAGCCTGGTCGGCGCCGTGCTCGTCGTCTCCGACGACGACGCGGAGCGACCGCGACCCGGGACGGACCTGGAGGTGGCCGTCGTGGTCGGGGTCGAGATCGCCGACTGGGGCAATGCCGGCGCGGACGATCAGCACCGGGTCCGCGTGATCGCCCGCCCCTTGGGATCGGCGACGTCCGAGCTGGTCCACGGCGATCACCGGTTCCGTGCGGGTGATGGCTGGTCCGCGAGGCCGGGAACCCTGATCGGCATCCGCAGGTTCCCGACCATGAAGCACCTGGTCCGGCTCGAGCGTTGCGTGGACCCGGTCGCCCTGGTCCGCCTCCGCGAACCCGTCAGGGGTGGCAGCGTGCTGGAGGACGCCGACGTGGTCTCGCTGCGCGTCACCGGTGAGCCCGATGGCGACTGGTGGCCCACGGAGGTCACCGTCCGCACGGCGGATCGCCTGCTCCTGGTGAGCGAGTGTCGACGACTGCCCGAGGAGCTGGGCCCGCTCGAGCCGGGTACAGCAGTCCGGATCGTGCGGGACCAGCGGGACCCGTTCACCCGGCCCACCCGCTGCGCCATCCTCCCCAGCGGCGACACGGCCTGAGCACGCTTCCTCAGTTGAGTCCCCGATAGTGGCTACACCACTATCGGGGACTCAACTGGCCGCCGCTATCTCGGACTCGACGTCTTGGGCCGCTCGCAGATGAACATCGTGCCCACCACCGAACCCGAAATCGGAGCTGATGACCTGCCCGCGCTGACCGCCTGACACCTCATCGAGGAGAACGCAGCGCTACACCACTACGCGGGACTTGACCGGGAGCGGCCGGCGGCCGCGCCTCAAACCCCGAACGTCGGCACGTGTGCGCCGCACCGTATTCGTGTTCGAGGTGCTGAGAGAATCGGGTATGCCGCTGACCAACCCCTGGCTCGCTGGACCATCGCCGGAAGCGGTGCTGCCTCAAGAGGCTCTCGAGGAGCGCATCCTCAACCTGTTCTCCATCCAGAACATGGCGGTGATCGCGACCATCAACAGTGATGGCTCGCCGGCCGCCACGCCAGTGCGTTTCTACAGCCTCGGGTTCGAGATCTTCTTCACGAGCTGGAACGCCTCCGTGAAGTCACGCAACCTCCAGCGTGACGCCAGGGTCTCAGCCGGGATTTTCACGCCGCTCGTCGGCCAGGCGAGCAGCCGGGGCGCGCAGCTGTTCGGAACCGCGCGCACCTTGGAACGGGGCAACCCGGCGAGCGTTGACTACTGGGAGGCGTTCCGCTGGCAGTCGGATCATGTCGAACGAGGGCGGCCACTGAGCGAGCCGCCCAACGACCCGCTGACGGTGATCACCCCTCACCGGATCCTCTACACGGAACACTGGCTACGCCGCACGGGCTTCGCGCCCCGCCAGACCTGGCGCCCCTCCTCCTGAGCTGGATGGACCGCCCACGGATGAGGAGCAATCCGACGATGCCAAGCGACCACACCGATGCCGAGGTCGCGTTGGCAGCAGCCGTAGCCGGTGCCGCCGCGGTCAGGAGCCGGTACGGAACGGATCTGGCGCCGCTCGCGAAGTCGCCAACCGACTTCGTGACCGAGGCCGATCTCGCCGCCGAGGAGGAGATCCACCGCGTCATCTCGGCCGCACGACCCAGCGATGGGTTCGTGGGAGAGGAGACCGGGACGACGGGTGGCCATAGCGGGCGGCGGTGGCTTGTCGACCCCTTGTGCGGGACCCTCAACTTCGCTGCCGCGACGCCGCTTGCGGCGGTCAACGTCGCGCTCGACACGCCGGTTGGCGTCACGGCCGCCGTCTCCGCAGATCCGATCGCGGAGGAATTCTTCTGGACCGACGGCTCGGGCGCCTGGGTGCGGTACGGCGACACGGATCGGCCGCTGGAACCATCTCCGCGCTCCCTGATCGTCGACGTGAACTGCGACGGCAAACGCGACGCCTTGTTCGTCGGCGCACAACTGATCGCCGACCAAGGCTTCCGTGACGTCTTCGCCCCACGTGTGCTGTCGAGCACCCTCGCCGTCGCTTGGGTCGCAGCTGGACGCCGGGCGGCCTACGTCACCGACGGACACCTGGAGGGCAGCGTGCACTTCGCCGCCGGGATCGCGATCTGCCAGGCGGCCGGCTGCGTCGTCACAGACTTCGCCGGCGACCCCGTTCACACCGGTCGGGGCCTCATCGCCGCCGCTGACCAGGCCACTCATCGTCAGCTCGTCGAGCTCCTCGGCCCGCACCTGGAGCAGCTGCACGCTCAAGACGGCTGACCCGGTTGGGTGAACCGGGTCCTGGGCGTCAAGACCAGGGGCCGGAGACGATGCTCAATGAGCTCTTCGACGAGGTCCGCCCCTGGATGAGTTGATCGTGGGGACGACTGGCCAAAGGCGCTGGTTCGACTGGCGGGCAGCTCGTCTGCGCGATCTCGATGCCGACCTCACGTTGTCGAGTGAATCGATCAGCCGCTCGGGATCGACGGTCAACGCAACAATCTGGGCCCGTTGGCCGTCTAAGGAGCATGAGGGTGAGTCCACAGCGCTCCGACTTCGAGGAATTCGTCGCGACGTACGCCGACACCATGAAGGCTCTCGCGCACACCATCGTCGGCAATCCGCAGATCGCTGAGGACGTCACCCAGTCCGCGTTGCTGAAGATGATGCGGCACTGGTCGGACATCGATCATCCTCGCGCCTACGCCCGCCGGGTCGTCATCTCCGAATGCACCGACCGCCACCGCCGCAGTCAACGCGAGCGCCCTGACGGTGGAGCATCCGCCGAGCGCGTCGATGAACGTGCGGCGCAGGACCTGGACAACGTTCTGCTCCACGACACGCTGTGGCGACAGGTCCAGGAGCTGCCGGTCCGCCAGCGAGCGGTTCTGGCGCTGCGCTACTTCGAGGATCTGGCCGACGAGGACATCGCGGACATCCTCGGCGTCCGCGCGGTCACGGTGCGGGCCACGGCGTCACGCGCGCTCGCAGCCCTCCGCCGCAGCCACGACGACATGGACAAGGAGACGGTCAAGTGATCCCGACAGATCAGGAACTCGAAGGCGAACTGCGGAGCTTGTATCAGAAGGTGGCTCAGTCGACCCCTCCCTATCAGGGGGCCGTCCCCGCTGGGGACCTCGCTGACGGGCCTACATCTGGCGGCCGTCGACGTGGCCGCTGGATCGCGATCGCAGCGGCCGCGTCGGTCGCGTTGCTGTGTGCCACTGTCGCTCTCCTTGCGAGCACCGCTCCCGACGAGCCTCCGCCAGCCAACGGACCCGACTCGCCTGCACCATCGGTTCCGTCCGTCGGTCTGCTGGTGGCTCCGCCGTCGGACATCACACCCCACGCCCTGGTCGAAGGGCGTCTCGAGGTCAATGCGGACGGCTGCGTCACCATCGAGGGGCGGTTGCTGCTCGCGCCACACGGGTCGCGGATCACTCCCGACGACACAGGCGTTGAGTTCCCCAACGCCGGGACCTTCGACTTCGGCAGCGTTGTCCGAGGCGCGGGCGGGTACGTCACCCTGTCGACGACTGACGCCGCAGCTGTCAGCGACCCGTTCGGCTGCCTGAAGGCCGTCAGCGGTCCGATCGAGGTCACGACGGTGCTGCCGAACTAGTCCTTGGGCGACCATTCAGTGACGGACCGGGGAGCACCCGCGCTGATCGTGCTGCCGGACTCGGCTCCTTGTCTCCTCCCTAGGCCTGCGCGCGCCGGCTGCGCAGGCGGCGAAACCCGACCACGAGGCCCATCGCCACGAGGACGCACAGTCCCCCCGCGACCACGTCGAGGAGGTAGTGGTTGGCCGTGGCGATCACCACGAGGACCTGGACGGTCGGGTAGACGACGGCGGCGACCCGCCACCACGTGCCGGGGAAGCTCCACATCTGGATGGCGCACCACAGCGACCAGCCGAAGTGGAGCGAGGGCATGGCGGCGTACTGGTTGGTCGCGTCCCCGATGCCGCGCGGCGCGGACGCGGCGTCGCCCCACCAGCCGTAGTCGGCGTACGCGCGCATCACGTCGACCATCCCCAGGTCGGGGAGCAGCCGGGGCGGGGCGACGGGGAAGCGGGCGTAGATCACCAGCGCGATCGCCGAGGCGATGATCAGGGTCCAGTAGCCGCGCTGGTGGACCCAGCCGCCGAGGCGCCAGGAGCGGTAGAGGACCAGCGGCGTGGCAGCGTAGTGGAAGACGGCGTAGAAGTAGCAGGCCGGTACGGCGATGGCCGGCACCGAGGCCAGCCAGCTGTTGGCGGGACGCTCCAGGTGCTGGATCAGCCAGTGCTCGAGGTCCGCGATCGCCCGCGAGTGGGTGAGGGCGCCGGCGACGTCCTCGCCCTGCGCGGCGCGGATGAGCGTGTAGGCCACGGCGAGCACCAGCAGTGCCCCGGCTTCGAGCAGCGTGATGGTCCACCGGCCGGGGGTCCTGGGCCGGGCGACCGCGGCCGAGCGAACGGTCGAGGCGGCGTCCGGTCCGTCCATGCCTCCCGCCGCGAGGTCACGAAGTGTCATCGGCCGTGCGCCCTCCTGTCCTTACCGTTCGCCACCGCAAACACTGTCCTACAGGAATGATTGCGAGCGCGCAACGAATTAGGTAGCGTGTCGGCCCGTGGCCGAGCGCGATGAGTTGTTCGAGGGGTTGGAGCAGTTCCTGCAGTCCTTGTGGACGCTCGCGGAGCGCGAGGGGCTCAGCTATCTGGCCGACCGCGACCTCTCGCTGACCCAGGTGCGCACGCTGCTGATGCTGACCATGGCCGACACGGCCCTGCCCGTGAACCAGATCGCGGACCGGCTGGACCTGTCCGCGCCCGCGGCCTGCCGCAACATCCACCGGCTGGTCCGGCTCGGGCTGCTGGAGCGCCGGGAGAGTCGTGAGGACCGCCGGGTGCGGCTGGTGTCCATCACCGCGAAGGGCCGCGACATGGTCGACCGTCACCAGGAGCCACGAAGGGCGGCGCTGCGCACCTTCATCAGCCGGCTGCCCGACGACGAGGTCGGCGCGTTCAACACGGTGCTGCACCGCCTGCTCGCCAGCGACGACCTGCTCGCGCCGAGCGGCGCCCCGCAGCCGGTCGCGCACTGACGCCGTGACACCGACCCAGGACGGAACAGAGGAGACTCGATGACCAGTACCGCCAGTACGCCGCGAGGGCCGGCTCCCGGCCTCGGTGACGAGGACAACAGGATCACGCCCGACATCCTCAAGGTCGCGGCCGTCGTCGTCCTCGGGTCGATCATGGCGATCCTCGACACCACGGTGGTCAATGTCGCGCTGCCGACGTTCCTGACCGAGTTCGAGGTCGACGCCTACTCGACCGTGGCCTGGACCATCACCGGGTACACCCTCGCGCTGGCGGCCATCATCCCGGTCACCGGCTGGGCGGCGGACCGCTTCGGCACCAAGCGCCTCTACCTGATGGCCCTGGTGCTGTTCACCCTCGGCTCGGTCCTGTGCGCGCTCGCCTGGAACATCGAGGCGCTCATCGCCTTCCGGGTGGTGCAGGGTCTGGGCGGCGGCATGCTGATGCCCCTGGGCATGATGATCCTGACCCGGATCGCCGGCCCGCACCGGCTCGGCCGGCTGATGGCGATCATGGGCATCCCGATGCTGCTGGGCCCGATCCTCGGCCCCATCCTCGGCGGCTGGATCATCGACTCCGTCTCCTGGCACTGGATCTTCATCATCAACCTGCCGCTCGGCATCGCGGCGATCGTCTACTCCCTCTACGCGCTGCCCAAGGACGCGCCGCAGCCGGGGGAGAGGTTCGACTTCGTCGGGATGGCCCTCATGTCGCCCGGTCTGGCGCTGTTCCTGTACGGCGTCTCGACGATCCCCGAGGAGGGGACGGTCGCGGCGGCGAAGGTCCTCGTCCCCGGGCTGGTCGGGCTGGCCCTCATCGTCGGCTTCGTGGTCTGGTCGTTCCGGCCCGAGCACCCGCTGCTCGACCTGCGGCTGTTCCGGGACCGCAACCTGACCGTCGCCACCCTGGTCATGTTCTTCTTCGCCGGCTCCTTCTTCGGCGCGATGCTTCTGGTGCCGACCTACTTCCAGCAGGTCCGGGGCGAGGACGTCCTGCACGCCGGGCTGCTGGTGGCGCCCCAGGGACTGGGCGCGATGCTCACCATGCCCCTGGCGGGAACCCTCGCCGACAAGTACCCGGTCGGCCGGGTCGTGCCGTTCGGCTTCATCGGCATCATCGTCGGCGTCGCGGGTCTCGCGTTCAGCACCGATCCCGACACGCCGTACTGGCAGCTCATCACCTTCCTGTTCATCATGGGCCTGGGCATGGGCGGCACGATGATGCCGGTCTTCACCTCCGCGCTGAAGACGCTCCAGTCCCACCATGTCGCCCGCGGCACCACGCTGATCAACGTCATCCAGCAGGTCGCGGCGTCGGTCGGCGTGGCCGTCATGTCGGTGGTGCTGACCAACCAGCAGAACGCGTCCGAGGCGCTCAAGGCGGTCCGATCCCTGGCCGACGCCGAGCGGCTGGGCATCCAGCCGCCCGCCTGGGCCACGGAGACGATGCAGCGCCTCGGCGATGCGGCCCAGGGCCTGGCGCTGAACGACCTCGCCGACTCGTTCTCGTCGGCCTACGGGGTGGCGACGGTGGCGCTGGTCCTGACCCTGATCCCGGTCGCGTTCCTGCCGCGCCGGCGCGAGGAGTCCCATCTCCTCGACGACCAGGACGAGGCCGGACCGGGCACCACGGGTGCCCCGGTCATCATCCACTGAGCCGGCCCGGGGCACGGGACTCAGCCCGGGCCGTCGGGGTGGGTGAGGTCCCAGGCGCGGGACACCTTGAGCGGCACGACCATCCGCCACGCGTCGACGACGAGCTCGCGCGCCTCGGCCGGCTCCAGGGCGGCCAGCTCGGCGTCGACCCAGTTGAACCGGAGGTCGGACTCCCCGGGGAGCCGGAACCGCTCCGGCGCGCCGGCGACGAGTGCGGCCCGCTCCTCCTTGGGGAACGCGAAGCCCATCACGGTCTCGTCGCGGGAGAACGCGACGTACACGATCTGCCCGACCCGGAACTTGAGCCGGTCGCGGACATAGACGGGGTACGACCGCTCCAGCTCGTCGCCGAGCGACCGGACGTCATCGAGGACCGCCATGCAGGGTCGACCGGTACGGCGTGGCGGAATCATCGCTCACGTCTCGAGTCGTTCGATGCGGGTCCACCCCGCCCACCCGCGCTCGGCGAGGAGCTCGCGCAGTCGCCGGACGGGAGGGTGCTCGTTCGCCATCGAGTCCAGCAGGCGGATGAAGGCGGAGTCGTCCATGAACTCGTCCTGCTGAGCGAGCTGGCCGGTCGCGGCCGCCTCCTCGAAGAGCTCCACGAGCAGGTCCGCCATCTCGTGCACGAGCCGCTCGTGGTCGGCGCCGTCGCCGCGGACCAGCTCGCCGATCAGCTGGTAGAACCGGACGTTCCGCTCGTCCTCCAGCTGGGCCCGCTTGTCGGCCATGAACGCGGGGATCTGGTCGGGGTAGCGGGCCGCGATCAGGATCCAGGCGTCCCGCTCGCCCTCGAGCAGCATGTCGGGCGCGCCGATGCTCCGCACCCGGTCGAGGTAGTCCGCCACCTCGTCCGGCACCGCCAGGGAGTCGCCGGACTCGAGCTGCGCGATCCGCCGCCGGTGCTCCCGCAGCTCGCGGATCTCCGCGCGCAGCCGCCGGTCGATCTCGTCGATCGCGACGCTGAACGTCGCCGGGTCGGCGGCGAGCAGCTCCTGCACCCGGGCCAGCGGCACCCCGGCGTCGGCCAGCGTCCGGATCCGGATCAGCCGGACCACGGCACCGGCGTCGTAGGACCGGTAGCCGGAGCGGTCGCGCTCCGGCTCCGGGAGCAGCCCCACCTGGTGGTAGTGCCGCACCGCGCGGATGGTCACCCCCGCGTACGACGCCAGCTGTCCGATCGTGAGCACGACTCCAGCCTGCCCTCACGCGAACCGGCGGCGATAGACCCTCGTCGCAAGTCCGTAGGCGATCACGAGCAGACCGGTGCACCAGGCCAGCGCGAGCCAGCCGTCGTCGCCGACCGGCTGCTCGGCGAACAGGCTGCGCAGCGTGTCGACGATCGAGGTGACGGGCTGGTTCTCGGCGAACCAGCGCACCGGTCCCGGCATCCCGTCGGTCGGTACGAACGCCGAGCTGACGAAGGGCAGGAAGATGATCGGGTAGGCGAAGCCGCCCGCGCCGTCGGGTGACTTGGCGGCCAGCCCGGCGATGACGGCCAGCCAGGTCAGGGCCAGCGTGAACAGGACCAGGATCCCGGCGACCGCGAGCCAGGCGAGCACCCCGGCACCGGACCGGAAGCCCATCAGCACCGCGACCAGGACCACCAGGACGACCGACATCAGGTTCGCCACGAGCGAGGTCAGGACATGGCCCCACAGGGCCGCGGACCGGGCGATCGGCATCGACAGGAACCGCTCGAAGATGCCGCCCTTCAGGTCCAGGAAGAGCCGGTAGGACGTGTAGGCGATGCCGGAGGCGATCGTCATCAGGAGGATGCCGGGCAGCAGGTAGTTCACGTACTCGCCGTCGCCGGTCTCGATCGCGGCGCCGAAGACGTAGACGAAGAGCAGCATCATCGCGATCGGTGTGATCGCGGTGGTGATGATGGTGTCCGGGCTGCGCAGGATGTGGCGCAGCGACCGGCCCAGCAGCGTGCGGGTGTCGCTCACGAGGTGGGTGCTCATGGTCGGGTCCTCACTTCTCCGCGCCGGCGGCGGTGTCGGTGGTGGCGTCGGTGCCGTCGGTGGCGTCGGTGGGGGTGGCGCCGACCAGCGCGAGGAAGACCTCCTCGAGCGTCGGCTGCTTCTCGACGTACTCGACCTTGGCGGGCGGGAGCAGCTGCTTGAGCTCGGCGAGGGTCCCGTCGACGATGATCCGGCCCTCGTGGAGGATCGCGATCCGGTCGGCCAGCTCCTCGGCCTCGTCGAGGTACTGCGTGGTGAGCAGCACCGTGGTGCCGCTCGCGGCGAGGTCCCGGACGGCCTGCCACACCTCGATCCGCCCCTGCGGGTCGAGGCCCGTCGTCGGCTCGTCCAGGAAGATCACCGGCGGGTCGCCGATCAGGCTCATCGCGATGTCGAGGCGCCGCCGCATGCCGCCCGAGTACGTCGCCGTCCGCCGCCCGCCCGCGTCGGTGAGCGAGAAGCGGGCGAGCAGGTCGTCGGCCACCGCCCCGGGATCGGGCAGGTGGCGCAGTCGCGCGACCAGGACGAGGTTCTCGCGCCCGGTCAGGATCTCGTCGACCGCGGCGAACTGCCCGGTCAGGCTGAAGGACTCGCGCACCTCGGCCGGCTGGGTGGCGACGTCGAAGCCCTGCACGGTGGCGGTCCCGGCGTCGGCCCTGGTCAGGGTCGCGAGGATCCGGATCAGTGTCGTCTTGCCGGCCCCGTTGGAGCCGAGCAGGGCGGCGATGCTGCCCGGCGCGACGTCGAGATCGACGCCGCGCAGGACCTGCAGGTCGCCGAAGGACTTCTCGACGCCGGCGACGTGGATGGCCGCCGCTCCCTGCCGTTCCGTGGCTGGTCGTTCCATGACTGCGCTTCCCTTCGTCGCGGGCATCGCGACCCTGTCGCGAAGGAGGCCGGGGCCCCAGAAGAAGGGTGCGGGGTTGACGCTGCGTCAAGGTCAAGCCCCCGATCCGGCATCGTCCTGGTGAGCCGTCGCACCGTGCTCGGGTGCGGGCCGTCCGGCGCCCACGGGTACCGTGGACCCATGACTCGGGCACAGGGCTACGGAGCGCACTTCGGATCGGCGACCCAGGCACCGGACGGCGACTCCTTCCGGACCTTCACGGTGCGCGAGCTGGTCGCGTACGGGCGGTTGATCGTGAACCGCGAGCGGGTCGACCCCGAGCGGGTCGTCCACGAGTTCATCCGGGCCAACCCGGACGTCGATCTCGACGCCCGGAGCACCATCACCGACTGGCAGGACGGCCACCGGCCCGGCGACACCGCCGAGCGTCCCCACGGGTACTTCTGAGCGGGGCCCGGCCCGCGGGCCGGGTGCCTGGGAGGATCGGGCACATGGACCTGGTGCGCTCGAT
Organism: Nocardioides carbamazepini; assembly: GCF_024614185.1. Taxonomy (GTDB): domain Bacteria; phylum Actinomycetota; class Actinomycetes; order Propionibacteriales; family Nocardioidaceae; genus Nocardioides; species Nocardioides carbamazepini. Next base: position 996,713 of record NZ_JAHTLF010000018.1, read on the forward strand.
CCCGCTGTTCGTGCTGGCGGCCGTCGCTGAGATCGGCGGCGCCTGGCTGGTCTGGCAGGGCGTCCGCGAGCACCGCGGCTGGCTCTGGATCGGTGCGGGCGTGATCGCCCTCGGCCTCTACGGCTTCGTCGCGACCCTCCAGCCGGACGCGCACTTCGGGCGGATCCTGGCGGCGTACGGCGGGGTGTTCGTCGCGGGCTCGCTGCTGTGGGGGATGGCGCTCGACGGCTTCCGGCCGGACCGGTACGACGTCGCCGGCGCGCTGGTGTGCCTCGTGGGCGTCGCGATCATCATGTACGCGCCGCGGTCGGCCTGAGCGATCTTGCGCGGTCTCTCTTACCTGGATAGCCTCTATCCAGTTAAGAAGAGGAGAGCGGTCGTGCGGATGAACGAGGGCGTCGAGTGGGCCGCCCACGTCTGCGTGGTGCTGCACTGGCTCCACGAGGAGCAGCGCGTCCCCGCGCCGGTCCCCGTGGCCCGGCTGGCGGAGGTCTACGACCTGCCGGCGCCGTACCTCGTCAAGCAGGTCCAGGCCCTCACCCGGGCCGGGATCACGGAGTCGGTGCCCGGCAAGAACGGCGGGGTGCGGCTGGCCCGACCCGCTGACCGGATCACCCTGATGGACGTGGTCGCGGCGATCGAGGGACCCGACGACGCGTTCGCGTGCACCGAGATCCGGCAACGTGGGATGAACGAGGGCCGGCCCGCCCGGGAGTTCGCCAAGCCCTGCGGCATCGCCCACGCCATGCGCGGCGCCGAGCTCGCGTGGCGCCGGGAGCTGGCCGCGACCTCCGTGCTCGACCTCGCCACCGCCACGCCGCGCCGGGTCGCGACCGACGTGCGGCGGCACTTCGCCCGCGCCTGATCCGGCGGCCGGGCCTGCCGGGCCCGGCCGCTCACCCCAAAACTGGATATCAAGTATCCAAGACAGAGAGGAAAGAGCCATGACCCGATCCCCGATCCGCGATGCGTCCCCGGAGACCTTCCAGGCGCTGCTCGCGCTCGACACCCGGATGAAGAAGTCCCTCGGCCCGGTGCTCTACGACCTGGTCAAGCTGCGCGCCTCGCAGCTCAACGGCTGTGCGTACTGCGTCGACATGCACGCCACCGACCTGGAGCGGCGTGGTACGCCGAGCCGCAAGCTGCACGGCGTCGCCGCCTGGCAGGAGAGCCCGTTCTTCGACGAGACCGAGCGGGTCGCCCTCGCCTTCACCGAGCGGCTGACCGGCGGCATCGGCGCGATTGACGACGACCTGTGGGCCGAGGCCGGCCGACTGCTCGGCGAGGAGCGGCGGGCCGACCTGATCGTGGCGGTCGGCACCATCAACACCTGGAACATGGCGGGGATCACCACCCACCTGCAGCCCGAGGGTGGGCTGGCGTAGCTCAGCGAGAGCCGAGCTGGGCGCCGAGCTGGTCGAGGAACTCGTCGGCCATCCCCAGCTGGACGACCAGTCGGGCGCGACGTTCGGTGGCCTCGGCGAGGACCGCGCCCAGCCGCGCCCGGGCGGCAGCATGGCGCTGCCGCGCGGCCGGGTCGCGCAGCGTCTCGAGGTCGCGCATGGCGGCGCTCATCTGGTCGAGGGTGAAGCCCAGCGGCTTCATCCGCCGGATCACCAGGATCTTCTCGACGTCGTCCTCGGTGTAGAGCCGGAACCCGCCGTCCGACCGGCCGGAGGGGCGCAGCAGGCCGACCTCGTCCCAGTGGCGCAGGCTGCGCAGGGACAGCTCGGTGCGGGCGGCGACCTCACCGATCTGCATCATGGGCCGATCCTGCCGTACGCGCTGGCGATGCCAACTCTCACGTTACGTGAGGGTAGGGTCCAGTGACCGTGAGCGACTCCATCTCCGTCCGGTCCGCGCTGCGGTCGCCGCGGCTGCTGCGCACGGAGGTCCTCGCCGGCCTGGTCGTCGCACTGGCGCTGATCCCCGAGGCGATCTCGTTCTCGATCATCGCCGGGGTCGACCCGCGGGTCGGGCTGTTCGCGTCGTTCACCATGGCCGTGGCGATCTCCTTCCTCGGCGGCCGCCCGGCGATGATCTCGGCGGCCACCGGGGCGGTCGCGCTGGTGATCGCCCCGGTCATGCGCGACCACGGCTACGACCACCTCATCGCGACCGTGCTGCTCGGCGGCCTGATCCAGGTCATCCTGGCCGTCGCCGGGATCGCGCGGCTGATGCGGTTCATCCCACGCTCGGTCATGGTGGGCTTCGTCAACGCGCTGGCCATCTTGATCTTCCAGGCGCAGCTCGACCACCTGATCGACGTGCCGTGGGCCGTCTATCCCCTGACCGCGGTCGGGATCGCCGTCATCGTCGGGTTCCCGCGGATCAACGCGGTGCTGCCGGCTCCCCTGGTGGCGATTGTCGCCCTGACCGGGTTCGTGCTCGCGGCGGGCGTCGACGTACCGGACGTCGGGGACGAGGGGGCGCTGCCCGACAGCCTGCCGGCCTGGTTCGTGCCGGACGTCCCGTTCACGCTCGACACCCTGCAGACGATCGCGCCGTACGCCCTCGCGATGGCGCTCGTCGGCCTGCTCGAGTCGCTGCTGACCGCGAAGCTCGTCGACGACATCACCGACACCCACTCCGACAAGACCCGCGAGGCGATGGGCCAGGGCGCCGCCAACGTGATCACCGGGTTCTTCGGCGGCATGGGCGGCTGCGCCATGATCGGCCAGACGATGATCAACGTGAAGGTCTCCGGGGCCCGCACCCGGATCTCGACCTTCCTCGCCGGTGTCTTCCTGCTGGTGCTGGTCGTCGGCTTCGGTGACGTCGTCGCGCTGATCCCGATGGCCGCGCTCGTCGCGGTGATGGTGATGGTCTCCGTCGGCACCTTCGACTGGCACTCGCTGCGGATGCTGCGCCGGATGCCGCGCTCCGAGACGACGGTCATGCTCGCGACCGTCGTGGTCACGGTCGTCAGCCACAACCTGGCGATCGGCGTGGTCGTCGGCGTCCTCGTCGCGATGGTGCTCTTCGCCCGCCGGGTCGCCCACCTCGCCCGGGTCGAGCGCGAGCTGGTCACCGCCGAGGACGGCAGCGTGGTCGCGTACTACCGGGTCACCGGCGAGCTGTTCTTCGCCTCCAGCAACGACCTCTACGCGCAGTTCGCGTACGCCGAGGACCCGGACCGTGTCGTCATCGACCTGTCCGCCTCGCACGTGTGGGACGCCTCGACGGTGGCCGCGCTGGACGCGGTCACGACCAAGTACCAGCGTCGGGGCGTCGCGGTCGAGATCCACGGCCTCGACGAGGTCAGCGCGGAGTTCCACGGCCGGCTCACCGGCCGGCTGGCCGGGCACTAGCCCGGCCGGGCCACCAGACCGGCCGGGGGGTCAGCGCGTCGCGCGCTCGGCCAGCCGGACGGCGGCGTGCCGCACGATCGGCGCCTCGTCGGCGTCCCGCACGGCCTCGTGGGGAACCAGCCCGCCGAGCAGCCCGGCGGGCTGGGTGAGCCAGGTCCACACCTGCCACGGATCCATCGTCGAGGCGAGCAGCGGCTCCAGGACCGCCGCCAGCTCAGGTCGCAGCTCGCCGTCCTCGTCGAGCTGGAAGGCCGGCACGAGCACGCCTCCGTCATGCGGTACGACGAGCAGCGCGCCCCGCTCGGCCGCCTTGTGGACCGCGAACCGGGCGGCGTTCTCCGACACCCCGCGCACCTCGGCGAGGCTCGCGTAGGTGTGGGTCGGTGACGCGAGGAGCCCGGCGCGGACCTCGGCCCGGCGGCGCAGCTGCACCAGCGCGAGGGGCACGGCGTGGGCCGGGTCGTCGCCGTCCTGGTGGAGCACCCGGTCCAGGTCGGCGAGCTGGTCGTCGGTGAGCGGGGCACCGGTCCCCGGGTCGCGCCAGCGGGCGACGCCGCCGAGGTCGCGCTCGAAGCTCGGCAGCCCCGCCGCGCCGAGCTGGTCGGCCAGCCCGAGCCCCTCGAGCCACCCCGCCAGCTGCTCGCCGTCCACGGGGGTCAGCCTCGCACGGGGCCGGCTCACCAGCGGAGCTCGATCTCCAGCTCGCTCTCCTCGCCGATCTCGACCTCGACCGTGAGCTCGACCTCGTCCGGGACGTCGACCGTGATCCGGCGACCCTCGCGCTCGAAGGTGACGCTGTTGTGCCGCTCCAGCGAGTCGGCCAGCGCACGGAGCCGGGCGGCGGCCTCCTCGCGACGCAGGCGCTGGGTCTGGTCGATCTCGAACAGGTCGTCCACGGGGTGTCTCCTCGGGCTCGGCTGGTCATCGCGTGTCGCCGTGAACGGTACCCAGCCGCCCTCGGGCGAGGCCGGGCGCGGCCTCTGGGAGACTGCGGTCCGTGGTGGACCCGGGCGACGACGTACGCATCGAACGGCTCGGGCCGGTGGGGCGGATCGTGCTCGACCGCCCCCGCGCCCTCAACGCGATCACCCTCGGCATGGTCGAGCGGATCCGGACCGCACTGGACGAGTGGCGCGACGCCGGCCTGCGCGCCGTGATCGTCGAGAGCGCCTCGGAGCGGGCGTTCTCCGCCGGCGGCGACATCCGTCAGGTCCGCGAGAACTCCCTCGCCGGACGCCACGACGAGAGCCTGCGGTTCTTCGAGACGGAGTACGCCGTCAACGCGCTGCTCGGCAGCTACCCGGTGCCGGTCGTGGCGCTGGTCGGCGGGATCTGCCTGGGCGGCGGGATGGGCCTCAGCGTGCACGGCACCTTCGTCGTGGTCTCGCCGGAGGCGTCGTTCGCGATGCCGGAGACCAAGATCGGCTTCTTCCCCGACGTCGGCGGCTCCCACTTCCTGCCCCGGCTGCCCGGCCACACCGGCCGCTACCTCGGCCTGACCGGTGCCCGGATCGGCGCCGCCGACGCGCTCGCGCTGGGCCTCGCCACCCATGCCTGCTCGGCCGCCGACCTGGCGCGGCTGCCCGACCTGATCGCGTCCTACGACGGTCCGCTCGAGCAGCTGCTGCGCGAGCTCGCCCCCGACGAGCCGGGGGAGGCCGGAGCGCTGGCGCCGGTGCGGCCCGAGCTGGAATGGGTGTTCAGCGCCCCCGACCTCGCGGGCATCCGGAGTCGTCTGGCCCGGCTCGTCGGCGACGGCGGCCCGGCGGCCGGCTGGGCGCGCGACACGCGCGCGGCGCTCGACGCCGCGTCGCCGTCCAGCCTGGCGGTGACCGACCGCCTGCTCGTCGAGGGCCGCGGCCGCTCGCTGGAGGAGTGCCTGCGCGCCGAGCTGGAGGCGGCCCGCGCGATGATCGCGAGCGACGACTTCGTCGAGGGCGTCCGCGCGGTGCTGGTCGACAAGGACCACGCGCCGCGGTGGAGCACCCCCGGCTAGACCCGATGCCGTCAACTTGAGGCGTGGCGGACGAGATCTTCTCAACTGGCGGAACCTCTTAACACTGAGATCCTCAACCAAGGCCACGGCGGGGCGGCCCGACGTCGGCGCCCGAGGGAACCGTTACGCCTGCTCCATACCCCTATCGCCGTATAGATGCGTATACTTCTCGGTGATCTATACCGATCTATGCGGTGAAGGTGGTCTCGATGGAACCGAGTCCGTACGCACCTGGCTCGTTGCCCGAGTACCTGGCCGGCCGCGGCCGTGAACGCGAGCTGATCCGCGACAGGGTCTCCCGACTGAGCATGCTCGGCCGATCAGGCGGACCGCTGCTCGCCTTCCACGCACCTCGGGGACTGGGAAAGACATCCCTGCTGCGCATGGCCCAGCGCGACGCCATCGCCGACGGATTCCTCACCGTGTGGGTCACCGGCCGCGATGACCGCCCGATGTCACCCGATCTCGTCCAGGCACTGAGCGCCGCCCTCAAGGAGCGCTCCTTCGGTGAACGATCCAAAGCGCTGCTGCACCGCCTGGACCAGGTACAGGTCGAGCTCGGGATCCCGGGCGTCAAGGTCGGCGCCACCCTGACATCCGACGACAAGACCACGACGGGCACCGCCGTGCTCGACGAGCTGCTCGAGCACGCTGGACGGTTCGCCCACAACCACGACGCAAAGGGGCTCGTCGTGTTCGTCGACGAGTTCCAGGAAGCACAGCTGGGGGACCGCAAGAGCCTCCTCATCGGACTACAGCACTTCGACGGCGCACCGGACCCAACCCCAGTCGCGATCATCGCCGCCGGATTGCCCTCACTCCCACCGGCAGTTACCGAAGCAGCCACATTCGGCGAGCGGTCACGGTTCGTCGAGCTTGGCCTCCTCAACGACGTAGCCGTTGCCGAAGCGATCCGGCTGCCCGCAGAGCATCACCAGGTCGCATGGTCAGACGACGCGATCATGGCCGCGATCGACCTGGCCGGCGGCTACCCGCACAAGGTGCAGCTCATCGGCGACGCCACCTGGGGGATTGCTCGCCCGGGTCCGGGGACCACGATCACGATCGGTCACGTCCGGCAGGCTGAAGACGAGATCGAGGACCGCATGACAGGCCTGTTCCGCACCCGTCTTGCCCGCGCAACCCCTGAGCAGCAGCGGTTCCTCACAGCCATGGCAGCCGTAGGGGATGGACCAGTGGAGCGCGCCGCGATCGCCGCCGAACTCGGTGTGCCGACCACCGCAGTGAGCCGACCACGGCAACAGTTCATCGACCGAGGCTTCATCGAACCGACCGGGCGCGGGAAGCTCCGCTTCACCATCCCCGGCTTCGCGGCCTACATCCGCAACAACACCTGACCTCTGAGCCGCCCTGGACCTACCCCCCCGGCTCGGCGCATAAGGAAGATCGCCACGATTCGGGGGGACCACAGGACTGCCTGTTGCGTTCTAGCGTGGTCGATACGGCCGATCAGCACCAGACGGCTAGAGCAGTTCGGCGACCAGGGTCTCGACGCGGCGGCGGATCTCGTCGCGGATCGGCCGCACGGCGTCGATGCCCTGGCCGGCCGGGTCGTCGAGGACCCAGTCCTCGTAGCGCTTGCCCGGGAAGAACGGGCACTCGTCCCCGCAGCCCATCGTGATCACGACATCGGCCTCCCGCACGGCCGACTCGGTGAGCACCTTGGGCTGCTCGGTCGCGATGTCGATGCCTTCCTCGGCCATCGCGGCGACGGCGACCGGGTTGATCCGGTCGGCCGGCTGCGAGCCGGCGGAGAGCACCTCGATCCGGTCGCCGGCCAGGTGCTGGAGCCAGCCCGCGGCCATCTGGGACCGGCCGGCGTTGTGGACGCAGACGAACAGGACGGTGGGCGTGGTCATCGGTTCTCCTCGACGGTCGGAGTGGGGGTCGGCGTGGGAGTCGGATGCAGCGCGAGGGTCAGGGCGACGCCGACGACCAGGCCGAGGAGCTGCATGCCGACGAAGGCGGGAGCGGACCCCGGCGCGATGCCGGCGAAGGTGTCGGTGAACACCCGGCCGATCGTCACGGCGGGGTTGGCGAACGAGGTGGAGCTGGTGAACCAGTAGGCCGCGCCGATGTAGGCACCCACGGCCGGTGCGGCCAGGGCGCCACGACCCGTCCGGACCAGCGCGAAGATCAGCGCGACCAGGCCCGCCGTCGCGACCACCTCGGCGACCAGGTGCCCGCTGCCGAGCCGGTCCTTGGTCGAGAGGCGCTGGTCGACCTCGAACATCACATTGGCGAGCACGGCGCCGGCGATGCCGCCACCGACCTGGGCGACGGCGTACGCGGCGACCTCGCGCGGTCGCAGACCGGTCCCGGAGCGCCGACCGAGGAACCAGTCGGCGACGGAGACGACGGGGTTGAAGTGCGCCCCCGACACCGGCCCGAACCACACGATCAGCACGGCGAGGCCGAGGACGGTCGCCGTGGAGTTCTGGAGCAGCTGCAGGCCCACGTCCTCGGGCGAGAGCGTCTCGGCCGCGATGCCGGAGCCGACCACGACCGCAACGAGGAGGGCGGTGCCGAGGAACTCGGCCAGGAGGCGGCGCGACAGCGGGACGGCGAGGCTCACGCCGGACATCTTGACCGAGCGAGATTGCTCAGTCAATATTGAGGCAATGAACGCTGAGCAAATGGCGAAGGTGGGCCGTCGGGTCGAGGTGTACGCCGCGCTCGCCGACCCGACCCGATTGCAGGTCGTCGACCTGCTCACGGTCGGGGACGCCGCGTCGTCGGAGCTGTCCACCCGCCTCGGTACGCCGTCCAACCTGCTCGCCCACCACCTGGGGATCCTCGAGCTCGCCGGCGTGATCGAGCGGCACCGCTCGGAGGGCGACCGGCGTCGCAGCTACTGGCGGCTCCTGCCGGACGCCGTCGCCTCACTGAGCGGCCCGCCCCTCGCGATGCCGGGCCGGGTGGTGTTCGTGTGCACCGCCAACACCGCGCGCTCCCAGCTCGCAGCGGCGCTGTGGCGCCGGGCCAGCGCGATCCCGGTGGCGTCGGCGGGCACCCACCCCGCCGACCGGATCGCGCCGGGCGCTCGCGCCACCGCGCGCCGCCATCGTCTCGACCTGCCTGACGTGACGCCGCGGCACCTCGGCGACCTCGACCACGCGCCCCGGGGAGACGACCTGCTGGTCACCGTCTGCGACCGCGCGCACGAGGAGCTCGGCTCCGTCGCGCCGGTGCACTGGTCGGTCCCCGACCCGGTCACGGCCGGGACGAAGGCCGCGTTCGACCGCGCCCACGACGAGCTCGCGACCCGGGTCCACCGACTCGTGCCGCTCCTGCGCCCGGCGTCCTGACGGCCGGCCCAGCGCCGGCCGCCGCCGTCAGCGCGGCCGCCACCAGGCCGAGACACCCGAGGACGACGAACAGGCCGGTGCTGCCGCCGGTCCCGGCCGCGACCGCGGCGCCGGCCGCCGGAGCGAGCGCGGCGGCCACGCCCAGGGGCGCGTTGTAGACGCCGTTCAGGGCGGCGTACCGGTCGGGCCCCCAGTGCTCGCTCACGACGGTGGCGCCGATGAGGGTGAAGAGGCCGCGGGCGGCGCCGGCGACGACCGCGATCGCGATCAGCAGCGGCACCGGGCCGGGGACCACCGCGAGCGCGAGCACCGTGACGGAGAGGACGAGGATGATCGCCGCGGCGCGGGGGTTCGGTGCCATCCGGCGATCCAGCGCCGGGTAGAGCAGGCGGCCCACGACCTGTCCGGCGCCGCTGAGGCCGACCGCCCACGCCGCGAGCTGGACGCTCGTGCCGCGGTCCTGCAGGAGCGGGACGAGGTGCACCAGCGAGGCGTACATGACCAGTGACGTCAGCGCTCCCGACGCGGCCAGGAGCACGAAGGTGCGGCTGGCCAGGATGCTCCGGTCCGAGATCGGCCGGGCCGGGCGCGCGTCGGCGGCCGGCTCCGGATGCCACGGCAGCCGCAGCGCGGCGGCGTGGGCGGGTGCCGTGAGCGCCAACAGCCCGCCGAGGACCAGATAGGTGGCCCGCCACCCGGTCCGGTCGCCGAGGGCGGCGGTCAACGGCGCGAAGACGGTCGAGGAGAACCCGGCCACCAGGGTGAGGGTCGTGATCGCCTGGACCCGGCGGGCGCCGTACCAGTGGGTGAGGGCCGCGAAGGCCGGCGGGTAGAAGGTGCCGGCACTCCCCGCGCCGGCGATCAGCCAGCCGACGGCGAAGACCGGCAGCGACGGTGCGGTCGCGACCACCGCGACGCCTGCCGCCCCCACGACGCTGCCCGCGGTCATCACCACCCGAGGGCCGCGGTGCTGCAGGGCGCGGCCCGCCGCGATGCCGGCGATGGCACCGAACAGGCTGCCCGCCGAGAACGCCGCGGTGACGGCGGTCCCCGACCACCCGGTGTCCGCCGCGATCCCCGTGGCGAGCACGGTGAAGGCGTAGTAGAGGACGCCGTACGCGACGGTGACCGTGACGCACAGCGTGACCAGCACGCGGCGGGACCGCGAGGGGAGGTCAGGCGTCGACAGGGGACCGGCCGATCTCGAACACCTCCAGGGCCGGGGCGGACGCCGGTGCGGGCCCGCAGCAGCCACCGCCGGCCGCGTCGGGGTCGTCGAACACGCCCGCGCCACCGCACACCCCGGTGTCGGGCAGCACGAGCTCGACCCGCGCGGCGGCCTCGTGGTCTCCGGCGATGGCGGCGACGACGCTGCGCACCTGCTCGTAGCCGGTCAGGGCGAGGAAGGTCGGCGCCCGGCCGTAGGACTTCATGCCGACGAGGTACAGGTCCGGCTCCGGCTGGGCGAGATCCGCGGCACCCGTGGCGCGGACCGAGCCGCAGGAGTGGAGGTTGGGGTCGACCTCGGCCGCGATCCGGCGGGGCGCCTCGAGGGTCGGGTCGAGGTCGAGGCGCATCTCGGAGAGGAAGGACAGGTCGGGGCGGAACCCGGTCAGCACCACGACGGTGTCGGCGGCGGGCAGCGCCCGGCCGTCCTCGCCGACCAGCACCGCCCGCCCGTCCTCCTGGCGGATCTCCGCGGTGCGGAATCCGGTCACCAGCTCGACCACACCTGACTCGACGGCCCGCCTCGCCCGCTGGCCGAGGGCACCACGCTCGGGCAGCTCATCGGCCGCGCCGCCGCCGAAGGTGCCGTCGCCGACCACGCGGCGGATGGCCCAGGTGATCCGGGTGCCGGGGGCCTGGTCGGCGATCCGGACCAGCTCGTGGATCGCGTTGAAGGCGGAGTCGCCGGCCCCGACCACGACGGTGTGGCGTCCGGCGTAGCGCTCGGGGTGGGCCTGGTCGGGGACCTGGTAGGCGATCGCGCCGGCGGCGGCCCGCTCGCCCAGGGCGGGCAGCCCGTCCGCGCCGGCCGGGTTCGGCCCGCGCCAGCTGCCGGAGGCGTCGATCACGGCGCGCGCCTCGAGGCGCGCCTCGGTGCCCGCGGCGTCGACGACGTGGACGGTGAACGGCTGCGCCGCCCGCTCGGCGTCGACCAGCCGGTCGCGGCCCTTGCGCGACACCCCGGTCACGCGGGCGTCGTACCGCACCCGGTCGCCGAGGGCCTCCGCCAGCGGCGCGAGGTAGCCGGCGATCCACTCGGCTCCGGTCGGGTAGCCCCCCGCCGGGGCCGACCAGCCGGTCGGTTCGAGGAGCCGCGCCGCCGCGGCGTCGACCAGCTCCGGCCACGCCGAGAACAGCCGGACGTGTCCCCACTCCGCGACGGCGGACGCCGGGCCGGCGCCGGATTCCAGAACCAGCGGCTCCAGGCCGCGCTCGACCAGATGGGCGGCGGCGGCCAGGCCCTGCGGGCCGGCGCCGATCACCACGACGGGACGCTCACTCATCACGTACTCCTCCACTCGGGACCCTATTGCATCGACGTTCTTCGATGCGACAGCCTGGCTGACGTATCGACAGATGTCAATGGATCAGGCAGAATGGCGCCATGGCCCCCTCCCTGCCGGTGATCCAGCCCAGCGACCTGGCCGCCTGCTGCGCGCCCGTCACCGGCGGCCTGGTCTCCGACGCCACGGCCGAGCTGCTGGCGCGGATGTTCAAGGCGCTCGGCGACCCGACCCGGGTCAAGCTGCTCTCGCTGATCGCGGCCGCGCCCGGCGGCGAGGCGTGCATCTGCGACCTGACCGAGCCGGTCGGGCTCAGCCAGCCCACCGTGTCGCACCACATGAGGCTGCTCGTCGAGGCGGGACTGGCGACGCGGGAGCAGCGCGGCCGGTGGGCCTACTACCGCGTCGCTCCCGACGTGCTGCGGTCGCTGGCGGCGGCGCTGGCGCCCGGCGCGGACTGAGGGGCCCGCACCCCGATTGGGTGCCGGGACGACGCCCGCCTAGACTGACGACATCGAAGGGGAGTAGTCCTCAACGGCTGTGTCGACACACTGGCCCGTGACGTTTGCGGGCCCGGCGCAGCAGGCCACCTCCGGTGGCGGACGAGACTTTCGACCAGATGCGCGACCCATGAGAGATGGACGTGCCTGGTCGAAGGCACGTCATCGCGACGGGTTCCGCGTCGGGGTGCTCGAGCGCCTCCGGCCGGGCGCCGGAGAGGAACCAGATGTACGCCTTCTTGTTGAGCACCGCGGTCATCTTCGTGGCCGAGCTCGGCGACAAGAGCCAGCTGATGGCGATGACCTTCGCCACCCGCTACCGCGCCCGGGACGTGATCATCGGCCTGACGGCCGCCACCGCGATCGTGCACCTCGCGTCGGTCGGGATCGGGTACGCCATCGGCGACGCGTTCGGCGACTACCAGGGCACGATCGAGGTCTGCGCGGGCATCGCGTTCCTCGGCTTCGCGCTGTGGACGCTGCGCGGCGACGAGCTGACCGAGGACGACGAGCGCAAGGCGGCGGGCGCGACCGGCCGGGCGATCCTCGTCGTCGGCGTCTTCTTCTTCCTCGCCGAGCTGGGTGACAAGACGATGCTCGCCACCATCACCCTGGCCACGCAGGAGGGCTGGTTCGGCACCTGGCTCGGCTCCACGGTCGGCATGGTCGCGGCCGACGCGCTCGCGATCGGCGTGGGCGCCGTGCTCGGCAGGAAGCTGCCGGAGCGGGTCATCAAGTACGGCGCCGCCGCGCTCTTCGCGCTCTTCGGGCTGCTGCTCATCGTCAGTGGGGCTGGTTGGATCTGAGGGTGAGTCCCGAGGCCCCGACCCCGCCATCGACCCCGGTCCCCGCCTCGGCCGGGGCCGGGGCCCGGGTCCGGGTCCGGCCGGCGTGGAGCCCGTGGCGCACGGTGTTCGCGTTCGGGCTGGTGAGCCTGGCGGCGGACATGGTCTACGAGGGGATGCGGGCCATGGCCGGCCCCTTCCTCGGCAGCCTCGGGGCGTCGGCGCTGACCGTCGGGATCGTCACCGGTGCCGGCGAGGCGGTGGCGCTGGTGCTGCGCCTGGCGACCGGGCCCTGGGCGGACCGGAGCCGGCGGCACTGGCGGCTCACCGTCGTCGGGTACGCGATGACGGCGGTGTGCGTGCCGCTGCTCGCCGTTACGCCCTTCCTCGGCAGCGCGGGGCTGGCGGTCGCGGCCACCCTGATCGTGCTGGAGCGCACCGGCAAGGCGGTCCGCAGTCCCGCGAAGTCCGCGCTGCTGGCGGGCATGGCGACCTCGACCGGACGCGGCAAGGGCTTCGCGGTCCACAAGGCGCTGGACCAGATCGGGGCCTTCTCCGGTCCGCTGCTGCTCGCCGGGATCGCCGCGCTCACCGGCCTGCTCTGGCCCGGCTTCGCGGTGCTCGCGATCCCCGGCGCACTGGCGATGCTGCTGCTCGCCCAGCTGCGCCGCCGGGCACCGATCGCGACCCTGGCCGGGACCGACGAGTCCGAGGACGAGCCGGGCGGGCGCCCACCGCGCAGCGCCTGGGCCGAGGTCCGCACGGCGGCCGTGGGCGCCGATCTGCCCCGTGCGTTCCACCTGTTCTCGTTGGCCGCCGCGCTCACCACCGCCGGCCTGATGACCTTCGGCGTGATGTCGTACCGCTTCGTCGAGGCGGGCCTGGTCGCCGCGGCCGCCGTCCCCCTGGTCTATGCGCTCGCGATGGCGGTCGGGGCCGTCGCCGCGCTGGCGACCGGCGGTCTGTTCGACCGCTGGGGCGGCCGCGTCCTGCTCGTCGTACCGGTCCTCGTGGCGGTGGTGCCGCTGTGCGTCTTCACCGACCGGCTGGGGCTCGTCCTGGCCGGCGTGGTCGTGTGGGGCGCGGGCGCGGGCGTGCAGGACTCCGCCGTCAAGGCGTATGTCGCCGATCTGGTCCCCGTCGGGCGCCGGGCCACGGCGTACGGTGTCTTCGCGGCGGTGCAGGGCATCGGCGCGCTGGCCGGCGGCGTGCTCGCGGGCGCGCTGGTCGACGGGCACGTCACGCTCCTCGCGGTCGTGATCGGTGCGTTGCAGCTCGCCGCGGCCGTGCTGCTGTGGAGGAGCTGTAACTACCTGTCGTTGCCAGTACCTGATCCGTAGACCGGTACGGCAGTGGCAAGGACAGTTAGTTACAGCGCCGGACCACCCGAAGGGATGAGGAAAGTGGAGATCGTGTTGCGCCCGGTCGTGGTCGAGGACCTGCCGCTGCTGGCGGGCGGCGACGTGACGTACGACGACTTCGGCCCGCGTCCACCGCGCACCGAGCCCTACTCCCCGGCGCTGCGTGAGTTCGGCGGCCTCGCCGTGTGCGCCGCCGCGGGTGGCCAGCTGCTCGGCAGCGTGAGCTGGGTCTGGCAGCAGTGGGGGCCGATGCCGGAGTCGCGCAACCCGATGATCGGCATCTGGCTGCGCCCCGAGGCGCGCGGCCGCGGCGCGGGTACGGCGGCCCAGCGGGCGCTGGCCGAGCTGTTCTTCCAGCACACCACCGTCAACCGGGTCGAGGCGTGCACGGACGTCGAGAACATCGCCGAGCAGCGGGCGCTGGAGCGGGCCGGCTTCACCCGCGAGGGCACGGTGCGGGGTGCGCAGTGGCGGGCCGGCGCCTTCCGCGACTGCTACTCCTACAGCATCCTGCGCGCCGACCGGGAGGGCGGCGCCGGGCAGGCCGCTGCCGCCCACTGACCGGGTAGCGCCCCCGATCGCGTCAGGTGGGTCGACGCGATCGGAGGCAGTGGGACCGGGGGCTCAGAAAGCCTGCGGGCCGAGCCGCTCGACGGCGACGAAGACCGAGAGCGCGAGCAGGACGAGGTTCATCACGAGGCTCTGGGTCTCGCCGCGCCGGGCGTGGACGATGATCGCGCCCACCATGGTGATCGCGAGCCCGATGGCCGCGGCCGGCACCAGGCCGGTGGCGACGTCGAAGGCGCCGGGCAGGATCAGGCCGATCGCGCCGAGGACCTCGACCGCGCCGATCAGCTTGATCGCCCCGCCGGAGAAGTCCTCGGCCCAGCCCATCCGCGGGTCGGCGAGGATCTGCTCCTTGGACTTGGCCACCTTCATCGAGCCGGCCATCAAGAACAGTGCGGCGAGCAGGCCGGTGGCGATCCAGACGACGACGTTCATGGGGTGACTCCTTCGCGACCTTCGACGTGAAGGCTCATGTCATCGAGGGTACGGGCAAGACACATGAATGTTCAAGTCATCTCGCCGCCGACCTATGCTGCACCCATGACGCGGAAGGCGACGCGGAGCGCGGGCGAGCCGCGCTGGCTGACGCCCGAGGAGCTGGAGACCTGGCAGGCCCTGCACCTCGTGCTCGCGACCCTGCCGGGCGCCCTCGGCAGCCAGCTCCAGGCGGACGCCCGGCTGAGCTTCCTCGAGTACTACGTCCTGGCCGGCCTCGCGGACCAGCCGGACCACACCATGCGGCTGAGCCGGCTCGCGCTGCTCGCCAACGCCGAGCTGTCCCGGCTCTCGCACCTGGTCCGGCGGCTCGAGGACCGCGGGCTCGTCCGGCGGGAGCCGGACCCGACCGACGGGCGGTTCACCAACGCGATCCTCCTGCCGGCGGGGCGCGCCGAGCTGGTGAAGGCGGCGCCGGGTCACGTCGCCCAGGTGCGTCGGCTCGTCTTCGACGTCCTCGACGACGAGGAGCAGCGGGTGCTCAGGACCGCGCTGCGCAAGGTCGTCGACCAGGTCGTCGGCTGTCCGCCTCCTGATTGTGAAGTGACGTAATGATGTAGTAACTTCACCATATGCAGCGAACGACCCCCCGCGACGCGATCGACCGCCTGATGCAGCTGTCGATGCTGATCTCCAGCGACCTCGGCCGCTACGAGAAGGCGTCCGGGCTCACCGCGCCGCGGATCCACCTGCTCTGGCAGCTCGGCCTCGGCGGCCCGACGACCCAGCAGCAGCTCGCGGCGGCGATGGACGTGACGCCACGCAATGTGACCGGCCTGGTCGACGGCCTGGTCGCCTCCGGCCACGTCACCCGCGAGCCGCACCCGACCGACCGGCGGGCGACCCTGGTGACGCCCACCGCCGCCGGGCTCGCGGTCATCGAGGAGAACCAGGAGAGCTACGACGACCTGGCCCGGCAGCTCTTCGGCGACCTCCCGGCCCGGAGGCTGGCCGACTTCGCCGCGGTCCTCGACGTGACGATCGCGCGCTTCGCCGCACTCATGGAGGAGGCCCAGTCGGAGGAGGGCCAGTCATGAGCGCGGTCATGAACCGCACCTGGCGCATCGTCAAGGAGATCGTCCTGCTCGAGCTGGCGATCTGGCGCAACCTCGCTCGCTGGATCACCCGGCGTCCCGACGCCCCCGAGGGGGCGGTCCAGATCGGCTACGCCCAGCTGACCGCCCCCGTCATGTGGCTGTGGATCTTCGGCTCCTTCGTCGAGGTCATCGCCCTCGAGCTGGTCCTGCGCTCCGTCGACGCCACCTGGGCGCACGCCGTCCGAGTCCCGCTCCTCGTGGTCGGGCTCTGGGGTGCGTTGTGGATGCTCGGCATGGCCGGCTCGTTCTACGTCCGCCGCCACCTGGTGCTCCCCGACCGGATCCGGATCCGCAGCGGCCCCCGGTTCCACGTCGACGTACCGCTGGACGCGATCACGCACAGTCGCGGCGTCGAGCACGAGTTCGAGGGCATGATCAGGTCGGTCCACGAGGAGGACGGCCTGCTGCTCGTCGGCCCGGGCAACCGCACCAATGTGGAGCTGACCCTGGTCGGGCCGACCCCGCTCGTCACGAACGACGGCGAGCGGGTCGTCGACCGGGTCGGGTTCTGGGTCGACGAGCCGCGCGAGGTGGTCCGCCTGCTGCAGGGCGCCGGACAGGGACCGGGCGTGCGCTGAGTGGCCGGCTCCCGCCCGGCCGGCCCGAGGAGCTGTAACTATCCGTTCTTGCCACTGCCGTACCGGTCTACGGGTGCGGTAGTGGCAACAAAAGACAGTTACAGTTCCGGCCCCCGGTCACGCTCCCGGCCGGTGCAGCCGGCGCTCCGCGAGCGGCCTGCCGCGGACGAGGTGCTCGCCGACGAGGTCCGGTACGACGCCGGGCCGGACGTCGCCGTACCAGATGTCGTCGGGGTGGACCACCAGCACCGGGCCCTGGTTGCAGGGGAACAGGCATCCGGTCTGGGTGACGAGCACGTCGTCGTCGCCCAGCCCGCGGCGGCGCAGCTCGGCGTCGAGCGCCGCCGCGGTGGCCGCGGAGCCGCGCGCCGAGCAGCGGGGCCCGCGGCAGACCAGCACCTGCCGGGCATGCC
Source organism: Nocardioides carbamazepini (assembly GCF_024614185.1). GTDB lineage: Bacteria > Actinomycetota > Actinomycetes > Propionibacteriales > Nocardioidaceae > Nocardioides > Nocardioides carbamazepini. Next base: position 1,013,655 of record NZ_JAHTLF010000018.1, read on the forward strand.
CGGGCACGTCCTCCCAGGCCGGCGAGGTCAGCGGCGCCTCGTCGCCGGTCACGGCGCGGCCGGCGACGACCAGCTCGACGGCGTCGTTCTCCCGCTGCCAGTGCCCGGCGACCCGGCGCAGCCAGGAGCGGGCGGTCGGCGCCCCGAGCCCGAGGCCGACCAGCTCGATCCGCTGCGTCCCCGTGCCGGCCAGCCGGTCGAGCTCGTCGGCCAGGCTCGGCGTCCCCGCCTGGAGGAAGGCCACCGACGCCCCGGTCGCCGCGGCGATGGCGCGCAGCTCGTCGGCGTGGCGCTCGGCGTCGACGCCGAGCGGGACGAGGACGACGGCGCGGCTCACCGGGCGGCCCTCGCGTCGTGCCACACGACGTGCAGGCGACCCGAGTGCTCGTGGCGCCCGACGGTGGCCTCGACGCCGTAGACCCGGTCGACCAGCTCCGCCGTGAGCACCTCCTCCGGGGGACCGGCCGCGGCCACCCGGCCGTCCTGCAGGACCACGAGCCGGTCGCAGAAGGCCGCGGCCAGGTCGAGGTCGTGGAGCGCGGCGAGCGTGGTGAGGCCGAGCTCGCGTACGGCGGCGAGCAGGTCGAGCTGGTGGGACAGGTCGAGGTGGTTGGTCGGCTCGTCGAGCATGAGGACGGCAGGCTGCTGGGTGAGTGCGCGCGCCAGCTGCACCCGCTGTCGCTCGCCGCCCGACAGCGTGTGCCAGTCCCGGTCGGCGAGGTGGGTGATCCCGCTGAGCCGCATCGCCTCGGCCACCTCGGCGGCGCCCTCGTCCCGGGAGGCCGGCCAGCGCCCGCGGTGCGGGATCCGGCCGAGCTCGACGACCTGCCGCACGGTCAGGGGCAGGGACGTCGAGGAGTGCTGCTCGAGGACGGCGATCCGTTGCGCCCGTACCCGCGTCCGCAGCTCGTGCACGTCGTCCGGGCCGAGCCGGACCGTGCCGGCGCCAGGGCGCCGTAGCCCGGCCATCACGTGCAGCAGCGACGTCTTGCCCGAGCCGTTGGGGCCGAGCAGCCCGGTGACCGTCCCCGGGGCGCAGTCCAGCGACACGTCGTCGAGGATCGTGCGTTCCCGCACACCCCAGGAGACACCCTCCGCGGTCAGTCTCATGAGCCCATCACGCCGACCTCGACTCGCGCCGCAGCAGGTACGCGAACAGCGGCGCGCCGAGGACGGCGGTCACCACGCCGATGGGGATCTCCTGGCCCTCGACCAGCGAGCGGGCGGCCGTGTCGGCCCAGATCATCAGCACCGCGCCGGCGAGGGCGCTGAGCGGCAGCAGCCGCCGGTGGAGGGGGCCGCAGACCAACCGGACGACGTGGGGGATGACCAGCCCCACGAACCCGATCGCCCCGGTGTAGGCGACCAGGCACGCGGTCAGCAGTGCCGTACCGACGAGCAGGACCCACCGGGTACGCCGGAGGGAGACGCCGAGCGACGCCGCCGAGGCGTCGCCGAACGCGAACGCGTCCAGGTCCCCCGCGTGGGCGATGATGCCGACCAGCGCCACCAGGGCGACGACGATCAGCACCGTCGCGCTGTGCCAGCGCACGCCGGCGAGCGAGCCCATCGTCCAGGCCAGCACCCGTCGCGCGGCATCGTGCTGGCCGCTCATCATCACCGCGAAGGACGTGTAGGCCGCGCAGACCTGGCCGATCGCGACCCCCGCCAGCACGGTCCGCGCCGGCGGGAGGTCGCCGGTGCGGCCGGTGGCGAGGGCCAGGACGAGCACCAGCGCGACCAGCGCGCCGACGAACGCCGCCGTGCCGAGCGCGGCGCCGCCGACCAGGCCGGCAACGCTCACCCCCAGCACGATCACGCTCACCGCGCCGACCGCGGCGCCGCCGGAGATGCCCAGCAGGTAGGGGTCGGCGAGGTCGTTGCGGGTCAGCGACTGCAGCACGGCGCCGGCCAGGGCGAGTCCCGCCCCGGTGGCGGCCGCGCCGAGGATCCGGGGCATCCGCAGCTGCCACACGATCCGGTCGTCGATAGCGGTCACGCCGTCGGCCGGCAGCCCGAGGCGGCGCAGCACGACGTCGATGACGTCGCCGATCGGCACCGTGACGGAGCCGATCCCGACCGCCACGACGATGCTCACGGCCAGGGTGGCGGTCAGCACCGCACCGGCCGCCAGCCCGGTCCCCGGCCGGCTCCGCGCCGACCGGGACAGGGACGCCCGCGTCCTGGGCCGGGTCGCCCGGGTCGCCCGGGTCGCCTGGAGCATCAGCCCAGGTTCAGCTCGGCCAGCTGCGCGCCGACCGACACCGCGCCGTCGGCCAGCCGGACGCCGGGGGTGGACTCGGAGAAGGGCACGACGACATAGGCCCCGGCCCGCACGGCCCGCAGCTCCTTGAGCGCCGGGTCCTTCTCGAGCAGGGCGATCTTGTCGTCGGCGGTGGACCAGCTCGCGTCGGCGAGCACGATGACGTCGGGGTCGGCCTTGACCACCCGCTCCCAGCTGACGTCGGCCCAGCTCCCCTCGAGGTCGGCGAAGACGTTGGTCGCGCCGACCGCGTCCAGGATCAGCTGCGGCCCGCCCTGACCCGCGCCGGCGAACGCCGTCTTGTCGCCGGAGTCGAACCAGAAGGCGGTGTGCCCCTCGCCGGGCCGGCTGTCGGCGAGCTCGTCGAGCGCCGCCTGCTGTCCCTCCTCGATCGCCTGCGCGCGCTCGGGCACGCCGAACGCCGTGGCCACGGTCTCGATCTCGCCCCAGACCGAGTCGAAGGCGATCTCCGCGCGCTCGTGCCCCTCGCCGCAGCCGAACGGGGAGTTGTACGTCGCGATGCCGAGGTCGGCCAGCTCGTCGCGCGGGCCGGCGGCGTCGGCGTCGAAGGCGCTGAGGTAGGAGGAGTAGACGAAGTCCGGCTCCGCCGCGAGCAGGGTCTCGTTGTCGGGGTACTCCTTCGAGAGCACCGCCACCTCGTCGTACGCGGCCTGCCACCGCTCGGGGACGGCGTCGTCGAGGTACGCCGTTCCCGCCATGTGGTCGGCGAGGTCGAGCGCCAGCATCACCTCGGTCGCGCCCTGGTTCATGGTCACGGCACTCTCGGGCGGCGCCGTGACGGTGGAGGTGAAGTCGCAGCTGGTGACCTCGACCGGGAAGCCGTCGTCGGCGACCTTCCTCGGCTCCGGCTCGGGAGCGCCGGCGCAGGCGGAGAGTGTGGTGAGGGCGAGGGGGAGGGCGAGCAGGGCAGGGAGAGTCCGGGTACGACGGGACGGCCTGATCATCGGGGTCACTCTTTCGGTCCGAGGCTCGTGCGCGAAGCCTGTATGGGTGGGTGACGCGGACCCGAGCGGGTCCACGGCCAGCAGGTCTTCGGACTCGGGATCGACCGGACGGAGCGCCTTCCCAGTGCCGGTCAGCCGAGTGTCAGCTGTCCGTCACCAGTGGCGTGTTGCCCCGCCCGTCACCCTCACCGCTGCGCGTCAGTCCCGGACTCTCACCGGGTTCCCTGACCCACGAGTTACGTGAGTACGACTGGCGAGGCGGACGCTAGCACGCGGCTGGAAGGCCCGACCGAAGTAGGGGCGGTCCGCGACCGTGGTCCGATGTGCGGGCGCCGGGACCGCGGCTTGACTGGACGGGTGCGCACCATCAGCGAAGGTCCTGTCGCGCTCTCGGCACGGGCGCTCGGGCCGGACCTCGCGCGCGGCTGCATGCTGCTGTTCATCGCGCTCGCCAACTCCCACTACTTCCTGACGGGCACGTCGGCCGGCACGTCGGCCGGCGCGTCGGTCCGGGGCGGCTTCCCGGTGGACGTCTCGGCGCTCGACTCCGCGGTCACGTGGGTGGTCGCGACCTTCGTCGACGGCCGGGCGTTCCCGTTGTTCGGCTTCCTGTTCGGGTACGGCGTCGCGCACATCGTGCGCCGCCAGACCGCGTCCGGCGCCGCGCCGCGGGAGGTGCGCCGGCTGCTCTGGCGGCGCGGCGCGGTGCTCGTGGCCGTCGGCGTGGTCGACGCGATGCTGTTCTTCGTCGGCGACATCCTCGCGATGTACGGCGTGCTGCTGCTGGTCGGCGCCTGGGCCGTGCGCTGGTCGGACCGCTGGCTGCTGGTCGTGGCCGGCCTCCTCTTCGTGCTCACCGCGCTGCCGTCGGCGGACTCCTCGTCGGTCAGCACCGACCCGCCGGACGTGGCGATGCTGCCGCCCGACCTGGCGACCCAGCTCGCGGAGCGGCCGGCGGCGGTGGCGCTCATCGCGCTGCTCGGGCCGATCGGGTTCGCCTGCCCGTACCTCCTGGGTCTGTGGGCCGGTCGCCGCCGGGTGCTCGAGCAGCCCGAGCGCTACCGCGGCCTGCTCAGCGCCGTCGCGGCCGTCGGCATCACCGTCGCGGTCCTCGGCGCCCAGCCGGTCGCGTTGATGCTGGCCGGCGCCACCGCCGTACCGTCCGCCGACGTGCTCGAGCTGATCGGGCCGCTGCACGACGCCGCCGGCGTCCTCGGCGGGCTCGGGTACGCCGCGCTGATCGTCCTCCTCGCGCGCCCGCTCGAGGGACTGGTCGAGGGCCGGCGCGGCCGGCTGATCGACGCGCTGGCGGCGACCGGCCAGCGGTCGATGACCTGCTACCTCCTGCAGTCGGTGGTGTGGGCGGTGGTGTTCACGCCGTACCTGCTCGACCTGGCGGGCACCCTCACCGTCACCGGCACGGCGCTGCTCGCGGTCGCCACCTGGGTCGCCTCGGTCGCCCTCGCGGACCTGTTGGCACGTCGGGACCGGCGCGGTCCGTTCGAGGTGCTGGTCCGTCGCGTCACCTACCGCTGAGCGGCACTCGACGGTAGCCCGCCGGAAGCTGCGCCGGTCCGGGCGTGTTACATGACGTCGTGACCGCGCCCGCCTCCACCGACGTCGTCCGGGACAACCGCGTCCAACGCCTCCTGGTCGTCCTCGGGATCGTGGTGCTGGCGTTCAACCTGCGACCGGCGGCGTCGAGCGTCGGTCCGCTGCTGGAGGAGATCCGCGCCGGAGTGCCGCTCGGCGACTTCGAGGCGGGCCTGCTCACCACGCTGCCCGTCCTCTGCTTCGCGCTCGTCGGCGGTGCGGCGCCGCGGCTCGCGTCCTGGCTGGGGCTGCACCGGGTGGCGCTGCTGGGGCTGGTGCTGCTGGCCGGCTGCCTGTGGTGGCGCGGCCAGGTCCACCAGGGGTGGCTCTTCCTCGTGCTGTCCTTCGCGGCCCTGGCCGGCGCCGCGGCCGCCAACGTGCTGATGCCCTCGCTGGTCAAGCTGCACTTCCCCGGCCACGTCGGGCTCCTGACCGCGGTCTACTCGACGTCGATGGCGATCGGCCTCACGCTCTCCTCGGCGCTCAGCGTGCCGATCGCCGGTGCCGGCGGCGGCGATGTCGACTACACGGCCGGTCTCGGCGCCTGGGCCGTGACCGCCGCCATCGCCATCCTGCCGTGGATCGGTCTGATCGGGCACGACCTCCACGAGGGCCGCCGGACCCGCTCCCTCGGGATCACCGCGATCGCCCGCACCCGGCTCGGGTGGGCGATGGCCGTCGCGTTCGGGCTCCAGTCCCTGCAGGCGTACGCCGTCTTCGGCTGGTTCGCGCAGATGTGTCGCGACGCGGGCTACTCCGCCGAGACCGCGGGCGTCCTGCTCGGCGTCGTCACCGGCGCGAGCATCCCGCTGTCGCTGCTCATCCCGATCCTGGCCGGCCGCCTGCGCGACCAGCGTTGGCTGCTCGTCGCGCTCCTCGCGTGCTACCCGATCGGGTACCTCGGCTTCCTGGCGGATCCGCGGCCACTGGGCTGGCTGTGGGCACTCGCCATCGGCGTCGGGTGCAGCACCTTCCCGCTCGTGCTGACCCTGATCGGCCTGCGCAGCCGGACCGCGGAGGGCACCGCGGCGCTCTCCGGCTTCACCCAGTCCGCGGGCTACCTGCTCGCCGCGGTGGGCCCGTTCGGCGTCGGCGTGCTGCACGCCGCGACCGGGACCTGGACCCTGTCGATCCTGATCCTCCTCGCGCTGTGCGTGCCGCTCCTCCTGTGCGGGCTCTACGCCACCCGGGACCGCTACATCGAGGACGAGCTGGCGGCGCGCGCCTGACCCGCCGGTGATCTGCACAGAACCTGCACACGTCGTCCCCGCCTCCCGGCCCTCCGCACTCGTAGCCTCGGGGTCATGCCAGCGCAGAGCGTGCACCGCCGGGTCCTCGTCGTCGAGGACGATCCGGTCATCAACCAGGCGGTCGCCGACCGGCTCCGGGCCGAGGGGTACGACGTCGTGCGGGCCTTCGACGGACCGGGTGCGGTCGCGGCGTACGGCGAGCACGCCCCGGACCTGGTCCTGCTCGACGTCATGCTGCCCGGGTACGACGGCCACGAGGTGTGTCGCCGGATCCAGGCCGACCGCCCGGTGCCGGTGCTCATGCTCACCGCCCGCACGGACGAGGCCGACGTGCTGGTCGGCCTGGGGGTCGGGGCCGACGACTACCTGACCAAGCCGTTCCGGATGCGCGAGCTGGTCGCCCGGGTGGCCGCCCTGCTGCGGCGGGTGGACCGCGCCGCGGAGCTCGCCGGCCGCCGGGCGCTGGAGCTCGGCGACCTGCGGGTCGACGGGCCGGCGCGTCGGGTGTGGCGCGGTGCGGAGGAGGTGCGGCTGACGCCGACGGAGTTCGACCTGCTGCTCTGTCTCGCCGCCACCCCCGGCGCGGTCGTGACCCGCGAGAGGCTGCTCGCCGAGGTGTGGGGCTGGGCCGGCGCGACCGGGACCCGCACCGTCGACAGCCATGTGAAGGGGCTGCGGGCGAAGGTCGGCGCGGACCTGGTCCGCACCGCCCACGGCGTGGGCTACGCGCTCGAGGTCCCGGAGGGCACGACATGAGCACGCCGCAGCCCCTGGTCGGCGTCCGCTCGATCAAGGTCAAGCTCGGCCTCCTGGTGGCGGCCAGCGCGACCCTCGCCGCCCTGGTCGCCGCACTCGGCCGGGCCGGCGGCGTCCCCGCGTGGCTGACCATCCCCGTCACCATCGGCCTCGCGCTCGCGCTGACCCAGCTGCTCGCGGTCGGCATGACCTCGCCGCTGCGGCAGATGACCGCCGCCGCGCGCCGGATGGCGACGGGCGACTACGACGTCCGGGTGCCGGACGGCTCGGGCGACGAGGTCGGCGAGCTGGCCCGCGCGTTCAACACGATGGCGCACGACCTCGCCGGCGTCGATCGGCAGCGGCGCGAGCTGGTCGCCAACGTCAGCCACGAGCTGCGCACGCCGCTCGCCGGCCTGCGTGCCGTGCTGGAGAACGTGGTCGACGGCGTCGTCCCCGACGACCCGGCCGTGCTGGCGACCGCCCTGGCCCAGGCGGAGCGGATGAGCGGCCTGGTCGAGGACCTGCTCGACCTCGCCCGGGTCGATGCCGGCCGGGCGCCGCTCTCGCCGCAGCCGGTCCGGGTCGCGGACCTGCTCGACCGGTGCGTGGCCGAGGCCGCGGTGCTCGGACGCGACGTGGAGTACGACGTCCGCGTCGTCCCGGCCGACCTGGTGGTGACCGCGGACCCGGCCCGGCTGCACCAGCTGGTCGCCAACCTGCTCGACAACGCCTCGCGGCACAGCCCGTCGGGCGGCACGGTGGTGGTGACCGTCGCGCGCCAGAACGACAGGTACCTCTTGGAGGTCCGCGACGACGGCCCGGGCATCCCGTCCGACGCGCGGGAGCGGGTGTTCGAGCCCTTCGGCACGCTGCGGGGACTCGCCGGGGCCGCCGGTGCCGCCGGGGCCGCCGGTGCCGACACCGGCGGCACCGGGCTCGGTCTCGCCATCGCCCGGTGGGTCACCGACCTGCACGGCGGCACGATCGGTCTCCTTGACCCGCCCGCCGGCACCGTCGGCGCCCGGGTCCGGGTCGACCTGCCCCTCGACCCCGTGGCCCGCCCGGCCGCACCCGTCCCGCCCGTCTCCTCGCACCCGGAGGTCGCCGTGCCCGTCCCGACCGCCCCACCCCCGCTCCCGGCTCCGGCCCCGCCGCCGTCGATCACCGACGACCTGCTCGGCGGCTTCTGGCCGGAGCGCGGCGTCCCCGCCCGCACCGGCCTGCTGCTGGGCGCACTCGGCGCCGGGCTGCTCGGGGGGCTGGTGCTGCCCGAGCGGGCCCTGGGCATCGGTACCTTCCTGGTCCTGCTCGCCGCGGGGGCGGTCGTCCTGTCCGCGAGTCGGGACCGTCGCGACCCGTTCACGCTCACCTGCGCGGGACTCTGCGTGCTGCTGGCCGCCACGGCCGTCGTACGCGACGCCGAATGGGTGGTCGTGCTGTGCCTCCTCGCCGGCGCCGCGCTGTGCGTCTGCGGTGTCACGCGCGGCCGCAGCCTCGGCGGGTTCGTGCTCGCGGGGCTGATGTGGCCGGTCGCCGGCCTGCGCGGGATGCCCTGGCTGGGCCGGACCATCGCCGCTCTCCCCGTCGTCGGGCACGGTGCGGCGGCGCTGCGCACCGTCGTCTGGTCGGCCCTGGGCCTGGTCGTCTTCGGTGCGCTGTTCGCGTCGGCCGACGCGCTGGTCGCCGAGTGGGTCGACGCGCTGCTGCCCGACCTGACCATCGACACCTTCGTGCTGCGCGGCTTCGTCACCATCGCGGTGGGCGGCACGGTGCTCGCGGCGGCGTACCTCGCCCTCAACCCGCCGCGGGTCGACCGCGACGCCCCGGCGGCGCGCAGCGTGGCCCGGCGGTACGAGTGGCTCGCGCCGGTCCTGGTCGTGGTCGGCGTGTTCGCGGTCTTCCTGGTCGCGCAGGCGACCGTGGTCTTCGGCGGGCACGCCTACCTGCGCCGGACGACGGGACTGACCTACGCCGAGTACGTCCACGAGGGCTTCGCGCAGCTCACCGTCGCGACCGCGCTCACCCTGCTCGTGATCTGGGGCGCCGCCCGCAAGGCGCCGCGCGAGACAGCGTCCGACCGGCTCTGGCTCCGGGTCGCCCTCGGCGCGCTGTGCGTCGAGACGCTCGTCGTCGTCGCGTCCGCGCTGTACCGGATGGACGTCTACCAGGAGGCCTACGGCTTCACCCGGCTGCGGCTGCTCGTCGACGTCTTCGAGGGCTGGCTCGGCGTCCTCGTCCTCGCCGTCGTCGTCAGCGGGATCGCGCTGCGGGGGGCGTGGCTGCCGCGCTTCGCCCTCCTCAGCGGAGTCGTGGGCCTGCTCGGGCTCGCCCTCGCCAACCCGGACGCGTGGGTCGCGCGGCACAACCTGGCGCGGTACGACGACACCGGCCGCATCGACTGGACCTACCTGCGCGACCTCTCCGACGACGCCGTCCCGGCGCTCGCCGAGCGCACCGGTCGCGACCGGGTGTGCGCGCTGGCCGGTCGCACCGCCGCCGCGGACGACTGGCTGGAGTGGAACCTCGGTCGGGCCCGGGCCGCCGATGCGCTCGACGGCGCGGGTGCGGTGTCGAGCGACCCGCTGACCGGGTGCGTGGACGTCGCGGACTAGGACGCCCGGCCGCACTCCCCGACGAACCCGCTCAGCAGGCCGAGGGCGTGGTCCACGGCCGGCCAGAGCACCTCGGGGTGCCACTGGATGGCGGTGAGCCGGGTGGCCGGGTGCTCGAACGCCTCCACCAGGCCGTCGGGGGCGTGGGCGCTCGCGACGAGACCCTCGGCGAGGGTCCGGATCCCTTGGTGGTGCTGGCTGTTGACGCCGATCGTGCCGCCGCCGGTCCAGGCCGCCAGCTTCGTCCCGGCGACGACCTCGACGTCGTGCAGGGGCTCGCCGAGCGCCTCCTCGCTCTCCCGGTGGCGCAGCTCGGAGGGCAGGTCGCGGCCCAGGTCGACGTAGAGGGTGCCGCCGTGGGCGACGTTGACGAGCTGGGCGCCGCGGCAGATCGCCAGCACGGGGAGGCCGCGGGCCACGGCCGCGTCGAGGGCGGCGAGCTCGGCCTCGTCCCGGTGCGGGTTGACGCCGCGCAGCAGCGGGTCGTCCGGGGAGGCGCCGTACCGACGGGCGTCGACGTCACCGCCGCCGCTGATGACGAGGCCGTCGAGGCGGCCGACCAGGTCGGCGATGTGCGGCTGCGGGTCGCGGCAGTCGATCGCCACCGGCACGCCGCCCGCGGCGACGACGCCGCGGAACATGCTGCGCCACAGGAGGAACTCGGCCAGCTCGGCGGAGCTGTAGGTGATGCCGATCAGCGGCCGGTCGATCGGGAGGGTGGTCATGGGGCCTCCGGTCCAGGGGTCGTTCGGGAGAGGGTCGTTCGGGAGGGTCGTTCGGCCGGTCAGAAGACGGACCAGCCGGCCAGCCGGGCGAACTCCTCGATGGCTGCCACGGCGCCGGTGGAGTTGCCGGTGCGGTCCAGCCGGGGGCTCCACACGCAGATCGAGCCGATCCCGGGGAGGACGGCCACGACGCCCCCGCCGATGCCGCTCTTCGCCGGCAGGCCGACGCGGTAGGCGATGTCGCCCGCGGCCCCGTACATCCCCGCGGTGAGGAGCACGGCGTTGACCCGTCGTACGGCGGCGGCGTCGAGTGGTCCGCGCCCGCCGGTGCGGTCGGCGAGGAGGAGCGCCGCCCGGGCGACGGCGAGCGCGGACGCGGTGATCGAGCACTGCTCGAAGTACTGGGCGAGCACGGTGTCGACGCCGTGCAGGAGGCGTCCGTGCTCGGCCAGCACGTGGGCGATGGCCCGGTTGCGGTGGTCGTGGGCGGCCTCGGACAGCGCGACCCGGCGGTCGCGCTGGACGTGCTCGCCGCCGAGGTCCCGGAGCAGGTCGGTGACCGCTCCGGCAGCATCGCCGGTGTGGTGGAGCAGCCGATCGGTGACCACGAGGGCGCCGGCGTTGACGAACGGGTTGCGTGGCCGCCCGGCGTGCGCCTCGAGCTCGGAGACCGAGCCGTATCCGGCGTCCGAGGCGTCCCAGCCGACGTGCTCCCAAGCGGTGGGCTCGTCGCGGAGCAGGGCGCACAGCGCGAAGAGCTTGGTGACGCTCTGCAGCGAGAACGGCTGGTCAGCGTCGCCGACCTGGATCTCGGTGCCGTCGAGGAGCGCCACCGCGAGTCCGAACCGGTCGGGATCGACCCGGCCGAGCTCGGGGATCTGCGCCGACACCTCGCCGGTCCTCGCCGCCGCGCGGCCGTGGTCGGCGGCGGCGCGCGCGGCCTCCACGAGACCGTCGGTGGGCCGTCCCACCGTGTCCCGGCCCTCCACCACGCCGCAGGTGCTCACGATCGTCGTCCTCCTCGTCCTCCGCCCGCGCCGAGCGTAGGGGAGCTTTAAGGACTAGTCAATAGACCTTTTGGTCCTGGTGTTTCGCGAGGGTAAATGTTCGAACTAATAGGTTTGTAGGTCTTGTCTTTAGACCTTTTTCCGGCCTAGTCTCCCGACATCTGATCGAAAGGTGGCAGCGCATGTCTGCAAACCCCGTTTCTCCGTCGGGCGTCGACGACTCCCCCCAGCAGCAGGCCCGGCTCAAGCCCGGCGCCATCGGCCTGGTCGGCGTCGTCTTCATGGTCGTCGCGTTCTCGGCGCCGACGACGGCGATGACCGGCAACCTCCCGGTCGCGGTCGGGTTCGGCAACGGTGTCGGCGCCCCCGCCGGCTTCATGATCGCGACGGTCGTGCTGACGATCTTCAGCGTCGGCTTCGTGGCGCTGGCCCGTCACATCACCGCGGCGGGTGCCTTCTACACGTTCGTCTCGCGCGGCTGGTCCCGCATCCCCGGCCTCGCGGCCGGTGTGATGTCGATGTTCACCTACATGACGATGGAGGCCGGCCTGATCGGCATCTTCTCCGTCTTCGCCGACCAGGCGTTCTCGGTCCAGCTCGGCATCGACGTCGGCTGGCAGCCCTACGCCCTCGTGGCGGCCGTCGCGATCGCCGTACTGTCCCACTTCGACATCTCGGTCGCCGCGAAGGTGCTCGGCGTCGTCCTCGTCCTCGAGATCGCCGTGCTCGCGGGCACCGCGTTCACCGTGCTGTTCAAGGGGGGCGGCCCCGACGGCATCATCTGGGACTCCGTCAACCCGCTCAGCGCGCTGAGCGCCAACGGTGTCGCCGGCGGCGTGGTCGGCCTCGGCCTGCTGATGGCGTTCTGGTCCTGGGTCGGCTTCGAGTCGACCGCGATCTACGGCGAGGAGTCGAAGGATCCCAAGCGGATCGTCCCGCAGGCGACGCTGATCGCCGTGATCGGCATCGGCGTCTTCTACACGTTCATCTCCTGGATGACGATCAGCGCCAACGGCGCGCAGAAGTCGGTCGAGCTCGCCTCCGGCGCGGCTCCGTTCGACCTTCTCTACGCACCCACGCGGGAGTACGTCGGTGCCTGGGCGGTGACCGCCTTCGAGTGGCTGGTCGTCTTCGGCTCGTTCGCCTGCGCCCTGGCGATCCACAACTCGGCGGCGCGCTACCTCTTCGCGTTCGGCCGGGACCGGCTGCTGTGGCACCGGATGGGCGAGGCGCACCCGCGCCACGCCTCCCCCTGGGTCGCCTCGCTGGTGCAGACCTGCTTCGCGGTCGCGCTCCTCGTGGTCTGCTGGATCACCGACGCCGACCCCTACGCGACGCTCTTCGTGCTGGTCGCGATCCTGGCGACGATCTGCCTGCTCATCGTCCAGACGCTCTGCTCGGTCTCGACGATCGTCTACTTCCACGTGAAGAAGGAGCACCCCGAGACCGCGCACTGGTGGCGGACGCTGACCGCTCCGATCATCGGCGGGCTGGGCATGCTGTTCGTGACCTACCTGATGCTGTCGAACATGAAGGCCGCCGCGGGTGCCGCGTCGGACACGCTGTTCTTCAAGCTGATCCCGTGGATCGTGGTGGGACTGCTGGTGGGCTCGATGGCCGTCGCCGCCTACCTGCGCTCGAGCCGGCCGCAGCTCTACCTCCGGATCGGCAGCACTGTCTTCGACGAGGTCCACGACACCGTCGTGTAAGCCTCCCGCGCCGGCCGTGGTCCCCGACCACGGCCGGCGTCGGCGTGCCGGAACCTACGCGAACCGAAGGAGCAGGCGGTGGTGGAGTCGTGGCAGGACGTGCGCGTCCTGGTGACCGGGGGCAGCCAGGGCATCGGCGTGGGCATCGCGCGCGCCTTCGCGACGGCCGGGGCCCAGGTGGTCGTGACCGGCCGGAGCGCGGAACGGCTCGCGGCCGCATGCGAGCGTCTCGCCGGCGAGGGTGCGGCGGTCACCGGCCTGGTCGCCGACGTCGCGCGTCGTGACGGGTGTCATCGGATGGTGGCCGAGGCGGCCGAGCTGCTGGGCGGGCTCGACGTCCTGTGCGCGAACGCCGGCGTCTACCCCGAGCAGCGGATCGAGGACCTGACCGAGGAGTTCGTCGACGAGGTGCTCGACACCAACCTCAAGGGCACGATCTTCGCCGTCCAGGCTGCGGTGCCGCACCTGGTCGCGTCGGGCCGCGGCCGGGTCGTCGTGACGACATCCATCACCGGGCCGACCACGGGCTACCCGGGGCTCGCGGTGTACGCCGCCAGCAAGGCCGCCCAGCTCGGCTTCGTCCGCACGGCGGCGCTGGAGCTCGCGCCACACGGCATCACGGTCAACGCGGTCAGTCCCGGCGCCATCCGGACCGAGGGCCTGGCCGGACTCGGCGAGGAGGCCATCGACGCGATGACCCGGGTGATCCCGGCCGGGCGGCTCGGCGAGCCGGACGACATCGGCGCGGCCGCGCTCTACCTGGCCGGGCTCGGCGCCTCGTTCGTGACGGGGCAGGAGCTCGTCGTCGACGGGGGACAGGTGCTCCCGGAGCACCCGGACGCGGTCAGCGCTTGAGCCAGGCCTCGAGCGTGTGCCGGGTGTCGTCGATGTGGGCGGCCATGGTGCTCGCCGCCAGGTCGCCGTCGCCGTCGGCGATGGCGTCGAGGATGTCCTCGTGCCGGTCGTTGGCGTTCTCCTCGAGCCGCCCGAAGATCGCGCCGACGGGGGCCCACATCCGGCGCCGGGCGTCGGCGACCGAGTCGTAGAGCGCGGGGTTGCGGGCCACCCGCGCGATGCCCATGTGGAACGCGGTGTCGAGGGTCTGGAACTCGATCACCTTGTGCGGCGTCTGGTCCTCCAGCGACGCCGTGAGCGCGGCGTCCATCTGGGTGAGCAGCGAGCGCAGGTCGGCGAGCTCCTTGGCGCGACGTCGCTCGGCGGCCAGCCGGGAGGCGGCTCCCTCGACGATGACGCGGAAGTCGAAGGCGTCGCGCACCGCCGCCTTGTTGGCCTTCATGATGCGCCGCGTCTCCGCGGCGTCGTACGTCGGCGCCTGCACGATGAAGCCACCGCCGCGACCGCGGCGGACGACGATCAGCCCCTCGCGCTCGAGCACGGCGACGGCGGCGCGGACGACCGTGCGGGACACGTCGAGCATCTCGGCCAGGTCGCGCTCCGACGGCAGCCGGTCGCCGGGGCGGAACTGGCCGCTCTCCATCGAGCGGCGCATCTGGTCGAGGACCAGCTCGTGCGCGGCGATCTGCCGCACGGGGGTCAAGCCGAGCGATACCGGGTCCATGGTGGCCGTCCTCCTTCCTGGCGCCCGCGATGAGAGCACTCCGAGACCGCACAGGCTAGCGGAACGGCCGCACCGAAAGACCGATTGTCTGGGCCAATCGGTTCGGGCGGGCCGGCGATGACTCGCCCAAATAAAAGACCTAAAGACTTGACCTTTAGATCGAATGGCCCACAAACTGGACCCATCTTGTTCGCCCGTCGGGAAGGGACCCGTTCGTGAGTCGCAAAGTGATCGTCACCGGCGGTGCCGGAGTCATCGGCCAGGCCATCTGTCGTCGTCTCCTCGAGAGCGGCTTCGAGCCGGTCGCGGCCGACCTCCAGGACGCCGTCGCCACGCTGGACACCGCGGACCCGGCGCTCGCCGACATGACCACCGTGGTGATGGACGTGACCGACCGGGGGAGCGTCGAGCAGGCCGTGGCCGCGGTCGTCGCCCCCGGGGAGACGCTGCGCGGTGTCGTCAACTGCGCCGGCATCCTGCGGGACTCGTTCCTCGGCGAGCTCGACGAGGCCAAGCTGGACCTGATGTTCCAGGTGAACATCGCGGGCATGGCCCGGGTCACCGACGTGTGCGCCCCGCTGCTGGCCGCGGGCAGCGCCATCGTCAACGTCGGCAGCCTCACCGGCCACTTCGGCCGGTTCCGCGGTGCCTCGGTCTACGGCGCCACCAAGGCCGGCATCGCGGCGTACACCCGCTACACCGCCGAGGAGCTCGCCGAGCGCGGGATCCGCGTCAACAACGTCGCCCCGGGCGTGATCCGGGCGCCGATGAGCCCGTCGATGGCCCGCGTGTCCGGCGGCGAGGAGGTCTCCGCGTCGTACGCCATGCTCAAGCGGATCGGCGAGCCGCACGAGGTCGCGGAGGCGGTGGAGTTCCTGCTCTCCGACCGGGCCTCGTTCATCACCGCCCAGACGCTGCTCGTCGACGGCGGGGTCGTCGCGTGGTGACCGCGCCCGGCGTCGTGACCACCGCGGTCGACGTCGACGCCGCCAACGCGGAGGCCTTCGGCCGGCTCACCACGGCGGACCCGTGGGTCGTGGACGTCCGGCCCGCCCGGGAGGTGATCCCCGGCTACACCGACGACCTCGTCCTCACCTCCGGCGCGCCGATGCCCTGGTCGGAGTACACCGGCGGGCAGCGCGAGGCGCTGATCGGCGGTGCCCTGTTCGAGGGCCTCGCCGCCACTCGCGAGGAGGCGATCGCCGGCTTCGAGGGCGGGACGATCCGGGTCGGCGCCTGCCACGACTACGGCGCGGTCGGCTCGCTGGCGGGCATCTACACCGCCTCGATGCCGGTCTTCGTCGTGGAGAACCGGACCCACGGCAACATCGGCTTCTGCAACTTCTACGAGGGCAAGGAGCCGCGCCGGCTCAACTACGGCTGCTACGACGAGGGCGTCCACGAGCGGCTGCTGCACGTCAACGAGGTGCTGGCACCGGTCGTCGGTGAGGCGATCCGACGCCAGGGCGGCATCGCGCTCAAGCCGCTCATCGCCCGCGCGCTGCGGATGGGCGACGAGGTGCACAGCCGCAACGCCGCCGCCTCGGTGCTCTTCAACCGCGAGATCCTGCCCGCCGTCCTCGACATGATCGAGGAGGGGCTGCCGCACGTGCGGGACACGATGCTGCACCTGGCCGAGAACGACTACTTCTTCCTGCGCCTGTCGATGGCGGCGTCGAAGGCCAGCGCCGACGCGATGAAGGACGTCGCCGGATCCACCCTCGTCTCGGCGATGGCGTTCAGCTGCCGCGGGTTCGCGATCAAGGTCGCCGGGCTCGGCGACCAGTGGTTCGAGGGACCGCCGCCGATCCACCAGGGCAAGCTCTTCGCCGGGCACACCGAGGACGAGATCACCTGGATGGGCGGGGAGTCCCCGATCACCGAGACCGTCGGCCTCGGTGGCTTCGCCCAGGCCTGCGCGCTGTCGCTGCAGGACTACCAGGGCGGCTCGCCCGAGGTGATGATCGAGCGCAACAAGGAGATGTACGAGATCACTCACGGGGAGAACCCCGACTACCGGATCCCGCTCTTCTCGTTCCGGGGTACGCCGACCGCGGTCGACGTCCGCAAGGTCCTCGCCACCGGCATCCTGCCGGTGATGGACGTCGGGCTGGCCGGCCGCGACGGCGGCCAGATCGGCGCCGGCGTCATCCGGGCACCGCGGGCCTGCTTCGAGGCGGCCCAGGCGGCGCACCTCGACCGGTATGAACGAGACTGAGTCATGCACGAGGCCATGCACGAGAACGCACGCGGGACCAGCCTGACCTACGCCGGCGAGGTCGCGGTCGTGACCGGTGCCGCCGGGGGCATCGGCGCGGCCACCGCGACGCTGCTCCTCGACGCCGGGCTGACCGTGCTCTGCCTCGACCGGGTGGCCGCCGACGACGACGGCGGGTACGACGGCCGCCGGCGCTGCGCCGCGGTGGACGTGACCGATGACGCCGGCCTGGCCACGGCGCTCGACCGGCTGCGCGGCGACACTTCGCTGTCGTACGTCGTCAACTGCGCGGGCGTGCTCGACGAGACCGGCTTCGCGGGCACTCCGGGCGAGAGCTGGCTGCGGACGCTGGACGTCAACCTGGTGGGTGCCTACCGCGTGCTCGACGCCGCCGGGCCGCGCTTCGCCGACGCGGGCGGTGCGGTGGTCAACGTCGGGTCGATCGAGGCGCATCGGGTCATCGCGCTGAGCAATCCCGACCCCAACCCCGCCTACGCGGCCTCCAAGGCCGGGCTCGCCATGCTCACCCGCACGGCGGGCCGGGCGCTGGCGGCCAGGGGGATCCGGGTCAACACCGTCTCGCCGGGCTTCGTCGCCACCCCGATGGCCGCCGCCCACGGCGCCGCGGCCGAGCTGCCGCCGGCGCTGGCCCCGCGGGTGCCGCTCGGCCGGTTCGCCCGGGCCGAGGAGGTCGCCGCGGCGATCGCGTTCCTGCTGGCCGACCAGGCGTCGTACGTGACCGGAGCGGACCTGCGCATCGACGGAGGGTTCGAGCTGACATGAGCGCCGACATCATCGAGATCCTGCCGAGCCCCCTGGTGGCCGGCCCGGGCGTGCTCGCGGACGAGCCGTCGCTGGGCCGGATGACCCGCACCGGCTCGTGGCACGAGCTCGGCGAGGGCACCTTCGCCGCGGCCCGCCGGGCCCTGGCCGAGGGCCGGTCCGAGGACGCCGCGGCGCTGGTCGAGGTGTCCGTGCTGGAGGCCGACGAGCTGCGCGACGTCTACGGGAGCTGGCCCGGCACCACCGGGGCCTGGGTGCTTGCGCAGGGGGCCGATCCGGCGGTGCTGGAGCGCGAGGAGGCCCGGCTGCGCCGGCTCCTCGCTCAGGGGCCCGACGACGTGATCACGGCCCGCTGGGGCGACTACGTCGCCCGTGCCGAGCAGGCGGCGGCGCTGTGCCGCAGCGACGACGCCCGCGACACCGCTGACACCGCCGCCGCCGACGTCGCGATCGAGGAGGCCCGCGCCTGCTGGCAGGCCATCCACGACGACGCGGTCGACCTCGT
This sequence comes from Nocardioides carbamazepini, assembly GCF_024614185.1. Classification (GTDB taxonomy): domain Bacteria; phylum Actinomycetota; class Actinomycetes; order Propionibacteriales; family Nocardioidaceae; genus Nocardioides; species Nocardioides carbamazepini. The sequence continues at coordinate 1,031,602 of NZ_JAHTLF010000018.1, forward strand.
GTCCGGGATGGTCGACGTGGCGGTCCGGCTGGTCGGCGAGCAGGCGCTCGGCGACCTGTGGGACCACCTCATGGCCGACTGGTACGACGCCCACGAGCGCCGCTACGCGTTGGCGAGCCAACCCTGGACGGAGTCGGCGCGGCAGCTCGCCGTCGCGGTCTTCGACGGCTTCCACGCCCATCTGACCGGACCCGACCGCAGCGGTGCGGTCGAGGTGATCGAGGAGCCCGACCGGATCGGGTTCCGCTTCGCGCCGTGCGGGTCCGGCGGTCGCTCGCTGGCCGCCGGCATCACCGGCGGCAGCCCGCGATCCGCGGCGCCGTACGACTTCGCGGTGACGACCCAGCCCCACGACTGGGCCTGGAACAAGGTGGGGGTCTGCTCCTACTGCGTGCACTGCTGCCAGCTCAACGAGGTGATGCCGATCGACCGGCTCGGCTACCCGACCCGGGTGATCGACGCGCCGACGTGGCCGGCGACGGAGGAGAACCCGTCCTGCACCTGGTGGATCTATCGCGATCCCTCCCTGGTGCCGGACGCTGTCTACGAGCGGGTGGGCCGCAGCCCCCGGCACCGCCCGCCCGCGGAAGGAGGGGTGCGATGAGCGTCGCGCTGACCCAGCTGGAGGTGCCCGACTACGACCTCGGGCTCCGCGGCAAGCTGGTGCGCACCGAGAAGCTCGACGGTGACGGGCTCGCCTTCTGCACCATCGTGCACGGGCTCTCGCTGACCGACGAGGTCACCGACACCCCGACGAGCAACGCGGCCAACGGCTACCCGGACGCTCGGGTCCGGGTCGACCCGGACACCGTGGTCGAGCTGCCGTGGCGCACCGGCCGGGTGACCGCCGCGATCGGCGACCTGGTCGACGCGGACGACGTACCGATCCCGGCGTCGGCCCGCGGCCTGGTCGGCCGCCTGGCGGGGCGGTACGCCGAGCTCGGGCTCGAGCCGGTGCTCGGCTTCGAGTACGAGCTCTGGATCGAGGACGCCGAGACCCGCGCCCCGCTCGGCCGGACCGAGAACGCCTACAGCCTGACCCGACTGCGCGAGACCGAGGAGGTCGCGGCGGCGTTCATCGACCGGATGGAGCAGATCGGGGCACCGGTCGAGGCGTTCCACGCCGAGCTCGGCCCGGGCTTCTTCGAGTTCGCGCTGAAGCCGCAGCCCGCCCTGCGCGCGGCCGACGGCGCCGCCCGGGCCCGCCAGTACTTCCGCGACCTCTGCGCCGAGCGCGGCCTGCGGGCCACCTTCATGGCCAAGCCGTACGGCGACCGCTCGGGTGCCGGCGGGCACGTCCACTCGAGCCTGGTCCGGGCCGGCCGGAACGTCTTCGCCGACCGTCCGGGCGAGCTCTCGCCGCTCGCGGAGACCTATCTGGCCGGGCTGCTGGCGACGATGGGCGACCTGTCCGCGCTGGTGCTCCCGTTCGTGAACTCCTACAAGCGCCTCGACAAGGAGATGTTCGTGGCGGAGTCCGCGACCTGGGGCCCGGACGACCGGAGCACCGCGCTGCGGGTCCTGCTCGACTCGGTCCCGGGCGCGCGCGTCGAGCACCGCCGTCCGGGAGCGGACGCCAGCCCCTACCTGGTCGCGGCGGCGCTGCTCGGCGGCGGCCTGGTCGGGATCGACGAGGGCCTCACGCTCCCGCCGTCCGGTCCCCGCGCGGACGCCGAGCCGCTGCCGGCGGACCTGCGCGCCGCCGCCGACCGGCTCGAGGCGTCGCACCACGCGAAGGCCGTGCTCGGGGAGGACTTCGTGACGGGCTACGTCGCGACCCGTCGCGACGAGGCCGCCCGCTACGAGCGCTGGCTGCAGACCACCATCACCGACTGGGAACTTCGACGCTACGGAGAGCACCTGTGAACCATCCCGCTGACCCGATCGTGGACCTCGACACCTTCGAGGACCTCGCCCGTCGCGGCGAGGTCGACACCGTCATCTGCGCCGCGCCCGACCCGTACGGCCGCCTGGTCGGCAAGCGCCTGACGATCGACGCCTTCCGGACCCTGTGCCTGCAGGGGCAGGGCGTCAACGCGAGCAGCTTCGTCTTCGCCGTCGACCTGGAGATGAACCCGCTCGACCTGCCGGTGTCCAACGCCGACAACGGCTGGGTCGACATCCGGCTCGTGCCGGACCTGGCGACGCTGCGGCGGGTGCCGTGGGAGCCGCACGCGCTCCTGGTCATCTGCGACGCCTACGAGGGCGCCGTCGACAACCTGCTGCCGGTGGCGCCGCGCACGATCCTCAAGCACCAGATCGCGCGGGCCCGCGAGCAGGGCCTGGCCTTCCAGTTCGCCTCCGAGCTGGAGTTCTTCGTCGCCGCGGTCTCGCCGGCCGAGGCCTGGCGGGCCGAGTACCGCGACCTGCGGATGCTGTCGGACTACCGCTCCGACTACCAGGTCGTCCAGGGCGGGCGGGACGAGTGGTTCGTGCACCAGATCCGCCAGGACATGCCGAAGTTCGGCATCCCCGTCGAGTCCTCCAAGCCCGAGTGGGGCCTGGGCCAGCAGGAGATCACGCTCGACTACTGCGCGGCCCTGGAGATGGCCGACCGGCACGTGCTCTTCAAGCACGGCATCAAGGAGCTGGCGCACCGCTCGGACCTCACCGTCACGTTCATGGCGAAGCCGAAGATCGACGAGGTCGGCTCGTCGTGCCACCTGCACGTGAGCATGTGGGACGCCGAGGACGGCTCACCGCTGTGCTGGTCGGACGAGACCGGTGGGATGTCGCCGCGGTTCGGGTCCTTCGTCGCCGGCCAGCTGGCGTACGCCGGCGAGCTCGGGCTGCTGTTCGCGCCGACCGTCAACTCCTACAAGCGCTACCTGCCCGACCAGTTCGCGGGCACCGCCATCGCGGTCGGCCACGACAACCGCTCGTGCGCCTTCCGGCTGGTGGGCCGCGGGCCGTCGTACCGGGTGGAGAACCGGATCCCGGGTGCGGACGTCAACCCCTACTACGCCTTCAGCGCCACCATCGCCGCCGGTCTGGCCGGCATCGAGGCCGGCGACCCGACGCCGCCGGTGTTCTCCGGCAACGCGTGGGGGAACAGCTCGGTCGAGGTGATGACCTCGTCGCTGCACGACTCGGTCGAGCGCTTCTCCCACTCCAAGCTCGCCCGCGCCGCCTTCGGCGACGACGTGTTCGAGCACCTGCACGCCTCGGCCGCGGCCGAGCTCGCCTCCTTCGAGTCGGGCGCGGTGACCGACTGGGAGGTCAAGCGCTACTACGAGCGCGTCTGACCCGTCCGGCCCACCGCACCCGAACCGAACCGCCACGACAACGACACCGATGATCGGAGCCGTCATGCCTCAGCCGCTGCACCCCCTCGCCCAGAAGCTCATCGACGACGCCCACGCCTCGCCGCGTCCCAACGCCCACCTCCTGCCGGTGGCCGAGGCGCGGGCGAACTTCGACGGCGACCTCGGCGGGCTCGCCAAGCCGCCGGTGGCGCGCGTCGTCGACGTCGTCGTACCCACCCGGGACGGCGCGGAGCTGCCGGCGCGGCTCTTCGTGCCCGAGGGCGCGGGCGAGCTGCCCCTGACGGTCTACTTCCACGGCGGCGGGTGGCTGCTCGGCAGCGTGGAGTCGCACGAGACGACCACGCGTCTCCTGGCCCTGGCCTCCGGCAGCGCGGTGCTCAGCGTGGGCTACCGGCGTGGCCCGGAGTCCCGGTTCCCGACCGCCGCCGAGGACGCGTACGACGCCGTCGTCTGGGCCGCCGAGCCCGGTCGCCTGGCCGGGGTCGACGCCTCCCGGATCGCCGTCGCGGGCGACAGCGCGGGCGGCAACCTCGCCGCGGCCACCGCCGTCGCGCTGCGGGAGTCGGGCGCCGTCGTACTGTGCCACCAGCTGCTCGTCTACCCGGTGACGACCTGCGACCTGGGCATCGGCTTCGACGCCGACTACGAGGGCGTCATGCTTTACCGCGACGAGCTGCAGTGGCACCAGGACAACTACCTCGCCTCGCCCGCGGATGCCACCGACCCGCGGGTCGCCGTCCTCGACGCGGACCTCGCCGGGCTCCCCGAGACGACGGTGGTCCTGGCCGAGTGCGATCCGATCCGCCCGCAGGGTGCGCTGTTCGCGAAGGCCCTGGCCGACGCCGGTGTCCCGGTCGAGGTGTGCGAGACGCCGGGCATGATCCACGGCTTCTTCGGCCTCGAGGAGCTGTTCCCGACCGCGGCCGACTCCATGCGGTTCGCCGGTGAGCGGCTCGCCACGGCCTTCACGCGGGGCGGCTCCTGATGTCCGCTGCCGGCCGCACCGCGCTCGTCACCGGGGCGGGCGGCGGGATCGGGGCGGCGATCGTGCGCCGACTGGTCGCCGACGGGATGCGGGTGCGTGCGACCGACGTGCGTCCGGCCGACGGCGTCGATCTTCCGGCGGGGGCGGAGTACGTCCCGTTCGACCTGCTGGCCGGGGACCCGCAGGAGCTGCTCGCCGGCTGGGACAGCCTCGACCACCTGGTCAACGCGGCCGGGGTCGCCCTCTTCGACGACGACGGCTCGTTCCTGGAGACCTCCGAGCAGGTCTGGGAGACGACGCTGGGCGTCAACCTGCACGCCCTGCGCCGGCTCACCGCCGCCGCGGTTCCCCTGGTGCGCAACGGTCGCGGGCGCAGCATCGTGCACGTGGCCAGCACCGCCGGTGTGCGCGGCATGGACGCGCCGCTCGACGCCTACCAGGTGAGCAAGGCCGCGGTGGTCTCCCTCTCGCGCTCGCTGGCGCTCCAGCTGGGGCCGGAGGGGATCCGCTGCAACACCGTGTGCCCCGGTGCGGTGCTCACGCCGATGATCGACTTCCTCTACGAGCGAGCGCCCGAGCGCCGGCTCGACATGGAGAGCCGGACGCCCCTGCGCCGGCTCGGCCTGCCCGACGACATCGCCGGCGCGGTGGCCTTCCTGCTCTCCGACGACGCGGCGTTCGTCACCGCGACCGACCTGGTCGTGGACGGCGGCTGGACGGCGCAGATCAAGTAGGCCCGTCGTCCGGCCGGCGTGACGGACGGCGCCCGGGGACGTCCGGCGCTCCTTGACACTCCCACAAAAGAACTAAACAATAGACCAATAAGCCTTTGAAGAGGCTCGTCACGGAGGAGACAGCGGTGAACTCAGCAGCACCCGCGCACCCGGCACCTGCGCCCCGGGTCGCGATCATCGGGGCCGGCTTCAGCGGCATCGCTGCGGCCGTCGCGCTGAGCCGGCGCGGCATCGACTACGTCGTCTTCGAGGCGGCCGAGGGCATCGGCGGCACCTGGTGGAAGAACCGGTACCCCGGCGCCGAGGTGGACCTGGAGTCGCACGTCTACTCGTTCTCCTTCGAGCGCAGTGACTGGACCCGCACCCACGCGGGCTGGCAGGAGCTCCAGCGGTACCTGGAGCGCACGGCCGACAGGTGGGACGTGACGCCCAAGGTCCGGCTGAACACGAAGGTCGAGGAGGTCCGCTGGGACGAGGCCTCCGCCACGCACACCCTGCGCACCGCCGACGGCGTGGAGCACGGGCCTTTCGTCGCGGTGATCAGCGCCGTCGGCTTCCTCAACATCCCCGCGGTGCCGCCGTTCGCGCGGGGCGAGACCGCCTTCGAGGGCGACCTCTGCCACACCTCGACCTGGCCCGAGGGGCTGAGCATGGACGGCCGCTCCGTCGCCGTGGTCGGCACCGGCAGCTCGGCGGTGCAGATCATCCAGGAGGCCGCGCGGGCCGCCCGCGAGGTGAAGATCTTCCAGCTCGAGCCGAACTGGCTGCTGCCCAAGAACGCCCGGGAGTTCACCCCGCGCGAGCGCCGGCTCAACCGGCTCGCGCCGGTCTACGCCTGGCGCCGGCTGCGGCTCTACCTCGACTACGACCTGCGCCAGTTCCGCTCCGGGCACGCCCGCATCGGGGGTCGCGCGAACACCCGGCGCAAGCAGGCCTCGCTGGAGTTCCTGCGCACCTCGCTGGCCGGCCACCCCGAGCTGATCGAGCACGCGACGCCGAACTTCCCGTTCGAGGCCCGGCGTACCGTCATCAGCGACACCTACTACCCGGCGCTGCTGGACCCGAAGGTGACCCTGGTCCCGCACGGCGTCAAGGAGCTGACCCGCACCGGGGTCGTCGACGCGAACGGCGACGAGCACGACCTCGACCTGGTCGTCCTGGCGACCGGCTTCGACGCGGCCAACTACCTCGGCAACTTCCGGGTGTACGGCGAGGGCGGGCAGTCGCTGCACGACCACTGGCAGGGCGAGCCCGAGGCGTTCCTCGGCCTGATGGTCCCGGGCTTCCCGAACTTCTTCATGATGTACGGCCCCAACACCAACTCCATCCCGCTCGTCCACTTCTACGAGGCGCAGGCGGCGTTCGCGGCCGGCCTGATCGCCCGGCTCGACGGGGGACGGCGCCGGATCCGGGTGCGCGAGGACGCCATGCGCCGGTTCAACACCTGGCTCCAGCGCCGGCTGCGCCGCACGGTCTGGGCGGCGACGGACAACTACTTCCAGGCGGGCAGCGGGAAGATCGTGTCGCAGTGGCCGGAAGGGCCGACCGCCTACCTCCTGGCCACCCGGCTGCTGCGACGGTGGGCGGTCCGGGTCGACTGACCGGTGAGCGGCGCAGAGGTGGCGTTCGTGGCATATCTCGGAGTGATCCGGGAGTCCTGCCGCCGCCGTCCGTCGTTGATGGCGGCGCTGGATCGGGCGGGACTGAGGTAGGTCGGTGATGTCGCAGAACTGTCACCGATGTCGTGACACGCCGCACCCGGGTGCAGTCCGCAGGGTCTTGACGGTTCGAACATATGTTCGATAGGATGAGCGCATGACTTCTCCCGGAGCGCTCGACACGGCCACCACCGTGGCCGAGCGTGCCGCGGAGCTGGCCGGCGGTGACTGGGACCTGATCGACGGTCCCGGCGCGGTGACGGCCGTGGAAGCGGTGGTCGCCGCGCGGTCGTTCCTGGACGCCGCACTGCTGCGCGGCATCGACCGACTCG
>NZ_JAHTLF010000025.1 GCF_024614185.1 Nocardioides carbamazepini
GTTGACGGCCAGGAGCACCTGCCGCTGCGCCCGGCCGTTGTCGGTGCCCGACTGCGCGCGCACCTCGTCGAGGGTGATCCGGTCGGGCAGCAGACGCAGCTTCGGTCCGGCCGGCTGCGCCAGCCGCGCGATGCCGTCGAGCCCGAGGTCCCACGGCGCTGGTGGTGGCCGTGGTCCGGGCGCGGCTCCGCCCGACGGTGAGCCCGGCTCAGGACCGCACCGCGAGGTAGGCGGCGGCGACCAGCAGGATGAGGCCGAGGGCTGCCGCGATCGGGAGATCGCTCGCCCGGGAGGCGCGGTGCGCGCGGGTCGCGGTCGGCCGCTCGTCGGCCGGCACCGGCTGGGTCGCGCGGTGCTTGTGGGTCAGCTGGGTGGTCCGCATGGGATCTCCTTCTCCGAGATGTTCACCTGACTGGACGGAGCCAGCGGTGGTTCATTACGCGGATTTCGGAGATTTTTCCGGGCGCGGACCTCAGGGGACGAGCAGCGAGCGCGCCTTCTCCGGCCCCAGCGCCGCGAACAGCGTGGGCAGCCGGGGGCCGCGCTCGGCGGCGACGAGCAGCTCGTAGAGCAGCTTGAAGAACGCCTTCTGGTCGGCCTTCACCTCGTCGGTCGGGGCGTCGGCCAGCGTCAGTCCGCGGCCCAGCTTCGGCACGCCGTAGATCAGCGTCGTCAGGGCGTCGACCGGATCGGCGGCGCCGTAGGCGGAGGCGAGACGCTTGACGAGCAGGCCTATCCAGAGGGTCTCCTGCTCCGACAGCGATCCGAGCCGCTCGGTGTCGGCGGCCTCGCGCACGGTGGTGCGGTCCTCGGGATCGACGTAGTCGGTGATCCAGGTCGCCGCCTTGGCCAGCCGCGGCTCCAGGTCCGCCTCGCTGGCACCGACGGTGCGCGCGGTGATCTCCCGCGAGCCCGCGGTCACGTCGGCGACCGACGACAGCATCCGGAACGGTACGACGACCGCGGGGGTCGGCAGCGTGCCGGCGGTGGAGGTCGCGGAGGCCCGCTCCCAGGCGAGCACGGCGGCGTCCCGCTTCTCCGGGATCGCGGCCTTCTTCGTGAGGGCGTCCCACTCGTCGTAGAGCCGCAGCACCTCCTGGCCGAAGTCGACGTTGAACGCCTGCTTCGGCTGGCGGCGGGCGTAGAGCCAGCGCAGGATCGGGGCCTCGAGGATCCGCAGCGCCTCGGCCGCGGTCGGCACGCCGCCCTTGGACGACGACATCTTCGGCATGCCGGCGACGCCGACGAACGAGTAGCCGACGAAGGACGGGGCCGTGCCACCGAAGATCGGTCCGACGATCTCCTTGCCGACGGTGTACGACGACCCGGGGGAGGCGTGGTCGACGCCGCCGGGCTCGAAGTGGACGCCCTCGTAGGTCCAGCGCATCGGCCAGTCGACCTTCCAGACCAGCTTGCCCTCGTGCTGAGTCGCGATGTTGGTGACGAACGACTCGCCGCAGACGTCACAGGTGTAGGCGAGGTCGGTCGTCTCGTCGTCGTACGACGTGAGGGTGACCGTGTCGCGGCCGCAGCCGCGGCAGTAGGGCTTGTAGGGGAACCTGATGAGGGAGTCCAGGTCCCCGTCATGGCCCGCGCCGTGCCCCGACTCCTCCTCCGCCGTGGGCTCCTCGGCCCCGTCCACCTTCTTGGTGCGGAACCGGGCCATCACCGTCTCGATCTCGCCGCGCTTGCGGATCGCGGTGAGGACCTGCTCGCGGTAGGTCCCGGAGCGGTACATCTCGGTCTGGTCGACCTCGACCATGTCGCAGCCCATCTCCACGAGCGCGGCGCGCAGCGGCGCCTTGTAGCGCTCGCCCCAGTTGGCGAACTCGGCCGTCGGGTCGGGGACGGCGGAGAGCGGGCGGCCGATGTGCTCGTTCCACGCGGGGTCGATGCCGGCGGGCACCTTGCGGAACCGGTCGTAGTCGTCCCAGCTGTGCAGGTGGCGCACGTTGATCCCGCGGCGACGGATCTCCTCGGCCACGAAGTGGACGGTGAGGAACTCGCGCAGGTTGCCGAGGTGGATCGGCCCGGACGGGCTGATGCCGGACGCGCAGGTGACCAGCTCGGGCAGGGTGCCGCCGTTGACCTGCTCGGCGTGCCGCAGCGCCAGGTCGGCGGTCCGGGTCACCCAGTCGCTGGGGTCCTGCTGCCGGCCGTCCTGTTGGTTGCGCTGTCCTCGTGCCACGGCGCCCAAGCCTATTGCGCTACGGCGCGGGGACCACCATCGCGTACGCCGCCGGCAGCACCTGCCACGTGCGGGACCGCACCGGCCCGTCGATCTCCCCGTCGCTGTTGCAGTCGAAGGGGGTGCCGCTGACCCGGACCGTGCGCCCCCGCAGGATGCGGACGTCGGAGTGCTCCTCGTGCCGGCCGAACGGCAGCCGGACGAGGTAGCCGAGCCGGGCGAGCGGGCTCGCCGGTGTGGCGATCAGCACGTCCACCTGGCCGTCGTGGGGCTCGGCGTCCGGGGTGAGCTCGGTGCCGCCCCCGACCGAGGCACCGTTGCCGACGGCGACCATCAGCACCGGCTGGTCGACGTCCACCACGACCTCGTCGTCGACCTCGACCCGGACCCGGAGGCTGGGCGGGTTCAGGGCGGTCTGCAGGGCGCCGATCGGGTACCCGATCCGGCCCAGCCGGGCCTTCCACCGGGCGCCGCGCTTCCCGGCCTCCGCGCCCGCGCCCAGGTGGACGCTGTTGACCGTGACGTGACCCTCCTCGTCGACGACGAGGTCGGTGGGTCGCGGTCCGCCGGTGAGGACGACCCGGGCCGCCGCCACCGGATCCAGCGGCAGGTCGAGGGTGCGGGCGAAGTCGTTGCCGGTGCCGAGGGGGATCAGCCCGAGCGTGCGCCCGGCCAGGTCGCCGCGCGCGTGCAGCTGCTGGACCACGGCATGGATGCTGCCATCGCCGCCTGCCGTCACGATCGTGCGGTCGCCGGCCTCGGCGAGCACGTCGGCGAGCTCGCCGGGGCCGGACGTGGCCCGCACCTCGACCTCGGCACCCGCCCGGAGCACTGCCAGCGCGGCGTCGACGGCCTCCTGGTCCGCCGTGCCGGCGTCACTGTTGGTGATCAGCAGCAGCGGAGGGGTGGCCACGTAGCCACACTACGGGGACCACCGCCGCCACGACCGTGACCGTCGCGCAGGCGGCGGCGATCGCGAGCAGGCTCGCCCACGGCACCGTCAGCGGTACGTCGTCGAGCCCGGCCGTCATGGGCGCGCGGAGCAGCAGCGCGACGGTCGCGGTCACCGCGGAGCCGAGGAGGAGCGCGGCGCCGGCGACCATCGCGGACTCGGCGAGCACCATGCGTCGGACCTGGGCCGCGGTGGCGCCGACCAGCCGGGTCACCGTGAACTCCCGGCGCCGTTGCAGGCTGCCCATGAGCAGCGTGTTGGCGATCGCGATGCCGGCGTAGAGCCCGGTGGGACCGAGGATGGCGATGAGGCCGACCTGGTTCTGGTCGCGTTGGGCCCGATCCACGCGGGCGATCCACTGCTCGGCGGTGAGCACGTCGCCGGTGCCCTCGTCCCGGAGCGCGGTGTGCAGCTCGGCGGCGTCGACGCCCGGGGCCGGCAGCACGAACCAGGTTCCGGTCGGCTTCGCTCCGTGTGCGCGGGCGAGCCTGGTGGGGAGGAGGACGTCCTCGTGCAGGGTCGCTGCGTCCTCGACGATCGCGACCACGCGCAACGGCACCCGGGTGCCGTCGGGGAAGAGCACCCGCACCTGCGAGCCGAGCCCGAAGCCGGCGTCGAACACCGCCGAGCGGCTGATCGCCATCGTCCGCCCGGTCAGCCGGGTCAGGTCGCCCCGGTGCGTGCGCAGGCCGCGGGTGGCGACGGCGGTCGCGGGGTCGATGCCCTCGGCGGTCCAGTCCATCCCGGCTTCGCCCGTGGTCGCCAGGGAGACGGCGTTGGTGCCGTCGATCACGCCCACCTCGGGGGCGTTGGGCGCCCGCAGGGTGTCGGTGACGACGACAGGGGCCGCCAGCTGCTGGCGGGTGATGCCCTGGTCCCAGTCCGCCGCGAAGCTCAGGCTGAGGATCAGGGAGCCCGCTATCGCGGAGATCGCCAGCACCGGCGCCGCGAGCGAGGTGGTCCGGCGGGCCTGGTTGCCCACGTTCGCACGGGCCAGCCCGAGCACGGGGTGCTCCCGGAGGGGCGCGGTCAGCACCCGCACGAGCAGGGGGAGCAGGACCGGGCCCCAGCAGACCAGGCCGACGACGACCAGCTCCGGCACGAAGATCGAGAGCATCAGCGCCAGCACCGGGTCGCCGGCCCGGATCCCGACCAGCATGAGCGCGGCGCCGGCCAGGCAGAGCGTGCCGACGACGCCGCGGAGCACTCCGATCCGGCGGCCGGTGTCGGTCGCCTCGCGCAGTGCCTGCGCCGGCGGCACCTTCGCGGCCCGGCGCGACGCGGCCCACGCGCCGAGCATCGCGACCACGACCCCGCAGCCGGCCGAGATCGCCAGGGGACGCAGGTCCCAGGTCACGGGCGCCCGGTCCGGTGTGATGCCCTGGGCGGCGAGCAGGACGGCCAGGGCCAGGGCGACCAGCCGGCCCAGGGCCGCCCCCGTCACCGCCGCCAGCGCGGCGACCACGAGGGCCTCGACGCGCACCTGGCGTCGTACCTGGCGCGGGGTCGCGCCGACCAGCCGGAGCAGGCCGAGCTCGCGGCGCCGTGCGGTGACCGCGAACCCGAAGGTGCTCGCCACGACGAAGATCGCCATGAAGCCGGCGAAGCCCGCCATCACGCCGAGCAGCGAGAGCGTGTCCTGGACCTCCGCGCCCTGATCGCCGATCGAGACCGTCAGCAGCACCACCCCGGCGATGAGTGCGACGCCGAGGGCGACCGCGACGAACGAGCCGGCGTAGAGCGCCCGGTGCTCGCGGACCGAGGCCAGGCCCAGGCGGATCGTGGCCGGCATCACCGCTCCAGCTCGTTCATCGCCGCCGCGATCTGGGTCGCGGTGCCACGGGCGAGGTGGCCGACGAGGAGGCCGTCCGCCAGGAAGAGCACGCTGTCGGCGTACGACGCGGCGACCGGGTCGTGGGTCACCATCACGACGGTGAGGCCCTCCGTGTCGACGGTCGAGCGCACCAGCTCGAGCACCTGCCGGCCGGTGGTGCGGTCGAGCGCACCGGTCGGCTCGTCGGCGTAGACGACCTGAGGGCGGGTCACCAGCGCGCGGGCGATGGCGACCCGCTGCTGCTGGCCGCCGGAGAGCTCCGCGGGGCGGCGGCGCTGCTGGGTGTCCAGCCCGACCCGGGTCAGCGCCGCGGCGACCTCATCGCGTGGGGGACGCCGGCCCGCGAGCCGCGCGGGCAGCGCGACGTTGTCGTAGGCGGTGAGGGCGGGCAGCAGGTTGTAGGCCTGGAAGACGAAGCCCATCGCGTCGCGCCGCAACCGGGTCAGCGCGGCCTCCGACAGCAGGCCGAGGTCGTGACCGGCGACGAGCACCCGCCCCGATGTCGGCCGGTCGAGTCCCGCGGCGCACTGCAGGAGGGTCGACTTGCCGGAGCCCGAGGGGCCCATGATCGCGGTGAAGCTGCCGGGTGCGAAGGCGTGCGTGACGCCGCGGAGCGCGTCCACCCGGCCGGCCCGGGAGCCGTAGCTGCGGGCGACGCCGTCGAGGACGATCGCGGGTGGGGCGAGGGTCGCGGTGCTCATGACGACCAGCCAACCGGCGTACCGGCGGCTGCGCGCTGGCCCGCGCGCGAGAGCGGGGGTAGCGCGGACGCGACCCCGGGTCGGGCGCCTGTGCCCCTCCGGGACGCACCCGCGGATCCCTACGCTGGGCGCATGTCCCGCCCGGAATCCGCCTGGAGTGCGCTGCGCGGCAACCCGGTGCGGTTCCTGCTCTCGTCGTGGCCGTGGCGCTCGCTGGCCTATCTGGCGAGCTCCGCCGTCGTCGGACTGACCGTGCTGATGGTCCTCCTCGGCCTGCTGCTCACCGGGGCGGTCACGGCCGTCCTGGTCGTCGGCTTCCTCCTCATCGGCGCCATCCCTCTCGTCGCGGTCGCCGTGCTGGCGCTCGAACGGCGCCGGATCCGGCTGGTGCAGCCGGGCGTCGTACCGCTGGGCGAGCCGCGTCCTCCGGTCGTCGGCGGCCTGCGCGCGTGGGTGCGGCAGCGGCGGCGGGAGCCGCCGTCGGGCCGTGAGGCCGGGTACGTCGTCCTGCTGGTCACGCTGCTCTGGCTGGTCGACGCGGTGGTCGCGTTCAACGCGGTGCTCCTCACCGGCGTCCTCCTGGTGTCCCCGCTGCTCGCGGCGAGCGGCGAGGTGGTCGTCTTCGCGTGGACCCCGGCGTCCGCCGGAGAGGCGCTCCCCATGCTGCTGATCGGGGCACCGCTCGCCTTCGCGGTGAGCGCGTACGCCGTGACCGCCCTGGCCGCCGCCCAGGCCGCGCTCGCCCGGCTGCTGCTCGAGCCCGGCGAGGAGGTGCTGGAACGGCGGATCCGCCAGCTGCGCCGGTCCCGGCTCGACCTGGTCGACGCGTTCGAGACCGAGCGCCAGCGGATCGAGCGGCATCTGCACGACGGTGTCCAGCAGCGGCTGGTGGCGCTCGGCATGACCCTGGGACGGGCCGAGCTCGACGTGGCGGAGGGGCCGGGCCTGGACCTGGTCCGGCAGGCGCACCGGGAGACCGAGGCGGCGCTCGCCGACCTGCGCGAGGCGGTGCGCGGCATCCATCCCCGCGTGCTCGTCGACCACGGGATCGCGGCCGCGGTGCGCGAGGTCGCGGACCGGATGCCGGTGCCGGTGACGGTCGGCCTCGACCTGCCACGGCTGCCGGCGCCGGTCGAGGCGGCGGCGTACTTCGTCGTGAGCGAGGCGCTCACCAATGTCGGCCGCCATGCCGGCGCGCGCACCGTGGGCGTCTCCGGGTGGGTGGCGGGCGACGACCTGGTCGTGACCGTGACCGACGACGGCGTCGGTGGGGCCCGGATCGGTGCCGGCACCGGACTGGCGGGTCTGGTGACCCGGCTCGACGCGCTCGGTGGGACGCTGAGCGTACGCAGCCCCGAGGGTGGGCCGACCGAGGTGAGGATGGAGTGCCCGTGCCGGACCGAGACTCCGTGACCGGCTCGCTGACCGGCTCGCTCACGGGTGGCCGCCGGCTGCGCGTGGTGATCGCCGAGGACCTCGTCCTGCTCCGCGAAGGACTGGTCGGCATCGTCGAGCGGGCGGGGCATGAGGTGCTGGCCGCCGTCGAGACCGCCGAGGCGCTGCTGGCCTATGTCCGGCGCGACCCCCCGGACCTCGTCGTCACCGACGTCCGGATGCCGCCGGGCCACTCCGACGAGGGCCTGCGCGCCGCGGCCGCGATCCGCGCCGACCACCCCGAGGTCGGCATCCTCGTCCTCTCCCAGTACGTCGCCGACGCCTACCTCGACGGCCTGCTCGAGACCGACGGCACGGGCGGTACCGGCGGGATGGGCTACCTGCTCAAGGACCGGGTCGGGCACGTGCGGGAGTTCCTCGACAGCGTCGACCGGGTCGCCGCCGGCGGGCTCGTCGTCGACCCCGACGTGGTCCGTCAGCTGCTCGCCCGCCGCCGCGACGACGGACCGCTGTCGGCGCTGACCGAGCGGGAGCGCGAGGTGCTCTCACTGATGGCGGAGGGCCGCACCAACGGCTCGATCGCCGCAGAGCTGGTCGTCAGCGAGGCGGCCGTGCGCAAGCACGTGGGCAACATCTTCGCCAAGCTGGACCTCGCACCGGACAGCGACCGCCGGGTCTCCGCGGTGCTGACGTACCTGCGTGGCTGATCGCCACTGGACGGGCGTCGCTTCGGCAGAAGTTGCCGACGTACGCCGTGGCGGGAGCGTGGTTGGATCCGAGCCATGAGCCCGGCCATGACCACGCCCCGCCGCTGGACCGCACGTGAGCTGATCGACCTAGTGCTCGACGATGGCTCCTACGAGTCGTGGGACGTCCCGGTCGACGTCAGCGGCCACGGCGAGGCCTACCAGGCGGAGCTGCGCGCCGCGGAGGAGAGGGCCGGCACCGACGAGTCCGTGCTCACCGGTCGCGGCACGGTGCGGGGACGACCGGTGGCGTTCGTCGTCAACGAGTTCCGGTTCCTGGCCGGCTCGATCGGCGTCGCCGCAGCGACCCGGATCGCGGCGGCCGTCCGCCGCGCGACGGCGGAGGGCCTGCCCGTGCTGGCGAGCACCTCGTCCGGCGGCACCCGCATGCAGGAGGGCACCCGCGCCTTCGTGAAGATGGTCGAGATCTCCCGGGCCCTGATGGAGCACCGCGCCGCCGGCCTGCCGTACCTCGTCCACCTGCGCCACCCCACGACCGGCGGGGTGTACGCGTCGTGGGGCTCCCTCGGCCACGTGACCGTCGCCGAGCCGGGCGCGCTCGTGGGCTTCCTCGGGCCGAAGGTCTACGAGGCGCTCAACGGCCGGCCCTTCCCGCCCGGCGTGCAGCTCGCCGAGAACCTCGCCGCGCACGGCGTGATCGACGCGGTCGTGCCCGTCGAGCACCTGCCGGCGCTGGTCGACCACGCCCTCGGCGTGCTCGTCGACCCCGCGGAGGAGCCGACCCTGGAACGCCGTACCCCGGTCGCGGCGGGGACCCTGCTCGACCACCCCGTCTGGGACGACATCGAGGCCACCCGCGCCGAGGGACGCGTGGGGGTCCGCGACCTGATCCGGTACGGCGCCGCCAGCACCCTGCGCCTCAAGGGCACCGACGAGGGGGAGCGCGACGACACCGTGCTCATCGCCCTCACCCGCCTCGGCGGCCGGCCGTGCGTGCTGGTCGGCCAGGACCGCTCCCGCCAGACCCCGGCGACCCCGATGGGCCCCGGCGCGCTGCGCGAGGCGCGACGCGCGATGGAGCTCGCCGAGGAGCTGCGGCTCCCGCTCGTCACCGTCATCGACACCCCCGGTGCCGAGCTCTCGCAGTCGGCCGAGGAGGGTGCGATGGCCGGCGAGATCGCCCGCTGCATCGCCGGCCTGGTCACCATGACCGTGCCGACGGTGTCGGTGATCCTGGGCCAGGGCTGTGGCGGCGGCGCGCTCGCCCTGCTCCCGGCGCGGACCGTCCTCGCCACCTCCCGCGGCTGGCTCTCGCCGCTGCCGCCCGAGGGGGCCAGCGTGATCGTCCACGGCGATCCGTCCCACGCCGCCGAGATGGCCGCCCACCAGAGGGTCGGCGCGCTCGACCTGCTCGCGGACGGCAACGTGCACGGCGTCGTACCCGAGCGGGACGACGACACGGCCGAGACGCTCGCGCGTGCCGTGGTGGCGGAGATCGCCGCTCGTCTCGCCGACCCGGCGCAGATTGAACTCTGATCGTCGCTGACCCGGCGCAGATTGAGTCCCGGTGCATTCAATCTGAGCCGGGTCGGCGTGTTGAGCTGCTAAGTCTGAGCCGGGTCGGCGTGTTGAGCTGTTAAGTCTGAGCCGGGTCGGCGCTCAGCTGACGACCATGTCCTCGCCCGACCAGAACGCCCGCATGCTGGTGATCCGGCCGTCGTCGTCGAACGTCATCACGTCGATCGGGGCGAGGGTGAAGGTCTGGTCGCCGGCCTTCGTGGCCAGCTCGAAGGAGAACGCCGCCTCGTTGCCGGCGACCCGGGCGAAGAGCAGGCGCCCGGACTGCTCGAGGCCGTCGAGAGCGGCGTAGAACTCGGCGATCTGGTCGCGGGTCGTGCGCACCTCCGAGCCGACCGGGTCCTCGACGGTGGCGCCCTCGGCGTAGAGCGCGACGACATCGGCGGAGGAGCCGGTGGCGACGAGGTCGACGTAGGTCTGGATGGTCTCGAGGATGGTCTCGCGGCTGGCGCCCATGACGGCTCCTTGGGTTGGGGTGCGACGGAAGTAGAACGTGTTCTCGTTGGGCCGAATCTATCCCCAAGGTCGCGTTTTGGTAACGTGACGCCGCAAGAGCCCCGGTCCTTGCCGGGGCTTCCTGCTTGTCCGACACCAGCAAGAGAACAAGTGGTGCGTTGAGCAGCCGTCCTCACGGGCGGAGGGACTCCGTCCGTGCGAAGGAGCAACCAAGATGCCTGCAATCGTGATCGTCGGAGCCCAGTGGGGCGACGAGGGCAAAGGCAAGGCCACCGACCACCTCGGCAGCCAGGTCGACTACGTCGTCAAGTTCAACGGCGGCAACAACGCCGGCCACACGGTCGTGATTCGCCAAGAGAATGGGGATGTTGAGAAGTACGCCCTCCACCTCCTGCCCAGCGGGATCCTCACGCCCGGCTGCACGCCGGTCATCGGCAACGGCGTCGTCGTCGACATCGACGTCCTGTTCCAGGAGATCGACGGCCTCGAGGCCCGCGGCATCGACACGTCGTCGCTCAAGCTGAGTGCCAACGCGCACGTCATCGCCGACTACAACCGCACTCTCGACAAGGTCACCGAGCGCTTCCTCGGCTCCCGCAAGATCGGTACGACGGGCCGCGGCATCGGCCCGACCTACGCCGACAAGATGAACCGGATCGGCATCCGGGTCCAGGACCTGTTCGACGAGAAGATCCTCACCCAGAAGGTCGAAGGCGCCCTCGAGCTCAAGAGCCAGATCCTCACCAAGATCTACAACCGTCGCGCCCCCTCGGTCGAGCAGACGGTCGAGGAGCTGCGCAGCCACGCGGACCGGCTGGCACCGTACGTCTGCGACACGGGGCTGCTGCTCAGCCAGGCCCTCGACCGCGGCGACGTGGTGTTGATGGAGGCCGGTCAGGCCACCCTCCTCGACGTCGACCACGGCACCTACCCGTTCGTGACCTCCAGCAGCGCGGTCTCGGCCGGTGCCTGCACCGGCACCGGCATCCCGCCGACCCGGATCGACCAGGTCATCGCGATCGCCAAGGCCTACACGACCCGCGTCGGCGAGGGGCCGTTCCCGACCGAGCTGCACGACGACAACGGCGAGTTCCTGCGCAAGGCCGGCTGGGAGTACGGGACCACCACCGGCCGCCCGCGCCGCTGCGGGTGGATGGACACCGTGATCACCCGCTACGCCGCGCGCGTCAACGGCGTCACCGACTTCGTGCTCACCAAGCTCGACACCCTCACCGGGCTCGCGGAGCTCCCCGTCTGCGTCGCCTACGACGTCGACGGGGTCCGCCACGACGAGATGCCGGTCAACCAGACCGACTTCCACCATGCCGTCCCGATCTACGAGAACCTCCCGGGCTGGACCGAGGACATCTCCGGCTGCCGCAGCTTCGAGGAGCTGCCGAAGGCCGCCCGGGACTACGTGGAGTACGTCGAGGCGCGCTCCGGTGCGCGGATCTCGGTCGTCGGCGTCGGCCCCGAGCGCGAGCAGGCGGTCGTGCGGCACCCGCTGCGCTGATCCCGCTGATCCCGCTGATCCCGCTGATCCCGCCGGTCTCGTCGGGCGCGAGCGCGCCCGACGAGACCGTCAGTCGACGAGATCGAACCCGTCGTCGCACTCCGGCGCGCAGTCCAGGCCGCCCCAGGGCTGCGGGTCACCGAACGACGAGCCGTCGGAGAGCTGCACGAACAAGATGAGCTCGTCGTCCGGCGCGCCCGTGTTGGCGGCGTAGCGGAGCTCGACCAGGTCGGCGTCGCCGTCCCCGTCGACATCGCTCAGCGCGCTGCCCGCGACACCGCTGTCGTACAGGTGCTTGCGGGCCTCGTCGATGCTGCGCCGGGTCCGGTGCCACCGGGTGCGGGGCTGGAAGGAGTCGTCGGCGACCTCGTAGACGAAGATCACCCGGCCGGCCGCGTTGGGGGCGACGAGCTCGTCGGCACCGTCGCCGTCGACGTCGCCGACGAGCCAGGTGACCAGGAGCGGGTCGACGGCGGCACCGCCGAGCACCTTCTCGGCGACCGTGACCAGCCGCTCGCCCTCGGGGCGCAGCAGGCGCATGTGGTCGGCGTTCTGCGCGTCCGTGCCGAAGACGATCAGCTCGTCCCGACCGTCGCCGTCGAGGTCGCCGGCGATCGGGAGGCTGTCGGAGAGCTCGGAGGAGTACCACTGGGTCGGCGCCGCGAACCCGCGGTCCTCGGCCAGCGCGACGTGCAGTCCGTCGAGCTCGTCGGAGGTGTCGCCGTAGAGGATCAGGTCGTCCTTGCCGTCGCCGTCGACGTCGCCCGCGGCCGCGTTGTAGTCCTTGATGTCGAACGCTGGGTCGAGCTCGAGCTCCGTCGTCCAGGGCTCGCTGTCGCCGGGGACCACCGCGACGGTCAGCCGGTCGTCCTCCTCGTCGAGCCACACCACGTCGGTGACCCGGTCCCCGTCGACGTCGGCGAGCTGGGGACGACCGACGCCCGCGCTCGCCCGCTGCGGCGAGCCGAACTGCAGGCCGGACGACGGAACCGTCCAGATGGAGAGCGGGTTGAGCGCCTCGAAGCGCGTCTGGTGGATCAGTACGTCGCCGTACTCGTCGCCCGTGAGCTCGCCGGCCACGATGGGGGCCGGGTCGGGCTCCTCCTTCGTCGCGCCGGCAGGGTCGTCGTCGCGGACCACCAGCCAGCCGGTGACGCCGGCGACGAGGGCCAGGACCACGGTCCCGGCCACGGCGAGCGGCCAGCGCCGACGCTTGGCCGGCTTGCCCGGTGTCCCCGGTGTCCCCGGTGTCCCCGGTGTCCCCGGTGTCCCCGGTGTGCCCGGTGCGGACGGCGGTGGCAAGGCGGGCGGCGGCGGGGGAGGAGGTGGCGCGATCGGCGGGACGGATCCGGTGCGGAGAACCGTCGGTCCCGGTGGGGCCGCCGGCAGTCCCTCGAGGGTGTCCGCCGGCGCGCTCGCGGCGAGCCGCTCGAGGTCCTCCCGCAGCGAGGCCGCGTCGGCGTAGCGGTGCGCCGGGTCCTTGGCCAGCGCCCGGCCGATCACCGTGTTGAGGTCGGCGGTGAAGGCGGAGTCGCCGGCCAGCTGCGGCACCGGCGCCTGCTGGTGGGCGAGCGCGACCTGCATGTCGCTGCCCTGGTAGGGCTCGTGCCCGGTCAGGCACGCCCACAGCACGCAGCCCAGGGCGTAGACATCGCTCGACGGCGTCGCCGGCAGCCCCTCCGTGCGCTCGGGCGAGAGGTACGACCAGGTGCCGGCGACCATGCCCGCCGCGGTCGACGCGGGGCTGTCGATCCCGTCGGCGCGGGCGATGCCGAAGTCGCACAGGTAGGCATGCTGGTCGGCCGTGCCGGGATCGCGGATCAGCACGTTGGACGGCTTCACGTCGCGGTGGACCACGCCGACCCGGTGGGCGTCGGCCAGGCCGCGGGCCAGCTGGGCGCACAGTCGCAGTGCCTGCCGGGCGGGCAGCGCCCCGTGCTCACGCAGCCAGCTCCACAGGTCACGGCCGTCGACGTACTGGGTGACGATGTACGGCGTCCCGTCGACCTCGTCGTGGTCGTGGATCGCGATGACGTGGGGGGAGTCGAGCCGGGCCAGCGCCGCCGCCTCGGCCTGGAAGCGCTGGCGGAACTCCGGGGACCGGGCGAGCGTGCCGGTGATCACCTTGAGGGCGACGGTGCGCTGCAGCCGCGGATCGGTCGCCGCGAAGACGACGCCCATGCCGCCCTGGCCGAGGACCCGATCCAGCTGGTAGCGGCCGAACTGCTCGCCGACGCTGGGCACACGCATGAAGGAACTCCCCCGAGTTGAGTGTCAGACGGGGCCAGTGTGCCTCAGTCGAGCCCGGTCACACCTCGCGCCGTCGCCCGGAAGTCCGCCGCGACGTCGCGGCCGTCGAGGTAGTTGCCGACCAACATCGCGTCCCGCAGCAGCACGAGCGAGGCGGCCGTCGCCGCAGGGTCGGGTGCGCCGGCGGCGGCCGCCAGGTCCGTGAGTGTGGCCCGGAACCAGTCGCGGTGGCGTCGTACGACGGCCCGCACCGGCCCCGCGGCGTCGGGGAACTCCGCGCTGGCATTGATGAACGGGCAGCCCCGGGTGTGCAGCCGGGTGGCGTCGTCGGCGACACCGTCGATGACGAGGGCGAGCAGGTCGCGGGGCGTCGCCTCCGCCGCCGAGGCCTGCTCGGCGGCGGCCGCGAACAGGCCGCGGATCGCCGCGTCCTCGTGCTCGAGGTAGGCGACGACGAGCGCCTCTTTGCCCGGGAAGTGGCGGTACATGGTGGCTCGGGTGACTCCGGCCTCGGCCAGGACGCGGTCGACCCCCACGCCCCGGATGCCCTCCGCATAGAAGAGCCGGGTAGCCGTGCGCAGCAGGCGCTCGCGGGGCTCGGAGACCTTCACGGTCCCGATCCTACGAATTCCGCCCTTGACGGAATGCATCGCGTGCCTCCACAGTTGAGTCATCAAAGAGAACGAACGGTCTATCTACCAGTATGGACCTCGACACCAGGAGACGCCATGAACGCCAGCGCCAGCACAAGTACCGTCACCGCCCGCGAGGCCGCCGAGGTCCGCGCCGCCAACGCGTCCGGCCGCCAGCCGGTCGTCTTCGTCCACGGCCTCTGGCTGCTGCACGGCAGCTGGGACGCGTGGAAGGCCTACGTCGAGGAGCGCGGGTACGCCGCAGTCGCGGTCGACTGGCCCGGCGACGAGGCGAGCGTCGAGGCCGCGCACGCCAACCGCGGCTCGCTGGCCGGCACGTCGGTCCGCGACGTCGCCGACCACGTACAGGAGGTGATCGATGGCCTGGAGCGCAAGCCGATCGTCATCGGCCACTCGTTCGGCGGCCTGCTCGTCCAGATCGTCGCCGGTCGTGGTCTGGCCGCCGGCACGGTGAGCATCGACCCGGCCCCGACCCAGGGTGTGCTGCCGCTGCCGTACTCCTCGCTCAAGGGCGCCTTCCCGGTCCTCGGCAATCCGCTCAACTACGGCCGGACGGTCACCCTCACCTTCGACGAGTTCCGGTTCGGCTTCGCCAACGCGGTGTCCGAGGAGGAGGCTCGCGAGCTCTACGCGACCTTCCACACCCCGGCGCCCGGCCGCCCGCTCTTCCAGGCGGCTACGGCGAACTTCAACCCCTGGGCGAAGACCCAGGCCGCCAAGAAGGGCGCCGATCGCGGCCCGCTGCTCGTGGTGACCGGAGAGAAGGACAACATCGTGCCCTTCGCGATGGCCAACGCGGCGTACAAGAAGCAGCGCAAGAACCAGCACCACGCCACCGAGATCGTCGAGATCCCCGGCGTCGGCCACTCGCTGGTGATCGACAGCCACTGGCAGGAGGTCGCCGACGCCGCGCTGGACTTCCTGTCCCGCAACGGACTCGGCGCCTGACCCGACCCTTCGCCCGAATAGGATCGACCTCCGTGAAGACCCTCGTGATCGGCACCGGTGGCCGCGAGCACGCGCTCGCCCTCGCGCTCTCCCGCGACCCCGGGGTGAGCGAGGTCCATGTGGCGCCGGGCAACCCGGGGATCGGTGCGTTCGCGACACTGCACGACGCCGACCCGATGGACGGTACGGCGCTCGCCGCCCTCGCCGCGCGGATCGGCGTCGACCTCGTGGTGGTCGGGCCCGAGGCGCCGCTCGTCGCCGGAGTGGCCGACGCGGTGCGCGCCGCCGGGATCGCCGTGTTCGGTCCCTCGCGGGCGGCGGCGATGCTCGAGGGGTCGAAGGCCTTCTCCAAGGAGGTGATGGCGGCCGCGGGGGTGCCGACGGCGGGCTCGCGCACCTGCACCACCCCCGAGGAGGTCGCGGCCGCGCTCGACGAGTTCGGACCGCCGTACGTCGTCAAGGACGACGCCCTCGCCGCCGGCAAGGGCGTCGTGGTCACCCGGGACCGGGCCGAGGCGCTCGCTCACGCGGCGGGCTGCGGCCGGGTCGTGATCGAGGAGTTCCTCGACGGTCCCGAGGTCTCGCTGTTCGCCCTGTGCGACGGCACGACCGCGCGTGCCCTCCAGCCGGCCCAGGACTTCAAGCGGATCTTCGACGGTGGCCGGGGCCCCAACACGGGCGGGATGGGGGCGTACTCCCCGCTGCCCTGGGCGCCCGCCGACCTCGCGACCACCGTCATCGACACCGTCGTGCAGCCCACCCTCGACGAGATGGCGCGTCGCGGGACCCCGTTCGTCGGGTGCCTGTACGTCGGCCTCGCCCTGACCGCCGAGGGCCCGAGGGTGATCGAGTTCAACTGCCGGTTCGGCGATCCCGACGTGCAGCCGGTGCTGGCGCTCCTCGACTCGCCGCTGGGTGAGCTGCTGCACGCGGCTGCCGAGGGACGGATCGACGACGTCGAGCCGCCGCGCTTCCGCGAGGGCGCGTCGGTCACCGTGGTGCTCGCGTCCGCCGGCTATCCCGAGTCGTCCTCGAAGGGCGACGTCATCACCGGGGTCGGCCGTGCCAACGGGGTCGCCGACGTCGACGTGATCCATGCCGGCACCGCGCTCGTCGAGGGCGGCGACGGCCAGCGGTTGGTGACCGCCGGTGGCCGGGTCCTGGCTGTGCGCGCCGTCGGGTACGACGTCGCCGACGCCCGCGCCCGGGCCTACGCCGCTGCCGACCTGGTCGCCTTCGACGGCCTCCAGCGCCGCTCCGACATCGCCGCCGAGCCGCTCGGGGTCGTCGAGGGCGCCTCGCTCGCCGATGACTGACCGACCGGTCGTCGTCCGCGCGGCGCACGACGCGGACCTCGACGCCGTCGCCGCGATCTACGCCCGCGAGGTCCGCGACGGGCATGCCACCTTCGACACCGACCCGCCGCCGCGAGCCACCTGGGAGAGGAAGCTCGCCTCCACCCATCCTGGCGACCACTTCCTCGTCGCTGTGGCGGGCGAGGACGTCCTCGGGTTCGCCTACTCCGGTCCGTTCCGCGACCGGGGCGCCTACGACCGCACCCGTGAGGTGACCGTCTACCTCGACCACGCCGCCACCGGCCGTGGCGTCGGCCGGCTGCTGTACGACGACCTGCTGGCCCGGCTGCGTACGGCGGGTGTGCGCACGGCGCTCGCCTGCATCGCCCTGCCCAACGACGCGAGCGATGGCCTGCACCGGGCCTGCGGATTCGAGCGACAGGGTGTGCTGCGCGAGGTCGGCCGCAAGTTCGACCGGTGGATCGACATCGCCTGGTGGCAGCGGATGCTCGACGCCTGAGTGCTTGGCCGATCGTCGCTGTGGATGGTGGCCGCGGCAGATCAGCGGCTCGTGGCACGCTCGGGTCGTGGCCTCGGGCCCGACCCGAGACCCGGAGCTCGCCGGCGGCGACGTGACGCGCGCCGGTCGGCGGGGAAGCAGGATGGGGTTATAGTGGGGGTATGCCGAAGGTGAACATCTATGTTCCGGACGTGCTGTACGACGAGATCCGTCGGACCGACCTGCCCATCTCGTCGATCGCGCAGCAGGCCTTCCGCGACGCGTTGAGCGCCCGCGCCAACGCGGACTGGGTCGCGGCGGCCCGCAGCCGCCCAGCGCGCACCACGCAGCGGGTCGACACAGTGGCACTGATGGACGAGGTCCGCGACGAGTTCGGCGCATGATCGTGCTCGACGCCTCGGCGCTGGTCGACGTCGTGACCGACCAACCCGCGAAGCCGGCCGTGCTGGAGCACCTCGAGCAGCCGATCGCCGCTCCGGGCCATCAGCTCGCCGAGGTGCTCTCGGCAGTCGCTCGGATGGCGCGCGGCGGCCTGCTCGACGCGGAGGCCGCCGCGGCCGCGGTGGCCGATGCCGCCGCGCTGTCGCAGAACCACGTGCCTCTCGACGACGAGCTGCTCGCAAGGGCGCTGGTTCTCAACGGGCGGCTGCGCGCGCTGGACGGGCTCTACGTCGCGCTCGCCGAGCGGCTGGCCTGCCCGCTCCTGACCACCGACGTGCGGCTGAAGCGTGCCGATCCGCCCTGCGAGGTCATCGTGGCGGAGGCGGTGGACGTCGATGGCTGAGCCGGGAGCGCAGCCGGGCGTGCTCACCGAACGCCTCCAGCTGGTCCTGTGGGACGAGTCGACCGTGGCCGCGATCCGCGACGACCATCGGCTGCCGGGCTGGCACCAGGAGTTCCCGCGCGAGGACGACCGAGGTGCCGCGACCCTGTGGCGTGACGGGGATCCGTGGGGGCCGCGGTCGATCGTGTCCCTCAAGCAGCAGGTCGTGATCGGCTCGATCGGCTTCTTCGGGCCGCCCGTGCCGGCCGACGACGACGTGCCCGAGGTCGAGGTGGGCTACGGCCTGGTGGCGCCCGCGCGCGGCTACGGCCTGGCCACCGAGGCGCTCGGTGCGCTGCTCGCGCGGGCCGACGCGGCCGGCGTCCGGGTCCGTGCGTCGATCGCGCCCGACAACACCGCCAGCCTGCGGGTCGCGGCCAAGACCGGGTTCACCGCGATCCGCGGCAGCAGCGAGGAGGGCGAGCTGGTGCTGGTGCGCCCGCGGCGCTGACGAGGCTCTGGATGACGCCGACCCGGTGTTTCCCGCCGCCCGACGATCGGCAGCCTTCCCTCGCTCCGCCCCGGAGCGCAGAATGGAAGGAGAGTTGATGTGTCCCCAGCAGCAGGAGCAGTCGTGTCCGAGGTCCGCGTGCCCGCCTTCGAGCGGATCCGCATGTCGTACGACGAGTGGTGGGCGCTCCCGGAGAAGCCCAAGTCGGAGTGGGTCGACGGCACGGTGGTCGTGGTGAACGTGCCGCCCAATCTCGACCACAGCGACTCCGGCTTCGGCCTCCACAGCACGCTGAGGCGGGCGTTCCCGAGTCTCCGGGTCTATGCCGACGTGCCGCTGCGACTCCCGCGCAACCGGGTCCGCCGCCCCGACCTGATGGTGTTCGACCACCGGCCGGAGAGGGAGCCGGTCGAGGAGACACCGATCCTCGTGGTCGAGGTCCTCTCCCCGGGCACCCACCTCATCGATGCCTTCGAGAAGGCACCGGAGTACGCCGAGGCCGGCATCGGCCAGTTCTGGATCGTCGACCCCGAGGCGCGCAGTCTGGACGTCTACGCGTTGGTCGATGGTCGCTGGGAGTCGTTGCTGCGGCTGGACGACCTGCGGCCCACCGGCGAGGTCACGGTGGAGGGCCACGGCACGATCGCCCTGGACCTCCCGGTCATCCTCGCCGGCTGAGCCGATGCGGACCTCCTCCCGGTGATGCCTGTGGAGAGCGGGAGCGGGCACCGCTGATCCGTGTTGGTCTTTCCCCGGGCTCGACGAGGGGTCAGAATGGAGGGGATGGATGTGTCTGTGGCGACAGCGGAGGAGACCGACGGGCTCCGGCGTGTCCCCATGTCCTACGAGGAGTGGCTCGCGCTCCCGGAGAAGCCCAAGGTCGAGTGGGTCGACGGCGAGGCCGTGTTCCACAGGAGCGGGTCGCCCGATCACCAGGACGCGGCGGCCAACCTGCTGATCTTGCTGCGGCAGTCGCTGACCGGCGTCAAGGTCTACCCCGAGGTGGCCGTGCGGCTGCCGCGCAACCGGGTCCGGATCCCCGACCTGCTCGTCACCGAGCGCCGGCCGGAGGGCCACCACGTCATCGAGCCGCCGCTCCTGATGGTGGAGGTGCTCTCGCCGAGCACCCGCACCGAGGACCTGTTCCGCAAGTCGCTCGAGTACGCCGCCGGTGGCGTCGGGCAGTATTGGATCGTCGACCGGCGGCTGCACAGCATCGACGTGCTGGGCAACGAGGACGGCGAGTGGAGCGTCGTCCTGCTGCACCTCGACGAGGAGACCCCGTCCGGCGAGGTCGCCGTCGGCGAGCACGGCGTCGTCCCGCTCGACCTGGCGGCGGTCCTCGGCGGCTGAGCCGTTCGGGGGTGGCCATGGGAGAATCAACGCCCGTGACCGTGCCGAACCTCGTTCCCAATGTCTTGGCCACCCGCTACGCCGCCGCCGACCTGACCGCGATCTGGTCGCCGGAGCACAAGATCGTGCTCGAGCGGCAGCTGTGGATCGCCGTCCTGAAGGCGCAGAGGGATCTCGGCATCGACGTCCCCGACGGTGTCGTGGAGGCCTACGAGAAGGTCGCCGACCAGGGCGCGCAGGGGGTAGACCTCGACAGCATCGCCGCACGGGAGCGGGTCACGCGCCACGACGTGAAGGCCCGGATCGAGGAGTTCGCGGCGCTCGCCGGCCACGAGCACATCCACAAGGGCATGACCAGCCGCGACCTGACCGAGAACGTCGAGCAGCTGCAGGTCAAGCAGTCCCTCGAGCTGCTGCGCGACCGCGCGGTCGCGACCCTCGCCCGCCTCGCCCGGCTCGCCGCCGAGCACGAGACCACGGTGATGGCCGGCCGCTCCCACAACGTCGCCGCCCAGGCGACCACCCTCGGCAAGCGGTTCGCGACCGTCGCCGACGAGCTGATGATCGCGGTGGAGCGGATCGAGGACCTGCTCGGCCGCTACCCGCTGCGCGGCATCAAGGGTCCGATGGGCACCGCTCAGGACATGCTCGACCTGCTCGGCGGCGATGCCGACAAGCTCGCCGACCTCGAGCGTCGGGTGGCGAAGCACCTCGGCTTCGACCGGGTGCTCACCAGCGTCGGACAGGTCTATCCGCGCTCCCTCGACTTCGACGTGCTCTCCGCGCTGGTCCAGCTAACCGCGGCGCCGTCCAACCTCGCCACCACCATCCGGCTGATGGCCGGCAACGAGATCGTGACCGAGGGCTTCAAGGAGGGCCAGGTCGGTTCCTCCGCGATGCCGCACAAGATGAACACCCGCTCCTGCGAGCGGGTCAACGGCCTCGCCGTCGTCACCCGCGGCTACCTCTCCATGATCGGCGAGCTCGCCGGCGACCAGTGGAACGAGGGCGACGTCTCCTGCTCCGTCGTACGTCGGGTCGCGCTGCCCGACGCGTTCTTCGCCGTCGACGGCCTGTTCCAGACCTTCCTCACCGTGCTCGACGAGTTCGGCGCCTTCCCGGCGGTCATCCAGCGCGAGCTGGACCGGTACCTGCCCTACCTCGCCACCACCAAGGTGCTGATGGCCGCGGTCCGCAACGGCGTCGGCCGCGAGAGCGCGCACGAGGCGATCAAGGAGGCCGCGGTCGGCACCGCTCTCGCGATGCGCCAGGGCCAGGCCGAGAACGACGTCTTCGCCAAGCTCGCCGCCGACGACCGGCTCGGCCTGACCACCGACCAGCTGCAGTCCCTCGTCGCCGAGCCGATCACCTTCACCGGTGCGGCCGTGGCCCAGACGCAGGAGGTGTGCCGTCAGGTCGAGGCCGTCGTCGCCGCGCACCCCGGCGCCGCCGACTACCACCCGGGCGCGATCCTCTGACGGCGCCGGCCCGGATCGTCGTCGCGTTCCCGGTCCCCGCGGACCGGGCGTTCGCGTATCTCGCCGACCCGGGGAACCGGCCCGCCTGGCAGTCCTCGCTCCGCGCGGATGCGCACGACGCTCTCCGAGCCGCCGTACCGCTGGGTCGAGGAGGGGGAGTGCGGACCCTTCCGGGCCCGGCTGGAGCTGGCCTTCGCGCCGGACCCGGTGGCTGCCGCCACCAGTCGGGTGACGGCGGAGTTCGCGGTGCGCGGGCTGGGACTCGGCCCGGTGCTGACCCGCGGCAGCCGACCGGCCGTCGCCGCCGACCTGCGTCGCGCGGCGCGGGCGCTCCTGCGCGACTGACCCGAGTGCTTGCCTGCGACCGTCGGTAACATTCCGGCCCTACTGGCCGGTAACCACTGTCCAAGCAGCGAACCGGCCCGCTACATTCTCCGCACTTGTGATGTCGGTCACAGTCGGAGGGAGCGCGGGTGCTCGCTGTCCAGAACCTCGAGGTGGTGTACGACGACGTCGTGCTCGCCCTGCGCGGGGTGAGTCTCGGGGTCCCGGACGGCCGGATCGTCGCGCTGCTGGGGGCCAACGGCGGGGGCAAGTCGACGCTGCTGCGCTCGCTGTCGGGCCTGCTCGACGTCCACGACGGGGAGATCCGCAAGGGCACGGTGACGCTCGACGGTGAGCAGGTCGGTCAGCTGAGCCCGTCCGCGCTCGCCCGCCGCGGCATCAAGCACGTCCTCGAGGGACGCCGGGTCTTCAAGGAGCTCAGCGCCGAGGAGAACCTCCGGGTCGGCGCGTACGCCGACCGGCGCAACCTGAAGGCCAACCTGGAGCGGGTCTACGGGCTGTTCCCGGTGCTGCGGGACCGGCGCGACGGGCAGGCGGGCCTGCTGTCCGGGGGCGAGCAGCAGATGCTCGCGATCGGGCGGGCGCTGATGTCGGACCCGCGGTACCTGCTGCTCGACGAGCCGTCGCTGGGCCTGGCGCCCAAGGTCGTCGAGCAGATCCGCGACATCGTCGTCGAGATCAACGGCCAGGGGACCGGGATCCTGCTCGTCGAGCAGAACGCCACGATGGCGCTGGAGATCGCCCACCACGGCTACGTCCTGGAGAACGGACGGGTCGTCATGGACCGGCCGGCCGCCGAGCTGCGCGAGGACGCCGATGTCCGCGAGTTCTACCTCGGTCTCGGCGCCGACGGCGAGGCGGCGTCGTCCTTCCGCAACGTCAAGCACTACCGGCGCCGGAAGCGGTGGGCGTCATGAGCGCGCCGGGCAGCGCCGTCCTCGAGTTCGAGGACGTCCACCTGTCGTTCGGCGCGGTCAAGGCGGTCAACGGCGTCGGGTTCACGGTCGGTGACGACGAGCTGTTCGCGGTGATCGGCCCCAACGGCGCCGGGAAGACGAGCATCTTCAACGTGCTCTCGGGCGTCTACCGGCCGCAGCAGGGCCGGGTCCGGCTGCACGGCACGTCCCTGCTGGGCAAGCGGCCGCCGGCCATCGCCCGCCTGGGCATGGCCCGCACCTTCCAGAACATCGAGCTGTTCGCGAACCTCACCGTGCTCGACAACCTCATGCTCGGACGCCACCAGCACATCGGCTACGGCACCTTCGCCGCCCTGGCCTGGGTCGGGCGGGCGCGCAACGAGGAGCTGCGGCACCGCCGCCGGGTCGAGGAGATCGTCGACTTCCTCGAGCTCGAGCAGTGGCGCAAGCTCCCCGTCGGACTGCTGCCGTACGGCGTCCAGAAGCGGGTCGAGCTCGGCCGGGCGCTGGCGATGGAGCCCCGGCTGCTGCTGCTCGACGAGCCGGTGGCCGGCATGAACCTCGAGGAGACCGAGGACATGGCCCGCTACATCCTCGACATCCGCGACGAGCTGCGGATCCCCATGATCATGGTCGAGCACGACATGGGACTGGTCATGGACATCGCCGACCGGGTGCTGGTCGTCGACTTCGGCACACCGGTCGCCACCGGGACACCGGCGGAGGTGCAGCGCAACCCCGACGTGATCCGCGCCTACCTCGGCGGCGCGGCCGAGGCGGCCGTGGAGCAGGCCGCCGCGGAGCAGGGCGGCGCGGAGCAGGGCGGCGAGGCGAGCTCGGCATGACGACCCGCACCGTGGTGACCCGGATCCGCGACCGGGCGCGCTCGGCGCCGAAGGGCGTGGCGATGCGCGAGAAGCGGCTCGGCATCTGGCGCGAGATCACCTGGGCCGACTACTGGGACACCGTCCTCGACGTCGGGCACGCCCTGCTCGCGCTCGGCGTGCGACCGGGCGACCGGGTGTCGGTGCAGAGCGAGAACCGGCCGGAGTGGCTGTTCCTCGACATCGCCACCGTCGCGGTGCGTGCGATCACCGTCGGCCTCTATCCGACCAACCCGACCGCGGAGACGGCCTATCTGCTCTCCCACAGCGGCTCCTGCCTCCACCTCGCGGAGGACCAGGAGCAGGTCGACAAGGCGCTCGGGGTCGAGGACGTCCCCCGGCTGCGCACGATCGTCTACGTCGAGCCGCGCGGCCTGTCGCCGTACGACGACCCGCGGCTGATGACCTGGACGCGGCTGCTCGAGCTCGGTCGCGAGCACCGGGCCGCCCATCCCGGAGCGGTCGAGACCCTCGTCGACGCCGCCGAGCCCGGGGACGTGATGACCCTCGTCTACACGTCCGGCACCACCGGCCCACCGAAGGGCGCGATGCTCACCATCGGCAACGCCGAGTTCGCCCTCGAGACCGTGCTCGAGCGCAGCCCGTTCGCGCACCCGCCGCCGGGGCCGCGCGACCTGACCCTGTCCTACCTCCCGCTGTGCCATGTCGCGGAGCGGGTGCTGACGACCTGGTACAACGCAGGCGCCGGCACCCAGGTCAACTTCGCCGAGTCCATCGAGACCGTGCCGCAGAACCTGCGCGAGGTGCAGCCGTCGCTGTTCTTCGCGGTCCCGCGGATCTGGGAGAAGCTGCTCGCGACCACCCGGATCAAACTCGACTCCGCGACCTGGGCCAAGCGCAGGTACGCCGCCTTCTGGCTGCGTCGCGCCGACCGGCTCGGTGCCCGGCTGGCCGCGACCGGCGGTCGCCACACGCTCGGCACCCGGCTGGCGTACGCCGTCGGCTGGGTGCTGTTCTACCGCGCGCTGCGCGACCGGCTGGGCCTGAGGCGGGTGCGCCATGCCAGCAGCGGCGCCGCCCCGATCGCGCCGGAGGTGCTGCAGTTCTTCATGGGCATCGGGGTCCCCATGCACGAGCTCTACGGCATGACCGAGAACACCGCGATCGCGACCGCGAACCGGCCCGGCCGGGTCCGGCTCGGCACGGTCGGCGAGATCCACGACGGCACCGAGGTACGCCTCGACGACACGACCGGCGAGATCCTCACCCGCCACGCCGCGGTCTTCGCCGGCTACTGGCAGGACCCGGAGGCGACGGAGCGCGCGATCTCCGCGGACGGCTGGCTGCACACCGGTGACGTGGGGGAATGGGTCGACGGCACGCACCTGCGGATCACCGACCGGATGAAGGACATCATCATCACCGCGGGCGGCAAGAACGTCGCGCCGTCGGAGATCGAGAACGCCCTCAAGGCCTCGCCGTTCGTCAAGGAGGCCGTCGTCGTCGGCGACGGTCGCAAGTACCTCACCGCGCTGATCGGGATCGAGCTCGACACCGTCGGCGCCTGGGCGCAGCAGCAGCGGCTGGGGTTCACCACCTACCGCGACCTGGCCGAGAAGGCGGAGGTCAGGGCCCTGGTGCAGGGGATCGTCGACGACGTCAACAGCCGGCACAACCCGGTCGAGCAGATCAAGCACTTCCGGATGCTGCCGAAGGAGCTGGACCACGAGGACGGCGAGCTCACCGCGACCCAGAAGGTCAAGCGCTCGGCGATCGACGCGATGTTCCACGACCTCGTCGAGGACATGTACGTCGCGGGACGGGAGGGGGCGGCATGACGCAGTTCCTGGGCGCGGTCGCCGGAGGCGTGGGCCTCGGCTCGATCTACGCGCTGCTGGCGCTGGGCTTCGTGATCATCTACAAGTCGATGCGGGTGATCAGCTTCGCCCAGCCGGCCTTCATGCTCGCGGGGGCCGTGCTGGTGTCCTACCTCTCGCCGTCGATCGGCTTCGTGCCGGCGGTGGTGGTCGGCGCGATCGCCATCGCCGGCGTCGCCCTGGTGGTGGAGCGGGTCGCGATCCGGCCGATGGTGGGCAAGGCGGTCTTCGTGATCGCCATCATCACCATCGGGATCGACATCGTCGTGCGGGTCGTGGCCGGTGCCTTCATCGGACGGGACCCGCGCCAGGTGGGCGACCCGTGGGGCATCGACGCGTGGGAGGTCGGCGGCGTCTACATCGCGCACCGCCACATCGCGGCGTTCCTGGTGACGACCGTGCTGGTGCTCGCCCTGTTCGCCTTCTTCCGCTGGACCCCGATCGGCCTGGCGATGCGAGCCTCGGCGCTGGACCAGGAGGCGGCGATGGCCCAGGGCGTCAGCGTGGGCGCGGTGTTCGCGGTCTCGTGGGCGCTCGCGGGTGGACTCGCCGCTGTGGCCGGTGTCTTCGCCGCGAGCGGGCGCACGATGGACCAGAACCTGTGGCACATCGCGCTGGCCGCACTGCCGGTGATCATCCTCGGCGGGCTCGACTCGCTCGGGGGCGCCGTTCTCGGCGGGTTGCTGATCGGCGTGGCGCAACAGGTCGTGGCGTCGTACCACCGGCAGTGGTTCCCCGGCCTCGACACCAACATCGGGTCGATCACGCCCTACCTCGTGATGCTGGTGGTGCTGCTCGTCCGGCCCTACGGCCTGTTCGGCACCAAGGAGGTCGAACGGGTATGAGCATCGGCACTCCGTGGGGCCGCCCCGAGCTCTACACCGACTACAAGCAGGACATGGCGCTGCTCAACACCCGTGCCAAGACGGCCGGCGTCGCCGCGATCCTGGTGGTCGCGGCGCTGCTGCCGCTGCTGGTGGCCGACGACCTCCTCGTCATCCTCGGCGGCGGCCTGGTCCTCGCCATCGGCGCGCTGGGACTGAACCTCGTCACCGGGTACGCCGGACAGGTCTCGCTCGGTCATGCCTTCTTCGTCGGGGTCGGTGCCTACACCGCCGCGGTGATGGCCGGCGACCCGGACGGCCGCTATCTCGGCCTCGGCATCGACTTCATGCCCCTCTGGCTGCTCGGCGCGGGTCTGGTCGCGGCGCTGTTCGGCGCCCTCGTCGCGCCGCTGGCGACGCGGCTGCGCGGTCTCTACCTGGCGATCGTGACCCTCGGGCTGGTCTTCATCGGCCAGTACTTCTTCTTCGAGTGGAACGAGCTGAGCGGCGGTCCCCAGGTCGGCCGCGAGGCGGCGAAGCCCGCGCTGTTCGGCATCGAGTTCACCGTCGACAACGGGTTCAAGGGTGGGTGGACCGAGGAGCAGAAGCTGTTCTGGCTGTTCCTCGTGATCCTGGTGATCGCCGCGGTGGCGGCCCGCAACATCGCCCGGTCGCGGATCGGTCGTGCCTTCGCCGCGATCCGCGACCGCGACGTGGCCGCGGGGGTGATGGGCGTCAACCTCACCCACTACAAGGTCATCGCGTTCACCCTGTCCTCGTTCTACGCGGGCATCGCGGGGGCGCTGATGTACTCCGCCAGCGGCCACTTCACCCCGGAGTCGTTCAGCCTGCTCATGTCGATCCAGTTCATCGCCATCGTGCTCATCGGCGGCGTCGCGACCGTCTCGGGCACGATCATGGGCGCGCTGCTCATCGCCATGCTGCCCCGGATCGCCGGCGAGCTGCCGGCCTTCGTGCCCTTCCTCTCCAGCTCGGCCAGCGAGCACCCGAACGTCTTCGAGTTCGAGCAGGTCATGTACGGCGTGCTCATCGTCGCCTTCCTGCTGTTCGAGCCCCGCGGGCTCTTCGGCATCTGGCACCGCATCCGCACCTATTGGAAGAGCTTCCCCTTCTCGTACTGAGCCGGGGACCGCACCAGGAAAACCCAGGAGGAACCGTGAATCGTAGGTCGAGAAGGCTGGGCGTCCTCGCCAGCGCGCTGACCCTGTCCGTGGCCGTCACGGGTTGCGGTCGTGACGACGGCGACGACGGCGGTGGCGGCGGTGGCGGCGCCGCGCCGGGTGTCTCCGACGAGGCCTGTCCGGACGCCGTCGATGACAGCAAGGGCTGCATCTACCTGGGGACGATCACCGACCTCACCGGCGTCTTCAAGGGCGTCGGCGAGCCGTTCACGGCCGGGCAGAAGGCGTTCTGGGACCAGGTCAACGCCGACGGGGGAGTGGGGGACTACGAGGTCAACGTGTCCGAGTACGTCAAGGACAGCGGCTACGACCCCGAGAAGCACGCCGAGCTCTTCAACGAGATCAAGGACGACATCCTGGCGGTGACCCAGTCCCTCGGCACCGCCCACACCAACGCGATCCTGGAGGACGCGACCAACGAGTCGATCCTGCTCGGCCCGGCCTCGCTGGGCTCGAACTGGATCTTCGACGACATCTCGATCGAGGTCGGCTCCAGCTACTGCACGGAGGCGATGAACATCGTCGACTACGCCGCCGACGAGGGCGGCAAGTCCGTCGCCGTCGTCCACTTCCCGGGCGACTACGGCGACGACGCGATGGTTGGCGCCCGGATCGCCGCCGAGGAGCGGGGCCTGGAGTTCACCGACATCACGACCGGCACCGTCGACGGCGGCGACGACCAGTCCGCCGCGGTCGCCGCGGTCCTCAAGGCGAAGCCCGACTACGTCGTGATCGCCACCAGCCCCAAGGAGGTCGCGGCCGTCGTGGGCGGGACCGCGCAGCAGGGCTACCAGGGCAGGTTCATCGGCTCGATCCCGAGCTGGAACGCCGCGATCCTCGCCTCGCCCGCCGGACCGGCGATCGAGGCGATGTACCTGCAGGCGTCGTCGTTCCCGACCTGGGACGCCGACACCCCCGGCATGGAGAAGATGCGTGAGGCCGCCGGCGAGACCGCGCCCAACGACTGGTTCTCGATCGGGTTCAGCAGCGGCTACGTGATGAAGGCGATCCTGGAGCAGGCGATCGATGACGACAAGCTCGACCGCGAGGGCATGGTCGACGTCGCCAACAGCCTCACCGGCATCGAGAGCGAGGGCACCCTGCCCGACGGCACCGCGAACTGGGCCGGCGATCCCAACGAGGACGCCGTCCGGGTGACCCAGCTCAACAAGGTCGACCAGGCGGCGTCGTCCAAGGTCTCCCTGGCCGTCGACCCGTTCACGGGCGAGACCGCGGAGGGCTACGAGTTCACCGAGCCCTGCTACCTGATGAAGTAGCCGGCGAGTACGCCGGTCCGCCGTTCCCCCGGGGACGGCGGGCCGTTGTACCTGCGTGCGGCCCCTCCGACTCCTCGCTCAGCTCGTCGTGCTGCTCCTGGCCGTCTGCGGCCCGGGTGTGGCCGCGGCGACCACCCCCGCCGCGTCGTCGTCGGCGGGCGCGATCGCCGGCCACGTCACCGACAGCGGAGGCGTCCCGATCGCCGGGGCTTCGGTCACCCTCTACGAGAGCGTGGGCACGCTCTGGGTCCAGGCGGGGACGACCTCGACCGACACCGGCGGTGCCTACGACACCGCCGCTCTCGCCCTCGACGACGGCAAGTACCGGATCCGGTTCCGGGCGAACGGCTATGCCACGGAGTACTACGACGGCGCGCGGGTGCTGCGCACGGCGACGAGCGTCGTCCTCCCCACGACGGGCGGCGCGATCGATGCCCAGCTCACCGACGCCGCGACGGTGACCGGCGCGGTGACCGACGACGCCGGGGCTCCCGTCGTCGGTGCCCGCGTCGCGGTGCTGCAGAACGGGGGAGACGGCGTCTGGGACGTGGTCGCCGAGACGACGACCGGTGCCGACGGCTATGCGGTCGCGGTGGCACCCGGCAGCTACCGGGTCGAGGCCGAGGCGAACGCCCTCGTGGTCCCCGGCGGGGACAGCTATGGCTACGGTGTCGAGTCTCGCGACGTGGTGGTCGCCGTCGGCGGCGCCAGCGGTGTCGACCTCCGGTTCGGTCCGCTCGCTCACGTCTCCGGCGTGGTGAGGGACCTCGTCGGCCACCCGATCGGTGGCATCGCCGTGTTCGCCTCCGGCTCGTGCGGCGATGGCTGCGGCCTGACCCCGGTCGCCGGCACGCGGACCGCTGCTGACGGCACCTACACGCTCCGGACGGTCCCGGGCAGATACGCGATCCACTTCGACGACCAGGAGGAGGCGTGGATCGGAGAGCGGTGGGCCGGCGGGACGCCGATCGAGGTCGGTGCCCCGGGCGTGGGTGGGATCAGCCCCCGGCTCTCGGCCGCGCGAGTCATCTCCGGTCGGGTCGCGGTGGACGGCGTCGCGCGTGGCTTCGTCCGGGTCTCGTGGCGGGACGCGTCGGTCGCCGCGTCCGAGCCCTGGACCGAGGAGGACTGGACGTTCAGCAAACCGGACGGGAGCTACTCGCTCACCGTGCCGGAGGGCTCCTATCGGCTCCGGTTCCGGGACCCGGAGATCCGCCGGTGCGAGTACTACGTGGGCGCGGCGACGGCAGGGGACGCGACGACGATCGACGTCCGCGAGGAGGACCGCGCCGGCATCGATGCCAACCTCACGGCCGCCGACGCCGGTGACTGCACGGGAGACGACCCGGGGCGGAGGATCGCGAACGTGCTGCGACCGGTGATCACCGGCACGCCCCAGGTCGGCCAGACCCTCACTGTCACGCCGGGCGTCTGGGAGCCCGGCGACGTCGAGGTCCGGTCCTACGTGTGGTCGGCCGGAGACGCGATCGTGGCCACCGGCGCCGCGCCGACCTATGTCGTCCGGCCCGCCGACGTGGGCCGGAGCATCGTCGTCCAGGAGGTCGTCAGGGCCGACGGCTTCGCCGAGCCGGGCTTCGCCGAGTCCGACGCCCGGGGGCCGGTGACCGACCCGGCGGCGTGTGCTGCGGCCGCGGCTGCCGTCTCGGGAGCCATCGCGACGGCGACGGTCGCGGCGGCAGCCGTCGACGCGGCCACCACCAAGGCGGCCAAGGCGGCGAAGAAGCTCAAGAAGCTGAAGAAGGCGGGTGTCGCGAAGGCCAAGGTCACGAAGGCGAGGAAGCGGGCGAAGGTGGCCCGGCAGGCTCTCGCCGGCGCGCGGTCCCAGCAGGCGACGGCGTCCGCGGCCGTCGCGGGTGCGAAGGCGGCGGTCCCGGTCGGCTGCTGAGCGCGATCAGGCCGGCTTGACGTCCAGCACGACCTCGAACTCCAGCAGGTCCGCGCCGGTCGAGACCGGCTTGCGCGGCGCCTCGCCCGCCGGCGCGGCATGGGCCGCGCGCGCGTCCCCGTCGCGCCAGGCGGCGAAGGACTCCTCGTCGGCCCAGTGGGTCACGACGAAGTAGCGCTCCTCCCCGGCGGTGGGTCGCAGCAGCTGGAAGCCGAGGAAGCCGGGGGAGCCCTCCACGGCGCCCGCCCTGGCGGCGAACCGCTTCTCCAGCTCGGGGCCGGCCTGGGGCGGGACCTGGATGGCGTTGATCTTCACGACGGACATGGGATTCCTCCGGGGCGATGGGCTTCCGCGAGCCTATCCAGTCCCCGCATCCGCCGGCTCAGTTGCGTCGGTGGAAGCGGATGTCGCCGTCGGGCAACCGTTGGTGGGTGTAGCGGTGGTCGTGGATGCGTTGATGGTGGTGGCCGCACAGGGTCACGGCCAGGTCCAGGTCGGTCGTCCCGCCGCCTGACCAGGGGTCCAGGTGGTGCAGGTGGCACCAGCGGGCGGGAATCGTGCATCCCTCGGCACGGCAGGCGTGGTCGCGGAGCCGGATCGCCGCGCGTTGGGCGGGCTGGAACAGTCGGGCCGACCGACCGAGGTCGAGCACGCGCCCGTGGCCGTCGAGGACGACCGGGATGATCCGGGCCTGGCAGGCCAGTCGCCGTGCCTCGCTGGCCGAGATCGTCTCTTCCCCGTCACTGGTGAGCAAGCCTGCGGTGGCCAGGTCGGCGCGGAGCTGGTCGAGACCGATGGTCACGGTGACGGCGGTCGCGTCGCCACCGTGCTGGGGCAGGCGGTCGGGGTCGAGGAGCTCGAGCAGGTCCATGAGCGCCCACGCGCGGCGGCGGTGGAACGGCGAACGCGCCACGTCCGGGTTCGCGTCCTCAGTCGGGCCGGCCCCGGCGTCAGCCTCTGTGTCGGGGTCGGTGGGTGTGTGGCGGGCGGGGTTGGTGTGGGCGTCGAGGTAGCCCTTGAGTCGCTCGACCGTACTGGTCGGCAGCACCCCGGACATCCGGGAGCGCCCGTCGCCGAGGTTGCGGAACCTCAACGTGGCCCGGTCGCGTGCTGCGGCTTCCTCGGCCTCCAGCCGCTTGGCCTCTTCCTCCTCGGCGATCTGTGGCGCCAGCACGTCGAGGATCCGTCGTCCGAGCCGTCGCAGCTCTGCTGGACCGAACTCGTCGGCGTAGTCCACCAGCCGCGCCTCGGCATCGGCGCGCAGGTCGGGGCCAAGCTGTTCGGGCAGGTCATCGACCGCCGCTGTGATCACCCGGGCCTGTGCGGCGTTCACCGCACCGGTTCGCATCGCGGCAGCGACCAGCGGCCGCGTCTGCAACGCAGCTGCCAGATGCACGTCGGCTCGAGCCGCGGCGGGGTCGAGCTGTGCCGTGTGGGCCAGCCACGCCCCGGCGTCGCGGGCACCATGTGCTTCGGCGACATCACCTGCCTCGGCGAGACAACGCAGCCGCAGCTCGTCGACCTGTGCCGCCAGCCTGGCCGACTCGACCAGCAGTTGCTCTTTCTCCGTGATCGAGAGGTACAACGGCTGCAGGTCAGCCACCTGGTCGAGCGACGCACGCGCGTCGGCCACCGCAGCCAGCAACGGCTGCTGAACGAGTGGTGCGACGGTCATCGTGCGGCCTTTCGGAGAGCGCGACGTACGTCGATCCTATCAGATACATCGAACATACGTTCGACTCGACCGACCCCTGTGGATAGCTCGGAGTGTGATGTCCCAAGACATCGGTGACAGTTCTGCATCAGGACATCGGTGACGTCTGGCGGTGCCGGATCGCAGGCCGGGCCGGCGTTGCCGACGTGGGTCACGCCGGGGACCCGGATCCTGGACACAGGGGTATGTCCCCCCTGCCGGACAGGCCGGGACATCATCAAAGACCGCCAGCCGGCTACTTCCCGAGTGGGCCATCCTGGCCGTGGTAGCCGAGCTGCACTGCCCGAGCCACGATCTCGTACCAACCCTGGTGAGCGATCGCGATGTCCTCGGCATGCTCTTCGGCGAACTCGGTGATCAGGGGCATGAGGTTGCTGATCTCGCGGTCGTGCACGTCTGTGCGGCAGGTCGTGTCGGCGGCGAGGACCTGGTCCTCCAGTTCGAGGAGGTGCTGCCAGGCGTCGGTGTAGGTCCCGGGGTCCTGGCCCGGGGCCGGGGGCGGACCGACCTTGCCGGCTTCGCCGGCCATGACGGGAGCGAGGTCGTCGTAGGTCGCGCTGTTCTTCTCGAGCACTGGTAGATCCGCTGCGGCCATGCAGTCGTCGTAGGCCGCCGGATCGCCGCCGAGTTCGGCGCCAGCTTCTCTCAGCACCGTTCGCCATGCCTCGATCAGTGCCGATGCCCCAGCAGGGTGGGAGCCGCGTTCGACCTCGTCGTCGCTGGCCGGCTTCGTGCTGGCCTCGCAGCCTCGGATCGCCTGCTCGTAGTCGGCAGGGCGCGGCTCGTCGGAGTTCATCACCTTCTCCGCCTCGGAGTAGGGGCGGGTTGCGATCTCGTTCTCCGAGTACACGCGGTCACCGATCTCGGCGAACCAGATGGAGGGGCGCAGGGCATCGTAGGGGGCGGAGTAGGGCCGGGACAGTGACCAGTCCCACTCTGGATAGCCCCGTTGTTCGAGGCATGCGTCGAGTGGACCGTTCCTGGCGTAGGTCTGCAGGACGTAGGCAGCGTCATGTTGATCCTGGGTGCCCGCGAAGCTCTCGTAGACGCGTTGTGCCTCAGCGTGCACCTCGGCCGCCGAAGCGCTGTTGGACGTGGCCTGGGGGCCATCGGAGACGCCGGTGCCGCACGCGGTGAGCGAGGTGGTGACCAGTGCTGCGAGGCCCCAAGCGCTGAGTCGGCGATTGAGTCGGCGATCGGTGTTCGTTTCCATCCGGATCACCCGTTCGAGTCGGCGGGATCGGAGTCACAGGACCCGGTATGGCCATCGTGGAGATCAGGTTCACCCGCATCCATCGACGGTAGGCCCGGGAGGCCGGCTTCGGGACTCCAAAATCGGGGATGCGGCCGCGATCACCCGGAGAGATATCACCACCAAGACCCCGCCCCAGGGTCACCGATGTCTTGCGACTCAGCGGTCGGGGAGAGGGCCGGTGATGTCCCCGAGACAGCACCGGCCCCGGCCTCGCTCAGGTGGTGTGTCGGCGCCGCCCGGGGGCACGGACGACGGCGAGACCGGCGAGGAGGAGCAGCGCGCCGGCCAGGCCGTGCCACCAGGTCACTCCGGACCCGGTGGCGGGCAGGGCGCCGGCCTCCCCGGCGTCGGCGCTCTGCCCGCCGGACCCGGACCCGGAGCCGGTCCCGTCGGCACCGCCCTTCCCGCCGTTGCCGTTCTTCCCGCCATCACCGGGGGCGCCGCCGGTCCCGGGAACGCCGGTGCCCGGGGTCCCCGCGCCCGGATCGGGGGTGCCGGGGTTCGGGTTGCTCGCGGCGGAGACGGTCAGCGTCGCCGTCCCGGCCACCGTGTCGCCGGGGGCGGCGAACACGGCGCCGAAGCGGCCGGAGGCGATCCGCTCCGGCAGAGGCAGGCCCGGGACGACGTACGACCCGGTCACGGTGAGCTCACCGGCCTCGGCGGAGCCGCAGGCGTTCGCGGCGCAGGCGCCGGGTGCGGTCACGGTGAACGTGGTCGCCTCGGTGAGGTCGCCGACCTCGTTGTCATACGCGTCGAAGCCCACGGTCGTGAACGACTGCGTCTGGCCGACGGTGATGCTCGCCGTCCCCGGCGAGACGGTCAGTCTGTCGACCGGTCCGGGGGTGACGCTCAGGTGGGCGACGGCGGACAGGCCGGCGTGGCTGGCGTCGATCGGGTACGTCGCCGCGACGGTGCTCGAGCACCGGTTCGCGGTGCAGGTCGCACCGGTCGGGGCGACGAAGGTGGTCTCGGCCGTGACGTCGTCGATCGGATTGTCGTACGCGTCGTAGGCGGTCGCCGTGAGATCGACCGGGGTGCCGGCCGCGACAGTCGTGGTGGGCGGGTCGATCCCGAGGCGATCGGCCGGGCCGGGGATCACCGTGAGGAAGCCGAGGTACGGCAACCCGTGGCCGGCCTCCACGCCGTTGATCGACCCGATGGTGATGACGTAGATGCCGGCCTTCGTCGATCCGCAGACCATGCCCGTGCAGGAGGCGCCCTCGCTGGCCGCCAGCTCCACGCCGAACGGGATGGCACCCGGCTGTGCGAGGTTGCCGTACTCGTCCATCACTCCCGGCGTGAAGGTCTGCGTCTCGCCGGCGCGGATCAAGGCGTTGCCGGGTCCGAGGCCGCTGACTGCCAGGGCGCCCGGTACCACGACGAGGGCGCTGGTGGCGGTGAGATCGCCGAAGTGCCCCGTCACGGTGTGCCGTCCGGCGACGGTGGAGGTGCACGTGTCGTTGCTGCAGGACAGGGAGCGCAGCCCGTACGGCCCGCGCCAGGTGCCGGCGCCCTCGATCTCGAGGCTCGTCTCCTCGGTCACCGTGCCGAGCGGCCGACCGTCGTCGTCGTACGCGTAGGCGATGAAGCTGCCGGGCTGTCCGGCGGTGACACTCGGTGCGCTCGGCTGGAGCTCGATCCGGGCGATGGCGTCGGTCGGGCGGGCGTCGGCGTGCACGCTCAGCCGCGCGGTCGCGCTCCGGCCGTCCGCGGTCACGGTGACGGTGTAGACCCCCGGTGTCGCCGACGTGCAGATGTTGAGGTCACAGGTGCCCGGAGCCTCGATGGTGTACGTCGTCGCGCTGTCGACCAGGGTCCGGTTGCCGAAGCCGTCGACGAGCCGGGCCTGGAAGGCGGCGGGCCCGCCGACCGTGACAGCCGCGGTGGCGGGGGTGAGGTCGAGTCCCGTCGGAGCCGCCGCGACCACCTCGACGCCGGTGCCGGCGGTGAGCTGGTCGACCGTGGCGGCGATCAGGTAGCCGCCGGCGCGGGTCATGGTGCAGGTGCCGGCGGGGCAGGCCTGCGGTTCCGAGAGGTCGACGTCCGTGAGGCTGTCGGCTCGCCAGATCTGGAAGGTGGCCCGGTCGGTGACGTCGAACGTCGTGCCGTCGTCGGTGCGGCCGGCCACCGTCACCACGATCGGCTCGCCGGCGACGACGGTTGACTGCTGGGCGGTGAGGCTGATCTCCTTCAGCGCGTCGTTGTCCTCGACGACCGTCAGGCTGGAGGTCGCGGTCTGCGCGGGGTCGCTGCGCAGGGTCGCGGTGACCGCGTAGGTGCCCGTCGCGCTCGCCGCGCAGCGGGTGCGGCTCGGGCCGTCGGCAGCGCAGTGGAGCCCGGCGTCGGCGGTGAAGTCGGTCTCACCGGCGTTGTTCCCGGCGTTGCCGTACTGGTCGACGACCTGGGCGCCGAGGAGCACCTC
The DNA here is from genome assembly GCF_024614185.1 of Nocardioides carbamazepini. Taxonomy (GTDB): domain Bacteria; phylum Actinomycetota; class Actinomycetes; order Propionibacteriales; family Nocardioidaceae; genus Nocardioides; species Nocardioides carbamazepini. Next base: position 35,680 of record NZ_JAHTLF010000025.1, read on the forward strand.
GTCGCCCACGGAGACCGTTGCGTTCGCGGGGGTGAGGGTGATCCCGACCGGCGCTCCCGGACGCGCGAGGAGACCGACGATGTCCGTGAAGCCGCCCCAGGTCACCTTGATCGCGAAGTAGCCGGCGACGGTGGTGGTGCAGGAGCCGGCAGCACAGGTCCCCTTGCCACCCACGAACTCGTACGCCGCCTCGGTGGTCACGTCGACCAGAGGCGTCCCGGCGTCGTCGGTCGTGCGCACGGTCAGCGCCGCGGACTCGCCCACGATGATCTCGCTCGCCTCGGGGTCGACCGTGATGTCGGCGGGCTCGACCGCCGCGGGGGCCGCGGCCTCGGCGCGGCCTTCGTCGGGCTGCTGGGCCGGCTCCGGCTCGGGTGTGGGCTCCGGCTCGGGTGTGGGCTCGGGTGTGGGCTCGGGGGTGGGCTCGGGGGTGGGCTCGGGGGTGGGCTCGGGGGTGGGCTCGGGCTCGGGCGTGGGTTCCGGGTCCGGCTCGGGTGTGGGTGTGGGCGTGGGCGCGGGTTCCGAGGAGGTCGCGGTGGGGGTGTCGCCGGGCGTCGTGGGGTCGTCCGCCGCGGCGGGCGCGATGCCCGTGAGCAGGAGCAGGGTGGCCGCGCCGAGGGCGAGGGCCACGTCCGGACGGCGACGTGAACGCATGGGGGAGGCTCCGATCGGGACGCCGCAGGCCGGTCACGCTGCGGGCGACTCCACCGAACGCCGCCCGCGCCGCGCCCGGCAAGGGCACCGGGGCACAAGTCGCCCCGAATGTCACCCGAACGCGTGGGCGGATCCCTCGCGTCCGACGCGCTGCTACAGCAGGTCGAGCTCGATCGCGCGCTCGATGACGGCCTTGCGGGAGCTCACCCCGAGCTTGCGGTAGATCCGCTGCAGGTGGGTCTTCACGGTGTTCTCCGACAGGTGCATCGCGGCCGCGAGCTCGCTCCGGCTCGGGTGCTGCGCCAGGGCCGCGAGCACCGCCCGTTCCTGCCGGGTGAGCGCGACGACCGTGTGGGCCGCGACGAAGCAGGCCGGGACCGGCACGGCCAGATGGTCCTGCACCGCCACGCTGCTGCGTCGTGCGGCGGTGCGACGCAGCGCCGCGACGTCCTCCGGGGGGAGGTACATGAGGTGCAGCCGCGCCCCGTCGGGACCGACCTGGGCGAGCACCCGCTCCAGCAGGGCGGCGGCGGCCTCCTCCTGCCCGGTGCGCGCGGCGGCGGCGGCGCCGAGGACGAGCAGGGCGGCGAGGGACCGCGGTGTGTGACCGGGGCGGGCCTCCCACTCGGGCAGGGCGGCGAGCGTGCCCACCGCGTCGCCGGCGAGGAGCCCGGCCAGCACGGCCGCGGGCGCCAGCTGGCCGGCGTACCTCGTCCGGGACCGCAGCACCGCCGTCGCCCGGGCGTGGTTGCCGGCGGCGAGCCAGGCCACCGCGAGGGCACCGCGGACGGCCGCCGCACCGACGCTGTCGCCCATCACCGGCGGCGCCGGGGTGCGGCGGAGCTGTTCCTCGATCCGGCGCGCTTCCGCGGCGGCGGTCCCCAGGCCGATGTGCGCGTGCAGCAGGGTCCAGGTCAGCAGCGGCCAGTACTCCGTGGTGTCGCGGAACGTCGTGTCGTCGAAGGCGGCCCCGGCGCCGGCGAAGTCGAAGTCGTCGAGCAGCAGGATCGCCTCGCCGATCCGGCCCAGGGCGTTGGCGTACGAGCGGTCCTCGCCGGGGCGCCATGCGTCCGCGGTGACGAGGGACCGCGCCGAGCGGGCCTCGACGGTCCGGCCCTCGAAGGCGCCCAGCCCGACGGCGTACACCGCGGTGTGGTTGCGCACCACGGGGTCCGTCGCCATGGCGACCGCGCGGGAGGTGGTGTCGCGCGCGGCCTCCGGGGCGCCGGCGAGGAACTGGGAGTAGGCGAGGTGGCGCAGCGCCATCGGTCCCAGGAAGGCGACCCGCTCGCGGTCGCCGTCCGGCATCCGCCGGTGGAAGGCGAGTGCCTCCGCGGCGGCGCGGCCGGACTCCTCGACCCGCCCCAGGAGGCGCAGGCTGACCACCTTCGCGACGTACCCGAGGAGGTACTCGCCGGCCGTCGGGTTCGGGAAGCGCGGCCCGTCCCAGCGCGCGGAGATCCGGAAGTAGTCGGCTGCCGCCCCCCGCAGGGCCGGGTCGCGGAAGCAGGCGAGGCCGCGCCCGAAGGCGAGGGCGGGGAACTGGGTGAGCGCCCGGCTCGGGACGGAGGCGAGGTGGCGGTCCACCAGGCTCGCCGAGTTGGCGTCCTGGGTGGTGACCACGACCGCCGCATAGACCCGGGCCGCGATGCTGAACAGACCGGCGCCGACGGCCATCTCCAGGGCCGCCTCGTAGCTGCCGTGGCGGTGCAGCCAGGCCGCGCTGCGCTCGGCCGCCCGCTGCTGCTCGTCGGCCGGCCGCTGGCGCGCCTCGACGAGCATCGCGTCCCGCAGCGACTCGACGTACTGGAAGACCTGGTGGCCCGGCGCGAACGGGATCCAGCGCCCGAAGCCGTTCCACTCCAGGTCGTCGAGCATCTCCTTCACCTCGGCCGGTCCGGTGACCCCGGGCAGCGCGGTGGCCAGCTCCACGGCCAGCTCGGCGTCGAAGTACGGCGGCACGCTGGTCGCGAGCACGAAGGAGTACGCCGCGCCGCGCTCGAGCTGGACCCGTAGGTCCTCGGCCACCAGGGCCTGCCAGGCGGGGTCGTGCTGGCCCGCGGTCGCCCGGGGCCGGTCGTGGGAGCGGTCGAGCATCGCGGCGCGCAGCGCCAGCGGGTAGCCGTGCGTGGCCGCGTGGAGTGCGGGCGCGGTGTTCGCCGTCCCCGGTGGGCCGAAGGCCGCCACCAGGTCGCGGGTCTCGCCGAGGGTGAAGGCGAGGTCGTCCTCGGTGAGCAGCTGCACCTCGCCGCGCAGGCTCCGGGCGGGTCCGGCCAGGCCGCCCGGGGTCCGGGTGGTGACGACGACGCGGAGCTGAGGGACCAGCCGGACCAGCCGCAGCAGGTCCGCGTCCACCTGGGCCGTCGCGGCGCGGACCTTCTCGTAGGCATCGACCACGAGCAGCGGACGCGTGCGGCCGGCGAGGCCGCGAGCGATCACCGCGGCGGGGTCGGTGCTGGACTCGATCTCGGTCAGCAGACCGGCTCCCGGGCCCTCCGTGATCTCGACCCGCGCGGCGGCGGCCAGCACGGTCTGCCAGAAGGCGGAGCGGGTCTCGAGGTCGTTCTCGAGGGTCACCCAGACGACGTCGACCCCGTCGAGGGTCTCGACCCAGGCCCGGGCGAGGCTGGTCTTGCCGAAGCCGCTCGGCGCCGCGACGACCGTCAGTGGCGTCGGTGACCCGTCGAGCGCGTCGTGCAGCCGGGCTCGCGACAGGAGCACGGGACTCCCTGTCGCCATCGCTCCTCCTCGACCCGAGTCGACGAGACCATCATCGCGCACGACCGGGGAGGAGGCGGAAGGAGGTGCGACCCGGATCGGCCTGGGGGGAGTGGGCCGTCCGGGTCGCACCGGTCTGCCGGCGTCGTCGCCCCACACGCGACGCCGGCGCCGTGCGCGCGGTCCGCGGGTGCGGAGCCACGCGCCGCGGGTCAAGCCAACGCGTACCGCCCCGCTGCCCGCAACGCCGCTGGGCGGATGTCGCCCGTCATGTCACCCCTACCTCCTCCACTGCTCATCCGATCGGCGTGGCGGTGACCACGAGGTTCTTGGTGTAGTGGAAGCGGCCGTTGCGGTAGGTGACTCGCCCGGTGCAGGTGACGAGGGTGAGCTGGTGCGCGCCGGTGGTGGAGGTGGCGGTTCCGCTGAGGCCCCGGGCGCGGGGCTGGGTGGTGATGGTCTCGATGCGGTAGCGCAGTCGGGTGCCGTCCGCGGTGCGGACGGTGATGATCTGTCCGGGGCGGGCCCGGCGGAGCTTGCCGAAGGCGCCGGGGCGGTCGCCGCGGTCGGAGACGTGGCCGGCGATGACGGTGGAGCCGACCGACTCGCCGGGTGCGGCCGAGCCGGCGAGCCAACCGCCGCGGGCGGTGTCGGTGGGGATCACCATGTCCCGCTTGCGGATGCCGACGGTCTCGAGGCGGGCGTTCAACCCGATGCCGGGGATGCTGACCTTGACGGGTCGGATCCGGCGGCCGTGCACCGACGGGTCGGCGACGACCCCGGTGTAGCCGGTCTTGACGGTGACCTTGGCCGGCAGGGACGGGCGGTGGACCAGCGTGGTCGAGTCCGGTGAGCCGCACGACTGGGTGCTGGCGGTGTTGTCACCGTCGGCGCTGGTCGTGGCGACCCACGTGTAGTGGCCGGGCCGGGTGACGGCGACCGGCGGGAGCGCCGTGGTGCCGTTGACGGGCGCGAAGGGCACGGTCGCGACGGCATTGGCCGGCGTGCACATGCCGGGGCCGGCCTTCTTGGCGGGCCCGTAGAGGGTCGCCGTCCCGGTGATCGTCTTGCTGACGACCCGGGTGGCGGGGCTGAGGCCGGTGATGGTGACCGAGGCGGTGAGGGTCACGGGCTTGACGTTGCCGGTCCTGGTGACCTTGAGGGTGGCCTTGTCGGGGGCGTGGACGGTGAGGGCGGGCCCGCTGGTCGGGGCCGGCTTGGCCTGGACGGTGACCTCGACGGTCGCGTCGGTGCACTGCACGGGAGCCGAGGTGTCGCAGACCTGGACGGTGTAGTCGTCCGCGCCGCTGAAGCCGGGGGTCGGGCTGTAGGTGATGGCTCCGGTGGTGGGGTCGATCGCGAGGGTGCCGTGGTCGGGGGTGGTGACCGTGGTGGTCGCGGCCGGGGCGAGCGGCATGCCGGTGGTGGTGGCGTAGTCGTCGAGGCCGGTGGTGACGGGGGTGTTGTACGGCGTGGTGATCGTCGCGCCGGTGGTGAAGACGTTGTCGACGGTCGCGGTGACGGTCGCGGTGTCGCACACGGGAGTGGGGTGTGAGCTGTCGCAGACCTCGTAGGTGTAAGCGTCCTCGCCGGAGAACCCGGCATCCGGGGTGTAGGTGATCACACCGCCGGTGACCGACGTGGTGCCGTGGGCGGGGTCCGACGACACGGTCGGATCGCCCAGGGCCTGGCCGGACGCGGAGGTGTCGTCGGCCGTGACATCGGTGGCGACCGCGGTACCGACGGTGGTCGAGGCGGAGTCGTCACCGGCAGTGACGGTGTTGGCGCCGACCGTCACCCCCATCATCAGGTCGGCGCATTGGACCGGTGCCGACGTGTCGCAGACCTTGATCGTGTAGCTGTCGGCGCCCGAGTAGCCGGAGGCCGGGCTGTAGGTGACCGCACCGGTCGCCGGGTCGATCGTGATGACGCCGTGACCGGGAGCGGTCACCGAGGTCACCGACTCCGGGTCGAGGGGCCGGCCCGAGGTGGTGACGTGGCCATGGAGGGGCGTGATGAGCGGCGTGTTCTGCGGTGTCTGCACGTCCGGACCGGGGAGGAAGCCGTTGCGCACGGTGACGGTGACCGTGCCCGTGTCGCAGACCGGGGTCGGAGTGCTGGTGTCGCAGGCCTCGTAGTCGTAGGAGTCCTTGCCGGAGAATCCGATGGCGGGGGTGTAGGTGATCCCGCCGGATCCGACACTCGTCGTCCCGTGCTCGGGTCCGGAGGTGACCGTCGGGTCGTCGAAGGCCTGGCCGGATGCGGACACGTCGTTGCCCGTGACGTCGGTGCTCACCGGGGTCACGACGTCGGTGGACGCCGTGTCGTCCACGGCCGTGACGGTGTTCGCCTCGACGGTGACGGCCACCGTGATCTCCGCGCACTCGACCGGATCGGCCGTGTCGCAGACCAGGACCCGGTAGGAGTCGCCGCCGCTGTAGCCGTCGTCGGGCGTGTAGGTGACCGCGCCGCTGGTGGCGTCGATCGACAGCGAGCCGTGGTCCGGCTCCTGCACCTGGGTGACCGCGGTCGGGTCGAGCGGCTTGCCCTGGGTGCTCGCGATGCCCGCGAGCGGGGTCGTCACCGGCTCGTTCTGCGGCGTGGTGACGCCGGGGCCCGCGGTGAAGACATTGGGGACCGTCACCGTGACCTCGGCGGAGTCGCAGACGTCGATGTGGAAGAAGGCGGTGATCCCGATGAACTCGGCGCTTCCCTCCATGGTGACCCGGGTCTGGTAGACGTAGCGGTCCGTCCCCGAGAAGCCCGCCTGCGGGGTGTAGGTGATCCTCCCGTCGGGGCCGATGCTCGCCGTACCTCCGTCGGGCTGCACCGAGACCGTCGTGACGGCCTCCACGCCGTCGATGCCGGTGTCGTTGGCGTGCACATCGGTGGTCACCGGGGTCTGCAGGGTCGTCGTCGCCGTGTCGTCCTCGGCGGTGATGCCGACCGTGACCATCATCAGGATGTCGTCGTTCGCCGGGTCGGAGACGATCAGCCGATCGTTGTCGGGCGCGACGATCCAGGTCGGCGTGCGCGCGTCCCACCGCTGGGCCACCGTCTGGGCGTAGCCGGAGCCGTTCGGCGTGAGCTGGAGCACGCGCCGGTTGCCGGTGTCGGCCACGAGGACCGCGCCGTCGGGACGGACGGTCACGCCGATCGGCTCGCTGAGGCTCGTCGAGACCACGCTCAGTGCATAGTCGGGCCCGGACGGCGTCAGCCTCACGACACGGCCATTGCCACGGTCGACGACGAAGAGATTGCCGTCAGCGTCGACGGCGACACCGCGCGGGCTGTCGAGGCCGGAGGCCACGACCGAGGAGGTGTAGGCCCCGCCGGACGGAGTGAGCCGGTGGACGTGGCCGCTGCCGCGCTCGGCGAAGAACACGTTGCCGTCCGCATCGACGGCGACGCCGGCAGGCCGTTGGAGGTTGCCGGCGAGGACGGTCCTGGTCGGGTAGCCGTTGTCGTCCTCCGACCAGGTGAGCTTCACGATCTCGTGCTCACCCTCGTCGGCGTAGTAGACGTTGCCCTGCGCGTCCGCGGCGATGCCCTGCGGGTCCAGGTCCTGGCCGCCGTCGATCGGTGACGGTCCGGCGCCCGGCGCCCAGGCGTTCACCTGGGCCCCGGCCGCGTCGGAGATGAAGATGAAGTTCCGTGGGTCGACGGCGACGCCGGCCGGCTCGGTGAAGTCGTCGTCGCTGACGACGATGTCGTAGCCGTACTCCTTCGACGGGATGTCGCCGCAGCCGTCGGACGTGGTGACCGTGACGGTCACCCGTGCGACCGCGCAGACCAGCCCGTCCTCGTCCAACGCCTGGTAGTCGTAGTGGTCGGTGCCCGAGAAGCCCGGGGTCGGCCGGTAGGTGATCGTGTGGTCGTCGTTGACGGTCGCGGCGCCGTGCGCGGGCGCGCCGACCACGCTGATGTCGTCGAGGACGGAGTCGGTCGCGTCATTGGCCCGCACATCCGTGGTGACCGAGCCGTTGGCCCCGACGGTGGCGGTGTCGTCCTGCGCATCCACCGTCAGCGGGCCGAACTCCCAGAGCTTCTCGAAGTCGGCGACGAAGACGGCGTCGTCGTCGGTGACGACGAGGTTGTAGGCGTGGTTCGCGCCCCAGGGCGCATAGCGCTGCTTCGGGGCGTAGCCGGCGCCGGAGGGCGCCGCCGTCCAGACGCCGGGGTCCTCGGTGGTGCTGATCCACAGAGTGCCGGTGCTGTCGACGGCGACGCCCTGGCCGCTGCCGAGACCGGTGACGGCGTCGGTCTGCGTCGTGCCGTCGAGCTTCACCACGCGCGTGTAGCTGGCGACGTAGACCGCGCCGGCGTCGTCGACCGTCACCTGGTGTGGGACGTCGAGGCCACCGATCACCTGGGTCTGCGCCATGCCCGGCCCGGACATCCGCACCACGCCGCCCCCGCCGAACGAGGTGGCGTTGATGCTGACGTAGACGTCGCCGTTCGCAGCCACGTCGATGCCGCCGAGGCCGTTGAGGAGGCCGCCGCTGTAGGTGTTGGCGACCGTGTACGTCGAGCCGGACGGGGTCAGCTCGAGCACCTCACCCGGGTAGCGCACCACCCACAGCGTGCCGTCGGAGTCGTCGAGCGCGATCGCGGAGACATTGCCGATGCCGGGGGCAACCACCGATCGGGTGTAGCCCGACCCGGACGGGGTCAGCTTCACGATCTCGCCGTTCTCGGAGTCGGTGACGAAGATGCCGCCGTCGGCGTCGATGTCGAAGTAGGTGGGGTAGTCGGTGCCGGTCTCGATCGGGAGCCGGGTCAGCGCACCGGTGGTGCCGACCGGGCCGCAGGCGTTGTCCTGGCCGACGGTCACGGTCACCGTCGCGGTGGCGCAGACGCTCGCCGGGTCGGCGGAGTCGCGGACGGCGTACCGGTAGCTGTCGGTGCCGGAGAAGCCGGCGTCCGGGGTGTAGGTGATGGTGCCGTTGGGGTTGACCGTCGCGGAGCCGTGCGCAGGGTTCTTCGCGATGGTCGGTTCGGCCAGGTCGGCGCCCTCGGCGGAGTCGTTGGCGAGCACGTCGGTGGTGACGGTGTCGCCGGACGTCGTCGTCGCGGTGTCGGCGACGGCATCGACCGAGACGGGGGTCAGCTTGACCACCCGGCCGTTGCCGGTGTCGGCCACATAGACGTTGCCGGCGGTGTCGACCGCGACGTCCTGGGGCTGGTCCAGGCCGTCGGTCGGCAGGGTCGTCTGGTCCTCGAGCGCCGCGCCGACCCGGACCAGCCGGTCGTTGCCGGTGTCCGCCACGACGATCGGCGGCGTCGCGCCGGACGGGTCGAGGTCGAGCCCGCCGGGGGACGACAGTCCGTTCGTCGGGAGCGGAGCGCCCTGGGTGTTGCCCGGGATGTTCAGCGCGCGCACCGTGTCGCCCATGGTGAAGAACAGGGTGTTGCCGGCCACGGAGATGCCGTGGACCTGGGTCGGCAGCGGCAGCGACTGCACCCCGGAGGCGGTGTAGCCGCCGCCTCCCGGCGTCAGCTTGGTGATCCGCTGGTGGGCGGTGTCGCCGACGAAGACCGTGCCCGACGGGTCGACGTCCAGCGCTCCCAGTTCGCCGCCGAGGCCCCAGGTCACGTTCTCCGCGGTGTAGGCGCCGCCTGACGCGATGAACTTCTCCACGTTGCCGTTGGGCTGGTCGGCGACGTAGATCGTGCCGTCCGTGCCCACCGCGAGCGCGTACGGCGCGTAGGTGCCGTCCGCGGTGGTGCGGGTGTAGGTCCCGCCCGAGGGCGTCAGCTTGTCGACCTGGTCGCCGTTGCCGACGTAGACCACGCCGTCCGCGGCGACGTCGATGCCGCGGGGGGTGGTGAGGCCGGTGGCGACGGTCGACTGCCGGTAGCCGGCCGCCGCCAGGGTGTCGCAGCCCACGGTGGCCGCTTGGGCGGCGGGTGCCAGCGTCGTGCCGAGGCCGGTGATCACCAGCGCGCCGCTGACGGCGAGTGCCGCGGAGAGTGCGATCCGGGGGAGCTTCATGGGGGGCCTCACTTCGCCTGGTTGACGGCGCGAACGACGCAGAGCGTCCCCGCGGGTGCATCGAAATCGCGTTCGGCGATCCAGTCGCCGGTCTCGCCCGGGCCGACCGTGACCGAGGCCGACGCCGAGTCGACGCTGCGCCCCTGCGGGTCGGTGAAGAGCACCAGGACCACGAAGGTCCGCGCCTCGGTCCCGGTGTTCTCGGCGCTGCCCTCGGCCTTCCAGCCGTCGGCGGTCGCCTCGCACCCGGTCTGTGCGACGTGTTCGTAGAGGTCCGGGTCGTTGTCCAGTGCCGCGCCCGTGGGGAGCTCGTGCCGCACGCCGGTGAAGGCCGGCGCCGGGCGCTCCGCGGGCGTCGCGCGGGCCTCGGCGTCGGCTTCCGCGTCGGTCGACCCGCCCGAGCATGCGGAGAGGGTCAGGACGGCCGCCGTCGCGGCGCAGGCTGCCGCCGGCCACCCGGAGGAGGGCAGGCTGAGGAGGGCAGGGATGCGGGGAGCACGCATGTGGGGGAGCAACTTTCGGTCCGCGGTGCGGACGATGCGCACCGACACCCCAGCGAACCCCCACCATTGCCCGGGTGACAATGCTCCGTGCCGGATGTCGCCCGCCGGGTCACCCGCTCCTGGCCGTGATCGCCCTGCTGGCCGCGGTCGAGGTGGCCAGCGGCGTGATCCAGGGCTACTACGGGCCGATCATGGTCGACATCGCCCACGACCTCGACGTCCGATACGCCGACCTCAACTGGCTCGAGGCCTCCCAGCTGATCTTCTCGGCGCTGGTCGTCCCGCCGCTGGCCCGGCTCGGCGACCTGGTCGGGCACAAGCGGGTGCTGGTGATCGCGACCGCCGTGACCGCGGCGGCGACGTGGGGCATCGCGTTCGCGCCGAGCTTCCCGCTCATGCTGGTCGCCTGGACCCTGCAGGGCGTCTACGTGGTGTGGCTGCCGGTCGAGGTCGCGGTGATCCACCGCCGGACCGCGGGCCGTGCCGACCAGGGCCGGGTCACCCGCCGGGTGGCGGCGATCCTGGTGGCGACCCTGGAGCTGTCGGTGATCGTCGCCGCGGTCCTCGCCGGCCAGCTCGCGGACCGGGTCTCGGTGACGACCATGCTGGTCCTGCCCGCGGTGGTGGTCACCCTGTGCCTGCCCGTGCTCGCCCTCCTGGAGGAGGTCCCCGGCCGTCGCGGCGGCCGGTTCGACTGGGGCGGGCTGGGCCTGATGACCCTCGCCGTCCTGGCGGTCCTGGGCGGCCTGGTGCTGATCCGGGTCGACGGCCTGACCTCCGTGCCCGCCTGGCTGCTGATCCTGGCGGGTGCGGCGCTGCTGGTCCCGTGGTGGCGCTACGAGTCCCGGCACGCCGACCCGATGGTCGACGTCCGGCTGCTGGCGCACCCCGCCCAGTGGAGCGTCCAGGCCACCGCCTTCCTCGTCGGCATGTCCCTGCTCGGCGCGCAGGTGCCGCTGTCGACGTACTTCCGCAGTGATCCGGCGGTGCACGGCTACGGCTTCGGTCTCACCGCCGCGGAGGGCTCGGCGCGGATCGCGCTCTACGTCGCCTGTCTGGCGGTGGGCGCGCTGTCGCTGGGACCGGTCAGCCGCGTGCTCGGCGCCCGCCGCGCGATGGTGGCCGGCTGCGTCGTCTACGCCCTCGGGTACGCCGCCTGGCTGCCGCTGCACGCGAGCCCTGGCGCGGCCTGGGGGGTGATGGCGGTGATCGGCCTCGGGACCGGCGGACTGGTGGCGGCCATCCCGGCGGCGGCCGCGGCGGCGGCGCCGCCCGGCCGGGTCGGCTCGGCGACCGGGCTCACCAACGCGACCAAGACCATCGGCGGCGGCCTCGCCTCGTCGGTCTTCGCGATCTGCCTGGCCAGCACCGGCACGCTGCGGATGAGCGGCGGCAGCCTGGGCGGCTACTACGCCGTGTGGTCGATCTGTGCCGTGTCGGGCCTGCTCGCCGCCGTCGTGCTGGCCGCCACCTCCGGGCGGAGCTCGGCCGCGGTCAGCGTGGAGCCAGGAGATCCAGCTCGATCGCCTTCTGGATGACCGCCTCGCGGGAGTTGACGCCCAGCTTGCGGTAGATCCGCTGCAGGTGGGTCTTCACCGTGTTCTCCGAGACGTGCAGGGCGGCGGCGGCCGTGGCCCGGGTCGGGTGCTGGGCGAACGCCGCGATCACCGTGCGCTCCTGCGGCGTGAGCGACGCGGCCAGGATCTCGCCGGTGACGCAGTTCGGCACCGGGGCGGCGAGGTAGTCGCGCAGCGTCGTGTCGCCCTGCTCGGCCGCCAGCGCGCGCAGACCGGCCAGGTCGGTCGCCGGGAGGTACATCAGGTGAGCCCGGGCGCCCCCCGGGCCGACGATCGCCAGGACCCGGTCCAGCAGGGCGGCCGCCGTGTCGGGACGCTCCGAGCGGAGCGCCGCGGCGGCACCGAGGCTGAGGACGGCGGCCGTGGACCGGGTCGTGTGCCCCGGCTGCGTCTCGAGGCGCGGCAGCGCGCCAAGCGCCTCGGCGGCCTCACCGGCGAGCAGCCGGCCGAGGAGGACGGCGGGGGCCAGCTGACCGGCGTACCTGGTCCGGGTGCGCAGCAGGGGGCCGGCCTTGGTCCGGTTGCCCGCGGCCAGCCAGAGCACGGCGAGGGTGGCGCGGACGGCGGCGCCACCGAGGCTGTCGGCGGTGCCCGGCGGGGTCGGGGTGCGGGCCAGCGCGGCCTCGACCCGGTGCGCCTCGGTCGCCGCATGACCGAGGCCGAGCCGGGCGTGCATCAGCGTCCAGGTGACGAACGGCCAGAACTCCGAGGCGACGACGAAGGCGCAGTCGTCGTACTCGGCGATCGCGCCGGTGAGGTCGAAGTCGTCGAGCAGCAGCGCGGCCTGGCCGATGCGGCCCAGCGCGTTGACGTAGGTGCGGGTCTGGCCGGGGCGCCAGGCGGCGGGGTCGACATGGGCCTGGGCCGCGCGGGCCTCGCCGCACCGCCCGTCGATGGCGTTGAAGCCCACGGCGTAGACGGCGGTGTGGTTGAGCGTCTCCGGGCGGGTGCTCATCGTGATCGCCCGGGTGGCGGCGGTGCGGGCCTCCTCGACCTGCCCGTCCTGGAAGAGCGAGTAGCCGAGGTGGCGCAGGGTGGTGGCGCCGAGGTCCGCCACGTGGTGCTGCTCCCCGTCGGGGATGCTGTCGAAGTGGGCCAGCGCCTGCTGGGCCGCCCGGCCCGAGTCCTCGAAGCGACCCAGCGCCCGCAGGCTCGCGACCTTGGCGGTGTGGACCATCAGCACCTCGCCCGGCGTCGAGCCGGGTGCGGGCGGGCCCACCCAGGAGGCGGGGATCCGGAAGTAGTCCGCCGCCGCGCCGAGGGTCGCGGGGTCGCGGTGGCAGGCCAGCCCGCGACCGAGCGCGAGCGCGGGGTACTGAGTGAGCGCGCGGCTCGGGACGCTCGCCAGCTGACGGTCGAAGCGCGCGGTCGTGATGGTCTCCGGGTTGCTCGCCACCAGGGCGGCATAGACGCGGCCGGCGACGTCGTACTGCCGGGCGCCGACGGCGACGTCGAAGGCCGTCTCGAAGTTCCCGTTGCGATACAGCCAGGTCGCCGCCAGTCGAGCGTGCCGGGCCTGGGTCGCGGCCGGCAGCCGCGTGGTGTCGGCGAGCATCGCGGTCCGCAGCGACTCGACGTACTGGAAGACCTGGCGGCCCGGCGCGAACGGGATCCAGCGGCCGAAGCCGTTCCACTCGAGCTCGGCGAGGGTCTCCTTCACGTCGGAGGTCCCGGTCAGCTCGATCGCGAGGTCCGTGTCGAAGTAGGGCGGCAGGCAGGTCGCCAGCACCAGGTCGTAGACGGTGCCGGTGCCCAGCTGGATGCGGAGGTCCTCGGCGACGAGCGACTGCCAGTCGGGCGTGGCCGGGTCCGTGGTGGCCCGGGCCAGCGAGAGCATGCCGGCGCGGACCGCGAGCGGGAAGCCGCCGGTGGCCGCGTGCAGCCCGTCGGCCCGCTCGGCGACACCCGGCTCGGCGAAGGTCCGCAGCAGCTCGTGCGTCTCGTCCTCGGTGAAGGCCAGGTCGGCGGCGGTCAGCAGCTCGACCTCGCCACGCAGCGTCCGGCCGGGACTGGCGAGGCCCGTGGCGGTCCGGGTGGTGACGACCACTTTGAGCTCCGGGCAGAGCCGGGCGAGCTGGGCCAGGTCCGCGTCGACCGGGCCGGTGTCGTCGCGCAGCCGCTCGTGGGCGTCGACCACCAGGACGAGCGGACCGCGGGCCGACAGGGCACCGGCGACGAGGGCGGGCAGGTCCGCGGTGCGCGCGACGTCGTCGACCAGGCCCGCGGCCTCGATGGTGGGCAGCACGCCGAGTCGCCCGGCGTTGGTCAGCACGGCCTGCCAGAAGTTGGTCCGCGCCACCCGGTCGGTCTCGAGGGTGACCCACACGACCTCGCCGGGGTCGCGCGTCGCCACCCAGCAGCGGACCAGGCTGGTCTTGCCCGAGCCGCTCGGGGCCGACAGCACGACCAGCCGCGGCTCGTCCTGGTCCAGCCGCGCGTGCAGCCGGGGACGCGCGAGCAGGACCGGTCCCGTCATGAGTCGCCACCTTTCGGGGTGACTCTAGTGGCGGGTCGCGGTGCCGGGAGGCCGAATCCGAGACCGGCGCGGTCGGCCAGCGGCGCCCGCGGGGTCAGGCGCGCGCTTCGCCGCCCCAGTTCGCGAGCTTCACCGCGATGTCGTGCAGCCGGGCCTCCGGGATGCCCTCGGCCTCGAAGGCCAGCTGGACGTGGTCGTCGGAGGTGCGCGCGAGGCCGACCCTGCCGGTCTCGGGCAGGTGCTCGATGATCCGGATCAGGCGGTTGCCGATCCGGCCGAGCTGGGAGGCGTGCTCGTCGGAGAGCTGGCCGAGAGCCTCGGGCTCGCGGTGGTGGAGGGTCAGGCCGAGCCGGCCGCCGGCGTCGTGGCGGGCGAGGATCCAGACCTCGTCCTCCCAGATCACCTGGCCGGGGGCGAAGGACGTGCTGTCGATGAGCGGCTGCGCGGACTCCGTCATGGCGACACTCTGCCATCCGTCCCGCGCCCGCCGACCGGCACCCCCTCGCCCGGGCCGACGCACCTGTCTCCAAAGTCTCTCGACTTTGTGAAGTAATATGCCGGCCATGACTCTGGGTGCCCTCGCCGTCCCGACGTACGACGACCCGCGGATCGTCGTACCCGCACCGGCCGCCGGGGCCGGCAACTGGGCCGGTGCCGCCAGCGCCGTACTCGTCGACGGGACCATCTGGTTGACCTACCGGGTGCGACGCCCCGTCGACGAGGGGCGCGGGGTGAGCGTGGTGGTCGCGCGCTCCGACGACGGCGAGCGCTTCACCACCGTCGCGGAGGTGCACCGCGACGCGTTCGGCTGCGAGTCCTTCGAGCGCCCCGTCCTGGTCCCGGTGCCCGGTGTCGGCTGGCGGCTCTACCTGTCGTGCGCCACCCCGGGCTCGAAGCACTGGTGGGTCGACAGCCTGACGGCCCCGACCCCCGAGGACCTGCCTGCCGGCGAGCGCCGGGTCGTGCTCCCGGGCGACGAGACCGTCGCGGTCAAGGACCCCGTCGTCACGTACGGCCCCGACGGCTGGGAGATGTGGCTGTGCTGCCACCCCCTCGCCGAACCCGGCCACGAGGACCGGATGACCACCCGGCTGCTGCGCAGCGCCGACGGCCTCGACTGGACCGACCTCGGCGAGGTGCTCGCCGGCCGCCCGGGGGAGTGGGACGCGCGGGGTGCCCGCGTCACGACCGTTCTCCCGTCCGTCGCGGGCGGCCCGCTGACGGTCCTGTACGACGGGCGGCCGGATGCGGCCTCGAACTGGTTCGAGACCACGGGCCTCGCCACCTGGGACGGCTCGCGCCTGGTCGCCTCCGCCGGTCCCCCGATCGCCTCGCCGCACGGCGACGGCGCGTGGCGCTATGCGTCAGCCGTGCCGCTGCCGGACGGCCGGACCCGGTTCTACGTCGAGGCGGCCCGCGCCGACGGTGCGCACGACCTGGTCACGCTGGTGCGCTGAGACCGAGGCGCGCTGGGCGAACGACCCGCGGTCGCGCGTCGAGAGCCAGTCGGAGAAGTCCTCGCCGGTGATCTCGGCGAGCAGCCGGACGTCCTCGGCGAAGGCCGGCAGCAGCCGAGCCCGCTGCTCGGCGCTGAGCGAGGGCCGGTGCGCGTCGCGGCTCTGCAGGCGGGCGAGCACGGGCAGGCTGGCGCGGCGCCACAGCTCGGGAGCCGCGAACTGCCCGGCCCACGCGCCGCCGCGCACGACCGGGCCGAGCACGCGTGGGCGCCAGCCGGGGGCGACGTACGGGCGCGAGTTGTCGCGGGGGATCTCCCGCACCTGGCCCTCGCGGATCCCGAGGAAGCGGCACGCCCGGTCCACGGTGCGGGCCGGGTGGTCGACGATGTCGCGATAGCGGACCACGAGGATCCGTGCGGGGTCGACCAGCTTGACCAGGTCGCGCAGCTGCTCGCCGTACAGGCCGAGGTCGCGGTAGCGCCAGAACGGGGCGTGCCCGGAGGCGATCCGCTCGGCCTCGCGGCCGAAGGCGGTCTCGAAGTCGGCCTCCGGCTCGAGGCCGTCGGACCACAGGTGCATCCAGTTGCTGTAGGCCCGGTCGATCGGGTCGCGGACCACGGCGATCAGCCGGACCTCCGGCAGGGCGTCGGCGATCCGGCGCTGGGCGCCGCGGTGCCACAGGTAGAACGGCGTCGACTCGCCGCGCACGGTGTCCGGCGGCGCGGGGCGGAACAGGTCGGCGTACTCGTCGGCCCGCCAGATCCACTCCTGCTGGGAGTGCCGGTCGCCGGGGCCGCCCCAGTGGGGCGGGGGAGCGCCCTCGCAGAGCCAGAACTTCGGCTCCTTCGGTGTCGTGACGAAGACGTCGGGGTGGGCGGCGAGCGCGAGATGGAGTGCACTGGTGCCGGCCTTGGGCGCGCCGACGAGCAGGAAGTCGGGGCGAGGTTCCCGGAAAGTCATGTATGTCAGTTTACTTAAACATATAGGCCGCGCGCCACCGGTGGAGCGCTCAGCGAGTCACCGAGGTTGAGGCAGCGATTCAACGAGAAGTATCCAGCGTTTCAACGAAAACCCGGCAGCGTTTCGGCGACTCGACTGCTACTGTCGCCTCGTGGAGGTCATCAGCCGCACTGCTGCCGATCAAGCCGCGGAGCTACTTGCCGTGTTCCCGGCCCTGGTGATCGAGGGCGCGCGCCAGGTCGGCAAGAGCACCCTCGTCTCGCTGCTCGACCCGGGGCGGCCGACGGCGGTGCGCACCATGGACGACCCTGAGGTCCGCGACGCAGCGATCGCGGACCCGCGGGGATTCGTCGACCAGATGCCTGACGGGCTTCTGGTGATCGACGAGGTGCAGCGACTGCCTGAGATCACCGTGGCCGTCAAGGCGGCGATCGATCGAGACCGGCGTCCCGGACGCTTCCTGCTCACCGGATCGGCCGATTTTCTGAGGCAATCCGCCACGACCGACAGCCTCGCGGGCCGGGCTGTGACACTGCGCCTTCTCGGTCTCAGCCAGCGTGAGTACGACGCCGCGGCCGGCGACTTTCCGCACGCGCTGGTCGGCTGGCTGGCGTCGCGACAGCTCCCCGACGTCCCTGGGGAGCCACGGTCGACCTACTTGGAGCGGATCGCCCGCGGGGGATATCCGGCCGTCGCGCAGTTGAGCGACCGGACCCGGGCGATCTGGCTGGACGGCTACGTCTCGGGTCTGCTCAGCCGCGACGCGGTGGATCTGATGCGGGTGGAACCGACCCGACTGATGACGTTGATCCGCCTCCTCGCGGCGAACCAGTCCGGTGAGCTGGTGAAGGCGCGCGTAGCGCGGGATGCCGCACTCCCGGCGGCCAGTGTCACGCCGTACCTCGACCTGCTCCGCCGCCTCTTCCTGATCGACCTCGTGCCGCCGTGGACGCCGAACCTCACTCGGCGAGAGGTGGGTCGTCCCAAGTGTGTGGTGACCGATCCGGGCCTGGCGGCTCGACTGGTCGGTGCCACGGCGAGCAGTCTTGAGGGCGTCCCGGCGCCGGCCAGCCTCGGTGGCCTGGTGGAGGGGCTGGTCGTCACCGAACTCCTGGCCGCAGCGACCGTCAGTGAGACCAATCTGCGGCTGTACCACTACCGCGATCGCAACGGTGTCGAGGTCGACCTGGTCGCCGAGCTCGACGACGGCTCGGTCATCGGGATCGAGGTGAAGGCGGCACAGGGGAACTCGGCCGCACAGTTCAAAGGGCTCCGATTCCTCCGGGACTCGCTCGGCGACCGGTTCCGCGGCGGTGTCGTGCTGTCGATGGCCGGGGGGACCTATCGGTACGCCGAGGGGCTCTGGGGGCTGCCGATCTCCGCGCTGTGGGCGCCTGTCCCCTGAGCCTGCAACGATCGTCCTGCATCCGGACATGGGAGAGGCATGAGGGACATCCCCGCCCGGGAGGACGACTTCCGCCGCTTGTACGCCGCGCACTTCGACGCGGTGCTCGGCTTCGCCCTGCGCCGGACCGACCGTCCCGAGGACGCGGCCGACGTCACGTCCGACACCTTCCTCGTCGCGTGGCGCCGCCTGGCGCACGTGCCGCCGGGCGACGGTGCCCGGCCGTGGCTCTACGGCGTCGCGCGGCGCACCCTCGCCAACCACCGCCGCGGCGACGGCCGACGTGCCGCGCTCGGCGAACGGCTGCGGCTCCAGCTCACCCACGCGATGGCCGATCTGGCCGACGAGGTGGTCCACCGGGCCGACGTGACCGCCGCGATGAAGCGGCTCAGCGCCCGTGACGAGGAGGTCCTCCAGCTGCACCTGTGGGAGGGCCTCGAGCCGCGCGAGATCGCCGAGGTGCTCGGCATCCCCGCGGCCGTCGTCCGCCCGCGTCTCTCGCGGGCGCGCTCCCGGCTGCGCGCCCTGCTCGGCAACGATCCGCCCGCCGCCGGACATCTCCCTGCAGAACCCGTCACCGCGATCCGGAAGGAAGGTCACCGATGAACCGCACGATCACCGACGCCGGCGTCGCCGGCCTCGCCCTCCACGAGGGTCGCGCCGAGCTGCTGGAGGAGATCATGACCCTCGCCCCCGTCGAGACCCCCGACCCCGCCACCGTGCCCCGGCGACGCCGGGTGCTGCCCGTCCTCGCCGCCGCCGCTGCCGTCGCGGCGATGGTCGCCGGCGCCGCCTGGCTCGGCGTGCAGCGCGACGAGCCGGGCCGTGACCTCGGGCCGGCCACCGCCGGCTCGCCCGACCACGGCACTGGTGATCGCGCCGTCCTCGCCCTGCCCGGATGGCTGCTGGACAACGTGGACGACGCCAAGCAGGACGGCGAGCTCTCGTACCGCAAGGGCGATCAGGAGCTCGACGTCCACTGGCGCCCCGCCGACCAGTACGACGGCTACGTCGCCGACCGCGACGACATCGGGCCGTCGGTCGAGGTCGACCTGCTCGGCAGGGCATCGCTGATGTGGGCCTACGGCAAGCGGGACCACACGGTGATCCGGCCGGTGGAGAAGGGCCTCACCCTCGAGGTTCGCGGCACCGGTATGTCCCGTGCTGCCTTCCTCGACCTGCTCGGCGACCTGCGGCTCGTGGACGAGGCAGGGTTGGCCGAGCACGTTCGGGTGACCGAGAGGGTCTCCCCCGAGGACCGCGTCTACCAGGCGCCACCGGTTCCCGTGCTGATCACCGCGGACGGCTGGCAGCCACAGGTCGACGACGACGGCGGGGTCTGGTGGAGGGGGCCGGACGGAGCCCGGCTGTCGCCGGCCTGGATCGGGGGTGTGGACGATCCGTTCACCTACGACCGCTACCTCGACAACACGAACCGCGAGGAGATCCGGATCCTCGGCAAGCGGACGCTGCTCACCGACTGGAAGGAGGGTGGCGAGCACTACCGGGTCGTCGCCACCTCCCCGCTCGTCGGCGACACGATCCTGGTCCTCGAGGCCGCCGGCATGGGCAGGGCCGCGTTCCTCGACGTCGTCCGCTCGGCGGCCGTGGTGCCGGACGGCGAGTACGAGCGCGTGGTCCGGGCGGCGATCGACTGACGCGGGACCCGGGCGGCAGCCACCTCGCGCAGCCACCTCAATAGGCTGTCGCCCGTGACGCTCGCGAACATCCCGCCCGCCCCGGCGCTCCCGGGCGCCCGCCACCTGCACTCGGGCAAGGTGCGTGACCTCTACGAGCTCACCGAGGGCCCGCACGCCGGCAAGCTGCTGATGGTCGCCAGCGACCGGCTCTCGATCTTCGACTTCGTGCTGGAGACGACCATCCCCGACAAGGGGGAGATCCTCACCCGGATGTCGCTGTGGTGGTTCGAGCAGCTGGCCGCCCTGGTCCCGAACCACGTGATCTCGACCGACGTGCCGGAGGCCGTGCATGGCCGCGCCGTGATCTGCGAGCGGCTCGACATGTTCCCCGTCGAGTGCGTCGCGCGCGGCTACCTGACCGGCTCCGGCCTGCTCGACTACCGGTCCTCCGGGCCCGATCATCGCGTGTGCGGCATCGCGTTGCCGGCCGGCCTCGAGGACGGCAGTCGCCTGCCCGAGCCGATCTTCACCCCCGCCACCAAGGCCGAGCTCGGCGACCACGACGAGAACGTCTCGTACGACGCCGTCGCCGCCACCGTCGGCGCCGAGACCGCGGCGGCGCTGCGCGACCTGACCCTCCAGGTCTACGGGCGGGCCGAGGAGATCGCCCGCGCACGGGGGATCCTGCTCGCCGACACCAAGTTCGAGTTCGGCGTCGTCCCCGGTGGCGACGGCCGGATCGTGCTCGCCGACGAGGTGCTCACCCCCGACTCCTCCCGGTACTGGCCCGCCGACGACTGGCGGCCCGGTCGCACGCAGCCGTCGTACGACAAGCAGATCGTGCGCAACTGGGCGCTCTCGCCCGACAGCGGCTGGGACAAGGCGTCGGGGGAGGCCCCGCCGCCGCTCCCCGCCGAGGTCGTCGAGCGCACCCGCAGCCGCTACATCGAGGCCTACGAGCTCCTCACCGGCGACAGGTTCTAGGTCGGCCCGATCGACCGGCCGTGGCGCCCGTTAGTCCCGTGCACAACCGCTCCGGCGAGGTTCTGGGCCCACGACCAGTGACCGGGCTCACGGCCGGCCAGTAGTTTGTGCGCATGACGAACCTCGCCGAGTTCCTCGAGAACAGCGCCCAGGCCTACCCCGACCGCACCGCGATCGTCTTCGGGGACACGCGGCTGTCCTACCCGCAGGTCAACGGGGCGGCCAACCAGGTCGCCAACCTCCTGGTCTCCCGCGGCATCAAGCCCGGCGACAAGGTGGCGCTGAGCTGCCCCAACCTGCCGTACTTCACGATCATCTACTACGGCATCCTCAAGGCCGGCGCGACCGTCGTCCCGCTCAACGTGCTGCTCAAGGGCCGCGAGGTCGCCTACCACCTCGGCGACTCCGACGCGAAGGCCTACTTCGCCTTCCAGGGGACGCCCGACCTCGCCATCGGCGCCGAGGCCCACGCCGGCTTCCAGGAGGTCCGCCAGGAGGGGGGCTGCGAGCACTTCTTCGTCATCACCGCCGACCCGACCGCCCCGTCGCCGATCGAGGGCACCGAGACGCTCGGGCAGGGCCTCGCCGGCCAGGCGCCGACCTTCGACACGGTCGCCGTGGACGACGACGACACGGCCGTCATCCTCTACACGTCCGGCACCACCGGTCAGCCCAAGGGCGCCGAGCTGCGGCACCGCAACATGCGCGACAACGCGCTGGCCGGCACGGACCTGTTCGGTGCCGACGCCGCCCGCCCGGACACGTACCTCTGCGTGCTGCCGCTGTTCCACTCCTTCGGCCAGACCGTCATCCAGAACGGCGCCTTCGCCTTCGGCGGCACCGTCGTGATGCTGCCGCGGTTCGAGGCCGCTTCCGCGCTCGGGCTGATGGTGAAGGAGAAGGTGACGTTCTTCGGCGGCGTCCCGACGATGTACTGGGGTCTGCTCGGCGCGCTCGACGACACGGTCGACGTGAAGGCCCTGGCAGAGAACCTGCGGGTGGCGGTGGCCGGCGGGTCCGCGCTGCCGGTCGAGGTGCACAAGGAGTTCGAGAAGCGGTTCGGCGTCACCATCCTGGAGGGCTACGGCCTCTCGGAGACCTCGCCGGTCGCCAGCTTCTCCAAGCTGGGCGACGGCGTACGCGTCGGCTCGATCGGCACCCCGATCCCCGGTGTCGAGATGAAGCTGATCGACCCCGAGGGCTGGGACGAGATCGATGCAGGCAAGGACCCGGACGGGCTCTCCGCTGTTGGGGAGATCGCCATCAAGGGCCACAACATCATGAAGGGCTACTACAAGCGCCCCGACGCCACCGCCGAGGCGATCAACGCCGAGGGCTGGTTCCGCTCCGGCGACCTGGGCCGCCGGGACGCCGACGGCTGGTACTACATCGTCGACCGCTCCAAGGACATGATCATCCGCGGCGGCTTCAACGTGTACCCCCGCGAGATCGAGGAGGTCCTCCTCACCCACCCGGCGGTCTCCCTCGCGGCCGTCATCGGCGTCCCGCACGAGAGCCACGGCGAGGAGATCAAGGCGTTCGCCATCCTGAAGCCGGGCGCGAGCGCCACCCCGGAGGAGATCGTGGCCTGGGGCAAGGAGCAGATGGCGGCGTACAAGTACCCGCGCATCGTCGAGATCGTCGAGGCCCTGCCGATGACCGCCACCGGCAAGATCCTCAAGCGCGAGCTCAGCTGAACGGGTTCGGCAACGCGCCCGGGAGCTTCGCGAGGAGTTCCCGGGCCTGGCCGACGACCTTGTGCTCGACGAGCACCTCGTAGCGGGTCGCGACGACGGAGCTGACCGAGGAGAAGTCCCGCCGGCCGCGGGTGAGGGCATAGCCCGCGAGCGCGAACACCACGCCGAACGCCAGCCCGAGCAGCACCGTCGAGGCGATGATCGCCCAGGTGTCGCCGGTGCCGAAGAAGCTGAACAGGACACCGACGAACAGGCCGAACCACAACCCGCTCATGGCGCCACCGGCCGCGACCCGGCCGCTGGTGAGGCGCCCGGTGATCCGTTCCACCTGCTTGAGGTCGGTGCCGACGATCATGCAGTTCTGCACGGGGAAGCCCTCGTCGGAGAGGAAGTCCACCGTGCGCTGCGCGGTCGCGTAGTCGTCGTAGACCGCCAGGGACTGAGGGAACTCGAGCGCCAGCGGGGATCGGGAGGATGCGCCGGGAGTGGGGTTGCTCATTCCCCCAGTCTGCCCCGCGTCCGGCGGAAGAGCGCGGAATCGGCCGCCACGCCTCGCGGCACTAGACTGCGGGCCGTGGCCCGAGTCGTCGTAGCTGTCATGCCGAAGCCCGAGATCCTCGACCCCCAGGGGAAGGCCGTCCAGGGCGCACTGCCCCGGCTGGGCTTCACCGGCGTGACCGACGTCCGCCAGGGCAAGCGGTTCGAGATCGAGTTCGAGGGCGAGGTCACCGACGCGGTGCTCGCCGAGGTCGACAAGATGGCCGAGACGCTGCTCTCGAACCCGGTGATCGAGAACTACACCGTCACGGTCGAGCAGGGCGTCGCGCCGTGAAGGTCGGCGTCGTCACCTTCCCCGGCTCGCTCGACGACGTCGACGCACGCCGTGCGGTCCGCATCGGCGGCAACGAGGCGGTCGCCCTCTGGCACGGTGACGCCGACCTCAAGGGCGTCGACGCGGTCATCCTGCCCGGCGGCTTCTCGTACGGCGACTACCTGCGCTGCGGCGCCATCTCCCGGTTCGCCCCGGTCATGGAGAAGGTGGTCGAGGCCGCGAACGCCGGCATGCCCGTCCTCGGCATCTGCAACGGCTTCCAGATCCTCTGCGAGTCCCACCTGCTGCCCGGCGCGCTGATCCGCAACGATCACCGCAGGTTCGTCTGTCGCGACCAGCTGCTGCGCATCGAGAGCAACCGGACCCCGTGGACCTCGGCCTACGCCCAGGGGCAGGAGATCCGGATCGTGCTCAAGAACGGGGAGGGCGGCTTCGTCGCCGACACCGAGACCCTCGCCCGCATCGAGGGCGAGGGCCAGGTCGTGGCGCGCTATCTCGAGGTCAACCCCAACGGGTCCCTCGACGACATCGCCGGTGTCGCCAACGAGCGCGGCAACGTCGTCGGCCTGATGCCCCACCCCGAGCACGCCGTCGAGGAGCTCACCGGCAGCGGTCTCGACGGGCTCGGCTTCTTCACCTCGCTCGTCGAGACCGCCTTCGCCTGAGCTCCCGCGGGGTCAGACCCGGCCCCGGACCCGCCCCAGTGGGGCCCGGGGCCAGGAGCCGGCTCAGCTCCCGGTGGGGGTGAGCCGACGGTTGAGTCCGGCGCGCCCGACGGCGTACGAGCCGAATGCGGCCAGCACGACGCCGATGACAGGTGGCACGCCGAACTCAGTCTCCTTGGCGATCCACGCGATGCCGCTGGCGGCCGCGTAGACCGCGAGATTCATGACGTTGAGGGCGGGCAGGCGCTCGCCCTCGGGCATCCCGCCGCGGCGCCAGCGGGCGTAGTAGTCGCCGATGACGACGCCGCCGAGCGGCGGGATGAAGACGCCGAGCAGGACCAGGTAGTCCACGAGGTGGTTCTGCACCCCGACCAGCGCGAGCACGGTGCCGACGATCGAGCCGTAGATGACGAACGGCGTCTTCTTGGGCTTCTCGAACAGCTCCGCCCCGGCCACGCCGAAGGCGTAGGCGGTGTCGGCGTTGGACTTCCACAGGTTGCCGAAGAGCAGCACCAGGCCCCAGGTGATCAGGCCGAGGTCGTAGAGGACGAGGACGAAGTCGCCCTGGCCGAAGGTCATCGCGCCGGTGGCGCCGAAGAAGATCATCAGCCCGTTGCCGATGAGGAAGCCGATCACGCAGGCGACCAGCGCCTGGTTGCCGGTGCGGGCGAAGCGGGTCCAGTTGGGTGCCTGGGTCCCCGCCGAGACGAAGGTGCCGACCACGGTCGTGATCGCGACCGCCATCGTCATCGAGCCGTTGGGCTCGACGTCGGCGAGCCCGGACCAGCCGCCGACCTCCTCGAGGGAGCGGAAGAGCACCCAGAACGCGAGGATCAGGATGAGCGGGGTGGAGATCGCCGAGACCCAGTACATGCCGCGGTAGCCGTAGCAGGCGGTCAGGCACATGAGGACGCTGGTCAGGATCATCACGGCGGCCTTCGCGGCACCCGACTCCCACTCGAACGCCTGCGCGGTCAGATCGCCGATGGTGCCGATGACGACGCCGTACCAGCCGATCTGGGTGCCGCCCAGCAGGATCGAGCCGAGCTTGCTGCCGCGGTAGCCCAGCACGTAGCGCGCCATCACGACGGTGGTCAGGCCGGTCTTGGCGCCGATCCAGCCGAGCAGGGCGACGTACGTGCCGAGGATGAGCGAGCCGAGCAGGATCACGCGCAGCAGCTCGCCGAGCGCGAACGCCGAGCCGAGCTGGGCGCCGGCCAGCATGGTCGGCGTGAAGACGGTGAAGCCGAGCAGCACGACCGCCAGCGAGATGAACGACTTGCGGGCATGCGCCGGGACCGGGGTGACCGGGTAGTCGGGGTCGACCGGGGCGGTGGCCTCGGACGGCCGCACGGTGCTCACGCCTCTTCCCCGATGTCCTCGGCCCACAGCTCGGGCTTCTCGCGCATCATCGTGACCATCAGCTCGCGGCAGCTCGGGTCGTCGAGCACGTCGACCACGACGCCGCGCGAGCGCAGCCATTCCTCGGAGGCCTGGAAGCTCTGGTTCTCGCCCACGACGATCCGCGGGATGTCGTAGAGCACCGAGGTGCCCGCGCACATGAAGCAGGGGGAGAGCGTCGTGTAGAGCGTGCTGGCCCGGTAGACCTTGGCGGGGAGCCGGCCGGCGGTCTCGATGCAGTCCGTCTCGCCGTGCCGGATGGCCGAGCCCTGCTGGACCCGGCGGTTGCGGCCGACGGCGAGCACCTCGCCCTCGTGGACGAGCGCGGCGCCGATCGGGATGCCGCCCTCCCCCCAGCCGATCCGGGCCTGCTCGATGGCGAGGTCGAGGAACCTGCGGTCGTCGTCGGTGATCATGGGCCTGCCTCCGTGGGTCGATGTGTCGGGGCTCACATCACCAGAGGCGCCGCACCGCGACAAGGGACATAATGTCGGGCATGATCCATCATTCGCCGGACGGTTCGTCCTGATGGGGGCAACTCTCGCCGAGGTGCTGGCCCTCCCGTCGTTCCGTGCTGCCAGCACCGAGGTGCTGCACGGCGACGTCGAGCGGGTCCAGGTGCGCTGGGTGCACTCCTCGGAGGTCTTCGAGATGGGCGCCCTGCTCGCCGGGGGCGAGGTGCTGCTCACCACCGGCCTCGGCCTGCACGGGCGCACGGCCGACCACCTCGCGTCGTACGTCGACCAGCTGGCCGACGCGGGCGTCGCGGCTCTCGGGCTGGAGCTGGGCCGGACGTTCTTCGCCGTACCGGAGCCGATCCTGGCCGCCGCGCGCCGCCGCGGCCTGGCGTTGCTGGCGTTCCCGGCGATGGTGCCCTTCGAGCGGATGGTTGAGGACTTCCACGAGCTGCTGGTGCGCCGCCGGGTCGCGGCCGGCGGTGACGGCGGGGACGCGGGCTGGCGCGCGCTCACCCAGGTGGTGATCGAGGGTCGCGGACTGCGGGCGCTGCTCGACGAGGTGTCCCGGCTCGCGGGCTGCGCCGTCGAGCTGCGGGACCCGGAGGGGCAGACCGTCGAACGGAGCCGGATCGCGTCGGTCTCCGACGACGAGGTCATCCCGACGCCGGTGCGCGGATCGGCCGGGCCGGTCGGCACCCTGCGGCTCCTGGGCGCGGAGAGTCCCGAGAGGCTGCGTCTGGCCGAGGTCGCGGCGCACGCCGTCGCGCTCGAGGTCGGGCGGGGGAGTGGCGCGGGCCATCGCCCCGGGCCCGCCCAGTCGCTGGTGTCCGACCTGGTCGCCGGCGTCGTGGTCTCGCGGGCCGACGTGCTGCACCGGCTGGCCGCGCTCGGCTGGCCGCCCCAGGAGGGACGTCACCTGGTGGTCGCCGCGGTCGAGGTCGACTCCGCCGTACCGCTGACCGATGCGGCTGCCGCCGTCGAGGCGGCCTTCCACGACGACGAGCGGGCCGACCCGGCCGTGCTGGTCGGGGTGAGCGGTGGACACGTCGTCGTGGTGCACCGCGGGGGCAGGCGCCCGGTGCCGGCCCAGGTCCGCGACGAGCTGACCGGTGCCCGGGAGCGGCTCACCGTCCGGCTCCCCGGGCGGGTCCTGGTCGCAGCCGCCACCCCGGTCGCCGACCCGGGCGATCTGGCGTCGGCGGTCGGCCGCGCCCGGCAGGTGCTGCGCACCGCCCGGCGATACGGTCGGCGCGACGGGGTCGTGATGGAGCGCGACGTGGCGGCGCACCGACTGGTCACCTCGTCGGTGGACCCCGCCGCGATGCGCGGGTTCGTCCGCGAGCAGATCGGCCCGCTCATCGACCACGACCGCGAGCACCGCAGCGAGCTGCTGCGGACCCTGGACGCCTACCTCGCCTGCTCGCTGTCGAAGGCCCGAGCGGCGGACCTGCTCGGCATCCGCCGCCAGTCGCTCTACGACCGGTTGGCGCGGATCGAGAGACTGCTCGGCGTCTCCCTCGACGAGCCGGACCACCGTACCGGCCTCGGCATCGCGCTGCTCGGCTGGCGGATGCAGACCGGCCTGGACCCGCAGGTCGGCTTCGGCGGCTGACCCGTTGAGTCGGCGGATCTGACCGGTCGAGCCGTCACTTCTGGATCCGGTTGTCAGCGGCGATGGACGGAAGTGACGGTTCAACGGGTCAGATGTGACGACTCAACCCCAGCCGGCTCACTAGGAAGCGCCGCCGGCCAGCAGCGAGGCCCAGTTCTTCTTGGTCCACTTGTCCTTGACCTTCTGGCCGGCGCGGGCCTGCCAGCCGTGGATGCCGGCCTTCAGCTTCTTGTTGTACTTCTTCGACATCTTGCCCGGGTAGAGGCTCTGCTCCTGGAGCAGGCACTTGAGCGCGCGGACCTGCTTGGGCTTGGCCTTGCTCGGGGTGATCTTCTTGTAGTTGGCCAGGTTGACCTTGACGCCGCCGCACCGGAGCGGGCTCCCGTTGCCCAGCTCGAGGTAGTTGCTGTCGATGTTGATGGTGACGCCGCCCCAGGTCTCGTTGTGGCCGCCCCGGTACTGCTTCATCCGGTTGCCGGGCCGCCAGCCGTCCTCGGCGATGTAGCTGGTGGAGGTGTTCGCGACGTTGTCCCAGCGGGCGATCCAGATCCGGTCCGGGAGGACGACGTCGGCCCGGCCCTGCTGGCGCGCGTCGTCGAGGATCTTGATGCCCGAGCCGGCGCTGGAGTAGACCCCCGACACGTAGCCGAGCTGACGGATCCGGGCGGTCCAGCCGCTCAGGAAGGCGAGGGACGACTCGCGGCAGGTCGCGTCCTTGTAGTTGCTCCAGCCCTCGAGGTCGTACCACAGCGAGCTGCCGGGGACGATCCCCAGCGCCTGGGCGGCGGCCACGGCGCTGTCCGCCTCGGCCGTGCCCTGGGCGCGGGCGGCCTGGTAGCCGCCGGCGCTGGCGTTGCTGATCGTCGGGTCGATGGTGGCGCCGTAGCGGGGGAACCGGCCCACGCAGGTGGACTGCGGGCCCAGCGTGATCGGGAGGATCCGCCAGCCCTTGGCCAGCTGGGTGGACACCCACGTCGGGGTCAGGTTCTTCTGGGTCCTGCAGAACCGCGAGGCGCCGGAGATGTAGACCCCGACGGCTCGGAAGGGCGAGTGGGCCAGCCAGGCATCCATGTTCTTCTGCGACTGGGTCTCGCACTGGTCGAAGCCGTAGCCGGTGAAGTCACCGGGCGTCACCGGGTTCGTCGCGTTCGCGGCCAGGTCGACAGGCGTGTCGACGGGGGCGTCGGTCTCGGCAGCCTGGGGCGTGCCGCCGAGCGGCGTCAGCAGCGCCAGGGTCAGCAGCACGGCCAGCGCGCCGGCGGCGGCACCCGCGATCGGGACGCGGAGCCGGCGGTGGAGCCGGGGACGGGCGGACGGGGGAAAGGGCCGGGAAGGCATCGCGGACTCCAGGGGAAGGGGAAGCTTGGCGGGCGGGGAGCCGAGTCACGATAACCACAACTTTCACACGAGTAACAGGCCTCCCCGTGAACTACACATCTGTAATTCGCATACGGTGGCGGGGTGGCGCTGCAACCGGGTGACTCCTTCGGTCGGTACGACGTCACCGGACGACTCGGCCGCGGCGGCATGGGCGTGGTCCTGGCGGCGGTCCACCGCGACCTCGACCGGCCGGTCGCGCTCAAGGTCCTGGCTCCCCACCTCGTCGACGACGCGGCCTACCGCGCCCGGTTCCTGCGCGAGGCCAAGGCGCTCGCCCGGCTGGACTCCCCGAACGTCGTTCGCATCTTCGACGCCGGCGAGGAGGACGGCGCGCTCTTCATCGCGACGGAGCTGATCCCCGGCGGGGACCTCAACCAGCTGCTGCGCAACGAGGGCCCCCTGTTCCTGCCCGACGCGGTGGCGCTGGTCCGTGACCTGGCCCTCGGTCTCGGCGCGGCCCACGAGGTCGGCATCCTGCACCGCGACATCAAGCCCTCCAACGTGCTGGTCGGGCAGCAGGCGGACGGCCGGATCCGCCCGGTGCTGTGCGACTTCGGCATCGCGGCCGTCGCCGACCTCGAGCAGCTCGCCACCACCGGCGCCGTCGGGACGCCCGGCTACATGGCGCCCGAGCGGCACCAGGGCGTCGACGCGACCGTCGCCACCGACATCTACGCGCTCGGCTGCGTGCTCTGGGCGGCGCTGACGGCGCGGGCGCCGTACGAGGGGGCGACCGGTCAGGTCCTGCTCGGCCACCTCCAGGGACCGGTCCCGCAGCTGCCCGCGTCGAGCGCCGACGCCGCGGCGGTCAACGAGGTGCTCGCCGTCGCGATGGCGAAGGACCCCGCCGCCCGGTTCGGTACGACGGCCGAGCTGATCGCCGCCCTCGACGCGATCCCGCTCGACGACCCCGAGCCCACCCTGCTCGACACCGGCCCGCCGACCCGGCCGCGTCCGGCGGTCGCCGCGCCGCCCGGTCGTCCCCGGCGGGTCTCCTGGCAGACCGGACTCCTCGTCCTCGCGCTCCTCGCCCTGGTCGTCGGCGCGGCCGCCTGGGCCCTCAACCGCTCCGACCCGACGCCGTCGGCGCGCCCGAACGACCCTTCGACAGATGTCGCCGAGCCGGAGCCCGACGCGCTGCTCGCGGCCTTCCCGCGCGCTGCCGACTGCGAGGTGGTGCCCGATCCCAAGTCGGCCCGGGTGCAGGCCCGCTGGTGCCTCGACGACACGTCGTCGGTGTACTACGCCCAGTGGCGCGGCTGGGATGCCATGGACGCCAACTACCGCGACCGGGTCGAGCGGGACTACGCGTACCGTCCCGACCTGCGGTCGGCCTGGGTGGAGCTCGCCGAGGTCGACCGCGAGCACTGTCGGCGCAAGCTCGCCCTCTGGTACGACGACCGCGCGGCGCCGTACTCGGTCACGGTCTGCGCGGACAGCGACCAGGCGGTGCGCGCGGCGCTCGACGACCTCGACCTGCCGCCGGGCGACGAGGTCGCCGCCCGCAGTCCACGGGGCTGAGCCGATCAGGGCGATCGGGCCGGCCACGGATACCCTTGGGGCCGTGGCCGACACCGCTTCCGCACCTGCCCGTCCGACGCTCGACACCGTGGCCGTGGCGGCCGGTGATCCCGACCGGGAGCAGCCCTGGTCCGAGCTCGGCCTGAAGGCCGACGAGTACGACCGGATCCGCGAGATCCTGGGCCGTCGCCCCACCGGCGCGGAGCTGGCGATGTACTCGGTCATGTGGAGCGAGCACTGCTCCTACAAGTCCTCCAAGGTGCACCTCAAGCAGTTCGGCGAGCTCGCCCAGGAGACCCCGATCGGCCCGATGCTCGCCGGCATCGGCGAGAACGCCGGCGTCATCGACATCGGCCAGGGCTACGCGGTCAGCTTCAAGGTCGAGAGCCACAACCACCCGTCGTACGTCGAGCCCTACCAGGGTGCCGCGACCGGCATCGGCGGCATCGTCCGCGACATCATCGCGATGGGCGCCCGCCCGGTCGCGGTCATGGACCCGCTGCGCTTCGGCCCGCTCGACGCCGAGGACACCCACCGCGTGCTGCCCGGGATCGTCGCGGGCGTCGGCGGCTACGGCAACTGCCTGGGGCTGCCCAACATCGGCGGCGAGGCCGTCTTCGACGAGACCTACCTCGGCAACCCGCTCGTCAACGCGCTGTGCGTCGGCGTGCTGCGCCACGAGGACCTCCACCTGGCCAAGGCGTCCGGCGCGGGCAACCTCGTCGTGCTGTACGGCGCCCGCACCGGCGGCGACGGCATCGGCGGTGTGTCGGTGCTCGCCTCCGAGACCTTCGACGCGGACGGCCCGGCCAAGCGCCCCAGCGTCCAGGTCGGCGACCCGTTCATGGAGAAGCTGCTCATCGAGTGCACCCTGGAGCTGTTCGCGGCGGGCCTGGTCGCCGGCATCCAGGACCTCGGCGGCGCCGGCCTCTCGTGCGCGACCTCCGAGCTGGCCTCCGCCGGTGACGGCGGCATGAACGTCGCTCTCGACAAGGTGCCGCTGCGCGACTCGACGCTCTCGCCCGAGGAGATCCTCATGAGCGAGAGCCAGGAGCGGATGATGGCGATCGTCGAGCCGGACGACATCGACGCCTTCCTCGCGATCACCACGAAGTGGGACGTCGAGGCGGCCGTCATCGGCGAGGTGACCGAGACCGGACGGCTGGTCATCGACTGGCACGGCGAGACGGTGGTCGACGTACCGCCGCGGACCGTCGCCCACGACGGCCCGGTCTACCAGCGCCCGTTCGCCCGCCCCGACTGGCAGGACGCGCTGCAGGCCGACGGCGCCGAGGCGCTCCCGCGCCCGAGCAGCGGCGACGAGCTGCGCGCGACCCTGCTCCGGATGGTCGCCAGCCCCAACCTCTGCGACAAGTCGTGGATCACCGACCAGTACGACCGCTACGTCCAGGGCAACACGGTCCTCGCCCAGCCCGCCGACTCCGGCATGGTGCGCATCGACGAGGAGACCCACCTCGGCGTCTCCGTCGCCACCGACTGCAACGGCCGCTTCGCCAAGCTGGACCCGTACGCCGGCGCGCAGCTCGCGCTCGCCGAGGCCTACCGCAATGTCGCCACCGGCGGCGCGCTGCCGCTGGCGGTCAGCGACTGCCTCAACTTCGGCTCGCCCGAGGACACCGACGTGATGTGGCAGTTCGCCGAGGCCTGCCGTGGCCTCAAGGACGCCTGCGCCGAGCTCGGGATCCCGGTGACCGGCGGCAACGTCAGCCTCTACAACCAGACCGGCGAGACCGCGATCCTGCCGACCCCGGTGGTAGCCGTGCTCGGTGTGATCGAGGACGTGCGCCGGCGTACCCCCTCGGCCTTCCAGGCCGCCGGTGAGCGGATCGTCCAGCTCGGCAGCACCCACGAGGAGCTCTCCGGATCCGAGTGGGCGCACGTCGTCCACGGCCACCTCGGCGGTCGCCCGCCCGCGGTCAACCTCGCCAACGAGCACAATCTCGCCCTGGCCCTGCGCGACCTGGTCGGTGTCGCCACCAGCGCCCACGACCTGTCCGACGGCGGCCTCGCCCAGGCCCTCGCCGAGGCCGCGATGGTCAGCGGCGTCGGCGCCCGGGTGGAGCTGCCGGGCGACGCCTTCGTCGACCTCTTCGCCGAGTCCGCGGCCCGGGCGGTCGTCACCGTTCCGGCCGACAGCGTCGACGAGCTGATGACGATCGCGGCCCGCCACGGCGTGCCCGCCGTCGAGCTCGGCAGCACGGGCGGCGACGCGCTGGTCGTGGAGGGCCGGTTCGAGGTACCGCTCGCCGAGCTGCGCGAGGCGTGGAGCGGCACGCTGCCGAACGCCCTCGGCTGAAGGACGACGCGATCCTGGCCGCGCCGTCGTGCGGCCGGCCCGGCGCTACGGCAGCCGGGTCCGGTCGGTCACCGTCAGCTTGATCTGCTCCGGAGCGTCGATCGTGCCCCAGGTCGAGGTGCGCCCGAGCTCGTAGCGCTGCTTGACCACGAGGTTGCGCGGGGCGTCCTCGCCGACATCGAACAGCACGTGGAACACCGCGCTGCAGTTCTGGTTGGCGATGTCGGGGCAGGTGCCCCGGCCGGCGTCGCGGATGACCTGCACGGCCTTCGACCCGCCGAGGGTGAAGGCGCCGTCGACGGTCCCGGGGTAGTAGATCGCCCCGGCGCTGAGATCGGTCGTGGCCTCGTCCCACCGGCCGAACGCCGTCTCGACGGTGGTGGCCAGCCAGGTGCGCCCGTCCGCCGCCCAGTCGTCGCCGGCGTACGGCAGCAGGACCGGTGGCGTCATGGTGCAGGTGAACGCGAGCTCGCTGACCGTGAGGGTGCGGTTCGGCCGGGCGGTGCCGCCGCAGGGGACCGCCTCGGTGGGTGCCGGGTCGAGCTCGTAGAGGGGCGCGGCGGCGCCGGCGTCCACCTCGCCCGTCGTCAGATCGGCGGTCTGGGTCACGCCGTCGAACTCCACCTTCAGCTCGGGGTCGTCTCCCGACCCGCTGACGGTGACGAAGAAGGCCTCCGCCCCCTCGGTCGAGACCTCCGGCGGGGGGATCCGGTAGGACGCCCCGTCGACGACCAGGTCGACCACCGGCGTCGCTGTCGTCTCCAGGTAGCGGGCGTAGGCGCCGAGCGAGGTGGTGTCGTACTGCCAGCTCACCGGCATGAACACCTCGCCGTCGGTCGCGGTCAGCTGCTCGAGCTGACGGGTGTCGTCGGCGGAGATCTCCCGGACCGGCTTCCCGACGGTGACCAGGAGGTCGCCGATCGGCAGCGCCACGGTCGTCTCGCTCCCGCTGTCGGCGATCCGCGCGTCGGGGCGGGCCGGGACCACGTCGCCGGCCGCGACACCGGCCGAGTCGCCGCCGCACGCGGCGAGGGCGGGCGTGAGCAGGAGGAGGCCGAGCGCAGCCGCGGAGCAACGACGAAGGAGCATGGGCCCCATTGTGGTGGCCGCGGCCCGGTGCCGGGCGCAGACGTCCGGAATGACCGCCCACCTGAGCGGGTCGGCCGCGGGCGGTCGATAGGCTGCGGCTCATGGGGATGAGGTGCACGCACTGACCGGGAAGGCCGCGGTCCCTCCCCTCCCGCCGCCCGCGGGAGGCGGGTGATGCCGGCCCGGCTCCGCCCCGCCGCCGCCGAGGATGTCGCCGCCGCCCTGGCCCGGGTGGCCGCCGGCGCCGCCGAGCGCGCGGACCTGCGGCTGTTGACCAAGCACTTCCTCGCCCTCCTCGAGACCCGTGCACCCGGACGGTCCGTCGAGGTGCGGGTGCCGCCGTACGCCGCCGTGCAGGTCGTCGAGGGCGTCCGGCACACCCGCGGCACCCCGCCGGCCGTGATCGAGACCGACGCCGCGACCTGGATCGCGCTCGCCACCGGGCGGCTCGCGTGGCCCGACGCCGTGGACGCCGGGCAGGTCCGGGCCAGCGGCGAGCGGACCGACCTGGCGCCGTACCTGCCGCTGGGGTAGGGGTCGGTCCCCGAGAGGGCCGCCGCGACCGCCGCGACCGTCGTGGCCCGAGGGGCCGCGAAGGTGCCATGCCTCGATCGTGCCCCCTAGGTTTGGGGGCATGACCGGACCTGTCTCCACCACCGACCTGCGTACGCGCCTCGCCGAGATCCTCCCGGCTGTCCGATCGGACCTCGAGGCCCTCGTCCGCATCCAGTCCGTCAGCGCCGACCCCGACCGCCTCGACCAGGTCGAGGTGAGCGCCCGGGCGACCGCCGACCTGTTCGCCGCGGAGGGCGTCGACGTGCGGATCGTGCGCGCCTTCGACGGCGCGCCGCCCGCCGTGATCGGCGAGAGGAAGGGCCCCGAGGGCGCGCCCACGGTCCTCCTCTACGCCCACCACGACGTGCAGCCCGAGAACGACCACGCCGAGTGGGACAGCCCGCCGTGGGAGCCGACCGAGCGCGACGGGCGGCTCTACGGCCGCGGCGCCGCCGACGACAAGGCCGGCATCATGACCCACGTCGCGGCGCTGCGTCTGCTCGGCGACGACCTGCCCGTCACGGTCCGCCTGTTCATCGAGGGCGAGGAGGAGGTCGCGAGCGCGACCCTCCCGCAGCTGTTGGAGAAGTACGTCGAGGAGCTGCGCTCCGACGTCATCGTGATCGCCGACTCCGGCAACTGGGACATCGGCGTCCCGGCGCTGACCACGAGCCTGCGCGGCCTGGTCCGCGTCAACGTCGAGGTCCGCACCCTCACCCACGCCGTCCACCAGGGCATGTGGGGCGGTCTGGTCCCCGACGCGCTCATCACCCTGTCCCGCCTGATCGCCTCGCTGCACGACGACGCGGGCAACCTGGTCGTCGCGGGCCTGCACTCCGGCCCCGCCGCCGACGTGGACTACCCCGAGGAGCGGCTGCGCGCCGAGTCCGGAGTCGCGTCCGGTGTCGAGTGGATGGGCTCGGGCCCGGCCGTCGAGCGGCTGTGGACCCAGCCGGCGCTGTCGGTGATCGGTCTCGACGCGCCGAAGGTGGACGGCTCGTCCAACACGCTCATCCCGGCTGCCCGGGCCCGCCTCGCGCTGCGCACCGCCCCTGGCGAGACCTCCGCGAACGCCCTCAACTGCCTGCGCGCCCACCTCGAGCAGCACGTCCCGTGGGGTGCCCACCTCACGGTCGAGGTCGTCGACACCGGCGAGCCGATCGCGCTCGACGTCAACGGCCCGGCGTACGACGCCGCGCGGGCCGCGTTCACCGAGGCGTGGGACGGCACCGCGCCGGTCGACATGGGTGTCGGCGGCTCGATCCCGTTCATCGCGGAGTTCCTCGAGAGCTTCCCCGCCGCGTCGGTGCTCGTGACCGGCGTCGAGGACCCCGACACCCGCGCCCACGGCCCCAACGAGGGGCTGCACCTGGCGGAGTTCGAGAAGGTCCTGCTCGCCGAGGCGCTGCTGCTGCGCAATCTCGGCGCCTGAGTCGCGGGGGGTGGCGGTGAACCCGCGCCCCTCAAAGTAGAGTGATACGCTAGACTAACTCGCATGACGGCGACGAGCACCACGACGGCCCCCCGAACGAGGACCCGGGTGGCGGTGATCGGCGGGGGTGCCAGCGGCGTGCTCACCGCGATCAACCTGCTGGTGCGCAGCGACGACCCCGGGCTCGAGGTCGTGGTCCACGAGGCCAGCGGGATCGTCGGGCGCGGGGTGGCGTACGGCACCAACGACCAGCGGCACCTGCTCAACGTCCGGGCGCGTCACATGAGCGCGTTCCCGGACGCCCCGTCCGACCTGCTCGACTGGGCGCTGCGCACCGGCCGCAGCAGCGACCCGCAGGGCTTCCTGCCGCGTGCCGACTACGCGATCTACCTGCAGGACCGGCTCGCCGACGTCGCCGACGACCGGCTCCGGATCCGCGCCGGCCGGGTGCTCGACGTCCGGCCCTCCGGCTCCGGCTTCGAGATCGTCACCGAGCGGGCTACCTCGAGTGCCGACGCCGTCGTGCTCTGCCACGGGAACCAACCGCCCCGTCCGCTCGCCACGGCGGACGGGGCGGTTCTGCCCGACGCGGCGTGGCACGTCGCCAACCCGTGGGAGCTGGCCCGCCTGCGCACCCTCCCGGCCGATGCCCGGGTCGTCGTGGTCGGCACCGGCCTGACCGGCATCGACACCGCCATCACCCTGCTCGAGGACGGCCCGGAGCGGCACGTCACGCTGGTCAGCCGGAACGGGCTGCTGCCCAAGCCGCACGTCGGGCAGGCCCACACCGCCTGGGTCACCAAGGTCCCCGACGACGCCGTGACCGCCGATGCGATCGCGGCCGCGGTCGCCGAGGAGTGCCGGGCCGCCGACGAGCGCGGCGTCAGCTGGCGTGCCGTCGTCGACGGTCTCCGCCCGCTCACCCAGGAGCTGTGGCGCCGGCTCCCCGTCGCCGAGCGGCGCCGCTTCCTCGACGTCCACGCCCGCGACTGGGAGGTCCGCCGGCACCGGATGGCGCCCGAGGTCGCGCTGCGTGTCCAGTCCTACCGGTACGACGACCGGCTGGTCGTGCACACCGGCAGCCTGCACGCCGTCGAGGACCTCGGCGAGCGCTGTCGGGTCACCACCGCGCCCGGCCGCCCCCCGGTCGAGGTGGACGCCGTCGTCAACTGCACCGGCCCCCTCGCCGACGTCCGTCGCAGCACCGATCCGCTCCTGCGTGCCCTCGTCGCCCGCGGCACGGTGGTCCCCGACCCGCTCGCGCTGGGGATCGACGCCACCGTCGACGGCGCGGTCCGGGGGACCGGCGGTCGGGTGGTCGACGGCCTGTTCGTGGTCGGCCCGCCGCGCAAGGGCACGCTGTGGGAGTCGACCGCCATCCCCGAGATCCGGGCCCAGGCCGCGCAGGTCGCGAGTGCCGTCGTCGAGCGGGTATCTCGTCAGGTCGTCGCGAACTGAACGATCGGGAGTTCGGCCGGTAGGCTTGCGCAACGTGTGCGGAGTCTTCGGTGTATGGGCCCCGGGTGAGGACGTCGCGAAGCTGACGTACTTCGGCCTCTACTCGCTGCAGCACCGCGGGCAGGAGTCCGCGGGCATCTCGGTGAGCAACGGTCGTCAGATCCTCGTCTACAAGGACATGGGCCTCGTCTCCCAGGTCTTCGACGAGAACACCCTGGAGTCCTTCGCGGGCCATCTCGCCGTCGGCCACTGCCGCTACTCGACGACCGGCGCGAGCACCTGGCAGAACGCGCAGCCGACCTTCCGGCCGACGGCGGACGGCTCGATCGCGCTCGGCCACAACGGCAACCTGATCAACACCGCTCAGCTCGCGGAGATGGTGCAGGCGCTGCCGAGCGACGACGGCGAGCTCGACATCCACGCCCGCAACCTCGAGTCGTCCACCAACGACACCAGCCTGGTCACGGCGCTCCTCGCGCACCACCCCGACCAGTCGCTGGAGACGCGCGCGCTGGAGCTGCTGCCCCAGGTCAACGGTGCCTTCTCGTTCGTCTTCATGAACGAGAACACGCTGTACGCCGCCCGCGACCCCGAGGGCATCCGACCCCTCGTGCTGGGCCGGCTCGAGCGGGGCTGGGTCGTCGCGAGCGAGGACGCCGCGCTCGCCACCACCGGCGCCAGTGTCGTGCGCGAGGTCGAGCCGGGCGAGCTCATCGTCATCGACGAGGACGGCCTGCGCTCCCACAAGTTCGCCGAGCCGCGCCGCAAGGGCTGCGTGTTCGAGTACGTCTACCTCGCCCGCCCCGACGCCACCATCGCCCACCGCAGCGTCCACGAGGCCCGGGTCGAGATGGGCCGCCAGCTCGCCCGCGAGTTCCCGGTCGAGGCCGACCTCGTCATCCCCGTGCCCGAGTCCGGCACGCCGGCCGCGTCGGGCTACGCGCTCGAGAGCGGCATCCCGTTCGGCCAGGGCTTCGTGAAGAACGCCTACGTCGGTCGCACCTTCATCCAGCCCAGCCAGACCCTGCGCCAGCTCGGCATCCGGCTCAAGCTCAACGCGCTCGAGCACATGATCCGCGGCAAGCGGATCGTCGTGGTCGACGACTCCATCGTGCGCGGCAACACCCAGCGCGCCCAGGTCCGGATGCTGCGCGAGGCCGGGGCGACCGAGGTCCACGTCCGGATCTCCTCGCCGCCGGTGAAGTGGCCGTGCTTCTACGGCATCGACTTCGCCACCCGTGCCGAGCTGATCGCCAACGGCCTCGAGGTCGACGAGATCGCCGCGTCCGTCGGTGCCGACAGCCTCGGCTACATCTCGCTCGAGGGCATGGTCCAGGCGACCGGCCAGCAGCAGTCGAGCCTGTGCACCGCCTGCTTCACCGGCGACTACCCGATCGAGCTGCCCGATGAGAGCCTGCTCGGCAAGCACCTCCTGGAGGCGACGCTCAAGCCGAGCACGCACGGCGAGGCGCTTCCTGTCTTCAACAATCCATAATGGGCCGAGCGTGTCGCCCGATCGAGGACGCCGCACGGTCCTCGCTTCGCTCGCACCGCGGACGCCCTCGATGCGCTTCGCGCGGCGCGCCACGCTGCCGGCCACGCGGTCGAGGCGGTCCGGATCCACAACTTTTGCTGGCGGCAACATCGCAGATTAAGGAATTGCAATGACTGACAACGCCTATGCCCGTGCCGGCGTCGACATCGAGGCCGCGGACCGCGCCGTCGACCTGATGAAGGAGTGGGTCGAGAAGGCCCGCCGGCCCGAGATGCTCGGCGGTCTGGGCGGCTTCGCCGGTCTCTTCGACGCGACCGCGCTGACGTCGTACAAGCGGCCGCTGCTCGCGACCTCGACCGACGGCGTGGGCACCAAGGTCGCCGTCGCGCAGCTGATGGACAAGCACGACACGATCGGCTTCGACCTCGTCGGCATGGTCGTCGACGACCTCGTCGTGTGCGGTGCCGAGCCGCTCTTCATGACCGACTACATCGCGACCGGCAAGGTCGTGCCCGAGCGGATCGCCGCGATCGTCAAGGGCATCGCCGAGGCGTGCGTCGAGGCCGGCTGCGCGCTGGTCGGCGGCGAGACCGCCGAGCACCCCGGCCTGCTCGCGCCCGACGAGTACGACGTCGCCGGCGCCACCACCGGTGTCGTCGAGGCCGACGCCCTGCTCGGGCCGGGTCGGGTCCGGCCGGGTGACGTCGTGGTCGCGATGGCCGCCAGCGGCCTGCATTCCAACGGCTACTCCCTGGCTCGCCACGTGTTCTTCACGCAGGCCGGCTGGACCGTCGACCGCCACGTGGAGGAGTTCGGCCGCACCCTGGGCGAGGAGCTCCTCGAGCCGACCCGGCTCTACACGAAGCCCTGTCTCGCGATCGCCCGCGAGACCCAGACGCACGCGATGGCCCACGTCACCGGCGGCGGCCTCGCCAACAACCTCGCGCGGGTCATGCCGCCCGAGCTGAAGGCGACCCTCGACCGCGCGACCTGGACCCCGGCCCCGGTCTTCGACGTCGTGCGCCGGGTCGGCGAGGTCCCCCAGCCCGACCTCGAGGCCACCCTCAACTGCGGCGTCGGCATGGTCGCGCTGGTGGCTCCCGACGCCGTCGAGGCGGCCGT
This sequence comes from Nocardioides carbamazepini, assembly GCF_024614185.1. GTDB lineage: Bacteria > Actinomycetota > Actinomycetes > Propionibacteriales > Nocardioidaceae > Nocardioides > Nocardioides carbamazepini. The sequence goes on from NZ_JAHTLF010000025.1 coordinate 75,083, forward strand.
GGCCCGTCTCGCCGACTTCGGCATCGACTCCTGGGTGGCCGGCGAGGTCGCCGTCGACCCGGAGCAGAAGGGCACCGTCGAGCTGGTGGGCCAGCACCCCGGTTGGTGACCTGCGCCTCATTCGCACTCTCCGGGAGCGGCAGAAGACATCCCGGCGTGCGGGAACAGCCACCGGCCATGTACCGTTGGACCCACGAGACTACGTATTCAGCAGTCCGGGGCCCGGAGGGCTACCGGCCAAGTGTGCGAGGGGGCTGGACCCTATGGGCCGCGGCCGTGCGAAAGCCAAGCAGACCAAGGTCGCTCGCGACCTGAAGTACCGCACTCACGAGACTGATCTCTCGGCTCTGGCCGCTGAGCTCCATGGCGAGCCCGCGACCAGCGCCGACGAGGTGGAGCCCGAAGTGCTCGACAAGTGGTCGGACTACGCCGACCGTCGCGACTGAGCTGGATGGGCCGAGCGTGTCGCTCGTTCCTCGCGACACGCTGCCGGCCGCGCAGTCGAGTTCCGTAGGTCCTGCGTCCGCGTGGCGGCAAGACGGTCGGCTCGCGGAAAGACTCGGTTCCTCCGCTCCGGTCGCTCGTTCCTCGCTCCCTGCGCTCCGTCGCCGTCGCTTCCCGCGATGACCGACGGGCGATGACCGACGGGCGATGACCGACGGGCGATGACCGACGGGCGATGACCGACGGGCGATGACCGACGGGCGATGACCGACGGGCGATGACCGACGGGCGGGTCTGCGCGGGGTGCGGCGTCGGTCGGCCTCGGCGGGCCCACCGGGCCGTCGTCGAGGTCAGGTCCGCCGCGCGAGCATGCTGGTCGCCAGCACGAGACCCGCGACGAGCACGACGGCGGAGGTGTAGCTGCCGGTGGCGGTGGCGAGCAGGGCGCCCACCGACGGGGACACGGCGATGCCGAGGGCGACAGGCAGGTTGAACCAGCCCATCACCGCGCCGAAGTTGGCGGGGCCCCATCGCTCCAGCACGCCGTCGCGCATCAGCAGCGTGTGGCTGCCCCGGACCGCGCCGGCCAGGACCGCGAGCGCGGCAAGAGGGGTGACGGGCGGCGCGAGGGCCAGCGCGAGGAGCGCCAGCGCCGCCACCAGCATGAGCCCGCGGGTGCGTGCGGGCGGGGCGCCTCGTGAGGGAAGCAGGGTGAATCCCACCCGACCGATCACCTGCCCGAGGCCGACGAGGCCGAAGATGATCGCTGCCTGCTGGTAGGTCGCACCCTTCTCGACAGCGACCGGCACCAGGTTCAAGGTGACGCCGAAGAGCGCCACCCCGGCGACCAGCATGCAGAGCTGCAGCAGGATGAACCGGGGCTGTCGGGTGGTCTCGCGCAGCCGTTGCCGGGGGACGCGCAGCTCGGCGTGCGGCACTGCCCAGGTCGTCCTCAGGCAGAGCAGCTGCAAGGGCAACGCGAGCGTGCCGTAGGCGACGGCGAGCCCGACGAACGTCGGGCGCCAGCCGAGGTCCGTGACCGCGTGGGCGACCAACGGGGCGAAGAGTACGGAGGCGGAGCCTCCGACGGCGGTGATCACGGTCATCGGCCAGGACCCGTGGTCGCCGTACCAGCGGGTGATGGCGATGAACGCCGGCGTCCACAGGCAGCCGGCCTGTGCCACCCCGACGAGCACCCAACCGAGGAGGAAGAGCGGCGCCACGGCGGTCGCCGACAGCGCCATCCCGGCGCAGCCGAGTGCGGTGCACCACGGCATCACCCGGCGCAGGTCGCCGGCGTGGTCGATCGTCCGCCCGAGCCACACGCCGGCCGCGGCCGCGGAGACCAGGCAGATCGAGTACACCAGCATCAGCAGCTCGTGCGACCAGCCCGTCGCCTCCGCGATCCGCGGTGCCGCCACCGGATAGGTGTAGTAGAGGACGCCCCAGCTGAGCAGCTCCGCGACAGCCAGAGCGGCCATCGACGTCCTTCGTCCCCGGCGCGCCGACCCTCCGGCGACCCCGGCGACCCCGGTCACCACAGTGCCCGCGACAGCCGATCTCCGTCGAGCCGGACATAGAGGTCCCGCGCCACGGCGCGCCCGCGGCGGAGCACCTCCGTCTCGTCGACACGGGTGAGCGCCCCGGCCTCGACCACGATCTCACCGTCGACCAGGACCATGTCGGCGGTGTTGCCGGTGGCCGAGTAGACCAGGTTCGACACCGGATTGTAGAGGGGCTGCCAGCTCGGTCGGTCGGTATCGAAGAGCACCAGGTCCGCGCGCTTGCCGACCTCGACGGAGCCGAGCTCGTCGGCGACACCGAGGATCCGCGCGGCGTGGACGGTGGCCATCTCGAGCGCGTGCTCGGGCGGCATCACCCTCGGGTTGACCCGGACCTCCTTGTAGCCGCAGGCGACCAGGAACATCTCTCGGACCAGGTCGTTCGGGCCGGAGCAGGCATGGTCGGTCCCGAGGGCGACCGGGACCCCGAGCGCGAGCAGCTCGGGGACGTGGCCCATGGCGATGTTGCCGTATCCGTTGTGGAGGCTCGACGTCGGCGCGGCGACGACGCCCGCGCCCGAGGCCGCGAGCAGAGCGATCTCCTCGGGCTCGAGCCAGCCGCAGTGGACCAGCATCGCCAGCTCGTCCAGCACTCCGAGCCGGTGCAGCCGGGCGATCTCGGTGGTGCCGTGCTTGGCGACCGACGCATCGTGGGTCGAGTAGCTGAAGCAGGCGTGGGTCTGGAGCACCCGACGATGTTCCCGGGCCACCTCGCCGAGTGCGCGGATGAGGTCGTCGCTGCTGTTGTTCAGGCCGCGGAAGCTCACCGATGCCCGCACCCTGCCGTCGAGCGCGCCGTCGAAGGTCCGGACCAGGTCGTCCGCCTGCTGCTGCGCCTGGTCGGGCGTGGCGACCAGGGCGTCGGGCACCGCACCGAAGTCGGAGCCTCCGAGATCGAACGCGCTGCGGGCGAGCACGATCCGCTGACCGGTCCGGGCGACCCCGTCCACGCTCGCCTGGGGGTGCTGGTTGCCCGGGTCGACGAAGCAGGTGGTGCCGTTGAGCAGGGACTCGCGCGACGCCAGCAGTGCCGAGGTCACCACGTCGTCGTACGTCAGTGCGGCCTCGTAGGGGTACATGCGCTGGATGAGGAACTCCCGCGCGTTGGCCTCGTCGGCCAGTCCGCGGGAGAGCTGGAAGGACGCATGCAGGTGGCAGTCGATGAAGCCCGGCGTCGCCACCCGGTGCCGGGCGTCGACCATCCGGGCACCAGCAGGAGCGGGCACGTCGGTGGTGGGGCCGACCCAGGCGATCACCCCGTCGCGGACGACCACCGCGGCGTCGCGGAGCACGCGGCGCTCGGCGTCCATCGTGACCAGGTGGTCGATGCCGTGGAGGACGACGGCCTCGGGGCTGCTCATCACGGACGGGGACCGACGTAGGTCAGGTCGTCCTTGACCTTGACCTCGACGAGGACGTTCTGCTCGGCGGAGTCCTCGCACAGGGCCGACCGGTGGGCCACTCCCCGCGGGATCACCAGGATGTCGCCGGCGCGCAGGACGTTGCTGCCCAACTCGGTCTCCCACAGGAGCGCGCCCCGGATGCAGATGATGATCTCGCTGTAGTCGGTGCTGCGGTGCCAGAAGCCCATGTCCTCGACACTGCGCTTGGAGACGTCGAGCTTGGCCGCCACCGAGTCGAGGACGCGGAGCGGCGCCCCGTCCGCCTTGGCCTGGTTGTCGGGACGGATCCGTTCGTCGTGGACGCTGAAGACACTGAGGTGCTCGGCGCCGGAGACGACCTGGGGCAGCGCGAACGAGGGGCCGTGATCGACCTCGATACGGCGGTCGGCGGTGGTGATGACCTCGCGGCGCGGGTGGGTGGGGTGGGGCTGGGTGGGGTGGGGCTGGGTTCCGTCGGGCACGGTGGGGACCTTTCTGGTGAGGGCGAAGAAGGCAGCGGCATTGGCGCCGAGGATGCGGTCTTTGACGTCGGACGCGAGGCTGGAGAGGTCGACGACCCGGCGTGGAGCGGGATCGCGGATCGGGAACGGGTAGTCGGACCCGAGGAGCACCCGGTCCGGACCGGCGAAGGAGACGAGACGCTCCAGCGCCTCCGGTCGGTAGACGACGGAGTCGAACCACAGACAGCCGCGCGACCGCTCGGGGTCGGTGGTCCCGGGGGTGATGGCGTGGTTGCGCTCCAGCCGTCCCCAGAGCAGGGGGATCGAGCCGCCGCCGTGCATCAGGAGCAGGCGCGTGGCGGGACTCCTGGCGAGGACGCCGGAGAGGACCAGCCGGGCGACGGCCACGTCGGTGTCGTGGGGTCTCCCGACGGTGTTCGGCAGGCCGAGATCACTGGTGCGGCGCTCGGTCGTGTGGAAGGACGGGTGCATCACCACCGCCATGCCGCGGGCGGCGAGCTCCGCCCAGACGGGTTCCAGGCTGGGGTCGTCGAGCTCGAGGTGGCCCGCGCGGCAGCCGATCGTCACGGCCCGGTAGCCGGTGGCGTGGCTGGCCTCGATCTCGCGCAGGGCGGCAGCCGGGTCCTGCAGCGGCAGTACGGCGAGCGGGACCAGTCGGGGCTCGCCGTGCAGCTCCTCCCACTGCAGGTCGTTGAGCAGCCGGCACCACCGGCTGCCCTCCCCGGCATCGAGCTGGTAGCCGAAGAGGTCCGCCCAGGTGCCCACCACCTGCAGGTCGATCCGCTGCTGGTCGAGCCAGCTGAGGGAGGTGGTGGCCGAGTTGAGGATCTCGGGCATGGGCCGGACCTCGTCGAGGCCGGGCATCGCCAGGGCGTCGCGGCCCGACGACAGCCGCACGACGTCGAGCGAGGGAAGCGCGCCACCGGCGTCGCGCACCGCGTCGAACAGGCCACGGGGGACGTAGTGACCGTGCGCGTCGACGACCTCAGTCATGGGTGTCCGGCCGTCCCGCGACCCCGGCACCGGCGCCGGAGTCGCGCAGCCCGGCGCGCACCTGCTCCTCGATCTCGCTGTCGGAGCGGCCCCGCGAGCGCAGATCCCGCACGTCGACGACCCTGCGGACCTGGCCCGGCCGGGTGAAGACGAGGACCCGGTCGGCGAGCGTGACCGACTCCGGGACGGAGTGCGTGACGAAGATCGTCGTCATCTCCTCCTCGGCGAGCAGCGCGAGCAGGTCGGCGCGCACCGAGGCCGCGGTCATCTCGTCCAGTGCGCTGAACGCCTCGTCCGCGACCAGCACCTCGGGCCGGATGGCCATCGTCCGGGCGATCGAGACGCGCTGCCGCATGCCGCCGGACAGCTCGTGCGGATAGGCCTCCAGGAACGAGCCCAGCCCGAGGCGGGTGAGCCAGTCCGTGGCGATGCCGAGCCGCTCCGACCTGCCGACTCCGAGCATCTCCAGCCCGAACGCGGCGTTGCCCACCGCAGTGCGCCAGTCGAGCAGCCGCGCGGACTGGAAGATGATCCCCACCCGGCCGGCGAGCTCGGAGAACTGCGCGAACGGATCGAGGCCGATGACGCGGACCTCGCCGTCGGTCGGCCGGGTCAGTCCGAGCAGGAGGTTGAGCGCGGTGGACTTGCCCGAGCCGGTCTCTCCGACGATCGCGACCCGTTCGCTCCCGTGCACCGAGAAGGTCAGCTCGTCCACGGCGCGGAAGCGGTGCCCGCGCTTGGAGAACTCCTTCCCCACGCCGTCGAAGCGGACGAGGGCGGTCGGTGATGCGGCGTTCATCGGCGTTCTCCTACCGGCCGCCAGGCGAGCAGGCGGCTCTCGATCAGGTTGAGCACGGTCTGGAAGAGGAGGAGCATCAGCACGAGGAGCAGGGTCCAGGCCATCGCGTCCGCCATGTTGAAGAGCGACTGGGCCAGCAGGAGCCGGTTGCCGACGCCGACGGTGGCGCCCACCAGCTCGGCGACCACGACGGCACGCACCCCGTTGCCGAGGTTGACCGCCCAGCTGCTGAGGATCGCCGGCGTGATGGCCGGCAGCACGATCTGCCGGAACTGGTTCCAGCGCGAGGCACGGAACGCGTGGCCGAGCTCGCGGAGCTCCTGAGGCACACCCCGCACGGCGCCCTCGACGAAGAGCGAGAAGTTGGGGAAGGTGACCATGACCAGGATGAACGCGATCCGGACCTCCGCGTCGGTGAACCACAGCACGGCGAAGACCACCCAGGACAGTGCCGGGATGCCCTGCACGAAGTACAGGATCGGCCGCAGGTAGGTCCGGATGCCCTCGCTGAACCCCATCAGCACGCCGGGGACCATCCCGATCGCGAAGGCCAACAGCAGACCGATGAGGATCCGCACGCCGGTGCGGACCAGGTTCTCCAGTTGGGCCCAGTCGGTGACGATCGCCTGCATCGACGACCAGATCTCGGTCAGCGACGGCGTCGCCACGGGGGAGAGGAAGACCGAGGAGAGCTGCCAGAGACCGGCCAGGGCTCCCAGCGCGATGACGCCGGGGACCGAGCGCCGCAGGCGGTCTCGCACCGACATCCGCCGCCGGGGCGCCGGGCCCGTGGGGAACTCGGTCGGACCGTCGCTCAGGGGCGTTCGGCTCAAGACGCTCATCGCGCCAGCTCGCCGTCGTAGACGAGGTCGCCGACCTCGGGCTTCTCGGTCAGCACGCCGTACTCCACCGCCGCCTCCAGGAGGGCCTCGAGCTCGGCGGCGGCGTCCTTGGCGGGATAGACGTCCAGTGCCAGCCGGTCGGGAGCGCCGATCAGCTGGCGCAGCGCGTCGCCGTCGACGCCCGTGGCCTCGGCGATGAGCTCGGCGGCCTCGTCCGGGTTGTCACGGATGAAGTCGACCGCGTCGGCGAAGGTCGCGTACATGGGCTGCACCAGGTCCTCGTTCTCCGCCAACCAGGCGCGCTGCACGGCCATCCCGACGTAGGGGATCCGCTCGATGCCGAGCGCCTTCTTCAGGCCGCCGACGAGGTCGAGCGACCGGAAGTCGTCGTTGCCGGCGGTCAGGACGGTGTGGGCCGGCTCCCAGAGCTGGACGGCGCCCTGGCGCCCCGACTTGGCGGCGGCGACGAGGCCGGACGGCTCAGCGGTGTTCTCCTTCAGCGAGCTCAGCTCCACCCCGTCCAGACCGGCGGTGATCTTGAACATCGCGTAGTTCGTGGTCGAGAGCGCCCCGACGACCGTCTTCCCGGCGAGACCGCTGACGCTGTCCACGGCGCTGTCGCTCGGAGTCACCACCGTGCCCCACCAGTCGAAGACGTTGAACAGGTACTCCGTGTCGGCCCCCTGCTGGTTGAGGAGGGCGACATCGGTGAGCACGCTGGCGCCCGCCGTGACCTGGGCCGAGCCGTTGGCGACCTCGGTGCGCAGGGCGACGGTCGACTTCGGCACGAAGGTGATGTCCAGGCCGTTGGCCCGGTCCAGCTCCAAGCCGTCGATGATCGGCGCGTAGAAGGACGTGAGCGAGGGCGCCTCGAGCACGGCGATGTCGACGAGGGCGAGGTCGCCCTCGCGCTCGGCGCCGAGCTCCTCGGAGCCGCAGGCGGTGGTGAGTGCGAGCACGAGGCTCGACACCGCTGCGATGCGGATGACGGAGTGCTTCATGGTGATCCTTCCTTGCCGCGGGGGCATGGATGAGAGGGATGAGGGGATGGGCGGGATCGGCCGGGCGGTGTCGTCGCCGCGGGTCAGGCGTCGATGAGTGACCGGACGGTCTCGAGGTGCTCGGCCATGAGAACGGCGGCCCGGTCCGCATCCGCGTCGAGCAGCGCCGACACGATCTGCCGGTGCTCGGCGAGGGAGTCCTCGAGGCGGTGGGGGCTGCCGAGCGATCGTCGGCGGATCTGTGCCACGTGCGCGCTCAGGCTCCTCAGGACCGCCGCGAGCGGGGGCGCGTGCGCCATGTCGAGGATGAGGTGGTGGATCTGCGCCTGCCGGTCCGCGAACGCGACGACGTCGCGCGCCGCGCAGCACTCGGCCATCTCGGCGAGCAGCCGGCCCAGCCGCTCCGCCTGGTCCGGCGTGCGCCGCGCGCTGGCCCAGCGCACCGCCATCGACTCCAGGGCGATGCGCATGTCCAGCACGTCGCGGCTCTCCTCTGGTGAGATCTCACGGACGACGACACCGCGGTTGGGGCGTCGTTCCACCAGGCCCTCCTGCTCGAGCCGGGCCAGCGCCTCGCGGACCGCGGCACGGTTCACCCCGAGTGTCGAGACGAGGTCCATCTCGACCAGACGCTGGTTGGGCCGCAGGCGACCGTCGAGGAGGGAGGCACGGAGGTCCTGGTAGGCCCGACCGGTCATCGATCGGGCGGGCGTCGTCGCGCTCATGTGCCTTCCCCTTACAGGTATGGGATTGGTGATGTCCGTCATGGTTCTGCGTCGCGTCCGCCACGGTCAACAGGACTGCCGACGGGATTGCTGACAGCTCGCCCAAGAGGTCCTTATGGCTGCCGGCGTTCCCCTGCTCAGGAAGGGGTGCCGCGGTGGACCTCCGCCTCGCGGAGGGCCTCGACGATCAGGGTGTACTCGGGGGTCGCCACGAACTCCACGGACGCGACGATGCTGACGCGGCGCGTGCAGCGAGGCTGGCCGAGAGGCACGGCCACGACGTCGGAGCGGTGCTGGGCGATCGCCAGGCTCGGCGCCAGGCCCACCCCCACCCGGGCGGCGACCAGGCCCTGCAGCGACTGGTAGTCGTCGGTCCAGAAGACCGCGCGAGGAGTGACTCCGGCGCGGCGGAACAGCAGGTCGTGGATCCGCTCGTAGGGGGCGCGGTGGTTGCGCAGGATCCACGACTCGTCGCCCAGGGCGACCAGGTCGACCGACTCCTTCTGGGCCCGCGGGTGATCGGCGGGAAGCAGGACGCAGATCGGGTCGTCGGTCAGCGCGACGTAGGTGAAGGTCCCGTCGACAGGACGCGGCGCCAGGTCGTACTCGAAGAGGAGGACGATCTCCGCCTCGTGCTCGCGGAGCAGCGAGACCGGGTCGACCGCGTCGAGCTGCTTGACGGCCAAGCGGATGTCGGGTCGCTCGTGGAGGACGCGTTGGAACGCGCGGGGCAGCAGGTCCACCCCGGCCGTCGGGAATGCGCCGATGGTGATGTGGAGGTGGCCGTCGCGCTGGGCCTCGAAGTCGCGCTCCAGCGCCGTGACCTGTTCGAGGAGGGTGCGGGCGCGGTCGCGGAGGAAGACGCCTGACTGGTTGAGCCGGACGCCACGGGCTCCGCGCACGAACAGCGGCTCGCCCAGGTCGCGTTCCAGCAGGCCGATCTGCTGGGACACGGCAGGCTGGCTCAGGTAGAGCTGCGCCGCAGCCGCCGTGAAGGAGCCGGTGTCCGCGACCGCCACGAACAGCTGGAGTCGTCGCAGGTCCAACACGGCTGCCCCCTTTCGCCGCGGCGCCGACGCTGCCGAGTCACGGTCAGGCAGGCACTCGCGTCGCGGAGGCGGTCGGCAGCCCGAGGTTGCTCCGCAAGGTCTCGTGCTCGTAGTCGAGGTGCATCAGGCCGCGTCGCTGGAGCTCCGGCACCAGGAGGTCGACCACGTCGTCGAGTGCCTCGTGCACGATCGGCAACATCAGGTTGAAGCCGTCCGCCGCTCCGGCGACGTAGCGCTCCTCCATGGCGTCCGCGACCTGCTCGGGGGTGCCCACGACCTGATGGTGGGCGGTCGGAGCCCGTTCCAGCAGCTCGCGCACGGTGAGGTCGTCCTTGACCGCCAGCCCGACCACACTGCGTCGCCAGCCGACACCCCCGGCGAACTCCTCGTCGGGCACCAGGAGGTCCGTCCGCAGTGGTCGGTCCAGCTCGAGCGCCTCCACGGGTAGCCCGGTCCACTTCGACAGGCCGGCCAGATGGACCTCGATCGGAACGGTGTCGAACAGCTGCTTCTTCTTCGCGCGCGCCGTCGCCTCCGTGTCGCCGATCACGGTGGACATGCCGGGCAGGACCTTGACGCTGTCGGGGTCCCGGCCGAAGGCGGCGGCACGCCGGCGGATGTCGGTGCGGAACTCCAGCGAGCCCTCGAGGGTGTGCTGAGCGCAGAACACCACGTCCGCCAGCCGACCCGCCTGATTGCGCCCGGCCTCCGACGAGCCGGCCTGGAAGACGACCGGACGCCCCTGGGGAGTGCGCGGGAAGGGCAAGGGGCCCTTCACCCCGAACAGTGGACCGACGTGGTCGATCTCGTGCACCTTGGCCGCATCCGCGAAGACTCCGGTCTCCTTGTCGCCGACGAGGGCGTCGTCCTCCCAGCTCTCCCAGAGCGCCACGACCACGTCCATGAACTCCTCCGCGCGGGCGTAGCGGCGCGCCGCGTCGGGGAGCGGACCGGCGCCGAACTGCGCGGCGGTGCCGGCGTGAGCGGTGGTGACCATGTTCCAGGCGGCGCGTCCGCCGGTCATGTGGTCCAGGGTCGCGAACCGCCGGGCGACCTCGTAGGGCTCGTTGTAGGTCGTCGAGGCGGTGCCCACCAGGCCGACCCGCTCCGTCACCGCGCCCATGACCGCCAAGACGGTGGCTGTGTCCAGCGCTCCCGTCGGCCGCGCGGCGCCCGTCTCCGCGTTCGTGATCTGCTCGGCGAGGAAGACGCCGTGGAGCTTGCCGCGCTCCGCGGTCAGGGCGATCCTCTTGTAGTAGGCGCTCTTGACGTAGTCGTCGGCGTCGCCCTGCCGGACGCGCCAGGCGTCGTGCAGCTGTCCCATGCCGTACATGACGGCGGCGTTGATGACCATCTTGCGGTCGCGCTTCACGGTAGACCTCCTTCTCCTCGCGCGCGGTCGCGCGCAGAACATCTGTGCCCGTCGTCGCCCTGACCGAGGGCGCGGGTGCTCGGCAGACCGCCGATGCTCAGGGCCGCTCGCTCCAGCTCGGCCCTGATGTGCGTCAGGGGGACGTCGTCCTCGGCACCCGGCACGTCGTGGACGCCGATCTGGAACGGGACCCGCCCACAGCCGTCCCGGACGGGGACGGCCAGCATGCGAACCGTCGGTTGCGAGACGTTCGTCGGCGCCGACTCGTCGTACGACTGGCGCAGCTCGTCGAGGAGCCGCATCAGTGCGCGACCCTGCGCGGGCGTGCGGACATCGTCCGCGATCACTTCGAGCATGTTGTCGAGCTCATCGTGGCGAGGGCTCTTCCGGGCCAGCACCCAGCCCTTGCTGCGGATCAGGCGAAGCTGCTCGGCAAGCGACTCGCGATCGCCGTCCTCCCCGGCCCGTGACGAGCGACGGAGCCAGGCATCCTGTGCCCCCTCGTCGGCGTTGGCGACGAGCAGGGAGCCGAGCGGCGGCGCGAGGGGCAGGCGTCGTCCGACCAGAGGGGACGGGTGGATCGACGTGTGCCCGATGACGGCGACGTGCACGAGCTGGTCGTCCACGGCCGCGGTCACGACGATCTCGGAGCCGATGGTCTCCGCCGTCCGCTCCAGGATCGGACGCGCCGCCTCGACGGCGCGCAGGAGCGGGAACAGGTGCGCAGGCGCCCCGGCCGCGAACTGCAGTGGGGCGAACCGGCCGTAGCCACGCTCGAAGAACAGCAGCGGGAGGGCCGGCCGAACGACGTCGAGCGCACGGATCCGTCCGACCACGAGGAAGTGGTCACCGATCTCGCTGATCCGGTCCAGGTCGGCGTCGATCCACGCGATCGCACCGTCCACGATCGGACTGCCGCTGGGCGAGGCACGCCACTCGACCTCGCTGAACTTGTCCTCGGCGGACGAGGCGAAGGTGCGGCACAGGGCCTCCTGGTCGGCGCCGAGCACGTTGACGCAGAAGGCGGGGGAGCGCCGCAGCCGGGCGAAGCTCCGCGAGGACCGGGCGGGCAGGAAGGCCACGAGTGCGGGGTCCAGCGAGACCGACATGAAGGTGCCGACCGTCATGGCCTCGGGCCTGCCGTCCGGTGACAGGGCGGTGATCACCGTGACGCCGGTGGGGTAGTGGCCGAGCACGTCGCGCATCAGCTGGGGGTCGATCCGGTCGGGCTGCTCGATGATCGTCACGGCTCCTCCTCGGGGCGGGTCAGGGCGACTCGGAGGCCACCCTAGGAACGCCGCCCGGCCGGCAGTAGGGACCAAAGAACGAGGCTTGCCAGAAGGAACGCTTATGGCCGAGCACGCGGTCTTGAGGCTCCCGCGCGGCAGCTCCTCGACGCCCGTCTCCCTGTGCTTGATGGCCATGACGCCACCTGACCAGGCCACGCCGACGCATCTGCCCCTCGGAGCGACACCACCCGACGATCCTGTGAACAACCCTTGTGGACAACCTGGACTGTGCACGAACGACGGCACCGAGCGGGACGCAGGAGGCCTGCGACGCCCGGGGGAGGGGCGGGGCGTCGGTCAGCCGTCGACGGACGTCGCCGCGCGCATGACCACGACGTCCCCGTGGGTGCCGTAGCCGGCCAGCCGGCCGCCGTACCTCGTCCCGTCGAACGTCACCAGCCGCCACTCGTCGCCCGGCACGTCCGGGTCGGGCGGTACGACGGTCGGCCACGGGATGTTGGTGGGGTACGGCGCGGTCAGGGCGCCGACCTCGGTGAGCGACGTGTCGAAGACGGGGTACCGACCGCGGACCGCCCGGCGGTTGTCCCGGCCGTCGCTGGCGAGGACCCGCCAGGCGTCCCCGTCCCGCAGCAGGGTGGTGCCCTCGGTCGCGCGCCGGCCGGTCGCCGCGCCCCGCAGCGCGAGGTGGTCGAGCGAGGGTCCGGCGGCGAGCAGCGGGTGGAAGTCGAAGAACCTCCGCGCGCTGACGTAGCCGACCAGCCAGCCGCCCTCCGGTCCGTCGGGGCGCACGAGGTGCGGGTCCCACATCCCGACGCTCGGTCCGTCGGTCGGCAGCGTCAGCCGCCGGGTCGCCAGCACGTGCTGCCCGCGGGTGAGGTCCTCGGTGGACTCGGCGAGGGTGATGCCGAGCGCGCCGGGCACCCGGTCGGCCTTGCGCGCCGGGAAGTCGGACCAGGTGCTGGTCGCGACCAGCCAGCGCTCGCCGTCGCGGACGAGGTGGGTGGCGTGGTCGCCGTACACGCCGGGCCGGTCGGGACGCTCGAAGAACAGGTCGCTGCGCCAGTCGAGATCGCCGGACGCCGACAGTGCCCACACCGAGGTGTGCGCCGTGTCGAAGAAGCCGGGTCCGGCGCTGGTCGCGGTGAGGAGCACGTCACCGCCGACCCGGTACGGCGACCCGTCGGCGTGCGACACGACGCGGACGTCGCGGAGCCCGAGCTGCCCGAAGCTCCCCGCGCGCACGTCGTCGACCCCGCCGGAGGCGTCCGGCCGCAGCCCGGCCAGCCACGCCGGATCCCGGGTGTCGGGTCCGCCGATCTCGCGCAGGTCGATCCGCCCGCGGGCCACCCACCCGTCGCGCTCCCGGGTCAGCACCGCCAGGTGGCTGCCCGTCAGGGTCAGACCGAGACGGCTCGCTGACGCGCCGACCCGGCCGTGGCGCCGGCTCCGCAGCACCCGCTCACCGTCGCCGAGGCCGACGCGCAGCGACACCCGGCCCTCGTCCAGCCGGACCGCCAGCCGGGTCCCGTCCGGACCGTGCAGCGCGAGCTCGGCGCCCTGTCCGCCCCGGACCGCCGCCTCGACCGCGCCGAAGGGTGCGCGCAGCGGGAAGGCGTCGGCCGCCGCCACCAGCGCGACCGGTCGGAGGCGGGCGGCGATCTCGAAGGACGGCAGCACCCGCGCAGGCTACTTGCTCGCCGGCCGCGGTCAGGTAGACGCCTGGCCGCCGACGCGGGCGCGGCCATAAGCCGCGCTACTGGGACCTTCGCGTTCTCGTGATTGCTGCCGCGCGCGGGGCGGGATTGAGTCGGTCTACCTCGAACCGGGAGATGACCATGGCTCACGACATCACGGACCCCGCCCCGCCGACCCGGCGCCTGCTCTACGGCGTCGACGACGTACCCCGCCCCTTCCCGAAGGCACTCGGACTCAGCCTCCAGCATGTGCTCACCATGTTCGGTGCGACCGTCGCGGTCCCCCTGCTGCTGCGCGAGCCGCTCGGCTTCGACGACGCGCAGACCGCGAAGTTCATCAGTTGTGTCTTCATCTGCTCAGGACTCGCGACCCTGCTGCAGACGACGGTCGGCAGCCGGCTCCCGATCGTGCAGGGGGTCTCGTTCACCTTCTTGCCGGCGCTGTTCTCGATCATCGCCGGGTCGAGCGGCGGCGAGGTCTCGATGCAGTACGTCGCGGGCGCGATCCTCGCGGGATCGCTCGTGTCCATCGCGATCGGCTATCTCGGCGTGGTCGGCAAGATCCAGCGGTTCGTGACGCCGGTCGTGATCGCGCCGACCATGGTGCTCATCGGCGTGAACCTGGCGGGGGCGGCCTCCGAGGAGTCCGCCAAGAACTGGTTCATCGCCTCGATCGTCATCGTCGCGGTGCTGGTGTGCACCTTGATCCTCTCGCCGTGGAAGCGCGCGTTCTCGCTGTTCCCGATCCTGCTCTCGGTCCTGGTCGCCTACGTCGCCGCGATGGTGTTCAGCTATCTGGGCGTGATCGGTGAGGGCAATCCCGCGTACCTCACCTTCGTCACGATCGGCGACTCCGTCGCCGAGAGTCCGTGGATCCGGAGCCCCGAGGGTCTGCTGTTCCCCTGGGGAGCCCCGCGCTTCAACGCCGGGTTCATCATCACGATCGTGATCGCGTACATCGTGTTGACCATCGAGTCGCTCGGCGACATCCACGGCATCTCGCGGGCGGCAGGGCGGGGGAACCCGTCGCGCCAGGAGCTGAACCGCGGCATCGGCGCCGAGGGACTCGGCTGCGCGGTGACGGGGCTGTTCGGTGGGGTCGCCTCGTCGTCGTACGCCGAGAACGTGGGACTCGTCGGACTGACCCGGGTCGCCAGCCGCTATGTCGTGATGCTCGGCGCCGTCGTGCTCATCGTGCTCGGCTTCTTCGCCAAGTTCGCCGCGGCGGTCGCGACCATCCCGAGCCCGATCGTCGGCGGTCTCTACATGGTCACCTTCGGGATCATCGCCTCGATCGGCTTCTCGACGATGCAACGGGTGGACCTCAACTCGCAGCGGACGCTGACCATCATGGGCTTCGCGATCCTCGCCGGGCTGTCGGTGGCCGGCTACTTCGAGACCGTCGTCGATCCCGACTTCGGGCCCGAATGGCTGACCAACGCGGTCATGGGCGTCGGCGGCAGCGCGATGGCGGTCGGCGCCTTCGCGGCACTGCTCCTGGACAACGTCGTGCCGGGGACGGACGCCGAGCGGGGGATTGAGAACCTGGCCGACGGCGAGCCGATCATCCCCTGAGACAGCCTGGCATGATGCGCCGATGATTGATGTCCGCCAGCTCCAGTACTTCGTCGCGCTGAGTGCCGAGGGGACCTTCGCACGGGCTGCTGAGCACCAGCACATCACCCAGTCCGCCCTCAGCCAGCAGATCGCCCGGCTGGAGCGCGAGGTGGGCGTCCAGCTCTTCGAGCGGGGGGCCCGCGGCGCGCGCCCTACCGAGGCCGGCGCGGCGCTGCTGCCGATGGCGCAGGAGGTGCTCGACGGTCTCGTCGCGTTCGGCGCCCGGGCCGCGTCGATCGTGCGCGAGGCACGCCAGGAACTGCGTGTGGGGTCGCCGACCTACGCCGTGCGCAGCGGTGCTCGGCAGCGGACGGTGGCGACCTTCGTGGCCGAGCACCCGTCGGTCGAGATCGGGTTCGACAACGCGTGGAGCCCGCGGTTGCTGGACGCACTGGCCGAGGGCCGGCTCGACCTGAGCTTCGCCATGCTCGCCCCGGACGACCGCCGGCTGGAGCTGCTCCTGGTCCAGGACGAGCCCGCCCTCCTCGTCGTCCCGGTCGGCCACCGCCTGGCGGGGCTGCCCACGGCCGGGCTCGCGGACCTCGCGGGCGAGCAGGTTCTGCTCTACCCCCGCGCCGTCAACGCCTGGCTGCATGCGCAGATGGCGCCGCCTCTGGAGGCCGTCGGGGCCGTCGCGGGCGAGCTGGAGGAGTCGTCACTGCCGGCGGCCATCGATCAGGTGCGGGCCGGACGCGGGCTCTTCCTCGCGGTGCCGTGGGAGATGGACTTCGTCAACCCGACCCAGCTCGAGGGGCTCGCCGTCGTCGCGACCTCGGGCGAGCCCGGCCTGCGCTACCGCCTCTGGCTGGCCCGGCGCGCCGGTGAGCAGTCGGGCGCGATCGACGCCTTCTGGCGCTGCGCGGTCCGTGCCGTGGCGGGGTGACCGGCGCCCGCGGCCATTAGCGGGGCTAATTGCTCCTTCGCCGGTTCGTCCTGTCCCCGGCCGGCCGAGCCGACTTCACTGGTCGACATGAGCGAGACCACCGGGCACCTGCTGGCCCTGAACATCGGAGCGGTCGGGGAGATCAGGCAGGGGCCGCGCAGGATCGTCACGGCGTACCACAAGAGCCCGGTGGAGGGCCCGCTCGAGCTCGGGTCGCTCGGCTTCCCCGGAGACGAGCACGTCTACGAGCACCATGGCGGACCGGACAAGGCGGTCTGCGTCTACCCGTACGAGCACTACGCCTACTGGGAGGAGCGCCTCGGCATCCAGCTGCCCGCCAGCGCCGCCTTCGGCGAGAACTTCACGCTGGTCGGGCTCACCGAGCGCCAGGTCTGCCTCGGCGACGTCTTCGCGATCGGCGAGGCAGTCGTCCAGGTCACCCAGCCACGGGCGCCGTGCTACAAGATCGCGGCGCGCTACGGCGTCCCGAAGATGGCCGTGTACGTGCAGCAGGAGAGCTTCACCGGCTACCTGCTGCGGGTGGTGGAGACCGGTGCGGTGGAGGCCGGGCAGACGATGCGCCTGCTTCGCCGCCCGGAGCCCGACCACCGGGTGACCGTGGCCGAGGCCAACACGATCCTCAACGTCGCGAAGAAGGACGTCGAGGGTGCGCGGCGGCTGCTCGCCGTACCTGACCTGCCGGGCGGTCTGCGCCCCGATCTCGAGCGCCGGGTCCGCGAGCACGGTGCCGAGGACGACGTCGACCGCCTCTTCGGCGACGACGTCGCGTCTGACTCCCCCGACCCCACAGAAGGTGGCACCCGATGAACATCGAGGCGGACCTGGGCAAGTGCCAGGGCTTCGCGAACTGCGTGATGGCGGCTCCCGAGGTCTTCGACCTCGACGATGCGTCGCTCGTCGTGCTCGCCCGGCGGCAGGTGCTCCCCGACGAGCTGGAGGACGTCCGGGAGGCGGTGCGCTCGTGCCCCGTCGAGGCGATCTGGCTGACGGAGTCGTGATGGCTCCGCGACGGATCGTGATCGTCGGGGCGTCCCTGGCCGGCCTGCGGGTTGCTGAGGGACTGCGCAGCCACGGCTATCTCGGTGAGGTGGTCCTGATCGGCGACGAGGATCATCCGCCCTACGACCGTCCTCCGCTGTCGAAGCAAGTCCTCTCCGGGACCTGGGAGCCGAGTCGGACCTACTTCCGCACCCCGGACGAGCTGGCGGCGCGGGGCATCGTCCATCGCCGCCGGACGAGGGCGACGAGCCTCGACCGGGACGTGTCCGGGGGTGTCGTCCGTTGCGCCGACGGCACTGAGGAGCGCTTCGACCACGTGGTGGTGGCGACCGGCGCGCGGGCGCGGCGGGTCGGGGCCTGGGAACTGCCCGGTGTGCAGACGCTGCGGACCATCGAGGATGTCCGCTCGCTGACGGAAGCCTTCGCACGCCGGCCACGCCTGACCGTCGTCGGAGGTGGGTTCATCGGCGCGGAGGTGGCCAGCGCCGCGCGCCACCGCGGCCTGGACGTCACCCTCGTGGAGGCGCTCCCGGCTCCACTCAGCCGGGTGCTGGGCACCGAGGTCGGCATGGCGTGTGCCGGCCTTTACCGGCGCAACGGGGTGCGGGTGTTGACGGGTGTGGCGATCGAGGGTGTGCAGGGAGGGCCTGGCGTCGAGTCGGTCGACCTGACCGACGGCACCCGGATCGACAGTGACCTGGTCGTGGTCGGGATCGGTGCGGTGCCCAACACGGAGTGGGCCGACGGCGGGGGGCTGCGACTGGACGGCGGCATCGTCTGCGACGCGTCCGGCGGGGCGGGCGCTCGAGTTTGGGCGGTGGGCGACGTGGCGCGCTGGTACCACCCGGTCTTCGACGCGCATATCCGGGTCGAGCACTGGACGCACGCCACCGAGCAGGCGCACCATGTCGCGCGGGCGATCGCCGGCCAGGCGGTCGGGCCGATGACGGCGATCCCGTACGCGTGGTCGGACCAGTTCGGCGTCAAGATCCAGATCGTCGGTCGTCCGTCGCCGGACGCGACCTTCGTGCTCGCCTCCGGCACCCCGGAGCAGGGCAGATTCGTCGGCCTCTACGCCGCCGCCGGCCGGGTGGTCGGCGGGGTCGGTTTCGACCAGCCGAGGGCCATCGCACGGGTCCGGCGGATGGTCGCTGGCGCGGCCGAGGTGGGGGCCGCCGTGCAGGCGCTGGCCGGGTAGCCCTCCAGCACCGGACGGGACGCCCTGGGGCCGGGGAGCATACCGGTGACCGACCGGTTCGCATTAGTTGCCCAAGAGGTCGGATCCGGTTGGGCAACGCTCGCCGGTGCCGTCCCTTACCAGGCACCACAAGGATCTCCCGAAGTGACGCCCGACACATCCGCCCTCGTGGCGGCCCCAGGTAGGTCGGGCGTGGGACTCCTTGAAGGGTGTGGCGACATGCGCGGACTCATTCGACTCATGGCGGGGCTGGTGGCGGTCCTGCTGGTCGCGGCCGGCTGCGGCGGCGGCGACAGCGACGGCGGCTCGGGCGACGGGAAGGTGCGGATCGCGGCGATCTTCTCCGGACCGACCACCGACGCCGACTACAACGCTCTCGGACTCGAGGCGCTGAAGGCCGCCGAGAAGGATGGCGCCGAGGTGTCGTACTCCGAGAGTGTCGCGGTGCCCGACATCGAGCGTGTGCTCCAGGAGTACGTCGCGGACGGCTTCAACGTGGTCTGGACGCACGGCTCGCAGTTCTACGAGGCCACCGCCAAGATCGCGAAGCAGAACCCCGAGGTCCGCTTCATCGGCGAGTTCGACGGCGAGCCCGAGGGCCAGCCCGAGAACGTCTGGGTGATCGACCGCAACTTCCACACGGTGTTCTACCCGCTCGGCGTGCTCGCCGCGAACCTCACCAAGAGCGGCGAGGTCGGCTACCTCGGCGGCCTGAGCCTGCCGTTCTCCTACTCCGAGGTGCACGCCGTGGAGCAGGCGATCGCGGACAGCGGCAAGGACGTCGAGCTCACCCCCGTGTGGAGCGGTGACTTCAACGACACCGTCAAGGCGCAGCAGCTCACCAGCCAGCTCATCTCCGGCGGTGCGGACGTCATCGTCACCTCGCTCAACCTCGGCGTGGTCGGTGCGTTCAAGGCCGTCAACGACACCGACCCCGGCTCCGCCTGGGTCACCGTGAAGTACACCGACAAGTCCCAGAACGGGCCCGAGCACTACGCGGCCACCGTCCTCTACGACTTCGTGGGCCCGCTCGCCGAGATCCTCGCCGACATCGACGGGGGCACGACCACGGGCCACTACGTCATCGGCTTCGGCCAGGGCGCGAGCGTCGACGTGGGCGGCAACGTCCCGGCCGAGGTCAAGGCCGAGGTCGAGAAGGCCGTCGCCGGGATCACCGACGGCTCGATCGAGGTCGAGCTCGACCAGGCCGAGGTGAAGTGACCGTGGAGAACCCGCGTCTGGAGATGCGGGGGATCGTCAAGACCTTCGGGCCGGTGACCGCTCTCGATGCCGTCGACCTGGTGGTCGGGCGCAACGAGGTGCACGGCCTGCTCGGCGGCAACGGCGCCGGCAAGACGACGCTGATGAACGTCCTCTACGGGCTGTACCGGCCCAACGCCGGCGAGGTCCTCCTCGACGGGCAGCCGGCCAGCATCGGCTCGCCGAAGGACGCCATCGCCGCCGGGGTGGGCATGGTCCACCAGACGTTCCTCCAGGTCGACAACTACACGGTGACCGAGAACATCGTGCTCGGGACCGACGTGCCCGGCCCGCTGCGGCTGGACCTGTCCGACGCCAAGGCGCGGATCCGCGAGCTGAGCGAGCGGTTCGGGCTCACCGTCGATCCGGACGCGGTCGTGGAGGACCTGCCTGTCGGCGTGCGTCAGCGGGTCGAGATCCTCAAGGCCCTCTACCGCGGTGCGAAGCTGCTCATCCTCGACGAGCCGACCACCAACCTGACTCCCCAGGAGGTCGACGACCTCTTCGGCTCGATGCGGGCGATGGTGGACGACGGCATGAGCGTCGTGCTCATCACGCACAAGATCCGCGAGACGCTCAGCGTCTGCGACCGGATGACCGTGATGCGCGACGGCCGCCGGGTCGAGACCATCGAGCGCGCGGACACCGACGCCGAGCACCTCGCCGAGAAGATGGTGGGCAGCACCACGGACCCCGGTGCCGCGGTGGATGCCGCTGCGCTCGGGGCGGTGGACGCCGAGAAGGTCGAGGAGATCCTGTCCTCGGTCGGTACGACGACCGCGGTCGCGGTCCGTGACCTGGTCGTCGTCAACGACCAGGGCCACGAGCTCATCCAGGGCTTCGAGCTCGAGCTGCGCGAGGGTGAGATCGTCGGCATCGCCGGTGTCGCCGGCAACGGCCAGGTCGAGCTCGCGGAGGCGCTGGCCGGCGTCCGGCCGCTGCGTTCCGGCAGCGTCGAGGTCTCGGGCCGCTCGATGGGCGGGCTGGCGACCTCGACCTGGTTGCACCACGGGGTCGCCTATGTGCCGGAGGACCGGCACCGCGACGGCATCCTGCCGACCGCGAGCATCACGGAGAACCTGGTGCTCGGCTCGCAGCGCAGCCCTCAGGTCCGCAGGCGCGGCCTGATCGACTGGGGAGCCGCGAAGCAGCGGGCCGTCGACGCCATCGCCGAGTTCTCGGTGCGCGCGAACGGCCCGGCCACCCTCGTCGGCGACCTGTCCGGCGGCAACATCCAGCGGGTCATCCTGGCCCGGGCCTTCGCCCGGCAGCCGCGGATGCTGATCCTGCACAACCCGACGCGCGGCCTCGACATCGGCTCGACGCGGTTCGTGTACCAACAGGTGCGCAAGGCCACCGCGGCCGGCTGCGCGGTCCTGCTCATCTCCGAGGACCTCGACGAGGTGATCGCCCTGTCCGACCGGGTGATCGCGCTCTACCAGGGCTCCCGCGCAGGGGAGTGGCAACACGGATCCGTCGACGCCTACGCGGTCGGCCGCAGCATGACTGGACTGGGAGAAGCTCGTGTCTGACACCCTCACCGCGCCCCCGTCGGCCGCATCGGGGCCGCCGGCAGGCCCCGGGCAGCGACCCCGCCGGGTCGTCGAGGCGCTCTGGCTGGTCGTGCCGTACATCGTCTCGGTGGTGCTCGCCTTCGTGGTGGGCGGCCTGATCATCGCCGCGATCGGGCGGGACCCGTTCGCCGCGTTCGAGTCGGTCCTGACGACCAGCTTCAACACCCGGTTCGGGACCATCGAGACCCTCCACAAGTGGGTCCCGGTGCTGCTGTGCGCCTATGCGTTCGCGATCCCGCTCGCCACGGGCAAGTTCAACATCGGAGCCGAGGGCCAGCTCCTGGTGGGTGCGACCGGTGGCGTCGCGCTCGGCATCCTCTGGTCCGACCTGCCGATGGTGCTGCTGCTGCCCTGCGTCCTGGTCGCGGGAGCGCTCTCGGGCGCCGTGTGGGCCGGGATCGCCGCCTTCTTGATGACGAAGTTCCAGGTCAACGAGATCCTCAGCACCGTCGTGCTGAACTTCATCTCGTTCCAGCTCATCGACTACGTCGCCAGCCACGTCTGGCCCGATCGCGGTGCCGGCCACCCGGCGACCACCCCGGTCGGGGAGGGTGCGCTGCTGCCGGGCATCGGCCAGGCGCCGCCCATGCACACGGGTGTCCTCCTGACCGTCTTCCTGGTGATCGTGATCGCGGTGTTCATGCGGCGTACGTCGACCGGGTTCGAGATGCGCGCCGTCGGCGCGAACCTCCGCGCCGCCCAGGTGCACGGCATCCGCACGTCGCGGCTCGCCGGCGCGGGTCTGGTCGTCGGCGGGGCCGTCGCCGGTCTGGCCGGTGCGATCGAGGTGGCCGGTGTCCACGGCAAGATGCTCGAGGGCATGCAGTCGAACTTCCTGATCCTCGGCATCATCGTGGGCCTGATGGCACGGGGCAGCATGCTCGCGCTGCCGTTCATCGCCTTCGGCATCGCGGTCCTCGAGGTCGGCGCCGGGTCGATGCAGCGCACCGCGCAGGTGCCCGTCGAGATGGTCCTCATCATCGAGGCGCTGATCCTGCTCTTCCTGCTGTTGTCCGACATCGCCCGAGCGAAGATCCGGAGGCACTGACATGGGTGAGATCACCGAGTTCCTCACGCTGATGATCCCGGCGATGGTGCCGTTCCTGCTCGCGGCGCAGGGCACCGTCCTCAGCGGCCGGGCCGGCGTCTTCAACGTCTCGCAGGAGGGCCTCATGGTCCTCGGCGCGGCGGTCGGCTTCCTGGTCAGCTTCAAGGTCGGCAGCAATGTCGTCGGCATGGCGGCCGCCTTCGCGATCGCCGGCGTCTTCGGCCTCGTGCTGGCGTACATGACCACCCAGCTCCGGCTGGACCAGTTCGTCGTCGGCCTGGCGCTGTACTTCGCGGCGCTGGGTGCCGCGGGCCTCCTCTATCGCGAGGTGATCGGGGTGACCATGGAGCCGCCGCTCATCCCGACCCTGGAGGACAAGCCGATCCCGCTGCTCTCGGACATCCCGTTCCTGGGTGAGGTGCTCTTCGACCACGACCTGGTCGTCTACCTCGCGTTCGCGATCTCCGTGGCGATCTGGTGGTTCATGTACAAGACCCGCAGCGGGCTGGCGTTCCGTTCGATCGGCGAGAACCCCAAGGCGGCCGACAGCCTCGGCATCAACGTGACGTGGGCCCGGACCTGGTCGACCGTCGTCGGCTCGGGCCTCGTCGGCATGGCCGGCGCCTACCTGCCGATGGTCTACACGGGGCTCTACACCGAGGGCATGGTGGCCGGTCGCGGCTGGCTGGTCATCGCCCTGGCCTTCCTCGGCGGCTGGCGTCCGCACCTGGTGATCGCCGGCGCGGCGTTCTTCGCCGGCATGGAGGTCCTCGCCCTGCGGGCCCAGGTGGCCGGCATCGGCATCCCGCACCAGTTCGTGCTGATGCTGCCGTACGTCGCCACGCTGCTGGTGATGGTGTTCGCGTTCCGCTGGGCGCGGCAGCCGTCCTTCCTCGGACGCAACTACGACCGCGAGAGCCGTCTGGTCGGCTGACCGGACCGCCGACCGGCCCCCGAACGCGAAGCCCCTGCCGAGAGTCCCGGCGGGGGCTTCGTGCCGTCGGCGCCGCGTCGCCCGCCGAACCGGTGGCCAGATGATCAGCCCAGCTCGAGGCGCCCCTCCTTCAACGCGATGCCGGTCGCCCGCAGCTGACGTGCGCCGTGCACGAGTGAGGCGATGGTCCGGGCGGCCGTCTCGTGGTCGAGCCCGTGCGGAGGGTGGATGTTGGAGACGCAGTTGCGGGCCGAGTCCGGTGTCCCCGGGTGCGGCGCCCAGGTGAGGTAGGCGCCGAGGCTGTCGGCCGTGGTCAGCCCCGGTCGCTCGCCGACCAGCACCAGCGCCATCCGGGCCCGCCAGGCTGCGGCGACGTGGTCGCCCAGCGCCACCCGGGCCTGGGTGGCGATCACCGGAGGGGCCCACCGGGTGCCGGGCAGCAGCGGCCGGAGAGCCCGCAGCACGCCGTGAGCGTGCCGCTGCACGGCCGTCGCGCTCAGGCCGTCGGCGAGCACCACCACCAGGTCCGCACCGGGCTCGGCCGACGGGAGCGGGTCGCGGAGCCGGCGTCCCAGGTCCGGCCGGGTCAGGTACGTCGCCCGGTCGGGTGCCGCGGACGCGACGACGACGGGCGCCGCGAGCCCCGGGATCGAGGCGAGGTCGGCGACGAGCGCGGAGACGTCGAGCGGCTCGTGCACGGCGTCGCGCGCGGCGGCGTGAGCGGTCACGAACTCGAGCCGCTCTCGGGTGCCGGGCGCCTCACCGAACCGCTGTTGCCCGATCCGGGCGGGGGTGTGGGCGCGCAGGGCCGCCCAGAAGTCGCTCACACCAGCTCTCGCAGCACACTGAGAGCGGGGTCGACCGGACGGATGCCACCGTCGTCGGCAAGCAGGCCGACCCGGTCGAGCCAGGCCTCGAACTCCGGGGCCGGCCGCTTGCCGGAGATCCGGCGGGCGTAGAGCGCGTCGTGGAAGCTCGTCGACTGGTAGCCGAGCATCACGTCGTCGGACCCGGGGACGGCGATGATGAACGAGCACCCGGCCGCGGTCAGCAGGGTCAGCAGGGTGTCGGTGTCGTCGGAGTCGGCCTCGGCGTGGTTCGTGTAGCAGACGTCAACCCCCATCGGGACGCCGAGCAGCTTGCCGCAGAAGTGGTCCTCCAGCCCCGCGCGGATGATCTGCTTGCCGTCGTAGAGGTACTCCGGGCCGATGAAGCCGACCACCGTGTTGACCAGGAACGGGTCGAAGGCCCGCGCGACGGCGTACGCCCTGGCCTCGAGGGTCTGCTGGTCGACGGGGAGGCCGCCCGTGCCATGATGCGCGCCCGCGGAGAGGGCGGAGCCCTGGCCGGTCTCGAAGTACATCACCTGCTCGCCGACCTCACCACGGCCGAGGGACAGGGCGGCGTCGCGGCCCTCGGCCAGGACGGCGAGGTCGACCCCGAAGCCGGCATTGGCGGCCTGGGTGCCCGCGATCGACTGGAAGACCAGGTCGACCGGCTCCCCGGCGGCGATCAGGTCGATGGTGGTCGTGACGTGCGTCAGCACGCAGGACTGGGTCGGGATCTCGTAGCGCCGGCGCACCTCGTCGAGCAGCCGGAGCAGGCGCGCCACGGTCTCGGGGTTGTCGGAGGCGGGGTTGATGCCGATCACCGCGTCGCCGCAGCCGAGCAGCAGCCCGTCGAGCACGGCGGCCGCCACGCCGGCCGGGTCGTCGGTCGGGTGGTTGGGCTGCAACCGGGTCGCCAGTCGCCCCGCGAGGCCGATCGTGGACCGGAAGCCGGTCACCACCTCCGTCGCCGCGCCCACGGCGATCAGCTCCTGGTTGCGCATCAGCTTGCTGACCGCCGCGCCCATCTCCGGGGTCAGGCCGGGCGCGGCGGCGGCCAGCGCGGCGGCGGCACCCGGTCCGGCGGCGGTCGCGAGCAGCCACTCCCGCAGGCCGCCGACGGTGAGATGTCGCAGCGGCGCGAAGGCCAGGGCGTCGTGGCCGTCGAGGATCAGCCGGGTGACCTCGTCGTCCTCATAGGGCACGACCGGCTCCTCGAGGAAGGTCGTGAGGGGAACGTCGGCCAGCACCCACTGCGCGGCGGCCCGCTCGGCGCCCGACTCGGCAGCACTGCCGGCGAGGACGTCGCCGGACCGCAGGGGCGAGGCCCTGCCGAGCACCTCCACCAGCGAGGAGAACGCGTAGGTCCGGCCCCGGGCCCGGTGCGTGTACCTCATGCGGGCTCCCTTCGTCGTGCGCGGCGGTCGTGCGCTGACTGGCCAGCGTAGGCCCGCGCGCTGTGCGGCGGCGTCGGTCGATCGACGTATCCCGCGGACGGCCTCGCGCCTCGTCCGTTACGGCTGACCACCTCGTTCGTGAAGATCCGGTCTCGCTCACGCTCACCGGCGCGCAGATACGTCAAACGACGGACGCGCCGGCCCGCGCCGCCTTCCTACGGTCCTCGTCACCACCGGGTGTGACCCGGACCGCACGACGAGGAAGCAGGACGCATGGACAACCTGACGGGACGCGTGGCGCTCGTGACCGGCGCCGCCCAGGGCATCGGGTACGCCGTCGCGACGCGGCTGGCCGAGGCCGGAGCCCGGGTCGTGGCGACCGATGTGCGCGACCAGTCGGACCTCGGGGAGCACATCGCGACCCGCTCGCACGACGTCACCTCGGCCGCGCGCTGGGCCGAGGTCGTGGGGGAGGCCGTCGCGGAGCACGGCCGGCTCGACATCCTCGTCAACAACGCCGGCGTCTCGGGCTACGACCAGCTCCACGAGCTGCCGCTCGCCGAGTGGGAGCGGATCGTCGCGATCAACCAGACCGGCGTGCTGCTGGGCATGCAGACCGCGCTCGGCCCCATGCGGAAGCAGCGCTCCGGCGCGATCGTGAACATCTCCTCGATCTGCGGCGCCACCTCGGTGCGGGGCGTCGCGGCGTACCACTCGTCGAAGCACGCCGTGCTGACGATGACCAAGAACGCCGCGGTCACCTATGCCCGTGAGGGGATCCGCGCGAACGCCGTGCTGCCGGGCTGGATCCGCACCCCGCTGACCCTCGGGCAGACCGACGACCTCAACGAGGCCTTCCTCGACGCGACGCCGATGGGCGCCGGTGGTGAGCCGCAGGACGTCGCCGAGGCCGTGTGCTTCCTCGTGTCCGACCGCGCGCGGTTCATCACCGGGGTCGACCTGCCGGTCGACGGCGGCTACCTGGCCCGCTGACGCCCGCAAGCACACAGACACCGATCGGAAGGAAGCGACATGGACCGGCTCAAGGACAAGGTGGCCGTGGTGACCGGCGGTGCCGTCGGCATCGGCCTGGCGACCGCGCGGCTGTTCGCCGAGGAGGGCGCGACCGTCGTCGTCGCGGACCTGGACAAGCCCGAGCAGGAGGTCGACGCTCCCGGCCTGGAGTACGCCGAGCTCGACGTCACCGACGAGGACGCATGGTCCCGCGTCGTCGCCGAGGTGGTCGCTCGCCACGGCCGGCTCGATGTGCTCGTCAACAATGCCGGCGTCATCGACTACGCCGCGATCGACGCCGTCACGCCCGAGGACTGGGCGCGCGTGATCGGTGTCGACCAGACCGGCGTCTTCCTCGGTATGCGCGCCGCACTCGGCCCGATGCTCGCCCAGGGCTCGGGCTCGATCATCAACCTCTCCTCGGCGTGGGGGGTGGTCGGCTCGGAGGGCGTCGCCGCCTACCAGGCGGCGAAGGGCGGCGTGCGCGGCCTGACCCGCAACGGCGCGGTGACCTATGCCTGCCGCGGCGTCCGCGTGAACACGGTGATCCCCGGGTGGGTCACCACACCGCTCACCGACGCGCAGCCCGCGGAGAAGAACGCGGAGGTGATCGCGCTGACGCCGCTCGGCTACGGCGCCGAGCCGCGCGACATCGCGTGGGGCTGCGTCTACCTGGCCAGCGACGAGTCCCGCTACGTGACCGGCAGCGAGCTGGTCATCGACGGCGGCCTGCTCGCCCAGTGAGAGAGGACGTTCCCATGAGCCGCACCCTGGCCGTCGCCGCCGCGCAGTTCGAGCTGCGCGAGGTCGACTCCTTCGATGCCTGGGCCGCTCAGGTCCGCACCCTGCTCGACCGCACCCCCGACGCACGCGTGGTCGTGCTGCCCGAGCTGGTCACCGAGTCGCTGTTCACCACCGATCCCGGCTGGCGCGAGCACCCGATCGCCCAGCTGACGCGGATCGCGGAGCACACCGACGCCTATGTCGCGCTCTTCACCGAGGAGGCCGCGCGCCGCGACCAGTGGATCCTCGCGGGCACCCATCTGGTGGCGACGCCCGGCGGCGGCCACGAGAACGTCGCCTTCCTGTTCGGTCCCGGCGGCGAGGTGCACCGTCATGCGAAGACCCACATCTTCCCGGCCGAGGCCGACTGGGGCACCGGCGAGGGCGACGAGCTGGCCGTGCACGAGATCGACGGCGTCACCGTCGGCATCGCGATCTGCTACGAGGCCGAGATCCCGGAGGTCTGCACGACGCTGACCGCGATGGGCGCCGAGGTGCTCCTCGTGCCGTCGTACACCTTCACGGAGGCGGGCTTCTGGCGGGTGCGGCACTGCGCCGCGGCCCGGGCGATCGAGAACCAGGTGTACGTCGTGCACTGCCCCACCGTCTCGCACCTGGCGGCGCCGCTGGCGCCCGGTTGGGCGCGGGCCTCGGTGCTGTCGCCGTGCGACCTGGTCTTCCCCGCCGACGGCGTCCTGGTCGAGGCCCGCACCAACGAGCAGGACGCGATCACCCAGGTGCTCGACCTCGACCTGCTGGCGGAGAACCGCAGGACAGGAGCGGCCACCACCCACCGGGACCGGGGGCGCCGTCGCGACCTCTACGAGAAGTACGCCCACATCACCCTCTGATCCTCCCGACCGACCGGACCACCTAGGAGCACCTCATGCCTCTCAACCTCCCCGAGGGCAAGAAGATCGCCGTCAACATCGGCGCGGACTTCGACGCCCACGCCGTGTGGATGGGCACCTTCGGCAAGACCAGCCCCAGCTACCTCTCGCGCGGCGAGTACTGCGCGACCGTCGGCGTACCGCGGCTGCTCGACCTGTTCGACCGCTACGACATCCAGGGCACCTGGTGCACGCCGGTGCACACGATGGAGACCTTCCCCGAGGCGTTCGCGAGGATCGTCGAGGCGGGCCAGGAGATCGCGGCCCACGGCTGCTACCACGAGTCGGTGCCGAGCCTCGACCAGGACACCGAGATCCGGCTGATGGAGCAGACCATCGAGGGTCACCTCAAGCACGTCGGCAAGGCGCCGCGCGGCTACCGCTCGCCGGCCTGGGACTTCACCGAGCACACCCTGGAGCTGCTGGAGAAGACCGGCTTCGAGTGGGACTCCTCGCTCATGGGCCACGACTTCCAGCCGTACCACCCGCGACCGGTCGACGTCCGCTGGGAGGAGGGGTCGGTCTTCGGTCCGCCGAGTCCGCTGCTGGAGTTCCCCGTCTCCTGGTACCTCGACGACTTCCCGGTCGGCGAGTACATCCCCGGGGTGAACCCGGGCCTCGGCTCCAGCGAGGTGATGTTCCAGCGCTTCCAGGACCACTTCGACTTCGCCTACGAGCGGGAGAGCGCGCCGGTCCTGGCGATCACGCTGCACCCGCAGACCGCGGCCCGCGCCCACCACCTGCTGGGCCTCGAACGGCTGCTCGACCACATGGCGTCCCACGAGGGCGTGTGGTTCGCGTCGCTGAGCGACATCTACGACACCTGGACCGAGGACTGACCCGGTCCGCAGCTCCGTCTCGGGCCCACCGGTCGCAGCGTCGCGCCCGTCACTCGACCCCACGTTCGAAGGAAGCCACATGAAGCACCGTCCCCTCCTCTCCGTCGCCGTCGCCGGCGTCGCCGCCTGCCTCGCGATGGCCGGCTGCTCGTCCGGTGTCTCGGACACCGCCTCGGCGTCGACCGAGATCATCGACCCGCCGGTCTCCGACCCGGCCGACCTCAAGATCGCCTACTTCTCGGCCGGAACGAGCAACTCCTACCTGCAGGCCGCGATCGACGAGGCGAAGAAGACCGCCGGTGAGCTCGGCGCCGACCTCGACGTCTTCGACGGCGCCTTCGACGCGCAGGTCCAGTTCGACCAGATGCAACAGGCCCTGACGAGCGGCAAGTACAACGCGTTCGTCGTGGAGCCCAATGACGGCAATCTGGTGTGCGACATCCTCACCCAGCAGGCGCCGGAGAAGGACGTTCTGGTCTCCGTCTTCAACCTGCCGATCTGCGGCCGCGGCACGAACCTCGGCGAGGAGACGCACCAGCCCGGCACGATCACCTATGTCGGCGGGCAGACCCTCGACGTCTACGAGGACTGGGTGCAGGACGTCATCGACTCCCACCCCGACGGGGCGAAGATCGCGCTGGTCTCGGGACCGGACCTCAACGCCAACACGCTCTGCTTCTTCGAGGCGGCCAAGGCGTTCGCGAAGGTCGACGGCTTCGAGGTCGTCGCCCGGCAGACCACCGACTACACGACGCCGAAGGCGTTCGACGCGGCGCAGACGATCGTTCAGGCCAACCCCGACGTCGACATCATCATGTCGAACTTCTCGGGCATGACCCGCGGCGTCGTCGAGGCGGTCGGCGGCAAGGACGTCGAGATCTACGACTTCGGCGGCGACGAGTGGGCACTGCAGAACGTCGCGTCCGGCGCGCTGACCAGCTCGGTGATGATGCTGCCGCGCGTCGAGACCCGCGAGGCCATCGAGGCCGTCGCCCGCTACGTCGAGGGCGAGGACGTTCCCGTGTTCATCAACCTCGCCGAGTCCGACAGCCTGCCCGGCACGCCGTTCGCCACCAAGGAGAACGTCGCGCAGTTCACGGCCGAGTACTGAGCAGGGTCCCGGAGACTGTCATGAGCGACACCAACACGCCCGCCATCGCCTGCCGTGGGGCCCGCAAGGTCTTCGGGGGAGCGGTCGCCGTCGCCGGTGCGGACCTCGTGGTCCGGGCCGGGGAGGTGCACGCGCTGGTCGGCGAGAACGGCGCGGGCAAGTCCACCCTGCTCGGCATGGTCAGCGGTCGGCTGGGCGCCGACGGCGGGACCGTCGAGGTGTTCGGGCACCGGATGCACGGCGGCAACCCCCGCGAGAGCAGGGAGCGCGGCCTGGTGGCGGTCTACCAGGAGCTGACGATGGTGCCGGGCCTGACCGCCGAGGCCAACGTCTTCCTCGGCCAGGTCCGCACCCGGCACGGCCTCCTGGACGGCCGTGCCATGCGTCGGCGCTACCTCGAGCTCTGCGCGGAGCTGGAGATCGACGTACCGCCGACGGCGCTGGCGCGCGACCTGTCGGTCTCGCAGCAACAGATGCTCGAGATCATGCGCGGCATCGAGAGCAACGGCCGGGTGCTGGTGCTCGACGAGCCGACCGCCGCGCTGGCCGAGCACGAGCGGGACACGCTCTACCGGATCCTGCGCCGGCTGACGGCACGCGGCACGACGATCGTCTTCGTCAGCCACAACCTCGACGAGGTGCTGGATCTCAGCGACACCATCACCGTGCTCCGTGACGGACACGTGGTGCGCAGCGCTCCCCGGGGGGAGTGGACCAAGCCGACGCTGATCGAGCACATGGTCGGCCGCACGGTCGACAGGCTGGCCGAGCGCGGCACGCACCCGTTCGGCGCGGAGGTGCTGGCTGCGCGCGGCGTACGACTGCCCGGAGTGCTGCACGACATCGACGTCACCGTGCGGGCCGGCGAGATCGTCGGTCTGTGGGGCCTGGTCGGCTCCGGCCGCACGACCTTCCTCCGCTCGCTCGCCGGTGCCGAGCCGGCCTCGTCGGGCGAGCTGCGCCTGCTGGGGGAGCCGGTCCCGTGGCCGCGCTCGGTCCGTCAGGCCGTCGGCCGGGGGGTGGTGATGGTGCCCGAGTCGCGCAAGCAGGCGCTGGTGCTCGGCATGGACGGCACCAGCAACTACTGGCTCGGCCGCGGTGGCCGCCGGATCTTCCTCGACCGCCGGACGGAGCGGGTGGAGGCGGGCGAGACGGCCGACTTCTTCGCCTTCAAGCGCTCGCGGATCGGGGAGCCGGTGCGCAACCTGTCGGGCGGAAACCAGCAGAAGGTGCTGCTGGCCAAGTGGGCCGGGCACGAGCCCGACGTGTTCCTCATCGACGAGCCGACCCGCGGCATCGACATCGGCGCGAAGGCCGAGGTGCTCACCTCGCTCGTGCGCCTGGCCGCCGAGGGCGCCGCCGTCGTCGTCACCTCCTCGGAGCTGGAGGAGGTGCTCGCGATCGCCAACCGGCTGCTCGTCTTCGCCCACGGCTCCGTGGTCCGCGAGATCCCCAGCGACGACCCCGAATTCAACGTCGACGCCGTCGTGCGTCACGGCTTCAGCACAGGAGAGACCCATGAACCCGTCCACTGAACTCTCGCCCGCCGGCGCGGTGGCCGCCGTGCCGGCGCCCGAGCGCGCCTCGCTCGCGCCGCTGGCCTCGCGCTTCGCGATGATCGCTGTGCTCATCGGCCTGGTGGTGCTCGCCAGCATCCTCTACCCGGGCTTCCTCGCCCCCGCCAACCTGCGCGACCTCCTGCTGCAGAACACGGCGGTCGGCATCGTGGCGCTGGGCATGACGTTCGTGATCATCTCGGGAGGCTTCGACCTCTCGGTCGGTGCGACGTACGCGCTGGGGGCCACGGTCTCGGCCGGCGTGGCGATCTCGACCGGATCGCCGGTCGCGGGGATCGTCGCGGCGGTCCTGGCGGGGCTCGTGTGCGGTGTCGCCAACGGGATCCTCGTCGCCCGGGTGGGCATCAACCCGTTCGTCGCGACCCTCGGCAGCGCGTCGGTGATCTCGGGAGTCGCCTACCTCTACTCCAGCTCGGCGCCGTTCATCGTCTCCGACGCCGACTTCAAGATCCTCGCCCGCTCGAGTGTCGCGGGTGTGCCCACGCCGATCCTGGTCCTCGTGGTCACGTTCGTGATCGGTGGCATCGCGCTGGCGATGACCCGCTACGGCCGCAACATCTACGCCGTCGGCGGCAACCACGAGGCGGGCTGGCTGTCCGGCCTGCGGGTCAAGGACCTCACCGCCAGCGTCTACGTCCTGACCGGTGTGCTCGCCGCGTTCGCGGGCACCATCGACGCCTCGCGGCTCGGCGTCGGCCAGGCCGACGTGGGTGCCAACATCGCCCTCGACGCGATCGCCATCGTCATCGTCGGCGGCACGTCGCTGCGCGGCGGCGAGGGCGCGGTCTGGCGCAGCGCGGTCGGCCTGCTCATCTTCGCGACGCTGACGAACCTCTTCTACAGCCTCAACCTGTCGCAGAACTGGCAGCTGATCGCGAAGGGGACCATCGTGCTGCTCGCCGTGGCACTCGACTCCTGGTCGCGCAACCGGCGCTCCTGAGCGACGATCGACGAGCGCGGCCGACCCCGGGCGGCGCCGTCTATCCTCGGGGGAGGGGCTCGGGTTCTGCTCGGAGGGGGAAAGGAGGGGCCGTGCCCAAGGACGAGACCACTGTCGCGACCGCGCACGAGATCGTCCTCGCCCCCGGGGGAGAGCTCTCCACGATGCGTGGGGTCGGCGCCGAGGCGGCCGGCCGCCTCGAGGGCCTGCTCGATATCGCGCGGCGGGCCGGTCGGCTCGCGGGCCACCACGAGCTGTCGTTCTACTGGCGCGACGGCGACAACAGGATCGTCTTCGCCACCGTCCGCTCACCGGGCCACGAGTCCCGCACCTCACTCTCCTGGGTCGACGAGGCAGAGCTCCCGCACGGCGTCACCCAGCGCGAGCTCGACGTCCTCACGTTGCTGGTGGGCGGCCTCAGCAACGCCCAGATCGCGACCCGGCTCTGGACGAGCGTCCGCACCGTCTCCACGCACGTCGAGCGGGTGCTGGCCAAGCTCGAGGTCGCGACGCGAGCCGGTGCCGCGGCGGTCGCGGTCGAGGAGAGCCTGCTGGTGCTGCCCGTCCCGGGCGGCCCGGAGGGCTTCGAGCGGCTTCTCATCGGCAGGCTCAGCACGCCCGACCAGGAGCCGGCGCCACTGCCGCTCGGGCGTCGCCCGCCGCCGCCACGCAGCGGTCGCCGTTCGGTACGACGACCGATACTGCTCGGCAGCGCCTTCCCGACCACGGGCCAGATCGCCGAGGACGGCCTCGAGATGGTGCGCGCCAGCCAGCTCGCCATCGACGAGATCAACGCCCGCGGCGGCATCAGCGGCCGCCCGGTCAAGCTCGTCAACGTCGACCTGGACATCCGGAGCTCGGTCTCCGTCGCGCGCGCCTTCGACGAGCTGGCCGGTCTCGACGTCGACGCGATGGTCTCGGGCTACCTCGACGACCAGCGGGTGGCTCACGAGATCGCCGCCGAGCACCAGGCGCCTTATCTCCACGCCGCGACCCTGGACGCGATGGTGCGGGTGGTCGAGGACAACCCGAGCCGCTACGGCAACGTCTTCCAGATCTGCCCGAGCGACACCAACTACGGCCCCGGATTCGTCAATGCGATGAGCTTCCTGCGCGAGTCCGGGCAGCTCTCGCCCCACTCCCGCTCGCTCGCCGTCGTCCGCGGGCGGTGGAAGCTCGGCGACCTGGGCCTGGAGGACGCCGTCGCCCGGGCCGAGCGCGACGGCTGGCGCATCGACTACCTCGCCGACGACGTCGTCGGGGACGAGGCGTGGCGCGAGCACGGCCGCCGCGTCGCGCAGTTCGCCCCTGCCGCGGTCCTGATCGGCACCTACTTCGAGGACGAGGCGGCACAGTTCGTGCGCGCCTTCCAGGCGGACCCGGCACCGACGGTCCTCTATGCGCTCTACGCGCCCTCGATCCCGCGGTTCCGAATCGACCTCGGCCCCGCGGCCGAGGGACTTCTCTGGGCCACGACGACCGGCACCTACTCCGACGACGTCGCCCGGGCCTTCTCCCAGCGCTACCGTGACGCCTGGGCGGTGAGCCCCGGCCGCTCCCATGCGGGCATCGCGTACGACCGGGTGCGGATCCTCGCCTCCGCCTGGTCCCGGGCGGACTCACCGCGCGACTTCACGTCGGTGATCGAGTCGCTGCGCCAGGGGGTCCACCGCGGGGTCAACGGTGCCTACAGCTTCGCCAACGCCGGCCAGTCCGCCCTCGCCTACCCGTTGGCGACCCCGGACCCCTCGATCGGCATGGCCCACCTCGTGTTCCAGATCCAGGACAACCGGCAGCGGATCGTGCACCCCGCGCCGTACACGGAGGCACGCTTCCGGCGCCCGGCCTGGTGGCCCGCCTGAACGCAGACCGGGCCGGACCGGGGCGAGCGGCCCGCGGGCGCGGACCGGCGGGGCACTCACCCCGCCGGACCCGCGCCCGAGGTCCGGTCCGCCCGGTCAGCGCCGTGTGATCCGCCGCGCCTTGCTCGTCGCGGTCGCCGGTTCGTATCCGGCGGCGGTCGCCGTCACGGTCACCCGGACCCGCTTGCCCGCCTGCTTCGGCTTGAGGGCGAGCCGGGGCACGTCGGTCGTGACGCTCTTGCGGCCGATCCGCCACACGTAGCTGAGCTGGGCGCCCTGTGGCAGCACGTTCACCCTCACCCGCAGCCGCTTGCCCGCGACGGCCTTGCCCACCAGCGTGACCTGGCCGAGCTCGGCCTTCCCGGGCGCGACCGCGGCGTCGGCCGTCCCCTGGGCGGTGACGGCGATCTTGCCGGCCTCGGCCGCCAGCACCCGTACGCCGAGCCTGCTGCCCAGGTCGCTCGCGACCGGCGTGTAGGAGCTGCCCGTCGCACCGGAGATCGGGGCGCCGTCCCGCAGCCACTGATAGGCCAGCTCGGTGGACGGATCCCAGGCGCGAGCCGTCGCTCGGAGCGGCTGCCCGACCCGGGCGGAGCCCTCCACCAGGACGGACCCGAGCCGCACGGTCTCGGGGACCGGGTCGGGACCCGGCCCGCCGCTCGACTCCGCGACCGCGGTGGTCGCCGCGCTGGTGGCGCTCGCCGGCTCATGCCCGGCCAGGTAGCCGCTGACCCGCACCGCGAGCCGGTGGCCGAGGTCGGCCCGGACGGCCGTGTAGGCGCTGGAGAGCGCACCGGGGATCGGTGCGCCGTCGCGCAGCCACTGGAAGGTGAGGGTGGTGCCCTCCGGCCACGACCCGGTGTCGGCCAGCACGGTGGCGCCGACCTCGGCGATGCCGCGCACGCTCGCCCGGGGCGCGCTGAGGCGGGCCAGCGCGACCGGCTCGGCCGCGGCGGCCCTGACCTCGATCGGGGCCCGGTCAGGCGCGCTCACCGTGGCCACCACGGTCAGCACGGTGCCCAGGTCGTCGATGCCGGCGGCGTGACCGGGGCCGGTGGCTCCCTCGATCACGGCGCCGTCGCGCAGCCACCGGTAGGTGACCTCGGCGCCATCGGCCCACTCGCCGAGGTCCGCGGTGAGGGTCTCGCCGAACATCGGCGTACCCCGCAGCGTCAGGTCACCGCCCGTGACGGTGACCTGGACCGGCGTCTCGGCGTCGTTGACGGTGAGGGTCGCGGAGGCCGAGCCCGACCGCAGCGCGGTCAGCTGGTGCGTGGACGGGTCGATGGCGACCACGGCAGTCTCGGGTGCGTCGGCGGCCGGGCCGACGTACACGCCGGTGTCGCCCTTCCAGGCGTAGCTGGTCGGCCAGGCGACGTCGAAGGTCCGGGCGCCGTCGTCCTGGGAGACGCGCGGCGCCAGGTCGTGGATCGTCCCGACCGGCAGGACGCCGCCCGGCTCCGCGACGACCAGCTCGTCGACCCTGGTCTCGACCTCGGCCTTGAGCCAGTCGGTGCCGCCGTCGGAGAGCTGCCAGCGGCCCTCGGCGGGGTCGACGCCGAGCATGGTCCAACCGGTGAAGCCGCCGTCCTCGGGCACCGAGGCCGGGCTCTTGCCGGAGTTGCCGTTGACGACGTAGGGCACACCGTCGACCTGCTCGGCGTGGAAGACGCCGACGTGGCCGGCGACGTAGGCCACCGACTTGCCCGAGTCCGCCCGGAACTCCTGCAGCCAGTCGTCGATGAAGGCCGCCTCGTTGCGGTCGGCCAACTGGCTGCCGTCGGTCGGGAGCGGGTCGTTGGTCGGCATGTGGGTGAACAGCAGCACGCCGGTGATGGACGGGTCCTCGGCCGCGGCGTCGAGCTGCTCGCGCAGCATCTTGACCTGGGCGAAGTCGCTGGCGAGCTTCCCGGTGGCCGAGTTCAGCGTGATGAATCGGGTGTGGCCGAGGTCGAACACCTGGGTCGTGTCACCGAACTCGGTCTTGAAGTTGGCGATGTCACCGCCCATGATCTCGTGGTTGCCGGGCACGTAGTACCACGGGAAGTCGATGCCGGCGAGCTCCTCGTCGAGGATCGAGCGGGCGAGGTCGAAGTCGGCCTCGCTGGCCTCGTCGACGAAGTCGCCGTTGATCACCAGCACGTCGGGCTCGGCGGCCACGATCTCGCGCAGCGCCTGCCGGGCGCCCGTCACCGCCCCGCTCTCGGGATCCCGCGCCACGAACTGCGCGTCCGACATCACCGCGACCCGCAGGTCGCTGTCGTCGGTCTCGCCGGCCTCCGCCACGACCGGGTCCTGCGCCCGCTCCGCGACCGGCGCCTCGACGCCCTCCGGCGGCAGGTAGGCGTAGATCTGGGAGAACTCCAACGATCCCGTGTACTGCTTGGCCGCGACGGTCTCCAGGGCACGGATCCGCTCCAGCTTGAGCGGGAAGGAGAACGTCTCGGGCACGAGGAAGTCGACCCGCTCCCAGCCGGTCCAGGTGGCGTGCAGCGACTGCTGGCCGTCGGGACCGTCGATCCAGTTGCGCACCCCGTTGGCCTGCATGACCTGCAGCCGCAGCAACGATCCCTTGCCGTCGCCCTTGATCCACACCGACAGCTTCTGGGGGCGCCCCGGGATGTCGATGCCGGTACCCGGGGCGACGGCGTACCGGCCGCGGGTGGCGGTGGAGCCGGTGAAGTCGTAGTTGAGCCGGATGCTGGCCGACCCCTCGAAGCCCTCGCCGGGCTCGATGCCGCCCACCGGGGCCCGGTCGTGCGCGGTGGTCCAGCCGGAGACGTCGGAGAAGTCGTCGATGAGCTTCAGCTCCAGCGGGACGGCGACGGCGACCTGCGCCTCGTGGCCGCCCACCCGGAACCGCAGCGTGGCCGACCCCTCGGTCCCGGTGGCGGTGATGGTGAAGCGGCCGTCGGCCGTGGGCGCGACCGAGAAGAGGTCCGGCGCCGGGTTGACGACCTCGACGTCGGCCGGCTCGATCGGGGCGCGGAAGCCCTGCACGTCGATGCCGGTCAGCGCGAGGGTCTGGGCCGAGCCCTGCTTCTCGAGGTTCAGCACCGTCTGGTCGAGCTCGACGCGGTGGAGCTCGCCGAGCACCTGCAGGTCGATGCCGCCGACCGCGGCGCTGTTGCTGGCCCGGACCGTCGCGGTGCCGGCGGCGCGCCCGGTGACGATGCCATCGGCGACGGTTGCGACCTGGCCGTCGCTGCTGCGCCATCGGTCGGGCCGGCCGGGGGCCGAGGAGAGGGTCTCGTCCACGCCGAGCGCGCTCAGCGCGCGGTGCAGACCGGGGAAGACCCGGTCGGCGCCCTCGTCCTGGGAGGCGGTCTCGACATCGAAGGCCACCAGCGAGCCCGAGCCCGGCCGGGCCAGGACCAGCCCCATGCCGTCGCCGTCGTAGCGCTCATAGCCGTCCGACGGTGTGTTCATCACGGTGGTGTCCTCGTCGCCGGCGAGCCGGACGTTCATCTGGCTCGACCCGCCGCCGTCGGCGTTGATGGCGTCGTACGCGCCGAGGTCGAGCATCAGCTCGGCCTGCTGGTCGAAGTTCATGCCGCTGGCGACGGCGGTCCGGCCGTCGACGACCACGAAGTACGCCGTGCGGCGGTCTTGGCTGAACCCGACCATGGTGCGGGGGTTCTTGTCGGTGAAGTACCCGTCGCCACCCCAGGACCCCTTCTGGCCGCCGGTGACCAGCCGGTGCCAGGCTCCTCCGGCCTCCTCGATCTCGACGCCGGGATCCTGGATCCGGTAGCTGACCTCGACCTGGTCTCCGGTTTGGAGCGCCGCCAGCCGGATGCCGGCGGCGCTGCCGTCCTCGGCGACGAGGATCTGCGTCCCGGCCGGGATCTCGCCCTCGCCGACGGTCTGGGCGACCTGCTGCACCTTGTTGTCGGGGCCGACCCAGACCTCCACCCCGGCGGTGGCGTCGGGCAGCGCGCGGGCGCGGGAGTAGGTGCCCCACTGCGCGTTGTAGAGCGCGACACCGCCCGCGGGCATCGCGTAGGCGTTGATGCCGGTGATCGAGACCGAGCTGTCGTCCGCGAAGGTCGCCGCGCCCTCCAACACCAGGTCGACCAGTGCGCCGAGACCGTCGGAGGTCATGCCGACGGAGGCGGCGGCGTCGGGGTTGCCCGACTTGATGATCTCGCCGTCCCTGACGCCCCAACCGGCCGCGGCCCAGGAGTTGTTGATGTCGAAGCGGTCCAGGTTGACGCCGGCGATGGCGTCGGCGGCATCGACCATCTCGGTCACCGTGCCGCCAGGGCCCGCGACGGTCTCCGGCGTGAGGTACGTCATCTTGACGGTCTCGTCGCCGAGGTCGGCCTTGAGGATGTTGACCTGCTGCCAGCCGTTGGGGTCGAGCCTCTCGTACTGCACATGCACCAGGCCGGGCGCGACCTCGGTGCGCGCCAGGCCGTTGATGACCGCCGTGCCGTCCGCGTCGAGGTTCATGCCCTCGACGACGATCCGGTCCGAGGCTCCGGCGGGCGACGGGACGAGCATGACCCCGGCGCCCACGGCGAGTCCCACACAGGCGGCGACGAGGCTGCCGCCACGTCGGGAGAAGAATGACATCTGCCCTCAGATCCGAGCGCCCCTGGTCTCGTCGGGCCGGATGCGGGCGCACTTCACCGGCCGGTCAGCACCTGATCGCACCGGCGTGAGCGGCAGGCGTCCGGAAGGTGGCCCCCGCCGATCCCCCGTGGGGACAGCAGGCGAAGACGCGCGCCGGCCGAGGTCGCCCACCCGTCTCGCCGGACCGCTCCGGGCCTGGTTCGGTCGGCGTGCGCGAACGGCTCGGCCAGCTCAACGACCTGCCCGGCGGCAACGTCCGTGAGGAGAGGAGCGACGCCGTCCACGTGTCCGGCCATGGTGTCGGGGGCCGTGGGCCCTATCTTTCCGTCATGGAATCGTCCGCGGTGGTCGCGCGCCTGCTCCGCCCGCGGTCGGCCTGGATCCTGCCGGTGCTCTACCTGCTCGTCGGAGGCGCCCTCATCGGCGTGTTCGGCACGGCGCCGGTCGACCGCGCGGCGACCGACAAGCTGCCGGACGGCTACGACTCGACCGAGGTGGTCCGCCTCCTCGAGGACTTCCCGTCCGGCGACGGCCAGGTGGCGGTCGTGCTGTTCGCGGCCGAGCAGGCCCTCACCCCGGCCGACCGGACGGCGGTCGAGCAGGTCTTCTCCCGAGCCGCGGGTGGGGCTGCGACAGTGCCGCTGCAGGCGGCGGAGGACGGCACCGCGCTGGTCGGTGTGCTGCCGATGCCGAGCACGGACGCGGCGAAGCTCGCCGACGACGTCGAGGAGCTGCGGGCCGGCGTACGGGAGGGCCTGCCGGACGGTGTGCGGGCCGAGGTCACCGGTCCGGCCGCGATCCAGGGCGACCTCGCCCGGGTCTTCGAGGGCGCCGACCTGACGCTCCTCGCGGTGACCGCCTCGGTCGTGGCGGTGCTCCTGATCATCACCTACCGATCGCCCGTCCTGTGGCTGGTGCCGCTGCTCGTCGTCGGTCTCACCGACCGGCTCGCGGCGGTGGCGGCCACCCACGTCCTCAGCGCGCTCGAGGTCGCCTTCGACCAGTCGACGACGGGCATCCTCTCGGTGCTGGTCTTCGGGGCGGGCACCGACTACGCGCTGCTGCTGATCTCCCGCTACCGCGACGAGCTCCGTCGTACGCCGAGCCGCCCCGAGGCGATGGCCCGGGCGTGGTGGCGCACGAGCGAGGCCGTGCTCGCCAGCGCGGCCACGGTCGTCGTCGCGCTGCTGACGCTGCTGCTCTCCGCCTTCCCGACCACCCGCGGCCTGGGTCTCGCCTGCGCCATCGGCGTCCTCGTGGCGGCGTTCGCCGTGCTGGTCGTCCTGCC
Source organism: Nocardioides carbamazepini (assembly GCF_024614185.1). Lineage (GTDB taxonomy): Bacteria > Actinomycetota > Actinomycetes > Propionibacteriales > Nocardioidaceae > Nocardioides > Nocardioides carbamazepini. The sequence continues at coordinate 115,318 of NZ_JAHTLF010000025.1, forward strand.
CCTGGCCCTCGTCGTCTTCCCACGGGGGATCTTCTGGCCGCGCCGCCCCGAGGTGGGGGAGCCGGCGCTCTCGGAGGGCCGTTCCTTCTGGCGTCGTGTCGGCGACGCCGTGGCGCGCCGGCCGGTCCTCTCCGCGTCCGCGGGACTGGTGGTGCTGGCCGTGATGGCGAGCGGCATCCTCGGCATCCGGAGCGGGCTCTCGGAGGCGGACCAGTTCATCGACACGCCCGAGTCGATCGTCGCCGCCCAGCGGCTGGCGGAGTCGTTCCCGGCAGGGAGCGCCGACCCTGCCGTCGTGCTCACCCGCGACGACGTCGCCGCCGTCGTCCGGGCGGCGGAGGCGGCCGACGGCGTCGACGCGGTGCGACCGGTCGGGGAGCACGACGGTCGGACCCGGGTCGACGTCGTACTGGCCCACGCGCCCGGTACGCCGGAGGCGCGGGCCGACGTCGCCTCGCTCCGCGCCGCCCTGGCGGACCTCCCGGACACGCTGGTGGGTGGCACCGACGCCGAGGACGTCGACACGGACGCCGCCACCGGTGACGACCGCGCGCTGCTGCTGCCGCTCATCCTGGTCGTGGTCCTGCTGGCGCTGGGCCTGCTCCTGCGCTCGGTGGTCGCGCCGGTCGTGCTGGTGCTCACCGTGGTCGCCACCTACCTGGCCGCCCTCGGTGCCGGATGGCTGCTGAGCAGCGGCCTGTTCGGATTCGACCGGCTCGACGTCGGCGTACCGCTCCAGGCGTTCCTGTTCCTGGTCGCGCTCGGCGTCGACTACAACATCTTCCTCGTCGCCCGGGCGGCCGAGGAGGCCCGCCGGCACGGCGCCCGCGAGGGCATGTTGCGCGCCCTGGCCTCGACGGGCGGCGTCATCACCAGCGCCGGCATCCTGCTCGCCGCCGTGTTCGCGGTCCTCGGCGTCCTCCCGCTCGTGGTCCTCGCCCAGCTCGGCATCGTGATCTGTGTCGGCGTGCTGCTCGACACCCTGCTGGTCCGCACCGTCCTCGTCCCGGCCGTCGCGATCCGGATGGGCGACCGGTTCTGGTGGCCACGCCGCGTCGACGCGGCGCGGGCTGGCGGGCACTCGGCCTGAACGACGAGACCCCCGCCGGTGTCCGGCGGGGGTCTCGGTGCTGGTGGGCAGGGGCGGGGTCGAACCGCCGACCTATCACTTTTCAGGCGATCGCTCGTACCAACTGAGCTACCTGCCCAAGCAGTCGCCCACCTTACCGGAGGGTGTGCCGACGTACGAAAGCGGCGGGGACATCGGGACGATCCAGGCCCCCGCCCGCGGTCGCGATGAGCGGGCGCGCCCCGCCGGGCACTATGCTGGCGCCCGCCACGGAGGACCTGTCCGCCGTGGCGGGCCCCCATCGTCTAGCGGCCTAGGACACCGCCCTTTCACGGCGGGTACGCCGGTTCGAATCCGGTTGGGGGTGCGCTCGCCGGCCGAGGTAGCTCCCGATTGGGACTCCCGACGGTCGATGGGTTAGAGTTCCATCCGCTTCACCACGCGAGAGCAACGTGAGCGAATGGCCCTGTAGCGCAGTTGGTTAGCGCGCCGCCCTGTCACGGCGGAGGTCGCGAGTTCGAGTCTCGTCAGGGTCGCCAGCAGTCCGGACCGCAAGGTCCGGGCTTCTTGCTTTTTCCGGGCCGCCGCTCAGGTACCGCCTTCTGCCGGCACATCGACCTACCATCATTGGTATGACCGCGGAGCGCGACGAGCTGATCCACCTGATCGAGGGCCTGCCCGACGATCAGGTCGTGGTCGTGCTCGAAGACGTGCGTCGGTTGACCACGACGAAACCCATGGGTGAGTGGCCACCGAGGTTCTTCGGCATCGGCGCATCCACGGACGGCCGCACCGACAACGCACGTCGGGCTGAGGAGATCCTTGCCGAGGGATTCGGCGCTCGCCGGTCGTGATCATCTGCGACACGGGCCCGATCTTCGCGGCGGCCGATCGCCAGGACGCCGACCATCACGCTTGTGTCGAGCTCTTCACCGGTCTACGGCTGGCAGGCAGGCGTCTGCTGTTGCCGCAGACCGTCTTGGCCGAGGTGGGTTACCTGCTCGAGGCCAAGGTGGGGACGTTCGCAGAGGTCGCCTTCCTCGAGTCAGTGGCAGACGGGAGTTTCGAGCTCGTGGATCTCACGCGATCGGATGCCGCTCGCATCGCCGAGTTGGTGGCGCGGTAGACGACCTCCCTCTCGGAACCACCGACGCCTCGGTCATCGCACTCGCCGAGCGCCTGGGTGTGGCCGACATTGCGACGCTGGACCATCGGCACTTCCGTGTCGTACGACCCAGACACGTGGACGTGTTCACGCTCCTGCCGGAGCTACATCCCTGAGACCAGTCGGTCCCCCCGGGGCCGCTGAGTCGACTCAGTCCCGCGATGGCTGCCCGCGTCGGACCGCCCAGAACGACGCGCGCCTGGATGAATCAGACCAGAGGATCCTCGGACAGGACCGGTGGGGCGGGCACTCGGATCAGCCACTAGCTCTCCTCTAGTTGTTGGAGCTCTACGGACGCTGAGTCGCCGGCCGCGGCGAGGCCGTCCACGATGCGGCGGTATCGCGCGATGGTGGGGCCAGTCACGGCACCGGACGCTCTTAGCTCCCCCAGCCAGTTGGTCACGAACCAGGCGCGGTTCGCGAACGTGCTGAACCTTCCGTCAAGTACGGTCTCCAGCCAGAGAAGTCCGGTTGTTGCCTGCCAATGGGTCGTGGCCGTCCGTGCGAACCCGGCCACGGCTTCGGCGCATTTCGGCTCGCCTTTTCCGATTGCCATCCATCGGTCGATCACGCCCTCGAAGGCGTCGGGCAGTGCCCACGAGTCTCTGCAGCTAGTCAGAGTTGCATCAGGGTCCAGGTCTTCGGACTTGATCTGCGGTACCGGAAGCAGTGCCGAAATGGCGTAGTCGTACCACGAGGTGGAGTCGTCGATGAGGCTCGCGCCTGCGTCGATCTCGTCGATAACCGTAGCCATCGCTGGCGGCCAGAAATCAGCCAGCAAGGGGCGCAGTTGGTCGTCGTAGCTAAACACCGTTGCGAAGCTGTGCAGGAACGAATGAAGGGCGTGTGCGTTCGACGCGAACAGGCTGAGGTGGGTGTCGAGCGCCTCTCTGTCGCCATCCGCCGCCAACTGGATGAACAGGCGGGCGATGAGTTCATGGTGGCGTTCGCCCAGGTGGTCGTAGTTCTCGCGCCAGGCGTGATCGAGACCTCGCAGGTGAGCGTCCCAAAGGGGGCCAGCGAGGAGTTCAGCGCGAGTAGCTGTGCATAGGGACGATAGTGCCGCGTAGTTGCAGACCACCGGCATCCGGAGACGGTTCACCAGAATCTCGTCGCTTGGGACGGCCAGCAACGTCTCTTCGAAGGGACCTTCGAGACGCAGGTGTTGCCGGCGCTGGGTTTCGTAGTCCCACGGCCCCAGCCGGACCGTCGCAATGCAGGCCTGGATGGCCTCCCAGAGTGGTTCGTGTCGCGTGCAAGCAGTCCCCTCGCTGATCTCGCAGTTTGCTTCCCAAACGGGCGCTGTCCCGTTCGCGAAGGCGGTGCGAACCTCGTCGTAAACGCTCGTTGCCAATGAGATCAGGGCTCGGTGAAGGCGTGCGGCGTCCACGCTCAGCGAGTCAAAGACTGGCAGGAGTAGAAGCGGCACCGCGATGGCCGCGGCGCGGTCCGAGCCCATGGAAAAGAGACTTGAGGCTCTGCTGAACCCGTCTATCCATGGCTCTTCAGCGGCAGTGAGCACGAGGTCGACGGCCCACTCCAAGTCCGTCTGTTCCAACGTCGCGAGCCCGAAAGCGTGCGCGCGCAATCCAGCGGCCGCGACAGCCACAACGGGATTCTCGTGCCGGTCGAGCATCGCCGACGAACTCTCATCCATGAGCTGTCGAGCCTCGGCAATGTCCGCAGCGATCGAGTCGACCGGCCATGCCTCAGGCGTCTCGTTCTTCAACGCGTACGCGACCTGCAGCCGCATGAACGCCTGCGTCGCGCTGATCTGGGCATTGCCTGGCGCCAGCACAGCTTCGAGCTCTGCCGGACGCTCGAACTGGATAATGACGCTGCCGTCGACGACGGAGGCCTCGTAGTTCTCGGCGCTGAACTCAGCAGCCCAACTGCCGATCATCGCTAGGTACTGCTTCGGTCCTTCTCTCGTTAGAGCCGCTTCGGCGGGGTCTGGCTCCGGCGCAGCCTGCTCGTCGTCGACGTTCCGTTGGGCCGACTCCAGTAGCCGTGAACCCACTGCTTCAAGTTGGTTGAGACGTCCATGATCGCCTGCCGCGCGCGCGTTGACGACCATCCAGCCGACCGTCTCGTGCGGCGAATGCCGGCGCTTGTCTCGGCCAACCAGCGTGTCGGCGTCGCGGTCGCGAACGGTGAACGCACCTTCAGTTGTTACGCGCCCAATCTCCAGGTGCCAGACGTCCACGTCGGCGAGAAACGGGTCGAGGAGGTCGCCTACTTCGTCGAGGTGGCGGGTCAGGAACCCGTGGAGCAGGCCAGGGATCGCGAGATTGTGGCAGTCCTCCAGCAGGAGGTCGACGATGTTGTCCAAGGGGATCCCAGCGTCCTTGTGCAAGTAGTCGATGAAGCGTTCGAGCGCAAGAAGAGCGCTCATGCACGCGTAGGGGCCGACAGTGGTGCCGCGGTACCAACTCCAGACGTGGGAGTCGCCGACGTAGTGCCGCGGCCCGCTCTTGGCAGTCAGGTGCAGCGACGCGCCCGGATAGCTGCTCCAGTCCACGTCGGCGGTCAGGGTCTGGGTCTCGTCGGTGACGCGATAGAACGCTGCCTGGTTGAGCATGCGGTTGATGAAAGCGATGGCCTTCAGCGGCGTTAGGTTCAGCAGTCTGAAGAACGGTCCGTAGTACCAGGCGGCGCTGGGTGGGCCGAACCCGAACTTGTTGCCGTGTTGGAAGTCGCGGATCCCGTCGTCGAGGTGTCTGCGGCCTCTCAGACCGGCCCACCCGAGTTCACTGTCTTCAGGGTCGGGTCGCTCGATGTAGTAGGCCTCGCTGAGTTCGAGGAGAAGCTCCGGGTCGATTGACGCTAACGCGAGCACCGAGGCCGGCGACTCGGGGATCTCATGAAGCGAGCTCGGCCGCTCCCGCGCGACTTTGCGCAGCCACGAGGCAGCGGCGTCGTTGAGATCTTCGCCCAGCGCGGCTAGAGCTTGGATTGCGAACTCGTCATACAGCGGCCGGTCCTGCCCAAGGATCGTTTCACGCACACGCTGACGGAGGGCGTCGGGCCCTGAGCTGGCGTGAGCCATGCCCCGTAGCCATGCAAGGACTAGTTCCTGGACACGTTCTTGCTGAGAGTCGCGCATGCCGGCCCGTGTACGGCCAAGGTCCCTACCTTCGCAGAAGGCAACCTCAACAATGGGTGCCAGCGCGAACCGGTCACCGAACACGCCGACATACCGCGATGCGGCAAGGCGCAACAGCGCATCGAGACCTTCGCCTTCCTGGAGTACGTCCCAGAGCTCGCTGATCGCCTCGCGTGCATCGCCGACAGCCAGGAGGGCTTCGACTGGGACCTCGGTCCATCGGACCCCCTCGCCGGCAGCTATGGCGTTGAACTCCTCGGCGAGCTCGTCCCAGATCTGGCGGCGCGTTCTGTGTCCCGGGTTCGCCAGACGAGCCTCGCACGCCAATCTGACTGCTCGAATCGTCCAGCGGGGAGCCGCGTTATCGGTGAGCGGCGCCCATCCGACTGACAGGAATAGCCTGCATAGCGCGAAGTCGCGGTACAGGTCTGTCGAGAAGTCAGGCCCTTGAGACAGAGCCGGGTTGGCGTCGGAACGGAAGACCCCGTCGGAACGCAGCTCCCTGACGGCGCCGGTGGTAGGAGCTGTCTCTTGCGACCCGAGACGGCGCCGAGCGACCGTTAGGGCTGCGTCTTCGCGCTCTTCCGGCGGCGCAGACCCCGATTGTTGTGACCCATCACGGAGCACAAGTCCGTTCCAAACGGCGACGTAGACGTCTGCCTCACAGAGGAGCTGATCGGGCTCGATGGGCCGGCCGGAACGTAGCAAGGCGTCGATCAGGCCGGGGCGTCCCAGCAACCAGTTGGATCTGGCGTCTTCGTTGACTCGCGTCAGTCCGGGTATGCGTTCGGCGAGGAACCTTCGTTCTTCCTGGGTGAGTTCCTGGACTACATGGGTCTGCAGTTTGTGCGCCGGATCAACCGCAGTGGCCGCGCGGTGCAGGACGGTCTCAACGAACTTCGCCCCATCGGACCGCGTCACGGCCACGACGCCGATGTATTGCTTCATTGCCGACGCAGCCAGTTCGGCGAAGAGCGACTCTTGGCCCTCCAAGACTGCTTCGCACCCGTCGATCACGAGCAGACGCATTATGGCGGTCGGCGCGCCGGCGAAGAGCTCCGTCACACTTACGCCGCCGAGTTGGCCCTCGAACTCGAGAACAGTGCCGCGAACGTCTCGGAGATTCATGCACGCGACGAACGCTCCGTCAGCGCGCAACAGGTCGCCGACTGCGACCGAGAGCGCAGACTTACCGACGTCTGGCTCGCCCGTCACCACAAGCGCCCCGCCCGCCTCCGCGCAGGACTCCATCGACCGTCGAAGCGCTTCGCCAGCAGCTTTGCGCTGAAGGTGAATCGACTCGTTCCCATCAGAAATGGTCGACCGGGACTGCCGCCGCAGGAGGTCACTGAGTCGTTCGACAGTCGCCCAGGCGCGTTCGTGAGGCCCAAAGCTCTTCAACGGAAGGGTCGCAAGGCGACGGCGCAACATCGCGCCTGTCGCCTGCGCACCAGCCGGGGCGTACTCGTCGGCGAGTTCAGCAAGGCTGTGCAGAACAATCTCCGCCGTTGCCGACGACCCATCGACGACGGCCTGCTGTAGGACGGCAACAGCAGACGACCGGTCAGCTGTGTCGGTTCCTTCAAGCCTCAAGGACCGAACAGACAGGCTCGACAGCAGTTTCCAAACAAGGTCGTCTACATCGAGGCCGGCTAGCTCGATACCCCCCTCCGCAGCAGAAACGACCAGATTCTTCAGGTGCACAAGGCGTTTTCGCGTCGGAGCGTTGGTCGCCCTGGGCCGATGCACCGCGGCGTCGAAAGCGGTGGCATCGGAAACTGACCGGGCGATGACCGAGAGAGTCGCTACCTGGCCAAAGGCTTGCCTCGACCCGGCTACCGCCAGGACCACGGCCCATCGCCCGGCCGAGACTTCGTCCCAGTGCTCGGTGACAACCTTCAGGAAGGCACGGATTAGCGGAACGGACGCCGTGTCGCTGGAGTTGAGGGCTGGATCGCGACGAACTCCGATGGAGGCTCGATGAACGGCTCCGTCGGGCGCCGTCCCCTCGAGAACGATGTCGTCGACTGCACTGAGGTCGCTCGCCTGAAGACGCACCCTTGTTAGTGCGATGTTGTCGCCGATCTCCCCGCAGGGCGCTCCCACAAGTAGGCGTGCGAGCAGGGTCGCGGCGTAGCGGTGCTCCAGGACGACGCCTCCGCCGCCCGTGGAGTAGGAACTCGCCGCACCTTCTGTCGTCATGCCTGAAGGATATTTGCCGCCAGGGACAAAGGGCAGGTAGCCAGCGATTGGGTCCTTGAGAAGGCCCGAAGCGACGGCCGCATATGCGGTTTCGTGAGAACAGGCTCCGCTGTTTGGGACCGGCCCGGAAACCTGACAAGCCCGCGTTTTAACGCCGCGTTCGGTCGCCGAGTTGCAGCGTCGATGGCGCGACGTCTGGTTGCATGCGGGCGATCGACTCTTTGGATCGGCTGGAGCTTCGTGCGGCAGGCCGTGGACCGAGGTGGGCTGCGTTCGGCCGAAAGGCGGCTGGGTGCCCCGGGCACAATGGCGTCGTGCCCGTCGAGATGAGCCCCGAGGACTTCGATGCCCTCGTCGACCGTGCCCTCGACGAGATCCCCGAGGAGCTGGCCGGCCTCGTGCACAACGTGGTCGTGCTCGTCGAGGACGAGCCGCCGGAGGGGGAGCCCGGCGACCTCCTCGGCCTGTACGACGGGGTGGCGCTCACCGAGCGCGGCGGAGGCCTGCTGCCGCAGCTGCCCGACCGGATCTTCCTGTTTCGGGGTCCGTTGCTGGACATGTGCCACGACGAGGAGGAACTCGCCGAGGAGGTCCGGATCACGGTGGTCCACGAGGTCGCCCACCACTTCGGGATCGACGACGCCCGCCTCCACGACCTCGGCTACGCCTGACCCCCGGCCACCCAGAACCCCGCCGCGCACGCAGCCAGCCCGAGCAGGATCGTGACGACGGCGTAGGCCGCCCCGCGGCGTGGCCCCAGGTCGCGCGCCTGCACCGCGAGCGAGGAGTAGGTCGACAGGCCGCCGCAGAAGCCCGTCCCGACCAGGGCGAGGGTGAAGCCGTCGACGGACCAGCCGACGCAGGCACCCAGCACCAGGCTCGCCAGCGTGTTCGCGGTGAGCGTGCCGCGGTGCCAGCCACCGTCGAGACGGCGGCCGAGGGCGTAGCGCAGGGGAGCGCCGACCGCGGCGCCGAGCGCGACGAGGAGGACGCTCATGGGGCGCTCACAGCTCGTCCTCCTCCGGCAGCGAGGGCGCGAGCAGGCCGACCAGGCTCACCGCGACCAGGCAGGCGGCGAGGGTGCCGGCGACGTAGGCGAGCGCGAGCCCGGCGCGGCCGTCGGCGAGGAGTGCCCGCGCCTGCTCGGAGGTGGCGGAGAAGGTCGTGTACCCGCCGAGCACGCCGGGACCCAGCGCCGCGGCCCAGGTCGGCGAGCGGCGGGCGAGGGGGAGGAGCAGCAGGGCGGCGAGCAGGGCCGACCCCGAGACGTTGACCGCGAACGTCGTCCACGGGAAGCCACGACCGTCGGCGACCAGCTCGGTCGCGGCGTACCGGGCCACCGCACCCACGGCGCCGCCCGCGGCCACGGCCAGGAGCAGCCGTGGAGGCGGGCCAGGCGTCATGCCTGCAGGCTAGGGCGTGCTCCGGAGCCGTTGCCGCTGCCCTGCCACGCGACCGGCGGCGCGCCCACGGCCTGCCGGCGGAACTCGCCGAGGAACCAGATCTGGAAGGACCGCTGCTCGGGGGTGCGCGGCGCCGTCAGCAGTCGCTGGGCGCGGGAGAACTCGTCGGCCGCGTCGAGGAGGTCGATCAGGCCGCCGATCTGCCGAGCGGCCTCCCGGGGCATCCGCAGGCGCAGGTCGATCGACTCCCGCCCGTCGGCGTACGCCTTGTCGACCTGCTCGCGACCCATGTTGGCGCGCAGCGGCCGCTCCAGGGCGTCGAAGTGCTCGGAGAGCACCTTGGCCAGGGGGTAGTCGTCCTCGTGGGCGAGGGCGAGCAGCCGGATCTCGCGACGCAGGTCGCGGTAGTGGCGCTGGAACCGGCCGAAGGCCCCGATCGGGACCCCGTTGATCTGGACGCCGACCTCGCCCACCCGGGTGTGGTCGGCCTGGAGGGACGGCATGCTGTGGGTCTGCTGGTACGGCGCGCCCTCGGTCTCGGACAGCTCGGGCGACGGCTCGAACCACACCGCCTTGCCGTCCTCGTCGATCTCGGCACCCCACGCGACCGAGGCCCGCGAGACGATGTCGAGGCCGCGGCCGACGGTCGTCAGCGTGGCCAGCTGCTCCTCGTCGAGGGAGTCGAACGCGTCGAGGTCGAAGGCGTCGATGTCGAAGCCGCCCGCCTGGGTCGACGGCTGCGGGGGGATGACGGAGGCGTCGTGCACCTCGAAGCGGGGGTGCTCGGTGGTGCCGTGCACCTGGAGCCGGATGGGGGAGGTGCCGTGCAGGACGGCGTTCGTGACCAGCTCGGACACGGCGAGCTCGGCGCAGTCGGCCAGGTCCGCGCGGCCCAGCTGAACGCAGGTCTGGACCACCCAGCGTCGTGCATCGTGCACGATCCGCGGCCCGGGGGCCAGGTCCAGTGTCTGCCGGTGCTGCACGGAGGAACCTTCCGGGGTCTCGTCCGGTCGATGGGGGTGGCGATCCCGGGTCCGATACCCCGCCCGGGTTGCCACTAAACCAACCGCCTCGATGATATTTGATCACGGGCCGCCCGGTGTGTGACCAACCAGACCTTGACGTCGGATTGGGGGTCGTGCGGCGGAGGCGGAAGAATGGGCGGCAAGGACGTCATCGTGTCGTCGACAGAGGTGCCCAGGAGGAAGCCATGGCAGCAGGCGATACTCAGCCCGACCTGACCGACCGCATCATCGTCCCCCGCTCCGACCGTCATCAGGTCGTCGTCATCGGCTCCGGCTTCGGTGGCCTCTTCGGCACCAAGCAGCTGCGCAAGGCCGACGTCGACGTGACCATGATCGCGAAGACCACGCACCACCTCTTCCAGCCCCTGCTCTACCAGGTGGCGACCGGCATCCTCTCCGAGGGCGAGATCGCCCCGCCGACCCGCGAGGTGCTCGCCAACCAGAAGAACGCCCAGGTCCTGCTCGGCGAGGTCACCACCATCGACCTGGAGCAGCGCCAGGTCACCTCCCACGTCCTGGGCCGCGAGATCGTGACGCCGTACGACTCCCTCATCGTGGCCGCCGGCGCGGGCCAGTCGTACTTCGGCAACGACCACTTCGCCGAGTTCGCCCCCGGCATGAAGAGCGTCGACGACGCCCTGGAGCTGCGCGGCCGGATCTTCGGCGCCTTCGAGATGGCCGAGCTCGGCGCCTCGCGCGGCGAGAACGTCGACCACCTGCTCACCTTCGTCGTCGTGGGCGCCGGTCCCACCGGGGTGGAGATGGCCGGCCAGATCGCCGAGCTCGCCCACCGCACGCTGACCCGCGACTTCCGGGCGATCAGCTCCCGCGAGGCGCGCGTCATCCTGGTCGACGCGGCGCCCCAGGTGCTGCCGCCGTTCGGCGCCAAGCTCGGCCGGTGGACCCAGGAGAAGCTGGAGCGGCTCGGCGTCGAGGTCATGCTCGGCGCGTTGGTGTCGCAGGTCGACGAGCGCGGCCTGACCGTGAAGTACAAGGACGGCAGCGAGAAGCGGATCGAGGCGGTCGCCAAGGTCTGGGCCGCCGGGGTCCAGGCGAACCCGCTCGGCAAGCAGCTCTCCGCCCAGACCGGCGCCCCGCTCGACCGTGCCGGCCGGATCTCGGTCAACCCCGACCTCACCCTCCCGGGCTACCCCGAGGTGTTCGTCGTCGGCGACATGATCTCGCTCGACAACCTCCCCGGCGTCGCGCAGGTCGCGATCCAGGGGGCGAAGTACGCCGCCAAGGAGATCGAGGGTCGCATCGACGGCAAGCCCGCGCAGCCGCCGTTCAAGTACTTCGACAAGGGCTCGATGGCCATCATCAGCCGCTTCCGCGCGGTCGCGATGGTCGGCAAGCTCCGGATCACCGGCATCCTCGCCTGGCTGATGTGGCTGGTGGTGCACCTCTTCTACCTCACCGGGTTCAAGAACCGCGTGACCGCGGTCCTGCGCTGGGCGGTCTCGTTCCTCGGCCGTGGCCGCTCGGAGCGGACGTCGACGGAACAGCAGATCTTCGCTCGGGTGGCGCTCCAGCGTCTCGCCCGCGGTGCGACGGACCTGGTCTCCCAGCCCGGCGAGCACGACGAGGCGCAGCGTCGTGCCGAGCTCGAAGCCCAGGCGGCCGAGGAGGCCCGCCTGAGCGACGAGAACAAGCGCGGCGTGAAGGTCCCTGGCTGAGCCCACGGGTGAGTGTCCGGAGCGGTCACGACAGCCGCTCCCGGATGTGCCGGGGCAGGATGAAGACCCCCTCGGCCTCGGCGGTGACGCCGTCCGGCCCGATCAGGTGTGCCCGGGCCCAGGTCTTGATGCCGTCCTCGCGGTCGATCCACGCCTCGGCGCGCAGGTCGCCGAGCGGGGTGCCCCGCCGGTAGACGATCGTCAGGGTCCCGGTCATCCCCGGCCGGCCCGCCGCACCGACGGCGTGGCCGAGGATCTGGTCGAGGATGAGCGACACCACGCCGCCGTGGACCAGCCCGGGCGGCCCCTCGTACGCCGGGCCGCACCGGAACTCCGTCGCGGCCCGGCCGGTGGCGTCGCTGGCGACCTCCAGCGGCGGTGCGATCGGGTTGCGCAGCCCGATGACCGGGTTGCCCCAGGGGCGGCGCCGCCCACCGGTGAGGTGCTCCTCGCCGAGGGTCCGAGCACGGCGCACCTTCCGCAGCCGGGCCACCGCCGCCTCGACGTCCGCCTGCGCGGCGCGGACCTCGTCCTCGTCGACGTCGGACATCACGCACAGGTCGACCAGCTCCCGCGTGGCCTCGGCGAGCGGACGCCAGGTGGCCGCCTGCCGCTCGATCTCGGCCGCCGGCGTCTCGTCGGAGTCGGGGAGGTGCCAGTTCATGTCCGCCAGAGTAGAACACGTTCTCGTTTCGGAGGCGAGGAAACCCGGTTGACCCGCGGTGATGGGATGGGCACATGACCGCGCTCGTCGCCCCCGACCTCTCCCGCTGGCAGCCCTGGGCCGCGATGGTCGAGGACTTCGGCGGCCCGGACGAGATGCACGGATCGGGCTACTGGCATCTCGACGGCGACCCGGTGCCCACCCGCACCGGCTGCGCCGCGTTCGTCACCATGACCGAGGCGACATCGACCGCCGACCTCGACGGAACCCGGGTCCCCTCGACGTACTTCTGGATCGCGGCCCAGGACGGTGCGCCCGGCGACGACCTGGTCGGGTTCCTGCACCTGCGGCACACGCTCAACGAGTGGCTGTTCGAGCAGGGGGGTCACATCGGGTACTCCGTGCGGCCCGCCGCGCGCCGCCGGGGGCACGCCTCGCGTGCGCTCGCGCTCGGCGTCAGCGCGGCGGCCCGGCTCGGGATCGACCGGGTGCTGGTCACCTGCGACGTGGGCAACGACGCCTCCCGGCGCACCATCGAGGCCGGTGGCGGGCGGTTCGAGGACGAGCGCCAGGGCAAGCTGCGCTTCTGGATCCCCTGCGACGGTCCTACGGCCGGTTGACCGGGGACTGGTCGACGGGGTCCTCCAGCTCCTGGGCCGGCGCCGGAGCGGGCGCGGGCCGCAACCCGGGGCGCAGCCGGTAGAGCACGGTCGTGAACCAGTGGGGGTCGACCATCGAGCGGGTGATCACCACGAGAGGAAGGCCCTCCCGCTCGATCAGCACCGTCCACCGCCGGTCGCTGGGCTCGCCCACGATCGCGATCGGGGTGTACGAGCTGGCCACGTCGACCACCTCGGTCTGCCCGTTGCGCCTGATGCTCAGCTGGCCGCGCCGGATGGCGAGCTCGGTGGTCGTGCCGCCGGCGCGCACCGCCCAGACGACCAGCAGCAGGAAGCCCAGGATGCCGGCCGCCCCGATGGTGGCGGACGTCGGCTCCCGCGCCGCGGCGTACGACGCCACGCCGGTCGCGACGAGGACGGCGAGCAGCACCCAGGAGAGACTGCGCCGGATCCCGCCGCGGGCCGGGAACTGCGCGTCGGTGCTGGCATTGAGCGCGGTCAGGTTGTCCTCGGGCTCGGTCCACCGGCCGCGCCGGACCTCGGGCTCGCTGGGCACCTGCGGCGGAGGGGCGGGGCGCTTCGGGGTGGACGGCTCCGGCGCGGCCGGTGCCGGAGCCGGCGCAGGTGCCGGTGCGGCCGCCCGCGACGTCGTCGGCTGCTTCGGCAGGTCGGCACGCAACGCCTCGACCACGGACCGGCCGACGTCGGTGCTGTCGAGGCCACCCGCCTGGGCGATCCGGGCCGGCGGCTCCGGCGGCGCCTCGACGCCGAGCGCCTCGAGGACCGAGCGGCCGGCCGACGTGGAGTCGACGCGGGGGCCCGCCGCCGGCGGGGAGGCCGCCCTGCGCGGCGCGGGGTCGGTGGTGAGGCCGCCGCTCCCGCGGGGTGCGCCGACCACCCGGGCGTCCCGGGCATAGGTGGCACGCTTGTTCAGCCAGGCACGGATGCTCTCCGTGTCCGGCCCGAACTCGTCATTGCTCCCCACGAGCGAGTCCCTCCCTGTCCCTCTCCCGGCGCTCAGGCTACTCCGCGCCGGTCCCACCCGTCGTCGGTTCGGTGGTCCTCCCGGATGGTCCCCAGGGACCAGGGGCGCCTGGCTCCCACCGCCCGGGCGGTAGATTGAGAGCGATTCCCAGTCCGATGGCAGTGTCCCCAGGAGGTTCGGTGTCCGACACCCGCCCCGCCGCGCTCCGGCCGACCCGGCAGCGCCGGGCGATCACCGATGCCCTGGCCCAGGCAGCCGACTTCCAGAGCGCGCAGGAGATCCACGACAGCCTGCGGCGTACCGGCGACAAGGTCGGCCTCGCCACCGTCTACCGGACCCTCCAGGCCATGGCCGAGGTCGGCGACGTCGACGTCCGCCACAACCCCGCCGGCGAGGCGACCTACCGTCGCTGCAGCGACTCGCACCACCACCATCTCGTCTGCCGCTCGTGCGGCCGCACGGTCGAGATCACCGGCTCCGCCGTGGAGAGGTGGGCGCAGGCGATTGCCGACGAGCACGGGTTCACCGAGGTCAGTCACATGGTGGAGCTCGTGGGTCTGTGCGCGGAGTGCGCCCAGCGCAAGGAGTAGGCCGTGCGGGGCTCGAACCCGCGACACTCGGATTAAAAGTCCGGTGCTCTACCAACTGAGCTAACGGCCCGGACTGAGCCTATCGAGCGCGCGCGGCGGCCCGCCGGGCGGCCGGGCGGCGGCCTGCCGGATCCGGGCGCCACCCACCGACCGGAATTGTCGTGGATCGACCGTGGGGACGACAGATTCGGTAGGTGCGTGGCATCGACGGACGGGTTTTCCGGAGCGTCACACGCGTGTTGCAGAACCTTCATGGTCGAACCGAATTTCGTGGCGGAGGAGAGGTTCCGCAGTCGGCCGAGATTGGTAGTGTCGACTTCGCAGCGACTGCAGTTCTCGAAGGTGAACGCCTGCGGAGTCTGTGGCCGACGGCGTATCTGGTTTGTGGTGTCGCCATCACGGTCGGAGCGACGTGTCATCCAGCCGCTGCGGGCCGTCGAGGTGGCGGCTCTCGCCCCGATACGAGGAGTAACGAGCAACATGGCTCAGGGCACCGTCAAGTGGTTCAGCGCCGAGAAGGGCTTCGGCTTCATCGAGCAGGAGGGTGGCGGCGACGACGTCTTCGTCCACTACTCGGCGATCCAGTCCCAGGGCTACAAGTCCCTGGAGGACAACCAGAAGGTCGAGTTCGACGTCACCCAGGGCCCCAAGGGCCCGCAGGCCGAGAACGTCCGTCCTCTCTGACCCGTTCCGAGAAGACCCCGTCTCCGTGGGGCCCCGCCGACCGGCGGGGCCCCCCGGCGGGTTTTTCGGCCACCGAACTTTTCCAGAACTTTTGGGTTTGTCAGCGTCGAGACGGGGGATCATGGTCTCGGAAGACCGCGCTGGACTCGGCTCGAGGAGGGGAAGGATGGCCGATCAGTTCGACGTCACCCTCGAGGACGGCGAGCTCCTCACGGAGGTCGAGCTGACCACCAACCTGATCATCGCCGCCAGCGCCAGCGACGACCGCCTCTCGGTCGAGGAGATCGACCGGATCCTCGGCGTCGCGCGCTGATCTTGTCGGCGCGAGCGTGTCGCAGATCGTGCTCGCCGCCCGGGACCTCGCAAGCTCGGCCCCACGGGCGTCGCACGATGCGGCTCCGCCGCCGTGCGACACGCTGCCGCGCTGGGCTTGTCGGCGCGGGCGTGTCGTCGATTGTGCTCGCCGCCCGGGGCCTCGCACGCTCGGCCCCACGGGCGTCGCACGATGCGGCTCCGCCGCCGTGCGACACGCTGCCGCGCGGGCTCCTTCTGCGCGAGGGGGTCGCAGATCGTGCTCGCCGCCCGGGGCCTCGCAAGCACGCGCTGTCAGCAGGTCGCGAACAGCACCGGACCGTGGCTGAGGTCGGAGACCACGTAGGTCCCCTCGACGGGGGTCATCGCCATCGTCAGGACCCGGCCCGAGGCCACCACCTCGCCGAGCTCGAACCGCTCCGGGAAGGTGCCGCCCTGACCGGGAGCGGGTCCGGCGGCGAGCTTCGAGCGGCTGTCGGCGTCCGCACGGGCCTGGTCGTCGGTCTCGAACGCCATCGCCACCCGTACGCCGCCGCCGGGCTGGGCCGCGATGGCGAACCCGGTCACCGGGTGGACGCCGCCGGCCTGCTCGACCAGCTCGCTCGCCCGGGTCCGGTCGGCCGGGTCGGCATCGGTCATCGCGAGCGACGAGCATGCCTGGTCGCCGGTCGCGACGGAGGCGCTCAGCGCCGGCCCGACGGCATCGACGACGTCACGCACGCCGTCCTCGTGGTCACCGCGCGCCAGGTCACCGCGCCGCTCGAGGAAGTCGGGGTCGTCGCTCCCGGCCAGGACCCCGGCGTCCTCGTCGATCACGAGCGCGGCGAGCTCGGGGGTGACCGGTCCGCCGAGTCCCTCGAGCAGGTCGACCCCGCCGCGCCATACGCCGTCGGCCTCGTCGGGCTCCGCGAAGCCGATCGAGCGCAGCCGGTCCCGCAGGCCGGCCACGTCGAAGTCCTCCGGCAGGCCCATCAGCACCAGCGCGCCGTCCGTGCCCTGGGTGAACAGCTCCCAGTCGAGGGTGGCGGGGGAGAAGCCGATCTCGTCCTGGATCGTCGGCGCCGACGCGTCCAGCGCCGTGGTCGATGACAGGTCGCGGTCGAAGGCGTCCTGCAGGAAGGCGCCGACGTCGTCGCCCGTGGAGGAGGACGACAGGTCGGCGTCCAGCTCGGCACGGACACCGGCCCAGTCGGTCCAGCTGAACCGTGAGGCCGAGGTCGGCGCGAGTCGGAGCGCCGCGGCGAACCGGGAGCGGTCGTCGGAGCGCAGCCGCCAGACCACGACGACGGCCGCCGACACGACGAGCGCCGCGGCGACGAGGAGCACGATCCAGCGGCGACGCATGTCCGTACCTTAGAGGTGGCGCCCGCAGGTGGCGTCTGCTCCGCGCGGCACGACGACGAGGCGTGGAATCACGAGGACACGCGTCGTTCGCGAGGCGGTGTCACTCGCTCGTGGCGAGAGCCGGCGAGCTCGGCTCGGTGCGGACGACCGATCCTCTCCGGCCGCGGGCCGGATGTGGCCGAGGCCGCGTTGTTCGCGACCGCCCGCATGCGGTCTCGACGCGTCAGGTCCGCAGCGGCCGCATGAAGAAGCACTACAGTCTGTGTCCGCACGCAATGAGAGTGTTCTAGAAAGTGGAGTGAGATGAAGGCTCGTTCGATCGTCTTCGACCTTTTCGGCGACTACCTGCGGTACCGAGGCGAGGAGGTGCGACTGCGCACCCTGGTCGGCCTGCTGGCGCACTTCGACGTCACCGAGAGCACCACCCGCGTGGTCATGGGGCGCCTCCGCAAGGAGGGGTGGTTCGAGGCGCGGACGATCGGGCGGGAGACGGCGTATGCGTTGACGGCGGAGAGTCGGGCGACGCTGGATGAGGGCCGGGCGCGGATCTTCGGGCGCAATGTGGAGCCGTGGGACGGGACGTGGCACATGGCGATCTACACGGTGCCGGAGTCGTCGCGGGAGCTCCGGGACACGTTGCGCAAGCAGCTGACGTGGCTGGGGTACGGGCCGTTGGCGAGCTCGACGTGGATCAGCTCGCGGGACCAGGAGAGTCATGTCCTGGAGCGGTTCGGGGATGACAAGGAGCTGCAGCTCGACTTCTTCACGTGCCAGTCCGGGAGCAGGGTGCGGGACCGGGAGCTGGTCGAGAGGTGCTGGGACCTGGAAGGGCTGGGGCGGGACTACGCCGACTTCCTCGCCCGGCACCGCACGACGGCCGCGGCCCTGCGCGCCGAACCGCTGAGCCCCGAGGCGGCGCTGGTGGCGCGGACGCGGTTGATCCACGAGTACCGCAAGTTCCCCTTCCGCGACCCCGACCTGCCGGGCGAGCTGTTGCCGGCGAGCTGGCCGGGAGCGGCGGCGTACGACCTCTTCATGGAGCTGCACGGGTCGTTGGGGGCGGGGGCGGAGGAGGCCGTCGACGCCACGATCTCGAGTACAACGAAGTAGCGCCGACCGTGGCCGGGGCGTGACCCGGATCACCGGAATCTCTTGCACCGGCAACGACAACGTAATACGCTCCTGCCACGACCGTCACTCACTCGTTGCGAATTGGAGATTGATCGTGGCTCTGGATCATGGAAATGCGGTGCCCGGCAGGTCGGTTCGGGCACGCCGGAAGCAGAGCGCGATCGGGGCGCTCGCTGGTCTGTGCACGATGGCCCTGCTGGCCGCGTGCGGGAGCAGCGGCGACGGCAAGGACAGCGGCGCGGGCGCCGATGCGGAGACGCTGACGAAGGCAGAGAGCCTCGTGGCGGCGGCCAAGGAGGGCGTGGTCAGCGCGGCGTCGGCCAAGGACCCGCTCGAGGTCATCACCGGGGTCTCGGACGCGCTGATCAAGACGTCCGACCCGGACCAGCCGAGCCTCTACAGCGTCGCGGCGTGCGAGGACCCCTGCGGGTACGTCGCCGAGAACGCCGGACAGCTCGCCAAGGACGTCGACGGCGCGAGCGTCACCTCGAAGGTCGGGCTCGACGGGCTGGCGTGGCAGCAGCTCATCACCAGCGCGGTCAACACCGACCCGGCGGCCATCATCATGCCGGGCGTCCCGGACGTGTCGGTGCTGGCCGAGATCGACAAGGCGCGCCAGGCCGACGTCAAGACCGTCGGGGTCGCCGTCGAGCAGAAGGCCCCCGAGGGCAAGGGGTACGACGCCTACGTCTCGGTCCGTCAGGACATCGGCTACCCCTTCATGCTGACGACCGCGCTGGCCGACTCCGGCGGCAAGGCCGACGTCGCGCTGTTCCTCCCCGGCGGTGACTCGAACATCCTCGGCTACGCCGAGGAGGCCGAGCGCCAGTTCAAGGAGCAGTGCCCGACCTGCAAGCTCATCATCAAGGTGACCGCGTTCGAGGACCTCGTCGACCCGACGGCGCTCGACCAGCTCACCACGTCGGTGCTCAACGCCAACCCGGACATCGACTACATGGCGTTCGCCGACGACTACTACCCGTTCTCGGTGGTCACCCAGGCGGCCAAGCGGCTCAACCGCGACGTCACGCTGATCTCGCAGGACGGCTCCACGCCGGGTCTGCAGGCGGTCAAGGCCGGTGACCTCAAGTACAACGTCGGGATGCCGCTCGACTGGATCGCCTACGCCTCCTACGACCAGGTACGACGGCTCCTCGCAGGCGAGCCCGCGCTCCCGGCCAACGGTTGGGGCGGCGGTCTGCACCTGTGGACCAAGGACAACCTGCCCTCCGACGTGTCGGACCAGACCGAGGCGACCAAGATCTGGCGCGACCTCATCCCGTACCCGGCGGCGTACGACGAGGTCTGGGGACCGTGACCTCCGACCCGGCCATCGATGCGCGCGACGTCGTACGCGTCTACGGCGCCACCACGGCGCTGGCCGGCGCCGACTTCAGCGTGCGGCGCGGCGAGATCCACGGGCTCCTCGGCGAGAACGGGGCCGGGAAGTCCACGCTGGTGCGGATCCTGTCGGGCATCGAGGCCCGGGACCGTGGGCAGGTTCGGATCCTCGGGACCGACCTCCCCCGGCACACCTCGCCGCGGGACGTGATGGACGCCGGAGCGGCGTTCATCCACCAGGACCTCGGCCTGGTCGAGGACATGTCGGTCGCGGAGAACATCGCGCTCGGGACGACGTACGTCACCACCCGCCGGCCGATCAGCTATGCACAGGTCCGCCGGCAGGCCGAGGACGCGCTGCGCGAGCTGGGCGTCGAGAACCCGGACGTGGACGTCATGGTCGGCCGGCTGCCGCTGGCCTCCCGGACGCTGGTCGCCATCGCGCGGGCCCTCGCGGGCCGCGCGCGGGTGCTCGTCCTCGACGAGCCGACCGCGGCCATGCAGGGCGGCGAGGTCGACACCCTGTTCCGGCACCTGCGGGCACTGGCCGACGCGGGAGTCGCGTGCGTGCTGATCTCGCACCGGATGGACGAGATCATGCGCCTGTGCGACCGGGTCACCGTGTTCCGCAACGGCGCCGACGTCGGCACCCGCGAGATGGGTCGTACCGACCGCGCCGAGTTGGTCTCCCTGATCATCGGTACGCCGGAGGCCGGTGCGCCCCCGCCCGAGACCGTCCCGGCGGACACCCGGTCCGCCGAGCCGGTCCTGACCCTGCGCGGGCTGAGTGGTGACGGCGTCGGCCCGATCGACCTCGACATCCGTCCCGGCGAGGTCACCGTGATCACCGGGCTGGCGGACTCGGGCCACCTCGCGGTGCCGAGCCTGGTGCTCGGCCTCGAGCCGATCGCCGGAGGGCGGATGACGCTCAGCGGCCGGCCGTTCGCGCCGCGCGGGATCAGCGACTGCCGGGCGGCGGGGATCGGCTACGTCCCACCCGACCGGCTGGCCGACGGCGTCGCCACCGGCCTGACGATCATGGAGAACCTGTACCTCAACCCGGCGCGGCCGTGGTGGAAGCCCGCCTCCATTGCCCGGGCCCGGCGTCAGTGTGCCGAGGACCTGAAGAGGTTCCGGGTGCATCCACCCGAGCCGATGCGTTCGATCGCGACGCTGAGCGGCGGCAACCAGCAGAAGGTGCTCCTCGGGCGGGCGCTGGTCGACGACCCCCGGGTCTTCATCTGCTGCGAGCCGACCGCCGGCATCGACGTCGGCGCCAAGCGGCAGATCCACGGGCTGCTGCGCTCGGTGTGCCGCTCGACCGGCATGGCGGTGGTCCTGGTGACCTCCGACTTCGAGGAGGCCGCGGACGTCGGCGACCGCGCCTACGTCCTCAACCGCGGGCGCCTGGTCGCCCAGCTGAGCAAGCACGAACTGTCGACGGCCGCAGTGACGGCCAAGTCCTTCGGATAGGTGAGCGAAACGTGTCCCATCAAGGCCCCACGCCCGTGTCCGTGCGTGAGCACGCCGGCGCGGATCCCGCGCCCGAGGTTGTCGTGACGACGTCCGCCCGGCGTCCCGGTCGGGAGAACCGGCAGCAGCTGTCGAACTTCCTGTGGAAGTACTCGGTGCCGATCCTGTTCCTGGTGATCCTGATCGGGGCGTCGCTGCTGCGGCCCGAGACCTTCGCGACGTATACGAACATCACGGCGGTGCTCAGCATCCAGGCGCTGGTGCTCATCATCGCGCTCGCCGGCATGCTGGAGATGCTCACCGGTGAGTTCGACCTGTCGCTCGCCAACAACACCGCACTGGTGGCGGCGCTGACCATCGGGCTCCAGGTGAAGCAGGACCTCTCCTGGCCGTTGGCGATCGGCCTCGCGCTCCTGGCCAGCATCGCGGTCGGGGCGTTGAACGCCTTCCTGGTCGTGGTGATGAAGGTGTCCTCCTTCGTCGCCACGCTCGGCACGTACACGCTGCTCTCGGGCGTGTGGATCTGGTACCTGGGCAACCAGGCGATCGTCCCCGAGGAGCCGCTGCCGACGGGCTTCACGAACCTGGGCCGGCACACGATCCTCGGGCTCACGGTCCCCTTCTGGGTCGCGATCGGGCTGGCGATCGTGATCTTCGCGGTGCTCAAGTGGCTCCCGCTCGGTCGCCGGATCCACGCGGTCGGCGCCAACCGGCGTGCGGCCGAGCTGGCCGGCGTACGGCCCCGGCACATCGTCGCGGGCACCCTCGTCGTGGCGGCGCTCATCGCGGGCATCGCCGGTGTCCTCCTCGCCGCGCAGTACGGCGGGGCCTCGCCCGGTGCCGGCTCGGCGCTGATCTTCCCGGCCTTCGCGGGCGTCTTCCTCGGCGCGACCACGATCGACCCCGGCCGGTTCAACGTCCTGGGCACGGTGCTGGCGGTCTACACGCTGGCGTTCATGGTCGCCGGCCTGCAGCAGCTCGGCGGGATCTGGAGCGAGGCGTGGGTGACCCCGACCTTCAACGGCCTGACCGTGATCGTCGCGGTGTCGCTGTCCGCGTGGGCGTTCTCCTTCCGCGAGAAGCGCGCGGGCAAGGACTCGCTGGCGCGGCTGAGCACCGAGGGAGAGGATGAGCGATGAGCACCGACTGGAAGGACGGGATCCCGGCGGCGATCCTGCAGCTGGGCCGCGGCTACGAGGCGTTGCTCCACGCCAACCGCTCGTTGCCCCGCACGGGCTACGCCGACCCCGACTACGCGCCCCGGCTGGAGGTCATCGACGCCGCGCTGCTCCTGCTGCTGCGCGCCCGTTGGCAGTACAACCGCGCCACCGGTGAGAACGCCGAGCGCTCGATCCGCACCTTCGCCGCTGCCGACGTCGAGGCCGCGCGCGTCGACGCCGAGGCGGCCACCGAGCTCGCCTCCGCCGTCGCCGGCACCACCGGAAGCGTCCCCACCGCCGTGCTCGACCGGGCCCGGGCGATCGCGGGCGAGCTGTGCAGCAACGGCACCGAGATCGGCTGGTTCGGGGACGTCCCGATCGTGCCGTCGATCGCGCCGGTCGTCGTCCTCGAGGGCTCCTCGCGCGCGATGGGCCGGCAGTACGCCACCCAGTCGCTGGAGATCTTCGGCCCCTTCGTCTTCGAGACGCTCGCGCAGCGCCCGATGCCTGACGACGTCGTCGAGGTGCTCGGGGGCTGGGCCGAGCAGCTGGAGCGGCACGCGCCCGAGATCCTGGAGTTCGCCCGCGGCATCGCCGAGGGCGTGACCGCGAGCGGCATGCCGATGAGCGACTGGCAGGCGATCTCGCTGGTCACCGACGTCAGCCCGCCCGCGACCGAGCCGCTCCCGATCGGCGTCCTGGACGCCGAGGGCGGCGGCATGATGGGCGCCTACTTCGGCACCTTCCTCGAGAGCGAGCTCGCCAGCCAGACCGAGGGTCCGTGCAGCGGTGCGGCCGCGTGGGGCAGCGCGACGGTCGACGGCCGGGCGCACTTCGCGTCGTCCACCGACCACGACTGCGACTTCCAGGTCACCATCGTCGCCTTCCCCGACGACGGGCACGCGTTCATCCACACGCCGTTCTCGGTCAACGGCTCGATCGCCGGCGTCGGCCGCTTCGGCCTGGCCGGGCACCCGGCGTTCAACGCGGCGGGGGTGGCCTACGTCCACCATGGTGGCGGCAACAGCTGCACCGAGCCGCGCGACACCTGGGGGTACGGCGTCACGCGCGGCGCCGCCGTCATGCACGTCATGAGGTACGCCGACTCCGCCGAGCAGGCGATCGAGATGGACCTCGCGCTGCCCGTCGGCAATGCCGGCCGCCTGCTCGGCAGCGGCGGCGGCTTCTACCTCGACGACCGCTCCGCGGGCGTGATCGAGGACCGCACCCCGGGAGCCGCGGTGGTCCGCACCCAGTCGGCGACGCTCACGGGGGAGCGCCACGACTTCCTCTACGCGACCAACAACCTGCAGAGCCCCGAGCACAGCGCCGACGTGTTCTGCGCGCCCGAGGGCGGCTACGACTACGGCGTCGAGACGGGTTGGTACACCGACCGGCCCGGCCTGCCCGAGGACGTCGGCGGCGGCGCCTCGACCCGTCAGCTCTGGGCGAGCTCGTCGGCCCCGCGCAACCGTGAGCTGCACCGACGGCTCGTCGCCGGTGCCGGCAAGCTCGACGCGGCGTCGCTGCGCGACCTCTTCAGCGTGCCCGGCGGGGACGGCGCGTCGACGACGCCGCCCGAGGCACCGGTGGGTCATCGCGGCAACGCGTTCGTCGCGTTCG
Organism: Nocardioides carbamazepini; assembly: GCF_024614185.1. Classification (GTDB taxonomy): domain Bacteria; phylum Actinomycetota; class Actinomycetes; order Propionibacteriales; family Nocardioidaceae; genus Nocardioides; species Nocardioides carbamazepini. The sequence goes on from NZ_JAHTLF010000025.1 coordinate 138,891, forward strand.
GCACGCCGTCGCTGGGCCGCTACAGCGGCGCGGTCGGGATGCTGGCGCCGCGCTGGACCGGCTCCAACTTCGGCCACGGCTTCTACTACCACGGCGAGACCGGCACGCACTGGGACCTCGACCTCGGGCCCGACCCGGCAGCCGTCCTCGACGCGGCCCGGACGACGGCCGAGCGGGACGTCGAGCGCGCGGCCCGGTTGCTGGACGAGGCCCGTGACCGGGTCGACGCCGCCAGCCTCGGGCGGCTGCTCGACGTGGCGCGCTCCGCGCTGGCCGATGCCGCCGAGGGCCTCGACGCCGAGGCGCCCGCGATCGACGTGATCGCCCGCTCCTGCCGCGGGTTCACCCGGGCGCAGGTCCGGGCCCGCCAGGTCCTCGCGGCCGTGGCGAACCCGGAGGCGTCGTGACCGGCGGGCCGACTCCCGCCCCGGCGCTCATCGAGGGCGCCTTCGTCTGCACCGCCGACGCCGAGCACCGGGTCCTCCCGCACGCCTCGGTGCTGGTGGTCGACGGCCGGATCGCCGCGCTCGGCAGTGCCGGCGACGTCGCGCCGGCCGTGGCCGCGCTCCCCGATGAGCAGCGTGGCCGCCTGGCGCGGGTGGACGCCCGCGGCGCGATGGTGCTGCCCGGCTTCGTGAACCCGCACTTCCACGACGTGTTCGTCGACCGGGCGCGGCAGCTCCTGGCCGACGGCGGGTACGGCGACCCGCAGCCCGGCGTCTTCAGCCAGGGTGGCCACGTCACCGTGCTCTCCCAGGTGTTCGACGGCCTGCGCGGTCTCGTCGACCACCTGCGTCCCGACGAGGCCGAGGCGATCGCCCGCTACTCGCTGTGGACCCAGCTCCGCTGCGGGATCACCACCGTCGGTGAGGTCGGCTCGCTCAACCGGCCCGAGGCGACGACGGGCGCGCTGCGCTTCCTCGGCATGCGCGGTGCGGTCAACGGCTGGATCTCCGACGGCTACTGCGATCCCGCGACCGGCGCGTTCCAGCGCACCCGCAGCGTCGCCGACATCGTCGCGGAGCTCGACGAGGTGGCCACGGCCTGCGCGGCCCAGCCCGGCGACCAGGTCCGGTTCCTGGCCTCGGCGATCTACAGCCTCAACATGTCCGACGAGCTGGGCGCGGCGATGGCCGACCTCGTACGCCGCCACGACGCGCGGTTCGCGACCCACGTCGCCGCGATGGCCAACGAGTCGGCCGCGAGCGTCGCGGCGTTCGGCCGCTCGTCGGTACGCCGGTTCCACGACCTCGGGCTGCTCGACGACCGGCTGCTCGCCGTGCACTGCGCCTTCACCGATGCCGACGAGGAGCGGCTCGTCCGCGAGCACGGCGTCCACGTGTGCATGGCGCCGGCCAAGTACGGCACCACCGGCGAGAACACGATGAGCGGCAACGGCGGCCAGTTCCTGCGCTTCAAGCGGGCCGGCGTCAACCTGTCGGTGTCGACCGACGGCGAGGCGGCTGCCGTGGCCGGCCAGATCGAGGCCATGCGGATGGCCTGGCTCCCGCAGAACGAGCTCGCCGCCGACGACACCGCGGTGCTGCCGACCGAGGCGCTCGCGATGGGCACCCGCAACGCCGCCGCCGGCCTCGGCTGGGACGCCGAGATCGGCTCGCTCGAGGTGGGCAAGCAGGCCGACCTGGTGCTCGCGCCGATCGACGACTGGCGCTACCTGATGGTCAGCCGTCCGCTCGACGCCTTCCTCCAGATGGCGAGCTACACCGACGTCCGCTCGGTGATGGTCGGCGGGCAGTGGGTGATCCGCGACGGTCGGACCCTCGCCGCCGACGAGCGCGACCTCGAGGCGGCCGCCGTCGAGGCGACCCTCGCCGTGGTCGGGCGGATCGACGGCAACGCGGCCGAGCTGCGCGCCGCCTACGACCGCCGCTACGGCCACCGCGCGCGCGACTGACCGGTCGCGGCCCTTGCGGCGGCGTCCGGCATACCCGGGCATCCCCTTGCATCGATTTCCCAGATCCAGACAACACGAAAGCCCTGCTGGGCAGATGAAAACAGGTGAGTGAAGAGATGACCGACACGGCAGACGTCCTGTTCGTCAACGGCGCGGTGGGCGGTCCGGCGGACCCCCAGCCGCCGGGCACTGCGGTCGCGGTCCAGGGGGAGCGGATCCTCGCGGTCGGCCCCGAGGACCGGGTCCGCGAGCTGCGCGGGAGCCGCACGGAGGTCGTCGACCTCCGGGGCGCCACGCTGCTGCCAGGCTTCCAGGACGCCCACGTGCACCCGATCGCCGCCGGCGTCGAGTACGCCGTGCGCTGCAACCTGCGCGACAGCACATCGGTCAGCGGCTACGAGGACAGCACTGTGGCCGGCTACCAGGACCTCGTCCGCGCATACGCCGACCGGCACCCCTACCGCCCGTGGATCCTCGGCGGCGGCTGGTCGCTCGACGTGTTCCCAGGAGGCGTCGCGACCGCCGCGATGCTCGACGCCGTCGTCCCCGACCGGCCCGTCTACCTCCCCGCCCGCGACGGGCACAGCGCCTGGGTCAACAGCCGGGCGCTGGAGCTGGCCGGCGTCACCGCCGCCACCCCCGACCCGTACGACGGCCGCATCGAGCGCGATGCCGACGGCAACCCGAGCGGCCTGCTCAGCGACGGCGCGATGGAGCTGGTGCGCCGGCTGGTCCCGCTCATCACCGAGGACGAGCTCGACGAGGGCCTGCGCTACGCCCAGGACCACCTGCAGTCGCTGGGCATCACGGCCTGGCAGGACGCCCAGGTCCTCATCGCGCCCGGCGCCGACGGCCAGAGCACGCTGGAGGCCTACCGGCGCGCGGTCGAGAACGGCACGCTGACCACCCGCGTGATCGGCGGTCTGTGGTGGGACCGCAGCCGCGGCATCGAGCAGGTCGCCGACATCGTCGCGGCCCGCGACGCCTACTGGTCGCCGCTGTTCCAGCCGCGGGTCGTCAAGATCATGCTCGACGGGATGATCGAGTTCATGACGGCCTCGATGCTGAAGCCGTACTGCGGGCACCCGACCGTGCGGCCCGACTCGTTCATCTCGCCCGACCTGATGCGGGAGATCGGGATCGCGCTCGGTCGTGAGGGCTTCTCGCTGCACATCCACGCCGTCGGCGACCTGGCGGTGCGCGACGCGCTCGACGCGATCGCCGCGACCCAGAGCGCCGATGGCAACCGCGGCTACCGGCACCAGGTGGCCCACCTCGACATCGTCGAGCCCGCCGACATCGCCCGCTTCGGCGAGATCGGAGCGCTCGCCAACGTGCAGATGGTCTGGGCCTGCCACGAGCCGCAGCTCGACGAGCAGAAGGCGCCGCTCCTCGGTGACGAGCGGTTCGCCTGGAGCTTCCCGTTCGGCGACCTCGTCAACGCCGGCGCCCGGCTCGCGGCCGGCAGCGACTGGCCGGTCAGCAGCGCCAACCCGATGGACGCGATCCACGTCGCGGTCAACCGGACCCACCCGGGCCTCGGGGGACCGGCCTTCCTGCCGGAGCAGGCGATCAGCCTCGCGGAGGCCGTCACGTCGTACACGTCGGGGAGTGCGTGGGCCAACCACCTCGACGACACCGGCAAGATCCGGACCGGCTACCTGGCCGACCTGGTCACCCTCGACCGCGACCTGACGACGGTCCGGCACGAGGAGCTGTCCGCGGTGCAGGTGACGAGCACCTACGTCGGCGGCTCCCGCGTCTACGAGGCGAGCTGATGGCGCCGGTGACCACCGCTGGCCGGCGCGAGGTCGTCGCGCAGCAGTTCCCGATCACGCACGACCGCTCGTACTTCGACGTCGCCACCTACGGACCGATGCCGGTCGCCGGCATCGAGGCGCAGACCGCGTTCCTGAAGGAGGTCGCGTCGGGCGGCCACGGTCCGGGCGTCGGGCACTGGTGGACCGGTGTCGACCTGATGCGCGCCAAGGTCGGCGGGCTGATCAACGCCCGCCCGGGCGACATCTGCTTCCTCAAGAGCACCAGCGAGGGGCTGGGCCTCCCGGTCCTCGGCCTGGACTGGGCGCCCGGCGACGAGGTGATCACCTACGACTACGAGTTCCTCAGCGTGGTCGAGCCGTTGCGCGGGCTGCGCGACCAGGGCGTGAACGTCCGGTTCGTCGAGGACCGCGGCCGCCTCCGGTACGACGTCGAGGACGTCGCCGCGCTGATCGGCCCGCGCACCCGGGCGATCTTCCTGAGCCTGGTCAACTTCAGCACCGGCTTCCGCGCGCCGATCGAGGAGATCTCCCGGCTGTGCCGCGAGCGTGGCATCTGGCTGGTCGTGGACGCCGTCCAGGCGATCGGCGTCCTGCAGGTCGACGTCGAGGCGCTCGGGGCGGACCTGGTGTCGGCGCACGGCTACAAGGCGCTGTGCGCCGGCTACGGGATCTCGCTGTGCTACGTCTCCCCGCGGCTCCAGGAGGCGCTGACCGTCCCGGTCCCGGGGTGGAAGTCGATCGAGGACGTCATGGAGCTCAAGGACCTCACCCGCGGCCCGGACGACGTCCTGCGGCTCGCCCACGGCGCCCGCAGGTTCGAGTCCGGCGTGCCCAACCTCGGGGGGATGTACGCGATGGGCGCCAGCATCGACCTCTTCACCGACCTCGGGATCGCGGCGATCGAGGAGCACGTGCTGGCGGTGAGCGCCCGCGTCGCCGCGACGGTGGCGGAGCACGGCTACCGCGTGGCCAGCTCGACCACCGAGGGCGAGCGCTCCGGCATCGTGGCCTTCGAGTGCCCCGGCGACGACCCGGCGCGCGTCGTCGCCGCCCTGGCCGACGCGCGCGTGCACGCCGCCGTGCGCGAGGGCCGGGTCCGGTGCGCGGCCCACGTCCTCGTCGACGACGCGGACGTCGCGCGCCTCGACGACGCCCTGACCCGGATGGAGCGTGCGGCATGAGGCACAACCCTGTCTACGCGCTCACCGATCGGGCTGCCGTGCGGCAGCTCGTCGCGGAGCATCCGTTCGTGACGATCGTCAGCGCGACCTCGCGCGGGCTCGTCGCCTCGCACTACCCGGTCATCCTCGACGGGAGTGCGGCCGGAGGCGACGAGGAGATCGTGCTGCTCGGCCACGTCGGCCGGCCCGACGAGGAGCTGCACGAGCTCGGCGAGCACGAGGTGCTCGTCGTCGTCCACGGGGCGCAGGGCTACGTCTCGCCGAGCTGGTACGACCGCTCGGAGCCGGAGGTGCCGACCTGGAACTTCACGGTCGCCCACCTGCACGGCCGTCCGGAGATCCTCAGCGCCGAGGAGAACTACGCCGTGCTCGGCCGCTTCGTCGACCACTTCGAGGCCGGTCTCGCCCACCCGCGGCCGCTGGAGGGCACGCCCGAGGACGCCGCGCTCGCGCGCGAGATCCACCGCGGCACCGTCGGCTTCCGGATCCGGGTGACCCGGGTCGAGGCCAAGCGCAAGCTCAGCCAGGACAAGCCCGACGCGACCGTCGCGAACGTCATCGACGAGCTGGGCGCCGGCGGGCGCCACACCAACCCGTCGCTCGCCGCGGACATGCGCGCCCACGTCCAGGAGCAGCGATGACCGCGCTGGCGCACGGCGCGCGGGAGGTCGCCGCGCTGCGGGACATCGCCGACCGGGTGCGCTGGGTCGCCACCTCGATCGTCGACGCGGCCAACCGCGGCCGGCCCAACGAGTCGGGCGTCAAGGTCGGCGGCCACCAGGCGTCGAGCGCGTCGATGGTCGAGATCATGGTGTCGCTGTGGTTCTCCGAGCTGACCGCGCTCGACCGGGTCTCGGTCAAGCCACACGCCTCACCGGTGCTGCACGCGATCAACTACCTGCTCGGGGACCTCGACGCGGCGTACCTGACGACGCTGCGGGACAAGGGCGGCCTGCAGTCGTACCCCAGCCGGATCAAGGACCCGGGCACCGTCGACTTCTCGACCGGCTCGGTCGGCATCGGCGCGACGGCGGCGCTGTGGGCCGCGATGGCGCACCGCTATGCGCGCTCGCACTTCGCGACGACGCCCGCGGCGGGCCGGTTCGTCAGCCTGCTGGGTGACGCCGAGCTCGACGAGGGCGCGATCTGGGAGGCCGTGGCCGACCCGGCGGTGGCCGGGCTCGGCGAGCTGCTGTGGATCGTCGACCTCAACCGGCAGTCGCTGGACCGGGTCGTGCCCGACGTCCAGATCGACCGGCTGACGGGCATGTTCGCGGCGGCCGGATGGCAGGTGGTCGCCCTCAAGTGGGGGCGGGCGATCACCGAGCTCTTCGCACGGCCCGGGGGCGCCGAGCTGCGCCGGCGCCTGGAGGACATGCCCAACGAGGAGTACCAGCGGCTGCTGCGGGCCGACGCGAGCGAGACCGCCGACCGGATCGCCGGCCCGCAGGGGAGCGCCGAGCTGCGGGCGCTGCTCGCGTCGTTGTCGAGCGCCGATCTCGCCGCGGCGGTGCGCGACCTCGGGGGGCACGACATCGGGCTGCTGCTCGACACCTACCGGAACCTCGACCCGACCCGGCCGACGGTGGTCTTCGCCTACACGGTCAAGGGCCGCGGCCTGCCGACCGAGGGGCATCCCAACAACCACTCGGCGCTGCTCACGGGCGACCAGATGCTCGAGCTGGCCCGGGCCTGCGGTGCCGACCTGGACGACCCGTGGGCGCCGCTGCCCGTGGACTCGGCGGCCGCGCGGGTCTGCGCGGAGCGCCGGGACGTCATGGCCCGCCCGCCGGTGCCACGGCGCCGGTCGGACGCCGTACCGGTCCGGTTGGGGCGTGCGCACCGGGCGCCGATCTCGACGCAGGCCGCGCTCGGCCGGTTCCTGGGGGACCTCGCCCGGTCGGTGCCGCACATCGCCGAGCGGGTCGTCACGTGCAGCCCGGACGTCGCGTCGTCGACCAACCTCGGCGGCTGGATCAACAAGACCGGCGTGTGGTCGGTCGAGGACCGGCCGGACTGGTTCGCCGACGACGCCGAGCGGGTGCTCAAGTGGTCGGAGGTGACCCACGGCCAGCACATCGAGCTCGGCATCGCCGAGGTCAACCTGGTCTGCCTGCTCGGCGAGCTCGGCGCGACCTGGTCGCGCTGGGGGGAGCGGCTGATCCCGATCGCCACGCTCTACGACCCGTTCGTGCCGCGTGCGCTGGAGCCCTGGTCCTACGGCATCTACGCCGGCGGGCAGTCGATCATCGTCGGCACGCCCTCCGGCGTGACGCTGGCGCCCGAGGGCGGCGCCCACCAGTCGATCACCACCCCGTCGATCGGGCTGGAGCAGCCGGGGTGCATCGCATGGGAGCCGGCCTTCGCGCAGGACCTGGAGTGGTGCCTGCTCGCCGCGATGGACAAGGTCGGCGTCGAGGGCGGTACGTCGTCGTACTTCCGGCTGTCGACGCGGCCGATCGACCAGGCGCTCGCCGCGGTTCCCGAGGACGCGCTGCTGGTCGAGCGGCGCCGCAAGCAGGCCGTCGCCGGCGGCTACCGGCTCACCGACCACGAGCCGGGCACCGAGCAGGTCACGCTGGTCGGCGTCGGCGCGATCATGCCCGAGGTGCTCGCCGCCGCGGACGTCCTGGCGACCCAGGGCGTGCGGGCCGGCGTGGTCTGCCTGACCAGCCCCGACCTGGTGTTCCGCTCGTTCCACCAGCGCGGCCGGGTCGGCTCCGCGTCGGGAGACGACATCGCCGGTGCGCTGTTCCCGCCCGCGTCGGCGGCGCCCCTCGTGACGGTGCTCGACGGGCACCCGCACACGCTGTCCTTCCTGGCCGGCCTGCGGGGCGACCCGATCCGGTGCCTCGGGGTGTCGGACTTCGGTCAGTCCAGCAACCTCGCGGACGCCTATGCCCTGCACGGCATCGACCCGGGCTCGATCGTCAACGCCGCGCTCACGCTGGTCGGGCGATGAGACGGGGTTATGAAACAATCGGTTGACGTCCGTGATAGAACTGTTGGATGATTTGAGCACGCGAACCGAGGAGATCTGATGGCACTGCGCGTCGCCGTGATCGGCGGGGGCCCCGGCGGGCTCTTCCTGGCCAGCCAGCTGATGGCGGCCGACAAGGGTGCCGAGGTGACCGTCCTCGAACGGCACCAGCCCGACGACGCCTTCGGGTTCGGTGTCGTCTTCTCGGATGCGACGCTCGGCGCGATCTTCGAGGCCGACCCGGTCGTCCGGCAGGCGCTGGCCGACCACGGCCACCACTGGGACCCGGTCGAGGTCTGGCTCAAGGGTGAGCGCCGCTCGTTCGCGGGCAACGGCATGGCCGCGGTCCACCGCAAGAAGCTGCTGTCGGTGCTCCACGAGCGGGCCCGGGCGGCCGGCGTCGACCTGCGCTTCGGCGAGGACGTCGACGCGGAGCGCCTCGCCCGCCTCCGCGACGAGTACGACGTCGTGGTCGGCGCCGACGGCGCCAACTCCCTCGTCCGCGGGCTCCTCGGCGAGCAGGTCCTCGGGCACCACGTGGCCGAGGCGAGCGCCAAGTTCATCTGGTTCGGCACCCGGCACCTGTTCGACGGCCTCACCTTCGTCCACCAGCAGTCGGCGCACGGCAACTTCGCCGCCCACGCCTACCCGATCAGCGAGGACGTCAGCACCTTCATCGTCGAGACCGACGAGGCCTCGTGGCGCGCGGCCGGGCTCGACGAGTTCGACGTCACCCAGCCGGCCGGGCCGTCCGACGAGAAGACCCGTCGCTACCTGACCGACCTCTTCGAGGCCGACCTCGCCGGGGCCGAGATCCTCGCCAACAACTCCCGGTGGACCTCGTTCCGCACCCGCTCCACCGAGCGCTGGTACGACGGCAACGTCGTCCTGCTCGGCGACGCCGTGCACACCGCCCACTTCTCGGTGGGCTCGGGCACCAAGATGGCGATGGAGGACGGCATCGCGCTGGCCCGCGCGCTGGCGGCCGGCCATCCCGACCTCACGACGGCCTTCGCGGCGTACCAGGCCGAGCGGCAGCCGGACGTAGCCCGGATCCAGTCCGCGGCCCGGGGCGGGCTCGGCTGGTGGGAGCGCTTCGGCGAGTACTACGACGCCTTCGAGCCGACCCGGTTCGGCTTCCACTTCTTCTCGCGCTCGATCAACATCGACCGGATCGAGCGGCGCGATCCCGTGCTGGTCAAGGAGGTCCGCGACGCCTGGGTGGCCGCACACGGCAGCCCAGCCCTGGAGACGCCGCTCGTCTGCGGCTCGATGCGCACCTCCGGCCGGGTCCTCGGCTGGGACGGCACGGACCTGTACGACGGCGCCGTCCGGCTGCCGGGGGCCGCGGCGGTGGTCGTCGTCGTGGACGGCACCGACGGCTACGACAAGGTCTTCCGCAGCGAGGCGCTGCGCCTGCGCACCGGTACGCCGACGGTCGTCGTCCTCCGCGAGGGCGACCGGCTCGACGCCGAGACGCTGGTCCTGTCCGGTCGCGCCGACGCCGTGGCGGAGGTCCGATGAGCGCGCCCGGCTCGCTGGCGGCGCTGCTCGACCCGCGCGCCATCGCGGTGGTGGGCGCCTCGGACAAGCCGAACAAGCTCGGCCAGGCGATGATGCAGTCGCTCCGCGGCTACGCCGGCGCGGTCGTCGGCATCAACCCGGCGGGCAGCCGGGACATGTTCCCCGACCTCGCCGCCGCCCTCCGGGTCCACCCGGCCCTGGACCTCGCGGTCCTGTGCGTGCCGGCGCCCGCCGTCCCCGGCGCGCTGCGGGAGTGCGGTGCCTCGGGCGTCGCGGCCGCGGTGGTCTGCGCGGGAGGCTTCGCCGAGATCGGCGCGGCCGGGCAGGCCGTGCACGACGACCTGGTGGCCGCTGTCGCCGAGACCGGCGTGCGGCTGCTCGGGCCCAACACCTCGGGCTTCTTCCGGCCCGGCGCGCGGTTGTTCGCGAGCTTCGTGCCCGGGGTCGGCGAGCTCGGCTCGGGCTCGGTCGGCATCGTCGCGGCCAGCGGCGGCGTCAACCACGCGCTCGCCTTCCAGCTCGACCGGATCGGCGCCGGCGTGAGCACGGGCGTCGGTCTGGGAGCCGCGATCGACGTGACCGCGGTCGACGTCCTGCACCACCTGGCCGACGACCCCCAGACCCGCGCGGTGGCGCTGCACCTCGAGTCCGTCCCCGACGGGCCCGGCCTCCTCGCTGCCGTACGACGGGTGGTCGAGGTCAAGCCCGTCGTCGCGCTGGTCGTGGGCCAGAACGACATCAGCGAGTTCGCCCAGTCCCACACGGGATCGCTGGCGACGGCCTGGAGCACCACGCGCGCGCTGTTGCGCGAGGCCGGCGCGGTCGTGGTGGACTCGGAGATCGAGCTCGTCAACGCCGCCTCGGCGCTGACGGCCGTCCGGGCCGCGCCGCGGCCAAGGGCAGGGGTCGGCCTGGTGACCGGCCAGGCCGGACCGGGGCTGATCATCGCCGACGAGCTGAGCACCCGCGGGGTCGACGTGCCGCGCGTCGCGCCGGCGACCAAGCAGCGGCTCACCGAGCTGCTGCCGCCACTGACCTTCCTGGACAACCCCGTCGACACCGGCCGTCCTGGCCCGACCTTCGCCGACGTGCTCGCCACGGTGGGCGGGGACGAGAACGTCGACGTGCTGGGTGTTTACTCGATCGTCGAGCCGGTGGTCTCGCTGCCCGACGCCCTGGCCACGGCGGCGCTGACGATCCCGGTCGTGGTGGCCGTCGACGGGCACGGGCGCGCCGTCGAGGACGTGCGCACGGCCGCCGCCGGACAGGTGCCCGTGCTGGTCGGGCCGACCGCGCTGGCGCAGGGCCTGCACGCGATCACCGTCGACGCGCACGCTCGCAGCATGCGGAGTGCCGCGCCGGCGCAGACCGCCGGGCCACGCCTCCACGACGCCGCCGCGTGGGCGGGGAGCGCGTGGTCGGAGGCGCGGGCCAAGGACCTGCTCGACGCGCTCGGCGTACGGACGCCGCGGCGCGCGGTCTGCACCGACCTGGCCGAGGCGCGGGCGGCGCTCGAGAAGCTCGGTCCCTCGGTCGCGGTCAAGGTCCTCGACCCGGCGGTGCTCCACAAGTCGGACATCGGCGGTGTCCACCTCGGCGTGGCGAGCGACGCCGACCTCGGTACGGCGATCGCCGCGCTCGAGCGGATCGGCGCGCCCGCGTTCCTGGTCGAGGAGATGGCACCCGACGGCGTCGACCTGCTCCTGGGCGTCCGGATCGACCCGGTGTTCGGCCCGATCGCCGTCCTCGGTGTCGGCGGCATCGCGACCGAGCTGTGGGACGACACCGCGATCTGCTCCCTCCCGGCGCCGCCCCACGTGGTGCGCGCGCTCCCGGGACAGCTGCGTGCCGAGCCCCTGGTCGACGGTTACCGCGGCGGACCCGCACTCGACCGCGACGAGCTGGTGCGGGTGGTCGGCGCCCTCGCCGAGGCGTTGCTCTCGGATGCCGGGATCCAGGAGATCGAGATCAACCCCCTGCGCGTCGGTAGCGACGGGCTGGTGGCGCTGGACGCGGTGGTCGTCGCAGCGCGAGCCGAGCAGCGAGCAGAGGAGAAGGTGGAATGAGTGTGCACGCCGAGCCGATCGCCGCGACGTCGCAGGGCGTGGTGCCGTGGCCCGAGGACGTCGCCGAGCGCTACCGCGCCGAGGGACTGTGGGCCGGCCTGCACCTCTTCGAGATCTTCGCGCGGGCCGCGGCCGAGCGGCCCGACGCCGTCGCCCTGGTCGACGGCGACGTCCGGCTGACCTATGCCGAGGTGCTCGCCCGCGCCGATGCCGGCGCCCGCCGGCTCCGCGATGCCGGCCTCGCGGCCGACGACCGGATCATCGTCCAGCTCCCGAACACCTGGCAGTTCGTCGTCCTCACGCTCGCCTGCCTGCGCGCGGGCATCGTCCCGGTCTTCGCGCTGCCCGCCCACCGGGCGCTCGAGCTGACCTCCCTCGCGCAGGTCGCCCAGGCCCGCGCCCTCGTCGTCCCGAGCGTGCTGCGGGGGTTCGACCACCGCGAGCTCGCAGACACCGTCCGCGCCGACGTGCCGAGCCTCGTCGTCACGCTCGTGCTCGGCGACGCGCGCAGCACGGACCTCGACGTGGACGCCGTCGTCGCCCCCGGTCCTGAGCGGCTGGCCGAGCCGCCGGCACCGTCGGGCGCGGTCGCGCTGTTCCTGTTGTCGGGCGGCACCACCGGGCTGCCGAAGCTCATCGCCCGCACCCACGACGACTACGCCTACAACGCCCGTCAGTGCGGCGTGATCACCGGTCTCGACGCGTCGACGGTCTACCTGGTCACGTTGCCGGCCGGGCACAACTTCCCGCTCGCCTGCCCGGGCATCCTCGGCACCCTCTTCGTGGGCGGCCGGGTCGTGATGCTGGCGAGCCCGGAGCCTTCGCGGGCGCTGGAGGTCATCGCCGCCGAGGGCGTCACCGTGACCGCAGCGGTGCCCGCCGTCGCCCAGCGCTGGGTCGACCACGCCGCCGAGCACGGCCTCACCGCCGCGCCGCTGCAGGTGCTTCAGGTCGGCGGCTCGCGGATGCCCGACGAGGCGGCCCGCAAGGTCACCGCCGTGCTCGGCTGCACGCTGCAGCAGGTCTTCGGCATGGCTGAGGGACTGATCAACATGACCCGCCTCGACGATCCGGTCGAGGTGATCACCGGCACCCAGGGCCGGCCGATCTCCGCGGCCGACGAGATCCGGGTCGTCGACGAGGAAGGGGCCGATGTGCCCGCCGGTGAGAAGGGGCTCATCCTCACGCGGGGGCCCTACACGCCGCGCGGCTACTACCGGAGCCCCGAGGCGAACGCGCGTGCGTTCGTCGACGGCTGGTACGGCTCCGGCGACGTCGTCGAGCTCCGCGCCGACGGCAACCTCGTCGTCCACGGCCGGGCCCACGACCTGATCAACCGCGGGGGCGAGAAGATCTCGGCCGAGGAGGTCGAGAGCCTCGCCTACCGCGTCGCCGACGTCGAGCTGGCCGCGGCGGTGGCGATGCCGGACCCGCTCCTCGGTCAGCGGCTGTGCCTCTATGTCCAGGTCCGGCCCGGTGCGACGGTGGTGTTGGACGACGTCCGCGCCGCCATGACCGCTGCCGGTATCGCCGCCTTCAAGCTTCCTGAGCGCCTCGTCGTCATCGATGAGATCCCGACCACCAAGGTCGGCAAGACCGACAAGCGCGCCCTGCGCGACGACATCGCCCGCAGGCTGTCCCTGGAGGAGCCCGCCTGACTGGGGCCGAGCTCCTGCCCCCGCCCAGTGGTGCCGGCGACCTCGTCCCGGTCGCCCGCGACGGCGAACACCAGCGCGGACAGCATGCCGGAACACGTGCTGGTGCGGATCGGACCTGAAGCCGTCTGCCGTTGCGGAGTCCTCCGTGGCCCCGCACGTCCGAGTGCATCGAAAAAGTAGATCTAAATCGCCAAAAACATCTGTTGGACAGGCGCATCTCCTGTTGCCGAAGATCCCCAGTGTGCGAGCGTCGCGCAGCGGAGAGTGGCCTGCTCAACGGCAGGCAGTGGAGGCAGAGATGGTGGATGAAGCGGTTGAGGTCGTGGTGGTCGGGGCGGGCCAGGCCGGCATCGCGATGAGCGAGCACCTGGGACGGCACGGCGTATCCCATGTCGTGCTGGAGAGGCACGGGATCGCCGAGCGCTGGCGACGCGAGCGATGGGACTCCCTGGTCGCGAACGGGCCGTCCTGGCACGACCGCTTCCCCGGCCTCTCCTTCGCCGAGGTGGCCGACCTCGACGGGGCTGCCTTCGCGACGAAGGACCAGGTCGCCGACTACTTCGCCGCGTACGCCCGCAAGATCGAGGCGCCGGTCCGGACCGGCGTCGAGGTCACCTCGGTTCGCAGGAACGCGCGGCGCGCAGGCTTCCGCGTCGAGACGTCGCAGGGATCGATCGACGCCCGGTTCGTGGTCGCGGCGACGGGGCCGTTCCAGGTGCCTGTCATGCCCCGGGTCGTGCCCGACGACGCGGTCGCCCTGCAGCTCCACTCGAGCTCGTACCGCAACCCGTCGCAGCTGCCCGAGGGCGCGGTACTGGTCGTCGGAGCGGGATCGTCCGGTGCCCAGATCGCCGATGAGCTGCGCCGAGCCGGTCGGACGGTCTACCTGTCCGTCGGACCGCACGACCGTCCGCCCCGCTCCTACCGGGACCGCGACTTCTGCTGGTGGCTGGGCGTGTTGGGGCAGTGGGATCTCGCGGCGCCGACGGCTGGAGCCGAGCACGTGACGATCGCCGTGAGCGGGGCCCGGGCGGGTCACACGGTGGACTTCCGCGACCTGGAAGCGAACGGGGTGCACCTGGTGGGGCGCACGACCGCGTTCGAGGAGGGCAGGCTCCGCTTCGCGGACGACCTCGGGAAGAGCATCGCCGCTGGTGACGCGTCCTATCTCGCACTGCTCGAGGCTGCTGACGCCTACGTCGACCGCAATGGGATCGATCTCCCTGAGGAGGCCCGAGCGTGGGTCCTGGGGCCCTACCCCAGCGCCGTCGTGGACCCACTGCTCGAGCTCGACCTCGACGAGCAGGGCGTCGCCTCGATCGTCTGGGCGACCGGCTTTCGGACCGACTACGGCTGGCTCCAGGTGGACGCGTTCGATGCTGCCGGCGAGCCGGCCCATCACCGCGGGGTCTCGACGGAGCCCGGCGTCTACTTCGTCGGACTGCCCTGGCTGTCTCGGCGGGCCTCGAGCTTCATCTGGGGTGTGTGGCACGACGCCCGCTACATCGCGGATCAGATCGCCATCCAGCGTGGCTATCTCGCACACGGATCACCCCAGTAGCGCGTCACTGGCCTGGCTCAGGCGAGCGCCCCCAGTGCAAGTGCATCGGCCCGGGCGATCCCAAAGCCCCACGGCATCGGCACTGCCGATGGCCAACTAGGCTTCGTGCATCCCATGACCGCGGCGAGGCGGAGGATCGACATGGCGGGGACCTACACGCTGAGGCAGCTCGAGTACTTCGTCGCGGTCGCCGAGGCGGGCAGTGTGACCGCGGCGGCGCAGCAGATCCATCTCTCGCAGTCGGCGCTCTCGACGGCGCTGGCCGAGCTCGAGCGCGCCCTCGACGTCCAGCTCCTGCTGCGCCACCACGCCCGCGGCGTCTCGCTGACGCCCGCGGGGGAGCAGCTGCTCACCGGGAGCCGCCGCCTCCTGCGGGAGGCGGCCGAGCTCGCCGACGAGGCCCGCGGACTGGGCAAGGACGTGACAGGCACCTTCCACCTCGCCTGCTTCGGCGTCCTGGCGCCGTACGTCCTGCCCGAGGTGCTCGCCGCCGTCGCGGCCCGGCTGCCGATGCTCGAGGTGACCACGAGCGAGGTCGACCTGGCCGAGCTCGTCGAGGGGATCGGCAACGGCCGGTTCGAGCTGGCGATCGGCTACGACCTCACGTCCGACCCGCGCCTGGAGACCACGCGCCTGTACTCCCTGCGCCCCTACGTCCTCCTGCCGCGCACCCACCGGCTCGCCGGCCGGAAGCGGATCAAGCTGGCGGACCTGGCCGACGATCCTCTGGCGCTGCTGGACCTGCCCTACAGCCGGGAGTACTTCGCCGGCCTGTTCCAGGCCGTCGGGCTGCACCCCACGATCCGCTATCGATCGACCAGCACCGAGACCTGCCGCGCCCTGGTCGCCCGTGGCCTCGCGTACACGGTCCTCAACGCGCGCCCGCGCGACGACGGCAGTCTCGACCACCAGGCGGTGGTTCCGGTGGCGATCTCCCATGAGGCGGCGTCGCTCGACGTGGTGCTGATCAAGGCCGCCGGAGTGCGCCCCACCCGGCGCATGTCGGCCGTGCGCGAGATCGTCGACGACCTGGTTGCCACTGGATCGATTGCATCGATGTTCGGCGACAATTAGATCTGTTCGACAGTGGGTCGTGCCCTCCCTACGCTTCTGGACAGCGGGGTGACCGACGGGGCCGGCCACGCTGTCGCCAGAACTGCGCAGCCGGGCGGCTGCGCGCCGACACCGGCTCCCGGAGGAGGCGCAGCCCGTGGTCCAGCAGACAACGGCCGGCCGGTACGACGTCCTGTTCGAGCCGGTCGCGATCGGACCGCTCACGACGAGGAACCGCTTCTACCAGGTGCCCCACTGCAACGGCATGGGCTACCGCGATCCCAGTGCCCAGGCCGCGATGCGGCGGGTGAAGGCCGAGGGCGGCTGGGGCGTCGTCTGCACCGAGCAGGTCGAGATCCACCCGACCTCCGACATCGCGCCCTTCATCGAGCTGCGCATCTGGGACGACCAGGACCTGCCCGCGCTGGCCCGCATCGTCGAGGCGATCCACGCCGGCGGCTCGCTGGCCGGCATCGAGCTCGCGCACAACGGCCTCAACGCCCCGAACCTCTACAGCCGTGAGGCCCCGATCGGGCCCGCGCACCTGCCGGTCGCCACCTTCACCGCCGACCCGGTCCAGGCCCGGGCGATGTCGAAGGCGGACATCGCGGACCTGCGGCGGTGGCACCGCAACGCCGTACGCCGATCGATCGACACCGGGTACGACATCGTCTACGTGTACGCCGGGCACGCCCTCGGCGGCATCCACCACTTCCTGTCGCCGCGCTACAACCAGCGCACCGACGAGTACGGCGGCAGCGCCCGGAACCGGATGCGGCTGCTGCGCGAGATCCTCGAGGAGACCCAGGAGGAGGTGGCCGGCCGGGGTGCCGTCGCCTGCCGCCTGACGGTCGACGAGCTGCTCGGCCCGGCCGGCATCTCCCGGCCCGACATCGAGGAGGTGCTCGGCGAGCTGGGGGAGCATCCCGACCTGTGGGACTTCGTGATGGGCAGCTGGGAGGACGACAGCAACACCTCCCGGTTCGGGCCCGAGGGCGAGCAGGAGCGGTACGTCGCCGGCCTCAAGGAGCTCACCTCCAAGCCGGTCGTCGGGGTCGGTCGCTTCACCTCACCGGACCTCATGGTGCGCCAGGTGCGGTCGGGGATCCTCGACCTGATCGGCGCCGCCCGGCCGTCGATCGCCGACCCCTTCCTGCCCAACAAGATCCGCGCCGGCCAGCTCGAGCGGATCCGTGAGTGCATCGGCTGCAACCTCTGCGTGTCCGGCGACTTCACCATGTCGCCGATCAGGTGCACGCAGAACCCGAGCATGGGCGAGGAGTACCGCCGCGGCTGGCACCCCGAGTTCATCCGGCCGCGGGAGTCCGCGAAGCGGATCCTCGTCGTCGGCGCCGGACCGTCCGGCCTCGAGGCGACGCGGGCGCTGGGCGAGCGTGGCTACGAGGTGACCCTGGTCGAGGCGACACGCGACCTCGGTGGCCGCGTGGCCAAGGAGTCGCGCTTGCCCGGCCTCGCGGCCTGGATCCGGGTCCTGGACCACCGGCAGCAGGCGATCGACGCCCTGCCGCTGGTCGACGTCTACCGGGAGAGCCCGATGACCGCCGCGGACATCGCGGAGTTCGGCTTCGAGCACGTCGCGGTCGCCACCGGCGCCGTCTGGCGCCGCGACGGCGTCGCGCGCTGGCACACCCAGCCGGTCGCCGTCCACGACGCGGCCGAGGTGCTCACCCCCGACGACCTGATGGCGGGCATGCGTCCCCGCGGCCGACGTGTCGTGCTCTTCGACGACGACCACTACTACCTCGGCGGGGTGCTCGCGGAGCTGCTGAGCACCGAAGGGTACGACGTCCACCTCGTCACCCCGGCCTCCACCGTGTCCTCGTGGACCGTCAACACGATGGAGGTCGCCAAGATCCAGCGCCGGGTGCTCGAGGCCGGCGTCACGACCTGGTGCAACCACACCGTGACCGAGGTCGGTGCCGACCACGTCGTCACGATGAACGTCTTCACCGACCGGTGCGCGCCCCTGGCCGCCGACAGCGTGGTGATGGTGACCGCGCGCCTGCCGGAGGAGTCGCTGCTCAACGAGCTCCAGGCGTCGCTGGGCAGCACGCTCGCCAGCGTCCGTGGCATCGGCGACGCCTGGGCGCCCGGCACCATCGCCGCGGCGGTGTGGTCGGGCCGCCGCTTCGCCGAGGAGTTCGATGCCACGCTCCCCGCCTCCGACGAGGTGCCCTTCCGGCGCGAGGTCACCCGGCTCTCGCCCACCGTCTACCACCCCGCCTTCCCCCACCAGTGACCCCCGGTCGCCCAACGAGAGGAACACCCATGCCCGACGCCCGCCGTACCTATGCCGGTCCGCCGCCGGAGAGCGAGCTGACCCCTTGCAGCTACGTGTCCGCCGCCGCGCTCATCGACGGAGACCCCCAGGAGCGCGAGTATCTCTACCTGACCACGCCCGACGGCAGCTGCACCGTCGGCGTCTGGGAGGCGCAGCCCTACGCCGAGCGCTTCGACGACTACGTCGGCAACGAGTTCTGCACGGTGCTGCGGGGCCGGCTCACGCTGACCGCCGACGACGGGACGACGCAGACCTTCACCACCGGCGAGAGCTACGTGATGGAGAAGGGCTGGTCCGGCGTGTTCCGGGTCGAGGAGCCGTTCCTCAAGTCCTTCTGCCTCTCCGTCCCGCAGTCCTGACCCCGCCTGAGCCAGAAGGGCCGCATCCCATGTCGAAGTCCGTCGAGGAGTGGCGCGCGATCGCCGCCCGGATCGAGCCCCGGGACCGGCTCTGGATCGGCGGCAGGTTCGTCGACGGTGCGACGGGGTCCCGGGCGCCGACGGTCGACCCGGCGACCGGGGCGGTGCTGGCGCGGGTCGCCCAGGCCGACGCGGCGGACGTCGACGACGCTGTCGCGGCGGCCCGACGTGCCTTCGAGGACGGTCGCTGGCGCAAGCAGGCGCCCGGCGATCGCAAGGCCGTGCTGCTCCGGCTCGCCGACCTCGTGCGCGGGCACGCGGACGAGCTCGCGCTCCTCGACACCCTCGACGGCGGGAAGCCGATCGCCGACACGTCCACGGTCGACGTGCCGGGCACCGCCGCGATCCTGCAGTGGTACGCCGAAGCCGTCGACAAGGTCTACGGCGAGGTGGCCCCCACCGCGCCCGGCCACCTGGCCCTGGTGACCACCGAGCCGCTCGGCGTGATAGGCGTCGTGGTGCCGTGGAACTACCCGCTGGAGACGGCGATCTGGAAGCTCGCGCCGGCGCTCGTGACCGGCAACTCGGTGGTGCTCAAGCCGTCCGAGGAGACGCCGCTGTCCGTGCTCCGGCTCGCCGAGCTGGCGGCCGAGGCCGGGCTGCCCGACGGAGTGCTCAACGTCGTACCGGGAGCGGGGGAGGTCGCGGGACGCGCGCTGGGCCTGCACCCCGACGTGGACGCGATCGCGTTCACCGGGTCCACCGAGGTCGGCAAGCGCCTTCTGCAGTACAGCGGGGCGTCGAACATGAAGGCCGTCTGGCTCGAGTGCGGCGGCAAGAGCGCCAACCTCGTCCTGGCCGGGGTGTCCGACCTCGACGCGGTGGCGGACGGCGTCTGCGCCGGGATCTTCACCAACCAGGGCCAGGTGTGCTCGGCGAACTCCCGGCTGGTCGTCGACCGCACGGTCAGGGAGTCGCTGATGGAGAAGGTCCTCGAGCGCGCCGCCCGGATCATCCCCGGCGACCCGCTGGACCCCGCCACGACGATGGGACCGCTGGTCAGCGAGGCCCACGCCGACCGGGTACGCCGCTCCATCGGTCTCGCCGCCCGGGATGGCCGGGTCCTCCTCGGCGGGTCCACCCTCGCCAGTGCGCCCACGCGGGCGTTCGTCCCGCCCACGATCGTGGACCGGGTGGCTCCCTCGGCGACCTTGGCGCGGGAGGAGGTGTTCGGCCCGGTCCTCGCGGTGATCGAGGTGAGCGGTGAGGACGAGGCCGTCGCTGTCGCCAACGACTCGGTCTACGGCCTCGCGGCCTCGGTGTGGACCGACGACGTGCGCCGGGCCCACCGCGTCGCCGCGGCGCTGCGTGCGGGGACCGTCTCGGTCAACACCGTCGACGCCCTCGACGTCACCACCCCGTTCGGCGGCTTCAAGCAGTCCGGCATCGGCCGGGACCTCTCCCTCCACGCCCTCAGGAACTACACCGCGGTCAAGACGACCTGGTTCGACAACACCTGAGCCCACGCGGGCCGCACCCGGCCGGCCCCAGCAACGAGAGCAAGGAGCACCTGACGTGAACGAGCCCATCGTCGCGGGCGGCCACACCCGGATCCGCCCGTTCAACACGCGGGACACCTATCCCGAGCAGAGCCTCGACAACGACCTGTGCCAGGCGGTCGTCGCCGGCAACACGGTCTACGTGCGCGGGCAGATCGGACAGGACCTCGACACCAGCGCCTCCGTCGGCGTCGGCGACGTCGAGGCGCAGGCCGACCGGGCGATGGCGAACATCGCGATGCTGCTGGAGGAGGCCGGCTCCGAGGTCGCCCATCTGGTGAAGCTCACCGTCTACATCGTCGACCCGCGCTACCGCGAGGCGGTCTACCGTGCCATCGGCCGGTGGACGACGGGCGTGCACCCGATCTCGACCGGTCTGGTGGTGTCCGCGCTGGCACGACCGGAGTGGCTGGTCGAGGTCGATGCCATCGCCGTGATCCCGGAGGCGACCCGGTGACGTTCTCGGTCCTCGGCACCGACGGCCGCGGCGGCGTAGGCATCGCGGTCACCTCGTCGAGCCCGGCCGTGGCGGCCCGGTGCGTGCACCTGCGCCCAGGCGTCGGCGGCGCCGCGTCCCAGAACGTCACCGACCCGCGCCTGGGCGTCGCGCTGCTCGACGCACTCGAGTCGGGACAGGATCCGGCGGCCGCCCTGGCCGCGGTGACACGGGACCGCGATCTGGTGGAGCACCGGCAGCTCGCCGTCCTGGCCCCGGACGGCACGGGCGCCGCCTTCTCGGGATCGGGATCGCTCGGGGTCCACCACCACGTGGTGGGCAGCGGCGTCGTGGCCGCGGGCAACCTGCTGGCCGACAGGTCGGTGGTCGACGCGGTCGTCGTTGGCTTCGAGGCCGCGTCCGGCGATCTCGAGGAACGGCTGCTCGGCGCCCTCGCCGCCGGACTCGCCGCTGGTGGTGAGGCCGGACCGATCCACTCGGCCGGGCTCGCCGTGGTGCGCGATGTGGCCTGGCGGGTCACCGACCTCCGGGTGGACTGGAGCGAGGATCCCCTCGGCGAGCTGCGCTCCCTGCTCGACATGTGGCTGCCGCAGCGCGACGACTACGTCACCCGCGCCCTGGACCCGACCGCCGCGCCGTCGTACGGCGTGGCCGGGGACGAGTGATCCGGTGCGGGACCACGTCGCGGCCGCCGTGCGCGCCGATGCCGAGCTGCTGATCGATCTCTCCGAGCGACTCCACGCGCACCCGGAGACGGCCTGGGAGGAGCACCGGTCCGCGCGCTGGGTGGCCGCGATGCTCGACGACTCCGGCTTCACCGTGACGCCGGCGTACCTAGGGCTGGACACGGCCTTCCTCGCCACCTTCGGCAGCGGCCCCTTCCGGCTCGGTCTCTGCGCGGAGTACGACGCGCTCCCCGGCCTGGGTCACGCCTGCGGGCACAACCTGATCGCCGCCATCACGGTCGGCGCGGCACGTGCGCTCGCACCGCTGGCGGATGCCGCCGGTCTCACCATCGAGGTCTACGGCACCCCTGCCGAGGAGGGCGGCGGCGGCAAGATCGAGCTGCTGGACCGGGGCGCGTTCGCCGGCCTGGATCTCGCGATGATGGCGCACCCCGCACCGGTGGACGTCGCCGAGGCCGAGCCCTTCGCCGTCTCCCACTCGCATGTGTCCTACCGTGGCAAGGCGGCGCATGCCGCGGCCTACCCGGAGCAGGGGGTCAACGCTGCCGACGCCTTCACCATCGCCCAGGTCGCGATCGGCCTGCTCCGTCAGCAACTGCCGCCGAGCGCCCGGGTCCACGGCGTGATGACCAACGGCGGCGAGGCGCCCAACGCCATCCCCGCGCACACAGAGGGCCGCTGGTACGTGCGTGCCGACTCGCTCGCCGCTCTCGCGGAGACCGAGGACAGGGTCCGCCGCTGCTTCGAGGCCGGTGCTCTCGCCACCGGCGCCCACCTCGAGGTCACGCCGGAGAGCAAGCCCTACGCCGAGTTCCGCACCTACGTCCCGGCCCTGGCGGCGTACCGTCGCAACGCCGAGACCCTCGGCCGCACCTTCGACCCGGGCACCCCCGCGCGCCGGATGAACCGTGCCTCGACCGACATGGGCAATGTGTCCCAGGTCGTGCCGGCCATCCATCCCTACATCGGCATCGGCTCGCTCCCCGCGCTCAACCACCAGCCCGAGTTCGCCGCCCGCTGCATCGGCGCCGACGCCGAGCGGGCCCTGCTGGACGCCGCCACCGCACTTGCCTGGACCGCGCTGGACGTGTCCGGACAAGCAGGTCAAGTCGTTGGCTGAGCCCGCTGAGGACCGGCGCACCCGCATCACCACGGTCCTTGGCCGTGGATGCGACGACGCGGACGCAACATCGCAACCACCGGCGGGACCTCGGAGGCGGCAGGCCTCTACGCTGGGTCCGTGCCCGACATCCTCGCTGCCGGCGTGGTCGTGTTCCGTCCCGGACGCGAGGTGCTGCTCGTGCATCGCCCGAAGTACGGCGACTGGTCGTTCCCCAAGGGCAAGCTTGACCGCGGCGAGCACCCGACCGCGGCGGCGGTCCGTGAGGTCGCCGAGGAGACCGGTGTCCACGTCCGGCTGGGACCCCCGCTGGTGTCGCAGCGGTACCCGGTCGCCCGCCGGATGAAGACCGTCCACTACTGGACGGGCCGGGTCGTGGGCGACGACGACGTGTCGGCGTACCGGCCCAACGAGGAGATCGACGACGTCGCCTGGATGCCGGTCGACCAGGCACCGCAGCGGCTGACCTACGAGCGCGACCGGGAGACGCTCGCGGCGGCCCTGAAGGTGCGCCGCAGGACCCACGCCGTCGTCGTCCTCCGCCACGCCCGGGCCCGTTCGCGGAGCGCGTGGCGGGGCCCGGACGCCGGCCGCACGCTGCTCCGGGTCGGCGAGGTCGAGGCGGACCGCCTGGTGCCGCTCCTGGCGGCCTACGACGTCACCCGGGTCGTCACGTCGACGAGCACCCGGTGCGTGCAGACCGTGCGGCCCTACGCCGAGACCGCGGGCTTCCCGCTGGACCTGCGCCCGCGGCTGAGCGAGGAGAACGCCACGCCGAAGGCGGTCGCCAAGGTCGTCGACGACCTGCTCGCGACCGAGGCCGGCAGCGTCCTGTGCACCCACCGTCCGGTCCTGCCCCTCGTGTACGACGCCGCGGGGGTCGAGCTCGACCCCGAGTGCGGACTGGCACTTGCCGAGGCGCTCGTGCTGCACGTGCGCAAGAGCCGCGTGGTCGCTGTCGAGCGCCACCGTCCCTGGCCGTTGAGTCGTCAGTTCTGACCCGTTGAGTCGTCACCTCTGACCTGCTGAGCGGTCACCTCTGACCCGTTGACTCGTCGCCGGTGAGCTCTGCTCAACAAGTGACGGCTCAGCGAGTCAGAACCGACGACTCAGCGAGTCAGAACCGACGACTCAACGGGTCAGAACTGACGACTCAACACCGTGCGCCCCGCCCCGACCGCCACTGTTCACCGTTCGTTCAGATCGGTCGGGGAGTTGTGTTACCGACGCTGCCTAACTTCAAGCTCGTCCTACTACGTATCGAGGGGCGGGAACCGATGCCCCTCACCTCCGAGAGGCGAGTTCCTTGAAGCTCAAGTCCATCCGCCGCGCCGCTGTGCCCGGTATCGCTGCTCTGGCCCTGCTGATGAGCGCCTGCGGCGCGTCCAACGAGGACGGCGGCAGCGACGACGGTGACACCGGCAGCGGTCTCAGCGGCAACCTGAAGGGTGGCGGCGCGACGTCGCAGGAGAAGGCCCAGGAGGCCTGGAAGACCGCGTTCCAGGGCCAGAACGACGGCCTCACCATCGACTACGCGCTGCTCGGCTCGACCGACGGCCGCAGCCAGTTCACCAGCGGCGCCCTGTCCTTCGCCGGATCCGACTCCTACATCGCCGACGAGGAGCTCGAGGCGGCCAAGGAGCGCTGCGGCGGCAACGTCATCGAGGTCCCGGCGTACATCTCCTCGATCGCGGTCGCCTTCAACCTCCCGGGCGTCGACACCCTCAACCTCGACGCCGACACGATCGCGAAGATCTTCGACGGCAAGATCACCAACTGGAACGACCCGGCGATCGCGGACCAGAACCCCGACGCCACCCTGCCCGACCTCAAGATCGCGCCGGTCCACCGCGCCGACGACTCGGGCACCACCAAGAACTTCACCGACTATCTCGGCAAGGTCGCGCCGGAGGCGTGGGGCTACGAGGCCGAGGACGCGTTCCCGGTCTCGGGCGGCCTCTCCGCGGAGGGCACGTCGGGCGTCGTCAAGCAGATCGGCGACACCGAGGGGGCCATCGGCTACGCCGACGCCAGCCAGACCGGCGACCTGAACGTCGTCTCGGTCAAGGTCGGCGAGGAGTACGTCGCCCCGTCGCCGGAGGGCGCCGCCAAGACCGTCGCCGTCTCACCGGTGGTCGAGGGACGCGACGCGACCGACATCGCGGTCGACGTCGACCGCAACACCACGGAGGCCGGCGCCTACCCGGTCATCCTGCTGTCCTACCTCATCGCCTGCGAGACCTACGAGGACCAGGCCGAGGCGGACAACGTCAAGGGCTACCTGAGCTACATCGTCTCCGACGAGGGGCAGGCCGAGTCGGCCGACTTCGCCGGCTCCGCGAAGCTCGCGCCCGAGACCGCCGCCCAGGCGCAGGAGATCGTGGCGGGCATCGCCGCCCAGTGAGCTCTGTGAGGGGTGAGGACGGGCAGCCCTCCTCACCCCTCGCACCCACCCCCGAGCAGCACCCGAGCAGCACTCGATCAGCACTCGATCAGCACCCGAGCATGAGGTGAACCAGTGACAGCACCCACCGCCGAGGCCGAGGAGGCCTCCGCGAACTGGGCCAGCGCCCGAGCCGGAGTCGGCGACCGGATCTTCGCCGGCAGCGCCCTCGCGGCCGGCCTGACCATCCTGGCCGCCCTGGCCGGCGTCTTCGTGTTCCTCGCGGTCAAGGGCGCATCCGGCTTCACCAAGCCGGCGGAGGTCTACGGCCCGCACGCCGAGAGCTTCCTCGGGTACGTCGTCCCGCTGCTCGTCGGCACCTTCACCGCCTCGATCATCGCGCTGATCATCGCGGTACCACTCTCCTTCGGCATCGCGCTGGTCATCAGCCACTACGCGCCGCGGTGGATCGCCGCACCCGTCGCCTACGTGATCGACCTGCTCGCCGCCGTACCGTCGGTCGTCTACGGCCTGTGGGGCGCCTTCTTCCTCGCGAAGAAGCTCGTGCCGATGCACGAGTGGCTGCACGAGAACCTCGGCCCGATCCCGGTCGTCGGCAACCTGTTCGGCGAGCCGAACCCGGCCGGTCGCTCGGTGCTGACCGCCGGCATCGTGCTCGCGATCATGATCCTCCCGATCATCACCGCCATCACCCGCGAGGTGTTCTCGCGCACGCCGCGACTGCACGAGGAGGCCGCCCTGGCCCTCGGTGCCACGCGCTGGGAGATGGTGCGGATGACGGTCTTCCCGTACGCCCGCTCCGGCATGGTCTCGGCGGTCATGCTCGGCCTGGGCCGCGCGCTCGGCGAGACCATGGCCGTCACGATGGTGCTCTCGGTCGGCTTCGACCTCTCCTGGAACATCATCGCGACCTCGAGCCCGACCTCGATCGCGGCCAATATCGCGCTCAAGTACAAGGAGCGCAGCGCCGACCTCCTCAACGTCCTCGTCGCGACGGGTCTGGTGCTCTTCTTGATGACCTTCCTGGTCAACTTCCTCGCCCGCTGGATCGTGGGCCGCAGCGAGAGGCGGATGGCGAAGTGACCACCCTCGAAGAGGTGCAGACCCGGGTCCACGTCCCGCTCGTCCAGCCGCGGCTGCCGCAGCAGGCGCCTCTCGTCGTCGGCGGGATCGCCGCCGCCTTCGGCGCGCTGCTGCTCGTGCTCGGCCTCGGCATCGTCGGCGCCGTCATCCTCGGTGCCGTCGCCTACCTGGTCGCGCTGCCGGTCTGGTCGCTGGTGATCGAAGGACGCCGCGGCGCCACCGACCGGCTGATGACCGGCCTGATCTGGACGTCCTTCGCGATCGCCGTGGTCCCGCTGGTGTCGCTGATCTGGCGGGTCATCGCCAAGGGCGCCGGCCGGATCGACGGCACCTTCCTCAGCTACTCGTTCTTCAAGACGCAGATCGACCAGCCGGTCGGCGTCTACCACGCGATCATCGGCACGCTGCTGGTCACCCTCGGCGCCGCGGTCATCTCGGTGCCGGTGGGCGTGATGGCGGCGATCTACCTGATCGAGTACGGCAAGGGCAACAAGCTGGCCAAGGCGATCACCTTCCTGGTCGACGTCATGACCGGCATCCCCTCGATCGTCGCGGGCCTGTTCGCCTTCGCGCTGTTCACGCTGATCTTCGGCCCGGCCTATGTGTCCGGGGTCGGAGGATCGGTCGCGCTCTCGCTGCTGATGATCCCCATCGTGGTGCGGGCCACCGAGGAGATGCTGATGCTCGTGCCCGACGACCTGCGCGAGGCGTCGTACGCGCTGGGCACGCCGAAGTGGAAGACGATCGTGCGGATCGTGCTCCCCACGGCGCTGGGCGGCATCCTCACCGGCATCACGCTCGCGACCTCCCGGGTGATCGGCGAGACGGCCCCGCTGCTGCTCATCGCCGGCGCCACGGACCGCACCAACATGAACGTGTTCGACGGCGCGATGACGACCCTGCCGGTCCTCATCTACGGACAGAACCTGCGGGGCGACGCCCCCGCCGAGGCGATCGCCTGGGGGGCCGCCTTCATCCTCATCGTCATCGTGATGGTGCTCAACCTCGCAGCACGCATCGTCGGCAAGATCTTCGCGCCCCGGACCAAATGACCAGCAGGGTTCAGAAAGAAGCAGTCATGGCCAAGAGCATCGACGTCTCCGACGTCAACATCTACTACGGCGACTTCCTCGCCGTCGAGGGCGTCAACATGACGATCCGCGCCGGCGCCGTCACCGCGTTCATCGGCCCCTCGGGCTGCGGCAAGTCCACCTTCCTGCGCTCGCTCAACCGGATGCACGAGGTGATCCCGGGCGCGCGGGTCGAGGGCAAGATCGTCGTCGACGGGCAGGACCTCTACGAGCAGGACGTCGACCCGGTCGCCGTACGCCGCCAGGTGGGCATGGTCTTCCAGCGGCCGAACCCGTTCCCGACGATGTCGATCTACGACAACGTCCTCGCCGGCCTCAAGCTCAACGCCGGCAAGATGAAGAGGTCCGCGGCCGACGAGGTCGTCGAGAAGTCGCTGCGCGGCGCCAACCTGTGGACCGAGGTCAAGGATCGGCTCAACAAGCCGGGCATGGGTCTCTCCGGCGGCCAGCAGCAGCGCCTGTGCATCGCCCGCGCGATCGCGGTGGAGCCGCAGATCCTGCTCATGGACGAGCCCTGCTCCGCGCTCGACCCGATCTCGACCTCGGCGATCGAGGACCTGATCCACGAGCTCAAGGACGAGTTCACCATCGTGATCGTCACCCACAACATGCAGCAGGCGGCGCGGGTCTCCGACGACACCGGCTTCTTCAACCTCAAGGCGACCGGCGAGCCGGGTCACCTGGTCGAGTTCAACCCGACCAAGAAGATGTTCGCGAACCCGGACGACCCGTCGACGGAGGCCTACATCTCCGGTCGTTTCGGCTGAGCCGGGCCGCCACACAACCATGGGCACACGGGACGGGCGCCGAGACGTCCGTCGCCAGTCCGTGCGCGCCTACCTCCACCGCTGGGTCGAGTCCTCGGGAGCACAGCTCCTCGTGGTCGACCCCACCGACGACGGGGGTGCGCTCGCGGAGGCGATGGCCGGCCGTGGCGTGCACGTGACCTGGGTCGGGTCGACCCTCGACGCTCTCGTGGAGTTCGGGCGCACCGATCCCCACGCGGTCGTGGTGACCTCCGAGGCGCCGGGCATCCCGGCGGAGGAGTTCGTCGGCGTGATCCGGCAGCACGGGGCGCCGTACGTCATCGCGGGGACCTGCTCGATCGCGGGCACCGGAGCGGACGGGGTGGGGCCACTCATCCTGGCCGGCGCCTCGGCCGTCGTCGTGCGCCCCTACGTGCCGCAGCACCTGTGGGAGCTGCTCACCCACGCGCCGCGCTCGCTCGCCGAGCACGCCCGGCTCGAGATCGGCGCGCTCGCGCTCGACGCGACGGCGTACAGCGTGCGGGTGAACGGCGAGCGGATCGCCGACCTGCCGCTCAAGGAGTTCGAGCTGCTGCGGGCGCTCATGCTCGCCTCGCCCGGCGTGGTCACCGACGACGAGCTGCGGGACGCGCTGTGGGGCACCGACGGCAAGCGCCCGGGCGGCAACACGATCGCCATGCACGTCACCCGGCTGAGGACGCGGCTGGGAGCCGTCGCCGACGTACGCCGGATCCGGGGGAGGGGCTACTCGCTCACCGTCGGCTGAGCGACCGGCCACATGGCCGGCAGCGTGGCGACCGCGCGGAGCGCATCGGAGGCAAGCATGGGCCCGGAGGGTCCGTGCGCAGCCTTCGATAGGCGACACGCTCGGCCAGACTAGAGAAGCACGAGGCGGAGCAGCTCGTAGCAGCCCCACGCGGCGCCCGCCGCTGCCGGGAACGTCGAGACCCAGGCCAGCAGGATGGTGCGGGCCATGCCCCAGCGGACCGCGGAGAGCCGCTTCGTCGCGCCGGCACCCATCACCGCGGAGGTGATGGTGTGGGTGGTCGAGATCGGGGCGTGGAAGACGAACGCGGTCGTGTAGAGCACGCCCGCGCCGACCGACTCCGCCGCGAAGCCGCGCGGCGGGTCGAGGTGGATGATCTTGCGGCCCAGGGTGCGCATGATCCGCCACCCGCCGGCGTAGGTGCCAGCGGAGATGGCGCCCGCGGCGGCGAGCACGACCCAGATGGGGAGGTGGTCGATGCTGTAGTCGCCGGGGTAGGCGATCACCAGCGTCAGCAGGATGACGCCCATCGTCTTCTGGGCGTCCTGCAGGCCGTGACCGAGCGCGAGGGCCGCGGCGGAGATCGTCTGCATGCCACGGAAGCCGCGGTTGATCCGGTGCGGGTTGCCGCGGCGGAAGATCCACAAGATGGCGGTCATCACCGCGAAGGCCGCACAGAAGCCGAACAGCGGCGAGATGACCATCGGGATGAGCACCTTCTGCAGGATGGTGTCCCACTTGACGCTGACCCCGCCCGCGACCGCCGCGCCGACCAGGCCGCCGATGAGGGCGTGCGAGGAGGACGACGGGAGGCCGAAGTACCAGGTGATCATGTTCCAGATGATCGCTCCGAGCAGACCGGCCATGACGATGACCAGGCCGTGGTGCACGCCGACGAGCAGTGTTCCGCTCTTGTCCTCGATCGTGATCACGTCCGCGACCGTCTTGGCGACCTCCTGACCGAGGAGCGCGCCGATGAAGTTCATCAGCGCGGCCAGGGTGAGCGCGATCCGCGGCGTGAGGGCGCGGGTCGAGACCGAGGTCGCGATCGCGTTCGCGGCGTCGTGGAAGCCGTTGGTGTAGTCGAACGCCAACGCGATGACGACCACGGCGATGACGATCGCCAGGGTGAGGGTCATGGGAGGACCGGTCAGCCTTCCTTGACGGCGATCTGCTCGACGATGTTCGCGACCTTCTCGAACGCGTCGATGGCGCCCTCGAGGGACTCGACGATGTCCTTGAGCTTGAGCACCTCGATGGTCGCGTACTCACCGGAGAACAGCTTGGCGAGCGTGCGCCGGTGGTTGCGGTCGCCGGCGTTCTCGAGGCGGTTGATCTCGATCCAGTAGTCGTCGAGCGACTGCATCGACTGCAGACGCGGCATCGCGGCCGCGGTCAGCTCGGCGCAGCGCTGGAGCACCTCGACCTGCTCGGAGAGCTCGGCCGGGAACGCCACCTGCACCTCGTAGAGCAGGATCAGGTCGACCGCCTCGTCCATCATGTCCATGACGTCGTCGAGGCCCGACCCGAGGTCGTAGATGTCCTCGCGGTCGAAGGGCGTCACGAAGGTGCTGTTGACCTTCTTGACGATCGCGTGGGTCGTCTCGTCGGCGGCGTGCTCGGCGGCACGCATCCGTTCGGCGACGTTCGCTTTGTCCGAGGACTCGGACAGCATCTCCGCGAGGAGCTCGGCGCCGCCCACGAGGTGCTGGGCCGACTGGGTGAAGAGGTCGTAGAAGGATGTATCGACCGGACGCAGACGCAGACCCACATGGACTCCCGTTGAGGCGGTGGCGAACGGCCTCATGCTAGGGGACCACGAGCGCGTGAACGCAACTGCGGGCGATGTCGCGGTCTGTGGTGCGGAGCACCACGACCCGTTGTCGCAGGTCAGGGGCCGTTCAGGCGGTGGTACGACGCCTCCGCTGCTGCTCGATCAGTGTCTCCTGCAGGTGGACGGTGCCGGCGTTCCGCTTCCACTCGCCGTCGGCGCCCAGCTCCCACGCCTGGGTCGTCGGCGCGAACGCGAGATCCAGCAGGCGCCGTACCTCGTCGCGGCTGGCCCCGGGCAGGCGCACCAGGACCTCGACCCGACGGTCGAGGTTGCGGTGCATCAGGTCGGCCGAGCCGATCCAGGTGACGGGCTCGCCGCCGCCCTCGAAGGAGAAGATCCGGCTGTGCTCGAGGAAGCGGCCCAGGATGGAGCGGACCCGGACGTTCTCGCTGAGGCCGGGCACGGCGGGCCGCAGGGCGCAGATGCCGCGGACCAGCAGCTCGACGGGCACCCCCTCGCAGGAGGCGAGGTAGAGCGCGTCGATCGTCTCCTCGTCGACGACCGAGTTGGCCTTGAACCGGATCCCGGCGGGCCGCCCCGCCCGGTGGTGCTCGATCTCGGCATGGATCTGCTCGACCAGGCCGGCCCGGACCGAGTCGGGGGCGACCAGGAGCTCCTCATAGGTCGCCTTGCGGGACCAGCCGGACAGGTTGTTGAACAGGTGGGCGACGTCCTCGCCGATGGTGTCGTCGGTCGTGAGCAGGCCGAGGTCCTCGTACATCCGCGAGGTCTTGGGGTTGTAGTTGCCGGTGCCGATGTGGGTGTAGCGGCGGATGCCTCCCGCCTGCTCGCCCTCGTCACGGACCACCATCGCCAGCTTGCAGTGCGTCTTCAGGCCGACCAGCCCGTAGACCACGTGGCAGCCGGCCTGCTCGAGCTTGCGGGCCCAGCGGATGTTGGCCTGTTCGTCGAAGCGCGCCTTGATCTCGACCAGCACCAGCACCTGCTTGCCGGCCTCGGCCGCGTCGATCAGGGCGTCGATGATGGGCGAGTCGCCGGAGGTGCGGTAGAGCGTCTGCTTGATCGCCAGCACGTGCGGGTCCGCCGCCGCCTGCTCGATGAAGCGCTGCACCGACGTGGCGAACGAGTCGTAGGGGTGGTGCAGCAGCACGTCACGACGGCGCAGCGCCTTGAACACGTCGACCGGCGCGGCCGACTCGAAGTCGGCCAGGCGGGTGTGGGTGCTGGGCACGAAGGACGGGTACTTCAGGTCCTCGCGCGGCAGGTCCGCGATGGAGTGGAGGCCCCGCAGGTCGAGGGGCCCGGGCAGCCGGAACACCTCGTTCTCGCTGATGTCGAGCTCGGAGACGAGCAGCTCGAGCACCGACGGCGCGATCGACTCCTCCACCTCCAGCCGCACGGGCGGGCCGAACTTGCGACGCAGCAGCTCCTTCTCCAGGGCGGCGAGGAGGTTCTCGGCGTCGTCCTCCTCGACCTCCAGGTCCTCGTTGCGGGTGACCCGGAAGGTGTGCGCCTCCAGCACCTCCATCCCCGGGAAGAGGCGACGCAGGTGCGCGCCGATCACGTCCTCCAGCGGGACGAAGCGGGCGTTGCCGAGCGCGACGAAGCGGTCGAAGTTCGAGGGCACCTTGACGCGGGCGAACAGCTCCTTGCCCGACTTCGGGTTGCGCAGCACGACCGCGAGGTTGAGCGAGAGCCCGGAGATGTAGGGGAAGGGGTGCGCCGGGTCGACCGCCAGCGGGGTCAGCACCGGGAAGATCCGGTCCTTGAACAGCCGCTTGCACTCCTTCTGCTCGTCGCGGTCCAGGTCGGCCCAGCGGACCAGGTCGATGCCCTCGGCGCTGAGCGCCGGGATCACGTCGTCGTGGAACACCCGGGCGTGGCGCTGGCTCAGCTCGGCAGAGGCGCGCCAGATCGCCTCGAGCACCTCCAGGGGCATCAGGCCGCTGGCCGCGCGGACCGCGAGACCGGTGGCGATCCGGCGCTTGAGACCGGCCACGCGGACCATGAAGAACTCGTCGAGATTGCTGGTGAAGATCGCGAGGAACCGGGCCCGCTCCAGCAGTGGCAGCTCGGTGTCCTCGGCCAGCTCGAGCACCCGTTCGTTGAACCGCAGCCAGGACAGCTCCCGGTCCACGAACCGGTGGTCGGTCGCCCCGATCGCCTCGACCAGTGCGGGATCGGGGGTGTAGCCGTGCCCCTGGAGGCCGTCGGCGCGGTCGTCGGGAACGGCCGTCAGGGTGCCGGTGTCGGCGTCCGGGACGAGGGACGTCGGCTGCTGCTCGGTCGACATGCTCGCGAGTGTGGCACCTGCCGGTGAACGGCAGGTGTCGCCTGCGGGGACGGCCGTACCCGAAGTATGTTGGCTCCCGTGAGCATGCGAACCGCCGTCGAGGCCCGGGCGCTGACGACGCTGATGGGACTGCCGCCCCGGGTGCAGCGGCTGATGACGGGCGGCACCCTCGTCCTCGACGGGCAGACGCTGGCGGCCGACCTGCACCTGATGCTGACGATGCAGCGCCTGGCCCGCAGGGGAGACCTCGCCGGCGAGGGCGTCGTCCAGGGCCGGGCGGCGATGCGTGAGAACGCCGTCCTGGCCGGTGGGCGCCAGCCGATCGGCCGGATCCGGGATCTCGCGGTCGCCGACCTGCCGGCCCGCCTGTACG
The DNA here is from genome assembly GCF_024614185.1 of Nocardioides carbamazepini. Taxonomy (GTDB): domain Bacteria; phylum Actinomycetota; class Actinomycetes; order Propionibacteriales; family Nocardioidaceae; genus Nocardioides; species Nocardioides carbamazepini. The sequence goes on from NZ_JAHTLF010000025.1 coordinate 171,665, forward strand.
AGCCGTCGACACCCGCCGGGCGGGGACTGCTGCTGTTCTTCCACGGCGGCGGCTTCCTGTACGGCGACCTGGTCTCCCATGACGCGCCGTGCCGGGTGCTCGCCGAGAGGTCGGGCGTGCGGGTGCTGGCGATCGAGTACCGCGTCGGTCCGGAGGCCGCGTTCCCGGCCGCCTTCGACGACGCCGAGGCGGCACTGCGCTGGGTGCACGAGCACGCCGCCGAGCTCGGGGTGGACCCGGACCGGGTCGGCGTCGGCGGTGACTCCGCCGGAGGCAATCTCGCCGCCTACACCGCGATCGTCGCCGCCCGCGCCGGTCTCCCGCTGGCGTTCCAGCTGCTCGTCTACCCGTGCACCGACGCCGACCGCGCCACCGACAGCCTGCGCCTGTTCGGCGAGGGCCTCTACCTGACGGCGGAGTCGATCGCCTCCTTCAACCGCAGCTACCTGCCCCGCACCGAGGACCAGGACGACGAGCGGATGAACCTGCTCGACATCGACCTCCCCGAGGGGCTCGCGCCGGCGTACGTCGCCACCGCGGGCTTCGACCCGCTCCGGGACGAGGGTGAGGCGTATGCCCGCCGGATGGCCGACGCGGGTGCGGACGTCGAGCTGCGTCGGTACGTCGACCAGGTCCACGGTTTCCTGAACATCGTGGGTGTCGGCCGGAGCAGTCGTGCCGCCGTACGCGAGATCGCCGGACGGCTGCGCGCAGCGCTGGTGTAGCCGCTCCGGCCGGGTCAGCCGGCTCGTGAAGCACCGTCGGCGAACATCGTGCCCAGTGTCGCGATGACCCGCCCGGCTGCCGGTGAGGTCGACCTGTCGGGGACGGTGACGATCCCGAGAGTGCGGTCGACCTCGGGGGAGGCGAGCGGGGTGGCGGCGAGGTCGGCGAAGGCCATCAGGGGCAGGACGGTCGCCGGTGCCGCCGCGACGCCCAGCCCGGCAGCGACCAGGCCGGCGATGACCGCGATGTTCTGGGCCTCGATCGTGTCGGCGGGCCGGGCGTCCAGTGCGCCGAGGGTCGCATCGGTGAGGATGCGCAGGCTCGAGGACGGCCCGAACATCACCAGGGTCTCCTCCGCCAGCTCGCGCCAGGTCACGGTGTCGCCGTCGGCGAACCGGTGATCGTGGGGGTGCACCGCGTGGAACCGGTCGGACAGCAGCGGGGCGAAGGCCGTGCCGGCGGGAAGGCCGGCGTCGCCCGCGATCGCCAGGTCCGCCCGTCCGGCGACGAGGTCCTCGATCGCGTCGTGGGCGAGGACGTCGTGGATGTCGATCGTGACGTCGGGGGCGTCCACGCGCAGCCGCGCGACGAGTGAGGGCAGCAGGGTCGCCGCGACGGAGGGCAGCGCCGAGATCCGGACCAGTCCTCCCGCCCCGTCGCGGAACAGGGCGAACTCCCGCATGCCGCGTTCGTGGTCGGCGACGAGGCGGGTGGCGATGCGGACGAACTCGCGTCCGGCCGGGGTGGGCTCGACGGAGCGCGTCGTACGGTCGAACAGCCGGATGCCGAGGCGTCGCTCGGCGTCGTTCACGGCGCGACTCAGCGCACTCTGCGACAGGTGCGCCCGCTCCGCGGCCATCGTGAAGCTCCGCTGCCGGGCGACGTCCAGCACCAGGCGGAGGGTGCGCAGGTCGAGGTCGCGGGGGACGAGCATCCGGACATTATGCCGCTGTGCGCATCAATCAATGTGCATTGAGGCGTGCAGAGAAAATGCCCAGTGCATACGGTGACGGTCGTCATAGCGCCCGACGTGACCGGCGCCACCAGGCAGAGGCGACGCCCGACGTCGCCGAGAGAGTGAGAGATGACCCCCGTTCCCGTCCCCCCGGCTCCGTCGTCGGACGACTTCCGCCCCCTCGCCCACGTCCGCGTGCTCGACTTCACCCGCGTGCTCGCCGGCCCGTACGCCACGATGTCGCTCGCGGAGCTCGGCGCCGATGTCATCAAGGTCGAGATGCCGGGGTCCGGTGACGAGACCAGGGCCTGGGGCCCGCCGTTCGTCGGCGACTCGAGTGCCTACTTCCACGCCGTGAACCGCGGGAAGCGGAGCATCGCGATCGACCTCACGACCGCGGAGGGACGCCGTACGGTCGACCGCCTGCTCGCGACGGCCGACGTCGTCGTCGAGAACTTCCGGCCCGGGGTGGCCGAGCGGCTCGGTCTCGCCGCGGACGAGGTCATGGCCGCCCATCCTCGGCTGGTCTACGCCTCCATCACCGGCTTCGGTCGCACCGGCCCTCTCGCCTCCGACGCAGGGACCGAGGTCATCGTGGAGGCCGCCTCCGGTCTGATGAGCGTCACCGGGGTTCCCGGTGGGGAGCCGGTGCGCTTCGGTGTGGCCATGGTCGACCTGGCGACGGGGCTGACCATGATCAACGGCGTGCTCGCGGCGCTGCTCGAGCGGGGACGTACCGGTCGCGGACGCCGGGTCGACGTGTCGCTGTACGCCACCGCGGTCAGCGCGCTGGGAACGGTGATCGCGTCGTCGTCGGCCGGCGGAGGCGCGCCGCGTCCGTGGGGGAGCGCGCATCCCTCGATCGTCCCCTACCGGGCGTTCCGGGCCGGCGACGGTCACGTCGTCCTCGGGGCGACCAACGACGCGATGTTCCAACGACTCGTGACCGCGCTGGACCTGGCTGCCACGTCCGAGGCGGTGCAGTGGCGCACCAACGCCGACCGGGTCACCGATCGCGACCGGGTCGAGCTCGTCGTCCAGGAGGCGGTCGGCCGTCTCACGGTCGAGGAGGTGGTGGCCCGGCTGCGCCGGCACGGGGTGCTCGTCGCGGCGGTCCTCGATCCCGACCAGGCGGCGCGCAGCGAGCAGGCCCGGGCGCTCGGGCTGACCACGGAGCACGACGGCGTGGTGATGACACGGGGCCCGCTCGCCGCGGGCGGCGCCGATCGGCTCGGCCCGGCGCCGGCCCTCGGCCAGCACACCGACGAGATCCTCGCCGAGCTCGAGGCCGAGCCCGCGCGCGAGCATGGACGCGACGACTATCAGGAGGTGGCGAGATGAGCGCGACAGGACGCGCGGCGGTGCTGCGTGACTTCGGCCAGGACTTCACCGTCGAGACCTTCCCCCGGCCGAGGGCGGACGCCGGCGGCCTCGTTGTCGAGATCGAGACGGCGACGGTCTGCGGGTCCGACGTCCACGCCTGGAAGGGGCAGCTGTCCCTCGACGTCTCGCTGCCGATGATCCTCGGCCACGAGATGGCCGGGCGCATCGTCGAGATCGGGGACGGCGCCGACGTCGACAGCGTGGGGCAGCCCCTCGAGATCGGCGATCGGGTGGTCTGGGCGCACGCATCGTGCGGCCGGTGCCACGAGTGCACGGTCGAGCAGACCCCGGTCCTGTGCTCGAACCGCTACATCGGCTATCTCAACGACTGCTCCGTGCCGCCGCACTTCACGGGGACCTTCGCCGAGTACGGCGTGGTCCGCCCCGACGCGGGACGGGTACGGATCCCCGACGGCGTCGACTCGGCCTGGGCGTCGGCGGGAAGCTGTGCGCTCCGCACGGTGGTCAAGGCCCTCGACCTGGCCGGCTCGGTCGATCGCGACGACACCGTCGTCGTGCAGGGTGCCGGACCGCTCGGACTCTTCGCGACGGCACTGCTGTCGCTCGCCGACCCGCGCCGCCTCGTGGTGGTGGGCGGCCCCCAGGACCGTCTCGACCTGGCCGCGGAATGGGGGGCCACGCACACCGTCCTCGTCGACCCGAGCGCCGACCCAGCCGGGCGCATCGACGAGGTCATGTCGATCACCGGCCGCGGTGCATCCGTGGCGTTCGAGCTCGCCGGCGCGCCGGGCGTCGTCGGCGAGGGGGTGCGGATGATGGCGCGCAACGGCCGGTACGTCGTACTGGGCACGCTCGGCGGGGCGCCGCAGCCGGTCGACGTCGCGACGATCGTGACGCGCGGCCTCCGGGTCACCGGCTCGATGAGCGGCGCGATCGGCGACTACCACCGGGCGATGCTCGCGCTCGACCGCTACCAGGACCGCTTCGACTGGGACCGGATGCTCGGCTCCACCTACGACCTCGACACCCTCGGCGACGCGATGGAGGCGATGGTGGCGATGACCGAGATCAAGCCGATCGTCCGTCCCGCCGGCCGCTGACCAGATGAAGAAGGAGATCCCCATGGTCGCAACCGACCGCGCCGACCTCGACAGCCTGCGCCCCGCACTCGACGACCACCGCACGCCCCTGCCCGGAGCCTTCGGGCTGGACGTCGCGGGCGAGGTGCGCGAGCCGCACGGGTGGCACGACGACGTGGACCCGGCGACGGGCGACCGGCTCGCCACCGTCGCCAGTGCCACCGCCGAGGAGATCGCGGATGCCGTCGCGGCCGCCCGCGCCGCGGCGCCGGCCTGGGCCTCGCGGCCACCCGGCGAACGCGGCACCCTGCTGCGACGACTCGCAGACCTGGTGCGTCGTGACCAGGAGGTGCTCGCCCGGCTGGAGACGCGGGACACGGGCAAGCCGTTGGCGCAGGGGCGTGCCGACATCACCGCGGCCGCCCGCTACTTCGAGTTCTACGGATCGGTGGTGGAGGGCTTCCTCGGCGACTCGATCCCGCTCGGAGCCGGCTCTCTCGCCGTGGTGGAGCACGTCCCGCACGGGGTCACCGGCCACGTGGTCCCGTGGAACTACCCCGCACAGATCACGGCGCGGTCGGTCGGCGCAGCCCTGGCCGTCGGCAACGCGACGGTCGTCAAGCCCGCCGACGAGGCCCCCCTGGTCGCCCTGGCCTACGCGCGACTCGCGCGCGAGGCCGGCTTCCCCGCGGGTGTCGTGAACGTGCTGCCGGGCGGCGCCGAGGCCGGGTCCGCGCTCACCGCGCATCCCGAGGTCGACCACGTGTCGTTCACCGGCTCGGTCGTCACCGGTCGCTCGGTCGCCCGCGCGTGCGCGGATCGAGGACGCCCCGTCCTGCTCGAGCTCGGCGGGAAGTCCGCCCACCTCGTCCTGGAGGGCGCCGACATCGACCGCGCGGCTCCCGTGATCGCTCGCGCGCTGCTGCTCCACGCCGGTCAGACCTGCACCGCCGGCACCCGGGTCGTCGTCCACGAGTCGCTGCACCGCCGGCTGGTCGACGCCCTCGTCCCGTACTTCGCCGAGGCGACGCTCGGACCCGGGCTGACTGACCCGACCGTCGGCCCGGTCGTCTCGGGGGCGCAGGCCGATCGGGTCGCCGGCTTCCTGGACCGGGCCGCCGCGCAGGGCGCGGTGATCGCGGCGGCGGCGAAGCCGCCCGCCGAGGCGCTCGGTGGCTTCTTCGTGCCGCCGGTCCTCTTCGACCAGGTCGGCCAGGACACCGAGCTGTTCGCCGAGGAGGTCTTCGGGCCGCTGCTGGCCGTCACGCCGGTGGACTCCGACGCCGCCGCGGTCGCGGCCGCGCACAACAGCCGCTACGGACTCACCGCGGCGGTGTGGTGCCAGGACGTCGACCGGGCGCTACGGGTCGCGCGGACGCTCGACGTCGGCCAGACCTATGTCAACGGCTACGCGCCCGGTGGTGGCGTGGAGCTCCCGTTCGGCGGGACCCGGGACAGCGGCTACGGACGGGAGAAGGGCGCCGAGGCGCTCCGCGAGTACTCCCGGGCCCGCACGCTGTTCGTCGACATCGCGGGCGCCTGAGCGCCCCTATCGATCCACGGAAGGAATGGTCATGTCACAGGTAGGCGCCTCTGCTTCGCAGGGGCCGGAGGCGGGGCTCGTCGAGGTGTGGGGCGACACCGTCAACGAGACCCACGTGAAGATCTCGGTCCTGCTGGGGGCGGGACTCGCCGTGCCGACGTTCCTCGTCGCGCGCGAAGTGCTCTCCGCGACGATGGAGAACCAGGACCTCGCCAAGACCTACGCCATGCTCGCGGGCCTGTTCGCCTGCCTCGTCGCCGCGATCGTGTCGGCGCGCCTGTTCGAGCCGAAGCGGATCGTCAGCGAGCAGACCCTCGACCGGGAGCAGCAGATCGAGGCCGCGCTCGACATCGCGCGCCAGCCGCTCGGGATGGGGCGACTGTCCGATCTCGACGACGCCGGCCGCGAGGAGCTGCGCCGTCTCGGCCTCGAGGAGGTGTTCGAGGAGGCCGAGCGCCGCCTCGCCGCGCAGGCCGACCCCGACGGGCCGCACGTCGACGCCGCCGGGCCGGGAGCGGCGCGGTGAGCGCCGAGCTGCTCGACGGCATCACAGCCGCACTGCTCGCCGGCCTCGCCGGCGCCGTCATCTTCTCCCTGCTCGGACTCGTCTCGGGCACCGACGAGACGGCGACCCTCGCCCCGCTGACGCTGGCGGTGGTCCTGCTCGGCGTGCCCCCGGCCGGCGTACTGACGTTCTTCATCGCGGGCGCCGCGGCCAAGCACATGACCCACGCCGTTCCGACCACCCTGCTGGGCATCCCCGGCGACACGATGGCGATCGCGCTGATGGAGGAGGCCAACTCGCTGCGGCGTCTCGGCGTGCCGCACATCGCGCTGCGCAAGATGGTCTCGGCCGCCGTGCTGTCCGCGCTGATCGCGATCCCGGTGTCCGTGCTCGCCGCCAGCGCGCTCGCGACGATCGCCGACGACATCAAGCAGGTCATCCCGTACCTGTTCCCGGTCATCGCGATCGCGATCGCCTATCTGTCGAAGGGCCGCTGGGCGTCGGTGATCGCCCTGGTGCCGCTGACGGCGATGATCACGGGCCTGAACACCTTCGTCGCCGCCGAGACGGGCAAGACGCTGGCGATCAGCTTCTTCGTGGGACTCGCCGTCGGGCCGATGATCGTCGACCTGGTCGGCCTGGCCTCACCGCTGACCCGAGCGTCCCTGCTGCGCGATCGCCGGCCCACCTTCTGGCTGGCGCCCGAGGACGGAGCCGACGGCTCCGCCGCCGCCGCGCCGCGCAACCCGTTGCGGGTGCTGTCGCGCTCCGAGGCGACGACGACCGCGGCCGCGGCCGGTGTCACGAGCCTGACCTTCGTGGTCAGTCCGCTCGCGATGGCCATCCTGGTCGGCGACATCGTCGGCGCCCGCGTCAAGCACGCCTACCAGCGGCTCACCCGAGTGATCTCGGTGCGCAACGGCGTGACCGACTCGACCTATCTGGCGGAGACGCTGATCCCGCTCGTGGCCGTCGGCCTGCCGCTCAGCCCGATCGCCGCCGGCGCCGCGGCCCCGCTGTTCAACGCCCCGCCCGTCTTCACCGTCGGCGGCGACGGCGTCGAGCTCCACAACCTGCACACGCTCCTCAGCCCGACGCAGTTCCTGGTGTACGGCCTGATCGGCGTCCTCGCCGCCGCGCTGATCGCCTACCCGCTGACGGTGACCTATGCCCGCCGCGCGGCGCTCTTCGTGGCGCGCAACCTCAGCCACGAGGCGGTCGTCGGTGCCTTCGCGGGTCTGGTCCTCGTCGTCGCGATGTACGAGGGCGGTGTCTGGGGCGTCGTCGTGATGCTGACGGTGGGCCTGGTCGGTGGCGTCCTGAACAAGGTCATCGGCATGCACGTCGGGGTGCAGTGCATGGCGTACTACGTCTCCGTCCTGACCGTGCCGGTGCTGCTGTGACGGCACGCGCGGACACCCTCGGCCTGCCGGCTCCCCATCCGGGGGCCGGCCTGCCGGCCGAGGTGACGGTGTACGAGGTCGGAGCCCGCGACGGGCTGCAGGCCGAGAAGCGGACCGTCCCGACCACCGCCAAGGTCGAGCTGATCCACGCCCTGCTGGAGGCGGGCCTGCCGGTGGTCGAGGCGACGAGCTTCGTCTCGCCGCGTTGGGTCCCGCAGTTGGCGGACGCCGCCGAGGTGCTCGCCGGCCTGGGCCCGGACCTGACCCCGCACCCGGTGCTGGTCCCCAACGGCACGGGGCTGCAGCGCGCGCTCGACGCCGGCGCGCGCTGCGTCGCGGTCTTCGTCAGCGCCACCGAGACCTTCGCCCGCAGCAACCTGAACCGTTCGCTGGAGGAGGCGCTCGCGGCCGCTGTCGAGGTGGCGGCCGAGGCGAGGAGCCACGGACTGCGCGTGCGTGGCTACGTGTCGATGTGCTTCGGTGACCCGTGGGAGGGGCCGGTCGCGCCGACGCGGGTCGCGGCCGTCTCCCGTGCCCTCGTCGACGCCGGGTGCTACCAGGTGTCGTTGGGCGACACGATCGGCGTCGGGACGGCCGGACAGGTCCGCGCCGTCGTCGACGCGCACGGCGACGCCGGCGTCGTACCCGGAGACCTGGCCCTGCACTTCCACGACACCTACGGGCAGGCCCTCGCGAACGTGTACGCCGGACTGCAGGCGGGTGTCGCCTGCTTCGACAGCTCGGTCGCCGGCCTCGGCGGCTGCCCGTTCGCCGGTTCGGCGACCGGCAACCTGGCCACCGAGGACCTGCTGTGGATGCTGGCGGGCCTCGGGATCGGGACCGGGGTCGACCTGATGGCGGTCGTCCGGGCCGGTGCGGTGATGTCGGACCTCCTTGAGCGGCCACGCAGCCGGGTCGCCGCGGCCCTGCTGGGTTGACTCCGCCGCGGGCGGCTCGTCCGCCGGGCGTCGGGCGGGCCGGGGCCGGCGACTCAGAGCTCGGGGCGGTGCTCGCGCAGCTGCCGGACGAACTCCTCGGCATCGACCATCGAGCCGTCGACCACGAACGGGTCCATGCCCTTGCGTGGGAACCGCACCGCCCAGCCGGCATCGCCGGGGCGACCGACCATCTCGACCCGGGTCCCCGGCTTGCGGACGTCGAAGCGGTGCGTGGACTCGCCCTGCTCGACGTAGACGATGCCCCGGACGACACTGACCTCCACCGGGACGACGCGGGTGCGTGCCGCGGCCCAGGCGAGCCCGATCGCGATCAGCACCATCGCGATGCCGAACGGCGTGCCGAGCTTGCCGTTGATCAGCGTCAGCAGCGCCACCATGCCGGCCACGATCGCCGTCGCGCCGAGCACCATCGAGAGCACCCGGGGGTCACTGCCGTCGCCGGTCAGCCGGTCGCCGGTCAGCGGCTCGCCCTCGAACAGCGACAGTGAGTCTCCGCCCGGTTCCTCGAGCGCGCTGACCTGCGCCCGCGCGCTCGCCAGCTCCGTGGTCAGCCGCGCGACCTCCTCCTGGCTGGCCGTGAGCCGACGGACCAGTTCGTCACGCTCCTGTCGGAGCGCGACCACCGGGTCGACGTCGGGCTGCGTCATCGATCTCCGGTCACAGGTCGCGACGCCACTGGCGCAACGCTTCCAGGAAGGTGGGGGCATCGACCATCCGGGCGTCGATCACGACCGGCGACATGCTGCGCCGGAGGATGAGCACCCGCCAGGACTTCGACCCCGGCGTACCGGTCTGCTCGATCTTGGTGTTCGTGCTGGTCAGGTCGAATGTGCTGTTGATGTCGCCCTGGGTGACCTTGAGGACGCCCGTCTCGTCGATGCTGACGCTGCGCGAGGAGTTGCTCGCCTTGAGGGCGTAGCCGAGCAGGATCGCGGCCACGACCGTGAGGGTCGCGCTGAAGGCGATGTCGTCGGCCAGGGTGCCCTTGATGGCCATGCGGCCGACCATCGCGGCCAGGCCGATGGCGCCCAGGATCGCGAGCGGAGCGAGGCTGTCGCTGCCGCGCTTGGCGTGGAACGGGACCCGCTTCACCGTCGCCGCGCGCGCGGCCACGGCAGCCGCGACCGGCTCGGGCTCGTCGATCTCGGGCTCGTCGACCACGGGCTCGTCAGCGGCCGGCTGCGCCAGGGTCGCGGGTTCGGGTTCGGGCTCGGGTTCGGGCTCGGATTCGGGCTCGGGTTCGGGTTCGGGCTCGGGTTCGGGCTCGGGTTCCGGCTCGGCGTCGACCAGATCCGCGGCCGGTGCGTCGTCGTCCTCGGCCGCGACGTCCAGGGTCTCGACGTCGTCGAGGAACTCCTCGGTCTCGTCGGCCGCGGCGGACGCGCTCGCCGTCGCCCGCCACTGCTCCAGCAGCGAGGGGGCCCGCTCGGCCGGCGCGCTGACGTCGGCGACGTCAGCGGCCTCCGGCGCGTCGGGGACCTCCGGGCCGAGCTCCACCGCAGGGGAAGGGGCGGCCTCCGCGGCGAGCCGGGCGCGGATCTGGGCCATCTGGGCGGCCAGGTCGTCGACCGGCGGGACGTCCGATGCCGGCTCGGCGTCGACGAGTGCCTCGACGTCCGGCGTCGCGGCCTCCGGCTCGGCGACGGATACGGGTTCGGGCTCCGCCGCGAAGACCTCGGGCTCCGGCTCGGGTTCCGGCTCGGGCTGGGCCGTGACGACCTCCGGCTCCGGCTCGGGTTCCGGTTCGGGCTGGGCCGCGACGACCTTGGGCTCCGGCTCGGGCTCCGGCTCGGGCTGCGGCTCGGGCAGGGGAGCGGCTGCCTCCGGCTGCGGCTCGGCGGGGACCTCGGCCGGTGTCGCGATGTCGACGGGTTCCGCGGTCACCGGCGCGACCGGGGCCTCGGGCTCCGGGCGCAGCTGGGCGCGGATCTGCGCCACCTGCTGGGCGAGTGCGGCGGCGTCGGCGAGCGCACGTTCGCGCTCCTGGGCGAGCTCGGCGGCCCGGGCCTCGGCCTGCTCGCGGGCGCGGGCGTGCTCGAGAGCCCGTTCCTCGGCCTGGACGAGGTCGGAGCGCAGGCCCTCGACGGCGCTGGCGTGGGCCTCGGCGGCGAGCTCGAGCTGCTCTCGGGCGGCCTCCTCGGCGAGGCGACGCGCCTCGGAGGCGTCCAGGGCCCGGCGCTCCGCGGCCTCGGCGGTCTCGAGGGCGACGCGCGCCATCTCGGCCTGCTCGAGGGCGGCCTGCTCCGCGGCTCCGCGGGCCTGGTGTGCCTCCTGGGCGAGGCGCGCGTGGTCGGCCGCGGCCTGCTCGGCCACGGCCCGCTCCTCGACGGCCTGGCGGGCCAGGGCACCGTGCTCCTGCGCGCTCGCCGCCGCCTGCTCGGCGAGCAGGCGGGCCCGTTCCTCGGCAGCCTCGGCGGCACGGTGGGCGTCCTGCGCGAGGGCGGCCTGCTGGCGAGCGGCCTCCTCGGCGAGGGCACGTGCCTGGGCGATCTCCGCCGAGCTCCGCTCGGCGGCCTCCCGCTCCTCGAGCATGCGGCGGGCGAACTCGGCGTGCTCGGCCGCGCTGACCGCCGCAGCCTCGGCCATCACCCGGGCGTGAGCCTCGGCGGCCTCGCGTGCTTGGTGCGCCTCGGCCGCGAGCCGGGCCTGCTCGACCGCTCGCAGCTCGGCGGCCTCCCGCTGCGCGGAGGCGGCGTTGGCGAGCCGGTCGGCCTCGGCGCGGGCCTCGTGGGCGAGCTGGGCGGCCTCCTCGGCGGCCAGCCGCTCGGCCGCCTGCTCGGCGGCGGCCAGCTCGGCGTCGCGACGCAGCCGGGCGGCGAGTGCGGCGACGACCTCGGCGTTGTCGGGTACGACGGCGGCGTCCTCCGCCACCCCCCCGGCGGCCTCGGCCGGCGCGATCAGCTCGGCCTCGATCTCGGCGCGGGCGTGCGCGAGGACCTCTTCCGGGCGACGGGGCGCCTCGGCCCCATCGCTGATGTGGGGGATCGGCTCCTCGAGCAGGGGTGCCTCGACGAGGTCCGGCCGGGGTCGGGTCTGCGGCTTCGGCGCCGTGCTCGTCCCCGGCCGTCGCCGCAGCCGGGCCAGTCCCTTGGGTTGGGGGACGGGCGTCGGTTCCGCGAACCCGCCGTCGACGGCGGCCGCGATCACCCGCTGGCCGGCCTCCTCGTCGCTCAGCCGACGCGCGGGCGGGTTCGACTCGTCCACGACCTCCGGCTCGTGCTCCGCTTCGGGCTCGGGGTCCGCGTCGAGCTCTGCCTCCACCGGCGCCACGTCGTCGGCAGCCACGTCGTCGGTAGTTGCGGTGTCGTCGATCCACTCCGCCGTGAGCGGGTCGGTCAGCGGGTCGGTCAGCTGTTCGAACGCCTCCGCCGAGGCGTCCGGCTCCGGCTCGGTGGCATCCGTGCGAGCGCCGGCCTCCGCGGGCGCGGCCGCGGCGATCGAGTCGCCGAAGGGGCGCCGGGTGGCGCGCGCGATGATCTCCGACCAGTCGTCCGGCGCGGTCGCGCCATCGGCTTCCTGCCGTGCGTTCGCGTCCGCGTCGTCCTCGGACGATGGCCCGGTCGGCTCGGTCCGCCCGGGCGGTGCGGTCGACTCCTCGGCCGGATCCGCACCCGGCTCCGAGCGCATCCGCTCCAGCCGGTCGGTCAGGGTGCCCCGCAACGTCGGGTCGTCGGGGGTCGTGGCCGGCCCGGCCTCGAACTCCTGCGGGTCGATCTCCGTCAGCGGGCGGCCGAGGGACCGGTCGATGACACTGGCCCAGTCGGTGGCGGGGCCGGAAGTGGCCGGCCCACCCGAGGTGTCCCCGACGGGGGCGGAGGGCTCGACGAACGCGGTCCAGTCGATGTCCTCGATGTTCTCGGCGTCATCGGCGGTGCGCGGCCCGCCGGCCCGGTTGCCGACCCGCGCCACGAGGTCGTCGACGGACTCGTCCCCGACCACCGGGGCGGAGGACGCGATCTCGTCCTCGACCTCGTCCTCAGGTGGCACCGAGGTGTTGCTGCGGCGCAGCAGCTCCTGGATGTCATCCCGGTCGAGCTCGCCGACGACAGGTCCGTCGTCGGCGCGACGGCGCAGGAGCCCTCTGCGTCCCCGGCCGCGTCCGGGACGCGACTCAGCGAGCCGGGAGTCCTCGGGACCCGGCTCGTCGTCGGTGACAGAGCTCATGGTGGGTAAATCTACTCACCGGTCGCGGAGTTACGGGCAAGTTCCGGGCGCTGGTACTGCACGTGGGTGTCGGCCGCCGCGTGGTGGAAGCCGAGATCCTCGTAGAGCCGGCGGGCGGGCGCGTTGTCGGACTCGACGTACAGCAGCACCTCGGCGACACCGCGGGCGGCGAGGTGCTGCAGTCCGGCGACGGTGAGCACCCGGCCGAGCCCCCGGCCCTGGGCGGCGGGGGAGACGCCGACGACATAGACCTCGCCGAGCGACGCGTCGTGCTGCTTGGTCCAGTGGAAGCCGAGCAGCGTCTCGTCGTCGTCGACCGCGAGGAGCAGGCCGGCGGGGTCGAACCACGCCTCGGCCATCCGCTCGGCCAGGCCGTCGGCGTCCATCCCCCCCTGCTCGGGGTGGTGCGCGAAGGCGGCGGCGTTGACCGCGAGCAGCGCGTCGGCGTCGCTCGCGCCGTAGTCCCGGATCCGTACGCCGGCAGGAGGCTCCACCGCCGGCAGCGGTACGACGGCGGGCCGGCGCATCACCCACAGCTCTCGGGTGCGGGCGAACCCCCAGCGGGCGGCGAGCGCCGCGGCGGCGGGGTGGTCGCCGTGCGACCACGCAGTGAGCGCCCCCGGCTCGGCGACGGCGAGGGTGCCGAGGACCGTGCCCAGCCCTCCGCCCCGGGCCGACGGGGCGACGACGAGGTCGAGCTCCGTGCCGCGGCGCAGGGCGAATCCGTCGACGGTCACCCAGGCGTCGATGCCGGAGAGCCCATGGTGCTTGAGCCGGAGCGCCACGGCCTCGTCGACGGGATCGGTGCCGTCGACCTCCCGGCTGGCGTCGCGCACCCGGCCGATCGCGTCGAGGGCGGGTGCGTCGGTCAGCAGCGGGAGGTCCGAGGTCACCCCTCCGACGGTAGCGGGCGTCAGCCCTCGCGCACCGAGTCGGGCTGGCGCAGGTGCGGTTGGGTGCGCGTCCACTCCTGGATCCGGGCGGCGAGGGTGCGGCCGACCAGGTCGTGCGCGTCGGGGGAGAAGTGGAAGCCGTCCGGGACGGCGTCGTCGCGGACCGGGTACGCAGCGGAGACCACGTCGTTGGTGGGGAAGACCTGCACCTCGCGATCACCCTTCGCGGCGACGGCCTCGGCGAGGAGCCGGTTGAGCAGCTCGACGCGCCGCGGCATGCCGGGGAAGAGCTGCACGCCGTAGGTGCCCGGCAGCGGCGTCTCCATCAGGATCACGAGGGGACTCTGGATCTCACGCACCCGCGTGGTGGCGCGCATGATGTCCGCGACGGCGTTGCGGACCCGGCGCTCGCCGTACCGGGTGGGGAGCCGCCGGTCGAGCGCGGTCTGCGCGCGCACCAGGGAACGCCACAGGGGGCGCAGCACCCTCATCCGGTACGCCGTCGACAGTCGTCGTGGCAGCCAGGTGAACGCGTTCGCGTGGCGCTCGAGCCAGTTGGGCCAGAGCAGGTGCAGTGTCTCGTAGTGGCCGACCATGTAGATCACGACGTCGGGCGAGAAGCCGACGACATCGCGCTCCCACCGGCGCACGACCGTGGATGTCGGCATCCCGCCGACGGTGACCGTGCGAACCTCGGTGGGCTGTCCTGAGGCGAGCAGCTCGCGCTCGACCACCCGGGGGAAGCCGAGGTTGCTGCGCGGCCCGCTCATCGGGCTGGTCCAGCCGGCCGTCGATGCCCCCCGGATGAAGATCCGGGTCGGGAGCCATCCGGTCTCGTTCACGGGACGACCTTAGGGGATGTCTCCCGTGGATGGCGGGCGATCAGACGTGCCGGCCGGGTTCGCGCGGCGCCAAGACTCCGGCACGTTGAGTCGTCACTTCTGACCCGTTGAGTCGTCAGATTCGGCTCGCTCAGCCGTCACTTCTGGCTCTTGCCGGCGACAGCCGGTTCGACGACTCAAGGGGTTCAGATCCGACGACTCGACGGGTCAGAAGTGACGACTCGACAGGTCAGATCCGACGACTCAAGGGGTCAGATCCGACGACTCAAGCCTCCCAGTGGGCGGTCGATCAGACGCCGTGGCGCTCGACCTCGGACGCTGTCGCGGACTCCGTGTCCTTGGTGGGCAGCACGAACCGGTAGCCGACGTTGCGGACGGTGCCGATCAGCGTCTCGTTCTCGGGGCCGAGCTTGGCACGCAGCCGTCGGACGTGGACGTCGACGGTGCGGGTGCCGCCGAAGTAGTCGTAGCCCCAGACCTCCTGCAGCAGCTGCTGGCGGCTGAACACCCGGCCCGGGTGCTGGGCGAGGAACTTGAGGAGCTCGAACTCCTTGAAGGTGAGGTCGAGCGTGCGGCTGCCGACCTTCGCGGTGTAGGTGGCCTCGTCGACGACGACCTCGCCGGAGCGGATCAGGTGGGCGTCGGGGTCCGCGGCGTCGCGGACGGCGGTGAGCCGGCCGATCGCCAGTCGGATCCGGGCCTCGAGCTCGGCCGGTCCGCAGGTGTGCAGGACGACGTCGTCCATGCCCCAGTCGTGATGGACGACGGCGAGGCCGCCCTCGGTCACGACCAGGAGGACCGGGATGTCGGTGCCCGTGGTGCGGATCAGCCGGCACAGGTCGCGGGCGCCGGCGAGGTCCTGCCGTCCGTCGACGAGGAGGAGGTCCGCCGCGGGGGCGTCGAGGAGGGCGCTGCCCTCGGCGGGCAGGATGCGGACCTGGTGGCCGAGCAGTGCGAGCCCGGGCAGCACCTCCGCCGAGGGCTGCAGGGCGCTGGTCAACAGCAGGAGCGTGCTCATCTGGCCTCCTCGCCGGAACCGCCGTGGCAGCACCGAGTCGAGACCGAAACGCACCGTTGGGCCCCGGCCAGTTTTCTGATGGGGCACGATACCGACACAGGCACGTAATGGGGAAGGGGCGTCGGGGTGAGTGAGACGCAGGTCATCCGGGTCCGGTACTGGGCCGCCGCCCGCGCGGCGGCCGGGATCGCGGAGGAGGAGGTCGTCGTCGCCGGTCCGCTGACGCTCGCCGAGCTGCGGGCCGAGGTGGTCGGGCGCCATCCGGGAACCCGGCTGCCCGAGGTCGTCGGCATCTGCTCGGTGCTGGTGGGCGAGCGCCCCGTCTCCTCCGAGGATCCGGCCGCGGTGCTGGTCCGCCCGGGGGACACCGTCGAGTTCCTCCCCCCATTCGCCGGAGGGTGAGACCGCGGCGGTGAGGCGCACCTATACTCCCCGGGTGCTCGCCTCGCCCCGAAAGCCACGTCCGCCCGGGCGGGTCAGGGCCGACAGCGCGGTGGTGACCCTCTGCCTGGTGTCGCTGGCGGTGGTGCTCGCGGCCCTGGCGAGCCAGGGCACGATCGCGTTGATCGCGGCCGGTGCCGTCGCCGTCTACGTCCTGCTGCTGGCGCTCGTCGGTCGCGAGCGCACCGCGATCATCACCCTGATGGGCGCCTTCGCCACCGCGCCCATGTACAAGGGGTTGGCACCCTCGCCGAGCTCGCTGGCGACGGCCACCGACGGCCTGGTGGCACTCGGCGTGCTCCTGCTCGTCCCGTCGCTCTTCAACAAGCGGATCGAGGTCCCCGGCCTGTTCGCGCTCGGGGTCACGGTCGTGTTCGTGATGTCCTCGATCGCATCGGTGGCGTCCCCGGAGCCGGCGAAGAGCTATCTGACCATGATCTTGTGGTTGGGCGTGATGGCCGGACTGCCGGCGGTCTTCGCGATCTGGCGGCCCAGTGACTTCGTCATCGATCTGCTGTGCTGGTGCTACGTCTTCGGGCACATGGTCAGCTTCGGCTACGCGATGTACTACGGCCCGTCCAACCAGGGCAGGTACGGCGGCCTCGCGACCCACCCGAACTACTTCGCCCAGGGCGGGCTGATCACCTTCTGCGTGCTGCTCTACCTGCTCTACCGCCATCGCACCTGGATCGTGCGCACGGTGATCGTCGGCGCCGGCCTGGTGTGCGGCGCGACGATCTACCTCAGCGGGAGCCGGGCGGCGATGGTGGTGGCCGCCGTCCTGATCGTGATGATCCCGGTCGTCGAGCGCTCGGCGATCATGGGCTTCATCTACGCGCTCGGAGGGGCGCTGTTCGTCATCGCGATCCCCATCCTGGTCGACATCAGCGGGGAGACCTCCTCGCTGGGACGGCTGGTGGGGGGCAGCAGCTCGGGCTTCTCCGACCAGGCCCGCGAGCTCGGGCAGCAGAGCGGCATCGAACGGTTCCTTTCCCATCCGTTCATCGGGACCGGGCTGATCGACCTGTTCGAGATCCACAACATGTACCTGGAGATCGCCGCTGCCATCGGCGTTTTCGGCCTCGCCGGGTACCTCTGCGTGATTTTCGTGTTCGCGAGGCCATTGTTCAGTGACGTTCCGCATCGTCGGCTGTTGTATGTCGCGTGGGCCTTCATCGGGTTCGGCGCAACGGTGCCGGGCTTCTACGACCGCAGCATCTGGGTGCCCCTCGCCCTCGGTGCCGTGGCCGTGATGGAGTACCGCCGAACAACACCCTGGTTCCTGTCCGGACGACCGTCAGGAACGCCCCCCACGGCGCTCGCTCCGGGCGGTGCCGGCCCCCCGAAAGGCTGATCGATGACGCTCGTCCGCAGTGGCGCCCACCTGGCCAAGCGCGTACGCCAGACGCCCCAGCTGTTCCGCAACTTCCCGGAGGTGTTCTGGGACCTCGGGACGCACCGGACGCGCCTGCGCCGCCAGGAGATGACCTTCCGGATGCGCAACGGGTACGTCGTGACCTGCCCGAACGTCAACGGTGCCCGGTTCCCGCTCTACGAGATCTTCGCGGACGACGCCTACCACCTGCAGGAGCTCACCTCCGGCGTCGACGCCGACGCGGCCGTGCTGGACGTGGGCGGACAGATCGGCAGCTTCTCGCTGGCGCTGGCCGAGGTGCTGCCGAAGAGCCGGATCCACGTCTACGAGGCGTCACCGGTCTCGGCGTCGTACATCACCCGCAACGTCGAGGACAACGGCCTCGGTTCCACGATCACCGTGCACGGCGAGGCCATGGCCGGCGAGCCCGGTGAGTTCACCTTCGTCGACAGCGGGACCGCCAGCGGACACAACGGCCTCACCGCCCCGGGTTGGATGAAGGAGCAGGGTGCCACCGAGGTGACCGTGCCGGCGCAGTCCTTCGACCGTGCGGTCGCCGACATCGAGGCCGAGGGCCGCTCCGTGCAGATCGTGAAGATGGACGTGGAGGGCGCCGAGTACGACATCGTGCTGCGCAGCGCCCCGGCGTCGTGGGCCCAGGTGCGCAAGGTCGTCATGGAGTACCACCCGGTCGAGGGCCACACGCTCGACGAGCTGCTGGCCTTCTTCGCCGGCGTCGGCCTCGAGCCCGGCCGCCACGACCCGGGCCTGCGCCCCGGCCTGGGGGTCATCTGGCTCTCGAGGTCCTGAACCTCCGTGAGCCGACTGCCGTCACAGCTGCAGCCGCTCTGGCCGATCGTCAAGCGCGGGCATCGCTGGGGTGCCCGGGTGGTGGGTGCCGCCGGCCGCCGCACGGTCGGGCCCGCGCGCGGACTGCCGCGCACCGGCAGCGACCGGTCCCGGGAGACCGCGCTGCTGGAGCCTGCCACGACCCGGGTCCTCCCCGTGGGCGACGCCTTCACGGTGCGGCGGACCCCGCCCGCCGGTGAGCCGTCGGGGCACTGGTACTTCGCGGACCGCCTGGAGCAGCAGGTGCCCGAGCGCTTCGTCCTGGAGCTGACCGAGGGGCGGCTCCAGGGCCGACACGCCGCGGTCGTGACCTCCGGGGGTGTGCTCGACCTGGAGACCAGCCACTACTTCGACATCGCCGGCTGGCGTGAGCACCCGGTGTTCTGGAACCCACGGCCGCGCCCGGCCGAGCGGGTGGACGGCACCGTGGCGGTCCTCGCCGCCCGCGGCACGGGCCACAACTACTACCACTTCCTCATCGACGCGCTCCCGCGGCTGGCGATGCTCGATGCGGCCGACCCCGGCCTGCGGCCGGATCGGTGGGTGGTCGACACCGCCACGCGCTACCAGCGCGAGCTGATCGCGATGCTCGGGCTCGACGGCGACCGCCTGGTCGCGCCCGGCCCCGGCTTCTCGCTGCAGGCCCGTCGCCTCCTCGTGCCCTCCCTGCCCAACGTGAGCACCCTCGTCTCGCCCGAGACCAGCGCCTGGCTGCGGGACCGGCTGCCGCCGACCGGTGCCACGAGCGGCCTCCCGGAGCGCCTCTACGTCACCCGCGGCACGACTCCGAACACGCGACGGATGGTGCAGGAGGAGGCCGTCGTCGCGCTGCTGCGCCGACGCGGCTTCGCGGTCGTGGATCCCGGGAAGCTCAGCGTCCAGGAGCAGATCGACCACTTCGCCGCGGCGCGGGTCGTGGTGGCCCCCCACGGCGCGGCGCTGACCAACCTCGTGTTCGCGCGCGATGGTGTGCGGGTGCTCGAGTTCTTCGCGCCGACCTATCTCAACGGCGGCTACTGGTCGATCGTCGGCAACATCGCGGGGAGCCGCTACCGGTACGTCGTCGCCGACGGCCCCCGCGCGACGCGCGCGGGGCGTCCACAACGGGGCGTGATGGACGACATCGACCTCGGGCCCGCGCGGGTCGACGAGGCCTTGGAGCAGCTCCTCGCCGACTGATGGCGCCTCGCCCCATCGCTCGCCCGCTGGATCTCGCCGTGCCGATCGGCGCGGTCGAGGAGTGAACGGCGAGGAGTGAACGGCGAGGAGTCAGGCGACCTCGGTGTTGTCGGCGCGCGGGGAGGCGTGCTCGTCGAGGGCGACCACGGCGCGCGAGCCGCTGTTGCGGGCGATGAGGTCCATGACCTCCCCGTAGCTCAGCGACGGCTTGAGGTGGGCGACGATCAGGACCGTGCGGAGCAGGATCGTGAAGTCGAGCCGCAGCCGGTAGCCGTCGAGGACGGCGTGGCAGTAGGCGCCCTCGATGCGCAGCCGCTCCGAGTCGGTGAGGGCGTCGCGACCGACCAGCTGGGCCGGGCCGGTGAGGCCGGCCGCGGTGAGGAACCGGTCGCCGGCGTAGGAGTACTCGTCGAGCAGCGCGTTCATCACGTTGGTGGGCAGCGGCCGGTTGCCGACGATGCTCATCTTGCCGCTCAGCACGTGGACGAGTTGGGGGATCTCGGTCAGGCCGCACCGCTCGAGGAGCCGGCCGGCCCGGGTGTAGAGGGGCGAGTCCGGGGCGATGTTGAGGAAGCGGGTGTTGGTGACCGGCACGGTGTCGCGGTTGACCAGCTTGTCGGCGTTCTTGACCATCGTCCGGAACTTCACGACCTTGGTGGGATCGCCGCTCCCGACGAGGCGGTTGGACCGGTAGAACACCGGCCGCCCCGCGGTGAGCAGGATCAGCAGCGCGCCGCCCACCACGGCTGGCAGCCACACCACGGCAGCCAGGCTGACCACGACCACGTCGAACACCCGCTTGATGTGCATTCGCTACTCCCGTGCTCTTCCGGTCGACCCGCTGTCCCTAGCGCCCCCCAGCGCGCCGCGGTCTCGTCCCGATGAGAGACTCAACGAGCGGAATGCGAAAGAGATACTCCTCACGGCCAGCCAAATTCGTGCGTCCGCTCCGACCGTCCGTCCGGCGGGCCGTAGGCCGGGGTCGAGCGCGATCCGCGCCAGCCGTTCGTACGACGCGTGGAGGCGGTGCCACGGCGGTCCGCCCCGGCCCGGCCGCAGCCGCCCGGGATAGAGGACCGCGAGCCGGCCCCCGGTCCGCGTGACCCGTTGCTGGAGCAGCTCCTCGAGCAGGCACTTCCAGCCGCCGTAGTAGCGGCGGTCGTCTCCCGGGGCGAGCGCGATGACGGTCGAGACCAGCACCACCTCGACGGGACGGCCACAGGCCAGCACCTCGTCGACATAGCCGAGGTCGCGGCGCACCGTGGCGAGATCGGCGTCGAAGTCGGGCTCCAGCGGGTGGACCGGGCCGAGGGCCGCGACGACGAGGCGGACCGGCCCGTCCCCGAGGGCGCGGACCCGATCGGCGAGCTCGCCTGCCGAGGCGTCGACGATGTCGGCCGCCGCGAGCCCGGTCGCCGCGGCGACCGCTCCCACGTCCGCCGGGTCGCGCGCGACGGCGAGCAGGGGGGAGCCGCGGCGGTCGTCGACGACGGCCCGGCCCAGTCGGGTCTTCGGGCCGAGGAGGACGGTCGCACCGGTGAGCCGACTCACCGACCGGCCTGACCCAGGATGGTCTCGAACCGGTCGGCACACCCGGACAGGGCGAACTCCTGCTCCGCGAGGTCGCGTGACGCCTCGCCCAGCTCCTCGCGCAGTTCCGCATCGGCGACGACCCGGGCGACCCAGGCGGCTGCCTCCGGCAGGGACCGGGCGTCGGGAGCGACCACAGCGCCACCGGCCTTGGTGATCAGGGTGGAGGCGAGGTTCTCGCTGGGCATCATGCCCAGCACCGGGCGCCCCGCGCACAGGTAGGAGAGCGTCTTGGACGGCACCGAGAAGGCACCCGCCTGCTTGTCGAGCAGGACGACGAGGACGTCGCCGGAGCCGAGCACCTCGGACAGCCGCTCGTAGGGCTGGAAGGGGAGCAGGGTGACCGGTACGTCGAGGCGCCGGGCCTCCTGCCGGATCACCTCGATCGCCGGGCCCTCGTTGACGACCACGAGGCGCACCGGCCGGCCCGCGTCGATGACCTGGCGGGCCAGGCCGACCAGCAGGGTCGGGTCGTGCTTGAGCCCGAGGGTGCCGGAGTAGAGCAGCGTCGCCGTGTCGTCGAGCGCCTGCTCCGCGGCCCAGCTGTTGGCGCGCGGCACCGGCACGATCTCGTCGAGCGGTGCCCAGTTGGGGATCACGGTGACCTTGTCCGCCGTCCCCCACTCCTCGTGGACGGGGACGAACGACGGCGCGATCACCACGATCGCGGCTGCGCGGCGCGAGACCCATCGCTCGGCGACGCTGAAGGCGGTGGCGACGATCCGGAACAGCCCGCCCAGCTTGTCGCCGGCGAAGGACTTCACCGCGACGGCGTACACGTCCTGGTGCCACAGCACCCACGGCCGTCGCATCAGGGCCATGCCCAGCGCGAACACCACCAGCGTGGGGATCTGTGCGTTGGACAGCATCGCCGTCCGGGCACCCGTACGACGCACCTGGCGCAGCAGCTGCCAGCCGACGACCGCCTCGATCAGGACCCGCTTGGCGAACTTGTCCTTGGCGATCGGGGTGGTCGGGCCGACCGGGTCGAAGACCAGGGTCTCGCCCGGCTCGGCGCTCAGGTGCCCCTTGCCGGACACCCAGCCCGGGCAGAAAGAGTGGGTGACGGTGTGCCCCCGCCGGGCGAGCTCGCGGCTGAGCTCGACCTGGAACGGGTGGCCCGAGTAGTCGTGGACGAGGATGCGCACGTCGGGGGAGTGCTCAGCCCTGGGCGCGCTTGACCTGGTCGTAGACCCAGGCGTAGGTCTTGGCCAGGCCGTCGGCGAGGCTGATCGACGGCTCCCAGCCGAAGACCTCGTTGATCATCGTGTTGTCGGAGTTGCGGCCGCGCACCCCCTGTGGCGCGGAGAGGTCGTACTTCCGCTCGCACTTGATGCCGGCGATCTCCTCGACGATCGAGTAGAGCTGGTTGATCGAGACCAGCTCGGCCGAGCCCAGGTTGATCGGGTCCTCGAGGTCGCTCGCGAGGATCATCTGCGAGCCCCGCACGCAGTCGTCGATGTACATGAAGCTGCGGGTCTGCTCGCCGTCGCCCCAGATCTCGAGCTCGTGCCTGCCGGAGATGACCGCCTCGGCGATCTTGCGGCACACCGCGGCGGGCGCCTTCTCGCGGCCACCGGTCCAGGTGCCCTCGGGGCCGTAGACGTTGTGGTAGCGGGCGGTGCGGGTGATCAGGCCGAAGTCCTCGGTGAAGTGCCGGGCCATGCGCTCGCTGAAGAGCTTCTCCCAGCCGTAGCCGTCCTCCGGCATCGCCGGGTAGGCGTCGGCCTCCCGCAGGGCGGTGACCGCGGTGTCCGTCTGCTTGTCGGCCGCGTAGACGCAGGCCGAGGAGGAGTAGAAGTAGCGCTCGACGTCGTACTTCTTGGCGGCCTGGAGCATGTGCGTGCTGGTGAGCACCGTCAGCATGCACAGGGCCTTGTTGTTCTCGATGAAGCCCATGCCGCCCATGTCCGCAGCGAGCATGTAGACCTCGCGCGCACCGGCGGTCGCGGCCTCGGCGGCGTCGAGGAGGGAGAGGTCGGCCTCGAGGTTCTCGGCGTCGGGGTGGACCTGGTACCACTCGTCGGTCGGCTTCACGTCGACCACGCGCACGGACTTGCCCTGGGCCAGCAGGTCGGCTGCGAGGTGGCCCCCGATGAAGCCTCCACCGCCAGCGACCAGCACGTCTACAGGCCGAGCCGTCATGTTCCCTCACTCCTTTACGTTTCAGCCCCCCAGCTGCATGCGGATCTCAACGACCCAGGGGCTTCGACGTCACGGGACCTCAGTCCCGTTCGCCCTCGCTCTCGAGGACACCGAGAAGGAGGTCCGCGACGAGCTCCTGCTCCTCGGGATAGGGGTGGTAGGCGGCACCGTCGGTGCGCGGCGGCGTGGCTCCCGCGATCCACGGCTCGGCGGAGCAGATGTCGTGTCCCTCGCTGGCCCGCCCCACGTCGACGTACTCGGCCCCGGTCTTGCGTGCGGCGGACGCGACGGCGCTGTTCAGGGAGATCAGGGCGTCGTGGGCGAACGGGACATCGCCGTCGGCGAGCGGCAGCTGGTCGCATCCGGTGGAGGCGGGGAAGGGCTGCGGGTAGCCCACCAGGAGGACCCGCGCCTCCGGGGCCCGGTCGCGGACCGCGCCGACCACCTCGACGAGGCGATCGCGGATCTTGCCGACGTTGTCCAGGGCCTCGGGGTTCTCGGCGACCAGGTCGCTGCACGGCGACCCTGCCGGATCCTGCTGGGCGGCGAGGACGCAGCTCACGATCAGTACGCCGAACAGGTTGAAGTCGTTGCCCCCCAGCCCGATCGTGACGAGGGCGGTGTCCTCGCCGACGGCGTCGATCTGCGGTGGCACCGCGCTGCCGTGGGAGGGTGCCTGCACGGTGGTCACGTGCTCCGTGGTGGCGCCGCCGCAGCTGACGTCGGTGAGCTCGAGGTCGAGCGCGCGAGCGAGGCGCCGCGGATAGTTGTCGAGCGAGCGCAGGCAGCCGCCGGAGTCGGGATCGAGCGCGCCGGTCAGGTAGCCGGCGGTGTAGGAGTCGCCGAGCGCGACGTACCGGTCGCCCGCCGCGATCGGCCGGTCCCCGTTGCCCTCCGGGGCCCGCGGCTCGGCGGGACAGCCGGCGAGGAGCAGGGCGACCGAGGCGAGGACTGCCACGGCACCGGCGCGTCCGGTGATGCGTCGACGTCGTGCGTGACGATGCATGCCGGCCAACCTACGTCCGCGGCCCCAGGCGATCGGGAGGGACGGTCAGACGGGCTTGCGGGCGGTGACGTCGAGGACGATGCGGGGCGCCAGGCCGCGGTCGACGAACTGGTCCATCACCCGGCTGCCCGCCTTGAGCGCCCGGCCGCGCAGGCCGGCGAAGTAGAGGTAGAGCTCGGAGGAGAGGCTGTAGCGGGCCTTGGGCGTCGCCACGACGTCGGTGTAGCCGAGCCGGGTGAGCTGCAGCTCCATGCTGGCCGGGGTGTGCAGGATCCGGTGGTGCGTCGGCAGCCGACGGTCGGACACCTTCGTCACCCGGCCGTCGGTCGCCTTGGCCACGCCGAGCGCCGCCTTGTCGGCGAACGTCCGGTGTGGTGTCTGCAGGACCAGGCAGCCGCCCGGGCGCAGCATCGTCAGCGCGTCGGCGAGCAGGTGGTCGCCGTTGGGCACGTGGGCCAGCACGCACCACATGGTGACGATGTCGAACTCGTCGCGGTGCCTGAGCGTGCCGAGGTCACCGAGCTCCAGCTGCACGGCGTGCCGCTCCTCGGCCAGTCGTACGGCGGCCGCGGAGGTCTCGTTGCCGAAGACCTCGCAGCCGAACTCGTCACGGGCCAGCTGCAGGAAGCCGCCGTCGCCGGCGCCCACGTCGAAGACGCGGGTGCCGCGGCCCGTCCCGACCAGGCCCAGGCTGGCCCCGAGCATCTCGCGCCAGACCTCGGGACGGCCGCCGTCACGCTTCGCGGCGACGTAGGCGGCATACAGCTCCGGGGTGATCTGCTCCTCGTCGACCACCTGAGGCGGCGCGTCGTCGTACTCGCCGTGCGCGGACATCCCGCAGACCGGGCAGGTGACGATCGTGCGGCCGGTCGCGCGCGAGGCCGGCATCCTGCGAATCTGCTGGGATCGGCACGCCGGGCACTGCTGGACGTCGGGCATGGGGCTCCTTCGCGCGAATGTGCCGGGCGGGCACGGGCCTCGTCGGCGGGACGGATCCTAGGGCACGTCCTCGGGGCCCGCGCTCGCATTGCGCTCTTTGCGCGCATTGCGAGCGTCGCGCCGGGCGCGCCTCAGCCCAGCGCGTCGGCGAGGAGGTCGGCGACGGTCTGCTGCTCCTCCGGGAAGGGGTGGTAGGCGAAGCCGTCGCCCCGCTCGGGCTCGGCCCCGGCGATCCACGGGTCCTTTGCGCAGATGTCGTGCCCCTCGGTCGCCGACCACACGTCGACGTACTCGATGCCCATGGTGTCGGCCGCCGACCGCAGCGTCTCGGTCACCTCGCGGGCCGCGTCGTAGGCGAAGGCGACGTCGCCGGCGGCGATCGGGAGATCCGAGCAGGGCTCGTCCGGGGGGAAGGTCTGGGGGTAGCCGACGACGATCACCCGGGCCTTCGGCGCCTTGGCGGCGACCGTCCGGACGATCCGGGCGAGGGCGTCGCCGACCGCGGCCAGGTTGCGCTCGCCCTTGTCCTCGGCGCCCTCGGCGAGGTCGGTGCACGGCGAGCCGTCGGGGTCGCTCTCGGCGAGGCTGACGCAGGTGCCGATGACGATGCCGTACAGGTCGATGTCGTTGGCGCCGACGCTGATGGTCACCAGGTCGGTGTCCTCCGTGACCGCGCCGATCTGCGCGGGGACCTCCGTGCCGCCCTCCTTCTCCTGCGGGGACAGGACGTCGCGGCTGGTCGCGCCGCCGCAGCTCGCGTCGACGAGCTCGAGGCCGAGCCGCTCGGTGACCAGACGGGGATAGTTGGACAGCGACCGGAGACAGGCGCCCGACTCGGGATCGGTCTCACCGGTGAGATAGGCCGCCGTGTAGGAGTCGCCGAGCGCAACGTACCGGTCCCCGGCGGCGATGCTCCGGCCCTTGTTGGCGCCGGCGTCGTGCCTCGGCTCCTCGTCGGGATCGCCGCAGGCGCCCAGCAGGCCGCCGGCCATGACGAGGGCGGCGCAGACGGAAGCGGCTCGCCGACGACTCATGTGGCTGGATGATACGAGCCACGGCCCAGGCGAGCGCCATCTAGGCTCTCCAACGTGAAGCGCGCATTCATCACCGGCATCACCGGTCAGGACGGCTCCTACCTCGCTGAGCTGCTGCTCGACAAGGGATACGAGGTCCACGGCCTGGTGCGGCGTTCGTCGATGTTCAACCGCGGCCGGATCGACCACCTGAAGGACGACGCGCGGCTGAGCCTGCACTACGGCGACCTGACCGACGGGGTCAGCCTGGTCAACCTGGTGCGGATGATCGAGCCCCACGAGGTCTACAACCTCGGCGCGCAGAGCCATGTCAAGGTCTCCTTCGAGATGCCGGACCACACGGCGTCGACCAACGCCATCGGCACCCTGCGACTGCTCGAGGCCATCCGGGCCGCCGGGCTGGAGTGCCGCTTCTACCAGGCGTCGACCTCGGAGATGTTCGGCCTCACCCCGCCGCCGCAGGACGAGCTCTCGGTCTTCCACCCGCGTTCGCCGTACGGCGCCTCGAAGCTGCAGGCGCACTGGGTGACGGTCAACTACCGCGAGGCCTACAACCTGTTCGCCGTCTCGGGGATCCTCTTCAACCACGAGTCCCCGCGGCGGGGCGAGAACTTCGTGACCCGCAAGATCACCAAGGCGGTCGCCGCCATCGAGGCCGGGATCAGCGACCACGTCGAGCTCGGCAACCTCGACGCGGTCCGCGACTGGGGCTTCGCGCCGGAGTACGTCGAGGGCATGTGGCGGATGCTGCAGGCCGACGAGCCGGACGACTACGTCCTCGCCACGGGCGTGGGCTACACCGTCCGCGACTTCTGCGAGGCGGCGTTCAGCCATGCCGGACTCAACTGGTCGGACCACGTCAAGCACAACGACGCCTTCGAGCGCCCCTCCGAGGTCGATGCCCTCATCGGGAACGCGACCAAGGCCAGGGAGGCGCTCGGCTGGACGGCGTCGGTGCGGACGCCCGAGCTCGCGCGGATCATGGTCGATTCCGATCGCGAGGACCTGAACCGCCTGCTGCACGGCCGGTGACCGCTCTGCCGGAGCCGCGGCCGGTGCCGGAGCCGCTGCCGGTGCCGTGGCCCAGGCTGGGGCGGCACCGTGACGGATGCCCTCGGAACCTGGGCGGCGCCCGGACGTTGTCACTCTAGGATTCGCCGGACCCCCAGGAGGAAGTGGCACGTGGACATGGCCCCCGCAGAACCCGACGAGGTCGCCCAGTCGACCCCCGCCCAGCACGTCCAGGCGGAGGAGGCGGCGTGGCGCGCCATCGTCGCCGACGTCCTCGGCGACGGGGCCGAGCTGGTCTCCGTGAGTCGGTACATCACCGACAGCCGGACCTACCGTGCCGGCGACAGGCTGGCGAAGATCCGCCGGATCGACCCCGCGTGGCCGGCCGACGCCGGCATGGAGGTCGAGGCGGGGTTCCTGCGCTCGCTGGGCCGTGACGTCGACTACGCGCAGCGCGACGGCTGGGAGGTCTCCGTGCAGGACGTGCTGCCCGGCAGCACGTTCAGCAGCCACCTGTTCGACCAGCAGGAGACCTCGTTCACGACCAGGGACCGGATGCGGGTGCTGCGCTCACTGGTCCCCGAGCTGCGGGCGCTGCACCAGCAGGGCATCTCCCACGGCGACCTGCGCACCGACAACATCCTGGTCGAGGGCGAGGCCGTGCGCCTCGTCGACTTCGACCGGGCGGCCCGTACGTCGCCGCGCCGCGCCGCGCTGCGGGACTGGGTGGGGGTGGGCGGCAGTCCCACGCCGTTCTGGAAGCTCGCGGCGGTCTCCCTCGCGCCGAAGAGCCTCACCGCGGCCCGGCGGCTGCGCTACCAGCTGGTCAAGTCCCGCCCCGCGACCAAGGTCGCCGGCGAGCCCCGCGACGTGGCCCGGCTGCGCGACGCGTGGCACCTCGCCGAGCAGTCCGCCGCCAACGCGCGAGGTCAGGGCCTGGCCTACTACGCCCTGAGCTACCGCGGCAGGCACCTGTCGGGCGAGCGGGCCTGGCCGCTGCGCTGGGATCCGATCGCGGCCTCGGTCGACTTCACCGGCAAGCGGGTGCTCGAGCTCGGCTGCAACATGGGCCTGCTCTCGAACTTCGCGAGGATGCACGGCGCCGTCGAGACCCACGGGGTCGACCACGACCCCACGATCGTGGACGCGGCGCGCGCCGTCGCCGACGCCTTCGAGACCGGCTCCACCTTCGAGCAGCTCGACCTGATGGGCACCGAGAAGTGGGAGGAGCGGCTGTCCGGCTACGACCTGGTCACCGCCCTGTCCGTCGTGCACTGGCTGCCGGACCGCGACCGGGTGCTGCGCTTCCTCGCCCAGCACACCGAGCTGCTCTACGAGGGCCACGACGAGCTCCCGGACGAGATCGCGCTGCTCAACTCGCTCGGGTTCGACCAGGTCGACGTCGTCCTCCGCACGGAGCGGGACCGGCACGTCCTGTTCGCGCGACGCACGGGCGGCTGAGGTGGCGCTCGCCGTCGCGACGGCGCGCAGGGATGCCGAGCCCCTGCGTGTCGTCATGCTGGCCACCGGGCTGACGGGCTATCTCGACGCGAAGTTCCGCGCCCTGGTCGGGCGCGGGGTCGAGCTGTTCGTGATCACCCAGGCGAAGCGGGACAACGTGGCCTACGAGCGGTTCCCGCTCGAGGACGTCGCCCGGGTGCACCCCTGGCACGAGCTGCCGACCGGCGAGAAGCTCAACCGGCTGGTCGACGAGTTCGCGCCGCACGCGATCCTCGTGCACTCCTGGCACATCCCGCCCTACCGCGAGGTGCTCAAGGGCCGCGAGGGCCAGTGCCTGCGGGTCTGCTGGATGGACAACAACTGGCTGGGCACGCCCCGCCAGTGGGTCGGTCGCGCGACCTCGCGCTGGTTCCTGCAACCGATGTTCGACGCCGCGATGGTGCCGTGCGAGCGGACCGAGACCTTCGCCCGTCACCTGGGGTTCGGGGCGGACACGATCCTGCGCGGCAGCCTGTGCGCCGACACAGACCTGTACGGCGCCGGCCCCTGGCCGGGCTCGGAGCTCGAGAGCCGGGGTGCGTTCCTGTCCGCGCTGCGGATGGTGCACCACAAGGGCGCCGACGTCCTCGCCGACGCCTACCGGCGCTATCGCGACATCGTCGACGAGCCGTGGGACCTGCACCTGGCCGGAGTCGGACCGTTGGAGTCGGAGTTCGAGGGCGTTCCCGGCGCCATCCGGCACGGGTTCGTGCAACCGCGCGACCTGGCGGGCCTGTTCCACCGCAGCAGCGCCTACGTGAACCCGTCCCTGGCCGAGCCGTACGGCGTCGTCCTCCACGAGGCGGCCGCGGCCGGCCTGCCGGTGATCACCTCCGACATGGTCGGCGCCGCGCCGACGATGGTCCAAGACGGCGTCAACGGCTTCCTCTACGCGACCGGGGACGCCGCGGCGCTCGCCGACCGGATGGCGCGGACCAGCGCGGCCGGAGCCGCCCGGCTCGAGGAGATGTCGGCGGTCAGCAAGGCGCTGTCGATGCGCCTCTCGCCGGCCTCCTGGGCCCGCAACGTCGAGGAGTTCCTGCGCACCTGCTGAGCCGGATCAGCCGCCTGGCCGGTCAGGACTCCCGGAAGAAGGTGCCGTCGGCCTGGAGCACCGCGCCCGACGCCGCGGCGAAGCCCGGCTCCAGGCCGGTCAGGACGAAGCCGGTGTCGTACATCCTGCTGATCGCCTCGTCGACGAGCATGCCGCCCTCGTAGGTCGTCGTGAACGACAACTCCAGCTGGACGCCGACGCACTGCGTCAGGGTGCGGGCGGCGCCGTCGAGCACCTGGCGCTCGAAGCCCTGGGTGTCCACCTTCAGGAAGATCCGCTCCCCGCGGACGGGGAGCTCGTCGACGAGGTCGTCGAGCCGGGTCACGCGCACGGTCTCGGTGCCGACGTACCCGACGTGCGGGGCGGCGGCCGCGTGCCGCTCCCCCAGGGGGAGGAAGGAGCTGCTGTCGCTGTTGGAGGCGACGTGGATGTCGGCCGAGCCGCTCTCCGCGCCGAGCCCCACCTGCACGGTGTGCCAGTCCGGGTCGGTGGCCGCGGCTCGGGCCAAGGCGGCGTACGGCGCGCTCATCGGCTCGCAGGACACGATCGGTCCCCGGTAGCCGAAGTGGCGCAGCTCGGTGCCGTAGGTGCCCTTCGCGGCGCCGACGTCGAACACCAGGTCCACGTCGTGCGCGGTGAGCTGGGTCTGGAGGCGCACCACGGGGTGGCGGCGCACGACGAACCCGCGGTCCGCGACGATCTGGATCGCCGAGCGCAGGGCGCGCGAGGTGAGCTGCCTTCGGTCCATGGGTGCACACCGTAGCGGTGGTCCGGCGTCCTGCGTGCGGCTATGCTGCGGCCCCGTCGGGGATCGCGACTGCGTGGGTGTGGAGAGGTGTGATGACGACCGTTCTCGTCGAGCCGAGTCCGGTCGGGCACCGGTTCCAGGCCGTCGCCAATGTCGCCAGGGTCGCGCTGCGCAACGGGGACGCCGTCCTGCTGACGTCGCGGGGTGCCACCCAGCACGAGGCGTTCGCCGACTACCTCGGCGGCCTTGACGTGCGCGCCGAGGAGGTCTTCGACGGCGTCCTGCCGTCGACCCGCGCGATGGCGGCCGCGGCCGCCGAGGTGTGCCGACGCACGCCGGCCGCGGCGGGGGAGCGGCACACCATCGTGGTGATGGACGCCGACCAGGCGCTCAAGCGCTGGTGGTTCGAGGCGCCCCGCATCCTCCGCGGCATCGAGCCGCGCCCGCGCGTCGTGTTCATGCTGACCCGCTATCCGGCCAAGCTGGGCCTGAGCGACCTGACCGGCTGGCGGCTGCGGATCCCCAAGGCGACGCTGGCGGTCGCGGCGAGGGCCACCCGCACGCTCGACCGCACGGCGGGCTTCGCCGGCCGCGACGACCTGACGCCGGGCTGGATCGTCAAGCGCACCCGCGACCCCGACCTGTGTGACGCGCACTCCCGCGACCGCGCCCGGCACCGGGCCGAGCTCGACCTGCCGGCCGGGCGCCGGATCGCGGGCATCTTCGGGGTGGTGAACGAGCGCAAGAACGCCCGGCTGGTCTGGGAGGCGATGGGGGCTGCCGGCCTCGACGCCGACCTGCTGCTCGCCGGTCCGATCGCGCCCGAGGTGCTGGCCTGGGCCGAGGCGCTGCCGGAGCAGGAGCGGGGCCGGGTGATCGTGCGCGACGGCTTCCTGGCCGGCGACGTCCTCGACCGGCTCGTCGCGTCGGTCGACGTGGCGCCGATCATCCTGACCAACAACGGACCCTCCGGGATCATGGGCAAGGCGCTCGCCGCCGAGGTCCCGGTCGTCACCGCCGGCTCGCGGGTGCGGGCGCGCGAGCTCGTCGCGACCGACGCCGGTGAGGTCGCCGAGCTCGACGCGGCCAGCATCGGTGCCGCGATCGCCCGGGTGTTCGCCTATCCGCCCGACCGGAAGCGGGCCAACCTGGTCCCGCCGGCGACCGCCGAGGAATTCGCGGAGAACCTGTTGGGCGTCGACTCGTTGGGACGGGTACGTCGTCCTCGGTCGCGCCAGCGCGCCTGACCGAGCAACGGCCCCACGATCCCAGGAGGCGTTCCCCCATGAGGCTTCACCCGTCCGAGCACCCGCGGCTCTATGCGGCCGCCCGCGCGGCCGCGCACGCCGTCAACACCCCGATCGCCAAGCGCCGGATGGGGAAGGCCGCGGCGGCGGCCCAGCGCCCGATCAGGCTCGAGATCGGCGGCCTGTCCGACCGGCCCGGCTGGCTGGTCGTCAATGTCAACGCGCGCACCCGCAACTACCTCGACGCCACCGGGCGCTGGCCGTTCGAGGACGGCTCGCTCGACGTCGTCTACGCCGACAACATGATCGAGCACGTGCCGCTCGAGGCCGGCCGCCGGATGTTCGCCGAGGCCCACCGCTGCCTGCGCCCCGGCGGCGTGATCCGCCTGGTCACGCCGGACCTGGGCAAGCACGTCGAGCTCTACCTCGCCGGCAGTCGCTCGGTCGAGGACGAGGTCGGCGGCTTCTACCGCTCGCTCGGCCTGACCGTCGAGCACCCGACCGACCTGGTGCGGGTGCCGATCGCGTCCTTCGGCCACCACACCGGCTATCTGTACGACGTCGCGTCGCTCTGCGCCGAGCTCACCAAGGCGGGCTTCACCGACGCCCAGGAGTGGTCGCTGTCCGACAGCCGGCACGACGCGCTGCGCGGGCTCGACAAGCGCACCGGCGAGGGCGGCGCCCAGATGGCGATCGAGGCGGTCCGGTGAGCAGTCCGGCGGGCGAGCCGGTGGAGGGCCTCACCACCTCGGCGGGGCTGGGCTTCCGCGACCTCGTCTTCTCGGACCTGCTGCGCTACCGACCCGACGTCCGTCCGTCCTGGCCGGCGGTCGCGGTGAAGGCGGTGTCGAACCCGGGCCTCGTCGCCTCGGTCATCCTGCGGGCCCAGCAGATCGCCGTACGCCGGGGCCGGACCCGGCTGGCCTTCCTGCTCCGCTCGATCGGGATGGTGCTGGTGAGCGCCGACTTCGTGCCGGGCATGGACGTCGGCCCGGGCCTGCTGATGCCCCACCCCAACGGGGTCGTCATCGGCAACGGTCTGCGGGTCGGGGCGAACGTGACGTTCGGCGGTGGCGTCACCGCCGGCGTGAAGCAGCCGGACACACCGCCGGAGGAGGACGGCTTCCCGACGGTGTGCGACGGGGCGATCGTGCTCGCGCACGCCGTCCTGGTCGGCAAGGTGACGGTCGGCCGCTACGCCCAGATCGGCGCCAACTCGGTCCTGCTCTCGGACGCTCCGGAGCGGGCCGTGATGTTCGGGGTCCCGGCCCGCAAGGTCGCCGTCCGCGACGCCATCATCCCGGGGACGTACGAGCGGATCGAGTGACCGACCAGGCCGACCCAGGCCGGCAGCACGGCCGGCAGCGTGGCGCACGGCCGCGAAGCGGCACGGCGCGAAGCCCGCGGGGCGAGCGAAGCGAGACCCCGGGCGGCGAGCGCCGTCTGCGACACGCTCGGCCCAAGCAAGTCGGCCTCAGCGGCAGATCTCGCAGGAGGGCGGCCCGAGCTCCGGGTCGTGAGCGGCCACGAACTCCTCCACCCGCGGCGAGTGGATGATGCCCTTGTGGGCGGCGACCTTGTCGGTGTCCCAGTCCCACCACCTGATCCGCAGCAGCGCCTCGCGGATCGGCTGCTCGAAGCGGTACTTGATGTGCTTGGCGGGGTTGCCGCCGACGATCTCGTAGGGCTCGACGTCGCGCACCACCACGGCCCGGGTCGCCACGATCGCGCCGTCGCCGATGGTCACGCCCGAGGAGACGATGGCCTCGTAGGCGACGAACGCGTCGTGCCCGACGGTGATCGGTCCCTTGTTGTGGATGGCGTCCGGGGCCTGGACCCATTCGCCGTTCTCGACGTGGGCGTGGACGGTCGTGACCCAGTCGGCATGGTGCAGGCCGCCGGGCATGAAGATCGCCGTCGGGTTGACCCCGGCGTAGCTCTTCACGTGCACGGGCTGGCCGTCGTTCTCGACGGTCTCGACGATCTTCATCCACGGGTACGACGGGTACTCGAAGGTGAGCAGCCGCTCGTCGAGCTCGTCGAAGTGACGCAGCTGGGGGCCGTCCACCCAGCGCCGGACGCTTCGCCGGAGTCGGGCGGCGATCTTCTCGCGGGCGGTCCTGGGAGCAGGGACGCGCATGTCGGCGGTCATGAGAGAGCAGGCTACCGGTGGAACGGCGGTCGCGAGTGCCGAGTTGCGGCTATGGTTGGCCCGCCATTTCCGGGCGAGACGAGGAGCACGCTGGCATGCAGGATCGGGTCGAGCAGGTCGTTCGAGAGTTCGTCGCGCGGGTGAAGCCCGAGGCCGGTGAGGTCACGGTCGAGACGCCGCTGTACGCCGACGGCGTGGGCCTCGACTCGCTGGAGGCCGCCGAGCTCTCGGCGGTCCTCGAGGACGAGTTCGGCACGGACCCCTTCCAGGGCGACACGATGCCCGAGACGCTGAACGACATCGTGTCGTTCTACGTGACGGCCTGAGCCGGACTGCATGATCGAGTTCCTGCGCCGCGGCGCGCAGACCCGGCCGGAGCGGCCGGCGGTGGTCACCCACGATCTGACGGTCTCGTACGCCGAGCTGCTGGCGATGGCCGAAGGCGCCGCGACCGCGCTGAGCGAGCTCGGCGCCGACCGGATCGCCCTCGCGGACCACGAGGCCGCGCCGGTCATCGCGCTGATGGCCGCCGCCGCGGCGACCGGGGTGGAGGTCTGTCTGCTCCCGCCCGACGGCGCCGAGCAGGTGCTCGACCTGGTCGGGCGCTTCGACCACACGGTGGTCGTGACCGACCGGGACGACCTGCCGGAGTCCGCGCTGCCGGCCGGCGTACGCCGTGTCGGCCTCGCCGGTCTGCTCGC
The DNA here is from genome assembly GCF_024614185.1 of Nocardioides carbamazepini. GTDB lineage: Bacteria > Actinomycetota > Actinomycetes > Propionibacteriales > Nocardioidaceae > Nocardioides > Nocardioides carbamazepini. The sequence goes on from NZ_JAHTLF010000025.1 coordinate 206,067, forward strand.
GACTCCCGCGCAGAGCGCTCCCGGCGACCTGCCCGCGCACCGGCCGCACCTGGTCCTCACCACCGGCACGACCGGCGCTCCCCGCGGTGTCCGCCACGACTGGGGCCGCCTGGTCCGCAGCACCGCACACGTACAGCCCGCCGGCGACGAGCACTGGCTGCTCTGCTTCGGCCTGCACCAGTTCGCCGGACTCCAGGTGCTGCTGCACGTGCTCGCAGCGGGCGCGACGCTCGTCGCTCCGGCGCCGCGCCGCCCGCGGGAGGGCCTCGCGGCCATGCGCGCGCTGGGGGTGACGCACGCGAGCGCCACGCCGACGTACTGGAGGTTCCTGCTCGCCGAGCTGCGCGCCGACGGCGGGCCGGTCCCGCAGCTGCGCCAGATCACGCTGGGCGGCGAGGCCGTTCCGGGCCCGCTGCTGGGCGAGCTCGCGACGACCTTCCCCGACGCCCACGTCTCGCAGGTCTACGCGGCGTCCGAGTTCGGCTCCACCGGCTCGATGCGTGACCGCCGGGCGGGCCTGTCGACGGCCGTGCTGGAGCGCGGCGAGGACGCGGACGTCGCGCTGAAGGTCGTCGACGGCGAGCTGTGGATCCGATCGCGCACCGGCATGGTCGGCTACTACGGGGAGCCCGACGTCGACGCCGAGGAGTGGCGCCCCACCGGCGACCTCGTCGCCGTCGAGGACGGTCGGCTCGTGTTCCTGGGCCGCTCCTCGGAGATCATCAACGTCGGCGGCGTGAAGGTGCACCCCCTCGTCATCGAGGAGCGGATCGGTGCCGTGGCGGGCGTCGACGTGGCCCGGGTCTACGGGAGGCGGAACCCGATGACGGGTCAGATCGTTGCGGTGGAGGTGGTGGCGTCCGCAGGCGCGGACACCACCGCGATCGACGCCGCCATCCGTGCGGCGTGCGCCGACCTGCCGTCGGCGTCCCGCCCCCGCAGCATCCGGTTCGTCGACGAGGTCAGCACGACCGGGAGCAAGATCGTCAGGAGAGAAGCACCGTGAGCGAGACCAGCACCGCTGAGCCGCGCGTCGTCGTCATCACCGGTGGCAGCCGGGGGCTCGGGGCCGGCATCGTGCAGGCCTATCTCGACGAGGGCGACGTCGTCGCGACCTGCGCCCGCAGCAGCACCCCCGAGGTGGAGAAGTGGCAGGGCGACGCCGCCGTCGCCGACCGCTTCCTGTTCCTGCCCGCCGACGTGTCGAGCTCCGCGGACTGCGCGGCGTTCGTCAACGCCGTGATCGAGCGGTTCGGCCGGATCGACGTGCTGATCAACAACGCGGGCGTCGCGCGCGACGGCGTGATCGGGCTGACCTCCGACGAGGACATCGACGTCGTGGTCGACCTCAACATCAAGGGCTCGCTCTACATGGCCCGCCAGGTCAGCCGCCGGATGATGGTCAGGCGCAGCGGCACGATCGTCAACATCTCCTCGGTCGTCGGCCGCTCCGGCTACCGCGGGCTCGCGGTCTACAGCGCCACCAAGGCCGCTCTGGAGGGCATGACCCGCGCCCTCGCGCGCGAGCTCGGCACCCGCGGGATCACGGTCAACGCGATCGCGCCCGGCTACCTGCGCACCGAGATGAGCCACGGGCTCGACGAGGAGCAGCTGCAGCAGATCGTCCGCCGTACGCCGGCCGGGCGGCTCGGCGACCCCGAGGACATCGCGCGCGCGTGCCAGTTCCTCACCGACCCGCGCAACACCTACCTGACCGGGCAGGTGCTCGTCGTCGACGGCGGCCTGACCGGCTGACGCCCCGGTTCCCGGGCGGTCTCAGTACCAGGGCCGGCGGAGCCCGCGGGCCGCCGCGTAGGTGCCGTACGCGAGCTCGGCAGCCCGGCGTACCGGTCGGGTCTCGTAGGGCGCGGTGAGCGCGGCGTCGTACCTCGTGAGTGCCTGCTCCCACGCGACCTCCAGCGTCTGCGCGGGATCGGAGTCGGGCCGGATCCGGCGGGCGACGTGGATCCACAACCGCTCGTCGAGGCGGGTATGACGGGCGAGCAGCTCCACGGTGCGACCGTCGAGCTCGGGCGCCAGGTCCGGACGGCGGCGGCGAGGGACCGAGACCCGCTCGTTGAGCCGGATGTCGGGCAGCGTCAGCCCGATCGCGGTGCCCAGGTGCTCCAGGAAGCGGGGGTCCTCGACCAGGCCGACGTGGTCGAAGCGGTCGAGCGAGTCGAGCGCGGCGCCGAGGATCTCCTCCTCCTGGCTCTCCTCGATGAAGGAGGTCGGCGACAGGAGCGGGTGCGGCCAGGCGAGGAAGCGCGCGATCGTGTTGTCGATGTTGGGCGCGATCATCGCGTGGTCGAGGTAGTCGCCGAGCCGGCCGCGGGCGACCCGGAAGGCGATCGAGCCCGCGTGCCCGAAGTGGCGCAGGTCGAAGTCGGACAGCGCCCGGCTGTGCACCCACTGCGAGAGCACCCGCAGCCGCGGGTGGCGCAGGATCGTGACCTCCTGCCGCTCGTCGTACCGGGCGCGGGTGGTGCCGGGCGCGACGTGCCCGGTGATGAAGTCCCCGTCGGCGGGCAGCTCCTCCGGCCCGCGTACGAAGGTCGCCGCGGCCTGCGGGCGGAGCGCGTCGATCCGGTCGTAGCCACCGACGAGGGAGACGTCGACCCGGTAGACGGTCGTCGCCTCCGGGGGCAGCGCCGCGACGATCGCGTTGCGCACGGAGGTGCCCGCGCACTTCGGGATGTGGTTGAAGATGAGAGGTCGCTGGACGAACGGCGCGCTCACGTAGCTCCTTTCGCGGACCCGGCGACGTTCGCCGCTCACCCATCGGGTCCGGGTTCTCCAACGACCGTCCAGGGGGCGGCGTTACCCGTATCCTGCACCCGTGTCGACGTCCTCCCCCGCCACGTCCGTGCCCGCGGCCGCCCGGCACCGGCCGGTCCCGTGGTGGCTGCTCGCCGGGGCGGGGGTGCTCACCCAGCTGCTCACCATGGCCAGCGGCATCATGGCCGCGCGGATGCTCGGCGTCGAGGGCCGCGGCCAGGTCCTCCTCGTGGCGACACTCGGCGCGGTCGCCGCCCAGCTGACCCTCGGCGGTGGGCTGCCCAACGCGATCACCAAGCAGCTCGCCGAGCGTGGGATCCCGGCCCGTGACGGTCTGCGTGGGCTGGCGCGCTCCTGGCTGATGATCGGCGTGGCCGCCGGCGCGGTCGCCGCGGCCTACTTCGTGTTCGTCGACCGTGACCGGCTCGGCGTCGACACGGCTCTGCTGGCCGTCGCGGTCGTGCTCACGGCTCTCAACGCGATGGCGGCGCGGATCCTGATGGGCGCGATGCTGGGCGAGGGGACCGCGCCGATCCGGATCGCACTGACCGGCGTGCTGCCCCAGGCGGCCGTGGTGTTCGCGTTCGGTGTCTGCCTGGCCCTCGGGTGGAACCTCGGGCCGGTCGGCGTCCCGTTCGTCATCCTCGCGTTCAGCGGCGGCGTGCTCCTGGCCCGGGTCCGGAGCCTGCGCCCGTCGCTGGGACCGGACGCGCCGCGCCTGGACCGCGACGAGCTGCGCAGCCTCGCGCGCCGCGGGCACGTGAGCAGCGTCGGGCCCATCGACGGGCTGCAGCTGGACCGCTTCCTGGTGGGCTCGCTGCTCGGCAACACCATGCTCGGCCTGTACGGCGTGGCCTCTGCCCTCTCCGCGCTGCACAACGTGCTGGGGATGTCGCTGGCGGGCGTGGCGCTGCCGCGGCTGGCGGTGCTGCAGACCGACCCCGTGGCCGAGCGGGAGTACGTCCGGCGCACGCTCGGCCTCACGGTCGTCCTGATGCTCGTGATCACCGTGCCGTTGGAGCTGGCGATGGAGCCGCTGGTCCGGCTGACGTTCGGTGCGGAGTTCCTCGGCGCCGTCGAGTGCGCCCGCTGGGTGGTGCTCGCCGCGGGCATGCTGGGCACGCGCCGCGTGCTGATCGCCGTGCTCCAGGCCCGGGACCACGCGCGATACGCCTCCGTCGTGGAGTTCGTCCTCGCCGCCGCGCTCGCCGCCGGCATCGTCGTCGCCGCGCTCAACGACAGCATCGTGCTGGTCGGCATCCTGCTGACCGCGGTGGCCGCCGCGGCCTGCCTGCTGCTGGGCTTCGGGGTGCTGGCCACCGCGGCGTCCGGGCAGCTTGCGGAGTCCGGGTCCTCGGACTCTGCCGCCGACGGTGTCGCCGATGCGTAGGATCCCGGCCATGTCGAGTGTCGAAACTGCTCCCGAGGTCGCCCCGACCGCGGCGGAGCGCACCACCCACGTGCCGTTCACCGGCCGGGTCAAGCGCCTCCTCGCCCGCTTCGCGCCGGGCTTCCTGATCACCTTCCTCGACCGCGTGGTGTTCCGGGCCCGCCGGGCCCGGATCCGCGGCGTCCGCAGGGTCTTCGGGTGGCTCGGCTACAACGTCGCCCACCGCGCCGACTACTACTCGACGCTGCCGGTGCTCGAGGAGATCGAGGAGACCCGGGCGCGCTGGGACCGGCCCTCGAGCCTGCCCGGCCTCGATGTCGATCTCGGCGCGATGCGCGAGCGGCTCGACGGCCTCGGCGCGCGGTGGGAGGCGGAGTTCCTCGCCGAGACCGGTGACTACCTCGCCAACACCCGCCGGGGATTCGGGCCGGGCTACCCCGAGTTCGACGCCCGCACGCTCTACTACATGCTGCGTGAGCACAAGCCGGCCCGCTATCTCGAGGTCGGGTCGGGGCTGTCCACCTACTACGCCTCGCTCGCCGGCCGGCGCAACGCCGCCGAGGGAGCGCCGCTGCAGATCACCTGCGTCGAGCCGTACCCCTTCGACGCGCTGCGCTCGCTGCCCAACTTCCAGCTCGTCGAGGGCTTCGTCCAGGACGTCCCGACCGAGCGGTTCGAGGAGCTGGAGGCGGGAGACCTCCTGTTCATCGACTCGTCGCACTCGCTCAAGATCGACAGCGACGTCGCCTATCTCTTCCTCGAGGTGCTGCCGCGGGTCAGGCCCGGCGTGATCGTCCACATCCATGACGTGCCGTTCCCGTTCAACACCCCGTACCCGGCCGACACCTGGCTGTTCGGCGAGCGGTGGCCGGTCTACTGGAACGAGGCGATGGTCGTGCAGACCTTCCTCGCGTTCAACAAGGAGTTCCCGATCGAGCTGTCGGTGCCGATGCTGCGTCACGACGACGAGGCGGCCCTGCGGCGCAGCCACCCGCGCTACGTCCCGGTGGGCGACGACCCCAACCCGCCGTCGTCGCTGTGGCTGCGCCGGGTCGGCTGACCCGGACCTGACGGTGCGGACATGACGGTCCGGACATGACACAGGCCCCGCCGTGGCGGGGCCCGTGTCAATGTCCGGGTGACGGTGCTCAGCGCGACGCGGCGCGCTTGCCCCCGGAAGCCGAGCCGTCCGAGCGGCCGGACTTGCCGCGCTCGGGGCTGGTCTCCTCGTAGTAGTAATAGTAGTAGGAGCCGATCGCGCGCTTGGCGACCATGTTGACCACGATGCCGTAGAGCCGGCCGCCGACCTGGTTGAGTCGCTTGACGGCCTCGGCCACCTGGTCGCGCGTGGTCTCGGCGTGGCGGACGACGAGGATGACGCCGTCGCCGATGGTGGCCAGGACCGACGTGTCCGCGACCGGAAGCAGCGGCGGCGCGTCGATGATCACGATGTCGTACGACGCCCGCAGCCGCTGCAGGAGGTCCTGGGTGATCCGGGACTGCAGGATCTCGGTCGGGTTCGGGGGCTTGGCGCCGGAGGCGAGCACGTGCAGGCCACTGGCCTCGTGGACCTGGATCGCGTCGTGGATCTCGGTGCGGCCGATCAGGGCCGTCGTGAGGCCGATCGCCGGGTCGAGGCCGAGGGTGGTCGCGACCCGGGGACGGCGCAGGTCGGCGTCGATGATCAGGGTGTTGCGGCCGGTCTGGGCGAGGGCGACGGCGAGGTTGGTGGCCGTCATGGTCTTGCCCTCGCCGGGCACGGCGCTGGTGATCACCAGGCAGCGCGGCTGGTTGTCGAGGTCGATGAACTGCAGGTTGGTGCGCAGCAGCCGGAACGCCTCGGTGCGCGCGGCGAACCCGCCGAGGTCGGTCAGCAGGGGAGCGTTGCGCATGTCGGTGTCGAACCCGACGCTCGCCAGGACGGGGGCCTCGGTGATCTCGCTGACGTGGTCGGCGGTCCGGATCGTCCGGTCCAACAGCTCGCGCACGAGGGCGAGGGCGATGCCGAGCAGCAGGCCGACCAGGCCGGCCACCACGAGGTAGAGGGCGGTGCGGGGGCTCACCTGGGACGGGTTGTAGCTCGCCTTGTCGGTGATCTGCGCGGTGATCTGGGGCGACTCGCCCGACGACGTCCCGCCCGGGGTCTCCAGCTCGGAGATGTAGCGGGTGAACTGGTCGGTGAGGACGTCGTTGATCGTCTGGGCCTGCCGGGCCGAGGTGTCGGTCACCTTGAGCTGGATCAGCGAGGTGGTCTCGACGACCTCGGCGGTGATCTCACCCGCGAGCTGTCCGGGGGTCATGTCGAGGTCGAGGGCGTCGATCACGCGCTGGGAGAGCTCCTGGCTGCGCGCCAGGTCGGCGTACGCCGTGGCCCGGGTCTGCGCGAAGTACAGCGCCGTGATCGCGTCGGTGCTCTCCCGCACGTCCACGCTGAGGAAGACGGTCGACTTCGACTCGTACTTCGGCGTGAGGACGACGAAGCTCAGCAGTGAGGCGACACCGACTCCGACTGCCATGAGCGCGACGACACTGAGCCACCGGCGTCGGAGCACTCCGACGAACTGTTTGAAGTCCAACGTGTCGACCCTCGTCCTCGCGTGTGCAGGGGCAGTGTGATCCGGCACGCAGCCGGCGGTCGAAAGTGTAGGCGGTCACCGCTCCTGGTGGCGCAGGACGCCACACGTCGGCGCGTGACCACCACTATGCTCAGCCCCATGTCGACCGAGCGGCGCCGCCGGCGCCGCAGCCGGCCGCGGACACCGATCGAGCGACTGCGGCGCCGGCTCGGTCACCTGGTCCGGAGCCGGCACCGTGGCCTCTTGCTCCTGGCCGCGGTCCTGCTCGTGGCGGGCACCTGGGTGAGCTGGACCCTGTGGTCCACCAGCCGGGCGCTCGCCGAGGTGGCGACCCGCGCCGAGGTGATGCGTGCCGCGCTCATCCGCGGGGACGCCGACGGCGCCCGCCGGGCGATGGCGGAGTACCGCGATGCCGCCGAGACCGCGGAGGCCCGCACCGGTGGCCTGACCTGGTCCACGCTCGAGCTGCTGCCGGTCCTCGGGGACGACCTCGACGGCATCGCCGTGGTCTCGGGGGTGCTCGCCGACCTCGGCAGGGACGGACTGCCGCCGCTGGCCGACGCCGCCGAGGAGGTCTCGGGCGAGGCCTTCCGGCCACAGGACCACGCCTTCCCGGTCGACGCGATCGCCGGGCTGGCCGACCCGGCCCAGCGCAGCGAGGCGGCCTTCGACAGCGCGGACGCCGCGCTCGCCGACGTCGACCCGACCTCCTTCGTCGGCCCCGTGCGGCATCGGTTCGACGAGCTGCGCGACCTCGTCGTCGACGCGCGGCAGACCCTCGACACCACCTACCGCGCCGCTCGGCTGATCCCCCGCCTCATCGGCGACGACCGGCCGCGCCACTTCCTGATGGTCCTGCAGAACAACGCGGAGGCACGCAGCAGCGGTGGCCTCCCGGGCGCACTGACCCTGGTGCGGGCCGACCGGGGCGAGGTCGAGGTCGTCGAGCAGGCCGACGCCGCCGATCTCGGAAGCTCCGACCAGCCCATCCTCCCGCTGAGCGCCGAGGAGCGGGAGGCCTTCGGCGAGCTCCTCGGCGTCTATCCCGTCGACGCCACCCTCACCCCGGACTTCGGGCGGGCCGCGCAGCTGCTCCGTACCCGTTGGCAGCAGGCCCGCGGCGGACGGGTGGACGGCGTCATCTTCGTCGACCCCGTCGCCGTGAGCTACCTGCTCGCCGGCACCGGCGCCGTGCCCGTCCCGGGCTATCCGGCGGTCACCTCGGACACGGTCGTCGCCGCCGTGGAGAACCAGATCTACCGCCTCAGCGAGGACCGGGACGTGCACAGCGACTACCAGCAGGCCGTCGCCGAGGCCGTGTTCGACGCGTTCGCCGACGGCTCGGGCAACTCGGTCGCCGTCCTCACCGGTCTGGTGCGCGGGGTCCAGGAGGGCCGGGTCCGGCTCGCCCTGACCGAGCCCGAGGCGCAGCAGGAGATCGCGGGCACCGCGATCGCGGGCGAGTTCACGCCCGAGGGGAGCGCCGGACCGCAGGTCGGCATCTATCTCAACGACGCCGGCCCCACGAAGATGCAGTACTACCTCGCGTACGACGCCCGCGTCTTCGCGCGCTCGTGCGTCGGCCGCCGGCAGTCGATCGCCGGCGAGGTGGAGCTCCACAGCGACACCCCGCCCGACGTCGGGCAGCTGCCGCCCGCGATCACCGGGGCGACCTACCCGGGTGTGCGGGTCGCCCCCGGCCACCAGCTGCTGGTGATCTATCTGACGACTCCGGTCGGCGGCGAGGTCGAGGAGGTCGAGGTCGACGGGCGTCCGCAGTCCATCGACGCGGTGCCGTTCGAGGGGCGCGACCTGGTCCGGGTCGCGGTCTCCCTCGCGCCCCAGGAGCGGCACCGCCTCTCCTTCGTCATGCGCGGCGGCCAGGCCCAGGACGGGGACATCGAGGTCGAGGTCAGCCCGGGGTCGCGCCCGGTGAGCTCCAACGCGACGGTGCCGTCGGCCTGCGCGATCCGCTGACCGCGGCCCGGCCCCAGTTCTTTACCTTCGGGTCACCGCGCCGCCACGGATCCACGGCACTGCCGTCACCCGGCGTCGTGAACATGACTGTCCGTGCCCCCCACCTCCCCGGTGGCGCGACTGGCCGATGCCCTTCTCGTCCCCTCCCTCGATGACCGCCTGGTCGACCTCGTCGGCGCGCCCGGCTTCGTGCCCGTGGCGTTCCTGCTCGCCTTCGCCGCCGGCGCGGCCCACGCCGTCGGCCCCGGGCACGGCAAGAGCCTCGCCGCGGCGTACCTCGTCGGCTCCGACGGCAAGGTCCGCGATGCCGCGTGGCTCGGGGTCTCGGTGGCGGTCATGCACACCGTCTCGGTCCTCGTCGTCGCTGTCGCGTGGACCTTCCTCTCGCTCTCGGACCTGCTCTCGCTCGAGCGGCTGACCAGCGCGCTCCAGCTGTTCGCGGGCGTGCTGGTGATCGGCGTGGGGGTCTGGCTGTTCCGCCGCCACCTCCGCGGCGGTCCTGGACACGGTCATGGGCACGGTCATGGGCACGGGCATGGTCATGGGCACGGCCACGGTCATGGGCACGGTCATGGGCACGGCCACGGCCACGGCCCCAGTCGCCCCGGGCTGGTCCTGCTCGGCATGTCCGGCGGCCTGACCCCGTCGCCGGCGGCGTTCCTGGTGCTGGTGACCGGCATCTTCACCGGCCGCTCCGGGTTCGCCCTGCTGCTGGTGATCACCTTCGGCCTGGGCCTGGCCACGGTGCTGTTCGGGGTCGGCCTGCTCGCGCTGGCCGGCCGCAACGTCGTGCTGCGAGCCGCCGAGTCGCGCGCCCTCGTCGCCGCGGCGACCCGGATCGCGCCGGTGCTCGCGGCCGCGAGCATCACGGTGATCGGTGGCGTGCTCACGACGACGGCGGTCGGACAGCTGGCGGGAGCGGCATGATCGCCGCGCATCCGTTCGGTGATCCGCAGACCGTCGAGATCGCGGCCGACGCCGACGACCCCGCCGTCGTCCATGTCACCTGGAAGGTCGGCGCGGCCGACGACCTCACGCTGCTCGGCATCCACCTCGGCGTGCTGCCCGAGGACCGGGTCATGCTCGACGGCGCCATCACCTACGACGACGGCGACGCCGCGCTCGTGGAGCAGGCCCCGGAGGTCGAGGAGTACCTCCTCGAGCACGTCACGGTGAGCGCCGCCGGCCAGGCGTGCGCCGGCCGGGTCGAGGCCACCGGCGACCTGATCGTCGACGGGGCCGACCTCGTCTTCGCCTGTGCCGAGGCACCGGGGCTCGCGACGGTCGCGGTCAGCACGCTGACCGACCTGCACCCGGCGTACCGCACCCTCGCCACCGGGCCCGACGGCCAGCACCAGGTCTACGGTGCGGACGCGCCCAGCCACGACTGGTCGCTCGGCGTCGCCGGCACCGGCGACGGCACGACCGGCGGTGCCCCGCGGGAGCAGTCCCTCGGCACCGGGTCCAGCGCCGCCCTCCAGATCGGCGGCGTCCTCGGCGCCGTGCTCCTCGTCGCCGTCGCCGGGGCCGTCGTGGCCCGGCGCAGGCGGCGGCTCCCTCCCACCCTCACCCCCTAAGGAGACATGTCGTGCCCGCACGACCGATGCGCAGGCTCCGGCTGCTCGCCACCTCGGTGGTCGCGGCGGCCGTCGCCTCGGGTGGCCTGCTGGCCATGCCGAGTCAGGCCGCACCCGCCGCAGCCCCGACGCTGCTGCCGCAGGCCGCCACCGCCACCGCCGCCGCCGAACCGGCGCCCACCCCGGACATCCTCGACGTCGGCTTCCCGGGCGGCGTGCCCACGGACGCCGCCCAGTCGCTGGCGCCGATCACCTATGGCACCCCGACGTACGGCACCGACGACCGGCAGGGCCCGGTGATGACGGTGGACGGCGTCGACGACGCGGTCGGCTTCGCCTTCGAGGAGCAGTGGCCCAAGCTGACGACCGGCGCCAGCATCGAGTGCGTGTTCCGGGTGGACACCGCGATGCCGGTGGTCCGGGAGATGGACCTGTGCTCCGACAAGGAGGCCGGCGGCCTGTCGATGTACGTCACCGGCGGCAACCTGGGCTTCATGGGCCACATCGGCGGCGGCTACAAGAGTGCTCTCACGCCGATCGAGGGGGACCGGTGGTACCACGCCGTCGCGACCTGGGACGGCAGCCAGATCAAGCTCTACGTCAACGGGCAGCTCGCCCAGACCACGCCGGCCGCCGGCGCCCTGACCGCCCCGGCGGCCGCGGCCCAGCGCTTCATCGTGGGTGCCGACGCCAGCCCGACCGGCATCGGTCAGCCCGCTCCGCCGAGCACCTTCGCGGCCTCCGGCGTCTTCTCCCGTGCCGTCACCGCCGACGAGGCGAAGGCCCTCGCGGCGGAGTGGGACACCGCCGTACCGACGCCCGCGGCGGACGTGCTCGACGTCGACTTCGCGGACGGTACGCCCAAGGAGCGGGTCCGCGACCTCGCGGTCAAGACCTTCGGCAGCCCGACGATCGCGCACGACAACGCGCTCGGGCGTGACGTCGTGACCTTCGACGGTGATGACGCCTACGGCTACGCGCTCACCCCGCACTGGGGCGAGATCAGCAATGCGGTCACCCTCGAGTGCACCTTCCGCTACCTGGGCACCTTGCCGCGGAGCACCGAGGCCGCGGTCTGCTCCGGCAAGGAGGCCGGCGGCCTCTCGATCTACATCAACGAGGACAAGATCGGCCTGATGGCGCACATCGGCGGTGGCTACAAGACCGCCCGCGCCACCTTCAGCGCCAACCGCTGGCACCACGTCGTCGGCCTGTGGACCGGCACCGAGATCCGGCTGTACGTCGACGGAGCACTCGCCGCGACGACGCCGGCCACCGGCGCCCTCACCCTGCCCAATGCCACGGCCCGCGCCTGGACTCTCGGCGCCGACTCCTCGCCCAACGCCGGCGCGCAGTTCTACGCCCCGGCCAAGCTGGCGAACGCCCGCATCTACAGCCGCGCGCTGAACGACACGGAGATCAAGGCGCTCGACATCGCCGCCTTCGGCGAGCACCCGGACGCGGGCGTCAGCCTGACCTCCTCGGTGCCGGCGGCCGGCGACCACCTCACCACGCCGGTCGAGCTCGACCTCGACATCGCGCACGAGGACAACGCCACCGGCTGGACCTACCTCCTCGACGGTGAGCCCGTCGCCGAGGGCGACCTGGTCGGCCCCGGCCTGCGGGCCGGCGCGCACACCATCACGGCGTCCGCGGTCGACGTGTTCGGCAAGGAGATCGCCTTCGAGGTCCCGTTCGAGTCCGACACCATCCCCACCGGCGGCGGCACCGGCTCCGGGGAGGGCAAGGGCGTCGTCCAGCTCTCCGCGATCGCGACCAGCCCCGACGGCGGCGAGGTCACCACGACCTTCCGCGAGGCGACCGCGACCGTCGCCGACGGCGGTGTGCAGGGTGTGGTGAAGAAGGTCCCGACGACCCTGGACTTCGCGCACGAGGACGAGCAGCCGATCGCGGGCGAGCTCACGCCCGACGACGGCGAGGCGAAGGCCAGCGCCACCAGCGGCGACATCCCGTTCCAGCGCTTCGACGTGGAGGTCGGCGCGGCCGTCACCGGCCAGCAGGTCGTCTGGAAGGGCGTCGTCGACCCGGAGCGGTCCGTCACCCTGCACGCCTGGAACACCGAGACCTCGCGGTGGGCCGAGCTCGCCACGGCCCGCGGCGTACGCGACGGGGACACCGTCCTCAACGCCGTCGTCCGCCCGGCGATGGTCGACCAGGGCACCGTGCACCTGCTGGTGCTCGGCACCGACCCGTTCGCCGACGACCTCGCCCCGCGTGACGAGGCGGCAGCCGTTCCGGTGGACAAGGACCGGTTCGAGGACCCGGAGGACTACGACTTCTCGCTGGCCCACTTCACCGACACCCAGTACCTCGCCGAGGGTGCCGCGGGCGGTACCTACGACGACTGGGACGGCAACGCCGAGCCGTCGGATGTGATGAAGGAGGCGGAGCGGGCGATCTGGGACCGGGCCTACCGCGCCACCACCGAATGGATCGCCGACCAGGCCGGTCCGCGCAAGATCAAGTGGGCCGGGCACACGGGCGACATCATCGAGAACGACTACTACAACCCGCTGGCGACCAACGGCAGCGGCGGGCTGCTCTACCCGGGTCTCGACGAGCAGGTCACCCGCGAGTTCGAGTTCACCTCCGACGCGCAGGAGACGCTGGACGGCTCCGGCATCCCGAACCAGGTCATCGCGGGCAACCACGACAACCAGCTCGGCAACGAGACCGGTCCGACGTCGCGGTTCAACCGGTACTACGGGCCCGACCGCTACTACGAGGTCGCGAAGGGTTGGCCGACCGGTGCGTCGTACCACGCCTGGGACGAGACGACCGACTCCGAGGGCAACGTCAGCACGCCGGGCCAGGACAACCAGAACAACTACATCCTGTTCTCCGCGGGTGGCCTGGACTTCGTCGCCGTGGGCCTGTCCTACGGCGTCACCCAGGAGGAGGCGGACTGGGCCAGCTCGGTCTTCGAGCGCTACCCCGACCGCAACGGCATCCTGCTGACGCACGCCTACATCGCTCCCTCCACCGCCAAGGACGGACGGGGCGCGAGCTTCTCCGGCGACGGCTCGAAGCTGTACGACGAGGTCGTCTCGGCGAACCCGAACGTCTTCTTGATCCTGGCCGGCCACGAGCACGGCGTCGGCACCAACCTGAAGACCGGCGTGGGCGCGACCGTGCAGCACAACGTGGTCGAGCTGCTCGCGGACTACCAGTTCTACAAGGTGTCCGCGCGTGAGCTGTGGCCCGACAAGGTCGACAGCAGCGGCAACATCGACCTCGACGGCGACGGCGTCACGGACCACAAGGCGACCGACCTGCTGCAGTTCGGCGCGAGCTGGCTCCGGCTGCTCCAGTTCGACGTCGACCGGTCCGAGGTCAGCATCGACACCTACTCGCCGCACTTCGACAACTTCGGTGCGACCGAGTACGACGACCGCAAGCGCTACAACGGCGCCGAGGACAACCTGGTGCTGCCGGTCGACCTCTCCAGCCGCACCACGACGTTCTCGACCGACGGGCTCACGGTGGTCACCCCGACCGCCGAGGTGATCGGCGTGCAGACCGCCACGTCGGGCTGGCCCGCCACCGTCGAGTGGAAGGAGCTGACGGAGGGCGAGGTCTACGCCTGGACGGCGGAGAGCCGCACGCAGTCGGGCGACCGGATCGGCTCGCTGCGCCAGTTCGGCACGGTGTTCCGAGCGACGGCCGCCGGCACGGACGTCACGGCGCCGACCATCTCGGTGCCGGAGGAGACGACGGTGACGGTCGGCGAGGCCTTCGACCCGATGGCGGGCGTCACGGCGACCGATGCCGTCGACGGTGACCTCCGGGACCAGGTCGACGTCATCGGGGACGTCGACATCGACCGGGCGGGCAGCTACGCGCTCAGCTATGTCGTCGCCGACACCAACGGCAACCAGGCGATCGCCCACCGCGTGGTCCAGGTCGTCGAGCCGGTCGACTCCCGTGCCGTCACGACGGTCACGGTGGCCAACACGACGGCCATCTTCGGCACCGGCCTGACGCTGACCGCGAAGGTCGGCCCGACCGGCGCCACGGGCCAGGTCCGCTTCCTCAACGGCGAGGACCAGCTGTGTGAGGCGGCCGTCTCCGGCGGCGTCGCGACCTGCACCGTGTCGGTGCTGCCGCCGCCCGGCGACTACGTGCTGACGGCGCTCTACGACGGCGACGACGAGCACCGTGAGTCGCAGCGCTCCTTCGTGCTGAAGGTGGCGGACGCGGCCAAGGCGGACCCGGGCCTGAAGGCCAAGGCCAAGAAGGCCTCGCTCGCGAAGGGCAAGCGGGTTCTGCTGCGGGCGAGCGTCGCCGCGGGAGCCACCGGGCAGGTGGTGTTCCGCAGCGGCGGGCGCACCCTGTGCGTGGCGACCATCGAGGACGGCGTCGCGAAGTGCGAGGCGCGGCTCAGGCCCGGCACCTGGAAGGTGAAGGCGAAGTACGCCGGCAGCGCGGCGTACGCCAAGGACAAGGCGGTGTTCACGGTCCGCAAGCGATGAGGTGGCGTTGAGTCGTCACATCTGACCCGTTGAGTCGTCACTTCTGCCCGTCGCTGAGGCGACGGTGTCAGGAGTGACGACTCAACGCGAGGATCCGCCGACTCAACGGGTCAGATCCGCCGACTCGACGGGTCAGATGGGCCGACTCGACGGGTCAGATCCGCCGACTCAACGGGGAACTCGAGCCGCGTATCTCAATATGTGGGCATGCGTCTCAGTATTCGGAAGGGCGAGTTCATGGATCCGGCAAAGCCGCCTAGGCTCTTCCTCATGTCGACGACCCTGCTGCTGACCAAGCGGCGCGCGGTGGACAACTGCCGCGTCAGCTCGGCGCTGTGTCGACCCTGCTGACGGGTCTCTGAGTTCCCGGCCAGTCGGCCGTCTCACCCGTCGTCTCCGCGGCGCGCTCGTGCGCCCAGGCGCTGTCCTGTGCGTTCGTCGTGCTGCCCCGCCAGTAGGACGTGCAGGAGCACCGTCCGTCGTACCGCACCATCGCAACCACCAGAAGGAATCATCATGAGCCGCGAGAATTCACTCGTCTCCACCCAGTGGGTCGAGGACAACCTCGGCACCGACAAGGTCGTCGTCATCGAGGTCGACGAGGACACCACGGCCTACGACAAGGGCCACATCAAGGGTGCCATCAAGCTCGACTGGACCACCGACCTGCAGGACCAGGTCCGCCGCGACTTCGTCAACAAGGCTCAGTTCGAGGCGCTGCTGTCCGAGCGCGGTGTCGCCAACGACGACACCGTCATCCTCTACGGAGGCAACAACAACTGGTTCGCGGCCTACGCCTACTGGTACTTCAAGCTGTACGGCCACCAGGACGTCAAGCTCATGGACGGCGGCCGCAAGAAGTGGGAGCTCGACAGCCGCGAGCTGACCGACGAGCTGCCCACGCGCGCCGCCACCACCTACACCGCGCAGGAGCAGGACAGCTCGATCCGCGCCTTCCGCGACGAGGTCGTGGCCGCGATCGGCACCCAGAACCTGGTCGACGTCCGCAGCCCCGACGAGTTCGCCGGACGCCTCCTCGCGCCGGCCCACCTCCCGCAGGAGCAGTCGCAGCGCGCCGGCCACATCCCGACCTCGGTCAACGTCCCGTGGAGCAAGAACGCCAACGACGACGGCACCTTCAAGTCCGACGCGGACCTGCAGGCGCTGTACGCCGAGGTCGGCTTCGACGAGACCAAGGACACCATCGCGCTGTGCCGCATCGGTGAGCGCTCCTCGCTCACCTGGTTCGTGCTGCAGGAGCTCCTCGGCAAGAAGAACGTCAAGAACTACGACGGCTCGTGGACCGAGTACGGCTCCCTCGTCGGCGTTCCGATCGCGCTCGGCGACGAGCCCGGTGACGCCTGATGTGCGGCGCGAAGGTCGGCGGCCTGTCGCTCGACGGCGTCAACGTCGCCAAGGAGGCCGTGATCCAGGGCCAGGTCGTCCGCGGCGACGGTGAGGACGCGGCGCCCGTGGCGAGCGCCTACGTCCGGCTGCTCGACCAGACCGGTGAGTTCACCGCGGAGGTCCCGACCTCCGCGACCGGCCACTTCCGGTTCTTCGCCGGCGACGGCCAGTGGACGCTGCGCACGCTGGCCCCCAAGGCCGACCCGGTCGACCGCGTCGTCCAGGCGCAGACCGGCTCGGTCGCCGAGGTCCTCATCTCCATCTGAGACCCCCGCACGCCGCAACGGCCCGGACGACCCGTGTTCACAGGTCGTCCGGGCCGTTGGCGTTCCCGGTCAGCCCGCGGGGACCGAGGAGATCGTGGCGAAGTGCGGGGTGTCGCCTCCGGGGATGCCGCGCAGTCCGCGGCCCGGGGTGCGCAGGGTGATCCGCACCCGGTCCGAGCGGAAGAGGTCGTGGGAGAACTCGAAGGGTGTTCCGGTCGTGTCGTACGTCGTCCGGGTGATCGAGACCAGCGGGTCGCCGACGGCGATGCCGAGAAGCGCCGCCTCCTCGTCGGTCGCGTGGACCACTTCGACGACCTCCTCGGCGTCGGCGATGGCGATGCCGTAGTCGTTCTCGATCAGCTCGTAGATCGAGCCGCCCAGCGGCTGCTCCAGCAGGCCGGGGAAGCGGTCGGCCGGCAGGCGGGCGTGGTCGAGCGAGAACGGCGTGCCGTCGGCCAGCCGCAGCCGGCGTACGTCGACCACGAGGTCGCCCTCACCCAGCTGGAGCGCGCGGCGGGTCGGCGCGTCGGCGACGCCCATCTTGGTCGCGACGACCCGGGTGCCGGCCGAGTAGCCCTGCCGGGCGAGGTAGGCGGGCACGCCGACCACCTTGGTCAGGTCGTGCTCGACCTTGGCGTGGTTGATGAAGGTGCCGCCGCCGCGGCCGGCGACACGGCGGACCAGTCCGGCCTCCTCGAGCGCGGCGAGCACCTGGCGCAGCGTGGCCCGGCTGACGCCGTAGTGCTCGGAGAGCTCGCGCTCGCTGCCCAGCCGGGCACCCGGGGGGAGGGTGCCGGAGCCGATGTCGGTCAGCATCCGGCGCCGCAGCGTCTCCGCGACGGCGTGCTCGTTGGCCATGCCTCGCTCCTCTCCGGTGCGTCCCGGCGAACCGCCCGATTGGTCTGACCAGGTGGACGAAACGGTACCCGACCATGTCCGGTCGGCCCGGATGCAGGCTCAGATCTCCTCGAGCGCCTGCAGCGACTCCGGGAGGATCTGCCCGCCGTCGACGACCAGGCTCTGACCGGTGACGTACCCGGCCTCCTCGGTGGCGAAGAACAGCGCCGCGTTGCCGATGTCGGCCACGCTGCCGAGGCGCTTCTGGGGCACGCTGGCGGCCATCGCGGCGAGGTAGTCCTCGCCGAGGCCGTCGAGCCCCTCCGTGGCGACGTTGCCGGGCAGCACCGCGTTGATGGTGATGCCGCGGGGCGCCAGCTCCAGGGCCGCCGTCCGGACGAAGCCGAGCTGGGCGGCCTTGCTGGCGCCGTAGTGGGACCAGCCCGGGTAGCCGGTGTAGGGCCCGGTGATCGACGAGGTCACCACGATCCGGCCGCGACCGCTGGCGGTCAGCGCGTCCAGGCAGGCCTGGACGGCGAACACGGTGCCGTCGAGGTTGGTGGCCATCACGGTGTGCAGGTCCGCGGCCGTCATCGCGTCGAGCCGGGCCGCGGGGAAGATGCCGGCGTTGGCGCACAGCACGTCGATCCCGCCGTGCCGCTCGACGGCGGTCGCGGCCATCCGGTCGCAGTCCTCGCGCGAGCTCACGTCCGTGACGACATACGACGTCGCGCCGCCGATCTCCGCGCACGCGGCCTGCAGCGACGCCTCGTCCCGCCCGGTGACGAGCACGCGAGCGTCGGCCCGGGCGAAGACCGTGGCGATGCCGCGGCCGATGCCCTTGCTGCCGCCGGTGACGACGACGGAGCGTCCAGCGAGTGAGGTGAACATGGGTCCTCCGATTCGGATGGGATCAGGCGAGCGTGGCGCCGTCGGACGCCACATAGCGATGGGCGAGCTCGACGGAGTCGGCGGTGTAGCCGGGGCCGAGCTCCTGGCACTCGCGAGAGTGGGCGTGCGAGCCCAGCCAGGCGACGAGCAGGAGCCGGCGCAGCATGACGAAGGTCGGCAGCATCGCCTCGTGCTCGGGCGCGAGTGCCGTCACGGAGCGGTATCCGCGCAGCCAGGCGTCCTGCCACTGCGCCAGCCGGGGGTCGTGCTCGATGAAGGACACGGCGGTGCCGAAGTCGTACATGAACCAGGACAGCCCGCAGTCGTCGAAGTCGATGACGGTGACCTGGTCGCCCTCGACGAGCAGGTTGGCGAGCCGCAGGTCGGCATGGACCAGGCCGAACCGGTCCGCTCCCATGCCGTACGACGCGAGCCGCTCCCGCACGATCGCAGCGGCCGCCCCCAGCGCCTCCTCCTCGGCCGGGCCGACGCCGATGCCGTCCTGCCAGCGGCCCCAGCGGGGCTGCTCGCCGAGGGAGTGCTCCCAGTCCCACCGGAACCGGTGGAAGCCGGGCGGTCTGCTCCAGGACCGGGCGTGCTCGTGCATCCGCGCGGTGATCGCGCCGAGCGTCTCGAAGTCGGACGTGCCGAGCGCGACGTCGTCCGGCTCGATGCCGGGCACCAGCTCGAAGAGGACGCAGTGCCGCTCCCGGCCGTCGGCGACCACGGTGGTGACCCGCTCGCCGCGCTCGTTGGGGATCTCCGCGGAGGTGGCGACACCGGACTCCTCGCGCAGCGCGGCGAGCCAGGCGAGCTCGCTCTCGATGTCGCCGCGCGAGTGGTAGCCGACCCGGTGCACGCGCAGGATGGCGCTGCGTCCGTCGTCCGGGTCCTCGACCAGGAACGTGGCGTTCTCGGAGAGGTTGATCATCCGCAGGGTCCGTGCCGGGCTGAAGCCGTACGACGGCAGGGCCAGCTCCGCGACCCGGGTGTCGACGGCCCCGGCGACGGTGTCCATCAGTGCTCCCGTCCCTCGATCGACTCCAGGACCTTGGTGATCCGGTCGCGGGCCACCTCGACGTCCTCGGTGGTGCCGCTGAGGTACAGCCGCCCCGCCGCCCCGATGAACTGGACGTCCACCATCGTGATGCCGGGCGCCGCCCGCTCCGCCTCGTTGGCGGCCACGGCCGCGAACAGGGCGGGCGTCATCTCGTAGACGAGGAGCGACTGTCCCGGCATCACCATCGACCCCGATCGGTTGCGGTTGAGGATCACCGCGTGCTGGTCGGTGATGTGCTCGATGATGTCGTGGTAGAGCACCCGCGGGCGGAGCTGGTCGCTGGCCGAGCTGCCGGTGCCGTCGAGCACCGCCTGGCCGGCGGCGGTGACGTCGGCCAGCGACGAGGCGTGCAGCTCCAGCACGCCGAACTGCCGCTCCACGAAGAGGATGCCCGGCTCGACCGCCGGCACGGCGCGCAGCGCCAGATCGATCACACGCTCGATGGCGAGCGCGGGGGCGACCTCGATGATGAGCGCGTGGTCCCCGGCGTAGGGCGGGTACCCGCGGGCGCGCGTGGGCGTGCCCAGGTAGGCGGCGAACTGCGGCTGCAGGTCCTCGACCATCAGGTTGACCCGCAGCTCCGTACGGGCGTGGGTGGCGGTCATCGGACCTCCTCTTCTCGGGTGGGGCGGGACGGCGGGCTACTTCGCGCTGAGGTCGAAGTGGGTGCCGATCTCGGCGTGGGGGCGGGGGATCACGTGGACGCTGACGAGCTCGCCGACCTGCGAGGCGGTCTCGGCCCCGGCCTCGGTGGCGGCCTTGACCGCGCCGACCTCGCCGCTGATGACGACGGCGACGAGCCCGTCGCCGACCTCCTGGCGGTCGGTGATGGTGACGTTGGCGGCCTTGACCATGGCGTCCGCGGCGGCGAGCGCGGCGACGAAGCCCTTGGTCTCGATCATGCCGATGGCGGTGCTGGACATGTGCTGCTCCTTGGGTGCTGGTGGTGCGGTGGGGCTGGTGGGTGGTTGACGGGGCCGGTGGCGCCCGACATCTGAGGGTGCCCTAGGCGGGCGTGGTGTCGACCGAGCCGATGATCAGCGCGTCGACGGGCGGGGGAGTCCCGGGGAACCAGGCGGCGGCGACGGAGCCCTGGGCGACCAGGACGTGCTCGCCGATCCCGCTGCCGAGGACGTCGAAGGCGACCAGGCGGCTGCCGCCGCCCTTGTCGTCGGGGACCTCGACCTCCAGGAAGGCGCCGTTGGGCAGGCCGTCGATCCTCTTGGTGGACCAGACGTTTCCGGTCACGACTGCTCTCAGCATCAGCGCTCCTTCTCGATGGGGACCCCCAGCGCGCGAGCCTTCTCGCGTGCCAGGGGAGTCAGCACGGCCCGTGGGCCGAGGATCAGCCGGCGGCCCGCCTCGGCGGCGGCCTTGACCTGGCGCTCGGTGACCGCGCCGCTGTCGATCCGCTGCGCGGGCCGGGTCTCCGGGACGGCGCTCGTGGCCCCTCCCTCGAGCCGGAACCGGAGCCGGCCGGCCCGCAGGTCCTGGCGGTTCTTGGGGTTCTCGAACAGCGCGAGCAGGTGCCGGGCGAACCCGTCCAGGTCGGCGTCGTCCCCGATCCGGACCGCCTCGACCCGCTCGCGTGGCCGCGGCGCCGTCACGTGCTCGGCACCCGCGACACCGGCGGGAGGTACCGGCGCCGCGGGCGGCGCAGGCGCGGCGGCCGCCGACGGTCCGGCGAGGTCGGCGACGACCTCGCGGACGACGTCCGCGATCAGTGCTCGCAGGTCGGGGGATGACGTCACGTGAGCCCTCGCAGGGCGTCCTCGGCCGCCTCGGCCGCCTGCCGGACGTCGGCCTCCTTGCCGGAGAGGTAGACCCGGCCGGTGGCACCGATCATCCGGTAGTCGACGACCTTGATGTCCGCGGCCTTCTCTGCCTCGTTGGTCGCCACGATCGCGTACGACGCGGGCTGCACCTCGAGCACGTACATCGACTCGCCCGGCAGCACCATCGACCCGATCTTGTTGCGGTTGATCAAGAAGGCGTGCTGGTGGTCGATCGAGCTGATGATCTTGCTGGCCAGGATCGTCGGGCGCACCGCGCTGCCGGCATCCGCGCCGAGCGCGTCGAGCACGCCCTCGGCGGCCGCCTTGACCGACCCGGTCTCGCCGTGGAACTCCAGGTAGCCGAACTGCCGCTCGACGACGAGGACGCCGGCGGCCACCTCGGCGTGCTTGAGCGCGACATCGGTGATCGGCTCGATGTCGATGCCGGGAGCCACCTCGATGATCTGCGCGGCCATGTGGGCGCGGGGGAGGGTGCCCTTGATCCAGGTGCCGAGGTAGCACAGGGTCTGCGGCTGGAGCCGGTCGATGAAGATGAAGGAACGCAGTTCAGCCATGGGTCAGCCCTTGATGAGGTGGGAGAGCTCTTCGACGACGAGGCGTCGTACCTGCTCACGGAAGGCGGCGTCGCCGGTGCCGGCGCCGCCCGAGGCGGTGCGGGCACCGATCCGGTCGATGAGGGCATCGACGTGCGCGGGCGCCTGCGCGCGGGGCGCGCGCTCGTCGTTCGACGGCCGCGGGTACGCCGGCACCGGCGTGTGGTGGTCGTGCCACGGGCTCCGCCCGGCATAGGCCGGCATCGCCTCGGCGGGGTCGCTGTTGTAGGCGATGCGGGTCCAGTCGACGAGGTGCTTCGGCTGGAGGTTCTCGCCGAGCGCGCTGCGGCCGACGAAGCCGGTGCCGATGGTCATGGTCGGGGCCAGGTTGGTGTCGAGTCCTGAGCTGCCCGTGCTGTTGCCGACGTTGACCGAGACCCGCAGGACGGGCACCTCGGCGGCGTAGCGCATGACCGTGCCGGGGTCGGTGGAGTGGATGGCCGCGCTGTGCCCGGCGCCGGCGATCCGGATGATCGCGCGGGCGGTCGCGATGCCCGCCGCCGCGTCGGGGACCCGGATCATGCCGAGCACCGGCGAGAGCTTCTCGTGGGTGAGGGGCTCCTCGGGCACGGCGGTGGCGAAGGGAGCGACGAGCACCTTCGTGCGCGCCCCGACGCGGATCCCGGCCTGCTGGGCGATCCAGGACGCGTCCTTGCCGACCACGCCGACGTTGAGCCGGCCGTCGGGGAACATGTAGTCCCGCAGCCGCTGCGCGTCGTCAGCGCCGAGCACGGCCGCGCCGGCCCGCTCCATCTCGCGCACGAGCTGGTCGGCGACCGCCTCCTCGGCGATGAGCACCGACTCGTTGGTGCAGAGCACGGAGTTGTCGAAGGCCTTGCTCTCGACCAGCCGCTGCGCGGCGGCCCGGACGTCGGCGGTCGCGTCGACCAGCACCGGCACGTTGCCGGGTCCGACGCCGATCGCCGGGTTGCCCGAGCTGTACGCCGCCCGGACCACGCCGGTGCCGCCGGTCGCGAGGATCACGTTGGTGCGCACGTCGGCCATCAGCGCCTCGACGAGCGGGATCGTCGGCTCGGCGATGCTCTGCACGATGCCGTCCGGGGCGCCTGCCTCGACCGCTGCCCGCGCCAGCAGCTGAGCAGCGTCGTGGCAGCACTCCTTGGCCATCGGGTGCGGACTGACGACCACGGCGTTGCGGGTCATCAGCGCCAGGATCACCTTGAAGAAGACCGTGGCGACCGGGTTGGTCGACGGCGTCAGGGCGAGCACGACGCCGGCGGGACGCGGTACCTCGACGATCTTGTCGTCGATGCGGACCCGGGGGGTCGTGAAGTCCTGGCCGGCGTAGGTGTCGACGATGCCGCGCGAGCAGGCCTGGTTCTTGCGGACCTTGTGCTCGACGACGCCGAAGCCGGTCTCGCGCACGGCCCACTCGGCGTACTTCTCGGCGTGGGCGTGGGCCACGTCGGCCACGGCGCGCACGATCCGGTCGACGTCGCTCGCGGAGTACGACGCGTACGCGCGCGCCGCCCAGCGCGCCCGCTCGAGCACGTGGCCGGCCGCGCCGGGCGCGGTGACGATCTGCTGGGGCTGGTCGGACATCAGCTGGCCCTCCGGCGCGAGAGTGCGGGATCGGCGGCCGCGCGGCCGATGGCCAGCGCGGTGCGGTCGAGGAGCTCCTCGACCAGGTCGGGCGTCATCAAGATGCCCGGCTTGTACTGCAGGACCCGGGGGTCGAGGGTCGAGAAGATCGCCCACACGCCCAGCTCGTAGAGCTGGCGCATGACGTACTTCGCTCCCTCCGGGTGGGCGAACTCCAGGCCGAGCACCACGCCGTTCTGCCGGATGCCGACGAACCAGTCGGGGTACTGCGCCTGGACCTGCCGCAGCCCCGCACCGACCTGGTCGGCGATGTAGTGGACCATCGAGCGGACCTCGGGGCGCTGGGTGATCTCCAGCGTCTTGAGCGCGGCGACGCAGCCGAGCTCGGCGCCGCCGAAGGTCGAGATGTGGCCGAAGCCGTCCTCGTAGAGCCAGGCGCCGGCGCGCTCGCTGAGGAGCACCGCCGCGATCGGGTAGATGCCGCCGGACAGGCCCTTGCCGCTGACCAGGATGTCCGGCTCGATGCCGTGCTTGGTGATGCCCCAGAGCTCGCCGGTGCGCATCAGGCCGGTCTGCACCTCGTCGGCGATGTAGAGCGCGTCGTACTTCTCGCAGAGCGCCTTGACCGCCTCCAGGTAGCCGGGCCGGGGGAGCGGGAAGCCGTACGTCGCCGGGATCGTCTCCATGATCACGGCCGCCACGTCGCGGCCCCGGAGCGCCTGCTCCATCGCGTCGAGGTCGTTGAAGGGGACCTGGGGGAACTCCTCGGGCCGGTCGGCGAGGAAGAGCTTGGCGAACCGGTCGTCGCCGGTCGCGACGGCCAGGCCGGTGTGGCCGTGGTAGGCCTTCACGATCGAGACGATCTTGCGCTTCTGCATGGCGTGCCGTGCGCTCTTGAGCGCGATGTCGATCGCCTCACCGCCGCCGGAGGCGTAGGCCACCTTGGTCAGGCCGGCCGGTGCCGACTCGACGAGGACCTCCGCGAGCGCGGTGCGCCCGAGCGAGGGGAAGTGGTGGTTGCCGACGTCGAAGCGGTCCATCGCGTGCTTCACCGCCGTGACCACCTCGGGGTTGCGGTGGCCCAGGTTGTAGGTGCCGCCGTTGAGGTGGACGTCGATCAGCCGGCGGCCGTCCATGTCCCAGAGCAGGTAGCCCTCGCGACGGTCGATCACCAGGTCGACCCCGCTGTCGGACCAGAACCGCGTCTTGTCGGGGTTCCAGTAGTGCGCCGACTTCTCGAGCATCTCTGCCTTCGAGTCGAAGCTGAACGCGTCGTAGTCGTGCATCGCCATCCCTACGTGTCGGTGGCCGCCCCGTGCGGCACCGGAAGCCGTGTGCTGAGGATCTTGTTTGGTCGGACCGAAAAAGTCAATGGTTGGAAACTGGAAAAATTGTCTGACCCAAAACCTTGATTTGGTCTGTTCGGTAGTGCCAACATGCGGGGCCTGGTGTGAGCCAGGACACAACCCGGACGTGCCCCCTGGGCACAGGAGAGAGAGCCTCATGTCTGCAGAGGAGACGCGCGCCGTACCGGACGCCGACGCGAAGGTCCAGCGCCTGAAGCCGAACGCCGTCGGCCTGGTGGGGGTCATGTTCATGGCGGTCGCGACCGCCGCGCCGATCACCGCGATGGTCGGCAACGTGCCGATCGCGATCGGCTTCGGCAGCGGGGCGAACGCCCCCGCCGGCTACCTCGTCGCCACGATCGTGCTCGGCCTGTTCGCGCTGGGCTACTCGGCGATGGCCAAGCACATCACGTCGACCGGAGCGTTCTACGGCTTCATCTCGCACGGTCTGGGCCGCGTGGTCGGGATGGGCGCCGGGGCCCTGACGACCCTCGCGTACGTCGTGTTCGAGGCCGCCCTGGTCGGGATCTTCTCGTTCTTCGCGGCCGGCTTCTTCGCCACGCACACCGGCCTGGACATCTCGTGGATCTGGTACGCGCTGCTCATGCTCGGCGTGAACTCGGCGCTGACCTACTTCGACATCAACCTGACCGCGGTCGTCCTCGGCGTCTTCCTGGTCACCGAGATCGTCATGCTCGGCGCAATGACGGTCTCGATCCTCGTCTCCGGCGGCGGTCCCGACGGCTGGTCGCTCGGCTCGCTCAACCCGCTCAACGCCTTCCAGGGCCTCAGCGGCAGCGTCACCCACCCCGACACCGGCGCCACGCTGGTCGTGGCCGGCTCGGCCGGCATCGGCCTCTTCTTCGCGTTCTGGTCGTGGGTGGGCTTCGAGTCGACCGCGATGTACGGCGAGGAGTCGCGCAACCCGAAGAAGATCATCCCGCTCGCGACCATGCTCTCCGTGCTCGGCATCGGGCTCTTCTACGTGCTCGTGTCGTGGTCGGCCATCGTCGGCACCGGTCCGGACAACGCCGTCGCGCTCGCCCAGGACAGCGGTACCGCCGGCCAGATCTTCTTCGGCCCCGTCGAGCAGCACCTCGGACACGGAGCGGTCGTGCTGTTCGAGTTCCTGCTGATGAGCGGCTCGTACGCCTGCGGCATGGCCTTCCACAACTGCGCGTCGCGCTACATCTACGCGATCGGCCGCGAGAACCTCGTGCCCGGCTTCGGCAAGACGCTGGGCGCCTCGCACCCGCGGCACGGCTCGCCGTACATCGCGGGATTCGTGCAGACCGGAGTCGCGACCGCGATCGTGCTTCTCTTCTTCGTGACCGACCGCGATCCCTACGGCCAGCTCTACGCCCTGATGGCGATCATGGGGACCACGGCGATCATGATCGTGCAGGCGCTCGCCGCGTTCGCCTGCATCGCGTACTTCCACGTGCAGGGGAAGCACCCGGAGACGGCCAACTGGTTCCGGACCCTCCTGGCGCCACTGATCGGCGGCATCGGCATGGTCTACGTGATCTGGCTGCTCGTCGAGAACGCCGGCTTCGCGGCGGGCGCCGCGGCCAGCGACATCGTGTTCAAGCTGTCGCCCTGGGTGGTCGGCGTGGTGGGCGTGGCCGGCCTGCTGTTCGCCCTCTGGGCCAAGCGCTTCGCGCCGGAGCGCTACGACACGATCGGCCGGATCGTCCTCGAGGACACCCAGGAACGCTCCGCCTGACCCCCGTCGTACCGGACAAAACGGTCGTGAAATCACCGATTTTGTGACCGTTCCGTCCGGTACGACGGAGGCGGGCAGAGCGTAGGCTGGGCCGATCGTCAGCAGGGAGACCCGATGAGCAGCCGTCCTTCGCCGCTCGACCTGGTGGCCGACGTGGCTGCCATCTGCGTCGAGCACACCCCCGCCACCGTCCGGGCCACGGCCGTCCTGGAGCGCATCGGTGAGGCGATCCCGCTCGAGGCGGCCGCGCTGTCCACCTTCGACCCGGTCGAGGAGCGACACCTGACGGTGGCCGAGATCGGCTACTCCGACCCCGTGCTGACCTACCTCAACGACGGCTTCGTCAACGACGACCCGGCGTTCCTGACCATGCGCTTCCGCAACCCGCGGCCGCTGCGGTGGTGCGACATCCCCAACTACCGCGACATGTTCAGCGCGCACGAGGTCTTCATCCCGGGCGGCTTCGCGGAGGGGTCGACCACCTGTCTCTTCACCCGAGACGGGCGCTACACCGGGGCGCTGCACCTGAGCTCCGACTCGCCGTTGCCGATCAGCGACTCCGCCGTCGAGACGCTGATCGCGTTGCAGCGCGTGATCGCGCCGCTCATGGACGCCATGCGCCCGCCCGAGGGGCACAGCTGGACCGAGCTCCTCGAGGACGCCGCCGAGGCCGGCCTGATCACGGCCGACCGGCGGCTCGTGGCGCTGCCCGGCCTGCGCCGGGACCGCTGGCTGGCGGACGACTCGCCGCTCACCGCCGAGCTGCTGGCCCGGCCGGAGGGCCCGCCGTCGCGGTTCGCCTGGGTGTCGCCGGCCGGCCGGTGCCACGAGGTGCGCACCACCCGCCTGGCGACCGGAGTCCTGGTGACGCTGCGCGAGGCGGCGGCGCCGTACCGGCTCTCCCCGCGCGAGGTCCAGGTGCTCACCCTGGTCGCCGCCGGCCTGGGCAACCCCGGGATCGGGCTCTCGCTGTCGCTGAGCCCGCGCACGGTCGCCACCCACGTCGAGCACATCCTCGCCAAGCTCGGCTGCGCGACCCGGGTGGCCGCGGCGAGCAAGGCGGTGGCCGAGGGGATCGTCCCGCTCGCGGCGCCCATCCCCACCCCCCTGCTCGTCCGCATCTGACGCCCGGTCCCTCAGGCGTCCAGCTCGACCGGCGTGCCGATCGTCCAGCCGCCGTCGACCAGCAGGTTGTCGCCGACGACGTGGTCGGCGAGCGGGCTGGCGAGGAACAGCACGGCATTGGCGACGTCCTGGGGGCTCGCCCAGCGACCGCGGGGCGTCTGCCCGGCGAGCGCGTCGTGGGTGGCCTGGTCGTAGAGCGCCGTCATGTGCGTGGTGACGAAGCCGGGAGCGACCGCGTTGACGTTGATCCCCCTGCTCGCGTAGTCCAGGGCGACCTGGCGCGTGAAGTTCACGATCGCGCCCTTGGTCGCGCAGTACGCCGCGAAGCCCGGGTTGCCACGGAAGCCGCTGATCGAGCTGATGTTGACGATCTTGCCCGGCCGCTCGCGGGCGAGCAGGCCGCGCACCATCTCGCGCGTGCAGTGGAAGGTGCCGTCGACGTTGACGAGGAACTGGGTGCGCCAGGTCTCGTCGTCGGTCTCGTGCACGCTGCCCTCGCGCAGCACGCCCGCGTTGTTGACGAGGATGTCCAGCCCGCCGAGGCGCTCGTCCAGGTCGGCGAAGACCGACGCCACGTGCGCGCTGGCGGTGACGTCGAGCTTCACGAACTCCGCCGAGCCGCCCTCGGCGGCGATCAGGGCGGTGGTGGTCTCGCCACCCTCGCGCGCCTGCTCGGTCAGGTCGGCGACGACGACGTGCGCGCCGCCCCGGGCGAGGGTGGTGGCGATGGCCCGGCCGATGCCGGAGGATCCGCCGGTGACGACGGCCACCTTGTCGGTGAGGTCGATCATGATCGGTCCCTTCTTCAGTGGTCGGTGTTCGGGAGGCTCACGCGGTGCCGCACCAGTCGAGTGCCAGCGAGGCGTACGTCCGGGTGGCCAGGTGGACCTCGTCGATGAGGCAGTACTCGTCGTCGGCGTGCGCGACCCGCAGGTCGCCCGGGCCGTAGCTGATCGCCGGGATGCCCGCCGCCGTGAGGAAGCTGCAGTCCTCGACGGCGCAGAAGCCGGCCACCGGAGGCGGCCCCTGGTACGCCGTCTGGCCGGACACGCGCTCGTGGGCCGACGAGACCGCGGCGGTGATCGCGTGCGCCGCCTCGCCGGGGTCGTTGGCGGGCCAGTTGAGCTTCCACTCCACGACCGGCGGGTGCTCGCGCAGCCAGCCGTCGGTCTGCGCGATCGCGCGGATCTGTGCCTCGACCTCGGCCTTGACCGAGGCGGGATCATCCTGCGGCGGGTACCAGATGCAGTACTCGATGGTCATGTACTCCGACAGGATGAACGGCACGAGCACGCCGTGCGGCCCGCCCTGGACGACACCCGGGTGGATCGTGAAGTGGCCCGGCGCGAAGAGCGGATGGGTCTTGGTGAACGCCCACTCCTCCTCCAGGCGCTGCATCGCCTGGAAGACGAGCATCCCCTTGTCGATCGCGTTGACGCCGACCGCGCTGCCCCCGCCGCCCGCGCGGATGGTCTGGCCGCGCATCGACGAGTGCGTCGCCTTCCCCTGGACGGTGACGGAGAACCACAGCAGGCCCGGCGTCACGGGGATCACCCCGAGGTTGGTGGGTCCGCTCGGCTCGGCGACGACGGCCGCGTCGGCGCGGTAGCCGTGCTCGACGGTCGAGGTGACGCCGCACTCGTGGTCCATCACCTCCTCGCCGACGACGGCCTCGACGATGAGGTCGCCCTTCAGTGCGACCCCTGCTCGCTGCAGCGCCTTGACCGCGAACGCCTGCGCCACGAGGCCGGCCTTCATGTCGCTGGCGCCGCGGCCCCAGACCCGGTCGCCGTCGACCTTGCCGGAGAACGGGTCGCCCGAGGTCCACCGGTCCGGGTTGCCCGGCGGCACGACGTCCACGTGGCCGTTGAAGATGAGCGACCTGCCGCCGCCGGTGCCCTTGAGCGTGCCCACCGCGTTGTCGCGGCCCTTCTCGACCGCCCAGTACTCCACGTCGGCGCCGGCGTCCTCGTAGATCTCGCCCACGAGGCGGGACACGCGTCCCTCGAGGCCGACCACCTCGTCGTACACCTGGCCGGGGTACTTCGGGTTCACACTCGGGATCGAGATGACCTCCGAGAGCGTGGCGACGAGGTCGTCCTTGAGGGCGTCCACCGCCGCCAGCACGCGGTCGTGGGTCTCCTGCGATGTCATGACGCAGCTCCGTTTCGGATCGGTGGTGATCAGTGGGTGGGGGTGAGGGACGGCTCGGGGCGCGACCGGCCGGCCTCGAAGAGCTCGTCGATGCGCCGGCGCTCCTCCTCCGGCTGCGGCAGCAGGTAGGCCAGCACGACGTACACGACGAGGTTGATCGCGAGGGCCACGACACCGCCGGTGAGGCTGCCGAGGCCGGGCATGTCGTCCGGGTACTTCCAGGTCAGCACGGCGGCGACGAGGAAGCCGGTGCACATCGAGGCCAGGGCCGCCGTCTTGTTGCCGCGCTTCCAGAACATGCCGAGGAACATCGGGACGGCGAGCTGGACGATGCCCTGGTAGGACATCTGCGCCAGCAGCTGCAGCCGTGGGTAGTCGAAGGCGATGTAGGCGACCACGGCCGAGGCGAGCATGTACACGACCATCGAGCCCTTGGCGACGACCTTCAGCTGGAAGTCGGTGCGCGGGGAGATCACGTGGACGATGTCGTTGGCGATCTGGGCGCCACAGACCTGGACGCAGCCGTCGATCCAGCCCATGCTCGCGGCGAGCACGATGACCAGCGCCATGCCGAGCAGCCACTGGCCGCCGCGGTCGTAGAGCAGCGTGAACCAGCCGTCCTGCGGGGAGCCGGCGATGTCGGTCATCGAGGCGGCGGCGAGCGCGACCAGCGTGAGCATCAGGTAGAAGCCGCCGGCGACGAGCATCGTCTGCAGCGTGCCCTTCTTGACGCTGCGGACGCCCTTGGCGGTGTAGATCCGCTGGTAGCTGGTCGGCCAGCACAGCGAGCCGATGACGCCGGTGACGATGAGCGAGAAGAGGTACCAGGGGCCGTAGCTGCCGCCGTCGCCCGGCACGACGAGCAGGGCGTCCGGCAGGTCCTTCAGCGCCGTGAAGCCGCCCGCGTCGGAGGGGCCGAACAGGATGCCGAGGCAGACCAGCGCGGCCAGGACGTAGGCGACGATGCCCTGCACCAGGTCGGTGATCACCAGGCCCCGCATGCCCATCTGGACGGTCCAGATCTGACGGACCGCGATCACGGCGACGCCGACGATCAGGCAGGTGGTCACCGACCACTGGCCGAAGCTGGCGAAGCGGAAGATCAGGCCCATCGCCTGCATGCCGAGGACGATCCAGGGGAACAGGCACACGACGCCGATCGCGCTGGCGATGACCCGCACCGCCTGGGAGTCGAAGCGCAGGCCCAGCATGTCCGGCTGGGTCTTGAGGTCGTAGCGCTTGCCCCAGAGCCAGGCCCGCTCGGCCATCAGGTACATCGCGGTGACGCCCAGCAGCGAGTAGGCCAGGGCGTAGAACCCGAGCACGCCGGCACCGACGCTGAGCCCGAAGAAGGCGGTGTACGTCGCACCCGGCCACCACGAGTTGGTGTAGGACATCGCGATGTACCAGCTGGTGAACGACCGACCGCCGACGGCGTAGTCGGAGAACGACTTCGCGCTGCGGTTGGTCGCGTAGAGCACGAACACGATGAGCGCGAAGAACGCCGTCAGCATCCCGAGGGTGACGGCCATGGATCCGGTCATGGAGGTCATCAGGCCGCCACCTCCTCGGGCTCCTCGCCCACCTCGCCACGGATGTTCTCGAAGATCCACAGCAGCCACACGGCGGCGGTGGCGAGCAGGGCGTCGAAGATCCAGTAGGCGACGCTGAACGGGACGCCGAGGATCGGGGTGTCGATGCCGCTGCCCGCCAGGTAGAGCGGCGGGAAGACGGCAAGCAGGATGCTGGCGCCGAACAGCAGCCAGAAGATCGTCATCTTGGTGTGTGACGACATCGCTCGGATGGCGCTTCTCATGAGTCCTCCAGGGTTCGGTCTGACCGAGATGGCCTGAAACTATGTGCGCTGGGCCACGTCCGGTATCGGCTCATCTGCCCGAGCTCGGCACCCGGGAGCCCCGCGGCATCCGTCAGTTGACGGATGCCCACGCCTGGGAAACCCGACCACGCCTCGGACGCTGTGGTCCGACCGAAGCGGGGCGACGTGGAATAGAGGCGATCCCGACCTCGTTGGAGAAGACCGTGACCGGACTCGTGCTGCTCCTGCTGGCCGTCGCCGCGGCGGCCGGCTTCGGCCTGTACCGGCGCCGCACCGACGGCACCTTCGCTGCGGCGGCCCCCGCCTCGCCCACGGCCTGGAGCGCCGTCGCGACGGCCGTGCCCGAGGCCGCCCTCGGCGCGCGGGCCACGCTCGTCCAGTTCTCCAGCGCCTTCTGCGCCCCCTGCCGGACCACGCGGGTCGTGCTCGCCGACGTGGCCGGCCGGGCCGACGGCGTCGCTCACGTCGAGATCGACGCCGAGCAGCACCTCGACCTGGTCCGGGCACTCGACATCCGCCGTACGCCGACGACACTGATCCTCGACCGCGAGGGACACGAGGTCACCCGCGCCGCCGGCGCCCCGCGCCGCGAGCAGGTGCTCGCCGCGCTTCCCGCGCTCCAGGAGTCCTGATGGCCGGCGACAACCCGGGCATCGACCCCCGCGGGCCCCGCTTCACCGCGGCCGTGACCCTCGTCGTCTTCGCCGCCGCGCTGCTGCTCTCCGACGCGTCGCCGCGTGCGGCAGCAGCGCTCACCGGCGTCCAGGCCGTGCTCTTCGCGATCGGCGCGGGTCTCGGCGTGCACCGGACCCCGACCGGCGCCGTCTTCCGCCGCCTGGTCCGCCCGCGCCTCAGCCCGCCCACCGAGCTGGAGGACCCGGCTCCGCCGCGCTTCGCCCAGGCCGTCGGCCTGGTGTTCGCCGTCGTCGCCACGATCGGCTTCGCCACCGGCGCCGTCCTGCTCGGTCAGGTGTTCGCGGCCTTCGCCTTCGTCGCGGCGTTCCTCAACGCGGTCTTCGCGTTCTGCCTGGGCTGCGAGCTGTACCTTCTCGGGCTGCGTCTCTCCCGTCGCGCCGCGGCCTGATCTCATCGTCGTACCGGACGAATCGGTCGGATCTCAGGCGATTTCACGACCGTTCTGTCCGGTACGACGATGCGCGAGCCAGCGTTCGCGGTCGGCCGGGCTGAGCGCGCGGCGCCGGGCCACGGTCGAGGTGTCGACCCACCAGTCCGGCTGATCGGTGGTCCACGCCCGCGTCCCGGCCCCGGCGCGCTGGTAGGCGCCGGCGCGCTGGTAGGCGCCGGCGAGGCGGCGCTGGAACCGGCGCTGCTCGCCGGTGCCGCCCATCATCGTCACCACCTCGATGCCGAGGCGTCGGGTGAGCTCCGTCCGGTCGAGGTCCTGGCTCCGCCGGCGCCCGGCCTCGTGCACGCTGCCGTCGTACTCTCCGGCGACGCCCGCCTCCGGATCGAGCAGGTCCGGCGTGAAGAGATGGTGGCCCGCCAGATCGAAGACCGGCTGGTTGCACAGCAGCGGCCGCTCGTAGCAGCGCTGCCAGAACCGCCGCATGACGATCTCCATCGGTGACCACGCGTTCTCGTCCGCGATCTCGAGGGCGGATTCGAGGCGCTTCTTCCCGGGCCGGCTGACGAGGCGGGAGGTGTAGGCCCGCAGCTCCGCGACACTGACCAGGTCGTCGTACGCCGCCAGCTCGATGGCGCGCAGCGCCCCGATCTCGTCGCGAGCCACGCGGGCCTCGTAGGTCACCGACCGCACCGGAACTGTCACGGGCAGGCCATCGACCACGGTCACGTCACCGGGGAACAGCCAGTCCTCCGACACCCGCACCCCGGCGCGTCCGCGCTTCGCGTGACGATCGCCGACCGCGACCGGGACGGGCAGCGGCATACCGTCGGCCGCGAGCCCGTCAAACCACCGGGCTCCCTGCCAGTGGAGCGCCGCCCAGCCCGTCGCGGCGCTTCCGTCGGGCAGCGCGGTGACAGCGTCGACGATCCTCTGGGCGACCGTGTCGGGTGCCCCGGCCGGTCGGTAGCGCCCCGGGCCGACCCGGGTCCAGGCAGGTCCGCGGGCCTGGCCGGGCGTCGGTCCGCTGAGGCCCCGGGGATCGATCCGCGACGGTACGACGACACCCGGTCGGGTGAGGTGCAGGTCCATCCGAGGAGGATCCGCCGAACGGCCGCGCCGTGCTCGGGCTCATCCACAGGCTCGTCGTACCGGACATTCCTGTCGTGAACTCACCGAATTCGCGACAGGAATGTCCGGTACGACGGTCAGGGGGAGTCGAGGAGGACCGTGAACGGACCGTCGTTGACCGAGGCGACCACCATGTCCGCCCCGAAGACGCCGCGCTCGACCGGGGTGCCGGCCGCCTCGAGGGCGGCGCAGACCGCTTCGTAGAGCGGCTCGCTGACGGGGCCCGGCGCCGCGGCGATCCAGGTCGGGCGGCGTCCCTTGCGCGCGTCGCCGTACAGCGTGAACTGGGAGACCACCAGCACCGGCGCACCGGTCTCGCCGACGGACCGCTCGTCGTCGAGGACGCGCAGGTCGCGGATCTTGCGGGCCATCCACGCGACCTCGGCCGCGCCGTCGTCGTGCGTGACGCCGAGGTAGACCAGCAGGCCCGGCTCGTCGATCGCACCGACGACCACGTCGGCCACCACGACGGACGCCGACGACACCCGCTGCAGGACCGCCCGCACGTCAGTAGACCAGCGCCTGGACGCCCTCGGCGAGTGCTTCCTCCACGAAGACCGGCGCCCCCGCGATCCGTACGCCGGGCAGCAGGTCGGCCTCCGTCAGCGAGCGCCGCGCGGCGCACTGCGCGCACACCGTGACCCGCCCGGAGGCGAGGACCGCCTCGAGCAGGTCGGGCAGGGGAGTGGCGAGCGGCAGCTCGAGCTCGGCGGCCCGACCGGGAACGGCCAGCCAGGAGGCCTCGCCGGTCAGCCAGAGCGATACCGCGACCCCCGAGACGGCTGCCGCGCCCGCCACGGTGAAGCCCTGGTTGCAGCGCTCGGGCTCGTCGGCACCGCAGGTGACCTTCACGACCAGAGAGCGCGACATGCGCCGAGCCTACGCAGCGGGTCGCCCGCGACTAGACTCGGCCCTCGTGGCCTTCGAACTCCCCGACAACCTGCACCCCAACTGCGGTCCCATCGCCTGGCTGCTCGGCACCTGGCGGGGCAACGGCCACGGCGACTACCCCACGATCGACAAGTTCCAGTTCGGCCAGGAGCTGATCTTCACCCACGACGGGCGGCCGTTCTTCCACTACATGGCGCGCGCCTGGATCGTCGACGAGCAGGGCGAGAAGGTCCGCGACGCCGCGATCGAGACCGGCTTCATCCGCGGCGTCGGCGACGGGAAGTTCGAGATCCTGCTGACCCACAACACGGGCATCGCCGAGATCTGGCACGGCGAGGCCGACAACGGCAAGTTCGAGTGGACGACCGACGCCGTCGCCCGCACCGAGACGGCCAAGGAGTACGTCGCCGGCAAGCGCCTCTACGGCAACGTCGAGGGTGACCTGCTCTACGCCTTCGACATGGCCGCGATGGGCCAGGCACTGCAGCCGCACCTGTGGGCGAGGCTCAAGCGTGCCTGACGACCACGATCACGACGACCATGGCCACGACTGGCGGGCGGCCCTTCGCGAGAAGGGCTACCGGCTGACGCCCCAGCGGGAGCTGATCCTGGCGGCGGTCGACGCGCTGGGCCACGCCACTCCCGACGAGGTGCTGGCCCACGTCCAGCAGACGGTGAGCACGGTCAACCCGTCCACCGTCTACCGCACGCTGGAGGTGCTCGAGGAGCTGGGCCTGATCCGCCATGCCCACCTCAGCGACCGCGCCGCGACGTACCACTCGACCCGGGGGCACGTGCACTTCCACCTGGTGTGCCGCGACTGTGGTGACATCATCTCCGTCGACGCGGAGGAGGCCGCGCCGTTCGTCGCGATCCTCGCCGACCGGGGCTTCACCCCCGACCTCGGTCACCTCACCGTCTTCGGGCGCTGCGCCCGGTGCGAAGGAGAGTCCGCATGACCACGGTGTTGACCTATGGCACCTTCGACCTGTTCCACATCGGCCACCTGCGCCTGATCGAGCGTCTCACGGCGCTGGGAGACCGGGTGATCGTGGGCGTCTCGACCGACGAGTTCAACGCCGGCAAGGGCAAGCGATCGGTCGTCTCGTACGACGACCGGGCGGCCATCGTCTCCGCGATCAAGGGGGTCGACCTGGTCGTCCCCGAGCAGTCGTGGGAGCAGAAGCGCTCCGACATCGTCGAGCACGGCGTCGACCTGTTCGTCATGGGCGACGACTGGGCCGGGAAGTTCGACGACCTCGCCGACGTTTGCGAGGTGAGGTACCTGCCGCGCACCTCGGGTGTGTCGAGCACCGAGA
This sequence comes from Nocardioides carbamazepini, assembly GCF_024614185.1. Taxonomy (GTDB): domain Bacteria; phylum Actinomycetota; class Actinomycetes; order Propionibacteriales; family Nocardioidaceae; genus Nocardioides; species Nocardioides carbamazepini. The sequence goes on from NZ_JAHTLF010000025.1 coordinate 241,884, forward strand.
TCAAGGAGATGCTCCGCACGCTCGACCCGGCACACATCGAGGAGATGCAAGCAGCCCTCGGCACCCTGACCCGCCTCCTCGAGCACTACCGGGACCTGACATGAGCACCGACCTCCGCACCAGCCCCCTCCTCGACCTCCCCGGCGCCGTCGCCGGCGAGGGCATCGACGCCGGCGTGGCCGCCCACTACGGCAGCCTGTACGGCGAGCAGCGCGCCCTCGCGGCCGGCGAGGGCTTCGTCGACCTCTCGCACCGCGACGTGATCCGGGTCAGCGGCCCGGACCGGCTGAGCTGGCTGCACTCGATGACCACCCAGTACTTCGAGGGCCTGGAGCCCGGGCGCTGGACCTCCGCGCTCCTGCTCGACGCCCAGGGCCGGGTCGAGCACGCCTTCGCCGGCCTCGACGACGGTGAGGCGTTCACCGCCCACACCGAGCCGGGTGCGGCGGCGGCCCTGCTCGGCTTCCTCGACCGGATGCGCTTCATGCTCCGCGTCGAGGTCGCCGACGTGACCGCGGATCTCGCGGTCGCGTGGCGCCCGGCGGCAGGGGGCGGCAAGCACGACCTGGTCCCGCGCGAGCAGCTGACGTCGTACGCCGAGGCGGCGGGGCCCGCCGCCGGTCTGTGGGCCTACGAGGCGCTGCGGATCGCGCGCGGCGAGCCGCGCCTCGGCTTCGACACCGACGAGCGGACGATCCCCAACGAGGTCGGCTGGCTCGACCTCGGCGCGGACGCGGCCTGGACGCCTGCCGTCCACCTCGACAAGGGCTGCTACCGCGGCCAGGAGACGGTCGCGCGGGTGCACAACCTCGGCCGCCCGCCGCGCCGGCTGACCCTGCTCCACCTCGACGGCTCGGAGAACCGGCTGCCCACCCGTGGCGCCGAGGTGCTGCCGGAGGGCGGGGGCCGCGCGGTCGGCTTCGTCGGCTCCTCGACGCGCCACCACGAGCTCGGCCCGATCGCGCTGGCCCTGATCAAGCGCAACACCGACGTCTCCGCGCCGCTCGTCGTCGACGGTCTGCCCGCCGCCCAGGAGGTCCTCGTGGACCCCGAGATCGGCATGCACTTCCGCCCCCAGCGCTGACCCGTCGCAGACGGAACCGAAAGACACGCCGACCCGGCGCAAACAAAGCTCTGAAATGCACCGACCCGGCGCAGATTGAACCCAGAAAGTTCAATCTGCGCCGGGTCGGCGTGATCTGAGCGTCAGTCTGCGCCGGGTCGGGGCTCAGCCGTTGATCATGCCGGCGCCGACGGTGACGCCGGTCGCCTCGTCGATCAGGACGAACGAGCCCGTGGTGCGGTTCTTGGAGTACGGGTCGCACAGCAGCGGCACCGTGGTGCGCAGGGTGACCCGGCCGATCTCGTTGACGCCGAGCTCGCCGGCGCCCTGGTCGCGGTGCAGCGTGTTGACGTCGAGGCGGTACTGGACGTCCTTGACCAGTGCTCGGCCCGTGCGGGTCGTGTGCTTGATCGCCAGCTTCTGCCGTGGCTGCAGCGGAGTGGTGGTCATCCAGCAGATCATCGCGTCGATGTCCTGGCTGGGTGTCGGGGCGTTCTTGACCCGGGCGATCATGTCGCCGCGCGAGACGTCGACGTCGTCCTCGAGGTGGACCGTCACGCTCATCGGCGGGAAGGCCTCGGGGACCTCCTGGTCGAAGAGGTCGATCTTCGCGATCCTCGACGTCATCCCCGACGGCAGGACGACGACCTCGTCGCCCGGCTTGAGGACGCCGCCGGCGATCTGGCCGGCGTAGCCGCGGTAGTCGTGGAACTCGTCCGACTTCGGCCGGATGACGTACTGCACCGGGAAGCGGGCGTCGATCAGGTCGCGGTCGGAGGCGACGTGGACGTGCTCGAGGTGGTGCATGAGCGTGGGACCGGAGTACCACGGCATGTTCTCGGAGCGGGTCACGACGTTGTCGCCCTGCAGCGCCGAGATCGGGATGACCTCGAGGTCGGGGACGTTGAGCTTGGTCGCGAACTGGGTGAACTCGCGGTAGATGTTCTCGTAGATCGACTGGTCGAAGTCGACGAGGTCCATCTTGTTGACCGCGAGCACCAGGTGCGGGACCCGGAGCAGCGAGAGGATCACCGCGTGCCGGCGGGACTGCTCGGTGAGTCCCTGGCGGGCATCGACGAGCACCAGGCCGAGGTCGGCGGTGGAGGCGCCGGTGACCATGTTGCGCGTGTACTGCACGTGCCCGGGGGTGTCCGCGATGATGAACTTGCGGTTGGGCGTCGCGAAGTAGCGGTAGGCCACGTCGATGGTGATGCCCTGCTCGCGCTCGGAGCGCAGGCCGTCGGTCAGCAGCGCGAGGTCGGTGTAGTCGTAGCCCTTGGCCGAGCTGGTGGCCTCGACCGCCTCGAGCTGGTCCTCGAAGATCGCCTTCGAGTCGAGCAGGAGGCGCCCGATGAGGGTGGACTTGCCGTCGTCGACCGAGCCGGCCGTGGCGAAGCGCAGGAGGTCCATGTTGGTAGCGGACATCAGAAGTAGCCCTCCTTCTTGCGGTCCTCCATGGCGGCCTCGGAGAACCGGTCGTCACCGCGGGTCGCGCCACGCTCGGTGACCCGGGCGACCGCGACCTCCTCGATGATCTCGGGGATCGTGCTGGCGGTGGACTCCACGCAGCCGGTCAGGGTCAGGTCACCGACGGTGCGGAACCGCACGGTGCGCTCCTCGGCGACCTCGCCGTCGCGGAGCGGGTTGTGCTCGCTCTCGCTCAGCAGCATGCCGTCGCGCAGGAACACGCGGCGCTGGTGCGAGAAGTAGATGCTGGGGATCTCGATGCCCTCGCGGCCGATGTAGTCCCAGATGTCCAGCTCGGTCCAGTTGGAGATCGGGAAGATCCGCATGTGCTCGCCCTCGTGCAGGCGGCCGTTGTAGAGGCTCCACAGCTCGGGACGCTGGTTCTTCGGGTCCCACTGACCGAACTCGTCGCGGTGGGAGTAGACGCGCTCCTTGGCGCGGGCCTTCTCCTCGTCACGCCGGCCGCCGCCGAAGGCGGCGGTGAAGCCGTTCTCCTCGATGGCGTTGAGCAGGGTGCCGATCTGGTGCCGGTTGCGGGAGGTCTTGCCGTCATCGATGACGATCCCGTCGGCGAGGGCCTGCTCGACGCTCGCGACGATCAGCTTCACGCCGAGGCGGTCCACCCAGTTGTCCCGGGTCGCGAGGACCTCGGGGAAGTCGTAGCCGGTGTCGACCTGGAGCACCGGGAACGGGATCTTCGCCGGGTAGAACGCCTTCTCCGCAAGGCGCATCATCACGATGGAGTCCTTGCCGCCGGAGAACATCAGGACCGGCTTCTCGAACTCGGCCGCGACCTCGCGGAAGATGTGGATCGACTCTGCCTCCAGCTGGTCCAGCTGGCTGAGGCGGTAGTCGCTGTGCGTCTGAGTCATGCCTGGGCGACCCGTCCTTTCGGTGGTTCCTCTGCCTTCAGGGCCCGCTCATCGTGCCATGCCGCACCTGCCCCGGCGGCATCCGAGGACGTTGCGTAGACAAATCGACGAGTTTGGCGTCGCCGGCAGCGGCTCGGGTACGGCGAAGCGGCTGCGGGCACGGTCCGGCGCTCACTACGATCCGCGCGTGGGGATCCGCGCGTGAGGGTGGTCATCGACGTGCTCGGCGCGCCCGCCGACTCCGGTGGCATGCGCCTGTACGCCGAGCAGCTGCTGCGTGCCTGGGCGCAGGTCGCACCCGACGACCACCTCGTCGTCGTCGGCGCCCCCTGGGTCGTCGAGGTCCTCGCCGGCCATCCGTCGGCGAGCGTGCACGTCGTACCCGAGGGCTTCGCGGCGCGGGCCCTCGGCCAGTGGGTCCGGGCCGGCGTGGTCGCGCGCCGGTCCGGCGCCGACGCGCTCCTGTCGGTGAGCCCCCTCGTGAGCCCGTTCGCGGGACCACGGCCGCAGGTCTGCATCGCGCACGACTGGCGACACGTCCGGCACCCGGAGGAGTTCCCCCGGCACCAGCGGCTCTACCGCCGGCTCTGGGCGTGGTCGGCCACGCACGCGACGCGGTCGATCCAGATCTCCGCCAAGACCGACGCCGAGACCGCGCGGATCGCACCCCGGGCCCGGCGGGTGACGGTGGAGAACGGTCAGGACCATCCGCGGACCTGGCCGCCGGTGGATCCGGAGCCCGGCGCGGACCCGTTCGTCGTGACCTACGGACACCATGCCAACAAGCGCCCCGACCTCGTCATCCGCGCGCTGCGCGTCGCCCACGAGCGACTCGGGCAGCGACCCCGCCTGGTCGTGCTGGGAGCCGGAGGCGGGCTGCGTGAGCGGCTGCGCCGGACCGCGGTGGCGCAAGGGGTGGGCGCCGCGGTCGACTTCCCCGGGTACGTCGCGACGTCGGTCTACCAGGAGCTCATCCAGCGTGCCGGGCTCGTGGTCCTCGCGTCCTCCGACGAGGGCTTCGGGCTCCCCGTCGCCGAGGCGCGCTACTTCGGGATCCCGGTCCTCTCCACCGACGACAGCGGCCTGGCCGCGATCCACGGGGATCGCGTCGTCACCGCGGCCGCGACCCCCGGCGGCCTCGGGACGGCGATGGCCGAGCTCCTCAGCGAGCCCGGTCGCCGGCGCCCGCCCGCCACGGTCGCCACCTGGGCCGACACGGCGCGTGGCATCCGCGACGTCCTGGCGGAGGCGGCCGCGCAGTACGTGCCCGCTGGACAGCGGCGGTGAGCCGCCTACGCTGCACGTCGTGTCCGCCGACTTCGTCGCCCGCCTGGGCTCCCGGGCCCCGGCGCCCGAGGAGATCCGGTCGGCCTGGGAGCTGGACGACTACCTGGCCCGGCTCGACCGGCCCGGTGCCGCCGACGAGCTGGCCGCCGTCACGCGTCGTGCCCGTCGCCTGCGGCGGCTCGACCCGGACCGGCTGCACGCCGTCCTCGTGGCGCTGGCGGACCCTCCGGCCGCGGAGCTCAACAAGGCGCGCATCGCGGCGGCTGCCGAGCTTCCCGTCACCACGCTGGCGCCGTACGTCGACGTGCTGGTCCACCTCGACGTCCTCCGTCTGCTTCCCGGGTGCCGGGCGGCGGTCGCCAAGCGTGCCATCGGACGTCCCGCGGCCGTGTTCGCCGATCCGTCGCTCGCCCGGCACCTGACCGGTGCCACGAGCGCGGACCTGGCGGAGCTCGGCGGCCGACGCCTACTCGCCGCGCTCCTGCGCGGCGCCGTGGCGGCCGAGCTCCTGCGCCAGCGCGGGACGAGCGTGGTGGAGCATCGGGTCAGCCACCTGCGCGAGCGCAACGGGCTCGAGGTCGATCTCGTCATCGAGCTCCCCGACGACAGTCTCTTCGGGATCGAGGTGCGCACCGCGGCGAGCCTGCGGCCCCATCAGTTCACCGCCCTGCATGCGCTGGCGCGGCGCGCCGGTGGCCGGTTCCGGGGCGGGGTGGTGCTCAACACGGCCTCACGCGGTCACCGGTACGGCGCCCGGATGTGGAGCCTGCCGATCGCCACGATCTGGGAGTGAGCCCCTCCGGCATCTCGCCGCCTGCCCGTCACCGCGCGGCCATGCCCGCTCCGGACGCCGTTCAGGGTCCGGCCGCAGCCTCGGAGGCATGAAGATCACCGTGGTGGGCGCCGGCTACGTCGGCCTGTCCAACGGGGTGCTGCTCGCGCAGCACAACGACGTCTGGATCCTCGACGTCGATCCGGCCCGGGTCGACGCCGTCAACACGCGGCGCTCGCCGATCGTGGACCCCGAGCTCGAGCAGCACCTGCGCCGCCCCGAGCTCTCGCTGCGGGCCACCCGCGACGCGAAGGCTGCCTACGCCGATGCGACGTACGTCGTCGTCGCGACCCCGACGAACTACGACCCCGAGACCGACCGCTTCGACACCTCGACCGTCGAGCGGGTCACGAAGGCGGCGCTGGCCGCGAACCCGGCCGTGACGGTCGTCATCAAGTCGACCGTGCCGGTCGGCTACACGAACACGCTCCGCGCCGCGCATCCGGGCGCGTCGATCCTGTTCAGCCCCGAGTTCCTCCGCGAGGGGCGTGCCCTCCACGACAACCTGCACCCGTCGCGGATCGTGGTCGGCTCGGACACCGAGCCCGGCCGGCTGTTCGCCAAGCTGCTGCTCCAGGGTGCGGTCGCGGTCGACGTGCCGGTGCTGTTCACCGGCTCGACCGAGGCCGAGGCGATCAAGCTCTTCGCCAACACCTACCTCGCGCTGCGGGTGGCGTACTTCAACGAGCTGGACACCTACGCCGCCACCCACCGTCTCGACACCCGCCAGATCATCGAGGGCGTGGGCCTCGACCCGCGCATCGGCGGGCACTACAACAACCCGTCGTTCGGGTACGGCGGCTACTGCCTCCCGAAGGACACCCGGCAGCTGCAGGCCAACTATCGGGAGGTCCCGCAGAACCTGATCAGCGCCATCGTCGACGCCAACACCACCCGCAAGGACTTCATCGCCGACGACGTGCTGCGTCGCGATCCGAAGGTGGTCGGCATCTATCGGCTCACCATGAAGGCCGGCTCGGACAACTTCCGCGAGTCGGCCGTCCAGGGCGTGATGAAGCGGATCAAGGCCAAAGGCGTGAAGGTCGTCGTCTTCGAGCCCGAGCTGGACCAGAAGCGGTTCTTCAACTCGCGGGTGATCAAGGACCTCGACGCCTTCAAGGAGAAGGCGGACGTGATCATCGCCAACCGGCGCGTCGACGCCCTCGACGACGTGGCGGACAAGGTCTACACCCGCGACGTCTACGGACGCGACTGACGAGGACCGACGGGTCCGCCCGGTGGCCCGAACGGACTACCCGGGCTTACCCCGTTCAGGGGAAGGATCCGGTGGGGACGTGCGGGTACCGTGGTCAGCAGTACGGAGGGGGAGTGCCATGGACATGCTGATCGGAGTCGTCGGCGCGATGTGGGTCGCGGCTGCCGCGGTGTTCACCGTCGGGGTCGGCCGCGCCGCTGCCGACGACTCGCCGTTCCGGGTCGAGGACGCCCAGGAGTTCCGCCCCGTCGGCTGATCTCCCAGGTCCAGGCTCCGTCCGGTCTCAGGTCCGGGCGCGCTTGCGCTCCCGACTGCCGAAGGACTCGATCTCGGCGACCGTGGGCGCCCCGAACATCGGCAGTCCGTGCTGCTTGCGCAGCAGGCCCCACACGAAGGGCACCAGCACCAGCATCGCGACGCCGATCGCGGCGACGAGCATCGCCTCCAGCGTCTCGTGGCCCTCGCCGAAGGGGTGCAGTCCGGCCTTGAACAACAAGGCCACGCCCGACATCGTCAGCACGATCACGATGCCCCGGCGGATGAACGACTGCGGCACCCGCGGCGCGAGCCGGGCGCCGAGCAGGGTGCCGGGCACCGAGCCCACGATCAGCGGGATCACCAGGTCCCACTCGAGGCCGTGGATGGCGATATTGGCCAGCGCCGCGCTGAGCACCAGCGGCACCGCCTGCACCAGATCGGTGCCCACCAGCCGGACCGCGGACAGGCCGGGGTAGAGCATCAGCAGCGCGATCATGATGACCGAGCCCGAGCCGACGCTGGTCACGCCGACGAGCAGGCCACCGAGCATGCCGACCAGCAGGGTCGGGACCGGTCGGATGCGGGGGTTGTCGTCGGGCAGCGCGCCGCCGCGTCGTACCCGCTTGAGGTTGATGTAGAGCCGCAGGGCGTAGGTCGACGCCGCGAACAGCAGCGCGGTGCCGATGCAGAGCTTGAGGGTGTCCTCGAGGTGCGCGGGGTCGTCGGTGAGCGCCTTGACGAGATAGGGCCCGACGAACGCCATCGGGACCGACCCGAGGATCAGCCAGCCCGCGAGCCGCAGGTTGGGTGACCCCTCCCGGGCGTGGGTGAGTGCGCCACCGGTCTTGTAGACCGCCGCGGCGGTCAGGTCGGCGGTCACGATCGACGCGGTGTGGCCGACGCCGAGAAAGATCAGCGCCGGCGTCATCAGCGCGCCGCCGCCCATGCCGGTCAGGCCGACGACGATGCCGACGAGGAAGCCGGCGACCGCGATGGAGAGCGCGGTCAGGGTGAGGAGGTCGCCCACTACTCGTCGCCTGTCTGTGTGGTCGAGGGCAGCGCCAGCCGGAGCAGCACCGCCCGGAGCAGGACGTCGATCTGGTCGGCCGACACCTCGGCCGCCGCCTTGCCGCGCCGGTAGGGATCGCGGATGTCGTGGTGGTCGGCGGTGCCCGCGCGCCGGTGTCCGACCGCGGTCACCAGCTCGGTGCCGTGCAGGAGCGGGTCGACCCGGTCGACGGACTCCGCGAACTGGGCGAGCGTGAACGCCTTGCGGAACGCGCCCGGCACCTCCTCGAGCACGAACTGCCGGTGCGCCGCCTCGGCGGTGAGGACGAGGTCGGCCGCGGCGATCAGGTCGTCGGTCAGCGGGCGGCTGGCGAACCCGCCCAGCAGGTCGTTGCCGACCCCGCGCTCGGCCAGCACCGCCGCCATCGTGCGGTCGACCGGGTGGGCGTTGAAGCCGTGGGTGCCGGCGCTGGCGAACTCGATCCCGCTGCCGGGACCGGCCAGGGACCGTGAGCGGAGCTCCATGTACGCCGAGCGGCAGATGTTCGCCGTGCAGACGAAGAGCACCCGCAGCGGCCGGGCCCCGGACGTCGCGGTGCGGGCCCCGGTCGCGCCCGGCTCCGGGTCCTCGTCGGGGACCCGGATCGACCGTTGCGCGACCTCGTCGAGGTCCACTGGCGGCAGACCCTCCGGCGGCGCGGGTGAGGTCTGGGCCGGCGGCGCGGGCGCGGTCAGGTCGGCGTACCCGGTCTCGCGCAGGGCGACCACGACGTCCTCCAGGGCGTCCTCGATCGACCGGCCGGTCGTGTCCACCCGGACGTCGGCGTCGCGGGGCTCCTCGTAGGGCGAGGAGATGCCGGTGAACTCGGGGATCTCGCCGCGCCGGGCCTTGGCGTACAGGCCCTTGCGATCACGTCGCTCGCACTCCTCCAGCGGCGTCGCGACGTGGACGAGGAAGAACGCGCCGCCGGCCTGCTCGACCATCGCCCGCACCTGCTGGCGGGTCTCGTCGAACGGCGCGATCGGGCTGCAGACCGCGAGCCCGCCGTGGCGGGCGATCTCGGCGGCGACCCAGCCGATGCGGCGGATGTTGGTCTCCCGGTCCTCACGAGAGAAGGTGAGCCCGGCGGAGAGGTTGCGGCGGACGACGTCGCCGTCGAGGCTGGTGAGGCTGCGGCCGCCGTGCTCGAGCAGGCGGTCCATCAGGGCCTGGGCGAGCGTGGACTTGCCGCTGCCGGACAGGCCGGTGAAGAAGAGGACCAGGCCCCGCTGGTCGGGGCGCGGCCGCTCGGTCGCCGCGATGTCGGCCAGGGCCGGCAGCAGGTGGCCGCCGTAGGCCAGCTCGACGACCGGGTCGGTGTCGGCGTAGGACGTCAGCACGGAGATGCGCAGCGCGGGGTCGGCCAGCGAGGCGTGGTCGGCGAGTGGGACGGCCACGACGGCGGCGTCGATGGTCTCCGCCACCCGCTGGGTCGCGCGGAGCAGGCCGACCGGGCTGACCGCGGGAGTGCCGGTGCCGACGAGTGCGACGAGCACGACCGGTCCGAGCCCGCGCAGCTGCTCGACCTGTACGTCGGTCATCAGGTCGGTGACGGGGACGAAGGTGCGCCCGGCGTACTGCTGACGCACGGCGGCGGGCGCCAGGTAGAGGCGCCGGAACGGCCCGAACTGCGCGTGGGTCAGCGGGGTGACGGCGAGCCCGCGCAGCACGCTGGAGACGCGGGCGAGGGGGAGTCCCTCGGGGTCGACCAGCTCGATCTCGTTGCCCTCGTCGAGGTGCAGGGCGAGCTCGTCGGGCAGGGAGAGGGTGAGCGGACTGCCCGGCTCGTTGAACCCCCGGATCGGGGCGGCAGCTCCGGACGTCAGCAGCTCGAGGTCGTCGAGCTCGCGCTGCGTCGGGCAGTGCTGGGGCAGTGGCGGGCGTGGCACACGGGTGATCGTACAGAGTCGAGTGAGTTGATCCGCTTTGAACAGTGACAGCGGACACCTGCCATCGCGTGCGCTTGTGAACGAGTTCACGTTCCCTCGTGCTTGCACTTTGCTAACTATTGCTAGCACCATGGTCCGTATGGCCAAGGGCAAGGTTGTCAAGACCGTCGGTTCACTCGGCGACTATCTCAAGGAGCAGCGGGTGTCCGCCCGCCTCTCCCTGCGGCAGCTCGCCGACCAGGCGGGTGTCTCCAACCCCTACCTCAGCCAGATCGAGCGTGGGCTCCGCAAGCCGTCGGCCGAGGTGCTGCAGCAGATCGCCAAGGCCCTGCGGATCTCCGCGGAGCAGCTCTACATCAGGGCCGGGATCCTCAGCCCCGATGACGGCGTGGGGGGATCGGTCGAGCTCGCCATCGTGAGCGACACCGGCCTCACCGAGCGGCAGAAGCAGTCGCTCCTCGACGTCTACGCATCGTTCCTCGCGCTCAACGCCGCGGATGGCTCCGTCGACGCCGCGGCCGGGGCGCAGGAAGACGCGCCGACCACCACCGAGACGGACTCCGACGCCGTCGCCAACGAAGGGTGAAACCAGCAATGCCGAAGCTCGAGCTCCCCAAGATCGAGATCCCGACCCTCGACCTGCCCAAGGTCGCCATCCCCAAGGTCGACCGCCCCAAGGTCGACCTCCCCGAGATCCCCGCCGCCGCGGCGAAGCCGATCTACGCCGGCGTCGGGGCGACCGACCTCGCCGTCGAGAAGGTCAAGACCTACGTGGCCGACGTGCAGGCCAAGGTGAACTCCTACGTCGCCGACGTGCAGAAGGACGTCGCCGCCCGCGTCGCGGACGTACAGAGCAGCGTCACGAGCACCGTCAAGGGCTTCGAGCTGCCCGAGCCGAAGCGCCTGCAGAACAAGGCCGTCGCCACCTTCGCCGAGCGCCGCACCCAGGCCGAGGCTCGCATCGCCGGCATCCAGGCCGACGCGAAGGCCCTCCCGGCCAAGGTGCAGAGCTCGGTCAAGGGCGCGTACGACGAGAACGTCGCCACCGCCACCGCGCTGTACGCCGACCTCGCCAAGCGCGGCGAGGGCGTCGTCGTGAAGCTCCGCACCGGCGAGGCCCCGAAGGCTCCGGCCGTGCCGCAGGCTCCGGTCGCCAAGGCCCCGGCCGCGAAGAAGGCGCCGGCCAAGAAGGCCACCGCGAAGAAGGCGCCGGCCAAGAAGGCCACCGCGAAGAAGGCGCCCGCCAAGAAGGCCACGGCCACCAGCTGAGCCCGATGCTCGCATCCGTCCGGCCCCGGGGCATCGGCCCCGGGGCCGAACTGCGTCCCGCGCCCCAGGGCGGGCCAACTACGATCGCCCCATGAGCGGTGGCTTCGTGTGGGCGTTGGGCGACGTCGAGGGCTGGATCAACGTCGGCATCGCCTTCGTGCTGCTCGTGGTCAAGATCTTCGCGTTCGTCAGCTCGCTCCTCTACTCGGGCGAGTCGTACGTCGCCGCCGACAAGCTCAACAAGCCGACCTGGACCGCGATCCTCGGCGTGGGCGTGCTGCTCCAGGTGGTGCCGATCAACCTGTCGATCATCAACCTGGCGCTGCTGGTCGCCGCGCTGGTCTACCTCGCCGACGTCCGTCCGGCCCTCGCCGGTCTGCGACGCCGCTGAGGAGCACGGGGACGCGTCAGTAGGGTCGGGGACATGAAGGTTCTCGTGACTGGCGGCGCCGGCTACCTCGGATCGATCACGGCCAAGGCGCTGGAGGAGGCCGGGCACACGCCGGTCATCCTCGACTCGCTGCTGAGCGGGCCCCGGGCCTACGTCGGCGACCGGATCTTCTACGAGGGCGACATCGCCGACCGGGCGCTGCTCGGCCGGATCGTCGCCGAGCACCCCGACCTCGACGTCACCGTGCACATGGCCGCGCGGATCGTCGTACCGGAGTCGGTGGAGCAGCCGTACGGGTACTACCGCAACAACGTCGCCAAGTCGCTGGAGATGTTCGACGAGCTCACCGCCCTCGGCAAGCCGCGGATCCTGTTCTCCTCGACCGCCTCCCTCTACGCGCTCACCGCGGCGTTCGAGGTCACCGAGGAGGACCCGGTCGACCCCACCTCGCCGTACGCCCGGACCAAGCGGATGATGGAGCAGGTCCTCGAGGACCTGGCCCGGGCCACCGACCTGCGGGCGATCATCCTGCGCTACTTCAACCCGATCGGCGCCGACCCGGACCTCACCACCGGCTACCACCTGCGCGACGCGACCCATGTCGTGCCGCTGATGGCGCAGACCGCACTCGGCTTCCGCGAGTCCTTCACGCTCACCGGCACCGACCACCCCACCCGCGACGGCACGGGCATCCGCGACTACATCCACGTGTGGGACCTGGCCCGTGCGCACGTCCGCGCGGTCGAGGAGTTCGACGCCGTGCTGCAGAAGGTCGGCGCGCCGGCCACCTACATCAACCTCGGCGCCGGCGACGGCGTCACCGTCCGCGAGCTGCTCGCCGCCGTCGAGCGGGTCGTCGGCCGGCCGATCCCCGTCGTCGAGGCGCCGGCCCGGCCGGGAGACGCCGCCGGCGCCTTCGCCAACGCCGACAAGGCCGCCGAGCTCCTCGGCTGGCGCACCGAGCTGTCGCTCGACGAGGCGATCGCGTCGGCTCTCGCGTGGGGTGAGAAGCGCAAGGACGTGCTGGGGTACGCGTGACCAGGGCCGTCGCCGTCCTGCTCGCCGTCGCCGTCGCGGTCCTGGCCGCCGGCAACGGATCGTGCCGATGAGCCTGCGACGAGGCGGCCGAGCCGTTGGGCCGGCGTACCGAGTTGTCCCACGACCCGGCGATGGCCCCTGTGTTCGCGCCGAGTGCTCGGGCCGCGACCGCGTATCCTGGGCGGATGAGCGCTGACGCCCCCGACATGGTGAGCATCCCGCGCGCGGATCTGGAGGCGCTGCAGGCAGAGTTGCGGCGCCTTCGCCAGCGAGAGGGCGATCGGCTCGCCGTCACTCGGATGAATGCCGACTCGGAGCCTAGTCCCGACGAGCCCGGACGGGTGTTCACACGGACAGACCTCGCGCAGGCGTGGGGAATCAGTGGCTGATCGGCTCGTCCGATTCCCCGGATCGGCGTGGGCCGAGATCGAGGCACTGCCTCACCCCCTGCGCTGGGCCGTCCAACGGGCCATCTTCTCGTTGCTCGATGAGCCCGTGCCGTTGTTGGCGGAGCCGTTTCCCGCCGATGAGCCACTCGCCGGCGCCTACCGGTTGCACCTGCCCTCGGACGGCGCGACCGTCTGGTACGTCGTGGCCGAGCGGGGTGGCATCGAGATCATCAGCATCCAGCTGGTCCGCGTTGACACGTAGTCTCGAGCGACGCTGGCCTCTCGGAGCGGGTGACGGCGGACGTCCTGTCGGCACCTGTGTGCTGCGGCGGTGGCGCCGAGCGGCCGACTCCTCGTCGTGATCTCCCCGTAGGGTGGTCCGGTGCCTCGCCGTGTCGCTGTCGTGACCGCGCTGTTGGCGACGGGGCTGCTTCTGGGCGGGTGCGGTGACGGGCGGCCGGACGGCGGCGACGGCCCGGTGGGCCGGACGTCGGCCACGACGGACAGCAGCAGCGCCGCCCCGGCGAGCTCGCCCACGGCCCCACCGACGCCGACGCCGACGCCTACGCCGAGGCCGCTCGCGGGTCGCGTCGTCGTCCTCGATCCCGGTCACCAGCTCGGCAACGCCCGCTTCCCCGCCGAGATCAACCGGGAGGTCGACGCCGGCGGGTTCGACAAGGCCTGCAACACCACCGGCACCTCGACCGATGACGGCTATCCCGAGGCCACCTTCACCTGGGAGGTGGCGGTCGAGCTCCGCAAGCGGCTGCGGCGGCTCGGCGCCCGGGTGCTGCTGACCCGCGACGAGAACTCCACCGGCGCCTGGGGACCGTGCATCGACGAACGCGGGCGGATCGGCAATCCCGGCGAGCCGGGCCCGGACGCCGACGTCCGGGTGAGCATCCATGCCGACGGCAACCGGTCGTCGGCGGCCCACGGCTTCCACGTGATCCGGCCGGGGCAGCGCGAAGGCTGGACCGACGACGTGCTCGTCCCCTCCGAGCGGCTCGCGGTCGCCCTGCGCGACGCCCTGGTCGCCGCGGGGTTCTCGCCGTCGACCTACCTCGGGGAGGACGGGATCGACGTCCGGACCGACCTCGGGACCCTCAACCACTCCGACGTCCCGGTCGTCATGGCCGAGCTCGGCAACATGCGCGACGCCGACGACGCCGTGGCGATGGAGCGCGCCGCGGGCCGCCAGCGCTACGCGCGGGCGCTGGCGACCGCGGTCCGCGCCTTCCTCACGAGCTGAGGGCGCGGTATGCGGGCCGGGAGGCCGGGGTACGGCCCAGGCATGAGGCTCGACACCATCCGACCGATCTACGAGTCCGCGGGACCGTTCGTCACGTTGCACCTGGACGTCAGTCGGGACAGCGAGGATGCCCGGCAGCAGCTCGACGCGCGCTGGACCACCGCACGGCACGAGCTGGAGAGACTCGAGACCGGAGCGCGGCTGCGGGCCGAGCTCGAGGAGCGGTTCCGCGCGCCGACGCATCTCGCGGGCCCGGCCCGACGCACCCTCGTCGCGGCGGGCGACGAGGTCCTCCTCGACGACGTCCGAGCGGGGACCGGCTCGTGGCCGGAGTCGGTGGTGGCGGGCCCGCTGCCGGATCTCGCCCCCTGGCTCGCCATGGCGGACGGTCAGGTCCCCTTCATGGTGGTGCGGGCCGACCGGGTCGGCGCCGATCTCGAGCTCTACCTCGCCGCGAACCAGGCCGCGACCGACGAGCTCTCCGTCGACGGCTCGACCCTGCACCTCACCAAGGTGCCCGACGGCGACTGGGCACAGGACCGCTACCAGCAACGGTCGGAGAACCAGTGGCACGAGAACGCCCGGCTCGCGGTCGAGGCGATCGAGGACGTGCTCGCACGGCACGAGGTGCGGGCCGTGTTCGTGGCTGGCGACGTGCGGGCCCGCAGTGACATCGCGGGCATGCTGGAGCAGCGCGACGATCTCGCCGTGGTCGTCGTGGAGGCGGGTGGCCGCGCGGCCGGTGCCTCCGACGACGCTCTCTGGCAGGAGGTGCGACCCCAGCTCGCCGCTCTCCAGGCCCGGGAGATCGACGACCTGGCGCAGCGGCTGGCGCGCGGTCTCGCCGTCGCCGAGGGGGTCGTGACCGGTCCCGATGCCGTTGCCGACGCACTCGCCCGGGGCGCCGTCGACCACCTGGTGCTCGAGCTGGGCGACGCGCGGGCCGTTCGGCTGACACCGGAGGAACACCCGGGCCTGGCACTGCCCGACTCCGCCTTGAGCGCGCGGGAGCTGCCCGCCGATCTGGTCCTCCTCGGCGCGGCCGCGCTCACCGACGCCGCGGCCTCCGTCGTACCGTCGGAGCTGCCGTTGCCCCGCGAGCTCGCGCTGGCGTCCGGGACGGCGGCCCTCCTGCGGTGGGACGACCGCTCGCCGTCCTGAGCGCGGTGCGGCCGTTCAGTCCCGCGTGTGCTTCCCGACGGGCGGCATCGCCACCGGCGCGGCCGGCATCCGGGCCGGGCCGGGGATCGGCTCCGCGGCCTGCCGCTTCGGGCGGCGGGTGTGGCGTTCGATGTGCGGACATCCGCGCGGCCCGTGTTTGAGCACGCATCGCACCTTGCGTCGGAAACGGCGAAACGACATGACCAACTCCAGAGGGGAGGGAGCACCCACAATTCCCGAGACCCCTTGACGGTAACACCGTGTACCTGGTTGGGGAGGCGAACGGCGGGGTCGATGCGAGAGGTAGGTTGAACGGCATGGGGATCCGGGCGGGCCACTGGGACGACTGGGCCCTCGAGGGGCTGCTGGGGCAGAAGGCGGCGACCGGCCACCGGGTCAGCCTCGTGGTCCCCGCCCGCAACGAGGCGGCCACCGTCGGCGCGGTCGTGGCACGGGTGCGTGAGGCCCTGATGGAGACCGTGTCGCTCGTCGACGAGATCGTGGTGATCGACAGCGACTCCGTCGACGACACCTACGCCGTCGCCGAGTCGGCCGGCGCCCGGGTGCACCGCTCCGCCGAGATCCGTCCCGACCTCGGCACCCATCCGGGCAAGGGCGAGGCGATGTGGAAGTCGCTGTTCGTCACGAGCGGTGACCTGGTCGTGTTCATGGATGCCGACCTCCACGACTGGGACACCCACTTCGTGCCCGGCCTGCTGGGCCCCCTCCTGCACCACCCGGAGGTCCAGCTGGTCAAGGGCTTCTACGACCGCCCCGGCGCCGACGGCCCGCTCGAGGGCGGCCGGGTCACCGAGCTCGTCGCGCGGCCGCTGATCGCGCTGCTCTTCCCGGAGCTGGGCGAGCTCGTGCAGCCGCTCGCGGGGGAGTGGGCGGTGCGGCGGGACTGGTTCGCCGGGCTCCCCGTCCCGACCGGGTACGCCGTCGAGCTGGCCGCGCTCGTCGACACCGTCCGCGCCGCCGGCCCGTCCGCGATCGCCCAGGTCGACCTCGGCGTCCGCGCCCACCGGCACCAGGCGCTGCGCGACCTCGGCGGCATGGCGACCCAGATCCTCGCGGCGGCCCTGACCCGGGCGGGTGCCGCGGCTCACCTACCGGATGCGTCCCCGGAGAGCCCGGACGGCGACGATTCCGGTCGTTGCGTGGCGACCCAGGCGGTGCTGCGGCAGTACCTGCGCGGACTCGAGCCGGTGGAGCGCGTCGTACCGACCCTCGAGCGACCCGCGGCGGAGGCGTACCTGTGCTGAGACTCGGACGGCACGCGTTCGGTGACGACGAGGCGCTGATGATGGCGATCGTCAACCGGACGCCGGACTCCTTCTTCGACAAGGGCGCCACGTGGGCCGAGGACGCCGCGTTCGACCGGGTGGCCGAGGTGGTCGCCCAGGGCGCGGAGATCGTCGACATCGGCGGGATCAAGGCGGCGCCCGGCGTCGAGATCTCGGCGGTCGAGGAGAAGGCACGGGTCGTCGACTTCGTCGCGCGGGTGCGTGCGACGTACCCCGATCTCGTGATCTCGGTCGACACCTGGCGGGCCGAGGTCGGCGCCGCCGTGTGCGCGGCCGGTGCCGACGTCCTCAACGACGCCTGGGGTGGCGCGGACCCGGAGCTGGTCGACGTCGCCGCGGAGTACGACGCCGCGATCATCTGCACCCACACCGGCGGCGTGACACCGCGGACCCGCCCCTACCGGATCGAGTACGACGGGCCGGGCGGGGTGGTCGCCGCCGCGATCGCCGACACCGTCGCCTACGCCGAGCGCGCGCTGGCAGCGGGCGTCGCGCGGGAGTCGATCGTGATCGACCCGGCCCACGACTTCGGCAAGAACACCTTCCACTCGCTCGAGGTGACCCACCGGCTGGGGGAGATGGTCGCGACCGGCTGGCCGGTGCTGGTGTCGCTGTCCAACAAGGACTTCGTGGGCGAGACGCTCGGCCTCGACGTCGGCGAGCGGCTGCTCGGCACGCTGGCTGCCACCTCGGTCTGCGCCCTCGCCGGCGCCCGGATCTACCGGGTGCACCAGGTCGTCGAGACCCGGCAGACCGTCGACATGGTGTGGTCGATCGCCGGGCGCCGCCCGCCGCTGCGCGCGATCCGGGGCCTTCAGTGATCGCCCTGGTGCCGGGAGTCCCGGCCCTGCTGCCGTCGTACGCCTCGCTGGACGACCCGGTGGCCGAGCTGCGGGCCGCGTGCCTCGAGGTCGTCGCCGGGCTCGGCCCGCGGGTGCGGGTGCGCGCCTCGGGGCCGTCGGCGGCGCGCGTCGCCGCCGCGCTGGTCGAGGCCGTCGGAGCCGCGGTCGTCGATGACGCCGGGACGGGCGAGACCGGTGTCCTCGTCGTCGGCAACGGCTCCGCGAAGCGCACCGAGAAGGCGCCCGGCCACTTCGACCCGCGCGCCGAGGAGTTCGACGCCGCGCTGCGGCGTACCTTCGCGGGCATCGACGCCGACCTGGCGGCCGAGCTGTGGGCCGACACCGGGTGCCTCGGTGGGTTGCCTCCGTTGGCCGAGGCCACGGTGCTGTACGACGACGCGCCGTTCGGCGTGCAGTACTGGGTCGCGCTCTGGGCCTGACCCGCCACACTGTCCGCATGGACGTACGGAACCGCCCGGGCTGGCAGGTCGCCGCGATCGGCGCCGCCGGCTTCGTCGTGCTGCTGTGGGGGATCGAGCTCGTCGACGTCGCCGCCTCCCACCGGCTCGACGGCTGGGGGATCCGGCCGCGGTCGGGCGAGGGCCTGCTCGGCATCCTCGCCGCGCCGCTGCTGCACGGCGGCTGGGGGCACCTGGGCGCCAACACGGTGCCGGCGCTGGTCCTCGGCTTCCTCACGCTCGCGACCGGCATCGGCCGCGGCCTGGCCGCGACCGCGATCATCTGGCTCCTCGGCGGTCTCGCGGTCTGGCTGGTCGCGGGTGGCAACTCGGTGCACCTCGGCGCGTCCGGGCTGATCTTCGGCTGGCTCACCTATCTCGTGGTCCAGGGCTTCGTCGACCGCAAGCCGGGCGAGATCGCCATCGGCCTGGGCGTCCTGGTGATCTACGGCGGCGTGCTCTGGGGCGTGCTGCCCGGCCAGGCCGGTGTCTCCTGGCAGGGACACCTGTTCGGGGCGGTGGCCGGCGTCGTCGCGGCCCTCGCCGTGAGCGAGCGGCGCCGAGCGGCGACGGTGTGAAGCCGCTGCGCTGGCCCTGGCTGTGGGCCGGGGCCTGGGTCGGCCTGCTCCTGGTCGTGGTCGCGCTGTCCCTGGCGCCGCCGCCACCGTCGCCCGACGTGCCGCAGGGCGACAAGTGGCAGCACCTCCTGGTGTACGCGAGTCTCGCCGCGGTGGCCGTCCAGGTCTTCCGTCCTGGTCGCGCGCTGCTGCTCGCCGCGCTGGTCGTGGTGGCGCTGGGCGCGGGCCTGGAGCTCGCGCAGGGCGCGCTCACCGACGACCGGATGATGGACGGCCGCGACGCCCTCGCCAACACGATCGGCGTCGGGCTGGGACTCCTCACCAGTCGGACGCGGGCGCGGGACCTGCTGCTGCGCGCCCTGGGAGATCCCGCGGCCAGGTGACGCCTGCTGCGCGCCGCGATGCACGGGCGCCGGCGGCGTTGGCGTCGCTCGAGGGGCGGCCCAGCACGTCTTCGCTCCGCCGCCTTGCCATCACCCGTGTCTCACGACGCTCGCGTCGGCATCACCTGACCGCGGAATCTCCTACCCTCTCGGACGTGAGTGCTGACGACCTGCTGATCGAACGCGACCGGCTCGGCCCGGGCGTCCTCGAGGTGACCTTCAACCGACCGGAGCGTCGCAACGCCTTCACCACGGACATGTACACCCACCTGCGCGCCCTGTGGGACCGGACCGCGGAGGACCGCTCGGTGCGGGTCGTCGTGCTGCGCGGCGCGGGCGGCAAGGCGTTCGCCGCCGGCAACGAGATCAGCGACTTCCTCGAGGCCGACGCCGTCGACTACGAGAACTGGATCCGGGAGATGTTCGACCGGCTCTGGGCGCTCCCGCAGGTCACCATCGCCGCCGTCGACGGCGTCTGCGTCGGCGGCGGCCTCGCCGTCGCGACCCACTGCGACCTGCGCGTGGCGACCGAGTCCTCCCGGTTCGGCTACCCGATCGCCCGCACCCTCGGCAACGCCCTCTCCGGCACGGTCCTCTACCGCTGCCAGGCGATCTTCGGCGAGTCGCTGACCCGCGAGATGCTGCTGGCCTCGCGCCTGGTCACCGCGGACCGGGGGTACGCCGTCGGGGCGCTCGCGGCCGTCGTACCGGACGCCACGGCGCTGGACGCCGAGGTCACCTCGCTCGCGGAGGGGATCGCCCAGGCCTCGCGGGTGACGATCGAGACCACCAAGCACCAGCTGCTGACCCGGGCGCGCCCGGCCGAGGCCTCGATCGAGGGCGAGGAGGCGCTGCTGCGGGAGGTCTACGGCGGACCGGACTTCGCCGAGGGCGTCCGCGCGTTCCTCGCGAAGGAGAAGCCCACCTTCACGCGGTGACGCTCGTGCCCAGCGCCGCGGCGAGCGCCGCGACCTGGTCCGCCGGCGGGTCGTAGCCGGGGAAGTAGCAGCAGACCCGGTCGACGCCCGGGACACCGCCGAAGCGGCGGTGGATCTCGGCCGCGCACTGCTCGGGCGTGCCCGCGACCGCGATCGTGTCGAGCATCGTGTCGTCGACGAGGGCGACCATGGCGGCAATGTCGCCGGTCTTCGAGAGCCGGTTGAGCTCGAGCTGCAGGTCCGCCCAGCCCTCGACCTCGAGCACGGGAAGGTACGACGGCGTCGAGCCGTAGAACGCGAGCAGCGCGCGTACGCCGGCCCGTGCGCCGCTCACCTCGGCGTCGGTGCGGCCCATCGCGACGATGGCCTGAGGGTGGACGGCGAAGTCCGCTGCTGGGCGCCCGGCGCGGGCGAGGCCCTCGGCGACGGCCGGGAGCGTGCGCTCGTGGAAGTGCCGGTGGCTGTGGAACGGCATCACGAGCAGCCCGTCGGCCACCTCGGCCGCGGTCCGGGTCATCAGCGGGCCGAGGGCGCCGAGCAGGATCGGCGGGAGCCCGAACGGGTTCGGCCCGGGCACGAAGGTCGGCGGCATCAGTGTGTGGGTGGTGTGCTCGCCCCGGAACTCCAGCCGGGTGCCGTCCTGCCACGACCGCAGGATCGCCGAGACCGCCAGCACGATCTCGCGCATCCGGGCCGCGGGCGGCGACCACCGGGCGCCGTACCTCTTCTCGATGTGGGGCCGGATCTGCGAGCCCAGGCCGAGCCGGAACCGGCCGCCGGACATGAGCTGGAGGTCCCACGCCGTGTGTGCCAGGTGCATCGGTGAGCGGGGCATCGCGATCGCGACATTGGTCATCAGGTCGGCATCGACCCGCCCGGCCACCGCCGCGAGGGGCAGGAACACGTCGTGCGGGCCTTCGAAGGTGAACAGGCCGGCAGCGCCGGCCCCGGCCAGCTCGCGGGCCCGGATCAGGGACCGGTCGGCGCGGGCGTCCAGCTGCAGGTCGAGGAGCACGGGCCCCATCCAACCGCGACCCGGGCCCGCCCGTCAGCGGTCCGGGTCAGTTGGTGTTGACGATGTAGACGTCGCACGGCGCGTGATGGGCCACCGCGGCGGGCACGCTGCCGAGGACGCGGGCGATGCCCTGCATCCGCCGGTTGCCGACGACGATCAGGCTGGCGCCGAGCCGCTCGGCCTCGGCCAGGAGCACGTCGGCGGGCCGGCCCTGGACCGCGGCGCTGGTGACCCGGCCGGAGCCGGCGTCGAGCCGGGCCGCCGTGCGGGCGGCGATGTCGGCGCTCTCCTCGGCGATCGAGACGGACAGGCGGGCGTCGCCGGTCTCGACCTCGGCCGCCTGGTCGCGGACGTAGGCGCACACGACATGGAGCGCCGCGCCGTAGGCGGCGGCCAGCCGCGCGGCGGTCATGGCCGCGCGCTCGGCACGTTCGTTGCCGTCGACGCCCACGACGATCAGGTCTGCCATCCTCGTCACCTTCCGCTGGTCCGGGATGTCCCGGAGACGCCAACCATCCTATTGATGATTATGAATCGCGCAACCTGCCCGGGTCAGACGCCGTCGCTGGGAACGGTCCAGGTGTCCCCGCTGTCGAGGAGGTCCTGCAGCTCACCGCGGCCGCGGGTCGCGATCGCCTCGGCGACCTGGGCGCGGGCCTGGTCGTCGTAGGTGGGTCGCTGGACCTGGCGGAAGATGCCGACCGGCACGGGGGAGTCGGGGTCGGCGTCGAGCCGCGAGAGGGCGAACTGGCGCGACGGGTCGATCTCGCCCGGGTCGTGGGCCCAGGTGCGCCCGGCGGCGGTGACCTCGAGTCCGGGCTCGAGGCGCAGCAGGTGGTCGGCGGCGGCCGGTCCCTTGAGCGCCTCGAAGGCGCCGTCGTTGAAGATCGGGCAGTTCTGGTAGATCTCCACGAAGGACGTGCCGCGGTGGGCGGCGGCGGCGGCGAGGACGGCGGTGAGGTGTTTGCGGTCGGAGTCGATGGTGCGGGCCACGAAGGTGGCTTCGGCGCCGAGGGCGAGGGAGACGGGGTTGAAGGGGTGGTCGATGGAGCCCAGGGGGGTGGACTTGGTGACCTTGCCGGTCTCGCTGGTGGGGGAGTACTGGCCCTTGGTGAGGCCGTAGATGCGGTTGTTGAAGAGCAGGATGGTCATGTTGACGTTGCGGCGTAGGGCGTGGATGAGGTGGTTGCCGCCGATGGAGAGGGCGTCGCCGTCGCCGGTGACGACCCAGACGGAGAGGTCTTCGCGGGCGGTGGCGATGCCGGTGGCGATGGAGGGTGCTCGGCCGTGGATGGAGTGCATGCCGTAGGTGTCGAGGTAGTAGGGGAAGCGGGAGCTGCAGCCGATGCCGGAGACGAAGACGATGTTCTCGCGGCGTAGGCCGAGGTCGGGGAGGAAGGACTGGACGGCTTTGAGGACGGCGTAGTCGCCGCAGCCGGGGCACCAGCGGACCTCCTGGTCGCTGGAGAAGTCCTTCGCCGTCAGCGTCGGTGCCGGCAGGTCGATGGCGGTCATGCGGTGGCCTCCGCGGTGGTGGTGACGTGGGCGAGCAGGTCGGCGGCCAGCGCCTCGGCCCCGAAGGGCAGTCCGCGCACCGTGGTGATCGGCCGGACGTCGATGAGGTACTCCGCGCGCAGCAGGCGGGAGAGCTGGCCGAGATTCATCTCCGGGCACACGACGCGGTCGTAGCGGCGCAGGATCTCGCCGAGGTCGTGGGGGAGCGGGTTCACGTGGCGCAGGTGCACCTGGGCGATCGCATGTCCCGCGGCCCGGACCCGGCGGCAGGCGGCGCCGATCGGGCCGTAGGTCGAGCCCCAGCCGATGACCAGGACCCCGGCCTCGCCGGAGGGGTCGTCGACCTCCAGCGGCGGGAGGGAGTCGGCGATGCGCCGGACCTTCTCGGCGCGGATGCGGACCATGCGGTCGTGGTTGGCCGGGTCGTAGGAGATGTTGCCGTGACCCTCGCCCTTCTCGAGGCCGCCGATGCGGTGCTCCAGGCCCGGGGTGCCTGGGATCGCCCAGGGGCGGGCGAGGGTGTCCTCGTCACGCAGGTAGGGCCAGAAGTCCCGCTCACCGTCGCCCCTGTCGTGGTTGGGGCCGGTGGCGAAGTCCGGATCGATCCGGGGCAGGGTGGCGACGTCGGGGATCGCCCACGGCTCCGACCCGTTGGCCAGGTAGCCGTCGGACAGGAGCATCACGGGGGTGCGGTGGGTGACCGCGATCCGCGCCGCCTCGAGCGCCGCGTCGAAGCAGTCCGAGGGGGACTGCGCCGCGATCACGGGCATCGGCGCCTCGCCGTTGCGGCCGTACATGGCCTGCAACAGGTCGGACTGCTCGGTCTTGGTCGGCAGCCCCGTCGACGGTCCACCGCGCTGGACGTCGATGACGACCAGCGGGAGCTCGGTCATCACGGCCAGTCCCATCGCCTCGGACTTCAGGGCCACGCCGGGACCCGAGGTCGCGGTCACGCCGAGTGCGCCGGCGAAGGACGCGCCGACGGCGGCGCCGATCGCGGCGATCTCGTCCTCGGCCTGGAAGGTCGTGACGCCGAAGCTCTTGTGCTTGCTCAGCTCGTGGAGGATGTCGGAGGCCGGGGTGATCGGGTAGGCGCCCATCAGCACCGGCAGCCCGCTCAGCCGGCCGGCGGCGACGAGTCCGTACGAGAGCGCGGTGTTGCCCGTGATGTTGCGATAGCGGCCGGCGCGGACCGGCGCCGGCTTCACGACGTACGACACCGCGAACGTCTCGGTGGTCTCGCCGAAGCTCCAGCCCGCCCGCAGCGCGGCGATGTTGGCGTCGCGGATGGCCGGCTTGGTCGCGAACTTGGCCGCCAGGTGGGCCTCGCTCCCGTCGACGTCGCGCCCGTAGAGCCAGGAGACCAGGCCGAGGGCGAACATGTTCTTGGAGCGCGCCGCGTCCTTGCGGGAGAGCCCGAACTCCTTGACCGCCTCGACCGTCATGCCGGTGAGGTCGAGGGCATGCACCGCGAACTCGGCCAGCGTGTCGTCCTCGAGGGGGTTGACGTCGTACCCGACCTTGGCGAGGTTGCGCGCGGTGAAGTCGTGCGTGTCCACGATGATCGTCGCCCCGCGCCGGAGGTCGGTCAGGTTGGCCTTCAGCGCGGCCGGGTTCATCGCCACGAGCACGTCGGGCCGGTCGCCCGGCGTGAGGATGTCGTAGTTGGCGAAGTGCAGCTGGAAGCTGCTGACGCCGGGGATGGTCCCCTGCGGCGCGCGGATCTCGGCGGGGAAGTTCGGCAGGGTGGAGAGGTCGTTGCCGAAGACGGCCGCCTCCTGGGTGAAGCGGTCTCCGGTCAGCTGCATCCCGTCGCCGGAGTCGCCGGCGAAGCGGATGACCACGCGGTCGAGCTCGGTCACGGTCGAGGACACGGTACTCCTATCTCTGATAATGATTCCAATGTAATGTCGGCTCGAAGGGGTGTCAATCGAGTAGGAGTCCCATGTCGCAGAGTCCGTCGGTCGCCCTGGTCACGGGAGGGGCGCGCGGGATCGGCGCCGCCCTCGTCGAGCGGATCGTCGCCCAGGGCGGGCAGGTCGTCGTCGCCGACATCGACGAGCGCGCGGGACGGGCGCTCGTCGGACGTCTCCGCGGAGGCGCCCGGTTCGTGCCCTGCGACGTGACCGACGAGCGGCAGGTCGCCGCCGCGGTCGACGCGACCGCGGCCCTCGGTCCGGTCGACGCCGTCTTCGCCAACGCCGGCGTGGTCGGCGTGACCGGCCGGATCGAGGAGACCGGCCTGGCCGACTTCCGGCGGACCATGGACCTCCTGCTGACGAGCGTCTTCCTCACCGTCAAGCACGGGGTCCGCGTGATGCGTCCGCAGGCGCACGGCTCGATCGTGTGCACGGCGAGCGTCGCCAGCGTCCGGGGCGGGCTGGGCCCGCACGTCTACACCGCCGCGAAGCAGGGGGTGAAGGGGCTCGTCGAGTCGGTCGCGGTCGAGGTCGCGCCGTACGGGCTGCGGATCAACGCGGTCGCACCGGGCGGCACGGTGAGCTCGCTGTCGGCCGGCCTGATGGGCGACGCCGACGACCTCGCGACGCCGTACCGGCGGCTGGCGGAGGCCTCGTCGAGCGGCATCCCGACGACGGCGGACGACGTCGCGGCGGCCGCGCTCTTCCTGGCCACTGCGGCCCGGGTCAACGGCGCCTGTCTCGTCGTCGACGGCGGGGACGACGTCCCGGCCGCCAGGGGGCGCAGCTACTACGGCTGATCTGCGGCTACGGCGTGAAGCCGGCTCTGTGATCCCGACCATGACTATGGTATTCATAGATAGCGCGGGTGTGGCAAGGTGAGAGTGAGGAGACCGGGCGGCATGGCCGAGGTGGAGGACTTCCGGGACGCCGTGGCGGGTGTGCTCGACGGGCTCTGGCCCGCCGCTGTCGACGTCGCGACGGCCGACGTCGCCAAGGTCGCCGAGGCCGCCGTCCAGCAGGGGTGGTTCCAGCTCGGACCGGAGGGTGCCGCGGACTACCTCGTCGCCGCCGTGCGCACGCTCGGGCGTCGCGCGTGCCCGCTGCCCCTCGCCGACGCGTACGTCGCCAGCCGGCTCCTGCCCGACCGGGCCGGCGCCATCGGCGCCGGTGAGATCCGTCCGGCCGTCGTCCTGGACACCGGCCCCCTGATCGTCGACGACGCCGGCACGTCCTCCCACGTGCTCGTCGTCGACACCCACACCGGCGCGGTCTCCCTGCGGGAGATCGACGTCGCCGAGCCGCTCGAGGGGCTGGCCCGCCCGGCCTGGCGCCGGCTGGCGCCGGGGGCCGTCGTGGCCGAGCGCACGGTAGAGCCCGCGGCCGTGGCCGAGGCGGTCGCCGTACTGCGCCTGTGCGTCGCCGCCCGCGCCGTCGCCGCCGCGGGCCGGGCGCACGAGCTCGCCGTCGAGCACGCGAAGGTGCGCCGCCAGTTCGGCCGGGTGATCGGCGCGTTCGGCGCCGTCCAACAGCGGGTGGCCGCCGGCCAGATCGACCTGTCCGCGAGCGAGGCGCTGGTCGACGAGGCCGTCGGCGCGCTGCTCGCCGGACGCGACGACGCCCCGCTCGCCGCGGCCCTGGCCGCCCGGCACGCGCGGACCGCCGCGCAGCGGGTGCTCGCCGGCGCCCAGCACACGCTCGGCGCGGTCGGCTTCTTCGAGGAGCACGACGCCGCCTGGCTCTTCCGCCGGGTCCACACCGACCTCACCCATCTCGGCGGCGGTCTCGACGACCGTCGCGATGACGGCGTGGCCGCCCGGCTGCTCGCCGGCGAGGCGCTCCCGCACTTCCACCTGGGGACGCGCGCCGAGGCGTTCCGCGACGAGGTCCGCGCGCTGCTCGCCCGGCACCGGACCGGCGACGGGTACGACGTCGAGGCGCTGCGCCAGGAGATGGACGACCAGGCGCTGCTCGCCCTCAACTGGCCCCCGGAGCACGGCGGTCGCGCGGCCGCTGTCGAGGAGCAGGTCGTGCTCCACGAGGAGATGAAGTACGCCGGCGGCCCGGTCGACCGCGCGATGAGCGCCACGATGCTGATCGGCCACTCGCTGCTGCGCCACGGCACGCCGGAGCAGAAGGCGCAGTTCCTGCCGCTCCTGCACGCCGGGCAGCTGGCGTTCTGCCTCGGCTACTCCGAGCCGGAGGCCGGTTCCGACCTCGCCTCGCTGCGCACCCGCGCGGTCCGCGACGGCGACGGGTGGGTGATCGACGGGCAGAAGCTGTGGACCACGCGCGGGCAGACCGCCTCGCACGTGTGGCTCGCGGTCCGCACCGACCCCGACGCCACGCCCCGGCACGCGGGGATCACCATCTTCCTCGTCCCGATGGACACGCCGGGGATCACCGTCCAGCAGCACGTCGCGCTGTCCGGCGAGATCTCCTGCACCGTGTTCTACGACGGCGTGCGGGTGCCCGACAGCGCCCGGGTCGGCGAGGTGCACGGCGGCTGGAAGGTCGTCACCGACGCGCTCACCGCCGAGCGGGTGGTGATGGGCGGCGTGGCCGCGACGCTGCGCCGGCACTTCGACGAGACGCTCGCGTTGCTGCGGGCCCGGGTCGCGGACGGCGGCACGGTCGACGCCCTCGACCGGGACCGGATCGCCTGGGTCGCCGCGCGGCTCCAGGCCGCCCGGGCGCTCGTGCTGCGGGCGACGCGGTCGATGGACGGCGGCGGCAGTGGCGGCGGCGACGCCCGCATCGCGGGCCCGATGGCCGCCGTCCTCAGCGGCGACCTCGCCGAGGAGCTCGGCCGCACCTGCCTCGACGTCCTCGGTCCCGAGGCCGCGCTCGCCGGCCGGTACGACGCCGCCATCCGGGTCGCGCCGATGTACGTCATCGGCGGCGGCACCAACGACATCCAGCGGGGGATCATCGCCCGTGGCCTCGGCCTGCCCCGGGAGTGAGGGTGCGGACCAAGCTCACGAGTCCGGTGCCTTCGGTGCGCGTGGTGCAGTACGCGTATGGCGGACCGGAGGTCCTCGAGCAGGCGGTGGTGGAGGTCCCTCGACCGCGCGCAGGCGAGGTGCTGGTGCGGATGGCGGCCACGTCGGTCAACCCCATCGACGTGAAGACGCGCGAGGGGAGGGGAGCGGCGGCGTCACTGGGCTCGTTCCCGATCTCCGTGGGATGGGACGTCGCCGGAGTCGTCGAGGCGGTGGGCGAGGACGTGCACTCGCTCGCTGTGGGACAGCGGGTGTTCGGGATGCCCTTCTTTCCGCAGCAGGCGGCCTCCTACGCCGTCCACGTCGTGGCTCCGGTGGAGCACCTGGCCGTCCTGCCGGACGCGGTCGACGTCGCGACAGCGGGGGCGCTGCCGCTGGCCGGTCTGACCGCGCTCTCGGCTGTGCGTGACCTCGCCGGGGCGCGCCCCGGACGACGACTGCTCATTCGCGGCGCGGCGGGCGGCGTCGGCCATCTCGCCGTACAGATCGCGAAGATCCTCGGTGCGGAGGTCGTCGCGGTCGACGGCGCCGAGAAGGGAGACTTCGTCCGAGGCCTCGGGGCCGACGAGTTCCGGGACCGCGCCGACGAGGGTCCCCTGCCGCAGGTCGATGCGGTCGTCGACCTCGTCGGTGGGGCCCAGCTGGCGGGCTCGGTCGCGACGACCGTGCGGGGCGGCGTGGTCGTCTGCGTGCCGGGCGGAGCCGACGCCGGGCTCGATGAGCTCGCGTCCCGGGCGGGGGTGCGCGCGGAGCGCGTCGCCGTCCGTCCCGACCGCGACGGTCTGGAGACACTCGCCCGGTGGTGCGCAGAAGGTGCGCTCCACGTCCACCTCTCCGCGCGGTTCGCGCTCGACGAGATCGTCGAGGCGCACCGCGCGCTGGCCAGCCGCGGGATCCGCGGCAAGATCGGCATCACCGTCGATGCCGCAATCCCATGACGACGAGCACTCTGCGTCGTTCGACGATCTCTCACTGGAGGACACCATGCCGTTGAAGTTCGGTCTCGCCATCATGAACGACTTCCCGCCGGGGGTCGTGCCCGCGTCGCGGGTGTCGATGCTGCGTGAGCAGGTGCGCGCCGCCGCGGATGCCGGCATCTCCTCGATCTGGGTGCTGCAGCACTACCTGGGCAGCATGCCCACCCTCCAGCCGGTGCCGCTGCTGTCGGCGCTCGCGCAGGACGCCGGCGAGATGACGCTCGGTACCAACATGTTCATCCTCCCGCTGCGCCACCCGGTCGAGGTCGCCGAGGAGTTCGCCACGCTCGACCACCTCACCGGCGGTCGTGCGGTGGCCGGCTTCGGCATGGGCTACCGCGAGAACGAGTTCGCCGCCTTCGGCATCCCGATGGACGACCGGGTCGGCCGGTACGACGAGAGCGTGCGGCTCATCCGCCAGCTCTGGAGCGGCGAGCAGGTGACCTTCGAGGGCGAGCACTTCCAGGTGGTGGACGAGAAGATCAGCCTGACCCCCGTCCAGCCCGGCGGTCCGCAGGTCTGGATCGGTGCGGGCCCCCACAAGAAGGGCGCCGAGCGCGCGGCCCGGCTCGGCGACGCGTGGATCGTGCCGCCCCACGTCACGCCCGAGCGGCTGGCCGTCGTCCTCGGTCACTACCGCGCCGAGCGCGAGCGGCTGGGCAAGCAGACCTCCGAGCTGGTGGTGCGCCGCGAGCTCGTGCTCGACGACGACCGGGACCGGGCCCGGGCGATCGGCGTCGCCGCCCGCGGCGCCCTGACCCAGAAGTACGCCGCCTACAACGCGCCGCAACAGGGCGAGGCCTACAAGCACCTGCAGACGGACCAGGCCGCCGAGGAGGTCGCCGACGCGTCGTACCTGTTCACCGACCCGCCCTCGGCTGAGGCCGCGCTCAAGGACCTCGAGGCTCAGGGGCTGACCCATGTCGTGCTGCGGATGCAGTGGTACGAGCTCGGTCAGGAGCAGGTGCTCGCCACGCTGGAGAAGTTCAAGAACGAGGTGCTGCCGGCGTTCCGGTGACCTGGGGCGGGCGGAGCTGTAACTACCTGTTCTTGCTGCTATCTGATCCGTAGACCGGTATGGCAGAGGCAAGGACAGGTAGTTACAGCTCGCGGATCGCGCCGGCAACGACAAACTGCGGACTCGTCACCCTGGCCCCTCGACAGGCCACTTGCTGTCCACAGGGGGTGTAGTAGGCAACCTTGCCCACAGGCCTGACGGGCGAGTGTTGAACGCCGGCGAGGGCGCGCACACCCTCGGGCACATGGATCCTCGTGTGGAAGCTGCCATCGCCGCCAACCACGGAGTCATCAGCCGGGCGCAGGCGCTCGATCTCGGTGTTGGCCCGAGTGCTGTCCGTGCCCTGCTGCGGGATCGGGTGTGGGTCGTGGTGCGACGCGGTGTGTACACGACGCGATCGATCTGGGAGGCCTTCGACGAGTACGTCGCTCGCCCGCTCCTCATTGCCCGCGCGGCCACCTTGAACATCCAGCGTGGGTGGGTCCTCAGTCACGACTCGGCGTGCCACCTTCTCGGGCTGCCGGTTCTGGCCCTGACGGATCCGCTCGTCCACATCACGCGGCCAGGGTGGACCAACGCCTGGACCAGGGACGGGGTGGGGCGCCACCTTGCGCGCTTCGGCGCCGCCCAGGTCATCGAGAAGGACGGGCTGCGTGCGCTGAACCACGCGCGTACCGGCGTCGACATGGCGCGTACGCACGGCGTGCGCAGTGGCCTGGTCGTGTGCGACGCCGTGCTGCGTACCGGGGGGAGGCGCGCCGATCTCGAGGCGGCCGCCGCGATCATGGAGAACTGGCCTGGGCGCACCCATGTCGCGACCTGCATCGAACTGGCTGATCCTGGAGCAGAGACGGCGTTGGAGAGCGTCACCCGCGAGCTCGTCATTGAGGCGGTCGGACGACGACCGGAGACCCAGTTCCCGGTCCGGACCGATCGAGGGATCGTGTGGTGCGACATGGTGGTCGGCAACCACGCCGTGGAGGCGGACGGGCGGGTCAAGCTGCGCCATCGCGACCGCGGCGGGGTGGCCGATGATGCCGAGAATGCGGCGTGGGAGGCAAAACTCCGCGAGCGCGCGATCCGGGACCGAGGTCTGGTGGTCTCACCGGTGGTGTGGGCGGATCACTGGAACGAGCGCCGGGTGGCGACGGTTGAACGAGTGCGGCGTGCGCAAGCCGAGGCCGACCGCGTCTATGGTCGGGAGACGAACCCGGAATTGCTGCGGGAGGCTGAGGAGATTCGCCGGGTCCACGGGGATCGCAAGACTGCCTGACGGGGGGCCTGCTGAGACGTCCTCGGGCTCGCTGGGTTGTAACTATCTGTCGTTGCCACTACCTGACCCGTAGACCGGTACGCCAGTGACACGAACAGGTAGTTACAGCGGGCCGGCCCCTCAGGGAGCCGCCGGCCAGCCGGCGGTCAGGTCGGTGGCGAGGTGCGGGGTGATGGTCTTGTGCCGGAACCGAGCGACGCCGTCGGAGACCGCGACGAGGTCGAGGTAGGTGCCCCAGCCGAGGCCGCTCGCGTCGGGCTCGCGCGCCGTGAACACGAAGTACGACGCGATCTCGACCAGGCCGGGGCCCTGGGGCCGGGTCCGCACGTTCATGATGAAGTGCCGCTTCTCGGACGCCCCGGCCAACCGGTCGCGGTAGAAGCCCGCGACCTCGGCGTGGCCGGTGAAGTCCCCCGCGGGAACGCTGAGCA
This sequence comes from Nocardioides carbamazepini, assembly GCF_024614185.1. Lineage (GTDB taxonomy): Bacteria > Actinomycetota > Actinomycetes > Propionibacteriales > Nocardioidaceae > Nocardioides > Nocardioides carbamazepini. The sequence goes on from NZ_JAHTLF010000025.1 coordinate 272,972, forward strand.
CGCCGTCGTCGGTGAACAGGGCGGCCACCGCCTCCGGCGTCGGGTCGTCCAGCACCTCCGCGTAGGCGTGCAGCAGGTTGCGGGCGAGCTCGGCCTCCTCGAGCCGGGCCACCCGGTCGGCCAGTGCGGCGAGTGCGGCGAGATCCGTCGTGGTCATGCGGTCACCTTCTTCCGGTCCCAGGGTGCCAGGGCGACCAGCTCCGCGAGCGGTACGCCGTCCGCGACCGCCGTCCGGCAGCGCATCAGTCCCGCCGGGATCCCCGCGCCGGAGACCGCGCGGACCCGGCCGTCCGCGACGTGCGCGGCGAGGAAGACGCCGTCGTCGAGGGAGCCGGTGAGCAGGACGACCTCGTCGCCGGCGCGGGGCAGGCCGAGGCACTGGAGCTTGGTGTCGTACTGGTCGCTCCACATGTAGGGGAGCTCGGTGTGCGCCTTCGGGTCCTCGTCGCGCAGGGCGGCGAGGACGTTGCCGGCGACGGTGGCGGCGAGGTCGCCGGCGGCGGTCCAGTGCTCGATCCGGAGCCGGCCGGTGCCGCGTGGGTCGGCCACCGAGGCGAGGTCGCCCACCGCCCAGATGCCGGGGTGGGAGGCGGCGCCGTGCGCGTCGACGGCCACGCCGTCGTCGAGCGCGAGGCCCGAGCCGGCGAGCCAGCCGGTGTCGGGAGCGCCGCCGACGGCGGCGACGACGAGGTCGGTGGCCCAGTGGCTGCCGTCGTCGAGGCGCACGCCGCGGACGTGGCCGTCGGCGGTCGTGAGCTCGGCGACCGCGCGTCCGAGGTGGAGGCCGACGCCGTGGCTGCGGTGCAGGCCGGCGACGACGGCGCCGACCTCCTCGCCGACCACGCGGCACAGCGGCTGGGGGAGCGGGTCGACGAGGTCGACGGCGAGCCCGCGGCCGCGCAGGCCCGCGGCGATCTCGCTGCCGAGCACGCCGGCGCCGACGACGGTGGCGTGCGTGGCGCCGCCGGCGGCGCGCCGGATCGCGAGGCAGTCGTCGAAGGTGCGCAGTGTGTGGACGCCGGCGAGTCCGGCCCAGGCCGGGACGGTGCGGGCGACCAGGCCGGTCGCGAGGACGACGTGGTCGGCGGCCAGGGTGGCGCCGTCGGAGAGCGTGAGTGTGCGGGTGCCGGCGTCGAGCGCGGTGGCCCGGATGCCGAGCCGCAGGTCGAGGTCGAGCTCGGCGAGCCGCTCCGCGGTGCGGAGCACGGGCGGCGCCGCCGGGTCGTCGGTCGCGCTCAGCAGCGCCTTGGACAGCGGTGGCCGGTCGTAGGGGAGGTGCCGCTCGGCGCCGGCCAGGACGAGGGTGCCGTCGTACCCTCCCCGGCGCAGGCGCTCCGCGGTGCGGAGTCCGGCGAGCCCGGCTCCGACGATCACGACACGGGCTGGTTCCATGGATCGACTCCTCATCTGTGGCTGGCGTCACGTGGCACCATACGGTATGTTTCATTATCAGCAATAGACACCCGCGAGGCGACCTGTCGCCGGAGGGAGGACCCATCTCATGTCGTTGACCGATCGGCCCGAGCTGTTCATCGGAGGCACCTGGCGACAGCCACGGGGTGGCGAGGTGATCGAGGTCCGCAACCCGGCGACGCGAGCGCTCGTCGGCCGTGCCGCACTCGCCTCCACGGGGGACGTCGACGCAGCCGTCGCCGCGGCCCGCGCCTCGTTCGACTCCGGCGTGTGGTCGCGAAGCTCACCCGCCGAGCGCGCCGAGGTCCTGCACCGGGCCGCCGACCACCTCGAGAAGCGCGCCCCCGAGCTCGCCGTCAGCATCACCTCCGAGCTGGGCTGCCCGCTGTGGTTCAGCGAGATGGCGCACGTGCCCAACCCGATCCGGCACACCCGCTACTACGCCGACCTGGCGCGTGACTTCGCCTACGACGAGGTCCGGTCCGACGGCCGCAACGCCAGCCTCGTCACCCAGGAGCCGGTCGGCGTGGTCGCCGCCATCACCCCCTGGAACGGCCCGCTCAGCACCCCGTCGCTCAAGCTCGCCCCCGCCCTCGCCGCCGGCTGCTCGGTGATCCTCAAGCCTCCGCCGGAGACCCCCCTCACGGCGTACGCCTTCGCGGACGCCCTGCTCGAGGCGGGACTGCCCGAGGGCGTGCTCAGCATCATCCCGGGCGACCGCGAGGCCGGGGAGCACCTCGTCGAGCACCCCGAGGTCGACAAGATCGCCTTCACCGGCAGCAGCCTCGCCGGCAAGAAGATCATGGCCGCGGCAGCCGCCCGCGTCGCCCGGGTCACCCTGGAGCTCGGCGGCAAGTCCGCCGCGATCGTCCTCGACGACGCGGACCCGTCGGTCGTGGTCCCCGCGCTGCTGCCGATGGCGATGATGGTCAACGGCCAGGCGTGCATCGCGCAGACCCGGGTGCTCGTGCCCCGCTCCCGCGAGACCGAGTTCGTCGACGCGCTCGCCGACGCGATGCGGGCCCAGGTGGTCGGCGACCCGATGGCGTCCGACACCAAGATCGGGCCGATGGTCAGCGAGCGCCAGCGCGACCGCGTCGCCGGCTACATCACCGTCGGCCGGCAGGAGGGCGCCCGCGTCGTCACCGGGGGCGAGAGCCTGGTCCTGCCGCCCGAGCTCGCCGACGGCTGGTTCGTCCCGCCGACGCTGCTCGCCGGGGTCGACAACGGGATGCGCGTGGCGCAGGAGGAGATCTTCGGACCCGTGGTCGCCGTCATCGCGTACGACGACGAGGACGATGCCGTCCGGATCGCGAACGACTCCGTCTACGGCCTGTCCGGCTCGGTGTGGAGCGCGGACGACGAGCGGGCGATCGGCGTCGCCCGGCGGGTGCGCACCGGCATGGTGAGCATCAACGGTCGCCCCCAGGCCTACGGCTCGCCGTTCGGCGGCTACAAGCAGTCGGGCATCGGCCGCGAGATGGGCCCCGAGGGCTTCGCGGCCTTCCTCGAGACCAAGTCGATCGCGGTCGGACTGTGAGCGGCGAGGCGGCCCCGACCGGACGCCTCGCCGACAAGGTCGCGGTCGTCACCGGTGGTGCCAGCGGGATCGGTGCCGGCACCGTGCGGGCCTTCCACGCCGAGGGTGCCTGCGTCGTGATCGCCGATCTGCAGGCCGAGGCGGGCGCGGCCCTCGCCGCCGAGCTGGGGGAGCGTGCTCTCTTCCGCCGCACCGACGTCACCGACGAGGGCTCGGTCAGCGACGTGGTCGACGCGGCGGTGGCGCACTTCGGGCGCCTCGACGTCATGTTCAACAACGCCGGGATCATCGGCGCCGTCGGACCCATCGACCGCACCCGCACCGAGGACGCCGACCTCACCATCGCGGTGAACCTGCGCGGCGTCCTGCTCGGCATGAAGCATGCCGCGCGCGTCATGAAGCCCCAGGGCTCCGGGGTCATCATCTCCACGTCCAGCCCGGCCGCGGTGATGGGTGGCGTCGGCGCGCACGTCTACAGCGCCGTCAAGGCGGGCATCATCGGCCTGTCCCACTCGGTCGCCGCCGAGCTGCGCCCGTTCGGGATCCGCGCGAACGTCGTCATCCCCGGCGCGGTCGTGACCCAGATGACGGCGGACCTGGTTGCGGGCGGAGCCGACGACCTGGCCGGCGCGGAGGCCGCTCTCGACCGCTCCCGCTACATGAGCCGGCCGCTGCGGCCCTCCGACGTCGCCGCCGGTGTCGTCTATCTCGCCAGCGACGACGCTGCCTTCGTCACCGGCGTCGTGCTGCCCGTCGACGCCGGGATGACCGGCGCCGGCGGCCCCTCGTCGATGGCCGCCGCGACGTACGCCGACCAGGCCGGACGCCGTGAGGGCGGTCGCCGGGTGGGCGACCCCGGCCCCGAGGAGGCGTGACGCGTGGTCACCCGAGAGTCCGTCGACGCCCTGCTGACACCGCGCTCCTTCGCGCTGATCGGGGCCAGTGACAAGTCGACCTTCTCCACGCTGCTGCACGGCAACCTGGTCGCCGCGGGTCATGGGGAGAGCACCTTCCTGGTCAACCCGCGGCGCGCCGAGGTGCACGGGCGGACGACGTACCCGACCTGCGCCGCCGTGGGCCGGCCGATCGACCTGGTCCATGTCATGGTCCCGGCGGCCGCCGCCCCCGACGCACTGCGGGACGCCGCGGCGGCCGGTGCCAAGGCCGCGATCGTGCTCAGCTCCGGGTGGTCGGAGACCGGTCCGGAGGGCCTCGCCCGCCAGGAGGCACTGGTCGCACTCGCCGGCGAGCTCGGCATCGCGGTCCTCGGTCCCAACGTGCTCGGCCTGGTCAACGTCGGCGCGGGCATTCCCGCCATGGCACTCTCCGACCCGCCGACCGAGCCGGGCCCGGTCGCGCTGATCTCCCAGAGCGGCGCCAGCTGCGGTGCGATGAAGGAGTTCGCCGCGATGGCCGGCGTCGGCCTCTCGCACGTGCTCACCGTGGGGAACGAGGCGATGGTGAGCGTCGGCCACCTCGTCGACGCACTCGTCGACGACGACGCCGTTCGTGCCGTGGCGATCTTCATGGAGAGCATCAAGCAGCCCGCGATCTTCGCGGACGCCGCGCGCCGCGCGGCCGCCGCGGGCAAGGCCGTCGTCGTGCTCAAGGCCGGCCGCAGCGAGCTCGCGGCGCGCTCCGCCGCGTCCCACACCGGTGCCCTCGTCGGCGACGACCGGGTGGTCGACGCGATGCTCGCGGATCTCGGGGTGATCCGCGTGGACACCATCGAGGAGATGCTGGTCACCGCCGGGATCGCCGCCCACACCGGTCCGCTCGTCCGCCCCGGCATCGGTGTCGTCTCCATCTCCGGCGGCGCCTGCGACATCGTCGCCGACCTGGCCGAGGCCGTCGGTGCCGAGCTGCCCGAGCTCTCCACCGCGACGACCGCCGCGCTGCGGGAGCGGATGCCCGACTTCGGCCACGCCCACAACCCGCTCGACATCACCGGCGCGGCGATCATCGACCCCAGCCTGTGGACGGCGTCCGTCACCGCCGTCGGCACCGACCCCTCCGTCGGTGCTGTGCTCGCGGTCAACAGCCTCCCGTGGCGCGAGGACGGCCGCCCGTTCTACGGCCAGAGGTTCGTCGACGCGATCGGCACGGGCGCCGCGGGCGCGGCCGTGCCGGTCCTCTACGTCACCCAGACCAGCCAGCCCGTAGGCCCCCAGGTGCGCGAGATCCTGCGCCGGGGCGGCATCGGGCACGTCGTGCCGGGACTGCGCCTGGCCGTCGACGGCGTCGGCCGCATCGCGCGCTGGTCCGAGCGCCGACGGCGCCCCCGGCCGCGGCCGACGACCCTGGCGCTGCCCGAGGTCGCCGCGCTGACGCCCGGTGAGCCGCTGTCCGAGGCCGCCGCGCGGGACCTGCTGCTCGCGGCCGGCGTGCCTGCCGTCCCGTCGTGGCACGTGCACTCCGCCGACGAGGCCGCGAAGGCGGCGGCGGACTCCGGCTCGCCGCTGGCGATGAAGATCGTCTCCGCCGACATCGGCCACAAGAGCGACATCGGCGGCGTCCGGCTCGGCGTCGAGCCCGCCCACGCCGCGACGACGTACGACGACCTGGTGGCCACCTGCGCGGCCGCTCGGCCCGATGCGCGCCTGGACGGGGTGCTCATCTCGCCGATGCGCACGCCGGCCACCGAGCTGCTCGTCGGCGTGACCCGCGATCCCGAGTGGGGACTGCTCCTGGCCGTCGGTCTCGGCGGCGTGCTCGTGGAGGTCCTCGACGACGTCGCGCTGGCCCCGCTGCCGGTCGACGAGGCCGCCGTGCTGCGGATGCTGCAGGGGCTGCGCGGCTCCGCCCTGCTCGACGGCGTCCGCGGCCGCCCGGCCGCGGACCGGGCTGCCGTCGCGTCCGCGGTGGCCGGGATCGGCCGGCTCGCCGAGGCTCTCGAGGCCGTGCACGGCGCCGCCTTCGACGGCATCGAGGTCAACCCGCTGCGGGTCGAGGGCAGCGCCGTCGAGGCCCTCGACGCCCTCGTGACCTGGGCCGGCGCGGAGCCGGACGGACACTGATCACCACCCGGCAAGACCGAGAACAGGAGTCAGACCGATGCTCGACGACAAGAGGGTGCTGGTCACCGGTGCCGCCCAGGGGATGGGGCGCGAGATCGCGATCGAGGCGGCGCGCCAGGGCGCGGCGTACGTGACCGTCGCCGACATCGCGGCTGAGGGCGCCGAGGAGACGCTGGCGCTGGTCGAGGAGGCGGGGGGCGCGGGCCAGGTCGTCCGCGTCGACCTGACCGACATGGCCGACGTGCGCGCGATGGTCGACGCGGCCGTCCGTGGCGGCGGCGGGCTGGACACCCTGGTCAACAACGCCGGCGTGATCGACTCCGCCTTCGCGCCGGACCGGGCGAGCGTCGACCTGCTGCCGGAGGACGTGTGGGACAAGGTCATGGCGATCAACGTCAAGGCGGTCTTCGTCGCGACCCAGGCGGCGTCCCCCGCACTGCGGTCCTCCGGGCGCGGCCCCTCGATCGTCAACGCCGCCTCGGTGGCCGGCCTCACCGGCTACGCGTCGCCGGCGTACACCGCCAGCAAGGGGGCGGTCGTGCAGCTGACCAGGTCCACGGCGATCTCGCTGTCGCCCGAGGTGCGCTGCAACGCGTTCGCGCCGGGATCGATCGAGACGCCGATGGCGATGGAGAAGATCGCCTCCGCCGCGGACCCGGTGGCCCAGGAGCGGCTCATGACCGGCGCGCACCTGATCCCGCGCTTCGGCCGCCCGAACGAGGTGGCCCAGGTGGTCTGCTTCCTCGCCTCGGACGCCGCGTCCTTCCTGACCGGCGTGACGCTGCCCGTCGACGGCGGCACCCTGGCCTGGCGCGGCCTGCGGTGAGCACCGGGCGGACGGCACCCGACGACGGGAGCGTCGACTACCGGGTGACACTTGCCAACGAGCGGACGTTCCTCGCCTGGACCCGGACCGCGCTCGGCGCCGCGGCCGCCTCGGTCGCGGTCACCCAGCTGGTCGACGACGGCGACCACCGTCTCCGGGTGGTCCTGGCCGTCGTCCTGGCCGTCGCCGCGGGGGCGGCCGCACTCTGGGGCGCGCGCCGCTGGCGTGCGGTGGAGGCCGCCCTCCAGGCGGGCCGCCCCATCCCGACCTCGGCCCCGTGGCCGGTGGCGGCGGTGCTCGTGGTCGTCGCCGCATGCGCGGTCGTCCTGGCAGTGACCGCCTGACAACGCATCAGGAGCGTGCAGATGAGTGACCCCACAGCCCGGCCCTTCGAGCCCTACCGCGACTTCGGGGGCGAGGTGCGTACGACGATGGCGGAGTCGACCCCGTGGTGGCCCGAGCGTCCCGCGCGCCCGGCGGGCCGGCCGAACGTGATCGTCGTCCTCGCCGACGACCTCGGCTTCTCCGACATCGGCTGCTTCGGCTCGGAGATCCCCACGCCGCACCTGGACGCCACGGCGGCCGACGGCGTGCGCTACGCGAACTTCCGGGTCACCCCCCTGTGCTCGCCGACGCGGGCGGCGCTGATGACGGGGCTCAACGCGCATGCGGCCGGCATCGCCTTCCCCACGCACGTCGATCCCGGCTTCCCCGGCTATCGCTCGGAGCTGCCGCTCGACCAACCGGTGCTGCCGGAGATCTTCCGGGCCAACGGCTACGCCACCTTGATGGTCGGCAAGTGGCACCTGTGCAAGGACGAGGACTTCTCGGAGGCGGGCAGCCGGCACAACTGGCCGCTGCAGCGCGGATTCGACCAGTACTACGGGTTCCTCGAGGCGCTCACCGACTTCCACCACCCGCACCGGCTGATCGAGGGCAACTCGGTCGTCCAGGTCGACGAGTACCCCGACGACTACTACCTCACCGACGACCTCACCGACCGCGCCGTGCGGATGATCCGTGAGGTGCGCACGGCCGACCCGGACAAGCCGTTCTTCCTCTACCTCTCCCACGGCGGCGTGCACGCTCCGATGCAGGCGCGGGCCGAGGACATCGCCCGGCACCGGGGCCGGTACGACGAGGGCTGGGACCTCGTGCGGGAGCGGCGCCTGGCCCGCCAGATCGAGCTCGGCATCATGCCGGAAGGCACGACGCTGCCCGCGCGCAACGGCGAGGAGGGCCTGGACGTCGGACCGTGGGACGCGCTCTCGGCCACCGAGCGCCGGGTGCATGCCCGCCAGATGGAGGTCTACGCCGCCATGGTGGAGGCGATCGACCGCGGTGTCGGCCGGCTGCGCGACGTGCTCGCCGAGCTCGGCGAGCTCGAGAACACCATCATCATGTTCAGCAGCGACAACGGCGCGGCCCGGTTGAGCGACCAGCCGCGACCGGTCCCGAGCTGGGCCACCTCGCCGGACACCGGCACCGCGTCGTACTTCGGCTACATGCAGAACCCCGAGGTGTGCGAGATCGACGAGCGGCTGCCGGAGATCCTCGACGACCTGGGTGGTCCGACGACGTGGCCGCACTACCCTCGTGGGTGGGCGATGGCCTCGAACACTCCCTTCCGGCTCTACAAGTTCAGCACGCTGCGGGGCGGCCAGCAGTCGCCGTTCGTCTTCTCCTGGCCGGCACGCCTCCCGGAGGGGGGAGCGGTGGTCCGCCGCCAGTACACCCACATCACCGACGTGCTGCCCACCCTGGTCGACCTGCTCGGACTGGAGGTGCCGCTCTCGCCGACGGCGGTCCCGGGAGCCGCCGTGGCGGGCAGCAGCTTCGCGCCGACACTGGCCGACGCGGCCGCGGCCGCCACCCATCGCGAGCAGTACACCGAGTGCGTGGGCAACCGGTCCTACTACAAGGACGGCTGGGAGGCGGCCACGGTACGCCGACCGCTCACGCCCTTCGACGAGGAGAGCTGGCAGCTCTTCCACGAGTCGGACCCGGTGCAGGCCGACGACCTCGCCGAGCGGCACCCGGAGAAGGTCGCCGAGCTGGTGGCCGACTTCGACCGGGCGGCCCGCGCGAACCAGGTCTATCCGCTGGACGAGGGCTCGGGAGTGAAGTTCCTGCAGCGCCCTCCGGCGCCCACCCCCCGTCCGGTCCGGATCGCCGCGGGCACGCCCACCCTCGAACGGCACCGGGCCGGCGCACTGGTCCAGGGTGCGCGATGGCGGGTCGAGCTGGAGTGGACCTATCGGCAGGGCGACGAGGGCGTGCTCCTCGCGCACGGCAGCCAGGCCGCGGGCTACCTGCTGTTCGTCGAGGAGGGCGGCCTCTGGTTCGAGCACAACGACTTCGGCACGCCTCGGCGCCTCGGCCCGGTGCCGCTGACCGACGGCCTCCGTGGGCTGGAGCTCGCGGTGACGACGAACGGCGGCCGGTGGGACGCCGTCGTCCGGCTCGGTGACGGCAGCGTGCTGGAGGCGCCGGGACTGCGGCGCTTCGGGGGCTTCTTGCCGTTCGAGGGGATCGACGTCGGCATCTGCCGGCGTTCCCCGGTCTCGTGGGAGCTCTACCGCCGCCGTCGGTCCTTCCCGTACTCCGGCGACCTGCGAGCCGCCACCTATCACCCCGACCCGGGCGTCGCCGAGGGGCTGGCGGCCCGGTTGGCCGAGGCCCGCCGACTCGCCCTGAACACCCAGTGAGCGGCGCGGCGAGCCCGGGCGAGCCTCCGGACCCGGGGGCTCCCCGGCGGATCGCGCTGCCGGGCGGACGGTTCGCGATGGGCTCGACCGCCTTCTACGACGAGGAGGGCCCCGTCCGCCAGGTCGAGGTGGGCCCGTTCGCGGTCGACCGGGGTCCGGTGACGAACGCGCGCTTCGCCCGGTTCGTGGCGGACACCGGCCACGTGACGCGCGCCGAGCGCCTGGGCGCCGCCGTGTTCGTCGTCCCCGAGGGTGTGGTCGACCTCGCCGATCCGTCCTGGTGGCGCCTGGTCCCGGGTGCGTCGTGGCGCGCCCCCGAGGGGCCGGGGAGCGACGTCGCTGCCCGCGCTGATCACCCGGTCGTGCACGTGGATCTCGCCGACGCCGAGGCGTTCGCCGCCTGGGCGGGCGGTCGACTGCCGACGGAGGCCGAATGGGAGTACGCCGCCCGGGGTGGGGCGAGCACCGCCTACCCGTGGGGCGACTCGCCCCGGCCGGGCGGTCGCGTCCCGGCCGTCGTGTGGGACGGCGACTTCCCGGTCGTGGGGCCGGGCGGCTGGGGCACCCGGCCGGTGGGCTCGCACCCGGCGAACGGCTTCGGCCTGGTGGACGTGGTGGGCCAGGTCTGGGAGTGGACGACGACGGCGTACGTCGAGCCCGCGGCCGGGTGCTGCGCGGCGGGTCGCGACCCGTGGGCGCCCCCCGACCCGCCGCGGGTGCTCAAGGGCGGCTCGTTCCTGTGCGCGGACAACTACTGCCGGCGCTACCGGCCGGCGGCTCGGATCCCGCTCACCCCGGACTCCGCGAGCGCCAACGTGGGCTTCCGCTGCGTGTTCTCGCCTGCGGATCCGGCAGCTGGCGGGAATTGATGCGCATCATCTATTGACGTGGCGGCAATCTAGGCTAATGATATTCATGGCGCGTGATGGAGGTCACGCACCATGACCGTGGTCACCGAGTGATCATCAGAATCGCAGGATGGAGATTCAGGCCAATGGCTGGATTGCGTAAGTCTCAGCGGGTCAGCGTGCTGACCGCCCTGGCTGTGGTGGGCGCGACCGCCCTCGCTGGATGTGCCGAATCGAGCAGCTCGGGCTCGTCAGGCGGAGAGGGCGGAGAGGGCATCGACGCCGGTGCCAGCATGGAGGAGTACCAGGAGGCGTTCGACGACGTCTCCGAGATCACCCTGCTGACCCAGACACCGGCGCCCAAGGGCTCGGTGACCGGTCTGCCGATGGAGCGGTACTTCGAGGCCGTCGAGGAGTGGTCGGGCGGCAAGATCAAGTTCGACGTCTCCTACTCGAACGCGGTGGCCGAGCCCGGTGAGGCCGACGACGCGCTGACCGACGGACGGCTCGACATCGCCTCGGTGCTCCCGATCTACGACCCCAGCGAGTACCCCGCCAACGCGGCGCTGATCGAGGCGGGCTTCATCTCCGACCAGAGCGCCATCGACGGCGTCCTGGCCTCGAACGCCTGGCCGAACCAGGTCGCGTTCGAGACCGACGAGATCATGCAGGAGTTCGACGACCACGGCATGGTGCCGATGGTGCCGATCTACAACTCAGGGGCCAACGCCCTGTTCTGCTCCCAGGCACGCACCAGCCTCGGCGACATCAAGGGCACGTCCGTCGGCTCCGGCGGCCAGGCACAGTCCGCGCAGGTCGAGGCCCTCGGCGGCTCGCCCTCCTCCATTCCCTACACCGAGCTCTACGAGAGCCTCCAGCGCGGCGTCGTCGACTGCACGGTCGCCAGCCCCACGGTCGCGGTCCTCGGCGGCTTCCTCGAGGCGGCGCCCTTCGTGACCATCGACCCGCAGGCCGGATTCGGCCTGGCGCCGGGAGCGCTGGCGTTCAGCAAGACGACGTGGGACGGCCTCCCGCTGGTCGCCCAGCAGCTGCTCTGGGACCGTCTCGACATCTTCGTCGGCAGCAACGTCGACGACAAGATCTTCGTCAACAACGCCCAGATGGCCGACGACGTCGCGAAGTTCAAGGGCGGCATCCAGGCGTTCGACGAGGATGCGCGGGCGAAGCTCCAGGAGAAGAACGAGGAGCTGCTCGCCAACCTCGCCAAGACCGAGGCCGTCGCGGACGGCGCGGCCTTCGTCCAGGCGATGCAGGACGCGAACGACGAGTGGAACGCCACCGTCGCGGAGTACGGCTTCGAGGACGTGGGCTACGCCGAGTTCGGCGCCTGGTTCGCGCAGAACAAGGACTCGATCGACCTCACGGAGTACACCGCCGCGGTCATGGAGATCCTCTCGGAGCACCGGCCCTCCTGAGCCCGACCGGTGGCCCGGGTCCCGAGCCCGGGCCACCGGACGACTCCTTCCGACGGAGAGAGACAGATGAGCAACGCAACCCAGCGCAAGGGACACTTCCGGCCCGCACTGCTGATCGAGGTCCCGGCCGTGGTGGTGACCTTCGCGATGATGGTCCACGTCACCGCGAACGCGCTGATGCGGACCTTCGCGAACGATCCGCTCCCCAACACGCTCGAGATCACCCAGTACTGGTACCTGCCGATCATCGCCTTCCTCGGCTTCATCGCCGCCCAGGCGCGGGGGCAGCACATCGCGGCCGACCTGATCTACGAGCGGTTCCCCGAGGCGACCAAGCGCTACGTGCTCGCCGTGCTGTCCGTCCTCGCCGCCGTCGTGTGCCTGGGCTTCGCCTGGTTCGGCTGGGGCGAGGCGGTCCACGCCAAGGACATCGGCAAGACGGCCGGGGTCAGCAACCTGGTGGCGTGGCCGCCGTACTTCCTGGTCCCGCTCTGCTTCGGCATCTTGTTCGTCCAGTTCCTCTACGCCGCCGTCCGGGCGATCGTGAAGGGCGACGACCAGCACGTCGTCACCGATCCCGACGACGTCCTGCTGCTCGACGAGCTGGACGAGATGGAGGCGCAGGAGCACGAGAAGCACCGCAACGAGAAGGAGGCTGCCCGATGAGCGCCGACATCGCCGTCGACCCCGCCGCGGCACCGCCCGCGGACCCCGCGGACCCGCAGGGCTCGAAACCACGTGACTCCGCACGCTCGTGGATCTTCTTCGCCGTAACCGTGGCCCTGATCATCGGGTCGACCACCGCGATGCTGCTGCCGCTGGTTCCCGAGGCCATCGGCATCGCCGCGATCGTGCTGATGCTCTGCATGATCTTCATCCGGCTCCCCGTCGCGCTGGCGATGATCGTCCCCGCCCTGATCGGCATGTACGCCCTACGAGGTGAGCTGCTGGTCGAGAGCGCGCTCACCACGCTGCCCTACAGCCAGGTGGCGGAGTGGAGCCTGAGCGTCGTCCCGATGTTCATCCTGATGGGCCTGCTGCTCTGGAAGGCCGGACTCACCGAGAGTCTCTACTCCGCGGGGCGCAAGTGGCTCGGGTGGATGCCCGGCGGCCTGGCGGTCGGCACCAACATCGCCGGCGCCGGACTGGCCTCGGTGAGTGGCTCCTCGGTCGGCACCGCCTATGCGCTGGCGCGCATCGGCATCCCCGAGATGCTCAAGGCCGGCTACGACAAGAGGCTGGCCATCGGCGCGGTGATCGTCGCCGGGCTGCCCGGCCAGCTCATCCCGCCGAGCATCATGCTGGTGATCTACGCCGGCATCGCCGAGGTGCCGATCGGTCCCCAGCTGCTGGCCGGCATCGGCCCGGGCATCCTGGTCGCGATCCTGTTCACGGTGATGATCGTGATCTTCGCGAAGCGCTGGGCGCCCACGGTCGCCGAGGAGGCGGCCGGCCAGGACCCGGTCACCTGGGGCGACCGCTTCGGCAGTCTCGCCAAGATCTGGCCGGTCCCCATCTTGATCGTGGTGATCGTCTGGGGCATGTTCTCCGGCACCTTCACCGCCACCGAGGCGGGTGCCTGCGCCGCGCTGGTCTCGCTGCTGATCACCTTCATCTGGAAGAGGGGCGACGGCCCGTTCCGCGCCATCGCCGACGCCTCCGTCGCGACGGTCAGCAGCGTGGGTGGCATCTTCTTCATGCTGATCGGTGTGGAGATGCTCTCCCGGATGTTCACCCTGACCGGGATCAGCACCGGGTTCGCCGAGCTGGTCGAGTCGATGGACCTCAACCGGGTGACCTTCCTGCTGCTGATGATGGTCGTCTACATCGTGCTGGGCACCTTCATGGAGCCGTTGCCGATGATGGTCCTCACCATCCCGATCCTGATGCCGACGCTCATCTCCCTGGACATCTCGCTGCTCTGGTACGGCGCCTTCGCCGTCCTCATGGGCGAGCTGGCGGTGGTCACGCCCCCGGTCGGCATCCTCGCCTTCATCATCCACCAGATCACGAAGGAGCCCGAGGTCAACCAGGGGCAGAACATCCGCCTCAACGACGTGTTCAACGCCTGCTGGTGGTTCATGCCGATGGCGATCCTGGTGACCGTCATATTGATCTTCTTCCCCGAGATCAGCACCTGGCTGCCCAGCATGGCCTCCGACAGCTGATCGATCCCGCCAGCCCCGAAAGGACGCACCACCCCATGACGCAGACGCACCGCGGGTGCCCGGTCGCGCACACCGACTTCACCGGGTCCGCTCCGATCCTCGAGCACTACAGGATGCTGGACGAGGACCGGGAGAAGGCGCGCTTCCTCTTCAACGACACCACCGACCGCGGCTTCCTCATGCTGCAGCGCTACGACGACGTCCAGGAGGGCTTCCAGCAGCACGAGACCTGGACGACAGCGGTGCGCAGCGCGCTGCGGCCGGGCCTCGGCGAGCCGCTGCTGCCGCAGGACCTCAACGGGCAGCCGCACGTCAAGCTGCGCCGGATCCTCAACCAGTTCTTCGCACCCGCCGCCGTGCGGCGGATGGAGCCGATGGCCAAGCAGCGGTGCATCGAGCTGATCGAGGAGATCGAGGACGCGGGCAGCTGCGACTTCGTCAAGGAGTTCGCGATCCGCTATCCGACCGACATGTTCCTGGCGCTGCTCGGCCTGCCGGTCAGCGACGGCGAGCAGTTCCTCGAGTGGTCCGACGACTACTTCGGCGCGCTCCTGGCCGGTGACCCGGGCCGGGCGGAGGCCGCGAAGACGAGCATCATGAAGTACTTCGACGAGGCGGTCAACGAGCGGCGCGCCCACCCGCGCGACCCCAAGGAGGACATGGTCACCCGGCTCGTCCAGGCCCGCATCGACGACGAGGCGCTCACCCAGGACGAGATCCTCACGATCTGCCTCACGCTGATGCTCGCGGGCCTGGACACCACCCGCAGCGCCCTCGGCTACATCTACGCCCACCTCGCCCAGAACCCCGCGGACAGGCAGGCGCTGATCGACGACCCGGCGCTCATCCCCAAGGCCGTCGAGGAGTTCCTCCGCCTCTACCCGCTGGTCTTCCAGGCCGGCCGCGAGGTGCAGGAGCCGCAGGACTTCAACGGCCTCGAGGTCGAGAAGGGCGACGTCGTCTGGCTCGGCATCGCGCAGGCCAACCGCGACCCGCGCAAGTTCGAGAACCCCGACGAGTTCGACGTCGCGCGCCACAATGCCAACCAGCACCTCGCCTTCGGCGGTGGCCCGCACCGGTGTCTCGGCATGCACCTGGCCCGCCTGGAGCTGAAGGTCGTGCTGGAGGAGTGGCACCGGCGGATCCCGGAGTACCGGATCAAGGCGGGCACCGAGCTGACCGAGCGCGGCGTCCAGCTCAGCATGTCCTCGCTGCCGCTCGAGTGGGACGTGGAGGCCTGATGTTCATCGCGATCGACGCGGGCAAGTGCATGGGCCACGGCCGGTGCTACGCCGTCGCCGAGGACCTGCTCTCCGACGACGACGAGGGCTTCGTGGCCGAGCGCGGTCGCTGCTGGGAGCTCCCGGCGGACCTCGTCGGCCAGGCACAGGACGCCGCGGACGCCTGTCCCGAGGGCGCGATCGCGGTCACGGAGACCGCGCCGGCCGATGCTTGAGCACCTCCGCGTCCTGGACCTGACCGACGAACGCGGCCTGCTCTGCGGGCGGCTGCTTGCCGACCTGGGCGCCGACGTGGTCCAGGTCGAGCCGGCGGGCGGGTCCACGGCCCGCCAGGCACCGCCGGTCGCCGAGGGCGCCGCCCCGAGCTCGATGTACTGGGAGGCGTTCGCCGCCGGCAAGCGCGGGGCCGCGTTCGACCTCGACGACCCCCAGGAGGTGGCCCGGCTCCGGCTCCTCGCGGACGCCGCCGACATCGTCGTCACCTCCTGGCCGCGCCCGCGCCTGGAGGCGCTCGGCCTCGACCCGGCGACGCTGCGCGCCGACCGGCCGGGGCTCGTCTACACGGTGGTCAGCGCGTTCGGCTGGGACGGCCCCAAGGCGCCGTACGCCGACACGGACCTCGTGGTCTGGGCGGCCGGAGGCCCGCTTGCCCCGCATCGCGACGGCGACCTCCCGCCGCTGCGGATCAGCGTCCCGCAGGCCTTCCTGCACGCGGCCGCGGACGCGGCGGCCGGCACCATGATCGCCGTCCTCGCCCGCGGCGCGACCGGCCGCGGCCAGGTCGTCGACGTCTCCGCGCAGGAGGCCGTCGGCGTCGCCACCCTCGCCCGGGTCCTCGCCACGGCCGTCGGCGACGACCACCCGGAGTGGCAGACCACGCCCGGCAAGCGCACCGGCGGACGCACCGACCAGAGCGGCAGCGGCGCGGCGACCCCCAACAGCCTGAAGAAGTGGCACTGCCGCGACGGGATGGTGGAGCTCCACCTCTCGATGGGTCCCGCCGCCGGCACGTTCACCAACAACCTGTTCGCCTGGCTGCGGGACGAGGGGGCGGTCGAGGAGCCCGTCGCGTCGTGGGACTGGCGCGTCGTGCCGGACCGGCTGGTCTCCGGTGAGCTCGGCCACGACGACCTCGACGTGGCGCGCGCCGCGGTGCGGGCGTTCCTGCTGACCAGGACCAAGGCGGAGGTCCTCGACGCCGCCATCCGCCGGCGGCTGCTGTGCATGGCCATCTTCGACATGGCCGACATCGCCGCGAGCCCGCACCTGGAGGAGCGCGGCTTCTGGGGGCACGTCGACGTCGGCTCGACCGACGTCAAGCTGCCCGGCCGGATGGCGCAGGTACGCGGCCCCGAGGGTCCGCGGGTCCGCGGTCGCGCGCCGCTGGTCGGCGAGCACACCGACGTCGTACTGAGGGAGTGGCTGCGATGACCACCGACGCGTTGGCCGGGCTGAAGGTCCTCGACCTGTCCTGGGTCGTCGCCGGACCGCTCATCGGCCGCACCCTCGCCGACTTCGGCGCCACCGTCGTGCGGGTCGAGTCGAGCGTCCGGGTCGAGACCGCGCGCCTCATGCAGCCCTTCCACGGCGGCGTGCAGGACAAGGAGGGCTCCGCGCTCTTCGGCAACTGCAACGCCGGCAAGCTGGGCCTGACCCTCGACCTCAAGTCCGAGGAGGGCCAGCAGGTCGTGCGCGACCTGGTGGCGTGGGCCGATGTCGTCGTCGAGTCCTTCTCGCCCGGCCAGCTCCGGAAGTGGGGCCTCGACTACGAGACCCTGCGCGCCGGCAAGCCGGACCTCGTCATGCTCAGCACCTCGATCGCCGGGCAGCACGGTCCCTGGTCGACCCTCGCCGGCTTCGGCAACGTCGGCTCGTCGCTGAGCGGGTTCCAGCACCTGGTCGGCTACGAGGACCGGCTGCCGATGGGCACCTTCGGGCCCTACACCGACTACGTCGGCCCGCGCCTCGCCCTCGTGACGCTGCTGGCCGCGCTGGAGAACCGCCGCCGTACCGGCGAGGGCGCCTACATCGACGTCTCGCAGGTCGAGGCCGGCATCTACTTCCTCTCGCCGCAGGTCGCGCAGTTCGGCTACGACGGCACGATCGCCGAGCGCCAGGGCAACCGTGACCAGCAGTACGCCCCCCACGGTGTCTTCGGCTGTCGGCAGGTCGACGGCAAGGACCGCTTCGTGGCGGTCGTGGCCCGCGACACCGCCGAGTGGCGCGCCCTGGCCAGGGCGATGAGCCGGCCCGACCTGGCCGATCGCGCCGACCTGGCGACGGTCGAGGGGCGGCGGGCGGCACAGGACGAGATCGAGTCCGCCGTGGCCGCCTGGACCAGCGGGCTCGCCGCGACCGAGGTCGAGCGCGTGCTCCAGTCCGCCGGCGTCCCCGCGCACCTCGCGGTCACCAGCGACGACTACCCGGCCGACAGCCAGCTCGGGCACCGCGGGCACCTGGTCGAGCTGCCGCACCCGCGCCACGGCACCACCTGGGTCGAGGGCCCGCGCTACGCGCTGTCCGAGACGCCCGGGCGTCCGCGCGGCGCCGCGCCCACGCTCGGTCAGCACAACGAGATGGTCCTCACGGAGATCCTCGGCTACGACGCCGAGCGGGTCGCCGTACTCACCGAAGGAGGGATCCTGCGATGACCGCGACAGCGGACACCGGACAGGACTGGCAGGCCGCGTGGCAGCCGGTGATCGACGCGATCGGGAAGGACTTCGCCGAGGGCGCGGTCACCTGGGGTGGCGACGCCGTGGAGCGCGGCGGGATCCGCCGCTACCTCGAGCCGCTCGAGCTCGACTGCGCGCTGCACACCGACCCGGAGCTGGCCCGCGCGGCAGGGTACGCCGACGTCACGATGCCGGCCACCGGCGTCATCGCGTGGACCATTCCCGCGGCCTGGACGCCGGGGCAGGTGCTCTTCGCCAGCAGCGAGCGCGACGCCCAGCCCGTGCACAGTGCGATCAACAACGCGGACATGACCCTGGGGCCGCGCACCACCGGCTTCTTCGGAACCGACATCGAGGTCGACTTCCTGCGCGACGTCGTGGCGGGGGAGCGGCTGGGCCGCCGGGGGAGGACCCTGCTCAGCTGCAAGCCCAAGGAGACCGCGGTCGGCCGGGGCGCGTTCCTGACCTGGGGGAGCGAGATCGTCACCGCGGAGCTCGAGGTCGTCGGCCGGATCCGGATCGGCACCTACGCCTATGTTCCGCACGCCAAGGAGGAGGACGCGTCGTGAGTGCCGAGACCCCGCTGCTGGAGGGCCGCCGCTTCGAGGACGTCGTCGTCGGCGACCAGCTGCCCGTCGTCGAGCTGCCCCTCACCGTCTACCGCCTGGTCATGGCGGCCGGCAGCAACCGCGACTTCAACTCGATCCACCACAACACCGAGTACGCCCGCTCGACCGGAGCCGAGGAGATGTACGCCAACACCTCCTTCCTGATGAGCTCCTGGGAGCGCAGCGTGCGCGACTGGATGGGACTGGCCGGCCGGATCCGCGGCATCCGCGGCTTCCGGATGCGCAGCTTCAACTACGTCGGCGACACCCTGCGGGTCATCGCGGAGGTCGCCGCCACCCGCCTCGAGGGCGAGACGGGCATCGTGGAGATCGTGATCCGCTGCGAGAACGGCGCGGGCGTGAGCGTGGGCCCCGGCGTGGTCGAGGTCGAGCTGCCGCGCCGCGCTGCCGAGAGCGGCACGGCCGCCCCCACCACCCGCACCACCGGACAGGAGACCCCGTGACCGCCGCCATCGCCGGACTCGGCATGACCGAGATGGGCAAGATCTACGGCCGCACCGCCACCCAGTTCGCCGTCGAGGCGATCAGCCGTGCCGCCGAGGACGCCGGCCTGACCCTGGCCGACATCGACGGCCTGTACGTCAACCCGGGCGTCAAGAACGACACCGACCTGCGCCTGCAGTCGACCCTGCAGATGCGCGACACCCGTCTGCTGGCGACGATCCAGGGCTTCGGCTCCTCGGCCGGCCAGATGGTGCAGTACGCCGCCATGGCGATCGACGCCGGCATGGCCGAGGTCGTCGCCTGCGTGTACGCCGACGCGCCGCTGAAGGAGGGCAAGCGCGCCGGCGCGGCGTACCCCGGTCAGGCTCGGGCGATGGAGGGCGTCGGCTCGCTGCCGTTCGCCGCCGGCCTCAAGGCCGCCCCGGAGCGCTATGCCGTCGCCGCCCGCCGGCACATGGAGAGGTACGGCACCACCAGCGAGCAGCTCGGCGCGGTCGCGGTCGCGGCCCGGCAGTGGGCGGCGATGAACCCCGCGGCGCAGATGCGCGAGCCGATGACACTCGAGGACCACCAGTCCTCGCGGATGATCGCCGACCCGCTGCGCCTGCTGGACTGCTGCCTGGTGAGCAACGGCGCGGTCGCGGTGATCGTGACCAGCGCCGAACGGGCCGCGACCCTGCGGCAGCCGCCCGTGCACGTGTGGGGCTGGGGACAGGGGCATCCGGGCTACGTGAACCGACGCGACAGCGAGTTCGGTCTCGTCACCGGCGCCGCCCGGTCGGGCGCGGACGCGCTGAAGATGGCCGGCGTCGGTGTCGACGAGATCGACGTGCGCGAGCTCTACGACTGCTTCACCTACACGACGCTCATCACGTTGGAGGACTACGGCTTCTGCGCGAAGGGCGAGGGCGGCGACTTCGTCGCCAGCGGCGCGATCGCCCCCGGCGGGTCGCACCCGACCAACACGGGCGGTGGCGAGCTGTCGTCGTTCTACATGTGGGGGATGACCCCGCTGTCCGAGGCCGTCATCCAGGCACGTGGCCAGGGCGGCGAGCGGCAGGTGCCGCAGCACGACCTGGTGATGGTCAGCGGCAACGGCGGCGTCCTCGACTTCCACTCCACACTGGTCCTCAGCCCCCACCCGAAGACGAGGTGACCGCGATGTCCCTGGCTCCCGTCGTCCGCGACGACTTCTCCGCCCCCTTCTTCGAGGCCTCGGCCGAGGGCCGGCTCCTGCTGCGCTTCTCGCCGAGCAGCGGCGCGTGGTCGGAGCCGAGCGCGATGGTGTGCTCGGTCTCCCAGGCCGCCGACCTGGAGTGGCGCGAGGCATCCGGTCGCGGCCACCTGGTCAGCTGGACGATCAAGCCCGGGCGTCCGCGCGACGACCAGCCCGCCCAGGACACCGTCATCGGCATCGTCGAGACCGACGAGGGTCCGTGGCTGACCCTGCTGCTGCCCGACGCCGATGTCGCCGCGCTCGCGGTCGGCGCTGCTGTCGAGGTGCGGTTCGTCCGGCCCGAGGGCAGCGAGCACCTGCCGGTGGGTCGGCTCGGGGGCTGAGGCTCGCCGGCTGTAACTATCTGTTGTTGCCTCCACCACACCGGTCTACCGGTACGCCAGTGGCAGTAGCAGTTAGTTACAGCGGCGTGCCCGGGCCGTCAGAAGGTGACGACGGTCCGAGCGGCGGTGGCGCCGTCGATCCCGTCGAGCGCGGCCGCGAGTCCGTCGATCGAGACGGTGGCGCCCTGCAGCGCATCGAGGTCGAGCCGGCCGGAGAGGTACATCCGCGCGTAGAGCGGTACGTCGACCCGCAGCCGGGTGCCGCCGAGCCGTGAGCCCTGCAGCCGCTTCTCGGCGAGCAGGTCCGACGCCGGGATGGAGACGGCGTCCCCCGGCCGGGCGAGGCCGACCACAGTGGCCGTGCCGCGGGTGCGCAGCATGGCGAAGGCCTGGGCGATGGTCGCGGGGAGACCGACCATCTCCAGCGCGTGGTCGACACCACCGGTGAGGTCGAGGACGGCGGCGACCGGGTCGGTCGTGGCGGCGTCGACGACGTCCGTGGCGCCCATCCGGAGGGCGAGGTCGAGCTTCTCGGGCATGCGGTCGACGGCGACGACCCGGGACGCGCCGGCGAGCACGGCGCCCTGCACCGCGCTGAGCCCGACGCCGCCGCAGCCGATGACGGCGACGGTGTCGCCGACCCGGACGGCGGCGCTGTGCCGCACGGCGCCCAGGCCCGTGATCACGGCGCACCCGAGGAGGGCGGCCTTGTCGAGGGGCATGTCCACGGGGATCTTCGCGACGCTGGACGCCTGGACGAGCATCTCCTCGGCGAAGCTGCCGATCCCGACGAACTGGGTGACGGCCCGGCCGTCCAGGGTGAGCCGTGGCGATCCGTCGGCGCGGGTCCGCCTCAGGTCGGTGCAGTGCTGGGGATGTCCCTGGCTGCACCAGGGGCAGGTGCCGCACGACCCGGCCGGCGCCACGACGACGTGGTCGCCGGGTGCGATCCCGGAGACGTCGCGGCCGACCTCGACGACGACGCCGGCCGCCTCGTGCCCGAGCACGGTGGGCAGGCCGAGCGCCGGGTTGCCGCCGGTCTGGCCGTGGCGGTCGGAGTGGCAGATGCCCGTCGCGGCCGTGCGGATGCGCACCTCCGCGGCGAGGGGCGCCTCGACGTGCACGTCCTCGAGCACCACCTGCTGATCGAACCCGTGCAGCACCGCAGCCTTCACGCCGAGCGTCCTCTCTCTTGCCTCTGTGATGGACGTTACCGTAGATTGCTGATCATCAAAACCATGGATTGACCCGGATCGACTCCGAGGGAGGACAGACGCGTGGCCGCGATCGACGTCGAGACCAGAGGACCCCACGGCAACGTCCGGTGGATCACCATCAACCGTCCCGACCGGCTCAATGCCTACGACCTCGACATGGCGCGGACGATGATCGCGGCCTTCGAGGACGCCGCGGCGTACGACGCCGTCGTGCTCACCGGCGCCGGCGGAGCCTTCTGCGCCGGGGGTGCCCTCGACCAGCTCGGGGAGCCCGATCCCGAGCAGCTGCGCTCGCTCTTCACCGGCTCGCTGCGGCTGGTCGACGCCATCCGGTCCTGCCCGCGCCCGGTGATCGCCGCGGTGGACGGAGCCGCGGCCGGCGGCGGCAACGAGCTCGTCGTCGCCTGCGACTTCGCGATCGCCACCGAGCGCTCGACGTTCGGCCAGACCGGGCCCCGCGTCGGCTCGGCGCCGGTGCTCGGCGCCACGAACCTGATGGCGGTGCAGATCGGCGAGAAGCGCGCCAAGGAGATGGCGATGCTCTGCCGTCGCTACTCCGCCCAGCAGGCGCTGACGATGGGCCTGATCAACGAGGTCGTGCCCGACGGCGCCCTGGCCGAGGCCGTGGATCGGTGGCTCGGTGAGATCGAGCGGCTGAGCCCGCGCTATCTCGAGATCGCCAAGATCAGCTCCAACCAGTGGTGGAACGCCTCCAAGGACAACATGAGCGCCGGGCTCGGCATGCTCATCCAGGCCATCGGCAGCGAGGACATGCTCGAGGGCGCCAACGCCTTCCTCGAGAAGCGCAAGCCCGACTTCCGCGCCGCGCGGCGCGCCCAGCAGAAGCCGACCGAGAAGGACGACCAGTGAGCATCCGGCACTACCGCGACCTCCAGCCCACCTTCGCCGACCGCGCCCAGTGGGCGCTGCCGACCGTGCTGCGTCATCACGCCGCGGAGCGCCCCGACGCGGTCTGGCTCGACTGTCCCGAGGAGGGGCGCACCTGGACCTTCGCCGAGACCCTCGCGGCCGCCGAGCGCGTGGGCCGGAGCCTCCTCGCCGCGGGCGCCGAGCCGGGCGACCGGGTGGTCCTGGTCGCGCAGAACTCCTCACAGTTCGTCCGGACCTGGGTCGGCACCGCCGTGGCCGGGTTGGTCGAGGTGCCGGTCAACACCGCCTACGAGCACGACTTCCTCGCCCACCAGGTGAGCACCGTCGAGGCCACGCTCGCCGTCGTCGACGACGTCTACGCCGCCCGCTTCGTCGCGATCGCCGAGGCGGCCAAGTCCATCCGCAAGTTCTGGGTCATCGACACCGGCACCCGCGACGAGGCGCTCGAGACCCTGCGCGCGGCCGGCTGGGACGCCGCGCCGTTCGAGGAGCTCGACGAGGACGCCGGCGCGCCCGGCGTCGTCGACGGCGCGATCGCGCTGCCCGACGTACGCCCACAGGACCTGGCGTCGGTGCTCTTCACCTCCGGCACCACGGGCCCGAGCAAGGGCGTGGCGATGCCGCACGCGCAGATGTACTTCTTCGCCGACGAGTGCGTGTCGCTGGTCCGGCTCACGCCGGCGGACGCCTGGATGTCGGTGACGCCGCTCTTCCACGGCAACGCCCAGTTCATGGCGGCCTACCCGACGTTGGTCGCGGGCGCCCGGTTCGTGACGCGCAGCAGGTTCTCCGCGAGCCGCTGGGTCGACCAGCTGCGCGAGAGCCGCGTGACGGTCACCAACTTCATCGGCGTGATGATGGACTTCATCTGGAAGCAGGACCGGCGCGAGGACGACGCCGACAACCCGCTGCGCGTGGTGTTCGCCGCGCCGACCGCCGCCACGCTGGTGGGCCCGATGAGGGAGCGCTACGGCATCGAGGCCTTCGTCGAGGTCTTCGGCCTGACGGAGACCTCCGCGCCGATCATCTCGCCGTACGGCGAGGACCGCCCCGCCGGGGCCGCCGGTCTCGCGGCGGACGAGTGGTTCGACGTCCGGCTGGTGGACCCGGACACCGACGAGGAGGTCGCCATCGGGGAGATCGGCGAGCTGGTCGTGCGGCCGAAGGTGCCGTTCATCTGCTCGATGGGCTACTTCAACATGCCGGACAAGACCGTCGAGGCGTGGCGCAACCTGTGGTTCCACACGGGGGACGCGCTGCGCCGAGACGAGAACGGCTGGTTCTACTTCGTGGACCGGTTCAAGGACGCCCTGCGCCGCAGGGGCGAGAACATCAGCTCCTACGAGATCGAGACGTCGATCCTCGCGCATCCCGCGGTCGTCGAATGCGCGGTGATCGCGGTGCCGGCCTCCAGCGAGGCCGGGGAGGACGAGGTGATGGCCTACGTCATCACCGGCGGCGACGCGTCGCCGCCCACCGCCGAGGAGCTGTGGGCCCACTGCGACGTCCGGATCCCGTCCTTCGCCGTGCCCCGCTTCCTCCGCTTCGTCGACGAGCTGCCGAAGACGCCCTCGCAGCGGGTCCAGAAGGCGAAGCTGCGCGCCCTCGGGGTCACCCCGGACACCCACGACCGGGAGGGCTGAGCCGTGCACCCCTACCGAACCGTCCTCTTCGTCCCCGCGCACAAGCCGGAGTGGGCTGCGAAGGCACTGGCCTCGGGCGCGGACTGCGTGGTCCTCGACCTCGAGGACTCGGTGCCCCACGACCTCAAGCACGAGGCCCGCGCGACCGTGCGCGAGACCCTGCCGAAGCTGCGCGCCGAGCGGCCGGAGGTCGGCCTGTTCGTGCGGCCCAACGCCCTCGCCACCCGGCTCGCCGGCGCCGACCTGGAGGCCGTCGTGTGTCCGGAGCTCGACGGGATCTTCGCCCCGAAGATCAAGGACGCGACCGACGTGCTGCGCTGGGAGACGCTCATCGACTGGTTCGAGGCGCGCAACGGCGCCGAGGGCCTCGAGATGATCGTGCCGGTCGAGATGGTCGACGCGATCACCAACTGCTTCGAGATCGCCGCGGCCTCGCCACGGGTCGGCGCGATGATCGGACCGACCTCCGAGCACGCCGACATCGCCCGCGCCGTCGGCTTCCGCCAGTCCCCCGAGGGCTCGGAGACGTTGTACCTGCGCAGCCGGATCCTGCTCGCCTGCCGACAGTACGGTCTGCACCCCCTGACCGCCCTGTGGGAGGACCTCGCCGACCTCGACGGCCTGCACCGCTTCGCCGACTACGGCTTCCAGCTGGGCTTCCGCGGGATGATCGCGATCCACCCCAGCCACGTGCCGGTGATCAACGAGGTGTTCACGCCCTCGGACGAGGAGGTCGCCTACTACGAGGACCTCGTCGCCACCGTCGACGCGGCGGTCGCGCGGGGCGAGGGTGCGATCCGCTTCCGCGGCCAGCATGTGGACCTCGCGCACGCCGACAAGGCCCGTGACTGGCTCGAGCACGCCCGGCTGGTGCGCGGGGGGACGCCTGCCCGATGAGGGCGTTCGTCCTGGACCGGGACGGCTGGCGGCTCACGGACGTACCTGACCCCCGCCCCGCGCCGGGGCAGGTCGTGGTCCGTACGACGGCCGCCGGGCTGTGCCACTCCGACCTGACCCTGGCGAGCAGGTCGGCCGACGAGCAGCGATTCGCCCTGCCCGTCGTGCTCGGCCACGAGCTCGCGGGCACGGTGGTCGCCCTCGGCGCCGGCGTGACTGACGGCGGGGACATCGCGATCGGCAGTGCCGTGGTGGGCTACGGTCCCCGCGGCTGCGGTCGCTGCGCCGCCTGCGCGACGGGCGCGGAGAACTACTGCCGTGCGCCCGGCTCGCGGCTGCCGCCGGGACTCGGGGCGGACGGAGCCCTGGCCGAGCTCGTCGCCGTCGACCTGGACCATCTCCTCCTCGCGACGGGCGTCCCGCCCGCGCAGGGCGCGGCGCTGACCGATGCCGGCCTGACCGCCCTGCACGCCCTCGGCCGTGCCCTCGCCGCGGTCGGCCTGCCGCCCGACGAGGTCACCGTCGTGGTCCTGGGGATCGGCGGGCTGGGCCATGTCGCGGTCCAGCTCGCCCGACGCGCCGGCGCGTCCGTGATCGCGGTCGACCGGCTGCCCGCCAAGCGCCGACTGGCCGAGCGGCTCGGGGCGGACCACGCGCTGCCGGCCGACGCGGACCTCCCCGGCGCCGTGCGCGAGCTCACCTCCGGACGCGGTGCCGACGTGGTGCTCGACCTGGTCGGCTCCGGGCCGAGCCTGGCCCAGGCGGCGGACCTGGTCGGCGTGAACGGCGTGATCTCCGTCGTCGGTGTGGGCAGTGGCCGTCTCGAGGTCGGCATGCACGCGCTGCCGCTCGGCGTCCGCACCGACCTGCCGTACTGGGGCACGCGGCCCGAGCTGGCCCGGCTGCTGGAGCTGGCGGCCGCCGGGGAGGTCCGCGTCGAGGTCGAGGAGGTCGCGCTGGACGAGGTCGAGGCGGCCTATACGCGCCTCGCCGCCGGCGCGGTGCTGGGACGAGCGGTCGCGGTCCCGGCGCCGGAGCTGCTTGACCGGTGACCGAAATCACTGATAAGGATTATATCGATCATCATCGCTAGGGAAGGTGCTGCCCATGTCCACAGGTCTGACGAGAGGACGGCGCCGCGGCGCCGTCCTCACCGCTCTCACGACGGCGATGCTCGCCCTGGCGGCCTGCTCGGGATCGTCGGCGACCGAGGAGACCAACGCGGGCGGTGAGAGCATCGAGTACGGCGCCGACCGGGCGGCGTACGCGGAGGCGCTCGCCGACATGGAGCCGGTGACCCTGGCCATGCAGTCCACCGGTCCCAAGGGCTCGGCGACCGGACGGCGCTTCGAGGACTACGCCGCCGTCGTCGAGGAGTGGTCGGACGGCAAGATCTCCTTCGACCTCACCTACGCCAACGGCATGGCACCGCCCGACGAAGTGCACCTCGCCCTCGCGGACGGCCGGCTCGACGTCGGCTCGGTCATGCCCGCCCTCATCCCGGACGAGCTGCCGGCCGCCAACGCGCTCGGCGACCTCAGCCACCTGGGTCGACAGACTCCCGTGGACTGGATGCTCCAGTGGCACGGGATCATGCTCGACATCGCCGCTGCTGCCGACGACGTCGACCGCGAGTACGAGGCGCATGGCATGAAGCTGTTGCTGCCCGCCTTCGGATCGGGCGCCTACATGCCCTACTGCACCGATCCCGGCGCCTCCGCCGATGCGCTCGACGGTCGCGGCATCGCGAGCCAGAGCAAGGTGCAGAACCGGGAGGCCGAGGCGCTGGGCCTCGCGCCGACCTCGATCAGCTACGCCGAGATGTTCGAGGGCCTGCAGCGCGGTGTCATCGACTGTGCCTTCAGCACGGTCACGGGTGCCGCGCTGGGCGGGTTCATCCCGGCGGCGCCGCATGTGGCCTACGCCGAGGACGAGGGGTTCAACTCGCCGGCCGGCACGATCGCGATCAGCCTGGCCCGCTGGAACGAGCTGCCGCTGGCGGCCCAGCAGCTCATGTTCGACCGGCTCGACGTGCTCCTGCAGGCCAACTTCGAGGGTGCCTGGGAGAACACCGCCGCGGCCGTCCAGGCGGTCCTCGACGCCGGCGGCGAGCTGGCTGCCTTCGACGACGATGCCGTGGCCCGGCTGGCCGCCGTCCACTCCACCGTGGAGGAGGAGGTCGCCGGCAGCGACGCGGTCAGCGACGGCCGGGCACTGGTCGACGTCGCCACGCAGGCCGAGGAGGAGTGGGCGAACCGGATCGACGAGCTCGGCATCGACGGCGTCGGCACGTCCTACGAGGACTTCCCCGCGTGGTACGCGCGGGGAGTGCCGGACCTGCAGCCGTACTTCGACGCCCTGTGGGACGGCGCCATGGGCGAGCGGCGTCCGTCGTGAACTTCGACGTCGACCCGGTCCACGACGACATCCGGCAGGGGATGCGCGACCTGTGCGCGAGGTTCCCCGACGAGTACTGGGCCGCCAGGGACGAGCTGCACGAGTTTCCCTGGGACTTCTACCGCGCCGTCACGGACGCCGGGTGGCTGGGCCTGACCATCCCCGAGGAGTACGGCGGCGGCGGGCTCGGCGTCACCGAGGCGGCGATCGTGGAGCGCGAGATCTCCGCGTCCGGCGCCGGGATGGGCGGGTGCAGCTCGGTCCACATCGGGATCTTCGGCTTCGAGCCGATCCTGCGCCACGGCAGCGAGGACCTGAAGCAGCGCTTCCTGCCGCGGGTGCCGAAGGGCGACCTGCAGATCTCGTTCGCGGTCACCGAGCCCGATGCCGGCACGGACACGACCAACCTGTCCACCTTCGCCCGCAAGGTCGACGGCGGGTGGCTGGTGTCGGGCAAGAAGGTCTGGATCTCCAACGCCCAGCAGGCCGAGCGGATGCTGCTCCTGGCGCGGACCACGCCCAAGGACCAGTGTGCTCGTCGGACCGACGGGCTGACGGTCTTCTTCGCGCCGGTCGACCGGGACCGCGTGACGATCCGGCCGATCCCCAAGATGGGCCGCAACTCCGTCGACAGCAACGAGCTGTTCATCGACGACCTCTTCGTCGCCGACGAGGACGTCGTCGGCGAGGTCGGCCGGGGCTTCGAGGTGATCCTCACCGGCCTCAACGCCGAGCGGGTGGTCGCCGCCAACGCGATGCTCGGGATCGGAGAGGCGGCGCTGCGCCGCGGCGTGCGGTATGCCCAGGACCGGGTGGTCTTCGGCCGCCCGATCGGTCAGAACCAGGGCCTGTCGTTCCAGCTCGCGGAGGCCAAGATCCGGCTCGAGGCCGCCGACGCGGTGCTGCAGAAGGCGACCTGGCTGGTCGACCGGCAGCGGCCCTGCGGTGCGGAGGCCAACTACGCCAAGTGGCTGTGCGCCGAGGCGGGCTTCTACGCCGCCGACGTGGCGCTGCAGGTGCACGGCGGCATGGGCTACAGCAAGGAGTTCCACGTCGAGCGGTACTTCCGCGAGGCCCGGCTGATGCGGATCGCCCCGATCAGCCAGGAGATGGTGCTCAACTACGTCGCCGAGCACGTGCTCGGCCTGCCGAGGAGCTACTGATGCGCGGCCTGTACTTCGAGGAGTTCGAGATCGGGAAGGTCTACCGGCACGCCTTCCGGCGCACGGTGACCGAGATGGACAACGTCCTCTTCACGTCGTTGACCATGAACGTCGCTCCGATCCACCTCGACGCCGAGCATGCGAAGACCACGATCCACGGCCGTCCGCTGGTCAACAGCCTGTTCACCGTGGCGCTCATCGGGGCGTTCCACGTACCCGAGCTGACGATGGGGACCACGCTGGGCAACCTCGGCTACGAGGAGATGCGCTTCCCCGCGCCCGTCTTCCACGGCGACACCCTGCGCGGGGAGACCACTGTCGTCGACAAGCGGGAGTCGGCCAGCCGGGACGACTCGGGGATCGTGTGGTTCGAGCACCGCGGCTACAACCAGGACGACGTGCTCGTCATGACCTGCAAGCGGGCCGGACTGATGATGCGGCTCCCTGCCGACGGCACGGCGTTCGGAGAGTGAGCGCTTCGTGACGGAGCAGCACGAGGGCCGGTACCCGCACGTCTTCACCCCGATCACCATCGGGACGATGCGGCTGCGCAACCGGATCATGGTTCCGCCGCACGGCTCCGGGATCGGGAACCTGTGGGGCACCGACGCCGAGGCCGAGACCCACATGGCCTACTGGGAGTCGCGGGCGCTGGACGGCGCGTCCTGGATCGACGGCGTACGCGGCCGGGTCCGCAACCCCGTGATCCCCGGCTTCGACACGGGCGGCTACGGCGCGGAGACCATCGGCAACTACCGGCAGCCGAACTACGTCGAGCGGGTCCAGGAGCTGGCCCACCGGCTGCACCGGGCCGGGGCGGTGGTCACCAGCCAGCTCACCGTGATCGGCGGGGTGCCGCAGTCACCCGGCCGGGTGCTCAGCTCCCCGCTCACCAACGCCCGGCCGCACGTGATGTCGACCGCCGACGTCGCCGAGTACGTCGAGGAGTACCGGTTCAGCGCCACCCGCGCCCGCGAGGCCGGGCTCGACGGCATCGAGCTGCACCTCAACCACGACGACATGCTCGAGTGGTTCCTCTCGCCGCTGACCAACGACCGCACCGACCGCTACGGCGGGTCCCTGGAGAACCGGGCCCGCTTCGCGGTCGAGTCGCTGCGGGCCGTCCGCGAGGCGGTGGGCTCGGAGCTGACCGTCGGGGTCCGGTTCAACCTGCGCGAGGAGATGCCCGAGGGCTACGACGAGAGCGGCGGTGTCGAGGTGGCGCAGCTGCTCGAGGCGACCGGCCTGGTCGACTACCTGCACGCGGTGGTCGGCTCGCCCTGGGGCGACCCCAGCTACATCCAGTCCCAGCACTACGACGCCGCGCAGTGGGCCGAGCTGGCCGGACGGGTCCGCAAGGAGGTCTCGCTGCCGGTGGTCTATGCCGGCCGGGTCAACACCGTCGCGGTGGCCGAGCAGGTGCTGGCCGCCGGCCACGCCGACGTGGTCGGCATCGCGCGGGCCTACCTCGCCGAGCGCGATCTGCTCGCCAAGGCGCGCGCGGGCCGCGAGGGCGAGATCCGCCCGTGCGTGGGCGGCAACGACTGCATCAGCCGGCAGTACGCCGAGGGCCTGCCGTTCTCGTGCGCGGTCAACCCGCACGTCAAGACCGAGGCGCAGGGCCGGTGGGGCGAGGGCGACCTCGGCGTCGCCGCGTCGCCGCGCAAGCTGCTGGTGATCGGTGGCGGACCGGCGGGCCTCGAGCTGGCCGCGCTGGCCGCGGAGAGCGGACACCAGGTGGCGCTCTGGGAGGCCGGTGAGCGGCTCGGCGGCCAGCTCGCGACCGTCGCCAACGCGCCCACCTTCGACAAGTACGGCGAGTACCTCACCTGGCAGGAGGCGCGGTTGGCCCGGCTCGGGGTGGACGTGCGTCGGGCGACGACGGCCACCGTGGAGTCGGTGGTCGCGGCGGAGGCCGAGGTCGTCGCGGTCGCCACCGGCGCACGACCGCACCGGCCGGTGCTGCCGGGAGTCGACCTGCCGCACGTCGTGGACGCCGCGGACGTGCTGGGCGGCACCGCCGCCGTGGGCGACCGGGTGCTGATCATCGCGCGCGACGACCACCTGCCGCCGCTCACCGTCGCTGACCTGCTCGCCGGCCAGGGCCGCCAGGTCACCCTGGTGTACGGCGCCCAGCAGCCCGGCCAGCAGCTCGGTCGCTACATCCTCGGCGGCGTACTGGCGAGGCTGCACAAGCAGAAGGTGGAGTTCCGCCACCTCGAGGAGGTGCGGGCGATCCACGCCGACGGCGTCGACGTACGACACGTCTACACGTTCGAGTCGCAGCGGCTGTCCGGCTACGACACCGTCGTGCTCGCCTGTGGCGCGGACAGCGACGACACCCTGTTCCAGCAGCTCCAGGGCAAGGTGCCCGAGCTGCACGTGCTCGGCGACGCGTACGCACCCCGGCGGCTGTCGTTCGCGACCCGCCAGGCCTACGCGCTCGCCGAGGTGCTGGCCGGCCACCCCGAGGTGGTCGACGGTCGTTGGTCATCGTCCCCGGTGGAGCGGATCGGATGAGCGCCCGCACCGCCCTCGTCGTCGGCGGCGCCGGCGCGATCGGAGCCGCCTGCGTGCGGGCCCTCACCGCCGACGGGCTGAGGGTGGTCCTGGCCGACCTGGACGAGTCCGCTGCCGGTCAGGTCGCGGAGCGCACCGGCGCCGTCGGAGCGGTCGGCATCGACGTCACCTCCGCCGACAGCGTCCGCGACGGCGTACGGCGTGCCGTCGAGATCCTGGACGGCCTCGACGTCGCCGTGAACCTCGCCGCCATCGGCGGCCCGCCCGTTCGGTTGCACGAGTACGACGACGCCGGCTGGGAGCGGGTCGTCGACGTCAACCTCAACGGCACCTTCCGCTGCCTGCGCGAGCAGGTGGGGGCGATGCTCGGGACCGCGGGCGCCGCTGCCGGTGCCGGTGGCAGCATCGTGGTGGTCTCCTCGGTCGGTGCCGGCGTCGGGTTCGCCGGCGCGGCCGCCTACTCGGCCACCAAGCACGCACTGACCGGACTGACCCGATCGGCTGCGCTGGAGTACGCCGGGGACGGCATCCGGATCAACGCCGTCGCGCCCGGCTTCGTGGACACCGGGCTGCTGCGCTCTCGCCGTACGGACGAGGAGATCGCCCACCTCGAGTCGGCCCACCCCCTCGGCCGGCTTGCCACGGTCGAGGAGGTCGCGGCCGTGGTCGCCTTCCTCGCCTCTAGCGCAGCCGGCTTCGTGACGGGCTCCTGCTACGGCGTCGACGGTGGCTTCCTGGCCGGCAACGCGAACCTGCTGAACCGTCCCGAGTAGCCCAGCCGCCCGCGCCCCGTGCGGGCGTCTCGATACCGCACCTGCGCTCGTTCAGCGCTGCGGCGCTACTCGACGACCACGCGGACTCGGCGTTCTAGGCTCTTCGGTGGAAGCGGATGTCGCCGTCGGGCAGGGTGTCATGGTCATAGACCTGGTCATGGATCCGGTGATGATGAAACCCGCACAACAAGATCCCGTTGCCCAGGCTCGTCACCCCACCCAGCGCCCACGGTTGCAGATGATGGGCCTCGCACCACCGAGCCGGGATCGTGCACCCCTCACCCCGACACACCGGATCACGCAACCGCAGCGCCCTGCGGATCGCCGTGCTGAACAACCGCTGCTTGCGACCCAGGTCCAGGACCTCGCTCTCCCCGCCCAGGACGGCGGGGATGACGCCCCCCGTGCACGCCAACCGCCGCGCCTCGGCCGCAGAGATGTCCGTGGTGCCCGTTGGCGACAGCGGGTTCGTGGTCGTCGCCGCCCCCATCCCCGACAACAACTGCTTGATCCCGATCGTCACGACCACCGACGTCGCGTCCCCGCCCTGGTCGGGCAGCTTCGACGGGTCCAGGTGCTCCAACAGGCGACGGAACGCCTCGGCCAACTGCCGGTGTCGCGGCAACCGCACCACATCCGGGTTCGACCCCGCACCGTCGTTCCCGACGTCGTGCTGGTCGCGCTGGTTGGGGTGGCGGGGATTGGTCCACCCGTCCAGGTACGTCTCGAACCGACCGGCGACCGCATCGGCGACCCGAAGATGGATCTTGGTGGTGCCGTCGCCGACGGGGCGGAACCGCACCGAGGCCTTCTCCTCCGCATGCCGCTCTTGCTCCGCCAACCGCCGCGCGTCCTCGGCGTCGGCGATCTCGGGAGCCGAGACATGCAGAATCGCCCGCCCCAACCGGCGCAGCTCGGCGGGACCGAAGTCCGCGGCCAACCGGATCAGGTCCGCCTCCGCCTGCTGTTTCACCGCGACCCCGACCCGGTCGGGCAGGTCATCGACACAAGCGGTGATGACCCGCACCTGCTCCAGGTTCACCCCACCCTTGGCGAGCGCGGCAGCGGTCGCGGTGAACCGGTCCGCCACCGCTGAGGCCAGCCGCTCCTCGGCCCGCACCTTGGCGGGGTCGGCATGCACGGCTTTGGCGAACCAGCCCGCCACATCGCGCGACCCGTGGCTCTCCGCGACGTCACCGGCGACCGCCAGCGTGCGCAGCCGCAGCTCCACGACCTGCGCCTCCAGGCCCGCGAGCTCGGTCAGCAACCGCTCCTTCTCCCCCGTCGAGAGGTACAGCGGCTGCATGTCCCGCACGCCGGCCAGGGCCTCCCGCGACACCGCCACCGCAGCCGCCAACGGAGCAGGCGGTGACTGGATGAGGGACATCGGAGCGGCCTTCCCGATCGGCTTCGGCGTACGCCGATCCTCTCAAGCGGCTCCGACACGAAGGCCCTTCTCACACTGAGCTGTGGAGACAGGCTCGACTCTGACAGGGGTCTCGACAGGCTCGACCTACGGTTGGCGTCAGGGATAGCGGGCGACGAGGCGGCCGGTGACGTCACCCCGGCGCAGCCGGTCGAGCGCGGCCGGGATGTCGTCGAAGCCGATCGGCTCGAGGGCGGGGGAGAGGTCGCCCGAGGCGAACATCTCGTACACCGCGGCGATGTCCTCGACGGTCCCGCCACGGGAGCCGAGCAGGGTGACCTGCTTGAGGATCAGGGCGTTGGTCGAGATCGTCGACTCCAGGCGACCCATCCCGACCTGCACCACGCGCCCGAAGTCGCGCACGGTCTCGATCGCGGCGGCGGTGGTGGTGCCGAACCCGGCGAAGTCCACGATCAGGTCGAGACCGACGTCGGCGAAGGCGGTGATGTCGGCGGCGACCTCGGTGACACCGAGCTCGCGCGCCATCGGCCACAGCGACTGCTTGGGCTCGGCGGCGTACACCTCCGCCCCGCGGAGCACCGCGATCCGCGCGCCCACCTGCCCCAGGCCGCCGAGGCCGATGATGCCGACCTTGTCGCCGGCGGCGACCTCGCCGCGCACCACCACGGCCCGGTACGGCGCCCGGCCGGCGTCGGTGCCCGCGGCGGCCAGCTCGAAGGAGAGCCCCTCGGGGACGCGGACGAGGTCGGGCGGGTCCGCGACGACGTACGGCCCGTAGCCGCCGTCGCGGCCGAGTCCTGGCCGGGTGCTGCCGGCGGGGTTCACGGCGACCCGGTCGCCGACGGCCCAGCCGTCGACCCCGACCCCGACGGCGGCGATCACGCCGGCGACCTCGTGGCCGAGGGTCAGCGGGAACGGACCGAGCCGGGCGGTCCAGGTGGCGTCGTCGAGGATCCCGACGTCGGTGTGGCACAGGCCGGCCGCGCGCACGGCCACCAGCACCTCACCGGGACCGGCGACCGGCTCGGGGAGGTCGGTCAGGCGCAGCGGCTCGCCGGTGCCCGTCATCTGCCAGGCACGCATCGTCGCGCTCAGCGGCCCGTCCAGCGGGGCGCGCGCTTCTCGACGAAGGCGAGTGCGCCCTCCTGGGCGTCGGCGGACTCGCGGACCGGGTTCACGAAGGCCTCCTGACGGTCGAACATCTCGGTCAGGGGCCAGTCGGCCGACCGGACCAGCACCTGCTTGGAGGCGGCGAGGGCGAGGGGCGCGTTCGCAGCGACCTCGTCGGCGAGGTCGAGCGCGGCGGCCAGCGCCTGCCCGGGCTCGGTGAGCCGGTTGACCAGGTGGACCTCGGCAGCGTCCGGTGCCGGCCACATGCGCCCGGTCAGGACCAGCTCCATCGCCAGGTGGTACGGGATCCGGTGCTGCAGGCGCAGCAGGCCGCCGGCCGCGGCGGTGAGGCCGCGCTTCACCTCGGGCAGCCCGAACCTCGCCGCGGACGAGGCGACGACGAGGTCGCAGGACAGCACGATCTCGAAGCCTCCGGCGAGCGCGTAGCCCTCGACGGCGGCGATCACGGGCTTGGTCGGCGGTCGCCTCACGATGCCGGCGAAGCCGCGACCCTCGACGACGGGGCGCTCGCCGCGGGCGAAGCCCTTGAGGTCCATGCCCGCACAGAACGTGCCGCCGGCACCCGTGATCACCGCGACGCTGAGGTCCGCGCGGTCGTCCAGGAGCTGGAGCGCGTCGGCGATCCGGTGCGCCATCGCCATGGACATGGCGTTCTTCGACTCGGGCCGGTTCATGGTCAGCACGAGGACGCGGCCCCGCTCCTCGACGAGCAGGTCGGTGTCGGTCACGATGCTCTCCTCCGTGGTCATCGCGGGCTCATCCGGATCGCGCCGTCGAGGCGGATCGTCTCGCCGTTGAGGTAGGGGTTCTGGACGATCTGCTCGGCGAGCAGGGCGAACTCGTCGGGCTGGCCGAGCCGGGCGGGGTTCGGGACCTGCGCGCCGAGGCCGTCCCGGATCTCCTGCGAGAAGCGGGCCAGGATCGGGGTGTCGAAGACGCCGGGCGCGATCGTGTTCACCCGGATGCCCTTGGTGGCCAGGTCCCGTGCGGCGACGAGAGTCATCCCCACGACGCCGGCCTTCGCCGAGGCGTAGGGGATCTGGCCGATCTGGCCCTCCCATGCGGCGACCGACGCGGTCAGCACGCACACGCCGCGCTCGCCGTCGACAGGCTCGTTCGCGGCCATCCGCGCGGCCGCCAGGCGCAGCACGTTGAAGGTGCCGACGAGATTGATGTCGATCAGCTGCCGGTAGAGGTCGAGGTCGCCGGCCGAGCCGTCCCGGTTGACGAGGCGGACCGTGCCGCCCTTGCCGGCGCAGTGCACCAGCGCCCGCAGGGGGCCCCGCTCGACGGCCAGGTCGAGCGCGGCGTCGACGCGCTGCGCGTCGGTGACGTCCGCGGCCGCGTACGATCCACCGACCTCCTCGGCGAGCTCCTTGCCGAGCTGCTCGTTGAGGTCGAGGACGACGACATGGGCGCCCGCGCGGGCCAGTCGCCGCGCGGTCGCGGCGCCGAGGCCGGACGCGCCGCCGGTGACGAGGGCCGAGGCTCCGGTGAGGTCCACAGTGTTCTCCTTCGGGTGGGCGGGCTCAGAGCCGCTCGAGGATGGTGGCGTTGGCCATGCCGCCGGCCTCGCACATGAGCTGGAGGCCGAGGCGCTGGTCGTTGTCCTCCAACGCGTGCAGCAGGGTGGTCATCAGCCGCGCTCCGGACGCGCCGAGGGCGTGACCCAGCGCGATCGCACCGCCGCGGGGGTTGACCCGCGCGGGATCGACGTCGAACTCGGCCTGCCAGGCGAGGGGGACCGAGGCGAAGGCCTCGTTGAGCTCGATGTGGTCGAGGTCGCCGACCGAGAGTCCGGCCCGCTCCAGCACCCGATGCGTGGCGGGGATGGGGCCGGTCAGCATGAGCAGCGGGTCGTCGCCGACCACCGCCATGCTGTGGATCCGCGCTCGGGGGGCGAGCCCGAGCTGCTCGGCGCGCTGGGCGGACATGAGGAGCAGGGCGCTCGCCCCGTCGGTGATCTGCGAGGAGTTGCCGGCGGTGACCGACCAGTCGATCTCGGGGAAGCGGGCGCCGAGCTCGGCGGTCTCGAAGACCGTCCTCAGCCCGGCCAGCCGCTCGACGGTCGTGCCGCGGCGGATCGTCTCGTCGCGGCCCACGACACCCGCCGGTGTCGTGACCGCGATCACCTCGCGGTCGAACGCCCCCGAGTCCTGCGCCGCCGCTGCCAGCTCGTGGGAGCGCACGGCGTGCTCGTCGAGCTCGGTGCGGGAGAGCTTCCAGCGAGCGGCCACCAGCTCGGCGGCGACCCCCTGGGACACCAGCCCGGGGGCGAAGCGCTCGGCCACCCGCGCGCCGTACGGGTCGGCGCCCATCCGGGCCGAGCCCATGACGACCCGGCTCATGGACTCCACGCCGCCGGCGACGATGACATCGGCCTGGCCGGACGCGATGGCCTGCGCGGCGAAGTGCACGGCCTGCTGGCTCGACCCGCACTTGCGGTCGATGGTGGTCGCCGGGACGTGCGGGGGCAGGCCCGCGCCCAGCCAGGCCATCCGGCCGGGAGTGGCGGACTGCTCGCCGACCTGGGACACGCAGCCGACGATCACGTCGTCCACGGTCGCCGGGTCGAGGGCGGGGGAGCGGTCGAGCAGGGTCTCGATCGTCTGGGAGAGGAGGTCGACGGGGTGGAGGCCGGCGAGCGCACCGTCGGGCTTGCCCCGACCGCTGGGCGTGCGTACGGCATCGACGACGACGACGTCGGAGAGGTAGCGTCCAGTCACCCCTAATGCTTATCATGATATTCATCAAGTGTCACGAGGCCTTGACATCCGCCTGGGTGGCGAATCTAGGATAATGATTACAACCGTGAAGGAGGATGTCGTGCCGAACGACGAGTACGCGGAGGTCCGGCGGCTCGCCGCTCAGGTCGCCCGCGACGTGTACGGGCCGGTGGCCGAGGAGATGGACGTCAACCGCACGCCCGTGTCCCGCGAGCAGCGCATGCAGCTGGGCGAGCTCGGGTTCCTCGGCATCGCCCACCCCGAGGAGTACGGCGGCTCCGGTGCCCCGCTCGCCCAGGCGCTGGTGGTGGTGGAGGAGTTCGCCAAGGTGTGCCGTCCGGCGGCCTTCCAGATCTTCGAGGCCAACACCGGCCCCGCCCAGGTGGTCAACCACCTCGGCACCGAGGAGCAGAAGCGGCGGTGGCTCCCGGCGATCATCTCCGGCGAGCGGACCATGGCCGTCGGCATCTCGGAGCCCGACGCCGGCTCGGCGGCCACGGACATGCGCACGACCGCCAAGGTCACCAACGGCACCGTCGTGGTCAACGGCAACAAGCGCTGGATCTCCAACGGCGGCGAGGCCGACCAGTACGTCGTGTACTGCCGCCTCTCCGACGCACCCGGGGCCAAGGGCATCGGCGCGGTCGTCGTCGACAAGGGGGCACCCGGCTTCTCGTTCGGGGCCAGTGAGCGCCTGATGGGCTTCCGCGGCATTCCCTCGGCCGACCTCTACTTCGACAACGTCGAGGTGCCCGAGTCGAACATCATCGTTCCCGCGGGCGGCTTCGGCAGGCTCTTCGGCGTCTTCTCCATCGAGCGGATGGGCAACACCACCATGAGCCTGGCGATCGGGCAGGCCGCGCTCGACCGGACGCTCAAGTACGTCGAGGAGCGCGAGCAGTTCGGCAAGCCGCTCATCGAGTTCCAGAGCATCCAGGTGATGGTCGCCGACATGGTGCTGCAGGTGGAGGCCGCGCGCCTCCTGCGCGACCAGGCGGCCGCGTCGGTGGACGCGCGGGGGATGCCCGACGCGCTCAAGGTGTCGCTCGCCAAGTGCACGGCCAACGAGATGGCCAAGCGGGTCACCGACCTCGCCATGCAGATCCACGGCGGCAACGGCTACACCGAGGAGTACGGCATCGAGCGGCTCCACCGCGACGCCCACGGCTGGGCGATCGCCGGTGGCACGCCCACCATGCAGCGCATCCGGATCGTCTCCGAGGTGCTCGGCCGCAAGTTCGACCAGCGCCGCTGATGATCACCGGCCGACCCGTGACTGCCGCGGACGCGGCAGGGAGGATGGACCCATGTTCGACCTGACCCCGGAGCACCGGGAGATCCAGGCCGCGGCACGCGCGCTGGCTGCCGCCGTCGAGCCGTTCGCCGACGAGGCGGACGAGTACGTCGAGGTGCACCCGAAGGTGCGCGCGCTGCTCGCCGAGAGCGGGCTCGCCCGCCACGTCGTCCCGGCGCAGTACGGCGGCGTGAGCGAGGTGCTCGACCCGCTCACCATCGCGGTGGTCCGCGAGGCGCTGATGTACTCCTCCGCCCACCTGGACTCGATGTTCGGGATGCAGGGCGTCGGCAGCTACTCGCTGTCGGTCGGCGGCTCGGACGAGCTCAGGGCGCAGTGGCTGCCGAGGGTCGCCTCGCTCGAGGCCATCGCGGGCCTGGCGCTGACCGAGCCCGACGTCGGCTCGGACCTGCGCGCGGTCTCCACCACGATGGTGGTCGACGGTGACGAGCTCGTCGTCAACGGCAGGAAGTCGTTCATCACCAACGGCGGCGCGGCCGACTTCTACTGCACCCTGGTGCGCGAGGGCGAGGGCTGGTCGATGGTGCTCGTGCCCGCCGGCAGCGCCGGCCTGAGCATCGAGCGCGGCGCGGACCTCATCTCGCCCCACATCCTCGGCGAGCTCACCTTCACCGACGTCCGGGTGCCGTCCGGCAACCGCCTGGGCGTGCCTGGCAAGGCGTTCTCCCTGATGCTCCAGACCCTCGCCGTCTTCCGCGTCACCGTGGCCGCGTCCGGCGTGGGCCTGGCCCAGGCGGCTCTCGACGAGGCGAAGGCGCACGCGCTGGCCCGTGAGCAGTTCGGCAAGCCGCTCATCGAGCTCGGTGCCGTCGCGCAGAAGCTCGCCCAGTCCTGGACCGACGTCGAGGCCGCGCGCGCCTTCGTCTACCGGGCGGCGGCCCTGGCCAAGAGCGATCCGCTGGGCCACCTCGACTACTCGTCGATGGCCAAGGTGCATGCCACCGAGGCGGCCGCGGCCGTCGTCGACCGTTCGGTGCAGACGATGGGTCGCTTCGGCCTGGTCCGTGGTTCGAAGATCGAACGGCTCTACCGCAACGCGCGGCCGCTGCGCGTCTACGAGGGCGCGACCGAGGTGCTGCTCGACTCGCTGGCCCGGCGCCTGGCGAAGGGTGCCCGCTGATGGATCTCCGGCTCACCGGCACGGTCGTCCTCGTCACCGGCGCGAGCCGCGGTCTCGGCGCGGCGATGGCGATCGCCCTGGCGAGGGAAGGAGCGTACGTCGTCGCCACGGCGCGCTCCGAGGACAGCCTCGCGGAGGTCGCCGCGCAGGGGGAGGGCCGGATCTCGACCATCGCGGCCGACATGCGTGACGAGTCCTCGGTGCGGGCGATCGTGCCCGAGGTGATCGGGCGGCACGGCCGGGTCGACGGCCTCGTCAACAACGCCGGGATCGCCCCGGCCGGCAAGTTCGCCACGCAGGACCCCGCGGTCTGGACGGACGCGCTCGCCGTCAACGTGGTCGCGCCGATGCTCCTCGCGCAGGCGGCCGGAGTCCACATGATCGAGCAGGGCGGCGGCCGCATCGTCAACATCGCCTCCACGACCGGACTGCGGGGCAAGCCCTACCTCGTGCCGTACTCCACCTCCAAGGGGGCCGTGGTCCGCTTCACCGAGGCGCTCGCCGCCGAGTGGGCGGCCAAGAACGTGCAGGTCAACTGCATCGCCCCCGGAGCGTTCGTCACCGACGCGCAGAAGGCGGTGACCGAGTCGCCGGAGCTGCACGCCAAGCGGATCGCGAAGATCCCCGCCGGCCGGATGGCGGACCCCTCCGAGCTGGTGCCGCTGGCCTGCCTGCTCGTCTCCCCGCTGTCGTCGTTCACCACCGGAGCGACCTTCGTGGTCGACGGTGGCGAGTCCGGCAAGCTCTGAGAACACGTTCTGAGCTCCCGCACGTCCTCCTCGAAAGGCATCCCGCGTGATCATCGACGCCCACGCCCACGTCTGGCCCGACCGGATCGCCGAGATCGCCCTGTCGGCCAACCGCCTGCCTGATCTGCGCGCCCGGGGCGACGGCACGGTCGGCGGACTGACGGCCGACATGGCCGCCAGCGGAGTGGAGATCAGCTGCTGCCTGGGCATCGCCAACGAGGCCCGGCACGTCGACTCCGTGAACCGGTTCGTCGCCGGCCTGACGTCCGACGCCCGCTTCGGCTTCGGGACCGTCCACGTCGGCCTGTCGGTCGAGGAGAACCTCGCCAGCCTGAGGCGCCACGGCATCCGCGCCGTGAAGATCCACCCGCTGTTCCAGGGGTTCGCCCTCGACGACCGACGGCTCTGGGAGATCTTCGAGGCGATGGGGGAGGAGTTCGCCGTCATCACCCACGTCGGCGAGGGCGGCTCGCCCGAGGCCAACCGGCTGTCCAGCCCCGCGATGATCCGCGACATCGCGGCCCGGTTCCCCGGACTACGGCTGATGGCCTGCCACTTCGGTGGCTACAAGATCCTCGACGACGCCGAGGAGATGCTCGCCGGCGCCGACGTCGTGCTCGAGACCAGCTGGCCGCCCAGCCTCGCCACGCTGCGTCCCGAGCGGGTCCGCGACCTGATCCGCAAGCACGGCGCCGAGCGCATCGTCTTCGGCTCCGACTGGCCGATGACCAGTCCGGCGGAGGAGATCCGCGCGATCGACGGGCTCGGGCTGAGCGACGACGAGACGAAGAAGGTCCTCGGCGGCACGCTCGCCCGGGTGCTGGGGCTCGACTCGCCCTGGGCCTGAGGACACGTGCGCGGAGGTCCTCAGGCGCCGTTGCCCCACACGATGGGGGCGGCGAGCACGTCGGGGAACTTCCGCTCGGCGTACTTCAGGTACTGCTGGACGTGGTCGGCCATCGCCTCCGCGGACCGGGCCGGATCCCGCTCGGCGATGGCCTCGTAGATGCTCAGGTGGGCCTTGTGGACCGCTGCCCGGCGTACCTCGGGGTAGTCGATGCCGATGGCGGAGCCGTCGAGGATGCCCAGCAGCGCGTCGACCAGGTAGCCGAACATCGCGTTGCCCGAGCCGTGCGCGATGACGTCGTGGAAGCGCTTGTTCTCCTCCAGGAACACCGACTGGTCGTCGAGGTGTGCGTGCATCGTGTCCACACTGAGCTTCAGGCCGGCGAGCTGCTCCTCCGACATCCGCTCGGCCGCGAGCTGGGCCATCATCGGCTCGAGGCCGCCCCGTGCCTCGGCGATGGTGCGGAACGGCGCGTTGGCGAACTGCAGCAGCAGGGTCAGCGAGGTGGCCAGGCTGGTGGAGTCCGGGTGCTGCACGACGGGACCCCCGCCGGGGCCCGGCTTGAGCGAGATGACCCCCTGGAGCTCGAGGAAGCGCAGCGACTCCCGCAGCGTCCCGCGCCCGACCTCGTACTCCTCGAGCATGATCCGCTCGGGCGGCAGGCGGTCGCCGACGGTGTTGCCCCGCCGGTTGATGTCGCCGACGATGCGCTGCGCGAGCAGCATCGCCGTCTTCTGGGGACGCATCGGAGCCGTGGTCATGGGTTCACCTCTGTGGTCGCCGTGGCCGGCGTGCCGGAGCTCGGCGGGTAGGGCTGAATCATAGTCAGGGATTGGGAGCCTCGTCGCGGAACCGCTGCCGCGACGGCGAGCCGCCGCACGGCCGCGACGATCTCGGAGCGCGCCGCCCGCGCGCCTGCCGACGCAGCCGTGAAACGCAGGAAGCCGTGGCACAGGTCGGCGTGCCGGTCCACCGTCACCTGGACGCCGGCGCCGTCGAGTGCGGCGGCGAAGGAGGCACCCTCGTCGTGGAGCGGGTCGTGACCGGCGAGGACGAGGTGGGTCGGCGGCAGGTCGCCGACGTGCTCGGCGCGGAGCGGCGCGAGGTCCGGTGTCGGCTCCGGCCGCGCATGCCCGGAGACGTAGTGGGTGAAGAACCAGCGCATGTCGGCCGCGCCGATGGGGAACGCGGTGGCCCGCGTGCGGTACGACGGCGTGCTGTCGGGCAGGTCGAGGACGGGGTAGACGAGGAGGAGGAAGGAGGGGGCGCTCGTCGCGCGCAGGGCGAGCGCCGCGGCCAGGTTGCCGCCCGCGCTGTCCCCGCCCAGGCCGAGCGGGCCGTCGTACGCCGACGCCGCCCACGTCCATGCGGCGGCGAGGTCGTCCAGGGCGGCAGGGAACGGGTGCTCGGGCGCGAGGCGGTAGTCCACGCTCACCACCCGCACGCCCGCGTCGCGGGCCACGAAGCGGCACAGCTCGTCGGCGTAGTCGAGGTCGCCGGTCACCCAGCCGCCGCCGTGCGCGTAGACGAGGGTCCCGGACGGCGTGCCGGGCGGCTCGTAGATGCGGACCGGGACCGGGCGACCGTCGCCCGGGGGCAGGTCGGTCACCGGACCTGCCGGTCCGTCGACACACAGCCGGTTGCCCGCGACGACACGCTGGCGGGCCTCGGCGGGGGTGAGGTCGACCATGGGCACGTTGCCCGCCGCGGCGTCCCGGAGTGCCGCGAGGCCCGGCTCCAGGTCAGCCACCGACCACCCCGGCGACGCGGAGCTCCGCCAGCTCGTCGGCCGACAGACCGAGATCGGTCAGCACCTGGGTGGTGTGCTCGCCGACGGCCGGGACGCCGTCGTAGGACGGCCCGTCGTAGGAGCGCAGGTGGAGGATCGGGCCGGGGACCAGCGCGTCCGGACCGAGGGGGCTGCCGGTGAGAGCGGTGAGGGTGCGCTGGGCGAAGTGCGGATCGGCGACGATGTCGCTGGAGTCGTTGACGGCGGCGGCCACCACCTCGTACTTGTCGAGGATGGCGAGCACCTCGTCGCGGGGGCGCTGCCCGACCCACTCGACGACGATCTGCTGCAGCGACTCGTTGTTGGCCATCCGGGCGACGTTGGTGGCGTAGCGCTCGTCCGTCTGCAGGTCGATGCGGTCCATGGCCTCGAACAGCCGCATCGCGATCGCCTGGTTCGAGCCGGCGATCGAGAGCCAGCCGCCGTCGCCGGCCTGGTAGATCCCGCGCGGTGACGCGGCGCCGGACGCGTTCCCGTGGCGCTGCATGATCTCGCCCGACGCCGTGTAGTTGAGGACGGCGTCGCCGAGGATGAACATCAGTGGCTCGTAGAGCGCGACGTCGACCTCGCTGCCCTCGCCGGTGCGGCCCCGGTCGAAGAGCGCCATCGCGGTCCCGTAGGCCGCGGAGATGCCGGCGATGGAGTCGGCGAAGCCGAACGGGGGCGCGGTCGGCGGCGTGTGCGGCCAGCCGTTGAGGAAGGCGTAGCCGCTCGCGGTCTCCGCGACCGTGCCGAAGCCCGGGCGCTCGCGGTACGGCCCGGTCTGGCCGAACCCGCTGACCCGGGTCATGACGAGGCCCGGGTTGACGGCGTGCAGGGCGTCGTACGACAGGCCCCATGCCTCCATCCGGCCCGGCCGGAAGTTCTCGATCAGCACGTCCGCCTCGGCCACGAGGCGCTGGAGCAGGTCGCGACCCTCCGGGCGGCGCATGTCGATCCCGACCGATCGCTTGCCGCTGTTGAGACGCGCGAAGCCGATCGCGGTGCCGTCGTGGGCCGGTTGCCACTGGCGGGCGAAGTCGCCGTGCGTCGGGTCCTCGATCTTGATCACCTCGGCACCGAAGTCGCGCAGCATCCGGCCGGCGGTCGGGGCGGCGTACATGGAGCCGGCCTCGATCACCCGTACTCCGTGGAGGGGCCCGTGGGTCGTCGTCATCGTCGTCGTCCTTCGGTCAGCTGAGGGTGAACCCGGTGTAGTCGTCGGCGGCGA
Organism: Nocardioides carbamazepini; assembly: GCF_024614185.1. Taxonomy (GTDB): domain Bacteria; phylum Actinomycetota; class Actinomycetes; order Propionibacteriales; family Nocardioidaceae; genus Nocardioides; species Nocardioides carbamazepini. The sequence continues at coordinate 317,252 of NZ_JAHTLF010000025.1, forward strand.
CCTGGTCGCAGATGTCGCGGTAGTGCCCGACGCCGCCGAGGTAGAGCGCGAACACCCGGGGCTTGCCCGGGACGTTGGCGCCGAGGTACCACGAGTTGCCCTTCATGAAGAGCGTGGGCGCCGCGACGTCGTACACCTCCTGCGTCCAGCGGTCCTGCGCCTCGACGCTCACCTCGGCGGTCGTGATGCCGTTCTTGTACTGGTACTGGATGAAGTCGGTGATCCACTCGACGTGCTGCTCGATGGAGATCAGCACGTTGCTGATCACCGAGGGGCTGCCGGCACCGGCGACCACGTAGAGGTTCGGGAAGCCGTGGGTGCCGATGCCGAGGAAGGTCCGCGGGCCGTCGGCCCAGGCCTCGGGGAGGGTGGCGCCGCCGATGCCACGGATGTCGATCGCGAACAGCGGCCCGGTGAGCGCGTCGAAGCCGGTGGCGAGGACGAGGACGTCGAGCTCGTGCCGCACGCCGCTGGCGAGGACGACCTCGTCGCCCTCGACCCGGACGATCGGATCGGCGGCGACGTCGACCAGCGAGACGTTCTCCCGGTTGAAGGTCGTGTAGTAGTCGATCTCCAGGACCAGCCGCTTCGAGCCGAAGGGATAGCCCTTCGGGCACAGCCTCTCGGCCGTCTCCGGGTCGTGCACGATCTCGCGGATGCGCTCCTTGACGAAGTCGCCCGCCTTCTCCGCGGCCCGCTCGTCGGTCCGGAAGTCCCGGTACGCCGCGAGGATGTCGGGACCGCCCTTGTCCCAGTGGCCGCGGAAGGTCTCCTCGAGCGCGGCCGGGTCGACGTCGTGCGCCGACTCCGTGCCGATGCGGCGGTGGGTTCCTCCGGGATGGTGGCGCGCGATCTCGCGGTACTCCTGGAAGCGCGACTTCAGGTCGGCGACGTAGGCCGGGTCGAGGCCGTGGTTGCGCGCGGGGATGGCGTAGTGGGCGGTGCGCTGGAACACCGAGAGGTGGGCGGCCTGCCGGGCGATCTGGGGGACCGTCTGGACGCCGGACGAGCCGGTCCCGATGACCCCGACCCGCTTCCCGCTGAGCTCCACGCCGCTGCGGGGCCAGTCGCCGGTGTGGGCGAGGACGCCCGCGAAGCCGGCGATGCCCTCGATGGCCGGCAGCTGCGGCTTGGACAGCTGGCCGCTGGCCATGATCACGTGGCGGGCGACCAGGGTGTCACCGCGGTCGGTGGCCACGCGCCAGTGGGCGGCGTCCTGGTCCCAGTGCAGCTCGGTCACCCGGGTGTCGAAGGTGATGCCGGGGCGCAGGTCGAGCCGGTCGGCGACGAAGTTGATGTAGCGCAGGATCTCCGGCTGGGCCGGGTAGCGCTCGGTCCAGGTCCACTCCTGGACGATGCGGTCGTCGAACGAGTAGCAGTAGTCGACGCTCTCGATGTCGCAGCGGGCGCCCGGGTAGCGGTTGCGGTACCAGACGCCGCCGAGGTCGTCGTCGGCCTCGATGACGTGCACCGTGCGCCCGAGGGTGCGCAGGCGGTGGAGGCTGTAGAGGCCGGAGAAGCCGGCGCCGACGACCAGGACGTCGAGCTCGGCTGGGGGTGTGGCGCGCAAGGTGGGTCCTCTCCCTAATCAATGCTCATGAATATTAGCATTGCGGTGAGTGGTGTCACAAGGTGCGGGCCGGCGCCCCTGATCTGTGACGGAGGTTACCCCAGATCTAGAATTATGGTAGTAACCATCCCTATGAATAGAACCGCACGGCTCGCCCTCGGGCCGATCGCTCTCGTCCTGGCGGCCACCGGCCTCGCGGCCGTGCCACTGCTGGCCGGCGCCGAGCCCCCGGCCGAGCCCCCGGCCGCGGAGCCCTGCGCGGCCGCCCGGCTCTCCGGCCTCGAGGTGGTCGGTGCGGAGGTCACCGGAGTCGACGCCGTCGCCAACAGCAGCGGTGCGACGCGGCTGACGCCACCCCTGGACTCGGCAGCTCCGGACCTGCCCTTCTGCGAGGTGCAGCTCACTCTCACCCACGGCGTCGAGGGCGGGTTCGGCCCCGACCAGGCCCACGTGTGGCTCTGGCTGCCCGACGCCTGGAACGGCCGCCTCCAGGCCGTCGGCGGCGGTGGGACCCGCGCCACGAACGGCCCGGGTGCCATGGCGCCCGCGCTGGCGGACGGCTACGCCGTCGTCGCGAGCGACTCCGGCGTGCCCGACGCGCGTCAGCCGAACATCTTCCTGACACCCGAGGAGGACTTCGACTGGCAGCTCTTCGAGAACTGGACCTATCGCGGGGTCCGCGACGCGACCGTACTGGCGCAGGCGGCCGTCGCGAGGTACTACGGCGAGCCGGCGGCGTACTCCTACTGGAACGGCTGCTCCAACGGCGGGCGGCAGGGCATGGCCATGGCTCAGCGCTTCCCCGACCTCTTCGACGGTGTGCTGGCCGCCGCGCCTGCGCTCTACGGCGCGGACCGGCTCAACATGACGATGTCCTGGCCCGCCGTCGTGCAGAACGAGCGGCTGGGCGGGCTCCTCCCGGCCTGCAAGCTCGCCGCGATGCGGGACGCCGTGCTCGCCGCGTGCGACGGCGGCGACGGACTCGGCGACGGTCTGATCAGCCGGCCCGAGCGGTGCGACTACCGTGCCGCGCTCGACTCCGTGGTCGGCGCCAAGCTCCCGTGCGGGAAGGTGAAGAAGGCCGACGTGGCCGCCGCGGTGGAGATCTTCCGGGGGCCGCACGAGCCGGACGGGCGAGCCGTCTGGTACGGCCACACGCCCGGCGTCGACCTGACCGGCGGAGTCGTGCGCGTCCCGCCGAGCTTCGCCCTGCAGAACTTCGCGTTCGCGGACCTCTCCTACGACTGGCGCCAGGTCTCGACGCGGGACCTGGTGACGACCGTTCGGGCGCGCCTGCAGGGACGTCTGGAGCTGCTCGCCACCGCCGACCCCGCGCTCGACACCTTCGCCGAGACGGGCGGCAAGGTGCTGATGTGGCACGGCCTGGCCGACGGACTGTTCCCCGCCGACCAGTCGATCCACTACTACGAGGAGGTGCGCACGCTGTCCGGTGCCGCCACGGACGACTTCCTCCGGCTCTTCCTCGCCCCGGGGGTCGACCACTGCCGTGGCGGTGCGGGTCCGCAGCCCGTGGACCCGTTCGAGGCGCTGGTGCGCTGGGTCGAGGACGGCGAGGCGCCCGAGACACTGCCGGCCAGCGGGCCGGCACCGGACGGAGGGACCCGGGACCGCGGGCTGTGCCCCTATCCGCAGGTGCAGGTCTACCGGGGCGGAGACCCGGACCTCGCCGCTTCGTTCGCCTGCGCGGACGCCTGAGCCGGCCGCCGTCCGGGACCGGCTGCCGGTCCCGGACGGCTCGGCCGCACATCACCGCATCCATCCGCTGCCGGCTGGCGAGCCCATCGACGGGCCCGCCCGGGCGGCGGATTCAACGCGCCTGCCCGCCGTTGATGTCTCCGACATCTGTCGTTGCACCGGATCACTGCCCTCGACGGCTGTCAGTTGTATCGGCCGGTGCCGCCTTGGAGAGTTTGTTGCGTGGGTCACCCTGCACGAACTAGTGAAAGGAACCTGGATGTCGCTTCCAGATCCGACCGCCCAGGACATTCGCGGCACCGAGGACTTCGCCCGAGTCGAGCACTTCTTCGCGTCGGTGCATGCTCCGGCATTCGGTGAGATCAGCAATGCCGACTCTCCGTCGGCATCCCCGGACGGGGAGGCGATCGCCTTCGCCGGGGAGGTGCTCACGGCGCTCGAGGGGCGGACGCGGACCCGGCTGTGCGTCGCAGACCCCGATGGAGCGCGGTTGCTCACCGACAACGACGCCGACGAGAGACACCCCCGGTTCTCCCCGGACGGGCGAGTGATCGCCTTCACCTCGGACCGAGCCGTCGCGGCCGTGCAGCAGTTGGAGCTCCTCGATGTGACGAGCGGGAAGCTGTGGCAGACGCCGCCTGTCGACGGCACGGTGGAGTACCTGCACTGGTCTCCGGGTGGTGATCGGATCCTGCTCGGCGTAGCCGGCCTGGGCGCCGACAAGTCCGGAGGCGAGGGCTCGGGTGGCATCGCCCAGGGCGCGGCAGCTCCGGAGGCGGATGCGGACTGGCTGCCGCACGTCGATGCGGGGGCAGCCGACGACCAGTGGCGTAGCGCCTGGGTCTACGACATCGAGCAGGCCAGTGTCGAGCGGGTATCGCCGGAGCGCCTCAACGTGTGGGAGGCAGTCTGGTGCGGTCCGGACGCCCTTCTCGTCGTCGCGAGCCCTACCCCCGACGAAGGTGCCTGGTACACGGCTGAACTCCAGCGCCTCGACCTGTCCACCGGCCATCTGGAGAAGCTCTACAGCACCGACCGTCAGCTGGGATGGCCCGCTGCGAGCCCATCGGGCGACCGGGTCGGCGTGGTCCGCGCTGTCTGCTCCGACCGGTGGGTGGTCGCCGGCGACGTCGTGCTCCTCGGCGAGGACGGCCCCTCCTCGGTGGACACGCTCGGCGTGGATGTCACCCACCTGCAGTGGCTCGACGACGTCCGCCTCGCCTTCGTGGGCGTGCGGGGCTTGGACTCGGTCGTCGGAGTGCATGACACCGCAAGCGGACGGACGGCCGAACTATGGTCGAGCGACACGACCATCGGCTCGAGATACCCGTCGGCGTCCTTCCGCGAAGACGGGTCGGCGGCTGTCGTCCACCACGGCTACGACGTCTATCCCGAGCTGGCGTGGCTGCGTGACGGGAAGACGCAGGTCGTCGCGAGTCTGCGCCATCGTGGAGCCGATCGCCGCGTCGAGGTCGCTGGGTCCGCCGAGCCCGTCACCTGGCTGGCCGGCGACGGTTGGGAGATCCAGGGCATCCTCTGCACGCCCGACGGTCCAGGTCCCCACCCGCTCCTGGTGAACATCCATGGCGGCCCCGTGTGGGCCTACCGCAACAGCTGGGCCATCGGCGGTGCACTCACGCCGCTCCTCGTGAGCCGTGGGTACGCGGTGCTTCATCCGAACCCGCGGGGAAGTGGTGGTCGTGGCCAGGAGTTCGCCGAAGCGGTCTTCGGGGACATGGGCGGGGCGGATACCCACGACTTCCTCAGTGGGATCGACCACCTGGTCGATCGTGGGCTGGTCGATCCCGAGCGCGTCGGTGTCTTCGGCGGCAGCTACGGCGGCTTCATGTCCTCGTGGCTCGTCACGCAGGCCCCGGAGCGGTTCGCGGCAGCGGTGCCCGTCGCGCCGGTCACCAACTGGTACTCCCAGCACCACACATCCAACATCCCGTACTTCGACCAGATCTTCCTCAACGCCGACCCGCACGCGGCCGGTGGCCTCTACCACGACCGGAGCCCGGTGATGTTCGCCGACGGAGTCCGGGCTCCGGTTCTTCAGATCACCGGGCTCGAAGACCGATGCACGCCACCGACGCAGGCGACGGAGTTCCACAACGCCCTGCTGAGCGCCGGTGTGACCTCAGTCTGTGTCTCGTACCCAGGAGAAGGCCACGGGATCAGGACATTTCCTGCCGTCATCGATTTCGGCACTCGAGTCGTCGACTGGTTCGAGCGTCATATGCCCGCTCAGAGCTCTCCTGAGGAGGGATGAGATGTACCGCCGCATCCTGATGGTGCTCGTTCTCGGCGTCGGACTCGGCCTCACCGCGTGTGGCTCGGAGGGTGGCGCGTCCTCCCGAGACTCCACCCTCAGGTGGGCGATATCGAGCGCACCCCGCAGTCTCGACACCGCTCACGCGTTCGACGGCACCTCGGTGAACGTGATCAACGAACTGCTGGAGCCGCTGGTCGTCGTCGACCCCCAAGGACAACTCGAACCCAAGCTCGCATCGTCCTGGCGCCAGACCGACGCGGTGACCTACGTCTACACGCTCCGTGACGACGTGACCTTCTGGGACGGCTCGCCCCTCACCGCCGAGGACGTCGTCTTCTCGATCGAGCGCCATCGCGACCCTGCTGTGGCGTCTGAGTATGGGACCTATGTGAAGGACATCGCATCGGTCACCGCGACGGGCGAGCTGGAAGTGACGTTCACACTGAAGACGGCGGTGCCGGAGTTCAAGTACCTGGTTGCTCTCTTCTCGCACACCGTCAAGAAGAGCTTCGCCGAGGAGCACGCCGAGGATCTCGGCGACAGCAAGACGCTCACCATGGGGACCGGGCCCTACCAGGCAACCACGTTCTCTGCTGACGGCGTTGAAGTGACGCGCAATGACGAGTACTGGGGCGAGCCCCCGACCTGGGAGGCGATCAGATTCGACGTCATCCCGGACGCGGATACGCTCCACCTGGCCGTCGACGGCGGCGAGGTCGATGGCACGTTCAACGTTCCTCTGACCTCCTCCCGCAACTGGGACACGCTCAGCGACACCTCGGTTCACTACGTGGACGCCCCCATCTCGACGGTTCTGTCGATGGACACCACCGCCCCACCGTGGAACGACGTGCACCTCAGACGTGCCGTGGCTCATGCGATCGACCGTGAGTCGATCGTCGCGACGGTGTTCGGCGGGCACGGCAGGGTCTCGCAGTCGATCATCGATCCGTCCCTGTGGAGCTTCCTCGGACCTGACGTGGAGGACTTCGAGACGACGTTCGACGGCGTGAGGGCCTACGAGTACGACCTGGACAAGGCACGGGCGGAGCTGGCCCAGTCGGCGCACCCGGACGGAATCTCGTTCACCGTGACGTATCCCTCGGGGCGGGCGAGTGTCGGCAAGCCGCTGCAGGTCATGGCCGCGAGTCTCAAGGAGGTGGGCATCACGCTCACTCCGAAGGAGGTCCCCGCCAGCGAGTGGATCGGCTACATCTACGCACACCAGGACCTCGGTGCGCAGATCCTCGCCGTCGCGGCCGACTATCCCGATCCTGGAGTCGCACGCCTCCTGCTCGGCAAGGAGAACGCGGTCCCCAATGCGTTCAATGTCGCGAACTTCACCTCCCCCGAGCTCGAGGACCTGCTGGCGCAGGAGAGAAGCGCGGACACGGGCACCCGGGTCGACGCGATGCATCAGATCGCGAAGATCGCAGCGGAAGAGGTGCCCTATGTGCCGCTCTTCTTCCTCGACTCCACGCTCGCGCTGGGCAAGGACCTCCGGTATGCGGGGGACTTCAGCTATTGGACGCCGCTGCTCGACGAATGGGCCAATCGTGTCCAGGTGAGGAAGTGAGGCTCGCCCTCTGGCTGGGCGGCCGGCTCGCCGGGATCGCGTTGACCCTGCTGATCGTCTCCATCCTGGTGTTCGGCATCCTCTATGTGACACCAGGCAGCGCGGAGCAGGTGCTGTTGGGGACGCGGCCGAGCTCGCCGGAGACCCTGGCGGCGATCAGGGAGCGCTATCACCTCGACGAATCGGTGGGATCGCAGTACGTCCACTGGTTGTCGAGCGCGGTCCGGCTGGACCTGGGCGAGTCGGTCCGGTCCGGCCAGGACATCTCGACGATGCTGTCCGAGCGGATGCCCGTCACGTTGTTCCTTGCGGCCTATGCTGCTCTGATCGCTGGGGTCGTCGGCATCCCCGCCGGCTTGGTTGCGGGAATCCGGTCGGGAACCCTGACCGATCGGGCGATCACCGTGGCGACAACCATCTGCGTCAGTGCTCCGTCGTTCGTCGTGGGCTTCCTGTTGCTGTACGCCTTCGGAGTGGCACTCGACTGGTTCCCCAACTACGGCACGGGGGGCGGTCTCGTGGATCGTGCCTGGCATCTCACGCTTCCCGCGGTCGCCTTGGCGCTGGCACCGATGGCGATCTTGGCGCGGCAGACCAGGGCTTCCGCCTTGAAGGTCTACCACCAGGACTTCACGACCTTCGCTCGCGCTCGGGGTCTGCCACGTCGCGTGGTGCTCGGACGGTACGCCTTGCGGAACAGTTCGCTGCCCGTCGTCACCACGGCCGGGTTGGTCGTGGGCTACTTCCTCACGGGAACCGTGTTGGTCGAGCAGGTTTTCGCTGTTCCGGGGATAGGCACGCTGATGATCGAGTCCGTATCGACCAAGGATGTGCTCGTCGTGCAGATGCTGGCGTTGGTGATCGCGCTGTTCATGCTGTCGGCCAACCTCCTGGCGGACCTCGGCCATCTTGCGTTGGACCCGCGTGTTCGCAAGGGCGTGCTCGGATGATGCCCCCCGAGGCTCCGGAGCATGACGCCTCCGCCGTCGGGTCGCGGAGCGCCCGATGGGGTGTTTTGGTGCCCGTGTGCGTGGCGGTGACCGGCGTCGTCGTGGTCCTTGCGGTGCTCGGTGGTTGGCTGGCGCCGCAAGACCCCGACCACCAGAACCTGCTGTCACCCGCTGCGGGGCCCTCGTCCGAACACTGGCTGGGCACCGATGATCTCGGTAGAGACATCTTCTCGCGGATCCTGACGGGCACGCGCAGTGCCGTGGTCGGCCCGATCGTCGCAGCGATCGGCGTCACGATCATCGGATTGCTGCTGGGCCTGCTGGCCGGCTTCCACGGCGGACGGCTCGAGGCCGTGATCATGCGCATCGTCGACCTCGTCTATGCCATGCCGGCTCTCCTGGTCATCATCGTCTTGATCGGTCTGTTCAGCGGCGGCTACTGGGCTGCGGTCGGTGTGCTCGTCCTCCTGGCGACGCCCGGAACGACGCGGATCCTGCGGGCGGCCGTGCTCGCCCAACGCGGCCTGCCGTACGTCGAAGCGGCGCGGACCGTGGGAGTCAGCAATCGTCGGCTGATCTTCGTCCATGTGGCACCCAATGTCCTCCCCACGGTGGTCACGAGCTTCCTGCTGGAGTTCGTCGGCGCGTTGGTCGCGTTGTCCGCGTTGTCGTTCCTCGGCCTCGGTGTGCCGCCGGGGTCACCCGACTGGGGTCGCATGCTCGCGGAGAATCGCGGTCTCCTCGAGCTGAACCCGTGGGCGGTGCTGGCACCGGCGCTGATGCTGATGGTCACAGCGACCGCGGTGACCGTGCTCGGGGACTGGCTCTACGAGCGATTCGAGAAGGCGCGAACCTCCAATGATTGAGAGTGCACAGAGCATGCCCGACGTGGACCCGAGGCAGCGCGCGGACCGACTCCTTGATGTCGAAGGACTGACCGTCACCCACGTCGGTTCCGGTCGGCTCCTCGTCGACGGCATCGGATTCCATGTCGAGCGGGGCGAGAGCGTCGCGCTCGTCGGGGAGTCCGGCAGTGGAAAGTCCTTGACCGCTCGCGCGCTCATGGCACTCCTGCCGCGTGGCCTCGCTGCGCGTGGGCGCGTTCGCTTCGATGGCAACGAGGTGTCGGCACACGGCGAGCGACAGATGATGAGTTTGCGGGGCCAGCATCTGGGGCTGCTGATGCAGGACCCCTTCACCATGCTGAACCCGCTCACGACGGCGGGGACGCACCTTGCGGAGACCCTGCGCTCGACGACGGAGGGGGCGAGCCTGGATCGGTCGGCCCTGGACGCCGACATCGCCCGCCGCCTCGAGGAGGTGGGCGTCGTCGACCCGGCGGTGCCCGACAAGTACCCGTTCGAGCTCTCCGGCGGAATGCGTCAGCGCATCGCCCTCGCGACCGCGCTCGCCAAGGACCCCGAGCTCCTGATCGCCGACGAGCCGACGGCGGCCCTGGACACCACGACCCAACGCGAGGTGCTGCGGCTGCTGCGCCGCGTCCAGCGCGAGCGCGAGATGGGGTTGCTGCTGATCACGCACGATCTCGCGGTCGCGTTCTCGCTCTGTGAGCGGATCATGGTGATGAAGGCAGGAAGGATCGTCGAGGTGGCCGATCCGGCCACCCTGCGGTCCTCGGCCCGCGATCCGTACACCACGAGGCTCCTGGCAGCGGACCTTTCGTTCAGCGACGCACGTCGCGAGCCGGCCGCTCGGTCCGTCGACGCGCCACCGCTGCTCGAAGTCAGGAACCTGAGCAAGGACTTCCCTCGGCCGCGGCGCCTGCGCAGAGCCGCTGCCCAGGGTGCCTCGGCGCTGGCGGACGTGAGCATCACGGTCACCGAAGGGCGCAGTCTGGGACTGGTCGGAGAGTCCGGCTCCGGGAAGTCGACACTGGCTCGCTGCATCCTCGGGCTGGAGACCCCCACATCGGGTTCCATCCGCCTCGATGGCCTGGAGCTCGGCCGCTACGGCTCGCTGGCCAAGGCTGAGCTGCGACAGGCTCGGGGAGCCGTGCAATGCGTGTTCCAGGACCCCTACTCGACGCTGAACCCGGCTCACTCGATCTCCTTCATCCTGACGGAGGCGATCAGACACCGTGAGACAGATGAGCTGAGTCGCGAGGAGGAGGAACAGGAGGTCCTCGAGCTCCTCGATCAGGTCGGCCTGCCGGCCACGTTCGCAGGGCGTCGGCCGGTCGCGCTGTCCGGAGGCCAGCGGCAGCGGGTGGCGATCGCACGTTCCCTGGCGATGAAGCCGCGTCTGTTGATCTGCGACGAGGCGCTGTCCGCGCTCGATGTATCCGTGCGGGCTCAAGTGCTGGACGTGCTCGAAGCCGTGCAGGCACGAGGCGTGACGCTGCTGTTCATCACGCACGACCTCGCCGTCGCCCGCAAGGTGACCGACGACCTGGTGGTTCTCTATCGCGGCAAGGTGGTCGAGGCGGGGACCACGGCCGAGGTGCTGGACAACGCGCAGCACGACCACACGCGGAGCCTGTTGGCCGCTGTGCCGACCGGCGAGCCGGCATGGCTGGGCGGCCGGTGACGCGGTACCCGTCCCCGCTCCATCTCGCTCTTGGGAATATGGCTGGAAGGAACCTCTTCGCTATGCGCACATCGACGTCACCTCACGTCCTTCGGAGCTGTTCGTGACCGGCTCGGCAGCGGAATTCCCCGTGGGCAGGCGACCTGCGTCGCGCAGGGACTCGGGCCCTGCCGGCGAGCCCATCGTCGAGCAGAACTACCGGGTGCCCATGCGTGATGGAGTCGAGCTTGCCCTCGATCTGGTCCGCCCGGACATCAAGGACCCGCTGCCGGTGATTCTCACCCGCACTCCCTACGACAAGACAATGATGCGAACGGCCAGCATGGCGCAATGTCGGCGACTGGCCCAGGCGGGCTACATCGTTGCCTTCAGCGATTGCCGTGGTCGGTTCAACTCGGACGGTGAGTTCTTTCCCTACCTCAACGAGCACGACGACGGGTTCGACACCATCGAGTGGATCGCACAGCAGGACTGGTGCGACGGAAATGTCGGGATGTTGGGTGGGTCCTACAACGGGCAGGTCCAGTGGCAGGCCGCATCGCGAGTCCCGCCTCATCTGAAGGCCATCGTCCCCCTGGTATCCCCGCCGAGCTCGCTGTGGCGCAACGAGCCGATCTTCAATGGCACCCTGAGGATGTGCATGGGGGAGTGGATGGTCGGCATGGGCCATCGGTCGTGGCACGACACCAGCTTCGCGAAGGAGCTGTTCAGTGCGCAGCGAGACTACTTCGAAGCGCTTCCCGTCTCCTCCCTGGGCTCGCGGGCCGGGGTGAACAACTCGTGGTGGCGGGAGATGCTGGAGCATCCCACGCTCGACGACTTCTGGAAGCGCGGACAGTACGACCACTACCGGTCGATGAAGGTAGCCGCCCTGAATGTCACCGGATGGTGGGACATGAACTTCCCGGGTGCGCCGCTCAATTTCGAGGCCATGCGACGTGACGCCGCCACGGCGGAGATCCGGGCGGGGCAGAAGCTCGTCATCGGTCCGTGGCCGCACCACATCAATCAGACGCGCGTGCTGTCGGGGGTCGACTTCGGCGAGGACGCCGTGGTGGACCTGGACGGCTACATCATCAGGTTCTTCGATCGCTACCTGAAAGGCGTCGAGAACTCGATCGACGACGAGTTGCCCGTGCACGTGTTCGTCGTCGGCGCGAACGAATGGTGGGCAGAAGAGGACTGGCCGCTGCCGGACACGGAGGAGATTGCGTACTACCTCCACTCGGGCGGCCGGGCCAACACGCTCAACGGAGACGGATGGCTGTCGACGGAGCCGCCTTCATCGGCCGAGCCGGCCGATGAGTACGTCTACGATCCCACCGACCCGGTCCGGGTGACGTGGCAGCTCGAGGAGGGACCGGTCGACGACCGCGCGTCCACGACTCGCGACGGGGTGCTGTGTTACACGACCGAGCCTCTCGCCGAGCCGCTCGACGTGGTCGGTTGGGTGAGGTGTCACCTGGTGGCGAGCTCGTCGGCGCCTGATACCGACTGGCATGTACGCCTCGTGGACGTCCATCCCGACGGCAGCGCCCGCTTCCTGTGTCACGGGGCGCTGCGTGCCCGCTTCCGTGAGTCGTTCGAAGAGCCGACCTTGCTCACGCCGGGCGAGCCGACGACGTTCGAGTTCACGATGGATGCGGTCGGCGTGCGCTTCCTGCCCGGTCACAGGATCCGGGTCGAGGTGGGCAGCTCATGGTTCACCCAGTACGACCGCAACATGAATGGCGGGGCGGTGAACCCGTTCCAGGAGAGCGAGCCGCACACGGCGGTCCAGCGGATCTATCACCAGCCACAGCTCGCCTCGCACGTCGTGCTGCCGGTGATCCAGCGCCGGCGGTGACGGCGGTGACGCGACGTCGGTCTGCGTGCTGAACGCCCTTGTGCACGCCAGAGGCCAGGGCGGCCCCACCGGGGCCGCCCTGGCCTCTTTCTCGACGAGCGGAGTTGGTTGCCGGTCAGTCCCCCAGGCCCAGCGCTCGCAACGCGGCCGGGCTGAGATGACGACCGAGAGTGCCGCTGAACCACGCGTCGGCCTGGGACTCGGCCACGGCAGCAAGGTGCCGGTCGTTCGTCCACGGCGTCACCGGGAGCTTCGTCCTTCTGTCCGAGGCCACCGGCAGTGGCGGAGTGACGGGCCTGCCGTGCCTGGCATTGGGCTTGAGTGGGGCCCAGTGCTCGTAGGTGACGTCCTCGTGGGGGAGCGGACGTCCTTGCACGATGGTGATCCTCCGGGGACGCCTGCTCGTCTTGAAGAACGAGAGGACGGCATCGTCGAGCTTCGGCACGCCGTAGGGAAAGAGTGCATGGCTTCCCTCGTTGTCCACGGCGATCAACGACGTGTTGGGAAGCCGCGTGCCAGCCCGGTACCCGCCCTCCCAGGGTGTGGCGGAGTCGAGTTCACTCTGCACCACGACGGTCTCGGGATAGTCCCGCGGCGCGGCTGGTTTCCGCACGTCGGTCTCCCACCACCCACAGGCTGGCGCGCCCAGCGCGCCGATGGCGGCGAGGAACGGGGCCTTCGCTGTCATCTTTCGCTCGTGGTTCTGCCAGTACCGGAGACCTTGGGTCCACTGACCGTCGTTGCACAGGATGTAGTCGTAGACGAGGGTGTTGGTCTCGGTGACGGGACCCGTGGGTGTCCCTCCGTCGACCTTCTTCGGCAGAAGGCGTGCTGTGGACACGCTTCGGCGGCGTTGCTCGGGCACGGTCGTGGTGCTGGCAAGGTGCATCAGGGAGGCCCGAACTCGCTCAACCCCGTGCAGTCCCGCCAGGTGGTCCGATTCGGCCATCTCGATCACCGACCGCACGCTCGCGGCCGCATGGGGGTAGTAGGCGTTGACATAGAACGCCAGGAAGCCGGAGGCGTTGGACAACGTCCACTGCACTCCGGACGCGATCAACCCGATCTCGGCGACCGCGTCTTCGTAGCGCTGCAGGATCGCGTCGGCGTCCGTCCCGAGACCGTAGGTGTCGTCGTGACGAGCGATCCAAGGGATGATGCGCGCCTCGAACTGACGCTGGAACGCGATCGGCTGAAGCACGGTCCAGTTGTCCTCGAGGGTCGACCTGGTGGCGTCGATCGCGGAGTCGAGCAGGAACTTGCCGCCATGGGCGGGTCCGAACACCCGTGCGTACCAATCCCCGAGCCAGGTGCCGTACGAGTAGCCGATGTAGTCGAGCTTGGGTACCCCGAGCAGATGCCGGATGAAGTCCATGTCGTAGGCGGTCTGCTCGGTGGTGATGGTCCGTACGTCGGGGTCCTGAGAGCAGGTCTCGCCCCTCGCCTGGGCAGCGGCGTGGGGGCCGTCGGCCGGATCGTACGTGTAGGTGCAGGGCACGACGCTGCTCTGGCCCACTCCGCGAGGGTCGAAGCCGACGAAGTTGTGGCTTCCCCGCAACTGGGGACTTCGCGCGGCAAGGACCGTGCTCATGTCGAGTCCAGGGACGGTCGGCCCGCCGGGGTTGCCGAAGATCGTTCCCCGATATGCGGGGTCATCGATGTCGACGGTGCTGAGCTGGGAGACCGCGATGCTCCAGGTGAGGCCGTTGTCCGGGTCATGCCAGTCACGCGGCACCACCACCGTCGTGCAGTCCGCGCTGGCGTCGAAAGCGCACGCGGACCACTCGAGCTGTTGGTCGGCGAGTGCCCCCGCGAGCGCGGCAGTGTCGGGCACGACGGTCTTCGGCTTCGCGGCGCGTGGCTCCCCGGCCTGGCTTCCCGCGACGGGCAGGCCGGCGACGATGACTGCGGCTGCACCCACCGATGCCGCCCCGCGAACAACCTGGCGGCATCGCCGCCTACGACGAGTTCTCGGTTCCACCTTGTTCCTCCTCGAGATGCGCTCCTCGCGCTCGGCGGGAGCAGATCGGGCTGGGCGATGATGCGTCCCGCATGCCCGGCCCAGGCCGCTCGCGAGGCCTGCCGCCGACAACGGGATCTGATGCCGCGGCCGGACCAGGAGTGAGCCTCCTCGTTCGCGTGGCCCGCGGCGAAGTCAGCAGACCACGCCCTGTGGGGCTCTCGCGCCGTGCATTTGTCGCAATCCGGAGTCGTGGATTACGACAGTGCGTTCTCGGCGGATGTGGCTTCTCGCCGCTGGCTCGGTGTTCGACCACGCGCGGGCTGCAGGCGGATATAGCGGGACAGCCACTTGAGGAGGTGCGCCAGGAAGTCCGTGGAGTCCGGGAACCCGGAGACGCCGTGTCCCTGTCGTGGATACAGGACGAGCTCGGTGGGCACGCCCTTCCGGCGGAGTGCTTGGTGGAACATCACGGCCTGATCCGGTGGCGTGGTCTTGTCGAGCAGCCCGGCCGTCAACAGCGTCGGTGTCGTCGCGCCGTCGATGTGGGTCAGTGGGCTACGACTCCAGTACTCGCCGCCGGGGTGGGCGACAGCGTCCTGAAGGAAGAGCTCGTCGAACTCGGGGATGTTCGATGTGTAGTGCTGGCTGACGCAGTCGACCACCGGCGAGGTCGGGATCGCCGCGGCGAACCTCGTGGACCTGGCAGCCAGCCAGGCAGACATCAGACCGCCGTAGCTGTTGCCGGTGACCGCCATGCGCGTGCCGTCGATGAGGCCTTCCTCGATGAGGCGATCGACGCCGCTCATGAGGTCCTCGACGTCGAGCCCGAGCATGTCGCCACGCACACGGTCGATGAAGTCCTGACCGCGGCCGAGGCTGCCGCGAGGGTTCACGTGAAGGCTCGCGACGCCGAGCTCGGCCAGCAAGCCGGTGTACGGGTGGCGCGTTCCGTGCGCCATCCCCCAGCGGTTGCGCCAGGCCGAGACCGGCCCGCCGTGAACGTTGAGCAGGAGAGGGAAGGGTCCCTGCCCTGCAGGGAGGACGAGCAGCCCTTCGATCGTCAGACCGTCCGGAGCCGGCCAGGAGAGGCTCCGCAGCCGTTGTCCGGCGGCGAGGTGCGCCTCTGCTCCGGGATGGCTCAGGTCGCGGACGGTGTGCACTCGGTCGGCGTGGATCCGCACCAGCCGGGGGTATCGGTGGAAGGACTCCGCGATCCCGTAGATCCGACCGTCGACGTCGACGCTGCCTTCCGGTGTCCACCCCGTGAGCGTCTCCGAGCCGGACCAGATGGGACTGCACCTGCCGGTGGCGGCGTCGATCGTGCCCGCGACCGTGGTCAGTCCGCGCAAACCTACATAGCCCACCGCATCGCCTGCGCTGCTCAGGCACGAGACGTCGACGTTCTCGGTGTCGAGTCGGACACTCTCCCCCGACGGGTCCACGCGGATCACGTCGCCGGCAACCACTCCGCGGTCACTGCTGATGCTCTCGATGACCAGGAGGTGGCCGTCGACGCTGACCGGGCAGGAGAGCTGCCGTCGGTCGACAGGCCGGTACCTCGTCTGGATGGTGCCGTTGTCGGTGTCGATCACGGCGAGGTACGCGTCGTACCACGCCCCCTCCCCGGGACGGTCGGAGATCACCGCGACCACGCTGTCGTCGTCGATCCAGCTGGCCTCCCAGATGTTCCGGCCCTGGCCGTCCAGCGTCCGATGCCGCCCGGTGACCGTGTCGATGAGGACCAGATCACGTGGTCTCTGAGCGCTGCCGAGGAAGGCCAGCGGGGCGGTGTCGGCGCAGCCGACGGCGGGGGCGAGGTCGTAGTGATCGTCCTGCGCGGGCGCGACGACGGCGAGGACGTGCCGGCCCGAGGGCGCGCCCGCGACGTTCTCGACCCGCCCGGGCAATGGCACTCGATGGGCTTGCCGGCCCTTCTCGTCGCAGATCACGACCGAGGTGCCGGAGCCCACGGCCACGACGTGACCCGCCCAGGCGACGGATTGCGGCTCGAGGTCCACCAACGTCAGGTCGCCGCGGGACACGTCGATGAGGCACAGCGCCGAGCGGGCGGGCTCGGCGATGCCCGTCAGGATCGTCCCGATGCCCGCGACGGTCGCTCCGTCCGGGCTGACCCGGACGGAGCCGAGCCTGCTGACATGGCCGTAGGCGGGCGACTCAGTGCGATGAAGCCACTCTTCGACCAGTTCGCGGCAGGCATCGTAGTTCAGGACGTGCGGCATGGTCCCGACCGTAGGGAGAGGCGTGCACGGCCGCCAGGCACACCTGACGCAGCCTCCGGGCCCCTGCCTCTACAACTGTCGAACCGGCACAGGCGGTTCGGTCGGCTCGGGCGGGGTTGTCGGCAGGGGTGGCAAGCAGCCCGGTCCGAGGCGCCTGTGAGAGTACGGTGCTCGGGTGGACTCCGAGCTCCAACAGATTGTCGACAGCCTGGGCCGTCGGCTGCGCCGTTCGGTGGCGATCGATGATCGAAACATCAGGCTCCTGGCCTACACATCGCACCGGGCCGATGTCGATGACGCACGTACAGAATCGGTGATGCGGCGCGCCGTTCCTCAAGCCTTGGTGCGCCATGTCCGCAGTGCTGGAGCGCTCGAGGCCGAGGAGTTCTTCACCGTTCCGCCGCTGCCCGACCATGGCTTGTCGGTCGAGCGCATCGGGCTGCCTATCCGACATGACGACGCGTTGCTCGGATTCCTCTGGCTCCTCGCGTCGGATGGTCCCGTGAGCACACAGGAGGCCGAGGCGGTCGAACAGGCCGCCCGTGCAGCCGCGCAGGTTCTCCATCGTGAGCAGTTCCTCGGCGAGTTGAGTCGGGGTCGTGAGCGGGAGCTGGTGCGTGACCTGCTCTCGCAGGAGCCCCGACTGTGTGGTGAGGCCTCGGACCGTCTCATTGACGAGGAACTCGTGGTGATCGGTCCCGTGGTGGTGCTCGTCGTCTCTGTGCGGCACCGGGACGGCGAGCCGCTCAGTGAACGAGACCGACTTGCGGTGACAGTCGGCTTGCTGCGTGGTCGCCAGCGACTGCCTCCACGCACGGCCATCCAGCTGACGCGCCCCGACCATGGCATCTTGGTGATGATCCGTACCGGTGCCAGGCGAGAGGTGGACGCGGTTGCGGAGACCATCCATCGGGAGGTCTGTGTCGAGAGCGGCCGGGCGGCCGGAGAGTGGCAGGTGGGAATCGGCGGTGAACGCAGCGGGCTCCTGGATGCCCGCGCATCGTTCTTGGAGGCGAAGCGAGCCGCCGAGGTCGCCGGAGTGGTGAGGATCCTCGGGCCGATCGTCCGGTACTCAGGCCTCGGCGTCTACGGCCTGCTCGCCGAGCTGCCCCAGGACAGGCTGAGTCGCAGCATCCACCCCGGTGTGCTGAGTCTGATCGAGCACGACGCCGCCTCAGCCGACGACTCGCTGGTCAGCACCCTGGAGGCCTTCCTCGACAATGCGGGGAATGTGAAGCAGACCGCCGCGCAGCTGTGTATCCATCGCGCCAGTGTCTATTACCGCCTCGAGCGGATCGCGAAGCTGGCCGACGTCGACCTGTCGAAAGGAGACGACCGGTTGGCTCTCCACATCGGTCTCAAGGTCTCCCAGCTGATCGGGCTGCGCTAGGAAGACCGTTCCTCCCGCTGTCGCCACCGACTCGGCTGCTGTCGTGACAGAGGGCGAAGAGTCTGAACAGTCGTCGGTCCCGTCGCGCCGGTGCGCCTGTCTAGCGTGATGGGTGTGACCGTAAAGAAGCTGCAACCATGAGCACGGGGCGGGACGTCGTCGTCATCGGTGCGGGCGTGATCGGCTGTTCGATCGCCTACTCCTTCGCCAAGGCCGGCCGCGAGGTTCTCGTCATCGATCGAGCCAAAGGCCCTGGAATGGGATCCACGAGCGCGTCGTCGGCGGTGGTGCGCTTCAACTACTCGACGCACACCGGGGTGGCAGCTGCCTGGGAGTCCAGACAGGCTTGGTCGATGTGGGAGGACCACCTCGGTGGTACCGATGACGGCGCCCTTGCTCGGTTCCACCTGACCGGCGGATTGGTTCTGGACACGCCCGAGATCGACGCGGCAACGACGTGTCGTCTGTTCGAGCAGGTCGGCATTCCCTTCGAGCGGTGGACGGCACGTGACATCCGAGACCGCATCCCGGGACTCGACCCGGCCCGGTACTTCCCTCCGAAGCCGGTCTCGAGTGATGAGTTCTGGTCACCCGCTGACGGCGAGCTCGGCGGCATCTGGACGCCCGACTCCGGATTCGTCGACGACCCGTCGTTCGCTGCCCACAACCTCATGGTGGCTGCGCGGCGGCACGGTGCCGAGTTCGAGTTCGGCAGCCCGGTGGTGGCGATCGAGAAGCGTGATCAGCGTGCCGTGGGTGTGCGGACTCCCACGGAACGGTACTCGTGTGACGTGCTGATCAATGTCGCCGGGCCGCATTCGACGGTGATCAACGACATGGCCGGTGTCACCGAGGAGTTCCGGATCCGCACCCGTCCACTTCGTCAGGAGGTCCACGAACTCCCCGGCGACGGCCATGACCATCCACTCGTCGCCGACCTGGACCTCGGTACCTATTTCCGGCGCACCCCTGCCGGCAACGTGTTGGTGGGCGGGGCGGAGCCGGCGTGCGATCCCTTGCAGTGGCTCGAGGACCCGGACGAGTTCAAGACCATTCCGAGCCACGAGGTCTACGAGGCTCAGGCCTATCGCGCCGCCCGCCGCCTGCCCGACCTCGTGGTCCCATCCGCGCCGCGGGGGGTCGTCGGCGTCTACGACGTCAGCAGTGACTGGGTGCCGATCTATGACAAGACCAGCCTCGGCGGCTACTTCGTCGCGATCGGCACGAGCGGCAACCAGTTCAAGAACGCTCCTGTGGTCGGTGAGTTCCTCCACGCGATCGTCTCGGCCACCGAGGCCGGGATCGACCACGATCAGAACCCCGTCGAATACAAGCTCGCGAGAACCGGCGTGCCTGTCGACCTGGGCGACTACTCCCGCTTGAGAGATCCTGCCCGGACGGCGGGCAACGTCATGGGATGACCTCCCACTGGCGAGCTCAGGAAGGGACATGGACGACGCCGAGTGCGACGCATCCTCGACCGCTGTCCTGCGCGGAATCGCAGTCCCGACGATGACGGAGGAGCGTTCATTCTGTCTCACCGTGGTGCTGGCCGGCGCTGACGAAGCCGCAGTGCTGTCGGTCGTCGCGATGCTCCACCGCCGGGCCGTCCCCCTGGACGAGTTGACGATGACCCGCTCAGGCGCCGGACGGAGAGTCGTGACGGCGATGATCGGTACGACACCCGCACGCGCGGACCTGGTCGCGATGTCGCTGCGGAGCCTCGTGGACGTCGTCTCGGTCGAGCTGTACCAACGGTGAGTCGAGGATCAGCCGCGGCTGTGCCAGATCACGATCTCGTCGAGCAGCGCGGGGTGCTGCTTGGCGACGTACTTCACGTAGTCGCTCATGTGCTCGGTCATGAGGCTCTCGGCACGGGCTCCGTCACCCGCCAGGATCGCCTCCGCGATGTCGACGTGGGCGGTGTGGACGTCGTGCTGCTTGTTCTTCGGGAAGAGGACCGACCGGACCCGGTCGCGGAAGATCTCGGCCAGGGACTGGCACACCAGGCTGACCAGGGTGTTCTCGCCCAGGGAGATCACCGAGGCATGGAAGTCCCCGGTGATGTGGAGGTACGTCTCGTTGTCCGGCGCGTCCGGGCCGGACCCGGCGAGTGCGACGAGCTCCCGGGCCGTGTCGGACCCCTTCTGCCGCTCCGCGGCGAGGCGCGCCGCCATCGGCTCCAGGATCAGCCGGGCCTCGTTGACCTCGCGGTAGGTCACCTCGGCGAACTGGAAGAAGAGCGAGGCGACGCGTCCGAAGTCCTCGGCGTGCACGCTCTGCACGACCGGCCCGCCGCCGGGGCCCGGCTTGAGGGCGATCAGCCCGCAGGTCTCCAGCACGCGCAGTGCCTCGCGAAGCGTGCCCCGGCCGACGCTGTACTCGGCCAGCATGTCGGCCTCCTTGGGCAGCTGGTCGCCCGTCCCGAGGCCGCGTCGCCTGATGTCGCGCAGGACCGACTGCGCCACGTTGTTGGCGAGCTTGTCCTTGCGAGCGGTGCGTCGGGGCGCGGCTCCGGGCGTCGTGCTCATTGCAGGTCCTCCATGCGCATCATGATGACGACATCATGGCCGCTCCCCAGCCGGTTCCGACGGAGGCATGCCCGAAGGGGGTGTGCCGGCGGCGCCTGGCGCGCCGGGCTCAGCCGTCGTCGCCCGCCCCCAGGTCGGCGTGCGCGTCCCGGAGCTGACGCTTGAGGATCTTGCCGCTGGGGTTCTTGGGGAGCGCGTCGGCGAGGACGACGTACTTCGGCGCCTTGTAGCCGGCCAGCCTCCCGCGGGCGTGGGCGAGCACGTCCTCGGCGGCGAGGTCGGCGCCGGCGCGGGGCACGACCACGGCGGCGACCGCCTCGACCCAGCGCGGGTGGCTGACGCCGAAGACGGCGACCTCGGCGACGTCGGGGTGGGTGTAGATGGCCTCCTCGACCTCGCGGCTGGCGACGTTCTCGCCACCGGTCTTGATCATGTCCTTCTTGCGGTCCACGACGTAGAGGTGCCCGGTGTCGTCGAGGTAGCCGAGATCGCCGGAGTGGAACCAGCCGCCGCGGAACGCCTCGGCCGTCTTCTCCGGGTCCCGGTAGTAGCCGAGCGTCGCGTGGGGGCCGCGGTGCACGATCTCGCCGACCGTGCCGGCGGGGACGGGCCGGTCCTCGTCGTCGACGATCCGGGTCTCGACGTTGAGGGCGGGGCGCCCGGCCGAGCCGGCGTACGGAAGCTGCTCGTCCGGGCCGAGGATGGTGGCGAGCGGGGCCATCTCGGTCTGGCCGTAGAAGTTCCACAGCGCGACGTCGGGCAGTCGCCGTTGGAGCTCGCGCAGCACCTCGACCGGCATGGGGGAGGCGCCGTAGTAGCCCTTGCGCAGGCTGGACAGGTCGGTCGTGTCGAAGTCCGGGTGCCGCAGCAGCCCGATCCACACCGTCGGCGGCGCGAAGAACTTCGTGACGCGGTGCTCGGCGATGGCGCGCAGGACCGTCGCCGGGTCGGGGCCGGGCAGGATGATGCTGGTCGCGCCCAGGTAGACGTCGGTGCCGAGGAAGCAGTCGAGCTGTGCGCAGTGGTAGAGCGGCAGGGTGTGCAGCTCGACGTCGTCGGCGCTCATCGATCCGTCCAGCGCGCAGGAGACGTACTGCCACAGCAGCGAGCGGCTGCTCAGCAGCGCACCCTTGGGCCGCGACTCCGTGCCGGAGGTGAACATCATCCGGACCGGGTCGTCGTCGGCCATCGGTACGACGACCGGCGGGCCGTCGTGCTCGAGCCAGCCGGCGAGGTCGGCCCAGCCGGCCGGGGGCGCCGTGCCCGTCAGCCCGATCGACGCGCGGACCCGGACCTGCGGGTCGGCGGCCGCGGCGAGGGCGGCGTCGGCGGTCGGGACCAGGGCGTCCTCGACCACGAACCCGGCCGCCCCGCTGTGGTCGAGGATGAACCCGATCTCCTCGGCGCCCAGCATGAAGTTGATCGGCACCAGCACCACGCCGGCGCGGGCCGCCGCGAAGTCCAGCACGGCGAACTGCCAGCAGTTGTGGCTGAGCAGGGCGAGCCGGTCGCCCTTCGCGAGCCCGGCTGCCGCGAGTGCGGCGGCCGTCCGCTCGACGCAGGCGTCCAGCTCGGCGTACGTCATCCGGTGCCGCCCGTCGACCAGCGCGACCTTGTCGGGAACGCGCTGGGCGGTGCGGCGGGGGAGATCGCCGAGGGTGTGCTGACGGGCCGATGCGACGTCGCTCTCGCTCATGCTCGGCAGGCTATATCCTCGGGTCATCTAAACGAACGTTCGATTGAGAGGAGTTGTCATGGAGCACGTCACGATGCGGGTCGAGGACCGGATCGCCACGCTGAGCTTCGCGCGACCCGACCGGCTCAACGCCTTCACCGACACGATGGAGGCCGAGCTGATCGAGGCCCTCGACGCGATCGACGCCGACGACGAGGTGCGGGTCGTGGTGCTGACCGGCGAGGGCGGGGCGTTCTGCGCGGGCATGGACCTGAGCGAGTCCTCCGACGCGTTCACCCGGTGGCGCACCTCGCCGAGCGCGCCCGAGGGCACGGTGTTCGAGGTGCCCGGTGAGGAGCTCCCGATGCGCCGCGATGGCGGCGGCCGGGTGGTGCTGCGGCTGTTCGACCTGGACAAGCCGGTGATCGCCGCGGTCAACGGGCCGGCGGTCGGCGTCGGGGCCACCATCACGCTGCCCTGCGACGTCCGGCTGGCCTCGGAGCGGGCCCGCTTCGGGTTCGTGTTCAACCGCCGCGGGTTCGTGCCCGAGTCCTGCTCGACCTGGTTCCTCCCGCGGGTGGTGCCGATGCAGACCGCCCTCGAGTGGGTCTACACCGGCCGGGTGTTCGACGCCGACGAGGCGCTGGCCAAGGGCCTGGTCCGCGATGTGTACGCCGAGGACGAACTGCTCCCCGCCGCCTACGCCCTCGCCCGCGAGATCGCCGAAAACACCGCACCGGTCTCGACCGCGCTGGCCCGCCGGATGATGTGGCGGATGCTCGGGGCCGAGCACCCGGTGGTCGCGCACACCGCTGAGACGATCGGACTCAACCTGCGCGGCGTGAGCCGCGACGCCCGCGACGGGATCGCCGCCTTTCTCGAGAAGCGGGACCCGGTCTTCACGGACCGGGTCCCCGCCGACGTGCCAGACGTGTTCGCGTCCTTCCCGGCGCCCCAGTTCGACCCCGCGGCGCTCAGCGTCGCTCGTACGTCGGAGTCCGCTTCTCCAGGAACGCCGCCGTCGCCTCCTTCTGGTCCCGCGTCAGCGCGGTGATGACCTGCTGCCGGTTCTCCAGCTCGATCCCGGCGCGCAGGCTCGGCATCTCGAGCGCGAGCCACATGCCCTGCTTGGTGAGCTCGACCTGAATCGGGCCGTTGCCGAGGATCTGCCCGGCCGTCGCGAGCGCCGCGTCGAGCAGCTCCTCGGCGCCGGCGACCCGGACGACCAGCCCGATCCGATGCGCCTCCTCGGCGTCGAAGCGTCGGCCGGTCAGCATCAGCTCGTGCGCGTTGCCGGCGCCGACGATGCGGGGGAGCAGCCAGGAGACGCCGATGTCGCAGGCGGAGTAGCCGGCGGTGATGAAGGAGACCTTGAAGATCGCCCCCTCGGCGGCGATGCGTACGTCGGCCGCGCAGACCAGTGCCAGCCCGCCACCCGCCGCGGGCCCGTTGACGGCGGCGACGACGGGCTGGGGGAGCAGGTGGATCTTCTCGGTCAGGGCGGCGATCTCGCGCTGCCGGTCCAGGACCGAGATCGGGTCGGCGTCGGAGGACCGCCCGTCGTCGTACCCCTGGAGGTCGAGTCCGGCGCAGAAGGCCCGCCCGGCGCCGGTGAGCACGACGACCCGGCAGGCCCGGTCGGTGCGGATCCGGTCCAGCTCGGCGTGCAGCGCGCCGACCAGCTCGGCGTCGAGGGCGTTGAGGCGCTCCGGCCGGTTGAGGGTGAGCTGGACGACTCCGTCGAGGGGGCGGGTGACGAGCAGGGTGGGCACGGCGACTCCTGAATTAAACGAGCGATCGTTTGGTTTTGCTATCCTAGGCCGGTGCCCACGACTTCCGACAGCCCCGACCTCCTCGCCGGGCAGGTCGCCCTCGTCACCGGCGCCAGCGCGGGGTTGGGGCGGCACTTCGCCTTGACGCTCGCCCGCGCCGGAGCCGCGGTCGCGGTGGCGGCGCGGCGTGCGGACCGGCTCGCCGGCCTCGTCGCCGAGGTCGAGGGCGCGGGCGGCCGCGCGCTCGCCGTGCAGCTCGACGTCACCGACGCCGCCGCGATCACCGCGGCCGTCGACGCGGTCGCCGCCGGGCTCGGCACCCCCACGATCCTGGTCAACAACGCCGGGATGCCCGACGCGCAGCGCGCGCACAAGATGTCGCTGGAGCTGGTCGACGCGGTGCTCGCGACCAACCTGCGCGGCCCGTGGCTGCTGGCCACCGAGGTCGCGCGCCGCCTGATTGCCGGAGAGCGACCGGGCCGCATCGTCAACATCTCCTCGATGTCCGCCTTCCACTACGCGGGCGAGGGGGCGGCGCTCTACTGCACCACCAAGGCCGCCGTGAACCGGATGACCGAGACCCTCGCGGTCGAGTGGGCGCGGTACGGCGTCAACGTCAACGCGATCGCCCCGGGGGCGTTCGGCAGCGAGATGACGGACGGGATGCTCCAGCGGATGGGCGACATCTCGCAGGCCTTCCCCCGGCGCCGGATCGGCGTACCCGAGCAGCTGGAGAGCACCCTGCTCTATCTCGTCTCGCCGGCCTCGGAGGCCGTGACCGGCACCGTCGTCAAGGTCGACGACGGCCAGACGCACCGGTGAGCCGCGCCGGGATGCCACACTGACCCTCGACCCACACCGACCAGGAGGTGCCGTGGCCCGGCCGAAGGGACAGCAGCGCAACAGCCGTGACGTGCTGGTCGCCGCCGCCGTCGAGAACTTCACCGCCCTGGGCTACCACGGGACCTCGATGCGCGACATCGCCCGCACTGCGGGGGTCACGGTCGCCAGCATCTACCACCACTTCCCGTCGAAGCAGGACATCCTGCAGCACGTCATGCTCGGGACGATCACCGACGTGCTCGCCGCGACCCGGACTGCCGTCGCGGAAGCGGTGGCCGAGGGGCGGACCGGGCCGACCGAGCGCCTCGAGGCGGTCGTCGACGCCTGGGTCGTCTTCCACACCACCCGCCAGGCCGAGGCGCTGATCGGCGCATCCGAGATCCGCAGCCTCGACGAGGCCGGCCGGGCGGCGCTGGTCGCGCACCGCGACGAGCAGGAGGCGCTGTTCCGCGAGATCATCGAGGACGGCGTCCGGGAGGGCGCGTTCGCGACCGGCTACCCGCGCGAGGCGGCCCGGGCGATCATCGAGATGGGCTCGTCGATCTCGTCCTGGTACCGCCTCGGCGGCGAGCTCAGCCCCGAGGAGATGTCGGTGCGCTACCGCGAGCTCGCCCGCGGCACCGTCGTCGACACCGGCCTGACGGCTACCGGCTCCAGCCGGGCGCGCGCTTCTCGAAGAAGGCGCTGACCCCCTCCGCCCTGTCGGCGGAGCCGGCGACCCGCGCGGCCACCACGAGGTCGCACGCCAGCACCACCTCGAAGCCACCGCCGAGAGCCGGGCCCTCGACCGCGGCGATCAGCGGCGTGCTCCGCCGACGCCGGACGACGCCGTACTCGCCGCCGCGAGGCGTGGCCGGGCTGGCCGGCTCGTGCAGGTCGGTGCCGGCGCTGAAGACGGGCCCGCTCGCGGCCAGGATGCCGACGTGCAGGGCCGGGTCGTCGTCCAACTCGTCGAGTGCCGCGGACAGAGCGTCGGCGAGCGCCCGGTCGAAGGCGTTGCGCTGGGCGGGCCGGTTCAAGGTGAGCAGCAGGGCCGCGCCGTCCCGCTCGACCTCGAGGACGCTCATGGGCGCTCGACCAGGGTCACGACGTCGGCCCGGTCGACCGTGCCCGGCGTACCGGAGGCGGCGTGGGCATGGAGCTCCTTGGCGAACCAGTCCAGCGCCTCGCCGCCGAGCGGGTGGACCTGTCCGGGCTGCGTGTTGCACCGGGAGGCCGTGCGCTGCCCGGTCGTGAGCAGCGCGGTCAGGGCCTCCTCGGGGAGCGGCTCGGGCAGGTGCTCCCGGCAGCTCCACCTGCTCGCGATCATCGCGGCGAAGTGCATGCTCGTCCTCTCGGTCGGGTCAGAGCCGGGCCAGCCCGCTTTCGAGGAACAGCGGGACGGCCTGCCCGGCGGTGTCGAAGCCGGGGCCGTGGGCGGCCCCGGCGCGATGGCGGTGGTCGATGCCGGCGGCGATGACGGCCAGCTTGAAGTAGGCGAGGGCGAGGTGTTCGTCGAAGTCGCGCAGGGTGACGCCCCCTGCCTTCTCGTAGGACGCCGCGAGCTCCTCGACCGCGGGCAGCCGGTCGCTGGTCCACGCGCAGGGTGTGCCGATCACGAGGTCGAAGGCCGGGTCGCGGTAGACGCACATGTTGGCAACGTCGGCGACGGGGTCGCCGATGGTCGACAGCTCCCAGTCCACGACGGCCGCGACCGCGACGTCGTCCTTGCCGACGAACTGGATCAGGGTGTTGTCGAGTCGGTAGTCGCCGTGCACGATCCCGGTCGCAGTCTGGGCGGGGAGTCGGTCGGTGAGCCGAGTGGCGAGTGTGGTGGCCAGGGTGGCGACCTCGTCGGGGAAGCTGGCACCGACGATGTCCCATTGGCCGCGCCAGCGCCGCAGCTGCCGCTCGGCATAGGCATCGGGACGACCGAAGCGCTCGAGGCCGATCGCGACGTGGTCGACCGCGTGCAGGGCCGCGAGGGTCGCGTTGAGGGCTTCGATCGCCATGCTGAGCCGGGTGTCGTCGAGGGCGTCCAGCTGTTCCTGGGTCTGCACGGTGTGGCCCTCGACGAAGCCGGAGATCGCGAACGGTGCGCCGAGGACGTCGTCGTCCTCGTGCAGTGCGACTGCGGGCGGCACCGGTACGTCGGTCCGGCCCAGGGCTTTGATCGCCCGGAACTCGCGGGCCACGTCGTGTGCCGACGGGGTGCGTCCCGCACGAGGCGGAGTGCGCATTACCCACGCGTCGGCGTCGTCGTCGAGCCGGAAGGTGAGGTTGGAGCGGCCGCCGGTGAGGAGCCGGCCGCGCAGCTCGCCGCGGGGCGTCGTACCGGCGGCGGTCATGACCTCGGTGACGCCGTCGAGCTCGCGGCGGGTGAGCTCGGTCATCGGGTCGCCTCGCGTACCGCGCGGCGGGCCAGCGCCCAGCGGTGCACCTCGGAGGGGCCGTCGTAGATGCGGAACGGCCGGATCTCGCGGGCGATCTTGGCGACCGGCAGCTCGTGGGTGGTGCCGAGTCCGCCGCACAGCTGCACCGAGCGGTCGGCCACGCGGTGCAGCGCCTCGCCGGCGAAGATCTTCGCGATCGAGGTCTCCTTGGCTGCGCGGCCGCCGTCGTCGAGCACCCGGCAGGCCTCCAGCAGCAGGGCACGGGTGGCGGCAAGGTCGATCTCGTTGTCGGCGATCATCTGCTGGACCATGCCGAGGTCGGCGAGCCGGGCACCGAAGGCCTCTCGGCCGGCGACGTGAGCGACGGCGACCTCGTGGGCTCGCCGGGCAGCGCCGAGCCAGCGCATCACGTGGGTCATCCGGGCCGGTCCGAGCCGGACCTGGGCGCCGGCGAAGCCCTGCCCGACCTCGCCGAGCACGTCCTCGTCGGGGACGAAGGCGTCCTCGAAGAGGACCTCGCAGTGCCCGCCGATCATCGAGGTGTCGAGGCTGGCGAGGTGGCGGGTGACGCTGATGCCCTCGGTGTCGGCCGGCATCAGGAACATGGTGGCGCCGCTGGTGTCGCCGGTCTCCCCGCTGGTGCGGGCCATGGTGATGTAGAACGACGCCCCGTCGGCGCCGGTGATGAACCACTTGCGGCCGCTGACCGCCCAGCCGCTGTCGACCTTGACGGCCGTGGTCGCCAGGGCGGTCGGGTCGGAGCCGGCGCCGGGGGAGGGCTCGGTCATCGCGAACGCGGAGCGGACCTGCCCGCGGGCCAGGGGCGCCAGGAAGCGGTCGCGCTGGGAGCCCACCGCCACCTGGTCGAGCAGGTGCACATTGCCCTCGTCGGGCGCGGCGATGTTGAGTGCGAGTGGGCCGAACAGCGAGTAGCCCGCCTCCTCGAACACCGGCGCCCGGTCGACCAGGTTCAGCCCGAGGCCGCCCAGCTCGACCGGGGCGTGCGGGGCGAACACTCCGGCCGCGCGGGCCGCGGCCTGCAGCGTCACGCGAACCTCGTCACCGCCCGCCGCGGTGATGTCGCCGTCGTGCTCGTCGTCGAGCGGCAGCACGACGTCGTGGATGAGGGTGCGGGTGCGCGCGATGATGTCGTCGATCTCGTGGTGGGTCATGGTCAGCGCCGTCCGAACAGGTCCTGGCCGATGATCTGGCGCATGATCTCGTTGGCGCCACCGAAGATCCGCTGGATCCGCGCGTCCTGGTACGCGCGACCGACCGGGTACTCGAGCATGAAGCCGTAGCCGCCGTGCAGCTGCAGACAGCGGTCGACCACGCGGCCCTGCATCTCCGAGGCCCACAGCTTCGCCTTCGCCGCGTCGACCACGGTGAGCTCCTCGGCGTTCCAGGCCCGGATGGCCTGGTCCACGAAGGCCCGGGTCACGTCGATCTCTGTCGCGACGTCGGCCAGCACGAAGCGGGTGTTCTGGAAGTCGGCGATCGGCTGGCCGAACGCGACCCGGTCGTCGACGTACTCGACCGTGGACTGGAGGATCGCGGCGGAGCCGGCCACCGCGGCGGCGGCGATGGAGAGCCGCTCCAGAGGCAGGTGGTGGACCAGTTGGCCGAAGCCGCCGCCGATCTCGCCGACCACGTTGGCGTCGGGGACGAAGACCTCCTCGAAGACCAGCTCGGCGGTGTCCTGGCCGTGCAGACCGACCTTGTTGAGCTTGCGACCGCGGCTGAACCCCGGCATGTCGCGCTCGACGACCATCAGCGTGAACCCGCGCGAGCCGCCCTCGGGGTCGGTGCGCACGACCGTGATCACCAGGTCGGAGTGGATGCCGTTGGTGATGAACGTCTTCGCACCGTTGACGACCCAGCCGCCGTCGACCCGGGTGCCCGACGTACGGATGCCGCGCAGGTCGCTTCCGGTGCCCGGCTCGGTCATCGCGATCGCGCCGATCAGCGCGCCCGCCACCATCCGCGGCAGCCAGCGGGCCTTCTGCTCGTCGTTGCCGAGGCTGGTGAGGTAGGGGATGGCGATGTCGTCCTGCAGCGAGAAGCTGGACGCGAGCGAGGTTGCGTGCACACGGGCGAGCTCCTCGAGCACTACGTTGCGGAAGCGGTAGTCGCGGAACTGCCCGGCGCCGCCGTACTCCACCGGCGCGGGGAGCCCGAGGATGCCCTGCTTGCCCGCGGCGAGCCAGACATCGCGGTCGATCAGACGCTCCTCCTCCCAACGCTCGATGTTGTCGACGACCTCGCGGTCGACGAACTCGCGCACGACGGAGCGGAACTCCTCGTGGTCGGCGGTGTACAGGCTGCGCTTCACGGGCGCCGTCCTTCCCAATTAACTAAACGTTCGTTCGGTTACCGTATGATCTGAGGACGGATGCGTCAATCGGCGAGATGGGAGGCGCTGCGGTCCGGCGGGCGCCCACGACTCGTTGACGGCGTCGCTGCGGACTCCTAATATGACATTGACGTCATGCTCGCAAATCGACCGAAATCAGGTGCACATGTCCCGCTCAGCAGTCATCGTCGATGCTCTTCGCACGCCTGGGGGGAAGCGCAACGGCTCCCTCGGGGGCTGGCATGCGGCTGACCTGGCGGGCACCGTGCTGCGTGCGCTCGGCGAGCGTAACGGGCTCGACCCGGCGTTGGTCGACGACGTCATCATGGGTTGTGTCTCGCAGGTCGGCGACCAGGCGGTGAACGTCGGTCGCTCGGCAGTGTTGGCGGCGGGGTGGCCCGACACCGTCCCGGCCACCACGATCGACCGCCAGTGCGGCTCCAGTCAGCAGGCGGCCCACTTCGCCGCCCAAGGCGTGTTGTCGGGTGCCTACGACATCGCCGTGGCCTGCGGTGTCGAAGTGATGACGCGGGTTCCCATGGGCGCCTCCAGCGTCGGTGGCGAGCCGTTCGGCCCTCTCGTGACCGAGCGGTACGCCGACCGGGAGACCCTCGGTGTACGGGGACTGGTTCACCAGGGCATCAGCGCTGAGCTCATCGCGGACAAGTGGGGCCTCGGACGGGAGGATCTCGACGCCTTCGCGTTGCAGAGCCAGCAGCGTGCCGCGGCGGCGCGTGACGAGGGCCGGTTCGATCGAGAGCTGCTGCGGGTCGAGCGTCGCACGTGGGACGCCGAGACCAGGACCGCGACCGCGACCGGTGAGCTGCTGACGAGCGACGAAGGGATCCGTGCCTCGACGTCCGAGAGCCTGGCCGGCCTCAAGCCGGCCTTCTTGCCGGACGGCAGGGTGACCGCGGGCAACAGCTCGCAGATCACCGACGGGGCTTCGGCGCTGCTCATCATGTCCGAAGAGCGGGCGACCCGACTGGGACTGACGCCGCGGGCCCGCTTCCACGCCTTCGCGCTGGCTGCCGCCGACCCGATCGAGATGCTGACCGCCCCCATTCCGGCCACCCGCAAGATTCTCGAGAAGTCCGGCCTGTCCGTCGACGACATCGACGTCGTCGAGATCAACGAGGCCTTCGCTTCGGTGGTTCTCGCCTGGCAGAAGGAGAGCGGCTTCGACCTGGCCAAGGTCAACCCCAACGGTGGCGCCATCGCGCTCGGCCACCCGCTGGGATCCTCCGGGTCGAAGCTGATGGCGACCCTGCTCTGCGAGCTGGAGAGGACCGGTGGCCGCTACGGGCTGCAGACCATGTGCGAGGGTGCCGGCATCGCCAACGCGACGATCATCGAGCGGCTCTGATCCCCATGCCGGTGACCGGTGGCCTGGGCGCCACGATGCAGGTGAGCCTGGGTGAGAGCATCACCAACACCGCTCGCAACACTCCCGACCGGCCGAGCTTCCTGTACGCCGATGGCACCACGCACTCGTTCGCGCAGACGAACGCCCGCGTCAACCGCCTGGTCTCGGTGCTGCGCGGCCACGGGATCGGTCCGGGCGACCGGGTCGCGGTGTTCGCGCTGGACTCGCACGGCTACGTCGAGATCGTGCTCGCGGCGGCGAAGCTGGGGGCGACCTATGTGCCCTTGAACTATCGGCTCACCCGTTCGGAGGTCGATGTCCTTCTGGCGCGATCGCAGCCGGTGGCACTCTTCTACGACACCCGCTATGCCGAGCTGCTGGAGGGGGTTGCGGAGAACCAGCCGGCACTGCGGCTCTTGGTCCGCATCGACGCATCCGATCCCGGTCGTGTCGCCGAGTACGAGGAGCTGCTGGCGTCCGGGGTCGAGGACGAGCCCCCGGTCGTCGCCACCGACGCGGACCTGATCGGCTTGGCGTTCACCTCCGGCACCACGGGGCTGCCGAAGGGCGTACTGCAGTCCCAGCGACAGATCAAGGCGATCGTGAACGCTCAGATCGTCGAGTACCGGATGCGGCCCGGTGAGGTGCGCTACACCGCGGCACCCGCCTTTCACATCTCGGGCATCTGCCAGCTGCTCGCGGGCGTGATGCACGGCTTCACGTCGCTGGTGATGCCACAGTTCGATGCGCGCGCCACGCTCGACCAGCTGGTCGCCGACGAGCTGACCGCGGTCTTCCTGGTCCCCACGATGATCAGCACGATGCTGCAGCTGCCCGACGTCCACGACCACGACTACGCCCGGCTCGAGCTGATGTACTACGGCGCCTCGTCCATGTCTCCGGCGCTGTTGCGTCGCGCCATGGACACCTTCGACTGCGACTTCCTCAACGCCTTCGGGGCCGGCACCGAGGCGGGGCTGCAGGCCGTGCTGCGCCCCGAGGACCATCGCCGCGCGCTCGCCGGGGAGCCCGCGCTGCTGGGCTCGATCGGCAAGCCGTCGTACGGCGTGTCGATGCGACTGGTCGATGGGGACATGAACGACGTCCCGCAGGGCCAGGTCGGCGAGATCGCCACCCGCAGCGACATGGTGTTCGACGGCTACCTCGACATGCCCGAGGAGACCGCGCGGGCGACCCGGGACGGCTGGTTCCGTGCTGGCGACATGGCCTATGTCGATGACAACGGCTATCTCTACCTGAACGGGCGCAGCAAGGACATGATCGTGCGCGGCGGCGAGAACATCTACCCGTTCGAGATCGAGGCGGTCCTCTCCGAGCTGCCGGACGTCGTCCAGGTGGCGGTCGTCGGCGTCGAGGACGAGCACTGGGGGGAGATCGTGCGCGCCTGGGTCGTACTCCGCCCCGAGTCCGATCTCTCGGAGGCGGCGTTGCGCGCGCACTGCGCGGCGCGGCTCGCGCGCTACAAGGTGCCTGCCGAGTTCCGGTTCGAGCCGGAGCTGCCGGTCAACGCGAGCGGCAAGATCCTCAAGCGGGAGCTCCGGACCCGTGCCTAGGGGAGCGGCGCTCGGCGATCGCGAGGGGGAGCGCCCCGGCCGGCGGCACGCCTCAACGCACGGAATCGGGGTCGTCCGCGCCCTACACTCGGCGGTCGACTCACTCAGCGACACGAGGGGAGAATGGCGATGAGCGCGCGCGGAGGAAGCACGAGAGGCCGGGCGGTCGTCGGCCCCACCGCAACGCAGGCCGCGCGACGAGACGCCGGTCCGGTGACGGTGAAGGGTCAGGAGCGACGGGAGACGATCCTGATCGCCGCTCGCCGGGTGTTCGAGCGGCTGGGGTACGTCGACGCCCGGGTCGCCGACATCGTGAAGGAGGCGAAGGTCGCCCAGGGCACCTTCTACACCTACTTCGACTCCAAGGAGGCCGTCTTCACCGAGCTGGCCAAGCAGGTCACCACGGGCATGCTCGAGACGCTGAAGGCCGAGCGTGCCAGCGGGACGCCGCGCGAGCGAGTGCGCCACGGCCTGCATCGGTTCGTGCTGGCCTTCCGTCCCAATGCGACCTTCCAGCGCCTCCTCGAGCAGGTCGGCACCTCCTCGCCCGAGATGAGCACGATGCGCCTGGCCCTGCGCGAGGACTTCGTGCGCAGGTCTGCTCGCGGCATCGAGCACATGCAGGAGGAGGGTTTCGCCGACCCGTCGATCGATCCGGTGATGGTGGCCGAGGTCCTCGGGGCGATGGTCGACCAGTCCACGTTCATGTGGCTGTCGCTGGGCAAGGAGTACGACGAGGACGAGCTCCTCGACACCCTGACGTTGGTCTGGTCGCGCGCCATCGGCCTCAAGGAGCAGTAGCCAGGTCCGCCGGTTCCCACCGGATCCCCCGGCGTCGAGCGCGTCGGGGAATCCGGCGTACCTGCGCGCGATTCCTCGCCGTGACCGGGCGGAAAGAGGTTCGAGATCCCTCAAAATTGAGGTTGACATCGACGTCATATCTGCGGTTGTCTTGCCGATGTGACGACCGCTATGAAGGGGACCGAGCTCGCCCCCGCCGATGACCTCATCGTCGAGCGTGCCGCCGGCATCGCGACGATCACGTTGAACCGGCCCCGAAGGAAGAACTCGGTGACCTCGCTGGGGTGGGCGGACCTTCGTGACGCGTTCCGCTCGATCGATCCGCGGATGGATCGCGTCGTGGTCCTCACCGGAGCCGGCGACACCTTCTGTGCCGGCGCGGACCTGGCCGGCAACGACGACAGCCGCAGCGATCTCGACAACATGCGCATCGTCGGCGAGGCGTGCCTCGCGCTGCACCGGGTGCAGGTCCCGACCATCGCGGCGGTGGACGGCGCCGCGGTCGGTGCTGGCATGAACATGGCGCTGGCGTGCGACTTCGTGATCGCCACCGACCGGTCACGGTTCAGCGAGATCTTCGTCCGCCGGGCGCTGTCGGTCGACTTCGGCGGCTCCTGGCTGCTGCCGCGACTGGTCGGCATGGCGAAGGCCAAGGAGCTCGTCCTGCTCGGCGACTTCGTGAGCGGCCCGCAGATGCTGGAGCTCGGGTTGGCCCACGACGTCGTCGGTCCCGAAGCGCTGGAGGCGGCGGTCGCGGCCCTCGCGCAGCGCCTGCTCGCCGGCCCACAGTCGGCGATCATGCTGTCGAAGGCGCTGCTCAACGACTCCTTCGAGGTCACCCTCGAGCGCGCCCTCGACGACGAGGCACGCGCCCAGGCCCTCAACCTCGTCTCCGACGACGCCCGTGAGGCCGCGGCTGCGTTCCTCAACAAGCGCGAGCCGAACTTCCTGTCGGCCGCGCGACCGCACATCGAGAACGTAGAGAAGAGGGACTGAAGAAGCATGCAGATCGACAACTCCGTCGCGATCGTCACCGGCGCCGCCTCCGGGCTGGGGCTGGCGACCACCCGTGAACTGCTGACCGCCGGTGCCCGGGTCGTCATGGTCGACCTGGCGACATCGCCCGGAGCAGAGGTGGCCGCCGAGCTCGGCGAGGCCGCGACCTTCGTGGCCGCGGACGTGACCTCGCAGGAGCAGGTCGGCGCTGCCGTCTCGGCCGCCACCGGTCTCGGGTCGCTGCGTATCCTGGTCAACTGCGCGGGGATGGGTATCCCGGCCAAGACCGTCGGGCGTGAGGGCCCCGCGCTGCTGGCCGGGTTCATCACCACCGTGACGGTCAACCTGATCGGCACCTTCAACGTGATCCGGCTGGCCGCGGCTGCCATGGCCGTGGCCGAGGCCGTGGACGGCGAGCGCGGAGTCATCGTCAACACCGCCAGTGTGGCCGCGTTCGAGGGGCAGGTCGGCCAGGCGGCGTACTCCGCCTCGAAGGGAGGCATCGTCGGCATGACGCTCCCGGTGGCGCGGGACCTGGCCGGGTACCTGATCCGCGTCTGCACGATCGCGCCGGGCATCTTCGAGACCCCGCTGCTGGGCGGCCTTCCCGACCACGTCAAGACCTCACTGGGGCAGCAGGTTCCGCACCCCGGCCGGCTCGGCCGCCCTAGCGAGTACGCCGACCTGGTACGTCACATCGTGGAGAACCCGATGCTCAACGGTGAGACGATCCGCCTCGACGGCGCGATCCGAATGGCTCCGCGCTGATGATCGCCCGACCGTTCGCCTGGACCGAGGAGCATGAGGAGTTCCGCGGCGTCCTGCGCAGGAAGCTCGAGAGCCTCGACGCGGTCGGCGCCGCCCGAAGGGAGCTCGCCGCGACGGGCGACGGGCCAGAGGCCGACTCCACGTGGTCAATGCTGTGCACCGAGCTCGGCCTCGGCGGACTGACCCTCCCCGAGGAGTACGACGGGAGCGGGTGTGGTCGGGTGGAGCAGTCGATCGTCGGCGAGGAGCTGGGCCGCGCCCTGGCCGGCGGCACCTACCTGCCGACCGTGGTGCTCGCCGCCCAGGCCGTGCTCCGCTCGGGCGACGTCGACGCGGCAGCCCGGCTGCTGCCCGGAATCGCGTCGGGCACCGCCCGGGCGGCCCTCGCGGTCGCCGAGGGTGGCGCGTCGTGGCGGCT
Source organism: Nocardioides carbamazepini (assembly GCF_024614185.1). Lineage (GTDB taxonomy): Bacteria > Actinomycetota > Actinomycetes > Propionibacteriales > Nocardioidaceae > Nocardioides > Nocardioides carbamazepini. Next base: position 352,794 of record NZ_JAHTLF010000025.1, read on the forward strand.
CGGGGAGCCGAGTGCCACCACGGCCCGGGCCGACGACATCTCGGGCGCGTGGCAGGTGACCGGCGTCAAGACGCCCGTAGTCGGAGCGGCCGAGGCGGACTGGTTCGTGGTGGCGGCCCGCGAGCCGGACGGCGTCGGGAGCCTGTTCCTGGTGGAGGGCCGTGACGCCGTGGCGCTTCGCCCGCTCGAGCCTCTCGACGCGACCCGGTCCGTGGCCGAGGTCGAGTTCCGTGCGACCCCGGCGCGTCGTCTCGGCGAGGCGGGCGCTGCCCTGGCGGTGCTGGAGGTGGTTCGCGAAGGAGCCGCGATCTACCTTGCCGCCGAGCAGGCCGGCGGCAGCGCCGCCTGTGTGGCCCTGACGACGGAGTACGTCGGCGGCCGGATCCAGTTCGGCGTGCCGGTCGGGCGCTTCCAGGGCGTCAAGCACCGCCTCGCGGACATGCACCTGCGGACCGAGCATGCGCGGTCGGCGGCACTGTGGGCGGCCTGGCAGGAGCCGGGGAGCGATCTGGCCGCGATGGGCGCGTCGGTGGCTCGCACCTATGCCTCCGAGGCCTTCGTCCAGACCGCGTTCGACACGATCCAGCTGCACGGCGGGATCGGCATCACCTGGGAGCACGACGCGCACCTGTTCCTGCGCCGGGCCCAGTCGTCGGCCGCGCTGCTGGGGCCGGCCTGGTCCGAGCGGAGCCGGCTGACGTCGTACATCGAGAAGGAGGCACGCGGGTGAGTGACCAGATCGAGCTCGATGCGGAGATGTCGGTCGATGTCGTCGCGGAGCGGACCCGGACCTGGCTCGAGGAGCATCTGCCACAGGAGTGGAAGGACGCGGCTGTGGACGGCGGGACCGAGCTCAACGCGGTCGTCGAGCGGTTGGGGGCCACGTGGTTCGAGGTACTGGGCGGCTCGGGGCTGGCGACACCGTCGTGGCCTCGCGAGTACGGGGGTCTCGGCCTCGGTGCCGACGCGGCCGCCGTGATCGCCTCCGAGCTCGCTCGCCGCCGGGCGGCCCGGCCCGAGGCGGACTTCCCCGGCCTCGCGTTGGGCGGTCCGACGATCATCGCGTGGGGGAGCGAGCAGCAGAAGCAGCGCTTCTTGCCGCCGCTGGCCCGTGGGCGGGAGCGATGGTGCCAGCTCTTCAGCGAGCCGGGCGCCGGCTCCGACCTCGCCGCGCTGCAGACGCGGGCGGTCCGGCAGGACGACGGCTCGTGGCGGATCACCGGACAGAAGGTGTGGAACTCGTTCGCCCACATCAGCGACTTCGGGATGCTGATGGCTCGGACGGATCCGGCCCAGCCGAAGCACCGTGGCATCACCTACTTCCTGCTCGACATGCGCAGCCCGGGCGTGAGCGTTCGTCCGCTCCGGCAGCTCAACGGGGAGGCCGAGTTCAACGAGGTGTTCCTGGACGATGTCGTCGTGCCCGACAGCGACCGCCTCGGGCCGGAGGGTGCGGGCTGGGAGGTGGGGCTGACGACGCTGATGGCTGAGCGCAGTGGGCTCTCCGGCCGCCCGGGCGTGGGCCCGGCCCTGGTCGGCGGGCTCGTTCGTCGTGCGCGGCACACGGGTGCCTGGTCCGATCCGGTGGTCCAGGACCGCCTGGTGCGGGCGTGGGTCCAGGAGAAGGTGCTCCAGATGGCGACCGTGCAGGCGTTCGTCGAGCTCGGGTTCCGGGAGCCGGGGGCGGAGGGGTCGCTGCGCAAGCTCGCGCACGCCGGTCTCGAGGAGGAGGTCGGTCGGATCGCCGCGGACCTCGAGCCCGCGGGACTCGTCGCGGTCGACCCGGAGGACGTCGAGCAGACCGAGGCGCGACGCGCCTTCCTGAGCGCGAAGATCCTCAGCATCGCGGGCGGTACGTCGGAGATCCAGCGCAACATCATCGGCGAGCGCCTTCTGGGGCTGCCGCGTGAGCCCGACCCGTACGTCGCCACGCCGTACCGAGACCGCCCTCGTAGCTGAGCGTGCCGCCGTGCCCTGGAACCGAACAAGGAGTAGGACATGCCTGACGAAGTGATCACCCGCCGTCCCGGCGACGGCACCTTGGTGATCGAGCTGAACCGGCCGCAGGCACGCAACGCGGTCAACGAGAACCTGGCTCGCCTGGTCGCGGCGGCGCTCGACGAGCTCGACGAGGACGCATCGCTCCAGGTCGGCATCATCACCGGAGCCGGCGGCACGTTCTGCTCCGGAATGGACCTCAAGGCGTTCGTCCGAGGCGAGCGGCCCGAGGTCCCGGGGCGGGGCTTCGCGGGTCTGGTGGAGCGCGCCAGCCGCAAGCCGCTGATCGCCGCGGTCGAGGGCTACGCGTTGGCGGGGGGCTTCGAGATCGTCTTGGCCTGTGACCTGGTCGTCGCCGGCGAGGGCGCCCGCTTCGGGCTCCCGGAGGTCAAGCGGAGCCTCGTCGCGGCCGGGGGTGGCCTGCTGCGGCTTCCCGAACGGATCCCGTACCACGCCGCGATGGAGATCGGCCTCCTCGGTGACATGGTCACAGCCGGACGGATGGAGAGGTGGGGGCTGGTCAACCGGCTCGTGCCCGACGGAGAGGCGTTGGCCGAGGCGTCCCGTCTCGCCGCGGCCCTGGCGGGCAACGGCCCGCTCGCGCTCATGGCGACGAAGCAGGTGCTCGTCGAGGGCCGGGACTGGCCGATGGAGGATGCGTTCGCACGCCAGAGCCTCATCGCCGATCCCGTCTCCGCCTCGGCGGACGCACGGGAGGGAGCGGTCGCCTTCGCCGAGAAGCGTGCCCCCGTCTGGACCGGGAGGTAGTGCACCGAGCGCCGACGGAGGCGGCGCACAACCGCCGTGGACACCACGGCTGCAGCGTGCCCGCCAGGGCCTTGACAACATGACGTACGTCACTAATCTTGGATATGACATCGACATCACATTCAAATGTGGTGCGACGCGAAAGGAACGCGATGCTCACCGGTCAGCAGTACAAGGACTCGCTTCGGGACGGACGCAGGGTCTACTTCGAGGGCAAGCTCGTCGACGACCTCGAGTCGGTCCCGGCGCTGGCTGTTCCCCTGCAGCGCGCCGCTGACGCCTACGACGCCTACTACGACCCGGCACCCGACGCGGTGAACCCGGTGACGATGGCTCCGCGCAGCCCCGACGAGCTACGCAACCGGATCCCGGTGATCACCGAGATGGACCTGCTCACCAACACCACCTACCAGTCGCTGATGACGCTCTCGGTCGCCGCGGCGCGCCTCGAAGCGCACGCGCCCGAGTTCGTTCCGCGGATCCGACAGTACGTCGACGACGCGCGCCGGGCCGACGTCCGGATCGCCGAGTGCATCACCGACGCGAAGGGCAACCGCAGCCTTTCGCCCTCGCAGCAGGAGGACCCCGACTCCTACGTCCGCGTCGTGGAGCGCCGCCCCGACGGCGTCGTTGTCCGCGGCGCCAAGCTGCACATCAGCGCGGCGGCCTTCGGCCACGACCTGATGGTGATGCCGACCAAGTCGATGAAGCCCGGCGAGGAGGATTACTCGATCGCCGCGATCGTGCCGGTCGGCGCGCCCGGCGTGACCATCACCAACACCACCTATCACCCACGCAACCGGGACGACCGCGACTTTCCGGTCTCCTCCAGGGACAGCATCCCGGACTCGATGGTGATCTTCGACGACGTGTTCGTGCCGACGGAGCGGGTGTTCCTCGACGGACAGACCGCCCAGGCGGCGGTCTTCGCCCACTCGCTCGGCCTGTGGGAGCGCCTCGGCGGCGTCTCCTTCATGGTGCAGCAGGCCGACGAGCTGGTCGGCCTGGCGTCCCTGATCGCGGAGGCCAACGGCACCAGCCGGATCTCGCACGTCCGGGAGAAGATCGACGAGATGATGATCCACGCGACCCTGCTGCGGGCCGGGCTGGAGGCAGCCCTGTCGCACGCCCAGGCCACGCCGGAGGGCTACTACTACCCCGACGACATGTACACGAATGTCACCAAGTACCAGGGGGCCGCGCAGTTCAGCACCATGGTCCGCCACCTGCACGACATCGCCGGTGGCGCGGTCGTCACGGCACCTTCGATGTCCGACTTCGACAACCCCGACCTGGCTCCGCTGCTGGACAAGTACATGGGTACCGGCTCGGGCATCTCCGGCAAGTACCGCACACAGCTGTTCCACGCGATCCGTGACACCACCGCCGACTCCTTCGGCGGCTGGCACCACGTCACCAATCTCCAGTCCGGCGGCGGCATGTTCGCCCAGCGTCTGGTCACCCGGAAGAACTACGACATCGAGCGCGCTCGGGAGCTCGCACTGAAGGCGGCCGGCCTGGCCGGGAGCTGATCCCGGACCTGCTCAGCCGTCCCTGCGGCGCAGCCTCCGATCGGACATCTGGCCGGTCGGTCGGCCGGTCGCGCCCTCCCGGGGCCCGTAGGCCCCACCACGATGCCGGCGACCGCCGGAACCACTCGAAAGGTGTGTACCTCCACGATGCGCACGAACAAGCTCCTCCCCGTCCTGGCGGCATCCGTCCTGGTGCTCGCCGGGTGCGGCTCTTCCGATGACTCCAAGAGCGCCGGCTTCGACGACGCCGAGAAGGCCAGCGGAGACCCGATCGTGTTCGGCGCCCAGGCGCCGACCAAGGGAGCCGCCGCCTATCCCCAGACCGGCTACGGCGTCGAGGCGGGTGAGTGGTACGTCAACAACGTGCTCGGCGGCGTCGACGGCCGACCGATCGAGATCGAGACCTGCGCCGGTGACGGAAGCCCGGAGACCGCGATCAACTGTGCGAACGGCTTCGTCTCCAAGAAGGTCCCCTTCGTGCTGGACGCCTACGACCAGGCGATCGCCGGTGCCGTCCCCGTGCTGTCGGCCGCGGGCATCCCTATCATCGGCACGCTGTCCGGTGGCGGCGCGGCCGACTCCGCGCCGTACGGTGACAGCTTCTACTTCACCGGGCCGACGACCGTCAGCGCGCTGGGCAGCATGAGCGTGCTGGAGAGCCTGGACAAGGAGAAGGTCACCCTCGCGGTCAACGAGACGCCGACCTCCCACCAGTACGTCGACGACCTGATCAAGCCGATCGCCGACTCGCTCGGCATCGACTTCTCGGTCCAGTACCCGCCCGCCACGGGCGCGAACTTCAACGTCGTCGCGGCCACCCAGCTCTCCGAGGACCCCGACGCGGCCGGCGTCATCGCCCTGCCCGAGGACGGCTGCACCGCCCTGTTCCAGGCACTGCGCCAGCAGGGTTTCGACGGGACCATCTTCGCCGGCTCGTGCTCGCAGTTCATCGACGACATGGGCGCCCAGGCGGCGGGCGCGATCGTCCAGCCGCGCCTGTGGGTGCCGCTGTCGAAGGACGCGGCTCCCGCCGAGGTGCAGACCCAGCTCGACGACTTCGCCACGGCGATGGAGGAGGTCGGGTACGGCGACGAGCTCTCGGCGCGCTCGCTGTACGCCTTCGCCGGCGTGGTGAACATGGTCGACGTGCTCACCACGATCAGTGGCGACATCACCAACGAGACGGTCCGTACCGCGATGAAGGGGCTCAAGGACTTCCCGACGTTCGCCGGCCCGACCGTGACCTGTGACGGCCAGCAGTGGCCGGGCTACCCGTCAGCCTGCAGCCACAAGGCGATCTTCTTCGAGGTACAGGAGAACAGCACGCTCGCACCCGTGAACGACGACGGCTACATCGAGCTCGACCCGTCGCTCGTCCCCTCCTCCTAGAAGGACCCGCGGACCGGCCGGGTGACCGGCCGGCCCGCGTTCCACTCCCGATCCTGAGCCACTGGAGCCTGTCGTGGACACCTATCTGCAGTTCGTCATCCTCGGCCTGGGCCTGGGTGCCGTCTATGTCGCACTCGGCAACGGCCTCGTCCTGGTCTATCGAGCCACGGGCATCATCAACTTCGCGCAGGGCGCCATGGCCATGTGGGGTGCCTACGTCTTCGCGCAGCTCCGGCTCGACGGCAGCCTGGTGCTGCCGGTCGGCCGGATCCAGCTCGGCGCCGGCCCGACGAGCGTGGCCGTGTCGCTGGTGGTCGCACTCCTGACCGCCGTCGCGCTGGGTCTGCTCGCGCACTACCTGGTGTTCCGTCCGGTCCGCCACGCGCCCGCGCTGGCTCAGGTGGTCGTGTCCGTGGCGTTGATGCTCAGTCTCCAGGCGCTGGTCGTGATCCGGTTCGGTCCCAACAACATCTCGGTCGAGTCGATCATCGAGCCGGGAAGCATCGACCTGTTCGGCGTCACCGTGTCGTCGCGGGAGCTGAAGATGGTCGGCGTCATGCTCGTCCTCTCGGTGCTGGTCTGGGCCTACTTCCGCTTCACCCGTGCCGGCGTGGCCACCCGTGCCGCGGCCGAGAACGAGCGGGGCGCGACCCTGCGTGGCTTCTCGCCGGACCGTCTCGCCGCGCTGGCGCTGGTGATGGCCAATGTCGTCGGCACCGTCGGCGTGATCCTGGCCAGCAGCCTGACCGGCCTCAATCCCAGCAACTACACCTTGCTGGTGGTTCCCGCGCTGGCGGTCCTCCTCGTCGCCCGCATGGAGTCGATCGGCACCGTCTTCGTCGCCTCCCTGGCGCTCGGCGCCTTCCAGTCGGTGATCAACCTGCTCGTCCTCAAGCCGTGGTGGCCGACCTGGGCGCAGTCGGGCATCGAGCAGGTCGTTCCCTTCCTCGTCGTCGTCGTGATCCTGTTCGCCTTCGGCAGCCGCCTGCCCTCGCGTGGGTCGCTGCAGACGATCCCGCTGCCGGACGTGCACATCCCGCGGCTCAGGCCGGTCGCGGGCACGGTCGTGCTCGCGGTCACCGTCGTGCTGTTGGTGGTGACCCGCGACGCGTACCGTTTCGGCCTGACGTACTCGATCATCCTCACCCTGGTCGCCCTCTCCTATGTGGTGATCACCGGCTACCTCGGACAGATCTCGCTGGCCCAGACGGCATTCGCGGGTGCGGCGGGCTTCACGCTGTCGAAGGTCACCACCGACTGGGACATGCCGTTCCTGCTGGCGGTCCTGCTCTGCTCCGTCGTCGCGGCGCTCCTCGGCATGATCGTGGCGCTGCCGGCGTTCCGGATCCGCGGGGCCCAACTGGCCATCGTCACCATCGCCGCGTCGCTGGCGATCGAGCGGTTCGTCTTCAACAACTACAGCCTGACGCCGCCGTCCGGCAACCCGATCGCCGACCCGCATCTGTTCGGCATGAACCTCGCCGTCCGGGAAGGGGCGACGCTGAGCCGCCTGTCGTTCTCCCTGATGGTCCTCGTCGTCGTCACGCTGGTGATCGTGGCGTTCGTCCGCCTCGCGTCGGGTGACACCGGTCGCGCGTTCCTCGCGGTGCGGGCGAACGAGCGAGCCGCCGCCTCCGTAGGGATCGACGTGCGGCAGACGAAGCTGATCGGATTCGGGGTCTCGGCCTTCATCGCCGGACTCGCGGGCTGCTTGATCGGCTACAGCGCGGGCCAGTTGTCGGCAGAGTCGTTCTCCGTCTTCGTGGGTCTGCAGATCCTCGCTGTCACCTACCTCGGTGGCATCACGTCCTGGGGCGGCGCGGCGGTCGCAGGCGTCATCGGGCCGCTCGGGATCATCTACGTGCTCTTCCACGACCTGTTCGAGATGGGCGACTACTACGCGCTGGTCTCGGGTCTCGCCCTCATCCTGACCGCCATCCTCAACCCCGTCGGCATCGCCGGCGCGACGCGCTCACAGATCGACTGGGTGCGCCGCAGGATCGGCGGCGGCCGTTCACCGGCCGCCAGGGAGTCCGCCGGTGCCGCCGCTGACGATGCCCCGATCGACCTTCGGGAGGTCTCCGATGTCCACTGACGCCCCCATGGGAGCCCACGGCGGCCTTCGGGCCGAACGGCTCACGGTCCGCTACGGCGGGGTGACCGCGAACGCCGACGTCGACCTGGACGTGCGACCGGGCGAGATCGTCGGTCTGATCGGCCCCAACGGCGCCGGCAAGACGACCTTCGTCGACGCGGTCACCGGCTTCACCAGGTCGGAGGGCAGCGTCACCCTCGACGGTGAGCGGATCGACGCGCTGCGCCCGCACGAGCGCCGCAGGCGCGGACTGTCGCGCACCTGGCAGTCGGGGGAGCTGTTCGGCAACCTGACGGTGCGCGAGAACGTCGCCGTGGCCACCCGCCCGGGCGGGGTCGGGACGCTGTTCCGCGACATCTTCTGGCCGCGTCGCCGCAGCGACGGATCCGTGGACCGGGCGCTGTCGCTCGTCGGGCTGGGGGACGAGGCGGACCGCCTCGCCCGCGACCTGTCGCTCGGCCAGCAGAAGCTGGTGGGTGTCGCGCGGGCCCTGGTCGGCACCTGCAAGCTGTTGCTGCTCGACGAGCCGGCCGCCGGCCTCGACAGTGCGGAGAGCCTCGAGTTCGCGACCCGCCTGCGCACCATCGTCCGGGAGCAGGGCGCCGGCGCCCTGCTCATCGACCACGACATGTCGCTCGTGCTCGGCGTCTGCGACCGGGTCTTCGTGCTCGAGTTCGGCAAGCTGATCTTCAGCGGTACGCCGGACGAGGCCCGGACCGACCAGGCCGTGGTCGCCGCCTATCTCGGAGTCCCGATGGAGAACGCCGATGCCTGACTCGCTGCTCAAGATCGACGGCCTGACCGCCGGCTACAACCGGGTGCCCGCCATCCGTGACCTCGACCTCGAGGTCGGGCCCGGTGAGGTCGTGTCCCTCCTCGGCCCCAACGGTGCCGGCAAGACCACCAGCCTGCTCGCGATGGTCGGGCTTGTCCCGCTGACGAGCGGCACGGTCGAGGCGCTGGGTGCGCCGCTCGGCAAGCCGCACCACCTGGCGCGGCGCGGCATGGTCCTGGTTCCCGACGACCGCGGGCTGTTCTTCGGGCTCACCGTGCGCGACCACCTGCGCCTCGCCCGACGGCGGCCGTCCCCGGAGCGGGAGTCGGCCATCAGGGAGCGGTTCCCCGCTCTCGCCGGGCTCGACAGCCGGAAGGCCGGCCTGCTCTCCGGCGGTGAGCAGCAGATGCTCGCGATCGCGGCCGCGCTCCTGAGTGAGCCTCGGCTCCTGCTGGTGGACGAGATGTCGTTGGGCCTGGCACCGAAGATCGTCCAGGACATGCTGCCTGCCATCCGTGACCTGGCGAAGGAGGAGGGGATCGGAGTCGTCCTGGTCGAGCAGCACGTCGAGCTCGCACTCGCGGTCTCCGACCGCGCACTGGTTCTCAACCACGGCAGGGTGGTTCTGGCCGGGGCGGCTGCCGACCTGCTCAAGGACCGCAGCCAGCTGGAGGCGGCGTACTTCGGATCCGACGAGTTCGCCGACCGAGGTGCCGAGGCGATGAGCTGATGCGCGCCTATGCCCCGATGATCGCGATGGGCGACTACCTGCGGATCAACGCGCGTCGGTTCCCCGACCGGCCGTGCTTCGTCGAGGCCGGAGGAGCTGCGTTCAGCTATCGAGAGGTCAACAGCCGGGTCAACCGGCTGGCCGACGCGCTGACGTCCCGGGGTGTCCGCAAGGGCAGCCGGATCGCGATCCTCGCCGTCGACTGCGTCGCCTTCTACGAGGTCATCCTCGCGACGCTGAAGCTCGGCGCGACCTATGTGCCGCTCAACAACCGGCTGACCGACGCGGAGGTCCGCACCCTGCTCCGACGGGCGGAGCCCTCGATGCTGTTCGTCGGCGGGCGCTATCTGGACACCGCGCACGCCGTGCTGCCCGACGTCGGCTCGGTCGACCACCTCGTGGCCTTCGACGGCGACGCCGAGCTGACGTACGACGCGCTGCTCGCCGAGGGCGCCGACGCCGAGCCCGAGGTCCGGGTCGACGACACCGACATCGTCGGTCTGGCGTTCACGAGCGGCACGACCGGTCTGCCCAAGGCGGTCATGCAGTCCCACGGCATGCTCAAGTCGCTGATCGGTATCCAGGAGGTCGAGTACGAGTACCTCCCGGGAGAGTTCCGCTACACCGCGTCCCCGGCGTTCCACATCTCGGGCCAGGCGATCACGTTGGGCCACGTCAAGCGGGGGTACACGACGCTCGTGTTGCCTCAGTTCAACGCGGCCACCACGCTCTCCTGGATGGGCGCAGGACTGACCGGGTGCTTCCTCGTTCCGACCATGATCCGGAGGGTGCTCGACGAGCCGGGGGTGGCCGACGTCGACTTCTCCCGGTTCCGTTCGATCATCTACGGCGCGGCGCCCATGCCGCCGGCGATGCTGCGCGAGGCCATGGACGTCTTCGGGTGTCGTTTCATCCAGGCGTTCGGGGCGTCGACGGAGGGCGGGCTACAGACCGTGCTGACCTCGGCGGACCATCTGCGCGCCGCGGCGGGCGAGCCCCATCTCCTCGGATCGGTCGGGCGGCCGGTCGGAGCTGTCGACGTACGGATCGTCGACGCGGACGACAACGACGTCAACGTCGGGGAGGTCGGCGAGATCATCAGCCGCAGCGACGCCGTGATGTCGGGATATCTCGAGATGCCGGAGCAGACGGCGCACACCCTGCGCGACGGCTGGTTCCGAGCCGGCGACCTGGCGCGACAGGATGCCGAGGGGTTCTTCTACCTCGCCGGCCGCAGCAAGGACATGATCATCCGTGGCGGCGAGAACATCTACCCGATCGAGATCGAGACGGTGATCGCCGAGTACGTCGGCGTCTCGAACGTTGCGGTCGTCGGTCGTCCCGACGACTACTGGGGCGAGGTCGTGGTCGCGTTCGTCACGCTGCACGACGGCGCCGGCGTCGACACCGAGGCGCTGAGGGCTCACTGCCGTGAGCATCTTGCGGCGTACAAGGTGCCCGCGGAGGTGGTCGTCGTACCCGAGATGCCGCTCAATGCCAGCGGCAAGATCCTCAAGCGGACCCTGCGCGACGAGATGGTCGCGGGACGGCACCGGTGAGTGCCGATCCTCGGGAGATCCGCACGCCGAAGGGAGCATTGGCCGGCGTCCGTGTCGTTGAGTTCGCCGGACTCGCCCCGGGGCCCTTCGCGGCGATGATGCTGGCCGACCACGGCGCCGAGGTGATCCGGATCGATCGACGGAGCCCCACGGTTCCCGATCCCGATCTCCTGGGCCGTGGCCGCGACGTGGTCCGGGCGGACCTCAAGGATCCGGCCCATCGGGACGCGGTCCATGCGCTGGTCGACCGGGCCGATGTCCTCATCGAGGGCTTCCGCCCTGGCGTGATGGAGCGCCTCGGCCTCGGCCCGGACGACCTGCTCGCCTCCAACCCGAGACTCGTGTACGGCCGGATGACGGGCTGGGGCCAGTCCGGGGCGCTCGCCCGCGTCGCCGGTCACGACATCAACTACGTGGCGATGTCCGGCGCGCTGGGCGCGATCGGGCCTGCGGACCGGCCGCCGGTCGCCCCGGTCAACCTGCTGGGGGACTTCGGGGGCGGTGGGCTGCTGCTCGCCTTCGGCGTGCTGGCGGCGCTCGTCGAGCGGTCGCGGTCCGGCCGCGGACAGGTCGTCGACGCGGCCATGGTCGACGGGGCCCGCCTCTTCACCACCCACTTGCACTCGATGCACGCCGAGGGTGCATGGGACGCCGGACGAGGAGAGAACCTGCTGGATGGCGGCGCGCCGTTCTACCGGTGCTATGCGACGTCCGACGGAGCGCACATGTCGGTGGGCTCGCTCGAGCCGGAGTTCTACGCACAGCTGGTGTCGGGTCTGGGGCTCGACATCGAGCAGCTGCCCGCACAGCAGGATCGGTCAGGTTGGCCCGAGCTGGAGCGGATCTTCGCCGCCGCCTTCGCCGCGAGGACCCGCGCCGAGTGGACCGAGACCTTCTCCCTCACCGACGCGTGCGTCCAGCCGGTCTACTCGCCGGTCGAGGGGCTCGTCTCGCCGTTCGCCGCTGACCGGAGTGCCGCGGAGACCGTCGAGGGAGTGTCCCAGCCGGCTCCGACGCCTCGGTTCGCCCGAACCCCCGCCGGGCCGCTCCGGCTGCGTCGAGACGCCCGCCGGGCGGGTCTGGCGTCCTGGGGCCTGACTGACGGCGCGCTTGCCGCGCTGGGCTACGACGAATAGACCCCGGCCAGACGCGAGTCCAGCAGGCTGATCGCCTCGGAGACCATGCGCGTCACCAGCTCGGAGCAGCTCGGAATGTCCTCGATGAGACCCTGGGCCATGCCCACCGACCACACGCCGGCCTCCGGATCGCCGAGCTCGTAGACCGTTCGTCCTCGGATTCCGTTCACGAGATGCTGTACCTCGGAGAACTGGCCGCCGGCCGAGAGGACCTCGACGGCCTCGCGGGCCACGGCGTTGCTGTGGACGCGGGAGGTGTTGCCCAGTGGCCGGAACAGGAGCTCGGTGTCGAGTTCGGTGGCCGCGACGATCGCCTCCTTGATCCGGTGATGGATCGGCGCCTCCTGCGTGCAGAGGAAGCGGGTGCCCATGGTCACGCCCTCGGCCCCGAGTGCCAGCGCGGCGACCAGCCCACGGGCGTCGGCGATGCCGCCCGCTGCCAGCACCGGGATGTCGAGCCGCGCAGCCGCAGCGGGGATGAGAATCAGGCCGGGTACGTCGTCCTCACCCGGGTGTCCGGCGCACTCGAAGCCGTCGATGCTGACGGCCGCGACCCCGACGGCCTGGGCCTTGAGGGCATGTCGCACGCTGGTGCACTTGTGGATGACCTTGACGCCGTGGGCGTTGAAGTAGTCCATCGAGGGACCGGGGTTCGCGCCGGCCGTCTCGACGACCTTCACGCCCGACTCGACGATCGCGGCCCGGAGCTCGTCGTGGTTCACGGTCCTCATCGACGGCAGGATGGTGAGGTTCACGCCGAACGGCCGGTCCGTGTGCTCGCGCACGCGGGCGATCTCAACCGACAACAGGTCCGGGTCGGGGAAGGTCAGCGCGGTCAGCATGCCGAGCGCGCCCGCCTCGGCCACGGCGCCGACCAGGTCCGCCGTCCCGACCCACTGCATCCCGCCCTGCACGATCGGGTGGTCGACGCCGAAGGTCTCGGTGAAGCGGGTGCGGAGTCGCGGCTCAGTTGACATGGCTGTCAACTTAAATGTCATGTGACATGGCCGTCAAGTTCCGTGCGAGAGAGTGGGGGTGTGAGCGCGACGCGGCATGTCCTGGTGGTCGGTGCGGGTGCGCCCGGCGGCCTGGCCGCCGCCCGATTCCCGGCGGCGCCGGCACCGGTGGGCACGCTCCGTCCGCGTCGGTGATAGTTGTCGGGGTGCGACCAAGGAGGACCAGGTGAGTGAGGCCGTCGACCCCCAGCAGGCCCGACGCGACCAGGGGCCGTTGACCGACCGCGGCGTGCAGCGCCGTGACGCCTTGTTGAGCGCTGCGCGCCGGGTGTTCGAGACGAAGGGCTTCGTCGAGGCCAGGGTCAGTGACATCGTGCGGGAGGCGAAGGTCTCGCAGGGCACGTTCTACACCTACTTCGACACCAAGGAAGCCGTCTTCACCGCCGTCGCGCGCGGGGTGGTCGACGCGATGCTGCTGTTGATGGCGCCGCCCGTGCCCGACACCGACTTCCATGACCGGATCACCGACTCGGTACGCCGCTTCCTGCACGCCTACCGGCCCTATGCCCGGATGATCGGGCTGATCGAGCAGGTCGGCACCTTCTCACCCGAGATGCGCGACCTGCGGCTGGACCTGCGCGAGACGTTCGTGCGCCGGACCGAGCGCGGCATCGCGCGGTTGGTCGACGCGGGGGCGACCCGGGCTGACATCGACGTCGAGTACACCGCGGAGGTGCTCGGGGCGATGCTCGAGTACACCTGCTATGTCTGGTTCTCCCTCGGGCGGGAGTTCGACGAGGAGCGTCTCGTCGCGACGTTGTCGGACGTCTGGGTCCAGGCTCTCTCGCCCGCTGCCGGCTGAATCGCCTACCTTCGGCCGAGGGCCTACGTCGAGCCGGCGTCGGCGAACTCGCTATGCCTTCTATGAGGAGAATCGCCTGCGTCGGCTGGCGGTTCACGAGGCGATCGCGGTCGAGGAGTCGCTCGCGCTGGCTTACGGCGACCGCGTCACCGAGCTGCCCGGATGGTTGCTCCGCTGGTCCGTCCCGAGTTCGGGGACGCCGACGGCGTCAACTTGAGTCGATCCGAACGCCAGGTGGTGTGAGGACGACGCTGCGGGCCAACGGCTCCGCTGCAGGTGCTGGTGGCGGTCGCGCTCGTCAGGTGAGGGCCTGTGTCGCCGCGGTGATCCGCCGTGTGCCGGCCTTGGTCTGGCGCGAGGCCACGCGGCGGATCGGGCTGCTCGGGTCGGTGCCCTTGTCGACGAGGTACCAGTCGGCCTGCACCCGGGCGCTGGAGAAGTCGACGATCATGCACCCGGTCTTGAAGCCCTCGGACCAGCGGATCCACGGGTTGGCGAGGGCATTGTTGGTGGTGAGGACGACGTCGAGGAGGTTGCCGACGCCTGGCGCCACCTGGTTGACCATGGTCTGCAGCGACGGCGAGGCGACGCCCGGCGTGACGTACTCGACCGCGACCGACCTGCGGTCGAGGAGATACCGGTTCGGACGGGCGGGGATCTCGCTGGCGAAGCTCTGGTGCACGTCGCCGGTGAGGATCACGACGTCGTCGATCCCAGCCATGCCGTCGACCAGCCGCTGGCGCTGGGCGAGGAAGCCGTTCCAGTCCTCGACGTACAGCTGGAGCAGCGGCTTCTCGAGCTGCTGGGACAGCTTCGGCCCCAGCAGGTCGGTGATCTGCCCGGGGAGCTGGGGGAGCAGGACCTGCGGGAAGAAGGGGACCTGGTTGCCGAGGACCTTCCACCGGGCGGTGCTCGCCGCCAGGCCCTGGACCAGCCAGTGCTCCTGGTCGTCGCCGATCATCGACCCGTCCGGGTCGCCGGAGGAGGCGCCGAGGGCGACGTACCCGAGCAGCACGCTCTTCGGCGGCCGGGTCCGGAAGCGGCGCTCGTCGAGCATCCACAGGTCGACCTGGCTGCCGAAGACGAGGCGGCGGTTGATCCGCTGCCAGTCGTCGGGGTCGGTGTGCCGGATCGGCAGCCACTCCAGGAACGCCCGCCGGCCGGCGGTGGCGCGGGTCGCCCAGTCGCCCTCGGCGGCCGGGTCGTGGTTCTCCGCGCCGTCGCGCCACGTGTCGTTGGCGATCTCGTGGTCGTCCCAGACGGCCACCATCGGGTGCGCCGCGTGCAGGTCCTGGAGGTTCTGCTCGAGCTTGTAGCAGCCGTGCCGCACCCGGTAGTCGTCCAGCGTGGTGCACTCGTGGAGCGGGTCGGCGTTGCGCGGGTTCTTGGGGTAGCCGGCGATCACGCCGCCCGGGGCGTACTCGTAGACGTAGTCGCCGAGGTGCAGGATCGCGTGCAGGTCGGTGCGGGTGGCGAGGAACTCGTAGGGCTGGAAGTAGCCCCAGTCGTAGTTGGCGCACGACACGACGCCGAAGCGGACCGGCGCCGAGGATCCGGCGGCGGGCGCCGTCCGGGTGCGACCGGTGCGGGAGGTCGCGCCGAGCGCCGTGAACCGGTACCAGTACGCCGTCGCCGGAGCCAGGCCGCCGACGTCGACGTGCAGCGTGTGGTCCCGCGCGGCCGACGCGGTCGCGGTGCCCTGCTGGACGACCTGGGCGAACCCTGGGTCGAGCGCCACCTCCCAGGTGACGACGACGTCGGGCCCCACGCCGGAGCCGGGGGCGGCCTCGACGGACGGAGTGACCCGGGTCCACAGGACGACGCCGCCGGGCAGGGGGTCACCGGACGCGACGCCGTGCACGAAGGGCGCCGACGCGGCCACGGCCTCGGGCCACGAGGCGAGGGCCAGAGCGGCGCCGCCGCCGAGTGCGCCCGCCATGACGACACGGCGGGACAGGCCGCGGGGGCCGCTGACGGGAAGGGACGGGTCGGACACGGGGCCTCCTGGCGGACTCCCCGGGGCAACGACGCAGATGTGACCTGCGTTACGTCGCGCCGCCGACCTCGGATCGATCGGATCGATCGGTGAGGTCCGCGAGCGGTGTACCGAGCACCAGGTCGAAGTCCCGCGCCTCCTCCCACACCGTGAGGGTGCGGGCGCCGAGGGCCTCGTCGGATCCGGCGACGGTCAGCACGTAGCGGCCGTTGGCCGGACGGGGGACCTCGTAGCGGCCCTCGTGGTCGGTGCGGACGGTCGCGACCAGCTCGCCGGTGCCGCGGGTGAGGACCACCAGCGCGTCGACCACCGGCCGATCCCCCGCGTCGCGGATGGTGCCGCGGAGAGTGAGCCGCTCGCGCAGCACGATCGGCGGGATCGGGGCGCCACTGTCGAGCGTCATCATCCGGGAGCGGGGTCGCCAGCCGTCGGCGGCGGTCACGACGAGGTAGTCGGCGGGGTGGGGGACCGCGGCGGTGAAGCGGCCCTCGGCGTCGGCCTGGCCCCAGTCGACCGCCCGGCCGTCGGGTGTCAGCACGGTGACCACGGCGTGCCGGATCGGATGGCCCTTGAGGCTGAGCACCTGGCCCCGCACGATCTGGGCGCGACTGGTGTTCTCGGCGCCGGAGCGGTCCGCCTCCTCGGCGTACTCCTGCATGCCCAGCATCGGTACGCCGATCAGCGCGGTCGCCATCCCGGCGCCGGCGGCGATCCAGAAGATGAGCTCGAGGGAGTCGAGCGTCGGCAGCTCCCGGCCGCCGACGGTCATCACGGACGCGGTGGTGACCGCGGCGGTGACGGCGCTGATCGTGGAGGTGCCGAGCGAGCGGAGCAGCACGTTGAGGCCGTTGGCCGAGGCGGTCTCGGTGACCGGCACCGCGCGCATGATCAGGGTCGGCAGGGCGCCGTACACCATGGCGGTGCCGGTGCCGACGACCACGGAGCCGACCACGATCTGGGCGAGGTCGGCGCTGTAGAAGACCCGCCAGAGGTAGGCGGTTCCCATCAGCAGCGCGCCTGCGACCAGCGTGACCTGCGGTCCGAAGCGCCGGATCAGCCAGGCCGACACCGGGGCCATCAGGCCGAAGGCCGCGGCGTTGGGGACCATCCAGAGGCCGGTGTGGAGGACGTCGAGGCCCTGGCCGTACCCGGTCTCCTCCGGCATCTGGAGGAGCAGGGTCGTCACCAGCATGTTGGCGAACATGGAGAGGCCGGCGAACACCGACGCGAGGTTGACCAGCACGACCGCGCGGCGGGCGGCGACGCGGACGTCGACCAGGGGGCGCGGGGTGCGCAGCTCGAGGGGGATCCAGACAGCGATCAGGGCGACGCCGGCGGCGGCGCAGCCCACGGTGCGAGGCCCGAGCCAGCCCCACTGGCCGCCCTTCGAGAGCGCGAGCAGGATGGCGGTCAACGCCACCGAGAGGAGCAGGGCGCCGCGCAGGTCGAAGGCGCCGCTCGTGCGCACCGGCGACTCCGGCAGGAGGCCCAGCGTGCCGGCGATCAGGACGACGCCGACGATGCCGGTGAGCCAGAAGGACGCATGCCAGTCCATGTGCTCGACGATCAGGCCCGACAGGGGCAGCCCCACGCCGGCGCCGATCGCCAGGGTGGCGCTCATCAGGGCCACGCCCAGCGG
Source organism: Nocardioides carbamazepini (assembly GCF_024614185.1). Taxonomy (GTDB): domain Bacteria; phylum Actinomycetota; class Actinomycetes; order Propionibacteriales; family Nocardioidaceae; genus Nocardioides; species Nocardioides carbamazepini. The sequence goes on from NZ_JAHTLF010000025.1 coordinate 370,229, forward strand.
CACCCGGTCGCGCGGCAGCTCGTCGCGCATGATCGCGATCGCGACCGGGATCAGCGCGACGCCGACACCCTGGAGCGCGCGGGCCCCGATGAGGAGGGGGAGCGCCTGGCTCACCGCCCCGAGCAGGGAGCCGGCCACCGCGACACCCAGCGCCACCACCATCATCCGCCGCTTGCCGTACATGTCGGCCAGTCGCGAGATGGTCGGCGTCGCCACCGCTCCGCTGAGCAGCGTCGCCGTCACCAGCCACGAGGCGCTGTCGGGCGAGGTGTCGAGGAGCCGGGGCAGGTCGGGCAGCAGGGGCAGCAGCAGCGTCTGCTGGAGCGAGACCACGATGCCGCAGCACGACAGCATCGCGACGATGAGGGCGGGGCTGGTGCGTGGCCGGACGGGTTCGACGACCACGCTGAAAGGCACCTCTTCTTCATCTGGACTTGCCGCGGGCCCGGTCTAGGCTGGGTGACCGTGCACCGCATCTTCTCGACCAGTTTCGCATCGGTCTACCCCCACTACGTCACCAAGGTGGAGAAGAAGGGCCGGACGAAGGACGAGCTCGACCAGGTGATCGCCTGGCTGACCGGGTTCGACGCGGCGGCGCTGCAGGCCCACCTCGACGCCGGTACGACGTTCGAGGAGCTCTTCGACCAGGCCCGGCTCAACCCGGCCGCGGACCAGATCACCGGGGTCGTGTGCGGGGTGCGGGTCGAGGAGATCGACGATCCGCTGATGCGGCGGATCCGCTATCTCGACAAGCTCGTCGACGAGCTCGCCCGCGGCAAGGCGATGGACAAGGTGCTCCGGGGCTGACGCCCCGGGTGGGCTCTGTCCACCGCCTCGCGCGGTCGGTTCAGGCTCAGCTGGTGCAGGCGAGGTAGCTGGCCCCGACCGTGCGCTTCTTGCCGTTCTTGAGCTGGACGGTGGCGGTGATGTCGGCGGCGGTGCCGTCGACCAGTGGCAGGGCGACGGTGGACGCTCAGGGTCGTCCACAACGGGACCACGGTGGTGAACTCGAAGTCGACCTCGACGCCGGCCGCATCGCCACGGCGTCGGCCACAGTCGTGAATGAGGGAGGGCTCCGTCTCACCTCTTGCTGAGGGCTTCGGGTGTCCATGGCGGCCACGTGGCGGCGCTGACCGGGATGCCTCGGGCGTAGGTGGCGCAGGAGCGGAAGGGTGCGCGTGGGCTGCTGTTGTCGAGCACTTCGGACTGGTCGGCGATCGTGATGGCTGCGGCGACGTGGTCCCACAATCGGTCGTAGCGCTCGCGGATCTTGGCCTCTGGCACGGTGTGCCCGCCTCGACGGACGCGCTCCGCGACGCGCTGGACGGTGAGGTCGACGGGCACGATGATGACGTGGAGCTGGACGAGGTAGCCCAGTGCTGAGGCATCGGCCGCCAGGGCGACCTTGCTGGGGTGGGAGAACACGGTCTCGGTGATGAAGGACTCCCCTGCCGTCATCCGTGCTCGCCGTTCCGTCTCGGCGATCTGCGCGGCAGCGTAGGCGTGTTCGGCCGGTGAGGAGGGCCAGCGCTCGGCTGCGATCACGTCTGCGTTGATGAACGGCAGTGCTGTGGCCGGGGTGAGCACGTCTCGGACGTAGGTCGACTTTCCGGCGCCGTTGGGTCCGGCGAGGAGGTGGAGGACCGGCATCAGTCCCGGCCAGGGTGGACGATGAGGTTCCCGGCCTCGTCGGCCTCCGAGTACGACTCTCCCGAGGCGACGAACTCCGACTCGTAGTTCAAGCCCGCACGCAGTGCGCTCACACGCGCCGACCAGGCGCCGCGGACGACGGCCTGCTCGCGTTCGCCCAGCAGGTCATAGGAGCCATCCCCGGCGAGCACCTGCTCGATCGCTCGGTGGTTGACCTGCGGCGAGCGTTCCAACTCGCGGCCGATCCGCGCCCAGTGAGCGATCTGCTGCGGCGTGGTGCGGCTCGACCGGCGGGCCTCCTCGGCCGCGGACTCGTACACATCACTGGGCAACCGGGTGGGAGGGCTCGTCCGCATGCCTCAAAGGTAGCACCGTGCTACAGCTCGGCCTTGCCGCCTGAGAGCCAGAGTGCGAACCGGTGCTTGCCATCAGCTAGCAGTTCTCCTACCCTCGGTATCTGCAACTCAAAGTTGCACCTATCTGTCGCACCAGCGCCGGTGCGGGGAAGCGAGGCCGCCATGCTCGCCCACGAACGGATCGGCTCGGGAGAGCCCCTCGTCCTCGTCCACGGGATCGGGCACCGCCGGCAGGCGTGGTACCCCGTCGTCGATCGGCTGGCCCGGGAGCGCGAGGTCATCCTGATCGACCTGCCCGGCCACGGCGAGTCCCCGGCACTGGTGCCCGACGGCCGGCCGGTGCGCGACATCCTGCGCGACATCCTCGAGGACTTCTTCGTCGAGCAGGGGCTCGACCGGCCGCACATCGCCGGCAACTCCCTCGGCGGCCGGATCGCGCTCGAGGCTGCCGCCGACCACCTCGTGAGCAGCGCGACGACCCTCGCGCCGGCCGGCTTCTGGCGCAACCGCGTCGAGTTCGCCTACATCCGCGCGGTCTTCACCCTGCTGACCGGCGCGGCCACGATCGCCCAGCCGGTCGCGCCCGCGATCCTCGGCACGCGGCCCGGCCGGGCCGCCGCCTTCGGCCTGCTGATGACCAAGGGCCACCGGCTCAGCCCGGAGGCCGCGCTCGGCGACCTCCGAGGCCTCGTCCACGCGCGGCCCGCGCTGGAGACGATCATCGACGGCGGCTTCCCGTTCGACCGGCGGATCGACCCCGCCGTCCCGGTCACGGTGGCCTGGGGCACCCGCGACCTCGTGCTGCTGCCCTACCAGGCCGGCCGGGCCCGTCGGGCGCTGCCGCACGCCGAGCACGTCACGCTGCCGAAGTGCGGCCACGTGCCGATGATCGACGACGTCGACCTCGTGGCCGACGTCCTGCTGACGGGCTCCGCGCACCCGCGGCTCGGCCAGACGACGTACGACGTCGCCTGATCCTCCGGCGCCGTACCGCCAGGCCTCCGGCCGGGCGCCGGCAGGGCCGCTAGCGTGGCGCCCGTGACGACGCCTGCCGAGCTCACCGCCCACGTCCGCTCGATGATCCCGGTCCTGGACGCCATGGGCGTCGAGGTGGTCGAGGCCGGCCGCAACACGGTGGCCGCCCGGCTGCCGGCCGGCCCCAACGTCAACCACTTCGGTACGGCGTACGCCGGGTCCCTGTTCACGGTGGCCGAGGTCCTCGGCGGTCTCTACGCGAGCACGTCGCTGGTCCTCGAGGGGGCCGTGCCGCTGGTCAAGTCGCTCACCATCGACTTCCTCCGCCCCGCCACGACCGACGTGGTCGCCCGGGCGACGCTCGACGACGACGTCATCAACCGGGTCCTGGCCGAGACGACCGAGCACGGCAAGTCCGACTTCGAGCTCGTCGCCGAGGTGACCGACGCCGACGGCACGGTGGTCGCCCGGACCCGCGGTCTCTACCAGATGCGCCGGTTCTGAGCCTTCGGGCGGGTACCGCTCAGGATCCCGGGCCCGGTGCCGATGGGCGTCGTACGCGCGTGGCCGCGGGCAAGGCTAAAGGGATAGCGTGGGAGATCCGCGATTGCTGGGAGGAATCGACGCTCGATGGATCCGGGCCTGGAGTTGCCGGGGGACGCCCGCACACTGCTCGACGCGGTCCTTGCGATCGGCGCCGACGTGGACCTCCACGCCGTGCTCGGCCGCATCCTCGAGGCGTCGCGGCGGCTCACCGACGCCGATCTCTCCGGGACGGGGCGGGCCGAGGATGCCATCGGCGAGCTCGGCCGGGCGCTGCGCGAGGTGGGTGACGCCCGGCTGGTCGCCCACGTCCGGCTCACGGACGGCATTCTGGAGCTGGGCCAGGTTCTCGGCGACACCGAGGCGGCGCCCCGACTCGTCGAGTCGCTCTCCGAGGTCGTCGGCGAGGTCGTGCGCACGCGCACGTCCCAGGAGGTCGGCAGCGCCGGCGACCCGACGACACTCGTCGTTCCCGTTCCCACGCGGCTGGCCGATCCCGGTGTCCTCGTGGTCGATCGGGTGGAGGACAGGCCGGTCCTGCGAGGCATCATGCTCGACCTGGCGGCCGTGGCAGCCTCTCAGGTGGGCCTGATCCTGGACCGGCAGGAGGCGCTGCGCGAGCAGGCCCGCCTTCTCGTCGCGCGCGACCGCCAACGGATCGCGCGCGACCTGCACGACCTGGTCATCCAGCGGCTCTTCGCGACCGGCATGCAGCTGCAGGGCGCGCGTGACCTCGACGTGGCCGAGCTGCGGACCCGGGTCGACGGCACCGTCGCCGAGCTGGACGGCGCGATCGACGAGCTCCGGTCGGTCATCTTCGAGCTCGGCACGGGCGCGGGCCGGTCGCTGGTGGAGGACGTCCGGTCCCTGCTGGGGGAGTACGCCGGGGTGCTGGGCTTCCAGCCGCTGCTGCGGCTCCAGGGGCCGGTCGACCGGGCGCTCGCCCCTGAGGCCGGCGGCCACGTCCTGGGCACCCTGCGCGAGGCGCTCTCCAATGTCGCCCGGCACGCCGGGGCGGGCTCGGTGTGCGTCGAGCTGACCGCGTCGTCGGCCTGGTTCCGGCTGCGGGTCGTCGACGACGGCGCCGGGTTCGACCCGGCCGAGCCTTCGACCGGCCGGGGCACGGCCAACCTGCGCGGCCGTGCCGAGGAGCTCGGCGGGCACCTGCTCGTGACCTCGGCGCCCGGTGCGGGCACGACGCTGGAGTGGGTCATTCCAGCGGTCGGCTGACCTCCTCGGCCTCGAGCGGCGCAGACGCCGCCGTGTCCTGCGGCCCGCCCGCCGGTGCCTCCGGGGAGACCTTCGGGGGAGCAGCGGTGAGGGTGTCCGGCACGGGGCCGGCCAGCAGCGGCCAGAGCGTCCGGACCGCCAGCGCGGCCGCGGTGGCGCCCACCATCACGACGAGCAGCCTGGTCAGCGCCTCGTCGAACGTCAGCTCGCCCTGGGCCGTGAGGACCGCGACGGGGGCGGCGACGAGGGCGGCGAGCAGGAACACCCTGAGGTCGAACATCATGATCAGACTCCTGCTCCGAGTGCGGGCCGGGCACCGGTCGCCGACACCACGGCCACCGACCGGATCTCGCGGGCCGCGCCGAGCTCGGCGTACGAGAGGACGGGAAGGCGCTCCACGGTGGGCGCGACGAGCCGTCGTACGGCGGCCCGGAGCGCGGGCGCGCAGACCAGGACCGGCCGCACATCGGTGTTCTCAGCCGCCTGCGCCGCCTGGGTGAGGCCGAGCAGCACCCGCTGCGCGGCGTCGGGGTCGAGGACGACGACCGTGCCCTGCTCGGTCGGCCGCAGCCCTTCGAGCATCTGCTGCTCCAGCAGTGGGTCGAAACTGATCGCGTGCAGCACCCCGTCCACGACGTAGGGCGCGGCGAGGGCCGGCTCGAGTGCGGAGCGGGCCGCCTCGACGAGGCCGTCGAGGTCCTTGCTGACCGACGCGCGGACGGAGAGTGCCTCGAAGATCCGGACCAGGTCGCGGATCGGGATCCGCTCCTCCAGCAGGGCCCGGAGCACCCGCTGCACCTCGCCGAGCGGGAGCTGGCTCGGGGTGAGCTCCTCGATGACGACCGGGTGGGTGCGCTTGACCACGTCGGTGAGCAGCCGGACGTCCTCGCGGCCGAGCAGCCGGCTCGCGTGCCGGTGCACGATCTCCGCGAGATGGGTGGTGACGACCGACGCGCGGTCGACGACGGTCGCGCCGCCGATCTCGGCCTGGTGCCGCAGCTCGGCGGGGATCCACTTGGCGTCCAGCCCGAACACCGGCTCGCGGGTCGGGGTGCCCGGCAGCGAGCCGAGGAGGTCACCGATCGCCAGCACCGTGCCCCGCGGCGCCTCGCCGCGGGCCACCTCGGCGCCGTACAGCGTGATGGCGTAGGTGTTCGCGGGCAGCTCGAGGTTGTCGCGGGTGCGCACCGGCGGGATCACGATGCCGAGCTCGCCGGCGACCTTGCGGCGCAGCGCCTTGACCCGGTCGAGCAGGTCGCCGCCGGAGCGGCTGTCGACGAGGTCGATCAGGTCCGCCGAGAGCTCCAGGCCGAGGGGGTCGACCCGGATCTCCGCCACCAGCGCCTCGGGGGTGTCCGGGGCGTGGGTCGGCTCGCCGGCGGCCGGGTCGGCGTCGGCGCCCGCCGTCCGGCCGCCGGCGGACTCGTCGACCCGGCTCGCGCCGAGCAGCATCAGCCCGCCGGCGATGAGGAACGGGAGCTTCGGCAGGCCGGGGATCACGCACAGCGCCAGCGCGCCGAAGCCGGCCACCCGCAGTGGCATCTTGCGCTGGAAGATCTGGCCCACGATGTCGGAGCCCATGTCGGAGTCGGCGACCGAGCGGGTGACGATGAGGCCGGTCGCGACCGACAGGAGGAGCGCGGGGATCTGGGAGACCAGGCCGTCGCCGATGGAGAGCAGCGAGTAGGTCTGGATCGCCTCGCCGAACGGCATGCCGTACTGGGCCACGCCGATCGCGAAGCCGCCGAGGAGGTTGACGAGCGTGATCACGATCGCCGCGATCGCGTCGCCCTTGACGAACTTCGAGGCGCCGTCCATCGCACCGTGGAAGTCGGCCTCGGCGTGCACCTCGGCCCGCCGCCGGCGCGCCTCCTCCTCGTCGATGAGCCCGGAGTTGAGGTCGGCGTCGATCGCCATCTGCTTGCCCGGCATCGCGTCGAGCGTGAACCGCGCACCCACCTCGGCCACGCGACCGGCGCCGTTGGTGATGACCACGAACTGGATGACGAGCAGGATCGCGAACACGATCAGCCCGACGATCAGCGAGCCGCCGACGACGAAGTGGCCGAAGGTGTCGATCACCTTGCCGGCGTACCCGTCCAGCAGCACCAGCCGGGTCGCGCTCACGTTGAGGGCCAGCCGGAACAGCGTCATGACCAGGATGACCGACGGGAAGGCCGCGAACTCCAGCGGCTTGTGGATGAACATCGCGACCATCAGCACGAGCAGGGCACCGGTGATGTTGAGCGCGATCATCAGGTCGAGCAGCACCGCGGGCAACGGCACGACGAGCATGACGACGATCAGCACGATGCCCAGGGGGACACCGAGCCGGGTCAGCGACTTCACGGACATGCGGCGGCTACAGCCTCTCGAGGAGAGCGCGCCGTCCGTGGCACTGCGGGTGGCGCCGTCCTGGCGTCGCTGGCTCCATCGGCCACGCGGGGGCGGGGATGAGGGGTTGGGCGGCTGCAGGGACACCTCTGGAGCGGCGATTCATGCGCCCGCCACCCGACGGCGCCGGGACAGGGCGAGGACCTCCGGCAGCTCGTCGGTACGACGCGGGGTGCGGTGCTCGCCGCCGTGCTGGCCGGCGTTGCGGCGGCTGAGCACGAAGGCCAGCACCTGCGCGACGGCGGCCCACAGCTCGCGCGGGATCTCCTGGCCGACCTGGCAGTGCCGGTACAGGGCGCGGGCCAGCGGCACGTCCTGGACCAGCGGCACCCGCTCGGCGCCGGCGACCTCGCGGATCCGGGCGGCGATGGCGCCGGCGCCGCGGGCGACGACGCGGGGTGCGCCCCGCTCGGGGTCGTAGCGCAGCGCGACGGCGACGTGCGTCGGGTTCACCAGCAGCACGTCGGCCGTGGCGACGTCGGCGATCATCCGGTTGCGGGCGGCGGCCAGCTGCCGGGCCCGGATGGCGCCCTTGAGCAGCGGATCCCCCTCGGCCTGCTTGTGCTCCCGCTTGATCTCGCTGTGGCTCATCCGCAGCTGCTTGCCGATCCGGCGCCGCATCATCGCGTAGTCGGCCGCGGCCATCACGAGACCGGCGATGGCGACGGTGAGCAGGAGGCGCGAGACCTCGGCCGTGGCCTGGTGGAGGACGACCTGGATCGGGAGCAGCCCACCGACGAGCGGCATCATCGCCTTCACCGCCCCCCAGGCGAGGAAGGCGACCACGGCACTCTTGACCATGACCTTCGCGCCCTCCCAGAAGGCGTGCGGTCCGAGCACGCGCTTGGCGCCCTGGATCGGGTTGAGCTTCTTGGGGTCCGGCTTCGCCAGCTTGGGCGAGAGGTAGAACCCGCCCTGGGCCAGTGCGGCGACGACGCCGATCACCAGCACCATCGAGCCGAGCACGACCAGACTGACGAGCACGTGGCGACCCGCGTCGCCGAGCAGGGTCAGCGCCAGCGGCACCGACGGCTGCTCGGCCGAGCGCAGCGACGTGGCCATCATCGTGCGCAGCGCGTCCAGCTCGTGGTCGAGCAGCGGTCCCATGGCGAGGCCCACCACGAGCAGGCCGAGCCACCCGCCGAGCTCGGGCGTGCGCGGGACCTGGCCGTCCTTGCGGCCCTCCTTCTTCCGCTTGGGAGTGGGCTTCTCGGTCTTCTCCTCGCTACTGGCGGCCACGGGACCTCACCCCGCTCCGGCCATGGTCGCCATCGCCTGGTTGGCGTAGTCGACGAGCCGGTCCAGCGCGCCGGGCAGCATCGGGAAGGAGAGGCCGAGCAGCAGCAGGGTCAGGCCGACCTTCGCGGGGAACATCACGCTGAGCGCGTTGAGCTGCGGCGCCACCTTGGTCAGCAGCGCCAGGGCGAGGTCGGCGACGAAGAGCACCGCGATCATCGGCAGCGCCATCTGCACGGCGACGGTGAAGAACATCGAGAACGCCGTCAGCAGCACGCCGTCCCAGCTGGAGATGTCGGGCATGCCCGCCAGCGGCAGGTAGTGGAACGTGCTGAGCAGGCCGCCGACGACGATGAGGTGCCCGCCGGACACGACGAGCAGTGCCGTCGCGAGCAGCTGGTGGAAGCGGCCGAAGACGGTGTTGGAGTTCATCGAGAGCGGGTCCCACGCCGCGGCGAGCGCGAACCCGCCGAACACGTCGACCAGCGACCCGGCCGCACCGATCGCCGAGAACAGCAGCATCGTCACGTAGCCCATGCCGAGCCCGATCAGCGCCTGGGAGACGGTCGCGAGCACCAGCCCCGGCGTCGTACCGGGCAGGTCCTGGGTCGCGAGCGTCGGCGCCATCGCCAGCGACAGGCCGACCGCGAGGATCACCTTGGCCATGGTGGGGATGCCCCGCGTCGCGAACGGGGGGACGACGACCAGCCAGGCCACCACCCGCACCGAGGCGAGCAGCAGCGCACTGAGCGCGGCACCGTCGACCGAGATCGTCATTCGCCGGGCCTAGACGAGCAGGCCGGGGAGCAGGTCGAACAGCTCGCGGGTGAAGGCCATCAGGGTGTGCAGCATCCAGTTGCCGCAGACCAGCAGCGCGACGCCGACGCCGACGAGCTTGGGCACGAACGAGAGCGTGAACTCCTGGATCTGCGTCATCGACTGGAACAGCGAGATGGCGAAGCCGATGACCAGCGAGGTCGCGAGGATCGGCGCCGACAGCTTGAGCGCCACCAGCATGGTCTTGAGGGCGATCTCGATGATCGCGGTGTCGGTCACGTGGTCGTCACCCGCTCCCGTACGACGCGACGAGCGATCTGATGATCAGCGCCCACCCGTCGACCATCACGAACAACAGCAGCTTGAAGGGCAGCGACACCATGACCGGCGGCATCATCATCATGCCGAGACTCATCAGCGCGCCGCTCACGACGATGTCGATGACGAGGAACGGGATGAAGATGATGAACCCGATGATGAAGGCGTCCTTCAGCTCGGAGAGCACGAACGCCGGGATCAGGGTCGCCGTCGACACGTCCTCGCGGTTCTCGGGGAGCTTGCGGTCGGCGACGCTGGTGAGCAGCTGCAGCTCGCCGTCGTCGGTGTTGTCGAGCATGAACTCCCGCAGCGGCTCCAGGCCGTCCTCGAAGGCGATCGCCGTCGTCTTGTCGCCGTCGAGGTAGGGCTGCACGCCGTCGTCGTTCATCTGCGAGAGCACCGGCGCCATGATGAACAGGCTCAGGAAGAGGGCGAGGCCGGCCAGCACCTGGTTGTTCGGGGTCTGCTGCAGGCCGAGCGCGTTGCGGGTCAGGCCGAGCACGACGAGGATCTTGGTGAAGCTGGTGCAGGTCAACACGATCGCCGGGAGCAGGCTGAGCAGGGTCAGCGCCAGGAAGACCAGCAGGCTGTGGCTGGGCTTGTCGGTCATCCCCGACAGGTCGATCTGGACGGTGCCGCCCTTGCCGGGGCCGTTCGGGCCGTCGGGTCCGACGGGCTCGGCCATGACGTCGGACACGACGAGCGCGATCCGCGACGCCGCCAGGGAGAGGGGCGTCACGACGCCCGCTTCCCCGTGACGGCGGCCATGGCGTCCTTCCAGGTCTGCGCGGAGAGCACGGAGCCGGACAGCGGACCGGAGGCGGGTACGACGCGCGCGGGCCGCGGCCCGGCCGCGGTGTCCTCCCCGGTCTCGTCCCCGGTCTCGTCCCCGGTCTCGTCCCCGGTCTCGGCGCCGGGCTGCGGCGCGGTCAGGTCCAGGCCGATCTCGTCCGGCTCCACCTCGGCGAGCAGGGTCACCTGCTGCTCGGTCGTGCCCAGCACGAGGATCCGGGTGCCGACGGAGACGACGGCCACCCCCTGCCCCCGGCCGAGCGCCTGGCGCTGCACCACCTGGATGGTCGCGCCGGTGGGAGCCTTGAACCGGCGGTTGACCGTGCGGGCGATGAGCAGCATCAGGCCGACCACGAGCGCCAGCGAACCGACCAGGCGGACGGCCAGCTCGCCCAGGCCCACGCCGCCGGCGCTGTCCAGCATCGCCGTCAGACCGCGGCGTTCGCGTCGAGGATCTCGGTGACCCGCAGGCCGAAGTCCTCGTCGATGACGACGACCTCGCCACGGGCGACGAGCCGGCCGTTGACGAGCAGGTCGGCGGGGCTGCCGGCGGCGCGGTCCAGCTCCAGCACGGCACCGGGGGTGAGGGCGAGCAGGTCGCGCACCGTCATCCGGGTCCGGCCGAGCTCGACGGTCACCTCCATGTCGACGCCCTGGAGCAGCTCGAGGCCGCGTGGCGGCGCGACGGGCGCGCCGAAGGCGGGCACGAAGGGCGCGGAGTCCTCGCCGAGGTCGGCCGACGCGGCCGACGCGGCCGTCGTACGGGGGTCGGCGTCCTCGGCGATCGGCTCGCGGGCACCGGCCAGGGTGGTCTCGGGGACGAGCACGGCGGCCGCGATGCCGGCGCCGATGAGCGGGACGGTGCTGAACGGTCCGCCCAGGTCGGCGGTGACGTCGTACCCCTCGGCGTCGAGGTCGAGCGTGCGGGCGCCGCGGGCGTGCGCGCCGAGCCGCCGGGCCGCGGCGTCGAGGGCCGGCTGGACCGCGGCGGCCACGTCGAGCGCGCCGATCGGGCTGCCGGCGAGGGCCTCGACCAGCTCGGTGCCGATGAGGACGACGACCGCGCCGGGCACCCCGCCGTCGAGCTCGGCGATCGCGCCGCCGGCGAACGCGGCGGTGACGTGGGGCGAGCCGGGCTGCGCCGGTCCCGGCGTCAGGGGGGTGATCGCCGGCAGGGCCGCGGCCGCCTCGACGGCGACGGCCTCGGCGAGCAGGGTGGGATCGAGCACGTCGGTCATGGGGATCAGGACTCCTGGGGCGTGGTGACGATGAGGGCGGCCAGGCGCTGGCCGCGGGCTCCGGGGGTGGCGTGGGCGAAGGTGTTTCCGGCGACGGTGACGTCCAGCGGCGCGGACGACGGGTGGGTGAGCCGCAGGACCGAGCCGGGACGCAGGTCGGCCAGCGTGCCCGGGTCGACCGGGAGCGGCCGGAACCGGACCGAGACCGCGACCGGCACCCGCTGGAACTGGTCGTGCAGCAGGCCCGCGGAGTGCGCGCGCTGCGCCCGCTCGCGGTCGGAGACCGCGCCGTTGCCGGCGGCGTTGGCGAGGTGGGGGAGCAGACCGCTGAACGGCAGGCACACCGACATCCGGTGCGCGCGCTCGCCGATCTTGAGCTCGAGGGCGACCACCACCATCACGTCGGCGGCGCTGGCGACCTGCGCGAACTGGGGGCTGTACTCGATGCCGGTGACGTTCGGCTCCAGCGTGACGATCCCGTCGAGGGCGTAGCGCATCTCGCCGAGCAGCCGCTCGACCAGGCCGCGGATCACGCCGTCCTCGATCTCGGTCAGCGGCCGGTCGGGCTGCTCGTCGGAGCCGGGCCCCCCGAGCATGTGGTCCAGGCAGGACATGGTGGCGAAGAGCGGGATCTCCAGCACGCCGGTGCCGGGGATCGGATCGGCGCTGAACAGGGTCATGTACGTCGACGGGCCGAGGCTGTCGACGTACTCGGCGTAGGTGCGCTGCTCGATGCCCGCGAGCGCGACCGTGCACACGGTGCGCAGCGAGCTGGTGAAGACCGTCGTCGCCTGGCGCGCGAAGCTGTCGAAGCCCAGCTGGAGGGTGCGCTGGTGCTCACGCGAGAGCTGGATCGGTCGGCGGAAGTCGTACGGCGTGGGTTCGGCCGTGCGTGGGCGACGGCGCGGCCGCTGGAGGGTCACGACGAGTCCATCGTCGCGGCGCTCGTGGACCTGAGGGGTCGTCAGGGCGCCGGGCGGTCAGGGTCCCGTGGTCACTTCGGGCCACGCAGGGTCCCGGGTGGGGTCCCGGTCCCGGGGGTCCTACTGCGTGACGTACTCGGTGAAGTACACCTCCATCACGTCGCCGTGGTAGCGCTCCTGCAGCCGGTCCACGAGCTGCTGACGCAGGGCCTCCCGGACGTCGGGCTTGTTGACCTCCTCCACCGGGAGCCCCGAGAACACCGTGATCGCGGCGTCCAGGGCGCGACTGCCGTCGACCTCGTGGGCCGACTCCGTGAGCTGGAGCGCCATGCCCAGCCGTAGGTAGTGCCCGCCGGCCAGGTTGACCTGGATCGCCTCGAGCGGGGCGACCTTGCCCGGCTTGGGCTCGCTGTCGCCCGAGGGCTTGAGCAGGAAGAACCAGGCGCCACCGGCGACCAGGCCGAGGACGAGGAGGGCGATCCCGATCGTCCGGCCCCGGCCGCCCTTGGCCTCCTCGGTCGGTGCGGTGGCGGGTGCGGCGATGCTCGTGGTCACGGTCGGTCCTCTCCTCGCGAGCGGGTGGGTACGGAGGCGCCGGCGTCGGCGCCACTGCCGGTGCCGTCGCCGGCGGGGTCCCGAGGTGCGGCGGGGTCACCGGGAACGGCGGGATCGCCGGGAGCGTCCGGGAGGGTCGGCAGGTCGCCCAGCCCCGCCTCGCGGCGCAGCTCGGCGTACGCCTCTCCCAGCAGGGCCCGGGTCTCGGCCGGCTGCTGGCTCAGGACCAGGATGTCGACGCGCTTGTTGACCCGCTGCGAGCCGCGCACGGCAGGATCGACGAGCGGCTTGGTGTGGCCGAACCCGGTGGCGCGCAGGCGTCGGGCCGGGACCCCGTGGTCGTTCTCGAGCCGGTGCAGCACGTTCACCGCGCGGGCCACCGAGAGCTCCCAGTCCGACGGGTAGTACCGCGGCTTCACGGGCTCCTGGTTGGTGTGGCCGTCGAGCTCGATCGGCTCGGGCAGCGCGGCGAGCACCGGGGCGATGGTGTCGACGACCCGGCGGCCGCGGTCGGTCAGCTCGGCGATGTCGGGCTCGAAGACCACATGCTGGGAGACCAGGCTGACCACGAGGCCGCGGTCGTCGATCGTCGCCCGGACGTCGTCGCGCAGGCCCTGGCCACGCAGCGCCTCGTCGATCTGCCGCCAGACCTTCAACAGCCGGTCGGCCTCGGTCCGGGCATCGCCGTAGGCCCGGTCCTTGCGCAGCCGTTCGGACTCGTCGAGGATCTTCGCCACCGTCTCCCGCTGCGCCTCCGGGACCTGCGCGAGGAGCATCGCGTACGACGCCTCGCCGGGGTCGCTCGTTCCCTTGGCGTTGCTGACCGGGCTGGCTCCGCTGAGGATCGACCTCTCGCGGCCGAAGCCGTCGGCGAGGCCGTCCTTGAGCTGCTGGTACTTCTGCTCGTCGACCTGGCTCATCGCGAACATGACGATGAACAGGGCCATCAGCACGGTGATCATGTCCGCATAGGAGACCAGCCACCGCTCGTGGTTCTCGTGCTCCTCCTCCGTCTCACGCCGCCTGCGCCGGGGCTGCGCCATCTCAGGCCGCCTCCCTGACCTGGTCGTGCGCCGGCAGGAGCGACTGGAGCTTCTGCGCCACGATCCGCGGGTTCGACCCGGCCTGGATGGCGGCGACGCCCTCGATCACGATCTCCATCCGCGTCGACTCCAGCTCGCTGAGCCGCTTGAGCCGGGCGGCGATCGGCAGCCAGAGGACGTTGGCGCTCAGCACTCCCCAGAGCGTGGCGAGGAAGGCGGCGGCGATGCTGTGCCCGAGGGCTCCGGGGTCCGCCAGGTTCTCCAGGACGTGCACGAGGCTCATCACGGTGCCGACGATGCCGATCGTCGGGGCATAGCCGCCGGCGTCGGTGAAGAACTTCGCGGCGTGCTTGTCGACCGCCTTCTTGGCGTGCAGCTCGGCCTCGAGGATCTCCCGCAGCTCCTCGGGATCGGTCCCGTCGACGGCGAGGGTCACCCCCTTGACGAGGAAGGGGTCGTCGATGTCGCCCACCCGGCTCTCGAGGGCGAGCATGCCCTCCCGGCGCGCGGCGTCGGAGAGGCTCACGATCACCGGCACCACGTCCGCCGAGGAGGCGACCTTGCCGAACAGTGCGGTCCTGGCCGACGCCACCGCGTTCTTGGCGTCGCCCAACGTGCCGCCGGCGACGGCCACGCAGAGCGTGCCGCCGAAGACCAGGAGCATCGGCGGCATCAGGAAGAGGCTCGTCGGACTGCCGCCCTCCAGGATGTTTGCCAGCATGATGACGCCGAGCGCGGCGCCGATCCCGACGGGGGTGGCGATGTCCTTCACGGCGTGACTCCTCGCGGGGGTACGGCGCTCAACCGGCTGTGGCGCGTGGGCCGCACCGGCGGGATCGACGATGCGTCGGGCAGCGCCGCGCGCGCCACGATGGCGGCGCGGTAGTCGATCACCTCGTCGCACACCTCGTCGAGGGACTCGGCGACGACGTACTTCGTCCCGTCGACCAGCGTCACCACGGTGTCCGGGGTGCAGTCGACGCGCTCGATCAGGTCCGCGTTCAGCAGGAACGTGGTCCCCGAGAGTCGGGTCAGCGAGATCACCGCGGCACCTCCGTGTGCGTGGCTGGTGTGTCTGGGGCTGGGTGCGGAGTGCCGTCCGTGGCGCTCCGCAGGTCCCATCGGCCGGGTGCGCTGGTCCCTGACCAAAAGCACCGGTTTCTCGTGTGTCGCGGTGCTTTTGAGCAGGGACTATCCCGGCGGGCCCGTCAGCGCTTGATGTTGACGAGCTCCTCGAGCACCTGGTCGCTGGTGGTGATCACGCGCGAGCTGGCCTGGAACCCGCGCTGGGCGAGGATCAGGTTCGTGAACTCGGCCGACAGGTCGACGTTCGACATCTCGAGTCGACCGGCGATCATCTGGCCGCGCTCGCCCTGACCGGCGACGCCGAGCTGGACCGGACCGGAGTTGGCGGACTCGCGGTAGGCGGTGTCGCCGACCTTCTCCAGCCCCATCGGGTTGGTGAAGTCCGCGACCGCGAGCTGGCAGATGTCGCGCTGCACCCCGTCGGAGAAGACGCCGCGTAGCTTGCCGTCGGGACCGATGGAGTACGACGTGAGGTCGACTCCCGCCGGGAGCGTGCCGTCGATCAGGTTCAGGTCGACGTCGATGGGGCCGCCGGTCGGCAGGCCCGCGCCGTCGAGGGCGTAGCCCTGCACCCGCATGCCGTTGGGGGCCACCAGGACACCGCTCTGGTCGAAGGTGAAGGCGCCGGCGCGGCTGTAGACGTTCGCGGCGCCGTCGCGCAGCACGAAGAAGCCGTCGCCCTGCAGCATCAGGTCGGTCGGCCGGTTGGTGAGCTGGGCCGAGCCCTGACCGAAGTTGGCCATGGTGGCGGCGAGCTGGACGCCGAGCCCGATCTCGATCGGGTTGGTGCCGCCACGCTCGGCGTTGCCGCCCGAGGCCGCGGTGAGCTGCTGGCTGAGGGTGTCGGCGAAGACGGTGGTGCTGGCCTTGAAGCCCGTCGTGTTCGCGTTGGCGATGTTGTTGCCGGTGACGTCGAGCATGGTCTGGTTGACGCGGAGGCCGGAGATGCCGGCGAAGAGCGAGCGAAGCATGGTGTTCTCCTTCTCGGACGGTGGGGTGGAGGTCAGGCGGTGGTGGACGGGGCGCCGCTGGGTGGCCCGCCGGTGCCGTCACCCGTGGGAGCGGGCTCCTTGACGGTGGGTGCCTCGCCGACGCTGACCACGTCGGTGACGGGGACGGACGCGCCGTCGATGCTGAGGACCGGGCCGCTGGCGAGATAGGACGTGCCCTGCACGACCCCGGACTGCTCGACCCCGCTCGCGTCGTACCAGCGCACGGTCTGGCCGATCAGCGAGCTCGCACCGAAGGCGAGCTGGGTGCTCAGCATCATCGCCGTCTGGTCGGCGACGTCCTGCATCTTCTCCAGCGCGGTGAACTGTGCCGTCTGGGCGAGGAACTGCGAGGAGTCGGTGGGGTTGAGCGGGTCCTGGTACCTCATCTGCGCGACCATCAGCTGCAGGAACATGTCCTTGTCGTTGGTCTTCGAGGTGCCGGACGTGCTGGTGGCACCCGTGGTGGCGGCGCCGGTCACGCCGTAGCCGACGCCTTCGGTGCTGGAGACGGACATCTCTTCCTCCTCACAGGGTCCGGTCGAGCTGACCGGCGGGGGTGGTCGGGCTGGTGGGGGTCGTGCTGCTCGCGGTGGTGGTCGCGGGGGCCGGGGGTGGCTCGGGTACGTCGCGCCGGCTCCCGCCCCGGTCGGGGTCGCCCGAGGGGCGGTTCCAGGTGGACGCCCCCTCGCCGCCGGCGTCGGCGCCGACGGTGGCCGAGCCCGGCTGGCCGCCGGCGGCGACGGAGGTCGACGCGGGTGCCGGAGCCGGTGCCGCGGCCTGCGGGACCGGGGTGTGGCCGGCCGGGTCCCGGACCAGGATCCGGGCCTCGGTGGCGCCGGAGCGCTCGAGCAGCCGCTGCAGCTCGGGGGCGCCGGAGCTGAGCGCGCGGTGCACGGCGGCGTTGCCGGCGGCATCGCCCGCGTTGCCGGCCAGGCGGACCTGCACCGTGCCGTCCTTGACCACGAGCGTCACCCGCACCTCGCCGAGATGCTCGGGCTGGAGGGTCAGGGTGATCCGATGCGTCCCGGGCCGATCCGTCGGCGTGCTCGTGACCAGGCGGGTGACCTCCGGGAAGACCTGCTGCACGACCACCCGCTGCACGACCACCTGCTGCACGACCGTCCGCTCCATGGCCGGCCTCGCGACCGCCCCGCCCGCGACCCCCGTGGGGCTGCCCGGAGCCCGGGTTGAGTCGTCACTTCTTTCGGTTGAGTCGTCACTAATGACGGTTGAGTCGTCACCTCTGACCGCCGAGTGGCCATAAGTGCGCGGGCTGGCGTCGGCGGGCTCCGACTCGGCAGCGGCCGGAGCCGACGACTCAACGAGCAGAACCGACGACTCAACGGTCGGAGCCGACGACTCAACGGTCGGAGCCGACGACTCAACGGTCAGAACCGACGACTCAACCGAAACAAGTGACGACTCAACCGGGGAGGGGGGTGGGGGAACAGGGGCGAGCGGAGGGGGAGGGAGGGTGGCGAGGAGGGCGGCGGCGAGGGCGTCGCCGAAGGCCCCGCCCATCGCGCCCGAGCCGTCGGACGTGCCGGGGTCGCCGGGGGACCCGTCGGCCGTCGTACCGGCCTCAGTGGCGACCGGCACCGCGAGGCCCGGCAGGAACGGGGTGACGTTCACTCAGCTCACCATCGCCATCACGTTGCGGACGTAGCTCTGCGTCTCCTGGTACGGCGGGATGCCGCCGTAGCGGGCGACCGCGCCGGGCCCGGCGTTGTACGCCGCCAGCGCGAGGTCGGTGCGCCCGAACCGGTCGAGGAGCGAGCGCAGCAGGCGGGCGCCGCCGTCGATCGCCTGGGCCGGGTCGAACGGGTTCGTGACGCCGAGGCCCTGGGCGGTGCCGGGCATCAGCTGCATCAGCCCCTGGGCGCCGGCGGAGCTGACCGCCCGCGGGTCGAAGCCCGACTCCTGCCGGGCGACCGCGGCGATCAGCCCCCCGGGGACGCCGGTGCGGGCGGCGGCGGCGTCGATCAGCTCGGCGTACGGGGTCCCGACGGCGGCGCGTGCCGCCACCGACGCTGCGCCTGCCGCGCCTGCCGCACCCGTGGCCGGCTGGTCGATGACCCGCCGGATCACGTCCGGCGTGGACGGGACGTCGACGACCCGGATGTCGAGCCCGGTGCGCGGTGCCTCGATCATCTTGCCGCCGCCGATGTAGATGGCGATGTGGTCGACGCCGTTGTTGCGGCTCGAGTTGTCCCACGCGAGCAGGTCGCCCGGCTGCGCCTCGGCCATGCTGGCGACGGGCCGGCCGGCGGCGGCCTGCTGGTAGGAGACCCGCGGCAGCTCGTAGCCGAGGCTCTTGTAGACGACCTGCACCAGTCCGGAGCAGTCCATGCCCCTGGTCGGGTCGGTGCCGCCCCAGACGTAGGGCAGGCCGAGGTACTTGCGGGCCTCGGTGACCACGTCGTCGCCCGTGACGGTGCCGTCCGACGGGACGCCGGTCGTGGCGACCCGGGCACCGCTCAGCTCGGTGGCGAAGCCGCCGCTCGTGGCGGAGGTCCGTACGGGCGCGAGCTGCGCCAGCCGGGCCTGGAGCTCGCTGATCCGGGCGGTCACGTTCTCGATGCTCATCGCGACCTCCGGGCCCAGCGCTGGGCGGCGAGGTCGTCGGCGTCGCGGGCGGCCCGCCGCTCGGCCTCGGTACGACGCCGGGCGGCTCGGCGCTCGAGGAGGTGCTCGACCGCGGCCAGCCGGGCGCGGTCGGTGCCCCAGCGGGCGCGGGCGTCGGTCGTGACGACCTGAGCGGTCGCCGCCGCGGCGCGGCTCTCGCCGACGAGGATGCCGACGTGCGCAAGGCGGGTCCGCGCCGCCACCAGCTCGGCCGTGGTCGTGACGGACGGGACACCGGCTTCGGCGATGGCCGACTCGAGCGAGGCGAGCCCGGCGCGGAGGGCCGCCTCCTCGGCGAGCACTCGCTGCAGGCCGATCCTGCTGTCGGTCTCGCGGACCTCGCGGACCCGGGCGACGGCGGCCAGGCCGCGGTCGTCGCCGTGGACGTGACGCCGGGTGCGGCTCATGAGGCGATCACCTGGGCCAGCCGGCTCCAAGCCTCGGCACGGGGCGTGATGTCGTCCATCGACTGGCGCAGGAACGCCTCGATGCGGGGCAGCCGGGCGAGGGCGGCGTCGGCGTCGGGGTCCGCGCCGGCGACGTACGCACCGATCTCGACGAGCTCGCGGACCGAGCGGTGCGCGGCGAGCATCCGGCGCAGCCGGCCGGCGTCCTGCTGCTGGTCGGGCGTCGTCACGGCGCGGTGGACGCGGGAGATCGACTCGAGCACGTCGATGGCGGGGAAGTGCCCGGCGGTGGCGAGGTCGCGCGACAGCACGACGTGGCCGTCGAGGATGGAGCGGGCGGTGTCGCCGACCGGGTCCTGGAGGTCGTCGCCCTCCACGAGGACCGTGTAGATGCCGGTGATCGAGCCCGTGCCCGACGTACCGGCGCGCTCCAGCAGCCGCGGCAGCAGGCCGAAGACGCTGGGCGGATAGCCGCGGGTCGCGGGCGGCTCGCCCGCGGACAGGCCGATCTCGCGCTGGGCCATGGCCACCCGGGTGAGGGAGTCCATCATCAGCACGACGTCGCGGCCGCGCTCGCGGAACCACTCGGCGATCCGGGTCGCGGTGAACGCCGCGCGCAGCCGCTCGACGGCGGGCGCGTCGGAGGTGGCGACGACGACCACCGAGCGGGCCAGCCCTTCGGGACCGAGATCGCCGTCGATGAACTCGCGGACCTCGCGGCCGCGCTCGCCGACCAGGGCGATCACGTTGACCGCGGCATCGGTGCCGCGCGCGACCATCGAGAGGAGCGACGACTTGCCGACCCCGGAGCCGGCCATGATCCCGATCCGCTGGCCTCGGCCGAGGGGCACCAGTGCGTCGAGGGCGCGGACCCCGGTGCCCAGCGGCTCGGTGATGCGGGGGCGACTGAGCGCATCGGGCGTCGGGTGCTCGGTCGACACGGTCACGAGGTCGGGTACGTCGAGCGACGGGCCGCCGTCGACCGGCCGGCCCAGTCCGTCGAGCACCCGGCCGAGCAGCGCCTCGCCGACGCGGATGCGCAGCGGGCCGCCGGTCGCCCGGACCCGGTCGCCGGCCCGGACGCCGGTGGTGGTGCCGAGCGGCAGGCAGGTGACGCTCCCGGGCCGCAGCGCGGCGACCTCGGCGAGGAGCGGGCCGGACGTCGTACGGATCTCGAGCAGGTCGCCGACGGCGGAGTCCGGCAGGCCGCGGACCTCGAGGTGCAGGCCGACCAGCTCGGCCACGGTGCCGAGGTGCAGGGGAGCGGCCGCGTCGAGCAGGCGGGCGCGGAGGGACGGATCCGCCAGGGGCAGCGGCGTGTCGACGGTCATGAGAGCACCTCCCGCACCCGGGCCATGGCCTCCCGGATCCGCAGGTCGACCACCGACCCGTCGACGCCCTCGACCAGCGCGTCGGCGGAGCCGAGGGCCGGGTCGGGGACGACTTCCAGGCCGCGGGCCACCAGCTCCTGTGCGGCCGTGGATCCGGCGGTCGCGGGATGCAGCCGGACCCGGCCCACCGGTGCGGGCGGCAGCACCTGCAGCACCCGGGCGACGACGTCCTGGGGACCCAGCCGCGCGACCTGGGTGCCGATCAGCGTGGTCGTCAGCGACCACGCGAGGTCGGTCGCCTGGTCCTCGACCGCGCGGGCCAGGTCGTCGAGCAGCCCGCGGACCTGCTCGGCCGCCCGGCCGAGCGCGTCGAGCGCGGCACGGTGCTCGGCCTCGCGCCGGGCCTGCGCCGCGGCATCGGCCGCGGCCCGCCGGGACTCCTCCTCGGCGGCCTGCGCAGCGGCGGCGCGTCGGCCCTCGGCCCACCCGACGGCGTAGCCCTGGGCCCGGGCGGCGTCGCGCGCCTGCGTCGCGATGCCGTCCAGCAGCGACTCGGTGACGGCGTCGCCGAGGACGCTGCCGCTGCCGAGTCGGGTCCAGGTGCCGACCCGCAGCTCCGGCAGCTCCGGGCGGGGCAGGGCGGCCGCCTCAGACGATGAACTCATCGTCGTTCCCTCGCCGGACCATGATCTGGCCCTGCTCCTCGAGCTGGCGGATGGTGCGGATGACGCCCTGCTGGGCCTCCTCGACCTGGGCGAGGCGGACGGCGCCGAGCAGCTCGACCTCCTCGAGGAGGTTCTCGGCGGCGCGCTCGGAGAGGTTCGTGGTGATCTTGGTGCGGACCGCGTCGCTGACGCCCTTGAGGGCCAGCGACAGCTCGGCGGTGTCGACCTGGCGCAGCACCTGCTGCACCGAGCGGTCGTCGAGCCCGACGATGTCCTCGAACATGAACATCCGGCTCTTGACCTCGTCGGCGAGCGTCGGGTCGAGCCCCTCGAGTCCCTCCACGATCTGCCGTTCCGTGGGCCGGTCCGACCGGTTGATGATGTTGACCAGGGGGTCCACGCCGCCGACCTGCGAGACGTCGGCGGGCTGCAGCATCGAGGACAGCTTGCGCTCCAGCACGGCCTCGACGGTGCGGACGATCTCGGGTGAGGTCCGGTCCATCACGGCGATCCGGTGGGCGACCACGGCCTGCTGGTGTGCGGGCAGGCCGCTGAGCAGCAGGGACGCCTTGTCGGCGGCCA
Organism: Nocardioides carbamazepini; assembly: GCF_024614185.1. Taxonomy (GTDB): domain Bacteria; phylum Actinomycetota; class Actinomycetes; order Propionibacteriales; family Nocardioidaceae; genus Nocardioides; species Nocardioides carbamazepini. The sequence goes on from NZ_JAHTLF010000025.1 coordinate 391,947, forward strand.
TGTGTGCCAGCACCAGCGCGATCACCTGGGGATGCTCGTCGGCGATGAAGCCCCGCAGCTGCGCGGGATCCGCGCGGTGCAGGAACTGGAAGGGCATCTGCACGGCCGCGGCGTGCAGCCGCTCCATGATCTCCTTGGCCCGCTCGGGCCCCAGCGACTGCTCGAGCAGCTGCTGGGCGAACCCGAAGCCGCCCTGGGTGACGTGGGCGTGCGCGGTCGCGAGGTCGTGGAACTCGGTGAGCACCTGCGCGGTCTCGCTCGCCGACACCGCGTCCAGGCGGGCGATCTCGGCCGAGATCGCCTCGACCTCGGCGTCGCTGAGGTGGGCCAGGACCTGGGCGGCGCGCTCCTTGCCCAGCTGGATGAGGAGCACCGCGGCCTTGCGGACCCCCATCGACACCAGGGTGGTCCCGGTCCCGGGCATCGTCGTCATCACGGTCATGGCCGGGGCTCCACGAGCCAGCCGCGCAGGAGGGCGGCGACGTCGTCGGGCTGCCGGTCGACGAGCGCGATCAGCTCGTCGCGCATCGACTCCTCCTCGTCCTTCTCGGACGACTCGAGAGCGGCCAGGGCCGGGTTCTCGAGCTGCGCGGTGCGACCGGCCGCGTCCGTGCGCAGCTGCTCGACCAGGTAGGCCCGCGCCTCCTCCCGGGCGGCGGCCCGGCGCCGGGCCTGCAACCAGGCGAGCAGCACCATGAGCGCGATCCCCCCGGCGATCCCGATGTTGCGGATCAGGCTGTTGCGCCGGGCGTCGGCGTCGGCGTCCTTGGCCGCCTTCAGCTCGGCGGCGGCCGCCTCCTCGGCGCTGCGGTCGAAGGCCATCGTCGACACGTCGATCGTGTCGCCGCGGTCCGGCTTGATGCCGACGGCGCTGCTGATCAGGTCCTTGACCACCTGCGGCTGCAGGGCGGCCGCGGCGGTCGCGTCGAGCACGACGCCGACATGCAGGCTGTTGATCGAGCCCGGTGCCTTCTCCCGGCGCTCCACCGTCTCGCCGACGGCGTTGTCCTGCGTCTTCGACGTGTTCTTGTACGACGAGTCGCCGCCGCCGGTGGCCGCCGGATCCATCTGCCCGTCCGGCCCGACCACGCCGTCCGCGCCGCCGGTGCCCGCGCCGGCCGGGCCGGCGTAGGTCTCGTTGGTCGAGGACTCCGACAGCGGCGGGGTGTTCTCCTGCGCCTGGTAGGTCCGGCTGTCGGTGACCGACTTGTCGAAGTCGAGGTCGGCGGTCACCGTCGTGGTGGAGTTGCCCGGCCCGAGGACCCGGTCGAGCACGGACTGGATCTCGGACTGCATCGAGCTCTGGAACGCCTGCACCTGCTTGGAGCGCGCGGACGCGGCGCCGACCCCGCCGTCGGCGCTGTCGTCGCTGTCGGGGGTGGTGAGCAGCTTGCCGCTCGCGTCGGTGACGGTGACCCGCTTGGGGTCGAGGCCGTCGATGCTGGACGCGATCAGGTGGACGACCGCCTGCACCTGCTCGTCGTCCAGCGAGCGGCCCGGCTCGGTGTCGATGAGGACCGACGCCGTCGGCGGGTCCTGCTCGTCGGTGAAGACCCGCTTCTCCGGGATGGCGAGGTGCACGACGGCCGTCTCGACGCCGTGGATGGCCTCGACCGTCTTGCTGAGCTCGCCCTCCATCGCCCGCTTGAAGTTGGTCTGCTCCTGCGACTCCGACGTCGACAGGCTCTGCTTGTCGAGGAGGCCGTAGCCGCCGTCGCTGCTGGAGGGCAGGCCCTTGCCGGACAGGGTGATCCGGGTGCCGTACACGTCCGAGCGCGGCACCATGATCGTGCCACCGCCCCCCGTGAGCTCGTACGGGATGCCCTGCGCGTCGAGCTCCTCGATCACGGCGCTGGCGTCGGTGCCCGACAGGTTGGAGTACAGCGGCGCGTAGCTGGGGGTCGACACCCAGCGGAACACCATGAAGACGGCGATCAGCAGGGCCGCCGTACCGATGACGGCGACGGCCTTCTGGCCGGCGGTGAAGCCGCCGAAGGTGTCGCGGGCGCGCGTGAGATACCGGGTGAGGCGCTGTTGCATCGCCGGCTACACCTGCATCCGCATGATCTCGTTGAACGCCTCGACCGCGCGGTTGCGTAGGGAGACCGTCAGCTGGCCGGCCACCTGGGCCTCGCTCGCCGCGATCGTGTAGTCGTGGATGTTCTCGAGCTTGCCGGTCGCGGCCTGGACGGCCAGGTCGTCGGCCCTGTCGGTCAGGCCCTCGAGCCGGTCGAGGCCGTCGAGGACCAGCGAGCCGAACTCCGTGTCCGGGCCGGTGACCGGGGTGGCCCGCTCGGCCGCCGTCGGCGGGGCGATCGAGCCGATCGTGGCCGGCGCGCCGGGTGTGCCGACCGGGCCGATCCCGGGCACGCTCGGGAACTGCAGCGGCACGATGTCCATCAGCGGGCCCCGATCTGGAGCGCCGCGGAGTAGGTGTCCTGGGCGGACTTGGTGACCTGCACCGACGCCTGGTAGCCGCGCTGTGCCATCACCAGCTGGCTCATCTGGGCCGCCATGTCGAGGTCGGGGAGCCGCACGTAGCCGTCCTCGTCCGCGAGTGGATGGTCCGGGGAGTGCACCATCCGGCCCTCGGGATCGCCCGCGGCGAAGCCCCCGACATCGACGCCGCCGTCCGCGCGCGCGTCGAAGACGACGTACGTCGCCTGGAAGGCGTCCTCGCTCGTCCGCCTGGCCGTGTTCGCGTTGGCGATGTTGCCGGCCAGGGCGTCGAGCCACACCTGGTGCGCGCCGAGCGAGGTGTTCGCGATGCGCAGCGTCTCGAAGGCGCCCATCAGGCGCCGCCGGCCATGACGCGCAGGCGCGAGTCGCGGTCGCTGATCGCCCGGCCCATGATCTGGTACTGGTACTGCGTCTGGATGGCTGCGATCGACTCCTTGCGGAGGTCGACGTTGTTGTCGTTGGCACCGACCGGGGTGCCCGTGGCCGAGACGGTAGCGGTGAGGTCGTCGGCGGTGGCCCGCCCGCGCTCGATGGCGGTGGAGAGCGCGGTCTCGAAGTCCACGCTGCGGGCCCGGAAGCCAGGGGTGTCGACGTTGGCGATGTTGTCGGCGATCACCTGCTGCCGCTGGGACAGCCCGTTGATCGCGGCGTGCAACACGTCGGCGACGGCGTCGGATGCTGCGAAGGACACGGTCGATCTCCTGGAGAGGCACCGGTCCCCTCGGGACGGTGCGACGGGCAGTGCCGGTCCGTCGGCAGGGGGGTGAGCAATCCGTCGCTCAGGTGCCTGATCGGTCCTGCCACCCGCGACCTGAGCCCCGCCCGCTGGGACTTGATCCCGACTATCCCGTCCGATCGACCTGCGCGGCCGTACGCCGGCGCCCGGTGCTGTGCCCGGGCGCGGCACAGCGCCCGGCCCCAACGGTGCGGGGGCCGGGCGCTGCGAGCCGGGCGCGGACCTCCGGGCCCGCCGGGCTCACTTCAGGCGGACCTTCCGGACCGCCGAGCTGGAGGAGCCCACGGCCGCCGACCCGGCGTACTCGGCCACGAGGCGGTGCTTGCCCGTGCCGAGCTTGGCGACGCTCAGCTTGAGCACGCCCTGGTGGCCGGCTGTGAGCGTGCCCTGGGCCACGACCCGCCCCTTCCGAGCGAGATCGCGGATCACGACCCGACCGGCGGGCGCTGAGCTCGCCCGGACGGTGACCGTCGCCTTGCCCTTCTTGCGCGCCGACACCTTGAACTTCGCGCTGGTGGTCGAGGGAGTCTTCGCCACGGCGCCACCGCCACCGCCACCGCCGGCCGGGCCGGCCGCGAAGAGCGGGACGTAGGGCGTCACGAAGGACTTGTTGCCGCCGTGGCCGTTCACCTTGAACGCGACCTGGAGGTGGTCACCGGAGGCGGCGACCGGGCAGGGCCGGGTTCCTGCGGTCCGCTCGGGACAGGTGGGCGCGGGCGTGGCGGTGCCCTTCAGGGCCCGGCGGGCGACCACCGGCACCTGGAACTCGAAGATCTCGCCGCGCTCGAGGGTGATCGCCTGGCCCCCGGCCGTGGCGATCGCGATGCCGTTGTTCGGACCGCGGGTCAGCTCGACCGGGTCGGTGGTGAAGGTCGGCGTGGGGTCGTCGATGTCGTTGATGCCCCATCTGACCGGCTCGTCGGGGTAGCCGAACGCCGTCTCGTCGAAGAGCAGCTCGGGGAGGACGACCACGCCGCTGCTGCACGGGAAGCCGACCAGGCCGATGTAGCCGTGCAGGAGGAAGGGTTCGCCCACCTTCGGGACCTGGCCGGTCGGGGACCACCAACCGGTGTTCGCGGTGACGCCGGTGGCCGGCAGGCCGGTCGGGCAGTCGAGGATCGTGTCGGACTGGCTGCTGCCGTCCTGCCACTCCCCGGCCGCGTGGGCGGGGGAGCCGATGGTCAGCGAGAGGGCGGTGAGGAGGCTCGCGCCGAGGGCGAGGAGGGAGGTGCGTCTCGGGTGCTGTGTCGTCATGCGGGGGACGCTAGGAGGCGGCTCGTCCCGCCGAGGAGGGCCGGCGTCCCGGGTTTGTCCCTGGTCGTGTCCCGAGCTTGTCCCCGGTCCCGAGGGGCGCTCGCCCGAACGCTCAGAGCAGGACGACGGACAGCTGGCCGGTGCCGTAGCCGGCGATGTCGACGCGCAGGTCCTCGCGACGGCCCAGGGTGAGGGTGCTGATCCGTACCTGGGGGTCGAGCGGCGGGCCGGCGGGATGGACGGTGTGCAGGCGCAGGTGGTCGGCCCCGGTGACGTTGAACGTCGAGGCGGCGATGTTGAGCACCTCGGCGAGGTTCTCCGCGATCGTGTCGGTGACCTTGCCGTCCGCGATCGCGGCCTCGGCGTCGGCGAGGGGCGCCAGGCCGATCGCTGCCCCGGCGCGGGCGGAGAAGGCAAGGTCGCAGGCGATCAACGCGCTGATGCGCAGGCTGTCGTCGACGTACACGGCGACCGCCGCGGGGGTGTCGGGCCCCGGGGCGAACGGGGTCGACGGGCTCAGTGTGACGTCGCGGCCGAGCAGGTCGGCGAGCAGGTCGCGCAGCTGCTTGGGCTGGGGGAGGTGGACGGCCATGACGACCCCGCCTCAGATCACGCCGCGCAGCGCGTCGTCGAAGGCCTCCGGGGTGAACGGCTTGGCGATGAGGAACGCCGCGCCGGCGGACGCCGCGCGCTGCCGCATCTCCTCGGAGCCCTCCGAGGTGACGAACCCGAACGCGACGGTGGACCCGGACGCGCGCAGCGTGGAGAGGCAGTCGATGCCGTTCATCTCCGGCATGTTCCAGTCGGAGAGGACCAGGTCCGGCGCCTCGGTCCGCACCAGGTCCAGTGCCTGCCGGCCGTTCTCGGCCTCGATGATCTCGTGCCCGCCGTGTCCCGCCTGGCGCAGGGTGCGGATCACGATCTGGCGCATCACGCGGCTGTCGTCGGCGATCAGGATCTTCATCGGGGTCCTTCCTGGGGGACGTGCACGGAGACGCGGACGGGGCCGTCCTGCCAGGCCAGGTCGACCCGGCAGGCGAGGACGGTGTCACGGGAGAAGGCCGCGCGGCCGGCGGCGACCGCGGGCAGCGAGAGTGTGCTCGGACCGGGCAGCAGGCCCTTCACATTGCCACCGACCATGTTGACCAGCTCGCCGACGGCGTCGGCCACGTCGCTGTCGGTGGCTTCGCCGTCGGCGGCCAGCGCCAGCATCCGGGTGGTCAGCCGGCGGGCCGCCGCCTCGCCGAGCTCGATCGTCACGACACCCTGCCAGCCGCCGCTGATCGTGGTCGCGGCCGACCACGCGTCGGCGTCGAACGACGACCTCGGCGGCACGTCGCGCGGCACCAGCGTCGCGTCGTCGCCGAGCAGCGCCGTCCAGACGTCCTCGGTGATGGCGAGCACGTCCTCGGTCTCGGGGACCCCGGCCGACACGACGACGGTCATGCCGGCACCAGCCCGAGCAGCGAGAGCTTGTCGACGATCGCGTCCGGCGTGAACGGCTTGATGACGTACTCGTGCGCCCCGGCGGCGAGCGCCCGCACGATCTGCCGCTGCTCGCCCTCGGTCGTCACCATCATCAGCGTGATGTCGCGCCATGCCGGGTTCGCGCGCACCTCGGTGATGAATGTGTAGCCGTCCATCACCGGCATGTTCCAGTCCACCAGGCACACGTCGGGCACGACGCCCGCCCGCAGCTGGTCGAGCGCGGCCTGGCCGTGCTCGGCCTCGCTCGTCTCGAAGTCCAGGCCCGCCACGATGCGGCGCAGGATGCTGCGCATCGCCCGGGAGTCGTCGATGATCATCGCGCGCACGGTCGATCTCCTGTGCTGGTGAGGGACGGGGTCAGGGAGCCGGTGGGCGCGCGACGGTAGACGGGCACGCGCCCGATCTGCTCGCGGCGCCAGGCGGCCGCCAGCTCGGCCGGAAGGTCGAGCGTGGTCTCGGACGAACCGAGCAGCAGGTATCCGTCGCCGGCCAGCATCGGCAGCATCCGGCGCAGGATGTCGCTCTTGGTCGCGGCGTCGAAGTAGATCAGGACGTTGCGCAGCCAGATCACGTCGAAGGTCCCGAGCCCGGTGTACGGCGCCGCGAGGTTGAGGTGGCGGACCGTGATCCGCTCCCGCAGCCGCTCGGCGATCTCCCAGTCGCGCCCGGCGCGGGTGAAGTACCGCACCAGGCCGGTGGCGGGAAGGCCGCGGTTGACCTCGACCTGGCTGTAGCGGCCGGCCCGGACCCGCTCCAGCATCGCCGTGGAGATGTCGGTGGCGACGATCTCGTGGCTCCACCCCGCCGGGAGGTGCTGGTCGAGCAGCATGGCGATCGAGTAGGCCTCCTGCCCGCTGGAGCACGCCGCGCTCCAGATCCGCAGCCGTCGGGTGATCTGCCGGCCCTCGACCAGCGCGGGCAGCATGGCGTCGGTGAAGGCCTGGTAGGGCGTGTGGTCGCGGAACCAGCTGGTCTCGTTGATGGTCAGCGCGTCGACCGCCTTGCGGCGCTCGTCGGCGTCGAAGGCCAGCCGGCCGACGTACTCCTCCAGGCCGAGGCCGCGCGCGGCGGCGAGCGGGTTGAGCCGGGCCTCGACGAGGTACTCCTTGCCCTCGTCGTACACCATCGACGTCTCGCGCCGCACGAGCGCCGAGACGGAGGCGAAGGCGGTCGACGTCGTCATGCCCGCTCCATCGGCGCCGCGCCGGACGACCTGAGGGCTCAGACCCCGGGGGCGGGCGCCGATGGAGAGGGCGTGACGCAGATCAGGGTGCTCGTCGTCGACGACTCCGCACTGGTGCGACGCCTGGTGACCACCGCGCTCCGGCAGGCGCCGGACATCGAGGTCGCCGGCGTCGCCCGCGACGGCCTGGAGGCGGTGCGCATGGTCGACGAGCTCCGGCCCGATGTCGTCACCCTCGACATCGAGATGCCGCACCTCGACGGGCTCGGTGCGCTCACGCGGATCCGTGACAAGCACGCCCGGCTGCCGGTGATCATGTTCTCGACGCTGACCGAGCGCGGCGCGACCGCGACGCTCGACGCCCTCTCGCGGGGCGCGAGCGACTACGTCACCAAGCCGTCCAACACCGGCCAGATCTCCGACGGCATCGCGGCGATCCGCGACCAGCTGGTGCCCCGGATCCGCGCACTCGCCGGGATCCGGAGGCTCACGCCGGGCACCGGCGTCCCGGTGGTGCGCCGCGAGCGCGCCCGTCCCGCCCTCGCCCCGGTGTCCGCGCTGCTCATCGGCTGCTCCACCGGCGGACCCGACGCGCTCGCCCGGCTGCTGCCGCGGCTGCCCGCCGACCTCGGCGTCCCGGTCCTCGTCGTGCAGCACATGCCGCCGCTCTTCACGGCCATGTTGGCCCAGCGGCTCGACGGGCTCGCCGCGCTGTCCGTTCGCGAGGCGGTCGACGGCGAAGCGGTCCGGCCCGGCGACGTGCTCATCGCCCCCGGTGACCACCACCTCCGGCTGCGACGCTCCGCGCTCGGGGTGCGGGCCGTGCTCGACCAGGGGCCGCAGGAGAACTTCTGCCGACCGGCGGTCGACGTGCTGTTCCGGTCCGCGGTCGAGGTGTACGGCGCGGGCGCGCTCGCCACCGTCCTCACCGGCATGGGGCAGGACGGCCTCTCCGGCGCCGGCGAGCTCGCGGCCACCGGCGCCCGGATCCTGGTCCAGGACGAGGAGAGCTCCGTGGTCTGGGGGATGCCGGGCGCGGTCGCCGGCGCGGGACTGGCCGACGACGTGCTCCCGCTGGAGCAGCTGGCGGACCGGATCGCGGCCACCGTGCGCCGCTCCCGCGCGGCCTGATTCCTCAGGCGGTGACGTCGAGGTAGACCGGCGGCGGTGGGAGGGTCGTCGCCCGCCCCACCCGATCGGTGACCTGCTGCTGGCGTCGGGTGCCGGCGAGTACCGTGGGGATCGCGGCCATCAGCCGTTGCTGGCGGGCCAGCAGCTGCCGGGCGCGGGGGACCAGGTCGCTCGGGAGCGGGCCCAGCTCCGTCGGCGGCAGCCACGGCGCGACGGCCGCTCTGCCGGCGGGCGCTCCCTGCAGCATCCGCTCGGCCTGGTCGGCGTGCGCCGCCAGCCGGTCCAGCGCCTCGACCCACGAGGTCGGGCGCTCGGGACCGTTCACGACACGGCCGCCGTCGCCGCTTCCCGCCAGGTGTCGCACAGCTGCCGGGCCAGAGCGAGCGCCTCGTCGGTCACGGCGACCTGTCGGCGTACGTTCGCCTCCACGAGCCGGCCGCGCAGATAGGCGTACAGCGCCGCGAGCTGGCGTCCGGCCGGCATCTGGTCGACCACCAGGCTCGACTCGAGCTCGAGCACGATGTCCTGGGCGTGCAGCAGGTCCCGGTGGGCGTCGGGCCACGCGCCGCGCTCCTGCGCGCTGCGGGCTCGCTCGACGTCCAGGACGAGGCGTTCGACGAGCATCACCAGCAGTCGCGCGGGCGAGGCGGTGGCGACGGAGTTGGAGCGGTACGCCGCGTGGGCGTCCATGGCGTTCATCGGCTTCCTCACTCCTTCGACGCGGTCAGGGCGGAGAGCTGGCTGCTGAGCCAGCTGGACTGGGACTGGAGCTGGGACAGCGCGGTCTCGAGCGCGGTGTACTGGCGTTCCAGGGTGGTGCGGCGCATCGCCAGGCGGTCGTCCCATGCGGCGATGCTGTCGCTGAGGCGTCCGATGGCCGCGGTCTTGCCGCTGACGGCGTTCGTCACGGTGCCGTCGTACTTGTCGCTCGCGCCGTCGGCCACCTTCTCGACCCGCGCCGCGAAGCCGGTCGCGCCGGTGATGGCGGCTGTCGTGGCGTCGGGGTCGGCGGCGTAGGCCTCGGCGAAGGCGGCCTCGTCGAAGGTGAACCGGCCGTAGCGGTCCACCTCGATGCCGTACGCCGACAGACTGGTGCCGTCGGCGGGGTAGACCGCCTCGGCCAGGCCGGAGGCCACCCGCCGCAGGGTGCTGTCGCCCGACAGGACCCCGGCCTTGGTGGCGTCGGCGTTGTGGGCGGTCGCGGTCGCGATCGCGTCGAGGATCCCGTTGACGTCGTTGACCAGCGCCTTGACGGCGGCCGAGCGGGAGGTGGCGTCGCGGCTCACGGCGACATCGGAGCTCCCGGTGGCCGTGCTGCCGAGCGTGATGGTGACACCGGGGGTGACGTCGGCGAACGTGTTGGTGCTGGAGGTCGCCTCGATGCCGCCGATCGTGATGGCGGCGTCACGTCCGGCCCGCACGGTCGCGCCGCCCAGCAGCGGGGAGCCGTCGGCCGCGGTCAGCTCGAAGGTCCCGTCGGCACCGGTCGTGGTCGACTCCACCAGGAGCCGGTAGGAGTCTCCGGCACCGGACGAGGTCACCTTCACCAGCGTCGCCCGCACGCCCTTGTCCGCGGCGTTGATCGCGGCTGCCACCTGGTCCAGGGTGCCGCCCGTCGTGGAGATCGCGACGTCGGGCTGACCGGTCCGCTTGAGGACCACGTCCGTGCCGGCGCCGGTGACGACATCGCTCTTGGCGTGGGCGTCGGTGAAGGCGAGCTGATGCGCGAGGGCGGTCCGGCCGACGGTCACCGTGAAGGCACCGGGCGTCGCGCCGTTGGCCGCGGTGACGCTGACCGCGGAGTTCGAGGAGGTCGCCTTCAGGGTGGACCAGGGCCCGGTCGTCTGCGAGGAGTCGGCGAGGGAGCCCGAGGTCGCCGCGAGCGTGGCCAGACGGGCGTTGAGCTGCTGCAGCGCCGAGAGCCGGGTCTGCTCGGTCGAGAGCTGGCCCTTGAGCTTGAGCTGGGGAGCCGACTCCAGGCCGATGAGCTGGCTGATGATCTCGGCGGTGTTGAGGCCGCTGGCCAGGCCGCCGATGCTCGCTGTCGCCATGGAGTCCTCCGGTCGGGGTCAGGAACGGCAGGTGCCGGTGGGGCCTCGGCCCCACCGGCACCTGGCGGTCACAGGGGTGGTGTGCCGAAGGATCAGCCGCGGAGCAGCTGCAGCACGCCGTTGGGAGCGGAGTTCGCCTGGGCGAGCATCGCCGTACCTGCCTGCGACAGGATCTGGGCCCGGGTGAAGCTCATCATCTCCGAGGCCATGTCGGTGTCGCGGATCCGCGACTCCGACGCCGACAGGTTCTCGATCGCGACGTTCACGTTGGCGATCGTGTGCTCGAACCGGTTCTGGTAGGCACCCAGGTTGGCGCGTGCGGTGGAGACCGCGTTGATCTGGGTGTCGATGGTGTTGATCGCAGCCTGGGCCGACGCGTGGGTGGCGAAGCTCAGGCCACCGGCGGTGGCGGCGCCGTTGTCGACCCCGGTGCCGGGGTCGGTGGCGACGTCGACGGTCAGGCCACTCTTGGACGACACGACCAGCTTGTTGTCGTTGTCGACCGAGGCGCTGAAGCTCGCGGAGAAGGCGCTGTCCTCGTTGAGGGCGTCCGCGACCTGCTGGGTCGTGGTGTAGGTGCCGGCAGCACCGAGGGTGACGGTGGCGGTGTCGGTCGTCGTACCGTCGGTGGCCGAGAACGCCATCGCACCGGTGACGGCGGTCGGGGTCAGCACCTCGAAGGTGGCGCCCGCGCTGCCGAGGTTGTTGGCGATCGAGACCACGTTGACGCTGGACAGGTTGACGGCGATGTTGCTGTTGGCGTCGCCGTCCGCGCCCACCTGGAAGTTCAGCGTGCCCGCGCTGCCGTCGAGCAGCTTGGTGCCGTTGAAGTTGGTGGAGTTGCCGATCCGGGTCAGCTCGCTGGTGAGCTGGTCCGCCTCCGCCTTGATGTTGGCACGCGCGTCGGCGTTGTTGCTGTCGCTCGACGCCTGCACCGCGAGGTCACGCATGCGCTGCAGGATGGAGTGCACCTCGGTGAGCGCGCCTTCCGTCGTCTGGACGACCGAGATGCCGTCCTGCGCGTTGCGGACGGCGACCTTGAGGCCACCGACCTGCGAGCGCAGGCCCTCGGAGATGGCCAGGCCGGCCGCGTCGTCGGCGGCGCGGTTGATCCGGAAGCCGGACGACAGCTTCTCCATCGACTTCGAGAGCTGCCCCTGCGTCACCGACAGGTTGCGGTAGGCGTTGGTGGCCTCGATGTTCTGGTTGATGCGAAGACCCATGGTATTTCCCTCCTGGAATCAGGTCACGTGCGTTGGCCGGGGACCGTCCGTGGTCGCCCGTCGGGGTGGTGATCGGTACGCCGGTCACCGGGTTGAGCGGTTTTGGGTCCTCGGTTGGGGTGCCGGCTCAGCCGACGGCGTCGAGTGGGCTGAGGCCGCGGCGCACGCCGGCGGCGTGCCGGGCCGCGACGGCGGCGAAGTAGGACTCGCGGCGGCGCTGCGCGACGCCGCCGGCCTTGCCGGCCTGCCGGACGAGGGTCGGCTCCAGCTCGTGGTTGAGCGCGTCGCGCAGCAGCGAGAGCGCCTCGGCCCGCATCTGGGAGATCCGGGAGTCGGTGACACCCAGGTCGGCCGCGATGTCGGCCATCGGCCGCTCGGCGAAGAAGTAGTCCTCCACGACGACCCGCAGCCGGTCGGGGAGCTCGGCGATCGCCTCGCGGAGGTAGGTGAGCCGCTCGCCGTGCTCGACCAGGTCCTCGGGGGAGGGCGCCCGGGTCGGCACCAGCTCCTCGATCGGAGTGGTGGACGATCCCTGCAGCGACAGCACCTGGGCCCGGGACACGTCGTCGTCGTTGGCGGCGACCTCGTCCTCCGTCAGGCCGGTGGCACGGGCGACCTCGGCGAGGGTCGGGGTGCGGCCGAGGACGACGCACAGCTGGTTGCGCGTCTCGGCGAGGTCGCGGGCCCGGCGGCGCACGGACCGCGAGGCCCAGTCGACCGAGCGGAGCTCGTCGAGCAGGGCGCCGCGGATCCGCGTGGCGGCGTACCTGTCGAAGGGGACGCCCCGGCTCTCGTCGAAGGCGCGGGCCGCCAGGACCAGGGCGGTCAGTCCCGCGGACGTGAGGTCGTCGCGGTTGACATGGGAGGGCACCCGGCCCATCGTCTCCCTGACGATGTGGCCGACCAGCGGCATGTGGCTGGTGATCAGCTCGTCCGTGCCCGAGGTGGCGGTGACCTGGTTCGCGTTCACGTGCACGAGATTCCGCCGTGTTGCCAGGATCGCGCAGGTCAATGTGACTCTTGGGGCCGCTCGGTCCGGCAAATGGGGACCGAGGTCCCGGGTTCCTCTGGTCACCATGGCAGCCGGGCGCCAACCGTTCGACGGCTTGCTTCTCGGGAAATGGCTCAGATCCGTCTCGTCCCGGGCGATGAGAGGACACGGATGTCCCCACAGGTCGGGGGCGGCCAGAGAGGTCGGGATCGTCGTGGTCGACACAGACACAGCGGGCACAGCGGGCATGGACAACCTGTCACAGGTCCTGTGGCGGGAGCGCGAGATGCTCGAGGCGCTCGCCTACCGCCTGGAGGTCGAGCGGCTGGTGCTGGCCAGTGGCCGCACCCGGTGGCTGGTCAACGCCACCCGCGACATCGAGGACCTGATCGAGGACCTGCGCGCCACCGAGGTGCTGCGCGCCGCCACGGCCGACGAGGCCGCCGCGGCGCTGGGGCTGACCCCCAACCCGTCGCTCGCCGCGCTGGCCGAGGCCGCGCCGGACCCGTGGAGCGCGATCCTGCGCGACCACCGCGAGGCGCTGATCGGCCTCGCCCGCGACATCGCGGAGGCATCGGAGGACGCCAAGGGCCTGCTCACCGCCGGCTACCGCTCGGCGCGGGAGACCCTCCTCGCGATCGGTGGCACGACGAGCTCGAGCTACACGCACGCGGGCACCGTCGTCGCCGACGCCCCCCGCCACCACCTGGTGGACAGGAGCCTGTGATGGCCGGCTCGTTCGGATCGATCAGCACCGCCCTCTCCGCGCTGCGCTACAACCAGGTCGCGCTCGACGTCGCGGGCAACAACATCGCCAACGCCACCACCGACGGCTACGTGCGCCGCCGTGTGGTCGGCGCCTCGGTGAGCAGCGCGCAGCCCGCGCTGTGGTCCCGGTACGACGGTCACGGCGAGGGCGTCACGGCCGGCGAGGTCCGCCGGATGACCGACCCGCTGCTCGACGCGCGAGTCCGCCGCGAGCACGGCCTGCTGTCCTACCTCTCGACCAGCCGGACGATCCTCGCCCGGGTCGAGGAGGGCGTCGGCGAGCCGGGCCCGAACGGCGTCCACGCCGCGATGCTGGACTTCCGCAACGTCTGGCAGGACCTCTCCCTCGACCCCGGCGGCCTCGCCGCGCGCCAGCAGGTGCTCGGCAGCGCGGAGACCCTCGCCCAGGCGCTGCGGACCCAGGCCGGCAACGTCGCGCGGGAGGAGGCGGACCAGCGGGCCCACGCGCTCAACCTGGTCAGCGACATCGACTCCGCCGCCCGGGGGCTGGCGGCCCTCAACCACGACATCCTCGTGACCGAGCAGAACGGCACCGACGCGGGCACCCTGCGCGACCGCCGCGACCAGCTCGCCCTCGAGCTCGCCGAGCTCGCCGGCGGCGTCACCACCGTCGAGGCGGACGGCCAGTTCACGGTGACGGTCGGCGGCGCCACGCTCGTGCAGGGCAAGGAGGCCGGCGCCTTCGTCCTGGCGTCCGGCATCACCCCGTCCGGCGACGCCGACGGCTCCCCGCTCAGCTATCGCATCGACAGCTCCTCGGGCAGCACGGTCCTCCCGGCCGGAGCGGCCGGACCCGGGGGCGAGCTCGGCGCGGTCACCGAGGTGCTCACGACCCGCCTGCCGACGTACCGGGCCGGGTTGGACGCCGTGGCCGCCGACCTGGCGTCGGCGCTCAACGCCCAGCAGGCGGCGGGGTACGACGCCACGGGGAGCGCCGGTGCGCCGCTGTTCACCTACGACCCCCTCGTCGGCGCGGCCAGCCTCCAGGTCGCGATCTCCGACCCCGGCCTGGTCGCGGCGTCCAGCCTTCCCGGCGGGGCCCTCGACGGCGGCAACGCCGACCTGGCCAGCCGGGTCGGCGACTATCCCGAGGCCTACCAGCGTCTCGTCAACGGCCTGGGCACCCAGGTCTCCTCGCTCGAGCGCCAGCGCGCCAACCAGGCCTCGCTCGCCGGATCGCTGGACGACGCCCGGGAGCAGCTGGCCGGGATCAGCCTCGACGAGGAGACGGTCAACATGGTCGCCGCCCAGCGGGCCTACGAGGCCGCCGCGCGCCTGATGACCACGCTCGACCAGGTGCTCGACACGCTCATCAACCGCACCGGCCTCGTCGGCCGCTGACCGGAAGCGACGGACACTGATGACGATCGGACGCGTCACCCAGCGGATGATGACCGAGGGCTCGCTGGCCAACCTGCAGCGCAGCCTCGGCCAGATGGCGTCCCTGCAGGAGCAGCTCTCCACCGGCCGGGTGATCAACCGGCCCTCCGACAACCCGACCGGCACCACCGCGGCGATGCGGATCCGCACCTCGGTCTCGGACCAGGCGCAGTACGCCCGCAACGCGCGCGACGGGCTCGGCTGGCTGAGCCAGGTCGACAGCACGCTCGACGCGGTCACCGGCGCGGTACGACGTGCGCGGGACCTCGCGCTCCAGGGCGCCAACACCGGTGCGATGGGCCAGCAGGCCCGCGACGCGCTCGCGATCGAGGTCGAGGGGGTCCGCGACCAGCTCCTCGGCCAGGCCAACGCGCGCTACCTCGAGCGGCCGGTCTTCGGTGGGGTGACCGCCGGCGGCCAGGCCTACGACGCGACCGGGACCTGGGTCGGCGTACCCGGCGCGGTCAACCGGCGGGTGGCCGACGACGTGGTCGTCCAGGTCGACGTCGACGGCCGCACGGTCTTCGGCGACGGCGCGAGCTCGGTGTTCGCGGAGCTCGACGCGCTGGCGACGGCCCTGCGGGCCGGCGACGGCGCGGGCATCACCGCGTCCATCGACGTGCTCCGGGCGCGGGAGAACACGGTGGTCGGCGCCCGCGCCGCCGCCGGCACCCGCCACCAGCGGATCGAGCTGTCGGCCCAGGCCGCCGACGACACGAAGACGTCGCTGGCGAACCACCTCAGCACGATCGAGAACGCCGACCTCGCCGAGACGACCGTGCACCTCAAGCTGCAGGAGGTCGCCTACCAGGCCGCTCTCGGGGCGACCTCGCGCGTCCTGCAGCCGAGCCTGCTGGACTTCCTGCGATGACGGGCGGGCCTGCGATGATGGACCGCGTGGACCTCCCCGTCATCGAGCTGGCGCATCCGATGCCCGGATTCCCCGACGACGCGCGGTTCGCACTGGTCCGCCTCGACGACGACGGTGTGCTGCACGGCTTCCGCTCGCTCGACAGCCAGGACCTGCAGTTCGTCGTGGTGCCGCCGGCGCCGTTCTACCCCGACTACGCCCTCGACCTCGACGACGACACCGTGACCGAGCTCGGCATCGACGAGGCCGGCGCCGCCGACGTCCTCGTGCTGCTCGTGGTCCGGCCCGGCGCCACCCTGGCCGACACCACGGTCAACCTCCGCGCCCCGCTCGTGGTCAATCCCGTGACCCGCCGCGCCAGCCAGGTGATCCTCGACGACGCGGACCTGCCGCTCGCCGCACCCCTGGTCGCTTGACGCGCTAACCTCACCACGTGCTGGTTCTCTCGCGTCGCATCGGCGAAAGCGTCGTCATCGGCGCGGGCTCGCCCGAGGCCGTCACGGTCACTGTCCTCGAGGTCCGTGGCGATGTCGTCCGGATCGGCATCGACGCTCCCCGCTCCGTCGCGGTCCACCGCGCGGAGCTCCTCGCCGAGCTCGCCGACGCCAACGCCGACGCCGCCTCCCCCTCGGAGTCCGCCGTCGCCTCGCTCAGCGAGGCCCTCCGCTCCCGCACCTGACCGCGCGGCGTCCGGGACTAGATCCCAAGTCCCTCAACTCGCCTCACCCGCCCCGGCTCCGGGCCGATCGGGGGAGAGCGAACCTGGAGGGGAGGGCCGATGGACGACGATGCCGAGATCATCGCGGAGTTCCTCGTGGAGTCCCACGAGAACCTCGATCAGCTCGACCGCGATCTTGTCGAGCTCGAGCGGGAGCCGGGTTCACGTGAGCGGCTCTCGAGCATCTTCCGCACGATCCACACGATCAAGGGCACGAGCGGATTCCTGGCCTTCAACCGGCTGGAGCAGCTGACCCACGTGGGGGAGACGCTGCTCTCGCGGCTGCGGGACGGCGAGGTCGTCATGACGCCCCCGATCGCCGAGGGCCTGCTCGCCATGGTCGACACCGTGCGCGCGCTGCTCGACGGGATCGAGCGCACCGGCCGCGACACCGATCCGGCGGTCGCCGTCGACCCCGTCGTCGCCGTCATCGACGGCCTGCTGGCCCCCGCCTCGGAGCCCGCCTCGGAGCCCGCCCCGGAGCCTGTCCCGGAACCCGCCCCGGAGCCCGCCCCGGAGGAGCCCGGCGAGCGTCGTACCGTCGTCGAGTCCTCGGTCCGCGTCGACGTCGACCTCCTCGACGACCTCGTGGACCTGGTCGGCGAGCTGGTGCTGACCCGCAACCAGCTGCTGCAGCGCAGCCTCGGCTCCGCCGACGCCGAGCTGGTGCGCGCCAGCCAGCGGCTCGACCTGGTGGCCAGCGAGCTGCAGGAGTCGATCATGAAGACCCGCATGCAGCCGATCGGTCAGGTCTGGTCGAAGCTGCCGCGGGTCGTGCGCGACCTGTCCCACCAGCTCGGCCGCGAGGTCGAGCTGGTCATGGAGGGGCACGAGACCGAGCTGGACCGCAGCCTCCTCGAGGCCGTCAAGGACCCGCTGACCCACCTGGTCCGCAACTCCCTGGACCACGGCATCGAGCCCCCCGACGTCCGACGGGCCGCCGGCAAGGCCGCGAAGGGCACGCTGACGCTGCGGGCCTACCACGAGTCCGGCCAGGTGGTCGTCGAGATCGCCGACGACGGCAAGGGCATCGACCCCGCGACGATCGGCGCCGTCGCCGTCGAGCGTGGCGTCGTGACCCGCGACCAGCTCGCCCGGATGGACGGCCGCGACGTGCTCGGCCTGATCTTCCGGCCGGGCTTCTCGACCGCGGCCGCGGTCTCCAACATCTCCGGCCGAGGCGTCGGCATGGACGTCGTGCGCACCAACATCGAGCGGATCGGAGGCAGCGTCGACGTCGCCTCCGAGCCCGGCCTCGGTACGACGACCCGGGTCCGGATCCCGCTCACGCTCGCGATCATCCCGGCCCTCGTGGTCGGGGAGGGCGGCGAGCGGTACGCCATCGCGCAGGCCAACCTGGTCGAGCTGGTCCGGATCGAGGGCGACGACCTGCGTCGTCAGGTCGAGGACCTCGCGGGGGCGCGGGTGCTGCGACTGCGCGGCACGCTGCTCCCGCTGGTCTCCCTGGCCGAGACGCTGGGAGGCACCCCGCCCGGGGACGAGGCCCTCACGGTCGTCGTCCTCCAGTCCGACGACGTGCGCTTCGGCCTGTGCGTCTCGGAGGTGCACGACACCCAGGAGATCGTCGTGAAGCCGATCGGGCGCCAGCTCAAGGCGGTGTCGGCGTACGCCGGCGCGACGATCATGGGCGACGGGCGGGTGGCGCTCATCCTCGATGTCGCCGGCATCGCCGGGACGGCCGGCGTCGGTGCGGTCCAGCAGGAGGTGGCCGACCCTCGCGCCCTCGGCGCCGACGACCGGACCGCTCTGCTGGTGCTCGAGGTCGCCGACGGCCGCCGTGCGGCGCTGCCGCTGACCGCGGTGGCCCGGCTCGAGGAGTTCGGTCGCGACCGGGTCGAGCGCAGCGGCACGTCCGAGGTGGTGCAGTACCGCGACGGGATCCTCCCGCTCGTGCGCCTCGCGTCCGCGATCGGTCTGCCCGACACCAGCGACCAGGGGGACCGGATCAGCGTCGTGGTGCACGAGACCGGCGATGCCGCGGGCGCCGTCGGCATCGTGATCGACCGGGTGCTCGACGTCGTCGAGGTCGCGGTCACCGCGAGCGAGGTCGGCCGCCGTGCCGGCGTCACCGGCAGTGCCGTCGTCCAGGAGCGGGTGACCGACCTCGTCGACCTCGAGGCCGTCGTCCTCCGCTCGGGGGTGCCGGCATGAGGCCGGTGAGCCACGCCGGCACGACGACCGCCACGCGCACCGCGGAGCAGTACTGCACGTTCTGGGTGGCCGGCCTCTTCTTCGGCGTCGCCGTCGACGAGGTGCAGGAGGTGCTGCGGCGCCAGCCGATGACCCCGGTGCCCCGTGCCGACCGTGCGGTCACCGGCCTGATCAACCTGCGCGGCCAGATCGTGACTGCCGTCGACCTGCGCGTGCGCCTCGGGCTGCCCGACCGCTCCGGCGCCGAGCTGCCCATGAACGTGATCGTCCGCAGTCGCGGCGAGGTGGTCAGCCTCCTCGTCGACGACATCGGGGACGTCATCGACGCGGCCGGCGTCGACCTGCAGCCGGCTCCGACCACCGTGCCTCGGGGCGTGCAGGACGTCGTGCGCGGCGTCCGTCCTCTGCCCGACTCCATCCTGCTCGTCCTCGACGCCGATCGTGCGGCCGATGTCGCGCCCACACCCGACAACCCCGGAGGTACCCCGTGACCGAGATCCTGGAGGTGCCGACGAACGGCACCGCGCCCGCGACCAAGGCGACGACAGCGACCAAGCAGACCGCGCAGGCAGCGCCGGCGAAGGCACCCGACACCTCGGCGTTCGCCCTGTCGATGATGGAGAACTCCCCGACGAACATGATGTTCGCGGACCGGGACTTCGTCATCCGGTACATGAACCCGGCATCGCTGCGGACGCTGCGCGGCCTGGAGGCGGTGCTGCCCGTCCGGGCGGACGACGTGGTCGGCTCCAGCCTCGACGTCTTCCACAAGAACCCGGCCTATCAGCGGGACCTGCTGGCGACCGCCGAGCACCTGCCGCGCCGCGCGAACATCCAGGTCGGTGACCAGACCCTCGATCTACTGGTCAGCGCGATCACCGACGCGGCCGGTGAATACGTCGGGGCGATGGCGACCTGGGAGGTCGTCACCGACCGGCTGCGGATCGAGCGCGAGAGCGCGGAGGCCGCGGCCGACACCTCGGCGGTCAACAAGGTGCTCTCGGGTCTGGGCGCCGCCACGGACGTCGACGCCGCCGTCCAGGTCGCGCTCGACACGGTGCGTGGTGAGTTCGGCTGGGCGTACGGCTCCTACTGGACGGTCGACCCCGCGGACCGGCTGCTGAGGTTCGACCGCGAGTCCGGCGACGCCGGGCCGGAGTTCCGTCAGGTCACCCTGCAGGCCTCGTTCGCCGAGGGCGTCGGCCTGTCCGGCCGGGCCTGGGCGCAGCGCGACCTCTACTTCACCCGCGACATCGGCGAGATGACCGACTGTGTGCGGGCTCCCGTGGCCCAGCGGGTCGGCGTGAGGTCGGGGGTCTGCTTCCCGGTCATCATCGACGGCGAGGTCGTCGGCACGATGGACTTCTTCGCCACCGAGACCCTCGAGCCGAGCGCCCAGCGTCTCGACGCACTGCGGAACGTCGGCCGGCTGGTCTCGCACACCGTCGCGCGGATCAACCGCGAGGCCGCCGAGCGGGACGCGGCCGCCGTCCTCGCCGGCAAGGTCGCGCAGATCCTCGACGTCGTCTCGGCGGCCGCCGCGGGCGACCTCACCCGCGACCTCGACATCGAGGGCGACGACGCGGTCGGCCAGGTCGCCGACGGCCTGCGCACCCTGTTGTCCACCCTCCGCTCGAGCATGGGCAACATCAGCGGTGCCGCTGAGACCCTCGGTGCCGCCGCGAACCAGCTCACCTCGCTGGCCGAGGGCATGGGCGAGGGCGCCTCGACGACCTCCGACCGCGCGGCGTCCGCATCGAGCGCGTCGGTCCAGGTGTCGGCGTCCATCCAGACCGTCGCCACCGCGGCGGAGGAGATGACCGCCTCGATCCGCGAGATCGCCAAGAACGCCACCGAGGCCGCCACCGTCGCCACCGACGCCGTCACCGTCGCCTCCGAGGCCCAGGGCACCGTCGCCTCGCTCGGCGAGTCCTCGGCCGAGATCGGCCAGGTCATCAAGGTGATCACCTCGATCGCGCAGCAGACCAACCTGCTCGCCCTCAACGCCACCATCGAGGCGGCCCGGGCCGGTGACGCCGGCAAGGGCTTCGCGGTGGTCGCCAACGAGGTCAAGGAGCTGGCCAAGGAGACCGCCAAGGCGACCGAGGAGATCGGTCAGAAGATCGAGGCGATCCAGACCGACACCCAGGGCGCCGTCTCCGCCATCAGCCGGATCGCCGACGTCATCGCCCGGATCAACGACATCCAGTCGACGATCGCCTCCGCGGTGGAGGAGCAGACCGCCACCACCAACGAGATCGCCCGATCGGTCACCGAGGCCGCAGCCGGAGCCAACGGCATCGCCGAGGACGTCACCCAGGTCGCGACGGCCGCTGCCGACACCCGGGAGGGTGCCGAGAACACCCTGGCCTCCGCCACCGGACTCACCGGCGTCGCCACCGAGCTGCGGGACCTGGTCGGTCGCTTCCGGCTCTGACCCGAGAGCTCAGCCGACGCGGCGGCCGGGCACCGAGCCGGAGCCGACCGGGGAGCCCAGCGCCGAGCCGACGGACGACGGGGAGCCGCCGTCCGCACCCCGCAGCCGTACGGCGAGCAGGGCTGCCTGGGTGCGGTGCTGGAGGCCGAGCCGGGACAGCAGGCCGGTGACGTGGTTCTTCACGGTCTTCTCGGCGAGGTAGAGCTTCTCGGCGATCTGCCGGTTGGTCATGCCCTCGGCGATGAGGAAGAAGATCTTGCGCTGCTGCGGCGTGAGCTCGCAGATGACGTCGAGAGACTTGCGCTGCATCTCCATCTGCTCGACGACGCGGTTGGCGACCGCGGGATCGATGAGCGAGTGGCCGCCGGCGACCAGCTTGATGCCGTTGAGCAGGGAGTTGCCCTCGATCCTCTTGAGCACGTAGCCCGACGCGCCCGCGAGGATGGCCGCGGAGATGGCGTCCGGGTCGTCGTACGTCGTGAGGATGAGGGCCCTGATGTTCGGGTCGACCGAGCGCATCTCGCGGCAGATGTCGACACCGGTGCCGTCGGCCAGGTTCGCGTCGAGGACGGCGATGTCGGGCCGCAGCTCGAGGATCTCGCGCAACGCCACGGTCGCGCTGCCCGACTGTCCGACCAGCTCGAGCTCGGGGTCGGTCGCGAGCAGGCTCGCCACACCCCGGCGGACGACCTCGTGGTCGTCGACGATGTAGACGCGGATCGGATTCTCGGCTGGCACGATAAGGATTCTCCCGCGCCACGCCGTCGAGGGCGACCCCTCGAGCAAGGTCGAGCCGGAGGGCGCGTGGCAGTGGTCCGGATGGACTAGCCCACCGTGGCTGATCGAGGGTCAGCGCGCGCGGAGCTCGTCCAGTGCCGCCGCGACGTCCCGCTCGCCGCGCCGCAGGTCGGCCAGCAGTGCCGCGATGTCCTGGGCGGTGAGCCGCGCGTCGTCGGTCGGCGGCCCCACGCGCTCGGCCGCCTCGGCCGCGGTGATCCGGGTCCCGATCTCGAGGCGGTACGTCGTGTCGGCGAGCTCGAAGGTGATGTCGCAGACGACGGCGGTGAAGTGCTCGTCGGCCACCGGGTCGTGGATGACGAGGTGCTCGCCGGGCTCCAGGCCGCGGTCGAGGCCGAGCTCGCCGTGGTCGACGGCGAGCGAGCGACTGCGGCGGGTGAACGGGCTCAATGCCACCACGATCTGCTGCACCGCGACTCCCCGGGGCCGTGGGCACCCGGTGTGCCCTACACAGGTACAACCCCCGGGACGGCCATCGTGTTACGCAGTCGCCGGTCCTGTCGTGGATAGTCCTTTGTGACTACGAAAGGTAGTCGGCAAGGGTGGTCGCCGGTATGGGATCGCGCTAAGTTGGGTAGCGACGCAACAGACATCCGTGGCCAAGCCCACCGCCACACCGCTCTCGATCCTCGGGAGTAACCGTGTCCACCGCTTCGATCCCCACCATCCCCCACCGTTCCACCGCTTCGTCCATCGGCCGGGTCAGCTCCGCCGAGCGGAAGGCTCGCACCGCAGAGCTCCTGGCGAAGGCGCGGGAGTGTCCACCCGGGGAGCGTGGTGACCTGCTCGACGAGGTCATCGTGCTCAACATCCCCGTGGCTCGCACCCTCGCCGCGCGCTACCGCAACCGCGGGCAGTCCTCCGACGAGCTCGAGCAGGTCGCCTGCCTCGCGCTGACCCGCGCGGTGCAGTCCTTCGACCCGGAGCGTGGCGACGACCTGCTCGTCTTCGCCGTCCCGAGCATCCTCGGCGAGCTCAAGCGCCACTTCCGCTCGGCCGCCTGGGCGGTCCGCCCACCGCGTCGGATCCAGGAGATCCGCCCGCGTGTGGTCGCGGCCGAGGAGGAGCTGGGCCAGCAGCTCGGCCGGCCGCCGACGCCCCAGGAGCTGGCCGACGAGCTCGACTGCTCGACGGCCGAGGTCGAGGAGGCCCTCGCCTGCGGCGAGCTGGCTCATGCCGCGTCGCTCGACGAGCCCGTCGCCGCCACCGGGAGCCCCCTGGGCGAGCTGCTGCCCACACTCGAGCCCGGCTTCGAGCAGAGCGAGGCCGTGGCGATGCTCGGCCCGGCCTGCCGCAAGCTCAAGCCGCGCGACCGCCGCATCCTGCGGATGCGGTTCTACGAGCAGCGCACCCAGCAGGAGATCGCCGACGAGCTCGGCGTGACCCAGGTGCAGGTCTCGCGTCTGCTGCAGCGGATCTTCACCGACCTGCGCCGGGCCGTCGGCGCGCACGCTCCGGGAGGGAGGCCCCGCGCCGCCTGATGCCCCTGAGGCACGACGGCGGTCCGCCGATACCGGTCCCTCGATACGCTCAGGGACACCGTCGGCGGACCGCTGGTCAGGGCCGGAACAGCACCTTCACCATGCCGTCCTTCTTGTCGCGGAAGTCGCGGTACGCCACCGGCGCATCCTCGAGCGGGAGGTGGTGCGTCGCGAAGGACTCGACCCCCAGATGGTCGGTCGGCTCCAGCAGGAGCGCGAGGATGTCGTCGCTCCAGCGCCGCACGTTGGCCTGCCCCATCCGCAGCTGGACCTGCTTGTCGAACATCTCCATCAGCGGCATCGGGTCCATCGGGCCGCCGTAGACGCCGACGACGGACACGGTGCCGCCGCGACGGACCGCGCTGATCGCGAGGTGGAGTGCCGCCAGCCGGTCGACGCCGGCGGTGCGGATGATCGGCTCGGCGACTCCGCCGGGCAGCATCCCGACCAGCTTCGTCACCGCTTCCGTCACCGGTGAGCCGTGTGCCTCCATCCCGACCGCGTCGATCACCGCGTCGGCCCCCCGACCGCTGGTGAGCTCCAGGAGCATCGCCACGGTGTCCGCCTCGCTGTCGGTGACGAGGATCTCGGCGCCGTACGCCGAGACCCGCTGCAGCCGCTCGAGGACGGGGTCCACGACGAACACCCGGATCCCGCGCATCAGCGCGATGCGGGCGCACATGTCGCCGATCGGGCCGGCGCCGAGCACCAGCAGGACGTCGTCCGCGTGCAGGGCGGCGTACTCCACCGCCTGCCAGGCCGTCGGCAGCACGTCGGACAGAAAGATGAAGCGGTCGTCGAGCGGCCCGTCCGGGACCTTGATCGGCAGGGTGTCGGCGAACGGCACCCGCAGGTACTCCGCCTGGGCACCGGGCACGTGCCCGTACAGCTTGCTGTAGCCGAACAGGCTCGCGCCGGTGCCCTGCTCGAGGTTCTGCGTGGTCTCGCACTGGCTCTGCAGGCCGCGGGCGCACATCCAGCACCGCCCGCAGCTGACGTTGAAGGGGACGACCACGCGGTCGCCGGGCCGCAGGGAGCCGACGCCGGCTCCGACGTCCTCGACGAACCCGATGGGCTCGTGGCCGACCACGTCGCCGGCCTCCATGAACGGCGCCAGGGGGTCGTAGAGGTGGAGGTCGGAGCCGCACAGCCCGCTCGACGTCACCCGCACCACGATGTCGTCCGGTTGCTCGATCCGCGGATCGGGCACGTCCTCGACGCTCATCCGGCCCTTGCCCTGCCAGGTCACTGCTCTCACGGCTTCTTCCTCCGTCGTCGGTCGCGATGGCTGTCGTCGCACCAGGGCATGCGCTCGGACCGCCCGCACCGGCACACCGCCACGACGGCGCGCTCGACGGCGGCGCTCGTGCCGTCGACGCCGACGACCTCGTCCGCCCCGCGGACCAGCAGGGGGCCGCCGGGACAGTCGGTCACGACGACGCGGCGCTCGCTCATGGCCGGCTCACCCCGCCACCGGTGCGTCGCGCCGGCTGCGCCAGCTCTCGAGGAGCACCTCGCCGGCGAGCCCGTCGACCGCCAGGCAGGCGGTGGCGCCGAGCACCACGTCCGGGGCGAGGTCGGGCTCGTCCTCGACCAGGGCGGCGCAGATGCCCCGGATCGCGACCTGCTCGTGGACCGCGTCGGCCTCGACGTGCTCGTCGTAGTAGTCCTGGACGGCCTCGGGCAGCCCGAGCCGGCGCGCTCCGCGCAGGATCCGCTCGCACGGCAGCGAGCTGGTCGCCTCGAACGCGGCGAGGTGACCCATCGCGGCACCGCGCAGGCGCCGGTTGAGGGCGAACAGCGACATCAGGTTGACCGACGCGAGCGTGGCCCCCGTGGCCTGCGCGACGTACGGCGCCAGATCGGTCGGCATCTCGAGTGAGGCCAGGGCGCGGGCGAACAGCGTCTGGTGCAGGCGGTCGGCGCGCCCGCCGCCGTACTCGTCGTACTGCAGCTCGGCGAGGGCCACCTTCGCCGCCCCGCCGATGCGGGGCAGCACGAAGCTCTGGGGGTCGGACTCGCGCAGGTGGTAGACGGCGCGCTCGGCCAGGTAGGAGCGGAACTCCTCGCGGGAGGCGCGGCGGTGCAGGAACTGCGCCACGTCCGAGGGCCCGGAGCGCGCCGTCATCCGGACCAGGGCGGCGGTGACCTGCTCGGCCGGGGTGTCGCCGAGGTCCTCGAGCGCGGGCGCGTCCTGCGGTGTCTCGGCGACCAGCTCCCGGACGGCGTGCTCGTAGGTGCGCTCCAGGGCGGCCCGGCTCACCATGAGCAGCGGGTCCCACTCCGCGCGAGGATCCTCGACGTCGTCGAAGCCGCGGTAGTGGAGCTCGTAGAGGATCCACAGCGCGAGCTGGAAGTCGCGGTCGGTCAGCGGGTACGTGACGTCGCCCATCGCCCGCGGCTCGGGCACGGCGTGGGGTCCCACGGGCTGGGCGCGCAGGGTCTCCACGACCCCCTCGCTCAGCGGTCCGCACGGTTCGGGCAGCCTCATCCGGTCCTCGTCCTTCCCTCCCACAGATCGCCCAGGATCAGGCGCAGCACAACGCGGCGGGCCGCCATCAGCACCGGGAGATGACCCCCTGTTGTGCGGCGCGGCCCGGGTTCGCCATAGTTCTCGTCGCAGACGGTCCGATCGCCCATGTGACCTCCTCCGGTGGTTGCGGGGTACCCGCGCCGACTGCCGCCATACGGAAGGGCCGGGGCGAGGGGCAGGAGGCGAGATGACTGGGAAAGAGCCCGTGGACGACGACCCGTTCCTGTTGCCGCCGCTGGATCCCGACGGTCCGCGCCAGACCGGGCGTTTCGTCTACGACGTCGTCGACGAGCGCTGGGAGTGGGACGACGACGTCTTCGCCATCCACGGCTACCGGCCGGGTGAGGTGGAGCCGACCACCGAGCTGATCATGCGCCACAAGCACGAGCAGGACCGCGAGCTCGTCGAGCGGACACTCCAGCAGGCGATCAGCGACGGAGTGCCCTTCAACGTCTACTACCGGATCCTGGTCAAGGGCGAGGTCCGCAACGTCGTGCTGTGCGGCGAGGGCCAGTACGACCGCGGCCGGACGAGCGGCAAGGCCGACCGCCTGGTCGGGTACTACCTCGACCTGACGCCCGAACTCGACGCGGAGACGGCCGCCGCCGCCGATGCCGCGGTCGCGGCGTCGGCCGCCTCCCGGGACACGATCGAACAGGCCAAGGGCATCCTCATGCTGGGCTACGGGCTCGACGCCGACGCCGCGTTCGCGATGCTCAAGTGGTGGTCGCGCAACCGCAACGTGAAGGTGCGGGAGGTCGCCGAGCGCCTGATCCAGGTGGCTCGGGAGGGGCATGTCAGCCACCCGGGGCTGCGCCGGTTGCTGGACGCATTGCTCGACGACCTCACCGCCAACCGGACGGCCCCGGAGGGCCGCGCCGGCTGAGCCGTGGGCGTCACGGATCTGACCCGGAGTACCCGACTCGGCCCGGCTCACTCGGGGTAACGCCCGGGATATGACCGACACCGCCTTTCCCGCCCAGCAGCAGACGCCCCCAGGACTCACGGGGGAGATGCGTCCTGAACCCGACCACGGCGAGCAGTCCTATGTCGGCCACGGCCGACTCGAGGGCCAGATCGCGCTGATCACCGGCGGCGACTCCGGCATCGGCCGGGCCGTCGCCATCGCCTACGCCCGGGAAGGTGCCGACATCGCCTTCACCTATCTGCCCGAGGAGCAGGTCGACGCCGACACGACCGTGTCCCTGGTCTCCGACGCGGGCCGGCGGGTGCTGGCGATGCCGCTCGATCTGCGCACCAGCGACGCGTGCGACGAGGCGGTCCGGCGGACGGCCGACGAGCTCGGCGCCCTTGACGTCCTGGTCAACAACGCCGGCTACCAGATGGCGCGTGACCATGCCGTCGACGACCTCAGCGACGAGCGGATCGACCGCACGTTGAAGACCAACCTGTACGCGCTGATGTGGCTGGTGCGGGCCGCGGCCCCGCACCTGCGCCGGCGCCCCGGCTGCATCGTCAACAACGCGTCCATCCAGGCGTTCGAGCCGTCCGAGACCTTGCTGGACTACGCCGCCACCAAGGCCGCCATCAACAACCTCACCGTCAACCTCGCCGCCTCGCTCGGCAAGGACGGCGTGCGCGTCAACGCCGTCGCGCCGGGGCCCATCTGGACGCCGTTGCAACCGGCCACCCAGGAGCCGGAGAAGGTGGAGCAGTTCGGCACCGACACCCCGCTGGGGCGGGCCGGGCAGCCGGCCGAGGTCGCCCCGGCGTTCGTCTTCCTGGCCTCGCCGGGCGACGCGTCGTACGTGTCCGGCACGGTGCTCGGCGTGACCGGTGGCAAGCCCGTCTTCTGAGCGGGCTCCGGGGTACCTCCCCGGCATGGAGAAGCGACCGCGTCAACGACAGGAGACTCGCGCGGACGGCGAGGTGTCCGAGGTGGGCAACCTCGACGACGCCGGCATGGTGGAGGCGCCGGCCGACGCCGTGGCCGGGCACCCGACCGACGACGACGTGCAGGAGGGAGCGACCGGGCCGAACGCCCGGACCGGAGACCAGGACCTGGAGGAACGATGACCATCCCCGATCCCGCGAACCCCGAGCGCCCGCTGGAACCGGACGAGCCGGTCGACCCCGAGCAGAGGCCGGTCCCCGAGAACGACCGCTCAGGGGTGGAGGACTATCACGTGCCGGACCGCGATCCGGAGGTTCCCCTCACCGAGGTCGGCGAGGTCGTGGACCCCGAGGAGGCCTATCCGCACGCGCAGGATGTGGAGGAGGACCGGGCGTGACCGGTGCGCCGGTGGGCACGCGCTCGCGAGGGGCCCGCCCGCCGCAGCAGATCACCCGCAACCTGAGCGAGCTGCTCCAGGAGCTGCGGGTGATGCAGACCGGCGTGCAGATCCTCACCGGCTTCCTGCTCACCGTGCCGTTCACCGAGCGGTTCACCGAGCTCACCGAGAACCAGCAGCGGATCTATCTCGGCATCCTGGTCGGCGCCGTGCTCACCACCCTCGTGATCGTGGCTCCGGTCTGCTACCACCGGATCCTCTTCCGGCAGGGACGCCGGGAGTGGATCGTCGCCGCCGCCCAGCGGTGCGCGCTGGCCGGTCTGGTGGGGCTCGCCGCGGTGTCGACGGCCGTGGTGCTGCTGGTGTTCGACATCGTCCTCGGCACGGCCGCGGCCCTGACCGCCGCGGCGGCGGTGGCGCTCGCCTTCATCGTGATGTGGGCTGCGGTCCCCTTGCGGGGCCGCGAGCGGTGAAGCGCTCGATGCGACCGGCCGTCGTCGCGGTCCTCGTCGCCCTCACTCTCCTCCTGACCGCGTGCGGCGTGGTCGCCGAGCCGGACGCCGCCGCTTGGGACGAGCGGGCCGCCCGGGCCCTCTCCGACGCCGGCAGCCAGGTGGCCACGGCCCGCCTCGCGCTCGAGTCGGCGGACGAGGAGCGCACCTGGTCGGCGTACGCGACGGTGCTGGTGGCGCAGGCCGAGGAGGCGGCGGGGAAGGCCGCGGAGGACCTCTCCCGGGTGCAGGTGCCCACGGCGCGCGCGGATGATGCCGCCGACGTCCTCGACCTGCTCGACCAGGCGGTGGATCTCGTCGGTGAGGCGCGGGCGCACTCCGTCGACGGTGAGTACGACGACCAGGCGCTCCTCGACGCGCTCGACCGCCTCGCGGACGAGCTGCGGCGGGCCGCGCCATGAAGCGCTACCTCGCCGTCCTGCTCGGCGTCCTGACCGCCATCGGCGGCTTCGTCGACATCGGCGACCTGGTGACCAACGCCCAGGTCGGCGCCCGGTTCGGCACCTCCCTGGTGTGGGTCGTGCTGGTCGGTGTGGTCGGCATCTGCGTGTTCGCCGAGATGTCGGGCCGGATCGCCGCGGTCAGCCACCGCGCGACCTTCGACCTCGTCCGCGAGCGCCTCGGACCGCGGATGGGCTTCCTCAACCTGGTCGGCTCGATGCTCGTGACGCTGCTGACCTTCATCGCCGAGATCGGCGGCGTCGCCCTGGCCCTGCAGCTGGTGACCTCGGTCCATCACCTGCTGGTCGTGCCGTTCGTGGCGGTCGCGGTGGGCATCGTGCTGTGGCGGGCGCGGTTCTCGTCGATCGAGAACGTGCTCGGCCTGATGGGACTGGCCCTCATCGCCTTCGCCGTGGCGCTGTGGCAGCTCGGACCCGATTGGGGGGAGCTCGCCGCGGGGCTGTCGCCCGCGGAGAAGCCGGGCGCCGAGAGCTGGGCGACGTACGCCTTCTTCGGCGTCGCCCTGTTCGGAGCCGCGATGACGCCCTACGAGGTCTTCTTCTTCTCCAGCGGCGGCGTGGAGGAGCGCTGGACGGAGAAGGACATCGGGGTGATGCGGGCCAACGTGTTCATCGGCTTCCCCCTCGGTGGGGTGCTCTCCGTGGCCATCGCCGCCTGCGCCGCCACGGTCTTCCTCCCCACCGGCATCGCGGTCGAGACACTGGGACAGGTGGGCCTGCCCGTCGCCGTCGGGCTCGGCAAGATCGGGCTGGCCGTCGTGGTGCTCGGCTTCTTCGCCGCCACCTTCGGTGCCGCCTGCGAGACGGGCCTGTCGACGGGCTACAGCCTCGCGCAGTACTTCGGGTTCCCGTGGGGCAAGTACGTCCGCCCGCGGGAGGCCGCCGGCTTCCACATCATCCTGCTGGCCGCGACCGTGGTCGCGGCCGGTGTGCTGCTCACCGGGGTCGACCCGATCATGGTCACCGAGATCTCGGTGCTGTTCTCCGCGATCGCGCTGCCGCTGACCTACTTCCCGATCCTCGTCGTCGCCAACGACCCCGACTACCTCGGCGAGCACGTGAACGGTCCGGTCGCCAACGCGCTGGGCGTCGTCTATCTCGTGGTCATCACGGTCGCGGCACTCGCGGCGATCCCGCTCATGATCGTCACCTCGATGGGACAGGGCTGAGAGGACGGGTCGATGGCGTCACTGGCGGAGCGTGAGGGGTACGACGTCGGGCTGCACCTGCTCGACCGTCAGGTCGTCGGCGCCGACGACCGTCTGGTCGGCAAGGTCGACGACGTCGAGCTCGTCCTCGACGACGACGGCGCCCTCGTGCCGACGGCGCTGCTGGTCGGCCTGCCTGCCCTCCTGCCGCGCTTCGGGCGGAGGCTGGGTGGCGGCCTCGCCCGCGCGCACCGCCTGGTCCGTGAGGCCGCGGCCGACCAGGAGCTGCCGCTGGTCGTCGACTTCGACCTCGTCGAGGACGTCTCGAGCGAGGTCCGGCTCTCCGAGCCGGCCCCGGGTCTGCTGCACCGGATGGCCCACGAGCGCGCGGCGGACCCGCGCCGGTGCCGGGTCGGCGACCTGCTCGGGCTCCCGGTCCGCTGCGCCGCGCTGCCCCGGCGGTCGAAGGTCCTCGACCTGCGGATGACCGGCGCACCCGGCAGGCCCGGTGAGCACCGGGTCGTCGCCTTCCTCGTCGGCCCCGGGAGGCCCGGCGCGCTGTTCGGCTACGACCGCAGCAGCGAGCCCGGGCCGGCCGCCGTCGCCGCTGTCATCCACTGGCTGCACCGGCACGCCCGCGTCGTCGAGCTCGGCGACGGTGTCGTGATCGACCACGAGGCCGGCGAGGTGCGGATCGTCGCCGGAACGTCTCTCTCACCGCTGCGCGGGTAACGCCGGAGTGGGCCCGGAGCCCCCGACGATCCAGACAGACGATCCAGACAGACGATCCAGACAGAGGAGGAGACATGCCCGGAAAGAAGCACGGACCCGGCATCAAGAACCCGGACGCCTACGAGGAGATCCGCAAGGACGGCGCCAGCAAGGAGAAGGCCGCCCGGATCTCCAACGCCATGGCCTCCAAGGGCGCCAGCAAGGTCGGCCGCCGCGGCGGCAAGGCCGGCGACTACGAGGACTGGACCGTGGACAAGCTGCGTGAGCGTGCCCGGGAGCTGGACATCGACGGCCGGTCGTCGATGAAGAAGGACGAGCTGATCGACGCGCTCCGCCACCACTGAGTTGGATGGCGCGAGCGTGTCGCATGTCGTGCTCGCCGCCCGGGCGCTCGCTGCGCTCGGCCCGCGGGCGTCGCACGACGCGCTTCGCGCGTGCGCCACGCTGCCGCGCGCGCGGTCGAGTCCGGTAGGTGGTCGCGTTCGCGTGGCGGCAAGACGGCCGACTCACGGACAGGGCTCGTCTCCTCCGTTCCGGTCGGGTAGGTGGTCGTGGTCGCGTGGCGGCAAGACGGCCGGCACACGGAGAGGGCTCGTCTCCCGCGATGACCGACAGGTGTGGGAGGGCGCGAGCGCGGTCGGGTCCGGTAGGTGGTCGTGGTCGCGTGGCGGCAAGACGGCCGACTCACGGAGAGGGCTCGTCTCCTCCGCTCCGGTCGCTTCCTACGCTGCGTCTACCAGGTGAGGGGAGGGTGTGAGCGCGTCGCTCATGTGGGGGTGACGCTTCGCCGGTCTGGGATGGCGCGTGCGCCTCGATTGCTCCGCCAGTGGATTGCGACATGCCGGTATCCCCGCAGGGAACGGGTCCTGCGGGGTGTGGGGCGGGGTGGCTACTCGTCCGGTGGGTGGGAGTCGAGGGGCCGGGGTGTGGCGTGGATGGGGTGGGTGCCGTGGTGGTCGACGCGGAACCGGAACCCGGCGGGGCTGGTCCACACATAGGACCCGGGCATCACGATGTCGTAGGCCCAGGTGGAGTGGGTCTTCGCGCGATGGTGCCGCCGGCATAGCGCCACTTCGTTGCACGGACAGGTGAGTCCACCCTGACCGTAGGGTCGGGCGTGGTCGACGTCGCAACGCTGCGCAGGTCGAGAGCAGTGGGGGAACCGACAGGCGTGGTCGCGCAGGATCACGCGGGTGCGGTGACGGTCGGGGATCTCGTAGGACCCCACGGGGAGATGGTCGGCCAGGTCGATGACCGGACGCACGATGATCGTGGCGTCCTTGGTCCGCAGCCATTCCCGGATCTGTGCCGAGGTGATGGGGCAGCGACCCTCCTCCCACCGACCCACCGGATTCTGGCCAGCCAGGGAGGTGTCAGTGAGGGTGGTGTCGGTGACATGCACGTTCAGGATCACCTTGCGGCCGGGGACGGTGGCGAGGATCTCTCCGGTGTCGGGGTCGGGGATCAGCAGGTCCAGGGCGAGGTCGTGGCGGGCGAGCTCGGCGGCGGCCTTGGAGCGCCGCACGTCGAGCGTCGACTCGTCACCGAGCCGACCGAGGGTCTCGGCTCGTCGGGCGACCGCTTGGTTGAGGTCGTACCCGTCGGCGGCATCGAGGAGGGCGTCGAGGTGGACCAGACCGTGCTCGTCGACCCCACCGATGTCGAACCGACGACCGTCAGCCGCCTGCTGCCGGTCGGCCTCGGCCTGCTCGGGGTCGAACCGCAGCACCGCCTCGGCCACCAGCCTCTCGAGCTGCGCCCACCCGACCCCGGACGCGTCCCAGAGTTGCCGGTCCACGAACGCGGCCGCGTCGGCTGAGAGGGGGCGGGTGAGGTCGGCGATCCGTTTCGGCCCGCCACGGCGCCAACCGCCCCGCGACCACGGCGGCGTACACGTGGGGGAGTCGCCAGGCGCACTCGATGACCCGCCCGACATAGGCCCGGCCACCGTCCGGGGTGCGGCCGAGGACGGCGATGAGCTCCATCAACGCGAACTCCGACACCAACGGTGCCCCGTCGCCGGCGATCGGGACGCCGGTGTCGAGATAGCCCTCGGTGATGGTCGCCGCACCCTCGGGGCTGTCGACGATGTGGTCGCCGGCCCAGGTGACGATCCCCGCCCACTCCTCGACGAGGAGCTGGTTGCGGGCCTCGACCCCAGTACCCAGACGCGACAGCAGCGAGGCTGTCGTGCGGGGCGTGGTTCCGAGATCCATGACTGGATTCTCCCACCCGGCTACGACACTTCAAAGCGGCGGAAACCCGCTTGTGGACAAGGGGAACCCGATCGGTGAGGTGTGGAGAGCCAACGTCACCATCCGTGACAGAAGTGCCCGAACCACGGCCTCCCGGACCGCAGCCCGACCGCCGAACCCGGCCACCTCCCCAACGTCCTCGTCGCTGCCTTTCGGAACCCGACCGGCTACGCAACCGCAGCATCCTGACAGTCCCGCAGCACGACCAGCACGACTCACGACGGCACCAGCCCGGCCGCGACCACGACGTCCGGGGTCCGGCTAGACGCGGTCCTGCGCCCCGTCGACGCCGGAATGCTGGGCACAGTTCGCGCAGCAGTAGATCGTGCCGGAGGCCTCGATGCCGTGGCCGAGGATCCGGCAGTCGCAGTGCGCGCACACCGGCGCGATCAGGTGCGCGGCGCACTCGATGCTGTCGAAGGTGAGGCGGGTGCCGTCCGTGGTCTCCACCGCGAACGTCTTGTCGTAGTCGTTTCCGCAGGTGCTGCAGGTTCCCATCGTTCCTCCTCGTTCGTCATCCACGCCACCGTCAGGGCGAGGAGACCGGCGTCCACCGCTCGCGGCCACCGCGACGTGAGCGGGAGGCGCGTCCACCCGCCGTGGTACCCCCGCCATGGACCGCTAGACCCAGCGGGAGAACCAGACCCGGTCGAGCCACTCGCTGTGCGTCAGCATCTGGTTGGTCCAGATCGGCCAGAACCACGCGAAGTTCACCAGGGTCAGCACGACGAACGCGCCGCTGACGATCACGCCGGCGGTACGACGGGCCGAGGGTGCGCGCGAGGGCCCGATCAGCGCCCCGATCGCGAGGGTGATCGCCACGATGGTGAACGGCAGGATCGCGATCGCGTAGAAGAGGAAGATCGGCCGGTCGTCGTACATCATCCACGGCAGCCAGGCCGAGAGCGCGCCCACGACCGCCAGCCCGTAGCGCCAGTCACGGGCGCCGATCCACATCACCACCGCGAACACCAGGGCCAGGAGCCCGCCCCACCACAGCACCGGCGTCGGCAGGAGCAGCACCTGCTTGATGCAGTCGCTGTCGGCGGGGGCGTCGCAGCCGGGGGCGTCCGGCGAGATGTCGTTGGTGACCGCGACCCCGACCGGCCGGTTGATGAGCAGCCAGCTCGACGGCTTGGACTCGTAGAAGTGGGTGGAGCAGTTCAGGAAGTGCGTGTGGAACGTGTAGACGTCCTGGTGGAAGTACCAGAGCGAGCGCAGCGACTGCCATGCCTCGGCCGGCCCGGTCGCGTCCTTCTCGGTCGCGGTCGGCCACTTCTTCGACTTGTCGAGGTCGGTCGCGACGTAGGAGTCGTCGTCCTTCGCGCAGTGGCCCTGCCCGGTGTACTGCCGGTACTGCGTCGAGCTCAGGCTCTCCTCGTACTTGTCCGCGTGCGCCAGCCAGCCGCCCCAGGTGGCGATGTAGACGAGCAGCGCCACCACGACCAGCGACAGGAACGCCGGGATGCCGTCGGCGATCGCGCCCTTCACCAGCGCCCACCGGATGCCGAGCGAGCGCCGCGCGCCGGCGCTCCAGATCCAGCACAGCACGCCGAGGGCGGCCAGCGGGTAGAGCGCCGTCCACTTGGTGCCGACCGCGAGGCCGAACCAGACGCCGGCCGCCAGCAGCCACGGCCGGAACAGGATCCGCGGACCCCATCCGGTCAGCGCCACCCCGCCCTCGGTACGTCGCGCGCGCTTCGCGAGCCGCGCCCGGTGCCAGTCGCGGTCGGCCACCAGGCAGGAGACCCCGCACAGCAGGAAGAGCGCCAGGAAGATGTCGAGCAGGGCCAGCCGGGACAGCACGAAGTGCAGGCCGTCGAGCATGAGCAGGGTGCCGGCGATGCAGCCGAGCATCGTGGAGCCGGTCATCCGTCGCACCAGCCGGCAGATCACGAGCACCATCAGCGCCCCTGCGACGGCTGACGCGATCCGCCAGCCGAAGGGGTCCATCCCGAACGCCTTCTCGCCGAGGGCGATCAGCCACTTGCCGACGTCCGGGTGGACCGCCAGCGACGGGTCGCCGGTCCACACGCCGTCGGTGTGCCCGGCGAGGATGTCGGCGTTGATGTCGGTCTTGGTGTTGCCGTCGGCGTCGGTCAGGTAGGTCTGGACGTAGCCGTTGTTGAGCAGTGACCAGGCGTCCTTGGCGTAGTACGTCTCGTCGAACGCGAACCGGTGCGGGTTGCCGAGCCCGACCACCCGCAGCCCGAGCGCCAGCAGGGTCAGCCCGATCGGTCCGAGCCAGCCGACCAGCCGCTGCCGGCCTGAGAGCCGCCGCAGCGGGCTCACCGCCCGCTCCACCGCCAGCGGCACCCGACGGCCGAGCGCGGTGCGGGAGAGGCCGACGACGGTCACGGTGCCGAAGCCTACGCAGTGCTCGATGGCCGAGCGCGTCGCCTACGGCGCCCGCCGCGCTGACGGGCCCCGCCTGCAATGATCGGTCCCGTGAGTGGAGTCCTGGTGCTGGCGGGTACGCCGATCGGCCAGGTCGGCGACGCGCCGCCGCGCCTGGCCGCGGAGCTGGCTGCCGCCGACGTGGTCGCCGCCGAGGACACCCGGCGGCTGCGCCGTCTGGTCGCCGACCTCGACGTCGAGCTGAGCGGGCGCGTGGTGTCCTACTTCGAGGGCAACGAGGCCGCGCGGACGCCCGCCCTGGTCGAGGCGCTCGTCGCGGGTGAGCGGGTGGTGCTCGTGACCGACGCGGGGATGCCGAGCGTGTCCGACCCGGGCTACCGGCTGGTGGCGGCGGCGGTCGAGGCCGGCATCCGGGTCACCGCCGTACCCGGTCCGTCGGCGGTGCTGACCGCGCTCGCGGTGTCCGGTCTCCCCGTCGACCGCTTCTGCTTCGAGGGCTTCCTGCCGCGCAAGGCGGGGGAGCGGTCGCGCCGGCTCACCGACCTGGCCGCCGAGCAGCGCACCATGGTCTTCTTCGAGGCACCGCACCGCACCGAGGCCGCACTCGCGGCGATGCGCGACGCGTTCGGCCCCGAGCGCGCGGCCGCCGTGTGCCGGGAGCTGACCAAGACCCACGAGGAGGTACGACGAGACGCGCTCGCCGCGCTCGTCGACTGGGCCGCCGAGGGGGTCCGCGGGGAGGTGACGATCGTCGTCGCGGGTGCCGTCCCCGGGGCGGGTGTGAAGACCGATCCCGACAGCCTGCGCGCGGCGGTCGCCGCGTTGGAGGCCGACGGGGTGCGGCGCAAGGAGGCGGTCGCCGCGGTCGCCGTCCAGGCCGGACTGCCCAAGCGCAACGTCTACCAGGTGGTGCACATCGATGACTGAACGGATCACGAAGGTCGAGCGGGAGGGGCTGGTCTTCGACGTCCTCGACGAGGGGCCGGCCGAGGGCGAGCCGATCCTGCTCCTGCACGGGTTCCCCGAGCGGGCGACCTCCTGGCGTCTGGTGGCCCCGCAGCTGCACGCGGCGGGCTACCGCACGATCGCGATGGACCAGCGCGGCTACGCACCCGGTGCCCGGCCGAGGCGGCGCCGCGACTACCGGGTGGCGCTGCTCGCCCAGGACGCCGTCGCCGTCATCGACGCCGTCGCCGGGCCGGGCGGCACCGTCCACGTCGTGGGCCACGACTGGGGCGCGATCGTCGCCTGGGCCCTCGCCCAGCACCACGCCGACCGGGTGCGCACGCTCACCGCCGTCTCGGTGCCCCACCCGGGAGCCTTCCTGTCCTCGCTCGTGCGGTCCGGGCAGCTGCTGAAGTCGTGGTACATGCTGGCCTTCCAGCTCCCGGTCCTGCCCGAGACGCTGCTCGGGCGGATCCGGTCGGCGTCGGACCGGCAGCTGCGGCACGCCGGGATGACCCGTGCGGACCTCGAGCGGGTGCGCTCCGAGGTCATCGACTCCGGAGCGCTGACGCACGCCCTGGGGTGGTACCGCGCGCTGCCGCTCAACGACCCGCGGGACATGCGCACGCGGGTGAGCGTGCCGACGACCCTGGTGTGGAGCGACCAGGACGTCGCGCTGGGCCGCTGGGGCGCCGAGCACACCGTCCGCTGGGTCGACGGGCCCTACCGGTTCGTCGAGCTCACCGGGGTGTCCCACTGGATCCCCACCCAGGCACCCGACGCGCTGGCCGAGGCGATCCTCGACCGCGTGCGCCCGGCGTCGTGAGCCCGGTGTCGTGAGCGCCGACGAGCGCCCGCCGGTCCCGGAGCCGCTCCCGCACCCCGTCGTCGACAACCACTGCCACCTCGACATCGGCCGCGGTGGGGCGGCCTGGGACACCGGCGAGGCCCTCGCCGCGGCCGCCGCGGTCGGCGTACCCCGGATCGTGCAGATCGGCTGCGACCTGCCCGGCGCGCGCTGGGCCGTCGCCGCGGCCGCCGAGCACGAGCCCCTCGTCGCCGGCGTGGCCCTGCACCCGAACGAGGCGCCGCGGATCCTCGAGCGCGACGGCCGCGCCGCCCTCGAGGCGGCGTGGGACGAGATCGAGCAGCTCGCCGGCGCCCACGCCAAGGTGCGCGCGGTGGGCGAGACGGGGCTCGACGCCTTCCGCACCGGCGACGACGGCCGGGCCGTTCAGGTGGAGTCCTTCCGACGGCACGTCGACATCGCGAAGCGGCTCGACAAGACCCTGGTGATCCACGACCGGGAGACCCATGACGGAGTGCTCGAGGTGATCGACGGCGAGGGCGCGCCCGACCGCTGGGTGATGCACTGCTTCTCCGGGGATGCGGCCTTCGCCCGCGCCTGCCTGGACCGCGGGGCCTACCTCTCCTTCGCCGGGACCGTCACCT
This sequence comes from Nocardioides carbamazepini, assembly GCF_024614185.1. Lineage (GTDB taxonomy): Bacteria > Actinomycetota > Actinomycetes > Propionibacteriales > Nocardioidaceae > Nocardioides > Nocardioides carbamazepini. The sequence continues at coordinate 429,758 of NZ_JAHTLF010000025.1, forward strand.
TCAAGAACGCCGAGCCGCTGCGTGAGGCGTTGCGGATCGTGCCCCGCGACCGGGTGCTCGTCGAGACGGACGCGCCGTACCTCACGCCGTCGCCCTTCCGCGGTCGCACCAACGCGTCGTACCTCGTCCCGCTGACAGTGCGGGCGATGGCCGCCGAGCGCGGGGACGACCTCGGTGAGCTGTGCGCCGCGATCGACGCGAACACGGAGGCCGCCTTCGGGGGTGGCTGGTGAACGTGACGGAAGTGACGGGTGAGGCGTCCCGAGGTGAATCAGGTCACGCACATCCACGCTGAGGGCCCTCGCCAAGTTGCCATCGACGGTGGTGCCCTGCTCTCGTGGATGGCTGACGGCCGGGATCGGAGGCGGTATCCGGCCAGCCCACGCAGGGTCCGACGCCCGCCGCACCGCGGCAGGGGGTCGGTCGGGCTGGCCGACCGAGGCCCGGACAGTACGACGTTCGGAGAATCGTGCGACTTGCGCACCCCCAGCTCGCCCGGCTCATCAGCGGCCGGTCCCTCAAGGCCACCTTCCTGAGCCTGGCCCACAGCCGCAAGGCCCTCACGGTCACCGTCGCCGCGGTCCTCGTGGCGGTCTCCGCGGTCACCTGGGGCTACTCCTCGATGACCACCGAGGTCCGGCTGTCGGTCGACGGCCGGGAGCGGGCCGTCTCCACGATGGGCGACACCGTCGGTGACGTGCTGCGCGAGGAGGGCATCGCGGTGTCCGGGCGCGACATCGTCGAGCCCGGACCCGACGAGCAGATCGAGGCGGGCGACCGGATCGCGGTGCTGTTCGGCCGCCCGGTCGAGCTGACCGTCGACGGCGAGGCGAGTACCCACTGGGTGACCGCGACCGACGTCGAGGGCGCGCTCGCCGAGATCGGCACGCCCTACGCCGACGGCCGACTCTCCACCAGCCGCTCCGCCGACATCGACCGCGGGGGAGCGGAGATCGAGGTCGTCACGCCGAAGGAGCTCACCTTCGTCCTGGCCGGCGCGAAGCCGGTCACCCAGCAGCTGCCCGCGCTCACCGTCGAGGACGCCCTGGCCCAGGTCGGCGTCCAGCTCGACGAGCACGACAAGGTCCGGCCGGCGCGCGGGACCGCGCTCGCGGCCGGCGACCGGATCGTCTTCACCGACATCGAGAAGCGCGAGCGGAGCGTGACCGGCGAGGCCGTGGCCGCGCCCGTGCAGAAGGTCTCCGACGACGCGCTCTTCCAGGGGCAGACCGAGGTCGTGACCCCCGGCGTGGACGGCGCCCGCGACGTCACCTACAAGGTGACGGTCCGCAACGGCAAGGTCGTGCGCCGCGTCGTACTGACCGCGACCGTGACCCGCGAGCCGACCGCCGAGGTCGTCAAGGTCGGCACCAAGCCGGTCATCGAGTCCGGCAACACCGTGTGGGACCGCCTCGCCCAGTGCGAGTCCGGCGGCAACTGGCGGATCAACACCGGCAACGGCTACTACGGCGGACTCCAGTTCAGCCTCGGCACGTGGCGTGCCAACGGTGGCACCGGCTATCCCCACCAGGCCTCCCGCGAGACCCAGATCGCCATCGCCACCCGGCTGCGCGACCGCTCCGGCGGCTACGGTGCCTGGCCCGGCTGCGCCGCCAAGCTCGGTCTCCCGCGCTGACCGGGCGGGGAGCCGATAGCCTTGACCCCATGCCTGAAACCTCCGCGCCGCGGCTGCTGGGCCCGGTGGAGGTTCGGGGACTGGCGGCGCGACTCGGGCTGCGCCCGACCAAGCAGCGTGGCCAGAACTTCGTCATCGACGCCAACACGGTGCGACGGATCGTGCGCGAGTCCGGGGTCACCGACGGCCAGGTCGTCGTGGAGGTCGGCCCCGGGCTGGGGTCGCTGACCCTGGCGCTGCTCGAGGTCGGTGCCGAGGTCACCGCGATCGAGGTCGACCCGCTGCTGGCCGGGGAGCTGCCGACCACGATCGGCGCCTACGCGCCTGACCAGGCCGAGCGTCTCCGGGTCGTGCTCGCGGACGCGATGACCGTGACCGACCTGCCGGGGCCGGCGCCGCAGGCGCTGGTCGCGAACCTGCCCTACAACGTCTCCGTCCCGGTCCTGCTGCACCTGCTGGCCCTGCTGCCGTCGCTGGAGCACGGCCTGGTGATGGTGCAGGCCGAGGTCGCCGACCGCCTGGCCGCGCCCCCGGGATCGAAGACCTACGGCATCCCCTCGGCGAAGGCGGCCTGGTTCGCCGACGTACGACGGGCGGGCGCGATCGGGCGCAACGTCTTCTGGCCCGCGCCCAATGTCGACTCGGGCCTGGTCGCCTGGACCCGCCGCGACCCGCCGACCGACCGGGTGCAGCGGGCGCAGGTGTTCGCGGTGATCGACGCCGCCTTCGCCCAGCGGCGCAAGGCGCTGCGCGGCGTGCTGCGCACCATCGCCGGCGGCTCGGAGCAGGCGGAGGCCGCCTTGCGGGCGGCCGGGATCGACCCGCTGACCCGCGGCGAGGCGCTCGGGATCGACGAGTTCGTGGCGATCGCGATCGCCCTCCATGAGAGTCCCGACGCTGGGGAGAGCGCATGACGCAGGTGACGGTGCGGGCCCCCGCGAAGATCAACCTCCATCTGGGAGTCGGCGGCCTGCGGCCGGACGGCAAGCACGCCCTCGCGACGGTCTACCAGGCCGTCGGCCTGTACGACGACGTCACCGTCGTCGACGCCGCCGACTGGTCGGTCGGACTGACCCGGCCGATCGACGGCGTGCCCCTCGACGACACCAACATCGCGGTCCGGGCCGGCCGCGCGCTGACCGCCCATCACGGCATCGAGCGCGCCGCCCGGATCACCATCGCCAAGGGCATCCCGGTCATGGGGGGCATGGCCGGCGGCTCCGCCGACGCGGCCGCCACGCTGCTCGCCCTGGACCGGCTCTGGGACCTGCAGACCTCCGACGACGACCTGCTCCGGATCGCGGGCACCCTCGGCAGTGACGTGCCCTTCGCCCTCCTCGGCGGCACCGCGCTCGGCACCGGCCACGGTGAGGTGGTCGTCCCCGTCGAGGACGCCAGCTCCGTGTGGTGGGTGGTCGTCCTGTCCGACGAGGGCCTCTCCACCCCGGCCGTGTACGCGCACTTCGACGAGCTGTCGCCCGACGCCCCCGTCGCGCCGCCGGTCCCCGAGGCGCTGATCGAGGCGCTCGGCACCGGCTACACCGACGAGATCGGCGACCTGCTCGCCAACGACCTGTGGCCCGCCGCCCGGGACCTGCGCCCCGACCTGGTCGATGTCGAGGTGCAGCTGCGCAGCATGGCGCCCGACGGCGTACTGCTCTCCGGGTCCGGCCCGACCCTGCTGGTCCTCCACGAGGACGTCGAGGAGGCGCGGACCACCGTCGCCGAGCTGACCGCCCAGGGCTATCGCTGCACCCTCGCCCCCGGACCCGTCGCCGGCGCCCACGTGGTGACCTATGCCTGAGCCCCGTTCGCTGCTGAGCCTCGAGCGGGTCTCGAAGTCGTACGGCGTCCGCCCGCTCCTCAGCGATGTCTCGCTCGGCATCGGCGAGGGCGAGCGGATCGGCATCGTCGGCCGCAACGGCGACGGCAAGACCACCCTGCTGCGGATCATGACCGGCGCCGAGGAGCCCGACGAGGGCCGGGTCTCGCGCCAGCGCGGCCTGCTGGTCGGCGTGCTCGCCCAGCAGGACGACTTCGACGACACCCACACCGTCCGCGAGGTCGTGCTCCAGGGCATGGCCGACCACGAGTGGGCCGCGGACTCCCGGCTGCGCGAGATCGTCGACGTGCTGTTGGCCGGCGTGGACCTGGACCGGGCGGTGCACGGTCTCTCCGGCGGAGAGCGTCGCCGCTGCGCCCTGGCCGGTCTGCTCCTGGGTGACCACGACCTGGTCGTGCTCGACGAGCCGACCAACCACCTGGACGTCGAGGCGGTGGCCTGGCTGGCCGCGCACCTCGCCGCGCGACCCTCCGCCCTGGTCGTCGTCACCCACGACCGCTGGTTCCTGGACGCCGTGTGCCAGCAGACCTGGGAGGTCCACGACGGCGCCGTCGACACCTACGACGGCGGGTACGCCGCCTTCGTGCTCGCCAAGGCGGAGCGCCAGCGCCAGGCGGCCGCCTCCGAGGTGCGCCGGCAGAACCTGGTCCGCAAGGAGCTCGCCTGGCTGCGGCGCGGGGCCCCGGCCCGGACCTCCAAGCCGAAGTTCCGCATCGACGCCGCCAACGCCCTCATCGAGGACGTGCCGCCGCCCCGTGACCGGCTCGAGCTCCAGCGGTTCGCCGCGCAGCGGCTCGGCAAGGACGTGATCGACGTCGAGGACGTCGACTTCGCCCGCGGCACCCGTCAGCTCCTCTCGCACGCCACCTGGCGCCTCGGGCCCGGGGACCGGGTCGGTCTCGTCGGCGTCAACGGCGCGGGCAAGACCTCCGTCCTCGCGCTGCTCTCCGGCGAGGCGGCGCCCAGCGTCGGCAAGGTGCGCCACGGACGGACCGTCGCCCTCCAGCACCTCACCCAGGACGTCGAGGTCGATGACCCCGAGGCCCGCGTGCTCGCCACGGTCGAGGGGATCCGCCGGGTCACCCGGACGACCGACGGGGAGATCACCGCGATGTCCATGCTGGAGCGCTTCGGGTTCACAGGCGACAAGCTCACCGCGCGGATCGGCGACCTCTCCGGCGGTGAGCGGCGCCGGTTCCAGCTGCTCCGGCTGCTGCTCACCGAGCCCAACGTGCTGCTCCTCGACGAGCCGACCAACGACCTCGACATCGAGACCCTCAACGTTCTCGAGGACTTCCTCGACGGATGGCCCGGCACGCTGGTCGTCGTCTCCCACGACAGGTACTTCCTCGAGCGGGTCACCGACTCCGTCTGGGCCCTCCTGGGCGACGGCCGGATCTCGATGCTGCCCCGGGGGGTGGACGAGTACCTCGAGCGACGGGCGGCCGCGCTGGCTGGATCGGGTGGCTCGATCGAGCGGAATGACCAGCCCGCGCCCGCGTCCGCAGCCAAGGCCAAGGCCGGGTCGGCGGAGGAGCGGGCCGCGAGGAAGACGGTCGCCCGCCTCGACAAGGTGCTCGAGCGGCTCTCGGCCCGCGAGGCCGAGCTGAGCGCCGAGCTCACCGCTCACGCGACCGACCCCGAGCGGCTGACCGCGATCGGGACCGAGCTCACCGCGCTGCAGGAGGAGAAGGAGGCCGCCGAGCTGGAGTGGCTCGAGGCCGCCGAGGCGCTCGGGTAGGACACGCGACGCCCCCTGCCGTGGTCGGGTTCGGGCCGGCCGCTTGTGGGAAGGTTCCGAGCATGACCCGACCCAGCATGCTTGACGGCGTCCGTTCGCGCGCGGGCCACCGCGCGGCGCTCGCGGTGGCGACCGGCCTCGTCGTCGCTCTCGCCCTCGCGCTCAGCCCGCTGTCGCTCGGCCGAGCCGGAGCCGCATCGGCCGGCGGCGCGTGGAAGAGCACCAGCGTCGCCCGCAGCACGCTCTTCTCGACCAACTTCTGGAGCTACGACGTCAATGCCAAGGGCGCCGGCGCGGCGGCCTGGGTCGACGGCGACGGGGACCGGCGCCGGGTACGGGTGGCGCGCCGGGCACCCAACGGGAAGTGGGGCCGGCCGCACACGCTCACCGGCAACTTCTCCTGGAAGGGGCTGCGCAACTACGCCGGAACCAACGACGTCGCGATCGACGACCGGGGCAAGGTCACCGTGGTGTGGACCCAGTCGAAGGGCAAGAGCGTCCTGGTCAAGACGGCCTCCAGCAAGGGGAAGCGTGGCTGGTCCAAGCCGAGGACCCTGTCCCCCAAGGGCGATCGCACCGGCTTCCCCCGGATCGCGGTCTCCGGCAACGGATACGCCGTCGTGCACTGGGCCGGCCACTTCGACACCGGCGTCACCGACTTCACCCTCTACGCGTCGTACCGCGCCCCGGGCGGCACGTGGGAGGCCGCGCAGCGTCTCGACGTCGACCCGGCGTGGCACCCCGACGCCCGGGCGAGCGAGCCGGCCATCGACGACCGCGGCGTGGCCACCATCGCCTGGGACGACATCAGGGTGGGTGCCGGACCGGCGAGCAGCCGGGTCCGGCTCGCCTCTCGGGGACCGGCGGCGGGCTGGGCCCAGCAGACCATGGCCGAGGGCTCGCTCGACCAGCCGTCGGTCGCGACGACGCGGGACGGTCGGCTGGTGGCCGCCTGGCGCGACAGCACGACCATCTTCGCCCGGCACCGTGCCGCGGACGGTCGTTGGGGCCCGACCGAGCAGGTCGTCACGGGGGGACTTCAGCTCCCTCAGAATGCGACCGACGTCGGCATCGCCGAGACCGGTCGAGCGGTGATCTACGGCGAGGAGGTCGACACGCGCAACGGGACCGTGCTGCCGTACGTCGCGATCCAGGAGGCTCCTGGATCGCCGTGGACCCGGGAGAACGCCACGGCGGCGTTCCCCGCGTACGGCTACAGCCTCTTCCTGCCCCAGCTCGAGGTGGGTGCGGGCGGTGACGTCACCCTCACCTGGGAGCAGCAGTACCGATCCGAGAAGCGCTGGCCGCTGGCCCTGGTCCGGCATCGCGCGGCCTCCGGTGCCTGGGGCGAGGTGCGTCGTCTCGCCGGCCGAGCCTCGAACCCCATGGTCGGCTCCGACGCCCGGGGCCGCACCTCGTTCGTGTACGGCGCGGGCGACCGCGTCGCCTGCTGCGTCTCGATCCGCGCCGCGAAGATCCGCTGACCGCGCGGTCGGCGCGGGTCGAAGCGGGTCGAGGTCAGCCGGCGAAGGGCACGAGCAGCCGGCGCAGCAGACCCGCGAGATCGGCCTGGTCCGACTCCGACAGCCCGGTCAGCAGCTCGCGCTCGGCGTCCAGCAGCGCGGCGAAGGCGCCGTCGACGGCGTCCTTGCCCTCCGGGGTGAGCCGCACGAGCACGCCGCGGCGGTCGGACGGGTCGGGGTGGCGTTCGACGAGGCCGCGGGTGGCCAGTCGGTCGACCCGGTTGGTCATGGTCCCGCTCGTCACCAGGGTCTCGCGCAGCAACCGGCCCGGGGACAGCTCGTAGGGCTCGCCCGCCCGCCGCAGGGCCGCCAGCACGTCGAACTCCCAGGACTCGATGTCGTGGGTGGTGAACGCGTCGCGCCGGGCCCGGTCGACGTGGTGTGCCAGGCGGGAGATCCGGCTGAAGACGGACACCGGGCCGAGGTCGAGGTCGTTGCGCTCGCGCGCCCACGCCTCGATCAGCTCGTCCACCTCGTCCCGCACGGCGCCATCTTATCCCACCGATCGAGAATCTTGATGTCAAGATAAATTGCGCGTAGGGTCGACCCGTGAACGAGCGCACCGTCGACCTCGGCCGGGAAGGAGCGCACCGCCGATGAGCCTCGCCTGGGACCCCGACCGCTATCTGGCCTATGCGGACGAGCGGGGGCGTCCGTTCCTCGACCTCATCGGCCGGGTCGCTGCCGCGGACCCGCGCGTGGTCGTCGACCTCGGTTGTGGACCTGGCAATCTCACCTCCCGACTCGCCGATCGCTGGCCGGCCGCCGCGATCACCGGGGTCGACTCCAGCGAGGCGATGATCCGGGTCGCCTCCGACAGCTCGGCCGCCGATCGGGTGGTCTTCCACAGGGCGGACCTCCGCGACTGGCTGGCCGCCGCGCCGGCCGGCGGGGTCGATGTCCTCGTCTCCAACGCGACCCTGCAGTGGCTGCCCGACCACCTCGACCTCCTGCCCGCGCTGGTGCGCGCCGTCACCCCGGGTGGCTGGCTGGCGGTCCAGGTCCCCGGCAACCACGAGGAGCCGAGCCACACGATCCGCGCGGAGCTCGCCGCGACGCCGCCGTACGCCGCCCACACCAATGGTGTCGCGCGACCCGGAGCCCACGACCCGGTCGTCTACCTCCGCGCGCTCCAGGCACTCGGCTGCGTGGTCGACGCCTGGGAGACGACCTACCTGCACGTGCTGCACGGTCCCGACCCGGTCTTCACCTGGATCTCCGGCACCGGCGCCCGGCCGACCCTGCAGGCCCTGCCCGACGAGCTCCGCCCGCGGTTCGAGGAGGAGCTGAAGGCCCGACTGCGGGTCGCGTACCCGGAGGACGGGCACGGCGTCGTGCTGCCGTTCCGCCGGATCTTCGTGGTGGCCCGGGTCGGTGCCTGACCGCTCGACCGCTCGACAAGCGCCACCGGGGTTCCCCTCCCTCCAGGGAACCCCGGCGGCCGTTGCCCCACCCGCCAGCGCGGTGGTGCGCCGAGGCGACGTCGACTCCTGAGCTCAGGACGTCGGTCCGGAGCACCCCCCAGATGCTTCGAACCTCGGCCGTTCCGCCCCGCCCCCCAGCCGGATCGGATCGGCGCCGTCGCCGCCTCGGCAGCTCATGGGACGGCCCTGCCGTCCAGCTGTCGCGACCGTCGGGTCGCGGGATGGGAGACCAGGGGGACCGCCAGCCGGCCGGTCGCGAGCTCCTGCTCGCGGCACAGCTCGACGATCGCCGCGATCACCCTCGCGATGTGGGTCCGCCCGACCTGGTGCGCGAGGTCGGTGAGCCGCTGGACGTAGGGCGACCACGGGTCCGCGATCACCATCGCCACGTGGTGGCGCCACTCGTTGATGGTGCCGTGGGCGGCGATGTCGGCGAACTCCTCGACCGAGTCGAGTCGCGGCACGGTCCACCGGCGGTTGACGCCCTGCAGCAGCAGTGCGTGCGCGGCGCGCAGGCATGCGTCGTCGATCGTCGTGCTGCGGCATGCCGTCCGCGGGTGCGCCGCCAGACGGCGCCCGATCCCGGGTGCCAGGATCCGGCGCAGCGCGGCGCTGGTCACCGGCAGCCGCGAGTCGGTCTCCAACGCCGTGCCGTAGCGGTGCTGGAGCCGGGCGAGGCGCTGGTGCCCCAGCTCGTCCACCAGGCCGGACAGGGCCGCGTGGTCCTCCACGTCGCCGAACAGTGCGAGCCCGACCAGGTTCGCCGACGCGGCGTACGCCGGCAGCGTGTGCGTCAGCTCGGGGTGCTCCTCGACGAGCGCGACCAGCCGGGCCCAGACGTCATGATCCTCCGGGCGCACCCGGTGCGCCCGTGTGAGCGCGCCGTCGAGCACGTCGAGGAGCAGCTCCTCGTGAGGTACGCCGACCATGCGGCGCGCCCGCACCCGCTCCCGCAGCGTGGCCGACCGACGTGCCAGCGACCGCGGGCGCAGCGCGGTGACGGCCGGGCTCGTCGTACTCATCTGTCTCCGTTCGGGTGACGACCGCCCCGGCGGGGCAGTCATCGAACCGGACGGAGCGCGCGTCGGAACATCACGCGGATTTCGCGCCGAGTTCGAAAGTTTTCCGAATCGATGCATCATCGAGGGTGCTCGGTCGTTGAACCGAAGCACACGTGGCCACCAGGAACCGGAGGACCGGATGGACGACGACGCGTCCCGCACGCCGGAGGAGGAGCTCCTCGGCCGGGTGCGCGCCGGCGAGACCGGCGCGTTCGAGGAGCTGTATCGCGACCACGTCGACGGCGCCCGCCACCTGGCCCGCATCCTCGTCGGAACCGACGCCGCCGAGGAGCTCGTGGCCGAGTCGTTCTCCCGCGTGCTCGGGCAGCTCAGCTCCGGCGGCGGCCCCACCTCGAGCTTCCGCTCCTACCTCCACGTCACGATCCGCAACGGCTACCGCGACGGCCTGCGCTCGCGGCGCGAGTCGGTCGCGTCGGACCAGCCGTGGCTCTTCGAGCAGGCCGAGACCGCCGAGGTCACGCCGGAGGAGGCCGTCGAGGCGCTGGACGAGACGGTGGCCGTCGACGCTCTCGCCAGTCTCCCGGAGAGCTGGCGCCGGGTGCTGTGGCACGTCGAGGTCGAGGGCCGCAAGCCTGCCGAGGTCGCGACCCTGATGGACCTCAAGCCGCGCGCCGTCTCCTCGCTCGCGCACCGCGCTCGTGAGGGCCTCAAGCGGGCCTACCTCGACCTGCACGCCGGCCCCGAGCCGGTGCGCGAGCAGTGCCGGTGGGTGCACAACCGGATGAGTCAGCACGCCCGGGGCGACCTCGGGACCCGGGCCGAGCAGCGGTTCGACGCCCACCTCGACGGCTGCGCGGACTGCCAGCGGGCGTTCCTCGTCGTCGACCGGGTCAACCAGAAGCTCGCGGTCTACCTGCTGCCGATCGTGCTGCTGGCCCTTCCGGTGGGAGGCAAGGGCGTGGCCTGGCTCGCCGGGGGAACGGCCGCAGGCGCGGCCGGAGCCGCCGGAAGTACGTCGGGAGGTGGTGCCGGTGGTGCCTCGGGCGCGGCGGGTGCGGCGGCCGGCGGGGCGAGCGGTCCCGTCGTGGCGGTTGCAGCCGCCGTCGTCGTGGCCGCGGTGGCCGCCGGCGCGTTCGCCGCGATCAAGCACGACGGCACAGCGGAGCGGGCGCCGGCGGCGTCGCGGCCCGCGGCCGGCTCCGCGCCGGCCGGTGCCGCGGCCTCCGATCCCGGACCGGCCGCACCAGCCGGGGCGGACCCGGTCCCGGCCGGACCCGCGCCGGCGGAGGCCACACCGGTCGAGCCGGCCACGCCCACGCAGAGCGCGGCGGCGCCCTCCGCGCCGCCTCCGGCGAAGGACCCGGGGAAGAGTCCGAACGACCCGGGGAAGGGTCCGGGGAAGGACCCGGCGGACGACTCGCCGAAGGGACCTGCCGGCGTGCCGGCCGGCCCGGCGCAGGCCGAGGACCCGGCCCCGCCGGTCACCCCACCGCCCGACGACGGGCCGCCGCCGAAGAAGCCGGGCCCGGCCGACTGCGGCGAGCGCCGGATCTGTGCCGGCCCGGTGACGATCACGCTGCCGGGCAACGGGCAGCACGGAGCGTCGGTCGAGATCGACCTGCTCGGGCTGCCGATCACCATCTCGATCGGCCCGAAGGGCGGCCGGGGCTAGGGCGGCGAGGGCCTAGGACGGTCCGGGCTCGCGCCGAAGGTTACTGGCTAGTAATCTGAGGTCATGACCCAGGTCCACAGCCTCTGGAAGACCACGACCAGCCTCCCCGTGGTCGGCGGAACCCTCGGCAAGCGCGTCTTCTCGATCGCGTTCAGCCAGAAGGCGCCGTACTTCGCGTCGATCCACCCCCGGGTGAGCGAGCTGCGCCCCAACTACGCCGAGGTCGTCATCCCGAAGCGCCGCAGCGTGCAGAACCACCTCGGCACCGTCCACGCGATCGCGCTGTGCAACGGCCTCGAGATGGCGATGGGCGGCCTCGCCGAGGTCACCATCCCGAGCGGCAAGCGGTGGATCCCCAAGGGCATGACCGTGTCCTACACCGCCAAGGCCACCGGTGACGTCACCTGCATCGCCGAGACCGACCAGGAGCAGTGGGACACCGCCGAGGGCGACCTGCCCGTGCGGGTGCGCGGTGAGCTGGCCGACGGCACCGTCGTCATCGACGGCACCATCAACCTCTGGGTGACCAGCAAGAAGTAGCTCAGGGAGCGCCGATGCCGGGACCGGGCGCGCCACCGGTGCCCTGCGTCGTCAGGCCGGTCAGCGCGGTCATCCCGACGTCGAGCCGCTTGTGCTCGCCCACGAACCTCTTCTGCACCCAGGTGGCGATGGCGGTCAGGACCAGGTTGACCGAGATGTAGAGGAACGACAACACGATCGCGGTCTGCAGGTGGGTGCCCGGGAACTCGGTCCACATCAGCTTGGCGACGTAGGTGAGGCCGGGAGCAACGATGTACATGCCGAGGCTGGTGTCCTTCAGTGCGACCACACACTGACTGATGATCGCGGGCAGCATGATCTTCACGGCCTGCGGCAGGAGCACGAGGTTCATCACCTGGGTCTTGCGCATCCCGATGGCGTAGGCGGCCTCGCCCTGCCCCTTCGGCACGGCGAGCACGCCGGCACGGAAGACCTCGGCGAGGACCGAACCGTTGTAGAGCGTCAGCGCGAGGACGACGGACCAGTAAGGGCCGAAGCCGTCGCCAGCGCCCCAGGTGAAGAAGATGAAGACCATCAGCAGCAGCACCGGCACCGCGCGGAAGAACTCGACGACCAAGGAGCAGAGCCAACGCACCGGCGCGTGGTCGGAGAGCTTGCCGACGCCGAAGACCACGCCGAAGAGCACCGCGAAGATGATCGACGTGAAGGCCATCTGCAGTGTCTTCAACAGGCCGTCGACCAGCAGCACTTCGACGTACTCGGGTGTGACGAACTGCTCCCACTTCTCGTAGGCCAGCTCGCCCTCCGACTGAAGGAAGAGCAGCACCCCGACGAGCGCCGCGACCACGCCGACCGCCGTGAGGATGGTGTAGAGCCGGTGGCGCGCGATCGTCTTGGGACCGGGCGCGTCGAAGAGGACCGAGCCGGACATCAACGGGCCGCCTTCCAGCGCCGCTCGAGACCGTATGCAGCGAGTGAGATGAGCTCGACCAGCAGGATGTAGCCGATCGCGAAGATGATGAAGATCCCGATCGTGTCGTCAGAGTTCTTGTTGACGAAGTCGCGCATCCGGGCGGTCGCCTCCATGAGACCGAAGACCGCGACCACCGAGGTGTTCTTGGTCATCGCGATGAGGGTGCTCGCCAGCGGGGGTACCGAGGCACGGAAGGCCTGCGGCAGCACGACGTGGCGCATGTTCTGGGCGAAGGTCATCCCGATCGCCCGAGCCGCCTCGGCCTGTCCGAGGGGCACCGCGTTGACGCCGGAGCGGATCGCCTCGGCGACGAAGGGCGCGGTGTAGAGACCGACCGCGATCGTGCCCTTGAGCAGAAAGGGCGTCCCCACGAAGAGGCCGAGGTTCGGCGCGGCCACGAACACGAAGATGCACATGACCAGCAGCGGGGTGTTGCGCACCAGCGCCACGTAGGTCGACGCGACGCCGCGCAGCACGGCGACCGGCCCGACCCGCATGGCGGCGAGCAGGGTGCCGAGCACCATCGCCAAGAGCCCCGACAGCAGAGCCAGCTGGATGGTGAGCCAGAAGGCCTTCAGCACGAGGTCGAAGTCGGAGAAGACGTTCTCCATGCTCCGCGTCCTCCTCTCGATCTCGGCGTCTCAGCCGTCGCGGTCATCTCGACCGGCGCGGGCCCCGGCACCGAGGTGCCGGGCCCGCGGCGCGGTCCGCGGTGGTGGGTCAGGCGCAGGGATCCATCGCCGGCGGCTCCGGCGTCTCGACGCCGGACTTGCCCAGCGTCACCTCGAAGGCCGCGGCCCAGTCGCCGTCCTCCTGCGCGTCCTCGATCGTCTCGGTGATCCAGTCGCACATCTCCGGGTGGTCGATCGAGTAGCCGACGCCGTACCGCTCCTCGGAGAAGGGCTCGACGACGACCTTGAGGTCGTCCGGGTGGTCGGCGGCATAGCCGAGCAGGATCGCGCCGTCGGTCGTCATCGCGTCGACGGTGCCGTTGAGGACCTGGTCGACGCACTCGGAGTAGGTGTCGAACCCGCGCGGCGTGGCACCCTCGGCCTCGATGTTGGCGAGAGAGGTCGAACCGGTGACCGAGCAGACCTCGGTGCCCTTGACGTCCTCGATGGACTCGATGTCGCTGTCGGCCTTCACCAGGAGCTGCTGGCCCGTGACGTAGTAGGGCCCGGCCTGCCCGACGACCTGGCGGCGCTCGTCGGTGATGGAGTACGACGCGATGACCAGGTCGACCTCGCCCTTCTGGAGGAAGGCCTCGCGGTTGGCGGAGATGGTCTCGACCCAGTTGATGTCCTCGGGGGCGATGCCCAGGTCGGCGGCGAGGATCTTGCCGATCTCCGGGTCGAAGCCGACGGGAGTGTCGTCGGTCGCGCCCTTGAAGCCGATCCCCGGCTGGTCGTACTTGACCCCGATCGTGATCGAGCCGGCGTCCGCGAGCTCGCGCATCCGGGTGCCGGTGTCGAACTCCTCGGCCGCGTTGTCCTGGACGTCGACGTCGAGGCCCTTGTCGTCGTCGTCGCCGGCATCGCCACATGCGGCGAGCGTCGACGCCACGAGTACGGCGGCCGCGGCCACCTTCAGTCTGGTCAGTCGCATGCGATTCTCCTTCTCAGTGTTTGAGGATCTTGCCGAGGAAGTCCTTGGCCCGGTCGCTCTCCGGGCTGGTGAAGAAGGTCTCGGGATCGGTCGTCTCGAGGATCCGGCCGTCGGCCATGAAGACGACCCGGTTGGCTGCGGTGCGGGCGAATCCCATCTCGTGGGTCACCACGATCATGGTCATCCCGCGCTCGGCGAGGTCGACCATGACGTCGAGGACCTCCTTGATCATCTCGGGGTCCAGCGCGGAGGTCGGCTCGTCGAAGAGCATCACCTTCGGATCCATGGCGAGGGCGCGGGCGATGGCGACGCGCTGCTGCTGGCCGCCGGAGAGCTGGGCGGGGTACTTGTCGGCCTGCTGGGCCACGCCGACCCGGTCGAGCAGCTCGTGAGCACGCGTCTCGGCCTCGCCCTTCGCCAGCCCGCGCACCTTGATCGGTCCGAGCGTGACGTTCTGCAGGATCGTCTTGTGGGCGAAGAGGTTGAAGCTCTGGAACACCATGCCGACGTCGGCGCGGTGCCGGGCCAGGGCCCGGCCCTCCTGGGGCAGCGGCATGCCGTCGACGAGGATCCGGCCGGCGTCGATCGGCTCGAGCCGGTTGATCGTGCGGCACAGCGTGGACTTGCCGGACCCGGACGGCCCGATCACGACGACGACCTCGCCGCGGGCCACGGTCAGGTCGATGTCCTGGAGGACGTGGAGTCCGCCGTAGTACTTCTGCACCTCGGCGAGCTCGACGAGGGGCCCGCCCGAGCGCGGCGCGTCGCTGCCAACCGGAGCGTCATCGGTCACGGTCATACGCTGGGACGCTAGTCCGGACAACGCCGTCTCGGCTAGAGCCACCTGCCGCCGAGACCAAGTTGTGACACCCGGTGGGTGCCCTCAGAACATGTCGGGCAGCACGCTCAGGGCGAGGCCCACGAGCAGCGCCAGCACGGCGAGCAGGGCGGCTCTGCGCTGCGCCTTCGCCGACACCGCGTGGTCCGTCGCCGTCAGCGGGTCCAGGCCACGCTCGGCGCGCCAGGCGGTCTCCTCGCGGTCCCACTGGTGAGCGGGGGTCGAGGAGCGCAGCATCGCTCCGAGCGCGAGCAGCAGCAGGGTGAAGGCGCCGCCGGCCACCGTGAGCACGGTGAGGATCGCCGAGACGCCCCGCGTCCCCGTCCCGAACATCAGCCCGGCGCCCATGCCGAGCGAGGCGAGCAGCGCGAGGATGCTCAGCACGCTGCCGATCACCTCGTTGTTGCGGGCGACGAAGCCGGGGGAGGCGGTCTCAGGCATGGATCCACTGTAGAAGACCGCGCACGGCCTCCCCTCGGGTCGGGGGCGATCCCGGGGGAGGCCGTGCGCGGTCGGTCGAGGGTCAGCGCAGGGCGGCCACCTCCACCGGGGCGGTGGCCTCGAGGTACACCGGGCCGGCCGGGAGCAGTACCCGCACCCGGACGAAGGACGCCTTCGTGGCCTTCTTCGACTTCGGCACCTTGAGCTTGACCTTCGTCAGGTCGCTCGTGAGCGCGACCTGGGCGCGGGTCTTGAACACGCCGTTGCCGATTGCCACCTGCACCAGCGCGGTGCCGACGGGCGCACCCGCGACGGCGCCGGAGGTGCGGATCCGGACGGGCAGCTTGGCGCCCCGGCGGACCTTGGCCTTCACGGTCGCGCTGAGGCCGACGCTCGCCTTGGCGACCTGGTACGTCGCCGTGATCGGCCCGCTGGACGCGAGGGCGTCGGTGCCGGAGAACTCCGCGGTTACGGTGTGGTCGCCGACCGCGAGAGTGGCGGGCAGCGCGACCGTCACCCGGCCATCGGCCGGCACCGGGTGGGCGCTGGTGGCGCCGTCGACGGTGACGGTGACCGTGCCGCCCTCCCCGCCGGGGACCACGACCGTGGCCGACGCCGGCGTGCCGTACGACGCCGTGCCGGCGGAGAGCGAGAGCGCGATCGCCGACTCACCCCGGCTCAGCCCGAAGGTGACGACGTTCGACGTCGAGGACTGGGCCGTGGCGGTCTGGCCGAACACCGCCGTCAGCCGATGGGTCCCGGCCTTCAGGCCGGGAACGGGCAGTGTCGCCACGCCGTCCACCGCGGGCGCGGTGCCGAGCGAGGTGGCGCCGTCGAAGAACTCGACCTCACCGGCGGTGTCCGGGCCGCTGACCGTCGCGACCAGGTCGAACGGCTTGTCGATCGCGACCTCGTCGGGTGTCCACGTGAGCTCGGTGCTGGTGGCGTCCAGCGCGGAGAACACGCCCTCCGCGCCCCGTCCCGTGGCCGCTGCCAGCGCCGTCACCCGGACGACTCCGCGCGCGACGTCCGCCGGGACCGTGAGGGCCGCGGTGGCGATGCCCTGGCCGTCGGCGAGGGCCGTGACCGGCGGGAGACCGGCCGGGGCGAAGGTCACCGACTCACCGGGCCGGAAGCCGCCGGCCTCCAGGGTGACCACGTCGCCCGGCACGGGGGTGCTGTCACTGACGGCGACGGTGCCGATCTCGCCGAGGGAGGAGTGCTCGGCGCACACGTCGCCCGGCACGCCGTACGGCGGGAGCGGGCTGCCGCTGGTGACGCCGTCGTCCTCGCGGACGGTCGTGAACACGATCGCCTCGCGGCCCATCACGGCGCCCCGGGTGTTGGTCACGCTCGCCTTGAGGCTGGTGCCGTTGGTGGAGCCCGGGAGCAGGTCGCCGTTGAGCGTGGCCGTCACGACCTTGCAGGTCTCGCCGGGGGCGAAGGTGACCTTCTCCATCGCGGCGCCGGCGCGGCTGGTGGTCGAGCCCAGCAGCGACGCGTAGCCGGTGACGGGCATCGTGGCCGGCTTGTCCAGCACGACGGCGAGGTCGTAGGTGCCGGGACCGTTGCCCTCGTCGACGAACGGCGCGTAGACGTCGAGCGTGGGCTCGGCCCCGGGACCCGGCGTGCCGACCGCGGAGCGCTCGAACGCCAGGTCGGACAGGTACGCCGAGCCGACGGTCGAGGCGTCGCTGCCCGCGGCTCCGGCGAACCGGATCTCGCGGACGTCGGCCACGTCGACCCCGCCGGCGGCGATGTCGGCGACCGGGACCACGACCTGCTGGAAGACCAGCTTCTTCAGGTAGGTGGTGCTGGTCGAGGTCGCCGATGCCGGCAGTCGCACCAGCGCCTGCGGGTTGATCGCGCTCACCGGCGAGCTCCAGGTGGCCCCGGTGCCGTCGACGACCGTGAGCGTCAGGTCGGTGTCGGTGGCGACCGACTCGCCGGCCATCAGCTTCACGCTGAGCCGGTCGTAGCCGGAGGCGTCCCGCTTGCCCTTCGGCACCGAGACCCGCAGCTCGCCGGCGGTGTCGGTCCAGCTCAGCAGCGTCGCGGGTGTGGCGGGGACGTTGCCGCCGTTGCTCGCCGGCGTCCAGTGGGGGACCGTCGAGGAGCCCATGGCGCTGGTGGCGCAGGCAGCGAGCTCCTGGCCGACGGTGCGGCCGGCGAGGCTGGCGCACACGGTCGCCGTGGCCGTGCCGGAGCTGCGGATCAGCGAGCTCGCCGACTCGAAGGATGCGACGGTGGAGCGTGCCGAGGACGGCGCCGTGGCCTGGGTGCGGACGTCCTCGTCGCCGAGCCTCTCCGGCACCGCGCCGGTGCCGTCGAACATCGGCAGGAACTGCTCCTCGCCGCCCATCGTCGTCCGGAACCACGCGGTCATGTAGACCGTGCCGAGGTCGTACTGCTCCTGCGGGGTCAGCCGGATCGAGGTGTCCGCGACGGACGGGTCCGTGCCGCAGATCGGCTCGGTACGACGAGCGGTGCTGCCGCTCCAGTCGTCGCTGACCGAGTTCAGGTAGACGCCCGGCGTCCAGACGGTGTTGAAGAAGTTGTGGTTCGCGCCCATCACCCAGGTGCCGGTGCGCAGCGAGTCGTCGCCGAAGGCGTAGCGCGAGTCGTCCAGCATGTGCTGGCCCTGCTGGTTGGAGACGTCGCCGTCGCAGTAGGGGAGGACGACGTTCATCGCCACGTCCGGCACCGTCATCCGTCCGAAGTCGACCGGCGCCAGCGGCAGGATCGACTCGATGCCGAACGGCTGCTCGCGCAGGGTGTTGAGGACCGCGGCCGACGTGACGCCCTCGCCGCCACGGGAGTGGCCCATCATGCCGACGCGGTCCAGGTCGAACCTGCCGACGAGGTCGGCCGCCGACACGTCGTCGAGCGGTGCGGGTGGCGTCACGAACCCGTCGGCGCGCTCGGCCAGTGCCACGGTGCCCTTGTCGAGGGCCTCGTCGAGGGTGACGTCGTCGTCGGTCGCGTCGTCATGGAGCTCGACCGGCTCGCCGGCGCCGGCGTCGGCCAGCAGGTCGAGGGTGTCGAGGATGAGCTGACCGCGCGCCTGGGCGCCCTGGTCGGCGGCGAGCTGGTTGTCGTTAGAGTTGATCGCGTTGGCCGAGATGGAGACCACCGCGTAGCCGCGGCTCGCGAGGGCGCGCGCCGTGCCGTCGTACCCGACGTAGCTGGGGATCGACTTCTGCGTCGCCGAGCAGGGCCAGCGCAGCGGGTTGGGGTTGGTGCCGTAGCAGGACGTGTGGCGGCCGTGCAGCAGCAGCACGACGGGGCGCTCGCCGCCGGTCGTGGGGAGGTAGAGCTTGCCCTCCACCTCGCCGCGGACGCCGCCGATCGCGGCGAGATCGATGGCCTGGTCGCCGAACTTGTAGATCGACTCGGTCCACGTGTAGGCACCCGGCGCGGCCGGGTCCTCCGCCAAGGGGGCGGCGAGGGCCGCCTCGGGCAGCACCTCGTCGGGCGCCGTCGTGGCCGCGGGTGCCGACGAGCGGCTCGCCCACCCCGGCTCGGCCTCGGTGGCGTCGGCGACGGAGGGATCCGTGGTGAAGGCCGTCAGGGACAGCCCGTCGGCCGACTCGGTGGCGATGCCGATGCTCGTGCCGTCGACCTCGATGGTCGGGGCGTCGGAGACGACCGGGAGCCGCTGATCCAGCTCGACGGTGACCTCGTAGCCGCCCGGGGCGGCCGTGACCGACCAGCCGTCGCCGCCGCCGACCTGGCCGGGTGCGGCCGGCGCGGCAGCCGCCGCCGCGGCGCCGGGAGTGAGCGGGGACATCGGTACGAGGACGGCGAGGGACAGGGGCAGCACGAGGGCTGCCGCCGCCCGCCGGGCATGACGGGGCAGTGGTGACATGGAGGACTTCCTGCTTGGCGACACGAGCGCCGCCCGAGAGGAGCCACGGACGCGGCTCGGCGTCAGTGAACCCTCGCTAACCCCGGTTTCATCGACGTTTCGATCAGCTGGTCGGTCGTGTTGCCGCGGGCACGCGAAGGTAAAACCTTCGCGCGCGGCCGTTTCCCCAATGAACCTCCGCACTCGTACCCTGGAGCCGACATGAGCACCACGCAGGAGCAGCCGCGGACCTACGAGGTCCGCACCTACGGCTGCCAGATGAACGTCCACGACTCCGAGCGCCTCTCGGGGCTCCTGGAGGACGCCGGCTACCTCCCGTTCGACAAGGACGCCGGGGGCGGGCAGGCCGACTGCGCGGACATCGTCGTGTTCAACACCTGCGCCGTGCGCGAGAACGCCGACAACCGGCTCTACGGCAACCTCGGTCACCTCGCGCCGGTCAAGGCCAGGCGGCCCGGCATGCAGATCGCCGTCGGCGGCTGCATGGCGCAGAAGGACCGCGACACGGTGGTGAAGAAGGCACCCTGGGTGGACGTGGTCTTCGGCACCCACAACATCGGCTCCCTGCCGGCGCTGCTCGACCGGGCGCGCAGCCAGCAGGAGGCGCAGGTCGAGATCCTCGAGTCGCTCGACGTCTTCCCGTCGACGCTGCCGACCAAGCGCGAGTCGGCGTACGCCGCCTGGGTGTCGGTGAGCGTGGGCTGCAACAACACGTGCACCTTCTGCATCGTCCCGGCCCTGCGCGGCAAGGAGAAGGACCGCCGGCCCGGCGAGATCCTCGCCGAGATCGAGGCGCTGGTCGCCGAGGGCGTCTCCGAGATCACGCTGCTGGGCCAGAACGTCAACGCGTACGGCGTCGAGTTCGGTGACCGTCAGGCGTTCTCCAAGCTGCTGCGGGCGTGCGGCGAGATCGACGGCCTGGAGCGGGTCCGGTTCACCAGCCCGCACCCGGCCGAGTTCACCGACGACGTCATCGAGGCGATGGCCGAGACGCCCAACGTGATGCCGAGCCTGCACATGCCGCTGCAGTCCGGCTCTTCCAAGGTCCTCAAGGACATGCGCCGGTCCTACCGGCAGGAGAGGTTCCTCGGGATCATCGAGCGGGTCCGCGCCGCGCTGCCCGAGGCCGCGATCACCACCGACATCATCGTCGGCTTCCCCGGGGAGACCGAGGAGGACTTCCAGGAGACCCTCAAGGTCGTCCGGGAGGCCCGGTTCTCCGGAGCGTTCACCTTCCAGTACTCCAAGCGCCCCGGCACGCCCGCCGCGACCCTGCCCGACCAGGTGCCGCAGGCCGACGTCACCGACCGCTACAACCGCCTCGTCGAGCTGGTCAACGAGATCGCCTGGGACGAGAACAAGCGGCTGGTCGGCCGTGAGCTCGAGCTGATGGTCGCCGAGGGCGAGGGCCGCAAGGACGCCGAGACCCACCGGCTCTCCGGCCGGGCTCCCGACAACCGGCTCGTGCACTTCGAGGCCGACTTCACCGCTGTCGACGGCGAGCCGCGGCCGGGCGACCTCGTCACCGTCGAGGTCACGTACGCCGCCCCGCACCACCTCGTCGCCGACGGGCCGGTGCGCGCGCTGCGTCGTACCCGGTCCGGCGACGCGTGGGAGCGTCGAACGACGGCGCCCGCCGCTCCCGCCGGCGTCGGACTCGGGATGCCGTCGATCGGCGTGCCGGCCCCGCTTCCCGACGCACCGGTCTGCGGCTGACCCGACGACGATGCCGGCCGACGCACCGACGATCCTCGCCACCTCGGGTGGCGTCGTGCCCGGTCGGCGCACGAAGTGGTCGGTCGGCCCGCTGACGAGGTACGCCGTGGACCTGGCCGGTGTCGAGGGCCGGGCGCCGCGCGTGTGCTTCCTCGCGACGGCGTGCGGCGACCAGCCGGCGGTGATCCGCGACTTCTACGACATGGCGCAGGAGGCGGGCTTCCACGGCAACCACCTGTCCCTCTTCGCGATGCCGAGCGTCGCGGACATCCGGGCGCACCTGCTCGCCCAGGACGTGATCTGGGTCTGGGGCGGCAGCGTCGCCGGGCTGCTCGCGATGTGGGAGCTGCACGGTGTCGGTGACGTGATGCGCGAGGCGTGGGAGGCCGGCGTGGTCCTGACCGGCGTCTCGGCCGGGTCGATCTGCTGGCACCGCGGCGGGACGACGGACTCGTTCGGGCCGGACCTGCGCCCGATCACCAACGGACTCGGCCTGGTGCCGTGGTCCAACGGCGTCCACTACGACTCCGAGGAGCAGCGCCGCCCGCTGTTCCAGGAGCTCATCGCGGCCGGGACGCTGCCGACCGGCTACGCCACCGACGACGGCGTCGGCCTGCACTACCGGGGCGCCGAGCTGACCGAGGCGCTCACGGAGGAGGACGGCAAGGCGGCCTACCTCGTCGAGCGCGGTGCCGGCGGTCACGCCGTCGAGACGCGGCTGGAGACCCGGCTCCTACGCGGGTGACTCGCGCTCCGGCGGCACCTCCGGATTGCCCCGGGTGGCCTCGGTCTCCGTGTCCTCGGGGGTGACGGTCTCCGCCGGCAGCTCGTCGTCGGTCGCCGGGTTGTTCCAGGGCAGCGGGTCGCGGGGCTCGGTGCTGTAGGCGCCGTCGCCGCCGACCCCTTCGATCCGGTTCGGTCCACCCGGCGGTGGCGCGGGCGGTTCGGCGACCGGGGTGGGCGCGGGCGGCAGGCTGCCGCCCTCCTCGTCCTTGCTCATGACTCTCCTCCCTCGTGGGTCGGGAGCACCTGAGAGAGCGGTATCCGCCGCGACCGGTTTCAACCGCGCCGTCGACGAGCGGGTCAGAAGCCGTGGTGGGTCAGGGCCGCCAGGTCGCCGCGGCGCAGGCCCGCGAGGACGACGGCCTCGTGCGGCACCACCGGATCGGGCAGCCGGGAGAGCGGGAACCAGCGCAGGTCCGCGCACTTCGCGGTCTCGACGATCCGCGGCTCGCCGGACCAGGAGCGGGCGGTGAAGAAGAAGTCGATCCGCTCGTCGATGGGCAGATCGTGGGCGGTGCGCTGCATCGCGGTGGCGAAGGTGAGGTCGAGGTCGGTCACGGCGATCTCCTCGAGCGCCTCCCTGCGGGCGGCTGCCTCGGCGGTCTCGCCACGCTCGACGTGCCCGGCCGCCGCGGCGGCCCAGAAGCCGTCCATGTAGCCGGTGTTCCGGCGCAGTTGCAGGAGCACCTCGGTGCCCGCGCCGTCCTCGCCGTGCTCGGTCTCCCGAAGGAGGAGGACGTAGGAGGCGGGGACCACCGCGAACCGGGTCTTCCCGGTCGCGGGATCCTGGACGGTCACCGAGGTGCTCGCTGCTGCTGCCGGCGTCGGCCGGTCAGCTGATGTCGTCGTTCTTGCCGTCGAGCGAGTCGAGGGCGTCCTTGGCCTTGTCGGCACCGAGGTCGATCTTGTCGTCGAACTTGCCGCCGGTCTTGTCGGAGGCGAAGTCGGCGGCCTTGTCCACCGCGTCGCCGATCTTGTCGCCCTGGCTGTCGACCGCGTCGGTCAGCTTGTCCTTGGCGTCATCGAGAAAGCCCACGAGAAACCCCCACTGGGTGTGTGTGCGACGGCCCGCCTTGAGCCACCGCGACCACCCTAGCCTCGGACGAGCTCTAGGGCGCCGGCGGAGGAGGCGGCGGCGGCGGGGGAGTGTCGCCCTGGGGCGGCTGCTCCGGTCCCGGCTCGTCGCCGTCCAGCTTGCCGAGCGCGTCCTTGGCCTTGCCGGTCGCGTTCTCGATCTTGTCGTGGTACTTGCCGCCCGTCTTGTCGTCGACGAAGCCGGCGGCCTTGTCGAGACCGGACTCGATCTTGTCACCGTGCTTGTCGACCGCCTCGCCGACCTTGTCGGTGACGGTGTCCTTGGCGCCCCTCAGCCTGTCCAGGAATCCCATCGTCTGCTCCTCGCGGTCACGGCCCGAGTGGGCCGCCGGGTGTGGGTCATTGCCACACTATCCCCATGCCGTCGAGCCCGCCCCCGCCTCCGATCGTGGCGGTCGTCGGCCCGACCGCCAGTGGCAAGACGGCGCTCTCGCTCGACCTCGCCGAGGCGCTCGGCGGCGAGATCGTCAACACCGACGCGATGCAGGTCTACCGGGGCATGGACATCGGTACGGCGAAGCTGCCGCTCGCCGAGCGGCGTGGGATCCCGCACCACCTGCTCGACACCCTCGAGGTCCGCGACCCGGCGACGGTCGCGGAGTTCCAGGGCTGGGCGCGCGAGGTGATCGCGTCCCTGCGAGCACGCGGTGCGACGCCCGTCCTCGTCGGCGGCTCCGCGCTCTACACCCGGGCGATCCTCGACCGCTTCGAGTTCCCCGGCACCGATCCTGCCGTCCGCGCGCGGCTGGAGGTCGAGCTCGCCGAGGTCGGCAGCCCCGCCCTGCACGCCCGCCTGTGCGAGCTCGACCCGGTGGCGGCCGAGCGGATCGAGGTCGAGAACGGGCGTCGCGTCGTCCGCGCCCTCGAGGTCATCGAGATCACCGGTGCGCCGTTCAGCGCGAGCCTCCCCGTCCAGGAGTACGTCGACCCGCACACCGTGCAGCTCGGCGTCGCCATCGACCGGGAGGTGCTGGAGGGCCGGATCGAGGCGCGGGTCCGGCGGATGTTCGACGACGGCCTGCTGGCCGAGGTCGAGCGGCTCCTGGGCGAGGGTCTCGCCGAGGGCCGCACGGCCGCGCTCGCGATCGGCTACCGCCAGGCGACCGCGGTCCTCGCCGGCGAGATGACGACCGACGAGGCGATCGAGCGGACCGTCATCGCGACCCGGCAGTTCGCCCGCCGGCAGCTGGCCTGGTGGCGCAACGACCCCCGGATCACCTGGTTGGCGTACGACGACCCGGATCTCGTGGCGAAGGCGCTCGAGACGGTTCGCGGAATACGCGCGGCCGGGAGGCGTTGGTGACTTCGTGACCACTCTGGGAATCATCGGCGCGGGAAATATCGGAAGCAACGTCGCGCGGGCGGCGGTGGCAGCGGGCTACAACGTGGTGATCGCCAACTCTCGTGGGCCGGAGACGCTCGGGGATCTCGTGGCCGAGCTCGGGCCCCGGGCCCGGGCGGCGACCGCGGAGGAGGCGGGTGCCGCCGGCGACGTCGTCGTCGTGACGGTTCCGCTGCATGCTGTCGACAAGGTCCCCGTCGAGCCGCTCGCGGGCAAGGTCGTGCTCGACACCAACAACTACTACTTCGAGCGCGACGGGCACATCGAGGCGCTCGACAAGGGCGAGACCACGACGTCCGAGATCCTGCAGCGTCACCTGCCGACGTCGAAGGTCGTCAAGGCGTTCAACCACATCGTCGCGACGGACATCGTCGCCGACGGTTCCCCTGCCGGCAGCCCGGGCCGGAGGGCGCTGGCGACGGCGAGCGACCACGACGACGCGGTGGAGTTCGTCACCCGTCTCTACGACGAGTTCGGCTTCGACACCGTGAACATCGGCCCGCTGAGCGAGTCCTGGCGTGTCGAGCGTGACCGTCCGGCCTATGTCGTCGTCCAGAACGCCGAGGAGCTGCGGGCCAACCTGGCGATGGCCCATCGCCTTCCCTGACGCTCACCGCAGTCGGCGCAGCGCCGCCTCGGCGGCGTGGAACCCACCCATCCCGTGCACGCCGGCGCCGGGCGGCGTGGCCGACGAGCACAGGTAGACGCCGGGAACCCCCAGGGCGTAGGGGTTCAGCGCCGGGCGCGGGCGGAACGCGATCTGCCGGGCGGTGTTGGCGCCGGCGCTGATGTCGCCGCCGACGTAGTTGGCGTTGTAGCTCTCCAGCGCGGCAGGGTCGCGGGTCGACACGGCGAGGATCCGGTCCCGGAAGCCGGGGGCGAACCGCTCGATCTGGCCGAGCACGGCGTCGGTGGCGTCGCCGGCGTACCCGTGGGGGACGTGGGCGTAGGCGTAGACGGGGTTCGCCGCGGCGGTGGAGCGGGACGGGTCGCAGAGGTACTGCTGGCCGAGCAGCACGAACGGGCGCTCCGGCATCTCGCCGCGCACGGTGGCCGCCTCGACGGCGGCGATCTCGGCGGCGCTGCCGCCGAGGTGCAGCGTCCCGGCGCGTCCGCAGTCCGGGTTGGTCCACGGGATGTCGCCGTCGACGGCGAGGTCGACCTTGAAGGCCGACGGGCCGTAGGAGTAGCGCGACAGCGCCCGGCGCACCCGGCCGGGCAGCCGGTCGCCGACGATCTGCAGGACGCCAGCCGGAGCAGTGTCGAGGAGCACGACGTCGGGAGCCCGGCCGATCAGCTCGTCCAGCTGTGCGAGCGAGGTGACCCGGACGCCCGTCACCACCGTCCCGCCGTACGACGCCAGCTCGGCCAGCAGCGCCCGGGTGATCGACTCCGTGCCCCCCTCGGCCACCGGCCAGCCGACGGCGTGCGCGGCGGCGGCGAGCATCAGCCCGACGGACGCGCTGAGAGGGAGATCGAGCCGCCCGAACTTGTGGGCGGCGACGCCGGTGAACAGCGCGCGGGCGGGTTCGTCGCGGAACCGCCGCCCCAGCACGGTCGCGGGCAGCAGCGCCTTCATCCCGAACCGGCCGAGGGTGACGGGGTGCCGCGGGACGTGCACGACCGGCTGGAAGACCTCGGCGATCAGGTCGTCGAAGCGCCGGACCGCGGGCCCGAACATCCGCTGCCACGCGTCCGCGTCGACACCCAGGGAGGCGGCCGACGCGGCGAGGTCGCGGGTGGCGAGGCCGGCCCGCCCGTCGTCGAGCGGGTGGGCGAGATCGACCTCCGGCCACAGCCAGCGCAGGCCGTGGCGCTCGAGGCCGAGCGCGGCGAAGTACGGCGACGCGACTCCCGTCGGGTGGAAGGCGGCGCAGTCGTCGTGGAGCAGGCCGGGCAGGGTGAGCTCACTGGTCCGGGTCCCGCCGCCGGGCCGGTCGGACGCCTCCACCACGGTGACGGCGAGACCGGCGCGCGCCAGGTGGATCGCGCCGGCGAGCCCGTTGGGGCCACTGCCCACGACGACGGCTGTGCTCACGAGACGGGGTCCCTTCCGGTGGTCAGGGTGGACTTCCGACGGTAGCCCGACGCCGACCAGGTCACGGCCAGCGGCACCGGGCCGTTGGGCAGCCACGGCTGCTCCTTGACGCAGTCCCGCACGTCCCACGTGCCCCGCTCGACGATCCCGAGAGCCGCGTCGATGACCCGGTACTCCTGCGGGCGCGAGGTCCGCCAGGGCGTGGCCTGCGACTCGCAGTAGGCCACGACCAGATCGCCGGGCTCGAGGCCGAGCCGCTTCTGCACGGCGGAGATCAGCCGCTCGTCGTGCAGGTGGCCGTCGCCGAAGTTCCAGCCGACCAGGATGTTGCACATGAACTCGCCCTCGCGGACGTCGCGGGCCTCCAGGTCGTCGAGGTGCTCGTGGAGCACGGAGAACAGGCCCCGCCCCTGGCTGTGCATCGACCGCCAGGCGAGCGCCTTCTGCACGGTCATCGCCGCCTCGTCCGCGGTGTAGGGCATCGGCGCCATCCGCTGCAGCTGGTCCTGCTGGACCTCCACCAGCGGCAGCTCGTTGAGCCGCTGCTCGACGCCGGGCTTCATCGCCCAGACCGCGGAGGCCCAGTTGCCGGCGTACTGGCGCATGGAGGGCAGGAAGGACACGAGGTCGGGGCGCAGGTTGCCGAGGACCGGACCGAAGAGCAGCAGCGCGAACACGGGGATCAGCAGCAGCGGCTCGGAGAAGTCCCAGATGTTGTACGTCGACGCGGCGAACCCGTCGCCGAAGCCGCCCCAGAGCACGATCGCGATGTAGCCGAAGTAGACGTTCCACTCCAGGGGTACGGCGAGCGGGAAGGTCGAGGTGATGTAGATGTGGAACACCAACATCGCCACCGCGCCGAGCAGCGCGACCGTGTCGTTGGTCGTCAGCAGCAGCACGATCGGGATGATGATCTCGACGGTCGTGCCGCCGACGTGGGCCATGAACCAGGCCAACCCGCTGGGCCGGACGTCGTCGGGGGCGTTGCGGTAGTGCAGCCGCTTGACGACGTTCAGCTGGCCGGGGCTGTTGGAGACCATCGGCGGCACGACGTTGATGAAGTGCTCGCCGATCTTGGAGACGCCGGCGCCGATCCACACGACGCAGATGATGATCTTGAACGCGACGACGAGGTTGACGAAGTCCGCCGAGGTCGCGCTGTCGCTCAGCGCGATCGCGCCGAGGGTGGCGGAGAACAGCATGATCGGCAGGTACTGCTCGGAGCGGGCCGCCAGGAAGACCACCTTGTCCCGCAGCCCCATCAGCGGCATCGTCACGAGGATCGGGAGGAACGCCAGCGGCGGGACCAGCTCCTGGGGGCCGGTGCCGGCGGGCAGGAAGGGCACCGCCTCGGCGTGCGCGACGAGCGGCCACACGAGGCTGGCCAGCACCGCGACGTACAGGACGACGTCGGCGACGGTCCGCTCGTCGCCGCCGGTGAGCGGGACGTGGCGGCCCCACGGCGCCATCCGGATGGTGCCCGGGCGCAGCCAGTAGCGGATGTTGCCGAGCATCGGCACGAAGTGGCCGCACAGCGGGCCGAACGCGCCGCCGAGGCCGATCACCTCGAGCAGCATCAGCCAGATCGCGAGCTTCTGGTAGACGACGACGTTGTCGAACCAGGTGCCCGGGTCGGTGAAGTGGACGTAGTCGGTGGTCCACGACGTGATGGCCAGGCCCACGGCGAAATAGAGCCCGAGCATCTTCAGGATGTAGACGACGTGCAGCATCCGCGGAGTGTTGAAGCCCTCGGTCACCCAGTTGGTGCTGAGCACCCGGATCCGCTCCTGGAACGGCAGGGCGAGGAACTCGGCCGGCGGCATCGGCTCCGGCGCGGGCTTGAGGAATCCCATGGTCAGGCTCCGCTCAGTCGGGCCCGCAGCGCGGGCTTGTCGATCTTGCCGACGGGGTTCTTGGGCAGAGCATCCAGCACGTGGAGCGCCACCGGAACCTTGATCTTCGCGAGCTCCGCGCGGCAGCGGGCGAGGAGGGCGTCGACGTCGACGGTGGTGTCGGGCCGCGCGGAGACGAACGCGACCACCACCTCGCCGTAGACGGGGTCGGGGCCGCCGACCACGGCCGCCTCGAGCACCTCGGGGGCACCGTGCAGCACGTTCTCGATCTCCTTGGGATAGATGTTCTCCCCGCCCCGGATGATCATGTCCTTGATCCGGTCCACGATCCGCAGGTACCCGTCCTCGTCGAGGATCCCGACGTCGCCGGTGTGCAGCCAGCCGTCGCCCAGCGCCTCGGCCGTGGCCTCGGGGCGGTTGAGGTAGCCGCGCATCACGTTGGCGCCCTTGATGACGACCTCGCCGCGCTCCCCGGGTGGGACCACGGTGCCGTCGGGCGCCATGACCGCCACCAGCTGACCGGGCAGCGCGGGGCCGACCGTGCCGGGCTTGCGCAGCCCGTCGACCGGGTTGCAGGTCGACGCGCAGGTGCCCTCGGAGAGGCCGTACCCCTCCACCAGTGGGAACCCGAACCGCCGCTCCACGGCCGCGAGCAGCTCCGGCGGCGCCGGCGCCGCGCCACAGACCGCGTAGCGCACCGAGCTCACGTCGGGCGCGACCTCGGCGGGGAGGGCGACCAGGTGGGCGTAGATCGTCGGCACCGCGGAGAAGTACGTCGGCCGCAGCCGCTCGATGCTCTCCAGGAACTCCACCGGGTGGAACCGCGGCAGCACCGACAGCTGCGCACCGACCGACATCGGGGTCAGCCAGCTGACGCAGATCGCGTTGACGTGGAACAGCGGCAGCACCAGCAGGCAGTGGTCGTCGGCGCCGATGCCGATGGCCTCGCCCATGCTGGAGATCATCGCGGCGACATTGCCGTGGTCGAGCATGACGCCCTTCGGCCGGCCGGTCGAGCCGCTCGTGTAGACGAGCAGCGCCAGGTCACCGGTCGACGTGCGTGCCGGAGGCAGTGCGCCGGGACCGCCCGGGTCGCTCGGGGAGACGGCCAGGTCAGCGACGTCGAGCGTGGTGGCGGTGCCGAGCCGGGCCGCCGGGTCGGCGGTCAGGACCAGGACCGTGCCGGAGTCCTCGACCTGGTGCGCGGCCTCGACCGCGGTGAAGGTCGGGTTGACGGGGGTCGCCGCCGCACCGAGCCGCCAGGCCGCCATGATCGCGACGAGCAGCTCGACCCGGTTGGGCAGCATGACCGCGACCACCGAGCCGCGGCCGACGCCGAGTCCGGCGAACTGCTGGGCCGCCGCCTCCACCCGATCGGCGAACGCGCGATAGGTGAGCTCGATCCGCTCGTCGCGGACACAGGGGCGGTCGTCGTACGCCGCCGGGCGCAGCCAGGGCAGCCAGGTGAGCTGGTCGAGGGTCATGCCGGAACGCTAGGACCGTCGTAGGTTCCCGCTCTTGGTCTTCGGAACCAAACTCCGGCCCGGGCTTAGGGGTCGCACGGCCAAGGCGGGCCGGCCTACCGCTCTGGCATGATGGCGTGACCGTCGTCACCCGTTGGTGTGATGATCCAAAGGAGGCAGGCCGTGTCGGACCCGGAGACCGAGATCCAGGGGATCGCCGCGCTGCTCGCCGAGCGCCAGATCGAGCTGACCGCCGAGCTGGTCGACGCCTTCCGCGACCGGATCCCGGAGCTGCCCACCGACCCCGCGCTGGTCGAGCTGCTCGTCGGCAGCTCGGGCGCCAATCTCGAGACCTTCGTCCACCTGATGCGGGGACACATGCAGGTCAAGGACGTGCACGCCCCGGTCGCGGCCGTGGAGTACGCGCGCCGACTGGCCCAGCGGGGCACCTCGCCGAGCGCGCTGCTGCGCGCGTACCGGATCGGGCAGCAGCTGATCCTGCAGTGGGCGCACGCGCAGATCACCGGCGGTGTCGCGGACCCGGCGCTGGCGTTGCGGACCGCGCAGATGCTGACCGACACGTCGTTCCTCTACATCGACGCCGTCTCCGAGGAGGTCGTGCAGGCCTACCAGGAGGAACGCGAGCGCTGGCTGGCCAACCGCAGCGCCGTCCAGCGTGAGACGGTCGAGGCGCTGCTGCGCGGCGACCGGCTCGACCTCGGGGCGACGGAGGCGGCGTTGGGGTACCGCCTGCGCCAGCATCACCTGGGTCTGGTGCTCTGGACCGCGGCCGGCGCAGGCGACCTGACCGACCTCACCGCCGTGGAGCGCACCGTCGCACGGATCGCCGAGCGGATCGGCGCCGGCGGCCAGCCGCTGTTCGTGCCCCGCGACCGCGAGACCGCCTGGGCCTGGCTCCCGATCGGCCGCACCGGCGACGTCGACCCGGCCGCCATCGACGCCGCGCTCGCCGAGGGCGACGGCCAGGTGTACGTCGCCGTCGGCTCGCCGGACGCCGGCGAGCCCGGCTTCCGCACCACCCACGAGGGCGCCGCCGCCGCACACGGCGTCGCCCAGCTGGGCCAGCACCCCGCCGGACGCGCCGTCAGCCACGTCGACCCCACCGTCCGCGCCGCCGCCCTCCTCGCCCGCGACCTGCCCGCCACCCGGCGCATGGTCCGCACCGCCCTCGGCGACCTCGCCGAGGACACCGACGGCGCCGCGCGGCTGCGCGAGACGCTGCTGGCGTTCGTCGAGGAGCGGGAGAGCTATGTCGCCACCGCCGCCCGCGTCCACCTGCACAAGAACACCGTGAAGTACCGCGTCGACCGGGCCGTCGAGGCCCGCGGCAGGCCGCTCGGCGAGGAGCGACTCGATCTCGAGCTCGCGCTGATCGCCTGCCGGTGGCTGGGTCCTGAGGTACTGGTCCGGCCAGCCGGCTGATGGTGGTCAGACACGCCTGAAGCCCCGCAGATGGGTGGTTCTGCGGGGTCCGGGGCTCGGTCGCTACTCGTCCGGTGGGTGTCCGGGATGGATGGGGTGGGTGCCGTGGTGGTCGACGCGGAACCGGAACCCGGCGGGGCTGGTCCACACATAGGACCCGGGCATCACGATGTCGTAGACCCAGGCCGAGTGGGTCTTCGCCCGATGGTGCCGTCGACATAGCGCCACTTCGTTGCACGGACAGGTGAGTCCACCCTGACCGTAGGGCCGGGCATGGTCGATGTCGCAACGCTGCGCAGGTCGAGAGCAGTGGGGGAACCGACACGTGTGGTCGCGCAGGATCACGCGGGTGCGGTGACGGTCGGGGATCTCATACGAGCCGACGGGGAGATGGTCGGCCAGGTCGATGACCGGTCGCACGATGATCGTGGTGTCCTTGGTCCGCAGCCATTCGCGGATCTGTGCCGAGGTGATCGGGCAGCGGCCCTCCTCCCACCGACCGACCGGATTCGCGAACGGATTGTCCCCGGCCAGGGTGGTGTCGGTGATGTGGACGTTGAGGACGACCTTGCGGCCGGGGACGGTCGCGATCACCTCGCCGGTGTCGGGGTCGGGGATCAGCAGGTCCAGGGCGAGGTCGTGGCGGGCGAGCTCGGCGGCGGCCTTGGAGCGGCGCACGTCGAGCGTCGAGTCGTCACCGAGCCGGGCGAGGGTCTCGGCTCGTCGGGCGACCGCTTGGTCGAGGTCGTGGCCGTCGGCGGCGTCCATGAGGGCGTCGAGGTGGACCAGGCCGTGCTCGTCGACTCCACCGATGTCGAACCGACGCCGGTCAGCGGCGGCCCGTCGTTCGGCCTCGGCCTGCTCGGGGTCGAACCGCAGCACCGCTTCGGCGACGAGGCGTTCGAGCTGGGCCCACCCGACCCCGGACGCGTCCCAGAGCTGCCGGTCGACGAACCCCGCCGCGTCGGCGGACAGGGGGCGGGTGAGGTCGGCGATCCGTTCGGCCCGCCACGGCGCCAACCTCCCCGCGACCACCGCGGCGTAGACGTGGGGGAGGCGCCAGGCGCACTCGATGACCCGCCCGACATACGCACGACCACCATCCGGCGACCTGCCGAGAACGGCGATGAGCTCCATCAACGCGAACTCCGACACCAACGGTGCCCCGTCACCGGCGATCGGGATCCCGGTGTCGAGGTAGCCCTCGGTGATGGTCGCCGCGCCCTCGGGGCTGTCGATGATGTGGTCGCCGGCCCAGGTGACGATGTCCTCCCACTCCTCGATCACGAGGGTCTCGCGGGAGCGGATCCGCTCGCCCAGGCGCGACAGCAGCGAGGCTGTCGTGCGGGGCGTGGTTCCGAGATCCATGACTGGATTCTCCCACCCGGCTACGACACTTCAAAGCGGCGCAAACCCGCCTGGGGACAAGGGAAACCCGATCAGCGGGTGTGGAGAACCCACGTCACCATCCGTGACAGAAGTGGCCCGAACCACGGCCACCCGGACCGCAGCCCGACCGCCGAACCCGGCCCCCTCCCGACCTTCCTCGTCGCTGCCTTTCGGAACGGAACCGGCCACCCGACCGAAACCCGCGGACAGCCCCCGCAGCCCGACCAGCGAGCCACGACGACACCAAACGACCTCCCCGACCTCCCCGACCTCCCCGACCTCCCCGACCTCCCGACCTCCGGCCTCGCCTCCTCGCCCCCGAGCGGCTGAGCAAGAACGGTCAAGCGCCCCCGGCCGCCGCCCAGCACACTGGACCCATGAGCACCCCACGACGTTCCTCTCCTCCGCTGCGCTCCTGGGCGTCGGTCGCCTCGCTCCCCACCTGCTCCGCATCCGAGCAACATCGCGGGGCCTCCGCTTGACCGGCCGGGACCGCCTCCGTGAGCTCCTCGACGCCGTGCTCGACGAGGACAGCCGGACGCTGACCGACATGGCGGACCGGGCGTTCGCGTCGCCGTACCACTTCAGCCGGGTGCTCTCGCGCGACACCGGAGAGGCGCCGGTGGCGATGCGGCGGCGGGTGATGCTCGAGCGGGCCGCCTGGCGGCTCCGGCAGGGCGGGAACGTCACGGACGCCGCGTGGGAGGCGGGCTACGAGTCGGTCGAGGGGTTCAGCCGGGCCTTCTCCCGGGCGTACGGCCATCCGCCGAGCGAGGCCACCGCGCCGGCCGGCGCGCCCACCGAGCGGCGCGGCACCTGGCTGCCGGCCGCCAACGGCATCCACTTCCATCCACCCACGAGCCTGTGGGTCCACGCCACGGAGCAGCCCATGAGCCCGCTCACCGACCAGCTGGTCCGCCACGACCTCGACGACACCCGGGTCCTCCTGGACCGTGCGAAGGGGCTCAGCGACGAGGAGTTCCGTCGCTCCCGGCTGCCGGGCCACGAGGTGAACTCGTGGGAGGGACCGGAGGAGTCGATCGCCGCGGTGCTGGAGCATCAGGTCGGCACCAAGGAGGTCTGGCTCGCCGCCATCGAGGGCGGCGACCTCCCGGAGCGTCCCGACGACGCCACCGCCGTCGACCTGATCGCCCGGCACGACCACGCCGCCGCCCGCTGGCTCGCCGTCGTCCGCGACGTCGACCGGCGCGGCGCCTGGGACGACCTGCTCATCGACGCGCTGTGCGAGCCGCCGGAGAGCTTCCAGCTCGGCAGCGTCATCACCCACGTCCTGACCTACGCCGCCCACCGACGCCAGCTCGCCCGCCACCTGCTGCGCTCCGCCGGGGTCGACGTCGATGACGGCGACCCGATCATGTGGCTGCGCGCCGAACGAGGACACCACGGAGGAGACCACGGATGACCCGCACGACCTACTACACCGCCACCACGCTCGACGGGTTCCTCGCCGATCCCGACGACTCGCTCGCCTGGCTGATGCGGCAGGACCTCGACGAGTCGGGACCCCAGAACTACGGCGCCTTCATCGAGCGGATCGGCGCCCTGGTCATGGGCTCGACCACCTACGAGTGGGTGCTCGCCCACCTCGCGGAGTCCGGCGAGGCCTGGTACTACGCGCAGCCGACCTGGGTGATGACCTCCCGCGAGCTGCCCACCCTCGACGGCGCGGATGTGCGCTTCGCGAAGGGCGCTGTCGTCGGCGTACATGACGAGCTGCGGGCTGCCGCGGGGGACAAGGACGTGTGGGTGGTCGGTGGCGGCGACCTCGCGGGCCAGTTCGCCGAGGCGGGGCTGCTCGACGACGTGATCGTGTCCATCGCCCCGGTCGTCCTCGGTGCCGGCCGCCCGCTGCTGCCGCGCCGGCTCGACCTCAGGCTCGAGGAGACCGCCCGCAACGGCGCTTTCGTCACGGCGCGCTACACCGTCGACGGCCCGCTGACCGAGGACCGCACGGGTTGACAGCGGGGGGATGGTGGAAGGGACCGGTCCAACTTCTCGGGAGGACATCGTGCGCCGTACCCTCGCCGTCCCCGTCGCTATCGTCGCCTCGACCACCCTCGCCCTGGGCGCCGCCCTCGGCACCGTCGTGCCGGCCGGCCCGGCGGTCGCGGGACCGGGCCCGAAGCCACCACCGAAGGCGTCCACCGCCACCGGCTACGGCGGCGCCGTCAGCTCGGTCGACGCCGACGCGACCGCGATCGGCCTGGAGGTCCTGCGGCGTGGCGGCAACGCGGTCGACGCGGCCGTCGCGACCGCGGCCGCCCTCGGCGTCACCGAGCCCTACAGCGCGGGGATCGGGGGCGGCGGCTACCTGGTCCACTACGACGCCGCCACCGGTGCGGTGGAGACGATCGACGGCCGCGAGACGGCCCCGTCGGGGATCCGGCCCGACGCCTTCATCGACCCGGCGACCGGGCAGCCCTACCCGTTCACACCTGACCTCGTGACGAGCGGCGTCTCGGTCGGCGTCCCTGGGACGCCGGCCACCTGGCAGACCGCGCTCGACCGATGGGGGAGCCTCCCGCTCGCGAAGGCGCTCCGGCCGGCCGCCCGGCTCGCCCAGCGCGGCTTCGTCGTCGACGACACGTTCGCCCTGCAGACCCGCGAGAACGCCGAGCGGTTCCGCACCTTCACCAGCACCACCGACCTGTTCCTCGCCGAGGGTGTGCCGCGCCCGGGCAGCAGATTCCGCAACCCGGACCTCGCGCGCACCTATCGCCAGCTGGGCGCGAAGGGGATCGGCTGGCTCTACTCCGGCCGGCTCGGCGCGGAGGTCGCGCGGACCGTGCAGCGGCCGCCGCTCAGCGGCGCGACCGACCTCCCGGCCCCGCCGGGCAGCATGACCGTCCAGGACCTGGCGACGTACCAGGCGCCGGTCCAGGAGCCCACCTCGATCGGCTACCGCGGCTACCAGGTCCACGGCATGGCGCCGTCGTCGTCCGGTGGCACGACGGTCGGGGAGTCGCTCAACATCCTCGAGCAGTTCCGGCCGAAGGGCGCGGTCCCGACCCTGCACCACTACCTCGAGGCGACGGCGCTCGCCTTCGCCGACCGGGGGAGGTACGTCGGCGACCCCGCCTTCGAGGACGTCCCGGTCGACGCGCTGCTCGACGACGTCTTCGCCAAGGAGCGGGCCTGCTCCCTCGATCCCGACGCGGCGGCCGCCAAGCCGGTCCCGGCCGGCGACGTGGCCTCCTACGACGGCGTCTGCGCCGCACCCGCGGCCGACGACGACGTGGACCGCGACACCGAGGGTCTGTCCACCACGCACCTCACGACGGCCGACCGGTGGGGCAATGTGGTCGCCTACACGCTCACCATCGAGCAGACCGGGGGATCCGGCATCGTCGTCCCGGGCCGCGGCTTCCTGCTCAACAACGAGCTGACCGACTTCTCGACCGTCTACGACCCCGACGACCCCAACCGGATCGAGCCGGGCAAGCGGCCGCGCAGCTCGATGGCGCCGACGATCGTGCTCCGCGACGGCCGCCCGGTGCTGGCGCTGGGATCGCCCGGCGGCTCGACCATCATCACCACCGTGCTGCAGGTGCTGGTCAACCGGCTCGACCTCGGCCTGTCGCTCCCCGACGCGGTCGCCGCGCCGCGCGCAGCACAGCGCAACACGGCCGCCGTCACGGCCGAGCAGGCCTTCATCGACGCCTACGGCGCCGCGCTGGCGGCGTACGGGCACACCTTCGCCGTCCCCGGGCCGCCGGGCTCGAGCGCCGCTGAGATCGGCGCCGTCGCCGCGGTCGAGCTCGCGCCGGACGGCCGGCTGACGGCTGTGGCGGAGCCCACGCGCCGGGGAGGAGGGGCAGCCGGTGTGGTCGCGCCTACGCTGATCCCGTGACGACCGAGGCCCCCTGGACCGAGATCACCGACGCCGCCGCGCTGACCGAGCTGCTCGGCGTACCCACGGACGCTGTGCGCGACAAGGAGCGGTCCGCGCTGACCGACGTCGACCGGGACTGGCTGGCCTCGTCGCCGTTCTGCATGGTCGCGACCGCCGACGCCGACGGACGCTGCGACGTCTCCCCGAAGGGCGATCCGGCCGGCCGGCTGGTCCACGTCCTCGACGACACGACGATCGCGATCGCCGAGCGACCGGGCAACCGGAGGGCCGACGGCTACCGCAACATCCTCGCCAACCCGCAGGTCGGCCTGAACTTCCTGATCCCGGGCCGCGGCGACACGCTGCGGATCAACGGGCGGGCCCGGCTGGTCGGCGAGGCGCCGTTCTTCGACGCCATGGTGGTCAAGGGCCACCGGCCGCTGCTGGCGGTCGTCGTCGAGATCGAGACGATCTTCTTCCACTGCGCGAAGGCGTTCCTGCGCTCGCAGCTGTGGCGCCCCGAGACGTGGGCCCCGGAGGCGCAGGTCCCGCGCCGCGCCGTCCTGGCCCAGCGCCTGGAGCGGCCCGGCGACAGCATCGAATCGCTCGACGCCCACTACGGCCCGAGCTACGAGGACCGCCTCTACGGATGAGCTCGGCTGATCTACGGTGGGCTCGGCACGCACTCGAACATCTCGGAGGACTCCCATGCGTCGTACGACGATCGCCGGCCTGGTCGCCGGGCTGACCCTGGTCGCGGCACCTGTGCCGGCCGGCGCCGCGCCGTCGGCGATCACGGCCGCCACGGCCAGCAGCACCGCCGGCACCGACGGCACTGCCGGCATCCCCGCCCGCGGCAAGCTCGGCTGGACCACGGCGCACAAACGGGCAGGAGCGAAGATCCAGGTCTGCCAGCACCGGGTGGGCAGCAACTGGGGACTCGAGATGCGTCTCGATGCCCGCAAGGCCAAACACTGGGTGCGCGGACGCGTTCGCATTCAGTACCTGGTGCAGGGGATGTGGAACACCTTTCCCGGCTCGTCGTCCCCGTGGCGGCGGAACGGCGTGGTCCACCTCACCAACTTCCTGTCCGGCGGCAAGACCTCGGTCCTGATCCAGGCGAGGATCAGGAAGCGCTCCGACAAGCCGCCCTTCACCGGCTGGATCGACGTGAGCGACGTCAAGCGCTGCCGCTGACCTCGAGGAACCCGCGCAGCGCGGGCTCCGGGTCGGCGACCGTGGTCATGTTGGCGAGGGCCACCACGCCGAGCAGCGCGACCGCGACGCCGGCCACGCCGGCCGCCGGACGACGTCCGTGCCGCCAGGCGCGCGCGCCGAGGCGGGCGACGACGAGGGCGGCGCCGGCGGCCAGGGCGACCATCGCGACGTGGTAGACCGCGAAGTCCCGCACCAGGCCGGCGAAGGCCGGCGTCCCGTCCGAGGCGAGCGCGAGATCGGCAGCCCCGGGCGGCACCATCGAGAGCAGCGAGGACAGGGGAGCGACGGCACCCTGGACGTTCGCGATCAGGACCACCGCGGCCAGGGCGGCGAGGACCAGCAGCGCGACCCGACCCGGCCCCCGGCGTACCCGGCCCAGGGCGACCACGAGCGCCCCCAGCAGCGCCGCGGCGGCCACGGCCTTCACGACGTGGAAGGTGGTCCAGTAGTCGGTCGCGGCAGCCAGGTCGCCGCTCACGACGCCGTCACCGAGGCGCCAGTGGTCGGCGAACGCACCGGGCAGCGCGTCGCGCAGCGCCCCCACGCCGGAGTAGTCGCCGACGAGCAGCGAGGCGAGGAGCTCGGGGGCCAGTACGACGGCGGCCACCAGGGCTGCCGTGGTCAGGGTGAGGGTGCGGGTCATGGCGACGACGCTAGGAGCCGGCGGCGTTCACCGCGTCGGACCGTGGTCTGATCCGGCGGCATGATGCGTCAGCCCGCAGTACGACGGCCTAGGCTGGACGCGTGTACCCCTTCCTCAAGGGCCACGGCACCGAGAACGACTTCGTCCTGCTGCCCGACCCCGACGGCACCGTCCACGGCGAGCTGAGCGCCGAGCGCGTCCGCGCGCTGTGCGACCGGCGTGCCGGGATCGGCGGCGACGGGGTGCTCCGGATCATCCGGACCGCTGCCGCCGGCGACGCCGCGCGCGGGCAGGACGCCGAGTGGTTCATGGACTACCGCAACAGCGACGGCTCCGTCTCGGAGATGTGCGGCAACGGCATCCGGGTCTTCGGCCGCCACCTCGCGCAGCGGGGTCTGGTCGACCCGGCGACGCCTGTCCGGGTCGCGACCCGCGCCGGGGTCAAGGTGCTCACCTTCGCGGCCGGTGCGGCCGACGGCGAGATCACCGTCGACATGGGGATCCCGAAGGTGCTCGAGGAGACCTCCGTCGCGGTGGGCGAGCGGTCCTGGCCGGCGCTGCACGTCGACATGGGCAACCCGCACGCGGTCGCCTTCCTCGACACCGACACCGACACCGACACCGGCGCCGATCTGGCCGACGTCGGCCCGCTGCTCGACGCGCCCCGCCACGACCCGGCGGTCTATCCCGCCGGCGTCAACGTCGAGTTCGTCGTACGACGGGGGCCGGGTCACGTCGCGATGCGGGTCCACGAGCGTGGCTCCGGCGAGACCCGCTCCTGCGGCACCGGCGCCTGCGCCGTCATGGTCGCGGCCGCCCTCGCCGACGGCGCGGCCCGCGACACGGCGTACCGGGTCGACCTGCCGGGCGGCACGCTGCGGATCACCTGGACCGCCGACGACCGGATCCTGATGACCGGCCCGGCCGTGGTCGTGGCCGAGGGCACGAGCTCCCTCTGAGTCTCTGACTGTGACACCGACGGTGTCACAGTGAAGGAGCCGCCCTATGCTCCCGACCATGGAACTCACCGGATCCTCCGCCATCGTCACCGGCGCCGCCTCGGGCATCGGCGCCGCCGCCGCCCGCCAGCTCGCCGCCCAGGGTGCGACCGTCGTGGTCGCCGACCTCCAGGCCGACAAGGGCGAAGCCCTGGCCGCCGAGATCAACGGCGTCTTCGCCCTGGTCGACGTGACCAACACCGAGCAGATCGCGGGCGCGGTCAAGGCCGCCGCCGACATCGCCCCGCTGCGGGCGGTCGTCAACTCGGCCGGCATCGGCTGGGCCCAGCGCACCATCGGCCGCGACGGACAGCTCGAGTCGGCCCACTCCCTCGAGGCGTTCACCAAGGTCGTCGCGATCAACCTGATCGGCACCTTCGACATGGTCCGCCAGGCCGCGACCGCGATGAGCCGGAACGAGCCCGACGCCGACGGCTGCCGCGGCGCCATTGTCAACCTCGCCAGCGTCGCCGCCTTCGACGGCCAGATCGGCCAGGCGTCGTACTCCGCCTCCAAGGGCGGCGTCGTCGGCATGACCCTCCCCGTCGCCCGCGACCTCGCCGCCTCCGGCATCCGCCTCAACACCGTGGCCCCGGGTCTGATCGACACCCCGATCTACGGCGAGGGTGAGCAGGCCGAGGCGTTCAAGGCCAAGCTCGGCGAGAGCGTGCTCTTCCCGAAGCGCCTCGGCGTGCCGGACGAGCTGGCCAGCATGGTCATCGAGTGCCTCACCAACTCCTACATGAACGGCGAGGTCGTCCGCGTCGACGGCGGCATCCGGATGCCCCCGAAGTAGTCCCCGACCTGACCGGTGCCGGGGCTCAGCCCTGGCACATGGTCTGGCCGTAGGGCCCCTCCGTGGACCGTCGCTCGGTGACCTTGCCGTTGATCGTGATCACGCAGGTCACCGGCGTCCCGGAGGGGCCGGCGCCGAAGAAGAGGCGCGCATAGTCGGGGTTGCCGTAGGCGATGGTCGTGAGCGACCAGCGGGTGCCGACGCCCTTCACCGTGCCGGACGGATCGGTCAGGCTGGTCGGCACCTGGTAGCCGACGATGCCGATCGGCTGCTGGGAGAAGACCTCCAGACGGACCCGGATCTTCGGCAGTGAGGCGCTGCCGCCCTTGCCGGTGAGCCCGGGCATGCTCAGTGGCGGCAGAGTGCCGGAGCCCGCCGCGAAGCCGCTGGGCGCGCTGTCCGGTGCGGCGCCGGTCGCGGCGGCACTCGAGCCGGGGGTCGGCTCCGGCGTCGACGACGGCAGCTGGGACGGCAGCGTGCCCGGTCCGTCCTCGACGGACGGGGACGCCGTCGCACGCGGGCGCGCGCCCGCGCCGTCGTCCGTGTCGTTGCCGCCGCGCCCGACGACGACGCTGATCACGATGATGAGGAGGGATACGCCCACCACGATCCATCCGCGGTGG
This sequence comes from Nocardioides carbamazepini, assembly GCF_024614185.1. GTDB lineage: Bacteria > Actinomycetota > Actinomycetes > Propionibacteriales > Nocardioidaceae > Nocardioides > Nocardioides carbamazepini. The sequence continues at coordinate 470,098 of NZ_JAHTLF010000025.1, forward strand.
TCGCCCCCCGGCCGACCGACTCTCACATCAGGTCAACGAGCGGATCGCTCCCGCGGTACGCGGATCGCGGCACGGGGGATCCGACCGCTGTTCACCGACGCGCAGCATCGTGATCAGGAGCACGTCGCCGAGGAACGGTTCCCTGAGGGAACGTGACGATGCTCGGGGACGACCGGACCCGCCTGGCCGAGCGACTGGGCGACCTCCGGGTCGGCCGTCGGACGACGATCGTGGCCGGCCTCTCCGGCTCCTCGATCCCCGCTCTCGGCCTGCTCGGCCGCTCGCCCGCCCTCGTCGAGCGACGGCGGGACCTGACCTCCGGCGCCCGCAGCGGCGAGGTCACCACCAGCTCCGCGGTGATCTGGTCGCGCGGGATCCGGCCCAGCCGGCTGATGGTGCGCCTGCACAGCGAGGGTCGACACCGGCGCGTGGTCCGCGGGCCGTGGACCGACGAGCGGGCCGACTTCACCGCCCGGGTGCACCTGACCGATCTCGCGCCCGGCCGGCCGTACGACGCCGAGGTCTGGTTCGAGACACCCGACGGGGAGCGCAGCGCACCCCTACCGCTCACCTTCGCGACCGCGCCGGTCCATGCCGCCGCGCAGTCGATCGTGTGGTCGGGCGACACCTGCGGCCAGGGCTGGGGGATCGACCGCGCGCGGGGCGGCCTGACGACGTACCGGACGATGCTCGGCCTGCGCCCCGACCTGTTCGTGCACGTGGGCGACACGATCTATGCCGACGAGCCGATGAGCGAGAGCGTGCTGCTCGACGACGGCACCACCTGGCGCAACGAGCTGACCGAGGACGTCATGGTCGTCTCGGAGACCCTCGACCAGCTCCGTGGCCGGCACCGGTACCCGCTGCGGGACGACAACGTGCGCGCCTTCTACGCCGCCGTGCCCACCGTCGCGATGTGGGACGACCACGAGACCTGCAACAACTGGTGGCCGGGCGAGACCATCGACGACGAGCGGTACGGCGAGCGGCGGGCCGACGTGCTCGCGATCCGCGGCCGCCGTGCCTGGCAGGAGTACCAGCCGGTCCCGGTGCGACGGCTCGCGCCCGCCGGCGGCGACGGGTTCGTCGGCCGGCGGCTGTACCGGAAGGTCCCGCGCGGCCAGCACCTCGACCTGTTCTGCCTCGACATGCGCAGCTGGCGCGGACCGAACCCCGACACGAACCCCGCCGTCGGCCGGACCACGGCCGGCCTGCTCGGCAGGGACCAGGAGGAGTGGCTGGTGCGCGGCCTGCGCTCGTCGACCGCGACCTGGAAGGCGATCTGCGCCGACCTGCCCCTCTCCGCCCCGACCAACCGGGTCACCGACCTCGACGGCTACGCCAACAAGGACGACGGCCCGCCGATCGGCCGGGAGCCCGAGCTGGCCCGGGTGCTGTCCGCCCTCAAACGGTACGGCGTGCGCAACGTCATCTGGCTCACCGGCGACGTCCACTACACGGCCGCCTACCGGTATACCCCCGAGAGGGCCGCCTTCACCGACTTCGACCCGTTCTGGGAGTTCGTCTCCGGGCCGGTCGCCGCCTCGCCGTTCTGGCTCAAGGACGGGGAGCTGGACCAGACCTTCGGACCCGAGGTCGTCTTCTCGCAGGGGGAGGCCGAGATCGGCCGCCTGGACGTCGCGCCCCGGCCCACGAACCAGTACTTCGGGCAGCTCGACATCGCCGCCTCCGGCCTGCTCACCGTCCGGCTGTACGACGGCGCCGGCACCGTCGTGTGGGAGCGCGACCTCGAGCCCGGCTGACATCGTCGTTAATCGGGAAGCATCTCGTGGTGCTCGTCGTTACTCTTGATGACGCCTATGACGAACCGTGCTGAAGACTTCTCCCTCGCTGACGCCCTGCGAGCCACCGAGGGCTGGGACGACCCCGACGCCGAGCTCGACGACTTCGAGTCCGGCTACGCGAGCGAGCCCGCCGGCGACCCCGATGCGGGCGGGGACCTGACCACCGGCGACCTCGACCTGGTCGAGCGTCACGAGCTGCGCCGGGTCGCCGGCCTGCGCACCGAGCTCGAGGACATCACCGAGGTCGAGTACCGCCAGCTCCGCCTGGAGCGGGTGGTCCTCGTCGGGGTGTGGACCGGCGGCGCCATCAGCGAGATCGAGAACGCGATGGCCGAGCTGGCCCTGCTCGCGGAGACCGCGGGCTCGGAGGTCCTCGACGCGATCTACCAGCGCCGCACCTACCCCGACCCGGCGACCTACATCGGCCGCGGCAAGGTCGACGCGCTGCGCGAGATCGTGCAGGCCACCGGCGCCGACACCGTGATCTGCGACGGCGAGCTGGCGCCCTCCCAGCTGCGCAACCTCGAGGACAAGGTCAAGGTCAAGGTCGTCGACCGGACCGCGCTCATCCTCGACATCTTCGCGCAGCACGCGAAGTCCAAGGAGGGCCAGGCCCAGGTCGAGCTCGCGCAGCTCAGCTACATGAAGCAGCGCCTGCGCGGCTGGGGTGGGAACCTCTCCCGCCAGGCCGGTGGCCGGGTCGGCGCCGACGGCGGCGGCATCGGCGGCCGTGGCCCCGGTGAGACCAAGATCGAGACCGACCGGCGCCGGATCAACGACAAGATCGCCAAGCTGCGCCGCGAGCTGAAGGCCATGAAGGGGACCCGCGACACCAAGCGCCAGGAGCGCCGTCGCAACGAGATCCCCTCGGTCGCCATCGCCGGCTACACCAACGCCGGCAAGTCCTCCCTGCTCAACCGCCTCACCGGCGCCGGTGTGCTCGTCGAGGATGCCCTCTTCGCGACGCTCGACCCGACCACCCGGCGTACCTCCACCGCGGACGGCCGCGTCTACACGATGAGCGACACCGTCGGCTTCGTCCGGCACCTCCCGCACCAGCTGGTCGAGGCGTTCCGCTCGACCCTGGAGGAGGTGGCCGACGCCGACCTGATCGTTCACGTCGTCGACGGCTCGCACCCCGACCCCGAGGGCCAGCTGGCCGCGGTCCGCGAGGTGCTCGCCGAGATCGGCGCGACCGACGTCCCCGAGCTGGTCGTGGTCAACAAGATCGACGCGGCCGACCCGGTCGTCGTCGACCGCGTGCTGCGTCGCGAGCCGCACTCCGTCGCGGTCTCGGCGCGCACCGGCGAGGGGATCGCCGAGGCGATCGCCGCGGTCGAGGGCGAGCTCCCGCGCCCGAGGGTCGAGTTCACCGCGCTCGTGCCCTATGCGCGCGGCGACCTGATCGACCGGATCCACAAGGACGGCGAGATCGGGTCCCTCGAGCACACCGCCGACGGCACCCGGGTGACCGGCCGGGCCACCGAGGCGCTGGCCGGCGAGCTGGCCGCCTACGTGGTCTGAGCACATCCGTCGCTCGTCGTACCGGACAATTCGGTTGCGATTTCGCCAATTCGGCAACCCCGATGTCCGGTACGACGGATGATCCGGTCGTGACTCGGCACCGGCTCCTCCTCGGACTGCTCGCGCTCGTCCTCACCGTCGCGGTGAGCACGACGCTGCTGGCGCGCGCCGGCGCCCGGGCGGACCCGTGCGTGGCCAAGGACGAGCGGGCCCAGGCGCGGCGAGCGCTGGTGACCGGTGCTGGCCCACCGGTCCTGGTGATCGGCGACTCCTACTCCGTCGGCGCCGGCGTTCGCCCGGAGCAGTCGTGGCCGGTCCGGCTGCCCGGCCGGGTCCGGGTCGACGGCTTCTCCGGCAGCGGGTTCTCCGTCGGCGCCAGCGCCTGCGGCGACGTCTCCTACGCGACCCGGGCCCGGACCGCGGCCGGCGCCGGCCTGCTCGTGGTCGAGGGCGGTCTCAATGACGCCGACCAGCCCGCCGCCGACCTGGAGGCCGGGTTCTCCCGGCTGATGCGGGTGCTCGCCGGTCGGCCGGTCCTGGTCGTGGGACCGCCGCCCGCGCCCCGGCTCCGGTACGACGACGTGGCGGCGGTCGACGCGACCCTGGCCCGGCTCGCGGCGGCTCACGGGGCCGGGTACCTGTCGATGCTCGACGTCGACCTGACCTACCAGCGCGACCGGCTGCATCCCGACGCCGCCGGCCACCGGGTGTTCGGCGACCGGGTCGCGGCGCGGGTGGCGAGCCTGCTCGAGGGCTGAGCGCCGCCTTGGCGGGGCTCCTCAGGTCTCGCTCTGCTTGCTGAACGCGGTGTCGAAGGCAGCGGTGGGCGGGTCGTAGTCGAAGCGGCGCAGGAACTCCAGAGCCTCGGGCGCGCCGTGCAGGCGGTCCATCCGCGCGTCCTCCCACTCGACCGAGATCGGGCCGTCGTACCCGATCGCGGCGAGGGCGCGGAAGGAGTCCTCCCACGGGACCTGGCCACGGCCGGTGGAGACGAAGTCCCAGCCGCGGTGCGGGTCGCCCCAGGGGAGGTGGGAGGAGAGCCGCCCGTTGCGGCCGCCGCCCAGGCGCAGCCGGGTGTCCTTGCAGTCGACGTGATAGATCCGGTCGGCGAAGTCGGTGATGAAGGCGACCGGGTCGAGGTCCTGCCAGAGCATGTGGCTGGGGTCCCAGTTGAGCCCGAACTCGGGACGGTGCCCGATCGCCTCCAGGGTGCGCACGGTGGACCAGTAGTCGTAGGCGATCTCCGAGGGGTGCACCTCGTGCGCGAAGCGCACCCCGCACCGTGCGAACTCGTCGAGGATGGGGTGCCAGCGCTCGGCGAAGTCGCGGTAGCCGGCGTCGATCCGCTCGGCGGGCACCGGCGGGAACATCGCCAGGTAGGGCCAGATCGAGGACCCGGTGAAGCCGACCACCACCTCGACCCCCATCGCCTGGGCCAGCCGGGCGGTCAGGCGCATCTCCTCGGCCGCCCGCCCGCGCACGCCCTCCGGGTCGCCGTCGCCCCACACCCGCTCGCGGACGATCGCCTGGTGGCGGAAGTCGATCGGGTCGTCGCAGACGGCCTGCCCGGTGAGATGGTTCGAGATCGCCCAGCAGCCGAGGCCGTGCCGGCGCAGGATCTCCAGGCGTCCCTCGACATAGCCGGGCTCGTCGACCCGCCATGCGTCGAGGTGCTCGCCCGAGACCGCGATCTCGAGGCCGTCGTAGCCCCACCGCGCGGCCAGCGCGGCCACCTCCTCGAGGGTGAGGTCGACCCACTGTCCCGTGAACAGGGTGAAGCGCTTGCCCATCAGTCCTCCGTCACTCGTGGCCGTCGTCGGCGATCGTCTGTGTCCGGCCATCCTGCTGCGCCGAGCGCTCGATCGCGTCCAGCACGCGCTGCACGCCGAGGCCGTCGGCGAAGGAGGGGCTCGGATCGGTGCCGGCCGCGATGGCGTCGAGCAGCTCCGCGGCCTGGATGGTGAAGGTGTGGTCCCAGCCCAGCACGTGCCCGGGCGGCCACCACGCGTGCAGCGAGGGATGCTCCGGCTCGGTGACCAGGATCCGCTGCGAGCCGGTGGTGGGTCCCCCCAGGCCGTCGTGGAGCTGCAGCTCGTTGAGCCGCTCCAGGTCGAAGCTCAGCGCCCCGGCGTCGCCGTACAGCTCCAGGGTGAGCCCGTTCTTGCGGCCCGTCGCCATCCGGCTGACCTCGAGGCCGGCGACTCCTCCGGCCCGGGTCTCGAGGGTGGCCCAGGCCGCGTCGTCCACGGTCACCGGCTCCGGTCCCCGGGGGCCGGTGCGGGTGGGAACGAAGGTGCGCAGCCGTCCGCTCGCGGCGACCACCGGGTCGTCGAGGAGATGCTGGACGAGGTCGACCACGTGGGACCCGAGGTCGCCGAGGGCGCCGCTGCCGGCCGACTCCCGGCGCAGCCGCCAGGTCATCGGCGCGGCCGGGTCGGCGAGCCAGTCCTGGAGGTACGCCGCGCGGACCTGCCGCACCTGCCCGATCCGGCCCTCGGCGACCAGGCGCCGGGCCAGCGCGAGGGCGGGCACCCCGCGGTAGTTGAAGCCGACGGCCGTGCGTACGCCGCGGGCCGAGGCGGCCTTCGCGGCCGTGACCATCTGCTCCGCCTCGGCGACCGTGTTGGCCAGCGGCTTCTCCACGAGGACGTGCTTGCCCGCGGCCAGGGCCGCGAGCGCGATCTCGGCATGGCTGTCGCCGGGGGTGCAGATGTCGACGATGTCGACGTCGTCACGGGCGACCGCCGCGCGCCAGTCGGTCGCGCTGTCGTGCCATCCGTACCGTGCCGCGGCCGTCGCGACCGCGTCGGCGTCCCGCCCGACGAGCACCTGCTGCCGGACCGCGGGGGTCTCGGGGAAGAACGCGCCGACATTGCGCCACGCGTTGGAGTGGGCCTTGCCCATGAACGAGTAGCCGATGACGGCCACGCCCAGCGGCCGGCTCATCGTGCCGCTCCGGTGAGCGTGCGCAGGAAGGCCAGGCCGTCGCGGGCCAGGTCGTCGGGGGAGGACGCCAAGGGACGCCAGACCGAGGCGGCCACCGCGATCGCGGCGTTGTCGGGGGTGAAGCTCTCGATGTTGAGGGGGCCGGCGTAGCCGACCTCGTCGAGCGCGGCGAGCAGGGCGGTCCAGTCGGTCTGGTCCCCGCCGGGGGCGCCTCGGTCGCTGCCGCAGACCTGCAGGTGCACCAGGTCCGGGCCGGCGCGGCGCACCGCGTCGGCGCTGGAGCGCTCCTCGATGTTGAGGTGGTAGGTGTCGAGCGCCAGGCCGAGGTGCGGGCCCAGCAGCGGCCCCAGCGCGTCGAGGGCCTGGTCGACGGTGTTGACCAGCGAGGTCTCGTAGCGGTTCAGCGGCTCGATGCCGATCCGGACCCCGCATGCCGCGGCGTGCTCGACGACGGGCGCGAGGTGGGTGCGCCACTCGTCGTACGCCGCCGCGCGCTCGGCCGGGCTCATCCGCCAGGTCCGGCCGGTCGCGGCGTAGAACGGGCCGCACACCGAGCCGGCGCCGATCGCGGCCGCGAAGTCGACGCAGGCACGCAGGTAGTCCTGGGTGGTGGCCACCGTCGCGGCGGTCGTGGCGACCAGGTCACGGCCGGGCGCCATCGCCCCGACGACGTACGGCGTCAGGCCGGTCGCGGCGAGCACGGCGGAGGTCGCCGCGCCGTCGAGGTCACCGGGACCCTCCAGCGGCAGCTCGACGGCGTCGAAGCCGAGGTCGGCGATGTGGCTCAGGAGGTCGGGCAGGCGCGCATCGGTGAGCGGGGAGGTCCACACCCAGGTGTTGACGCCGAGGGCTCTCATGGAGGGCCTTTCTGGTGCGAGGGGCTGCGGGGCGCGCGGGTCGTCGACCCGGCCGGCACCCCGGCCACCGGGCGGTGCCGATGGCCGGGGGTGCGGGCCGCGGGCAGGCGGGCCGCGGGTGCCTTACGGGATCTGGCGGTCCTGCCAGACCTGCGGGTAGCCGGGCAGGTCCTCGCCGCCGAACTTCGCGTAGTGACCGTCGGGCATGCCCTCGTTGCCCTCGAGGTAGTCGGCACGCCCGTCCTCGGTGATCGGCTCCTGCGGCAGCACCCATTCCGCCGGGACCGGCTCGCCCTTGGCGATCTTCTCCAGCGCGAGCAGCGGGGTGCGCCACTGGAAGTTGGAGTAGACCGGCGCCAGGCCGGTGAGTCCGGTCTCCTCCCACTTGCGCAGGAAGCTCATCTCGTCCTCGCCGGTCATCACCGGGTAGTCCATGCCCGCGTCCTCGAACGCCTCGAGCGCGGCGACGGAGCCGTCGCCGGCGTCCATCCAGATGCCCTTGACGTCGCCCTTGGTGAGCTCGTCGGTGACGATGCTCTTGATCTTCTCGGGGTTGGCGTCGGTGAAGTAGTCGACCGCCTCGATGCCCTTCTCGTCGAAGATCTTCTTCGCGGCGGCCCAGCGGGTCTCGAGCACGTCGACGCCCGGCAGGATCCGCAGCGCCACGACCTTGTCGCCCTCCTCGAGGTTCTCGGCGAGGAACTCCGCGGTCGCGATGCCCCAGGCGTAGCCGCCGATCGGGTGGATGAAGGTCGTCGCGCAGTCGGTCTCCACGCCGCGGTCGAAGACCACGACCGGCTTGCCCGTCTCGCAGGCGCGCTCCACCGCCGGCGTCAGCGCGGCGGTCGAGTTGGGCGAGATGATGAAGGCGTCACAGTTGCCCTCGGAGATGAAGTAGTCGATGTCGGCGATCTGCTTGTTGTCGTCGTCACCGGCGTCGCGGGTCTCCATGGCGGAGACGACGCCGCTGTCCTGGAGCACCTTGAGCTGCTGGTTCATGGTGATCCAGCCGGTCTGGCGCCACGGGTTGGAGATCGAGGCGTTGGCGAAGCAGACCTTCATCGGCTTGTCGGTCTTCCACTGAGCCGTGTCGGTCGTCGGGCCGTCGATGTACTGCAGGTACGGCTGCGCCGGGTCGCCCTCGAAGCTGGCGCCCATCTGCTCGCGCTGCTGGTCGAAGTCGGCCTGGACGAACCACTCGCTGTCCGAGCTGCCGGTCGAGGAGCTGTCCGCGTCGGGATCGGGGTCGCTGCCCCCGTCGTCGGTGGAGCAGGCCGTGAGCACCGCGAGCACGGCCGCCCCGGCGAGCACGCCCTTGAGGTGTGTTCTGCGCATCAATTGCCTCCTGTGTTGGTGCCCGGGGTGGGCTCGGTGGGGGGACCCGAGAGATCCGTGGTCAGGGGAGTGGCCGGCGTCGTGGGGGCGGTCCGACGGGTCCCGGTACGACGGCCGACGGTCCACGCCCGCGCGGCGAACGCGACGGCGGCGATGATGATCAGGCCGCGCACGGTGTCGCGCCAGGTGGCGTCGACGTCGAGGACCGTGAGCAGGGTGAAGAGCAGCTCGATCGCGAAGGCGCCGGCGACGGCGGACAGGACCCAGCCGCGACCACCGCCCAGCACGACGCCGCCGAGGACGACCGCGGTGATCGCCGAGAACTCGTAGCCGTCGCCCACGGTGGGGTGCACGCCGGCGTACCCGACGAGCAGGATGCCCGCGACGGTCGCGGCCAGGGACGACAGGATGAAGGCGCGGGTCTTCACCCACCACACGCGGGCGCCCGAGACCCGCGCGGCGGCCGGGTTGTCGCCGACGGCCAGCAGGGTGCGGCCGAACGGACGGCGCATCAGCCACACCGCGAGGGCGCTGAGGACGGCCAGGACGATCAGCGGATAGGGGATCACGTCCACCACAGGGACGCTCTCGACCGTGCCGCGGCCGATCTCGCGGAAGTCGTCGTTGGGCGGCGCGTCCGCCGCGCCGCCGGACAGATAGCGGACCAGCCCGGTGAGGGCGAGCATCATCGCCAGGGTGACGATGAAGCTCGGCACCTGGAGGAGGGTGGTGGCCAGCCCGTTCAGGAGACCGATGAACGCGCCCAGCGCGAGCATCAGCACCAGTCCGATGACGTTCCGGCCGGTGTCGTCGCCGATGTAGTTGCCGGCGACCACCACCTGGGCGGCGATGACGGCGGCCATGGAGAGGTCGAACTCGCCGGAGACGATGACGTAGTACTGGCCGATGGCGGCGATCGCGATCGGCGCGGTCCGGCCGAGGAAGCGGATGAGCACGCCGGGATCGCCGAAGTTCGGGTTGGCGACGACGGTCGCCACCAGCAGCGCGAGGACGAGGACGAACACGGCGCCGCCCGGGGTGCCGATGCTGGCGGCGGCGCGCCCGGCGAGTCCGTGGGCGTGCCGCGGCAGGGCGGCCGCACGGGTCGCGGTGGGGGTGCTCACGGGCGCGCTCACTTCGCCTCCTGGAGTGCCGCGTCGAGGACGCCGGGTCGTTCGAAGCGGGCCGGTCGGCGCCCGATCGAGCGCCGGGAGTAGACCGCGACGGCAGCCACGATCACGACGCCGCGGACCACGTTGCGCAGGAACGGGTCGGTCTCCATCACGGCCATCACGTTGTCCATGACGGCGAAGATCGCGACGCCGGCGAGGGTGCCGGTGACATTGCCCTTGCCGCCGGCGAGCACGGTGCCGCCCAGGACCACGGCCGCGATCGACATCAGGTCGTACTGGCCCTGGCTCCCGATCGTCGGGTTGCCGACCGAGAGCCGGGCGAGCAACAGCAGGCCCGCGAAGCCGGCGAGGACGGAGCACAGGACGTGCGCGGCGATGACGGGTACGGCGGTCCGAACGCCCGAGAGCCGGGCGACCTCCGGGTTGCCGCCCACGGCGTAGAGGTGATGGCCCAGACGGGTGCGGCGCAGCAGCACGATGGCGAGCAGGGCACAGCCGAGCATGATCAGCGTGGAGACCGGGACCGGTCCGAGGAAGGAGATGCCGATCGTCCGGAAGGACCGGGGCGCGGAGCCGTGGTTGCCCTGGTAGGTGCTGGCGATGTAGCCGCTGATGACCAGGCCCATGCCGAGGGTGGCGATGAAGCCGTGCACCTTGAGGATGCTGACCACCAGGCCGTTCACGAGCCCGATCAGCGCAGCGAGAGCGATGCCGACCAGTACGCCGGGGACCACCCGTCCCGACTCTCCCGCCATCACGCCGCCGGCGACGACACCGGTGAGGCTCGCGACGAAGGGCACCGAGAGGTCGAGGCTGCCGCCGAGGACGACGAGGGTCTGGCCGATGGCGATGAAGCCCAGCACGCTGGTTGCGGTGAGGATGTCGCGCAGGTTGCCGGTGCTGAAGAAGTTGCGTCCCTCGATGCCGGTCAAGATGGTGCCGACCACGACGGCGCCGGCCAGGACGGCGAGCACGATGCCGGTCGAGGTGAGGGTGCCGGTGCGGCCGGCGAGCCCGGGTCGTGCGGTGCCGCTCATCGCTCCGCCTCCGGCTCGGCGGTCCGCGACGAGCTCGTGCCGGTCGCGACCGACAGCACCGTCTCCTCGGTGGACCCGGGGGGCAGCTCGCCCGCGACGACGCCGTCGCGCATGACGAGGATGCGGTCCGCCATACCGATCACCTCCGGCAGCTCGCTGGACACCATCAAGACGGCCACCCCTTCCGCGGCGAGGACGCGCATGAGCTCGTAGATCGCGTGCTTGGCGCCCACGTCGATGCCACGGGTCGGCTCGTCCATGAGCACCACCCGGGGTCGGGTCGCCAGCCAGCGGGCCAGGACGACCTTCTGCTGGTTGCCGCCGGAGAGGAACTGGACCTCCTGGTCCAGCGCCCGTGCCGCCACCTCGAGGTTGGAGAGCAGGCCTGGGATCTCCCGGCGCGCGGCGCCGGTCCGGCCCGGGAAGGCCGCACGCACCGCGCCGAGGGCGTTGTCCAGGATGGACAGGTCCAGCGCCAGCCCGGTGGCCTTGCGGTCCTCGGTGACCAGGGCGAGACCCGCGCGGACGGCGGCGCGCGGCGAGCGCACCCGCACCGTCCGGCCGGCGACCGCCAGCTCGCCGCGGGTGAAGGGGTGGACCCCGAAGATCCCCTCGAGGAGCTCGGTGCGGCCCGATCCCTGGAGCCCGGCGATGCCCACGATCTCGCCGGCGCGCAGGGTGAGGTCGACCCCGTCGACGTACCCGTTGCCGGCGGAGCGCAGTTCCAGCAGCACCTCGCCCGGCGCCGTGCCGGCCGCGGGCGCGGGGAAGAACGCGGACATCTCGCGGCCGACCATCAGGCGCACGAGCTCCGCGTCGTCGAGCTCGCCGGCGGGCCGGGTGGTCACCTGCTGGCCGTCCTTGAGGACGGTGATGGTGTCGCAGAGGTCGAAGATCTCCTTGAGCCGGTGGGAGACGTAGAGGATGGCCACGCCCCGCGCGGTGAGCCCGCGGATGATGGCGTAGAGCAGCCCGACCTCGTGGTCGGCCAGCGCCGCGGTCGGCTCGTCCATGGCGATGATCCGGGCGTCGAAGCTGACCGCCTTGGCGATCTCGACGACCTGCTGCTCGGCCACGGAGAGGGTGCGCACGCGCTGCTGGGGGCGCAGCCCGGTCACCCCGAGGTCGTCGAGCAGCGCCGCGGTGTCGCGGTTCATCCGCTCGACGTCGACCAGGCCGCGCCGACGCGGCTCGCGCCCGAGCCAGACGTTCTCGGCCACGGTCCGCTCGGGGAGGAGGTTGAACTCCTGGAACACCGTGGAGATGCCGGCCTGCTGGGCCTGGAGCGGGTGGTGGAACGTGACGGGGCGTCCGTCCAGCTCGACGGTGCCGGCGTCGGCGGTGTGGACGCCGGCGAGGATCTTCATCAGCGTCGACTTGCCGGCGCCGTTCTCGCCGACCAGGCCGTGGACCTGCCCGGCGCGCAGGTCGAGGTCGACGTCGGCGAGCACGGTGTGGCCGACGAAGGCCTTCGTGACGCCGCGGGCGCGCAGCACGACCGACGCGTCCGGCCCTGAGCCCGCGGTGGCACCGGCGGGGGCACCGACAGGGGCACCGACGGGACGCGGTGCGTCGCGGGGGATCTGCACGTTCGGTGGCACCGCGCCACTGTGGCATGCGTCACGTACTTCTGTCGAGTGTCCGACAGAAGTTGCTTGCTGGACGTGCCAAAGGTCGGCGTGGTTGACTGCGGCAGGTGCGGCCCAGCGACGTGTTCGACCTCCTCCGGGACGGCCGGCCGCGCACCCGGGCCGAGCTCGCCGCGACCACCGGCCTGGCCCGCTCGACCATCTCCGCGCGCCTCGACGTGCTGATGCGGCTCGGGCTCGTCGTACCCGTCGGCGGGGTGTCCACCGGTGGCCGGCCGCCGTCGCTGCTCGCCTTCAACCCCGGCGCCCGGGTGGTCGTCGGCGTCGACCTCGGCGCCAGCCACGCCCGGGCCGCCGTCGCCGACCTCGACGGCCGGGTGCTGGCCGAGCGCGGCGAGCCGATCGACATCGCCGACGGACCCGAGCGGGTCCTGGGCTGGGTGCAGGAGACCGCGACCGCGCTCCTCGCCGAGCAACGGCGCGACGTGAGCGAGCTGGCCGCCATCGGGGTCGGGCTGCCGGGGCCGGTCGAGCACTCCACCGGCCGCGCGATCAACCCGCCGATCATGCCGGGCTGGGACAGGTACGACGTGCCCGGCCACCTCCAGCGCGTGCTCGACGTTCCGGTCCTGGTCGACAACGACGTCAACATCATGGCGCTCGGGGAGCAGCACTCCCACCTGCGCGAGGTCGCGGACCTGGTCTTCGTCAAGGTCGGGACGGGCATCGGCGCCGGCATCATCTCCGGCGGGACCCTCCAGCGCGGTGCGCAGGGCACCGCGGGCGACCTCGGGCACGTCCACGTCGCCCGCGGCGCGGACGTCACCTGCCGGTGCGGCAACCAGGGCTGCCTCGAGGCCATCGCGGCGATCCCGGCCCTGGCCCGGACGATGCGGGCCGCGGGCGTTGCGGTGGCCGAGGACCACGACGTCGTGGCGCTCGTGCGCGGTGGTGATCGGACGGCGGTCCAGGCCGTGCGCCAGGGCGGGCGCGACCTCGGCGAGGTGGTCGCCGCGCTGGTCAACCTGGTCAACCCCTCGGTGATCGTGATCGGCGGCGCCCTCGCCGCGGCCGGGGAGGGCCTGTTGGCCGGCATCCGGGAGGTCGTCTACCAGCGCTCGCTGCCGCTGGCCACCGAGCACCTGCACATCACGACCTCCCGCGCCGGCGAGCGCGCCGGCGTGATCGGTGCGGCCGCCCTCGCGATCGGCCACGTGCTCTCGCCGACGGCCATCGACCGGGTGGTCGAGGAGGGCGCGGTCCGGCTCGCGCAGTAGCTCGCCGGCACTGCTGTGGAGGGGCGCGCAAGGACGTCGGCTCGACCCTCTAGGGTTCTGCGGTGACCACCACCGCTGACGACCGGACGTCCCCGGTCCGCGACCTCCTCGCGACGGCGGTGGCGGCTCTCGGCGGCCAGCGCCGCGACGGCCAGGTGGCGATGGCCGAGGCGGTCGCCGAGGCCTTCGCCGACAAGGAGCACCTCCTCGTCCAGGCCGGCACCGGCACCGGCAAGTCGCTCGGCTACCTGGTCCCCGCCCTGCTCCACGACCGGCGGGTCGTCATCGCCACCGCGACCCTCGCCCTCCAGCACCAGCTGGTCGAGCGCGACCTGCCCCGGCTGGTCAAGGCCGTCGGCACGGTCCCCGGCGTCGACGCGTCGTACGCCGTGCTCAAGGGGCGCTCCAACTACGCCTGCCTGCACCGGGTCCGCGAGGGTGCCCCCGACGACCAGGGCGAGCTGATCCAGGCCGAGGACGCCATGGGCGCGATGGGCCGCAAGGTGCTCGAGCTGCGCACCTGGGCCGAGAAGGCGGCGGAGGAGCGTCGCGGCACGGGGGAGCGCGACGACGCCCCGCGGCACACCGACAAGGAGTGGCGCCAGATCAGTGTCACCGCCCGCGAGTGCGTCGGCGCGAGCAAGTGCCCGTTCGGCGAGGAGTGCTTCGCCGAGCGCGCGAAGGAGAAGGCCCAGAAGTCGCACCTGATCGTCACCAACCACTCGCTGCTCGCGATCGACGCGATCGAGGGCATCCCGATGATCCCCGACTACGACGCCGTGGTGATCGACGAGGCCCACGAGCTCGCCGCCCGGGTCACCCAGGCCGCCACCGACGAGCTGTGGGCGGCGGAGGTCGAGCGGGCCGCCCGCCGCAGCATCCGCCACGTCGAGGGCGACGAGGCCGAGGACCTCGCCGACGCTGCCGACGCATTGCGGGCCGCGATCACCGACGCTCCCTCCGGTCGCTTCGAGCAGGTCCCCGAGGCGCTCGCCGACGCGCTGATCCTGGTCCGCGACGCCGCCCGCGCCTGCGTCGGGGCCTTCCCCAAGACCGAGGCCGGCAGTGAGCCCGACGCCGCGATGACCCAGGCCAAGGGCATGGTCCAGGAGGTGTTCACGACAGCCGAGCGGATGGCCGCCAACTCCGAGGCCGACGTGCTCTGGCGCACCGAGGGCACCGACCGGATCCCGCCGATGCTGTGCATCGCGCCGCTCCAGGTCTGGGGCCAGATGCGCGACAAGCTGCTCGCCGACAACACCGTCGTGCTCACCTCGGCGACCCTGATGCTCGGGGGCGACTTCGGGACCGTCGCCGGCTCGGTCGGCCTGAAGCCGTCGGAGAGGACCGACGGCCCCGGCTCCGGCCCGCGTGGCGACGTACCCGACGACGCGCAGCCCTGGCGGGGTCTCGACGTCGGCAGCCCGTTCGACTACGCGAAGCAGGGGATCCTGTACGTCGCCCGCCACCTGCCGCCGCCCGGGCGCGACGGTCTCGGGCCGGCCCAGCTCGACGAGATCACCGAGCTGGTCGACCGGGCCGACGGCCGCACCCTGGGCCTGTTCTCCAGCCGCCGGGCCGCCGAGGCCGCGGCCGAGCACGTCCGCAAGGCACTGCCCCACCTGACCACGCTCGCGCAGGGCGAGGCCCAGCTGCCCGAGCTGGCGCGCCAGTTCGTGGAGGACCCGCACACCTGCCTGTTCGGCACGCTGGGCCTGTGGCAGGGCCTCGACGTCCCCGGCGACACCTGCCAGCTGGTGATCATCGACCGGATCCCGTTCCCGCGGCCCGACGACCCGCTGATGAGCGCGCGCCAGAAGGCGGCCGACCAGGCCGGCGGCAACGGCTTCATGCAGGTCGCCGCCACCCACGCGGCGCTGCTGCTCGCGCAGGGCAGCGGCCGCCTGATCCGCACCACGGACGACCGGGGCGTGGTCGCCGTGCTCGACCCCCGGCTGATGACCGCCCGCTACGGCTCGTTCCTCAAGGCCAGCCTGCCGCCCATGTGGACGACGACCGATCCCGCGGTGGTGCGTCAGGCCCTCGGCCGGCTGAGTGGCCGACCCGGCGCAAAGTAGGTCCCGAACGACGCCGACCCGGCGCAGATTGAGTCCCGAACGACGCCGACCCGGCGCAGATTGAACTCTGGAAGTTCAATCTGCGCCGGGTCGGCGCGATTTGAGCGTCAGTCTGTGCCGGGTCAGCGCACCACGCGGGCGCTGACCGACGCCTTGGCGTCCTTCTTGCCGGCGTTGGCCAGGGTGACCTCGACCCACTGCACCTTCTTGCCGAAGGGGAAGGACTTGGTCTTGTCGCCCTTGCGGTTGATCTTGACCATCTTGGCGACGGGCGCCTTGCCCTTCTTCTTGACGGTCACCACGACGTACCCGCCCTTCTTGCGCTTCGGGACGTCGACGTGGACCCGCACGCGCGCCTTGCCGGAGACCTTCGACTTGAAGCGGATGGTCCGCGAGGCGAGGTGGTTGAGCGAGGTGCGGTCGGAGAACGAGCGACGCGAGTTCGTCAGCTTCACGCCCCGCCACAGCCGGGCCCGCATGTAGCCGGCACCCTCGGAGTAGTTCAGGGCCGGCTGCCGGTTGGCCGCCGCGAACCAGCCGAACTGGGTGCGCAGGTCGGTGCCGCGCGCGACCAGCGCGGCGTTGATCGCCTGGCGGGCGTTCGGGGCACCGGTGGCCAGCTCCCAGATGTCGTGGACGACGACGGGCATGCCACCCGGACCGTTGACGGCCGGGAAGCGCTCGCTGAGGTACTTGAAGAAGATCCACGCGCCGTACGGCGCCAGGCCGCGCTGGTAGTCCATCGACTGCGCCGGCTGGCCGAGCGGACCACCCTTGAGGTACTGGCGGTTGTCGTTGATGTCGTCGTAGATCTCGTCCTCGGCCCAGGTGGCCGTGGCCTCGAGCAGCCAGGTCTCCTCGTTGACGTCGTAGGCGAACTGGACGGCGTGGAAGTACTCGTGGGCGGCGGTCACCTGGAGGTTCGCGAGCGGACCGGGCGCCGCGCCGTACTCGGCGTAGTTGTTGTCGAGGACGCAGTACGCCGGCGCGGTCACGTGACCGGCGACCCGCTGGTCGGTCGTGCAGTAGCCGTAGAGGCCGCGGGAGCCGAGGTCGGCGAGGTAGACGTCGAACAGGTTGGTGCCCACGCCGCCGTTCGCGCCGTCGCCGACCGGCGGGCGGTAGCCCGCGGCGGCGTAGCGGCTGGCCACGTTGTTCATCACCGAGAGCACGGCGTTGACGTAGGCCGGGGTCGCTGCGTCCGCGGTGGTGGCGACGGAGTGCACGCAGATGCCGCCACCGCACACCGGGGCGGCCTCGCCCGTGGTGTAGCAGGGGAGCCCCGACCCGGGGGTGCACTCGATGCCACCGGTGCCGGGCGGCGGGCGGTGGGCGGTGTTCGGTCGCGCGAGCAGTCGTGCCGCGTCGTCCTGCAGGCTCTTCGGCAGGTCGTCGCGGGTGACGGCGAGGTCGCGCAGCGCCATGGTGAGGTCGGCGCCCTCGGCCGTCGTGGCCGGAGCCGGGTCGGCCGGCGTACCGGTGGCGGCCGGCTCGAGCAGCTCCTGGACCTTCACCAGCGCCTGCTCGGCCAGCTCCTGGGCGACGGGGTCGCCGGAGTCGACCGCGGCCACCGGTACGGCGGCGGCCGGGTCGGTCGGGGCGGTGGGATCGGCCTGGGCGGCGCCGCCCAGGAGCGGCACCGTCAGGAGGGCGGCGAGCAGTGCGCCCAGCAGGGTGCGGAGGGGCAGCCCGGAGAAGGGGAAGTGGCTGCGACGAGGCATCGGGACCGGCCTTAGGTGCGGCAACAGGACGCCCTGACCCTATGTCACCGGTCGGTCAGGCAAACCTCACACCCGCCGGAGAACCGCCGTCACCTTGCCGAGGATGGTCGCGTTGGTGCCGTCGATCGGGTCGAAGGCCGGGTTGTGGGGGAGCAGCCAGACCTGGCCGTCCTTGCGCTGGAAGGTCTTGACGGTGGCCTCGCCGTCGATCATCGCGGCGACGATCTCGCCGTTCTCGGCGGTCGGCTGCTGCCGGATCACGACGTAGTCGCCGTTGCAGATCGCCGCGTCGATCATCGACTCCCCGCTGACCTCGAGCAGGAAGAGCTGGCCGTCGCCGACGAGCTGGCGGGGCAGCGGGAAGACGTCCTCGATCCGCTCCTCGGCGAGGATCGGGCCGCCGGCCGCGATCCGGCCGACGACCGGCACGTTGGCGGGCACCGGCGCGGCGTCGCCGATCCCGGTCTCGTCGTACGTCGTCTCCTCGGCGCTGCTCATCGCCCGGCGCGCCGCCATGACCTCGGGAAGGAAGACCTCCAGGGCCCGCGGCCGGTTGGGGTCGCGCTTGAGGTAGCCCTTCTCCTCGAGGGTGCGCAGCTGGTGGGCGACGCTGGACGTGCTGGTGAGACCGACGGCCTGGCCGATCTCCCGCATGCTCGGCGGGTAGCCGCGCTTCTCGATGCTGTCCTTGATGTGGGCCAGGACGCGCTGCTGGCGCGGCGTCAGGCCGGTCGCGTCGGCAGGCCCGTCCGGCAGCTCCGAGACGCTGCTCGCCTGCCCGGTGCCCTTGCGGTCGGTGCCTTTGCGCTCAGCCATGGGGTGCCCTCCAGATCGGCATCGGGTGATGCGGTCCGGAACGACCGGACCCGTGGCTCGACGCTAACCGAACCCGCGTGCGCTTTTCAAACATTTGTTCGAACCGCGTGTCGTGCTCCGTCGCGACACGCCGGTCGAACGAACTTTCGAACGGGTGCTGGATTTCTTCGAACACCTGATCTAGTCTCGTACACATGTTCGATCGAATGCCTGATCGAACACCTTCCGTCGGACCCCCTGCGTAGACAGCACTTGTCATCACAGGGCCCACGTCCACTTCCCCCGGAGGTCACCATGAGCACGATCACCCTCGCCCCGCGCGTCGCCCCCACTCGTCGTACGACGAGCCCGTCCCGCCCCCGCAGCCAGGTCCGGCTGACCCGGCGTGGCCGGCTGGTGGTGTTCCTGCTCGCGCTCGCCGTCGCCGCGCTGGCCGCCGTCTGGCTCGCCGCCGGCTCGGCCGCGACCCGTGACGACGCCGGCGCGCCGCAGCTCGACCTGGTGACCGTGGCCCCGGGCGACACCCTGTGGGACATCGCCAGCGACGCGGCGACGAGGTCCGGCGACGACGTGCGCGACATGATGCGCACCATCCAGCAGCTCAACACCCTCGACGGCAGCGTCGTCTACGTCGGCCAGGAGCTGCGGGTCCCGACGCCGTAGGTCGTCGGGTGGCCCGGTCGCCGGGCGTGGGCGTCTCGAGACGCCCGTCAGTTTTCTCCGCTGCCTCGACCCCAGTGGAGATGAGGCCAGTACTGGCCTCGGGGAAGACGAGGGGCGGGATCCGACCGAACCGGATCCCGCCCTTCGCGCGTGCTGGGACGTACGTCGGAGTGCGAGCGTCAGCGCGCCGCGCGCTTGCCGCCCTTGGGGGTCCCGGGCTCGCGTTTGGGTCGCGGTTCGTGGTGGTGCGAGCTCATGCCGAGGGTGCGCGACAGCCGGATGGCCAGCATGAAGGTGAGGAACAGGCAGAACATGGCGCCGAGGGCCGCGACGGCCAGGAGCGCCCAGGCGCTGGACTTGTCGTCGTGGCGCGCGGTGGCGCCGAAGTCGATGGCCGCGATGACGAGGTAGCCCCAGGCCACGAGCGAGAGTGTGATGCCGACGGCGAGCAGGAGCAGGGCGGGGCGGAATCGTGCCTTCGCTCGATCGCCAGCTCGCTTGCCACCTGTCACGGCGGTCATTGTTGCCGATGGGTGGCTGGATTGCCCGGGCAACCCGCCCATCGGGGGCGCCGCGGCGGTCGCGACACGCCCTGGCGGACCTGTTCTCGGAGGGCGTTTGTGTGCCATGACCTGCGCAAACGCGTCGTCGGACCGGTCGCTCCGGAACTCCTCCGGGGGCCCGCTTGCATCGGTGGTGGTCGGGGCGTACGGTTACCACTACATCTAGTAGTTACAACGATGTAGTTCTCCACATCTAGTCCACAGAGCGGCCCCTCGTCACTCACAGGACAAGCGTGGAAACACACAGATCCTGCCTGGTTTTCCACAAGCACAGGCTCCAGGCCAGGACTTGTCCACAGCTCGTACGCTCGGGAGGAGGAGCCATGCACTGTCCGTACTGCAAGCACAACGACACCAAGGTCCTCGACTCCCGGGTCGCTGATGACGGCTGCTCGATCCGGCGCCGCCGGGTCTGCCAGTCGCCGAGCTGTGAGAAGCGGTTCACGACCGTCGAGGCCATGCAGTTGACCGTGCTCAAGCGCTCCGGCGCCACGGAGCCGTTCACCCGCGAGAAGGCCGTCGCCGGCGTCCGCAAGGCCTGCAAGGGTCGCCCGGTGGACGAGGACGACCTGGCCCGGCTGGGCCAGGAGGTCGAGCACCAGCTCCGGCTGGCCGGCAGCCCGGAGATCGCCGCCCACGAGGTGGGCCTGGCGATCCTCTCCCCGCTGCGCCGACTCGACGAGGTCGCCTACCTCCGCTTCGCCTCCGTCTACCGCGGCTTCGACTCCGCCGCCGACTTCGAGAACGAGATCTCCCTGATGCGGGCCGAGCGCCAGCTCACCTCCACCCCGGTGGTGGAGGCGCGCCCGTCGGCGAGTCTTGAGACAACAGCCCCGACGGGCTGACCACAGACGCCCGGCAGGTAGTGGGGAAGCTGCCTGCCGGGCCACCACCTTCTCCCCATTCGCAGAGACCGTTTTCCGCAGGAGCCCCGCCGCTCCTGCCGCATCGCCGACGCCCCGCCGAACCGCCGCACAGAGGAGACCAGGAGAGCCATGACCGAGACGGCCCGCAACGAGACGACCAGTGATACGGCCAGCTACCCCCAGGACGGGCTGAAGATCCAGCGCGTCTTCAGCACCGAGGGTGTGCACCCGTACGACGAGATCACCTGGGAGCGGCGCGACGTCGTCCAGACCAACTGGAAGACCGGCGAGACCGTCTTCGAGCAGCTCGGTGTCGAGTTCCCCACGTTCTGGTCGCTCAACGCCTCCACGATCGTCACCACCAAGTACTTCCGCGGCGCGGTCGGCACGCCCGAGCGGGAGCGCGGTCTCAAGCAGCTCATCGACCGGGTCGTGTCGACGTACGTCAAGGCGGGCAGGGAGCACGGCTACTTCGCGAGCGCGGCGGACGCGGAGGTCTTCGAGCACGAGCTGACCTGGCTGCTGGCCAACCAGTACTTCTCCTTCAACTCCCCGGTCTGGTTCAACGTCGGCACGACCGCTCCCCAGCAGGTCTCGGCGTGCTTCATCCTCTCGGTCGACGACTCGATGGACTCGATCCTCAACTGGTACAAGGAGGAGGGCTTCATCTTCAAGGGCGGCTCCGGCGCCGGCCTGAACCTCTCCCGGATCCGCTCCTCCAAGGAGCTCCTCAGCAGCGGCGGCACGGCGTCCGGCCCGGTCTCCTTCATGCGCGGCGCCGACGCCTCGGCCGGCACCATCAAGTCGGGCGGCGCGACGCGTCGTGCGGCCAAGATGGTCGTCCTCGACGTCGACCACCCCGACATCGAGGAGTTCGTCGAGACGAAGTGGCGCGAGGAGGACAAGATCCGCGCCCTGCGCGACGCCGGCTACGACATGGACCTCGGCGGCAAGGACATCACCTCGGTCCAGTACCAGAACGCCAACAACTCGGTCCGCGTCAACGACGAGTTCATGCGTGCGGTCGAGAACGGCACCGAGTTCGGCCTGCGCGCCCGGATGACCGGCGAGGTCATCGAGACCGTCGACGCCCGCACCCTGTTCCGCAAGATCAGCGAGGCCGCCTGGGCCTGCGCCGACCCGGGCCTGCAGTACGACGACACGATCAACGACTGGCACACCAACCCCGAGACCGGCCGGATCACCGCGTCCAACCCGTGCTCGGAGTACATGTCGCTCGACAACTCCTCGTGCAACCTGGCCTCGCTCAACCTGCTGAAGTTCCTGCGCGACGACGACACCTTCGATGCCCCGCTGTTCGCCAAGGCCGTCGAGCTGATCATCACCGCGATGGACATCTCGATCTGCTTCGCCGACTTCCCGACCGAGCCGATCGGCGAGACCACCCGCAACTACCGCCAGCTCGGCATCGGGTACGCCAACCTCGGCGCGCTGCTGATGGCGATGGGCCTCGGCTACGACTCCGAGGGCGGTCGCGCGATGGCGGCCACCGTCACCTCGCTGATGACCGGCACGTCGTACCGCCGCTCGGCCGAGCTCGCCGCGATCGTGGGCCCCTACAACGGCTACGCCCGCAACGCCGAGGCCCACAACCGGGTCATGCGCAAGCACCAGGCGGCCAACGACGACGTGCGCACCCTGCACATCGCCGACGCCGAGGTCCACAAGCTCGCCAGCGAGGAGTGGGCCCGGGTCGTCGAGCTCGGCAAGACCAACGGCTTCCGCAACGCGCAGGCCTCGGTGCTCGCGCCGACCGGCACCATCGGCTTCATGATGGACTGCGACACCACCGGCATCGAGCCCGACTTCTCGCTGGTGAAGTTCAAGAAGCTCGTCGGCGGCGGCTCGCTGCAGATCGTCAACCAGACCATCCCGCGCGCGCTGAAGAAGCTCGGCTACGACGAGGAGAAGATCGAGGCGATCGTCGCCTACATCGGCGAGCACGGTCACGTCGTCGACGCACCCGGACTCAAGCCGGAGCACTACGAGATCTTCGACACCGCGATGGGCGAGCGCTCGCTCAAGCCCATGGGCCACGTCCTGATGATGGCCGCCTGCCAGCCGTTCCTGTCGGGTGCCATCTCCAAGACGGTCAACCTGCCGGAGTCGGCCACGGTCGAGGAGATCGAGCAGATCTACCTCGAGTCGTGGAAGCTCGGCCTCAAGGCCACCGCGATCTACCGCGACAACTGCAAGGTCGGCCAGCCGCTGGCCGATGGTGGCGGCAAGGCCAAGAAGGACGCCGCCGACGCGGCGGACGCCGCCGCGGGTGCCAAGGTCGTCGAGAAGGTCGTCGAGAAGGTCGTCTACGCGCCGACCCGCAAGCGCCTCCCGAAGTCCCGCCAGGCCCGCACCACCTCCTTCACGGTGGCCGGCGCCGAGGGCTACATGACCTCGGGTGCGCATGACGACGGCTCGCTCGGCGAGATCTTCCTCAAGCTCGGCAAGCAGGGCTCGACCCTGGCCGGCGTGATGGACGCCTTCTCGATCGCGGTCTCGATCGGCCTGCAGTACGGCGTCCCGCTGGAGACCTACGTCTCGAAGTTCACCAACCTGCGCTTCGAGCCCGCCGGCCTCACCGACGACCCC
Organism: Nocardioides carbamazepini; assembly: GCF_024614185.1. GTDB lineage: Bacteria > Actinomycetota > Actinomycetes > Propionibacteriales > Nocardioidaceae > Nocardioides > Nocardioides carbamazepini. The sequence continues at coordinate 492,918 of NZ_JAHTLF010000025.1, forward strand.
GACGTGCGGATGAGCCAGTCGATCATGGACTACGTCTTCCGCCGCCTGGCGCTGGACTACCTGTCCTTCGAGGAGCGCTCCGCGCTCGGCATCTACTCCGCCGACGAGCGCCAGCGCCACCTCGAGACCGGCTCCTACGAGCCCATCGAGGAGACCGGCAACGCCTCCGAGCTGATGGAGACCACCGGTGGTCGGGTCGCGAGCGCCGGCGACCGTATCGAGACCGAGGCGGTCGAGGCCGAGATCACCGAGGACGCCGACCCCCTGGCCGGTGCCCCCGAGGTCAAGGTCGCCAAGACCACCGCCGAGCTCCTCGAGCAGATCACCGGCCACGCCGTCGACAGCCCGCTGTGCATGACCTGCGGCACCAAGATGCGCCCCGCCGGCTCCTGCTACGTGTGCGAGGGCTGCGGCAGCACCTCCGGCTGCAGCTGATCCCAGCCTGACCGACGGCCCGGTTTCCTCTTCGGAGGAGCCGGGCCGTCGGCTTTGGTGGCGCCCGGGTCAACCGCTCAGGCGAGGGCGCCGTAGCTGGCCGAGGGTGCGCAGGGGGTGCTCGACCGCGCGGTACCGCCACGCGAGCCCGATCGCGTTGAGCGGGTGGAGGTAGAGCCACCTCGGGTCGCTGATGTAGCGCGCCAGGACCGCGCACCCCAGCTCCGATCGACGGTCGTCGTACTCGTGCGGCGCGAGCGCGCGGAGGCGGTCGAGAACGACCTCGACGGGCTGGCCGCGTCCGGACCGGAACAGGTCCGTCCACTCTTCATGACCCCACGTCTGCGCGGCCACGTGATCGCGCCGATGGGCCTGTTGCTTCCGAAGGTCGTCCCGGATCCGCGGCGGCCAGCGGTCGACGCACTCCTGGACCCACGACTCGTGCCAGGCCTCGTTCTCGAGGAACGCGATCGTCACGCAGTTCGGCGCGTACGTCGGCGAGCCCTCCTCGATCGCAGGCAGGAGCGCCGTCACGATCGCCAGGCCGACCTCCTCGTCGCCTGCCCGGTACGCCTCCGCGGCGAGACGCGAAGCGTGCTCGCAGACATCGAAGGCGCTCGCGACGCCCCACCGACGCTCCGACTCCGCGATAGCCGCGTCGAACTCGGGGACCTGGCGCAGGTGCTCGATGAGGCGGTCCTCGCTGGTCGCGCCGGCAGCCGGCCGCGAAAGCCTGTGCTGGTCGCCGTTCCAGTACGTCGCCCGCCAGTAGTAGAGCGCCTCGGAGTTCGCCGGCCACTGGTCCCCGTCAAGGACCGGCTCCGTCCAGTCCCGCTCCGGGTCGAACGGCCGCCACCCCTCATCGAGTGGCTCATCGACCCGTGCTCGTCGGACCTTCCGCCCGAAGCTGTGGTGCATCGCTCCGAGCCTGGCGTAGGCCCGCTGCGCACCCATCAGGCTGATGCCGTTGGCGCCGTCCGGGCTCATCGGGTAGCGAAGCTGGCCGCCATCGTCCTCCCAGAAGCAGACCGGGCAGAGCTCGTAGTCGCCAGGACCCTCGTCGAGGGTGAGGTGACCGCAGCACGGGCAGGGGAAGCGACTCACGTCGTCATCTTGGTTGATGTGCGTCGGCGGCGCTTGTGACTTGTAGGAGACGGGTGAGTCACGTGCGGCGGAACGACGCATCGGTGACAACCAGGGGGCCGTGCACGACCGCGGCGATCGCGCCCGGCCCGACGAGTCCGATCGGGTTGCTGGTAGGATCGACGGTATGTCGGCTGAGCCCAGCTTCGAGAAGGCGTCCTGGACCATTCCGTCGGACGTCCTGGAAGCCGTGCGCAGGCATGCACCGCGTGGCAAGGTCTCGGCGTACGTCGCCGACGCCCTCAGGCGTCAGCTCGAGCTCGATGATCTGGCGGTTCTTGTCGATGAGATGGAGGCGGTCAGCGGGCCGTTCGACCCTGAGGTCGTCGCTCGCTACGCCGAAGAGATGCGGTGAGCGGCCCAACGCTCCGGGTCGTCATCCTCGACTCGGAAGGCTTGGCCCGCGCTGGTCGGAACGATCGTGACGTGGGTGAGCGCCTCGCGGCGGCTCGTGGCAATCGTCAGCGAGTGATTCTGCCGGCTGTCGTGGCGGCCGAGGTCATCACCGGCGGGCAGTCGGACGCCGGCGTCTATCGAGTAATGAAGCGGCTGATTCCAGAGCCGATCACTCTGGACCTCGCTGCGCAAGCCGGCCGACTTCGTGAGCGGGCCGGGAGCGCCCGCCGGAAGAAGCGTGATCTGACGGTCGACGCGATCGTCGCAGCCGTCGCGATCGCTCGAGCGCCGTCGGTCGTTCTGACGACGGATGCGGACGACCTGCGGCTGCTGACAGAAGGGCATGACGTCCGCGTGATCGGCATCTGACGCCACGTCGGTGGTGGCGACAGCACGCCGTCATCTGGGCAGGTAGCCCAGCCACAGGCGGTCGCGGGCCCGGGTCATCCCGACGAAGAGCTCGCGGCGGAAGCGCTCGAGCCGTTCGGCGTACGCCGAATCGGTCTCGTTCCTCCGCTGAGGCGGAGGGTGGTGGCGCAGGCCGGGCATGAGTACGCACTTGAAGTCCAGGCCCTTGGCTCGCTTGAAGGTGCCGACCTTCACTTTGTCCTGTGTCGTGCCGTCGTAGTCGGTCAGCTCGACGCTGGGAATGCCGGCGGTCCTCGAGGATCCGCCAGCCGAACTGGACGAGCTCCTTGAGGTACTTCGAGAGCGTCTTCTCGGACTCGGCGGCGATCAAGAAGTTGCTCGCACGCTGCTCGATGGCTCGTGCATACTCGCGTAGTCGATCGGCCTCGTCCCGTGCAGAATCTCCAGCAGCCATCGGGTCCCTCCTGGCCGGCACGGTAGTGCGATAGGCGGGACCAGGGGTGTGGAACGGTTCGATTCGCCTGGGCGACACGCGGGTTGCTCGAACATGCGCTCGGCCCTGCGCCGGGCCGCGTGGTCACACCTGCCGGGCCTCGGTCCCGCGGGCCACCAGCAGCTCGACCGCCGGTACGTCGGCGGGCGCCCACGTGAGCTCCAGGAGCGTGGACGAGGGGCGCCAGGTGACCGCGGCGTGTTCGGTCAGCACCGGCGTGCCGCTGACCAGGTCGCAGCGGAAGGTCGTCAGCGTGACGATCCCGAAGCCGTAGGCGTGCCTCGTGGTGGTGAGCTCGTCGCCGACGGCGATCTCGCAGTGCAGCTCTTCGCGGATCTCGCGTTCGAGTGCCTGACGCGCGGTCTCGCCGGGCTCGATCTTGCCGCCGGGGAACTCCCACAGATCGCCGGTCTCGCCGCCGGGCCCGCGCCGGGCGCACAGCACGAGGCCGTCGCGCACGATGACGGCGCCCACGACCTCGATCTCCACGGGCCGATCGTCGCAGACCAGCGCTCACGCCGCCCGTCACGCCGCCCGTCACGCCGCCCGTCGTGCCGCCGCCTCGAGCGCCTCACCGATCTGTGCGAAGAAGTCGTCGGGCTGGAGCCGGAGTCCGAGGAGCGGCAGACGCAGCACCACGTCGCCCGCGAGGGCCAGGGCGTTCTGGCGCAGGGCATCGCCGACGATGTTCTCGGCCCAGGCGTGGTGGATGCCGTCGACCTCGACGACGACGCCGAGATCGGGCCAGTACAGGTCGAGGTAGTAGCGCCCGCGCCGGTCCCGACGCAGCACCTGCTGCGCGGGCACGGGCAGGCCGCGCCGTCGTGCCTCGCGCGCGAAGTCGATCTCGCCGAGTGAGCGCCCGCCGTCGAGCAGGTCGTTCACGACCGTGTGCAGCAGGACCCTGCGGCGGTCGCGCCGGACCCGCAGGAGCTGGCGTCCGAGGTCCTCGGGGCGAGCCAGGCCGTCCTGCACGACTCGGGTGAGCACGTACGTCGCGGCGCGGTCGGTCCGCGCCCACAGCGCGGCGCGCACGGCGGCGACATCGGTGCGGGTGCGGGGGATCCCGGACGCCGCCGCGTCCGCCGCCGACCAACGGCGGGACTGTCGGATGTCGTAGAGCCGGTGACGGCGTACCCGTGCGCCGCGCGGCACGGTCACCCGGATCCGGTCGATCGTGTAGCGGGTCAACCCGGAAGCGATGAGGGCGGCGGCACCGTCCAGCTGAGCTCGGGGTCCGCCCTCGAGGACCGCCGCCCACAGGTGCCCGACCTGCGACACCTCGCCGGTGTGGACGGCGATGGTCTGCGCGCCGAGACGCTGCCAACGGCTCGCCCGCAGCTGCGCGCGCACCTGCCCACGTGAGGCGCCGAGGGCGTACAGCTGGCGTCGCGAGAGCACTCCGCCCTGGTCGGAGGCAACGGCAGCGGCCGCGGCGGTGACAACGTCATGCGGAACGGTCGCTGGAGCGACCACTCCGTATGACGTCCGGCGGCGCTGCTCCCGAGACGGCGTCATGCGCCCACGATGCGCGATCGCGCCGCCGCCCGCGGCCGTCATCCACAGACGGCTATCGTCGCCGGGTGACCGCGCGCAACCAGCCTGACGTCGTACGACGGGCGCGGGCGCTGCTGGGCCGCACCATCACCGGCCACGGCGTGACGGTGCGCATCACCGAGGTAGAGGCGTACGCCGGGTGCGAGGACCCGGCGTCGCACGCCTACACGCGCACGCCGCGCTCGGAGATCATGTACGGCCCGGCGTACCGGCTCTACGTGTACCGCTCCTACGGCATCCACTTCTGTGCCAACGTCGTGACCGGGCCGACGGAGATCGGCGCGGCCGTGCTGCTGCGGGCCGGCGAGGTCGTCGACGGGCACGAGCTGGCCAGGTTCCGGCGCGGCGAGACCCCGCCGGAGCGGGACATGCGGCTGGCCCGGGGCCCGGGCAACCTCGCCCAGGCGCTGGGGATCACGCTCGACGACCTCGGCACCGACCTGTTGGCCGACCACGACGAGGGTGCCGACGGGCAGTTCACCGGCGTCCGCCTCGGCCCCGAGCGCCGCACCCGGCCGCGGATAGCCAGCGGTCCCCGGGTCGGGGTGTCCAAGGCGGCCGACGTGCCGTGGCGGTTCTGGCTGGACGGCGATCCGACGGTCTCGGCGTACCGCCGCAGCCCTCGAGCCCCGGAGCCCCCCACTACGCTTCCGGCACGTGAGCACTGAGACCTACGAGAACGTCACCCTCGACCCCCAGGCCAACGTCTACTTCGACGGCGCCTGCGTGAGCCACACGTTCTTCCTCGCCGACGGCACCCGGAAGTCCGCCGGCGTGATCTTCCCGGCCAGCCTGACCTTCGGCACCGCCGCGCCCGAGGTGATGGAGCTGAACGCCGGGAGGTGCCGGATCCGGCTGGCCGGTGCCGAGGACTGGCAGGAGTACGCCGCGGGCGAGTCCTTCAGCGTGCCCGGCGACTCGTCCTTCGACATCGAGGTCGTCGAGACCCTGGGGTACGTCTGCCACTACGGCTGAACCGGCCTACGGTGGATGCAACCCCAGGGCATCCGCCGCACGTGTAGGGAGCATGAGACCGAAGGCCCGCGACGCCGAGTTCGAGGATTTCGTACGCCGCCGCCGCTCCCACCTGCTCGGCACGGCCGTGGTGCTGACCGCCGGTGACCACCATCTTGCCGAGGACCTGGTCCAGGGCGTGCTGGTGCGGCTGTACCTCGCCTGGGGACGGGCGACCCGTCGCGGCGGCATCGACGCCTACGCGCGGCGGGCGCTCGTCAACGCGTTCATCGACCATCGTCGGCGCCCGTCGGTGGCTCGGGAGACGGTGACCGCCGACCTCCCGGACCGGCCGGCGCGGCTGACGACGGCAGCGTTCGCCGAGGAGGCGGTCGACGCCGAGCTCCTCGGCGCGCTGCGGGCGCTGCCGGAGCGGATGCGGGCGGCCGTGGTGCTGCGCCACGTCACGGACCTCAGCGTCGAGGACGTCGCCGATGCGCTCGGGTGCAGCCCGGGCACGGTCAAGAGCCAGACGGCTCGCGGTCTCGCCAAGCTGCGGGAGCTCCTCCCGCAGGCCGCGCCGATCCCGGCCGCACCCTACGAAGGAGATCTGTCATGACCGACGCCCACGACCTCATGGACCGCCTGCACCGTCTCGGCGGCGCCGAGCCCGCCGCCTCCGACGAGGCTGTCCGTCGCGACCTCGCCCGTGGCCGGGGCGCGTCCCGGCGCCGCGCCCTGCGGGTCGGGACCGCCGGCCTCACGCTGGCCGCCGTCGCCGGCGTGGGTGTCGCGATCGCCGTGAACGCCGAGCGCTCGCCGGCGCCCGCGCCGGCGATCGCCGCACCCGGCCCGGACGCGGGTGTCGAGCTCGTCGCCTACACGGGTGCGCAGCAGCCCGGTTTCGTCGTCGCCAAGGTCCCGGCGGGCTTCGTGCTCGAGGGCGCGACGCCGTACAACCTCAACGTCGCCCGCGCCGACGACCACAGCGGCCTCGACGTGTTCGAGGACAAGCTGGTCGTGATGCTCGAGTCGTCGTCGGTCACCGGTGAGCCCCAGGGGACGCCGGTCGCGGTCGGCGCGCACGACGGCTGGCTGCGCACGTCCGAGGACGGCGCGCAGATCCTGACCTACGACGACGCCGAGCACCGTGTCGTCGTCCAGGCGTGGGAGACGCTGGGCCTCAGCGACCAGCAGGTCGTCGAGTTCGCCGAGGGCGTCACGGTGACCGCCGAGGCCCAGGCCGGAGTCGGCTGAGAGCCGCCCGGTCGAGGTCAGTCCTCGGCCGGCGGCTCCTGGATCGCCCGCACCTCCACCCGCGAGGACAGCGCCTTCGAGGCCTTCGCGGCCCACTCGACCGCGGAGGCCTCGTCGGCGACGTCGATCACCCAGAACCCGCCGAGGTACTCCGGCGCCTCGACGAACGGGCCGCTCACGGTCCGCAGCTCCTCGCCGGTGTTGTCGACGGTCGTCGCCGACGAGGGCGGCATCAGGCCACCGGCGAAGACGAACGAGCCGGACTGCATGAGCTCCTCGATGAAGGCGCCGGCCGCGGCCATAGCGGCCTCGAGGTCGGCCGGATCCATGGTCGCCATGGTCGGCTCCTCGGCGGAGTCGTGGGGGAGGGACAGCAGGTACTGGGTCATGACTTCTCCTGGGGAGTGGGGATGTTCTCGTCCGTTCTACGTACGGCCGGACCTGGATACGACAGCCGTCCGGAGATTCTTCGAAAAATATCCTGAGGCCCACCACCTTGACGTGGATAGAATATGTCCGAGTAAACTCGGGCAAACACTATCCACGTTAGGAGCACGTCATGAGGATCGTCATCTTCGGCGCCGGGTTGATCGGTGGCCAGCTGCGGGACCGGTTGCGGGACGAGGGGCACGACGTCGTCGCGCTCGGTCGCGAAGCCGGGATCGACACCACCACGGGGGAGGGCATCGCGGCAGCGGTCGCCGGGGCGGACGTCGTGGTCGACCTGACCAACTCGCCGTCCTGGGCCGACGACGACGTGCTCGCGTTCTTCCGCGACTCGACCCGCCACCTGCTCACGGCCGAGGCCGAGGCCGGCGTGGGGCACCACGTGATCCTCTCCATCGTCGGCGCCGACCGGCTCACCGACGCCGGCTACATGCGCGCCAAGCTCGCCCAGGAGGAGGGCGTCCTCGGCGGCCCGGTGCCGTTCACCATCGTCCGCTCGACGCAGTTCTTCGAGTTCGTCGGCGGCATCGCCGACGCCGGCACCGACGGCGACACCGTCCGCGCGACGCCTGCCCACCTGCAGCCGATCGCCTCCGCCGACGTCGTGCGGCGCCTCGCCGAGATCGTCACCGGCCCGCCGGTCAAGGGCACCGTCGAGATCGCGGGCCCCGAGCCGCTCGGCATCGACGAGCTGGTCCGCCGGTGGTTCGCGGCGACCGGCGACCGTCGTACCGTCACCCCCGACGCGACCGCCGGCTACTTCGGCGCCGTCCTCGACGACGCGGCCCTGACGCCGACGCCGGGCGCGGATGTGTGGCTGGCCCCGACGACGTACGACGCGTGGCTCGCTGCCCGCGACTGAGGGCCGACACTAGGGTGGGCGCGTGAAGCTGTCGGCCGGCGTGGAGTGGGCGATCCACTGCTGTGTGGTGCTCAGCCAGGCCGACCGGCCGCTGCCCGGCGGGCGCCTCGCCGAGCTGCACGGCGTCTCGAAGACCTATCTGGCCAAGCACCTGCAGGCGCTCGCCCGGGCGGGCATCGTGCAGCCGAGCGAAGGTCGGGACGGCGGGTACGCGCTCACCCGCGACCCCGGCGGGATCACGGTCCTCGACGTGGTCCGCGCCGTCGACGGTCCCGACCCGGCCTTCCGCTGCACCGAGATCCGCCAGCAGGGCGACCTGGCCGCGCCGCCGGAGGAGTGCCGACGGCCCTGCGGCGTCGCGCAGGTGATGGCGGAGGCGGAGCGGGCCTGGCGGACCTCGTTGGCCGGTACGACGATCGCCGATCTCGCCGCGACCGTCGATGGCGACGCGGTCCGCGCGGCGCTCTGACGGCGCTCTGACGGCGGCCCCGGCGCAAGGGCCTGTGGAGGACGCCGACGTCGTCCGCCGATCTGGCGCAGGCTCGGAGCATGACCGACGACGACATCCCACCCCTCCTCCCGCCCGGCCAGATGCCGACGATCCGCGACCAGGCGGCGCTCCACCACACGTGGCGGGCGCTGATGGGTCGGCTCGGGTTCGCGGAGCCGCAGCTGTGGACGCTGTTCCTCGACGGCGACCGGCCGCTGCACCTGGCCGAGGTCGTCGGTGTCCCGCTCGATCCGGGGCCCGACGACTTCGCGGACCTGCAGGTGCTGGTCCGTCATGCTGTGGACCACGACCTCGCCTGCGCGTTCCTCTACGCGCGGCCGGGCTCCGCGACCCGGACGCGCGGCGACCTCGCCTGGGCGCGCGGGCTCGCGACCCTCGATGCTCGCTGGCCGGTTCATCTGGCCAACGACGCCGAGGTGCGGGTGGCGTCGCCCGACGACCTCTGCGGCGAGTCGGGGGCGAGCGGGGCCTGGTCCTAGCCCAACTCGCTCAGGTCGTCCGGTACGTCGACGGAGTGCTCGCGCAGCACGTCGATCGGGATCAGCCGCAGCGCGCGCTCGTTGGTCGACGCCAGCACGACGGGCGCCGCCACCCCGTCGCCGTACGCCTGGAGCCAGCGCGCCGCGACCACACACCAGCGATCGCCCGGGTGTAGGCCGGGGAACCGCCACTCGGGGCGCGGCGTCGAGAGGTCGTTGCCGACCGCCTGCTGGTGGGCCAGGAACTCCTCGGTCATCACGGCGCAGACCGCGTGGATCCCGGCGTCCTGCGGACCGCACGAGCAGTTGCCGTCGCGGAGGAAGCCGGTCATCGGATCGGTCCCGCACGGCTGGAGCGCGCCGCCCAGCACGTTGCGCTCGTCGCCGGCCGCGCTCGCCTCACTCGCCTCGGTCACAGGGCGAGTATCGCGGATCGTCAGCCGCAGTTGTCGCAGATGCCGGTCGCGGGCACCGCCATGAAGCAGGTCGGGCAGATCGGGATCACCGGCTCCGCGGCGACGGGCTTGGCCGGCGGCTTCGGCTTGGTGGCGCGCGGAGCCCGGGCCGGCTTGGTCCCGGCGGGCACCTTGGTCTCGCGGACGTCGGGCACCGGCGGCGCCTCCACGACCGGCGGGACCCAGCCCGGCGGCGGCGGGTCGGTGATGCCGAAGCGGGCCAGGATCTCGCGGGCGGCGTCGGTCGGCTGGTGCTTGGGCCGGGTGACGATGTCGAACGGGGAGGACGCGCCCTCGAGGAAGGTCTGCGCGTCGGGCCGCAACGTGGCCGGCGGCCGACGGTGCCGCCAGCGCTGCGGCGTGGCGCCCTTCTGGGTGATGGTCACCAGCTCCGGACGGTCCCAGGCAACGAGTGCCCAGTCGTCGTGGTGACTGGTCGCCCAGACGGCGAGCGCCACGTCGCCGGCCTCGGCAGCGGCACGCAGCGCGATCCGCTCCGGGTTCGAGAACCGGCCCTTGACGTGGAGGACGCCCGGCACCGGCTCGGTGACGGCGTACTCCTCGCCCTGCAGGTGTTCGATCAGCTTCGCGAAGTCCGGCGTGTTCTCCATCGCCCCCGAGCCTACTCGGACGGCACACTGGGTTGATCGGCGCGCCAGGATGGGAGGTCCGATGACGAGCGCAGGCACGACGGGCGACCGGTCCGCCCTCCTCGTCGTGATGGGGGTCTCCGGGTCGGGCAAGTCGACGGTCGGTGCCGCGATCGCCCGGCGCATCGGCGTCCCGTTCGCCGACGCCGACGACCTCCATCCGCCGGGCAATATCGCCAAGATGAGTGCCGGCACCCCGCTCGACGACGCGGACCGGCTCCCCTGGCTGCAGCTCGTCGGCCGGTGGCTGGCCGACCACGACGAGAGCGGCGGGGTGATCAGCTGCTCCGCACTCAGGGTCGCCTACCGCGACGTGCTGCGCGCGCACGCGCCGCGGGTCCGGTTCCTCCACCTGCAGGGCACGCGGGAGAGCATCGCCCGGCGCCTGGCGGGCCGGGCCGGGCACTTCATGCCGCCCGCCCTCCTCGACTCCCAGCTCGCGGACCTCGAGCCGCTGGCGCCGGGTGAGGCCGGCACGAGCATCGAGGCCGGCCTGCCCGTCGCCGCGGTCGTCGAGGAGTACGTCCGCCAGGTCGCCGGCGGCGACTGAGTCCCCGAGCGGCTCGATCCACTGGGCCCGCGCTGTCAGACTTGCGACGTGAACGCATCGGCCGAGCCCACGGCCCCACCCGTCATCCTTCTGGTCTCCGGCGACGAGCTCGACGTCCTCGCCGAGCAGTTCCACCGCTACGAGCGTGAGTACGACGTGCGCGCGGCCCGCAGCGCCGCCGAGGCCAACGCGGTCCTGAAGGGGGCGCGCCGATCCGGTCAGCCGGTGGCGATGATCGTCACCGAGTCCCGGCTCCCCGATGAGCAGATGCTGATGGCGATGCACGACTGGCGCTCCCTGGTGCCGACGGCGCGGCGCCTCGTGGTGATCCCGATCAGCCGCTTCGGCGAGGAGAGCGTGTCGCTGCGGCCCTACCTGCAGAAGGGCAAGTTCGACACCTTCCTCGTGCTCCCGCAGGGCCGGCGGGACGAGGAGTTCCACTACGCGATCACCGAGCTGCTCAGCGACTGGGGAGCGACGGTCGCGACCTCGGAGATCGACTCGGTCCGGATCGTCACCCCGGACGCCAGCCCGCTCGCGCTCACCATCCGCGACTTCCTCGACCGGCAGGGCCTGCCGCACCGCACCTACACCCCCGACAGCCCACAGGGACAGGAGACGCTGGCCCGGCTCGACGGGCCCCCGTCGTACCCGCTGGTGCATCTGACCTCCGGTGCCTTCGCCGACCGGCCGGTGCTCATGCCGACGTCGACCCGCGAGCTCGGCGCGATGATCTATGGCCGCCCCTCCGACATCGAGGTCGACACGGTGGTCGACCTCGCCGTCGTCGGCGCCGGGCCGGCCGGGCTCGCCGCCGCGGTGTACGGCGCGTCCGAGGGCCTGTCGACCGTGGTGATCGAGTCGGAGGTGATCGGCGGGCAGGCCGGCACCAGCTCGATGATCCGCAACTACCTCGGCTTCCCGCGCGGCATCTCCGGCCAGCGGCTCGGCCAGCGGGCGCGCACCCAGGCGATCCGGTTCGGGGCCCGCTTCTTCACCGGCTGGCCCGTCGTCGAGCTGCGTCCCGGCGCCGACGGCGCGCCGCACACGCTGGTGACCGACGGCGGCGAGGTCCGCGCCCGATCCGTGCTGGTCGCCTCCGGCGTCGCCTACCGCCGCCTCGGGGTCGCGCCGCTGGAGGACCTGGTCGGCGCCGGCGTCCACTACGGCGCCGCGATGACCGCTGCCCGCGAGATGGAGGACCGCGACGTGTACGTCGTCGGCGGCGGCAACTCAGCCGGGCAGGCCGCCGTCCACCTCTCCCGCTTCGCCCGCTCGGTCACGATCCTGATCCGCCGTGAGGACCTGGCCGCCACCATGTCGACGTACCTCATCGACGAGATCTCGTGGAACCCGCGGATCGACGTCCGTCCTTGCACGGAGATCATCGACGGCGGCCCCGACGACAGCGGCCAGCTCGGCTGGCTGCAGCTGTGCGACGTCCGCACGCGCCAGGAGGAGCGGGTCGCGGCCGGTGGGCTGTTCCTGCTGATCGGCGCGGCGCCGCACTGCGACTGGCTGCCCGCCGACGTACAGCGTGACGAGCACGGCTTCGTGCTGACCGGCCGCGAGGTCCCGACCGAGTGCTGGGTCGCCGGCCTCCCGCCGGAGAACCTCGGCACCTGCGTGCCGGGCGTCTTCGCCGCCGGCGACATCCGGTCGGGCTCGATGAAGCGGGTGGCGTCCGCCAGCGGCGAGGGCGCTTCGGCGGTCTCCCTCGTGCACGGATACCTGGAGGGGCTGCGGGTACCACTCGCCCCATGACCTCCGGAATCGACCTGGGCCGCCCCACGTCGGGCGACGTCATCGACCTGATCGCCGACGACCACCGCCGCTTCGAGCAGCTGCTCTCCCAGCTGCGGCTGGGCACGGCCGATCGCGACCGCGTCCGCCGCGCCTTCGCCGACGTACTCGTCGCGCACGGTGAGGCGGAGGAGGAGATCGTCTACCCGACGCTGCGCAAGGCGGCCTCCGACGTCGATGCGCACGACGTCCAGCACGGCCGGGAGGAGCACGCCGAGGGCAACGACGCTCTGCTCGTGCTCCTTGAACTCAAGGGCACCGACACACAGGCGTTCTCCGACGCGGTCGAGGAGCTGAGCAACCTCGTCGCCCACCACGTCGCGGAGGAGGAGCTGAGCATCCTCGAGCCGGCGCGCACCGAGGTCTCGACCAAGGTCCGCTGGGATCTCGGCGAGAAGTGGGCCGCGCGCCGCAACCAGCTCGTCGACGACGGCTGTGGCGCCGTCGAGAACGTACGCCGGCTGGTGGCCGCCGCCCAGCGTGAGGGCCTGCTCCAGGACGAGTGAGCGGGCCCCGAGGCGCAGGAAGCCTCGGGACCCGCAGGTGGACGACTGCTTCTGCAGGCGGCACGTCCAGGCCCTCAGGGCGCACTCCCACAAGTGTCCCTGACGTTCTGGTTCCGGCGGGAGGGCCGGAATAGCGGAACGCCGTCCGAGAACCATTCAGCCACACCCACGGGCGGTGTAACGCGCTGTGACGTCAATGCGCTGAGATCGGGCCCGAAGTTGAGATGCAGGTGACAACTGTCGGGTGACTTCAGGCGGCGCCGGGGTGGTTCTCAGGCCGCCGGATGGCGGAGCAGGTGGGCCTTGACGATCTTGAGGTCGTCCTCGACGGACCCGAGGCGATGGTCGACCGAGTCGAGCCGTACGCCGAGGACCTCGGCGAGGTGGTCGTGCTTGTCGTCGATCTTGGTGTCGAGCCGCTTCTCGGTCGCGCTGAGCTGGCTGCTCAGGGCGTCGATGCGCGCGCCGAGCTGGGCGCCTTGTGCGTCGGTCCGGTCGTCGGACTGAGTGCCTCGGGCGTCGATGCGCGCGTTGAGTTGGGCACCTTGTGCGTCGATCCGCTCGGTGAGCTGCTTGCCTTGTGTGTCGATGCGCGCGTTGAGTTGGGCACCTTGTGCGTCGATCCGCTCGGTGAGCTGCTTGCCTTGTGCGTCGATACGCTCGCCCAGTTGGGCACCCTGTGCGTCGATCCGTTCGCCGAGCGCGGCATCGCCAGCCCTCATCTCGGTCCGCAGCGCCGACATCTCGGCGCGCAGTGTGGACACGGTGTAGCGGGTCGACGCGATCATGATGGCGCTGAAGACCCCGATCAGGGTCCAGATCTGCGGGTCGTTCACCAAGTCCACCTCTTCAGTGTGCAACGGATCCGATGATGCTGCCATCGAGTGGCGGCCTGGGCCACCGGCATGACGACCACCTGTGGATGAGCGTCTTGGACGACACCGGACGGTGCCTCAGGCATCGCGGTCGAGCTGCTCCGCGAGCGCACGGACGAGCCGGGCCGCGGACTCGCGGGTGAGCGTCAGGCGGGGCAGTCGGGTCTGAGCGGGCTCGACGGTGACCCAGTCGGTGGGGTCGTCGAGTTGTCGTCGGATGTGGATGATCAGCTCGACGGCGTCGGCCGAGGACGCCGCGGGAACGGTGTCCGCGGTGGCAGCGATGGCGGGAAGGAAGGTCGCCTCGCTGGCGTGGTAGCGGTCCGCGGGGTGGTCATCCTCCTCGTGCTCCCGGGTGCACCACGCCGGGCACGACTCCTGAAGCCAGGTCGGTCGCTGGTCGTCCACGATGTGCCTCCGATCTCGAGTGGCGTGCCGCCGTAGGAAAGGACCGTAGGGAGAAGTGCCGACAGGAACGGCGCCGGCGGGGCGGTTGTCCACAGATGTGCGAAGTCACACCTGTATTCCCACACCAGTATGCTCGGCGAACGAATCGAAAGCCGCCAAGGTGAGGGCGTGCCACGCCGTGTTCCTCCCGCCGGATGGGCGGCCTATGCCCGCGAGATCGGCCACAACCTGAAGCGCGCCCGGGCCGCCGTCGGGATGAGCCAGGACGACGTCGCCTTCCGCGCGGGCATCGCGCCGAACACGTACCAGAAGTTCGAGAAGGGCGAGTCCAAGCCGGGCACGCCCCTCAACCCGGAGCTGTTGACGCTGGTTGCTCTCAGCCAGGCGCTCGAAGTCGAGGTCGCCGACCTGCTGCCGCCGGGCGCGCCGGATCTCACCCAGGGTCTCTGACCGGGCGGGTGACGCCAGCGGGAGTCGCCAGCGGGAGTCTCGCCAGCGGGAGTCTCGCCAGCGCGGGACCTGCCGCAGGCGCGTGAGAGCGGTCAGGCGGCGGGATGGCGGAGCAGGTGGGCCGGGTCGTCCACCAGGTCCACCTCTCCAGTGTGCAACGGATCCGATGCTGCCATCGGCCGACGATCTGTGCCATCGGTGTACGCCGGCCCGTGGATGACGACCCGCCGCCACTACCGGCGTACCCGGATCGTGGCGGTGGCGGCCAGGTACCACTGGTCGCCGGGATAAGACACGGTGACCCGGTAGCGCTTGCCCGGTCGCGGCAGGCGCACAGTGACGCGGCCGTCGGAGAGCGCGGCGGTGACCACCTTCCCGCGCCGCTGGATGGTGACGACGCCGGCCCCGCCGCCCTGGTCGCCCCGCACCACGATGCGCAGCCGTGGTCGGCCCCTTCTGTCGCCCTTCTTCAGGATCTTCAGCTTGAGCTCGGGCGCCGTACGGGCAGGGTTCGTGACCGGCGGCGTCGGCAGGGGCGCGACGAAGGGCGCGGAGGTGGCGATGCCCGGAGTGACCCCGGTGGCGGACGCGGTCACCCGCACGGTGATCTGGCGGCCGATGTCCGCGTCGGTGAGGCGGTAGGTCTCGCCGGTGGCGGCGCTCGGAAGGCCGTCGTCGCCGGTGGCCAGGATTGGCTCGCCGTCGCGCAGCCACAACCATTCATAGGCGAGAAGCTCCCGCGCCCGCCGCCAGGTGCCGCTGTCCGCCGTGAGCAGGGTGCCGGCACCCGGAGGCGAGTTGCCGGCGGCGATGGCCGGTGCGGCGACGTTGATGGCGGCGCACGAGCCACCGGCGCCGGTGGTCAGTCCGTTGTCGCAGGTGCGCTCCGCGGGTGTCAGCGCCTGCTGGGCGAGCAGGTCGCGGGGGGCGAGCGAGAAGCTCTGCCAGTGGACTGGCATGGGGGACTGGTCCTCGTCACGGGGGATGTGGTGATAGCCGACGCTGACCCAGGCGACCGGCTCTGTGAGCGGCTTCGTCTCCGATGCGACGTAGTCGAGGACCGACTGGCCGGGACAGCCGGCGTTGAGGTTACTTGAGGCGTACTCCTGGCACGGGTGGTCGTTGGTGAAGCTGAGCGGGGGTCTGGTCAGTGGGAGATAGGGGTTCTGGATGGCGTCGTTGACGATCTCGTAGGAGCGCGGATGTCCGTCTGCGTTGAGGGCGGTGGGGTTGACCACCCGCCACCAGGTGGTGGCGGGTGGGTCCTCCGCGATGAACGCCTCGTCCCGGATCGTGCCCTCGCCGCGGACCCGGGTCGGAAACGCGGGATCGCCCTCGTAGTCCCACTCCTCGACCTGCTGGTCGCCGCTGCCGATGGCGAAGTCGACGCGATAAATCGCGTTGTGCCAGTGCGAGCCGGCATGCCGGTCGGAGTCCTCGTCCTCGTTCGGCCCGATCGGCCAGCCGAAGGCGGGGTCGGTGCGGAAGAATCCCTCGCTGGGGGCCAGGTCTCCGGCGGCACCGAGGCCGACGGTGATGGTGCCCTGGTCGGTCAACGTCACCTTCTGCTGATACTCGTACCACCCGGCCTTGGACAGCGAGGACACCTCCAGCGCACGGCCCTGCTGTGCGTAGCGGTCGCTGGTCGTCGCCCAACCTTCCTGCGAGTGCCAGGCCAGGCCGGTCTCGGCCTCGCGCACGCAGATCCCCGGGATGGTCCGCTCAACCAGCTTGCTGCCGACCATGAAGGACTGCTCGACCGGGAGCGCGTCACCGTCGCAGGTCTCGGGTGTCTGGGTCAGCAGGCGGTCGTTGCCGAAGCCGATCCCGGTGATGTCGTCGAAGACGTCCGTCCCGGTGTCGTAGGGGACATTGAGCTGGGCGAGGTAGAGGGAGCCGATGACCCGCAGCCATCCTTGGTCATCTCCAGTTCCGGTGGCGGACCGGAACTGGACGTCCTCGAGCACCAGCCCCTTGAAGGGGTGGATCCGCGTGCACATCCGCCACGCGGAGCCGGTCGACAGGGTGCGGGTCACCAACGCGGGGCCACACGCGGGCTCCTCCGCACTCGCACCGGGCGCCGCGGCGGCCGCACGAGAGGGGCCGGCCAGCGTCGTGGTACCGGACAGCAGGGTGGCGCAGACCAGCAGCACCGAACAGGCGGCCGCGGTCAGCAGCGACCGGTGTCGGGGGTCAGCCATGACGGTGCCCTCCCGGCGGGAACAGGGTGACGGCGCGGCGACTCAGGTTCACCACGAAGTCGTCGGTGCTGAGGTACTGCCCGGATGGCAGCGCCACCAGGAGCTGCACACAGCGCTCGGTGCCACACGTCCGTGTAGCGCTGCTTCCACCGCCGTCCTCGGGAGCCCAGGCGGCTCCGATCACGCGCACCTCGTCCGCGGCAAGAAGCGGCGCCCCGGTCAGCTGGCGGAACTGGTCGACGAAGGCGGGCGCCGGCATCGCGGTGAGGGCCAGGTCCAGCGCGACCTGGGTCTCGGCTGTCGATGGGGGCGGTTGTACGCCGGTCAGTGCCTCCTCGGAGATCACCCGCCCGGTCGGCAAGTCCAGGAGGATCTGGTGCAGCCGATCGTCGTCATAGTCGTACGCCGTGACCTGGACCCGTCGACGGCCGTCGCGCAGGTCCACCGCCGGCAGATCGGCCGCGAGCACCTCCGCCCTCGCCTCGTCGAGGACATCGCGGCCTGAGTCGGGGAGGCTGGCGAGGGCGAGGCCGATGGCGTAGCCACGCTCGGCGGTGCTCAGCGGTGCCCCCTGCTCCCTAAGGGGTGGCCGCTTCTCGGGGAGAGTGCCGTCACCGGCCACCTCGAACTCGTCGCTGCTGGATGCGCTGCCGTGTGCCGGTGCGCCCGGGGAGGGTGTCCAGAGCAGGAAGAGACTGCCGGCCACCAACACGACCGCAGCCACGGCGCTGGCGAGAAGATGGCGAGGCATGCACGCTCCTTCTCGCTCGTGAGCGGGGAGTCAGCGACCGCTCTGTGCTGCTGCCTGATGGAGGGCCAGCGTTGCCCGGTCTACCGTCGCTATGGCGCGGCTCCATGGGGAACCTTGCAATCGCAAGCCGAATTACTCACCCGCGTGACAAGCAATTGTTCGTGCGCCGAGCGGGGACAGCCGACACCAAACAGCCCTCCCCTGGCGAGCTGCCAGGGGAGGGCTGGTGGTCGGCGAGAGCAACCGTGGGGGCCTCAGTCCTCGCCGCGCTCGGGATAGGGAATCAGTTCGTCCGGCTCGTATGGACGGCACCAGACCGGGTCGTCGGACGGGCCTGGATCCGGAAACGGGAACTTGTTCCAATCGCCGGGAGCCGGGGGACGGTAGAAGGTGCTCTCCTGGGTGCACGCCGACCTTGCGCGGGCGGCCACCCGGTTCCCGGGGCCCGAGGCGCTGAGTGTGAGCATGGGGGATAGATCATCCCCGCTCTTGGTGGTGCATCCTGTGAACGGCGGGATATCGATGGTGCCTGTGAGCTGACCGCCGTAGATCGGGTTGAAGTAGTTTTCCTCGCCGAGCGTCGCCAGGTACGCCATGACATCTTGTTCGGAGCCCGCGTGTTCGGGTGGGATCGTGTATCCGGGGCCCACCATCCGGACCGGCGCGGGCCGGACTGTGCGGCACTTCCCGCTGATCCCGATGTCAACGCCGTCCAGTAGGACCTGGGTGACCCGAATCTCGAACGCGTCTTCCACCACGGTGTCGGGGAAGATCCTCGTCTGGTCCGGCATGACAATGGAGTCGACTTCCGCGTGGACGGGGATCACCCGCCCGTCGGGGCGCCGCCGCTGACTGATCTGGATCGTGGCTTCGGTTGGGAGCAGACCGAAACCCACTGTCCGCACTCGCATCGGCGGCATGTAGCCGTAGGGCTCCGGTGCTCCTGGTGGTGAGACGAAGGCGGCGTCGCCTCCCACCTTCAGGAATTTCGGCTCTCCGGGCTGGGTTGTTCCGGTGGGAATGCTCCCGCCATAGGCGGCCAGCGTTAGCGGCGGGACAGCCACGTACTGCTTGGCCTTGGCCGTCTCCGACATTCCCATCTGCTGGACCCACATCCACTGGCCTGGCTCGATGGTCGGCTCGGGGAGGCCGGGGTACGGCATCGGAGCGGCCTGGCTGCTGACTGGCCAGCAAAGCACCAGAATCAGGCCTAGACACAGCAGCCGCCGTCGTCGGCGGATCGTGGTCCACATGGTGGGGACTGTGCCCGATGTGACTGGACTCGCTCAAGCCTTTGCTCTGCACGGCGGCGTCGGGCGACCGATGTTGTGACGGGGGTGACAAGGACGGGGATGTCGTGTTCCAGGCGGCAGCGGTGTCTCCGTTGCTTGTTCTGTAGGGAGGGCGGCATTGTCGCGCGATTGACTCTGTGGTGACTGTGCGCGAACAGCGGCACATTGGGCCAGGTGGATGTCGGTGAGGCTGATGGCGCACGTCGATGTGGCGCTCCGCGCCGACGCACGGCGGTTTCCGGACTTGTCAGGTTCCAGACTGTCCGTTGCCAATCCGGCTGGTTCACGGCTACGTCGATGGCGGCTCGGGTGATCG
This sequence comes from Nocardioides carbamazepini, assembly GCF_024614185.1. GTDB lineage: Bacteria > Actinomycetota > Actinomycetes > Propionibacteriales > Nocardioidaceae > Nocardioides > Nocardioides carbamazepini. Next base: position 512,078 of record NZ_JAHTLF010000025.1, read on the forward strand.
AGACGCCCGGCTCCGGGGCTGACGGTGGTTCGGAGAGGTGCGAGCAACCAACTTTCAAGGAAGCCCGGCGGTGATCGGGTGACCTGGTAGCTGCGCGCAGGCAAGGGCGCCGTGCTCGCCTGCTGCCGTGGCACCCGGATGGCCGAAATGCAACGGTCCTGCCCAGGGGGAGTTCCCTGGACAGGACCGCAGCTCGTAGGTCGAGGGGCGCGGAGGCCTACCTCTTGACCTTGATCTTCACCGGCGGGCTGGAGGCCGCGTTGTGGGTGGCGTCGCCCGCATAGCTGGCGGTGACGGTCCACTTGCCCTTGGCGCCCTTGATCTTCTTGATCGTGACGTTCGCGGTGCCGTTGGCGACCGCTCCGGTGACGGTGATGGTCTTGGTCTTCTTCTTCTTGCCCTTCTTGAGGATCTTGCCGGTTGCGGTCACGGTGACTGAGCCGGTGGCGGCGACACCACCCTGCACGGTGACGGTGGCCTTGCCTGCCTTCCTCGTCGTGGGAGCCTTGGTCACCTTCACGCCCACCACCGGCGTCGTCTTGGACGTCCCCGTCGTGGGGGCCGGGGCGACAGTCGTGACGGCCGAGGTCGCGGTCACCGGTTCCTCGCCGGCTTTGGTGGCGGTGGAGCGATAGGCGATCGTCGTGCCGGCAGGGTAGTCAGCCAGGGGCAGCGAGCCCGAGGTGGACTCACCGGCGACCGGTGTGCCAACGGCCTGCCCGTTGACCAGCCACTGACTGGTCACGTCGTCGGGCTCGGCGGAGAAGGTGCCAGGCGTGCCCGTAAGCAGCCCGGAGCCAACCTGAGCCGTCCCAACGACCGTCGGCAGTTTCGCCCGGAGCATGCGTGTCACGATGGCTGCGGCGTTGCTGGAGCCGTAGATGCCGAACTGGCCAATCGGCTGGCCTGCCAGCGACGCCGGGATCTGCAGGAATGCGCTTGCGTGCAGTGCTCCATCCTCGTCCAGGGCCAGCGCGCCGACGGGCAGGCCGGCAGCTGTGATCGCCACTGCCTTGGTCCCCGCCATATCGGGCAGGGACTGTGGGCCACTCGCAGATCCCCAGGACACGGTCGAGCCGTCGGCCAGCAGCGCGTACGCCGGTCCCGCACTCGTCCCGTTGCTCGCGATCGCCTTCACATTGCCCGACACCTGGGTGGCGGGCGGCAGCGGGAAGGTGCTGTTAGTGGCAGAGCCCCAGCCGATGACAGTGCCGTCGGTGGTCAACGCGTGCACGAAGTACTGGCCCGCCGCGATCTGGGTGGCTTCCAGTCCATTGGGCACTTGGGTCAACCCGTCTGCAATCTCAAACCCATCGCCGCCTTGGTTGCCCCAGGCCACGACGGTGCCGTCCGACTTCAACGCAAACCCGTTGTAGTAGCCCAGGGCGAGCTGGACCACTCGGGGTTCTCCGGGCGCGGCGGGCCGAGTCAACTCCTGTGGCACGTCCGTCGGGTCTCCATAGGACGCTGAGCGACCCCAGACCACCACCCGGCCGTCTGCGCCCACTACTCCGGCGTTGTTCACCGACCCGACGGCCAGGTCCACCACGTCCATCGACGCGACTTCCGCCGGTATGTCCTCGAGGCCTGCGGCGTTCTGGCCCCATGCTGCGACCCGACCGTCGCCGGTTAGCGCCAGTGTCACTGATTCTGCCGTCGCGACTTCGAGCAGCGCGACGTCCTCTAACTCGGCGGGCAGACTCCATTGGCCAAGGTCGGTGCCGCTGCCCCAGCCGACATAAGAACCAGCCAGTGCCAGGGACGCGGGCAGCGCCATCGGGCCCGGCACGTCTGTCCCGGGGCCGCTCGTCGGGCCGTCCGCGATTGCCGGCGCCGCTGCCAGTCCCAGGCCGACCGTGAGAGTGACTGCCGCTATGGCCGCCCTCCCCGATGATCTCCGCATGCTCCGTCCACCCACGATCTCTGCGTCACGTCTCATGGTCGGGACTGTGCCGGACGAGTCGGTTCGACTCAACCTGTTCCGGTGTCTTGGTCCGCTGCGCAGGGCGATGTTGTGACAGGGATGACAAGGACGTGCATCGGGCGCTTCGGGGATTCGGTTCTTGTGATCCGCGTGAGCAATTCCGGTGATGCTTGGGCATATGGACGGCCCGGGACCTTGCGGACCGACGCGTGATCGGGATCACTATGCGGTGCAGCCCGGCGCATCCGGTGCCGGGTGTCAAATCGAAAGGATCGGACCCATGTTCCGTCATATTTCCAAGCTGGGCCTCAGGCTCCTCGCGGTCGTGGCCGCGCTGGCCGTGGCAGCGATGATCGCAGCCCCGGCCCAGGCCGCCTCGGGCCCCATGCGCGCAGTCGTTCTCCAGAACGCGGCCGGCGTCGCCTATGCCTCGGGCGACAAGCCGGTGACCCTTGTTGACAAGGGCGCTGGCTCGGTCTCGGCCACGTTCCTCGGCACGACCTACGCCTGTGCGAGCGCGAGCGCGAGCGGCACGTTCCACTCCAGCACGACCTCCGTGCCGGACCCGTACCTCACGCTCACGACTGTCAACATCAACGGTTGCGCTGGGCCTGCCGGTACGACCATCAATGTGCGGCTGAAGTCGACCGCTGGCTGCTCGCTGAGGGTCTACGCCAACAAGCCCAGCCCGCTCCCGACGGTTGACGACCTGCTCATTGACACCGTTCTCGGTCAGCTGAACACCAACCACCCGGTCACCGGTGCCCCGTGCCTGGTTGCCGACGGCGGCGCTCTCTGCCAGATGGACGTCGGCGGCGTGACGGGTGGGGACTTCCTCGAGGCCACCCAGCAGCTTCGGGTCAGCGGTCCTGGCCTGAGCATCTCGAACGCCACCGGTCTGTGCGCGTTCGTCAACGGCGCCGCGATCACGCTCAACGTGCTCTTCAAGGTCACCCCCGGCAGCACGGTGGGCGACAAGATCAACTTCATTCCGTGATCGCGCGCACGTTGATCCTCGATTGCTGAGGGTCATCTGATCTCGGGGAACCCCCCCCCGGCCGGTCGGCCCGGTAGACGAAGTACCGGGCCGACCGGCCACCCATGGTAATGAGTCGCTCCCACGCGTGGTAATGAGTCGGTCGCTGTGTGTGGGTGTCGACATTTGTCGAAGACCAGAGATGGAGCATCCCTTGAGAATCCGTACCCTGCTGACCGCCACGACCGTTGGCGCCGTGACCTTCGCCTTGGCTGGCGCGGCAGTTGGCCCGGCGCTTGCCAGCCAGCCGATCCCCGCCAATCAGAGCGGTCATCTGGTGAGTTGGGGAGCGGCGAGTTCTGCTGTTGCCACCACGTTGCCCGCAGAGCTTGCTGGGAAGCGGATCGTGAGTGTTTCGGCCAGCAACAACCCGGTGACCGGTGCGGTCACCGACGACGGTGAGCTGGTGGTCTGGGGTTCCGGAGCGGACGGAGTGAAGGCAGGCGCGCCCACCGGCCTGACCGACGTCGCTGCGGTCGAACTGAAGGAGGGCAACGGCATCGTCCTGCGCGAGGGCGGCGAGGTCGAGGCGTGGGGAAACAGCGCTGGAATCTCCAACGAGCCGAACGGTCTACTGGCCCGGGCCGTGGCGGTGGACACCATGGGCACCGCCTTCGCGGTGACGACCGACGGGACCCTGGAGCACTGGGGCACCGCTCCGTTCCTGGCTCCGCCCGATGACCTGACCGGCCTGGTTGACGTGGTGGCGGGCAACGCCGGCGCCGCGCTCGACGCCGATGGCAATGTCATCGCCTTCGGGACCGACTTGATGCCCGGCAACACCCCGCCCGGTGACATCCAGGGTCACGTCACCCAGCTCGCCAGCGGTGCCTACACCCTCGGGGCCATCCTCGACGACGGCTCGATCCGGCTGTGGGGCACGGTCCTCAATCCGGCTGAGCCCATCCCGGCCGTGCCGGCGAAGCCGGACGGCAAGAACGTCATCTCCCTCGGGATCGCCAACGGCAACAATGTCATCGCCGTCACGGAGGACGGCCAGGTATACGCGTGGGGGCCCCACGCCGATCTGGGCAATGTCGGTGCTGTGGACGGCATCAACGACGGCGAGCAGGTCGCGGCCGTCAGCGTCGGCAAGGATCACGCCGCTGTCATCGTGACCGACTTCCGCGCGGCCGCCGCTCCCATCATCGCCGGCTCGCCGGTGACCGGGCAGCAGGTGAAGGTCACCACGCCTGCGGAGTTCACTCTCGACCCCGACGGCGAGGTCACTGGCCAGTGGCTCAAGACGACGGGTGGCACCACGACCGAGGTCGCCGGTGCGACCAGCGACACCCTGACCCTCGACAAGAGCCTCGAGGGCGCGACGATCAGCTACGAGGCCACCGCCGAGCGCGGCGGCGAGACCGTGGTCACCACCTCCAACGCGCTCGGTCCGGTCACCGCGGCGCCCGTCGTCAAGGTCGCCAGCAAGCTCACCGCCGACAAGCCCGTGAGCAAGTACAAGGGCAAGAAGGCCGCCGCGAAGAAGGCCAAGAAGACCACCTTCGCCGCCACCCTCGCCACGCCCGGTGTCACGCCGGCGGGCACGCTCACCCTCGCCGTCGAGGGCAAGGTGAAGAACAAGAAGGGCAAGACCAAGACGGTCACCAAGAACGCGACGGCGACCGTGGGCGCCAACGGCACCGTCCAGATCGTGATCAAGGGCCTCAAGCGGGGCAAGTACACCGCCACCTGGTCTTACCCGGGCAGCTCTACCGCGCTTCCCTCGACCATCGTGGTGAAGTTCAAGGTCTGACCTGACCATCACGTCGAGTCTGCCGAGACCTCGGGGTCTCGGCAGGCTCGACGTCGTCTGTCATCGCATCTGCCCCGGACCGCTCGCGGTCCGGGCAGATGTCATTCGGGCACGCATGAGGGCGAGCGCAGTTGACGGTCGTCGTTGCGGAGCCGGTTCTTGTGATGTGGGTGAGCGATTCCGGTGTTGTCAGTGTGCTTGGGTGACCGGACCCCTTGCGGGGAGAAGTGCGAGCGCGGGTCACTGTCCGGAAAGCTCGGTGCACTCGGTGCCGGCGTCCATCGGAAGGATCGGACCCATGTCCCGTCAGATTTCCAAGCTGGGCCTCAGGCTCTTCGCGGTCGTGGCCGCGTCGGCCGTGGCAGCGATGATCGCTGCGCCGGCCCAGGCGGCCGTGTCATCGGTCGTGCTCCAGAACGGCCCGCCTTATGCGTCGGGCAACTATCCCGTGACTGTTGTCGACAAGGGGCCGGGCACGGTTTCGGCGACGTACCTCGGCAGCACCTACCCGTGTGCCAGCGCGAACGGGTCCGGCCAGGTTCACACCAACATCGCCGGTGTGCCGAGCCCGTATCTGACGCTCACCGCCGCCAACATCAACAACTGCGCCGGTCCGGCCGGCACGACGATCAACGTCGTGCTGAAGGCCGGTTGCTCGCTCAAGGTCCGGGTCGACCCGACCACTCAGGCCTCGGCCGCCGGGCTGACCGACACCGCCATCACCGGCAAGGTGAACGCCAACGATGCCTCGGGCAACCCGTGCCTGCGTGCTAACGGCGGCGCCCTGTGCCAGATGGACGTCGGCGGCGAGACGGACGCGACCTACAACGAGGTCACCCAGCAGCTCACGATCAGCGGGTCCGGATTCAGCGTCTCCAACGCCACGGGCATCTGCGCGTTCGTCAACGGCGCGTCGATCTCGCTGAACGTCGCCTTCGACATCACTCCCGGAAGCAACCCAGACGATGCGATCAACTTCCGGCCCTGAACCGGGTGCGCAATGACTCCTGATCACTGAGAGCCAGCGGATCCTGGCAATCCTCGGTCGGCCGGCCCGGTAGACGAAGTGCCGGGCCGACCGGCCACCAGTCCTCTGAGCGATGCGGGACAGTACGCCGAAGACCGGACCACTGCGACCCTCGCTCTCGGCACGCTGCGCTATCGCGTCTAACGGACGCACATTCTGCCATCCAAAAACGCGCTATCGCTTCCGTCGGCACCGAAGAGACCTACGCTGTGATGGCGGACACATCGGGGGGTTGGTCCTCGCGGACGCGGGACCAGTGGTGCCTGTGAGCCGGAGGGAGTCCGACATGACGGAGACGCCGATGCCGTCCCTGGAGTCATCGGAGGAGTCGCCTCGAGATGCGCTGTCCCGGGTCGTCCAGATCCTGCGCCCTCAGATGGAGACCATGGCCGAGCAGATCGTCCGCCAGATCCAGGACTCCGTGCCCGAGCTCGCCGGGCCCGCCGGCGCGCCACGTAGCCAGGTCCTCGTCCTCGCCGCTCGTACGGCGGCGCGGCACTTCCTCGACGATGCCGAGCAGCTGCCCGGGCAGGAGCGTCACGTCGACGAGATGTTCCGTCGTCTCGGCTACACGCAGGCCCAGCGAGGGCGCAGCCTGGAGGCGCTCGAGGCCGCACTGCGGGCAGCGACCCGATGGTCCTGGCGCTATCTCGCGGAGTTCGCCGTCGGTCACGACCTGTCCGGCACGGATCTGCGAGATCTGGCCGGTGCCGTCTTCGACTATCTCGAGCACCTGCGTGACCAACTCGTCGCGGGCTTCGAGCTGGCACATCGGGTGGGGAAGGTCGGTCACGACGCCGCCCGTGACCGGTTGTTCGAACGGTTCCTGGCCGACCCGGTGTCCCGGCCCGGTCCAGGGGTCAGGCTGGGAATCGACCACCAGGACCTGCGGGCGCTGGCCGAGGCCGCGGGATGGTCCATCCCCGAGACCGTGGTGGCGCTGGCGGTCAGCTACTTCGGGGAGCCCCCCACTGTGCTCGAATCGCCGACCATGCTCATCCATGTCGAGCCCCGGCGCATGCTCGTCTTGTGCCCACCCGAGGAGCGGGACGAGCTCGTCGCGCAGATCAGCTCCTCCGGCCCCGGCCTGCGGATCGCGGTGAGCTGGCCCGTACCCCCTGGAGAGTCGGGATCGGCGCTGCGCTGGTGCCAACGTGCCCTCGACCTCGTCCAGCGCGGCATCATCGTGCCGACACAGGTCGTCAACTGCGCCGAGCACGCCACCCAGCTGTGGCTGCACGCCGAGCCGTCCATGCGCCAGCACCTGTGCCAAGAGCTGTTGCGTCCGCTCCTCGCCGAGGCGCCCAACTCACGATGGATCCTGTCCGAGACCCTCCTGATCTGGGCCGAGACCCGGGACAGCGCACCCGCGATCGCGGCTCGGCTCGACGTGCATCCACAGACCGTGCGCTACAGGTGGAAGCGGATCAATCAGCTGTTCGGGGAGTCCTTGCGCGACCCCGAGTTCATCGTCCAGATGACCCTCGCGCTCAAGTCCAGCCTCCCGTTGTGGAAGGCCGGTGACCAGAGCGACTTCGACCTGTTCCACGAACGGTTGGAGTCGAGCGCCTGACCCGGCGCACGGCACACGGCAGACTCGCCAGCGCTGACTGACCGCCGTTCCCGCGGCGAACACCGGATTTCGGGCCCGGCAACGGCCTCCAGCAGTCCGTCCCCGCTTCGGAGCACCGTCGGCTCGGCCATGAGCACCTCTTCCTTCGGGCCTTCGGTCTCCTGGAGTGCGGGTCGGATGGCGGTGGGCGCCTGCCTGTGGAGAGTGATCGGGAGGTGCCGGAACTCATGGGCAGACTCGGCGCATGCCCAGTGCCGAAGACGAGAGTCGGGGTCAGCCTCACGACTCGCTGTTCCGGCTTGTCTTCGACAACGCCGTGAACGCCGCTTCGGAGTTGCGGTCGCTGCTGGCGCCGGCGGTGCTGGACCGGATGGACCTCGATGGCCTCGAGCGGGTGCCGGGCAGCTTCGTCGACGATGACTTGCGTCAGCGTCATGCCGATGTGCTGTTCCGTGTCCCGCTCGACGGGCGTGAGGCCTATCTGTATGTGCTGGTCGAGCACCAGTCCGCTCCAGACCGGTTGATGGCGTTGCGGATGGCGGCCTACCAGGTCCGGATCTGGGAGCGGCATGTCAAGGCGCACCCGGGGAGTGGGCTGCTGCCGTTGATCGTCCCGGTGGTCGTCCACTCCGGTCGCCGTCGTTGGAACGCTGCCACCGACCTGGGCGAGCTCATCGACCGCAGCAGTGCGAGCGACGGGAGCGCGGATGGGCTGGTTCCATCATGGCGCTATCTGCTCGACGATCTGGCCATGGTCGATGACCAGGCGTTGCGGCAGCGTCCGCTGACCGACCAGGCGCGTCTGGCGTTCGTCGCGTTCCGGCTGCCTGCGTCCGAGGACGCCGTCGCTCGGTTGGCCGGGTGGCGCGAGGACGTCCGGCGGGCTCTCGATGAGCCGGGCGGGCGCGGCTTCCTGCACGCGTGGTTCACCTACGTGTGGGCGACCACCGATCATCCGCTCGAGAGTATCGTTGGCTTTGCTGAGACGGTCGGACAACAGGCAATGGAGGTCGCCATGAGCACTGCGGACGTCCTGGAAGCACGCGGTGAGGCGCGTGGGAAGGTCGGTGCCGTCCTCTCGGTGCTCGCTGCGCGGGGGATCGAGGTCCCCGACGATGTGCGCGAGCAGATCGCGTCGGCGACTGACCTCGATCTCCTCGACACCTGGCTCCGCCGAGCGGTGACTGCCGCCAGCGCCGGCGAGGTTGTCGCGCACTGATTCTTGCCGCGGCGGCAGTCTCCGCCGTCATGCGCGGCTCCGAGCACGACGCCCCCGTCGCGCTCTCGTCATGACTTCGAACTCCCGGCCGTAGGCGCCGCCTACCGCGTGCCGGGACCCTTGCGACGGTCGCCGGCGTCGAAGCGCCGGTACCTCTCGGTCATCGTCATCGCCGGGCTCCTCCGCCGGTACGCGCGCCGTCTTGTCACGCACCTCACAACTGTCGGCCCATACTCGGGTGGGGTGATCGCAGGTCGTCGCGGGGGAGTGGGCGGTAGGGCACGGTGTCGGCTATGAAGATCGCCTGCCCGCGGGCTGCTGAAGGTGCGCGGCGTGCAGTGAGCCGCTCCCGCGCGGTCCCGTCACGACACCGTTTGTTGTCACTCCACTGACAAGGCGCGTCACTTGCACGCGCGGTCGTACGCAATCGCGCCCGTGTGACTGGGCGCACACCTACGCTGCTGGGGGCCGCCCCTCGGTCACGGCAGCCCCACTGACCAGCACGCGTATCCAGCACGTACGAAAACCGCACAGAAACCCAGGAGGACCCCGTGGGCGGATCGATCGAAGTGACCGGGCTCAGCAAGACGTACGGCCGACAGAACATCTGGCACGACGTCACGCTGACCCTGCCGCCCGGCGAGATCACGGCGATGATGGGGCCCTCGGGCACCGGCAAGTCGGTCTTCCTCAAGTCGCTCATCGGGCTGGTGCAGCCCGAGGAGGGGCAGGTGCTGGTCGACGGCGTCGACATGGTGTCGGTGCCGGAGTCGCACAAGCTCGAGCTGCGCAAGAAGTTCGGCATCCTGTTCCAGGACGGCGCGCTCTTCGGCTCGATGAACGTCTACGACAACGTCGCCTTCCCGCTGCGTGAGCACACCAAGCTCAAGGAGCCGCAGGTGCGCGACGTGGTCATGGAGAAGCTCGACATGGTCGGGCTGGTGGGTCAGGAGCACAAGCTGCCGGGGGAGATCTCGGGTGGCATGAAGAAGCGGGCCGGCCTGGCCCGCTCCCTGGTCACCGACCCGGAGATCATCCTCATCGACGAGCCGGACTCCGGCCTCGACCCGGTGCGCACCTCCAACCTCGCCCAGCTGCTGATCGAGGTCAATGCCGCCACCGACGCCACCATGCTGGTCGTCACCCACAACATCGAGCTGGCGCGCACGCTGCCCGACAACATCGGCATGCTCTACCGCCGCGAGCTCGTGATGTTCGGCCCGCGCGAGTCCTTCCTGATCACCGACCACCCGGTCGTGTCGCAGTTCATGAGCGGCGACCCCGACGGCCCGATCGGCATGAGCGAGGAGACCGACCACCGGCGCTCCGAGCCGTACGACCTCGTCGGCAGTGGCTACCCCGGCGGCGGGATGATCCCCAGCGGGGCCCGCGCCATCGAGGTCGTGCCCCGGCAGCTCGCTCCCCGCTCGGGAGCGGCCCGGCCCAGCTCCGAGCGGCACCGGGCGCGCGTGGCCTCCGGCGGCGCGCCTCTGTACGTCGCCGACGACGAGGAGTCTGACCAGGCGCGTTCCGTCGCTCGTCCCAGCCTCCCCGTCCGCTCGCTGAACGCCACCGGAAGCCTCTTCGCACTCGCGTTGGACACGATGCGGGCCCTCTTCAGGCGCCCCTTCCGGGCGAGTGAGACGCTTGAGCAGTTCTGGTTCGTGGTCAGCGTCTCCTGGGTCCCCGCGATCCTGATCTCGATCCCGCTGGGCGCGGTGATCGCGCTCCAGCTGGGCACGCTGACCACCCAGCTCGGGGCGCAGTCCTTCACCGGCGCGGCCAGCGTGCTCGCCATCGTCCAACAGGCCGCGCCGATGGTCACCACGCTGGTGATCGCCGGCGCCGGAGGTGCCGCGATCTGCGCGGAGCTCGGGTCACGGACCATCCGCGACGAGATCGCCGCGATGCGGGTGATGGGTCTCAACCCCGTCCACCGGCTCGTGGTGCCCCGGGTGCTGGCCTGTGTCGGGGCGGCGGTCCTGCTCAACGGCCTGGTCTCGGTGGTCGGCGTGCTCGGCGGCTACTTCTTCAACGTCATGCTCCAGGGCGGGACGCCCGGCGCCTACCTGTCGAGCTTCACGGCCCTGGCCCAGATCTCCGACCTGTGGGTCGGCGAGATCAAGGCCGTGATCTTCGGGTTCATCGCCGCCGTCGTGGCCTGCTATCGCGGGCTCAACACCGCGCCCGGCCCCAAGGGCGTCGGCGACTCGGTGAACCAGTCGGTGGTCGTCACCTTCCTGCTGCTCTTCTTCGTCAACTCCGTCCTCACCGCGCTCTACCTGACGCTGGTGCCCATGAAGGGGGCCTGACATGGCTGCCACCACTCCGCAGCCCCGGTTCTCGCCGCCCCGACGGGTCGCGATGCGACCGGTCGACAAGCTGGCCCAGATCGGCGCCGACATGCGCTTCTACGGCGAGGTGATGCGCCACATCCCCGCCACGATCCGCCACTACCCCCGTGAGGTGATGCGCCTCCTGGCCGAGGTCAGCTTCGGCTCCGGTGCCCTGGCCGTGATCGGCGGCACCGTCGGCGTGATGCTCGGGCTGACGCTCTCGGTCGGCCTCGTCGTCGGCATGCAGGGGTACGCCGCCCTCGACCAGATCGGCACCGCGACCCTCACCGGCTTCATCTCCGCCTACTTCAACACCCGCGAGGTCGCCCCGATGGTCGCGGCGCTCGCGCTCTCGGCGACCGTCGGCTCCGGCTTCACGGCCCAGCTCGGTGCGATGCGGATCAACGAGGAGGTCGACGCGCTCACCGCGATGGCCGTCTCCAGCGTGCAGTTCCTCGTCACGACCCGGGTCATCGCCGGCTTCGTCGCGATCATCCCGCTCTACGTGATCGGCCTGCTCACGTCGTACGCCGGATCGCGGTTGGTCACCGTCTATGTCTACGGCCAATCCGCCGGCACCTATGACCACTACTTCGAGCTCTTCCTGCCACCGATCGACATCCTGCTGTCCTTCGTCAAGGTGCTCGTCTTCGCCGTGATGATCATCCTGGTGCACTGCCGGATGGGCTTCTCCGCCTCTGGCGGTCCCGCCGGTGTCGGCGTCGCGGTGGGCCGTGCCGTGCGCCGCAGCCTCGTCGCGGTGGCGCTGCTCGACCTGATCCTGTCCATGGCGCTGTGGGGCGCCACCACGACGGTGAGGATCGCGGGATGAGCACGACCAATCCGGGTCGGATCCGCGACGTGATCGTGGGTCTGTGCGCCGTCGGCCTCGCCGTCGTGCTGCTGACCGTGGCCTATCTCGCCTACCACCGGGTGCTCGTGCCGAGCGAGACCGTCACGCTGCGCACCGACGTGGTCGGCAACGCCATGCAGACCGGCTCCGACGTGAAGCTCAACGGGGTGCCCATCGGCCGGGTGGAGAAGATCCGGGCCACCGAGGAGGGCGCCGCGCTGTCCCTGGCCCTCAACCCCGACGTGCTCGAGCTCCTGCCCGACAACGTCGTGGCCCGGCTGCTGCCCAAGACCCTCTTCGGCGAGCGGTACGTCGCGCTGGTCGAGCCGGGCACGCCGAGCGGCAGCCGGCTGCGCGGTGGCGACGTGATCCGGCAGGATGCGTCGGCCGAGGCGGCCGAGCTGCAGCAGGTCCTCGACGAGCTGCTGCCGGTGATGAAGGCGATCCAGCCCGACAAGCTCGCCGCGATGATGGGCGAGTTCGCCGAGATGCTGCGCGGCAACGGCGAGGAGATCGGCGACGCGCTGTCGATCTGGCAGCGCTACCTGACCAAGCTCGAGCCGCTCGTGCCGCAGATGGCCGACGACCTCGTCCGACTCGGCCGGGTCGCCGAGGAGTGGAACGTCGCCGCGCCCGACCTGGTCGACGCCCTCGCCACGATGACCACCAGCACGCAGCTGCTGGTCGACGAGCAGACCCAGCTGCGCGACGTCTACGCCAGCGTCATCGGCTCCGCCGACACCACCCGCGGCTGGGTGGCGAGCAACCACAACACGATCACGGTGCTCTCCAAGGAGAGCCGCCGGGCGCTGCGGGCCACGTCGCCCTATGCGTCACAGTTCCCGTGCCTGCTCCGCGCGGTGCGCGACTTCATCCCCAAGATGGAGCAGACGCTCGGCAAGGGCCGGGGCGAGCCCGGCCTGCACGCGGTGCTCCAGGTGGTGCCGACGCGGAGCAAGTACCTCGCCGGCCGCGACAAGCTCACCTACACCAAGGGAAACCCGAAGCCCCGGTGCCCGTACGTCACCGGACAGGTCGGCACCCAGCCGGCTCCCCGGGCCACGTTGCCCGGTACGACGGACCCGGCCGAGGGCGCCGACACCGGCTGGCCCGCCACCGGGACGCCCGACACCGATGACTCGGCAGATACGGGTGACTCGGGTGAGCCGCCCGCCATCGCCCCGCCGCCGGGCAGCAGCGTGCAGTCCTACGAGTACGCCATGACCGGGCTGGGCGACGCCAACTCGCCCGGTGAGAACCAGCTGATCGCCGAGCTGGTCGCGCCCACCCAGGGCATGGCCCCCGGCGAGTACCCGACGTGGAGCAGCCTGCTCCTGGGACCGACCCTGCGGAACACGAAGGTGGTGCTGCGATGAGCGGCGCGTCCGACCGCCACCACCTGCGCTGGACGGCGGTGAAGGCCCTGGTGTTCACCGTGGTCACCGTGCTGGCCACCATGGTGCTGGCCCTCACGATCCGCAACGACTCCGGTGGCGACGCCCAGGACTACGCGGCCGTCATCACCGACGCGACCAGCGTCAGCCGCGGCGACGACGTCCGGATGGCCGGCGTCAAGGTCGGCAGCGTCCGAGACGTGAAGATCACCGACGGCCGGCTGGCCAAGGTGAGGTTCACGGTCCGCAAGGGCGTGCGCCTGCCGGAGAGCACGATCGTCCAGATCCGCTTCCGCAACCTGGTCGGGCAGCGCTACCTGGCGCTCGTCCAGCCGTCCGGCGTGACCAGCAGCCCGACGGTCGGGCAGACCGGCACCGACGCCACCGCGGTGAGCAACACGACCGCCGCCACGGGTGCCACCATCAAGCCCGGGCACACCTTCGGCGTCGACCAGACCCGGCCGGCGCTGGACCTGACCCTGCTGTTCAACGGCTTCCAGCCGCTGCTGCGGATGCTGGACCCCGACGACGTGAACCGCCTCAGCGAGCAGATCATCGCGGTCTTCCAGGGTGAGGGCGCCACCGTCGAGGGACTGCTGAAGAGCACCGCGTCGCTCACCACGACCCTGGCCGAGAAGGACCAGGTGATCGGGGACCTGATCACCAGCCTGAGCAGCGTGCTCACCACCGTCAACGAGCGCTCCGGCCAGCTCGACACCACGCTGCTCACCATGCAGCAGCTGGTCTCCGGCCTCGCCGAGGACCGGGCCGCCATCGGCGGCGCGATCAGCGGCATGGGAGACCTGACCACCAGCGTGGCCGACCTGCTGGGCCAGACCCGACCGGCCGTCCGCCAGTCGATCAAGCACCTGGGCAAGCTCTCGCAGAACCTCGACGAGCACAGCGACGAGGTCGAGTCCTTCCTCGAGCTGCTGCCCGTCAAGCTGGACCGGATCGGCCGCCTGAGCAGCTACGGATCGTGGCTCAACACCTATCTGTGCTCGATGGAGGGACGGATCCCCATGCCCCAGGGATATATGGGCGACCTCGGCGCCCTGCCGGTCGCGGAGAGGTGCCACTGATGACCCGCTTCCGCCGCTCGTTCGCCGAGCGCAACCTGGTCGTGATCGCCCTGGTCGGGATGGTCGTGCTCGGTGTCTCCTTCATGGCCGCCATCAACCTGTCGTCCCTGCCGGTCGTCGGCGGCGGCCCCGAGCACGAGGCCGTCTTCGCCGAGGCCGGCGGGCTCAGCCCCGGCGACGAGGTCCGCGTGGCCGGCGTCCGGGTCGGCGAGGTCACCGACGTCGACCTGCGCGGTCGCGACGTCGTGGTCCGCTTCCGGGCCAAGGGCGTCGACCTCCCCGACAAGACGACCGCCGCGGTCAAGGTCAAGACCATGCTCGGGCAGAAGTTCCTCGCCATCGACCCGCTCGGCTCCGGTGAGCTGAAGGGCGCGATCCCGCTGGAGCGCACCTCCGTGCCGTACGACGTCAACGCGGCCTTCTCCGACCTGAGCACCGCCGCCAGCGAGATCGACACCGATCAGCTCGAGCAGAGCTTCCGGGCGATCTCCGACACCTTCCGCGGCACGCCCGAGTCGGTCCGGCAGATGGTCGACGGCCTGACCGCGCTCTCCCGAACCATCTCCACCCGTGACGAGGACCTGGCCGAGCTGCTGAAGGCGACGAGCAAGGTGAGCGGCACCCTCGCGGGCCGCAACGAGCAGATCGCGGCCCTGATCAACGACGGCTCCGACCTGCTCGGCGAGCTCCAGCAGCGCCGCGACGCGGTGAACGCGATGCTGGTCGGCACCGCCAACCTCGGCACCCAGGTGCGTGGCTTCGTACAGGACAACCAGAAGACCCTGGCGCCGGCCCTGGCCAAGCTCGACAAGGTCTCCGCCATCCTCGAGCGCAACCAGGACAACCTCGACAAGGCGCTGCGCCAGCTCGGTCCCTACTACCGCGTGCTGGCCTCCGCCACGGGCAACGGTCCCTGGGCCGACTCCTACCTGTGCGGCCTCTTCGACGACGACCTCAACCCGATCCTCGAGAACGACGTCGTCCGCAACTGCCACCCCGGAGGTGCCCGATGAGCTCCCTGCGCCAACGCCGACTCGTGATCGGCCTCGTGGTCCTGCTCCTCGTCGCCGGCGGCTTCGGCCTCCGTGCGCTGCTGCGCGACGAGCCGGTGCGGTTCAGCGCGATGTTCGAGTCCACGGTCGGCCTCTACCCGGGCTCCGACGTGCAGGTGCTCGGCGTACCGGTCGGACGGGTGACGGCGGTCGAGCCGGACGGCGAGAGCGTCCGGGTCGCCATGGAGCTCGACCCCGGCCGCGAGGTCGCCGCCGACACGGCGGCGGTCATCATCGCGCCGACGCTGGTCAGCGACCGGTTCGTCCAGCTCACCACGCCCTGGGTCGCGGGGGAGGGCACCACCAAGCTCCGCTCCGGCGCCGAGCTCAGCATGGACCGGACCGCGGTCCCCGTCGAGGTCGACGACCTGTACGAGGGCCTCCAGAGCGTGTCCGACGCCCTCGGCCCCGACGGTGCCAACCGCGACGGCGCGCTGAGTGACCTGCTCGAGGTCGCGGCGGCCAACCTGGAGGGCGAGGGCGAGGGCCTCAACACCATGTTCCGGGAGTTCGGCGAGGCCAGCGCCACGCTGTCCGGCCTCGACGACGACTTCTTCGCCACCATCAGCAACTTCGAGAAGCTCAGCGCGATGCTGCTCGAGAACGACGCCGCCGTCGGCGAGGTCAACAAGCAGTTCGCTGACGTGGCCGGCTACCTCGCCGAGGACCGTGACGACATGGGCGCCGCGGCGAAGAACCTCGGGGAGGCGATGCAGGTCCTCGACGACTTCATCCGCCAGAACCGAGGCAAGCTGAAGGCCAGCGTCGACAACCTGGTGCCCACCACCAAGGTCCTGCGCAAGCAGCGCGACTCCCTGGAGGAGATGGTGCGGCTGGCGCCCCTGCTGATGCAGAACCTGCTCGACCTCTACGACCCGGAGCACAACGTGCTCGTCGGCCGCGGCAACCTCAACGAGGCCACGATCTGGGCCGACGCGCTCACCGCGCGGACCTCCGAGAACGCGCCGCCGACGATGTTCGAGGGCGCCGGAAGGAGCCGACGATGAGCACCCGACCCACGACCCGCCCGCCGCGCAGCGCCCGTCGCTGGGCCGCGGTGACCGGAGCCCTGGCGTTCGTCCTCTCCGGCTGCGGCCTGGGCGGCGGCATCTACGACGTGCCTCTGCCCGGTGGCGCCGATGTCGGCAACGACCCGATGACGATCACCGTCGACTTCACCGACGTGGTCGACCTCGTGCCGCAGAGCAGCGTCAAGGTCTCCAACATCGCCGTCGGCCGGGTCTCGGACATCGAGCTCAACCCCGACGGGCTCAGTGCCCGCGTCACGCTGGTGGTCCGCAACGACCTCGACCTGCCCGAGAACACCGGCGCCCGGCTGCAGCAGTCCTCGCTGCTGGGCGAGAAGTACATCGCCCTGGTGCGCCCGTCCACCCCGGCCGGCGGGGGAGAGCTGCGTACGGGCTCCCACATCGGGCTCGCCGCGACCAGCCAGGTGGCCGAGGTCGAGCAGGTCCTCGGCGCCGTGTCGACCGTGCTCAACGGCGGCGCGGTCGGGAAGTTCCAGGAGATCTCCCGCGAGCTGCAGAAGGTCGCCGAGGGACGGCCCGAGCAGATCCGCGACTTCCTGCGCACCACACGGGTCTTCGTGGAGAGCCTCGACGCCCGCAAGGACGCGATCGCCTCCGCCCTCGACTCGCTCGCCGACCTGTCCGCGACGCTCGACGACGACAAGGACAAGATCGCCACGGCGCTGGAGGGGCTCAGCCCCGGCATGAAGGTCCTCGCCGAGCAGCGACCCCAGCTGGTGGCCATGCTCACCTCGCTCGACCAGCTCAGCACGGTCACGATGCGGACCCTCGACGCCTCGAAGGAGGACATGATCGAGGACTTCCGGCTGCTCGAGCCGATCCTGAAGAACCTCGCCGCCGCCGGTGACGCGCTGCCCGAGTCGCTGCAGATCCTGCTGACCTACCCGTTCCCCGATGCCGTGCTCGGCACCATCAAGGGCGACTACCTCAACGCCTTCGTGACGACCAACTACAGCTCGCTGCCGCCCGGCTGCGCCGCGATGGGCTGCCCGTGGTCCCAGCCCGGCTTCGACCTCACCGGCATCGCGTCCGGGGGGCCGGCGCAGGCACAGCGGCACTCCTCCTCGGCATCGACGCCGCCCGCGACCGAGGGGACGCCCGCGGCCACGGAGTCGCCCTCGGGCACGCCGTCGTCGTCCCCGACGTCCGGGGCCTCGCCCTCGCCGTCGCTCCTGCCGCCGACGGACTCGCCGATCCCGGGCATCCCGGCGCCGACCCTGCAGGTGCCGAAGCCGACCGGCACACCGAGCCCGTCCGGTCCGACCGGCGCTCCGTCGTCCACTCCGACCACTACGGAGGACTGATGCTCAACATCACCGCCAAGGCCAAGCTGTTCGTCTTCATGGCGCTCGCGATGGTGACCACCACCTTCCTCGCGGCGCAGTACGTCGGGCTGGACCGCTACGTCGGCGGCTACCGGATCACCGTGGAGCTGTCCGAGGCCGGCGGCCTGTTCGACAACAGCGAGGTCACCTACCGCGGCGTCCCGGTCGGCCGGGTGGAGAGCCTGGTCGCCACCGACGACGGTGCGCGCGCCGTCGTCCGGATCAAGCCGGGCTCGCCCGACATGCCGGCCGACGTCGAGGCGCGGGTCGTCAACCGCTCCGCGATCGGCGAGCAGTACCTCGACCTGCGCGGCGGCCCCCTGGGCGGCGACAAGCTGGGCGAGGGCGACCGGCTCACGGTGGGCGCCAACGGGCTGCCGCCGTCGCTCGACGGGCTGCTGCGCAGCGGCCGGGACTTCGTGGCGTCCGTGCCCTCCGACGCGCTCACCACGGTCATCGACGAGACCTACGACCTCTCCCGCGGCAACGGGCAGCACATGGCCCGCCTGGTCGAGACCTCCTCCGAGTTCGCCCGCAGCGCGGACAAGCACTTCCTGGTCTCGGCCAGCCTGATCCGCAGCTCCGGCACGGTCCTGGCCACCCAGGAGGCCGCGGCCGAGAGCTTCCAGAGCTTCAGCAAGGACATGTCGCTGCTGGCTCACGCGCTCGCCGAGCAGAACGAGTCGTGGCGTCAGCTGATCGAGCAGACCCCGGCCGCCGCGCGCGAGCTGGGGGTTCTCTTCAAGACCGTCGGAGAGCCGCTCGGCGACCTGATGGGCAACCTGGTCTCGACCGCCCAGGTCTTCGGCACCAACGCCGCGGGGGTCAAGGAGACGCTCATCAAGCTGCCCGAGGGGATCAGCATCACCTATGCCGTGATGACCGCGAAGGGCCTGCGGATGGGCGTCACGCCCACCTTCTTCAACCCCCTGCCGTGTGTCACCGGCTATGGTGCGACCGAGTTGCGCCCCGGCCTGGACGTCAGTCCGGGCAAGCCGTTCAACACCGACGCCGGGTGCACGGCGCCCGCCGCGGGCGGCAACGTCCGCGGGCCGGGTGCGGTGCCGAAGGGCAAGCGGCCGGTGGGCGTGGACATGACCGGCAGCCTGGAGGATCTCATGGGAGGGACGCCGTGACGGACGGACCGGACGAGAGCACCGAGTCGTCGGAGGATCCCGTGGCCGACTCTGCGGGGGACCCCGCGGAGGACGCTGCCGGCGAGTCGGCCGCCGCGCCGGAGCTCGACGGCCGTCCGTCGGTCGTCGTGCTGGGTGCGGACGACTCCGCGGCCACGTCGGGGCGCCTGCGCCTGGGGCGCTGGACGCTGGTCGTGCTCGCCGCCAGCATCGTCGCCGTGGTGGTGGCGTACCTGTCCTGGAGCAGGGCCGACGACGATCCCGCGCTGGCGCGGGCGGAGCTGCGTGACCTGGCCATCATCGAGGGCACGGCCGCGGTGGAGGCGATGAACTCGATGGACTACCGCGACGTGGAGGCGGGCCTGGAGGCCTGGCGCTCGGTCACGACGGGTGTGCTGCGCGACCAGCTGAGCGCGATCGCCGCCGACGAGCGGCAGCTCCTGGCCGACCAGGGCAAGATCGCCACCGGCCGCGTCGTGGAGGCCGCGCTCACCGAGCTGACCGACCGCACCGCGACGATGATCGCGGCGGTCGAGGTCACCGTCGCCGACAAGGACCCCGCTCAGGAGCCGACCGTCAAGCGGAACCGCTACAGCGCCGACCTCGTCCTGGTCGACGGCGACTGGCTGCTCGAGAACCTCGGACAGGTCCCGGTGGCGACATCATGACGGTCATGACGCGATCCGCGAACCGCGCCTTGATCGCCCAGGCGCTCGCGCTGGTCGTCGCCGTCGTCCTGATCGGCGTCGCGGTGGTGCTGGGCCTGCGTGCGCAGTCCCTGCGTGACGACCCGGCCCTGGCCAACCGTGCCCAGCTCGACGACGCGGCGGTGCGTCAGGTGACGACCGAGGTGTCCCGCGGGCTCGCCCAGGTGTTCAGCTACGACTGGTCGCAGCCCGGCATCACCAAGGCGGCCGCCGACGAGCTGCTCTCCGGCCAGGCGCGCGAGGAGTACGACACCCTCTTCGCCAGTCTCCAGGAGCGTGCCCCCGACCAGAAGCTCACCCTGAGCACGCAGGTCCAGGTCGCCGGTGTCCAGCACCTCACCGAGACCAAGGCGACCCTGCTGGTCTTCCTCGACCAGTCCAGCAGCCGTGCCGAGGACGAGGAGTCCTCGGTGTCGGCGGCTCAGCTGCGCGTGGAGGCCGAGCTCGACGGTCGGTCGTGGGTGATCACGGCCCTCAACCCCCTGTGAGGGGCGGGGCTCAGCCGCCCTGGGTCAGATCGGGCGCCCAGACGGGGAGCAACGAGCTGAGGGACACGCCCAGCGCCTGACTCAGGGCCAGGGCGTTGCGCATGCTCATGTTCGCCGGCGAGCCGGGCTTCGACTCGCCCTTCTCGTACTGGCGATAGGTGTTGGCGGCGATCCCGGCGCGTTGCGCCACACGCTCCTGGCTCAGCCCGGACTCGTGGCGGGCGCGTTGGAGGTTGACGCCGAGCTCGCGGACGAAGGCGTCCCAGGAATGGTCGGCAGGCGAGGAGGACACGGGGTCAAGCATGCAGCGAATCACCGACACAGGTGTACATACTGGTATGTGGATATCTGGTGGTCGGGGCGTCCTGTGGACAACGTCCGGTCGACGGCGGCAGCTGTCGGGGCTGGTTCCTAGTCTCCAGAGACCGTCATCATCCGCTCGGACTCCGGAGGCAGATCATGGAGAGCTCGCGCCCCACCTGGCTCGATGAGCCGTGCCCGCCGTGGTGCCTCCGGGAGCACGACGAGGACGACCACCCGGAGGACCGGGAGCACCGCGGCGCGGCGATCGACGTGGCGGTGGTTGCCACGGGTGAGGATGCTGTACCCGTGACCGACGCACTGAGCCACCTCGACCTCGTCGTCCAGCTCCACCGCCGGGTCGGCGGACCGGAGGAGTGGGTCAGCATCGAGCCGGCCGAGGCGCGGCAGCCCCGATTGGCGCTCACGCGCGGGTCGGCCCGTGCCCTCGTGGCGGCCCTGCACCGCGTCGACGGTCACCCGGGACCGGGGTCCCTGGTCGAGATCGCGGACGATTTGTCACCTGGATGACAACTGACGACATCTGCCCGGAGCGCGTCGGCCGCGCGTGAGGAACGATCAGGACAGGAGTGAGACTGTGACCGGTGACACTGAGCGTCCAGGGGGAGGCGGTGATCAGAGGGAGGGTGCCGTGCCGGATGCAGCGATGCAGATGGACTCCTCGGAGACAGCCCGGCTCGTCCTTCCATCTGTCCGCCGCCGACTGCCACGCATCGCCCAGCAGGTCACCGAGGAGATCCGGACCACGGTTCCCGGCTTCGCCGACAGCGACCATCGACAACAGCTGGTCTCTACGGCCGTCAACAGTGCGGCCGCCTACTTCCTGGGCAGCGCGTTGGGCGAGCCGGTGTCCTCGATGGCCTCCGACGACCTGTTCCGCAAGATGGGCTTCCGCGAGGGCGGGCTCGGCGCGGACCTCTCCTCCCTGGACAGTGCGGTGCGGGTCGCCGCCGGCACCTACTGGGCCGAGATCCGGGTGGAGGCCGCCCGGCTGGGCGTCTCGCCGTACGCGCTGGAGGACCTTCGCGACGCCCTCGACGTCTATGTCGACCACCTGCTCGCCCAGGCGCGCCAGGGCCACGTCGCCGGCAGCGCCGCGCGCGAGCAGGACAGCGGGCTCGCCCGGCGCCGGCTCGTCGACGGGCTGCTTGCCGGCGCGGACCCCGACGACATCGTGGCGTACGCCGAGGTGGCGCTCTGGCCACTCCCGCCGCTGCTGGTCGTGGCGGCCGTCGAGCTGCCGGGGGGTGCGCGCCTCGACCCGAGTGTGCTTCCCTCCTCTGTGCTGTGCCGGACCGCATCGGGGCGGGCCGCATTGATCACGAGCGAGGACGTCATGACGGATGCGATCGCCACCGTCAGGAGCCAGCTGCCCGCGGCGCGGTTCGCGGTCTGCTGGCCGGTGGAGGCGCGCGACGCGCCCGCGGCCTACCGCTGGACCCAACGCGCGCTGGCGCTGGCGAGCAAGGGGATCCTCCCCGCTCGTCCGGTCCTCGACTGCCGGGCCTACCGCACCGAGATCTGGCTCCACGCCGAGCCCGTCATGCGTCGCCAGCTCGCGCAGGAGCTGCTCCAGCCCCTGCTGGAGGAGACGCCCAACTCCCGCGAGATCCTGTCCGAGACGCTGCTGGTGTGGCTGGAGACCCGCGACAGCGCCCCGGCGATCGCGGCACGACTGGGGGTCCATCCGCAGACCGTGCGCTATCGCTGGCGCCGCATCAACCAGCTCTTCGGTGAGGCGCTGCACGACCCGGAGTACGTCGTCCAGCTGACCCTTGTCCTCAAGGCCAGCATCGCGCTCTGGGTCGCGGGTGATCAGAGCGACTTCGAGCGATACTCGGGACGCGTTCAGTGAACCTCGTGATCGTGCTCATCGTCCTGATCCCGGCGATGGTCGCCCTGCTGCCGCTGCCGGGGTGGCTGGCCCTGCGGCGCTCGCGGCAGCAGGGTGTCGAGTTCCGGGACCTCGCCGCGCTGCAGGCGGCGCGGGGGGTGGACACCGTCCTCCTCGACCGCTGGGGCACGGTCACCACCGGCGAGCTCGTGGTCAGCGACATCGATCCCATCGAGGACGGCAACGAGCGCAACCTGCGGTGGTTCGCGGCCGCGCTCGAGCATGCCGCCGACGACCATCCGGTGGCGCGCGCGATCGCCCGCCTCGCCGGTCCGGGACGCCTCACGGGGGTCGAGTCCTTCCCCGGTCGCGGCATCAGCGGGGCGGTGGACCGCCATCCGGTCCGGGTGGGCAGCCCCGGCTGGCTGGGCATGGAGGCCCGCGACGGCCTGGGGAAGACCATCGGCGTCGAGGTCGATCACCGCCCTTTCGGCTACCTGACGGTGACCGACCAGGTCCGCGCCGACGCGGCGCTGGCGGTCGCCCGGCTGCGGGCCGCGGGGATCCAGCCGATCCTGCTCTCCGACGGCACCGCCCTCGACACCGAGCACCTGGCGCAGGCCTGCGGGATCGACAAGTGGCTCCTCGGCAAGGACCCCGCCCACCGGGAGGAGCTGGTCCGGGAGCAGCGCGGCCGCGGGCACACCGTTGCCCTGGTCGCGCGCGACGACGGCAATGCGGCGGCGCTCGCCGCGGCCGACCTCGCGTTCACCGATGCCGCTCCGGCGGTCGACGCGGAGACCGGCGCGGAGGCGGGCGCGGAGGCGGGGCCAGTCCCGCACGCGCGCCTGGTCGACCTGGACGCGCAGCGGGTCGCGCACGCCCTCGAGCTCGCCCGCGCCCTGCCGGGCGTCGTGGCACGGACCCGGATCGCCGGCCTCCTGATCACCGGCGTCGGCGCCCTGCTCGCCGGCCTCGGCCGACTGAACCTCGCCGGCGCCATCGGCTGCGCCGCCCTCGGCGCCCTCGTCGTCGCCGTGGTGGCGGTGTGGTCGTTGGAGCGCCGCCGGCTCAGCTGACCTCGCTGGGGGGCCTGTCTCAGATGATGCCGGCCGCCTCGGCCACCTCGCGGTAGGCGGCGGCCAGCGACGCGACCGTCTCGTGGGCGTTGAGGCCGCTCGGGTTCGGCACGACCCACAGCTCGGCACCGGCCCACAGGTCGTCCAGGGGCTCGGGTTGGCGGCCTGGCGTGGCCTTGGGCAGACCGAAGGCGGTGCGGTACGCCGTGATGCCGGCGATGGCCACGACCTTCGGCCGCGTACGGGCGACGAGCTCGGTCAGCCGGACGCCGCCCGCCCGCAGCTCCTCGGCGCTCAGCTCCGAGGCCTTCGCAGTGGCGCGGTGCACCACATTGCTGATCCCGATCCCACGCTCGCGCATCATCGTGCGCTCCGCGTCGCCCATCCCGTCGGCCGGGTCGACCGGCTCGGTGATCACCCCGCCGAGCAGCAGCGCCGGATAGAACCGGTTGCCCGGATGCGCGAAGTGGGTCTGCGTCGCGGCGGTCCACAGGCCCGGGTTGATGCCGACGAAGAGCAGCTTCAGCTGCTGGCCGGGCGCGTTCGGGAGCAGGTCGGGGACCTCGGCGTCGCGGAAGGACTCCAGCTCGGCCCGGGAGAAGGTACGACGGCGGCTCACGTCAGGAATCTTGTCATCGTCGTGTGGATCTGGTCGCACCAGGCGCGACCAGATCCACACGACGATGGCTGTGGGTCAGCACCGGGGGCAGCTGGTGCTCCGGCCGGTCCAACCCCGCTGGTTGAGCAGTTGGCCGATGCTCCACGCCGTGTGGCACTGGCTGCCGAAGACCTGGCCCCAGCCGAGGCGTACGGTTTCGCGCCCGGCCACCGCGGCGTCGAGGTCGCGGGCCAGATCGCGGTCACGGTTCCGGATGCCGGAGTGGTGCAGCCGACCGTCCAGCTCGACGATCAGTCCGAAGGCGACGTACACGACATCGCGGTAGACCGTGCCCTTGGCCGACTCCATCACCTGGCGAGCGGCGATCGGCAAGCCATGGGCCTGCTCCACGCGGTGGAGATAGCCGTGCTCGAGGGTGGAGCACGTCCCGGCTCCGGCATCGGCCACGACCTGGGTGAGGAAGGCCCGGCGGCGGATTCGGGTACGGCCTGCCAGCGCTGCCGAGAGCGTCGACGCGCTCAGCTGACGGCCACCGATCGCGTCGGTGATGACGGCCACGGCGTCCATGTCGTTCGCCGCCGCGGCAGCAAGGTCCAAGGCCCACTGCGCCGGCAGCTGGCGGGGCGGAGAGGTCGTCCAGTCCACGTCGTGGGGGAACCGGCGGGACCGGCGTACGTCGATGCCCGGGACGCGGAGGCTGCGGGTCCAGTCGACGACGACCTCGATCGGACGATGGTCGTCGGCACTCCGGCGCCGCCGCGCGTCTGCGGCCCGGGCAGCCGAGGCCGCTCGCAGGCCGGCTGGCCAGCACGCGAGCACCGCGGCCCACGACCGCTGGTGCCAGCTGAGGGGACCGGTCTGGTCGGCGTACACGCCGTCGTGGACGCTCGTCAGCTCACGTCGCCTGATCAGCCGCGCGATGTCGTTGGGGGAACAGCCCAGCTCGAGCAGCTGCGCGCGGCGGATCAGCCCCGCCTGCTCCTCGCGGATCTGCGCCGCGAGTTGGTCCCTGCCGTCCACGACCACGACTCTGGTCGGGCTCTTCCCCCGCTGCAACCGATCTCGCGCCGGCCTGTGGACGACGTGCGAGGATCGGCGCCGTGGGCGCCGATCCGGGACCGTGGAACACCTTCATCGAGGGCGACAACCTCGACGTGCTCGCCGCCGTGCTCGAAGGCAGGCCGGACGCCGTGCCGACGGAGTACGACCTGATCTATCTCGACCCGCCCTACAACACCGGCAACGACTTCGCCTACCACGACGACTTCAAGGGCAAGCGCGGCGCGGGGGCGGCCGGGCGGCATGCGACGTGGGTGGACTACCTGCGTCCCAGGATCGAGGCCGGGCACCGGG
The DNA here is from genome assembly GCF_024614185.1 of Nocardioides carbamazepini. GTDB lineage: Bacteria > Actinomycetota > Actinomycetes > Propionibacteriales > Nocardioidaceae > Nocardioides > Nocardioides carbamazepini. The sequence continues at coordinate 537,241 of NZ_JAHTLF010000025.1, forward strand.
TGCTGGCCGAGACCGGCGCGCTCTACGTCAGCATCGACGACCACGAGGTCGCCCATCTGCGGCTGCTCCTCGACGAGGTGTACGGCGAGGCGAACTTCCTGGCCCAGATCGTCGTCAACCTCAACCCGAAGGGGCGGCAGCTGGGGAGGGGCTTCGCGACGTCGCACGAGTACCTGCTCGTCTACGCGAAGGACGCCGCCCGGTGCGTGCTCGACGCCTCGTCGGCGCACACCGTGGTGGAGGGGGACTTCCCGCTCGAGGCGCCCGACGGTCGTCGCTACCGCCGGCTCCCGTTGCGCAACACCAACAAGCGGTTCAACCCGCTCTCCACGCCGACCCTGCACTACGCGCTCTGGGGCGAGCCCGCCACCGGTCGGGTGGCGACCGCGCCGTTCGACGGCGCGGTCGAGGTCAAGCCCGTCTTCGGCGACGGTACGCCGGCGGTGTGGCGCTGGTCCCGCCCGCGGGTCGACGAGCGGCCCGACGACCTCGAGTGCCGGGTCGTGCGCGGGGCGCGGGGCGAGCGGGTGGACATCTACCAGCGCGACTGGCGGCACCCGGTCGGCGGCCGGCGCAAGAAGCTGCGCACCATCTGGCTCGCCGAGGAGGTCGGCTCCACCGACACCGCGGTCGCCGAGCTCAAGGACCTGGTCGGACACGTCTTCGAGTCGCCCAAGCCGACCGGCCTGCTGCTGCGGGTGCTCGGCACGATGCCCGACGATGCGCGGGTGCTCGACTACTTCGCCGGCAGCGGGACCACCGGGCATGCGGTGGCGCTGGCCAACGCGGCCGACGGTGGCCGGCGCACCTGTCTGTCGGTGAACTCCGCCGAGCCGACCCGGCCCGGCTCCAACGCGGAGCGGGCCGGCCACGCGACGGTGTCCGCGATCACCCGGGCCCGGCTGCGGGCCGCGGCCGAGCGCGTCGGCGGCGGCTTCGCCGAGCTGTTCGTCGAGTAGCCCGAGCCCCGGTCGCTGGAGTGAGCTGGTGGAGTTGAGTCGTCACATCTGACCCATTGAACCGTCAATTCCGTTCATCGCCGATGGCCGCCGGATCCAGAAAGTGACGACTCGACGGGTCAGATGTGACGACTCAACGGGTCAGGAGACTCCCGCGGCCTTCTCCAGCGCGGCGAGCTCGTCGTCGAGGAAGGTCAGCAGCCGCTGCAGGTGCGGGACGGTGCGCCGGCAGCCGGTGAGGCCGAAGCCCATGTTGCCGGCGTACGACGTGCAGGTGATGTTGAGCGCCATGCCGTTGATCGGGATCGAGACGGGGTAGTTGCCGACCAGCTGCGCGCCGTTCCAGTAGTGGGGGACGCGCGGCCCCGGGACGTTGCTGATGATCAGGTTGTACGGCGGCCGCACGATGCCCTGCATCCGCAGCATCGGCACCACGATGGACGGCGCCATGCCGATCGCGCTCATCGCGACGATCTGGGCGGGCGTCATCGACGACAGCGCCTCCTTGCCGTCCTTCATGGACCGGCTGATCGTGCGCAGTCGGTCGGCCGGGTCGGCCCGGTCGGTGGCCAGGCGGACCATCACCGACCCGATCGCGTTTCCGCCGTCCGCCGAGGGCGTCCCGGCCTGGCGGCCCTTGAGACCGACCGGGACCATGGAGACCATCGATTGCTCGGGCAGGGCGTCGAGCTCGGTCAGGTAGGTCCGCATGGCGCCGCTGCACATGGCGAGCACGACGTCGTTGATCGTCGTGTCGGTGGCCTTGCCGACGCCGCGGATCCGCTCCACCGGCCAGTCCTGGGCCGCGAACCGGCGGGCGCCGGTGATCGACTGGTTGAAGATCGTGCGCGGCGCGGCCAGCGACACCGCGGACGTCTCGTTGCGCAGGCCCTTGCGCAGGGTCCTGACCAGCGCGAGCGGCATCCCGGCCGCGTCGGCGCTGACACTGAGCGCCGTCCGGACGGCGTCCCCGGGCAGGTCGGCGAGGGTGCGGGCGGCCGTTGCGGCCGCGTCGACCGCGGCAGCCGGGAGCGAATCGGGTTCGTCGGGCCCCGGCCGGCGCCGACGGCCCGCACCGTCGGCGAAGGGCGCGGGCATGGCGCGGCGGTCGGCGTCGGAGGAGAGCACGCTCGCCATCAGCCGCATCGCGGAGATGCCGTCGACGAGGGCATGGTGGAGCTTGGTGTACATCGCCACCCGGCCGTCGGCCAGCCCCTCGATGACATGGGTCTCCCACAACGGCCGCTCCCACGCCAGCCGGGTGGAGTGCAGTCGGCCGACCAGCTCGAGCAGCTCGCGGACCCGGCCCGGCTGGGGGAGCGCGCTGTGCCGCACGTGGTGCTCGATGTCGAACTGCTCGTCCTCGCGCCAGACCAGGGTGCCGCCGGTCCGCACCGACCGGTAGGGGTGCTTGAGGAAGAGCGGCGCGATCCGCTCGGTGTCGCGCATCGACTCGAACATCTCCCGGACGAAGTCGGGGCCCGCGCCCGCCGGCGGCTCGAAGAGCTGGAGGCCGCCGACGTGCATGGGCATGTTGCGGTTCTCGGCGAGCAGGAAGGCGGTGGCGGTGGGGTCGATCAGGCGGTTGCCGGGAACGGAGACCACGGAGCAGCCCCTTTCGTCGCAGGTGTCCTGATCCTTGCGTGTCGTGACGGGCGTCACAAGCCGAACGGGTCGGATCGCCACGGCCCGCGAGCGGGAGGCGTGAGCGGCGATCCGGTGGGGTAGGAGGCCCGCACGCGGCCGCACCGGAACGGATGGGGCTGCCCGCGACGAGGGGGAATGGGCCTTGAGCAAGATCACCCCGCCCGGCTGGTACCCGGACGGTGACGGCTGGGAGCGACGCTGGGACGGCGACGCCTGGACCGACGACCGCCGCTTGATGACGAGGTTCGCACCCGTCGAGGAGACGACCCGGGCGCGGTCCACGCCGCCGCCGGCCGCGTCGTACCCGGTCCCGTCGTACCCGGTCCCGCCGCAGCCGGTCGCCCCGCAGCCGATCGCCCCGCAGCCGGCTGTCCACACGCACCCGGCGTGGCCCGCGCAGCCCGCGCCCGCGCAGCCCGCGCCCGGGCAGGTCGTGCCGCCCGGCCACGGCGTCCCGGGCACCCGCCGCCGTCTCGGGCTGTGGATCACGCTGGGCGTCGTCCTCGTGCTCCTGGCCGGTGCCGCGGGCGCCCTGGCCGCGCTGCGCCCCTGGGAGGACGGCGACCCGGCCGCGGTGGAGGGTGACGGCCCGGGCGGTGGGGATCGCCCGGCCACCGTCCAGGGGGACGTGGACGGCGACGGGCACGGCGACGCCATCTACTACTTCTCCCCGGACTACGACAGCACCACGAAGATCACCGCGTCCAGCAACGGCACGGTGTTCACCACGAGTGAGCTCGCGGTGGACGAGTCGCGGGAGCCCGACGAGCTCTACCTCGACTGGGACGGCGACGGCGCCAACGAGTCACTCACCTGGGCCTTCGTCGACGACGCCAACCAGCTGACCCTGTCGTCGTCCGACCGGGAGTTCCCCGGCGACCAGACCTTCCGGCTGCAGCTGTCCTCGCTCAAGGAGTACGGCGTCCGGATCCAGGTCCAGCCCGGCGACTTCGACGGGGACGGTGACGTCGACCTCGCCGTCGCCGGTCCCAACGACCGGGCCGTCGACGTCCAGGTCCTCATCGGTGACGGGGCGGGCGGGTTCGCCGAGCCGGTGCGCTGGGCCGCGCTGTCCAACGCCACGGTCGACTCGACCGAGATCCGCGCCGGCGACTTCGACCACGACGGCAGGACCGACCTGTGGACCCGGCTGCCGGCGGAGAAGCTGACCGACGAGGACTACTCCGGCTACTACTCCGGCAACCAGGGCTACGCGATGCTGACCTCGACCGGAGCGGACTTCGAGGTCGGTGCCGTCTTCGAGAGCGACCTCGCGGCCGACGCGCACCTCGTCGGTGACGTCACGGGCGACGGCACGACCAGCCTGGTGACCGTCCAGGCCAGCGGCTACGACGAGACGGTCGAGGTCAAGGTCTTCGACCTGGCCTCGGGCCGGCCGCAGGAGGTGGCCGGGTTCGCGGGGTCCTCCACGATCGGCCAGCGCAGCCTCCAGGGCGCCACGCTCAGCGACGTGGACGGCGACGGCCGCGCGGACGTGGTGTTCGTGGTCAAGGCGTACCAGGAGTCGAAGTTCACCGGCGTCCAGGTGATGCGGTCCACCGGCTCGACGTTCGAACGCGCGACGGTGTGGGCCGAGACCCCGCCGTGCGACAGCACGGACTGCCGGATCGAGTTCCCCGGGTCGTAGGCCCGTCGGCCTACAGGCCGGCCCTCAGCTCCGAGACCACCGAGTCGACCACGGCGACCAGGTCGTTGCCGGTCCGCTCGGCGACCGCCCGTTGGCGGACGTACGACGGCCCGCGGGTCGCGATCTCCAGCACCGAGGCCAGCTCCGCCTCGCAGCCCAGCCGGGCCGCGACCGGCTCCAGGCGGGGGACCAGCTCGGCGAGGTCCTCGGTGACCAGCCGCTCGCGGGAGTCGCCGTCGAGGATCACGATCGCGTCGACGCCGTACCGCGCGGCGCGCCACTTGTTCTCCTGCACGTGCCACGGCGGCATCGTGGTCAGGGTCTCGCCGGCGGCGACCCGCTCGTCGAGCCACACCACCAGGCAGTGCATGAGCGCGACCAGGCCCGCCATGTCGGCCAGGGTGGAGACGCCGTCGCAGATCCGGTTCTCCAGCGTGCCGTGCTTGGTCGCCGGCCGGACGTCCCAGCGGATCTCGCTGAGCTCGTCGATGACGCCGGTCGTGATCTGGTCGTGGGCGAAGCGCTCGAACTCCGCCCAGGTCTCGAACTGGAACGGCAGGCCCGCGGTCGGCAGCTGCTGGAACATCAGCGCCCGGTTGGAGGCGTACCCGGTGTCGACGCCCATCCAGATCGGCGAGGACGCCGAGAGCGCCTGGAGGTGGGGGTAGTAGGTGAGCAGCCCGGAGAGGACCTGCATCACGCGGTCCCTCTCCGGCAGGCCGACGTGCACGTGCACGCCCCAGATGAGCATCTGCCGCCCCCACCACTGGGTGCGGTTGATCAGCTCGGCGTACCGGTGACCCTCGGTCAGCTGCTGCCCGGTCCAGTCCGCGAAGGGGTGGGTCCCGGCGCCGTACAGGTCCAGGTCGAGGTCGTCGGCCGCGGCGGCGACGTGGCGCAGGGTCTCGCGCAGGTCGGTCATCGCCTCCCCGACGGTGCCGCAGACGCCGGTCACGACCTCGACGGTGTTCTTCAGCAGCTCCTTGTGGAGCTTGTCCGGCGCGGGCATCCGCGGCTTGGCCCGGGCGAACAGATGGGCGGCGTCGTTGCGGAGGTCGCGGGTGCGGCGATCGACGAGTGCGAACTCCCACTCCACCCCCAGCGTCGGCTCGGGTGAGCCGTGGAAGTCGATGCGCACGCGACCAGCGTAGAGCGCTGCGCGGACCTGACACCATGGCGACATGGACGACCTGCGGACCCTGCACCGCACGCTCGACCTGTGTCTCAAGGTCGGGGAGGTGCTGCTCTCCTCCGGGGCCGGCGCCCCCGACGTGGTGGCGACGATGCGGGCGCTGGCGCGGGCGCTCGGCGTGCGCCACACGCAGGTCGACGTCACCTTCACCTCGCTGGCGATGAGCGTCCAGCAGGGCCCCGACGAGCCGCCGGTGGTGCAGCTCCGGGCGGTCACCCAGCGCGAGATCGACTACGAGGACCTCACCCGGGTCGACCACCTGGTGCGCGAGGTCGTCGCCGGCCGCATCGACCTCGAGGGCGCCCGCACCGAGGTGGCGCAGATCGTGTCCTCGGGACATGCCCGGCCGCGCTGGGCCGCGACCCTCGGGTGGGGGCTGATGTGCGCCGGGGTCGGCCTCCAGCTCGGCGGCAACCTCGTCGTCGTCCTCGTCGCGATGCTGGCCGCGATCTGCATCGACCGCCTCCAGCTGCTGATGACCCGGCGCCGGCTGCCGGGGTTCTACCAGCAGGTCGCCGGCGGTGTCGTGGCCACGGTCCTGGCCGCGCTCGGCACCCGGCTCGCCGAGCCGTGGCTGCATCTCAACGCGTCGCTGGTCGTGACCGCCAACATCATCATGCTGCTCGCCGGCATCGGCTTCATGGGCGCGATCCAGGACGCCCTGTCCGGCTTCTTCGTCACGGGTGGCGCCCGGATCCTCGAGGCGGTGCTCGCCACCGCGGGCATCATCGCCGGGGTCAGTGGCGGGCTGTCCCTGTGCGCCGCGGTCGGCCTGGACATCCCGGAGCTCACGCTGCCCAGGTTCGACCTGGTGGGCGTGAGCGCGCTCGGGGTGGGTGGCGCGGTCGCGGCGGCGGCCTTCGCGTTCGCGTCGTACGCACCCCTGCGCACGCTGCTCCCGGTCGGCATCCTCGGCGGCGTCGCCCTGGTGGTCACCCAGGTCGTGGTCGAGGCCGGCTTCGGGCGCACCTGGGCGGTCGGTCTCGCGGCCTTCCTGATCGGCCTGTTCGGCTACACCGTCGGCCGCACCTTCCGGGTGCCGCCCCTGGTGGTCGTCGTCTCGGCCGTCGTCCCCCTGCTCCCCGGCCTCTCGATCTACCGTGGCCTGTTCCTGCTCGGAGAGGAGGGCGGCCGGCAGGCGGCCCAGGGCCTGCTCGCCATGGTCACCGCCGCCTCCATCGCCATCGCCCTGGCCTCCGGCGTGATCCTCGGCGAGTACGTCGCCCAGCCGGTCATGCGCGAGGCCCGCCGGGTCGAGGCCCGTCTCGCCGGCCCCCGCCTGGTCGGCGTCACCCGGGCCCGTCGTCGGAACCGGCCTCGCGCGCGAGGCCGGTGACGGCGGCGCGCGTCCCAGATGTTTCACCTGACGTTTCCGTGGGAGGCTCCTCACGCTTCCCGGACCGCGGTGCTCATCCGCGAGCATCCGGGATGCGCCTATCGCGATCATTCGCCTGAACTACGGAGACAACCTATGAAGAAGACCACCCTCGGCCTCGGCAGCATCATCCTCGCGGCTGCCTTCTCGCTCACCGCGTGTGGTGGTGCCGACGAGGGCAAGCTCGCCGAGGAGTACTGCGAGCTGGCCAAGGACGCGCAGGACGCCGCCGAGTCGGGCGACGCCGACAAGATGCAGAAGGCGTCCGACGCTCTCCTGAAGTGGGCCGACGACAACAAGGACGAGAAGGGCGACGAGAAGGAGTTCACCGACGCCGTCAAGGACGAGTGCGGCGACGTGGCGAACCTGTCCTGACCTGATCGCGCCTGGCGAGCCGGGATCCCCACTGACGGGGATCCCGGCTCGTCACTTTTTCGGCCGGCCCGGATCTCGCCTGATCAGGGGAGGGTGTCGATGATCGCGGGGAGGGACGCGGTGATCACCTGGAGCAGGTCGTCGCGCGACAGGCCGGCGGGGGTGTCGCACCAGGTGAGGACGAGGTCCTCGACCATGGCCTGCCAGGCGTGGATGACGAGGCGGACGGCGGGGGTGTCGGGCAGCTCGAGAGTGCCGGTGTCGACGGTGAAGAAGCGGTCGGCGAGGGCGGCGAAGGTGGTCTCGTAGATGGCACGCAGCGCGTCGTTGCTCCCCGACGCGGCCTTGACCAGCGAGCGGTAGCCGGCCTGGTTGGAGACGACGTAGTCGACGTAGCCGGTGATGGAGCCGAGCAGTCGCTCGAGCGGCTCGCCCTCGCTCGGGGGAGCGGTCCGCGCGTAGAGGTCGTCGGCCGCGTGCTGGACGACCGCCTCGTAGAAGCCCAGCTTGGTGCCGAAGTAGTGGTACAGCAGCCCCCGGGAGATGCCGGCCTCCTCCGCGAGGACGTCGATGGAGAGCTCGTCGAGCGACCGGGTCGCGAGCAGCCGGACGCCGATGTCGAGCAGCTGGGTACGACGCTCGTCCGGTGAGAGCCGGGTGCGGGAGGTGGTCGCGGTCACGTCCCCCATTCTATTGACAGATGTTCAATAACGCCAATAGCGTCATCCCATGAGTGCTACTCCGGGTCGCAGCAATGTCGACCACCTCATCGTCGGCGCCGGCTTCGCCGGCCTGGCCGCCGCCATCAAGCTCGACGAGGCCGCCGAGCGCGACTTCGTCGTGATCGAGAAGGACAGCGACGTCGGGGGCACCTGGCACATCAACACCTACCCCGGTGCCGAGTGCGACGTCCCGAGCCAGCTCTACTCCTACTCCTTCGCGCTCAACCCCGACTGGTCGAAGGTCTACTCGCCGCAGCGGGAGATCTGGGAGTACACCCGCAAGGTCGCCGAGGAGTCCGGCACGCTCGACCGCTTCGTCTTCGACACCGCCGTCCTCGACGCCCGGTGGGACGACCAGGCGCAGCGCTGGATCGTGCGGACCGAGGGGCCCGCCGGCGTCACGGAGTACGCCGCCCGCACGGTGATCTCCGGCTCCGGTGGCCTCTCCGAGCCACGGCTGCCCGAGATCGAGGGCATCGACGACTTCCAGGGCGAGATCTTCCACTCGGCCCGTTGGGACCACGACGTCGACCTCGCCGGCAAGCGGGTCGCCGTCATCGGCACCGGCGCCTCCGCCATCCAGCTCGTGCCCGAGCTGCAGAAGGTCCTGAGTGCATCCGGGGGCCACCTGGACGTCTACCAGCGCACGCCCAACTGGGTCATCCCGCGCAACGAGCGCTCCTTCACCGCCTTCGAGAAGGCCGTGTTCAAGCGGGTGCCCGGCGCCCAGCGCGCGCTCCGGTCCCTCGTCTACGCCACCCTCGAGTCCCGCGTGCCCGCCTTCGCGAAGTTCCCGCAGGCGATGCGCGCCGTCGAGCTCCAGGGCAGGCGGAACATCGCCAAGGGCATCAGCGACCCCGAGCTGCGCCGCAGGGTCACCCCGGACTACCGCGCCGGCTGCAAGCGGATCCTGATCTCCAACAAGTGGTACCCCGCACTCGACGCCGACAACGTCGACCTGGTCACGGACCCCATCGCCAAGATCACCGGGGACGCGATCGTCTCCGCCGACGGCGTCGAGCGGCCGATCGACGTGCTCGTCGTGGCCACCGGCTTCTACGTGACCGAGCCCCCGATCGCGCAGCACGTCACCGGCCGGGCGGGCCGCACGCTCGCCGACGTCTGGGACGACGGTGGCATGGCGGCGTACAAGGGGACCACGATCCACGGCTTCCCCAACCTCTTCCAGCTCGTAGGCCCCAACACGGCGCTCGGCCACTCCAGCATGATCTTCATCATCGAGTCGCAGGTGAAGTACGTCGTCGAGGCCGCGAAGGCGATGCGCCGCGAGGGCCTCGCCACCGTCGAGCCGACCCGGGCCGCGCAGGACGCGTGGACCGCCGAGATCCGCCACAAGATGAAGCCGACCGTGTGGCAGACCGGCGGCTGCGCCAGCTGGTACCTCGACAAGTTCGGCAACAACACCACCCTGTGGCCGGGCCAGACCTTCACCTTCCGGCAGCACCTGAGCAGGTTCGACCTCGACAAGTACGACGTCCAGGCCGACGGCCGAGGTCACCGCAGCACCCAGCGAGAGGAAGTCAGCGCATGAAGCACCTCAACAACAAGGTCGTCGTGATCACCGGCGCGGGCTCGGGCATCGGCCGCGCGCTCGCGGTCAACCTCGCCGGCAAGGGCGCCCGGCTGGCGCTCTCCGACGTCGACGACGCCGGGCTCACCGAGACCGCGGCGCTGGCCAAGGACGCCGGCGCCCCCGATGTCCACACCGCCCGTCTCGACGTGGCCGATCGCGCCGCGTTCACGGCGTACGCCGCTGAGGTGGCCGGGCACTTCGGCCAGGTCAACGTGGTCATCAACAACGCCGGCGTGGCACTGGCCGGGGACGTCGTCGACCTCGACTACCAGGACATGGAGTGGATCGTCGGCATCAACTTCTGGGGGGTCGTGCACGGCACCAAGGAGTTCCTGCCGCACCTGATCGCCTCCGGTGACGGTCACGTCGTCAACCTGTCGTCGCTCTTCGGCCTGCTCGCGATGCCCGGCCAGAGCGCCTACAACGCGACCAAGTTCGCGGTCCGCGGCTTCACTGAGGCACTGCGCGAGGAGATGCTCATCGCCGGCCACCGGGTCGGTGTGACGTCGGTCCACCCCGGTGGCATCAAGACCGCGATCGCCCGCAACGCCCGGGTCTCCGACAAGGAGGACAAGGCCGCGACGGCGAAGCTCTTCGACGAGAAGCTCGCGAAGATGACGCCCGAGCGGGCCGCGGAGATCATCGTCAAGGGCATCGTGAAGAACCAGGCGCGCGTCCTCGTCGGCCTCGACGCCCACGCGCTGCACACCTTCCAGAAGTTCACCGGCTCGCGCTACGAGGACGTCGTCGCGCTCGTCTCCAAGAGGGTGCTCCCGGCCAAGGCCGTCTAACCCCTAGGGTCTCCTCTGTGGAGGCGATGTCCGACGGGGTGCTCGACCGGATGTGGTCGCGCAGCCGCCTGTCGCTGCGCGGTCGCATCGACCGGTGGCGCGACAAGCTGTGGGTGGTCGCGCAGTGCTCGGCCGCGGCCGGGGTGGCCTGGTTCATCGCCCACGACCTGCTCGGCCACGACCTGCCGTTCTTCGCGCCGATCGCCGCGGTGCTGTGCCTGGGCACGTCGTACGGCCAGCGGCTGCGGCGGGTCATCGAGGTCATGCTCGGCGTCGCGATCGGCGTCTTCATGGCCGACGTCCTGGTCGCGGGGATCGGCTCGGGCGCCTGGCAGCTCGCCCTGATCGTCTTCCTCTCGATGTCGATGGCGCTGCTGCTCGACGCCGGGATCATGTTCGTGTCCCAGGCGGCGGTGCAGTCGATCGTGGTCACCGTGCTGCTTCCCGGAGCCGGCGGGGCCTTCCTGCGCTGGACGGACGCGGTCATCGGCGGGTGCGTGGCCCTGGTCGCCGCGATGGTCGTCCCCGCGGCGCCCCTGCGCCGTCCCCGGGAGCAGGCCGCCGCCGTCGCCCGCAAGATCGCCGAGCTGCTGCGCGCCGCGTCCGACGTGATGGTCGACGGCGAGGTCACTCCCGCGCTCGAGCTCCTCGCCGACGCCCGCCGCACGGACCGCCTCATCCGCGAGCTGCAGGCCGCCGCCGAGGAGGGGATGTCGGTGGTGAACTCCTCGCCCTTCCGGGTCCGCCACCGCGAGCCGCTGCGCCGGATGGTCGAGCTGGTCGACCCGCTGGACCGCGCGCTGCGCAGCACCCGCGTCCTCGTCCGGCAGACCTCGATCACCGCGTACCGGCGGCTGCCGGTGCCGTCCTCCTACGCCCTGCTCGCGGCGGACCTCGCCCGCGCGGCCGACGAGGTCGCCGACGAGCTCAAGGCGAACCGGATCGCGACCGCCGCCCGCGACGACATCCTGGCCGTCGGTGCGGCGACCGGGCAGGTCGAGCGCAGCGGCGTGCTCGCGGTCGAGGCGATCCTCTCCCAGCTGCGGGCGATCGTCGCCGACCTGCTCATGGTCACCGGGATGGGCCAGCTCGAGTCGACCGACGCGCTGCCGCCGCCGCGCTGATCGTCGCCCCGCTGATCGCCGGCGCGGACCCCGCGAGAACCCGCGACGGCGTGTCACACTTCCGCCGTGACGAACGTGGTGGAGCAGAGCGTCGAGATCGCGGCGCCGATCGGCAAGGTGTTCGCGTACGTCGACGACTTCAGCACCACGAAGGACTGGATGTACGGCCTCAGCAGGATCGAGCCGGTCACCGAGCAGCTGCGCGGGGTCGGCGCCCAGTACGACGGTGTGATGAAGGTCGGCGTACCGCTCAAGGCCCGGATCGAGTGCACCGCCTGGGAGCAGGACCGGCTGCTCGAGCTGACCTCGGTCAAGGGGATCGAGACCACCCAGCGGTGGAGCTTCACCGACCTCGGCGGTGGTCGGACCCGCGTGGACGCGTGGATCAGCTACACGCTGCCCGGCGGCCCGGCCGGCAAGGCGATCGCCGGCGCGGTCAAGCCCGTCGTCGGCGTCGCGGTCAAGCACTCCAGCGAGGCGCTGGTCCGCAACGTCGAGGCGCTGTGACTCGGTCGACCGCGATTACCCGAGCTCCCACAGGGCGCTGATAGGAAGCGCGCGGTGCCGCGGCCCGAAGGCCAGCGTTTCTGTCCCGCAGTAGAGAACGATGCCGGCCAGCAGATCGTCCCCCAGCCGCTCGGCCAGGTGGCGGATGCCGCGGAAGTCTCAGGACGCACGCCCTGGTGTTCTTCTGGTCGCACCTCCTATGTTCTTCTCGTCGCACAGGTTGTGAACGTTTCGTCGCAAGCGACGGTCCATGCAGGATCACCGCCACGGTCGAGCGCCCAACCGATCCGTGATCCGTTCCGTCAACAAGGCAACAGTGCCGGACGGAGAGGAGCAGGGTGAGCAGCATGCGGGACGAGGAGTTCGCGGTCTATGTCGCCGAGCGGCGGCCACAGCTGTTCCGGGCGGCATGGCTGCTGTGCGGTGACTCCCACCAGGCCGAGGACATCGTCCAGGCGGCCCTGACGCGGCTGTACGTCGCGTGGCCGCGGGTGCGGCGGGCGGACTCGATCGACGCGTACGTGCGCCGGGCCGTCGTGAACGCACACCTCGACGAGGGCCGCCGGCCGTGGCGGCGGGAGGCGGCAGCGGGCGAGGGACTGCCCGAGGTCGCGGTGTCCGCCTCCGCGGTCGAGGAGCACGACGCGCTGTGGCGGGCGCTGCGCGCCCTGCCGCCCGGCCAGCGCCGGGTGGTCGTGCTGCGGCACTGGTGGGGACTCAGCGTCGAGGAGACCGCCGCCGACCTCGACGTCAGCACCGGAACCGTGAAGAGCCAGACCTCCGCCGCCCTCGCCGCCCTCCGGGTGGCGCTGGCCGACGACTTGACCAAGGAGACATCATGACCGACCTGATCGACACCGACCTGGCCGCGCGCCTCTACCACCTGAGCGACGGTGCGCCCGTGCCGACGGTCGCCACCGCCGATGACGTACGACGGGGGCGGGGCCGGCTGCGTCGCCGGCGCCTGGCCCGGGTGGGTGCCGGTGGCACCACGCTCGCGGTGGCGACCGTGACCGGGCTCGCGCTCGGCGTACCGGGGACCCAGCAGGCGGCGCCCGCGCCGACCGCCCAGCAGCCGCCCGCGGTGCAGGCACCCCAGCAGGCACCCCGGCAGGTCCCCCAGCAGGCGCCGGGGGAGGCGGTGGCCGCGAAGGTGGAGGCTCTCGCCCGGACGCAGGGGCACGCCGTCGTGAGGCTCGACCAGTTGCTCGCGATGTCCAGCGTGCTGGAGGACGACTTCGGCCGAGAGACGACGCAGCTGGCGATCGGGGCCTCGGTCACCTGGCAGGGTGCCGGCGCCGACGAGTGCCCGGCGGGCTGGGACTGCCGCGACGCCGACGTCGCCGACGCCTCCCGGGCCAAGGTCGCCTCCGACGACACGACCACCCAGGTGATCGCGGAGTTTCCGCAGGGTGTCGTGATCCTGTCCTTCACGACGGCGGACGCGTTCCCGGCGGACCTGGCGTACCGCGACCCGAGTCCCGACCCGGCCGGGCTGCGCCTGCGCGACTGACCGCCCGAATCCAGGTCGATCCGGTGGGGGTGGTGATGGGACAATGGCCGCGCTGTGGACATCACCTACCCGCCCGACCTCCCGGTCAGCACCCGACGCGACGACATCGCTGCCGCGATCCGTGACCACCAGGTCGTGATCGTCGCGGGTGAGACCGGCTCCGGCAAGACCACCCAGCTGCCCAAGATCTGTCTCGAGCTGGGCAGGGGGGCGCCGGGGGAGGACGGCCGGCCGCGGATGGTCGGGCACACCCAGCCCCGCCGGATCGCGGCCCGCTCGGTCGCCGAGCGGATCGCCGAGGAGCTGGGGACCGAGCTGGGGGACCTGGTCGGCTACCAGGTCCGGTTCACCGACCGGACCTCGAAGCAGAGCCGGGTCAAGCTGATGACCGACGGCATCCTGCTGGCCGAGCTGCAGCGCGACCGGATGCTGCGCCGCTACGACACGATCATCATCGACGAGGCCCACGAGCGCAGCCTCAACATCGACTTCCTGCTGGGCTACCTCCGTCAGCTGCTGCCGAAGCGGCCCGACCTCAAGGTGGTCATCACCTCCGCGACCATCGACGTCGAGCGGTTCGCGGCGCACTTCGACGCGCCCGTCATCGAGGTCTCCGGGCGGACCTACCCGGTCGAGGTGCGCTACCGGCCGTTGATGGACCTGCCTGAGGACGATGACGAGGGCGAGCCCATCGTCAGGGACCAGACCGAGGCGGTCGTCGACGCCGTCAAGGAGCTCTCGGCCGAGGGGCCCGGCGACATCCTGGTCTTCCTCCCCGGCGAGCGCGAGATCCGCGACACCGCCGAGGCGCTCGCCCCACTGGGAGACGCCAATCCCGGTGGATACGGCCGCGGCGTCGACGTACTCCCGCTCTTCTCGCGGCTCTCCGCCGCTGAGCAGCACCGCGTGTTCGCGCCCGCCACGAGCTCGCGGCGCCGTGTCGTCCTGGCCACCAACGTCGCCGAGACGTCGCTGACGGTGCCCGGCATCCGCTACGTCATCGACACCGGTGTCGCGCGCATCTCGCGCTACTCCGCGCGCACCAAGGTCCAGCGCCTCCCCATCGAGCCGATCAGCCAGGCCTCCGCCAACCAGCGCTCCGGCCGCTGCGGCCGGGTGGCCGCGGGCATCGCCATCCGGCTGTACGCCGAGGAGGACTTCGAGGCCCGGCCCGAGTTCACCGATCCCGAGATCCTGCGGACCAACCTGGCCTCCGTCATCTTGCAGATGACCTCGCTGGGGCTCGGCGACATCGAGCGCTTCCCGTTCGTCGAGCCGCCGGACCGCCGCAACGTCCAGGCCGGCACCCAGCTGCTCGAGGAGCTCGGCGCGGTGTCCGGCCGTGGCGAGCTCACCAAGATCGGCCGTCGGCTCGCCCGGCTGCCGATCGACCCGCGGCTGGGCCGGATGCTGCTGGAGGCCGAGCGGCTCGGCTGCGTGCGCGACGTCCTCGTCATCGTCGCCGCCCTCTCGCTCCAGGACCCGCGCGAGCGACCGGGCGCGGACCGCCCGGCCGAGCGGGCGCAGGCCGACCAGCTCCACGCGCGCTTCAAGGCCGAGGACTCCGACTTCCTCGCCTGGCTCAACCTGATGAGCCATCTGCGCCAGCAGCAGAAGGAGCTCTCGGGGAGCGCCTTCCGCCGGATGTGCAAGCGCGAGTACCTCAACTACCTGCGCGTGCGCGAGTGGCAGGAGTTCGTCGCCCAGCTGCGTCAGGTCACCAAGGAGATGGGCATCCGCCTGGAGGCGCCGAGCGAGACTCCTGACGCCGATGGCATCCACCAGGCGCTGCTCTCCGGCCTGCTCTCCCATGTCGGCGTCCTCGAGGAGCGTGAGAAGCCCGGCAAGTCGGGGCCCGGGTCGCGGCAGGCCGGGCGTCGCCCGGGACCGCGGGAGTACCTCGGCGCCCGCGGCGCGAAGTTCGCGATCTTCCCCGGCTCCGGCCTGGCCCGGCGGAACCCGCCGTTCGTCATGGCCGGCGAGCTCGTCGAGACCGGTCGGCTCTGGGCCCGCCAGAACGCCGCGATCGACCCGCTCTGGGCCGAGCGGCTCGGCGCCCACCTCGTGAAGCGGACCTACTCCGAGCCGAGCTGGTCCCGCAAGCGCCAGGCGGTCATGGCCCGTGAGCGGGTCACCCTGTACGGCGTACCGCTGGCCGCCGATCGCGCCGTCTCCTACGGCAAGGTCGATCCCGAGCTGTCGCGCGAGATCTTCATCCGGCACGCCCTCGTCTACGGCGAGTGGGACACCCGCCACCACTTCTTCCGCGACAACCGGCGGCTGCTGGAGCAGGCCGAGGAGCTCGAGCACCGGGCCCGGCGCCGGGACCTGGTCGTCGACGAGCACACGCTCTTCGACTTCTACGACGCCCGCGTGCCGGAGGGGATCGTCAGCGGCGCGCACTTCGACCGCTGGTGGCGCGACGCCCGGCGCGAGCAGCCCGAGCTGCTCACCTTCGACCCGGCGATGCTCACCCACGACACCGCCGACGAGGTCCGCGAGGCGGACTACCCGGAGGAGTGGTCGGTCGCGGGCGGGCTGACCTTCCCGATCAGCTACCACTTCGAGCCGGGCGCGAAGGACGACGGCCTCACCATCGACATCCCCGTCGGCACCCTCAACCGGGTCGACGACGACGACTTCTCCTGGATCGTCCCCGGGCTGCGCGAGGAGCTGGTCACCGAGCTGATCCGCAGCCTCCCGAAGCAGCTGCGGGTCAGCTTCGTGCCGGCACCGAACACCGCGCGGGAGTTCCTGGCCGCCGTACCCGCGGGGGAGGAGGCGCTGCTCACCGCGCTGGAGCGCCATCTGCGCTCCACCACGGGGGTGCACGTGCCCCGCGAGGCCTGGGGCCTGTCGACGCTGCCGGAGCACCTCAAGCCGACGTACCGGGTGGTCGACGAGGACGGCCGGGTGGAGGGGCGCGGCAAGTCGCTCGCCGACCTCAAGGCCCCGCTGCAGCCCCAGTTCGAGAAGGCGATGGCCGCCGTCGCCTCCGACTCGGGCGTGGCCCGCTCCGGGGAGACCGACTGGGTCTTCGACGAGATCCCCGCCACCGCCACCTGGACCCGCGCCGGCCACGAGGTCGAGGCCTATCCCGGCCTGGTCGACGAGGTCGCCAGCGTCGGACTGCAGGTCTTCGGCTCCGCCGACGAGCGCGACGCGCGGCACCGGCTGGCCGTCGTCCGGCTGGCGTTGCTGGCGCTCGGCTCCGCGCCGCTCGCCGGAGTCGTCGAGGGACTGGGCAACGCCGACAAGCTCGGCCTCGCCGGGACGCCCTATCCCGGCGTGCCCGCGATCCTCGACGACTGCCTGCGCGCCGTCGTCGTCGACGTCGTCGACGCCCGACCTCCGGTGCGCAGCCGGGAGGAGTACGACGCTCTGCTGGCCGCCCTGCGCCCGAGTGCCGCCGCGGGCGTGCGTGAGGTGCTCGCCGAGCTGCTCCGGGTGTTGGCGACCTGGCGCGAGGTCGACCGCCTGCTCAGCGGCCGGGCCGACCTGCCGATGCTCCCGGCGCTCACCGACCTGCAGGGCCAGCTCGGGCGGCTCGTGCACGACGGCTTCGTCGGTGAGGCCGGCGCCACCCGGCTGCGTCGCTACCGCACCTGGCTGGCGGCGATGCGCGAGCGTCGTACCGCGCTCGAGACCGGCGGCCCCGCCGCCCTCATGAAGGACCGTCAGCGGATGGACGTCCTCCAGCCGCTCCAGGACGCCTACCTCGCGCGGATCGCGGCCCTTCCCGAGGGCCGGCCCGCCGGCGCCGGCCTGCGGGCGATCCGGTGGATGCTCGAGGAGTACCGGGTCTCGCTGTGGGCCCAGCAGCTCGGCACCGACGGCCCGATCTCGGACGTGCGGATCCGCAAGGCCCTCGACTCCCTCTGACCCCGACCCGGCGCAGACTGAACTCTGAGTCGCGCCGACCCGGCGCAGACTGAACTCTGAGTCGCGCCGACCCGGCGCAGACTGAACTCTGAGTCGCGCCGACCCGGCGCAGACTGAACTCTGAGTCGCGCCGACCCGGCGCAGACTGAGCTTCCGCCCTGTTCAATCTGAGCCGGGTCGGCGCGCTGAGCCATTCAACCTGAGCCGGGTCAGCGCAGGGCGTACCCGTTCACGCTGCCCGCGCCGATCGCCACCACTCCGGTCAAGGAGAGCTCCACGGGAGTCGGGATGCCGCCGGTGATGGGGGAGGGGCCGGTCTTGGGTGCGCCGTTGCCGACCTGCCCGGCCTGGTGATCGCCCCAGGCCCAGACGCGGCCGGAACCCGTCAGCGCGTATCCGGTGTGGTCGCCGCCGGCGATGCGACTGACCCCGGTGAGGGTCACGTTGAATAGCGGGGTGAGCTGGGGACTGCCGCCGTTGTCGAAGGCGACATCGCCGTAGCGGCCCGATCCCCAGCTGAAGACGACGCCACCGGCCTGGACCCGGAATCCGGCGGCACCGCTCGCGCCGATCGCGACGGCGAGGAAGCCGGGCTGGATGTTGATGGGCTGATCGCGGTGGGCCGCCAGCCCGTGGCCGATCTCGCCCTGGTTGCCGTAGCCCCAGGCCCAGACCTCGCCGCTCGCCCGGCGGACGTAGGCGGTGGCATGACCGGCCGCGATGGCGGTGGCGTCGTTGATGAAGTCGACCTCGACGGGCGTCGACGCGTCGGTGCCGGACGTGTTGTTGCCGAGCTGACCCACGCCGCCCACGCCCCAGGAGCGGACGTGTCCGTCGGCCAGGACGGCGTACGCGTTGTAGCCGCCGGCCGCGATGGCGACTGCCGGTCCGGGCAGGTTGACCTTGACCGGTACGCGGGAGTGGTAGCCGAGGCCGGACAGGCCGTTGCCCAACTGACCGTAGCGGCCCGATCCCCAGGCCCACACCGTGCCGTCCGACTTCAGCGCATAGGCGGACTCCCGGTTGGCGGCGATCGCGGTGACGCCGGTCAGCCCGGCGACCCGCACGGGCCAGGAGCGGTCACCCGTGCGGCCGTTGCCGAGCTCACCGTTCTGGTTGAAGCCCCATGCCCAGACCGTGCCGTCGCCGCACAGGCCGTACGTCGACCGCGAGCCTCCGGTGATCGCCTGGAGCCCGCGGACGCGCGGGATCTCGACCGGCGCGAGTCGGTCGGTCGCGTCCGCCGTTCCGAGACGGCCGTGGTCGCCCTCGCCCCAGCCGTACGCCGTCGTCCCCGACGTCGAGCAGAAGGTCGGCACGGCGTAGGTGACCGACGCGACCTTGCGCTTGCCGTGGGGCTTCACGCGGACCTTCCTCTTGCTCACCTGGGGCGTCACCTGCTGGTCGAAGAGCTCGATCGACTCGGCCTTGATCTTGTAGACGCCCGGCGCCAGGCGCTTGAGGTTGGTGGTCTTCTTGATGACCTTCTTGAACTTCTTCTTCTGACCAGGCTGCTTCGGCCCCTTGACGGTGACCTTGACCAGCGACGCTGCCTCAGCCGGGTGTTGGAGCTGGACGCGCAGGCCCTTCTTGCCTTGCTGAGCACGCGGGCCCGCTGTCGCGTGCGCGGCGGCGTCGTCGGCGGAGCCCGGACGTGCGGACGCCTGTGGCGTCGTGGCCGAGGAGGTGACGGCCGGCAGGACCGCGGCCGCGCCGACGCTGGTGGCGAGGGCGGTGCCGAGGCACAGCACCCTGAACCGGAGAAGATGCGGACTGGTCATGCGGACTCCCGGGGCAGCGAAAAGTGAGTTGGGTCACGGTAGCCGGAGGAGCGCCGCACGACCAGGCATTGCGGAGGGGCGGACCAGAGCGCGGACTCGACCGTCGCGTGCTCAACCTGAGCCGGGTCGGCGAGCTGAGTTGTTCAACCTGAGCCGGGTCGGCGAGCTGAGTTGTTCAATCTGAGCCGGGTCGGCGAGCTGAGTTGTTCAATCTGAGCCGGGTCGGGGAGATCGAGCACACCGGGCCGGGAGCGCCTCACGGCGCAGGGCCGCTCGTGGCGGCTTGATGTTGGGACCCGGGGCTGCCGCGACCCGGCGTGCTCGAGTCCTCAGTCTACGGCCTCGGCAAGCCTGCTCACATCAGGTCGCGCAGGTCGGGTCTCAGGCCAGGCCCCGGGCGAGCTCCAGGTGGCCGGCGGCCTCGAGCTGCTCGGCGAGGGCGAGGGTGCGCCGGACGTCGGCGTCGGGGACCTCGGACAGGGCCGCGCGGCCGGCGGCGACGACCCGGGCGAAGGCGGCGGCGCGGAGGAGGACGTCGGCGAAGTCGCTCGCGGCGATGCCGCGCAGCACCTCGTCGACCATCGCGCGCAGCTGGTCGGGGCCGGGCGGGTCGGCGACGCCCGCGACGACGCGGGCGAACTCGGCGTGACCGCGGCCGGCCTCGAACTGACGGGCGACGCCGACGGGATCGGCGTACACCCACGACCGGAGGAGGTAGAGACGCCACAGGCAGCCGGCCAGGGTGTCGGCGGCCGCGTGCGACCAGACCTCGGCGATCGTCTCGATGCCCTCGGTCTCGGCGAGGTGGACGAGGCGCTCGGAGACGCCGGCGTCGTCGCTGGCGTGGGCGCCGCGCACGAGCAGGACGGCGGCGCGCTCCGCGGCCTCGGTGAGCAGGGCGGGGTCGACCCCGTCGGCGTACTCGTCGAAGAACGCGGCCTCCCGCGGCGCGGGACGGTGGTGACGCCGGTGCTCGGACACCCGATCAGCCTAGAACGGCCGCACCGGAACGGGCGATCGGACCGAGGCTGTGACCGGCCGGTAGGGTTGCCGCCGTGGGTCGGTTCACATGGCGGACGGGTGCGGTCGTGGTCGGGGTCGCCGTGGCGGTCCTCGTGGGCATGATCGCCCTCGCGAGCGGCACCGAGCAGAAGAAGGAGCCGCACCGCCCGAAGCCTCCGGCGGCCATGAAGACCGAGCTCGAGTTCGCGGCCTGGGGCAGCGACCAGGAGATCGCGGCCTATCAGACCGTCGTCGACGCCTACAACGCCAGCAGCCAGGACACGAGCGTCTCCGTGGTGTCCTGGCCGAACGCCGACGCGATGCTCGACGCGATCCGCGGCGGTGAGGCGAGCCCCGACCTCTACCTGCTCCCGCGCGGCGACCTGGCCGAGACGGTCGCGGAGAAGCGCAACATTCCGCTGCTCGACCTGGTCAACGAGCGGGAGATCCCGATCGGCGACGACTTCGCGCGCGACGCGGTGTCGGCGTTCTCGGTCGACGACGACCTGCAGTGCCTCCCGTACGCCGCCTCGCCGATGGTCATCTACTACAACACCGACCTGGTCGACTTCGCGGCGATGGACGCCGAGGGCCTGCCCACGCCGCGGGGGGAGAACACGGGCTGGAACTTCGCGGAGTTCCGGGCGGCCGCCGAGTTCGCGAGCCGACCGCGCCGCAACACCCGCGGCATCTACATCGAGCCCACGCTGCGCGGCCTGGCGCCGTTCGTGTACTCCGGCGGTGGGCAGCTCTTCGACGACGAGGGCGAGCCCACCCGCCTCGCGCTCGGTGACGACGGCTCGACCGATGCGCTGCGCCAGACCCTCGAGCTGCTGCGCGACCCGCGGCTGACCCTCAGCACCGCCCAGCTGGAGAAGCGCACCGCGCTGGAGTGGTTCCAGCGCGGCAAGCTCGCGATGATCGCCGGCTTCCGGGGCATGACACCGGACCTGCGGGCCACCGAGGGGCTCAACTTCGACGTGATGCCGATGCCGTCGCTCGGCTCGCCGCACACCATCGCCGACCTCAACGGCCTCTGCCTCGCCCCGAACGGGCCGATGCGCACGGAGGCCGCGGCCAACGTGCTCAGCTACCTGGTCAGCGACGAGGCGCTGGCGCGGGTCGCCGAGACCGGCTACGTGCAGCCCGCCAAGCTGACCGTCGCCTTCTCCGACGACTTCCTCCAGGCCGCTCAGGCGCCGGAGCACTCGGCGGTGTTCAACAGCGTGATGCGCTCGGTGGTGCTCGCGCCGCTGATGAGCCAGGGCCGCGAGCTGCGGGAGCTGGTCGACCCCGACATCGAGACCCTGCTGACCACGCCGGACATCGCCGACCTGCAAGAGGCGCTCCGGGCGATCGACGAGAAGTCCCGCAGTCTCCTCGACCCGGACTACGAGCCGTCGGAGTCGCCGTCGGGTGCGTCGTCGGGAGAGCCCGTCGACCCGGCGTCGTCCGAGACCGCCTCCGACGATCGCGGCTGAGACTTCTTCCGGCTCTCGGCCGGTGCCGCGTCGGCATCGAGGATCGCGCGGCTCAGCGCCGGTGCGGTGAGCCCGATCTGCCAGCTGCGCGCACCGAGTCCGCGGAGCTGGTCGATCACCGCCTCGAGCAGGTCGACCGCATCGCGGGTCGCCGGGGGCGACCACATGACCCGCCGCAGGCTGTCGGGGGTGAGCAGGTTCTCCAGGGGCACCGCGTGCTCCTCGGCCAGCGCGGACACCTCGGCGCGGGCGAGCTCCAGGCGCCGGGCGGCGACGGGGTCCTTGTCGGCCCAGGCGCGCGGCGTCGGCGGGCCGTCGCCGTGGGTGACTCGCGACGGCAGGTCGTTCTCCGGCAGCTCGGCCGCCTCCTGCAGCGCGGCGAGCCACTCGCGGGAGTGGCGTGCGGCGCCGCGTCCGTGGAAGCCCGAGGTGCCGAGGAGGGCGCCGCGGGTCGTCGGCATCGCCGTCGCCGCGGCGATGATGGCGGCGTCGGGGATCAGCCGCCCGGGCGTGACATCGCGCTCGCGGGCGATCTGGTCGCGCGCCTCCCACAGCGCCCGCACCGCGCCGAGGGTACGACGACCGCGGACCTTGTGCAGCCCCGACGTGCGGCGCCACGCATCGACGCGGACTGCCGGCTCGAAGCCACGGACGTGCTCGAACTCCTGCCGGGCCCAGTCGGCCTTCCCGGCGGCCTCGAGCTGCGCGGCCAGCAGGTCGCGCAGCTCGACGAGCACCTCGACGTCGAGGGCGGCGTACTCGAGCCACGGCTCGGGCAGCGGTCGCGTCGACCAGTCGACGGCCGAGTGCTCCTTGCGCAGGTGGCGCTCCAGCAGCGTCTCGACGAGGGTGGCGAGCCCCACGCGGGGGTAGTTCAGCAGGCGGCCGGCGAGCTCGGTGTCGAAGAGCGCGACGGGGCGCAGCCCGACCTCGGCCAGGCAGGGAAGGTCCTGGGTGGCGGCGTGCAGGATCCACTCCGCGTCGCCGATCGCCTCCGCGAGCGGGGCGAGGTCGTCGAAGGGGATCGGGTCGATCAGTCCGATCCCGGTGCCGGTGCGCTTGACCTGGATGAGGTAGGCGCGGTTGGAGTAGCGGTAGCCGGAGGCGCGCTCGGCGTCGATCGCCACTGGTCCGGTCCCGGCGGCGAGCGCGGCGCAGTAGGCGGCGAGCGCCTCGGGGGTGTCGATGACCGGCGGCAGGCCCTCGGCGAGGGTCAGCAGCTCGACCGGCTGCTCCTCGGAGGTCGGCTGGTCGGTCGGTGAGTCGGTCATCAGCTCCCGCTGCCTCGCTGGCCGCGCCGGGAGGGCATGACCGCGATCCCGTCGGGCACCGGCTCGAGACCGCCCGCGGTGCACATCAGCTCGCCCCATGCCTCGGCGTGGCTCGCGAGGTCGTCGGGATCGACGGGGGTCCACGACGCCCGGATCTCCAACTGGGCGTTGCCCGGCTCGTCGGCCATCGAGCCGTAGCTCTCGGTCGCCACCCGGGTGACGGTGCCGGAGACGGCGACGTGCTCGGCGCCGTGCGCCGCGAGCGCGTCGGTCAGCCAGGTCCAGCCGACGTCGGTCAGCAGCGGGTCGGTCGCCAGGTCGTGGTCGATCTCGGCACGGCAGTAGGCCACACAGCGGAAGGTGCCCTCCCACGCGTCGTTGCCGGCCGGGTCGTGGAGCAGGACCAGCCGCCCGGTGGCGACCTCCTCGTCGTCCACGGTCACGTCGGCGGACAGCGCGGCGGCATACGGCGCGATCCGCTGCGGCGCCGGCATCTCCTCGCAGAACACCTCGGGGCGGAACGAGGCGGCGCGCAGGCCCGCGACCGCAGCGGCGAACTCGGGGGGTGTGCCGGCCGCGCCGGACCCCTGGTTCATCTCCTGCCGGGCGACCATGAGGCCACCCTAGGACCAGTGGGCCGGATCGATGTGCGTCCCACGCCGTGCACCTGAGACGCTGACCCCGTGACCGCCCCACTCCATGACAGCCCCCTCTCGGACAGCACCTTCCTCAAGGCCGCCCGCGGGGAGGCGGTGCCGCACACGCCGGTGTGGTTCATGCGGCAGGCCGGGCGCTCGCTGCCGGAGTACCTCGCGACCCGTGAGGGCGTCGCCATGCTCGACGCCTGCGCCGACCCCGACCTGATCGTCGAGATCACGCTGCAGCCCGTGCGCCGCTACGGCGTCGACGCCGCGATCTTCTTCTCCGACATCGTGCTGCCGCTGAAGGCGGTCGGTGTCGACCTCGACATCGTCCCCGGGGTGGGTCCCGTCGTCGCCGACCCCGTCCGCACGCTCGCCGACGTCGAGGCGATCCCCGACCTCACCGCGGAGCAGGTTCCCTACATCACGCAGGCCGTCCAGGGACTCGTCGGCGAGCTCGCCCGGCTCAACGGGGGCACGCCGCTCATCGGGTTCGCGGGAGCTCCGTTCACCGTCGCGTCGTACCTCGTGGAGGGCGGGCCCTCGAAGGAGCACGCCAAGACCAAGGCGCTGATGTTCGGCGCCCCCGACGTCTGGGACGCGCTGATGCGCAAGATCGCGGGGATCTCCGCCGTCTTCCTCGAGACCCAGGTCGCGGCCGGGGCCTCCGCCGTGCAGCTGTTCGACTCGTGGGCCGGCGCGCTCACGCGCGACGACTACGTCCGGTACGTGCAGCCGTACTCGGCCGGTGTGCTCGAGCGCGTCGGCGAGCTCGGCGTGCCGCGCATCCACTTCGGTGTCGGTACGTCGAACCTGCTCGACCTCATGGCGGAGGCCGGCGCCGACGTGGTCGGCGTCGACTGGCGTACGCCGCTGGAGCGGGCGATCCCCGTCGTCGGCGACCGCTCCGTGCAGGGCAACCTCGACCCGACGCTGGTGTTCGCGCCGACCGAGCTGATGACCGAGCGGGCGGCCGCCGTCATCGAGGCCGGCCGGGCCGCCCGCGGGCACGTCTTCAACCTCGGCCACGGTGTCATCCCCAGCACCGACCCCGACCAGCTCGCACGGCTGACCGAGTTCGTGCAGTCCTACCCCTTGGACTGAGCCGTCTTCGTCTGAGCCGCCTTAGTGGCCGCGGCCTTCTTCGCCGGCGCCTTCTTCGCGGGCGCCTTGGCCACGGTGACCTGGCCCTTCAGCCCGACCCGCTGGGTCTCCCTGTCGAGGGTGAGGAAGTGCTGCTCCTCGACCAGCGGGAGCAGGCCGCTGTAGCCGTAGCGCTTGGGCTCGAAGGCGCTGAACAGCCGCCGCAGGTTCGTCCCGAGCGAGCTGAGGTTCGCCCAGCCGTCCTCGCCCGCCGCGTTGTTGACGGCACGGGTGAGCAGGCTGTGCAGGTTGGGGAGCTCGGGCGCCTCGTCCGCGTCGGCCGGTGCCTCGTCCGCGTCGGCCGGCGTCTCGGACGCGGCGGCCGGCTCGTGCGCCTCGTCCGCCGTGCCGAGCAGCTCGAGGAGCAGGAACTGGTCGCAGGCCTCCTGCAGGGCACGCGCCGTCTTCTCCCGCCCGACGCCGTACACGGTCTTGCCGGACTCGCGCAGGCGGTTGGCCAGCCGGGTGAAGTCGCTGTCGCTCGACACGATGGCGAACCCGTCGACGTTGCCGGAGTAGAGCAGGTCCATCGCGTCGATGATGAGCGCCGAGTCCGTCGAGTTCTTGCCACGGGTGTAGGCGAAGGTCTGCTCGGGCGAGATCGCGTGCCGGTTGAGCTTGTCCTTCCAGCCCTTCATGCTCTCGCCGGTCCAGTCCGCATAGGCCCGCTTGACCGTCGTCCTGCCGAACTTCGCGAGCTCCTCCAGCAGCACCCCGGCGTACTGGTGCGAGACATTGTCGGCGTCGATCAGGACGGCGATGCGAAAGTCGGTCACGCCTCCATCATGGCCGATGTGCGTCCTCAGCCTCGATCCGTGGCTCAGGACGCCGCGCTGGCGCTCCGGGCGCGGTCCTCCTGGGCGCGGGCGACCAGTGCTGCCTGCAGCTCCCGCACCGGAAGCGGCTGCTGCAGCGCCCGGCGCTGGCGCAGCTGCAGGGTCAAGAAGGTCTGGTCGCCGGCGATCGGGCGGGCCGTGATCGCGCCGACGCGGTGCAGCGGGTCGCCCAGCACGGCGTAGTCCGGGAGCACGGTGACGCCGATGCCCTCGGCGACCAGCGCCTTGCCCATGTCGGCGCCGTCGGTGCTGTGGGCGGCGGGCGGGAGCTCGGGGCCGAACGTGCGCTGGACCCACCGATGCATGACGTGGCCGGGCCGCATCGCCACGAACCGCTCCAGTCGCAGCTCCTCGACGCTCACGTGGGCGCGGGCGGCCAGCGGATGCGCCGAGGGGAGGACGGCGACGGGCCGGCCGTGGAGCAGGTCGATCCCGTCGAGGCCGAACGGCGGGTCCTCTCCGTCGAGGACGTCGACCAGGCCCAGGTCGAGGGTCCCCTCGGCGAGGCCCTCGTCGATCTGGGCCTGGGGCAGCGTGCGGACCTCGACCGTGGTCCCGGGATGGCGCTCCTGGAACGCCGCGACCGCGGGGGCGAGGAGTGCCGAGGTCGCGGCATGGACGGTGCCGAGGCGGATCATCCGGGTGTCGGTGCGCTGGTCGCCGGCCGCATGGCGGAGCCGGTCGACGGCGGCGAGGACGTCGGACATGTACGGGAGCAGCTCACGGCCCTCGCGGCTGATCCGGGCGCCGGAGCGGCGGCGGTCGAGCAGGGTCACCCGCAGCTCTCGTTCGAGCTTGGTCAGTGCCTCGCTGAGGGCGGGCTGGGAGAGATGGAGCTTCTCACTGGCTCGGCGCAACGAGCCGTGCTGCGTGACGGCGGCCAGGTACTCCAGCTGTTCGATGCGCATGGGTGCTGCCTTTCACATCCATCGGCGACGCCGGGGGTCCGCGTCCTTGCCCGTGACTCAAAGTAGAGTAAGACTGTAGACAAACAGTATCACGGACTCGGGTCGTCACCGCGCGATCCCGATCCACGACGGTGGTCGCGAGGCCGCGCTCCGGGCTCACGCAGCACCGGTGCGGCCCCGCGGCCGCCGGCGGAGGACCAGCCAGGCCGGGATGCCGAGCATCGCGACCAGCACCAGCCAGGGTACGAGGAAGCCGACCACCACGAGCACGGCGCCGAGCCCGTCGACGAAGGCGTCCCATCCCTTCTCGAGCCCGCCGAGGAAGCCGTCGGCGGTGTCGTCCTCCGGGGTGTGGCGGGTCGTGGGCCGCTCGATGTAGACGGTGATCGTGGACAGGCTGGTCTGGTCGCTCAGCCAGCGCTGCCGGGACTCGAGCGCGTCGAGGTCGGCCTGGCGGCTCGCGAGCTGAGCCTCGATCGCGACGATCTGCTCGATGGTCTCCGCCCGGGCGAGGAGCGTCTCGATCCGTCCGACGCTCTTGCGCTGCGCCCGGATCCGCGCGTCGACGTCGACCACCTCGGCGCTGACGTCCTCGCCGTTCGTCGTGGTCCCGGTCGGCGTCGCGACCTCCTCGAGCGCGGTCACCACCTCGTCGAACCGGTCGCTGGGCACCCGCAGCACCAGCCGGGCCGTCGTCAGTGCTCCCTTCTCGCCCGTGGTGGTCTCCTGCTCGCCGACGGTGCCCTGGTGGGCATCGACCACCTTGCGCACCTGCAGTCGCGCGTGGCCGACGTCCTCGGCCTCGAGCGAGACCGTGCCGGTCGAGATGACGGCCGGCTGCGGCGCCGTCGCCGACCCCTCCGCGTCGTCGCCGGCCGGCACGGCCGCCGGCGCCTCCGCGTCGGCGGCGCCCGTGGCGTCCCGCTCGCTGGCCGCCAGGCCGGCGGTGGAGGTCTTCGCGCCGCCGGAGCCCCCGGAGTCGTCGGCACTGCTGCATCCGGCGAGGGCCACGACCGTGGCGAACCCGGCGAGGACGAGGGCGGTACGGCGCGGTGAGGTCTGCATGCCACTCGGACGCCGCGCCCGACCCGTCGGTTCCCTACAGCAGGCCCTGGGCCTTCAGGGTGAGGTAGTGGTCGGCCAGGGCGGGCGGCAGTTGACCGGCGTCGGCGTCGATGACGTCGACGCCGAGTCGCACCAGCATGTCCCGCGTCCGGGCCCGGCGGTGCAGCTCGTGGGAGGCCGCCGCGGCGGCGTACACGTCGTCGGCAGTGGGGGCCGCACCCGGGGTGCCCTGGCCGTCGCCCAGCGCCGCCAGCCGGCTCAGCTCCGGGTCGCGGACCGATGCGACGACCACCCGGTGGTGCCGGACCAGGACGGGCAGCACGGGCAGCAGGCCGTCGGCGACGGCCGCGGGCTCCAGGGCCGTGAGGAGGACGACGAGCGCGCGCTGCCGGCCGAAGCCCTGGACGGCGCCGGCGAGCAGGTCCCAGTCCGCTTCGACCAGGGTCGGGTCCAGGTCCGCCATCTGCTCCTGCAGCCGGGCCGCGACGTCGCGCGCGCCGTGCAGTCGCTGCCGGGCGCGGACCCGCCGGTCGCCGGCCACGAAGTCGATCCGGTCGCCGGCCCGCGCGGCGAGGGCGGCGAGCAGCAGCGCGGAGTCCATCGCGGCGTCGAGCCGCGGCATGCCGTCGGTCTCCGGCTCCCCGGTGGCGCGGGCGACCCGCCCGGCCGACGTACGGGAGGTGTCGAGGACGAGCACGACCCGCCGGTCCCGCTCCGGCTGCCAGGTGCGGACCACGACGTGGGTGTTGCGGGCCGACGCCCGCCAGTCGATGGAGCGGACGTCGTCGCCGCGGACGTACTCGCGCAGCGAGTCGAACTCGGTGCCCTGCCCGCGCACCCGGACGGCCGCGCGGCCGTCGAGCTCGCGCAGCCGGGCCAGCCGCGAGGGCAGGTGCTTGCGGGACTCGAAGGGGGGCAGCGCCCGCACCGCGCCGGGGACGTCGTAGGTCCGCTGCCGGGCGACCAGCCCGAGCGGTCCCCAGGACCGGACGGTGACGCCGACGGCGCGCAGATCGCCCCGGCGACGGGGGAGGAGCGGCGTGGCCAGCCGGCGCTGGTCGCCGGGGGCGAGCCGGAGCCGGTAGCGGTTGTCGCGCGCCCCGGCCGACGGCTGCCACGCGTCGCGGACCTGCAGGTGCAGCCGCCGGCGGTTCCCGGCGACCACCAGGACGGACGATGCCGGGTCGCCGAGGCGGACCGATCCGGGCGGGCGCCGGGTGATCTCGGCGAGCGCGGGGGACGGCGTGAGCAGCCGGTCGAGGCCGACCAGCAGCAGCGCCCCGAGGAGCCACAGCCAGACCGTGCCCGCCTGTGGGCGCAGCACGACCGCCACCAGCCCCAGGAGGAGCAGCAGCGGGACCCGGCCGGAGATCACCATGGGGGCATCCTTCAGCGGGGGACCGGGACGGACGCGATCGCCGAGGTGAGCACCTGGCTCACGTCGACGCCCTCGAGCTCGGCCTCCGGGCGGACGCCGAGGCGGTGCGCCAGCGACGCCTGGGCGAGGGCCTTCACGTCGTCCGGCGTCACGAAGTCGCGGCCCGACAGCCAGGCCCAGGCCCGGGCGGCCCGCAGCAGAGCGGTCGCGCCGCGAGGGCTGACGCCCAGCGACAACGACGGGGACTGCCGGGTGGCCCGGGCGATGTCGACGATGTACGACGCCACCTCGGGCGAGACCTGCACCTTCTTCACCGCGGCCTGGCCGGCCTCGAGGTCCGCCGCGCCGGCCACGGGACGCACCCCGGCGCCGGCCACGTCGCGCGGGTCGAACCCGTCGGCGTGCCGGGTGAGGATGGTGATCTCGTCCTCGCGGGGCGGCACCGGGAGCATCACCTTGAGCAGGAACCGGTCGAGCTGGGCCTCCGGGAGCGGGTAGGTCCCCTCGAACTCGACCGGGTTCTGGGTCGCCGCGACGAGGAAGGGACGGGGCAGCGGCCGGGTGACGCCGTCGGCGGAGACCTGGCCCTCCTCCATCGCCTCCAGCAGGGCCGACTGCGTCTTCGGGGGCGTCCGGTTGATCTCGTCGGCGAGCAGCAGGTTGGTGAAGATCGGTCCCTCGCGGAAGCTGAGCTCGCCGCCCCCGGCCGAGTCGATGACGAGCGAGCCGGTGATGTCGCCGGGCATCAGGTCGGGGGTGAACTGCACCCGGCGGGTCCGCACGTCCAGGCTCTGCGCGAGGGTCCGCACCAGCAGCGTCTTCGCCGTGCCCGGGACGCCCTCCATCAGCACATGCCCCCCGCACAGCAGCGCGACGAGCAGCCCGGACACGGCCGCGTCCTGGCCGACCACGGCCTTCGCGACCTCCTGGCGTACGGCGAGCAGCCGCTCGCGCACGCCGGCGTCGTCCGCTGTCTCGACTCGTGTGGTCGGGGGCGGCGGGGGCATCTGGGTCATGAGCGTCGTACCTCTCTCCTCAGCTGGGCCAGGTCCTGAGCGAACCGGACCAGGTCCTGGTCGGTCGCCGGCGGCGGCGTGCGGTCGGCGTCGAGCAGCGCCGCGATGCTCTCGACGGGGGCGTCGAGCAGTCGTGCGGCCGTCTCGGCGACCACCGGGGGCGGGGCGCCGCGATCGAGCCGCAGCACTGCGGCCAGGTCGGCGCACGCCGCGCGCCGCAACGCGTGGGCGGCGTGGGCGCGGTCCCCGCTGCGGCGATACATCCGGCCCCGGCTGCGCGCGGTCTCCACCGCGCGGACGACGACGGGAAGCGGCTCGGTCGAGAGCGGGCCCAGCCGTCGGAACCGCCACAGCACCAGCGCGCTCCCGCTCAGGGCCAGCACCCACAGTCCGGGGCCGATCCAGTCGGGCAGCAGCGAGCCGATGGTGACGGCGTCGTCGCCGACGGCGTCAGCGGCGTCGGGGACGTACCAGACCAGCCGGCCGTCGTGCCCCAGCAGCCGCAGCGCCACCGCCGCGTTGTCGGCGCGGGTCACCTGGTCGTTGGTCAGCGCATCGCCGGCCCCGAACAGCACCAGCCCGTCGACGGTGCGCACCAGTGCGCCGTCCGCAATGGGGAAGCACCCCTCGCCGGCGTACGACGTCGCCTGGTCGACCGCGACGGTCAGCCCGTCGACCGCGACGCCCTCGATGCCGTCGGCGCACCGGGCCGCGACCGCGTCGTCCTCGTCGGCCGGGACGGGCACTGAGCCGAGGCCGGGGTCGATCTCCTGCAGCAGTGCGTGGCGGGGCTCGACGAGCACGACCCGGCCCGCGGCCGCCGCGTGCTCCCGGAGGCGGGCGAGGGTGCTCGGAGCGAGCTGCTCGGTGCTGGTCACCACGACCGTGGTGTCGCCGTCGACCGCGACCTCCTCGAGGGCGTCCGCCGAGCGGGCGATGCGCACCTCCACCCCCTGGTCGGCCAGCACCCGGGCCACCGCCTGGGCGCCGTCGGGGCCCGGGTTCCGGGGATCGGCCGCATCGGGGTACTGCTCGGTGCCCTGCGTGGTCCACACCGCGGCCGCGACCGCGAGGACGACCGCGAGGACGATCGCCACGCGCATCCGGACCCGGCGGGCCGGGCCGATCGCGCTCACCGGGGCGATCGGGGTCACCGGCGAGCCACCCGTCCGGCGAGAGTGTCGTCGAGGGCCAGCAGCTCGCCGGCCTGGGCGGGCGTGGCCGGCCGCTCGCCGTAGAGGACGCCGTCGAAGAGGTCCGCACCGCGCAGCACGGCGGCCCGATGCTCGGGGAAGACGGCCACGAGCGCACCGGCGAGCTCGTGCGCCGTCGCCTGCGGGACGTCCTCGATCCGTCCGCGCTCGACCTGGCGCACCGCTGCCGCCCGGAACGCGTCGACGAGGGCGGCGGCCGCGTCGCCGGCCGTCAGGGCGGCCTCGGCCCGGGTCCGCAGCTCGTCGGCGGTGACCACCTCGCCGGTGAGGGCGGGAGCGCTCGCAGCCTGCCCGGCCGCGGTCCGGCGGGCGCGGCTGACCAGGAACAGCACGGCCGCCAGGATGAGCAGCACGACCACGATCGCCGCGGCCGCGGCCAGGCCCGACGATTCCGCCGCGGTGTCGACGGCGGTGGAGATCAGCCGGTCGAGCCAGCGCGTCAGCCGGCCGACGATGTCGTCCTGGTAGTACTCCGGCCGGACCAGCTCGCGGCGCAGCTCGCGGCGCGCCTCGTCACCGCTCGGGTCGAGCGGCGGCTCGAGCGGGAGCAGGCGCGCCGCGATCATGCGGCGACCTCGCGAGGTGGCCTCATGCGGGAACGATCCCCGCCTCCCGCATCAGCTCGACGTCGAAGGCCTCCTTGCGCATGCGGAGGTCGACGTACTGCACCGACGTGACGGCCGCCAGGAAGGGGGCGACGAAGGCGTTCTGGATCACCAGGGCCACCGCCTGGGTCACGATCAGCAGCAGCGTGGCGTACTCCGGGGCGGCGATGGCCGCGATGTTGCCGGCGATGCTGACCGGGAACGTCAGCAGTCCGCCGGCGAACTGCACGATGAGCACGGTGAGCAGGGCGATGCCGAAGGTCCGCCAGAACTGGCGGGAGGTCAGTGCCCAGCCTCGGCCGATCGCCTCGAACACGCCGATCGGCTCGAGCATCAGGGCCGGCACGGGCAGGTAGTAGAAGCGGATCCACAGCCAGCAACACAGGGCGATGAACGCGGGGACCGTGATCACGCCCCAGGCGACGACCGGCAGGGGCTCGCCGCCGACGGCCACCACGACGACCACCCACAGCAGCACGTAGGCGACGAGCAGGACCAGGAAGGCCAGGTAGAGGAGGGTGGTGAGGCCGATCAGGCGCCACCGCTTGCCCCGGGTGGCGGCCCACGCCTCGCCGAGCCCGAGCCGTCGTCCGACCGCGGCCGCACGGGTCACGTGGGCGACCATCCCGGTCACGAACACGACACCGACCTGGGCGACCACCAGCGACACCAGCAGGGAGCCGTACGCCGCCAGCAGACCGAGCGCGTCGGCGGTGCTCGCGTCGGGGTCCAGCTCCCCGGAGGCGTCGACGGCAATGCCGACGGTGAGGGTGAGCACGAGGGTCACGACGATCGGGATCACCATGGCCACCGCGGTCACCAGCACCGCCGCCCCGACGGTCGCCTTCGGGTTGAACCGGATGATCCGGAACGCGGCGTCATAGATGTTGCCGAGGTTGAGCGGACGCAGGGGGAGGGCGCCGGGCTTGTGCGCCGCCCCGAGCAGGAGCCCCGGAGCCGGCCGCGGGCCCGGCGCGGAGGGATACGGCGCCCAGCCGGCCGGCCCCGGTCCCGGCTGCGGGCCGGGCGGGGGCCCGGGCGCCGTACCGGGTGCCGGGAAGGGGCCGGGCGGGTAGGTCGCCGGCGGGAGCGGGTCCGCGGGCGGCGGAGCACCCGGGGGCGGGTACTGCTGCGCGGGGCCGTCGGTCATGGGCGCAATCCTTGCATCCGGGGCCGACCCGGCACGGGCTCCCGTCCGGCGGCCGCGCAGATTTGGCGGCCCACGGGAACTCTGCCAAGATGTTCCGGTTGCCCCGGGCAGGTCGTCGGGGTGCGCGCTAGATCTTGACTACTGAATCGTGCCTCCCCAGCGGAGTGGTCGGCCCACCAGATCCACCGGGCCCGATCCGTGCCGTGCGGAGCGTGAGCGGTCGTCGAGTCTCAGCTCGTGCCGCACGCCGCTAGGCCCGAGTCAGCCGAGAAACAACAGCTCTACTTCCCCTCCCGGGAGACGTGTGTGCCCGCACCAAGTGCGACACGCCCGACCGCGGGGGTCGGAGCCCAGGACCCAGAGTCGTACGACGAGTAAGGACGAGAGAGACCTATGGCGGGACAGAAGATCCGCATCAGGCTCAAGGCCTATGACCACGAGGTGATCGACACCTCGGCGCGCAAGATCGTGGACACGGTCACCCGTACGGGTGCGAAGGTCGCCGGCCCGGTGCCGCTGCCGACCGAGAAGAACGTCTTCTGTGTCATCCGCTCGCCGCACAAGTACAAGGACTCGCGCGAGCACTTCGAGATGCGCACCCACAAGCGGCTCATCGACATCATCGATCCCACGCCGAAGACGGTCGACAGCCTCATGCGTCTCGACCTGCCGGCCGGTGTCGACATCGAGATCAAGCTCTAGGTCGGGGGAGATCGAGACATTATGACCATCGAGCGCAACGTGAAGGGCCTGCTGGGCACCAAGCTCGGCATGACCCAGCTCTGGGACGAGAACAATCGGGTCATCCCGGTGACCGTGGTCGCCGCCGGCACCAACGTCGTCACCCAGGTCCGCCAGCCCCAGCCGGACGGCTACAACGCCATCCAGATCGGCTACGGCGAGATCGAGGGCCGCAAGGTCAACAAGCCGCAGGCGGGCCACTTCGCCAAGGCCGGCACGACTCCGCGCCGCCACGTGGTCGAGATCCGCACGGCCGACGCCAGCGAGTACACCGTCGGCCAGGAGCTGGCCGTCGACACGTTCGAGGCCGGCCAGGCCATCGACGTGACCGGCACCAGCAAGGGCAAGGGCTTCGCCGGTGTCATGAAGCGCCACGGCTTCGCCGGCGTGAGCGCCTCGCACGGTGCCCACCGCAACCACCGCAAGCCGGGCTCGATCGGCGCGTGCGCCACCCCCGGCCGCGTGTTCAAGGGTCTGCGCATGGCCGGCCGGATGGGTACCGACACCGTCACCACCCAGAACGTCACCGTCCACGCCGTGGACGTCGAGAAGGGCATCGTCCTGATCAAGGGCGCCGTTCCCGGCCCCAAGGGCGGGCTCGTCGTTCTCCGCACGGCTGCGAAGAAGGGCTGAACCGAATCATGGCCAAGAACGTTTCCGTCGCCTCTGTCGACCTGCCCGCCGAGATCTTCGACGTCGAGGTCAACATCCCGCTGATCCACCAGGTCGTCGTGGCCCAGCAGGCCGCCGCGCGTCAGGGCACCCACTCCACCAAGCGTCGCGGCGAGGTCCGCGGTGGTGGCAAGAAGCCCTACAAGCAGAAGGGCACCGGCCGCGCCCGCCAGGGCTCGACCCGCGCGCCGCAGTTCGCCGGCGGTGGCGTCGTCCACGGCCCGCAGCCGCGTGACTACAGCCAGCGCACGCCCAAGAAGATGAAGGCCGCCGCCCTGCGCAGCGCCCTCTCCGACCGGGCCCGCAATGAGCGGATCCACGTGGTCGAGGGCCTCGTCTCCGGCGACAAGCCGTCGACCAAGGCCGCGCTCGCCTCGCTCTTCGAGCTGACCGACCGCCGCAAGTTCCTCGTCGTGCTCGAGCGCGCCGACAGCCTGACCTGGCTCTCGCTGCGCAACGCGCCCGAGGTGCACATCGTGGCCGTCGACCAGCTCAACACCCGCGACGTCCTCGTGAGCGACGACGTGGTGTTCAGCAAGGCCGCGTTCGACCGCCTCGTCGGTGGCAGCACTGAGCCCGCGGAGGAGAACAACTGATGAGCACCCTGCACAAGGACCACCGCGACGTCCTGATCGCGCCGGTGGTGTCGGAGAAGAGCTACAGCCTCCTCGACGCCAACAAGTACACCTTCCTGGTGCGCCCGGACGCCAACAAGACCGAGATCAAGATCGCCGTCGAGAAGATCTTCGGCGTCAAGGTCACCTCGGTGAACACGCTCAACCGTCCGGGCAAGGTCCGCCGCACCCGCAACGGCCTCGGCAAGCGCAAGGACACCAAGCGCGCCATCGTGAGCCTGGCCGACGGTCACCGCATCGACATCTTCGGAGGTCCGGTCTCCTGACCGGACCAGGTAGAGGAATCTGACATGGCTATCCGCAAGTACAAGCCGACCACCCCGGGCCGTCGTGGCTCCTCGGTGGCCGACTTCGCCGAGATCACCCGGACCACCCCCGAGAAGTCGCTGACCCGACCGCTGCCCAAGAAGGGCGGCCGCAACAACCAGGGCCGGATCACCACGCGGCACCACGGTGGCGGTCACAAGCGCGCCTACCGCATCATCGACTTCCGTCGCTACGACAAGGACGGCGTGCCGGCCAAGGTCGCGCACATCGAGTACGACCCCAACCGCACCGCGCGCATCGCGCTGCTGCACTACGCCGACGGCGAGAAGCGCTACATCGTGGCGCCGAAGGACCTGTCGCAGGGCATGCGGGTGGAGTCGGGCGTCGGCGCCGACATCAAGCCGGGCAACAACCTGCCGCTGCGCAACATCCCCGTCGGTACGACGATCCACTGTGTGGAGCTCCGTCCCGGTGGCGGCGCCAAGCTGGCCCGCTCGGCCGGCAACAGCGCGCAGCTGGTCGCCCGCGAGGGGAGCCGCGCCACGCTGCGCCTGCCCTCCGGCGAGATGCGCTACGTCGACGTGCGCTGCCGCGCCACGATCGGCGAGGTCGGCAACGCCGAGCAGTCGAACATCAACTGGGGCAAGGCCGGCCGCATGCGCTGGAAGGGCAAGCGCCCGACCGTCCGTGGTGTCGTCATGAACCCGGTCGACCACCCGCACGGTGGTGGTGAGGGCAAGACGTCCGGTGGACGTCACCCGGTCTCGCCGTGGGGCAAGCCCGAGGGCCGGACGCGCAAGCGCAAGGCCAGCGACAGCCAGATCATCCGTCGCCGCAAGTCCGGCAAGAACAAGCGCTGAAGGAACTAGACGATGCCTCGCAGCCTGAAGAAGGGCCCCTTCATCGACGGCCACCTCCTCAAGAAGGTGGACGCCGAGAACGACAAGGGCACCCACAACGTCATCAAGACCTGGTCGCGCCGGTCGATGATCATCCCGTCGATGATCGGCCACACGATCGCGGTCCACGACGGCCGCAAGCACGTGCCGGTCTTCATCTCCGACTCGATGGTCGGCCACAAGCTCGGTGAGTTCGCGCCGACCCGCACGTACCGCGGCCACGTCAAGGAAGACCGGAAGGGGCGCCGCCGATGAGCACCACCGAGCGTCACCGCACCAGCGCGCGTCGTGAGTCGCTCCTGGGCGACCAGCCCGGCGCGTTCGCGACCGCCCGTTTCGTGCGGATCACCCCGATGAAGGCGCGCCGCGTCGTCGACCTGGTCCGCGGCCTGCCCGCCGACGAGGCGCTGACCCTGCTGCAGTTCGCGCCGCAGTCGGCCTCCGAGACCGTCTCCAAGGTGCTGGCCAGCGCCGTCGCGAACGCCGCGACCACCGAGGGCCTCGCCACCGGCGACCTGGTCGTCTCGGTCGCGCGGGTCGACGAGGGTCCGACGATGAAGCGCTGGCGTCCGCGTGCGCAGGGCCGGGCCACCCGGATCAACAAGCGCACCAGCCACATCACCATCGCGGTCCAGCCGGCCGATGTCGTCGCGAAGAAGGGCAAGAAGTAATGGGTCAGAAGATCAACCCGAACGGCTTCCGCCTCGGAATCTCGACCGACCACAAGTCGCGTTGGTACGCCGACAAGCTGTACAAGGCGTACGTCGGCGAGGACGTCGCGATCCGCAAGCTGCTCAGCAAGGGCATGGAGCGGGCCGGCATCGCCAAGGTGGAGATCGAGCGCACCCGTGACCGGGTCCGCGTCGACATCCACACCGCGCGTCCGGGCATCGTCATCGGTCGCCGCGGCGCCGAGGCCGACCGGATCCGTGGCGAGCTCGAGAAGCTCACGGGCAAGCAGGTCCAGCTGAACATCCTCGAGGTCAAGAACCCCGAGATCGACGCGCAGCTGGTCGCCCAGGGTGTCGCCGAGCAGCTGTCGGGCCGCGTGCAGTTCCGCCGCGCGATGCGCAAGGCCATGCAGACCTCGATGCGCTCCGGTGCCAAGGGCATCCGGATCCAGTGCTCCGGTCGCCTCAACGGCGCCGAGATGTCGCGCACCGAGTTCTACCGCGAGGGCCGCGTCCCGCTGCACACGCTGCGTGCCGACATCGACTACGGCTTCTACGAGGCCCGCACGACCTTCGGCCGCATCGGCGTGAAGGTCTGGATCTACAAGGGCGAGGTCGCCGGCACCCGTGCCGAGCGCCAGGCCCAGGCTGCCGCCCGCGCCGGGGTCCCCGGTCGCGGTGGCCGTCCCACCCGTGGTGGCGACCGCCCGACCCGTGGGTCGCGCGGTGACCGCCCGAACCGCTCGGACCGCAACGCCGACGGTGCCGCTCCCGCGGACGCCGTCGAGGCTGCGCCGGTCGCCGAGCCGACCACCGGAACGCCGACCAATGAGACGGGGGCCTGACCCATGTTGATGCCGCGTCGCGTCAAGCACCGCAAGCAGCACCACCCGAAGCGTCGGGGTGCCGCGAAGGGTGGTACGTCGCTGGCGTTCGGTGACTTCGGTATCCAGGCGGTCGAGGGTGCCTACGTCACCAACCGCCAGATCGAGTCCGCTCGTATCGCCATGACCCGCCACATCAAGCGTGGCGGCAAGGTCTGGATCAACATCTACCCGGACCGCCCGCTGACCAAGAAGCCCGCCGAGACCCGCATGGGCTCGGGCAAGGGCTCCCCGGAGTGGTGGGTCGCCAACGTCAAGCCCGGCCGCGTCATGTTCGAGCTGTCCGGTGTGCCGGAGGACATCGCCCGTGAGGCGATGCGCCGCGCGATCCACAAGCTGCCCATGAAGGCCCGATTCATCACGCGAGAGGCTGGTGAGTTCTGATGGCGAACGTCATCCGCGCCCACGAGCTGGACGAGCTCAACGAGGTCGACCTCGAGGCCAAGCTGCGCGAGGCCAAGGAGGAGCTGTTCAACCTGCGGTTCCAGGCGGCCACCGGCCAGCTGGAGAGCCACGGCCGGCTCAGCACGGTCAAGAAGGACATCGCCCGGATCTACACCGTGGTGCGTGAGCGCGAGCTCGGCATCCGGACCGCTCCGGCAACGGACGAGGAGAACTGATGAGCACGGAGTCCAACGAGGTGGGCAACGACACCGCTCAGCGCAACGCCCGCAAGACCCGTGAGGGCCTCGTGGTCAGCGACAAGATGGACAAGACCGTGGTCGTGTCCGTCGAGGACCGCGTCAAGCACGCTCTGTACGGCAAGGTCCTGCGCCGCAACACGCGGCTCAAGGCCCACGACGAGCAGAACGACTGCGGCGTCGGCGACCGCGTCCTCATCATGGAGACCCGCCCGCTCTCGGCCACCAAGCGCTGGCGCGTGGTGGAGATCCTCGAGCGCGCCAAGTAGTCCACACGTTCGGCCAGGCTCGATCCCACCGCGGTCCTCGCGGTAGGGGCCCGAGAACCGGCACGACAACCAGGAGAAATCGATGATTCAGCAGGAGTCGCGACTCAAGGTCGCCGACAACACCGGTGCTAAGGAGATCCTTTGCATCCGCGTGCTCGGCGGCTCCGGTCGTCGCTACGCCGGGATCGGTGACGTCATCGTCGCCACTGTCAAGGACGCCATTCCCGGCGGCAACGTCAAGAAGGGCGAGGTCGTCAAGGCCGTCGTCGTGCGCACCGTCAAGGAGCGCCGCCGCCCCGACGGGTCCTACATCCGCTTCGACGAGAACGCCGCGGTGATCCTCAAGAACGACGGCGAGCCGCGCGGAACCCGCATCTTCGGCCCCGTCGGCCGTGAGCTGCGGGAGAAGAAGTTCATGAAGATCATCTCGCTCGCGCCGGAGGTGCTGTGATGGCCAGCAAGTTCATTCGCAGCAATCGCAAGAAGTCCGAGCAGAACCGGACGAAGCCTCACCTGCGGGTCAAGAAGGGCGACACCGTCAAGGTCATCGCCGGCAAGGACAAGGGCGCCGAGGGCAAGATCATCAAGGTCCTCCGTGAGGAGGAGCGGGTGATCGTCGAGGGCGTCAACCGGATCAAGAAGCACACCAAGGTCGTCGACCAGGGCTCGCGCTCCGGCAACACCGGCGGCATCATCACCACCGAGGCCCCGATCCACGTGTCCAACGTGATGCTGGTCGAGGGCGACGGCGTGACCAAGGTCGGCTACAAGCGGGTCGACGTCACCAAGCGCCGCCCTGACGGCTCGGAGTACAGCTCGACGCGCAGCGTCCGCGTCTCCCGCAAGACCGGGAAGGAGATCTGAGATGAGCGAGTCCACCATCGAGAAGGTCACCCCTCGCCTCAAGACCAGGTACCGCGAGGAGATCCTCCCGGCCATCAAGTCGGAGTTCGAGATCGCCAACGTCATGCAGGTCCCCGGTCTGGTCAAGATCGTGGTCAACATGGGTGTCGGCGAGGCAGCGCGCGACTCGAAGCTGATCGAGGGCGCGGTCCGCGACCTGACCGCGATCACCGGCCAGAAGCCGGCCGTGACCAAGGCCCGCAAGTCCATCGCCCAGTTCAAGCTGCGTGAGGGCATGCCGATCGGCACGCACGTCACGCTGCGGGGCGACCGGATGTGGGAGTTCCTGGACCGCCTGCTCTCGCTCGCGCTGCCGCGTATCCGCGACTTCCGCGGTCTCTCGCCGAAGCAGTTCGACGGCCGGGGCAACTACACGTTCGGCCTGACCGAGCAGGTCATGTTCCACGAGATCGACCAGGACAAGGTCGACCGCCAGCGGGGCATGGACATCACCATCGTCACCACGGCGACCAACGACGAGCAGGGGCGCGCGCTGCTGAAGCAGCTCGGCTTCCCGTTCAAGGAGAACTGACATGGCGAAGACTGCGCTCAAGGTCAAGGCGGCCCGCAAGCCCAAGTTCGCGGTGCGTGGCTACACCCGCTGCCAGCGGTGCGGCCGGCCCAAGGCGGTCTACCGCAAGTTCGGCCTGTGCCGGATCTGCCTGCGGGAGATGGCCCACCGCGGCGAGCTGCCCGGCGTGACCAAGTCGAGCTGGTAACACCCAACCGTTGAAGGTCCAACATGCCCCTAAGGGGGTCCACGGGGGGCTTGCCCCCCGTGCGTGTGGAAACCACAGCAGAAAGAACACATCTCATGACGATGACTGACCCGATCGCAGACATGCTCACGCGTCTGCGCAACGCCAACCAGGCGTACCACGACGCGGTGACCATGCCGTACAGCAAGCTCAAGGAGGGCGTCGCGGCGATCCTCAAGCAGGAGGGCTACATCACCTCCTTCGAGGTCGCCGACAACGAGAACGGCGTCGGCAAGCTGCTGACCGTCACCCTCAAGTACGGCCGCAACCGTGAGCGCTCGCTCGCCGGTGTGCGCCGCATCAGCAAGCCCGGTCTGCGGGTGTACGCCAAGCACACCGGCCTGCCGAAGGTCCTCGGTGGCCTGGGCGTGGCGATCATCTCGACCAGCCAGGGTCTGCTGACCGACCGCCAGGCCAACCAGAAGGGCGTGGGTGGGGAAGTCCTCGCCTACGTCTGGTGACAAGGGAAGGAGAGAGAAGAACATGTCGCGCATCGGCAAGCTCCCCGTCCCCGTCCCCTCGGGCGTCGACGTCCAGATCGACGGCGCCACCGTCACGGTGAAGGGTCCCAAGGGCACCCTGAGCCACACCGTGGTCGCTCCGATCACCGTCGAGAAGGGCGAGGGCGTCCTGGACGTCAAGCGTCCCGACGACGAGCGGATCTCGAAGGCCTATCACGGCCTGTCCCGCACCCTGATCAACAACATGGTCGTGGGCGTGACCGAGGGCTACGAGAAGAAGCTCGAGATCGTGGGCGTGGGCTACCGCGTCCTGCCCAAGGGGCCGACCCAGCTGGAGTTCCAGCTCGGCTACTCCCACCCGATCATCTTCGACGCCCCGGACGGGATCACCTTCACGGTGGACGGCCCGACCAAGGTGGGTGTCGTCGGCATCGACAAGCAGCTGGTCGGCGAGGTCGCCGCCAACATCCGCAAGCTTCGCAAGCCCGAGCCCTACAAGGGCAAGGGTGTCCGGTACGCCGGCGAGCATGTCCGTCGCAAGGTCGGAAAGGCTGGTAAGTGACATGGCGATCACTCTCAAGTACCAGCGGAGGCTGTCCGCTCGCGCGAGCTCGCGCGCGCGTCGACAGATCCGCGGTCGCAAGAAGATCTCCGGGACGGCCGAGCGTCCGCGCCTGGTCATCACGCGATCGAGCAAGCACATCACCGCCCAGGTCGTCGACGACCTGGTCGGGAAGACCCTGGTGTCGGCCTCGACCCTCGAGGGCGACCTGCGCGCCCTGGACGGCGACAAGACCGCCAAGGCCAAGAAGGTCGGCGAGCTCGTCGCCGCCCGTGCCAAGGAGCAGGGCGTGGAGTCGGTTGTCTTCGACCGCGCCGGCAACAAGTATCACGGTCGCATCGCGGCCCTGGCGGACGGCGCCCGCGAGGGCGGCCTGACCTTCTGACCGCGAACAGGACTGAGGAGAAATCATGAGCGGACCCCAGCGCGGACAGCGTTCGGGCGGCGACCGTGGTGGCCGTGGCGGCCGCGACGGTGGTCGTGGCGCCGAGAAGAGCCAGTACGTCGAGCGGGTCGTTGCCATCAACCGGGTCGCCAAGGTCGTGAAGGGTGGTCGTCGCTTCAGCTTCACCGCCCTCGTGATCGTGGGTGACGGCGACGGTCTGGTGGGCGTCGGCTACGGCAAGGCCAAGGAAGTCCCGGCGGCGATCGCCAAGGGCGTCGAGGAGGCGAAGAAGAACTTCTTCCGCGTCCCGCGCGTCCAGGGCACGATCCCGCACCCGGTGCAGGGTGAGAAGGCCGCAGGTGTCGTCTTCCTGCGTCCGGCCGCCCCCGGTAC
The DNA here is from genome assembly GCF_024614185.1 of Nocardioides carbamazepini. Taxonomy (GTDB): domain Bacteria; phylum Actinomycetota; class Actinomycetes; order Propionibacteriales; family Nocardioidaceae; genus Nocardioides; species Nocardioides carbamazepini. The sequence goes on from NZ_JAHTLF010000025.1 coordinate 579,202, forward strand.
CGGTGTCATCGCCGGTGGCCCGGTGCGCGCCGTCCTGGAGTGCGCCGGCATCCACGACGTGCTCAGCAAGTCGCTGGGCTCGTCGAACCAGATCAACATCGTGCACGCGACCGTCGCGGCGCTCCAGATGCTGGAGCAGCCGGAGTCGGTGGCGGCGCGTCGTGGTCTGCCCGTCGAGCACGTCGCCCCGGCGGCGCTGCTCAAGGCCAAGGCCGAGGGCGAGGCCGCCGCGGCGGCTGCCAAGGCCTCCTCGCCTGCGGCGGTGACGGCCTGATGGCACAGCTGAAGGTCCAGCAGACCAAGTCGAAGATCGGCACGAAGGCCAACCAGCGCGAGACCCTGCGCAGCCTGGGCCTCAAGCGGATCGGCGACGTCGTGATCAAGGAGGACCGTCCCGAGATCCGGGGCATGGTCCACACCGTCCGTCACCTGGTGACGGTCGAGGTCGTCGGAGGCGAGTGACAATGACGCTCAAGCTGCACCACCTGCGCCCCGCGCCGGGCGCCAAGACCGCCAAGACCCGCGTGGGTCGTGGTGAGGGCTCCAAGGGCAAGACCGCCGGTCGTGGTACGAAGGGCACCAAGGCCCGCTACCAGGTCCCGGTCGCGTTCGAGGGTGGCCAGATGCCGCTGCACATGCGGCTCCCGAAGCTCAAGGGCTTCAGGAACCCGTTCAAGGTGACCTTCCAGGTCGTCAACCTCGACAAGATCAGCGCGCTGTTCCCCGACGGTGGCGATGTCACCCCGGAGACGCTGGTCGCGAAGGGCGCGGTCCGCAAGGGCCAGCCGGTCAAGGTGCTCGGGCAGGGTGACCTGACGGTCAAGGTCGCGGTGAGCGCGGATGCGTTCTCGGCCTCGGCCAAGGAGAAGATCGAGGGCGCCGGCGGGACCATCACGGTTCTGTGACGACGCCGCGAGGGGCGCGTCGGTCCTGGAGGAGATCCAGGCCTGGCGACGCCCCTCGTTCGTCTCCCCGGGCAGTTCGCAGAACGGTTCGTCGGTCGGTTCGCCCGGCTTCCTCGGCGTACCGGACCGGCGGCTGTGTGCCCCCTGTTAGGCTTCCCCGCGGCCACAAGGCCAGCGATGAGAGAAGAGGACCCGCGTGCTCACCGCGTTCGTGAACGCCTTCCGGACCCCGGACCTGCGGCGCAAGCTGCTGTTCGTCCTGTTGATCATCGTCGTCTTCAGGGCCGGGTCCCAGATCCCGGCACCTGGCGTGCATGTCTCCAACGTGGAGAAGTGCATCAAGGTGGTCGAGGAGGGCAGCAACGCCAGTCTCTACAGCCTGGTGAACCTGTTCTCCGGCGGAGCGCTCCTCCAGCTGACGATCTTCGCGCTCGGCATCATGCCGTACATCACCGCGAGCATCATCCTGCAGCTGCTCGTCGTCGTGATCCCGCGGCTCGAGGCCCTCAAGAAGGAGGGCCAGGCCGGCCAGACGAAGATCACGCAGTACACGCGCTACCTCACCCTGGGCCTCGCGGTCCTGCAGGCGACCGGCATCGTCGCGCTCGCGCGCACCGGCAACCTGCTGCAGGGCTGTGACAGCACGCAGTTCCCCTTGCTGCATTCCAACAACACCGAGACGTTCCTGGTCCTGGTCGTGACCATGACGGCCGGCACCGCGGTGATCATGTGGCTCGGTGAGCTGATCACCGAGCGCGGCATCGGCAACGGCATGTCGATCCTGATCTTCTGCCAGGTCGTCGCGACCTTCCCGGCCTCGCTGTGGCAGGTCAAGATCAGCCAGGGCTGGTGGACCTTCGGCATCGTGGTCGTGATCGGCCTGGTGCTCGTGGCAGCCGTCATCTTCATCGAACAGGCACAGCGCCGGATCCCGGTGCAGTACGCCCGCCGCATGGTCGGGCGCAAGATGTTCGGCGGCAGCTCGACCTACATCCCGCTGAAGGTCAACCAGGCCGGCATCATCCCGGTCATCTTCGCCTCGTCGCTGCTCTACCTGCCGGCGATGGCGGTCCAGTTCAACCAGGAGAACCCGAACCAGCTCATCCGGTGGGTCAACGAGTACCTCGTCGACCAGGGCCACCCGGTGCACATGGCGGCGTACTTCCTGCTGATCATCTTCTTCACCTACTTCTACGTGTCGATCACCTTCAACCCGCAAGAGGTGGCCGACAACATGAAGAAGTACGGCGGCTTCATCCCCGGGATCCGGGCGGGCAAGCCGACCCAGGACTATCTGTCCTACGTCCTGTCCCGCATCACGTTGCCGGGCGCTCTCTACCTGGGTCTGATCTCGCTCGTACCGCTGATCGCGTTCGTGTTGATCAATGCCAACCAGAACTTCCCGTTCGGTGGCACGTCCATCCTGATCATGGTCGGCGTCGCCCTCGACACCGTGAAGCAGATCGAGAGCCAGCTCCAGCAGCGCAACTACGAAGGATTCCTGCGTTGAGGCTTCTGATCATGGGCCCGCCGGGTGCCGGCAAAGGCACCCAGGCGAAGGCGGTCGCCGACCACTTCGGCGTCCCGGCCATCTCCACCGGAGACATCTTCCGGGCGAACGTCGGGGAGGGCACCCCGCTCGGCATCGAGGCCAAGCGCTACATGGACGCCGGTGAGTACGTCCCCGACGAGGTCACCAACAACATGGTCCGCGACCGGATCGCCGAGCCGGATGCCAAGACGGGCTTCCTGCTCGACGGCTACCCGCGCACCCTGGCCCAGGTCACCGAGCTCGACGACATGGTCGAGGCGACCGGGCACCGGATCGACGCGGTGCTCTGCCTGACGGTCGACAGCGAGGCCCTGATCAGCCGGCTGCTGAAGCGCGCCGAGATCGAGGGTCGCGCCGACGACAACGAGGAGGTGATCCGACGCCGCCAGGAGGTGTACGTCGAGGAGACCGAGCCGCTGATCGCGGTGTACGCCGAGCGCGGCCTGGTCGTCTCCGTCGACGGCATGGGCGAGATCGCCGACGTGCAGCAGCGGATCTTCGACGCGCTCGACTCCCTCCCCGAGAGCTGACTGCTTTGAATTGCCCGAGCGTGTCGCAGACGGGCCTCGCCGCCCGGACCTCGCAAGCTCGGCCCGCGGCCTTCGGCCCGTGCGGCTTCGCCGCCGTGCGCCACGCTGCCGGGCGCTGCGCCGCCTGGGAGACGAGGACGGCCTGACGGTGTTCTTCGGCCAGCACCGGATCGAGATCAAGACCCCGGAGCAGGTGCGTTCGATGCGTGCGGCCGGTCTCGTCGTCGGCCGCACGCTCGCGCGGCTGCGTGAGGCGGTCCGTCCCGGCATCTCGACCGCCGAGCTCGACGCCCTCGCCGAGGAGAGCATCCGGGACGAGGGCTGTGTCCCGTCGTTCCTCGGCTACGGCGAGCCACCGTTCCCCGCGAGCATCTGCGCCTCGGTCAACGACGAGGTCGTGCACGGCATCCCGCGCGATCGAGTCCTCGCGGAGGGCGACGTGATCTCGATCGACTGCGGCGCGATCGCGTTCGACGACGCCGGCCAGGGCTGGCACGGCGACGCGGCGACGACCGTCGCGGTGGGCACGGTGCGCGACGAGGTCGCCGAGCTGATGCGGGTCACCGAGGAGGCGCTGTGGCGCGGCCTGGCGGCGGCCCGGAGCGGCGCGCGGGTGGGTGACATCTCGCACGCGGTCGCGTCGTACGTCCACGACCAGGGGGACTACGGCATCGTCGACGGCTACACCGGCCACGGCATCGGCACCGCCATGCACATGGAGCCCGACGTGCCCAACGAGGGCCGGCCGGGCCGGGGGCCCCGGCTGCGCGAGGGGATCGCGCTGGCCGTCGAGCCGATGATCACCCTCGGCGACCACGCCACCGACGTCGCGGCCGACGACTGGACGGTGGTCACCACCGACGGCAGCTGGGCGGCGCACTACGAGCACACCTTCGCGCTGACCGCGAGCGGCGTGTGGGTGCTCACTGCCGAGGACGGCGGCCGCTCCCGCCTGGAGACGCTCGGCGCGTCGTACGGCGGCGACTGAGCACCGGGTTCAGCGGGCTGAATCCGCCCACCCACCCGGGGGAGAATCCGGGGGATATCTGGTGAGACCTACGTAACGTTCGGGCCAAAGCGTCGTTGTCCTCTGATTCTCCCACGTACCGTCTCTTCCGGGACAAACGGAGGGACACACCGTGGGAGAGGTACGCCCGCTTCATGGCGGGAGCATGCGTCGTTGGGTTGTGGGAGGCCTGGCGATGCTCATGACGATGTTGAGCGCGCTGATGGCGGTGCCGCCGTCGTCGGCGGCGCCGGACTCGCTGCAGATCGACAAGACGGTCGATGCGGCGGCCCCGATCCCGGGGCAGACGTTCACGTACCTGATCCAGGTGCGCTGCTCGGAGGACGACTGTCTCGACACGAAGGTGGTCGACGAGCTGCCGGCCGAGCTGGCGGGCTTCCCGATCCAGAACGTCACCTTCAGCCCGAACCCGCAGACGGTGCCGCGGACGATCACCTGGCAGCCCGGCGGCACCTCGACGCCGCCGGCCACCGTGACCGCCGGCACCTCGCTGACCGTCGACCTGGCGCAGCAGACCGACGGCCCCGTGGGCATCGGGCTGCAGGCCGGGACGACGTACACCATCTCGATCTCGCTGAAGGTGCCTGACGACTACCCGCCTGGCACCAGCCCGGAGATCGTCAACACCGCGCGGGTGACGGCGTCCAACGCCGACCCCAAGACGAGCGACGCCGCGATCACGATCGAGTCGCCGACCCGGATGAGCGTCGAGGTCGACAAGACCTGGACTCCGGGCAACCAGCCCTTCGAGCCGGGCGCAGCCTCGACGATCGGTCTCGACGTGCGCAACAACAGCAACGTCGCGGTCGACCGGCTCACCATCCAGGAGCCGAAGAACGCGCCCAACGGTGCGGCCGCCCTCGACGCCAGCAACCCGTTCACCATCACCGACTTCGCCGGCTTCGACGGCGTCAGCGTGCCCGGCGGCTGCGACACCGTGCGGGTCGACGCCTACGTCCGCAGCGGCGGCACCTGGTCGTGGGTGGAGGGTGCCGACGCCCCCGCCGCCGACCCGCTGAGCCTTCCGGCCGGCGTGACCGCGGCCGAGGTGGGTGGCATCCGGGTGACCTGCACGGGCACCATCCCGCCCGGCCAGCAGGTCTCCCTCGACCTCGACCTCGAGCAGCGAGCCACGCACCGCAACGACGACGGTGACCTGTCGACCGCGGAGCACCGGGTCGACAACACCGCCACCGGCAGCGCGCACCTCGCGGGCCGGCCGACCGCGACCGAGGACGACTCGGCGTCGTACGTCGTCCGCCCGGCGATCCCGTCGGTCGAGGCGAACAAGAACATCTCGCCGGACAGCATCACCGCGGGACAGGACGCACCGGCGACGATCGCCGGGACCAACGGCGGCGTACCCGTCACGAGCCTGACGGTCGCGGATCTCGACTTCTTCACCGACGAGGTGACCTTCGGCGGCTTCGACGGCCCGCTGGCCTGGCCGGCCGCCGCGACCGGGGCGACGCTGACCTACCACCTGCTGGCCGGCGGCACCGAGCCGCAGTCGGTGGGCGTCGGCGACGTGCCGACCGCTCCGAGCGGCAGGATCTCCGGCTTCGAGATCACCTGGACCGGGCCGATCGCGGCCGACGAGACCGGTGGCGCGAGCTTCACGATCCAGACCACCGAGGACGCCACCGGTGGCGCCGCAGAGGTGACGCTGACCAACAAGGTCGATGTCGAGGTCGAGGCGTCGAACGGCCTCACCGACAGCGACACCGACACCGACACGCTGCGCGTCGTCGACCCGGCGATCACCGCCACCTTGGACAAGCAGGTGCGGCCGGGATCGCCCGTCGCGCCCGGACAGTCCGTGATCGCCTCACTGAGCGCCAACGTGGTCGCCCACGGCGACGGTGCGCTCGTCCACGACATCGTGGTCGAGGACGTCGTCGGCACGGGCAACGCCGAGTTCTGGGACGCCTTCGACCTGGTCTCGATCGCGCCGACCCAGGTACCGGCCGGAACCACACTGACCGTCGAGGTGCAAGACACCGACGGCACGTGGCACGAGCTGGTCGTGCACGGCCCCCAGCCCGGGGCGACGGTGCTGCGACTCGACGCCGCCGCGACCTCGGCCGCCCTGGGCCTGCTCGGTCTCGACCGCGACGACGTCCAGGGCATCCGGTTCTCGTTCCACGACGACACCGGGTTCCCCACGGACACCACGCTCACCCCCAACCTCGAGTTCGAGGCCCGCGGCGACCTGCGCGGTGGCGGCGCCATCACGCCGGGGCCGGACACCCCGACGCCGTACGTCAACGCGGCGACCGTCACCGCCGACGGCGAGTCGGCGGGCGGCAACGGACTGCACGACGACGACGGCGACGAGGGCACGGGCACGGTCGTCACCGACGACGATGGCCCCGGCCCGGGCGTCGAGATCCACAAGCAGTGGGCGGAGTCGGCGGTCGACGCGCAGTCCGGTGACCGCGCGACGACCCACCTCGACTGGAACGTGAGCAAGGGCCTCTCGCCCGTGCGGATCAGCGACGGTGCGGCCGACCCGGCCACCACGCCCGTCGCGCAGACCGTGTACGACGCCTTCGACCTGCTCCGGATCGACCCGGTCGGCACGTCGGGCACGCCGTACACGACCGGCTGGTACCTCCGCTACGACACCGTCACCGAGGTCGCCCTCCACGACGGCAGCGGATGGGTCGTCGTGCCGGCTCCCGACGGGACCTGGCGCGCGGCCGGCGGCGGCTTCAAGGGCTATGAGCTGACCCCCGCCCAGCGGGCGTCGACCACCGGCGTGCGGATCGTGGTCGAGGAGACCGCGGACGACACGGACCGGCGCGAGGCGGCCCAGGAGGCCGGTACCGGGTTCGACCCGTTCGCCCCGGCACCCGGCACAGGCGTGGGCGCCGGCAGCACCGACCGCCGGTTCTCGCTCGGTTGGCAGGTCCGGGACAAGGCCCGCTCCGACGGGGCGTTCGTCGTCGCCGACCGCGACTACAACACGGCCGACGAGGGCATCGTCGAGAACGACACCGAGCTGCGCGGGACGCCGCTCGGAGGAGGGACGGCGGTCACCGACACCGGGGCCGACACCATCCAGATCCTCGACCCCGAGCCCGTCGTCGAGGTCGCCAAGACGGTGTCCCCGGCCGGCCCGGTGCACGTGCCCCCGGTCGGCACCGCCGCAGGGGACTACCCGACGGCCACCTGGACGATCAGCGGTCACAACGGGTCGACCGCGCGGGCGTCGTACGTCCGGCTGACCGACCCCGCGACGTGCACCGACACGACCCTGGCGGACTGCCAGAGCAGTGCCGACCAGGTCGGTGCGAGCGCGTCGCCGTTCGACCTGGGTGCCGACCACCTCGGCAGTGCTTCGCGGCCCAACCCGATGGAGCGCTTCGACATCACCGGCATCACCATCGCCGCGTCGAAGCCGGGTCAGATCGACCCGGCGGCCACCGTCGTGTGGCTGCTGCGCTACGACGAGGGCGCCGAGACCTACTCCTCGGAGCAGTCGACGATGGCCGCGGTCAACGCGGGCGTGAGCAACCCCGAGACGATCGTCGGCATCAGCGTGAGCTTCCAGCACACCGACCCGGCCACGTCCGGCGGCACGATCACCCAGGACAACGACCTGACGATCACGCTGGCGACCCGGTTGCGCCCGACGCTGCGGAGCACCGGCGCCGACCTGGTATTGCGGGCGGGCGACACGTTCGACGTCGTCAACCGGGTGTTCGCGCAGTCCTACGACCCCGTCGCGGGCACCGGCGTGAAGACCGGTGACGTCGCGGACGCGACCCTGGTGCTGACCGGAGGCCTGGTCAACATCACGCCGACGAAGACGATCACGCCGAGCCTGATCAACCAGCCCTCGCCCGACGTTCCGGTGACGGTGACGCTCGGCGCGAACCAGGGTTCCAACCCGCGCAGCACGCTCTCGCCGCAGCGCGTCGTGATCGAGGACCAGGCCGAGTCGCCCGACTTCTGGAACACCTTCCGGTTCACCGGGCTCGGCACGGTCAGCCTGCCGGCCGGCGCCGACCGCGTCCAGGTCGACGTGTACGACGGACAGCAATGGGTCACCGGTACGCCGGCCGCCACGGCCGCGCTTCCCGCCGGCGTCGCGAACGCCGACGTCCAGGGCATCCGGTTCACGTTCACCCGAGCCGACGGCAAGCTGTTCTCGGCGACGGTCCCGGCACCCAACTGGACCGCCGGCGCCGCCTTCACGGCGCAGCTGCGTGAGACCTACCGCGACTCCGGCGATCCGGTGCTCTTCGACGGTGACGTCGAGAACACCCAGACGTCGCAGTCGACCCGGCCGGACGCGAACGACTCCGAGGCCAAGGCCGCGGGCGCGCGGATCGAGCTCTCCCCGGGAACCCGGGAGATCGCGGTCCGCAAGCTGACCAACGACGGCAACCGGACCGCATCGGTCGGCGACCTGGTGCCCTTCGACCTGGTGTTCGAGAACACCGGGACGGGCTACCTCACGCTCACCGACCTGAAGGACACGCTACCACCGCAGCTGGTCTACACCGGCTCGTCGGCCCCGCAGTTCACCGCCGACCCGGCGGGCACGCTGTCCGACCAGGTCACGGTGACCCCCGAGTCGGGTGGGTCGGTGCTCCGGTTCACCTGGCCCGCGGACGGCGGGCAGATGCGGCCGGGCGAGGTGTTCAGGATCCGGCTGGAGCTCGAGCTGCAGCCCGGCCTGAGCACCGGGCAGGTCGCCACCAACACGATGGTGGTGACGACCGAGGAGACGCTGAGCGGCTGCCGCAACCGGGTCGCCGGTGGGCCGCTGACCGCTGACTGGGGTCAGGACCCGCGCACCTGCGGGACCACCGACTACGTCGGCACCGTCCCCGGGCCCAACCTCTACACGGTCAAGGGGGTGCGCGGCTCACTGCCGGGCGCCTTCGTGCCGGGCAACCCGGCCGCGACCTGCTCGCCGACCTTGAACGTCACCGGCGGGGCCTACTACCGCTCGCCGTGCGTGGCCAACAGCCAGGTCGACGGCACCGACGACTGGGTGCTGCACAGCATGAACGCCGGCACGGTCGACATCGACGAGATGACGGTCTTCGACCAGCTCCCGGTGCGCGGTGACAAGCAGCTGGTCTCCGGCAACGACCGGGGCTCGGCGTACCGGCCCCAGGTCGTGGCCGACTCGCTGCAGGTCTCGGCACCCGCCGGGACGACGCAGCGGATCGAGGTCACCACCAGCACCGGCGTCTGCGTCGGCACCTGGTCGGGCCTGGCCACGCAGCCGGTCTGCGAGCAGAACGGCGAGACCTGGACCGAGGCCGACGCCGGTACGGACTGGTCGCAGGTGACCGGTCTGCGCGTGCGGCTGGACTTCCGGAGCACCGCGGCGGGTGCCCTGCGCGCCGGCCAGGGTGTCGACGTGACGTTCTCGACCCACAACGTGCTCGCCTCCGACGCGGATCCGACCGGCGTGGACCGCACCGTTCCGGCCGAGGACCTGATCGCGTGGAACCAGCACGGCATCAAGTTCAAGTACGCCGGTATCAACGCCTTCCGGCAGATCGCGCCGAACCGGGTCGGCGTGCACCTGCGCACCGGTGCCGCCGAGATCCGCAAGGAGATCACCGGGCCCGCCGCGGCGTACGCGCCGGACCTGATCCGGGTCGCCGTGGCCTGCGAGGCCGGCGGCGTGCCGCTCGACCTCGGAGCGGACGCCGTCGTCGACCTGCGCCGGTCCGGTGACTGGCTCCGGGAGATCGCCGGGGTGCCGATCAGCGCGAACGGCAGCTCGTGCACCTTCACCGAGCAGGGCCCGGTCGGGGAGTGGGGCGAGACCTCGCGGTCCGGCACCCCGGTGACGGTGGACATCGACGACCCGGACACCGTGCCGACCGCGACGATCACCAACGACTACCGGTTCACGGGGCTGTCGGTGACCAAGCGGGTGCAGACCACGGCGACCGGCACCACCTTCGGGCCGTTCACCTTCACGCTGCGCTGTGAGTCGATCACGGGCCAGGACGTCACCTTCGACGCCGCCGGCACGACCGAGCTGGAGTTCACCCTCGAGGACGGCGAGACGTTCACCGCGCCGGCCGACCGGATCCCGGTGGGGGCTGCCTGCGAGGTCAAGGAGACCGACCGGTTCTTCGCCGACCAGATCGTCGTCACCGGTGACAATGTCATCGACAACGGCGACGGCTCGGCGACGGTCACCCCGGGCACGGACCCGGCGGAGGTCGAGATCACCAACGGCTACGACGCCGGGACCGTGACGCTGGAGAAGAAGGTGGACGGCGACGGCGCCGCCCGCTACGGCACCGGGACCTTCACCTTCCAGCTGACGTGCACCTACCGCGGGCAGACGCCGTACGACGACACGATCCGGCTCGCCGCCGGCGCGTCCCGCACGGTGGGCCCGTTCGCCATCGGCACGTCCTGCGCGGCCAAGGAGACCGGCACGGGAGGTGCGACGACGAGCGTGCTGACGCCGGCCGACGGTGTCGTCCAGGTGCCGGCGCCCGCGCAGCACGCCGAGACCAGCCGGGTGTCGCTGACCGCGACCAACACCTTCCGGCTGACCTCGCTCGACGTGACCAAGGAGGTCGTCGGCGACGACACCGCCGACGGTGCGAAGGGTCCGTTCCGGGTCGCGCTGGCCTGCACCTGGCTGGTCGACGGCCAGCGGGTCGCGCTCGACGTGCCGGGTGGTGCGGAGCGCGTGCTCGCGAAGGGCAACGGCTACCGGGCGTCCTACCAGGAGCTGCCGTCGAGTGCGTCCTGCACCCTGAGGGAGACCAAGGACGGCGGTGCGGCGTCGACGTCGATGACCGCGACGGTCGCGGGCCAGGTCACGAAGGCGCGCAAGGCGACGATCCCCGTCGACCTCACGCCGACCGGTGGACCGGGCGAGGCCTCGGTGCGCGTCGTCAACAGGTTCGACGCGGTCGCCGCCGGCGGCGAGGAGCGGGGCGGAGCCGGACTGCCGAACGCCGGTGCGGCGTACCGGCCCTGGCAGCTCGTCCTCGGCGCGCTGCTGGTGCTGGCCGGACTGCTGAGCGTGCTCCGCAGCCGGCGTCGCCCGGGGCGTCATCTAGGCTGAGAGGCATGGCGCGGGATCCGATCACCCCCGCGGCGCTCGCTGCTCGCCCGATGCTCTTCGCGTCGGGCGAGCAGGCGTACGTCGCCCGTGCGGTGCGTCGCACCCGGACGACGCCGGACGGCGCCGACCCGGCCTGGGCCGACGACGTCGTCGCCGACCTCGGGGCGGGGGAGCGGGCCCTGTGCGCGCTGTCCTTCGCGGCCGGCGCGCCCGGCCTCGCCCATCTGGTCGTCGGCTCCGAGCATGCCCTGCAGCGGCCGGACCGGGACGAGTCGATCGAGCGGACCTACGACGTCACCGAGTTCCCGACCCCGGACGAGTACGCCGCGATGGTGGTCGTCGCGCTGGAGCGGATCGCCGACGGCGACCTCCACAAGGTGGTGCTGGGCCGCTGCCTCGACGTCGTTAGCGACCCGCCCCTGGTGCCCGCCGAGATCATCGACCGGCTGCTGACCACGAGGCCGGGGCGCTATGTGTTCAGCGTCCCGCTGGTGCCCGGCACGGACGGGGTGGCACCCGACGACGGGGCGATCCTGGTCGGCGCCAGCCCGGAGCTGCTCGTGCGCCGTGAGGGCGCCGAGATCTCGTGTACCCCGCTGGCCGGGTCCGTGCCCCGCTCCGACGACCCCGACGAGGACGCCCGGCGGGCAGGGGAGCTGCAGCGGTCGGCCAAGGACCTCGCCGAGCACGCCTTCGTCGTGGAGGCGATCGTGCACGCGCTCAAGGAGGTCTGCGTCGAGATCGAGTACCCCGCGACGCCGGACCTGCTCTCGACCGACACGGTGTGGCACCTGGCCACCCCGATCCACGCCCGGCTGGCCGACCCGGTCGACGGGCCGAGCGCCCTGCGGCTGGCCCAGCTGCTGCACCCGACCCCGGCGGTGGGCGGCGTACCGACCGCGGCCGCCAACGCCGTCATCGCCGACCTCGAGGGCGACCTCCGTGACTGGTTCGCCGGCTGCGTGGGCTGGGTCGACCGCCACGGCGACGGCGAGTTCGCGATCACCATCCGCGCGGCGGTGATGGACGGCCCGCGACTGCGGCTGTTCGCGGGCGCCGGGATCGTCGCCGGCTCCGATCCCGCCTCCGAGGTCCGCGAGACGGGCGCCAAGCTCGCCACCATGGCCCGCGTCACCGGCCTGCCGTGACCGCCTGATTGGACCCCCGCGCGCCGGGCGTGCGAGGATTCCGCGCACCAGGGGGGAGTACTCCTTCGCTGCGGGCTCGTCATCACGAGCGGTCGAAGTCGCCCGCTCCGGTCCCGTAGGCTGCAAACGGCGCCTCAAGCGTCGGCAGCGGAAGAGACCTCGGGCGATCTGTCGACGCATCCGCCCCTGAAGGGACACCTCTATGGACGTGACCACGCTGGAATGGACGATCACCATCGCGGTGACCGTCGGAGTCCTCCTCTTCGATGTCTTCGTGATCGCACGCGATCCCCACGAGCCGTCGATGAAGGAGTGCGCCATCGCGCTCTCCGTCTATGTCGGCGCCGCGGTGGCCTTCGGCGTCTTCATCCTCCTCCACCACGGGCACGACTACGGCATCGAGTTCTACACCGGCTGGCTGACGGAGTACTCGCTGTCGATCGACAACCTCTTCGTCTTCATCATCTTGATGTCGGCGCTCAAGGTGCCCCGGAAGTACCAGCAGGAGGCGCTGCTCGTCGGCATCGTCCTGGCGCTGGTGTTCCGCGGCATCTTCATCGCTCTCGGCTACGCCCTGATCGAGAACTTCAGCTGGATCTTCTACGCCTTCGGCGCCTTCCTCGTCTACACCGCCGTCAAGCTGGTGAAGTCCTACGGCAGCCACGAGGACGAGCACCCCGAGGACAACGCGGTCGTCGCCTTCACCCGGCGCCGGATGCGCGTCGGCGACAGCTGGCACGGCCTCAAGCTCTGGTACCACGAGAACGGCGTCCGCTTCGTCTCGCCGATGCTCATCGTGATCATCGCGCTGGGCGTCACCGACATCCTCTTCGCTCTCGACTCCATCCCGGCGATCTTCGGCATCACGCAGGAGCCCTACCTCGTCTTCACGGCGAACGTGTTCGCGCTGATGGGCCTGCGCCAGCTGTACTTCCTGCTCGGCGGCCTGCTGCAGAAGCTGGTCTACCTCTCGCTGGGCCTGGCGTTCATCCTCGCGTTCATCGGCGTCAAGCTGGTGCTGCACGCCCTCCACGAGAACGAGCTGTCCTTCATCAACGGCGGTGAGCACGTCAAGGTCTGGGACATCCCGTCGCTGTTCAGCCTCGGCGTGATCATCGTGACCCTGATCGTCACCGCGGTCGCCAGCCTCTGGAAGACCTCGCGCGACAGCGGCGGAGACGACCACGTCCCGGACCACGCGGTCGCTCCGCGCGACACCGCGGACGTCGACGACACCGCGGGTCCGGACTGGCGCTGACCTGCCGGGCCGGCGGCCCGACACTAGGGTGTCGGTCGTGGATCGACTCCAGGTGCAGTGGGCCGGCGGGACCCGGACCTTCGCCGGGCCGCGGGTCGTGGTCGGGCGCGAGCTCGACTGCGACGTCCCGGTCACCGACACCCGGGCGTCGCGGCGCCACGCCTACCTGCAGGTCGAGGACGGCGGCTGGGTCGTGGTCGACGCGAGCAGCAACGGCACCTTCGTCTCCGGCCGGCGCATCACCCGGCTGCAGCTGACCGGCGCACCGGTCAGCCTGCACCTCGGCGGCCCGGCCGGCGAGCCGGTCGTCGTGAGCATCGTGCCGGCGACCTCGCGGCCCGTGCCGGCGGCGCCGGAGCCTGCGCCGCCGGGTGAGTTCTGGACGAACCTGCCACCGCCGCAGGTTCCCGCGAACGACGGGCCGGCCGATGCCTGGCGCCCGGCCGGCGTACTCCCTCCGGGGCAGCTGCCGCACGGCCACTCCGTCGTCCTGCCCCAGCAGGTCCGCGCGGGTGGCGCGCTGACCATCGGCCGCGACCAGGGCAACGACATCGTGCTCGCCGACCCGCTGGTCAGCCGCCGCCACGCGCGGCTGGAGCCCGCGACACCGGCCACCCCGGCGGTGCTGCACGACCTCGGGTCTTTCAACGGCACCTTCGTCGACGGCCAGCGGGTGCAGGGCGCCGCCCGGCTCGCCGTCGGGGCCGAGGTCATCGTCGGCAACCAGACCTTCCGCTGGGACGGCCACCAGCTGATCGCCTCGGCGACCGTCCACGAGTTCACCCTGTACGCCGACGGGCTGACCCAGGTCGTCGGCGGCGGCAAGCGGCTGATCGAGAACATCTCGTTCCGGCTCGAGCCGCGCAGCCTCACCGCGGTCATCGGCCCCTCGGGTGCGGGCAAGTCCACGCTGCTCGGCGCGCTCACCGGCCTCAGGCCGGCCAGCCACGGCCGGGTGATCTGGCAGGGGCACGACCTCTACCAGCACTACGACCAGCTGCGCTTCCAGATCGGACTGGTGCCGCAGCAGGACATCCTGCACCCGCAGCTGAAGGTCCGGCAGGGCCTGCGGTTCGCCGCGCAGCTCCGGCTGCCGCCCGACACGACGGCGCAGGAGTGGGACCACCGGGTACAGACGGTCGCGCAGCAGATGCAGCTCACCGAACGCCTCGACAACCGGATCGGCACCCAGCTGTCCGGCGGCCAGCGCAAACGGGTCTCCATCGCCACCGAGCTGCTCACCGCGCCGCCGCTGCTCTTCCTCGACGAGCCCACCTCCGGGCTGGACCCGGGTCTCGACCTCGAGGTCATGCGACAGCTGCGCAGCCTCGCCGACGACGGCCGCGTCGTCATGGTCGTCACCCACTCGGTGCTCGCGCTCGACGTCTGTGACAACGTGCTCGTGCTCGCCCCGGGCGGGCGGATCGCCTACTTCGGCCCGCCCGCCGGGGTCCTGGCCCACTTCGGGGTGACCACCTACCCGGAGGTCTTCGACCTGCTCGACGAGCCCGACCTGTGGCAGCGGATCCCCCCGCAGCAGCACGCCGTCGACACCTCGGCGCTACCGCGGCAGTCGCACGGCGGCGGCGTACCCGCTCCGCCGCGGCAGTCCGTGTCGCGGCAGCTGGGCACCCTGGTGCGGCGCAACCTGGCCGTGGTGTTCGCCGATCGACTGCTGCTGGGGATGCTCGTCCTGCTCCCGCTGATCCTCGGCGGCCTGAGCCGCGTCGTGCCCGGCACCGCCGGCATCTCGATCGCCGAGGCCGGCGGCCGGGGCGGTGAGGCGCAGCAGCGCCTCACGGTGCTGATCGTCGCCGCCTGCCTGATGGGCACGGCGCTGGCCATCCGCGAGCTGGTGGGGGAGCGGCCGATCTTCCGACGGGAGTACGCCGTCGGCCTCTCGCCCGGCATCTACTTCACGAGCAAGGTGCTCGTCCTCGGCACCGCGGCGTTCGGCCAGGGTCTGGTCGTCACGTTCCTCGCGACCGTCGGCCTGCCCGGTGCTGACGGGTCGGCGGGCACGCTCCGCGTGGTGCTGGCGATCGCGGTCCTGTCCGCGGTGATGGTCGTCATCGGCCTCGCGCTCTCCGCTCTGGTGACGAGCGCCGAGCAGACGATGCCCGCCCTGGTCGGGCTGGTGATGCTGCAGCTGGTCCTCTCGGGTGCGCTCTTCGAGATCGCCGGCCGGGCGCTGCTCGAGCAGCTCGCCTGGCTCTCCCCGTCGCGCTGGGGGTATGCCGCCTCGGCCTCGGCGATCCAGCTCGTGGACCGCTTCGAGGGAACCGACCAGGCGGACTGGATCGCGCAGAGCGGCGCCGGGCACTACCTGATGGACCTGACCGTCCTCGTCCTGCTCGGCGCCGCGGCGTTCGGGATCGGCCTGCTGCTGGTGCGGCGCAGCGCCACCTCCGACGACTGACGGCGCCGCTCGGGAATGTCCGGGCCGGTGATCGCCTTGGAACTGGCGATGTCTCTCACGCTCTCCGTCCTCGACCTCGTCCCCGTCCGCAGCGACCAGTCCACGGGCGACGCGCTCGCGGCGACCCTGGATCTGGCCCGGACCGCCGACGGGCTCGGCTACCGCCGCTTCTGGCTCGCCGAGCACCACAACATGCCGGCGGTCGCGGCGACCAACCCGCCGGTCGTGATCGGCCTGGTCGCCTCGGCCACCGAGCGGATCCGGGTCGGGTCCGGGGGAGTGATGCTGCCCAACCACGCGCCGCTGGTCGTGGCCGAGCAGTTCGCGCTGCTCGAGGCGGCCTTCCCGGGGCGCATCGACCTCGGCATCGGCCGGGCCCCGGGCTCCGACCCGGTCACCAGCTGGGCGCTGCGCCACGGCGCCGGCGGCGTGAGCGACGAGGGGGTCACGCGCTTCCCCGAGTACGTCGACAACGTGCTCGCCATGATGGAGCCGGCCGGTGTCGGGCTGGCCCTGCGGGGCTCCCAGCACGTGCTCAGGGCCACGCCGGCCGCGACCTCGGTCCCGCAGATCTGGCTGCTCGGCTCCTCCGACTACTCGGCCCGGCTCGCCGCGGAGAAGGGCATGCCCTACGTCTTCGCCCACCACTTCTCCGGCTCCGGCACCGCCGAGGCGCTCGAGCTCTACCGCTCGACCTTCCAGCCCTCTCCCCAGCTGGCCGAGCCGCGCACCTTCCTCACTGTCAACGCCTCGGTCGCCGAGACCGCCGGCGAGGCGGAGCGCCTCGCCCTGCCCCAGCTGCTCCAGATGCTCGCGCTGCGCACCGGCCAGCCACTGATCGCCCAGCGCACCGTCGAGGATGCCGAGACGATCGTCGAGGCCGGGCTGCCCGCGGGCCACGACAGCCTGGTCGACGCGATGCGCCGGCGCTGGGTGATCGGAGACGCCGCGGCCGCGCGCGCCGAGCTGGCGGACCTCGCGGCGTCGTACGGCGTCGACGAGGTGATGGTCAACCCGGTCGGCGGCGCCTTCCGCGGCACCGACCCGCGGACCTCCCCCGCGCGGGCGAGGACCCTGGAGCTCCTGGCGGGCTGAGTCGCCTGCCTCGGCGATTTAGAGTTCGTTGACGCCAGCACATAGACTGGCGTGTCGGTCCAACGTGGGTTCTGTGTGTGGTGCACGGCCCACGAGGTCCACTCGGTTGCTCACGGGCAGCGGAGAGGTTCCCGGGCCACCGGTAGGACATCGTATTCCCGAGCAGATTGTGAGACATGGCGAAGAAAGAGGGCGTCATCGAGATGGAGGGCTCCGTCGTGGAGGCCCTCCCGAACGCCATGTTCCGAGTCGAGCTGAGCAACGGCCACAAGGTCCTCGCTCACATCAGCGGCAAGATGCGGCAGCACTACATCCGGATCCTCCCCGAGGACCGTGTGGTGGTGGAGCTCTCGCCGTACGACCTGTCCCGCGGACGGATTGTCTACCGCTATAAGTGAGCCGCCGGCTCACTTCTCCGCCACTAGCTAGAAAGGGCTGACATGAAGGTCAACCCGAGCGTGAAGAAGATCTGTGACAAGTGCAAGGTGATCCGTCGCCACGGCCGCGTCATGGTGATCTGCGAGAACCCGCGCCACAAGCAGCGGCAAGGTTAGTTTGGCCGAGCGTGTCGCCTGTCGAAGGCTGCGCACGGACCCTTCGGGCCCATGCTTGCCTCCGACGCGCTTCGCGCGGGCGCCACGCTGCCGGCCTGGACCAGGATGATCTCGGGTGCAACCCGGAGATGGCTTGGTCCGGACAACTGAATAACTCACAACGTGATCGCTTAGGCCCCAGGGCCGAATCACCTCCGGAGCGGATGGCCGGAGCTGGGCACAACGAGTACGACCGCCCGGACGCATCACGACCACACCACCGTGACTGTTCGAAAGGAAGCCACCATGGCACGCCTCGTCGGAGTCGACCTGCCGCGCGACAAGCGCATCGAGGTCGCACTCACCTACATCTACGGCATCGGCCGTACCCGCGCCCAGCAGCTGCTGGAGGCCACCGGCGTCAGCCCGGACCTCCGCGTCCACGAGCTGGGTGACGAGGAGCTGGTCAAGCTCCGCGACGAGATCGAAGCGAACTTCAAGATCGAGGGTGACCTCCGTCGCGAGGTCCAGGCCGACATCCGTCGCAAGATCGAGATCGGCAGCTACCAGGGTCGCCGTCACCGCATGGGCCTTCCGGTCCGCGGCCAGCGCACCAAGACCAACGCTCGTACCCGCAAGGGCCCGAAGCGCACGGTTGCCGGCAAGAAGAAGGCCAAGTGATCTGAGCCTCCGGCTCGACACTGCCTCACGACCAGCTTTCTCAAGGAGATAACGCATGCCTCCCAAGGCTCGCGCGGGCGCCAAGAAGGTGCGCCGCAAGGAGAAGAAGAACGTCGCTCAGGGCGAGGCCCACATCAAGAGCACGTTCAACAACACGATCGTCACGATCACGGACCCCACCGGTGCGGTGATCTCGTGGGCCTCTGCCGGCACCGTCGGCTTCAAGGGCTCCCGCAAGTCCACCCCGTACGCCGCTCAGATGGCCGCCGAGGCCGCTGGCCGTCGGGCGATGGAGCACGGCATGAAGAAGATCGACGTCTTCGTCAAGGGCCCGGGTTCGGGCCGCGAGACGGCGATCCGCTCGCTGGGTGCTATCGGCCTCGAGGTCGGGACCATCCAGGACGTGACCCCCGCCCCGCACAACGGCTGCCGCCCGCCGAAGCGCCGGCGCGTCTGACCGGCGACGAGAGACTTAGAGGAGAACCGACATGGCCCGTTACACCGGACCCCTGACCAAGAAGTCGCGCCGGCTCGGCGTCGACCTCGTCGGCGGCGACGCCGCCTTCGAGAAGCGCCCCTATCCTCCCGGCCAGCACGGCCGCGCGCGGATCAAGGAGAGCGAGTACCGCAACCAGCTGCAGGAGAAGCAGAAGGCGCGCTACACCTACGGCGTGCTGGAGAAGCAGTTCCACAAGTACTACGTGGAGGCTGCCCGTCGCCAGGGCAAGACCGGCGACAACCTCGTCCAGCTCCTGGAGTGCCGCCTCGACAACGTGGTCTACCGCGCCGGCTTCGCCCGGACGCGTCGCCACGCCCGCCAACTGGTGACCCACGGTCACTTCCTGGTCAACGGCAAGAAGGTCGACATCCCGTCGTTCCAGGTGACCCAGTACGACATCATCGACGTGCGCGAGAAGTCGCTCGAGATGACCCCCTTCATCGTGGCTCGCGAGACCCACGGCGAGCGGATCGTCCCGGCCTGGCTCGAGGCGCTCCCGTCGCGGATGCGTGTGCTGGTGCACCAGCTGCCCGTGCGTGAGCAGATCGACCTGCCGATCCAGGAGCAGCTCATCGTGGAGTACTACTCCAAGAAGTGACCACTGGGGGCTTCGCCCCAGACCCCCCAAGGTCTGGGCGAGCCCCCAGCGTTACTTCACCCGCTCATCTCTTCTCCATCCGCACCACGTCTGGGTCCTCATATAGCGGTCGGCCCGGAAAGGAACGAAAAAAGTGCTCATCGCACAGCGCCCCACCCTGTCGGAGGAGACCGTCGACCAGTTCCGGTCGCGCTTCGTCATCGAGCCGCTCGAGCCCGGCTTCGGCTACACGCTCGGCAACTCGCTGCGTCGTACCCTCCTCTCCTCGATCCCCGGTGCCTCGGTCACGAGCATCAAGATCGACGGCGTCCTCCACGAGTTCTCGACCCTCGAGGGCGTCAAGGAAGACGTCACCGAGATCATCCTCAACCTCAAGGGCCTCGTCGTCTCCTCCGAGCACGACGAGCCGGTCACCATGTACCTGCGCAAGTCGGGCGCCGGTGACGTGACGGGTGCCGACATCGCGCCGCCGGCCGGCGTCGAGGTCCACAACCCCGACCTGAAGATCGCCACCCTCTCCGACAACGGCAAGCTCGAGCTCGAGCTCGTCGTCGAGCGGGGCCGCGGCTACGTCTCGGCCGTCCAGAACAAGGGCGCCGACAACGAGATCGGCCGGATCCCGGTCGACTCGATCTACAGCCCGGTCCTCAAGGTGACCTACAAGGTCGAGGCCACCCGTGTCGAGCAGCGCACCGACTTCGACAAGCTCGTCATCGACGTCGAGACCAAGCCGTCCATCCTGCCCCGCGACGCCATCGCGTCGGCCGGAAAGACGCTGGTCGAGCTCTTCGGCCTGGCCCGTGAGCTCAACGTCGAGGCCGAGGGCATCGACATCGGCCCCTCGCCCGTCGACGAGCAGCTCGCCGCCGACCTCGCCCTCCCGGTCGAGGACCTGCAGCTGACCGTGCGGTCCTACAACTGCCTCAAGCGCGAGGGCATCCACACCGTGGGTGAGCTCATCAGCCGCTCGGAGCAGGACCTGCTGGACATCCGCAACTTCGGTGCGAAGTCCATCGACGAGGTCAAGGCCAAGCTGCACGAGATGGGTCTGTCCCTCAAGGACAGCGCCCCGGGCTTCGACCCGTCGGCCGCCCTGGCCAACTACTCGGACGACGAGGACGACGACGAGTCGTTCATCGAGTCCGAGGAGTTCTGAGTCTGATGGTGTGAGGGTGTCGCACAGTCGACGAGGTCCGCACGGGCGCTCGCTGCGCTCGGCCCGCGGGCCCTCGTCGACGCAGCTTCGCCGCGGGCGACACCCTCACACCGCGGTTGTCCTTCGTAGGACCACCGTCGGTCTGGCGGCAACACAGCCCAACAGTCGTGTGCCGTAGAAGCAGAACCGTAGTAGCAGAACCCAGCTGCACCGCCGGGACGGATCCGTCCCGGTCCCAGATTCCGGTACCTGACACGGCCGGACCCAGCACCCGGTACCTCGTACGGCCGGGCAGGAAAGCGAGAACGCAATGCCCAAGCCCAAGAAGGGCCCCCGCCTCGGCGGCAGCGCCGCGCACCAGCGCCTCATCCTGTCGAACCTGGCCACCGCGCTCTTCGAGCACGGCCGGATCACGACCACCGAGGCCAAGGCGCGCACCCTGCGCCCGTACGCCGAGAAGCTGATCACCAAGGCGAAGAAGGCCCACGCCGGCGAGAACCCGCTGCACCAGCGCCGCGAGGTCCTCAAGGTCATCCGCGACAAGGGTGTCGTGCACACCCTGTTCCAGGACATCGCGCCGACCTTCTCCGAGCGTCCCGGTGGCTACACCCGGATCACCAAGATCGGCAACCGTGCGGGCGACAACGCCCCCATGGCCGTGATCGAGCTGGTGACCGAGGCGTACGCCCCGTCCGCCCCCCAGGCCGCGCCGGCCGCTGCTCCGGCTCCGGCTCCGGCCGAGGAGGCTCCGGAGGTCGAGGCCACCGAGGCCGAGGCCCCCGAGGTCGAGGAGACCGACGCCGCTGAGGCTGAGGCGCCCGAGGCCGAGGCGCCCGAGGCCGAGGTTGCCGAGGAGGCTCCCGCCGAGGAGTCCGCCGAGGAGTCCGCCGAGGACACCGACAAGGCCTGAGCCAACGCTCGTCTGCGCCGGCCCGTCACCCGTGAGGGTGGCGGGCCGTCGTGCTTTTCGAGTGCCCCGGCGCCGTCCGTAGACTGGGCTTCATGACGATCGACCTGGGAACGCCACGCCTGCTCGAGGACGTCGAGCGCGAGGTCCTGCTCGCCGCCCCGCGCGGCTACTGCGCCGGCGTGGACCGGGCGGTCGTGACGGTCGAGCAGGCCCTGGACCTCTATGGGTCCCCGGTCTACGTGCGCAAGCAGATCGTCCACAACAAGCACGTCGTGGCCAACCTCGAGTCCCGCGGCGCGATCTTCGTCGAGGAGCTCGACGAGGTGCCGGTCGGCGCCACGGTCGTCTTCTCCGCCCACGGCGTCTCGCCGGCGGTCGTGAACGAAGCCGCCGAGCGTGACCTGAAGACCATCGACGCCACGTGCCCACTGGTGACGAAGGTGCACCGAGAGGCGGTCCGCTTCGCGGCCGACGGCTACACCATCCTGCTCATCGGTCACGCCGGTCACGAGGAGGTCGAGGGCACGGCGGGCGAGGCGCCCGACCAGACCGTCCTGGTGGAGCACCCCGACGACGTCGCCAAGCTCGAGTTCCCGCCCGACGCCAAGCTGGCCTGGCTGTCGCAGACCACGCTGAGCGTCGACGAGACCATGGAGACGGTGCGGCGGCTGCGCGCGAAGTTCCCGCAGCTCGAGGACCCGCCCAGCGACGACATCTGCTACGCCACCCAGAACCGCCAGGTCGCGGTCAAGGAGATCGGCGCGGCCGCCGACCTGGTGATCGTCGTCGGCTCGGCCAACTCCTCCAACTCGGTGCGCCTCGTCGAGGTGGCCATCGAGGCCGGCGCCAAGGCGTCGTACCGCATCGACGACGTGTCCGAGCTGGACGAGTCCTGGCTCGACGGCGCCGCGACCGTCAGCGTGACCTCGGGCGCGTCGGTCCCCGACCACCTCGTCACCGAGGTCCTGGCCTATCTCGCCGAGCGTGACTATCCCGATGCCCGGGCCGTCCAGACGGCCGAGGAGACGCTCGCCTTCTCCCTGCCCAAGGAGCTGCACCGCGACCTCAAGGCCGCCGGGCGTAGCACCAAGACCGCAGTCCGGCTCTGATGGCCCGCTACCTCGACATCCATCCGGACAACCCGCAGCCGCGGGTGCTGCAGCAGATCGTCGACGCGCTGCAGGACGACGCGCTGATCGCCTATCCGACCGACTCCGGCTACGCCCTCGGCTGCCGGGTCGGCAACCGCGACGGACGCGACCGGATCCTGCGCATCCGGGGCCTCGACGACAAGCACCACTTCACCCTGGTGTGCCGTGACTTCTCGCAGCTCGGCCAGCTGGTCCACGTCGACAACGCCGCCTTCCGGGCGATCCGCTCCGCGACCCCGGGGCCCTACACCTTCATCCTGCCGGCGATGCCGGAGGTGCCGCGGCGCCTGCTGCACCCCAAGAAGCGCACGGTCGGGGTCCGGATCCCCGACCACACGTTCGTGCAGGCACTCCTCGCGGAGCTCGGCGAGCCGCTCCTGACCTCGACCCTGATCCTGCCGGGGGAGACCGAGCCACGCACGATGGGCTGGGAGATCAAGGAGGATCTCGACCACGACGTCGACATCGTCGTCGAGGCGGGGGAGACCCCGGCCGAGCCCACCACCGTGGTCGACTGGTCCGACGGTGCGCCCGAGGTGATCCGCCGTGGCGCGGGGGACCCCGACCGCTTCTAGCACCGTGTCCGTCATCGAAGGGAATCTCGTGAAGTACGTCGTTGCCGCCGTCTTGTCCCTCGCCCTCGTCATCGGCCCCGCGGCCGGTGTCTCCTCCGCCGAGGCGACCGCCGAGCGGCACAGTGCCGGCTCGGACCGGACCAAGGTGCTCAAGACGGCCAAGGCGGTCCGCGCGTACCGGAAGGCGACCGGCGCCGCCCCGGACGACGGCTATGCCAACGCCGCCCTGGTCACGTCACCGAAGGTCGGCTACCAGCGGGTCGGCGTGAAGCAGTTCTGCGTCTACACGAACGCAGCCCGGAGCCTGAGCGGCAAGAAGGCCGCCTGGTTCTACGACTCGAAGCGCAAGCGGGCCTTCCGGGCCAGCCGCAACGCGCTCCTGGGCTCGCACTCCGTGTGCGGCAAGGCCGCCCGCACCCGGCAGCAGCAGGTGGTGCAGATCCGGGTCGATCTTGCCGTGGCCGACGTGCTGATCGCCGCCGGCGTGGTCCGGTCGGTCGCGGCCGGCGGTCCTTACCCCACCGGCGCGGGCGACATCGACCTGCTGCACTTCGAGAAGACCTACGGCGTGAAGTTCGCCAAGGGCAACCGGATCCACGGGTACGGCACGAGCGGCTACGGCGCGTCCTTCGATATCTGCATCGCGCACCGAACCGGCCCCTGGGCGCTGTACCGATCCACCACCGGCACGGTCGAGACGGGGACGAAGAAGGCCCGCTGCGGGTCGCACGTCGGCACCATGTGACATCCCGGTGTGACCTGCCCCGCGCTGTAACTACCTGTTCTTGCCTCTGCCGTACCGGTCTACGGGTCAGGTACTGGCAAGAACAGGTAGTTACAGCTCCGCGGGTCCGCAGGATCAGCCGCGGTGACGCTCCACGAAGGAGCGCCGCAGCGCCAGCAGGCCCAGGCACGCGGCGTACCCGAACGCCAGGGGGATCCCGTGCCGGGACAGACCGGCGATGGTCGCCTGGGCCAGCCCGTCGTCCGGGCGCGCGATGCTGCCCGGGTCGCTGAGCGCGAGCATCAGGACGACGAGTGCCATCCCCAGTGGCGGCAGGACGCCGACGACGAAGAAGTCCTGGGGCCGGACGGCGAGCGCGGCTCCGACGCAGATCGTCACGAACGCCAGGTCGAAGAACAGCCCGAGGCGCTCGGAGAGCAGCAGGTCGAGCACCGTCGCCGTCAGGAGCAGCGCGATCGCGAGGGAGGCCACCTCCCGGCCGGGACGGCGGCCTTCCTCCCACAGGGTGGTGGTCGGGCCAGGGCGCTGGCGCACCGCACTGCTCACTCCTCCACGCTAGGCCATCCCCTCGACGGATTCAGGGACTCAGCCGGCGGCCGCTGGCCGTGTCGAAGACGTGGGCGGCGCCCTCGGGCACCGCGACGTGCAGGACGTCGTCCGGGCCGACGTGCCCCCGCGCGGGGAGTCGCACCGCCACGGTGACGGTGCGGTCGCCGAGCTCGGCGGTGCCGTGGGCGAAGCCGTCCGAGCCGAGCTCCTCGACGAGGTTGACCCGGACCGGTACGCCGGCGCCGGGTGCGACCAGCGACCAGGACTCCGGCCGCACGCCGAGGGTGACCTCCGGAGTGAGGCAGGCGCGGGTGCCGGGGTCGACCGGGACGGGGTGCCCGCCGAGCGTGATCCCGTCGCTGCCGACCTCGGCGGCCAGCAGGTTCATCTGCGGTGATCCGATGAAGCCGGCGACGAACAGGTTGGCGGGGCGGTCGTAGAGCGCCAGGGGCGTGTCGATCTGCTGGATCTCGCCGGCGTTCATGACCGCGACCCGGTCGCCCATGGTCATCGCCTCGACCTGGTCGTGGGTGACGTAGACGGTCGTGACGCCGAGCTCGCGCTGCAGCCGGGCGATGTCGCTGCGGGTCTGCACGCGCATCTTCGCGTCGAGGTTGGACAGCGGCTCGTCCATGCAGAAGACCTGGGGGGAGCGGACGATCGCGCGGCCCATCGCGACGCGCTGCCGCTGGCCCCCTGAGAGCTGCTTCGGCTTGCGCTCGAGCAGGTCGGTGAGGCCGAGCAGGGCGGCGGCGTCGGCGACCCGGCGCTCCCGCTCCGCGCCGTCCACCTTGGCGATCTTGAGCGCGAAGCCGAGGTTCTCGCGCACCGACTTGTGCGGGTAGAGCGCATAGCTCTGGAAGACCATCGCGATGTCCCGGTCCTTGGGGGCGAGCCGGGTGACGTCGCGGTCGCCGATCAGGATCCGCCCGGCGTCGACCTCCTCGAGGCCCGCGAGCATGCGTAGGGTCGTGGTCTTGCCGCAGCCCGAGGGGCCGACCAGGACGAGGAACTCGCCGTCCTCGACGACGAGGTCGATCCCGGGGACGGCGGGGGCGTCCGCACCGGCGTACCACCGCTGCGCGCCCTCGAAGGTGATGCTGGCCATCGCTGCTCCTTGAGAGATCCGTGTGACCTGGATCGCATTCTGCCCTTGCGAGGGTATATGTAAGTGTGCTGAACTAACAAACATGTCCTGGCGCAGCCCGACCACTCGCTCGCCCCGTGAGCGGATCAAGCTCGACCGTGCCGACTCCCGTCGTCACCACCGCTCCATGCTGCTCCAGGAGCTGTTCGCCGCCGGCCCCGCCAGCCGCGCCGACCTCGCCCGCAGCAGCGGTCTGACCCGGGTCACCGTCTCCGACCTCGTCGCCGAGCTGCTCGTGGAGGGCCTGGTCGAGGAGCTGGGCACGCCCATCGAGAGCCGCGTCGGCAAGCCCCCGACCCTCGTCGGGCTGGTGGCCGACGCCAAGCATGTGGTCGCGATCGACCTGTCCGTCGACGACCAGGTCGCCGGGGCGGTGCTGACCCTCGAGGGACGGGTCGTGCTGCGCGACGCCCGGCCGCGCGAGGGCCGCATCGGAGCCGATGCGGTCACCTTGGTGCGAGAGTTCGCGGCGGACCTGATCGCCCGCAGCAGCCGTCCGCTGCTCGGGGTCGCCGTGGCGACGCCGGGCGTGGTCACACCCGACGGCGTCGTCCTCGACGCGCCCAACCTCGGCTGGCACGACCTGCACCTCGCCGACGGCCTCGCCGACGCACTCGACCTTCCGGTCTACGTCGCCAACGACGCGAACACCGCGGTGATGGGGGAGTTCGTGTTCGGCAGCCGGGGCGAGGGCGGCCTGTTGCTGCTCCGGCTCAGCACCGGTGTCGGCGCCGGCATCGTGATCGGCGGCGCGCTCCTGCACGGACAGGGCGGGGCCGCCGGGGAGATCGGCCATGTGCAGGTCGACCCCGACGGCCCCCTGTGCGGCTGCGGCCGGCCGGGCTGTCTGGAGACCTACCTGGCCGTCCCGCGGCTGCGCCGCGAGCTGGCCGAGGCGCCCGCCGGCCTGGCCGACGCGGTGCTGGCCGACGCGGGCGACCGGCTCGGCCAGGCGCTGGCACCGGTCGTCGCCACGCTCAACCTCGGCGAGGTGGTGCTCAGTGGACCAGCCGACCTGGTCGAGCCGCTGGCCCGCATCGCCGAGCAGGCGGTCCGGGACCGGGTGATGCCGGTGTCGGTCCAGCAGTTCGTCGTCCGTACGTCGTCCCTGGGCGACGACGGCGTACTCGCCGGAGCCACGGGCGTCGTGCTCGCCGGCGAGCTGGGGGTGTCCTGACCGTGAGGAAGACCGAAGGGAAGCAAGCGGTGCGATTCAACAAGACACAGGCGCTCAGGGGGGTGGCCGTCGTGGCGGTCACCGCCCTGCTGGGCGTGACCAGTGCATGCGGATCCGACGACGGTGACGGCGGCGGGTCGAACGGAGGCTCGGGCAAGGCCGAGATCGTCGTGTGGCTCAACGGCGCCGACACGCCGGACGACGCGCGCGCCTGGCTCAAGGAGACCTTCGAGGACGAGCACCCCGGCTCCACGCTGAAGATCGAGCAGCAGGAGTGGGAGGGACTCGTCGAGCGGCTGACCACCGCCCTGACCTCGGCCGACCAGACCCCCGACGTGGTCGAGGTCGGCAACACCCAGGCGGCGACGTTCACCACCGTCGGCGCGTTCAGCGACCTGACGGACGACCTCGACAGCCTCGGTGGCGACGACCTGCTGCCCGGCTTCGTCGAGGCGGGCTCGGTCGACGACAAGACCTTCGCGGTGCCCTACTACGCCGGGTCGACGTATGTCTTCTACCGCAAGGACCTGTTCGAGAAGGCCGGCATCACGGAGGTCCCGGCCACCATGGCCGACTTCGTCGCGGCGGCGAAGAAGCTCAAGCAGGACAGCGGGCAGGCCGACTTCTCCGGCTACTGGCTGCCGGGCAAGGACTGGCGCGACGGCGCCGCGTTCCTGTGGGACGCGGGCGGCGACTTCGCCGCGCCCGACGGCGACGGCTGGCAGGCGACGCTGTCCTCGGCGGAGTCGATCAAGGGACTCGAGACCTTCCAGGACCTCTACACCTCGGCCTCCGGCGCACCCGCCGACGCCAACGAGTCCGATCCGGTCACGCCCTTCTGCGCCGGCAAGATCGGCATGATGTCCCGCCCGGGCTGGGTCTACGGCATGCTCACCGACGAGGAGAGCGGCTGCCCCGAGCTCGCCGAGCAGGTCGGCGTCTTCGCCCTCCCGGGCAGCGACGGCGAGCCCGCGCCGGTGCTCCTCGGCGGCTCGAACATCGCGATCTCGGCGAAGTCGCCCCACCAGGATCTCGCGCGTGCCGCCGTCGAGCTGATGCTGAGTGAGGACTACCAGACCATCCTCGCCGAGGCCGGCCTCACCCCGGCCAAGCAGTCCTACGCGAGCAAGCTCGGCGACGACGAGTTCGCCCAGGCCACCATCGAGGCGGCGTCGAACGCCAAGCTGACCCCGCCGGCGGCCAGCTGGGCCACCGTCGAGGGCAAGTTCGTGCTCGAGGACCTCTACAGCCGGATCGCGCAGGGCGGCGATGTGAAGAAGCTTGCCGCGGAGGCCGACGAGCAGATCAACTCTGAGCTGAACTGACTGGATTTGCCCGAGCGTGTCGCATCCGGTGCGCGCCGCCGAGCCTGAGTCGCACAGCAGAGCATCTTGTGCGCTAGGCCCCCGGCGCGCACCGGGCGGCTTCGCCGCCGTGCGCCACGCTGCCGGGCTGAGAGACGGGAGGGTCTGATGGGTCGCCGTAGCCTGCCGCTGGGCCTGGTGCTGCCCGCGATCGCGCTGCTCGCGCTGGCCCTCGGCTATCCACTGGTGCGGCAGGTGGTGCTGTCGCTGCAGGAGTTCGGGCTCGCCCAGCAGTTCGGGCAGCCGCCGGAGTGGATCGGCCTCGGGAACTACCGCGACCTGCTGACCGACCGCGAGCTGTGGGTCGTCGTGCTCCGCACGGTGGCGTTCTGCTTCGTCAACGCCGGCCTCACCTTCGGGATCGGGCTGGCGCTGGCGCTGCTGATGGCGCGGATGAGCCGGCCGGTGCGGATGCTCGCCCAGTGCGGCCTGCTCCTCGCCTGGGCGATGCCGGTCGTCGCGGCGATGACGGTGTGGCAGTTCCTCTTCGACACCGAGTACGGCGTCGTGAACTGGCTGTTGACCAGGGCGGGCGGTGACTTCACCGGGCACGGCTGGCTGCTCGACCCGTGGTCCTTCTTCCTCGTGGCGACGATCGTCGTGGTCTGGATGAGCGTCCCGTTCGTCGTGTTCACGCTCTATGCCGCGCTCACGCAGGTGCCCGAGGACGTGATGGAGGCGGCCGAGATCGACGGTGCCGGGACCTGGCAGCGGTTCGTCCACGTCGTGCTGCCGGCGATCCGGCCGGTGCTGCTCGTGGTGATCCTGCTCCAGGTGATCTGGGACCTGCGGGTGTTCACCCAGATCTACACGCTCCAGAAGGCCGGTGGCGTCAGCAACGACACCAACCTGCTCGGCACCTATATCTACACGCTCGGCATCAAGGGCGGTGACTTCGGCACGGCGGCGGCGGCCGCGATGTTCATGCTGGCGCTGACGATCGTGCTGACCGCGCCGTACGTCCGGCTGATGATCAAGCAGGAGGACTGAGCGCCATGGCCCGTCGTACCCCCACCGCCGTCCGGATCGGCGCCGACCTGATCGGGATCCTGGTCCTCCTGGGCTGTGTGTTCCCGGTCTACTGGATGGTGAGCCGGTCCTTCCTGCCACGCAACGAGATCAAGGGCGAGGACCCGGTCCTGTTCCCGTGGAGCGGGACCCTGGACAACTACCGCAGGATCCTCGGCGACGACGACTTCGCGGACGCGATGGTCACCAGCCTCAGCGTCACGCTGCTGACCGTCGGGGTGGCGATCCTGTTCGCGTTCCTGGCGGCGGTCGCCGTCAGCAGGTTCCGGTTCCGCGGCCGGCGTACCTTCATCCTCACCCTGCTGCTGATCCAGATGATCCCGGCGGAGGCGCTGTTCATCAGCCAGTACAAGATGCTCGACGGGATGGGGCTGCTCAACTCCGTCATCGGCCTGACCCTCGTGTACGTCGCCGGTGTGCTCCCGTTCACCGTGTGGACCCTGCGCGGGTTCGTCGACGGTGTCCCGCGCGAGCTCGAGGAGGCGGCGATGATGGACGGCTGCTCCCGGACCCAGGCGTTCTTCCGGGTCACGCTGCCGCTGCTGGCTCCCGGCCTCGTGGCGACCGGTGTGTTCGGGTTCATCCAGGCGTGGAACGAGTTCACGCTCGCCGTCGTCGTGATGACGGACCCGGCGAAGGAGACCCTGCCCGTATGGCTGGTGGCCTTCACCGACGCCCGCAGCCGCGGGGTCGACTGGGGCGCGATCATGGCGTCCTCGACGCTGATCACGATCCCGGTGATCGTCTTCTTCCTCATCGTCCAGCGCCGGATGGTGTCGGGCCTGACCGCGGGCGCGGTGAAGGGATGAGCGCCGCCGAGGCCGCGGCCGAGGTCGCGGAGCTGGCATTGCGGGTCCAGCTGGCGTCCTTCGCGGGACCCACGCTGCCCGGGGAATGGGGCGTCCTGCTGGCGGAGGGACTGGGCGGGATCTGCCTGTTCGGCTCCAACCTGACCGGCTCGCCGGCGGATGCGGCGGCGCTGGTGGCGTCGGTCCGCGAGGTGCGGCCGGACGTGCTGGTGGCGACCGACGAGGAGGGCGGCGACGTCACCCGGCTGCACCCACGGGAGGCCAGCCCGGTGCCGGGGGCGGCGGTGCTCGGTGCGGTCGACGCGGTCTCCCTGACCCGGCAGGTCGGTGCGGCGGTGGGTGTCGAGCTCGCGTCGGTCGGGGTCGACCTCGATCTCGGCCCGGTCGCCGACATCAACGGCAACCCCGACAACCCGGTCATCGGTACCCGTAGCTTCGGCGCGGATCCGGCCCTCGTCGCCCGGCACGTCGCCGCCTGGGTGGAGGGACTGCAGTCGACCGGCGTGGCGGCCTGCGTCAAGCACTTCCCGGGCCACGGCGACACGGCGGAGGACAGCCACCTGACGCTGCCGGTGCTCTCCGCGTCGGCAGCGGTGGTGCGTGGCCGCGAGCTGGCGCCCTTCGCAGCCGCCGTCGCGGCGGGTGCGGCGTCGGTGATGACCTCGCACATCCTGGTGCCGGCGGTGGATCCCTCCTGGCCGGCGACGTTGTCGGCCCCGGTCCTGAGGCTGCTGTGGTCCGAGCTCGGGTACGACGGCGCGATCGTCAGCGATGCCCTCGACATGGCGGGAGCCTCCGCCTCGCGGGGTATCCCGGAGGCGGCGGTGCTCGCCCTGGTCGCCGGGTGCGACCTGCTCTGCATCGGCCCCGACAAGGAGGCCTCCGTGGTGCGTGAGATCCAGGCCGCGATCGTGGGCGCCGTCTCCTCGGGCCGTCTTCCCGTCGCGCGGCTGGCCGATGCCGCGGCGCGGGTGAGCCGGATCCGGCGAGATGTCGGGGACGTACGTCCGAGGGGCCGGGAAGGTACGCCCGAGGTGACGGTCCTGGTCGCGGCCGCGCGGCAGGTGTGCATCGTCGAAGGGCCGCTGCCCGACCTGTCGGGGGCCCGCGTCGTCCGGGTGGAGACCGAGGCGAACATCGCGGTCGGGCCCGGACGCTGGGGCCTGGCCTCCGACCTCGTCGTGGTGGGTGGCGAACCGCTGCCCGCCGGACCCGTCGTCGTCCAGGTCCGGGACGCGCACCGGCGACCGGAGGTGGCCACCGCGCTCGCCGCGCACCCGGGCCCGCTGGTGGTCGTCGAATGGGGCTGGCCCGGCCCTCGGACGGGGTGGGAGGCCGCGCCGCACGCGCGGATCTGCACCCGGGGCAACGGACAGCCGTCGATCACGGCGGTGGCGGAGCTGTTGGGAGAGGCGGGACTGCACAGGTGAGCGGCGTGCTCGTGGGACTCGACATCGGGGCCACCAAGATCCTCGGCGTCGTGACGTCGGCCGAGGGCGAGGTGCTCGCGTCCGTACGCGTCCCGAGCCCGGCCGGCGGCGACCAGGTCGTGACCGCGGCGGCGGACGTCGTCGAGAGGCTGCGTGCGTCGGCGCGCTCGGGCGTCGGGGTCGTCGGCGTCGGCATCCCCGGGCTGGTCGACACCTCCCGGGGGACGGTGCGCCACGCGGTCAACCTGGGCGTGGCCGACGGGTACCCGTTCAGCGAGCGGCTCGGCGCCGCGACCGGTGCGCGGATCGTGCTCGACAACGATGCCAACGCCGCCGCGCTCGGGGCGGCGGCGCTGCTGGGCGAGCGCGACCTCGGGTACCTCAGCCTGGGCACCGGTCTCGCGGCCGCCCTCGTGCTCGACGGCCGGCTGCGCCGCGGGTCCGGCAATGCAGCCGGGGAGATCGGCCACATCCCCGTCGACCCGGCCGGCCCGCGCTGCGAGTGCGGTCAGGTCGGCTGCCTGGAGACGGTCGCCTCGGGCTCGGCGGTCGCGGCGCTCTGGCCGGGGAACGGGCAGCCCGCGGCGCAGGCGCTGTTCGACGCCGCGGCGGCGGGCTCGGCCGATGCCGCGGCCGTGCGGGACCGGTTCGCGGCGCGGGTCGCGGACGCGGTGCGCCTGGTCGCGCTGACCGTCGACCCGACGGTCGTCGTCCTCGGTGGTGGCGTCGCCCAGGTCGGGGAGCGGCTCCGGGTCGCGGTCGCGCACGCGCTGGCCGAGCAGGCGGCGACCTCGCCGTTCCTGCGCTCGCTGGACCTGCCCGGCCGGCTGCGGCTGGCGCCGCTCGACCGCCCCGTCGCCGCGCTCGGCGCCGCACTGCTGGGGCGGGCGCCGTGAGCTCGCTGCGGGTGGTCGGCGGCTCCGTCGACGTGACGATCGTGGACGGGCTCGTCGCCAGCGTCGCGAGCGGCGCCGTCGACGCACCGGTGTACGACGCGAGCGGGCTGCACGTCCTGCCCGGGCTCGTCGACCTCCAGGTCAACGGCGCTGCCGGGATCGACCTGACCCTCGGGCCGGAGCGGCTGTGGGAGGTGGCGGCGGCGCTGCCGAGGCACGGAGTGACGGCGTTCCTGCCGACGATCATCACGTCGTCACCCACGGCCCGGTCGACGGCGCTGACGGTCCTGGCGGCCGGGCCTCCTGCCGGCTGGGCGGGTGCCCGGCCGCTCGGCCTGCACGTCGAGGGGCCGATGATCGCGCCCGCACGCAAAGGCGCCCACCCGGCGTCCTGGCTGGTTCCGCCGTCCGCCGAGGTGGTCGCGGACTGGTCGCGGGAGGCCGGTGTGGCGATGGTGACGATCGCGCCCGAGCTGCGGGGAGCCCTGGACGTCATCGCGACGCTGGTGGATCGGGGGGTGGTGGTCGCGGTCGGCCACACCGAGGCCAGCGCCGAGCAGGTGGCCGCCGCCGTCGACCGAGGTGCCCGCGCGGTCACCCATCTCGGCAACGCGATGCCCGCGCTCGCCGGTCGTGAGCCCGGGGCGGTGGGTGCGGCGCTGGCCGACCCGCGGCTGGTGGCCGGCGTGATCGCGGACGGGCATCACCTGCATCCCACGACCCTCGCCGCCTATGCCCGCGCGCTCGGTCCCGACCGACTGCTCGCCGTGACGGACTGCACCGCCGCACTCGGCATGCCGGACGGCCCGGCCCGGCTGGGGGACCAGCGGGTCGTCGTACGGGAGGGGACGGTGCGGCTCGAGGACGGCACCCTCGCCGGGTCGGCCGCCTCGTTGCCGGAGTGCCTGCGGGTGTTGCGGTCGGCGACCGGCTGGTCGCTCGCCGACGTCGTCGGCTGCTGCACGTCGGTCGCCGCGGACCTGGTCGGCGACCCGTCCCGCGGGCGCCTCGTCGAGGGTGCGCGCGGTGACCTGACCCTCGTCGACGACGAGCTGCGGGTGGTGGCCACCGTCGTCGGCGGTCGCCTGCTGCACGGAGGTGAGCGCTGATGGAGGTCGTTCCCCTGGCCGATGCCACGGAGGTGGCGGACCGCGGCGCGGACGTGGTCGAGGCCCTGGTGCGCTCGCGCGGGCAGTCCGCCGTGCTCGGGCTGGCGACCGGGTCGACCCCGCTGCCGACGTACCGGGAGCTGATCCGTCGTCACGAGGCCGGCTCCGGGCCGTCGTACGACGGAGTGCGGTGCTTCACGCTCGACGAGTACGTCGGCCTGGCGGCCGATCACCCCGAGAGCTACCGCGCCACCATCGCCCGCGAGCTCACCGACCCGCTCGGGATCCCCGCTGACCGGGTGCACGGCCCCGACCCGGCCCCGGACGGACTGGCGACGGCGGGGGAGCGCTACGAGGAGGCCCTGGTCGCGGCCGGCGGGGTCGACGTCCAGATCCTCGGGATCGGGGCCGACGGCCACCTCGCCTTCAACGAGCCCGGCTCGTCGCTGGCCTCGCTGACCCGGCTCAAGACGCTGACCGAGGAGACGCGCCGCGACAACGCGCGCTTCTTCGACTCGATCGACGACGTGCCGCGGCACGTGCTCACCCAGGGCCTCGGCACCATCCTGCGCGCCCGGCACCTGGTACTGCTCGCCACCGGAGCCGGCAAGGCGGCCGCGCTGGCGGCCGCCGTCGAGGGTCCGCTCTCCGCGTCCTGCCCGGCGTCGGTGCTCCAGCTGCACCCGCACGTCACCGTGCTGGCCGACGCCGCCGCTGCCGAGAAGCTGGCGCGGCGGGACCACTACCGCGAGGTCTACGACGCCAAGCCGCCCTGGCAGGGGTTGTAGCTCGGCTCAGTCGGCGAGGTCGACGACCACCGGCGCGTGGTCGGACGGCGCGCCGGCGAACACCGCGGGGTCCCGCTCCTCGCGGTCGATGAAGGCGCCGGTGACCCGCTCGGCGAACGAGGGCGACCCGAGCACGAAGTCGATCTTCAGCCCGCGGTCGCGCTCGAAGCGCTGCCGGTAGTAGTCCCAGTAGGTGTAGGACGGCGCGTGGGCGCGGGTGACCTCCGCCCAGCCGCCGTCGAGGAACGACTGGAAGACGGCCCGCTCGGCAGGGGTCACGTGGGTGGAGCTCTTGAACTGCGCCATGTCGAAGACGTCGTCGTCGGTGGGGCAGATGTTCCAGTCGCCGACGAGCGCGGTCGGGACGTCCAGCCACTCCGATGCGGCATCCCGCAGCCGGGAGAGCCAGTCCAGCTTGTAGACGTAGTGCGGGTCGTCGGGCTTGCGCCCGTTGGGGACGTACAGGCTCCAGATCCGCAGCCCACCGCAGGTGGCGCCGAGGGCGCGGGCCTCCACCTCCAGTGCCTCGCCGAAGCCGGGCTGGTCGGGGAAGCCGACGGTGACGTCCTCGAGGCCGACCCGGCTGATCAGGGCCACGCCGTTCCACTGGTTGAGTCCGTGCGCCGCGACCTCGTAGCCCCGCGCCTGCAGGCCCATCAGCGGCAGCTGCTCCTCACGGGCCTTGGTCTCCTGGACGGCGAGCACGTCGATGTCGTGCCGGTCGAGGAAGGCTTCGACGCGGTCGATCCGCGTGCGCAGGGAGTTGACGTTCCAGGTGGCCAGTCGCACCGGGCAACCCTAGTCTGCAGAGACGGACCGCGTACCGCCGGCGCGGTCAGTGCGTTGAACCGCCGGCCGCGCGATGACGTATCCCCGTCCGGGAGGTGTGGATGACCCAGGACCCGGCGACGATCATGCAGGCGCTGCACGACGACCATGCGTCGGCGCTGTGGGGCTTCTGCCTGCACCTGACCGGCAACGACCGGGCGCGTGCCGAGGACGTCGCGCAGGAGACGATGCTGCGGGCGTGGCGCAACGCCGCCGTCCTGACCGAGTCCCGCGGGTCGGTCCGCTCGTGGCTGTTCACGGTCGCCCGCAACATCGTGATCGACGAGTGGCGCACCCGGCGCGGGCACCGGGAGTTCGCGACCGCGGAGCCGCCGCCGGGCGAGGTCGCCGACGACGGCACCGACGAGCTCCTGCTGTCGTGGGTCGTCGCCGACGCGCTGAGCCAGCTGTCGACCGATCACCGGGCCGTGCTCGTCGAGTGCTACTACCGGGGCCGATCGGTGGCAGAGGCCGCCCGCCGCCTGGGGATCCCCGAAGGAACGGTGAAGTCCCGCACCCACTACGCGCTGCGGGCGCTGCGGCTGGCCCTCGAGGAGCGGGGGGTGGTGTCATGAACGGGATCGGGACGAGCTGCGGGTTCGCCCACCTGGACGGGGTCTACGTCCTGGGGGCGCTGGCGGCGGGCGAGCGGGCGGAGTACGAGCGGCACCTGCCGGGCTGTGCCGCGTGCTCCCGGGCCCTGCGGGACCTGGCCGGGATCCCCGGCCTGCTGGGCCGGCTGCCCGCGGATGCGGCGGAACAGCCGCCGGAGCCGGAGCCGGTTCCCACGACCCTGCTCACGGCGATGGTCGCGGAGGCACGACGGTCGCGGGGGCGGCGCCGCGCGGCGACGGTGTCGGTGGTCGCGGCGGCCGTGGTCCTGCTCGTCCTCGTGCTGGCCGGCATCGGCGCCTCCCTGCGTGACGACGACCCGCCGAGCGCCGCGCCTGCCGGGAGCATCGCTGCCCCGCAGCGGATGGAGAGCCCGGAGACCCCGTCCACGGGCTGGGTGTCGCTCACCGCGCGGCGGTGGGGCACCCGGATCGACCTGACCTGCACCTACGAGGGCGGTCTCGCCGGCCCGACGACGTACGTGCTCGTCGTGCGGTCGGTCGACGGGCGGACGCAGGAGGTCGGGTCCTGGCGGTCCACACGCGGCCAGGAGGTGCGCGTCACGATGGCGACCTCGCTGCCGGCCGACGAGATCGTGTCCGTCGAGGTGCGGACGGAGTCGGGCTACTCAGTCCTCCGCCTTGCGGAGTGAGGCGAACCGGCCCTCCGCGTACGCCGCCGCCACCGCGGCGAGGACCGCGGCGACCTCGGAGAGCGCGGCCACCCACGCGTACCAGCTGTCCCACGTCGTGTGGATGCCGAACAGGCCCCCGGTCGTGGCGATCACGAACGCGACGAGCGTGGTGGCGCCGAGCCCGGCGAGCAGGAGCAGCGGCACCCAGCTCCGCCAGGCCACGACGAGGACCGCGATCACCGCGCCCGCGACCACGTTCACGACGAACAGCGCGCCGACCGTGCCCTGGTCACGCACGCCGTCGAACCACAGGTACAGGTGGACCGCCGCGGTCACCACGGCCGCCAGCGCACCGATCACACGCATGCCCATCGCCCACTCCGATCGCTCGTTCGAGGAGAACACGGTCGGGGACTGCGGTCGGTTCAGTCCGCCCGCCCGTACGCCGTCAGCAGCCGGTCGCGGAAGGCGTCCATCCGCCACACGGGCGCGTCCGGTCCGGGACGGATGCCGGGCTGCCAGCCCCAGCCGTCGGTCCGCCGGATCACGTCCGGGTCCTGCGCGAGCACCGTGATCGGTACGTCGCGACCGGGGTCCTCACCGCTCACGAACGAGTGCGGCTGGTGGTCGCCGACGATGATGACAACGCGGTCGGGGTCCGGGTAGGTGGTGAGGAACGAGAGCAGCGTGCGCCAGGTGTACCGCACCGCCGCGGCGTAGTTGCGCTGCGCGGTGTCCGGCTGTCGGTCTCCGTCGACGGCCTGCCCGCCCTGCTCCGGCATGCCCGAGAACACCGTGCCGTCGCCGACCTCGGGCCACGGCACCGGGTCGGGCAGCGGCGCCCACGGGTGGTGGCTGGAGACCAGGTCCACCTCGGCGAACACCGGCCGGCGCTCACCGGGCGTGAGCTCGGCGCGGCGGAGGTGGTCGAGGGTGTACTGGTCCGGCATCGACGCGTACCCGAACCTCGGTCCCCGGTAGCCGACGTCGCGGGAGTCGTAGAGCCGGTCGAAGCCGTAGTACGCCGCACCCTCGGGCCAGTCCCGGGTGTTGGCCGGCACGGAGAGGACGGTGCGCCAGCCCGCCGCTCCGAACGCACCCGTCAGGCTGAGCCGGTCGCTGTCGAGCAGCTGGCCGTAGCGGCGCTCGCTGTCGGCCCACACGCCCGACTGCAGGGTCGCGTGCGCGAGCCAGCTGCCGGCCCCGAAGGTCGGTGAGGTGAGGAAGGCGCTGCGGGCGTCGTAGCCGGCGGCGTCCAGCTGCTGGTCACCCTGCGCCAGGAGATCGACGATCGACGTGGCGAACCAGCTGCCCTCGAGCGCCACCCGGCCGTAGCTCTCGAACCAGACCAGCAGCACGTCCTTGCCGCGCAATCCGGCGAGCAGCTGGTCGCCGGGCGTCGCGGCGAACGTGTCGGCCTCGATCGCCCGCGCGAAGACGGCGGTGTCGCGGTGGTCGCTGCGCACCTGCTCGACGGTGTCGACCACCAGCCCGGCCGAGCTCGCGGCGGCGACCCGGTCGACCGGACCGCCGAGCACCGCGCAGACCGCCCACACGGTGCCGAGCGCGGCCACCGTGCGCCACGTCGCGCGCCGGTTCTCGGACGCGGCGTGGGCGACCCGGAGGGCGGCCGCGGTCAGGACGGCTGCCAGACCGGCCGCCACCGCCACCGCGCCCAGGGCGAGCAGGACGGCCGGCACCGCGCCGTGGGTGTCGCGGACGACCTCGTACCCCTTGGGCAGGTAGGACCAGTCGCCGAGCACGTGGAACGGCCGGTCCAGGTAGACGTCGAAGCCGCGCCCCAGCCCGCGCAGCACGGCGAGCGCCGTGACCGTCAGGCCGAGCGCGACGGCGAGCAACCGCCGCCCGCGGGCGGACAGCAGGACCGCCACGCCCGCCAGTACGACGCCCTCCACCGGGATCCGGGCGATGTCGGCGACGTCGGTCCCGTCGGCCACCCGCGGCGGGGCGAGCGCGATCCAGAGGGCGACGACCGCGCCGGCGGTCACCAGCCACGCCGGTGGACGGCGGACGGGCGCGGGGTCGTGCCGGTGCCGCCACTGCCACCCGACGTCGTGCCCGAAGGACTCCACGAGCAGCAGCAGGGCGACCCCGGCGCTCGCGCGAGCAACGGGGTCCGGCAGCAGGGTGGATGCCACGACCGTCAGGACGACGCCCTGGACGGCCGCGACGACCTTGGCCCAGTACCGCGGCGGGGTCGGGCGCCGCAGCCACGGCAGCGCCCATCCCGCCCCGACGTAGGCGTAGCGCATCGCGCCGATCGCCAGCACCCACCAACCGATCTGCGGCGCCACGTGGACGCTGAGCACGGCGATCAGGAAGGCGTCGGTCTCCATGTCGAAGCGGGCTCCGAACGCGCTCGCCGTCCCGGTCCGCCGGGCGACGTACCCGTCGACGGCGTCGAGCAGCAGTGCCACCGTGCCGAGGCCGACCAGGACTGCGGTGAGCCGACCACTCAGCGGCTCGACCAGGCCGCGGACGGTCAGGGCCGTGACACCGCAGGCGAGCACCGCGCGCACCGCCGTCACCCGGTCCGCCGGGCCCGGCCGGATGCCGAGGTGAACCCGATCCATCGCGCCTCCGTGTCTGTCGTTGCGAGGCTAGGTTGTCCCTACTGCTACGACGAGCGCAGGACGCCGGTTCAACGGACGAACGGGAAGGAGTCCGCGGTGGTCGACGAGGCCCGGGCGTACTGGATCACCGAGCCGGGGCGGAGCGAGATCCGTCCGGTCCCGCTGCCCGAGCCGCGCGCCGGCGAGGTACTGGTCCGGGCGCTGCGCTCGGGGATCAGCCGCGGCACCGAGTCGCTGGTCTTCGCCGGGCGGGTGCCGCGCAGCCAGTACGCCGCGATGCGGGCGCCGTTCCAGGAGGGAGACTTCCCCGGGCCGGTGAAGTACGGCTACCTCAGCGTCGGTGTCGTGGAGCGCGGGCCGGCCGAGCTGACGGGACGCACCGTCTTCTGCCTGCACCCCCACCAGACGGCGTACGTCGTGCCGGCGACCGCCGTGGTCCCGGTGCCCGACGACGTGCCGGCGGAGCGCGCCGTGCTGGCGGGCACCGTCGAGACCGCTGTCAACGCACTCTGGGACGCACCGCCGCTGGTCGGGGACCGCATCACCGTGGTCGGCGCCGGACTGGTCGGCTGCTGCGTCGCGCGGCTGGCGGCGGGGGTGCCCGGGACGGAGGTGACGCTCGTCGACGTCGATCCGGGTCGCGCTGAGGTCGCGGCCGCGCTGGGCGCCGGCTTCGCCGGTCCGGATGCCGAGCCGGCCCGCAGTGACCTGGTCGTGCACACCAGCGCGACCGAGACCGGGCTGCGCCACGCCCTCGAGCTGGCGGCGCCGGAGGGCACCGTCCTCGACCTGTCCTGGTACGGCGACCGGCCGGTCAGCCTGCCGCTGGGGGAGGCCTTCCACTCCTCGCGGCTCACCCTGCGCAGCAGCCAGGTGGGGGCGGTCGCCCCTGCCCGACGGGACGCGCGCAGTCACCGCGCCCGGCTGGCGCTGGCGCTCGCGCTGCTCCGCGACCCCGCCTTCGACGCCCTGCTCACCGGCTGCTCGCCGTTGCGCGAACTGCCCACGGTGATGGCGCGGATCGCCTCCGGCTCGATGCCGGGACTGTGCCACTCCATCGACTACGCCATCGACTACGCCAGCAGCCAGGAGGCCTGATGTTCCGGGTGACCGTCCGCGACCACATCATGATCGCCCACAGCCTGCGGGGCGAGGTGTTCGGCCCGGCGCAGCGCCTGCACGGCGCGACGTACGTCATCGACGCGACGTTCGCCGGGCCCGATCTCGACGCCGACGGGATCCTCGTGGACATCGGTCGCGCCACCGAGGTGGTGCGCGAGGTGCTCGGTCGCCTGCACTACCGCAACCTCGACGAGGAGGGGGACGGCGAGGCCGGGCTCGCCGGGCAGAACAGCTCCACCGAGGTGCTCGCCCGCTGGGTCGCCGACCGGCTGGCGGAGCGGGCCCGTGGCGGCGACCTGGGCCCCGGCGGCCGGGCGCTCACGGGGATCGAGGTGACGCTGCACGAGTCGCACATCGCGCGGGCCGGCTACGAGCGGGCGCTGTGACGGTCCACTTCCTGGTGCCCGACGGCATCGACGACCCGCGGCACCCGAGCGGCGGCAACGTCTACGACCGCCGACTGGGGGCCGCGCTCGCCGACCTCGGCGTGCCGGTGCACGAGCATCGGGTCGGCGCTGCCGGTCCGGGCCCGCTCCTGGCACGCCTGCCCGAGGGCGCCGTGGTCCTGGTCGACGGACTGATCGCCTCGACGACGGACGTCCTCGTCGCCGAGAGCTGCCGGCTCCGGGTCGCGGTCCTCCTGCACATGCCGGGCTCCGGTCCTGCCGAGCCCGTGGTGCTCCGTGCGGTCCACGCCGTCGTGACGACCAGCGCGTGGGCCCGTCGGTGGGTCCTCGAGCGGCAGGTTCCGGCCGACCGGGTGCAGGTCGCCGTGCCAGGCGCCGACCGGGGTCCGGTCGTCACCGGCTCGGCCGACGGCACGAGGTTGCTCTGCGTCGGACCGGTGACCCCAGCCAAGGGGTACGACGACCTGCTCACCGCCCTCGCGGAGGTCCGTGACCTCGCGTGGCGCTGCCGGTGCGTGGGCGCGCTCGACCTGACGCCGTCGTACGTCGGTCGGCTCCGCGAGCGCGCCCGCGGGCTCGACCTGGCCGACCGGGTCGAGCTGGTCGGCCCACTCCCGCCGGCCCGGCTCGACGCGGTGCGGGCGGTGACCGACCTGGTCGTGGCGCCCTCGCGCCGCGAGTCGTACGGGATGGCGCTCGCCGAGGGCCTGGCCCGGGGCCTGCCGGCGATCGCGACCGACGTCGGTGGTCACCCCGAGGCACTGGGGCCGGCGGCCGGCGGTTCGTTGCCGGGGACGCTCGTCCCCGTCGGCGACCCGACCGCGTTCGCGCGGGCGCTGCGGGAGTGGCTGGGCGACGCCGTCCTGCGCGACCGGTGGCGTCGCGCGGCCGCGACCCGCCGTCAGGGCCTGGGGGGCTGGGGTCGGACCGCGACCGAGGTGGCCCACGTGCTGAACCGGATCGCGCCCGGACCCGTAGTCCCGGTCGTCGGGAGGAGGTAGGCCATCGACAGGACGACGCTCTGGGCGGGGCTCCGGCTGCTCGCGGCCGCCGCGATCCTGGCGGTCCTCGCTGCCCGGCTGGGCGCCGAGCCCTTCCTCGACGGGCTGCGCCACACCGACCCCCGCGGGCTCGCGGCCGCGGTGGTCGTCACCGCGGTGACGACGGCCTGCGGTGCGCGCCGGTGGAGCCTGGTCGCGCACGGGCTCGGCGTCGGCATCCCGTTCCGGGCGGCGTACCGGACCTGCTACCGCGCCCACCTCCTCAACGCGACGCTTCCCGGCGGTGTGCTGGGAGACCTGCATCGCGGCTACCGGCACGGTCGGGACTCCGCGGCCCTCGGCCGCGGTCTGCGGTCGGTGGCCTGGGACCGGGGGAGCGGCCAGGTGGTCCAGGCCGCGCTGACGGTCGCCGCCGTACCGCTGCTGCCCGGTGGGCTCCGGGGTTGGGCCGCGGGTGTGCTCGCCGTGGTCCTGGCACTCGCCGCGGTCGTCGTCCTGGTGGGTCGGCGTGAGGCGGCCGCGGCTCTCGGCGGCGTGTGGCCCCAGGTGCTGCTGCTCTCGGCGGTCGCGGCGAGCGGCCATGTGGTCGTCTTCATGATCGCCGCCCGTACGGCCGGGCTGAGCCTGTCCGCACCGCGGCTGCTGGCCCTGGCACTCCTGGTCCTGCTGGCCTCGGCGATCCCGGTCAGCATCGCCGGCTGGGGGCCGCGGGAGGGCGCCGCCGCCTGGGCCTTCGGCGCCGCCGGTCTCGGCGCGGCCACCGGCGTCGAGGTGGCGGTCGTCTACGGCGTCATGTCGCTGGTCGCGACGCTTCCGGGCATCCTGGTACTGCGTGCCCCGCGGGCGTCGTCCGCGGTCCGGACGGCGAAGGGAGGCCCCGTATGGGCGAGCGGCCCTACGTCCTCCTGAGCTGCAGCGTCTCGCTCGACGGCTACCTCGACAGCGCGGGCGAGGGGCGGCTGCTGCTGTCCAACGACGCCGACTTCGACCGGGTCGACGAGGTGCGTGCCGGCTGCGACGCGATCCTGGTGGGCGCTGCGACGGTGCGCAACGACGACCCGAGGCTGCAGATCCGCTCCGAGGAGCGCCGTCGGCACCGGGTCGCGGCGGGCCGCCCGGTCGGCCCGGTCAAGGTGACGCTGACCTCGCGCGGCGACCTCAGTCCCGACGCCCGGTTCTTCACCCTCGGCGACGGGGAGAAGCTCGTCTACTGCCCCGACGCGACCGGTGCCGAGCTCGAGAGCCGCGTCGGCTCGCTCGCCAAGGTCGTCGCGCTCGGTGCGGAGGTGCGGATGGGGGAGGTGGTCGCCGACCTCGGCTCGCGGGGGGTGCGCCGGCTGATGGTGGAGGGTGGCGGGTCCGTCCACACGCAGTTCCTGACCGCGGGCATCGCCGACGAGCTGCACCTGGTGGTGGCGCCGTTCTTCGTCGGGGACTCCCGC
Source organism: Nocardioides carbamazepini (assembly GCF_024614185.1). Classification (GTDB taxonomy): domain Bacteria; phylum Actinomycetota; class Actinomycetes; order Propionibacteriales; family Nocardioidaceae; genus Nocardioides; species Nocardioides carbamazepini. The sequence goes on from NZ_JAHTLF010000025.1 coordinate 621,988, forward strand.
GCCCGCCGTTTCGTGGGCGACGGCGGGTTCCCGTGGTGTGCCGAGCGCCGGGCGGAGCTGGTCGAGAGCCGTGCCATCGGTGACGTCGCGCTGTTGCGCTACGCGCTCTCCGACCGGTTCGAGGCCTGAACCTGCCGGATCCGCGGCAGGCAGGGGCCGTGGCTCACATTCGTGCAGCCACGGACCCTGCTCCTTTCTGAGCCGCAAGATCTCTTGTCGAGGGCGGGGTGTCGGCGTTTCGATGAGCGCGATCCACCCCTTCCATCGAAAGGTTCTTGCATGTTGTCTTCTCGGGTCCACAAGATCTCCGCCGGAGTCGCGTGCCTCGTCGCTGCCCTCGCGGGCGCGGCGGTGTCGACCACCGCAGGTGCGAACAGCACAGCGGACGTGCCGACGTTCAGCGAGTTCGAGTCCTCGACGTACGTCGACGTCGACGGCGCCTATGTCGTCAACGGCGACGAGGCCATCAGCACCAGGGCCGAGCTCCGCAAGTTCTACAACCGCATGGTCACCAAGCGGACGAAGGACAACGGCCTGGTCGTCAACACGGTGGGCGGCCGCGACGACAGGTGGAGCGCCGCGCAGGCGCTCAACCTGACCTACTGCGTCAGCACCAGGTTCGGCACCCGCCACGCCGACATCGTCGCCGCGATGAGCGCCGGCGCCGGGCTGTGGGAGGCCGCGACGTCGCGGATCAACTTCGTCTACGTCCCCGCCCAGGACGGCAGCTGCACCGTCCGCAACAACAACGTGCTGTTCTCGGTCGAGCCGGTCAGCACCTCGCAGTACATCGCGCGCGCCTTCTTCCCGAGCACCGCGAAGCGGCAGCGCAACGTGCTCGTCGACGACTCGATCTGGAGCTCCGGCACCTGGGAGCCCGGCGACATCCTCGGGCACGAGCTCGGGCACGCGCTCGGCTTCCGGCACGAGCACACCCGCCCGGAGTCGGGCACCTGCTTCGAGGACAACAACTGGCGCCCGCTGACGCCGTACGACGCGGCGTCGATCATGCACTACCCGCAGTGCAACGGCAGCTCGTCCGACCTGGAGTTCCAGGCGTCCGACGCGGCGGGAGCCCGAGCCCTCTACGGCTCCTGACCCGGTGACCGGCGCGGGGGGGGCTCCGACTCGGGGGAGCCCCACCCGCGCCGTCGTCGGTCGTGACCTCGCGGCGATGCGAGCGGCGGGGCCGCGCGGCCATAGAATCGCCCCCCGTGGCACTCACCATCGGCATCGTCGGTCTCCCCAACGCAGGCAAGTCGACGCTCTTCAACGCGCTGACCAAGAACGACGTCCTCGCGGCGAACTACCCGTTCGCCACCATCGAGCCCAACGTGGGCGTGGTGGGTGTGCCCGACCCGCGGCTCGGCAGGCTCGCCGAGATCTTCGGCTCCGAGCGCCAGCTGCCCGCGACCGTCGAGTTCGTCGACATCGCCGGGATCGTCCGCGGCGCCTCCCAGGGTGAGGGCCTCGGCAACAAGTTCCTCGCCCACATCCGCGAGTCCGCGGCCATCTGCCAGGTGACCCGCGTCTTCCGTGACGAGGACGTCACCCACGTCGACGGCGAGGTCAACCCCGGCAACGACATCTCCACCATCCAGACCGAGCTGATCCTCGCGGACCTCGAGACGGTCGAGAAGTCCGTCGTACGCCTGGAGAAGGAGGCGCGCAAGGTCAAGGAGCTCGCCGCCAACCTCGAGGCCGCGCGCGAGGCCAAGGAGGCACTGGAGGCGGGTACGCCGATCATCGCCACCTCGATCGACCGGGCACTGCTGCGCGAGCTCTCCCTGCTGACCGCGAAGCCGTTCATCTACGTCTTCAACTGCGACGCCGACGAGCTCCAGGACGACTCGCTGAAGGACAAGATGCGTGAGCTGGTGGCGCCTGCCGAGGCGATCTTCCTCGACGCGAAGTTCGAGTCCGAGCTGATCGAGCTCGACGACGAGGAGGCCGCCGAGTTCCTCGCCGAGGCCGGCGTCACCGAGCCCGGCCTGGAGGTTCTCGCCCGGGTCGGCTTCGACACCCTCGGCCTGCAGACCTACCTCACTGCCGGCCCCAAGGAGTCCCGCGCCTGGACGATCCCCAAGGGCGCCACCGCCCCCGAGGCCGCCGGCGTCATCCACACCGACTTCCAGAAGGGCTTCATCAAGGCCGAGGTCGTCTCCTTCGACGACCTCGTCGCCGCCGGATCGATGGCCAAGGCCAAGGAGGCCGGCAGGGTCCGGATGGAGGGCAAGGACTACGTCATGGCCGACGGTGACGTTGTGGAGTTCCGCTTCAACGTGTGAACCGGCGCGTTGTGCAGGTCCGAGGGGCAGGGGCCCTGCGGTCCGCACACAGTCCGCGACATTGCCAGCAGGTCGGTTCCCGGCTTGCCCCGTCATGCCGAGAACCGACACGTGTGTGTTCGAGCGGATCGGCACCTGGTCGGCGTACCCGCCTAACCTGAACCGGCCGCGCCCGAGTATCGGCAGCAGAGTAGGCACCATTCGCGGCGCTCGGACGCTAGGCGCCGGCAGCGGCGGATGCCTGCGTCAGGCGGCGTGGCTCGTCTGAGACGGGAGGCTGGGCAGTGACTCCCAGACCACCGGTACCCGGCGCATGAGGAGCGCGCTGTCGAGCTCAACGGTTCCGGCCGGAAAGCCTCCGGCGTCGAAGAAGGACGAGTGGGCGTGAATGACCGAGGTCGGCTCGATCTTCCAGGCCGTCGTTCTCAGCTTCAGGCCGTCGAACTGACCAGACTGTGCGGTGGCGGAGTAGCCGACGGCGCCGGACTCGAAGAAGGCCGAGGCCTCCTCGAGGTTCTGGAAGAGGCGGCTGCGGTCGAGCTGGTCGGCTGCGCGCACCGCGACGTCGACGGTGGCGGTGCCGTCGCACGATTCATATCCGACCCGAATCTCGGTGTCGGTCTCGTCCACGTGGAACCGTGCTCGGTGGTGCTCTCCGGGATACAGGCGGCCGCCGAGCAGCACGTTGGCTCTGGAGTTGGTGTCGCGACGCGGGATGTAGACCCCAGTTTGGGTGCCGTGGTCTGTTTCCCACTCGACGGCGATGCGGTGGGCTGCGTTCTCACTCCCGAGGCCGATCCAACGTGGCGTGTGCATGGGGCGGATCTGGCCAAGACGGATCAGGCAGATGCCGGCTACCGCGGCGCCATCGATCAACTGCGGTCGGAAGCGGTCTGGCAGAACTCGCGTGATGGCTTCCGGATCCACGCGGTAGTTCACCAGCAGTCGACGCTCGATCTGGCCCTGGATCTCGGGAAGTCGCACGCTGCCCTCCGTTCGGTCATGTCGATTGTCCAGGGCGTCAGCGTATCCAGTTTCGGTCGCCGCTGGAGCGGTTCGCGCGGGGGGTGGCTCAGCAGGCGCTTCTCGGCGGGACTGAGCGACTCGCGGCGTTTGTTTGGTGTGTGGTCCGAGGCGTCGCAGTCTCAGCGCTGACGTTCGATCTGCCGTTCCAGCTTCTGCAGCAGCTCCCAGAACTCACGCTCGAGCTCTCGCTCTTCCTCAGCTTCTGCTTCAGGTGTCAGCGGCGTGGGAGGCGACGGTGGCTGCCTTCCAGCGATGGCCGCCTCGGCTTCGAGGAAGACCTGCAGCGGTAGCCCGATGCCGTCGAGTCCCGACAGATCAGGCCCGGTGCCGATGCTGCCGCTTGCCCACCGTGCTCGTTCGGCATGAGGCCAGATGTCTTCCAACACTCGACGCTCCGCCGGTAGCAGCTGATCGTCATAGCGGATGAGCAACCTGGCGACGACGTCGAGCTGGTGGATTCGCTCGAAGTACCGGACCGCAAGGATCAACTCGTTGAAGTCGCAGACCTTCCGTGCATGTCGACCCGTCAGCCGCCTCTTGGTCCAGTGCTCAACGAGGGCGGCATTGACGCCCTCCGCGTCGTGGTGGCATGAGGCGCCGATGCCGAGCATCTGGAAGAAGAGGTCCCGGTCTCGGATGGCCTTGCCGTAGACGTCTACTCCAACTGGGCCGAGCATCCTCGCGACGCCTTGAAGAGCGGCCCGTCGTTGATGCGCGGAGGACTTGACCGAACGTTCGACGATGCTGATGAGCAGGCGCGCTGATTCCGAGTCCGGGTCTCCGACAGGCCCACCCGCCCGGCCAAGTCGGTACAACAGTGCGCTCCGGTTCCATTCGCCCCGCGCGACGGGCAGCACTGCGAGTATCCGACGCTGAAGCTCGGTGTCAGTCACGGACCGGACTCTAGGAGACTGTCAGCTTCGAACGTCCCGGAAACCGGCTACGTCGGCATCCTCTGCGCCCTGGAGCTGCGGCTATGTCTGACGCCAGCTCGCCGAGGCGAAAGGGGGCCTGAACGCGGCGCGTTCAGTGAGTGCCAACAGGGGGGTCGCGGTACTCCCAGATCGGCGGGTCCGCACTCTCGGACATGGGGTAGCCCGCACCGCAGACGTCGTTGATGGCGATGCCGCGGTCCCTGCAGAAGTCGAAGACGTTCTGCGACCGAAGGTGTCCTCTGATGCTCTGGAGGTGCCAGGACGCGAGCTCCGCGTCCTTGTAGGGGTACTGGAGCATGACTGCGTCGTTGTCCAGGCGGAACACGACGATCTCGGCATCGACTCGTGGGCTGTAGTCCCAGAATCCGTAGGGGATGAGCGAGGCGACGAGCGACCTCACTGAACGCCAGAACCGCCGCCCGGTGCTGGCCTGGAGGACGACGGCCTTCACCCCGAACCATCGGGCTGCTTGTGAGCCTTCAGTCACCAGGTTCTGCCTCTCGACTCGATGCGTTGCCCCGTTCCGGAGGACTCTAGGACGTCCCCTTCACCGCGAAAGCGCTCTTAGGAAAGAACCTGCTACACGTTCGGGGGTGGCAGCCCGAACTCCGCTCAAGGGCGCGCCCTCGCTGCGGACTGACGCTGCTTGGGAGCTACACCGCCATCGGGGACTCAACCACAGCGGGGTCGAAGTCCTTTCGCTCATCGCCGGCCGGTCCGCGCGTCGTCGGGCCATCCGTCGAACAGGACATCGTGCAGGTCGTCGGGGTCGAGAGTGTTGTGCCGGAAACGGACGGGCCCTCCGGTACGTCGGCGAGGGTCGTTGCCGTCCCGATACACCGTCCGATGGAGGACGACCCCGTTCGGGAGCTCGGAGCTGACGCGGAGCTGGTACCACGCGTGGTCGTCGTCGCCGGGCTCCTCGATCACTCGGTCGACTCGCCCTGTCGACACGTACGCGTCGGCGAAGCAGGCTACGAGACGCTGGCGGCTGCCGACGGCCATGACGATGCCTCCGACGAGCGGTACGCCGACGGCGATGCCCCACAGCCACCAGTAGACGTCCGTGCGTTCGATGCCGGCGACACCGAACCAGACGAGGAGGACGACCGTCGCGACCGGGGCAGCAAGGAGCAGTATGAGGCCGATCAGCGCTACCGCCAGGCCGATCGACTCCGCCCGCGACCAGCGCCGGATGCGTGCGCGCGTCTCGGGTGTGCGCGCGCTCGCCATCCACTCCGTGGTCTGGTCGTCAGCGTTGTGGAGCGGGATCGTCTGGTCGAGCCAGGACACGAGTCGCTCATAGGCCTGCATCGTCTCCCCTTCCCGAGAAGGATGGGACCGCCACGTGCACAGCACTCTCCCACAGGGGCTTCTCCCGATCCCGGAAGCGCCGGCGGGTACGCGGCATCGACCTCTGACGCGGTCGGCTGTCGAGCATGCGCATCGAGGCGTCGGTGAGATGGCACTTCTCATCGCTACTTAGGTTCGGCTAACCTATGGTCATGATCGTCTGCCAGTGCCGCGTCGTCACGGATCGTGACGTCGACGCTGCCCTGACAGGGGGAGCCAGGTCGGTCGGCGCGGTGTGCCGCACGACCGGCGCGGCGCAGGACTGCGGGTCCTGCATCTTCTCGGTGAAGGCGCTGGTGCAGCAGCACCACGAGCGCGAGTGTGCGCACCTTCGGGCCGACGGCGCCGCGAGCTGATCCGTACCCGAACCTCCAACTGAGTCTGTCCTCACCCCGGGGGCGGTGTGCCAGCATCGGGCGGCAGGGTCCCCAACGCCGGAGGTGTGTCGTGCAGCCAGTCGATCCCCGCGTCGTCGAGCTCCTCAACGAGGCACTCACCTTCGAGCTGACCGTCACCAACACCTACTTCCTGCATGCCCGGATGCTCGACAACTGGGGTCTGCCGAAGCTGGGGAAGGTCTTCTACGACCTCTCCATCGACGAGATGCGCGACGCCGACGACCTGATCAACCGGATCCTGATGTTCGACGGCCATCCCAACGTGCAGCGGCTGGGCGCCATCCAGGTCGGCGAGACGGCCGAGGAGATGCTCGACCTGGCCCTGGCCAGCGAGCGCGCCGCGGTGGCCCAGTTCAACGCAGCCGCCGAGGAGTGCCACCAGCTCGGTGACCACGGCACCGCCGCGGTCTTCGAGGAGATGGTCCGCGACGAGGAGAGGCACGCGGACTGGTTCGAGAGCCAGGTCGACGCGATCGGCCGGGTCGGCGCCCAGCAGTACCTCGCCCAGCACATCGGTGCCGGCGAGGGCCCCGCCTAGGCGGGGAGTCCCGGCAGCGCCAGGAGTGGGATCCCGCGCCCGAGGCGCAGGGGCGCGGCGATCAACCCGTCGCCCCACAGGTGCGCACTCGCCACGCCCCATGGCATGACCACCGACGCGACGACCTCGCGCGCGGCGTCCAGGACGAGCAGCCGCTGACCGTGCTCGCCCGGGTACGCGCTCGTGGCGCCGACCAGCAGGTGGTCGCGTTCGAGGAGCACGCGGACGACGCCGGCGCGGGCAGCGGCGACCTCGATCGACCGGCCCGGGACCGGGGTACGGCGCTGCCGCCCGGCGTACTCCAGGGTCGCCATCGACACCAGCGCCTCGGTGGTCTTGGCCTGCTGCCCGATCGCGACCAGGCCGTCGCGCTCGAGACGGATCTCGTCGTTGTGCTTGCCGATCCGCGCCGTCAGCTTCCTGGTCACGACCGGCGTCGCGAGGTCCGCCTCGAACAGGCCGTGCTCGGTGAGCAGCAGTGCGCGCCGGTCGGGCAGTGGCACGGCACCGCGCAGCATGCCGCGCACGCCCGTGAGCACGCGCCAGGCGCCGTCGACGAGGTCCAGGATGCCGACCCTCACCGCGGCGGTGCCCTCGACCCACGAGGTGAGCAGCGTGTCCGGGCCGAGCAGGACCGTCGTGGTCGCGAAGCCCTGCGGATTCTCGCCGCGCGCGGGCAGCGGGATCTCGAGGGTGGCGCCTGCGGTCATGCGCTCACCCTAGGCTCGCGTCGATCCTGATCCCTCGAGGAGCCTTCGGGAGGTACGTCGTCGCCAACGACGATCTCGTGGTCGCCGGGTGTGAGATCGCCGTCGATGAGGACCACGGACCGAGCGACCGGATCCGGTGGAACGAGCTCGTCGGGTTGTGTCGTACCCCTGTTGTTGGGTTGGGGCATGGTCAGTGATCGGGTGGTGGCGGGTCTGGAGGACCTGTCGGCGGCGGGGGTTCTCGACTTCGTCGAGGCCCAGCATGCTGCGCGCCTGTCAGCTGAGCGGGAGATCTTGAGGGCGGCGTATCAGTGGGCGGTACTGCATTCCCCGGACCGGCTCCCGCCCGGTGATCGTCGGAGCAGGTCACGGGCTCGTCGTGTGGGTGGGGTCGGGACGCCGTTGGTCACCGAGCACGCCGCAGCAGTGTTCGGTGCCCGGGTCCAGACCAGCCCCTACGGTGCACGGCGGCTGATCGCCGACGCCGTCGACCTACAGCTACGGCTCCCGCGGTTGTGGGCCGGCGTGGAGGCAGGCACGGTCCGGGTCCCGCATGCACGTCACGTCGCCCAGGTGACCCGCGACCTCGCACCCGACGAAGCGGGGTGGGTCGATGGTGAGGTGGTCGAGGTCGCGGACGGTCGTCTGGCGTGGGCCCGGTTCGAGACCCTGGTCGAGGGCAAGGTCGCGGCCGCGGCCCCCGAACTCGCCCGTCAGCGTGAGGACGCTGCGGCGCGGGAGCGGGGCGTGCGCGTCTCCCGGGTCAACAAGCACGGCATGAGCACCCTGATCATCAAGGCCGACGCGATCACCATCGCCGGCATCGACGCCGCCGTGACCGCGGTCGCGGACAAGCTGACCGAGTCGATGCCCCACGCGGATCGCAATGACCGCCGGGTCGCGGCCGCAGCACTCCTACTGAACCCAGCGGCTCGTCCCGATCTGTCGGTGGGTCCGGTCAAGGTACGGGCCAAGGTCTACCTCCACCTCACACCCCAGACACCCATCGCGCGTGTGGAGGGCCACGGGCCACTCACGATCGGCCGGGTCGTGGAGCTGCTGGACGCCACGGCTGCGAAGGTCCAGATGACCCCGGTGCTCGACCTGGCCGCCATGGCACCGGTCGATGCCTACGAGATCCCCGCCCGCCTCCGTGAAGCAGTCCACCTGATCCACCCCGCCGACGTGTTCCCCTACGCCACCAACACCACCCGCCGCATGGACCTCGACCACGCGATCCCCCACAGCCAGGGCGGCGCGACCAGTGTCGACAACCTCGGACCCCTGACCCGCACCCACCACCGGATCAAGACCCACACCGGCTGGGAAGCACGACATCCGTTCCCCGGGATCGTGATCTGGCGCGATCCCTACGGGGCCCACTACCTCATCGACCCGACCGGCACCAGACGCCTCACCCCCAGCAGCAGCGGGGAGACACCCACCCGGGTCGACATCATGGTCACCCAGCTGCTGCTCGACTACACAGCTGCCTGAGCGTCACCGGAGTCGAGTTCCGGCGGAGTGCCGGCGAGCTCGCGCAGCGTCTCGGCCTGACGCACCAGGAAGGCACGCTCGTCCAGCTTCTTGCGCCTCATCCAGGTCACCACCTCGACGTTGCACTTGCTGGCGTTGCACGAACGGCAGGCGGGGACGACATTGGCCAGCGTGTAGCGGCCGCCCCGTGAGATCGGCAGGATGCAGTCCTTCTGCAGTGCCACACCGTCGGCGCGACAGTAGGCGCACCCGGACCATGCGTCGAGGATCGCGGCCCACTGGGCATCGGTCAGGTCGTGCTCGACCTTGGCCATCCGCCGCTTGCGGCGGCGGGCGTAGGTCGCGGCGCGGCTCCGGTTCACGCGGACGAGTATCGCGTGTCCCGCGTCGCTAGGGTCGGACCGTGGCCGTGACCATCGACGAACTCCTCATCGCCGACCCTCCCCAAGCGTGGCGGGAAGCCGGGTTCGCGGTCGACGACGACGGCACCTGCCGGGTCGGGACCGTCCGGATCCGGCTGGTGGGCCGGGAGCGCGGCACGGGGATCGTGGGCTGGTCCCTGCGCGGCCTGCCGGGCGACGGGGCGACGTTCGATCTCGACGGCATCGCGACCACGTCCTCGGCGGCGGCACCGCCGGTGCCCGCGGCCCACGTCACCGGAGTGACGCACATCGACCACGTCGTGCTGCTCTCGCCCGACCTCACCCGCACCCGCGGTGCGCTGGAGGCGATCGGGCTCGACGTACGGCGGGAGCGGGACGCGATGCTGGCCGGAACGCCGATGCGGCAGATGTTCTTCCGGCTCGGCGAGGTGATCCTCGAGGTCGTCGGATCGCCCGACGAGACCGGCGAGGGGCCGTCGAGCCTGTGGGGCATCACCTACACGGTGGCGGACATCGATGTCGCGGCGGAGCGGCTGGGTGTGCGGACGTCGGTGGTGAAGGACGCGGTGCAGCCAGGTCGGCGGATCACCACGCTGCGCCATCGCGATCTCGGCATGTCGGTGCGTACCGCGCTGATCTCACCCCACGTGCGTCGCGGCTGATGCGCCGGGTCTCGGTGGTCGGCAGCTCGGGGACGGGCAAGACCACGCTCGCGCGCCGCCTCGCGGCCTCGTTAGGGGTCGAGTACGTCGAGCTCGACGGCCTGTTCTGGGGGCCGGACTGGTCGCCGGCCACCGCCGACCAGCTGCGTGAGCGGGTCCGGACCGCGACCGCCGGTGACGCCTGGGTCGTGGACGGGAACTACCAGAGCAAGCTCGGCACCCTGGTCTGGGAGCGTGCCGACACCGTCGTCTGGCTGGACCCGCCCCGCTGGCGGGCAATGTGGCAGTCGGTCACCCGCACCGCACGCCGAGCGGCGACCCGTCAGGAGCTGTGGTCGGGCAACCGCGAGACCTGGCGCGGCCTGATGTTCTGGCGCGGTGAGGACTCGGTCGTGTGGTGGGCCTGGACGTCGTACCGCCGCACCCGGGAACGGTACGCCGCCGCGATGGAGGGCGCACCGGCCACGGGCCCGGCCTGGCACCGACTGCGCACCCGCCGTGACGTCGCGCGCTTCCTCGGCGCCGTCAGGGACGGCGCTGCAGCACGACCCAGCCCAGGGCCACGCCGAAACCGGCGATGATCGGGCCGATGATCGAGAAGGTCTCGGACTTCGTGTCGCCGATGACGCCCCACGACAGCAACGTCCAGTAGCCGCCGACCACCAGCAGGAGCAGGGCCGGAGGCAGGCCGAGAAGCAGTTTCTGCCGGCGCGATCGTGCGCCGTAGCGATCCTGGTTCACGTCCCGCAGGCTACTCGGCGGCCCCCGCCCGGCCCGGACCGGACCAACCTTCGGCCAATCTTCGGCTGGTCTCCTGGAGTGACCGTCATCTCATCTCGGGAGAGTCAGTCATGGGGAAGTCACTCGGGCCCGCCGGCATGCCCGCACCACCGAATGCCGGAAGACCATCCACGGCCCGAACACCATCCACGGCCGGAACACCGAAGACCGGGATCGGCCGCCGCTCCTTCGTCGGCTACGTGATGGGCGGGACCGGCCTGGTCGTGGCCGCGGACCTCGCGCTCGGCGCGGCACCGGCGCAGGCCGCGGGCCTGCCGATCCCTTCGGTGCCGCAGATCCCGGAGGTCTACGACCTCAACGACTTCCTCACCCATTGCGCGCTGCCGACGTCCGGGCTGATCGCGATCCACGTCGATGAGCTGGGCGACGCGCATTTCGCGCTGCCGCGGATGGAGGTCGGGCAGGGCATCACGACCTCGACGGCGATGATCATCGCCGAGGAGCTCGACCTGCCGCTCGACCGGGTACACGTGACGCTGGCGCCGGCGCGCAGGGATCTGCTGTTCAACCAGCTGACCGGTGGCTCCAACACGACCATCTCGACGTACACGCCGATCCGGGTCGCCGCCGCCGTGGCCCGCAAGGCGCTGCTGGACGCGGCGGCGATCCAGCTGGGCGCGCTGGTCACCACCCTGACGGTGAAGGGCGGTGTCATCAGTGACCTGCTCGGCAACGTGCTGCCCTACGGCGATGCCGCTGCGCTCGCCGCACCCGCGACGACGCGGAAGGTGGAGGTCGAGCTGAAGGCGGAGTCCGAGCACACGATCGTCGGTACGCCGCAGCGGCGGGTCGATGCCCGGGACGCGGTCACCGGACGCAAGCAGTTCGCGATGGACCTGGACGTGCCCGGGGCGCTGCCGACCATGGTCTGCCGCGCCCCCGACCTCAACGGCACGGCGAAGGAGGTCCGCAACCAGGCGGCGGTCGCGGCGATGCCGGGGGTCACCCACGTCGCGATCATCCCGACCGGTGTCGCCGTCCGGGCGCGGACCTTCGGTCAGTGCATCGACGCCGTCCGCGCGCTCGATGTCGCGTGGAACGCCGGCACGGTCCCGGGCAGGTCGTCGGAGGACATCCTCAAGGAGCTGCGCCGGGCCCAGCTCCCGCTCGCCGTGCCCAAGCTGGGCGCGACGACCGTCGAGGGCGAGTTCGTCTTCCACTTCCGCAGCGGCTCCGCCCTCGAGCCCAACTGCGCGGTCGCCGACGTCCGGGCCGACTCCGCCACCATCTGGGGTGGGCTGAAGTCGCCGATCGTCGCGCAGTCCGAGGTCGCCCGGGCGCTGAAGCTGCCGCAGGGCAAGGTGACGGTCAACGTCGTCCAGGGTGGCGGCTCCTTCGGCCGGAAGCTGTTCAGCGACGCGGCGATCGAGGCGGCGCACGCGTCGAAGGCGTTCGGTGCGCCGGTCAAGCTGATGTGGCACCGGGCAGACGAGCCCCGCCAGGGCCGGGTGCATCCGATGGCGACCTCGCGGATCCGGGCGACCGTCCTGCTCGGCAGCGTGATCAGCTTCGAGCAACGGCACACCTCGGTGTCGACGGACTTCACCCACGGCCTGGGGGAGCGACTGACCGCCGAGGTGGCAGCCCTGCCCACCGGTCTCGGCAACCTGGGGTTCTCCGAGACCGTGTTCCTGCTGAGCCAGGAGCTGCCCTACAACTTCGGCGTCGTCACCCAGCTGCTGAACGAGTCGAACTACGACTTCGACCGGTTCAACACCAGCTCGGTGCGCAACATCTACTCGCCCGACGTACGTTGTGCCAACGAGCTGATCGTCGACCGACTGGCGGCCAGGCTGAAGCTGGATCCCGTCGTGTTCCGGTTGAGGTATGCGAAGAGCGGCATCGTCAAGCGAGTCCTCAAGCGGGCGGCCGAGCTGGGGGAGTGGGGCAGGGCGATGCCCGCCGGCACGGCGCAGGGGATCGCGATCCACAAGGAGTACAAGGGCGCGACAGCCGTCCTCGTGGAGATCGACTGCCGGCCAGAGACGGTGAACCGGAAGGTCCGCGACGCCGTCACCGGGCCGCGGGTCACGAAGGCGACCGTCGTGGTCGACTGCGGCCTCGCCATCAACCCCCTCGGCATCCAGGCGCAGATGATGGGCGGCTTCGCCGACGGACTGGCCCAGGCGTTGAGCTACGGCAACCACCTCGTCGACGGCCACTTCCTGGAGGCCAGCTGGGACAACTCGGCGTACACCCGGCAGTGGAACTCCCCGTTCGACTTCCACTGCGAGGTGCTGGACTCCGACAGCCCGGAGCCCGGTGGGATCGGGGAGGCCGGTGTCGCGGCATCGATGGCCGCCGTCGCGTGCGCCTACGCACGGGCCACCGGGACGATGCCGACGGAGTTCCCGATCAACTTCCGAGACCCCCTGCACTTCGAGCCGAAGCCCTTCGTCCCGTCCATCCCCGAGTCGCCGGTCAACGGCCTCGACCACGTCTCCTGAGGTACCGCCATGACCACGCACACCTTCCGGCTCAACGGCGAGACCGTGTCGGTCGACGTCGAGGACGACGTCCGCATCCTCTGGGTCCTGCGCGACGTGCTCGGGGTGACCGGCCCCAAGTACGGCTGCGGGATCAACGTCTGCAAGGCCTGCACCTCGCACATCAACGGCAAGGCGTTCAACCCGTGCGCTGTGCCGATCGGCGAGATCGGCGCCGACGACGAGATCACCACGATCGAGGGCCTGGCCGACACCGTCCCCGGTGACGGACTGCATCCGATGCAGGAGGCCTGGCTGGAGTACGACGTCGCCCAGTGCGGCTACTGCCAGCCCGGGCAGATCATGGCGGCGGTGGCCCTCGTCGACCGGGTGCGCGCAGAGAACCGGGCGATCACGGAGGACGACCTCGACTCGATCCGCAACGTCTGCCGCTGCGGCACCTACCCGAGGATCCGTGAGGCGATCCGGGCCGGAGCCGAACACTCGTAGTGCTCAGCCCAGCGCGAGCTTCGCCGCGACCAGCACCATGGTTCCGGCGATGCACAGCTCCACGACCTGCCAGGCCCGTGGACGGGCCAGCAGGGGGGCCAGCAGCCGCGCGCCGAAGCCGAGGCCGCAGAACCACAGCACGCTCGCCAGGGCCGCGCCCACCCCGAACCACCAGCGCCCGGACGGCTCGCCGCCGTCGTGGGCGGCGGCGACCGAACCGATGAGGAGCAGCGTGTCGAGGTAGACGTGCGGGTTGAGCCAGGTGAGCAGCACGGTCCGGGTGACGACACTGCGCCGGGTCTCGGACGCGGCATTCGCCGTGCCGTTGGCAGCGGCCAGCGCCTCGGGCCGGGCGGCGCGCCGCAGCGACCCGGCGGCGTACCCGAGCAGGAAGGCGACACCGAGCCATCGCACCACGTCGAGTGCCCAGCCGGTCTCGTCCACGATCGCCCCGACGCCGGCGATTCCGGCGGAGATCAGGATCGTGTCGGACGCCGCGCAGATGAGGACCACGATGCCGACATGGGAGCGGAGCAGGCCTTGCCGCAGGACGTAGGCGTTCTGAGCGCCGATCGCGACGATGAGGGACGCCGTGGTCAGTAGCCCGGCGAGGGCGGGGGCGAGCACGGGTCGAACCTAGAGCGAGACATGGGTGAAGACCAGCGAATGTTCCTTCAGGAACATGAGCACAGCTTAACCTGAGCCCCGTGCGCTTCGAACCGACCCAGCTGGAGACCCTCGTCGCGATCACCGAGGAGGGAACCTTCGAGGCCGCCGCCCGCCGCCTCCACGTCACCGCGAGCGCGGTGAGCCAGCGGGTCCGTGCGCTGGAGCAGGCGGCCGGTCAGGTCCTCGTCCGCCGTACGACGCCCGCGGCCGTGACGCCAGCGGGGGAGCCGCTCGTCCGGCTCGGCCGTCAGCTGCGTCTCCTCGGGGCCGAGGCGTCGGCGAGCCTCGGTGGCGGCGAGGTCGTCGACCTCGCCGTCGCGGTGAACGCCGACTCGTTGGCGACCTGGTTCCGACCGGTGCTGGCGGCGCTCGCGCAGCGTCCGGGGACGGCGCTGTGCCTCCATGTCGAGGACCAGGCCTACTCCGACGACCTGCTGCGCCGCGGCGAGGTGCTGGCCGCGGTGACGGGGGAGCCGCGGCCGGTGCAGGGCTGCGTCGTCGAGCGGCTCGGCGGCCTCCGCTACACCGCCGCGGCCGCGCCGGGGCTGGTCGAGCGGCATCGCCGCGGCCGCGGCGTCGACTGGGCGGCGATGCCGCTGGTCGTCTACAACGAGAAGGACCACCTGCAGGACGACCTGCTCGCCGCCCACGGCGCGGGACGGCCGCCCGTCGTGCACCGGGTGCCCAGCACCGCCGACTTCCACGAGGCGATCCGCGCCGGCCTCGGCTGGGGGATGCTCCTCGATCCGCAGCTCGCCGCCAGCCTGGCCGCCGGCGAGGTGGTCCGGCTGCCCGGCGCCCGCCCCGTGGTCGTTCCTCTCTTCTGGCAGCGCTGGCGACTCGACAGCCCGGCGCTGGCGGCACTGACCGAGGACGTCCGGCACGCGGCGCGCGCCTTGTCGGCGGCGGGCGCTAGGAAGGTGTCATGACCGACGTGTGGCCGATCGTCCGCGAGGAGCGCCTCGCCCTGTCCGCCGACCTGGAGCCGCTGGCGCCCGATCAGTGGGAGCAGCCGTCGCTGTGCGCCGGGTGGACCGTCCACGACGTGCTGGCGCACCTGGTCGACACGGCGAAGACGTCCGTGTCGCGCTTCCTGCTGACCATGGCGCGGGCTCGGTTCGACTTCGACCGCCAGAACCAGGACGGCGTGGACCGCGAGCGTGGGACCACGCCGGCGCTGACGCTGGAGCGGTGGCACGCGGTCACCGACCTGCGCCGCTCGCCTCCGGCACCGCGCGACAGCCGCCTGGTCGAGGCGATCGTCCACGGCGAGGACATCCGTCGCCCGCTCGGCATCGCCCGCGCCTATCCCGCCGCCGCTGTCGCCGCGGCCTTCCGGCTGCAGGCCCGCACCTCCGAGGCGATGGGCGGCACCCGCCGCACCCTCTCCGGCCTGACGCTGGCCGCGACCGACACCGACCTGGTCCACGGCGACGGGCCGCGCGTCGAGGGGCGGGCTCTCGACCTGCTCCTCGTCTCGGCCGGGCGCACGGTCGTCCTCGACGGGCTCACCGGACCGGGGGTGGCGACGTTGCGGGAGCGGCTCGTCTGAGCGGCGGCCACTCAGGCCTCGGCGGCGGCCTTGATCCCCGCCAGCGTCTGCCGCATGCCGTCGCGCAACGACGCGGTGAAGGTGTCCATGCCGCCCAGGAACCCCTCGGTGAGCTCGCGGGAGAGCTCGGAGATGCCGTCGGGCGTGGCCCTGCGCTGGGTGAGCCGGGTGCCGGCGCCGTCTGGGCCGTCTGGGCCGTCTGGGCCGTCGGGCGCCAGGTGGAAGGACCAGACTGCCCAGTTCTCCTCGATCCGGAAGGCGATCTCCTCCTCGGGCGTGAACCGCACGATGCGGGCGTGGGTGGTCCACTCCAGCTCGCCGTGCCGGTTGCGGTTCGTGAATGCGGTGCCCTCGCCGAGCTCGGCTCCTTCCGCGATCCGGGTCGAGGTGACCTGGGGACTCCACTCGGCCATGCGGCGTACGTCGCTGACGAGCTCCCACACCCGCGCGAGCGGCGCGTCGATCGCGATCGAGTCCTCGAGCTGCTGGTCCATGAGTCCTCCCGGGGGATCTGTGCGACCGGTCGGTCGCATTTCGCGGCACGGTAGTCGCGACCCGGTCGACGACGCCTTCCGGATCGATGCCCATCTCACCGCTGCGGACACCCGGCGTCAGCTGTTCGGCGACGACACAGCTCTCGACCGGGCGCGGCGGCACGCTCGCGGTGTGGTGCCGCCGGACCGACCGGACCGACCAGCATGAACAGCTGAGGAAACGGCTCGCGCCGACACCCACCGTGCCGGATACTGCGAGACATGCCGTCCGCCAGCCAGCTCGCCGCGTTCGCGATCGCTTCGTTCCTGTTCATCCAGGTGCCGGGTCCGAGCCTGCTGTTCACGATCGGCCGGGCGCTCACGGTCGGTCGCCGCGATGCGCTTCTGTCCGTGGTCGGCAACGCGCTCGGCCTGGTCGCGCAGGTGCTCCTGGTGGCCGTCGGCCTCGGCGCGGTGGTCGCCGCGTCGGCGACCGCGTTCACGCTGCTCAAGCTCGCCGGGGCGGCCTATGTCGTCTATCTCGGTGTCCGCGCGATCCTGCACCGCGCCGACGCGCGGGCGGCCCTGGAGGCGGTCGGCGTCGGCGAGGCGCCCGCGCGCTCCGCGGGCCTGGTCTCGGTGCGGACCGGCTTCGTGGTCGGTGCGACCAACCCCAAGACGATCGTCTTCTTCGTCGCCTTCCTGCCGCAGTTCATCGATGCCGGCGCGCCCGCCGCGCCGCAACTGGTGCTGCTCGGGCTGCTGTTCGGCGTGATGGCGGTCTGCTCCGACGGCTGCTGGGCGCTCGCCGCCGGACGGGCGCGGGACTGGTTCGCCCGCAAGCCGGAGCGGCTCGACTCTCTCGGCGCCGCGGGCGGCGTGATGATGGTCGGCCTCGGTATCACCCTCGCGACCGCGGAAAGTCACTAACCTGTAGGCGATGAGCACGGATCCGGCCGCCGGGCCGGGCGCAGCCGTCACGGTCAACGGAGCCGCCCGGGCACTCGTCGGCGCCCAGCCGCCGGTCACCGCTCTCGACTGGCTGCGCGGGATCGGGTTCACCGGCGCCAAGGAGGGCTGTGCCGAGGGGGAGTGCGGCGCGTGCGCCGTCCTGCTCGCCCGGCCGTCCCTCGACGGCTCCAGTGACACACCGACGGAGTGGACCGCCGTCAACGCCTGCCTGGTCCCGGCCGCCGCGCTCGCCGGCCAGGAGGTCGTCACCGCCGAGGGCCTCGGTACGCCCGACGCGCTGCATCCCGTCCAGCACGAGCTGGCCGTCCGGGGCGGCTCGCAGTGCGGCTACTGCACGCCCGGCTTCGTCTGCAGCATGGCCGCCGAGTTCTACCGCCCCGGCCGCGAGGCCTTCGACCACCACGCGCTGTCCGGCAACCTGTGCCGCTGCACCGGCTACCGCCCGATCGTCGAGGCCGCCGAGGCGTTGGGCGCGCCGGCCGTCGGTGACCCCCTCGCCTCCCGTACGACGACGCCACCACCGTCGGCGCCTCCCCACTCCGTGCCCGGCTGGGTGCGGCCCGCCGGTCTCGACGAGGCGCTGGCCCTCCTCGGCGAGCCGGGCGCGGTCGCCGTCGCGGGCGCCACCGACCTCGGTGTCGAGGCCAACCTGCGCGGATCGCGTCCCAGGCTCCTCGTCGCCGTCGACCGGCTCGAGGAGCTCCGGACGACGAGCGTCGACGACGGCGTCGTCGAGATCGGCGCCGCCCTCTCGCTCAGCGAGGTCGAGCGCCGGCTCGCGGGGCGGATCCCCTTGCTGGACGAGGTGTTCCCGCAGTTCGCGTCCCGGCTGATCCGCAACGGCGCGACCATCGGCGGCAATCTCGGGACCGGGTCGCCGATCGGCGACCTGCCCCCCGCACTGCTCGCCCTCGACGCCGAGCTCGTGCTCGTCGGGCCGGCCGGCGAGCGGACGGTGCCGCTCACGACGTTCTTCACCGGCTATCGCCGGTCGGTCCGGCAACCGGGCGAGCTGATCGCCCGGATCCGGGTCCCGCTCCCGCTGGCCACGACCACCGCGTTCCACAAGATCGCCAAGCGTCGCTTCGACGACATCTCCTCGGTGGCGGCGGCCTTCGCGCTCGACCTCGCCGACGGTGTCGTGGTGCGCGCGGCGATCGGGCTCGGCGGCGTCGCCGCCACCCCGGTCCGCGCGACCGCCGCCGAGCAGGCGCTCCTCGGCGCCGCCTGGACGCCGGAGGGGATCGCGCCGGCGGTGCGGGCGCTGGCGACCGCCGGCACCCCGATCGACGACCACCGGGCGAGTGCCGCCTACCGCGCGGCGATGCTCGGGCAGTCCCTCCCGCGGCTCCTCGCCGAGAGCGCGGTGACGCGATGAGCGTCGGCGAGGCCCGCCCCCACGAGGCCGCGGCCCTGCATGTCACCGGCCGGGCGCTCTACACCGACGACCTCGCGCTGCGCGCGCCCGGCGTCCTCCACGCCCACCCCGTCCAGGCGCCGCACGCACACGCCCGGATCACCCGGCTCGACCCGCTGCCGGCGTACGCGATCCCCGGTGTGGTGCGGGTCCTGACCGCCGCGGACGTGCCCGGTGCCAACGACTCCGGCACCAAGCACGACGAGCCATTGTTCCCCGACGAGGTGATGTTCCACGGGCAGTCGGTCGCCTGGGTGCTCGGCGAGACGCTGGAGGCCGCGCGACTCGGCGCGGCGGCCGTCGACGTCGGCTACGAGCCGCTGCCGTCGCTGGTCACCATCGCCGACGCGGTCGACGCCGACAGCTTCCAGGGGGCCCGCCCGACGATGGTCCGCGGCGACGTCGAGGCCGGGTTCGCCGCCAGCGCCCGGGTGTTCGAGGGCGTGACCTCGTTCGCCGGGCAGGAGCACTTCTACCTCGAGACGCACGCGTCCTTCGCCCAGGTCGACGACGACGGCCAGGTCAACGTGTCGTCCAGCACCCAGCACCCGACCGAGACCCAGGAGATCGTCGCCCACGTCCTCGGTCTCGCCAGCCACCAGGTCACCGTGCAGTGCGTGCGGATGGGCGGCGGCTTCGGCGGCAAGGAGATGCAGCCCCACGGGTACGCCGCCGTCGCTGCCCTCGGCGCCACGCTGACCGGCCGCCCGGTGCGGGTGCGGCTCACCCGGCAGCAGGACATGACGATGAGCGGCAAGCGGCACGGCTTCCACGCCACCTGGAAGGTCGGCTTCGACGACGACGGCCGGCTGCAGGCGCTGGAGGCGACGCTCACGTCCGACGGCGGCTGGAGTCTCGACCTCTCCGAGCCCGTGCTCTCGCGGGCGCTGTGTCACGTGGACAACGCGTACTGGATCCCGCACGTCCGGGTCGCCGGCCGGATCGCCCGCACCCACACGACCTCGCAGACCGCGTTCCGCGGCTTCGGCGGCCCGCAGGGCATGCTCGTGATCGAGGACGTCCTCGGCCGCTGCGCGCCCGTGCTCGGGCTGGCTCCCGAGGAGCTGCGGCGCAGGAACTTCTACGTCGAGGGCCAGGCGACGCCGTACGGACAGCCCGTGCGGCATCCCGAGCGGCTCGACCGCGCCTGGCAGCAGGTGCTCGACACCGGCGAGTACGCCGTGCGGCGCAAGGAGATCGAGCGCCACAACGCCGGCGACCCCCACCGCAAGCGGGGTCTGGCCATCACGCCGGTGAAGTTCGGGATCTCGTTCAACTTCACCTCGTTCAACCAGGCCGGCGCGCTCGTGCACGTCTACAAGGACGGCTCGGTGCTCATCAACCACGGCGGCACCGAGATGGGCCAGGGCCTGCACACGAAGATGCTCCAGGTCGCCGCGACCGCGCTGGGCCTGCCGATCGAGCGGGTCCGGCTCGCGCCGACCCGCACCGACAAGGTGCCCAACACCTCGGCCACGGCGGCCAGCTCCGGAGCCGACCTCAACGGCGCCGCCGTCAAGGACGCGTGCGCGCAGATCCTCGCCCGCATCGTCCCGGTCCGCGCCCGGCTCGGCACGGACGCGCCGTGGGAGGACGTCGTCCGCGCTGCCTATCTCGACCGGATCCAGCTCTGGGCGGCCGGCTTCTACCGCACCGAGGGCCTGTCCTGGGACGCGACCACGATGACCGGCACCCCCTTCAAGTACTTCGCCTACGGCGTCGCCGCCGCCGAGGTCGAGGTCGACGGCTTCACCGGTGCCTACGAGGTCCGGCGGGTCGACATCGTCCACGACGTCGGCGACAGCCTGTCCCCGCTGGTCGACCTCGGCCAGATCGAGGGCGGCTTCGTGCAGGGCGTCGGGTGGTTGACGCTCGAGGACCTGCGCTGGGACGACTCGGAGGGGCCGCACCGCGGCCGGCTCGCGACGCAGTCGGCGTCGACGTACAAGCTGCCGAGCCTGTCCGAGCTCCCCGCCGACCTGCGCGTCGCGCTGCTGGAGCGGGCCACCGAGGACGGTGTGGTCTACGGGTCGAAGGCGGTCGGCGAGCCGCCGCTCATGCTGGCCTTCTCGGTGCGCGAGGCGCTGCGCGACGCCGTGGGGGCGTTCGGGACGCCGGGGACGAGCGTGGAGCTCGCCTCACCGGCCACCCCCGAGGCGGTGTGGTGGGCGATCGAGAGCGTGCGGAGGTGAGCATGGACTGGCTGCGCGCGCTCCAGCATCTCCGCGAGACCCGCACGCCCGGTGTGCTCGTCACGATCACCGAGGTCCACGGCCACGCGCCGCGGGCTGCCGGCGCCAAGCTGGTCGTGGCGCCCGAGGCGACCTGGGGGAGCATCGGCGGCGGCAATCTCGAGGAGACGGCCGTACGACGCGCCCGGGCCCTGTTGCGCGACCCGGCCGCGCCGCCCGCCACCGAGCGCCACGACCTCTCCGACCGGGCTCCTGCCGAGCACGGCGTCCAGTGCTGCGGGGGCCGGGTGACCCTGCTCTACGAGCCGCTGCCGGTCCGGCGCTCGGTCGCGGTGTTCGGCATCGGCCACGTCGGCCTCGAGCTCGCGCTGCTGCTGAGCCGCCACGACCTCGAGCTCCACCTCGTCGACTCCCGCTCCGACCAACTCGCCGACGACCGGGTCGCGCCGCTGCTGACCGGCCCGGCCGACGTACGCGTGCACCGGGTCCCGGTGCTGCCCGAGCTCGTCATCGCGGAGCTGCCGGCCGGCACCGACGTCCTCGTGCTCACCCACGACCACGCCGAGGACCTGGCGCTGCTCGACGCGCTGCTCCGCGCCGAGGTGCCGGGCTCGATCGGGTTGATCGGGTCGAGCGCCAAGTGGGCCCGCTTCCGCGTCCGGCTCGCCGAGCTGGGCCACGACGAGGCAGCGATCGCCCGGGTGCGCACGCCCATCGGGGACCCCGCGATCACGGGGAAGGAGCCGGCCCGGATCGCGCTCGCCGTGGCCGCGGGTCTCCTCGGCGCAGCCTCGGACCGCCGCCCGATCCCGGCCGGCCCGTCGACCGGCGGCCGGCAGGTTTGAGTTCGCGCTCCGAGGTTAAGGTTCACCAGCCAGAGGGCCTGG
The DNA here is from genome assembly GCF_024614185.1 of Nocardioides carbamazepini. Classification (GTDB taxonomy): domain Bacteria; phylum Actinomycetota; class Actinomycetes; order Propionibacteriales; family Nocardioidaceae; genus Nocardioides; species Nocardioides carbamazepini. Next base: position 643,677 of record NZ_JAHTLF010000025.1, read on the forward strand.
CTTCGACGAACTGCGAGCGCGACGCGCGCGTGAGGACTCCTCTCCATGAATCACCCCCAGCCAGGTGCGCCTCCGTCCGGACCGGGCGGCTACCCGCCGCCCCCCGGGCAGCCGCCGTACCCGCAGGGCTGGCCGGCCCCCGGCGGGCCGCCCCCGAAGCGCGGCCGCACCGGACTGACCCTCGCCTTGCTGGCTGCCGGCCTCGTGCTGGTCCTGGTCGTGATCGGCGCCGTCGCCCTGGTTGTGCGTGGCGGGGACGCGGAGGACTCGGACAGCGGTGCCGGTGGCGCTCACGAGGCATCGTGCGAGGTCTACGCGGACGTGGTGTCGAGCAGCGAGATCTGGGCGGCCACCGAGTTCGACCCCGACAAGCTGCAGGAGATGTACGACGCGGCGCTCGCCGACATCACCGACGACGAGATCGAGGAGCTGGTCTCGGCGGAGGCGACCGTCGTCGTGGCGTACTACCGAGCGGTCGCTGAGTGGAAGCAGTCCATGATGGACGCCCTGGGGCGCGGGGAGTCGCCGGAGACGACGCTGCCTGACGAGCTCACGACGCAGCAGGGCGAGATCCCCCGCGTGCAGGGCGCCGTCATCGAGGCCTGCGCGGACGTGCTGCCCCAGCGTGAGGACGACGCGCCCGTCCCGCGGGTCACCGCTCCGTCGCTGGACAAGCCGACCTGGATGGACGAGTGATGTCGGGTCACCCCTATCCGCCCGCACCGCCGACGGGCGGCGGGCGACGCGGCTTCCCCTGGCTGGCGGTCCTGGGCTCCCTCGCCCTGGCGCTGGTCCTGGTCATCGGCGTGACCGCGGTCCTGGTGCTGGATCGCGACGAGGAGCCGAAGGAGCGCCGGAGCACGAGCGACGAGCTGCGGGAGCGTCTGATCGGGGACAGCCGTGTCGAGCTCCCGACCACGGCGGAGGTCGACGACGCGCTGTCGGGCTACGACTTCACCTCGGTCGTCACCGGGGTGGGCACCGATGCGGACCTGACGGTTCCGGCCACCTATGACGCCGACGTCGCGGATCCCTGGCTGGGTGCCGCCGGCAAGATCGAGGTGTACGCCGACGCGGCCCTGACGCGCCCCGTGCCGATCTCGATCCTGCCGGACCTGACCTCGTCCGGCTCGGATCCGCACCTGGCGATCACGCCGGTGAAGGTACGCCGCACGCACATCACGCACGAGGGCGGGCAGGCCCAGGGAACCCTGGCCGACCTCGGCACCTACTGGAACCTCAGCCCGCACGTGTACGTCGTGCAGTACCTCACCCCCGACGGTGCCCAGCGGCCGCGACCCCTGGTCACCGAGGTCCACTTCGAGGCCGAGACGCCGGCGCCGGCCCAGGTCGCCTCGTCGGTGACCGAGGAGGGCGACGCGCTGCTGGAGTGGTCGCCGGTCGAGGGGGCGACCGAGTACGTCGTGGTCCTGGAGCAGCGGCGCGACAGCAGTCTCGACGGCACGGTGCGGGTCATCGGGCGGACGACGGAGACCACCTGGTCGTCAGCGGAGACGACGCGGTGCCGGCGTGCCTCCTGCACCCAGAACGACGTGCTGAAGCTGACCACGGTCGACGCCTCCACCATGGCCTCGCTGCCCCAGCTGGCGGGAGAGAGGATCGACGCCCGCCTCGGCGTGGTCGCTGTCGTGGATCGGCAGGCGTCGGTGCTGGCGGCGGTCGACTTCAGCGGCCTGGAGACGCTTCCGGTCCGGTCCGACCGGAAGTGGGATGCCGGGGCCGACGTGTGGAGCCGCGGCCTGCAGGCGCTGCCGAGCCGCTTCCTGTTCGCCTCCATCGACGGGTCGACCCGGGCGACGGGCGCCTATGTCGACCGCGCCGAGGTACGCCGGCAGGGCCGCTTCTGGAGAGTGCCGTTGCGGGGCCAGGGGACCCGGCTCGTCGATCCGGTCCGGATCCCGGCCGACCAGGTCGGCGACATCGATGCCGCGGTCGCGACGTTCAACGAGCGCGCGCTGCGCGACTACCCGAAGGCCGGCCTGACCGAGTCCAGCCTCGTGATCGACGTCGACCATCCCCAGGTGCCGAGCCCGGAGCTGCCTGCGCCGGACTATCCGGTCTTCGGCAGCAACGAGCTGACCAGGTTCATCGCCGGGCAGCTGATCGCCGGCTCCACGGCCATCGACCTCTCCGAGTTCGCCGACCAGCCGGGCCTGCCCAGCGTCGAGGATGCGTGGGACGAGGCGGTCTACCAGAATCCCTACGCTCTCTCGTACTACGACCGGTCGACGTTCGACGGCAGCGTCCTGCACGTGGAGCCGATGTACACGCAGGCCGAGAAGCGGGTGCTGCAGGACCAGCTGGCCGACGCTGCCGAGAGGATCGTGAAGAGCGAGATCACGGCGGGCATGAGCGTGGCCGACAAGGTGAGTGCGCTCAACCGCTATCTCGTGGACAACGCGGACTACGACCACGCAGCGCTCGAGGGATCGCCGGGGAAGTACCGCGCGGACACTCCGGACAAGTACCGCTACGCCTGGGAGCAGGGCATCCTGCTGAGCGGCAGCGGGGTGTGCATGAGCTACTCGTACGCCTTCCAGGCGCTCGCGGACGAGGCCGGCGTCGAGTCGGTCGTCGTCACCGGCGATCTCGCCAACGGCGGCGCTCACGCGTGGAACAAGGTGAAGGTCGGGGACAGCTGGCGCGCGGTGGACGTGACGTGGAACGACCCGGGCGGGCCCTGGAACTCCTCGGACGGCACCCGCTATCTGATGATCCGCGACGGCGAGTTCACCGGCAATGCGCTGCGCTCCGAGAGCGACGACTGGGTGGCCGACGCCTACGTCGGCCAGTACGCGACGCGCTGACGCAGCATCGAGAAGAGGGTGAGCAACCTGAACGCCTACGAACCGCAGCCTCGTGCCGCCTTCCAGGGATATGGGACGGCACCGGGGGGATCCGGTGCGGTGCCGGTCTGGCTGATCGTCGAGGACGGCGTCATCGCGCTGCTGGCACCGGGGCAGAGCCCGACGGGCTTCGTCGACGTCTTCCGGGTCCCGGTCCACCAGGCGAGGGTGAGCTCGGCCGCCCAGCGGATCACCGTGACGGTGGGCGGTACGGCGTACCCCGTGCTGGCCCGGCCGCACGGACCGGTCATCGGGGCGGGACTCGCCGCCGCAGGCTCGGTGGCCGGTCTCGCGGGAGCCGGTGTCGCCCACGGCGGGACCGCGGCGGCTCGTGCCGGCAACCTCGCCGCCGACGCGTCCGCGTTCGCGCGGCAGGGCGGTCACGAGCTCCTCGCCGCGCTGCGGCAGTCGGGCGCTCCGGTGCGCCGGGTCGGCTACGGACCACTCCTGGCCGTGGGCTTCGCGGTCGGCCTGCTGCTCGTGGTCCTGGTCACGGTGGTCACCGTCGTGGCGGTGTCCTGACGATCCGCTCCCCGGGCCGATCGCAGGACCGATCTCAGTAGGCCGTGCGCGCCTCGTTGGCCAGCCAGGCGTCGAAGGGAGCGGCGGCATCGGGCAGGCGGACGTTGGCGACGTCCATCGACCACGCCGAGCGCGGCCGGTCGAAGAGCTCGTAGAAGGCGCGGTCGTCGAAGCCGCCGCGGGCGGCGTCGTCCCGGTCGGCGGCATACACGACGCGGTCCAGGCGTGCCCACAGAGCGGCAGACAGACACAACGGGCAGGGCTCGCAGGACGTGTAGAGCGTGCAGCCGGCCAGCTCGAAGGTCGCGAGCGAGGTGCAGGCGGCGCGGATCGCGACCACCTCGGCATGAGCGGTCGGGTCGAGGTCACGGGTGACGTGGTTCTGGCCCTCGGAGACGAGGACCTCGCCGCGGACGATCACGGCACCGAACGGCCCGCCGCCGTCGGCGACATTGGCGGTCGCCAGCGCCACGGCGCGGGCCAGCCAGGTCTCCTCGCTCATGGCGCCCATTCAACAAGGCAGGTCAACCCTGTGACGCCACGAGCCGCTCCATGACGCGGCGCAGCGCCTGGACGACGCGTTGCGCCGAGCGGCGGCGCAGGGCCTCGGGGCGCGCGAGGACGTCGATGGTGCGGCTGGTGCTCAGCCCGTGCAGGGGGCGGAGCACGACGTCGTCGTACGGGTGGGCGGAGGTGTAGCGCGGCAGCAGCCCGATGCCGGATCCGGCGGCGACCAGCGCCGCGACGGCGCCGTAGTCGTTGACGCGGTGGACGACGTCGGCGCTGCGCCGGGTGAGTGCGGCGACGGCGGTGAGGACGTCGTCGGGGGAGTAGCCGGCCCGGCTGGTCACCCAGCGCTCGCCGACCACGTCGCGCGGGCGCAGCCGGTCGCGTGCGGTGAGGGGATGGCCGGCGGGGAGGGCGACGTCCAGGGGCTCGCGGGCCAGGGTGACGACGTGCAGGTCGTCGGTGGGCCAGGGCGGGCTGTGCTCCATCCGGTGGGCGAGCACGAGGTCGTACTGGGCGGTGAGGGCCGGGAAGTCGCGCTGGGCGACGTCCTCGTCGGTCAGCCGGAGCTCGGGCGCGTCGGGGCCGGCGTCGAGCTCGCGCAGCAGCGGGCCGAACAGCGCCTGGCCCGCGCTGTGGAAGCTGCTCAGGGTGACCGTGCCGCCGGGGGAGTCCTCGAACTGCTCGACGGCCGTGCGGGCCGCCGCCATCGCGTCGATGACGCCCGCGCCGGCCCGGGCGAGGACCCGGCCGGCGTCGGTCAGCGTCAGCACCCGTCCCTCGCGCCGGGTCAGGGGGGTCGCGAACTGTCGCTGCAGCGCGGCCAGGTGCTGCGAGACCGCGGACGGCGAGACGTGCAGCGCCTCCGCGACGGCGGTGACGCTGCCGAGGGCGCCGAGCTCGCGCAGGATCGTCAGCTGGTGGATCTCCACGCGACCCAGCCTACGGTGAAGTGATCTCTTAACAGACCATGCAGGAAGTGCCCGTTGCTCTGCACGGTCGCGGAGCGCTGCAATGGACCTGTGAAGGCGCTCTTCAAGGCCGAGGCGGGCCCCGGGCTCGCGCTCGTCGACCGCCCGGACCCGGTCTGTGGTCCGGCCGACGTGGTGATCCGCGTGCTCCGCACGGGCATCTGCGGCACCGACCTCCACATCCTGCGCTGGGACGACTGGGCGGCGGGCGCGGTGCGGGCGCCGCTGACCCCCGGTCACGAGTTCTACGGCGAGGTCGTCGAGGTCGGCCCGCTCGTCGACGATGTCGCGGTCGGAGACCGCGTCTCCGGCGAAGGCCACATCGTGTGCGGCACCTGCCGCAACTGCCGCGCCGGGCGACGCCAGATGTGCATCCGCACCGTCGGCCTCGGCGTGCAGCGCGACGGGGCGTTCGCGGAGTACCTCGGCCTGCCGGCCAGCAACGTGTGGGTCCACCATCCCGACGTCGCACCCGACCTCGGTGCGATCTTCGACCCGCTCGGCAACGCGGTGCACACGGCGCTGGCCTTCCCGCTCGTCGGCGAGGACGTCCTGGTCGCCGGCTGCGGCCCGATCGGGCTGATGGCGATAGCGATCGCCCGCCACGTCGGCGCCCGGTACGTCGTCGGGACCGACGTCAGTCCGGCCCGCCTCGAGCTGGCCACGGGGATGGGAGCCGATGCCGTCGTCGACGTGTCGACCGGTTCCGTGGCCGACGTGCAGCGGGTGCTGCACATGCGCGAGGGCTTCGACGTCGGCTTCGAGATGAGTGGCGCCCCGTCGGCGCTGCCGCAGATGATCGACAACATGAACCACGGTGGCCGGATCGCGATGCTCGGCCTGCCGAGCGCACCGTTCGCCGTCGACTGGGGGAAGGTCGTCACGCACATGCTGACCCTCAAGGGCATCTACGGTCGCGAGATGTTCGAGACCTGGAACGCCATGGGCGCGATGCTGCAGTCGAGCAGCACCCTGCGCGAGGCGATCGGGTCGGTCATCTCCGACCGGCTGCCCGCGCGCGAGTGGGAGCAGGGATTCGCGATCGCGGCGTCCGCCGGGGTCGGCAAGGTCGTGCTGGACTGGACGGAGCTGTGATGTACGGAGACTTCAGGAACCACCTCACCGACGAGCTCGACGGGATCGAGCGGGCCGGGCTCACCAAGCGCGAGCGCGGCATCCGCGGCCCGCAGCGGGCCGAGATCGTCGCCGACGGCGCCGAGGTGCTCAACTTCTGCGCCAACAACTATCTCGGCCTGGCCGACGACCCGCGACTGCTCGACGCCGCCCGCGGGGCGCTCGACACCTGGGGCTACGGGATGGCCAGCGTCCGGTTCATCTGCGGCACCCAGGAGCAGCACCTCGAGCTCGAGCGCCGGCTCTCGGACTTCCTCGGCACCGAGGAGACGATCCTCTACTCGTCGTGCTTCGACGCCAACGGCGGCGTCTTCGAGACGCTCTTCGGGCCCGAGGACGCGATCATCTCCGACGCCCTCAACCACGCCTCGATCATCGACGGCATCCGGCTCTCCAAGGCGCGCCGCCTGCGCTACGCCAACCGTGACATGGCCGATCTCGAGGAGCAGCTGAAGGCCGCCGCCGACGCGCGCTTCCGGGTCGTCGTCACCGACGGCGTGTTCTCGATGGACGGCTACCTCGCGCCGCTGCGCGAGATCTGCGACCTCGCCGAGAGGTACGACGCCCTCGTGCTCGTCGACGACTCGCACGCGGTCGGGTTCATCGGGGCCGGTGGCCGCGGGACGCCCGAGCTGTGCGGTGTCGCCGACCGGGTCGACATCTACACCGGCACCTTCGGCAAGGCCCTCGGCGGCGCGTCCGGCGGGTACGTCTCCTCGCACCGCGAGATCGTCGCCCTGCTGCGGCAGCGCTCGCGCCCGTACCTCTTCTCCAACACCCTGGCCCCCACGATCGTCGCGGGCACACTGCGGGCGCTCGACCTGGTGGAGGACTCCGGCGAGCTGCGCGAGCGGCTGCGCGCCAACGCCGCGCTCTTCCGGGAGCTGATGGGCGCCGAGGGCTTCGACCTGCTCCCCGGCGAGCACCCGATCGTCCCGGTGATGTTCGGGGACGCCGCCCTCACGGCCCGGGTCGCCGACGAGATGCAACGGCACGGCGTCTACGTGACGGCGTTCAGCTTCCCCGTCGTGCCCCGTGGCGAGGCCCGGATCCGGGTCCAGCTCTCCGCCGCCCACACCGAGGACCAGGTACGCCGCTGCGTGGCCGCCTTCGTCGCGGGACGCGAAGCGTCCCAGGCCTGATGTGGACCAGGAGTGTCGCCCTCGGATTGATCTGACAGGAAGATCTCCTGTCTAATGGAGCTATGACGGATCTTCTTTCATTCGCTGACCGCAAGGACCTCCGCGGCGACGCCGTCGTGGCGCAGCCGGCGTGGCGGGCGCTGAAGGACGTCGTCGAGGAGATCCGCACCTGGCAGCTCGCCGACGGCTCGATCGATCTCGGCGCCGAGGGCGCGCCCTCCCGTGAGGCGGCGGCCGCCGCGGTGGCGCGGGTCACCGACGCCGTCGAGCACCTCTCGCCGCTGCTCCCGCACGACGCGGCCTACCACCGTGCCGTCGTCGCCGACCTCCGCCGCTGGGCCGAGACCGGGTTCGGCGTACCGGACTTCCTCGACTCCCTGCTGGCCTTCACGCCCGCGCGCGAGCGCACCGACGGTCGCCAGCACCTCGTCGTCTTCCCGATGTACACCCAGAACGGCAACCCCGACCGCAACCTCGAGGCCGTCGTCTTCCGGATGGTGTGGCCGGACTGGCTGTCCGAGCTCGAGGCGACCCGCTACGACAACCCGCTGTTCTGCGGCATCGCGTTCGAGGACTTCACCAGCGGCTACGACACCAACTCCGCCGTGCTCTTCCCCGAGACCGTCGCGGTGCGCGAGGTGCCTGAGCGGTTCAGCTGGGGCGGCATCTTCTGCGACCGCGAGGCCGCCCGCTTCCGGCGGGTCAGCCGGGCCGCCGTCGACCTGCTCGGCGTCGACCTGCCCGACGAGGTGCGCGGCCTGATGGACGACCAGCAGCGCAGCCAGGACGCGTTCGTGCTCTGGGACATGATCCACGACCGGGCGCACAGCCACGGCGACCTGCCCTTCGACCCGTTCATGATCAAGCAGCGGCAGCCGTTCTGGATGTACGGGCTGGAGGAGCTGCGCTGCGACCTCACCGCGTTCAAGGCCGCCGTCGAGCTCGAGGCCGAGGGGGTCACGCAGGCGACCGACGTGCAGCACGCGATCCTGCTCGACCGGATGTTCCGCTTCCCGGTCACCGGCGAGCGCAGCCGCAACTACGACGGACTGGGCGGCCAGCTGCTCTTCGCCTATCTGCACCGGCACGACGCGATCCGCTGGACCGACAACACGCTGCGGATCGACTGGGAGCTCGCGCGGGAGACGACCGGAGCGCTGTGCTCGGAGATCGAGCAGCTCTACCGCGACGGGATCGACCGGCCCAAGCTCGTGCACTGGCAGGCCGGCTACGCGCTGGTCAGCCGCTACCTCGCGCCGCACCCCGCCTCGAAGTGGGCGCGCGGTGCCGAGGCGCTCGACCTCACCCGGCAGCCGCGCGAGCTCGTCGACGATGTGCTGCCCGACGAGTTCCCGTTGAGTATGTTCTTCGAGGCGCTGGCGAAGAAGCTCAAGAACGTCATCGCGGAGACCCGCGGCATCCGTGCCGCCGCCTGACTGAACGGAGCACATCACCCGTGGCCGACACCGCAGCACAGCGCCGGCACGACCCCGACGCCCGCCAGTTCGCCAGCGACAACTACGCGGGCGTGCACCCCGAGGTGATGGCGGCGCTCGCGCTCGCCAACGGCGGACACCAGGTGTCGTACGGCGAGGACGCCTACACCGAGCACCTCCAGACGATGATGGCCGGCCTGTTCGGGGCCGGCGTCGAGGCGTACCCCGTCTTCAACGGCACGGGCGCCAACGTGATCGGCCTGCAGGCGCTCACCGACCGGTGGGGCGCCGTGATCTGCGCCGACACCGCGCACATCCACAGCGACGAGGGCGGTGCCCCGGAGCGGATGGGCGGGCTCAAGCTGCACACCGTGGCGACACCCGACGGCAAGCTGACCCCCGAGCTGGTCGACCGGCACGCCTGGGGCTTCGAGGACGAGCATCGCGCCATGCCGCAGGTCGTCTCGATCACCCAGTCCACCGAGGTGGGCACGCTGTACACCCCGGACGAGGTCCGGGCGCTCGCCGAGCACGTCCACGAGCTCGGCATGCGGCTGCACCTCGACGGCGCCCGGCTGGCGAATGCCACCGCCGCGCTCGGCGTACCGGTCCGGGAGTTCACGTCCGACGCCGGCGTCGACGTGCTCTCCTTCGGCGCGACCAAGAACGGCGCCCTCGGCGGCGAGGCCGTCGTGGTCCTCAACCCCGACGGCGTCAGCCACCTCAAGCACCTGCGCAAGCTCTCGATGCAGCTCGCCAGCAAGATGCGCTTCGTCTCGGTGCAGTTCGAGGCGCTGCTCGCCGACGGGCTGTGGCTGCGGCTCGCCGACCACGCCAACGCGATGGCACAGCGACTCGCCGCCGGGGTCCGGGAGATCGACGGCGTCGAGATCCTCCACCCGGTCCAGGCCAACGGCATCTTCGCCCGGCTGCCCCACGACGCCAGCCGCCGGCTGATGAAGCGGCACCGCTTCTACTTCTGGGACGAGGCCGCCGGCGACGTGCGCTGGATGTGCTCCTTCGACACCACGGAGGACGACGTCGACGCGTTCCTCGCTGCGCTGCGCGAGGAGATGGGCCGCTGACCCCGGGTTCGGTCCGGACTCAGCCCGGCAGGTCCTGACGCCGCATCGCGAACACCCAGCGCCGGCGCGGGTGCTCGCTGACCGACCACAGGCAGCCCGTCTCGGGCCACCACACCAGGTCCTCGGGGCCCGGCGGCGTCGCCCAGCGGTGCTCGCGCAGGGCACCCGGCAGGCCGACGTACACGGATCCGGGCCGGTGCTGCCCGCGGGACCGGGTGATGACATAGGTGCCGTCGACCGCGGCCACCCCCTGCATCCGCGGTACGCCGCGGTCGTCGACCTCGGCGACCGAGCGCCCGTCGGCGGCGTGGTGGGGCAGCCCGCTGGCGAGGTCGATCGCGAACCGGGCCATCCGGCGGGTCTGCGCCGCGGACCCGTACTCACCGACGAGCAGGGCCGGCTGCTCCTGGCTGCGGTCGAGGGTGAGGAAGGAGTACCGCAGTCGCTCCACGCCCTCGTCGTGCCCGCTCTGCTGGGTGAACCGGATCGGAAGCACGTAGCGGTGCCCGAACGTGCGGTACGGCGACCCGGCCGGCACCCGCAGCACGTCGCCGACATGGGCGCTGTGGATGCCGGCGCCGGTCGCCGCGACGTGCAGGAAGTCGTCGTGCCACACGATGCCACCGGCATGCACCTTCAGCGGCTTGAAGCCCGCCCGGCCGTCCTCGAGCGTCGGCACCACCAGCAGCACGTGGCCGTAGCGGCGGCGAGCCAGGTCCACGACGCTGATCCGGGAGCCGCCGGCGGTCCGGGCGTACCAGGAGCTGACCAGCACGTCGTGGCCGTGCCGCTCGCGGAAGCCCGTCTGCGCGGAGGTGGTGATGCCCTGGGGGTACCAGTTCCGGTCACGTCGGTCGGCCGCCTCCCAGGTCCACGCCGCGCTCACCTTCAGGCCGAGCAGCCGGGGGAGCGGCGCGAACGTCCGCCGCAGCCGGAGCGGCAGATCCGCGGCCATGGCTGCGATCCCGACCCGGCCGCCGCCGTCGGAGGTCAGTGCGGCGACGAGCGCCTCGATCTCGTCGCCGTTCTCGGCCGTGCGGGTCAGGTGCAGTCCGGACACGGCCGCCACGGTAGCCGAGCGCAGCATCTCCGGCGGATCGGGGAGTTGCGCAGTCGCCTGGTGACCGCGGGGCTCCCCGATGTCGGCGTAGGGCTGGGATGATGGCGCCATGCGGGGCATCTTCTTCGACGAGGACGACGCGCGGGCGGCCGCGTCGGTGCTGGTGCGCGGCGGCTTCTCGGCCGAGGTGGTCCGCGAGCGGCTCGCGGGCGAGGACGACGACGAGGACCACCCGTGGGCGATCGTCACCGACGCGCCCGAGATCCAGCTCGAGATGCTCGTCGAGACCTACGACGGGTGGCTGGACCGCGACGAGGATCCCGACGGGTCTCCGGGTGCACCCGACCAGGCGGGGCTCGTGCTTCCGCTCCCCGACGCGCCGCGGCGGATCAAGCGCCCGGAGTGAAGCGCGCGGGTCCCCTCATTAGGCTCGTCCCCATGACCGCAACCGCCGCCCACCGGCTGCTCCTCGTGCACGCCCACCCCGACGACGAGTCGATCGGCCAGGGCGCCACCATGGCGAAGTACGTCGCGGAGGGTCGGGGCGTCACGCTGGTCACCTGCACGGCGGGGGAGATGGGCGAGATCCTGGTGCCCGAGCTGGAGCATCTCGCCGCCGACAAGGAGGACCGGCTCGGTGAGCACCGCCGCGGTGAGCTGGACGACGCGATGAAGGCGCTCGGGGTCACGGACCACCGGTTCCTCGGCGGATTCGGCACCTACCGCGACTCCGGGATGAAGTGGCACGAGGACGGTCACGCGGTGGCGGCCGACGACGTGCACGAGAACGCCTTCTGGAACGCCGACCTCACCGAGGCCGCCGACCACCTCGTCGCGGTCATCCGCGAGGTGCGCCCGCAGGTGCTGGTGATCTATGACGAGTTCGGCGGCTACGGCCACCCGGACCACATCCAGGCCCACCGGGTCGCGATGTACGCCGCGCAGCTCGCGGCCGTGGCGTCGTACCGGCGGGACCTGGGCGAGCCCTTCGAGATCGCGAAGATCTACTGGGGCGCCATCGCGGAGAGCCGCATCCGCGAGGGCCTGCGCCGACTGCGGGAGGCGGGCGACACGACGACCTTCGAAGGCATGGACCCCGACAACCTGCCGCCCATGTTCCGGCGCGACGAGGACATCTCGTGCGAGGTCGACGCGAGCGAGCACGTCGAGCGCAAGCTCGACGCGCTGCGTGCGCATGCCACCCAGATCACCACGGACGGGCCGTTCTTCGCGCTGTCCAACAACGTGGGGGCCGAGGCCTTCGGGCGTGAGCAGTTCCGGCTGGTCAAGGGCGTCGCCGGTCCGCTCGACGCCGAGACCGGCTGGGAGACCGACCTCTTCGCCGGCATCCCGGAGCGGTGAGAGCGGGACCGGTTCGCCCGCTGGTCGCGCTCGCCTGCCTGCTCCTCGGCGCCGGCGTCGGGCTGGCCACCGTCCTGCTCCACGGCTACGGCTGGGGGCTGGGCCTCGGCATCGCCGCGACGACGGCCACGCTGGTGGCCCTCCCCGGCGGCTGGTGGCGGCGGCTGCCCTTCGCCCTCGGCTGGACGGCGATGCTCGGCGTGGCGAGCGTCCAGCGGCCGGAGGGTGACTACGTCGTGTCCAGCGACGCCTCCGGCTACCTGCTGCTGGCGTTCGGTGCCGTCGTCCTCGCCTCGGGCTTCCTGGGACTGCTGTCGCGCTCCGCTGCCCCGTCCGCTGCCCCGTCCGCCGCTCCCGGCGCGACTGAGAATGCGGACGGGTGAGCAACCCCTCCTTAGGATGGCGCGTGTGACCTTCTGGGACTCTGATACGCGCGGGGACTCGGCGGCGAAGGCCGAGCGGCCCGGCGGCCGGATCGTCGTCGTCGTCATCGTCCTGCTCGTGCTGCTCGCCGGGGGCGGGTACGTCGCCGCCCATGCCGTCGCCGGCGACAAGGTGCCCACCGGCACCGCCATCTCCGGCGTCGAGGTCGGCGGGCTCACCCGCGACGCGGCGATCGAGAAGCTCGAGCAGGCCTTCGGGCCCCGCGCCGACACGCCGATCACCGTGAGCGTCGGGCACCAGGGGCAGACCGGCAAGGCCAACGACGCGAAGGTCGAGCCGGGCGACATCGGCCTCGCCATCGACTACGCCGCGTCGGTCGACGCTGCCGGTGCCGGCGAGTCGTGGAGCCCGGCTCGCCAGTGGGACTACTTCACCGGTGGCGGCGACGTCGACGCCGTCGTGGACGTGGACGAGGACCTGCTCGACGAGAGGCTCACCGAGCTCTCCGAGGGCCTCGGCACACCACCGGAGGACGGCACGGTCACCTTCACCGCCGACGGCGTGCAGACCACGCAGCCCCAGGCGGGGCAGGCGGTCGACCGCGACCAGGCCCGGACGGCGATCACCGACGCCTTCCTCGCGGGCGAGACGTCCGTCGAGCTCGAGGTCGCCCCGGCGCAGCCCGACATCGACGCCGCCGACGTCGCGGAGGCGCTCGACGCCTTCGCCAACCCGGCGATGGCCAACGCCGTGACCCTCCAGTTCGGGGAGAACGACGTCAAGCTGACCCCGCGCCGGTTCGCGGGCGCGCTGTCGATGAGGCCCGAGAACGGCAAGCTCGCCCCGGCCGTCGACGAGGCGGTCCTCGCCGAGCTGGTCAAGGGCGCCACCGCCAACGGTGAGCCGGTCGACGCGACCGTGAAGCTGAACAAGAAGAGCAAGCCGAAGGTCGTCCCGGCCAAGCCCGGCGTCACGTTCGACCCCGGCGAGGCGGCCCAGGTCTTCCTCGGGCTGCTGACCGCCCCCGAGGGCTCCCGCAGCGGTCCGGTCACCGCGCAGGTGGTGGACGCCGCCTTCACGACCCAGGACGCCGAGAACCTCAAGATCGTCGAGCTGGTCTCCGAGGAGCACACGCTCTACCCGCACGCCGACTACCGCAACATCAACATCGGCCGCGCCGCGGAGCTGATCGACGGCACCGTCCTCAAGCCCGGTGAGGAGTTCTCCCTCAACGGGATCGTCGGTGAGCGCACCGCGGAGAACGGCTTCACCGAGGGCTACATCATCAGCAACGGGATCTTGAAGAAGGACCTCGGCGGCGGCGTCTCGCAGATGGCGACGACGATGTTCAACGCGATGTTCTTCGCCGGCCTCAAGGACATCGAGCACAAGCCGCACTCGTTCTACATCGACCGCTACCCGGTCGGCCGTGAGGCCACGGTCGCCTGGCCGACGGTCGACCTGCGCTTCCAGAACGACACCGAGTACGGCGTCCTCATCCACGCCTGGGTGGTGCCGAGCACCTGGTCCCGCCAGGGCAAGGTGACCGTCCAGATGTGGTCGACGAAGGTCTGGGACATCGACTCCAAGACCTCCGCCCGCTACGCCTACGTCCCGCCGGCCACCCGCACGCTGACCACCCCGGACTGCGAGCCGCACACCGGCTGGTCGGGCTTCCAGGTCGACGTCACCCGGATCTTCCGCAAGCACAAGGAGTCGGCGGTCGACCACACGGAGAAGTTCCACACGGTCTACACGCCCTCGGACACGGTGAAGTGCGAGCAGCCGAAGCCGCCGGCGGCGGGGAACCCCGACCCCGGCGACGGCTGAGCCTGGCCCCGTCCGGTCCCCTGCGGACGACCGTCACTCACCAAGCACTTGCTTGGTAGCATGGGTCCATGACCCCCGTGATCGAAGGCTGGTTCACCACGGGAGCCGAGCCCCGACTGCTCGCCTCCCGGTGCACGCGATGCAGCAACGTGGTGTTCCCGCCGGTGTCGTCCGCCGCCGGCGCGGCCGCGTTCTACTGCCGCAACCCCGCCTGCGACGGCCAGGAGCAGGACAGCGTCGAGCTCTCCCGCCGGGGCCGGGTGTGGTCCTACACGGACGCGCAGTACCAGCCGCCGGCGCCGTACCAGCCCGCGGGCGACCCGTTCCAGCCGTTCGCGCTGGCCGCGGTCGAGCTGCCCGAGGGGCTCGTGGTGCTCGGCCAGGTGGCCGACGGCTACGGCGTGAGCGACCTGAAGGTCGGCACCGAGGTGGAGCTGGTCGTCGAGACGCTCAACGTCGACGAGACCGGGGAGCGCACCATCTACCGCTGGAAGCCGATCGCCGGACAGGAGGCGAGCGCATGAGCGTCGTCATCACGGGTGCGGGCATGCACCCCTGGGGCAAGTGGGGCCGCGACTTCACGGAGTACGGCGTGCACGCCGCCCGGGCGGCGCTCGCCGACGCGGGCATCGCGTGGGCCGACGTCGACCTCGTCGTCGGCGGCGAGACCGTCCGCAACGGGTACGCCGGCTACGTCGCCGGCTCCACCTTCGCCCAGGCCCTCGGCTGGAACGGCGCGCGGATCGCGACGTCGTACGCCGCCTGCGCGACCGGTGCCCAGGCCATCGACACCGCCCGGGCCCGGATCCTGGCGGGCATGAGCGAGGTCGCGCTGGTGGTCGGGGCCGACACCACCCCCAAGGGCTTCCTCGCCCCCAACGCGGGCGAGCGCTGGAACGACCCCGACTGGCTGCGGTTCCGGCTGCTCGGCATGACCAACCCGGCGTACTTCGCGCTCTACGCGCGCCGCCGGATGGACCTCTACGGCGCGACGTCCGAGGACTTCGCCCAGGTCAAGGTCAAGAACGCCAAGCACGGCCTGGCGAACCCCTACGCGCGCTTCCGCAAGGAGTCGACGGTCGCCGAGGTGCTCGCCTCGCCGGTGGTCTGCGACCCGCTGCACCTGCTCGACATCTGCGCGACCTCCGACGGCGCGGCCGCGGTGGTGCTGACCAGCGCCGACTACGCCAAGAGGCACGGCATCGCGTCGCCGGTGACGGTCGCTGCGGTGTCGACCGTGACGCCGACCTTCCCCAACACGGTGATCGACATGCCGCTGCTCGCCACCGACTCGTCGGCGGTGACCGGGGTGCCGGAGCGGACCTTCAAGGAGGCGATCGGCCAGGCGGCGTACGAGGAGGCGGGGATCGACCCCTCCGAAGTCGACGTCGCCGAGGTCTACGACCTCTCGACCGCGCTCGAGCTGGACTGGATCGAGGACCTGCAGCTGTGCAAGCGCGGCGAGGCCGAGGCCCTGCTCCGCGCCGGCGACACCACCCTCGGCGGCCGGATCCCGGTCAACCCCTCCGGTGGCCTGGCGTGCTTCGGCGAGGCGGTGCCCGCCCAGGCGATCGCCCAGGTGTGCGAGCTCACCTGGCAGCTCCAGGGCCGCGCCGAGGGCCGTCAGGTCGAGGGCGCCAAGGTCGGCATCACCGCCAACCAGGGCCTCTTCGGCCACGGCTCGTCGGTGATCCTCTCCGTCTGAGCCCGACGTGGTGTCGGGCCGGACTCAGCTCCCGGGAGGGCGGATCTCCCAGACGACGTGCTCGCCGGTGAGGCCCTTGAGCTCGACTGCGTCACGCTCGACCAGGGCCAGTGCGGCGTCGTCGTCCAGCGCGTCGCGGACGGCGTCGCTGGCGAGGATCTCGCCGCCCCGGGCGAGGTTCGCGACGCGGGCGGCCATGGCGACGTTGCGGCCGAAGTAGTCGCCGTCGCGGGCGACCACCTGGCCGGTGTGGACGCCGATCCGGACCAGGATCGGGCCGTAGCGGCGCAGCGTCACGTCACGTGGCAGGTCGCGCTGGATGCCGAGCGCTGCTCGGCAGGCGGCCTCCGTGTCGCGGAAGGCGACCATGAAGCCGTCGCCGGCGGTCTTCACCACCTGCCCGCGGTACCTCTCGATCCGGGTGCGCAGCACCCGGTCGTGGGCCGCGAGGACCTTCACCCAGGTCGCGTCGCCGAGCCGGTCGTTGAGCGGCGTGGAGTCCTCGATGTCGGAGAAGAACAGGGTGACCGTGCCGTCCGAGTCGGCCATGTTGAGGATGTCGGCGCGCTCGTCGTCGCTGGCCCAGCTCTGCAGGTCCTCGACCGTGCTCTGGATCAGGCCGGTGATGCCGTGGGAGCGCACCTTCGACGCGGTCCGGATCACCCGGCGTACGGCGCGCTCGGCCGAGTTGGCGGGCGGCGGCGGGCGCAGCGCGGCGTCGAGGTCCGACTCGAGCTGGGCGATGTGCGTCCGGGCGTCGGCGAGCCGCTCCTGCAGCCGGGCACGATCCCGGGCGAACAGCACGACCAGACCGAGCAGGCCCGCCACCAGGAGGCACAGGAGCACGACGACGACCGCCACGATCGAAGACTAGGGCCCGCGGGGGTCTTGCGGGCGGCAGTAGCGTGAGACGGTGACCACTCCGGCTCCGAGGACGGCTCCGACGTCCGCCCCCACGATCAGCACCCTCGGCGAGCTCCGTGCCTCCGGCCACCAGCACAAGCACCTGCGGGCCGAGCTGCGCGACAACCTGCTCGCCCTGCTCGCCGCCGGCCAGGACCCCTGGCCCGGTCTCCACGGCCTCGAGGACACGGTCATCCCGCAGCTGGAGCGGGCGATCATCGCCGGCCACGACGTCGTTCTCCTCGGCGAGCGCGGCCAGGGCAAGACGCGGCTGCTGCGCACCCTCGTCGGCCTGCTCGACGAGTGGACGCCGGTGATCTCCGGATCCGAGCTCGGCGAGCACCCCTACGACCCGGTCACCGTCACGTCCAAGGCGGCCTTGGCGTCGTACGGCGACGACCTGCGGATCTCCTGGCGGCACCGCGAGGAGCGGTACGCCGAGAAGCTGGCCACGCCCGACACGAGCGTCGCCGACCTGATCGGTGACGTCGACCCGATGAAGGTCGCCGAAGGCCGCTCGCTGGGCGACCCGGAGACCATCCACTTCGGCCTGATCCCGCGCTCCCACCGCGGCATCGTCGCGATCAACGAGCTGCCCGACCTGGCCGAGCGGATCCAGGTCGCGATGCTCAACGTGATGGAGGAGCGCGACATCCAGATCCGCGGCTACGTGCTGCGGCTGCCGCTCGACGTGTTCGTCGTCGCCTCGGCGAACCCGGAGGACTACACCAACCGCGGCCGGATCATCACCCCGCTCAAGGACCGCTTCGGCGCCGAGATCCGCACCCACTACCCGAAGGCGCTCGAGGCAGAGATCGCCGTCGTCCGGCAGGAGGCGGACCTGCTGCCCGACCTGGTCGACGTCCCCGACTTCCTGGTCGAGATCCTGGCCCGCTTCACCCGCAACCTGCGCGACTCCAGCGCCGTCGACCAGCGCTCCGGGGTCTCTGCCCGCTTCGCGATCGCCGGTGCCGAGACCATCGCCGCCGCGGCGCTGCGCCGCGCCACGATCCAGGGGGAGGACCGTGCCGTCGCGCGGGTCGTCGACCTGGAGACCGCGGTCGACGTCCTCGGCGGCAAGATCGAGTTCGAGTCGGGCGAGGAGGGCCGGGAGGGCGAGATCCTCACCCACCTGCTGCGCACGGCGACCGCGGAGACCGTCCGCGAGCGCTTCCGCGGCCTCGACTTCGCGCTGCTCGTGGAGGCCGTCGAGGAGGGCGCGACCGTCGTCACCGGCGGCCAGGTGTCCGCGCGGGACGTCCTGGCCGGGCTGCCGGTGCTGGGGGAGTCCGACCTCTACGACCAGGTCTGCGAGCGCGTCTGTCCCCCGTCACCGGGGGTGGCCGGTGGCGGTCGCACCGACGGCGAGCGCGCCGCCGCGATCGAGCTCGCCCTCGAGGGCCTGTTCCTGGCCCGCAAGATCGGCAAGGACTCCGACGGGGTCGAGACCGTCTATGGCTGATCCCTCGCCCTACGCGGTCCGCGTCGGCTCCGGCACCCTCCGTGACGACGGGGGGCGTCGAGTCGAGGGCGTCGTGCTCCCGCACGCCTGGACCGAGGAGGGCGTCCTCGCGGGACCGGCCACCAACGGTGCCCAGGTGCTCCACCTCGCGGTGGCGCTGTGCGTGCTCAACGACACCTACCGCGAGGCGCGGCGGCTCGAGGTGCCCGTGCACGGGGTCGCCGTGACCGCCGACGGCGGCTTCGACGACGTGGGGACCTCCACCGGCATCGCCTACGACATCACCCTCGACACCACCGCCCCCTCCGAGACCGTGCAGCTGCTGCTCGAGGTGGTCGAGGAGGTCGCCGAGATCCCGCGGGCGATCCGTGCCGGGGCCGACGTACGACGGAGGCTGACGTGAGCCGCTACCGCAGGTACGACGGCGGCGACCCGCTCGCCCCGCCGGTCGACATCGCCGAGGCGCTCGACGCCATCGGCGAGGACGTGATGGCCGGCTACAGCCCGGAGCGGGCGATGCGGGAGTTCCTGCGCCGCGGGGGACAGGACCAGGCCGGCCTCGACGACCTCGCCCGGCGGGTGGCCGAGCGACGTCGCGACCTGCTCCAGCGGCACAACCTCGACGGCACGCTCGACGAGGTCCGCGAGCTGCTGGAGAAGGCCGTGTTGGAGGAGCGCAAGCAGCTGGCCCGTGACGCGATGATGGACGACGGCGAGCGCGCCTTCCGCGAGCTGCGGTTGCAGAGCCTGCCGGACTCGCCCGCCGCCGCGGTCACCGAGCTGGGCGACTACGACTGGCAGTCCCGCGAGGCGCGCGAGGCCTTCGAGCAGATCAAGGACCTGCTCGGCCGCGAGCTCCTCGACCAGCGCTTCGCCGGGATGAAGCAGGCGCTGGAGAACGCCACCGCGGAGGACCGGCAGGCGATCAACGAGATGCTGACCGACCTCAACGAGCTGCTCGAGCAGCACGCGGCCGGCCAGGACACGCAGCAGGACTTCGACGACTTCATGGCCAAGCACGGCCAGCACTTCCCGGAGAACCCGCGCGACGTCGACGAGCTGATCGACGCGATGGCCCAGCGCTCGGCCGCCGCCCAGCGGATGCTCAACTCGATGAGCCCCGAGCAGCGCGCCGAGCTGATGCAGCTCTCCGCCCAGGCCTTCGGCTCCCCGGCGCTGGTGGAGCAGCTGGGCCGGCTCGACCAGAACCTGATGTCTCTGCGCCCGGGCGAGGACTGGGGCGGCTCGGAGCAGTTCGGCGACGGCGACCAGGGCCTGGGCCTGGGCGACGGCACCGGTGTCCTGCAGGACCTCGCCGACCTCGACGCGCTGGCCGACCAGCTCGCCCAGGCGGGCAATATGGGCGGCGCCCGCTTCGGCTCCGCCGATCTCTCCTGGGTCGACCTCGACAAGCTGGCCCGCCAGCTCGGCAACGAGGCCGCGGTCGATGCCCGCAAGCTGCAGGAGCTCGAGAAGGCGCTGCGCGAGTCCGGTGCGATGGAGCGTGGCTTCGACGGCGAGCTGCGACTCACGCCGAAGGCCATGCGCCAGCTCGGGAAGGCGCTGCTGCGCGACGTGGCCCAGCGGATGTCGGGCCGTCAGGGTCAGCGCGACCTGCGTCAGGCCGGCGCCGCCGGCGACCTGTCCGGCGCGACCCGGTCGTGGGAGTTCGGCGACACCGAGCCGTGGGACCTGCCTCGGACCATGCTCAACGGCGTCCTGCGCCGCGCCGGCGACCCCGGTGGTCCGCTCCTGTCGATCGACGACGTGGAGGTCGCGGAGACCGAGGCACGCACCCAGGCCGCCGTCGCGCTGTGCGTCGACACCAGCTTCTCGATGGCGATGGACGGGCGCTGGGTGCCGATGAAGCAGACCGCGCTGGCGCTGCACACCCTCATCGGCTCCCGGTTCCGCGGCGACAGCCTGGAGCTGATCGGCTTCGGCCGGCACGCCCAGACGATGCGGATCGAGGAGCTCACCGCTCTCGATGCCCGCTGGGCGAAGGGCACCAATCTCCACCACGCGTTGCTGCTCGCCAACCGTCACTTCCGCAAGCACCCCAATGCCCAGCCGGTGCTGCTGATCGTCACCGACGGTGAGCCGACCTCCCACCTGGAGTCGAGCGGCGAGGTCTCCTTCTCCTACCCGCCGCACCCGATGACGATCGCGCTCTCCGTCCGCGAGCTCGACAACGCTCGCCGGCTCGGGGCGCAGACGACCTTCTTCCGGCTCGGCGAGGATCCGGGCCTCGCGCGCTTCATCGAGTCGATGGCGCGCCGCGTGGACGGCTCCGTGATCGCTCCCGAGTCGGGCGACCTCGGTGCGGCCGTCGTCGGGTCCTATCTCGGATCCCGCGGTGGCGGGGCCGGTGGATCGGGCGGCTCCGGGCCGGGGACGTACGGCGACTGGTTCGGTTCGCGCGGCTTCTGGGTCGGCTGAGAGGCCCTTCCTGAGCGGGGATCCCGGGTCCGCTGTGGACAACCGGGATCGCTCGTTTCCCGGCGGTGACCGTCGGGCAGCCGACGGTGCATGAACCCCTACCTCACCCCACCGGTGCCGTCATGGCCGTGATCCTCGACGTCCCGTACGCCGTCCTCCGCGCCGCACGCGAGCGCTGGGATCTCGTCGGCGACGAGCTCGACGGTGCCTGGCGCCGCCTCGCCGCGGCCTCGACCACCGACCTGTCCGCCACCGTCGCCGCCGCCGTCACGGGCTTCGCCGAGCCGTGGGCCGACGAACTCAAGGCGGCGGCTGCTCTGGCCGCCGGCTACGCCGAGGAGTTCGTCTTCTTCCACCGGCGGCTGGTGGTCGTCGACCGGGCGCAGGCCGAGCGGCTGCGCTCGCTGCTCCCGTGGGCGGAGCGCGACGCGGCCGTCAGGGAGGTGAGCCGGCCGTGACGATCGTCCAGGTGCCCGCCCACGTCCCGGCCTGTCCGCTCCTCGACTCGAAGCCCGCCGGTGCCCAGGACCTCGCCACCGACCTGCGCGCCGTCACGATCGCGGTCAAGAACGTCCAGGACCGGGCGGCCTCGGCAGGGGCGCCGGCGTGGGCGGGTGACGCCGCCGACGCCCACGACCACGCGTCCACCCGATTCGCCGCCCGGCTCGATGCCGGCGAGGCCGCCCTGGACCGGGCGGTCACCGCGGCGGACCGCTTCGGCGAGCGGCTGGCGGGGCTCCTCGGCCGGCGCGACGACCTCACCGTGCGGCGCAACGGGCTCAACGACGAGATCGACGCCCTCGCCGCCGAGGTCGTCGCGGCGACCGGCGACGACCGGCTCCCGGAGTTCCGGCAGCGGGCCGCACAGCTCACCGCCCGGGCCGACGACCTGCGGGTCCGGATCGCCGCGTGGGGCCAGGACGAGGCCGACGCGGAGACGGACCTGGTCGCCGCGCTCCGGTCCGTCGACACCACCGTCGAAGGCAGGGAGCTCGCCGCGGACCCCGCCCGACCGGGCTCCGCCGACCTCGCCCGCCGGCTCCGCGCCCTGCTGGGCGACCCGGCGGCGCTGGCCGCGTGGTGGCGCGGCCTCCGCCGCGCCGAGCAGGAGGCGCTGACCACCGAGCATCCCGAGCTGGTCGGCAACGCCGGCGGGGTGCCGGTCAGCGACCGCGACGAGGCCAACCGGGGCGAGCTCGCCCGCGATCTCGACCTCTACGCCCAACGTGGCGAGGACGGGCAGCTCACCCACGACGAGAAGAGGCTCGTGGCGAACGCGTCCCACGTCCACCAGGGTCTGGAGGAGTACCGCGACCTCCGCGACACCGGGACCGGCACCCACCTCACCGAGCTGATCGCCTACACCCCGGGCCTGCACTCCGGCGACGGCGGCGTCGCCGTCAGCTTCGGCGACCCCGACACCGCCGGCCACGTGTCGGTCAACGTGCCCGGGCTCACCACCGAGGCCGCGAGCCTGTCCGGCAACCTCGACAAGACGCTTGCCCTGCACCAGGCAGCGGTCGCCGAGGACCGAGGCAGCGTCGCGTCGGTCCACTGGGCCGACTACGACGCGCCGAGCGGCAACCCCCTCAACCCGTTCGACCCGTTCGGGCAGCTCGACTTCGGGGGCGTCGCCCTGTCCGACAAGGCGGAGGCCGGCGGCGAGCGACTGTCCGACTTCGTCGACGGCATCCGGGCCTCCGACCAGGGCGCGCCCGCCCACCTGACGGCGATCGGGCACAGCTACGGCTCGACCACCCTCGGCCACGCGCTCACCGGCGGCCTTCCGGTCGATGACGCGGTCCTGCTCGGCAGCCCCGGCGTCCCTGCCGCCACGGCGGGGGAGCTCACCTCGGCCGAGGTCTGGGTCGGCAGCAAGGACCACGATCCGGTGACCCTGCTCGGGGGCGTCGGCCCGCTCGGCCAGGACCCGGCCGACGACGGCTTCGGCGGCACCCGGTTCGAGACCGGCGACGGCGCGCTGAGGGCCGAGGAGCTCCTCGACAACCACACGTCCTACTTCGAGGGGGCCTCCCTCGACAACGTGGCGCACGTCGTCGCGGGCGCTGGCGGCGAGGTGAGCGAGCAGCCGCCGCGCGGGGCGGGCGGCAGCGCGCACCTCACCCTGTCCGAGCTGCTGGTCGCGTCGAGCGCCGCGAGCGTCGGTCACGGCCTGGCCGAGGCCGGCACCTGGCTCTGGGAGCAGACCCGGTTCGGCGGGCTCCGGTGACCACGCGCCGGACACCGTCCGTGGCCCGCGCCGTCATCGTCGCCGTCCTGACGGCCCCCGGGCTGTCCGGGTGCGCCGATGGCGCCGCACCGGCCGGTCCCGAGGGCGCCGAGGGGACTGCAGCCGTCGAGGCCGTCGTCGCGGCGTCCGACGACGCCCTCGAGGGGGTCCTGCGCGACGTGGCCCGCACCCTCCGGCTCGAGAGGGCGCGGGGCAGCCGGTCGTTCACGATCTGTGGGGACGGCCCGTCGCCGCGCGGCGTGGTGACCAACAGCTTCGTGCACTTCGACTCCGCGTCCGGCCTCACTCGGCAGAAGGCGACGGCCGCCGCCGTGGCGCTGCTCGAGGCCGACGGCTGGACGGTCGACGACCCCGGCGACCAGGTGCTGCTCACGGCCGGCAAGGGGCGACTGCTGCTGCAACTCCAGATCGCGCCGAGCCTCGTGCAGGTCGACCTCGGATCGGAGTGCATCGAGACGTCCGGTGACGTCGCGCGTGCGTACGACGCCCGGCCCGTCGCCGGGCTGGAGGACCTGCCGGCCTCGTAGAGTTCGGCGACGTGGGGGACCTCAGCCTGACCGTCGTCGCGCTCCTCGCGCTCGCGGCCCTCACCGCCGGCTTCGTGGACGCCGTGGTCGGTGGCGGTGGCCTCGTGCAGCTGCCTGCCCTGCTGCTCGGCCTGCCCGGCGCGAGTCCGGTCCAGGTGCTCGCGACCAACAAGATCGCCTCGGTGTGCGGCACGGCGGTCAGCTCACTCACCTACTACCGCCGGATCGGGCCCGACCCGCGCACGTTCGTGCCGCTCATGGCGCTCGCCCTCGGCGGCGCGTTCTCCGGAGCCCTGCTGGCGTCCCGGATCCCGCGCGACGCGTTCGAGCCGATCGTGCTGGTCGCACTCGTCGCCGTCGGCGGATACGTCCTGCTGCGCCCTCAGCTGGGGGAGCGGACCGCACTGCGCTTCGCCGGCCACCGGCACCTCGCGGCCGCGATGGGCGTCGGGTTCGTGATCGGCTTCTACGACGGCATCCTCGGTCCGGGCACCGGCAGCTTCTTCGTCTTCGCCCTCGTCGGCCTCATGGGCTACGACTTCCTCCAGGCCTCGGCCAAGGCCAAGCTCGCGAACTTCGCGACCAACATCGGTGCGCTCCTCCTCTTCATCCCCAGCGGAGCGGTCCTGTGGGACGTCGGGTTGATGATGGGCGCCTGCAACCTGGTCGGCGGCTACCTCGGCGCCAGGACCGCCGTCGCCCGCGGCTCCCGGTTCGTCCGGGTTTTCTTCATCGCCGTGGTGAGCGCCTTCGTCGTCCGGATCGGTGGCGGTGTGCTCGGCCTGTGGTGAGGGCCCCGGGCGACGCCTAGCCTGGGGGCCATGAGCATTCCGGTGGATCCCGCGGACCTGTGCCAGGCGCTCGGCGACTTCGGCAGCGGCTACCTGCTGACCACGTCCTCCCCGCAGGTGAAGGTCGTGACCGTCGACCCGGTGGCAGGTGACGACGGCACCTTGCGGATCGCCGGTCCGGGACGGGGGACGCTGCGCAATCTCGCCGAGAATCCCGCGGTGACGGTGGTGTTCCCGCCGCAGGAGCGCCACGGATACACGCTCCTCGTCGACGGCACCGCCGCGACCGACGGTGAGGACGTCGTCGTCACGGCGAGCGCCGCGGTGCTGCACCGGCCCGCTGCCCACGCCGACGGCCCACTGCCGCCCGACGGCTGCGGCCACGACTGCGCGCCGGTGGGCGGATGACCGCGCCGACGAGTCCCTTCTGGGTCACCGCCTTCCTCGACAACGCGGCCACCCACCACCACGAGAGCGTCGGGTTCTGGCAGGAGGCGACCGGGTACGCCGTCTCGCCCCCGCGCGGCGACCACGACGAGTTCGCGTCCCTGCTGCCGCCGGACGGCGACCCCTTTCTCAAGGTCCAGCGCCGCCATGCGGGCGTGGACCGGCTCCACCTGGATCTCCATGTCGCCGACCCGCTGGCCGCGGCCGACGCGGCTCGGGTCGCCGGCGCGACGATCGTCGCCGACCGCGGGCACGTCGTCCTGGCCTCGCCCGCCGGCCTCGTCTTCTGCTTCGTCGATCACCCCGCGTCGCGGCGTCCGGCCGCGGCCGTGCACCGACCGGGATCGGCCGCGCGGGTGCGCCAGGTCGCGATCGACGTGCCGCGGGCGGCGTACGAGAGGGAGCTGGGCTTCTGGGCCGCCGTCACCGGGTGGCGGCAGCGCGCATCGACGGTCACCGAGGACTTCAGGTTCCTCGTCGCCCCGGCGGGCCAGCCGCTCGGGCTGCTGGTCCAGCGACTCGGCGCGGACGACACCGGTGACGTGCGGGCGCACCTCGACTGGGGCACCACCGACCGGGCCGCGGAGACCGAGCGGCATCTCGGGCTCGGCGCGCGGGTGCTGGCGCAGCACCAGCACTGGACCGTGCTCGCCGATCCGGTCGGCCGGGTCTACTGCCTCACCGACGGCGATCCGGCTTAACGGGCCAGAACACCTAGTCCGCCGGGGTGAAGCCCGGCAGGAACTCCTGCATGATCGCCCGGAACGGCGCCTCGGCCTCGAGCTGGCTGAGCACGCCGACACCACCGAGCCAGGTGCGGTGGATCAGGACGTAGGACGGGGGCAGGTTGAGCTTGATGCTCACCGTGTACGCCGGGTCCTTCGGGTTGTTGATCCGCTGGAACTGCTCGCGCATCCACTCCCGGCTGAACCGGAAGCGCTCCACGAGCGTCGGGTCGACGAAGGGCGACAGGTAGTCCATGAGGAGCCGCGGCTCGATCCGGATCCGGTCCTTGAGGAAGCCCTCGTCGCGCAGGCCGGCGATCAGCGCATCGCCGTCGCCGGCCGCGCACAGCGTGATCAGCCGGCCCATCGGCTCGGGCAGTCCGCGCTGGGGGAGCCGGGCCACGGCGCCGAAGTCGAGGACGCCGATGCGACCCGGTGAGCCGTCCTCGTGGGGGATCACCCGGAAGTTGCCGGGATGCGGGTCGGCATGGAGCAGGCCGGTGCGCGCCGGTCCGGAGAACAGGAACCGGGTGAAGATCTCGCCGTAGTGGTCGCGCTCCTGCGGCGTGCCGTCGGTGATGACCGCCGCCAGCGAGCTCGTCGAGTCGAGCCACTCGGTGACCAGGACGCGGGGCCCGACCGCGACGACGTCCGGGACGACGATGTGCGGGTCGTCGCGGAACTCCCGGGCGAACTCGCGTTGAGCCTCGGCCTCGAGGTCGTAGTCGAGCTCCTCGCGGGCCCGCGCCTGGACCTCCTCGACGAGCGGCTTCATGTCGACGCCCGGGATGAGCGGCCCGATCGCCCGGGCGGCCCGGGCCAGGGTGCGCAGATCGGCCATCAGCGCCTGGCCGGCGTTGGGGTACTGCACCTTCACGGCGACCCGCCGGCCGTCGTGCCACCTGCCCTCATGGACCTGCCCGATGCTCGCGGCCGCCGTCGGTGCCCCGTCGAGCCAGACCAGCTGCTCCCTCCAGTCGGCGCCCAGATCCTCGGCGAGGATGTCGCGGACCGTCTGGGTCGGCATCGGGGGAGCGGAGTCCTGGAGCCGGGTCAGCTGCTCGCGGTACGGCGCCGCCATCTCCTCCGGCAGCGCCGACTCGAGCACCGACAGGGCCTGGCCGAACTTCATCGCCCCGCCCTTGAGCTCGCCCAGGGTCCGGAACAGCTGCTCCGCGGTGCGCTGCTGGATCTCGCTCATCACCGCCTCGGCCGGTGCCCCGCCGAGGCGCTTGCCGAACCCGACGGCCGTGCGGCCGGCGTACCCGAGGGGGAGTGCCGCGAGCCGCGCTGTGCGCGCCGCGGCCTTCCGGGGGAGGTCAGCCATGCCCTCAGTCTGTCAGGTGGCCCCGTACCGGGACGCCCTCGTGGCCGGGCGCCCGTCCCGAGATCGGGTTCCCGAACGGCTCAGGTGCGCCTGATCGTCGCCGATGCGCCCCGTGACCCTCGCCCGGACGGGTCGTTCCTCCTCCCGAGGCGAGCACGGGATCGGCCACCGTCCCCGCCGTCCGTCGAGAGCTCGTCGGAGCGCGCGTTCTCGGATATCGAATGCCCCACGCTGAGGGCGTGGCGCACGACACATCCGGGTCGCCCAACAAGTCCCCGCATGGTCCGGACATCGCCTAGGAAAGCACCTAGCGTGAGAGCCGATCAATGGGACACGCCCGTCTCGATCCGTGGGAGGGAAGAGCGGGCACAAGGCTGGAGGGGCCTTCATCATGGGCGTAATCGCCGACCGTTTTTCCGGCGCGCTGTCACGGCGACCGGGCGCGATCCGTCGAACGGGGATCAGGGCGATCGCCCTGGCCCTGTTGGCCGGTGGCATCAACATCGGCGTCGGACTGTCGCCGGCCACGGTGCCGGCCGCCCAGGCCGCCACGATCACCATCGGCCAGGTGACGGCGCAGATGAGCGATCACGCGCCGACCAGTGGCAACTGCATCCGGTACGCGCCGGCCAACACCTCCAGCAGCTCGACCTATGTCACCTCGTCGGGCGAGGCTCTCACCGCCCACGGCTACGACGACGACTGTCCGTCGAGCCTCAGGAAGAGCGAGCAGAGCGCGGTCGGGGTCGTCCCGACCGCCGCCACCACCACCCAGGACGGGACCCCCTTCCTGCTGGGCAAGGTGACCCACTACAACAACCCGGTCCAGACCAACGACGACCGCTTCACCGGGAAGATGAGCTTCCAGCTCGCCGGCGTCACCGGCGCCAACACCTTCACCTGGGACTGGACCCTGTGGGAGACCTCGAACAGCAGCTCCTCGTGTCCCTCCGGCTGGTGGAAGGGCAACGGCAACTGCCAGGACCAGATCAAGTTCACCAGCGCGATCAGCCAGCAGACCGTGACGATCGGCGGGGCCAGCTACCGCCTCGCCGTCGACGGCTTCCGGGCCCCCGCGTCGAACGGCACCTGCCCGGCCGCGCCGGGCGGAGCCACCGCCAACGAGTTCCTCACCGACGAGAACGCCCAGACCTCCGCGTGCATCTACGTCAGCCTGGTGCAGGTCCGCAGCCTGAAGATCGTGAAGAAGGTCGTCGGGCCGTCCGGTGTCTCCGTGCCGAACACGTCCTTCGGGTTCGGCTCGACGTCCAACCGGCCCGGCTCGCCGTGGGACGCCGGCTCGTTCAGCCTCTCCTCGAGCACGAGCACGTCCGACTCCACGACCAAGGAGCTGCTGCAGACCGAGTCGGTCTCCGTCACCGAGTCCGCGCCCAGCGGCGCCGGCAGTGACCGCTGGTCGCTGACCGGCATCGCCTGTGTCGACGGCACCGGTGCCACAGTCCCGCAGGCGGCCTACAGCCTCCCGGCACGCAAGCTCGACCTGACGAACGTCCCGGCCCCGGCCACGACCGCCGCCGGCCCCATCACCTGCACCTTCACGAACACCTACACCCCCAAGGGCACGCTGACCCTGGTCAAGACCGTCCAGAACGGCGGTGGCGGCAGCGCGACCGCGGCGAGCTTCACCCTCACCGCGACCGGCGCCACGACGATCTCCGGCCCCGGCGGCTCGGCAGCGGTCACCGCTCAGCGGGTGGGCACCGGCAGCTACGACCTCAGCGAGACCGGTCCGGCCGGCTACGTGAGCCAGGGCTGGTCGTGCACCGGCGGCACCGGCAACGGTGCGAACGGCTCGGTCACGGTCGGCGACGGGCAGAACGTGACCTGCACCGTGGTCAACCGCTACCAGACAGGCACCTTCAAGATCGCCAAGACGATCGCCGACCCGGCCGACGGCTTCACCGGCTCGGCGAGCACGCCGTTCACCGGGACCTACAACTGCGGCAGCGGCAACGTCGCCTTCTCGGTCTCGACCGGCACCGGGTTCACCTCCCCGGCGATCCCGGTCGGTCGCACCTGCACGGTGACCGAGACCCAGCCGACGGGCAATCTGAAGAACGCGTCGTACTCGTGGTCGGCGCCGTCCTACGCCAACAACGGCGTCACCATCGCCGACGGCGCCAGCCCGACGGTGACCGTCACCAACACGATCACCCAGGCCACCGGCTCGATCCGCGTCGCCAAGGTCGTCGCCCCGCGCGCGGGCACGCCCGCCGGTGGCTACACCGGTGGCAACGCTCGCCCGTTCCCGGTGGCCTACACCTGCTCGCTGCCGGCCAACACGGTCGTCGCCTCCGGCACGGTCGCCGTCACGCCGGGCACTCCGGCCGTCGTCCCCGGCATCGCCGCCGGGGCGTCCTGCACCTTCACCGAGACGCAGACCGCGCAGTCCGGTGACTTCGCCGACGGCTCCTACGGCTGGGACGGCAACGCCTTCGCGCCGACGAGCATCACGGTCGCGGCCGGCCAGACCACGTCGACCACCGTCACCAACCACTTCAAGCGCAACCTCGCCGACCTGGTCCTGAAGAAGGTCGTCCAGGGCGGCGGGTACGTCGGCAGCGGCACGCCGTTCGCCGTCACCTACGACTGCGGCAACAACCCGGTCACCGTGAACCTCGCGGCGACCGGCGCCCAGAGCCAGCAGACCGTCTCTGTGCCGGCCAACGTCAACTGCACCGTCGTCGAGACCGCGCCCGCGGGCAACCTGCTCGCCGCCTCCCACGAGTGGGGCACCCCGTCCTACGCCGGGCTGACCAACGGCACCGTCGCCGTGCCGACCGGCGGCTCCAAGACCGTCACCGTCACCAACCCGACGGTCCCGGTCTACGCCAAGCTCTCCGTCACCAAGGCGATCGCGCCGACGGCGCTGGCCTCCGGCGTCGCCTCCGGCACCACGTTCCCCGTCACCGTCGCCTGCGATCAGCCGGCCAGCGGCGGGGGTGCGGACTACCAGCACACCTTCGCCCTCGCCGTCGGCGCCACCGCCACCACGCCGGACCTCCCGGTCGGCACGTCGTGCACCGTCACGGAGAACGCGCCGAGCGGCTCCGCTGGGCTGGTCGACGAGTCCTATGTGTGGGACGGCGCTCCCGCCCCGGTCACGAAGACGCTGAGCACCAAGAACACCACCGTCGGCGTCACGGTCACCAACAAGATCAAGCGCGCCTACGGCGACCTGGCCGTCACCAAGGCGGTCGACGGGCTGGGCGGCGTCAACGGCGCCGGCACCACGTTCTCCGGGACCTGGTCGTGCGTCTACGGCGGCGACGCGCCCGTCTCCGGCACCTGGCAGCGCACCGGCGCGGGCGCCGCGACGGTCAGCGGCCCCACCGGCTCGATCCTGCTTGGCTCCACCTGCACGATCACCGAGAACGCCCCGTCCCCCGCCGCGCCGAGCGCCACCGACGCCTCCTACGTGTGGGGCGCGGAGACGATCACGCCGGCGAGCGTCAAGGTCACCAAGGCGAACCCGACGGCTACGTTCAGCGTGACCAACCCGGTGCGCCGGGTCACCGGGTCCTTCGCCGTGGGCAAGGTCGTCAACGGCGGCGCCGCCGGCACGGCCTATGCCGACCAGCCGTTCACGTTCGACTACTCCTGCACTCCGGCCGGCGGGGGCACCGCGCAGACCGGCTCCCTGCAGGCCCGCGCCGGTCAGACGACCAGCCTGCCCGCGGGCGTCGAGATCCCGGCCGGCAGCTCCTGCACGGTCACCGAGGGCGCCAACCCGGCGCCGATCGATCCGTTCCGATGGGACGCGGGCGTCACGTTCGCGGTCACCGGTGCCCAGGGCTCGTCCTCGGGACGCGGCGTCACCTTCACCACCCCGGCCGACGGCGCGCCCGTGACGGTGCAGGCCACCAACACGATCAGCCGTCGCGAGGTCGACGTCGCGGTGGCCAAGAAGGTCGTCGACCCCGACGGCGGGTTCACCGGCGCCGCCAGCACCAGCTTCCAGGTGTCGCTGACCTGTGCCGGCACGACCTACGGACCGAGCGCCGTCAAGGCGGGCGACTCGGTGAGCTTCACGGTCCCGCTGGGCGTCACCTGCTCGGCGAGCGAGGCCCCGATCCCGGCGGGCGCCGGTCTGGCCGACGCGTCCTTCACGTGGTCCGGCAGCCCGGACATCGCGCCGGGGTCGGTCAAGGCGACCGAGGGCTCCTCGCCCGAGGTCACGGTGACCAACACCGTGGAGCGCGTGCGTGGCGCCGTCGACCTGACCAAGATCGTCGACGAGGCCGGCCACTCGGGCGTCCTCGCCGCCGACCGCACCTACTCGGGCACCTGGACCTGCACCTACCCCGGTCAGTCGGGCCAGCAGGTGGGCGGCACCTGGACCGTCGACGGCGCGGGTGCGGCCACGCTCACCGGCCCGGCCGGCAGCGTGCTGCTCACCTCGCAGTGCACCGCCACGGAGGACGACCGCGGCGCCGTGAGCGGCGACCCGTCGTACGTGTGGGAGACCCCCACGCTCACCGGTGTCACGGCGAGCGCGGCAGGCCCGAACACGATGAAGGTGACCAACAAGATCAAGCGCCTGACCGGCGGCCTCCTCGTGACGAAGAAGGTCACGGGGGAGACCGACGGCTACACCCGCACCGCTGCCGACTTCACCGTCGCCTACCGCTGCTACCTGGCGGACCCGGCCACGGGTCCCTTCTTCGAGGGCGAGGTGCAGGTCGTCGCCGGTGCCGCCGCGGTCCAGCTGGCCGGGGGCGTCCCGCGGGGCTGGACCTGCGCGGTCCGCGAGACCGCGCCGGGGGCCAACCTGTTGCGCGACGCCTCCTACGCGTGGGGCGAGCCCACGATCGAGGTCGACGGTGACGAGACCGACACCGTCGAGATCGGTGCCGGCAGTGCCGCCGTCGCGGTGGCCAACCCGATCAGCCGGGTCACGGGCGACCTCGAGATCCGCAAGGCCTACGGCCCGGGCGTGACGTCGGGCGTCGTGACCTCCGGCACCGGGTTCTCCGGCACCTGGTCCTGCGTCTACGACCAGGGCAAGGCGACCGAGGAGACCTTCTCCGGCACTTGGCGCGTCACCGGCACCGGCGACGCCGCCCTCACCCCCGACGTCGACCTGCCCCTCGGCACGGTCTGCTCGGCGGCGGAGGACGCGCTCGACGACGGGGACCTGACCGACACCTCCTGGACGTGGACCGCACCTCAGGTCTCCGGGCCGGTCACCGTCGGTACGACGACGCCGGCACTGGTGGTCACCAACGACGTGAAGCGGGTCTACTCCGACCTCACCGTGGTCAAGGAGTACGCCGGTCCCGCGGCCGCCCTTCCGGGTGGCACCACGGTCCAGGGCGCCTGGAGCTGCCGCTACGACACCACGGTCGTCGGCCAGGGCCGCTGGGAGCTGCCGGCGACCGGCGGATCGGTCCAGGTCGCCGGTCCGGCGGAGCGGATCCCCGCCGAGTCGGTCTGCACCGTCAGCGAGGACACGCTGGACGACGGCGACCTCGCGGACGGCTCCTACACGTGGCTCGCGCCGGTCATCGCCCCGTCGGGGGGCGTCGTGACGCTCACCGCGGCCGGCGGTCACCAGGTGACGGTCACCAACGACGTCACCCGCGTCTACGGCAGCCTGGAGATCACGAAGGAGATCGCGGGCGGCCAGGCGATCGACGACGGTCTCACCTTCACCGGCGGCTACACCTGCACCTACGGCAACGACGCCCCGGTCACCGGCTCGTGGACGGTCACGGACGAGGGCACCTTCACCGTCGGCGGCGTGCTGGTCGGCTCGACCTGCACGGCCACCGAGGACACAGCACTCCGGCCCGCGCCGGTGGCCGGTGACCCCTCGTTCGTGTGGCAGGCGCCGGTCATCTCGCCCGACTCGGTCACCGTCGGTGCCGGGACGACGGTCACGCTGACCGTCACCAACACGGCATCGCGGACGACGGGCGCCTTCGCCATCACCAAGGCGCTGACCGGAGCGACCGCCGGCGAGCCGGCCGACCAGACCTACACCTTCGACTACTCCTGCGTCGCCAAGAACGGCGACAAGGTCGAGGGCACCTCCGACGCGATCGCGGCGGGTGGGATCTGGAACGCTCCGGACGTCCCGGTCGGCAGCGCCTGCACGGTGGGCGAGAACGCGCTTCCCGCGCTCGGCGACCCGTCCTACTCCTGGGCCGACCCCGCCTACGACGTCGACGGCGTCGACGAGAACGGCGTCAGCACCGGACCCGCGGGCGTGTCCTTCACCCTTCCGACCGGACAGGTGGCGGTCGTCGTGACGGTCACCAACGAGCTCCAGCGGCACACCCGGACGGTCGAGGTCGCCAAGACCATCTCCGGCACCAAGGCCGGCTACGTCGGCGGAGACTTCGCCGTGGACGTGACCTGCACGCCGGTCAGCGGCGCCGCGATCACGAGGACCCTGACGGTGTCGCCCACCACGTCGTCGACCGTCAACGACGTGCCGATCGGCTCCACCTGCACCGTCGAGGAGCAGGCGACCCGTCCGGCACTCGCCGACCCGTCGTACCGCTGGGGCACGCCGACCTACACCCCGTCCGGCCCGGTGACCGTCACCGCCGGGCAGGGGCCGGCCCGGGTCACCGTCGACAACCCGATCAGCCGGGTCTTCGGCACCTTCACGGTCAAGAAGCTGCTGACCGGATCCGGCGTCCCCGCCGGAGCGCCGCAGGCAGGGACGACGTACCCGTTCGACTACGCCTGCGACGTGCCCGGCGCCACCGACCCCGTGACCGGCCGGATCGACGTGCCTCGCGACGCGGTGACCGCGTACGACGGCCCGCGACTGCCGCAGGGCAGCACCTGCCGGCTCACCGAGCCGAGCGCCGAGCTGCCCGCCCCGGACCGCGGTTACGCGTGGGGAGGCGTCAGCTACACCGTCGACGGCGACCCCACCGGGTCGGGGCGCGACGTCGACCTGACCATCGGGGACGACACCACGGTCGCGGTCGTGGCCACCAACACGCTGCACCGCACCCCGGGCGGCTACCGCGTCACGAAGACCTCGAACCCGGGGTCCGGGGCGGTCGTGGCTCCCGGTGACGTGATCACCTACACGCTGACGATCACGCCCGACGGCACCAACCCGGTCGACGACGTGGTGGTGATCGACGACCTCGCCGAGGTCGAGCCCTACGCGACCGCCGTCGGTGCGCCCGTGGCCAGCCAGGGCACGGCCGTGATCGACGGTCAGAAGATCCGGTGGACCGCGGGCACTGTCGACGGCAACCAGCCGCTGACGCTGACCTACCAGTACAAGGTCGATGCCGGAGCGGTCGGCGTGGAGCTGCGCAATGTCGCGTCCGCGACGGGCGAGGTGCCGCCCACGACCTGTGAGCCGTGCCAGACCACGCACGACACCAAGGCGGAGTGGGATCTGACGAAGACGGCCGATCCGGCCTCGGGCTCGCAGGTCGCTCCGGGCGGCACGATCACGTACACGCTCACGGCCACCAGCCGGTCCAAGAAGTCCGCGGTCGTCGGCATCGTGGTCGAGGACGACCTGACCTCCGTCCTGGGCAACGCCCAGCTCCAGCCGCTCGGCACCCCGAGCACGGGAAGCGTCACCCGGACCGGCAACCGCCTGGTGTGGCAGATCCCCTCCCTCGCGCCGGGAGCGGTCGCGACGCTGCGCTACACGGTCGTCGTCAACACCGCTGCCTGGGGGGTGACCCTGCGCAACGTCGTCAGCGGCAGCGCGGAGGACACGCCGCCGTCGTCCTGCCCCAAGGTCGGCAGCCCGGCCCGCGTCGCGGCCCTGTGCACCACCGAGCACACCACCCCGCCCGGCGAGGTCGGTGGCGTCGACGAGGGCGGCAAGGGCGGCGGCAAGGGCGGCGGCAAGGGTGACGTCGGCGGCGCGACCGCGCTGCCCGACACCGGCAGCTCCGCCAGCCTGCCGTGGTACCTCGTCTCCGGTGTGCTGATGCTGCTCTGCGGTGGCTACCTGGTCGGCCGGAACCGCAAGGGAACCCACCGGGGCGGCGCCAGGAGGGCCTGAGCGACCCCGTCGGACACGGGCGTGCTCTTCTCAGCCGGGGAAGGGTACGCCCGTGTTGGCGTGGCAGCGGTAGCCGTGCGGCACCTTGTGCAGGTACTGCTGGTGGTGCGGCTCGGCGTAGTAGTACGCCGGGGCGGGCGCGATCTCGGTGGTGATCGGGTCCAGGCCGCGGCGGGCGAGCTCGTCGCCGTAGACCTGGGTCAGCGCGCGGGCGGTCTGCTCCTGCTCGGGCGTCGTGTAATAGATCGCGGAGCGGTACTGCGTGCCGACGTCGTTGCCCTGGCGCATGCCCTGCGTCGGGTCGTGGACCTCGAAGAACCGCTTGACGAGGTCGGCGTAGGAGACCTGGGCCGGGTCGAAGACGAGCCGGACGGCCTCGGTGTGGCCGGTGCGGCCGCTGCAGACCTCCTCGTACGTCGGGTTCGGGGTGCTGCCGCCGGCGTACCCGACCGAGGTCGACCACACCCCCGGGACCTGCCAGTAGATCTCCTCGGCGCCCCAGAAGCAGCCGAGGCCGAAGATGGCGACCTCGAGGCCGTCGGGGACGTCGTCGGTGACGAGCGGGGTGCGCAGGACCTCGTGCAGCGTGGGGAGGGCGAACGCCGGGGCGGTGCGGCCGGGCAGTGCCTCGGCAGGGTCGACCAGGTCGGGCGTGCGGCGGGAGAACATGCAGCCATTGTCTCCCCGCCGGCAAGGGGCGGCTGCGCGGCTCAGTCGTCGAACCGGAGCTCGCGGCTGAACCTGAGCTGGAGCAGGGCGCTGCCGCCGTCGACGGGCAGCTGGACGCCATTGACATAGCCGGCTTCGTCCCCGGCGAGGTAGAGCACCGCGGCGGCCACCTCCTCCGGCTGCGCCCACCGTCGCGATGGGACCGTGCTCAACGCGTGCTCGCGGACGTCGTCGGGGGCATCGGCGAGCCGGGGCACGTCGATGACGCCCGGCAGCACGCAGTTGCTGGTGATCCCGTGGGGGCCGTACTCCAGCGCCACGGTGTTGGACAGCCCGATCAGGGCGGCCTTCGAGGCGGCGTAGTGGGCCTGGCGGTAGCCGCCCTGCACCGAGCTGATGCTGGCCACGTTGACGATGCGCCCGTAGCCGGCGGCGAGCATGTCGGGGAGGACCTCGCGGATGAGCAGGAACGGACCGCGGACGTTGACCTGCATGAACCGGTCCCAGGTCTCCAGCGCGATCCGGTGCGTGGCGCGGTAGTCGCCGAACAGCGCCGCACAGTTGACCAGGACGTCGAACCGCACGTCGTCGCGACGCAGCGTGTCGAGAGCGGCGCGCACCCGGGTGTCGTCGGTGAGGTCGACGTCGACGTGGGTGACGCCGGGGAGGGCCGCGGCGGGCGCGGTCAGGTCGAGACCGAAGACGCGGTCGCCGAGCGCGACGAACCGCTCGGCGACGATCCGCCCGACGACACCGTTGGCGCCGGTCACGAGCACGGTGCGGGCGGGGCGGCTCACCGGCTCTCCTCGGCGAGCAGCAGCGCGGCGCGCTCGCGCAGCGCGACCCGCTGCACCTTCGAGGACAGCGTGCGGGGGAAGTCGTCCATGACCAGCACCCGCTTGGGGACCTTGTAGTCGGCGAGACCCGCCCGGGCGGCGGCGGTCACCGCCGCCGGGTCGATGACGGCGCCGGGCTGCGGGATCACGCACGCTACGACCTCCTCGCCCCAGCGCTCGCTCGGGACGCCGACCACCGACGACTCCGCGACGCCGGGACCGTGGTCCAGCACCCGCTCCACCTCGGCCGGGTAGACGTTGAGCCCGCCGGTCACGATCATCTCCTTCTTGCGCCCGGCGATGAAGTAGTAGCCGTCCTCGTCGCGATGGGCCAGGTCGCCGGTCCGCAGCCAGCCGTCGGCCAGCGCCTCTGAGGTGAGGTCGGGGCGGCCCCAGTAGCCGGCGAAGACCTGCGGTCCGCGCAGGGCGATCTCACCGATCTCGCCGACCGCGACGTCCTCGCCCGCGTCGTCGAGCAGCCGGATCTCGAAGCCGAGCGCCGCGCGGCCGACCGAGCCGACCTTGACCCGGATCATGGCGTCGTCCATCCACATCGACGGACCGCCCGTCGCCTCGGAGAGCCCATAGGCCTGGCTGACGTTGACTCCGCGGGCGCCGTACGCCTCGACCAGGTCGGGGGGAACGACGGCGCCGCCCGACTGGATGCCGCGTAGCGAGGTCAGGTCGGTGGAGTCCCAGGTGGCGGCAGCCCGCATCCGGTCCAGGATCGTCGGCACGGAGGTGATCCAGGTGACGCCGTGGCGCTCGACGAGGCGCAGTGCCTCGAGTGGCTCGAAGTCGCGGACCAGCACCAGCGTGCCGCCGGCCGCGATCGCGTGCTTGGAGGAGGCGATGAAGCCACCGGAGAAGCACAGCGGCATCACCACCAGGTGCACGTCGCGGTGAGTCAGCGCGTACTCCGACATCCACAGCGTCCGGGACGCCTCCAGGTTGCCCAGCGTGAGGGTCACGCCCTTCGGGCGGCCGGTCGTGCCCGAGGTGTGGATGAGGGCCGCCGGCTCGTCGGTGTCGCGTGCGGGCAGCGGTCCCCGGTCCGGTGCCACCGGCGCCGCGGCGTCCACGTCGACCGCGACACCGCCGGTCCAGGCGTCCGTGAGGTACGCCGCCAGCGCCGGCAGGTCCCGCTCGTAGACGACCACTGCCGGCGTGGCGTCCTCGAGGACCTCGGCGAGCTCGCGGGCGGCGAGGCGGGTGTTGACCGGGACGACGACGGCGCCGACCCGGTGCGCGGCGAACTCCACGTAGAGGAACTCGGGCCGGTTCAGCAGGCAGATGGCCACCCGGTCCCCGGGGCGCACGCCCAGCGCGCCGAGCCGAGCGCGCCAGCGCGCCACCTCCTCGTCGAACCGGCTCCAGGTCACGGCCTCGTCGCCGAAGTGGATCGCGGGGCGGTCGCCGAAGAGCGTGGCCCAGTGGCCGATCCAGGTGGGGAGGGTGCTGCGCATGACGACTAGATCTCCTGGGGGACGGGGCGGTTGTTGCGGCGCGCGCCCTCCACGAGGCCGTGCTCGATGAACTCGACGACCGCGCCGTCGGGATCCTCGAAGAACACCGCGTCCAGGAGTCCGACTCCTGCGCCGATGTCGATCTTCGCGACTCGGGGTGGTTCGGGCAACAGATCGCCCAGGTGCTCCAGGCTGGCGGCGAAATCCTCGGTCACCAGTGCCATCCGGTAGAGCCCGGGGTGGTTGCCCGGGGTGAGGGCGCGGGGGAGGAGCACCTCGGGACCGGGCTCGCACAGCTCGATGCCGAACGTGTCGCGGTTGCCCTCGTAGCGCAGCATCCGGCGGTGCACCACCTCGCCGTCGATCGTGGTCCGCCGGTCGACGGCGACGCGCATCCGCAGCACGCGCTGGTAGAAGCCGGTGCTGCGCTCCAGGGAGCTGCAGTTGAGGCGGACTCCGCGGAAGCGCAGCGGCCGGTCGGCGTCGTAGCGGACCTCGAGATGGGTGCCGTCGGGGTCGCGAAGGTGCAGCGCGGGGACGGGCTCGCCGCCCTCGTCGACGATCTCGACCGCGCGCACGTCCGGGGTCCAGGCGGCGGCGCGGCCGGCGACCTCATCGAGGTCCGCGGCGGTGAACAGGAGCCGGTTGAGGCCCCAGCGGTGCCCGGTGTCGGGTTGCCGGACCCGCACGTCCTCGACGGCGGGATGCCACTGCAGGACGTCCAGCACGGGACCTCGGACGCCGCGGTCGTCGCTCATCAGCACGCCGCTCCAGCGGACCAGCTCGTTGATGGCGAAGGCGTCGCCGGCCTGGTCGATGTCCGGGGCCATGCGCACGATCGGACGCAGTCCGAGCACCTCGGCGTAGTAGCGCTCGGACCGGGCGATGTCACGGACGTTGAGGTTCACATGACCGAACCACTTGGGAATGCCGTTCACGGTGATCCTTTCCAAAAGGTGACGCCACCTTAACAAAATTGTGGCACGCACGGTCAAGATGATCGTTGACGGAGCCTAGATCGCCCCTTAAAGTGATGTGAGTTTCACAAACTCGGTGACGGCGATCACAGCCGGCCCCCCGGCCGGCCCTCGAAAGGAAGACCATGAACCGAACGCTTCGATCCGTTGCCGCGGGCGCTGCCGCGCTGACGCTGCTCCTGACGGCGGCCTGCGGCAGCGACGACACGGGCAGTGGCGGTGACTCCGGCGACCCGCTGCGGGCGACGATCGGGCTGATCGGGCCGAAGTCCGGCGCGGCGCAGTTCTACTGGACCGAGCTCGTGCGCGGCATCGAGCTTGCGGAGCCGGAGATCAAGGAGAGGTTCGGGGTCACCTTCGACAAGGTCGAGGGTGACGACCAGGGCTCGCCCGACGTCGCCTCGCGCGTGATCCAGACGATGCTCAACCAGGACGAGGTGGACGCGGTCTTCGGGCCGTCGCAATCCGGTCCGAGCCTGCAGGTGGCCGAGACGATCCAGCGCACCGGGCGGCCGTGGCTCGTCTCGATCGCCGCGGCGGACGAGATCCTCGACCCCGACGCGGACCCGAACTGGGGCTTCCGCACCAACAACAACAACTCGGACGCGATCGCGGTCAGCGGCTCCTACCTGTGGGCCGAGCCGGGCGCGAAGGTCGGCATCTTCTACGGCGCCGACGCCTACGGCCAGTCCAACCGCGACATGCTCGCGGCCTACGCCGAGGACAACGACAAGACGGTCGTCCACGAGGAGGTGATCCAGCCGGGCGCGACCGACGTCTCCTCGCAGGTGCGCAAGATGCGGGACGCCGGGGTCGACTCGATCCTGGTCGCCGTCACGACCGGCGCCGACACCGCCGCGGTCAGCAAGGCGATGGACCAGCTGGGCTTCGAGCCCGACCGGTTCCTCGTCACCGCGACCGTGCTCGCCGGCTACACCGACCTGGCCCAGCCGCGGGAGTGGGAGAACCTCGCCTTCATCGAGCCCCGCGACCTGACCGGCGACTCCTTCGCCGGCATCGCGCAGCGCTACGAGGAGGAGTACGGCGAGAAGCCGACCAGCGCCGTGGCGGTCTACACCACCTACACCTCGGCGATCCTCTACGCCCAGGCCGTGGCCGCTGCGAAGGACGCCCACGACTGGGAGGCGGTGCGCCAGGCGATGGAGG
The DNA here is from genome assembly GCF_024614185.1 of Nocardioides carbamazepini. Taxonomy (GTDB): domain Bacteria; phylum Actinomycetota; class Actinomycetes; order Propionibacteriales; family Nocardioidaceae; genus Nocardioides; species Nocardioides carbamazepini. The sequence continues at coordinate 683,686 of NZ_JAHTLF010000025.1, forward strand.
ACACCCCCAGCCTGGATGTCAACGGACGGGTCTGGGAGCAGCCGTTCGGCGCGGACGACCACGACCTCTACGAGGACGACCCGTCGTCGTGGTACGTCATCGGCTTCGATCCCGAGGGCAACCTCCGCACGATCGGATCGGCCGGCTCCTGATGCTCGACCAGATCCTCGTGGGTGCTGCGATCGGCTGCCTGTACGCCCTGATCGCCCAGGGTTTCGCGCTGACCTTCCGCACCACCCACACGATGAACTTCGCGACCGGCGAGATCGGCGCGATCGGCGCCTTCGTCGCGCTGGGCCTGGCGGGCGTCGGCTGGCTGCCGGCACCGGCGAAGCTCGCCGCCGCGGCGATCATCGTGGCCCTGGTTGGGGCGGTGGTCTTCGCCGTCCTGATCAGGCCGTTCGTCACCAACGACGGCCATGACGCCCGGTGGCTGCTGGTGACCGTCGCGTTGTCGCTGGTGGCGGTCGACCTGCTGCGCAACAGCCAGGGGACCCAGCACCGCCCGCTGGACTTCGCCCGGCTGGACGGGGTGCTGTCCCTCGGGTTCGCGCAGGTCCCCAAGCAGCTCGCGCTGCTGGCCGTCGTCTGCCTCGCGCTGGGGATCGCGATCGCTCTCCTCGTGACCCGCACGGGCCTCGGCGTGCGGATGCGCGCCGTGGCCGAGGACACCGAGACCGCCGGTCTGGTCGGCATCGACGCCCGCCGGATGGGGATGCTCAGCTACGCGATCGGGTCGGCCGCCGTCGCGGTCGGCGCCACCCTGTGGACCGGATACGTCGGGGTGTTCCCGGACATCGGACCGCTGCTGCTCGTGCCCGCGTTCGCCGGCGCCGTCATCGGCGGGCTGATCTCCGTCTGGGGCGCTCTCGCCGGTGGCGTGCTCTACGGCATCGCCGAGCAGCTGTTCGCGCACTGGTTCGGTGCCACCGCCGGCGGCGTCATCGGCCTGGTCGCCGTCGTCGGGGTGCTGGTGCTCCGGCCCGAGGGCCTGTTCGCCCGGCGCGTGGAGGTGAAGGTCTGATGGCCGCCGTCGCCCTCCCGCTCGCCCGGCTGCGGCCGTGGGCGTTCCCGCTCGCGGTCGCCGTCGTCGCGCTCCTCGCCATCCTCTACACGACGGACGGCTCCGGGGTGCGCCTGTCGAACAGCCAGCAGATCGGGCAGATCTGCGCCTTCCTGGTGGCCTCCGTCGGCCTCAACCTGCTGGTGGGGCGCACCGGCATGCACTCCTTCGCCCAGGGCGCCTTCCTCGCCATCGGCGCCTACACCTTCGTGTGGACCCAGCTGACCTGGGACGCTCCGTTCCTGGTCGGCATGCTGCTCGCGGCGCTGGTGCCGGCCCTGGCCGGGGTGGTGATCGCCGTCGCCACGACGCGGATGCGTGGCCCGCAGCTGGCGATGGTCACCCTGATCACGGCCGTGGTGGTCTACAAGGTGCTCGCGGAGTGGAAGCCCTTCGGCCAGTTCGGCGGCTATCCCAACACCGCCGCGCACGGGTCGAGCCTGATCGAGCCGCCGTCGCTGTTCGGGTGGGAGCTGCAGCCGCCGCTCTTCGGCGGCACGCCGGCCACCGCGCTGGTCCCGGTGATCGTCATCGCTGCGCTGAGCCTCCTCCTCTACCGACGAGTCGCGGGCACCGGATGGGGCCTGTCGCTGTCGGTGATCAAGCAGAGCGAGCTGCTGGCCGCCCACCTCGGCGTCAACGTCTACCTGCGCAAGGTCGCGGTGGTGTCCTTCGCCGCTGGGCTCGCCGGGCTCGGCGGTGCCTGCTACGCCCTGGTGTTCGCCCACCTGCAGCCGGAGAGCTTCGCGCTGATGCTGGGGGTCAACCTGATCGTGATGGTGATCCTCGGCGGCGCCGGCACGGTGCTCGGACCGGTCATCGGCACCGCGGTGATCGTCTACCTCCAGACCGCGCCTTCGGTCGCGGCCTTCGTGCGGTGGGAGAACGACACGATCAGCGACCGCTGGTACCTCTCCGCCCAGGGCCTGATCGCCTTCATGATGATCGCGGTGCTCTTCGCCATGCCGGCCGGCATCGTCGGGAGCGCCCAGAGGCTGTTGCGCAGGCGCCGGCCGCGCCGCGCGGCGATCGCGCCGTGGCACGGCGGGGAGCCGGCGGCCCACCTGGTCGCCGTGGCGCACACGTCCGGCGAGTCCGCCGAGCTCGTCGTCACCGACGTCGGCCTCGCCTTCGGCGGCGTCCGCGCGGTCGACGGGGTCTCGATCACCGTCGCGCCGGGCAGCATCGTGGCCGTCATCGGCCCCAACGGCGCCGGCAAGTCCAGCGTCGTGAACCTGATCTCCGGTGTCTACGCCGGCCAGGGCGGGAGCATGCATCTCGGGGGGACGCCGCTGCGGGGCCTGCCGGCGTACCGGCGGGCCCGGCTGGGCATCGCGCGGACCTTCCAGACGCCGATCCTCTCGCCGGAGCTGACCGTGGTCGACAACGTCCTGGTCGGGTCCGAGCAGACCGCTTCGATGTCCTGTGCCGGTGCCGTGAGCGCGACCCGGGCGGCCCGGCGTGCGCGCGAACGGGACCTGCGCGACGTGGCCGCGGCGCTCGAGCTCGTCGGACTCACCGAGGAGGCAGGCCGCACCGCGGACGAGCTCTCCTATGGTCAGCAGCGGCTGGTCGAGCTCGCCCGGGCACTGGTCTCCCGGCCGCGCCTGCTCGTCCTCGACGAGCCGGCCGCCGGCCTCAACCCCACCGAGATCGCCGCCCTGGCGCTGATTCTGGAACGCCTGAGGGACCAGGGCCTGTCGGTCCTGCTGGTCGAGCACCACATGGATCTGGTCCGCCGGATCGCCGACCACGTGGTGTGCATGATCGACGGCCGGGTCGCGGCGGCGGCGGACGCCCACACCGTCCTGTCCGATCCCTTGGTCGTGTCCGCCTACCTGGGCCAAGGACACGTCGCGGTGGCAGGAGGCCAGCATGCTTGAGCTCACCGGTGTGTCGTCCGGGTACGGCGCGGTGCCGGTCCTGCGCGACATCGACCTGACGATCACTCCCGGTGAGGTCGTCACGGTGCTCGGTGCCAACGGCGCCGGGAAGACCACGCTGGCCCGCACGGTCAGTGGCCTGCTCCCGGCCAAGGAGGGCTCGATCCGGCTGGACGGCGCGGACCTGACCCGGAGACGGTCCCACACGAGAGCTGGCCGGGGCGTGATCCTGGTCCCCGAGGGGCGGCGGCTGTTCGGCGGGCTCACGGTGGCGCAGAACGTCGAGCTCGGCCGGATCGCGGCGCGCCGGCGGCGCGCCGACGCGGACCCGGTCGAGCACCTCCTCGACACCTTCCCGAAGGTGCGGACCCTGTGGGACCGGCAGGCCGGCCTTCTCTCGGGCGGCGAGCAGCAGATGGTCGCCCTCGCCCGCGCCGCGGCGGGGCGACCGCGGGTGCTGCTCCTCGACGAGCCGTCACTCGGGCTGAGTCCGATCCTGGTGGACGAGGTCTTCGCTATGGTCACCTTCATGGCGCGCGAGACCGGGAGCGCAGTGCTGCTCATCGAGCAGGTCGTCGACGGGGCGCTCGGGGTCGCCGACCGGGGGGTGGTCATGTCGCACGGACGGATCGTCGCGACCGGCAGCGCCGCCGAGCTCCGTGCGTCGCCGGTGGTCCGCGAGGCCTACCTGGGCATGACCGGGATCGAGGAGGCCGCCTCGTGAGCACGGCCGAGGGCCCCGCGGCGACGTGGCTGCCGAAGGACGCGGTGCGTGACGCCGTCGAGCACGGCGGCACGGAGACCTCGTTGATCGCCGCGGACGCGGTACCCCGGCCGCGCACGGCGAAGGGCCGAGCCACCCTGGTCCAGCTCAAGGAGGCCGGCCGGGTGGTGTTCCAGCGCGACGGCTACGTGCACGCGCGGGTCGCGGACATCGCCGCGGAGGCGGGCCTGTCCAACGGCGCCTTCTATCGGTACTTCACCGACAAGGAGCACCTGATGCTGGTGATCCTCGACGACTTCCTGCGCCAGTACCGCGACTACATCCGCGTTCCGTTCAACCCCGACCGGCCGCTCGCCTCCATCCAGGCCAGCTACGAGCGCTACCTGGAGTTCTACCGCGAGCACGTCGACCTGATGACGCTGCTCATCCAGGCCAGCCAGGTCGTCGACGAGGTGCGCAAGCTGTGGCTGAGCTCCGCGGCGGAGGTGTACGCCAGGATGGCTCGCCTGCTCAAGCGCTGCCAGGATCTCGGCCTGCTCCGCGAGGGCGTCCAGATCGAGCTCATCGCGCCGCTGCTCGGCGGGATGATCGAGCAGTACGCCAACCTGACCTACGTCCACGGCGCCCACGACGTGAGCGACCCGGCGGTCGTCGCCGAGCAGATCACGGCCATGTGGGTCTCGGGGGTCCTCAAGAACGTGGAGCGCTGAGCGGGGCCGTCCGCGCGCGCCGGGGCGCCGCCCTACGATGACCCGGACAGCCCCACAGGGACGGACGGCGGAGACGAGGGCGGCGTGACGGCTGAGCAGGCCGACCAGGTCGCGGACCCGTTGACCCTGAAGATCCTCGAGGCCGTGGTGGCGCTGATGCGCGACGGGGGGATCAGTGCCGTCACCACGGGCTCGGTCGCCGCTGCCGCGTCGGTCAGCAAGGCGACGATCTACCGACGCTGGCCCTCGATGAGCAAGCTGGTCGCCGAGGCGGCCGCGCACGCCTTCCCCGAGGTGACGGTGCCCGACCTCGGCGACGTCGTCGCGGAGCTGCGCTGGTTCCTGACCGAGCGGATCCGGCAGTACGCGGAGCCCGGGTCGGCCCGGCTGGTGGCCAGCCTGATCGGCGCATCGGTCAGCGACGACCACGTCCAGGCCTTCTTCCGGTCGTGGGTCGCCGCCCAGTCGCAGAGCAGCCGCGCGGTCTTCGAGCGCGCGGTGGCGCGTGGCGAGTTCCCCGCGGACCTCGACATCGACGACCTGCGCACGGTGATGTCGGCCCCGGTGATGTTCCGGGCGGTGGCCGAGGACGGCGTACCGGACGAGGCCCTGGTGGAGACGGTCCTCGCGATGGTCCGGGCGGTGCGAGCCTCCGCCTGAGCGGACCCCTGGGGGCGTGCTCAGTCGGTCAGCAGGATGGCCCGCACCGGGCACGCCGCGGCGGCGGTGCGGACGGCCGGCTCGAGCTCCGGTGCCGGGTCCGGGTCGAGGAGCACCACGGTGCCGTCCTCGTCGTCCTGGTCGAAGTGGTCGGGAGCCATGCCCACGCACACCCCGGCCGCGATGCAGGACGCGGCTTCGACGGCGATCCTCATCGGCCCTCCCCGTGGACGTCGACCAGCACCTCGAGCGCGGTGTGGATGGTGGTGCGGTTGAACCGCAGGTCCGCGGGCCGGGTGACCAGCCGCAGGGAGGGGAACCGCGCGAAGAGCCGGCTGAGCACGACCTCCAGCTCCAAGCGGGCCAGTGCCTGGCCCAGGCACTGGTGCACGCCATATCCGAAGGCGACGTGCCGGCCGGGCTCCCGGGTGACGTCGAGGACCTCCGGGTCCGGGAAGACCGCGGGGTCCCAGTTCGCCGCGAGCAGGGAGGCGAACACACCGTCGCCGGCGCGCATCGCCGTCTCGTTGACCGTCACGTCGTCGAGTGCCGTGCGGGAGCCGATGAACTGCGCGATGGTGAGGTAGCGCAGCAGCTCCTCCACCGCCCGCGGCCACAGGCCGGGGTCGTCGGCGAGCAGGGCCACCTGGTCGGGATTCTCCAGCAGCAGCACCGTGCCGAGCGCGATCATCGAGCTCGTCGTGTCGAGGCCGCCGATCAGCAGGTCGAGCAGCATCCGCCGGGTGCCCTCACGGCTCAGGTGCCCGGGAAGCAGCTGCCCGTGCACCAGCCGCGAGGCGAGGTCGTCGCGCTTCTCCCGCTCCCGCTCCCGGTCGGCGATCACCGCGTCGAAGTAGTCGAGGAGAGCCGTCATCGCGCCGGCGGACTGCTCCGGGTCGCTCGCCTGGCTCATGAAGGTGGCCAGGTGCGCGCGGAGGAGGGCGCCGTCCTCCGCCGGGAGTCCCATCAGCTCGCAGGTCATCAGCGCCGGTACGACGTCACCGAGTGTGGTGACCAGGTCGATCGGCTGCGGGGCCGCGGCAAGGGCGTCGAGCAGATCATCGGTGGTCCGCTCGAGGAACGGTCGGTGGCTGCGCACCCGCTTGACCAGGAACTCGGTCTGGACCATCCGGCGCTCGTGGTCGTGCTCGGGGGGGTCGGTCTTGTCGAAGGTGCCCTTGACCTTCCAGAACTGGAGGGCCGCCGCGCTCGGCGAGGGCATCACGCCAGGCCGGTGCGGGTCGGAGCTGAACCGCGGGTCGCCGAGCACGCCGAGGACGTCGGCGTGGCTGGTCGCCAGCCAGGCGGTCTCGCCGCTCCACAGCGCGACCCGGGCCATCGGACAGCCGTCCCGGCGCAGCGCGGCGTACTCGCCGGGTGGGGTGAGTGCGGTGGCACGGTCGAAGGGCCACGCTGGGATGACGTCGTCGACGGTCACAGGACCTCCTGAACTAGGGTACGGTACCGTACAGTACCGTTGAATCTAGGAGGTCCGATCGCGTGACGTCAAGTAGCCAGGGGACGCCGACGGCGGCGATGGTGCGAGAGATCCCGGCGCACGAGGAGCGCCGGGTGCGCAGTCACTGGGTGGACGTCAACGGACACCTCAACGTCCAGCACTACTTCACCCTCGCGGTGACGACGGTGGGCTATTGGTACGAGGACATCGGTCTCGACCAGCGCTATCGCGTCGAGCGGCGGCACTCGCTCTTCACCCAGGCCCACCACCTGACCTACCACGCGGAGGTGGCGCTGGACGACCGGATCTCCGTGCGTCCCCGGCTGCTGGCGCGCAGTGCGCGGGCCGTGCACGCCCGCTCCTTCCTCGTCAACGAGACCAGGGACCGGCTCGCCTGCACCCTCGAGGTGGTCTTCGTGCATGTGGGACTCGACGACCGGGCGACGGCGGCGTTCGCGCCGGACGTCGCCGGCTGGATCGACGCCGCGGCGGCGGCGCAGCCGGCGCTGACCTGGGACCCGGGAGCCGGATCCGTGCTGTGGCGTCCGGGCGGCGTCGCCGCCTAGCTCGAGCGACCGGCAAGGGGATCAGCCGTGGCCGGCGCACCAGGTGTCGCGCTTGGTCGGCTTCGCGACGAAGACGGTCCGGATCAGCCCGGCCTGGAGGGCGGAGTAGAGCTCGATCTCCTTCTCCACGAGCCGCCGGGCGCCGGGCGTCCGCGCGAGCACGAGTGCCTCCGCGTGCCGCCACACCATCTCCCGCCAGCCGCGCATGATCACACCGGCGACCGCCTCCTCGGCCGTGCCCGCGTCGATGTCGTCGAACGTCGGGTCGAAGCGCGCCGCCTCCTCCGCGAACACGGGGGCGTAGAGGCTGTCGAGCCGGTTGTTGTAGCGGTTGTGGTCCGCCTTGTGGCTGCCCGCCGGGCCGGAGAGGCCGGCGGTCGCCAGGACGCGGGGGAAGTCGCTGTTGATGTGGGCGTTCATGGCGAGCAGGAAGTTGCCCAGACCGCTCATCGCCCGGTCGTCCTCGGCCTCCAATGCGATCCGCCACGCCGCGGGGATGCCCGTGCGCAGGCCGGCCTCCCACCGGCCGGTGGTCTCGAAGTACATCTCGGCGAACACCGCGTCGACGCGGTTCAACCAGGCGCGGTCGGCGAAGTACCCGCTGCGCACCGCGTCGCGGACGTTCTCGGTCACCCGCAGGTAGGCCAGGGAGAAGACGGCGCTGTGCGAGCAGGAGTCGACCAGCCCGGTCAGCCGGTCCTCCATGCGGGCGACCACGTCGTCGATGCAGGCGTCCGCGCCGTCCACGCAGACATCACCGGTGTACGGCGTCGCCGGCACCGGGATCGGTGCCAGCAGCCCGACCAGTCCGTCCAGCGGCGGCAGGAGCAGGCCGCGCAGCGGATCCGGGTCGTCGTCGTACCCGGCAGCCGAGGCGGGGAGCGCGAGCGCGCCGGCCGCGAGCAGGCAGGGCAGCAGGACGGCAGCCAGGACGCGGGTGAGGGTGGTCACATCCCGAGAAACGAGCAACCGCTCGCCTTGGTCACGACGAGGCTGTGGAAAGTCGTTCGACGGAGCCGGATCCGCGGTCCATCGTGGTGGTATCACTTTGATGCCAAGGAGGAGTACGATGACGGTCATGGCCTTCACCCTGCGAACCGACGATGAGCTCGACGCCGCTCTGGCCGAGCTCGCGGCGACGCAAGGCCTCTCGAAGCAGGAGGTCGTGCGTCGCGCGGTGCTCGACCTGCATCGGCGGACCCAGCACAAGAGCCGGGTGGTGGCGGCGTCGGCGGCATCGCGTGAGCGGTGGGGCGCCGTGCTCGACCGTCTCGGCTCGGTCTGATGGTCGAGTATCTCGACCTGGAGGACCTGCTGGAGCTGACCGACGACCTCCGGGCGGGGCCGGTGCGTGACGCCGGGTTGCTTGAGGCGGCAGTGGCCCGGCCGCGAACGACGGTCTTCGGTGACGACGCCTACCCGCGGCTGCTCGACAAGGCCGCTGCGCTGCTGCACTCGATCTGTAGGAACCACGCGCTGGTGGACGGCAACAAGCGGCTGGCCTGGTTGGCCACCGACGTCTTCCTGCGGATCAACGGCATCGTCCTGGTGCTGCCCGACGACGACGCCTTCGATCTCGTGATGGCGGTCGCTGACGGAAAGGCCGATGTCGCCGAGATCGCCGCCGCGCTCGACCGGGCGGTGCTGCGGCTTGAGTAGGCTCGAACGGTGAGCGCCAACGACATCAACGGGGACATCAACGGGCACATCGACGAGCACCTCGCGGGCGCCGGGTTCGAGACCCGGGCCATCCACGCCGGCTACCGCCCCGATCCGACCACCGGCGCGGTGATCCCGCCGATCTACGCGACGTCGACCTACGCCCAGGACGGCGTCGGCGGGCTGCGGGGCGGCTACGAGTACAGCCGGTCGGCCAACCCGACGCGGACCGCCCTGGAGTCGACGCTGGCGGCACTCGAGGGCGCGGCGCACGGGTTCGCCTTCGCGTCCGGCCTCGCGGCCGAGGACACGCTGGTCCGGGCGCTGTGCAAGCCCGGTGACCACGTGGTGCTCCCCAACGACGCCTACGGCGGCACGTTCCGTCTCTTCGACAAGGTCGCCACGACCTGGGGGATCGAGCACAGTCCGGCGCCGGTGACCGACCTCGACGCCGTCCGGGCCGCGATCCGGCCGGGCACGACCCGGTTGGTCTGGGTCGAGACCCCCACCAACCCGCTGCTGTCGATCGGCGACATCGAGGCGTTGGCCGCGGTGGCCCACGACGCGGGGGCGCTCCTCGTCGTCGACAACACCTTCGCATCGTCGTACCTCCAGCAGCCGCTGGCCCTCGGCGCCGACATCGTCGTCCACTCGACCACGAAGTACGCCGGCGGCCACTCCGACGTCGTCGGGGGAGCGCTCGTCGTGGACGATGCCGGTCTGGCCGAGCGGATCGGGTTCCACCAGAACTCCATCGGCGGCGTCGCCGGCCCGTTCGACGCCTGGCTCGTGCTGCGCGGACTGAAGACGCTCGCGCTGCGCATGGAGCGGCACAGCGACAACGCCGAGAAGGTCGCCGACTTCCTCTCGAAGCATCCCGCCGTGAGCCAGGTGATCTACCCCGGCCTCGCCGACCACCCGGGGCACGCGATCGCGTCGCGCCAGATGAGGCGGTACGGCGGCATGGTGTCCTTCCGGGTCACCGGCGGTGAGGAGCAGGCGCTCGCGATCTGCGCGGCGACGTCGGTCTTCACGCTCGGCGAGTCGCTGGGCGGCGTCGAGTCGCTCATCGAGCACCCGGGGCGGATGACCCACGCCAGCGTCGCCGGGACCGATCTCGAGGTGCCGGCCGACCTGGTCCGGCTCAGCGTCGGGATCGAGACCTCGGAGGACCAGATCGCCGACCTGGAGCGCGCACTCGCGGTCACCGCATGAGCCGACGGTCTAGCCTGGCCCGGTGACCAGCGAGGAGCCGACCGAGCCCGAGAAGTCGACCGAGCCCGAGCAGGACCACGCGGTCGAGGAGGCCCAGGAGGACGAGCCGCCGCTGGGCCCGGACGAGGGCGAGCGCGAGGAGCGGCTGTTCCGCCGGTTCGCCCACCAGTGGGCGCTGGCCCGCGAGGAGCGGGAGGGGCGCCGGCACGAGCAGCCGACGTTCGCGACCGGACCGTCCAACCTGCGCCGCGCGGAGGTGCCCTATGGTCTCGACCTTGCCGCGGGCTGGGCCTGGCGGCTGCTGCTCATCGCCGGCGCCGGCTACCTGATCCTGCGGCTGGTCGGCTACTTCGCCGTCGTGACGGTCCCGCTCGCGGTGGCGCTGCTGATCAGCGCCCTCGCGGCACCGTTCGTGTACGCGGTGACCCGCGTCGGCATCCCGCGTGGGCTGTCGGCGCTGCTCGTCGTCATCACCGGCTTCGCTCTCGTCGGCGCGCTGCTGACCTTCGCCGGACAGCAGGTCGCGGCGGGAGCGCAGGACCTGGCCGACTCCACGGTCAAGGGGCTCGAGGAGATCCGGCACTGGCTCAAGGACGGGCCGCTGAACGCCAGCGACTCCCAGATCAACGACTGGATCAAGAGCGCCCAGGACATGATCCGCGAGCGCTCACAGGACGGCGAGGTGGTCAGCCAGGTCACCGAGGTCGGCGCGGCTCTCGGTCACGTGGTCGCCGGCTTCTTCATCGCCCTGTTCGCGACCTACTTCTTCCTCGCCGACGGCGATCGGATCTGGTCCTGGGTCGTCCGCCTGGCGCCGCGGGTCGCGCGCGAGCGGGTGGACAGCTCGGGGAAGGTCGCGTGGCTGTCGCTCGTGCAGTTCGTCCGGGCCACCGTGATGGTCGCGCTCGTCGATGCCATCGGCATCGCGATCGGAGCGGCCGTCTTGAACGTGCCGTTCGTGCTCGCGATCGGCGTGCTGGTGTTCCTCGGCGCCTTCGTCCCGATGATCGGCGCGACGATCGCCGGCAGCGTCGCGATCCTGGTCGCGCTCGTCGACCAGGGACCGGTCACCGCCCTGCTGATGCTCGCCGTCGTGATCGGCGTGCAGCAGCTCGAGGGCCATGTCCTGCAGCCGTTCCTGCTCGGCCGCTGGGTCTCGCTGCACCCGCTCGGCGTCATCCTGGCCATCGCCTGTGGTGTCCTGGTCGCGGGGATCGCCGGCGCGCTGGTCGCCGTACCCCTGGCGGCCGCGGCGAACGCCGTGGTCCTGCACCTGGCCGAAATGGCCGAACCGCCGGCCCCCGTGGAGGAAGCCGGCGGTCCGGAAGCGGAGGAACCTCAGCCGGCGTAGGGCTTCGCGTCGAGGATGATCACGGTCTGCTGCTTGCCGTTGACCTCGTAGGAGACGGTCTCGCCCTTGCTGCGGCCGTTGATGGCCCGGCCGAGCGGCGACTGCGGCGAGTAGACGGTCAGGCCGTCGGGGTCGATCTCGCGCGCGCCGAGGAGGAAGGACTCCGCCTCGTCGTCGTCATCACCCTCGAACTTGTAGGTCACGACCATGCCCGGCTCGACGACACCGTCGTCGGGCGGCGTCTCGCCGACCTCGGCGCGGCGCAGCATGTCCTTGAGCTGGAGGATGCGGGCCTCGTTCTTGCCCTGCTCCTCGCGGGCCGCGTGGTAGCCGCCGTTCTCCTTCAGGTCACCCTCGTCCCGCGCGGCACTGATCTCGGCCACGATCTCGGCACGCCGAGGCCCCTGGAGATGCTCCAGCTCGGCCTGCAGCTTGTCGTAGGCGTCCTGGGTCAGCCAGATGGTGTTCTGACCGCTCTGGTCGGTCTGCGTCATGGGTGCTCCTGTACTGCTCGTCGCGTACCCCTGCGGGTGCATGAACGATCGAGTCTACCGGTAGCGCGGCTGACCGGCCGCCTTGCAGCCGAGCCACTCGACCGTCGTAGCACGCCTCTCGGTGCGCACCGTGAACTCCTGCACGGCGCCGTCCTCGCGGGTCGGTGTGACGCTCAACTGGCCCATCACGGCCTTGTCGTGGGAGATCGCCCGGGCCACGCAGGTCGCGTCGACCGGATCGTCGCCGTAGGACACGCGGACCTTGATCGTCGCCGTGTGGTCGTCGACGATCTTGAAGCCGATCTCCTCCGAGGAGACCGCAGGATTGGCGTGGAAGAGCATCGCCCACAGCAGCCAGCCGAGGAAGGAGACCGCCACCACGCCCGCGCCGACGACCACCGCCGTACGCCGAGCGCGCGAGGGCGCGCCATAGCGCTCGGTCAGGGACGGCGGCACGGGGCCGGGGCGCGGGCTCACCGATCCATGATCCCATGTGCCCCCTCCCTACGATGGGGGGCATGCCCATCACGCACTCGCCCGTCACCGACCGCTCCGGGCTGCGGTTGATGCACGTCCACGCCCACCCCGACGACGAGTCGAGCAAGGGGGCCGCGTCGACGGCGATGTACGCCGCGCAGGGCGCCGAGGTGCGGGTGGTGACCTGCACCGGCGGTGAGCGCGGATCGATCCTCAACCCGAAGATGGACCGGCCCGAGATCCTCGAGAACATCACCGAGGTGCGTCGCCAGGAGATGGAGCGGGCCCGCGACATCCTCGGGATCTCCCAGTCCTGGCTGGGCTTCGTGGACTCCGGCTGGCCCGACGGCGACCCGAAGCCGCCGCTGCCCGAGGGCTGCTTCGGCCTGGTGCCGCTGGAGGAGGCGACCGAGCGGCTGGTGCGCGAGATCCGGGAGTTCCGCCCGCACGTGATGACGACCTACGACGAGCGCGGCGGGTACCCGCACCCCGACCACATCCGCTGCCACGAGGTGAGCGTGGCGGCCTTCGAGGCAGCGGGCGACCCGGACCGCTTCCCGGACGCGGGGGAGCCCTGGCAGCCGCTGAAGCTCTACTACCACCACTCGTTCAACCGCCCGCGGATGCAGGCGCTGCACGACGCGATGCTCGAGCACGGCCTCGAGTCGCCGTGGGGCGAGCGGCTCAAGGAGTGGACGCCCGAGCCCGACTGGGATGCCCGGATCACCACTCGGGTGCCGTGCGCCGACTACTTCGGCGTGCGTGACCAGGCGCTGCTGGCGCACGCGACGCAGATCGACCCGGACGGACACTGGTTCGCCATCCCACGGGAGCTGCAGCAGGAGGTGTGGCCGACCGAGGACTACGAGCTCGTGGCGAGCCACGTCACCGCGCCGATGCCGGAGGACGACCTCTTCGCGGGCGTCACCCCGGGTGCCTGAGCGCGGCGCTGCCTGACACACTGAGGTCATGCACGCTGCCGTCGCCACCGCCGTCAACGCCGCCACCGGGCTGCTGGTGAACGCCAAGGACGAGCCGGTCGACCAGGACACGAACATCGTGGCGGGCTGGACGGCGCTGTGGGTCTTCATCGCCCTGATCGTGGCGGTCGGGCTGATCGGCTGGGCGCTGACCCGCAGCCTGCGCACCGCGGAGCGGGCCAAGGAGGCCGGCGTGTACGGCGATGCCCCGACCGCTGACGACACGGCGGTCGATGCGGCCGGCCCCGATGCCGGGCCGGACGGGCCCGACGCCCCCGAGGGTCACGCCAGCAGGTAGCCGCCGACCAGCGCGAGCATCTCGTCGAGTAGCTGCTCGCGGGTCACCAGAGCCGGCTGGTCGAGCACCCAGCGCATGGCCAGGTTCTCGACGGCGAGCACCACGACCCAGGCCGCGACCGCGGCATGGGGGCGATGGCTGGTGTCGGGACGGGCGGCGAGATAGGTCGTGACCAGCTCGCGGACCCGACGCTCGAGCGCGGCCCGCCGCTCGCGGCTGCGCTGGGCTGGGAGCTCCTCGGCGACGACGCGGAGCAGCTCGCGATCAGCCTCCAGCGCGGTGACGAGCGCGTCGGCGGTGTCGCGGACCATGGTCGGCCCGAACTCGCCGATCCGGTCGGTGAGGGAGGCGGCGACGCGCTCGGCGACCTCCTCCCAGTACCGGTCGATGACGACGTCGAGGATCGCGGCCTTGTCGGGGAAGTACTGGTAGAGCGAGCCGGGACTCACGCCGGCCAGCGTCGCGACCCGGTTGGTGCTGAAGGCGTCGTACCCGCGCTCGACGAGGACGGCCCGCCCGGCGGCGACGATCCGCTCGACCATCTCGCGGGACCGGGCCTGCTGGGGGGCTTTGCGCACGGCAGCAGGGTAGGACATTCGCGAGTTGAATGCGAGCAATCGCTCGCGTCAGGATGGAGCCATGAGCACCGACGTGGCCCCGGTGGCCGGCGAGTCCCGCGAGCGTCCCTATCCGACCCGGTTCCGCGCCGGCGGCGAGCGCAACCGCCGCCTGGGGCGGCCGCTCAAGCTGGTCGGCCGCGTCCACGGCGTGGACGAGGCGCTGCTCGACCGGATCGGCCGGGCGATGTTCGAGCGCGACGAGCTCGGCGCGCGCCTCGCGGACGCGATCCGGTTGCGAGGGGACGCCCCCGAGCGGGTCCGGATGGACCAGTTCCGCCGGGCGCTCGAGGGCGGGCTCGCCGCCGTACCGGACGCCCCGCCGGCGCTCGTGGAGTTCTGCACCGCACTCGAGACCGACCCGGACTGGCTCGACCGCGACCTGGTCGAGGAGGGCGCCCGGGTGTTCCGGCGCCTCGGGCAGAACGCGCAGGACGTGCTGCTCCAGCTGTCCCTCGTCGGCGGCTACCGGTTCGGCGGCCCCACCGACCTGCTCGTCGCCACGGGCGGCCTGACCGGCAGCCAGACCCTGCGCCGCCTCGCCGAGACCCAGAAGTGGGGCGCCAGCCTCACCGACCCGCTCTCCCTCCTGCCGCCGCGCGACGGGCAGGCGCCGGGGGAGGGCTGGCGGCTGACCGTCCACGTGCGGCTCATGCACGCCCTGGTCAACCACGCCTTCGAGGACACATGGGACACCCCGACCTGGGGTCTCCCGATCAACCAGGCCGACCAGGCCTCCACGCTCGGGCTCTTCGACGGGGTCCTCATCATCGGCTCGCGTGCCCTCGGTGTCCCCGTCTCCCGCTCCGAGTCGCAGGCGCTCATGCACCTGTGGAAGTACGTCGGCTGGTTGATGGGGGTGCACGCCGACTTCCTCGTCGACGACGAGTGGGAGCGCCACCGCATCGACTACCACGTGCTGCTCGCGCAGGGGCCGATCACCGAGGCCGGCCCGCAGCTCGCCCGGGCCGTGGTCGAGGCCCAGGCGCTGCGCCACTACCCGGGCTGGCCGGCGGCGCTCCAGCCCCTGCGGGCCCGCTACGAGCGCGAGCGGCTGCTCTCCATGCTCACCGTCTTCCTCGGCCCCGAGAGCATGCGGGAGTTCGACCTCCCGCTGCGCCCGCCGTGGGCGCACGGCTACCTCGTCGCGCTCAACACGCTGCGCTACCGCGTCGTCAAGCACCTTCCCGGCGGCCGCGACCGGCTCGCCCGGTGGGGGAGCCGCCGGGCGCAGTGGCTGCTCGACAGCTACTTCCAGGGGGAGCGGGAGGACGTGGGCGAGCTCAGGGCGTGAGCCCCAGCTCGGCCATCGAGACCGGGAGCGAGGCGCCCCCGTCCTCGTCGCGCCCGGGCCAGGTGAGCGCGACGCAGCCGTCCTGCACCTCGACCACGTCACCGCGGTCGGTGCCGAGCAGCAGCCGGACCGGCTCGGGGGGCGAGCACTTGCCCAGCACCAGCGGTCCGGGCGCGTCCCATGCGTCGGCCACCCGCCGCAGCTGGTCCTCGGACAGCGGCTCGGCCGGGCTCTCGCCGTAGCCGCGGCACACCGCGCCCGAGACGATCCGCTCGCGCCCGGGCCCGGCCGGACTGGGCGCGGGCGTCGCGGCGCAGTCGAACGCGCCGTCGTAGGGCCGGGAGTAGGCGAGGTGGTCGCGTTGGTCGGCGAGGGCGTCGAGGTACATCGACACCAGGTCACCGCCATCGACCATGAGGCCGACGGCACCGGACGGGACGCACGGACTCGCCGGCGTCAGCACCGACGTCCCGTCGTCGTAGACGAACAGCAGCGACTGCCGGCTCGGAATCACGCTGATCGCGGCGCAGCGGGCCGGGTCGAACTCGTCGAGTGCCGCCAGCCGCCCGGTGAGGTCATCGACCTCGGTCAGGGCGTCCGGCGTCTCGGGCGCGGCGGGGTCGGGACACAGCCGCAGACCGACGAGCCCGTCGAACGTACCGGGGTAGGTGGCGTCCTCGGTGGCCGGATCCGGCAGCCGGGCCGGGCAGGGCGGGACGTCGTACGGAGCCGAGGTGGGCTCCTGCGCCACCTGGTCGCGGTCGTCGCCACGGGTGCCGACCACTGCGGCGGTCGCGGCGCCGACCAGGATGACGGCGGCGAGACCGGCACCCATGGCGCGGCCCCGGTCGCGTCGCCGTCGCGCGGTCGCGGCCAGTGCGTGCGGCTCGAAGGTCGGGGCATCGTCGGGGACGGCCTGCTCCAGCAGGTCGCGCAGTCGCTCACTCATCGCTCTCCTCCAGCAGTCCGGACTCGCGGAGGCTGCGCAGGGCGCGGGATGTCTGGCTCTTGACCGTGCCGATCCCGATCCCGAGCGCGGCGGCGGTCTGCGCCTCGGTCAGGTCGTCGAAGTACCGCAGGACGACGACCGCTCGCTGCCCCCGGGGGAGCCGGGTGAGCGCCGCCAGCACGTCGTGTCGCAGGCCCGGATCCGCCGCTGCCGGCGGCTCCGGCTCGGGCAGCTCGGACGTCGGCAGCTCGCCGTTCCAGCGGCGTCGCCACCAGTCGGTGTACGTCGTCACCATGGTGCGTCGCACGTAGGCCTCGACCGCCTCGGCGTCGGTGATCCGGTCCCAGCGCCGCCAGCACTTCAGCAGCGCCGTCTGGACCAGGTCCTCGGCCCGGTGCCGGTCGCCCGTCAGCAGCCACGCGCTGCGCCACAGGGCGCGGCTGCGGGCGGCGACGTACTCGTCGAACGACGGCAGCCGACCGGTCGCCTCGTCGTCGAGCACGGGTACAGCGTCGCGCATTCCTCCACCTCCATGAGGCAGGACGGGCTGGATGCGCGAAAGGGTTGTCAGCCGGCCTCGGCGACCTCACCGGTGTCGCGGGCCAGGTAGACCCAGGGGAAGGCGCGGCAGCCGACCTGCCAGCCGTCGCGCCCGAACCGCGCGAGGCCGCCGCCGATCGCCGACCAGCTGTGCCCGGTGACGCTCAGGCGGCTGTGTAGTCGAGCAGCAGCTGGGTGACCATGATGTCGACCCGGGTGGGTGTCTCCCCGCTGCTGCTGGGGGTGAGGCGTCTGGTGCCGGTCGGGTCGATGAGGTAGTGGGCCCCGTAGGGATCGCGCCAGATCACGATCCCGGGGAACGGATGTCGTGCTTCCCACCCGGTGTGGGTCTTGATCCGGTGATGGGTCCGGGTCAACGGTCCGAGGTTGTCGACACTCGTCGCGCCCCCCTGGCTGTGGGGGATCGCGTGGTCGAGGTCCATGCGGCGGGTGGTGTTGGCCGCGTAGGGGAACACGTCGGCGGGGTGGATCAGGTGCACGGCCTCGCGGAGGCGGGCGGGGATCTCGTAGGCATCGACCGGTGCCATCCCAGCCAGGTCGAGCACCGGGGTGACCTGGACCTTCGCGGCCGTGGCGTCCAGCAGCTGCACGACCCGGCCGATCGTGAGTGGCCCGTGGCCCTCCACACGCGCGACCGGTGAGTCGGGTGTGAGGTGGAGGTAGACCTTGGCCCGTACCTTGACCGGACCCACCGACAGATCGGGACGAGCCGCTGGGTTCAGCAGGAGTGCTGCGGCCGCGACCCGGCGGTCGTTCACGACACTGTCGGGCATCGACTCGGTCAGCTTGTCCGCGACCGTGGCCACCGCGGCGTCGATGCCGGCGATGGTGAGGGCATCGGCCTTGATGATCAGGGTGCTCATGCCGTGCCTGTTGACCCGGGAGACACGCACGCCCCGCTCCCGCGCCGCAGCGTCCTCACGCTGACGGGCGAGTTCGGGGGCCGCGGCCGCGACCTTGCCCTCGACCAGGGCCTCGAACCGGGCCCACGCCAGACGACCGTCCGCGACCTCGACCACCTCACCATCGACCCACCCGGCCTCCTCAGCCGACAGGTCACGGGTCACCTGGGCGACGTGACGCGCATGCGCCACCCGGACCGTGCCGGCCTCCACGCCGGCCCACAACCGCGGGAGCCGTAGCTGGAGATCGACGGCGTCGGCGATCAACCGCCGCGCACCATAGGGGCTGGTCTGGACCCGGGCACCGAACACTGCTGCGGCGTGCTCGGTGATCAACGGCGTCCCGACCCCACCCACACGACGAGCCCTCGACCTGCCCCGACGATCACCGGGCGGGAGCCGGTCCGGGGAATGGAGCACCGCCCACTGATACGCCGCCCTCAAGATCTCCCGCTCAGCTGACAGGCGCGCAGCATGCTGGGCCTCGACAAAGTCGAGAACCCCCGCCGCCGACAGGTCCTCCAGACCCGCCACCACCCGATCACTGACCATGCCCCAACCCAACAACAGGGGTCCGACACAACCCCACTCCCGCCGGACGCACCAGCGGCGCCGGTCCTGGTGGACCGGCGCCGCTGACCGACGAGTGTCGGGGCTCAGCCCATCGCCGCCTTCTGGCAGGTGGTCTGCGCGTTGACGAACAGCTCGGCGTCGGCCGGGTCGATGCCGGTGGCGTCGGCGTCGGCCAGCGCCTGCAGGGTCTTCGCCGACGCGTCCTCGTAGACCTCGTCGATGAAGCAGGTCACGACCTTGTTGACGATGTCCTCCGGCATGTCGATGCCGGTCTGCTCGCCGGTCTGCTTCACGACCTCGGCGTAGCCGGCGACGACGTCGTCGCGGGACGGCTTGTCGCCGTCAGCCTCGTCGCCCTCGGTCGTGTCGTCGCCCTCGGGGGCGTCGCTCTCGGGGGCGTCGCCGGCGTCGGTGTCCTCGGTCTCGGTGGTCTGCGAGGTCTTGTCCTCGCTGTCGGGCTTGTCCGCGTCATCGCTGCCGCAGGCGGTCAGCAGGCCGGAGAGTCCGACGGTCGCCGCCAGGAGCAGGCCGGGGATTCGTGTACGCATCTCTTCGTTGTCTCCTCAATCGGATCGAGGCCGCCCTCTGGTGGGGCCTCACCGGGACCGTCCTACCCATCCGGAGCGGGCCGAACCTCATGACCTTGCTCATGACCTTCCTCACGACCTTCCGCCGGCCATCCGTCGGTGTCCTCACTGTCGGCGTCGTGTGGGACATTCCTGTCGTGGCCCGCCCGACCCGTCCCGATGTCCCTGGTGCCCATGTCGCACGGCTGCGCGCGATCTTCGCCCGGCTGCCGGAGTGCCGCGAGGAGGACGCGTGGGTCGGGGTGCGCTGGCGGGTGGCCGGCACGACCGCCACGGTCGCACACGTCTTCGGTGGCGAGGACCAGCTGTTCCGCATCGTCTTCCGCGCCGAGCCGGAGGAGGTGATGGCCTTCCAGCACCTCGGGGCGCCGTACTTCAAGGCGGACTGGGGCGGCAACGTCGTCGGGATGCTGATCGACGACGACACCGACTGGCAGGAGCTCGGCGAGCTCCTCACCGACTCCTTCTGCCTGCAGGCACCACAGCGCCTGGTCGACCTCGTCGACCGGCCCCGGGCCTGAGTGGCCGGCTCAGCCCTCCGCCGAGCGCGACCAGCCCTGCTCGGTCTCGTCGACCGGCGCCCACTTCGGGATGAGGAAAAGTCCGGTCGCCTCGACGGCGGTGTCCTCGCCCGGCACGCCGATCCGGGCCTCGACGGTGATCTTGCGGCCCTCCTCGCCGGCGATCCGCGCCTCCATCCGGACCGGCCCGAGAGGCAGCGGTCGGCGGTAGCGCAGGGTGAGGGTGCCGGTCATCGTGAGCCGCTTGAAGCCGCTCGCGGTCTCGCCCATGATCTGGTCGAGCATCAGCGCGGAGACGCCGCCGTGCACCATCCCGGGCGGTCCCTCGTACGCCGCCCCGAGCGTCATCTCGGCGTACGCGCTGCCGAAGGCGTCGTGCACGATGTCGACGGGCGGGGCGAGCGCGTTGCCTCGGCCCACGACGGCGTTGCCCCAGTTCCAGCTGCGGCCCTCGGAGTTGTAGCGGACGCCGGCAGGTCCCGGCAGCTGCTCGGCCCGCAGTCGGGCGACGAGTCCGTCGACCTCCGCCCGGACGGCGGCCAGCTCGTCGTCGGCGACGGTGCTGCGGACGGTCGCGTCCACGAGATCGCGCACGGAGTCGGCGAGGGCGGAGAGTGCCTTCTCGCGACGCTCGACCTCGGCGGTCGGGATCTCGTCGTGGATGAACATCTCCATGGTCATCCCTAGATTGTGGTCCATGAGCGAGACCCCCGACGCACCGGCCAGCCCCGCGGTCCAGACCATCCGCGTCGACCGCACCCTCGTCATCGGTCTGGACCGCCCGGCCAAGCGCAACGCCATCAACGGCGCGGTGACCCGTGGTCTCGACGAGGCGCTCAACCTGCTCGAGGACGACGACGACCTGTGGTGCGGCGTACTGACCGGCGGGCCGGAGGTGTTCTGCGCCGGCGCCGACCTCGCCGAGGGTCCGGGAGAGCCGACCGAGCGCGGAGGGATCGCCGGGATCATGTCGCGCAGCCGGCCCAAGCCGCTCGTCGCCGCGGTCGAGGGCTACGCGCTGGGCGGTGGCCTGGAGCTGGTGCTGTGCTGCGACCTCGTCGTCGCCTCACGGACGGCGACCTTCGGCTTCCCCGAGGTGAAGCGAGGCCTGATGCCCGACTTCGGCGGCGTCTTCCGCGCGCCGCGGGTGCTGCCCGCCAACGTCGCCCGCGAGATGTTGCTGACCGGCGAGCCGCTCGACGCGGTCCGCGCCGAGCGGCTCGGCTTCGTCAACCGGCTCGTCGAGCCCGGGACGACGCTCGACATCGCCCTCGGGGTGGCGGCCACGATCAGCGGCAACGCCCCGCTCGCCGTGCGGGCGGCGCTCGCGCTGGCGCACGACGAGATCAACGGCGACGAGACCGCGAGCTGGGCGGCCAGCCACGCCGCGCACGAGCGGCTGCTGGCCTCCGCGGACGTCGTCGAGGGGGTTGCGGCGTTCTTCGAGCGGCGCGAGCCGCGCTGGGGCGGGAGCTAGTGGTCGCTACGCTCGGCAGATGACGCACGAACCCGGTGGGAGTCAGGCTCGGCTCGACGTCGCCCGATCGGTGGCGACGGGGCTGCTCGCCGGCGCCGCGCCCCCGGACGACGCGACCCTGACCGAGGTCATGGCGTTGAAGGACCGGCGCAAGCCGTCCCACGCCGTGAAGCTCCTGCGCGAGCGCACCTCGCTGGGGCTCGGAGATGCCCGGCGACTGGTCGACCGCCTGCCCTAGACAGGCGGTGGGCCGGCCGTCCTTGCAGGCCAGTGCCGGTGGGACCGCGGCGCGACGCGTACTGTCGAAGGTCGGAGCCATCCAGGCTTCCTCTCAGAGAGATCCGCCATGAGCGACAAGTCGCCGCGCCAGAGCATGTCCAAGAAGACCGGCAAGTCCATCAAGGAGAAGCGCGCCGACAAGCGCGGCAAGGCGACCGAGGAGACCTTCTCCGACAAGATCCATCCGGGCAAGAAGAAATGACGTTGCTGGGGCTGGGTGTCATCGGCTCCTCGGCCAAGGAGAACGAGCACCGCCTCCCGATCCACCCGGACCACATCCCCGCCCTCGACGCCGACCTGCGGGCGCGGATCACCCTCGAGCACGGGTACGGCGCGCGGTTCGGCGTCGATGACGCGTCCCTCCGCGCGCACGTCGCCGGGTTCGCGTCACGTGCTGAGCTGCTGGCGGACTCCGGTGTCGTGCTGCTGCCCAAGCCACAGCTCGCGGATGTGGCCGCGATGGGCCCGGGGCAGGTGCTGTGGGGCTGGCCGCACTGCGTCCAGGACACCGAGCTCACCCAGGTCGCGATCGACCGTCGCCTGACCCTGATCGCGTTCGAGGCGATGAACCACTGGACGCGGGACGGCGCGGTCGGGCTGCACGTGTTCCACAAGAACAACGAGCTCGCCGGGTACTGCTCGGTGCTCCACGCACTCCAGCTCGCGGGTCTGACCGGCGACTACGGCCGCCGGCTGAGCGCGGTGGTCATCGGGTTCGGCGCGACGGCGCGCGGTGCCGTCACCGCCCTCAACGCCCACGGTGTGCATGAGGTCGCGGTGCTGACCAACCGCGGCGTCGCCGCGGTGGGATCGCCGATCCACTCGGTGCGGATCCGGCAGTTCGAGCACGACCAGGACGGCGGACCCGGCAGTCACGTGATCACCGAGCGTGGCCGTGAGCCGTTGCCGGCGTACCTGGCGGAGAACGACATCGTCGTCAACTGCACCCTGCAGGACACCGCGGCTCCGCTCGTCTACCTGCGCGACGAGGAGTTGGGCGCGTTCCGCCCGGGCAGCCTGATCGTCGACGTGTCGTGCGACCTGGGCATGGGCTTCAGCTTCGCCCGCCCGACGAGCTTCGACGAGCCGACGTTCGTGGTGGGGGAGAACGTCCTCTACTACGGGGTCGACCACTCGCCGTCGTACCTGTGGAACTCGGCGACCTGGGAGAACAGCAACGCGCTGATCCCCTTCCTGCGGCGGGTGCTCGAGGGTGGCTCCGCATGGGACGCGGACGAGACGTTGAGCCGGGCGATCGAGATCCGTGACGGCAGGGTGGTCAATCCGGCGATCCTGGCGTTCCAGGGTCGTGAGGCGGAGCCGCCGTACCGCGTGGCGTGAGGACGCCCGCACCTCGGCAAGATCGGTCATGCGGGGGTGTGCCCGGCCGGGCGATCATCGACCGATGACCCGTTCCGCATCGGCAAGGCTCGCGGCCGTCGTGGACGCGCTGCCTCTCGAACCACACCTGCGCGTCCTCGAGGTGGGCTGCGGGCCGGGGGTGGCCGCCCGCGAGGTCGCGCGCCGGCTCCGGTCGGGCCACGTCCTCGCGATCGACCGCTCGGCCGCGGCGATCGGTCAGCTCGTCCGCGGGTCCACCGACGAGCTGGCCAGTGGGAGGCTCCGCGCCCGGGCCTGTGCCGTCGAGGACTTCGAGCTCGGAGCGGACGACGAGCCCTTCGACCTGGTGTTCGCCGTCCGGGTCGGAGCGCTGGACGGTCGGCACCCGGAGCTCGGAGAACGAGCACTCGCCAGGATCGCGCGCGCGACGAAGCCGTCGGCGCGGCTGTTCATCGACGGGGGTCGTCCGCTGCGAGAGCTGCCCATCCCGCGCTTGCCGACCTGACTCAGGCCTCGCCGCCGATCAGCGCCACCTCGCTCACCAGGCCGATGTGGTCCTGCATCGCACGAGCCGCGGCCGTGGGGTCGCCGGCCGCGATGGCGGCAGCGATCGCCCGATGGCCGGCGAGCGAGGCTTGCGGTCGGTCGGGCTGGGAGAGCGACTCGATCCGGGTCTCGCGGATGAGCGTCGCGATCTCGGCCATCAGCCGGGCCAGCAGCGCGGAGTGGCTGGCCGCGGTGACCGCGGCGTGGAACCTCTCGTCGCCGTCGATCCCACGGCCGCCGGCGGTGATCTCGGCCTCCATGGCGGCGAGCGCGGCCTCGATCTCGCGCAGGTCCTCCTCGGTGTGACGTTGCGCGGCCAGTGAGGCGATCTTGGTCTCGAGGGCGTCGCGGGTCTCGAGGATCTCGGGCAGCCGGTCGGCGTGCGCGCGGATGGCCTGGGCGATGGTGCCCGCCGCCGTCCGGCTGATCACGGTCCCGTCGTTGCGGCGCACGGTGACGACGCCGATCACCTCCAGCGCCACGAGGGCCTGACCCAGCGTGGCGCGGCTGACGCCCAGCTGCTGGGCCAGCTCGCGCTCCGGGGGCAGCCGGTCGCCCACGGTCAGACCGGTGTCGGTGATCCATGAGGTGATCTGCTCGGCGACCTGCTCGTAGAGCCGGGTCCGGGTCACCTTCGGGACGCGGGTGCGGTCGGGTGCCATGTCTGCATGCTATTGACAGCGCTCACAGCGTCCTATTGGCTAGGCCACTGAGCCAACGCGCGAAGGTGGGAGTCTCATGGGACCTGGGCAGGTCGAAGGAACGAAGGTCGACGACGGACCCGGCCCGGCGGGGCCGTTGTCCGGAGTGCTGGTGGTGGACCTGTCCCGGGCGCTGGCCGGGCCGCACGCGACGATGATGCTGGGCGACCTCGGTGCTCGCGTGGTGAAGGTGGAGGCGCCGGGCCGCGGCGACGACACCCGGGGCTGGGGGCCGCCGTTCGTCGAGCCCGACGGGGGAGGGGAGCGGGAGTCGACGTACTTCCTCTCCGCCAACCGCAACAAGGAGTCCATCGCCCTGGACCTCAAGGACGACGCCGACCGCGCGGTCCTCCTGGAGCTGATCGACCGCGCCGACGTGCTGGTCGAGAACTTCCGGACCGGTGTGCTCGAGCGCCTCGGCCTGGGACTCGACACGCTGCTGGAGCGCAACCCGCGTCTGGTCGCGCTGTCGATCACCGGGTTCGGCCACGACGGGCCGGAAGGAGGTCGCGCCGGCTACGACCAGATCGCGCAGGGGGAGGCGGGACTGATGTCCCTCACGGGCTCCGGTCCCGACGACCCCCAGCGGATGGGCACCCCGATCGCCGACCTCCTGGCCGGCATGTACGGCGCCTACGGCGTGCTGGCGGCGCTCCACGAGCGCCAGCGCACCGGCGTCGGGCAGATCGTGCGCACCTCGCTGCTGTCCGCGGCGGTGGGTGTCCATGCCTTCCAGGGCACGCGGTGGACGGTGGCCGGAGAGGTCGGCCGCGCGCAGGGCAACCACCATCCGTCGATCTCCCCCTACGGCCTGTTCCGCTGCGCCGACGGCGCGGTGCAGATCGCGGTCGGCTCGGAGCCGCTCTGGGCGCGCCTGGGTGACGCCTTCGGCATCGACACCGCGCTGGAGGGCTTCGCCACCAACGCGGAGCGGGTCGCCCGCCGCGAGGAGACGATCGCCCTGGTGGAGAAGGTGTTCGCGGCCTGGGAGGCCGAACCGCTGCTCGCCAAGCTGGCCGAGGCCGGCGTACCCGCGGGGAAGGTCCGCACCCTCGACGAGGTCTACGCCTGGGACCAGACGGCGAGCCAGGGTCTGCTGCTCGATGTCGAGCACGCCACGCTCGGAAGGCTGACCCTGCCCGGACCGCCGCTGCGCTTCTTCGCGGCCGACGGCGTCGAGCGGACGCCCGACGGGCACCGGGCACCCCCGACCCTCGACCAGCACGGCGCCACAGTGCGCGCCTGGGTGGGGGAGGAGTCGTGAGTGGTCGGCTGGGCGCGCGTGAGCTGATCGACCTGGTGCTGGACGCCGGCACGCAGGTGTCGTGGGACCGGCCGATCGACCTGTCCGGCGTCGCACCGGACTACCGCGCGGAGCTCGAGGCGGCGGCGGCGAAGGCCGGCACCGACGAGTCGGTCATCACCGGGCGCGGCCTGGTCCGGGGCAGGCCGGTGGCGGTCGTCGTCAACGAGTTCCGCTTCCTCGCCGGCTCGATCGGCCGCGCGGCAGCCGCACGGATCGTGGCCGCCGTACGCCGCGCGACGGCCGAGGGGCTGCCGCTGCTCGCGGCGACCGCGTCGGGCGGGACCCGGATGCAGGAGGGCACGCCAGCCTTCCTGCAGATGGTGGAGATCTCACGCGCCCTCATGGAGCACCGTGCGGCGGGCCTGCCCTACCTCGTCTACCTGCGCCACCCGACGACCGGCGGCGTGTTCGCGTCCTGGGGATCGCTCGCCCACGTGACCGTGGCGGAGCCGGGGGCGCTGGTCGGCTTCCTCGGACCGAAGGTGTACGAGGCGCTCCACGGCTCGCCCTTCCCGGCGGGGGTCCAGACGGCGGAGAACCTCGCTGCCCACGGTGTGATCGACGCCGTGGTCCCGGTCGCGGACCTCCCGGAGCTGGTCGACCGGGCCCTCGGCGTACTGGTCGACCCGCCCGTGCCGCCGAGCCTGCCGCGTCGGCTCGGGGACGTCACCGACCGCGACGCCTGGGAGTGCATCACCAGCACCCGGGCCGAGGGTCGCGCCGGCGTGCGTGACCTGCTGCGGCACGGTGGCTCGGGCACCCTCCGTCTCAACGGCACCGACGGGGGAGAGCGGGACGAGTCGGTGCTCATCGCCTTGACCCGACTCGACGGGCAGCCGTGCGTCGTCGTCGGCCAGGACCGGTCGCGACAGGACGGGCAGAACCTGCTCGGGCCGTCGGCCCTCCGGCAGGCCCGGCGGGGGATGAGGCTGGCCGAGGAGCTGCGCCTGCCGCTGGTGACGGTCGTCG
Source organism: Nocardioides carbamazepini (assembly GCF_024614185.1). GTDB lineage: Bacteria > Actinomycetota > Actinomycetes > Propionibacteriales > Nocardioidaceae > Nocardioides > Nocardioides carbamazepini. Next base: position 709,848 of record NZ_JAHTLF010000025.1, read on the forward strand.
ACACCCCTGGCGCGGAGCTGTCGCAGCGCGCCGAGGAGGGCGCGATGGCGGGCGAGATCGCCCGCTGCATCGCGGCGCTGACCACCCTGTCGGTCCCGACCGTGTCGGTGCTGCTCGGCCAGGGATGCGGCGGAGGAGCGCTGGCCCTGTTGCCCGCCCGCACCGTCGTGGCCGCCGAGCGCTCGTGGCTCTCGCCGCTCCCGCCGGAGGGTGCGAGCGTGATCGTCCACGGGGACGTGTCCCACGCCGCCGACATGGCGCGGCGGCAGGGCGTGCGAGCCATCGACATGCAGGCGAGCGGCGCCGTCCACGTGCTGGTGCCCGAGGCCGACGCGGAGACCCCTGCCGACCTCGCGATCGCGGTGGCGGCAGCGTGCGGTGAGGCGCTCGCCGCCGCCACGGCCGGCTCGGTCCGCTGACGCCGCTCGGGACGGCTCAGCCGTAGCGGCCGGGGCAGCCGGCTCGCCGGGTCAGGTGGCGATATCGAGTGTCAGGTCGCTGTCGGACCGGGCCGCGGCGCGGGCGCGGTTCTCGGCCCGGCGCTCCACGAAGCTGGCCGCCTGCGTGTCGAGGCCCTCGAGGAAGGCAGCGAGGTCGTCGCGGGCCTGCTCGCCGACGGCGCCGAGGTTGGTGCGCTCGAAGATGTCCCAGTGCCGCAGGATCGGCATGATCACGTCGTCGTGGTGCAGCCTCAGGTCGTAGATGCCCGCCTTGGCGATGATCATCGAGTTGCGCCGGAAGCCGGCCATCGTCGCGCCGGGCATCTCGAAGCCGATGACCTCGTCGGCGATCGCGCGCATGGTCTCGTCGGGTGCGATCTCCAAGGCCGCGGCCACGATGTTGCGGTAGAAGACCATGTGCAGGTTCTCGTCCTTGGAGATCCTGGCGAGCATCCGGTCCGCGACGGGGTCGTTGGTGACCTTGCCGGTGTTGCGGTGCGAGACGCGGGTGGCGAGCTCCTGGAAGGATACGTACGTCACCGCCTCCAGCGGCGTCTTGTCGCCGGAGTCGTAGCCGGACGTCATGTAGTCCATCCGGGCGCGCTCGAGCTCGACCGGGTCCACGCCGCGGGTCACCACGAGGTAGTCGCGCATGGCGATGCCGTGCCGGTTCTCCTCGGCGGTCCAGCGCCCGACCCAGGTGCCCCAGGCGCCGTCGCGACCGAACCGCGTCGCGATCTCGCGGTGGTACGACGGCAGGTTGTCCTCGGTCAGCAGGTTGGTGATCATCGCCGCCTTGGCGGTCTCGGAGAGCCGGGACTGCTCGGGAGCCCAGTCCTCGCCGCCCAGGAACGCGAAGTCGCGGCCCTCGCTCCACGGGATGTAGTCGTGCGGGTGCCACTCCTGCGCCAGCCCCAGGTGGCGGTCGAGGTTCTCCGCGACGACCGGCTCCAGGGCCTCCAGCAGATGGTTCGCAGTGCTCACTGACACTCCCTCTCTCGACTGCTGGTGAGCGTACGCCTCGCCGGAAGGCCGGGCATTCCGCTCGGCTCCGCAGCCGTGAGGAATTGCCGGATTCGAGGCGGGTCGGCGAGCTCGTCGTTTGTGACGGTCACGGTCGACGGTCCAGACTTCCGCCGGGACTCGGTACGCGGTTCGTTTCAGTGGGATGCAGGTCTCGCCGCTCCAGCCGCTGCTGGACCCGGCACGCTGGAGACGGGCGGCCTGGGGCGCGGTGCCCTATCCTCGGAGCAAAGCCGGCGCGGGCGCGCGCGGCGAGGAGCAGGCAACGTGGTGGAGGAGAGTCGAATGGCGAGTTCCCCTGGACAGGTCAACTCGGGTGACGGTACGGCCTACGGACGCCTTGCGGAGTTCCTGCGCCAACAGATCGTGGCCGGGGTGTTGAAGCCGAACGACCGCCTGCCGGCCGAGCCCGAGCTCTCGGACGCCTACCAGGTCAGCCGGAACACCGCCCGGGAGGCGCTTCGCGTGTTGGCGAGTCAAGGATTCGTGACCTCCAAGCGCGGCACGTCGGGGGGAACGTTCGTGGCCCATCCGTCGACCGATCAGCTGGGAGCCCAGCTCGGCGTCGGGTTGGGGCTTCTCGCTGAGTCGGAGGCGATTCCGCTGGAGAAGCTCATCGAAGCACGCGAGATGCTGGAGGTCCCTGCTGCGGAGATCGCCGCGATGAGACGAACCGACGAGGAGCTCGCCGAGCTGCAGCGATGCCTCGACGACACCAGCCCGGTGGCCCCCGATGGCACGTACGAGCACAACCGGGCATTTCACGGTGTCCTGCTTCGCGCGACCCACAATCCGGTGATTGAGGTCATTGCGGAGCCGGTCTTCGAAGTCCTCCACCGCCGCATGGATCGAGAGTCCCTGTCCTCCGAGACGCACCAGTGGGTCAACGACGAACACCGGGAGATCGCCCAGGCCATCGAGGCGCGCGACCCCCTTGCAGCACGTGAGGCCACCCGGGCGCATCTGCGCAGCCTCCGGCGGTTGTACAGCACGATCGACAAGCGCGCGACGCGCGACACGTAGTGACCGTTGACACATCTAACCTCCGAGGTTAGATTCTCCCCGGCTGGCGCCACCCGTAGGCGCCGACACCGAGGAGGCCCGATGAACGTAGGGATCGATCACCGCCAAAGGCGTGGGAACGCGCGCCGGACACAGCGCCGGCTCCGCCGGCTCAGCGCTGCCGTCCTGAGTCTCGTGCTGTGCGGCACGGCCGTGGCCTGCGGCTCGGCCGATGACGCCGGCGGCAGCGACAAGGTCCTGACGATCGGTCTTCCGAGTGGGCCGGTCAGTCTCGACCCGTCGAAGGACAGCGTGACCTTCGGCAACATCCGGCCGCTGACCAACGAGTTCCTGCTCCACCAGGCCGCCGACGGGTCGATCCAGCCGGGCCTGGCCTCGTCGTGGCGGTATGTGGACGAGGCCTACAAGGTGTTCGAGCTCACCCTGCGTGAGGGCGCGACGTTCTCGGACGGGTCGCCGGTCGACGCCGAGGCGGTGAGCACCTGGTTGGAGTACTTCTCGAAGGGTGCTGGAGCGTTCACCGCGTTGATGGGGACCATCGACGCCGTCGAGGCCGTCGATGCCCTCACGGTGCGGCTCACGCTGGCCGAGTCCAACCCTCTCATCCCCTATCTGCTCTCGGAGAGCGCCAACTGGGGAGCCGTCTCCTCGCCGAAGGCGGTGGCCAGTCCCGATGTTCTGCGGACCGAAACCGTCGGGGCAGGCCCCTACATGCTCGACCCTGACCAGTCGATCAGCGACAAGAAGTACGTCCTGGTGCCGAATCCGCACTACGACAAGCCGGATGCCGTGAAGTGGGACCGGGTCGTCGTCGACATCATCCCGGATGCGAACGCCCGGCTCCAGGCACAGAGCACCGGTCAGATCGACGTTGCCTGGGGAGACCTCACGACGGTGGCCGCGGCGGAGAAGAGCGGGCTCGAGGTGGTGGGCCTGCCGACCGGAACCGGCGGCCTCATCTTCGCCGATCGAGCCGGCGACGGACCCGTTGGAGATGTTCGGGTCCGTCAGGCCTTGAACTATGCGATCGACAGGGAAGCCATCACCGAGGGACTGGTCGGCGAGAACGGCGAGCCCACGTCGCAGCTGTTCGCCACCGACGTCGAATCCTCACTGCGCGACCACTACGGCTATGACGTCGAGCGTGCGAAGAGCCTCCTTGCGCAGGCGGGATACGGAGATGGCTTCACCGTCGAGGTCCTGACGTATGGCGGATACGGCGTGAGCGGCACGCCGCTTGCCCAAGCGATCGCGTCGTACTGGTCGAAGGTGGGCGTCAATGCCAAGATCACGACCGCGCCGACGGCTGCCGAGTATGCGGAGAAGCGGTCGACCAAGCAGTATCCGATCGTCTTCTACTCGGTGCCCACCGGCCCGATGGGTGCTGGGTACAGGATGGCGCTCGCGCCCACCGGCGGGCTCAACCCGTTCGGGGCCACCGACGCCACGATGACCGCCATCTTCGAGCGCGCCTCCCGCACCAACGATGCCCAGGTGTGGAATGAGCTGAGTCAGCGCACGGTCACCGAAGCCGTCTTCGTGCCGGTCTTCAACGCGCTGAGAGTCTTCTACTACGTCTCCGACGGAGTCGCGGGTGTGGAGTTGACCGAGGGGCGGCCGGAGTACAGCTGGGCCACCGAGTGGTCGCCGAGGTGAGCACCGCAACCGACACGAAACGCGGTGCGGCGCAGGTCCCCGATGCCGCCGATCGGCGCCCCGGACGGTCAGGTCGGCGCATCGTGGGAAATCCGATCGGCATCATCGTCACGCGGCTGCTGGGCGCGATCCCGCTCCTGCTGGCGGTCACCGCACTGACCTTCGTGCTCATCGCGCTCGCTCCGGGCGACGTCGCCCAAGCGATCCTAGGCCCCGACGCGACGCCTGCGGCATACGACGAGCTGCGCGAGCAGCTGGGCCTCAACCTGCCACTCCATGAGCAGTACTGGGGTTGGCTGACCGGAGTACTGCACGGCGACGTCGGGACGTCCCTCTACAACGGGGAATCCGTGTCGCACGCCATCACTCAGCGGCTCCCCGTGACGCTCTCCTTGATGGTGGGGGCGCTGATCGTCAGCCTGGTCGTCGGTGTGGCTCTGGGGATGGCCAGCGCGGTGCGTCGGGGTGTCTTCGGGCGAGCGATCGACATGTTCGCTCTGATCGGGTTCGCCGTTCCATCCTTCTGGCTGGGTGCGCAGCTGATCGTCCTCTTCGCGGTTCAACTCGGGTGGCTTCCCGCGACGGGCTACGTGCCACTCGGCCTCGACTCGGGCGAGTGGGCGAAATCTCTGGTCCTGCCTGTGGCGGCCCTCGCTTTCGGCGGCATCGCTGCGCTCGCCAAGCAGTCGAGAGATGCGTTCCTCGACGCGTTGGCCCAGCCGTTCGTCAGTGTCGCGCTCGCCAACGGCGTGAGCATCGGCTCGATCCTGTTCCGGCACGTGCTCAAGGTGGCCTCGCTCCGCATCACCACGATCCTGGGTCTTCAGGCGCTGACCCTCCTCGGCGGGACGGTGGTCGTGGAGAACGTCTTCTCCCTGCCCGGACTGGGGACGTTGGCCTCCAACGCGACCAGCCGCGGCGACGTTCCCATGATCCAAGGGATCGTCCTCTACTACGCGTTCATGGTGGTAGCGGTGAACCTTCTGGTCGACATCGTCTATGCCTGGCTCAATCCACGGGTGAGGGCAGCATGATCGCGGCATTGCGCCGCCCAGCGGGTGCCCTGTGCCTGACCTACATCCTCGTGCTGACGGTCATCGCGGTCCTCGCGCCGATCCTTCTCCCCGATGTGGCCATGCAGCAGGCCGGTGACCTTCGGATCACCAACGCACCGCCCAGCTCCAGCCATCCCCTCGGAACCGACACCCTCGGACGGGACGTGCTGGACAAGCTGCTGGTCGGCACCCGCGTCACCTTGGTGGGCCTGGTCATCGCCGTCTCCTGCGCGTTGGCGATCGGCGTTCCGCTCGGCCTCCTGGCCGGCTACACCAGGGGGGGTGTGGATCGCGTGGTCGGCTGGATCGCCGACCTCGCCTTCGCCATGCCCACCATCATCATCGTCTTCGTCGTCCTGACCATCTTCCCCCACAACATGGTCGCCGCGATGATCACGCTGGGCCTCCTGCTCTCGCCGACCCTCATCCGCGTCGTGCGCTCGGCAACGCTGGTCGTACGTGAGGAGCTGTACATCGATGCGGCCAAGGCCGCCGGTCTGTCGGCCCCTTACATCCTGAGCAGGCACGTCCTTCCGAGGATCCTGGGGCCGATCATCGTCCAGGCTTCGCTCGTGTGCGGCGTCGCGCTCATCGTGCAGACCGCATTGGCGTTCCTCGAGCTGGTGGTTCCCAACCCGCAGCCCAGCTGGGGCGGAATGATCGCGGACGGACTCCGGGTCCTGCAGACCAACGCATGGCTCGTCATCCCGCCAGGCCTGACGGTCACGGTTACCATCCTCGTCTTCGGCCTGCTGGGCGACGTGATCAGGGACACCTCGTCCGCGGCGTGGTCACCCGCGCCGCAGCTGATGCCCAAGCAGCGCGGAGACCTCGGCTCGTCTGCTCGGAGCACCGAGGAGACGGAAGGCTCCGCCCTGCTGTCCGTGCGGTCGCTGGCAGTGACGCTGCCGCGCGAGGGCGTACCCGTCCGGGTCCTGCACGACGTGTCGTTCTCCCTCGACGAGGGAGAGGTGGTTGCGCTTGTCGGCGAGTCCGGTTGTGGCAAGACCATGACGGCGCGGTCCATCGTCGGGCTGCTCCCGTCGGGCGGAGAGGTGACTCACGGCGCCGTCGTCTACCGTGGCCGGGACCTTGCGGCCTTGTCGCGCAAGCAGCGCCATGCGCTTCGCGGAAAGGCTATCGCCTGGGTCTCGCAGGAGCCCATGGTCAGCCTCACGCCCGTCTTCCGAGTCGGTTGGCAGATCGCCGAAGGAGTGCGGCGACACCAAGGGACCTCTCGGACTGAGGCCTGGCGTAGGGCGGTCGACCTGTTGGGCGAGGTCGGATTGTCCGATCCCGAGGCCGTCGCCCGCCGGTACCCGCACGAACTGTCCGGTGGCATGGCGCAGAGAGTGTCCATCGCTCGAGCACTCGCGGGCGACCCGGACGTGCTCATCGCCGACGAGCCGACGACGGCTCTCGACGTCACGCTCCAGGCGGAGATCCTCGCGCTTCTGCGACGGCTCCAGGAGCAGCGTGGGATGGCGCTCCTGCTGGTGACCCATGACTGGGGGGTCGTGGCGGACATCGCCGACCGCGTCGTCGTGATGTACGCCGGTGAGGTCGTCGAGAGGGCGGACGTCGACGACATCTTCGAATCGCCGTGCCATCCCTACACGCGCGGATTGATCGCCTCGGACCCGCACCACGACCCGGACGCCGAACGCCTGCCCTTCATCCGTGGTGTGGTGCCCCGTCCCGAGGACTGGCCGGCCGGCTGTCACTTCAGCGACCGATGCGACTTCAGCATCGCGGCGTGCACCGACCGCACGGTTCCGCTCCTGCACCTGACCGACCATCGCGAGGCGCGGTGCATTCGCACGGACATCTTCGAGGAGGCCCCGGCATGACGACAGACGCTCCTATCCTGCCCACCGTCGACCCCCTCCTCTCCGTCCGCGACCTCGAGGTCAACTACGGCCGTGGTCGCCAGGCAACCCCGGCGGTGCGCGGAGTGAGCTTCGACCTCCAGCCCGGTGAGACCCTTGGGCTGGTGGGGGAGTCGGGCTCCGGCAAGTCCACGATCGCGCGCGCGGTCCTCGGCTTGACGCCGGTGTCCGCAGGACGGGTGAGCTTCCTGGGGCGAGATCTGACCTCGGTGCCCGCCAGGAGGCGTGGCCTTCTGACCCGCGACCTTCAAGTCGTCTTCCAGGATCCCTACAGCTCACTGAACCCCACAAGAACCATCGGGCAGTCGCTGGCGGAGATGCTGCGCGCGGGCGGCGAAGGGGCGGGGACGGCCTTGAGCCGGGAGCGCATCGCGGAGATGCTCGAGCGAGTGGGCCTGCCGGCGGATGCGGCGCGGCGGTATCCGGCGGCCTTCAGCGGGGGGCAGCGCCAGCGCATCGCGATCGCACGCGCTCTGATGACCCAGCCCCGGCTCGTTGTCTGTGATGAAGCGGTGAGCGCTCTCGACGTCTCGGTCCAGGCGCAGGTGCTCAACCTGTTGCGTGAGCTGCAGCGCGACTTCAACATGGCGTATCTCTTCATCGCTCACGACCTGCCCGTGGTGCGGAACGTGTCGCACCGGATCGCAGTCATCCACCGGGGAAGGTTCGTCGAACAGGGCCCGGCGCGGGAGGTGTACGAGCGACCCCGTGACCCGTACACCCAGAAGCTCCTCAGCTCGGTACCCATCCCCAATGCGCGACTCCAACGGTCGCGTCGCGCAACTTCTCCAGCCGCGCGAACGAGCTCGATGCCCGAGCCCGCGGCAGCCGACGGTGCCGCGTCACCCGCCGCGACCACCGACTAGAGACCACCATCACCACCGAGACATGCTCATAGGAAAGGACAGTGGACTGTGCAGACAAAGGCTGGCTGGCAGGGACGATTCTTCGAGGACTTCGAGGTCGGGGACCACTATCGCCACCCCCTCGGCCGCACCATCACGCAGACCGACAACACCTGGTTCACCTTGTTGACTCAGAACACCGCGGAGATGCACTTCAACCAGGTGGTGGGGGAAGCCTCCGACTTCGGTCGATCCCTGGTCAACTCCACGCTGACGCTGGCGGTGGTGGCAGGTCAGAGCGTGATCGACACCTCCTATCAGGCGATCGCCAACCTGGGTTGGGACGGCATCAAGCTGAAGAACCCGGTGTTCGCCGGCGACACGATCTGGTCGGAGTCGATCGTGCTGGACGTGCGCGAGTCGAACAGCCGACCGCACGCCGGGATCGTCACGGTCCGTACCCGTGGCCTGAAGCAGACCGGCGCGGAGGTGCTGTCCTACGTTCGCACGTTCATGGTGAAGAAGCGCGCCGCCGCGACGGTCACCTCGTTCCCGGAGCCACTCGAGCCGTTCGCCTCGGAGCCTGCCGCTGGGGCCACCGCATGATGATGCCCTTGGCAGATGTTCGTATCCTCGCGGTCGAGCAGTATGGAGCGGGGCCGTTCGGGTCGCTGCAGCTGGCAGATCTCGGAGCCGACGTCATCAAGATCGAGAATCCGAACGACGGCGGAGACGTCGGCCGCTATGTACCGCCTTTCGCCGAAGGCGAGGACTCCCTCTTCTTCGAGTCCCTGAACAGAGGGAAACGCAGCGTCAGCTTGGATATCAAGGCTGAAGCCGGGCGCGCGATCTTCGAGCGGTTGGTGGCCGACGCCGATGCCGTGTACTTCAACCTGCGTGGTGACGTTCCGAAGAAGCTGGGCATCACCTACGACCAGCTTGCCCACATCAACCCCGCAATCGTGTGCTGCTCGCTGAGCGGCTTCGGCATGTCCGGGCCACGTCACGCCGAGCCCGGCTACGACTACGTCCTGCAGGGACTTGCCGGATGGATGTCGCTCACGGGTGAACCCGACGGTCCGCCGACGAAATCGGGTCTCTCCCTGGTCGACTTGTCGGGCGGTCTGGTGGCGGCCCTCTCGCTCCTGGCGGCCGTGCACGCAGCCAGGAGGGACGGTCGGGGCATGGACTGTGACGTGAGCCTCTACGACACCTCGATGAGCATGCTCTCCTACCTTGCGACCTGGCACCTGTCAGCGGGGTACGACCCACAGCGGATGGCACGGTCGGCGCACCCCTCCCTGGTGCCCTTCCAACTCTTCCCCACCCGCGACGGTTGGATCGTTGCGGGATGTGCGAAGGAGAAGTTCTGGCAGCGCCTCGCCATCGCGATCGGCAGACCGGGGCTTGCGACTGACCCACGCTTCGAGTCGTTCGAGAAGCGGTTCGCGCACCGGGAGGCTCTGCAGGGGATCCTGGACGAGGTGTTGCGGGCCCAGACCACCGAGCACTGGATTCGGATCCTCCGTGAGGCGGGCGTCCCGAGCGGTCCGGTCCACGACGTCCCACAGGCGCTGGACGATCCGCACACGCATGCTCGCGACCTCCTCATCTCGACAAACCATCCCCGACTCGGCGACGTTCGCCACGTGCGCTCCGCCGTGCGTGCCGGAACTGCGGAGCAGGAGTATCAGCGCGCACCTCGGCGCGGGGAGCACGGCCCGGATGTGCTCCACGATCTCGGGATGAGCGAGAGTGACATCGCAGAGGCTGTGGCAGCGGGGGCTTTCGGCGACCCGGACCGGAGTCTGACGACCGCCTCGACAGGCAAGGCAGATCGGTGAGCGCCGTCACCGCCAGGTCGATGCTCTTCGTCCCGGGAGCCCGCCCCGACCGCTTCGAGAAGGCATCCGCCAGCGGAGCCGACGAGATCGTGCTCGATCTCGAGGACGGCGTGGCGGCGAAGGACAAGGAGACCGCCCGGCAATGCGTCGCCGACTGGATCGCATCCGGGGGGCGGGGAGTGGTGCGTATCAATCCGCCGGGAACCGATGCGTACGCCGACGATATCGCGACGTTCGCCCAGGCGATCGGCGTCGGCATCATGTTGCCCAAGGCGACGGCGCAATCGACGGCAGCGGTCGCACGACTCCTCCGACCGGACAACCTCCTGCTCCCCATCATCGAGTCGGCGCAAGGAGTGTTCGAAGCAGTCGATATCTGCTCGACTCCCGGTGTGAAGCGCGTGGCCTTCGGAAACGGTGATCTCGCGGCGGACGTCGGTCTCAGCCACGACAACTGGCCCGGCCTTCAATGGGCACGCTCCACGCTCGTCTTCGCCTCCGCGGCCGCCGGTATCGCAGCTCCCGTCGACGGAGTCGTCACGAAGATCAAGGACGAGACGCTGTTGGCCGAGGAGTGCCGCAGCGGGCGATCTCTCGGTTTCAGCGGCAAGCTCAGCATTCATCCGGACCAGGTCGCCGTGATCAACAGTCACTATTCTCCGAATGCGGCGGAGCTGGAGTGGGCTCAGCGTTTGCTCACGCAGACGGCGAATGGCGGCGCGTCGTCCGTCGACGGCGAGATGGTCGACGACGCGATCCTGCGGCGTGCTCGCCATATCGCGACATTACATGTGAGCCTGGAAGGCAGCGAATAGTGGATCCTCAGCCTGACGTCTCGGATGATGCGGGCTATCCGGTGAGATTTCCGGATGTGCAATTCTCGCCGTCCGGGTCGGCCCTCGTCATCATTGACATGCAGAGATACTTTCTCGATCCCACTGGGCCGCTCGGTGTCTATTTTCGACACCACTTCTCGACCCTGGCCGAAGACTTCTATCGCACGATTCGGGAGTCCTTGATCCCCAATCTCATGCAGGTCCTCGAGGCATATCGTGCCGCCCGGCACCCCGTTGTGCATGTCACAACGGGTGCCCAAGGAGACGGCAGGAGAGAGCTGCTTCCCTACATGCGCAGCAGGTTCGCGGAAGAACGGGATCCGTCGCCGAGCGTCAACGGCGGACTGGTCTGCTCATCGAAGTGGCACGAGATCGTCCCGGAGCTGAGCCCGCAGCCCGGTGAGATCGTCCTCAACAAGGTCACTCGAAGCGCCTTCACCTCGACGGGGCTCGATAGTGTCCTGCGAAACATGGGGGTCGAGCAGCTCCTCGTCGGAGGTGTCGCAAGCGACGCTTGCGTCCACATCTCGGCACTTGACGCCAGCGACCACGGCTACTGGACGTTCCTCTTGGAGGATGCCACTGCGGCCTTCGACGCGCGTACGCACCGCTTGGCGGTGGAGAGCTTCCAGCGTCTCTGGGGGGTGGTGCTGACAAGCCGTGAGGCGACTGCCGCATTGCGGCGCGCGGTCTGACGGATTCCGGTAGGTGCTCGGGCGATGGCCTCGGGCGAGCCGACTCTGTTCGGAAGGGAGACCCCGGTAGCGTCCGGGGGTGGCCAGTCCTCGCCGTTCCGGTGCTCGTCGACGCAGCGGGTCCTCGCGCCGGGGCGGGGCGCGGCAGTCGCAGCGGCCGTTGCCGTTCGTCGGGCCGGGGGAGCGGCTGTGGGTGCTCGACGTCCCCTACGGGACGCAGGTCGACGGCGCCACCTGGCACCCGGCCGTCAAGACCCACCTGTACGTCGGCCGCACGCTCCCCGCACACCTGCAGCCCTACGCGCCGGGCCCGTACACCCTTGGTCGGTTCATCGAGACCACCCTCAACCCCGACGATCCGACACCGAACCCCGAGCCGACCGATGCGCTGGAGCCGCGCAGGATCCAGTTCGAAGCGGCCGACGCGATCGCGGCGCGCGCGGAGGCGGGCGGACGACTGTTCCTGCTGGCCGACGAGCCCGGTGTGGGCAAGACGATCTCCGCGGTCCTCGGGGCGACGGCGGTGGGCAGCCTGCGGGGTGCGCGACGGGTGCTCGTCGTGGCCGACCGGCCGGCCGCGATCACGATCGGCCACTGGTGTCGGACGATCGCGGCGCTGGGCGATGGCGGTCTGGAGTGGGTGGTGATCACGTGGGACCGGCTGGAGAAGGTCAAGGACCACACGTGGGACGTGATCATCGCCGACGAGGCCCACGCGCTGCGGCGTACGACGACGAAGCGGTGGAAGCTCTGGGCCCGGATCTCCGGTCACGCCAAGCCGCACGACAAGGCGCCGTTCGTCATCGCGACGACCGCGACGCCCGGACACACGCCGCTCGAGCTGCCCTACCTCGCTCCGGCCTATGCGCAGGTGCTCGGCGAGTCGATGCGGGAGTGGACGTCGGCGACGCAGCCCGGTGCCTTGTTCGCCCAGGCGCTGGAGCGGCACGGCGTCGGGGTGGAGCAGGGACGCTACGGCGCGACGTGGACCGCCGACCCGGCGCGGCGTGCCGCGGACCTCAAGCTGGTGCGCGGCTGGCTCGACGAGGAGCGGCCCCCGGCGATGCTGCACCGGGCCGCGCCCTGGGGGCCGGTGCCGATCTCCGGGATGCCGGTGGCGCTCACGCCGGCGGAGCGGACCGCGTACGAGGCCGAGTGGGGGGAGTTCTGTCGTGAGATGGACATCGCCCGCCGCGGCCGCAATGTCGCGAAGGGCCGCGCCGCGCTGCTGCGCTTCCGGCAGAAGGCCGGGCTGATCCGGGTCGACTCGACGGTGGACTGGATCGCCCAGCAGGTCCAGGCCGAGCGGCAGGTGGCGTGCTCGGTCGAGTTCGTCGCCATCGCCGCCGACCCGATCGCCGACCGGCTGCGCGACTCCGGCATCGAGGTCGCCACGATCTACGGCCGCGACCGGTTCGATCCCGAGGCCGAGCGGCTCCGGTTCCAGACCGGGCAGGCGAAGGTCTGCGTCTTCACCACGGTCGCCTCGATCAGCCTGCACGCCGGCGAGACCCTCGCCGACGGCAACCGGGCGAGCACCGAGCCGCGGGTCGGCGTCTTCCACCAGGCGCGCTTCTCCGGCATCGCGGGCCGGCAGGTGACCGGCCGCACCCACCGCGACCACCAGGTCTCGCCGTGGCACATCGCCTACGCCGAGGGCACCGTCGAGGAGCAGGTCGGGAAGGTGATGGTGGAGCGGATCGCCGCGGCCTCCGACACGGTCGGCAGCGACACCACTGGGCTCGCGGACCTCGCCCAGCTCCTCGGAGCCGACTGGCTGCCTCCCGCCTCGCTGACCGAGGACGGTTCCTGAGCGGGCTCGGCTGCGGCTGGGGTTGTGGGCAGCGCTCGTCAGGTGATGTGTGTCGGCAGAGCTGTCTATGCCGCTGCCTGGGTCAGCCGAGGTACTCCCGCAGGTAGGACCGGAGCGGGTCGTCGACGACGTACAGGTAGGTCCCACGGATCCCGCGCGTCAGCAGCACGGCATAGATGTTGAGCACGAAGTCGAGGAGCTCCTGCTGGGTGAGCTTCTGGCCGGGGTTGTTCTGCATGCCCTTCTTGTCGAAGTAGTGCTCGCGGTCGAAGCGGAGCTCGCCCGCGGCTTCGTCGTACCGGAGGTCACGCCCGATGATCACGCCTGCGTAGTTGAGGTCGTAGCCCTGGATCGTGTGGATCGACCCGACCTCGTCGACCGACTTGGGTGAGTCGACCCAGTCGACGACCCGACTGTTCCACCTGAGCTCGACGTCTCCGATGGCGAGGTCGGTGCGCGTCCGGTCCTTCTTGCTCTCCCACGGCCAGGCATATCCGGCGACGACACGGGCGAGTCCCGCCTCGGCGTTGCGGGCGCGGACGTTGGTCAGCATCTCGCCGACGTCGTCGAAGAGTCGTACGTCGTAGTCGCCGAAGTCGATGCGCTGTGACGGTGGCTGAGGGCCGAGGATCTGACGGACGTACTCGACGTAGTCGCCTGACTGGACGCGTAACTGCGAGGTGAGGACGTGTCGACGGGATCGAGCCTCCGCGTCGTCGGCCAGAGCCTTCAGCGTCGACACGCCGAGGTCGGCAGGTCGCACGCGCTGGCGACGATCGATGAGGAAGAGCTGCTGGTGGCTCATCTCGGTGATCCAGTCGAGCTGCGTGTTCGACCGGTCGTCGGTGCCGAAGAGCTTGACATTGATCTCGTGGAACTCACGGTTTTTCTGAGCCGAGGTCTGGTTCGCTCGCTGGTTCAGCCGGTGGGCCTCGTCGACGATGAGCAGGTCCCAGGTGAGCTCGCTCTTTCCCACGTCGAACGGCGAGAGGACCATGCCCGCGTCCAGCCCCGGTGTCCGGGAGAAGACCGCCTGGATCGACTTTCGAAGCGACTGTTGAGGAACGACCAGCCCGATTCGCAGGTCGGAGAGGACGGCTCTGTTGGCGATGGTGAACAGGCCGGTGAGATAGGACTCCGATTCGAGTGGCTCGCCGTCCCAGGCGCCGATGTCTCGAAGCAGCTTCGTCAGGAAGATCGCCACGACGGTCTTGCCGGTGCCCGGGCCACCCTCGATGACCATCGACCCGCTCGGGCCGCCGTTGAGCGCCGAGAGCAGGCCTTCGGTGATGGACACGACCGCGTCGCCCTGGTCGTCCGTCAGCGACTTGAAGGGCGAGAGCTTGTAGAGGTCGGAGTTCTCGATCTCATCGATCGAGGTCGTGAAGAGGCCTTCTGATCGCAGCTTCGCGAAGATCTCCTGGAACCGCTCGCGATAGGTCTCGCGCTGGTAGTAGTTCCCGGTTCCGCTGCTCGCCTGCACGTTGAGGACCTGGTAGCGGCCCTCGCCGGAGAAGAGACCGATCAGGTACGCCTCCAGGTCGAGGCATGCCGACTTGTTGAACGTCGGGTCGACGATGACTCGTGCCTCGCCGAGGTGAGACTTCTTGCCGCCGTCGAGGTGCTGTCGGAGCCGGCCGGCGCCGTCGAGCGACTCGCCGACGTACACCTCCGAGGTGTCGTTGAGGGTGTACACGACCGGCCAGTCGCGGTGGAGCGGGTCACTCTGCGAGAACCGCGCCAGCTCGCTCCTGGCCAGCCCGAACCTCTCAATCCTGAAGCTGGTCATACTTCGCGCTCGTGCCGCGGGCCTTCTCAACCGGGTACTTGGTCCGGGTGGTGTTCAGCTTCTCCAAGACGATCTGGTCGACGTCGAGATCGAGCTTCGCGGCCAGGAGGCGGCAGTAGGTCAGGACATCCGCGAGCTCGCCGGCGACCGTCTCCCGAGGGGGATCCGGCTGCCACTGGAAGCACTCCAGCAGCTCGGCCGCCTCGATGACGATGCTCTTCGCGAGATTTTCCGGGGAGTGGAACTGGTCCCACTCTCGCTCCGTGACGAACTCGCGAAGGGCGGCGTCCACCTCGTCAACCATGGCGCCACCCTAGTGATGGCTGTCTGCGGACGCTGAGGATTGAGCCGTTGCGAGGGACACCAGCACCCATCCGGATAGCCCCCGCGCTGGACTGTTCAGCGGACCCTGGTCCCTGTGCGCGCACCATTCCGGCTCCCCTCTGTTGTCAACCTGCGTTCTGGAGGGCGCCGAGAGGTTGACTCTTCCGAGGTCGTGGCTGCGCGGCGTAGCGTCGAGTCCGCGGGTCCGGGAGTGGGTGGTCCGAAGTGTCGATGTGCGGGGGCAGGTCGACCGCGCTGGATTCTTGAGACGCCCCGCAGTGCCCTCCCGGATCCGCACCAGTGCGCCTGGCATCGGCGACGAGCTGCTTGTAGATCGCGTCAGAGATCCGTCGCTTGAGGCAGCGCAGTGCCTCAGCCGGCTTCTTGCCAGCCGATCTCTTGCGTCGGTAGTAGGCCCGCCCTTCGGTATCCAGACGCAGCTGCGTGACCGCGGCAATGTGGATCATGTGGTTCACCCGCCGGTTCCGGCTCGTGAGAGCCGGTGCCGGTTCTGCTCGCCCGAGGAAGCGTCCAGCGGCGCAGTGCCACGGACGCTGGCCAGCATGGCCTTGGCCTGGCCTGGCCTGAGGTGAGGTCCTTCTTCGCCTGTCCCGGCAGAAGTTCTGCCAGCAACGCCTGGAGTCGGCACACCGTCTGGACGCGGCGTCGGGTGAGTGCTTCACGTCGATCGGTCAGCATCCGCAGGGCTTCGAGTTCGCCATCAACCTTCAGCACCCGCAGATTCGCCGTGCGGACCGCAACCACGGCAACCGAATAGGCATCCAGCGCATCGGTCTTGCGGTTGTGCCCGGTGTCGAAGAGCCGTACCCGGGCGGCGAACTTCGCGGGGACGTCGGCGACGTGCTCACCTGCCTCGAGGAGATGTTGGGCCAGGGGCCGCCTCGCACCGTTGGCTCCCTCGACGGCCCAGACGCGGTCGGGCTCATCCGCTAGTCCCGCCTGTACTCGTTCCGATGTGGACGGCGAGGTGGGCATTTGCTACTACGAGCTGGGCAGTCCCCTCTTGAGCCACGCCTCGTCACGGTGCTCGGCGGGCTGCAAACCGAAAGTGAGCCACACCCATCGACGGGTGAGCAGCCCAAAGAGAGCGAACCCGCCGAGCACCTAGACCGAGTCTGGCCAGACACCGGCCCTACGGGAATCCTCTAGTAGCCCAGAATGACGCATCCACAAGAACGATTGAAGGTCCCAGGCAGGCGCATGGCCGGCCCGTTGCCCCCGGGACATGCCCGTGGTCCGGGCTTTGCGACACCCGAACGTGCACAATCAGAGACGCCGGCGCGGGGCCCGGCGCTCTGGGCAGGAAATCACATGGTCAGCAACGACGGATTCTTCACTGGGCAGAAGCCAGCGGCAGTGCTCAAGCACGCCGTGTTCACCGCCTACGCACACGTGTTCTTCTCAATGCTCGGCAGCCGCCACCACGGCCCCATGTGGCTCGTTGACACCAACGCCGGTCCCGGAAAGTACGAGGCGGATGCCACGGGCGAGCAGGTCAACGGCTCACCGATCGTCGCCCTCGAGCTCGCCCAGACCCAACGGGAGTTCGCTACCCCACGGGAGGTGCACTGCGCCTTCGTTGAAGCGAAGAAGGCCTACGTCGAGGAGCTGAAGGCTAACGTCGCACCGTTTGTCGCCCAGGGCCTGCGTGCCGAAGTCCTCCACGGAAACGTGGCCGACCAGCTCGCAGAAGTCTGGGACATGGTCGGCGACAACCCGGTCCTGACCTTCATCGACCCGTTCGGTGTCGCCGCGGTGTCGAAAGACCAGATGACCGGAACGCTGCTCGACCCAACGCGCAAAGCCTCCTCTGAGGTGCTGGTCAACATCAACATCGAAGCGATCTCCCGGCACGGGGGATACCTGCAGTGGGGTGAGCATCACGAGCCAGAGCTGAAGCCCTCGGTGACGACCGAAGCCGGAGTCGAGCTCTCCGACGCGTTCTTCGGCGGGAGCTGGTGGCGCCGCAAGTTCCTTGAAGGCCGCGACCGGACCAACGACGCCAACCAGGCGGCGATGGAGGTCGTCGACGCCTACCGCGAAATCATCCACGCCGAGACCGGAGCATCTTCTCTCGTCGTCCCCATCCGGCGCACGCCCACCGGGCCCATGCTGTTCCACTTCACGCTCTTCTACCGACACCCCGCCGCGGCGTACAAGTTCGCCGACGCCGCCGCCAAGGGCACGGCGAAGTGGCGCGAGGTGTTCCGCCAGAAGGACCTCGAGGAGCTGCTTGCCCGTGAAGAGGCGCAGCCATCGCTGTTCGGCGCCGAGGACATCCTCGAGTACAACGAACGTGACGCGAAGGCCCGCGAAGCGGAGCTGAAGAACGATGCGGTCGTGCACATCGAGGCGAACCTGACGAGGATGGCCGCCCGGGTCGCCTCCGGTCAGGGCATTCCCATCGGAGGAAACATCGAGACGATCCTGGGAAGTTTCATGTCCTTGGCCGGCCAGTCAGCTCTTCTGAGCGCGTGGGACAACCTGGCCGCAGCCGGTGTCGTTCACACGCGGGACAAGTCCGACTCCAAGAACACCTGGAAGCAACACGTCGTCAAGCAGTGACAACCCGCGCCAGGTCGGGCATCTCCGACCAGACGGCGCCGTCGAGGTCTCGACCGTGAGCCTTCGGAGTTCGTCCGCCCCACTGCTTGTGGAAGAACGGAACCTCGTTCTCGACGCAGTTGTCGCGGATGTCGCGCACCCAATCAGCATCCAGGGGCCTCGCGCGGGGCCCGGACTCACCCCCAGTGATGACCCAGCCGATTCCGGTCAGGTCCAAAGCGTCCAACGGCCCCAGGAGCGGCTCGCAGGACAAGAACCGGACCGCGGCCGGCACGTGCCGCAGATGGTCGACCCGGTTGAGGTGGTCGCTGTTCTCCACGCTCACACCCATCCACAGGTTCTTGGGCCACGCGAGCTTGTCGGCGATCTTCGGAAGCCGTGCTGAACGCTTGGTCAGCACCTGGTAGGTGTGCTGCGGCGTGTCCGCGATGACCGCGAACACGTCGCGGATGAAGTCGACCGGGACTTTCGCGTGGAACAGGTCCGACATCGAGTTCACGAAGACGACCCGCCGCCCGCTCCACCGGTACGGCTGCGCCAGTGCATCGTTGTGCACCGTCAGCGCGAAACCGGGTCCGGAGGTTCGCGGGTCACCGTCGGCCTGGTATCGGGCCGAGCCCATGGCCTTGAGGCGTTTCGCCATGGCAAGCGCGTAGCAGTTGTCGCACCCCGCACTGATGCGGTCGCACCCTGTCGTGGGGTTCCAGGTGACCTCGGTCCACTCGATACCGGTCTTGCGTCGCATGCCTCAGGCTCCCACCGGTCGACGACAGTACGTGATTCGCGTACCGCGTTTCCCGTAATATATCACCCGTGACCGTCGACGTCGAAGAGCTGCGTCGCCTCTCAAAGGCGGCGTTCGGCCAGGCATACCGCCTGGAGGTGATGCTGTTCGTTGCCGAGTCGGACGGTTTCGTCACCCAGACCGAGATCGCCCGGGGCCTGGACCTGCCGGTGTCGAACATCCAGGCGCCGGTACGCAGCCTCATCGACTGCGGGCTCCTCATCGCCCTGCCGAAGTCCGACAACCGCAGCCGGTTCCTGGCGCGGACCGACTCGCCAGCGTGGGAGTGGGCCCGGAGCTTGCGCGAACTCGCTCAGGTCAGCACGTCCGCACGTTGACCCGGCCAGCTCGTCGGGCAGGCTGAACCGTATGGCGGGTCGGCATGTCTGACAGTTCGGTGCGGGCGGTCAGGCGACAGGGCTCGTTGATTTTCGGATGAGCCTTGCCTCAAGTTGCTTGCGTCCAGGACGTCCGATACGTCTAGCCGCGACAGGCGACGTGAAACCGTCGACCTACCCCGATCGCCTCGGGTCGCCTCGGTCGCCTCGGCGATCCTTGCTCGGCGGGCGCTGCTGCCTCCCGCAATCGAGACCTTCCCCGGGCCCGAGAAGTCACCCACAAGAGGCGCGCGACGGCGTGACCTGCCCTGGACCGCAAGCGGGACGCCCTTTGCTTGCCTGCTGGATGTGTGGCTAGCGCCAGCGCGACGGCAGCGAGTCACGCGCCTGCAGTCCTCCCGGCCTGAGGGACTCGGCCGGTCCAGTCAGGCGATGTCGACTTTGTGAAACGAAGTACAACCTCTGCTGCTGTTCCCGTAAAGTGGCCACTTCCCGGCGTGTTTCGCACCACGTCGTTCCGTGAGCGGTCGCACGGCCGCTCCAAATATGCTGGCTGGGCATGCCCAGACATGGAGCTTCAGTGACCGTCACCGCCGAAACGGCTGCGCCCGCCCGGGTGGAGCGGTGGATCCTGCCCAAGCTGCTGACCCGCACCGAGGTTGAGAAGTGGCTGGCCGAACTGCCACTGGACCTTGATGAGGTCATCTTCCATATCAGCGGCGACGGGTGCCGTCCCGGTCCGGGCGGAACCGAGAGTTTGCAGTCCGCCATCTGTTTGCTTCACCGGCGCGGTGTGCGGACCAAGCTGTCGTTCCCTCCGACCACTTTCAGTGACCGTTCGCGCGTCGAGGCGCTTAGTACTGCTGAGTCCGAGAGCGCCGGAACCCAAGCCGAGCGAACTCTTGCGTACCGGCTGCCTGGCCTTGTCCTTGCGCAGTTGTGCGAACCGGCTGATGCGAACTCGGCCGCGGTGATGGTCAAGGAACGCCAGATCGTCACCGTTGAGACGAACAAGCACCTGTTCGGTCACGGCACCTCGCGTGCCATCGCCGTCATCGGTGCCAACGATCACCGAACTCATCTGCGGGCCAATGCTCAAGACCGGCAGAACCAGCTTGAAAGCCGCATCTTGCGGATGCTGGGCACCGAGAACTATCACCCTGCGCGTGACAACCCGCTGATGGAGGAGCTCGTCGAGTTCGTCTACCAGGCCACCGAGAACACCTTCGACCACGGCCGTAAGACCTTCGACGGGCACACAATCCAACAGGTCCGGCTGGCCGGGTTCAGTCGCCACATTGTCGGTACCGGCGTGAACGCCGTCGCCTTGGAGCGGCACTTCCCCGACCCCAGCTCCCACCTTCACGAGTACGTGAAGCGTGCACAGAAGCGCTTCGCGCACGAGGGGCATGACCCCAAACGGTTCCACTTGTGGTCGGTCAGCGTCGCCGACGGAGGGGTCGGCATCGCCGCAAAGATGCACAAGGGCCTCGACATCTTCGACCGTGACCTGGCTGAAGAGTTCAAGGCTGTTCAGGATGGGGTGCTTCCCGACGGTACGACCAAGCCTATGGGGCAGCCTGGACGTGGGCGCGGCTTGGTCAAGATGATGCGCGCCACCCAAAGGCTCGGCGGGTTCTTCGAGATCCGCACGGGGCGTCTCTCGCTGTGGAGGACTTACCTCAACGAGGACGGCAGCAGCGAGGAGAACCTCGACTTCGACCACCCCGCGAGCCCAGCGTTCACCCTTCGCGGAGAGAACGAAGCACACGTCGGTGTCGCAGGAACGGTCGTGTCCGTGCTGTTCCCCGCGTTCGACCTCGGCCCGAATAGCCGTCCGGCGCGGGGCCGCGGTTGAGGCTCTCGGTTGCGGATCTGGACAGCAGCGACGACGATCCGCAATCG
This sequence comes from Nocardioides carbamazepini, assembly GCF_024614185.1. Classification (GTDB taxonomy): domain Bacteria; phylum Actinomycetota; class Actinomycetes; order Propionibacteriales; family Nocardioidaceae; genus Nocardioides; species Nocardioides carbamazepini. The sequence goes on from NZ_JAHTLF010000025.1 coordinate 730,693, forward strand.
TTCCGCATCGCATGCCCTGGTGGCCTCACCGACGAGACCGGCAGCATCCTTTACATCCCGCTGCCGGCCGCCCAGCGCATGCGCGGTATCGACGACGTCATCGCCGCTCTGCCCGCCTGGAGCCTGGTCAATCACCTGACCGTCATCGGGGTGCACCCGTGGCGCCGCGACGCGCTCGACAGCGACGCCTTGGGCGACATCGCCAGCCGCGTGTCCGGCGCCCCGCTGTACGTGCTGTGCCACGACGCCGACGGCAACCCCGCCCTCGAGCACGTCCGCGGCGAGAAGATCGAAGGGCTCAACGAGGCAGACCTGATCGCCGAGCTGCGCCACGCCGACGTGAACTCGGTTCTCATGACCGATGGTGCGCATCTGCCGCACACCGCGAAGCTGCACTACCAGGGTCCGAACGGTCACCACTATGGTGCGCTGTTGCGCCCAGGGTTCGCGCTCACTACAAACAACCGGCTTGACCGCATTGCGTTCTGGCTGGCCAAGGACGTCCGTGACCGGACCAACATCGTGGTTGACCACTGGTCGATGATCGCCCTGGCACATCATGTTGCCGCGTACGCCGCCCGCACCTTCAAGACCAACCCCGAACCATTCATCGAGGCGGTCTCGGGTTACGAGAGCCGCGAGACTCTCGCGCCTCGGCTGCGTCGCGTGTTCCCGCAGCCGACCCAAGGCCAAGCGATGTTCCTGCTCTCGATCAATAGCTCGGGCGCGATGGCCCACGAAGTGGTCCTGCCTGCACTCGAGGAGGCCGCCCAGCGGGGGGCGACCGCTGTCGCACTGGCGACCTCCTCCGCCGAGGGTGACCGCGACGTGCCGGCGCTCGCGGTCCTGGACGAGCAGTTCCGCCGCCACCCTGCCGACGCCTGCCCCAGATGTGCGGACGACACCACCGTCATCCCCATCCAGAAGAACACCTACCTAATGAAGCTCGCGGCGTACACGGAGCTCTCCGCGATCACCGCCAAGGACGCTGAACGGTCCCGCGACGTCGTTGAGGCGTACGCCGCATCGGGGGCGTTCTCGTTGCACCGGGACTACGACGAGGCTGGCGAGGAGCGTCACCACGCGTTCTACGTCGACCTTCTCCCGATGCTGAGTACTGACCGGTTCAACGAGCGGCTGCGCAGCGCCGTTGAGAGCCTGGAGCACATCAACCCGCAGGTCATCATCTGCCCGCCCAGCCAGGCCGCCCAGGAGCTGGCAGCAAAGGTCGCGGACCTGATCGGCCTGCCGGCGCCGATCGTGTCCGACGAGCGCGGACTCTCGACGCTGCCTCCCGAACAAAGTGAACTGCTCTGTGCTGATGTCGACATCCTTCTCGTCGACGATGTCGTCATCACCGGCCGCCGCATTGAGGCCTTCCGTCAGGAGCTCATCAGGCTGCGCCGGTCCCGCGACCTTCCCAGCGAGTTCAACCTCGGCTGTCTCGTCGGCGTCGCGAGGGCACGCGACCCCCGTGCCTTGAAGGGGTGCATGGACTTCGTTCACCACCGACAGGCCAACAAGACGTTCGCAGCAGTCGAGACGCTTTTCCTGCCTAACTGGAATGAGCGCAAGTGCCCCTGGTGCCGGGAACTTCAGGCGCTCACAGCGCTGACCGGGCCAAGTCGAGACCTTCCTGTCGTTGAGACCAGGGTCGCTCAGCTCTTCGAACGCGACGGTCTGGCCGAGCCGTTCTTCAACGTCAGCGGCGATGACGAGGCGGCATCCGGGGCAGGCGTGCCCGGCGATGAGCTGGCCTGGCAGAAGCTCAGCGAAGAGGAGAAGAGCACCAAGGGTTATGCGAAACGATTCTGGGAGCTCAACCCTGGGTCGGTGTTCGGCGATGTTCAAGGCGTCAACCTGGTCATCAGCATCGCGGCAGCCGTTCAGAAGCTCCGGTTCAAGTACGACTACGACCAGGCGCCCGTCGAGCCCGGACTCGACGCACGGTTCCGGTCCCCGATTGCGAAGGTGCTGGACCCTTCGTTGTACATGTTCGGCCGCTTCTACGAGCCCGTCTTGTTGGCCAGCATCCTGAGGGTGTGCAACCCGTGGGACCTCAGCAGCCCTGAAGTTGACGACGACCTAGTCGAAGGCGTCGAACAGCACCTGAACTACCTGTCATCGGGGGAGTACCTGATGGGCGAGGCCATCATCCTCGGCCGGCTGGAGCGGCTTCCTGCACGTGCAGTCAAGGCACTTCCCGAGGCTGGCACCCACCTCGCTGAACTCGCGAGCGCCCTGCTGCCCTAGCCTATCGCGCGCCACTCCGCCGCGTCTGCCTATGTGGGTTGACCTCGCTTACCCGCGATAGGCGGGTTACCGCCCTACTCGTGCCGTCACATGGTGGACACGGCCCAGGTTCCGCCGACCTTTGAACGTTCGGCCTCGTGGTTCGCCTCTAGGTCGAGTACCTCGGCGAGCGTTGCATCGTCACCGACCGGATGGCCGATCAGCCGGATTGCGAGATGCGACAGCACGGCGATTGACGGCTGCCGCCGATCGACGGCACGTGGACCCCAACCGCGCCCGAAGGTTGAAGGCTGAAGGCTGAGTCGCCACCCGCGGATCAACCCATGGCGTGCCACCGCGGGATCGGCAGGCGGAACCGGCCTCCGAGGTCGATGGCGGCTCGGGAGGCGGTAGTCCCCGGATTAGGCTGAGCCTCATGGCGGCCGGCGCGACGATGCACACGTTCGAGGTCGAGTTGGCCGACACGGATCGCGGCGTCTACGAGGAGTTCACGCTGCGCGCGGCGCGGCATCCGTCAGAGACCGAGGCGTACCTCGTGACGCGCGTGCTGGCCTACTGCCTCGAGCACGAAGAGGGCATCGTGTTCAGCGAGGGCATCTCGGCGACCGCCGACCCAGCGGTGCTCGTGCGCGACCTGAGCGGGAAGCTGCTCGCCTGGATCGAGGTCGGCGCGCCGGATGCTGCGCGCCTTCACACGGGCAGCAAGGCTGCCGAGCGCACGACGATCTACACGCACCGCGACCCGGCCAAGGTGCTCGCGCAGTGGGCAGGGGCGAGGATCCACCGCGCCGCCGAGATCGTGCTGCACAGCTTCGATCCTGGGTTCATCGATTCCGTGGTGGACGCGATGGAGCGCCGCAACACGATCGCGCTCACCGTGACCGAGCGGCAGCTCTACCTAGAGCTGAACGGCGTGCACCTCTCATCGGCGGTGCACGACCACCCGATCGGTTAGCGGGGCGACGTCCGTTTGTCGGTCCTGATGCGCGACTTTCGACGCGCGTCAATGATGCCGCCGATGACCAGCGGCGTCATGGGGCGCACCCCGAGGCGGTATCCGCGTTCGTGGCGCCCTGCCGAGTCGCCCGCAGCCCAACGGCTGCGCCAGCCGGTCGACGCAGTCCAGATACCGCGGGGTACGCAGCGTGAGTCGTAGTGCGGACCGGCTTGGCATTGGCCCGACCTCGCTCACCGGCCCGGACCACGACGCCTCGGCCCGTCGTAAGCGTGAGCCGACGGAAAGTCGCGCGCGGCTGGGTTGTGCATCGGTGATGATGAGTTCGTGAGTCGCTTTCCGTGTCCGTGCTGCGGTCACCTGACCCTCGACAGCGGGCCTGGCGACTACGAGCTCTGCCCGGTCTGCTTCTGGGAGGACGATGGTGGGCAGCTTCGCTTTCCGATGAGCTCGGACGGCGCCAACGGCATCAGCCTGATGGAGGCACAACGGGTCTACGCGAAGCGGGGTGCGATGGACGGCGACTTCGCGCGGAACGTCCGGCGGGCGCGGCGTGACGAGCCGATCGACGATGGCTGGCGGACGTTCGATCCGGACCTGGACTGGAGTGAGCCTGCTCTGGCCGGTGACCAGTGGCCGGTGAACCTGGAGGCGCTCTACTACTGGCGGCCGACGTACTGGAACGGGGACCAGCGCAAGCTCCCTCGACCGGCTGCTGAGCCGAGCAACGGCGACCGTTTCCTCGAGCACCTGCGACAGGTCCCCGAGCTCGGAGCAGCGATCGCCGACTCGGAGCGCCGGTGGGGTGCGGCGCATCCCTTCCAGGTCTGTGCGGCCGCCTCCGAGCTGGTCGCAGAGGCGTACCGGGCAGGCAACGATGAGGTCGGCCTGCGCATCGTCACTGCGCTGCTGCCCGCGGTCGAGGAAGGGTCATCGACGTACGCACCGAACTGCGTCGCGATCGCGTTCCTCGAGAACGAGACCTGGCACCAGCCCTGGGCGCAGGAGTACGTCGACCGCTGGCCGGCACAGATCCGGGACGATCTCCGGGCACAGCAGGCACATCGGCACGACGCTGCGGCCGAGCAAGAGCGGAAGCAGGAGGAGTGGACGGACCTCTTCCGCTCAGGGCGCGGCCAACCCGTCGAGGTCGTCCGCGACCGGCTGCGGGCACTGTCCGATCGGCAGTACGACGACGGCCACGCCGCGTTGGGGCGGGAGGTGATGGCTCGGTCCATCAGCAACCACCAGTGGCTCTACCGACATCTGATCGACTCGCTCAGACTCGCCTGGAGGTACCGAGCGCTGCGGACCCTCGCCCAGATCCGACGCCACCGAATGTCGGGCTGACCTGCCCGCTTCTCGACCGCGCGCCGAGCACTACGAGAGGGGCCCCAGCCAGTGACCTTTCGATGCGTCTGTTCAGCCAATCAGTCGTCCAGGTTCACGCCATCGCGACGGGCGGCGCTGAGGAGGAGTTCGGCTACGAGGGCGAGGTCGTCGTTGGCAATGTCGATCCCGCCGGCGTTGCGGATCCAGCGGAGAGCGTCGGCGCGCTTGCGGACGAACCAGAGGTCGGCGTGGAGAGCGATGTCGTTCGCGGTGCTGGCTGGGAGTCTGGAGATCTGGTCGAGGGCGACCGGTCGGGTGCCCGTATCGAAGGTGAGCCGGATGATGTCCAGCAGGTCGGTGCCCTGCTTGTCGGCGGAGCGGTTCATCACGGCTTGGAGTTTCATCGCAATCAGCGGGCCAGGCTCGGCGATCGGCGTGGCGACCTCGAGGCGCTCCCCGTTCCGTCGGACGACTTCGATCGTCACCTCGGTTGCGGTGTCGTTCGCCCAGGCGTGCGCCGCGGCATGGAGCCGGTCGCCAGGGTCGTCGCTGGGCCGATCGATCTCGGCCTGACGGACCTCCAAGACGTCCACCCTCACCGTGCCGTATCGCGTGGGCAGCTCGACTGCTGCTGGCTCGACCGGCACGGCGCCTTCGGCGGAGCGCAGCACCTCCAGATGTGGTGCAGGACCGCGGAGGCGGTCGACGAGGTCGAGGTCGACGGTTGCGCGGTACGGGTTGGCGAGGCGGGAGAGGACCGCGAGGCCGCCGACGATGACCGGTGGCTGACCGATGAGGGTTCGGACATCGATGACGCCTTGGACGACGGCGGTCATGGTGTCGCCGAGGAAAGTGACGCGGCTACCAGACACGGCGCCAGGGCTCCGCCGGCGTCCAGGCCTCGAGGATCTCGCGGCCCCGGCCTCGATCCTGGGCGAGGTCGAGGGCGACGAACAGGGGATGCGCGAGCGGCCACGCGTGCGGATTGTCAGATGGACGGACGCGTCGGCTGACGACCGCGGGTACCGGTGCGAGGCGGATGGTGGCCCGCGCATGCGTGGGCGAGTCGCTGACGCTCAGGAGGTTCGTGGCTCGGCGGAGCACGGACTCGTCGGGGACGAAGAAGTCCATGACCTGATCGGCGCGGGACGCGAGCGGAGCGCCGTAGGCGGTTGCTGCTGTCGAGTCGGTCAAGGCCCATCCCACAGGGTCACGTATCCCGAAGCGGAGCGGCGAAGCGAGCGAGTTGTCGCCGGCGAGCGGGGCTCGTGCGAGGTAGGTCCGCTTGGCAGGCCAGCGTTGGGCCACCTGCCAGAAGAGCTCAGTGCCCGCGACCGTGTTGACATCGTCGAGGAGGTCGTCCCGGCGCAATGCGGCCAGCACGTTGGAGACGGTGCTCGCCGAGCGCTCCAAGCCACGTGCCAGCTCGCGAACGACAACGGCGCGGTCAGGCGTCATCAACAGTGCGGTGGCGACCTCCAGGCCGGCCTTTCCGGCGAGCGCGTCGGTGCGGGTGGGACGGTCCTTGACCGCTGGCACGTGGGTGTTGAGAACGACTCCAGGTGCGTGCAGCGCAAGATGCCCGCGCAGGTCGTAGTAGCCGGTCCCGGTTGTGCTGAGGGTGCGACGAGCATGCTCGGTGACCCGATCGGCCACGACCATCAAGACCCCACGCCTGGCGTCGTGATCCGCGAGGAGTCTCTCGGCGGTCTTCTCGTCGACGAGAGAGCGTCGCTTGAGGTCGATCGCGGTGGCGATCCCATCGGGTTCGACCAGCAGCAGGTCACCCCCTGCGTCGGCTCCCTCGGACGGGCCGAGAGGGCGGGCATCGACGCCGAGGTGCTGCAGCGCCTCGATGACCAGCGACTCCGTGTCCATGGATCCAGCGTGACCGGTGTTCGGTGTTCGGTCAATACCGAACACCGAACGGCGACCCCTCCTGGCACATCGCGGGCCACTCGAAGAGCCAGGCGAACGGCGCGAGGGATGATGGACGCATGAACCGTCTCGGTGCCGCGACGAGCCCCTACCTCCTCCAGCACGTGGACAACCCCGTCGACTGGTGGGAGTGGGGACCGGAGGCGTTCGCCGAGGCAAAGCGCCGCAACGTCCCGATCCTGCTGAGCGTGGGGTACGCCGCCTGCCACTGGTGCCACGTCATGGCCCACGAGTCCTTCGAGGACCAGGCGACGGCGGACTACCTCAACGAGCACTACGTCAGCATCAAGGTCGACCGCGAGGAGCGGCCCGACGTCGACGCCGTCTACATGCAGGCCACCACGGCGATGACCGGGCAGGGCGGGTGGCCGATGACGGTGGTGATGGACCACGAGGGGGCGCCGTTCTTCGCGGGGACCTATCTGCCGGACCAGCCGCGGCACGGGTCGCCGTCGTTCACCCAGGTGCTGCGGGCGCTCAGCGGGGCGTGGAGCGACCGGGGCGACGACGTACGGCAGACCGCGGCCAATGTGGCCGAGCACCTGCGCCGCGACGCGAGCCTGCCGTCGTACGCGCTGACGGGGGAGCGGATCGACGGGGCCGTGGCGACGCTGGCGCAGGAGTTCGACGCGATGGCGGGTGGGTTCGGCGGGGCGCCGAAGTTCCCGCCGACGATGGTCTTGGAGTTCCTGCGCCGCTACCGGGGCGAGTCGGTGCAGCAGGCGCGGCACATGCTGGCCCGCACGGTCGCGGCGATGGCCGGGAGCGGGATGTACGACCAGGTGGGCGGCGGGTTCGCGCGGTACGCCGTCGATCGCGGCTGGGTGGTGCCGCACTTCGAGAAGATGCTCTACGACAACGCCCAGCTGCTCGGCCTCTACGCGCGCCTCGGCAGCGAGCTGGGTGACCGGATCGCCACCGAGACGGCCGACTTCCTGCTCCGGGAGCTGCGGACGGACGAGGGTGGGTTCGCCTCGGCGCTCGACGCGGACAGCCCGGCCGAGCCGGGCGGGCACGCGGAGGAGGGGCTGTTCTACGCCTGGACGCCCGAGCAGCTGACCGCGGTGCTGGGACCGACCGACGGTGCCTGGGCCGCGGAGCTGTTCAACGTCACCGAGGACGGCACGTTCGAGGACGGGATGTCGACGCTGCAGCTGCGGCACCATCCGCAGGACCCGGCCGACCGCACCCGCCTGGCCGACGTACGACGCCGGCTGCTCGCCGCCCGGGAGCAGCGTCCCCGACCGGCCCGTGACGACAAGGTCGTCGCGGCGTGGAACGGGCTGGCGATCAGCGGGCTGGTCGACGCCGGGCGCCGGCTCGGCCGACCGGACTACCTGGCGGCGGCGACGCAGGCGGGGGAGCTGATCGAGCGGCTGCACCTGCGGGACGGCCGGCTGCGGCGGGTCTCGCGGGACGGGGTCGTGGGCGCGCACGCGGGCGTGCTGGAGGACTACGGCTGCGTGGCCTCCGGCTTCCTCGCGCTCGCCCAGGCGACCGCCGACCCGCGCTGGCTGACCCTGGCGACCGGCCTGCTCGACACGGCACTCGCGGGCTTCGCCGCCCCCGACGGGGGCTTCTACGACACCAGCGCCGACGCGGAGGTGCTCGTCACCCGGCCGCGCGACCCCGGCGACAACGCGAGCCCGAGCGGGTTCAGCAGCCTGGTCCACGCCCTGGTCGAGGCGCACGCGCTGACCGGCGTGGGCCGCTACCGGGACGCGGCCGAGACCGCGCTGGCGACGGTCAGCGTGCTCGCCGACAAGGCGCCCCGGTTCGCCGGCTGGTCGCTGGCAGCGGCGGTCACCATGCTCGACGGGCCGCTGGAGGTCGCCGTCGTCGGGCCGCCCGGTGCCCGGCGCGACGCGCTGGTCGCCCGCGCCCTCGCGCTTCCGGGCGCGGTCGTGGTCGCCGCCGAGGAGGCGTCCGAGGGCATCCCGCTGCTGGCGGGTCGCACGCCGCTCGACGGGCTCCCGGCGGCGTACGTGTGCCGGGGGTTCGTCTGCGAGCGGCCGGTCACCGAGCCGGACGGCATCGGCTGATGGAGCGCTGGCGGTCGGCGCTGGTGCTGGTGCTGAGCGCCGTGCTCTTCCTCGGTGTCGTGCTGATCGGCCCCGGCAGCGAGATGGCCGAGCTGCGCCGGATCCTCGGCCTCGGCAAGGATCCGCTCGGCGAGCCCGCCGACGTCGTCCCGGGCGGCGTGCACGCGTTCCTCGAGCACCAGCCCGGCCAGGCCGACGAGCCGGTCACCTGGGACCCCTGTCGGGAGATCCGCTACCAGATCAATCCCGACCAGGCTCCCGACGGCACTGAGGAGACGGTCGCCTTCGTCCAGGAGTCGGTCGACGAGGTCTCGGCGATCACCGGCCTGCGCTTCGCCTACGAGGGGCTTACCGACCGGCGGCCCGAGCACGGCGGACAGGGCCTCGTCACCGCGCGACCCGACCCGGTCCTCGTCGCCTGGGCCACGGCCGACGAGGTCGAGGAGCTGGAGGGGGCCGTCGCCGGCGTGGGCGGCGCGACCGCCCGGTCCTACGGCGACGACAGGTGGCTCTGGTTCGTCACCGGCGGCGTCACCCTCGACGCCGACGCGCTCGAACGGATCGCGCAGGAGCGTGACGGCGGGGGGCAGGCCCGGGCGATCCTGCTCCACGAGCTCGGACACCTGGTCGGGCTCGACCACGTCGACTCCGACGCCGAGCTGATGTTCGCCGACAACGTGGGCCAGCTCGACTTCGGGCAGGGCGATCTCAACGGCCTCGCCCTGTTGGGGACAGGGAAGTGCCGATGAGCCCCTGGACGCCCGTCCGGCCCGAGCCGGATCGCTTCCACGACGAGGGATCGGCCGACCCGCCGCGCATCGTCCTGGAGCGGGTCGAGTCGGGCAGCGTGCGCCGGCGCACCGAGCGGTTCCGGATGCTGCACCGCATCGCCTACCGCGACCGGGAGTACGGCGACCTGCTGGTCCCGGCCGACCTCGGCTCCTTCGAGTCGGACCTGACCTCGGTGCCGACGATCTTCACGTGGCTGGTGCCGCGCACCGGCCGGCACCTCCCGCCCGCGCTGCTGCACGACGGGCTGGTCCACGGCCCGGACGAGCCGTCGTCCTATCTGTCCGTGGAGGGACACGTGCTCGACCGGGTGGCGGCGGACCGGGTGTTCCGGGCGGCCATGCGCGACACCGACACGGGGCCGGTGCGCAGCTGGCTGGTCTGGTCGGCCGTGACGCTCTCCACGATCTGGCACGGCTCGGTGTCGTGGAGCCGGAGCCGGCACCTGCGCTACCGGCTGGCCGCCCTGGCGACGGTCCTGGTCGTCGCCGTCCTCGGGGTGCTCGCCACCCTCGACCTGTTCGACGTCATCGACGGCGTGCCCTGGATGGGGGACCGTTCCTTCGCGATGGAGCTCGTCGGCGGGCTGGCGGGCGCGGTCGTCGTGCCCTTCCTGCTCGGCCTGACCTGGGGCCGCTTCGCCGTGGCCGGCGTGGTCTCCGGGGTCGCGCTGGCGGTGCTGCTCCACGTGACCGTCGCGCTGGCCCTGATCACGCTCGCCTACCAGGCGGCGGAGTGGGTCGCGCGCCGCACCCCGGTCGCCGCGGTCGTGATCGCCGGGGTTGTGGTCGCCGCCCATCTGGTGCTCGTCGTTTTGTTCCTCGGCCCGTTTCGCTGAAGGTGACCGGCGAGTAGGTTCTGGTTCGTGACCACCACGGACGCTCCCGCACAGACCTTCACCTCCCTCGATCCCGCCACCGGCGAGGTCGTCGGCACCCACCCGATCCACGACGCCGCGGCGGTGGCCGCGGCCGTCGCCACCGCCCGCAAGCAGGCCGAGTGGTGGCGCGCCCTCGGCTTCGACGGCCGCAAGCAGGCCCTGGTCCGCTGGCGCAAGGTGATCGCCCGGCGGATGGAGGAGCTCGCGGCGCTCATGACGCGCGAGACCGGCAAGCCCGACGGCGACGCGCTCCTCGAGACCGCGCTCGCGATCGACCACCTCGCCTGGGCCGCGAGCCACGCCGAGAAGGTGCTCAAGCGGCGCAGCGTCTCCCCGGGTCTGTTGATGGTCAACCAGGCGGCGAGCGTGGAGTACCGCCCGCTCGGCGTGGTCGGTGTCATCGGTCCCTGGAACTATCCCGTCTTCACGCCGATGGGCTCGATCGCCTACGCCCTCGCGGCGGGCAACGCCGTCGTCTTCAAGCCCTCGGAGTACACCCCCGGTGTCGGCGAGTGGCTCGCCGCGACCTTCAAGGAGGCCGTCGGTCGCCCGGTGCTCCAGGTCGTCACCGGGTACGGCGAGACCGGGGCCGCGCTCACGACGGCCGGTGTCGACAAGGTGGCCTTCACCGGCTCCACGGCGACCGGCAAGCGGGTGATGGCGGCCTGCGCCGAGTCCCTCACCCCGGTCGTGATCGAGGCCGGCGGCAAGGACGCGCTCATCGTCGCCGAGGACGCCGACGTCGCCGAGGCCGCGGAGGCTGCGCTGTGGGGAGCGGCCGCGAACGCCGGCCAGACCTGCGCCGGGGTCGAGCGGGTCTACGTCCACGACCGCGTCTACGACCAGTTCCTCGACGAGCTCGTGACCCAGGCGAAGAAGCTCGAGGCGCGCCCCGGCGGCCAGGTCGGCCCGATCACCATGCCCGCGCAGGTCGACATCATCCGCCGCCACATCGACGACGCCCTGGCCCGCGGCGGTCGCGCGCTCGTCGGCGGCCCGGTGCCCGAGGGCGCCCGCTTCGTGCAGCCGACGGTGCTGGTCGACGTACCGGAGGACTCGGCGGCGGTGCAGGAGGAGACCTTCGGACCCACCGTCACGGTGTCCCGCGTGAAGACCATGGACGAGGCGATCGAGCGGGCCAACGGCACCCGCTACGCCCTGGGGTCCACGGTGTTCTCCAAGAGCCAGGGCATGGAGATCGCCGAGCGGCTGCGCGCCGGGATGACGGCGATCAACGGTGTCATCTCGTTCGCCGGCATCCCGACCCTGCCCTTCGGCGGCGTCGGCGACTCGGGCTTCGGCCGGATCCACGGGCCCGACGGCCTGCGCGAGTTCACCTACCCGCACGCCATCGCCCGACAGCGGTTCAAGCCGGCGATCGCGCTCACCACCTTCCGCCGCACGGCGAAGGAGGAGAAGCAGCTCACGAAGGTCGTGCGCGGGCTGTACGGGCGCGGGAGGAGCTAGCCCGGGCCGCTGCCCTCCGTCGTACCGCACATCACGGTCGTCAAACGGCCGATTTCACAGCGTTTCTGTCCGGTACGACGGGGGGCCGGCGCCGCGAGGAGCTGGCGCCCGCCGCGCAGGCGATCACGGCGAGCCCGCCGAGCACGGTCAGCCAGGTGATCCGCTCGCCGAGCAGGAGACCGGCCCAGGCGATGCTCAGCACCGGCTGGGCGAGCTGCACCTGGCTGACCTGCGCCATCGGCCCGATCGCGAGGCCGCGGTACCACGCGAAGAAGCCGAGGAACATGCTCACGCAGGCGAGATAGGCGAAGCACAGCCACTGCGTGGCCGTCGCCGACGGCTGCTCCCGGAGCACGCTGACCGCGGCGAGGGTGGCCATCGCCGGTGCGGCGAGCACGAGCGCCCAGGAGATCGCCTGCCACGAGCCGACCTCGCGGGAGATCACGCCGCCCTCGGCGTACCCGACGGCGCAGGCGAGCACCGCCAGCACCAGCAGGAGATCGGCGCGCTGGAGCTGCCCGGTGCCACCGCCCTGCAGCGCCGCGAAGCCGACCGCCGCGAGCGCCCCCAGGGTGGCGAAGGCCCAGAACGCGCGGACCGGCCGCTCGCCGGTGCGCAGCACGACGATCACCGCCGTCGTCGCGGGCAGCATGGCGATCACGACGGCGCCGTGCGCGGCCGGGACCTCGCTCAGCGCGTACGACGTCAGCAGCGGGAACCCGGCGACCACGCCACCGGCCACCACTGCCAGCCGAAGCCACTGCCGACCACGGGGGAGCGGTTGCCGGGTGAGCAGGAGCGCGCCCGCGGCCAGGGCGGCCGCGACGACCGCCCGGCCGGAGCCGATGAACAGCGGATCGAGGCCACCGACCGCCACCCGGGTGAGCGGGACGGTGAACGAGAAGGCCAGCACGCCGAGCAGTCCCCAGGCCAGGCCGGTCGCCGGCGCCGAACCGGGGAGCGATAGCAGCGGACGACGAGGGACGATAGCGCTACTCTTGCCTGACATGAGCAACGATAACAGCGCGCGGATCGTCGCGGGCCTGCGCGCCTGGATCCGGGACGCCCCCGCTGGTGCCCAGCTGCCGGCGTCCCGCCGTCTCGTCACCGAGTACGGCGCCAGCCCGGTCACCGTGCAGAAGGCGCTGCGCCGGCTGGTGGCCGAGGGCCTGGTCGAGAGCCGCCCCGGCGTCGGGAGCTTCGTGCGTGCGGTCCGGCCCGCCCGCGGCCCCGACTTCGGCTGGCAGAGCGGCGCGCTGCGCACGCCGCGGGCCGAGCTGCCGCGGGTCGCGGGGCCGCTCCGGACGCCGCCGCCCGAGGCCCACGCGCTGCACGCGGGCTACCCGGGACCGGACCTCCTGCCTGAGCGGCTGGTGCGCACCGCCCTCGGCCGAGCCGCGCGCGGAGCGGCAGCCACCTCACGTCCGCCCGCCGCCGGCCTGCCGGACCTGCGGGCCTGGTTCGCGACGGAGCTGGCCGACGCGACGCCCACCCACCTCAGCGCCGTGACCGCCCACGACGTGGTCGTGGCGCCCGGGTCGCAGAGCGCGCTGGCCTCGATCTTCCGGGCGCTGGTGGCGCCGGGCCAGCCCCTGCTCATCGAGTCGCCCACCTACTGGGGCGCGATCCAGGCGGCGCGCCAGGCCGGCGTCGAGCTGGTCCCGGTGCCCAGCGACGCCCACGGTCCGAACCCGGCGGAGGTGGAGCGGTCGCTGCGGGAGACCGGGGCCCGCGCGTTCTACGCGCAGCCCAGCTTCGCCAACCCCACCGGCGCGCGGTGGAGCCCCGAGCGGGCGGAGCAGGTCCTCGAGCTCGTGCGGGCTCACGGTGCCTTCCTCGTCGAGGACGACTGGGCCCACGACTTCGGGATCGACGCCGACGTCACACCGCTCGCCGCCCGCGATGTCGCCGGCCACGTCGTGTACCTGCGCTCGCTGACCAAGAGCGTCTCCCCGGCGCTCCGCGTCGCGGCCGTGATCGCCCGCGGCCCGGCCCGTGACCGGATCCTCGGCGACCGCGCCGCCGAGTCGATGTACGTCAGCGGCCTGCTCCAGCAGGCCGCGCTCGAGGTCGTCAGCGACCCCGGCTGGCGCACCCACCTGCGCCGGCTGCGCGTCCAGCTCCGCGAGCGCCGCGACCTCCTCGTCGCCGCCGTCCGGGACCACGCCCCCTCGCTGCACCTCGACGCCGTCCCGCCGGGTGGGCTGCACCTGTGGGCCCGGCTGCCGGACGGCACCGACGCCGACCGGCTGGTGCGCGACTGCGCCGCCGACGGGGTCTGGGTCGCGGCCGGCGATGCCTGGTTCCCGGCCGAGCCGGCGGCGCCGTACCTGCGGCTGACGTTCATCGGCCCCGAGCCCGCCCGCTATCCCGACGCCGCACGGGTCATCGAGCGGGCGGTGGAGGCGCAGTCGCTCAGCTCGCCTTGAGGGGGTCGTGGCCGACGTTCATCAGCCCGTGTCGCCAGTCCGTGTCGCCGGCGGTGGGCTCGGGCTCCTCGCCGCGCAGGGTGGTGACCTCGGTGACGACCCGCTCCATGACGGCGACGTCGTCACCGGTCAGGTCCGAGCGCCGCTTCCCCAGGATGTCGAGCACGCGGTGGCCCAGCGGCCGCCCCGCCCGGTCGGGCAGCTCCTCGGTCTCCTCGCCCGCACCCTGCAGGGCGAGCCAGTCGCGGAGCTCGCGAGAGGTCATGTTCACGGCGGTGTGGAAGCGCTCCCAGAGGTCGTCGTCGACGATCGTCGTGGCCACGATGGTGCCTCCTGTCGGGGATCGGTGTCAGGACGCTCGTGCGGTACCCACCGGCTCCCCGCCCATGAGGGCAGGGAGCCAGCGGGCACCGGGTGCCACAGTGCTCTGGCCGACGCTGTGGTCAGCGCTTCACGGTCAGCTTCACCTTCTTGCTCCAGGACGCCTGGTAGTCCGCGCCGGCCACCACGTAGACGCGAAGCTTGTGGCGGCCCCGGCCCAGCTTCGGCAGCCTGACCATGACCTCACCGGCGGTGACCTTCGCGCTGGTGATCACGGTGCCGCCGTCGTAGACCAGCACCGTGCCGTCGAGGACGGGGGCGCCGCTCATCGCGACCTTGAGCTTGGCTCGCTGCCCGGGCTTCACGCGCTTCTTCTTCAGCTTCGCCGTCACCGCCGGGGCGGCGTGGGCGACCTTGAGGGTCGCCGTCGCCGCGCTCGGTGCGACCGTGGCCGATCCGGTGTAGCGGGCCGTCACCAGGTGGCTGCCGACCGGGACGCTGCCGGGCAGGGTCACGGTCGCCGTGCCGCCGGTCAGGCTCCCGGCGACGGTGGTCCCGGCGACCTCGACCTCGACGCCGCCGGTGGCTGCCGGGTCGGCGGTGACGGTGACGGTCGCCGTCGTGCTCGTCCCGTACGTCGTGGCGGTGCTGCCCAGGGACAGGCCGGTGACCGACTCGGCCGGTCCGCTCCAGGCCAGGGCCGGGGCGACCTCGGTCTCGACGACGGCGTCGGCCTCCTGCTCGATGGCGTAGCCCATGCCGAGGATCGCGGCGTCGTCCCAGGCCCGGCCGACGAGCTGGATGTTGTTGGACTGGCCCTCGTCGTTCTGCCCGATCGGCAGGATCGCGGTCGGCAGGCCGACCGACTGGGTGATCACGCCGGACGCGCGGTCGGCGGAGAAGACCGCCGAGGTGGCGTCGTTGTTGCCGACGCTGGTGAGGAAGCCGGGATAGACGACGGCGTCGACCGGCTGGCCGAAGGCGGTGTCCATCCAGGTGGCGGCGCTGGCCTTGTAGGCGTCGCGGCGGGCCAGCAGGTTCTCGACGCTGGTGTCGTCCATCGGCTGCGCGGTGTAGTCGCCGGAGACGTTGTACGGCAGGTTCGCCGGGTTCTCCATCAGCTCCTCGGTGGTGTACGGGAACGCCGTCGGGCGCTGCTCGGCGAGATAGCGCTCCCAGCCCTCCGCGCCGGCGCTGCCGGTCGTCGGGAAGCTGCCGCTCGGCGGCGGCGGAGCGGTCTGGCCGCCCGCAGGGAGGGCGACCAGGGTGCCGCCTGCGGCCTCGATCGCGTCCCGGGCCTGGTCCAGTGCGACCTGGCCGGCGTTGTCGTCGGTGATCGCGGCGGACTGGAAGGCGGTGGGCACGTAGCCGACGACCTTGCCCTCGAGGGCGTCGGTGCGCAGCGCGCTCTTCCACTCGACGGGACGCAGGCTGTTGTCGACCCGTGAGGTCAGCAGGTCGTCGGGGTTGTTGCCCGTGGCCCGCGTGGCGGTCGCGTCGAGCAGCGAGGCGAGGTCGGTGACCGACTTGGCCATCGGGCCGGCGTAGTCGGTCGCCCAGGTCAACGGCATGACGCCGTTGGTGCTGGTGAGTCCGTCGGTGCCGCGGAACGTCGACAGGCTGGCGCCGGTCGAGGGTGCGTAGAGCGAGACACCGGTCTGGGTGCCCATCGCGGCCGCGGCGAGGTCCGCGCGGACCGCGGTGGCCGAGCCGCCGCTGGAGCCGAACGAGGTCTTCGACGGGTAGAGGGCGTTCCAGGTCTGCATGAAGCCGGACTCGCTCCACGAGCCGGAGTTGGCGAACTCGGACAGGTTCGTCTTGCCGATGACGACGGCACCGGCGTCCCGCAGCCGGGCGACCTGCCACGCGTCCGCGCCGGGCTCCCAGCCCTTCAGCGCCAGGGTGCCACCCGACGTCGGCAGGTCCTTGGTGTCGTAGAGGTCCTTCAGCGCGATCGGCACGCCGAGCAGGTCGCCGCTCGCGCCGGCGGCGCGTGCCTGGTCGGCGGCGCGCGCCTGCGCTATGGCGTTGTCGGCGACGGTGATGAAGGAATGGAAGCCGAACGGGCCGGAGTCGTAGGCCTCGATGCGGTCGAGATAGGCCTGGGTGATCTCCACCGACGTGGTCTCCCCGGACACCATGGCGGCCTGTAGGTCGGCGATCGTCTTGCCGGTCACGTCGTAGGCGACGTCCGTGGTCGGCACGACGTCCGGGGCGGCCGCGGGCAGCTGGAGGGGCTCGGCGCCGACGCACGCGGCGTCGTAGGCCGCGAGGTCCCAGTTCTGCAGGGTGCAGATCTCGTCGAGGGTCAGGGTGGAGAGGTCCGGGCCGGCCGCCAGCGCGGCGGTGTCGGTGGTGATCTGCGTCGTGTCGGCGGTCGCGCCGACGACGACGTACTGCAGGAGCGACTCGGTCGCGCCTGGCTCGATGGTGAGCTCGCGGACGAAGCCGAGGTCGTTGGAGCGGCTGCCGGTCGGCACGTAGGCGGTGGTGAAGGGGTTCGACTGCTGGTCCCCGAGTGCGCCGATCCCATCGCCGACGACGACCCCCGTCGGACGGGTGTTGCCCGGCGTGGTCGCCGCGATCCACGTGTCGGTCGTGTCGACGGTCGCGTCGCCGCTGCCGGTGGCGCTGACCGTCGCCTTGTTGGGCGACCCGGTGGCGGTGAGGCCCGAGCCGAGCGAGCCGCCGAAGGACACCTCGACCGTCACCGGCTCGGTGGAGACATTGGTGTAGGTGTCGAAGAAGCTCGTGGTGTTGGTAGCGGCGGCGACGTGGACCTTGCGGGTCATCGAGACGTCGCCGAGGCGGACCGAGCGGGTCGAGCGGTAGGTCCCGGGGGAGGAGGCGGTGAGCCCGAAGCCGCGCATCATCTGGTCGTTCATCCGCGGCGTCTCGCCGGCCGGGGCGTCGACGTGGAGGAAGACGTTGCCGAAGCCCTCCATCTTGGATCCGCTCACGTTGCGGATCGAGCCGGTGTCGAGACCGGGACGACGGCTGTCGTTGATGTTGACGGTGGCTCCGTTGGAGGTGGTGACGCTGGACAGGGCCGATGCCGGAGGTGCGACCGACAGGGCCCCGAGGCCCAGTGCGACGGCCACCGGGAGGGCTGCTGCGCGCGTGACGCGGTGCCCAGGGGTGGGGGAGAGCATGCGGACGTGGTGCCTTTCGAGGGGAGACTGCTGGCTCCCTGACTTCTATGCAGCGCAGGTAACGGGCCCCGTGCTCTCCGGTTTCCCCCTTGTAACGTTTCACTGCAGGGGATCGGTGCGGGTGCGATGGACCGGGTCGGGTACCGCGCCGGCATGACGGACGGCGACCGCCCCGGCGCGCAGGCGTGGGTGCCCGGGCGTGCGACGCTGCCCCGGCTGCGGGCCGCGGTGCAGGAGTGCCGGGGGTGCGAGCTCTATCGGGACGCCACGCAGGGCGTTATGGGCGACGGCGACCCGCACGCCGATCTGGTCCTGCTCGGCGAGCAGCCCGGCGACAAGGAGGACCAGGCGGGCGAGCCCTTCGTCGGCCCTGCCGGGCAGGTGCTCGACGACGCCCTCGTCGACGCCGGCATCGCGCCCGACGGCGTCTTCAAGACCAATGTCGTCAAGCACTTCCGATGGTCCCGCACGCGGGGCAAGCGCCGGATCCACCAGTCGCCCCAGCAGGCCCACGTCACGGCCTGTCGGCCCTGGCTCGACGCGGAGCTCCGGCTGCTGCGGCCCGCAGGCGTCGTACTGCTCGGCGGCACGGCCGGCAAGGCGCTCTACGGGTCGTCGTTCAAGGTCGGTGAGTGCCGCGGGCGTCGGCTGTCCTGGCCCGCGGACCGGCCGGTCGCCGTACCTCCGCAGTGGGTGCTCGCGACCACCCACCCCTCCGCGGTGCTGCGGGCGCGCGACGAGAGGCAGGCGGCGTACGACGCGTTGGTGGCGGACCTGCGGCTCGCCGCCGAGCTTCTCGGATGAGCGGGCAGTGCGGTACGTCCGACGTCGATCGCGTCCGACTCAGCGCCGCGTGAGCTCGATGAGGCGTCGAACGTCCTCGACGCGGGTCTGCGGGTCCGCGGCGACCGGGTCGAGCAGCAGTGTCGTCACACCTGCCTTCGAGAAGTCACCGAGCTTCTTGAGCACGGCCTGCTCGTCGCCGATGAGCGAGACGGCCTGCACGAGGTCGTCCGGAACGGCACGCTCAGCGTCGGCCTTGCGGCCACTGAGGTAGAGGTCCTGGATCTCCGACGCCTCGGGGCCGTACCCGTATCGATGCGCGAGCTCGTTGTAGAGGTTCTTGCGGCGAGCGCCCATCCCGCCGAGGTAGAGCGCGAGCTGCTGGCGGACGCGGTCCTGGGCCGACGGGTCGGAGCCGCTGAGCCGGAACTTCACCTGGACCTGGATGTCGAGCGGGCCGAGAGAGGGATCTCTCGAGGCCGTCCCGGTGGCGACCGCCTCGCCGAACGCGATGTCGAACTTGCCCGGATGAAGGAACAACGGCTGCCAGCCGTCGGCGATCTCGGCCGCCAGCGCCACATTCTTCGGGCCGAGGGCGGCGAGTGAGATCGGGATCGACGCGCGGACCGGATGTCCGATGAGCTTGAGCGGCTTGCCCAGTCCGGAGCCGCCGTCGTCCTGCGTCAGCGGCACGGTGTAGCGCTCACCGCGGTGCTCAAGAGGCTCCCGGCGCCACACCTGGCGGCAGATCGAGACGATCTCGCGAGTCCGTTGAAGCGGTGCGTCGTACCGGACGCCGTGAAAGCCCTCGATGACCTGGGGGCCGGAGGCGCCGAGGCCGAGCGTGAAGCGTCCACCGGAGACATAGTCCAGCCCCGCGGCCGTCATGGCCGTGAGTGCCGGCGTGCGTGTGAAGATCTGCAGGATCGACGACATGAGCTGCATCTCGCGCGTGCGCGCCGCGATGTAGCCGAGCTGGCTCACTGAGTCGAAGGAGTAGGGCTCCGGCACCGCGACCAGCTCCAGACCTGCCCGCTCGTAGTCGCTGAGCCGCTCGACCGTCTCCTCGAACCCGCCGGCGTAGTCGATCACTAGGCCGAGTCGCATGGTGCTCCGTTCGTCGATGAGAGTCTGTGGGACATCCGAGGTCACCCGCGGAGGAGCTGCGCGAGCAGCTCGGAGATCTGAGAGCGGTTGACCTTGCCGGTGGTGGTGCGTCCGACGGAGTCCACGAAGTGGATCTCGCGCGGCGTCTTGAACCGTGCGAGTCGATCAGCGAGGTGGTGTCGAAGACGATCGGCCGCCGCCGCGTCGCCGGTCGCGCCGTCCTTCAGCTCGACGACGGCCACGACGCGCTGGCCCCACTCGTCGTCGGGCACGCCGATGACCACGGCGTCCGCGACGGAAGGCTCCGTGAGGAGCGCGGCCTCGACCTCGGCGGGGTAGATGTTGACGCCGCCCGACAGGATCAGGTCCGAGCGCCGGTCGCCGACGTAGAGGTAGCCGTCCTCGTCGAGGTGGCCGATGTCGCCAGCCGTGCGGAAGGGATCCGTGTCGGCGTGTTCGACGCCGGCTCGCTGGCCGGCAGCGCCGGTGTAGGTGAAGTCGAAACCACCACTGACATGGATCGTGCCGGGCTCGCCTGCGGGCAGCCTGTGTCCGTCGCTGCTTCGGATCTCGACCTCGATGCCGGGGGCCGGACGGCCCACCGATCCGGGCTTCAGCATCGCCTCGGCCGAGGTGATGATCGTCGCGATGCCGAACTCCGTGCACCCGTAGTACTCGGTCAGGACCGGCCCCCACCAGGCGATCATGCGCTGTTTGATCTCGGGCGGGCACGGCGCACCGGCGTGAGTGACCATCTGCAGCGAGCGGCCGGAGAAGGCCTCGCGCGTCGCCTCGTCGAGGTCGAGGAGCCGATGGAACATGACCGGGACCATGAAGGTCGTGGTGACCCGGTGCCGGTCGATGAGGGCGAGCGTCTCGGCTGCCACGAACCGCGAGGTGACCACGACCTCCTGCCCGAGATGCAGCGCGCAGAGGGCGTTGAGGTTCGGTGCTGGGTGATAGAGCGGCGCCACGGCGAGGTGCACCTGGGGCATCTCGGCGTCGGTGTCGTACTGGGCGAAGCGCTGCCGGGCCCGAGCGTCGGCGGCCTCGTCGGGGCTCGTGGACGGCAGCGGGCGGCGGACGCCCTTGGGTCGACCGCTCGTCCCGGAGCTGTAGTACTGAACCGAACCGGCGCTACGCCGCGTCGGTGCCTCGGTGGAGTGCCGGACGAGCAGTGCCTCGGAGGAGCGCCCCCGGCTCGCGCCGCCGGCGACGACGACCCGCTCGGGGTCGAGGCCGCCTCCGAGACGGGCGGCCTCGACCACCAGGTCTTCGAGCGACGACTCGGTCACGACGGCCTGTGCCCCGGAGT
Organism: Nocardioides carbamazepini; assembly: GCF_024614185.1. Lineage (GTDB taxonomy): Bacteria > Actinomycetota > Actinomycetes > Propionibacteriales > Nocardioidaceae > Nocardioides > Nocardioides carbamazepini. The sequence goes on from NZ_JAHTLF010000025.1 coordinate 751,456, forward strand.
CGCCGATCAGGTAGGCGACCTCGGAGGTGGTGAGATGCCAGTTGACGGGAACGAGGTAGAGGCCGATCTGTTCGGCCGCGAGCTGAACGGCCACGAAGGGTGCGCCGTTGCGCAGGACGAGCGCCATCGTGTCGCCGCGCTCCAGCCCGAGGTCCTCCTGGAGCAGCCGGGACCAGCGGTGGGCGTCGGCGAGAAGAGCCCCGCGCGTGACGACCTCGTCGTCATCGAGCCGGAGAGCGACGGAGTCCGGGGCGAGCGCCGCGAGCTCGAAGAATCCTCGGGCGGGCTGATCACGTCCCGTGGTCATGGGGAGACCTCCTGGTTCGAGAGCACGAGTGTCGCGGCCTCCGAGAAGAAGTGCCCGACACCTTGGACCACGCTGACGTCGGCATCGGGGACCTGGGCGAACGCCTCGCGTCGAAGTTGTCGAACGGACTCCTGGATCGCGAACATCCCATACATCCCGGTGTGCGTGTAGCGAAGGCCGCCGCCGTTGGTGTTCATGGGAATCCGTCCGCCCGGCGCGGTGTTTCCGTCGGCCACGAACGCGCCGGCCTCGCCCCGCCCGACGAAGCCGAGTGCCTCGAGCCCGTAGAGGGGGACGTGGGCGAAGGCGTCGTAGATCATCAGGTGGTCGACGTCTTCGCGGTTGATGCGTGCCTCTTCGAACGCCACGGCCGCCGACCGCGCGAAGGTCTCCGCGCGGGTGAGGTCGGGCATCTGCGACACCAGAGGGCTGTCGGCGGCCTCTCCGGAGCCCCACAGGTAGACGGGCGGGCGCTGGAGGTCGCGCGCGCGCTCGGCGGTCGTGACGACCAGGCCGCCCCCGCCGTCGCTCACCATGCAGCACATGAGCTTGGTGAACGGCCACGCGATGGGCGTCGAGGAGAGCACCTCGTCGACGCTGACGAGGGACGCGCGCGCGGCGCGGGGGTTCCCCTGCGACCACTCGCTCTGTCGTGCCGGCACGGACGCCAGCTGCTCGAGGGTCGTGCCGGTCTCGTGCGCATAGCGAAGGTAGGGGAGCGTGAACATCGTCGGCGGGCCGTACACGCCGAACGGGAGCTCGAACTGACCGAGCATCCCGTCCGCCGGCAGGGGGCGGGGGTGGCGCCCGACGACAGACCGGCGCGACTCCCCATGGAGCACGAGGACGACCTCCGCCTGGCCGGTGGCGATGGCGGCGGCGGCGTGGCGGACGTGCACGAGGAACGACGTGCCGCCGACGCTCGTGCCGTCGAACCAGGTCGGGCGGATGCCGAGCGCGTGCGCGATCTCGACCGGGTTGTGCACCGCGCTGGTGATGCCATCGACGTCATCCAGCCCGAGACCAGCGTCGGCGAGAGCGAGCAGGGCGGCGTCGACGTGAAGGTCGAGCTCGGAAAGCTCGGGAAGCCGTCCGAGCGAGGTCTCGGCGGCGCCGGCGATCGCGGCGACGGGCCGCTTCATGCGGACGTCCCCGCGCGCGAGACGAATACGGGCACCGTCTGGCCGTGGCGGTGCTCGAAAGCCACCTGCAGGGACATGTCGATGGCGAGATGATCGGGCGACGGCTCGACGCCGACGATGTTGGTCATCATGGTCGGACCTTCCTCCAGCCTGACGATGGCGATGACGTGCGGACCGACGGCCTCGAAGCCGGGGGCGGGAAGGTGGTTGATGACGTAGCTCAGCAACGTGGCGCGCCCGCTCGCCTCGACCCACGTCAGATCACGCGACCCGCAGGCGGGGCAGGCGATCCGTGGATAGAAGACATGCATCGCGCACGAGCCGCAGCGTTGAACCGCCAGTCGTCCGTCGGCGGCAGCCTCCCAGAAGGGCTGCGTGGTCGGCGTCGGCACGGCGCGAGCAGCGCGCTGGTCAGGCGTGACCCCCGACACAAAAGTTGGTACCATGAGCGGTACTATAGCAGCCATTATGATACCGTCGAGTCTGCGGTCGACAAGGTGTCAGACCAGGTGAAAGGACACTCCGTGGGTACACGAACGATCTACACCGGCGCGTTGGTCCTCGTGGGCGACCCCCGCGGCGGCAGCTTCCAGCGGGTTGACATCGAGGTCGTCGACGGGCGGATCGCCCGCCTTGCCGAGGGTCTCGTCCTCGAGGCGGAGGGCGCCGAGTCCGAACGCGCCGAGGTCGTCGATGCCTCCTGGGCCTGGATCATCCCCGGGTTCGTCGACACCCACCACCACATGTGGCAGGCCACCATGCGCGGCCTCACGGTCGACTTCACTCTCTCCGACTATGTCTGGACCATTCGGCGCAATCACTCCGGGGTGCACCGCGCCGTCGACATCTACAACGGAACGCTGGGCGCGGCCGTGGGCCTGCTCGACTCCGGTACGACGTGCTCGGTGGACTACTCCCACAGCATCCTGACTCCCGAGCACGCCGACGCCGGTGTGGCGGCGATCCAGGAGTCCGGGATCCGCGGGGTGTGGTGCTACGGCCTGTACGACCCTCACACCGCCAGCCCGTACTTCACGTCCGTCGAGCAGCGCCTCGACGATGCTCGCCGGGTCCGGTCGTCACTGTTCGGTGCCACGGGTGACAGGGTGCGCTTCGGCGTCGCGCCGACAGAGCTGAGCCTTGCGGGCATCGAGCAGGCTGCCCAGGAGATGGTGCTCGGTCGCGAGCTGGACTGCCTGGTCCACACGCACACCAACGCCCGTTGGAAGCCGGGATACGCCTCGGAGATCAAGCAGCTTGCCGACGCCGGTCTTCTGTGGTCCCACCAGCTCCACTCGCACTGCAATACCTCCGACGCCGAGGACTTCGCGATCCTGGCCGACCACGGGGCCAAGGTCTCCTCGACCCCGGAGACCGAGCTCAACATGGGCATGGGGTTCCCGATCGCTGCCGTGGCCGACCGCGCTGGTGTGGTCGCGGGCCTCGGTGCCGACATCCAGTCGAACAACTCGCCCGACATGTTCACGGCGATGCGCCTGATGCTCGCGGGGGAGCGGGCGCGCACGAACCAGCGCGCCCTGGAGCAGCAGGGCATCTACGAGATGGGGGGTCTCCAGCTCAGTGCTGCCGACGTCCTGCACTTCGCGACGCTCGGCGGCGCCATCGGCCTGGGGCTCGAGGACGAGTGCGGGTCGATCGAGGTGGGCAAGGCGGCCGACCTCGTGCTCATCCGGAACACGTCGCTCCATCTCACTCCGGCCGTCGATCCTCTGGGCGCGATCGTCATGGGAGCGCGTACCTCCGACATCGACACCGTGATCGTCGGGGGCGAGGTCGTGAAACAGGGCGGGTCGATGCGGGCGGGCGTGGTCGAGAAGGCCATCGCGGGGCTGCGGGAGTCCGGGGCCCACATCGTCGCGGAGTCGCAGGCGTACGGCGGCATGACACCCCCACAGCCCGAGTGGTGGGGTGCGGCGACCGCCGGGACGGGTGCGCCCTCGTGAGCCGCCCCGACCTCACCTGTCCGGGCTCGCTGCCGGCGGCGCCGAAGGAGGGGCCGTGCGCTGGGTGACCTGCGCGCACGAAGGCCGTGACCGCGTCGGCCTCGTGCTCGACGACACCGTGCACCTGCTCGACGACGACCGCACCCTGATCGAGATTCTCTCCGCGGGCCGGGAGGAGACGGAGCGTGCGGCCGAGGTGGCTCGGCAGCGCCCGGTGGCCGTTCTTCCGCTCGACACGACGACGCTGCGCTCGCCGATCCCTCGCCCGCCCTCGGTCCGTGACACGGTCGGGTTCCTCGACCACGTCCGGGGCTGCCGCCGGGCCTACGGCCGGGAGACCCGTCTCGGGGAGGTCTGGAACCAGGTCCCCGCCTTCTACTTCGCCAACCCGGCCACGCTGTTCGGTGCGCGCGACGACGTCGCGATCGCGCCTGGCTCGGAGTGGTTCGACTTCGAGCTCGAGGTTGCTGCGGTCATCGGCACCCCAGGCTCCGACCTCGACGCGGCTGAGGGACAGCGTGCCATCGCGGGCTACATGTTGTTCTGCGACTGGACCGCACGCGACCTGCAGCGACTCGACACGGCGCTCGGCATCGGCCAGGGCAAGGGCAAGGACTCGGGGATGACCTTCGGCCCCTGGCTGGTGACGGCCGACGAGGTCGCGGATCACCTGGTCGACGGTCGCCTCGACCTGCAGGTCCGCGCCGAGGTCAACGGTGTCGAGATCGCCCACGGGACGACGGGCGCGATGGACTGGACCTTCGGGGAGATCGTGTCCTACGTGTCGCGGGGCACCCGCGTGCTCCCCGGCGACGTCATCGGCTCCGGCACGATCCCTGGTGGTTGCCTGCTCGAGCACCTCGTCGGCGACCCGGCGGGCTACGACGGGTGGCTGAAGCCGGGGGACGTCGTCTCGCTCCACGGGGCCGCTCTCGGGAGCACCCACCAGCGCGTCGTCGCGAGCGCTCGCCCACACCCGCTCCCGAGCGGCTTCTGAACTCGACCGAGAGGATCCACCATGGCGATCGACTACACCCGAGGGCTGCACGAGGTCGGCCCCGACGTCTGGGCGTGGCTCCTGCCCGACGGGGAGTGGGGCATGAGCAACGCGGGGCTGGTGCGAGGCGTGGACCAGAGCTTTCTGGTCGACACCCTCTTCGACCTGCCGCTCACGACCGAGATGCTCGACGCGCTGGCGGGGCTGGTCGAAGCCGCACCCATCGCGGGGGCACTCAACACCCACGCGAACGGCGACCACTGCTTCGGGAACCAGCTCCTCGGCGACGACGTCAAGATCCACGCCACCCGGGACACCGACCACGAGATCCATCACGGCACGACACCTGAGCGCCTCCAGATGCTCGTCTCCTCGGACTTCGGCCCGGTGACCTCGGAGTTCCTGCGGAGCTGCTTCGGGGCCTTCGACTTCGAGGGCATCGCCCTGCGGGGTGCCGACGTGACATTCGACGACGAGCTGACGGTCGATGTGGGCGGGCGTGCCGTCGAGCTGCTCCGGCTCGGCCCGGCGCACACGGCCGGTGACGCCATCGCCCACGTGCCCGACGCGAAGGTGGTGTTCGCCGGCGACCTCCTGTTCATCGGAGGCACCCCGATCATGTGGGCCGGGTCGCTCGAGAACTGGATGCGGGCGTGCGACCGGATGGCGGCGCTCGACCCTGACGTCGTCGTGCCTGGCCACGGTCCGGTGACGGATGTCGACGGCATCGCCGAGATGCGCCGCTACCTCGCTCACGTCACCGAGGGGATCGCCGACGCGCTCGCCGCCGGGCGTCCCTGGCGCGAGGCCGCTGATCGGATGGACCTGGACCGGTTCGCCTCGTGGCCCCAGGCCGAACGAATCGTCGTCACCACCTACCACGCCTACCGGCAGGCCGTGGCAGGCGTCCCTGCGGAGGACGGGGTCCACCTGTTCGGCGAGATGGCTGCGTGGCGACAGCGCCATGCCGGACGGCGCTGAGGCGTCGATCCTCCCCTCGAAGCCGCCCGGCTGGGGGCCAAGGACCTGTTCGGCCGCGCGGACCGAGGCGACCTGCCTCGAGCACGGCGCGGCAGGAATCGCGAGCCGGACGCCCGTTCGTGCGGTACTATTGAGTCATCTAAAGTACCAAAATCAATACCGGCTTTGCGCCGATCACTAGGAATGGAAGGACTGCCTTGATGACCGACACCTCATCGGTGTTCGTGGTGACCGGAGGGGCCGGCGGACTCGGCGGAGCCACCGCCCGTCTGCTGGCGCAGGGAGGCGCCGCCGTCGTGGTGACCGACCTCGCCGAGGTCGACGAGAGGGAGCTGCGCGCACGGCTGGGCGAGTCCGTCACCTACGTCCGTGGCGACGTCTGCTCGGAGGCCGACATGACGGCGGTGCTCGACCATGCTGCGGACCGGGGTGCGATCCGCGGCCTCGTCCACTGCCCAGGAAGAGGATTCCCGCGACGGATCGTCGACCGTGATGGCGCGCCCTTCCCCTTGGAGCAGTTCGAGACCGCGGTGCGCTTGAACCTCGTGGGCACGTTCAACGCCCTGCGGCTCACGGCCGCGCGCATGGCCACGAACGCGGCGGACGACGGTGAGCGGGGCGCGATCGTCTTGACGGCCTCGGTCGCGGCCTGGGACGGGCAGGTCGGACAGGTTGCCTACGCCGCGGCCAAGTCGGGTGTCGTCGGGATGACCCTGTGTGCCGCGCGTGACCTCGCGGACCTCGGCATCCGCGTCAACACCATCGCCCCGGGCATCTTCGACACGCCGCTCCTGGCGCGGTTCTCCGATGAGGTGCGCGAGGGGCTCGGGGCATCGGTGACGTTCCCGAAGCGGCTCGGCGACCCCGCGGAGTACGCCGCGATGGCCGATCAGCTGTTGCGCAACCGGTACATGAACGGTGAGGTCGTGAGACTGGACGGCGCGATCAGGATGGCGGCCCGATGAACCGTACGTCGGGTCCCGTCCTGTTCGACGAGGCCGACGGCGTCGCGACCATCACGCTCAACCGTCCTGCGGTGCGCAACGCCGTTGACGCGACGATGGCGGCCGCGCTCGCCGAGGTCGTCGACCATCTCGACGCGCGCACCGACCTCCGCGTGGCGATCCTCACGGGCGCCGGGGGGAGCTTCTGCTCGGGCATGGACCTCAAGGCATTCGTCCGCGGTGAGAAGTCATCCATCCCGGGGCGTGGGTTCGCCGGGTTCACGGCAAGGCCCCCCGCCGTGCCGGTGATCGCGGCCGTCGAGGGCGCTGCAGTCGCCGGCGGGTGCGAGCTCGTGCTGGCCTGTGACCTGGTCGTGGCCGCGGAGTCGGCGCGCTTCGGGGTGCCCGAGGTGAAGCGGGGGCTCGTCGCCGTCGGCGGTGCCCTGCTCAAGCTGCCGTCCCGCATTCCGTACCAGGTCGCGATGGAGTGGATCCTGACCGGCGACATGGTGGGAGCCGGGCGGGCCCACGAGGTGGGCCTGGTCAACGCGGTGGCGCCCGACGGCGAGGCACTGGTCGCGGCGCGGGGCCTGGCTGAGCGGATCGCCGCCAACGGGCCGCTCGCTCTGCGGGCCAGCAAGCAGATCGTGACGGCGTCGGCCTCGTGGGCCCACGAGGAGGCTCACGAGCGACAGCTCGAGATCGCCCGCCCGGTGTCCGAGTCCGAGGACGCCCAGGAGGGCGCCCGCGCGTTCTCCGAGAAGCGCATCCCCGTGTGGAGCGGGCGATGAGCGCGGGGCCGCTGGATGGTGTCCGTGTCGTCGAGCTCGGCGGGATCGGCCCGGCGCCGTTCGCGTGCATGATGCTCGCCGATCTCGGGGCCGATGTCATCAGGATCGATCGGCCTGGTGCCGAGCTGCACCCGGTGATGCATCGCAACCGCCGTTCGATCGCTCTGGACCTGAAGGAGCGGGAGGGTCGCTCCATCGCGATGAGGCTGGTCGCGAGCGGCGACGTGGCGGTGGAGGGCTTCCGGCCCGGGGTCGCCGAGCGTCTCGGGTTGGGACCCGATGACGTCGCTCGCGAGGCTGGTCACGTGGTCTACGGGCGGATGACAGGCTGGGGTCAGGACGGGCCGTGGGCGCAGCTCCCCGGCCACGACATCAACTACATCGCCCTGACCGGCGCCCTGCACGCCATCGGACCTGCGGGCGGTGACCCCGTGGTCCCCCTCAACCTGATCGGCGACTTCGGTGGCGGTGGGATGCTCCTGGCCTACGGCGTCCTCGCCGCCGTGGTCAGTGCTCGGACGAGCGGCCGCGGGCAGGTCGTGGACGCCGCGATGATCGACGGCTCGGCCGCGCTGATGGCGATGCTCCACGGCTACCTCGCCGAGGGGCGGTGGGTCGACGAGCGGGGTGTGAACCACCTCGACGGCGGTGCGCCCTACTACCGGACCTATCGGTGCAGCGACGGCCGCCACGTCGCGGTCGGGTGCATCGAGCCGCAGTTCTACGCGGCACTGCTCGACGTCCTCGATCTCGCCGACGACCCCGACTTCGCCGCCCAGGACGACCGCTCGACCTGGCCGACCATGGTCGCCCGGCTCTCGCAGACCTTCGCCTCGCGACCCCGCGACGAGTGGGCGGAGGCGTTCGCCGCGAGCTCGGCGTGCGTCACGCCCGTCCTCTCGATCGGGGAGGCGCCGTTGCACCCACACCACGTCGAGCGGCAGACCTACGTCGGTCTCGGGAGCGGCCACATGGCACGTCCGGTGCCCCGGTTCGCCGGCACGCCGGCGGGGGACCCGCGTGCGGCGCCCGTCGTCGGTAGTGACGGACGAGAGCTCCTTGCGGAGCTCGGGCTCACGGACGCCGAGATCCGGCAGCATGTCGAGTCCGGGGCCGTCCTGCTGCCGCCCGGTGGCGGGGAGCGCTGACCTCGTGACGACGACGCTCGACGAGGAACCGGTATCCTTCGTGCCCGTGCGGTACCGTTAGGCGAATCGCCGCATCCCGGCAGTGACGCAGTAGAGCGAGGTGAGACATGTCGGACGTCCGGTCGAACACGCTGTCCGGTCGTCAGTCCGACGTTCTCAACGCGCTGGAGGAGGCCTTCCTCGCCGATGGCTTCCGCCACCTGACGATCGGCGACATGGCCGCGCTCGCCCGCACCTCCCGGCGCACGATCTACCACCTGGGCAAGAGCAAGGAGGAGGTCGTGGTCGGGGTCGTCGACCGCTACTTCAACTCGATGGGCAAAGAGGCGCTGCGCCGCGCCCAGGACACGGCGAGCGTCCACGACCAGATCGAGGCGTACCTCTCGGCGTCCGTCGAAAGGAACCGCCGGGCCAGCCGGCAGTTCATCCACGACGTCGAGAACTACCTGCCGACGAGCCATGTGTACGACCGCCACCAGGAGATCGCGATCCGCGAGCTCGAGAGCATCGTGCGCAAGGCCATGGAGCGGGGTGAGGTGACCGGTGGGTCGCCCGCGCTGTGGGCGGAGATGCTGGGTGCCGTCATCCGGCACCTGCGTGACCCCGAGGTCCTTGACCGCGTCGGCGCCACCCGAAGCGACGCCTTGGAGCTCTTCGGGCGGTTCTGCCGCCGCGGCCTGGCCTGAGCGACTCGGTCGCTGACGAGCCACGGCCGGGCCGCACCGCTCGGTCGCCGGCGCTCTCCGCGCTTCGACGCTGCCCATGGGGGCGGGCTCTTCCCGTGCCTTGACCGGTACTAAGATTGTCTCTACGATACCGACCATAGTACCTGATGTGCGCTGCGTCACTCCGACGACGAAGCCGTCGAGCCGCCCCTTCCCGCGGCCGTGGCCGGCGCACCGAGCGACTCGGGCGGACGGCATCAGCTATCGCAGGACGGTGCGGGCACCTGGCCGGCGTCGACGTGAAACTAGGAGAGAGCATGACGAGAACTCGCATCGCGACGGTCTGCGGAGTGCTGCTCGCGCTGACATTGTCGGCGTGTGGCGGTGCGTCGTCGGACGGCCCGAGCGGCACGACCAGCGATGACGTCATCGAACAGGCGAAGGCCTCGACCGAGCTGGCCTTCGCGGGCACCGACCGGGCCCTGCCGACCGACGGGCCCCCGGCGCAGCCGGGCAAGACGGTGTGGGCCCTGGCCTGCAGCACGCAGGCGGCCGGATGTGTCGTCCCCGCCGAGGGATTCGTCGCGGCGTCGGAGGCCCTGGGCTGGGATGTCAAGCTCGTCGACGGCAAGGCCGACCCGGCGGTCTACAACTCGCAGCTCCGCGCCGCAGCTGCCGCGAAGGTCGACGCCGTCGCGCTCTTCGGCGTCGACTGCTCGGTCGTCAAGGCGTCGATCCAGGAGGTTCAGGCGGCTGGAGTCCTCGTCTACGGCGGCAATGCCCTGGACTGCGACGACCGGTTCAGCGACGGAGGGGAGCCGCTCTTCGACGAGTACCTCCGCTTCAACGAGGACCTCGTCTCCTACGAGGACTACATGAGCGAGTTCGTCGGGCCGACGATCTCGGACTGGGTGATCGCTGAGACCGACGGCACCGCCGAGGTCATCCTGATGCGACAGAACGACAACGCGACGCTGCGGATGGTCGGCGACGCCCAGGCTCAGCGCCTCGACGAGTGCGACGGCTGCGTCGTCCACGAGCTCGCCTTCACGGCCGCAGACCTGTTCGGCGGCAAGATGCAGGCCAAGGCCACCGCCGCCCTGCAGCAGTTCCCGAACGCAGACGTCGTCATGGTGCCCGCGGACTCGGCCATCACGCTCGGGGTGGGTGCTGCCGTCGATCAGGCCCGTCAAAGCGGGCGGGAGGGCCTTCTGCTCACGGGCAACGAGGGCGTCGCCTCGTCGATCACCCTGATCCGTGGCGGCACCCAGTCCTACGCCGTCGGCCGTCCGCTCACCTGGACCGGGTGGGCGGCCGCCGACGGCCTCAACCGCCTCTTCGCGGGTGAGGATCCGGTCGACTCGGGCATGGGGATCGGCAGCATGGACGCCGACCACCTCCCCGAGGGCGACGTCTACGACGGCAACCCGGCATCAGCGGGATACGACGACAACTACAAGAAGATCTGGGGCGTGGCCTGAGTGGTCGAGTCCATCACGGAGGTGCGGGCGAGCGCGCTCGCGCTCGCCCCCCACTCCCAGACAATACCCCGCACCCCGGCGCTCGGGGCCGTCAGCTTAGCGGTCGGGCCCCGGCGGGTACAAGCCCGCGTGGGGGGGGACGGGTGCGGGCACTCGACGCTCAAAAAGATCCACGCGGGCGGGTGCAGCGCCCACCCGGGGGGCGCGCGCGGGGTCGCGCCCGCGGCGGCCGCGGCCCCCGCCTCGCCGGCCAGTCGGGACCTTTGCTGCAGGTTCAGCCGGCGGGGGCGGTCGGCGGGCG
>NZ_JAHTLF010000013.1:0-302861 GCF_024614185.1 Nocardioides carbamazepini
GCCGAAAACACACGCCCAACCCCAGAATCCAAACCCCCGAAGGAATCCATCAACACAGAGCCAGACGCACACAAACGTCACAACAATCTATGCATGACACACTGTTGAGTTCTCAAACATCACACGCTTCGAGGTTTCCCGTTGCCGGTTCGTCCTCGAGCTGATGCAGTCCGCGACTCTAGACTCTGACCCCGGTCTGTACCAAACCCGCAAGGCTTGCTTTTCTGACCGGCGCCCGAACCAGGAGTTCGAGACTTGGTGGTCGCGGGGCCGGAAACCCCCCGGCTGACCGCCGTGTTGTCTCCCGCCGCACCCGGCGACAGAGGGAACATTACGCACTCCCCCGCGGAAGCACAAATCGAAACGACGTGACCCGGGCCACAGGACGCCCCGAGGGGCTGTGCGGGCCCCGGAAGCAGTCGTGGGCGGCCTCCAGGAGGCCGCCCACGAGGGACTCTCTCAGCGCACTCTGACGCCGGCGAACCGCTTCTTCCCGCGCCGCAGCACCAACCACGAGGACGCGATCAGGTCTGCTGTCGCGGGCACGTGGCCGGGATCGTCGACCCGGACGTTGTTGACGTACGCGCCGCCTTCGGCCACCGTGCGTCGGGCCTCCCCCTTGGACTTGGCGAGGCCGGTGATGGTGAGCAGCTCGACCACGTCCGGGATGCCTCCGGTGCCGTCGACGTCGACCGTGCCGGCCTCGCCCAGGGCGGCCGCCAGCGTCGCGGCCGTGAGCGCGGTGACGTCGCCGCCCCCGAAGAGGGCCTCGGCCGCAGCCTTGGCGCTCTCCGTCTCCTCCGCGCCATGCACCAAGGTGGTGACCTCGTCGGCCAGCACCTTCTGCGCCTCGCGGAGGAATGGCTTCTCGGCGTGCCGGGCCTCGAGCTCCTCGATCTGCTCACGCGGCAGGAACGTGAAGACCCGCAGCAGCTCACCGACCTTCTCGTCCTCGACGTTGAGCCAGAACTGGTGGAAGGCGTAGGGCGGCATCATCTCGGCGTCGAGCCACAGCGCGCCGCCCTCGGTCTTGCCGTACTTGGTGCCGTCGGCCTTGGTGATGAGGGGCGTGGCGAACGCGTGGGCGGTACCGCCTTCGGCGCGGCGGATCAGCTCCACACCGCCCGTCAGGTTGCCCCACTGGTCGGAGCCGCCGAACTGGAGCGACACCCCCCGCTCGCGGTAGAGGGTCAGGAAGTCCATCGACTGGAGCAGCACGTAGGAGAACTCGGTGTAGCTGATGCCGGACTCGAGCCGGCGCCTCACCGTCTCGCGGGCGAGCATCCGGTTGACCGGGAAGTGCTTGCCGACGTCACGGAGGAAGTCGATGACCGACAGACCCCCGGTCCACTCGTGGTTGTTGACCATCGTCGCCGCGTTCGCGCCCTCGAAGGAGAGGAAGGGCTCGATCTGGCCGCGGACCCGCGCCGTCCACTCCTGGACGGTGTCCAGCGAGTTGAGCGTGCGCTCCCCCGAGTCGCGGGGGTCGCCGATCATCCCGGTGGCACCGCCGACCAGCGCGAAGGGCGTGTGGCCGGCGCGCTGGAGCCGCATCGCCGTCACGATCTGGACCAGGTTGCCCATGTGCAGGCTCGGCGCGGTCGGGTCGAAGCCCACATAGAACCGGACGCTGCCCGCGCTCAGGGCTGTACGCAGCGCCTCGCGGTCGGTGGACTCGGCCAGCAGGCCGCGCCACTCCAGGTCGTCCAGAAGCGTGGTGTCGACGGACACGTCGATCCTTTCGTCGTGCGGTGAGATGGGACGGTTCCCGCACCAAGGGTGCCCCATGGACGACAGGACGGCCCAGTGGGCCGTCGTCGATCGACGCGGGTACGTTGCGAGGACGATGACCACCAACCAACGGGTAGCGGGGCGGTACGCGCTCCAGCAGGAGATCGGGCGCGGCGCGGGCGGTGCCGTGTGGTCGGCGCACGACGAGGTGCTCGGCCGCCGGGTGGCGCTCAAGCGACTCGGCTCGACCGCAGGGATCGGTGGCGACGCGGTCCGCGCCGAGCGCGAGGCGCGGCTCGCGGCCCAGCTGGGGCATCCGAGCGTCGTCGCCGTCCACGACCTCGTGACCGACGCCGACGGCGCCTGGCTCGTCATGGAGTACGTCGACGGCCAGGCCCTGTCCGCCGTCGTACGGGACGCCCCCCTCGCCGCCGACGACGCGGCCCGGCTGCTGGCGCCCGTCGCCGATGCGCTCGCCCAGGCCCACGCGCTCGGGATCGTCCACCGCGACGTGAAGCCCTCGAACATCCTGGCCGGGCCCGACGGTGCAAAGCTCACCGACTTCGGCATCGCCCGCGGCGCCGAGGACGCGACGCTCACCCGGACCGGGCTGGTGACCGGCTCCCCTGCCTATCTGGCGCCCGAGGTGGCGACCGGCGGCCAGGCGACGCCGGCGAGCGACGTCTGGTCGCTGGGCGCGACCCTCGTGCACCTGCTGACCGGGCGGCCGCCGTACCACCGCGCCGACCTGGACAACGGTCCGCTGGCCGTGGTCTACCGGATCGCCCACGAGGACCCGCCGGTCGTCCCGGACGCGGGGTGGCTGGCGCCGCTCCTGGCCGCGACGATGGCCAAGGACCCGCGGGCACGGCCGACCATGGCGGCGGTGCGCGACGTCCTGTCCCGCACCGCCGTCGCCGCGGAGCAGACGATGGCGCTGCCGGCCGTTCCCCGCACCCGACGCACGACCGGGGTCGTCGCCGGTGCCGCGGTCGCGGTGGTGCTGGTCCTGCTCGTCGTTGCCGTCCTGGTCCTGCGGCCGGGCGGGGACGACGACACGCCTGTCACCCGGGAGACGCCCGGCACGGCCGGCACGCCGAGCGGGCCGGCCACGTCGGCGGCCGCGCGGACGGCCGCCGAGCTCGAGGAGTTCGCCCGCACGTACGTCGCCACGGCCAGCCAGGACCCGGGTGCGGGCTTCGCGATGCTGACGGCCCGGTACCAGGCGAGCAGCCCGGACTACGTCGGATTCTGGGGGCGGGTGAAGAACCCGCGGCTGATCGCGGTCACGGCGGATCCCGCGGCGATGACCGTGACCTACCGCTACGCCTACGTCCTCCAGGGCGAGGGCCGCCGGACGGAGCGGGTCACGCTGCAGCTGGTCGACGAGTTCGGAAAGCTCCTGATCGACGGCGCCACCGCTGGGTAGCCTGCTCGCAATGAGCGGGTACGGCGTGCTGTCACCGGACGACGCGGCCCGGCTGCTGCTGCCGGTGGCCGAGTCGGTCGCGGCCGTGCACGCCGCCTCCGGCCGGCACGGCGCGATCTCGCCCGCGGCCGTCGAGGTCGACGAGAGCGGTCGGGCGCTGCTCGTCGACAGCTCCCGGGTGGCGCCGGACCCCGCCTACACCGCGCCCGGTGGGGCCGACGACGTCTGGTCCCTCGCGGCCGTGCTCCTGCACGCCACGACCGGCCATCCGCCGGGGGCCTACGGCACGCCACCCACCGTGCCGCGGACGACCGGGTGGCTGGCGCCGCTGATCGAGCTCGGGTTGAGGCCTGAGGCGCGCGAGCGCCCCTCGGCCGCCGAGCTCGCCGACTACCTCCGCGCCCGGGTCGCGCCGCCCGCCGAGCGCCGGCCCCTCCCGGTCGGGGCGCTGGTGCTCGCCGGCGCCGCCGTGCTCGCGCTGCTCGGGGTCGTCGGTGCTGCCCTCCTCTTCACCGGCGGCGACGACGCGCCCCGCACCCGGCCGGAGAGCTCGGACGCCGCGAGCACCGAGGCGGAGGAGGAGCCGACGACCGCGGAGCCCTCGGCGGATCCGACGCCACCCACCGCGGCGGAGCTGGAGAGCTTCGCCCGCGACTATGTGGCCACCGCCAGTGGCGACCCGGACCTCGGCTTCACCTGGCTGACGGCGGCCTATCAGCAACGCAGCCCGCGCTACCAGCAGGTCTGGGCATCGATCCGCGACCCGCGGCTGCTGTCCGTGACCGGCGATCCGCGGGCCATGTCCGTCAGCTACACCTACCGCTACCGGCTCGCGGGCGGTGGCACCCGCACGGAGGACATCACCCTCTTCCTGGTCCAGGACGGCGACCGGCTGCTCATCGCGGACGCGACGGCCCACTAGCGCTGGAGCGGGGACTCCTGGGTCCGGATCGCGGCCTCGACCCGGTCCCGCGGCCCGGCGACGAAGACGTACTCGACGTTGCGCAGCCGGCCGACCTGACCGACCCGCTCGCCGGCGGCGTTGTGGATGCCGATCTGCGCGCCGACGTACCGCTTCCGGTCGAAGGCGAGTACCTCGACGCTCGCATGGCCGGCGTCGTGGAGCCAGCGGGTCATCTCCTCGGGACTGACCCAGGACTCGTCGTTGTAGGAGACCAGCACCACCTCCGCGCGCAGGCGGCCGAGCAGGTCGGCGAGAGCCGCCGGCATCGCGCGGCGGTTGTTGAAGACGCTGCGCCGCTCGCGGACGTCGACGCGCTTGCACGCGATGCCGTAGTGCTCGGGTGCGTCCCAGCGGACCAGGGTCTCCCAGATGTGGTAGTTCGCGAAGTAGCGGTGCTGGTTGTAGGGCGGGTCGACGTAGGCGAGGTCGACCGGCTCCAGCTCGTCGACCACGGTCATCGCGTCGCCGTGAACGGTCCGCCCGGGACCGGACAGCAGGGCGGGGCGGCGCAGGTCGAGGTCGGCGTTCGAGCGCGGCGCCCACTGCTTGAGGTAGGCCATCTGCACGCCGGTCGTCGAGTCGACCCGGTCCGCGGCCAGCAGCAGGCTGGTCAGCAGCAGCGGCCGCAACGGGCTCCCCGGTGGGTGGTCCCGCTCGATCGCGTCGCGGATGGCGTCGATGCGGCGGCCGTTGCGCGGCTGGAAGAAGCGCGCCTGCTCACAGAAGGTCGCCGTGACATAGCCGCGCTCGCCGGGCAGGGCGGCGAGCCGCGCGAGCTCGGCGTCCAGGCCGTGGAGGTCCACCGTGTCGGCGTCGGTGGCGACGAAGCAGTCGCTCAGCACCGCGGAGTACGACGCCAGGTCGGCGGCCGTCACCCGCAGCCCCTGGCGCTTGAGCTCCTGCGCGACCCGCGTCGTACCGGTGAACAGGTCCACGGCCGTCCGGGCACCGGTCGCGACCGCCAGCTCCCCCAGCACGGGCACGAGCGTGCGCTTCGAGCCGAGGTACTTGATCACGACGGCAGCCTAGGGCGCCGGCTCGCGGGTACCGCGCGGTGATGGGTCGGATCCGGGTGGGCACGTCGGGCTGGTCCTACGCGTCCTGGCGTGGTGACTTCTACCCGAAGGGCCTCGCACAGCGGCGCGAGCTCGCCTATCTCGCGGAGCGGTTGTCGTCGGTCGAGGTGAACGGCTCGTTCTACGCGCTGCAGCGGCCGTCGACGTACGAGCGGTGGCGGGACGAGACGCCCGACGACTTCGTGCTGGCCGTCAAGGGCAGCCGGTTCATCACCCATCTCAAGCGGCTGCGTGACGTCGAGCAGGGGCTGGCACGGTTCTTCGGCTCCGGTGTGCAGGAGCTCGAGCACAAGCTCGGGCCGGTCCTGTGGCAGCTGCCCGCCTCACTCCCCTACGACGCCGCCCTCATGGGCGACTTCTTCTCTTCGCTGCCGCGCTGGGCACGACATGTCGTCGAGTTCCGGCACCGCAGCTTCTGCGTCGACGAGGCGTTCGCCCAGATGCGCGAGCAGGGGATCGGCTGCGTCGTCTCCGACTCCCCCGGACGCTGGCCGATGGCCGAGGTGGTGACCAGCGACGTCGTCCACGTCCGGCTGCACGGACACACCGAGCTCTACGCCAGCGGCTACGCACCGCGCTCGCTGGACCGATGGGCGCAGAAGTGCCGGCAGTGGGCCGAGCGCGCCGACGTCTTCGTCTACTTCGACAACGACGCCCGTGGGCGCGCACCCCATGATGCCGTGGCACTGAGCCGGCGGCTCGGCCTGACCTCCTGAGTCCCCGCGCCGAGTGCCGCGGGGCCCGGCGGGTACCGCCCGGTCATGTCCATCCTCGTGACCGGCCTGTTCGTGGCGCAGCTGCTCGTCGGGGGCTACCTGTACAGCTTCGTCCTGGGCGCCGGCCAGCGCAGCAGCAACGCGCGCGCGACGCGGATCCCCGATCTCGTGGCGTTCGTGCACCCCCTCGCGGCCATCGTCACCTTCTCCTGCTGGCTGGCCTACCTGGCGAACGACGACAAGACGTTCGCCTGGGCCACCTTCGCCCTGCTGCTGCTCACCGCGAGTGGCGGTGCGGTGATGGCGCTCAAGACGCTGACCGGTTCGCCGGTCGTCGACCGGCCCTCCCCGCGTCAGGGCATCCTGGATCCCGGCGACCCGGCGGAGGTGCGGGTGGCGGAGAAGCAGATCCCACGGGCCGCCGTGGCCGTGCACGGGCTCATCTTCCTGGTGCTGACGGTGGGGACGCTGCTCGTGGCCCTCGACGCCGTGGACTGACATCCTCAGGACATGACCGAGACCCCTTCACCGCTCCAGCCGCTCGACGAGGACTGGCAGCGTGCCCTGTGCGTCGTCGCGCACCCCGACGACATGGAGTTCGGCGCCGCGGCCGCGGTTGCCCGCTGGACCGGACAGGGCAAGCACGTCGTCTACTGCATGGTGACCAGCGGCGAGGCCGGCATCGACGGGCTCGCCCCCGATGCGTGTCGCGAGGTGCGCGAGGAGGAGCAGGTCCGCTCCGCGCAGATCGTCGGCGTCGACGTCGTCGACTTCCTGCGCCAGCCCGACGGCGTCCTGGAGTACGGCGTCGCGCTGCGCGGCGTGATCGCCGCCGAGGTCCGGCGGCACCGGCCGGACATCGTGATCACCGGCAACTTCCGCGACACCTGGGGCGGGCGGAACCTCAACCAGGCCGACCACATCGCGGTCGGCCGGGCGGTCGTGGACGGCGTACGGGACGCAGGGAACCGGTGGGTCTTCCCCGATCAGCTCGCTACCGGGCCGGGCGGTCTCGAGCCGTGGGGCGGGGTGCGCGAGGTGTGGGCGTTCGGCTCACCCGAGTCCACCCACGCCGTCGACACGACCGACACCTTCGACGCCGGCGTGGAGTCGCTGAAGGCGCACGCGGCCTACATCGACGGGCTGGGGTGGGAGAACTGGGACCCACGGGAGTTCCTCGAGGGCATGTCCCGATCGACGGGCTCGCGTCTGGGCGTCGCCTTCGCCGCCCCCTTCGAGGTGTTCCCCATGGGCTGGGGCGAGTGAGCCGCCACTAGGGTGGGGCCCCTCGGGGCGGTAGCTCAGTCGGTCAGAGCAGAGGACTCATAATCCTTGGGTCGTGGGTTCGAGCCCCACCCGCCCTACGCAGACGCACCACCTCGCGCACGCCGAGAGCCAGCACCGACAGCGCCACGATCAGCACGGCACCCCCCTTTGGCCGGTCATTCGGGGCGCCGTCCAACAGCAGTCCGCTCGCGAGGAGGGCCAGGAGAAGGCCCAGGACGAACAGCGGCGCGACATGCCAGCGGCGGGTCTCGCTCACCGGGGCGACCCACATGAGAGCCAGATTGCGCACCAGGCAGTAGCCGAGCCAGGAGGCGAGGAGGGCCGACAACACCCACCAACCCCACGGAGCGCCCTCGGACTCGCGGTGGCCGAACATGCCGACCACCGCGGGAAGGAACAGTCCGCCTTGGAGCAGCACCCAGGGCAGACAGATGCTGATCGCGGTCCCCTGCCGACGTGCCACAGGGTGCAATCTAGTAGGCGGCGGAACCGAGCGGGACGGGATCGAGCAGCGAGGCCAGCCGGACGGCGGGGGCGGAGCCGAACTCGGCCCGCTCCGTCTGCGTCATGGTGGCGACGCAGCGCCGCCAGGACTCCACGCGGGCGAGCCGGCCGAGCTGGAGGGCGGCGGGGAGTGCGGCGCGCAGGTCGGCGGGAGCGGCGAGGTCCGACCAGATCTCGAGGGCGGCGTCGGCGATCCGCCACAGCCGCGGGTCGCCGACGGGCAGGTCGAGGGACTGGCGAGCCATGGCCAGGGGGACGTAGAGGCCGGCGAGCGGGTCGCCGATGACGGCATCGCCGTAGTCGAAGAAGCGCAGGGTGCCGTCGGGAGCCAGCACGACGTTCTCGGCGTGCAGGTCGTTGTGGAGCAGGGTCAGCGGCAGGTCGAGGTCCTCGACCAGGTCCGACCAGCGCTCCACCGTCGGGAGGAGCGCCTCGAGCAGGACGGCGACCTCGGGCGCCAGGCGGCGCGGGTCGTCGGGAGCCAGGGCGGCGAGGCGGCCGACCGCGTCGGCGACGTACGTCGTGGCGTCGGCGGGTGCGAGCACGGTGAGGTGGAGGTCGTCGACCTCGGCGACGACGCGGCGCTGGAGGTCCGCGGCGTCCGCCGCGATGCGGGCCCAGGTCGCGAGATCCCTCGCTCCCCCGCGGTCGTGGACGGTCGGCCCGAGGTCGGCAGTGAGTAGCAGGTCGCGGTCGGCGTCGACCGCGAGGACCGGCACGACATGGTCCGGGGCGAGCCGCGCCAGCCTCGCCATCAACCGGGCCTCGTGGGCCTGGCCCGGGCAGTTCTGCTTGGCGTACGAGGACCGGCCACCGGCGGTGACCCGCCATACGGCCGACCAGGGCCGGACAGCGACGACCTCGACCCGCTCGGGGACCCCGACCGCGGCGGTCAGGAACGCGCACAGCTCGGCGCGGAACTCCTCCGTCGCCCATATCGCGCTCGTCCAGGTGCTCGTGCTCACCCCAGCAGCGTCACCCCGCGAGGGCCGCCGGCGCCACCGGTTTCCTCACGGGCAGCGTCATCGGCGGATGGTGACGCCGGCGGGCGGCCCCATCAGGACCCCGTCGCCACCGCCGAACCCGCCGCTGAGACCACTCCCGAAGCCGCCGGGACCCTGCTGCTGGGAGTCACCGCCGGGCAGCTCAGCATCCAGGTCGGCGAGGACCACCTCGTCCCCCTCGTCGAGGCCGTCGGTGATCTCGATGTCGGTGGCCCCGACCAGGCCCGTCGCGACCCGCGTGAGCTTGGCCTTCCCCGTGCCGTCGACGACCGTGACGGCCCCGTCGCTGACCGCCGAGGCGGGCACCACGACGACGTCCTCGGCGGAGCCCACCACGATCGCGACCGTGGCCGGCATGCCCTCGGCGAGGGCGAGGTCACGGTCGTCGAGCAGGACCTCCACGGCGTACGTGGGGGCGGCGGCGGACGTGGAGGAGCTGGACGCGGTGTGCTCGATCCGGCCCACGGTGCCGGCGAGGGGCTCGGTCGCGCCGGCCGGAGTGACCTCGGCGGCCGTCCCGGTCGCCAGCTCCTCTGCCTGGGCCGCGCTGACCTCGACGGTCACGGTCGTCAGGCCGGGGGCGACCAGGGCGCCGACGGTGTCACCGGTCGCGACCCGGTCGCCGGGACCCACCCCCAGCGTCACGAGCGTGCCGTCGGCGGGCGCGCGGACGATGGCGCCCCGGAGGTCGGCGCGGGCCGACGCCAACGAGGCGGCCGCCTTGTCGATGGCGGCCTGGTCCTCGGCCAGGGTGGCCGCCGTGACGGTACGGGTGGGCTCGCCGGATCCGGCTCCGGCCGTGCCGCTCGGCGAGCTGCTCGCGGCGTCCGGGCCGGCGCTGGGGGTCGCGTCGGGGGTCTCGCTGGGAATCGCGCCGGCGGTCGCGGAGACGCTGCCCAACGCTCCGGTCAGCGTGGCGCCGAGCGTCTCCAGCGCCTTCTGCAGGACGTCCTGCGCGGCGGAGGCGCCGACCTGGGCTGCCTGCACCGCCGTCAGCGCGTCCGCGCAGGCGTCGCTGAGCATCCCCTCGGTCGCGGCGGGTGCCGGGGCCGCGTCCGTCGTGGGGGCATCCGTGGCAGGGCCGCCAGGCCCTGGATCGGTCGCCACCGGGTCGGCGCACGCCTGCTGCTGCGCTCCGAGCTTGTCCGCGGCCACGGCCAGCGCGGCGGTTGCCGCGGACCGGGCAGCGACCACCGCGTCCTGCTGTGCGCTCAGCTGGGCCAGCACCTCGGCGTTGGCGCCGGAGCCGGCGTCACTGGTGCCGGGCTTGTCACCGGTGTCGCCGGTGCCTTTCGCGGGCGAGTCCTGCGCGCTGTCGGCCGACGTCGCCTGGTCGACCGCGGTCGTCTGTGCTTCGCGGTCGTCGGCCAGCTGTGCCTCGGCCGCCGCGACGTCCGACCTGGCCCGGTCGACGGCCGCACGCAGCGACGCCCGGTCGAGGACCGCGATCACCTGCCCCTGCCGCACGTCGTCGCCCTGCTCGACCCGCACGCGGGCGACCGTGCCAGCGGTTCCGAACGCCAGCGCGGAGGTGCCGCTGGGAGTGATCGTGCCGGAGAGGGTGAGCTCCTCGGCCACGTCGCCGCGCGCGGCGGCGACGGTGCGGTAGTGGACGCTGTCGTCGGCGGCCGCACCGTACGCCGCCACGCCGGTCCCGGCGAGGGCCACGACGGCGAGCGGGACGGCGATGCGCCGGGACCGGATCAGAGACCGCACTGGTCGTCCACCTGGTCGCTGACCTGGACGGAGGTGGCCGTCACGGCGCCCGTGTCGTCGGCGTCGCCCTGGACGCGGACGCACCGTCCGACCGTCAGGGCACTCGCCTCGGCCGCCGCCTGCTTCGTATAGGCGGTCGCGGTGCCCACGGTGACCGTGACGGCGCCGTCCAGCCCGTCGATGACGAACCCGCTGTCGCTGACCGAGGAGACCTGGCCGACGGTGCCGAGCCCGACCCGCCCACCGGCACGCATGCCGTCTGGCCGGTCCGACGGGAGATCCGACGGGAGATCCGACGGGAGATCGGTGGGTCGCCCGCCGTCGGGGCCCTCGGGGCCGCCGGGTCCGACGGCAACGCCGAAGCCGCCGGTGCAGCCCCCGTCACCGGCGGGCGACACGGCCACGGAGGCGGCCTCGATCTCGGTCGGCGGAGCGTCGTCGGAGCCCGCGGCATCCGATGTCTCGGCGTCCGCACTGCGCACCATGACACACATGCCCTCGGTGACGTCGGCGACGGTGGCCGCGGCCTGGGTGGTGATGGCCGTGTCGCCGGTGACGGTGACGGCGACCTGTCCGGTCAGCTGGTTCTGGACCTGGAGGACGTCACCGTCGACCGCGGCGATCTCGCCGAAGGTGCCCGGCATGCCGCGTCCGCTGCCGGGGCCGCCGGCAACGTCCAGCTCCTGGGCGTCGCCGCCACCGGCCGCTGTCGAGGTCGGCGCGTCGTCGCCGCAGCCGGTGAGCAGCACCGCAAGGACGGCGCCGGCGGCGAACGAGCGGAGGAGAGGAACGGACATCGGTACTCCTGGGTCGTGGTTCGGGTTGGTCATTCGCTGCGGAGCGCGTCGATCGGGGTGAGACGGGCGGCCCGGCCGGCCGGATAGACGCCGAACCCGACGCCGAGCGCCAGTGACGTGGCCAGAGCGGCGACCGTCGCGAGCCCGGAGACCGCGACGGCCTGGTCGATGAGCTGAGGCAGCACCTGGGCGCCGACGATGCCGAGGAGGACTCCGATCAGCCCGCCCGTCAGTCCGAGCAGCGACGCCTCGACCAGGAACTGGCGCCGGATGACGTTCGGGGCGGCGCCGAGCGCCTTGCGCAGGCCGATCTCGCGCACGCGCTCGGTGACGGAGACCAGCATGATGTTCATGACGCCGATGCCGCCCACCAGCAAGGAGATGGCCGCGACGCCGCCGAGCAGCACCGTGAAGGTCCGGTTCGTCTCGTTGGCGGTCTCGACCAGGGAGTCCTGGGTCGAGATGGAGAAGTCGGCGTCGGCGGTCGTGACGCCGTGCCGGTTGGCCAACAGCGCCCGGACCTCCTGGTAGGCAGCGGAGAGCCGGTCCTCGCTCGCCGCCTCCACGTAGATCGTCGAGACCGTGTCACTGGTGCTGCCCGTCAGTCGGCTGGCGGTGCCGACCGGGACGACCGCCTGGTCGTCCTCGCTGCTCCCCGACGATGAGGCACCCGAGGAGGTGAGGACACCGACCACGGTGACCCGGGTCCCGTTGACGGTGACCTGCTGGCCGACCGGGCTCTGCCGGCCGAACAGCTCCGAGGCGGTGTCGGGACCGATCACCGCGA
The DNA here is from genome assembly GCF_024614185.1 of Nocardioides carbamazepini. Lineage (GTDB taxonomy): Bacteria > Actinomycetota > Actinomycetes > Propionibacteriales > Nocardioidaceae > Nocardioides > Nocardioides carbamazepini. The sequence goes on from NZ_JAHTLF010000013.1 coordinate 12,012, forward strand.
CGGCCGCGCCCTGGGCCGCCTCCTCGGCGGTGAAGAAGCGCCCCGCCGAGAGCCCGCGGCTGCGGACAGCGAGCCAGTCGGTCGTCGTACCGACGAGGGAGGTCGTCCAGTTGGTGTCGCCGTTGACGAGCGACACCGAGCTGGTGGTGGCCGGGGCGACCCCGGCGGCGTCGGGTACGACGTCACGGTCGGCGATCGCCGACGCGTCGGCGTAGGTCAGGGTCGATGCGGAGCCGAATCCGCCGCGGACCCCGGATCCGTCGGTGCTGCTGCCCGGCGACACGATGAGCAGGTTGGAGCCGAGCGCGTCGATCTGGTCCTTGACCTCCTTCTGGGCGCCCTGCCCCAGGCCGACGGTGAGGATCACCGACGAGATGCCGATGACGATGCCGAGGACGGTCAACGACGAGCGCAACCGGTGGGAACGGATCGCGGCCAGTCCCGACCGGACCGTCTCCCACCAGCTCACTGGGCCACTCCCGCGGCAGCGGTGGGCCGGTCCACGGCGATCAGGCCGTCGTCGATGACCAGGTTGCGCCCGGCGCGCGCGGCGACGTCGGGCTCGTGGGTGATCAGCACGATCGTGCGCCCACTGGCGTGGAGCTCGTCGAAGAGGCCGAGCACGTCGCTCGTCGAGCGCGAGTCGAGGTTGCCGGTGGGCTCGTCGGCGAGCAGGAGCGCGGGCTCGGTGACCAGGGCCCGCGCCACCGCGACCCGCTGCTGCTGACCACCGGACAGCTCACCCGGGCGGTGGTCCACGCGGTCGCCGAGCCCGACCCTCTCCAGGGCCGCGATCGCACGGTCCCTGCGCTCGTGGCGCGGCAGGCCGGCGTACACGAGCGGCAGCTCGACGTTGCGCCAGGCGGTCATCGAGGGCAGGAGGTGGAACTGCTGGAAGACGAAGCCGATCCGGCGGTTGCGGATCGCGGCGAGAGCCGCCTCGTCGAGGCTCGAGGTGTCCTCGTCCGCCAGGACGTACCGGCCCTCGGTCGGCAGGTCGAGGCAGCCGAGCAGGTTCATCAGGGTCGACTTGCCGGAACCGGACGGGCCGATCACGGCGACGTACTCGCCCTCGTCGATCCGGATGTCGATGCCGCGCAGCGCCTCGAACGCGAGACTGCCGGAGCGGTAGGTCTTGCGCACGCCCTCGAGCTCGATGATCACGCTCACCGCGGTCCCCCGCCGGACACGCCGCCCTGGACGCCGCCCTGGGGCGGGACGAAGCCCTCGGGGAGCACGCCGCCCTGCTCGATCTGGCGGCGGAGCTCCTGCATCTGCTCGCCGCCGCCGGAGCCGCCGGGGCCGCCGGGGCCGGAGAAGCCCGGGATCTCGACCACGTCGCCCTCGGCGAGGCCGGTGAGGATCTCCGTGGCCAGGCCCGACGTCTCGCCGGTGGTGACCTCGACCCGCTCGGTCGCGCCGGTGGCGCCGTCGGTGACCAGCTCGACGTAGGTCGTCTCCCCGTCGGTCCGCAGTGCGCGACTGTCGACGGTGAGCACGTCGGCGCGCTGGCTGACGACGATCGCGATGTCGGCCGACGTCCCGGTGTAGAGGTCGTCGCGCTCGCCGGTCACCTCGATGGTCACCGGGAAGACGGCGGCGCCGGACGAGTCCGCCTCCGCGACGAGCCCCACCTCGGCGACGGTGCCGTAGACGGTCTCGTCGATCCCGCTGACCGTGATCTCGGTCTGCAGGCCCTTCTTCACCTTCCCGACGTCGCCGCTGGCGACCGTCGCCTCGATGACATAGCTGCCCGTCGAGACGACGGTGACGGTGCCGTCCGCGGTGCCACTGTCGGACGAGGACGAATCCGAGCCGGCGGGCGTGCCGGAGGATCCGGCGGTGTCCCCCACCTCGATGCCCACCGCGGTCACGGTGCCGGCGGTGGTCGACCGGAGCACGGCGTCGGCCACGGCCTCCTTCGCCTGGGCCAGGCTCGACTCGGCGGCGAGGACCGCAGCCTGGTCCGCGCTGGCCTGCTCGTCGGACGCGCCGTCCGCGAGGTGCTCGGAGCGGGCCGTCTCCGCTGCGTCCAAGGCGCTCTCCGCGGCCTCCAGCTCGGCTCGGAGCACGTCGTCGTCGATGGCGGCGAGCCGCTGGCCCCTCGTCACCTTCTCGCCCGGCTCGACGTACACGTCGGTCACGGTGCCGCTGACGTCGAAGGCCAGCTCCGCCGTCGTCGCCGCCTCGACCGTGCCGCTGGCCGTGACGGTCTGCTTGAGGGTCTGGGTCGCCACGGTGGCCGTGGTGGTCGCGGCGGCCGCGGGCTGGTCGTCCCGGAGGAGCAGCCAGCCGCCGATCGCGGCGGCGATCACGAGGAAGGCGACCAGGCCGAGGACGAGCCGCCGGGACCGACGGGCGCCGACGCGGCGCAGGAGCGTGCGTTTCACAGGTCCGACCCTGGCGGCGCCGACTGTGCGGCTCCTCGGTCGGACCTATGCCGGGGCTGTGAGAGCGCCGAGCACGACCGTGACCCGCGTGTCCCCCGGGACGCTGCGCAGGGCGACCGAGCCTCCGTGCGCGCTGACGATCGCCTGGACGAGCGCCAGGCCGAGACCGATGCCGTCGGAACGGTGCCGGGACGCGTCGCCGCGGGTGAAGCGCTCGAAGGCCGTGTCGACCAGGTCCGCAGGGAAGCCCGGACCGTCGTCGTGGACGTCGAAGCCGTCGGCGCGCACGGTGACGGTGACGGTGGTACCGGCGGGGGTGTACTTGCGGGCGTTGGTCAGCAGGTTCGTGACCACCTGGTGCAGGCGATGCTCGTCGCCGATGACCTCGATCGGCTCACCGTCCGCGGGGAGCACGATCCGCCACCGGTGGTCCGGCGCGACCACGCGCGCGTCGTCGACAGCCTCGATCAGCAGCCGGGTCAGGTCCACGGTCTCGGCCGCGAGCGGCCGGCCCGCGTCGATCCGGGCCAACAGGAGCAGGTCCTCGACGAGCGTGGTCATCCGCCCGGCCTCCTCCTCGACCTTCGCCAGCGCCACGGCCGCGGTCTCGGCGTCGCCGCGACGGCGGGCGAGCTCGGTGTACCCGGAGATGGTCGTCAGTGGCGTGCGCAGCTCATGGGAGGCGTCGGCGACGAACTGGCGGACCTGCTGCTCGCTGCGGTGCCGGGCCGACAGCGACGACTCGACGTGGGCGAGCAGCTGGTTGAGGGCGAGGCCGACCTGCCCGGCCTCGGTGCGCGGGTCGGTCAGCCGCTCGGGCACCCGCTCGGTGATGGCGATCTCGCCCTCGTCGAGCGGGATCGCGGAGACGGCGTGGGCCGTGGCCGCGACCTCGGTGAGCGGACGCAGCTGGCGTCGTACGACGGCGGTGCCGGCCATCGCCGCGGCGACGATGCCGAGCAGGGCGAGCGCGAGCTCCCAGCGCACGAGCGACATCGTGGCGTCGTCGACATCTCTGGTCGGCAGCCCCACGATCACGCGAGTGCCGTCGCCCGGGCGCGCGGACATCACGCGGTAGCGACCGTGGTCACCCAGATCGACGGTCTCGGCTCCACCGTGCGCCACGTTCCGCAGCGCGTCGAGCTCATCGGTGCCGAGGAGCGCGAGCTCGCCGCCGTCGGTGACGACGAAACCCTGCCCGGCGGAGTCCGTGAACGTGGCGTCGACCAACCCCGGCTGCCCGATGAACCTCCGTACCGTGCCGCCGGGAAGGGCAGGTGTGGCTGGCACGCTGACGCCCGACATGGAGGCCGAGCGACTCGTCGCGGCACGTACGTCGTCGTCGAGGCGGTCCATCAGCCAGGCGCGCATGCCGACGGCGGTCACGGCCCCGACGAGCAGCGACACCACCGCGACCAGAGCCACGGCCGTGACGACCAGCCGGGAGGTGAGCGAGTGCGGGACGAGGTCCCTCATCAGCCCGCCGGCTTCAGCACATAGCCCGCGCCGCGCATCGTGTGGATCATCGGCGCCCGGCCCACGTCGACCTTCTTGCGCAGGTAGGAGATGTAGAGCTCGACGACATTGGCCTGGCCACCGAAGTCGTAGTTCCAGACCCGGTCGAGGATCTGCGCCTTGCTGAGGACCCGCCGCGGGTTGCGCATCAGATAGCGCAGCAGCTCGAACTCGGTCGCGGTCAGCGTGATCTCCGCACCGGCCCGGGTGACCTCACGGCTGTCCTCGTCGAGGACCAGGTCACCGACGACGAGGGTGGAGCGGCTCTGCTCCACGGCCGTGCCGGCCCGGCGTACCAGCGCGCGGAGCCGGGCGACGAGCTCCTCGAGGGAGAACGGCTTGGTCACGTAGTCGTCGCCGCCCGCGGTGAGGCCGGCGACCCGGTCCTCGACGGCGTCGCGGGCGGTGAGGAACAGGACCGGCACACTGGGGTCGTCGGCGCGGATCCGGCGCAGCACCTCCATCCCGCCGTAGTCGGGCAGCATCATGTCGAGGACGACCACGTCCGGGCCGTGGCTGCGGACCGCGGTCACGGCGTCGCCACCGGTGTGGGCGGTCTCCACCGCCCAGCCCTCGTAGCGCAGTGCCATCGCGACGAGCTCGGCGATGTTGACCTCGTCATCGACGACGACAGCGCGCAGCGGGGTGCCGTCGGGGCGGGTCGCGGTCTCGGTCATGACAGCAGACTGTGCCAGCAACCTGTGCGGATCCTGTGGATCCCTTGTGCGCATCCTGCGGCTCTTCACGGCCCGGTCACAGGGTCAGCACAGGGACCGGGGTGAGCGTGGAGGCATGACCCAGGACGACCAGACCCCGGACCAGACCCCGGACCAGCAGCCGGACCAGCACGCCGCACCCGCCGATCCGGCGGGCCAGGACGCCGCCTCACCGACCGAGCCCGCACCGGTCGCGCCAACCGTGCCTCCTCCCGGCCCGCCCGCACCGGCCGCACCCGTCCCGGCCGCCGCGCCTCCCCCGCCCCGGTCGCGTTGGCGCGACCGCCTGTTCAGCTTCCGCGCGATGCTCGCGGTGACCCTCGCCGGGCTGGTCCTCGGCGCCGGGGCCGGGGCCGGCACCGCCCTGGTCGCCGCCCACGACGACGGTCCCGACTTCCGCCATCAGCGGATGGGCGGCCCCGGCCAGGACGGGTTCCCCGGCTGGGGCGGGCGCAACGGCCGGGACGGGCCGCCGCCCGGACTGGGCCAGCAGCTCCCGCCCGGCATGACGCCCCAGGAGGAGGGCGAGGCTCCCCAGGACGACTCGTCCGAGGGCACCTCGGGCAGCTGAGGTGCGGGTGCCGGCAGGTGTCGCGAACGACGAAGCCCCGCCGGGTGACCCGGCGGGGCTTCGTGCCTGGCTCCCCCGACTGGACTCGAACCAGTAACCCTTCGATTAACAGTCGAATGCTCTGCCAGTTGAGCTACGGGGGAATGCTCGGCTCCACCCGCGAGGTGGAGCGGGGAAACCCTAGCAAGGCAGGGGCGGTCGCCAGAAATCGAGGCCCCCGGAGCTCCGCGTCAGACCTCGTCGTCAGACCTCGTCGTCAGACCTCGACGTCGGCCCGTGCCGTGGCGAGTGCCTCCTGCACGACGGCGTCGACCCGGGGGTCGGCGGGGTCCAGCCCGTCGTCGTACTCGACGAACCAGGCGAGCTCCGCCCGGCTGCCGGGAGCACGGCGGGCGAGGATGCGCACCGAGCGGCGGCCGGACACGGCGACGTGCCGTTGGACGGCGATGCTGGCGGTGACCCGCTCGCGGACCAGCTGCAGCAGGCGGCCGGCGTCGTCGAGGTGCAGCAGATGGACCGGACTGGGCTCGCCGAAGCGGCCCACCTCGACCACGCGCAGCGTCGACTCCTCCTGATCCCAGTCGGCGCTGGCTACCTGCTCCCACGGGACCCGTGCGGGCAGGTAGAGGGCGTCACGGGTGCCGCCGACGAGCGGCGGGCCGCCGTCCGGCTGTCGCACCTGGGCCCAGGCGAGCAGCCGCTCCCCCGGTCCGACGGGGAACGGCGGGCGACGCCACGGCAGCGGAGGCCACCTCATCGGCACGGCCTCACGGAGCGCCCACGATCTTCTCCCGCAGGGTGCGGCGGTGCTGCTCGAGCGCCGCGAGCTCGCCGAACATCTTGTTGTAGTCGGCGGCGTTGTCCAGCGGGTTGGTGCGCTGGAGCCGGGAGCGGACCTCGTCGATCCGCCGCAGCACCGTCAGCTCCTGGAGCCGGTAGACGTGGTGGGCGACATAGTCCGCGTCGATCTCGCGGTGGGCCGGGATCGGCTCGACGGCGAGTGCGCTGATCAGCGACGACACCGCCGGGTCGGTGGCCGCCGCGCGCAGGCGCGTCACCCAGGCGGGATCGTTCTGGCCGGCGACGGTGCCGCCGGCCGCCGCGACGAGATCCCACACCGCGCGGTAGGTCGGGTGGGTGAAGTCGTTGCTGCCGATGTCGGCCGTGGTGCGGCCGATCGCGAGAGGTGCCTGCAGGACCAGCTTGAGGGTCTCGCGCTCGATGCCGAACCGCGGCTCGCGCAGATCGGGTACGGCGGAGCGCGGCGCCGGCTCCGGGGTGGCCTCCGGTTGCTGGCGCCCCCGCTCGTTGCGGTTGGTCCGCTCCGGTCCGCTCGCCGCGGCCCGGCGTACCTCCGCGCGAGCCTGCTCGATGTCGACGCCGACCATCGCGGAGAGCTCCCGGACGAAGGCGTCGACCTTCGACTTGTCACGCACGCTGGCGACGAGCTTGGCACCCTCCCGGATGGCGTCGACCCGGCTGTCGGCGCGATCGAGGTCGTAGCGGCCGATGACGTTCTCGAGGACGAAGCGGTAGAGCGGACGTCGACTGGCGATCAGCTCGCGGACCGCGGCGTCACCCTCCTTGATCCGCAGGTCGCAGGGGTCCATGCCCTCCGGCGCGACCGCGACATACGTCTGGGAGACGAACCGCTGGTCGCCCTCGAAGGTGCGCAGAGCAGCCTTCTGCCCGGCCTCGTCGCCGTCGAAGGTGAACACGACCTCGCTGCGCAGCTCGGCGTGGTCGTCCAGGAAGCGCCGCAGCACCCGGGCGTGGTCGTCGCCGAAGGCCGTGCCGCACGTGGCGACGGCCGTCTCGACCCCCGCGAGATGACAGGCCATCACGTCGGTGTAGCCCTCGACGACGACCGCCCGTGAGCTCAGCGCGATCGGCTTGCGAGCCAGGTCGATGCCGTAGAGCACCTGGCTCTTCTTGTAGATCGGCGTCTCCTGGGTGTTGAGGTACTTGGCCTCGATCCGGTCGTCGTCGAAGATCCGCCGCGCCCCGAATCCGATGGTGTCGCCGTTGGTCTCGCGGATCGGCCACAGCAGCCGCCCACGGAACTTGTCGTAGTGGGAGCGTCCCAACGCCACCAGACCGGCGGCGATCAGCTCCTCCGAGCTGAACTTCCGGCCACTCAGGTGCCGCCACAGCGCCTCGCCGTCGCGCGGCGCGAAGCCGATGCCGAAGGTGAGCGCGGCCTGCTGATCGAAGCCGCGCTCGGCCAGGAACTGCCGGGCCGCCAGTGCGTCGGGACTCCCCAGCTGCTCGGCGTAGAACTCCTGGGCCACGGCGTGCGCCTCGATCAGGCGACGCCGCTGCGGCCCCTTGGGCCGGTCGTCGTGGCCGGTCTCGTCGCGACGCAGGTGGACGCCGTACTTGTCGGCCATCCGCTCGACGGCCTCGCCGAAGGTGAGCCCGTCGACCTTCATCAGGAAGGTGAAGACATCGCCGCCTTCCTGACAGCCGAAGCAATGGTAGAAGCCCCGACTCGGGGTGACGTGGAAGGACGGGGACTTCTCGTCGTGGAAGGGGCACAGGCCCTTCATCGAGCCGCCGCCGGCGTTGCGGAGGGTGACGTACGACGACACCACCTCGTCGATCTTGGCCCGCTCACGGACCGTGGCGATGTCCTCGTCACGAATCCGGCCGGCCATGCCGTGATCCTACTGACGGGGTGCGACCGGGCCGCAGGCAGTGGAGTCGGGCCTGTGGAGGGCCCCTGCTTTTCGCCCGGGGCTGCGTGACCTCGGGCCCCACTGCCTCGTTGGCCCCGCGGGAGGACCGCACGAAGGGGGCATGGGTTCGTGGCGTTCGGGGAGGGACCGGGCATGGATCAGGCATCGGCGCGCAGCGGTACCCGCTGGCCGGTGACCCTCATCGTGCTGCTCTTCGCCGTCTCGGCCCTGGTCATGGTGCTCAAGGACGGCGAGGACGAGACGGCGCCCCAGGCGGCGTCGATCTCCTCGATCGACCTGGACCTGAAGGACCTGCCGGCCAGCTCCACGATGACGACCATCGACGCCGCGCCGCGCGACCCGCGCCCGATGAACGTGCCGAAGGGCACCGTGGTGCACCCGAAGCGGACGACGGCGCTGTACGACGAGCCCGACGGCAAGCCGTTCGGCAAGATCAAGCCGACCCAGTTCGGCGACCTCTGGCTTCCGGTGATCACCCGCAGCCGCGACTGGGTGCAGGTCCTGCTGCCGTCGAAGCCGAACGGCTCGACGGGGTGGGTCCGCGGCTCGGAGCTGACCGAGGCCCGCAGCCGGTTCCTGGTCAAGGTGCACCTGGGCGAGCGCTCCCTGGAACTGTTCGAGGACGACGCACTGGTCGGGACCTGGACCGTGGCGATCGGGGCCGGCGGTACGCCGACACCGGTCGGCCGGACCTTCGTGCTGGGTCAGATCATCGACGACAAGCAGCCGTTCTCGCCGGTCATCCTGCCGCTGGGCAGCCACAGCGAGACGCTCGACTCCTACGGCGGCGGCCCCGGCACCGTGGCGCTGCACGGCTGGACCGACCCGTCCGTGTTCGGCAAGGCGATCAGCCACGGCTGCGTGCGGGTGCCCGATGACGCGCTCGACCTGCTCCGCACCGTGCCACTCGGAACGGTGGTCATGGTCGACGAGGCCTGACCCTCACGTACTGCTCCATCTCGGGGCCACATGATGAAGATGAAGGGAACACCCATGAAGAACAAGCGGCACCTGGCCCCGGTGGCCGGCGCGCTCCTCCTGGTTGCGGGAGCGGCGGCGTCCGTGTCCCTCCTGGCGGGCAGCTCGGCGACCGCAGCGGGCACCCCGTCCTCCGCGTTCGGCCTCGAGCTCTCGATCGCCGACAACGCCGTGATCGAGCCGCTGCCGACCGTTACCTCGACGGACGGCTCCCTCAAGAGCGACTCCCTCGTCGGGCTTCCCAAGAACCCGGTCGCCAGCGGCGGCATCATCAACGCATCCGCCCAGAACGGCGCCGCGACCGCCAGCGTCACGGACCTCGCCGTGGGCGACGGCCTGCTGGCCATCCCTCAGCTCGACGCCCTGACGCAGCCGCTCGGCAAGGCCTGCGACGACCTGACCGCGGCCCTCGGGCAGCTGACCCAGCCGCTCGACACGACAGTGCTCGCGCCGCTCCTCACCAATCTCCAGGGCGTGCTCGACCAGGTCGGCTCGGCCACCAAGGGGACGCCTCTCAACCTCGGCGCCCTCGGTGCGCTCGACATCAGCAAGCTCACCAAGCTCGAGCTCAACGGCCTGTGCGACGTGCTCCGGGGCAAGCTGAAGATCGTCGGTGCCGGTGCCGTCGAGGCGAAGTGCACGGGCAACTCCGGCACCACCACCATCGCCGACCTCGCCGCCCTGGGCCTCCCGGTCAACATCGACACGAAGCAGGCCAACCAGGCGATCAAGATCCCGGACGTCGCCGGTGTCCCGCCGATCATCGAGCTCGTCGTGAACCGCCAGACGGCCAACGCCGACGGCACCTTCACCGTCGACGCGCTCTACCTGAACGTCCTCGACCAGATCAAGCTGACCGTCGCCTCGGCCACCTGCGGCAACGTCACCAGCGACCGGGCGCCCGCACCGGACGACGCCCCGTCGCCGAAGCCGGTCAAGGACCACGTGCCGGTCACCGGCTGACCCGCTCGGGCCCACGCCGCCGATCGACCCGTCGCGTTCGAACGCGACGGGTCGATCGTCTTCAGCCGAGCAGGCGCGCGTGCCAGGCGACGGCGCTGGCATCGGTGAGCGAGGCCACCTGGTCGATGACGACCCGGGTGCGGGCCGCGTCGTCGGCGGCAGCGCGCCAGTCGGCGGCGTACATCTCGTCGAGCGCATCGGCACCGCGGTCGAGGAGCACGTCCACCAGGGCCGTGAGCAGCTCCCGCTGGCGCACCTGGAGGGCGACCCGGTCGGCGTCCTCCATGACGTAGTGCGCGGCGATCCCCTTGAGGACCGTGATCTCGGCCCAGGTGGCGGCCGGGATCACCAGATCTCCCGCGTAGCGGACGAACGGTCCCTCGGCGGTCGCGAAGGTGGCCTGCTGGACGGCGCCGCAGAACCGCCCGATGAGGTCGCTGGTCAGGTTCTTCAGCGCCGCCAGACCAGCCCGCCTGCCGTCGTACGGCGTCCGCGGCCAGCTGCCGACCGCCCGCAGCCGGTCGAGGACGTCGTCGAGCTCCGCATCGGTCGCGTCCGGGTGGTACCAGGCCCGCACCGTGCCCCACACGGCCGCCGTGTCCAGCCGGGTCAGGTCGACCTTGCCGGCGACGGTGCCGTCCTCGACATCGTGCACGGAGTAGGCCACGTCGTCGGCGAGGTCCATCACCTGGGCCTCCAGGCAGCGCCCACCCGCCGGCGCCCCGGACCGGAGCCAGTCGAACGCCGGCCGGTCGTCGTCGTACACCCCGAACTTGCCGGTGCGGTCGGGGGCCTCGTCACGGCCCCAGGGGTACTTCGTGCAGGCGTCGAGCGTGGCGCGGGTGAGGTTGAGCCCGGCGCCCGGCGTCTTGGCCTCCAGCCGGGTCAGCAGCCGCAGCGTCTGCGCGTTGCCCTCGAAGCCTCCGCATCCGGTAGCCAGCTCGGCCAGCGCCCGCTCGCCGTTGTGGCCGAAGGGCGGGTGGCCCAGGTCGTGCGCCAGCGCCGCGGTCTCGGTGATGTCGGGATGGATGCCCAGGGCGCGGGAGAGGTCGCGCGCGATCTGGGCGACCTCCAGGCTGTGGGTCAGCCGGTTGCGGACGAAGTCGTCGCTCTGCGGGCCGACCACCTGGGTCTTGGCCGCCAGACGCCGGAAGGACGCCGCATGCACCACCCGCGCCCGGTCCCGCTCGAACGGCAGCCGCACGGGAGCCTCCACGCGCTTCGGCGGCTCGGGCACGATCCGATCGCGCGCATGCGCGTCGTACCGCTGCTCCACCTCGTCCACGCAGCGACCCTATCGGCGGACACGTCGAGGGGCCGGCCTGCCGTTCAGATGTCGAAGGCGCGCGCCGGTAGCGCGTCGAGCGGCAGCGGCCGGACCTCGCCACCGACGCAGAGGTGCACGACCTCGCAGGCCACCGCGGCCCGTCGCGCCGCGGCGTACAGCGACGTCGCCCACGCCAGGTCGCGCTCGTCGACGGCCTCCTCACCCGGCCGAGTCATGAGGAAGGCAACGCGCCATCCGTCGGTGTCCTCCAGCACGTCCCGGATCCACCGGGCCAGGCGGTACTCCTGGTCCTCGTCCAGCGGGCCGACGACGTCGCTGAAGGTCACCGCCCTCCGCGTGGTCCTGCCGTCCGACCACACGAACAGGCAGGTGGTGCCGACGGGCGGCCGGTCGCACCGGCGGACCCACTGTCGCCAGGTCCGGTCCAGGTCACGCTGGTGGCGGATGCGCGCCCGAGCGTCGCGTCGGATCATCCCTGCAGCATGCCGGGCGGACGCGGGCCGGGCCAGCGGCTCTCCACAGGCCGCGGCCGCGTGCGTCAAGCGGACGCATCGCCCAAGCCTTCGATGCCGATCAGACCAGCGAACCGGGCGTAGTGGCGCGTGTTCTCCGTGACGATGGCGCCGGCACCGTGCGCCAAGGCCACCGCCACGACGTTGGCATCATGGACCTGCTTGCCCAGCACCTCGTGGTGGTCAAGCAGGTCGCGAAGCCACCGCAGCGAAGCATCGCCCTCTGACAGTAGGCTCATGTCGAGAAGGAAGTCATCAACATTCCCCAACGCCTGTGGCATCGACAGGCCGAGTCCGTTCACCTCCGGCGGACGAGTGCCCACCACGAGGTACTCCCGCACGATCTGCGGGGTGATGGCGAGCCGACGCTCGTCATAGCGGACCAGCTCGAGCGCCTGGACATGGTTACGGCGCCCGGCATCTGTTGCCGCGAGCAGCACGTTGGAGTCGAGCACCACATCGACCGGTGCCGGTCGGTCAGCGCCCGTCGTCGCCATAGATGTCTGCGCGGTCGAAAGGCATGTCGTTGCCCGACTCGACGATGGTCAGGGCAAGGCAGCGAGGCGGTCGGCCGCGTTCTGGCTCGTTGGCGAGACGCTCCAAGGCCTCTCGCAACTCCTGCTGCACCGAATGACCGTGCCGAGCCGCGCGCCTCTTGATCGCGGCCACCGTCTCCTCGGGAACGTCCCTGATGTGCAGTGCAGGCATGAGATCATGCTAGCAGTCGGTGCTAGCAGTCCCGACGGCTCAGAAGACCGAGACGTGCACGTGGTCGTAGTGGTTCGCGGTGGCCGAGCCGCGGTTCGACATGCCCCGCCAACCCTCACCGGAGCGCTCCACGGACCAGATCTTCTGCGAGTAGATGACATAGGAGACGCCGAGGGCCGTGTAGTTGGCCCGGACGAACTCCGCGATCTCCCAGCCGACGCCGCCCGAGATCATGATGTCGACCGCCCGGCCGCGGGGGTGGTCGCCGCCGCCACCGCGCAGGGTGCCGTAGACGCTGACCTCCGGGAAGTTCGCGCAGACCGCCGCGTGGACCTTCTTGATGCTGGCGCTGACGCCCGCGGGCACCGAGGTGCCGTTGGTGCACGCGCCGCCGAGGGTCGGGGGCTTCTCGTCGGTGAAGTAGCCGGCGGTCACCCAGCGGGACCGGCCCTCGACGACGACCTCGGCGCGGTCGCCGTAGGTGCGCCCGGTGACGAGGAGCTTCTCGCCCTCCTCGATCTCACCGACCTCCTTGGCCCGCTTGTCGGGGCGGGTCCACAGGTTGAGCGGCGCGGAGGTCCACTGCTGCTTCTTCGCCTCGCCGATCGCCTGGGCGGTCGCGCTGTCGGCCAGCAGGGCGTCGAGCTCGGTGCCGATGGCGTCAGCCGACCGGTCCGTGCTACGGGACAGCACCGGAACCCGTGCACCACTGTCGCCGACGGAGCCGGCAGCGGCCTTCGAGCGGTCGACGGCGATGAGGTCCGCGTCCGGTGCCGGGGAGTTGAGGACGCCTCCCGTGACGACCGCGGTGGTCGCGAGGGCGGCGAGAGAGCCGGCCAGGACGGCGGCTCGGGGCGTACGTCGCGCGGTTTCCCGCTTGTGGCTGGTGGCCACGCGCTGATCCTTTGCTGTCGCTTACAGATGTATCCCGAGGACTCTGACCTTCGCCAGAGCATCGTGCGAGTAGAGCACAGAGATCAAGCCTTCAACCAATTGGTGAGACCGCTCCCTGGGTGAGCCGGGTCACCGGCGTCTCAGCCGCCGGTGGTCTCGTCGACGTCCTCGAGCACCCCGACGCCTCCCCCGCAGAGCCCGTCGGTGTCGTCCAGCCAGCCGTCCGGAAGCACCACCCGGTTGCGCGGAGCGCCCTGCCGGCCCCGCGGCGCGCCCAGCTCGGAGGCCGGGAACGGCTCGGTCGGGTCGAGCGCGGCGAGCAGCCCGTCGAGGGCGGCCAGGGAGTCGACGAGACCGAGCGAGCGGCGCAGCTCGCCGCCCGCTCGGAAGCCCTTGAGGTACCAGGTGACGTGCTTGCGGAACTCCTTGCAGCCCCGCTCCTCACCCATGTGCTCGCACAGCAGCTCGGCGTGGCGGCGCATCATCACCGTGACCTCGCCGAGGGTCGGGAGCGTCGTCACGCCGGGGCCGTCCGCCGAGAAGGCCGCCGCCAGGTCCCGGAACAGCCAGGGCCGGCCCAAGCAGCCGCGGCCGACGACGACGCCCGCGGCACCGGTCTCCTCGATCATCCGCAGCGCGTCGGCGGCCTCCCAGATGTCACCGTTGCCGAGCACCGGGATGTCGACGTGGTCGACCAGCTCGGCGATGGCCGACCAGTCGGCCTGGCCGGAGTAGGCCTGCGCGACGGTGCGGCCGTGCAGCGCGATCGCGGCCACACCCGCCTCCTGGGCGATCCGGCCCGCGTCGAGGAAGGTGAGGTGGTCGTCGTCGAGGCCCTTGCGGGTCTTCATCGTCACCGGCACGCCGTACGGCGCCGCGGCGGCCACCGCCTCCTCCAGGATCCGGCCCAGCAGGTTGCGCTTCCACGGCAGGGCGCCGCCACCGCCCTTGCGGGTGACCTTGGGCACCGGGCAGCCGAAGTTGAGGTCGACGTGCGCGACGGCGTACTCCTCGCACAGGATCCGGGTCGCCTTGCCGACATAGACCGGGTCGGTGCCGTAGAGCTGGACCGAGCGGACCTTCTCGGCCTCGTCGAACACCAGCATGCGGCGGGTGGTCTCGTCGCCCTCGACCAGCCCCCGGCTGGTGATCATCTCGCAGACGTAGAGACCGGCGCCGTGCTCGGCACACAGCCGGCGGTACGCGGCGTTGGTGATGCCGGCCATCGGCGCGAGGACGACCGGCGTGGGCACCTCGAGGGAGCCCAGACGCAGCCCGGTCACGACGCGTCTCCGGACGGCGTCGCCGACGCCGTCTCCGACGTCCCCTCCTGCGCCTTCTCGTCCTTCCTGCCCTTCTTCCCGGGCTTGTCGACCGGGCTCAGCTCACCGCTCCAGCTGACCGCGTCCAGACCGCCGAACGGCGAGAAGGAGACCCGTTCCAGGGCCCGGGTCGGCGCGATGAAGTAGACCTGGCACAGCTGGGCGGTCGCGCCGGCGGCGAAGGGCGTGGGCAGCGGGTCGCCTGAGCACACCGGGAGCTGGTCGGCGCCGTAGTAGTTGGGCGCCTCGAGGGTGGTGCCGTCGTCGCCCCACAGGACGTTGTCGAGACGCATCCCGCCGAGGTCGACGTCACCGACGTTGGTGACCTCGACGCGCGCGAAGTAGGGCGTGCGCGCGGCCGTCGTGCCGTCGATCTCCCAGCCCGCGAAGGACTCCTGGAACGAGGTGCGCTCGATCCGCCGCACGCTCACCGCGAGGACGCCGACCTCGTCCTGGCGCCGCTGGAAGGCCACGACGCCCTCCTCCCCGAGCCCGAGCGCGGTGCCCGGCTCGGTGAGGGTGACGTCGTCGGGCACGGGCAGGTAGGCCTCCGGTGCCGCGCCGGTCGCCGAGGGAGTCGGCGTCGCCTGCTTCTTCGCGTCCTCGCCGTCGTCGGAGCCGCACCCGGCCAGCGCCGTGAGCGCGAGGCCCGCGGCGATCACCGGCCGGGTCGCCCGAAGGACGGCACCTAACATCCGACGAGCCGCTCGGCGAAGTAGGTCGTGAGCTTGTCGAGCGCCACCCGCTCCTGGGACATGGTGTCGCGGTCGCGCACGGTGACCGCCTGGTCATCGAGCGTGTCGAAGTCGACGGTGACGCAGTACGGCGTGCCGATCTCGTCCTGGCGCCGGTAGCGCTTGCCGATGGCGCCGGCGTCGTCGAAGTCGACGTTCCACAGGGCGCGCAGCTCGGTGGCGACCGCCTTGGCCCGCGGCGTCAGGTCCTCGTTGCGGCTCAGCGGCAGCACCGCGGCCTTGATGGGGGCCAGGCGCGGGTCGAGACGCAGCACGGTCCGCTTGTCGACGCCGCCCTTGGTGTTGGGCGCCTCGTCCTCGGCGTACGCGTCGACGAGGAACGTCATCAGGCTGCGCGAGAGGCCCGCCGCCGGCTCGATGACGTAGGGCACGTAGCGGGTGTTGGACGCCTGGTCGAAGTACGACAGGTCCTTGCCCGAGTGCTTCGCGTGGGTCGACAGGTCGAAGTCGGTGCGGTTGGCGATGCCCTCGAGCTCGCCCCACTCGGACCCGGTGAAGTTGAACCGGTACTCGATGTCCGTGGTGCCCTTCGAGTAGTGGCTCAGCTTGGCCGACGGGTGCTCGAAGTGACGCAGGTTGTCGGGGTTGATGCCGAGGTCGACGTACCAGCGGGTGCGCTCCTCGATCCAGTAGCGGTGCCACTCCTCGTCCTCGCCGGGCTTGACGAAGAACTCCATCTCCATCTGCTCGAACTCGCGGGTGCGGAAGATGAAGTTGCCCGGCGTGATCTCGTTGCGGAAGCTCTTGCCGATCTGGGCGATGCCGAACGGGGGCTTCATCCGCTGCGAGGTCACCACGTTGGCGAAGTTGAGGAAGATGCCCTGCGCGGTCTCGGGGCGCAGGTAGTGCAGGCCAGACTCGTCCTCCACCACGCCGAGGTGGGTCTTGAGCATGCCGGAGAACTCACGCGGCTCGGTCCAGGCGCCCCGGGTGCCGCAGTTGGCGCACACGACGTCCTTGAGGTCCACGTCGTCGGGGTTCGCGATCCCCTTCTTCTCGGCGTACTGCTCCTGGAGGTGGTCGTAGCGGTAGCGCTTGTGACACGACAGGCACTCGGTGAGCGGGTCGTTGAAGGTCGCGACGTGGCCCGAGGCCTCCCAGGTCTGCCGCGGCAGGATCACGCTGGAGTCGAGACCGACGACGTCGTCGCGGCTCTGCACCATCGAGCGCCACCACTGCCGCTTGATGTTCTCCTTGAGCTCCACACCCAGCGGGCCGTAGTCCCACGCGGAGCGGGTGCCTCCGTAGATCTCCCCACAGGGGTAGACGAAGCCTCGGCGCTTCGCGAGCGAGACGACCTGATCGACGGTGGACGGGGGCGGCTTGGCCACTGGGGTTCCTTATGGGACGAGCCCGGCTGGCTGCCGAGCGGGTTTGTGAGCTGACTCGCGAGCAAGCACCTAGGTTACGCGAGACTCCGCCACGTTGAGGACCGCACCGGGCTCCACCACCTCGTAGGCGCCGGGCTCGTCGATCGCCCGGCTCAGCACGGGGACGCCGTGCAGCTTGAGGTCGTACGCCGACAGGGCGCGCCGGTACGCCCCGACGTTGACCCAGTGCGTGGTCAGTGTCCACAGGTCCGGGTCGTCGACGTTGCGCCCGACCCAGCCACTGACATACCCGGTCTGCTCGGCCAGCAGGCCGTGGACGAGCTCGAGGTCGGCGCGGAGGCCGGCCGGGTCCTCCCCTGCACGGAAGCGGTTGACGACGAGCACGTCCGCACTCTACGCAGCGTCCTCGTGCCGCGGCGCGTCGGCGACTTGACCTGGACTCCGGGGTACTTGAGAATGATTCTCATGCGCTTGACACCCCGTCCCCTCGCCCTCTCCGCCCTCGCTCTTCTCGCGCCGTTCGCGACCGCCTGCTCGGCCTTCAGCGACGACGGCGGCGGGAACGCCGGCAACGGCGAGGTCACCGTGGCGGCGGCGTTCTATCCCCTGGCCTATGTCGCCGAGCGGGTCGCCGCGGGCACGGACACCGAGGTCACCCTGCTCACCCAGCCCGGCACCGAGCCGCACGACCTCGAGCTCACCGTGAAGGAGACCGCCGACCTCGCCGGGGCCGACCTCGTCGTCTACGAGTCGCAGTTCCAGCCGGCCGTGGACGACGCGGTCGAGCAGAACGCCTCCGGCGCGATCCTCGACGCGGCGACGGTGGTCGACCTGATCCCGTTCGAGGAGTCCGCCGAGGAGCACGAGGAGCACGGAGAGCACGAGGAGGAGGGCGAGGAGCACGCCGAGGAGGGCGAGGACCACGAGCACGGCGACGTCGACCCGCACTTCTGGCAGGACCCGCTCCGGGTCGCCGACCTGGCCGACGCCGTCGCCGACGAGCTGGCCGAGGTCGACAGCGCCCACGCCGACCGGTACCGCTCGAACGCCGAGGCGCTGCGCGCGGACCTGACCACGCTCGACGAGGAGTACGCCGCTGGCCTGGCCCAGTGCGAGCGTGACACCATCGTGGTGTCCCACGACGCGTTCGGCTACCTGGAGAAGTACGGCCTGCACGTCGCCTCCATCGTGGGGCTCTCCCCCGACGCCGAGCCCACGGGCGCCGCGCTCGGGGAGCTGCAGGAACTGATCCGGACGGAAGGCATCACCACGGTGTTCAGCGAGCCGCTCAAGCCGGCGCTCGGCGAGAACTTCGCCGACGACCTCGGACTGACCAACGGGGTCCTCGATCCCGTCGAGGGACTCACCGACGCCACCACCGACGAGGACTACCTGACGCTCATGCAGGCCAACCTCGGGGCCATCGTCGCCGCCAACGGCTGCCGATGACGGACTCGGTCGCGGTCGAGGTCGAGGACGTCAGCGTCGCCCTCGGTGGACGCCCCGTGCTGCGCGGCATCGACCTGGCCGTCCACCCCGGCGACTTCATGGCGCTGATGGGCGCCAACGGCTCCGGCAAGTCCACGCTCGTGCGGGCCATGGTCGGACTGCGTCCGCTCGTCGGCGGCCGGGTGCGGCTGTTCGGGACGCCCTTGGACGAGTACGACGACTGGTGCCGCATCGGGTACGTGCCCCAGCGCGCCACCGCCGGATCGGGCATCCCCGCCTCCGTGTGGGAGGTCGTGGCGGCCGGCCGGCTGACCCGGCGCCGTCTGCTCCGGCCGCTGTCGAGGGCGGACCGGGCCGTGATCGACGACGCGCTCGAGGTGGTCGGACTGGCCGACCGGCGACGCGACGCGGTCACCAACCTGTCGGGCGGCCAGCAGCAGCGGGTGCTCATCGCCCGTGCCCTGGCCGGTGAGCCGGAGCTGTTCTTCCTCGACGAGCCCACCGCCGGGGTCGACCTGCCCAACCAGCAGGTGCTGGCCGACACGCTCGGACAGCTCAAGGAGCGCGGCGCGACGATCGTGCTCGTCGCCCACGAGCTCGGGCCGCTCGCGCCGCTCGTCGATCGGGCCGTCGTCCTCCGCGACGGGCGGGTGGCCTACGACGGCGCCGCGCTGCTCGACCACGAGGTGCACCAGCCGTGGTTCGCCGAGCCGCACACGCACCACCATCACCACGAGCGCCCCGCCGCGGACCATGTGCCGCAGGTGTCCTCCCCCGTCGACCGTCCGCGAGGTGAGGGCTGATGTCCCCCGTCGAGCTGTTCAGCCAGCCGTTCATGCAGCGCGCCCTCATCGCCGCCCTGCTCACCGGGCTCGCCGCCCCCGCGATCGGCACCTTCCTCGTCCAGCGGCGGCTCGCCCTGATGGGCGACGGGATCGGACATGTCGCGGTCACCGGCGTCGCGCTCGGTCTGGCGACGCAGACGTCGCCGCTGTGGACGGCCGTGCTGGTGGCCGTGCTCGGCGCCGTACTGATCGAGATCATCCGCGAGCGCGGTCAGACCAACGGCGACGTCGCGCTCGCCCTGCTCTTCTACGGCGGTCTCGCCGGCGGCATCTTCATCAGCGGGCTCGCCGGGGAGAGCGCCGCTGCCCTGAACCGCTATCTCTTCGGCTCGCTGACCACCATCTCACCGCAGGACGTGCTGGTGACCATGGTGCTCGCCATCGCGGTCGTCGGCCTGTGTGTCGGGCTCGCGCCCCAGCTGTTCGCGGTCGCCCAGGACCAGGAGTTCGCCCGGGTCGCCGGGCTGCGGGTGCGCACCTACAACGTGCTCGTCGCGGTCCTCGCGGCCGTCAGCGTCACCGTCGCGATGCGCACCGTCGGCCTCCTGCTCGTCTCCGCGCTGATGGTCGTCCCCGTCGCCACCGCTCAGCAGCTCACCCGCTCCTTCCGCACGACTCTCGGAGCCGCGATGGTGCTCGGCACCCTCGCCTCGGTCGGCGGACTGGTCGCGGCCACGTTCGCGTCGTACGAGGTGACCGTGGCGCCGGGCCCGACCATCGTCCTGCTCGCCCTCGCCGGGTACGCCGTCGCCTGGCCGATCGGGATCTGGCTGCGCCACCGGGCCCGCCTGCGCGAGCCCTTCGCCTCCGGGCAGGCCGCGCCCGAGCACGACGCCTGCGGAGAGCATCCGCACGCCCACGGCCCGGGCTGCGGGCACCTCGCAGTGCCCCACGACGACCACGTCGACTACGTCCACGACGGGCATCGCCACGCCGTCCACGGCGCCCACTACGACGAGCACTGAGCCCGAGGGGCTACTTGACCCACTGCAGCGACGCGTCCCGGGCGGCCTCGATCTGCGATCCCGTCTGACGGCGGGCCATCCGCCGGAGCAGGACCGGGGTGACCAGCGCACCGACGACCGCCCAGCCACCCAGCACGGCGACCGTCTCCCAGGTCCGCCACGATCCCCCGATCTCGGCGTCGGCGGCGGAGTCCGGGAGGAAGGCCGAGCGCATGCCCAGGCCGAGCCAGTAGACCGGGAAGCACTGGACGACGACCTCCGCCCAGTCCCAGAGCCGCTGCAGGGGGTAGAAGATCCCCGACGTGCCGGCCAGCAGCATGACCGGCAGCATGCCCCAGGTGCCGACCTTCTGGCTGCTCGGCACCAGGGCGCCGATCGCCATCCCGAACGGCATCGTCGCCAGGACGCCCAGCACGATCACCCAGGTGACCGTGAGCCAGCCCGACGGATGGTCCATGAGGTCGTCGAAGAGCAGGAAGCTCGGCACCAGGATGACCACCATCTGGGGCACCAGCGACAGCGACTGGAACGTCAGCTGGCCGGCGAAGTAGCCCTTGAGCCCGTGCGGCACCGCCTTGTGGCGCAGCAGCGTGCCGTCCTCCTTCTCCATCGCCAGCGCGTACGCCGGCCCGATCACGGCTCCGAACGCGATCAGCAGGCCCAGGATGCTGGGCAGGGTGACCGAGGGCAGCAGCAGGCCGGTGCCCTCGACCTCGGAGTCGCGGCGCAGGTAGAGGTAGCCGACGGCCGCCAGCGCCGTGAAGATGTAGAAGCCCTGGTCCTGGGTGCTCCGGACGCTCTTGCCGAACTCGCCCAGTCCGCGCCGCACGCCGATTCCGACCGCGTGCATCACCGGGTTGGTCGCGCTCATCGGCTCGGCTCCTGATCGAGTTCGGTGGCGGGCTGCCCCGATGCGCCGGCGAAGAGCCGGGCCGCGGCGTCGGCGTGGCCGGCCTCGTGCTGCTGCACCAGCGCGATGTAGGTGTCCTCGAGTCGGGAGGGCCGGACCTCGAGGTCACGGATCTCGTCCCCGTGGACGGCGAACAGGTCCCGCGCGAACGCCGTGCCGTCGGCCACGCGCTCGGCGAAGACCTCCTCGCCCCGGCGCCAGCGGACCTCCGTCTCCCCCGCCACCCGACGGGCGAGCCCGTCGGCGGTGTCGTCGGCGACGATCCGGCCACCGGCCAGGACCAGCATCCGGCTGGCGAGCCGCTCCGCCTCGTCGAGATCGTGGGTGGTGAGCAGGATGGTGGTGCCGTCGACCGCGGAGAGCCGGCGGATCAGGTCGTGGAACTCACGCCGCGCCTGCGGGTCGAAGCCCGCCGTGGGCTCGTCGAGGAAGAGCACCTCGGGCCGGCCCACGATCCCGATCGCGACGTCGAGGCGACGCCGCTGGCCTCCCGAGAGGGTGTTGATCTTCTGGTCGGCCAGCCGGGACAGCCCGACGGTCTCCAGCAGGTCATCGGTGTCGTGCGGCCGCGCCCGCTCCGGGGTGCTGTAGGGGCGGTAGTACTCGCCCAGCTGCGCGAGGAGCTGCCGGGGCGTCCAGCGCGGGTGGTCGCGCCACGACTGGAGGACGACGCCGGTGCGCGCCCGCCAGTCCTCGGACGCCGCCGCGGGGTCCTCCCCCAGCACGACGGCCTCGCCGGCGGACCGGATCCGGAAGCCCTCCAGGATCTCGATCGTCGTGGTCTTGCCGGCGCCGTTGGGGCCCAGCAGGCAGACCACCTCACCGGCACGGATCTCGAAGTCGACGCCGGACAGCACGTCCTTGTCGCCGTACCGCATGCGCAGGTCCCGGGTCTCGACCACGACGTCGTCCACGGTTTCCACGCTAGGTGCTCGCCGCGGGGCCGGCATCGGACTTTGGTCGGTGGTGCGTGGCCCCGGACCCCGACCAAAGGACCGGGCGACGGACCGGGCGAAGGACCGGGCGCGTCAGGCGCTGCCGTAGCGGCGGTCCCGGCGGGCGTACTCGTCGATCGCCGCCCACAGGTGACGGCGGTCGACGTCGGGCCAGAGGACGTCGGAGAAGACGAACTCGGAGTACGCCGCCTGGTACAGCATGAAGTTGGACAGCCGCTGCTCGCCGGACGTGCGCCAGACCAGGTCGGCGTCGGGGAGCTCGGGGACGTAGAGGTAGCGGCCGAGGGTGCGCTCGTCGACCTTGTCGGGGTTGACCTTCCCCGCAGCGACGTCGCGGGCGAGGGCCTTGGCCGCGTCGCCGAGCTCGGAGCGGCCGCCGTAGTTGACGCACATGGTGAGCGTCAGGACGTCGTTGTGCCGGGTCAGCTCCTCGGCGACCTGCAGCTCGGAGATGACCGACTTCCACAGCCGCGGCGCGCGCCCGGCCCAGCGGACCCGGACACCGAGCTCGTGCATCTCGTCGCGGCGGCGGCGGATGACGTCGCGGTTGAAGCCCATCAGGAACTTCACCTCGTCCGCGCTGCGCGACCAGTTCTCCGTGGAGAAGGCGTACGCCGAGACGGCCTTCACACCGATCTCGATCGCGCCCTCGACGACGTCGAACAGGCTGGACTCGCCCTCCTCGTGGCCCTTCGTGCGCGGCAGCCCGCGCTCGTTGGCCCACCGGCCGTTGCCGTCCATCACGATCGCCACATGGCGCGGGACCAGCTCGGCGGGGAGCGCCGGCGGCCGCTCGCCCGACGGGTGCGGCGTGGGCGGGCGGACCGGGCCACGCGCGGCAGCGGCCGCCGCGGCGGCACGGGTACGACGGGAGGAGCGGGTCACGGCGCCAGTCTGTCAGCGCTCGACATACGCGAGCGACCGGAGCCCCCGCTCCAGCTGCCACTGCACGAACGCGGCGATCAGACCGCTGGCCTCACGGACATGACGCGGGTCGGCGGCCTCGACGACCGGCCAGTCGCCCGCGAGCAGGCCCCCGAGCAGGGTCAGGGTCTCCGGCGCCGGAGTGGCGGAGCCGGGGATCCGGCAGGTGGAGCAGAGCACGCCGCCCATCGACGGGTTGAACCAGCGGTGGTGGCCGAGCTCACCGGTCACCGTGACGGGCGGGCGGGCGCAGTGGGCGCAGTCGACGAAGGCCGGGGCGTACCCGGCGATGGCCAGGGCACGCAGCAGGTAGGAGTCGAGGACGTGGCACGGATTGCGCGCGCCCGCCGCCATCGCGTTGAGCCCTCCGAGCAGCAGCGCGAACTGCTGGCGCGCGGGCTCGCGCTCCTCGACGACCAGCCGCTCGGCGGTCTCGAGCATCGCGGTGCCCGCGGTGTAGCGGTCGTAGTCGGCGCCCAGCGGGGCGGCGTACGCAGCCCGGGTCTCGGCCTGGGTGATCGTGTCGAGGTTGCGACCCTCAGCGAGCTGGAGGTCGACGTGGGTGAACGGCTCGAGTCGCGACCCCCACCGCGACGTCGTCCGGCGCACCCCCTTGGCCACCGCGCGGACCACGCCGTTGTCACGGGTCAGCAGCGTGACGATGCGGTCCGCCTCACCCAGCTTGCGGGTGCGCAGGACGATCGCCTCGTCACGGTAGAGCGGCACCCCTCCATTGTGCTGCCTCGGCCGGGCGAAAGCCCGGCGCCACCCCGGCTCTGAGCCGGGCGTCGTCCTTCGCACCCGGCGTCTCGGTCGCGGATCCGTCGCATCGACGACCGGAATGCCGGGTGCGATGCAACCGCCGCGGGTAGGCGCTTTCAGGACGACCGGGTACGACGCCCGCGGCGTGCCGGACGCGTGCACTCCCGGGCGAACCGGGTGACCACGAGATCGAGCCGCTCGGGGCGGCGGCGCCACTCCAGCGGCGCCGCGGCACGCTCGAGCGTGGCTCCGGCGATCTCGCCGGCGACCAGCTCGGCATCGCCGGCCGGGTGGAACGGGTCGCCCGTCCGGGCGAGCACGAGCGTCGGGACGGTCAGGGCCGCGCGCTCGGCGCTGGGCGGCGCGAACCTGCCGAAGAGGACGCCGTGGACGACGGCGGCGACCTGGGCGGGGCGCGCGTCGAGGGTCTCCAGGGACAGCCGCACCCACTCCGGGGCGAGTCGCCGCGGAAGGGGCCGGGTGACCAGTCGCAGCGCGGTCAGGGCGAGCGGGGCGAACCGCGCCGTCGCCAGGACCGGGGCCAGCAGCGAGAGCTGGGCACCGAGCGCGTTCT
This sequence comes from Nocardioides carbamazepini, assembly GCF_024614185.1. Taxonomy (GTDB): domain Bacteria; phylum Actinomycetota; class Actinomycetes; order Propionibacteriales; family Nocardioidaceae; genus Nocardioides; species Nocardioides carbamazepini. The sequence goes on from NZ_JAHTLF010000013.1 coordinate 36,039, forward strand.
CCAGGACCGGCCCGTCGAGCAGGAGGCCGGCGACCCGCTCGGGAGCGATCACCGCCACCTCGAGGGCGACGTTGGCGCCGAGGGAGCTCCCGCCGACGACCGCCCGGCTCGCGCCCACGTGGTCGAGCAGCGCCACGACCTGCTCGGCGAACGCGGTCACCGAGTAGGACAGCGGGTCCGCGGGGCCGTCCGAGCGCCCGTGGCCGAGCGGGTCGAGGGCCAGCACGTGCAGGCCGTTCGAGGCGAGCATCCGCGCGGTGCGGTCGTGCACCCGCCGCGGTACCAGCAGCGGCGGCACCAGGACGACCCACGCGTCCCCGGCGCCGTACTCGGTGAACTCGAGGCGGTCGCGGCCGCGCCGGCCGGAGACGAAGACCTGTCCGACCTGCTCGGAGGCCAGCGCGGCGCGACCCATCTCAGTCGGCTGCCGGCTCGACGGGCGCCGTCGGGATCGTCGTCGCGCGCGCCCGGTTGGCGGCGCACACCACGGCACGCAGCGAGGCCGTGACGATGTTGTGGTGCAGGCCGATGCCCCAGACGATCTCGCCGGCGACCTCGCACTCGACGTACGCCGCCGCGACGGCGTCGCCACCCGAGGACAGCGCGTGCTCGGCGTAGTCGAGGACGCGGATGTCGGCCCCGGCCTGACGCATGCCGTCGATGAACGCGGCGACCGGGCCGTTGCCCATGCCGGTGAAGGTCTGCTCCTCGCCGCGGACCACGAGGCGGACCTCCTGGCGGTCGTCGCCGTCCTCGCTGGTGACCGACGAGAACGAGACCAGGCTGTAGGGGGCCTCGCGGTCGAGGTACTCCTTGCGGAAGATCTCCCAGATCGCCTCGGGCGTGACCTCGCCGCCCTGGGCGTCGGTGTGCTGCTGGATGACCCGGCTGAACTCGATCTGCGCGCGGCGGGGCAGGTCCAGGCTGTGCTCGGCCTTGAGGACGTAGGCCACGCCGCCCTTGCCGGACTGGCTGTTGACCCGGATGACCGCCTCGTAGGTGCGGCCGACGTCCTTCGGGTCGATCGGCAGGTACGGCGCCTCCCAGGGGATCTCGCCGACGGGCTTGCCCTGCTCGGCAGCGATCCGGTCGAGGTCCTCCAGGCCCTTCTTGATGGCGTCCTGGTGGGAGCCGGAGAAGGCGGTGTAGACCAGGTCTCCTGCCCACGGGTGGCGCGGGTGGACCGGCAGCTGGGTGCAGTACTCCACCGTGCGGCGGACCTCGTCGATCTCGGAGAAGTCGACCTGGGGGTCGATGCCCTGGCTGAACAGGTTCATGCCGAGGGTGACCAGGTCGACGTTGCCGGTGCGCTCGCCGTGGCCGAACAGGCAGCCCTCGACCCGGTCGGCACCGGCCATCAGCGCGAGCTCGGTCGCGGCGACGGCCGTGCCGCGGTCGTTGTGCGGGTGCAGGCTGATGATCGAGTGGGCGCGACGGGACAGGTTGCGCCCGAAGTACTCGATCTGGTCGGCGTAGGTGTTGGGCGTCGACATCTCGACGGTCGCGGGCAGGTTCAGGATGATCTCCCGGCCCTCCTCGGGCTGCCACACGTCGGAGACCCGCTCACAGACCTCGAGCGCGAAGTCCGTGGGCGTCTGCGTGAAGATCTCGGGGCTGTACTGGTAGCCGAAGTCGGTGCCCCCGGCCGCACCGAGCAGCTGGTCGGCGTACTTCATGACCCACTCGGTGCCGCGGGTCGCGATCGCGATGCACTCGGCCTCGGTGACGCCGAAGACCACCCGCTGGAAGAGGGGGGCGGTCGCGTTGTAGAGGTGCACGGTCGCCTTGGCGGCGCCCTGGAGCGACTCGACGGTGCGCGCGATCAGGTCCTCGCGGGCCTGGGTCAGCACCGAGACCCGGACGTCGTCGGGGATCCGGTCCTCCTCGACGAGCTGGCGCACGAAGTCGAAGTCGGTCTGGCTCGCGGCTGGGAACCCGACCTCGATCTCCTTGTAGCCCATCTTCACCAGGAGCTCGAACATCTTCATCTTGCGCGAGGGGCTCATCGGGTCGATGAGCGCCTGGTTGCCGTCGCGCAGGTCGGTGGACAGCCACCGGGGGGCGCGGGTGATCTTCTGGTCCGGCCAGGTGCGGTCCGGCACGGTGACGGGCTCGAAGGCGGTGTAGCGGTGGTACGGCATCCCGCTCGGCTGCTGGCTGGGGATGGTGACGCGCTGCTGGTTCATGACTTCCTCGGGTTCGTGAGTGACGAGATGGCGCCGGGCGCGCGACTCACTCCGCAACGAGGGGGTCCGGCTTCAGACCTCGCTGCGGCCGCTAAGAAGGAGGGCTCGCGTCATGATGGGAGGCACTCTAGCAGGACCCGGTCTCCGGAGCGGGCGCTCGGGTACCACGCGGGGGTCCGCAACCCGAGGAGCCCCCATGAACGCGAAGGACCCGAAGCACGACCTCGTCCCCGGCGCGCCCGCCGCCGTGCCACCCACCCTCGCCGAGCCGACCGATCCGGTCGAGCCGCTCCCGCCCAAGCCCGACCAGGGCACTCCCGAGACCCGCACCCCCACGGGCGCCGAGACCGGCACCGACCCGCGCACGGCCGGCCAGCAGGGCCGGTGGCTGACCACCGCGACCGGCGTACGCGTGCACGACACCGACCACTCGCTCAAGGCGGGCGAGCGTGGACCGACGCTGCTGCAGGACCACCACCTGCGGGAGAAGATCACCCACTTCGACCACGAGCGCATCCCCGAGCGGGTCGTCCACGCGCGCGGCGCCGGCGCCCACGGCCACTTCGAGGGCTACGGCACCGCCGACACGGTGACCTGCGCCGGGCTCTTCGCGGAGGGCAAGCGGACGCCGGTCTTCGTGCGCTTCTCGACCGTGCTGGGCTCGCGGGGCTCGGCCGACACGGTGCGTGACACCCGCGGCTTCGCCACGAAGTTCTACACGGACGAGGGTGTGTGGGACCTGGTCGGCAACAACATCCCCGTCTTCTTCATCCAGGACGGGATCAAGTTCCCCGACATCATCCACGCCGGCAAGCCGCACCCGGACCGGGAGATCCCCCAGGCGCAGAGCGCGCACGACACCTTCTGGGACTTCGTCTCCCTCCACACCGAGGCGCAGCACCACACGCTGTGGAACATGTCCGACCGGGGCATCCCGCGCTCCTACCGGATGATGGAGGGCTTCGGCGTCCACACCTTCCGGCTCACCCGCGCCGACGGCACGACCTCGTTGGCCAAGTTCCACTGGAAGCCCAAGCTCGGCATCCACTCCCTCACCTGGGAGGAGGCCCAGCTGGTCGGCGGCCTCGATCCGGACTTCCACCGCCGTGACCTGGCCGACGCGATCGAGTCCGGCGCCTTCCCCGAGTGGGAGCTCGGCGTCCAGGTCTTCGAGGACACCCCGGAGCAGATGTTCGAGGGCATCGACCTGCTCGACCCGACGAAGATCGTGCCCGAGGAGCTCGCACCGGTGCAGCCCATCGGCCGGATGGTGCTCGACCGCAACCCCACGAACTTCTTCGCCGAGACCGAGCAGGTCGCCTTCCACGTCGGGCACCTCGTCCCCGGCATCGACGTCACCGACGACCCGCTGATGCAGGCCCGGCTCTTCTCGTACGTCGACACGCAGCTCACCCGCCTGGGCGGGCCGAACTTCGACCAGATCCCGATCAACCGCACGCACGCGCCGGTCAACGACATGCTCCGCGACGGCCTCCACCAGCACGCGGTGCACGCCGGCGTGGCGCCGTACCGTCCCAACTCGCTGGACGGCGGCTGCCCCTTCCACGCCGGCACCGAACTCTCCGACGAGGAGACCCGCGCCTTCGTGGAGGCTGCCCACGCGGTCGAGGGACGCAAGGTGCGCGCCCAGCCCGCGTCGTACGACGACCACTTCAGCCAGGCGCGGCTGTTCTGGGCGAGCGTGAGCCCGGTCGAGCAGGAGCACATCGTCCGCGCCTACTCGTTCGAGCTCGGCAAGTGCTACGAGTCGGCGATCAAGGAGCGGCAGCTCCAGGCGCTCGCCAACATCGACGCGACGCTGTGCGCCGAGGTCGCGACCGCGCTCGGGCTTCCCGCGCCCGAGCCCACCGAGGAGCCGGCGGACGTCGTACCGAGCCCGGCGCTCTCGCAGCTCACCGGCGGGCCGTGGCCCGGCGACGGCCGCGTCGTCGGGATCGTGATCGACCCCGACGGCGCTCTCGACGACGTGTCCGAGGTGCGCGCCGCCGTCCTCGCCGCGGGGATGCTCCCGCTCCTCATCGCGCCCCGCGGCGGCACGCTCGGCGAGCTCGACGTCCAGCGCACGTTCGCCACGGCCCGCTCCGTGGAGTACGACGCCGTCCTCGTCGCCGGCTGCCCGCCTCCGGCACCCGACGCCCTCCCGGCGCGGGATGCCAAGGCCGGCGCCGCCGACAGCGCGCGACTCGACCCACGCGTCGTCCTGCTGCTCGAGGAGGCGTTCCGGCACGCCAAGGCCCTCGGTGCCTGGGGCACCGGTCTCCAGGCGCTGGAGATCGCCGGCATCCCCACCGACGTGGCGGGCGTCGCGACCGGCAGCGCCGGGCCCGACGTGCTGAGCCAGGTGCAGGACCTGATCGGCACCCACCGGACCTGGGAGCGCTTCGCGACCGCGGTCTAGCCTGGTGGGGTGCCGACGCTCCTGATCGTCCACCACTCCCCCAGCCGCTCGATGCAGACGCTGCTCGCCCAGGTCGTCGCCGGGGCCAACGACGAGGACGTGCAGGCCGGCACCGCGGTCGAGGTCGTGGTGCGCCCCGCGCTCGACGCCACGGCCGACGACGTCCTGGGAGCCGACGGGTACGTCCTCGGGACGACGGCGAACTTCGGCTACATGAGCGGGGCGCTCAAGCACTTCTTCGACTCCACCTTCCTCGCCGTCGGCGGCGCCCTCGACCCGACCGGGGCGCCTGCCGACGGCGGCGGTGAGACCGCCGGCCGGCCGTACGGCCTGTGGCTGCACGGCCGCTACGACCTCACCGGCGCCGAGCGGTCCGTGCAGTCGATCGTCGGTGCCCTCGACTGGCGCCAGGGGTACGACGTGCTCGGCGTGCTCGGTCCCGTCGACGACGCCGCCCTGGAGGCGGCCTATGCGCTGGGCGCTACGATCGCGGCACTCCTGACCGACTGATCACCGACCTGCGACCGACCTGTTCTCCGACCTGGATGCCGACGTCACGAGAGGGGCTCTGACACCGGATGCTGCACCGTGCCGTCCGCGTGGTCGGGATGCTCGCGCTCGCCCTGCTCGTGCCGGCCCTCGCCGCCTGCGGCAGTGAGAGCCAGGGCAAGAACACCGACGACGACCTGGTCGACGCGCTCGAGGTCCCCGAGAGCGGTGTGTGCCGCAATCTGACCCCCGACGACGTCGCGCTGCCGGCCAACGCGACCGCGACGGTCCCCTGCTCGGAGGAGCACACCGCGGAGACCTTCGCGACCGGAGAGCTCCCCGAGGAGTTCGACGACGCCGAGTACGACGACACCGAGCTCGGCCACTACGCGTACCGCACCTGCTCGACCGCCTTCGCGACGTTCGTCGAGGCCGACGAGAGCCTGGTGCTGCGCACGACGCTGAGCTGGGCCTGGTTCCGCCCCTCGGCGAAGGCCTGGGGCAAGGGCGCCCGCTGGTACCGCTGCGACGTGCTCGGCGGCAGCACGGCCAGCGCGACGTACCGCCCCCTCCCGGAGACCGCGAAGGGCATGCTCGCCGGACGCCCGCCGGACGTCTGGCTCAGCTGCGCGCGCGGTCCCTCGGTCGGGGAGGGCGAGAAGGTGCCGTGCTCGCAGAAGCACGACTGGCGTGCCGTGACGACGGTCAAGCTCGGCCAGCCCGAGGACACCTACCCCGGTGACCGGGTGATGGAGAGCCGCACCCGGTCGTTCTGCTCGACGTCGGTCCAGGCGTGGCTCAACTACCCGGCGGAGTACGAGTACGGCTTCACCTTCTTCCACAAGGCCGAGTGGGAGGCCGGCGTCCGGCGGTCGGTGTGCTGGGCGAGGACGAGTGAGTGACGACATGAGCGACCCCAGGATCCGCCGGGCGGGTGTCGCCGTCGCGGCGCTGTTGGCGCTGACCGGCCTCGTCGCCTGTGGCGACGGCGGGGACAAGGAGAAGGACCCGCCCCCGGAGGCCCCGTCGACGCAGACCACCGCGGCCGAGCCCGACCCCGGGCCGGCGACCGGCGCCTGCTACGTGCTGCAGTACGACGCCGCCGTCGCCCCGACCTCGACGGTCGACGCCGTCGACTGCGCCCAGCCGCACACCAGCGTCACCTTCGCGATCGGCGCCATCGACGCGGTGGTCGACGGCCATCTGCTCGCCGTCGACTCCGACCGGGTCCAGGCGCAGGTGTCCTCGGCGTGCCCGAGCCAGCTGCTGACGTACGTCGGGGGCACGCTCACGAACCTCCGGCTGTCCATGATCCGTTCGATCTGGTTCACGCCGACCGTGGAGCAATCGGACGACGGCGCGACCTGGTACCGCTGCGACGCGGTGCTCCTCGACGGCGCCTCGAAGCTCGCCGACCTCGACGGCGACCTCAAGGGCGTGCTCGACGCACCGACCGTGCCCGACCGGTATGCCATGTGCGGCACCGCAGCGCCCGATGCCCCGGACTTCGAGCGGGTGCGCTGCTCGGCGAAGCACTCCTGGCGGGCCATCGACGTCGTCGTCTTCGACGCCGCGGACTACCCCGGCGTCAAGCAGGTCCGTGCCGCCGGCCGGACCCGTTGCGAGGACGCCGCCGCCGACGTCGCCGAGGACCCGTTGACCTTCAAGTGGGGCTATGAATGGCCCACCAAGGAGCAGTGGGCGATGGGCCAGAAGTTCGGCCGCTGCTGGACCGCTGACTGAGCTTTCCTGCGCGAGCGTGTCGGCGCTTCGCTTGACACGCTGCCGCGCCGCGGTTGGCTTCCGTAGGCCCGACCTTGACGTGGCGGCAAGACGGTCGGCTCGCGGAAAGGCTCGCCTCCTCCGCTCCGGTCGCTCGTGCCTCGCTCCCTGCGCTCCGTCGCCCTCGCTTCCCGCGAGGACCGACACGTGGGGTGACGGGCGCGCGCTAGAAGCCCAGTTTGCGGAGCTGACGCGGGTCGCGCTGCCAGTCCTTGGCGATCTTGACGTGCAGGTCGAGGTAGACCGGGGTGCCGAGGAGGGCCTCGATCTGGTGGCGGGCGGTGGTGCCGACCTGGCGGAGGCGGACACCCTTCTTGCCAATCATGATGCCCTTCTGGGAGTCGCGCTCGACGTACAGGTTGGCGTGGATGTCGAGCAGCGGCTTGTCCTCGGGACGGTCCTCGCGCAGGCCCATCTCCTCGACGACCACGGCGATGGAGTGCGGGAGCTCGTCGCGGACGCCGTCGAGGGCGGCCTCGCGGATCAGCTCCGCGACCAGGATCTCCTCGGGGGCATCGGTGAGATCGCCGTCGGGGTAGAGCGGGGGCCCTTCAGGCATCAGCCCGACGAGGAGGTCGCCGAGGAGCGCGATCTGGTCGCCGCCGACCGAGGAGACGGGCACGATCTCGGCCCACTCCGTGCCGGTCTCGCGGCCCAGCTCGGCGATGTCGAGCAGGTGCTCCCCGATCCGCTCGGGGGTGGCGAGGTCGGTCTTGGTCGCGACCGCGATCTTCGTCGTCCGGCGGACCTTGGCCAGCTCGTTGACCAGGAACCTGTCGCCGGGACCGACCTTCTCGTCCGCCGGGAAGCAGACGGCGACGACGTCGACCTCGGCCCAGGTGGTCTTGACCAGGTCGTTGAGCCGCTCCCCCAGCAGGGTCCGCGGGCGGTGCAGCCCGGGGGTGTCGACGAGCACCAGCTGACCGTCGGCACGGTGCACGATGCCGCGTACGACGGTCCGGGTGGTCTGCGGCTTGTCGGAGGTGATCACGATCTTCTGTCCGACGAGCGCGTTGGTCAGCGTGGACTTGCCGACGTTGGGGCGGCCGACGAAGCAGGCGAAGCCGCTGCGGTAGCCCTCGGGCACGTCGCCGAGCCCGAAGACCGGCGCCGCCGGCGGGGGCAGCGCGCCGAAGTCCTCGTCGAACTCGTCCTCGTGGTCGAAGTCGTCGTCGTGCTCGCTCATCACGGTGCCTCCCGGGCAGCGTCGTAGTCGGCCCAGATCTCCTCGTCGGACTTCCCGGCGGCCTTGCCGGCCCGCCAGATGGGGCCCGGGTCGACGGCGCGCGGCTGGCGCTTCGTGACCGAGCGCCAGTAGCCCATGACGTCGTAGTGGGTGCTGGGGAGCTTCCGCTCCCGCATGAGGTGCTTGCGGATCGCCCGCATCTGGGCGGACTCGCCGGCCATCCAGAAGTAGCCGTCGCCCGCGGGCCAGTCGATCCCCTCGACGACCTCGGCGAGCCGGCTCTCCTCGCCGAGCGGGAGCCAGGTGACGGCGGCGGAGGGAGGGAAGTAGCCCTCGATCCTCGAGTCGGCCGGCACCTCGGCGTGGATCCGGACCGGCAGCCGGTCACCGTGCTCGGCGGCGATCCGCGCCATCGCGGGCAGCGCGGTCAGGTCTCCGACGAGCAGCAGCCACTGCGCGTCGTCCGGCGGCAGGAAGGAGCCCTTGGCCTCGGTGAGCACGACCTGCTGACCGATCACGTCATCGGGGTCGCCGGAGCCGCCGGACGCCCACTCCGTGACCAGCCCGACCTCGTGCACGACGACGTCGAGCACCATCCGGCCCTCGGCGAAGGAGCGCACCGTGTAGTAGCGGCTCTGGAACTGGCCCGGCACGACCAGGCCGACCCACTCGTCGGCGATCCCGGTCGACACGAAACCGGGGACGTCCAGCACCAGCCGCACCAGGTGCGGCGTCACCTGCTCACGCCCGCGGACCGTGGCGTCGTACTGCTGGGCCCGGGTGCTCACCCACCAAGGCTAGTGGTCACGGCTCCGGACACCCACTCACCGGTTGTCGCCTCACCGGTTGTTGACGGTGGCGCGGTACCTGCGGTGGGACGCGTCGGTGGGGACGAGGAACAGCGAGGTCGCCTTGAACTTGCGGCGCTTGACGGTGTAGGTCCCCTGCCCCGGACCGGGCCGCTTGGTGGTGAACGTGAGCTCGAAGCTGCGGTTGGAGCCGCGGGTGACGAGCGGGATGTTGGAGATGTCGACCAGCTTCATCCTCAGGCGGACACCCGGCCCGGTGACCGTGAACCTCGCCTTGCGGTGCTTCTTGAACCGCGTGCGGCGGTAGAGCCTCGCGTTGCGGGTGAACGCCCGCTCCTCGACCGAGGCCGGAGCGGCGGCGAGCTCGGGGACGGCGACGGCGCGCGGCGCGGGCAGGCCGATGACGGCGACGGCCGCACCGGTGGCACTCGTCGCGAGAACGGCACGGCGGGTCAGGTCGGTCATGGGTTCCTCCTGGTACGACGCGGGCGGTGGCCTCGGACGTGGCCTAGCATCGGCGCGTGGGTACGAACGGGTGGCTGGGCCACGAGGACTTCGCCGGACTGGTGGGTGACACCTTCGAGCTGGTGCTCCCGGATGCGGAGCGGCTGGCCCTGGTGCTGCGCGAGACCTCGCTGGTGGGCCAGGTCGGCGGCGTCGGCCCGGACGGCGTCGCCCGGGAGCAGTTCTCGCTGCTCTTCACGGGGCCGGAGGCTCCGGTCCTGGCACAGGCGACCTGGGCGGTCAGCCACGTGGGCCTCGGCGACCTGGAGCTGTTCCTGGTGCCGCTCGGCCCCGCCCCGGGCGGCATGCGCTACGAGGCGGCATTCGCCTGATCGTGCTGCCCGGAGACGGCTCACGTCGCGCTCCGTTCCATCAGCACGTAGACACCGCGCTGGGACACGGGACGGAACCCGAGACGCCGGTAGAGGGACGCGGCCGGGTTGTGCACCTCGACGTGGATGCTCGTCGAGCGGCCCGACGCGACCGCCTCGTCGATGACCCGGGCCACCAGCGCTCCCCCGATCCCGCGACCGCGGAACTCGGCGGTCAGGGCGACGTCGACGATCCGGACGTCGGCGTCGCGACGGCTGACGTAGAGACGCCCGGCGGACCGGCCGTCGACCTCGACGATGTCGAAGCTCCCTTGCGGGTGGGCGCCGCGGTACTGCGCCGTCTGGAGGTCGTGCTGCATCCGCAAGAAGGCCTCGCGCTGACCGGGCTCCCAGACGACCTGGTCGAGCTCGGTGGCCCGGATCTCGCCGTACAGGGCGAGCAGGAAGGCGTCGTCCGCGTCGGTGACCGGACGCAGCGCCACCCGCTCGAGGATCGTCGTGCCCATGGCCGGCTCCGTCCTCACCCGCGCGGCGGGAACACGCCCTGCAGGGCGATGCAGAAGTAGAAGGTGAGATAGGGCTGCATGTTGTTGTGCGCCTGGTCGCCGCCGGCCGGGCTCAGCGCCTCGGGGCCGAGGTGGTGGCCGGTGGGCGGTCCGGCCCGGTAGAGCGCGCCGCCCGAGGACGCCGTCAGTGCGGCCTCCTCGCTGGGCACGCTCGTGTCGCCGATGCCGTCGAGGTTGGCCTGCAGCGCGTGCGTGTGGGACGGGATCTCCGACTCCAGCAGCGTCACGGTCTCCGAGCCGCCGGTCTCGCCGAGGTCGTGCAGGCTCAGCCCCGGTCCCTGCCCGGGATGCATCGGCGCCCGGCCCTGGAGGTCGGGCAGCGCGAAGTTGGACTTGCCGTCGCCGCCGTACGTCGTGCCGAGGAGCGAGAACAGCGCCGTGTTCTGCGACAGCGGCAACAGCTGGCCGTCGCACCACGCCCAGCCCCGCGGGGCGAAGTTGAAGGGAAAGATGCGGATCTCCGCAACGAAGGGGTCTGCCATGACAGGTCCTGGTCCTAGGTGGGCGACGGGAAGATCCCGAAGAGGGAGATGATGAAGCTGACGCACAGGTACGGCTGGAGGTTCGGGTGCGGCTGGCTGCCCCCGGTCGGGGTGATCGCCGCCGGGCCGAGGCGGTCTGCGCCCTGCGCGGCCGTGCCCGGGGTGGCGTTGACGTAGGGCACCACGTTCAGCGACATCGCGGGCAGGTTGCCGGCGGGGCTGACCTGGGTGCCGGGCCTGCCGTCGACGGCCGGCAGCCGGTGCGTGTGGCTCGGGATCTGCTGGGGGCCGAGGGTGACCTCCTCCGCGCCACCCGTCTCCGCGAGGAGGTAGCTGCCGCCACCGCCGGCACCCTGGTGGACCGGGATCCGGCCGCGCAGGTCGGGGAGAGCGAACGTGCTCTCGCCGTCCCCGCCGTACGTCGTCCCGACGAGCTGGAACATGGTCTCGTTCTCGGAGATCGGCAGGAGCTGTCCCTCGCAGAACATCCAGCCGGCTGGGGCGAAGTTCCCCGCGAACATGCGGATCTCGCCGACATAGGGTTGGGCCACGACTGCTCCTAGGTGGGGCTCGGGAAGATGCCCTGCAGCGCGATGCAGAAGCTGAGGGTCACGAAGGGCTGCAGGTTGAGGTGGGCCTGGCTACCGCCGGTGGCCGTCACGGTCTGCGGGTGCAGGGCCGTGCTCGCCGGTCCGGGACGGTAGGCGTTGTTGGCACCGCCGAGGTAGGCACCGGCCGGGCTGGTCACGCCGCCCGCTGCGGTCGTCGACACCGCGACCTGGTGCGTATGGGTGGGCAGCTCAGCGATGCCGAGGGTGTGGGCCGGCTCCCCGCCCCGCTCCCCCAGGGTGTGGCCCGCTCCCACGTGGATGGGGGTACGACCGCGCAGGTCGGGGAGCGCGAAGTTGACCCGGCCGTCACCGCCGAAGGTGGTGCCCAGCAGCGAGAACAGCGCCTGGTTCTGGTTGATCGGCAGGAGCTGGCCGTTGCACAGCGCCCAGCCCTTCGGGGCGAACCCGAACGACATCAGCCGGATCTCGGAGAGGAACGGCTCAGCCACGGGGCCTCCTGGTGGGACGTGGGATCGAGGTCATGGTGCGGGCAGGACCGGGCACGACGCCCCGTCGAGGCTGGCGGGCAGGTCGGCGGTCGCCCGGACGACGGGCAGGTTGGTCGGGTTCGCAGCGACGATCCGGGCCTCGGCCGCCGCGGTCCCGGTGCCGACCGCTCCGGGGACGTGGACGCGGGTGTTCTGCCGCTGGCGCACCAGGACGTCGGTGATTGGACTCCCGAGAGCCCCGCTGCCGCCGAGGTCGTTGTCGCGGACGTCGGCGCAGACCTCGAAGGTGTCCCCGGGCCGGGTGCCGACGTTGTAGTGCACGCCCTGCTTGGGCAGGGTCGCGGTGGCCGCGGCGGTGCCGGGCTCGCTGATGACGTTGCCGGTCACGACCGTGTTGACGACTCCGGCCTCCGCACCGGCACCTCCACCGGCGAGGACCTCGACGCCGTAGTTGTTGTAGCCGCGGATCTGGTTGCCGGTGACCGCCCACTCGATGGAGCCGCGGCCGAGCTGCTGGAGCTTGAGCGCGGAGCCCGACAGCGAGCCGGAGTCGGCGACGCCGGACGCCCCGATGGTGTTGTTCGCGAAGGTGCCCTGCTGCCGGGCGGCACCGGGTCCCTTCGCGATCAGCACGCCCGTCCCGACCGCGCCGCGGAAGGTGTTGCCGGTGATGTTCATGGTGGTGCCGCCGGCCGCGCCGTCCTGGTAGACGGTCACCCCGCCGCCGCCCGACGAGATGGCCGGGTGCGCGTTGACGAAGCTGTTCGCGGTGAGCACGAGGTCGCCGGCGCCGGACGCGGAGTGGCCGTACTGGAGCAGGTCGCCCGCGGCTCCCTGGACCGTGCTGTTGCTGATCGTCACGGGGAAGTCGCCGGTGCCGCTGGAGTCCAGCGCGATGGCGTCGTTCTCGGGTCGCCCGCCGGCCGAGCCGAAGGTGACCCGGTCGAGCGTGAGACGCACCAGCGAGGTGTTCACGTTGGTCACCCGCAGCGTGTCCTCGAGCCCACCGGCGAGGAACGTGTCGGTGATCGACGCCGTGCCGGAGAGGTTCGTGAGGAGCACCGTCGACTCGTCGTACGGGGTCACACCGGAGGTGCCGATCACGCCGTTGACCACGCTGTGGGTGAGCGTGAGTCCCCGGGTGCGGTCGCCGCGGAGGCCGTAGTTGCCGGCGTCCTGGACCCACATCCGGGTCAGGGAGGGCGTCGCGGTGTCGGTGAGCACGATGCCGGTGCCGGCCGGCGCCGTACCGGAGTCGTCGCCACCGGTGCTGCCGGCGATCTTGCCGCCGGTGCAGCCCGAGGTGTCGGCGGCGGTGCAGGTGCCGCCGGCGCCGGTGACGACCAGCGAGCCGGCGTCACCGGTGCCGTTGAGCACGATGCCGTTCGGCGCTCCGGTCGAGCTGATCCGCTCGAAGGTCAGGTCGTCGGCGCCGATCCGGGTAGCGGTCAGGCCCAGGGCGCGGCCGGTCCCGCTGCTGATCCGGTTCACGGTGCCGGTGACGACCAGGGTGCCTCCGCTGGCGTCGACTCCCTTGCCGCTCGTCGTGGTGATACCGAGGCTGCCACCGGTGAGGCGGAGGGTGTGGCCGCCGCCGGCTCCGTTGTTGGTGAACGCGATCGCGTCGCCGGTCCCGGTGTCGAGCGTGGTGCCCGCGGCGCTCAGCACGGTGCTGCCACCGAGGTTGCCGCTGACGAGCAGGCCGCCGCCGTCGTCGGCGGAGTCGGTGACCTTCTTGCTGATCGTGACGGTCCCGCCGGTGCGGCCGGTGACCTCGAGCGAGCGGCCGGCGCCGTTGGCGAGGGTGCCGTCGTAGGTCACGGCACCGCTGCCGCCGTCCACCACGAACGCGGCGCCGGTGTGGCCGGTGACGGTGCCGTCGTGGGCGACGAAGGAGCCGCCGCCGAGCCCGCTGAGCCGGATGCCCCGGCCCGCGCTGCCGGTCGAGCTGACGCTGGCGAAGGCCAGGGACGACTCGAGGGCGGTGGCCACGTCGATCGCCGGTCCGCCGTTGGCGTCGAGTGTCGAGGACCCGGTGTCGGGCACGGTGATCGCGCCCGTGCTCTGGAGGCTGAGCGCGGGCGTGGCGCCCGAGATCGTCCGCAGCGCGAGCCTGCCGAAGGTGACCGGACCCCCGGCACCGACCAGGCTGACGCCGCCGCTGCCGGAGCCGGTGACCGTGATGTCGTCGAAGGCGCTGCCCGTGAGCGTGGTGCCGACGACGGAGAGTGCCTTGGCGCCGGCGGTCGTGATGCTGATCGTCGTGCTCGGGGTGAAGGTGACCGTCCCGGTCGAGGTGAGCTCGACGCCGACCGAGCCGCTGGTGACGCCTGTCGCGGCCGTGTTGTCGACGACCAGGTCGCCGACGACGAACGTCCCGGACGTTCCGGCCAGCCGCAGCGCCGCCTGCGTGGCTGCCGCGCCGGTGTCGATGATCCGGAGGTCGGTGAGCGTGCCGCCGATGTCGGTGCTGCCACCGTCGATCGCGCTGCCCGCTCCGGACGGGTCGAGCAGGAGACCCGTGACGGTGTTGCCTGCGTTCAGGTTCACGACGCTGCCGGACATGGCCGTCAGGCGCGGTCGTGAGGAGGGTACGGCGGGGGCCAGCGTGCTGGTGCCGATGCTGAGCGCGACGGCCTGGCCGACCAGGCGCTGGTCGGCCTTGAGGGTGACGCCGGCGTCGTACCCGGCGCCGGTGCCGTCGCCGCCGAGGACGTAGATCGTCTGGCCGGCCAGCGAGGCCGCCTGCGCCTGGGCGAGGGTGTTGAAGGGAGCGGTCGACGTGCCGGCGTCCCCGGCGGCGTCGTTGGAGACGTACCAGACGCACCCGGCCAGCGCGATGCTGACCGTGGCAGTGGCGGTGCGGGCTCCGGCGGGGTCCTGGTCGGTCACGGAGTAGGTGAACGTGTCGCCGGTAGCGACACAGCCGGTGGGCGGGGTGTACCTGAAGTCGCCGTCCGCCTCGAGGGCCACCGATCCGCCCGCGGTGGTGGTGACGGTGCCGGGGACGACGGCGAGCGAGCCGGCGGTCTCGACGTCGGTGGCCCCGGCCAGCAGGTCGCGGGTCAGGGACTTGTGCGGTCCGCCGGCGGCCATCGCCGCGTCGGTCGGGTCGTCGACGACCAGGACGGTGTTGCCGACGGCAGCGTCCGCTCCGCCGACGGAGAGCGGAGCCGCGGTCGGCGCGTCGTTCACGCAGGTCACGGTGACGGTCACCGTGGCGGTCGAGCCGCCGGTGATCGTGTAGCCGAAGCTGTCGAGGGTCGTGCCCGGCGGGTCGTTGCAGTAGTTCGCGGCCGGCGTGTAGGTCACCCGGGTGCCGTCGATCGCGGTGGTGCCATGGCTCGGCTGGCCCACCTGGGTGACGACGGGGTCCAGGTCGCCGGGGAGGTCGTTGGCGAGCACGTCGATGGTGGCCGCGGTGTCCTCGGTCGCGGTCGCGGCATCCGGCTTGGCGACCGCGGGGTCGATGACGCAGGTGACGGTGACCGTCACCTGGGCGGTGTCACCGCCGGTGACGGTGTAGCCGAAGGTGTCGGGCGCGGTTCCGGGCGGGGCGTTGCAGTAGTCGGCATCCGGCTCATAGGTCAGGCCGGTGCCGCCGCCCGTGATCACGACGCTGCCGTTCACCGGCTGGGTCACGGCGGTGATCTCGATGCCGGTGCCGTCCGGGTCCAGGTCGTTGGCCAGCACGGGGATGGCGGTGGCCGGATCGTCCTCGGTCACCGTGGCCGTGTCGTCGACGGCCACGGCCGGCTCGGCGACACAGGTGATGGTGACGGCCACGGTGGCGGTCGAGCCGCCGGTGATCGTGTACGTGAAGGTGTCCGACGCACCGCCCGGGCCGGTGGTGCAGTAGTCGGCGTCCGGTGTGTAGGTGATCGTGGCGCCGTTGGTGGTCGCGGTGCCGTGGCCCGGGGTGCCCACGGCGGTGATCGACGGCGGGGTGTCCCCGATCCGGTCGTTGGCGAGGGCGGCGATGATCTCGACGGCGTCCTCGTCGATGGTGACGTCGTCATCGACGGCCTCGGACAGGTCCTCGACGCAGGTGACCGTGACGCTCACGGTCGTGGTGGGACCGTCCGCCAGGGTGTAGGTGAAGGTGTCGGCGGCGCCGCCCGGCCCGGTCGTGCAGAAGTCCGCGTCGGGTGCGTAGGTGAGGCCGGTGCCGCCGCCGGTGACGACGACCGTGCCGTGGGCGGGCTGGGTCACCGAGGCGATCGCGAGGGGGTCATCGTCCGCGTCGACGTCGTTGGCGAGCACGGGGATCGCGGTGGCCGGGTCGTCCTCGGCGAGGGTCACGACGTCGGGGTGCGCGACGGGGGCGTCGGCGACGCAGGTCACGGTGACCCGCACGGTCGCCTCGTCCCCGCCGGGCGCGAGCGTGTAGGTGAACGAGTCGTACGCCGGCGCCGGGGTGCAGTGGTCGGGGTCCGGCTCGTAGCTCAGGCCCGTGCCGCCGCCGGTCACCACGACCGTGCCGCCCGTCGGCTGCGTGATCGACCCGATCGTGAACGGGTCGCCTTCGACGTCAGTGTCGTTGGCCAGCACGTCGAACGAGGTCGCTGCGGAGTCCTCCGTGACGGTGCGGGTGTCGTCGACGGCGACCGGGGCGTCGTCGACACAGGTGACGACGACCACGACGTTCGCGTCGTCGCCGCCGGGAGCGAGGGTGTAGCCGAAGGTGTCGGCCGGTCCTGCCGGCTGGGCGTTGCAGTAGTCGGCGTCCGGCTCGTAGGTGAGACCGGTCCCGCCACCGGTGACGACGACCGTGCCGTGGGCCGGCTGGGTCACCGAGGCGATGCGCTTGTCTCCCCCGTCGACGTCGGCGTCGTTGGCCAGGACGTCGATCGCGGTGGCGGGATCGTCCTCGGTGAGGGTCTCGGTGTCGCCGACGGCGACCGGCGGATCGTCGACGCAGGTGACCGCGACGGAGACCGCGGCCGTCGCCCCACCGGGCGTCAGCGTGTAGGTGAACGTCTCGGGCGTCGTCCCGGGCGGGGTGGTGCAGTGGTTCGTGGCGGGCCGATAGGTCAGCCCGGCACCCCCGCCGGTGATGACGACGGTGCCGTGGGTCGGCTGGGTCACCGACGCGATGACGAGCGGGTCGCCGTCCGCGTCGGCATCGTTGGCGAGGACCGGGACCGCCGTGGCGTCCGCATCCTCGGCCACGGTCGCGTCGTCGTCCCGGGCCGTCGGGTCGTCGGCCAGGCAGGTGATGTCGACGGTGACCCGGCCGGTGTCGGTGCGCCCGGTGCCGTCGTCGACGGTGTAGTCGAAGTGACCGGCGCCGGGGCCGCAGAGGTCTGCCTCGGGGTGGAACCGGATCGTGGTGCCGGCCAACTGGACCGTGCCGCCGGCCGGGCTCGCGACCCCGGTGACCGCGAGCGGGTCGCCGTCGGGGTCGGTGTCGTTGGCCGCGGGACTGCCGGCACCGCCCACCGACAGGTCCAGCGCGGTGTCCTCGTCGGTGCCGACTGTGTCGTCGACGGCGACCGGGGCTCCGGGCAGCTTCGGCGCCGGGGGCGGGGGTGGCGGCGTGGGCGGGCCCTGCTCGTCGGCTCCCCCGTCGAGCCGGTCCTTGCCGGGGCCACCACGCAGGTCGTCGTCGCCCCGACCGCCCTGGAGCCGGTCGTCGCCGGGCCCGCCCCGGAGCTGGTCCGCTCCGACACCGCCGCGGAGGAGGTCATTGCCCGCGCCGCCGTACAGCTGGTCGGCGCCACCACCGCCGCGCAGCAGGTCGTCGCCGCCGCTGCCCCACAGCACGTCGTCACCGGGGCCGCCGGCGATGACGTCGTCACCCGGGCCGCCGCTGATGACGTCGTCACCCGCGCCGCCGTCGATCCGGTCGTCGCCACCCCGTCCGCAGATGACGTCACGCCCGGGGGTCCCGGTCAGCACGTCCGGGCCGGGGGTGCCGACGATGGTGCAGGCACTGCGTGCCGGTGGCGCGGGCCTCGCGGGTGTCGCGGAGGCGCCCGCCGGTGCCGTCGCCAGGACCAGGGCCGTCAGCCCGATCCAGCTCGTCGTCCTTGCTGCACGCGTGGTCGTACGACCGAACGCCATTGACCGTCCCCAGCCTGTTGTCCCCACCAGTGCGCACGACGCAGCACCGAACCCCCGAGATCTCCGCATTCTCGCACCACCACGTCCTCGTGGGGGTGAAAACCGGGACGACCCGGGACCAAGGTCCCGGGTCGTCGCGATGGACGGGTTCAGAAGTCGTGCCGGAGGGGGTACCCACTGACCCCGTCGTCGCTCCGGGTCGCCAGCACGTGGTGCAGCTGGATCTCGTCGCGCTCGAAGGCGATCCGGGAGCCGGCCATGTAGAGCCCCCACACCCGGGCCGTGCCCTCGTCGGTCTCGGCGACGCAGGCGTCCCAGTTGTCGGCGAGGTTGCGGCACCACCCGGCCAGGGTCTTCGCGTAGTGGACCCGGAAGTTCTCGTGGTGCTGCACCTCGAGACCGGCGTCCTCGACAGCCCCCACGATCGTGCCCGACCCGATCAGCTCCCCGTCGGGGAAGACGTAGCGGTCGATGAACGCGCCGGTGCGGCGGTCGACGTTGTCGCGGCGCGTGATGCAGTGGTTGAGCATCCGGCCCTGGGGCTTGAGCTTGTCGCGGATGAAGCCGAAGTAGGCGGGGTAGTTGGCGACGCCGATGTGCTCGGTCAGGCCGATCGAGCTGACGGCGTCGAACCCGCCCTCCTCGACGTTGCGATAGTCGGAGTGGCGCACCTCGGCCAGGTGGTCGAGGCCCTGCTTCTTGATCTCCTCCTGGGCCCAGGTGGCCTGCTCACGCGAGAGGGTCACGCCGAGCACCTGCACCCCGTAGTGCTGGGCGGCGTGGCGCACCATGCCTCCCCAGCCGCAGCCGATGTCGAGCAGGCGCTGCCCGGGCTGGAGACCGAGCTTGCGGCAGATCAGGTCGTACTTGTGCTCCTGCGCCTCCTCGAGGGTGGCGTCCTCCGTCGGGAACACCGCGCAGGTGTAGGTCATCGACGGGCCGAGGACGTGCTCGTAGAAGGTGTTCGACACGTCGTAGTGGTGCTGGATCGCGTCGGCGTCGCGCTCGGCCGAGTGCCGGCCCCACCGCCCCAGCGAGCGCAGGCCCTCGAGCCGGTGTCGCCAGGCCGGAAGGTGCTCCTGCGGCGGCGGCGGGGGCGGGACGAGGTGGCTCAGGCCGAGCGTGCGCAGCACGCCGACCAGCTCGAGCGGACCGGGGATCCCGAAGTCGGTGTGGTCCTTGAGGAGCGAGAACGCGGCGTACGGGTCGCCCGGGTGGGCGCCGTGGAGGATCAGGTCGCCGGCGACATAGGCCCGGGCGAGCCCGAGGTCGCCGGGCGCCGTCATGATGTAGGAGAGCCCGCGCTCGTTGACCAGCTCCACGCCGTACGGCAGGGACTGGTCTCCGGCCACCGAGCCGTCGTAGGCCTTGAGCCACAGGGGCAGGCCGCCCGGGAAGAGGGACGCGATCGTGGGCGCGATGCCCCCACCTGTCTGATCTGTCATCGGCTTCGCACCGCCTTGTCATAGAGGGTCGTCAGTCGGTCATCGGGATCGTGGACGCGCTTGACCGCCGCGAGCCGGGCGGTGTTGTAGAGCGCGTCGAAGGTGTCCTTGTCGTAGTAGGCGTCCGAGTAGAGCGACTTGTGGCCGCCGAGCTCGTCGACCTTGGCCTCGATGGCGCGGTTGCGCGGGCCGTCGGGAGCGTCGGGGCCGACATGGACGGTGCCCCAGAAGCCGACGTTGACGTAGGTCTTGCCGGTCTCGAGCGGGTACAGCGGCCACGGGCGGGTGGTCGCCAGGGGGCACATCCACACCGGCCGCATGCCGATCTCCTCGTCGAACCAGGTGAGGAACTCGCCCAGCCGCTCGACGGGGACCTCGATGTCCTGCACGACCCGCTCGCGCATCGGACGACCGGCCCGCCTGTCGAGGCGATCGGCGATGCCGAAGCGCCGATCGAGGTGGAGCATCCGCATGTAGACGTCGGAGCGCCGGTAGCGTCGCGGCCAGAACCGGCGGATCCGCGGGTTCTGGGCGCCGAAGGCGCCCGAGCACCAGAACCAGTCGGTGTCCCAGCGCCACAGGTAGTCGTGGAAGGTCAGCCGGTCGCGGTCGCAGGTCTGCAGCGAGCGGTAGTAGATCTGCTGCCCGGCGTAGTCGGATGTGGGGCCCGGCTCGTCGGTCCAGCGCGCGAGCGTGAGCACGTGCTCGCCGGGACCGAAGGAGACCCCGTCGAGGCCGTGGACCGGCTCCCCGTCGTACTCCTGGGTGGCGGTGATCTCGGCGATCGTCTTCGCGAGCAGGCCGGCGTCGTCGATGCGCAGGTGGCGCAGCGCGACGTACGGCGGCACGGCGGCCAGCTTGATCCGCAGTCGAGTGGCGTAGCCGAGCGATCCGTAGGAGTTGGGGAAGGCGTCGAAGAGGTCACCGTGTGGACCTTCAGGGCCGGGGCGCGTCGTGACGACCTGCCCGCTGCCGGTGAACACGTCCATCTCCAGCACCGACTCGTGCGGCAGCCCGAGCCGGAAGCTGGTCGACTCGATCCCGAGACCGGTCACGGCACCACCGAGGGTGATCGTGCGCAGTTGCGGCACGACGAACGGGACCAGGCCGTGGGGCAGCGTCGCATCGACCAGATCCTCGTAGGTGCACATGCCCTGCACCTCGGCCACCGGGCCGTCGGGGCTGTCGGGCAGCACCTCGATCACGCCGTCGAGACCGCTCACGTCGAGCCCGGGAGCGTCCGTGGCCGCGCGCGCCCGGAACAGGTTGGTCGTGCGCTTCGCGAGCCGCACGGGCTGGCCGGCGGGAATGGCGGCGTAGGAGTCCGCGAGCCGCTGAACGGCCCGTTCATGCTCCGCCCAAGCACGGTTTGCCATAGTTCGAAAATACTCCTACCCGGGGACAACGGGTTCGCTGGGGTTGGTTGACCTCACTCAACCAGTTGCTGTCTCGTAGGGCCAAGTCGATTTCAGGGCCAACCATTCCCGTAGGGCGATCAGGACCGCCCACGCGGGCGGTTCGTAGACTGGCCGGGTGGAGATCCTGACGGCGGCGCGATCCGGGAGCGGCCTGCGGGGCGCCTCGCGGTACCTGCTGCTGGGCGGTCTGCTGGCGGGAGCGGTCATCGTCGGCCTGGTGACCATGCACACCGTGAGCCTGCACGGCACTCCGGCCGCGCACGCGGCCGCAGCCGCGGCAGCCCGCGTCTCCAGCACCGTCTCCAGCACCGTCTCCAGCACCGAACCGGGCGCCGGCGACCATGAGCCCGCCGGGCACGCGGGCGCGGCGTGCGTGGGCTGTGGGGCCGACGGCTCGCTGGACATGGCGATGGTGTGCACCCTCGCGCTCCTGCTGGTCCTGGTCGTGCTCGTGCCGCCCCGGCTCCTGTCCCGGTGGACGCACACGCCGCCTCGGCGTACTCCCTTCGCGCGCCTCCTCGCGCGGACGCTGGCGCGAGCGCCGTCCCTGCACCTCCTCTGCATCAGTCGCACGTGAGGGACGGCCACCCGCGCGTCCCCATGGCGCGGGTGGCTCCCCCACCCCACCGGCGTGCGGTGCCGTCCGGGCCCGCGCGTCTCCAGCGACTTCTTGCACCAGGAGAGACACACCCATGAAGCGACCTATGGCAGCGCCCGCTGCCCTGGCCCTGTCCGCTGCGCTGATCCTGGCCGGCTGCTCGTCCGAGGACGATGCGATGCCCGGCATGGACCACGGCTCCTCCGAGCAGGCAGCGGACGTCAACGACGCCGACATCATGTTCGCGTCGATGATGATCGTCCACCACGAGCAGGCCATCGAGATGAGCGACATCGTCCTCGCGCAGGACGGCGTCGCCCCGGAGGTGATCGAGCTCGCCGAGGCGATCAAGACCGCCCAGGGCCCCGAGATCGATCAGCTCCGGGGCTGGCTGGACGACTGGGGCGTCGACCCCGACGACCAGGGCGCGGACGGGATGGACCACGGCGACGGGATGATGAGCGAGGAGGATCTGGCCGCTCTGGAGGCGGCCGACGGCGCCGAGGCGTCGCGGCTGTTCCTGGAGCAGATGATCGTGCACCACGAGGGGGCCGTCGCGATGGCCCGGGCCGAGGTCGACGACGGGAGGAACCCCGATGCCGTGGAGCTCGCCCGAGGCGTCATCGACGCGCAGACCACCGAGATCCAGGAGATGAACGACCTCCTGGCCGCCCGCTGACCTGACCGACGACCGGTGCCGGGACACCCGTGTCCCGGCACCGCCCCGTCGGTCCCTCGCCGAAGGACCCATCATGACCCGCCCGACCATGACCCACCCCGCCCTGCCCCGACGGCGCATCCTCGCCCTCGCCGCCGCCCTGCCGGTCGCCGGGCTCGTTCTCACCGGATGTGGATCCGGCCCGTCCGAGTCCGTGTCGCCCGCCACGTCAACCCCACCCGGCGCCGCGAAGTCGGCCGACGAGCTCCTCGCCGAGCACGGCCTGTCCGGTCTCGGCACCGCGCAGCTGGTCGACCGACTCGACGCCCTCCCCGTCGCCGAGCGACCTCGGGACCTGATCGCATCCGTGCGGCCCGACAGCCTGGTGCTGACCGACGGCGAGGGACGCGAGACCCGGATGCCGATGCCCGAGGACCGGTTCTACGTCTCGGTGGCGCCCTACCAGGAGCAGACGCACGAGTGTCACTTCCACAGCCTGACCACCTGCCTCGGCGAGCTCGCTCGGGCCGAGATCCGGGTGACGCTCGTCCGCGATGACGGCGCGGTCCTGCTCGACGAGGTGCGGGAGACGTTCGCCAACGGCTTCACCGGGCTCTGGGTGCCTCGTGGCATCGAGGCCACCCTCACCATCGAGTACGACGGCCGGTCGGGAACCGCGCCCGTCTCCACCGTGGAGCGAGAGGACCCGACCTGCATCACCACGCTGCGACTCAGCTGAGCGGGCGTCGTCCCCCGCCCGGTGCTCAGAGCCAGCCGTTCCCGACGGCGAGCGGGACCGCCTCGGGCCGGCTGCTCGCCTCCGTCAGACGCTGAGCGTGGCGGCGACCGTGCCGCGGGCGTCGCCGACGTGGATGACGACACCACCACCGCCGGCGAAGTCCGCGAGTACCGCGGCGTCCGGCTCGGTGAGGTCCCGGGCGTCCCCGAGGACGACGCAGGCGTCGACACCTGTGGAGCCCGAGGCGACCGCCATCGCGACGACGGCCTGGACCGCGGTCAGCCGGAGCGACGGCAGGTCGACCGTGGCGGCGGCGTACGTGCGGCCGTCGGTGTCGCGCACCGCCGCGCCCTCCGCTGCCTGGATGCGGGCCCGGGTGGCGCGGGCGAGGGTGACGAGCTTCTGGTCCTCGGCGGACAGGTCGGACATGGATCCATCCTCTCAGCCGGGCGGGGTGGTCCGGCAGGATGGGGTCATGCCCGCCTACTGGATCAGCAGCTACCGTGCCATCGACGACGCCGAGCGGATGGCGGCCTACGCGGCCCTCGCCGTGCCGGCCCTGACGGGAGCCGGCGGCCGGTTCCTGGCCCGGGGCCTGCCGGAGCAGGTCTACGAGGCCGGGCTCGAGGAGCGCGTGGTGCTGATCGAGTTCGACAGCGTCGAGGCCGCGCGCGCGGCACACGACACCCCGGCCTACCAGGAGGCCCTCGCCGCCCTCGGCGACGGTGCCGAGCGCGACATCCGGATCGTCCCCGGCGCCTGATGGGGCTCCACCTGCGCCTCCGGCCGGGACGGCCCGACATCGGCCGGTACGCCGACAGGTTCGGCCTGCCTCAGTCCGCGGACGGCGTCGGGGTGACCTTCCTCGGCGTCGCCAGCCTGCTGATCGAGGACGGGACGTCGGCCGTGCTGACCGACGGGTTCTTCAGCCGCCCCTCGCTCCCCCGCGTGGCGCTGGGCAGGCTCGCCCCCGACGAGGAGCGGATCGCGCAGACCCTGACGCGGGCCGGGATCGACAGGCTCGACGTCGTCACACCGGTGCACACCCACTACGACCACGCGATGGACTCGGCGGTCGTCGCCGCACGCACGGGCGCCCGGCTGCTCGGAGGCACCTCGGCCGCGCAGGTCGGCCGGGGCGGTGGCCTGCCCGAGGACCGGATCGGCGTCGTCGTCCCCGGGGAGCCGATCCGGGTCGGCAGGTTCACCCTGACCTGGGTCGAGGGCGAGCACTGCCCGCCCGACCGCTACCCCGGGCGGATCACCGGTCCCGTCGTGCCGCCGGTACGGACCACCGCCTACCAGTGCGGGGAGACGTGGTCGATCCTCGTCGAGCACGACGGCGGTCGCACGGCACTGGTCCAGGGCAGCGCCGGATTCCGCCCGGGTGCGCTCGCCGGCCGGCGGGCCGACGTGGCCTACCTCGGCATCGGGCAGCTCGGCATCCAGGACCGCGCCTACATCGAGCAGTACTGGGCCGAGACCGTGGAGGCGGTGGGCGCCCGGCAGGTGGTGCTGATCCACTGGGACGACTTCTTCCGGCCCCTCGACCGGCCGCTGCGCGCCCTGCCGTACCTCGGTGACGACCTCGACGCGACGATGTCCGTGCTCACCGCGCTGGCCGATCGGCAGGGAGTCGGCCTGCACCTCCCGACCGTGTGGCGTCGCGAGACCCCCTGGGCGCTCCTCGGCTAACGCCCTCCGAGGACAGCCCGGCAGGGAATGATGGCCGCCCAGGCCGCCGGCGCGATCCCGACCACGATCGAGCCGGCCGGGCGTCCCTCGCAGCGCGCGACGAGGTCGCGCGTCGTGGGCCACGCCTCTCCGCTCTCGCGGGCGACGCCGTACGACCGTCCGGCCGCCAGCGCGGCCCCGAGGACACCGACCGCGACACCGACCGCGAGCACCTGCTGCCAGCGCACTCGCGCCAGGTCGAGGGCGACGACCAGCAGCGCGCACAGGAACAGCCCGGAGGTGGTGGCGTAGCGGAGCAGTCCGGAGGCCCGCCACTGCTGTGGCTCCCAGGAGCCGAAGGTCATCCACGAGTCGAAGTTCAGGACCACGCTGGCGCCCCACACCAGGGTCGAGGTCGACACCAGCCCGACCGCCAGGGTCCGGTGCCGCGCGTCTCCCCGACGCACCAGCACCGCGAGCGCCACGGCCGGCGGCACCAGGAGCACGAGAAGGCCGGCGGAGCCTGCCGTCTCCACGACGCGCGCGGCCAAGCCACCGGTGTCGGTCCACGACGCCGATCCGGTCTGACCGGCGAAGCCCAGCACGAGGTCCGCGGGCGACCACCCGTCGCCACCCCGCGGCGGGCGCGGCTGCACCCGGCTCACGACCACCTGGGCCAGTCCCCCGGCAAGCAGCGCACCTCTCGGCAGCCAGCGCTCCCGGTCACGCCAGCCGACCAGCATGAGCGGCGCGAGCAGGACGACGACAACCTCCGTCAGACCGACCAGCAGCCCGGCGACGGCCCACCCGGCCGCCGCGGAGCGTGACTGCGGTCGGTGCAGGACCAGCCAGAACCCGAGCCACAGCCCGAACCCGTGCAGATTGGCCAGGTTCCCGAGCGCCTCGAACCCGGCCGAGGGCAGCAGTACCGGCACCATCGCGACCAGACAGCGGACCATGACCCGGTCGATCAGGTCCTCGGTGAGGACGTAGGTGAGTGCGCAGACGAGTCCGACCGTCGCGACGGCGGCGCCGGTGGTCGCGACGGCGTACTCGGCCGGCGGCACCACAGCGACGACCGCCTCGGCGAGCAGGCGCGGGACCAGGTGCAGGTAGCCGTCGTACGACGCCCAGGGCGGCACGCCGGCCAGGGCGTCGCTCAGGAAGATCCGGCCGTCCTCCGCCCAGAGGCGGTTGCGGGCCGGCACGGGGACCCGCCACCAGCCGTACGCCGTGGCGACGATCCCGAGCACGAGCGGGACGGCGACGCGGCGGGGTGGGAGCACGCCGGAATCCTGTCAGTCGTCGGCGGGGGCGACCTGCGGAACGCGGGAGATCAGCACCGTACCGATCTTGTTGCGCCGCCCCGCCGCCTGCTCGGCCTCGAAGCGCAGGCCGTGTGCCTCGACCACCGAGCCCGGGATCGGGACCCGGCCGAGGTGCTTGGCGAGCAGGCCGCCGACCGAGTCGACGTCCTCCTCCTCGATCGCGAAGCCGAAGATCTCGTCGAGGTCGTCGACCGGGTAGCGCGAGGACACCCGGACCTCGTCGTCCCGGCCGTCGCCCACGCGCTCGACCTCGACCTCAGCCTCGTCGTACTCGTCGGTGATCTCGCCGACGATCTCCTCGAGCAGGTCCTCGATCGTGATCAGTCCGGCCGTGCCGCCGTACTCGTCGACGACGATCGCGACATGGAGTCGGCGCAGCTGCATCTCGCGCAGGAGGTCGTCGACCGGCTTCGACTCCGGTACCCAGACGGCGGGACGCATGACCTCCTCGACCTTCTGGGTGAGCTCGACGTCCGGCGCCTCGAAGTCGCGGCGCACGACGTCCTTGAGGTAGGCCATGCCGAGCACGTCGTCGAGGTTCTCACCGACCACCGGCACCCGGGAGAAGCCCGAGCGCAGGAACAACGACATCGTCTGGCGCAGGTTCTTGTGGTTCTCGATGTAGACCACGTCGCCGCGCGGCACCATCACCTCGCGCACGGTGGTGTCGCCGAACTCGAAGACGGAGTGGATCATCCTCCGCTCGCCGGCCTCGATCAGCTCGCTGGCCTCCGCGATGTCGACCAGCTCCCGCAGCTCGGTCTCGGTCTGGAACGGTCCCTCGCGGAATCCCCGCCCCGGAGTGATCGCGTTGCCGACCAGGATCAGCAGCCGCGGGATCGGTCCGAGCACCGTCGTCAGCGCCGACAGGGGCCAGGAACACCAGATCGCGACGGTCTCGGCGTGCTGCCTGCCCACGGTCCGCGGAGCCACGCCGATGACGACGAACGACACGACCAGCATCACCGCGAGGACCAGGCCCGCGCGGGCCCACCAGGACGCGTCGAGCCGGTCGTCGACGTACAGCGTCACCACGACGATCGCCGCGATCTCGCACAGCAGCTGCAGCAACAGCGCGGTGTTCAGGTGACGCGGCGCATCCTCGAGGAGGACGACCAGGCGCCGGGCACCTGCGCGCCCCTCGCCCACCATCTCCTGCGCGCGGGCGCGCGAGAAGCCCGCCAGCGCGGCGTCCGCCGCGGCGAACAACCCCGAGAGCACCACCAGGACGGCCGCTGCACCCAGCGGCCACAGACTGTCGGCGATCATCCCCGCTGCCCCGGCATCACGAGGCGGCCACGTGGGCGCGCCACTGGGCCAGGAGCTGGTCCTGGAGACCGAACATCACCTTGTGCTCCTCCGGCTCGGCATGGTCGTAGCCGAGGAGATGGAGGATGCCGTGGGTGGTGAGCAGCTCCAGCTCGGCGAGCGTGCCGTGTCCGGCCGCCTCGCCCTGGCGCTCGGCGACCACCGGGCAGAGCACGAGGTCGCCGAGGACACCCTCCTCGGGCTCCTCGGTGACCAGGCCGGGACGCAGCTCGTCCATGGGGAAGGCGAGCACGTCCGTCGGCCCCTCCTTCTCCATCCACTTCTCGTTGAGCTCGGCGATGGTGTCCTCGTCGACCGCCTTGATGCAGAGCTCGGCGAGCGGATGGACGCGCATCTGGTCCATCACGAACCGCGCGAGCCGCGAGAAGTGCTTGACGTCGAGCCCGCTGCCGGACTCGTCGAGGATCTCGATGGTCACTGCTCGCCCGGCTTCCCGGCCTTGTGGGCCGCCTTCTGCTTCTCCGACCGGGCATCGAACTCGTCGTAGGCCGCCACGATCCGGCCGACCAGCTGGTGACGGACGACGTCGTGGCTGGTCAACCGGACGAAGGCGAGGTCCTCGACACCGTCGAGGATCGACTCCACGACCCGCAGCCCGGAGTTGGTGCCGGAGGGCAGGTCGACCTGGGTGACGTCGCCGGTCACCACGATCCTCGACCCGAACCCGAGCCGGGTCAGGAACATCTTCATCTGCTCGGGCGTGGTGTTCTGCGCCTCGTCGAGGATGATGAAGGAGTCGTTCAGGCTACGCCCGCGCATGTAGGCCAGCGGGGCGACCTCGATGGTGCCCGCGGCGAGCAGCTTGGGGACCGACTCCGGGTCGAGCATGTCGTGGAGCGCGTCGTAGAGCGGGCGCAGGTAGGGGTCGATCTTCTCGCTCAGCGTGCCCGGCAGGTAGCCGAGCCGCTCGCCCGCCTCGACCGCCGGGCGGGTGAGGATGATCCGGTTGACCTGCTTGGCCTGCAGCGCCTGGACCGCCTTCGCCATGGCGAGGTAGGTCTTGCCGGTGCCGGCCGGGCCGATGCCGAAGGTGATCGTGTGCTGGTCGATGGTCTCGACGTAGCGCTTCTGGTTCAGCGTCTTGGGCCGGATGGAGCGGCCCCGGTTGCTGAGGATGTTGAGCGAGAGGATGTCCGCCGGCCGCTCGGAGGTGGCGGTCTGCACGCGCAGCATCGCCTCCACGCGCTCGACGACCTCGGGCGTGATGCCCTGACCGGTGCGCAGGATGGCGACCAGCTCGTCGATCAGCTTCTCGGCGAGCTCGATCTCGTGGACGTCGCCGGACAAGGAGATCCGGTTGCCGCGGACGTGGACCTGGACACCGAACCGCTTCTCGATGATGCCGAGGTGCTCGTCGCCCGGGCCGAACAGCGTGACCATGTCGATGCTGTTGGGCACGACCACGGTGTGGCGGGTGGGAGCGGGCCGGGTGGCTGCGGTGACGTTGGGGAGTGAGTCGGTCATGGAGGCCCGAGGACGGGCGGCCTTTCAGGTACGACGATGCGGCCTCTCCATGGTACGTGGCGGGGCCCCGGCGCGCCCACTCGTTTGCTCAGCCCGGGGGCCAGGTCATCGGCCGGCCGGCGAGCACGTGGCAGTGGGTGTGGAAGACGGTCTGCCCGACACCGGCTCCCGTGTTGAACACGAGCCGGTAGTCGTCGTACCCCTCCCCGGTGGCGACGGCGCGCGCGGTGGTGGCGATCTCGGCGAACATCGTGGCGTCGGCGCCGGCCGACGCCGCGGCGTTCGGCTCGTGGTCGCGCGGCACGACGAGGACGTGCAGCGGGGCCTGCGGGTTGATGTCGCGGAAGGCGACGGTGCGCTCGGTGGTGTGGACGACCTCGGCGGGGATGTCCCCCGCCACGATCTTGCAGAACAGGCAGTCGGGTGCGGCGGTCACGGGGACAACCATGCCACCATCGGCAGATGCGTACTCGCCCCCGCCGTCCGCACTCCCTCCTCGTCGCCCTCGCCGCCACGGCGTGCCTGCTCGCCGCCTGCGGTGACGACTCCGATCCGGAGTCGGAGGAGACCCCGTCCGCCACCCCGTCGACGTCTCCGGTGGCCTCCGACACCCCCACCGCGAGCGAGGAGCCGGCGGGCGAGCTGTCGGTCACCGCCTACTACGTCGGCGACACGCCCCGGAGCCGGGCGCTGTACGGCGAGCAGCACGCCCAGGCCGTGCCCGACGACCCGATCGGGTTCCTCCTCGACGGCCCGGTGGACCCCGACTACCGCACGCTGCTGCCCGCCGGCAGCATCGAGCCCGGTGTCAGCTTCGACGGCGTCGGCGCGGGCGGCACCTTCCAGGTCGAGCTGACGGACGCGTCCTGGTCCGAGCGCCCCGACGGGATGACCCGCCGCGACGCCCGCCTCGCGGTGCAGCAGCTCGTGTGGACCCTGAACTCGGTGCAGGGCGGTGCCGGTGCCGATCCCAGCCTGCGCACCGGCGCCGGGGTCGCCTTCCACCTCGACGGGGCGGAGGTCAGCTATCTCGGCATCCCCAGCGGCGTGCGGGCCGCGCCGGAGCTCGACGTCCTCGCCGCGGTCAACGTCACCGCGCCCGCCGACGGCACCGCCGTGGACGACACCTTCACCGCGACGGGCATGGCCAGCTCCTTCGAGGCGACCGTGCCGTGGGAGGTGCAGGACGCCTCCGGCAAGGTCGTCCTCGACGGCTTCGCGACCGCCGAGGGCTGGATCGAGAGGCTCTACCCGTGGTCCGCCGAGGTCGACGTGAGCGAGCTCCCAGCCGGCGCCTACACCTTCGTCGCCCGCACCGACGACCCGTCCGGCGGCGAGGGCGGTGGGCCGACGGAGGACACCAAGCGGATCACGGTCCGGTGAGGTTCTCCCGGCTCCGGCTGAACCGGACCCTGCTGCTGCGCCAGCACCTCCTCGAACGGGTCGCGATGCCGCCCGTCGCCATGGTGGAGCACCTGATCGGCCTGCAGGCGCAGGAGCCGCTGTCGCCGTACCTCTCCCTGGCGGCGCGGCTGACCGACCTCGACCCGCACGCCGTGAGCGCGGCGATCGAGGACCGCTCGCTCGTGCGGGTGCTGAGCCTGCGCGACACCGTCCACCTCCACCGGCCGGCGGACGCCGTCACCCTGCCGGTGTGGGCGGCACCGGTCCGTGAGCGGGAGATGAAGGCCAGCCAGACCATCGGCGCCGCCCGGTCGGTCGACCGGGACGCCTTCGCGGCGGCCGTGCGGGAGGTGCTCGCCGACGGGCCACTCCCCCAACGGCAGCTGGGCGCTGAGCTCGCCGAGCGGTTCCCCGAGCACACCGCGGCCCAGCTCGGCGGCGTGGCACGGCTGCTGGCGGTGCTCGCCCAGCTGCCGCCCCGCGGCTGCTGGAAGCCGTCCGGGTCGACGGCGGTCGCCTACGACTTCGCGGACCGCTGGACCGGTCGGTCGCTGGCGGAGCCGGACGTCCCCGACGTCGTCCGGCGCTACCTGCGCGCCTACGGCCCCGCGTCCGCCTCCGACGTCACCGCCTGGTCCGGCATCACCCGCCTCGGCCCGGTGCTCAAGGCGATGACCGACCTCGAGGTGCATGAGGACGAGAACGGCAGGCCGCTCTATGACGTCGCGGGCGCCCCCGTGGCCGAGGAGGACCGGCCCGCACCCGCCCGTCTGCTCGGCTGCTACGACAACGTCTGGCTCTCCCATGCAGCCCGCGACCGGGTCACCGCCGCCGAGCACCGTGGCCTGTGGATGGGCGTCAACGGGGCCCAGGCGATGTCGGTCTACGTCGACGGTTGGCTTGCCGGGCTGTGGCGGGCCGAGGACGGCCGGGTCGCGCTGATCCGGTTGGTGCGCGACCTGAGCCGGTCCGAGCAGGCGGAGCTGGACGCCGAGATCGCGCGCGTGGAGGACCTGCTGGCGCGCTGAAAGATGCTGCGGTTTGGGACCAAACCGCAGCATTTCCGGCCGATCACGTGCGGTTCGTGCCCAAACGCTAACTGGTCAGACCACCCCAGCGGGGGGTCCGCGCGAGGAGCGCCGCGACGGCGGCGACACCGGCGGTCGAGGTACGGAGCACCTCGGCGCCCAGGCGGACGGGCACGGCCCCCGACGCGGCGAGCAGGGTCACCTCGTCGTCGGTGAGCCCGCCCTCCGGCCCGACCACGACGAGCAGGTCGCCGTCGGGCGGCAGGGCGAGGGCCGCGAGCGGCTCGGTGGCGTCCTCGTGGAGCACGACGGCGACCTCGGCCGAGGCGACGAGCGCGGCCACCTCGTCGGTCGTGGCGAGCGGCAGCACCTCGGGGTGCCAGGCACGCCGGGACTGCTTGGCCGCCTCGCGGGCGGCGGCCTGCCACTTCGCGTGCGACTTGGCGGCGCGCTCACCCTTCCACACCGCGACGCTGCGCGCGGCGGCCCACGGCACGATCCGGGCGACGCCGATCTCGGTGAGGACCTCGACCGCCAGCTCGCCGCGCTCGCCCTTGGGCAGCGCCTGCACCACCGTCACCGACGGGCGCGGCTCGGCGTGGTCCTCGACGGCGGTGACGGCGACGGTGAAGGCCCGCTTGCCGGTCGCGGTGACCTCACCGGTCGCGACCCGCCCCATCCCGTCGGCGAGCAACAGCCGCTCACCGAC
This sequence comes from Nocardioides carbamazepini, assembly GCF_024614185.1. Classification (GTDB taxonomy): domain Bacteria; phylum Actinomycetota; class Actinomycetes; order Propionibacteriales; family Nocardioidaceae; genus Nocardioides; species Nocardioides carbamazepini. The sequence goes on from NZ_JAHTLF010000013.1 coordinate 67,714, forward strand.
CCGGAGCCGCCGGACGACCACCGCGTGGTGCGCCTCGTCGCCCTCGACGGTGACGGGGTCACCGACCCGCACCCGGTCGAGGGACGGCACCAGGTGCTGCGGGAGGGTCATCGCTCAGTGGGCGGTGAACGCGTCGCGGAGGCGACCGAACATCGACTTGTGCGTCGGCCGGACATCGCCGGTCGGCCGCTCCTCGCCACGGATCGCGGCGAGCTCGCGCAGCAGCTCCTCCTGGCGCGGGTCGAGCCGGGCCGGAGTGTCGACCCCGATGGTGACCGCGAGATCGCCCCGCCCGCCCCGCAGGCCAGGGACGCCGCGACCGCGGAGCACGACCTGGTGGCCGGACTGGGTGCCGCTGGGGATCTGGAGCTCGAAGGACGTCTCCACGCCGGATTCCTCCCCAGGGTCGAGGTCGGCCTCGAGGGTGGGCAGGGTGATCGTCGTCCCGAGCGCGGCCGCGGTCATCGGCACGGACACGGTGCAGTGCAGGTCGTTGCCGTGGCGCTCGAAGACCTCGTGCGGCGCGACGTGGATCTCGACGTACAGGTCGCCGGCGGGGCCGCCCCCCGGGCCGACCTCGCCCTGCTCGCTGAGCTGGACGCGGGTGCCGTTGTCGACGCCGGCGGGGATCTTGACGGTGAGGGTACGACGCGAGCGGACCCGGCCGTCACCCGCGCACTCGCGGCACGGGTCGGGGATGACGCTGCCGAAGCCGCGGCAGGCCGCGCAGGGGCGGAGCGTGCGGATCTCGCCGAGGAAGGAGCGCTGCACGTGGGCGACCTCGCCCGCCCCGCGACAGGTCTCGCACGGGACGGGATGGCTGCCGGGCGCGGCACCCTCGCCGCCGCAGGTCGTGCAGCGCACGGCCGTGTCGACCTTGAGCTCGCGGGACACGCCGAAGGCTGCCTCGGCGAGCTCCACCTCGATCCGGATGAGTGCGTCCTGCCCGCGGCGCACCCGCGGCCGGGGGCCGCGGCCGCCGCCCGCGGCACCCGCGTTGCCGCCGAAGAAGGCGTCCATGATGTCGGTGAAGGAGAAGCCGGCGCCCTGACCGCCGAAGCCGCCGCCGAACGGATCGCCGCCACGGTCGTACGCCGCCCGCTTGTCCGGGTCGGACAGCACCTCGTAGGCGGCGGTGACCTGCTTGAACCGCTCCTGGCTCTCCGGGTCGGGGTTGACGTCCGGGTGCAGCTGGCGGGCGAGCCTGCGGTAGGCCTTCTTGATGGTGTCGGCGTCGGCGTCACGGCCGACGCCGAGCAGCTCGTAGGGGTCCTGACTCACGTGGTGTGCTCTCTCAGCTCTCGTCGAGGATGCGGGAGACGTAGCGCGCGACTGCGCGCACCGCCGCCATCGTTCCGGGGTAGTCCATGCGGGTGGGGCCGACGATCCCGAGCGCGGCGAGCGCGTCGTCGGGGCCGTAGCCGGTGGCGACGACACTGGTCGAGGCGAGGTTCTCGTAGGGACCCTCGGCACCGATCCGTACGGTGACCGCGCCGCCGCTGGTGGCCTCGCCGAGCAGTTTGAGGAGCACGACCTGCTCCTCCAGCGCCTCGAGCAGCGGGCGCACCGACGTCTCGAAGCTGTCGCCGAACCGGGCGAGGTTCGCGGTGCCGCCGACCACGACACGCTCGTCGGAGCGGTGGTCGCTCATCGCCTCGACCAGCGTCTCCACGACAGCGGCGGTCGGGGGCGTCGCCGCCGGCGTGGCCTCGTCGCCGCGGACCAGCGCGTCGAGTGCCGCGGCGGCGTCGGCGATGACCTCGCCGGTGGCCGCGAGGTTGATCCGGGAGCGGAGGGCGCCGAGCTCGTCGTCTCCGATGTCGGCGTCGAGCTCGACGAGACGCTGCTCGACCCGGCCGGAGCTGAGGATGAGCACCAGCAGCAGGCGGGTCGGCGTCAGCGCCACGACCTCGATGTGACGCACAGTGGAGCGCGACAGCGTGGGGTACTGCACCACGGCGACCTGCCGGGTCAGCTGGGCGAGCAGGCGCACGGAGCGGTGCACGACGTCGTCGAGGTCGACGGCCCCCTCGAGGAAGCCCGCGATGGCGCGACGCTCGGCCGAGGAGGTGGGCTTGACCGTGGACAGCCGGTCGACGAAGAGCCGGTAGCCCTTGTCGGTCGGCACCCGCCCGGCGCTCGTGTGGGGCTGGTGGAGGTAGCCCTCGTCCTCGAGGGCCGCCATGTCGTTGCGGATGGTCGCCGGCGACACGTTGAGGTGGTGGCGCTCGACGAGTGCCTTCGAGCCGACCGGCTCCTCCGTCGCGACGTAGTCCTCGACGATCGCGCGCAGCACGGCGAGCCTGCGGTCCTCCTGCATGGCCCACCTCCTGGCTGTCGTCTCAACGAGCACGCGCGGACCTGGCACTCCGCCGCCGTGAGTGCCAATCCTAGCGCTCACTCGCGCACCGGCTGAGTTGCGAGCGCCCAGCGCGCCCCGAAACGTCGGCCGGGCGAGGCACACCCTTCCCCGACTCCGCGAGATCGAGTAGGTTAGGCTCACCTAATCTTCCCGAGAGGATCCCGGAGCAAGGTCCGGGTCGAAGGAGCGGGCATGACGGTCGACCCCGGTCTCGACGTACGACGCATCGCCGCCGCGGCGCGCAGCATCCTGGCCTGCCCCGCCGAGGTCCAGCTGGTGGTCGACGGCATCGACGACGTCGCCGGCGACCTCGACGCGGCCGGCCTCGAGATGCAGGACCACGGCGGCCGGCCACTCCTCTCCTGCCCGGCGGACTCGGCGCTCGCGGTCGCGGCCACCGATCGGCGCGGCGCCCTGCTGACCCTGACCAGCGGACTCGGCGCCGTCGGCTCCGTGGAGCGCGACGCCACACTGACCCTCTCCGGGCGGCTCGAGGCGCTCGGGCTCGAACAGTGCGAGTGCTGCGACGAGGTCCGGATGCGGGTCGGCGTCCACCTCGACTTCGTGCTCCTCTCCCGCGCCAGCGCCCCCCCGGCCGCGCCGGACGAGACCCGGGTCCGGGTCCCCCTCGGCGCCTTCTCCGACCCCGAGCACGACCTCAACCGAGGCTTCCTCCAGCGCTCGACCGAGCACGCCAACCTGTGCCACCAGGACGAGCTGCGCCGGGCGATCGCCTCGATGACCCAGACCCGGCTCGGCGAGGTCGTCGGCGTCCACCTCGCCGACCTGCATGCCGGCGGCGTCACCCTCCGATGGGTCGACCTCACCGGCGCCCACAGCGCCGAGCTGCGCTTCCCCCACCCCGCCGCGACAGCTCCCGAGCTGGGCGACCTGCTGCGCGGGGAGCTGCACGCGGGACTCTGCTGAGCCCTCCGGTGCCGGGCGTCGCTACGGTGGGCGGGTGCCGTTCATCGAGGTCGCGGACCGGGTCTGGGTCCGCCGTGTGCCGTCCTACGACGTCAACCTGACCATCGTCGGCGGCGAGCGCGGACTCGTGGTGGTCGACACCCTGGCCACCGCCGCGGAGGCCAGGGCCGCGATCGCCGCGATCGGCGACCTCCGGGCGGGGCCGGTGATCGCGGTCGTCAACACCCACGACCACTTCGACCACGTGCTCGGCAACGCCACCTTCCGCGAGCGGTACGACGACCCGCCGGTGCACGCGACCGAGGAGGCCGCCGCCCGGACCGACCCGGCGGCGCCCCCCGCCGACCGCACCTTCTCCAGCGCCGCGGTGATCGACCTGGGTGACCGCCAGGTCGAGCTGGTCCACCCCGGGCGCGGTCACACCGCGGGCGACCTCGTGGTCCGCGTCCCCGACGCCGACGTACTGCTCGCGGGCGACCTGGTCGAGGAGTCGGCGCCCCCGTCGCTCGGCGCGGACTCGTGGCCGCTGGACTGGCCGCAGAGCCTCGATCTGGTGCTCGGCCTGCTCACCCCCGACTCGGTGGTCGTGCCCGGCCACGGCGGAGTCGTCGACCGACGGTTCGTCGAGCAGCAGTGCGACGACCTGCGCGCGGTGGCCGAGACGATCCGCGACCTCGCCACCCGCGGCGTCCCCGAGGCCGAGGCCCTGGCGGCGGCGGAGTGGCCGTTCCCCGGCGAGGCGCTGCATCACGCGATCGCTCGCGGGTACGCCCAGGTGCCTCGCGGGCATCGCCAGCTGCCGCTCGCCTGACCACCCGCGCAGCGGGTCGGACCCGGGGCACCGGGCGCGCCGCCGCCGCGTGCCGCCGCGCCGGTCCTAGGGTGGTTCGTCGTGGATCGCTATGGGACCGACGTGCTGTCAGGCGACTGGAAGGTCCCCAAGCGGGGCCGGGCCGTGGAGACGGCCGCCGACCTCGGCATCGTGGTCGAGGAGGTCACCACGCAGTGGTGCGGCGAGATCGTCACCGTCGACCGCGACCTGCACACGGTGACGCTCGAGGATCGGCGGATGAAGCGGCGTACCTTCCCGCTCGGGGCCGGATTCCTGCTCGACGGCAGGCCGGTCATCCTCACCCCGCCGATCACGAACGCCGGGCCGGTGCGGCCGACGCGTACGGCGAGCGGGTCGATCGCCGTCCACGACGCCAAGGCCCGCGTGGCCCGGGCCAGCCGGATCTTCGTCGAGGGCCGCCATGACGCCGAGCTGGTCGAGAAGGTCTGGGGGGACGACCTGCGGATCGAGGGCGTGGTCGTGGAGTACCTCGGCGGCGTCGACGACCTCGCCGACCACCTGCGCGACTTCGAGCCGGCACCTCAGCGCCGGGTCGGCGTGCTCGTCGACCACCTGGTGCCGGGCTCGAAGGAGAGCCGGATCGCGCAGAACATCATGAAGTCGCCGGTCGGCAAGCACGTCCTCATCGTCGGCCACCCGTTCATCGACATCTGGCAGGCGGTCAAGCCCGAGCGGCTCGGCTTCACGACCTGGCCCAAGGTGCCCAAGGGCATCGACTGGAAGAAGGGCACCTGCCAGCAGCTCGGCTGGCCGCACCGCGACCAGGCCGACATCGCGCGGGCGTGGAAGCACATCCTCGGCGGCGTCCGCGGCTTCCAGGACCTCGATCCGGCCCTGCTCGGGCGGGTCGAGGAGCTGATCGACTTCGTGACCACGGAGTGAGACGGACGCTGCGGTTTGGGACCAAACCGCAGCATTCCGGGCCGATCAGTTGCAGTCTCTGCCCGATCGATGCCGGTTCACAGGCCGGTCCGGAACCGATCCAGCACCTCGTCGACCCGGGCGTGGTCGCGCGCCTCGAGCGGGACCAGCAGCTCGGCCACGACGTCCGTGAGCTCGGCGATGCGGCGGTTGAGCTGCCGGTTCTCCTGCACCTCGGCCTCGAGCACGCGCACCCGGTCGCGCAGCGTGCCGCGGTCGCGGATCCGGGTGCGCACCCGTCGGGCCAGGTCGGTGGTCGTCATCGCAGCTCCTCGCTGTCGGGCGCCGGCCAGGCGGCGCGGATCCGGCACACGTCCGGCACGGGCAGGTCGAACATGTCCTCGCCGCGCCCGGTGGTCAGGCGCTCGACGATGCCACCGGCCGCCTCGATGGCCGCCCGGATGACCTCCGGGGACGTCGTGGGCGACGTCGAGAACTCCAGGAACAACCGCCCCCCGCCGGGCCGCAGCGCCATCCGGGCGAGCAGCCAGAGCTGCTCGAGCGCGGCGGGATCGAGGCAGTCGACGAGGTGGCGGGCGTAGAGGTGGTGCGGGTCGCGGGCCAGCCGCGTGCCGTGCACCAGGGTGGAGCGGAGCTCGCCGAGGATCAGCTGGTCGACCGCGACCTCGCGCCGCAACCGCCGCGCGCGGCGGCGGATCACGTTGAGGCTGCCGCGGGAGAAGTCGACCGCTCCGGTACGACGCCCCGAGCGGGCGAACCACAGCGCGTCGCGCCCGGTGCCGGCTCCGACGTCCAACACCGGCAGGTCGCTCAGCTGCGGCTCCACCCACTGCGCGAACGGCGACGGACCGCGCGGGATCGCGGCGCGGCGCGGGCCGTTGTAGAGCTCGGTCCAGCGCCCCATGTCGGTGCGGAAGCCGCGCAACCACCCGTCGAGGCGCCGGACGCCGGACGCCGGGTCGGCGTACTTGAAGGACGGGTCGGGGGTGCGCCAGTGCGGGCCGTAGAGGAACGCGAGCATGGCCTCGGGGTCGCGGGGCGCCGGGAACTCGTGCCCGTGCAGCGCGATCGTCGAGAACGGCTCGATCGCCGAGCGCGGCAGGTCACCGCTGCGGTTGCCGAGCTGGAAGAACGTCTCGCCGACATGGAACGCGGCGAACACGTCGATGTGGCAGACCCGGCCGTCGGAGAGCGGCAGCAGCAGCTTGACGTCGCCGCCGGACATCCGCAGCACCCGCCAGCCACGGGCCCGCATCGCCCGGGTGATCCGGTAGGACTCGGTGACGACGTCGGCCGGCGAGCCGTGCTCGGACAGGTAGCACAGGTCGGTGTCGGAGTCGTGGGCGAGCATCCGGCCCTCGCGGACCGCGCCGAGCAGCGCCCCGTAGTTGAGGTACGCCGCCACGCCGGCGTGCTCGCGCAGGTCGTCGACCGCGCGGCGGGTGCCGGCCAGGATCTCGTCGCGGACGGCCTCGTCGGTGGCGGCGAAGGAGCGGGCGAGGTGTCCGACCTTGTCGACGCTGAGCCGGTGACCGGAGCCGTCGACCACCGCCAGCACGCCCTCCCCGGTCCCGAGAGCGACCTCGTCGTCGTACAGGACGGCCGCACCGGTGGCGTCGGTCACCCGGATCCGGCCGCGACCGCTGAGGTGAGGCCGGAGCACACCGGGCCACGGCACCAGGACTCCCCCGGCGGCGGGCCGGCCGTCGCGCAGCGGAGTCAGCGACCAGACGTAGTGGCCGCCGATCTCGACCACCAGCGGCTGGCGGCCGGGCGGCACGAGGAGGCCCTCGTCGGACACCGCGACGGCCACGCGGGGTCCCCGCGGCGTGGTTCGGAGGAGCTGAGCGGAGGAGAAGGACGTCGTGGGGTGGTTCACGACGCCCCACGATGGGCGAGCGCCGTGCGCAGCGCGGTGGAGGAGGTCTGCAAGGTGTAGGGGAAGTAGGTCACCTCGACGCCGAGCACGGCCATCTGCTCCTCCAGGCGCCGGCCCTTGGGGGTCCCCTCCCAGTCGTCGCCCTTGAAGATCCGGTGGAAGCCCACGTCGCGCCACGCATCGGTCTTGTGGGGCGTGCTCTCCGCGTAGACCGCGTCGACGATGCCGATCGCCTCGACGATCTCGAGCCGCTCGGCGAGCGGGACGGTCGGGCGCACACCCTTCGTCTCGACGCACACCTCGTCGGCGACCACGCCGGCCACCAGCACGTCACACCACTGGCGTGCCTGGCGCAGCGCGTTGAGGTGGCCGACGTGGAACAGGTCGAAGGCGCCCGGCACGTAGCCGATCACGGGGCCGACGACGTCACCCGACTTCTTCATAAAGTCGAGTGTAACACTATAATTAGTCGATATTGGACCCGGCTCAGGCGAGGAGGCGGTGCACGACCCCGTCCGCGAGCAGCCGGCCGCGCAGGGTCAGCACGACGCGGTCCGGACGATCCTCCACGAGCCCGTCCGCGACCAGCGCCGGCAGCACGGCTCGGCCGGCGTCGTCGAGCACGTCGACCGGGAGGCCTGAGCGCAGCCGGACCTCCAGCAGCACCCGCTCCACGCGGCGCGTCTCCGCGTCGAGGACCTCCCGCGCGTGGGCCGGCGTGACCCCCTCGGCGAGCCGGCCGGCGTACGCCGCCGGGTGCTTGACGTTCCACCAGCGGACGCCGCCGACATGGGAGTGGGCGCCCGGCCCGATCCCCCACCAGTCCGCGCCCGCCCAGTAGCCCAGGTTGTGACGGCAGCGGGCGGCGTCGTCGCGCGCCCAGTTCGAGACCTCGTACCAGCCCAGGCCCGCCGCGACGAGCCGCTCCTCGGCCTGGACGTACTTGTCGGCCAGGTCGTCGTCGTCCGGCATCGGCAGCTCACCGCGCCGCACCCGGCGGGCCAGCGCGGTGCCGTCCTCGACGATCAGGGAGTACGCCGAGACGTGGTCCGGCGCGCACGCGAGCGCCGCGTCCAGCGTCTCCTCCCAGTCTTCGTCGCTCTCCCCCGGCGTCCCGTAGATGAGGTCGAGGCTGAGCTGGTCGAAACCCGCGCGGCGGGCGGCGTCGACCACCCCCGGAACCCGGAGCGGGTCGTGGGTGCGGTCCAGCACCGCGAGGACATGCGGCACCGCGGACTGCACCCCGAGGGAGACCCGGGTGTAGCCCGCCTCCCGCAGCCGCTCCAGGGAGGCCAGGTCGACCGAGTCCGGATTGGCCTCGGTCGTCACCTCCGCGCCCGGCAGCAGCCCGAACTCGTCGTCGATCGTCCGCAGGATCCGGCCGAGGTCCTCGGGCGGCAGCAGGGTGGGGGTGCCGCCACCGAGGAACACCGTGCCCACCGGGAGGTCGCGCTCACCCAGCACGCGCCGGGCCAGCCGGACCTCGGCGACCGCCTGGTCGGCGTACGACGCCCGGGAGACGCCGGGCCCGAGCTCCTCGGCCGTGTAGGTGTTGAAGTCGCAGTAGCCGCAGCGTGCCCGGCAGAACGGGACATGCACGTAGAACGCGAACGGGCTGGTCCCCAGCTCCTCGAGCGCTGGGGCGGGCAGCGACCCGTCGCTCGGGACGGGGTCGCCGAGGGGCAGGGCGTACGGCACAGAGATCGGCAGACGTCAGGCGGGGTGGGCGATCAGGCCGGGCACGTCGAGCCGCACCCACACCCGGTTGCCGTCCCGGCCGACGACACGCGCGCGAAGGTCCTCGCCGTCGACGTCGGTCACACGCACCAGATCGGCCGGTTGCGGGTCGAAGGTGGCGTCCCCACTCCGGGGCCCCTGCGAGATCCAGGTGAGCACGACCAGATCGGCCCCCACCTCGTTGGGGTCGTAGATCAGGTCGATGTCCACCACACCCACCATCCTACGCTCGCCCCGGATCGAAGGCGGGGTTGTCGACGGGCGCCGAGAAGAGGGCGCGAATCCGTTCGAACGTCGAGTCCTCCGGCGCAGGGACGACAACCGTCCAGTGCGGATGGTCGAACGTCGGAACCAGCGGAAAGCCGTCGTCGATGAGCTCCCGGCCCGATGCCAGCATGACCTTGCGCCGCACCCGGAGCAGCGGCCGCAGCCGAGCAAGCTCGGCGAAGCCACCGCCGGGCACCTCCAAGACCGAGAACCCGTACATGCCGATCTCGGCGTGGGCGCGCTCGCACGCTGCCGCAAGCGAATCGTTGCTCAGCGTGTTCGTGCCCTCACGCAGGACGAGCAGCGTACGTGGGATGTCGTCGCTGCGGATCGGGACCAAGCGGGCCATCCGACCACCTCCACGGGCAGCCTTCACACGACCCCAGACACAAACCTGCCCCAGCCGCCGAATCTCAGACCGGCACGTTGAGCGTGACGGTGTAGCCCTCGTCGACCGAGCCGGTCACCTTGGCCAGCTGCAGGGAGTACCCGTCGCTGAAGATGCCGTCGGTGTCGAGGCTGAGCTGGGACAGGTTCGTGACGCTCTGCTCGTAGCCTTCGGTGGCGTAGACGTCGTCGCACACGTCCTCCGGCAGCGCGAGCTGCGAGGTGCGCAGCTTGTTGTCGGCACTGGTCGCCGCGGCGAGGCTCTCGTAGACCTCGAAGTGCATGTGCGGCCAACGTCCCGCGTAGCAGGCCGGGAAGACGGTGGTGAAGGTGAGATTGCCGTCCGCGTCGGCCTCCTGCACGCCACGCAGGTAGTTCTCGTCGGCGATCTCGTCGTCGTACATCGAGTACCGGCCCTCGCGGTCGCAGTGCCACAGGTAGACCGCCGCGCCGGCCAACGGCGTCACCTCGTCGCCGTTGAGGTCGTAGACCTTGAGCCGGACCGTCGTCGCGATGCCCGCCGCGACCCCGGACGCGGTGCCGAAGCTGGCGGTGATGTCGCTGCGGACCACCCCCGACTGCGTCAGCGCGTTGGGGCCGTTGCTGCCGTCGCCGGGGTACGGGCCGGCGGTCTCCTCGGGGATCTCGCCCTCGGCGACCTCGACGCCGCTGTCACCGCCAATGCCCCCGCCCATCCCCCCGTCGGGCGGAGTGCCCTGCCCGTTCGGGCCCGACGTCGTTGCCGACGCGCTCGGGCCCGACGTGTCGTCGGCGCCGCAGGCGCTCAGCGCGGCGACCGCGCCGACCCCGCCCAGCAGGCCGAGCAGCCCGCGCCGCGCCATGATCCGCGGCAGGTCGTGAGACAGCCCGAGGTCGTGCTCGTCGGTCTCGTCGGTCTCGTCGGTTCCGTGATGGCTCATGTCCTCGAGTCTGGGCGCAGTTCCTGTGCGACTCCTGTGCGGCCGTTGTGCGCCGTCGACGAGAGACAGTTTCACCGGTCGGCCGGTGAAACTGTCTCCGGCCCGCCCTGAAGACTCAGCCGTAGAAGCTGGCGATGAGGTCGGAGTTGTTGGCCTCGACGACGTTGCGCTTCACCTTCAGCGAAGGCGTGAGCTCACCGGACTCGATGCTCAGGTCGTGGTCGAGGAGCTTCCACTTCTTGATCGTCTCCCAGCGGTTGAGCTGGGTGTTGAGCTCGTCGACGTACTCCCCGACCATCGCCTGCACGGCGTCGTCGTTGACGAGGGCGGTGTAGTCCTTGCCCTCCTTGCCGTTCTCGGCGGCCCATCCGGCGATCGCGTCGGGATCGAGGGTGATCAGCGCGGAGACGAAGTTGCGCTCCGCGCCGAAGACCATGAACTGGCTGACGTAGGGGCAGATCGCCTTGAACTTGGCCTCGATCGCCGGCGGCGCGATGTACTTGCCGCCGGAGGTCTTGAAGAGCTCCTTGATCCGGCCGGTGATCGTGAGGAAGCCGTCCGCGTCGACCTCGCCCTTGTCACCGGTGCGCAGCCAGCCGTCCTCGGTCAGCGCGTCCCGGGTCGCCTCGGCCCGGTTGTGGTAACCGGCCATGACGTGCGGGCCCCTGAGCTGGACCTCCCCGCCGTCGCCGATGCGGACCTCGGTGCCGGGGAGCGGCGGGCCGACGGTGCCGAGCTTGTAGGCGTCGGGGTGGTTGACCGTGGCGCCGGCGGCGTTCTCGGTCATGCCGTAGCCCTCGAGGATCAGGATGCCGGCGGCGTGGAACCAGGCCGCGATGTCGGCGTTCAGCGCGGCCGAGCCGGAGATGAAGAACCGCACCCGGCCGCCGAAGCGCTCGCGCACCTTGCTGAAGACCAGCTTGTCGAACAGCCGGTGCTGGATCTTGAGCGGCAGCGGGACCGACTTGCCGTCGCGGCGGAGCGCGTCGACCTTGCGGCCGACCTCGAACGCCTTGAGGAAGATCTTCTCCTTGGCGCCCCCCTCGGCCGCCTGCATCGTGACGATGCGGGCGTAGGCCTTCTCGAAGATGCGGGGCGCGGCGCCCATGAAGGTCGGCTTCACCACGCCCAGGTTGTCGACGATCTTGTCGACGCGGCCGTCGATGGCGGTCGCGAAGCCGCACGCGAGCTGCGTGGAGAGCAGCACCTTGCCGAAGGAGTGGGCCATCGGCAGCCAGAGGAACTGCAGGTCGTCCTCGTGCAGGATGTCCTGGGCCTTGATCGCCTCGCCCTCGAAGACCCAGGTGCGGTGCAGCAGCCGCACGCCCTTGGGCTTGCCGGTCGTGCCCGACGTGTAGATCAGGGTCGCGAGCTGGTCGGGCTCGATGCCCTGCGCCACCGCGTCGACGGCGTCGGGACGCTCGGCCAGGTGGGCATCCCCCAGCTCGGCGAGCTGGTCGAGGGAGATCACCCAGTCCCCGTCGGCGCCGTCGGCCAGGGCCTCGTCGAAGCTGATGACCTTCGCCAGCTCCGGCAGCTCCCCGCGGTGCTCGCGCAGCTTGGCCAGCTGCTCGTCGTCCTCGGCGAACACGAACCGGCACTCGGCGTCGCCGATGATGTACGCCGTGTCGTCGCCCCCCGTGGACGGGTACACGGTCGTGGTCGCGCCACCGGCGCACATCACGGCGAGGTCGGCGAGGATCCACTCGTAGCGCGTGGCCGACGCGATGCCGACCCGCTGCTCCGACTCGAGTCCGAGCGCGAGCAGGCCCGCGGCGAGGCGGCGTACTCGATCGCCGGCCTGGCGCCAGGTCACCGACTCCCACGCTTCGCCGCGGGGGAAGCGGAAGGCCTCCCGGTCCGCACTCTTCTCGACCCGGTCGAGGAACTGCACCGCGCAGTTCTTCGGCATGCGGTCGAGGAAATGGGTGTCGTGGTTGATGGGCATGGCGCTCCCTGCGTCTGCTCGTCCGAGACCGACGTGCCCACGATCCGTGGACCGTGGATCGTGGACAACTGGGCAGTAACCTAAGCCACAGGCTCCGCGGGGGGTAGGGAACGGGCCGTCCTCGATACGAATTCCTCCGCTTTCGCCCGCACCTTGGGCAGCAGCCCGTCCACCACGAGCAGGTCGGGCAGGCGGCTCCGGTCGGTGTTGAGGGCGACGAACATGTCGCGGATGGTCCGCCCGTGGCCCGGTCGGTGCACCACCTCGATGGCGTCGCCGGGCGCGATCGTGCCCGTCTCGAGCACGCGCAGGTACGGGCCGGGCCGGGCTTCCGCCGTGAACCGCCTGACCCAGGCCCGCGGGTCGTAGCCGCTCTCCCCCATCCAGCCCTTGAAGTCGTTGCAGGGCGTGCGGACGTAGACCGCCTCGACGAGGATGCCGACGCCGGGCTCGCCGACCCGCAGCCGGGTGCCGATCTCCAGGTCGTTGACGTCGATGCCCTCGGTGGTCAGGTTCTCACCGAACTGGCCGTCGCGGATCGGCATGCCGAGCTCCCGCTCCCAGAAGTCCAGGTCCTCACGAGCGTAGGCGTAGACAGCCTGGTCCGGGCCGCCGTGGTGCCGGGTGTCGGAGACCTGGTCGCCCTCGATCCCGAGCTCGCCGACGGCCACCGGCCCGGTCACGGGGCGCTTGTCGATCGAGGTGCGCCCGATGCCGGCCCACTCCTTGTCCCGCGGGAGGCCGACACTGACGGTGCGCACGAACTGCATGCCTCGGAGGCTACCGTCGGGTCATGGCCCGGCTCCTGCTGATCTCCGGCCTGGCGCTGGCGTCCGGGCTCGCCGGACTCGCCGGGTGCGGCGGGAACGACCGGCCGTCCCCGGACCGCCCGCCAACCAGGGTCGACCCCCCGCAGCCCTTCCCTGCCGCGTCGGCCGACGTGCCGGCCGGGTTCCGGGAGGTGCTCTGCCCGGACCTGCGCCGCGACGGCACCGGCCTGACCGTGCGCCTCGTGGTGCCGGTCGCGACCACGGGCGGGCAGCAGTCCGAGGACGGCTGCTCGTTCAGCCACGGCTCGGTGCGCAGCGTCGGCGTGCAGATCGGGCCGGAGCGGACACTGGCCGCCTTCCGCGCCCAGGAGCTCGATCCCTTCGAGGACATCGGTGGCGACGACGAGGTCAGCGACATCACCTACCGTGGCGACGCCCCCGGCCTCGACGGCAAGGCCGCCGAGGAGCTGACCTGGCGCGTCTACAACGACGGCCTCCCCTACTGGGAGGCTGCCATCCAGGTCGCCGGCGTCCGGCTGAGCTGGACCGTCCCGGACGACAAGCCTCGCCGGCTGGACTCCTTCGACGTCGTCCGCCGCTCGGTCGCCGTGCTCCACGGGACCGGGTCACTGTGTCCCAGCTGGGGCGCTGCCGACCGACCGTCCCTCACCTTCTCCCCGCCGAAGGAGGCCGGCTGGGTCGAGCGCGACGGCGACCGCTGCCGGATCTACCGCGAGGAGGCACCGACTCTGCTGGAGTACGGCGCCGTGGACCCCACGCCCGGCGACCTCGACACGCTGGCGGCGCAGGTCCGTCGGGATCCCGAGGTGGTGCGGGTCCGGCTCCGACGAGATGCCGGCCGGATCGACGGCGAGCCGGCCGACCTGCTGACCTGGGTGGTCGTGCGCACCGAGGAGACCGAGAGCTACGAGCCTCCGGGGACCTGGCGGATCGTGGCACTGCAGAGCGCGAGCGCACGGGTCGAGTGGGGCGCGACCCCGCAGTGGTGGCACGACGACCGATCGACGTACGACGACCTGGTGGCGTCGGTCCGGATCAGTCCTGCACGGCCTTCGCCACCGTGATGCAGGCCGTGACGTGCTCCCGCTCGTCCGCGTCCAGCCGGCGATGGGCGCGCACGGCGTCCTCGTGGGCCCAGTGCGCGTTGAGCACCGAACGGATGACGACCCAGTCCCGGGCACGGTCCTCGTCGAAGCCGGCGGCATCGACGAGCGCGTGGAAGCGCCGGCGGACGCCGTCGCGGACGGACCCCGCCGCTCCGGGCGCGGCGTACTCCGCGAACCGGTCGCGCAGCATCGGCTCCAGCTCGTAGTGCGGGTCGCCGTTGGTCGGCTTCGGGTCGATGACCAGCCAGGTGTCCTCGCCGTCGCGCCGGCCGCGCAGCACGTTGCCGTAGTGGAGGTCGCCGTGGATGACCGCCGTCGCCGGCTCCGTGACCAGGTCTCGTCCCAGCGCGAGCGCCTGCTCGACCAGGCGCCGCGGGATCGGCACCTCCTGGGCATCGCGGGCGAGCGCCGCCAGCCACGTCTCGACGTACGACGCCTGCGCGCGCAGCTGCGGCATCGCGGCGACATGCAGGTCGGCGTAGCGGCTCGCGACCACCGCGCAGGCCTCCAGGTCCCAGCTCTCGGTGAGGTCCTCGCGATCCAGCCGCTCGAGCAGCAGTGCCCGGCGGCCCGGGTCGGCGCGGAGCAGCCGGACCGCGCCGCGTCCGCCCCACCGCTGGAGGGCGAGATGCTCGTGCTCGGACTCGTCGTCGGGCAGCCCGACCTTGAGCGCGGCGAGTGTGCCGTCACCGGTCGTGACCGGGAGGACCAGGGAGCAGAAGCCGTGCCAGCTCGTGCCCTCGGGCGTCAGCTCCCAGTCGTCGAGGACCGACCGCGTGATCGCCGGGAGGCGGTCCAGCCAGGCCGCCCACTCGGGCCCGAGCGCACGCTGGCCGTCGAGGTCGGCGGGGACCACGACGGAGGGAGGCACGCAGTCATCCCAGCAGAGCGGGCCAACCCGGCTGCCGTGGGACGGCTACTTCTTGGGCTTGTCGCCCGCCGGGCCGCTGGTCGCGAGCGCGGCGACGAAGGCCTCCTGCGGCACCTCGACCCGGCCGACCATCTTCATCCGCTTCTTGCCTTCCTTCTGCTTCTCGAGCAGCTTCCGCTTGCGGGTGATGTCACCGCCGTAGCACTTGGCGAGGACGTCCTTGCGGATGGCGCGGATGTTCTCGCGCGCGATCACCCGGGCGCCGATGGCGGCCTGGATCGGCACCTCGAACTGCTGGCGCGGGATGAGCTCCTTGAGCTTGCCGGCCATCATCACGCCGTAGGAGTAGGCGGCGTCCTTGTGGACGATCGCGGAGAACGCGTCGACCGGCTCGCCCTGCAGCAGGATGTCGACCTTCACCAGGTCGGCGGCCTGGTCGCCGGAGCGCTCGTAGTCGAGGCTGGCGTAGCCCTTGGTGCGGCTCTTGAGCTGGTCGAAGAAGTCGAAGACGATGTCGCCCATCGGCAGCGTGTAGCGCATCTCGACGCGGTCCGCGGAGAGGTAGTCCATCCCCTGCAGGTTGCCGCGCTTCTCCTGGCACAGCTCCATGATCGCGCCGATGTAGTCCGACGGGCTGAGGATCGTGGCGCGCACGACGGGCTCGCGCACCTCGGCGACCTTCCCGTCGGGGTACTCGCTCGGGTTGGTCACCTCGAGGACCTTGCCGTCCTCCATGTGCACCTCGTAGACCACGTTGGGCGCGGTCGAGATGAGGTCGAGGTTGAACTCGCGCTCGAGGCGGTCGCGGGTGATCTCCATGTGGAGCAGGCCGAGGAAGCCGATCCGGAAGCCGAAGCCGAGCGCGCCGGAGGTCTCCGGCTCGTAGGTGAGGGCGGCGTCGTTGAGCTGGAGCTTCTCCAGCGCGTCGCGCAGCACCGGGTAGTCGTCGCCGTCGATCGGGTAGAGACCGGCGTAGACCATCGGGTTCGGGTGCTCGTAGCCACCGAGGGACTCGGTCGCGCCGTGGTGCTGGGAGGTGACGGTGTCACCGACCCGCGACTGGCGGACGTCCTTCACCCCGGTGATGAGGTAGCCGACCTCGCCGACGCCGATCTCGCCCGTCTTGACGGGCTCCGGGCTGATCACGCCGACCTCGAGCATCTCGTGCACGGCGTTGGTCGACATCATCTTGATCCGGTCGCGGTGGCTCAGCTTGCCGTCGACGACGCGGACATAGGTGACCACGCCGCGGTAGGTGTCGTAGACGGAGTCGAAGATGAGGGCGCGCGCCGGGGCGTCCGGGTCACCGACCGGCGGCGGGGTCTGCTTGACGATCTCGTTGAGGACCGTCTCCACGCCGAGGCCGGTCTTGGCGCTCACCCGGAGCACGTCGTCGGGGTCGCAGCCGACGATGCCGGCCAGCTCCTCGGCGTACTTGTCCGGGTCGGCGCTGGGCAGGTCGATCTTGTTGAGCACCGGGATGATGTGGAGGTCCGCGCCCATGGCGAGGTAGAGGTTCGCCAGCGTCTGCGCCTCGATGCCCTGGGCGGCGTCGACGAGCAGGATCGCCGCCTCGCAGGCCTGCAGCGAGCGGGACACCTCGTAGGTGAAGTCGACGTGGCCCGGGGTGTCGATCATGTTGAGGACGTAGCTGCCGGGCTCCGCGCCCTCCTCGTTGCCCTCCGCGACCGTCCACGGCATGCGCACGGCCTGCGACTTGATCGTGATGCCGCGCTCGCGCTCGATGTCCATCCGGTCGAGGTACTGGGCGCGCGCAGCGCGCGCGTCGACCACGCCGGTCAGCTGCAGCATCCGGTCAGCGAGGGTCGACTTGCCGTGGTCGATGTGCGCGATGATGCAGAAGTTGCGGATGATCGCGGGGTCGGTGTGACCCGGCTTCGGGGCGGAGGCTGGCATGGTGCCGCCCATTGTCCCGGATGCCGCTCCGGTTCGCTAAACCCGGAGCCGAACCGCTACGGACCGGCCATGGCCGGTCAGCGATGATGGGCCGCGTGTTCCCCACCGTCATCCCCCACGGCCGGACCGCCCGGCGCCTGGCCTGGTCGCACCTGCCGCCGCTGGTCCGTCGCGCGGTCGAGCAGCGCCTCGGCACCCCCGTCGTGGAGGCCGTGTCCCAGGACGGCGGGTTCACGCCTGGATTCGCTTCGGTGCTCACCGGCACCGATGGCACCCGGGTGTTCGTGAAGGCAGCCTCCATCAAGGCCCAGCGGGTGTTCGCCGACGCCTATCGCGAGGAGGCACGCAAGCTCGCTGCCCTGCCCGCCGGCGTGCCTGCGCCGGCGCTGCTGTGGACCGAGGAGGTCGCCGACTGGTTCCTGCTCGCCACCGAGTACGTCGACGCCCGCGCTCCCCACCGCCCGTGGCGTGCCGAGGACCTGGCCGCCGCCTCGGCGATGGCCGTCGCCATGGCGGGCGTCCTGACCCCCGCTCCCGCCGCGCTCGACAGCGCGGTCGAGGAGTTCGCCTCCTGGCCGGCGCTGTGGGACCGGATCGCCCACCCGCGCGCAGCCGAGATCCGGGCGCTCGCCGACAGGTACGCCGAGGTGGTCGCCGGCGACACCCTCGTCCACACCGACATCCGCGACGACAACATCCTGGTTCGCCCCGACGGCACCGCCCTGCTGTGCGACTGGAACTGGCCGATCGTCGGCGCCGCCTGGCTCGACTCCCTGCTGCTGCTCGTCGGCCCGCGGGGCGACGGACTCGACGTCGACGCCCACATCGCGGACCACCCGCTGCTCGCGACGGTCCCCGCCGAGGACGTCGACGTCTTCCTCGCCCTGATCCTCGGCTACTTCACCACCTGTGCCGACCAGCCGGTCCCGCCCACGTCGCCGCACCTGCGCGCCGCCCAGGCCTGGCAGCGCGACGTGATCGACCACTGGCTGGCCGAGCGGCGCGGCTGGTCGGACGAGCGCTGATTTGGGCGCGATGTCGACCCGCTGTTAGCCTTGCTGGTCGCGTCTCCGCGTTCCCGCCTGCCCGTCCTCCGCTCACCGAGCCGGGTGGTCAGGACCAGGGCGACCGAGGCGCGCTCCGGACCAGAACCAGCATCCCCACACCTGACACAGAGACGAGTACCCGTGGCGAACATCAAGAGCCAGATCAAGCGCAACAAGCAGAACGAGAAGCGTCACGAGCGCAACAAGGCCGTCAAGTCCGGCCTCAAGACCGCGATCCGCAAGTTCCGCGAGGCCGCCGAGGCCGGCGACAAGGACGGCGCTGCCAGCCTGGCCCGCGAGGCCGGCAAGAAGCTCGACAAGGCTGCCTCCAAGGGCGTCATCCACAAGAACCAGGCCGCGAACCGCAAGTCGTCGATCGCGAAGCAGGCCGCCTCTCTCTGAGACCACCCAGCTGGCTCCGGTCCTGAGCCCCGGTTGAGTCGTCACCGTGAGCACGAGCCGCTCCAGGGCGTACGACGCATCGCTGGCGGCACCCTTGATGTCGGCATCGGCCTGGGCGACCGCGCGGATCGCCCGCGCCAGTCCGGCATCGGTCCAGCCCCGGGCCTGGTCGCGCAGCGAGCGCAGCTTCCACGGTGGCACGCCGACCTCGCGCGCCAGGTCCGCGTCGCGCATCCCGCGCGGGGCACTGACCAGCCGTGCCAGGCCGCGGGCGCTGCCCGCGAAGGCGGAGGTGATCAGCACGGCCGCCGTACCGGAGTCGAGCGCCCAGCGCAGCTCCTCCAGAGCGGCCCGGTCGCGTCCGGCGAAGGCGGCGTCGGCGACCGCGAAGGACTTCGCCTCGGCCCGGCCACCGAAGTAGCGACGGACCTGTGCCTCGCTGATCCGCTCTCCCGGGAAGTCGCTGGTCAGCTGGTGGGCGGCGCCGGCCAGGGAGCGCAGGTCACGCCCGATCGACTCGATCAGCGCGTCCGCGGCCTCGCGGTCGATCCCGGCGCCGAGTCGCCGAACCTCGCCGGCCACGAATCCCGGGTAGTCGGACGCCCTGAGCTCCTCGGACTTGTGCTCGGTGACCGCCGGCAGCTTGCGCAGCTTGGTCAGCACGCCGCTGCCCTTCTGGCCGCCGCCGTGGACGAGGACCAGGGCGACGTCCTCGACCGGCGCGCCGGCGTACGCCAGCACGCCGTCGACCGACTCGTCGGGCAGGTTCTCGAGGCCCCGGACCACGACGCAGCGCACCGCGGAGAACAGCGACGGCGCCGCCATCTCCCCGAGCGTAGCGAGGGTCAGCTCGGCCGCTGAGCTGTCGGCGAACTCGGCCTCGGGGTCGTGTCCGCGCACCGCCGCCTTGACGTCGTCGACGGTCCGGGCGCCGAGGAACTCCTCCTTGCCGGTGACCAGGATGACCCGACCCAGCACGTCCTCGGCCCGCATGCGACCACCTTCCCACACCGTTGCGACACGGGTCTCGCCACCTCGCCTCCCCGCAGCGAGGGTCGGTCCCGTCAGCGTCGGGTGACCGTGTGGAGCCCGTCGGCACCGCCGGCCACCACCGCGACGTCGCCGTCGCGATCGGTCCGCAGGACCCGGGCGCCGGCGGCCTCCAGGCCGCGCACGACCACCGACGACGGATGGCCGTAGTCGTTGTCCGCCCCGACGGAGACCAGTGCGACCTCCGGGCGCAGCCCGACCAGCCACGCGAGGTCCTGGTGGGAGCTGCCATGGTGCGGGACCTTGAGCACGTCGATGTCCAGCTCCCGCACCAAGGACGCCACCTCCGCCTGTCCGGGCGGCTCCAGGTCGCCGGTGAGCAGCATCCGCACGCCGGCCACCTCGACCAGGAGCACCACACTCGCGTCGTTGGCGGTGCTGCCGTCGCCGGGGCCGTCGACCGTCGCCGGCAGGTCCGGGTGGAGCACCTGCACGACCACGTCCCCGATGCGCCGCGTCACACCGTAGGGCGCCACCGCCACCGGGACGCCCGCCTCGTCCGCCGCCCGCCGGACCAGGTCGACGCCACCCGCCGGATCGGCCAGCGCCGTGGTCTCGACCCCGTCCACCCGGCGGCCGTCGAGGACCCCGGCCAGGCCGTCGACGTGGTCGGCATGGAAGTGGGTGAGCACGGCCAGCGGCACCCGCTCGACGCCCAGCCCGTCGAGACAGTCGTCGACCGCCCGTGGCTCGGGACCGGCGTCGACCACGATCGCCGTCCGCCTCCCGACCGACACGGCCAGCGCGTCACCCTGGCCGACGTCGCACGCGACGAGGACCCAGCCGGGCGGCGGCCAGCCACCCGTCACCGTCGACCAGAGCCGGCCCGGCACACCGAGAACGACCAGGAGCAGCAGGACGGCCAGGAGCGCCCCCGCCGTGCGGGACCGCACGAGCCGCGGCAGTACGACACCGACCGCCAGGCAGATCAGCGCCAGCACACCGACCGCGAGCGCACCGCTCCCCCAGTCGAGGGCGGCGCCGGGCAGGTCGGCGGCGTGCTCGGCGACGGCGATGATCCAGCCCACGCACCATCCGGCCGCGGTGCCGCACAGCCGGCCCGCCCACGGCCAGACGAGACCGACCAGTCCGCCGACCAGCCCGAGCACCGTGGCCGGCCCGACCGCCGGCCCGGCCAGCAGGTTGGCACCGATCGCCACCAGGCTCACCTCGCCGGACAGGCCGGCGATCACCGGGGTGCAGGCCAGCTGGGCGGCCGTCGGCACCGCGACCGCCTCCGCCAGGCCTCGCGGCAGCCAGCGGGCGAGCGCCCGCGCCAGCGGTGGACCGAGCAGCACGATCCCCGCGGTGGCGAGCACCGACAGGGCGAACCCGGCGGCGACCGCGAGACCGGGCTGGACCAGCACCAGGCCGGCCACGGCGACTCCCAGGGCCCGCAGCCCACGGCGCCGTCCGTCCGGGCCGAACGCGAACAGCCCGACCGTCCCCATCACCGCTGCCCGGAGCACACTCGGCTCGGTGCGGGCAAGCAGCACGAACCCGGCGATGCCCGCCAGACCGACCACGGTCAGCCAGCGCCGGCGGACCCCCAGCGCCCGGGCGAGCAGCAACAGCGAGCCGACCACGAGAGTCAGGTTGGTGCCGCTCACCGCCGTCAGGTGGGTGAGACCGGTGGTCCGGAAGTCCTGCTCCACCTCCTCCGGCAGCCCGGCGTCGTCGCCGTCCACGAGCGCCGGGACCAGACCCGCCTGGTCGGGTGGTCGGTGCTCCACCGCGCGCCGGATCGAGGCACGGACGGCCGCCGAGGCACGCCACCAGACATCGGGGCCGCGGATCCGGACCGGGGCGCGGGCGCCGACGAGCAGCGCCACGGTCCCGGGATCGTCCGAGGCGGCGAGACGCCCCTCGGCGAGCACCCGCTCGCCGAGGCCGATCCGGGTCCAGCCCGGGTCACCGATGACCACGATCGCGCCGCCGGTGCGCAGGCGATGACCGCGCGCGGTCACCTCTCGCACCCGGATCCGGACCACCGCCTGGGGGCCGGAGCGCCCCTCGATCGCGCGCGGGTCGGACGCCACCGTCCCGACGATGTCGGCCGTGGCGCGCTCGGCCGCGAGATCGTGGAGCGGCGACCCGCGGACCGCGTCGTGGCGCAGCACGGTGCCGGTGACGGCCGCCGTGGCGACGAGCAGCGCGGCGCCGGCCAGTCTCACGACACCGGGCGACAGTCGGCCCGCGAGCACTCCGACGACGCCGACCAGGAGGGCGACCCCGGCGTAGGCGGTGGCGCCGACACCCTGCGCGGCGATGCCGCCCAGCCAGGCTGCCGCGCCCAGCGCTGGCATCCGCAGGTCCGGCATCCGCAGATCCGGGCTCCGCAGGACCGGAGTGGGTTCCTTGCCGGTCCGCGCGGACTCGACGATCGCGGCGGGAGCCGGCGCCACCTCGATCACACCGTCACATGAGGGGTGATCTGGGCGAGGGTCTTGTCGCCGATGCCGTCGACCTCGAGCAGCTCATCGACGCTGGTGAAGCCGCCGCGGGCCTCGCGCCACGCGATGATCGCCTGGGCGGTGACCGGCCCGACCTGGGGCAGCGACTCCAGCTCGGCCAGACCGGCGGTGTTGAGATTGACCAGCGGTCCGGCCGGGCCACCGCCGCCGGCCCCCGGGCTCCCGGAGGGCACCGTGGCTGCCGGCGCACCGACCACGACCTGCTCCCCGTCGACGAGGACGCGGGCGAGGTTGAGCGGGGTCAGGTCGACCCCCTTGCGGGCACCGCCGGCCGCCTCGACCGCGTCGGTGACCCGCGCCCCCGCGTCGAGGACGACGATGCCGGGCCGGCGCACCTTCCCCGCGACGTCGACCGTGACGGTCGCCGGTGCCGACGCGGCGGCCGCCGATCCCGTCGGCGGTGTCGGGGCGGCCGATGAGCCCGGCTCGGGCGGGAGGGTGGTGACGAGGGGGTCGGCCGGCGCGGCGGACACGGGCGCGAGCGGTCCGGGCCGGTCCCGCAGCACCCACCAGGTCGTGACGGCGAGTCCGAGGGCGACCGCGATGGCGACGACGGCGACCTGGGGCATCCCGAGGGCGGGCAGCCGATCGGCGACGGAGGGCACCACGGCCCGCGGCCGTGGTCGTCGGCCCCGGCGCCGGGCCGCATGACGTCCCGGCAGCGGCAGCGCCGGCACCTCCCCGACCTCCACCTCGCGCACCGGGACCGCCGGGTCCACCGGGTGCGCCGGGTCCGGCGGCGCCGGGGCGGCCACCCGGGTGTGGTCCGCCCACCACGGCTCTGCCGTCTCCTCTGCCGGCTCGTCGGCCGCCTCCGGTGACGGCGTCGACCGGGCGACCCCCAGGTCCGCCGCGATCAGCGCCAGGCGGCGCGCGGCGGCATCGGCACCGGGCGGATCGGGGCGGGCGGCAGGGCGTCGGACGGGCATGACGGCACGCTAGGTGCCGCGACCGGCGACCCCTCCGGAGACCCGGTCACCTGTGGACGGTCCGCAGGTGGATCCGGCCTGGGGACGAACGAGGTCGCCTGTCGTGACTGTTGGGGCTGGAGCGACCCGCTCGGCCCGGCTCAACGGCGGCCGCCGGCACGCTCCGCCGGTCAGCTCAGGACCGGCGCCACACAGATCGCCAGCATGCCGGGACCGACGTGGGCGCCGAGCACCCCGCCGAGCTCGACGCAGCGCACCGGCTCACCGGACCGCGCGGGGACCAGTCGCTCACCGACCTGCTCGACCAGGCGGGCCGCCATCGCCTCCGCACGCTCCGCGGCGGCCAGATGGGCGACGCACACCTCGACCTGCCGCTCCCCGGCCGCCTCGATCGCGAGCGCCTCGAGCCGGGCGATCGCCTTGGCCGCGGTGCGGACCTTCGCCTGCGGCGAGATCACGCCGTCGACGATGCCGAGCAACGGCTTGACCGCCAGCGCACCACCGAACACGGCCGCCGCGGCGCCGACCCGGCCGCCGCGACGCAGGTGCTCCAGGGTGTCGACGTAGAACAGCGACGTCGCCACCGCGGCTCGCTGCCGGGCGGCCTCGGCCGCCTCGGCCGCCGTGCCCCCGGCCTCGATCACGTCGAGGGCGGACTCGACGGCGTACCCCGTCGCGACGCCGACCTGCCGGGAGTCGACGCAGGTCACCGGGACCGGCGCCGCGCGGGAGGCGACGAGCGCGGACTCGAAGGTGCCGCTGACCTCTGCGGACAGGTGCACCGACACGATCTCGGTCGCGCCCTCGGCGGCGAGCCGCGCGTAGAGGTCGGCGAACACCGCCGGCGAGGCCCTCGACGTGCTGACGGCGCGCTTCTCCTTCAGCGCCACCGCGAGCCGCTCGGGCGTGACCTCCTCGGCACCCTCGTCGTAGACGTCGTCGTCGATGACCACCTGCAGCGGGACCACGTGCACCCCACTGGCCTCGGCGACCTCCGCCGGGACGGTCGAGGTGGAGTCGGTGACCACGACGATCGACATGCGCAGAGGCTATCGCTAGGCGCCCGTCCAGGGACGCTGCCGGACCCCGGCCGCTACAGTCGCGCCATGGCGACGATCAAGGCGCAGCCGGACGACACCACGCTGCTGGTGTTCGACGGCCAGGTGCTGGAGATGTTCGGCCGCGTCGACGCCCACCGCATCCACGTCTGGCAGCAGCCGGTGCTGGAGCTGCGCGACGGCAAGCGCCCACAGGCACGGATCCGGTGCGAGATCGGCACCGAGTACACCTTCCCGTTCGACACCCACCGCCGCGCCGAGCTCGAGGCCCTCGCGGCCGCGCTGGCCGACGCCGACGGCACCGGCAGCACCGGCAGCACCGACGTCGACTGACCCGCGGCGCGCCGATCTGCTCAGACGACGATGTTGACGAGCTTCGGCGCGCGCACGATCACCTTGCGGACCTCGCGGCCGTCGATCGCCTTCACCACGGCCGGGTCGGCGAGCGCCGCTGCCTCCAGGTCGGCCTCGCTGATGTCGGGCGAGACCTCCAGCCGGCCGCGCACCTTGCCCTGGATCTGGACGACGGCGGTGACGGCGTCATCGACCAGCAGCTCGGGCTCCACGCCCGGCCACGGCGCCTGGGCGACGGACGGCTGGTGGCCCAGGCGCTCCCACATCTCCTCGGCCGTGTAGGGCGCGACCACCGACAGCAGGATCGCGACGGTCTCGGCCGCCTCGCGGACCGCCGGGTCGGCCGGACCGCAGCCCGAGTCGATGGCCTTGCGAGTGGCGTTGACCAGCTCCATCACGCGGGCGACGACCACGTTGAACCGGTACGACTCCAGCAGCTGGGCGGCCTCGTGCACCGTCTTGTGGGTGACCTTGCGCAGTGCGACGTCACCGTCGGCGGCAGGCGCACCGGGCGCCGAGGTCACGTCGCCGGCCAGGCGCCAGGCGCGCTGCAGGAACTTCGCCGAGCCGGCCGGCGAGACGTCGGCCCAGTCGACGTTGTCCTCGGGCGGGCTCGCGAAGACCAGCGTCAGCCGGATCGCGTCGACGCCGTACTCGGCAAGTTGTCCCCCCAGACTGACGCCGTTGCCCAGCGACTTGCTCATCTTGCGGCCGTTGTTGATGACCTTGCCCTGCGACAGGTACGCCGAGAACGGCTCGTCCCAGTCGATCAGGCCCATGTCGCGCAGCACCTTGGTGAAGAACCGCGCGTAGAGCAGGTGCAGGACGGCGTGCTCGTCGCCGCCGATGTAGAGGTCGATCGGCCCCCACGCCTCGGCCAGCGCGGGGTCGAACGCCTGGGTGCTGTCGTGGGCCGACAGGTAGCGGAAGAAGTACCACGACGAGTCGACGAAGGTGTCCATCGTGTCGGTGTCGCGGGTTGCGGGCCCACCGCACCGCGGGCAGCTGACGTTGACCCACTCGGTCGCCGCGCCCAGCGGGGAGGTGCCCTTGGGCTTCAGGTCGGCACCGCGCAGCTCGGGCAGCTCGACCGGCAGCTGGTCCTCGGGGACCGGGACCTCGCCGTCGACCGGGCAGTGGATGATGGGGATGGGCGCGCCCCAGTAGCGCTGGCGCGACAGCAGCCAGTCGCGCAGCCGGAAGTTCACCGTGCCGTCGCCGCTGCCCTGCTCGGCCAGGTAGGCGATGGTCGCGCTCTTGGCCTCGGCGACGGGCAGCCCGTTGATGTCGAGACCGGAGGTGATGCCGGGGGCCGGCGAGTTGATCGCCGGGCCCTCACCCGAGAAGGCCTCGCCGTCCCAGTCGGCCGGCGGCTGCGTGGTGCGCAGGATCGGCAGGCCGAACGTGGTGGCGAACTCCCAGTCGCGCTGGTCGCCGCCGGGGACGCCCATGACGGCGCCGGTGCCGTAGTCGGCCAGCACGTAGTCGGTCGCCCACACCGGCAGCTTCTCGCCGGTCAGCGGGTTGGTCGCGTGGACGCCCAGGAAGACGCCCGTCTTGGGCCGGTCGGTGGCCAGCCGGTCGATGTCACTGGCCTTGCGGATCTCGTCGCGGTAGGCCTCGAAGTCGGCGCGGTGCTCGTCGGTGACCAGCTCCTCGGCCAGCTTGGCGTCGACGGCGACGACCATGAACGTCGTACCGAAGAGGGTGTCGGGCCGCGTGGTGAACACGGTGACCGGCTCGTGGTTCTCGACGTCGAAGGTGACGTGGGCACCCTCGGAGCGGCCGATCCAGTTGCGCTGGGCGTTGACGACCTTGCCGATCCACGACCCCTGCAGGTCGTCGAGGCAGTCGTAGAGCTCCTGGGCGTACTCGGTGGTCTTGAAGTACCACTGGGTCAGCTCACGCTTGGTGACCACGGCGCCGCAGCGCTCGCAGGTGCCGTCGGCGAGCACCTGCTCGTTGGCCAGCACGGTCTGGTCGTTGGGGCACCAGTTGACCGGTGAGTTCTTGCGGTAGGCCAGGCCCTTCTCCCGGAACTTCAGGAACAGCCACTGGGTCCACTTGTAGTACTCGGGGTCCGAGGTGTGCAGCCGGCGGGACCAGTCGAAGCTGACGCCGTAGCGCTTCATCGACGCGTACTGCGTCTCGATGTTGGCGTAGGTGTACGCCGCGGGGTGCTCGTCGTTCTTGATCGCGGCGTTCTCGGCGGGCAGGCCGAAGGAGTCCCAGCCCATCGGGTTGAGGACCTCGTAGCCGCGCAGCCGCCAGTAGCGCGAGATCACGTCATGGATGGCGAAGACCTCGGCGTGACCCATGTGCAGGTCTCCGCTCGGGTAGGGGAACATCGTCAGCGCGTAGCGCTTCTCCTTGGTCCCCGAGGTCACCGCCGCGTCGTCGGCACGGAAGAGGTCGAGCGACTCCCAGACCGGCAGCCACTTCTCCTCGACGGCGTGGACGTCGTAGTGGACGTCGTTCTCGCTGCTCATCTCAACTCTCTCGTCTCGGTCCGGCACCCCGTTGTCGCGCAGACCACGCTCCGGACATGCAAAAGCCCCTCGCCAGGGAGGGGCCGCCGCGTCGACCGGTCTGGTCGCCGACGCGGCTAGGTAAGGAGCAGGATCATCCGCACACGGTCATGCTACTCCTCTGCCGGTCCACACCCGCCACGGCGCCGCACGGACCGGCGTACGGCGACCGTCTCACTCGGGGCGGTCCTCCGGACCCGCGGACCCGCGGGCCCACGCCGCCCACAGGCGGGCGTAGACACCCTGCGCAGCCGTGAGCTCCTCGGGCGTGCCCAGCTCGACCAGTCGGCCGTCCTCCATGACGGCGATCCGGTCGCACCGTGCGGCCTGGCTGAGCCGGTGGGCCACGATGATCGTCGTGCGGCCGGTGGTGGCCCGCTCGATCGCGTCCTCGAGCTGACGGGCGCCGGCGCTGCCGGCCTCCGCCGTCGCCTCGTCGAGGACGACGACAGGCGGGTCGGCGAGCACGAGCCGGGCCAGGGCGACCTCCTGGGCCTGGAGCGCGGTGAGCGGGTGTCCCCCGGCACCGATGGACGTGTCGATCCCGTCGGGCAGCGCGGCGACCCAGGCCCGCGCGCCGACCAGGTCGAGCGCAGCGACGAGGTCGTCGTCGCTCGCGTCGGGCGCGACCAGGAGCAGGTCCTCACGCAGGCTGCCGCGGAAGAGATGCACGTCCTGGGTCACCAGCGCGGCCGTGTGCCGCAACACCTCCGGTGACAGCTCGGCCGTCGTCGCGCCGCCCAGCCACACCGTGCCGTCGGTCGGCAGCCGCAGCCCGGTCACGAGCGCGCCGAGCGTGCTCTTGCCGGCACCGCTCGCCCCCACGACGGCCAGCCGCTCCCCGGGCGCGATCTCGAGCGAGAGGTCGTGGATGACCGGGTGGTCCCGGTGATAGCCGAACCCGACCCCCTTGAAGGCCACGGAGCGGTCGGCGACCGCGACCTCGCCCGGCGGCACCGACCGGCGCGGCACCTCGAGGACACCGACGAGGCGGCCGAGGCCGGCGGCGGCCGACTGCACGTCCTCCAGCAGGGCCAGCACGATGTTGATCGGGTTGAAGAGCCGGATGAACATGAGCGCAGCCGCCGTCGCCGCGCCGGCCGTCACGGCGTCACGCGCCACGAGCCAGCCGCCGACGGCGAGGATCGCGCCGGTGCCGACGTACTCGGCGAGGTTGAGGCGCTGGAAGAACACGGTCCGCATCCGCACCGCGTCCAGGCGCAGTCCCCGCGTCGTCATCGCGCGGCGACGGACGGTGTCGCGGTGCCGCTCCCCGAGCCCGAGTGCACGCACCGTTCCGCTGGCCTGGACCGACTCGAGGATCTGTTGCACCTCGGCACCCTCGGCGCGCGACAGGGAGCGATAGGTCGGGCCGGCGAGACGCAGGTAGCCACGGGTGGCCCACACCTGGATGGGTACGGCGAGCAGCGCGGCCAGCGCGAACCGGTAGTCGACGACGGCCAGGCCCACCAGGCTCAGGACGAGGGTGATGGCGGCGCCACCGAACCTGCTGAGGACGGCCCGCACGACGTCGGCGAGCGCCCGGACGTCCTGGCTGACCCGGGCGAGGAGATCGCCGGTGCCGGAGTCCTCCACGACGCCGTACTCCAGATGCAGGGCGTGGTCGAGCACCTCCTCGCGCAGCTCGGCGACCGCGGGCTCGCCGACGCGGGCGATGAGCAGCTCGGCCACCAGGCCGGCGACACCGGCGAGCGCGGCCAGCGCCACCAGGGCGACGACCGGTCCGACCACGGAACCGCCGTCGGCGCCGGGCGCGAACACGTCGTCGACGACCCGGCCGATCACGACGGGGACGGCAATGCCGGCAGCGGCGGCGACGACCATCATCAGCACGGCGCCGAGGGCGAGCCCGGCCCGCGGGCGCATGATCCGGCGCAGCACGCGCAGCGTGGCCCGGCCGGAGGCGACGCCGATCAGGGCGGTGATGGGCTCGCTCGTCGGGGCCGTCATCGCAGCACCGCCGTTGCGTAGCCCGCGTGGTCCAGCAGCGCGTGGTGGGTGTCCGCGGGCAGACCGTCGGTCAGCCACACGACCTCGTCGCAGGCGTCCAGCAGCACGGGGCTGGTGGTGAGCACCACGGTCGTCAGACCCGCGCGGAGGGCAGTCATCCGCTCGGCCACGAGTGCCTCGGTGACCGAGTCGACGGCGCTGGTCGGCTCGTGCAGGACGAGCGCCGGGGGCTGCAGGGCGAGTGCCCGGGCGAGGCCGACCCGCTGGCGCTGACCGCCGGAGAGCAGGTGACCGCCCTCCCCGACCTCGGCGTCGAGACCGCCCGGCAGCACCTCGATGACGTCGGTGACGGCGGCCGCCTCGAGCGCGGCCTCCACCGCGGCCGGCTCCCGCCCGGCACCGTCGACGTTCGCGGCGAGGGTGCCGGTGAACAGCCGCACGTCGTGCGGGGCGACGACCAGCGTCGCGCGCAGGGCGGCCGGGTCGGCGGCGCTCAGGGGCAGGTCGCCCAGACGCGTCAGGTCCCCGTCGGGGCGAGGCTCGCCGGTCAGCGCGGCCGCCAGGCGCTCGAGCTGCTCGGGGCTGCCGACGACGCCCGTCGTCGCGCCGGCCCGCAGCCGCAGGGTCTGGCCGGCCAGGCCGACCACCACGCCGTCCACGTCGATGGGCTGCGGGTGCGACGGCACGGCCCTGTCGCCGTACGCCGGCGGGGTGGTCACGAGGACCCCCGCGACCCGCGCCGCCGCCGCCCGCACGGTCGCCAGCTCCGCGAAGGTGTAGGCCACCATCTGCAGCGGCCCGGCGAGGAACTGGGCCAGGCCCAGTGCCGCGACCAGCGCGCCGAGACTCAGCTGCCCGTCGAGGGCGAGCGCGCCGGCGACGGCGACCGTCACCGCGACCAGCAGGGCCGGAGCAAGGGCAGCCAGCGCCTCGAACCCGGCGTTCGCGCGGGCGCTGCGCAGCGAGGCGATCAGGGCGCGACCACTCACCAGGCGGAAGCGCCGGCTCGCGGCGTCCTCCGCCGAGAGCCCCTTGAGGACCCGGAGGCCGGTGAGCAGGTCCGAGGCCGCGTCGGCCGCCTCGGCACCGGCCCGGCGGTCCGCGATGATCCGCCGCTCCAGGATCGCGGAGACCCGGTGCAGCAGGAACGCGACCACGACGACGCCGACCACGACGACGACGCCGACCACGAGGTGGATCCGCAGCAGGGCGACGACGGCGACGACCATGCCCGCCAAGCCGGCGGCGAACATCTGCAGCACCCCCGAGGTCTCCGCAACCGCCCGGACGTCGGAGGACGCGACCTCGGCGAGACCACCGGAGCCGGCCTCATGCGAGCCCACACCGCGGACGTCGAGCAGGTGGGCGGCGACCCGGCCACGCAGGGCGACCTCGGCGTCGGCGACCACCCGCGTCGCCGTCCGGTCGAAGCAGAAGTAGGAGAAGGACAGCAGCGCGAAGGTCGCGCCGAGCACGACCAGCCACAGCAGCAGAGCCTGGTCGTCCCGGGCGCTGACCCCGCGGTCGAGCGCGAGGCCGACGACGACGGGGACGAGCGCCTCCCCCGACTGGTGGCCGATCGCGCACACCGTCGCGAGCGTCACCCGCCACGGTTGGGCGGTCACGGCATCGCGCAGCAGGCCACGGGCCTCGGGGGTGGTCGGCTCAGACATCGCTGCCCAGCGGGAGGGCGAGCGGCGCGCCGGAGACCGGGGCAGAGCAGAACGTCAGGTCCTGTGCTTCGAGGGTCATCGGGTCTCCTTGCGTGCCTGGACGAGCAGCACCCGGGCCAGGCAGGCGCCCATCGCTGCCGAGGGAACCCTACGGACACCGGCCGACCGGTTCAGCCGCCGGGCCAGCCGGGGCCGGGACCCGACGAGCAGGACCGCGACCAGGACCAGGGCGAGCAGCGTCCGGCCGATCCCGCGCAGGTCGTTCCTCACAGCCCGAGCTCGGCCAGCCGAGCCTCGTACTCGTCCTCCAGATCCTCCTCGTCGCCGCCCTTCTCCCAGATGGCGTCGAGGGCGGCACGGGTGTCCGCGCCGAGGCCGTCGTAGCGCTCCCGCCACTTCTCGGCGTCCTCGATCCAGTACCCCACGGTCTTGTACGCCGCCGCGGGCAGCCGCAGCTCGTGACGCAGGTGCTTGCGCACGCCGCGCAGCACCTTCGACTCGCCCGCGACCCAGACGTAGCCGACGCCCTCGGGCCGCGGCAGCGCCCGCACGATCTCCTCGAGCCGGCTCGGCGCGTGGCCGTTGCCGCCGTGGACCCACACGACCTCGAGGCCGGGCCGGGCTCGGACGTCGATCTCGTGCTCCGGCCCGGGGACCTCCAGCACCAGCCGGGTCGCCGCGGTGGTGGTCTCGGCCAGGCGCACCGCGGCCGGCAGGCCGGCGTAGTCGGCGATCAGCACCTGCCAGTCCAGCCCCGCTGGCGGACCGTAGAGGGCGGTCGGCGTGTTGAGCCCGATCACCTGGCCGGGCGTGGCCTGGCGCGCCCACGTGGCGGCCACGCCGCCCTCGTGGACGACGAAGTCGACGGTCAGTCGCCGTGCCTGGGCGTCCCAGTGGCGCACCGTGTAGGTCCGGAGCCGGTCGAGGTCGATCGAGCCGTAGTCGAGGTTGCCGTCGACGATGCCCGGGAGCTGCGGTCGCCGGTCGGGGTCGGTCGGGAAGAGCAGTCGGATGTACTCGTCGCCGACCCCCGTCGACCGGTAGCCGGCGAGCCCCTCGCCGCCGAACACGACACGCCGCATGCCGGCGGTCAGGTCGACCGCGTCGAGCACCTCGGCGTGATGCACCGCCATCTCCACGTCGGTCCCGCTCACTTCGCCTCCTTGCCGCTGCGATTAGGCAAGGCACACCTTAGTGAGGTCGGGAGACCTGTGTCCTGCGGGTCCACATCGCGGCCGGCGTCGGCGACCCACTACCGTGCGGGCCATGACCGTTACCGACCTGTTCCGCCTCGACGGCAAGGTCGCCGTCGTCACCGGCGCCAGCTCCGGCCTGGGCGTCGACTTCGCCAAGGCCCTGGCCGAGGCCGGCGCCGACGTCGCTCTCGGCGCCCGGCGTGTCGACCGGCTCGCCGACACCGCCGCCCTCGTCGAGGCCGCCGGCCGCCGCGCCCTCGGCGTCGCGACCGACGTCGCCGACCCCGCGTCCTGCCAGGCCCTCGTCGACGCCGCCGTCGCCGAGTTCGGCAAGGTGGACATCCTCGTCAACAACGCCGGCATCGGCACCGCCGTGCCCGCGACCCGCGAGGCGCCGGACGAGTTCCGACAGGTCATCGACATCAACCTCAACGGCAGCTACTGGATGGCCCAGGCCTGCGGCCGGGTGATGGCGCCGGGCTCGAGCATCATCAACATCTCCTCGGTCCTCGGCATCACCACCGCCGGGCTCCCCCAGGCGGCGTACGCCGCGTCCAAGGCGGGCGTCATCGGCCTGACCCGCGACCTCGCGCAGCAGTGGACGGGCCGCAAGGGCATCCGGGTCAACGCCATCGCTCCGGGGTTCTTCGCCTCCGAGATGACCGACAGCTACCCGCCGGGCTATCTCGACGCGCAGAAGCAGCGGATCCCGGCCGGCCGCAAGGGCGACGCCCGCGAGCTGGCCGCGACGCTCGTCTTCCTCGCCTCGGACGCCGCCGGCTACATCACCGGGCAGACGCTCGCCGTCGACGGCGGACTCACCATCACCTGACCCGTCGCAGACTGAGCCCGGGAATGCACCGACCCGGCGCAGATTGAATTCGTGCGGATTCAATCTGCGCCGGGTCGGCGCGGATTCGGGTTCAGTCTGCGACGGGTCAGCGGGCCTTGAAGGCCACCACGACGGAGGGGCGCGGGAAGGCGTCGGTGTGGGGCCAGGTGCTGGCCTGATTCTCGAAGGTGGCCCCGTCGATCTCGCCGGGGTGCTGCACTGCGACGAACAGCGACCGGTCGTCGTCGGTGACCAGCGGACCGCAGGCCTCGGCACCCTTGGGCACGGTGCAGAACTGCTGCACCTGACCGCGGTTCGGACCGGAGACGGGCACCCGGAAGACACCGTCGTTGCTGCCGAGGACGTTGCCGTCGGTGGAGATCCACAGGTTCCCGGCCGAGTCGAAGGCGACGTTGTCGGGACAGCTGATCGGGCTGACCTTCGACTTGTCGAACCCGCCGAACCAGGTCTCCGGCGCGGCCGGATCACCGCAGACCAGGAACAGGTCCCAGGTGAAGGTGGTTGCCGCGTGGTCGCCACCCCCGGGCGTCATCTCCAGGACGTAGCCGTTGCGGTTGCCACTGGCGTTGGTCAACGGAGCGCCGATGCTGGCACGGACCTGCGAGCCGGCCAGCGGGTTGGCCTCGTCGACCGGCATCGCCGCGTTGCCACGGTTGGAGTTGTTGGTGAGAGCGGCATAGACCTTGCCGTTGACCGGGTTCGGCTCGACGTCCTCGGGCCGGTCCATCTTGGTCGGGGCGACCTTGTCCGCGGCCAGGCGGGTGAACAGCAGTACGTCGGCGACCGACATGCCGGGCACGAAGGACTCCGTCTCGGTGGCCAGCGGGATCCAGGTGCCGGTGCCGTCGAACCGGCCGTCCTCGGTGCCGTCGCCGACCAGCCGGGCGACGTAGAGCGTGCCCGTGGTGAGCAGCTCGAGGTTCCTCGCCCGGGCCGCTCTCGTCCCGCTGGCGTCGTACCTGCCGGCGGAGACGAACTTGTAGAGGTAGTCGCCGCGCTCGTCGTCGCCCATGTAGGCCACGGCGTGCCCGTCGGTCGAGATCGCGATATTGGCGCCCTCGTGCTTGAACCGGCCGAGCATCGTGTGCTTGCGCGGCGTGGACCTCGGTTCGTAAGGGTCGATCTCGACGATCCAGCCGAAGCGGTGCGGCTCGTGCGGCTCCTTCGACAGGTCGAAGCGCGGGTCGACGCTGCTCCAGCCCTTGCCCGAGCCGTTGATGCCGTAGCGGGCGTACTCGGCGGCGTAGCGGGAGTCGAGGCCGGCACCCTTGTCGAAGTACTGGTTGAAGTTCTCCTCCCCCGAGAGGACGGTGCCCCACGGGGTGCTGCCGCCGGCACAGTTGTTGAGCGTGCCGAGGACGCTCGTGCCCGCCGGGTCGGCGGAGGTCCGCACCCGGGCGTCGCCGGCGACCGGGCCGGTGAGCTCGAAGGTGGTGGCGTCGTGGATGCGACGGTTCTGCTTCGCGTGGCCCAGGCCGGCGCGCTTCCACGAGCCGGCCCGGTTGTGCCGGCGCAGCTTCACCACGGACATGCCGTGGCTGGCGATCGCGATCCGCTTGATCTCGTCGGCGGAGTAGGCGCCCGTCGGGAACATCAGGTTCTCGTCGGTGTACTCGTGGTTGACCACGAGCAGAGCCTCGTCGCCGTCGAGGGGCAGCAGGCCCACGTAGTCGCAGTTGTAGCCGAACTGCCGGCGCGCGGACGCGACCGACTGGGCGTGCGGGTCGAACTCGGGCGCCCCCTTGACGACGGGGTCGCCCCACCGGATGACGACGTCGTGGTCGAAGCCCTTGGCGGTGACGAACGCGTCGCGCTTGTTGGGCTCCACCGGCACGAAGGCCGCCTGACCGAGCGCGCCGTGCCCGGTGGGACCGCCTGGCCGGCGCGGCGCCTGGGTCGCCGCGGCAGCGAGACCACCCGACTGGACGACGCCGCCGACGATGAGCGCGCCGGCGGTGAGGGTGCCGCCGCGAAGGAAGCTGCGCCGTCCGACGGCCTTGGCGATCTCGTCGCGGACGTGGCCGTGAGCGGTGGGGTTGGGCTCCGGCTGGTCGCAGGCATTGCCGCACCGGAAGAAGCAGGTCATGTGGGAGCGCGAGCCGTGCCGGTTCCCCTCAGGGACGACGGCGAGCAACAGGCGGTTCTCGGGGCGCACGGAGGTCATGGTGGTAGGCGACCAGAGGCCGGTGAACATCGCCCGACCCGCCGGTGACCCACCAGTGAAGTGACGACTCCAGGTGACCCGACACTCGGCCGGACCGGCATGATCAGCCGCATGGACCCACGGTCTGCGGGCTCCCCCCGTGAGGTGGCGACCGTCTTCCTCCGGCTCGGGCTGATCGCCTTCGGCGGCCCGGCCGCGCACGTGGCCCTGATGCGCGAGGAGCTGGTCCGCCGGCGCGGTTGGGTGAGCGACCAGCGCTTCGCCGACCTGATGGGCGCCACGAACCTGATCCCCGGCCCCAACTCGACCGAGCTCGCGATCCACCTCGGCCACGACCGTGCCCGCTGGCGCGGTCTCGTCGTCGCGGGCGTCTGCTTCATCCTGCCCGCAGCCCTGATGGTCGGCGTACTGGCCTGGGCCTACGTGGAGTACGGCGACACGCCTGCCATCGGGTCCGTCCTGTACGGCGTGGTGCCGGTCGTCGTCGCGATCGTCGTCTGGGCATTGGTCGGCCTGGGCCGGACGGTCCTCGCCTCACGCTGGCTGGCGCTGCTGGCGGCGGCCGCCCTCGCGGCGTACCTGTGGGGGGCGCCGGAGCTCGCCGTGCTCTTCGCGGGCGCCGCGGTCGCCGCGCTGGTCCACGGCGCTCGCGCGCTGGCGCGCCGCGGCGGTCACGCGCTGCTCGGCCTCCCCCTGCTCGCCCTGACGACGACCCCGGACGGCCGGCTGACCGAGCTGTTCTGGACGATGCTCAAGATCGGCGCGGTGCTCTACGGCAGCGGCTACGTGCTGATCGCCTTCCTTGAGGGCGACTTCGTCGACCGGCTCGGCTGGGTCACCCAGCAGCAGCTGCTCGACGCCGTGTCGATCGGCCAGGTGACGCCGGGACCGGTGTTCACGACCGCGACCTTCCTCGGGTACGTCGTCGCGGGACTGCCGGGTGCGGTCATCGCGACGGTCGCGATCTTCCTGCCGTCGTTCGTGTTCGTCGGTCTGCTGACCCGGCTGACCGACTGGCTGCGCGCACGGGCCTGGACCTCGGCGCTCCTCGACGGTCTCAACGCCACCGCCCTGGCCCTGATGGCCGGTGTCGCCCTTCAGCTGGGCCGCACCGGACTGGTCGACGTCGTCGCCGTCGTCCTGGCGATCGGCACGCTCGTGCTGCTGTGGCGCACGCGGCTCAACAGCGCCTGGTTCATCGCGGCGGGCGCGGCGGTCGGCGTGGGCCGCTACTTCACCGGGTGATGACTGGTCATCGAGATCCGGTTGAAGGTGTTCATGGTCAGCGCGACCCAGGCGACCGCGGCGAAGGCGTCGTCGCCGAGCACGGTCCGGCTCTCCGCCTCGGTGCGCCGGCGCCGATCCGGATCGGGCAGCAGCGTGACCGACTCGGCGAGCGCGAGTGCCGCCCGCTCCTGCACGGTGAACAGGTCGGTCTCCGACCAGGCCGGCAGGAGAGCGAGACGCCGCTCCGACTCCCCCGCCCGCACGGCCCGCCGCTGGTGCAGGTCGATGCAGAAGGCGCAGCCGTTGATCTGCGAGACCCGCATGTTGACCAGCTCGACGAGGATCCGGTCGAGGCCGGCGGCCTCCGCCGCGACGCCGGCCTCGCGGGCGAGATCGGTCGCGGCGGCGTACGCGGCGGGAACGGCCTTGTCGAGGTAGAGGGGCGCGCTCACCGGCTCACGCCACGGGGTCGTTGATGTCGTCGTAGTCGGGGTGCTTGGTGAGCCACTTCGCGACGTAGGGACAGTGCGCGATGATCCGCTTGCCCTGCGCCCGGACGTCGGCCACCGCCATCGCCACCAGCTCGCCCGCGAGCCCCCGGCCGCCGTACGCGTCGTCGACCTCGGTGTGCACGAAGTCGACGTGCACGTCGTCGGGGAGGCGGTACTGCGTGAAGCCCGCGAGCGTCTCGCCGTCGCGGATCTCGTAGCGGTGCTTGTCGGGCGCGTGGACGTAGGCGATGCCGCTGTTGTCGGATGCGTCGGTCATGGGCACATCCTGCCGGGCACCCCCGGAAAAGACACGGAGGCCGTCCCGAGCGGGACGGCCTCCGGTCGATCAGCGTGGGGCGATGCTCAGCGCAGGTCCCAGCGGTCGGCGTCCATGACCTTCGTCCAGGCGGCGACGAAGTCGCGGACGAACTTCTCCTGGGCGTCGTCGCTGGCGTACACCTCGGCCACGGCACGGAGCTCGGAGTTCGAGCCGAACACCAGGTCGTTGCGGCTGCCGGTCCACGTCGTGCCGGACTCGGTCGTGCCCCGGAAGACCTCTTCCGAGGCGTCGGTGGCGGTCCAGGTGGTGCCGAGGTCGAGCAGGTTGACGAAGAAGTCGTTCGTCAGCACGCCCGGCCGGTCGGTGAGCACGCCGAGGTCCGAGCCGTCCCAGTTGGTGCCGAGCACCCGGAGGCCGCCGATGAGGGCGGTGAGCTCCGGCGCGCTGACGCCCAGCAGGTTGGCCCGGTCGACGAGCGCGAACTCGCTCGGGTACTTGCTCGACTTCGGCAGGTAGTTGCGGAAGCCGTCGGCCTTGGGCTCGAGGTAGCCGAACGACTCGACGTCGGTCTGCTCCTGCGTGGCGTCGCCGCGACCCGTGGTGGTCGTGACGGTGACGTTCACGCCCGCCGCGGCGGCGGCCTGCTCGACACCCACGGAGCCGGCGATCACGATCGTGTCGGCCAGCGAGGCACCGTGGGCGGTCGCGATCTCCTGCAGCGTCGTCAGGATCGGCGCGAGCTCGGCCGGGCGGTTGATCGCCCAGGACCGCTGGGGCTCCAGGGCGATCCGCGCGCCGTTGGCGCCGCCGCGCTTGTCGGAGCTGCGGTACGTCGACGCGGAGGCCCACGCCGTCGAGACGAGCTGCGACACGGACAGGCCGGCCTCGGCGATCGCGTTCTTGAGCCCGGTCACCTGGGCGTCGGTGAGCGCGGTGCCGGCGGGGATCGGGTCCTGCCAGACGAAGTCCTCGGCCGGGACGTCGGCGCCGAGGTAGCGCGACTTCGGGCCCATGTCACGGTGGGTCAGCTTGAACCACGCGCGGCCGTAGGCGTCGGTGAAGGCGTCCTGGTCGTCCTTGAACCGCAGCGAGATCTCCCGCATCTCCGGGTCCTCGCGCAGCGCGATGTCGGAGGTCAGCATGCGCGGCTCGCGCTTCCCGTCGCCGAACGACTCGGGGACCAGGTCCGCGCCGCCGTTGTTCTTCGGCCGCCACTGCTGCGCGCCGGCGGGCGACTTGAAGAGCTCCCACTCGTAGCCGAACAGGATGTGGAAGAACTCGTTGTCCCAGCGGGTCGGGTGATAGGTCCAGGTGACCTCCAGGCCCGAGGTGATGGCGTCGATGCCCTTGCCCGAGGCGTGCGAGGAGCGCCAGCCCAGGCCCTGCTCCTCGATCGGGGCCGCCTCCGGCTCGGGGCCGACGGCCTCGGCCGGGCCGTTGCCGTGGGTCTTGCCGAAGGTGTGGCCACCGGCGATGAGCGCCACGGTCTCCTCGACCGTCATGCCCATCCGACCGAACGTGTCCTTGATGTCGACGGCCGACGCCAGCGGGTCGGGGTTGCCGTTGGGACCCTCGGGGTTGACGTAGATCAGGCCCATCTGGACGGCGGCGAGCGGGTCCTCGAGATCGCGCTCACCGGTGTAGCGCTCGTCCTCGAGCCACTCGGTCTCCGGGCCCCAGTAGACGTCCTCGTCGGCCTCCCAGACGTCGGGGCGACCGCCGCCGAAGCCGAAGATCGGGAAGCCCATGTCCTCCTGCGCGACGTTGCCGGCGAGGATCATCAGGTCGCCCCAGGACAGGGACTTGCCGTACTTCTTCTTGACCGGCCACAGCAGGCGGCGGGCCTTGTCGAGGTTGCCGTTGTCGGGCCAGGAGTTGGTCGGCGCGAAGCGCTGCTGACCATGGCCGGCACCGCCGCGACCGTCGGTGGCGCGGTAGGTGCCGGCGGCGTGCCACGCCATCCGCACGAAGAGCGGGCCGTAGTGACCGAAGTCGGCCGGCCAGAAGTCCTTGGAGTCGGTCAGCACGGCCTTGACGTCGGCCTTGACCTCGTCGAGGTCGAGCGCCAGGAAGGCGGCCTTGTAGTCGAACTCACCGCCGAACGGGTCGGCGACGGCCGGGTTCTTCGCGAGGATCCTCAGGTTCAGCTTGTTGGGCCACCACTGCTGGTTGGCCGAGCCCTGGGTCGGGTGGGTCAGACCATGCATGACCGGGCACTTGCCGGCCGCCTGCTGTGCGTCCTGCGGCTCCTCCGTGACGAGGGGCTCGGTGTGCTGGGTGTTGTCGGGCATCGGGAACCTTTCCGGGAACCTGTCGTACCTACTGGGGGCGGGATGTGCAGTCGGGGCAGAGGCCCCAATAGATGACCTCGGCCTCGTCGATCACGAAGCCGTGGGAGTCGGAGGCGGTCAGGCACGGCACGTGGCCGACCGCGCAGTCCACGTCGGCGATCTCGCCGCAGGAGCGGCAGACCACATGGTGGTGGTTGTCGCCGGTGCGGGTCTCGTAGCGCGCGACCGAGCCGGCCGGCTTGATGCTGCGCACGAGCCCGGCGCCGGTCAGTGTGTGCAGCGAGTCGTACACCGCCTGGTGGGACACCTCGGGCAGCAGCGCCCGCGCCGCCGCGATGATCGACTCGGTGTCCGCATGGGGATGCGCGTGCACCGCCTCGAGGACCGCCAGCCGGGGCCGGGTGACCCGGAGCGCGACGTCCCGCAGCTGCTTCTGGAAGTCGGGCCTGGGCATGTCCCCCAGCATGCCATCTTTCTTGAATCAGTCAAGATCTCGCGGGGTGTGTCGCGGTCCGAGGAGACTGTCGCGCCCGCGCGCCCGCGCGCCCGGTCGCGTCTCATGCCCCGACGACCGACAGGAGCTGCAGCCTGTCGTAGCTGTCGCTGCCGGGGACCGCGGTGTAGACGAGCAGCGCGTGCGACTGCTCGGGGTCGACCAGTCGCTGACAGGTCAGCTCGAGCGCGCCGACCTCGGGGTGCACGAAGTGCTTGACCTCGCGCGGACGTACGCCGATCTCGTGGGTGTCCCAGACCTGCCGGAACTCCTCGCTCTGGGCGAGAAGCAGCTTCGCGAGGTGGGCCGCGCGGGAGTCGGGGCCACGCAGCGCGATGATCTCGCGCAGCCCGGAGCAGTACAGCCGGGTCAGGAACGCGTGCTCCTCGGGCGCGTAGAGCCGTCGCGCCGCCGGATCGGCGAACCACCGGTATCCGATGCTGCGCTCGGGGCCCGCGTAGCGCGTCAGATCGCCGGTGAGGGCGACGCCCACGGGGGTCTGGCGCAAGGTCTCGCCGAGCTCGGTGACGATCTCCGCCGGGGTGTCGCTCAACCGGTCGAGAACCCGGAGCAGCCCGGGGCTGATGTGGTCGCCGCTGCCGCCACGGGCAGGTGGCTGCTGGCCCCCGACGCGGAACAGGTGGTCCCGCTCGTCAAGCGTGAGGTGCAGGCCCAGCGCGATCGACGCGAGCATCTGGCTCGAGGGCCGGGGGCCGCGCTCCCGCTCGAGTCGCGAGTAGTAGTCGACCGACATGTGGCACAGGAGCGCCACCTCCTCGCGCCGCAGGCCACGGGTCCGCCGGCGTGCGCCGCGAGGCAGCCCGACGTCCTCCGGTTGCAACGCCTCCCGGCGCGTGCGCAGGAACTCCGCCAGCTCGGCGCGATCGATCACAGGCGTCCCCTCCTCGATGTCAAGGTCGTTTGTACTCGACGCGAACGCCGTTATCCACGGATCGTCAGGCCGTGGCTGCGCGGCCGTGGTCGCGCGAGGATCGAGGGGATCACCGAAATCCGAACGAGGAGCACAGCGATGGCGCGTCGATCCGTCGATATCACGATTCCGAACCTGTCCGGCAGACGGGCGTTGGTGACGGGGGCCAGCGACGGGATGGGACTGGTGATCGCCACCCGCCTCGCCGCTGCCGGCGCCGAGGTCGTGATGCCCGTCCGGAATCTCCGCAAGGGCGAGGCCGCCATCGCGAGGATCCGCGAGGAGGTGCCCGGTGCGGACGTCTCACTGCGCGATCTCGACCTGTCGTCACTGGAGTCCGTCGCGGCCCTCGGCGAGACCCTGCGCGCGGAGGACCGGCCCATCCACGTGCTGATCAACAACGCGGGCGTGATGACGCCGCCGGACCGACAGGCCACTGCCGACGGCTTCGAGCTCCAGCTCGGCACCAACCATCTCGGCCACTTCGCTCTCGTCGGCCGGCTCCTGCCGCTGCTGCGGGCCGGGCGGGCACGGGTGACCTCCCAGGTCAGCATCGCCGCCCGGCGCGGCACCGTGAACTGGGACGACGTGAACTGGGAGCGGGGGTACGACGGGAACGCGGCCTACAGCCAGTCGAAGATCGCGTTCGGGCTGTTCGGCCTGGAGCTCGATCGCCGCAGCAGGGCCGGCGACTGGGGCATCACGAGCAACCTCGCCCACCCCGGCGTCGCGCCGACCAGCCTGCTGGCGTCGCGGCCCGAGATCGGCCGCACCTCGGACACCTCGATGGTGCGCGTCATCCGCTGGCTCTCCGCCCGCGGCATCCTCCTCGGCACCCCCGAGACCGCCGCCCTGCCCGCGCTGATGGCCGCCACGGCACCCGACGGGAGGGGCAGCGCGCTGTACGGCCCCCGTGGGCCCGGCCATCTCGGCGGCGCTCCCGCGGAGCAGGAGCTCTACCGACCGCTGCGCAGCGTCGAGGACGCCACGCGGGTCTGGCAGCTCTCCGAGGAGCTCACGGACACGGCCATCCCCGCTCGGTGACCCCGGATCCGGGTACGCCCTCCCCGTCGTTCCCGGCGACTGCCCTCGCGACGGTCGGGTACCGCCCGGGGCATGGACATGTCACCTGCCTGGCTGATCATCGGCGTGGTCGTCGCCGCCTTCATCGTCCTGGGCCTCGTCTGGGCATTCGTCGCCGACCGCCGGCGCAACGAGGATGTCGCCCACGACCCGGAGCGCTTCGACCCGGACGCCGACCGGGCCGACCACACACCGCCGCCCGACCTCGCCGACCCTGACCGAGAACGCCTCCACGTCGACCCGCGCCACCGCGGGCCGGGTGAGACCTGACCACGTCCCGCCAAGGACACGGCCGCTCCCGCCATCGGCGGGGCCGGCCGTGTGCCGTCGGGCAGGACGTCGGTTCGGGTCAGGCCTTCTTGGTGGCCCAGAAGATCTCGGCGATCTCGTCGATCTTGGCGAGGAGCTCGTCGGCCTTGGCCGGGTCGAGGGTGCCCTTGGTGCCGCTGGCGCCGGCGAGCTTGGTGGCCTCGTTGACCAGGGTGTGGAGCTGGGGGTAGGCCTCGAAGTGCGGG
Source organism: Nocardioides carbamazepini (assembly GCF_024614185.1). Taxonomy (GTDB): domain Bacteria; phylum Actinomycetota; class Actinomycetes; order Propionibacteriales; family Nocardioidaceae; genus Nocardioides; species Nocardioides carbamazepini. Next base: position 109,570 of record NZ_JAHTLF010000013.1, read on the forward strand.
GGCTTGAAGTAGTCGGTCCACAGCACCCAGAGGTGGTGCTTGACGAGCTCGGAGCGCTGCTCCTTGATGAGGACGGCGCGGGTGCGGAAGTCGGGGTCGTCGCTGTCGAGGGCCTTGGCGATGACGGCCTTGATGGACTCGGCCTCGATGCGGGCCTGGGCGGGGTCGTAGACGCCGCAGGGCAGGTCGCAGTGGGCGGAGACCTCGACAGTGGGGGCGAACAGGCGCATGAGCGCTTTCCTCTCGGTTGGGTACCACGGTGCGGCCGGTGTGCCGCGGGACGGAAGGGCGGGGCTCAGCCCTCGACCGCGCGTAGCGCGCGACGGGCCCCCGGGAGCGGGGCGGGGGTCCAGTAGTCGCGGTCGTGGTGGACCAGCGGCGCCGCCGCGGCACCCGGCTCGACCCGGTCGACCTCGAGCAGCACCAGCCAGGAGCCGCCCGCCGGGATAACGCGTCCGGGCCGGCCGCGGAAGGTCGCGACGGCCTCCGGCAGCACCAGTCCGTCGTCGTCCCGGACCCAGCCCTGGGCCGCGGTGAAGCGCTCGGCCCGCCGGTCGGCGTACGCCATCGCGAGATCGGTCTGGGAGGCGGCGAGCAGGAACACCGACAGGGCATCGCAGCCGACGAGCTGTGGGCCCGCCGTACTGGTGCGCGCCAGGGAGAACGACAGCAGCGGCGGGGCGGCGCTGACCGACGCGACGCTCGACACGGTGGCGCCGACCGGGCCCTCCGCGGTCTCCCCCACCACGATCGCGACCCCCGCCGCGTGGCGGCGGAATCCGGCCTTGAACCGGTCGGCCAACGAATGCGAGACGACGTGCGTCATCGGCTCTCCCTTCACTCGAAGGGAGCATAGAACCTCAACCGCGCTTGAGGTCCAGTCGACATGACACACCTCACACGGTGGCGGCCGCCTCGGATGCGGGGGCCTCGCGGTCGATACGGCGCCCGGACACTGCGTCGAAGACGTGGACGTGCGCAGGGTCGGTGGTCACGTGGACGGTATCGCCGGGCGCGGCGCGGCCATGCCCCTCGACCCGGATGACGACGTCCTGCACCGCCCCCTCGATCGTCGAGCGGCCGTAGAGGTAGGAGTCCGCGCCCAGGTTCTCGACGACACCCACCTCGACGGGGAGCCCACCCTCGCCCGAGCCCACCAGCCGCCAGCTCTCGGGACGGACGCCGACCACGACGTCCCCAAGGACAGATGAGGGCAGGGCCGCCGCGGTCGGCACCGCGTAGCGGCCGACCCGAACCCCGCCGATCTCGGCATGGCCTGCCATCAGGTTCATCTGCGGCGACCCGATGAAACCGGCGACGAAGCTGTTGGCCGGGCGCTCGTAGAGTCGAAGCGGCGTGTCCACCTGCTGGATCTCACCGTCCTTCATCACCGCGACCCGGTCGCCCATCGTCATCGCCTCGACCTGGTCGTGAGTGACGTACACCGTCGTGACGCCCAGCTCGCGCTGCAGCCGGGCGATGTCGGTGCGCGTCTGCACGCGCATCTTCGCGTCCAGGTTCGACAGCGGCTCGTCCATGCAGAACACCTGCGGCTGACGCACGATCGCCCGCCCCATCGCGACCCGTTGGCGCTGGCCGCCCGAGAGTGCCTTGGGCTTGCGGCCGAGGTAGTCCGTCAGCCCGAGGATCCGCGCCGCGTCGGCGACCCGGGCGTCCCGCTCCGCGCGGGGCATCTTGGCCATCTTCAGTGCGAACCCCATGTTCTCTGCGACCGTCATGTGTGGGTACAGCGCGTAGTTCTGGAAGACCATCGCAATGTCCCGGCTCTTGGGAGGCAACCGGGTCACGTCGCGCTCGCCGATCCGGATCCGGCCGGCGTCGACCGTCTCCAGGCCCGCGAGCATCCGTAGGGTCGTGGACTTGCCGCATCCCGACGGTCCCACGAGGACCAGGAACTCGCCATCGCCGACCTCCAGGTCCAGTCCGGGTACGGCGGGCCCGTCAGCGCCCGGATACCAGCGCTGCGCGCCGTCGAAGGTGATCGTGGCCATTGGTGCTCTCCTTGGTGTGGTCCGGTGCCGTCGTGGCAACGTCGTGGTCAGTAGCCGCGTCCCGGGTTGAGGATCCCGAACGGGTCGAAGGCCTGCTTGACGCCGCGCATGAGGGCTCGCTCCACCGAGCCGACCTGGCGGTCGAGGTGGGCGGTCTTGAGGCCACCGATGCCATGTTCTCCGGTGACCGTGCCGTCGAGGTCGAGGGCCGCTTCGACAATCCGGTCGAACGCCGTCCGGGCCCGGCCGCGGGCGCGGTCGTCCGCGGCGTCGAAGACGATCGTCGGGTGGAGGTTTCCGTCGGCGGCATGCCCGAAGGAGCCGATGGTGACCTGGAGGGCGGCCGCGACCTCCTCGACCCGAACCTGCATCTCGGGCAGCCGGTGCACGGGCACGCAGACGTCGTCGAGAATGACCGACCCGAGCTGCTCGAGCGCGGGCAGCGCCATCCGGCGCGCCTGCATGAGCGCCGTGCCGTCCTCCTCGTCGTGCGCGACGAAGACGTCCCAAGCGCCGGACGCGCGGGCGAGATCAGCGCAGGCCTCGAGATCGGCCTGGGCGTGCGGACCGTCGCACTGCAGGACCAGGGTCGCCCCTGCGTCCTCGTCGAGTCCCATCCGGGTCGACCGGTTCACCGCCCGGACAGTGGTCCGGTCGAGGAACTCCAACGTGCTCGGCGTGGCCGCCGCGGTCATCGCCAGTACCGCGTCCAACGCGGCGGCCGGCGAGGCGAAGGTGACAGCCGCCGTGGAGGTCCGCCCAGGCACCGGTATCAACCGCATGGTGGCCTCGACGATCACGCCGAGAGTGCCCTCCGAGCCCACGAGGAGCGAGCGCAGGTCAAGCCCGGCGACGTCCTTGCGAGTGGCGCGTCCCACCTCGATGACCTGACCGCCGGCGAGCACGGCGGTCACCTGGAGGACGTGGTCGCGCGTGACGCCGTACTTGGCGCAGCACATGCCCCCGGCGTTGGTGGCGATGTTCCCGCCGATCGTCGAGATCTCCTTGCTGCCGGGGTCGGGCGCGTAGCGCAGTCCGTGGGTTCGTGCCGCGAGGTCGAGGGCGGCGTTGAGGACGCCGGGCTCCACCACCGCCGTCCGTGCCCGCGGTTCGATACCGATGATCCGGTCCATCCCCGCGAGGTCGAGGACGATCGCGCCGTCCAGGGCGTTCGCTCCCCCGGCCAGCCCGCTGCCGGCGCCGCGGGGCACGACCGGGATCCGTAGGTGCTGGGCAATCGCGAGCGTGGTGACGACGTCATTCCGCCCGGCGGCGAGTACGACGGCAGCGGGATAGCCGGCTGTGGATCCGAGACTCTGGTCGAACCGGTAACGCTCGGTCGACTCAGGTGCGGTGAGCACCCGGCCGGCCAGCTCGCCGGACAGGACGCTCCCCACCTCCGCGGGGTCAGCCGTCAACACTGAGGATCTCCGACTCGAGGCGCCCGATCCCGCTGATCGACACCGTCACCCGGTCACCTACCTGCAAGAACTGCGGCGGGTCCTGGGTGGCCCCGACCCCGGCCGGTGTGCCGGTCAAGATGACGTCGCCGGGCAACAGCGCCATCCCCACGGACAGCTCGCTGATCAGTCGACTGACTGGGAAGATCATCGTGGCCGTGCTGGCGTGCTGCTTGGGCTCTCCGTTGACGTCGAGCGCGACCTCGAGCGCTTGGGGATCGGGCACCTCGGCCCGCGTGACGATCGTGGGGCCCATCGGACAGTGGGTGTCGAAGCTCTTGCCCTTGAACCACTGGTTGCCATGCCGTCGCTGGAAGTCACGCACCGATATGTCGTTGGCCACGGTGTAGCCGAAGACATGGTCGAGGGCCTCATCCTCGGCGATGTCGCTCCCGCCGCGACCGATCACCACGGCGAGCTCTCCCTCCCAGTCGAGTTCGGTGCTATGGGCGGGATAGCGGACCCGCGGGCCCGGCCCGACGACCGTCTCGGGCGTCTTGCTGAACAGCGCGGGGTGTGCCGGGACGGGCGGCAGCTCGACGTCACGCAGTTTGTGCCCCTCCTCGTAGTGCGGCATGTAGTTCCAGCCGACGCAGAAGAGGTTGCGTCGCGGGCGCAGAGGTGCGAGCCACTCGACGCCCGCCTCCGGCTGCGCGGCGCCGGCCGGTGACCGCTCCTCCAGCAGTGCGGCGAGCCCGGGGTCGTCGATCACGTCAAGCACAGACGAAAGCGGCCGGCCGGCCATCTCGGCGGCCGGGGTGACCGAGCCGTCCGACTCGACCACGACCACCTGCGGGGTGCCGTCCAGCAGTGCAGTGCCAATCCTCATGTCTGTGCAGTCCTTCGGGTTCTCAGGTGGGTGGGGGCTCAGCCGCCGTGAGGCAGCGGTGCGGGGAACGCGACGGACGACCGGTAGAGCAGGTCGACGAGCTGAGTCGCAGCCCACGCGTCATCGTGCGTCGGCAGGCCGGTCGGCGGGACCCCGCAGGCGGCCGAGACGAACGCCGCCACACCGGCATCGATCCGCGCCAGCGGGTCGGTGGTCGAGACGGGTGCGGCCTCGGGCTGCCGACCGGGCCGCGACAGGGTTGCCCCGGGCGGGTTCCACGAGACGTCGAAGGCCGCGCGCTCGCACTCGATGCGGAGGCTGAAGCGACGCCGCGCCGCGAGCGCGCACGACTCCAGCCGTACGACGGTGCCGGCGGCGGTCCGCAGCAGCCCGTAGCCGTCGGCCTCGACCTCGCGGCTGACCCGTGGGTCGGTCCGGGTATAGGCGACCGCGTCGACGACCGGGTCGTCGACGCAGATCTGACGAACCAGGTCGACCGCGTGGATGAGGTTGTTGAGGATGGGGCCACCGCCGGAGACGGCACGATCGGCCTGCCAGGGACGTTGGGGCTGAGGTCCGGGGTTGAAGCAGATGTCGATGCTGCGCACGGCGCCGACGTCGAGCGCCGGGTCTGCCAGCCGGCGCAGCGTCCAGGCGACCGGCTCGAGGAACCGGTTGAAGAATGCGACCATGAAGACGGAAGGTGTCTGGCGCGCGAGCTCGACGATCTCGAGTGCCGCCGCGGTCGACGGCGCCAGGGGCTTCTCGCACAGCACGTGAAGACCCAGCGCGACGGCCCGTCGAACATCGTCCAGGTGAGCGAAGGGCGGCGACGCGACCGAGACCGCGGCCGGTCCCTCCGCCTCCAGCATCGCCGCGGTGCTCGGATAGCTCCGGGCACCGGTCGCCTCTGCGAAGGCAGCCCGCGCGGCGGGTGAGGGATCCGCTCCGGCGACGACCTCGGCCCCGGCAGCCGCGTAGCCGCGCGCGTGCAGCAGGCCCATCCGGCCCAGGCCGATCACGCCGACCCGCAGGGGAGCCGGCGATGCGGGGTGCTCAGGCAAGGTGCACCCCGCCGTCGACGTTGACCGTCTGGCCGGTGATGAAGCCGGCACCCTCGGTGCACAGGAAGTGCACGAGCGCGGCGACCTCAGCCGGCCGGCCCATCCGGCCGAGCGGCACCGCGCTGGCGACGCTCTCGAGCAGGCGACCAGGCTCCAACGCCTGCTTCTCGACCCCGAACCTCCGGTCGATCGGCGCGTTGAAACCGGTGTCGATGACTCCGGGACACACGGCATTGACCCGGATGCCCCGCCCGGCGAGCTGCAACGCACTCTGGCGGCTCACCGCGATGAGCGCGGCCTTGCTCGCCGCGTAGGCGACGAACCGGCTGCCGACGCCGCGGCCGGCGATGGAGGCGATGTTGACGACTGCGGCGCCCTGCGCCGCGGTGAGCAGCGGCAGCGTCCCCTGGAGGACGAAGCAGGCTGCCCGCGCGTTGATGTCCAGGCTCCGGTCCCATCCGGCGACCGTCGCGTCGTCGAGGCCTTCCATGACGAGCAGGCCGACGCCGTTGACGAGCGCATCGAGTCGGTCGGTGATCCCGGCGACCCGTCGCAGGAGCTCCGTGACGCTGTCGGGGTCGGCGGCGTCGAACTCGACGTGATGCACCCCGCGAGCGGCGAGCCGGTCCGGCAGCGGGTCGCGGTCGGCGACGACGACCCGCCACCCGTCGTCGAGGAAGCGCTCGGTCACGGCCGCGCCGATGCCGCCGCTTCCGCCGGTCACCAGGGCCCAGCCGGTCCGGGCGCTCATCGGGAATCCCCCGTGGTCCGCTCGTCCGTCCGCTCCTCGGTGCGCTCGAGTCCGAGCTTCCGCATCGTCGCCGCGTCGGTGTAGGAGAACAGCACGGCCTCCCCGGATCCCGCGTTGTGCTGGTGCCAGGACCAGCCGGGGACGACGAAGGAGTCACCCTCCGCCCAGTCGTAGGTCTGGCCGTCGATCGTCGTGGAGCCGCGCCCTTCGGCCACGTGGTAGATCGCCGATGACACGTGGCGGTGCGCCCAGGTCCGCTGACCCGGCCTGAGCAGCTGCAGGTACGCCGAGCTGGTCGGCAGTACCGAGCCGCCGTCCGCCGGGTTGAGGTACTCGAGGATCACTCCGTCGTACGGCGACACGGGCTCGTCGCGCAGCGCGTGCAGAGTGGCACGGGCCTTCGCCCACGGGTAGCTCAGGATCGGCGAGCCGTACGCGTCGTGGGTCTGCCCCACCGGGCGCATCCCCGAGGCCCAGCGCTCCCACGACATCTGCGCGTCGGTAGTGACGGGATGGCGGACCTGCTCGTGGCGCTGATAGAAGACCGCGTTGAGCATGAGCACGAGCGGCGTGTCGAGGCAGTCGAGCCACACCACCGGCTCGCTCGTGTCGTTGCCGTGATCGTGCCAGGACCAGTTGGGGGTCAGCACGAGATCGCCGGGGCTGACCCGCATCTCGTTTCCGGCGACACCGGTGTAAGCGCCCTCGCCGGCGATGACGAACCGGAGCGCCGAGGGCGTGTGCCGGTGCGCGGGCGCGATCTCGCCGGGCAGCACCGACTGGATACCCGCGAACAGAGTGGCCGTCGTCGAGGCCGGCAGGTGTGCGAGGCCGGGGTTGATCAGCATCAGCGCGCGTCGGTCGGCCTCCTCCGCGGTGACGAGATCGCCGGCCTCGTTCACCAACGGGGCGACATCCCGCCAGCGCCACAGGTGCGGCACGGCCGGCTGGACCGGGTTCTCGGTCATCACGTCGGCCAGAACGTGCCACAGGGCACGCATCGACTGGTCCTGCAGCCGCGCGGCGAAGTCCGCCTCGCGGTCGGGGAGCAGCGCCACCGGGTCAGGTTGGGGCTGGTCGATCGGTTCCCTCATGAGGAGTGCCTCTCTCGTTGTTCCGGGCTGAGGTCGGGCTGGGACGGGCTAGAGATGGTGGATGCGGCCGGCGTAGGGCGCGAGCGTCGCGGCATTGGCAGCACGCGCCTCGGGCGACCGCGCCGCGACGATGACCTCGGGCTCGCCGCCGGCCCGAAGGATGGCGGCGACCGTCTCGACAACGAGCAACTGGCAGATCACCGCACCGGTCGCCGTCGCGGTGGCGCCCACCGCATAGGGGCCGACGGGGACGACGGCGTCGTCAGGGTCGATCGGGTTGCGTATCCAGAAGTCCGCGATCTCCTGGGCAGTGCGTCCGGCCGGGTGGGCCGTCCCGCCAGCCGGCGGGTCGGAAGCGACGACCACCGTCGTGACGCCGCGCTCCTCCGCCCAGAGACACGCGTCGACCGCCGCGACATTGGTTCCGTAGGGCGTGAACACGACGAGCACCTCGCCGGCCCGGATGTCGTGGGCGTCGAGCACCGCACGCGCGTGACCGACCTGACCGTCGTACGCGCCGATGTCGAGCGAGCCGACGTCGCCGACGCCGGTCAGCGCGAGGTCGTAGACGGCGTTGACCTGGGCGAGCCCGCCCGCGCGGTAGAACAGCTCCTTGGCGAGTACGAACGAGTGCCCCGATCCCCAGGCGTGCAACAGACCGCTGCCGCCCAGGCTCGCGGCGATCGCCTCAGCCGCGGGCACGATCTGCGCCGAGACGACCGCCTCGATCTCGCCGATCTTCGTGGCGACCCGGCCGAGGTAGGCGGACGACAGCGTGCCCGGCGATGTGTCGATGACCATCAGACATCGTCCCACCGCGGGACGGGCGTCGCGTCGTCGAAACGGACAGCCACGGCCTTCTCGCGGGTGGCTCCCTCGACCGCACCGCGCGCGTAGGCGTTGCCGACCCCACTCGATTTCGTGCCGCCGAAGGCGAGGGCCGGGTCACCGGTGCGGGGGGTGTTGCCGTAGACCGCTCCGACCTCGAGCCGTTCGGCGACGCCGAGCATCCGGCCGACGTCACGAGTCCACACCGTGGCGGACAAGCCGTAGTCCACAGCATTGGCGATAGCCACGGCCTCGTCTGCGTCGCCGAAGGTCAGCACCGTCAGCACCGGGCCGAACACCTCCTGACGAACGATCGGAGAGTCTGGGTCGACGTCAGTGAGCACCGTCGGCGCGACATAGTTGCCGCCCGACGGGGTGCCACTCTCGGCCCCGACCAGCCGACGCGCCCCGCCGTCCAGCGCATCCCGGACGTAAGCGTCGACACGCTCCTTCTGTGCCGGGAATGCCAAGGGTCCGATGTGCGTCTCCGAGGCGAACGGGTCGCCCACCCGGACCTTCTCGGCCCGTGCGGCCAGCGCCGCGACCACCTCACCGGCAACCGACTCCTGCACGAGCAGACGAGTGCCGGCGGTGCAGATCTGGCCGGCGTTGGCGAACACACCCCAGACCGACGCGCTGATCGCGCGGTCGAGGTCGGCGTCGTCGAAGACGATCGCCGGTGACTTGCCGCCGAGCTCCAAGGTCGCCTTCTTGAGGGTGCGGCCCGCTGCCTCGCCCACGGCGCGGCCGGTGCTGACGCTGCCGGTGAAGCTCACCCCGCCCACGCCAGGGTGCTCGACGAGCAGAGCACCCGTCGAGCCGTCGCCGGTCACGACGTTGACCAGGCCCGCAGGCACGCCGGCCTCGACCGCGAGCTCCGCCAGCCGCAGAGCGGACCGCGTCGCATGCTCCGACGGCTTGACGACGACGCCGTTGCCGCAGGCGATCGCTGCCACGACGCGTGCGACGAAGGTGGTCGAGGGCGCGTTCCAGGGAGTGACGACGCCCATGACGCCGAGGGGCTCGCGCACCGTGTACATCAGGTGCCCGCCCACAGCAGGGACCTGGCTGCCGCAGAGCGCGTCGACGGAATGCGCCCAGTAGCGCGTCCACTTCACGGCCGACTCGATGTCACGCTGGCTGTCGATGAAGACTCGACCGACATCGAGGGCGTCGAGCCGCGCCAGCGCGTCGCGCTCGGCCCGGATCCGATCGCCCCACGCCCAGATCCGCTCGGCCCGGTCGACCGGCGCGAGCGACCACCAGGCGAGCTGCGCCCGGGCTGCCTCCCTCACCGCGGCGTCGACCGTCACGGCGCCGGCGACGGCGACCGGCTCGAGCGGTCCGTCTCCGGTGGGGCTCGTGCGCTTCACCCACCCCTGCTCTGCGTCCTCCGCGAGCCGTCCGGCGATGAACGAGTGGATTCCTGATGACATGCGTGCTCCTATGTGGTCTGACCTCACGCCATAATGTACGAATGATCCGAGTCGAACGCAAGGAGATCACCTCGTGAACCCAAGAATTCCGTCGCGGGAACAGGCCCGCACCCGTGCCCTGGACCGTCTGATCAAGCAGCGCCGCGACCTACACCGGCACCCAGAGGTCGGCTGGACCGAGTTCCGCACGACCGCACTGGTCGTGGCCGAGCTCGTCGCCGCCGGCTTCGACGTCACCTTCGGCCGCGAGCTGTATGACGGCGCGCCGCGGATCGGCCTGCCTCCCCTCGAGTCGATCGAGGCCGCCTGGGAGGCGGCCCGTGACGACGGCGTACCGAACGCGGTGCTGGACCCGATGCGGGGCGGGTTCACCGGCGCGGTGGGCCGCCTTGACACCGGACGGCCCGGACCGGTCCTGGCGATGCGCTTCGACCTGGACGGGCTGCCCCTGCAGGAAAGCCGGGACGAGCACCACCGCCCGGCCCGGCTCGGCTTCGGCTCCGTCCACGATGGGGTGATGCACGCCTGCGGTCACGACGGTCACACCGCCGCCGGGCTCGCGGTCGCCCGGGCGGCCGAGGTGCTCGCGTCCGACCTGTGCGGCGAGCTGCGGCTGTTCTTCCAGCCGGCCGAGGAGGGGGTGCGCGGTGGTCAGGCACTTGCATCCGGCTCGGCCCTCGACGGGGTCACCCATCTCATCGCGTTCCACCTCGGCCTGACCGCACCGACCACCGGGCAGGTCGTCGCCGGCGCCACGGACCTGCTGGGCACCGAGAAGCTCCGGATCCGGTTCACCGGCGAGCGCTCACACGCCGCCCTCGCGCCCGAGGGGGGCCGCCACGCACTGCTCGCAGCGGCGACCGCGGCACTCGGCGTCCATGCGATCGGCCCCCACAGCGCCGGGCCGACACGGGCGAACGTCGGACTGCTCCGATCCGGCACGAGCGCCAATATCATCCCGGAGAAGGCGGAGATGCGGCTCGAGCTCCGCGCGTCGCACGATGCCGCGCTGGCCTGGCTGCGCGACCGGACCCGAGCCGTGCTCGAGGGCGCCGCCACGGCATACGGCTGCGAGGTCGAGCAGGAGGTGGTCGGCCGGGCCACGATCGGAAACAGCGACGCCACCCTCGCCGCCGTGGTGGCCGATGCCGCACGCCGGGTCCCCGGGCTGCGGGAGATCGTCGACGCACGCACCTTCGGCGCCAGCGACGACGCCGCCGACCTGATGACGGCCACACAGGAACGGGGCGGTCTGGCCACGATGACGTTGGTCGGCGCCGACCTCGCCGGCGCTCATCACACGGACACCTTCGACTTCGACGAGGCCGGGCTCGTCCACCTGGTCGACCTGGCGACCGAGTGCGTCATCGAGGTCCTGGGCTAGCCGGAGCTCGCCGTCGTGAGTTCGACGAAACGGCGGCGTAGCGAGGCGACGGCCGCCCGCTGCGCCGTCGTCACGGCGGTGACGCAGTTGGTCAGCAGGATCGCGATCTGACCGCTCTCGTGTGCCCAGGCGCCGGTGCCGGTGGAACCGATCTGCCCGATCATCCGTCCGCGGGCGAGCGAGCCGCCCGACCAACCGGGCGAGGCGATCTCCCAGCCCAGGCCTCGGTCCGGCGCCGGCGCGGCGGCGTCCGCCGCGGGGCCGCGCGAGCGCAGCCGGGCGAGTTCCTCGAAAGCAGGCCCGGGCCGGGCCAGCCGGGCCACCGCGGCCGCGACGCCGGACGCGGTGCCGAACAGCCCGGCATGTGGGGCGACGCCTCCCAGGCTTGCGGCGTTGCGGTCGTGCACCTCACCGACGAGGTCACGCTCGCGCCAGCCGCAATGATCCATCGGCGCGACCGCAGCGCCACCGGGCACCGCGAACGCGAGGTGCTCGTCCGCGTGGCGAGCGAGGTATGCCGCCGCGGCCTCCCTGAAGGTCGTGCCCATGGCGCGGGCGATCACTTCGCCCAGCACGATGAAGCCCAGGTCGCTGTAGGCATTGTGGTCGAACACCCCGTCGCGCGTCCTCGGCGCCGGCGAACCGGCCGGCAGGTGCAGGACCCGGTACAGCGCGGTGCGCTCGTCCACGCCCCAGGTGTAGAGCGGTGTGGTCGGCGCTGCCCCCGAGGCGTGGCACAGCAGGGACATCGGGGTCGCCCGGGCCAGGGTGCCCGTGGGCGGCATCCAGGTCCAGCCGACGTCGGGCAACAGGTCCTCGAGCGGAGCATCCGGGTCCAGTAGCCCCTGGCGCATGCACCCGAGCACGAGCGGAACGGTGACCAGCACCTTGGTCAGCGATGCCAGGTCGAACCACGTGTCGACGGAGGCGGGCGCTCCTGCCGCGTCCTCACCGACGGCGACCACGACCTGGTCCCCTGGCTCAGGAGATCCCGGCCGGAGCACGATCGCAACGGCGGCGCTCGCACCCGTCCCGGCGCTACGCAGCAACCCCTCGATACCCGCCGCCAGGTCAGCGCTCCAGCGTTCCACCGCTCATCCCTTCATGCCGCCCACCCGCATGCCGTCCATGAAGTACCTCGACAAGGCGAAGTACAACAGCACGACCGGAAGCGCGGCAATCGTCGCGGCCGCCATCAGCAGGCCGTAGTTCGTGTTGAACTCACCTTGGATCGACGCCATGCCGATCTGCAGCGTGTACTTGTCAGAGTCGCGCAGCAGGACCAGCGGCAAAGTGAAGTCATTCCAGTGCTTCAGGAAGGTGAAGAGGCCCAGCACGGCCAGCGGCGGCTTGCAGAGCGGGAGGATGATCCGGGTGAAGATCCTCCACTCCGAGGCACCGTCCAGCCGCGCGGCCTGGATCAGGTCGGTCGGGATGGTGGAGATGAACTGGCGCATCAGGAAGACGCCGAACACGTCTGCCAGGCCGGCCAGCACCACCCCGCCGAGGCTGTTGGCGAGCCGGAGGTCGTTGAGGATCAGAAACAGCGGGATCAGCGTCACCTGCGCGGGCAGCGCCATGGTGGCGAGGATGACAGCGAAAGCTGCCCGCTTGCCGCGGAACTCGAACTTCGCGAAGACATAGCCCGCCATGCTGTCGATCAGCAGGTGACCCAGCGTGATCGCCGTGGCAACGATGAGCGTGTTGACCACCCAACGCATGACCTGGGTCCGCTCGAAGAGCAGACGGAAGTTCTCCAGGGTCGCGTGCGCCGGATAGAGGTCCGGGGGCGTCTTGATCACGAATTGCCCGGGCGTGAGCGCCGTGGTCACCATCCAGTACAGAGGGAACAGCGAGATCAGCCCGGCGAGCGCGACGACGCAGACGCTCGCCGATCGGAGCACTCGGTCCTTGGTCACCAGTTCTCCTAGTACTCGTGGTCCGACTTGAGCAGCCGGAACTGAAGGGCCGTGAAGGTCGCCGCGAGGGCGAAGAGGACCATGGCGATGGCGCTCGCCTTGCCGTACTCGCGGTACTGCAGGCCGGCGACGTAGGTGTACTGGGCGAGGGTCATCGTGGCGTACCCCGGACCACCACCGTTGGTCATGATGTAGACGCGCTCGAATAGCTGGAACGCCTGGATGGTGTAGATCACCGACAGGTAGAGAGTGACCGGCTTCAGCAGCGGCCAAGTGACCGCGAAGAAGGTGCGTATCGGCCCGGCTCCGTCGACCGACGCCGCCTCGTAGAGTTCCTGAGGAAGCCCGGACATGGCGGCGCTGTACATGACGACTCCCCCGCCGGGCAGTACCAGGATGGTGCTGAGGATCAGCGTCGCCATTGCCTGTGACGGCGACGCGAGCCAGTCTTGACGGTCGATCCCGAGCCCCGACAGAACGCTGTTGGCGAAACCGTAGGCGTTCGGGTTGAAGATCCACTTCCAGACCATTGCCTGGATGATCACCGACACGACCAGCGGCAGGTAGTAGATCGCCCGGAGCGGAGCGGCCACGCGCGCGGACAGCGGCCGCAGCATGGCGGCGATCACGAGCGCCAGCGTGATCTGGAAGGTGACGACGACGACAGTGAAGAGGACGGTGTTGGTCAGCGCCTTGCGGAAGATCGGATCACCGGCGAGTGTCCGGTAGTTGTCCAGCCCGACCCAGGTCCTACTGCCGGGGGCGGCGTCGAAGAAGCTCAGCCACACGGCCTGCAGCACCGGCAGCACGACGAAGAAGACGAACATGACCACCGTCGGCGCCAGCATGAGCAGGACGAAGTACGGCGGTCGCCAGCTCCGCCGCGGCCGGGTCTGCAATTCGTCCTCGCCCGGCGACCGATCCGGTGCGTCCGCGACGCCGCTCATCATCCTGCCTCCCTCGGACGCAGCGCTCTTTTCTCGAGTCAAGGCGCTACCCCAGCAGCCCTTGTACAGGCGCCGCGATCTCCCGTAGGGCCGCCGACGCCGACTTCTCACCGGTCAGCGCGCTGTCGCGGGCCGGCCCGAGGTACTGCCCGTCGATCTGGCTCCATTTCTCGATGTTGGGCTGGACGTAGACACTGTCGAGGAACGAGGCGATCTTCGCCTTCGCCGGGTGGTACGCCGCGAAGTCCCCCCGCGCGCTCGCCCGCGCCGCGGGCGCCTGCCACCACTGCAGCTTCTCGCCCGCCAGGTCAGCGCCGACCTCGGGGCCGGTGATGTAGGAGGCGAAGAGCTGCGCCGCGCCGACCCGGTCCTCGTCGTCCTGCTGGAGGACGCCGACGTAGCCCAGCGCCGTCCAGGTGGTCGGGTCCCCCGCACCCCGCGGACTGGGGACGACGTCCCAGTCGGTCCCGTAGCGCCACGACGGGTCCGAGGACAGCTGCGTGGCGAGGGCCGCGGGGTTCTGCAGGACGCTGACCCCTCGGTTGACGAACAGGTTGACCGAGTCGTCGTACGCGAACGAGACGACCCCCGGGGCGGCCGACCCGTCCGCCACAACCTCCGCCCACTTCGTCAGTGCCGACGCCGCCTCCTTCGACGAGTACGTCCACCGGGACTGATCCTTGTCGAGCGGTCGAGCCCCGTCGAGGAGCATGAAGGAGTAGTCCCCTGAGTAGAACGCCCACCCCGCCCTGTTCTCCGCCACGCCCGACAGCCGCTCGAGCGACGAGCGGAAGGTGTCATAGGTCCAGCCGTCCGTGGGCACAGGCACACTCGCCTCGCGGAAGTGCTGCACGTTGACGAACTGGAACCACGGCACGATCCAGAGCGGATACCCCGCCAGCTCGCCCTCGACCCGCGATGCGGCCAGCGCACTGGCGTCGTAGTCGGCGAGATCCGCGCTCCCCAGGTCGGGGATCGCCAGCGCGCCGGCCGCGGCGTACTTCAGCAGCTCGGGACCGGTACTGGAAAAGACGTCCGGGCCCGCACCCTGTTGGAGGATCGCGATGTCGTACTTCTGGTTGGTCGCGTCGCCGGCCGGATCGCCGATCGGCTTGACCGTGATCGTGGGATACCGCTTCTGGAATGCCTTGATCGCCGCGTCCGTCGTCACCGAGTCGGAGTTGGCCCCGCCGGGGCTGTAGTTGCGGCGCCAGAACTCGATCGTGGTCGCCTGCTTCGGCGCCCGCGCCGGGACCTTCGTTCGCGCGGCAGCACCCCCGCCCGATGTACCGCCGAGGCCGCATGCCGCGAAGGAGGTGGCGAGACCGAGGCCCCCGGCCATCTGCAGGAATCCGCGCCGGGTGCTTCCCGGCGCGACAACGGTTCGAACCATGCGACGCTCCAATGCTCAAGGTGTAGGCGTACTGTGGTCCAACCACAGGCCACTGTCAATAGCCTGTCTGTGCAGACTTGAATTGTGGCCTGTGGTCGGACCTCATGCTAGGTTCCGGGCATGCGAACAGGCGTGTATCGGCACCTCAATCCCCTGGCGATCCACTACGGCGCGGGCGTGACCGCCGAGCACCTCGACAGCGAGCTCACCGCGCTCGGCGCGTCCCGGGCCGTGATCGTTACCGCCGACGCCCTGCTCGGTTCCCCGGCCATGGCCTACCTGGTGGCCTCGTCCCCCGCACTCGTCGCTGAGCGGCTGGTGACGGTCCGCGCCCACGCCCCGTTCCAGGACGTCCTCGCGATCGCCCGCCTCGTCCGTGCGTCGTCTGCCGACGCCGTCGTCGCCCTCGGCGGTGGCAGCGCGATCGACGCCGCCAAGCTCGGCTCCCTGGCGGCCAGCGGCGCTGACGAGGTCCTCCACCCGGGCGACCTCTCCGCCCTGGCCGCCCGGCCGCCGGCCGCCGTCGTCGCGAGCCTCGCCGTCCCCACCACGCTCTCCGCCGCCGAGCTCTGCGGCGCGGCCGGGTACGCCGACCCCGATTCACGCACCAAGGTCGGCATGTTCGTGGACGCGATGAACCCGGCGGCGGTGTTCTATGACCCGGTCGTCACGGAGGACACCCCAGAGCAGCTCTGGACCAGTACCGGCATCAGGGCGCTCGACCATGCGGTCGAAGGGCTGCTGGCCGGCACCAACCCCATGAGCGACGAGCTCGCGGCGGCCGCCGTACCCGCGCTCGTCAACGGGCTGCGGCGCTACGGCAGGGGCGACCGGTCCTCCCAGGTCCGTCTCGAGCTTCAGATCGGCGCGTGGAAGGCCTACAACGCGCCTCGCGAGTCGGGCGCCGGTCTCAGTCATGTCATGGGCAAGGCGATCGGATCGGTCCACGGCATTCCGCACGGCATGACGTCGTGCGTACTGCTCCCGTCAGTTCTGCGCCACTACGCCGCCCACCCGGCCGGCTTGTCCGGCATCGAGCGACTCCGTGCCGGACTCGCCATCGACGCGCTCGGCCCCCGGGACATCCTCGACGCGGCCGCCGATCACATCGAGCAACTGGTCGGCGAGCTGGCGCTGCCCACGTCGCTGCGCACCTTCGGCGTACTGCCGGAGGCGCTGGCCGCGGCCTCCGCGGCGGTCGCGGAGCGAACCGGCGTCGCAGCGAACGACGTCCTGCGGATCTATCAGGCAGCGGCGGATAGGTGAATCCGGCCTAACGAGCGGTCGGGAAGCCCTTCGGCCCGGTGACGTGGGCGAGGAGAGCCGCAGAGGCGCGCGCCGGGTCACCGGAGCGAACCGCGTCCAGGATCTCGCGATGCTGCGCGACGAAGAGCGACCGCGCCGCGTCCCACTCCCCGAGTTCACCGAAGCCTTCGAGCATCCGTGACTCCAGCAGACCGCGGCACGTCTGGACGACGTGGGCCGCGAAGCGGTTGCCGCTGACCTTCACCAGCTCGAGGTGGAACTCCATGTCTAGTCGGGCGAACTCCCGCGCGTCGGCGACGGTCTGGGACTCGCTGACCAGCTCCAGCGCACGCGCGAACGTCTGATCTGTCGTCTCGTCGCCGGCGAGCTTGACGACGGCGAGGTTCTCGACAGAGCGGCGGAACTCGATCACCTCGTCCAGCCCGAAGTACTGCAGTCCCACCTGCAGGGACATGATCACGTTCATCGCGTCGGCCGGCTCAGACTGCACGAACGTACCCGCGAGCGGGCCCGACCCGGTTCGGCTGCGGACGATCCCGACGGCCTCCAGCACCGCGAGGCCCTCGCGCAACGAGGTGCGACTTACATTCAGCATCTGGGCGAGCTGGCGCTCGGGAGGGAGCCGGTCCCCCGCGGCGAGCCGCCCAGCCAGCACCTCGTCATTGAGGCGGTCGAGCACCTCGAGGTGGGCAGGGATGCGCTCCAGGGGAACAGGCCGCAGGGCGGCGACAGGCACGTCCTGGTTGCGGGGCATCAGGGCTCCATCCGTGGTCGGACATCAGACCGCACAAGTGTGACGAGCCCTCTCCGTGTTAGTCAATCGGCGCTCTGCCGGCCCGGGTGCTCCTCCTCGGACGCAACCGGTCCCAGGAGCTCCGACAGGGGACGCGCCCCAAGCTCGTCCAGACCGGCCGCCAGCCGCTGGGCGCGCACGTTCAGCGGCGCGGCGACACCCACCTGACGCGCGATGAGCACTATCTCCCCGTTCAGGAAGTCGACCTCACTGCTCGCACCCCGGGCGAAGCTCTGCCAGGTGGAGAATCCGGTGGCGTCGAAGTCCTCGACCTCGCCGAGGGTCAGGCGGGCGCCCCGCGGGTCGAGCCGATCGCCCGGCGGGAGAGACGTTCCCGCCGCCCGCAGCACCGAGAGCGCCTCGGTGCGCAACCGATCGCGCATCGCGGACCGGAGTGCGCCCGTCCCGTCGAAGAGCTCGACGACGTTCCCCACACTCCCGAGCAGCTTCGCCGCCTTGTGGGCCGACGAATCGACGACCGGGATGCACAGCAGGCCGGCCTTGGTCAGGTCAGCGGCGATCGCGTCCTGCTCGACATCCACTCCGGACGGATAGCGCCCGATCCAGACGATTCCCGCCACCGGCGGAGTCGATCGTAGGACCACCTCACCCGGTGACAGGTGGCTCGCACCGATCACGATCGTCGCGCCGATCACCCGCTCGAACCGCCGCAGCGCGGAGCGCTCACCCACCAGGCCGTTCTGGAAGGTGACTATGGGCAGGTCGGCGGCGAACGCCTGACGCCGGGACCCGCCGCTCACGGGCCGCCACGCCCATGCCGCCAGCGCCGCTTCGACATCCTGGGCCTTGACCGTCATCAGGAGCACGTCCGACCAGGTCAGATCCACCGCGTCGGCGGAGTCGACGACGTCGAGGCGCACCTGCCGCGTGCCCTGCGGCGTGCGCAGTCTCAGACCGGACTCAGCGATGCGGCGAGCGTTCTCGCCGCGACCGACCAGGACGACCGGCACACCTGCCTCCGCCAGCAGGCTGGCGAGCGAGCCGCCGACGGCCCCGGCTCCGATCACCACGTACCGACGGTCTGGTCCCCCCAACGGTCCTCTCCTCACCGCACGTCGGCACCGGTCTCGACCGGCGCCAGGATGTCCACGCTCATCGTCTCAGATCTCCCCGTCCGCGCGTCGGCGAGGAACCGGCCACTCGAGACGGATCATCGACCGCTGACCCGGTCGGCCACGGTCGCGATCCACGACGTACGACGAGCGCCCCGGGCCTCCAGCCGGTCCGCGATCCCGTAGGCCCGGTAGAGCCCATGGATGCCCAGCCAGCGCAGCGGCTCCGGCTCCCAGGCACGGGCCCGTTGGTCGACCCACGGCAGCGTGGTGCGGTCGGTCCGCTCCCCCGCGACCAGGTCGGCGAGGGTGCGCCCGGCGAGGTTCGTCGCGGTCACCCCGGTGCCGACGTACCCGCCGGCCCAGCCCATCCCGCTGGCGGCGTCGTACCCGACGGTCGCGCGCCAGTTGCGCGGCACACCGAGCACGCCACTCCAGGCGTGGGCGACGCCGATGTTGCGCAGCTGCGGGAACCACGCGCGGAGGACCTCGCGCAGGTGCTGGACCGTGCGGTCGGGGATGTCGCCGTCGAGGTCGGTGCGCGAGGCGAACCGGTAGGGGTGGCCCCGGCCACCGATGGCGATCCGGCCGTCGGCGGTGCGCTGGGCGTAGGAGTAGACGTGGGCGAAGTCCTCGAGCGTGTCGTGGTGCTGCCACCCGATGGCCGCCCAGGCGTCGGCGGGCAGCGGGTCGGTGACGATCATCGAGGAGTTCATCGGCACCCAGGTACGCCGCTCACCGGCCAGACTCGCCGTGAACCCCTCGGTCGCCCGGATCACGTGACGCGCCCGGAGGGTGCCGCGATCGGTCTCGACCCGGCCGGGCGCGATCACGCGGACCGTCGTCCCCTCGTGGATCCGGACGCCGCGCTCGCGCACGGTCCGGGCCAGGCCCCGGGCGAGCTTCGCCGGGTGGATGCGCGCACAGTGCGGCTCCCACACCGCCGCCTGCGTGCCGGCCACCCGGATCCGAGCGTCCGCCTCGGGGGCGCTTAGCAGCCGGGCCCCGGTCTCCGGCCACCGCCGCGCGGTCTCCGCCGCTTGGCGGGCCCGGGCGGCCTGGGCGGCGTTGCGGGCGACCAGCAGGGTGCCGCCGCGGCGTACCTCGGCATCGATGCCGTGCCGCTCCGCGACCCGGATCACCTCGTCGACGGCGTCGTTCATGGCGAGCTGGAAGCGCGCCACCTCCGCCCGCGGGTGCGTGCGCGCGTAGCCGTCCAGCCCGCCCGTCACCGACGCCGAGAGCCAGCCGCCGTTGCGCCCCGACGCGCCGTACCCGGCGAACTGCTGCTCGACCACCCGGATGTCGAGATCGGGCCGCAGCTCGCGCAGGTAGTACGCCGTCCACAGCCCGGTGTAGCCCGCGCCGACCACGACAACGTCGACCTCCTCGTCCCCGGCGAGCTGGTCCTGCGGTGCCGGCAGGCCGATGTCGGCCCACCAGTACGACACCCCACCGGTCCTGCGTGCGCTGGTCACCCGGAAACCCTAGGCCGTCAGAGGATGCTGACGACCACGTGCTGCCCGGCGGTCCATGCGGCGCGGTGCAGGTCGAGGAGGGCACCGAACGCCTCGGCCAGCTCGGCACGCAGGGTGGCGGCGTCGCCGGACCAGATCCGCGGGTAGACGTCCGCCGCGGCGAACGACGCGAAGCGCGCATCCGCCAGGAGCGTGGGGAGATCGACGGCCTCCAGCGCCGCCACCACCGCCGGCAGCTCGTCGTGCTCCGTGCAGCCCACGTAGTCCTCGGCCTCGAAGACGTGCACGCCGACCACCGCCTCGCTCAGCGGGTCCCCCTCGATCGGCGCCGCCGCGGTCGCCCCCGTCAGCAGGAAGTGCAGACCGTCCCACAGCTTGTCGAGGTAGACCGTGGGGGCTCCGTCGGCCTCCAGTGCCTCCAGGGCGGCACCGAGCTCTCCCGGGTCCGAGGCCACCAGGCGGTCGAGCGTCGCCTCGTCGACCAGCGTGTACGCCGCCTGCATGCCCACGGCGTCGAGGGTACGAGACGACCGTCCCCGGCCGCGCCGGCGGACGGAGACGGTCCGCCACTCAGTCCTCGTGGTCGCGCTGGAGCACCCCGATCATGCCCTGCAGGAAGTCCTTCGGCTTGGTCTCCGCGAGGCTCACCAGGGTCTCGACCCGAGTCACTCCCGGGATCTCCCAGATCGCCTCCAGCAGGACCTTTCTCAGGTGCGTCGAGTCCCGGACCCGGAGCCGCGCCAGCAGGTCCATCGACCCGGTGACGACCAGCACCTGCTCCACCTCACTGATCTCGTGCAGCGCCCGGAGCACCGAGGCCTGGTTGGACGCGGCGATGATCGAGGCGTAGACCTGCATCGGGAAGCCCAGGGCGCCCCAGTCGACGTCAGCGCGGTAGCCCCGGATCACGCCCTCCCGCTCGAGGCGGGCGATGCGCTCGCCCACGGTCGGCGCGGAGATGCTGAGCTCCCGGGCGATCTTGCGCTGGCTGGCCCGGGCGTCGCTGACGAGCAGGCTGAGCAGCCGCAGGTCGGTGGCGTCAAGGTCGGCCTTCTGGGAGTCCCCGAGGACGAACTCGCTCATGTCGTTCTGCTCTCGGTCCGCCGCAGACTCAGGACGTGCCATCTCCGCATCTCCTTCAACTCGCGCCAGGCAGCACACACGGCCGCACCGGTCCGCGGTCGAGTATGCACGTCCAGCTCGGCCTCACGCGTCAACAAGGTGACACGCGGCCCAGTGGCCCGGTCGCACCTCGCGCAGGACCGGCTCTTCCATCGCACACACATCCTGGGCCTTCCAGCATCGGGTTCGGAACCTGCACCCGCTGGGCGGGGCAAGCGGGGTCGGCAGATCACCGGACAGGACGATCCGCTCACGGTCTCCCGCGGCGACGCCGGCCGACGGGATAGCCGAGAGGAGAGCCTCGGTATAGGGCATCAGCGGCTCGGCGTACAGGGCCTCGGCGTCGGCCAGCTCGACCAGCTTCCCGAGATACATCACGCCGACGCGGTCGCTCACGTGCTCGACGACGGCGAGGTCGTGCGAGATGAAGAGGTACGCCAGGCCCAGCTCCTGCTGCAGCTCGCGCATCAGGTTGAGCACCTGGGCCTGGACCGAGACGTCGAGCGCCGAGACAGCTTCGTCGGCGATGACCAGGTCGGGGTTCATCACCAGCGCCCGGGCGATCCCGATCCGCTGCCGCTGTCCGCCGCTGAACTGGTGCGGGTACCGCCGCGCGAGATCCCTGCGCAGCCCGACCCGCTCCAGCGCCTCGGCGACCCGCTCCGCGCGCTCGGCCCGCGGGACCCGCTGGACGGCCAGGCCCTCGCCGACGATCCGCTCCACCCGCATCCGCGGGTCGAGGGAGCTCAGCGGGTCCTGGAAGATCATCTGCACCTTGCCGCGGGTACGCCGCAGGGCGCTCCCGCTCAGCTGCGAGATCTCCTGGCCGGCCAAGGTGACGGAGCCCGACGTGGCGCGCTCCAGGTTCATGATCGTCCGGCCGAGCGTGCTCTTCCCGCAGCCGGACTCCCCGACCAGACCCAGGGTCCGGCCGGCCGGGATGTCGAAGGACACGCCGTCGACGGCCTGCACCACCGCGTGGACCCGGCCTCCGGGGCCCTTGACGGGGAAGTGTGTGTGCAGGTCGCGTACCTCGAGCAACGAGGACTCGGTCATCAGGCCGCTCCTGTCGTGGGCGTCCGGGCCGGCGCGGGCTCGACGTGCAGCCAGCACGCGACCGAGCGGCCGTCGGGGTGCCGGACCACCGGCGGGCGCTCTTCGCACCGCGCCATCGCGTGGTCGCAGCGGTTGGAGAACGGACAACCGGGCGGCATGGCGTCCGGCGACGGGACCGAGCCGCGGATCGTCGCGAGCGTCTCGGCCCGCTCACCGATCGTCGGGACGGATCCGAGCAGCCCGACCGTGTAGGGATGCAGGGGTTCGGCCAACAGCAGCCCGACCGGCGCCTGCTCCATGATCCGCCCGCCGTACATGACGACGACCTCGTCACAGACCTCCGCCACCACACCGATGTCGTGCGTGATCATGACGATGGCAGTGCCGATCCGGCGGCGCAGCTCCTTGACCAGGTCGAGGAACTGCGCCTGCACCGTCACATCCAGGGCGGTGGTCGGCTCGTCGAGTACCAGCAGGCTCGGGTCGTTGGCGAGGGCGATCGCGAGAACCACGCGCTGCCGCATGCCGCCGCTGAGCCGGTGCGGGTACTCCTGGAAGCGCTGCTCGGGCGAGGGGATGCCGAGCGACCGGAGCAGCTCGACGGCCCGGGTCGCCGCCTTCTCCTTGCTCATCCGCTGGTGCGCGCGGATCGCCTCGACGATCTGCGGCCCGACCCGCTGGACAGGGTTGAGCGCGGTCATCGGGTCCTGCAACACGAGCCCGATGTCCTTGCCCCGGCGGCGGCGCATGGCCTTCGCCGACGCCTTCGTGATGTCCTCACCCTGGAACCGCACCGTGCCGCCGGCAACCCGCCCCGGGGCGGGGATCATCCCGATCACCGACATCGCAGTGACGCTCTTGCCCGAGCCGGACTCCCCCACCAGACCCACGCTCGCGCCGGCGCCGACGGAGAAGCTCACTCCGTCGACGACGGTGATCCGGCGGTCGCCCGCCGGGAACTCCGCAGACAGGTCGGTCACCTCCAGCACGGGTACGACGTCAGCCATCGCCGTCCTCCGGGAGCCAGGCGGGGGCGGCCCCGTGGTCGTGGCGGTGGAGTCGGCCGGCCTGCATCACCATCACCGGCTCACGCAGCCGCCGCAGGTCGGCGAGAGGGTCGCCGGCCACGGCGACGAGGTCGGCCGCCAGTCCCGGAACCACCGTCCCAGCCTCGTCCGCGAAGCCGAGTACCTCGGCCGCCTGACCCGTCGACGCGTGGATCGCCTCGACGCCGGACATGCCGCCTTCCGTCATGAGCCACAGCTCGTCAGGCAGGCTGTCGAAGTCGGTGAAGCGCCAGCCGGCGTCGGTACCCGAGATGAAGGCGATGCCGAGCGCGCGCATCTTGGCGAACTGCTCGAGCGTGTCGCCCAACATCCGCTCCCAGCGGTCGCGCTGGATCCGCTGCTCCTGGTCGGGCTTGTCGAGCGCGTCGACCGACCTCACCACGTCGTAGCCGACGACGAGGGTCGAGGTGACCGGGATGCCCGCCGCGGCGAGCTGCTCGGCGACCTGCGGCGAGTACTCCTGGTGCTCGAAGTCCACCAGGAACAGGCCGTGCTCGATCCCGTCGACGCCGGCGGCGATCGCGTCCTCGAGCGACTCGGCGCAGACGGTGTGCGTGGTCACCTTGAGCTCCAGCCGGTGCGCCTCCTCGGCGATCGCCGTCAGCTCGGCGCGGGTGAAGGCCGGTCGGTGGACCAGCGTGCCCTTGGTGCCGCCGCCGGAGCCGATCACCTTGATCCAGTCGGCTCCGGCCTTGTTCAGCTCACGCACCGCGCGGCGCAGGTCCTGCTCGCCGTCGACCTCGCCGCCGAGCGGGTGGCCGTGCCCCCCGGTGATCGTCAGCGGATGCCCGCTCACCAGCAGCCGAGGAGCGACGCCGCGCCCGAGGTCGGCCGCACGCCTGAGGTCGAAGACCGTCGACCCGCGCGACCCGACGTCGCGCAGCGTCGTGATCCCCACATCCAGCGCGGTGCGGGCGCCGTGTGCGGCCGCGGCGACGAAGACGCCGTCCGGCTCACGCGACCAGGTCTCGAACTCACTCCCGTCGGCGGGGAGGTTGAGATGCACGTGCGCGTCCGTGAGACCCGGCAGGAGGGTGTGCCCGGTCAGGTCCAGGAGCCGGGCGCGCGGCACCGGGAGCCCCTCGGGCAGCGCTCCCTGGTGCACGGCCGTGATCCGGCCGTCCTCGACGAGCACCACCGGGTCCTCGAGCACCGGCCCACCGGTGCCGTCGACGAGACGGTCGGCCCGCACCACCCAGGAGGTGCTCCCCGAATCGGCGTGCGCCATCACGAGACACCCGCGAAGTGCAGGTTCCCGGCCCCCGAGAGGACGAGGCCGTCGAGGCCCTTGTCCATCAGGATCAGGTCCTGGTCGGGCCGCACGGGCAGGAGCAGGCCGAGGTCGAGGATCCGCTTCTGCGCGTCGACGTAGAGGCTCTTGCGCTGCTCCAGGTCGCTGGTGACAGCCGCGTCCTCCAGCAGCGTGTCGAGCTGCTCGTCGTCGACCTTGCTCCAGTTGAAGAAGGCACCGCCGACGAACCACTGGTTGAGGATCACCGGGTCGAGGGAGACGAAGGAGGACGGGGTGATGTTGTTCTTGCCCTGGTCGCCGGCCTCGAGGTACGCCGCACGCCCCTGCAGCTCGATCTCGGCGTCGATGCCGCCCTCGCGCAGCTGGGCCTGGATGGCCTCGGCGATGTTCACGTACTGCGGGACGTCCGAGAAGGTGCCGATCGTCAGCGTGAGCGGCTTGCCGCCCTTGGTCCAGCGGTCGCCGTCCCGGGTCCATCCGGCGCCCTCGAGGAGCTCGGCCGCCTTGTCGGGGTCGTGCGGGAACAGGCTCTCGAGCGACTCGTCGTAGCCGAAGGTCCCCGGCTGGAGGACCGTGTTGCTCGGCTTGAAGGCGCCGGCCTCGGCGAGATCCATCACGGCCTGCCGGTCCACGGTGTAGAGGATGGCCTGCCGCACGGCGACGTCGTCGGTCGGGAACAGCGAGGTGTTGACGGAGGCGAAGTAGCCCATCCCGGGCGCGCCCTTCTCCAGCACCTGGTACTTGTCGCGCAGCGACTTGAAGATCGCGCCCGGCACCTTCTGCACGAGCTGGGCCTGGCCGGACTGCAGGGCCGCGACCCGTGCCTGGGGGTTGGGGGCGATCTTGAAGTCGATCCGCTTCGGTCCCTTGTCGCCGAAGCCGGCTGCCTCGGGTGCCCAGTCGTAGTCTTCATAGGCCTTCAGCACGACGCTCTCGTTGGGCGTGAAGCTCTCCAGCTCGAACGGGCCGGTGCCGACCATCTCGGAGGACATCTCTGCACCGTGCTCGGCGATCGCCGCGGGCGACTGCATGCCGAGATAGGGCGAGCTGAGGTTGGCGAGAAGGGGGACGAACGGCTCGTCGCAGTCCAGGCGGACCACCAGCTCCGATTCGGCCGTCGCCTTCGTGCAGGTCCCCAGTTGCTGGACCGCGATCGTCGACTTCGTCGCTGGGTCGGCGATGTACTCGACGTTCTTCACCACGGCTTCGGCGTCGAACGGCGTGCCGTCGTGGAAGGTGACGCCTTCGCGCAGGGTGAAGGTGTAGCTCTTCTCGTCCGGCGCGACCTCCCACTCCGTGGCGAGCCAGGGCGTCACCTCCGCGTCCGGCGTGAGCCAGACGAGGCGATCGAAGATGTTGGCGATGATCGTGCCGGTGTTGTCCTGGCTCGTCACCGCCGGGTTGAGGGGCGAGGGATTGTCG
This sequence comes from Nocardioides carbamazepini, assembly GCF_024614185.1. Classification (GTDB taxonomy): domain Bacteria; phylum Actinomycetota; class Actinomycetes; order Propionibacteriales; family Nocardioidaceae; genus Nocardioides; species Nocardioides carbamazepini. The sequence goes on from NZ_JAHTLF010000013.1 coordinate 135,216, forward strand.
GCCCACGCGATCGAGAGGGTCGTGAGGTCGCCGCCCTCGGACGAGGACGACGAGCCGCCGCAACCGGCCGCGACGACGGCCAGGATGCCCGCACCCACGGTCGTGATGAGTCGATGGCGCTTGCTGTACATGGAAACTCCCAACAGGTTGATGGTGAGGCTGCAGCCGGCGCGGGAGGCGTCGCTGAGCCGTTGCTTCGGGTCAGTGCCGAGAGAGGGCGGGGTCGAGGGCGTCGCGCAGGCCGTCACCGATCAGGTTGACCGCGACGACGTACGAGGCGAGGAAGACGCCGGGGAAGACGGTGAGCCACCAGGCGAAGGAGATGTAGTCCTGCCCGCCGCTGAGCAGGACGCCCCACTCGGGGCTCGGCGGAGAGACACCCATCCCGAGGAAGCCGAGTGCGGCGATCCACAGGGCCGCGAATCCCGTCCAGGTCGTGGTCATCACCAGGATCCCCGAGCGCACGTTGGGGAGCACGTGGGTCCAGGCGATCCACGCCCGACTGGCCCCGAGGGCGATCGCGGCGTCGACGTACGGACGCTGGCGGATCTCCAGGGTCGCCCCCTCGACCATGCGTGCGTAGGCCGGGACCGCGACCAGTGCGATGGCGAGGACGCCGTTGCGCAGGCCGGGGCCGAGCACCGCACCCGCCGCGAGGGCGAGCAGGATCCCTGGGAAAGCCAGGAGCAGGTCCACGATCCGCATCAGGACGAAGCCGACCGGACCGCCGTACAGACCGGCGACGACTCCCATCGCCGTGCCGACGATCCCACCCAGCACCACGATCACGACGCTCGCGGCGATGGTCGTGCGCCCGCCGTACGCGACCCGGGACAGGAGGTCGCGGCCGAAGGAGTCGGTGCCGAAGGGATGGTGGCCCGACGGCGCGAGGAAGGTCGAGGCGGGGTTGCTCTGCTCCGGGTCCGCGAGCCCGAAGAGCGGGGCGAGCAGGACGAACGACAGGACGCCCAGGAGCAGGAGGAGCCCGAGCGACAGGCTCCGGTGCGCGAGCAGCGCCCGCAGGCGCTGCGAGCGGTGCGTCGACACCGAGCGCGGCGCGTCGGTGGCAAGCGACTGGTTCTTCATCGGTGCCCTCATCGCCTTCCTCGCAGGACGCGGGGGTCGACGACCGGATAGAGCAGGTCGACGACCAGGTTGATCAGTGCGTAGAGGAGGCAGGTGAGCAGCACGACCGCCTGGACGACCAGGTAGTCGCGCGCCAGGATCGAGTCGACCAGGAGGCGCCCGAGCCCCGGACGCGAGAAGACGATCTCGATCATCACCGCCCCGGAGAGCACGCTTCCGACCTGCAGGCCGGTGATGGTGAGCACCGGCAGGATGGCGTTGCGCGCCGTATGCCTCGCCAGCACCCGTCGTTCGCTGATGCCTTTGGCCCGCGCCGTGACCACGAAGTTCTGGCGATTGGACTCGATCATGCTGGACCTCACGAATCGACCGATGTAGCCGACGCCCGCCAATCCGAGCGTGATCCCGGGGAGGATCGCACCGGCGAGGCTCGTCCCCCCGAGCACGTCGAAGATCGGGATCTTCACGGCGAACAGCAGCAGCAGGAGAAGCCCCAGCCAGAACGACGGGATCGACAGGAGCAGCACCGACGAGCCCATGAGGACGGTGTCGAGGAGCGAGCCACGGCGCAGCGCGGCGACGGTGCCGACCACGATCCCCCCGGCCAGCGAGACGACCATCGCGATCGCCGTGATCTGCAGCGTCGGCATGGCGTTCGCCACGATCAGCTCGGACACCGGCTTCTGCTGGCTGAACGAGCGGCCGAAATCGCCCTGGAAGATCTGGCCCAGCCAACGGAAGTACTGCACCGGCGCCGGGTCGTCGAGCCCGAGCTCGTCGCGGATGCCGGCCAGCATCTCGGCGTCGCCACCACTGGCCCCCAGCAGCACGCGGGCCGGATCGCCGGGGATCAGCCGGATCATCGCGAAGACGACGACCGACACCCCGACGAGGAGGCCAGCCACCGCGGCGAGCCGGCGTAGTGCGTACGAGATCATGGCTCGGCTCGGTAGTGGTCCTGCGCCGACACGAGCGTGTAGTGCTCGGGCCGCCGGTCCTGCAGGAGGTTGAGCCCGAAGAAGCCGGCTGTGCGCGCACGGAGGATCTCCTCGCCCAGGTTGGCCGTGTATGAGATGACGCCCTCCTCGTCGGCCAGCTCCGCGACGACCGTGCCGAAGGGATCCACGATCTGGCTGTGCCCCCAGTACTGGAGCTTCTCCTCGACCTGGCACTGGTTGGACACCAGCAGCCACGACTGGTTGAAGAAGGCGTTCGCGCGGGCGGCCAGATCCATGGACGCACCGTGGTAGTCGTCGTCGCGATCGCGGCCGCGCATCGGCCATGCCGTGGACATCAGCAGCACCGTCGCCCCCTGCAGGGCGAACACGCGGGCCAGCTCGGGGAAGGCCAGGTCGTAGCAGATCATGCTCGCGCCGGTGGCGAAGCCCAGGTCGAAGACCGGAGTGCGCTCGCCGGACCCGAAGTAGACCGACTCGGCCGGGTTGTGAACCTTGCGGTACGCCCCGACGACGCCCTCCGGGCCGACCAGCGCTGTGCTGTTGAAGACGAGGTTGCCGTGCAGAGCCCGCTCGGCGAGGCCGAACTGCACCAGCATCCCGTGCTGGGCCGCGCGCTCCTGGACGGCCAGGGTGCTCGGGCCGGGGATCGGCTCCGACTCGTGGAAGTAGTAGCGCTTCTGCTCCGCGACGCGTTCGTCCCCGAGCCCGAAGGAGAAGTCCGCGAAGCCCTGGAGACACATCTCCGGGAGCACCAGGACGTCGGCACGCTGGTCGGCGGCCTCGTCGATCAGCCGGAGGATCGTCTGCAGGTTGGTGGCCTTGTCGCGGGTCACCGTCATGTTGGCCACGGCCAAGGTCGTCTCAGTCATGGGTCTCCCCCGATCCGCTCGTGCCGGGCGCGGCCGCGAGCGCGGATGTCGTCGTCCGCCCGCGGCTGCCGATACGTCGGCACCTGCGCGCCGATCTCACGCCGACCGCCCCATCCCGCCGGCGACGTCGATCGTCGCGCCCGTGATGTAGGAGGCCCGGTCCCCCGCGAGGAAGGCGACCATGCCCGCGACCTCGGCCGCGGTGCCGAACCGGCCCAGGGGGATCTGGTCCTGGGCCAGCTGCCCGAGGAACTCGTCGCGGTCGGTGCCGGGTGCCTTGCGCTGCCACAGCGAGTCCCACTGGGGCGTCGAGATGAGCCCGACGTTCACCGCGTTCACCAGGATGCCGTGCGGACCGTACTCCTGCGCGAGCACCTTGGTCAGGTTGTGGCAGGCCGCCCGCGTCACCGAGCTCGCCAGGAAGGAGGCGTCGGGATTGCGGGCGTACACCGCGCCGATGTTGACCACCCGGGCCGCGCGTGACTCCCGCAGGCGTGGAATTGCCTCGCGAGTCACGTTGATCTGGGCGAACAGCTTGATCTCGATGTCGCGCTGCCACTGCTCGTTGGTGAGCTCGGCGAAGGACCCGGGGGTCGCTCCGCCGGCGTTGTTGACCACGATGTCGAGGCCGCCGTACGCCGCTGCCGCCTCCGCCACGAGTGTGCGCACCTGGGCCGGGTCGGTCACGTCGCAGGCTCCGGCCCGCACGCGCCCGCCACCGATCCGGGCAAGGCGGTCGACGGCGTCATCGAGATCGCCGGCGGTGCGGGCGCAGATGGTGACGTGGGCGCCCTCCTGCAGGAGCTCCTGGGCGACCGCGAAGCCGATGCCCTTGGTGCCGCCGGTGACCAGGGCGCACCGGCCGTCGAGCCCTAGCCGCACAGCTGGGAGGACGCGGCGATCGCCGCGTCGGCCTGCGCGACCAGGGTCTGCCGCGGCGGGTTGAAGAAGTCGACCTGGACGCAGGGGACGTCGAGCGTGTGCGCGCCGTGAGGCACCCACGCCGGGACGACGGCGACATCGCCGGGGCGCATGACGCGAGTGTGCTCGTTGAGCTGGAAGTGCAGCTCTCCCTCGAGCACCAGCACCACCTGCTCCTCCTCGTGCGTGTGGAGCGGGGCCTCGGAGTGCGGCGCGTAGGTGACGAAGTTCAGCAGGGTGTCGGTGCCGAGGACCGGCTGGAAGGACAGCCCCGGGAGGATCTCGACCGGCGTGATCGCGGTGCGATCGACGTAGCGGCCGGTTCCCGTCGGGGTGCCGCTCGCGGCGGTCGCGAAGTGGGTGGCGGGGTCGTTCATCGGTGGTGCTCCTCAGGCGTCACGAAGAAGGTCGCTGTCATGCAGGGACTGTCAACTGCATGGCGCCAGACGCTTCCATATTGGCGGACGACAGTCAACAGGTTGATCTGATTTACATCCGCTCAGCCATTCCCCTACTCTCCTTACGGATGCAATTCCGTGAGATTCGCGGGATCGGCTCTCCTCCCCTTCGACCTCTCTCGTGAAAGGACCCCCCGTGAGCGACCACCCGCCGTTGACACTCGAGACCAGCGAGCAGCTCGTGACCTGCCGGGACACCTCCACCGGCCTCCGTGCCGTGATCGCGATCGACGACACGACGCTCGGCCCCGGCCTCGGCGGCATCCGGTATCGGCCCTACCGCGACATGTGGGCCGCCGCCGAGGAGGCGCAGCGCCTGGCGTCCGCCATGACCTTGAAGAACGCGATGGCGGGCGTCCCGTTCGGCGGGGCGAAGTCCGTGGTCCTGCACGACGGCACGCCCCCACGCGGCCGGGACGCGCTCTTCGAGCAGTTCGGCAGGTTCATCGCCCGGCTCGGCGGCACCTATGTCCCCGGCGTCGACATGGGCACCAGCCCCCACGACCTGCAGACGGTCGGCTCGGCCGGGACGGAGGTGTCCTGCACCGACGTCGACCCCTCGCCGTGGACCGCGCTCGGTGTCTACCACTCGATCGTCGCCGCCGCCGGGCAGCACCTCGGCGCCGACGGTGTCGCGGGCGTCCGGGTCCTGGTGCAGGGCGTGGGCCACGTGGGCGGGCGCCTCGCGGAGCTGCTGACCGAGGCCGGCGCCCACGTGACGGTGAGCGACGTCGACGCGGCGCGGGCAACCTCGCTCGCGCAGCGGCTCGGCGCCGCGACCATCGCTCCGGACCGGGTCGTCAGTACCCCGGCCGACGTCTTCGCCCCCTGCGCCACCGCCCGGGTGATCACCCACGACAACATCGCGACCCTGCCGGTGCGCATCGTCGCCGGCGGCGCGAACGACACCCTTGAGGACGACCGATGCGCCGACGAGCTCGATGCCCGGGGGATCCTCTACGTCCCCGACTTCGTCGCCAACGGCGGCGGCGTCATCCACGTCCAGGCGATGCGGGAGGGCTGGGACGAAGCAAGAACCACCGAGGCGATCGCGCGGATCGGCGAGCGGGTGACCCAGCTCATCCTCCGCAGCCGGGCGGAGGGGACGACGCCGCTCCAGGCAGCCCTGGCGACGGCTCGCGACGTCGTCGCCGCAGCCCGGTAGGACCACCAGCACGCGCAGGCGCCGAGCTGTCGAACGACGGCTCGGCGCCTGTGGCGCACCCGGCACTCAGAGCTCGTTCTTGATCGTCCCGCCGTCTTTCATGATGACCTTCAGGTTCTCCTGCGGTCGGGTGAGCACCCGGATGTCGGAGAGCGGGTCGCCGTCGACGACCAGGAGGTCGGCCCGGGCACCCGGGGCGACCACGCCCAGCTCTCCGCTGCGGCCCAGCAGCTCGGCCCCGACGACGGTCGCGGAGCGGAGGATGGCTGCCGCCGGCTGAACCTCCGAGCGCAGCACGAACTCCTCGAGCTGTTGGTCGTGCATGTCGGCGAACAGGTCGGTGCCGTAGGCGATCTTGAGGTCCGAACGGTGCGCGAGCTCCAGCGCTCCGATGGCGCGGTCGAGCACGTCCTCGAGCTTGGCCCCGACCTCACCGTGCAGGTGTCCCTGCTCCCCCGCCCGCGCCAGCGCGTGGTAGGTGACCATCGTCGGGACGTAGAACGCGCCGTGCTCATGGAACAGCGGGATGCTGCTCTCGTCCATCAGGTTGCCGTGCTCAATGGTGCGCACACCACACTCGAGACCGCGGTTGATGGCCCTGGAGGTATAGGCGTGGCCCGCGACGTAGATGTTGGCGGCAGTGGCCTCCTCGACCATGGCACGCAACTCCTCCAGCGAGAACTGCGTCGAGTCGACGCGGTCGGAGGGTGAGTCGACGGCGCCACTCAGGTAGGCCTTGACGTGGTGCGCACCGCGGCGCACCTCCTCGCGGACAGCGCGTCGCACCTCGCTCACGCCGTCGCAGATCACGCCGATGGCCGGGGTGTGGTAGTTGGCGTCGTAGACCTGCCGGGACGGCGACCGCCAGTCCCCCGCACCACCGGTCTGGGTCAGCTGCTTCCCGCCGTAGAAGATGCGCGGCCCCGGGAAGTACCCCTCCTCGACCGCGCGCGCGAGGCCGAGCTCACCGCCGCCCACATCGCGGATGCTGGTGAAGCCGCGCCTGAGCATGCCATCGAGGGCACGCGCCGCCCGGGCGGCCACGTAGGTCGGCGACCATTCCGCCATCCCCGTGACGTCCATGTCCACGACCGCCGGATGGGTGTGGCAGTCGATCAGCCCCGGCATGAGCGTCTTCCCCTGGACGTCGATCACCGTCGCGCCCTCCGGGACGGGGGGCCGAGACGAATCGATGTCGGTGATCCAGCCGCCCTCGATCACCACGGACCGGTCCGGGATCAGCTCCCCTGCTACGGGATCAAGGATCGTGGCGTTGGCGAAGATCGTCGTGTGGATGTCGCACCTCCTGCGTTCTTGTCATCTGCTCTCATTCGAGAAGAGCATACTTGCATTTGAGCATCGGAAAGGCGTGTCCGTCTTACAAATGAGCGCGTCACGGCGGATTCCTCTTCCAGGCGAGCCTCGACACCATCGACCGCGGTTGTCGCTCGAACGCGGCTCCACCGCCGGACCGTTGCCCCGCCAACGGCAGAAGGCCGGATCCTGTCGGATCCGGCCTTCTGTCGCTGATGCCTTCGGTGGAGGTGAGGGGACTCGAACCCCTGACCCCCTGCATGCCATGCAGGTGCGCTACCAGCTGCGCCACACCCCCGGGGCCATCACTTCCGCCCGGAGGCCGAAGCAACGACCGGAATACTAGCCAACGGACCCCGGCGAGGTGAAATCGGGGTGCCTCACAGGTTGTAGGCGGCGATCGCCCAGGCGCCCGTCGAGCGCTCCTCCAGGACGACGCGGGCGCAGTTGCCGAGGGCGCGCAGGTCGTGGGCGAGTTCGAGGGGCCAGCCGAGGAAGGCGACCAGACCGGCCCGGGTCGCGGCGCCGTGGGAGACGGCGACGCCGGTCTCGCCGGGGCCGAGGGCGGCGGCCAGGTCGGTGACCGCGGCGACGAAGCGGTCCGCCACCTCGCGTGTGGTCTCGGCGCCGGGGATGGCGTCCCACTCGCCGCGTTGGAACAGCGCGAACGCCGCCGGGTCCCGGGCCTCGAGCTCGGCATGGGTGAGGCCCTGGTAGTCGCCCAGGCGGAACTCCCGCAGCCGCTCGTCGTACGACGGCTCGAGGCCGGCCTCCTTCGCGACCGTCTCGGCGGTCAGCCGGGCCCGGGCGAGGTCGCTGGACCACACGAGTGCCGGGTCGAGGGCGGCGACGAGCGGCGCGACGGCCTGTGCCTGCTCCACGCCGGTGGCGTCGAGCTCGACGTCCAGCTGGCCCTGGATGCGGCGCTCGGCGTTCCAGGCCGTCCGCCCGTGCCGGAGCAGGACGATGCGGCGACCCACTCGGCCGCTCACTCCTCGGCCGGGGGCGGGACCGGCCCGTGGATGGCCGCGGGGAGGTCGATGGTCGGGCAGTCGCGCCAGAGTCGCTCCAGGGCGTAGTACTCGCGCTCCTCGGCATGCTGGACGTGGATCACGACGTCGCCGTAGTCCAGGAGCACCCAGCGGCCGTCGCGGTGACCCTCCCGGCGGATCGGCTTGGCGTCGAGCTCGCGCAGCTTGTCCTCGACCTCCTCGACGATGGCGCGGACCTGGCGGTCGTTGGCGCCCGTGGCAAGCAGGAAGGCGTCGGTGATGGCGAGCTGCTCGCTGACGTCGAAGGCCAGCTGGTCGGTCGCCAGCTTGTCGGCTGCCGCGAGGGCGGCGGCGTGGACGAGCCGGACGGCGTGGTCGGTGGCGGTCATGGGGTTTCCGTTCCGGATGCGGCCGCGTAGAGGCCGTGCTTGGTGATGTACTGGACGACGCCGTCGGGGACGAGGTACCAGACCGGCTGGCCGGCTCGCTCTCGTTCACGGCAGTCGGTGGACGAGATCGCCAGGGCGGGGATCTCGACCATGGTGACCCGGTCGTGCGGGATCCGGGCCAGGGTGGCCGGGTCCATCTCCGCCCCCGGCCGGGTGCAGCCGACGAAGTGGGCGAGCTCGAAGAGCTCGTCGGCGTCGCGCCAGCTGAAGATGTCGGTCAGCGCGTCGGCACCGGTGATGAAGTAGAGATCCGCGTCGGGACGCTCGGCGCGCAGGTCCCGCAGCGTGTCCCCGGTGTACGTCGGCCCGGCGCGGTCGATGTCGACCCGGCTGACCGTGAACCTCGGGTTGGCGGCGGTCGCGATGACCGTCATCAGGTAACGATGCTCGGCGGGCGAGACCTTCCGGTCCACCTTCTGCCAGGGCTGGCCGGTCGGCACGAACACGACCTCGTCGAGGTCGAACCAGCCCTGGACCTCCGAGGCCGCGACGAGGTGGCCGTGGTGGATGGGGTCGAAGGTTCCGCCCATCACCCCGATCCGGGTACGGCGCTGCGCTTCCGTCACCGGCCCACGACTGTCTGCTCCGGACTCAGCTGTGATCGCGGCCGCCGCCGAACCACACCAGGCCGAGCAGCAGGAAGAGGAGGAAGGCCAGCACACCGGCACCGATGAGCCACGGGTTCACGGCGGCAGACTCGCCGTGCTCCTCCGCGGCGCGGGCGGCGGCGAGTGCGGTCTGGCTGATCTGGCTGAGCATGGCGGCATCGTATCCAACGTGCGCCCGGATCCCCGCCTCGGCTCAGCCTGACTCAGTGGACCGCGAAGTCGACGCCGAGGAAGAGCAGCGTGAAGCGCAGGGTGCGGCCGAGGAAGACGGTCGGGATGAACACCCACATCGGCATCTTGAGCAGGCCCCCGACCGCGGCCATCGCGAGGAGCGGCGGGATCCCGGCCGAGGCGGCGACGAACATGATCCCGGCGGCGTACCAGGGTCGGCCCTGCATCCGCGCGACCCACTTCTCGTACGACGCCTTCACCTTCGGCTTGGCGAGCTTCTTCTGCGCCCAGGCGGACTCGGCACCGCGACGGGCGAGCTCGTACCAGACGATCTTGCCGATGGTGGCGCCCGCGCCGGCGGCGACGCCGAGGGAGATCGCGGCCGCCGTGCCCGCCTCGGCGGCGCCGGCGCCGAGGATGTAGACCTCGATGGGCAGGAACGGGAGCAGGGCGGACGCGATGCTGAAGGCGAACGTCGTCAGCCACAGGATCATGCCGGCGGGGCCTCACGCGTCGGCACGGGCATCCCGAGCTGCAGCAGCCAGCGCAGCGAGACGCACTTGAGCACCAGCAGCCCGACCGCGATCACGGTCCCGAGCCACACCCAGCCGCTCACCAGGAGGATGACGGCGAACGCGCCCGAGTTGGCGGCCTTGCCGACGCGCGACCAGTTCCACAGGTAGATCCGCCGGTCGATCACGTGGAAGTAGTTGGGGCTGCGGATCGGCCAGGCGAGGAAGGCGAGCGAGAGATACATGTCGATGACCATGAACTCGAAGAGGTAGATCGCGATGGGGATCCCGATCCACGTCATCGGCTCCTCGCTGATCCAGCCACCCGGCTGAAGCCAGATCAGGCCGACGTACAGGACGCCGCAGCTGAGCCGGTCGCACATCATGTCGATGACCGCGCCCATCCGGGTCTCACAGTCGCGCCAGCGCGCCCACTCGCCGTCGATGCTGTCACCGACCCAGTAGGTCACCAGGCCGATGACGATCCAGGTCAGGCTCTCGTCGTACGCCGCCCACACCGCGATGGCGATCGTGATGACGGTGCGGACGAACGTGATGATCGTGGCTCCGGTGAAGAGCCGTTCGTCGGACGGATCGGCGTAGATCCGGTCCGGGGAGCCTGCCATGGGCGCAACCTATCGCGGGACCCTCGCGGATCCGGGTATCGGGAGGTGAACGGGGAGGAACGGGTGCGATGCCGCTAGCGCACGTGACCGTCGCCGATGACGACGTACTTGGTGGAGGTCATCTCGGGCAGGCCCATCGGGCCGCGGGCGTGCAGCTTCTGCGTGCTGATGCCGATCTCGGCACCGAACCCGAACTCGCCGCCGTCGGTGAACCGGGTGGAGGCGTTGACGAGCACCGCGGCCGAGTCGACCTCGGCGACGAACCGCCGCGACGCGGCCAGGTCCTCGGTCACGATGGCGTCGGAGTGACCGCTCGACCAGGTCCGGATGTGCTCCAGTGCCGTGTCCAGGTCGGGTACGACGCGCGCGGCGATGTCGAGCGAGAGGTACTCCTGCGCCCAGTCCTCGTCAGTGGCCGGCAGCACGCCGTCGTGGCCGCCGAAGGCGTCGTCACCGTGGATCGTGACGCCCTCGCCCTGCAGCGCCGCGACCACCCGCGGCAGGAACGCGTCGGCGACGTCGGCGTGCACCAGGAGCGACTCGGCGGCGTTGCACACGCTGCTGCGATGGGTCTTGGCGTTGACCACGATCGCGAGCGCCTTGTCGAGGTCGGCCGCGCGGTCGACGTACACGTGGCAGTTGCCGACCCCGGTCTCGATGACGGGGACCGTGGACTCGTCGACGACCGACTGGATCAGGCCCGCTCCCCCACGCGGGATCAGCACGTCGACCTGGCCGCGGGCGCGCATCAGCGCCTTGACGCTGTCGTGCGTGTCGCCGGGGACGAGCTGGACGACGTCGGCCTCGAGGCCGGACGCGGCGACGGCGTCCCGGAGCACCGCGACGATGGCGGCGTTGCTGGAGCGCGCGGACGAGCTGCCGCGCAGCAGGACGGCGTTGCCGGACTTGAGGCAGATCCCGGCGGCGTCGGCCGTCACATTGGGCCGGGCCTCGTAGATCATCCCGACCACCCCGAACGGGACCCGCACCTGACGCAGCTCCAGCCCGTTGGCCAGCACGCTGCCCCGCACCACCTCACCGACCGGATCGGCGAGACCGGCGACCTCGCGCAGGCCCTGGGCCATGCCCTCGAGCCGCTCGGTCGTCAGCCGCAGCCGGTCGATGATGTTGGGCGGGGTGCCGTCCGTCTCGGCCCGGGCGACGTCCTCGGCGTTGCCGGCGAGGATCTCGTCGGCGCGCGCGAGCAGGGCGTCGGCCATCGCGTGCAGGGTGGCGTCCTTCTGGGCGCGGGTGGCGAGCGCCAGCGCGCGGCTGGCGACCCGGGCGCGCTGGGCGACCTCGCGGACCTCGACCTCGGCAGTCATGGTCCCAGGATAGGGACCGCGCCAGGTCAGGCGCAGGGGCGGCTCCGGGGCTGGACGCCGGGCCGGTGCGTGATCCGGTTGCTGGCGTACATCTTCTGCCACTGCGTGTCGTACGCCGCGACCACGGCCGGGTCCCGGATCTCGAAGGTGACCTCGTCGCTGCTGCGGCCCGGCGGCGACCAGTTCTCCGACCCGGTCCAGACCACCTGGCCGGCGGCGCCCCGGAAGGTGCCGTTCACCGTGACGTACTTCAGGTGCGAGTAGCAGCGCGACCCGAACACGATGTCGTCGCCGGCGGTGGACAGCTTCTCGCCCCAGTCCCAGTCGGCGATCCGGACCGGGATCCCCGCCTTCTGGAGGATGCGCACGACCGGCCCGCTGACCACGGAGCCGACCACGGCGATGTCGCAGCCCTCGGCCCGCATCGACGCCAGCTCCCGCGCGAGCGCCTCGCCGCGCCCGGCGTACCAGGCGTACATGTTGACCCGGACCAGCGTGTGCCCCTGGCCGTCTCCGAAGCCGCCCGGCGCCGCGCACTCGACCTGGCGCAGCCGCTTCAGCTGGGGGTCCGCGGTCCCCTTCCCGCGGAGCAGAACCTGGCTGCGCTGCGCGCCTCGGAGCCGCTGGAAGTCGACCCCGACGAGCTCGCCGCGGTACTCCAGGTGCCGCGGGTTCGCGACCTTGTCGCGCTTGAGCTGCTGGAAGAGCGTCGTCCAGGCGTCGAAGAGCGCGTCGTCGCCGTACACCGTGAAGGCGTCGTTCCACTGGCCGGCCGCGGCGCCGTACCCGAGGTTGCTGGAGCTGCTGATGACGACCGATCGCGCCGCGCCGGTCTGGCTGAACGAGTAGACCTTCAGGTGCAGGTTGCCGGCGGGTGAGCCGCTGCGGCAGGAGGCCGTGCACACGTAGAGGAAGCTGCCGGCCTTGCGGTTCCCGCCGAGCTCGGCCCGGAGCCCACGGATCACCTTCCCGACGATGTTGTCGTTGACGACGACCTGGACCTGAACGCCGCGGCGGTGGGCCTTGAGCAGGAGGCGGGCGGTGTCGCGGCGGTCGATGTTGTAGGTCGCGATCCGGATGGTGGCGCCCGGCGGGGTGTGCCGGATCGCCCGGTGGACCTGCCGGACGACCTTCGTGCGCGCCTTGACCCCACCCATCGGGTTGTTGAAGACCGGACCGGCCGTCGGCAGCCAGGGGTCGTCCGCGGCGGCCGTCGTCGGGGCGACGAGGAGGGTGGCCAGCAACAGGACAGCGGTGGCGAGGGACTTCACAGAAAGAACACTAAGTCACTGCATCTAATCGCCCAAGGGGTGCCCTTTGCCCGGCCCCCGCCCCGGCTGTAACTATCTGTTGTTGCCACCACCGCACCGGTCTACAGGTAAGGCAGCATCAACTACAGGTAGTTACAGCGTCCCCGCCCACCCGCCGGAAAAGCCGCGGGACGCCGTACCGGAGTACGACGTCCCGCGGGTGGGTGAGCGAGCAGCTCAGCCCTTGCGCTTGTTGATCTCGGCGGTCACGGCCGGGAGGACGGCGTGGAGGTCGCCCACGACACCGAAGTCGACGAGCTCGAAGATCGGGGCCTCCTCGTCCTTGTTGACGGCCACGATGGTCTTCGAGGTCTGCATGCCGGCCCGGTGCTGGATGGCGCCGGAGATGCCGTTGGCGACGTACAGCTGGGGCGAGACGACCTTGCCGGTCTGGCCGACCTGGAAGGTGTGCGGCTTCCAGCCGGAGTCGACGGCGGCACGCGAGGCGCCGACGGCGGCACCGAGCGCGTCGGCGAGACCCTCGACCGCGGTGAAGTCACCGCCGGTGCCACGACCGCCGGAGACCACGATGGCGGCCTCGGTGAGCTCGGGGCGGCCGGTGGCCTGACGGGGCTGCGCGGCGACGATCTGGGCGGTCTTGGCGGCGTCGGAGATCGCGGCGGCGAACTGCTCGACCGCACCGGCGCCGTCACCCTGCTCGGGGGCGGCGGCGTTGGGCTTGACCGCGATGATCGGCGTGCCCTTGACGACCTTGGCGTCGACGGTGAAGTTGCCGGCGAAGACCGACTGGGTGGTGACGATCTCGTCACCGTTCACCTGGACGTCGACGGCGTCGGTGATCAGGCCCGAGGAGAGCTTGATCGCGAGACGGCCGGCGATCTCCTTGCCCTCGGCGGAGGCCGGGATCAGGATCGCGGCCGGAGAGGACTTCTCGGCGAGCTGCTGCAGCACCTCGGCCTTGGGGGCCACGAGGTAGCCCTTGATCTCGGCGTCGTCGACGACGTAGACCTTGTCGGCGCCGTAGCCCTTGACGGCCTCGGCCACGGCGTCGGCCTTGTCGGCACCGCCGATGAAGACGGCCGACGGGGAACCGATGCGCTTCGCGATCGCGAGCAGCTCGTAGGTGGGCTTGCGGACCGCGCCGTCGACGTGGTCGACCAGAACGAGAACTTCAGACATGGCTCAGGCTCCTCAGATGAACTTCTTCGACGCGAGGAACTCGACCAGCGCCGTGGCGCCCGATCCGTCCTCGTCCTTGACGATCTCGCCGGCGGTCCGCGGCGGGCGGGCGGTCACGTTGTCGACCTTCGTCCAGGCGGCGGCGAGGCCGACCTCGGAGGCGTCCACGCCGATGTCGGCGAGGGTCAGCGCCTCCAGCGGCTTCTTCTTCGCGGCCATGATGCCCTTGAAGGAGGGGTAGCGGGCCTCGCCGGACTGGTCGGTGACCGAGAGGACGAGCGGCAGGGTGCCGCCGACGACCTCGGTGGCGGTGTCGCCGTCACGCTTGATCCGGACCTGGTCACCCTGGGTCTCGACGACCGCGGCGAGGGTGACCTGCGGCAGGCCGAGGCGCTCGGCGAGCATCGCCGGGACGACGCTCAGGCCACCGTCGGTCGACGCGAGGCCACCGACGACGAGCTCCGGGACGCCGATCTTCTCGATCGCCTTGGCGAGAACCAGCGAGGTCGCGACGGCGTCGGAGCCGGCGATCGCGTCGTCCTGCACGTGGACGGCCTTGTCGGCACCCATCTGCAGCGCCTTGCGGACGGCGGCCTCGGCCTCGGCCGGGCCGACGGTCAGCGCGGTGACGGTGATCTCCTCGTCGGCGCGCTTCTCCTTGATCTGCAGGGCCTGCTCGACGGCGTACTCGTCGAGCTCCGAGAGGAGCCCGTCGACGCCGACGCGGTCGACGGTGTTGTCCGCCTCGAACTTCCGGTCGCCCGTGGCGTCGGGGACGTACTTCACAAGAACGACAATGTTGGAGAGAGTCATGGTGTGGCCGGACCGGCCCCTTCCTGTGCACGTGAGCCCTACCGCGTTGGCCGGGCAGGGAACAACCTGTGGTCCGCTGAGGACAGCGTCTCGCAGGCTACCGTCCGGTCACCGCGGACGGGTACCTCGTCCACGTGGCGTCGATCACGGCCCCGTCACGGCACCGTCACGGGCGCACGATCCGCTCGAGCACCCGCCCGATGACCAGATAGACGACCGAGGCGAGGCCGTAGTTGAACAGAGCGGTCTTCACCACGGCGTTCTTGCCCTCGAACGCCTTGACCGGGTTGTCGAGGTCGAAGAAGCCCAGGTCGAAGATGTCGGCGAGGTCGCGGACGAGCTTGACCAGCCCGTTGTCCTGATTGGCCTCGAGCGCGTAGGTGAATGCCGCGACGGCCAGGACCAGGGCCAGGGCCATGCAGACGATCCACACCAACCGGGCGATGTTGTCCCGCACCCGCGCCACGGTCAGCGACCGACTCGGCCGGGCCGCCGTCGGCCGGTCGGCGGCGGCCTCATCGGCCGCCGTGGACCTGTCGTCGCTGGAGCTCAACGCCGCTCACCGCCCTTCGAAGGTGGCCTTGCCCGGCCCGTTCTCGATGAAGGACTGCATGCCGGTCCGGCTGTCCTGGGTGGCGAAGATCGCCGCGAAGCTGTGCCGCTCGATCTGGAGGCCGGTCTCGAGGTCCGCCGCCAGGCCGCGGTCCACCGACTCCTTGATGGCACGCAGGGCGTACGGCGCCGCGGTGGCGAACCTCGACGCCCAGGCGAGCGCCTCGGCGTACACGTCGGCGGCGGGGACGATGCGATCGACCAGGCCGATCGCGAGCGCCTCCTCGGCCTTCACGAAGCGGCCGGTGTAGAGCAGGTCCTTGGCCTTGCTGGGCCCGACCAGGCGCGGCAGCCGCTGGGTGCCGCCGGCGCCGGGGATGATGCCGAGCAGGACCTCCGGCTGGCCGAGCACGGCGTTGTCGGCAGCGATGCGGACGTCGGCCGCCAGCGCCAGCTCGCAGCCGCCGCCGAGGGCGTATCCGTTGACGGCGGCGACGACCGGCTTCGGGATCCGGGCGATCGAGTTGACGGCGTCCTGCAGCCTCTCCACGCGGTCGACCATGTCCGGGTAGGACATGTCGGCCATCTCCTTGACGTCGTTGCCGGCGGCGAACACCTTCTCCCCGCCCCAGACGACGACGGCGCGGACGTCGCTCCGGTCGGTGGCCTCGGCCGCGGCGAGCGTGAGCTCGTCTTGGACCTGGATGCTGATCGCGTTCATCGCCTTGGCCCGGTCGAGCCGGATCGTCCCGACCCCGTCGGCAACCTCCAGGCGCACGAACTCCGCAGTCATCTGCTCCCTCTCGTCATCGGCTCCGGCCCTGTGGCCCTGGACCCCCGACCCGCATTCTGCCGCGTCCGGACCGCGCGGTCACCTGAACCCGCCAGCTGGGCGCGCCCTGGGCGTGTCGACACGCTTGGGCACAATGGGCCGGGTGACCCCCGGCCTCTGGCGCACCCTCGGAGAGCAGGCCCCGCTGTGGCCCGGCCGCAACTGGCCCCTGGGCGCCAGCTGGTCGCCGGAGTCGACCAACTTCGCGGTCCACTCCCCCGCGGCCACCGGCGTGTGGCTGTGCCTGTACGACGACGAGGCCGGCGACGGCGAGCGGCGGCTCCCTCTCACCGAGCAGTCGCTCGGCATCTGGCACGGCGCGGTGCCGGACGTCTCCCCCGGCACCCGCTACGGCTTCCGGGTCGAGGGCCCGTGGGAGCCCGACGAGGGGCTGCGCTTCGACCCGGACACGCTGCTGCTCGACCCGTACGGCCTCGCGGTCGCCGGTATCGAGGGCGCGGCGCAGAGCGTGGTCGTCGACCCGGCCTTCGACTGGGGCGACGACGCCCCGATGCGACGGCGCTGGCGCGACACCGTGATCTATGAGCTGCACGTCAAGGGCTACACGAAGCTGCACGACCGGATCCCCGAGGAGCTCCGGGGCACGTACGCCGGGCTAGGGCACCCGGTCGTGACGGAGTATCTCCAGGACCTCGGGATCACCGCCGTGGAGCTGCTCCCCGTGCAGCAGTTCTTCTCGGAGCCCGCCCTGCTGGAGCGCGGGACCGTGAACTACTGGGGCTACAACCCGATCAGCTACTTCGCCCCCGACGCGTCGTACTCCTCGGCGGGCGACCGGGGCGGTCAGGTCACCGAGTTCAAGCAGATGGTGCGCTCCCTGCACGCCGCCGGCATCGAGGTGATCCTCGACGTCGTCTACAACCACACCGCGGAGGCCGGGGCCGACGGGCCGACGTACTCCTTCCGGGGGCTGGACGACCGTGGCTTCTACCGCCGGGTGCCGTCGGCGGACGGGTACGACGACACGTACTGGGACGTGACCGGCTGCGGCAACACGGTGAACTCCGAGGACCCGTTGGCGCTGCGGCTGATCCTCGACTCGCTGCGGTACTGGGTCACCGAGATGCACGTCGACGGGTTCCGGTTCGACCTGATGTCCGCGCTGACCCGCACCGCCGGTCCCGAAGGCATCCCCGTCGACATGGCGTCCAAGCTGCTCATCGCGATCGGCCAGGACCCCGTGCTGCGCCACGTGAAGCTGATCGCCGAGCCGTGGGACGTCTCGATGGACGGCTACCTCGTCGGCGGCATGCCTCCGCCCTGGGTGGAGTGGAACGACCAGTACCGCGACACGATCCGCGACTACTGGCGCGGCCGCTCCGACGGCCTCCACGCCGTCGCGACCCGGCTCGCCGGCTCCTCGGACCTCTACGCCGACGACGGCCGCTCGGCCTACAACTCGGTCAACTTCGTCACCGCCCACGACGGGTTCACGGTCCGCGACCTGGTGTCCTACGACCACAAGCACAACGACGACAACGGCGAGGACAACCGCGACGGCACCGACAACAACCGGTCCTGGAACCACGGCGTCGAGGGCGAGACCGACGACGCGGCCGTGCTGGCGCTGCGCCGGCGGCAGGCGGCCAACCTGATGGCGACGCTGTGCCTGTCCAACGGCGTGCCCATGCTCACCGCCGGCGACGAGCGGGGACGCACCCAGCGGGGCAACAACAACGCCTACTGCCAGGACAACGAGATCTCGTGGGTCGACTGGCGAGCCGACGGCGAGCCCGGCGCCTGGCTCGACGTGTACGAGGTGACCCGGGCGGCGCTGCGGCTGCGGCGCGAGCACCACGCACTGCGGCAGCGGCACTGGTTCGAGGGCCGGCCCGCCATCGTCGGCGGGCCCAAGGACCTCGCCTGGCTGCACCCGTCGGGTCGCGAGATGACCGACGACGACTGGCACGACTCCGGGCTGCGGACGATCGGGATGTTCGTGTCGGGCAAGCCCCTGCGCGAGCCCGGCCCACGCGGCGAGCAGCAGATCGACACGTCCTTCCTGATCTGGTTCCACGCCGGAGCCGACCCGGTCGAGGTGCACCTGCCCGAGAACGACTGGGTGCACTCCGGCTCCGTCGTCCTCTCGACCGATCCGGGCCTGCCCGACGGCACCGAGGTGACCGTCGGGGCCCGGCTGAGCATCGGTGCGCGCAGCGTGGTGGTCATGCAGGAGTCGGAGCGGGCTGCGGGCTGATCGCCGGGCGCTGCCTCAGGCCCCGACCAGGGTCAACGCCGCGTCCACGATCGCGTGCGCGTCGATGCCGTGGAGCGCCTGGGCCTCGGCGAGCGCGGAGGACTGGCCGAAGTCGACCACCCCGAGGTTGCGCGTGCGGTCGCCGCGCACACCCGCGAGGAAGGCGAGGGTGTGCGGGTGCCCGTCGAGCACGGTCACCAGCGGAGCCGGGTGGGCTGCCGGCAGCAGCTCCCCGAGGATGCCGCTGTCCGGCCCCTCCTGGAACGCGCGGAAGACGAGGTCGGGGCTGGTCAGGCAGATCACCCCGGCGCGCCGGCCGAGCCGCTCGAGCGTCCGGGCGGCGTCGATGACCTCGGGCATGATCGCGCCGACTCCGACCAGGGTGACCTCGTCGCCGTCCGCATGCGGGGAACCGATCCGGTAGCCGCCCGCGATCACCTGGCGCCGCCGCCGGGCGAGCAGCGCCGGCTCCTCGGGGAGCCCTGCCAGGGCGGGGTCGAGCGGCCGCGTCGACAGCCGGAAGTACGACGATGTCCCGTCCGGACGGCCGATCCGTCCCATGGCGTGCAGCAGGCACCACTCGAGGTCCTGCGGGAACGCCGGCTCCCACGCGACGCATCCCGGCTGCTCGAGCCCGATCGACGGGGTGGTGATCGACTGGTGTGCGCCGCCCTCCGGGGCGAGCGTCACGCCGGAGGGGGTGCCGACCAGGATCGACTGGCCGCCGGAGTAGATGCCGTACGACCACGGCTCCAGGGCCCGCGCGACGAACGGGTCGTAGAGCGTCGCGATCGGGATCAATGGCCGGCCCCACCGGCTCCAGGTCGTGCCGAGCTCGGCGGCCAGGCAGACCAGGTTGACCTCCGCGATCCCGAGCTCGATGTGCTGACCGGTGTCCGCCTCCGCCCAGCGGAGCAGGCGGTCGGGGTCGTCGGAGAACCAGTCCTGGCGCTCGCGTGCCGCCCAGACGCCGCGCTTGTTGATCCAGCCGCCGAGGTTCGTGGAGGAGGCGACGTCGGGGCTGCACGTCACCACCCGCGCGGCGGTCTCCGGGGCGTCGCGGCTGAGATCGGCGAGGATCCGGCCGAGCGCCGCCTGGGTCGAGATCGGCTTGCGGAACGGACGGCCCAGCTCGACGGGGACCGGGGCCGGATCCCCCACCTCCAGCGTCGTACGACGCAGTGCGCGGCCACGCTCGAGCGCGAGTCTCCCTGCCGCCGACTCCGGCGTCGGCGCGGCCCATCGGTCCTCGACGCCGATCCCGCACGAAGCCGCCAGGGCACGCATCTGCTCGGGGGTGAGCAGCGCGGAGTGGTTGGCGGGATGGCCCTCGGTGGGCAGGCCCCGTCCCTTGATCGTGTACGCGAAGACGACCGTGGGCCGGTGGGGGTCGACCTGGGCGAAGGCGTCGATGAGCAGGCCCAGGTCGTGGCCGCCGAGGTCGCGGACGGCGGCGGCGAGCTCGTCGGGAGCGAGCGCGGTCACGAGCTCGCGCAGCTCCGGCGACGGGTCCGCCCCGGTGACCCGCTCGACCAGCTCTGCGGGCGGGACCCGGAGCAGCCGCTGGTACTCCTCGTTGGGCATGGCCTCGAGGCGGGCGCGCAGGTCGGGGCCGCCGCGCCGCTCGAACAGCGCCGAGATCCGTCGTCCCCACTTGAGCGTCATCGTCTGCTACCCGGCCGCGGCGAACATGCCCCGCAGGCGCTCGGCCTGGATGTCCGGCACCACGCGGTCCAGGGACTGCCGGTTGAGGTCGACGACCCAGAGCACCTCGCCGAGCTGGCCCACGGCGGGGTCGGCGATCGCCTCCCACACCGCTCCCTCGTCGAGCTCGGCGTCGCCGAGGAGGCTGATGAACCGGCCGGCCGGGGGTGTCGCGGGCGAGTGCGAGCGCAGGTAGCGGTGCGCCAGCGCCGCCCACAGCGGCGCGGTCGCCCCGATCCCGACCGAGCCGGTGGAGAAGTCCACCGGGTCGGGGTCCTTGAGCCGGCTCGGGTAGCTCTGCAGGCCGCCCTTGTCCCGCAACCGGGTGAGGTACGACGGGTCGAGGTGCCCGAGCAGGTAGTTGATGGCGTGCAGCACCGGAGAGGCGTGCGGCTTGACCGAGACCCGGTCGAGCGCGGTCAGCTCGTGGAACCACAGCGCGACCATGATGTCGACGATGGAGGCGGACGACGCCTGGTGGCCACCGACCTTGAGGCCGGAGGGGTCCGGCCGGTCGTGGTTGGCCGTGTCGACCATCGCCGTGGAGAGCCACAGCACCCGGCGCGCGAGCTCGCGGAGCACGGCCAGCTCGTCGGCGTTCGGAGTGCTGGCGGGCGTGTCGGCGGGGGAGTCGGCGGGGATGGCGGCGAGCGGCGAGGTGGTCATCGGCTCACCCCGCGCTCGCGTCCAGCGCCTGGGCGTAGTCGGCGATCAGGTCCACGGTGTCCTCGCACCCGATGGAGAGGCGGATCAGGTTGTCCCGCTTCGGCATCGGATAGACGAGCGTGTGCACGTCGCCGAGGCTGACGGCGATCGCGGAGAGCTCGAGCGCCGCGGCGAACCGGCCCATGGTGTCGGCGTCGCCGTGCAGCCGGATCGCCATCATCCCGCCGTAGCCGTCGGGCAGGAGCTTGCGGGCGAGATCGTGGTGCGGGTGCGAGGGCAGGCCCGGGTAGCTGACCAGGGCGACCTCGGGCCGGGACTCGAGGAACTGCGCCACGGCGAGGGCGTTCGTGCTGCTCGCGTTCATCCGCAGGCCGAGGGTCCGCATCCCGCGCAGGATCAGCCACGAGTTGAAGGGGCTGACGGCGGCGCCGAGCGCGTCGAGGTTGAACCGGACCTTGTCGACGAGGCTCTTGCGGCCGGCGACGACGCCCGCCACCGCGTCGCCGTGGCCGCCGAGCCACTTGGTCGCCGAGTGCACCACGAGGTCGGCTCCGTGCTCCAGTGGACGCAGCAGCCGCGGCGAGAGGAAGGTGTTGTCGACCACGAAGACCAGGCCATGTTCCCGCGAGAGCGCGGCGAGCGACGGCAGGTCGGCGACGTCCATGTGCGGGTTCGACAGCGACTCGATGAAGAGCGCCTTGGTGTTCGGGCGCACCGCCGCGGCCACGGCGTCGAGGTCGGTGACGTCGACGTGGGTGACCTCGATGCCGCGCGCGCTGAGCACGTCGTCGAGCAGCACCCGGGTGATGACGAACAGGTCGGCCGAGGCGATGCAGTGGTCGCCCGTCTCGAGGACCGCGAGCAGTGCCGTCGCACAGGCGGCCATTCCGGAGGCGCCGACGGCGGCGTCCTCGGCGCCCTCCAGCGCCGCGAGCTTCTGCTCCAGCGCGTACGTCGTGGGGTTGCCCGTGCGGCTGTAGAAGAAGACGCCGGGCTCCCACTCCAGCGCCCGGTCGACCGCGTCCTCCTTCTCCGCGGCGCTGTCGAAGGCGAAGGTCGCGGTCTGGTAGATCGGGGTGTTCAGCGCGTTCGTCGTCGGATCGGTCGCCTCGCCGGCGTGGATGGAGAGCGTGTTCGGACCGAAGGATGCGGTGGTCATGGAGGGACTACTTCCTAGCGTGTGAGGGGGTGTGCGGAGGGGCGCCGGGTCAGTGGACCCGGGCGAGGAACTTGGCTGCGCGCTCGGTGGCGGGGTTCGCCAGGACGTCGCGCGGCGGGCCCTGCTCGATGACCTGGCCGTCGGCCATCACGACGAGCGCATCGCCGACGTCGCGGGCGAATCCCATCTCGTGGGTGACCACGACCATGGTCATGCCGCCCTCGGCGAGACCGCGCATGACGTCGAGGACGTCGCCGACGAGCTCGGGGTCGAGCGCGCTGGTCGGTTCGTCGAAGAGCATCAACCGCGGCTCCATCGCCAGTGCGCGGGCGATGGCGACCCGTTGCTGCTGGCCGCCGGACAGCTCGGCCGGGTAGGCGTCGGCCTTGTCGGCGAGACCGACCTTACGCAACAGGTCGTGAGCGAGCTCGACTGCCTCGCGCTTCGTGAGCCCGCGCAGGTGCCGAGGCGCCTCGATGACGTTCTGGGTGACCGTCATGTGCGCGAACAGGTTGAAGTGCTGGAACACCATGCCGGTGCGGGCGCGCTGGCGGGCGACCTCCTGCGGGCGCAGCTCGTGAAGCCGGCCGCGGTGCTCGCGATAGCCGACCAGGTCGCCCTCGACGTACAGCCGTCCGCTGTCGATGCGCTCCAGGTGGTTGATGCAGCGCAGGAACGTCGACTTCCCGCTGCCGGACGGGCCGACGATGACCTGGACCTGGCCGGGGCCGACCTCGAGGTCGATCCCGCGCAGCACCTCGTTGCTGCCGTAGCTCTTGCGGATCGCCCGCGCCGAGACGGCCGGGACGCTGGCGACGGTGGGGGTGCTCATGCGACCGCCTTCCGGGGACGCCGCGGCGTTCGCGCGCGGCGGGAGCGCACGGTCGCGATGCCGCTGCGCCCGCGGGCGAGGCGCCGCTCCAGCAGGGACTGCAGGAACGAGAACAGCGTGGTCAGCGCGAGGTACCAGATGCTGGCCACGACCAGCAGCTCGAGCGTGCGCAGGTTGACCGAGTAGATCGTCTCGACCGAGCCGAGGAGCTCCTGGACCGCGATGACGCTCGCCAGGGCGGAGTACTTCAGCATGCTGACGAACTCGTTGCCCAACGGCGGTACGGCGACCGGGATCGCCTGCGGCAGGACGATGCGGCGCATGGTCCGGCGCGGTTCGAGCCCGAGCGCGGAGGCCGCCTCGACCTGGCCGCGGCTCACCGAGGTGATGCCGGCGCGCACGATCTCGGCGATATAGGCACCGGAGTTCAGGCCGAGCCCGAGGATCGCGGCGTTGAGCGGCGTGACCACGGTGTTCGACTCGACCGAGAAGAGGCTGACGTCGGTGAAGGGGATCGTGATCCCCAGGGTCGGGAAGACGATGCCGATGTTGAACCAGAACACGAGCTGGACCAGGACCGGGGTTCCCCGGAACAGCCAGATGTACGCGCCGGCGGTCCAGCGCAGCACCGGATTGTCCGAGAGCCGGCCGATCGCCGCGACGACGCCGATGACCAGCCCGAAGGCCATGGACACGACGGTCAGCACGAGGGTCAGCCGGACCCCGTCGAGGATCACCGGATCGAAGAGATAGTCGGGGATCACCCCGAAGTCGAACTCCTCGTTGCCGGCGACGGTGATCCCCAGCCAGACGATCAGCAGCACCAGCACGGCGCCGGCCACCATCCGTCCCGGGTGACGCACCGGGACGGCACGGATCTCCTCGGCCGCCTCCCCCGCGCCCCCGCCCGGCCCGCCGGGCGGCGTACCCGTCGTGCCTGTCGACGTGGTCATGTCACTGACTGCCGACGGCATTGACCACGCTCTTGTCGATCATGTTGTTGTCCAGGCCGTACGTGCTCATCACCTCGGCATAGGTGCCGTCGTCGATGAGCGACTGCAGCGCGGCCTGGACCGCGTCACGCAGCTCGGTCGAGGACTTCGGGAACGCGAGTCCGGCGAAGACCTCGTCGTAGACGCCCTCGAGCACCTCGAAGCCGTCCTGGCCCGCGGTGTTGACGGCGTAGGAGCCGGCCAGCGTGTTGACGAGGTAGGCGTCGGCCCGGCCGTTGCGCATCGCCAGCATGGCGTCGGGGTCGTCGGGGAGCTGGAGCATCTCGATCGGCTCGGAGCAGCCCGCGTTCTGGGTCTTCACCAGGGCGACCTGGGTGCTGCCCTTGGTGACCGCGACCGTCTTCCCGCACAGGCTGTCCAGGTCGCTGAGGCCCTCGGGGTTGCCCTTCTCCACCAGGATCGAGGTGCCGTCGCGGAACTGGGTGACGAAGTCGACCATCTCCTCGCGCTCGGCGGTGTCGTTGAGGTCGGTGGCGAAGTCGTACTGCTTGGACTGGATGCCGGGGATGATGGCGGCGAAGTCGATCACGTTCCAGTCGATCGTGACGCCGAGCCGCTTCGCGACCTGCTCCATCAGGTCGTGGTCGAACCCGGTGAGCGTCTTGCCGTCCTTCTCGTAGAAGTCGACGGGCGGGTAGATCGACGTGGCCACCTTGATCTGGTTCGACTTCTTCACGGCGTCCGGCAGCTTGTCGCGCAGGTCGGCTACGACCGCGGAGGGGTCGGGTTCGTCCTGCTTCGTGTCGGAGGAGCCGCAGGCGGTCGCGAGGGCGAGCAGCGACGCGACGGCGAGAGCGACGGGGAGGCGGGTGCGGGTGCGGCTTCGGTTCATTGCGGGTCTCCAGGTGAGGGGCCAACTGCTGGGTGTGGGTTGTCCGAGATCTGGGCGGCGGCCGCCCGCAGGCGGTCCGTGAGCTCGTCGAGCCGGTCGTCGAAGGCGACCGAGAAGCCGGCGAGGCCGAGCGAGGCGAGCGGGTGGCCATGGCTGTCGAAGAGCGGGACGGCCAGGGAGGACACCCCCTCGTCGAGGTCGTCACGGCCGTAGGCGACGCCGGTGCGGCGTACCTCCTCGACGAGGGCGCGCAGCGCGTCGGCGTCCGGCGTGGCGGAGGCATGGTGGGTCAGGGGTCCCGCGAGCACCTGCTCCAGGCGCTCCGGCGGACCGAAGGCGAGCAGCACGTAGCCCGACGGGCACGCGTGGTAGGGCAGGGTCGAGCCGGCGCGGCCGTACAGCTCGACGACGTTCAGGCTCGCGACGTGCTCGAGGCAGATGACGTCGGCCGCGCCGGGGACGTTGAGGAAGACCGGCAGGTTGACCGCCGCCGCCAGCTTCTCCATCGCGGGTCGCGCCTCGCGCCGCAGGTCGAAGTCGTCACTGGCGGCCCGGCCGAGAGCGGCGAGGTCGGGGCCGAGGCGGTACTTCTTGGTCTCCTCGTCCTGCCGGACCATGCCGTCGAGCTGGAGCGTGTAGAGGAGACGGAAGACCGTCGACCGCCCGAGGCCGAGCTCGCGGCCGAGGTCCGAGGCCCCGAGCGGCCGGTCCGCACGGGCCAGGGCACGCAGCAGCAGGATCGCCTTCTGGACGCCCTCGACCTCGTAGCGCGGCATGGCGTCAGCCCGCCATCCGGATCACGATGTCCTCGCGACCGTGGGCGAGGATGTGGTCGCCGGCCGCGTAGAAGTCGTCGAGCTGCTCGGGGAGCACCTCGGCGAAGAGGTTCCCGCGGATGCCGGTCTCGGTGACGATCCGCAGGTCGCCGTGCCCGTACCAGAGCGCGATCTCGGCGCCGTCCCCCTGGACACGGTCCGCGTGGACGTGCATGCCGGAGTACATGTTCTCGGGGAAGAAGTAGTAGACGATCTGGCCGCGCTTGGGCCACACCACGTGGTTCTCCAGGGGCAGGTCGACCGGCGGGCAGTACACGTAGAACTCCTGGCCGGAGTAGATCGAGTGGTAGCTCGTGCCGGTGACGGAGTCGCCCAGCATCGCCTGCATCGCCGTGCACGTCTGCGGTGCGGACTCCTCGAGCAGCGCGGCCTGGAACGTCTTGCCCTGGCCCGTGAACTCGATGTCGATCAGCGTCATGAATCCCATCCTTGTTTCACTGTGCGAAACACCTGTGCGATATGCGCACGATGTGATCTGGACCATAGACCTCGACGGCGCGCAGCGGAAGGGCCCGGAGGCAACTCGTCGGCACTCGTAAGGCAAAAGTCACGGCGCCGAAACACCGGGCGGCGCGGGCTGCCCCGAGAGGGGCGCGACCCGGCCCGGATTGAGCTCGAAAACGCGCCGACCCGGCGGAGATTGAACTGCGTTCGTTCACTCTCCGCCGGGTCGGCGGCGTACGGGATTCAGTCTGCGCCGGGTCAGGCGAGGGCGACGACCCCCAGCTCGGCGGGCGCGACGAGGAGCGGGTTCGCGGGGAGGACCCGCACGGTGTAGCCGAACGGGCCCGAGTGCCCGAGGGCGACCTCGCCGTCGAAGCGGTGCCGGCCGCCGTCGTACGACTCGACCAGGGCGAGCGGTACGACGGACGCGGCGACGATGTCGTCCTCGGCGTCGACGCGGCCGTGGACCAGCTGCACCTCGACGTCGTGCGGCGCGAGCTCCCCGAGGGCGACGTAGGAGCGGACGTGGAGGACCGCGCCGACCTCGGCGACGTCGCCGATGCCCTCGGCCTCGACGTGCTCGACCCGGACCCCGGGCCACGCGGACCGGACCCGGGCCTTCCACGCGGCGAGGTCGCGGGCACCGTTCTCGACGGCGGCCAGCGCCCGGGCGTTGCGCGCCGCGGGGGCGTAGAGCTGCTCGACGTAGTCGCGGACCATCCGGGTCGCGAGCACCTTCGGTCCCAGGCTCGCCCAGGTGTGGCGCAGCATCTCCACCCAGCCGGCCGGCACGCCCTCGTGGTCGTGGTCGTAGAAGCGCGGGGCGACCTCGTTCTCGATCAGGTCGTAGAGGG
The DNA here is from genome assembly GCF_024614185.1 of Nocardioides carbamazepini. Lineage (GTDB taxonomy): Bacteria > Actinomycetota > Actinomycetes > Propionibacteriales > Nocardioidaceae > Nocardioides > Nocardioides carbamazepini. Next base: position 161,876 of record NZ_JAHTLF010000013.1, read on the forward strand.
CCGCGGCCTCCAGGTCGTCGCGCTTGTCCGAGTAGTCCTCCAGGCCGTCGGCGGACGGGATCGGCCAGCCGAACTCCGGCTCGTACCACTCGTCCCACCAGCCGTCGAGGATCGACAGGTTGAGCCCGCCGTTGAGCGCGGCCTTCATGCCGGACGTGCCGCAGGCCTCGTAGGGACGCAGCGGGTTGTTGAGCCACACGTCGCAGCCCGGGTAGAGCGGCTGCGCGAGCGCGATGTCGTAGTTGGGCAGGAAGACGATCCGGTGGCGCACGTCCTCGGCGTCGGCGAACCGGACCAGCTCCTGGATCAGCCGCTTGCCGCCGTCGTCGGCCGGGTGCGCCTTGCCCGCGACGACGAGCTGGACCGGGCGCTCGGGGTGCAGCAGCAGCGCCTTGAGCCGCGCGGGATCGCGCAGCATCAGCGTCAGTCGCTTGTACGACGGCACCCGGCGCGCGAAGCCGATCGTCAGCACGTCGGGGTCGAGGGCGTCGTCGATCCAGCCCAGCTCGGCCGGCGAGGCACCGCGCTTCTCCCACGACTTGCGCAGCCGGCGCCGGGCATCGTCGACGAGCCGCTCGCGCAGCCGTCGCTTGGTGCGCCACACGTCGGTGCCGGGCACCTTGTCGAACGCCGCCCAGAACGCGGTGGCGTCGTCGCCGTGGTAGTCGGCGCCCTGCGCCTCGGCGAGCGCCACGACCTCGGGAGCCACCCAGGTGGGCGCGTGCACGCCGTTGGTGATCGAGGCGATCGGCACCTCGGCCTCGTCGAAGGCCGGCCACAGGCCGTTGAACATGCCACGGCTCACCTGGCCGTGCAGCTGCGAGACGCCGTTGGCGCGCTGCGCGAGCCGGAAGCCCATCACCGCCATGTTGAAGACGCCGGGGTCGCCGCCGTCGTAGTCCTCGGCGCCGAGGCTCAGCACCTGGTCGACCGGGACGCCGGGAGTGGCACCGTGCTCGCCGAGATACTGCTCGACGAGGGTGCGCGGGAAGCGGTCGATGCCCGCGGGCACCGGCGTGTGGGTCGTGAACACGGTCGAGGCGCGGCCTGCCTCGAGGGCGGTGGCGAAGTCCACCTGTCCCCCGTCGCCGTCGGCGGTGAGCTCGCGGATCCGCTCCACGCCGAGGAAGCCCGCGTGGCCCTCGTTGGTGTGGAAGACCTCCGGCTCGGGCGCGCCGGTGATCCGGGAGAAGGCACGCAGCGCGCGGACGCCACCGACGCCGAGGAGCAGCTCCTGGCGCAGGCGGTGCTCGGTGTTGCCGCCGTAGAGCCGGTCGGTGACGAGTCGGTAGGCCTCGGGGTTCTCCTCGACGTCGGTGTCGAGGAGCAGCAGCGGCACCCGGCCGACCGACGCCACGAAGATCCGCGCGAGCAGGTCGGGACCGTCGGGCATCCGGATGGCGATCGTGGCCCGGCTGCCGTCCTGCTCGTGCAACAGCGAGAGCGGCAGCCCGTCGGGGTCGAGGAGCGGGTAGCTCTCCTGCTGCCAGCCGTCGCGGGAGAGCGCCTGCTTGAAGTAGCCGTGGCGGTAGAGCAGACCGACGCCGACGACAGGCACGCCGAGGTCACTGGCGGCCTTGAGGTGGTCGCCGGCGAGGATGCCGAGGCCGCCGGAGTACTGCGGCAGCACGGCCGTGATGCCGTACTCGGGCGAGAAGTAGGCGATCGACTCCGGCCAGGTGCGGTCCGGCTCGGCGGCGCGGGCGCGCTGGTACCAGCGGTCCTCGGCGAGGTACGCCGCCAGGTCGGCCCGCACGTCGGCGACGCGGCGCACGTAGTCCTCGTCGGCGACCAGCTCGGCCCACCGCTCGGCAGCCACCTCGCCGAGCAGCCGCAGCGGGTCGTGTCCGACGTCCTGCCAGAGCCCGGCGTCCACCGCCTCGAACAGCGCCTGGGTCGGCGGGTGCCAGGACCAGCGCAGGTTGGCCGCGAGCTCGCCCAGCGAGGCGAGCGCGTCGGGCAGGACGGGGCGGACCGTGAATCTCCGGATCGCACGCATGGACCGACGGTAGCCAATCGGACTTGAACGATCCAAGAGCCCGGGCCCCTCGCTCCTCCTCCGCCGGTCTCCTCACCCGCGTCCTCCGCCGGATAGACGCGACCCCGGGTTTCGCGTAACGCCGACGTGCCCAGCTCCGTTGTGCCGGTACAGACGGGCGGGGTGGAGTCATGGGGGCCGCCCTGCCCGTCGTGTGTGGTCGACTCCGGGCCTCCGTGGCGAGCGATCGCCACGGAGGCCGTCCACACGGCCGGTCAGCGCCGGATCTTGACCTTCTTGGACGAGCCCGTGACGCTGACGGCCGCCTTGGTCGTGGGCTTCTTGCGGATCACCTTCAATCCCTTCTTGGTGACCGTGACCTTGACCTTCTTCGTCGCCCCCGCAGGGATTGCGTAGGCCTTGGCCTTGGTGATCGTCTTGCCCTTGGCCCGCACGCTCAACTGGCCGGCGCACGGCGCCGCGCTGACGCACTTGACGCGGAAGGTGAGCCGCTTGCGCTTCATCGCCACCCCGCTCTTGGGCGCCTTCACCTTGGCCACTCCGGTCCCGGTCCCGGCCAGGACATAGCGCGCCACGCCGTTCTCGAAGGGGTAGAGGGTGCCGGCCACGTAGAGAACGCGGCCGGGCCCGAACCCAAGACCCTGGATGTCCCGCATGGCGACGCCGGCGCGCTTCGTCGTCGCGGTCATGGTGCCGACATAGGCGCCGTCGAGCCGGAAGGCCTGGACCCGGTTCGTCACATCGGAGGCGACGACGAGCCCGTCGTCGCGCACCTCGAGGTCGCGTGGCCCACCCACGAACTGTCCCGGGCCGGAGCCGGACTGGCCGAAGCTGCGCAGGAAACCACCCTCGGCGCTGAACACCGAGATCCGATCGTTCCCGAAGTCACCGACGACCACGCTGCCATCCGGAGCCACGTCGAGTGCCCACGGACTGTCCAGCTGCCCGGGCCCGGCACCGGAGCCACCGAAAGCCTTGTACCGGGACCCGTCGGCATTGAAGATCACGACCTGGTCGGTGGTCGGACTCGCCACATAGGTGCGACCGTTGGGCGCCAGACCGATGCCTCCCGCGCTCTCGCCCGGCGCCATGCCATAGCGGCGCAGGAAGGACCCGGCCGGGCTGTACACCATGACCCCGGGTGTGCCCGACGACAGACCGGCATAGTCGGAGATGCGGAGATTGCCCGCGCCATCCACCGTCATGTCCCCGGTGGGTCCCTCCGGAATCTTCCAGGACGCCTGCAGGCCGCCACCGGCGTCGTAGGCTCGGACCACGCTGCCGTCGTCGCCGGTCCCGCCGATGAGGAACACCCGGCCGCTCGCGTCGACCGCCACCGAGTCGGGCACCTCGGACGCGTTGGTGGAGTAGAGCCACTCCCGCTCGTACGCGTACCCGATCGCTGCCGGGTCGGCCAGGGCCGCCGGCGGCACCGCCACCGGCACGACGCCCACCACGAGCCCCGCGACCACACCCATACCCATCCGTCGAGAAAATTGCATGTCTTCCCCCTGTTCCCAGGATCTTGTCCCGGGTCTGTCTGCTCGGTCGCCGTCTTCCCCCTTCTGTCCGTCGTCAACCTTCCGTCCGTCACCAGTCGCGGCCCGGGCACGCCGTTGCAACCGACGGCGTCGCCGCCACAGCACTAGGCTGGTCGCGATGAGCACGCGCACCCCCCTCCGCCCCGTGCCCGAGCACCAGCGCCACGTCGCCACCCTCCTCGCCGCCGGCCGTGGGCCCGACCGGCCCTGGCCCACGGAGACGGTGCCGCTCGACCGGGCCCGCGGGCGGGTGCTGGGCGAGCCGGTGATCGCGCCCGAGCCGCTGCCGGCGTTCGACAACTCCGGCATGGACGGGTACGCCGTCCGCGCGGCCGAGGTCGCGTCCGCGACCTCCGGCACGCCGGTCCGGCTACCGGTCGGCGAGGACATTCCCGCGGGTGCGCCCGTGGGCGAGCTGGTGCCCGGCACGGTCCGCCGGATCATGACAGGTGCCGCCGTCCCCATGGGTGCCGATGCCGTGGTCGAGGTCGAGGTGACCGACGGGGGGACGGAGACGGTCGAGATCCGGGAGGCCCGCCCGGTCGGGCGCTTCGTGCGCACCGCCGGCTCCGACGTCGCCGCCGGGGCGCAGGTGCTGGCCGCCGGGACGACGCTCGGGCCGGCCCAGCTCGGCGTGCTCGCCGCGTTCGGCATCCACGACGTCGTCGTACGACGCCGGCCACGGGTGCTGATCGTGTCGACCGGCTCCGAGCTCGCCGAGGATCCCGCTCCCGGCTCCGGCCAGATCCGCGACGCCAACGGGGCGTTGCTCGCCGCGGCGGTCGAGGAGTCCGGCGGCGTCGCGGTGCGCAAGCTGTGGGTCGAGGACGACGTCCCCACCTTCCTCGCGCTCCTCGACGGCGAGCTGGCCGCGGGCGACGTCGACCTGGTGATCACCTCGGGCGGCGTCAGCGCCGGCGCCTACGAGGTGGTCAAGGACGGGCTCGGCCCGCGGGGGATCGAGTTCGTCAAGGTCGCGATGCAGCCAGGGATGCCACAGGGCTCCGGGCTCGTCGACGGCGTCCCGGTGGTCTGCCTGCCCGGGAACCCCGTCAGCGCGCTCACCTCGTGGGAGGTCTTCGTGCGCCCGGCGCTCCGCCTGGCGTTCGGACACCCCCGGCCGCAGCGCTCGGTGGTCCGCGCGACGCTCACCGAGCCCCTGGAGCCACTGCGCGGCAAGCGGCAGCTGCGCCGGGCCCGGCTCGACCGCATCACCGGGACCGTGCGGCCGTGGGGCCCCCCGGGCTCCGGCTTCCTGGGCTGGTTCGCCGGCGCCGACGCCCTGATCGACCTGCCCGCGGACGGCGCTCTCCTCGCCGCTGGCGACACGGTGGAGGTGTGGGACCTGACGTCGGACTAGTTCCGACTAGGGCGACAGCGCCGGACTCGATAGGTTCGGGTCATGGTCGGACGCATCCCCGTGATCGACGTCGAGCCGGTCCTCGCGGCCGGCACCAGCCACCCCGGGTCGGGCGATCGCCTCCCGGTCAAGGCAAGTCTGGGTGAGCCCTTCCCGGTCAGCGCGACCGTGTTCCGCGAGGGACACGACCGCCTCGGCGCCGAGGTCGTCCTCCTCACCCCCGACGGCGTACGACGACCTCCGGTGCGGATGAGCCCGCTCCCGCCACGCGACCGGCACGCGGTCGACCGCTACGAGGCCTGGGTCGCCGCCGACGCCGAGGGCGCGTGGTCCTTCGAGATCCACGCCTGGTCCGACCCGATCGCCACGTGGGAGCACGCAGCGGGCATCAAGGTCCGCGCCGGCATGGACGTCGAGCTGATGTTCGCCGAGGGCCGGCTGCTGCTCGACCGCGTCCTCGCGGCCGGCGGTCTCGGCAAGGCCGAGAAGGCCACGCTCCGGGCCGCGATCACCGCCGCCGGCGACACGGCGCGACCGGCGGAGGCGCGGCTCGCCCAGCTCGAGTCGCCCGAGCTCGCCGCGGTGCTCACCGCCCACCCGCTGCGCGACCTGCTCACCGTCGAGGGCCCGTTCCCGGTGTTCGTCGACCGCTCGCGCGCCCTCTTCGGCAGCTGGTACGAGCTGTTCCCCCGCTCCGAGGGCGCGACCTACGACCCCGCCACCGGCGAGGTCGTCAGCGGCACCTTCCGCACGGCCGCGGAGCGCCTGCCCGCGGTCGCGGCGATGGGCTTCGACGTGGTCTACCTGCCGCCGATCCACCCGATCGGGGAGGTCAACCGCAAGGGTCCCAACAACGCCGTGCTGCCCGAGGGCGAGCCCGCGCCCCCGGACTGGAAGGGCTCCCCCTGGGCGATCGGGAGCAAGGACGGCGGCCACGACGCCGTGCACCCCGACCTCGGCACGATCAAGGACTTCGACGCCTTCGTGACCGCAGCCAAGGCACTCGACCTCGAGGTCGCGCTCGACCTCGCCCTCCAGTGCGCGCCGGACCATCCCTGGGTCGCCGCGCACCCGGAGTGGTTCACCACCCGCGCCGACGGGACGATCGCCTACGCGGAGAACCCGCCGAAGAAGTACCAGGACATCTACCCGGTCAACTTCGACAACGACCCCGCCGGCATCTCCGCCGAGGTGCTGCGTGTCGTGCGGCACTGGATGGCCCACGGCGTGCGGATCTTCCGCGTCGACAACCCGCACACCAAGCCGGTCGCGTTCTGGCAGTGGCTGCTGGCCGAGGTCCGCCGCACGGATCCCGATGTGCTCTTCCTGGCCGAGGCGTTCACCAAGCCGCCGATGCTGCAGACCCTCGGCGCGATCGGGTTCCACCAGTCCTACACGTACTTCACCTGGCGCACCGAGAAGGTCGACGTCGAGGACTACCTGCGCGAGGTGTCCCAGGAGTCCGCGCACCGGATCCGGCCGAACTTCTTCGTCAACACCCCCGACATCCTCCACGAGTTCCTCCAGTACGGCGGCCCGGCCGCCTTCCGGATCCGAGCCGTGCTCGCGTCGATGGCCTCGCCCTCGTGGGGCATGTACGCCGGCTACGAGCTCGGCGAGCACGTCGCGGTGCGCCCGGGCAGCGAGGAGTACCTCGACTCGGAGAAGTACCAGATCCGGGTCCGGGACTGGGCGAGCGCGGCCAGCACTGCCAACGGCAACGGGCTGGCGTCGTACGTCACCCGGCTCAACGCGATCCGGCGCGCCCACCCGGCGCTGCAGCTGCTGCGCAACCTGCGGCTGCACCGGGCCGAGGACGACCACGTCGTGTGCTGGTCCAAGACGGCCGCCCTCCCCGACGGGTCCAGTGACCGGGTGGTCGTGGTGCTCAGCCTGGACCCCCACCAGGTCCGCGAGTCCACCGTCCACCTCGACCTGGCCGCGCTCGGCCTGGAGCCCGGCACCTCGTTCACCGTCCGCGACGAGCTCAGCGGCAGCGAGTGGACCTGGGGCGAGCACAACTACGTCCGGCTCGATCCCGCGCAGCCGGCGCACATCCTGAGCGTGAAGGAGCACCTGTGAGCACCCCTGCGACCACTGTGCTCAACGAGGAGCCGGAGTGGTTCCGGACCGCGGTCTTCTACGAGGTCCTGGTCCGCTCCTTCCGCGACTCGAACGCCGACGGCACCGGCGACTTCCAGGGCCTGACCGAGAAGCTCGACTACCTGCAGTGGCTGGGCGTCGACTGCCTCTGGGTGCCGCCGTTCTTCACCTCGCCGCTGCGCGACGGCGGCTACGACGTCGCCGACTACACCGACATCCTCCCGGAGTGCGGCACCGTCGAGGACTTCCACGCCTTCCTCGACGCCGCCCACGAGCGCGGGATCCGGGTGATCATCGACTTCGTCATGAACCACACGAGTGACGCGCATCCGTGGTTCCAGGCCTCCCGCGCCGACCCGGACGGCCCGTACGGCGACTTCTACGTCTGGTCCGACACCGACGAGCTCTACCAGGACGCGCGGATCATCTTCGTCGACACCGAGCCGTCCAACTGGACCTACGACCAGGTGCGCGGCCAGTACTTCTGGCACCGGTTCTTCCACCACCAGCCGGACCTCAACTTCGACAACCCCCGGGTCCGCGACGCGATGCTCGAGGCGATGGCGTTCTGGCTCGACATGGGGCTCGACGGCTTCCGGCTCGACGCGGTGCCGTACCTCTACGAGCGGCCCGGCACCAACGGGGAGAACCTCCCCGAGACGCACGCGTTCCTCAAGGAGGTGCGGCGCTTCGTCGACGACAACTACCCGGGCCGGGTCCTGCTGTGCGAGGCGAACCAGTGGCCGAGCAACGTCGTGGAGTACTTCGGCCCCGAGGAGGACGAGGCCGGGGAGCTCGTCGGCACGGAGTGCCACATGGCCTTCCACTTCCCGGTGATGCCGCGCATCTTCATGGCGGTGCGCCGCGAGTCGCGGTTCCCGATCTCCGAGATCATGGACCAGACGCCGGACATCCCGGCGGGCTGCCAGTGGGGCATCTTCCTGCGCAACCACGACGAGCTGACGCTCGAGATGGTGACCGACGAGGACCGCGACTACATGTGGGGCGAGTACGCCAAGGACCCCCGCATGAAGGCCAACATCGGCATCCGGCGGCGGCTCGCGCCGCTGCTCGACAACGACACCAACCAGATCGAGCTGTTCACCGCGCTGCTGCTGTCGCTGCCCGGCTCCCCCGTGCTCTACTACGGCGACGAGATCGGGATGGGCGACAACATCTGGCTCGGCGACCGCGACGGCGTCCGCACTCCGATGCAGTGGACACCCGACCGCAATGCGGGATTCTCCTCGGCCACGCCCGGCAAGCTGCACCTGCCGACGATCCAGGACCCGGTCTACGGCTACCAGAGCGTCAACGTCGAGGCCCAGCTGGAGAATCCCTCGTCGCTGCTGCACTGGACCCGCCGGATGATCCACATCCGGCGCCAGCACGACGCGTTCGGGCTCGGCACCTTCGTCGACCTCGGCGGCTCGAACCCGACCGTGCTGTCGTACGTCCGCGAGCACGCCGACGACGACGTCATCCTCTGCGTCAACAACCTCTCCCGCTTCCCCCAGCCCGTGGAGCTGGACCTGCGGCGCTTCGAGGGACGCATCCCGGTGGAGCTGCTGGGCGGTGTCCCGTTCCCCCGGATCGGCGAGCTCCCGTATCTCCTGACGCTCAGCGGGCACGGCTTCTACTGGTTCCGGTTGACGGATCCGGAGACGACAGGGAGGCCGGTGCTGTGAGCCCAGCCAAGGTCACCGAGTTCCTCGCCCCGTTCCTCGAGCGCAGCCGCTGGTTCGGCGGCAAGGGACGCGCGTTCGCCGTCACGGGCACCCGGGAGCTGCTGCGGCTGGGGACGGCGCCGGAGCTCGTGCTGCTGCTGGTCGAGGTGACCTACCACGACACGGGCGACCGGGATCTCTACCAGGTCCCCCTCGCCCTGTACGACGAGCCGCAGGACCGGCTCGAGCACGCCCTGGTCGGCCGCTGGCCCGCCGCGGACCCGGGCGGTGGACCCGGCGGTGGACCCGGCGGTGGACCGGGTGGGGACTCCGGGGAGGACGGGCGACCGGCGTACGACGCCCCCAACGACCGTGTTGCGATGGCCCACCTGCTGCGGGCCTTCGGCGAGCGGCCGGGCTTCGTGCGGCTGCCCGGGCACGAGCTCGACCTCGACGCGCCGGGCAGCCTGTTCAGCGGCGAGCAGTCGAACTCGTCGGTGCTGTTCGGCGAGGACTCCGTGCTCAAGCTGTTCCGCAAGGTGACGCCCGGCGAGAACCCCGACATCACCACGCACCGGGTGCTCACGGAGGTCGGGTCGCCGCACATCGCCCAGCTCTACGGCTGGATCGAGATCGAGGACCTCCAGCTCGGGATGCTCCAGCAGTTCCTGCGCACCGCCAGCGACGGCTGGGACCTCGCGTTGGCCAGCGTCCGCGACCTGTTCGCCGAGGCCGACCTGCACGCTGAGGAGGTCGGCGGCGACTTCGCCAGTGAGGCGGCCCGGCTCGGCACCGCCCTCGCCGACGTGCACGGCCAGCTGCGTGTGTCCTTCCCGACGGGCGAGCTGCCCGGCGCCTCCCTGGCCACGGCGATGACCGCGCGGCTCGACGCCGCGGTCGCGGTCGTCCCCGAGCTCGCGGAGTACGCCGACGCCGCACGCTCGCTCTTCCGCGCGGTGGCCGACCTCGGCGACGTACCCGTCCAGCGGATCCACGGCGACCTCCACCTCGGCCAGACCCTGCGCACGGTGCTCGGCTGGAAGCTCGTCGACTTCGAGGGCGAGCCCGCCAAGCCCCTCGCCGAGCGGCTCCTGCCCGACTCCCCCTGGCGCGACGTCGCCGGCATGCTGCGCTCCTTCGACTACGCGCCGCACGCCGTGGCCGAGTCGATGCCCGAGGAGGACCCCGACGTGCTGCACCAGCGCGGCGTCCGGGCCGACGAGTGGGCCCGCCGCAACCGCAGGGCGTTCCTGGCCGCCTATCTGGGCGGCGAGCCCCTCTGGCCCGCCGCGCGCGCGCTGCTGACCGCGTATGTCATCGACAAGGCGGTCTACGAGTGCGTCTACGAGGCCCGCAACCGCCCGACCTGGCTGCCGATCCCGCTCGCGGGCGTGGCCCGGCTGACCACCGGCTGAGTCGGGTGGCTGAGGGTGAGCCATGGACCACCCTCACTCACCCAACTCAGCACAGGCAGCCGCTACAGCAGCTCGACCGGCTCCCGGTCGCCGACACCGGACACCGCGCAGTCGCGGTCCTCGACGGCGCAGTGCCAGGCCCAGCACAGCTGCCCGGCGCCGACACCGACCAGCGCCGCGACGGCGAAGCCGAGCGCCGAGTGCCCGATGACGGGCACGATGGCGACGGCCGTGACGGCGTTGAGGACGAGGGTGATGAAGGTGGCCATCGACACCACCGCGCCGCGGCGGGCGGGGAAGCGGTCGAGCAGCATCAGCTGGAAGGTCGGGTAGGCGATGCCGTTGCCGAGCGCGATGAGCGAGACGCCGACGACGGCCCACGGCATCCGGTCGCCGAGCGAGGTCGCGGCGACGACCACACCCACGACCCCACCCACGAACGAGGTGGTGCATCCCCAGGAGATCAGACGACGGGCGGAGATCCGCCCGGCGGCGCGGCCGCACAGCCAGGAGCCGATCATCATGGCGCCGATCATCGGGACGAACAGCTTCCAGAAGTCGAGCTCACCCTGCCCGAGCACGTCGACGACGAAGACCGCGGCGCCGCCGATGTAGAGGAACTGGGCGCCGAAGACGAGGGCGGTCGCCCAGCCGAGGCGGTGGAAGGCGCCCTCGCGCGCCACCTGGACGAGGCCGCCGAGGACGGCGCCGACGCGCAGCGGCACCCGGCGCTCACGCGGATGGGTCTCGGGCAGCAGGAAGACGACGGCCAGGACCAGCAGCACGCCGACACCGGCCTGGAAGGCGAAGATCAGCGGCCACGGGCCCACCTGGAGCAGTACGCCGCCGAGGAGCGGGCCGACCGCGGGCGCGAGACCGAAGATGACCGCGACCCGGCTCATCAGCCGCTGCGCCTGCGGGCCGTCGAAGAGGTCGCGGATCACGGTCCGGCTCACGATGGTGGCGCCGCCGGCGCTCAGGCCCTGCAGGGCCCGGAAGACGAGGAGCAGCGGGAGGCTGTCCGCCAGGGCGCATCCCAGCGACGCCAGCACGTACAACACGATCCCGGCCACCATCACCGGCCGGCGCCCGAGCGCGTCGGAGAGCGGGCCGTGGAACACGCTCATCAGCGCGAACGATCCGAGGTAGACGGTGACGATCAGCTGGAGCGCCTCGGTCCCCGCCCCCAGCTCCCGGCCCATCTCCGGGAACGCGGGGAACGGGGTGTCGATGCTGAACGGACCGATCATCGAGAGCGCCGCCAGGACCCCCGGGACGAGGACGGCGTATCTCCAGCTGATGCGTTCACTCACTCGCGCATCATTCCCTACCGACTAGACTCACCGAGATGCCGCCTGTAGAGCGCAGCACGTCCGGATCGACGCTCGGAGACGTCGACCTCCACCTGATCGCGGAGGGTCGGCACGAACTCCTGTGGCACGCCCTCGGTGCCCACGTCCACGACGGCGATGCGGCCGGCCACGAGGCCGGGACCAGCTTCGTCGTCTGGGCGCCCGGCGCCCGCAACGTCAGCGTCGTCGGCGACTTCAACGGCTGGGACGGCAACGCCCACCGGATGACGGCCGTCGGCTCCGGTCTGTGGGAGGCCTTCGTCATCGGCGCGGCGTCCGGCGACTCCTACAAGTACGTCGTCGAGGGCGCCGACGGGATCTGGCGCCACAAGGCCGACCCGATGGCCTTCCATGCAGAGGTGCCGCCGGCGACCGCCTCCCGGGTCTTCACCAGCAGCCACGTGTGGCAGGACGACGCCTGGCTCGCCGCCCGCGCGGGCCGGCAACCGGTGCAGGAGCCGATGGCGACGTACGAGCTCCACCTCGGCTCCTGGAAGCGGCACCCCGACGGCTCGTTCTGGTCGTACGACGAGCTCGCCGCCGACCTGCCGGCGTACCTCGCCGACCTCGGGTTCACCCACGTCGAGCTGATGCCGGTCATGCAGCATCCGTTCGGCGGCTCGTGGGGCTATCACGTCACCAGCTACTTCGCGCCGGACGCGCGCTTCGGCGACCCCGACGGCTTCCGGCGCCTCGTCGACGCGCTGCACGCCGCCGGCATCGCGGTGATCCTCGACTGGGTGCCGGGCCACTTCGCCACCGACGAGTGGGCGCTGGTCCGCTTCGACGGCACGCCGCTCTACGAGCACCCGGACCCGCGGCGCGGCTGGCACCCCGAGTGGGGCTCCCACATCTTCGACTTCGGCCGGCCCGAGGTCCGCAACTTCCTGGTGGCCAACGCGCTGTACTGGCTCGAGGAGTTCCACGCCGACGGCCTGCGCGTCGACGGCGTCGCGTCGATGCTCTACCTCGACTACGGCCGCAAGGACGGCGAATGGACCCCCAACCGGCACGGCGGTCACGAGCATCTCGAGGCCGTGCAGTTCCTGCAGGAGCTCAACGCCACGGCCTACAAGCGGGTGCCCGGCATCGTGACCATCGCCGAGGAGTCGACCGCCTGGCCGGGGGTCACCGGGGCGACCTCGGGCGGCGGGCTCGGGTTCGGGTTCAAGTGGAACATGGGCTGGATGCACGACAGCCTGCGCTATCTCGCGCACGATCCCGTGCACCGCGCCTACCACCACGGGGAGATGGCGTTCTCGCTCGTCTACGCCTTCTCCGAGAACTACGTGCTCCCCCTCAGCCACGACGAGGTCGTCCACGGCAAGGGCTCGCTGGTGCGCAAGATGCCGGGCGACCGCTGGCAGCAGCTGGCCAACCTGCGGGCCTATCTCGCCTACATGTGGGCCCACCCCGGCAAGCAGCTGGTGATGATGGGCACCGAGCTGGCCCAGGAGACGGAGTGGGCCGAGGCCCGCGAGCTCGACTGGTGGCTGCTGGCCAGGCCCGACCACGTCGGCGTGCGCGACTTCGTCCGCGACCTCAACGCCCGCTACCGCGAGGAGCCGGCCCTGTGGCGGCTCGACAACGACCCGGCCGGGTTCGCCTGGATCGACGCCCAGGACGCCGGCCACAACGTCTTCTCCTTCGTCCGCCGCGCCGGCGACGCCGGCACGGCGGACCTGGTCTGCGTCACCAACTTCGCCGCGGTCCCCCACGACTACCGACTCGGCCTCCCGGTCGCCGGCGACTGGGTCGAGCTGCTCAACACCGACGCGTCGGCGTACGGCGGCAGCGGGGTCGGCAACCTCGGGACGATCCACGCCCGCGCCGCCGGCCCGATGGAGTCCGGCGCGCCTGGCGGCAGCCCCGCGTACGCCGATCTCGTGGTGCCCCCTCTCGCCACCTTGTGGTTGCGAGCACCCGTAGGGTGACCCCGTGCCCGCGTCCGAGCCCGAGATCAGTCACTGGACGGTCGACGACGGCATCGCCCGGCTGACCTGGACCTCGGACCTGACCGAGCGCGGCTGGCAGGCCGCCGTGGACGTCGTACGACGCCAGGTGGCCGCCGCCCTCACCGACCACGAGCGCGTCGAGATCAAGGTCGCGATCGACGACACCGAGGCACAGCGGATCGCGACCTGGTCGGGGATGCGGCGCGAGGGCGTGCAGCGGGGACGGGCTGGCGACGTGGTCGTCTACGCCCGGCTGGTCGACGACACCCCGGTGCACGAGCCGGGCGGCTTCCGGGCGCTGCTCAACTCGTTCCTGCCGCGCAAGCGCGGGATCGGGCAGATGCTGATCCGCGACGGTGACGCGGCCGGGGCCGGTGGCTCCGAGCCGCGGGTGCTCATGTGCAACCTGACATACAAGACCGACTGGGACCTGCCCGGTGGCGTGGTCGAGGTCGGCGAGTCCCCACGCGTCGCCGTCGTCCGCGAGGTCGAGGAGGAGCTCGATCTCACCATCGAGGCCGGGCCCCTCCTGCTCACCGACTGGCTGCCGCCGTGGGGCGGCTGGGACGACGCGCTGTGCCTGGTCTTCGACGGTGGCGTGCACCCCGCCTCGATCGTGCAGCAGGTCGTCCCCCAGGCCCGTGAGATCAAGACCGCCGACTTCCTCACCCTCGCCGAGGTCGACGAGCGCGCGGCCGACTTCACCGCCCGGCGGGTGCGCGCTGCTCTGGCGAGCCTGGCCGGGACGGGTCCGGCGTACACCGAGTCGGGTCGCTGACGCTCACCCGCGCGCGCCGTTGGGCGACGAGCACCCCGAGCACCAGGACCGCGCCGCCGACCAGCTCACCGCCCGACGGCACCTCGTCGAGGAGCAGCCACGCCGAGCCGATGGCGACGGGCGGGACGAGCAGGATCCACGGGACGACGGCGGCCGAGGTGTTGCGCGAGAGCAGGGTGTTGAAGATCCCGTAGCCGACCAGCGAGGCCAGCCCGGCGGTGTAGAGCGTCGAGATCCCGGCCCGCCAGCCGAAGGCATCCATCCCGTCCACGACGGCGGCCGGACCGTCCACGACGAGGGAGAGCAGCACCAGCGGGACGGGGACGACGAGCGCGGACCACACGGTCAGCGACAGCCCGCCGGTGGCGCCCGAGGCGCGCGAGACGACGTTGCCGATCGCCCACATCAGGGCGGCTGTGAGGCACAGCCCCAGGGCCACGGCGGGGACGTGCCCACCCCGACCGACCCCGACCACGACCAGACCGAGCGCACCGAGCACGACGCCGAGGACCTGGGGACGGGTCGGCCGCTCGCGCAGCACCCCGGCGGCCAGCACGATCGTCAGCACCACCTGCGCCTGGAGCACCAGCCCGGCCAGCCCGGGCGGCATCCCGGCGTCCATCGCGACGTACAGGAAGGCGAACTGGCCGAGCGACATGAACAGGCCGACCGCCGCCACCGTGTGCCAGGGCACGGGCGGCGGGTCGAGCAGGAAGACCGCCGGGAGCACGACGGCGAGGAAGCGCGCGGCGAGGAACAGCAGCGGCGGCACCTCGCCCATGCCCCAGTCGATGACGACGAAGTTGAAGCCCCAGATCACGGCCACGAGGGCGGCGAGGGACTGGTCACGACGGCTCACGCCGTCCAGGATCCCCGGCCCGACGTTGAAGCACCAGCGAATAGAACTGCGTCGAAAGATGTACCGTCGCTGCATGATCGATCTGGCTGCGCTCGCCGGGCTCCGCGCCGTCGCCACCCACGGCTCCGTGGTCGGCGCGGCGGCCGCGACGGGCTACACCCCGAGCGCCATCTCCCAGCAGGTCAAGCGGCTGGAGCGGCAGACCGGCGTCCCGCTGCTCGACCGGGTCGGGCGCGGCGTGATGCTGACCAGCCACGGACAGCATCTCGTCGACGCGGGCGAGCAGGTCCTCGCCGACCTCGAGCAGCTCGAGGCGAGCCTGCAGCAGCGGGCCGGCGTCGTCGCCGGCCGGATCCGGCTGGCCGCCTTCTCCACCGCCGTGCGCGGGCTGGTCGCCCCCATCGCCCGCAGCCTGCGCGACGCCCACCCCGGCCTCGCCCTGACGCTGCGCGAGGCGGAGCCCTGGGACGTCGTCGAGCTGGTCGCCAGCGGCCAGGTCGAGCTCGGCATCGTGCACCGCTGGGGCGGGGTCCCGCTCGCCGTGCCCGACCACGTCGCCGCCACTCCCCTGCCCGGCGACGTCGCCGACCTGATCGTGCACCGTGACGATCCGCTGGCCCGGCGCAGCCGGGTCACGCCGCACGACCTCCTCGACGTCGGCTGGATCGCCACGCCTGAGAGCACGATCTGCCGCCAGTGGCTCTCGCGGATGTACGACGGCACCGGCCGCCCGCCACGGATCGCCCACGTCTCGGCGGAGTTCGAGTCGCACCTCGCCCTGGTCCGCGCGGGGCTCGGCGTCGCCCTGATCCCCCGCATGGGACGCGCCGCGCTCGGCGACGACCTGGTCGCCGTACCGGTGGCGGATCCGGAGCCGGTCCGGCTCATCGACGCCCTGCACCGGCGCACCATGGCCGACTCGCCCGCGGTCCGCGCGGTGCTGGCGGCGTTCGCCCGGATCTGATCCACGCACCTACCGAAATGGTCGTCAGAGCGGCCGATTCTCTACAAATCGGTAGGTGAACCGCCGTGCAGCGCCTCCCGGGCGAGGTACGTCGCCCCCGCGACGGCCGCGGGCATCACCAGGATGCCGCCGAGCGGGATGAGGAAGCAGGCCTGGACGCACACGCCGAAGCCGAGCATCGCGCCGCGGTGCCGGCGCATCAGCGCGGCGCGGGCGGCCCGGTCCATGCCGCGCGCCTCGAGCGGGCGGGAGACGAGCTCGCCGGCGAGCAGGCGCCCGGCGACGACCAGGCCGAGCGCGGCACCGACGACCGTGCCGATCACGGGCAGCAGTCCGATCACGAAGACCCCGATCGCGGTGAGCACGCCGCACCCGACGAGCACCAGCCCGTCGATCGCGCCGCGGACCCAGCCGACGCCACGGTCCGGGACGTCGCCGCCGAGCGAGAGCTCGACCTCCTTCCAGATCTTCTCGTAGAAGGGATCGCCGACCGCGAGGGTGAGGCCGGTGAAGGTGACGATGGCGAGCATGACGGCGCCGGCCAGCACCAGGAGGTAGAGCGCGCCTCGGAACAGCCCGCGGACCGCCTCGTCCCAGTCGTCGGCGAACGGGGTCGCCCAGCCGACCAGGTCGTCGGTGACGAAGATCAGGGTGATCAGCAGCGCCGTCACCACGACGCCCACGACCACGGCAGGAACGATCCCCAGCAACATCAGCCGTGGGCGCTCCCGCCACAGCCGCAGTCCGCGGAGCAGGAAGCCGGCCCCCCGGCCGAATCCCATGTCAGCGCCCCGCCGGGTCAGGCCGGCCGGCAGCGTGGCGCACGGCCGCGCAGCGGCACGGCGCGCTGCCCGCGGGCCGAGCGGAGCGAGGTCCGTGCGGCGAGCGGCGTCTGCGACACGCTCGGCCCATCATGATCAGAACAGGGCAGACGCGAGGGCCTGACGGCCCTTGAGCACCCGTGGGTCGTCGTTGCCGACGGCGCCGAACAGGCCGACCAGGTGCTCGCGGACCCGGTCACGGTCCTTGCCGGCCGTGCGACGGACCAGCTCGACGAGCCGGGCGAAGGCGTCCTCGACGTGGCCGCCGAGCATGTCCAGGTCGGCGACCATGGTCTGCGCGTCGATGTCGTCGGGGTTCGCGGCCGCCGCGGCCCGCGCCGCGTTGAGATCGACGCCCTGGGTCCGCTGCAGCACCTTGGCCATGGCCAGGCCCGCGGCGGCCTCGTGGTCGACGGGGTTGGCGTCGACGAGCTTCTGGTACTCCGCCACGGCGCCGTCGATGTCGCCGGCCGCGAGCGCGTCCTGGGCGGGAAGGTAGCGCGGGTCGACGTCGGGCTCCTCGCCCTCGGCCACCTCGCCACCGGGAGCGGCACCGAAGGCGTTGGGCTGGTGTCGGCCGGCGATGCCCTGGGCGGTCAGCTGCTGGGCGAGCTGGTTGAACAGGGCCCGGATGTCGTCGATGGGCGCCGCACCGGGGATCGGCTGCGTCGCCGGGCGGCCGTCGAGCAGGACCAGCATCAGCGGCACCTGCGGGATCTGCATCGCCTGCGCGATCTGCGGCACCGCGTCCACGTCGATCGTCGCCGCGAGGAACCGGCCGTCGTACTCGTCGGCGACGGTCGCCACGTCGAGCGCGAGCTGCGCGCTCTCCGGCGACTGCGACGGCGAGGTGAAGACCAGGACGACCGGCGCGGTCATCGACGCCTCGAGCACGGACTGGAAGTTGGCCTCGTCCACCGCGACCGAGTACGCCGACGTGGAACCACCGCCACCACCGGCCGGTGCCCCCGGTGCGCCGCCCGCGGGAGGCGGGGTCCGCTTGAGGGCGGACAGGTCGATCGCGCCGGGACGGGAGAACGGCTGCTGCGTCATGGACGCAATCCTACGAAAGCGACCTGGCCGGTCTCACCCGGAGGGGATGAGGGCGGACCGGCTCGCGCGAGCCGCGGTCGCGACCTCACCGATAGCCGAGGTCCGAGGCGCAGGCATGCGAGGCGTCCTGCAGGACCTGGACGATCCGCGGGAGGGCGTCCCGGGCGTAGCGCACACTCGGCATCGAGACGCACACGCCGGCGATGGCCTCGCCGTCCGCCGAGCGCAGCGGTACGCCGACCGCGACGATGCCGCGCTCCGAGCGCCCTCGGTTGACGGCGAACCCGGCCCGGCGGATCCGGGCCAGCTCGGCGCCGAGCCTCGCCAGATCGGGCCGGTCCTCCGGGTCCTCGTCGGCGAAGACCGACGGGAGCTCCTCGGACGCGAGCTCGGCCAGCAGCAACAGCCCCGCCGAGGTGCGATGGACGGGGAAGACCATGCCCTCCCGCGAGCTGACACGGAGGGCCCGATCGCACTCCACGCTCGCGATGCAGCGGGACGTGGCCCCGGCGCGGATGAAGAGGTTGGCCGACTCCTCCAGATCCCGGACCACCTGGCGAAGGTGCGGGAAGGCCGCCTCGCGCATCCGCGCGGTGAGCGAGCGCGAGTGCTCCGGCAGCCGCAGGACGGGTCCCACGCGGTAGGTGCGGGTCTCGTCCTGGACCGCGAAGTCCCGGTAGACCAGCATCGCCAGCAGGCGGTGCGCCGTCGACCGGGCCACTCCCAACCTCGCCGCGACCTGGGTGACGCTCACCTCGCCCTCCATCTGCAGCATCACCGCGACCCGGAGCGCATGGTCGACGCTGGAGACCGCGTAGGGCGGCGGGGTCCGCATCTCCGGGTCCGACGACAAGGCACACCTCCTGGATCGAGGGACGCCACCAAGTTTCTGCCCAGCAGAACATGGCGACCCAGCTTTCGATCATAGAGAACGATGGCACACATGAGTGCCACTCCCGCCACCACTCCGGTCCGGCTCGCGGCCGTCGCCGGACCCGACCAACCGGAGCCCACGCCCGCCCTGGAACAGCTCTACCGGGGCTTCGAGCAGGAGCTGCTCGTCCCGCTGTGGACCGAGATCGGCGACCTGATGCCCGCCCACCCCCGCAGTCGCGCCGTGCCGCACCTGTGGCGGTGGGACCGGTTGGTCGAGCTGGCCGCCCGGGCCGGTGACCTGGTCCCGGTCGGCCGCGGCGGCGAGCGACGAGCCATCGCGCTCGCCAACCCGGCCCTGGGCGGCCGACCGTTCGCGACCCCGACGCTGTGGGCGGCGATCCAGTACCTGATGCCCGGCGAGGACGCCCCCGAGCACCGGCACACCCAGCACGCCTTCCGGTTCGTCGTCGAGGGTGAAGGCGTGTGGACGGTCGTGGGCGGCGACCCGGTGCCGATGCGCCGCGGTGACTTCCTCCCCCAGGCCGGGTGGAACTGGCACGCCCACCACAACGCCACCGCCGCGCCGATGGCGTGGATCGACGGCCTGGACATCCCCTTCCAGTACGCCACCGAGGCGCAGTTCTTCGAGTTCGGGCGCGAGGAGATCAGTGCCGCCGAGCGCATCGAGCCGGACCGCTCCCGCTCCGAGCGCCTGTGGGGCCACCCGGGTCTGCGCCCGCTCGCGGCGACCGCCCTCAAACCGGGATCGCCGCTGTTGGCCTACAAGTGGGAGTTCACCGACCGCGCCCTGGCCGATCAGCTCGCGATCGAGGACGAGGGGCACGACGCCACCGTCGAGCCCGGCCACGCCGCGGTCAGGTTCACCAACCCGGCCACCGGCGCCGACGTGCTGCCCACCATCCGTGCCGAGATGCACCGCATCGTCCGCGGCGCCGAGACCGCGCCGGTCCGCGAGACCGGGTCGTCGGTCTACCAGGTCTTCGACGGCTCCGGCACGGTCACCGTGGGCGAGCACACCTGGTCGGTCGCCCGCGGCGACCTCTTCGTGGTCCCCTCCTGGCAGCCGTTCTCCGCCCGCTCCGAGGCGGGCCGCACCGACTCCGACACCACCGCCGGCGGTGGCGCCCTCGACCTCTTCCGCTTCTCCGACGCGCCCGTCTTCGCGGCGCTCGGCCTCGACCGCACCCAGAAGGACTCCTGATGAAGCTCGCCACCATCCGCACCGGCTCCGGCACCCGCGCGGTCCGCCTCGACAGGCACGACGGCCGTGACGTGCACGTCGACCTCGGGTACGCCGACCTCGGCGCCTACCTGGCCGCGGGCCCCCCCGAGGCCCCGGTCAACGCCCCCGACGCGGCGACGTACCCCGTCGCGGACGCCGACTTCGCACCCGTCGTACCGAACCCGTCCAAGGTGATCTGCGTCGGGCACAACTACACCAACCACATCAAGGAGATGGGCCGCGACCTGCCCACCCACCCGACCCTGTTCCCCAAGTTCGCCGACACCCTGATCGGCGCGAACGACGACATCGTCAAGCCCGCCGAGACCGACGCCCTCGACTGGGAGGTCGAGCTGGTGGTCGTGATCGGCACGGAGGTCCGGCGCGCGAGCGAGGCCGAGGCGACCGCGGCGATCGCCGGCTTCACCGTCATGAACGACATCTCGGTGCGCGACTGGCAGTTCCGCACCATCGAGTGGACCCAGGGCAAGATCTGGGACTCCTCGACCCCGGTCGGTCCCTACCTGGTCACCCCCGACGAGGTCGGCGGCGTCCGCCCCGCCCTGACCGTGACCACGACGGTCGACGGCCAGGTCATGCAGTCCGACGACACCGGCACCCTGCTCTTCGACCCGGTCCACCTCGTGCGGTACGTGTCCACGATCACCCGCCTCAATCCCGGCGACCTGATCGCCACCGGCACCCCCGCCGGCGTGGGGCACGCCCGCGACCCCCAGGTCTACCTGGTCGGGGGCGAGACCGTGGTCACCGAGATCGACGGCGTGGGCGCCTGCACCAACCGGGTCGTGAAGGAGTGACCAGGACACCGGACGATGCGCTGCGCTGGGCGCGGGCCGGCACAGCGCTCCTCGCCGACGCGATCGCCGGCCTGTCCGAGGCCGACCTCCGTGAGCCGACAGCGCTGCCGGGCTGGACCCGGGCCCACGTCGTGGCCCACCTCGCCGGCAACGCCCGGGCGCTCCACAACCTCGTGTGCTGGGCGGCCACGGGCGAGGAGACCCCGATGTACGGCTCCCCGGGACAGCGGGCCGCCGAGATCGAGGCCGGCAGCCGGCGACCGGTCGGCGACCTGCTGCCGGAGTTCGGTCGCACCGCGAGCGCACTCGACGACGCCATGGCCGGGCTCACCGCCGCCCAGTGGGAGCACGAGGTCGTCACGGCCCAGGGCCGGACGGTGCCGGCGACCGAGATCCCCTGGCTGCGGGCCCGTGAGGTGATGGTGCACGCCGTCGATCTCGACCTCGGGGTCGCCTTCACCGACCTGCCGCTGGACTTCCTGACCGCGCTGGAGGCCGAGGTGAGCCTCCGGCGCGGTCCGGACCTGCCCGCCGTGACCGGCACACTCGCCGAGCGGGTGGCCTGGCTGACCGGCCGGCGCCACCGGATGAGCCAGGTGGGCGGCACACCGGCTCCCGACCTGGGACCGTGGCTGTGACGCGACCGGCCGTGCGTGCCGCACGGGGTTGAGGCGGAGAGGAGACTTGGGTGATGCAGCAGATCGTGGAGTCGCCTGCCTCACCGGGCAACGAGCCGCTCCATCAGTACGGGCGGCTCCGGACCAGTGATCCGGACGAGGCCCAGCACGTCGTCGCCGACGTGTTCGAGCCGCACGTGCTCACCCCTGACCGCTCCACGAGGCTCCAGGCCCGGATGAACGCCGTCCAGAGCGGCGATCTGACGATCGGCTACCTGACCTACGGGCTCGCGGCCGGCATCGACCTGCCCCCCAACGACAGCTGGTACCACATCAACGTCACCCTGCGCGGCGACAGCACGGTGACCCGGTCCGACGGCACCACCACCGCCACGGCGGGCAGACGGAGCGCGGCCGTGCTCCTCCCCCACCACCGGCAGTCCATCGCGTGGAACGCCGACACCGAGCAGATCGCCGTACGCATCCCCCGGGAGGCGCTGGAGTCGCAGGTGGCCACGCTCCTGCAGCGACCGGTGCATGGACCGTTGGACCTGGACCTGTTCGTCGACCTCACCACGCCGGCCGGACGCGGACTGCTCCGGGCGCTGGACTTCGCCATCTCCGAGTGGGACGACGACGGCCTGATCGCGCACCACGTCCTGGCCCGACGGCAGCTGGAGTCCCTGGTGCTCAGCAGCCTCGTGCTGGCCGCGTCCGGCCCCCACCAGGCACTGCTCGACGACGACACCGTGAGCCGACCCGATGTGGTCCGCGCGGTCTGCGACCACATCGACACCTACGCCGCGGATCTCCCCACGCTGGCGGAGCTGGTCACGGTCGCCGGCGTCGGCGCGCGCACCCTGCAGAACCAGTTCCGCGCCGCGACCGGCCGCACCCCGATCCAGTACCTGCGCGAGGAGCGCCTACGACGGGTTCGAGCGGAGCTGGAGGCACCGCCGTCGGCGACCGTGACGGTGACCGATATCGCCACCCGCTGGGGCTTCTACCACCTCGGCCGGTTCTCCTCGACCTACCGGACGACGTTCGGCGAGCTGCCGTCGCAGACGCTCGAACGAGGGCTGCGGGGTCACTCGTCCGTGCGGGAAGCCTGAGCGGCCGATCGTTCCCGACCGGCCGCCCCGCGAGGATCCGCTCCCCAGCCTGAATCCGGCCTCAGCCGAGCACCTGCACCAGGTGCTTGACCTCCTGGAACTCCTCGACCGCGCGATGCCCGTTGAGCCGGCCCAGCCCACTCTGCTTGACGCCACCCTCCTCGAACTGGTCGAGCACGAGTGCCCAGGCGTTCAGCCAGACGGTGCCGGCCTCGAGGGCGTCGGCCATCCGCAGGCCACGCTGGCCGTCGGCGGTCCAGACCGAGGCGGCCAGGCCGTACTCGGTCGCATTGGCCCGCGCCACGGCGTCGGCCTCGTCGGCGAAGACCTCGAAGGTCGCGATCGGTCCGAAGAGCTCGCGCTGGATGAGCGGCGAGCAGAGGTCGGCGACCTCCAGCAGCGCCGGCCGGTAGTAGGCGCCGTCGGCCAGGGCCGGCTCGTCCGGCACCCCGCCGGGGACCAGCACCGTGGCGTCCCCGAGATGCCCGTCGACGAGGGCGACGAGCCGGTCCCGGCCGGCCCGGTCGATCATCGGGCCCATCTGGGACTCCGGGGCGTCCCCGGGACCGACCCGCACCGCCGAGAGCGCCGCCACCAGACGTGAGCGCACCTCGTCGGCGACCCCACGCTGCACCAGCACCCGGCTGCCGGTCATGCAGAACTGGCCGCTGAAGGTGGTGATGCCCGCGACGATGGTGCCGACCGCGCGGTCGAGGTCGGCGTCGTCGAAGACGATCATCGGCGTCTTGCCGCCGAGCTCGAGGGAGACCCGCTTGAGCCGCGGCGCGGCGGCCGCCATGATCTGGCGCCCGACCGCGGTGCTCCCCGTGTAGCTGATCGCGTCCACCTCCGGGGAGTCGACGAGGTGCTTCGCGATGTCGCTGCCCGACTCGGTCAGCACGTTGAGGACACCGGGCGGCAGCGAGGGACACGCCGCCAGGATCTCGGCCAGCCGGGCGTTGACGAGCGCCGTCTGCGCCGCCATCTTCACCACGACCGTGCAGCCCGCGGCCAGGGCCGGGGCGAAGGAGCGCACCGCCAGCACCACCGGGGAGTTCCAGGGCACGATCACCCCGGCCACCCCGACGGGGACGGGGACCAGGGTCGAGAGCACGCCGGGCTTCGCCTGGTCCCCCCGTCCGGTCCCGGTGAGCGCCATCGCGGCGTAGTAGCGCAGCTTCGACGGCGTCAGGCTCAGCTCGAAGTGCGCCTCCGGCAGGATCTTGCCGTTCTCCCGCGCCAGCATCAGCGCCAGCTCGTCGGTGGCGGCCTCGATCGCGTCGGCCATCTCGTTGAGGACCTTCGCCCGGAGCTGGCGGTCGCGCGCCCAGTCGGTGGTGGCGAAGGCGCGCCGCGCCGCCGCGACCGCCTGCTCGCCGAGGGGCAGCTGCGCGTCGTCGTACTCCCCCAGGGCCGATCCGTCGGCGGGTGAGTGGGAGGTGGCCGTGACGCCGGAGGTCAGCCACCGCCCGTCGACCAGATGGGCGGCGGGTGTGTGCTCGAGGGTGAGGCTCATGTCGTGGGGTCCTTTCGGGGTTCGGTGTGCGATTGCGGAGACAGGTCGGCCCGCGGCGCTCGTCGCGCGGCCAGCGGAGCCGGCCCGAGCCGGTCCCCCCGCGGCAGGCCGGCGAGCGCGACGACCTGATCGACCAGGGCGGCGAGATCCGCGCGGACCTCGGCGTCCAGGTCCGGGCCGGCCAGCAGCCGGTCGGGAAGGAACAACGGGCTCGGTGCGGTCAGCGCGCCGAACCAGGCCAGTACGTCGCGCAGGTGGCGCTCGGCCCCCAGCGCGTGCTCAGGTGCGGCCGCCACCGTCAGGATCGCCACGGGACGCGTGCCGAACGCCTCCACCCCGAGCGCGTCGAAGAGCAGCTTGAGCGTGGCCGGGAAGGAGGCCCGGAAGACGGGACTGGCGACCACCACGCCCGACGCCGCGGCGACCTGCTCGGCGGCGTCCTCGGGCCAGGCGGTCGGGGTCAGCGGACTCAGCCGGCTGGCCCGCCAACCGGCCAGGCCGGCCGCGTGGTCCTCGGCCGCCGCCAGGGCGCGCGCCAGCTTCCCCGGCGGCGTCGGGCTGCCGTACACGGTGAGCAGCGTCTTCACCGCGCACCTCCGGCGGCGAGGAAGTCTCCCCGGAAGTAGAGCAGCGGCGCGTCGTCCGCCCCCACCTCCAGGGCACCGACCGCGGCGATCGCCAGCAGGTGGTCGCCGGCGTCGACCTCGCGCACCAGCGCGCACTCGATCCACGCGAGCAGCCCCTCGGGGCGCGGCAGCCCGGTCGCCGAGGGGGCCCAGTCGACGCCACGGAACTTGTCGGGACCACTGCGGGCCAGGGCCCGGGCGAGCTCGTCCTGCCCGGTCGCGAGCACGCCCACCCCGAAGCGACCGTGCCGTCGGATCCGCGGCCAGGTCGTCGAGGTCCGCTGCACGCTCAGCAGCACCTCGGGCGGGTCGAGGGAGAGTGCGGAGAACGCCTGGCAGGTGAAGCCGACCGGTTCGTCGTCGTGGAGCGAGGTGACGACCGTCAGGCCGGTGCAGAAGCGCCCGAGCACGTCCTTGTACGCCGCCGGATCCGAGGCGCCGCCCGAGGCCCACGCTCCGTCGTCGGACCGGATGCCCGCCTCCGGGCCCGGCCGCAGTGCCTCGGCCACCCTCACTCCCGCAGCCCCGCCTCACGCATCAGGGGCATCACGGCCTCGCCGAAGTAGGGCAGCTCCTCGACGTAGTCGAGGAAGCCGACCATCATGCCGCCGATCCCCGCCTGCTCGAGCTCGAGCAGCTGCTCGACGACCTGCTCGGGTGTGCCGATGAGCGGGTAGCCGCCGTAGCCCAGGATGAACCGCTCCTGGAGCGCCTTGACCTTGTCGAAGGAGCCGCTCTCCGAGCCGAGGCCGGCGGAGACCATCTCCGCGACGGCCCAGTCGCCCTTCTCCAGGATGTGGTCGAGGAGCTGCTTGGTCTCCTTCTCGGTGTCGCGGCAGATGATGTTCCCGTAGCCCAGGATGCCGAGGTCGCGCCCCTGGGCCTGGGCGATCCCGCGCACCTGCGCGGCCGTCGTCCGCGCCTCGTCCACGTCGGCGAACGCGATGAAGTTGAAGTCGCACTCCCGCGCGCAGAACTCCAGGCCGGCGGGCGAGTTGCCGGCGTTGACCAGCACCGGCCACGGCTCCTGGATCGGCTTCGGGTCGGACATCGCGTCCTTGATCTCGAAGAACTCGCCGGAGAAGTCGACGCGGTCCTGGGTCCACATCCGCTTGGCGATCTCGATCCACTCCGAGCCGAACCGATACCGGGCGTCGTGCTCGCGCTGGGTGCCGCCGAACATCTCCATCTCCGCCTGGTACCAGCCCATGGTCATGTTGAGTCCGAAGCGGCCACCCGAGATGTGGTCGACGGTGACCGACTCCTTGGCCGCCACGATCGGGTGCTTGGTGGGCAGGTGGGTGGTGGAGAAGACCATGATCTGCTCGGTCGCCTGCGCGATGCCGGCCGCCCACGTGTGGGTCTCGTAGTTCTCGCCGTTGAAGTTCGTGTCGCCGCCCATGCCGCGGTAGCGCGCCACCGGGAGCATCGCCTCGAAGCCGAGCCCGTCAGCGATCTGGGCGATCCGCTGGGTGTGGTCCCAGGTCAGCTCATAGCTGCTCTCGGCGTGGGTCGCCATCAGTCCGTGGCTGCAGTTGGCGCCGAAGATGCCGAGCTTCATCCGGTTCCGGTTGTACATCGCCACGCCACTGGCTCGGCGGGCCTCCACCAACTCCTCGTAGGAGAGATCGGGGCGAACGGTGCTGACGGTCATTGCTTCTCCTCATCTGACGGCGCCCGGCCGGTGGCCTATGACAGCCATCACATTCACTGGGTCGCGCCACAGTAGGAGCGGGTCGTCGCACCGGACTATCCGTCGACGAGCCGTCCGGATAGCCACTTTGCGCAGCCGGGATGAGGTCGTTCGTCAGTTGGGGACACGGGGGCCGCGCAGGCCCGACCGCTGCACCACGCGCTGGATGGCGAGGTCACGCTCGTCGGGGCGCCCGACGTACCGGATGTCGCGCAGGCCCTGCTCCTGGGCGGCGGACTCGAAGCAGAAATGGCCGAAGCCGAGGAGCCGGCCGTGCAGTGGCTTCTTCACCGAGATGTCGAGGATCCGGCTCAACGGCATGGTCGCGAGGCTCTGCGACAGGACCCCGTGCACGCGGAAGACCCGCATGTTCGTGATGACGAAGCGGTCCCGGAGCACGCCCAGGGCGACCCAGCCGGCGCGGGTCAGCAGGATCACCGCGACGATGATGAGGAACCACGCGATCTGGACCGATACGAGCCAGCTCGCGACGAGCAGCACCATCGCAAGCGCGGTCAGCAGGGCGGGTCGGACGTAGGCGAACCAGTGGTGGGTCACCTCGTCGACGACGACCTCGCCCTCGTCGCGCAGCAGGTGCTTGCCGATCTTCGGGTCACCGAGCCGGGCCACGAGGCCGGGGACGGCCCCGGCGACCGCAGGCAGGGAGGGCATGGCGGCCGCTGGTCAGTCCATCGCGCCGACGAAGTCGATGACCCCGTCGAACGCCTGCGTCGTCAGGTCCCAGCCGTTGGTCGCCGCCGACTTCGACGCGTCCGCGAGGCCGGACGGGTCGGTGAACATCCAGAACCCGAGGAACACGATCACCACGAGCGCGATCAGCTTCTTGGCGTCCATGTGCGGGCGTCTCCATCCATGTGCGGGCGTGCCCGCGAGGGCACGGATCCCCACATTCGTACCAAAGGCACCACCTGCCACATGGGAGGCGCGCCCGAGCCATCTCAGCACTGACCCGTCGCGTTTGAACGCGACGGGTCGGCGCAGCTCAGGGGCAGACGGCGGTGCCGAGGCCGTTGGCGAGCGTCGCCTCCGGCGCGCGGCCGCTGCGCAGCCACGCATCGAAGAAGCCGTCCAGGTCGCTCTGGCCCGACACCGTCTCGGCCAGCGCCTGGAACTGCTCCACGGTCGCGTTGCCGTCGTGGTGGTCGGCGACCCAGCGGCGCAGCAGCGCGTCGAAGGCGGCGGCGCCGATCCGGTTGCGCAGGGCGGCGACCACCATCGCGCCCCGGTCGTAGACCGGCTCGGCGAAGATCTGTGCCGGGCCGGGGTTCGAGAGGTCGAGGCGCCAGAACTCGGAGGTCGGGGTGCGGCAGGAGCGGGCCCACATCCGGTCGAGGTACGTCTCGACGCTCACTCCGCCGTGCGCGGCGGCGTACTCCGCCTCCATGTAGGTCGCGAAGCCCTCGTTGAGCCAGATGTCGCGCCAGCGCTGCACGGCCACGCTGTCGCCGAACCACTGGTGGGCCAGCTCGTGGACGACGACGCCGGGATAGATCCAACGCCCGTACGTCGGCCGCGACTGGTTCTCGAGGGCGAAGCCGACGTCGAGGCCGGTGACCAGGCCACCGGTGCTGGCGAACGGGTAGGGCCCCAGCCGGGCCTGCAGCCAGTCGGTGATGCCCGCGGTGCGGGCGAGCGTGCGACGGACCTGGCGGCGCTCCGCGCCCGGGATCGCCTTGGAGACCGCGTTGTAGAACGGGATGCCCGCGGCGGTGGTGCCACGGTCGATGAGATAGGGACCCGCGGCGAAGAACGCGAGGTAGGTCGCCATCGGGTCGGTCATCCGCCAGCGCGTGGTGGCCAGGGCGCCGTTGACCTTGCGGCCGGCGCGCACGCCGTTGCTGACGACCTGCTTGCCCTTCGGCGCGGTGACCCGGATGTCGAAGGTCGCCTTGTCGCTGGGGTGGTCGTTGGACGGGAACCACCACGGCGCCATGTGCGGCTGGTTCATGGCGACGACCTCGGTGCCGTTCGCCAGCCAGTTGCGCTCACCGGCATAGCCGTAGCGCGCCGGCCGCCCGGCGTACTTCACGACGACCTTGAACCGGGCGCCGGCCGCGATCGGCTGCCTCGGCGCGACCCGCAGCTCGTGCTTGCCTGCCCTGCGGAACTTCGCGGCCCGGCCGTCGATGCGCACCGAGGTCGTCGGGAGCAGCAGGTCGAGGGAGAGGCTGCTCAGGTCGGCTGTCGCGGTCATGGTGATCGCGGTGCGGCCGGTGAGCATCCCGCTCGCGAAGTCGTAGCGCACCTTGACGCCGTAGTGCTGGGCATCGGTGCCGCCGTTGCCGTCCTGCGGCCAGTACGGGTCGGTGCCTTCGGCCGCACCGGGGCCCGGCGCGGTGCGCTCGGACCGGTCGGGCTGCTCGGCCCGGGCGACCGGGAGGCCGGACATCGTGGCCAGGCCGGGCAGGCCGACCAGCAGGACGAGGAGCAGGGTCAGCGGGGCGGGGAGACGGCGCACCGGGTCAATGTACGCCGAGGCCGGCGCCGATAAACCAGTTGCCGCGCCGCCCGCGGATCCCGCAGGGTGTCCCTGTCCGTCCGCGTGATCGCGCGGACCCGTCGAGAGGAGCGTGACATGTCGATCGCTGTCGCCGGCCTGCCCTCAGACCGCATCCTCTCGACCCCAAGGAACCACCGTGTCCCAGGAGAACCTCTCCCCCGGCTCTGACCTCGACCCCCGCTTCGTCTTCGACTACGTCGCCTACGACGACCTCGACGACGGCCAGCGCTGGTCCACCTGGCTCGACGTCGAGCCGCTGTCCCGCGGTCCCGAGCCGCGCCCCGACTGGGTCGTGACGTCCCAGGGCGCGATCGACACCGACCTCGGCATCTTGAAGACCGGCAAGGAGGCCGACGTCTTCCTGCTCGACCGCAGCGACCCGCACGACCCGGCGCAGAGCGTGGTGATGGCAGCGAAGCGGTACCGCTCCGCCGAGCACCGCAGCTTCCACCGGTCCGCCACCTACACCGAGGGCCGCAGCATGAAGCGCTCCCGCGACGAGCGGGCGATCAAGCGCAAGAGCACCTTCGGCCGGGAGGTGGCCGCCGGCGAGTGGGCGATCTCGGAGTGGACGGCGCTCAACCGCTGCTGGTCGCTCGGTCTGCCGGTCCCCTACCCCGTGCAGGTCGACGGCACCGAGATCCTGATGGAGTGGATCACCGTCGACGGCGAGACCGCGCCCCGGCTGGCGCAGACCCGGCCGGACCCGACGCTGCTGGCGTCGTACTTCGACCAGCTGCGTGACGTGCTGCTCACCCTCGCCGAGGCCGGGCTGGTGCACGGCGACCTGTCCGCCTACAACATCCTGGCGGCCGGCGAGCGCCTCGTCGTCATCGACCTTCCGCAGCTGGTCGACCTGGCCGGGAACGCGCAGGGCTTCGACTTCCTGCTGCGCGACTGCACCAATGTGTGTAGCTGGTTCCAGCGCCGGGGCCTGGAGATCGATCCGCAGGAGCTGTTCGGCGAGCTGATGGCTCACACGTTCTGATCCATCGGGGCGAGCGCGTCTCCGGCGGCGCGAAAGCCAAGCAAGTTCCCGGAGGCCGCCTCCCGCCGCGCTGCCGCCCAGATCCACTGGGCCTACCCCTAGGGCCCGTCTCTCCAGGCGGCCTCGAGGATCGCCTCGAGGTCGCCCCGGGTCGGCGGGCGCGGGTTGCGGTACGGCGCC
This sequence comes from Nocardioides carbamazepini, assembly GCF_024614185.1. GTDB lineage: Bacteria > Actinomycetota > Actinomycetes > Propionibacteriales > Nocardioidaceae > Nocardioides > Nocardioides carbamazepini. Next base: position 191,933 of record NZ_JAHTLF010000013.1, read on the forward strand.
GCGAGCACCTCGTCCGCGACGCGGGCCAGGTCGGCGTGGTCGACGCCGAGTGCCCGGAGGCCCGCCGGGACCCCGACCCGGGCAGCGAGTGCGCGCAGGGCGGAGGGGACGTCGTCGGTGGCGAGCGCTCGCCGCAGCACCGTGTCGGCCTCGGGGGCGAAGGGCAGGTTGTAGGCCGCGACGTGGGGCAGCACGATCGCGTGGGTCTCGGCGTGCGGCAGGTCGAGCATGCCACCGAGGGCGTGGCACAGCTTGTGGTGCAGACCCATCGTGGTCGCCCCGAGGCACGCGCCGCAGAGCCAGGCGCCCTGCAGGGCGAGGGCCCGGGCCGCGGCGTCCGCACCGTCCGCGACGACGGTGGGCAGCGCCGCGGCCAGGTCGTGGACACCCCGCTCGGCCATCGCGCTGACGACCGGCGTGCCGTCGGGGGCGTAGAGCGCCTCGACCGCGTGCGCGATGGCGTTGAGCCCGCTCGGCCCCGACACCGCGGCCGGCAGGGCATGGGTCAGGTCCGGGTCGTAGACCACCGAGCGCGGCAGCACCACGGGGTCCCGGCCGGTCCGCTTGCGGCCGTCCTCCGTGAGCCCCCACACCGGCGTCATCTCGGAGCCGGCGTAGGTCGTCGGCACGACCACCGACGGCAGACCCAGGCGCAGCGAGAGCGCCTTGGCCAGCCCGATCGTGGAGCCCCCGCCGATCGCGAGACAGCCGTCCGCACCTGCCGCGCCGACGGCCTCCTCCGCGGCCACGACGCTCGCCACGGGGACGTGCATCCGGGCACCGTCGAAGGTGCCGCCCGCGCGGTCGCCGAGCAGCGTGGTGACCCGCGCGGCGAGCGCCCCCTGCCGGGGCGTCGAGAGCACGAGGATCCGGCTCAGGCCGAGCCGCTCGACCTCCTCGGCCACCTTGTCGAGAGCCCCGGCCCCGAAGACCACGCGCATGGGCAGGGCGTCATGGACGAACACCCCACCAGTCTGGCGCACCGCGTCAGACCAGGAAGGAGCGCACCAGGTCGTGGTAGCCGGGCGGCTCCAGCAGGAAGGAGTCGTGCCCCCAGGGCGAGGCGACCTCGGTGTGGTCGACCCGGACGCCGCGCGCCGCCAGCTGGTCGCGGATCCGCAGCGAGTGGGCGGTCGGGAAGCGCCAGTCCGAGTCGAAGGAGACCAGCCGGAACCGCGTCGACGGTACGGCGTCCGGGTGCGTGTCGAACGGGTCGAAGTAGTCCATCGGCCGGGTCAGGTGGAGGTAGGACAGCGCGTCGAACCGGTCCAGGAAGCCCTGGCCCTGGTGCTGGAGATAGTGCTCGACCTCGAAGTCGGCGCCCAGACGCCGGTCCGGGCCGGTGGTGTCGCGCCGGTGGCCGAACTTCGCCTCCAGCGAGACGTCGGAGACGTAGGTGATGTGCGCCATCATCCGGGCGATCTTGAGCCCGTGCCGGGGAGTGACGCCGCGCTCGGCGTACCGGCCGCCGTGGAAGTCGGGGTCCTCCATGATCGCGGCCCGCGCGACGGAGGAGAACGCGATGTTCTCGGTGGTCAGCCGCGAGCTCGCGGCGACCAGCACCGCGCGGTCGATCCGGTCGGGCTCGCGCAGGGCCCACTCGAGGATCTGCATGCCGCCCATCGAGCCACCGACCGCCGCGTGCAGCCGCCGGATCCCGAGTCGGTCCAGCAGCCTGCGGTGCACGGCGACGAAGTCGGCCATGTCGAGCACCGGGAAGTCCGGTCCGTAGGCCCGCCCCGTCGCCGGGTCGATCGAGGACGGTCCGGTCGTGCCGGAGCAGCCGCCCAGCAGGTTGGCGCTCACGACGAAGAACCGGTCGGTGTCGACGGCCTTGCCGGGGCCGATCAGGTTGTCCCACCACCCGCGCCGCTTGGCACCGAGGTGCAGGCCGGCCGCGTGGGCGTCGCCGGTCAGGGCGTGGCACACCATCACCGCGTTGTCGCGCGCGGCGTTGAGCTCGCCATAGGTCTCGTAGGCGACCTCGACGTGCGCCAGCGTCGCCCCGCCCGTCAGGACGAGCGGGTCGTGCTCGGTGGCGAGCACGACCCGCTGCGTCTCGACATATCCCATCGTCCCCACGGGCGATGAACCTACCGGCGCCTCACTTCGACGCGGAGAGGGCCTGCTCGAGGTCGGCGACGATGTCCTCGATGTGCTCGATGCCGATCGAGAGCCGGACCATGTCCTCGGGCACGCCGGCGGCCTCGAGCTCGTCGGGCGTGAGCTGGGAGTGGGTCGTCGTCGCGTTGTGGATCGCCAGCGACTTGGTGTCGCCGATGTTGGCGAGGTGGCTGAACAGGTCCAGCGCCTCCACGAACCGCTTGCCGCCGTCCCGGCCGGACTTCACGCCGAAGCTGACCAGGCCGCCGTACCCCTTGCCGGTGAAGATGCGGTCGGCGACGGCCTTGTAGGGGCTGTCCGCGAGGCCCGGGTAGCTCACCCAGGAGACCGCGTCGTGGCCCTGGAGGTACTCGGCGACCGCGAGCGCGTTGGCGCTGTGCCGCTCCATGCGCAGGTGGAGGGTCTCCAGGCCCTGCAGGAAGAGCCAGGAGTTGAGCGGCGCGACCGCCGCGCCGGTGTTGCGCAGCAGCACGGTCCGGGCACGGATGATGTAGGCGAGGTTGCCGACGGCCTCGGTCCAGACCACGCCGTGGTAGGCGCCGTCGGGCTGGGTGAGACCGGGGAACCGCTCGGAGTGGGCGGCCCAGTCGAAGTTGCCCGAGTCGACGATGATGCCGCCGATGGAGGTGCCGTGGCCACCGATGTACTTCGTCGCGGCGTGCACCGCAACGTCGGCGCCCTGGTCGAAGACCCGGGCGAGGTACGGCGTGGGCGCGGTGTTGTCGACGATCAGCGGCAGGCCCTGCGCGTGGGCGGCGTCCGACCACGCGCGGATGTCCACCACGTTGATCTTCGGGTTGCCCACGGTCTCGGCGAAGACCAGCTTGGTCTTCTCGTCGACGTACTTGGCGAGGTCCTCCGGCTTCTCCGGGTCGACGAAGCGGACCTCGATGCCGAACTGCGGGAGCGTGTGCGCGAAGAGCGCGTAGGTGCCGCCGTACAGCGTGGACAGGGCGACGATGTTGTCGCCGGCGTAGGTCAGGTTGAGCACGGCGTAGGTCGTCGCGGCGGAGCCGGACGCGGTGGCCAGCGCGCCGACGCCGCCCTCGAGCTGGGTCATCCGGTCCTCGAAGACCGACTGGGTCGGGTTCATGATCCGGGTGTAGATGTTGCCGGGCTCGGCGAGCGCGAACAGGTTCGCGGCGTGCTCGGTGTCGTTGAAGACGTACGACGTCGTCTGGTAGATCGGCACCGCCCGCGCGTTGGTGGCGGGGTCGGCCTCCTCCTGGCCGGCGTGGACGGCGAGGGTCTCGGGACGATAGGTCATCGGTGGCTCCTGTCGGTGGCCCCTGCGATAACACGGGGCGATGTCTCACCAAGATTAAAGTCAAGTTAATCACTAGACAAATGGCGTCCCACAGAGCAGACACCGGCCGGGGTAGCGTCCGGGCCGTGAGGAGCACCCGCGCCAGGAATGTCGTCGTCGAGTGCCGCACCGACGACGACCATGCCCTCGAGGCCGATGCCGGAGCCGTCGCGGGCAGCCACGTCGCCGGCCTCGACATCACCCGCACCCGGCTCTACACACCCGGCGAGCTCTACGACACGTCCGCGTACGCCGACTCCTTCGACAGCCGCGCCTACCACTGGGCGCTGACCACCGCCGGGCCCGCCGAGGCGCTGGCCGAGGTGCTGCACGACCAGGCGATCGACACCGCGCTCGGCACATGGGCCACCGGACGCAGCCTGGTCGGCGTCATGGGCGGCCACGCCGCCGACCGCGGCACGCCCGCGTACGCCGAGGCGGCCCGCCTCGGCGCCCTGCTCGGTCGCGACCACGTCGTCGCCACCGGCGGCGGGCCCGGCGCCATGGAGGCCGCCAACCTCGGCGGCCGGATGGCCGCCGCTCCCCCCGCCGCTCTCGCCGAGGCACTGCGCCGGGTCGCCGACGTGCCGTCCTTCCGGCCCTCGGTCGACGACTGGGTCGCCGCCGCCCGTGCCGCCCTCGACCTCGTCCCCGACCCGAGTCCGTCGCTCGGCGTACCGACCTGGCACTACGGCCACGAGCCGCCGAACCTGTTCGCGACCGCGATCGCGAAGTACTTCCGCAACGCGCTGCGCGAGGCCATCCTGCTCATGGTCTGCGACGCCGGGATCGTGTTCCTTCCCGGTGCCGGCGGCACGGTGCAGGAGATCTTCCAGGACGCCTGCGAGAACTACTACGCCGCCGATGACGACGTGGCGCCGATGGTGCTCGTCGGGCGGCGGTACTGGACCGACGAGCTGCCGGCCTGGCCGCTGCTGCGGGCCCTCGCCCGTGGCCGTGCCATGGAGCAGCACGTCCATCTCGTCGACACGGTCGAGGAGGCCGCGGCCCTGGTCACGCGGCCCGGGCGCTGACCGCGCCGCCCACCACGGCGCGATAGTGCGCGACCAGCTGCTCGTTGATCTCGAACCAGGACCGCTCCTGCACGGCCCGCTGTGCGGTCGCCGCCATCCGGTCCCGCAGCGCCGGGTCACCGGCCAGCCGGGCTACCGAGGCGGCCAGGGCGGCGCCGTCGCCGGGGCGGTACAGCAGGCCGGAGGCGCCGTGCGCGACCACGTCCACCGGACCGCCGGCAGCCGGGGCGACCACCGGGACACCCGAGGCCAGGGCCTCCTGGGCCGACTGGCAGTAGGTCTCGTAGCGCCCGGTGTGCACGAAGACGTCGAGCGACGCGTACGCGCGGCTCAGCTCGTCGCCGTGCAACAGGCCGAGGAAGGTCGCGTGCCGGCCGAGCAGCCCCCGGAGACGCTGCTCCTCGGGTCCCGCGCCGACGACCACCAGGGCATAGCGCGGGTCGTCGGCGAGATGCCGCAGCAGGTCGAGCTCCTTCTCCGCGGCCAGCCGTCCGACGTACCCGACGAGGAGCCGGCCGTCCGGCGCGATGCGCCGGCGCAGCTCCTCGTCGCGGTGACGCGGGTGGAAGGCCACCAGGTCGACGCCACGGGCCCAGCGGTGGACCTCCGGCACGCCGAGCGCGCGGAGCTGCTCGATGCTGGCCGTCGACGGCGCCAGGGTGCGGTCGACGTGCTGGTGGATGCGCCGGGTGAGACCGGCCGCCGCGCGAACGCCGCCCGGGACGTCGTACCGCTCGGCGAAGCCGACGAGGTCGGTCTGGTAGATCGCGACGGTCGGGATGCCCAGCTCCTCGGCGGCACGTGCGGCCTGGTAGCCGAGCGTCGCGGGCGACGCGATGTGGACGACGTCGGGGCGGAACCGGACCATCCGCTGCCGGAGCCGGCGCCGGGTCTCCAGCCCGAGCCGGAAGTCCGGGTAGAACGGCAGGTTCGCGCCCCGCGCGCGACGGACCCGGAATCCGGCGTACGTGTCCGGGCCGGTCGGCGCCATGAGCTCGGCGTGATGACCTTCGGCCGCGAGGTGCTCGAGCACCCGGCGCACCGAGTTGGTCACTCCGTTGATCTGTGGGAGGAAGGACTCGGCGACCACCAGGACGCGGAGCTTGCCCCCCTCGGGCACGGCCTCACTCATGACACGGACGCTAAGGAGGGCGCGCCAACGGGCCGTCACCGTTGTGCGAGTGTCCGGAGTCACGTTCGTGAACGACAGGGGTACGCCGGACACCGGCCTCCGTGGCTCCCTAGACTCCCGCCATGCATCGAGGTCACCCACGGATCGCGGTGCTGACCGCTCTGGTCGTGCTGCTCGGCGCGTCGGGTGGCTGCGCCACAGACAAGTCAGCGGACAAGTCGACAGGCAAGTCGGCGGGCAGCGCCGCCGCGCCGACGAGCTTCACCATCGTTCCCGATGACTATCACGTGCCCTACGCCGGCACCGCGGAGGACGGTCGGAGGTTCTTCCTCAGCGAGGAGCTGTTCGACGCCGACCGGTCCTATGTCGGCCTGTTCCTGTGGCGTGCCGACGGAGCGTTCGACGAGGTGCGGGTCGACGAGGTCGACCGCCCGGACGGCCTCCCGCCCGGGCAGGCGGCACCGGCACGCGCCGACGACCTCGTCACCACCCGGCTCGCCGAGCTCGGCGACTACACGCTGGAGCCGATCGAGGTGACGCCGTTCACCACCGAGGTCGACGGCGTCACCTTCGGCTGGGAGGTCACGGAGTACGACGGGGAGTTCTCGATCAACGTCGCCCCCGGCGACTTCATCGCCTACTACGCCCCCTGGGACGGGATCGACTACGACACCTGAGCCTGCCCAGCTCTTCGGCAGCGCTCGGACGATCGAACGAGACAGACCCGACGCCGACACCGACGCCTTCTGGGGGGCAGTTCGGTGGCAGTCGAACCACGTCGAGCGCGGGAGCCGGGATCGACCAGCGGCTCCCTCGTGATCAGGGGCCAGGCGAGACCGGCGGCGCCGCCGGCTCACCGGTGCTCTGCCCCGTGACCCGAGCCAGCCTCAACCGGCTGCGCTGGATATGACCGGCGAGGATGTGACCGGCGTGCAGGGCGTCGCCGCTGCGGACCGCCGCCAACAGGAGGCGATGCTCCGCATCGACGATCCACCAGCCGTCCTCCCCCTCTGCCGTCTCGTCGCCGTCCAGCAGGCGGGTGAAGGTGCGCCGATAGTGCTGGGTGGTGTCCCAGAAGCGCTCCACCATCTCGAGCATCGACTCCATGGGGCATCCGGAGTAGGTGAGCAGGTGGAACGACCGGTCGAGCGCGAGGAACTGCTCGACATCGCGGGTCTGCGCAATCCGGCCCTGCAACGCCGCGAGCTCGGCCATGGTCTCCGCGGTGAGCCGCGGGACCGACTCCATGAGCACGATGGGCTCGACCTGTTCACGCACCCGGTAGATCAGATCGCACTCCGCCGGGTCGAAGGGCATCACGGTCGCACCCGCGTTGGGGCGGAGTCGAACGAGACCTTGATGGCGGAGGATCTGCAGCGCCTCGCGGACCGGCAGCCGACTCGACCCGAGCTCGGCGGCGACCTCCTCCTGCCGGATACGGGCCCCGGGCGCCAGGTCGCCGGCGAGGATCAGGGCGCGCAGGTGCTCGACCACCCGCCCGCTGGCGAAGTGGCCGCTCCCTAGGCCGTCGTCGATCATGCGCACAGTATGTCCTCTTGGCATTTCGGATCCAATATGACACTCTCAAACCCCACATAGCGCGGATTCGATGATCATTCGTCGCAGATTGGATTCGATCTACCGATGCCCTTGCATTCTCCGATGAACACCGAGGTCCCGTGGACGGCCCTGGCCGCCACCGACGCCGACTGGGCGGAGGCCGATCCGGCCCTGCTGCGGGCGATGTACGCGCAACTGGTCCTGATCCGGACCTTCGAGGAGCAGGTTCTCGACCTCGCGGGCTCCGGTCTGGTCCATGGGCCGGCTCACTCGAGCATCGGCCAGGAGGGTGGAGCCGTCGGCTCGATCCTGACCCTGCGATCGAGCGACACGGTGAACGGATCCCATCGCGGTCACCACCAGTTCCTGGCCAAGGCCCTGGCGCACGTCCACCCCCTGACCGGCGCCACCCCCCTCGACCCGCGCGACAAGATCGAGTCCGAGGTCCGCGAGGTGCTGCACCGCACCCTGGCCGAGATCTGCGGGCTGGCCGACGGCTACTGCCGTGGCCGCGGCGGCTCGATGCACCTGAAGTGGCAGGATGCCGGCGCCATGGGCACCAACGCCATCGTCGGCGGCGGAGTCCCCCAAGCCCTCGGCTTCGCGTGGTCGCACCGCCAGGCCGCCACCGACGACGTCTCGATCGCCTACTTCGGCGACGGCGCGATGAACATCGGCTCGGTCCTGGAGAGCCTCAACCTGGCCGCCGCGTGGAAGCTCCCGGTCTGCTTCTTCGTCGAGAACAACCAGTACGCCGTCGCCACCACCGTCGCGGAGTCCACCGCCGAGAGCCGGCTCTCCGCCCGCGGCCCGGGCTTCGGCATCCCCAGCTGGCGGGTCGACGGCATGGATCCGCTCGCGGTCCACCTCGCCATGCAGGAGATCCTCGAACACGTCCGCTCAGGCGCCGGACCGGCGATCCTCGAGGCCGACGTCTACCGCTACTTCCACCAGAACGGGCCCTTCCCCGGCAGCGCGTTCGGCTACCGCGACAAGGCCGAGGAGCGCGCCTGGCGCGACCGCGACCCCATCGCGCTCACCCGCCGCCGCCTCATCGAGCTCGGCCTGCACACCGATGCCGAACTGACGTCGTACGACGAGCACGTCGGCGCCGTGCTGACCGAGGTCGCCGGCGTACTCGTGGAGCCGGTGCCGGACGGCAGGCCCGGCCAGCGGCGCATCCGCCCGTCGGCATGGCCGAACCCGGGCTTCGTCGACGTCGGCGTGGTCGGCGACCTGTCCGAGCTGGCCGGTATGACCACCGTCGACAAGGGGACGTGGTCGGGCGAGCTCGTCGAGACCGGCTTCATCGACGTGGTCTCCGAGGTGATGGCCCGCCGACTGGCCACCGACCGGCGGATCGTGGTCATGGGCGAGGACATCCACCGGCTCAACGGCGGCACCAACGGCGCCACCCGGGGCCTGGCCGCCGCCTATCCCGACCGGGTGCTCGGCACCCCGATCTCCGAGAACGCCTTCACCGGTCTGGCCGGGGGCATCGCCCTCGACGGCCGCTACCGCCCGGTGGTGGAGTTCATGTTCGCCGACTTCATGTGGGTCGCCGCCGACCAGGTCTTCAACCAGATCGGCAAGGCACGGCACATGTTCGGCGGCGACGACGCCGTGCCGATGGTGATCCGCAGCAAGGTCGCGGCCGGGACCGGCTACGGATCCCAGCACTCGATGGACCCCACGGGGGTGCTCGCCATGTCTCCGGGACTGCGCATCTGCGCGCCCACCACGCCCTTCGACTACATCGGCATGATGAACGCCGCGCTCGCCTGCGACGACCCGGTCGTCGTCCTCGAGCACGTCGATCTCTACGGGACCACAGGGCTGGTCCCGGTCGAGGACCGCGACTACCAGGTCGAGATCGGCAGGGCCAGCATCCGTCGCCCGGGCACGCACCTGACCGTCCTCACCTACCTCTCCATGGTCGACACCGCACTGCGCGCGGCGCAGACGCTGCATGACGAGAGCGGTCTCGATGTCGAAGTGGTCGACCTGCGCTGGCTCGACCGCCACTCGTTGGACTGGGAGACCATCGCCGACAGCATCCGGCGGACCGCCAACGTGGTGATCGTCGAGCAGGGCTCGAGCGCGACGTCGTACGGCGCCTGGTTGGCCGCTGAGGTGCAGCGACGGCTCTTCGACTGGCTGGACCAGCCGGTGCAGGGCGTCACGGGCGGGCTCGCCTCGCCCAGCATCAGCAAGGTGCTCGAGGCCGCCGCCCTGGCCCAGGAGGATGACGTGACCGCCGCGCTGCGTGCCGCGGATCCCCGGGTTGCGCACAGCGTGGAGAAGGCCTGAGATGCCCACGCTGATCCGGATGCCCGCGGTCGCAGCGGGAGCCACCGAGGTGGTCCTCGCCGAGTGGCCCGTCGGCGAGACGGACTCCTTCGTCGCCCACCAGACCTATGCCGTGATCGAGACCGACAAGGCCGTCGTCGACCTCGAGGCCGAGGCCGACGGCGTGCTGGTCCGCGCCCTGGTCCCCGCCGGCGCCAAGGTCGAGGTGGGCGACCCGATCGCTCTGGTCGCCGCACCCGGTGAGCAGATCGACGACGTGGCCGCGGCCCTCGCCGCGCTGGGCGTCACCGTGGCGGTCGAGCACGAGCTCCCGGTCCGGCGGGAGGTGACCGAGGTTGCCGCGCCCCCGTCCGCCCCGCGGATCGCGGCCGACGGCCGCCGGGTCTTCGCCAGCCCGCTCGCCCGCCGCCTGGCCCGCGACGCCGGTCTCCGCGCGAGCGATCTGGTCGGCACCGGCCCCGGCGGACGCGTGGTCCGCCGCGACATCGAGCTGGCCATCGCCGCCCGCCACTCCGCCCCCGAGTCGAGCGCTCCCGCTCCTGGTCCGGCCACTGCCCAGGAGCACGGCGGGATCACCGAGGTCCCGCACACTCGCGTGCGCCGCGCCGTCGCGAGCAGGTTGACGCGGAGCAAGCAGGAGAGACCGCACTTCTACGTCTCCGGCAGCGCGCGGGTGGACCGGCTCCTCGCCCTCCGGGCGGAGGTCGAGGCGGCCACCGGCATCAAGGTGTCCCTCAACGACCTCGTGGTGCGCGCCGTCGGTCGTGCCCACGAGCTGGTTCCCGAGCTGAACGTGACCTGGACCGACGACGCCGTGATCCAGCACCGGCGCGTCGACGTCGGCATCGCGGTCGCCACCGAGCGCGGGCTGATGACCCCCGTCGTGACCGACGTGACCGGCCGCTCCCTGCTCGACCTGTCGGCTGCGACCCGGGACCTCGCGACCCGCGCCGGGGACGGCGGCCTCCGCCAGCACGAGCTCGAGGGTGGGACCGTCGCCGTCTCCAATCTGGGCATGTTCGGCGTCGAGGAGTTCAGCGCGATCATCAACCCACCGCACGCCTCGATCCTCGCCGTCGGCGCGGCCCGTCAGGAACCGGTCGTCGCCGACGGAGCGCTCGAGGTCGGCACCGTGATGCGGTTCGTCCTCTCCGTCGACCACCGCCCCGTCGACGGCGTGGCCGCGGGCCGGTGGATGCAAGCCTTCCTCCGACTGGTGGAGCACCCCGCAGGGATGCTCGCATGATCGGCGCCGACGGCGGCCGCGAGGACACGGCCCGGCGGGGTCTGCCCGGCCTGCGACGCCTCGATCACGTCGGCTTCACGGTCCCCGACTTCGCCGAGGCCCGGCGCTTCCTCGAGGAGGTGCTCGGCTGCGAGTACCTCTACGCCAACGGCCCCTTCCAGGATGACGATGGCACCTGGATGGCCGACCACCTCGACGTGCACCCGCGCGCCACGTGCGTCCTGCACTTCTTCCGACTCGGCGGCCAGGCGGTGCTGGAGGTCTTCGAGTACGACGCCCCCGACCAGCGCCGGTCGAGCCCCGCCAACAGCGACGTCGGCGGACACCACCTGGCGCTCTACGTCGACGACATCGACCTCGCGATCGCCCATCTCCGCTCGCACGACATCCGTGTGCTCGGCGAGCCCACGACCAGCGGCGGGCCGAGCACGGGCCAGCGGTTCGTCTACTTCCTCAGTCCCTGGGGCATGCAGTTCGAGTTGGTGTCCTACCCCGAGGGCAAGCAGTTCTTCCTCGACGAGGCGCGGGCGAAGGCCGAGTGGGCCGAGGCCGAGCAGGCGCTCGACCAGGGTTGAGCCCGGACCGTCACTCGATGTCGAGCGCCTTGCAGCAGATGTCGGTCGCTACCCGCAGCAGCTGGTCCTCGCCGCCGGCCCAGACGCCCTGGACAAGGGCGTGGAAGAACATCTGGTCGAGCATGACCACGAGCATCTGCACGCGGATCTTCATGTCGGCGCGGTCATCGGCCGGGACCGTCCGGAGGAACTCGGCGATCTCGTCGGAGAGCCGGTCGTAGCGCGGCTGGAACTCCTTGGCGAACTCCGGGTCGCTGGCCATCGCCTCGTGCTTGGACGGCATCAGGCTCGCGTTGTCGCGCGCCCAGTGGGTGAGCCGGAGGATCCAGCGGGCCATCGCGTCCCGGGTGCCGCTCATCAGCGCGGTGTTGAGCTCGCGCCAGTACTCGTCCGTGTGCATCCGGTCGAGTGCCACGACCTCGCGGAACACCGCCGCCTTGTCGGGGAAGTGGAGATAGAACGTCGCCCGGTTGATCGCGGCCTCGGTGGTGATCAGGCCGATGGACGCACCCGCGTAGCCCTGCTGCTCGAACACCACGCGCGCGGCGTCGATGATGCGCGAGCGCGTCAGCGCCTTCTGCGCCTCCCTGAGGGACCCGGTGCCTGTCGTCACATGCGAACTGTAGGCGGAGCGTCGTTCACTCGACAACTTGTTGCCTCTTTCGACAGGCAGCGATGGCTTGGTGGCGGTCGGTCAGCCCTGCGGCTTGAAGTCGCGACCCGCCTTGGACGAGTGCGAGCCGCCGTCGACGAACAGCGACGTTCCCGTCGTGTACGCCGACAGCGGGCTGGCCAGGTAGACGATGGCGTCCGCGACGTCCTTCGGCACGCCCAGCCGGCCCAGCGGCACCGATGTGCCGGGCTCGTCGGCCAGGTGTGTGTCGACCTGCGTCATGGCGGTCTCGACGACGCCGGGATGCACGGCGTTGACCCTGATCCCGTGCGGGCCGAGCGAGGCGGCGAGCGAGTAGGTGAGCATCCGGACGGCGCCCTTGGAGATGTTGTAGGTCGGCATCGAGGCGGAGCCGAGCACGCCGCCGACCGACGAGATCGTGACGATCACGCCCTCGCGACCGCCGGCCACCATCGACCGGGCGGCGGCCTGGCACGCGAAGAAGGTGCCCTTGACGTTCACGTCCAGCATCGCGTCGTAGTCGGACTCGGTGACGGCGAGGACGTCCTCCATCCGCAAGATGCCGGCCGCCGGGACCATGATCGACACACCGCCCATCACCTCGGCGGCCGCGACCGCGGAGCGCAGCGAGGCGACCGAGGTGACATCGCACTGGGCGAAGATCGCCGGGACGCCCAGCTCGGTCAGCACCTCGGCCGTCGGCACGCCACCCTCGCGGGGCTCGCGCCGCAGGTCGGCGACGACGACGCCGTCCACACCGGCCTCGGCCAGCCGCAGCGCGGTCGCCCGGCCGAGGCCGGACGACCCGCCCGTCACGACCGCGACCTGCCCGGAGAGCAGGTCGGAGGGCCAGCCGGTGCTCATCCGACTCCCTTGAGGATCTGTGAGCCGATCAGGTTGCGCAGGGCCTCGGTGGTGCCTCCGCCGAGGGTGAACATGCGCGCGTCGCGGTAGAGCCGCTCCACCCGGATGTTGCGGGAGTAGCCGAGCGCGCCGTGCAGCTGGAGCGCGGTGGAGCTCACCGTGATGGCGTTCTCCGCGGCGTGCAGCTTGGCGAGCGCGGCGAGCTCCGGGTCGGGCAGGCCCGACTCCGAGAGCGAGGCCGACGCGGCAGCGCGGTGGATCAGCAGGCGCGAGGCGTCGAGCGCGAGACGCATGTCGACCAGGCGCCAGCGCAGGCCCTGGAAGTCGGAGATCGGGTGGCCGAACTGCTGACGCTGCGTCGTGTAGCGGAGCGCGTCCTCGTAGGCCGCCTGGGCCAGGCCGAGGGCGACCGTGGCCGCGCCGACGCGCTGGTTGTTGTAGCGGCCCATGATGTCCTTGAGGCCGAACATCAAGACGTGGGAGCGCGGGACCGTCAGGTCGTTGAAGTGGACGTCCATCTCAGGGATGCCGCGCAGGCCCATCATGTAGTTGCGCTTGCCGAGGTCGAAGCCCTCGTCGTCGCGCTCGCAGTAGACCGCGCAGAGGCCCTTGTCCTCACCGTCCTCGATGAGCTTGGCGACGACCACGTTGACGATGGAGTCCTGGGCGCCGGTGATCCAGGTCTTGGTGCCGTTGAGCACGACCGTGTCGCCGCGGACCTCGGCAGTCGTGGTCATCGCGTTGACGTCGGTGCCGCCGGCCGGCTCGGTGATCTGGATGACCGGCTTGTCACCGGCCAGCACGAGCTCGGCGACGTGCCTCTTCAGCTCTTCCGAGCCCGCCTTCATGATGATGCTGAGCGCACCGAGGTTCCCGTCGACGACGATGCGGCCCGAGACGCCGCAGCCCTTGGCGATCTCCTCGACCACCAGGACCACGTCGTAGAGCGACAGGCCGGCGCCGCCGTACTGCTTCGGGATGGTCATGCCCATGAAGCCGGCGGCAGCGAGCTCCTTGGCGTTCTGCATCGGGTACTGCTCGGTGCGGTCGACCTCGGTGGCGCGCTCCGCGAACACCCCGGAGAGCTCGCGGGCGCGGGCCTGGAGGTCGAGCTGCCCGGCGGTGGGAGTGGGGACGGTCATCGCGGTTCTCCTACGAGGTCAGTGGTTTCGAGCCAGGTGGTGGTGTGCCGTGAGGCGGCGAAGTCGGGGTGGGCCAGGACGCCGAGGTGCAGCGGCGCGGTGGTGATCGGGCCGTCGATCCGCAGCTCCTCGAGCGCCCGCGTCATCCGGGCGATCGCGACCTCGCGGGTCGGGCCCCACGCGATGAGCTTGGCGATCATCGAGTCGTAGTAGGGCGAGATCCGGTAGCCGGCGGTGCAGTGTGTGTCGACGCGTACGCCGATGCCGCCCGGCAGGTCGAGCTCGTCGATCCGGCCGGGGCGCGGCAGGAAGGTGCGCGGGTCCTCGGCGTTGATCCGGCACTCGATCGCGTGCGCGGCGGGCAGCTGCGAGGCGGGCTCGACGAGCGGCACCTCGCCGGTGGCGGCGAACCACAGCTGGGCGGCCACCAGGTCGACACCGTGGACGACCTCGGTGACCGGGTGCTCGACCTGGATGCGGGTGTTCATCTCGATGAAGAAGAACTCGCGCGAGTCCATGTCGTAGAGGAACTCGACCGTGCCGGCGCCGGAGTAGTCGATGCCGGACGTCAGCGCGCGGGCCGCCTCGGTGAGCGCGGTGCGCGTCTCGGGAGAGAGCACCGGCGACGGCGACTCCTCGATGAGCTTCTGATGGCGGCGTTGGACCGAGCAGTCGCGCTCCCCGAGCACCACCACTCCCCCGGCGCCGTCGCCGAAGACCTGGACCTCGACATGGCGGGCGGCCTGCACATAGCGCTCGACGTACATCTCGCCCGACCCGAAGACCGCGAGGGCCTCGGCGCTCGCCTCGGTGTACTGGTCGACGAAGTCCTCCTCGCGCAGCACCGGGCGGATGCCCTTCCCGCCGCCGCCGGCCGCAGCCTTGAGCAGCACCGGGAACCCGACGGCCGCGGCGGCCGCGAGCGCCTGCTCGGCCGTCGCGTCGCTCAGCGTGGCACCGGGGACGACCGGGACCGCGAGCTTCTCGGCGGCCTCACGGGCGGCGATCTTGTCGCCCATCGTGTCGATGGCCTCGGCGCTCGGCCCGACGAACGTCAGCCCGGCCTCGGCGATCGCGCGGGCGAACTCGGCGTTCTCGGCGAGGAAGCCGTATCCGGGGTGGATCGCGTCGCAGCCGGCCGCCTCCGCGACCGTCACGATGGTCTCGATGGAGCGGTAGCTCCTGGTGACGTCGGCGGGCCCGATGCACACCGAGCGGTCGGCGAGGCGCACCGCGAGCCCGTCGCGGTCGACGTTGCTGTGGACGACGACCGTCTCGAAGCCGAGCTCGCGGCAGGCGCGCACGATGCGCACCGCGATCTCACCACGGTTGGCTACCAGCACGCGGTAGCGACCGCCCGCACGGCCGACGGGAACGGGTGACGTGCTCACGAGCGGGCCAGCACGTGGACGGCCGCGGCGCCGTTGTCGACGCCCCAGATCCCGCCACCGGTGCAGTGCGCGACGCCGACCTTGGCGCCGTCGACCTGGTTGGCACCGGTCTCGCCGCGCAGCTGGGCGACGAGCTCGACGACCTGGACCACGCCGGTCGCGCCGAGCGGGTGGCCGCGCGAGAGGAGACCGCCCCCGGTGTTGACCGCCGTCCTGCCGGCCAGCGCGGACTGGCCGGAGAGCACGAAGCTCGCGCCCTCGCCGCGCTCGCAGAGGCCGAGGGCCTCGTAGTACATGACCTCGCCGATCGCGGCGGCGTCATGCACCTCGGCCACGTCGACGTCCTTGGCCGTGATGCCGGCCGAGGCGTAGGCCTGCTCGACCGCGCGGAGGGTGATGTCGGGCCAGGCCATGTCACGCCGGCCCTGGAAGAACTGGCCGCTGAGCACCACCGAGGAGAGCACCTCGGCCGAGCGGGCGTCTCCGGCCGCGGCCGGGTCGCTGGTCACCACGACCGCGGCCGCACCGTCGGCGTTGGGACACATCTGGAGCAGCGTGATCGGGTCGGCGACCAGCCGCGACTCCATCACCTCGTCGATGGTGACCGGCGTGCGGTACTGCGCGTTGGGGTTGCGCGAGGCAGCGTCGCGGCTCTTCACCGAGACCTGCGCGATGTCCTCCGGCTTGCCACCGAAGCGGGAGAGCCACGACTCCGTGCGCATGGCGTACGCCGCCGGCATGGTGAGGCCGGCCTTGATCTCCGGGTCTCCGGGGCCGATCGGCAGCAGCCCGCCGCCGAGGGCGCTGAGCTGCTCGACGCCGATCACCAAGACGGTGGTGAACTCGCCGTTCCTCACCGAGCGGTAGGCCTGGGCGAGGGCGCTCGCGCCGCTGGCGCAGGCGTTCTCGAAGTTGTAGCAGGGCAGGCCGTCGAGGCCCATCTCCTTGCCGATGCGCTGCCCGACGAGCGAGCCGGCGTAGGCATTGCCGCAGAACAGCGCCTCGACGTCGGTGCGCTGGAGCCCGGCGTCGCGGACGGCGGCGATGCCCGCCTCGACGGCCAGCGACTCGAGGGTGCGGTCACGGAACTTGCCGAACGGCGTGGTGGCGGCACCCACGATGCGGGGGTTGGTCATCCTCAGGCCTCCTGCCCGGTGGGCGCGGACGCGTGGTCCACGGTGAAGAAGTGGTCGCCGGTCTCGGCGTCGGCGTGGGTGGTCACGGTCATGCCGGGCGCGAGCGGCCGGTCCTCGGCCCAGTTCACGACGCGCCCCAGGACCCGGACGTCGCCGTCGAAGTCGGCGTAGCACAGGGCGTAGGGCACCTCGAAGAGGTTGCCCATCCGCACGACGGTCCAGGTGGCGACGGTGCCGGTCGGCGCGAGGTCGTGGGCCGGCAGGTCGCTCGCCCAGCAGGTCGGGCACAGGTCGCGCCCGGGGTAGAAGCCGCGGTCGCAGGCGACGCAGTGCGTCCCGGTGAGGGCGACCGGGGCCGCGGTCTCGGTGCTGGTCATGGTGGTCCTCCAGGTCAGGCGGTCGCGGCGGGAACCGCGCCGGTGGCGCGGGCGATGTGCTCGGAGTCGAGGCCGAGGGCGCCGAGGACGGCGTCGTTGTCCTGACCCAGGCGGGGCACCGTCCCGGCGGGGATCGGGCCCATGTCGCTCATCGTGAAGGGGGCGTGCGGCATCTTGATCTCGCCGACGTCGGGGTCCTGCACGCGGACGAACATGCCGCGCGCCTCGAGATGGGGGCACGCGGAGATGTCGGCGGAGTCCTGCACGATGCCGGCCGGCACGCCCCCCTTCTCGAACTCGGCGACGACCTCGGCACGGGTGCGCTCCTTCATCCAGGCGAGCATCGCCGGGAGGTAGGCGTCGGGGTTGGCGGCGCGGGCGGCGCCGGTGGCGGTGCTCGGGTCGTCGGCAAGCTCGGCGCGGCCGATGATCGCAGCGACGCGGCGCCACATCAGGTCGTTGGGTACGACGAGGGAGATGAAGCCGTCGGAGCACTCGTAGGCACCCATCGGCGCCTGGAAGCGATCCGGTCCGCGGGTGATCACGTCGCCGGTGAAGGCGTGCTGCATCAGCGGGCGCTCGTTGAGCGCGACCATGGTGTCGTACATCGACACGTCGATCAGGCGGCCCTGACCGGTGCGGCTGCGGTCGAAGAGCGACATCAGGATCT
The DNA here is from genome assembly GCF_024614185.1 of Nocardioides carbamazepini. Lineage (GTDB taxonomy): Bacteria > Actinomycetota > Actinomycetes > Propionibacteriales > Nocardioidaceae > Nocardioides > Nocardioides carbamazepini. The sequence continues at coordinate 209,434 of NZ_JAHTLF010000013.1, forward strand.
GGTAGCCGGTGAGGATCGCCGTGGTCATGTCGGCGAGGCCGTACATCGGCAGCTCGGGCGGCAGGTCGGCGCTGCTGCCGGTCACGTGGGTGATGCCGGCCATGCCGAGGATCGCGGCGTCGAACGCCGGGCGGCCGGCGTACGGTCCCGCACTGCGGCCGTAGCCGGACACGGCGGCGTAGATGAGGCCGGCGTGGTCCTTGCTGAGGTCGGCGTAGCCGATGCCCAGCTTGTCGGTGGCGCCGGGACGGAGGTTCTCCACGACGACATCGGCGGTGGCGACGAGCGCCCGGTAGGCCTGGCGGCCCTCCTCGCTCGCGAGGTCGAGCGTGACCGACATCTTGTTGCGGTTGAAGGAGAAGAAGCCGCCGGAGACCGACGCGCCGTCCTCGCCCTCGAGCCGCGGCATGAAGACGCGACGCGGGTCGCCGCCGTCGGGGCGCTCGACCTTGATCACCTCGGCGCCGGCGTCGGCCAGCCACATCGTGCAATAGGGGCCGGAGATGTACTGCTCGAGCGCGACCACGCGGACGCCTTCGAGGGGCAGTCTGGACACGGTGGGTCTCCTTCTCGGAGTGGGTCAGTGGGTGGGTCGGCGGCCGACGTCGATACGGACGTCGAGCCGGGAGATGTCGTCGCGGCCAGCGAGGTGGCCGACCAGGGCGCCGAGCGGGCTGAGCTCGCGCACGGGCAGCTCGTCGACGGGCCGCTGCCTCATGGCCTCGACCTGCGCGGGCTGGCAGAACAGGGCGAAGAAGACGTCGTCGTCGGTCGCGTCCGCCGGCAGGTCGGCCCGGATCCCGGGCAGCATCGGCTCGGCGTAGGCGGCCATCGGGTCGACGGCGGGCGCGTCGCCGAGGATCCTGTCGAGAACATCGGGGTCGATCGGGCCGGGCGGCTCGCCGTAGTGACCGGCCGCGTAGGTGCGCAGGTCGGCCGGCACGGTGTGGAACCGCTTGCCGTCGAGGACGTTGAGCATCGCCTGAACCCCGACGAGCTGGCTGAACGGCGTCACCATGCCGGGGCAGCCGAGGTCGACGCGCACCCGGGCCGCCTCCTCGAGCACCTCGGGGAGGCGGTCGATGAGGCCGAGTGCCTCGAGCTGGCCGACGTAGTGGGACATCATCCCGCCGGGGATCTGGTGGCCGACGTAGGAGCGGTAGTTGTCCTCGTCGTACTCCACGTGGGGGGCGAGGTCCTTGCCGTAGTCGTAGGCCACGTAGCTGAAGTAGGAGTCCATCCAGGCGACCTCGTCCTCGTCGAGGTCGACGCGGACGCCCTCCTCCTTCGCCAGCGCCACGAGATCGGCGGTGGCCGGGACGGAGTTGCTGCCGGCGACGGAGCGGGCGGCGCTGGACAGCGCCGTGACGCCGTTGCGCAGCGCCTCGCGGTAGCACTCGAGCGCGAGGCCGGTCTGGTCGTGGACGTTCATCTCGATCGGCAGGCCGGGAGCCGCGCCGCGGATCGCGGCGACCAGCGGGGCGATCCGCTCGGGCCGCAGCACGCCGCAGGCGTCGTAGAGCAGGATCCCCGAGGCGCCGTACGCCGCGTACTCCTTGGCCTTGCTGGCGAAGTACTCGTCGGTGTGGACCGGCGACTCGGAGAAGGTCAGGCAGGCGGAGGTGTGCATGCCGAGTCGACGACCCTCACGGATGTGGTGCTCGACATTGCGGGTGTCGTTGAGCGCGTCGAAGACCTCGAACTCGTCGAGACCGAGGCCGGCGAGGTACTCGAGGAAGAAAGTCACGACATCGTCGCTGTAGCGGGTCCAGCCGAAGAGGTTGCGGCTGCGGACCAGGATCGTGCTCGGCGTGTCCCCCATCAGCTCGCGCAGCAGGCGGAACCTGTCGAGCGGGTTCTCCTCGAGGAAGGAGACCGCGACCTCGAAGCCGACGCCGCTGAGCAGGTTGCTGCGGGCGAAGCCGGCGTTGGCGGCATGCGGCGCTGCCGGCAGCATGTGCCGGGTCCGGAGCCGGTTCGCCCACAGGGACTGCGGGCCGTCGCGGAAGGTCTCGTCGGCGACCTGGAGGGTGAGCTGCTCGCTCGTCGTGTCCGACACGCTCAGGCCTCGATCCGGACCAGCACCTGCTCGAACTCGACGAGCTCGGCGTTGTCCACGCAGACCTCCACGACCGTGCCGGCGACACCCGCCCGGACCGTGTTCATCAGCTTCATCACCTCGACGATGCCGATGACGTCGTCGGCGCCGACCTGCTGGCCGACCTCGACGAACGGCGGGGCGTCCGGGCTGGGCGCGCGGTAGAAGACGCCGGCGATCGGGGCCGCGACCGGCTCGCCGCGGCCCTCGGTGGCAGGCGCCGGAGTCGCGGCCGGTGCCGCGACGGCGTCCTGGGGTGCCGGAGTCGGGGCGACGGCCACAGCGGGGGCGACGGGAGGAGCTGCGACGACGACCGGGGCGGAGCTGGTGCCGCGCTCGACCTCGAGACGCAGGGGGCCGTCCTTGTAGACGATCCGGGTCGGGAGGTCCGAGCCGTCGAGCATCGTCAGCAGCTCGACCACGGTGTCGAAGGTGAGCCCCTCGGAGGAGCCGCTGGAGGTGGTCTTGCCGGGGGCCTTGGCCATCGTCTTGTCCTTCGTCTCAGCACTGCCGGACCGACCGGTCAGTGACATCTGTCACGCTAAGAGACAACATAGTGTCGTGTCAAGAGACACTATGTCGTCTCTTGTGGGTGCGACCAGCCGGCGCGGGGACGGGACGAGCTCGCCCCCGCGCTGGTCCGCCGAGGGGGCTACTTCAGGTCGTACGTGTGGAACTGCCGGGCCAGCCGGTAGTGCCCGATGTCCTCGCTGGGCCGGTCGGGGTCGTCGCCGTACGCGCCGTCGGCGTAGTGCACCATCAGGGTCTTGCGCTGGAAGTCCTCCGGCATCGACAGCAGGTCCTCGACCGGCGAGTGCAGGTTGCGGATGTCGGCGCCGAGGGCATCGGTCGGACCGAACCAGGCGTCGTGCATGACCAGGTCGCAGTCGTCGAACCACGCCCACTTCTGCTTGTCGACGCCGGCGTCCGGCGCGTAGCCGAACTTCGTGCCGCCGAAGTCGAACTTGTACTGCAGGCAGCGCGGGTGGTGGCGGGTCTCGGTGAACTCCACGGTGAAGCCGCCGAGATCCATGCCGTTCTCGATCGGCTGGGCGTCGAAGAACCAGTCGAAGTTGGCCAGGCCGCCGTCACCGCGAGCGGACTCCTCCAGCGAGGGCCGCAGGCTCGACCAGATGTCGCTCAGCAGCCACTGCGGGGCGTAGAGCTTGATCGGGTTCTCCGTGACGTAGTACTGGAGGTAGGCCAGCTCCTCGAGCCCGTTCACGTGGTCGGCGTGCATGTGGGTGATGAAGATCTCCCGGTACTGCGTGTGCTCCACCTGCCGGGTGCCCTCGCGGTTGTTGGTCGCCAGCATCTTGGGCAGGTAGGGCGGACAGTCCAAGAAGACCTCGCGGCCGTCGATGTCCATCAGGACGTGGGTGTTGAAGTGCCGGGTGGTGAAGGCGTCACCCACCCCGAGTGTGTAGAGGCTCACCTTGTCAGCCATGTCCGGCTCCTGTCGTTGGGCGGGTTGCGGTGCTCACTCGGGCGGCACCAGATCCGTGACTGTCGATTCCACCGCATCGTGTCCGTCGCGGACCGGCAGCCCGGGCCGAACGCCGGCGACCCTGAAGAACGGCAGCACCCACTCCCCGACCTGCACAGGTACGACATCGCAGCGGTCGCCGACGCGGGGCCGGCGCCCCTCCGGGAGTACGTCGGTGAGCAGGTGGGTCAGCAGCGTGGCACCCTCCTCGAGCCGCACCAGGCCGACGTAGTAGGGCGTGACCGCGCCCCACGAGGCCTGGCCGGGACGATGCACCTCGGAGTGGGTCACCAGCTCGGCGCGTCCGGTCGCCTCGACGAACGACAGCTCGGCCGACCAACAGCGCACGCAGCGGGTGCGTGGATAGCCCTGAGCCGTGCCGCACGCGCCGCACGTCTGGACGGTGAGCCGCCCCGCGCGCAGCGCGTCCCACCAGGGCCGGGACTCGGCCGTCGGCGTCGGCGGCGCGACGGAGAGGTCGGCGTAGGCCCGTTCGCCCCGCAGACTCATGAGGTCCCTCCCAGCACGAGCGCGGCGGCCTCGCTGAGGGTCGCGCCGTTGCCGGTGACCATGCTCAGCCGGGGGTCCGGGATCTGCCGCTCCCCCGCCTCGCCGCGAAGCTGGCGAACCGCCTCGACGACATGGGACATCGGGCCGGCGAGGCCACACTGACTGAAGCCGAGCTGGCCACCGTGGGTGTTCATCGGGAAGTCGCCGGTCGGCGAGAAGTCGTGGTCGGCGAGCCAGGGCCCGAACTTGCCGGGCGCGACGACGCCGAGGTCCTCGATGGTGATGCCGACGACGATCGTGTAGCAGTCGTAGAGCTGGTAGTTGCCGAGGTCGGCGAGCCCGACCTCGGCCTGCGCCATGGCATGGGCCATGGCGTCCTTGAGCGGGCCGGTCGTGATCGCGGGCGCGCCGGAGAGAGCGCGGTGGGTCACCTTCTCCCCCGCGCCCAGCAGGTGGGCGCCGGCGCGGCCGAGGCCGCGCGCCCGCTCGGGCGAGACGACCACCAGGGCGCTGGCGCCGGCGGCCTCCATGACGGCCTCCAGCATGTGGATCGGCGCGCTGATCATCGGCGAGGCCAGCACGTCCTCGACGGTGATCGGCCTGCCGTGGAAGATCGCCGCCGGGTTGAGCTGCGCGTTGGCGCGGGACCGGACGGCGATCTCGGCGAGCTCCTCCGCCGTCGTGCCGTAGGTGTCCATGTGGGCCTGGGCGATCATGGCGTACGTCGTGTTGGCGCCGCTGGCACCGAAAGGGACGTCGTACTCGCGGATCGGCGCGCGATAGCTCGACCTCGGGAAGCCGGTCGCCGGTCGCGCGGCGCCACCCACGCAGAGCACCACCTCGCACATCCCGGCCCGGATGGCCGCCGCTGCCCGCCAGACCATGCCGGCGGCGCTGGCGCCGCCGAGGTCGACGACATTGGCCGCCGTCGGGCGCAGGCCGAGGTACTCCGCGACGGATGCGGGCACGTGCATCGGGATCTCGCCGTACTGCTGGCCGACGAGGAGACCATCGACGTCCTCGGGTCCGAGCCCCGCGTCGGCCACCGCCAGGGCGGCGGCCTCGGCCATCAGGCCGAGGGAGCTCTCACCGGTGGTGGACCGTCGCGGGGTCAGCTCGCCGATGCCGACGATCGTGGCAAGGGGTGCTCTCACGGGGGGCTCAGCCCTCGCTCGTCTCGGCCTCCGCAGCCGCGAGCAGCGACTTGCGGGGCGACATGTAGGTCAGCACCTCGCCCTCGAGCACGACCTGGCCGTCGGAGCGGGTCACGGTCTGCTTGAGCTTGGCGATCGGCTTGTCGTGGCGCACCTCGAGCACCTCGACTCGGGAGACGACCTCGTCGGGGATGTAGACCGGAGCGACGAAGCGCCAGCTGACCGAGAGGAACACGCTGCCCGGGCCGGGGATGTCCTGGGCGCCGACCTCGCTGATGGCGCCGATGATCAGGCCGCCGTGGGAGATCCGACCCTCGAACATCGTCGAGTCCTCGATGAAGGCGTCGTCGAAGTGGAGCGGGTTGTAGTCGCCGCTGGCCTTCGCGAACGCGTCGACATCGTCCTGGGTGATGGTCCGGGTGCGCTCCGCGCTCTCGCCGACCACCAGCGGGCGGCCGAGGAAGGTGGTGTTCCAGACGGAGTTGTTCTCGTCGTAGGTGACGTCGGGCATGGTGGCGCTTCTCCTCAATAGGGACTACGTGGGGAACTGCAGTCAGGACCGGACCGCGAATGCGGTGAACTGGTCCAGCGAACCGGGGTTCTGCATCGCGCCCGAGGTGGCGACGTCGGTGACGGCCGCACCCTCGAGGATCTTCTTCACCGGCACCTCGAGCCGCTTGCCGGTGAGATTGCGCGGCACGTCGCGGATCGCGAGCACCTCGTCGGGCAGATGGCGAGGTGAGAGCCTGGTCTTGATCGCGTCACGGATCCTCCCGAGCAGGTCCTCGTCCATCGAGGTGCCCTCGGTGAGCACGACGAAGAGCAGCAGCTTGCCGCCCTCGCCGGGGCTGCGCTCGGCGTGGACGACGAGGGCGTCCTCGACCCCCGGCATCGCGTCCAACAGCTCGTAGTACTCGGCCGTCCCGAGGCGCACCCCGTCCCGGTTGAGGGTGGCGTCGGAGCGGCCGTAGATCGCACACGAGCCGTCGGGCCAGAAGGTGATCCAGTCGCCGTGGCGCCACACCCCCGCGAAGTCGTCGAAGTAGGCGTCCCGGTAGCGCGCGTCGCCCTCGTCGCCCCAGAAGCCGACGGGCATGGAGGGCATCGGCTTGGTGATGACAAGCTCACCCTGCTCTCCGACCAGCTCCGTGCCGTCCGGTGCGTAGGCGCTCACCGCCACTCCGGGGTAGGCCGAGGCCATCCGGCCGGTGCGGACGTCCTGGCTCGGGGAGTCGCCGACGAAGCCGGAGCAGATGTCGGTGCCGCCGGAGCCGGACATGAGGCGCACGTCGTCGGAGATCGACGCGCATGCCCAGGCCGCGAGGTCGCCGGGACACGCGGTGCCGGTGACGCCGAGCTGGAGGATCGCGGAGGTGTCGACCTGCTCGCGCGGCACGAAGCCGGCCTTGCGGCACAGCTGGAGGAAGCCGGGCGAGGTGCCGAAATGGGTGATGCCGGCGCGGTCGGCGATCCGCCACAGCGCGCCCACGTCGGGAGCGGTCGGGTTGACGTCGCTGGTGACCACCGTGGCGCCGAGCCCGAGTCCCGACACCACGAGGTTCCACATCATCCAGCCGGTGGTGGTCTGCCAGAAGACCCGGTCGCGGCTGTGTACGTCGTGCGCGAACGACAGCGACTTGAGATGCTCCAGGGTGATGCCGCCGTGGCCGTGCATGATCGCCTTGGGCAGGCCGGTCGTGCCGGAGGAGAAGAGGATGTAGAGCGGGTGGTCGAACGACACCCGCTCGGTCGTCGGCTCGGTGGGACTCGCGGTGAGCTCGGCCCACGTCTGGGTGGCACCCTCGACGGCCGGCGCGCCGGAGAGGTAGGGCAGCACGACCAGGTGGCCGACCGAGGGCAGCGACGCCACGATGGACGCGACCTCCTCGTGACGGGCGACGGCCTTCGCGCCGTACCGGTAGCCGTCGATCGCGACGACGACCTTCGGCTCGATCTGGCGCCAGCGGTCGATCACGCTCTGCACGCCGAACTCCGGCGCGCAGGAGGTGAAGACGGCGCCGAGGCCGGCGGTGGCGACGAGCAGCGCGACGGTCTCGGGGATGTTGGGGAGGTAGGCGGCGACGCGGTCACCACGGCCGACGCCGGCCGCGCGCAGGCCTGCCTGGATCCGGCCGACGAGGTCGCGCAGCCCGGCAGCGGTCAGCGTCGTGTCCGGGCGGCTGTCGGAGTAGCCGAGGAGCGCGGGGTCGCCGTCGGCGAGGCCCGGCATCGCGAGCATCCACTCGGCGTAGTTGAGCTCCGCACCCGGGAACCACCGCGGCTTGAAGACCTGGTCGCGCTGCTCAGGGCGCAGCGCCACGTGACCGACGCCCGGCAGGCCCCCCCAGTCCCACAACCGCGACCAGAACACGTCGTGCTGTTCGATCGACCAGGCCAGGAAGGCGTCGTAGTCGTCGAAGGAGAGGTCGTGGTCCCTGGTGAGCCGGGCCAGGAAGCCCTCGAGCGCGGTGGGACGACGACGGTCGGCCGGCGTCCACAGCACCTCGGAGGGCACCTGGTCCTGGTCGGGCGCGGCAGTGAGGGTCACAGCAGGAGGCTCCTGGTTCGGCAGAGGGTCGGGCAGAGGGGCGAGAGGGTGCCGGCGTGGGGCCTAGACACGCTCGATGACGATGGCCATGCCCTGACCACCGGCGACACACATCGTGGCCAGGCCCGTCGACTGGTCGCGGGCTTCGAGGGAGTGCAGGAGGGTGGTCACCAGGCGGGTGCCGGTCATGGCGAACGGGTGGCCGATGGCGATCGAGCCGCCCTGCACGTTGAGCCTGTCGTCGGGCACGCCGAGATCGGCGGCGCACGGGATCGCCTGCGCCGCGAAGGCCTCGTTGAGCTCGACCAGGTCGATGTCGCCGATGCTCATGCCGGCGCGACGCATCGCCTGGCGGGACGCCTCGACCGGCGCCAGGCCCATGATCTCGGGCGAGAGGGCGCTGACGCCGCCGGCGACGATGCGGGCCCGCGGCCTGATGCCGAGCTCGAGAGCGCGCGACTCGCGCATGACGATGATCGAGGCGGCGCCGTCGTTGAGCGGGCAGGCGTTGCCGGCGGTGACGGTGCCGCCGTCCTCGGCGGGGCGGAACACGGGCTGGAGCGCCGCGAGCCTCTCGATCGTCGAGCCGGCCCGGGGCGACTCGTCCTCGCTGATCCACTCGCCCGCCGCGTTGCGGACCGGGGTGATGTCGGTCTTGAAGAAGCCGGCCGCGATGGCCGCCTCGGCCTTGTGCTGGCTGTGCAGGGCGAACTCGTCCTGTGCCCGCCGCGAGATCCCGCGCAGCCCGGCGACGTTCTCGGCGGTACGGCCCATCTCCATGTAGACGTAGGGCAGCTCGCCACGCTCGCGCGGGTCGCTCCAGGGCTCGCCCGCCTCCTCGCGGGCCCGGGCCCGCTCGTCGGCCTCGTCGAAGCCGTGGTGCTTCCACGAGCCGCCGACCAGCGCCTGCGCGTCGGCGGGGAGGTAGTCACTGGTGCCACGGCGGTGCCGGCTCTCGAGCTCGAGGCCGCCCGTGACGAACACGTCGCCCTCGCCGGCCATGATCGCGTGATGCGCGGTGCGCAGTGCCTGGATCGAGGCCGAGCAGTAGCGGGTGATCGTCATGCCCGGCACCGTGTCGAGGCCCAGCTGGACGGCGATGACCCGGCTGATGTTGCTGCCGTGCTCGCCGCCGGGCTGGCCGCAGCCGAGGACGAGGTCGTCGATGGTGTGCGGGTCGAGCTCGGGCACCTGCGCCAGAGCCGCCTCGACGACCTGGCGCCCGAGATCCTCGGGACGGGTCCCGGCGAAGGCTCCCTTGTAGGCGCGCCCCATGGGCGAGCGCGCCGCGGCGACGATCACGGCACGGTCCGACATGACCCCTCCTCGCTGACGTGACGGGTGTCACGCATCTCGGTCAACATAGTGACGACTCAATCGTCGATGTGTCAACGCTTACTTCGGGACCGCCCGTCCCTCAGGCCCTGACGTCGCGGATCGTGTTCGACATGAAGCCCCCGTCGACGAGCAGATCGTGCCCGCAGACGTACGACGAGTCGTCGCTGGCGAGGTAGACCACGGCTGCCGCGATGTCCTCGGGCGCGCAGGTGCGGCCGAGCGGCGTGGCGTCGCTGAAGGAGCGGACCAGGTTGGGCGCGTTCTCCGTCAGCGGGGTCGGCACGAAGCCGGGCGAGACCGAGTTGACCCGCACGCCACGGGAGCCGAGCTCGTCGGCGGCCGTCTGGGTCAGGCCTCGCACAGCCCACTTCGAGGCGGCGTACGACGCCGCGCGGTAGCCGGTGTAGGACGCGAACGAGGCGACGTTGACGATGCTGCCGCCGCGGTTGCCGACCATGGAGCGGCCGGCGTGCTTCATGCCAAGGAAGACCCCAGTGAGGTTGACCGCGAGGACCCGGTCCCAGTCCTCGACCTTGGTCTCGAGAACGCCGAACCGGTTGGTGATGCCGGCGTTGTTGACGAGCACGTCGACGCCGCCGACCTCGCCCTCGAGCCGGGAGACGAGCGACTCCCAGGACGCCTCCGAGGCGACGTCGAGGGCGATGCCGACGGCGCCGACACCCCGCTCGCACAGCTCGGCGGCGACGGCATCGACCCGGGCGCCGTCGAGATCGGCGAGGACGACGGTGCCGGCGCCCTCGCGGGCGGCGAGAGCGATGGTCGCCGAGCCGATGCCACCGAGGGCTCCGGTCACGAGGACGGTCTTGTTCTTCAGTCGATCGGTCATGTCAGGACTCCGGTTCAGGGGTTGATGGCAGAGATCTGGAGGCGGGGCTCAGCGCACGAGGGCCTCGGCGGCCCCGACACCCAGGCCGTTGGCCGCGTAGTGGTCGCGGGCGGCGGTGAGCTTGGAGAAGACGTCCTCGACCCCGACGGGAGCACCGTCGACGTCGACATAGATGTAGGCGCCGGAGACGTGGAAGAGGGTCCGCATCTCGTCGCAGTCCTCCGGCACCTCGAGCGTGTGGATGTCGCCGGGCGGCTCGAAGGCGTAGGAGCCCTGCTCGGCCCACCAGTCGTGCTCGAGGTAGTGCCAGCGGCCCCTCAGCGTCAGCGCGTGGACCGGGCCGGCGTGGCGGTGGCGCGACAGGATGCCGGAGCGGCGGACCCGCAGGATGTTGACCCAGTAGCCCTGGGTCACGTTGAGCAGCAGCGGCCGGAAGTCGACGCCCGGCGCCTGCGGCACCCAGAGCCGCTCGTCGACGTCGTCGTGCAGCGCGCCCCCGACGACCAGGTCGTCGACGACGAAGGGCAGTGGGTCACCGGCATAGGGGACGGCGTCCTGGTCGGGTGGTGCTGGCGCGCGCATCTGGATCCTCGTTCTCCTTCTCGGACACCCGCGCCGGAGTGCGGGCCGGATGACCCATCTCACATTCAGCGGGGGTGATCCGATTTTCGAATGACACCTTGACGAATTGGACAACAGCCTGTTGTGTGTGCCGGGCATCACTTCTATCACAGGTGCACCTACCGCCGGAAGGACCTCGATGTACTACCACCAGGCACTGGCCCGGGCGATGGCCGACCAGGGGATCACCGACGTCTTCGGCGTCCTCGGCGACGCGAACCTCTACTTCATGGAGGCCTGGGAGCGCGCCGGCGGCCACTACGTCGCGGCGGCCCACGAGGGGGCCGGCGTCCTCGCCGCGACCGGCTACGCCTCGACCGCCGACAAGGTCGGCGTCGCCACCGTGACCCACGGCCCTGCCCTCACCAACGCGCTCACGGCGCTGGTCGACGCGACACGGGCCCGGATGCCGGTCCTGCTCATCGCCGGCGACACCGATCCCCAGGTGCGCGGCCACCTGCAGAGCATCGACCAGCACAGCGTGGTTCAGGTCAGCGGCGCCGGCTGGGAGCCCGCGACGACGCCGCAGAACGTCGCGACGGACCTCGCCCGCGCGCTGCGCCGAGCCGAGGCCGAGTCGCGGCCGGTCGTGCTGAACATCCCGATCACCTTCCAGTGGACCGATGTCGACTACGTCCCGGCGCCGTCCGCGTCCGTGCGCCACCGTCGTACGCGCCCCGACCAGGACGCCCTCGAGGAGGCCACCGGCATCCTGGCCGCGGCCCGCCGCCCGGTGGTCCTCGGCGGCCGCGGCGCCCGCCACTCCCGCGAGGCGCTCGTCGCCCTCGCCGAGCGCCTCGGCGCCCCGATGGCCACCTCACTGCGCGGCAAGGGCCTGTTCTCCGGCCACCGCCACGACCTCGGCATCTGTGGCACGCTGTCGCACGCGACCGCGCTCGCCACGATGGACCGGGCCGACTGCGTGGTGGCCTTCGGCGCCGCGCTCAACGACTTCACCACCGCCGAGGGCTCACTGCTCCGGGGCAAGCGCGTCATCCACGTCGACACCGACCCCGCCCGTCCCGACCTGTGGTCCTCGGCGGACGTGGGCGTGGTCGGCGACGCCGGTGCCGTGGCCGACGCGCTCGTGGAGCTGCTGGACGAGATCGAGCACTCCCCCACCGGCTTCGCCGATGACGACCTGGCCCTCGCCCTCAAGGCCCCGCGTCCGGCCCTGCGCACGACGCATACCGGCGGCCTCGACGTGGTGGCCGTCCTGCGCCGGATCGACGAGGCCTTCCCGGCCGACCGGACGCTGGTGGTCGACGACGGCCGGTTCATCCTCACCGCCTACGCCGAGCTCGGCGCACCGCATCCGTCGGCGTACGTCCACACGTGCAGCTTCGCCTCGATCGGCCTCGGCCTCGGCAACGCGATCGGCGCCTACGCCGGCGCGCCCGGGCGACCGGTGCTGGCCGTGGTCGGCGACGGCGGCTTCATGAGCGCCGGCCTCAACGAGCTCAACACCGCCGTGCGCGCCGGCACCGACCTGGTGCTGGTGATGGTCAACGACCGGGCCTACGGCGCCGAGCACGTCCAGCTGGTGCACAAGGGCCTCGACCCGGCGATCTCGACCTTCGACTGGCCCGACTTCGCCCCGGTCGCCGAGTCCCTGGGCGCGCACGGCATCACCGTGCGCTCTCTCGAGGACCTCGACGCCGCCCTCAGCCGGGTCGCCGAGCGGGACCGACCGGTCCTGATCGACGTCCAGGTGGACCCGTACGACGTCCCGGGCTCGTTCCTCTGACGCGCGCCGCAAACCCCTCCCGCCGATCCATTGACATGTTGGCGATTGAACCAACAAGATGTTGTCCGAACCGGGATGTGACCGCGCTCACACCCCTCGATGAAACGGAGTCCTGATGGTCTCTGCACCACCCGAGAACCTCGTCGCCCACCCGCATGTGGGCGGTGCCGAGCAGATCGCGATCGACTCAGCGGCCAAGACCTACCTGCGCCGGGGCGCGTCCCCGGTGGAGGCGCTGCGCCCCACGGAGCTGGTCGTGAAGCCTGGCGAGTTCGTCAGCCTCGTGGGCCCCAGCGGCTGCGGCAAGACCACCTTGCTGAAGCTGATCGCCGGCCTCGACCACGCCACCGGCGGCAGCGTCGTCGTCGGTGAGCGAAAGGTCACGAAGCCGGACCCGCAGGTCTCCGTCGTCTTCCAGAAGGCCGCACTGCTCAAGTGGTACACCGTCGAGCAGAACGTCCTCCTCCCGGCCAGGATCGCCGGCACGCTGACGAAGCAGACCCGCCAGCGGGCCGCCGAGCTGCTGGAGTTCATCGGCCTGGCCGACTTCAAGGACCGCTACCCCAGCGAGCTGTCGGGTGGCATGCAGCAGCGGGTCTCCATCGCCCGTGCCCTGGCCGGCGAGCCGAAGGTGCTGCTGATGGACGAGCCGTTCTCGGCTCTCGACGAGTTCACCCGCGAGGTGCTCCACGACGAGCTCCTCCGCCTGTGGACCGGCCACCCCAAGACGGTCATCTTCGTCACCCACAACATCAGCGAGGCGGTCTACCTCTCCGACCGCGTCGCCGTGATGGCCCCACGACCGGGCCGCATCGAGACGGTCGTCGACATCGACCTGCCCCGCCCGCGCACGTCCGCGCTGCGCACCGACCCCCAGTTCTTCGAGATGGTCAGCGCCATCCGCTCCCACTTCAGCAAAGCCGGCGCCCTCGGAGGTGAGTCCGCATGACCATGACCGCAGAGCCCACGAGCACGACGAAGGTCCCACGCCGCCGCAAGGCCCAGCCAGACGCCCTCCCCACCGCGAACCGCGGCTCGGCGGTCGCGAAGAACGTCGGGCTGCGGCTCATCGTGCCGGCCGTCGTGCTGCTGGCCTGGTGGTACACCACGTCTCGCGACATGGTGTCCCCGCTCATCGTGCCAGCGCCCGGCGACGTGTGGGACGCCCTCGACAGCTACGTACTCGGCGGCGTGTGGAACGAGGACATCCTGTCCAGCGCCCGCGGCACTCTGTGGAGCTTCGCCATCGGCCTGGTGCTCGGGATCGTCGGCGGCTCGATCATGGCGTTCGTCGCCTCGATCAAGACCGCCGTCTACCCCTACATCCTGGCGTTCCAGGCCTTCCCGAAGATCGCAGTCGCCCCGCTCTTCGTCGTCTGGCTCGGCTACGGCGACGCACCGAAGATCATCATCGGCGCCTCGCTCGCCGTCTTCCCGGTCATCAGCGCCACCATGGCCGGGCTCATCGACGTCGACCCCGACGAGCACAACCTCATGCGAAGCGTCGGGGCGAGCAAGCGGCAGGAGCTGCGTCACCTGCGGTTCCCCCGGGCTATGTCGTACGTCTTCCCCGCCCTCGACATCGCCGTGGTCGGCGCCCTCCTGGGTGTCATCACCGCCGAGATCGTCGGCACCGAGTACGGCCTGGGTCGCGTCATCACCGAACGCGCGGCGTACGGCGACTCAGCTGCTGTCTACGCCGTCCTGATCGTCCTGGCCGTGGCGGGAGCGATCCTCCACCTGGCCGTCAGCACGCTCCACCGGGTGATGCCCCGCTCCATCGTCCCCAAGTAGAGACAGGACATAGGACATCCCACCACCCGCCGACCCCGGGGCGGGCGTCGACGGCCCTCGACGACGCCCCCTCGTGGGTCACCCCTGCCCGCCCACGGGCGCCCCTCTCGGGTCCCCACCCACCTCACAGAAGGACAGGCCCATGACTCATCCCCGACTCGCATCCGCTCCGCTGCGGCGATTGCGCCGCACCGGCCTCCGCACCACCGCCGTAGCTCTGACTCTCGCCGTGGCCAGTGTGTTCCTCGCCTCCTGCGGCTCCGACGACGAGGCGGAGAACGCCGACGGAACCGTCGCGCTCAGCGGAGTGAACGGCGACCCGTCCAACGGCCCCTCCGGCGCTCCGTGGGGCTCGATCCAGATCAAGGAAGGCTGGGACAAGGCCGACGGCTACACCCTGAAGTGGGATGTGGCCCAGAGCGCGGCCGCCGGCCTGCAGCTCCTGAGCGCCGGCAAGGTCGACATGTCCCAGGGCTCGGCGCCGACGGCCTACGCGGCCGCCAAGCTCGACCCGGACCTGCGGATCATCGGCTTCCTCAACGGCCCCGCCTACCTCATGGTCGCCCCGGAGGGCAGCGGCATCGAGGCCACCGCCGACCTGAAGGGCAAGAAGATCGGCGTCATGGCCCTCGGCTCCGCCTCCGACATGATGGTCCGCGGCTCCCTCAACGAGGCCGGCCTGGTCCCCGACAAGGACGTCAAGATCCTGCCGATCGGCGTCGGTGCACCGATGGCGGAGGCCCTCAACTCCGGCACCGTCGACGCGATCGCCGGCTGGGAGGGCATGTGGCAGAGCATCTCCGCCCTCACCGACACGCCCCTGGCCCCGGTCGAGTCCGCGATGTCCGACCTTCCGGGCATGATGCTGCAGGTCACCACGCAGGAGGTGCTCGAGGAGAAGAACGACGAGCTGGTGGCCTACATGCGCAACTTCTACAAGGGCTGCGCGGTGGCCGCCGAGGACCCGGCGCGCGCCGTTGCCGACCACTGGGACGTCTTCGCCAACGTCTCCCCGCCGGCCGACAAGTACGACCAGCAGCTGGCCGACCAGGCCGACTGGAACCAGAACTTCTTCTCGATCTGCGCGGCACCCGGCGCTGAGACCGGTGTCCCCGGCGTGCTGTCGGAGGAGGAGGTCAAGACCGTCTACGACTGGCTGCGCAAGTACAACATCCTCGAGGACGATGTCGACTACGAGACCATCGTCGACACCTCGGTCACCGAGGAGGCCATGAAGGACCTCGACCTCACCACCTGGGCGAGCGAGTACCTCGCGGAGAACCCGGCGGACTGAGTCCCGACCGGCCGGGCGGCGGCGGGTGTGCTCCACCCGCCGTCGCCCGCTGTTCGCCCGGTCCCGACCTCTCGCACATCCGTCCCCTGTCGCAGGAGGGCCCCGATGACCAACGCTGCACCCGCTCGGCTCGATACCGACCCCGACCCGCTGGTCGAGGCGCTGGCCAGCACATTGCCCGGGGGCGTCGTCGTCATGGACTCCGAGCGCGTGGAGAAGTACCGCCACGACCGGTTCGAGGATCTGCCCGCGGGGCATCCGCGCGCCGTCGTCCGTGCCCAGACCACCGAGCAGGTCCAGGTCGCGCTGCGCTGGGCCACCGAGCACCGGATCCCGGTCGTCCCCCGAGGCGCGGGCACCTCGCTGTCCGGCGGCGCCACCGCGGTCGACGGCTGCCTCGTCCTGAGCCTCGAGCGGATGACCGGGATCCAGATCGATCCCGACCGTCGGGTCGCGCGTGCCGAGCCCGGCGCCCTCAACATCTCCGTCAAGGAGGCCGCCGCTGTCCACGAGCTCTGGTACCCGCCGGACCCCGGCTCCTTCCGGATCTCGACCATCGGCGGGAACATCGCCACGAACGCCGGCGGCCTGTGTTGCGTCAAGTACGGCGTCACCGCTGACTACGTCCTCGGCCTCGAGGTCGTCCTCGCCGACGGGCGACTGCTGAGGCTGGGCGGCGAGACCATGAAGGATGTCGCCGGCCTCAACCTGCGCCAGCTCTTCGTCGGCAGCGAGGGCACTCTCGGTGTCGTGACCGGAGCCGTGCTGCGCCTGGTCCCGCGGCAGGGCGACGTCTCCACCCTGGTCGCGACCTTCCCCGACCTGGTGTCCGCCGGCACGGCCGTGACCCGCATCGGACGGACCATCCGGCCGGCGATGCTCGAGCTGATGGACCAGGTCGCGATCAACGCGGTCGAGGACTTCTCGCCCCGCGGCCTGGACCGCGACGCCGGCGCCCTGCTGATCGTCCAGTCCGACGCCCCCGGCCGGGCCCGCGCCGAGGAGATCGCGGCCGTCGAGCGGCTGTGCCATCAGGCCGGCTGCACGGAGGTGCTCAGCACCGACGACGCCGACGAGGGGCTGATGTTCGTCGACGCACGACGCAGCTCCGGCGATGCCGTCGAGGCCCGCGGGACGCTCCTGGCCGAGGACATCTGCGTGCCCGTCGACCGGTTGCCCGACGTGCTCGCCGAGATCGCCGCGATCGGCGAGCGCCACGACCTGGAGATCCCCGTCGTCGCCCACGCCGGCGACGGCAACCTGCATCCGGGAATCGTCTACCCGCCCGGCGACGCCGCGGCGCGCGGCCGAGCCTGGCGGGCCTTCGACGACCTGATGGCGCTCGCGCCGGCGTACGGCGGCACTGTCACCGGGGAGCACGGCGTGGGCCGCACCAAGGTCCGCAGCCTGGCGGCCCAGGTCGGCGCGGACGTCCTGGACGTCTCCCACGCCGTGAAGACCGCGCTCGACCCGCTCGGGCTGCTCAACCCGGGTGCGCTGCTGCCGTCCGGCGACCGTCCGACAACACTCGGAGACACCACGTGACCCTCACCACCTGCGCCGACACCGTGTCCGGCCCGCTCCCCCGCACCCCCCTCGACCTCCTCGTCGGCGGGAACTGGCAGCCCACGACGGACCGCTTCACCGTCGAGGACCCGGCCACGCTCAGCCCGATCGCCCGCGTGGCCGACGCTCACGAGGACGACGCTCAGGCTGCCGTCGCGGCCGCGCACGACGCCTTCGGCCCGTGGGCGGACCGCTCGCCGCGTGAGCGCGCCGAGGTGTTGCGGCGTGCGCACGAGCTCATGGTCGCCGAGGCCGAGACCGGCGCGCTGCTCATCGCCCGGGAGAACGGCAAGGCCTGGCGCGACGCCCTCGGCGAGGTGGTCTACGCCGCCGAGTTCTTCCGCTGGTTCGCCGAGGAAGCGGTGCGGGTCCAAGGCGACTTCCGTACCGCGCCCGGTGGTGACAAGACGATCATCGTGGACCACCGTCCGATCGGCGTCGCCTACCTGATCACGCCCTGGAACTTCCCCGCCGCGATGGCGACCCGCAAGATCGCCCCGGCGCTCGCCGCCGGCTGCACCTGCATCCTCAAGCCCGCCGCCGAGACTCCGCTCACCGCGCTGTGGATCGGCGACCTGCTCCAGCGGGCAGGCCTCCCGGCTGGCGTGGTCAACGTGCTGCCGACGACCCGGCCGGGGCCGGTGTCCGACGCCATCCTGGCCGACCCTCGCGTCGCCACGCTGTCCTTCACCGGCTCGACGCCCGTCGGCAAGTCGCTGATGGCGAGCACCGCCGACCGGGCACTGCGGGTCTCGATGGAGCTCGGCGGCAATGCTCCCTTCCTCGTGCTCGAGGACGCCGACGTCGATCAGGCCGTCGAGATCGCCCTGGTCGCCAAGATGCGCAACGGCGGCAGCGCCTGCACCGCTGCCAACCGGCTCTACGTCCACGCCTCGCTCGCCGACGAGTTCGGCCGCCGCCTCACCGCGGCCTTCGCCCGGCTCCGGGTGGGCCCCGGCGCCGATCCCGCCACCGAACTCGGCTCGATGGTATCCACCCGAGAGCAGCGCAAGATCCACGACCTCCTCGAGCTCGCCGAGGCCGAGGGGGCGCGCGTCGCCCGGACCCAGGCCGCGCCCGCGGGCGGCGCGTTCGTGGCGCCGTACGTCGTCCACGACGTCCACCATGGCGACACCCTCACCAGCACCGAGATCTTCGGGCCCGTGGCACCACTGATCCCGTTCGACCACGTCGACGAGGCCGTCCGGATGGCCAACGACACGCCCTTCGGCCTCATCTCCTATGTCGTCTCCGCCGATCAGGGCCAGGGCATCAGGATCGCCCGCCGGCTCGAGAGCGGCATGGTCGCGGTCAACCGCGGCACGCTGTCCGACCCGGCAGCGCCGTTCGGCGGGATGAAGGAGTCCGGCATCGGCCGCGAGGGTGGCTTCGCCGGCATCCACGAGTTCCTCGAATCCCAGTACATCGCGGCCGACCTGTGACGGGGCCGGTGCCGGCCGTCGTCGAGGCCGCCGGGACGCGCCGGTCGCGGCCCCCAGACGCTCCTCGTGCCGACCGGCACGAACCGCCCCACCTTTCACTGAGGAGAGACACGTGCACTACCACGACACCGACGACAAGGCGTACCACCGCACCCTGCGGGGGGCCGCGCCGGCGGCGGTCGAGGCGTTCACCGCCTTCGACCAGGCCGTGTTCGGCACCGAGGGCGCCCTCGACGCCAAGACCAAGGAGCTGATCGCGATCGCGGTGGCCGCGACCACACAGTGCCCCTACTGCATGGAAGCCCACGCGGGTGGGGCCAAGAAGGCCGGGGCGTCGGAGTCCGAGGTCGCCGAGGCCGTCATGGTCGCCGCCGCGCTCCGCGCCGGTGGCGCGCTGACGCACGGCTGGCTCGCGCTCAAGCAGTACGCCGAGGCCTGATCCCCAGGCCGGCCCGGGTGATTCTCAGGCTGGCTTGGTCCCGCCCGCCGCGCGACACACGATCTGCAGCAACGCGGCGGCGGGACCGTCCAGCGGACGGTCCCGCCGCCAGATCGCGGTGAGCGGACGCTCCAGGTCGAGGTCGTGACGCACCTCGACCAGCTCGCCGGTCTCCAGTCCCGCCCGGACCGCGTGGGGAGTGACCACCGCGGGCCCCACGCCGGCGAGTGCCGCGCCGACCATCGCCGTCGTCGAGGCGGCCACCATCGCGATCCGTGGCTGCGCGGCGAGAGCGCGCTCGAAGGTGCTCCGGGTACCGCTCCCCTCCTCGCGCACGACGAACTCCGCAGCGAGCAGCTGCTCCCGCGTCAGCGGAGTGCTGCGCCGCGCCCAGGGATGAACGGCGGGCACCACGATCACGAGCCGGTCCGTGCCGACCACACGCCGGGCCAGATCCTGCGAGACCCGCATCGACTCCACGAACCCGATCGCGCAGTCACCCGAGTGGACCAGGTCGTCGACGCGGTCGGAATTCTGGACCTGCAGGCGCAGGTGCACCTCCGGCATCAAGACGCGCAGCTCCCCGATCCAGCGGGGCAGCACGAACTCAGCCACCGTCAGGCTGGCGGCGACCCCGAGATCCGACCCGCCCTGGGACCGCCGCGCACTCAGCGCCTGCAGGCCGCCGCGGACGGTGTCGATCTGGTGCAGCACATCTCGGCCCCACGCCGCGATCGTGACGCCGTCAGGTGTCAGCCGCGTGCCCCGAGGCGTGCGCTCGGCGACCCGCAGCTGCCACCGCGTCTCGAACGCCCGCAGCGTGGTGCTGGCCGCGGGTTGTGTGATGCCGAGACGCCGGCCGGCCGCGCCGAGGCTGCCCTCCTCCTCGAGGAGGACCAGGAGGCGTAGCGCCTGGAGGTCCAGCTCCTTGCTCATAAGCAGAGACTATGACCTGACCCCGGGTCGACGTCTAGTCGACACCCTGTCGTGCGAACCATCCTTCTGGTGTGGCCGCGCACCAGACCGAGACCGATCCTCATCCCGTGGGGACCGCCCCGCCCCCGTCGCCGTCGTCGTCGATCCCGAGTCCGGGACCAGCCACCACGTCGGCACGCCAGGGCCGCGCCGCGCATGCCCGTCGCGCGCTGCTGGCCCTCGCGGTCGCGGGAGTTGCGCTGGCGATCAGCACGGCCGTTCCGCTGCTCGGCCCACTCCTGGTCGCGCTGGTCATCGGCGTGGTCGCCGCGAACACGCCGGGTGTCAGTCGCCATGTCGTCGCCACCGCGCCGCGCCTCGACAAGCTCCTGCTCCGCTCCGGCATCGTGCTCCTGGGCCTCAAGATCGCCGTGACCGACATCCTCGCGCTCGGTCCCGCCGGCGTCGCGGTCGTCATCGCCACGGTCGTCTCGACGTACGTCGTCACGCAGGTCGCCGGACGCCTCCTCGGCCTCGAGCGCGACCTGGTCACCCTGATCGCCGCGGGCTTCTCGATCTGCGGCGCCGCCGCGGTGGCCGCGGTCGAGTCGTCGATCAAGGCCGCGCCGAAGAACGTGGCGCTGGCCGTCACGCTGGTCACGGTCTTCGGAACGATCATGATCGGCGCCGTCCCGGCCCTCGGACACGTCCTCGGCCTCACCGACGCCCAGACCGCGATCTGGGCAGGGGCCAGCATCCACGAGGTCGCCCAGGTGATCGCCGCCGGCTCACTCATCGGCACCGGCGGCGCCGCCGTGCTCGCCGCGGCGACGACGGTCAAGCTGGCACGCGTCACCCTGCTGGCCCCCGTGCAGGTCGTGTCGGCGCGGATGTGTCGCTCCGCGGAGAGCACCCGGCGCGGACCGGTCATCCCGCTGTTCCTGGTCGGCTTCCTGGCCGCGGTGGCGATCCGCTCCACCGGCGTGCTGCCCCAGGACGCTCTCGACGTCGCCGCCGCACTCACCACGCTGCTGCTCAGCGCCGCGATGTTCGGCCTGGGAACAGGCATCATCGCCCGTCAGCTCTGGCCGGCGCCTGTCCGCGCCCTGCTCCTGGCCACCATCTCCACAGCGGTCGCGGCCACCGTCGCACTCACCCTGGTCGCTCTCCTGATCTAGAGAGCCGATGATCGATCGCCCGGGTTTGGGCAGTCCCTGTCGGCGCCGGTGTCAGCCGACAGGCGCGGCGGCGAGCTGCCCGCAGGCCGCGTCGATCTCGCTGCCCCGCGTGTCCCGCATCGTCGCTGCGATGCCCTTGGCCTCGAGGCGGCGGACGAACTCGTCCATGTCGTCCTCGCGGGACCGGGTGAACTGTGAGCCCGGCACCTCGTTGAGCGGGATCGGGTTGACGTGGACCCAGCCCGTGCCGCGGCCGTCCGCGGACAGCACGTCGGCGAGCAGGTCGGCGCGCCAGCCCTGGTCGTTGATGTCCCGCATCAGGGCGTACTCGATCGAGACCCGGCGACCGGTCTTCGAGAAGTACTCGTAGGCGGCGTCGACCGTCTCGGCGACGGAGAAGCGCGTGTTGATCGGCACGAGGTCGTTGCGCAGCTCGTCGTCGGGCGCGTGCAGGGACAGCGCGAGCGTGACGGGGATGCCCTCATCGGCGAGCTGCCTCATCCGGGGCACCAGACCCACGGTCGAGACCGTCACGTGACGGGCTGACAGGCCGAGCCCGGACGGGGCCGGCTCGGTGAGACGGCGTACGGCGCCCACGGTCGCCTTGTAGTTGGCGAGCGGCTCGCCCATGCCCATGAAGACGACATTGGAGAGCCGGCCCGGTCCACCCTCGACGTCGCCGCTGGCCATGGCGCGGGCGCCGACGACGACCTGGTGCACGATCTCGGCGGTCGACATGTTCCGCTGCAGGCCGCCCTGCCCGGTCGCGCAGAACGGGCAGGCCATGCCGCAGCCGGCCTGGCTCGAGATGCAGATCGTGGCGCGGTCCTTGTAGCGCATCAGCACCGACTCGACGAGCGAGCCGTCGAAGAGCTTCCACAGCGTCTTGACCGTCTTGCCCTTGTCGGCGCTCTGCTGCCGGATCGGGTCCATCAGGTCCGGGAGAAGGGCACCGACCAGCTCGGCGCGCTGGGCGGCGGGCAGGTCCGTCATCTCGGCAGGGTCGTGGACCAACCGGCCGAAGTAGTGCATCCCGAGCTGCTTGGCCCGGAAGCCGGGCAGCCCCATCTCGACCAGCAGGTCCTTGCGCTCCGCTTCGCTCAGGTCCGCCAGGTGCCGGGGTGGCTTCTTGCGCCCCCGGGGCTCGGTGAAGACGAGGGGAAGCGGGCGCGGCTGCGCGGCGGGCTGCTCGGACATGTCCCGACGATTCTCCCACCCGGGGGCGCGGGGGCCCAATCCCCCGGAATCGGCCCAGGAACGTGCCGGAGCAGGCTCAGGCGTCCTTGTTGAGCAGGAACCACACGACCGCCACGCCGACCGCGACGACGACGAGCACGGTGGCGACCATGCCGAGCAGCATGTAGCGGCCGAACCGGCGCGTGTGCTGAGGCACCAGCATGCCGATCGGGACGACGAACATGAGCAGCACGAACGGGAAGAGCTCCTCGACCCGCTTGTAGCCCGCGACCCACTTGATGATGGCGGCGTACAGGCCGGGGACGACGATGACCGCGACCATGCCCGTGAAGAATCCGGCGAGCGGGAAGAACACGGGGTGCCCGCGGTGGAACCAGTCGGGGCGCCGGGACCTTTCGTCCGGTGCGTCCACCTCGCCGCTCACGCGGCCCTCGCCTGCCTCAGTCATGTCCGGGCGATCGTAGCGGCCGGATACCAATGAGCCGATATCAGCCGGTCATCGGGGTGCCGGGACCGGCGGCGAGAGAAAGTCCGGCGGCGATGTCGATCTCCCGGTTCCCCGATCGACCGAGGGATGGAAGGGTCGAGACGCGACCCCCGACAACGACGGAGAACATCATGAAGTACATGCTCATCATGCGGTCCACCGACGAGGCCGAGGCGGCCTTCGCCGACAGCGACATCCCCTTCGAGGAGATCATGGAGTCGATGGGCCGGTTCAACGACGAGATGGTCCAGGCCGGTGTCCTCGTCGCCGCCGAGGGCCTCGACCCCGACCCGGCCACCGGGGTGGTCGTCGACTACTCCAGCCAGCCGCCGGTCGTGACCGACGGGCCGTACGGCGAGACCAAGGAGCTGTTCGGCGGGTACTGGATCGTCGACGTGGCGTCGCTGGAGGAGGCCACCGCGTGGGCCAGGCGGGCCCCGCTCGCCGGCCCCGGCATGAAGGCCGAGATCCGCCGGATCAGCTCGATCGACGAGTTCCCGCAGGACAACGTGTGGATCCAGAAGGAGCGGGCCTGGCGCGAGGCGACCGGCCAGCTGTGACCGAGGCGTCCCGGGGTGCCGAGGGTCGGCGCGCCGTCGAGGCCGTGTGGCGGATCGAGTCCGCACGGATCGTCGGCGCGCTGGCCCGGTACACCGGCGACTTCACCGTGGCCGAGGACCTCGCCCAGGAGGCGTTCGCCGAGGCGCTCGTCGCATGGCCCCGCGACGGCGTCCCGGCGAACCCGGCCGGCTGGCTGCTCACCGTGGGCCGGCGCCGGGCCATCGACGGGTTCCGGCGCCGGGCCGCCCGCGACGAGCGGTACGCCGTCCTCGGCCGCGACCTGGCATCCCGCGCGTCCGCGGCCGACGACGGCGACCTCGACCTGCTCGCCGACCCCGGGCACATCGACGACGACCTGCTCGCCCTCGTCTTCATCGCCTGCCACCCCACCCTCTCCCCCGAGTCCCAGGTCGCGCTGACCCTGCGCACCGTCGGCGGCCTGACCAGCGACGAGATCGCCCGTGCCTTCCTCGTGCCGACGGCGACCGTGCAGGCGCGGATCACCCGCGCCAAGAAGACGTTGGCGGCCGCCCGGGTCGCATTCGTCGTGCCCCCTCCCCAGGAGTGGCGCGACCGGCTGCGGGCGGTCCTCGGCGTCGTGTACGTCGTCTTCACCGAGGGCTCCTCAGCGACCTCGGGCGACGCCTGGATCCGGGCCGACCTGGCCCGGGAGGCGATCCGGATGGCACGGGTGCTGACCCGGCTGGTGCCCGACGAGCCCGAGGCGCACGGACTGCTCGCCCTGCTCGAGCTCACCGCTGCCCGGTTCCCCGCGCGGACGACCCCCGCCGGTCGGCCGGTGCTGCTGGAGGACCAGGACCGCCGGCGCTGGGACCGGACGGCGATCCGGCGGGGCCTGGCCGCCCTGGACCGGGCCGAGCGGGTCGGTCAGGGCCTGGGCGCCTACGGCATCCAGGCCGCCATCGCCGCCTGTCACGCCCGCGCGGCCTCGGTGGCGGCGACGGACTGGGACCGGATCGTGTCGCTCTACGAGGCGCTCGGCCGGATCGCACCCTCGCCTGTCGTCGAGCTCAACCGCGCGGTGGCCGTCTCGATGGCCTCCGGACCGGCCGCCGCACTCCCCGTGGTCGACGAGCTGGCGGCGCAGGGCGCGTTCGCCGGCTCCCCGATGCTGCCCGGCGTGCGTGGCGAGCTGCTGCGCCGGCTGGGCCGGACCGAGGACGCCCGGACCGAGCTGCGGCTCGCCCTGGACCTGTGCGGGAACGAGTCCGAGCGCGTGGTGCTGGCAGGAAAGCTGGCCGACCTGTGACAGTAGGCCGGTGACCGAGCAGACGCCGGGACAGCACCCGTCCCTCACCTACAGCAGCTACCTCGCCCTCGATGAGGTCCTCGCGGCGCAGCACCCCCGCTCGGACGAGCACGACGAGCTGCTCTTCATCGTGATCCACCAGGTCTACGAGCTGTGGTTCAAGCAGATGCTGCACGAGCTCGCCGGGCTCCAGCAGCGGCTCGAGGCAGGCGACACCCCGCGCGCGCTGCACACGCTCGGGCGGGTGCTGACGATCCTCAAGGTCAACGTCGCGCAGGTCGACGTGCTGGAGACGATGACCCCGCGCCAGTTCACCAGCTTCCGCGGCCGCCTCGACGCCTCCAGCGGCTTCCAGTCGGCGCAGTTCCGCGAGCTGGAGGCGACCCTGGGCCGCCGCGACCCCCGCGTGTTCGAGCACTACCCGGCCGGCAGCGACGAGCGGGAGCGGATCGCCGCCGCGATGTCGCGCCGGTCGGTGTTCGACTCGTTCCTGCGCTACCTAGTCACCCAGGGCTACGACGTCTCGCGGGCCGCGCTCGACCGCGACCTGACCGTCGCGTGGGAGCCCTCCGCGGACGTGCAACGCCTGCTGCTGGCGGCGTACGACGACGACGGCGGTGCCGCGCAGGTCGCCGAGCGGCTGGTCGACCTCGACGAGGGACTCCAGGAGTGGCGCTACCGCCACGTGAAGATGGTCGAGCGCACCATCGGCGCCAAGCCCGGGACCGGCGGCTCCTCGGGCGCCACCTACCTGTGGAGCACCGTCACGCGGTCGCTGTTCCCCGACCTGTGGGCGATCCGCAGCGAGATGTGAGCCGGTGCTGCGTCAGGTGAAGATGCCGTAGTGCAGTAGCAGCCAGATCGGGGCGATCGTGGCGAGCAGCGAGTCGAGGCGGTCCATCAGGCCGCCGTGGCCCGGGATCACCTGGCTCATGTCCTTGATGCCGAGGTCACGCTTCATGACCGACTCGCACAGGTCGCCGAGCGTGGCCATGACGACCGCGATCAGGCCGAGGGCGACGCCGATCCACCAGTCGCCGTCGAGCAGCCAGACCACCAGCGCGACGCCCGCGCCCACCGTGGCCAGCGCCGAGCCGGCGAAGCCCTCCCAGGACTTCTTGGGCGAGATGACCGGCGCCATCGGATGCTTGCCGAACAGCACGCCCGCGACGTACCCGCCGATGTCGGAGGCGATCGTCACCAGGATGAAGGTGATGATGCCCTTCACGCCCGGGTCGTCGAGGCCGCCACCGGAGCGACCGCCCTCGGCGAGCATGAGTGCGACGAAGGAGCCCAGGAAGGGCACGTAGACGAGCGCGAAGACGGAGGCCGTGGCGTTCTTGACGTAGCCGTCGATGCCGCGGCGGAGCAGCCAGAGCATGATCACCAGCGCGCTCACGGCGGTCGCGGTCACCAGGGCCGCCGAGCCCCACAGATAGGCGACCACCACCATGACGACGCCGCCGACCATCAGCGGCTGCTCGGGCAGGTCGATGTCCTTGGCGAGCAGGCCCTTGCGCAACTCCCACATCGCCACGACCACGGCGATCGCGACGATCACCATGAACGCCGGCTTCCAGAACAGCAGCGAGACCGCGATCGCGCTCAGGAGCACGACCGCCGAGCCGACCGCCGCCTTCAGGTCGCGACCGGCGCGACCGTGGTCCTTCGCGGGGGCAGCGTCGTCGGACGTCGAGGACATCGGGTGTGGGAGCGGATCGAGGTCAGACCTCGAGCAGCTCGGCTTCCTTGTTCTTGAGCAGCTCGTCGATCGCCTCGGTGTGCTTCTTGGTCAGGCCGTCGAGGCGCTTCTCGGCACCGGTGACGTCGTCCTTGCCGACCTCGCCGTCCTTCTCGAGCTTCTCGAGGCTCTGCTTGGCCTTCTGGCGGACCTGGCGCACGGCGACCTTGCCGCCCTCGGCCTTCTCCTTGGCGAGCTTGATGAACTCCTTGCGGCGCTCCTCGGTCAGCTCGGGGAAGACGCAGCGCAGCTGCTTGCCGTCGCTGGACGGGTTGATGCCCAGGTCGGAGTCCCGGATCGCCCGCTCGACATTGCCGATCGCGCCCACGTCGAACGGCGCCACGATGATGATGCGCGGCTCGGGAGCCGTGAACGAGGCGAGCTGCTGAATCGGCGTCGGGGTGCCGTAGTACTCGACCATGATCTTGCTGAACATGCTCGGGTGCGCCCGACCGGCCCGGATCGCCGCGAACTCCTCACGGGTCGCGTCGACCGACTTGCCCATCTTCTGGTCGGCCTCGTTGAGGGTCTCGTTGATCACCGGTTCTCCTTCGTTCGCTGCTGTTCAGCCCGCGCTGACCCGCGTACCGATCCTCTCACCCTGCACGACGCGCAGGATGTTGCCCTCGGGCTCCATGCCGAAGACGATCATCGGCAGCTTGTTCTCGCCGCACAGCGCGAACGCCGTCTGGTCCATGATCCGCAGACCCTCGGCGATCGCCTGGTCGTAGGTCAGCTCGTCGTACTTCGTCGCGGTCGGGTCGACGTTCGGGTCGGCGCTGTAGACGCCGTCGACGCCGTTCTTGGCGACCAGGACGACATCGCACCGGCTCTCGAGCGCCCGCTGCACCGCGACGGTGTCGGTGGAGAAGTAGGGCATGCCCATGCCGGCGCCGAAGATCACGACGCGGCCCTTCTCCATGTGCCGGATCGCGCGGCGCGGGATGTAGGGCTCGGCGACCTGGCCCATGGTGATGGCCGTCTGCACGCGCGTCTCGACGCCCTGCTTCTCCAGGAAGTCCTGGAGGGCGAGACAGTTCATGACGATGCCGAGCATGCCCATGTAGTCCGCGCGGACGCGGTCCATGCCGCGCTGCTGGAGCTCGGCACCGCGGAAGAAGTTGCCTCCACCGGTGACGACCGCGATCTGCACGCCGGCGTCCACGACCGCCTTGATCTCGTGGGCGACCGCCTGCACGACGTCGGGGTCGACCCCGACCTTGCCGCCACCGAACACCTCACCCGAGAGCTTCAGGAGGACTCGCTTGTAACCGGCCACCGGGGTCCTTCCAGTCGTTCGTCCACTCATCGTCAAGGCGGACCCGAGGCTACCGTGTCGACGCCCGCTCAACGAACCCGCTGCACCCGCTTGCGGTAGTCGTCCCCGTTGTCGCCGTCGATGCCCGAGCTGCGCGTCCTCGCGATGTGGTCGACCTTCTCCTCGCCGCCCTGCGGCGGCTGGGCCTCGATGATGGTGTCGCGCTCGAACTCGTGGGACTTGTCGGTGTTGCGGTAGTAGCGGTAGAACGCCCAGTACGTCGCGACACCGCCCGCGGGCCCTGCGGCGAGCAGCCACACGGCCCCGTCGTCGGAGGCCATCGCGATGAGCGCCGTGATGAGGTCGAGGTTCATTCCGGGGTCCCCGATCGTCTGTTCGCGGAGGAGGGAAGCGGAGGAGCGAAGAAACGAGTGGCGTGGTTCATGCCATCGCCACCAGGATCGCGCCGGCGATGCCTTCGAGGAAGGTGCCGACCGTGAACGCCGCGAGCAGCAGCTTCGGCTGGGACACGGGGATGCTGCCCATGGTCTCTCCCGTCCGGGCGTTGACCGCGATGTAGTGGAGGAGCCCGTTGCTCTCCTGGCGGTAGGAGTACAGCCAGACCGGGAGGTACATCGACACCCAGCGGGAGCCGCCGACGTCGACCTGCTCCTGCTCCCAGCGCACGCCGCGGTCGAAGCGACCCAGCGACCCGCGCACCTGCGAGCGGCCTATGGAGAGCAGTTGGTCCTCGAGGAGCGGCTTGACCGCCTCGACGTTGAGGTTGCGCTTCTCGCTGGTGAAGCCCACGAGGTAGCTGGCGTTCCACTTGACCGCGTTCTTGGTGTCGAACGGGAGGATGGTGTTGATGATGTTGTTGGTGTTCGCCGGTCCGATCTGGGCGCGCTCCGAGGAGCCCTCCACGGTCAGGTCGTCGACGGTGAAGGAGACCTGCCGGGACAGTCGGTAGACGTCGGCGGCGTAGTAGGTGACGTTGTTGTCGCCCTGCTTCTCCGTCCAGCGCCGGGTCTGGACCTCGCCCTTGCCCCAGTACTGGGACTCCGCGCGGGCGTCGATCACCAGGTAGGGCAGATAGACGCCGAGCACGTTCTCCGGCACGAACTCCTTCTTGAACCGCTTGTGCGCGAAGAGCCGTCGCTTGGAGGCGAACTCGCGGATCTTCTCGACGGCCTCGTCCTTGGTCAACCGGAACGGCAGGACCGCGTCGGGTACGGCGCCGTTGGGGATCTGCTGGTTGACGTTGAGGGTGTGCCGGCACCAGTGGCAGCGCGCGTTGAGCGCATGGGCCGTGTCGACGACGACCTCTGCACCGCACGCCTCGCACTTGAAGGTGAGCTGGTCGGCCGCGTCGGCCGCGATGTCACCCGCCCCACTCGCGATGACCGTGCCCTCGAGCTGGTCGATGCCCTCGCCGAGGCCGAACTCCTCCTCGACCCGCGCCTCCTGCCACTCGTTGCGGCAGAACAGGCACACCAGCATGCCCGTCGAGCCGCGCAGCCGGACGTCGGTCGAGCCACACTTCGGGCACCGGTTGAGTCCGTCCTTGAGGGACTCGTTGACCGTCTCGATGCTCGGCTTGGGCTCCGGCTCGGCCTTGGCCGCGGCCAGCTCCTCCTCCAGGGACAGCGGTGGCCCGTCGAAGGTGGGCTGCTGCGGCTCAGCGGACTCCTGGGACATGTCAGAGACCGAGCGCCTTCGCCTTCGCCGCGTCGTAGTCGGCCTGGGTGATCAGGCCGGCGTCGAGCATCTCCTTGGCCCGCTTGAGCACGGCCATCGGGTCCTCCGCGGCGGGCTCGGCCGCGGCAGCCGGGGCGGGAGCCGCAGGGGCGGCGGGGGCAGCCGGGGCGGCGGGCGCCTGGGCGGGCGGCACAGGCTGCTGGAGACCACCGAGACCCATGCCACCGGTCGCCATGCCCATCCCGATCAGGCCACCCGGGCCGGCGTTCTCGCCGGCCGACTCGATGCCGGCCGCGACCGACGCCTGCAGGTTCGAGTTGCCGCGGGAGCCCGACAGGGCGTCGGCACGCTGGACGTTCTTGAGCAGCTCACGGGTGTTGGCGTCGTACTCGATCGAGATGATCGCGGTCTTGACGATCTCCAGGCCGCGGTCGGTCCGCCACTGGTAGTTCTGCTCGACCGCCGCCGACAGCGACTGGGCGAAGCCGATCGAGTCCTGCTGGAGCCGCGCGATCCGGTTCCCCTTGGCGGGGTCGTTGGTGTACATCGAGAACGCCGGTGCCAGCGAGCCGACGACCTCGTTGAACAGCTGCTCGCCGGCAGGGTTGTCCATGTCGGTGAAGTCGAAGGGCTTCCGGCCGCTGATGACCTCGGCAGGCACGAAGTTGCGGATGAACGTCAGCGGGTCGGTGATCTTCAGGGTGTAGGTGCCGCGGGTGATCGCGCCGACCTGGGTGTTGAGGAAGGCGTCGTCCCAGTAGATCTCCGACTGGGTGCCGAACTTGTTGTTGGGCAGCTCCTTGAGCGTCACGAAGACGGCGTTCTGCTGGGCCGACGGGCGACCACCGAACTTGAACCGCTCCCAGCTCTGCTTGATGAGCGAGTCGACGAGGCCGCCGCCGGTGAAGATCGACTGCGAGGCCGGGTCGTCGGAGTTCCAGATGTAGGCACCCGGCTCGGCGGCGAAGCCGGTGAAGGCACCGTCCTCGAGGAGAACCAGGCCGTAGCCCTCCGGCACGACGATCTTGGAGCCGTTCGTGATCACGCCCTCGGAGCCCTGGGTGTTGCTGCCACGGCCGGCGTTCTGTCCCTTGGCGACGGCGGGGAAGACCGCCACCGTCGAGCCGACGCCGTCCGGAACGCCGTAGAAGTCGACCCACTGGTCGGCGAGCGTGCCGCCGATCGCGCCGATCGCAGCCTGAATGAGTCCCATTTCCCGATCTCCTTCACCTGACACCGAAGTGCGCCCGCGAGCGCGGGACGCAGGGCCGACACATGTCCGATGGCCGGGCGCGACAAACCTACCCCGTGGCCGTGCGGACCCGGGGCGGAAATGCCGACGGCCGGTGGCCACCCTGGGGTGACCACCGGCCGTCAGGTGAGATCGGCTACGCGCCGACCTCGAAGCGGGCGAACCGCTTCACCGTCGTGTTCGCGGCGTCGAGGACGGCCTTGACCGTCTTCTTCGACTCCGAGACCGACTCCTGCTCGAGCAGGACGAGCTCCTTGAAGAAGCCGCCCAGACGACCCTCGACGATCTTGGCGACGGCAGCCTCGGGCTTGCCCTCCTCGATCGTCTTCTTGGTCAGGACGTCCTTCTCGGCGGCGACGATGTCCGCGGGGACCTCGTCACGGGTGAGGTACTGCGCCTTGAGGGCGGCCACCTGCATGGCCGCGCCGCGGGCGGCGGCCTCGTCGCCGTCGTACGCGACGAGCACGCCGACGGCGGGCGGCAGGTCGGCCGCACGCTTGTGCAGGTAGACCGCGACCGGGCCGTCGAAGTACGCGACGTTGCCGAGCTCGATCTTCTCACCGATCGTGATGGCGAGGTTCTCGACGACCTGGCCCACAGTGCTGTCGCCCAGCGGCAGCGCCTTGGCGGCCTCCGTGTCGGTCGCCTCGCCCGCGGCGACCGCCTCGGCGATCTGCTGCGCCGCCTTGATGAACTCCTCGTTCTTGGCGACGAAGTCGGTCTCGGACTTCAGCTCGATGAGCGCGCCACCCGCGTTGGCCACCAGGCCGGCGGATGCCTCACGCTCGGCGCCGCGGGCGGCCGCCTTGGCGGCACCCTTGACGCGGAGCAGCTCGACGGCCTTGTCGAAGTCGCCGTCGGTCTCGTCGAGCGCCTTCTTGCAGTCCATCATTCCGGCGCCGGTCAGCTCGCGGAGCTTCTTGACGTCAGCAGCAGTGAATGCCATGGATCCTCGTTCGCTTTCTCGAAAGGGTGGAGGTGGAGTGGCTCAGGCCTCGGCCGGAGCGTCGGCCGCGGGGGCCTCCTCGGCGGCGACCTCGGCCGCGGGGGCCTCCTCGACAGCAACCTCAGCCGCGGGGGCCTCCTCGACAGCAGCCTCAGCCGCGGGGGCCTCCTCGACAGCAGCCTCGGCGGCAGGCGCCTCCTCGACAGCAGCCTCGGCGGCAGGCGCCTCCTCGACAGCAGCCTCGGGAGCAGCCTCGGCCGGAGCGTCGGCCGCGGCGGCCGGAGCAGCGGCGGCGTCACCCTCGAGCAGCTCGCGCTCCCACGCGGCGAGGGGCTCCTCGGCGGCCGGGCTCGCGGAGGAGCCGGCACCGGAGCGGGACATGAGGCCGTCGGCCGCGGCGTCGGCGATGACGCGGGTCAGCAGGCCCACCGCACGGATGGCGTCGTCGTTGCCCGGGATCGGGAAGTCGACGTCGTCCGGGTCGCAGTTGGAGTCGAGGATCGCGATGATCGGGATGCGCAGCTTGCGCGCCTCCTCGACCGCCAGGTGCTCCTTGTTGGTGTCGACGATCCACACCGCCGACGGGACCCGGGACATCTCGCGGATGCCGCCCAGGGTCTTCTCGAGCTTGGCGTGCTCCCGCTTCATCTGCAGGAGCTCCTTCTTGGTGCGGTTGGAGCCGGCCACGTCGTCGAAGTCGACGTCGTCGAGCTCCTTGAGGCGGTTGATCCGCTGGTTCATGGTCGCGAAGTTGGTGAGCATGCCGCCCAGCCAGCGCTGGTTGACGTAGGGCATCCCGACGCGGGTCGCCTGCTCGGCGATCGACTCCTGGGCCTGCTTCTTGGTGCCGATGAACATGATCGTGCCGCCCTTGGCCACGGTCTCCTTGACGAAGGCGTAGCTGCGGTCGATGTAGGCCAGCGACTGCTGCAGGTCGATGATGTAGATGCCGTTGCGGTCCGTGAGGATGAATCGCTTCATCTTCGGGTTCCAACGACGGGTCTGGTGTCCGAAGTGGACGCCGCTCTCGAGGAGCTGGCGCATGGTCACGACAGCCATGATTTCTCCTGTTTCACTTGTTTCAGTTGGGGCCTGTCGTCTGCACGCGATCCGACCGCCGACCCGGAGGTCGTGCGGACTGAGGATCGACGCCCACGGGCGACCGCGGCACCTTCTCGCGGAGAGGGATGCCACGTCGTGGTCTGCGGACGAGCGAATTCCGGTCCAGGGCGGACCGGTGCCTCTCAGCGTACGACGTCAGGCACTCGACGTACCAATCCGTGCCCTCGCCCCTCCCCAGCCCCGGTCCTCCCCCGGGTCGTCCACAGACGGGACGGCGCCCACCTCGCTCCGTCCCCGTCGGCGCGCATGCTGCCGCCATGACACGACTCCTCGCGTTGGCCACCGCCCTCATCCTGCTGGTCCCGTCCCCAGCCCGGGCCGAGGACCCGGTCGGCGCGTGGCCGCTCCAGCCGGTCCCGGAGGTGGTCCGCCACTTCGACCCGCCCGACTCCCCCTACGGCGCCGGCCACCGCGGCGTCGACCTGGCCGGGCGCGTGGGCCAGCCGGTGCGGACCGCGCTGCCCGGGCAGGTGGTGTTCACCGGCCGGATCGCCGGGCGCGGGATCGTGGTGGTCGGGCACGGTGCCACGCGGACGACCTACGAGCCCGTCACGTCCTCGGCCGCCGTCGGCGCCGAGCTGGCGGGCGGCGCGGTGCTCGGCACGCTCGAGTCCATCGGGTCCCACTGTCTTCCTCGCACCTGCCTGCACTGGGGCTGGATCGACGGCGAGACCTACCTCGACCCGCTGCGTCTCGTCGGCGCCGGGCCGGTGCGACTGCTGCCGCTGTGGCGCGACCTGCCCCGGAACCGGCTGCCGCGGACCTCAGGCCCGTGGATGGGCCTGCTGGTAGGCCCGGCGCAGCCGGTCGGTGGTGACGTGCGTGTAGCGCTGGGTGGTGGCGAGTGACGCGTGGCCGAGCAGCTCCTGCACCGAGCGCAGGTCGGCCCCGCCCTCGAGCAGATGGGTGGCCGCCGTGTGCCGGAGCCCGTGCGGTCCGAGGTCGGGCGCGCCGGGGACGTCGGCGAGCCGACGGTGCACCAGCGTCCGCACGGCCCGCTGGTCGATCCGGCCGCCACGGGCCCCGAGGAACAGGGCCGGCCCCGACCCCTGCCGCGCCAGCTCGCCACGGCCCTGGGCCAGCCAGCGGTCGAGGGCCGCGGCCGCCGGCTGCCCGAACGGGACGGTGCGCTCCTTGCGTCCCTTGCCGAACACCCGGACGACGTTGCGATCGCGATCGAGGTCGTCGACGTCGAGGCCGCACAGCTCCCCGACGCGCATCCCCGTGGCATACAGCAGCTCGAGCATGGCGACGTCGCGGAGCCCGACCGCGCTCCCGTCGTCCGCGAGCTCGGTCGCCGCGCCGATCAGCCGGGTGGCCTCGTCCACCCGCAGGACCTCCGGCAGGGGGTGGTGCGGCCGGGGCGAGCCGAGGGCCGAACCGACGTCGTTCGGGATCCGTCCGGTCCGGGCCAGCCACGCGGTGAACACCCGCGCGGCGGTGGCCCGTCGGGCCAGGGTGGTGCGCGACAGGCCCAGGCTCTGCTGCTTGGCCAGCCAGCTGCGCAGGCTCCGCAGGTCGAGTTCGGTCACGTCGACGAGGCCCAGCCGGTCCGCATGCTCGACCAGTCCCGCGATGTCACCGAGGTAGGCCCGGACGCTGTGCGGAGCCAGGTCACGCTCGGCGACGAGATGGCGCTCGTAGTCGGCGAGCGTGCGCGCGAACACCTCCGGCAGCGCGTGCTCCGCCTCGTCGGTCATTGATCGATCGTAGAGCGCGCGTCCTCTCCCAGCCGCCAGCCCGACGGCAGCCGCTCGACGTGTCCGTCGCGGGCGAGTCCGTCCAGGAGCTGCTCGACCTCGTCGGCACCCAGGCCCGCGACCCGCGCGACCGACGCGGCGCTCGCCGGCGAGGAGACGGGAACGGCGTCGAGCACCTGTCGGGCGCGGATGGTCAACCGGTCGCGCGGCGCCTCCGGCGCGCGCCGGACGTCGAGGAGGTGCTCGCCCGGCGCGCCGAGGAGCTCCAGCACGTCGTCACCGCACGTGACGAGCGAGGCACCTCCTGCACGGATCAGCTCGTGCACTCCCTCGGAGGCCGCGCTGACCACCGGTCCGGGCACCCCCATCACGGTCCGGTGCATCCGGTCGGCCCAGGACGCGGTGTTCAGCGCGCCGCTGCGGACGGCCGCCTCGACCACGACCGTGCCGCGCGTCAGGGCGGCGATCAGCCGATTGCGGGCGAGGAAGCGGATGCTCAGCGGGGCGGACCCGGGCGGCGCTTCGGACACGACGGCGTGGTGCTCGCCCAGGTGATCGAGCATCTGCCGATGGGCGAGCGGATAGGGGCGGTCCACCCCGCAGGCGAGGACGGCGACGGTGCGACCGTCGGCGGTGACAGCCCCGCGGTGCGCGGCGTAGTCGACGCCGTAGGCCGCCCCCGAGACCACCGTCCATCCGGCCGCGCCGAGGACGGCCGCCATGTCGCCGGCCACCTCGTCGCCGTACGACGTGGAGGAGCGCGAGCCTACGACGGCGACCGCGGCACCGAGCCGGTCGATCCGGATCGGACCCCGGACCCACAGGCCGACCGGGACCTCCCCGCGGGCATGCAGCATGCCGGCGTCGGCCAGGTCGTCGAGCGAGGAGGGCCATTCGTCGTCGCCGGGGACCACGAACCTGATGCCTCGGCGAGCGGCGTCCTCGAGGACGCGTTCCGGCTGCGCGCCGGCCAGCCGACCGGCGGCCGCGACGAAGGCGGGCCTCAGGTCGGGCTGCTCCCGCAGCACCTCGAGGAATCGGATGCCTCCGAGCTCGCGGGTCAGGCCGAGGCACCGGAGGTCACCCGGCTCGGTGACGATGTTGATCGTGACGCGGGCGATCCGCTCCTCGTCGGAGACCGTCATGCGACCCCCTCCACACCGGACCGGGGCTGGAACATGGCGAGGTCCAGCGCCTGGCCGGACCGGAGGCGCAGCGCCGTCCGCACCTCGTCGACGTCGGGCTCGACGTCACGACCGGTCCGGACCGAGCGCACGTCGGCCACCGTCCACGCCAGCCGATGGACCCGCACGGCGCCGCGGGCGCTGAGCCGGCCGGCGAGCATCTCGGCGTCGATCAGCTGCTGGGCCGCGGTCGGCAGCGGCCAGGTGTCCTTGAGGCGCGGGCTCGGGATGTGGGCGTTCAACCGCCAGCTGCGCCCCACGAACCGGTCCGCCTGCCGCGCTCGCGCGGCCGCCACCCGCTCGCGCACCTCGGCCGACGACTCGACGGCACGGAAGGGGTCGTGGCTGGCGGGCGACGCAGGCTGCACATGGCGCACGATGTCGATCCGGTCGATGATCGGACCGGACATCCGCGCGCGGTAGGCACGACGCACGGTCTCGGCACACGTGCATCGGTTGGACCGCGCCGCCCGCGTGAAGTTGCCGCAGGGGCAGGGATTGCTCGCCAGCACCAGGATGCCGCCGGCGGGCAGCGTCACCGACTCGTCGCGCCGCGCGACGGTGACGTCACCGTTCTCGAGCGGCTGCCGCAGCGCCTCGATGACATCGGAGCGGAACAGCGGGAACTCGTCGAGGAACAGGACGCCGCAATGGGCGCGGCTGATCTCGCCGGGCTGCACCCGCCCGGAGCCGCCCCCGACCACGCTGACCTTGCTGGCGTCATGGTGGGGCGCGGCGAACGGAGGACGGAGGACCATCCCCTGTCCGGGGTCGAGCGCGCCGGCCAGGGAGTGGAGGGCCGTCAGCTCCAGCGACTCCTCCGACGTGAGGTCCGGGAGGATGGTGGGCAGGCGCTCGGCCAGGCTGGTCTTGCCGCATCCCTTGGGTCCCGACAGCTGCACCGGATGGCCTCCGGCCGCGGCGACCTCGACGGCGTACTTCTCCTCGGTCATCCCGCGCAGGTCGGCGAGGTCGAGCTCGTCGAGGCGCTCGTCGCCGCGCCACGTGACCAACCGGAGCCCGGTGGCGGCGGCCACCGGTGGCGCCGGGGGCGGCTCCTCGCCACCGAGCGACGCGACCACCTGCCCGAGGGAGCGGACACCGATGACCTCGAGGTCGGGCACCATCATCGCCTCGCGGACCTGGGGCTCGGGGACGTAGATGCGGCGGACGCCGCCCGCCGCCGCGGCCAGTGCCATCGGCAGCACGCCCAGTGCGGGACGGAGCCCACCCGCCAGGGTCAACTCGCCGACGAAGGCGGTCCGGTCGAGCCACGCGGGCTCCAGCTGCCCGTCCGCCGCCAGCAGGCTGACCGCCATCGCCAGGTCGAAGTGCGTGCCGGACTTCCGGAGATCGGCCGGCGAGAACAGGACGGTGCACCGCTTGGTCGCGGGCCACCGCAGGTCGGAGTTGATCAGCGCCATCCGGACCCGGTCGACGCCCTCGCGCAGGAGCGAGTCGGCCCGCCCCACGACCACCGTCGTCGGCTGCCCGACCGACACGTCGGTCTGGACGTCGATGAGGTGCCCGACCGCTCCGTCGAGCGCGACACAGCACGCGGTCGCGAAGGGCATCAGGACAACCCCCGCACGTGATCGACGACCGCCGGCCCCTGCCGGGGCCGGAGCACGGCGACGAGGTCGATGCGGATCCCGTCGGGTCGCACGCCCCTCTCGATCGCCCACCTCTCCCCCAATCGCCTGAGACGATCGAGCTTGGCGTCCGTGATCGCCTCGTGCGGAGTGCCGGCCACGAGCGAGGTGCGGGTCTTCACCTCGCACACGACGAGGGTCGACCCGTCGCGCAGCAGGATGTCGATCTCGCCCTCGCCGCATCGCCAGTTCCGCTCCAGGACCGTCATCCCGAGCTCACCGAGGTGGCGAGCGGCCACGTCCTCACCGTAGGCGCCGATCGCCTGGCGTGCCTGTGCTGTCGTCATGCCGGCCAGCGTGGCCCGCGTCCGCGAGATCGGACGCCGGACCCCCGCCTCCCTGGGGACAACCGGTGCCGATACGTCCCCTGTGGAGGCCCAACGGCTCCTGCCGTGACCAGAGGTGGTCATGTGGCGGCATCACCGTCAGGTCGCCGATGTCCTGATGCAGAACTGTCACCGATGTCCTGAGACACCACCTGGGGGGGCGCGAGGAGTCTTGATTGTTCGAACATGTGTTCGATAGGATGAGCGCATGACTTCTCCCGGAGCGCTCGACACGGCCACCACCGTGGTCGCGCGCGCCCAGGAGCTGGCCCAGACCTCATGGGCCGACCTGTCCGGCCCCGAGACCCTCGAGATCGCCGCCGCGGTGGCCACCGCCCGAGGACTGGTCGACGCCGCGCTGGTCGGGATCGCAGGACGCCTCGACGGGGACAACGTCCTCCTCGAGACCGGATGGGCCTCCGCGAAGGACTACCTGACCCATCTGCTCGGTGCCCACAAGGGCGTGGGTGGCGGACTGGTCCGCGCCGCCGAACGGCTCGCCGGCCTACCCACGGTCCGAGACGCGCTCGAGGACGGGCGGATCACGTTGCCCCAGGCGCGAGTGATCGCCGACAAGGTCGCCACCTTGCCCCGGGTGCCCGAGTTCCGCGAGCAGGTGGCCGACGCCATGCTCGGCCTGGCCACCACCCACAGCCTCGACGCCACCGACCTGCAGGCCACGTTCGGTGAGGTCGTCCGTCAGCACGACCCCGACGGCACGTTGATCGACCTCGACAAGGAACGCGCCAAGCGCGAGAAGGGCGCCCACCACGCCCGCCACCTCCGCTTCGCCGAGGACGGCCTCGGCGGGGTCAAGGTCACCGGCTACGGCACCATCGAGGACGCCGAGGCGATCAAGACCACCCTGCATCCTCTGGCCGCACCCGTCACGACCGAGCCCGGAGCCTGCGGCGGCATCAACCGCCAACCGGGTCAGCCGATGTTCGACGACGACGGCGTCTCGACCCAGCAGCCCTGTCTCGAACCCGGCTGCGGCCACGACGGCTCCGACCCCCGCGACCCGGGCGCCCGCCTGTGGGACGCCCTCGTCGACGCCTGCGACCGACTCGCCGCCACCGACGACCTGCCCCGCGACCACGGAACCAAGCCCCGCGTGGTCGTCCTCATCGACCACGAGTCACTCCGCCAGCAGGTCATCGACGCCGGCTACGCGAAACCCGGCCAGACCCCCACCGGTGCCCGCCTCTCCGCCACCGCCGTACGACGCATGGCCTGCGACGCCGAGATCATCCCCGCCGTCCTCGGCGCACACGGCCAGGTCCTCGACGTCGGACGGACACAGCGCCTGGTGACCGCCGCCCTCTGGCTGGCCCTCATCGTCCGCGACCGACACTGCGCCTTCCCCGGCTGCACCCGCATGCCCCTGGCCTGCGACGCCCACCACATCACCCACTGGGCCGACGGCGGCACCACCGCGCTGTCGAATCTCGTGATGGTCTGCCGACACCACCACACCGTCCTCCACCACACCCCCTGGGTCGTGAAGATCGATGAGGACACCCGACAACCCGTCTGGACCCCACCACCACGCGCCACCCTCGACTCACTCCACGGCCGAGTCACCTACGCACCCGCCCGACCACGGGCGACCTCTCCACCCAGTGCCGCCTGAGCGGGCACGCTCCGCGATCAGCCAGATCTGCGCTCGCCAGTTGCCGGAGCCGGTCAGGGCGGGGGCGGTGACCGCCTCTGGGGGCGGCCGATGTTCCCGTTACAGACGTGTCCGTGGGATCTTCATCCGACGAGCTTGGGCGTCCCGCAGCCCGGCCGGCCACTCGCCTTCAACGTGGTCTTCCCCAGTTCGATGCCCAACTTGCCGAGGAGACTGGTGAGAGCCGGCAGCAAAGCCGCGTTCAAGATGTTGACCACGGGCCTCACCAGGTTCTCCAGAACCGGCGCCAAGAGATTGCCGACGATTCCTCCGATGAAGGACTCGTCCGACGACGTCACCGCGAACTGGATGTTGAGCGGACTCACCGCCTTGGTGTTGTAGGGCATCTCTTCGGCGGGGGGCGCCGGGTAGTTCAGCGTCACGGCGTACGGCGCCGGGTCACCCACGTTGGCGTGCAAACCGAGGAGAGTCGAGTCCACGGGGGGCAGATCGGTCCAGTTCGCCGGCCAGAGGGCCAAGATCGAGGACCGCTTCTTCTGCTGCAGTTGGTACCTGAGGTCGAGCGCTGCCGTCACCGACGCAACGCTGGGCAGCACGTCGAAGCCCACCGAACCCGACGAGCTGCAGACGTTGCCCGTTTGGCTCTTCAGGGTTGCTTTCGACTTGGCCGCTGTCACCGTGAGCCGCAGCCGCGAGGTCATCGAGTTCGGCTTGACCTGCTGCATATGGGTGCCGAGAAGACCGCCCAGCAATCCCTCCAACAGGTTGTTCACACCCGCGAGAAGATTGCCCACGAGCTGTCCCGCTCCAGCCGGAAGATTGAGGGTGGTCGTCAACTCGATCTGCGCCGAGGTCGCCTCGACGGGATCCGGCCCGGGACGGTTGGGATTGCCGCAGGCGATCTTGGGGATCGCGATGATCGAGACATCAGTAGTGAGAGTGCCGAGCGATCCGAGGTTCAGGGGAAGGCTCGCCCCCACCGCATGCGGATCGCCCTGGGCGTCTTGTCCTGCCACGTAGACCACCGCGTTGAGGAGATCGAGCACGCCGAGTTCGGCAGTGAGCGCGCTGCCGGGGTTCGGGCCGAGGTCAAGAATCTCCGAGATCACGAGGGTTGGCGTCGCGAGCGTTGCTTGCAGGACCAGCGCGTCGAGAATCGCCGCCGCGCTGATGTCGGCCAGGCTTGCCGGCTCCTTCCTCAAGACCACGGCCGAGGCACTCAACAACTCACCGATGGTAATCGGATCGTCTGACGTCACCAGTCCATCGACGGTCCCGACACCGAGGGCCGCCGAGAGGTCGATGAGTGGGATCTGGGCCTGTTGCAGAGCCACGATCCCGCCCGGCCCGACAACCGAGGTGGAGACGTCGAGGAGGTTGATCCCGAGCATGTTCTCCAGCAGTTGGACCAAGAAGTTGTTGGACGTGTTGAGGTCAAGCAGATTCGTGCCGACGGAGAAGCACACCGAGGCTTCATTCGAGGATGCGACAGCCGATCTGCTTCCCTCGCCCCGTTTTGTTCCGGTGACGCCGCCGAACGCGAAGGCCGTGTCGGACTTCGCCGCTACTCGAACAGCGGTCGGGACCTCAGTGGTCGAGTTGTTCGGAATCACCTCCCAATGCCCGCCGGTGCCAGCCTTGACGAACTCCCAGGTGACGTCGCCGTTGGCAAGTCGACCGCCCAACGCGCTGCTATTGCGAGCGACGCTGGCGTTCTTCACCGCGTCGAGCGCGGCCTTGTCGTAGGCATTGGCCTTGCCTCCGTTGAGCTCGCGAGCGAGGTCGAGAGCGACCATGTCGGCCACTGCCTGCACATCTCTTCGAACGACACGTTGCTGGCCCAGATCGACCGCGAAGGCAGCGGACACCATCAGCACGGTGGACATCAGCGCAGCCAGCAGAACGGCCGTCGCCCCGCGCTCGTCGTGCTGCCGGCAACGCATTCAGCTCACCCTCGCAACTGCGGTGTACTTCAGCTTGTCCGGGAGAATCAGGCCGAAGCCTGGGATCAGGCCCTTATAGGCGATCTCGACCGTCACGGTTGCGCACTGCTTGGTCGATTCTCCGGCGCAGGCCGCGATACTGACCGCGGGACAACCCGGATCTGCACAGTTCTGCCCCTGAGCGGAGACGGCGGCGCGAGCCGCCACCTTGGCCGCGTCGATCTTGGCTCCGTCCGCACCTGGCGTCACCGCCGCAGCACGCGCGCCCTCCGACGCGGCCTGGCTCACCGACTGGCGCACGCTCAGCATGTCGCCGTAGTTGATGATGCCGACCACGATCAGCATCAGAACCGGCAGGATCAGGGCGAACTCGACGGCCGCCGCCCCGCGCTCGCGGGACGACCCACCTGCCTCAAGCACCCAACGCCTCATCGGCCGGCCTCCCCCGGACTCGCTCCCATGACGCCCCCAAGCGGCGCTGGGCCGAGAGTAGTGGTGTCGGGAGCACGCTGGCAGCAGTTCCCGGATCATTGTGCCCGGACGGCCCGGTCGGGGTAGTCCGGAGGGAGTAGTCCGTGATGACTACCTGACGCCGCGGGCCCCGGGTCCGGCACACAGGACGATGTCCCGTCCGACGTCGTCAATTCGGATCAGCCCCCTGACGCGCTCACGTCAGGAGGTGGCCTGACGGTCGGCCGAATCTCGCCGATACCACTGGGTAACCGCCGCCAACCTCTCCGGTGGGCGGTAGCAGCGCCGACAATCGAGGCGGGAGTCCTGGCTCATTCTCGGGCCGGCAGGGGGAGGCTGAGATGGATCGGCGACGGTACGCGCGTCGCGGCGACGAGCCGGGCACGGACCGCGGCGCGGCCGCGGTCGAGTTCGCGCTCGTGGGCACGCTGCTCGTCCTGCTCGTCTTCGGCATCCTGCAGTACGGCCTCTACTTCAACGACTCGCTCAACGCCCACCAGGGCGTCCGGGAGACCGCCCGGATGGCCGTGGTCACCAAGGCCCCCTCCGCGTGCCGTACGACGACAGGTTGGTCCACCGTCACCTGCACCGCCGAGACGATGATCGGGACGGCTCCGGCGGACACCTACGTCAACGTCTCCGCCCCGGACGGCTGGTCCCGGGGCAATGCGCTGCGGGTGTGCGTGCTGGTGCGCTCCCGCAGCGACTTCGGCATGCTGCCGCTCCCCAACGACGGCTACGTCCGGGCAAGCCTGCAGATGTCGATCGAGCAGGACGCCACCAAGCCGACCGGGACCGGATCGGCGGAGACTGCTCCGAGCGGACAGAGCTGGTCATGGTGCGGCTGAGCGGTCCGGCGGACGACGAGAGGGGCGCCGTCGCCGTCGTGACGGCGCTCCTCGCCGTCGTGCTGCTCGTGGCCGCGTCCTTCGTGATCGACCTGGGCCTCGCCAGGGACGTGCGCGGGCAGGCGCAGAACGCCGCCGACGCGTCCGCCCTCGCCGCCGCCAACGTGCTCTATGCCGAGGACGGCGAGCCCGACCTCACGGCAGCGGTGAGTGCCGCGACGTCGTACGCAGCCCGGAACTTCGGCGTGGCCGCGTCCGCGTGGGCGGGCTGCACGGATCCGGCGGCGCTGCCGGTCGCCTCCTCCTCGCCGTGCGTGTCGTTCGATGACGCCGAGCACCCCACCCAGG
The DNA here is from genome assembly GCF_024614185.1 of Nocardioides carbamazepini. Lineage (GTDB taxonomy): Bacteria > Actinomycetota > Actinomycetes > Propionibacteriales > Nocardioidaceae > Nocardioides > Nocardioides carbamazepini. Next base: position 252,048 of record NZ_JAHTLF010000013.1, read on the forward strand.
TCCGGGTCCGCGTGCCGAGCCGACGGGTGCCGACGGCCTTCGCCGGCCTGGCCGGCGTCGACGAGATCACCATCGCGGCCTCGGCGATCGCGAAGCTCGACCCCGGCGTCGTCTTCCGCTGCTCCCTGTGCGTGCTCGGCGAGGGGCCGCACACGCTCGGCAACGGTGACGCCACCGTGACGGCCAGCAGCGTGCACTTCAACGGCAGCGTGTCGACCGGCCCGAACGGACACGTCGAGGCCATCGGCCACCAGATCACCGTCGAGGACAGCGCCACCGGCAACTACGAGCCGAAGGCGGAGACCGTGTCGCAGCCGATGGGCGATCCGCTGGGGTCCTTCGCGCTGCCTCCGCCCTCCGGCCTGCCCCGGACCAACCCGTGCACCGACGGTCCCGGTGTCTACGGCTCGAAGTCCTTCGGGAACAACGAGACCTGTGTCCTGGCTCCCGGCCTCTACGTCCTCACGGGTGTCTGGGACATGGGCAACAACACCGTCTTCCGGGGCACCGGCGTGACGCTGTACGCCGTGTGCGGGTCCCCCACCGCACCCCGGGCCTGCGCCCAGGCCGGTGAGCCGGGCGGCCAGTTCAACGCCAGCAACGGCAACGAGCTCACGCTCACAGCGGGAGCACCGGGCTTCGGCGACCTGGCGATCGTCTACGACCGCAACAACACCCAGCCGATCCACGTGCAGGGCAACGGCGAGACCAACATCGCGGGCAGCATCTACGCCCTCCGCTCGATGCTCTACGCGAACGGGAACTCGGGCAACGGCGTCACCAGCGGCTCGATCATCGTGAACAGCCTCTACATGAACGGCGAGAGATCGCACCTGAAGGTCACCAACGGCCTGGATCGCGAGTGGCGCCGGCCGCCGGAGGGACTGCACCTCAGCGAGTGACCTCCTGCTCGGCTCAGGACTTCGGCAGCTCCAGGTCGGACGTGGCGAGCTCCTCGACGTTCACGTCCTTGAAGGTGAGCACCTTGACGTTCTTGGCGAAGCGAGCCGGACGGTACATGTCCCACACCCAGGCATCGGTGATCGTCACCTCGAAGAAGACGTCGCCGCCCTCGGATCGGGCCTTCACGTCGACGGTGTTGCACAGGTAGAAGCGACGGTCGGTCTCGACGACGTACTTGAAGATGCCGACGACGTCGCGGTACTCCCGGTAGAGGTTCAGCTCCTGCTCGGTCTCGTACTTCTCGAGCTCCTCGGCACTCACGTGGCAACCTTAGCCCTCGGCCGGCAGCGGCTCGACTCCCGCCGCGCGTCGCACGTTGACGAACCGCATCCGATGGATCGGCGACGGCCCGTGCTCCTCCAGCGCGGCGGAGTGGGTCGCGGTGATGTAGCCCTTGTGGGTCTTGAAGTCGTACTCCGGCCATTGCTCGTCGAGGTCGAGCATCATCCGGTCCCGGGTGACCTTGGCCAGCACCGAGGCCGCGGCGACGCAGGCCGCGACCCGGTCACCCTTCCAGACCGCCAGGCCTGGGACACCGAGGCCGTCGACGGGGAAGCCGTCGGTCAGGACGTACGACGGCGGGAGGGCCAGCTTGGCGACGGCACGGCGCAGCGCCTCGACGTTGGCGACGTGCATGCCGAGGCGGTCGCACTCGTCGTGGGAGATCGCCACGACCGACCATGCGAGTGCCCGCTTGACGATCTGGTCGTAGCAGCGCTCCCGGGCGGCGGGGGTCAGGAGCTTGGAGTCGGCGAGCCCGGGGACGATCCCGGCCTTGCCTGCGGGCAGGATCGCCGCGCCCGCGACGAGCGGACCGGCGCAGGCACCACGGCCGGCCTCGTCGACCCCCGCGATCGGCTCGAACCCGTGCCGGCGCAGGACCCGCTCGTAGCCGTAGATCCCGGCGTCGCGTCGTACCGTCGCTCCTCTGGGCAGCGTGGACATGCCCCTGCCTCCCTCCGGCTACGTCCCGGGTACGGCGTCGGCCTCTTCCGCCTTCTCCAGCAGGTCGGCCGGCGGGTTGTCGGGAATGCCCTCGAACACCTCGGGGCGGCTGATCCAGCGCCACCGGTCACGGGGCCAGATCAGCGTGAAGACCTTGCCGACGACGAGGTCGGTGTCGACCCACGGGCTCTGCGTGCAGGGGTCCTCCTCGGCGCCGCACAGGTGGGCCCGGGAGTCGGCGGAGTGGCCGCGGTTGTCGCCGAGGACGAGGAGCTTGCCCTTCGGGATGGGACCGATCGTCCAGCTGCAGGGACGCTCGATCGCGGTGTCGGCCTCGCTGACCCAGTCGCTGATCTCGGCGTTGCACTTGCCGGGATCGGGACCCAGGTAGTCGGACTCGTCGATCGCCTTGCCGTTGACCTTGATCCGCCCCTGCTCGTCGCAGCACTCGACGACGTCGCCCTCGGTGCCGATGACGCGCTTCACGAGATGGCCGCCGGTCGGGTAGAGACCGACCTTGGACAGCAGGCTGGCGAACCCGGTCGGACCCTGGCTGTCGGCGGACCCCAGCCACTCGCCGGGATCCTTGAACACGACGACGTCGCCGCGGTGCGGCGTCCGACCGAACCAGTAGGAGACCTTCTGGACCAGGATCCGGTCGTTCTTGACCAGGCCGGGCTCCATCGACTCCGACGGGATGTAGAACGCCTGCATGAACAGCGCCTTGATGACGATCGCCAGGCCCAGCGCCACCGCGAGCAGCAGGATGCTCTCCTGCCAGACCGGTAGGTGCTTGCGCTTCGGAGCAGCGGACCGGGAGCCCGCCGGATCGGTCGCCTCAGGTTCGGGGACCTCGGCGGCGGAGTCCGGTGCGGTGTCGTCGGTCGTCACGAGGTAGGAGTCTAGGAGTGCCGCCTAGCGCAGACGCACGAAGGCCCGACCGTGACGGTCGGGCCTTCGTGGAAGCGTTGCTCGGAGGCTGAGCCTCCCGAGGCTCAGACCTCGCGGCGCTCCTTGATCTTGGCCTTCTTGCCCGTGAGGTTGCGCAGGTAGTACAGCTTCGCGCGGCGGACGTCACCGCGGGTGACGACCTCGATCGACTCGAAGATCGGCGAGTGGAGCGGGAAGGTCCGCTCGACACCCACGCCGAAGGAGACCTTGCGGACGGTGAAGGTCCGGCCGACACCGGAGCCGTGGATGCGGATCACGACGCCCTGGAAGACCTGGACGCGGGAGCGGCTGCCCTCGATGACCTTGACGTGGACCTTGATGGTGTCACCGGCGCGGAAGGCGGGGACGTCGTCGCGCTTGACGGCGTTGCCGAGGTCGGTGACCAGGGCGGGGCTCGGGTTGCTCATGGTTCTCCTCGCGAGTGCGCACAGGTCAGCCGCGGTTGGGTGGTGGACTAGGAGTCGGGCGTCACGGTCGGCGGTTCCCCTGTGGCAGAAGCGTCCGCGACACCGACCAGCGATCCTCCCACACCTCGCCGGGCTCCACGAAATCTGCCGGCAACGGCCGGCTGCGAGGATGGCGCCATGGACTGGGCACCGCACACCACCGAGGTGCGGCCCTGGCAGCAGCGCACGCCCCGGGGGCCCCGCGAGGACCGGCGGCTCCGGGAGGTCGAGGTCGCGCTGCCGCCGTACGTCGCGGAGCTCGACCTGCCCATGGACCGGGCGCTGAGCGCCATGGCGAGCGCCTGCGCCGGCGACCTGAGCCACCTCGACCTCGTGCACGGCCGGACGCTCAGCGCGCTCAACCACCTCCAGCTGCGCACGGAGGCGGTCGACTCCTCGAAGATCGAGAACGTCGACGCCAGCCTGGCCGACTACGGCCGCGCGCTGCTGGGCGTCGGCGCGAACGCCTCGGCGGTCTCGATGGTCTCGGCCACCGCCGCGCTCACCCGGATGATCCGGGACGCGGACAGGACCCGGTCGATCCGGCCGGAGGCGATCCTGCGGGCCCACCACGACCTGTTCCGCCGTACCCCGTCGGAGGCGCACCGCGCCGGCCGGATCCGCACGACGCAGAACTGGGTCGGCGGGAGCGACTGGTCCCCGCTCGGGGCGCTGCATGTGCCGCCGCCGCCGGAGACGGTGCCCGGCTACCTCGAGGACCTGTTCGCGTACGCCGACCGCGACGACGTGCCGCCGGTGGTCCAGGCCGCGGTCGCGCATGCCCAGTTCGAGTCGATCCACCCGTTCATCGACGGCAACGGGCGGATCGGCCGCACCCTGATCCACGCGGTGCTGCGCCGCCGACGGGCCACCCGGCACCTCACCGTGCCCATCGCGTCGGCTCTGGTGGCCCACCGCGAGCGCTACTTCGCCGCGCTCGTCGACTACCGCGCCGGGACTGCCCGCACGATGGTCGCGATGCTGGCCTCCGCGGTGCGGATCGCCACCGCCGAGTCCTGGGTGACGGCGACCCGCCTGCACGAGATCCGCGCGGGTTGGGCGGTCGCGATCGGCGGATCACGGCCCGGCACGGCCGGGCACCGCACGCTCGACCTGCTGGTCGAGGAGCCGATCGTCAACGCGGCGCTGGTGGCCGGGCGGATCGACGTGTCCCCCGACGAGGCAGCGGCCGTGATCGACACGTTGGCCACGGCCGGCGTGCTGCGCCGCGCACCCCGCTCGCGGCGGGCCCCGGTGTGGCTGGCCGGCGCGGTCCTCGACGAGGTGACCGACCTGAGCACGCGGATCCAGGAGTCGGCCCGCAGGATGCGGTCCTAGGGGCGAAAAACACAGCAGGCCCGCCCCGGCGAACGGGACGGGCCTGCTGCGGCGTACGAACGGCTGTCAGTCGAGCGCGTAGCCCTCGCCGTGGAGCACGAGGTCGATGCCGGCGATCTCGTCCTCCTCCTTGGCCCGGAAGCCGATCGTCTTCTCGATCGCCGTGGCGAACACGAAGGTGACGACGAACGAGAACGCGATCACTGTGAGCGAGGAGAGCAGCTGGGCCAGGAACAGCTTGATCTCGCCGCCGAAGACCAGGCTGCCACCGGTGAGCGCCTCGGCGCCGAAGATGCCGACCCACAGGCAGCCGATGAAGCCGGCGACCAGGTGGATGCCGACGACGTCGAGGGTGTCGTCGAAGCCGAGCTTGAACTTGAGGTCGACGGCGAAGGCGCAGATGGCACCGGCCACCAGGCCGAGGATCATGGCCCAGACCGGCGTCAGGAAGGCACAGGCCGGGGTGATCGCGACCAGGCCCGTGACGATGCCGGAGGCGGCGCCGACCGCGGTGGCCTTGCCGTCCTTGACCGCCTCCACCGCGATCCAGCCGAGCAGCGCGGCGGCCGGGGCGACCAGGGTGTTGAAGAAGATGAGCGAGGTCTGGCCCTCGTCCGCACCGAACACACCGGTGTTGAAGCCGTACCAGCCGAACCACAGGATCGCGGCACCGATGAGTACCAGCGGGACGTTGTGGGCGACGCTCTCCTCCTTCGAGAAGCCGACCTTGCGCTTGCCGAGGACCAGCGCGAGGGCGAGGGCCGCGGCACCGGCGGACTGGTGGATGACGGTTCCGCCTGCCCAGTCGAGCGCACCCTGGCCGAGGCCCCAGACGTCGTTGGCGAGCCAGCCGTAGAACTCGCCGTCGGCGTTGATGCCCCAGATCCAGCGGAAGGTCGGGAACACGACGAAGGTGGTGAACAGCGCGGCGAAGAGCATCCACGGCCAGAACCGGGCACGGTCGGCGACGGCTCCCGAGACCAGCGCGACGGTGATGATGCAGAACGCCACGAGGAACGCGTGGCCGCCGAAGGCGTTCGCCGCGTCACCGCCACCGACGCCCGTCATCAGGTCGGACATGCCGAAGTCCTGGAACGGGTTGCCGAACAGCTTGCTGCCACCGTCCGTGCCGTTGCCGGCGATGCCCGTGCCGCCGATCAGCACGTAGAGCAGCGTGACGACGGCGATCGAGCCGAAGCTCAGCATCATCATGGACACGACCGACTTCTGCTTGACCAGGCCGCCATAGAAGAAGGCCAGACCAGGCGTCATGAACAGAACGAAGGCAGCACAGATGAGCTGCCACGCGAGTACGTCGGACATAAGCGAACCTCTTGCTCTACTCGGGAATCCGTGGCGTGGGGCAGCAGCGCCGCTGTCCACGTCCGATCGAGAGCATCTCGGCGAGGCGTTTCGCCGGAGTCCGGACGGTGTTTCCGGTGGGTTACAGGTGTGCCGGCTGTGTATCAGCCTTGTGACGCCGCGCGCTCTTGGTCAGCACGACCGCTCCGGGCGGTGCCGGGAGGTCGCGGCGCAGCCGGAACCCCGCCTTCTTGTACATCCGCTGGTTGCGGGCGCTGGCCGCGCCCGTGAACAGGACGTACGACGCCACGCCGGCCGGGGCGACCGCCTGGATGTGGTCCAGCAGAGTGCGGCCCAGGCCGCTGCCCTGCAGGTCGGGAGCGACCATGATCCGGCCGATGTCCCAGGTGTCGCCGTGCTCGACCCGGCCGCGGACGGCGGCGACGAGGCGTCCGGCGCGCCGGACGACATAGGTGTCCCACTCCCCCAGCCAGGCGCGCACGTCGTCGAGCGACTCGTGCAGCGCGGGGATGTCGACCGTGTCGTTGGCGAGCGCCTCCTGGACCCAGCAGGCGCGCTGCAGCGTGAGCAGCTCGCCGGCGTCGCCGGGGGTGGCACGGACGATCGGGGTGCCGTCGTCGAGCACCGACGGCGTCAGCAGGTCGGGGCGGCGCTCCGCGGTGCGGCGGACCGCCTGCTCGTGGCGCCAGGCCGCGACCCTGCCGTGGTCGCCGGAGCGCAGCACGGCGGGGACCTCGTGGCCGCGCCACGCGGGCGGCTTGGTGTAGACGGGGTACTCCAGCAGCCCGCTCGCGGCGTGCGACTCCTCCACCAGCGACGCGGCGTTGCCCATGAAGCCCGGCAACAGCCGGACGACGGCCTCGGTGATCGCCAGCGCGGCGACCTCGCCGCCGTTGAGGACGTAGTCGCCGAGGCTGATCTCGCGGACCTCGGCGACCTCGCGCACGTGGTCGATGACGCGCTGGTCGATGCCCTCGTAGCGGCCGCACGCGAAGACGAGGTGCTCACGGGTGGCGAGCTCCTCGGCGAGGCGCTGGTCGAACGGCTCGCCCGACGGGGTCGTGAACACGACCGTGCTCCCGGGCGTGAGCAGGTCGTCGAAGGCCTCACCCCACGGCTCGGGCCTCATCACCATGCCGGCACCACCGCCGTACGGGGTGTCGTCCACGGTGTGGTGCCGGTCGTGGGTCCAGCCACGCAGGTCGTGGACGCCGAACGCGAGCAGTCCCTTGTCGGCCGCCTTGCCCGGCAGGGAGAGCTCGAGCGGCGCGAAGAAGTCGGGGAAGATCGAGACGTAGTCGAGTCTCACGCCCCGGCTCCCTGGTCGTCCTCGCCGTCCTCGTCGTCCTCGTCGTCGGGGAACGGGGCGACCAGGCCCGGCCGGTCGGCGATGACCACGCGACCGGCGGCGACGTCGACCTCGGGCACCAGCGCGCTCACGAACGGCACCAGCGCCTCGCGGCGGTCGAGGGTCGTGATCCGGAGCAGGTCCTGCGCGCCGTGCACGAGACCCGCGACCTCGCCGAGATGGGTCCCCTCGACGTCGTACGCCGCGAGGCCGATGAGCTGGTGGTCGTAGAACTCCTCGGGGTCCGCCGGCGTCTCGTCGGCCGGCACGACGGCCCGGAGCACCACGCCGCGCGCGGACTCGGCCGTGGTGCGGTCGGTCAGCTCGGCGAAGGTCGCGAGGAGCACGCCCTGGTGCCACCGGGTGCGGGCCACGGTCAGCGTGCGGGCGGCGAACGCCGAGCCGCGGGGCGCCTCGACGTCGAGGACGGCTCCGTCGGCGTACCGGCGCTCGGGCTCGTCGGTGCGGACGTCGACGGTCACCTCGCCGCGGATGCCGTGCGGCTTGCCGATGCGGCCCACCACGACCTCGATCGAGCCTTCACCGGTCGAGCCTGTCGAGACCACTGCTGTCCTCCCTGTGGAAATGAACGACGGGCGCCGCCATCATGGCAGCGCCCGTCGTCGCGGTGCGTGTTGCTCAGCGCCTGTCGGTGTCGACGAAGTCGACCCGGGTGCTGCTGTTGCCGGCGATCGCGGAGATCACCGTGCGGAACGCGGTCGCCGTGCGACCGCTCCGGCCGATCACCTTGCCGAGGTCGTCGGGGTGGACCCGGACCTCGAGCACGGACCCGCGGCGCAGCTGCTTGTCGCGCACGACCACGTCGTCGGGGTGGTCGACCACTCCGCGGACGAGGTGCTCCAGCGCGTCAGCCAGCATCGGCTCAGGCCTCGGCGTTCTCGTCGGCCGGGGTCTCGGCGGGAGCCTCGGCAGGGGTCTCCTCGGCAGGGGTCTCCTCGGCGGCGGCCTCGACCTTCTCCTCGACCTTCTCCTCGACCTTGTCGGCCTTCTTCTCGGCCTTCTTCTTCGCGGTGGTCGCCGAGGCCTTGGGCTCGTTGACGGCGTCCTTGAGAGCCTCGTTGAAGATCTCGAGCTTGTCGCGCTTGGGCTCCTTGACCTTCAAGGTGCCCTCGGCGCCGTCGATGCCCTTGAACTTCTGCCAGTCACCGGTGACCTTGAGGATCGCCTCGACGGCCTCGGACGGCTGCGCGCCGACGCCGAGCCAGTACTGCGCCCGGTCGGAGACGACGTCGATGTACGACGGGTCCTCCTTGGGGTGGTACTTGCCGATCTCCTCGATCACCGCGCCGTCGCGCTTCTTGCGCGAGTCGACGATGACGATGCGGTACTGCGGAACCCGGACCTTGCCCAGGCGCTTCAAACGGATCTTGACGGCCACGTTCGTGGTGTCTCGCTTTCGGAATCTGTGGTGGGTGAGCATGGGCGACCAGGTGGGGACACCGGGGCCCGGACTCGATGGGCGCCGCACCCACCGGTTGAGAGGGACCGGAAGGCGCAGAACTCAGCCGCCAAGTCTGCCACGGCAGGCCCGCCCAGCAGAAATCAGGCGACCACCTTGCCGCGCAGGACGACCCGCGACGGCTCCGCGAGCACCGACAGGTCGTCGACCGGGTTCCTCGGGTAGACCACGAAGTCGGCCGGATCGCCCTCGTCGAGCCCCGGGTTCCAGCCGAGCCAGGCCCGCCCGCGCCAGGAGGCGGCGCCGAGGACGTACGCGTTCGGGAGACCCATCGCGGCCATCGCGAGGATCTCCTCGTGGAGGACCCCGTGGCGGGACGAGCCGCCACCGTCGCTGCCGACGTACATCTGGACACCGGCGTCGTAGGCATTCATCAAGACCTCGCGGCGGGTCGCGTGGAGCGCCTCCATCGTCGCGCTGTACGCCGGGAACTTGTCGCGTGCGGCGGAGACGAACTCCGGGAACTTGCTGGTCTGCAGCACCGTCGGCACCAGCGCGACGCCACCCGCCACCATCTGCTCCAGGTGCGCCGTGGTCAGTCCGGTGCCGTGCTCGATGCAGTCGATGCCCGCGTCGAGGAGTGGGGAGAGCGAGTCCGCGCCGAAGCAGTGGGCGGTGACCTTCGCACCCTCGGCGTGGGCGACCCCGATCGCGGCGGCGACGGCGTCGGCGGGGAACGACGGCGCGAGGTCGCCGTCGTCGCGGGAGATCCAGTCGCCGACGAGCTTGACCCAGCCGTCGCCGGCGACCGCCTGCTCGGCGACGACGTCGACCAGGCCGTCGGGCTCCACCTCGTGGGCGTAGTTGCGCAGGTAGCGCTTGGTCCGCGCCACGTGGCGCCCGCAGCGGATCAGCCGGGGCAGGTCCTCGCGATCCTGGACCCATCGGGTGTCGGCCGGGGAGCCGCAGTCGCGGGTGAGGAGGACGCCGTTGTCGCGGTCGGCGATCGCCGTGCGCTCGATCTCCGCGTCGTCGACGGCTCCCCCGTCCTCGAGACCGAGGTGGTTGTGGGCGTCGACCAGGCCGGGGACGATCCAGCCCTCGCCGGCGCTCTCGGCACCCGCGGGACGTTCGTAGGTGATCCGGCCGTCGACGACGTACACCTCCCGCGCCTCGCCGTCGGGCAGGACCGGACCGGAGAACCTCAGTGCACTCACGCGGGCGACGCTATCAACGCCGCCGGACCCGCCGGTGCCCCCCAAAGGGGTCAGAGCCGGGACAGCAGCCAGGTCGGCGACAGCGTGGTGGCACCGACCCCGTGGACCCGGGCGTCGAGGGCCCGGTCCGCCGTCACCACGACGACCCGGCCGCCCTGGTCGGCCGCCTTGCGGGCCTCGGCGACGATCGTGGCGTCGCCGTCCCTGGGCGCGTGGACGGTGCGGACGTGCGCGTCCCGCCCGGCGCGGACGCCGCCCTTGGCCTGCCCCTCGAGCACGAGGACGACGACGTCGAACTCGACGTCGGCGACGAGGAGCTGCTCGTGCAGCCGCGCCGCGGCCCCGGCACGGTCCTTCCACCAGCCGTCGGGGCGCGCACCGACGACGTTGGCGGCGTCGACGATGAGCGTGCTCATTTGAGGAACTTGGAGAAGTCCTTCGGCAGCTGCAGGTTCTCGGCAGCGGCCTCGTAGTCGATGTCCTCGCCGATGCCGAACGGGTTCGGCTTCGCCTCGTCGGCCCTCATCTTGGCGGCGGCGGCCTCCTGGGCGGCCTTGGCCGGGTTGCCGGAGCGGCGGGCGCCCTTGCCCTTGGTCTGCTTCGCCTTCTGCTTGGCGCTGACCCGCTTTCCGCCTCCCGGACCACCCATCCCGGGCATCCCGGGCATGCCCGGCATCCCGGGCATCCCGCCGCCGCGAGCCATCTGCATCATCATCTTCCGCGCCTCGAAGAAGCGGTCGACGAGCTGGTTCACGTCGGAGACGGTGCGACCCGAGCCCTTGGCGATGCGGGCGCGGCGGGAGCCGTCGATGAGCTTGGGGTTGGCCCGCTCGGCGGGGGTCATCGAGCGGATGACCGCCTCGACCCGGTCGATCTCGCGGTCGTCGAAGTTCTCGAGCTGCTCGCGGATCTGCCCCATGCCGGGCAGCATCCCGAGGATCTTCTGCATCGAGCCGAGCTTCTTCAGCTGCTGCATCTGCGAGAGGAAGTCGTCGAGCGTGAAGTCCCCGCCCGAGAGCTTCTCCGCGGCCTTGAGCGCCTCCTCCTGGTCGAAGGCCTTCTCGGCCTGCTCGATCAGGGTGAGCACGTCGCCCATGTCCAGGATGCGCGAGGCCATCCGGTCGGGGTGGAAGACGTCGAAGTCGGTCATCTTCTCGCCGGAGGAGGCGAACATGACCGGCCTGCCGGTGACCTGGCGGATCGACAGTGCGGCGCCACCGCGGGCGTCACCGTCGAGCTTGGTGAGCACCACTCCGTCGTACCCGACACCGTCGAGGAACGCCTGCGCGGTGACCAGGGCGTCCTGACCGATCATCGCGTCCACGACGAAGAGCACCTCGTCGGGCCGGACGGCGTCGCGGATGCCGGCCGCCTGCGCCATCATCTCGGCGTCCACGCCGAGACGGCCCGCGGTGTCGACGATCACGACGTCGTGCAGCTTGCGCTTGGCCTCCTCGATGGAGGCCTTCGCGACGGAGACCGGGTCGCCGACGCCGTTGCCGGGCTCGGGCGCGTAGACGGGGACGCCGACCTTCTCGCCGTTGACCTGGAGCTGCTGCACGGCGTTGGGCCGCTGCAGGTCGCAGGCCACGAGCATCGGGGTCTTGCCCTGCTCCTTGAACCAGAGGGCGAGCTTGGCGGCGAGGGTGGTCTTGCCGGCGCCCTGCAGACCGGCGAGCATGATGACGGTCGGCCCGGACTTGGCGTAGCGCAGCCGCCGGGTCTCGCCGCCGAGGATCTCGACCAGCTCGTCGTTGACGATCTTGACGACCTGCTGGGCGGGGTTCAGCGCACCGCTGACCTCCTCGCCGCGGGCGCGCTCCTTGATCGCGGCGACGAACTCCTTGACGACCGGCAGGGCGACGTCGGCCTCGAGCAGGGCGATCCGGATCTCCCGGGCGGTCGCGTCGATGTCGGCCTCGGAGAGCCGTCCCTTGCCGCGCAGGTTCTTGAAGGTCGCGGTGAGCCGGTCGGAAAGTGTGGCGAACAAGAGCGTTGCGTCCTCGTCGGAGTCGTCGGTAGAAAAGTGGAGGGTCTCGACCACCGATCGTAGCCGTCAGTGCTCCGATGCCCGACGTCTGCGCCGGAGGTCCGAGGGTACTGCGCGGGTGCCCGGCACGCCGCGCGGAGGTCGGGAGTGCCATCGGGGGCACCCCGCAGGGGGCAAGGAGGATCCGCCATGGCGATCACGACACCCGTACGACGACCGGACGGCCCGCGCCGCCGCCCGACACCCGCCGGCATCGCGATCTGGGGCGGCATCGCCGTCGTCGGAGCGGTCTGCTGGACAGTGCTCGCCCTCTCCCGCGGGGAGGAGGTGTCGGCGTTGTGGATCCTGTTCGCGGCGCTGGCGTCGTACGCGATCGCGTACCGCTTCTACGCCCGGTTCATCGCCGACCGGGTGCTGGAGGTCGACGACTCCCGGGCCACGCCGGCGGAGCGGCTCGAGAACGGCCAGGACTTCGACGTCACCGACCGCCGGGTGCTCTTCGGCCACCACTTCGCCGCGATCGCCGGCGCCGGGCCGCTCGTCGGCCCCGTGCTGGCGGCGCAGATGGGCTACCTGCCGGGCACGATCTGGATCATCGTCGGCGTCATCCTGGCGGGCGCCGTGCAGGACATGATGGTCCTCTTCTTCTCGATGCGCCGCGACGGCAAGAGCCTGGGCCAGATGGTGCGCGAGGAGATCGGGACGGTCGGCGGCATCGCCGCCCTGATCGCGGTGTTCGCGATCATGATCATCATCCTGGCCGTGCTCGCGCTGGTGGTGGTCAACGCACTGGCCGAGTCGCCGTGGGGGGTGTTCTCGATCGGCCTGACCATCCCGATCGCGCTCTTCATGGGCTTCTACCTGCGCTACCTGCGCCCGGGCCGGGTCTCGGAGACCACGGCGATCGGGGTCGCGCTGCTGCTGCTCGCGATCGTCGTCGGCGGCTGGATCGACGACACGGGCCTCGGCGACACGCTGACGCTCTCCCACGAGACGCTGACGATCTGCCTGATCGTCTACGGCTTCGTCGCGTCGGTGCTGCCGGTCTGGATGCTGCTGACGCCGCGCGACTACCTGTCGACGTTCATGAAGATCGGCGTCATCGTGCTGCTCGCCGTCGGCCTGGTCCTCGCGCGGCCGGTGCTGGCCAACGACGACGTCAGCAGCTTCGCGCTGGACGGCGACGGACCGGTGTTCGCCGGCAAGCTGTTCCCGTTCGTGTTCATCACCATCGCCTGCGGCGCCCTGTCGGGCTTCCACGCGCTCATCTCCTCGGGCACGACCCCGAAGATGATCGCCAAGGAGAGCCACGTCCGGATGATCGGCTACGGCGGCATGCTGATGGAGTCGTTCGTGGCCATCAGCGCGCTGATCGCGGCCTGCGTGATCGACCAGGGCCTCTACTTCGCGATGAACAGCCCCGCGGGCGCGACGGGCGGCACCGCCTCGGGCGCGGCCGAGTTCGTCGGCACGCTGGGCTTCACCCTCTCCCCCGACACGCTCACCCAGGCCGCCGCGGCGGTCCAGGAGCCGACCCTCGTCTCCCGCACCGGCGGCGCGCCGACGCTCGCCGTCGGCATCTCGCAGATCTTCACCGACGCGTTCGGCGGCGGCCTGGCGGCGTTCTGGTACCACTTCGCGATCATGTTCGAGGCGCTGTTCATCCTCACCGCCGTCGATGCCGGCACCCGGGTGGGTCGGTTCATGCTGCAGGACACGATCGGCAACATCTGGCCGCGGTACGCCGACACCTCGTGGCGCCCCGCCGCCTGGTCGGCCAGCGCCCTGGTCGTGGCGGCCTGGGGCTACATGCTCTACGTCGGCGTCACCGACCCGTTGGGCGGGATCAACCAGCTGTTCCCGCTGTTCGGCATCTCCAATCAGCTGCTGGCGGCGATCGCGCTGTGCGTGTGCGTGACGCTGATGCTCAAGCACGGCAAGGCCCGCTGGGTGTGGGTGCCGCTGGTCCCGCTCGCCTGGGACCTGGTCACGACCATGACGGCGAGCTGGCAGAAGGTCTTCTCCGACAACCCCGCGATCGGCTACTTCGCGCAGGCCGACCGCTATCGCGACGCCCGCGACGCCGGCGAGGTGCTCGCGCCCGCGAAGGACGTGGGCCAGATGGACCAGGTGATCACGAACTCGACCACCAACGGCGTCTTGCAGCTGACCTTCGCGGTCCTCGTGGTCGTCGTGGTCGCCAACGCCGTCGTGGTCTGGGTCCGCGCGCTGCGCGCCGGCGGCCTGCCCACGACCGAGGTGCCGGCGGTGCCCTCGCAGATCGTCGCCCCGGCCGACTTCTTCGCGACGGCGGAGGAGAAGGCCGCCGTACGCGCCTGGGAGGAGTCGCGCCTGACCGGGAGCGGGGGCCGGCGATGAGACTGTTGGTCCGCGCCTGGCGCGGCGTCCGGTGGTACGTCCGGGAGGCGACCGGCGAGGCCCGCTGGGACGCGTACGTCGAGCGCTGCGCCCGCGACGGCACCGAGCCCGTCTCCCGCCGGGCCTGGGAGCGGCATCGGGCCGACCTTGCCGAGCACGAACCACCGGCGCGGTGCTGCTGACCAGGCCCGCGGTCGACCTCGGCAAGGGCGTGGTCCGGGTCAGGAAGACGCACTGAGCGCTCGACGGACAGCGTGCGCGGCCTCGGCCGCCCGCGTCTCCGACAGCGCACCGGCCGCCGCCTCCTGGACGTAGAAGACGTCCACGGCCTGCGGCCCCAGCGTGGAGATGTGGGCGGAGCGGACCGTCATCTCCAGGGCGGCCAGGGCGGCGCTCACCACGTGCAGGACGCCGAGCCGGTCGGCGGCCCGCACCTCGAGGACGGTCGCGTGGTCGCTCGCCTCCGGCCGTACGACGACCGCCGGGTCGAGCTCGCCGGGGGTGTGCCGCAGGGCGAGCCGGGCGGCCGGGTCGATCCGGCGCGACGTGATCGCGTCCAGCTGGTCGCGCAGCGCACCGGGGTCGAGCCCACCACCCTCGGCCACGTCCCAGATCGACACCGCGTACTCCCCCTGCGCCCACAGCCGCGCCGCCCGCACGGTGACCCGCCCCAGGGCGAACACGGCGGCGACGTCGGCGAGCAGCCCGATCCGGTCAAGGGCGACGACGGTGACCCGCGCCCCCTCGGCGACCGGCGCAGGTCGGTCGCCTCGCTCCCCATGGGCCTCGCCCGCCACGACGATGGAGACCTCGCCGTCGACGACCCCGGCCGGGATCGGGATCTCCTCGACGCGGAACGCCGGCGGCACGCTGCCCCGCTGCAGCGCCAGGCGCGCGCGCCGGGACAGGTCGAGCACCAGTCCGGCCCGCCACGACGACCACGCCTTGGGCGAGGCCGCCTTGGCGTCGGCCTCCGAGAGGGCGGTCAGCAACGCGAGGGCCTCGACGCCGCCGACGTGCTCGAGCAGGGCGTCGATCGTCGCGGGGTCGTCGGGATCACGCGTGGTGGCGAGGTCGGCGAGGAGCAGGTGCCGGCGCACCAGGAGCGCGATCAGCTCCGCCTCGTCCGCTCCGAACCCCATCCGGAGGGCGATGGCACGGGCGATCGGCTCACCGGCGACGCTGTGCTCGGTCAGCTCCCCCTTCCCGATGTCGTGCAGCAGCGCCGCGACGACCAGGACGTCGGGCCGCGACACGTCGCGGATGAGCGCGGCCGCCTCGACGCAGGTCTCGACGACGTGCCGGTCGACGGTGAACCGGTGGATCGGCGAGGCGTGCGGCAGCATCCGGATCCGCTCCCACTCGGGCAGGATCCGCGTCAGTGCGCCGGTCTCCTCCAACGTCTCCCACACCGGCAGCAGGCCGGGGCCGGCCGCGAGCAGCCGGACCAGCTGCCGACGCGCCTCGTCGGGCCAGGGCTCGGGGAGCGGCGGGCACTCCCGCACCAGCCGCGCCGCCGTCGGCGGCGCCAGGACGACGTCCCGCACGGCGGCCTCGGCCGCGGCCCGGAGCAGCAGCGTCGGGTCCTGGGCCGGCCGCGCCCCGCGGTCGAGGACGATCTCCTGACGGGACAGCGCGATGCCCGGCGCGACCCGCCGGAGCTCGGGCCGACGGGGCCGGGCCGCGGCGCTGCGCCGCAGGGCGTCGTCGGTGCGACGCCAGGCCAGTCGCGAGAGGTGGGTGACCCGTCGGCCCAGCTCACGCACGTGACGCTGCGCCGCCGCCTCGTCCGCCAGTCCGAGCCCGTCGGCGAGCGGTGCCCAGTGCTCCGGCGCGATCCGGTCGCTCGCCCGCCCGGCGGCCTCGTGGAGCAGGTCGCGGACGTCGAGGAGCTGCTGGCGGCACCGCTCCAGGTCGGCGGCCGGCACGTCCACCAGCCAGGTCGCCGTGAGGCTCTTGAGCACGGTCGCGTCGCGCAGCCCACCCTCCGCCTCCTTGAGGTCGGGCAGCGAGAGGTGGGCGAGCTCACCGATCCGCCGGTGCCGGCCGCGGACCAGCTCGCGCAGCTCGGGCAGCCGCTCGCGGGCCTGCCGACGCCAGTGCGTCAGGGTCGTGGTGCGCAGCCGCAGCGCGACGCTGTGGTCGCCCGCGATGTGGCGCACGTCCAGCAGGCCCGATGCGACGCGCACGTCGCCCTCGGCGGCCGCGAGCATCTCCGGGAGGGTGCGCGCGGCGTGGTCGAGCTGCGCCCCGGAGTCCCACAGGGGATACCAGATCCGGCTCGCCAGGTCGGTCCACCGCTCCTCGTCGACCCCCTCGTCGGCCACCAGGACCACGTCGAGGTCGGAGAACGGCGCGAGCTCCCCCCGGCCGTACCCACCGACCGCCACCAGCGCGACTCCCGACTCGGGACCGGCCGCAGCGTCGTACGCACCGAGGCAGAGGGCGTCGGCCGCCTCCGTCCGCGCGGCCCGCTCGGCTGCCGTCATCCCTGGCCGACGCTCCCGGCGATGTGAGGGCGGGCGCCACCGGTGGCGCTGTGGAGGTCGTAGGCGGTCTCGGCGTGGATGACGAGGTCGACGCCGGCCACCTCCGCTTCCGGGTCGACCCGGAAGCCGACGGTCCGGTCCAGCACCCAGACCAACAGGGCCGTCATGGTGAAGGAGAACGCGAGCGTCGCGCCCGCGGCCACCAGCTGTCGGCCGAGCTGCCCCGCTCCCCCGCCGTAGAAGAGCCCGTCGACGCCGGTCACCGACGACGACGCGAGCAGGCCGATGATGATCGTGCCGACCAGACCGCCGACCAGGTGGACCCCGACGACGTCGAGCGAGTCGTCGTACCCGAACCGGTACTTCAGCCCCACCGCGAGCGCACAGACCGAGCCGGCGGCGACGCCGACCAGCATGGCGCCGATCGGGGTGACCGAGCCGCACGAGGGGGTGATCGCCACCAGCCCGGCGACCACACCGGAGGCGGCGCCGAACGAGGTCGCGTGACCGTCACGGAACCGCTCGACCGCGAGCCAGGCCAGCAGACCGGTGCAGCCGGCGAGCAGCGTGTTGACGAAGACGATCGCCGCGGTGTTGCTCGCCCCGAGCGCGGAGCCCGCGTTGAAGCCGAACCAGCCGAACCACAGCAGGCCGGCGCCGACCATGACCAGCGTCAGGTTGTGCGGCTTCATCGGGTCGCGTCCGAAGCCGACCCGACGGCCGAGCACCAGTGCCGCGGCGAGGCCGGCGGCACCGGAGTTGATCTCGACCGCCGTCCCGCCGGCGAAGTCGAGGGCCCCCAGCTCGTTGGCCATCCAGCCACCGACGTGGTCGCCGGAGCTGAAGTCGAAGATCCAGTGCGCGACCGGCGCATAGACGAGCACCGTCCACAGCGCGGCGAAGAGCAGCCAGGTCCCGAACCGGGTGCGGTCGGCGATCGCCCCGGCGATCAGGCCGACCGTGATGACCGCGAACAGGCCCTGGAAGGCGGCGAAGATCGTGATCGGGTACGGCGCGTCCGGATCGGCCTCGAGCATCCCCCGGAAGCCGGCGTACTGCGTCGGGTCGCCGATCAGCCCGCCGCCCAGGTCGTCGCCGAAGGCCAGTGAGTAGCCGACCAGCACCCACACGACCATCACCACCGCGAGTGCCCCGAAGACCATCATCATCATGTTGAGCACGCTCTTGGAGCGCACCATGCCGCCGTAGAAGAACGCGAGGCCCGGCGCCATCAGCAGGACCAGGGCGGCCGCGGTGAGGAGCCAGGCGGTGTCGCCGGCCGCCGTGGTGGGAGCGGCGGCGGCCGCGGTCACGGCGTCGACGTGGAGCAGATCGGGCATCCGCTCACTGTGGGGGGAGTTTGTTTCGCGGGTGTAACGCGTCTCCCGGCGGCGGTTACGCGCGGGTGAAGCCGGAGCCCGGCGTAACGTCGTGCGTCCCGTGGGCTCGTGCCCACGGGACGCACGACGTCGTCGCTCGGGTCAGGTCGTCAGAGCGCCGCGCTGTCCGTGTCGCCGGTGCGGACCCGCACCACCGACTCGATCGGGCTGACCCAGACCTTGCCGTCGCCGATCCGGCCGGTGTGGGCGGTCTTGGTGATGATCCCGACGATGTCGGCCGCGTCGGCGTCGTCGACGACGATCTCGATCCGGATCTTGGGGACCAGCGCGATGTCGTACTCCGCACCCCGGTAGACCTCCGTGTGGCCCTTCTGCCGGCCGTAGCCGCTGACCTCGCTGACGGTCATCCCCGTGACACCGAAGGCCTCGAGCGCCTCCCGGACGTCCTCCCACTTGTGCGGCTTGATGACCGCGGTGACCAGCTTCATGCGCTTACCTCCGAAGGGGTGGACGTGCTCAGGAGCGAGGTACGACGGGCGGCACCGCCGCCGGTGGTGAGATCGTAGGCCGCCTCGCCGTGCTCGGCGAAGTCGATCCCGTCGACCTCGTCCTCCTCCTCGACCCGCAGGCCCATGGCCGCCCTGATCGCCAGGGCGACGACCAGGGTGGCGATGCCGGACCAGACCATGGCGAAGAGCGCGACCACGATCTGCACGACCAGCTGCTTGGCGCCGCCACCGGTGAGCAGGCCGCCGTCGTCGGAGGCCAGGAAGCCGACACCGATGGTGCCGACGAGGCCGCCGACCAGGTGGACGCCGACGACGTCGAGCGAGTCGTCGTACCCGAAGCGGTACTTCAGGCCGACCGCCAGGGCGCAGACGCCACCGGCGACCAGGCCGAGCACGATCGCGCTCCACGGCACCAGGTTGCCGCACGCGGGAGTGACGGCGACCAGACCGGCCACGACACCGGACGCCGCGCCGAGGGAGGTCGCGCGACCGTCGCGGAGCTTCTCGACGAGCAGCCAGCCCATCATGGCCGCGCAGGTGGCCAGCGTCGTGTTGAGCCAGACCAGGCCGGTCTCGGTCGTGTAGGCGTCGAGGTTGACGATCGAGCCGACGTTGAAGCCGAACCAGCCGAACCACAGCAGGCCGGCGCCGATCATGGTCAGGGTCAGGTTGTGCGGCTTCATCGGCTCCTTGCCGAAGCCGAGCCGCTTGCCGAGCAGGAGCGCCAGGACCAGGCCCGCGACACCGGCGTTGATGTGGACGACCGTGCCGCCGGCGTAGTCGATCGGCGCCACCTCGGCGCCGCCGTCACCGGAGAAGAGCAGGTCGGCGAGACCGTTCTCCACGCCGCTGAGGAAGCCGCCGCCCCACACCATGTGGGCCAGCGGGAAGTACGACAGCGTCACCCAGATCGGCAGGAACACCAGCCACGCGGAGAACTTCATCCGGTCCGCCACTGCACCGCTGATCAGCGCCGCGGTGATCACCGCGAAGGTCAACTGGAAGGCGACGAAGACGTAGTTCGCGGGGTCCGTGCTCTCGAGCCCGAACTGCGTGAACGGGTTGGAGAAGAGCTTGCCGATCTCCTTGCCCGTCGCGCCGTCGGCGGTGGCGAAGGTCGTGCTGTACGACATCGACCACCCCCACAGGGCGTAGACGATGCCCACCACGCCGAGGGCGCTGAAGGACATCATCATCATGTTGAGCACCGACTTGGTCCGGCTCATGCCGCCGTAGAAGAGCGCCAGGCCGGGGGCGGTCATCAGCAGGACGAGCGAGGCCGACACCAGCATCCAGGTGTAGTAGCCGTTTTCCATGCCCGAACCATCGACGGGCGAGGTTTCGGCTCACCCGACCATTTGTTTCAGCGCCGTAACGGGGCTCGGTCGCACGTTACGGACCCGTGAACCCCGGCGGGCTCAGCCGAGGAGCGCGTCGACGAAGGCCGCCGCGTCGAACGGCGCGAGGTCGTCGGGCCCCTCGCCCAGACCGACCAGCTTGACGGGTACGCCGAGCTGGCGCTGCACGGCGATCACGATGCCGCCCTTGGCGGAGCCGTCGAGCTTGGTGAGCGCGATGCCCGTGACGTCGACGACCTCGGAGAAGACCTTGGCCTGGATCAGGCCGTTCTGGCCGGTGGTGGCGTCGAGGACGAGCAGCACCTCGGTGACGGGCGCCTGCTTCTCGATGACCCGCTTGACCTTGCCGAGCTCGTCCATCAGGCCCTGCTTGTTCTGCAGCCGGCCGGCGGTGTCGACCACGACGGTGTCGACACCACGGTCCACACCCTCCTTGACCGCGTCGAAGGCGACGCTGGCCGGGTCACCGCCCTCGGGGCCGCGGACGACCTCGACCCCGACCCGCTCGCCCCACGTGGCGAGCTGCTCGGTCGCGGCGGCCCGGAAGGTGTCGGCGGCCGCGAGGAGCGCCGTACGGTCGTCGGCGACCAGGATCCGGGCCAGCTTGCCGACCGTGGTGGTCTTGCCGGTGCCGTTGACGCCGACGACCAGGACCACGCCCGGGGCGTCGCCCTCCCCACTCACCTTGAGCCCACGGTCCATCGTCGGGTCGACGAGGTTGATCAGCTCCTCACGGAGCACGGCGCGGACGTCGGCGACCTGGCCGCCCTCGACCCGCAGCCTCGTGCGCAGCCTCTCGACGAGCTCCTGGGTGGGTGCGACGCCGATGTCGGCGGCGAGGAGCAGGTCCTCGATCGCCTCCCAGGTGTCCTCGTCCAGCTTCTCGCGGCTGAGCAGGCCGAGGAGGCCCCGACCCAGCGCGTTGGACCCGGCGAGCCGCTGCCGGAGGCGGACCAGGCGCGAGGCCGGCTTCTCCGGGGTCTCGAGGGCCGGCGCGAGCGGCTCGGCAGGGGCCTCGACCTCGGGGGCCTCGACCGGGACGTCGACAGGCGGCGCCTCCACGTCGACCGTCGCTGCCGGCGGCGCGATGACGTCAGTGGTCGTGTCCGAGGTGCTCGGCGTACGCCGGGCCCGGGTCCCGACGAAGCCGGCGATCGCGAGGACGCCGACGACGGCGATCCCGATGACGAGATAGAGCCACTCCTGCATGCGCTCATCCCATCACGCCGCCGGGCGCAGGCCGAAACGGGTGCGGCGCTTCGCGACGTGCCGGCGTCGCGCCGCCACGCGAACGCGACCACCTACCGGACCCGACGGCGAGCGCGGCAGCGCGGCGCGAGGAACGAGCGACGCGCTCCCACCGTCCGACCCGCGCTACCGGTCGTCGCGGGAAGCGAGGCCGACGGAGCGCAGGGAGCGAGGGACGAGCGACCGGAGCGGAGGCGGGGAGCTTTCCGCGAGCCGGCGTCTTGCCGCCACGCGAACGCGACCACCTACCGGACCCGACGGCGAGCGCGGCAGCGCGGCGCGAGGAACGAGCGACGCGCTCGCGCCATCAGACTCAGCGCAGACGCTGCAGGTCGCGCTCGTCGTCCTCGAGGACGGGGGCCGCCTCGACCGCGCGGCCCATCGCGTCACCCAGCCACGGGACGACCGGCATCTTCTCGCCGCGGTGCGGATAGGCGACGTAGAGGGCCACGGCCGCCGAGACGACGAGGCTCAGCAGGACCGCCAGGCCGACGACCAGCACGTTCGACTCCTCCGAGTAGGGATCGCTCTGCCTCCATCCTGCACCCCGGCGCCAAGGCCGCGTGCACCGCGAGGTCGGCAGATCCGGAAGGAGGGGCGGAGATCACACCACCAGGGGCGCGACAGCGGCGCGGACCAGGTCGGGGATCGGCGTCGGGGGCCGGGCGGGGTCGGTGTCGTCGACGTACACGTGGACGAAGCGACCCTCGGCGGACGCGAGCGCGCCCTCGCCCTCAGGGTCGCCCTGGAAGAGCCCGATCCGGTAGACGACCGACGACGTGCCGAGCCGCTCGACCGCGAGACCGAGGTCGATCGGCCGCGGGTAGCCCATCTCGGCGAAGTAGCGGCAGGACACCTCCGCGACCACCCCGATCGCGGAGAGCCGGCGGATGTCGGTGCCCGTCGCCTCGTGCAGGTGGGCGTTGACGGCGGTGTCGATCAGGTCGAAGTAGCGGGCGTTGTTGAGGTGCCCGTAGACGTCGTCATCGGACCAGCGGGTGGTCGCCGTGCGCCAGGCGCGGTACGACGACCGGTCGGGGCGGGTGCGATCGGGGGCGCTCGCCGGGGCGGTCATGCCGACTCGTCCCGCAGGCGCTGACTGATCACCGCCGAGACGCCGTCGCCGCGCATCGTGACGCCGTAGAGCGCGTCGCCGACCTCCATGGTCCGCTTCTGGTGGGTGATGACGAGCAGCTGGGAGTTCTCGCGCAGCTCCTCGTAGATCGCCAGCAGCCGCCCGAGGTTGGTGTCGTCGAGGGCGGCCTCGACCTCGTCGAGGATGTAGAACGGCGAGGGACGGGCCTTGAACAACGCGACCAGGAAGGCCACGGCGACCAGCGACCGCTCGCCGCCGGAGAGCAGGGAGAGCCGCTTGACCTTCTTGCCGGGCGGGCGGGCCTCGACCTCGATGCCGGTCGTGAGCATGTCGGAGGGGTCGGTGAGGACCAGTCGGCCCTCGCCGCCCGGGAAGAGCCGGGCGAAGGTCTGGTCGAAGGCCTTGGTGACGTCGGCGTAGGCCTCGGTGAAGACCTGCTCGACCTTGGCGTCGACGTCCTTGACGATGTCGAGCAGGTCCTTGCGCGTCGCGCGCAGGTCCTCGAGCTGCTCGGAGAGGAACTGGTGACGCTCCTCCATCGCGGTGAACTCCTCCAGCGCGAGCGGGTTGACCCGGCCGAGCATGCCGAGCGCCTTCTCGGCCGAGCGCAGGCGCTTGACCTGCTCCTCGCGGACGTAGGGAACGGTCCGCGGCTCCGCCTCGGCAGCCTCCTCACCCTCGGCGACATCCGCCTCGGCGGCATCCGCCTCGGCAGGAGGCTCGAGGACGGGCACCGGCTGGTCCGGACCGTAGTCCGCGACCAGGCCGTCGGGTTCGAGCCCGAGCTCCTCGAGCGCCTTGGTCTCGATCTGCTCGATCCGCATCCGCTGCTGGGCGCGCGCCATCTCGTCACGGTGCACCGAGGAGACCAGCTCCTGGTGCTCCCGGTCGAGGTCGCGCAGCGTCTGCCGGACGGCCATCAGCTCCTGCTCGCGACCGCGGCGGGAGTCCTCGACGGACTGCCGGCACCGGGTCGCCTCCTCGATCGACGTCTCGAGCCGGGCGAGCACGAAGGTCACGGCGGTGGCGACGGCCTGCCCGGCTCGGCCCTCGGCGATCAGCCGCTGGCGGCGCTCGGCGGCGCGGGCGCGCGCGACCCGCTCGGCCTCGGCGGCCTTGCGCATCTGGTCGACCCGGCCGTGCAGGGCCCGGGCGCGCTCCTCGGAGGTCCGCAGCGCCAGCCGGGACTCCATCTCGGTCTGCCGGGCCGCCCGGGTCGCCTCCACGAGGCGCTCCTGCTCGGTGGTGTCCGGCTCGTCCTCCGTGTCCTCCTCCGCGCTCGCCAGCCGCTGCTCGAGCTCGGCGAGGCCGACCAGGGCCTGCTCGCGGGAGGTCTCGGCCTGGGTGATCGCCTCGGTCATCCGCTCGGCCTCGGCGCGGGCCGCGCGGGCGAGCGAGCCGTGCTGGCCCAGCTCCTCGGCGACCGCCGCGAGCGTGGCGTCGGACTCGTGCAGCCGGGCGAGAGCGACGTCGACCCGCTGCCGGGCCTCGTCGCGCTCACTCTCGAGCCGCGCCAGGTCGAAGCCCAGCCGCTCGGCCGACGCCACCGCGTCGGCCAGGGACTCGGTGGCCTCGTCGACGGCGGCCTGGATCTCGATCAGGCTCTGGGTGGCATGGGAGCCGCCCGAGGCGAAGTGGGCGCCGAGCAGGTCGCCGCCGCGGGTGACCGCCACGACGTCGGCCAGGCCGGCGACGAGCGCACGGGCGGCGGCCAGGTCGTCGACGACCGCGACCTTGCGCAGCAGCCGGTTGAGGGCGGGCCGGACCTGGGCGGGGCACTCGACCACGTCGACGGCGTACGACGTCCCGGGGGGCAGTGCGGGCCAGGCGGTCGTGGTCTCGGCCTCTCCCCCGCCCAGCAGCAGCCCGGCACGGCCGAGGTCGTCGGCCTTGAGATGGTCGATGGCGGCGACGGCGGCGTCGGCGTCGGTGACCGCGACGGCATCGGCCGCGGCGCCGAGGGCGGCGGCCACGGCACCCTCGTAGCCTCCTCGCACGGCGACCAGCGCGGCGACGGAGCCGAGCAGGCCGGAGATGGTGTCGGAGGCCGCGAGCAGCGCGCCCGCGCCGTCCTTGCGGGCCAGGCCCAGCTCGAGGGCCTCCTTGCGGGCGCTGAGGCCGGCCTTGTCGCGGTCTGCCTGCTGGGCCTCCTCGCGGACCTTGGTGAGTCGCTCGTCGAGGGCGTCGAGCGTCGCCACGGCGACCTCGTGCTCGGCGTCGAGTCCCTCTTCGCCGGCGTCGAGCCCGGCGACTTTGGTCTCGAGGGCGGTGAAGTCACGCTGGGCCCTCTCGGCACGGGCGGCCGCGTCGGCACGGGCGGCCGCGAGGCGACCGATCTCCTCCTCGGCGGCGTTGGCCCGCGAGCGCAGCGTGTTGACCTGGCCGTGCAGCCGGGCCAGGCCCTCGCGGCGGTCGGCGGCGGCGCGCAGCAGCCCGGCGACCCGGCGCTCCTCGGCCGCGGCGGCCTCCTCCGCTGCACGGCGGGCGGCGACGGCCTGCTCGAGCGCGGTCTGCTGCTCGGCGACCTGGCCGGCGATCTGCGCCTCCTGGACGGCAAGACGCTCGGCCTCCGCCTCGATCTCGTCGGGATCGCGACCGCCGGCCTGCTCGCCGTCGGCCTCCGCGCCGGCGGCGTTGCGCACCCGCTCGGCGGCCAGGCTCTGGGTGCCGCGGAAGCGCTCGCGCAGGGCGGTCAGCGAGGACAGCGTCTCCTGCGCCGCGGAGAGCGCCGGCAGGTCCTCGCGCAGCGCGGCCTCGAGCGTCGCCTCCTGGTCGCGCGCGGTCGCGATGCCGCCCTCGACCTCGGCGCGCCGGGCGAGCAGCACGCTCTCGTCGGCGAGCTCCTGCTCCAGCGACGTCCGCGCCGTGACCAGGTCGTCGGCCAGCAGCCGCGCCCGGGCATCGCGGACATCGGCCTGGACGGTCGCCGCGCGACGGGCGACCTCGGCTTGGCGGCCCAGCGGCTTGAGCTGGCGGCGGATCTCGCTGAGGAGGTCGCCCAGCCGGTTGAGGTTGCCCTCGGTGGAGTCGAGCTTCCGCAGCGCCTTCTCCTTGCGCTTGCGGTGCTTGAGGACGCCCGCGGCCTCCTCGATGAACCCGCGGCGGTCCTCGGGGGTCGCGTGCAGGATCTGGTCGAGCTGGCCCTGGCCGACGATGACGTGCATCTCGCGCCCGATGCCGGAGTCGCTGAGCAGCTCCTGGACGTCGAGCAGCCGGCACGTGGTGCCGTTGATCGCATACTCCGAGCCACCCGTCCGGAACATGGTCCGGCTGATCGTCACCTCGGAGTAGTCGATCGGCAGGGCGCCGTCGGAGTTGTCGATGGTCAGCACGACCTCGGCCCGGCCCAGCGGCGGACGGCCCGACGTGCCGGCGAAGATGACGTCGTCCATCTTGCCGCCGCGCAGGCTCTTGGCGCTCGCCTCGCCCATCACCCACGCCAGGGCGTCGACGACATTGGACTTGCCGGACCCGTTGGGGCCCACGATGCAGGTGATGCCGGGCTCGAGCTGGAGAGTGGTCGCGGACGCGAAGGACTTGAACCCCTTGAGGGTCAGGCTCTTCAGATACACGCGGTCTCCCTTCGGGGGTCGGGCAGATGGGTCCGACGCGGGGGAAGCTCGGCAGCCTCAGGCTACCCCGCCGGCTCGACGGAACGCGGCACCCCGGGATCGTCGCCGGGATGGTCGCCGGGATCGTCCTGCGCGGCGTCGTCGGCGTGCGCGATGTGGCCGAGCTGTCGCCACACCAGCGCGAGCGTGATCCCGGACCCGACGAACGCGAACCAGAACGGCGCCAGCACGCCGCCGTGCTCCGCGATGACGCCGCCCAGCCCGCTGCCGATCACCGTGCCGCCGTAGATGGCCACGCTGTAGACCGAGCCGACCCGGCCCTGGTACGCCGTCGGCACCGCCCGCTGCCGGACCGCCTGCGAGAGCGTGCCCCACGCGAATGCGTACACACCGAACCCGAACATGATGAGGACGGCGAGCCACGGCACCCGGGCCAGCGCGAACCCGAGGTGCATGAGCACCTCCAGCGCCAGGCAGGCGCGCATCAGCGTCGCCAGGGGCACGTGCCGCTCGAGCCAGCCGTAGAGGAAGGTCCCGACCAGTCCCCCGGCCGCCGACGCCGTGGTCAGCAGGCCGTAGCCGACCGGGCCCATGTGGAGGACGTCGAGCGAGTACAGCACCAGCATCGCCCACGCCGCCGCCCAGGTGATGTTGAACGTGACGATCACCAGCGCGAGGGTGCGCACCGGTGGGTGCGCGACCAGCCAGCGCACGCCGTCCGCGATGTCCCGCAGCACGTGCGTGTCGATCTCGTCGCGGACCGGGCCGGGCGGGAGCGCGATCCGGGAGACGAGGACGACACCCAGCAGCCCGCACGCGATCTGGGCGCCGAAGGGGACCGCCATCCCGACCGCGAAGAGTGCCGCGCCGATCGGAGCCCCGGCGAACTGGTTGAGCGTGATGAACCCAGCCTGCAGCCGGGCGTTGGCGATGCCCAGGTCCGCCTTGCCGACGAGCATCGGCAAGAAGGTGCGGTAGGCGGTGTCGGCGAAGACCTCGGCCGTCCCGAGCAGGAACATGGCCGTGAGCACCACCGCGATGCTCACCGCCCCGGTGAGGATGGTGACGCAGAGCGCGACCAGGACCACCGACCGGAGCAGGTTGGCGACCATGACCATCCGCAGGCGGTCGACGCGGTCGGCGACCGCGCCCGCGAGGAGTCCGAACAGCAGCCAGGGCAGTCCGACCAGCAGCATCGCCATCGACACGAGCGCGGGGGACCGGGTCTGCGACGCGACCAGCAGGGGGCCGGCGGCCAGCGCGATCCCGTCGCCGAGGTTGCTCACCCAGGCCGACACCATCAGCCGACGGAACCCCGGTCCGAGACGGGCCGGGGCGACTGCTTCGACCACCCGGCTCACAAGGTCAGCACGCTAGGTCGTGAGCAGACCCCGCCGCCAGTCGTTTTCGGCGTGGCGAGGACCGGGCGGCGAGCTCGACATGCGACACGCTCGGCCGCCCGAAGGAGTCCTGGTCAGGCCGGCTGCATCTCCGCGTCGCCGGTCAGGATCTCGGCCGCGCGGGCCGACATCAGCTTGTCGTTCTCCTCCGAGAGGCGGAGGACGAGGGACTCCAGCTCAGCGACCCGGTTGCGCAGCCGAGCGTTCTCGACGGCGAGACGGGGGTCGCGGAGGTCGCTGTTCAGGTGACCGATCAGCGCCTTGGCCATGAAGTTGAGCCTTCCGGTTCGACAGGGTGTCGGCCCTTGGGGGCCGTCTCCAAGAGTCCCACTTCGAGGCAGCCGGGTCAAACCTGGGAGCGCCCGCATCCGCCGAGCGGCGGATGCGGGCGGATACGAGATGAGTGCCGGGAAGGCCGTGGTCGCCGCAACGGGGAAGGCCCGGCAGACCCGGGCCTTCCCGGCACGCTCGTGGGGACGCGTCAGCAGCTGTGGCGGACCTCGCCGGTGCAGCTGTCGCGCCCGGCGCCGCCGTAGACGACGTCCACGCCCTTGCCGCCCTTGAGGACGTCGTTGCCGCCGCGACCGCGGATGACGTCGTCACCGGCCCGGCCCTTGATGGTCTCGGCCTTGTCACTGCCGAGCAGGGTGTCGTTGCCGGCACCGCCGCTGTAGGACTGCAGGCCCTTCAGGCGGACGGCGTTGCCACCCTCCCAGCTGGCCAGGCCGGCCGCGACGTCGATCCGGACCGAGGTGGTCAGCGGCGCGAGGCTGAAGGAGTCGACGCCGGAGCCACCCTTGATCAGCGAGGTGGCGACCGTGTTGAGGCCGGGCTCGGCGGGCTCGCCCGTCGCGGGCTTCGGCGCGGCCACGATGAACGCGTCCTGGCCCTTGCCGCCCTTGATCTCGCCCGAGGTGCGGTCGAAGACGACGGTGTCGTCGCCGGCGTTCATCCGCAGCGTGCTGGTGAGATAGGTGGCGTAGACGATGTCGTCACCGGCCCCGGCGTGGATGTCGGCCACGGGGACGCTCACGGTGATGGTGTCGTCGCCGTCGCCGCCGAACACGACGTCGTTGCCGGCGAGCACGCTCACCTTGTCGTCGCCCAGGCCCGCGTCGACCCGGTCGTCGCCCGCGCCGCCGTCGATGGTGTCGTTGCCGTCGCCACCCGTGATGGTGTCGTTGCCGGCGCCACCGAGGACCGTGTCGTTGCCGCCGAGCACGCTCACCGTGTCGTTGCCGGCACCGGCGTCGACCCAGTCGTTGCCGGCGCCGGTGGTGATGACGTCGTCGCCGTCGCCGCCACAGACGGTGTCGTTGCCGCCGAGACCGTTGAAGGTGTCGTTGCCGGCGTCCAGGAAGACCACGTCGTCACCGGCGGTGCCGTTGAGGACGTCATCGCCAGGAGTGCCGACGACGGTCGCGGCCTTGCCGTTGCACAGGGGCGGGTCGGCGGCGTACGCCGTCCCGGGGGCGACGGTCGTGGCCCACAGGGCACCGCCCGTCACGAGGGCGAGGCCAGCAGCCGTACGCCGAAGATTCGCGTGCATGGTTCGTACTCCTTGAATGTCGTCGAACATGACACCCAGCACAGCGGATCGCACCGGCCGGGGATTACATCCCTCGTCGCCGGGGGAAGAGGGCCGGGACACGCGGGCGCGGGTGTAATGGATCGACCACCCGGACCGCTCACCGTGGTGTGTCAGGATCGATGGCGGTGGGCGAGCTGGGCGAGGTCCCTGGTCTCCCCACCGTCCGCACCCTGACCACCGAGCGAGGAGGCGTCCTGAGTTCGCGGGAGCCCCAGCGCACCGTCGACCCACTCGGCGAGCCGCTGACACGGGCCCTCGACGGCGACGAGGACGCGTTCGGCGAGGTCTGGCGCCTGCTTCATCCGCCCCTGCTGCGCTACCTCCGCGTGCGCGACCGCGAGACCGCCGAGGACATCGCCGCGGAGACCTGGCTGCACGTCGTCCGGGACCTGTCCCGGTTCGCCGGCGGCCCCGCGGAGTTCCGGGCCTGGGTGTTCACGCTGGGGCGGCACCGCGCCATCGACGCCGGTCGGGCCCGGGCCGCGCGGCCGAGCACCCCGACGGCCGAGGTCATCGACATCGGTACGGCGCCGAGCGCCGAGGCCGCGGCCCTCGAGCGGGTCGACACCGACGCGGCCGTCCGCCTGGTGGCCACCTTGCCACCGCACCAGGCGGAGATGGTGATGCTGCGGGTGGTGGCCGGCCTCTCGGTGGCCGAGGTGGCGGCGATCGTCGACAAGAAGCCCGGGACGGTGGCGGTCAACGTCCACCGGGCGCTGAAGAAGCTGGCAAGGACGCATCGGGCCCGGAAGGGCGAGGGGGTGAGCACGAGATGAGCAGGGAGCCGGACGGCCTCGACGAGTTCGAGGACGCCCCGCTGGTGCGGGCACTGCGTGCCCCCGGCACCCCCGAGGAGCTGGCCGACGAGGCCCGCTTCGTGGCGGCCTACCGACGCTCGGGGCGCTCCCCCGCCCGCGGTGGCCGGGCGATCGGCCGGATCGGCGTCGGGGGCGCCGCGCTGCTGGCGGCCGTCACCCTCACCGGCGGTGTCGCGGCCGCCGCCTACACCCAGCGCCTGCCGCACTCCGTGCAGGCCATCGCCCACGACGCGTTCGGGGGCGTCGGCGTGCCTCCGGAGCGCGCCCCGGCCCCGCCCATGACGGCGCCCACCCCGCCGGCGGCGCCGGACCCCGGCCCGACGGCGAGCGAGCAGTCCGGCGAGCAGTCCGGCGAGCGGCCCGCCCCGGAGAGCACCAGGTCGCCCCGCGCCGACGACCGGGTCTCCCCCACCGTCGAGTCGTCCGTGGATGCCGCCACGTCCGGCGACGCCACCGAACCGACGCCCACCGACCCGGCCGGGAGCACTCCGGCGTCGCCCGGCACGCCCACGGACACCGGGTCGCCCGATGCCTCGCCGAGCACTCCCTCGACCGGGACGCCCGGACCGCCGACGACCATCCCGACGAACGTCTCGGTGTCCACCTCCGTGCGCCGGGTCGTCACCGGCGGGCAGGCCAGCGTCACCGGCCTCGTCCTCGACGACAGCGGGCCCGTGGCCGGCGAGCAGGTGGAGCTGCTCCAGCGACTCGGCACGGGCCGCTGGTCCCGGGTCGCCGCCGCGGCGACCGGCGCCGACGGCACCGCCACCTTCGCGACCGGCGCCCTCGTCGAGAACGCCTTCTTCCGGATCCGCGTCGACGTCGACACCGACGGTGACGACGAGGCGGACCGTGTGCTGCAGTCCCGCAAGCGCCGGATCGGCGTGCAGCCGGTCCTCACCCTGAGCACCACCGGACCGGTCGTCTCGGTCCACGCGCTCGGCGCCGCGCCCGGAGACGCGTTCACGGTGAGCCGTCGTGCCACCGACGGGCGGCTGGTCCGGATGGGCATCCGCCAGCTCGACGAGCAGGGCAACGCGACCGTCGACCTGTCGTCCTACACCGGGCGGGTCCGGGTCCAGGTCAGGGTGCTGCGCACCTCGACCCACACGGCGGTCAAGCGGTGGGTCACCGTCCGGGTGCCGCGGGAGCCGAAGGCACCGCAGACGCCTACGCCGACCCCGTCCTCGTCGCCCTCACCGAGCGCGGAGCCGACTGGCAGCGCGGGCAGAAGTACGACGACCGGTTCATGAACGCGACCCGCCGGATCGGCGTACCGCACCGGTCGCAGGGCTCGGCCTCGCGGCCGTAGGCGTGCAGCGAGTCTCGCTCACCAACTCACAGGTGTCGCGTCGGATCCATGCGCTGGCGCAGGATCCGAATCACGTCGACGCCGCCGGCGCTCTCGACGTAGAAGAGCAGGTGGCTGCCGATGCTGTACCGGCGGTAGCCCTCGCGGATCTCATCGCAGGTGCGACCGCGACGCGGATCGTCGGCAATGCGCTCGATCGCCGCTCTGATCTCGGTCACATACGTCTCGGCCTGACGGAGGTCCCAGCGCTCCTCCGTGAAGTCCCAGATCGAGGAGAGGTCGCGCTGCGCGGCCGGCGTGAGGCGATACGTCGTCACGACCTCTTCGCGGCGATGAAGGCATCGAAGTCGAAGGCCTCCGGCGCGCCGCTCTCCTCGCCGGCGACAAGAGCGGCGCGGAGCGCCGCCAATTGCGTCTCCTGATCCTCCAGCAGGCGAAGGCCGGCCCGGACGACCTCGCTGGCGGATCGGTAGCGGCCCGAGGAGACTTCTCGGGAGAGGAACTCCGTGAAGTGGTCGTCCAGACTGACCGAGGTGTTCTGAGCCATGCCGCAAACGATACCAACTATTGGTAACTCTGGATCCGCGTTCCTCGAGTGCGGGAGGCTGCGGCGCCGGCACGGCCCGAAGGCACCGCAGACCCCTACGCCGACCCCGTCCTCGTCGCCCTCACCGAGCGCGGAGCCGACTGGCAGCGCGGGCAGAAGTACGACGACCGGTTCATGAACGCGACCCGCCGGATCGGCGTACCGCACCGGTCGCAGGGCTCGGCCTCGCGGCCGTAGGCGTGCAGCGAGCGGTCGAAGTAGCCCGACTCGCCGTTGACGTTGACGTAGAGCGCGTCGAAGGACGTGCCGCCCTGGGCCAGCGCCTCGTTCATGACCGCGCGGGCGTGGCCGAGGAGCTCGACCGCCTGGGCTCGGGTGAGCCGGTTGCCGGGGCGCTCACCATGGAGGCGGGCACGCCACAGCGCCTCGTCGGCGTAGATGTTGCCGACGCCGGAGATCAGCCCCTGGTCGAGCAGCAGCCGCTTCACACCGGAGGTGCGCGTGCGCAGCCGCGCGACGAAGGCGGCGTCGTCGAACTCCGGGTCGAGCGGGTCGCGGGCGATGTGCGCGATCTCGGGCGGCAGACCGGCGCCGCCGACCGAGACGGACAGCCCGCCGAACATGCGCTGGTCGACGAACCTCAGCTCGCGGCCCTGCCCGGTGCGGGGATCGGTGCCGGTCAGCGCGAAGCGCACCCGCAGGTGCCGCTCCACCGGCGCCGACGTCGGCTGGACGAGCATCTGGCCGCTCATGCCGAGGTGCCCGAGGATCGCGTCGCCGTCGTCCAGCGGGAGCCAGAGGTACTTCCCGCGGCGCCGGGCGCCCGCGATCCGGCGGCCGGTCAGCGCGGCGGCGAAGCCGGACGCTCCGGTCGGGTGGCGCCGGACCGGGCGGTCGTGCAGCACCTCGACCGCGGCGATCGTGGCGCCGACGACGTGGCGCTCGAGGCCGGCGCGGACGACCTCGACCTCGGGGAGCTCGGGCATCGAGGCGTTCCTGGGATCAGCTGCCGGAGGTGAGCGGCCGGCCGTTGGCGTCGAGGCCGAGGGCGGCGGCGATCTCGCCGTACGCCGTCTCCGCGGCGCCCTGCTCGGCCTCCTTCTTGGAGCGGCCGGTGCCGTTGCCGTAGAGCTTGTCGCCCACCCGCACCTGGGCGGTGAAGGTCTTCATGTGGTCCGGGCCGTCGTCCTCGATGACGTACTCCGGGACGCCGAGCGACTGGTCGGCGGACAGCTCCTGCAGGGAGGTCTTCCAGTCCAGTCCGGCGCCGAGCGCGGAGGCCGCCTCGATGAGCGGGTCGAAGAGCCGGTGCACGACGGCCGAGGAGACCTCGATGCCGCCACTGAGGTGGATCGCGCCGATGACCGCCTCGACGGTGTCGGACAGGATCGAGGCCTTGTCGCGACCGCCGGTCGCCTCCTCGCCCCGACCGAGCTTGATGTGCCCCCCGAGCCGGATGTCGCGGGCGACGCCGGCCAGGGCACGGGCGTTGACGACCGCCGCGCGCAGCTTGGCGAGCCGGCCCTCGGACAGATCCGGGTGCGCCAGGTAGAGCGTCTCGGTCACGACGACGCCGAGCACCGAGTCGCCGAGGAACTCCAGCCGCTCGTTGGTCGGCAGACCGCCGTTCTCGTAGGCGTAGGAGCGATGCGTCAGCGCGCGTTCGAGCAGCTCGGGGTCCAGCGTGGGATCCCCGAGCGCTCGACGCAGCTCGACGTAGTTGGTGATGCCGCTGGCCTTCTCGACCGCGTGGGTCAGAGGACCTGGCGACGGTCGGCGCGCGCGCCGTACTGGCCGCAGGTGCCGCAGGCGCGGTGCGGGAGGTGCTTGGCACCGCACGCCGGGTTGGCGCAGGTGACCAGCACCGGGGCGACAGCCTTCCACTGCGAGCGACGGTGCCGCGTGTTGCTGCGCGACATCTTCCGCTTCGGAACAGCCACTGTCTTCTCCTTGGTTCGGGTGCGCTCGGGGTCGAGCGCCTCTTCAGTCCGTGGGATCTTGCTTGAGCTCGGTCAGCGCCGTCAGCGCTGTCCAGCGCGGGTCGATCGCAGCCTCGTGCGTGTGGTCCGGCTGGTCCGCCAGTCGCGCGCCGCACTCGGTGCACAACCCCGGACAGTCGTCCTGGCACAAGGGCTGGAACGGCAGTGCGAGCACCACCGCATCCCGCAGCACGGTCTCCAGGTCGACCAGGTCGTCCTGGAGCATGCTGACCTCGTCGTCCTCCTCGGCTCCCTCGGAGTCATGGATGTCGTCGTAGACGAACAGCTCCTGGAACGTCACCTCGACGTCGTCGTGGATCGGCTCCAGGCACCGTACGCACTCACCCTCCAGCGCGGCCGAGGCCGTCCCGGTGATGAGCACGCCTTCCATGACCGCCTCCAGGCGCAGGTCGAGCTCGACCGGCGCGCCCTCGGGGACGGAGAGGACTTCGATGCCCAGATCTGCTGGCGCCGGCACTGTCCGCGACACCTGACGCTGGGACCCCGGGCGGCGGCCGAGCTCGCGGGTGTCGAGCACGAGCGGCGCTCTCGGGTCCAGAGTGTTCAGGGGTTCGCTTCCAGTTCCGGGCACAACAGATCAGGGCAATCGTAGTGGGGCGCCCGGAGGCGACCAAATCAGGCGCTCCGTGAGCCGAGCTTCCGGGCAAGTCGCGCGTGCACCGCGGGCGGCACGAGCTCGACGACGTCGCCACCCAGCGAGGCGACCTCCTTGACCAGGCTGGACGACACGTAGCCCAGGCTCGCGGTGGTCGGGATGAAGACGGTCTCGACTCCGGAGAGGTGCGCGTTCATCTGCGCCATCGGCAGCTCGTACTCGTAGTCGTTGCCGCCGCGCAGGCCCTTGACGATGGCGTGTGCGTCGACCTCCTTGCAGAAGTCGACGATCAGGCCGGTGAAGCCCATCACCGTCACGTTCGGCAGGTCGGCGCAGGCCTCGCGGAGCATCTCCAGGCGCTCCTCGGGGTCGAAGAGCCGCGACTTGGAGATGTTGGTGCCGGTCGCCACGATCAGCTCGTCGAAGAGCGCCGAGGCCCGCCGGAGGATGTCGAGATGGCCGTTCGTGACCGGGTCGAAGGAGCCGGGGCACACCGCGCGGGTCATGGGGCGAGGCTATCGGGGCGCTCCGCCAGCCACAGCACGGTCTCCCCATAGCGCTTCTGCCTCCGCTTCCCGGCCAGCGGCTCCAGGCCCACGGGCCACACCGGCTCGGGGCTGCGGGCGGAGCGCTCGACGACG
Source organism: Nocardioides carbamazepini (assembly GCF_024614185.1). Classification (GTDB taxonomy): domain Bacteria; phylum Actinomycetota; class Actinomycetes; order Propionibacteriales; family Nocardioidaceae; genus Nocardioides; species Nocardioides carbamazepini. The sequence continues at coordinate 286,884 of NZ_JAHTLF010000013.1, forward strand.
ACCAGCGCGCCGTCGACCAGCCAGCCGTGCTCGACGAGCAGGGCGAGGTCGGTGGCGACCGCCCCGTCGCCGAGCGGATAGGGCGGGTCGGCGAACACGACGTCGTACGGCGCGGGGGCGGGTGACGCGAGCATGGTCGTCACCGAGCGGGCGACCACCTCGGCGACGTCACAGCCGACCGCGCGGGCATTGCCCCGGATCAGCTCGGCGGTCCGGCGGTCGGACTCGACGAGGGTGACCGCCTCGACCCCGCGCGACCAGGCCTCGAGCCCGATAGCGCCGGAGCCGGCGTACAGGTCGAGGAAGCGCAGGCCGTGCAGCGAGCCGGCCCAGGCCTCGATCGCGGAGAACAGCGCCTCACGGACCCGGTCGCTGGTGGGCCGGGTCTGGTCGCCCTTGGGCGTCTGGAGGCGGCGTCCGCCCGCGACGCCGGCGATGATCCGCGTCACATCAGCCTCCGGCCGGCGGTGCGTTCACGACTTGTCCACGAAGTCGGCCTGCTGCGACTGCTCGAGGGTCCGCACGGCGTCCGCGAGGCCGGGCGCCTGGCCGAGCTCGGCGTCCGCGTCGAGAAGTCCCTCGGCGGCCTCGCGGGCGGCGACGATGGTGTCCTCGTCGCGGAGCACGCGCAGGTTCTCGAGGCTGGAGCGCCCGCCGGCCTGCGAGGCGCCGAGGACGTCGCCCTCGCGCCGCATCTCGAGGTCGATCCGGCTCAGCACGAAGCCGTCGGTCGTCGAGGCGACCGCCTCCAGCCGCTCGCGGGACGGCGATTCCGCATCGGTGTGCGTCACCAGCAGGGCCAGGCCGGGCAGGCCGCCTCGACCGACCCGGCCGCGGAGCTGGTGGAGCTGCGAGATGCCGAACCGGTCGGCGTCCAAGATCACCATCGTGGTGGCGTTGTGGACGTCGACGCCGACCTCGATGACCGTCGTCGAGACGAGCACGTCAATGTCGCCCGCGGCGAACGCCCGCATCGTGGCGTCCTTCTCGTCGGCGGGCAGGCGGCCGTGCAGGCGGCCGATCCGCAGCCCGTCGAGCGCGCCGGCGGCGAGCCGCTCGACCACCTCCTCGACGGCCGCGGCGGGTGGCTTGGGGACGGGCTGCTCGGCGCCGACGTCGTCCGGGTCGGGGACGTCGACCGCGTCGACCTGGCCGGCCTCGGCCTCGTCACCGGAGATGCGGGGACACACGACGTAGACCTGGTGGCCCTTGCCGACCTCCTCGCGGACCCGCTCCCAGACCCGGCCGATCCAGGCCGGCTGCTCGGCCAGCGGGACGACATTGGTCTGGATCGGCGCGCGGCCGGCCGGCAGCTCGCTCAGGGTCGAGGTCTCGAGGTCGCCGAAGACCGTCATCGCGACAGTCCGCGGGATCGGGGTCGCCGTCATCACGAGCAGGTGCGGCGGCGCGGACGCCTTGTCGGTGAGCGCGGCACGCTGCTCGACACCGAACCGGTGCTGCTCGTCGACGACGACGAGACCGAGGTCGGCGAACATGACCTGGTCCTGGAGCAGGGCGTGGGTGCCGATGACGATCCCGGCCTCGCCGCTGGCGATCCGGGACAGCGGACCGGTGCGCTGGGTCTTGTTCATCGAGCCGGTGAGCAGCTCGACGCGGGTGCCCTCCCCCGCGCCGAAGATCGTGCCGCCGTCGGCGAGGTCGCCGAGCATCGTGACGATCGAGCGGTAGTGCTGCTGGGCGAGGACCTCGGTCGGCGCGAGCAGCGCCGCCTGGCCGCCGGAGTCGACCACGCGCAGCATCGCGCGCAGCGCGACCAGCGTCTTGCCGGAGCCGACCTCGCCCTGGAGCAGGCGGTTCATCGGGTGCGGCTGCGCGATATCGGCCTCGATCCGATGGCCCACCTCGACCTGCCCGGCGGTCAGCTCGAACGGCAGCCTCTCGTCGAACGCCGTCAGCAGGGCGCCGTCGCCGCCGGTGCGGGCGGTGGCCCCCTCCGCCCGGCGTGCGCGCCGGCGCCGGCCCAGCACCAGCTGGGTGACCAGCGCCTCCTCGAACCGGAACCGGTGGTGCGCGAGCGCGACCTGGTCGCGGTCCTCCGGCCGGTGGACCCAGTCGTAGGCCTGCTGGATGCCGAGGACGTCGTACTCCTCACGCAGGGCGTCGGGCAGCAGCTCGGGCACCGGCTCGACGACCTCGCGGGCGAAGGTGACCGCGCGGGCGACGTCCCAGGTCTCGACGCCCTTGGTGAGCGGGTAGATCGGGTAGAGCGGGCCGAAGTCGAGGACGTCCTGGACGGCGCTGCCCTCGCCCTCGGTCTCGTCCCCCATCCCGAAGATCGTCATGGCCGGGTTCACCAGCTGCCACTGGTCGCGGAACCGGTCGGCCTTGCCGAGGAAGATGCCGCGGTTGCCCTGGGCGACCCGGCTCGCGTGCCAGCCGGCGGTGCCCTGGTTCTTGGCGAAGAAGGTCATCTTCAGCCGCGGGCCACCGGTGCGCAGCACCGCCTCGACCCGGTACGCCGGGCGGCCGGTGCGGCGGTCCCGGTAGCTCTTGATCTCACACTGGTCGATCTCGCCGACGACGCACAGCAGCTGACCGATCCGCAGGTTGTCGACGCGGGTCAGGGAGCCGGTCTCGAGATAGCGTCGCGGGAAGTGCCGCATCAGGTCGCCGACGGTCTCGATGCCGAGCCCCTCGGCGAACCGCTTGCGCTTGGCGGGCGTGGTCGCCCCGAGGACCGCGGTCACGGGCGATGCGAAGTCGATGGCCACCTGAACCTCACTCGACGGACATGAGGAGCGGGTACCGCTCCTGCCCACCGTCGTACACCACGACATCGACATGGGGGTGGAACTCCTCCACCCAGGCCGTCGCCCGGTCGGCCAGCCCCGCGCTGTCGGCACCGCTCACGATCGTGACCAGCTCCCCGCCCGCGGCCAGCAGGCGGTCGAGGACGACGAGCGCGACCGCTCCGAGGTCGTCGCCGACGACCGCGAAGTCGCCCGCGATGACGCCGAGCGCGTCGCCGGGCTCGCAGGGGCCGGCCATCGTCATCGCCTGCCGGGCCGCGATCGTGACCGCGCCGTGCCGGACGTGGCGGGCGGTCGCGGTCATCTCGGTCACGTCCTGGTCGAACGCCCGGCCCGGCTCGTGGACCGCGACGGCCGCCAGCCCCTGCACCTGGGTGTGGGTCGGGATCACCGCGACCCGCAGCCCCTCGGCACCGTGATCGGCCTCGGCGGTGCTCGCCGCCGCCAGCGCGGCCCGGATGGTCGGCTCGTCGTTGGGCAGGACCACGACCTCACGGGCACCGCAGGCCGTGATCGCCTCCAGCAGCTCGCCGGTCGAGGGGCGGCGCCCCGGTCCGCCGCGGACCACCTCCGCGCCGGCCTCCTCGAACAGGTCGGCCAGGCCCGGGCCGGCCGCGACGGCGACGACCCGGCGACCGGCGAGGGTCGGCGGCGCCGGAGCCTCGAGCGCCGTCTTCTGGGCGATCTGCTCGGCGAAGTGGGTCACCCGGATCCGGTGCGGGCGGCCGACGGCGAGACCCGCCTCGATCGCGGCACCGACGTCGTCGGTGTGGACGTGCACGTTCCACAGGCGGTCGCGGCCCACCACCACGACCGAGTCGCCGAGGGTGCCGAGCTGCTCGCGGAGCCCTGGCGCGGCCGCGTCGTCGGTGTCGAGGAGGTACATCACCTCGTAGGCCGGGCCGTCCGCGCTCAGCTCGTCGGCGCCCTGCCCGACGTGCGGCACCGGGATCAGGTGACTGCCCAGCGGCGCCGTGACCGGGATCGGCCGGCGACCGGTCAGCACCGTCTCGGCGGCGTCGAGGATGACCGACAGGCCCCGTCCGCCCGCGTCGACCACCCCGGCCTGGGCGAGGACCGCGAGCTGCTCCGGCGTGCGCCCCAGCGCCTCCCGTGCGGCGGCGGCCGCCGCGGTGAGGACGTCGCTGCTGCGCGCGTCGGCGGGACCGGCCGCCGTCGTACCGGCCGCGGCGGCGGCGCGCATCACGGTCAGCATGGTGCCCTCGACCGGCTCCCCCACGGCGGCGTAGCTCGCGGCGGAGGCCTGCTGCAGTGCCTCCGCCATCACGACCGCGTTGCGCTCGTCGGCGCGCGCGGCGCCGATCCGGCGGGCGGCCGCGCCGAGCATCTCGCTGAGGATGACGCCCGAGTTGCCGCGGGCGCCGAGCAGCGCGCCCCGGGCCATCGCCGCGAGTGGTGCGTCGACCTCGCTCGCCCGGTCGGGGCTGTCGGCGTGCTCGCCGAGGGCCGCGCGGATCGCGTCGCGGGCGGCGACGACGGTGAGGTACATGTTCGTGCCGGTGTCGCCGTCGGGCACCGGGTAGACGTTGAGGGCGTCGACCTCCTCGCGCGCGCCCGCCAGGGCGTCGACCGCGATGTCGACGAACCGGACGACCGACGCCAGCGCGATGCCGCTGCGCCCCTCCGCGGGCGCCGTCCCCTCGTCCATCGAGGTCACCCTAAGGCACGTGCCGCGGGCTTCGCCGATTTCGGCCAGCGCGGCCAGGTCGGCTATTCTCATCCGGTTGCCCGAAGCGTCTTCTGCGCGCCCGGCACACATGACTTAGTGACGAGCAATCCTCCAGGAGTGACAACCATGGCCGCCGTGTGCGACATCTGCGACAAGAAGCCGACGTTCGGCAACAACCGGCCGTGGTCGCGCAAGATCACCAAGCGCCGCTTCGACCCCAACATCCAGCGCGTGCGCGCGGTCGTCAACGGCACCCCCAAGCGCCTCAACGTCTGCACCGGCTGCATCAAGGCCGGCAAGGTCACCCGCTGACCTGATCTCTCACCGACCCGTCGCGTTCGAACGCGACGGGTCGGTGTGTTTTTGGCGCGACCCGGCGCAGATTGAACTCGGCAGTGCGCCGACCCGGCGCAGATGAAGTCGACATCGGGGTCTGCCTGTGCCGGGTCGGAGCGTTCTGGAGCTTCATCTGGGCCGGGTCGGAGCGTTCTGGAGCTTCATCTGGGCCGGGTCGGTCAAAAATGAGTCCAGCCGGTGGGGCCGTCGTACGCCGCCCCGTCGACCGTCACCGGCAGCTCGGCCCGGGCGCCGACCGAGCCGACCCTGGTCCAGCCCTCGGGCAGCGCGACATCAGGCGGGAAGGTGGCGAGCAGGGGGTGGTCCTCGCCGCCGCCGAGGATGAACTGGAGCGGGTCGGCACCGGTCGCCTGGCCGACCGCCAGAAGCGGCTCGGGGATCTCGAAGGCGCTGGTCTCCACGTCGATGCTGACCCCGGAGCTGTCGGCGAGGTGCCGGGCCTCGGCCAGCAGGCCGTCGGACACGTCGATCATCGAGGTGGCTCCGGCCTCGGCGGCGACCGGCCCCGCGTCGTACGGCGGCGCGGGCCGGCGATAGGCGTCGACGAGCACGCGGGGCGACCGGAAGCCGCGGCCGAGCACGGCGAGCCCACCGGCGGACCAGCCCTGGCGCCCGCAGAGGGCGAGGACATCGCCGGCCGCGGCGCCGGAGCGCGCGACCGGGGACACGGTGCAGGCGCCGAGCACGGTCACGGCGATGACGATCTCGTCGGCCCGCGTGACGTCGCCGCCCACCAGGCCGGCGCCGACGACCGCGCACTCCTCGGCGAACCCGCGGGTGAAGTCGAGCGCCCAGGCGGCCGGGAGGTCGGCGGGGGCTGCGAGCCCGACGGTGAGCCACTGGGCTCGGCCGCCCATGGCGTTGATGTCGGAGAGGTTCTGCGCGGCGGCACGGTGGCCGACGTCGACGGCGTCGACCCAGTCGCGGCGGAAGTGCCGGCCCTCGACCATCAGGTCGGTCGACACGACCACGTGTCCCTTGCGGACCCGGAGCACCGCGGCGTCGTCGCCCGGCCCGAGCAGCACGTCCTCCCCCGGCGCCGTCGCGGCGACGATCTCACCGATCCGGCCGATCAGCCCGAACTCGCCGAGATCCGCCAGCGTCGTGTCCCGGTCGGTCGCGTCAGCCATGGCTCCATCCCATCAGACGCGCCCGGTGCCGACGGCCACGGCTCGCGGGTTCTGCTCCCGAGGGAGCGCGAGGTAGGTTGAGGCGTTCGACCCAACCGTCCGACGGGAGCGTGACCGCATGGTGGTGCAGGCCTACATCCTCATCCAGACCGATGTCGGCAAGGCGGCCGAGGTCGCCCGCGAGGTCGGAGCGATCGCGGGCGTCACCCTGGCCGAGGACGTCACCGGGCCCTACGACGTGATCGTGCGCGCCGAGGCCCGCAACGTCGACGAGCTGGGCAAGCTCGTGGTCTCCAAGGTGCAGAACCTCGAGGGCATCACCCGCACCCTCACCTGCCCCGTCGTCCACATCTGACGGTGCCACGCTCTCCCCGCGGGCGGCTCGCGCCGCTCGCGGCTCTGCTCGCGCTGCCCCTGGCCCTGGCGGCCTGCGGCGGCGCGGTCGACGTCGACGTACCCCGGCTGTCGGCCGCCGACCGTGCGGCCTGTGCGGCCCTCGCCGCCGACCTGCCCGACACGCTCGCCGACGAGGAGCGGGTCGAGATCGAGCCGGAGGACGCCCCCGCCGCGGCGTACGGCGACCCCGCGATCGTGGTCCGCTGCGGTGTCCCGAAGCCGGAGGGCTTCGACCTGACCGCGTCGTGCGAGTCCGCCGACGGGGTCGGCTACTACATCCCCGACGAGCAGTACGACGACCAGGGACTCGACCTCACGCTGACCGCGGCCGGCTACAGCCCGCGGGTCGAGGTGTCGATCCCGTCCCGCTACCGGCCGAACGCCGGCCCCGCGGCCATGACGGTGCTCGCGCCGCTGGTCAAGGAGCACCTCACGCTCGTCGACGACTGCGACTGAGGCACCGCCCAACGCAGCTCAGCGCAGCCCGGTGTCCCGCCGGAGAGCCAGCGTCAGCAGCCGGTCGACCAGCGCGCGGTAGTCGAGCCCGGTCGCGGCCCACATCTGCGGGAACATCGAGAGCGGCGTGAAGCCGGGCATCGTGTTGAGCTCGTTGACGACCAGTGAGCCGTCGGGCATGAGGAAGAAGTCGACGCGGGCCAGGCCCTCGCAACCGACCGCGGTGAACGCGGCCGCGGCCATCGCGCGCATCCGCTCCTCGACGCCGTCGGGGAGGAGCGCCGGGACGTCGAGCTCGGTGTGCTCCTCGGGCAGGTACTTGGCCTCGAAGTCGTAGAACTCGTGCTCGCCGGTGATCCGGATCTCTGCCGGCCGGCTGGTGTCGACGCCGCCGTCGAGCGCCTCGAGGACCCCGCACTCGATCTCGCGGGCCCCTTCGGCAGAGACCTCGACGAGGACCTTCGGGTCGTGCGCCAGCGCGCCTTCGAGTGCCCCGTCGATCTCGTCAGGCGTGTGGGCCTTGGCGATGCCGATGCTGGAGCCGCCGCGGGCGGGCTTCACGAAGAGTGGGTAGCCGAGCTCGGCGACGAGCTCGCGGACGGCCTGGGGGTCGGCCTTCCACTCGCGGGCGGTGACGGTCACGCTCGGCATGACCGGCAGGCCGGCGTCCTTGAGGACGACCTTCATGAACGCCTTGTCCATGCTGACCGCCGAGGCGAGGACGCCGGAGCCGACGTACCGGACGTCGGACATCTCGAAGAGTCCCTGGATGGTGCCGTCCTCGCCCCAGGGGCCGTGCAGGAGCGGGAAGACGACATCGACCTCCCCCAGCGCGTGGGGAGCCTGGGACGGCTCGCTGACGACGAGGTCGGTGCCCCCGGTGGTCCGGGCCAGGCTGACGGCCGCGCGGTCACCGTCCACGGCGGGCAGCCGGCCGGCGCCGGTGATCCGGTGGCGCTGCGGGTCGTCGGCCTCCAGCACCCATCGGCCGTCGGTGGCGATGCCGATGGGGATGACGTCGTACTTCTCGCGGTCGATGGCCTGCAGCACGCTTCCTGCGGTCACGCACGAGATGGCGTGCTCACTGGAGCGGCCGCCGAAGACGACAGCGACACGGACACGGCGGCCGGTGGGAGAGCTCATCGGCGATGACCCTACCTTTGGGACATGGCCGCTCCCGCGCACGACCCGTCCACGACTGCCCCGGCGCTGCGTCCCGCCACCCTCGCGGTGACCGTCGGCCGGCCCCCGCACGATCCCGACCAGCCGCTGAACGTGCCGATCACGATGACGTCGACGTACGGCGCCACCGGCGACCTGGAGTACGGCCGCTTCGGCAACCCGACATGGTCGGCGTTCGAGGAGACGCTGGGCGCACTGGAGGGCGGTCGGGCACTGGCGTTCTCGTCGGGCATGGCGGCCGTGACGACGATCCTCGACCTGGTCGGCACCGGAGGCAGCGTGATCGCGCCGCGGCACGCCTACAACGGCTCGGTGGGTGCGCTGGCCGACGCCGAGTCCCGCGGCCGGCTCCGCGCCACGCTGGTCGACACGACCGACACCGCCGCCGTGGTCGCGGCGCTGCGGGGCGACGAGGACGTCGCCCTGCTCTGGCTGGAGTCCCCGACCAACCCGGCGCTGGAGATCGCCGACATCCCCGCACTGTGCGCCGCCGCCCGCGAGCTCGGCATCCGGGTCGTGGTCGACAACACCTTCGCCACTCCCCTGCTGCAGCAGCCGCTGGCGCTCGGCGCCGACATCGTGGTGCACTCGGCCACGAAGTACATCGCCGGACACAGCGACGTCCTGATGGGCGCGATCGTCGTCGCCGACGACGAGGTGTACGGCGCCCTCAAGGGCCGTCGTGACCTCGCGGGCGCCGTTCCGGGGCCGTTCGAGACCTGGCTGGCCCTGCGCGGCCTGCGCACCCTGCACGTCCGGCTCGAGCGAGCAGCCGCCAACGCCGTCGAGCTCGCCCGCAGGTTGGCGGACCACCCGGCTGTGGCGGAGGTCCGCTATCCCGGCTTCGGGGCGATCGTCGCCCCCGTCCTGGCCGGAGGAGCCGACGCCGGCGACTTCCTGGTCCGGGCGACCTCGCTGTGGGTGCACGCGACATCGCTCGGAGGCGTCGAGTCGACCTTCGAGCGGCGGCGCCGCTGGAAGGTCGAGCCTGCCACCATCCCCGAGGGCCTGGTCCGCCTGTCCGTCGGCATCGAGGACGTCGAGGACCTGTGGACCGACCTGAAGCAGGCCCTCGACCGGATCGACGCCTGAGCGCGGTGCCCGACCTCGCCGCACGTCTTCGAGACGACCTCCGATCCGCGCTGCGGGCGCGCGACCTCGCCACCGTCAAGGCGCTGCGCACGATGCTCGGGGTGATCGCCAACGCCGAGGCCGTGCCGGTGGCCGACCCCGCCGCGGGCCCGGCCGGCGACGGGCCTATCGCCGGTGCGGCGGCCGGTCTGGGCGCTACGGAGACGGCCCGGCGCGAGCTCACCGACGCCGAGGTCCGCTCCCTCGTCGCGGACGAGCGGGACGACCTGCTCGCCGCGGCCGAGCAGATCGACGGGCGGGCACCCGAACGCGCCGTCGAGCTGCGGGCCGCGGCGGACCTGCTGGCGTCGTACCTCTAGCCGCCCGGGGCGCTCGCGCCATCCAACTCAGCTCAGCTCGGCCTTGGTGTCGCGCGAGATGAACGCGTCCATCAGCTGCGACGTGGTCAGCCGACCCTGGACGACCTCGTCGACGGCGTCGACGATGGGGGCCTCGATGCCGGACCGGACCGCGAGGGCGCGCAGCGAGGAACAGGACTTCGCCCCTTCGGCGACCTGACGGGTCGAGGCATAGATCTCCTCGACGGTCATGCCCTGGCCGAGCTTCTCGCCGAAGGTGCGGTTGCGCGACAGCGGCGAGGAGCAGGTGGCGACGAGGTCACCGAGGCCCGCGAGGCCCATCAGGGTCAGCGGGTTGGCACCGAGGTTCATGGCGAGCCGGGCCGTCTCGGCGAGACCGCGGGTGATCAGCGACGCGGTGGTGTTGTCGCCGAAGCCCTGGCCCACGGCCATGCCGACACACAGGGCCACGACGTTCTTGTAGGCACCGCCGTACTCGCAGCCGAGGACGTCGACGCTGGTGTAGGGCCGGAACGCCGGCGAGTGGACGCGCTGCTGGAGCATGGTCGCGACGGACTCGTCGGCGCAGGCGACGACCGAGGCGGCCGGCTCGCGGCGGGCGATCTCACGGGCGAGGTTGGGGCCGCTGACGACGGCGATCCGGTGGGCGCCGATGTCGCCCACCTCGGCGATGACCTCCGACATCCGCTTGAGCGTGCCGAGCTCGACGCCCTTCATCAGCGAGACGAGGACGGCGTCCTGGTCGACGTACGGCAAGAAGGTGGGCAGGTTGTCGCGCAGCGACTGCGAGGGCACCGCGAGGACGACGACGTCCGCGCCGGCGAGCGCCTGCTCGGGGTCGGGGGTCGAGGTGATGGCGCGGGGCAGCTCGATGCCCGCCAGGTAGTCGGTGTTCTCGTGTCGCTCGTTGATCGCGGTGGCGACCTCCTCGCGGCGCGCCCAGATGGACACCTGGTTGCCGGCATCGGCCAGCACGATCGAGAACGCCGTCCCCCACGAGCCGGCGCCGAGCACCGCGATCTTGTTGCCCATCAGCTCGCCGCCTTCTTGTTCCTCTTGAACCGGTCGCCGTGCACGGCCATGTCGTAGCGCTCTGCGGGCGCGCTCTCCCCACGCACCAGCTCGACCTCGTGGGTGATCGCGGCCAGGATCCGGTCGGTCGCCTCGTTGACGACCGCGGTCGTCCGCTCCTGGGCCCGCAGGTCTTCCAGCTCGACGGGCGGTCCGACGCGCATCACGACCTTGCGGCGGGGTACGACGTGCGGGCGCTTCGTGTACGGCGCCAGGATCTCATGGGCGCCCCACTGCCCCACGGGGATCACCGGGCAGCCGGTCTCGAGCGCGATCCGCGCGGCACCCGACTTGCCCTTCATCGGCCACATGTCGGGGTCTCGGGTGATGGTGGCCTCGGGGTAGATGACGACGCACTGGCCGGACCGGACGGCCTCGACCGCGGCGGCGTACGCACCGACGGCGTCCTTCGTCTCGCGCTTGACCGGGATCTGGCCCGCCCCGCGCAGGAAGAAGCCGAGCGCCTTGTTGTCGAAGAGACCCGACTTCGCGAGATAGCGCGGCTGGTAGCCGTGGTCGTAGACCAGGTGCGCCGCGGTCAGCGGGTCGACGTGGGAGATGTGGTTGAGGACGATGATGAAGCCGCCCCTGCGGGGGATGTTGTCGCCGCCGATCCACTCGCGCCGGGTCGCCGCCAGGAGGAGCGGCTTGAGGAGGGGTACGGCGATGTTGAAGGCCCAGCCCCGCTTCTCCTGCAGCTTCCGAACGGTCACGAGAATGCAGGCTACCGGTCACCTCGGGGCTCCACGACGAAGTCCGCGCCGGCCCTGCGAGGATTCAGGGGTGTTCACGCGTCCGGGCTCCATCGCCGTGCTCCTTCCGGTGAAGTCACCGGGCACCGGCAAGTCGCGACTCTCCGCGTTGCGCGGGCCGCAACGCGCGCTGCTCGCCGCCGCGTTCGCCACCGACGTGGTCGATGCGTGCCTACGCACCGAAGGAGTGGCCGGCGTCCTGGTCGTCAGCGACGACGCCGACTTCGCCGCGACCCTCGCGGCGCGAGGGGCCGAGACGTGCGCGGATCCGGGCGGCGGCCTGAACGCCGCGCTGCGACACGCGGCGACGCATCTGCACGCCGGGCGGCCGGACCTGCGGCCCGCGGCACTCTGCGGCGACCTGCCGGCGCTCGTGCCCGCGGACCTGGCTGCGGCACTCGCCGATGCGGTGACCGATTCGGGCCCGTGCTTCGTGCGTGATGCCGACAGGACGGGAACCACGCTCTACTGCGCGGAGTACGACGACTTCGACCCACGCTTCGGGCCGGGTTCCGCCGCGGCCCATGCCGCGGCAGGAGCGCGCCCGCTGGCCGGCGAGCTGTCGAGCCTGCGCCGCGACGTCGACGACGTCGATGGCCTCGCGGCCGCTGTCGCACTCGGCGTGGGCGCATCGTCGGCCGACGTACTTCGTGGCATCGGACGGCTCCCACGATGACGAACGGGCCGTACTCCTTGCGGAGTACGGCCCGTTCGGCGTGATCGTCGAAGCTGGCGTCAGGCCTTCTTGGCCGGAGCCTTCTTCGCGGGCGCCTTCTTGGCCGGAGCCTTCTTCGCGGGCGCCTTCTTGGCCGGAGCCTTCTTCACGGGCGCCTTCTTGGCCGGAGCCTTCTTGGCCGGAGCCTTCTTCACGGGCGCCTTCTTGGCCGGAGCCTTCTTGGCCGGAGCCTTCTTCACGGCTGCGGCGGCCTTCTTGGCCGGAGCAGCAGCCTTCTTGGCAGTGCTGGCGGCCTTCTTGGCCGGAGCAGCAGCCTTCTTGGCGGCGGTGGTCGCGGCCTTCTTCGCCGGGGCAGCGGCCTTCTTCGCCGGCTTCGGCAGCGGAGCGAGCTTCTTCGCCCCGGAGACGACGTTCTTCAGGTCAGCGCCGGCGCTGAACTTCGGAACGGCCTTCTTCTTGGTCTTCACACGCTCGCCGGTCTGCGGGTTGCGGACCCAACGGGCGTTGCGGACGGCCTTCTCGAACGAGCCGAAGCCCGTGATGGCGACCTTCTCACCCTTGGCGACCTGACGGGTGATCGTGTCGAGAACCGCGTCGAGAGCATGTGCCGCGTCCTTGCGGCTGCCCTCGAACCGGTCAGCCAGCGCGTCGATCAACTGAGACTTGTTCACTACCTGTCCTTCCGAAACGCCGCGCTGGGCGTCCCTTGAGCTGATGCGGCCGAGCCCTCGCTCAGCCGTCCTTTCATGGGAACGCTAGGCACTAGCAGGCACAGCCACAATCACCACGCCGAAGTTGTTGCGTCTTTTTTCGTGATTTCGGCGGTATTTCGGCCGATTCGGCCCTCTGGCGCGCCCCGGAGGCCCTGTCGGGCCGATCTCGGCGAATGCGGCAAAGGCAACGGGCCGATCCGCGGATGTCGCGGATCGGCCCGTTGTAGAGCGGTTTTCAGCCGTGTTGAGTGACCGGCTTCCAGCTCGGACGGCCACTCTCGTACGACGCGATGTCGGCGTCGTGACCGAGCGTGATGCCGATGTCGTCGAGACCTTCGAGCAGACGCCAGCGGGTGTAGTCGTCGATGTCGAAGGAGTCCTCGACCTCGCCGCCCGGCGTGGTGACCGTCTTGCTCTCGAGGTCGACGGTGATCTGCCCACCGGGGTTCTCCTCGAGGTAGACCCACAGCCGCTCGACGACCTTCTCGTCGATCTGGCCGGCCACCAGGCCGGCCTTGCCGGAGTTGCCACGGAAGATGTCGGCGAAACGCGAGGACAGAACCACCTTGAAGCCGTAGTTCTGCAGCGCCCAGACCGCATGCTCACGCGACGATCCGGTGCCGAAGTCGGGACCGGCGACGAGCACGGAACCCGCACTGTAGGCGGGCTTGTTGAGCACGAACTCCGGGTCGTTGCGCCATGCGGCGAACAGGCCGTCCTCGAAGCCGGTCCGGGTCACGCGCTTGAGGTAGACCGCGGGGATGATCTGGTCGGTGTCGACGTTGCTGCGTCGCAGCGGGACGCCGATGCCGGTGTGGGTGGTGAACTTCTCCATGGTCGGGCTCCCTTTCAGACCGTGGCCGGCACGAGGTCGGCGGGCGAGGACAGCGTGCCGCGCACAGCGGTCGCGGCGGCGACGGGCACGGACACCAGGTGGGTGCGGCCACCCTTGCCCTGACGGCCCTCGAAGTTCCGGTTGGACGTCGACGCGCTGCGCTCCTGCGGGGCCAGGGTGTCGGGGTTCATGCCCAGGCACATCGAGCAGCCCGCACCACGCCACTCCGCACCGGCCGCGACGAAGACCTTGTCGAGACCCTCCTCGATCGCCTGGTTGCGGACCCGCACCGAGCCCGGCACGACGAGCAGACGGGTGCCCTCGGCGACCGTGTGTCCCTTGATGATCTCGGCCGCGAGCCGCAGGTCCTCGATCCGGCCGTTGGTGCAGGAGCCGACGAAGACCGTGTCGACCTTGACCTCGCGCATCGGCGTACCGGCCTGGAGGCCCATGTACTCCAGCGCCTTCTCGGTCGCGATCTTGTCGGTGGCGTCCTCGTAGTCCTCGGGGCTCGGGACGTTGGCACCCAGGGGAACCCCCTGGCCGGGGTTGGTGCCCCAGGTGACGAACGGCGTGACGTCGGCCGCCTCGATCACGACCTCCTCGTCGAAGTGTGCGTCCGCGTCGGTGACCAGGGTCTTCCAGTGCGCGACGGCCGCATCCCAGTCGGCGCCCTTCGGCGCCTCCGGCTTGCCCTCGATGTAGTCGAAGGTGACCTGGTCGGGGGCGATCATGCCGGCCTTGGCGCCCCACTCGATGGACATGTTGCAGACCGTCATCCGGCCCTCCATCGAGAGCTCCTCGATGGCCTGGCCGCGGTACTCGACGATATAGCCCTGGCCGCCACCGGTGCCCGTCTGCGCGATCAGGTAGAGGATCAGGTCCTTGGACGTCACTCCCTCGGGGAGCGATCCGTTCACGGTGACCGCCATCGTCTTCGGCTTGGCCTGCATCAGCGTCTGGGTGGCGAGCACGTGCTCGACCTCAGAGGTGCCGATGCCGAACGCGATCGAGCCGAAGGCGCCGTGGGTGCTGGTGTGGGAGTCGCCGCACACGATCGTCATGCCGGGCTGGGTCAGGCCCAGCTGCGGGCCGACGACGTGGACGATGCCCTGCTCGACGTCGCCGAGCGAGTGCAGGCGCACGCCGAACTCCTCGGCGTTCTTGCGCAGTGTGTCGACCTGCGTCTTGCTGACGGGGTCGGCGATCGGCTTGTCCCAGTCGAGGGTCGGGACATTGTGGTCCTCGGTCGCGAGGGTCAGGTCGGGGCGGCGCACCTGCCGGCCCGACAGACGCAGGCCGTCGAAGGCCTGGGGGCTGGTGACCTCGTGGATGAGGTGGAGGTCGATGTAGAGGAGGTCCGGCTCCCCCGGGGTCGATCGGACGACGTGCTCGTCCCACACCTTCTCCGCCAGGGTCTTGCCCATGACTCGCTCCTCCTCGTTCGGTTTCCTCGACGGCAACCTCTGCCGCCGACCGTGATGAAGCCTACTCTTGCATCCCAGGATCCGAGACGGCAGTATTGCCATATGGACAACTCGAGCGGTGTCGGCGTACTCGACAAGGCGGCCCTGGTGCTCACCGCACTGGAGTCCGGTCCGGCCACGCTGGCCGGGCTCGTGGCAGGCACCGGCCTCGCCCGGCCGACGGCGCACCGGCTGGCGGTCGCCCTGGAGCACCACCGCCTGGTCGCCCGCGACATGCAGGGCCGGTTCGTGCTCGGCCCGCGGCTGGCCGAGCTGTCCGCCGCCGCCGGAGAGGACCGGCTGCTCGCCACCGCCGGACCGGTGCTCGCGCGGTTGCGCGACATCACCGGTGAGTCCGCCCAGCTCTGGCGGCGCCAGGGCGATCACCGCGTCTGCGTCGCCGCGGCCGAGCGGCCCTCCGGACTCCGCGACACCATCCCGATCGGCTCCCAGCTGACCATGCGCGCCGGGTCGGCCGCGCAGGTGCTGCTCGCGTGGGACGACCCGGAGCGGATCCACCGCGGCCTGCAGAACTCCGCCTTCTCCGCGGCGGAGCTCTCCGCGATCCGCCGCCGCGGCTGGGCGCAGTCGGTCGGCGAGCGCGAACAGGGCGTCGCCTCCGTGTCCGCCCCTGTCCGCTCCCCCGGCGGCAAGGTGATCGCCGCGGTCTCGGTGTCGGGACCGCTCGAGCGCCTCTCCCGCCAGCCCGGCCGGATGCACGCACCGGCAGTGCTGGCCGCCGCCGAGCGGCTCTCGGAGTCGCTGCGCCGGGCGGCGGCCGAGTAGCTCACACGGATCTGTGAGTTTCGCGGGGGGGCCGGGGGAACCCACCCCCGGCCCGCGGAGGTTGATAGGGGCAGCCACACGTTGGGGGGGGGGCCCCCGGCGCGGGGGGCGGCCCGCGGCGCGGGCCCGCGCCCGCGCCCCGGGGCGGGGGCCCCGGGGGGGGGGGGGGGGGGGGGGGGGGGGGGGGGGGGGGGGGGGGGGGGGGGGGGGGGGGGGGGGGGGGGGGGGGGGGGGGGGGGGGGGGGG
>NZ_JAHTLF010000013.1:302869-624291 GCF_024614185.1 Nocardioides carbamazepini
GGCGGCGCGGCGCGGGGCGGCGGCCGTGTCGCACCCCCGTATCGGTGCGTTGCGCCGGCCCCCCCGCTAACCTCACACCTGCCCGACGAAGTTTCAGCGGTCCAGCAACCGTTGCGCCGGTCGACCGGCGAAACTGTCAGAACAGCGCGTCCTGCAACGGCTCAGCCTCCAGCTCGAGCAGCAGCTGCTTGCGGTCCAGCCCGCCGGCGTACCCGGTGAGGGTGCCGTTGGCGCCGATCACCCGATGGCACGGGATCACGATGGGGATCGGGTTGGCGCCGTTGGCGGTCCCGACAGCGCGTGAGGCGGCGTTGGTCTTGCCGAGGCGTGCCGCGATCTCGCCGTACGACGCGGTCTCGCCGTAGCCGATGCCGAGCAGCTGCGCCCACACCGAGCGCTGCCAGGCACTGCCAACCGGCGCGAGCGGCAGGTCGAACTCGGTGCGCTCGCCGGCGAAGTACTCCACCAGCTGGCGAGCGGCATCGACCAACGGCGCAGCGTCGTCGGCACGGTCACCCAACGGGCGGCCGGTTCCGTCACGGAACGGCGAGAACTCGATGGCGGTGATCGCGCCGCCCTGCTCGACGATCCGCAGCGGCCCGATGGGCGATTCGACGACGGTCCACATGATCAGCTCATCCTTTCGGTCTCGGACAGAGACGTCCACAGGTGTAGGAGGGCGTAGGAGCGCCAGGGCGCCCACCCCTCCGGGTCGATCTCGGCGGCCGGGTCGGCGCCGCCGTGCAGGGCGAGGGCGTTGCGCACGCCGACGTCGGTCGGCAGCCACACGTCGGGATGGCCGAGCGCACGGAGCGCGATGTAGTCGGCGGTCCAGGGCCCGATGCCGGGGAGCGCGAGCAGCGTGCGTCGTACGTCGCCGCGGTCGGGTCCGCGGTCGAGCACCACGTCGCCGGCGGCGATCGCCGCACACAGGCCGATGAGGGCGCGCCCGCGCGCACGCGGCATCCGGAACTCCTCGGGCGTGCATCGCGCGACCGTGGCGGCATCGGGGAAGAGATGGGTGAGTCCCTCGATGCCCGTCGACACCGGTCGACCGTGCGCGGCAACGAGTCGGGCGGCCGCGGTCCGGGCCGCGACGACGGTGACCTGCTGGCCGAGGACCGCGCGGACCGCGACCTCGGCGCCGTCGACGTGACCCGGCACCCGGAGCCCGGGCCGCGCAGCCACGAGGGGGGCGAGCACCGGGTCCGAGGCGAGGTGGACATCGACGGCCACCGGGTCGGCGTCGGCGTCGAGCAGGGCACGCATCCGCGCCAGGGCGGCCGTCGTGTCGCGGAGGTCGTCGAGAGCCAGCCGCAGGGGCAGGTACGACGACCCGGCGCCTTCGACGTCGCCGAGCTCGACCCGCGCGACGCCCGATCCGTGCGGGAGGTCGAGGGTGCGGGCGTACCACCCGCCTCCGTCCGCCGCGACCTGGGCGACCTCGACGCCGGGCACGGCCCGGTCGGCGAGGAAGCGGAGCAGGGCGCTGCCCCGGAACGGCGTACGGACGGCGATCCGCAGGTCGATCGCCCCCGGGACCTGGTCGCCGGGCGACGACCTGCGGCCGCGCAGCTGGCTCGGCGCGGCGTCGTACACCTCGAGCATCGTGTCGTTGAACTGCCGGACGCTGGAGAACCCGGCCGCGAACGCGACGTCGGCGAGGCCGAGCGTCGTGCTCTCGACGAGGGCGCGGGCGGTCTGCGCGCGCTGGGTGCGGGCGAGAGCGAGCGGCCCGGCACCGAGCTCGCTGGTGAGCAACCGCGACAGGTGACGCGAGGTGTAGCCCAGCCGCGCCGCCAAGCCCTCGACTCCCTCACGGTCGACGACGCCGTCGGCGATCAGCCGCATCGCGCGACCGGCGACGGTCGCGGCGACGTCCCAGTCCGGGCTGCCCGGCGTCGCGTCGGGCAGGCATCGCTTGCAGGCGCGGTAGCCGGCCGCCTGCGCGGCCGCAGCGGTGCGATGGAAGGACACGTTGCGAGACGCCGGCGTGCGGGCCGGACAGGACGGCCGGCAGTAGATGCCGGTCGACCGGACAGCGGTGTAGAAGACGCCGTCGAAACGGCGGTCGCGCGACTGCACGGCCGTGTAGCAGCGCTCGAAGTCGAGCCGCTCCGGCGCGGTCACTGTGGTCTCCATGTCCCTCATCCTGCCGGTGTCCACCGACAGTCTCTCGCGGAAATCGGACATCACGGTGATCGACGGTCGCCTCGTTCTGTCACGCTGTGCCCATGGCGGACGCTCCCCTCAATCCCCTGGACCTGCTGATCAAGTCCCAGCAGGTGGCGCTCAAGCTCGCCACCGACGTCCTCCGGGGCGTCCGCGACACCGCAGTCACAGGTGTCACCCAGCCCGACGAGCTCGCCAAGCAGGTCGGTGAGCTCGCCGGCGCCGTCGCGGGGATGGCCGGAGCAGTCACCAGCCTCGCCGGCACCACCGCGCAGCCCCTGCAGGACTTCATCGTCCGGCAGCGCGAGCTCGCCGACACCGTCCACACGCTCGCCGAGGCCCAGGCCGAGCTCGCCGTCGTGGTCGCCACGCTCGCCGAGCGACATGCCGACGCCGTGGCCGCGTTGGAGAAGCTGACCGCGCCGGTGTTCGCGATCATCGGCACCGAGCCGACGCCGCCGAAGACCCGGGCGGCGCGGCGGGCGGCGGCCGCGTCGAAGCCGTCCGCCGAGACGGACTGAGTGGGCCGAACCGGAAAACGCATTCGGGCCCGGTCCAGAAGGACCGGGCCCGATGTCGTACCCCCGACCGGATTCGAACCGGCGCTACCTACGTGAGAGGCAGGCGTGCTAGGCCGCTACACAACGGGGGCATGTCACTCTCGCGAGCAACCTGCGGAACTCTACCGATCCGGCTTTCCCAGCGCCAAATCGGCGTCTGTTCCTGCCTTCTCGCGAGAACCTCGCTGGTCTACTAGGACTCGAACCTAGACTAACTGGACCAGAACCAGTCGTGCTGCCAATTACACCATAGACCACTGCTGTGCCGGCCCCGCCCCGGAGGACCGGGCCGACTGGGAACACTACACAAGCCCGCGCCGCGGCTCCAAAATGGCCCCGCCATCCGTCCCTCCGGTGCGGTTCGCGACGCCCAGCCGGCGGGCGGCGGCAACCGCGAGGAGCAGATAGCTCACCGACTGCACCAGCGTGACCGGAACGGCCCACCAGCTCCCGCCGACGGGGTTGAGGGCCTCGGTCATGTCGCTGAACGCGAGGGCGAGACCGAAGGCCAGGAAGTTGTTGAGGACGTGCATCGCGATGGCCGCCTCGAGCCCCCCGGTGAGGATCACCAGCAGTCCGGCGACCACGCCGAACGCGAGCCGGTCGAAGAAGATCGGCACGTCCTGGCCCAGACCGTGGGCGAGGGCGAAGAGCAGCGCGGGCACGCCGACCGCGATCGCGGCACTCACGCGCGACCCGAGGCGGGCGGTCAGGCCGCCGAACGCCTGGGCGAGGTACCCGCGGAAGACGTACTCCTCCCCCGCCGCCTGCAGCGGCGTGAGGAGCAGGACGACCAGCAGGAAGTCGCGCACGGTCGAGGTCCACGGATTCAGGCCGCCGGCGGCGTCGATCGTGCCGGCGCCCTGGTCGGGCAGCACGCTCGAGACGGCGACGGTCAGCGCGAGCGCGACCACCGCGATGCCGAGACAGGCGAGGAGCCAGCGCCAGCGCAGCCGGCCCACGACCGAGGCGACCAGCCCGGGGCGCTGGTGATGCAGCAGGAGCGCGACGAGCAGGACTGCCGGGATCGCAAGGGCCCAGCCGAGATTGACGTAGGCCAGGAACGCGGGCGTGACCGGGTCGCCGTCGAGCCGGTCGGCGATCTCGTAGGTGTCCCGTGAGGTCAGCAGGAAGTAGACCGCGAAGAACGCGGTGAGCACGAACTGGCCGGCGAAGAAGAGCACCGCGACGAGCGGCACCCCGACGAGCGGGCGCCAGGCGCCGGTGGGCCCGCGCCGGTGCAGCTCGTCGTACCGCAGCCCCGCCGGCGCGGCAGGAGCGGGCCCGGCCTGCTCAGCCGAGGGCACGCTGCAGCCGCCCGAGGCTGCGCTCGCGGCCCAGGAGCTCCATCGACTCGAAGAGCGGCGGCGAGATCCGCCTGCCGGTCACGGCCACCCGAACCGGACCGAAGGCGTTGCGGGGCTTGAGGCCCAGGCCCTCGACCAGCGCGGTCTGCAGGGCGGTCTGGATCGCGTCGGTCGACCAGGTCGGCAGCGCCACCAAGGCGTCGTACGACGCCTGCAGGACGGGGATTCCGGACTCGCCGATCTGCTTGGCGGCGTCCTCCGGGTCGACCTCGAAGGCGTCCTCGTCGACGAAGAGGAAGCCCAGCATCGCGCTGGCCTCCGCCAGCTTGTTGATCCGCTCGGCCACGAGCGGCATTGCGAGCTCCAGCAGCTGGGCGTCCGCGTCGGTCACCGGGTCGGAGACGACGCCGTCGCGCTTGAGGAACGGCAGGGCGCGGTGGGTGATCTCGTCGGTCGACAGCAACCGCATGTGGGCGGCGTTGATGGCATCGCACTTCTTGAGGTCGAAGCGCGCCGGGTTGGCGACGACGTCCTCGATCTCGAACGCCTCGACCATCTCCTCCAGGCTGAAGACGTCGCGGTCCGCGGCGATCGCCCAGCCCAGCAGGGCGAGGTAGTTGAGCAGCCCCTCGGGCAGGTAGCCCTGGTCGCGGTAGGCCAGGGCGTGTGCCTCCGGGTCGCGCTTCGAGAGCTTCTTGTTGCCCTCGCCCATGACATAGGGCAGATGGCCGAACTCCGGCGTCGCCTTGGCGATCCCGATCTCCTTGAGGGCCTCGTAGAGCGCGATCTGGCGCGGCGTCGACGACAGCAGGTCCTCGCCGCGGAGCACGTGGGTGATCTCCATCAGCGCGTCGTCGACCGGGTTGACCAGCGTGTAGAGCGGGTCGCCGTTGGCACGGGCCAGCGCGAAGTCCGGCACGAACTCCGTCTCGAAGCTGACCTCGCCGCGAACCAGGTCGTTCCAGGTGATCGAGCCGTCGGGCATCCGGAACCGGACGACGGGCCTGCGGCCCTCCGCGACGAACGCGTCGACCTGGTCCGCGCTGAGCTCGCGGCAGAAGCCGTCGTACCCCTGGACCTTGGAGCCGGCGGCCTTGCGGCGCGCGGCGGCCTCCTCGTTGGTGCAGTAGCAGTCGTAGGTGAAGGAGCTGTCCTTCAGCCTCGCCAGCGCGTCGGCGTACTTGTCGCCCCGCTCGCTCTGCTTGTAGGGCGCGAACGGGCCGCCCACACCGGGGCCCTCGTCCCAGTCGAGCCCGAGCCAGCGCATCAGGTCGATGATCGAGCTCAGCGACTCGTCGGTGCTGCGCTCCTTGTCGGTGTCCTCGATGCGGAAGACGAAGGTGCCGCCGTGGTGGCGCGCGAACGCCCAGTTGAAGAGCGCCGTGCGGACCAGGCCCACGTGGGGGCTGCCCGTCGGCGACGGGGCCATCCGGACGCGGACGTTCTTGCCGGTGCTGCTCATGCGCGTGCTTCCACCTTGTTCGTGAGGGTTCCGAGACCGTCGATCGAGACTTCCACCTCGTCGCCGACCTGCATGGGGCCGACACCCTCGGGGGTGCCGGTGAGGATGACGTCACCGGGCAGCAGCGTCATCACGCTGGACACGTGCGCGATCAGCGCGGGGATGTCGAAGAGCATGTCGGCCGTCGTACCGTCCTGGACGACGTCGCCGTTGAGGAACGTCTGGACCCGCCGGCCCTGGTTGAAGTCGTGGGGATCGAGATCGGTCTCGATCCACGGCCCCAGCGGGCAGAACGAGTCGAAGCCCTTCGCGCGGGTGAACTGCCCGTCGGAGCGCTGCAGGTCTCGGGCGGTGACGTCGTTGGCGATCGTGTAGCCGTGAATGACGTCGGTGGCCTGGTCGGCCGGGACGTCGCGGCAGATGCGGCCGATGACGACGGCGAGCTCGCCCTCGTACTGCAGGTCCTGGGTCTGGCGCGGGTAGAGGATCGCGTCGCCGGGGCCGACGACGCTGGTGTTGGGCTTGAGGAACATCAGCGGCCCGGCCGGGACGTCGTTGCCGAGCTCGGCCGCGTGCGCCGCGTAGTTGCGGCCGATGCCGACCACCTTGCTGCGTGGCAGCACCGGCGCGAGCAGGCGCACGTCCTCGAGCCGGTGCTCCTTCTCGAGGAGCTTGATCCCGACGTAGAGCGGGTCGCCGGCGAGACCGACGATGACCGCGTCCTCTGCGGGCTGGCCGTACTCGTCGAGGTCGCCCGTCAGGACGCCGTACGAGGGTTCCTCACCAGTGGTGAATCTGACGATGCGCACCCGTCGAGCCTATCGACCTAGGCTTGCTCGTCGTGACTGTGCAGGTCGTGGAAGGGCAGGAGTCGGTCGTGGATGCGCAGGAATGGCGGGAACGGGCCGCTGCCCACGCCGCGCGCATCGACGCCTACGTCGCTCCCCACCTCGCCCGGCGCGAGACTCACACGAAGCATCCGGTGTTCGACTTCCTGTTCACCTACTACTCCCACCGGCCGGCCCAGCTGCGCCGCTGGCACCCGGGATTCGGCGTCGCCCTGAAGGACGCCGACGCCTACGCGAACCTCAAGGGTTACGAGCCCGTCGACCACGGCATCACGGTCGCCTCGTCGTACGTGGACGCCCAACGCCCCCTGATCGCGTCCCTGCACGCACTGCTGGTCGCGACGAAGGGCCGCGCACCGCACTTCGGGTGCTTCGGCCTGCACGAGTGGGCCATGGTCTACCGCCTCGCCGACGACGAGACCCGCCATGCCGACTGGCCGCTGCGCCTCGGGCCTACGGGCACCGACGAGGTCGTCGAGGGCCACCGCATCGCGTGCTCCCACTTCGACGCCTACCGCTTCTTCACGCCGCCCGCGCGACCGCTCAACACCCTGAACCCCGGTCGCGACGATCGACCCGCCTTCGAGCAACCCGGCTGCCTGCACGCCGGCATGGACCTCTACAAGCATGCCTTCCGGCTCTCCCCCATGATCGGCTCCGACCTCGTCGCCGACTGCTTCGAGCTGGCCTGGGACATCCGCACCCTCGACATGCGCGCGGCGCCGTACGACCTGCGGGACCTGGGCTTCGAGCCGGTCCGGATCGAGACGGCCGAGGGCAAGGCGGCGTACGCCGAGGCGCAGCGCGAGTTCGCCGAGCGCGCTGCTCCGCTGCGGGCGCGGCTCATCGAGGAGTGCGAGCGGCTGCTCGCCTGACCCGGAGGCGCCGCTCAGGCCGGAACGGGGACCTCGTCCCGCTCGGCGGCGGAGGCCCTCTCCCGGCCCCACGCCGTCCAGGCGATCCGGCCGACGAGCAGCAGCCACCCCACGATGAGGGCGAGGTCGAGCCACTTCGGGAGGTCGGTCACCGCGCCCACGACGGTGACGGCGTTGACCAGGATGACCAGGCCGCCCACCATCGCGCCCATCGGCGCGTGCGGCAGCCGACCGGCGAGCCGGGCCGCGAACGGGGCGACGAGGACGCCGCCGACGACCAGGCCGAGGACGGGCAGCCACGGGATGTCCTGGTGCGCGGCGCCGGTGATGAAGCCGCTCGAGACGGAGAGGGCGACGACGAACTCCGCCGCGTTGGTGGTCCCGACCACGCGACGCGGCTCGTGTCTGGTCACGGTCATCAGGCTGGGGGTGACGACCGGACCCCAACCACCGCCGCCGGTGGCGTCGACGAAGCCGCCGAGCAGGCCGATGGGCGAGAGCCACCGCGCGGTGTGGCCGGACTTCGGGACCGGGATGATCCGCAGGCCGAAGCCGAAGCGGACCAGGATGACCAGGCCGAAGAAGATCAGCAGCCCGGCCATCGACGACTTGGCCGCCTCCAGGCTGATCGAGGTGAGGATGACGGCGCCGAGGAAGCCGCCGACCGCGCCCGGCAGGGCGACACGCACCAGCACCTTGGGGTCGACGTTGCCCGCGCGCCAGTGCGAGATCCCCGAGACGAACGTCGTCGGGAGCTTGGCCGCATGGGTCGCGGCGCTCGCCGTGGCGGGAGCGACGCCGAGGGCCAGCAGCACCGTGGCCGACGTGACGCCGAAGCCCATGCCGAGCGTGCCGTCGACGAGCTGAGCGAGCCCACCCGCGAGCGCGAATGCCGCGACCAACCACATGTCAGGTCCTCGAATCAGTAATGGTTATAAACACTACCGATCAAGGCTACATACAAGACCTTGCACTGTCGACTCGCCGAAGCGCGTCCCGAAGCGCGCCCGGCGCGACGTCGGCGGGCTCAGCGCGCGGCGATCCCGTCGTACATCACGGCCCGGATGGCGGCACTCAGCCGCGCCTGCCGCTCGGGGACGGGGTCGCGCAGGCCGACGAGGACGGAGCCGAGGATCATCCCGTTGATGGACTGCGCCGTGGGCTCGACGTCGAGGTCGGCACGCAGGTAGCCGAGCCGGACGCCGTGCTCGAGGTACGCCGCGGTGAGCGGCGTGGTCATGTCGAAGAGGTCGAGCATCCGCTCGCGCATGGCATCGTCGATGCCGGCGGCGGACAGCAGCAGCTGGGGCACCCGCGGGTCCTCGCTGAAGATCCGCGCGAGGGCGGCACCGATCCGCTCGGTCTGGGCGCGGTAGCCCTCCAGGGTGGTGACGGCCTCCGGTGCGTTCTCCGCGCCGAGGGAGTCGACGATGCGGCCGATCAGGTCGTCGATGACGTGCTCGACGATGTCCCGCTTGTTCTCGAAGTAGCGGTAGAAGGTGCCGTGCCCGATGCCCAGGCGAGCGGCGATGTCGGCGATCCCCGTCGCGTGATAGCCCTGCTCGGCGAAGCAGGTGAAGGCGGCGTCGATGATCTCGCGCCGAGTCTCGGCCTTGCGCCGCTCCAGTCGCGAGAGCCCCTCCGTGGTCGCCGTCATGACACCGGAGCCTATTGCAGATCGCCGAAACTGACGATACGTTCCGTAACTGACATCTCATTCCGTTTCGTCGACGGCGACCGTCGGACAGACACTCAGACAGCAGGAGGGCCGCATGGGGCGCGCACTCGTCATCGGCTGCGGCGGCACGCTGGGCTTCGCGTGGACCGCCGCCGTCCTCGCCGAGCTCGAGCGGCAGGGCTGGGATCCGCGCACGGCCGACGTCCTGGTCGGTACGTCGGCAGGAGCTGAGCTGGTCGCGCTGCTCGGCTCCGGCATATCGGCCGGCGCGATCCACGACGGCAGCGACCGCCTCGTCGCGACGCACCTCTCCTCCCCTCGCGGTCCGCGCGCGCTGCCCGGCCTCCCCCGGTCCGCCCTGCCCGGCCTCGGGCTGAGCCGGGCCGCGCTCGCTCGCCGCACCGACCTGCTCGCCGGACTCGCCGGCCTGCTTCCCCGCGGGAGCGGCGACGCCCAGTGGCTGGTCGACCTCGGCGACGCCCTCACCGCCACCGGCGACACCGGCCGCGACTGGGTCGCGCACCCCGCCACCTGGCTGGTCGCGGCGGACGCCCGCTCCGGCGAGCGGATCCCGTTCGGCCGCGCCGACGCACCGCACGCCCCACTGGGGCAGGCGATCGCGGCCTCGTGGGCGATCCCCGGCTGGTTCCCGCCGGTGCGCATCGGCGACCGGGCCTTCCTCGACGGCGGCACCGTCTCCCCCACCTCCGCCGACCTCCTGCTCCCCCGGGTCGGCGACGGCAGCATCGACGAGGTGGTCGTCGTCGCCCCGATGTCCAGTCACGGCGGCGCGCCCGCCCGGGGGCTGACCCGCGTCGAACGACTGCTGCGCCGCCCGATGACCCGACGCGTCGACCGGGAGGTCGCCGCCCTGCGCGCGGCCGGCGCCCGGGTTGTCCGGATCGAGCCCACCCTCGCCGATCTCGACGCGATGGGAGCGAACTTCATGGACGGCTCTCGCGTCGAGCACGTGCGGGCCGCGGCCGCCCGCACCACGCCCACCCTCGTCGCGCAGCGCCTGCGCGACCACCCCGCGCCACGACGCCGATGACACCCACGACACCCACGCAGGAGACCCGATGACGCGCCCCTCCCCGATCGACATCGCCGGCGCACACGTCGCGATCACCGGCGGCGCCCGCGGCATCGGCCGGGCCACCGTCGAGGCCTTCCTCACCCGCGGCGCGCGGGTCTCCTTCGGCGACCTCGACCTGACCAGCGCGCAGGCGACCGCGGCCGAGACCGGCGCCTCGGCCCACCTCCTCGATGTCGCCGACCGGGCGTCGTACGACGCCTTCGTGACCGCCGCGGAGGAGGAGCACGGCCCGGTGGACGTCCTGGTCAACAACGCCGGCGTCATGCCCAACGGCGCCTTCCTCGACATGGACCCCGCGCTCGACCGGCTGATGATGGAGGTCAACGTCCACGGCGTGCTGCACGGCATGCGCCGCGTGCTGCCGGGCATGGTCGAGCGCCGGCGCGGCCACGTCGTCAACGTCGCCTCGCTGGCGGGGAAGTTCCCGATCCCGGGGCTCGCGGTCTACAACGCCAGCAAGTACGCCGTCGTCGGGCTCACCGCCGCCACCCGGCTGGAGATGGCGCCCCACGGCGTCACCCTCACTGCGGTGCTGCCGTCCGCGGTCGACACCGACCTGGCCTCCGGCCTCGACATGAAGCCCATCCCCAAGGTCACGCCGCAGCGCATCGCGGACGTGGTGGTCGGCTCGGTCCGCGGCCGCGAGGCCGAGATCGCCGTCCCCCGCTACGTCGGCGCGCTGGCCACCGGCACCGCCCTGGTGCCGACCGGCGTGCTCGACCGGCTCCGCAAGGTCGTCCGCGACGACCGCGCCCTGCACACCGACGCCACCGAGCGCGCCGGGTACACCGAGCGCCTGAGCAACGCCGCCGCCACCGAGAGGACCTCCCGATGAACCAGATCCACGACGCCGTGATCGTCGGCGCCGGCTTCGGCGGCATGGGTGCCGCGATCGAGCTGCACCGTCAGGGGTACGACGACCTGGTGATCCTCGAGCGCGAGGACGACCTCGGCGGCACCTGGCACGTCAACCGCTACCCCGGCCTCGCGGTCGACATCCCCAGCTCGACGTACTCCTACTCGTTCGAGCCGAACCCGCACTGGTCGCGGCTGTTCGCACCCGGCCCTGAGCTCAAGGAGTACGCCGGCCACGTCGCCGACAAGTACGGCCTGCGCCGCCACATGCGCTTCGGTGCAGTGGTCGAAGGGGCCCGCTGGGACGAGGACACGGCGGCCTGGGAGGTGACCCTCGCCGGCGGCGAGGTGGTCCGCGGCCGCTTCCTGCTCATCGCGACCGGCTTCCTGTCCCAGCCCAAGCTGCCCGACATCCCGGGCGTCGAGGACTTCGCCGGCACCGTCGTGCACACCACGCGCTGGGACGACGACATCGAGCTCGCGGGCAAGCGGATCGGCATCATCGGCACCGGCGCGACCGCGGTCCAGCTGATCCCCGAGCTGGCCAAGGTCGCCGACCACCTCACCGTCTACCAGCGCACCCCCATCTACGTGAGCCCGAAGCTGGACGGCCCGGTGCCGGGCATCGTGCGCAGCGCGTTCGCCAAGGTTCCGCTGACCCAGAAGGCCACGCGCCTGGTCGGCACCTCGATCCTCGAGGTGATGATGGTCGCCGGTGTGCTGCACTTCCGCGATCTGCCGTGGGCCAACGCGGCCGGCAAGCGGGCCTGCGACGCCCATCTCAAGCGACAGATCAAGGACCCCGGGCTGCGGGCCAAGCTGACGCCCGACTACGACTTCGGCTGCAAGCGGCCGACGTTCAGCAACACCTACTACCCGACGTTCACGAAGCCGCACGTCGATCTCGAGACGACCGCGATCGACCACGTGGACGCGCGCGGCATCGTCACCACCGACGGCAACCGGGTCGACCTGGACGTCCTCGTGCTCGCCACCGGCTTCAACCTGTGGGACGTGAACTTCCCGGCCGTGCGGATCGTCGGCCGCGAGGACCGCGATCTCGGCAAGTGGTGGCGGGACAACCGCTTCTGCGCCTACGAGGGGATCACCGTCCCGAAGTTCCCCAACTTCTTCTCGCTCAACAGCCCCTACTCCTACTCGGGCCTGTCGTACTTCACGACGATCGAGACCCAGATGGCCCATCTGGGCCGGGTTCTGGCCACCCTGCGGGAGCGCGGCGCCGACGTCGTGGAGGTCACCGAGGAGGCCAACGACCGGTTCCTGGACCGGATGACCGGCCTCCTCGACAACTCCGTCTTCAACGCCGGCAGCTGCGCCACCGCCCGCAGCTACTACTTCAACCAGCACGGGGAGGCGGTGCTGCTGCGCCCGACATCGACGCTGAGCGCCGCTCGCGAGGCCACCCGCTTCCCACTGGACGACTACACGTTCGCCGGCGCGCGGGTGGTCGCCTCGGCCTGAGCGGCACTACCTCCCAAGGAGGGTGCCGTCGTTGCCGCCTGTGACCACAGTCACCTACCGTGGAGGGCATGTCCCCCGACCTCGCCCAGGAGGCGCCGACCGACGGCGGCCGACTGCTGCGCACGCTCACGGCGTTCCGCGCGACGGGGCACAGTGACATGGCGTTCGGCGGGCCGGTCGTCGACAACGGCACCGCCGTCACCATCACCGGCCTGCACAGCGCGCAGACCCGTGCCTTGCAGGGCCTGCGGGTGCGCTCTGGCTACGGCCTCGGCGGAAAGGCGCTGCTGATGGGCCGACCGGTGTCCGTGACCAACTACTACGACGCCCGCGGCATCACCCACCAGTACGACGGCCCGGTGCGCGCCGAGCAGCTGGAGACCGTGACGGCGCTGCCGATCGTCGTCGACCGCTCCCCGCGGATGGTGGTCTACGTCGGTCATCGCGCCCAGGTCGTGCTCGGCGACGTCTGGTACGACGCCTTCCTGCCGCTCGTGCGGCGCCTCGAGCGCGAGATCGCCGTCGATGACGAGGTACGCCGCCGGGTCGGCCGGCTGCACAACCTCGGCCACGTCCCGGCACCTGCCGCGCCCGCCGAGGTGCAGCTGACCCGCGCCGACCTGCGCGACATCTCCGACGAGCTGGCCGACCTCGCGACACTCGTCGAGGACGAGGCGCTGCGGGCCCGGCTGGAGCAGGTGCGCAACCGCGTGGAGCACGGCCGCTCCCCCGCTCCCGCTCCGGCCACTCGCCGCGCCCCGGCCGTGCCGACAGGGCTCGCCGCCCGCGAGATCGACGTGCTCGCGCAGGTCGCGCTGGGCCAGAGCAACCGCGAGGTCGCGGCGTCGCTCGGCCTCGTCGAGAGCACCGTGAAGTCCTACCTCAAGAACGCGATGCGCAAGCTGCACGCGACCAACCGGGTGCACGCGGTCCGGCTGGCGCGTGAGGCGGGCGTCATCGACTGACCGGCCGCGCGCCGTCGATCAGGACGGCGCAGAGGGTATCGACGTTGCGAGTCGCCGGATCCCCCAGGATGTCGGCGCGGCGCGCCGGGTCGGTGAGCCCGGTGATCGCGGTGAAGATCAGCCAGGTCATGCCGGCCGGTGAGATGTCGCTGCGCAGTGACCCGTCGGCCTGCCCGCGCCGGATGACCAGGTGCCAGATCGCGATGCAGCGCTGGCCGTCGGTCACCAGGGACTCCGCCCCGGCCTCGCGGCGCACCTGCATGAGCTCGCGGACCATCGTGAGGTGGTCGAACGGGTGCGCGGTGCTGACCGCGGTCGCCGCGCGAATGAGGTTCTCCAGCCGGGCCACTCCGGTGCCGGGCATCCGCGCGGCGGCCTGCAGCTCCGGGACGAGTGCCGCGAAGTAGCGCTTGCCGACCGCGATCAGCAGCTCGTCCTTGCTGGCGAAGTGGTTGTAGATCGAGGGCGCCCGCATGCCCGCGGCGTCGGCGATCGTG
Source organism: Nocardioides carbamazepini (assembly GCF_024614185.1). Classification (GTDB taxonomy): domain Bacteria; phylum Actinomycetota; class Actinomycetes; order Propionibacteriales; family Nocardioidaceae; genus Nocardioides; species Nocardioides carbamazepini. Next base: position 316,667 of record NZ_JAHTLF010000013.1, read on the forward strand.
CGCATCGAGGCGCCCCGGCTGCCGTGCATCGCGAAGGACTCCGCGGCGGCGTCCAGGATCCGGTCCGCCGCGGTCACGGCCGGCTTGCCGCGCGGCCGGCCGCGCTGTCGTGTCGTGTCGTTCATCGGACTCCGCATCCTAGGCCTTGACAGACTAACGATCGTTAGTAAAACCTGAGACCCCCCCAAACCAAGCATTTGCTTTGCCTAAGGAGTGTTGGATGGACCACATCGACCGCGCGAGCGTCGATCTCGACGCCCTGTTTCGACCGGAACGGGTGGCGGTGATCGGGGCGTCGGACGCCGAGGGGAGGCCGACGACGCTGAACTGGCGCCGGGTGGCCGCGTGGGCGGCACGCGTCGGCGCCGAGGCGGTGCCCGTCCACCCCCGGCGCGAGGTCATCGACGGCGTGCCGGCGTACCGCTCGATCGAGGATGTGCCCGGCAGGGTCGACGTCGCGATCGTGCTGATCGGCGACGTCGACTCGGTGCTGCCGGGCATCGCGGCGAAGGGAGTCGGGTTCGTCGTGCTCTTCGCGGCGGGCTACGCCGAGACCGGAGCCGCCGGCGCGCAGCGGCAGGCCGAGCTCGTCCGGTCGCTGCGTGCCGCCGGGGTCCGCGCCCTCGGGCCGAACACCAACCTGAACCTCTTCGAGGAGTTCCGCACCGACCTGCCCGGCCGACCGATCGCGCTCATCACGCAGAGCGGCCACCAGGGACGCCCGGTCTTCCAGGGCCAGGAGCTCGGGATCCGGTTCAGCCACTGGGCACCGACAGGCAACGAGGCCGACCTCAACGCCGCCGACTTCGTCGACTACTTCGCGCACGAGGAGGACACCGGGGCGATCGCGCTCTACCTCGAGGGCTTCGCCGACGGTACGGCGTTCCGCCGGGCCGCGCGCGTCGCCGCCCGCCGCGGCGTACCGCTGGTCGCGGTCAAGGTGGGCCGCACCGAGCTCGGCCGATCCTGGGCCATGTCGCACACCGGGCACCTGGCCGGCGCCGACGACGTCGCCTCGGCCGTCATGCGCCAGTACGGCATCGCCCGGGTCGACGGCCTCGACGAGCTCCTCGACACGGCCGCGCTCTTCGCCCGGGCGGGCGACCCGCCGCACGCGGGCGTCTGCGTCTACGCCATCAGCGGCGGCACCAGCGCGCACATGGCCGACCTGCTGGGCTCGGCCGGTCTCGACCTGCCGGAGCTGAGCCCCGAGACCGTCGCGCAGCTGCGCGAGTGGATCCCCGACTACCTGCGAGTGAGCAATCCCGTCGACAACGGCGGCCACCCGGTGGGCGACTGGCGGGGCCGGCGGATCCTCGAGACGATCCTCGCCGACCCGGCCGTCGGCATTCTCGTCGTCCCGATCACCGGCGCCTTCCCGCCGATGAGCGACACGCTCGTCGCCGACCTGGTCGCGGTCGCGGAGACGACGGACAAGCCGATCTGCGTCGTCTGGGGCTCCCCTTCCGGCACCGAGGACGCCTACCGCCGGGTGCTGCTGGGCTCCCGGCTCCCGGTCTTCCGCACGTTCGGCAACTGCGTGGCCGCGATCCGGGCGCTGGCCGACCACCTGGAGTTCCGCGAGCGGGCCCACGAGCTGCCCGTCATCCCGGACCCGCCGCGGATGCCCGCCGCCGGCCGTCAGCTGACCGAGCTCGACGCCAAGACGCTGCTCGCCGAGCACGGGGTCCCGGTCTCGCGCGACGCGCTGTGCGCCGACGCGGACGAGGTGGCCCGCGCGATCGAGCGCCACGACGGCCCGGTGGTGTTGAAGGCCGTGGTGGACGGGCTCGCCCACAAGTCCGACCTCGGGCTGGTGCGGCTCGGGATCTCCGAGGCCGCCGAGGGACGCGCGGTCGTCGCCGACTTCGAGCGGATCCTCGCGGACCTCCCCGGTCGCGAGCTCGCCGGCGTGCTCGTCAGCGAGCAGGTGCACGGCGGCGTCGAGATGGTCGTCGGCATCGCCCCCGACCCGGTGTTCGGCCCGACCGTGATGCTCGGAGTGGGCGGCGTGGCGGTGGAGCTCTACCGCGACGTCTCCTTCCGGGTGCCGCCGTTCGACCGGCCGGAGGTCCACCGGATGATCGCGGAGCTGACCGGATCGGCCCTGCTCACCGGATTCCGCGGTTCGCCGCCGGTCGACCTCGAGCCCCTCGTCGACGTCGTCATGGCCGTCCAGCGGCTGGCCGCCGACGGCGTGGTGACCGAGCTCGACATCAACCCCCTCATCGTCCTGCCCGATCGCGTCGTCGCCGTCGACGCGCTCGCCTCGATACCCGACTCGCACGAGAACGCCGGAGCCGTCGCATGAACACCCCAGGAGCCACGCTGTCTACCTCCTCCTCCCCCACCGACCCCGCCGCGGCGGGGGCCGCCGCGATCGAGGTTCGCGGCGTCGCGAAGCGCTACGGCGCCCGCGACGCCGTCGTCGCCCTCGACGGCGTCGACCTCACCGTGCGCCAGGGTGAGTTCGTCTGCCTGGTCGGCCCCTCCGGATGCGGCAAGTCCACGCTGCTGCGGATGATGGCCGGACTGCACCGCCCGAGCGAGGGCGAGGTGCTCGTCCACCACGAGGGCACCCGGCGTACGCCGACCGCGATGGTGTTCCAGGACTACGGGATCTTCCCCTGGAAGTCGGTGCGCGCCAACGTCCGCTTCGGCCTCGACGTCGCCGGCGTCTCCCGCTCCGAGGCCACCCGCACCGTGGACTCCTGGCTCGCCCGGCTCGGGCTCGCGGACTTCGCCGACGCCTACCCGGCCACGCTGTCGGGCGGGATGCGCCAGCGCGTCTCCATCGCCCGGGCCCTCGCTGTCGAGCCCGAGGTGCTGCTGCTCGACGAGCCCTTCGCGGCCCTCGACGCGCAGCTGCGCACCGTGCTCCAGGAGGAGCTCCTGGCGCTCTGGCAGAGCGACCGGCGCACGGTCGTGTTCGTGACCCACAGCCTCGAGGAGGCGATCTTGCTCGGTGACCGGGTCGTCGTCATGTCCGCCCGTCCCGGCCGGATCCTCGCCGACCTGCCGGTGCCGCTCGAACGGCCCCGCTCGGCGGAGACCCGCGCGGAGCCGGCATTCGCCGCCCTGGAGCAGCAGCTGTGGACGCTGCTGCGCGACGAGGTCTCCCGTACCTTCGCGGGCGGGAGCGCGTCGTGAGCGCGACGGTGGTGGTCCGGCCCACGGCGGCCGAGATCGACCCGGTCCGCACGGCGCGCCGCCGCCGACGCCTCGAGCGGGTGCTCGCCGTGCTGACGCCGCTGCTGGTGCTCGTCGTGTGGGAGATCGCCGCGCGGGCCGGCGCCATCCCGGTGCGCTTCTTCCCCGCACCCACGATGATCGTCTCCACCGCGGGCGACATGATCCGCAGCGGCGTGCTGCTCGACGACCTGGGCGCGACCCTGCGCCGCGTCGTGGTCGGCTTCCTCGCCGGCTCGGCGGCCGGTGCCGCGGCGGGCCTCGCGCTCGGCCTGTCCGGGCTGGCGCGCGCCGCGTTCGACCCGTTCCTGTCGGCGCTCTACACCGTGCCCAAGCTCGCGCTGCTCCCCCTGCTCCTGCTCATCTTCGGGCTCGGCGAGACGCCGCTCGTCCTGCTGGTCGCGCTGTCGGTGTTCTTCCCCACCTGGATCACCTGCATGGCCGGCGTGACCGCCATCCCGGAGGGCTACCGCGAGGCGGCACGCGCCTTCGGTGCGAGCCGCTGGGACATGTTCCGCCACGTTCTGTGGCCGGCGTTCCTGCCCCAGCTCTTCGTCGCGCTCCGGCTCTCGGTCGGCGTCGCCATCCTGGTCATCGTCGGCGCCGAGTTCGTCCAGGGCAACAGTGGCGTCGGCTTCCGGATCTGGCACAGCTGGTCGCTCTTCCAGGCCCGCCCGATGTACGTCGGCATCTGCGTCATCGCACTCCTCGGGCTGCTCTGCACCACCGTCGTCACCGCACTCGGACGGCGACTCCTCCCGTGGGCGCAGCCGGCGGACCGCCGATGACCCGCCCGCCCCTCTCCCGCACGTCACCTCCCAGAAAAGGACCCGAAGTGTTGAAACGAACGCTCGCCGCACTCCTCGCCGGCACCGTGCTGCTCTCCGGCTGTGGCTCGTCGGACGACCCCGACGACAAGTCCACCGTCAAGGTCGCGATCTCAGCGAAGCTCGAGGCCTTCGCGCCACTCCTGGTCGGCCTGGAGCTCGGCAGCTATGCCGACCAGGACCTCGATGTCGAGATCGTCACCGCCGCGCCGAGCGACGCGATGGTCCTGCTCGCCACCGGCGAGGTGGACGCGGTGTTCAGCGCGCCGAGCGCGGCGTTCTTCAACGCCGTCTCGGGCGGCTCCCCGATCAAGATCGTCGCCCCGGGCATGTTCCCGCCCGAGAACAGCCGCTCCGGGCTCTGGGTCAGCGACGAGCTGGCGCCGGGCGGCACCTTCGACCCCGCGAAGCTGCGCGGTGAGACCGTCGCGACCGCCGTCGGCGCCGGGGCGCCGGTCTCGATGGTGCTGGAGGAGGAGCTCGAGCGCAGCGGCCTCTCCGCCGCGGACGTGACCTTCCAGACCATGAGTGCGACCGACATCCTGGTGGCTCTGGAGAGCGGCGCGGTCAAGGCCGGCTGGCTGTCCGACCCGGTGTGGCTCGAGGCGGAGAAGTCCGACGGCCTCACCTTCGCCTTCGGCCAGCCCGAGGACATCACCATGGGCGCCGTGCTCTTCGGCCCGACCCTGCTGGAGGAGGACCGGGACCGGGGCGAGCGTCTCCTCGCCGGCATGAGGAGCGCCGTCGCCGACCACCTGCAGGGCGCCTACCACGACGATCCGGAGGTGCGCGCGGCGCTGGTGAAGCAGCTGGAGATCTCCGAGGCCCAGCTCGACGACCTGCCCGAGCTCGTCTTCCCGCCCGATCTCACCTACCCGGCCGGTCTCACCGACCGCTACCAGGCGACGTACGCCGGGCAGAAGGGCGTGCTGGTCTACTCCGACCCTCTCGCCGAGGACGAGGTCATCGACGCCAGCCTCGCGAAGTAGCCGCCCGGTGAGCGCGATCTACATCCACGAGGAGATCGACATCATCGGCGCCCGTCGGGCCGACTACCTGACGCACATGACGTCGGGCTGGGACGCCGCGGCGCGCGACGAGCGCGGGATGCGCTGCTTCGGGGTCTGGGCGACGGTCGGCAGCACCGGCCGCTGGCCGACCGTCGTCAACATGTGGGAGCTGGACGGCTGGGAGGGCCTGGCGGCGAACTTCGCCCACGAGCTCTCGCACGACTCGCTCCAGGACCCGACGCTGGCCCGCTGGTGGTCGGCCGCCGCCGAGCTGCGCTCCGGCGGCAGGGACCGGATCCTCCTGCCCGCCGACTACAGCCCGACGATCGACGCACTGTGCGCGGACCTGCCGCCCTCGGTCTGCCACCTCCACGAGGTGGTCACCGTCGCCCGGGGCGCGGCCCGCGACTACCTGTCGCTCCTGGCCGACGAGTGGCTCGACACGGCGCTCGCCGCCGGCCTCGGGCTCACCGGCGCCTACCGCACCGCGATGGTCTCCGACAGCGAGGTCGTCGTCGTGTGGTCGGTCCCCGACTGGGCCCGCTGGGCGGAGATCGAGCAGCTCCTCGACCAAAGCCCCGCCGTCGACCGGTGGCGCGAGCGCACCGCCGGCCTCGTCCTGTCCGACCAGCGCACCCTGCTGTGCGCCGCCCCGCTGGCGCCGCTGCGCACCGGCCGGCAACCGTGAACCCGAGAGGATCCTCCGTGACCCACACGTCCTTGCTCGACGGCATCCGCGTCGTCGAGTGCACCCTGCTGGAGCCCGGCGCCCTGGCCATGACCCTCGGCGACCTGGGCGCCGACGTGGTCAAGGTCGAGCCACCGGGCGGCGACTACATCCGCCGGCTCGGCTGGCCGATCGTCGAGGGGCACTCGCTGCTGCACTGGCACGTCAACCGCGGCAAGCGGTCGATCAGCCTCGACCTCCGCTCGCCCGGCGGCCCGGAGGTGTTCCTCGACCTGGTCGAGCGCGCCGACGTCGTCGTCGAGGGCATGCGCCCCGGCGCACTCGAGCGGCGCGGCCTGGGCTACGACCGGCTGCGGGAGGTCAACCCGGCGATCGTGCTGTGTTCGCTGTCCGGCTTCGGGATCGACGGCCCCTACCGGGACCTGCCCTCGCACGGGGTCGGATTCGACGCCTGGGCCGGCCTCGCCACGCCCGCCGTCGACGACGAGGGGTTCACCTACATCCCCGAGCACACCGGCACCGGCACCAAGGTCGGGCCGCTGTGGGGCGCCCTCGCGGCGGTCTCCGCGGTGCTGCGCGCGCGTCGTACCGGCGTCGGCTGCCACCTCGACATCTCCCAGAGCGACGCCGCCGCGTTCAGCAACTGGCTGCCGATCGAGGGGCATCGCGCCTACGAGCGACCCGAGCCCGAGGTCACCGGCAACCCCGCCGACGACGGTGCCCGGCGCCGCCCGGGCCCGGGCGGGATGGAGGAGGCCGTGCGCTACCAGTACTACCGGTCGGCCGACGGGCACATCCTCTTCCAGGCCTCCGAGCAGGAGTTCTGGCACAACTTCTGCGTCGCCTGCGACCGGCTGGACCTCTACCGCGGCCGTGAGGGTCAGCGGTACGGCGACCACGCCACCGGCGACCGGAACCTGCGGGCGGCTCTCCAGGAGCTGTTCGTCACCCGGACCACCGCCGCGTGGGTCGAGCTCGGGCTCGCCATCGACTGCCCCATCGCGCCGGTCAACGACGCCGCGGGGATCGCCCGGGACCCCCAGTTCGCGCACCGGATGCCGTGGTGGCCCGCGGCGGAGCACGGCGCCGACCTGCTGCCCACACCGGTCAACGTCCTCGGGGAGTCCCGCCGTCCCCCTCGCCGCGCCCCCGAGGTCGGTGCCGACACGGACGAGGTACTGGCCGAGCTGGGCTACCCCGCGGAGCGCGTGGCGTCGTTGCGGCGCTCGGGCGCCATCGCCCGGGACGGAGCGGGAACCGGATCGTGACCGGGCCGGATCAGCGGCGCGGGGACCGTCGCGTCGCCGTCGTCACCGGCGCGAGCCGCGGGCTCGGCAAGGGCATCGCGCTCGCGCTCGGCGAGGCCGGGTACGTCGTCTACGTCACCGGCCGCAGCGTCACCCCGGGCGCTCACGACCTCGGGGGCACCGTCGGCGAGACCGCCCGGGCGGTGACCGAGCGCGGCGGCACCGGCATCGGCGTCGCCTGCGACCACCGCGATGACGACGCCGTCGCGGACCTCGTCGCGCGGGTGCGGGCCGAGGCGGGCGTGCTCGACCTGCTGGTCAACAACGCCTTCGCGGTCCCGGACGGGGTGACGTCGAGCGGCGGGTTCTGGGAGAAGCCGCTCGACGTCGTGATGATGTTCGACGTCGGGCTGCGCTCGACGTACACGACGACCTGGCACGCCGCTCCCCTGCTGCTGGCGTCCGCCGCCCGGTCGCCGCTGGTCGTCAACATCTCCGGCTTCGGCGCGATCTGCTACCTCCACGGACCGGCCTACGGCGCGGTCAAGGCGGGGGTGGACAAGATGACCCACGACATGGCCGTCGACCTCGCCGACCGCGGGGTGAGCGTGGTCTCGCTCTGGCCGGGACTGCTGCGCACCGAACGCACGATGCGGGTGGTCGACGCCGACCCGGCTCTCTACCGGGACTCGCTGTCGATCATGGAGCACCCCGAGCTCACCGGCCGGGCGATCGCGGCTCTCGACGCCGGACCGCCCACCGGCAAGCGGGAGCGGTCCGGGCGCGCGCTCATCGGCGCCGAGCTGGCGATCGAGCTCGGCGTGAGCGACATCGACGGCCGGCGGCCGGTCTCGCGGCGTACGTCGCTGGGCGGGCCGGCGACCTACAGCGACGCCGTGGTGCGCTAGGGGGTGGGTCAGCCGCCCATCGCGTTCGGGTTGCGCCACTGCCGCTCGAACGGCAGCCGCCAGGCGAACGGCGCGACGAGCTGGTGGATCTGGTTGGGTCCCCAGCTGCCCTGCCGGTAGGGCCGGACGACGGGCGGGTTCTCGAGCAGCGGCTGGGAGACCTCCCACAGCCGCTCGATGCCCTCCGCCGAGGTGAACAGGGTCTGGTCACCACGTGCGGCGTCGTAGATGAGCCGCTCGTAGGCCTCCAGCACCGAGCCCGCCCAGGTGGTGTCGCCCATCGCGAACTGCATGGAGAGCTTGTCGAGCTTCATCCCCGGACCGGGGCGCTTTCCGTAGAACGACAACGACATCTTGGCCTTGTCGGCCAGGTCGAAGGTGAGGTGGTCGGGCCCGTGGTCACCGACACCCGAGTTGTGCGGGAACATCGAGCGCGGGGGCTCCTTGAAGGCGATCGAGATGATCCGCGCACCCTCGGCCAGCCGCTTGCCGGTGCGGAGGTAGAAGGGGACACCCGCCCAGCGCCAGTTGTCGATGAAGCACTTGAGGGCGATGAAGGTCTCGGTCTCCGACTCGGGCGCGACGCCCGCGATGCCGCGGTAGCCCTCGTACTGGCCGCGCACGACATTGGCCGGGTCGATCGGCATCATCGACCGGAAGACCTTGTTCTTCTCGTCGTTGATCGCGTCGGGTGCCAGTGAGGTCGGCGGCTCCATCGCGGTGAACGCGAGCACCTGGAACAGGTGGGTGACCACCATGTCGCGGTAGGCGCCGGTCGACTCGTAGAAGTCGGCGCGCTGCTCGAGCCCGAGCTCCTCCGGCACGTCGATCTGGACGTGGTCGATGTTGTTGCGGTGCCAGATCGGCTCGAAGAGCCCGTTGGCGAAGCGGAAGGCGAGGATGTTCTGCGCGGCCTCCTTCCCGAGGAAGTGGTCGATCCGGTAGATCTGCGACTCGTCGAAGGTCTTGTGCAGCTCGGCGTTGAGCTTCTTGGCCGAGGCGAGGTCGACGCCGAACGGCTTCTCCATGATGATCCGCCCGCCCTCGGCGAGCCCGGCGTCGTCGATGGTCTTGACCACGGTCGGCGCCGCCTTGGGCGGGACGCTCAGGTAGTGCAGCCGGACCCGGTCGCCGTCCCAGTCGGCCTCGGCCTTCTCGACGGCGGCGCGCAGCCCGGACGTGCCCTCCGTGCCGGGCGCCCAGTGCAGCAGCTTGGAGAACTCCGGCCAGGCCGCCATGTCGCCGTCGTCGCCGGAGAACTCCATCACCGCCTCGTGCGCCAACGCGACGAACGACTCGGTGGTGTGCTCGTCGAGCGAGGTGCCGACGATGCGCAGTTGCGGGAGCAGTCCGGTCTCGAACAGGTGGAGCATGCCTGGGAGCAGCTTGCGACGGGCGAGGTCCCCCGTCGCGCCGAACAGTACGACCGTCACGGGCTTCTGGGTCTTCGATGCCATGTCGTCCACAGTGCCTCCTCGGTGTTGCCGCCACGATAACGACAGGCGTCCGGTCAGGCACTGTCGGTCATGACTGCCCGGCCTCCCGTTCCTGGTACTCCCGAGGGGACATGCCGTGGAAGCGCGAGAAGGCGGTGCTGAAGGTCGGCAGGTGGGCGTAGCCGAGGCGTCGCGCGACCGAGCTGGGCTTGGCGCCGCCGACGAGCAGGTCGCGGGCAATGCGCATGCGGGCCGCGTAACGCCAACGGGCGAAGGTCATGCCCGTCTGGTCGCGAAAGGCTCGGTGGACCTCGACGGGCACGTCGAGCGCGGGCGAGCCGCCGGGGGCCCCGAGCCGGCGCAGGTAGTCAATCGCGGCCGCACGCGCTCGCGGCTCGGTCGGCATCGGGACCGACAGGGCACGTTGCGCGGCGACCTGCTCGGCGAACAGGCCGAGGATGTGCCGGGGGTCGTAGTCGACGGGTCGCAGCCTGGACCGCGCGCTGACGGAGCAGAACATCAGGTAGTCGTCCCAGGAGGGTGAGAACCGCGCCTGAAGGGGCTCGGTCAGCTGGAGGTCGCCCGTGCTGGCGTTGCCGAGCGGCAGCGAGACGGAGTTCTCCCGCAGGACCGTGACATGGTCGGCGCCGGCGGGGATCCAGGTAGCGACGCCTCGCTCCCGCTCGTACCTCTGATCGCCGATGTCCAGATATCCGCTGCCGCGATACACCCAGGTGAGCACGTGGGACTCGTTGGCGTGCGGGGGCGTGCGGGTCGCGGGCAGCAGGTCCGGCGCGGCACGGGTCTCGCCCGGGCCCAGCATGCTGACCATTGCATCGGTCTGCCGGGCCGCTGTCGCTCGCTCGCCGAGCGTGGCCGCGCCGCCGGTCGCGACCTGGCGCAGGACCTCTTTGCCGAACTCGTGGGGCGTTCGCCCGAACCGCTGTTTGAACGCACGGGTCAGGCCGTTGCGGCTGGCGAAGCCGATCCGTGCGGCCACCTGGTCGACGTCATAGCCGGCCGCCAGCAGCTCGACGGCCGCACTAAGCCGACAGGCGAGTCGCCACTGCTCGAAGGTGAGGCCGGTGTCGGCGACGAAGCCCCGGCGCAGACTGCGCGCACTGCACAGCACACGGCTCGCCCACTGCTCGAGGGTGAGGTCGAGGGCGGGGTCCCGAAGCAGTTCCTCGGCCAACGCCCGGGCACCGCCGGCTCTCGGCACCGTCGGCGCCGAGAGGGCGATATCGGGGTCGCGCTCGCCGTGGCGCCTCCCCGCGGGGCGCAGCAGGTCTGCGATGGCGCCCTGCGGGTAGCCGTGCGCGCTGTACGGCGTGACCTGGAGGTTGAAGTGCTGGATCAGCCAGTCCTGCCAGCCGCCGGGCACGTCGAACCTGGTCGGTGTGCCGGGGGCGCCGGCCCCGACGGTGGCCTGGGGCAACAGCGGGAACGCGACGGTGCCCGGTTCGGTGGCGATCACCCGGTCGCGCCAGCCCTCGGCCGGAATCCAGATCCCCTGTCCACGCTCGAGGCAGTACGGCGCGGCGTCATCGAGGCGGACATGAGCGGTGCCGCTGCGCACCCAGAGCAGCATGGGCCGGCGAGGCATGCCGGTCTCGTCGGCGCGGACTGCGGGGATCGGCGGCGGATCGCTCGCCCTCGCGGCGAGCGACTGCGGGTGCGTCACATCCTAAGCATACGGCAGTCTGCGCACACCATGGAGAGTGAGGATTGCCTAACCTTAACAGCGGCCCTCCGCCGATGGTGGCGCGCGGCCCTCTCCCCCTCGAAGCGATCAGAAATGGGCCGTTCTCAGCATGCCGAAGACCTCACGCCGGCTCACCGTCCACCCACTGACCCTGCGGGAAGTCGAGGTCGTTCGGGTTGTGGACCTGACGCCGGGGATGCGGCGGGTCACCCTGACCGGTGAGCAGCTGCGCGCGTTCACCTCGGCGAACGGCTTTCCGCAGCCGGCGTTCGACTCGCCGGGCTTCGACGACGACATCGCGCTCTATTTCCCCTACCCCGGCCAGAGCGAGCCGGTGCTGCCGGTGCAGCAGGAGGGCGGTCTGAGCACACCCCGGGGCCCGCGGCCGCTGTCGCGGGAGTACACCGTCCGCCGCTGGAACCCCGAGACCGGCGAGCTGGACGTCGACTTCGTCAAGCACGGCATCGGCGTCGGGACGACCTGGGCCTACCGCGCTCGCCCCGGCGACCGCATCCACCTCACCGGTCCGACCAGCTCGAAGGCGTTCCCTGTCGGCGCGGAATGGCTGCTCGTCGCCGGCGACGACACCACGATCCCCGCGATCACCCGCCTGCTCGACGAGCTGCCCGAGGATGCGCGGGCGCAGGTGTTCGTCGAGGTCGCTGAGGAGTCCCACCGTCGCCAGGTGCGGGCGCTGCCGCACGTCGAGGTGACCTGGCTGGTGCGCGACGGCGCCGAGGCCGGTACGACGACGCTGCTCGTCGACGCGGTCCGGAGCGCCACCTGGTGGGATGGCCGCCCGTTCGCGTGGGTCGCCGGGGAGCGCACCGCTGTACGCGATCTGCGCCGCCATCTCGTCGAGGACCGCGGCATGGCGAAGACCGACATCGAGTTCACCGGGTACTGGCGTCGTGGCCAGGTCGTGGCACTGGAGACCGACGAGGCAGTGCCCGACCCCGAGAAGTCGATCACGCCGTTCGACAAGCTCCACGACCTGACGGAGCTGATCGCACCGATCGCGATCCGCACCGCCGTCGAGCTGGACGTCCCCGAGCTGATCTCCCGCGGTGTCATCAGCGTGGCGGACCTCGCCGCCAGGGCCGGTGCCGACGAGCGGGCGCTGGGCAAGCTGCTGCGCTACCTGCACGCCCTGGACGTCCTGACCGAGACCGAGCCGGGCCGCTACGGCCTGGCACCGATGGGCGAGGTGCTGACCGTCGAGTTCATGGCCGACTACCTGCACCCTGCCGGGGCGCTGGGGCGGGAGATGCTCGGCATCCACGGACTCACCGAGTCGATCCGCACCGGCCGGGCGTCGTACGCGTCCGTCACGGGCCGGACCTACGCCGACGCACGAGCCGAGCAGGACTACGAGGACCGCTACCTGGAGCGCCTGGCCGAGCTCCAGTCCGCGCTCGCCGTGTCGATCGCCACCTCCGACCTGCTGAAGGGTGTCGAGCACCTGGTGATCCACTCCGACGGCGCCGGCGCCCAGGCCGGCGAGTTCGTCGCGGTCCACGACGACCTGCGGGTGACGATCTGCGCACTGCCCGCCCAGGCCGACTGGCTGCGCCGGGACCTGCCCACCACCGTCCCCGAGGAGCAGCAGCGCGCGCGGGTCGGCGTGGTCGAGCAGTCCGTGTTCGAGCCCGGCCCGGCGTCGGACGCCGTGCTCGTCAGCCGCGCGTTCAAGGCCCTGCCCGACCTCGACGCCGCCCACGCGCTGCGCCGAGCCTCCGAGCGCCTCCTGCCCGGCGGCCGGGTGTTGCTGATCGAGGAGGTCTTCGACACCGACGACCTCGACGAGCACGACGGCGAGGCCGACCTGCTCGCCCTCACGGTGCATGGATCCGGCCTGCGCACCGTCGCCGAGCTCGATGCCGTCATCGCCCGCGCCGGGCTCGCCCGCAGCGCGACCCACACCGTCGGGTGGGGCACCTCGGTCCACGAGCTGGTGCCTGCCGACTCCCGCTGACCCCCACCCCACCGAGAAGAAGGACACATCCTTGGCCACGACACCCCTGAGACGACGCGCCACGCCCATGGCCGCCGTACTCCTGAACGCCGCGCTCGTCCTCACCGCCTGCGGCAGTGACGGCGACAAGGCCGACCAGGCCGGCAAGACGCACGGCGTCGAGGCCGACAACGGGACGGTCGAGGTCCCCGTCGACCCGCAGCGGGTCGCGGTCCTCGGCAATGCGGTCCTGCCGTACCTCGACCTCGGCGGCGAGCCGATCGCGGTCACCGACCTGGACGGCGGCGCGCTGGCCGACCTCCCGCCCGACCAACGGGCCGCCTACGACGCCGCGACGAACGTGGGCGTGAACGGCGGGGAGGCCGACTACGAGAAGCTCGCCACGCTGAAGCCGGACGTCATCGTGATCGCGGCGCCCGAGAGCGACTACGAGAAGCTCGACGACAAGCTGACCTCGATCGCACCGGCCGTCCACCTGGGGTTCGACAGTGACTGGAAGTTCCGCGCCACCGCGCTGGCGGAGGCGACCAACGAGATGGACGCGTTCGACGAGCAGAAGGCCAGCTACGACGACCTGGTCACCGAGATCCGGCAGGAGTACGGCGACACCATGAGGAGCGCGAAGATCACCGAGGCCTACCGATGGGACACGGAGGATGCGGGCAAGTTCAGCATCAACGGCTCGTTGTGCGCCGAGGTCGTCCGCGACGAGGGCATCATCGACTTCGCTCCGGCCGAGTTCTCGGTGTCCTTCGAGCAGATCGGCAGCCTGGCCGAGAGTGACCTGGTCCTGTACCCCGCGGGCATCGACGGCGAGCCGTCGGCGGCCATCGCTCCCGTGCTGGAGACCAACGCCTGGAAGGCGCTGCCGACGGTGCGGTCCGGCCACGTGCAGGGGATCTACTGCCCGTGGGGCAGGTCGTTCGGCTTCATGGCGCAGTACCTGGAGGGGCTCGAGCGAGCCCTGGCGACGCTCGAGACCCAGCAGTGACGACCGCCCGACGGCCGCATTTCGCGGCCGACCCGATGAACCCGAGGAAGAACAGAAGGAAGAGCACACCCATGACCACGACATCGAGACGGAGCGGCTCGGCCACAGCCGCCATGTTCCTGAGCGCCGCGCTCGTCCTCACCGCCTGTGGCAGTGACGGCGGCGACGCCGACGACAAGGCGGGCGAGACGCACAGCGTCACCGCCGACAACGGGACGATCGAGGTTCCCGTCGACCCGCAGCGGGTCGTCACGATCGGCAACACGACTCTCCCGTTCATCGACATGGGTGGCGAGCCGATGGGCGTCACCGACGTGTCCGCCTCCGAGCTCGGCCTCATCCCCGAGGAACAGAAGGCCACCTTCGAGGCAGCCACGAACCTCGGCGCCAGCGCTGACCAGGTCGACATGGAGCAGCTCGCCGGCCTGGAGCCGGATCTCATCCTGGCCCAGTTCCCCGAGAGCGAGTTCGAGCCACTCGAGAAGCGGCTGGAATCGATTGCCCCGACGGTCTTCTGGGGACTTGGTACCGAGTGGAAGGCCTTCGCCGACGGACTCGCCCGGGCCGGCGACGTGACGGATGAGCTTGGCGAGCAGAAGGCCGAGTTCGAGAGCAAGGTCACCGGGATCCAGGAGACCTACGGCGAGATCATCGACGACATCTCGTTCGTCAATCTCGACCGCTGGGCGAGCTCCGATCCCGGGACGTACTCCATCGCGGACTTCGGCTGCGTCGAGATCGCCCAGGACGACATCGGCATGGACTTCCCCGAGGCGGCCGAGGGCCAAGACCCCTTGGGCTGGACCTCCCTGCCGTTCGAGCAGCTCGCGGAGTTGTCCGAGTACGACGTGATCACCTACCCCGTCGACGCCGAGGGCCGGCCGACGGAGCCCTTCGCGCCGGTGGTCGAGACCAACACCTGGAAGGCGCTGCCGGCCGTCAGCTCGGGTCGCGCGCTCGGAGTCTTCTGCCCCGGCAACAACTCCTACGGGCCCGTCCTGCAGTACCTGGACTCGCTCGATGCCGCTCTGGCCACTCTGCCCGCCAAGGAGTGACAGCTCTCGTCCTGCGCCACGACGGTCCGGGCACCGTGACGGTGCCCGGACCGCGTCGGCGCCTGATCGGGCTGGTCGTCGCGCTCGCGGCGTTGCTGGTCCTGCTGGCGCTGAGCGTGATGATCGGGTCGACCGCGATCGCGCCATCGGTGGTGTGGGACGCCCTGTTCCATCCTTCCGATGACATCGATCAGTTCGCGATCCGCGACTACCGGCTGCCACGTACCGTCGTCGGCCTCGTGGTGGGCGCCGCGCTCGGGCTCTCCGGCGCATTGATCCAGGCGCTGACCCGCAACCCGCTGGCCGATCCGGGCATCCTCGGCGTGCATGCCGGTGCGTCCTTCGCGGTGACGGTCGCGGTGGGCGTGCTCGGCGTGCGCGACATCGGCGGCTATATGTGGTTCGCCTTCGCCGGGGCGCTGGTCGTCACGATCACAGTGCTCGGCCTCGGATCGACCAGGCGGGGCCAGTCGCCGGTGGTCCTGGTGCTCGCCGGGGTCTGCGTCGGTGCGGTGCTCGGTGGCGCCCGAGAAGCGCTCCAACTGACCGACCCGGACGCCTTCGACGCCCTGCGGTCGTGGAACGCCGGCTCGGTCGTGGGTCGCCCACTCGACCTGGTGTGGCCGATCCTGCCGTTCTTCGCGGTGGCGCTCGTGCTGGCCTTCGCTGTGTCGGGCCCGCTCAACGCGATGGCCCTGGGCGACGAGCTGGCTCTGGCCCAGGGGGTCCGGCTGGTGCGCACTCGGGTCTTCGCGATCGTCGCGCTCACCCTGCTCGCCGGAGGTGCCACCGCGATCGCCGGACCCATCGGCTTCGTCGGACTCATGATCCCGCACGTCGCGCGCTGGATCGTCGGCCCGCACCAGCGCTGGATCTTCGCCTACAGCGTCCTCCTCGCCCCGATCCTGCTGCTGGCCTCCGACATCCTCGGCCGCGTCGTCATGCACCCGAGCGAGATCCCCGTCGGCGTCGTCACCGCCTTCGTCGGCGCGCCCGTGCTGATCGTGCTCGTGCGGCGGACGAAGGCGAGCGGGCTATGAGCACAGGCATTCCGTCTCGATCGCGGCTCGCGCACCCTCGCGGCGCGGACGAGACTCCCGCGGAGCGGGTGGACTTCGGACGGCGGGTGCTGGTGGTACGGCGCCGGAGGATCGCCGTACGGCTCGAGGGGCGCTCGGTCGTCGTCTGCGCCGTGCTCGTGCTGGCGGCAGCGGGCATGGCGGTGCTCGCGCTGATGACCGGCTCGTACCAGCTCAGTGCGGGCCAGGTGGTCTCCGCGCTGACCGGCGGCGAGACGGGGATCGTCCGCGACATCGTGGTCGAGTGGAGGCTGCCCCGGGTCGTGGCGGCGTTGGTGTTCGGTGGCGCGCTGGGGGCGAGCGGGGCGATCTTCCAGTCACTGTTGCGCAATCCGCTCGCCGACCCCGGCATCATCGGGTTCTCCCAGGGCTCCTACACCGGCGCGCTGCTCGTGATCCTGGTGATCAACGGCACCTACTGGCAGCTGGTCGGCGGGGCGCTTCTGGGCGGGATGGCCACGGCCCTCGCGGTCTATGTGCTCGCCTACCGCAACGGAGTCCAGGGTTTCCGGCTGATCGTGGTCGGCATCGGCGTCTCCGCCATGCTGGCCTCGCTGAACACATGGCTGATCCTCAAGGCCGACCTGGAAGTCGCGATGGCCGCGGCTGTGTGGGGTGCGGGATCGCTCAACGGCGTCTCGTGGGGCCGAGTCGTCGTCGGCGGCGCCTGCATCGCCGCGCTCCTGCTGCTGGCGGGCATGTTGAGCCGGCCGATGCAGCAGATGGAGCTGGGGGACGACGCGGCCGCCTCCCAGGGGGTGCGGGTCTCACCGGCGCGCCTCGGCCTGATCGTGGTGGGCGTGGCACTGACCGCGACCGTCACGGCGGCATCGGGGCCGATCGCGTTCATCTCCCTGGTCGCCCCGCAGATCGGCCGTCGACTCGCCCGCACCGCCGGGATCACCCTCGCTCCCGCCGCCTTCGTCGGCGCGCTGCTGTGCCTGGCGGCGGACTACATCGCCCAGCACGTCGCCCCCACCCCGCTGCCGGTCGGCATCATCACCGTCATGCTCGGCGGCGGCTACCTCGGATACCTGCTGTTCACCGAAGCCAGGAGACGCCTGTGAGTGGAGCCATGACCGACATCGCGCGTCTCCATGTGGAGTCGGCGACGATCGGCTACGACAAGCGCATCATCAGCGAGCATCTCTCGGTGGCGATCCCCGACGAGTCGTTCACGGTGATCGTCGGTCCGAACGCGTGCGGCAAGTCCACCCTGCTGCGCGGCCTGTCGCGGCTGCTGAAGCCGTCGGCCGGGCAGGTCGTCCTCGACGGCGCCGACATCAGCTCCTACAAGTCCAAGGAGGTGGCGCGGCGGGTCGGACTGCTGCCACAGACCGCGCTGGCCCCCGACGGGATCACCGTGGCCGACCTGGTGGCCCGGGGCCGGTACCCGTATCAGGGGTTCGTCCGGCAGTGGACCGAGGCCGACGAGCAGGCCGTGGCCCGGGCGATGAACCAGACCGCGGTCACGGAACTCTCCGGGCGCCTGGTGGACGAGTTGTCGGGCGGGCAGCGGCAACGGGTGTGGGTGGCGATGGCGCTCGCGCAGCACACCGACATCCTGCTGCTCGACGAGCCGACCACCTTCCTCGACATCGCCCATCAGATCGAGCTGCTGGAGCTGTTCACCGACCTGCACCACGTCGGCCACACCCTGGTCGCCGTACTGCACGACCTGAACCATGCCGCCCGCTACGGCACCCACCTGATCGCCATGAAGGACGGCCAGGTCGTCGCCGAGGGCACGCCGGAGGAGGTCGTCACGGCCGAGCTGGTCGAGGAGGTGTTCGGTCTGCGCTGCCTGGTGGTGCCCGACCCGGTGGCCGGAACCCCGCAGGTGGTGCCGCTCGGCCGCACGCGGAAGGAGAAGGCCGTATGAGCTCGAGCAGCGCCGGAGCGGAGACCGTGGGAAGGGTCAGCCCGTTCATCGGGAGGCTGTCGACCGGCGCATGGAGTCCGGAGACCTTCAGACAGCATCTCGAGGAGACGCATGCTCCGCTCGTCGAGCGGGTCTCCGCGGACGAGGTGAACGTGACGTTCGTCGACGAGCCCGGCGCCGATCAGGCGGTGACCCTCTCGGTCGTCGTCGGCCCCAGCATCGGTCGCAACACGATCGAGGAGGAGTTCACGCCGGTGCCGGGAACGTCGTTTCACGTGCTCACGCTGCGGATGCGCTCCGATCTGCGTTTCGGGTACGTGTTCACCCGGTCCGGGCCGGCCGGGGAGGTGGAGCAGGTTCCCGACCCGTTCAATCCGCCACCGCGGTTCTCCGAGTACTCCGAGGCGAGGTTCTCCGGGTCGTCGGTGGCCGTGCTGCCCGATGCGGTGCCGTTGCCCTGGCTCGAGCGGGCCGAGACGCTACCGGCCCCGGCCATGGAGTCTGGCGTGTTGGCGAGCGAGGTCCTGGGGAACGAGCGCCGCATCTGGGTCTCGATGCCCCCAGGAGACCACTCGGACGAGAGCGCACTGCCGTTCGTGATCCACCTGGACGGTACGCCGAACCACAGCGCGCCGAGCGTCCGCGATGCCTTGGTCCACGCCGGACTGATCCGTCCCTGCGCGGTGGTCCTCGTCGATTCGCTCGGGCTGCAGCGCTACACGGAGCTGCTCTGCGATCCGGCGTTCTCCCGGATGCTGGTCGGGGAGCTGCTGCCGTGGCTGCATGACCGGTACCCGCTCTCACGAGACCCCGGCGAGGTGGCGCTGGCCGGGGAGAGCTACGGCGGCCTGTGCGCCGGATGGACAGCGCTCCATCACCCGACGACGTTCGGCAACGCCATCCTCCAGTCCCCGTCGTGCGGCTACCACCCCGACCTCACCTGGGGCACCGGGGCGCGTGAGCTGCTGCGCCGTACCCCCGTCCCGACGCTGATCGCCGACTTCCTGGCCGCGGAGCGGGCGCCGATCCGCGTCTTCCACGATGTCGGCGAGCTGGAGGGCTCGAACACCCACAGTCGCTGGCTGGACCAGGTGCTCACGGCCAAGGGCTACGACACTCGCTACCGAGAGTTCGCCGGCGGACACGACTACGCCTGGTGGCGAGGGCTCTTCGCCGATGCCCTGCTCTGGTGCTTCCCACCTCATGCGCAGTGACCCGGCGGGGCTCGGCCGAGGCCCCCTGACCCGCTGGCTGCCGGTGTTCCTGGATGCCCCCGCCGAGCCGCGCGAGGCCCGGCCAATCGAGGTCGGGCCAATCGAGGTCGGGGCAGGTGTCACGGCGGGCCGGTTCCTGCTGCGCGCGACCTTCTCGGTGCGGCGGGTCAGCGTTCCCGCGATGCTGCTGGCGATCGTGTGGCAGGTGGGCGAGTCGGCGGTCCCGGTGGTGATGGGACTCGCGGTCGATCGCGCTCTGGCGACCGGGAACGCCGGACAGCTCGTGCTGTGGCTCAGCGTGCTCTCGGCCCTGTACGTCGCGCTGACCGTGGCGGCGAGGCTCTCGAACCGGCTGACCGGCTATGCGGTGCAACTGCTGCAGCACCGGCTCCGGAGCACCCTGTCCACGGCTGTGCTGCATCCGGTCGGTGGCGCCGCCCGTACGCCGGACGGCGGCGTGGTCTCGGTGATGACGAACGACATCGCGCGGCTGTCCAACGCGGTGATCCTCGTGATCATCCCGGTCTCGAGGATCACGGCCATCGGATTCATCGCGGCGTCGCTGTTGGCGACGCACTGGCTGCTCGGGCTCATGGTGCTGCTCGGGGCGCCTGCCGCGGTCTGGTTGATGGGTGTGTTCAGCGAGCAGCTCTCCCACGACACCCGCGAGTACCAGGGGCTGGTGGCCGCCACCGTCGGACAGGCCACGGACCTGGTCGCCGGCTACCGGGTGATCAAGGGAGTGCGCGCCGAGGCCGAGGCGACCAGGCGGTACCGGCGGGCGAGCCAGGAGACCCTTGTCGGCGCCGGGCGCAACGCGGGCCTGCTGGGGAGATTCCTCGTGGGCGCGGGCGTAGTCAGCGGCACGTTCGTCGCCGCGGTGATGGGGCTCGCGGGCTGGTTCGCCGTGGACGGGCAGCTGAGCATCGGCGGGCTGATCACCGCCGTCGGCCTCACCCAGGCGCTGCTGCCGCAGATCCAGGCGATCGCGAGCCTGTCCATCCCCAACCTCGTGGGCGCCCACGCCTCGTCCGCGCGGGTCCTCGAGGTGCTGCGTGACAACGCCACGTCGACGGCTGGACCCGATGACGCGGCCCCGCGGGAGGTCGCAGCTCGGCCGGCGCTGGACGTGGTCGTGCCGAACGTCTCCGGGCCCGGCGTGACGGTCCGGGTGGAGCCCGGCGAGCTCGTGGGGGTGCGCGCCGACGACCGGACCGCCGCCCGTGTCGTCGAGGCGCTGCTGGACCCATGGTCGAAGGGCGAGACCGGGGCCGGGGTCGAGGTGCGGCTCGACGGGATCGCGGCGCGGGAGCTGTCCTCGGTCGAGTATCGCTCCCACGTCACCGTCGCACCGCACCGCACCGCGCTGTTCAGTGGCACTCTCCGCGACAACGTCGCCGGGGCCGCGGCCCCGCCCCAGCGGGTGGACGCCGCGGTGCGAGCCGCCGCGTGCGACGACTTCGCGTCCGATCTCGACACCACAGTCGGCGAGGGCGGCAACCGGCTCTCGGGCGGCCAGCGTCAGCGGGTCGCGCTCGCCCGCGCCCTGGCGAGCGACGCACCGGTGCTCGTGCTGCACGACCCGACCACTGCGGTCGACTCAGTCACCGAGCACGCGATCGCGGGACGGCTGCGCGGTCTCCGGGCGGGCCGTTCGACGCTGCTCGTCACCTCGGCCCCGGCGCTCCTCGGTGCCTGCGATCGCGTCGTCGAGCTGCCTGACGTACTCGTGCCTGCAAGGACGGCGCCATGAGCGACACCTCGGCGGCGCCTGGGACCGCACCCTCCGATGCCGGGCTGCCCGGGCTGCCGATCGCGAGCGGCCCGGAGACGGCCAGGGAGGTCTGGCGGCTCACCCATGGACACCGGCTCCAGCTCGCCGCCACCGGGGTGCTGGGGATCGTCAGCACGGGAGTCGACCTGATCACGCCCGCGGCGATCGGATTCCTCGTCGACCGCGTGCAGGCGGGCACCGCAGACCTCACCACAGTGCTCACGGTCACGGTAGCCATGGCGCTCTCGGCAGTCCTGGGCGCGACGGGCACCGCTGTGACGATCGTGCTCGCCACCCGCGCGTACCACGCCATCTTGGCCACGCTGCGCGAGCGGCTCGTCGGACGGGCCCTGACACTCCCCCAGCACCTCGTGGAGCGAGCCGGCACCGGAGACCTGATCTCCCGGTCGAGCGACGACGTCACCGCCGTCGCCGACGCCGCTCCCGCCGTGATCCCGGTGCTCACCGTCACGGTGTTCACCATCGTGGTCTCGCTGGGCGGGCTCGCGGCGGTGGAGTGGCCCTATGCGGCGGCCTTCGCCGTCGTCCTGCCCGTCTACGCCCTCGCCATGCGGTGGTACCTGCGCACCGGGCCACGGGTGTACCGCGCCGAGAGGGCGGCCATGAGCGCGCGGGCCCAGCAGATCCTCGAGTCCCAGCGTGGCTATGCGACGGTGCTCGGATTCGGGCTCGCCGAGCGACGCCATCGCGCGGTGATGACGGACTCCTGGGGTGTCGCGGTGCAGTCGCTGCGGGCGCGCGCCGTGCAGAGCATGCTCAACGGGCGCCTCAACCTCGGCGAGTTCCTGAGCCTGACAGCCGTCCTCGTCGTCGGGTTCGTCCTGATCGACCACGGAGCCTCGAGTGTCGGTGGAGCCACCACTGCCATGCTGCTCGTGTTGCGTCTGCTCGGCCCGGTGAACCAGCTGTTGTTCGTCATCGACACCCTCCAGTCGGCCCTCGCGTCGCTGAGCCGGATGATCGGTGTGGTCACGATTCCGCAGGATGCCGGCGAGCCGAAGGCGCCAACGGGGGCGGGCTCCGCGGTCCGGCTCCGTGAGGTCACGTTCAGGTACGACGGCGGCCCCCGCGTCCTCGACGACATCACCCTGGACCTGCCCGCCGGCCAGCACGTCGCCGTCGTCGGCGCCTCCGGAGCCGGGAAGAGCACGCTCGCCGCCGTGATCGCCGGCATCCACCCGCCCGGCGCCGGCACCGTCGCCCGCCCCGGCCACGTCGCCGTGATCACCCAGGAGGTGCACGTGTTCGCGGGGACCGTGCGCGACAACCTCACTCTCGCCGCCCCCGAGGCCACCGACCGCGAGATCCGCGCAGCGCTCGACGCCACCGGCGCGGTCGGGCTGCTGGACCTGACTCCGGGCGGCCTCGACACCGTCGTCGGCATGGGCGGCCACCCACTCACCGACGCCCAGGCACAACAGCTCGCACTCGCCCGCGTGCTGCTCGCCGACCCGGACCTGGCGATCCTCGACGAAGCGACCGCCGAGGCCGGCTCCGCCCATGCCGAGCAGCTGGACCGGGCCGTCCTCGCCGTCCTCGCCGGGCGGAGCGGGCTCGTGATCGCCCACCGGCTGTCGCAGGCAGCGGTCTGCGATCGGATCATCGTCTTGGAGCACGGCCGCATCACGGAGACCGGAACACATGCCGGGCTGGTCGCAGCGGGAGGTGGGTACGCGGGACTGTGGTCCGTCTGGCAGGAGGGACAGGGCTCCACCTGGCCGAGCAGGTCGGGTTGACCCACGCGGGCGCCCGGCCACACCGAGGCACGACCGTCTCTGTCCGGTACGACGATCAGGCGAGCCGGGTCCGCAACCCGTCGAGGACCAGGCCCAGCCCGAGCGCGACGTCCGCGTCGTCGTCAGCCTCGTGGGCGAGCACGAGACGGACCAGGGTGCGTGCACCGACCCGGGCCAGGTCGGCGTCCGCCCCGGCGCGGGCCAGGGCCGAGCGCAGCGGCTGCTCGAGGGCCTCGGCGTCGGAGCGGTGGACCCGGGCGATCAGCAGGGCGCCGTCGCGGTGGCGGCGCATGGCGTCGCGCAGACCGAGGCAGAGCAGGTGCGCCTCGGCGTCCCAGGCCATGATCTCGGCGGGCCGGCGACCGCGACGGAGGATCTCGTCGGCGATGGCGGCGAGCAGGGCGTCCTTGTTGGTGAAGTGGTGGTAGAGCGCACCGGGCTGGACGCCGAGGTCACCGGCGAGCCGACGCATCGACAAGGCGTCGAGGCCGTGCTCGTCGAGCACCTCGATCGCGCGCTCGACCACGTCCGTGCGCCGATATCGCACCCCGCCACTCCCCTCGCCCCTGGACCGCGTCGGTGGACCCCCGTTGACCGGAGTCCCACGACCACCCTAACCTGAACACTGTTCAACTGCGCGGCCCCGCGCTCCCCCGGACCCGAGAGTGACCCGATGAACCGCCGTACCCCGACCACCGACGTCGCCCTGATCGCCGGCTTCGCCGCGCTCATCGCGGTGTGCGCCATCCTGCCCGACATCAAGACCGGGGTCGGCGTCCCGTACTCGCTGCAGACCTTCGGCGTGCTCCTCGCCGGCGCGGTCCTCGGTCCCCTCCGCGGATTCCTGTGCGTCGTCCTCTATCTCGTGGCCGGGCTGGTGCTGCCGATCTACTCCGGCGGCGCCTCCGGCATCTCGCACTACAGCGGCGTGACCGCCGGGTACCTCGTGGCGTTCCCGCTCGCCGCCGCACTGTGCGGGTACCTCGTCTACCGCAACCGCCAGAACGCCACGCAGTTCACGCTGGTCTTCACCTGCGGGCTGCTCAGCAGCTTCGTGTTCGTGCACACCCTCGGGCCGCTGAACCTGGCCTGGCGTGCGGACCTCAGCCTCAAGGAGGCGTTCAGCTTCGACGCCGCCTACTTCCCCGGGGACATCGCCAAGAACGTCGTGATGGCCCTCATCGCCACCGCCGTGCACCGCGCCTTCCCGGACCTCGCCGAGCGTCGTCCCGCCGCGGCGCGCACCGACGAGGCCACCGACGAGGCCACCGCCCGGTCCGCGTGAGACCGGCGTGAGCCGGATCGAGCTCGACCGGGTCGTCGTCCGGGCTGCGACGCCCGGTGGCCCCGTCCCCGAGGTCACCGTGCTGCGGGAGACGACGCTCGACCTCACCGAGCAGCGGGTCGCGCTGATCGGCCCCAACGGGTCCGGCAAGTCGACGCTCGCACGCCTCGTCAACGGCCTGGTCGAGCCCACCACGGGCCGGATCGTGGTCGACGGGCTGGACGTGGCCAAGAAGGGCCGTGAGGTACGTCGCCGCGTCGGCTTCGTCTTCACCGACCCCAGTGCGCAGCTGGTGATGCCCACGGTCATCGAGGACGTCGCGCTCTCCCTGCGCCACCAGGTGCGCGCGCGGGAGGAGCGCACCGAGGCGGCGCGGGCCGTGCTGGCGTCGTACGGACTGGAGGACCTGGCGGACCGCAGCGTGCACACGCTCTCCGGCGGCCAGCGGCAGCTGCTCGCCCTCGCGGGCGTGCTCGCCACCGACCCGACCGTCCTGGTCGCCGACGAGCCCACCACGCTGCTCGACCTGCGCAACGCCCGGATGATCGGCGACCTGCTGTTCGGGCTCCCCCAGCAGCTGGTGCTGGCCACCCACGACCTCGACCTGGCACTGCGCTGCGACCGGGCCCTGCTGGTCGACGACGGCGCGGTGGTGGCCGACGGCGCGCCCGCCGACGTGATCGCCCACTACCGCGCGAGTGCCCGGTGATCCGGCGGTGACCGCGAGCCCGCTCGGGGACTACCAGCCGGGCACCTCACTCTTCCACCGGCTGCCCGTCGGCGCGAAGCTCCTCGGGCTGCTGGTGCTCAGCGTCGTCGCGGTCGCGTTCCGCGGCGTCCCCACGACCGGGGCCCTGCTGGCGCTGGCCGCGCTCGGCTGCGTGGTCGCCGGCGTCCGCCTCGGCCGCGCGGCCCGCGCGCTGCGCGGCGTCCTGGTCGCGATGACCCTGCTGGCGGCGTACCAGACCTGGCAGCGGGGCGCCGAGCACGCCTTCGTCGTGGTCGGCGCGCTGGTCGCCCTCGCCCTCCTCGCGACGGTCTTCACCACGACCACGTCGGTCGAGCGGATGGTGGACGCGATCACCCGGTGGCTCGGCCCGTTCCGCCGCCTCGGCGTCAACCCGGAGCTGGTCGCGCTCGCCTTCTCGCTCATGATCCGCGGCATCCCGCTCACCCTCGCCATCGCCGGCGAGACCCGGGACGCCGCGCGCGCCCGCGGTCTCGAGCGCAGCCCGCGGGCCTACCTGACGCCCCTGGTGATCCGGGTCGTCGCGCACGCCCGGGCCACCGGCGACGCCTTGCACGCCCGCGGCCTCGGCGACGACTGAGGCTCGGAACCAGACTCCCCAACCCCGGGGAATAGGGCTATCCTAAGCAACCTGAACACTGTTCAGGAACCCGTCCAGACCTTGCCCAGGGAGCACCCATGAGCGTGCAGTTCGACCAGCTGGCCACCCGCATCCTCGAGGGAGGCGCCGCCACCGAGGCCGACGCGCTCGCCGTGCTGCGGACCACCGACGCCGACCTGATGTCCGTCGTCGCCGCGGCCGGGCGGCTGCGCCGGGCGTACTTCGCCAACACCGTCAAGGTCAACTACCTGGTCAACCTGAAGTCGGGCCTGTGCCCCGAGAACTGCAACTACTGCTCGCAGGCACTCGGCTCGGACGCGCCGATCCTCAAGTACTCCTGGCTGTCCAAGGACGAGACCCTCCAGCAGGCGGGCGCCGGCCTGCGCGGCGGCGCGACCCGGGTGTGCATGGTGTCGTCGGGCCGCGGCCCGTCGAACCGCGATGTCGAGAAGGTCGCCGAGATGACCGAGGCGCTGAAGGACGAGTACCCCGAGGTCGAGGTCTGTGCGTGCCTCGGGCTGCTCAAGGACGGTCAGGCCGAGCGGCTCAAGGAGGCGGGCGTCGACGCCTACAACCACAACATCAACACCGCCGAGTCGCACCACGACACGATCGTCCAGACCCACACGTACGACGACCGCGTGGACACCATCGGCAAGGCCAAGTCTGCCGGGCTCTCCCCCTGCTCCGGCCTGATCGCCGGGCTCGGCGAGACCGACGAGCAGCTGGTCGAGGCGCTGTTCGCGCTCAAGGCGCTCGAGTCCGACTCGATCCCGGTCAACTTCCTGATGCCGTTCGACGGCACGCCGTTCGAGGACACCTGGGAGCTCTCCCCCACGCGCTGCCTCAAGATCCTCGCCATGGCGCGGTTCGTGTGCCCCGACAAGGAGCTGCGGATCGCGGGCGGACGCGAGATGCACCTGCGCTCGCTGCAGGCACTGGCGCTGCAGGTCGCGAACTCGATCTTCCTCGGCGACTACCTGACCTCCGAGGGCCAGGAGGCGAAGGCCGACGTCGAGATGATCCGGGACAACGGCTTCGTGATCCTCGGCGCGGAGGACGGGCTCGAGGGCGCGGGGAGCGTCGAGCACGACCCGGCGATCCGGCGGCGCGGCGCCGGCACCGAGGTCGCGGCCAACGCCTGACATGACCGCCCTCCTCGACCAGGACCTGCTCGCCTTCGACCGCGCGCACCTCTGGCATCCCTACACCTCGATGACCGAGCCGGCGCCGGTGCACCTGGTCACCGGCGCGCGGGGCTGCGAGCTGGAGATCGACGGCACCTGGGTGGTCGACGCGATGTCGTCGTGGTGGTCGGCGATCCACGGCTACCGGCACCCGGCCCTCGACTCGGCCCTCGTCGAGCAGGCGGCACGGTTCAGCCACGTGATGTTCGGCGGTCTCACCCACGAGCCGGCCGTGGAGCTGGGCCGGCGACTGGTCTCGATCACCCCGGAGCCGCTGAAGAGGGTCTTCCTCGCCGACTCCGGCTCGGTGTCCGTCGAGGTCGCCCTGAAGATGGTGCTCCAGTGCCAGCGCGGGCGCGGACGCCCCGAGCGCACGCGGATGCTCACCGTCCTCGGCGGCTACCACGGCGACACCTTCGACTGCATGTCCGTCACCGACCCGGTCGGTGGGATGCACGCGATGTGGGCGGGCCTGCTGCCCGACCAGGTCTTCGGCCCCCGGCCGCCGGCGCACGACGCGGACGCGGCCGACATCGCCTCCTGGGCGGCCGCGCTGCACGCGCTCGCCGCGCGGCACGCACCCGAGCTCGCGGGCATCGTCGTGGAACCGCTGCTCCAGGGTGCGGGCGGGATGTGGCCCTACCCGGTGGCGTGCCTACGGGTCCTCCGCGAGATCGCCGACGAGCACGGGCTGCTCCTGGTGTTCGACGAGATCGCGACCGGCTTCGGCCGCACCGGGCACCTGTTCGCCAGCGAGCTGGTCACGCCGGACGTCCTGTGCCTGGGCAAGGCGCTGACCGGTGGGTACCTCACCCTGGCGGCCGTGCTGACCACCGACGAGGTGGCGCGCGGGATCTCGGCGAGCGAGTCCGGCGTCCTCATGCACGGACCGACCTTCATGGGCAACCCGCTCGCGTGCGCGGTGGCCAGCGCGTCGATCGACCTGCTGCTCTCCGGCGACTGGACGGGGCGGGTCGGCGCGATCGGCGAGCGGCTGGCCTCGGGGCTCGCCCCGTTGCGCTCGGCGCCGGGGGTGGTCGACGTCCGGACCATCGGCGCGGTGGGCGTGGTCAAGCTCGACCACGACGTCGACGTCGTCGCGGCCACCGAGGCCGCGCTGGCCGCGGGGGTGTGGCTGCGGCCCTTCCGCGACCTGGTCTACGCGATGCCGCCCTACGTCGCGGGAGCCGATGCGCTCGACCGGCTGGTCGCCGGCATGGGCGCGGCGGTGAGCGCCGGATGAGCACCACCTGGGAGAGCTGGCTGGCCGACGAGGCGGCGGCGCGGGAGGCCGCGGGGCTGACCCGCCGGCTGCGTTCGCGCACCGTCGACGACACGACGATCGATCTCGCGGGCAACGACTACCTCGGGCTGGCGCGGGACGCCACGGTCCGGCGGGCGGCCGCCGAGGCCGCGTTGCGCTGGGGCTCGAGCGCGAGTGCGTCGCGCCTGGTCACCGGCACGTTGACGCTCCACGACGAGCTCGAGACCGAGCTGGCGGCGTACCTCCGGCAGCCTGCGGCGCTGGTGCTCTCGACCGGCTACCACGCGAATCTCGCTGTCGTGACCGCCCTCGCCGACCGCACGACCCGCGTGCTGTCGGACGCCCACATCCATGCGTCCCTGGTCGACGCCGTCCGGCTCTCGCGGGCGCGGCTGAGCGTCATGCCCCACAGCGACGTCGAGGCCGTGCGCTCCGGCCTGGTCGCGGCGGCGGCCGCCGACGAGCGGGCGATGGTCCTGGTCGAGTCGGTCTACTCCGTGCTCGGCGACGCGGCGCCACTCGTCGAGCTGGCCGCGCTCTGCGCGGAGTACGACGCGCTGCTGGTCGTCGACGAGGCACACGGCGTGGGCGTGCACGGACCGGGACTGGTCGCGAACTCGGGACTCGCCGGCCTCCCCCACGTCGTGGTGACGGCGACCCTGTCGAAGTCGCTGGGCGCGCAGGGCGGCGCCGTCCTCGGCCCGGTCGCGCTGCGCGAGCACCTGGTCAACCGGGCCCGGCCGTTCATCTTCGACACCGGACTCGCGCCGGCCCCGACGGCGGGAGCCCTCGCCGCGCTGCGGGCGATCCGCGAACGTCCCGGGCTGGGCGCCCTCGTGCGGCATCGGGTCGCCGCGCTGGCCGACACCCTCGGCGTCGTCGCCCCGGCCGGAGCGGTCCTCTCCGTCCCGATGTCGTCGCCCCGGGCGGCGGTCGCCGCCCAGGCCGCGGCCCTGGAGGCCGGGCTGCGCGTCGGCTGCTTCCGCCCGCCGTCGGTCCCCGACGGCATCTCGCGGCTGCGGATCACGGTCACCGCCGGCGTCTCCGACGACGACTGGGCTCGCGCGGTCGAGGTCCTCGACGCCCTCGTGAAGGAGCACCAGTGACCGCCGCCGCGCCGCGCGTGACCGTGGTGACCGGGACGGACACCGGGGTCGGCAAGACGATCGCCACCGCCGCCCTCGCCGCCCGCGCACGCGCCGCCGGCGAGCGGGTGCTCGTCGTGAAGCCGGTGCAGACCGGCGTCGGCGGCGCCGATCCGGATCCCCACGACGCCGCGACCGTCGCCACGCTGACCGGCGTGGACGTGCTCGAGCTCGTGACGCTCGACGAGCCGCTCGCCCCCGACACGGCCGCCCGCCGTCAGGGCGTGGCGATCCCGCCCGTGCGCGAGCACGTCGCCCGGATCCGCAAGCTGCTGCCGGCGTACGACCTCGTGATCGTCGAGGGCGCCGGGGGGCTGCTGGTGCGCCTCGACGGCGAGGGCGGCACGCTCCTCGACCTCGCCCGCGACCTGACGTTCGCCCTGCGCGGCCCGCACGGATCCCCGGTGGAGGTGGTCATCGTGTGCCGTGCGGGTCTCGGCACCCTCAACCACACCGAGCTCACCGTCACCGCGCTGCGCGCTGTCCAGATCGAGCCGGCCGGCCTGGTCATCGGCTCCTGGCCGGAGACTCCGGGCGTCGCCGAGACCTGCAACCGCACGGACCTCCCCCGCGTCACCGGCGTACCGGTCCTCGCGGTCCTTCCCGACGGCGCGGGCTCGCTCGCTCCGGGCGACTTCCGCACCGCCGCCCCCACCTGGTTCGCCTGAACGTCACCAGAGCGGCGGTCGGCGGTCGTGCCACGGGGCGGCGGCCTCGACCTGGGCGGCGAGGGAGAGGAGCAGCTCCTCCTCGGCGGGGCGGGCGGCGAGCATCATGCCGATCGGAAGGCCCTCGGGGCTCTGGTGGAGCGGTAGCGAGATGGCCGGCATGCCGGTGACGTTCCACGCCGAGGTCCACGGGGTGAACCGCTTCTGGGCCTCGAAGTCGGCAGCCGGGTCCGCGTCGTCGCGCAGCGCCCCGACGAGGAGCGGCGGGGTGGCGAGCGTCGGCGTGAGCACGATGTCGTACGGCGCCAGCGCGACCAGCGCATCTGCCGCGTAGCGGCGCATCGCTCCGATCGCCAGACCGAACTCCGGTCCCGACACGGCCTCGCCGCGCTCGCCCAGCCAGCGGGTGAGCGGCCGGAGCTGCTGGCGCTGCGCGGGATCCAGCGGCACCGTGGACAGCGCGGTCAGGACCGCCCAGCAGGTCTCGAAGACGCCCACGGCCTCCGGCGGCAGCGGGACGGGCACGTCCTCGACCGCGTGGCCGAGTGACGCGAGCAGACGGGTCGTGGCGTCGTACGCGCGCTGGACGTCGGGATGCACGTCGACGTCCGCGATCACCGGCGTGTCGAAGCAGGCGATGCGCAGCCGGCCGGGCTCGCGGCCCGCCGCGGACAGGAACGTGCCGGACGGGTCCGGCGCCCAGGCGGGGTCGCCCGCGCGGCGGCCGGCGAGCACGTCGAGCAGCGCGGCGGCGTCGGCCACGCTGCGGGCGATCGGGCCCGCGACCGCGAGGCCGACCGGGTCGCCGTACATGGGGAACCCGCTGATCCGGCCGCGGGTCGGCTTGAGCCCGACCAGGCCGCAGCAGGACGCGGGGATCCGGATCGAGCCGCCACCGTCGGAGCCCTGGGCGACCGGGATCAGCCCGGCGGCGACCGCCGCGGCCGCCCCGCCTGACGAGCCGCCCGCCATCCGGGTGGTGTCCCAGGGCGTGACCGCCGGCGGACGTCCCTCCGGCTCGGTGTAGCAGGGCGAGCCGAACTCCGGCGTGCTGGTCTTCCCCAGGCTGATCATCCCCGCGTCCTCGATCGCGAGGGTGACGCCGTCGGAGACCTCGGGGACATAGCCGGCGAACGCCGACGACCCGAAGGCGGTGGGGACGCCGCGGGTCAGGTTCAGGTCCTTGATGGCGGTCGGTACGCCGGCCAGCGGCGACGCGCCCTCCCCCACCGGCCCGACGGCCGAGACCTCCCGTGCCCGCTGCCGCGCGGCATCCGGGTCGCGGAAGACGAACGCGCCGTCGACGTACTCCCGAGGGAGACGCACGGCGCGTTCGAGGTAGTGCTCGGTGAGCTCGACGGGGCTGATCTCACCGGTGCGGATCAGCGCCCCCTGCTCCAGGGCGGTCAGGTCGTGGAGTTCGGCCACGCCCCGAGGCTAGCCCGCCTCAGGCGGCGGTGACGGTGGGGGTGAACTCGGCGAGGCGGGCGAGGGCGGCGAACAGCTTGGCGCGGACCTCGGCGTCGGTGGTGGGGTCGACGTCGATCGCGGACTGCGAGACCGTGACGTCCTCCACCACGACCGCGCCGGCGATGCCGGCGGAGCGGGCGGTGTCGCCGTGGGCCCACTTGCCGCCGTACGGCGTCGGGGTGGCGCCGAGGACGCCGAACGGCTTGCCGACGATCGCGCCGGCGCCGTACGGGCGGGACAGCCAGTCGATGGCGTTGTTGAGGACGGCCGGCATGGTGCCGTTGTACTCGGGGGTCACCGCCAGCACCCGGTCGGCCGAGGCGACCCGGTCGCGCAGGGCGACCGCGGTCGCGGGAGCGTCCGCGCCGTCGATGTCCTCGTTGTAGAACGGGATCTGGTCGAGGCCGTCGACGATGTCGAGCGTGACTCCGGCGGGCGCCTCGTCGCGCAGGATCTCGGCGATCTTGCGGTTGACGGAGCCGGCCCGGAGGCTTCCGACGAGCACGGCGACGTGGGTGTTCTGGATGTCAGTCATGAGAGGCGAAACGGACTGTGGTCCGCTTTCATTCCCCGCGCTCGCGACAGTTTTCGTCGTCCAGGGTCGGTGGCGCCTCCTACGCTGGGCGCACCATGTCCAAGAACCTCCCGCTGCTGACGGCCGCGCCCGCCGTGCGCGCCGACGCGGCGCGCAACCGGGAGGCGCTGCTCCGGGCGGCCGCGGAGCTGATCGAGCGCTGCGGCGTGGACGACCTCACCACCGACGCCGTCGCGGCCCGGGCCGGCGTCGGCAAGGGCACCGTGTTCCGTCGCTTCGGAAGCCGCGAGGGGCTGATGGCCTCGCTCCTCAACCACCGGGAGGAGGAGTGGCAGGCGAGCGTGATCAGCGGCCCGGCGCCGCTCGGTCCGGGCGCGCCGCCGATGGAGCGGCTGCTCGCCTTCGGTGCCTCCCGGCTGCGCCACCACCGTGAGCAGGCCACGCTGATCGAAGCGGCGGGCAGCACCTGGGGTGAGAACTACGCCGTGCTCGGCTTCGTGTCGCTGCACGTGCGGATGCTGCTCGCGCAGCTCGGCGTCCAGGGTGACCTGGCCTACCTCGCGACCGCTCTGGTCGCCCCGCTCGGCGTGCCGGTGCTGCGCCAGCAGATCGACCACGGCGGGATGAGCGAGGAGCAGGTCCTCGCCGGGTGGGCCGACCTGGTCCGCCGCGTGGTGTGACCGTCACCTGCCCTCAGCCCGCACCTGGTGCGGGCCGAGGGCAGGTCAGGCGCCCTTCCCCGGACAGCGGGGGCAGCGCCGGAGCGCTCCGGTCCAGCCCCGGCGCTGGAGCACCCGGGCGACCCAGAGCGCGGTCCGGCACGGATCGTCGAACACCAGGCCGTAGGTGACCCGGAGGGTGATGGCGTCGCTGGCCGCGACCTCCGCCAGATCGCGCCGGGCGTCGTTGTCGCGGGCTCGGGCACCGTCGTGGTACGCGCGGCCGTCGAGCTCGACCACGACGCCGAACTCCTCGATCCGGAGGTCCTGCTCGGTCCGGCTCCCCGTGGCGTGGCTGGTGTGCTGGCGCCGACCACCCGGCAGGCCGTGGGCACGTTCGACCTGATGGAGGTAGCCGCGCTCGAGCACCGAGCAGGCACCCTGCTCAAGATCGTCGATCATGCCGGCGACGAGGGCGCGGCGGGTGACCTTGACCCGGTCGGCGAGGGCGGCCCGCAGCGTGCGGGGCACGACCTCGCGGGTGAAGCAGGCCCGGGTGAGGGCGGCGTACGCGCCCGCGACGTCGTCCGCCCGGATCCGGGCCTCCAGCACGTCGATCGTCGCGTGCGGCGGCACCATCCGGGGCGGACGCCGGCGCCAGTCGACCCGGGACGCCAGATGCGCGCTGCGGTGGACCACCACCCCGGCGATCGGGCGCAGGGTGCGGTCGGGACCGACGCACACATGGATCATCGGCGGCTCGCCGCCCGGCATCGCGGACTCGTGGGACAGCGCGGCCGGGGCGTACGCGAACAGGGCCACCCACTCGCGCTGGCGCCTGGTCAGGACACCGGTGTGGTCGACGTACACGCCGGGCTCGACCTGGCGCAGCTCACGGCGCCGGGTCATCCGGGCGATGTCGTGATCGGTGCCGCCGAGGCCGAGGAGCTGCCCGCGGGCGACCACGCCGTTCTGCTCGCGGCGCAGGATGACCTGGAGTGCCGGATCGGAGAAGTCGAGGTGGCGTGGCATGGCCGCATGCTGGCACCGACGAGCGCTCGGCTCCAGTGAATGCCGGCGTACCTGTGGACAACCCAGCCGGTGAGGCGCTCGACCTGCCCTCCGCCCGCAGCAGGTGCGGGCCGAGGGCAGGTATCAGCTCCGGTGGTGACGCAGCAGACCGTAGGTGAGGCTGTCGGCGAGCGCCTCCCACGAGGCCTCGATGACGTTGGCGCCGACACCGACGGTCACCCACGGCGAGGCCCCGTCGGTGGTCTCGATCAGCACCCGCGTGATCGCGTCCGTGCCGTGTCCCTGGTCGAGGATGCGGACCTTGAAGTCGATCAGCTCGAACTGCGCGATCTCCGGGTAGGCCTGCGAGATCGCCGAGCGCAGCGCCTGGTCCAGGGCGTTGACGGGGCCGTTGCCCTCGCCCGTCACGACGTACCGGACACCGGCGGCCGCGAGCTTCACGGTCGCCTCGGAAACTGCGCCGTCGACGGCCTCCTCGCCCGCCCGTGTCATTCCTAGAGCGTGGGTGAGGGTCTCGGTGATCACCCGCCAGCTCTCGACGTCGAAGTACGACGGGCGCTGCCCGTCCACCTCCTCGGCGAGCAGCAGCTCGAAGGAGGCGTCCGCCGCCTCGAAGGTGTAGCCGCGGGACTCCAGCTCCTTGACCCGGCCGGTGACCCGGGTGACCAGCTCCGGGTTGTCGGACAGATCGAAGCCGAGCTCCCTGCCCTTGAGCTCGATGGTCGCGCGACCGGCCATGTCGGAGACCAGCAGTCGCATGTCGTTGCCGACACCCGCCGGATCCATGTGCTGGTAGAGGTCCGGGTCGACCTTGATCGCGCTGGCGTGCAGGCCGGCCTTGTGGGCGAAGGCCGACGCACCGACGTACGGCTGCCGGGCGGCCGGCGGGACGTTGGTGACCTCCGCGACCGCGTGGGCGATCCGGGTCGCCTCACGCAGCAGGCCCGGCGGGAGCACCTGGCGGTCGAGCTTGAGCTCGAGGTTGGCGACGACATTGATCAGGTCGGCATTGCCGGTGCGCTCGCCGTAGCCGTTGATGCAGCCCTGCACGTGCGTCGCGCCGGCGTCGACGGCGGCCAGCGTGTTGGCGACGGCCAGACCGGTGTCGTTGTGGCAGTGGATGCCGACCCGGACCTGGGCACTCTCGACCACGTCGTGCACCACGTCGGAGACCCACCCCGGCAGCATCCCGCCGTTCGTGTCGCAGAGCGCGACCACCTCGGCGCCGGCGTCGTACGCCGTCCGCAGCACCTCGAGCGCGTAGGACCGGTCGAGGCGGTAGCCGTCGAAGAAGTGCTCGGCGTCGAGGAAGACCTGCTGACCCTCGGCCCGCAGGTGGCCGACGGTGTCGCGGATCATCGCGAGGTTCTCCTCGGGCGTGGTCCGCAGCGCCTTCTCGACGTGACCGACGTGCGACTTGGCGACCAGGGTCACGACACCCGCACCGCTGTCGCGCAGCGCCGCGACCTGCGGGTCGTCGGCGGCCAGCCGGCCGGCGCGCCGCGTGGAGCCGAAGGCCGTGAGGCGCGCGTGCTTGAGGTCCAGCTCCTCGGCCGCGCGCCGGAAGAATTCGGTGTCCTTCGGGTTCGCCCCCGGCCAGCCGCCCTCGATGAACCCCACGCCCAGTCCGTCCAGGTGCCGCGCGATGGCGAGCTTGTCGGCCACCGTGGGGTTGAGCCCCTCCTGCTGCATGCCGTCGCGCAGGGTGGTGTCGTAGACGTGGAAGGAGCCGTGCAGGTCCAGGGGGAGGTCGCGCTGCTGGGTCATCGGGATCTCTCGCGTGATGGGTCCGGGCAAAACAAAAGCCTCCCGGAGCACAGGAGGCTGGCGCGTCTGACGGGTCAGACGCGCTAGGTAATGATGGTGGTGAGCGTGGTCACGCGCCCTAGTCTGCCACGGATGGCGAGACGCACGTCTCAGAGTCCGAACGGCCCGCTGGACCAGGGCGTCCAGCTGACCCCGTTGCCCGCGGCGAGCGCGCCCAGGCCACCGGCCACCGCCAGCAGCACCGCGCAGGCCAGCAGCCACGGCACCGGGCGGCGGGCCAGGGGGTCGAGGACCCGCGAGATCGGCAGGCGGAAGCGGGTGCTCCCCGGCCCCGACCACAGCGCGAGACCGAGGGTCGCGCCGCAGGCCAGCAGCGTGGTCGGGACGTCGAGCTGGAGCGCGTAGCCCAGCAGCCCGGCCGCGACGCCCAGCCCGGCGCTCCAGGTGACCAGCACGACGGTGCCGGTCACACCGCGGATCAGGTGCCAGGGACTGGTGGTGAGCCAGCGCAGGCCGTCGTACCACTTCGCGCCCCGGACGGTGCGCCGGTCGGCGACCGCCGAGGTCGCCAGGGACCCGGCGCGCAGCAGCCAGACCGCGAGCACGACCACCGCGGTCGCGACCCACGGCGCCGCCGCGAAGCCCGCCCCGAGTGCCACGGCGCCGAGGCCCACGGCGACCCAGCGCCGGATCCGCTCGGCGAGCGGGGGGCGCGGCTGCGGGGCGAAGGGGTGCTCGGGATCCCATTCCTGGTCGAACTGCTCCTCCATCCGGGTCATCGCCGCGGCGGGCGGCGGGGGCAGCGGAGGGAGCGGAGGCACCGACTGGAGCGGCGGAGCGGGCATCGGTGGCAGCGAGGTCGGCGGGCCGACCTCGGTCGGCAGTGCCCGGGTGCCGGGCGCGGCCGGGTCCGGCACGGTGGGAGGCGTCACCGGACCGGGAGCGACCGGGCCGCTCCCCTGCCCGGCCAGCGCGAGCGGCAGGGTGACGTCGTCCACCACCGGGGACGGGGGGACGCGCGCGCTCGGGGGCGGGACGGGAGGCAGCTCGGGTCGGGTGCTGAGGGGGCGCAGCCAGGCCAGCAGCTCCTCGAGCAGCGGTCGCTCGAGCGGCTCGGGATCCAGGGCGGCGGCGAGGACCTCGGCCAGGGGGCTCTCGATGCCGGTGAGGTCGTGCTGGCCGCGGCGGGTGCGATCCATCACGGCCATCGCCGGACCGCGGCCGTACGGCGCCCGGCCGCTCGCGGCGTACGCGACGGTCGCGGCCCAGGCATGCACGTCGGCGGCGGGAGTCGCCTCGTCGCCGTACAGGATCTCGGGGGCGAGATAGCCCGGGGTGCCGAGCAGCCAGCCGGTCTGGGTGAGCCGGATGTCGTCGGCGACCCGGGCGAGCCCGAAGTCGATGAGGATCGGGGTGCGGCCCTCCATCAAGACGTTGCCCGGCTTGACGTCGCGGTGCAGGACGCCGGCGCCGTGGACCGCGGCCAGGCCCTCCGCGAGGCAGCCCGCCAGCCAGAGCAGGTCGCGTCCGGCGATCGGGCCCTCGGCCGCGACATGGCCGTGCAGCGAGAGCCCCGGCACGTACCGGGTGACGACATAGGGCACCTCGGCCCACGGGTCGGCGTCGAGCATCTCCGCCACCCAGGGGCTGCGCACCCGGGTCAGCGAGCCGACCTCACGGGCGAGCCGGTGCCGCGCCTCCTGGTCGCCGACGACCTGCGGGCGCAGCACCTTGAGCGCTACGCGCTGCCCGTCCGGGCCCTGGGCGAGGTGGACGATGCCCATCCCGCCCTCGCCGAGCCTGGTCAGCAGCGCGTAGCGCCCCACCTGGGTGGGCGCACTGCTCTCGGGCCGGATCGTCACACCGCGAGGCTACCCGCGAGCGTCGAGCTCGGCGATCAGGCGCTTCGGGGCGACGCGCCGGTACGACGCGTCGACGAGCTCGGCGATCTCCGCCCAGTCGACGCCCGGATCGGCGAGATCGATCGCGCGGCCGCCGTACGGTCCGTAGTAGGCGGGCACGAAGAACCGGGCGTCCTCGTCGATGGCCGGCAGGTCGACGCCGTCGGGGGTGAAGATGAAGGCGCTCGGCACCATCCGGTGGTTGCCGGGGCTCAGCTTCTCCGAGCCGCCGAAGGCCGCGAAGATCTTGCCGGCCCGGAAGGTCGGCCGGCCGTGGCTGATCCGCTCCTCGGCGCCGGGTAGGGCCAGGCAGATCTCCCGGAGCTCGCGGAGCCCCGGATCGTCGTCGCTGAACACGATCGGGTGCGCCATGGAGCCAGTATGGGTCGTCAGCCGACGGGGCGCCGACGGGACCGGGCGAGCAGGCCGAGGCCCGCCACCAGCATCGTGCCGCCGACGGCCAGCCACACCAGGTCCGGTCCGCCCGTGTCGGGCAGGGCCGCACCGCTGCCGCCGCCCGACCCGGATCCGCCCGACCCGGATCCGCCCGACCCGCCGTCGCCCGCAGGCTGCGACGTCGGGGTGGGTGTCGGGGTGGGTGTCACGGGCGGCTGAGCCGCGAGCACGAAGTCCTGTCCGCCGACGATCTCCCCGGCCGCGGTGATCGTCACGGTGCGCTGGGCCACGCCCACGATGTCGCTGCCGTCGGGAGCGGTGACCCGGATCGTGTAGCTGCCCGGGGCGAGGCCGTCGGTGTAGTAGCCGCCCTCGGCGTCGGTGGCCAGCGTGCGGGCACCGCCCGGGCCGTCCACCGTGACCGTGACGCCCGCCCGGGGCGCTCCGCTCCCCTGCTGCGTGACCTGGCCGCCGACGGCACCGGGCCGACCCAGGGCGAAGTCCTGACCGACGACATCGTCGGTGGCGACGGTGACCGACCGCGTCGTCGTACCGGTGTAGCCGGGGCGTGCCTCGATCGTGATCGTGTAGTCGCCCGGCACCAGGCCGGGGACGACGTAGCGGCCGTCGCCGCCGGTGACCGCCGTGACGGGCGCCCCGCCGCCGGACGGCGTGATCGTCACCTGGACGCCGCCCAGGCCGTGCCCGCCACCGGTGACGGTGCCCGCGATCGACGGCAGGGCGACCACGACGAAGTCCTGGCCGGTGACGGCCGCGTCGACGACGTCGACGCCGGTGCGGGTCGTGCCGGCGGGCCCGGGTGCATAGCCGTCGGGCACGCCGATCGCGATGCTGTAGTCGTCGCCGACCAGGTTGTCGTCGAAGAGGTAGCCGCCGTCCGCGGTGGTCGTGGTGGTGACGGTGCCGCCGCCAGGTCGGGTCAGGGTGACCTGGACGCCGGCGACCGGGTTGTCGTCGTCATCGCGGACCGTGCCGCTGATCGGGTAGGGGATGATCTCGCGCAGGTCGAAGTCCGCCCGCGACGGAGGGTCGCCGTCGTTGCCGACGTTGGACACCGCACGCTGGACCGGACCGACGACCGCGCACGTGTCCGGGGCGTCGAGCAGCACGGTGTAGCCCGACTGGGTGGCGAACTCTCCGAAGGAGTAGCTGCCGTCGGGTGCCGGCCGGGTCGTGGCCAGCTCCTCGCCGTACGGCGACACGAGGGTCAGCATGCTGTCCTGGACCGGACAGGTCCCGGAGGTCACCGCGACGGTGCCGCCGATCGGGCGGGCCCGGCTGACGAACCAGGTCTGGTAGACGGGGAAGCCCGCG
Organism: Nocardioides carbamazepini; assembly: GCF_024614185.1. GTDB lineage: Bacteria > Actinomycetota > Actinomycetes > Propionibacteriales > Nocardioidaceae > Nocardioides > Nocardioides carbamazepini. The sequence goes on from NZ_JAHTLF010000013.1 coordinate 355,397, forward strand.
CGCCGCGTGAACGTGAAGGTGAGGCTGGTCAGCGGCAGATCGGGCTCGAACCAGCCGGACGCGCCGTCGGTGTCGATCGCTCCGGCGTTGCCGGTCAGCGTGCTCGAGCCACTGTCCCAGGTGGGCAGGTCCGTGCCGCCCGCGTGGTTGAACCTCCCCTGGAACCACGTGTCGACCCGCGCCGCCGGCACCGGCTCGCCGGCGGCATCGGTCGCGCTCACCCGTACCGCGTCGGCGTCGATGTCACCGAGCACGAAGGCCCAGCCGGTCTCGGGTGTCGGGTTCTCGAAGGAGTACGTCGTGGTGGACGGCATCGTGGCCGTGTCCGCCTTCGGCCGCAGCACGACGTAGGGCTGGTCCTTGCTGGATCCGTACTTCGCGCCCGGTGCGGTGCTCGCCCCGAGGAACGTCGAGGCACCCGACGGGAGCTGGACGTTGGCCCGCGAGTCGCTGGCCATCGTCGCCTCCGGGAAGCCCGTCGCCTGCTGCCGCATGGTCGCGGTGTAGGCGTTCGATGCCCCCGTGGGCGCGGTCCAGGCGGCCCAGGTGTCGGTCATCGCCGCGGCGGGCGTGACCAGTCCTCCCGCGAGCAGCAGCAGTGATCCGACGACGGCGGTCCCCGAGACCCTCCACCAAGTCATGGGGCCATCCTGCCCCGGCTTGCGGTGCCATGTGAAGCACCCGGGACCTAGGTCCCGGGTGCTTCACCTGGACTCAGGAGACGCGGTGCATCCAGCCGAAGGTGTCCTCGGCGCGGCCGAGCTGGACGTCGACGAGCGCCTCGCGGATCCGCATGGTGAGGTCCTGGCCGGCCGGGGCGGGAGTCTCGCCGCCGGCATACTTCAGCGAACCGACCGGGGTGACCACCGCGGCGGTGCCGCAGGCGAAGATCTCGGTGATCCGGCCGCTGGCGACGCCGTCGCGCCACTCGTCGATGCCGAATCGCCGCTCGGTGACCTGGTGGCCCATCTTGCCGGCGAGCTCGATGATCGAGGAGCGGGTGATGCCCTCGAGGATGGTGCCGGTCTCCGGGGTGACGATGGAGCCGTCGTCGAAGACGAAGTACATGTTCATCCCGCCGAGCTCCTCGACGTACCTGCCCTCCTGGGCGTCGAGGAAGACCACCTGGTCACAACCCTCGGCGGAGGCCTCCTGCTGGGCGACGAGGGACGAGGCGTAGTTGCCGCCCGTCTTGGCCGCGCCCATCCCGCCGCGACCGGCGCGGGTGTACTCCTCGGTCAGCCACAGCGTGATCGGCTTGATGCCGCCCTTGAAGTACGCGCCGGCCGGGCTGGCGATCACCATGAAGGTGACGTGCTGGGCCGGTCGGACGCCGAGGAACTTCTCCGAGGCGAACATGAACGGGCGCAGGTAGAGACTCTGCTCGCCGCCGTCGGCGTTGCCCGGGACGAAGCGCGCGTCGACCTTCACCAGCTCCTCGACGGCCTGGATGAAGTCGGGGACCTCCAGCACGGGCAGCGCCAGCCGGTGGCTGGACCGTGCCATCCGCTCGGCGTTGGCCTCGGGCCGGAAGAGCCACAGCGAGTCGTCGTCGTGGCGGTAGGCCTTCATGCCCTCGAAGGTCTCCTGCGCGTAGTGCAGGACGGCCGCCGCGGGGTCGAGGGTGATCGGTCCGTACGGCGTGATGCGCGCGTCGTGCCACCCCTGCTCCGGCGTCCACTCGACGGTGAGCATGTGGTCGGAGAAGTGCGTGCCGAAGCCGGGGTTGGCCAGGATCTCCGCCAGGCGGGCGTCGTCCGTGGGGTTCGCGGACAGCGTGGTCGTGATCTGCATGGTCATCAGGTTAGTCCTCGTTAACGCGGGTCGACAGTCGGCCGCTCGGCGAGCTTGCGAGCCGAGCCCGGGGAACCGCGAGCGAAGCGAGCCTGGTTCTCCGGAATGAAGGAGCGGCGAGCGAAGCGAGCTCCTTCCGGTCGCTCAGCGACCGGGTCGCGAAGCGACTACCCGGCTACTCGCGCGGCGATCGCGTCGCCCACCTCGGGCGTGCTCCGCTGCTGGCCCGGGTCGCGCGCCTCGAGGTCGGCGAGCACCGCCGCCTCGACCTTCGCCGCCGCCTCGGGGTGACCGAGGTGGTCGAGCAGGAGTGCGCCGGACAGGATCGCGGCGGTCGGGTCGGCGATGAGCTGACCGGCGATGTCGGGGGCCGAGCCGTGCACGGGCTCGAACATGGAGGGCGCGGTCCGGTCCGGGTTGACGTTGCCGGAGGCCGCGAGCCCGATGCCACCGCTGATGGCGGCGGCGAGGTCGGTCACGATGTCGCCGAACAGGTTGTCGGTCACGATGACGTCGAAGCGCTGCGGGTCGGTCGTCAGGTAGATCATCACCGCGTCGATGTGGCTGTAGTCAGTGGTGACGTCCGGGTACTCCTCGGCCACCTGCTGGAACAGGCGCCACCAGACCTGGCCGGCATGGACGAGCACATTGGTCTTGTGGACCAGGGTGAGCTTCTTGCGGGGACGCTTGCTGGCCCGCTCGAAGGCGTCACGGACGACCCGCTCGACGCCGTAGGCGGTGTTGACCGAGACCTCGGTGGCGACCTCGGCCGGCGTACCGACGCGCAGCGCGCCGCCGTTGCCGGTGTAGGGCCCCTCGGTGCCCTCGCGCACGACGACGAAGTCGACCTCGCCCTTGCCCAGCACCTCGTCGGACAGCGGCGACACCGAGCCCGGGTAGATGCGCGAGGGGCGCAGGTTGACGTAGTGGTCGAGCTCGAAGCGGAGCTTGAGCAGCAGGCCGCGCTCGAGGATGCCCGGGGGCAGGTTCGGGTCGTTGGGCTTGCCGCCGACCGCGCCGAGCAGCAGGGCGTCCTGGTCGCGGATCTCCTCCAGCACACTGTCCGGCAGCACCTCGCCGGTGCGCAGGTAGCGCTCGGCGCCGAGGTCGTACTGGGTCTGCGCGAACTTCAGGTCCGCCGGTGCGGCGACCTCGAGCACCTTGAGGGCCTCGGCGGTCACCTCGGGCCCGATCCCGTCGCCGGGGATGACGCCGAGCGCGACCTGGCCGGTGGTGACGGGGGCTGCAGCGGAGGAGTCGGTCATGGGGCAAAACCTAGTTGTCGTCGGGTCGGGCTTCGTCGCCGTCTCGCAGGTCAGTCCGCAAGAAGCCCGGCGCCTCTCGGTGCGAGGGCTGCTCCGGGTCGTGGCGCGCAGGACCCCACTCCGAGTCGTCGGCGGTCAAGGTGGCGTACCCGGTCGGATTGGTACGACGGACGCTGGTGGCGGTGCTGGACATGGCTGGTCTCCGTGTGACGGGACCCGTCGAGACGATCTGCGGCGGGCCGGGGTGGTGGTCCGAGGGGCCCGCGCGGAATCAGGGGATCGCCGCAGTCACCGCGGCGAGGTGGCCTCTCTCAGGCCTCGCCGCGGCGCACGATTACGAGAAGGGCGCTCCGCATGATGGAAGAGACTCTACGCCGCGGCGCGGCCGCTGTCTCGACTTCCGTCCACGATGCGGTCGTGTCGCATGTCGAGACCCGTCGTCCGGCCCTTGACCCGACGGGTGACACTCGGGGCATGAGCGCGCCTCCCGAGCTGCCCGACGTGGTCCACCGCGCTTTCGACGCATCCCGTCGTGCCGGCTACGTGTCGTTCTGCCGCAACGAGACCGGGCGGCTGCTCGCCGCCCTCGCCGCGACCCGCGAGGGCACGATGGCCGAGTTCGGCACCGGCTGCGGTGTCGGCACCGCGTGGTTGCGCTCCGGCGTCCGCAACGACAAGGCCAGGATCCTCACCGCGGAGCTGAACCCGAAGCTCGCCGCCGCCGCGATCGAGACCTTCGATGACGACCCGCTGGTCGACGTACTCGAGGCGGACTGGTCCACCCTCATGGACAAGGGTCCGTTCTCGCTGCTCTTCCTCGACTCCGGCGACCCGTCGGCCGTCGCCGTCGACAAGATCGCCGACCTCGTCGAGCCGGGCGGCATCGTGGTGCTCGACGACTTCGTGCCGTGCGAGATGTGGCCGCCGATCACGTCCGGCCGGGTCGACACCCTGCGTGAGGAGTGGCTGACCGACGAGCGGTTCACCACGGTCGAGGTGATGGTCGCCGCCGACGCGTCCGCGCTGATCGCTACGCGCCGCTGAGCTCAGACCTCGCTCGGCTGCGCCCTCCGGATCACGATCCTGGTCCACGCGCCGAGGTAGACCCGTGCGTCCGGCGCGATCTCGCGCTTCTCTCCCACGGGCACCGGGTCGGTGGGCAGCCCACCGACGGCGGAGCCGAGGTAGGTGCCGTTGGACGAGCCGAGGTCCTCGACCCACCAACGACTGCCGTCGGTGGTCAGCTGGCAGTGGCGCCGGCTGATGCCGTTGTCGGACCCGAGGTCGATGTCGGGGTGGATGCCGCGGCTGCGGGAGGTGCGGCCGACCAGGATCGACGTCGTCTTGAGGGGTACGACGGTGGGCACGCCGGCGGACGGCAGCGGATCGGTCGACTCCTGGTCGGCGTACCAGTCCGGGTCGATCCAGACCTCGGCGACCCAGGCATCGGCCAACGGCGGGGCGAGGGACACCTCGGCGGCCGGCGTGGCGACGTCGGGACGTCGGGCATCTGCCGTGCCGGCGTCGTCGGTGCCCGCCGGGACACCCAGGTCGAGCACCGAGGGCGTGACCGGGCGCGGCATCGAGCCGGTGGTGAAGTCGTAGCCGCAAGCCTCACAGAACAGCGCGTTGGGCGGGTTGGTCGCCTGGCAGTTGGGGCACTCCGCGGTCGCCGGAGCGGCCTGGGCCGCCGGGGCCGCCGCGGGCTCGGCGGCCGGTGCGTCGGCCGCCCCCGAGGCAGCGGCGGAGCCGTCCGTGGCCGGCGTGCCGCCACCGGCCGGGATCGGCAGGCCGCAGACGTCGCAGTAGTCGTCCGAGGCCGACTCGTGCCCGGACGGGCAGGTGCTCATGTCGTCGGCTCCTTGCGGATCCGCGTGGTCTTGGTCGACGCGGTGTCGAGGGCCATCTCGTCGGCCTTCTCGACCGCCCGCTTGAGCCGGACGGTGCCGGTCTCCTCGTTGTCGACGTCGACGACCTTGCGCAGCTTGGAGGTGGCCTCGTCGTTGCCGGTCTCGGCGGCGAGCTGGACGGCGCGGCCCAGCTTGGTGGTCGCGGTCGCCTCGTCGCCGGCGGCCTTGGCCGCCAGGCCCTCCTGGATCACCTGGGCGAGCTCGGCCTGACCGGTGTAGTGCGCGACCTGCTGGTCGATCCGGGTGGTGAGCTCGGAGTTGTTGGACCAGGTCGCCTTCACCAGCCCCTGGGTGACGACGTCGGCGCCCAGGGCGAGCTGGACGCGGGCGGCGAGCTGCTCCTGTCCGATCGCCTTGGCCGGCACGCGCACCGCGACGTGGTAGTCGCGGGACTCGTCGGACCACGCGCCGGTCGGGTAGTCGCCCGTGAGCGGGTTGACCGGCGTCCGACGGTTGGTGAGGTCCTCGACGGTGGGCGAGACCTGGCGCACGAAGAGCACCTCGGCGCCCTGGGGAGTCCACACCCGCAGCGACGCGTCGGCGACGCCGCGGGCCATCGCGTTGCGCATGATCTCCTGGAACTGGGCCTTCATCTCGGCGGGGCTCGGGATGATGTCGACCGTGCCGAGCAGCGCCTGCGCGATCCGGCGGATCTCGGCGACCTGCCAGTCGGTGCCGGCGCCACGACAGTCGGCCTGGAAGTAGCCGGTCGCCCGGTTGATCGCCTCGTCGAGACGGCCGGGTCGCTCGCGGTTCTCCCCGTCGGTGAGCAGCAGGACGTGGCGCTGGGTGACGGCGCTGACCGACGCGAAGAGCTGGCCGGCGAGGTCGAGCCAGGTGCTGATCGCCGTACCCCCGCTGCCGACGAACCTGTCGATCGCGGAGGACGCCTCGTGCCGGGCGCGCGCGTCCATCTGGACCATGCCCGGGCCCTTGGAGACCGGCGGGTAGGCGAGCATCGCCCGGTCGGCGCCGGCGATCACGGCGAAGTAGGTGCCGTCGACGATCTCGGCGAGCGCGGCCTGCGCACCCTCCTTCGCGGCGGCCATGGTGGCCGGGCCCATCGAGCCCGACGTGTCGACGATGATGATCTCGCCGGCACTGCCTGCTCCGGACTGTCCCGCCGTCCCGGCTCCCTGGCAGGTGATCGTGACGATCGCGTTGACGTCGGTCCCGCCATCGGGCAGGAACTCGTTCTGGTAGACGGCGGCGTTGAACTCAGCCATCGCTCGGCTCTCCTCCTGGGGTCGGCGTCTGGTCATTCTGCCCGAGGCCGGTCACGTCGACGCGGGCGAGGGCGGCGGTGATGTTGTCGTGCCCGCCGGCGCCGTTCGCGAACGCGACGAGCGCGACCGCGAGCGCGGCGGGGTCGAGCGTGTCGGCGGCGCGGACCTGCGCGGCGAGCGCGTCCGGCTCGGACGCGTAGTTCCACAGCCCGTCGGAGCAGGCGAGCAGCCAGCCGCTCTCGGCGACCTCCAGCGAGCCGACGGTCGGTTTCTGGTCCTCGGAGTCGCGGCCCAGCCACTTCGTGATCGCGTGGGCCTGCGGCCCGGTCTCGGCGACCTCACGGGCCACGCCGGCGGCGATCTGGGCCTGGGCGACCGAGTCGTCGACGGTGAGCTGGACCGGCGTGCCGGCGTCGGGCAGCCAGTAGGAGCGGGAGTCGCCGATGTTGGCCCAGGTGATCCGGCGTCCCTCGAGCACGGCTGCCGTGAAGGTGGCCGACGCGGGATTGGGCGAGTCGGGGTCCGTGACCGCCACGATCGCCGTGTTGGCGGCGGCCACGGCGTCGGTGAGCACCTTGCGTACGGCGGCGTCGCGGCTCTGCGGCGTACCCATCCCCGCCGGCAGCGGCATCCGCAGCACCTCGCGCGCGGCCCGGGCACCGGCCAGCGAGGCGACGTCGGAGTCGATGGAGTTGGAGACCCCGTCCATGACGATCAGCACCGCCCGCGAGCCGGGCTCGGCGCCGGCGAGCAGGGCCATCGCGTCCTCGTTGCGGTTCTTGCGGATCGCCTTGTCGCACACCCCGGCCACCCAGGACGCGGGCTGTTCCTGGAAGTGGTCGCGCTCGCTGGGAGCCTTCGTGCCGCACTCGAGGCAGTAGAGGTCGGGGCCGACCTCTCCCCCGCACTCCGCGCACGGTCGTCGGCCGGCGGGTGTCGGCGGGTCGGGCAGGGCAGCGGCCGGCTTGCGGGTGGGCGCGCTGATCGGGGCGTCGCCGAGCGGATGATCGCCGGGGACGGTCGCCACCGGCGCGGGCACGGCGGCCGGGTCCCCGAGCTGCGCCCCGCAGTTCTCGCAGAAGCGGGCGCCGGGCGCCGGCATGGCGTTGCAGGACGGGCAGTTCACGTGAGGCTCCAGTTCCGGACGGCGTTGGCCTGGTTGACGAGGTCGACCCGCTCCTTGAGGTCGACGGCGTCGCGGGCCAGCATGCGCAGGGCGTTCTCGAGACCGTCGCGGACCCCCGGCTCGGTCGCCTCGACGGCTCCGATCCGGGCGCCGGCAGGCAGCTTCGCGCTGCTGACCACCGGCAGCGCCTCCTTGAGGATCCGGACCGTGAAGCGCTGGCGGGTCCGCTGGTCGACACTGGAGGCGTCGATGGTCCGCATCGCCTGGTCGAGCACGGCGATGTCCTGCGAGCTGCCGGACAGCAGCACCTCGGCCCGCTGCTGACGGCTCTCGGTGTAGCCACGGCTGGTCGTCGGCACCAGGTCGAGGGCGGCTACCGCGCCCGGGATGTCCTGGCGCCCCGCCCGGACCCGGGCCATGCCGAACGCGGCGGGCGGGACGTAGGCGGCATCGGTCGACGCGCACACGAGGTAGAGGCCCTCGGCGACCTCGGGCAGGCCGCCGCGCTCGCACGCGAACGCCAGCGCCAGCTTGGGCGCGAGCTCTCCGGGCACCTGCTGGTAGACCGCGTTGAACGCCGCCTTCGCCGTCTCCCAGTCCCCGGCCTGGACCGCGGCCAGGCCCTCGACCCATAGCGCCCGCCACTCCCACGGGTCGTCGGCGAGGAGCTTCTGCGCGTGGGTCTTCGCGAGCACCGGGTCGCCGAGGTCGAGCGCGGCCCGGGCGCGGGCCAGCCACACCTCGGCGGTGTCCTCGGGCGCGGACTCGAGGTCCTTGAGCCGCTGTTTCGGGTCCTCGTCGGCGATCGTGCTCAGCCAGCCGTACTGCGCGTCGGTGGTGTCGGTGCGCAGGTCGGGCAGCTGGCTCCACTCGGTGATCGGCCGTGCCGTCGCGGGCGACTCGAAGAGAACGGAGGCGGCTGACGTCGACGCCGTGCCCTGCCGCCTGCGGGCGACGACCTCGCGCAGCACGCCCAGGACCTGGGTCCGCATCTCGTCGACGGACGCGAACCGGTCGGCCGGATCGGGCGCGCAGCACTTCGCGATCAGCTGGTAGAGCGAGTCGTACTGCTGGAACAGCGGCGTCGTGTCGACCGGCGGCAGGCTGTGCAGGTAGGTGCCCTGGTAGCCGCGGAACTCCATGCACAGCACGACCAGGGTGCGGCCGATCGTGTAGATGTCGGAGGCCACCGACGGGCCCACCTCGGCGACCTCGGGCGCCTGGTAGCCGACCGTTCCGTAGATCGCCGACTCCTCGTCGTCGACGCGGCGTACGCCGCCCAGGTCGATCAGCTTCATCGCGTCGCCGACCTGGATCATGTTGTCGGGCTTGAAGTCGCAGTAGACGAGGCCGAGGTCGTGGAGGTACTGGAAGGCCGGCAGCAGCTCGAGGATGTAGGCCAGGGACTGGTCGACCGGCAGCGGGTCGTAGACGCCGTTGTTGGCGGACATCCGCTGCTTGAGGATCTGCTTGAGCGACTTTCCGCCGACGTACTCCATGACGATGTAGCCGGCGCCTTCGTGGGTCACGAAGTTGTAGATCTCGACGATCAGCGGGTGCTCGACCTGCGCGAGGAACTGCTGCTCGGCGATCGCCGCGGCCAGGGCGTCGGGGTCACCGGAGTTGAGCAGGCCCTTGAGCACGACCCAGCGGTTGGAGACGTTGCGGTCACGGGCGAGGTAGATCCAGCCCAGGCCACCGTGGGCGAGGGCGCCCGCGACCTCGTACTGGCCGGCGACGAGGTCGCCCTGCTGCAGCTTGGGCGTGAACGAGAACTGCTGGCCGCAGTTGGGGCAGAAGCCCTCGCTGCGCCCGGGCTGGCCGTCGATGCTGCGTCCGACCGCATTGCCGCACTTGGCGCAGCTGCGCTTGTCCTCGGGCACCTGCGGGTTGGCCATGATCGCCTTGGCGGCGTCGACCGGCGGCGCGGGAGGTACGACGGTCAGGCCGGCGCCGATCCGGGCGGACCGCATCCGCTGCGACCCGGTGCGGGTACGCCGGGTCGACGTACTGCCCGCGGCCCCGGCCCGCTTGGAGCCGATCGCGGCGGACTGGACCCGGCTGGCGGCGGTCGCGGAGGTGCCCTCGCGACCCGACAGCGGCTGGGACTCGGCGATCGCGGTCGCCTCCGCCACCCTCGCGCCCGGGACCGCGGGCGTGCCGCACACGTCGCAGTAGCCGTCGAGGATGGTGCCGGTGCAGCCGGGCTGCTGGCAGGTCGAGGCCGCCACGCTGGCCGGGTTGCCCGCGACCGCGGCGGCGATCGGGGCCTTGACCGTGCCGGAGTCGCCCACGGCCGCGGCGGCCGGGGCCGTCGGCGACAAGGCGGTCGATCCTGTCGAGACCCCGGGCATGCCGCAGACGTCGCAGTAGCCGTCGACGATCTGGCCGGTGCAGCCGGGTTGGGTGCAGGCGCCTGCGCTCATGCTGTCGTCTCCTTGATCAGCCAGGTCTGGTACGTCGTGACGAGCTGCTTCGCGATCGCCAGTGGGGACGGGCGCCGCTCGAGCAGACCACGCGCGGCCTGCTCGCTCGCGACGAGGTCGGGATGGTCGGCGACCCCGGACGCCCGCGCCTTGGCGGCGTAGGCGTCGAGCAGGGCCAGCAGCTGGGTGTGCTCGTCGAGCGCCGCGGCGTAGGCGTGCTGGGCGACCTCGAGCGCCTGCGAGACGCGGTCGAGCCGCTCGAGATAGGGACCGATGGCGTCCGGCGTGACCGGCACCGGGCCGAGCGCGTCGACGTCGGGCACGGCGTAGCGGGGCGCGGGATCGACGGTCGCGACGCAGGTCGCCGCCAGCTTCTGCAGCGCCGCCGCGCGCGCCTCCAGGTCGGCGCGCAGCTCACGAGCCGAGATCACCTGGTCGCGGGCGTCGCGGCGGCGGGCGTTGCCCACGATCAGGTCGCGCTCGAAGGTCGTGGCCTCGGCCTCCAGCGGGCCGAGCATGCCGCCGACGTCACCGCCGCGCTCGGCCTTCGCCGTGATGACCTCCAGCCGCGACATCAGCTCGGCGAGCCGGTGGACGGCGCTGTCGCGGGTCAGCGCCGGCTCCAGGCCGACCTGGTCGCGGATCCGCTCGAGCTGCGCGCGCAGCTCCCGGATCCGGGCCGCCGAGGCATCCGCGCCCGGCACCAGCGCCAGCCGGTTGCGCAGCTGCCCCGTCAGCGCGTCGCAGAGCCGCCCCGCCTCGGGCAGCGACACCGCCAGCCCGCCCGGCAGCTCGGTCGCGCCGTCGAGCCGGCCCCAGATCAGCGCCGAGATCCGCTCCCGCTCCTGCTGGAGCACCCGGCCGCCGTCCCAGGTCGCGAAGACCAGCTGGTGGCGGTCCGAGATCGCCTTCCACAGCGCCAGCGCCAGCGACATGTCGCCCGCCAGCTCACCCCCGCGCCCGGCCCCCAGCGCTGCCTGGTCGAGCTCGTCGAGCTCGGATCGGCGGACCCGCAGCCAGGTGTCGAGCTCACCCAGGTAGGTCTGGATCGCGGCAGGGTCCAGCGCCTCGCCGAGCTTGCCCGGCGCGGTCGGCGCGGTGGTGGTCATGGTCGCCTGCACGCTCACCGGCCGTAGACGGGAGCGGGTGGGGTGGCATCGACCTTCAGCGTGGGCTTGAGCCACTCGTCGTAGGTCTTCGTCCAGCGACCGTCGGCACGCATCTGGTCGAGCACGAAGTTGACGAACCGCACCAGCGCGACGTCGTCCTTGTTGAACGCCAGGCCGTAGGGCTCGTCGGTCAGCTTCTCCTGCTGCGGAACCGCCGTGTACGGGTCCTGCGCGGCGAGACCGGCGAGCACGGTGTCGTCGCCGGTGATGGCGTCGACCTCGCTGTTCTGGAACTTGATCAGGCAGCCGGTGTGGTTGGCCGCCTCGACCGCGATCACGTCGGGCTCGATCTCCTTGATATTGGCCACGCTCGTCGTAGAGGTCGGCGCACAGACCCGCTTGCCGGCGAGGCTCGCCGGACCGGTGTACTTGGCGGCCTCGTCGGTGCCGACCAGCACCTTCTGGGTGGCGTTGTAGTAGACGGCGGAGAAGGCGACCTGGGTCCAGCGATCACAGTTGACTGTCATGTTCCGGGCCACCATGTCCAGTTGGCCGTTCTCGAGCATCTTGATCCGGTCGGAGGCCAGGATCACGCGGAGTTCGAGGTCCACACCGAGCGCGTTGGCGATCTCCTGTGCGAACGCGATGTCGAAGCCCTTGAGCTCGGCGTCGGTCGGGTCGGTGAAGCCCATCTTGTAGGTGTCACCGGACACCCCGACGACGAGCCGGCCCTTGTTGGTGAGCTGCTGGACCGCATCGGGCTTGTTGTTGTCGGCGGCGTAGGACTGCGTGGCGTTGTCGCACTGAGCGGGCGACGCACCCGGTGAAGCAGGGGCAGACGCAGCAGGACCGTCGCCGGCCTTCGGTAACGGCGTCGCGTCGTACCCACAGGCCGCGAGCAGGGCGGTCGTCGCCGTCAGTGTCGCGAGCAGAGCTCGGGTTCGCATCATGAGAACTCCCTCCGTCGTTCGCCGATACCTCGGGCGACCGCGACCGCGGCGGCGACACCCAGCAGCAGCGTCAACGCGCTGATCACGAGCGCGAGCCAGCGTCCGCTACGCAGGTCGTCCGTCGCGACCTCGCCGTTCTTCTCGATCGCCGCGCGGGTCGCGTCGTCGAAGGGCTGGAAGGCCGCGCCACTCACGTCGATCGCCTTCTTGCGGGCCAGCTGCCAACTGCCCGCATCGTCGAGGGCGACGATCTCCTCGTGCACCTTGGCGTAGGAGGACCACTCCCCGGACGCCCGGGTGCCCGAGTCGGCCACACCCTTCGCCGCCTCTGTCCAGTCGTTCTCGTAGGTCGCCCCCGACCCGCGCTTGATGAGCCGCAGGCTCTCGAGCGCCTTGGCGTCGTTCCCGGCCGTCCGGGCGTGCGCCTCACTGACGGCGGTTGCGAACTCGCCCTCACGCAGGCCGTCGTTGGAGCTGTCCCGAACCCACGCACCGACCGCCGTGACCAGCGTGACTGCGAGCACGATGATCGCCGCGACGGCGATGCCCTTGTTGATCCGGCGCCGGAAGTGGCGGGCGAGCTCACGGTTGAGCCACACCAGCGCAACGAGGACGGCCACGCCCAGCAGGAACAGCCAGATCGGGTGCTGTCCGTTCATGGCGCCCTCGGCGCGCTCCTGGTTGGCCCTGATCAGCTCGTCGAGGATGGGGAGCGCGGTGGCGCGCAACTCGGCACTGGCGGTGTTCAGGTACTCCGCACCGATGGGGTAGTTCTGCCGGTTGTTGTCGCGGCCCTGGGCCACGGCGGTGGCGTACTCCGTGACCTCCACGTTGAGCGCGGAGAGGGCGTTGCGGTCGGCGGACTGGGCCTCAGCTGCGTTCGCGATGTCGCCGAGGACTCCGTCGATCTCGACGTCGTACTCCTCGCGTTGAGCGGGGTCCTCGAGCCCACCCTTGAGGAAGGCGTTCGTCGCGAGCGCGTCGGCGCGCAGCAGCGAGGTCTTGACCTCCTGCACCCGGATCAGCTGCTCGGTGTCGTCGGCCGCCCGCCCGTCGGCCTGCCAGCCGACGAACTGCAACAGCGCGCTGACGATGCCGAACACGATGGCCACGCTCATCCCGATGAGCTGCCAGCGGTTGAGCAGCGCCGGCGTGTCGACGTACGACGTGCCGGGCTGCGCGGCGGCCGCGGGTGCCGGTGCGGCAGAGGCCGGTGCGGCAGCGGGTGGCGGCGGTGGTGCCGCCGCGGGGGTGGCGGTCTGGCTCACGACTCCTCCTGGGGGGTCTCGGCCTCGGGGTCCTTCGGCGTGCGGGCGACGGTGGCGTCGTCGCCGAACGGGTCGACCGGCTCGGCCGGCTCGACGTGCTCGGGCGGCGCGACCTCAGCCTCCTCGCCCACCGCGGCGGGCTGGTCGTTGGGGTCCACGACGAGGTCCTCGGGCTCGAGGGCCCGCAGCTGCTCCACCGTCGGCTCGGTGACCTCGCGCAGCCGCCAGGCGTGGTGGCCGATCGCGGCCTCCATCAGGTTGCGGACGAAGCGGGCGTTGCCGAAGGAGGGGCCTCGCTCGGTGGCCGCGAGGATCTCGCGCAGGCGGGCCACGACGGGCTCGCCCGCGTCGTAGTCGGCACCCTTGACCATGGAACCGAAGATCGCGGCGAGCTCGTCGTCGGTGTAGTCGGCGAAGTCGATGGTGGTCCGGAACCGGCTCTCCAGGCCCGGGTTCTCGGAGATGAAGATGGCCATCGGGAGCGGGTACCCGGCGACGATGACCACGAGGTCGTCGCGCTTGTCCTCCATCTCCTTCACCAGGGTGTCGATGGCCTCCTTGCCGTACTGGTCACCCGACAGCGAGTACGCCTCGTCGATGAACAGCACGCCGCCCTCGGCGGACTTCACGACCTCCGCCGTCTTGGCGGCGGTCTGGCCGAGGTAGCCGGCGACCAGCTCGGAACGGTCGACCTCGACCAGCTGGCCCTTGGAGAGCAGACCGAGCGCGCGGTAGATGCCGGCGACCAGGCGCGCGACCGTGGTCTTGCCGGTGCCGGGGTTGCCGTTGAAGACGAGGTGGCGGGTGATCGTCGGGCTCTCGAGACCTGCCTGCTTGCGCAGCCCCTCGACCCGCAGCACCGCCGCCTGGCGGTGGATCTCACCCTTGACGTTGGCCAGGCCGATCAGCCCGTCGAGCTCCGCGAGCAGCTCCTCGACCGTCTTGGTCGGCTCCTCGGGCTTCGGCTCCTCCGCCGCGGGGGTCTCGGGCTCCGCCGACTGAGTCTGTACGCCGTCGGCGGGCTGGGGCGCACCCGTCGGTGGTCCACCGGCGTCGGCCACCGGATCGGCCCCGGGATCGCCCGGCAGCGTCGGGGCCGCGTTGTTGAGCGCGCCGAGCTGGCGGCGTACCTGCTCGCCGACCCGGCGCACCTGGTCGAGCATCTGGTCGCCCAGGCCGGGCACCGGCTGGCGTACGGGAAGGTCGAAGGCGCCCGGCGCCTCGACGGGCGGCGTGAGCCCGGCCGCCGGGGCGGACGTCAGGCCGGCCGCGCCGCCACCGAGCTGGGCGGTCGTCACGGTCGTGGCGGCGCCGATGGCATCGGGGCCGGGCTCCCCCAGCCGCGACCCGGCGATGGCCACATCGGCCAGCGCGCCGGCGTAGTCGGCCGACGCGGTGGACTTCTCCAGCAGCAGCTGGGACATCAGGGGCGTGGGGCCGGCGCGGAACCGGTTGCCGCGCTTGGCCGCGAGCATGTGCTCCTCCGCGGAGCGCTCGCGCCCGGTCTGCGCGCACCAGTCGACGAAGGCGCCCCGGGACCGCTCGGAGACGGTGGCCGCGACCGCCTCCCCCTCGGCACGGGCGGCGGCCTCGTCGAGCCCGGCGGCACGGGCCGCGGCGACGAGGGCGTCGAGGGCTTCGGTGAGGGTGGTCATGGCGTTCCCAGCGTGAGGTCGGGGCCGCCCGAGGACGAGTGGCCGAACTTGGCGTCGAGGAAGCGGCTGTGCGCGATCAGCGCCTGGGCGTCGGCGCGGTTGGCGGCGTCGAGGATCTGGTCCATCGTCACGCCGAGCAGCTCGAGGGCCTCGATGAGGATGAGCAGCGCGGTCTTCGGTCCGTCGATGGGCCGGGTGTCCGCCCAGTCGCGCGGCAGCCGGAGATAGGACTGCAGGGCCTCGGGGAGATAGTCGGTGGCCGTCGCGACCACCGAGTAGCTCTCCTCACTGCCCAGCCCGAGCTGACTCAGCCGCGGCAGGGTCTGGTTGATGGTGCGCGCGATCCGCTGCACCCGCGACACCACGACCGGCGGCGCGTTGTTGTCGGTGAGCATCGCGTACACCTGGTTCAGCGCCGCCCGGATGTCCTGCTCGGTGGGCGCCGGCGGCACGACGTACGCCGGCTCCTGCGTCGTCTCCCGAGATCTGCGCCACCACGACCTCAGCCCCACCCCAACCTCGAAACCATCAGCCGCGTCCTGTCTCCTGCGTCGCGCAGGACTCAGCCGATGTCGAGCGTGCCGGCGGCATTGCGGGCGTCGTGCTGCTGGACCCGGTCGAGGTAGGCCTTCGACTTCTGCACCTCGTTCTCGAGGACGCCGATGGTCGTCGACATGTTGTCGAGAGCCTTGAGCTTGAACTCGTCGATGGAGTCCATGGTCGCGTAGATGTTGGCGAACGCGGCCTGCAGCTGCTCCATGCCGATCGTGGACGACGCGGCCTGCTCCTGGATCGCCGCGGAGTTCTCCTTGAGCATCTCCGAGGTGCGCTGGATCATCGCCGACGTCGTGGTGTTGAGCGCGGTGATCTGATCGAGCACGAGCTTCTGGTTGTTCAGCGCCTGGGCGACGATGACGGCCGTCCGCAGCGCGGAGATGGTCGTCGTGGTCGCCCGGTCGACACCCTTGATGAGCTCGATGTTGTTCTTGATGATGATGTCGATCGCGAGGTAGGCCTGGATCGACACCGCGAGCTGGGTGAGCAGGTCCTGGTGCTTCTGGCGCACGTAGAAGAGCACGTCCTGCGACAGCGTCTTGGCGGTCTCGGGGTCGCTCAGCTCGAGCTCGGCGATCTTGGCCGAGAGCTTGGCGTCGAGCTTCTCCGCGACGTAGATGTACTGGTTGAGCCGGCCCATCACGCCCCAGAGGTTGGTCTTCTCCAGGTTGAGGGCGACGTTGTCACGGGTCAGCTCGTCCTGGCCGCTGCGCAGCGAGTGCAGGATGCCGTTGAGCTGGCTCTGCGACGACTGGTACTTGCGGAAGTAGTCCTCGACCTTGTCGTTGAACGGCAGCTTGTCCCACCACTTCTTCACGCCGGTGGCCTGGCCCGGGTCGAGGTCCTCGACGGTACGCCGCAGCGCGAGCAGGGTCTTGCCGACGTCGGAGCCCTGCGCGATCCCGCCCTGCTTGAGCGCGTTCACCGGCTTCTCCAGCATCCGGTTGGACGTCTCTGCCGCCTTGCGGATGTCGGCGGAGCCCATCGTGCGGACGTTCTCGGCCTGCGCGGCGAACTCCGGGCTCCCCGCCTTGGTGGACGTCAGGGAGGTCAGGAAGTTGTCGACCTTCGCGTCGAGCTCGGGCACCATCGTCGCCTCGACCTGGGGCGCCATCTTGGGTGCCTGGGTCTCCACGACCGGGGCGGGCGCGGCCGGCGCGGTCAGCGTGATCGCGGGCTCGGGAGGGGCGAGCGGAGCGGGCTCAGGGGCAGCGGCCGGGGAACCGTCGGTGGTCATGGCCCCGAGCCTATCCAGCCGACCCCCGCCTCATGCAGGGTCAGGAGGGCAAATCAGGGTCTGGTCAGGGATCCCACCGACCCGGGAGGACGACAGGCCGACGATGAACCAGGGCATCATCCACTGCGCGATCGGGCCGATGGTCAGGGCGTAGACCACCGTGCCGAGGCCCAAGGTGCCGCCGAGCAGGACGCCGATCACGACCACGGTGACCTCGATGCCGGTGCGGACCAGCCGGATCGAGAGTCCGGTACGCCGTGCGAGGCCGGTCATCAGGCCGTCACGGGGGCCGCGCCCGAGCTGGGCGCCGATGTAGAGGGCGGTCGCCAGGCCGCACAGCAGGATGCCGCCGACCATCAGCGCGATCCGGGCGGCCAGGTGGTCCGGAGCGTCGAACATCCCCAGCGTGGCGTCGGCGGCCACGCCGACCACGATCGCGTTGGAGATCGTGCCCAGGCCCGGCTTCTCCCGCAGGGGGATCCACAAGACGAGGACCGCGAAGCTGAACAGCACGACGGCCTGCCCGAGCGTGATCGGGACGTGGCGGATGAACCCGGAGTGCAGCACGTCCCACGGAGCGAGGCCGATGTCACCGAGCACCATCAGGGCCAGGCTGACGCCGTAGAGCCACAGGCCGACGTACAGCTGGACGAGGCGGAGGGGCAGGCGACCGGCGCGGAGCTGGGCGACGGGACCGAGATCGGCGAGCTGAACGGCGCCCCGCGGGGCAGGGGCGGCGAGGGACATGGCTCCAGGATGACCTGGATTGGACTGTCGAGAAATAGCCAATCGTGATCCAATGGTCTGCATGGAGCAGACCACCTCGCTGTCGGCCGCACGGCTCGCCACGCTCGTCGAGGGCTTCGACCGCTCCCCCGCCTACGCCGGCCTCGCCGACGCACTGCGCGAGCTGGTCGGGGACGGCCGGATCGGCTACGGCACCCGCCTGCCGAGCGAGCGCGACCTGACCGCCGCACTCGGCGTCTCGCGCACCACGGTCACCCGGGCCTACGCCGTGCTGCGCGACTCCGCCTACGCCGAGGCGCGGCAGGGAGCCGGGACGTTCACCCGCCTGCCCGGGGGACGGATCCGGGCCCTGGACCGGGCACTGTGGCCGAGCGACGTCGGCAACGGCGTGATCGACCTCGTCTGCGCGGCGGCCACCGCTCCCCCGGGCATCGCGGCCGTCTACGCCGAGGCCGCGGCCGACCTGCCCGCCCACCTCGGGGGCCACGGCTACTTCCCCGCCGGGATGCCGGACCTGCAGAAGGCCATCGCCGCGACGTACGACGCCCGCGGGCTCCCGACCGCACCTGAGCAGATCATCGTCACCCCCGGGGCGCTGGCCGCCACCGCGGTGGTCGGCAGCGCGCTGGCCGGCCCACGCGACCGGGTGCTGATGGAGTCGCCGACGTACCCCAACGCCGTGCAGGCGCTGCGCACGGGCGGCGGCCGGCTCACCACCATCGCGCTCGACCCGTCCGGCTGGGACCTCGACGCCGTCGGCGCCACCCTCGCCCGACGGCGGCCGCGACTGGTCCAGCTGATGCCGGACTTCCACAACCCCACCGGGCTGGTGATGCCCGAGCCGGACCGGGAGCGCTACGCCGAGCTCCTCGCCCGTCACGACGCCATCGCGGTGGTCGACGAGGCCCACTACCTGCTGTCACTCGATGACGATGCCCGCGCCGGGACGCCGCTCGCCGCGCTGGCGCGGGACGCGGTGTGCGTCGGGAGCGCCAGCAAGAGCATCTGGGGCGGGCTCCGGCTGGGCTGGATCCGCGCGCCACACGCCCTGGTCGACCGGCTCACCCGCGCCCGGGTCGGTCTCGACCTCGGGGTGCCCGTGCTGGAGCAGCTGGTGCTGACCCGGCTGCTGACCGGCGACCTCGACGCCGTCGTCCGCGGTCAGCGGGCGCGGCTGCGCGAGCAGCGCGACGCCATGACCGCCGCGCTGGCCGAGCACCTGCCCACCTGGGGGTTCCGGATGCCCGGCGGCGGGATGGTGCTGTGGTGTCACCTGCCTGCCACCGGCGCCACCGCGCTGTCCTCCGAGGCCGAGCGGCACGGCGTACTCCTCGCTCCGGGCCCGTCCTTCGCCCCCGAGGGCGGCCTCGACCGCTACGTCCGGCTGCCCTACGCGAGCGCGGCGCCGGAGCTGGTCGAGGCGGTGCGCCGGATCGCGGCAGCGTGGGCCGTGGTCACCTCCGGGCGGGCCGGGGTGGCAAGTACCGCGTCGGGCGCCGAGCCTTTCCTGGTGGCCTGACCCCGGTCCGTTGAGTCGTCACCTCTGACCCGTTGAGTCGTCACCTCTGACCCGTTGAGTGGTCACTTCTGCCACACCGGGGAAACGACTCGGGGCCGTGAGCGACAGAACTGACGACTCGACAGGTCAGAACCGACGACTCAACGTCAGACGAGATCAACCGCGCGGATCGAGGTGGCCTCGATGGCCGACTCGATCTGGGCGAGGGTGTCGGCGGGGATGGCGGAGTCGACGGAGAGCGCGACGAGGGCGTCGCCGCCCTTGGTCTCGCGGGACACCTGCATGCCGGCGATGTTGACCCGCGCCTCACCGAGGATCTGGCCGACGGTGCCGACCATGCCGGGACGGTCGACGTACGTGAAGAACGCGAGGTGCTCCGTGGGCTCGATGTCGACGATGTAGCCGTTGACCTCGACCAGCCGCTCCTTCTGGGCGATGCCGACGAGGGTGCCGCTCACGGACACCTGGGTGCCGTCGGCGAGCGTGCCGCGCAGCGTGATCAGGTTGCGGTGGTCGCCGCTCTCACCGTCCAGGACGAGGCGTACGGCGATGCCGCGCTCGGCCGCGAGCAGCGGGGCGTTGACATAGGAGACCTGGTCCTCGACGACGCCGCTGAAGACGCCCTTGAGCGCGGCGAGCTCGAGCACCTTCACGTCGTGGTCGGCGATCTCGCCGCGGACCTCGACGTCGAGCTGCTGGGCGACCTCGCCGGCGACGGCGGTGAAGATCTGGCCGAGCTTCTCGGTCAGCGGGATGCCGGGGCGCACGTCCTCGGCGATCACGCCGCCCTGGACGTTGACGGCGTCGGGCACCAGCTCACCGGAGAGGGCGAGCCGGACCGACCTGGCGACGGCGATGCCGGCCTTCTCCTGGGCCTCGTCCGTGGAGGCGCCGAGGTGCGGCGTGGCGACGACGTTCTCGAGCTCGAAGAGCGGGCTGTCGGTGCAGGGCTCCTTCGCGAACACGTCGAGGCCGGCGGCCGCGATCCGGCCGGTCTTGAGGGCGTCGTAGAGGGCGTCCTCGTCGACGATGCCGCCGCGCGCGGCGTTGACGAGGACCAGCGACGGCTTGGCCTTCGCGAGCGCGTCGGCGTCGATCAGGCCCACGGTCTCGGCGGTCTTGGGGAGGTGGACGGACATGAAGTCCGACTCGGCCATGAGCGTGTCCAGGTCGACGAGGCGGACGCCGACCTGGGCAGCGCGACCGGCCTGGACGTAGGGGTCGTAGGCGATGACGTTCATGCCGAACGCGGCCAGGCGCTGGGCGACGAGCACGCCGATCCGGCCCAGGCCGACGATGCCGACCGTCTTCTCGAACAGCTCGATGCCGGTGTACTTCGACCGCTTCCACTCCCCGTTGCGCAGGGCGGCGTGGGCCGGCGAGACGTGGCGGGCGGCCGCGAGCATCAGCGCGACGGCGAGCTCGGCGGCCGAGATGATGTTGGACGTCGGCGCGTTGACGACCATCACGCCGGACTGGGTGGCCGCCTTCACGTCCACGTTGTCGAGGCCGACGCCCGCGCGCGCCACGACCTTGAGCCGCTTGGCGACGGCGAGCGCCTCCGCGTCGACCTTGGTCGCGGAGCGGACCAGGATCGCGTCCACGTCCGCGATGGCGGGCAGCAGCTCGGCCCGGTCGGCGCCGTTGCAGTGACGGATCTCGAAGTCCGGACCGAGCGCCTCGACGGTGGCGGGGCTCAGCTCTTCGGCGATGAGGACGACGGGGCGTGCGGTCGTGGCAGTCACAGCGGGGTCCTTCGCAGGAAGTGCGGATCGAGAGGGGTGCACGGCGCTGTGCGGGCGCCGTCAGCCTACTCCCACCCGCCAGGGGCCCGCAGGCATGTCCGCACCCGCGCTGGCACCACGCCCGCGCGCCGGAGGGTCGGTCTCAGGCGTCGAAGAGCGCCTGGCCGACGTACTCCCCCTCGCCGACCCCGGGAGGCACGGCGAAGAGTGCCTGGCCGGTGAACCGCAGGTACTCCATGAGGGCGTCGGACTTCGACATCGCCCGCTGCAGCGGGATGAAGTGGGTGCGCGGATCGCGGAGATAGGCGATGAAGAACAGGCCGGCGTCGAGACCGCCGACGTCGTTGCTGCCGTCGACGAAGTTGTAGCCGCGGCGCAGGATGCGCACGCCGTCGTTGAGCTCGGGGTGCACCACGCGCACGTGGGCGTCGACCGGGATGATCGGGCCGGCACTGCCCGCCATCGCGAAGTCGGGCTCGGTGAACTCCTCGCCGCCCGACAGGGGGGCGCCGGCGCCCTTGGTGCGGCCGATGAACTGCTCCTGGGCCTCCAGTGACTGCCGGTCCCAGACCTCGATCGTCATGTTGATCCGCCGGGTGACGAGGTAGGAGCCGCCGGCGAGCCAGGCCGCCTTCGCGTCGTCGGCCGCGTCGACCCACACATGGGTGTCGAGCGCACCGGCCTCCTCGGCCATGATGTTGGCGGTGCCGTCCTTGAAGCCGAAGAGGTTGCGCGGCGTGGACTGGCTGGTCGACGTGGTCGACGTCCGGCCGAAGCCGAGCTGGGACCACCGAACGGCCGTCGTACCGAACCCGATCCGGACCAGGTTGCGGATCGCGTGCACGGCGACCTGCGGGTCGTCGGCGCAGGCCTGGATGCAGATGTCGCCGTCGCTGCGCGCCGGGTCGAGGACGTCGGCGGAGAACCGCGGCAGCCGTTCGAGGGCCTCGGGACGTCGGTCGCCGATGCCGAACCTGTCGTTGCCGTCGGCGTCCACGAACAGGCCGGGACCGAAGCCGAAGGTGATGGTGAGCCTGCTGGGCGGCAGGTCGAGCGCCTCGCCCGTGTCGTCCGGTGGTGCGTTGCCGGGACCGTCGACCGCGCCGACCGGCCCGGCGTCGCCGCCCCGGGTCATCCGCTCCGCCGCCTCCGTCCACGCCCTCAGCAGGGCGACGAGCTGGTCGCGGTCGTCGGTGGTGACGTCGAGCGCCACGAAGTGCAGCCGGTCCTGGGCGGGCGTGACGATGCCTGCCTGCCGCTCACCGTGGAACGGGTACGACGCCGCGGGGGCGTCGCCCTTCGCCGGGTCGGGCGCGGCGAGGCGACCGGCCGCGAAGGCGCCGGCCACCCCGGCGGCGGCAGCGCCACCACCGAGGAGACCGCGCCTGCTGACGCGGGAGCTCCCGGTCAGGAGGTCACCGCCGCGGTGAGCTTCGAGAGCGGCTCGGACAGCGCGTTGACGGCGTCGGTCATCTTCTTGGTGTCGTCCTTCGTGAGCTCGGTGTAGAGCACGAAGCCGTCGCCGTCGCGGTACTCGTCGAGCAGCGCCTGCAGCGCGTCGAACTTGGCGGTCAGCTCCTCGGCCAGGGCCGCGTCCTTGCTCTCCAGCAGCCCCTGCACACCCTCGTAGGCGACCCGGGCACCGTCGACATTGGCCTGGAAGTCCCACAGGTCGGTGTGCGACCAGGCCTCCTCCTCGCCGGTGATCTTGCCGTTGGCCACCTCCTCGAGCAGGCCGATGGAGCCGTTGGCGATCGCGTCGATCGGGTAGCTCAGCGCGTCGGGGCCGGTGGCCTGGATCCGCTGGTCGAGCTCGGTGGTGTTGGCGAGCAGGTCGTCGGCGTACGTCGTGCGCTCGGCCGGCGTCAGGGCGGTGTAGCCCTTCGCGTCCTGCGGCCACAGGTCCTTCTCGATCCGGTGCCAGCCGGTCCACTCCTCACCGGCGGCGAAGTCGACGTCGGCCTCGCGGGCGTCCGTCTTCGGGTCGAGGTCACCGAACGACTCGGCGACGGTCTCGATCCGCTCCCAGTGCTCACGCGCCTTGGGGTAGAGCGCGCGGGCCTGGTCGTCGGCGTTCCCGGCCTTGTAGAGCTCGACGAACTCGCGGGTCTTCACCAGCAGCTGGGCCGACTGGTCCTGGACGTAGGCGCGGTAGTTGTTCTGCGCCTGGTCGATGAGCTCCTGGTCCGAGGCGCTCACCTCCTGCGCGTCGGCGGAGTGGGTCACGGTGAACGCGGCGCGGATGCCCTCACCCACCATCCCCGGCTTGCAGGCGGTGAAGTACTCGCCCTCCGGGGCGTTCACCGTCAGCTTCTTGGTCAGGTTGGGGCCGATGTTCTCGACCTCACCGACGATCCGCAGCCCGTCGCTGCCGAGCAGGTAGAACTCGGTGACGTCCGAGCCGGAGTTGGTGACGCTGAAGGTCAGCGTGCCGGCGGGCGCCGTACCGGCCGACAGCTCGCACGCGTCCGCGCTCGAGCTGACGGTGAGCGCGCGGGCGTCGCCGCCCTTCTCGTCGCCGTCGCTGGAGGCGTTCTCGGTGCAGGCGGCGAGCGCCGGGACGACGGCCAGGGCCGCCACGGAGGCGAGCAGGGTCTTGCGCATGGATCAGTGCTCCTGAGACTGGAGGGCGGGTCGGAAGATGCGAGTACGGAAGAGGAAGAGCGCACCCACCGGGACGACGTACAGGACCCAGGCGAGGGCCTCGAGCTTCGTCGTGGCGGGCGAGAAGTTGAAGATGCCCTTGAGCAGGGTGCCGTACCACGACGACGGCGGGATCACGTCGGAGACGTCGAACGCGAGGTTGTGCAGGCCCGGCAGGATGCCGGCCTCCTGCAGGTCGTGGATGCCGTAGGCGAGCACTCCCCCGGCGACGAGGATCAGGAAGGCGCCGGTCCAGGTGAAGAAGACCGTCAGGTTGAGTCGGATCGCGCCGCGGTAGATGAGATAGCCGAGCGCGACGGCGACCAGGATGCCGAGCGACGCGCCCAGGAGCGGCTCCCAGGTCGGGGTCACGGAACCGATCGTGTCGCGGGTGCCGGCCTGGGTGGCCGCCCAGAGGAAGAGCGCGGTCTCGAGCCCCTCACGGCCGACGGCGAGCATCGCGACGACGACCAGCGACCAGCGGCCGGCGTCGGCGGCCCGGTCGATCTGGCCGCGCAGCTCGGCACCTAGGCCTCGCGCCGCGGTCGACATCCAGAAGATCATCCACGTCACGAAGGCGACGGCGACGAGGGACAGGGTCCCGCCGATCGCCTCCTGCGCCTCGAAGGTCAGGCCGCGGGGGCCGAAGGTCAGCGCGGCGCCGAACCCGAGCGACACGGCCACGGCCAGGGCGACGCCCGTCCAGATCCGCGGCAGCAGCTCCCGGCGCTCCGACTTCACGAGATAGGCCACCAGGATGCTGACGACCAGCGCGGCCTCGAGGCCTTCGCGCAGTCCGATCAGGAAGTTGGCGAGCACAAGCGGCCAATGTACGCCTGTTTGCTTAGCCTGGCCTCACCTGGTTGCACATGACCTGGATCACACAGGCGGACTAGGCTGGCGGCAGGGAATCGACGAGCGCGCGAAGGAGCCAGACCATGCGGGTTTTCACGACGTTCGAGGAGCTGACCGAGGCAGCCGGCACCGAGCTCGGGACCAGCGACTGGGTCACCGTCGACCAACGCCGGGTCAACCAGTTCGCCGACGCGACGGGCGACCACCAGTGGATCCACGTCGACCTCGAGCGCGCCAAGGAGGGCCCGTTCGGCGGCACCATCGCCCACGGCTACCTCACCCTCTCGCTGGTGCCGTGGCTCGGCAGCCAGGTCTTCACGCTGCGCACCCCGGGCGCCAAGCTCAACTACGGCGTCAACAAGGTCCGCTTCCCCGCGCCGCTGCTGGTCGGCAAGCGGATCCGGCTGCACGTCACCTTGGGCGAGGTCGTCGACATCGCCAGCGGCAAGCAGCTCACGGTGCGCCACACCGTCGAGATCGAGGACGAGGAGAAGCCGGCCTGCGTGGCCGAGACGGTCGTCCTGCTGCTGCCGTAGGCATCGCGGTCAGGCGGGCTCGCGTGACTCCCAGGCCTGGGTGAGCGCCTGCTCGAACAGTTCGGTCGGCTGCGCCCCGGAGATGCCGAAGCGGCCGTCGACGACGAAGAACGGCACACCGGTCGAGCCGTACGCCCGCGCCTGCGCGACATCGGCCATCACCTCGTCACGGAACTCGTCGCTGCCGAGCACCTCCGCGACACGGGTGGCGTCGAGACCGGCCGCAGCCGCCGCGCGGCGCAGCACGTCGTGGTCGCCGAGCGACTCGCCGCGGGTGAAGTACGCCGCCAGCACCTCCTCCAGCAGCGCGTGCTGGCTCCCCTCCGCCCGGGCCAGGTGCAGCAGGCGGTGGGCGCTCAGGGTGCGGGCGTGGAGGGCGTCGGCATGGGAGAAGTGCAGGCCCTTCGCGGCGGCGACCTCGTCCGCCTGCGCCATCATCGCCCGCGTGGCGGCCTCATCGGCACCGAGCTTGCGGCCCAGCACCTGCACCGTGGACTCGGTGCCGACCTCGGGGGCGAACGGGTCGAGCTCGTAGGAGCGATAGATCACCTCGACCTCGTCGCGGTGATCGAAGGAGGCGAGCGCCTTCTCCAGTCGGCGCTTGCCGATGTAGCACCACGGACACACGACGTCGGCCCAGATCTCGATACGCACGACCGGCCCAACGCGGCGTACCCCTGATTGCTTCCCCTAGGGGCAGCCGGGGTGACCTCAGGGAAGGGTCAAGGGATCTGCCCGAAGCGGCGGAGGGCACCGCGGCGACAGGCTTCGGGTCATGATCACCGTCGAGTCCCTCAGCAAGTCGTACGGCAGCTTCACCGCCGTCGACGACGTCTCCTTCACCGCGCGGCCGGGCCGCGTCACCGGCTTCCTCGGGCCCAACGGCGCCGGCAAGTCGACCACCATGCGCGTGATGGTCGGCCTGACCGGCCCCGGCACCGGCGAGGTCCGGGTCCTCGGACGCCGGTTCGCCGACCTGCCCGACCCGGGTCGTGAGGTGGGCGTCCTGCTGGACGCCTCGGCCCAGCACGCCGGGCGGACCGGCCGGGAGATCCTCACCATCGCCGGCCTCACCATGGGCCTGCCCCGCACCCGCGTCGACGAGATGCTGGAGCGGGTCAGCCTGACGCCCGACGAGGCCAGCCGGCGGGTCCGCAACTACTCCCTCGGCATGCGGCAGCGACTCGGCATCGGGACCGCGCTCCTCGGCAACCCCGAGGTGCTGATCCTCGACGAGCCCGCCAACGGCCTCGACCCCGCCGGCATCCGCTGGATGCGCGACCTGCTGCGCGACTTCGCGGACCAGGGCGGCACCGTGCTGCTGTCCTCGCACCTGCTGCACGAGATCGAGGTCATCGCCGACGACCTCGTCGTCATCGGCAACGGCCGGATCGTCGCGCAGGGCACCAAGGACGAGCTGCTGGCCGGTGCCGGCACCCTCGTGCGGGCGACCGACGGCGCGGCGCTCGCCGCCGCCCTCGTCGCCGGCGGCATCACCGCCCGGCCGACCTCCGGCGGCGCCGTACTCGCCGAGGCCGACCTCACCCGCGTCGGCCAGGCCGCCTTCGCGGCCGGGATCGCCGTCACCGAGCTCCGGGCCGCCGACGGGGCGGGCCTGGAGGAGATGTTCCTGGCCCTGACCGCCGAGAGCCAGCGCGAGACCGTCAACCACGCCTCGACCACCGAAGGAGCAGCGGCATGACCGCCACCACCGTCGACGCCGTCCAGGACGTCGCTCCCCCCGCCGCCCGGACCCGCCCGGCCCCGGCCCCCACGCCCTTCCGGCGGGTCCTGCGCGTCGAGCTGCGCAAGATGTTCGACACCCGGTCCGGCTTCTGGCTGATGGCCAGCATCGTCATCACCTCGGTGATCGCGACCGGGCTCACCATCATCCTCGGCGACCGCGACACGCTCACCTTCGAGGCCTTCGCCGCAGCGATCGGCTCCCCCATGTCGATCATCCTCCCGATCATCGGGGTGCTCGCGGTGACCAGCGAGTGGAGCCAGCGCACGGCGCTGACGACCTTCACCCTCGTCCCCCACCGCAGCCGCGTGCTCGGCGCCAAGCTGGTCAACACCCTCGCCATCGGCGCGGTCTCCATGGTCGTCGCCCTGGGCGTCGGCGCCCTCGGCAACCTGCTCACCGCCACGATCAGCGGCGTGGACACGCAGTGGGACATCAGCCTCAGCGCCTTCCTTCAGATCGTGCTGGCCAACGAGCTCGGCATGCTGCTCGGCTTCGCGCTCGGCCTGCTGTTCCGCAGCTCCCCCGCCGCGATCGTCGGCTACTTCGTGATGAACCTGGTGCTGCCGGGCCTGTCCGGCGCACTCGGCGCGGCCCAGCAGTGGTGGGCCGACAACTCCGGCTGGTTCGACCCCAACGAGTCGCGCTTCCTGCTCTTCGACGGCGGCCTCGGCGGCCAGGAGTGGGCCCAGCTGGCCGTCACCTCGGCCCTGTGGATCGCGCTGCCACTGCTCATCGGGATGCGGATGGTGCTCCGCTCCGAGGTCAAGTAGCCCGACCCGGCGCAGATTGAACAGCAGGGAGCGCTGACCCGGCGCAGATTGAACTGTCGACAGTTAAATCTGCGCCGGGTCGGCGCGATTTCGCGTTCACTCTGAGCCGGGTCGGCGTCATCTCGGGTTCAGACTGAGCCGGGTCGGTGCGTCAGATGCCCAAGATGGGTGAGTCGCGAGCGGCCGGGGCGTGTCACCGTCGGATGTCGTCTCGGTCGAGTCACCTGGGGGCACCGTGCGCCGACACCGTCGCATCCACATCCGTCTGGCGGTCCTGCTGACCGTGGTCGTCGCCGCCCTGACCATGGTCACGAGCGGCGGACCACCCGCCCTGGCGCAGCCGGCCCACCAGCCGCTCATCCCGTCCGCGGTGCCGGCGACCACGCCGAACATCCTCGACGGCAGGACCCTGGCGATCGCCGAGGTCGGGCGCAAGGTGTTCGTGGGCGGCACCTTCACCGTGACGCAGAACCCCGGCACGAGCGCACCGCTGCCGACGCCGTACCTGTTCGCCTATGACCGGTTCACGGGCGTCGTCGACCCGGCCTTCGTGCCCGCCCTGGACGGCAGCGTCAACGCACTCGTGCCGTCCGCCGACGGGACGGCGCTCTACGTCGCCGGCACCTTCAAGCTGGCCGGCACGGCCAAGGTCCGCAACATCATCAAGCTCGACACGAACACCGGCGCGCTGGTCGCCGCCTTCAAGAACCCCAGCCCCAACGGCGGGATCCTCGACATCGCGCTGGTCGGGAACCGGCTGCTGCTGGCAGGCAGCTTCACGACGGTGGCCACGCTGCCCCGGGCCGGGCTGGCCTCGCTGGACGCGACGACGGGCGCGGTCGACGACTACCTGAAGGTCGCGGTCGACACCAACCACAACTGGCCCTCCGGTACGGCGAAGGCGCCGGTCGGCGTTGCCAAGCTGGCCGCCAGCCCGGACGGCTCCCGGGTGGTCGCGATCGGCAACTTCAAGCACGCCGACGGCCTGGACCGCGATCAGGTCATGCTGATCCGGCTCGGCGCCGACAACGGGTACGTCGACCCCGACTGGAAGACGTTGCGCTACACCCCGGCCTGCCAGAAGAACGCCTTCGACTCCTACATGCGTGACGTCGACTTCTCGCCCGACGGCGCCTACTTCGTGATCGCGACCAGCGGGGCCGGCTACAACGGCACGCTGTGCGACTCCGCGGCCCGCTTCGACGTCGCCGTGACCGGGCAGGCCGTCGAGCCCACCTGGCAGGCCGCGACCGGCGCGGACTCGCTGCTCTCGGTCGCCGTCGCCGACAACGCCGTCTACGTCGGCGGGCACCAGAAGTGGATGAACGCCGTCCAGAGCGGCTCCGACGAGCAGGCCGGGCAGGTGCCGCGTCCCGGCCTCGCGGCACTCGACCCGCAGAACGGCGTACCGCTCTCGTGGAACCCGGGCCGGCACCCCCGCGGCGTCGGTGCCGAGGAGCTGCTCGCGACCGACAACGGCCTCTACGTCGGCAGCGACACGCAGTACGTCGGCAACAGCCAGTACCGCCGCGAGCGGCTCGCCTTCTTCCCCGTGGAGGGCGGCACCGCACCGGTCGCCCAAGCCGATCCGGTCCTCCCCCGCAGCCTGTACCGCCTGTCCGGCACGACCGTCACGGCTCGCCAGTTCACCGGCAGCTCCGCCACCGCGCCCACGACGGTGCCCACGACGGGTGGGGGCAACTGGAGCAACGCGCGCGGCGCGTTCATGATCGGCTCGAGGCTGGTCTACGGATGGACCGACGGCAAGCTGCACCACCGCACGTTCGACGGCACGGCGTTCGGCCCCGACACCGTGATCGACCCCTACAACGACCCGCTGTGGAGCACGGTGACCACGAGCGGCGGATCGCAGACCTACCGTGGCCGCGTGCCCGGGCTGTACGGGCAGATGTCCTCGGTGACCGGCCTGGCGTACGCCGACGGGCGGCTCTACTACACCCGCCAGCTCCAGGGGAAGGTGTTCTGGCGGTGGTTCTCCCCCGAGAGCATGGTCCTCGGCGCGCAGGAGTTCACGGTCGCGTCGTCGAACCTCCCGCTGCTCCAGGACGTCCGCAACCTGGTGTACGCCGACGGGCAGCTGTGGGCCGGCATGTCGACCAACCAGCTCTGGCGGCTGCCCGTGACCGACGGCGTGGTCGGCGGGTCGTGGACCCGCGTGAGCGGCGCCGGCATCGACGTGAGCCCGCAGTGGTCCAGCGGCACCATGTTCCTCGGGCCGCTCGCCAACACGGCGCCCACCGCCTCCTTCACCAGCTCCTGC
The DNA here is from genome assembly GCF_024614185.1 of Nocardioides carbamazepini. Lineage (GTDB taxonomy): Bacteria > Actinomycetota > Actinomycetes > Propionibacteriales > Nocardioidaceae > Nocardioides > Nocardioides carbamazepini. Next base: position 384,761 of record NZ_JAHTLF010000013.1, read on the forward strand.
TCGGGGCAGTCCTGCGGCTTCGACGGCAGGGCGTCCGCCGACAGCGACGGCACCGTCACCTCGTACGCCTGGACCTTCGGCGACGGCGGCACCGCCACCGGCGCCCGGCCCGACCACGTGTACGCCGCTCCCGGCTCCTACGAGGTGACGCTCACCGTCACCGACGAGGACGGCGCCAGCGGTGCCAGCACCCAGACGGTCGTGATCGAGGGCGGCACGAGCCAGGTCGGGTTCCGCGACGCGACGGGCAAGGTCACCAACGCGACCAGTGTCGTGACGCCGATCCCCGCCACCGTGCAGGCCGGCGACGGGCTGGTCGCGGTGGTCTCGGCGGCGACGACCGCCGTCCCCGCCGCACCGGTCGGCTGGACCCAGGTCGGGTCTCCCGCCACCACCGACGCGCTCACCACCGTCGTGTGGCAGCGCGTCGCCGCACCGGACGACGCCGGGCGCAACGTCACGGTGAGCCTCGGCGCGACCGCGGTCAAGGCGAGCCTCGTCGTGCTGGTGTACTCCGGTACGTCGGCGAGCGGCCCGGTCGCCGCGATGGCGGGCAGCGGGGAGAGCGCCGCCACCACCGCCCACCACAGTCCGACCGTGACCACCCCGGGAGACTGGGTGGTCACGGTGTGGTCGGACCGCTCGTCCACGACCACGGCCTTCGTCGAGCCCGCCGGGTCCACGATGCGGCAGCGGCTGATCGGGGCCGGAGGCGGCCACGTCGACACCCTGGTGGCCGACACCGGCGGGCCGGTCGCGGCCGGCCAGTACGGCGACCAGGTCGCCACCACGGACGCGGCGGCGAAGGGAACCAGCGTCACGGTCGCCCTTCACTGAGGTCTCGCTGCGCTAACGTCGTTCGTTCCGTGGGTTCGAGCCCACAGAACGAACGACGCTACGGAGCTCATATGGATCTGACCTCGGCCTGGTGGTTCTGGGCGCTGCTGTCCGCGGTCTTCGCCGCGCTGACCGCGATCTTCGCCAAGGTGGGCGTGAAGGACATCGACTCCGACGTCGCGACCTTCATCCGCACCATCGTGATCCTGGTGACGCTCGGCCTGATCCTGATGACGCTCGGCAAGTTCCACTCGCCGGGCGAGATCAGCGCCCGGACCTGGCTCTTCCTCGTCCTGTCGGGACTCGCGACCGGAGCGTCGTGGATCTGCTACTTCCGCGCCCTCAAGCTCGGCGACGCCTCCCTCGTGGCGCCGGTCGACAAGCTCAGCGTCGTCCTGGTCGCGGTCTTCGGCGTGACGCTGCTGGGCGAGCGCCTGTCGGGGCTGCAGTGGGGCGGGATCGCCCTGGTCGGCGCGGGCGCGGTGCTGCTCGTCGTCAGCGGCTGACCCGTCCGCCGGACGCCGACACCCCCGGCCCTCGACGGGTCCGGGGGTGTCGCGTGGATCGCTACACGAGGAGGATCAGCGCACGGCCGAGCCCTCGGTGTAGTCGTCGTCGCTCTGAGCCCACGAGAAGTGCGAGCGCAGCGTCTTGCCGACCGCCTCGATCGGGTGCTGGGCACCCTTCTCGCGCAGCGCGACGAACTCCGGCGCGCCGGCGTCCTGGTCGGCGATGAAGCGCTCGGCGAACGCGCCGCTCTGGATGTCGGCGAGGACGGCCTGCATGTTCTCCTTGACGCGGGCGTCGATGACGCGCGGGCCGGAGACGTAGTCGCCATACTCGGCGGTGTCGGAGACCGACCAACGCTGCTTGGCGATGCCGCCCTCCCACATCAGGTCGACGATGAGCTTGAGCTCGTGGAGGACCTCGAAGTAGGCGATCTCACCCTGGTAGCCGGCCTCGGTGAGGGTCTCGTAGCCGTACTGGACCAACTGCGACACGCCACCGCAGAGGACGGACTGCTCACCGAACAGGTCGGTCTCGGTCTCCTCGGTGAAGGTGGTCTTGATGACGCCGGCGCGGGTGCCGCCGATGCCCTTGGCGTAGGACTTCGCGAGGTCCCAGGCCTTGCCCGAGGCGTCCTGCTCGACGGCGATGATGTCCGGGATGCCGCGGCCGGCGACGTACTCGCGACGCACCGTGTGGCCCGGAGCCTTCGGCGCGACGAGGATGACGTCGACACCGGCCGGGGGCTGGATGTAGCCGAAGCGGATGTTGAAGCCGTGGCCGAAGACCAGGGTGTCGCCCTCGGCGAGCGCGGGTGCGATGTCGTCGGCGTACAGGTGCCGCTGGACCTGGTCGGGGGCGAGGATGACGATGACGTCGGCCTCCTCCGCCGCCTCGCGCGGGGTGAGGACGCGCAGGCCCTCCTCCTCGGCCTTGGCGCGGCTCTTCGAGCCCTCCTTGAGGCCGACGCGCACGTCGACACCGGAGTCGCGCAGGTTCAGCGCGTGGGCGTGGCCCTGGCTGCCGTAACCGATGACGGCGACGTGCTTGCCCTGGATGAGGGACAGGTCGGCGTCGTCGTCGTAGTAGATCTCAGCCACGTCGGGCTTCTCCTTGCTGGTTGGGGCTGGTTGATGTTGCGATGTGGTTCAGGCGTTGGCGGCAGGCGGCACGGGTACGGCGACGGGCTTGCCGCGCTCCGAGATGGAGCGTGGACCGCGGCCGATGGCCACCATGCCGGACTGCACGAGCTCGCGGATCCCGAAGGGCTCCAGCACGCGCAGGAAGTCGGCGATCTTGCCGTCGTTGCCGACGATCTGCATGGTGATCGCGTCCGAGGCGACGTCGATGACCTTCGCCCGGAAGAGCTGGACGACGTCGAGGACCTCGCCGCGGTTCTCCGCGGTGGCGCCGACCTTGACCAGCACCAGCTCGCGGTGGACCGAGGAGCCGGAGTCGAGCTCCACGATCTTGAGGACCTCGACCAGCTTGTTGAGCTGCTTGGTCACCTGCTCGAGCGGCGAGGACTCCACGTTGACGACGATGGTCATCCGGGAGATCTCGTCGTGCTCGGTCGGGCCGACGGCGAGCGACTCGATGTTGAAGCCGCGACGGCTGAACAGTGCCGAGATCCGCGCCAGGACGCCGGGCTTGTCCTCGACGAGGACGGACAGGGTGTGCTTGGCCATCTCTACAGGTCATCCTCGTCGAACTGGGGCGCGAGGTCGCGCGCGTACTTGATGTCGTCGTTGCTGGTGCCGGCGGCGACCATCGGCCACACCATCGCGTCGCGGTGGACCCGGAAGTCGACGACCACCGGCACGTCGTTGATCTCCATCGCCTTCTGGATGGTCGCGTCGACGTCGTCGGGCGAGTCGCAGGCCAGGCCGACGCAGCCGTAGGCGTCGGCGAGCTTGACGAAGTCGGGGATCCGCTTGGAGTGGAGGTCGGTGTTGGAGTAGCGCGAGTTGTAGAACAGCGTCTGCCACTGACGGACCATGCCGAGCGACTCGTTGTTGATGATCGCGACCTTGATCGGGATGTTGTTGATGGCGCAGGTCGCGAGCTCCTGGTTGGTCATCTGGAAGCAGCCGTCGCCGTCGACCGACCACACCGTCTGGTCGGGCATCGCGACCTTCGCGCCCATCGCGGCCGGCACCGAGAAGCCCATGGTGCCGAGGCCGCCGGAGTTGATCCAGGTGTTGGGACGCTCGTAGCCGACGAAGTGCGCGGCCCACATCTGGTGCTGGCCGACGCCCGCGGTGTAGATCGTGTCGGGGCCGGAGAGGACGCCCAGACGCTCGAGGACGTACTGCGGCGCGAGGCCGCCGTCGGCCGGCAGATCGTAGCCGAGCGGGTACTTCTTCTTCACTCCGGCGCAGAAGGCCACCCAGCCCTCGTAGTCGCCGGTGTTGCCGGCCTCCTGCTCGGTGCGCAGGGTGGTGATCAGGTCCACCAGCACCTCGCGGACGTCGCCGACGATCGGCACGTCGGCGAACCGGTTCTTGCCGATCTCGGCGGGGTCGATGTCGGCGTGGATCACCTTGGCACCCGGCGCGAACGAGTCGAGGTTGCCGGTGACCCGGTCGTCGAAGCGGGCCCCGAGGCTGATGATGAGGTCGCTCTTCTGCAGCGCCGCGACGGCCGCGACGGTGCCGTGCATGCCGGGCATGCCGAGGTGCTGGGGGTGGCTGTCGGGGAGCGCGCCGCGCGCCATCAGCGTGGTGATGACCGGGATGCCGGTGAGCTCGGCGAGGACGAGCAGCTCCTTCGAGGCGCCCGAGCGGATCGTGCCGCCACCGACGTACAGGACGGGCTTGCGCGACTCCAGCATGAGCCGGGCGGCCTCGCGGATCTGCTTGGCGTGCGGCCGGGTGACGGGGCGGTAGCCGGGCAGGTTGAGCTCGGTCGGCCAGTGGAAGGTGGTGTCGGCCTGCAGCGCGGACTTGGTGACGTCGACCAGGACCGGGCCCGGACGGCCGGTCGAGGCGATGTGGAAGGCCTCGGCGATCTTGGCCGGGATCTCCGCCGGGTCGGTGACCAGGAAGCTGTGCTTGGTGATCGGCATCGTGATGCCGCGGATGTCGGCCTCCTGGAAGGCATCGGTGCCGATCATCGATGCGCCGACCTGGCCGGTGATCGCGACCATCGGGAGCGAGTCCATGTGCGCGTCCGCGAGCGGCGTGACCAGGTTGGTCGCGCCCGGGCCCGAGGTCGCCATGCAGACGCCGACCTTGCCCGACGCGGCGGCGTACCCCTGCGCGGCGTGGCCCGCGCCCTGCTCGTGGCGCACCAGGATGTGGCGGATGCTGCTGTCCATCAGCGGGTCGTACGCCGGGAGGATGGCGCCGCCGGGGATGCCGAAGATGTCGGTGACCCCGGCCGCCTCCAGGGACCGGACCAGGCTCTGTGCTCCGGTGATGCCCCGTGCCGTGGAATCGGCGCCCGAGCCCTGCTGCTCACTCATCCGAGTCGTTCCTTGTCTCTGCTGTGGTGGCTACGTCGTACTCAACAAAAAACCCCTCGGTTGCTGGGCAACGAGGGGTGGACGCGCTGGCGTTCGTCTGACGGAAGTCCTGGTCAGGCTCAGCTGGCGCGTCCGGAGGATACGAGAATCAGGTCAAGCATGGATTCACCGTAGCCGTCGCACGTCGTGCCGTCGAACCAGTGTCGCACTTCGTCCCAGATCGCAAGACGGCAGTCTCAGATTTCGTGCCCTCCGCGGAGCGTCGCGAGCACCTCGGGGAGACCGTCGAGAGCATGGCTCGCGGACGCCTCGACCCGGGCGACGACGACCGCCGGCGCGCCGACCGACCAGAGATGCTCGGCGAGCAGGAGCGCATCGCGGTGGTCCCCGAGCCGGCCCTGGATGTCCTTGCCGAGCCGGCCGAGCCGCGCGGCGTCGTCGGTGCCCACCGCTTCCGCCACATGGCGCAGTCGGCGCGCGGACTTGCGGACCTCGTGCGAGGCCTCGCCGTCGGCGGCGCGGTCGAGGACCCGGCCGACCTCGCGCCGCAGCACCTTCGCCACCGCCGGGTCGGCGGCCCGGTGAGCACGGGCCGTGAGCGGCACCGTCCGCGCCCACTCCCCCAGCAGGCGATCGAGCGCGACCGCGTCCGGCGTGGTGTGCCAGTCGACCAGCGCGGCGTGCGCGCCGCCGTGGGCGGCGACCAGCGGCGCCACGAGCACCGGCTCGAGGTCGAGGCGACCGACCTCCGCCAGCACCCGCCGGCAGTCCTCCGCCCGCACCTCCAGGTCGCGCCCGGCACCCAGCAGCGCGCCGTACGACGCCAGGCGATCGCGCAGCGCTCCCGCCGGCCGTCTCTCGACATAGCGGCCGAACCCGGCCAGCACGTTGCGGAGCCGCCGCACCGAGGTGCGCAGCCGGTGGACCGCGTCGGGTTCGTCGGCGAGTGCCGGCGCCCGCCCGGCGCGGATGTCGGCGAGCAGGACGCCGACGGCGCCGGTCAGCAGGTCAGCTGCCGAGGTGTCCGCCACACCGCCCAGTCTGGACCGGTGCCCCCGCAGCAAGTCAACGGAGCGCGCGGCGAAGCAGCCCGGCCGGTGGCGCGCAGCAGCGGGAGATCGGTGGACTCGGGCTCAGGGCAGCACCACCTCCCCCACCGGCCCCGGGTTGAAGGCGACCTCCCACCGGTAGCCGTCGGGATCGGCGAAGTAGCCCGAGTAGCCGCCCCAGTCGCGCTGCTCCGCCGCGTGCACCACGGACGCGCCGGCCGCCCGCGCCGCCTCGAGCACCTCGTCGACGCCCGCCGGCGTCGGCATGTTGTGGGCGATGGTCAGCGGGGCGACGCCGGGGCCGGTCATGGTCGCCCCCACCTCCGCCTCGAAGTGGCTGCGCTCCCACAGCGACAGGACCAGGAGCTGCCCCGCCTTGAACATCAGCACCTCGCCCGGCACGTCGAGCTCGGGCGTCCAGCCGAGACCGTCGCGATAGAAGCGTCGGCTGGCGTCGAGGTCGTCCACCGCGAGGGTGATGAAGCTGATCCGCTGGTCCATGGGGTCGACTCAAGCACCGGCCTCCGACAGCGACCACTGCCGCGCGCCGTGGCCTAGGTTCGTCCCGTGACGACCGGCCCCGCAGATCCCGCACCCCCCTCGCCGCCCCGGTCCCGCTTCCGCGCCGTCCCGTGGCTGGTCTCGGGTGGGCCGCGGTGGGCCCTCGCCGCGCTGGGCGCGGTCCTGATCGTCCTCGGACTGTTCCTGTTCCTCCGGCCGCTGACCGCGGTCGGCTTCCTGGGGATCTATCTCGCCGTGAGCTGTCTGCTGTCCGGCCTCGCCGAGCTCGCCGAGTGTCGCGACGGCCCGGACGACACCGACCGGATCCGGGTCGCCACCGGCGCCTGGTGGCTGCTGGCCGGTCTGGCCGGACTGGTGTGGTGGGGCCGCGACATCGACCTCTTCGCCTCGGCCGCGGGCGTGGTCCTGCTGGTCTCCGGCGTCCTCGGCCTGCTGCGGTTCGCGCGGAGCCGGACCTGGGCGCTCGCGGTGGGCGCGCTGCTCGGGCTCGCCGAGATCCTCTTCGGCGTCCTGGCACTGACCTGGCCCGACGCGACCCTCATCGTCGTCGGCGTCCTCTTCGGCGGGCGGACCGCCGTCTTCGGCCTCTCCCTCGTCGTCCGCGGGCTGCTCGGCACCCGCCCGCGCCGGCATGGTCGCCTGCGGACCGCGGGGCGGGCGGCCCTGGCGACGGTCGTGCTGGCGGCGGCCGTCGGCACGACCTGGATCAGCCACACGCTGCGCGACGGCGCACCGGTGCTCGACGGGTTCTACGACACCCCGGCGGCACTGCCCGACGAGCCGGGCATGCTGATCCGCACCGCGCCGTACGACGGCGACCTGCCTCCAGGCATGAAGGGCACCCGGATCTACTACACGACCACGAACGCGGACGGCGAGGTCGTCCCCAGCACGGGCGTCCTCGCCGTGCCCGAGGGAGTCGCCGGCCCCCTGCCCCTCGTCACGTGGGCCCACGGCACGGTCGGGATCGCTCGCGCCTGCGCGCCGTCGATCGGGCCGGACGTGCTCACCTCCGACCAGGAGCCCGGTGCCGACCGTCTCGCCGAGCTGGGCTGGGCGTTCGTGTCGAGCGACTACCCGGGGATGGGCGCGGAGGGCGCCACGCCGTACCTCATCGGCCAGGGTGAGGGCCGTTCCGTCCTCGACGCGGCCCGCGCGGCCCGCCAGGTCGACGACGTCGAGCTCGACGGGAGGACCGTGGTCTGGGGCCACTCGCAGGGCGGGCACGGCGCCCTGTGGGCGGGCCAGCTCGCGCCGTCGTACGCACCCGACCTGGATGTCGTGGGCACGGCGGCACTGTCACCCGCCAGCAACCCAAGAGCGATCGCCGACCGCGTGCTCGCGGACCCCGGTGCCCTGGGCGCGAGCCTGGGCATCGCCTTCGTCACGCAGGCCTACGCCGACTACTACGCCGATCTCACGGTGGCCGATGCCGCGCCGCGCTCGGCGTGGACGCTGATCCGCGAGGCGGCCACCCGGTGCACCGGAGAGGGTGGCACGCTCGTCACCGTCCTCACCGGGCTCTCGGTCGCCCGCGACACCCCGCTGGTCCGGCCGGGTGCTCTCGACGGCCGGTTCGGACAGCGCCTGGAGGAGAACATCCCGACCGGGCCGTGGGCCGCTCCCCTGTTCGTCGGCCAGGGAGAGAAGGACGAGGTCATCGCGTTCAGGATCAACCAGGACTATGTCGCGGACCTGTGCGCACGCGGCACCGACGTCGAGTTCCACGGCTACCCGGGTGGCACCCACATGAGCGTGCTGAAGGCGGGCTCGGCGCTCGACGACGACGTCGTCGCCTGGACCGAGGACCGCCTCGCCCGGAGGCCGTCGCGACCCAACTGCCCTACGACGCAGTGAGCTCGCCGAGGCTGCGGCGCTGACGACCCGTGTCGTCGAAGTTGGCGGGGTCCAGCCACTGCTCATGGGCCGCGCGGACGGCGGGCCATTCGGTGTCGGTCACCGAGAACCAGTCGGTGTCGCGGTTGCGCCCCTGGGTGACCATGTGGTTGCGGAACCGACCCTCCTCGACGAAGCCGAGCCGTAGGGCGGCCCGTCGCGACGGCTCGTTGCGACTGTCGCACTTCCACTCGAAGCGTCGGTAGCCGAGATCGTCGAAGGCGTGCCGCATCATGAGGTGGATCGCCTCCGTGGCGGCACGGGTGCGCTGGAGCGCGCGACCGAAGAGGACACCGCCCACCTCGACCTGGCCGTGAGCCGGCTCGATCCTCAGGTACGACGCGATGCCGGCCGCCGTGCCCGCCGCCTCCCCCTCCAGCGGGACGAGCGCGAAGGTCACCAGCGCCGGGTCGTCGACGTACGCGGCGAGGTGCATCCACAGCTCCGGCAGCGAGGCCGGGCGTGGGATCGGCCGGTAGGTCCACAGATCGGCGTCGCCGGGGCCACAGGTCGCGGCGAAGAGCTCGGCGTACCGCGCGGACGTCAACGGCTCGACGGCGACATGGCTGCCGTTGAGCAGGACCGGTTCCGGGCGGGGTCGCGGCTCCCAGCCGGGCACCGGGTCACCGACCCCCTGGCCGTGCTCGTTGGTCCCGCTCATCGCTTCCTCCGGCTCACTGGTAGGACACGAAGCGCACGCGCGGCCGGATCCGGTGGACCGCCTCCGCACCCATCCGGTTCACGTCCTCGTCGTAGAACAGCTTGAACCCCATCGCGAAGACGTCCGGGCGAGCCACGGCCCGGTAGGTGTCGAGCTTCTGGCCGCGGGTGCCGAAGCCGTCGACGTGCTGGACCAGCTGGAGGCCGTCGCGGGCCTTGATCCGCCCGATGTGGCGCACCATCGAGGTGCGGAACTGGTGGACGATGAACAGCTTCTCGGGCAGGTCGTTGGCGACGACCAGGTCGGAGAGCCAGGCGCTGGTCCGGTTGACCTCGGCTGCGCCGACGCCGCCGATCACGCGCCCGGGGACCTGGTGGCGCTTCATCCGCCACTCCGGGTCGATGGCCAGTCCGACGTGGGGTTGCTCGAGGGCCCACGACCAGCGCTGCGCCACGTCCAGGAAGTCCGAGCGACCGGTCTGAATGTCGAGGACGAGGAGCGCGCCGAGCTCGCGGGCCGCGTCGACGTACCGGCGGACCTGGGCCTTGCGGACGTCGTGGCTGAAGTCGCCGTCCTTGCCCGGATGGGCGTCGGCGATGCTGACGATCAGCTCGAAGACCGGACGCACCGGTCGTCCGGGGCGCTCGAACGGAGCAGCCGCCCGCAGCAGCCGCCGGAACGCCTTCCTCGGCTCGGTCTCGCCCAGCACGCCGAGCGCTCCGGTGCCGGGTGTGCCGTAGTAGGCCACGAGCATCCCGCGCTCCGGCAGCACACGCTCCGTCTGCCAGCGGGCGGTGCCGTCGCCGAGCACGGGGGGCGCGGGCGTCGCCTTTCCTGGTTGCTCGGCTTCCGGCTGTGCGAGTGCTGCCGGAGCGGTCAGCAGCCGCAGCACGCCGGAGTCGTCGCGTGACCCGTGGCCGGGGTCGGTGAAGGCGGCCAGGAGGAGCGCCATGGCCGCGATAACGACCGCGGCCACGCGGTGCGGAGGACTCACCAGCGCCCGCGCAGGTCGGCGTCGGCCGGAGAGCTCACGGGATCGGCCGCGTCCCGGACGAAGATCGCCGTGATCGTGCCCCCGCGCTCGTCGGCCGCATCGCGGAGGGCCCGCCAGGCGGCGAGGTTCGGGTGCTCGACCTCGGTGCATGCCGTGGCGGGCGCGAGGGTGGTGATCGCCTCGGCGAGCTGCTGGGGGCTCACGTCGAGCGTCGCCGTCGAGCCGTCGTGCTTGAGCACCGTCGCCAGGACGACGGCCGCCAGGCGGTGCTGCCCACCGGGCGCGTTGACGTGGCCGATCTCGCCGTCCAGGGCGAGTGCGAACGACGTGGGATAGGCCCAGCCGTCGATCTGCTCAGCGAGCCGCTCCCTGATCCGCCCCAGCCCGTCGAGGGTCGCCCACTCGTCCAGCGGGTCGAAGTCGTAGGCGGGCAGGCCGTCGATGCTCGTGCGGTTCTTGCGGCGCCGGTAGTCGGCGGAGCCCTCGACCCCCTTGCGTCCGAAGTACCGCGGCAGGAGATCCCGCTCGCCCACGTAGTCCATGAGCGGGACGCCGTAGCCGCACGCGTCCGAGATCCGGTCGATGTCGACCACGATCACCGCGCGGGCGCCGGGCAGGTCGTCGAACCGGCCGGCGAGCTCGGCGTACTCGTCGTCGTAGCGCGGCACCACCCGGCCGCGGCCGTGGAAGCGGATGATATTCGGCGCGCCGTCGAAGGCGCAGAACATCACGACGATGCGGCCGTTCTCACGCAGGTGGGCGATGGTCTCGCTGCCGCTGCCCGACGTGTCGACCCAGGCGAAGGTGCGGTCGTCGAGGAGCCCGAACGTGCCGGGGATGCCGCGCGGCGACACGTTGACGTGACCGTTGCCGGCGAGCGGCGCCGTCCCCACGAAGAAGACATGCTGCCGCTCGACGAAGGTGCGCAGGCGTCCCTCGACGCGCGCGTGGACCTTGCCCATGGCGCCCGACCAGCCCCGATCAGTCCGGGACGCGGCGGTAGGCGCCGTCGGAGGCCGCGGTGGCCATCGAGGCGTACGCCCGCAGCGCGGCCGAGACCGGGCGGTCGCGGTCGAGCGGCGTGTAGGGCTTGTCGCGCTTCTCCTGCAGCACCCGGCGCTCGGCGAGCGTGTGATCGTCGACGTCGAGGTGGATGCTGCGGTTGGGGATGTCGATGGAGATCGGGTCACCGTCCTCGATGAGCGCGATCAGGCCGCCACCGGCCGCCTCGGGCGAGACGTGGCCGATGGACAGGCCACTGGTGCCGCCGGAGAAGCGGCCGTCGGTGATGAGCGCGCACGTCGCGCCCAGCCCGCGGCCCTTGAGGAACGCGGTCGGGTAGAGCATCTCCTGCATCCCGGGGCCGCCCTTGGGGCCCTCGTAGCGGATGACGACCACGTGCCCCGCCTCGACCTTCTTGCCCAAGATGCCCTCGACCGCGGCGTCCTGGGACTCGAAGACGATCGCGGTGCCGTGGAAGACCAGCGCCTCCTCGGCGACGCCGGCGGTCTTGACGACACAGCCGTCGACCGCGACGTTGCCGCTGAGGATCGCCAGTCCGCCGTCGGCGGAGTAGGCGTGCTCGAAGTCACGGATGCAGCCCTCGGCCGCGTCGGTGTCGAGCTCGCCCCAGCGGTTCTCGGTCGAGAACGGCTCCGTCGTACGCACGCCGCCGGGGGCTGCCTGGAACAGCTCCAGCGCCTCGGCGGACGGGCTCTCGGCGCGGATGTCCCACGCGCCGAGCCACTCGTCGAGATCACGGGAGTGGACGGAGTGGACGTTCTCCTTGAGCGCGCCGCCGCGACGCAGCTCACCGAGCAGGGCGGGGATGCCGCCGGCCCGGTGGACGTCCTCCATGTGGAACTTGGGTGAGTTGGGCGCGACCTTGGACAGGCACGGCACCCGGCGCGAGATCGCGTCGATGTCGTGGACGTTGAAGTCGAGCTCGGCCTCGCGGGCGGCCGCCAGCAGGTGCAGCACGGTGTTGGTCGAGCCGCCCATCGCGACGTCGAGCGCGACGGCGTTCTCGAACGCCTCCCGGGTGGCGATGTTGCGCGGCAGCGCGGACTCGTCGTCCTCGTCGTAGTAGCGACGGCACAGGTCCATGACGACCCGGCCGGCCTCCTCGAAGAGCGCGCGGCGCTTGGCGTGGGTGGCCAGCGTCGAGCCGTTGCCGGGAAGGGACAGGCCGATCGCCTCGGTGAGGCAGTTCATCGAGTTGGCGGTGAACATGCCCGAGCAGGAGCCGCACGTCGGACACGCGGACCGCTCGATCACGTCGAGCTGCTCGTCGCTCACGGCGTCGTTGGCCGAGGCCGACATCGCATCGACCAGGTCCAGCTTGCTGTGCACGATGCCCTCGATGGCGACCGTCTTGCCGGCCTCCATCGGGCCACCGGAGACGAACACCACCGGGATGTTGAGCCGCAGCGCGGCCAGCAGCATGCCGGGGGTGATCTTGTCGCAGTTGGAGATGCAGACGATGGCGTCGGCGCAATGCGCCTGGACCATGTACTCCACCGCGTCCGCGATCAGCTCCCGACTGGGCAGCGAGTAGAGCATGCCGCCGTGGCCCATCGCGATGCCGTCGTCGACCGCGATCGTGTTGAACTCCTTGGCGACGCCACCGCTGGCCACGATGGTCTCCGCGACGATCTTGCCCATGTCACGCAGGTGCACGTGACCGGGGACGAACTCGGTGAACGAGTTGGCGATGGCGATGATCGGCTTGCCGAAGTCCGAGTCGGTCATGCCGGTCGCGCGCCACAGGGCACGCGCACCGGCCATGTTGCGGCCCGAGGTGGACGTCGCGGAACGGAGGGTGGGCATGGACCCAGGTTACGCCTCGGGGGTTGGGGACAGTTTCGCCGGTCGACCGGTGAAACTCACGCTTGGCCGACGAAACTTCATCGGTCAGGCGTGAGATTCGCCGGTCGACCGGCGAAACTCCCGCCAGCCCTCAGCCGCACCCTCAAGCGAGCCCAGCCACCCCGACCTTGACCGACATGACGTCGGGCAGGTCGGCCGCGACCTGCCGCCAGCTCTCGCCGTCGTCGGCGGAGGCCCACACCGAGCCGTTGCGGGCGCCGAAGTAGAGACCGGCCGGGTCGTGGGAGTCGACGCACATGGCGTCGCGCATGACCCCGACGTAGAACGCGTCGGGCAGCCCCGCGCCGTACGCCGTCCAGGACTCCCCCGCGTCGTCGGAGCGCCAGACCCGGGCGTGGGCGTCGGGCGGGTAGCGGCGGTCGCCACCGCCCAGGGGGAACACCCAGATCGTGTCGGGCCGGTGGGGATGGACCACGATCGGGAACCCGAAGTCGCTGGGCAGGCTGTCGCCGATGGAGGTCCAGGAGCCGCCCTCGTCGTCGGAGCGATAGACGCCGCCGTGGTTCTGGGCGTAGAGCCGCTCGGGCCGGGCCGGATGCCGGGTCACCTTGTGGACGCACTGACCGAACTCCGGGTAGCGCTGGTCCTCGGGGAGGAAGTCGGCGCGGATGCCCTGGTTGCGCGGCTCCCACGAGGCGCCGCCGTCGGTGGTGCGATAGACGCCGCCGGTCGAGATCGCGACCGTCAGGGACGTCGGGTCGGCGGGGTGCGGGAGCACGGTGTGGAAGGCCTGGCCGCCGAAGCCCGCGCCCCACTCGGCGCGATGGGGGTGGTTCCACAGCGCGTCCTCGAGCCGGAAGCTCGCGCCGCCGTCGGTCGAGGTGAAGACGGCGCCGGGCTCGGTGCCGGCGTGCAGCACGCCGTCGGCGGCGCCCGGGACGATCTGCCAGATCCGCTCCACCGACGCACCGGCGCCTTCGGGGAACCGGATCGCGCCGTTCGGCGTCTCCTGCCACGTCGCGCCAAGGTCGTCGGACCAGCGCAGCTGCGGTCCCAGCCAGCTCGACGAAGCGCCGGCGAAGAGCCGCGGCGTCGTCCCGCGGGTGTCGACCAGGCAGGAGTAGACCTCCTCCATGTCGTGGTGGGGCCCGGTGAACGCCCAGTCCGCCCGGTCCTCCGAACGGCCCACCCAGAGTCCCTTGCGCGTCCCGACCATGAGGATCGTCGTCATCCCAGCCTCCGCTCGTCGTCAGTCTTCTCCCTACTGTGACCCCGGCCACCGACAGAAGTCATCGCCCGGGCGAGGCGAATTCTCGAGTCCGTAGCCGGCACGGACGTCGCCGCGCCCACCGGCGGGCGAGGGGTGGGGCATGACGAGCTGCTGCATTCGACCAGGTGCCCGAGAAGAGGTCTCCGGAAATCTGCAAGGTCCGCCGGGCCGGCCGCTCCTACCCCCGTCGAACAACGCAACCGGGCCCGGCGCCCGGCCTCCACGAAAGGCACCACGATGCGCACCCAGCTTCTCGGACTGACGACCGCGGCCCTCGCCGTCGGCACCCTCTCCCTCGGACTCGCCACCCCGGCCCAGGCCGTGGGCGGCATCGACGGCGGCAACATCAGCGGCTCCGGCAGCGTCCCCGACTCCGTGGACGTCGCCGCCTTCGGGTCCGGTGACGCCGTCGCCGCGTGGGCCCGGGAGGTCCCCGGTGGCACCAAGGTCTACGCCGCCGTCGCCAACGACGGCGTCTGGGGGGCGGCGAAGGCGGTCACGGCGGCCGCGGTCACCGATGCCCACGACGTCCACGTGGCCGCCAACGACCAGGGGGACGCCGTGGTCGTGTGGACCCAGACGCTGCTCGGTGAGGAGCGGGTACGCGGCTCGCGACCGCTCGCCAACGGCACCTGGGACGGCTCGGCCGCACTCAGCGGCGACTTCGACACGGTCCACAGCACAGACGTCGTCATGGACGGCGCCGGCCGGGTGCACGTCGCCTACGAGGCCGAGACCGACGGCGCCCACCGCGTGTCGGCCACCATGTGGGCCAAGGGCGCCACGCCCCAGTTCACCACCTTCGGAGCGCACACCTTCCGGCCGTCGATCGACGCCAACGCGGCCGGCGATGTCCTGATGTCGTACTTCACCGATGACAACGGCGACCAGGTCATGGTCACGCGACGCAACGCGAGCGTGGGCTGGCTCGGACCGAAGCCCGTCCTGTGGAACGGCGACCTGACCGAGGAGACCGTGGCGAGGCTCGCGGACGACGGCCGCGGAGCGGTCCTGGTCGGCGGCTGGGAGGACGCCGGTGCGCGAGCCGTCGTGACGCGGGTCGACGCCGCCGGTGGGCTCGGCGGCGGCGAGCTGGTCTCCCCCATCGGCGTCGGCACCGCCTTCCGGGACCTCTCGGTCAGCCCCAACGGGACGATGCAGGTCACCTGGACCGCCTTCGAGAACGGCACGACCTACGTCATCCGCGCCGCGGTGGCCAAGCCGAACCAGACCTTCGGCGCGGCCGGTGTCGCGGAGCCGAAGACGGTCACCAACCAGCGGCACCTCAGCCTGATCTCCGACCGTGGTGCCCAGGTGGTGGTCCACAACGACGCGGACCAGCTGACCCTGCGCCACCGGACCAACCCGATCCTGCTCTTCAACGAGTACGCCGCCGGCGCCACCGACGGTCCCTTCGCGGCCGACATGGACCGTGACGGCAACGTGGTGGCGGCCGGCATCGTGGAGAACGGCAACTCGTCGTACGTCGAAGCGGACTTCCTCGACGTCGCCGGTCCGAGCGCCCAGGTCACCGCACCCGGCACCCAGGTCGCCTCGCCCGGCTTCGACGTCGCGTGGAGCGTCACCGACTCCCTCTCCGGTGTGAAGAGCGCCGACGTCATGGTCCGCTCCGCCGCGTGGAACGGCGGCTTCGGCGCCCAGCAGGTCATCGCGAACAACGTCACGACCTCCTCGCAGCACTTCGCCGGCGACTTCGGCGGCACCTACTGCTTCGAGGCCCAGGGCGTCGACCAGGCCAACAACCTCGGTTTCCGCTCCGCCGAGCGCTGCACGACCGTTCCGCTCGACGACACCGCGCTGACCGGCAAGAAGTGGAAGCGCACCGCCCAGGCCGGGGCGTTCAACAACACCGCCACCACCGCCAAGAAGAAGGGCCGCAAGCTCGTCATCAGCGGCGTCCAGGCCCGCCACCTCGCGCTGATGGTGACCAACGCCAAGAAGGGCGGCAAGGTCAAGGTCTCCTGGAACGGCACGCTGCTGAAGAAGATCAGCCTCAAGGGCAAGGGCCGGGCCACCGTCTCGCTCGCCGACTTCGCCGGCGTGCAGGGCGGCACGCTCAAGATCAAGGTGATCAGCAAGGACGGCCGCAAGGTCACCATCGACGGGCTCGTCGCCGCCAAGTAGCCCACCGGCCCGCGAAGGGCGCGAACCGCCGATCCGATGGGGGGATCGGCGGTTCGTCGCGTCCCGAGGGCGGCACTAGTGTCGGGCGGGTGCACTCGACCTCCCGCCACGGCCCGCCACTGGGCCTGGCGATCGGCCTCGTCGTACTGGGGATCGGGTCGGTGCAGCTCGGCGCCGGGTTCGCGAAGCTCCTCTTCGACGACATCGCACCCAACGGCGTGGTGTGGCTGCGGCTGGCGACCAGCGCGCTGGTGCTCCTGCTGTGGGCGCGCCCCCGACTGCGGGGACGCAGCAGGGAGGACTGGCTGGTCGCGGCCCGGTACGGCGCCTGTCTCGGCGCGATGAACTGGGGCATCTACCAGTCCTTCTCCCGGATCCCGATCGGCGTCGCGGTGACGATCGAGTTCATCGGTCCCCTGGTGCTCGCGGCGATCGGCTTCCGCCGCCCCCGCGATCTCGGCTGGGTCGCGCTGGCGGCGCTCGGCGTGCTCCTGCTCGGCTTCGAGCGCGGTCACCTCGATCCCGTCGGCGTCGCGTACGCCGTCCTCGCCGGGGCGGCGTGGGCCGGCTACATCCTGTCCAGCGCGGCCACCGGTCGGCGTTGGGAGGGCATCGACGGTCTCGGCGTGGCCAGCCTCGTGGCCGTCGCGCTGCTGACGCCGCTGCTGCTGACCGTCGACACCGCCGACCTGGCCGACCAGCGAGTCCTCCTGCTCGGCGCGGCCGTCGGCCTCCTCAGCTCCGTGGTCCCCTACAGCGCCGAGCTCGCCGCCCTGCGCACCCTGCCGGCCGCGACCTTCGGCGTGCTGATGAGCCTGGAGCCCGCGGCGGCCGCCCTCGCGGGGCTCCTCGTCGTCGGCGAGGCGCTGGCGCCGGTGCAGTGGGTCGCGATCGGCTGCGTCGTCGTCGCCAGCGTGGGCGCGACCCGGGCCACCCGCGTGACGGTTCACCCAGATGTCACCCCGACGTGACCTGCTCCTCGACCGCCGGACGTAGCGTCGGGGCTCCCCCGTCCCCCATCCGGAGCCGACGCCCCATGGCACTGCCTCCCCCCGCGATGCCCCCGCCCCTCCGCCGTCTCGTCCACACCTGGTCCGTCGCACTGCAGCAGCGGGCTCGCCGCAACGCCATGGTCGCGCTCACCGCCTGCACCCAGCGCCGCGCCGAGCGCGAGGACGTCGAGGCCTTCCTCGCCGCCCGTGCCGACGCCCGCCGTACCCCGCTGCTGGAGGGCTCCGTCTCGCTGCACGCCTGAGCACCGCGCCGCTCGGACCGGCGTCCGGCAGAATCGACGCCATGTCGACCTCCGCTCCCCGGCCCGAGCAGCGTGTTCGGTCCGCGTCGATCGCCTTCCGCGACATCCTGTCCGACGACGGGACCCACGTCCGCGCCTGGACCAACGACCCGGACGGGACGATCGACGGTCCGACCGTCGTGCTCTGCAACGGGCTGGGCACGAACGCCCACCTGTGGCCGTGGCTACTCGATCCCGACTGCGGGGTGCGGGTGGTGTCGTGGAACCACCGCGGCGTCGGCGGGTCGGAGCGCCCGGCCGACCCGAAGCACGTCGAGATCGAGCACTTCGTCCAGGACGGGCTGTCCGTCATGGACCACTTCGGCATCGACAACGCGGTGCTCATGGGCTGGTCGATGGGCGTCAACACCGCCTTCGAGCTGACCTACCGCCATCCCGAGCGGGTCCGCGGCATCTTCGCGATGTGCGGCGTCCCGGGCGACACCTTCGCCACCATGCTCGGTCCCCTGCACCTGCCCCGTCTGTTGGCGCGGGCGGTCACGGTCAACGCCTGCCGCGTCGCCAAGCACACGGGCTGGGCGGTCAACCCCCTCGTCCGGCGGCTTCCGGTGAACGCCGCCACCGTCTCGCTGCTGGGACGCACCGGCTTCCTGTTCCGAGTCCCCGATCCCGAGGCCGCCGCGGTCGGGCTGCGGGAGTTCCTCACCACGCCGGTCGACTGGTACGCCCATCTCGCGATCAGCACCTCGAAGCACCCCCGGGTGCGGCTGAGCCGGATCGAGGTGCCGACCATGTTCGTCTCGGCGACCTGGGACATCCTGGCCGGTGCCCGCGACATGGCCGGCGCGTCCCGCCGCCTGGCCGAGAGCGGCAAGGAGAGCACGTACGTCGAGCTGCGCGGATCGCACTTCGTGCAGCTGGAGCAGCCCGAACGGGTCCACGGCCTGCTGCTCGAGTTCCTGGGGCGGCTCCCGTGAGGCGGCTCCCCCGTGTCACGGCGGCGCTCGCCGCGCTGGCGCTCCTGGCCGCGGGCTGCGGCCAGGGCGGCAATGTGAGCACCGTCGACGTGATGGGCACCGCCACCGCGGCACCGACCGGCTCCGTCGTCGACGGCGAGGTCATCTTCAGCATCGACGGCGTCCCGGACGTCGTCGCGACCGCCGCGACCGGGCTCGCGACCCCGTGGGGCCTCGACTTCCTGCCGGACGGGCGCGGGGTGGTCACCGAACGCGACAGCGGCCGAGTGCTGCTCGTCACGGCGCCGAAGGTTCCCGGCCACGGCAAGACCAGCGAGGAGGAGGGCGAGGTCGTCGAGGTCGGCCGGATCCCCGAGACCGCTCCCGGCGGGGAGGCCGGGCTGCTCGGGGTGGCGGTCTCGCCCGGCTTCGCCACCGACGGCCTCATCTACTTCTACGTCACCACCGACGAGGACAACCGCGTCGTGCGCGCGAAGCTCGACGGCGACGAGCTCGGTGCTACCGAGCCGGTCCTGACCGGCATCCCCGACGGCCTGCGGCACGACGGCGGCCGCCTGGCCTTCGGCCCCGACGGCTTCCTCTACGTCTCCACCGGCGAGATCGGCGACGAGCAGCTCGCGCGCGATCGCGAGTCGATGGCCGGGAAGATCCTCCGGATCACCGCCGACGGCGAGCCCGCACCCGGCAACCCGTTCGGCGACGCGGTGTGGTCCTGGGGCCATCGCAACGTGCAAGGCCTCGCCTTCGACGACCAGGGGCTGCTCTGGGCCTCGGAGTTCGGTGACAGCGAGGCCGACGAGCTCAACCGGATCGTGCCGGGCGAGGACTACGGCTGGCCGGTCGTGGAAGGCACCGGCGGTCCCGCGAAGTACGCCCAGCCGGAGCTGACCTGGCCGACCGACGAGGCGTCGCCCTCGGGCCTCGCCTACGCCGGCGGATATCTGTGGATGGCCGCCCTCAACGGCGAGCGGCTGTGGCGGATCAAGGTCGCCGACGGCCAGGTGAGCGACCCGACGGCGTTCTTCGCCGGGAAGGGCGGGACCGGCGACTACGGACGGCTGCGGACCGTGGTCCGCGCGCCCGACGGCCGGCTCTGGGTGACCACGAGCAACGAGGACGGCCGCGGCGACCCCGCCGCCGACGACGACCGGATCCTGCTCATCGAGCCGTAGCCCGGACAAGCAGGCGTTTACGCCGGGGCGGCCAGGGAAGGAGGTACTGCGTTCACCCCTGGCCGACTCGGGACCTCGCTCTCGCACGGTCGGTCTCTACCGTTGAAGGAGCTCCATCATGCGTAGGCTCGTCTCCGCTGGCGTCGTCGCGATCACCGCGGTCGCCCTCGCCACGCCGGCCCTGACGTCCACCGCCGCCGCGGCCACCAGCACCGATGGCTCGGTCGCTGCCGCCGATGTCGCGGCGCGGGCCAAGGCCGGCAACAAGATCAAGATCAAGAAGTCCGCCGACGGCGTGCAGCCCGGCATCAGCAGGCTGGTCCTCACCGCCACGAAGCTCCGCGGCTCGGGCAAGGTCAAGTTCACCGTGGTCGGCGACAACGGCGTGACCGTCAAGGGCAAGGCCAAGGCCAAGAAGGGCAAGGCCAAGTACACGGTGCCGGCCCTCGGCACCGGCCACTACAAGGTCAAGGCCAAGTTCAAGAAGCAGAAGGGCAAGACCAAGTTCGAGGTCTACGACTCGGCCCTGACCGTCAGCACCACCACGCTGACCTGTGACATCAGCACCCCGGCGAGCAGCACGCCGCTCTCCGGCAGCGTCAAGTACAAGGGCGGCCCCGCGACCAGCGGCTACGTCGACTTCTACCAGAACGGCAACGTCGCCGGCGGCTCGCAGTCGCCCTACTTCCTGGGCTTCGAGTCGTTCTACCCGGCCGGCTCCGGCCAGTTCAACGCCGGCACCGACTTCTGCCGCGAGGTCACCTCGGGCACGGGTCTCGCCGGAGGCAACCTGGCTCCGTTCGGCCCGGGCACCTACACCTTCCAGGCGTACTACACCAAGGACGCGGGCTACGACGACTACATCTCGTCGAACTTCCTGACGGTGACCGTCGTTCCCTGATCCACCAGCTCCACCCGTCCCACACCACCGGCGGCCCGGTCCCTCCGGGACCGGGCCGTCGGCGTTCGGCTCATCGCGGGGCGAGTGTCGGGTCGATCCGGGCCCGACGTGCCGCCCGGCGCAGGGTGACCAGCACGGCCGGGCCGAGCAGCACGATGGCGAGCGCATTGGTGATCGCCCGACCGGTGTCCCAACCGCCGGTGGAGGTCAGCAGCGTGTAGACCACGAAGTGATGCAGGTTGTCGAGGAGCGCCGCGCCCGGGACGTAGGAGATCTCGGTGGAGTCCTGCCCCGGGACCTGCACACCCGCCATGAACGGCCAGCCCTGGAGGTTCATCAGCAGGCCGTAGAGATACGCCGACACCACGCCGTACGCCGCGAGCAGGGCGATCTCGCCGCGACCGCGCACGCGGCGCGGCAGCAGGCCGGCGCCCATCCCGACCCAGGCGGCGACGAGCATCTGGAAGGGCAGCCACGGCCCGACCCCGGCCGTCATCAGGGCGGACGCGAACAGCGACGTGCATCCGAGCACGAACCCGAAGCCCGCGCCGAAGACCCGGCCGCCGAGGATCAGCAGGAAGAAGACCAGCTCCAGGCCCGCGGTGCCGGCGCTGGCCAGGCGCAGCACCGCGTTGACCGCGCTGAGGACGCCGAGCACCGCGAGCACCCGCGCATCCATCCCTCCCTCGCTCATCTCGGCGAGGACCACGCCGAGGATCACCGGCAGCAGGAGCAGGAAGAGGAACGGCGGATCGACCCGCTCGGCGTCGGGTGAGACGTCGAGGAGCAGCGGCCAGGCCAGCATGAGCAGGCCGATCACCGAGGTGATCGCCAGCACCGCCCCCGATCGCAGCCGGAGGGGCACGGCGACCGGTCGGCGCCGGTCGGTGTGCCCGCCCCGGCCGGTGTGCCCGCTCACGGCGTGACGCCCGCGGACCCGGCGGCCAGTCGCTCGGCCACGTCGTCGACGCCCAGCCAGCCGGCGCCGAGCACCTTGGTGACCTGCGGGGCGAAGGCGGGCGACTCCGAGACGCCCCGGGCGACCGGACCCGCGGAGACGACCTCGCCCTCGGCCAGGACCACGAGGTCGTCGGCGACCTGCGCGACGAACTCGACGTCGTGGGTGGCGACGAGCACCGCGCGCCGTGCACCGGGCTCGCGCGCGAGCTCGCGGAGCAGGCCCGCGAGGGCCCGCTTGGCCGGGTAGTCGAGACCTCGGGTCGGCTCGTCGAGCAGCAGGACGGGCGGACGCGCCGTCAGCACGATCGCCACGGCCAGCGCCAGCCGCTGGCCCTCGGAGAGGTCGCGCGGGTGGTGGTCGGGGTCGATGCCGGGCGCGAGGCGCTCGAGCAGGCCGCGGCAGGCCCCCGGGTCCGCCCCGGCCGACAGATCGGCGGCGGCGCACTCCGCGGCGACGGTCTCGAGGTAGAGCAGGTCCGCCGGGCTCTGCGGCACCAGCCCCGTGGTGGACCTCCGCTCCTCCGGGCGCAGGCTCGACGGATCGGCCCCCACCACCCGGACCGTGCCGGACCCAGCCTCGTGACGGCCCTGGAGGGCCCACAGCAGCGTGGACTTCCCCGCACCGTTGCGCCCCATCAGGGCGGTGACCGTGCCGGGGCTGAGCGCGAGGTCGACCTCCCGCAGCACCGGCGTCCGGCCGTGGGCGAGCACCAGCCGTCGTACCTCGACGATCGGCTCGGCGGAAGCCGGTCGCTCCCGGTGCGGCGGGCCCCCCAACCGGGCCGTCAGCTCGGGTGCCTGCCGCCGGGCGTCGCGGACCGTGAGCGGCAGCGGCTCCCAGCCGGCCAGCCGGCCCAGCTCGACGATCGGCGGAGCGATCGGGGCGTCGCGGAGGACCTCGGCCGGGTCCCCCACCCGGACCGTGCCGGGCCGCGCGGGATCGCCACCGAGCAGGCAGAGTCGGTCGGCGAACGGCACCACGCGCTCGAGACGGTGCTCGGCGACCAGGACCGAGACACCGAGGTCGTGGACCAGCCGGGTGAGCGTGGCCAGCACGTCCTCCGCGGCCGTCGGGTCGAGCGCCGAGGTGGGCTCGTCGAGCACGAGCAGTCGCGGGTGGACCGTCAGTACGGCGCCGATCGCGACCCGCTGCTGCTGCCCGCCCGAGAGGGTGCGCAGGTCCCGGTACCTCAGCTCGGCGATACCGAGCAGGTCGAGGGTCTCCTCCACCCGGCGGCGCATCGTCGTCGCCGGCAGCCCGAGCTGCTCCATGCCGAACGCCAGCTCCTCCTCCACGGTGTCGGTGACGAACCAGGCGGCGGGGTTCTGGCCGACGTACCCGATGGCGTGGGCGCGCTCCCGCGCCGGCCGCTCGATGATGCTGACGCCGTCGAGCAGGACGTCGCCGGTCAGCGTGCCCCCCGTGTAGGACGGCACCAGGCCCGCGACGACGCCGAGCAGCGTGGACTTCCCGACCCCGGTGGGTCCGGCGAGGACGACGAGCTCTCCGTCGGACACGGTGAGGTCGATCCCGTCGAGGACGGTGGTCGGCCGGCTCCCGTCGGGGTGGTCGGCAGCGTCGTAGGTGAGCGTGATCCCGCGCAGCTCGAGCATCAGGCGAGGGCCTCCTCGCGGCGCTGGGCGGTCACGGGGAGCGGGGCCGCCCAGACAGGGAGCACGGCGACGAGGGCGGCGGCGAGGGCCGGCAGGGTGACCTCGGGGACGACGAGGACGCCGGGGTGGGCGACCTGCGGGTCCCATCGCCACACGCCCCACATGCCCGCACCTGCGGCGATCCCGGAGGCGGCGACGACGATCTCGGGCAACCGCCAACGGTCGGGGCGGTAGCGGGTGCGCTGCACCCGCCGGCCGGCGAGGGCGAAGCCACCGAGCGCGACGAGCGTCCCGACGGCGAGCATCGGGAGCGCGAGGATGCGCGGCGCGGTGCTGTCGAGGAAGGCGTAGACGCCGACACAGACGCCCAGCAGGCCCGCGATGATCAGGGCACCGGTGCCGCGGCGCTGGGCCGCGGTCAGCTCCCCGGTGCGGCCGTACCCGCGGGCATCCATCCCGGCGGCCAGGGCGAGCGAGCGGTCGAAGGAGTCCTCCAGGATCGGCACCAGGAGTCGTCGTACGCCGCGGAGCCGGCGGAACCGGCCCTGCGGTCCACCGCGCAGCTGCTGCGCCGCCCGCACCCGGCGGGCGCTGTCGGCGAGCTGCGGCACGACGCTGATGGCGACCGTCATCGCCGTGCCGATCTCGTAGAGGGCCGGCGGCAGGGACTTCATCAGCCGCTTGGGGTTGGCCAGGGCGTTGGCGGCGCCGACCGCGATGAGGAGAGTGGCCAGGCGCAGACCCTCGTACGCCGCGGCGAGCAGCTCCTCGCGCGTGAACGGGCCGAGCAGCGAGATGCCCGCCGCCCAGTCCGGCAGCGGGATCGCCGGCAGGGTGAAGAGGACCTGGCCCGGGACGTCCCCGCCGAGCAGGATCCGGAACAGGATCCGCACCGCGATCACGACCACGCCGAGCCACACGTAGAGGCGGAACGAGCGTGCCCACGGCTGGTCGGAGCGACAGGTCAGCACGACGAGCGTGATCACCCCGAGCAGGACGAGCAGCAGGAGCGGGTTGGTCGTGCAGGACGCGGCCACCGCGAGCCCGACCGCCCACGTCCACCAGGCCACGGGGTGCAGGTCCCGCGCCAGCCTCATCGCCCCGCCCGCATCGGTCAGGTCCTGCGACGGCGGAGGACGGGGACGGCTGCCGCCGCGCCCAGCACGACGACGACGAGGCCGATGCCCAACCAGGCCGGGAACCCGCCGTCGTCCGTCTTCCGGTCCGTGTCGGCGGAGGTCGCCTCGGGGCCGTCGGTGATCTCGTCGATGGAGGGCAGGCCCGTGGTCGAGGTCTGGCTCGGCGCGTCCGTCGGCACGTCCGTCGGCACCGCGGAGGCGGCCTCGGTCGGCGTGGGTGACGTGCTCGGAGTCGGGGTCGCGCTGTCCGTCGGTGTCGGCGACGCGGAGGTCGCGCTCGCCGACGGTGCCGGCTTGGGCGTGGGCTTCTTGGTGGCGGACGGCTTCTTCTTGTCGCCGCTGCCGGTCCCGCCCGCCGCGGACGGCGCCGGCGAGGGCGTGGGCTCCACGATCCGCGGCGTCGGCGCCACGTCGGGCGGGGTGGCCCGGCCACCGCCCTGGTGCCACGCGAACGCGAGATATCCGCCGTCCGGGACCCGGAGGCCGCCGACGCCGCGGGCGGCGTACGTCCAGGTCCCCGACACCCCGTCGGACCACCACAGGCTCCAGTAGGCGTCGGTCTCCGTGCAGTCGCCGTTGGACGGGTTGCCGTTGACCTTGCACACGAAGCCGTTCATGCCGGCCGCCTGGCTGTACTCGATCGTGTAGCCGGCGTCCGCGAAGTTGCCGGCGGCGGTGCCACCACCGTCCGCGTCACAGCCGGCGCTGATGCCGGCGCCGAGCTGGTTGGAGTCGACGACGACCGTGATGCCCGTGGCGCCCCCGCAGGCGGCGGCCGATGCGGTGCCCGGGGGGAGCAGCACGGCGGTGGCCGCGACGAGGATCGTCGCGGCCACCGCGCGCAGAGAGCTGCCGAGGGTCATCAGACGACCCGGGTCGTGGCCTTGCCCTTGCGGTCGGGGAACGCACCGACCACCTTGACCTTGGCCTTGCCCTTCTTCTTCACCTTCACCTTGACCTTCGCGACGCCCGCGGCGTCGGCCGTGCCGGTCGCGGTCTTCTTGCCGACCGTGACGGTGACCGACTCGCCGGCCGCGAGGCCCTTGACCTTGATCGTGGCCTTCTTCTTGGCCTTGAGCGTGGCGGCGACCTTGACCTTGAGCTTCGTGGCGTCGAGGGCCTTGAGGGTCGTGGTGGTGGAGCCCCCGGGATAGCTCAGAGTGAGGGTGTGGCTCCCGGTACCGGCGGGGACGAGCACCGTCGCGGAGCTGGACCCAACGAGCCACTGGCGAGCGCCGACACCGGTGAGGCAGGACGTCAGACCCGGACGCAGGCCGGCGACGTCGACCTTCACGGACGTGCCGGCGTGGACGTAGCCGGTCGGGCCGGTGACGGTGCCTGTCGCTCCGGGACGCTGGGGGAGGTACGTCAGACCGGCCAGGGCCTGGGCACCGGCGATGACCCAGGTCTGCTGATCGGTCGGGACGATGCCGAAGCGGATCGCGTCCTCGATGGTCTGGTCGTCGTAGCCGAGGGCGCCGGACTCGCCGGCTGCGGGGGCACCGCCGCACGCAGGACTGTCGACGAGCTGGTGGTCGGCAACCCAGGCTGCCGCCGCCTCTGCCTCGGCGGTCTCGCCGGCTTCGCCGAGCGCCCACGCCGCCAGGCCGGAGCCGTTGGCCTCGCTGGTGGAGCCATTGTTGTTGACGCCCCAGTCGCCGAAGCCGCCGTCGGCGCGCTGGTTGGCCTTCAACCAGGCCACCGCGTCCCACACCGCGAACTGCGCGTCGGGGTTGAGGCTGGCCTGTGGCAGCAGCGCGTGCACGACATAGGCCGTCCCGTCGACCGCGGAGGTGCAGACACCACCGAACTCGTAGCCCCAGCCGGCCGTGCCGCAACGCTGATCGTCGATCAGGTACTCGGCCGCCTCGTCCGCCTTGGAGCTGCCCAGATCGAACAGCGTGCGGACCGCCCAGACTTGCCCGTAGACGTCACCGTTGGGGCTCGTGCCGAGCCTGCCCTCCGCGTCAACGCTGTCTTCCAGACGCTCGGCCAGGTTGATGCCCTCGACGACCATCGAGTCGTAGCCGGCCTCGTTGTAGAACGCCGCGGCCTTGGCCACGGCGCTGGACTTGGTCGCGTCGTAGGTGGCCCCCACGTAGTCCTCGAGGTGGGTCCCGACCGCCTCGGCGATGGCGGTCACCCGGTCGGAGTCCGGGTCCGTCGCAAGCAGGCTCAGTCCGAAGTCGAGCGTGGTGCCGATATCGGTCACCTCGGTGCCCGAGAACGGATCGAGATAGCTGAAGACGCCTGTCTCGTCGAGCTGGTCAGCGAGCCAACCGGCAGCGGCGGCGGCCTCGGCGTTGGCCGGCGCCGCATGGGCGGACGGAGCGGGAGCGACGGCCATCAGGCCGCCGGCGACGACGGCACCTCCGGCGACGGCGGCGACCGTGCGGCGTACGAGGGAACGAGTGGACATGTGGGGCCTTCCCGCTGCAGACGGCGGGCGGGCCCAGATCTCCTGTGCCGCTGACCCGCTGCTCTTCCACGACAGCGTTGTGTCAGGACGCGCCGCGACAGGTGCTCCGGCTCACCGCTCCCCAGGGGGCGGTCCACGGTTGCGGGTCAGCGCCGGGATTCGACCGGCTTCCCCCACCACGGGCGTATTTGATGTGTCACCCGAGTCTAGCCTCGGGCGTCGGGCTCGCCGTCATCGGGAAGAGCCTCCAGCCCGATCAGAGCGGGCGCAGCGGAGTCTCGGATCGAAACCGGTCGCTGCTGCCCGCTCCGCCGAGGTCTCAGGCGAGCTTCTCGAGCACCAGCTCGCGCACTCGGCCGGCATCGGCCTGGCCCCGCATCTCCTTCATGACCGCGCCGATCAGCGCGCCGGCCGCGGCAACCTTGCCGTCGCGGATCTTGTCGGCGATGTCCGGGTTCTCGGCGATGGCCTTGTCGACGGCCGCCGACAGGGCACCCTCGTCGGAGACCACGGCGAGCCCGCGGGCGGCGATGATCTCCTCGGGGGTGCCCTCGCCGGCGAGCAGACCGTCGAAGACCTGGCGGGCCAGCTTGTCGTTGATCGTCTTGGCGTCGACCAGCGCCTGCACCGCGGCGACCTGGGCCGGGATGACGGCGAGCTCGGCGAGCTCGACACCGGCGTCGTTGGCGCGCCGGGTGAGTTCGGTGAGCCACCACTTGCGGGCGGCCTGCGGGGCGGCGCCGGCGGCCACGGTCTCCTCGACCAGGGCGAGCGCACCCGCACCGATCGTGTCCCGCATGTCGAGGTCGGTGAAGCCCCACTCCTCCTGCAGCCGGGCCCGCTTCGCGGCAGGGTTCTCCGGCAGGGTGGCACGCAGCTCCTCGACCCACTCGCGGCTCGGGGCGACCGGCACCAGGTCCGGCTCGGGGAAGTAGCGATAGTCCTCGGCGTCGGACTTCTCGCGGCCCGACGAGGTGGTCCCGTCGTTCTCGTGGAAGTGGCGGGTCTCCTGGAGGACCGACCCACCGGCGTCGAGGATCCCGGCGTGCCGGGACATCTCGAACCGGACCGCGCGCTCGACCGAGCGCAGCGAGTTGACGTTCTTGGTCTCCGACCGCGTGCCGAGGACGCCGGAGCCCTTCGGCGCCAACGACAGGTTCACGTCGGCGCGGATCGAACCCTGGTCCATCCGGGCGTCGGAGACACCGAGCGCGACGATCAGGTCACGGATCGCGGACACGTAGGCCTTGGCGACCAGCGGCGCCTTCTCCCCCGTGCCGAGGATCGGCTTGGTGACGATCTCGATCAGGGGGATGCCGGCCCGGTTGTAGTCGACCAACGAGTAGTCGGCGCCGTGGATCCGGCCGTCGGTTCCACCGACGTGGGACGACTTGCCGGTGTCCTCCTCCATGTGCGCGCGCTCGATCTCGATGCGGAAGGTCTCGCCCTCCACCTCCACGTCGAGGTAGCCCTCGAACGCGATCGGCTCGTCGTACTGGGAGGTCTGGAAGTTCTTCGGCATGTCCGGGTAGAAGTAGTTCTTCCGGGCGAAGCGGCACCACTCGGCGATGTCGCAGTTGAGCGCGAGGCCGATCCGGATGGCCGACTCCACGGCCTTGCCGTTGACGACCGGCATCGCGCCCGGCAGGCCCAGGCAGGTCGGGCAGACCTGCGTGTTGGGCTCGCCGCCGAAGGAGGCGGGGCAGCCGCAGAACATCTTGGTGTTGGTGTTGAGCTCGACGTGGATCTCCAGGCCGAGCGCGGGGTCGTACGACGCGACGACGTCGTCGAACGGGACGAGCATGTCGGTCATCGGGGGCCCTCCAGGGTCGGAGCCTTCGCAAGGATGGGGCCACCCCAGCGATCGGTCAGGGCGGCCTCGACAGCTGCGCCGACGCGGTAGAGCCGGTCGTCGGCGAGGGCCGGTGCCAGCACCTGGAAGCCGACCGGCAGGCCGTCCTCGTCCGCGAGGCCGGCGGGGACCGAGATGCCGGGTACGCCGGCCAGGTTGGCCGGGATCGTGGCGAGGTCCTGCAGGTACATCGCCAGCGGGTCGTCCAGCTTCTCCCCCAGCGGGAACGCCGTCGTGGGCGACGTCGGCGAGACCAGCACGTCGACGCCCTCGAACGCGGCCGCGAAGTCGCGCGAGATGAGCGTGCGGACCTTCTGCGCCTGGCCGTAGTAGGCGTCGTAGTAGCCGCTCGACAGGGCGTAGGTGCCGATCATGATGCGGCGCTTGACCTCGTCGCCGAAGCCGGCGTCGCGGGTGGCCTTCATGACCGCCTCGGCGCTCGGGTCGCCATCAGGTACGACGCGCAGGCCGTACCTCATCGCGTCGAACTTGGCGAGGTTCGAGGAGCACTCGGCCGGGAGGATCAGGTAGTAGGTCGCCATCGCGTGCACGAAGGTCGGGCACGACACCTCGGTGACCTCGGCACCCAGCTCCGTGAGCAGGTCGACGGTCTCGGCGAACCGCTGCATGACGCCGGGCTGCCAGCCCTCACCGGCGAGCTCCTTGATCACGCCGACCTTGAGGCCCTTCAGGTCACCGGTGGCGCCCTGGCGCGCAGCGGCGACGAAGCCGTCGACCGGGGCGTCGACCGACGTCGAGTCGAGCGGGTCGTGCCCGCCGATCAGCTCGTGCAGCAACGCCGAGTCCAGCACGGTCCGGGTGACCGGGCCCACCTGGTCGAGGCTGTTGGCGAGCGCGACCAGGCCGTAGCGCGAGACACCGCCGTAGGTCGGCTTCACGCCCACCGTGCCGGTGACGGCACCGGGCTGGCGGATCGAGCCGCCGGTGTCGGTGCCGAGGGCCAGCGGCGCCTCGAAGGCCGCCACCGCCGCGGCCGAGCCGCCACCGGAGCCGCCCGGGATCCGGGTCTGGTCCCACGGGTTGCGGGTCGGTCCGTACGCCGAGTGCTCGGTCGAGGAGCCCATGGCGAACTCGTCCATGTTGGTCTTGCCGAGGATCGGCAGACCGGCGTCCTTGATCCGGCGCACTACCGTCGCGTCGTACGGCGGCACCCAGCCCTCGAGGATCTTGGAGCCGCACGTCGTGGGCAGCCCCTGCGTGGCGAGGACGTCCTTGACCGCGATCGGGACGCCGTCGAGCAGGTGCCGCGCCCGACCCGCCGTGCGCCGCGCGTCGGACTCCGCCGCCTGGGTGAGCGCGCCCTCGGCGTCGACGTGCAGGAAGGCATGCACGCCGGACTCGGCCGTGCCGTCGACTTCCAGGATCCGGTCCAGGTGCGCCCGGGTGACCTCGACGGAGGTGGTCTCGCCCGCGGCCAGCGCGTCGGCCAGCTCGGCGGCGGTCTTCTTGATCAGCTCGTCGCTCACTGCTCGTCCCCCAGGATCCGCGGGACCCGGAACCGCTGCTCCTCGGCCTCCGGCGCGCCGGACAGCGCCTGCTCGGCGGTCAGGCCGGGCACGACCACGTCCTCGCGGAAGACGTTGGTGAGCGGGATCGGGTGCGAGGTCGGCGGCACGTCGTCGCCGGCCACCCCGCTGATGGACGCGACCGCCTCGAGGATCACGTTGAGCTGGGGCGCAAGGTGGTCCAGCTCGGCGTCGTCGAGGTCGATCCGGGCGAGATCGGCCAGGTGGGCCACCTCGTCGCGGGTGAGTTGAGACATGCCGGCGATTCTAGGTCCCGGGGCGGTCCCTAGAATCCGCCGGGTGCACGCCCTCGCTCCCGTTCCGCGCCGCCTCCCGCAGCGCGTGGTCGTCGCCGGCGCCCCGGGGGAGCAGCTGACGGCCTTCCTGACGCGGCTCGCGGCGGCGCTCGACGTCCCCCTGGTTCCGCTCACGGACCTGTCCGGTCCTGCCGAGCTGGCCGCGCTCGCGGCGTTCGACGGCTGGGTGACGACCGCCGACGAGGAGTGGGCGCGCCCCGCGCTCCTGGCGCGGGCGGAGGTGCTCCTCCAGGTCGAGCTGGAGGCGGCCGGCTTCGCCGGTCGGGTACGACGCACGCTGCGCCGGATCCGATCCGACGTGCGCCCACCCGACCTGGGCTGGGTCGGCACGGCGACGCTCGAGCATCCTGGTCTGGACGTCGTCCTGCTGCCGGACCCGGACAGCGCCGAGAGCTGGCTGCGGGCGAACGCCTGACGAGACTCAGGCCAGATGGCGCCGCAGGAAGCGCCCGGTCCGCTGCATCGACAGGTCCCACTGCGGGCCGAAAGCGTGCTCCTCACCGACGTAGGTCCGCATCGTCACATCGACGCCGGTCCGCTCCATCAGCCGGGTCGTCGCCCGGCTCCACCGGATCGGGCAGGAGTCGTCGGAGGTGCCGTGATGGATCAGCACCGGCTCGGTGACGTCGCCGAAGTAGGTCCGGGCACTGATCCCCGCCCAGAAGGCCGGGTTGGCGGCCGGCTCGCCGTAGCGCCGCAGGATCCGGCCGGCGACGCCGTCGCGCGCGGGGTCGGGGCGGATCCATCGCTCGAAGTTGTCGACGGCGTCCGAGCTCACCGGCGCGAACACGACCGCCGCGTCGACGAGGCCGGGCCGCACGACGAGCGCGTTGTAGACGACGCCACCGCCCATCGACCGGCCCACCAGCGCGACCCGCTCGTCATCGACCGGGCCGGGCCAGGCCCGCAGCGCCAGGACCGCGTTGACGACGTCCTCGGTGTAGCCCATCCGCATGTCGAGGCCGCCGCTCGCGTCGGCGTCCGAGCCGGCGTGGCCGCGGTAGTCGACGTGCAGTGCGACGTACCCGTGGTCGCCGAACCACGCCCGCTCCCGGGTCATCCCCTGCCCGTTGGCATAGATCGCCGGATCGATGTAGCCGTGCGCGAGCACGACCGCCGGGAACGGTCCCGGTCCCTCCGGCACCGCGAGCCGGCCGGAC
Source organism: Nocardioides carbamazepini (assembly GCF_024614185.1). Classification (GTDB taxonomy): domain Bacteria; phylum Actinomycetota; class Actinomycetes; order Propionibacteriales; family Nocardioidaceae; genus Nocardioides; species Nocardioides carbamazepini. The sequence continues at coordinate 416,229 of NZ_JAHTLF010000013.1, forward strand.
ACCGTGAGTCCGCCGCCGCGGTAGGTGACGGCGTACTGCCGGTGCCGCGCCGTGCGCGCGACCTCCTCGCCCAGGGTGAGTCCGCCGCCGTCGAACGCCTTCTGCGCAAGCGCGGGCAACGACACCCGGTGGGGTACGGCGGCAGGGGGCTCCGCGCTCGCGGGAGCGCTGTCGCTCGTGGCGGACGGGAGCGGTGGGGGCGTCGTCGGACCGGCACCGGGCCCCTCCGCATCGGAGCACCCGGTCGCCAGCGACACCAGGACCAGGACCGGCGCGATCCGACGCAGCCATCTCATCGTGCCAGTGTGCCCCGGCCGGGCAGGGTCCGGCGGCCTCAGCCGGACATCTGGCCGATCCGGAGCTTGTTGCCGAACGGGTCACGGATACCGAAGTCGGTGCCGTAGTCCTTGACGCTGATCTCGTCGGTGACGTCGACGCCTCGGGAGACCAGGGCGTCGTAGGCCGCCTGGGCGTCGTCCGTCGCGAGGGCGACCCAGCCACCGGCGGCGCCCCGGGTCAGCAGGTCGCGGACCTGCGCGGCGGTCTCCTCGTCCATCGAGGGCGGGCCGGGCCGTTCCAGCAGGATCTCTCGGTCCGGGTCACCCGGCACGCCGACGGTCAGCCAGCGCATGAATCCGAGGTCGGCATCGGTGCGCACCTCCATGCCGAGCACGCCGACGTAGAAGTCGAGCGCCTCGTCCTGGTCGAGCACGAAGAGGGAGGAGAGCCTGGTGTGAGTGAGCATGCGCCCACGCTAGGCCGGGCGGGAGCGCGGCGTTGTGCCGAAACTGCTCGGCCTCTCCCACGCCTTGGCGAAGCAGGTCGGGACGACGCCCGGCGGCGCCGGCACCGCCGCCCGGTAGGCGGACGGTGGGACGCCGACGACGCGTCGGAACGTCCGGGTGAACGTGGCCAGGTTGGTCCAGCCGACCGCGACGCAGATCTCCTGGACCGGCTCGTCGGAGGTCCGCAGCAGCGCCATCGCCCGCTCGATCCGCCGACGCTGGAGGTATCGGTAGGGCGTCTCGCCGAAGGCCGCCCGGAACGTGCGGATGAAGTGGGCCGGGGAGCAGTGCGCGACCCGGGCGAGCGCGTCGACGTCGAGCGGCTCGGCGTAGGAGCGGTCCATCAGGTCCCGGGCACGCAGCAGCAGCCGGTTGCTGCGCTCACGCTCCGCCTGGGCGGCACGGGTGGTCACGGTCGGTCACTCCCCCTCCGTGGTGTCCTCCACGACGGGCGGACCGTTCTCCAGCAGCACCTTGAACCCGTCCTCGTCGAGCACCGGCACCCCGAGCTGCTCGGCCTTCTCGGCCTTGGAGCCGGCGCTCTCGCCCACGACGACGAAGTCGGTCTTCTTGGAGACCGATCCGGCGGCCTTGCCGCCGCGGGACAGGATCGCCTCCTTGGCCGAGTCGCGGGAGAAGTCCTGCAGGGAGCCGGTGACGACCACGGTGAGGCCTTCGAGGGTGCGGGCGACGGACTCGTCGCGCTGATCGGCCATGGAGACGCCGGCGGCGGTCCACTTCTCCACGATCGCCACGTGCCAGTCGATCTCGAACCACTCGATGACCGCCCTCGCGATGGTCGGCCCGACGCCCTCCGCGGCGGCGAGCTGCTCCTCGGTCGCCGCCCGGATGGCGGCCATCGAGCCGAACTCCTGCGCGAGTGCGCGCGAGGCGCTGGGCCCGGTGTGCCGGATCGAGAGCGCCACGATCACCCGCCACAGTGCGACGTCCTTGCGCGCGTCGAGGTTGGCGAGCAGCTTCTCTCCGTTGGCGCTGAGCTGCGGACCGTCCTCGTCCTTCTTCGGCGCGCGGGTGAACAGCTCGGTGGCCCGCAGCTTGTCGGCGTCGAGGTCGAACACGTCGCCCTCGTTGGCGATCACGCCCGCGTCGAGCAGCGCCACCGCGGCCTCGTAGCCCAGGCCCTCGATGTCGAAGGCGTTGCGGCTCGCGACGAAGAAGACCCGCTCGCGCACCTGTCCCGGGCACTTCTCGTGGTTGGGGCAGCGCCGGTCCTTGTCGCCCTCCTTCTGCTCGACCAGCTCGGTCGCGCACGCCGGGCAGGTGGTCGGCGCCACCCAGGGCGCGAGCCCGTCGGGCCGCAGCGGCAGCACCGGGCCGACGATCTCGGGGATCACGTCGCCGGCCTTGCGCAGGACGACGGTGTCCCCCGGCCGCACGTCCTTGCGCTCGACCTCGTGGAAGTTGTGCAGCGTGGCGTTCTCCACCGTGGAGCCGGCCACCTTGGTCGGCTCCATGACGCCGTACGGCGTGACGCGGCCGGTGCGGCCGACGTTGACCGCGATGTCCAGCAGCTTGGTGTTGACCTCCTCGGGCGGGTACTTGAAGGCGATCGCCCACCGCGGAGCCCGGCTCGTGGAGCCCAGTCGGCGTTGCAGCGAGACGTCGTCGACCTTCACCACGACGCCGTCGATCTCGTAGGGCACGATCGAGTGCCGGTTGTCGCCGGCGTGCTCGATATAGCCCTGGACGTCGGCGAGGCCGGACAGCACCCGCACCTGCTCGGACACGGGCAGCCCCCAGGCGGCCAGCGCCTCGTAGGCCTGGGACTGAGCGCGTGGCTCGAAGCCCTCACGGGCCCCGACACCGTGGCAGACCATGCCGAGCGCGCGGGTGGCGGTGACCCGCGGGTCCTTCTGTCGCAGCGATCCGGCGGCGGCGTTGCGGGGGTTGGCGAAGGCCGGCCTGCCGGCCTCGGTCATCGTCACGTTGAGCGCCTCGAAGGCCTCGGCCGGGAGGAACACCTCGCCGCGCACCTCGACCAGCGCCGGCACCGGGAACTCGTCGGTGCCGGTCAGCCGGTGCGGCACCGAGGCGATCGTCTTCACGTTGGGCGTCACGTCCTCGCCGGTGCGCCCGTCACCCCGGGTCAGCGCCCGGACCAGCCGGCCCTGCTCGTAGAGCAGGTTGATGGCCAGGCCGTCGACCTTGAGCTCGCACAGCAGAGGCGCGTCGGTGATGCCGTCGCGGCCGAGCCGGGCGTACCACGCCTCCAGCTCCTCGAAGGAGAAGGCGTTGTCCAGGCTCTCCATCCGCTGCAGGTGGTCGACGGCGGTGAACTCCGTCGCCACCGCCCCGCCGACCTTCTGCGTGGGCGAGTCCGGCGTGCGCAGCTCGGGGTACTGCTCCTCGAGCTCCTCCAGGCGCCGCATCCGCGTGTCGAAGTCGGCGTCGGACAGAGTGGGCTGGTCGAGCACGTAGTAGCGCCAGCGGGCCTCCTCCACCTCGTCGACGAGCGTGGCGTGCTCGTCGCGGGCCGAGGGCGGTACGACGGGCAGGTCGGCCTGGGTCATGGGGGACATCTTGCCGCGTTCCGCCGACGGTCCGCCGACGGCGTGCCCGCGATGTCCTCGGCATGCCCGTGATCAGCCGACGGACCGCCGAGGACTGTCGGCGGTCTCCGGCAGAGTCGGGAATGCAGGAGAGCGGGGTCACGTTGACAGAACGAAACCGTTCCGTACTATCTATGGAAACGAAACCGTTCCGTACCATCTGTTCCGGAGGCCACCGTGTCACCCCGCAAGCCGAGCTCCCCCGAGACGCCGACCCGTCCCCGGGTCGAGGGAGACCGCGAGCAGGAGATCCTCGACGCCACGCTCGAGGTCCTCGTGGACGTGGGCTACGACCGGCTCACGATGGACGCCGTGGCCACCCGGGCCAAGGCGTCCAAGGCCACGCTCTACCGCAAGTGGGAGAGCAAGGCCACGCTGGTGATCGACGCGCTCCGCTCGCAGAAGGCACCGCAGGTGGTGGTGGCCGACACCGGCGGCCTCCGCGACGACCTGATCGCCACCTTCTGCCAGCACGGCAGCCTGTCCGACCAGCACCAGAACGCGCTCCTCGGCAGCGTGGTCACCGCCATCGGCCGCGATCCCGAGTTCGCGGCCGCCTTCCGCGAGCAGTTCATCGCCCCCAAGGTCGCGGCGTCCCGCACGATCTACGAGCGTGCCCGGGACCGCGGTGAGATCCGGGACGACATCGACCTGGACATCCTCACCGCGGCGCTGGCCGGCATCGTGCTGCACCGCGGCTTCCTCCTCGGCGAACCGCCGACCCCCGACCTGATCACCCGGGTCATCGACCAGGTGATCCTCCCCGCCGCGACCCGCGGCTGACGAAGCACCGCCCGCTCACCATCCACACGAAGGAACCGTCATGACCGACGTCGAATCGCTCGACCCTGCGGCGAAGACCTCGCCCGCCGGGATCGAGGAGCCGCCCAAGAAGCACCTCGGGCTCGCGCTCGTGCTGATCCTCACGGCCCAGCTGATGGTGGTGCTCGACGCCACGATCGCCAACATCGCGCTGCCCTACATCGGCGCGGACCTGTCCATCTCCCAGGCCAACCTGACCTGGATCGTGACCGGCTACGCCCTCGCCTTCGGCGGCCTCCTGCTGCTCGGCGGCCGGCTCGGCGACCTCTACGGCCGCCGCCGGCTGTTCATGCTCGGCCTGGCGGTCTTCGCGGTCGCCTCGCTCCTCGGCGGCCTGGCGACCAGCGAGGGCCTCCTGCTCGCCTCCCGCGCACTGCAGGGACTGGGCGCCGCCATGGCCGCTCCCGCGGCCCTGGCGCTGATCACCACCACCTTCCCGGCCGGCCCGCAGCGCAACCGCGCGATGGCCGCCTACGCGACGATGTCCGGCGTCGGCGCCGCCATCGGCCTGATCCTCGGCGGCTGGCTGACCGGCTTCGACTCGATCGTCGGCATCGACGTCGAGGGCTGGCGGCTGACCTTCCTGATCAACGTCCCGATCGGGCTGATCGCCGCCTTCCTGGCGCCCCGCGTCCTGGCGGAGTCCGAGACCCACGTGGGCGAGCTCGACGTGCCCGGCGCCATCACCGGCACGCTCGGCCTGCTCGGCATCGTCTTCGGCCTCTCCCGGGCCGGCGAGGAGGCCTACGGCTGGGACCACGCCCAGACGATCGTCGCGCTGGCCGGCGGCGTCATCCTGCTGGTCGCCTTCGCCGTGATCGAGTCGCGGGTCGCGCACCCGCTGCTGCCCATCCGGATCTTCGCCAACCGCACGCGGGCCACCAGCTTCGCGGCGATGATGATCGCGCCGGCCGCCATGTTCGCGATGTTCTACTTCCTGAGCCTGTTCATCCAGCAGATCATGGGCTTCGGACCGCTCGAGGCGGGCTTCGCGTTCCTGCCGTTCTCGTTCGGCATCGTGATCGGCGCGGGCCTGGCGTCCAACCTCGTCGCGCGCGTCGACGCGCGCTACCTGGCCGGCGTCGGCACCCTGCTGGCCGCCGGGGCGCTCTTCATGTTCTCGCGGATCCCGATCGACGAGTCGCCGCAGGCGGTCCTCACGGCGCTGGCCGACGGTGGGGCGGACATCAACTACTGGACGCACGTCTTCCCGTACATCCTGCTGATGTCGATCGGCATGGGCCTGGTCTTCGTGCCGATGACGCTCACGGCCGTGCACCACGTCCGCGCCGAGGACTCAGGCATCGGCTCGGGTGTCCTCAACACGATGCAGCAGGTCGGCGGCGCACTCGGACTCGCGACGCTGAGCACCGTGGCGCTGCACTTCTCCAACAACCAGGCCACTGCGGTCGCGGGGCCGATGGCGGACGCGATCACCGCCGGCGGCGGCGACCCGAGCGCGGCGGTCTCCGGGACGGGCCAGACCTTCCTGGACGCCGCGATCTTCGGGTCCAGCTTCCCCGAGGGCGCCACCCACGCGTTCCTCGTCGCGTCGATCCTGATGCTGGCGGCCTCCGCGGTGATCTGGGCGTTCCTCAACGTCAAGCACACCGAGCTGGCCACCGATGCACCCGAGGGTGTCCACGTGGGCTGACCCCCACCCGCACCAGGCACGGGGCCCGCCGGAGGAGATCCTCCGGCGGGCCCCGAATGCCGTCCGGGGTCCGGTGACTTGCCTACGACGAAACGGAACCGTACCGTTCCATGCATGGTCTCTCGTCTCGGCCGCCGCCCCGTCCCGGCCCGCCCCCGGGTCGAGGGAGACCGGGAGCAGGAGATCCTCGACGCCGCCCTGGCGGTTCTCGTCGACGTCGGCTACGACCGGCTCACCATGGATGCCGTGGCCACCCGGGCGAAGGCGTCCAAGGCCACGCTCTACCGCAAGTGGGACGGCAAGGCGCCGCTCGTGATCGACGCCCTCATGGCACAGAAGACCCCGCCGGAGGTCCCCGCGGACACCGGCAGCCTGAGGGGCGACCTGCTCGCGATGTTCTGCGGGCACGGTGGCCTGACCGACGAGCACCAGACCGCGATCCTCGGCAGCGTCGTCACCGCCATCAGCCGGGACCCCGAGTTCGCGGCAGCCTTCCGGGAGCGGTTCATCGCGCCGAAGGTCGCGGTGGCCCGGGAGGTCTACCAGCGGGCCCACGAGCGGGGCGAGCTGCGTGACGACATCGACCTGGACATCCTCACCGCGGCGCTGCCCGGCATCGTGCTGCACCGCAGCTTCCTCCTCGGCGACCCGCCGACCCCCGACCTGATCACCCGCGTCGTCGACCAGGTCATCCTCCCGGCCGCCACCCGCGGCTGACCTTCCACCACTCCTCCGCACACCAAGGAACCCTTGTGGCCGAAACGACCGCCTCCGACCTGCCCGAGAGGCAGCAGGCCGCCCCCGCCGTGAAGCATGCCGGCTGGGCTCTCCTCCTCATCTGCGTGGCGCAACTGATGGTGGTGCTCGACAGCACCATCGCCAACATCGCCCTCCCCTACATCGGCACCGACCTCGCGATCGACCCGTCGAACCTGTCGTGGGTCGTCACCGGGTACGCACTGGCCTTCGGTGGCCTGCTGCTGCTCGGCGGCCGGCTCGGCGACCTCTACGGCCGCCGCCGCGTGTTCATGGCCGGTGTCACCCTCTTCGCGGTCGCCTCGGCGCTCGGCGGCATCGCCCAGAACGAGGCCATGCTGCTCGGCTCGCGAGGCCTGCAGGGTGTCGGCGCCGCGCTCGCCTCGCCGACCGCCCTGGCGCTGATCACCACGACCTTCCCGGCCGGCCCACAGCGCAACCGCGCGTTCTCCGTGTTCGCCGCGATGTCCGGCATCGGTGCCGCGATCGGCCTGGTGCTCGGTGGCTGGCTGACCGATCTCGACCCCGGCTGGGGCTGGCGCCTGACCTTCCTGATCAACGTCCCGATCGGCCTCGCCGCGGCGTACTTCGCGCCGAGGCTGCTGCCCGACACCGACAACCACGCCGGCACGCTCGACCTCCCCGGCGCCGTCCTCGGCACCGGCGGCCTGCTGGCCCTCGTCTACGGCATCACCCGCACCAGCAACGTCGACCCCGACACGGTCACGGCCGTCAACCCGCACGGCGCCAGCTACGGCTGGGGTGACCCGCTCGCCGTGACCGCGATGGTCGTCGGCGTGGTCGCCCTCATCGCGTTCGTCCTCATCGAGACCCGGATCAAGCATCCGCTCATGCCGCTGTCGATCTTCGCCAGCCGCACCCGAGCCGTCGCGTTCGTGTCCATGATGGTCACCCCCGCGGCCATGTTCGCGATGTTCTTCTTCCTCTCGCTCTACGTGCAGAACATCATGGGCTACTCGCCGCTCAAGACCGGCTTCGCGTTCCTGCCGTTCGCGGTCGGCATGGTGTTCGGCGCCACGCTCTCCTCGAAGCTCGCCTCCAAGGTCGACCCGCGCTTCCTCGCCGGCACCGGAACCATCCTCGCCGGATTCGCGCTGTTCATGTTCTCGCGCCTGGAGTTCGGCCAGGAGAGCTACTGGACCGACATCGCGCCGTACGTCGTCCTGATGTCGCTCGGCATGGGCCTGACCTTCGTGCCGATGACGCTCACCGCCGTGCACGGCGTGCGCACCCAGGACGCCGGCATCGGCTCCGGCGTGCTCAACACCATGCAGCAGGTCGGCGGCGCACTCGGCCTCGCGACCCTCTCCGCCGTCGCCTCGCACTACACCACCGAGAAGCTCGGCAGCCTGATGGCGGCCGACCCGAGCGACCCGCTCAACACCGGTGCGGCATTCGCCGACGGCGCGACCCACGCGTTCCTCGTGGGAGCGTTCATGATCTGGGGGACGTCGCTGGTCATCTGGCTGCTGCTCAACGTCAAGCACACCGAGCTCGCGGGCGACGTACCCGAGGGCGTCCACGTCGGCTGATCCCGGGGCGGCGGGCCGCGCGCCGAGGCCTCAGCCCTCGAACCACGACAGGTCGACGCCCTCGGCGAACTCCCGCGTCGTGACCAGGTTGTCCGCGCCGTAGCCGTCGGCGAGCGCCTCGTAGTCGGCGCCCGGCGACCCGAGGCGGCTGTTGCGCGGCAGCGCCGCGATCCGCGGCGAGCGCACGGTGGCGAGCATGACCGCGTCGTCGGTACGACGGATCGCGATCGCCGTACCCGGCTGCCACCCGCGGACGACACCACGCTTCGTCTCGCAGTGCCACTCCGCGCCGCACGCCGGCACGGACGGGCTGTCCCGGGGAACCAGCACCACGGTGACCGTGCGGTCCGGCGAGGTCAGCTCGGCACCCACAGCGCCCTCGCCGTACGCCTTCGTGTCGGCCGGCCGCCCACCGCCCGTCGGGTCGGTGACCCCGTCCTGCACCATCCACTGCGCGACCGCCGCGGGCGTGGTCGGGACCGGGTCGCCTCGGGTGTCGTCCTGGGGCCACTTCGGCAGGTCGGCGTCGACCATCTCCCGCGTCGTCGTCGCCGAGAGCCGGTCGTCGGTCAGCAGCCGCACCAGGTCGCCCTCGACGCTCAACGGCAGGTCCTGCTGCTCGCGGGGGTCGCCCTCGATCAGCTCGCCGGCGTAGGTCACGCTGCGCTGCTCACCGTCGGCGGTCTCGAACACGAGCGTGAGGATGCCGGGGTCCTCCTCGGGCTCCTCCTCCTGCCAGGACAGGAAGAAGGTGCCGCCCTCGTCCGCCCACTCGGCGCAGTCGTCGTGCTCGCCGCAGCCGGCGAGGTCGCGCGTACCGGCCCCCTCGACCGTGACGTACAGGTAGTGGGAGTCGCCCTCCTCCCCCGGCGGCCGGAACCGGATCTCCACGCCGAGCGGGTCCGCCACGTCGTAGTGCCCGTTGACGTCGAACGACGTCACCCGCAGGTCGAGGACGTCGACCGCGACGGCCGCGATCGCCTTCTTGGTGGCAGGCGCGACCGCGGCCTCCGGGCCGTCCTCCGGTCCGGAGATCCAGCGCCCGAGACCGGCGATGGCCGCGACCACTCCGAACACGACGACCGACGCGGCCAGGCCCTTGAGCAGGAAGACCGAGGGCTTCATGCCGCTCAGCCTGCCACGGACCTCGCGACGTCCCGGCTGAGCTCGAGTGCGCGTCGGGCGGCGGCAAGAGTGCCTCCGGCCAGCCCGCAGGGCGGGGAGATCACCAGCCCGTCGCCGACCTGGTCGGGATCGAGACCCAGCAGGTCGAGCCAGCGCAGCACCCGCTCCACCAGCGCCTTGTCCCCGGGCAGCGGGCCGGTCGTGGGCACGACGCCGAGCACGACGGTCCCACCGGCCTCCAGCGCCTCGCCCGCGGCGTCGTGACCGTCGGCGTCGAGCAGGTCGAGGTCGAGCATCACGCCGCGGGCACCGGCTCCACGCACGAGCCCGACCGGCACCTGGGGCGCGCAGCAGTGCACCCACGGGACCGCCCCGGCCGCGGACACCGCGTCGAGCACCCAGCCCAGCGCCTCGCTCACCTCCGGCGGGTGCACGGCGCGGTGCCTCCCGAACCCCGAGGCCGTCGGTACGCCGCCCACCAGGATCGTCGGCAGGGCCGGCTCGTCGAGCTGGAGGACCAGCTCGGTGACCGACGGCAGCCGGCGGCGGAGGTCGGCGAGGTGCTCGGTCACCGCGACGGCGAGCGCCTGGGCCAGCTCGCGGCGGGCACCGTGATCGGCGAGGAGCTTGTCGCCGCGCGGCCGCTCGACGGTGGCCGCGAGGGTCCACGGACCGGTGACCTGGACCTTGAACGGGCCGGTGTGCCCGACCGCCTGCTCCTCGAGCGCGTCGAGGTCCTGGGCGAGCAGGCTCCGGGCGCGACGCTGGTCGAGCGCGGGCGCGCCGGACGTGCCGGTGAGCCGCCAGCCCTCGGGCTGCAGGTCGGCGTCGAGCTCGGTGACCAGGCCGAGCGTGCGGCCGGTCATCCCGGCGCCCGCGCCGCGCCCCGGTACCTCGGGGACGAACGCCAGTCCGTGCGCGCTGGGGGCGAGCTCGCCGAGCACGACCGCGAGCGCCTCGTCGTAGTCGCGCTGGGTGGTGCCGGGGAACGACCCGACGCCGGTGCCCCTCACGCGGACACCCGCCGGGTCGAGGTGATCGTGGCCGAGCCGACGACCCGCGTGCCGTCGTACACGACGACGGCCTGGCCGGGGGCGATCCCGTCGGCGTGCTCGAGCAGGTCGACGCGCAGGTCGTCGGCGCCGACCTGGACGACGGCACGGTGCTCCGCGCCGTGGGCCCGCAGCTGGACGGTGACGTCGGCACCGTCGAGGACGGTGCCGGGCGCGAGCGGTCGCCCGCACCAGCGGACCCGGTCGCCCTCGACCCGGTCGACGGCGAGCCGCTCACGGGGGCCGACGGTGACGGTGCCGGAGACGGGCTCGATGTCGAGGACGTAGCGGGGCCGGCCGTCGGGAGCGGGGTGGCCGAGCCGCAGACCCTTGCGCTGACCGATCGTGAACCCGTAGGTGCCCTCGTGGTGTCCCAGCACCTCACCGGTGGCGTCGTCGCGGATCTCCCCGCCCTGGTTGGGGGCGCGGTCGCCGAGCTTCTCCCGGAGCCAGCCGGTGTTGTCGCCGTCGGCGACGAAGCAGATGTCGTGGCTGTCCGGCTTGTCGGCGACCAGCAGGCCCCGCGCCGCGGCCTCGGCCCGGACCTGCGGCTTCGGCGTGTCGCCGAGCGGGAACAGCGAGTGCCGCAGCTGCTGCTCGTCGAGCACGCCGAGGACGTACGACTGGTCCTTGGCCGCGTCGACGGCCCGGTGCAGCTCCACCTCGCCCCCGGCCGACGCGCGCACGGTCGCGTAGTGACCCGTCGCCACCGCGTCGAACCCCAGCGCCAGCGCCTTGTCGAGGACGGCGGCGAACTTGATCTTCTCGTTGCAGCGCAGGCACGGGTTCGGTGTCTGCCCGGCCGCGTAGGTGTCCATGAAGTCCTCGACCACGTCGGTGTGGAAGCGGTCGGACAGATCCCACACGTAGAACGGGATGCCGATCACGTCGGCCGCGCGACGGGCGTCGTTGGCATCCTCGATCGTGCAGCAGCCGCGGGCGCCGGTGCGGTAGGACTGGGGGTTGCGCGCCAGCGCGAGGTGGATGCCGGTGACCTCATGGCCGGCCTCGGCGGCGCGGGCGGCGGCCACGGCGGAGTCCACTCCCCCGGACATGGCGGCGACGACCCTCATGCGCGCGGGCCCTCCTCCGGGTCAGGCACGGGCCGCGCGGGCGCGCTCGACGCACGGGCCGATCGCCTCGGCCACCGCCGCGACGTCGGCGGCGGTGCTGGTGTGGCCGAGGCTGAACCGCAGTGAGCTGCGTGCCTCGTCGCTCGTGCGACCCATCGCGAGCAGGACGTGCGACGGCTGCGGCACCCCCGCCGAGCAGGCCGAGCCGGTCGAGCACTCGATGCCGCGGGCGTCGAGCAGCATGAGCAGCGAGTCGCCCTCGCAGCCGGGGAAGCTCAGGTGGGCGTTGCCGGGCAGCCGGTCGACGGGGTCGCCGTTGAGGACCGCGTCCGGTACGGCCCGGCACACGGCGGCCACGAGGTCGTCACGGAGCGCCGCCAGCCGAGCGGCATGCTCGCTCTGCTGCTTGACCGCGAGCTCCACGGCGCCGGCGAAACCGGCGATGGCCGGTACGTCGAGGGTGCCGCTGCGCACGTCACGCTCCTGACCGCCGCCGTGCACGAGGGCGGCCAGCTCCACCTCGCGCCGGACCACCAGCGCCCCGACGCCCAGCGGACCGCCGACCTTGTGCCCCGACAGCGACAGCGCGTCCACGCCGGCGGTGGCGAAGTCGACCGGCGTCGCGCCGACCGCCTGGACGGCGTCGGTGTGGACGGGGATGGCGTGCGACTGCGCGACCGCCACCACCTGGTCGACGGGCTGGAGGGAGCCGACCTCGTTGTTGGCCCACATCACGGTGACCAGCGCGACCGACACCGGGTCGCGCTCCACCGCCGCCCGCAGCGCCTCGACGTCGAGGCGGCCCTGCCGGTCGACCGGCAGCAGCTCGACCTGGGCGCCCTCGTGCTCCTCGAGCCAGGCCAGCGCGTCGAGCACCGCGTGATGCTCGACGGCCGTCGCCAGGATCCGGGTCCGCCGGGGATCGGCGTCGCGGCGCGACCAGTACAGCCCCTTGACCGCCAGGTTGTCGGCCTCGGTGCCGCCGGAGGTGAAGACCACCTCGCCCGGACGGCAGCCCAGGGCCTGCGCCACGGTCTCCCGCGACTCCTCCACCACCCGCCGCGCCCGACGGCCCGAGGCATGCAGCGAGCTGGCGTTGCCGACCTCGCGCAGGTGGGCGGTCATCGCCTCCACCGCGACGTCGGTCATCGGCGTCGTCGCGGCGTGGTCGAGGTAGACCGTCCGAATGTCATCCATGGCGTCTCCAAGATTACGACCCGGTCGTGCGACGCGCCCATCCGGCACGTCCGGCGAGCGCTGTAACTACCTGTTCTTGCCCGTACCTGATCCGTAGACCGGTACGGCAGAGGCAAGGACGGGTAGTTACAGCGCTACCGTGGCCGCGTGAGCGACGGTCCCGAGCTGGTGATCGCGGGGGCCGGGATCTCCGGTCTGGCGCTCGCGGCGGGACTCGCGCACGCCGGCACCCCGCTCCGCGTCCGGCTGCTGGACGAGCGGCCCGGGCTGGGGAGCTCGGGTGGCGCGATCACCCTCTGGCCGGCCGCGCTGGCCGCCCTGGACCGGATCGGCGTAGGCACGGAGGTCCGGGCGGCGGGACACCCCGTCGGCGCGGGCACGATCCGCAGCCGCACCGGCCGAACGCTCCGGTCCCTGGACCCGGCCCGGACCGCGGCCGCGCTCGGCGAGTCGCCGCTCGCGGTGCGCCGTGGCCCCCTCATCGAGCTCCTGCACGCTCGGATCGCGCCGGGCCGCGTGGCGTTCGATTCCGCCGTCCACTCCTACGAGCGCATCGACGGCGGGGTGCGGGTACGCACCTCGCACGGCACCCTCGACGCACGGGCGCTCGTCGGTGCCGACGGGTACCGCTCCCAGGTCGCGCGGACCCTCCATCCCGGCCTGGGCGAGCGGTACGCCGGCTATCCGGCCTGGCGCGGCCTGACCCGGGTGCCGGGCCTCGAGGCCGTCCAGCTGTGGGGCGCGCGGCAGGAGTTCGGCGTAGTGCCCCTCGGCGACGGACTCGCCTACTGGTTCGCGACCGTCCGGGAGCCCGCGGAGGGCGCGGCCGTCGATGAGCTGGCCCACCTGGCCGAGGCGTTCCGGGGCTGGCCGGAGCCGGTCGCGCGGGTGCTCGCCGGCACCGATCCGCAGGCGGTCGGCCGCAACGACGTGATGGACCGTCAGCCGCTCCGGCGCTGGCACGACGGACCGGTCGTCGTGATCGGCGACGCCGCGCACCCGATGCGCCCCCACCTGGGCCAGGGCGGCTGCCAGGCACTCGTGGACGCCGCACTCCTCGCGTCGCTGCTCGCCGACGGCTCTCTGGAGGACGCGTTCGCGGCGTTCGAGGCCCGGCGTCGTCGTACGACGAGACGCGTGGTGGTGGCCTCCCGGGCCGCCGCGCGGGCGGTCGAGGCACCCGCCGCGGTGCACCGTCTGTCGGCACTGGTGCCGGACGCGGTCCTGCTGCGCGCCCTCGGGGCGATCAGCGGTCGCCGGGACTAGAGGATCAGAGGACCACGAGGTCGTCGCGGTGGACGACCTCGCGCTCGTAGGCCGCGCCCAGCTCGCGCTTGAGCTCCTTGGAGGAGCGGCCCAGCAACGTCGGGATCTCGGCGGCGTCGAAGTTGACCAGGCCGCGGGCCACGACGGTGCCGTCGGGATCGAGCAGGTCGACGGGGTCGCCGGCGCTGAAGTCGCCCTGGACCCCGGTCACGCCCGCTGCCAGGAGCGAGGCGCGGCGCTCGACGACGGCGCGCACCGCGCCGGCATCGAGGACGAGACCGCCCTTGGGCTCGGTGGCGTGGCGCAGCCACAGCAGCCGCGTGGGGCGGCGCTTGCCGGTGGGATGGAACAGGGTGCCGACCTGCTCGCCCGCGAGCGCCTCGCCCGCCCGGTCGGCGGAGGTGAGGACGACGGGGATGCCCGAGCCGGTCGCGATCGCCGCGGCGTCGACCTTGGTCGCCATCCCGCCGGTGCCGAGGCCGGCCGTACCGACCGAGCCGACGACCACCTGGTCGAGGTCGGCGGAGCCGCGCACGTCGCCGATCAGGCGCGCACCGGGACGCGACGGCGGACCGTCGTACAGGCCGTCGACGTCGGAGAGCAGGACCAGCAGATCGGCGTGGACCAGATGCGCGACGAGCGCCGCGAGCCGGTCGTTGTCTCCGAAGCGGATCTCGGTCGTCGCCACCGTGTCGTTCTCGTTGACGATAGGGATCACACCGAGCTCGAGCAGTTGGGCGAAGGTCTGATGGGCGTTGCGATAGTGCGAGCGCCGGGTCACGTCATCGAGCGTCAGCAGCACCTGCCCCGCGATCAGGTCGTGGCGGGCCAGCTCCTCGGTGTAGCGGTGCACGAGCAGCCCCTGGCCGACGCTCGCGGCGGCCTGCTGTGCGGCGAGACCGCGCGGTCGCCTCCGCAGGCCGAGCGGCGCCAGGCCGGCCGCGATCGCGCCGGAGGAGACCAGCACCACCTCGGCACCGCGCGCCCGCGCCGCGGCGAGTACGTCGACCAGCGCGCTCATCCGCGCCGGGTCGATGCCACCGGAGGCGGTGGTCAGCGACGACGAGCCGACCTTGACCACGATCCGGCGGGCCGCGGTCACCAGGTCGCGCTCACTCACCGGGGTCGTCCTCGAGCCACGCGTCGTCGTCGGCCGGGATCGGCCGGGCGTCCGGGTCCGCCTCCGAGCCGATCTCGTAGGAGCTCGGACCGTAGACCTCGGGCTGGTCGATGCGGCGCGCGACGTCGGCGCGGGTCTCGCCCTCGGCGCGGTCGTCCAGGTTCTCGTGGATCTCGCGGCGACGAGCGGCGGCGGGGCGCTGCTCGTGGAAGCGGTCGTCCTCGCCCCGACGGGAGAGGTTCTCCGCCCCCGCGTCGATGCCGGGCTTGAAGTCGAAGACCACCGAGTCGTCGGTGGGCCCGATCAGGACGGCATCGCCCTCCTCCGCGCCCTGCGCGAGGAGCTTCGCCTCGACACCGAGGCGGTTGAGCCGGTCGGCGAGGTAGCCGACGGCCTCGTCGTTGCTGAAGTCGGTCTGCCGAACCCAGCGCTCCGGCTTCACGCCGCGCACCCGCCAGCCGGCGCCGGTGCGCGTGACCGTGAAGCCGTCGTCGTTCACCGCCTTGGGCCGTACGACGATCCGGGCCGGGATCTCCGACGCCTTCTCCTGCCGGGCCGCCACGACGATCTCGGCCATGGCGTAGACCAGCTCACGGGTGCCCTCACCGGAGACGGCGGAGAGCTCGAAGACGCGCAGGCCGCGCTCGCGGAGCTCCTCGACGACCAGCTCGGCGATGCCGCGACCGTCGGGCACATCGACCTTGTTGAGCGCCACCAGGCGCGGCCGATCGTCCAGGCCGCCGTACCTGCGCAGCTCGTCCTCGATCACGTCGAGGTCGTCGACCGGGTTGCGGCCGGGCTCCAGCGTCGCTGTGTCGAGGACGTGCACGATGGCGGCGCAGCGCTCGATGTGGCGCAGGAAGTCGTGTCCCAGGCCTCGGCCCTCCGCGGCCCCCTCGATCAGGCCCGGCACGTCCGCGACCGTGAACACGGTCTCACCGGCCGTGACCACACCGAGGTTCGGGACGAGGGTGGTGAACGGGTAGTCCGCGATCTTGGGCCGGGCCCGCGAGATGGCGGCGATGAGGCTGGACTTGCCGGCGCTGGGATACCCGACCAGACCGACGTCGGCGACCACCTTGAGCTCGAGCACGACCTCGAGCTCGTCGCCGGGCTCGCCGAGCAGTGCGAAGCCGGGCGCCTTGCGCGACTTCGAGGCCAGGGACGCGTTGCCGAGCCCGCCGCGACCGCCCTGCGCCACGACCAGCTCGGCGCCGGCCGTGACCAGGTCGGCGACGACCTCGCCGTTGCGGTACTTGACCACGGTCCCCGCCGGCACCGGCAGCACCAGGTCGGCTCCGTGGGCGCCGTTGCGCCGGTCGCCGGCACCGTGACCGCCGTGCTCGGCCTTGCGGCGCGGGCTGTGGTGGTAGTCGAGCAGGGTGGTGACGTCGGGGTCGACACGCAAGATGACCGAGCCGCCGGGACCGCCGTTGCCACCGTCGGGGCCGCCGAGCGGCTTGAACTTCTCGCGGTGGACCGACGCGACGCCGTTGCCACCGCGACCTGCGGACACGAAGAGGACCACGCGGTCGACGAAAGTGGGCACGGCCATGGATTCAGTCTTTCAGGAGAAATGGACGAAGGGCGTCCCGAACGGGACGCCCTTCGATGCCGAGGCAGGAGTGAGCGTCAGCTCACTCGCCCGGGACGATGTTGACGACCTTGCGGCCGCGCTTGCGGCCGAACTCCACCGCACCGGCGACCAGCGCGAAGAGCGTGTCGTCGCTGCCACGGCCGACACCGGAGCCCGGGTGGAAGTGGGTGCCGCGCTGGCGAACGATGATCTCGCCGGCGTTGACGAGCTGGCCGCCGAAGCGCTTCACGCCGAGGCGCTGGGCGTTGGAGTCGCGGCCGTTCTTGGTGGACGCCGCGCCCTTCTTGTGTGCCATGTTTCAGTCCTTCGGAATGTGTCGAGCCCGGTGGGAGCTCAGAGCTTGATGTCGGTGACCTTGACCTGGGTGTACTTCTGGCGGTGACCCTGGCGCTTCTTGTAGCCGGTCTTGTTCTTGTACTTCTGGATGACGATCTTCGGGCCCTTGGTGGCACCCAGGACCTCGACCGTCACGGCCGCCTTGTCGAGGCCAGTAGCGGTCACCTTGTCGCCGTCGACGGCGAGCACGACCGGCAGGGTCAGGGTGTCGCCGACCGGCGTGGAGACCTTGTCGATCTCGATGACGTCGCCGACAGCGACCTTCTCCTGCTTCGCGCCTGCGCGCACGATCGCGTACACCACCGGGCTCCTTCTGGTTCAACGTCTGGGTCTACGGCACACTGCGGATCCCACGTCGCGAGCTACGTCGCGCGATGCCGGGTGCCAGCAGAACGGAACGCCTCGGCGGCGCACCGACGAACAATGTTACGGGCCGTGCCGGATTCCGCCAAAACCACGGCTCCCGGCACGGCCCGGGCGGGTGACTAGCGCTTGCGCGAGCCGCCCTTGCGCTTGATCGGGACGTGCTCGACGTGCGGCTCCTCCGCCGTCTCGCCTGCGGCCTCCGGAGCCGTCGACTCCGAGGCCGGGGCGACGCCGTCCGTGGGAGCCTCGGCCGGCGGACCGGCAGGGCGGGTGGCCGCGCGGCGACGGGTCCGGGTCACCACGGTCGTGGTGGCCACGGGTGCCGGCTCCGGCTCCGGCTCCGGCTCCGGCTCGGGCTCGGGCTCGGGCTCCGGCTCCGGCTCCGGCTCCGCAACGATCTCGGGCTCCGGTGCCACGGGGGCCTCCAGCTCCGAGGCGGGCTCGACCTCGACGGCCTCGACCGCCTCGACGGCCGCCTCCTCGACGGGCTCGTCGTCCTCGGCGTGCTCGCGCTCGTCACCGGCGGGCTTGGCCATCGCGGCGATGTCCTTCGGGGACGGCACCGCCTTCGGCGACTCGGCAGCGCTCTCGGCCTCAGTCTGGTTGCCGCCCTTGCCCTTGCGGCGGCGGCTGCCGCGGCGGGACTCCTCGGGCTCGCCTCCCCCGCGCTTGGCCTCGACCGGGAGGTCGTGGACGACGATGCCGCGGCCCTGGCAGTGGGTGCAGGTCTCGCTGAACGCCTCGAGCAGGCCGGTGCCGATCCGCTTGCGGGTCATCTGGACCAGGCCGAGCGAGGTGACCTCGGCGACCTGGTGGCGGGTGCGGTCCCGGCCGAGACACTCGACCAGGCGGCGCAGGACGAGGTCGCGGTTCGACTCGAGCACCATGTCGATGAAGTCGACGACGATGATGCCGCCGATGTCGCGCAGCCGGAGCTGGCGGACGATCTCCTCGGCGGCCTCGAGGTTGTTCTTGGTGACCGTCTCCTCAAGGTTGCCACCCGAGCCGGTGAACTTGCCGGTGTTGACGTCGACGACGGTCATCGCCTCGGTGCGGTCGATGATCAACGAGCCGCCGGAGGGCAGCCAGACCTTGCGGTCGAGCCCCTTGGCGATCTGCTCGTCGATCCGGTAGGTCGCGAACAGGTCGGGGACGCTGTTGCCCGACTCGTGGCGCTCGAGACGCTCCGCCAGGTCGGGGGCGACCTGGTCGACGTACTCCTTGACCATGGCCCACGCGTCGTCCCCCTGGACGACCAGCTTGGCGAAGTCCTCGGTGAACAGGTCGCGGACCACCTTGAGGGTGAGGTCCGGCTCGCCGTAGAGGAGCTGGGGGGCGTTGCCCTTGCCGACCCTGGCCTCGATGTCCTCCCAGCGGGCCTTGAGCCGCTCGACGTCGCGGGTCAGCTCGTCCTCCGAGGCGCCCTCCGCGGCGGTGCGGACGATCACGCCCGCGGTGTCGGGGACGATCTCCTTGAGGAGGGTCTTGAGGCGGGAGCGCTCGGTGTCGGGCAGCTTGCGGGAGATGCCGGACGTGGTGCCGTCCGGGACGTAGACGAGGAACCGGCCGGCGAGGCTGACCTGGCTGGTGAGCCGGGCGCCCTTGTGGCCGATCGGGTCCTTGGTGACCTGGACGAGGACGGTCTGGCCGGACTGCAGGACCGACTCGATCTTGCGGGCCTCGCCGTCCTTGTGGCCCAGCGCGCTCCAGTTGACCTCGCCGGCGTACAGGACCGCGTTGCGTCCCTTGCCGATGTCGATGAACGCGGCCTCCATCGAGGGCAGCACGTTCTGGACACGCCCGAGGTAGACGTTGCCGATGAGCGAGGTCTGCGACTCGCGCGCGACGTAGTGCTCGACGAGGACCTTGTCCTCGATCACCGCGATCTGGGTGAGGTCCTTGCGCTGGCGGACCGCCATGACGCGCTCGACCGACTCGCGGCGGGCCAGGAACTCGGCCTCACTCACGATCGGAGCACGTCGACGGCCGGCCTCGCGGCCCTCGCGACGGCGCTGCTTCTTGGCCTCGAGACGGGTCGAGCCGGAGATGGACGTGATCTCGTCGTCGGACGACGAACGCGGCTTGCGGACCCGGGTGACGGTGTTCTCCGGGTCGTCGCCCTCCGCGTCCCCGCCCTCACCAGTCCGGCGGCGCCGCCGGCGGCGGCGCGACGAGGGGGAGCCGCCGGACCCGGTGGCGCCCTCGCCGTCCTCGGCGTCCTCGCCCTCGGCAGTCGTGGTCTCGACCTCCGTGACGTCGGCACGCTCCCCAGCGGTGTCGTCCGCGGACTCGGCACCCTCAGCGTCCTCGCCATCGGCACCGGCCGCCGGCTTGCGGCGGCGACGGCCACCGCGTCGGCGGCGACGGCGGGCGTTGCCGGAACCGGAGCCGGCCTCCTCGCCGTCACCGTCCTCGTCGCCGTCCTCGGCGTCGTCGGCGTTGTCCGCGTCGTCGTTCCCTGGGGTGTCCTCAGGGGTGTCCGCTGCCGCCGGCGCCTCGGCGGTGGGCTCCTCCGCGGTGGGCTCCTCCGCGGTGGGCTCCTCGGCGGCCTCGTCCTCCTCGTCCTCGTCCTCGTCGGCGACCGGCTCGGCCTCCGGCTCCTCGACGGGCACGACGGGCGCCTGGAAGAGCACGGCGGTCGCGGGAGGGGCGGCAGCGGTCTCGGGAGCGGCCTCCACGGCCTCTGCGGCGAGCCCGGTGGTGAGCTCGAGCTGCTCGGAGGTCGGCGCGGCCTCGGCCTTCGCCCTGGTCCTCGCGGTGGTCTTCTTCGCGGCCGTCTTCTTGGCCGTGGTCTTCTTCGCGGCCGTCTTCTTGGCCGTGGTCTTCTTCGCGGCCGTCTTCTTGGCCGTGGTCTTCTTCGCGGCCGTCTTCTTGGCCGTGGTCTTCTTCGCGGCGGCCTTCTTGGCCGTGGTCTTCCCGGCCTTCTCCGCGGGCGCGGATGCCTCGGCCGGAGTGTCCGCCGGGGTCTGGGCCGGCTTCTCGGTCGAGCTGTCGGTGGGCGCGTCGGTCATTGCGCTACTCCTCCACCCGAGCCCGCTCTCACGTACCCGGGGTGTCGTCGGCGCACGCGTGAAGCGGCGCCACAAGCCTTCGTGGGACGACACCCTCCGCGGTCTTGCGTCGCCGGAGGCGGGCCCCTCGCCTGCCGCGGTCGCCGTGCGCGTCGCGTCGGGCGGTGGTCCGTCTCCACCGTGCCGGGCGGTCAGTCACCTGCCGACCGGCGAGAACGTCGTCGATCTCACCGCACGCTGTCCTGTGGAACGCGCGCGGAGGTAGATCTGTGGCGAGTATCGCACACGGTCGTCACCCGGTCGTCATCCCTGAGCCGTCAGCGGGTCGCCGACAGGCGTTCAGCGAGGCGCGAGCGGATCACCGATCACGCCGGTCCCCCGGTCGAGGACGCCCTGCGCGACCCGGGTCAGCAGCCCGGTCGCGGACACCTCGAGGCCGCTGGCCTCGCGCAGCCCGGTGAGCACGTCGTCGGGGCGCACGGCCGGCACGGTGTGCTCCAGGAGCAGGTCCAGGTCGCCGTCCGCGGTCACGGCGAGTCGCACGACCGCCGCCCGGCAGTCGAAGGCCCGCATGCCCTTCTTCGTCATCCGCTCGACCGTGACCGAGTCGGTCGCCAGGAAGCGCGCGACCGCCTCCTCCGCCCGCCCGTCGGACGTGTCGCCGAGATCGATCACCCAGTGGCTGGCCGTCAGCAGGTCGGACAGGGACCCGGCCGTGGTCAGGGCGGCATCGACGGCGGTCACGACGTCGAGCCCGTCGGGAAGTACGGCGTCCAGCGCCTCACCCACCGCGGCCGGCTCCCGGACCTCCGCCAGCCCGAGCTCGACGTACTCCGACTCGCTGGCCGCTCCGGTCGGCGAGGCGCCGGCGTAGGAGATCCGCGGATGAGGATGGAACCCGGAGGAGTAGGCCATCGGGATGCCCGCCCGGACGACCGCGCGCTCGATGGCGCGGCTGACGTCGCGGTGGCTGGTGAAGCGCAGCCGGCCGCGCTTGGCGTACCGGATCCGGATCCGCTGGACCGGCGGTGCCTGCTGTTCGGGCTGCTGACGACTCACTCGGGGAGGTTACCGAGTCCACCCGGCATGCCGGGCAGCCGGCACCCGGAGCACCCCACCCCGCCCGGTCTTCGGCCTGGCACTCCCGCCTGGCACTCCCGGAATGGCGACGCCGGTGACGCCCGGTGCCCTAATCTCGCCTCGTCCGACGCAACCGACCGGAACCCTCGGAGGCTCCCTTGCTCACGCTCGATTGCCCGACCCAGTCCTACGACTGGGGATCTGCTGAGGCCATCCCCGGGTTCCAGCGTCGGCAGCCGAACGGCGACCCGGTGGCTGAGGTGTGGGTCGGCACCCACCCCCTCGGCACGGCCCAGTTCGTCGACGAGCAGGGTGAGCGGCGCCCCCTGACCGACACCGCCGGCCAGCTGGACTTCATGCTCAAGGTCCTCGCCGCGAGCCGACCGCTCTCGATCCAGGCCCATCCCAACGCCGCTCAGGCACGAGCCGGGTTCGAGGCCGAGGAAGCGCGCGGCATCCCGATGGGCTCCCCCACGCGGGTGTTCAAGGACCCGTACCCGAAGCCCGAGATGGTCTACGCCCTCTCCACGTTCGACACGCTCGTCGGCTTCCGGCCGACGGCCGAGATCCTGCGGGTCCTGATGCCGCTGGGTCACCCCACCGCGAAGGCGCTGACGAAGCAGCTGCGGGAGAACCCGGGTTTCGCCGGCATCGTCCGTCTGGTCGAGGGCCTGCTGGCCGCGCCGCCGGCGGCCGACGCGGTCACGGAGATCGTGGAGCAGTGCCGCGCGGCGCTGGCCGAGGGCATCGACATCAAGCGGGCCTATGCGACGGCCGTCGAGATCGAGGCCCACCACCCCGGCGACGTCGGGGTGATCGTGTCGCTGCTGCTCAACCGACTGACGCTGCAGCCCGGCGAGGCGGCGTACCTGGGCACCGGCATCATCCATGCCCACCTCAGTGGCATGTGCCTGGAGGTGATGGTGTCCTCCGACAACGTGCTGCGCGCCGGCCTGACCTCGAAGCACGTCGACCCCGCGGGCCTGGTCTCCTGCCTGGAGGAGGGAATGTCCCGGGTCGCCCGGGTCACCCCCCAGCTCTTCGGTACGTCGACCGACGTGTTCAGCCCCACCCGCGAGTTCGCGCTCTCGGTGACCCAGAGCTCCCAGGCCGACCCGGCCGGGGCGGTCCTCCCCCACCGCGGGCCACGCCTGCTGGTGTGCACCGGCGGTGAGGTGGCGGTCCTCAACGCCCGCGACGAGATGCTCCACCTGCGCCGAGGCGATGCGGCCTACGCGGGCGACAGCGACGGCGAGCTACGCATCATCGGCACCGGTGAGGTCGCCCAGGCCTACGTTCCGTCGGGCGCGGCGGGTCGCCTCGACGACCTGCTCTGACTCGGCCCGCCGTCACGCGGCCATCACGCTGAGCCCGTAGGCCGCACCGCCCGAACCCGGCGGAGCACGCCGCGACGGATCCGGGTCGTCACGGGGACGTCGACATGCTGGAGCCGCCGGGCCAGCTCCTTGTTCCTCTTGCGCAGCCGCCGCATCCGCGCCTGCAACTCTTGGACCTGGGCGCGGAGCTCGTGCTCGGCGTCCAGCCAGTCCGGCAGGTCGGATGCGAGTTCCGGCTCACCGTCGAGGGCCGGGCCGCCGGCCTGACCGCGGCGCGCGCGGCGCAGGACCGCGTGGAACTCAACGCTCCGGGGCACCTCGTCCACTCTCTCGACGTACCACTCGGTCAGCCCGAGCTCCCGCCACTCCTTGACCTGCTCGAGAAAGGACTGCGGCGTGAACGTCCAGACGTGACAATCGACGTACTCGCCCGAGCGAGCACGCTCAAGGTTCGCCATCGTCGTCGGAAGGTCGTGCATCCGGGCTTCACGCCCCGGGGGGCGCTCGCCGCGCCAGAGCGCGCCGACTTGGACGTTGACGGCGGTCCGGAAGAAGTCGTAGACCGCCCGGCTGCCGGGGCGGGTCGCCTCCTGCTCGTGCGCCTCCAGTGCCTGCCCGGTGGTCGTGGGCGGCCGGTGCCGGTCGAAGCAGTAGCGCCGGTCCGGCACGGCGAGGAGGAGGCGCGCGTCGTCGCGGGTGACCTCAGCGATCTGCTGCAGCCAGCCGATCACGTCGGGGACGTGCTCGATCACGTGCGAGGCGATCACCCAGTCGAACGGCGCACCCGCCGCGGTCGCCTCGGGCAGCGTCCGGAACCGGCCGCCTGCATAGAGTGGGAAATCGATCTCGGGGATGAGATCGAGGATGACGTTGACGTCCGCGTCGTAGTGCTCACGGGTGCCGACCGTGTCGAAGACGTCGACATAGCTCACGTCATGCAGCTCCGCGTCGGCGATCCCTGCATCCAGCGGCCCTATCTCCAGCCCGTGCCCGCGCGAGAAGTCGTGGTAAGTGAGGAAGTGGGCGCGGCGGTCGGCCATCGCGGCGCGCTGCGCCTCAGCCCCCATCTCGCGCTTCGTCTCGCGCTTCGTCTCGCGCTTCGTCTCCCGCCGCGGCCGGCTCTCGATAGACATGCCGCGAGGATAGGTCAGGCGGGCAGGCACGTGACGGGGCGTACGGCCACCGGTCGGGCCGTCGCTCGCCGACGTCGGGATGAGGCCGCGCGCCTGTACACTCCGGGCCCATGCCAGAGTTCGTCGGCGGGGAGCGCCTCGACACCGATATCCAGGCCGTCGACATCCCCACCCGCGACCTCCGGATCGCGGCCATCGTCCCGTGTCACAACGAGGCGATCGCCATCGAGCAGGTCGTCATGGACCTGCGCACGGCCGTCCCGGGCATCGGCGTCTACGTCTACGACAACAACAGCACGGACGGCACCGACGAGATTGCGCGCGCCGCGGGCGCGATCGTCCGCTACGAGCACGCCAAGGGCAAAGGCAACGTCGTCCGCCGGGCATTCGCCGACGTCGAGGCCGACGTGTACCTGATGATCGACGGCGACGGGACCTACGACGCCAGCGCCGCCCCTGATCTCATCGCGACGTTGATGGGCGGCCCCTACGACCATGTGCTCGGCGTCCGCCAGCAGATCAGCGAAAGTGCCTACCGTCCTGGTCACGAGACGGGGAACCGCCTCTTCAACCTCGTCGTCGGGAGAATATTCGCCGTCGAGGTCAGCGACATGCTCAGCGGCTACCGCGTCTTCAGCCGGCGGTTCGTCAAGTCGTTCCCTGCCGTGTCCCGGGAGTTCGAGACGGAGACGGAGCTGACCATCCACGCCGCGACGCTGCGGGTCCCGCAGACCGAAGTGGCCGTCGGCTTCACCGATCGTCCCGAGGGCGGCGAGAGCAAGCTGCGGACCTACCACGACGGCTTCAAGATCCTGCGCCTGATCCTCCACCTCACGCGATACGAGCGTCCCGTGCTGTTCCACAGCCTGATCGCCGGCGCGCTGGCTCTCCTGGGCATCGGGCTGGGCATCCCCATCGTCCTCGAGTTCCTGCGCACCCAGACCGTGCCCCGGTTCCCGACCGCGATCCTCGCCTCGGCGATCGAGATCCTCGCCTTCATGACGTTCTTCCTCGGTCAGACCCTCGGTGCGCTCAAACGCACCAAGGACGAGAACATGCGTCTGGTCTACCTGTCGATGCCACCTCCGAACGCCGTCGGGGCTGCCTCGACGCCGAACGCGCGGTGACCTCGCCCCAGGACCGGAGGCGTCGACTCCAGGCGCTCCTACCGGTCCTGGTCCCTGTGGCCGCGTTCGTCCTGCTCTGCCTCCTGGGGACCACCACCTCGAGCCTCGGCGCCTTCCGGGTCGACGCCGAGCGGCCAGCCGACGGCACCATCGGCCAGCCGCAGTCCGTTCGCGCCGACGAGTTCATGACCGAGACGACGATCAACCTCGGGTGGATCACCGCCGGTGGGCGGGGCATCGACAACCCGCTGAGCGTCGAGCCGAACTTCTTGACCCAACTGCCCAGCGGGCCGGTCTCGGCCATCGTCTTCTTCGACGGTACCGTCGCGATGCTCGGTCCCTGGCTCCCCGACGACATGCTCTTCGCCGGGCGCTGGTGGCTCCCCGCACTCCTGCTCGCTCTAGGACTTCCCGCGTGGTTCCGGCAGCTGACCGGCTCGCGACGCTGGGGCGTCCTCGCCACGGTCCTGATCTTCTTCTCCCCGGCGAACGCCTGGTGGTCGGGCCGGCCGATCAACACCCTCGGGTTCATGTTCGCGGGAGCGGCTCTGCTGCTCGGCGGGTGGCGCGATCTCGAGCACGGCCGTCGCGCGCGGGGATTCGGCCAGCTGGTACTGGCGGCGATCCTCATCGCCCGGTTCCCGTCGTACTATCAGCCGTTCGCGATCGTGCTCGGCTTCCCGGTGCTGATCGCCACGGTGGTCTTCATGCTCCGGCAAGGTGGCCCCCTGCGGACCAAGCTCGTGGCGATCGGTGTCACGGGGGTTCTGTCCGGCGCCCTGACGGCACTGACGATGCTGGAGAACCTCACCGCCCTGCGCAGCACCCTCGGCACCGTCTATCCGGGTCAGCGGGTCTCAACCGGTGAGGCGCAGACCTTCGGCAAGGTCTTCGGTGCACCAGTGCTCGGCTTCCTCGAGAAGGTCCAGGGGACTGCCGTCGACACCAACGCGACAGAGGCGAGCTCCTCCTTCGTGGTCCTCTTCCTCGTCGCGGTCCTGGTCTGGCTCGGGACCCGACGCCGCCGACCGGGCGCGTCGGTCGAGCCGTCCACACCCAGCGAGGCGCCCGGCGTCCGCGCCGCCTGGCTGGTCTGGATGGTCGCCACGCTCGTGTGGCTGTCGTGGTGCAGCATCGACTTCGGCTCCGTCGGCGAGCACCTCCCCCTGCTCAACCTGGTGCCCGCGATCCGCGCGGCCAATGTCAGTGGATTCCTGGCAATCGTCGCCTTCTGTCTCCTCATGTCGCAGGTGCGCGAGGGCGGCCGGTGGCTGGCGCTCTCCGCGGGGGGTGGGGCGGGCGTGGTGACCGCACTCGCCGGCTGGTCGTGGCATGACAACGGTCTCCCCGACCTGAGGCCGTGGATGATCTGGATCAGCGCGGTGGTGACCGCCCTCGTCATCTTCGTGGTCGTACGGTGGCCCCGGCACCCGGCGGCGATGTCCGCCCTCGGTCTCGCCGCCGTCCTCGTGGGTGTCTTCGTCAACCCGATCCAGATCGGGCTCGGCGACCTTCGCGGCAGCCGCGCGGCGACGGTGATGATCGACGCCGGACGAGACGCGCGCGCCGACGACGAGCTCTGGGCGAGCGACACGCCCAGCTTCGACGCGCTCATGTTCGCCACGGCCACGCCGGCGTTGTCTGCCCGCCAGCAGCTCGGGCCGAACGACGCGGCCTGGCGGGTGCTCGACCCCGGCGGGGCGCACGAGGACACGTGGAACCGCGGCGGCACCTATGTCCGCTTCGTCTGGACGGACGCCCCGAGCATCTCCTGGCAGAACCCGACCATCGACCAGATCATCATGAGCGGCTCTCCGTGCGCGGTGGCCGACCTGGAGCCGCGGCTGCGTCATGTCGCGTCGTCCATCCCGCTCGATGCGGCGTGTCTCGAGCTCGACCGGGAGGTCCAGTGGGACGGTCTCCGTTACTGGCTCTACACCGTCGATGACCAGTGAAGGCACCGGCGCGCATACCGCTGTTGCCGGTGTGACGCGATAACATCCCGGCGCGCCACGCCACAACCACGGAGGATCGAGACAGATGAGCACCCAGCACGAGCACGCCGACAGAAGCAGGTACGACGTCGTCGTCGTCGGCGGGTGTGGGCACGTGGGCCTGCCACTGGCGATCGGCTTCGCCGACCGTGGTCTGGATGTCGGGATCTTCGACGTCAACGCGGAGGCTGTCAAGATCGTCGAGAGCGGCGCCCTCCCCTTCCAGGAGAACGGCGCCGAGGAGGTGCTGCAGCGCATTCTGGAGGCCGGTCGCCTCACGGTGACCACCGACGCGAGCATCATCTCCGAGGCGGATGCCGTCGTCGTGGTGATCGGTACGCCGGTCGACGAGCACCTCAACCCCAACCCGCATGCCGTGACCAAGGCGCTGGCGGAGACGACCCACCACTTCCGCGACGGCCAACTGCTCGTGCTCCGCAGCACCGTCTATCCGGGCGTGACGCAAGGTGTGGAGCGCATGTTCGCGCAGCACGGCGTCCAGCTCGACGTCGCGTTCTGCCCCGAGCGAATCGCTGAGGGCAAGGCCATGGAGGAACTCTTCACGCTCCCCCAGATCGTGTCCGGCCGCACCCAGGAGATCCGCGACCGCGCCGCGCTGCTGTTCGGCCACCTGACCGACAGCATCGTGGAACTCGAGCCGGAGGAGGCCGAGCTCGCCAAGCTCTTCACCAACACCTGGCGCTACATCAAGTTCGCAGCGGCCAATCAGTTCTACATGATGGCCAACGACCATGGTCTGGACTTCGACCGGATCCGCAAGGCCCTGGCACGCGACTACCCGCGCGCGGCCGACATGCCGGGTGCCGGCCTCGCCGCTGGCCCCTGCCTGTTCAAGGACACCATGCAGCTGGCCGCCTTCACCGACAACTCATTCGTCCTCGGGCACTCGGCGATGCTTGTCAACGAGGGCCTGCCGCTCTACCTGGTGTCCCACCTGGAGAAGAAGCACGACCTCTCCGAGCTGACGGTGGGCATCCTCGGTATGGCGTTCAAGGGCGAGAGCGACGACATCCGGTCCAGCCTGTCCTACAAGCTCAAGCGGATCCTCGAGTTCCGAGCGAAGGGCGTGCTGACCACCGACCCGTACGTCACCGTCGACGACAGCCTGGTCCCGCTCGAGCGGGTTCTCGCGGAGTGCGACGTCCTGATCCTCGCCGCGCCCCACAAGACGTACGCCGACCTGGTCACCGACAAGCCGGTCGTCGACGTCTGGAACTTCCTCGGCAACGGGAGCACCGTGTGAGCCTCGCTGTCTCGGTCGTCATCCCCGCCTACAACGAGGGCGAGGGCATCCTGCCGGTCCTCGAGCGCATCGTCGACTCGGTCGAATCGGACTTCGAGGTGCTCGTGGTCGTCGACTTCGACGAGGACACCACCGTTCCCGTGGTCGAGGCCTTCGCGCAGGCCCACCCCCAGGTCCGCACGGTCGTCAGCACCTACGGCCGAGGACCGGCGCACGCCATCCGGTTCGGCATCGACCAGGTGACGAACCCCGTCGTCGTGGTCACGATGGCCGACGGCAGCGACGACCCGCGCCAGATCGACACACTGGCACGCCTGGTCCACCGCGGTGTCGTGGTGGCGGCCGCCTCCCGCTACAGCCCCGGTGGGCAGCAGGTCGGCGGCCCGCTCCTCAAGGGCACCCTGTCTCGGCTGGCCGGCATGTCCCTGGGCATGCTCGGCCGAGTCGGGACCCGGGACGCCACCAACAGCTTCAAGGCCTACTCGACCGAGTTCGTCCAGGAGGTCGGGATCCACAGCCGCAGCGGCTTCGAGATCGGGCTCGAGCTCACCGCCAAAGCTCGTCGGCTGCGCCGCCCTGTCGCCGAGATCCCCACCATCTGGTTGGACCGCGACCTCGGGGAGTCCAACTTCCAGATGCAGGCCTGGATCCCCAAGTACCTGCGTTGGTATCGCTTCGCGTTCGGTCCGCAGCTGTCGCCGGCCGAGCTGGAAGTCAACGCCCGGCGCATCGCCGCGCTCAACGAGAAGCCCTAGCAAGTCCCAAAAGAGATCGGAAACACCCATGTCTGGCAACGAGAAGGTCCTCGTCTCCGGTTCCGCCGGCTTCATCGGCGGCTATGTCGTCGAGGAACTGCTCAACCGCGGCTACACCGTGGTCGGCATCGACAACTACTCGAAGTACGGCAAGGTCGAGAAGTCCTACGACAACCACCCGAACTACCACTTCTATGAGGACGACGCCCGCAACGTCGATGTGATGACGAAGCTGCTCGCCGACTGCGATCACTTCATCGCTGGTGCCGCGCTCATCGGCGGCATCTCGTACTTCCACGCTTACGCCTACGACCTGTTGGCGCAGAACGAGCGGATCATGGCCGCGAGCTGCGACGCCGCCATCGAGGCGTTCAAGCACGGCAAGCTCAAGAAGGTCACCTACATGTCGAGCTCGATGGTCTTCGAGTCGACCGAGCACTGGCCGTCCAAGGAGGGCGACGAACGCAAGATCCCGCCGCCGCTGTCGTCGTACGGCTTCCAGAAGCTGGCGGTGGAGTACTTCGCGAAGGCGGCCTGGGACCAGTACGGCCTGCCCTACACGATCGTGCGCCCGTTCAACTGTGTCGGCATCGGCGAGGGCCGCGCCCTCGGTGACGTCGAGGTCGACTCGGGCAACGTCAAGCTCGCTATGAGCCACGTCGTCCCGGACATCGTGCAGAAGATCGTCAAGGGGCAGGACCCGCTGCACATCCTGGGCGAGGGCAACCAGATCCGCCACTACACCTACGGCGGCGACCTGGCCAAGGGCATCGTCGAGTGCATGAGCCAGGACGCGGCCCACAACAACGACTTCAACATCTCGACGCCTCAGTCGACCAGCGTGCGTGAGCTGGCCGAGGTCATCTGGCGCAAGATCAAGGGCGACGCCCCGCTGACGATCGTGAGCGACCCGGCCTACGAGTACGACGTCCAGAAGCGCGTCCCCGACGTGCAGAAGGCCAAGGACGTGCTGGGCTTCGAGTGCGCCACCAGCCTCGACACGATGCTCGATGAGGTCATCCCGTGGGTGGCGCAGGCCGTCGCCGACGGACGTCTGTAGTGACGTCGACCCCGGACTCCCCCGTGGAGACGGGGTGGTGGGACCGGTGGGAGGACCGGGTCCGCGGGACCCTCTCCAGGGCCGGCCTGGCCCCCTTCACCATCGTGTTCTGCCTGATGGTGTGGGTGCTGCGCCGGCCCGGACAGCTCCTGCACCCCTACATCTGGTGCGAGGAGTCCTTCGTCCTGCGTTCGTGGCTCGATCACGGCTGGTCGGCCGCGTTCGAGCCGCTCCAGGGCTACTTCGCCTTCCCGAGCACCTTCCTGATCACCATCGCCGCGGAGATCTCGCCCGCAGGTATGCCTGTGATCGAGTACGCGTTCGCGACGATCGTCTTCCTCGTCACGGTGGCGGCGCTCGTCATCCCCGACTCACGGTGGGGTGACCTGCGGATCCGTTCGCTGTTCGCGATCCTCCTGGTCCTGGTGCCGAGCGACCCCGAGGTCTTCGGCGTCCTGCTGTACAGCTTCTGGTGGGCGGGCCTGTGGCCGCTCGTCGTGCTGGGCTGGACCCGTCCGCTGTGGGCATTGCGCATCCCCCTCCTGGCCGTGGCCGCCCTCAGCTCGCCCGCCGGCTGCGCGATGGTGCTGATCTTCGCGCTGGCCTGGCTGCGCGAGCGCGGCCGCGTGCTGTTGGTCAGCGCCGCGGTCCTCGGCGTCGGTGCCGTCGTTCAGGTCGTCGCGGTGGCCACGTCGGACCGCGGGAGCTCGCTCGCCGGTGGACTGACACTCGGCAACCTGACCGAGGGCACCATCCGCTCGGGCGGCTTCTACGTCAGCCGGTGGACAGCGAGCGGCATGTACGCCGACCGCGCCTGGAGCCTGTTCGTGGGCCTCCTCTTCGCCGGGTTCGTCGCCTGGGCGACCTACACCCACGTCCGCGCCCGACGAGAGTGGTCGGCGGCCTATCTGGCACTGGCCGCGGTGATCTTGGCGGCGATCTCGCAGGTACCGGCCCCCATGGCGAGCGAGCCGCTGCTCGCCGCGGGCCGCTACTACTTCCACCCCTACACCCTCTTCGCCTGGCTGCTGGTCTACCTGTGGTCGCAGAGTCGTGTGGAGCCGCTGCGCCGCACCGCCATCGTCCTCGTGGCACTGTCCCTGATCACGCTCGGCACCGGTTTCTCCCGTCCCGAGCTCCAGCGGTCGCAAACCCTCGACTGGCGCGCGGAACTCGAGTCCTGCGCCGCGTCGCCGGCGGAGAACGTCGATCTCCGCATCATGTACGACGGCTCGCCGACGGTGTGGGCACTTCAGGTCACCCCCGAGGAATGCCGGAGGATGCTCGGTTGACCGAGGTACTGCTCGTCCTGGCCGGTCAGGTCGCGCTCACCGGACTGCCGATGTGCGCGGGCGCGATGGCGGCGGTTCGCCGCGGACTCGCGGCACCAACGGTGCTGTGCGTCGCACTGCTCGTCAGCGGTCTGCATGGACTGATCGGCTTCTGGGCCTACTACTCCGCGCCTGAGGTTGGCCGCACCTACAGCTGGGCCGTCCTCGGCGGATCGGCGCTCCTGCTGGGCGTCCTCGCCCGCGACGCCGGGGTGAGACGCCGCGCCCTGCGGGTACTCGCCACCCCGCTGCTGCTCTGGGTCCTCGCCGCGGCGTTCCTACTGATGATCGGCTTCGCTCACGGCGGCACCGCCGACCCGATCACCATGGCCGCGACGCGGTTCTCGCACCCGCTGCCGGCCGACAATGCGATTCCGTACTACTTCGCGGACTGGTTCTACGCCCACGGTCACACCGGCACCCCTCCGCTCTTCGCTGACTGGCTGGCAAGCGACCGACCGCCGTTGCAGCTGGGCTACGTGCTTGCGGAGCGGCCGTTCGAGTGGACCGACACCGCGCTCCACTATCAGGTGCTCGGAGTGCTGCTGCAGCAGCTGTGGGTCGTCGGGCTGTGGGCCCTCCTGCTGGCCGCCCGCCTCGACGCCGTGACCCGCTCCCTCGTGACCCTCGCCGTGCTGTTGAGCGATCTCGTGTTCGTGAACGGCTTCTTCGTCTGGCCCAAGCTGCTGCCGGCTGGTCTGGCTCTCGCGGCCGCGGCGCTGGTCCTCACTCCCCTGTGGCAGGAGACCCGGCGGAGCTGGCGCCTCGGCGCCCTGCTCGGCGCGCTGGTCGCGGTCGCCATGCTCGGGCACGGCTCGACGGCTTTCGGCCTGATCGGGATCGCCGTCGTGGCCCTGGTGCGCGGTCTCCCGAGCGTGCGCTTCCTCGCCGGCGGCGTGGCGGCCGGGCTATTGCTGATGGTGCCGTGGTCGCTCTACCAGGCATACGACGAGCCGCCGGCCAACCGGCTGGGCAAATGGATGTTCGCCGGGCAGATCGACATCGACGCACGGGACACCCCCGAGGCGGTCCGCGACAGTTATGCCGAGATCGGACTGGAGGGCGCGCTGGAGAACAAGGCCGAGAACATCGCGACCATCACCGGCTGGAAGGACCTGCCGGACCTCGTCCGGGCTTCTCAGACCCCGGCCGAGTGGGTTCAGGACCGGCGGCATATCGCGTTCTTCGACCTGCTTCCGTCGCTGGGCCTGCTCGCGATCGGCCCCCTCGCCCTCCTCGGTGCCGCGATCCGTCGCCGCGGCGATCCCGCCCGGCGCCGCTTCGCCGGGATCTGCCTGGGCACGTCGGCAGTGAGCATCGTCGTCTGGGGCCTGCTCCTCTTCGGCAACGACGCTTCGCGGACCACGGTCCATGTCGGTTCCTACGTCATGCCGATCCTGCTGCTGGTGGCGTCAGTGGTCGGCCTGCGAGCCGCACTCCCCCGGTTCGCGGTCGGCTGGGTACTCCTCGCGGCCGCGACGACGACCGTTTGTTATCTGCCGTCGTTCCAGCCGCTCCCGGGGACGTCGTACTCACCCACGGCCTTCGCGCTCGCGGGCCTCGCCCTGGCCGGCTTCTGTGCCGCGCTGGCGTGGTCGGCCCGTCGCGAGGTACCTGCCGACTCAGCCTGAGCTCAGGCGCTCAGCGGCGAGAGGGCTTGCGCCGGGCCACTGGCTTCGGCGCCTCGGGAAAGACCCGGGTGTATTCGTCACGTCGGTCGGTCCCCCAGCGGCTTCTGATGAAGCGGATCTCGAACGCCTTGACCTGGGGCTCGCGCGAGATCGACTCGAAGTGGAACAGCAGGCAGTGCGGCGTGTAGAGGATCCGGTAGCCCAGCTTGCGGGCCTTGTAGGAGAGGTCGACGTCGTTGAAGCTGCCCGGCAGCTCCTCCGGGAGCCCGCCGAGCTCGAGGTAGGTCTCGCGGCGAACGCCGACACAGGCGCCGGTCACGCCGTCGACCTCTCGAGTGATCACGAGGTCGCCGAACATGCCCACCGCATCGGCCGGGAACCCCCGGTAGATGTGATGGTAGTTGCCGCGGTTGAAGGAAAGCCCGGCGTGCTGCACCGTGTCGCTGCTGAACATGAGCCGGCCGCCGACGAGCGCGACCCCCGGGTCGTCGAGCGGCGCGAGGAGCTCGTCGAGCCACTCGGCGCTGCGCACCTCGATGTCGTCGTTGAGCAGCACCAACCGCTCACCCGTCGAGGCCAGCACCCCGAGGTTGGTCTTGCGACTGTAGTTGAACTTCTCGTGGAAGGGCACCAGGACCAGTCGGTGGCCCAGGATCTCGGTGAGCTCGTCGAGCACCCGCTGGGGCGTCGGCGGGTCGTAGACGACCACGACCTCCAGATCCTCGTGCGAGGTGTGCGCGAGCATCGAGCGGACGGCCTCGACCACATGGACACGGCGGCGGCCCCACACCATCGAGTCGGAGCCGATGGTCGGGATCACGATGCTCACCCGGATGCTCCGATCCAGGCACCGGCGCACCCGGTAGCGGCCCGGACCGCTGACCTCGACGTCGCCCTGGACGCCTATCCGCTCGAGGTGATCGGCGACCGCCCGACGGCCCGCGTCGTATGCCGTCGGCTTGGCGTCGACGTCGGCGGCGACTGAGCCGGCCACCGCACGCCAGTGGTAGAGCACCTCCGGGATGTGGACGACCGCACGCGCGCGCTCGGTGACACGAAGGAACAGATCGTGGTCCTGGGACCCGTCGAAGCCGTCGCGAAAGCCGCCGACCTCGGTGACCAGGCTGGTCCGCAGCACCGAGAGGTGGTTGAGGTAGTTCTGGGACCGCAGCCGTTCGGGGGCCCAGGCCGGTTTCGAGAAGCGGTCGTAGAAGCGCTCGCCGTCGTACTTGTCCTCATCGGAGTAGAGGAAGTCGACGGTCGGTTCCGCCTTGATCGCCCGGGCCACCCGGGCAAGCGCCCGGGGCACCAGGAGGTCGTCGTGGTCGAGGAGCACCACGAACTCGCCGCGCGCCGCTGCCAGGCCGTCGTTGGAGGCGACGACGATATTGCCGTTGGCCGACCGCTCGATCACCCGGATCCGCGGGTCGCGCTGCGCGAAGCGCCGCAGGACCGTGCGCACCTCCGCGTTGGGCGAGAGGTCGTCGACGCAGACCATCTCCCAGCCGTCGAACGTCTGCGC
The DNA here is from genome assembly GCF_024614185.1 of Nocardioides carbamazepini. Classification (GTDB taxonomy): domain Bacteria; phylum Actinomycetota; class Actinomycetes; order Propionibacteriales; family Nocardioidaceae; genus Nocardioides; species Nocardioides carbamazepini. Next base: position 450,746 of record NZ_JAHTLF010000013.1, read on the forward strand.
GAGCACCGACTCGAGAGTGTCGGTCAGGACGTCGATCGGCGGATCGTAGACCGGGGTGACGATGGAGAACAGCGGCCGGGCCGATGCGCTCACGCGCGATCCCCGTCCAGGAGCGCGCGTCCCTTGCGGGCCAGCCGACGCCGGACCGAGGAGCGGTCCTCCGCGTCGCGCAGCTGCCGCCGCAGCTCGCGGTTGCGGTCGCGCAGCCGGTCGATCAGCCGCTCCTGTCGTTGGACGGTGGCCTCGACGCCGATCAGATGGTCGCGCGCGGTCAGGTCGGCGTGGACGGCGAGGATGGCCGCGTCGTCCGCCTGCACGACACGCGGTCGTCCGTCGACCTCGGCCAGGCGGGTCCGCAGCCCGTCGAGCTCCTGGCTCGCCTCGTGGAGCGCCTGGCGCTGTGCGGACAGCTCGAGCAGCAGCGGCGACAGCCGTGCCTCGTACTCGCGGACGATTGCGGTGCGGCTGGGCTCCCCACGCTCGAACATGAGGGACCAGGACGTGAGGAAGGCTCCGTCGAGATCGCTGCCCCGCAGGAAGAACCCACGCTCGGCGAAGGACGACGCCCACGGCGCGATCGGCTGGACGTCGACATGCGCGCCCTTCTCGAAGTCCGCCGGCGTCGAACTGACCAGGATCCGGTCGGCCGCCGCGGTGAGGGCGTCGATCGCCTTCCGCGACTCCGCCACCGGCAACAGCGCGAGCACGGCGCCGCAGACCACGAGGTCGTAGGTTCCGGGGAGCGGCTCGACGGCGTTGGCAGCACGCAGACGGTCCCGGACGTCCGGGTGTGCGGAAGCGATCGCCTGGCTGGAGTTGTCGGAGCCGGTGGCGTCGACACCGACCTCGACCAACGCCTGGACGAGCAGCCCGTGCCCACAGCCCACGTGATGCACCGTCCTCGGCTGCAGCGCCGTGACAATCCGCCGAGCGACGCCGCGGTAGAGCTCACGCCAGTGCTCGGACTCCCACCGTTGGTCCTCGTGACCGTCGAGAGGAGCCACGATGTCGTACGAGCCTCCGCTCACCGCTCCCGCGCCGTCGCCGCCGGCCGGCGGCAGCGTCACGGTGCCGTTGTCGCTGACGGACTCTCGGTCAGTAGTCATCAAGCATGCCCTCTAGTACGCGGCTGGTTGGCGTTGCCACCCTACTCGACGGCGCGCGTGGTTCCCGATCCACGGGAGCGGGCGCCGGTGAGGCGGACGTCCCTGTCCTCGGGCCGCGGCAGGTTGGGATAGACGGGGGTGTAGCGGTCCCGGACCGGGATCCCCCATCGACGGCGCATGAACCGCGTGTCGTCGGGGTTCGGGATCGCCTCGCGGGTCTGCGACTCGAAGTGGAACAGCTCGCAGTGGGCGAGATAGAGGATCCGGTAGCCGGCTGCGCACACCTTGTAGCAGAGGTCGACGTCGTTGTAGTCCTCGCGCAACAGCTCGGTATGGCCGCCGACCTCGAAGTACACCTCGCGCCGGATGCCCATGCAGGCACCGGTCACACCGCTGACCTCGCGGTCGACGACCGCCGTCTTCCCCCAGCCGCCGAGCACGTCCCCGGGTGACCTGCGGAACGGGTGGGCGTAGCGGCCGTGGGAGAACGCCAGGCCGACATGCTGGATCGCCGTGCTGGAGAACAGCAGCCGCGCGCCGGTCAGGCCGACCCCCGGCTGCTCCAGCGGTGCGAGGAGCTCCTCGACCCACTGCTCGCTGCGCACCTCCACGTCGTCGTTGAGGATGAGCAGCCGGTCGCCCGTGGATGCCAGCACACCGAGGTTGACCTTGTGACTGTAGTTGAACGGGTCGTCGTACCGCACCAGGACGAGCCGTTCGCCGGCGATCTCGGCGAGCTCGACGAGGACCGTCTCGGGAGTGTCGGCGTCGTAGACGACGACCACCTCGAGGTTCGGGTGGTCCGTGGCGGCGAGCGCCGACCGGACCGCTCGGGTGACCAGGGTCCGGCGCCGGCCCCAGACGACGGAGTCGGATCCCCGGGTCGGGATCACGATGCTGACCCGGCGCTCGGCCGGGAGGGCGCGCCGGGTGCGGTAGCGGCCCGGGCCGACGATCTCGACCGTGCCCTCGATCCCAGTCCGGTCGAGGTGCTCCTGGACGGCGCGACGGCCGGCGTCGAGCGCGTAGGGCTTGGCGCTGCCGTCGCCGGCAGCAGAGCCCGGCAGCATCCGCCAGTGGTAGAGCACCTTCGGGATGTGCACGATGCGACGAGCACGCTCGGTGACACGCAGCACGAGATCGTGGTCCTGGGAGCCGTCGAAGCCCTCGCGCAGGCCACCCAGCTCGCGAACCAGCGCGGTCCGCAGCACCGAGAGGTGGTTGCAGTAGTTCTGGCTGCGCAACCGCTCGGGCGACCAGTCGGGCTTGTGGAACGCGTCCGCGAACCGGCCGTCGTCTCGAATCCGGTCCTCGTCGGAGTAGAGGTAGTCGACGTCGTCGTGCTCCGCGATGCGCCGGGCGTTGACGGCCAGCGCGTCCGGCGCGAGCAGGTCGTCGTGGTCGAGGAAGACGAGGAAGGTGCCGCTGGCCTCAGCGATCCCGTCGTTGGAGGCGGCGACGATGTGCCCGTTCTCCGTACGCTCCACGACCTTGACGCGCGGGTCGCGCGTGGCCTGGGCGCGCAGCGTCCGCAGCACCTCGGGGTCCGTCGACGCGTCGTCGACCAGCACCAGTTCCCAGTCGTCGTACGTCTGCGCGAGCACCGACTCGATCGCGGCCACGAGCACGGCGGGAGGTGGGTCGTAGACCGGCGTGACGACGGAGAAGAGTGGCGCCGTCGTCATCCCCGCATCCTCGAGAACGGGCGGACCATCACCCGTCCCACCCGCCATGTGCGCGAGGTCCGGATCGCGGCGATCTCCTCGTCACGGGTTCGGACGGTCGCCTGGAGCTCCTTGACCCGCTCCCGCGCCTTCTTCAGCTCGAACTGGAGCCGGGCGACGGTGGCCTCGAGCCCGATCACGTTGTCGACCGCGACCAACTCGGCGTGGCGGGCCAGCAGATCCTCGTCGGCAGCGAACACGCGCTCTCGCCACTGCTCCGGCGACTGCTGGTCGGTCATCTCGTCCTCACCAAAGGGGTCGGCTGGGTGCCGCAGAACAGTACCGCAGGAGACTGTCGCCACCGCGCCGCCGATGGGCAGCGGCGTCCCACGTCACCCAAGCCCCGAAGGGCCCCACCACTCGCGTGGCGGGGCCTACGGCTCGCTGCCGTCGTCGCCGAGGCGACCCTCGACGAAGATCCGCCGCACTTGCTTGTCGAACGTGCTCCTCTCGGTGCGCACCTGGTCGCGGTAGCCCTTCTGCTGCAGGTGGTGCGTCTCGGGATCAGCGAGGATCGCACGGACGAGCTCGGCGGCACGCTCGACCAGGTCGTCGGTAGGGGCCAGACGGTACTCGGCGAGCAGCGGGGTGTCGGCGTAGTAGGCACCAGCGCCACGGCGGGCGACGACGACGGTGGCGCCGGCGAGGGTGGCCTCCCGCGGCAGCCGGTCCTTGCCGGGGTGGAAGCCGAGATCGAGATAGATCGCCGACCGGGCGAGAGTCGCCGCCAACTCACGACGGGTCATGCCGGTGAGCGGGACGAACGTGACATCGGGCAGCAGGCCGGCGAGCACCTCCGTGACCAGATCCGCCTTGACCGGGTTGTAGGCCACGGTCCGGCCTCGCGCGACGGGCGTGGTCAGCTCGAGGGCATCGAACGGCGCCGGGTCGGTGTGGTCGGACAGCATCGATCCGCAGGTGCCGAGCCGGGTGAAGAGATAGGCCCACGCGTAGTGCGACTGGGTGAGGTTCACCACCCGTCGTCCCAGCGCGATGTCGAGCGGAGGTGCCTCGGCCGGCGGGGCGTTCCGGGCGGCCGAGCGCCACGGGTCGCGGTATCTCCAGTCAGCGGAGAAGACCGGGGAATTGTCGATACTCAGCCACCAGCAGTACGGCGTCGCCCGCTCGACTTCCGCCAGCGTGGTGAACCACACCTCGGGGACCACGACCGCCGCGCCGGCAGTGTCCTCGAGTTCGGTCTCGGGGGCGTCGTAGTGGGCGTACTCCGCCACCCGCTCGGTGTCCTCGGTGCCCGGGATCGGCACCAGGAAGGCGTCCTCGCCCTGGCGGCGGAGGCTGTCGACCAGTTGGTGCAGCGCCTCCGGACCGCCGGTGCGCGTGCCGCGCGGGTAGTAGACGTAGATGCGATCGTGCCGTGCACCCACCAGAGGTTCCTCCTTAGCCCGGCTTCAACCGCGATCTTCCCGGTGATCGTGCCGTAGACCAAGAATGCACGGTCCTCCACGTTCGTGCGGGCTAGGGTGTCGCCGGTGAGCGATCCCTACGGCCAGAATCCCCCCGGCCAGAACCCCTCGGGCCAGAACCCCTACGGTCAGCCGCCCGCACCGCCGCCGTACGCCGGAGGAGCCGGTGGCGGCTACGGAGCGCCCGGGTCCTTCCCCGGCGGCTCGGACCCGCTGCCGCCGAAGACCGACGGCATCTCGATCGCCGCGCTCGTCACCAGCCTGCTGTGCTGCCTGGCGCCGATCGGCATCATCCTCGGGTTCGTTGGTCTCTCCCGCACCAAGGGCGGCCAGCGCAAGGGTCGGGGCCTCGCGATCGCGGGCATCGTCGTCGGCCTGCTGATGTCGATCACCTCGGCCGTCGTGGGAGCCGCGATCTTCATCTTCGCCGAGTCCGTCGTCACGCCGGGCAACGCCGAGGTCGGGCAGTGCATCGACGTCGACGAGGACGACAGCGTGGTGCTCCTGCGCAAGAAGGACTGCACCGAGGAGCACGACGCCGAGATCGTCGGCATCGCCGAGGTCACCTCCGAGAACCTCAGCGACATCGAGAACGGCCTGGTCTCGTACTGCTCCACCGCGATCGACCCCGACGACCTCGCGAAGCTCGCGCCGTATGCCTCCGACATCGCCGCCGTCATCGAGGACCCGGACGACGTCAGCGTCGGCGACCACCTGGTGTGCTACGTCGAGCCCGACGACGAGCTGACCGAGCCGATCCTCTGACGGGTCGGCCGGCACGATGACGAACCCGTACGACAGCGGCTACCCGTCGTACCAGCCCGGCCCGGGCGCGCAGGAGGGCCCGTACGTCGCCGCGCGGCCCTACGACGGGCTCTCGATCGCCGCGCTGGTCTGCTCCCTGAGCTGCTGCGCGGCGCCGGTCGGGATCGGGCTGGGGATCGCCGGCATCATCCGCACCGGCGGCGGACGGCGGTCGGGACGGTGGGCGGCCGTCACCGGCCTCGTGGTCGGCATCGCCGTCCTGCTGGCCGGGATCGGCTTCCTCGTGCTCGCCGGGGTCATGGGCAGTCGCACAGTGTGGGAGGACGAGGCGTCCGCCGGTCAGTGCATCGACTTCGACTTCCTCGACGACCCGATCAAGGCGTCCTGCGGCGACCCGCACGCCGGCGAGGTGATCTGGGCGGGCCGGTTCGACGACGACCTGGTGGCGCTGTACGACGACCTGTCGTGGCTCGAGTTCTGCGGGGAGCTCCCGGGGCTGGAGCAGACCTACCTCGACGCCCTCAGGAGCGGCGACTTCGTCCCGCGTGTCCAGGTCGACGCGTTCGACGAGGGAGAGCCGGAGCGCGGCGACGCGTTCTTCTGCTACGTCGAGCGGGGCGACGGCGAGAAGATCACCGGACAGCTGCGCGACGCGGGCGGGACGACTGGCGCATGAGCGAGGAGCCCGAGCCGGACCGGCCGCCGGATCGGGTCTACGCCCCGCTGCCGCCGACCTCCTACCGCCGGCTGTCGGCTCCGCCGCCACCTCCGCCGGATGCCACGGATGTCACGCTGTCCGGCGTCGCGTTGGGGCTCTCCCTGGCCCTACTCGTCCCTCTGGCGCCGGTGGTGGGAACGTGCCTGGCTCTGGTCGCGCTGCTACGGCGGCGGTTCCGGTCGACCGGGATGATCTCGACGGCGCTCCTCCTCGGTGTCCTGGCCTCGACCATCCAGGTGGTGGCACTGGTGAGCGCCATCGAAGAGCTGGTCAACGAGTCGAAGCCGCCCGGTACACGTGACGGATCGTTGGACGTCCACGACCTCGCGGTCGGCGACTGCTTCGACTCCCCCGACCTGCGCGATCTGTCGGGGGCGGCTCGGCCGGCTCCCGCGAGGTCGAGGTGCGTCCTTGCGACCAGGAACACGACCTGGAGGTGTTCGGCTCCTCGGCGACCGTGACCTGACCTGCGTCGTCGGCCATCCCCGTCGGCAGGTCACCGGGACGCTGGCGAACCGGGGCAGCTGATCAGCGGAGCTCCTGCGTCAGCGCCTCGCGCTCGATCGCCGCCAGCCAGGTCACCAGGTTGGCCCGGCAGGTGCCCTCCACCTGCCGACGGAAGAGCCCGCCGTCCGGGAGCGTGACAGTCCACCGCAGCAGCACCCCGTCGCCGTACGGCAGGAACTCACCCCGCTGCACGCCCGCGGGCCGGCGGCCTCGCCAGCATTCGGTGGTGATCTCCTCCCCCGTCCGCGCCGCGGCGACGCGGGACCGCACCCGATATCGGAAGGGCCCCATGCGGATCGCGTCGACCGCCTCCGAGCCTGGCGTGCCGGGCTCGCCCGTGGCCGAGATCAGGCGGCACTGCGGCGAGAGCCGCTGATGGTGGGCCGGGTCCGTCGCGAGCGTCCAGACGACAGCGGGCGGAGCGGCGATGGACCGCTCCTCGGTCACGACGATGGGAGTTCCCACCTCAGACCACGCTGAGAGGCAGCAGCTTCTGCCCCGTCGGGCCGATCTGGATCTCGGTGCCCATCTCCGGGCACACCCCGCAGTCGTAGCAGGGCGTCCAGCGGCAGTCCTCGACCTCGACGTCCGACGAGCCGTCGGCCACGGCGAGGGCGTCCTCCCAGTCGGCCCACAGCCAGTCCTTGTCGAGACCGGAGTCGAGGTGGTCCCAGGGCAGCACCTCGTCGTACGCACGCTCGCGCGTGGTGTACCAGTCGAGGTCGACGCCGGTCCCCTCGAGCGCGACCGCGGCGGAGGCGGCCCAGCGCTCGAAGGAGAAGTGCTCGGACCAGCCGTCGAAGCGGCCGCCGTCGCGCCAGACCTGCTCGATGATCCGGCCCACCCGACGGTCACCGCGAGACAGCAGTCCCTCGATGATGCCGGGCTGGCCGTCGTGGTAGCGGAAGCCGATGGCCTTGCCGTACCGACGGTCCGAGCGGACGACGTCGCGCAGCTCCCGCAGACGACGGTCGGTGGTCTCCACGTCGAGCTGCGACGCCCACTGGAACGGCGTGTGCGGCTTGGGTACGAAGCCGCCGATCGACACGGTGCAGCGGATGTCGTTGCGGCCGGACACCTCGCGTCCGGTCGCGATGACCCGCTTGGCGAGCTCGGCGATCTGCAGGACGTCCTCGTCCTGCTCGGTCGGCAGGCCGACCATGAAGTAGAGCTTCACCTGCCGCCAGCCGTGGGAGTACGCCGTCGCGACGGTGCGGATCAGGTCCTCCTCGGTGACCATCTTGTTGATCACCTTGCGCATCCGCTCGCTGCCGCCCTCGGGCGCGAACGTCAGGCCGGAGCGACGACCGTTGCGGGAGAACTCGTTGGCGAGCGTGATGTTGAAGGCATCGACGCGGGTCGAGGGCAGCGAGAGCGAGACGTTCGAGCCCTCGTAGCGGTCGGCGAGGCCGGTGGCGACGTCGCCGATCTCGGTGTGGTCGGCGGAGCTCAGCGAGAGCAGGCCGACCTCCTCGAAGCCGGTCTTCTTGATGCCGTTGTCGACCATCGCGCCGATCGTCTCGATCGAGCGCTCGCGCACCGGGCGGGTGATCATCCCGGCCTGGCAGAACCGACAGCCACGGGTGCAGCCGCGGAAGATCTCGACGCTGAACCGCTCGTGCACGGTCTCGGCGAGCGGCACCAGCGGGTTGCGCGGGTAGGGCCACTGGTCGAGGTCCATCAGCGTGTGCTTGCGGATCCGGTCGGGAGCCTCCGGATGGTTGGGCACGACGGCCGCGATCTCACCGGACGCGTCGTCGTAGGACACGTCGTAGAAGCGCGGCACGTAGACCGTGCCGGAGACGGCGAGCCGCCGCAGCAGCTCAGTGCGACCGCCCGGGCCCCCCTCGCCCTTCCACTCGCGCACGACCTCGGAGATCTTGAGGACGACCTCCTCGCCGTCGCCGAGGACGGCGGCGTCGACGAAGTCGGCGATCGGCTCCGGGTTGAACGCGGCGTGCCCACCGGCGATCACCACGGGGTGCGACTCGTCGCGGTCGACGGCGTGCAGCGGGATGCCGGCCAGGTCGAGCGCGGTGAGCAGGTTGGTGTAGCCGAGCTCGGTGGAGAAGCTCACGCCGAACAGGTCGAACGCGCCCACGGGGCGGTGGCTGTCGACCGTGAACTGCGGGATCTGCTGCTCGCGCAGCACCTTCTCCATGTCCGGCCACACCGCGTAGGTGCGCTCGGCGAGGATCCACTCCCGCTCGTTGAGCACCTCGTAGAGGATCTGGACGCCCTGGTTGGGCAGGCCGACCTCGTAGGCGTCGGGGTACATGAGCACCCAGCGGACCTCGGCGCCCGCCCAGTCCTTCGCGACCATGTTGAGCTCGCCGCCGACGTACTGGATCGGCTTGGAGACCGAGAGCAGGTGGGGCTCCAGCCGGGGGAAGACGGACTCGACGGTCTCGACGGACATGACCTCGATTCTACGGTCCACGCCACGCACGGCCGTCATCGTCGTCAGGTCCCCTTTTGTAGGATTCAGCATCATGAGCGCCTCCACCTCAGGACGACTCGGGTGGACGGTCATCACGCCGCCCGTGGCCGCGATCGTGTTGGCGTTCAGCTGGGGGACGCACCCCGGCCCGCTGGCCGCCAGTCTGATCGGCGTCGCGCTCGTGGGCGCGGTGCTCGCGGCCGTCCACCACGCGGAGGTCGTCGCCCACAAGGTCGGCGAGCCGTTCGGCTCCCTGCTGCTGGCCGTCGCGGTGACGGTCATCGAGGTCGGCCTGATCGTGATGCTCATGGTCTCCGGCAGCGGCGAGACGTCGACCCTGGCTCGCGACACCGTCTTCGCGGCCGTGATGATCACGGTCAACGGCATCGTCGGTCTCGCCCTCGTCGTGGGCGCCCTGCGGCACCATCTCGCCATCTTCAACCCGGAGGGCACCGGCTCCGCGCTGGCCACGGTGATCGCGCTCGCCGGCCTGACCCTGGTCGTACCGACCTTCACGACCAGCGAGTCCGGGCCCGTGCTGACCGGCGGTCAGCTCACGTTCGCCGCCCTCGCCTCGCTCGTCCTCTACGGGTCCTTCGTCTTCACCCAGACCGTGCGGCACCGCGACTTCTTCCTCCCCGGCACGACCTCCATCCCGGGAGGATGGACGACGGACGACGACGCCGACGGCGACACCCACGCGGATCCGCCGACCACCCGCGAGACCTGGACCAGCGTCGCCCTGCTGGTGCTCGCCCTGGTGACCGTGGTCGGCCTGGCCAAGGTCGAGTCCTACTCGATCGAGGACGCCGTCGACTGGCTCGGCTTCCCCCACGCCGTGGTCGGCGTCGTGATCGCCATGCTCGTCCTGGCGCCCGAGACGATCGCCGCCGTCCGCGCCGCCCTCCTCCAACGGGTCCAGATCAGCCTCAACCTCGCCTACGGCTCGGCCATGGCCTCGATCGGCCTGACCATCCCGGCCATCGCGATCGCCTCCATCTGGCTCGAGGGCGAGCTCGCGCTCGGACTCGAGCCGATGCAGCTCGTGCTGCTCATCCTCTCGACCCTGGTGGGGATCCTCACCGTCGTCCCCGGACGCGCCAAGCCGCTCAACGGCATCGTCCACCTGGTCCTGCTCGCGGCCTTCCTGCTGCTGACGGTCTCGCCGTGAGCCGTCGTACGACGGGCGCGCTCGCGGCCGCCGTCACGCTCGCGGTGGGGCTCACCGGCTGCTCGTCCGGCGAGCCGGCCGACCCCGACCGGATCGTCCTCACTCCCGCGAAGGACGGCGGCAGCGGCGTCCAGCCGGTCGGCAACCCGGTCGGCGACGGCACCAGCACCGACGTCGAGGGCTATCGGATGACCGACGTGCGCCTGCCCGGCGCCGAGGGCACGGGCGACGTCTCGTTCCGGATCCTGGCCCCGTCCGGCGATCCGCTGATGACCTACACCGAGGAGCAGACCAAGCTGCTCCACCTCTACGTCGTGCGCGACGACCTCTCCCAGTTCCGGCACCTGCACCCGATCCTGGCCGACGACGGCACCTGGACCGCCCGGGTCGACCTCGGCGCACCGGGCCGGTGGCGGGTGGTCGCCGAGTTCATCCCGGAGGGCTCGACGACGCCGCTCGTCGTCGGCACGACGCTGCGCGTCGCGGGCGCGTGGACCCCGGTCGCGGTCCCCCGCGGCGACGAGGCGGAGACCGGCGAGGACGGGGTCCTCGAGGCCCGCCTGCTCGCGGCCGGCGAGACCGGCCCCAACGGCCGACTCCGGCTGCGACTCACCGACGCCGACGGCGAGCCGGTCGCGCTCGGCAGCTATCTCGGGGCCAGTGCCCACCTGACCGGATTCGCCGCCGACTCCCGCGGCTTCGTGCACGTGCACCCGTACGGCGCGCCCGAGGTCACCGGCGACGGCACCGTCCTGACCTTCCACACGGTCTTCACCCAGCCCGGCGACTACCGGCTGTTCCTGCAGGTGCGGGTCGACGGTCTGCTGCACCAGGTGGCCGTGACCGCACCCGTGACCGGCTGACCCGCTCCCCCTGGCGCGGGCGGTCCGGCTACGTCACGTCGAGGTCCACGGTGGTCACCGGGCTGGTGAACGCGTCGACGCGGATGCTGACCTGCAGCCTCCAGGCGCCGGCGTGCGGGAACACCACGTCGGCGGTGTAGGTGCCCGAGCCGGTCGGGACCACCGGGACCTCGCCGAGGTCGACGCGCTCGGAGCGCAGCGCGACCGCCGGGGCGTCGTACAGGTCGAGGGGGTCCCCTGCGAGGTCCTGCACCTGCACGATCAGCCGGCGCTGCAGTCCCGGCCCCGGGTCGAGGACCGCCAGCACCTTGAGGTCGTCGCCGGCGAGGCCGGTGACGACGCCGGTGTCGGCGGTCTGCGCCTGGCCGGGAGCCTCGCCGCCCGGCGGCTTCTGGGTGAGGAAGCCGGTGATCCCGAGGACGGCGACGAGGAGGGTCGCCTCGGCGAGGACGGTGCGCCGCACCAGACCGGTCGCCCGCCGGCGCTGGTCGTGCCCGCCGTCGCCCCCGACCCGCGGCACCAGACGGAACCGGTTGTACGCGGCGATCGCGACGACCACCAGGACCACCGCCACCTTGACGAGCAGGAGCCGGCCGTAGGTCTCCTCCACCAGACGCGCCCACGAGCCGACGATCCGCCAGCCGAGCAGCACACCGGTGAGGGCGAGCGTGGCGAGCAGCCCGGCCGCCAGGGCCGAGAACCGGGAGAGGAGCCGGGCGGCGTCCTTGGGCCGCCCGGCGATCGACGGCAGCGTCAGGACCAGGCCCGCGAGACCACCGAGCCAGACGGCGCCCGCGCTCAGGTGCAGCGCATCGGTGAGGACGAGGAGCAGGCTCGGCTCGTAGGCGCGGGTGTGCCCGACGAGCGCGGGCGACCAGACCGCCAGCGCGGTCACGAGGTCGACGACCAGCGAGGAGCGCCCCTGACCGGCGGCCCACGCGGCGACGCCGAGCCCGGCCGCCTGGAGTGCCAGGATCTGCAGGTCGTCCTGCACCAGTCCGGGGTCGAAGGACCCCGGATCGAGGACGCCGTCGAGGCCGGATCCCAGCTGGTAGGCACCCGCCAGGGGGACGGCGGCCGCGGCCGCCAGGACCGCTACGAGCGCGCTGCCGCGGAGCACGCGGACCAGGCGTCGTCGTACGTCGTCCGGGAGACGGACGCCGCGCGCCGTCCAGCCGAGGAAGATCGCGAGTCCGCCGGCGAGCAGCAGCGCGGCGTAGTCGAGGCCGTGCACGATGCCCTGCACCGTCGGCACCGCGCCCGGCTCGGCGGGGCCGGTCTGCGGCGGCACCACCTTGGCGCTCGGTGCCCCGACGTGGAAGGTCAGCGATCCCGCGATCGGATGCCCGTCGGCGGAGACCGCTCGCCAGGTGACGACATAGGTCCCGTCGTCGAGGTCGCCGGGCAGCCGGCCGGTCACCTCCGCGCCCTTCGCGGACGCCTCGACGTCGACCCGCCGGCCCTCGGCGTCGAAGGCCAGCAGGCCGTCCGGCACGAGCTGGACCGGCTCGTCGAAGGTGAAGGTCACCGACGAGGGCGCCGCGGGCAGCACGGCGCCTTCGGCCGGGTCGGTGGAGACGAGGGTGGCGTGTGCCGACGCGGGTCCCGCCGTCCCGATCACCGTGAGGACGGCGACCAGGACGGCCAGCAGGACGGCGGAGAGGTACGCCGGCACACGCCCGGTCACGTCGGGCTCAGTCCTTCCTGGCGGAGCGGGCGAGCGCCAGTCCGCCGAGGGCGAGCCCGCCGACGCCGGCGACGAGGCCGCCGATGGCAAGACCGTTGCCGCCGCCGTCGTCGTCCGACGTCGCGTCGGCCTTCGGGTCGGCGTCCTCGGCCGCTGTGTCCTCGTCGGACGCGGCGTCGTCGGTCCCGGCGCCGCCGTGACCCTCACCGGTGGCCTCGGTGATCGTCAGGACGGGAGCGGGACTGGCCAGCTCCTCCGGGTCCTGCCCCTCGGCGGCGGTCTCGGTCCAGCCGGTCTCGCCCTTCGCGCAGGTCTGGACGACCGGGAACGCGAGGGTGTCCCCCATCGCGTCGGGCAGCTGGACCGAGAGCGCGACGGTGTCGCGGAAGCCGTCCGGCAACGGGGTCTTGGCCGTGTAGACGACCTGGGCGGTGCGCTCGGTGACCTCGTTGCCGTGGGCGTCGGTGACCGGCTCGGCCAGCGTCTCGCTGACCTTCTCGACGGTCCAGCCGGGATTGATCGTCGGGGTGACCTCCGGGATCGACTCCGGCATCTGGATGGCCAGCTTCGTGGTCGGCGATCCCTCGCAGCCGTGGCCCACGCTGAACGTGAGCACGGCATAGGCGCCGGCGGAGGTGGTGTCCGGCGTGACGGTGACGTGCGCGCCGGCCGCGCCGGCGGTCAGGGCGACGATGCCCAGCGAGGTGCCCAGCGCGGCGGTCGCGCCGAGGGTGGACAGGGTGAAGCGTCGGATCTGCATGGATGTCTCTTTCGTGACTCGGGTGGTCGGCTGCGGGCAGCGACGAGCGGCCCGGCCTCCGTGCCGGAGTCGGCCGGGGTCAGGCAGTCGTCGCGCGCAGCCTCGGAGGACCGCGTGTCGGCGCGAGCGCCCGCGCGTGCTGGGCCGTCCGCAGGCGGCGGGGCGTCGCCGCCCGGATCCGCCGCAGCACGGGCACGGGTACGACGCCGGGGTCGGTCCAGCGCAGCAGCACCTCGACCGCCCGCCGCCGCAGCATCCACATCGTCCCCGTGACGGCGGCCGCCACCAGGTGGGCGACCAGCATCGCGGGGGTGAGGCCAAGCAGGGCCGACATCGGGTGCCCGTGTCCGTGGGCCTCCGGGGCCAGCGCGACCAGCCACGCGTGCCCCAGCAGCTGCGCCGCGACGAGCCCGGGCAGGACCAGCCGGATGCTCGCCCGGCCGCGCAGCACGAGTCCGCCGGCGGCGTACACGAGGGCGGCGAAGACGGCCAGCCACCAGACCGACGGCACCGCTCCCCCGGCGGCCAGGTGCGCCAGGACGAGTGCGGTGACGCTCTCCAGACTGCCGAGCGTCGCGAGCAGCGCCACGTGGCGGCGCGGGGCTCGGCGGACGGTCAGCACGGGCCCATCCTGCCGGATGCGTGGTGGCAGGCGTGCGGCGATCAGCCCCGGACCAGCACCCGCTGTTGCGGGGCCAGCCGCGACGCGGGGGACGACAGGGTCCGCAGGTGGATGTTCTGGAGCAGTCCGACGGCGAGCATGCCGGCGAACATCGACGAGCCGCCGTAGGACACGAACGGCAGCGGGACCCCGGTGACCGGCATGATGCCGAGGCACATGCCGATGTTCTGGAAGGCCTGGAAGCCGAGCCAGCAGGCGATGCCGGCGGCGGCGATCCGGCCGAAGACGTCGTCGGTGCGGGTGGCGATCCGCAGCGCTCGCCACAGCACCACACCCAGGAGGAGGACGATGACGGCCGCCCCGACGAGGCCGAGCTCCTCGCCCGCGACGGTGAACACGAAGTCGGTGTGCTGCTCGGGGACGAAGCCGGACTGGGTCTGCGAGCCCTGGAAGAGCCCCTGCCCGAAGAGCCCACCGTTGCCGACGGCGATCCGGGCCTGCTCGACGTTGTAGCCCGCGCCCTTCGGGTCGAGGGCGGGGTTGGTGAAGGCGAGGAACCGGTCGACCTGGTAGTCCTTCAGCATCCCGCTCGACACCGCCACCACGGCCGCCGCGACACCGCCGCCGGCCAGCAGGGCCAACCAGCGCCGGTGGGCGCCGGAGGCGGCGATCACCCCGAAGACGGTGGCGGTGAGCACGAGCATGGTGCCGAGGTCGGGCTGGGCGAGGATCAGCACGGCCGGCACGCCGGCGACGAGCAGCATGAGGAGCACGTCGCCGGGGCCGACCCGGTCGCGCCAGCGGCCCTCGCTGCGCTCGGCCACGACCAGCGCCATCCCGACGACGACGGCGAGCTTGGCCAGCTCCGAGGGCTGGATGGACAGCCCGCCGAACATCAGCCAGGAACGCGAGCCGTTGATCGTCGAGCCCATGACGAGCACGAGGACGAGCCCGCCGACGGCGAGGAGGTAGCCGGCCGGCGCCAGGATGCGGACCCACCGGTGGTCGGTGACGACGACGAGCGCCATCAGGCCGAGACCGATCACCACGTTGACGGCCTGCTTGACGAGGAACGCCCGGGTGTCGCCGCCGGTGAGATGGTCGCGCTCGAGCGTGGCCGACCAGATCAGCAGGCAGCCGAGCAGCGAGAGGAGGAGCACGGCACCGAGCAGGACCAGGTCGAGATCGCCCCACTGGAGGCGGCCGACCCGGCGTGAGGCCGTCGTGCGTCGGGTGCTGCCCTGGATCCGGTTGCTCATCACTCGCCCTTCTTCGAGCCCTTGGCCCGCGCCGGCGGGAGGATCGAGCCGTCGTCGCCGAAGGTCGGGAGCTGGGCGGGCGGTCGCCCTCCCGGGATGGCGGCGTTCGCCAGGTCCACCTGGTCACCGTCGACGCCGTAGAGCGCCTCCCAGATCGCGCGGATGCCGTCGCCGGTGGACCCGGACCCGGTGCCGCCCTGGCTCATCATCATCACGACGACGTAGTCCTCGGTGTACGACGCGACCCAGCCCGTCGACTGCTTGCCGTAGACCTCGGCCGAGCCGGTCTTGGCGCGGATCTCGACCTTGTCGAGCGGGAAGCCCGCGAGCTTCCAGTTCATCGTGCCGCGGCTCGCGACGCCCTGGAGTGCCTCGTCGACGTACCTCAGCACGGAGGCGGGGATCTTGAGCTTGCGGTCCTTCTTCGGCTCGATCTCCCGGATCACCTTGCCCTCGGGCGACACGACCGCCTTGCCGACCCGGGGCTCCCAGAGCGTCCCGCCGTTGGCGATCGCGGCGTACCCGCGGGCCAGCTGCAGCGGCGTGACGATGGTGTCGCCCTGCCCGATGGCGAAGTTGGCGGCGTCGGGGAGCCGGTACTTCCAGCCCTCGACGCAGAACTCACGGGAGAACTTGTAGACGAAGTCGGAGGTCTCGTCGTCCTGCGGCTTCTTCGCGATCCCGCAGTAGTAGTCCTTCATCGACTCGTAGTAGTCGCGCTTCCACTTCCGGTCCGCGACCCGGCCCGAGGCCTCGCCCGGCAGGTCGACGCCGGTGCGCTCGCCGAAGCCGAACCTCTCGGCCTGCTCGACGAGCGGGTCCCGGGCGTCGACGTCGTCGGGGTCGGAGCCGTACTTCTGCCAGAAGCTCATGCCGACCTGGAAGAAGAAGGTGTTGCAGGAGACCTCGAGCGCCTTGGCGAAGCCGATCGAGCCGTACGCCGCCGACTCGTGGTTGTGGAAGGCCCGGTTGCCGATCTGCACCGCGGAGGGGCAGCTGAGGACCGTGGACGGCGCGTACCCGTGGGTCAGCGCACCGACGGTCATGAACGGCTTCCACGTCGAGCCCGGCGCGAACTGCCCCTGGAAGGAGCGCGCGAGCAGCGGCGTCCCGGCGGCCTCGGAGTACAGCCGCTGGAGCTGCTTGTCGGTGATGCCGCCGACCCACACCGACGGGTCGTACGTCGGCTGGCTGGCCATCGCGACGATCCGCCCGGTCTTCGCCTCCATCACGATGGCGGCGCCGGAGTCGGCCTCGAAGTTGCGCTTGGTGACCGGGTCGCGCGTGCTGCGCTGCTTGGCGATCATCGCCGCGAGCTGCTCCTCGACGACGCTCTGCACCTTCGCGTCGATCGAGGTGACCAGGGTGTCGCCGGGCTGCGCCTCGAGGCCGGAGACGTCCTCGCGGACCCGGCCCTGGGAGTCGACCGCGACCTGGTCGTAGCCGGGCTGGCCGCGCAGCCACTCGTCGTACTCCTTCTCGACGCCGGCGCGGCCGACGACGGAGGCACCGTTGACGGAGCTGTCGCCGGCGTCCTCGGCGGACTCCAGCTCGTCCTTGGTGATCGGGCTGAGGTAGCCGAGCACGTGGGCGGCGTTGATGCCGTACGGCGCGGGGTACTGCCGCAGGCTCTGCCGGTCGACGACCACGCCGGGGAAGTCCTCCGGCTGCTCGAGGATCCGCAGCGCCGCGCCCTCCTTGACGTCCTGCGCGACCGGGACCGGCTGGTAGGGCGAGCCGTTCCAGCACTGACCGGCGACCGCCCCGTCGTCGCCGCACAGCAGGAGCTTGGTCTCGATCGTCGCGACGTCCACGCCGATCGCGTCGCTGGTGCGGCTGAGCAGCTCGGCACGGTCGGCGGGCGCCATCTTGCCGAGCAGGGTGCGGTCGAGCGACACCACCCAGGTGAGCCGGTTGGTGACGAGGGGACGGCCCATCGCGTCGACGATCAGCCCGCGCTGCGGCTGGACGACGATCTCACGCACCGACTGCGAGGCGGCCTTGCCCTGGTAGCTCTCCCCCGAGACGACCTGCAGGTAGTAGAGGCGTACGCCGAGGGTGGCGAGGAGGGAGAAGACGAGCGTCTGGATGACGATCAGGCGCAGCCGGCTGCGGTGCGAGGCGGCGGCGGGGGTGGATGCGGGGGCCATCAGGCGCGGACCCGGATCCGCTGGGAGGCCCTCGGCAGCCCGTCGCCCGCGGTGCGGCGCACGAGCCACAGCGTCGCCGGTACGACGACCAGGGCGGCCGCGACGTCGAGCAGGAGCGCGACCAGCGCCACGGGCAGCAGGTCGCCGACCGCGGCCACGGAGTCGCCGAGCAGGACGCCGGACAGCGCGAACACCGAGGTGCCGACGAAGGAGCCGCCGGCGGCCGCCGCGAGGGCGAGCGGCAGCGGCGGGCGGCGGGCGCCGAACTGCGCGAACCGGCTGCCGGCGGCCGCTCCGCCCGGGTCACCGGCGTTGTCGTGGACCAGGCGTCCCACGACGTATCCGACGACCATCAGGGCGAGCGCCCAGCGACCGGCGAGATGGTCGGCGGGCGGCGCGATGTCGAGCAGCAGCCCGGCCCAGAAGCCGGTCAGCGTCGCGAACCTGGTGTCGGTGGCGACGGCGGTCGCGACGACCACGAGCAGCACCAGGTCGGGGACGACGCCGAGCCCGCCGAAGTCCCAGGCGAAGTGCGGGAGCACGGTGACCTGCAGCAGCAGCGCGGCGAACACCGCGACGAGGGTGGCCACGAGACGGCCGCGGCGGTTCATCGCGGACTCTCCTCGATCACGCCGCCCTTGGTGCCGTAGGGCACCGCTACGCCGACCATGTCGAGCGCGGTGAAGTCGACGCCCGGCTCGATCACGGTGCGGTAGGACGTGTCCCGCAGGGACTCGTAGACCTTGCCGACGGTGCCGATCGGGACGCCGGCGACGTACGGCGAGCCGCCCTCGCTGCCCCAGGTCACGATCTGCTGGCCCACCTTCGGGACCACGCGGCGATCGGCGAGCTCCATCTCGAGACGGTCGTCGGTACCGAGGCTGCCGTGCCCGCGGACGAAGCCGAGCTCCATGTTCTCGCCGATCCGTCCGCCCACCGAGGACGTGTCGTCGACGATGAGCAGCACGGTCGCGGTGTGGGCGGTCACCGAGGTGATCCGGCCGACCAGGCCCTCGGCGGCGACGACCGTCATGTCGGGCCGCAGGCCGGCGTCGGATCCGGCGTCGAGCGTCACGGTGCTGGAGAACGACTGGGCCGGACCGATCGCGATCACCCGGGCGGGCACCAGCGCGTAGCCGAGGTCGCCGGCCATGGCGCGCAGGCCCTCCAGCTGGGCCAGCCGCTGGTCGTCGTACCCGGCCTTGCCGAGCCGGCCGCGCAGCTCGGCGTTCTCGGCCTCGAGCCGGGTGAGGTCGTCGCGCAGCGCGCCGTTGGAGCGCAGGGCGCCGGGGAGGTCCACCAGCGGACGCACGACGGTCGAGACGCCGGCCTGGACCGGGCCCACGACCTCGCCGACCACGCGGCGCACCGGGTCGACCGGCGAGCTGTCGCCGCCGGCCTTGTCGACGACCATGAGCGCGGCGCAGGCGAGCACGAGGGCGAGCACCAGGGAGCGGGGAGGCCGCCCGGAGTCGCGCTCGGGGTCGCGTGAGGTGCCGGTGCGCCGCACCGGCGACTTCGGGGGTCGGGTGTCGATCGCCATCAGGTCAGAACCGTCGCTGGTTGGTGACGAGCACCTGCTGGAGGGCCTCGAACTCCTCGACGCAGCGGCCCGCACCCATCGCGACCGAGATCAGCGGGTCCTCCGCGACGTGGACGGGCATGCCGGTCTCGTGCCGGATCCGCTCGTCGAGCCCGCGCAGCAGCGCTCCCCCGCCGGTGAGCACGATGCCGCGGTCCATGATGTCGCCGGAGAGCTCCGGCGGCGTCTGGTCCAGGGTCACCCGGACGGCGTCGACGATGGCGTGCAGGGGCTCCTCCAGCGCGTGCCGGATGTCGGCACCGGTGACCTCGACCGTGCGCGGGAGGCCGGTGACCATGTCACGGCCGCGGACCTCGCCGTGCGGCTCACCGGGGCGCGGGAACGCCGAGCCGAGGGTGATCTTGACGTCCTCGGCGGTGCGCTCGCCGAGCATCACGCCGTGCTCCTTCTTCATCCACGCGATGATCGCGGCGTCGAGGTCGTCACCGGCCGTGCGGATCGAGAGGGACGTGACGATGCCGCCGAGGGAGATGACGGCGACCTCGGTCGTGCCGCCGCCGACGTCGACGATCATGTTGCCCGTCGCCTCGTGCACCGGCAGTCCGGCGCCGATCGCGGCGGCCATCGGCTCCTCGACGACGTACACACGGCGGGCTCCGGCCTGGTAGCCGGCCTCCTTGACCGCGCGCTGCTCGACCGGAGTGATCGAGCTCGGCACGCAGATGACCATGCGGGGCTTGGCGAAGGACCGCCTATTGTGCACGCGCGCGATGAAGTGGCGCAGCATCTGCTCGGTCGCCTCGAAGTCGGCGATCACGCCGTCGCGCAGCGGGCGGAGCGCGGTGATGTTGTCCGGCGTGCGGCCCAGCATCTGCTTGGCCTGGTGACCGACCGCGATCACCTCGCCGGTGCTGTCGTTGAGCGCGACGACGCTCGGCTCGTCGAGCAGGACGCCGCGGCGACGGACGTAGACGAGCGTGTTCGCGGTGCCGAGGTCCACGGCCATGTCGCGGCCGATGATGGAGTTCGCCCTCACGCAACCTCCGCAAGACGTCACCGGACCGCCCCGCTGGGCAGGTCCGCTCGCGCGCGTCCGGGGAAGCCGGTCCGCTCCCCGCATGGTGGCGAGGAGTGTGCCGGGGAGGTCGACGAGCGCACGATCCGCCGGTCTCCGCTTGCGAGCGTAAGGAACGAGTCGGGTCCGGTCGGGTAGGCACGCCGGTACGGCGCGGCGCGTCTCAGGAGTCACACCCGTCACAGGGGACGGGGCTCCTCCCGCAGCGCGTGCGTCAGAGGTGGGGGAACCAGAGCGCGATCTCGCGCTCCGCCGACTCGGGCGAGTCCGAGCCGTGGACCAGGTTCTCCCGGTTGGAGAGGGAGAGGTCGCCGCGGATCGTGCCGGGCGCGGCCTTCCGGCCGTCGGTCGCCCCGTTGAGCGCGCGGACCACCTCGATCGCCTCGTCACCCTCGAGGACGAGCGCCACGAGCGGGCCGCTGGTCACGAACGCCCGCAGCGGCGGGTAGAAGTCGCGCTCGACGTGCTCGGCATAGTGGGCGTCGGCCATCGCCGCGTCGATGTGGCGCTGCTCCAGGGCCACGATGCCCAGGCCCTTGGCCTCGAACCGGGCCAGCACGTTGCCGACCAGGCCGCGCCGGACCGCGTCGGGCTTGAGCAGGACGAGAGTGCGTTGGGTCACGGCGGTGACCTTAGTACGTCGAGGCGGTGGGCCGGCCGTGGGACCCGGCCAGGGGGTCAGGCAGCCTGGTCGACCTCGGCCGCGAGTGCCGCGGCCAGGTCACCCCTCGGGGCGACGACGACCTCGGTCAGGCCGAGCCAGCCGGCCAGCCGCGCCAGCTCCACGGCCAGCTCGACCGCGGTCTCCGCCGGCGCGTGCGGCTCCGCCCAGGCCGACTGCACGAGCAGCCGGCCGGTCGGCCGGTCGGCCTTGAGGTCGACCCGCCCGACGATCCGCTCGCCCAGCAGGAACGGCAGCACGTAGTAGCCGTGCACCCGCTGCTCGGCCGGCGTGTAGATCTCGATCCGGTAGAAGAAGTCGAACAGCGCCTCCCCCCGGTCGCGCTCCCACACCACCGGGTCGAAGGGGCTCAGCAGGGCGCGGGCGCCGACCCGGCGTGGGAGACGCGCGTCGCGGTGGAGGTACGCCGGGCGCCGCCACCCCTGCACCGCGACCGGCTCCAGCTCGCCGGCCGCCACGAGCTCGTCGATCGCGATCCGCGCCTCGCCGACCCGGATCCGGTAGTAGTCGGCCAGGCAGTTCGCCGACGCGACGCCGTGCGACCGGGCCGCCCGTCGGACGAGCTCGACGTGGGCCTGCCCGGCCGGCATCGCCGGGGCGTCGAGCACCGACGCGGGCAGGACCCGCTCCGGCAGGTCGTAGCGGATCTCGAACTGGCTGGTGCGACCGGCGATGGCCAGGTCACCGGTCATGTAGAGGTAGTCGAGCATCCGCCGGGTGCGCGACCAGTTCCAGCCCCAGTGGTCCTTCGCGCGCGGCAGCCCGTCGTCGAGCTCACGCGCGGTGCTGGCCCCACGCTCGGCGATCTCGGCGAGCAGCGCCACCTCGAGCGCGTCGCCCTCCTCGACCGCGAACCACTTGCCGCGCCGGGCGCGGTAGTCGTCCATCCGATGGCGCATCGCCGGCCACAGCTCGACGGGCATGAACGCCTGCACGTGGGCCCAGTACTCCACCACCCGCCGGTTGCGGCCGCTGGCCGCGCGACGGAGCAGGTCGACATCGTAGGCCCCCATCCGCGAGTAGAGCGGCATGAAGTGCGCCCGCTGCAGCACGTTGACGCTGTCGACCTGCAGCACCCCGGTGCGGGCCAGGGTGCGGTCGAAGGTCCGCAGGCTCGGGGCCGCGTGGGCCGGGTCGAGGAAGCCCTGGGCCGCCAACGCGATCCGGCGGGCCTGCGGGAGCGACAGCGACTGCGTGGTGGGCACGGGCCCACCCTAGGAGCCGCCGCCGACAGCCCTGCCGGGCCGGCAGCTACTCCAGCTCGACCAGCTTGGCGCGCACGGCGTACATGACCGCCTCCATCCGCGAGTGCAGCTGCAGCTTCTCGAGGATGTTGCGGACGTGGTTCTTGACGGTGTTCTCGCTGATGGCCAGCTGCGCGGCGACGTCGCGGTTGCTCAGGCCGCGGGCGACGAACCGAAGCACCTCGAGCTCACGTTCGGTGAGCTTGAGGGCCTGGCCCGTCGAGCGGTCGGGCTTGGACATCGTCTTGAACTCGTCGATGAGCTTGGCGGCCATGGACGGGCTGATCAGCGACTGGCCGTCGGCGACGACGCGGACGCCCTGGGCCACCTCCTCGATGGACGAGTCCTTGAGGAGGTAGCCCGAGGCGCCGCTCTTGACCGCTTCGTAGAGGTCGGTCTCGTCGTCCGACATGGTCAACATGATGATCTTCGTCATCGGGACCGCTTCCTTGATGGCGACGCAGGCCTCGATGCCGGACTGCTTCGGCATCCGGACGTCCAGCAGCACCACGTCGGGGACGCTGCTGACGGCGACGGCGACACCGTCCACGCCGTTGCTCGCCTCGCCGACGACCTCGATGCCGTCCTCGATGGCCAGGAGCATCGTCAGCCCACGCCGGAACAGCTCCTGGTCGTCGACCACCACCACACGCACCGGCTCGCTCACGGGCTGTCCCGGTGCTGCGGTTTCCGCCGAAGTCCGAGTCGCCACAGCGGCATCATGGCACGACCTCCCGAGAGCATGTCGGTCCTGACCACGCCTCAGCCGTCGTTGCTCCCGAGGTCGAGCGAGATGACCCCGTAGTCGTAGCCGCGGCGCCGGTAGACCACGGCCGGCCGCTCGCTCTCCTTGTCGACGAACAGGTAGAAGTCGTGACCGACCAGCTCCATCTCGTAGAGCGCCTGGTCGAGGGTCATCGGGGCGGCCGGGTGCGTCTTCTCCCGCACCACCAGCGGACCGTCACCGGTGACCGTGATCGGGCCGACCTGACGCTCGATGGCGACGTCCTCCTCCGCCTCCTCGACCACGGTGGCCGGGACGTCGGAGAGGGCCCGGCCGACCGAGACCGGCGTACGACGGCCGCGGTGCACCCGCCGCCGGTCGGCCGCCTTGCGCATCTGGGCGGCCATCTTGTCGAGGGCGAGGTCGAGCGCGCCCATCTTGTCGTCGGCGGCGGCCTCGGCCCGGATCACCGGTCCCTTGGAGAAGGCCGTGAGCTCGACATGGACGGCCTGGTCGTGCTGGCGCGGGTTGGGTTCGCTGTCCACCTCCACATGAACCCGGATGATCCGGTGATCGTGCTTCTCCAGCTTGGCGAGCTTCTCCGCGGCATGCTCCCGGAACCGGTCCGAGATCTCGCAGTGCCGTCCGGTGACCACAACATCCATCAGTTACCTCCAAGGGAATTTCGGCGTGATGGGTTCTCCTGCCACGCAGGCAGGAAGTGCGAGTGCTGGCACGTCTCTCGACCAGCAAGGGGTGAAGACAGGTCGCTCGCGCCCCCGAAGCCCGCGAAGGCCACGGCGGGAACGCTGGGCGAGGAGGCGCAGGGAGCGAGGAACGAGCGACCGGAGCCGACGAGACCGGCGCTTTCCGCCGTGCCGAAGGCTTGCCGCCAGGCGGGCTCAGCCCCGTGCGAGACACGACCGCGCGCGCGGCAGCGCGGCGCGAGGGACGAGCGACGCGCTCGCGCAATCAAACGCAGTGGAGCCCGCCCGGCCGACCTGGTCTTCGTCCCCACACCCGCCTGCTGAGGCTTCCGCAGCTTGTTGCCACTACCGGCCTTCTCCCGGGACCGGACGCATCTGACGTCCGGACCGAGGCAGGGCTTACGACTAAGCCGCACCGTGATCACCACGCACGGGGGCTCCGCCCCCGTGGACCCCCGGAGGGCACCTCGAGGACTGCCGTCCGTACGTGACTTACGTGGACCGTTTCGCCTGCGACTGGCATCGGCTTGCCGCACCCGATCGGGCTCGCGCCCGGTCCGAGCGACGCAACCACGGACCCGGGCGGACTCCATGACCAGACGTTAGTCCGTCGCTGGTGACGACGAAAGGCCTCACCGGAAGTTCGGGCCCGGGACACCGCTCCTTGCGTCATCCGACCTCCTCCTCGTGGCAGCGACCACCGCCCCCGCGAGCACCGGAACGCCCGCCGCCTCGAGGGCGCGCTGGGCCTCGCGCAGAGTGGCGCCGGTCGTGAGCACGTCGTCGCACACGACGACGTGGGCGCGCGGGCAGCGCCGCGCGAGCCGTCGTACGGCGGCCGCGGGAGCCGTCATCGAGCCGGCCAGGTTGGCGGCCCGGCCGGCCGCGTCGAGACCGGCCTGGTCGACGACGCCCGGCCGGAGGCGGAGCAGCCGG
Source organism: Nocardioides carbamazepini (assembly GCF_024614185.1). Taxonomy (GTDB): domain Bacteria; phylum Actinomycetota; class Actinomycetes; order Propionibacteriales; family Nocardioidaceae; genus Nocardioides; species Nocardioides carbamazepini. The sequence continues at coordinate 474,853 of NZ_JAHTLF010000013.1, forward strand.
GCGGTCACCACGCCCGTCCCGCGCGCCCGCGCGGCGGCCCGGGTCAGGGTCAGTGTCGGGTCGTGGCCGCGCTGCCGCACGACCGCGGGGCGGGACGGCACCGGGACCAGGACGACGGGCCCGGACGTCACCGCGCCGGCTGCGCCCGCGACCGACACCGCCAGGAGCTCCCCGAGAGGGGCGGCGAGGGCGAGGACCCGCCGCTCCTTGTGGGCGAGGACGAGCGCGCGCAGGACACCTGCGTACTCGCCGGCGGCGTACGGCGGCACCAGCCCGTCGGGGCAGGGCGTCGGCCGGCGCAGGCCGGCCTCGGCGGGCAGGCCGGCGCGGCACGCGCCACACAGGGGCCGCCCTGGCCGCTCGCAGCCCACGCAGCGCGAGCCGAGCACCAGGTCGACGAAGCCGTCGGCAAGGGTCGGCAGCGTTCTCATCCACGCCACCCCAGCAGGGCGTCCCCGGACGAGCAACCGCGCGGTCCACGCCTGTGGAGAACAGGTCAGCCCGCGTAGTCGAGCTGGGTCAGCCCCTCCGGCTCGACGGGATGCCGCTCCTGGCGGACGACATCGACGTACTGGTCGGCGTACACGGCCAGCATCGGGGCGTCCTCGACCGGCGTCGCCGCTAGGCCGCGGACCTTGCCGGTGACGATGGTCGACAGCACGTCGACGCCGACCGTGGCGCCGTCGGCGGCGACGACATCGACCTCGTAGAGGCTGTCGGGCGCGGTCGCGGTGAGCAGGCCGAGCCGGATCGGGCCGTTCCAGGCGAGATCGGTGATGTGGCTGTCCTCGGCCTCGCGGACCACGAACGGCCGCCGGACCCGTTGGACCTGGCCCCGGCCGCCGATCAGGACCCGGGCCCCGACCACCTGGTCACCGCCCTCAGGGGTGCGGACGATCCCCACGAGGCGGGTGCCGTCGCGGCTCACGACGAGCCCCCGGGCGCGGGTGCCGGTGATCCCGGGCACCCGCACGGCGCGGACCACGTCGTCGTCCTGCTCGTCGTACAGCCACACGACCGCCCCGCCGGGGCGCCGCTCGAGCACCCAGAGCCGGTCGGCGTGGTCGAAGGTGGGCCGGGTGTAGTTCCCGCCGGACAGCAGGGTCTGCGCCGCCGGCTCGGAGGCCGACTGCTGCACGCGGGCCAGCCGGACCCGGCGGCCGCCGAGGTCGACCGCGGCGGCCCGCTGGTTGTCGAGCGTGACCGCGACGGAGCCGAGTCCGGCACCCTCGTCGCCGAAGACGCCCGTCACCGGCGCGAGGTCCCCGTCCCCGCTGCCGGCGACCAGACGTCCCTGGCTGACGCCGAAGAGAGTCCGGCCACCACCGGGGCCGGCAGGTCCGAGCACCGCGGCCGCTTCGACGGAGTACTGCGAGACACCGCCCGGGAGGGGCAGGTCGGTGCCGTCGATGCTGACCCGCAGCGCGGTGACGGACGGGTCCTGGCGTAGGGTCCACGCCAGCTGGGCGAGCATCAGCTCGGCCTGCTGAGCGGTGATCGCCTGGGGCTCCCCCACCAACGCGATGTCGGCGACGCCGGCGTCGCTCACCGGCACGGACAGCCCGACGGTCAACCCGGACGGCAGGAACGAGCGCACCACGCCCCGGGCCCGCGGCGGCGGCCCGGCGAGCAGGGCCGAGACCAGGCTGGTCGCCAGCTGGTCGCCCTCGGGCACGAAGACCGGCTCGGGGACGAGGATCTGCGCGATCGGGTCGAAGTAGTAGAGCGAGACCTGACGGTGACGCTGCCGGAACCATCCCGCGGGTACGACGAGCGCGTCCGGCGGGTCGGCGATCCGGTACTGCCCGTCCTCGATGCTCACCCGGAAGTCCACGGTGAGCTCGTCGGTCCCCATCGCCCCCCGCCACGCTCCGACGGCGTCGAGCCGGTCCGCGGCGGTCAGCCGGACCGAGACCGTGCCCGCGCTCTCCTGCACGGGCAGGGAGTCGCTGTAGATGATGGTCTCCTGCTCCGGGTCCCAGCCGGCGGCGGCCTCCTCGGTGAGGTACTCCTTGGCGACGCTGGTCTGCACCGGCCAGGCGGTCATCGCGTCCAGGAATCCGGCGACCACCTCGGTCCGCGACGCCCCGGAGAGCGGCGGCCGGGCGTCGATGTCACTGGCACGACGGGTCGCGCCCTGGTCGGCGCCACTGCCCTCGACCACCGGTCCCGACGTCGGCAGCGACGTGCAGCCGGCCAGCACGAGGGCCGGCACGGCGACCAGCACCGGGCCCACCCGGGCGACCTTCCGGCGCAACGCCGCGGGGGTCATCGTCCCTCCTCCGGCCCCGGGACGACGCCACCCCGCCCGACCACGACCGCAGCGTCGCTCGACGCGGCGTCCTCCGGCACCAGGGGCAGCGGGCTGTGGCGCAGCGTTCCGCCGGCGTGCCGTGGCACGGTGAGGCGGAACTGGGCGCCCTGCCCGGTCCGGCCCCAGGCCTGGAGCCAGCCGCCGTGCAGGTGGGCGTCCTCCTGGGCGATCGCGAGCCCCAGCCCGGTCCCGCCGCTGGTCCGGGTACGGGCCGGGTCGGAGCGCCAGAACCGGTTGAACACCATCGAGGCCTCGCCCGGCGCGAGGCCGATGCCGTGGTCGCGCACCGTGATCGCCGCCGACTCCTCGTCGGAGGCGAGCCGCACGATCACGGCTTCGGTGGGATCGTCGGCCAGCGCGTGGTCGATGGCGTTGGTGACCAGGTTGCGCACGATCCGCTCGATGCGCCGCACGTCGACATCGGCCCGGACCGCGACGTCCGGCTCCTCGACGAGCACCCGCACACCCCGCTGGTCGGCCAGCGGGCGCGCTGCCTCGACGACCCGGCGGACGAGGTCGCCGAGGTTGACGTTCTCGGTGGCGAGGACCGCGGCACCCGCGTCGAACCGGCTGATCTCCAGCAGGTCGACGAGGAGGTTCTCGAACCGGTCGAGCTCGGCCTGCATCAGCTCGGCGGAGCGGGCGGTGGCGGCGTCGAAGCTCTCCCGGGCGTCGTGGAGCACGTCGGAGGCCATCCGGACGGTCGTCAGCGGGGTGCGCAGCTCGTGGGAGACGTCGGACACGAACCTGCGCTGGACCCAGCTCAGCTCCTCCAGCTGGCGGATCTGACGCTGGAGGCTGGTCGCCATCTGGTTGAAGGAGTACGCCAGGCGGGCGATGTCGTCCTCACCGCTGACCTGGAGCCGCTCCTGGAGCCGGCCGGCGGCGAGCCGTTCGGCCACCTCCCGGGCCATCCGGATCGGGCTGACCACCTGTCGGGTCACCAGCCAGGTCACGCCGGCGACGAGCACGAGGAGGAGCCCCGCGGCGGTCAGCAGCGCCCGGGTCACCAGGTTGAGCGTCTCCTGCTCCTCCGCGAGCGGGAACAGGAAGTAGAGCGTGTAGGTCTGCCCGTCCGACGGCAGCTGCACCTGCGATCCGACGACGATCCCCGGCTCGCTCGTGGTGCGGGCGTCCGCCCCCGTGCCGGTCGAGCGGACGATCTCGGTGTAGGTCCACGCCGTCGCGCGCAGCCGCCCGTCGAAGTGCTCCTCGAGCGAGGCGGGGACGCTGGCCAGGTCCAGGCCGCTGGTGTACTCACCGCCACCGGTCCGCAGCGGCGGCCCCTCCTCCTCGGGGCCGGCCAGCACGACGGCGTACCCGCGACTGTCCCCCCGCTCGATGATCGGGTCGACCAGGTCACGCTGCTGTCGGCCGGCGTTCCCCTCCCGTCCCGAGGCCGCCTCCAGGCGGTCCTGGGCGTCGGTGACCTCCGCGTCCACCTCCCCGAGCACGACGTCGACCCGGTGGCGCAACAGGCCCTCGCGGGTCTGTTGCAACAGGATCCAGCCGACGCCGCTGACGACCACGGCGGACAGCACCACGGTGCTCACCACGACCCGCGCCTGGATCGAACGGCGCCAGAAGGTCAGGGCGCGACGCAGCCGCGGCGCCAGCCAGGCCCAGCACCGGCGCAGCCCCGCAAGCCCGCGGCGGCCGAGCCGGGCCGCCGCGGGCCTATCCGGAGCCGGCCTTGTAGCCGACACCACGCACCGTCAGTACGATCTCCGGATGCTCCGGGTCGTGCTCCACCTTGGATCTCAGCCGCTGCACGTGCACGTTGACCAGACGGGTGTCCGCGGCATGCTGGTAGCCCCAGACCTCCTCGAGCAGCACCTGACGGGTGAAGACCTGCCCCGGCTTGCGGGCCAGGCAGAGCAGCAGGTCGAACTCCAGCGGCGTCAGGAAGATCTCCCGGCCGTCCCGGGTCACCGCATGCCCGGCGACGTCGATCTCGAGGTCACGGATGGTGAGCGTCTCCTGCGGCACGGCCTCGGTGCGGCGTACCCTCGCGCGGATCCGGGCGACCAGCTCCTTGGGCTTGAACGGCTTGACGACGTAGTCGTCCGCCCCTGACTCCAGCCCGACGACGACGTCGACCGTGTCGCCCTTGGCCGTCAACATGACGATGGGGACGCCGGACTCGGCCCGGATCTCCTTGCACACGTCGATGCCGTCCCTGCCCGGCAGCATCAGGTCGAGCAGCACCAGGTCGGGCCGGTAGTCCCGGAACGCCGCGAGCGCCAGGTCGCCGCGCGGGCAGACCCGGCTCTCGAAGCCCTCCTGGCCCAGCACGATGCCGAGCATCTCCGCCAGCGGCGCGTCGTCGTCGACGACGAGGACGCGTCCCCGGGTCGGGTACGGCGCACTGGTGGGCGGGGTCATGAACGCGATCCTACTGATCGGTCTCGCCGTCTCATGCGACCGAGCCGGACGGGACGATCCATCGCGCGCGCAGGTCGGGACGGACACGGGCCACATGGTCGAAATCAGCGTCGTAGTGCACGACGGTGACTGCTTGATCGCCACGCGAGTGCCGCAGCGCGGTCGCCGCGATCTGAAGATCGCTCACCCCCACGGACCGCCCCGTCCCCGCATGGAAGAGCAGGCTCTGGAGGTCGACGGCGATGCGGGCGACCTCCCCGTCGGGCGCCAGGAAGACCTTTCCGCGCTGATTGCCGTCGAGAATGATGCGGTGGTCCGCTGCACTCCGGGCCGAGTAGCACTCTTCCAGCACCTGCGGCAGACAACTCGCCAGCTGCCCCGTCGCGAGGAGCACTGCCACCGCCTCGGCGACCGCCGGAGCGCGATGGACGCGTTGGGCGACGGAGTTGTCGAGCAGATACAACTGCCTCATCGCTGAGCTTGATCGACGACCTCCGGGTCATCGAGGCTACTGGCGACACCCTCCTGCAACCGCTCGAGATAGTCGAGTGCCCGCGCCTTGCGGACCGCCTGCTCCAGCGCCTCGGTCACGGTGCCTCGCTTCGTCGTCTGACCGGTCGCCAGCATCGCGTCTGCCATCAGACGCTCGTCCACCTCGATCAACGTCTTCGCCATCGGCCCGCCTTCCAAGGAGATATCCTTTTTCTGCCGCGAGTATATCTCGGCAGCCCGGAGCACACGAGCCCCGCACCCAGGCGGGTACGGGGCTCGCGAACGGCCAGCTTCTGCTACGTCAGGCGTGCGACGCGACGCCCGCCCTGTCGCCAGCTACGCGCGAGCTGCCAACTACGCACGGGCGGCCAGCACGCATGTCTTGCCGCCAGGCCAAGCCTGGACCTACGCAACACGACCGCGTGCGCGGCAGCGCGGCGCTCGCGCCTCAGTAGCGGTAGTGGTCGGACTTGAACGGGCCCTCGACCGGGACACCGAGGTAGTCGGCCTGGGCCTGGGTGAGCTCGGTGAGCTCGACGCCGATGGCGTCGAGGTGCAGCCGGGCGACCTCCTCGTCGAGGTGCTTCGGCAGCACGTAGACGCCGATCGGGTACTCCTCGAGCTTGGTGAAGAGCTCGATCTGCGCCAGCACCTGGTTGGTGAACGAGTTCGACATGACGAACGACGGGTGGCCGGTCGCGTTGCCCAGGTTCAGGAGCCGTCCTTCGGACAGCACGATGACCTTCTTGCCGGCCCCGCCGTCGGACGAGGGGAAGATCCACTGGTGGACCTGGGGCTTGATCTCGTCCTTGACGATGCCCGGGATCTTCGCGAGGCCGGCCATGTCGATCTCGTTGTCGAAGTGGCCGATGTTGCCGACGATCGCCTGGTGCTTCATCCGCTCGAAGTGCTCGACCCGGATGATGTCGAAGTTGCCGGTCGTGGTGATGAAGATGTCGGCGAAGTCGACGACCGACTCGAGGCGCTTGACCTCGTAGCCGTCCATCGCCGCCTGCAGCGCGCAGATCGGGTCGATCTCGGTGATGATCACGCGAGCGCCCTGGCCACGCAGCGACTCGGCGGAGCCCTTGCCGACGTCGCCGTAGCCGCAGACGACGGCGGTCTTGCCCGCGATCATCACGTCGGTGCCACGGTTGATGCCGTCGATGAGCGAGTGGCGGCAGCCGTACTTGTTGTCGAACTTCGACTTGGTGACCGAGTCGTTGACGTTGATGGCCGGGAAGAGGAGCGAGCCGGCCTTGAAGCGGTCGTAGAGACGGAGGACACCGGTGGTGGTCTCCTCGGTGACGCCCTTGATGCCGGCGCCGATGTTCGTCCAGTACGTCGGGTCGTTGTCGACGGAGCGGGCGAGGACCCGGAGGACCTCCTTGAACTCCTCGTTGTCCGTGGAGTCCTGGCCCGGGACAGCGCCGGCCTTCTCGAACTCGGTGCCCAGGTGGACGAGCATGGTGATGTCGCCACCGTCGTCGAGGATCATGTTCGGGCCGATGGCGTTGCCCTCGGCGTCCTTGAACTGGAAGACCTTCTCGGCCTCGTCCCAGTACTCCGCCAGGGTCTCGCCCTTCCAGGCGAAGACGGGCGTGCCGGCGGGCGCCTCGACGGTGCCGTCCTTGCCGACGACGACGGCCGCGGCGGCGTGGTCCTGCGTCGAGAAGATGTTGCAGGTCGCCCAGCGGACGTCGGCACCGAGAGCGGTGAGCGTCTCGATCAGCACGGCGGTCTGGATGGTCATGTGCAGGGAGCCGGCGACGCGGGCGCCCCGGAGCGGCTGGTCGGCGCCGTAGCGGGCGCGCATCGCCATCAGGCCGGGCATCTCGTGCTCGGCGAGCTCGATCTCCTTGCGGCCGTACTCGGCCAGGCTCAGGTCAGCAACCTTGTAGTCCATGAATGATCCTCGAGGTTCGAGTGTCGTGTGACAGCTGGGTCCTGCGGCGCATCTGCGCATCGTCGGGATCTCCCGCGCATGACGTAGGACACCTTACAAGCGGGGTCCGGGGCCGGGGGAATCATCGGAGACCATCTCCGTCCGCGCCCGGCCGGCAGCCGGCGGACATGCCGCCCCGAGCGGGGCGTGGCCGCTACCCTGCTGTCGTACGTTCTCAGGGCGGGGTGGAACTCCCCACCGGCGGTGAGGGCGTCCCGGCGGATCCGGGGCGGCCGAGCCCGCGAGCGCCGGATCGGTCCCCACGACCGGTCCGGGTCAGCAGATCCGGTGCGACTCCGGAGCCGACGGTCACAGTCCGGACGGAAGAGAACGCGGCGGGCCTCGTGCGCGTCGTCACGCCCTGGGTGACACGCGAACAGGAGAACCCATGTCACCCATCGCCCCACGCGTCGCGGTCGTCGCGGCCCGTTGGCACGCCGACATCGTCGACGTCGCCGTCACGACCTGCACGGACGAGCTCGAGCAGCGCGGCTACACGGTCGACGTGGTGCACGTGCCCGGTGCGTTCGAGATCCCGCTGCAGGTACGACGCCGCGCGCTGTCCGGGCAGTACGTCGGTGTCGCGGCGGCGGCCCTGGTCGTCGACGGCGGCATCTACCGGCACGACTTCGTGGCGTCGTCGGTGGTGGACGCGCTGATGCGGGTGCAGCTCGAGACCGACGTGCCGGTCTTCTCGGCGGTGCTGACGCCGCACCACTTCCACGAGCACGACGAGCACACGGGCTACTTCCGCCGTCACTTCGAGACGAAGGGGCGCGAGCTCGCCCACGCCATGGACGCGACGGTCAGCCTTCCCCTCGTCGGAGGCTGACGCTCCTCGCGGACAGGAGGCGCCGTCGCGTTCGACGAGGTCCATTTTCGGCATGATCGGGTCCTAACTTTCCGCAGTGCGGAATGTGCCTTGTGTCACACCACCGCCGGATCCCAGGGTTGGCAGCACTTTCCCGACCACGAGAGATCCCGCCTTGACCTCCTCCGCGCAGCCCTTCGACGGCTACCTCATCGGCACCGACATCGGCGGCACCTTCACCGATCTGGTGCTCCTCGAAAGCGGTCGCCGTCCTCGACTGTTCAAGTCGCCGACGACCCCCCACGACCGCTCCGAGGGCATCATCGACGCCCTCGAGCTCGCCGCCACGTCGGTCGGCACGACGCTCCCCCGGTTCGCCTCCCAGATCCGCTACTTCGCGCACGGGACGACGGCGGCCACCAACGCGCTCATCGAGCGCAAGGGCGCCGCGACCGGCCTGCTCACCACCGCAGGATTCGCGGACACCATGCTCATCCAGCGCAGCATGACCTCCTGGGTCGGCATGGGCTCCGCGACCGGTCACTACAGCCGCCGCCGCAACCCCGAGCCGATCGTCGGGCGCGACGCGATCGTCGAGGTCCCCGAGCGCGTCGACGCCGCCGGAACCGTGCTGGTGGCCCTCGACGAGGACGAGGTGCGCTCCGCCCTCCGGCGGCTTCGGGCGGCCGGCGTCCAGGCCCTCGCCACGTCCTTCCTGTGGTCCTTCCTCAACCCGCGAGCGGAGCTCCGGGTGCGCGAGATCGTGGAGGAGGAGTGGCCGGAGGTCTACCTGACCCTCTCCCACGAGATCTCCCCCGTGATCGGGGAGTACGAGCGCACGGCGACGACGGTCGTGAACTCCTACCTCGGTCCCGTCATCCGCGACTACATGGAGAACCTCGAGGGGCGCCTGCACGCGACCGGCTTCGACGGCGAGCTCTCCGTGATGGACTCCGGGGGCGGCGTCATGCGGGCCAGCGACGCCGCCCGCCGCTCCGCCTCGCTGCTCACGTCCGGACCGGCAGGCGGCGTCCTCGCGACGGCGAGGGTGGCCGACGCCATGGGCTTCTCCAACGTGATCACGAGCGACATGGGCGGTACCAGCTTCGATGTCGGCCTGATCCTGGACGGCGAGCCGCTCGTCGAGCGCCAGAGCGAGGTTGGCAACTACCACCTCGCGATCCCCCGCATCAAGGTCACCGCCATCGGCGCCGGAGGCGGGTCGATCGCGTGGGTCGACGAGGTCGGCGCACTCGTCGTCGGCCCGGAGAGCGCGGGCTCGGTCCCGGGGCCGGCCTGCTACGGCCGCGGCGGAGTGCGCCCCACCGTCACCGACGCCGACGTCGTCCTCGGCATCATCGACCCGGACTACTTCCTCGGCGGTCGCATGACGCTGGACAGGCACCTCGCCGAGGAGGCCATCCGCGAGCACATCGCCGATCCGCTCGGCATGAGCGTCGAGGAGGCCGCGCTCGGCATCCGGACGGTCGCCGACAACCAGATGGCCGACCTGCTGCGCAAGGTCACGGTCGAGCAGGGCCGCGATCCCCGCGACTTCGTGGTCTTCGCGTACGGCGGCGCGGGTCCCACCCATGCCTGTGCCTACACCCAGGCCGCGGGCATCAACACCCTCGTGGTGCCGCCGACCTCGACCGTGCACTCGGCCTACGGCACCGTGACGGCCGACCGGTTCCGTGCGCTGCAGGCGACCGACCCGCCGCGCACCCCGCCCGGAGCGGACGACCCGGCGAGCACCCTCGACCTCGACCGACTCAGGTCCACCCTCGCGGACCTGGCCGACCGCGTGCACGCCGACCTGGACCACGCGCCCGAGGTGCGGTTCGTGCGCTCGGTCCACCTGAAGTTCCGGCGCCAGACCCACGAGCTCCCTGTCGTGCTGCCGGACGGTGAGGTGACGGTCGACGTGATGCGCGCCGTCATCGAGGAGTTCTTCGAGACCTACGAACGGATCTACGGCAAGGGCACCGCGCTGCGCAGCGCGGGACTGGAGCTCAACACCCTGCGGGTCGAGGGACGGGCCGCGGTCGCGGCACTGGCGCCGTCCGCGCCGTTCGAGGCGGGCAGCCTCGACACCGCCCAGATCGGGACTCGCGACGTGGTGTTCGGCGAGGTCGGACGGGTCGAGGTGCCGGTCCACCGCGGCGAGCTGGTGGGCTCCGGCGCCCAGCTCGTCGGGCCCGCCGTCCTGGAGTTCGAGGGCACCACGATCGTCGTGGGCCCGGGCCAGGAGCTGACGGTCGACGCCAACGCCAACATCATCATCAACTGCAAGGGAAACTGATGGCCACCGACACCTCCACCATCGGCGCCGACCCGCGTGACGGCCTCGGCCACGACGTCGATCCCGTCACGTTCGAGGTCATCCGACACCGGCTGCTCGCGATCACCGACGAGCAGGGGGCGACGCTCGCCGCCATCTCCGGCTCGCCCCATGTGGTCAACGCCAACGACTTCAACGTCGGGCTCTACCTCCCGGACGGCTCCGTGGCCGCGATGGGACGCACGATCCTCCTGCACTCGGCCTCGATGGCGCTCATCACCCGCCACGTGATCGAGGACTGCGCGGAGGACCCCGGCATCCATCCGGGTGACATGTTCGTCGTCAACAACCCGTGGAAGGGCTCCATCCACGCGCAGGACATGGGCGTCGTCGCCCCCATCTTCCTCGACGGGGAGCTCGTCGCGTGGGCCGGCGCCATGTGCCACATGCCCGACGTCGGCGGCTCCCGTCCGGGCAGCTTCTGCAACGACGCCACGGAGTGCTACCAGGAGGGCCTCCAGCTGACGCCGACCAAGCTCGTGGAGGACGGGCGGATCCGCACCGACGTGTGGAACCTGATCATGGCCCACACCCGTGCCGCCCCCGCCGTCAACCTCGACCTTCGTGGTCTCATCGGCGCGAACAACACCGCCGTCCGCGCGATGACGCAGCTGGCGCAGCGCTACGGCGTGGACACCGTCAAGGCCGTCATGTCCGGCCTGATCGACCTCTCCGACCGCCGCCTGAGGAATCGGCTCCGCGAGCTCCCCGACGCGGTGATCCACAGCACCGCCTACCTGGACAACGACGGCGGCCTCGACGAGCTCTACGAGGTCGACCTCGTTCTGACCAAGACCGCCGATCGTCTGCACTTCGACTACTCGGGGTCGTCGCCGCAGGTCGAGGGCTACATCAACTGCACCTCTGCCGGCCTGATGGCCGGCATCAACGCGGCGCTGCTCCCCACCCTGGCCTACGACGCCCCGTGGAACGAGGGTCTCTTCCAGCCGGTCGAGGTGCATGCGCCCGAGGGCCTGATCTGCAATGCCAAGCGGCCGGCGGCCGTCTCCGGTGGCGCGCTCGAGGCGGGCTGGCTGGTCGAGATGACGGCGATCGAGGCGCTGTCGAAGCTGGTCGCGTGCTCCGACGACCTGATCGGCGAGGGGCAGGCAGCCCCGGCCGGGGGGCCCGATCAGTTCGTGCTCAGCGGCTGCAACGCACACGGCGACCCGTTCACCCACGTCATCCTCGACTGTCTCGCCACCGGTGGCGGTGCCTACGCCCACCGCGACGGCGTGTGGACCCAGGGTCAGCACAACATCGAGCGGCAGCGGATCTCCAACGCCGAGGACATGGAGCTGGAGACTCCGCTGCTCTACCTCGAGCGCCGCCTCGTGACCGACTCGGGCGGCGCCGGGGAGTTCCGCGGCGGTCAGAGCATGGGGTCCACCTTCCTCGTCCACCGCGGCACGGCGCTCAAGGCGATGTGCAACGGTCACGGCTGGGAGGCTCCGAACTCGACCGGGATCTTCGGCGGCTTCCCCGGCACGCAGAACATCCGCGAGCTGGTCGCCGGCTCCGACGTCCTCGACCAGTTCGCGGCCGGGCGCCATGTCGCCGACCTGGAGCAGATCCAGGGCGAGCGTCCCACCATGCACGGCCGACAGGGCGCCTTCTCGCTCCGAGACGGCGACGTCCTGTCCACGATCCACCAGTCGGGCGGCGGCTGGGGCGACCCGCTCGCCAGGCCCGCGGTCGCGGTCGCCGAGGACCTCAAGCACGGCGCCGTGTCCCCGCAGGCCGCGGTACGGCTCTACGGAGCCGTCCTCACCGGCGACGGCCGGGTCGACGAGAGCGCCACCGCCGCGCGCCGCGATCGGCTGCGTGACGACCGGCGGTCGTGGCCGGTGACCGCCCCCGCGACGCCCCGTCCCGAGGGAGCCCTGGACCGCGTCGCCCCGCTGGGGACGGCACTCGAGGTCCTGCGGGCAGCGGACGGGACCACCTACACCGCCTGCCGGTGCGGGAGCGTGCTGTCCCGCACGACCCGCCCCTGGCGGGCCCACGCGGGACAGCACGTCATCACCGACGTGCACGAGGTCAGCCTCGCGACCCGGCTCAACGCGAGCCTCGAGATCCGTCAGTACGCCTGCCCGGCCTGCGGCACGCTCTTGACCACCGACGTAGCGCGGCGCGGGGCGCCGGTCGCGCACGACGTGGAGGTGAGCATCTGATGGGCCGCCTCGTCTATGCGGGTGCGACGTCCCACGTCGGCGCCATCCTCAAGAACCCCGACGCCCACCCCGACCGCAACCAGGTCCTGACGGCGGCCTGGCAGACCATGACGCGCGACCTCGCGACGGCGGATCCCGATGTCGTCGTGGTCGTCGCGACCGACCACTACGAGACCTTCGGTCTCGAGCACTACCCGATCTTCTGCATCGGGTCCGCGGACAGCTACCCGGCATGGGGCGAGTACGGCAACCCCGCCGGGACCGTCCTCGGCTCGCCCGCGGCCAGTGACGAGCTGCATCGCCGGCTCGTCGTTGCGGGCTTCGACGTCGCTCGCGCCATGGAGATGCCGCTCGACCACTCGTTCATGGTTCCGATCCTGCGGCTGGGGATCGAGCACCGGGCGGTGGTCCCGTTCTTCGTCAACTGCAACACACCGCCGCTGCCGTCGCTGGTCAGGTGCCGCGACCTCGGCCGAGGGCTCCGCGCGGCGATCGAGCAGCTACCCGACGACGTCACGGTCGCCGTCGTCGCGACGGGCGGGGTGTCGCACTGGGTGGGCCTCCCGCAGTTCGGACAGGTCAACGAAGCCTGGGATCGCCGCTTTCTCGGCGCCCTGGAGCGAGGTGACGTCGACGAGGTGCTCGGGTGGGGCGACGAGCGGATCCTGGAGGAGGCCGGCAACGGCGCCCTGGAGATCCGCACCTGGCTGCTGGCGCAGGCGTGCGCAGGCGGTCGTGCCGACCTGCTCGGCTATGCCCCGATGCCCGACTGGGCGATCGGGATCGGTGTCGTCAGGATGGCGGTCGCGGCATGAGCGTCCTGGGCCTGACCAAGCTCGCTCGGGCTCTCGAGCACGAGGACGGTCTCCTGGAGCGCTTTCGCAGCGAGCCCGGTGCGGTCATGGACCGCTTCGTGCTCGACGACGCCGAGCGGGCATCGGTCCTCGCGCTCGACGCGAACGACCTCCGCGAGCGCGGCATGAATCCGGTGGCGCTCCGCAACCTGCTCGTCCTGCTCGGGGTTCCGCACGGGCAGATGTACGTCCACACGCAGGTCGGGATGCCGCCGCAGGGCAGGGACGCCCGCCATGGCTGAGCGTCCTCCGGTGGGCCTCGCCATGACCGCGACGGGCCCCGGCGAGCCGACCGCCCGCCCGCGGCCCGCACACCCGGACGCGACGTCCTCCGGCCGCCCGGCGACGCCAGCCCTGCGAATGCTGGGGATCGTCAAGTCGTACGGCGGGGCGACGGCGCTCGCCGGCGTCGACTTCGTGGCGCGGGCCGGGCGCGTCCATGCCCTCCTCGGCATGAACGGCGCCGGCAAGTCGACCCTCGTGCAGATCCTGAGCGGCGCCGTCGCGGCGGACGCCGGAGTCATCGAGGTGGGCGGGTCTCGCCTCACGCACCAGGGCCCGCGTGCCGCGCGGGCGGCCGGCATCGCCACGGTCTACCAGCGTCGCAGCCTCGTGCCCGCTCTCAGCGTCGCCGAGAACCTGCTGCTCGGCCGGCTCCCACGAGCTCGCGGGATCGTCGCCTGGCGCGAGATCCGGGAGCAGGGGGCGACGATGCTCACCGATCTGGGTCTGGACCTCGACCCCCAGATGCCGGTCCGCGCCCTCGGCCCGGGCAGCCAGACGCTCGTCGAGATCGCCCGCGAGTCCCACCGCGGCGGCCGGATCCTCATCCTGGACGAGCCCACCGCCTCGTTGGGCGGCCACGACGCCGCCCTCATCCACCGCCTCGTTCGCCAGCTCGCCGCGAACGGCACCAGCGTCGTCTACATCTCGCACCATCTCGACGAGGTGATCGGCCTCAGCGACGATGTGACCGTTCTCCGCGACGGCCGGGTCGTCCTGACCGCCGAGACGGCGAGCACCTCCGCAGCCGACATCGTCTCGGCCATGGTCGGCACGACGGTCGTCAACGACCGGCCCCCGCGGCCCGAGCGCCCCCACGTCCCCGTGCTCCGCATCGACGGGCTCTCCCGCCCGGGCCGGATCGCCGACCTGAGCGTGACGGTCGGCGCCGGAGAGATCGTGGCGGTCATCGGGCAGGCCGGCGACGGCCACGAGGAGCTCTTCCCGTTCCTCAGCGGCATGCGCAGGGGATACGACGGCACGGTGACCCTCCGCGACGAGCGGATCCGGCCCCATCAGGTCACCCGCTCGCTGAGGTCGGGCCTGCGATGCGTCACCGGCGACCGTCTGGGCACCGGCCTCGTCCCTCAGCTCAGCGTGGACGAGAACGTCACGGCGCTGCACCCGACGGCGCGCCGTCCGCTGATGCGCTGGGGCCACCTCCGCTCCCTGGCGGGCGAGGCCCGTTCGCGGTTCGGCGTCACGACCCTGCAGCCCAACCCGCCGGTGTCGGCGCTGTCGGGCGGCAACCAGCAGAAGGCGCTGCTGGCGAAGTGGCTCTCCGGCTCCTCCGTCAGCGCCTGCCTGCTCGAGGACCCGACCGGCGGCGTCGACATCCAGGCCAAGGCCGAGATCCACACGATCATCGAGGACCTGGCCGACTCCGGCATCGCGGTGCTCCTCGCCAGCTCGGACACCGACGAGGTCATGCGCCTCGCCGATCGCGTCGTCGTCGTCCGCGACGGCAGGGCGATCGCAGAACGAAGCGTCGACGACCTCACCCACGACGCTCTCACCCATCTCCTCCTGGGAGGCTCGCAGTGAACTCCATCAGCCTGAACAGGGCCACCCTCGGCCTTCCCCCGGCGCTCACCCGCCATGCCGGCCTGGCAGCCGTGCTCGTCCTCATCTGCCTCTATCTCTCGGTTCGCTCCGAGGTCTTCGCGACGACGCCCAACCTGGTCAACGTGCTGCGGCAGGTCGCCGTGATGGCCGTCCTGGCGGCGGGCCTGACCGTCCTCATGGCCGCCGGCGGGCTGGACTTCTCGCTCGGGAGCCAGGTGGCCGTGGTCGTCGCGGTGGTCGCGCGGCTCCTCGAGAGCGGCACCCATGTCGTCATCGCCAGCATCTGCGGCGTGCTGCTCGGCGCCACGTTCGGCCTGGTCAACGGGCTGGTCGTCACCGTCTTCAAGGTGGCGCCCTTCGTCACCACCCTCGCGACGGCGACGGTGCTGGACGGCGCCGCCCTGATCGCGATGAAGGGCCAGAGCGTGTCGGCCGGCGGCGCGCTCACCGACCTCGGCACCGGCGAGCTCCTCGGGATCCCCTACCTGCTGCTGATCGCCGTCCTCGTCATCGGCGGCGCCGCGGCGACCCTGCGCTGGACGCGGTTCGGCCGCGACGCGCTCGCCATCGGCGGCAACGCCGTCGCGGCCCGGCTGGGCGGCATTCCGGTACTCCGGCACACGGTCATGCTGTACGTCGCCAACGGCATGCTGGCCGGACTGGCCGGCATCATGCTCCTCTCCAGGCTGGGGGCCGCCAGTCCCGGGACGGCAGGCCTGCACCTCGAGCTGACCGTCGTCGCGGCCGTCGTGATCGGCGGAACCGCGCTGCACGGCGGCAACGCCACCGTCGCCGGAACCGTGCTGGGCGTCCTGCTCCTCGGGATCGTCGCGAACGGGATCAACCTGCTCCAGATCGACTCCTTCTACCAGTCGGTCGCCGTGGGCGTGGTTCTCCTCGTGGCCGCCGTCGTCAACCAGCTCCGACACCGCGGCCCGCACTGACCGGACGGCCGCACCTCGATCTCGGAACTCACCCAGCCCGAAAGGCAACCACCATGATGAAGTCCCGCATTCTCACCGCCGCCCTCGCCGCGACAGCGGCAACGACCAGCCTGGCCGCCTGCGGCTCGGGCTCGGACTCCGGCGACAGCGACGACGCCGCGTACGCCATCGGCTTCGTGAACGCCGACAGCCTCGACTTCCACCAGTGCCTCGAGGCGGGGATCGACGACCAGGCGCAGACCGTTCCCGTGGAGGTCGTGCACGCGAACTCGGCGCGGGACCCTGCCAAGGAGCAGGCGAACGTCGAGGACATGATCGTGCGGCAGGTCGATGCGATCGTGCTCCAGACCGTCAACATCGACTCGCTCGAGGGGGCCATCGCGAAGGCCGTCGCGGCCGACATCCCCATCTTCCTCACCTCCGTCGGAGGCCCCGACATGGCGGGGGTCGCGGGAGCCGAGCTGTCCGACGTCCAGCACACCGGCGAGGTCTCCGCCGAGTGGCTCAATGAGGACTCGGCGGGACAGGACGTGGACGTCGCCATCATCGCCGGAGCGCCTGGCGCGGCCTCGGACCTGTTCGTCGGCGGCTTCAAGTCCGCGCTCGGCCCCCATGCCACCGTCGTCTTCGAGCAGCCCGGCATGTTCCAGCGCGCGAAGGCACAGGAGGTCGCCGAGAACCTCCTGCAGTCCAACCCCGACGTCGACTACGTCTTCGTCCCCAACGAGGAGATGGGCTTCGGAGCGCTGACCGCGTTCGAGAACGCCGGTCGGTCCGACATCAAGATCATCACCAACGGCGGCACCGAGGACGGGCTGGAGGCCACCAGCGAGGGCCGCTTCGCGATGCTGGTCGCGAGCTCGCCGTACGAGCTCGGGGTGAAGGCGGTCAGCACCATGGTCGACCTGCTGGAGAACCCCACCGACGAGCCCGTCATCGGCCAGATCCCGACCACGGTGGTCACCAAGGACAACGTCGACGACGCACCCTCCTACTGCGGCTGAGGCTCATGAGCATGGAGAAGCCACCGGGAAGCTCGGTCCGCAGCGTGCAGTCGGTCGACCGTGCCGTCGACATCATGCTCGCCTTCACCGCCGCGCATCCTCAGCTGACCTTGCGGGACCTCGCGGACACCGTCGGGCTGCCGGCGTCGAGCACCCACCGCATCGCGCGCACCCTCGTCGAACGCGGCTTCCTACGCCAGGACGACTGGGGCAGCTACGCGCTCGGCTCCCGGCTGCTGGAGCTGGGAGGTCTGGTCTCGAACGCCGGCACGCTGAGCCGGGTGACGTCCGACGTCGTCCACACGATGGCCGAGACGACCGGCGAGACGATCCTGGTCGCCGAGGCCAACTGGATCGACAACACGGTCCTGATCACCCGCAAGATCGACTCGACGCACGTGCTGAGCGTCGCCTCCCCCGTCGGCAAGCGCTCGGGCATGGGCGGTGGGTGCATCGGCAAGGCGGTCCTGGCGGGCCTCCCGAGTGAGGAGGCGGAGATCCTCCTGCCGCGCATCCACCTGGTCCGCCGTACGCCCTCGAGTGTCGTCGGCACCGACCAGCTCGCCGAGCAGGTCGATCTGGCGCGGCGTCGTGGCTGGGCCTCGGAGAGCGACGAGTACATCCCGGGGGTCTCCGGCGTCGCGGTCCCCGTCACGCTCACCGCTCGTCCCATCGGCGCGGTCGCGGTCATCGTGCCGACGGCTCGGGGACAGGCGAAGCGCCTCGCCGAGCTCGGCAAGGCCCTCACCAAGCTCGTCGCGGCCGCGTCCAAGAAGGCTATCGACGACCTCGACACCGGATCAGCAAGGAAGAGCCCATGAACGTCAACCTCACCGACCATCGCGACGGGACCCGGGCGGGGTGGGTCCACTTCCGCTCGGGAGAGGAGCTGGTCCGCGGATACCTCGCGCTACCCGACGGCTCGAGCGGTGCCGGCCCCTACCCGGTGGTGGTCACCGCACACGAGAACCTCGGCGTCACGGCGCATCGGCAGGAGGTCACGCGGCGGCTGGCCGCCGAGGGCTTCGTCTCCCTGACCGTCGACCTGTTCAGCCGGCTGGGCGGCCTGCCACCCCAGAACTTCGCGAGCCAGGACGAGCGTCGTGCCCTCGCGTTCCTGGCCGCCCACGACGAGCGGGCGGTGCCGGACCTCCAGGCCGGGCTCGAGTTCGCCCGCTCGCTCGCGGCGGCCGATCCGCAGCGCGCGGGCGCGCTCGGGTTCTGCCTCGGCGGCGGCACGGTCCTCGCCTGGGGGACGGCGACCGACGACCTCGACGTCATCGTCTCCCTGTACGGCATCCCGATCCTCCCGGCCGAGTACTCGCCCACGGGTGAGCCGCTCTCTCGGCTGCCGCTGCTGGAGCGGTTGCGGGCGCCCGTCCAGTTCCACTTCGGGGGCAGCGACGAGGCCATCCCGGCCGAGCAGGTCGACGCCCTCGAGCGCACCCTCGCGACCGCGGCCAAGGGTGCCGAGCTCCACCGTTACGAGGGAGCGGGGCACGCCTACCACGACGACACGCACCCCAACTTCCATCGCCGCGCCGCCGACCTGACCTGGTCGCGGACCGTGCGACGGCTGCGGGAGTCGCTCGGGTGAGCATCTGGAACGACTACACGGGCTCGGAGGTGCGGATGGTCCGGTACGGCGGGATCCGCACCCGGACCGTCATCACCCCCGCACGCGTTGCCGACCACGGCGCGCCGCCGGTGCTCATGCTGCACGGCCGGGGCGGCCATCTGGAGTCCTTCCACCGCAACGTGCCGGCGCTCTCGGCCGGTCGCGCCCTGGTCTCGCTGGATCTCCTGGGGCACGGCCTGACCGAGCAGGCCGGCAGCCGGTACGACGTCGGCGAGATCGCCGACCACCTGGCCCACGCGATGACGAGCCTCGATGACGGGCGTGGCTTCGACGTCGTTGCGCAGTCGCTGGGCGCGTGGGCGGTCCTGCACCTGCTCGCCACCCGGTCCCCCAGCGTGCGGCGCCTGGCGCTCATCGAGCCCGCCGGCCTCCAGACCCACGCCGAGCGGATGAGCGACCCGCGGGTCCGGACAGCGACCGCCTCGGGCGGGCGGGCGTTCGACGACCCGAGCGCCGACAACGTCCGGCTCCGGTTCGCCCAGCTGCTCCACGATCAGGTCACCCTCGACGAGGAGCTGGTCGACCTGCGCCGGCGTCTCTACGCGCTGCCGGGCGCGGCGCAGGTCCATCGGGCCGTGCGCACCGCGGACAACGAGCCCCACGTGGTGCGGCCGGAGTCCCTCGTCCCCGCCGACCGCTCGATGCTGTTCCTGCGCGGCGAGCACGGCCACCTGCCGTCCGCGCTGCTGGACGACTTCGCCGGCCGGCTCCCGGACGCCCAGGTCGTGACGATCCCGGGGGCCAAGCAATGGCCGCACTACGAGCGGCCCGACCTCGTCAACACCCACCTCCTGCGACACCTCGAAAGGTGACCACCATGTCCTTCTGGAACGCCACACTCGGCGCCGAGATCCGCTACCACCAGGCCGGTGCCTGGCGCACCCGCTCGCTCGAAGCAGGCTCGACCGGAGAGCACGTCATCATGATCGGCGGCCTCACCGGACACGCCGAGGGCTTCGTCCACAACGTCCTGCCCCTGGCGGAGCGGGGACTGCAGGTCCACGCCATCGACGCGATCGGGCACGGGTTCACCGACAAGCCCCTCGACGTCACGTACCACGCCCCACTCTTCACCGAGCACCTGCTCGCCCTCATGGATGCGCTCGGGATCGAGCGGGCCCACATCGTCGGCCAGAGCCTGGGCGGCTGGATCGCACTCCACACCGCGCGCCATCATCCCGAGCGCGTCGGCAAGATCGTGTTCGCGACCGGTGCCGGCATCCTGCTCGACGACGAGGAGAGCCGGCGCGAGAGCGCCGACGTCCACACCCGGGTCCGCGATGTCACCAAGAAGGCGGTCGACGCGCCCACCCACGACTCCGTGCGCACCCGGCTCGAGTGGCTCATGGCGGACCCGTCGTCGGTGACCGACGAGCTCGTCGAGGCGCGGTACCGGATCTACACCCTGCCCGACAGCCGGCTCGCCATGGCCAAGCTGGTCGCCGAGCAGCCCGGCGAGGAGAACCGGGCTCACCTCCTGACCGAGGCCGAGCTCGCCGCCATCCCCCACGACGTCCTGGTGCTGTGGTCGGACCAGAATCCGACGACCCGCGCGGAGGTGGGCCGCCGCGCGGCCGAGCTGCTGCCCAACGGCTCCTTCGAGCTGATCACCGGCGCCGGTCACTGGCCGATGTTCGAGCAGCCCGAGCAGTTCAACAGGCTGGTGGGCGAGTTCCTGGCCGGACATGGCGCCTGAGGCGGCCCCGCCGGACCCCCGCCGGGCCGTGGTCGAGGCCGGCCAGGTCCTCGCCGACCACGGCCACGCCGACCTGGTCTGGGGACACGTCTCCCTTCGCGACGAGGACGGGCGAGGGCTGTGGCTCAAGCGTCCCGGCCTGGGGTTCGACGAGGTCCTCGAGGACGACGTCCAGCTGCTCGACCTCGACGGCGATGTCGTCGAGGGCGATGGCCCGCCCCACCTGGAGCGCTTCATCCACACCGAGGTGCTGCGGGCGCGTCCGGACGTCGCCTGCGTCGTGCACACGCATCCGGAGGCGGCCACGACGCTGGCGTCGACCGGTCTCCCGCTGCGGCCCGTCGCCCACGAGGCCACGCTGTTCGTGCCGCCCGACATCGCGCGCTTCGTGGAGACGGGCGACCTCATCCGGACGCCCGAGCTGGGCGCGGCCGTCGCCGAGGCGCTCGGCGAGCGCAACGCGCTGCTGTTGGTCAACCACGGCGTCGTCGTCGTCGGCTCGTCGGTCCCCGAGGCCGTCTTCGCGGCCGTGCTGCTGGAGAAGGCGTGCCGGATGCAGCTCATGGCCCTGTCCGCGGCCGGCGGCGACCTGCGCGTGTCCGACGATACCGAGGCACTCGCCAAGAGAGCGCGCTGCTACTCCAGCGTGCAGATGCACCACGGATGGGACTACCTGCGCCGGCGCAACGACCGCCGCCGGCGCTAGCCGACTACTCCCCGGTCAGTGCGAGGGCGTGGTGTCGCTCTCGTGGCGCTCGACCGGGTCCTTGTCGCCCTTGAACGGCAGGAGGGACACGATCACGACGACGACGGCGCCGACCACGAGACCGATCACTGCCGAGATGCCGGTGTTGGCGAGCCACGCCAGCACGCTGCCGAGGAAGCCGTGGACGGCGTGCTCGATGTCGTGCTCGATGCCGTGCACCCACTCGTAGGGCGCGTCCCACCAGCCGACCTCGTGCACGTTGACGAGCAGGATGTGACCGCCGACCCAGAGCATGGCGACGGTGCCGACGACCGAGATGACCGACAGCAGTCTCGGCATGGCGGCGACCAGGCCGCGGCCGACCTTCTGCGCGAACGCCGACGGCCGCTGCGAGAGGAGCAGGCCGGTGTCGTCCATCTTCACGATGAGGGCGACCACTCCGTAGACGACGATCGTGATCGCGATCGCGACCACGACCAGGATCGCGAGCCGGGCCCAGAAGCCCTCGGCGGCGACCTCGTCGAGCGCGATCACCATGATCTCGGCCGAGAGGATGAGATCGGTCCGGATGGCTCCGGCCACCATCTGCTTCTCGGCCTCCGGGCTGATCACGGTGGCCGGGAGCTCGTGGTCGTCATGCTTGGCGAGCAGGTGCCACACCTTGTGCGCGCCCTCGTAGGCGAGGAAGGTGCCGCCGACCATCAAGATGACGGGGAGCAGGTCGGGCAGGAACTCGCTGAGCAGCAGCGCCGCCGGGAGGATGAACAACAGCTTGTTGCGGATGGAGCCGATCGCGATCTGCTTCACGATCGGCAGCTCGCGCTCGGCGGCGACACCGTGGACGTACTGCGGTGTCACCGCCGTGTCGTCGACCACCACACCGGCCGCCTTCGCCGTGGCACGACCGGCCGCTGCGCCGACATCGTCGATCGACGCGGCGGCCATCTTGGCGATGGCGGCGACGTCGTCGAGCAGGCCGAACAGGCCGGCGCTCATCGACGGACTCCGCGGGCGGGACGGACCGGTCCGGAGGGGCTGCGGGGCATGGGCGAAAGGCTACCGGCCCGCGGACACCAACCCGTCCGCTGCGCGGTCCGCGGTCTCCTGCTCGTGGACGACACCGGTGAGCTGGACCGCCTCCCGCACCCGGCGGTGGGCGACGTCGAACGGGTCGACGACCCGCTCGAGCACCCGGCGTACCGGCGGGGCGGCCAGGAGGAGGGCGACGCCCACGCCGATCCCGACCGCGGCGAGGAGGCCCGACCAGGGCCGGTCCTGGGCCCAGGCGACGAAGCCGAGATACTCCAGCTCCTTCACCGCGAAGCCGTGGAAGAGGTAGACGACGAGCGTCGCGCCGCCCATCCGGCTGAACCAGCCGCCGACCCGCGGCACCAGGGTCAGCCAGGCGAGCGCGCCCGCGGCTCCGGCCAGCAGCACCAGCAGCCGGGTGACGATAGCCGTGGACGTGGGGTCGTCGAGGAGGGCGAAGGGCCGGTAGTAGAGGTAGGGCCGGCTCGCCCACTGGTCGAACGAGGCGGCGAGCAGGCCGAGCACGGCGAAGGTCGCGAGGCCGAGCAGCGCGGGGAACCGGCCGCGCAGCCACTCCAGCGCCTCGGGTGTGGTCTTCAGGCCGAGCACGAAGAACGGCAGGAAGCCGAGGACCCGGGGCGCGTCCAGCCAGCGCGTCCAGTCGCCCTCCAGGAAGCCGCCGGCGACGCAGATCCCGACGGCGACGAGCACACCGCCCCACAGCGGCCGGAAGAGCGGGGTGGCGAGGCGCCAGGCGACCATGGCGAGCAGGTACCACAGCGGGAAGTGCGGGTCGGTCCACAGGTCCCAGAGCCGCTCACCTCCCACGTTGATCCGGAACCAGGCGAGCGCGCCCTCGAACAGGAGGTAGGGCACGAGCAGCGTCGTGACCAGCTGCCAGAGCCGGGTCGCGCTGTAGCGGAAGCCACGGGAGAGGTAGCCGGAGAGGAAGACGAAGGCCGGCATGTGCCACAGGTAGACGAAGTCGTAGAGGCGCCCGCCGGGGCCGTCGGCGGGCAGCAGCGCGAGCAGGTGCCCGACCACGACGAGCGTGACCAGGCCCATCTTCGCGTTGTCGAGCCACGGGTCCCGAGTAGGTGAGGCCATCACTCCTTGGTACCCGAACCGCCTGTGCGGAGACCAAGTGTCTGACAACCCGGCGCTGAGAGCCGGCCCGGTTCAGTCCGCGACGAGCCCCAGGCGGAGGTACTCCGCGGCGTAGGTGCCGCTGAGCAGCAGCGAGGCGTAGCGGGCGACCTCACCGGTCGCCTCGGAGGCGACGTGCTCGATCCGGACGTCGTGGCTGCGGGCCGCGTCCTCGAGGCGCTGGCGCTGGTCACGGACCACCGCGTCGTCGACGCCGTCGTCGAGCATGACCAGCACCGGCCGACGATCGCCCGTGCCGTCGGCGACCGGGTCGGCGAACACGTTGCGCGGGCGCGCCGCCTCCACGACCGGGAGAAGGTGCTCGGCGTCACCCGCGAGCGCCGTGCGTCCCGAGGTGCGCCGGATCGACTCCGCGATCCGGCGCGCGGCCCGGGCGGCGAGGACCGAGCCACCCCAGACCAGCGGCGCCGCGTCGGCGAGCGAGATGGCGAGCATCTTCGCGGGGTTGATGGAGATGTCGCGGTGGGGCGAGCACCCGATCGCCACCGTGTCGAGGGCGTCGGCGACGGCCTCGGGGTCGGCCGTCGGGCCGAGGTGCACCTGGTCGAGGAAGGACAGCATCGCGACGGCCGTGGCGAGCTGGTCGCCGGTGCTCGTGGGCAGCAGCGTGGTCCAGCGACCGGTGGCGTGCTCCGCGACGACGGACCCGGGCGGCGCGGCGACCACGAGCTGGCAGCCGCGGCGCGCCGCCTCGGCCACGGCGAGGGCGGTGCCGGGGTCGCCGCCCTCGGGGGCGAGCACGACGACCAGGTCGAGACTGCCGGCCCACCCGGGCAGGGACGGGGACGGCCACGCCACGAAGGGCACCGGACAGAACGGCTCGAGCACGGCCCGCAGCAGCCGGGAGTCCGGGCCGGCCGCGATCACCGCGCGAGGGCGGGACTCGATCGAGCGGGAGACCGCCTCGGCGATCGCGTCCGCGCAGCCACCGACCTCGCGGCGTACCCGCGCACCGGCCTCGGCCAGCGTCCGGAGCCGGAGGCCGCCGGCGGCGAGCGCCGTCTCGTCGTCCAGCCGGGACTCGTCGAACCAGACCATCGGGGCGCTCCTTCGTCCCGCCCTCAGGCGGGCTTGCGGGCCTCGTCGACCAGCAGGACCGGGATCCCGTCGCGGACCGGGTAGACCAGGCCGCAGCCGCCGCAGGCCAGCTCGGGCACGTCGGTCAGCGTCAGCTCCCCCTTGCAGGCCGGGCAGACGATGATCGCGAGCAGCTCCGGGGAGATCTCCGCCGCGCTCACCTGCTGCTCCGGATGGTCGCCAGGACCTCGTCACGGACTCGGATCATGGTGGACTCGTCCCTTCCTTCGGTGTTGAGCCGCAGCAGCGGCTCGGTGTTGGAGGCACGCACGTTGAACGCCCAGTCGGCATGGCCGACGCTGAGCCCGTCGAGCTTGTCGATGGTGACGCCCTCCTGGCCGCCGTACGTCGCCTCCAGCTCCGCGAGCACGGCGCCCTGGTCGGCGACGGTGCTGTTGATCTCGCCACTGAGCGGGTAGCGGGCGTAGGCCGCGAGCAGCTCGGAGAGCGGTCGTTCGGTCTCCGCGAGCGCCGCCATCGCGTGCAGCGCGGCGAGCATGCCGGAGTCGGCGCGCCAGAAGTCGCGGAAGTAGAAGTGGCCGCTGTGCTCGCCGCCGAAGATGGCGTCGGTCTCGGCCATGGTGGCCTTGATGTAGGAGTGTCCGACCCGGGTCCGGACCGGCGTGCCGCCGAGCTCGGTGACGATCTCGGGGACGGCACGCGAGGTGATCAGGTTGTGGATCACCGTGGCACCGGGCTCCTTCGCGAGCTCACGCGCCGCGATCAGCGCGGTGAGCGTGGACGGCGAGACCAGCTCGCCCCGCTCGTCCACCAGGAAGCAGCGGTCGGCGTCGCCGTCGAAGGCCAGCCCGATGTCGGCCCGCTCCGAGACGACCGCCTTCTGCAGGTCGACCAGGTTGGCGGGCTCGATCGGGTTCGCCTCGTGGTTGGGGAAGGTGCCGTCGAGCTCGAAGTACATCGGCACCATCTCGACCTGTCCGGCGAGACGGCCGAAGACTGCCGGCGCCGTGTGCCCGGCCATGCCGTTGCCCGCGTCGACGACCACCTTCAACCGGCGGCCGACGACCGGGGCCAGCGCGAGCAGGTGCGCGGCGTACGCCTGGAGCACGTCGTGGGAGCTGATCGATCCCGACCGGTCCGCCCCACTGGTCGAGCCCGAGGCGCCGGCGGCGACCCGGTCGCGGATCTCGGCGAGGCCGCTCTCCACACCGACCGGCTGCGCCAGCGCCCGGCACATCTTGATGCCGTTGTACTGCGCCGGGTTGTGGCTCGCCGTGAACATCGCGCCCGGCAGGTCGAGGTGGCCGGAGGCGAAGTAGAGCTGGTCGGTCGAGGCCAGTCCGATCATCGTGACGTCGGCGCCGGCCGAGGTCGCGCCGTCGGCGAAGGCACCCGCCAGCGCCGGCGAGCTGGGGCGCATGTCGTAGCCGATCACCATCGCCTCGACGCCGAGCACGTCGACGTACGCGGCTCCGGTCGCCCGTGCCAGCTCCTCGTCGAGCTGCTCCCCGACGATGCCACGCACGTCGTAGGCCTTGAAGACCTTGCTCAGGTTGTCAGAGGACGTCGTGCCACCGGCCATGCCGCGACCCTAGCGGAGGCCCGGCCCGGATCCACCGATGGCTGCCTGCTGCAGGTCCGTACCCGTGCCGAAGTCACGGCGGCGAAGACCGGTGCCGGCGGCGAGAACGAGGCTGACGAGGAGCAGCACGGCGGCGCCGGCCAAGGCCGTCGGCACGTCGACGAGGTCGGCCGTGAGGCCGCCGAGGACGGCACCGAAGGGGGTGCCGCCCCAGGCGATCATGCGGGCGGTGGTGTTGACCCGCGCCTGGAGGTGATCGGGGGTCACGCGTTGGCGGGCGGCGATGCCGTTGAGGATCACCAGCGTGTTCGAGAAGGCCCACCCCAGAAGCAGTGCCAGCACCGCGGGGTAGGGCGGAACGGCGGCCAGGCCGGCAACCGTGGGGACGCCGAGCGCCAAGCCGCCGAGCGTGAGCCAGCCGGTGGGGACCCGGCGCGACATCCACGGGAGTGCGCTCGCCGCGAGGAAGCCACCGGCGGCGACCATCGCGAGCATCACGCCGTAGGAGCGCCCCTCGGCCGCCACATCGAGCTCTCCGACCGCGAGCACGACCAGCAGAGCGGTGACCGCCCCGCCGGTGACGGAGTTGCCGATCCCGACGAGCGTGAGGTCGCGCACGGTCGGTTGGCGCAGCACGAACCGCAGTCCTTCGGCGATGTCGGCGCGCAGCGTGGCACGGACCGGACGCTCCCCGCGGGTGGCCTGGGCCACGTGCGGCCCCATCGGGGCGGCGATGGTCACCACCAGCGCGGCCGCGACGACGTAGGACACAGCGTCGACGCTCAGGGCCTGCGCCGCACCGAGCCAGGCGACCAGGAGCCCACCCAGGGCGGGGGCGGCGACGGAGACCAGGGTCGAGCTCGTCCAGACGAGGCTGTTGGCCGCGACGATGCGCTCGCGGCCCACGATCGCCGGCAACGCACCGAACGCGGCGGCGTCGAACCAGACGAAGGAGGTCGCGAGCACCAGCGCCACGGCGAGCGCGTGTGCGGGCGTCAGCAGATCGGCGGCGTGCGCGATCGGCACTGTCGCCAGTGCCGTCGCGGAGGTCAGCTGCGCGGCCACCATCAACCGGCGCCGGGACACCCGGTCGGCGACGGCGCCGGCGATCAGCCCGAACAGGAGGTACGGCGCCACCTGCGCTGCTGCGACGAGTGCGGTCAGGAATGCCGAGCCGGACAACCGCAGGACGAGCAGGGGCATCGCGACCCCGGTCACCGCCGAGCCGGCGACCGCGGTCACGCGTGCCGCGGTGAACAGCAGCAGAGCGCGATCCCGGTGCAGCCGGTCGGCGGTGACCGGAGTCGCGGCACTCACTCGTGCAGACCCTCGGCCACGACACGCACGCCCTCGATCGCCGACAGGGTGCCGGGCTGGACGAAGGTGTTGTCCACGGCGACGAGACGGCCTTCGCGCACGGCGGCGGTCTCGCGGAACGTCGAGGTGAGGTACTCGATGCTCTCCTGCTCGTGCGCCTCGTTGTTGACGGAGAAGACGAAGGCGTCGGGGTCCTTGGCCAGCACGGACTCAGGGCCGACCTCGGCGGCGAAGAAGTCGGAGAACAGGCCGCCGTCGTCATCGAAGACGCTCTCACCGCCGGCGAGCCGCAGGACGTCGATCTCGATGGCGCCGCCGATCGCGTAGAGCTTGCCGCCCTCGACGTACACCTGGGCCGCGCGCACCGGCACCTGGTTCTCGAGCGTCCCGGCGATCTCCGCCAGCTCGGCGCGGGCGGCGGCCTCGAGCTCGGCGGCGCGCTCCTGCACACCGAACACCTGCCCGAGGATCTCCAGGTCGGTGAAGGTGTCCTCGACCGTGCCCTCCGAGCGGCGCTCGACACACCCCCCGGTGGCGACCAGGCTCGTAGCACCGAGACCCTCGAGGTCGTCGTACCCGGCGAACCCCATCTCGGTGTTGAACTCGTACTCGGTGCCGCTGAGTACGAGATCAGGGGTCCGGGAGATGAGCGTCTCCTTGTCTGGCGGGGCATCGCTGCTGATGGAGGGGATCGCCTCGACCTGCGCGGACAGCTCGGGACTGGGCTCGCCCAGCGCGTCCTGCGCTTGGGCGACGACACGGTCCCCGACCCCGAGCTGGATCAGCAGCTCGGTGATGCTGGGGTGGAGACTGACCACCCGTTCCGGTGCGGCGTGGACGGTCACGTCGCGTCCACAGTTGCTGATCTCGACCGGGTACGACGCGTCGCTCGGCGACGGCGCCGCCTGGTCGTCGCTCCGGGTGACATTGCCGCAGCCGGTCGCGAGCAGTGCTATCGCCGCGACCGATGCGGTCGTCGCGAAAGGAGCGCGGAGGCGCGCTGGGGGCAGGGACCGGGACATGGTGGTTCTCCTTGTTTCTCGTTGTCTTCTCGACGCGGGGTGGCGGCGGAGTGGGCGAGCCGGGATCAGTGAGCGGCGGGCGAGCGGCGGGAGACCGCGATCAGGGGTCGCCGGGTGCGGGGGTGGGTCAGCACGTCGCACGCGACGCCGTACACGTCCTCGACGCGGGCCGGGGTCAGCACCTCGCTCGGGCGGCCCTGGGCGACGAGCCGGCCGTCTGCGAGCAGGGCGATGCGGTCGCAGTAGGTCGCGGCAAGCGTGAGGTCGTGCAACGCCACGACGCAGGTGAGGTCGAGCGACGTGACCAGCTCGAGCAGCTCGATCGTGTGGCTGACGTCGAGGTGGTTGGTCGGTTCGTCGAGCAGCAGGACCTGTGGCTCCTGGCACAGTGCCCGGGCGAGCAGCACGCGCTGACGCTCGCCGCCCGACAACGTGGGGAACGCGCGATCGGCCAGGTGGGCTCCGCCGACGCGATCCAGGCAGATGCGGGCGAGCTCGCCGTGACCGCGGCGCCCATCCCGCCGACGAGGATGCGGGATGCGCCCCAGCAGCACGACCTCGAGGACGGTCAGCTCGAGGTCGACCGCATGGTCCTGGGTGAGGACGGCGCAACGCTGCGCCAGTTCCCGCGGCCGGGTGGTCGCGACGTCGAGCCCGGCCGTGCGCACCGTCCCTGCCGTCGGTCGCACCACGCCGTACGCAGCGCGCAGCAAGGTCGACTTCCCGCTGCCGTTGGGGCCGAGCAGCCCGACCATCTCGCCGACGTCCGCCTGCAGCGAGACGCCGTGCAGAACCTGCTTCCCGCCCAGTGCGACATCGAGCTCGTGGATCTCCAACCCGCCGAGGGTGCTCTGTGCCGGGCCCTTCATGCCACACTCCCGGTCGGTCGCCGACGCAGGAGCCAGAGGAAGAACGGCGCCCCGACCAGGGCGGTGACCACCCCGACCGGAAGCTCGCGCGGTGCCGCCGCGGTTCGCGCGACGGTATCGACCACGACGAGCAGCATCGCCCCGACGATCATCGCGACGGGCAGCAGGCGCCGGTGATCGGCGCCGACGAGAAGGCGGCACACGTGCGGCACCACCATGCCCACGAAGCCGATGCCTCCCGCGACGGCGACCACGCTGCCGACCAGGACCGACGTGACGAGAAGGGTCTCGATCCTGAACCGGGTGACGTCGACCCCCAGTGAGGTCGCCGTCTCGTCGCCGGTCATCACCGCGTTGAGGCGGTCGGTGCGCCGCAGGGCGTACGCCGCCCCGAGCCCCAACGCGATCGCCGGCAGCGGGAGCGTCCCCCAGTCGGCCGAGGAGATGCTGCCGAGGAGGAAGAAGAGGATGCTGGGCAGCTTGCCGTGCTCCGCCGTCACGGTCAGCCAGCTGGTGAGGGCGCTGAACAGATAGGACAGGGCGACCCCGGCCAGCACCAGGCGAAGCGACTCGATGCGACCTCCCCGCGATGCCAGGACGTACACGAGAACGCCCGCCAGGGCCGCGCCGCCGAACGCCGAGCCCGTCACGAACAGGCCGGGAACGCCGGCGCCCAGGACCAGCCCGATCACGGCACCGAGTGCGGCCCCGGACGACGCTCCCAGCACGTACGGGTCCGCCAACGGGTTGCGGATCACGGCCTGAAGGATCACGCCGACCAGCGCCAACGCCGCGCCGACCACCGCCGCCAGCAGCACTCGCGGCGTCCGGAACGACCACACGATGCGGTCCTCGACCACGCTCCAGCTGGCGACGTGCTCACCCGGCAGGAGATGAGCCCCCAGGATCCGCACCGTCGTCTCGGGCCGCACCCCTGCCGCCCCGAGACCGACACTCACCACCATCGCGACCGCGAGGGTGGCGCCGAGCACCATGACGACGAGCCAGAACGGCGGGCGCGATCGCAGCGACGACCGGCGCGCGCCGAGCGCGGCGGACGGGCGCGCCATCGCGGGCGCGGACTGCTCGAGGGGCGGGGAGGACCGAGGCATAGTTGCAAATGATAACCATTCCCAATTTGAGCCTCAGCCAGGGGCCCGCACAGCGACGCGCGGGGCCACCGCGCGACTCGCCTCCCCCGGGGTCCGCCGGGTCGTGTCGCCACGTGGCCCGACCGTCCCGATGGACCCGCCGCGGCACCTCACGACCGACGAACCACCGCCGGCCGACCCGGCTCAGTCAGTGGTGAGCATGCGGAGATGGCCCTTGCGCGCCACCTCACGCCCCGCCTCGCGGGGCGGCTCGACAGGCTCGCGACGCACGGGACGCGCCGCCTCGCGGACGGCGTCGGCGAGGGCGAGCAGATCGTCGTTGCTGGGGCCCTGCTGCTGGTTGCCGAGCGCGAGCCGGAGGACCTCCCAGCCCCGAGGGGCGGAGAGTCGCTCGCTGTGCACGTCGCACAGGTCGTAGGCATGCGGCTCGGCGTACGTCGCCAGGGGTCCGAGCACGGCGGTGGAGTCGGCGTAGACGTAGGTGAGCGTGGCAACGGCGCGGCGGGCACAGGCTGTGCGCGAGCAGGTCCGCAGGCTCCGCGGGGCCGGGTTCGCACTCACGGCGCAGACGCTACCGCCCTCCCGGGTGATCGGTGGCTAGGCTCGCTGGTCATGGAGTCCTCCTTGTCCCCCCGCCGGCACCGCGACCGGCGCGGGCGCGGGATGCGCGGTCCCGCGGTGCTGCCGCTGGGGACCCCCGGGCACCGGCCACCGCGACCACGCAGCCGGCGCGAGACCTTCGACCGGATCATGCTCGACGTGGTGACCGCCATCGACGCGCGCTGGTCGGACCACCTCGGCCTCGTGGAGTACGCCGTCGAGGACGCTCCCCAGCTCCCCGACGACTGGGACTCGGGGAGGGTGCCGCTGTCGTCGCTGGTGCGCGGCTCCGGTACGACGCCGACCCGGCTGGTCGTCTTCCGCCGCCCGCTCGAGCACCGCGCGGCGGACCGCACCGACCTGGAGGCGATCGTGCTCACCATCGTGGTCGAGCAGGTCGCGGAGCTGCTGGGCATCGAGCCGGCCCAGGTCGACCCGCGCTACCTGCCGGACGACGAGGACTGAGGCACCGTACCTACTCCGGCCCTACTCCGGCGCGACCGCCGGGATCCGGGCATGCGTCTCGGCGGGCCGCAGCCGCAGCGTCGCCAGGCCCGGCTGGGCGCCCTTGACCGGCAGCATCACGACGCCGGCGACGCGACTGGTGCGCGGCTCGACCGCGACGAGCACGGCCTCGGGCGGCAGGTCGAGCGCGGCGGCCCGGTCGGGTGCGACCTCGACCTGGTCCTCACGCAGCACGGTCCCGTCGGCGGCGTACGACCTCACGTGCACCACGCCGTTGCGGCTCGCGTGACCGAGGAGCAGGGTCTTCTCCCCCACCGGAAGCACGGCGGCCGTCGGCTCGCGCACGGCGATCGCCGGCGCGAGCAGGGCGAGATCCTTGCGCTGCATCAGCCGGACCGAGGCGACGACCGGCTCGGCGGACTCGATGAGCACCCCGAGCACCCCGGCCGCATTGTCCCCGGTGAGCAGCGGCCGGAGGTCGACCTCCCGCACCGCGTGGGGCGGGACGGACACGTCCGGAGCACCGGTCGGGGTGAAGGTGGCGTCGGCGGTCACCAGCCGCAGCTGCGCACGGACCTCGTCGTCGCCGGGATTGGCGACGACGAGGGTGGCGTTGCGGGCCCCGTCGAGGCCGAGGATCAGGTTCTCAGTGTCGGGCTCGGCCTGGCTCGGCAGGAAGTCCGTGGTGGAGCGCCCCCGGCCGAGCTGGTCGCTGGTGTTGCGCGCCGTGACGCTCACCCGGCCCCGGGTGACGGTGACGTGGGCGGCCGTCGTCCCCCGCCGCGGCGCCGCGGTGGCGAGGTCGATCCGCTGCACGCCGTGGGCCGGGACCTGGATGCCGCGCAGGGCCGGCTCCTCGGCCGGACCCTCCTCATCGTGGAGCGCGACGTCGACCACGGCCTCGCCGTCGTCGGGATTCACCAGCTCCAGCGTGGTGGCGTAGCGGGCGGTGGCGCCGAGTCCAACCAGCCACTCGTCGTACGCCGGGGGGCGGCACTCGGGCACGGCCAGCGGATCGTCACGTCCGGCGGTGATGCCCGGCGCGGCGGCACCCTGGCCGTCGAGGACCACGGGGCCGGCGCTGTCGGGAACGACCGCCGTCACGCCTTCCGTGACCGTCACCGACACTCCGGCCACGGCCACGGCGCCGTCCGGCGGCGCCGCGAGCACGGCGAGCTCGCCGCCGGCGACACCGGGTGACCGGCCGGCGCGCGCCGTACTCGTCGTCCCGGTCCCACCGGGGCACACGACGGTCGACGAGGTGAGCTCGACCGTGGTCGGCGGCCGCAGTCCGGCGAGCGGCGTCCGCTCCTCGCCGATCACTCCGATCGCGACGGCGACGACGGCGGGCAGCACGAGCGCCAGGGCGACCAGGATGTCGACCCTCCGGCGGCGCGCGACGGACGCGCGGCGGCCTGCTGGCTTGTGGTCACTCATCGCGGTTCCTTCGCAGGGGCGGGAGGGCGAGCACGACCAGCACCGGGATCGCGCCGGCCTGGATCAGCAGCAGGATCCAGCGCAGCCAGGCCACCCAGTCACGGTGGCCGGGCAGCGGTCCCGGCTCGGGACTGACCTGCCAGGCCCGCGTGCCGCGCTCGGAGCTGGCCTGGACCAGGCCGGAGGTGGCGTCCAGGCTGGCGGCGATCGCGCCGTTGGCCGGGGCGGCCTGGACGATGTAGCGGATGCCGAGATCCGAGAGCCGGGTGACGGCGTCCGGGTCGGGTGAGGTCACCAGCGAGCGGATGGTCGCGGTGACGCCGCGGTCCTCGGCGGTCAGTCCGGCGATCTCGTCCTCACCGACGGTCGGGCCGTCGCCGCGGTGCACGTCGTAGCGCAGTCCGGCGTCCATGCCGCCCCGCAGCACGAGTACGCCGTTGTGCTCGGCCTGCTCGGCGCGCTGGGCCATGTAGACGGGGACGTCGGAGGACGGTGGGTCGCGCAGCTCCTCCGCGCCCCAGCCCGCGAACCACACGAGCCCGACGAGAGGGGCGACCAGGCCGGCGACGCCCGCCGCGGCCAGGGCCGCCTGCGCGGGCTTGGCCTGGTCGCCGAGGTGATGCAGGGCGAGGCCGCCCAGCAGGATCGCGGTGATCCACGCGCCCTGGAGTACCAGCAGCACGGCGCCGAGGCCCGGCTGCTGACCCACCGGGCCGGCGATGTCGACCGTCGTGATCGCCAGCGGCACGGCGACCACGGCCGCGACCGCGGCGACCAGCCAGCACACGACGACGGGGATCCGGGTCGCGCGGGGCACCAGTGCCAGCAGGGCCAGCACGGGCAAGGCCAGACCGACGGCGATCGGCGCCCCCAGGCCGCCGAGCCGCCCGGCGAGGAGCTCCCACCCGGAGGTGGCCGCGGTCGGCCAGCGGCCGACCTCCAGGACCGTGCCCGCGACCCCGCCCTCCAGGAGCAGGGGCAGCCACCACGGCAACAGGACGAGCAGCGGCACGGCCAGGGCGGCGACGGGCGGTCCCCACACGGAGCGGTCGCGGACCTCGCCGGGGACGAGGCGGACCGCGCAGCCGAGCAGGACGCCGACGAGCACCGCCACGAGCGGCCAGGCGGGCGGCGCGACGGCCGTGAGCAGCGCGAGCGCCAGGCCGGTGCGCCAGGCCGCACGCCACCGGTGCCCGGCGTCGGGATCGGCGAAGCCGAGCGCGGCATGCGCCATCCACGGCAGCACCGCGGCGGCGACCACGACGCCCCAGCGGCCACCGCCCCAGGCGCCGGACACGAGGGGGACGAGCGCCCACGTCACCGAGCCCCACAGGAGCAGCCAGCGCGGGGCGCCGTACGGCGTGACGAGGCGGCCGACGACGCGGAGGAACCGCCAGGCGCCCCACAGGCCCAGCGGCGCGGCGAGGGCCATCAGGACGGACAGGAGGAGCGAGGGGCCGAACGGCAGGCCGAGAAGGGCGAGCGGCAGGACGTACGCCGGCGCCGGGATGTCGCTGCCGAAGCCGATCGGATGGCGGCCCTCCAGGTGCAGCGCCCACCAGTCGCCGACGCTCGCGGGAGCGGGCGAGAGGGCGCCGCCGGCGATGCCGCCGACCACGTCGCGGACGCCGACGAGCAGCGCGACGACCGTGACCGCGGTCGCCACGGC
Source organism: Nocardioides carbamazepini (assembly GCF_024614185.1). Taxonomy (GTDB): domain Bacteria; phylum Actinomycetota; class Actinomycetes; order Propionibacteriales; family Nocardioidaceae; genus Nocardioides; species Nocardioides carbamazepini. The sequence goes on from NZ_JAHTLF010000013.1 coordinate 509,313, forward strand.
GACGGGGTTGGTGAGGAAGCGCACCACGATGCCGGTGTCGGCGAACTCCTCGTCCTCGTCACGGTGGCGGGCCGGCGGCGGACCGGCGGCGGCGTCCCGCTCGGCGGCGGCGACCCGTCGGCGATCGGCGACATCGGCGGCCTGGTTGGTCGCGGCCGCGACGAGGTCGGAGACGAAGTCGAGGCCGTGTCGGTAGGGCACCCACCAGGGCGCCAGCAGGCGGCGTACCCGGGACCGGTCCACGCCGCCTCCGCCCGCCGCGCGGCGCGCGCGCCGGGCGGCGCGGAGGGCGCCGGGACGGCGCAGGACCGAGATCAGCGCGGCCAGCTCGTCGAGCGCCTCGCCGACGGCCCGGACGCAGAGCAGGCCGAGCACGCGCAGCAGGGAGCCGACGGTGAGCCGCAGCGCCTGCAGGGGAAGGGTGGCGCCGCGGGCGTTGGCGAGCAGGGTGAAGAGCGCGGCGCGGCGCTCCTGGAAGTGGGTGTGTCGCCCGGTCAGCGGCGTGCGTCGCACGCCGCGGTGCGCGGCCTCGGCGTGGAAGACGACGGCGGACGGGACCACGATGGTGGTCCGGCCGGCCGCGGCGGCGCGCCAACCGAGGTCGATGTCGTTGCCGAAGATCGGCAGGGCGGGGTCGAAGCCGCCGAGCTCCTCGAGCACCTCGCGGCGCACGAGCATGCCCGCGGAGTTGACCGCCAGCACCTCACGGACCTCGTCGTGCTGGCCCTGGTCGTACTCGCCGCGCTCCAGGCCGGTCTCGCGCCGGCCGGTGCCGCTGATGGTGACGCCCAGCTCGAGCAGGCGGCGCAGCGAGGGCCACTCACGCAGCTTGGGGCCGAGGATGTCGGCCTCGGGCCGCTGCGCGGCGGCGTCGAGAAGTGCGGCCAGCGCGTCGGGCGCGGGACTCGCGTCGTCGTGCAGGATCCACACCCACTCGGGTGCGGCACCACTCCCCGTCGACGCGGACAGCGCGAGCAGGCCGTCGGCGACGGCATCGGGGAACCCGGCGTCCCGGGGCAGGGAGCGCTGCTCGAGGGGCAGTCGATCCGCGAGGGCGACCCGGACCAGCTCGGCGCTGCCGTCCGAGCTCCCGGTGTCGACGGCCACGACCCGCGTAGGGGGCGCGGTCTGCGCGAGCAGGCCGTCGAGGACCGCCGGCAGCCAGGAGCTGCCGTCGTGGCTGACCAGGAGGACAGCCACCTCGGGTTGTTGCGACACGAGGTCAGACCCTACGACCGACGGCCCGAAGGGGGCGAACCGTCAGCGCGAGCCGGAGTCGCGCGCGAGCTGGGCAGGTCAGCTCAAACGGCGCGCTTCTTCAGCTTGCGACGCTCACGTTCCGACATACCGCCCCAGATGCCGAAGCGCTCGTCATTGCCCAGCGCGGCCTCGAGGCATTCGGCGCGCACCTCGCAGGTCTGACAGACCTTCTTGGCCTCGCGCGTCGATCCTCCCTTCTCAGGGAAGAACGCCTCGGGGTCCGTCTGGGCGCACAACGCACGCTCCTGCCACCCCAGCTCGTCGGAATCTGCTTCGACCAGGAACAGTTCCCTCACGATTTCGCCCCTTACGACTCGACCCGGTGCCCCGAACGACACCATTGGAATTACATACGTGTCATACCCAAAGAGTCAAGGTCGAATCTGCTATAGGCAACCCCGTGCATCCTGCCGCTCTCGGGCAGGGCACAGTTGTCCCCCGTGGAATCGACACCTGACGCGACAACCGCTGGACCCATCGGCGGACCGCTCCGCCAGCTGACCGTCCTCTCGGGCGGCATGGGCGGAGCCCGGTTCCTGCAGGGCCTGCTCCACGGCATCGCCACCGGAACCCTACCCGGTGTGGCCACGGACGCCCACGTGACGGTCATCGCCAACAACGCGGACGACTGGTGGATCCACGGCCTCAAGGTCTGCCCCGATCTCGACACGGTGATGTACACCCTCGGCGACGGGATCGACCCCGAGCGGGGCTGGGGACGTCGAGCGGAGACGTGGAGCGCCAAGGAGGAGCTGGCGGCGTACGGCGTGGAGCCCACCTGGTTCGGTCTCGGCGACCGGGACATCGCCACCCACCTGGTGCGTACCCAGATGCTCGACGCCGGGTACCCGCTCTCCCAGGTGACCCAGGCGCTGTGCCGACGCTGGCTCACCCCGGCGTACGGCGACACGCTGAGCCTCCTGCCGATGACCGACGACCGGGTCGAGACCCACGTCGCCGTCGCGGACCCCGACTCCCCCAGCGGACGGCGGGTCGTGCACTTCCAGGAGTACTGGGTGCGGCTGCGCGCCGAGGTGCCCGCCGAGCAGGTCGTCTTCGTCGGGATGGACGAGACCACCCCCGCCCCCGGGGTGGTCGAGGCGATCACCGGCGCCGACCTCGTGCTGCTGCCGCCCTCGAACCCGGTCGTGTCGGTCGGCACCATCCTCGGCGTGCCCGGCATCCGGGACGCGGTGCGGTCCACCGAGGCGAAGGTCGTCGGCCTCTCCCCCATCGTCGGCGACACCCACGTGCGCGGCATGGCCGAGCAGATGCTGACCTCGATCGGCGTCGAGGTCAGTGCCGCCGGCGTCGGCCTCAACTACGGCGCCCGCGCGGCCGGCGGCGTGCTCGACGGCTGGCTCGTCGACGAGCGGGACGCCGCCCAGGTCGCCCGGCTCGAGGCGGCGGGCATCCGCGCGGCCGCCGTACCCCTGATGATGACCGACCACGACGCCACGGCCGCGATGGCCGCCGCGGCGATCGAGCTGGTGTGCTGATGTCGCTGACGGTGCGCGCGCCCGAGGGCGTCCCCGAGATCCGGCCCGGCGACGACCTCGCCGCCGCCCTGCTCGGCGCCCTCGGGCCCGACGACCTGGTCGACGGCGACGTCCTCGTCGTCACCAGCAAGGTCGTCAGCAAGGCCGAGGGACGGATCGAGGACGGCGACCGCGAGGCCTGGATCGACGCCGAGACCGACCGGCTCGTCGCCCGGCGCGGCCCGACCCGGATCGTGCGCAACCGGCTCGGCCTGACCATGGCCGCCGCCGGCGTCGACGCCTCCAACGTCGAGCAGGGCTCCGTGGTGCTGCTGCCGATCGACCCCGACGCGTCCGCCCGCCGCCTGCGTGCCGCGGTGGCCGAGCGGCGCGGCGTCAACGTCGGGGTCGTCATCACCGACACCGCCGGCCGGGCCTGGCGCGAGGGCCAGACCGACATCGCCATCGGCGCCGCCGGCCTGACCGTCCTCGAGTCCTTCACCGGCCGGGTCGACGCCCACGGCAACGAGCTGGCGGTCACCGCCCCCGCCGTCGCCGACGAGATCGCCTCGGCCGTCGAGCTCGCCCAGGGCAAGCTCGGCTCCCGGCCGTGCGCCGTCCTGCGCGGCCGCGCCGACCTCGTCCTCGCACCCGGCACCGATGGCCCCGGCGCGCGGGCCCTCATCCGCGCCGACGGCGCCGACCTGTTCGGGTACGGCGCCCGCGAGGCCGTGATCCAGGCCGTGGCCTCCCGACCGGCCGCACGCGCACCGTTCGGCAGCGCGGTCGGCGCCGACGAGTTCGTCGCTGCGCTGAGCCGCGCGGGGATCGCGGCGCAGGCGGCGACTCCGGTCGACGTACGCACCCGGAGAGAGCGACGCGCGGCGGCCGACATCGTCGCCTTCGCCCACGGCTGGGAGAGCGTGGAGACAGGAGATCTCGACACCGACCTGCGGTTTCGACCGGCGACTCCGTAGACTTCCCGCGTTCGCCGCACGGGGCGCGCTCACGCCTGCCCCCTCACGACCAAGACGAGGTACCCGCAGTGGCCAAGTCCAGCAAGTCCGAGAAGTCGGAGCGCCGCCAAGTCATCGACGACGTCCGGCGGAAGCAGAAGCGCGCCGACAGCCGCCAGGGCATGGCCATCGTGGGCGTGTGCGTCGTGGTCGCCCTGGTGATCATCGGGGCCGCTCTCTACCCGAAGGCCCGCGACATCGTCAACGACCGGAAGTGGAAGGGCAAGAGCGTCGCCGAGATCGGCGCCGCGGCCAGCGTCTGCGGTGACATCACCGAGAAGGAGGCGACCGGCAGTGGCGACCACGTCCCCGAGGGGCAGCAGGTCGACTACACCGACGGCCCGCCCGCGTTCGGTCCGCACTGGAACGTCGCCGGCATCGCCCCCGCGCCGATCGGCGACCGCTTCTACACCACGGACTCCCGCCCCGAGCTCGAGCAGCTGATCCACAACAGCGAGCACGGCTACACGATCCTCTGGTACGACGCCACCGCCGCCGACGACTCCGAGCAGATCTCGGCCATGCGCGCCATCGCCAAGATCATGGACGCCAACGACACCAACCAGCGGTTGAAGTTCAAGGTCGCGCCCTGGACCAAGGCCGACATCAAGGAGACGGGCAAGGCCTTCCCCGAGGGCCAGCACGTCGCCCTCACCCACTGGCGGGTCGACCGGGACACCGAGAAGCAGTACGGCGCCTGGCAGTACTGCTCCGAGGTCAGCGGTGACGCACTCGAGTCCTTCATGGACAAGTACCCGTTCACGGACGCGCCCGAGCCCTACGCGTACTGAGTTGATGGCGCGAGCGCGTCGTCGCTTCGCTCCGCCGCGCTGCCGCGCACGCAGTTGGCTTCCGTAGCCGGTTGAGTCCGTCTGGCGGCCACCCGCCGGCTCGAGGAAAGCTCGGCTCCTCCGCTCCGGTCGCTCCTTCGTCGCTCCCTACACTCCGTCGCCTTCGCTTTCCACGACGACCGGCCCGACATTCAGGCGCTCGCGCCATCGGGCGTCACCGAGGCCACGGCGGGAACGCCGGGCGAGGAGGCGCAGGGAGCGAGGAACGAGCGACCGGAGCCGACGAGACCGGTGCTTTCCGCCGTGCCGGACGTATGCCGCCACGCGAACGCAGGACCTACGGAACTCGACCGCGTGCGCGGCAGCGCGGCGCGAGGAACGAGCGACGCGCTCGCGCCATCGAGCGCGTCGCTCGCGCCATCAGACCAGATCGTGGCGGCCCTGCTCCTTGAGTGCGGCCACGACCTTCTTGACCTCCTGCGCCCGGGCGCGGGTGGTCACGAGCAACGCGTCAGGGGTGTCGACGACGACCACGTCGTCGAGTCCGATGACGGCGACCGTCCGCCCGGAGCCGGGTACGACGATGCCGCTGGCGCCGATCAGCTGGGTGAGCCCGGCGTCGCCGAGGACGCTGCAGGCGTCGTCGTCGCCGAGCAGCGTGGCGAGCGAGTCGAAGTCGCCGATGTCGTCCCAGCCGAACCCGCCCGGGATGGTGACGACCCGCCCGGCCGCGGCCGCAGGCTCCGCCACGGCGTGGTCGATCGCGATCCGCGGCAGGGCCTCCCACAGCTCGGGGAGCCGGTCTGGCTCGGCCGCGATGGCGCGCAGGGTGGCGGCGAAGCCGGCGTCCTGCTCGGCGAGCAGGTCGAGCAGGACCGAGGGTCGTACGACGAACATGCCGGCGTTCCAGCGGTAGTGGCCGGTCGCGAGGTACTCCTCGGCCACCGGCACGGAGGGCTTCTCCACGAACTCGGCAACCTTGCGTGCCGTGGGATGGCCGGGCAGCTCCTCGCCCTGGCGGATGTAGCCGAAGGCGGCCGAGGCGAAGGTCGGCTCGATGCCGATGGTGACCAGCCAGCCGTCCCGCGCCGCGGCCACGGCGTCGGCGACGGCGGCCGCGAATCCACCCGGGTCGGTGATCACGTGGTCGGCGGCGAACGACCCCATCACCTCGGCACCCCGCTTCTCGAGCAGGGCCGCGGCGAGGCCGATCGCGGCCATCGAGTCACGGGCCGACGGCTCGGCGACGACGGCGTCCTCGGGGAGCATCGCGAGCTGGCCGCGGACCGCCGTACGGTGCGCCTCGCCGGTGACCACCAGCAGCCGGTCCCCCACCAGGGGGGCGAGCCTGGCCCGGGTCTGCTCGAGCAGTGACTCCCCGGCGCCCGTGAGGTCGTGCAGGAACTTCGGCGAGCGCGAGCGGGACAGCGGCCAGAGCCGGGTCCCGGCGCCGCCGGCAGGGACCACGGCCCAGAAGCCGGGGATCTCGTCAACCATGCGCCGCACCCTACGGCCTCACTCGTGATCCCCGGTCCTAGGCTCGGGGGGTGACGACGCCGACCACCTTCCCCGCCGTCCTGGCGGCCCGCCTGCGCACCGACCCCGGACAGCCGCTGGTGACCTTCTACGACCACGCGACCGGCGAGCGGGTCGAGCTGTCCGTGACGACGTGGGCGAACTGGGTGGCGAAGGCGAGCTCGCTGCTCGTCGACGAGCTCGGTCTCGAGCGGGGCGACCGGATCGCCCTCGACCTGCCGCCGCACTGGCTGGGAACGGTCTTCCTCGGCGCCGCGTGGAACTGCGGACTCACGGTCGCGGCGCCCGACGACGCCGATCTCGTCGCGGTCGCCTGCGGCCCCGACTCGCTGCCCGACTGGTCCGGGCGCGCCGCCGAGCTGGCGGTCCTGGCCTGCGCGCTGCTGCCGCTGGGCGTCCGGTTCGCCGAGCCCGTGCCGGCCGGCGTGACCGATGTCGGCGTCGACATCTGGTCCCAGCCCGACGCCTTCCAGGCCTGGGACCCGCCGCAGCCCGACGAGCTCGCGATCGAGACGGCCGGCCGATCCCTCACCCCGGCCCCGATGGGGAGCGAGGCGGCCGGCACCGGTCTGGTCGGTGCCGGCCGCCTGCTCACGGTCGCCGACCCCGTCATGGAGCCGGCGATCCTCTGCGAACCGCTCCTGTCGGGCGGTTCACTCGTCCTGGTCGCCCGGGCCGAGCCGGAGCGACTCGAGGCGACGTACGTCGCCGAGCACGCCACGGCCCGCTTCCCCGCCTGAACGACCAGGACGGATCGGTGAGGCGGGCTAGCCCGCGAGGTCGAACTTCTTCCGCTTCTTGAGCAGGATCGGCGTACCCAGCTTCTTGGCCTTCGCCTTCGGCACCAGGTACACCGCCCGTGTCGCCTTGTTCCGCAGCACGAGGACATTGGTCCCATTCGTGGCCATCGGGCCCAGGCCGATCACCCAGTCGTAGCCGCTCGCGGTGGACTTCATCGCCTTGCCCGGCGCCCAGGCGCCCGGGAGGATCCGGCTGTAGAGCGTCAGTGCGGAGCCGTTGCGGACCAGGGCGTCGGGCGCACTGTCCTTGTTCCACCGGCCGATGGGGACCAGCTTCTTGCCGGCCACCTGGCCCGTCGCGGGCACGCTCGCCTGGAAGCCGGTCAGGCCCTGGCCCGGGTACACGCGCATCACATCGCCCTTGGGCTGGCCGACCAGGTCCGGCAGGCCGTCACCGGTGACATCGCCCACCGCCGCCAGCATCTTCACGCCGCGAAAGCTGCTGGGCAGGACCTGCGCGGGGTGGAAGTTGCCTCCGCCCATGCCGCGGAACAGCACCGGCGCCTTGTCGCTCTTGCGGATCGCCATGATGTCGTTGAGGCCGTCGCCGTCCCAGTCACCGACGCGGAGCAGCTGCTTGGCCCAGGGCGCCTCGACGTTCGTCTTGACCGTCGCGGCGATGCGCCACGTGCCGTCGACCTTGTCGATGTCGTGCAGGACCAGGCGCCCGGACTTCTCGCTGCGTACGACGATGTCGGGGTTCGGCGAGCCGATGTAGCTGCCGTTCAGCTGACCGAGCAGCGCGCCCTGCTGCGCCTGGCTCGCGATCGCCCGGATCGCCGGGATCTGCGCGTACAGGTACTTGCCCGGGCAGGCGGTCTTCCCGGCGTCCTTGTGGCCGCTGATCGCGGCGAAGTACTTCGAGCCGACCTTCTGGCTCGGTGAGGCCGGGTCCACCCCGCTCAGCGAGAGCTTCCAGGCGAACAGGGCGCCGTAGGCGTTGATCACCTCAGGCGACGGCTGCGCGGTCTCGAAGTTGCCGATGGCCGACATGGCGAAGGAGTAGTCGTTGTAGCCGAGGGTGTGGGCGCCGACGACAGCCTTGTCCACGCCGCCGGCCCGGCCCTCCCAGATCCGGCCGAACCGGTCGACGAGGAAGTTGTAGCCGATGTCCGCCCAGCCGCGGGTCTTGACGTGGTACTTCCAGATGCCACGGAGGATCGCCGGAACGTCCTCCGGCTGGTAGTCGTTGGCATTCACCGTGTGGTGGACGAAGCCGGCGCTGACGGTGCCGTACTTGGGCTTGTAGCTCGCGTCCTCCGGAGCGCCCCACTGCGCCCGGGAGTAGATCTGGGGCTGTGGCGGACCGGTCGTGGCGGCCTGCATCGCGATCGCGCCCTCGGCGCCCTCGGCTCCCTCCGTCACCTCGGCGGTGCTGCGGGTCGTGGCCCCGGAGCCGGTCGTCTGGATCGCCGGCGACTCCTCGGCGGTGGCGGCCGGCGTACCGGGGTCGATGACGGCGACCTTCAGGTCCGCCGGGGCGTCCGCGGTCGTCTCGACCTGCACCTGGACCTCGTCGACGTCGCCGACCAGGACGGCCTCCGTGCCGGGACGCGAGCGCTGACCCTCGGCACTGGCCGGGTCGGGGCCGTGCTCGTCGTGATACTCCGCCGCGGTCCAGTCGCTCCACGCGTCGCCGGTGCGGGTGCGCACGTTGACGGTGATCGCCTCCTCGGCGATCTCGCTGCCGTGCGCCCAGGTCACGCCCACCGTGCCGAAGCCGGCGACCGGCAGGGCATCGCTGGTGACCTCGTCGCCTCCGTCGGCGAGCGGCTTCACGCTGCCGCGCAGTGCGACCCGGCCGCTGACGCCCGCGGGGGACGTGGTGAGCGGGTACTCCGTGACCGTGGCGTCGACGACGTCGGTCGGCACCGTCACCGGCGTGGTGGCCGCCTGCAGGGCGACCGCGCCGGGGTCGGCAGCGCCCGGCTCGGCGGGGCGGACCTCCATCGTGACGGTCCGGGCCGCCGGGGTGAGGACGGCGACGACGACGGCCAGCGCCAGCGCCTGCTGACACAGCGTCACGAACCGGCCTCGGCGCGTGCGTTCGGGGATCTCCGTGGGGTACGGCGACATGGCTCTGCTCCAGACGTGCGTGCGGGGAAGGTGTCACACGAGTAGCAACTTTCACATGCGTCACACGCGTCTGTGAAGGGATCGTGAGTAACTACAAACGTGTAATTTCCACTCGACACGCCGAGAACATGCAAATTTGTAGATCGGCCTCGGGCAGCGCTATCGGAGCCGTCGTACGGGCGCACTGCGGGCACTTCTGCGCCGGCTCGGCGCGAGTCCCGGCTCAATCTCCGCCGGCTCGGCGGGGGTTCCGATTCACTCTGCGCCGGGTCGGCGGGGGTTCCCGTTCAGTCTGCGCCGGGTCGGCGTCAGGGAGTCGTCGGCGGGAGCGGGAGGTTCAGCGTCACGCTCTGGGTGGCGGCGGCGACGGACACGTCCTGCTCGGTCACCGTGCGTCCGTCGGTCGTGGTGGCGGTGACGTGCCACTTCCCGGCCGGCAGGTCGAGCCCGAGCTCCCCCGTGGTGGCCACGCCCGTGGCGTAGGCCGCCGGCACGCTCGCGCTCTGGCCCGTCCCCGGCGCGATGGTGATGGTGCCCGCGACGGCCGTCGAGGTCCCGTCCAACCGGGTGCGCACGACGAGCGCTCCGGTGCCCTCCGTGAGCGTCAGGGCGACGGACCTGGCCGCGTCGCCGGCGGTGATCGAGACACTCTGGCTGACCGACGGCCAGAATGTCGAGGGCTGCGCGGAGGCGGTGATCGTGTGGCTTCCCGGCGGCAGATGGACCACCAGTCCCCCGGTGCTGCCGACCACGACCTGGTCGTCGGGGAGCGTGAGGCCGGAGATCGCGACCGTCGCCGACGCGGGCGCACTGTGGCCCGCGATCGGGGTGCCGGCGACGGTGATGGTCACCGGCGTCTCCACGACCGTGACCGAGGCGGAGATCTCGGCGCCGTTGGTGCGCACCACCACGTGGCCCTGGCAGTCGTTGGCCAGGGAGTCCTTGCCGGGCAGGTTCACCTGCCCGAAGTGCCCGCTCGGCAGGGTCAGCTCGATGTTCCAGCAGCCGTACGGCACCTGGGCGAAGGACACGGAGGTCCCGCTGACCGTCTGAGGTCCCAGGGGTGCGACGCCGGTCTCGGTCGACCTCAGCAGCACGGTCGCGCCGGTGAGGGCGGTGCCGCTCGGCGAGGTGACCAGGTCGACCCGCGCGGCCCGCAGGACCCGGACCATGGTCACCTGGAAGGTGGGCAGCGCGCCGACGGTGTGGTCGAAGGTGTAGGAGTCACCGACCAGGTCCTCGTACTTCCGCTTCTGGAACCGGGCCTGGTAGCTGCCGTTGGGCACGGTCCGGAACAGGAAGGTGCCGTTGGCCGCGGTCGTGGTCTGCAACGGCAGGCCGTCGGTTCCGGACGCGACCGTGGACGCGCAGGTGCCGCCGGTGCAGGCGTGCAGGGTCACCGTGACCCCGGACAGACCGCTCTGCGCGTCCACCGAGGTCACCGTGCCGCTCAGGCTGTTGGCGGCCCGGCTCACCGCCATCGCGAAGGTCTGGCCGCTGAGGCCCGTCTTGATCTCGACCTGGGCCGTCGAGACGACGACGCCGCTGCCCGACACCTGCAGGGTGTAGTTGCCGGGGATCGCATCGGTGAAGCGGTACCTGCCGGCGGTCCCGCCGACCGCGGCCGCGGTGGCGACGGTGGTCGTCCCCCGCAGCAGCTGGACGGTGGCACCGGTCAGCGCTGTCTGGTTCTGGTCCTTCACATCGACCGTGAAGTCGACGGGGATCACGTGCAGTCGCACGGTGGTCGTCGCGTCGACCCCGTCGACGACCCGCACCACGGTGCCGGCGAGGGCCGCGGACGGCGCACTGCCGGGCTTCACGGTCCGCCAGCCGGGCTGCTGTGCCGTCAGCAGCCAGACGCCGTCGGCGATGCCCTCGACCTGGTTGGTGCCGGACAGACTGAACCGGCCGTCGGCACCGGTCGTCGCCGGGAAGCGGACCGATCCGAGCGCCGTGCAGTAGTCCGCCTGTGCCGCCGGACCTGCCGGCAGCCAGTCGATGCACCGCGTCGCCGTGACGCCCGCCCCGGCCAGGCTGCGCACGTCGACGTCCGGGTCGGTCACCGGCGCGGCGGCGAGGACGCCCTCGACCGCACCGTCGATCCGGGCCATCGGGTCGAGGGTCGCGTCGCAGGCGGTCTGGGTGCCGGGAACGATCGTGATCTGCGACGACACCGCCGGGTCCGCGCCGACGGTGCAGCTCAGGGTCCCCGAGCCGAAGGCGTAGCCGGCCGCCTGCACACGCACGGTGTAGTCGGTCGGACCGGGCCGCAGGTCGGTGAAGGTCACCGCGTTGCCGTCGGTCGGCGACGTCTTCGTGCTCACCGGCTGCGTGCCGCGCAGCAGTGTGACGATCACGTTGTCGGCCGGCTGCGGAGAGCCCGCCTGGTCGAGCCCGAGCGCCTCGACCCGCAGCGTGCCGAGCTGGCGCAGGACCGGGCCGTCCGGAGCGCACGGCGTCGCCACCTGGCAGGTGAACGTGACCGGGTCGCTGACGTAGTCGCCCTTCGTCGCGGTCAGGGTGTAGGTGCCGGGGCGGATCGAGCCGGCCGCGTAGCGCGAGTCCTCCCACTGCAGGTCACCGCTGCCGTTGGCGGTGACGGTCACCGTGCCGACCGGGGTCGTCGTGGAGGTCACCGCGAAGGTCACGTCGGGGTACGACGGCGCCGTCCCCTCGGTCGTGATGCGGGAGCTGAACGCCACCGGGGACGGCGCGAGGTTCAGCGTCATCACCGACTGCATCTTCTTGTCGGTGACGACCAGCTCCTCGTACCCGGTCTTGGTGACCCGGATCCGCTGCGCGTAGTCCGAGGCGAAGTCCGCCTCGGTCAGCGCGGTCGCGCTGTAGGTCGCGTCGCAGGCGCCCTGGGCCACGACGGCGGTCGCCGGGTCGTGGAAGGCGACGCAGCCGTCACCGGTGTCGCTGGTCGCGGTCGCGGTGACGTGCTGGGGCGTGCTGCCGTCGTAGCTGCCGGGCGCGGTGATCTCCACCCGGGCGCCGTCGACCTGCTGGTTGCCGTCCGTGACGACCTGGGCGGTGAACAGGCCGGGACTGCGGCCCAGGGTGAGATAGACGACCGCGACCTGGTTGTCCAGGACGTAGACGTCGCCCGTGTCGGTACGCCGCCCCGTGGCGGAGGCGGTGAGCCGGTAGCCGCCGGGCGCCAGCGAGGTGAAGTGGACCCGCCCGTCGGCGCCGTACGTCCCGCTGGTGGCGGGGCCGGTGCCGCCGCCCGTCAGGATCGGCGCGATGGTGACGTCGGCACCGCCGAAGGGCTGGATCGCCCCGGTGCCGTCGAGCGCCTGCGGGATCACCTGGATCTCGGCCAGCCGGATGAACTCCAGGTTCTGGATCGTGGTCGACCCAGGGGCGAGATTGACCCGCACACCGGTCAACGGGGCGTAGGTGCCGTCGGTCATCCGGGCGGTCATCAGCCACGGCCCCGCCCGCGGCACCTCGAGCTCGTAGGGGTCGAGGTCCTCGACCCACTCGCAGACCGTCGTGGCCTCGTCCAGGATCCCCCGGGGCTCCCCCGGGGCCAGGCAGCTGCCGTCGGCGATCGCGGCCGCGCAGCTTGCGGTCGGTTGCGGGTCGCCGTCGGGGCTCGCCCAGATGCAGGTGCGGTTGTCGGTCGCGGGCACCCCGCTGGCCACGCGCAGGGTGCCGGAGATCACCGGGAGCTTGGTCAGCTCGGCCGTCGGCGCGATCGCCGTGGTCCCCAGCGGCAGCTGGACCCGGACGATGGCGCTCTCGTATCCCGGGGCGGAGACCAGCACCGAGTAGAGACCCGGCTCGAGACCCGGGCCGCCCGTGGCCGGGAGGATGTACTCCTCGTCGCCGGCGAAGGGCACGGTGATCTCGTCGCCGTTCTGGTCGGTGGTGGTGGCGTGGCACGGATCGGCCGCGGTGCAGTCGATCGGGTCGCCGCTGTAGAGGTCGACCGCACCGCCGCGGATCGTGGAGGTCGCCGGCAGCACGCCGCCGGGCAGGCGCTCGATCTCGGGGCTCACCGTGACCGTCTGCCCGGCGCGCACCTGCACCGTGAGCACGTGCGGCCCGAACTCGAAGTACTCGGTGGTCAGCTGGTAGGTGCCGGGCTCGACGCCGTTGAAGCGGAAGGCGCCGGCCTGTTGCCCCGGAGCCGCGTTGTCGGCCGTGGTGGTCGTCTTGTAGGCGAACTCGGCGTTGCTCAGCGTCATCCCGGCGCCGACGACCCGATCGCCGCTGGGAATCTCGCTGACGACGCCGGCGACCACTCCGCTGCTCAAGACCAGTTCGGCGTCGAGCTTGGCCCGGGACTGGCCCCGGCGGAGGTCGACGCGGCTGGTCTGGTCCTGATAGCCGTCGGCCGAGAAGGTGACGATGTAGGTCCCCGGCGCGGGCAGGTCGGGCAGCTGGTAGCGACCGGCCAGCTCCTGGGTGGTCACGGTGGTGGCGACGCGCTGCACGCCCTGCTCGTCGGTCGCGGTCACGGTCACCCCACCGATCCCGCCGAGGTCACCGCCCGACTCGAGACCCTCGACCGTGCCGGTCAGCGCGGCCACGCCGGGGACCAGGCGTACGTCGGCCGTGGCGGTGCCGCCCGCGTCCAGCGTCACCAGCCGGGACTCGGTGCCCAGCCCGAAGCTGGTGACCTGCACCAGGTAGCTGCCCGGGGTGTGCAGCCCGGAGACCGACCAGCCGCCGACCTTCTTGCGGGAGGCGCTGCTCGTGGTCAGGGTGCTGGTGCCGTCGCTGATGGTGACCGTCGCCGCTCCGACCGGGCCGTCCGGACCGCGGACCGTGCCGGACAGGTTGCCGTCGCCGGGCTGGAGGTCGACCTCCATCGGCTTCGTCGGATCGGCGGTGGCCGCGTCGACGACGAAGCTCTGGGGGTCGTAGCCCGGCTTGCTGAACGTCACCAGGTAGTAGCCGGGCGAGGTCACGTCGGGGAAGGACCAGGTGCCGTCCTCGGTCGTCGTGGCGGTGCGGGGACGGGGCACCTCCCCCGGCACCTGCAGGAGCACGGCCGACTGCGGCGTCTTGCCGTAGGCGGCCGGACGGACGGCGTCGGAGGCGCCGACGGCCTCCTCGTCGACCAGGGAGGTCGGCGCGAGGGTCACCGTCACGCCCGACGGGTCCTCGGCGCTGACCGTGCCGTTGAGCTGCAGGCCCTTCGGCGTGGCGGGCGACTCGGCCCGGACCACCTTGACCCGGCCCTTGCCGCCCGATCCCGATCCGCCGGCCGCGTCGCTCCCGTCCTCTCCGGAGCCGCCGTCGCCCTGCGCGCCGTCTCCGGCGGATCCGGCGACGGCCGAGTCCTCCGGATCGGACCCGAATCGGTCGGCGAGCGGCGGGATGAAGACCACCGCCGCCGTGATCCAGACGCCGACGACGGCCAGCAGCGCGGCGGCGCGAAGCCATGCGGTGCCGAGGACGGCGCGTTGCTGGGCGATGCCCCGGGCCCTGCGTACGACCTCGGCCGTGGTCGCCGTGACCGTCCAGGAGTGCTGGCTGGTGCCACCGAACGGTCGCGGCCGGGTCACGATCAGCCGCCCCGGGACCTGGACCTCCTCGCCCGCGGCGATGGTCACGACCTGGCGCTTGAGACGGACCTCCAGCCCTGGGGTCGCGCTGCCCTGCAGCTCGGTGGTGGTGTCGACGGTGCTGCCGTTGCGGAGCACGACGCTCAGCCGCTGCCGCCGGATCAGCGAGGACCGCTCGGGGGTGACCTCGAGCTGGAACTGCGCGCGGGGGTTGACCACCAGGGTCACCTCCCCGATCGCGGTCGGCTCCGGTGCGGGACGGTTCGTCCCGGGGATCAGGGCCTGGACGGTCACCGCCACGGGGTAGCGGGCCGGCAGCGTTCCGGCCGTCGGCGTGAGCCGGACCTCGAGGGTCTCCGACGCGCCCGGGGCGACCACTCCGGTGCGGATCGGCCCGGGCAGCCACGACGGGTCCACGCCCACCGTCATCAGCGTGTAGCTCCGTGGCTCGCCGACGGTGTTGGTGACGACCGCGGTGAGCGTGGCCGCCGTGCCGGCGGCGGTCCGGACCAGCTCCGGGACCAGGACCCCCGGCGGCAGCGGGGGCTCGATCGGCGGCATGCTCATGGCGTCACACTCACGTTCCTGGTGGCCTGCTGGCTGGCTGCGACGGTCGCGTTGCCCGAGCCGATCGGCGCGGCGCCCTGGGTCCGGCGTACCTGGACGACGTACACCTCCGGAGCGTCGACGTCGGCGAACTGGTAGTTGCCCGCCGCGTCGGTCCGGGTGGTCCGGTAGACGGAGCCGGGATAGCTGCCGGCGCGGTACAGCTCGACGAGGTAGCCGCCACCCACCGGCGCCCCCGAGTCGGCGACGGTGACGGATCCGCTCAACGACGCCGCCTTGGCGAGCTCGGGGCTGTAGTCGCGGGTGTCCCCCGCCGCGAGCTGGAGGATCGTCGAGGTGGGGCGGACCCCCGCTCGGCTCACGCTGACGGTGTAGGTGCCGGGCGGCAGGCCCTCGACCCGGTAGCGACCGCGCTGGTCCGACGGGACCGAGGCCGTGGTCACCCGATAGGTCGACGAGCCGGAGCTCAGCTCGACCGTCACCTCGCCGACCGGCCGCACCACGTTGTCGAGGGCCGGCTGGGTGACCCGCCCCTCGAGCACGGTCGTGGACGACTTCATCACGGTCTCGATGCCGTTGGAGGTGACGGTGGCGCCGATCGAGGACGGCGTGATCGTGCCGACCTGGTCGAGGGTGACCGACACGGTCTGCGCGGCCAGGTCCGAGCGGGAGAACGTGACCGTGTAAGTGCCGGGCAGGTCGAGGCCGGAGACCTTCCAGTTGCCCACCTTCCCCGAGCTCTGGGTCGCTGTCTCCACGGTCCGCACCCCGTCGGTGATGGTGACCGTGACGCCCGCGGCCGGGCCGCCACCGCTGAGCAGCGCGCGGCCGCTCAGGCTCCCGGAGGAGGCGCCGAGGCTGAGGGCCACACCGGTCAGCTCCTGGCCGTCCGCGAGGGTGAGGCTCAGGGTCTGCGACGCGTAGCCCTCCTTGCTCGCGACCAGCGTGTAGACGCCGGGGGTGGGCAGGCGGCGCAACGTGAAGCTGCCGACGTCGCCGCTGCTCAGCGAGACGGTCGACGAGGAGGACTCTCCCGACGTGGCGGTGATCGTCACCCCGTCGATCGGCTTCCCGTTCGACGTCACGCTGCCGCTGATGATCCCGTTGCCCCGGATCAGGTTGATCTCGACGCCCTCGCGCGCCTCCCCCGCCGCGACGTCGACGCGCTGGGTCGAGGTGGCGTACCCCTTCTTGGTCACCACCAGGTCGTAGACGCTCGGCGACGGCACGTTGGCGAAGGTGAAGGTGCCGTCGGCCGCGACCGGGGCGGTGTCGACCGTCGCGCCGCCGGTGCCCGTCACCGATCCCGCCGCGGCAGGAGCGCCCGGTGCGGCGACGGGTGCCGTGTCGGGGGTGCGCAACGAGACGGTGGCATCCGCGATGTCCTCGCCCAGCACGGTGCCGCTGATCGTGGCCGGGGTCCCCCCGAGGGCCACGTCGAGGCCGGCGACCCGGTGGTCGGCCTCGACGGTGATCGTCTCCGCGTTCTCGACGCCGAGGGACTGCGGGTACCACAGCGGCTCGAATCCCGCCCCGCGGAAGACGAGCTTGTAGTCGCCGGCGGCCAGGCCGTCGATCCGGTAGGCCCCTTCGGCGTCGGTCGCATCGGACGCCAGTGGCGTCACCAGGTCCTCGGCGCTGTAGACGTTGACCGCCACGCCGGAGACCGGGAGGCCGGTCGTCAGCAGTCGCACCGTTCCCGCCACGCCGGAGTTGCCGCTCGTCGTCCCCGATCCGTCCGCGGCGGCGATCTCGAGGGCGAGGTTGCGGTCGGCCGCCGACTGACCGACCAGGCGGGAGAGCGCGATCGTCAGCACCAACGCGAAGACCGTCAGGGCGGCGAGGAGGCCGAGCAGACCGATCGGGCCGCGGGACAGCACCGCCGTCTGCACCATCGAGGCCGTGGTCGCGGGCCGCTGCTCCGGGTCGGGCGGCCGCGGCGCCTCCTGGTTGCGGTCCGCGGTCGCCGGCGGACTGCCCTCGACGAGGTGGACGTCGAGGACGCGCACCACCGGCTGCCCGATCAGCGGGCGGCGACCGCGCGCCCGCAGGTCCACGACGGCGTGCTCGCCGGGCGCCAGGTCGATCACCGGTGGGTCGAACCGGTAGTGCATCGCGCTCTCGGCGTCGAGCCCCGCCAGCCAGCCGCGGGCCGGCGTGTTGCCGTTGTTGTCGATCAGCAGGCTGAACCGGCCGGTGCGGCCGGCGGTCAGCGTGACCGGGTCGATCCGGACCTGCGTACTCGGGGCCTCCGGCACGAGCAGCACGAACTCCTCGACCGTGCTGCGCTCGGGCGGCGTCAGCTCGCGCACCTGGACCGCCATCCGGCGCTCGCCCGCGGCCAGTCCGGCCGGCACGGTCACCGTCGCGATCAGGGTGCGGGACTCGTCGGGGAAGAGCGAGATCCGGTCGTCCTCGAGCTCGACCCACGACGGGTCGGCGCCGAGCAGCCGGAGGGAGTAGCCGCCGATGACGGTGCCCGGGTTGGTGATCGTGATCGCGATCGACTGCGGGATCCCGGCCGAGACCTCGACCCGCGCCGGGCTGACGGAGACCCTCATGTCAGCTCGTCTCCTCGAGTGCGAGGTTCAGATCGGCGTCCTGGCCGGCCCGGATCCGCACCAGGCCGGTCTGCTGGGTCCACCCCGGCATCGTGGCGGTGACGCTGTACCAGCCGGGCTTCAGTCCGGCGAACAGGTAGCCGCCGTTCGGCAGCGCTCCGCCACGGCCGCTGGACGTGGTCCGGAAGGTCTCGGTCCCGCTGCTCACCGTCACCATGACGCCGTCGAGCAGGCCGCCGCCGGGTCGGGTGACCTTGCCCCTGAGGTCGCCGAGCTCCGTGGTGAGCTGCAGGTCGACGGCCGCGGCCGGTCCGTCCGCCGAGAGGCTGAACGGCCGGGTCTCGGGGGCGTAGCCCGGCGCGGTGACGGTCAGCGTGTAGTCCCCCGGAGCGGGCAGGTCGCTGAACGCGAAGCTGCCCACCTTGCCCGTGGTCAGTGTGGTCGTGGCCGGTGATCGCCCGTCCGCGGTGACCGCCCCGCCGACGACGACGGTGACACCGCCGATCCCGCCGTCGGAGCCGCGGACGACCCCGCTGACGCTCCCGGTGCCGGCGGTGAGCTTCTGGTCGAATCCGGTCCGGCTCTCTCCCGGGTCGAGCGCGACGGTCTCCGTCCGGCTCCCGTGTCCCTCCGCCGTGAAGGTGAGGACGTAGGTGCCCGGTGTCGGCAGGTTCTGGAGCGCGTAGGTGCCGACGCTTCCGACGGTCGGCGTGATGACCGACACCGCCTCGCCGTCGACGGTCGTGCTCACGGTGACCCCGCCCAGCGGCCCGGCTCCTCCCCGCACGACACCGGAGATCTGGCCGCCGCCGGCGCTCAGCAGGACGGTCGGCTGGATCCGGTTCTCGCCGCCGGCGAGCTTCTGGGTCACCGTCGTCGGGCGATAGCCGGCCGCCACGAAGCTGAGCTCGTAGGCGCCCGGGGCCTGCAGGCCGGTCAGCACGTAGCCGCCCGCGGCGTCGGTGGTCGTGGTTGCCGCCGGTGGCGCGTCGGCGGCACTGCTGAGCAGTCGGGCCGACACGGTCGTGGCGACCGGAACGAGCGAGTCGCCGGGGTCGACCGTCCCGGAGATCGATCCGTTCTGTCCGCCGATGACCACGTCGATGCCGTCCACGGTGCCCTGCGCCTCGGCCGGGATCTCCTTCGCCCCGCCGCGTCCGCCGCCGGGCGCGGACTGCCCGCCGCCGCCGACCTCGCCGCCGCTGGCGGGGCTGCCGTACCAGACGGTGTCGTAGCCCTTGGCCGAGAACTTGAGCCGGTACGACGTCGGGAACAGCCCGGCCAGCGTGTAGCTGCCGTCGCTCTGCGTCGCGCCCGAGCTGACCTTGACCAGCCGGCCGTCCCGTCCGGACCGGTAGGCCTCCACCAGGATCCGGCCGACCGCGCTGTTGTCGCTGCGCGCGGTGACGGTGCCGCCGATCTGGCCGCCGACCCCCGGTGGCAGCAGCCCGCTCTTCGGCAGGGCGTCCGCCGGTCCACCGCCGCTCCCGTCCGCCCCGTCGCCGTCGGCGCCCGCCGCCGCGGCGAAGAAGGAGGCCGGTGCGGTCTTGGTCAGCGGGTCGCCCGCGAAGACGTTGATCAGGCCGAAGAGGAAGATCGCCGCCCACAGCGCGACCACCGACGCCAGGATCAAGAAGGTGAGCAGCCCGCGGCTGATCAGCGGCCGCTGGCGCAGTTGGACCGTGGTGCTGTGGGAGAGGGCGGGATCTCCCTCGACCGCCGGGTCCGCGGCCGGCGACGGATCGGACTCCGTCACCGTCCCGGCCCCGACCACCGCACCGATCGCGACGCCTGCCGGGGTGCCGACGATCTCGATGCCGGCGGTGCGGTCGACCTCGGATCCGGTGATCATCCGCGGGCCGCGGACCACGGCCATCACGGAGGTGGTGGTGCCGGCCTCCAGGCGCAGCGACCCGGGAGACAGCCGGAGCGTCGTACCGGCGTCCCCCGGGGTGCTGGAGAGTACGACGTCGAGCGGCACGTTGCCGTGGTTGGTGAGCGCGATCACGAACCGGCCCGATCGGCGGGCCCGGACCATCCGCGGCTCCCGGACCACACCGAGCAGGGGTCGCGCGGCCACGTCCAGGTCGACGTCGGCGTGCTGGACGGCGCCGGTGGTGTGGGACACCACCTCGACGGTCAGCGGATGCCGGCCCGCCGGCTGGGCCTCCGGAAGGCGGACGGTGAGCTCGAACTCGCCCTCCGCCTCCGGGAAGAGCGGCAGCATCTCCGGCTCGGCGTGCACCTCCGCACCGTCGGCACCGACCAGCCGGGCCGACAGTCCGTCGATGATGGTGCCCGTGTTGACGACCTTCACCAGGATCCGGGAGACGGATCCTGGGTCCGCTGCGATTTCTCGCTGCGGGGTCGACAGCTGCATCGGCTTCCACCTGATTTCAGGCACGCGTCAGTGCCGGCGAGAGATTCCGCCGGTCAGCGTGCATTGGGGGCGCCTCGCATCCTAGGAACGTCGGCGTGATCCTGCAGCGGAATCGGAAAACGGCCCCGATCTGACCGACCACCTGCGGATCCTCGCGGTGCGGCACTAGATTGGGCGGTCCATGCCGGCCACGGCCGGCACCCGAGCTCGGACGATCTCACCTCCGGTCGAAGCAGAGGCCTCCCCCCATCGTGTTCATCAGCAACGTCGACGCCGCGCTCGAGCAGCTCGTGCGCGACCGGCTCGCCCTCACCGAGGACGTCGGCGAGGTCTCCTTCGCCACGCCGGACAAGGAGTGGGCGGCGAAGCAGACCCGGATCACCGTGAACGTCTTCCTGTACGACGTGCAGCGCAGTGCCGACCCGTCGCGGTCGGTGACCCGGCCCGACGACGCCGAGGCCCGGCGCTTCCGGCGCCCGCAGCCGATGATCCAGCTCAGCTACCTGATCAGCACCTGGGCCGGGGGGCCGCGCGACGAGCACCAGCTGCTGAGCGACCTGGTCAGCCTGCTGGCCGGCACCGAGATCGTGCCGGCCACGATCACCCCGCCCGGCCTCTCCTCGACGATCCGTCTCTCCCTCGGCGACGACCGGCACGCGGCGCGAGAGATCTGGCAGGCGCTGGGCGGCACGCTGCGACCGGCCGTCCAGGTCAGGGCGACCGTGGCGGCCGACACGTTCGCCTGGGAGGACCAGGCCCCGGCCGTCGAGCGGATCGCCGCCATGGCGGATCGGATCCGGAGATGAGGCGCAGGGTCGTCGCCCCGGCACTGCTCTCCGGGACCGCGATGCTCTTGTTGGCGGGCTGTGGGTGGTTCGGCGACGACGACACCGCGGGCACCTCGGTCTTCGACGCCGAGCCGGGGATGTGCTTCCGCTCGCTCGACCAGGTCAAGGCCCAGGTCGGCGACCTCGACCAGGTCTCCTGCGCCGATGCCCACGCGCTCGAGGCCTACGCCGTGGTGCCCTACGACAAGGAGGGCAGCACGTTCCCGGGAGAGGAGGAGCTGACCGCCTTCGCCGACGGCCACTGCGCACAGGAGTTCCGTGACTACGTCGGGGTGGACTACCTCGACTCCGACCTGTTCTTCACCTATCTGCTGCCCTCCCCACGCAGTTGGGAGGAGGACGACCGTGACGTGCTCTGCGTGATCACCACTGCCGGGGAGCCACTCACGGCCTCCGTCAAGGACAGCGAACGCTGAGCGTCCACCGACCCACCTGAGTCCCCCGCCGATCGGAGCCCGCCATGCCCATCCCCGTCGTGAACGGCGCTCAGCTGATGTGCAGCTTCGGGATCTCGCCCGCCCCCCTGACGGTGCCGCCGACCAAGCGGACCATGATCGGCAAGCAGCCGGTGGCTGTCATCACGGACATCCTGCCGCTCGCCAACATCGGCTCCTTCGGGATGTGCAACTCACTGGCCAACCCGCAGGTGGCGGCGGCCACGTCGGCCGCCCTCGGGGTGCTGACCCCGATGCCGTGCGTCCCCGTGCCCGCCGGACCGTGGGTGGGCGCCGGACCGTCGCCCCTCGTGGGCTCGCTGCCGGTCGTTCAGAACAACTGCACCCTGAACTGCGCGTGGGGCGGGGTGATCCAGGTGATCGCTCCTGGCCAGTTCACGACGCAGACCGGGTGAACCCGCCGCACAGCGGCCATCCGTCCGAGATCACAGGAGACAGCGCGTATCTCGGGAGCAGTTTCGTCGTTTTGCACTTTTCGCGCCTCGGCATGCAGCACGATTGATCTGGTCGGCTCTTTCGGGCCCCCAGCACCCCAGCACCCCCGTACCGAGAGCGAGTCCGTTGCCATGCCCACCTACACCGCCCCCGGCGTGTACGTCGAAGAAGTCGTCTCGTCTCAGAAGGTGCTCTCGTCCGCACCGACTGCCGTCGCCGCGTTCGTCGGGTTCACCGAGCGGGCTCCGCTCGACGACCCGAACGACCCTCAGGGCCTGGCACCGCGCCTGGTCACCAGCTGGAACCAGTTCGAGGCGCTGTACGGGGGCTTCGCTCCGGGCTGCATGCTGCCCCTGTCCGTCTACGGCTACTTCGCCAACGGCGGCAGCATCGCCTACATCTGCCGGGTGCCGAACGTCGAGCCGGCCGGCGAGCCGTCCCGCATCGAGCTGCCCGCGAGCGACCGGGCGCTCGGCCTGCCCGTCGCGATCGAGAGCCTGGAGCCGGACGCCGACATCACGGTGCAGATCAGCACCGACGACGCCGGCACCGACGAGGACGCCGTCGCCACCTTCACCATGACCATCCTCGAGGGTGGCGAGCCGGTGGAGTCGTTCCCCCGTCTCGACCTCTCCGGCGGAGCGACCGGTGTCGCGACCGCCGTCAACGGGACCTCCACCAAGGTCAAGGTCGACCTGCTGGTCGAGAAGGACGTCGACCTGTCCGGCCAGCTCGAGCTGATCCGCCCCGGCGTCTACGACCTGGTGAAGGCGGCGCCGGTGCCGGTGCCCGTCAACGGCCGCAAGTTCGCGGGCTCCGAGTCCGCACGGGCCGGCATCAACGGCCTGGCCGTCGCCGAGGACGTCACCATGGTGCTGGTGCCCGACCTGGTCACCGCGGCCACGCAGGAGGACGGCACGATCGACCTGTCGCTGTGGAAGGCCGTGCAGACCGCGCTGATCTCCCACTGCGAGCAGCACGGCAACCGGATGGCGGTGCTGGACGCGCCTCCGGGCATGAGCCCCCAGCAGATCAAGGAATGGCGCAGCGACGTCGCGATGTACGACTCGGCGTACGCCGCGCTGTACTACCCCTGGATCAAGGTCGACAACCCGATCGGCGTCAACGGCGACCGCGAGATGCTGATCCCGCCGTCCGGCCACATCGCCGGCGTGTGGGCGCGGACCGACGAGACCCGCGGCGTGTGGAAGGCCCCCGCCAACGACACCATGCGCGGCGTGCTCGACATCGAGCGCAATGTGACCCAGAACGAGCAGTCGCTGCTCAACCCGATCGGCATCAACTGCATCCGCCCGTTCGGCACCCGCGGCATCCGGGTCTGGGGCGCCCGGACCCTCGCGTCCGACACCGACTGGCAGTACATCAACGTCCGCCGTCTCTTCAACATGGTCGAGGCCTCGATCCTCACCGGCACCCAGTGGGCGGTGTTCGAGCCCAACGACATCACCCTGTGGGAGGGCGTCAAGCGCACCCTCAACGCGTACCTTCGCGGCCTGTGGTCGGCCGGAGCGCTCTTCGGCGCCAACGCCGACGAGGCGTTCTACGTCAAGTGCGACGCCGAGACGAACCCGCCGGAGTCGATCGACGCGGGCCTGCTGATCGTCGAGGTCGGCATCGCTCCCGTGAAGCCCGCGGAGTTCGTGGTCTTCCGGATCAGCCAGAAGAAGCAGTCGGCTTCCTGACCGGCCGCCCCGACTAACCCCATCGCGCAGACGAGAACCAAGGATCCGACATGCCCAACGATGCACTCATCAGCAACGACCCGATCGTCTCCAGCAACTTCTTCCTGGAGATCGACGGCTCGATCGTGACCATCCTCAGCAGCGTCTCCGGCCTCGACGTCGAGGTCGACGTCGTCAGCATCGAGCAGGCCGGCGCGAACGGGAAGGTGCAGGTGGTCAAGACGCTCGGCAAGTCCACCAAGGCGCCGGACATCAGCCTGGTCAGGATGGCCCCGCCCGACTCCACCCAGGACAAGCTCTGGGGCTGGTTCAACGACATCAGGGACAAGGGCATCCTGCTCAGCGACCGGTCCAACAACCGCAAGAACGGCTCGATCGTCATGTACGACTCGACCAACGCCGAGATCGCCCGGTTCAACTTCACCAACGGGTGGCCGAGCAAGATCGCGACCGACCAGCTCAGCATCGACTCCAACGACCCCGTCAAGGAGACCATCACGCTGACCGTCGAGAGCCTGTCGCGCGTCAAGTGAGCGCACTGCGGACGACCTACGAGTTCACGCTCCCGCGGGGGTACGTGGACGACGACGGGATGGTGCACCGGACCGGCACCATGCGGCTGGCGACGGCCCGCGACGAGCTGGAGCCCTTGCGGGACCCGCGCGTCACCGGTCCGGACGACCCGCGGCTGACGGTCCTGGTGCTCGCCCGGGTGATCAGCAAGCTCGGCGACCTGCCCCAGGTGACGATGCACGAGATCGAGGGCCTGTTCGCCGTGGACCTGGCGTACCTGCAGGACTTCTACGGCGTCATCAACTTCGGCAACCAGGCCGAGTTCGACGCGCTCGTGCAGGCCCAGATGGGCACCCAGCTCGTGGTCGACCAACCGTCTCCGGAGCGGACACCCGCTCCGGAGACGGTGGCGGCCGCGCCGCCCGTCATCGAGGACGTCGTGGGCGAGGCCGTCGTCGAGTCCCGTCCCACCCTGCGGCACGCCGTCGAGGAGCTTCCGCGGAAGAACGGTTGAGGCATCCGCCATGTTGCGCTACCCCACCGACGCCCTGTGGCAGGAGATCGCCTATCTCGCGTACCACCTGCACTGGTCGATGGGCGATCTGCTGGACCTCGAGCACATGGACCGGGTCCGGATGGTGCGGGCGGTCGTCGCCCTGAACGAACGAGCGTGGGAGGCGGTGCGGGAGCATGCCCAGTAGCAGTGTCACCCCGCTCGGGGGCGATCTCCCCGCAGCGAACCGGTTCATCTTCGAGCTCGACGGCACCGAGATCGGCGTCTTCCGGGAGGTCCAGGGCCTCCAGGTCACGGTCGCCGTGCACGAGTTCGCCGAGGGTGGGCAGAACTCCTACTCCCATCGGGTGCCCGGACGCATGTCCTGGCCGCACCTGCTCTTCAAGCGGGGCCTGACCGACAGCAACGCCCTGTTCGAGTGGCTGGAGCGCAGCTCGGGTGAGGGGTTCGCCGCCGCGGGCAGCAAGCTGACCCGGTCGACCGGTGCCGTCACCGCGATCGACACCACCGGCACCCGGCTGCGCACCTGGGAGTTCCTCGACGTCTTCCCCGTGCGGTGGCGCGGCCCCGACTTCTCGATCGGCAGCCCGACGCCGCTCGAGGAGGAGCTGGAGGTCGCTCACCACGGGTTCCGGGCCAGGACCGTGACGTGAGCGGGGACGTCGTGCCGGCCACCGACGCGAACCGGCTCGGCCGGGCCGCGGCCGGGCGGCTCCGCCTGCCGGCCGCCACCGGCGCACGCCAGAGCCAGCGACAGGTCGGCATCCTGGCCCGTTCCGTCGGCCGCTTCGCCAGCGGCGTGTCTCGGCCGGTCGACGTCCGGGTCGCCCTGCGCGGCCCTGGCCTGTCCGCCGGTGAGATGCGCCCGCCACGCTGGTGGACCCCGATCGCGCAGGAGGCCGCGGACGCGCCGGCGGCCGGCGGCATCGACACTCCGGCGGGCACTCCTGCCGGTGGCCCCGCGCCGTGGCTGCGCGACGCTCGGCCGACCGGCGCCGGCGCGCTGCCCGGCCGCGGCCTGCCCCGCGCGGCTCGGGCGGTCGAGGCCGAGCAGTCCTACACCCCGGGGGGGATGCTCTCGAACCTGACCTCGGTCGAGGCCCGGGTACGCCGGCACGCCGAGGTGACCGCGTCAGGACCGATGCTCACCCAGACGGATCGGCAGAAGCTGACGGCCGTCCGGCGCCCCCCGGTCGAGGACGCGACCGGGTCCCGATCCGCATCGCCGGCGGGTCCGGCAGCACCTCCCACTCCGACCATCCGGCGCTCCCCTCGGCGTTCGCCCCCGGGCCCGTCCGCACCTGCCGCCACATCTTCCACTGCCTCGTTCAGGATCCCGTCCCCGGTCGGCTCTCCTGCGGCGTCCTCGTCTCCAGCGGGCTCACCTACGGAGGCCGCGTCCCCGGCCGACTCGTCCCCGGCCGTCTCCGCGCCGGTCGGGGGCTCACCCGCCCCTGTCTCCTCCGCCACCGCGACCGCTGCGTCCCCCGCCACCTCGACCGCCACCTCGACCGCCACCTCGACCGCCACCTCGGCCGCCACCTCGGCCGCCACCACGGCCGCCACCACGGCCGCCACCACGGCCGCCGCCCGGTCCGGAGCGGAGCCGAGCACGGCCGGTTCCGCCCCGGTCCCCGGCGCACCCGGCCCCCGGGCTCCCTGGAGTCTGGCGGCGGCCCCGACCCGGTTCTCCCGGACCCTGCGCACCCGGGCCACACCGTCGATCCGGCTCGGCTCCGCCGCCGCAGCGACGGCCCTGACGCCGGCCACGCCCATCCGGGCGGCCGCGGTGGGGCTGCTCGATCGCGCACCGGCACTGCCTGGTCACCTGCTGCCGTCCTCACGACGCGACGCCGGCGTCGGTTCCATCGCGCCGGTCGACGTCCCCGCTCCGGCCGCCCCCGCGGCCAGGTCGACCAGCACCTCCACCGCCGTCACTGCCGCCGGGACCGACGCGGGCATCTCACCCTCCGCGGCCACATCCGCCGCCACATCCGCCGCCGCATCCGCCGCCGCTCCCGCGACATCCGCCGCCACCGCGACCTCCGCCGCCACGCCGACCGTCCGCCGGCATGCCCGCCGGAACGGACGGCCCAGCTCGGCCGCCCCCGAGTCGGCGATCGCCATGCCGGACCAGCTGGTGGTCCGCCGCTGGACCCGGCACGGCCGGAGGAACACCGCGCTGGCGACCGGCTTCGGCGTCGACACCCCGATCCGTCCCGCGACCGCCGGCGCGCTCCGCACGCCCGCACCCCCTACCGGGAACACCCTGGGCACGACCGGCCCGGGCACCACCACCCCGGCCCCCGCGGCAGCGGACGCCACACCCGCCGCGAGCTTCGCGACGGCCCCCTGGGTGAGAGCCGCAGGCCCGGGACACGCGACGGCGGCGCCCGGCACGCCACACATCGGCCGACGGTCCGCGGCGACATCCTCCGCGGCCACCTCCACCACCTCCACCTCCCGCACCACCTCCTCGCCGGCCTCGCCGGCCCCACCGGCGTCCTGGATCCCCGCGTCGCCTCCGAGCGGCGGTGCCGGTGCCGATCTGCAACCGCTCCCCCCCGCCGCGCCCAGCGGCCCGGTCACACCGGGCGCACCGGACGCACCGGGAGCTCCCGAGGCGACACCCCTCCCGGCCCCGGCGTTCGGCGGCTCATGGGCACCCGCTCCGGGCGAGCCGCCGCGCGCCGAGACCAGCGCTCCCGCGGCGGCGGGGCGCACCTCCCTCGGACGCGTGGCCATCGGCCGGAGGGCACCGGGCGTCCCCGCCGGCGCCCCAGGCCTCGGCCCCGCGACATCGGGACCAGCGATCCCGGGGCAAGCGACCCCCGGGCAAGCGACCCCCGGGCAAGCGACCCCCGGGCAAGCGACCCCCGGGCAAGCGACCCCCGGGCAAGCGACCCCAGGGCCGGCGATGCCCGGTCCCGCGACGTCCCACTCCGCATCGGCGGCCGGTCCCGCGTCGACCGCGCTCCTACGCAGCCTCCCGGTCGCACCGCCCCGCACCGGGCCGGTGGCGCGCGAGGCAGCCGTCGCGCCGCCCCCGCCGCCGCACGGTGCGCCGGGCGTCCCGGCCACCTTCACCGCCGCCGAGATCGAGCGGATCCGCAGCGGCACCGGGTCGCTCCTCGAGCGCACCGCCGACCTCTTCACCGCGACGTCGGGCATCGGCGCCGCCGTCAGCCCGTCATCCAGCCCATCCTTCGGCCCCGGATCCAGTCCGGCATTCGGCGCCGCACCCGGCTCAGCACCCGGCTCGGCGCCGGGGCAGGAGCTCGACCACACCACGGGAGGTCCTGCCGTGTTCCACCAGACCAGCACCGACAGTCATGCGGTGGCCTCCTCCCGACCGGACCCCTGGCGAGCCGGCGTCCCGGACCCGTGGACCGACATGCCCGGCGAGACCGAGCCGACCGGCGCCACCCTCGATCGGATCGTGGACGCCGTCGTCGAGCGGATCGAGGACCGGGTGATCGACGAGCTCGAACGCCGGGGCCGCCACGAGTGGCGGGTGGTCTGAGATGGCCGAGCTGGAGAAGGCGTTCCTGGAGCTCGAGGGCGGCGAGCGGCTGCCCTGCCTCTACAACCCGGAGACGCTCAGCGTCGGGCGCCGCAACAACTGGGTGTCCAACCCGATGCCGGGGAAGGGCGTGCCGACCCTGCAGTACGCCGGCGCGGGCGGCGGATGGATGCGGATGGACCTGCGCTTCGACACGACGGCCGACGGCAGCCCGGTGACGAAGCACACCGGCAAGATCCTGAAGCTGATGGAGGTGGATCCGAACCTCCCCGGCACCGACCTCGAGCGCAACAACGCGCGGCCGCCGACCGTCGTCTTCCACTGGGGCGACCTGCACTCCTTCCGTGCGGTGGTCGCCGACATCCAGCTCAGCTTCACCTACTTCTCCTCGGGCGGAGTGCCGCTGCGCGCCGAGATCCACCTCGAGCTGCGACAGTACGAGAGCTCCGACGCGCTCGGCCCCCAGAACCCGACGTCGGGGACCCCCAAGCCGAGCCGGGTGCACCGGGTGCAGCCCGGCGAGACCCTCGACCGGATCAGCGCCCGTTACTACGGCGACGCGACCCAGTGGCGCCGCCTGGCCCGGGCCAACGACGTCGAGGACCCACTCGCGCTGCGTCCGGGCGAGCTGCTCGACATCCCGCGGGAGAGCTGATGACCACCTCCACGTCGACGATGCCCGTCCCCGCCGCCCTCGAGGTCGCGGGCGCAC
Organism: Nocardioides carbamazepini; assembly: GCF_024614185.1. Classification (GTDB taxonomy): domain Bacteria; phylum Actinomycetota; class Actinomycetes; order Propionibacteriales; family Nocardioidaceae; genus Nocardioides; species Nocardioides carbamazepini. The sequence goes on from NZ_JAHTLF010000013.1 coordinate 538,009, forward strand.
CGCTCAGCACACAGCGCCTCGAGCTGCTCACCTCGCTGCGGGTCGAGACCGCGGTCAACCTGGTGGGCCGGCTGACGCTGCGCTTCGCCGATGTGGGCTACCAGCTGTCGAGCGGCGCCGTGTTCGGCATCGATGCGGTGCTCCGGGTGACGGTTCCCGGCGCGCAGCAGGTGCTCTTCCACGGCAGCGTGAAGAGCATCGCGCTCGACCACTCGGCCGGGCAGGTGCCCGAGCTGGTGATCGTCGCCGAGGAGCCGACCTGGCGACTCGCACGCGACACCACGGTCACGACCTATGAGAGGACGTCTGCCGCCGACGTACTCTCCCGGCTGCTGCGGACGGTCGGGCTCAATCTGGTGAACAGCGCGCCGGCGCTCTCCAGCCAGATCCCGGAGTACACGGCGAAGATCGGGTCCTCGCTCGCCCACCTCGACGAGACCGTGCGCGCCCACAACGCCATGTGGTGGTTCGAGGCACCCAACAAGGTGCACGTCGCCCCGGTCGGTGCCGTCGCTCCCGGCTCCGTCCGCCTCGGCTTCCCGCACACCGACGCCAACACCACCGCCGACCAGCGCCTGCTCACGTTCTCGGTGAAGGCCACCGCGGGGACGCCCCAGCAGACCCAGGTGACGGGCTGGGACCCCAAGACGAAGCGGACGATCGAGGGCACCGCGCAAACGGAGGCCGGCGAGGAGCATCACTTCGCGCAACTCGCCCGCCGGTCGGTGAACGGCATCAGCCGCCGGGCCATGCGCACCAACGCCGGGGCACCCCAGATCCAGGCCGAGGCGACGACGCTCGCCAAGGCGATCCAGACCTCGATGGACTCCGATGCCCTGATCGGCAGGGGCACCGCCCTCGCCGACCCGCGGATCCGCCCGGGTGTCGTACTGGAGATCGTCGACGTGGGGCCCTCCTCGGGGAAGTACCTGGTCACCCGCGTCGAGCACGTGTACGACCGACGTGGCTTCCACACCACCTTCCACACCGGCAGCCATCGGCCGCGCGGCCTGGTCGACACCCTGGGCGGCGGGAGCCGGCCGGAGGCCCGGGCCGACGGGATCCAGGTCGGCATAGTGACCAACATCAGCGACCCCGAGAAGCTCGGGCGGGTCCGGGTCAAGCTCCCCTCGCTGCTCGGCAACGACGTGGAGTCGGCCTGGGCCCGCGTCTCGACGTTCGACGCCGGCAACGGGCGCGGAGCCACCTTCCTGCCGGAGGTCGACGACGAGGTCCTGGTCGGCTTCGAGGAGGGCAGCCTGCGCCGCCCCGTGGTCCTGGGCTCCGTCTACGGCGGCAAGAACAAGCAGCCCGAGCTGGGGCGCCTGCTCGGGCAGGGTCAGGTGAACACCCGCCGGCTGACCTCGCGGACCGGGCACGCGCTGGAGATGGTCGACGAGGCCGGCAAGGAGGCCGTGCTGCTCAAGCACGGCAGGAAGGAGATGTCGATCAAGCTGGACGAGGCCTCCAACAGCCTGACCATCGAGGCCAAGAGCGGCGACCTCAAGCTCACCAACGGGCGGGCCACGATCACCCTCGCCAGCAACGGTGACATCTCCATCGAGGGCACGGCGGTCAAGATCAAGGCCAAGAGCAACCTCTCGCTGGAGGCCACCGGCGCCGCCGAGCTGAAGGCCCAGGCGACGCTCACCGTGGAAGGCACCACCACCACCGTCAAGGGCAAGGGCAACGCCACCTTGGAGGGCGGGATGACCACCATCAAGGGCGGGACGGTGCTGATCAACTGATGTCCATCACGCCAAGCACCGGACGCCCCAGCGAGGACGACTCCTCGTTCGTCGGCCGGGGGTTCAGCTGGCCCCTCGGCGTCGACCAGACCGGGACGATCCGCCTCTCCGAAGGGCCGGAGTCGCTCGACCGGGCGATCACGCTGGTGCTGACGACCGCTCCTGGCGAACGCCTGATGCGCCCCGAGTTCGGCTGCCGGATCGCGGAGCTGCTCTTCGAGCCGGTGACCGGCAACCTGCTCGGGCTGATCGCGCAGTACGTGCGCGAGGCGCTCGCCCGCTGGGAGCCGCGCGTCGACGTCGAGGACGTCGTGGCCGCCCCCGACCCCGCGCAACCCTCGCTGGTGCGGGTCGCGATCAGCTACCGGGTGCGGGCGACCAACGACCGCCGCAACCTGGTCTACCCGTTCTACGTCATCCCGCACGACGCCGAGTGAGCCGAGGACCCGACCCATGCCGCTGCCCACGCCCAGCCTCGACGACCGGACCTTCCAGGACATCGTCGACGAGGCCAAGCGCCTGATCCCGCTCTACTGCCCGGAGTGGACCAACCACAACGTCTCCGATCCCGGTGTCGCCCTCATCGAGCTGTTCGCCTGGATGAGCGAGATGGTCCTGTACCGGGTCAACCAGGTCCCCGACCGGCTCTACTCCCACTTCCTCAACCTCGTCGGCATCGAGCCCTTCGCGCCGTCCGTGGCTCGGACCGACCTGACCTTCTGGCTGTCGACCGCGCTCGACGTGCCGGTCGTCGTGCCCGCGGCCACCGAGGTCTCCACCCTCGCCGCCGGGGAGGGTGACACGGTGGCGTTCAGCACGCTGCGGGACCTGAACATCGCGCCCCCTCGCCTGGACGCCGCGATGACGGTCAGTGACGACGGGCGCACTGTCGTCGACGTCTGGGACGACGTCCGCTTCGACCCCGCCGGCGTCCGCTGCTTCGCGTCCCCCGACCTCTCCCCGGGCGACACCTTCTGCCTGGGCTTCCGGGACAGCCTGGCCGGCGTCGTGCTCCGCCTCGACATCGACGCCGAGGCGGAGGGCATCGGCGTCGATCCGACCAACCCGCCGCTGGCCTGGGAGATCTGGAACGGCGAGGGCTGGATCGGATGCCAGGTGTTCGAGGACACGACCGGCGGCCTCAACCGGGCCGGGGCGATCTCGCTGCTGGTCCCGGTGGAGCACTCACCGAACGCGGTGGGCAACCTCGCGGCGTACTGGCTGCGCGCCCGGCTGCTCTCACCGTCGCTCGGCGAGCCCACCTACCGCGCCTCCCCACGCGTGCGCGCCGTGAGCGCGGCGGCCATGGGCGGCACGGTGGCGGCCGAGCACGCCGAGCGCTTCCCCGCCGAGCAGCTGGGCCGCAGCGACGGCTCGCCCGGCCAGGCGTTCGCCGCCGGGCACGCCCCCGTGCTGCCGCGCAGCCCGGACGAGGTCGTCGAGGTCGTGGACGGCGACGAGTCCGTGCGGTGGACCGAGGTGCCCGACTTCTCGGCATCGGGGCCGGACGACCGGCACGTGGTGTGGGACGACAGCACCGGGACGGTCCGGTTCGGACCCCGCATCCGCTACCCGGACGGCTCGACGCGCCAGCACGGTGCCATCCCGCGCGACGGTGCCTGGATCCGGGTGTCCGGCTACCGCTCCGGCGGCGGCCGGGCCGCCAACGTCGGGGTCCGGACCCTCTCGGTGATGCGGTCGTCGGTGCCCTACGTGTCGGGCGTCGTGAACCTCGCCCCCGCGCGCGGTGGCGTCGATGCGGAGACGGTCGCCGAGGCCAAGGAACGAGCTCCACTGACGCTGCGGACCGGCCAGCGCGCGGTCACGGCGGACGACTACGAGCGCCTCACCCTGGAGTCGTCCACCGAGGTGGCCCGCGCGCGGTGCCAGAGCGCCCAGCGCGGCAACGGCGCCGTCCAGCTGCTCATCGTGCCCCGCGTGCGCGGGGAGGTCGCCCAGCACACCCTGGACGACTACGCCTTGACCCCCACGCTGACCGAGACCATCTCCCGGCACCTGGACCGGCACCGGATCGTCGGCACCGCCGTCGAGATCGGCACGCCCTACTACCAGGGGGTCTCCGTGGTGGCTCTCGTACACGGTGAGCCCGGCCGGCCCCCGGCGCTGGTGCAGCAGCGCGCCGTGGACGCGATCAGCCGCTTCGTCAACCCGCTCGTCGGTGGCACGGACGGCACGGGCTGGCCCTTCGACAGCGACCTCAACGGTGCGGCGGTGACCCAGCTCCTCGAGTCCGTCGAGGGCGTCGCCCGGGTCGAGGAGACCCTGCTCTACGAGTACGACCTGCGGACCGGCCGGCGGCTCGGTGCCGCCAAGGAGGTCATTCGTCTCGACCGACGCTCGCTGTTCCTGGCCGCCGCGCCGCAGGTGATCGTGCGATGACCCTGTCCCCCATCGTGACCCGGGTCCCGGACGGACGTGTCCGTCCGCGCCGCGACCCGAACTGGATGCTCCAGCAGCTCCCGGTGACCATGACCGGCGAGGACTTCTTCGTCCGATTCGTGTCGATCTTCCAGAGTGTCGGGAGCACCCTGCTGGAGGACGCCGACACCATCGAGCACGTCCTCGACCTCAGTGTCGCGCCGCCGGAGATGGTGCGCTGGCTCGGCTCCTGGATCGGCCTCGGCGCGCTCGACGAGTCACTGCCCGAGAGCCTGCAGCGGCGGATCGTCTCCAGCGCCGCCCAGACCCTGGCCTGGCGCGGCACGAGCCACGGCCTGCGCACCTATCTCGAGCTGGTGACCGGGTCGGCGGTCACGATCGAGGAGGGCGGCGGCATCTGGGCTGCCGGCGAGGCGCCGGCCGACACCGCCTGGGTGCGTCTGCTGCTGGACTCGACCGGCATGATGTCCGAGCCGGAGCTGGTCGAGGTCGTGCGCGACGAGGTCCCCGCGCACGCACACAGCGAGCTCCACGTGGCCGGCCGGCTGCTGTGGTCCTCGACCGACGACGACAACGAGACCGGCCGATGAAGACCGGAGAAGGACAGACGTTGAGCAGCTCCCCCGTGACCTGTCCCGAGTGCGGGACCCAGGCCACCGTCGCCCTGAGCGAACGCGACGCGGCGGACTTCTGCGCACGCTGTGACTACCCGCTGTTCTGGACACCGCAGACCATCCAGCTCGGTGACCGGGACACCGACGGTGACACGCTGCGCCGCCTGCCCGGCACCGCGGGCCAGGTCACCGTGGCATCGATCCCCTGCCCGCACTGCGGCGAGGTCAACCCGCTGGCGGCCGAGACGTGCACCCGATGCGGCCTGCCGATGGTGGTCGTGCCGCCCCCGGAGCCCGAGCCCGCCCCGGAGCCGGTGGTCGTCGTACCTCCGCCTCCGCCGCCCGTCCCCGAGCCCCGATCGCTGTGGTGGGTGTGGACGCTGCTCGGTGTGACGACCCTGGTGCTGGTGGCCCTGCTCGTCTGGTGGCGGGTGTCCTGACCGGCTCCGCTCCCGGTCAGTCGTCGTCGGGGTCGGCCTCGATCTCCGCGACGACCTCCGCCGGATCGGCGCCCAGGGACACCGCGACCAGCCCGGAGAGATAGCGGTCGAAGATCTCCACGTTCGCGGCGGAGAGGTCATTGATGATCGCGTCGAGCAGGTCGTCGTCGTCGAGGACGTCACGAGGCAGGGTGATCAGCTCGATGCCGGTGCGCAACCGAGCCTCGCCGGTGTCGTGGTCGAACTCGAAGGCCGCCGTCACCAGGCCGTGGTTGATCCGGTGCAGCGCCTCGGCCATCGCCGGCCACCGCTCCGGCGCCGGGTCGACCGGCAGGAGCGAGTAGAAGACGAACCGGTCCGCGTCGTCATCGGTGATCGCGAGGGCCGACCAGGCGCCGTCGGTGCCCTCGACCTCCATCGTGAACCCGGTGCCGTCCTCGAGAGCGGTGACCGGCCAGCCCCCTTTGTCATAGACGCGGGCGGCCGATCGCTGGACCGGACCGTGGTGCGCGGCCTCGGCCGCGTCGGTCTCCGTTGGGGTGCTCATGCGACCCCCTCCTGGACCCGACGGGCCACCTCGAAGTCGACGTACTCGAGGTTGCCCTCGTAGAACGGGTCGGTCTTCGGCAGGCTGCCGACGAGCTGGTAGAGCTCGGCCATGCTCGCCTTGGCGACCTTGGCGGCGAACGCCGGGTCGAACTGGTGCACGGGCGCGACCTGCTTGGCCGACTGCTTCTGCTCGGCGACCTTGGCCCGCTTGTCGCGATCCGAGCCGGTCCGGGACAGCTGGTCGGGCGCGACGCCGTTGACGTGCTGCTCGCCACGGACCTTGGCGAAGGACTTCTCCGTCTTGTCCTCGCCGCGCAGGAAGTTCATCAGGACCGAGCCGCCACCGCGGTCCTTCTTGCCGTGGTAGCCGAGCTTGTTCTTCTCCTCGACCAGCAGCTTCGCGTCGGCGTGCTTCGCCTTCAGCTCGGCGACCTTCTTGCCGATCTTGTCGGGCAGGCCGGTGACGGCTCCGGCGACCTTGCCGGGCAGCTCCCTGATCTTGTCGAGGGTGCCCTTCTCCTCCTTCTTGCCGCCACCGGGACCGTCGTCGAGGCCGAGCTTCTCCTTGACCGCCTTCTTGGCGGACTCGATCTTCTCGGTGACGGTCTTCGGGTCGCCCTCGGCGTCCAGGCCGTCGAGGACCTTGTCCCGGATCTCGTAGTGGCGCATGCCGTCGATCTCGTTGTCCCGGATGCCGTATCCCTTCAGCAGCTTCCGGGCGTAGTCGAGCTTGTGCTTCTGGGCGGCCACGATGACGACGTCGATCGACGTGCCGATGTCGTACTTGAGCACGTCTCGCGACGCGCCCTCCTTGTGCTTGACCCCGAAGTCCTTCTTGGCGGTGGAGGACTGGCTCTCGTTGACCGTGTCGTAGATCTTGTGACCGAGCTGGTGGGCGTAGTCGGTGATGGTCAGGGTCAGCTTCGCGGCCGCGGGGATCCCGAACCCGCCGGCAGTGGCGATCTCGGCGACGTGGAGACCGAGCATCGTGATGTTCTTGGCCAGCCCGAAGGTGGCCTTCTCGACCAGCTGCGCGTTGCGGGAGTTGACCCGCTTCAGGGAGGCCGCCAGCGGGCCCTTCCGCTCGAGCACGGCCTGGTCGACGGTGACCAGTCCCTCGCCGAGCCGCTGCCCCAGCGGCACCAGCTCGATGGCCTTGTCGATGGTGCCCAGCGAGGAGGTGATCAGCCCGACGATCGGAAGAGCGGTCCCGACGTCGCTGATCACCTGGCTCGACCCGCCGAACTTCTCCACGCCCTCGCGTGCCGCCCGCAACGTGATCCGGGTGACCTTCGCGCCCGAGCTGAAGGCACCGACCGCCGTCTGGGTCGCCTTCAGCCTGGCGCCGGGGTCGGCCATCCCCTTCTTGATGTCACGGATCTGGTCGGACAGCCCGAGCAGCTGGGAGAGCAGGTTGAAGATCTCCGCCAGGCCGCCGACACTGTTGGCCGCCAGCTCGTTGGCCTCGCCGGGCACGCCCTCCTTCTCGAGGTAGCCCTGGCCGATGAGCTGCTTGTTGAGCTGTTTGTCGCCCTTGCCGGCCATGGCGGTGACCTTGCTCGCGGTCTTCAGGCCGTCCTGCGCGTCGACCACGTCCTGGTCGTGCCCGTAACGCTCCTCGACGCCCTTGCGCGCCGAGTCCTTCTTGATCTGCTGCTCCTCGCCCTTGCTGACGGGGCGCTCCGCGGCGACCTCGGCGACCTTGGCCATGCCCTTCTGCTGCGCGCGCTGCTCGTCCTCCTGCCCGCGCTGCTCGAGGGTCTCGCCCTTGCTCTGCACGTTGCGTGCCCTGCGACGCTCGAGGCCGCGCTGCTCGGCGACCTTCTTGGCGGCGTCCTTGGGCGACATCGGCGCACCGAACGAGGACTCGTTGTCATCCAGCTTCTTGGCGATGTCGCCCTGTTCCTCGGCCCGCGCCTCGTTGATGGCCTGGCGGACCTCGTTGAGGGCCTTGTCGAACTCGTCATAGCGCAGCGGCCGGAACGCGCGGAGGTCCTCGGGCGCCTTGGCCCACAGCTCGTCGACCGCCTGCTCCTCGGCGAGGTCGGCCTGAGCGCGCAGCTCGTCGGTCTCCGGCTGGCCCTGGATCACCTCGTGGCGCGCCTTCGACCGCACATAGCGCTCCAGGTCGAGCTGGTCCTTGAGCTGCATCTCCAGGTCCTTGAGCGCCTGGGGCTTGAACCGGGGATCCGTGTTGCCGGCGTACTGGCCCTTGACCTTCGCCGAGACCTCCTTGTTCTTGGCGTTGACCTCCTTGGCCTTCAGCCGCACGGCCTTGTCCTTGGCCTTCAGCTCGGCCCGGGCCTTGACCAGCTCCTCCTTGCGCTTCTTCGCGTCCTCGGCCTTCTTCTGCTCCTCCGGCGTCTTCTTCTTGAAGGGGTTCCACCGGTGCACGCCGGACTCACCGGACACGACGTGGCCGAGCTCGTGGGCCAGCACGTGCCGGCCGTGCTCGGTTCCGGCGTCGAACATGCCGTCCGCGAAGTAGATGTCCTTGCCCGCGGTGAACGCGTCCGCCGAGATCGACCGGGACAGCCGGGCCGCGGTGGCGTCGCGGTGGATCCGGACGTCCCCGAAGGATCGGCCGAAGGCGGACTCCATCGACGACCTGACCGCGTCGGGCAGTGGCTCCCCACCTCCGCGGCGCGACCGGATCTCCTGCTGGGAGCCGGGGTCGAGGTCGCCCCCGGCGAGTCCGATCCGTCCTGGCGCCGCGGCGCTGGGAGCGCGCCGGATCCGGCCATCGCCGACGCCGCCCACCCCGGCGCCGCTCAGCGCCACCGTCCCGCCCCGGGAGGAGAGCCGCGCCAGGGCCGCCTGGGCCCGGGTCTCCGCCTCGCGCTCGGCATGGTCGTCGGCAGCGCCCACCCGCATCGGCTGCTCGGTCGCCGGTCCCGGAGCGTCGTGCTCGTGACCGGCATGGGTCCGCTCGTGGTGGTCACTCATCGAAGTCCTCCGTCTTCACCATCCGGCCGAGCTTGCGGAGCTCGCCGGCGATCGCCGCGTTGACGTGCGTCAGTGACACACCGGTCCCCTCGTCGACGGCCCGGAAGGCCGCCGCGAGCACGATGTTGCGGATCTGCCCACCCGTGAGGTCGAACCGCGACGCGAGCCCCCCGACGTCGATCTCGTCCACCGGCATCCGGCCGTCGGCGAGGTGGCGCTGCCAGATGGCGCGCCGCTCGTCGACACTGGGCTCGGTGAAGTGGACGACCTCGTGGATCCGGCGCAGGAACGCCTCGTCGATGTTGCCCGGCAGGTTGGTCGCGAGGACCACGACGCCGTCGTACTCCTCGAGTCGCTGCAACAGGTAGGAGACCTCGAGGTTCGCGTACCGGTCACGGGCGTCCTTGACCTCGGCGCGCTTGCCGAACACGGAGTCCGCCTCGTCGAAGAACAGCACCGCGTTGCCTGCGGACGCCGCGTCGAAGAGCCGATCGAGGTTCTGCTCGGTCTCGCCGATGTACTTGCTGACCACGGTCGACAGGTCGACCCGGTAGAGGTCGAGGTCGAGGTCGTGCGCGACCACCTCCGCGGCCAGGGTCTTGCCGGTGCCCGACGGCCCGGTGAACAGTGCGACCACGCCGCGGCCGGAGGCCGTCGTGACGCCCCACTCGTCGTAGACCGTCGGGCCGTGGCGGTACCGGCCGACCACGGCGCGCAGCTGGGCGCTCTTGGCCCCGCTCAGCACCAGGTCGTCCCAGGTCTTCCGGGGGCGCACCCGGTGGGCCAGCCGGGCGAGAGGGCCACCGAGGAGACGGCGTACGGCGGCGTCGACGTCGCCGCCGACAGCGGGCAGGGTGCGCCGCACCTGGTCGAGCTGGGTGGCGTTGAGACGATGGGTGTGGGGCACGTCGCCGAGCACCTCGCGCCACTCGTCCTCGTCGACCATGTCGCCGGTCGCGGTCAGCTCGATCCGGTGCCGTGCCGGCATCTCGGTCAGCATCAGCTCGTCCCGGCCGGTGACGACCCAGCGCAGATGGGTGGCGCGCTCGATCCACCGCCGCCCCGGTTCGGGCAGGCCCTCCTCGAGCTCGAGGACGATCCCGGCACCGGCGATCGTGGCCTCCCGGACGAGCGCGGCCCACCCGGCGCCGTCGGCCGGCGCCGGACTGACCAGCACGGAGCCGACCGGACAGTGCCGCATGCCGAGCTCGCGGCGCCGGACCCGGTCGGGGCCGGTGACCAGCACCAGGCCCGGTGCCTGCTCGGCCGCGGCATCGCCGGTCGCCCAGTGGCTCCCCAGGGGCAGGTCGGGATCGGGGGCCGCGTCCCCGGCGAGCGCCCACACGAGGCTCGGTGCGAGCCGGATCCGGGTCGCTGCCCAGGTGCCCTCCTCGCTCAGGTCCACCAGCGCCGCCCGCAGCAGGGCCGACCCGGGGCCGATCGCTGCAGCACACCGGCTGACATCGCCGAGCAGCCGGGCCGCGGCGCCGAGACTGAGCCGGGCGCCCCGGACCGATCCGTCGAGGACGGCCACCCGGGCGGCCCGGGCGGCGTCCACCTCGACGGCCACGACCAGCGCCAACAGCTCGGTGGCCGCCTCGGTCGCGCCGGCGTTGGCACAGAGCGTCGCGAACGACGAGGGCTCGCCGACCAGCCGCGCCCGGGCGCGGTCCAGCGTGCCGGCGGTGCCGATCAACTCTCCGGAGACGTCCTCGAGGGCCGCGAGTGCGTGCTCGATCGCGGCGTCCGCGTAGGCGAACATGGGGTCGACCTCCGGCATCCGCGCAGCACCCGACGTCATCGCGGCCGCGCTGAGCGACGGCTCGGATGAGATCTCGGGTGAAACGGAGGTGACCACGCGTGCCCTCCTTCGCGTGCCGTGGCTCCGATCCTCCCGCCCCGCCACTCCCCCGCGCAGCAAAACGGGTGAAGTCGGGACTCCCGTCCCGCGCAACGCCATGTTCAATCTGCGCCGGGTCGACGACGTCCTGAGTTCAATCTGCGCCGGGTCAGCGACATCCAGAGTTCAGTCCGCGCCGGGTCAGCGATGCGCTCGCGCCATCCAATCAGCGCGCGGCTACGGCGGGAGCACGGGACGAGGAGGCGCAGGGAGCGAGGAACGAGCGACCGGAGCCGACGAGGCCCGCGCTATCGCCGTGCCGCAGGGTGGCCGCCAGGCGGACGCGACTCCTACCGGCCTCGACCGCGTGCGCGCCAGCGCGGCGCGAGGAACGAGCGACGCGCTCGCGCCGTCCTATATGTCGTTGGCGATCTCGTCGTCGAGGTCGTCGCCCTCGTCGTAGCGCAGGTAGTGCACCGCCTCGGTCGGGTCGCCGTCGAAGCCGAGGCGCCCCTTCTCCAGGACGAGCACGCGGTTGCACATCTTGATGACCGAGTCCGGCGAGTGGCTGACGTAGAACAGGGTGCGCCCGCTCTTGCGGATCTGCCGCATCTTCTTCATGCACTTGACCCGGAACGGCTTGTCACCGACGGCGAGGACCTCGTCGGCGAGGAAGATGTCGGAGTCGACGTGGATCGCGATCGCGAAGCCGAGCCGGGCCTTCTGACCGGACGAGTAGTGGCCGACGGGGCCGTCGAGGGTGTGGCCGAGCTCGGCGAACTCGACGATGTCGTCGAGCTTGCGCTTGATCTCCGCCTCGGTCATCCCGAGGATGGCGGCGTTGAGGTAGAGGTTCTCGCGGCCGGTGAGCTGGTTGTGGAAGCCGGCGCCGGTGGCGATCAGGCCGGCGATCCGGCCGCGGGTGAGGATCGACCCCTCGTCGGGCTTCATCACGCCGTTGATCATCTTGAGCAGGGTGCTCTTGCCGGAGCCGTTGAGGCCCATGATGCCGATCGACTCGCCCTGCTCGACGGTGAACGAGACGTCGTCGACTGCCTTGAAGGTCTCGGAGGTCGGCCGCCCCTTCGCCTTGGCGACCGCGACCTCCTTGAAGGTGCGGTGGTAGCGCAGCGTGAAGTACTTGGTGGCGTTCTCCACCACGATCGATGTGGCCATCAGAGGCGCTCCGGGATCTTGTTCTCGAGTCTGCTGAAGACGAACTGCGCGACACACAGGATCAGCAGCGAGACCCCCACGATGATCGCGCCGTTGAGCAGCAGATGGTCGGGCATCGCCGCGACGGACTTGTGCCCGGGGTCGACCGTGCCCACCCAGAACGCCCGCTGGAAGAGCAGGACGGCGTCGGCCAGTGGGTTGTAGAGGTAGTACTGGGCGAACCGGCCGAAGCGGTCGTCGACCATCTCGTAGGAGTACATCATCGGCACACCCCAGCGCACGAAGTTGTTGAAGACGCTGACGATATTGCCGAAGTCGCGGAAGAAGACGTTGGCGGCGCTGAAGAACAAGGCGCCGGCCAGGCCGAGGGTCCCGCAGATCAGCAGGCCGAGCAGGAGCGCGACGAAGTCGACAGGTTCGGGCGTCCAGCCCGACAGCAGCGAGGCGATGGTCAGGATCACGAGTTGCGGGACGACGTGATAGAGGGAGACCAGCATCGTCGCGACCGGGAACATCTCCCGCGGCATCGCCATCTTCACGACCAGGGCCCGGTTGCGCACGATGGAGCGGGTCCCCGCCCCGAAGGTCTCGGTGAAGAAGTGCACCACCGTCAGGCCGGCGAAGAGGTGGATCGCGAAGTTCGGGATCTCCGCGTGCAGGTTGAAGATGAACCCGACCACGAAGTAGTAGATGCAGAACTGCGTCAGCGGGTTGATGTAGGACCAGATCAGGCCCAGGAACGTCCCCTGGTAGCGGGCGCTGATCTCGCGGGTGACCAGCAGCTTGAGCAGGTAGCGCCGGCGCACGACGCCGATCAGGCCGTTCTCCGAGGCAGGTGGCCGTAGCGGCGGCAGACCCGACTCGTCCGGCACGACCGCGCTCACCGCTCGTCCCCGTCGGCCCAGGGGGCGAAGGTCTTCTCCCAGGTGTCGGGCGAGGTGATGTCACCGAGCGCGCCGCGGTACTGGCCGGCGATCTCGTCCCAGTCGCGGCGGAACCGGTTGTGCAGCTCGACGGTACGACGCACCAGCGCCTTGTAGCGCTCGCGGTCGCGCTGGTAGAGCGCGGCGGAGGTGCCGTCGTTCATGGAGACGACGGCGGAGTCGAAGCCCGCGATGCGGTACCACTTGGCGTCCATCGCGCGGATCTCCACCTCGGGGAACTCCCGGGACAGGTCCCGCGGCCTCTTGAGCTGACGGATCGGCGCGAGCCCGGCGGTGATCACCTTGGAGAGGCGGCCCGGGACGTCGCTGAGGTCCTTGCCCTTGCGCGGCGGCTTCTCGCGCCGGACCGGTGGAAAGTCGTCGGGATCGGCGTGGAGCTGCGCGTCGGTGAACTGCTTGCGGAACGCGTTCACCTCGCCCAGGCGGGTGCCGAGCATCCCGTGCAGGCCGTGCGGCCCCGCCAGGACGTCCTCGAGCGCCTGGATCCGCAGCTCGACCGTGGAGTACTGCATCGACACGAGGTGGGCCAGGTCGAAGGCGAAGCTCTCCTGCAGCAGCCGTCCGCCGCGCGGGTAGCCGGAGTGCAGCAGCGCCGCCACGAAGCGGTTGCGCTGGTGGAAGTAGGCCTGCCAGTCGAGAGCGTCGTTCTTGTCGGTCCACGGGACGTGCCAGACCGCGGCGCCCGGGAAGGTGACCGTCGGCACGCCGGCCGCCTTCGCGCGCAGGCCGTACTCGGAGTCGTCCCACTTGATGAACAGCGGCAGCGACAGGCCGATGTCCTCGAGCACCTGGCGCGGGATCATGCACATGAACCAGCCGTTGAAGTCGACGTCCTGCCGCTTGTGCAGCCACCGCGCGGAGCGCAGGTTGCGGGCGCCGAAGTCCCAGTCCTGGAAGCCGTCCTTGGGCGACATCCACCAGAACCGGTAGGGCTGGACGATCTCGCCGAAGCTGTGCAGCCGGCTCTTGGCGTAGAGGCTGAACATGTGGCCGCCGACGATCGTGGGCCGCTTCGCGAGGTCGCCGAAGGTGACCGCGCGGATGATGCCCTCGGGCTCGCAGACGACGTCGTCGTCCATCATCATCGCGTACGTCGCGGTGCCCTTGCGGACCGACTCGAGCTGCCCCCGGGCGTAGCCGCCCGAGCCGCCGAGGTTGCCCTGCTGGAGCACCCGGAGCCGACCCTCGAGGCCGGCCTCCGCGCCGGGGAAGAACTCGCTGTCGCGGACCAGCTGGGTGCCCTGCTCCATCACGAAGACCGTGTCGAGGTAGGGCAGCAGCTCGGCGGTGCCGAGCTGGGCGAGCAGCTTGGCGCAGAAGTCGGGCCGGTTCATGGTGGTGATGGCGAGGTCGACGGTTCCGTGCTCGGCACGGTCCGCGGGGACCGCTGCTGTCCATTCAGCGGACTCGACCGTGACGTCGCCGTGGCCGGCCACGACGTCGTACCAGTACCAGCCGCCGTCGATGAACGGCCCCAGGGTGAGCTCGAAGGTCAGCGTGGTCGGGCCCTCGGCCTCGGTGACCCCGCTGTCGACCTTCTGCTGGCGTCCGTTGGCCATCGACTTGTTGACGATGACGGTCGCCCCGGAGCCGCGCACGGTCACGGTGAGGGTCACGGCCGTGACGACGCTCCAGCGGCGCCAGTAGCTCGCCGGGAAGGCGTTGAAGTAGGTGCCGAACGAGACCTTCTCGCCGGACGGGACGAGGACCGCCGTGCGGGACAGCACCTGGTCGGGGCGCACGGTGCGGCCCGTCGCGGTCTTCTGCCGGATGGAGGCGTTGTTGAGCTCCTTGGCCGCGCGCGAGCCGCCGACGACGTACTTGTCCTCGTCGAGGCTGGGCTCCTCGCAGTCGAGGTAGAGCGGGAGGACGTCGGGGTCGGTGTCGAGCGGCAGGATCTGGCGCTGGAGCAGCCGCTGGACGGTGGTCGCTCCCTGGTCCGAGGTGCTCATGCGTCGACTCCGCCGCTCTTCAGCTCCGCGCCGTCCGCGAAGTGCGGACGCAGCTTGTTGTCGTACATCGACAGCGCGGAGGCGATGGCCATGTGCATGTCGAGGTACTTGTAGGTGCCGAGACGGCCGCCGAAGAGCACCCTGAACTGCTCCGTCTCGCGCTCGGCGAGCGCTCGATAGCGCTGGAGCTTCTCGCGGTCCTCGGCGGTGTTGACCGGGTAGTACGGCTCGTCGGTGTCCTCCGCGAAGCGGCTGTACTCCCGGACGATGACGGTCTTCCCCTCGGGGTAGTCGCGCTCGGGGTGGAAGTGCTTGAACTCGTGGATCCGGGTGAAGTCGACGTCGGGGTCGGGGTAGTTCATGACCGAGCAGCCCTGGAAGTCGTCGACGTCGAGCACCTCCGGTACGAGGTCGACGGTGCGCCACGACAGGCGACCCTCGCTGTTGGCGAAGTACTCGTCGACCGGGCCGGTGTAGACGATCGGGACCTTGCCCTGGTAGCGGTCCGCCACGCCGTCGGCGAGGAAGTCGGTGTCGAGGACGACCTCGATATTGGGATGGTCGGCCATCCGCGCCAGCCAGGCGGCGTACCCGTCGGTGGGCAGGCCCTCGTACTTGTCGTTGAAGTAGCGGTTGTCGTAGGTGTAGCGCACCGGGAGCCGCGAGATGATGTCGGCCGAGAGCTCCTCGGGCGGGGTCTGCCACTGCTTGGCCGTGTAGTGGGCGATGAACGCCTCGTAGAGCGGGCGGCCGATGAGCGAGACGCCCTTCTCGACGAAGTTCTCCGGCTCCTTGCCACCCAGCTCGGCGGCCTGCTCCTTGATCAGCTCGCGGGCCTGGGCCGGCGTGTAGGCGGCGTCGAAGAACTGGTTGATCGTGCCGAGGTTGATCGGCAGCGGGTACACCTGCTGGTGGTGGGTGCTGTAGACCCGGTGCTGGTAGCCGGTGAACGAGGTGAACCGGTTGACGTACTCCCACACCCGCTCGTTGCTCGTGTGGAACAGGTGCGCGCCGTACTTGTGCACCTCGATCCCGGTCTCGGGCTCGGGCTCGCTGTAGGCGTTCCCGCCCAGGTGGGAGCGGCGCTCGATCACCAGGACCTTGAGGTCGAGGTCGGCGGCGCAGCGCTCGGCGATGGTCAGGCCGAAGAAGCCGGAGCCGACGACAACCACATCTGGGAGGCCGGGGTTCGACGAGGTGACAGACACGATCGGTCAGTTTACGGATGTTCCCCTCCCTTCCCCATTCGCAACGCGCGGCGGGTGCTGATCGGCTCCCTGTCGGACCGGACGCATATCCTGTTCTGGTGTACACGCACCAGACGACCGGACGCGGCGCGCCATCGTTCGCCCTCGCATGGCTCGCCGGACTCGGGCTGGCCGTCCTCACCGTGGTCTTCTCCCAGGTCGAGAACATCCCGATCCAGGACCCCGACAGCCTGGTCCCGGGCTACATCCGGTTCCCCGCCATCGTGCTCGGCGCGATCGCCCTCGACGTCGTGCCCCGCACCCTGCTCGCGGCCGGCCGGCCCGGTGGCGACTGGCTGCGCCGGATCGGGCGCACCTTCCGCACGGTGCTGCGCGAGCGCTGGCCGCTGTCGCACTGGAAGTTCGCGCTCAACGGCGTCATCGCGTGGTACCTCTGCTACGCCGCCTTCCGCAACGTGAAGAGCATGGCGCCGTTCGTCCACGAGAAGATCTACGACGACCCGCTGGCCGATCTCGACAAGTTCCTCTTCGCCGGTCACGACCCGGCGGCCATCCTGCACGCCTGGTTCGGCACCGGTCTCGCCGCCCACTTCTTCTCGGCGGTCTACATCGTCTGGATCGCGCTGGTGCCGGTGTCGATCGCGATCGCACTGGTCTGGACCCGGCACACCCGCGCCGGTGAGTGGTACGTCACTGCCGTCGCCGTCGACTGGGCGCTCGGCGCGGTGCTCTACGTGGTGCTCCCGACGGTCGGGCCGATCTACTCCGACCCGCGGACCTTCGCGGCGCTGCCCGACACCTACGTGAGCCGGCTGGCGAGCTCCATGTGGGACGACCGGGTCGCCGTCCTCGCCGATCCCGTCGGCGCGGGCACGCTGCAGACGATCGCTGCCTTCGCCTCGCTCCACGTCGGGATCATGATGACGATCTGCCTCATCGTGCAGCTGGTCAAGCTCGCCCGCTGGGTGCGGATCAGCGCCTGGACCTTCTTCGGACTGACGGTGCTCTCGACTGTCTACCTGGGCTGGCACTTCTTCGTCGACGTGATCGCCGGCGCCGCGCTGGGCGCCTTCGCGGTCTGGATCGCGGGCATCGCCACCGGCAACCGGGTGGGCCTGCGCGCCCGGCTGGTGCCGGACCCGGTCAGCGTGCCGGCGGGGTCCGCATCCCCCGGGCATCCCGGAGCGCTCGCGACACGTTCCGCGCCTCTGCCCGACCACCCCGCAGCGGACTGAGCGCGACGACGGCCAGGGCGACCAGCCACGGCTTGAGCCGCACGAGCGCGTTCTCGCCGTACCGGAAGTGCACCGCGAACAGGTTGCGGTACATGTAGTAGCCCTTCCAGCCGGCCAGGTCGTGCTGCTGGTCGAAGTCGAGCTGGCGCACGAGCACCGCGTCGCGGACCGCGCGGATCGGGAAGCCCGCCCGCCGGGCGCGGATCGCGAAGTCCACGTCGTCGTAGAAGATGAAGTACGACGCGTCCGGCAGGCCGATCCGGTCGATCACCTCACGCCGGACCAGGAAGCCCTCGAAGGCGACGTTCTCGACCTCGACCGTCGCCGGCATCTCGGCCCGGGACGCGTACGTCGAGTCGATGCTCGCCGTCTTGGGCCGGATCGCCAGCGGGTTGCGCAGGTCGAAGCGGAGGGCCGCCTTCTCCACCAGCGCGCCCGACCGGTCCTCGCGGACCGCGATCAGGCAGGAGCCGTCGGCCTCGAGCAGGCGGGTCAGGCAGTCGGGGGCCGGGATGACGTCGTCGTCCATGAGCCACATCACGTCGAAGCCCTTGTCGTAGGCGGTCTGCAGGCCGAGACGGAAGCCGCCGGCGCCGCCGAGGTTCTCCGTCGTGTGGATGGCGACCAGTCCGGCCAGCACGCTGCGCTCCAGCACCTCGCGGGTGTGGTCGGCGCTCGCGTTGTCGACCACGAACACGGCGTCGGGCGCCCGGTCGAGCGCGGCGAGCCCGGCCAGCATCCGCTCGAGGAGGTCGGCGCGGTTGTAGGTGACGACGACGACGGCGACCCGCTCGTCCGGCCGCCCGCTCACCGGAGGTACCTCCGGTGGCCGGTGAAGTCTCCCCGCAGCCCGGCGACGGCCGCCCGGGCGCTCAGCGGGATCCGCGCCGGCTGCGGCCTGGTGAACAGGTAGAACCACACGGTCTTGAGCCAGAACAGCAGCACGTGCACCCAGCCGCGGTAGGCGCGCAGGTTCAGCGTGTTGTTGCGCGCCATGCAGTAGTGCTTGAGGTCGCTGGGCGTGTGGTTGTACGTCGTGCGGCCGCGCATCATCGGCGTGCCGAGATCGTCGGTGGCCGGGTGCAGGAAGTGCGCGTCGACCACCGTGGCGATCCGGGCACCGGCCCGCTCGGCGCGCCAGAGGTACTCCACGTCGTCGCCCCAGATGAAGAACTCCTCGCGCGGCAGCCCGATCCGCTCCACCAGGTCCCGGGTCACGAGTACGCCGTTGAACGGGATCACGACGCCGTCGATGAGACCGTCCTCGGCAGCGGCCTCGACGGCCGCCATCTCGTGGACGACCCGGGTCCCGCCCGGCAGCCGGATCGGGAAGCAGAGCCGCGTCGGGTCCTGCTCCGCCAGCACCGCCGGCCCGCAGAACTCCAGCCCGTCGCGCTCCACCCGCTCGAGGAGCAGGTCGAGGCAGTCGGGCGCCGGCATGCCGTCGTCGTCCATCAGCCAGACCAGCTCCGCGCCCTCGCGCACCGCCCAGCCCAGGCCGTGGTGGAAGCCGCCCGCGCCCCCGGTGTTGGTGGGCAGCGTCTCGTGGCTGACCCGCGGGTCGTCGAGAGCGGCGAGCCACTCCCCCGTGCCGTCCGTGGAGGCGTTGTCGACCACGAGGATCCGCTCCAGCCCGGCGATCTCCCGCAGTCGCGGGACGAGTCGCTGCAGCATCGCCAGCCTGTTGAAGGTCACCACGACGGCCTGCACACGCACGGGGGTGACCCTACTGTCCGTGCAGGCTCGATCAGGATTCGTCGGTCAGCAGCGCGTCGGGGTCCAACCGGGGCGGGACGGCGGCCAGCGCGGCCTGGACCAGCGCGGTGCGCGCCTTGACCTCGACCGCGCGCCGCAGCCGGCCGCGGCGCTGCCCCACGAGGCCGTCCACGACCTCGGCGACCACCTTGTCGTCGTAGCTCGCGCGGGTGCCGGGAGCGACGTCGACGTCCGGAAGGGCGACGAGGACGGGCAGCACCTGGTCGCCGAGCGCGTCGAGGACCTTGAAGCGCTGGTAGCGGTCCATCTGGTCCCAGGCGGTGTCGACGTCGACACCGCGCTTGCGGAGTCTGCGGTCGGCCGCCAGGACGACCTTGGCCGCGCCGGCGAGGGCCGCGGTCAGCTCGTGCTCGGTGAAGCGCATGGCCCTAGCCAACCCCACCGACCCTGGCACTGTCCCGTCGGCGGGCCCCGTTACGGTGAGCACCGTGGACACCGTCGCCGTGCTGACCCTGCTCCAGGACGTCGCGGCGGAGGTGATCAACCCCCGGTTCCGCGCCCTTGCCGACGAGCAGGTCACGGAGAAGAACCCCGGTGACCTCGTGACCGTGGCCGACCACGAGTCCGAGGCCCTCATCACCGCCGCCCTCCAGGCGGCGTACCCCGACGCGCTGGTGCTCGGTGAGGAGGCGATGGCCGCCGACCCGACGCTGCTCGACCGGTTCGCCGCCGCCGACCATGCCTTCACCGTCGACCCGGTCGACGGCACCAAGAACTTCGTCCACGGCTCCCCCGACCACGCGGTCATGGTGGCCGAGGTGCGCGGTGGCGAGGTGACGCGGGGGTGGATCTGGCAGCCGCAGCACGCGGCCTCGTACGTCGCCGAGCGCGGTGGCGGCGCCTGGCGCAACGGAGAGCGGCTGACCGTCGCGACCGCCGGCGCCGCCGTGCCCTTCCGCACCGCACGACGCGCGTGGGTCGGCAGCGAGCTCGGCGACCTGGGCACCCTCGAGCTGACCTGGGCCTGCTGCGGCGTCGACTACCCGCACCTGATCGCGGGCGACGCCCGCGCGCTCCTCTACAGCCGCAGCATGCCGTGGGACCACCTGCCCGGGGCGCTGATCCTCACCGAGGCGGGCGGCGTCATCGGGCAGCACGACGGCCGGCCGCTGGCCCCGCAGGCGCTGGCCGGCGGGATCGTCGCGGCACCCGACCGGGCGACGTACGACGCGATCGTGGCCGCTCTGCCGTTGTAGTCGACACGCATTGGCCGTCCGGGCGGGCGGGCGGGTTCATCACGGGATGTAGGTGAATCGGCACTTCCCGTGCGGAGTTCCGCTACAGATGCGGGAACTCACCTACATACCGTGATGAACCCGCCGCCGGCTCAGCAGGCGGCGGCGACGTCGTCGGTCTCGTTGGCTTTTAGCCGTCGTTGCGGGACCCGAGCGAACCGCCGGTGACGGTGCGGCTGCTCGGCGGGCTGCGGTTCCGTAGCCCGGCACAGCCCGAAAGGCAGCAACGAGGGAGGGTCGGCAGGTGGCCGGGACCCGCGGTCGGGTTGCGGGCCCGCCGACACCGAGAACCCGTCAGCAAGAAGGGACAGTCCCCGACGGTGATCGCGTCACCGTCGGCGATGACGGTGCGGTTACGGAGCTCGTAGAACGACTTGCGGGAGATGTCGTGCTCGGCGCAGAACGTCGAGACCGCACCACGGGGCGCGTCGCCTAGCCACTGCGCGGTAGCGAGACGGACGCGAGGATCGATGAGTTCGTTGGCAGCCACCGCCGAAGGATCGGATGAGAAATGTCACCACCAACAACCCCGGAAGTGTCACCCATGTCCTGAGACATCTCTTGAAGAATCGCCTGCCAAATCCCTTGATTCGAACAGGTGTTCGAGTAGACTGAGCGCATGACTTCCCCCGGAGCGCTCCACACGGCCACCACCGTGGCCGAGCGCGCCGCGGAGTTGGCCGGCCATGACTGGGACGACCTGGATGGTCCCGACGCGGTGGCGGGCGTGGAGGCGATCACCACCGCCCGCTCGTTCCTGGACGCCGCCCTCTTGCGGGGCATCGACCGGCTCGAAGCCACCGACGCCCTGCGGGACCTGGGCTGGTCTTCGACGAAGGACTTCCTGACCCACCTCACCGGCGGCCACAAGGGCACCGGCGGCGGGCTCGTGCGTGCTGTGGAGCAGTTGCGGGACCTGCCCGCGGTGCAGGCCGCGTTGGAGTCCGGGCGAGTGAGCTTGCCCCAAGCCAGGGCGATCGCGTCCAAGGTGCACACCCTGCCCCGGGTGCCGGAGTTCCGCACCGCCGTGGCCGAGAAGATGCTCGACCTCGTCGACACCCACGGTCACGACGCCAGTGACCTACAGACCGCGTTCGGTGATGTCGTGCGTGACCTCGACCCCGACGCCGAGATCGTGAACCGCGACAAGGAGAAGGCCAAAGCCGAACGCGGTGCCCACCACGCCCGGCACCTGTCCTTCGCCGAAGACGCCCTCGGCGGAGTCCGGGTCAAGGGATACGGGACCGTCGAGGACGCCGAGAAGATCAAAGCCGCCCTCCACCCGTTAGCGGCACCGGTCACTTCGGAGCCTGGTGCCTGTGGTGGTGTGAGCCGTCAACCCGAGGAGGAGATGTTCGACGACCACGGGGTCTCCACCGCCGCACCCTGTCTGACGCCCGGTTGTGGGCACGACGGGAGGGATCGCCGTGATGCCGGGGCCCGGATGTGGGACGCGCTCGTGGATGCGTGTGACCGACTCGCCAACACCGAGGGCCCCGACGCGCTGCCCCGTGACCACGGCTCCACGGCACGGGTGATCGTGCTCATCGACCAAGAGTCCCTCAAGCAGCAGGTCATCGACGCCGGACTCGCCCGCAACGGTCACACCCCCGCCGGAGCCCGGCTCTCCGCAACCGCCGTACGCCGGATCGCGTGTGATGCCGAGATCATCCCCGGCGTCCTCGGCTCCGAAGGCCAGGTGATGGACGTCGGCCGTGCCCAACGACTCGTCACCGCCGCGATCTGGATCGCACTCGTCATCCGCGACCGACACTGCTCCTTCCCTGGCTGCACCCGCATGCCCCTGGCCTGCGACGCCCACCACATCCAGCACTGGGCCGACGGCGGCACCACCAGCCTCGGGAATCTCGTGATGCTCTGCAGGCACCACCACGTGCTCATCCACCAGACCCCCTGGGCCGTGAAGATCGACGACGACACCGGACAACCCGTGTGGACCCCACCACCCAGAGCCACCCTCGACAACAATCTCCGAGCCGCCGGGATCAGCTACGGCCGCGCCCGACCACGCGCAGCCTGACCCGCCATGCGCTGACGTTCATCGCCAGCCACGGCGATCCGACCGCGATCGGCATCGAGGGCACCTCCGCCTACGGCGTCGCCCGACACGGTCACCCAACTCTATTTCAGCGCTCAGGGGCCACCTGGGCTGGTTCCCAGAGCCCATCGCTATTGATGCGATGCGTCATCAGGAAGGAGATCGGTGCATCGGACCGGTCGTTGAGCTGTTGCTCAATCAACGGCACGAGGAACGGACTTGCCGAGTCGAGCACGAACGGGTCGACCCATGCAGCCTCAAGGATCTGCGGTTCACCAGGTGGCACGCGCGGCACGCTGCCTTCGGCAGCGGTCGCCTCGAAGAAGCAGATGAGCTTCCGCTGGCGACGCTCGTGCCATTCGTGCACGCAGGAGGCAATCAGGCGACCGACCTCGACTGCGACTCCGGTCTCTTCGGCAGTCTCGCGCGCCGCAGCCTCTTCGAGCGTCTCGCCCGGATCAACGTGACCGCCTGGCAACTCCCAGCTCGTCACACCAAGCCGCTCGTGACGAATCATCAACCAGAGCCGATCCATGCGCGTCAACGCGAACGCCGTCACGGTTGTCTTCCAAGGCTCGGTCACGATCCGACCCTACGAGGACGCTGCCCAAGAGCGCTTGACGGCCAAGAGGAGCATCTATCCGTCTCCGTCTGCTCCCCTTCGACGCGTAACAGCGCCTCGGAGTCAGCAGGCGGCGGCGACGTCGTCGGTCTCGTTGGCCTTGTAGCCGTCGTTGCGGGAGCCGAGCGAACCGCCGGTGACGGTGCCCGGCTGCTCGGCGGGCTGCTCCTCGGTGGCCGGGGTCTCCTCGGACGTCGGCGCGGGGTCCGGTGTCTTGCCGGTGCCCTTCTTGGCCGCCTTCAGGTCGCCCTCGGCCTTGTCGATCGCGTCGCCGACCATCTGGTGGACGAGATCGATGTCGGGGCGGGCGGTGTCGATGCGCGGGGGGACGAGGGAGACCGAGGAGATCTTCTGGGTCCGGGCACGCAGGGCGAGCTCGACGAAGTCGCTGAGCGCGCCGCCGGGGATGTCGGTCTGGATCATCGCGCTGGAGGCCTTGGCGATCTCCTGGAAGTTGGTGAGCGCCTGCGCGGGGCTGACCTGGGAGACGAGGGCCGAGAACACGCACTTCTGGCGCGCCATCCGCGAGTAGTCGTCGGAGCCCTCCCGAGCCCGGGAGTACCAGAGGGCGTCGTGTCCGTTGAGCTTGCGCTCGCCGGGCTCGATGTAGCCGGTGACGTCCTTGCCGAGGCCGCCGACGGGGATCCGCTGGCGGACGTTGAGGGTGACGCCGCCGAAGGCGTCGACCAGGCGCTCGAAGCCGCGCATGTTGACCATGACCCAGTAGTTGAGGTCGAGGCCGGTGATCCCCTCGACCGCCGACACGGTGGCGTCGATGCCGGGGGTCTCGGAGTCCTGGAACAGGTCGGTGTGGTCACCCACCCAGGTGCTGACGCCGTTGAGGTAGCAGCCGTCGCAGTCGAAGCCCTTGGGGAACTGCTCGTCCATCACGCTGCCCTCGCGGAACGGGAAGTTCTGCATGTTGCGCGGCAGGCCGATCATCACGGTGCGACCGGTGGTGGCGTCGACGGAGGCGACGGTCATCGAGTCGGTGCGCAGGCCCCAGCGGTCGTTGCCGGAGTCGCCACCGATGAGCAGGATATTGTAGCGCCCGCCGTGCGCACTGCCGAGGTCACCGTCGGCGAACATCGTCAGCCATTCGCGCTGGGCGGCGGCGAGATGGGCGCCGAAGAGCATGGTGCCGGCGACGGAGAAGCAGAGGATGCCGTTGACGCCGACGACCGCGCGCCGATGCGGGAGCCGCAGGCTGAGCGGCTGGCCGATCCGCCAGGCGTCGACGAAGAGCGCCGCCCAGCAGATCGCGCCGACGATCAGGTAGAGCCGGACGACGAGCATCACGGTCGGGCTGAACGCGAGCGAGAGCGCGAAGCCGTTGTCGAGCCAGCTCCAGGCGGCGACCACGGCGAGGGTGCCGAGCGACGCGAGCCAGATCCGCACGGCGACCCGGCCGATCGCCCGGTTGCCCGCCACCAGCTGCGCGGAGCCGGGCACGACCAGGGTGAAGGCCATCAGGGTCAGCGCCCGGCGGAACCGCACCCGGGCGGCGCGGTCGTCGACGGGAGTCCTGTCCTGCACCTGCCCAGTATCACCAGTCCCATGCGTCACTCGGGTGGCGACGCGCCGCGACCCCTCAGGCCGCGGCGACCGATCCCGCGAGTCGGGCGATCTCGTCGGCCGAGGCGTTGGCACCCGTGCAGACCACGGCGATCGGACCCGTCCCTGCCGCGTCGACGCCGGCGGCCGCGGCTGCTGCCGCGCCCGCCAGGGAGGCCGCTCCGGCGCCCTCGGCGAGCGTGTGCGCGCAGGTGGCGAGCAGCCGCGCGGCGGCGTCGATGGCGTCGTCGTCCACCAGCACGAAGTCGTCCAGCCGGTCGCGCAGGATCTCCTGGGTGCGCGGGTAGCCGGTCGTCGTGGCCAGTCCGGCGGCGCGGGTCGTCGCGGGCGCGGTCTCGATGGTGCCGGCGCGCCAGGAGCGCCACCCGGCGGGCGCGGCCTCGGACTGGACGCCGACGACGCGACACCCCGGCGCCAGCGCGTCGCGGACCAGGCACGCGCCCGCGGCTCCGGTGCCGCTGCCGATCGGGACGAAGAGGGTGCCCAGGTCGGGGGCCTGGCCGAACAGCTCGAGGTACGCCGTCGCGTGCCCCAGCACGATCCGCTCGTCGGTCGGGCAGATGAACGACGCGCCGGTCTCGGCCGCCAGCGCGCGGGCGTGCTCGGCCGCCTCGCCCAGGCTCGCGCCCACGAGGACGACGTCGGCGTCCAGGGCCCGCACCGCGTCACGCTTGGTCGCGGGGGCACTCTCCGGCATCACGATCGTGGCGCGGACGCCGGCCAGCCGGGCGCCGTACGCCACGGACTGGGCGTGGTTGCCGGTCGAGCAGGTGACCAGCCCGTGCGTGCGCTCGGCGTCGCTGAGGCGCGCAGCGAGGTGGACGCCGCCGCGGACCTTGAAGGCACCGGTCGGCAGCACGTTCTCGTGCTTGACCAGGACCGGACGGCCGAGCGCCCGGTCGAGCAGCGGGTGGGCCTGCAGCGGCGTGGCCGGCAGCTCACGGCCCACGATCTCGGCAGCGGCGAGGACACCGTCGAACGTCAGGTCGGAGTGCGGCATGGGTCCATCCTCGGCGACCGGACACTCATCGGTCCAATAGTTCCTTTCGAGTGAACCCATCGACGGTGTCGATATGATGACTCCGTGATTGACCTGCGCCGCCTGGAGGCCCTCGTCGCCGTCCACCGCACCGGCTCCGTCTCGGCCGCGGCGACGGCACTGCACTACGGCCAGCCGACCATCTCCCACCACCTGCGCCGGCTCGAGGCGGAGACCGGCGCCGTGCTGCTCCAGCGGGTCGGCCGCGGCGTCCGGCTCACGCCGGAGGGTGAGCGGCTGGCCCGCCGCGGCGAGGAGATCCTCGGCCTGCTGGCCCGGGCGGAGGCGGAGCTCGCGGCGACGACGAGCCTCCAGTCGGGGCGGGTCCGGCTCGCGGCCTTCCCGTCGGGCGCGGCGACGCTGGTCCCGGACGCGCTCGCGCTGCTCACCACCCGCCACCCCGGGATCGAGCTCGACCTGGTCGAGGCCGAGCCGCCGGAGGCCCACGAGCTGCTGCGCGCGGGCGAGATCGACCTCGCGCTGACCTTCGCCTACCCCGACCAGCCCGAGCCGGACCAGATCACGGTGACGCCCGTCGTCGACGACCCGCTCTACCTGGTGACGCCCGCCGACCGGGCGACCGCCGGGACCGTCGACCTCGCCGACTACGCCGGCACCGGGTGGATCACGGGCTGCGAGCGCTGCCGGCGCGAGCTCCTGACACTGTGCGCGGAGGCCGGGTTCACCCCCGCGATCGCCTTCGCCAGCGACGACTACGTCGCCGTCCAGTCACTCGTCGCGAGCGGTCTCGGGGTCACCGTGCTGCCCGGCCTGGCCCTCCGCGCGCACCAGCACCGCGACGTCGTACGACGCCCCCTGGCCGCGCACCGTCGGGTGCAGCTCTCGACCTACGGCGCTCCCCCGCGCCCGGCAGCGGTCGACGCCGTCGCGGCGGCGCTGACCGAGGTCGCCGTGCGCCCGGGGTGATCAGACGCGCGCGCGGAGCGCGTCGATCTCCTGGCGCCGCGCGAGCCGGTGGGCCCGGCGCACCTCCGCCTCGTGCATCCGGCGGCGGTCCTCGTCGGTCTCCGGCTCGAGCGCGGGCACCGGTCGGCCGCGGCCCGCCGCGTCGACCGCCACGAACACGAAGTACGCCGAGCCGACGTGCAGGACCCTGCCCGCGGCGTCCCAGGGCTCCGTCTCGATCCGGACGCCGATCTCCATCGACGACGTGCCGACCCAGTTGACCCGACCGAAGGTCCGGATGATGTCGCCCACGCGGACCGGCTCCAGGAACGCCATCTCGTCGAGGGCCGCCGTCACCGCCGGACCCCCGCTGTGCCGCTGCGCCACGACCCCCGCCGTCGAGTCGGCCAGCTTGACCACCTCGCCGCCGTGGATGTTGCCCAGCAGGTTGGCCTGGGCACGCGAGGTCAGCGTGGCCAGCTCGATGCGGGAGTACGACGGCGTGCGCGCCGCGACGATTTCGCTCACGGGCTGACGGTAGCGTCAGGCGTATGGCAGGGCGTGGCGACGGCACCGGCGACTCGGGGGACGGGGCCCCCGACGAGCAGTTCGACTGGATCTATGGCGCGCCCCGCGGCGGCTCCGACCCCGAGCCCACCCGGCGGATCCCGGTCCAGCGACGTCCCGGGGCCAACCCGCCCCCGCCCCGGACGCCGTCCCAGACGCCGCCCCAGGCCCCGCCGAGGCTGCCTCCCGCGCAGCAGTACGGCGGCGCGCCCCCGCCGACCGGGCGCCGCCCCGCGCCCGCCGCCACCCCGGCCCCTCGCGCGCCGCGGCGCAGCCGCTGGTCGCGACCACGCACCTACGTCCGGCTCGTGCTCCTGGCCCTCGTGCTGTGGCTGGTCTTCCTCGTCACCGTGCCGCTCGTGGCGTGGAACCGGGTCGACAAGGTCGACTTCGAGCCGAGCGCCGACCGCCCTGCGGAGCAGCCCGGCACGACGTACCTCCTCGTGGGCAGTGACTCGCGGGCCGGCCTGTCCCCGGAGGAGCGCAAGGAGCTCCACACCGGCGACGCCGCGTCCGAGCTGACCGACACGATCCTGCTGCTGCACACCGGCGACGGCCCGACGACCCTGGTGTCGATCCCCCGCGACTCGCCGCTGGACATCCCCGGCTTCGGTGTCAGCAAGGTCAACTCGGCCTACGCCAAGGGCGGGACGCCGCTGCTGGTGCAGACCCTCGAGAACGCGACCGGCCTGCGGGTCGACCAGTACGTCGAGATCGGCTTCGGCGGCCTCGTCGGCGTCGTGGACGCGGTCGGTGGGATCGAGATCTGCCCGAAGCAGCGGATCAAGGACAAGGACTCCGGGCTCAACGTGAAGAAGGGCTGCCAGGAGGTGGACGGCGCGACTGCGCTGGCCTACTCGCGGGCCCGCAAGTTCAGCCCGATCTCCGACCTGGCGCGGGTGCAGCAGCAGCGCGAGGTGATCGCCGCGGTCGGCGACAAGGTGCTCTCCCCCTGGTCGGTGCTCAATCCGTTCCGGTGGTGGGGCCTGAACAGCGCCGTCCCCGACTTCTTCCGCTTCGGCGACAGCACCGGCCCGGTGGACGCCGGCAAGTGGGCGCTGGCGATGACGAAGGTGAAGAAGTCGTGCACCGTGCCCCTGGCCCGAGCCGACACCACGTGGGACGGCCCGCGCGCCGAGCAGCTCTTCGGCAGGATCGCCGAGGACCGGACCGGCAAGATCACCGACGATCTCTGCACAGCCACCGGCCTCGCCCCCTGATCCCGGCACGACTCGGAGGACCCCTGTGTACGAGACCCTCACCTGGCACGTCGACGACGACGGCATCGCGACGCTGACCCTGCACCGACCGGACGCACTCAACGCGTTCGACCTGACGATGGCCCGGGAGCTGCTGCAGGTCTTCCTCACCGACGCGCGCGACGACGCGGTCCGGGCGGTCGTCGTGACCGGCGCCGGCCGCGCGTTCTGCGCCGGCATGGACCTCTCCGCCGCCGGCAACGTCTTCGGGCTCGACGAGACCCTCTCCCCCACCCCCGAGGACTTCCGGGCGGCGTACGACGAGCCGCCGTACGCCGACGGCGTCCGCGACACCGGCGGCAAGATCACCCTCGCCATCCATGCGCTGCCGAAGCCCGTGATCGCCGCGATCAACGGGCCGGCGGTGGGCATCGGCGCCACCATGACGCTCGCGATGGACATCCGGCTGGCGTCGACGAAGGCCCGGATCGGGTTCGTGTTCGGGCGGCTCGGCATCGTGCCCGAGGCCTGCTCGTCGTGGTTCCTGCCTCGCATCGTCGGCATCCAGCAGGCGCTGGAGTGGGTCTACTCCGCCGACGTCCTGACCGCCGAGCAGGCGCATGCCGGACGGCTGGTGCGCAGCCTGCACGAGCCGGAGGACCTGCTGCCGGCGGCCTACGACCTGGCCCGGTCGTTCGTGACCGACCGCTCGCCCGTCGCGCTGGGACTGGCCAAGCAGCTCGTCTACCGCAACAGCGCGGCCGCCGACCCGCTCGAGGCCCATCTCACCGACTCGCTGGCGATGTTCTGGACCTCGATCGGCGACGGCAAGGAGGGCGTCGCGGCGTTCCTCGAGAAGCGGACGCCGGCGTTCACCGGCAAGGCCTCGGAGCTGCCGCCCATCGCCTGACGGGCGGCGCGGCTCACATGGCCATGAAGAGGATCTCCTCGCGGCTGTACTCCCGGCCCGGGTGCTCGGCCGCGAGGTGGGCCTGCACCTTCTCGACCAGGTCGTCGTCGGTGTCGGCACGCAGGGTGGTGTCGCAGGGGCAGCGCAGCGAGGGCATGGGGACCTCCGGGGACCGGGAACGGGAACGTGTTCCAGTCTAGGACTTCTGGCTGTGCGGTGACCCGGGTTAGCCTCGGCGCGATGCTGCAGACCCCGGGAACCTCCGTCCACCGCGCCCGCACGGCGCTCCTGGCCACCGTGGCCCTCCTGGTGCTGGCCGGGTGCCGCGCGCAGGAGTCGCCGAGCGCCGGGTCGAGCCCTGAGCCGACGACGCCCGCGCCGAGCACGAGCGCCACGACCGCGGCCCCGCCCCCCGCGACGGTGCCGCCCCCGGCGGTGCAGCCGACGACGCCGGCCCCGCCGCCGCGGCGCACCTACCGGCCGGACAAGGAGGTCTGGCAGCGGGCCCAGCCGGCGCACGCACAGAACCTGCGCAACCCGCTCGCCGAGCGGCGCTGGGGTGTCTACCGCGGCGGGCTCGAGCAGACGTGGACCGCCTACCAGGCGGCCGGCGGCGACGCCAAGCAGCAGCTGGGCCGGATCGCGCTGCGCCCCAAGTCCCTGTGGCTGGGCACCTGGAGCGGCTCGCCGGAGCGGATCGGCTCGGTCGTGGAGGAGTACGTCGCCAACGCGTCGGGCGGCGACCGGAAGGTCCTCGTGCAGCTCGCGGTCTTCCGGATGGACCCCTGGGAGCACGCCGTGTGCAACCGCACCCCGTCGGCCGGCGCCCAGGGCGACTACCGCCGCTGGATCACCAATGCCGCCCGTGCCCTCGGCCGCCAGCACGCCGCGGTGATCCTGCAGCCCGACCTGCCGTTCTGGTGGTGCTCGAACCGCGCGGTGACCAGCGCCCTCATCAAGCACGCGGTCACGGCGTTCTCCGCGCAGCCGAACACCAGCGTCTACCTGGACGCCGGCGCCGCCGACTGGAGCAGCACTCCCCAGGTCGGCGTGCCGCGGGCCTCCCAGGCGGCCGACCTGCTGCTCGCCAACGGGATCGCCGACGCCCGCGGCTTCGCCCTCAACGCCACCCACTACGTCGGCACCGAGGAGTCCGTCGCCTACGGCGCCGAGCTGGTCGAGATCCTCCGCCAGCGCGGGGTCAAGGGCGTCCACTTCGTCATCGACACCGCCCAGAACGGCAACGGCATGACCTGGCCGGAGGTCGACGCGGAGGGCCCGGTCAACGACAACGCCCGTGTGTGCGGGTCGGCCTCGGACCGTCGGGGCTGTGTCACCCTCGGCATCCCGCCGACCTCTCGCGTGGGCGACCCCCGGTGGGGGCTGTCCGCGGAGACCACCAGGGACGCCAGGAGGTACGTCGACGGCTTCCTCTGGTTCAGCCGCCCCTGGCTGCACATGCAGGCGAACTGGCGGGGGCCGGACCGGGCGCTGGGGATGACCCGCAGCACCACCTGGTTCGCCCCGTAACCCTCCGCTGCCCTGAATTGCACCGACCCGTCGCGTTCGAACGCGACGGGTCGGTGCTTCTCAGACGTTCAGATGCGCCGGGTCGATCAGGCGACGGCCGCGATGCGGCGGCGGCCGTAGCTGACGCCACCGGCGCCGGCGACCACGAGGCCGCCTCCGAGGAGCAGCCACATCAGGTCGGGGCCACCGGTGTTGGGCAGCCCGGCGCCCTGGTCGCCGCCGCCACCGCTGCCGTTGTCGTCATCACTGTCGACGCGGAAGGTCTGGGTGGTGCCGGACGACGGCAGGAAGAGCGCGGCGTTGTCGGGCGTCAGCGCGGCGGTCGCGACGTACTTGCCCTTCGGCAGGCGCGGACCCTCGACCCGGATGGCCTGGTCGACGAAGTGCACCGTCGTCGTGAACACCGGTGCGGCAACGAGCGCGCGGGCGCCGCGAGCGGCGGTCCCGCCGGTGGCCAGCGTGATGGCGATGTTGCCGGCCGGCGGCGTCGGGTGGTTGGCGCTGGCGCTCACCTCGAGCACCACCGGCTTGCCCGCCTCGTTGGCGATCACCTTGATGGTGGTCACGGTCGGGATCTTGGGTGTGTAGCCGTCGGCCTGAGCGGGCGTCGACGGTGCGACGGCGAATGCCGCCGTGAGCATGGCGAGCGCAGCCAGCTTCTTGAGCACGTGTCCTCCTTGAACTTCCCCATGCAACGACCCGGCTCGTTCAAGGTGGCGGGCAGTGCGGAACGATCCTAGCGTGATTCGCTCTCACCCGCGGGCGTCGACTCCACCAGATGGCCGAAGACGACCGACCGGTTGTCGGTGTGGAAGATCTCCGAGCAGGTCACCAGCGTGATCAGCTGGTCGCCGATGTCGGCCGGCGGCTGGGCGCCCCCGGACGGGTTGACCGGCTTGTCGTCGAGCACCCAGGTCTCGGTGAACGGCACGATCAGGTCCTCACCGCCGGTGTCGAGGACATAGGTGTAGGTCGCCGCGCGGGTCTCCACGATCACCTCGTCGCCCGGCTCGAGCGAGGGCAGCTCGGCGAACGGCTCGCCGTGGGTCACCCGGTGACCGGCGAGCACGTAGTTGCCCACCGCCCCCGCCTCGGTGTCCTCCATGTGGCCGATGCCCGCAGCGAGGACGGCGTCGCTGGAGCCCTCGAGCACCGGGATCGAGTAGTCCTTTCCGAACCTCGGGATGTGCACGATGGCCGTCGCGTTGCCGAACTCGGTGCGCACCACGTCCTGGCCGTCGCCCCAGCCGGCCTCGAGCGCGCGGGTGACCTCGCCCTGGCGCTGCTGGGACTGCCAGTTGGTGCCCCAGAACTGCCAGGCCACCCAGCCGAGGACGGCCAGGCCCGCGGCGATCAGGCCGCAGCCGAGCCAGAAGGTGACGCGCCGCCGGGCAGGCGCCGCCGGGCCCGACGGGCCGTCCGCGGGACGCGAGCGGCGCCGGCGTACCCGGGAGGGCGCGGGACCGCTGTCGACGTCAGCGGCCGCCTCGGCCCCCGGGTCGGAGCTGTCGGGCGCGTCGGTCTGCGTCATGGGATCCCTCCTCGACGGGGCACCGCGTCGGACAGCCCCACCCCATCCAACGCGACGCGGACGCGTGTGTCACGTCCGGCGAGCTCGCTCAGCGAGTCCACCGCCGACGGCCACGAGCCCGATCCCGGCGAGGAGGAACCCCAGGTGCGGGCCACCGGTGTTGGGCAGCCCGCCGCCGCTGCTCCCACCGTTGCCCCCACCGGTCTCGCCCTCGGCGTCGACCTGGAACTTCACGCTGTCGCTGCAGCGCCCGAAACGGGTCGGGTCGTCGGGGACGAAGGTCGCGGTCGCCTGGTGCCTGCCGCGCTCGAGCCGCGGCCCGACGAGCTCGACCGTGGACCCCTCGTAGCGCACCGTCCGGGTCCACCGGTCCGCCGCCGCGGCGCGCGCGGACACGCGATCGCCGTCGACAGTGACCGTGCCCTTCGGCTGCACGCTGCCGGCCGCGGTCACCTGGACCCGCACGACAACGCGGTCGCCGGCGACGGTGGCCGGGACGGTGACCCGGCACGACGTCGGCACCGCGGGCGTATAGGGATCCGCGCTCGCGGGACTGCCGACCAGGCCCAGGAGGGCGAGCAGGAACGCGGTGAGTGCCACGACGGCACTCGACGGCACCAGGCGACGACGCATCGAACCTCATCTCTCCCGAGAGGATGACTGTGGCGCTCCGCCCGTCACCGGCCGGCGACGGGCGAACCTGTATCACCCAACCGGTGTGCTGTGAGGTTTGTTACGGCCCGGCGCGAAAGATTTTGCCCGGTTGCCGTGACGCACGGTCACACCTGGCCCGACCGGACCGCGACCTCACAGGGTGCTCTGGACCCCGGCGAGGAGCTGGCGGGCCATCACGATCCGCTGCACCTGGTTGGTGCCCTCGTAGATCTGGGTGATCTTGGCGTCGCGCATCATCCGCTCGACCGGGTAGTCGCGTGTGTAGCCGTAGCCGCCGAGGACCTGCACCGCGTTGGTGGTGACCTCCATCGCCACGTCGGAGGCGAAGCACTTGGCCGCGGCGCCGAAGAAGGTCAGGTCGCTGTCGCCGCGCTCGGAGCGGCCGGCGGCGGCGTAGGTCAGCTGGCGGGCCGCCTCGACCTTCATGCCCATGTCGGCGAGCAGGAACTGCAGACCCTGGAAGTCGGCGATCGACCTGCCGAACTGCTGGCGCTCCTGGGCGTAGCCGAGCGCATAGTCGAGGGCGCCCTGGGCGACGCCCACGGCCTGCGCGGCGATGGTGACCCGGGTGTGGTCGAGGGTCTGCATGGCGTACTCGAAGCCCTTGCCCTCCTCGCCGATGATCCGATCGCCGGGGATGCGCACGTTGTCGAGATAGACCTCGCGGGTGGGCGAGCCCTTGATGCCGAGCTTCTTCTCGGGAGCGCCGAAGGAGACACCGGGGTCGGTCTTCTCGACGACGAACGCCGAGATGCCCTTCGAGCGGGCGTCGGGGTCGGTGGTGGCGAGGACGGTGTAGAACTCCGACTCCCCCGCGTTGGAGATCCAGCGCTTGGTTCCGTTGAGGATCCAGCCGTCGCCGTCGCGGACCGCGCGGGTCTTCTGGTTGGCGGCGTCCGAACCGGCGTCGGGCTCGGAGAGACAGTACGAGAAGCCCTCGCCCGCGGCGAGGCGGCCGAGGTACTTCTTCTTGAGGTCCTCCGAGCCGCCGATCATGATCGGCAGCGAGCCCAGCTTGTTGACCGCGGGGATCAGTGAGGCCGACACGTCGGCCCGCGCGATCTCCTCGATGACGAGCACGGTGGCGAGAGCGTCGGCCCCGGCGCCGCCGTACGCCTCCGGGACGTGGGGGGCGTGGAAGTCGGCCGCCCGCAGCGCCTCGGCGGCCTCGCGCGGGTAGCGGGCCTCCTCGTCGACCTCGGCGGCGAAGGGCGCGACCTTGGCGTCGCAGATCGCGCGCACCGCCTCGCGGATGGCCTGGTGCTCCTCGGACAGGGCGTACATCGGGTGGTCGCTCACGACGGCTCTCCTGGCTCTCCCGGACTGGGCTGGTACTCAGTATCGTACTAGCGAGACTCCGTCCCGTCGAGTTAGGGTGCGGTGGTGCCCGCCACCGCCCGCGACCGTCTCGTCGCCGCCGCCTTCGAGCTCTTCGAGGGCCAGGGGTACGACGGCACCACCGTCGACGACATCGCCACCCGCGCAGCCACCGGGCGCAGCACCTTCTTCCGCCACTTCCGCGGCAAGGAGGACGTGGTCCTGCCCGACCACGACGCACTGCTGGGACGGATCGACACCCGGCTGGCCACGGCCTCGCCGGCGGGACGGGAGCTCGCGCTGCGCGAGGCCGCGGGCATCGTGCTCGCGCACTACCTGACCGAAGGGCCGACCGCGCGCGCCCGCTACCGCCTGGCCAGCACGGTGCCGGCGATCCGGGACCGCGAGATCGCGAGCGTGCAGCGCTACGTGCGGCTCTTCGCCCGCCACGTGCACGGCTGGCTCGACGTCGAGCCCGACGGCCCGCTGCGCGCCGAGCTCGTCGCCTCCGCCATCGTGATCGGCCACAACCACGTGCTCCGACAGTGGCTGCGCGGAGAGGTCGACGACGCCGCGACGGCCGAGGCGCTGGTGGACCGCGCGCTGGGCCATGCCCTGGCCCTGCTCCGCGGCGAGGCGGCGGCCGGGCCGCCCGCGATCGTGATCACCGGCGGCCAGCAGGACGTCGAGCAGGTCGTGCGTCAGGTCCGTGCGGCTCTCGGACACCCCTGACCGGGAAGACCGGGAAGACCGGGAAGACCGGGAAGATCCGGCGCCCGGGGTGCCTTGCACCTACGTGACCACTCCAGCCCACCTCGACCCCGCCGTCATCGACCGGATGCTCGACGACGCCACGACCTGGGCCGTCGTCGGCCTGTCCGGCAACCCCGGCCGGACCGCCTACGAGATCGCCGCGCTGCTCCAGCGGCGCGGCAAGCGGATCGTGCCGATCCATCCGTCGGCGCCGGTCGTGCTCGGCGAGCAGGGCTACGCCACGCTCGCCGACGTGCCGTTCCCCATCGACGTGGTCGACGTCTTCCGGCGCTCCGAGGAAGCCGGCCGGTTCGCCGACGAGGCCGTCGCGATCGGTGCCGGCGGCGTCTGGTTCCAGCTCGGCGTGGTCGACGAGGCCGCCTTCGAGCGCACCCGCGCGGCCGGGGTGCCGATGGTCATGGACACCTGCCCGGCCATCGAGTGGCGCAAGCGCGGCCGCTGACCCGGACCACCGGTCGCGGGCTCACTGGTCGCGGACGACGGAGCCCTTCGCCTCGGCGACGGCCTTCAGCTCGGCCTGGAAGTCGGTCATCTGCCGCTGCAGGGCGGGGTCGGTCGCCGCGAGGATCCGTACGGCGAGCAGGCCCGCGTTGCGCGCGCCGCCGATCGCGACCGTCGCCACCGGCACGCCCGCGGGCATCTGGACGATCGACAGCAGCGAGTCCATGCCGTCGAGGTACTTCAGCGGCACCGGCACGCCGATCACCGGCAGGGGCGTGACCGCGGCGAGCATGCCGGGCAGGTGCGCCGCACCGCCCGCGCCGGCGATGATGACGGACAGCCCGCGACCCGCTGCCTCCTGGCCGTAGGCCAGCATCTCGGCCGGCATCCGGTGCGCCGAGACCACGTCGGCCTCGTAGGCGACACCGAACTCCCGCAGCGCCTCGGCGGCGGCCTTCATCACCGGCCAGTCGGAGTCCGAGCCCATCACGATGCCCACGCGCGCAGTCATGGCGCGAGGCTACTCACTCACATTTCCGTCCTCCACAGCGCACGGTCCTCTGACGGCGACGCAAGCCTCCGCTCGCCTAGACTCGGGTCATGTCAGAGAGTCGTGAGGAACTGCACCACCTGATCGACGCCCTGCCCGACGAGCAGGTCGCGCAGGTGCTGTCCGACGTACGCAACCTGACCGCGCGACGCCGGGTGCCCACGGAGAAGGCGTTCGCCTGGATCGGTGCGGGTCCTGCCGACAACGAACGCACGGACAACGCCCAACGGGTTGACGAGCTGCTGGCCGAAGGCTTCGGCCGCAGCCGACCGTGATCCTGTTCGATACGGCACCTATCGTCGCCGCTGCCTTCACCACGGAGGACCACCATCACGCCTGCGTGGAGTTGTTTGCGGGCCTTCGCCTTGCCGAGCGGGCCCTGTTGCTCCCAACTACCGTCGCTGCCGAGGTCGGCTACCTGATCGACAGACTCGGTGGTCCAGTGCGCGAAGCAGGGTTCCTGGCCGGCATAGCCGAAGGGGGCTTCGAGCCGGTCGAGTTGACCTTGACCGACTATGCCCGCATGGCGGAGTTGGTCGAGCAGTACGCCGACCTCCGCCTGGGCACGACCGACGCCTCGATCATCGCTCTGGCAGAGCGCCTGGGGATCACGGAGATCGCGACGCTCGACCGGCGCCATTTCACCGCCGTCCGCCCCCGACACGTCGATGCGTTGACCCTGCTGCCCGAGCAGCTCTGAGGCCGGCTACTCGCTCTCGTTGCCGAGGTCGCCGCGGAACCAGGCGGCGGCGTGCCGGCCACGCTCCAGGCAGTCCTCGAGATCGTCGCCGTAGACGTTGACGTGGCCGACCTTCCGCCCCGGCCGCAGGTCCTTGCCGTAGAGGTGCACCCGCAGGTGAGGATCGCGGGCGAGCGCGTGCGGGTAGCCGTCGTAGAGGCGGCCGACGTGCTGGTCGTCGCCGCCGAGGATGTTGACCATCACGGTCCAGCGGGCGCGCGGTGCGGGCGAGCCGAGCGGGAGGTCGAGCGCGGCGCGCAGATGGTTCTCGAACTGGCTGGTGACCGCGCCGTCCTGGGTCCAGTGACCGGTGTTGTGGGGGCGCATGGCGAGCTCGTTGATGTAGACGACCGGGCGACCGTCGGCGTCGACCGCCTCGAACAGCTCGACCGCGAGGATGCCGGTGACGCCGAGCTCACCGGCGATCCGGAGGGCGAGCTCCTGCGCGGACGTCGCGAGACCGGGGTCGAGGTCGGGCGCCGGGGCGACCACCTCCCGGCACACGCCGTCGACCTGGAGGGTCGCGACGACCGGGTACGCCGCCGCTTGGCCGCCGGGCGCGCGGGCCACGAGCGCGGAGAGCTCGCGGCGGAAGTCGACGAGCTCCTCGGCCAGCAGCCCCACCCCGGTCGCCTCGGCGGCGGCCAGCGGCTCGGCCGCGTCGGCGAGGGTCCGGACGACCCAGACCCCCTTGCCGTCGTACCCACCGCGGGAGACCTTGAGCACGCACGGCAGGCCGAACGCCTCGACCTCGTCCGCGGATCCGACGACCGCCCAGCGGGGCTGGGGGGCGTCGAGACGGGCCATCGCCTCCCGCATCACGATCTTGTCCTGCGCGTGGACCAGCGCCTCGGGGCCCGGGTGCGCGGTCACGCCGTCGGCTGCGAGTGCCCGCAGGTGCTCGGTCGGGACGTGCTCGTGGTCGAAGGTGACGACCGAGCAGCCCTCGGTGACGGCCCGCAGCGTGGCCAGGTCGCGGTAGTCGCCGACCAGCTGGTCAGGGATGACCTGGGCGGCCGAGACGCCCTCGGCCTCGGCGAGCAGACGGAGCGGTACGCCGAGGGCGATGGCCGGCTGGGCCATCATCCGGGCGAGCTGACCGCCACCGATCACGGCGATCCGGGGCGCGGGTTCGGTCGTCGACACGGCCGAAACCCTACGCACCGGGCGCGGCCTACGCCGAGCCGGCCTCCACGGCCTCGCTGAGCTCGAAGCGCAGCCCCTGGCCGCGGATCGTCGTGATGAGGCGGGGCTGGCGGGTGTCGTCGCCGAGCTTGCGCCGCACCCATCCCAGGTGGACGTCGATCGTCTTCGACGACGTCCAGAAGGTCACCCCCCACACGTCGCGCATCAGCTCCTCGCGCGTCACGATCGACCCGGCGCGCGCGATCAGCGCGTGCACCAGGTCGAACTCCTTGCGCGACAACAGGATCTCGCGGTCCCCACGCCACATGCGCCGGGCCGACGGGTCGACCCGAACGTCCTGCACCTCGATCACAGGGCTCAAGGTAAGGACCTGGCCGCCTCCCCGACACCGAATGGCAAGAATTTTGCCTTGAGAAGGCACCCCAAAACGGGCGCTGACCAGGGATTTCGGTGAAGATGAGAGGTCAGGCTCGCCTGACTGCAACAGGTTCCACCACGCCGAAGCCCCGGACCGGACGGGCCGGCAGCGGTCGGGACTCGACCTGGTCGGCCGGGAGCAGGTCGGCGGTCGCGTGGTCGACGATGATCCGGTTGCGGCGTGCCACCTGCGTCAGCCGGGCGGCGAGGTTGACCGGCGGACCGAAGACGTCGCCCATCCGCAGCACCACGCCGCCGGACGCGAGGCCGACCCGCACATCCGGCATCCGGGGGTCGCGGCCGATCACGTTGATGATCCCCTCGGCGGTGGCGAACGCGGCCATCGGGTCGTCGTTCACGAACAGCACGGCGTCACCCATGCTCTTGATCAGCCGGCCCTGCTCACGGGCGATGACGTCGCCGCACCGGGCTTCGAAGACCTCCACGAGCTCCCCGATCCGCTCGCGGGAGACCTCGTTGGACAGCGCGGTGAACCCGACGATGTCGGCGAACCCGACGCTGAGGTCGGTGGTGTGCGGGTCGTCGTCGAGGGCGCGCACGGACTCCATGCGCGCGACGGCGGCGGCGAGGTGGCGGCGCCAGGCGTAGACGAGCAGTCCCTCGAACCGCTCGCCCAGCCGGGCCAGCACCCAGGCGCCGGGGTCGTCGTCGACCGGCTCGCCCTCGGGTACGCCGTCGGCGACGTGCTGCACCAGCTCGCCGACCTCCCAGTCGGCCAGCCGGGCCATGGTGATGCCGACCCCGCGGGTGACGTTGAGCGCCACGTCGTGGTCGATGACGCCGTCCGCGAGGATCTGCGTCATCAACCTCATGGCGGCGACGTCGGCGTCGGTGTAGGCGCGCTCGTCACCGTGCTCGGCGAAGCCGAGCGTGCGGAACAGCCGGCGGGTCTGGTCGAGCGGCAGGCCGGCCTGCTCGGCGACCTCCGCCGCGGTGAGCTGGGGTTCCTCCCCGAGGCAGGCCTGCTCGGGGACGGTGTCAGACACCTTCGTCCCGACGGGGCGCCTGCCCGCTGTGGAGCTCGTGGAGCAGCTCGTTGAGCTGGCGCTGGGTGGCCTCGACGTGCGGGATGTCGTTGAGGCGCACCATGCCGAAGGTCGACGCGTCGGCGATCAGCAGGCTGCCACAGCCGAACGGCCGGTCCAGCAGGTTGATCTCGATGGAGATGTCGCTGACCCGGGCCAGCGGGATGTCGTGGCCGCGGCGGGTGATGATCCCGTTGCGGGTGATCAGCCGGCGGTCGGTGAAGGCGTGCACCGTGGTCAGCCAGACCAGGAACGGACGCACCGAGAACCACAGGATCCCGATGATCGCGAGGACCCACACGATCAGGGTGAGCACCCGCTGCACACCGGAGTCCTCGAGCCGGACCTGGACGACGACGCCGATGGCGAGCAGCACCACGAGCGCCAGGATCGGCCCGAACAGCGCCTTGGGGTGCTGACGGGTGCTGACGATCAGGCGCTCACCGGGGTTGAGCAGCTTCTTCGAGATGGCCACGGGCCGATCATCCCACCAAATCGACCGATTCAGGCCGAGGTCGCGCGGACGTGGATGACGTCGCCCGCGCCGACCCGCTCCGTCCCCGCGGCGGTCTCGACCACGAGGCGGCCGTCGTCGTCGATGTCGGTGGCGCGACCGAGCAGCTCCCCTGCACCCGGCAGCTCGACGCGGACGTCGCGACCGAGCGTCGCGCACTGGGCGCGGTACGACGTGGCGAGGCGCGCGGTGCCCTGCTCCCCCCCGGCCTGCCAGACGTCGTAGCCCTCACGGACGGCGGCGACGACACCGAGCAGGACCGACGTCCGGTCGGGCACCTCCGACCCGGCGACGGCGAGGCTGGTCGCGGTCGGGACGGGGAGCTCGTCGGCGGTCATGGCGACATTGATGCCGACCCCGACGATGGCGGCCGGTCCGGTCGGCGTCTCCACCCGCTCGACGAGGATGCCGGCGACCTTGCGGTCGCCGTCCAGGAGGACGTCGTTGGGCCACTTGACCGCCGCGTCGTACCCGAGCGCCGTGATCGCCTTCGCCACGTTGTGGCCGACGAGCAGCGGCAGCCACGGCCAGGACGTCGGCGGCACCGTCGGACGCAGCAGCAGGGAGAAGGTCACCGCCGTCCCCGGAGGGGTCTGCCAGGTGCGGTCGAGGCGGCCGCGACCCGACGACTGGTGGTCGGCGACGACGACCAGACCCTCGTGCGCGCCGGCACGGGCTCGCTGCGCCGCCACCTCGTTGGTCGACGGCGTCTCGGCCAGCAGCTCGAAGCTGAGGTCAGGGGTCAGCTCGGACACGCCGGCGAGGCGGTCGCCGTCCAGCGGTCCACGGAGGGGGGACGGAGTGGAACCGGAAGTCACGGGCTCTACCTTGGCGCAGCGCGGCCCGAGAGGAAACCCCGGGGCCTACGGACACCGCAGCGCCCGGCCGCCGACGGGCCGGGCGCTGCGGATCGGTCTCAGGCGAAGAAGGCCCGAAGGTCGGCGACGACGTCCTGCGGCACCTCCATCGCCGCGAAGTGGCCGCCGCGCGGGAACTCCGACCAGTGCGCGATGTTCGCGTTGTCCCGCTCGGCGAGCGGCCGGATCGTCTGGAAGTCGTCCCGGAAGACCGCCACCCCGATCCGGCCGGTGCTGACGACCGGCTCGGCGCCCGCGTGCTGCTCCTCGTAGTGGTAGCGCGCGGCCGAGCCGTAGGTGTTGGTCAGCCAGTAGAGCGACGCCTGGGCGATCACCTGCTCGGGCGTGACCAGGCTGGTGCCGTTGCCGAAGCTCTCGAACAGCTCGCTGTAGGCGAGCACCGCGACCGGCGAGTCGGCCAGGCCGGCGGCCACCGTCTGCGGCCGGGTGCCGTTCATCTGGTTGTAGCCGCCGACCGACTGGAACCAGCCCATGTGCTCGAGGGCGGCGTACTCCTTCGGCCCGAAGCCCTCGAACTCGGCCGGGTCGCCGCTCGGGAAGGAGAACAGGTGCAGCACATGCGCGCCGCGGAAGCCCTCGGGGTTCGCGACCGCGAGCTCGCGCCCGACCATCGCGCCGCCGTCGCTGCCGTGGATGCCGTAGGCGTCGTAGCCGAGGCGGCGCATCAGCACGTCGTACGCCGCCGCGACCCGCTTCATCGTCCAGCCGGTGTCGACCACCGGGGTGGAGAAGCCGAAGCCCGGCATCGACGGGATGACCAGGTGGAAGGCCTGGTCGGCGGTGCCGCCGTGGGCCTCGGGGTCGACGAGCGCCTCGATCATGTCGAGGAAGTCGAGCTGTGAGCCCGGGTAGGTGTGGGCCAGGAGCAGCGGGGTCGCGTCGGCGTGCTGCGAGCGGACGTGGAGGAAGTGGATCCGCTGGCCGTCGATCTCGGTGACGTAGCCGTCGTAGGCGTTGAGCCGGGCCTCGACCGCGCGCCAGTCGAAGGCCTTCCACCGCTCGACCATGTCGCGCAGGTAGGACGCCGGGGTGCCGTAGTCCCAGGAGTCGCCGGGCACGGCGGGGGCGAGGCGGGTGCGGTCGAGGCGGACGCGGAGGTCGTCGAGGTCGGCCCGCGGGACGTCGATGACGAAGGGGGTGATCTGCTCGGACATGGCGAGGGCCTTTCGGTTGCGGTGGGTGCTCCTTCTTGGTGTCTCCGACGTTAGAAGCATTACCGGAACAGTTCCTTCCGGTTTAATGAGGTTCGTGAAGAAGACGTCGGGACGAGTCCTCGAGCTGCTCGGCCTGCTCCAGTCGCGGGTCGAGTGGACCGCTCCCGAGCTGGCCGTGCGGCTCGGCGTGACCGAGCGGACCGTGCGCAACGACGTCACCCGGCTGCGCGAGCTCGGCTACCCCGTGGACGGGCTGCGCGGACGGACCGGGCACTACCGGCTCGGCGCCGGCGCCAAGCTCCCGCCGCTGCTGCTCGACGACGAGGAGGCCGTCGCCGTGGCGGTCGGGCTGCGCACGCTGACCGGCGTCGCCGGCTTCGAGGAGAGCGGCGGCCGGGCGCTCACCAAGCTCGAGCACGTGCTCCCCGACCGTCTGCGCCGCCGGGTGACGGCGCTGCGCGACGCCACCGAGGCCGGCCCCGTCAACACCGACTCCAACGTGGAGGACCCCGAGGTCGACGCCGGCGTGCTCGCCGAGATCGCCGACGCCATCCGCGACCACCGCGGCCTGCGCGCCTTCTACGGGGAGGCCGGGGAGCGGGTCGAGATCGAGCCGTACCGGCTGGTCGCCTGGCAGCGGCGGTGGTTCGTGGTCGGCCGGTCGCCCGCGACCGGGGAGTGGGCGCCGTACCGGGCGGACTGGCTGACTCTCCGCATCCCCGGTGGCCGCGCCTTCCGCCCCGCTCCCCTGCCCGGCGACCTCACCGAGCTCGTCGTACGCGAGGTCGCCCGGACCGGCTGGTCCGTCCACGCCCGGCTGGTCATCAACGCCCCCGCCGAGGAGGTCCTCGCCCGGATCAACCCGGCGGTCGGCGTCGTGGAGTCGCGTCCCGACGGCCGGTCGGTGCTGGTCACGGGCGGCGACAGCCTGGAGATCGTCGCGGTCTGGATCGGCATGCTCGGCCTCGACTTCACCGTCGAGTCGCCGGCCGCGCTGGTCGACCACCTGCAGGTGCTGGCCGCTCGATATGCAGGTGCCGTGGCGGGCTCGGCGGCTCACCGCTGAAGATCCGACCGCGGTCGGATGCGTCCGGCCCCCGGTCCGGGCCAGGATGACGCCATGAACCGGCTCATCGCGTCCGGAGCGGCGGCCTACGCGGGGCTCGGCGTCGCGTCCTTCCTCAAGCCCGACGTCGTGCCCGCGGTGATCGGCTACACCGCTCCGAACGCGGACACCCGCACCGAGATCCGCGCCGTGTACGGCGGCCTCCCCCTCGCCTTCGCCGCGAGCCTGGTCGCCGCTCCCGCCTCCGGGACGGCCATCGGCGTCGCCACCGCCGGGATGGCGGCCGGCCGCGCCGCGTCCGCCGCGTTCGAGGGCCGGCCCAGCCTGAAGATGCTGGGCTTCATCGCCCTCGAGACGATGGTCGCCGGGGCGCTGGTGC
Source organism: Nocardioides carbamazepini (assembly GCF_024614185.1). Taxonomy (GTDB): domain Bacteria; phylum Actinomycetota; class Actinomycetes; order Propionibacteriales; family Nocardioidaceae; genus Nocardioides; species Nocardioides carbamazepini. Next base: position 581,106 of record NZ_JAHTLF010000013.1, read on the forward strand.
TGGGCGCCCGCCGCGCGACCCGCGCCGGCTGAGCCGAAATCCGGGTGCCCGTTGTCGGGAGCGGGTCCTAGGGTTCCCGACATGACGCGACTCGTGGACGCCCGCACCGACCGCTTCGTCGAGGACCTCGCCGTGCTCGACCCGCTGACGGCGACGTACGCCGGCATCCCGGGCCACGACGGCGAGCTGCCCGACCTGTCCCCCGACGGCTTCGCCGCGACCGAGGAGCTGCACCGCCGGGCCCTGGCGGAGGTCGCCGCCCTGGCCGCCGCCGACGAGCGCGAGGAGGTCGCCAAGGCGGCCTTCCTGGAGCGGGTCGGGCTGACCGTCGAGCGGACCGAGGCCGGCGTCGAGCGCAGCGAGTTCTCGGTGATCTCGAGTGCGATCCACGCCGTGCGCGAGGTGTTCGACCTGATGCCGACCGACACGGGCGAGCACTGGGACGCGATCGGCTCCCGGCTCGCCGCGGTGCCGGCCGCTCTGGACGGCTACCGCACCACCCTGCTCGAGGAGGCGGCCGCCGGCCGGGTCGCAGCGTCGCGGCAGTACGTCGAGGTGGCCGGTCAGGTGCGCGGGTGGACCGGCCAGGAGGGCGCCGCGGGCGACTACTTCGCCGGCGTGGTGGCCGAGGCGCCGGCGGGGCAACGCGACGCACTGGCCGCCGCAGCGGCGAGCGCGTCGGCGGCGTACGCCGCCTTCGGGCGCTTCGTCGAGACCGACCTGCTCCCCCGGGGCCGCGACGTCGACGGCGTGGGTCGCGACCACTACGCCCTGGCCTCTCGCTACTTCCTCGGCGCGCGGGTCGACCTGGAGGAGACCTACCGCTGGGGCTGGGAGGAGCTCAAGCGCATCGAGGACGACATGGCTCGCACCGCTGGGCGGATCGTCTCCGGCGGCTCGGTCGCCGACGCGGTCGCGGCGCTCGACGCCGACCCCGCGCGCGACTGCGGCAGCCGCGAGGCGTTCCAGGCCTGGATGCAGGAGAAGTCCGACACCATCCTCGCCGACTTCGACGGCGTGCACTTCGACATCGCCGAGCCGATCCGGACCCTGCAGTGCAAGGTGGCGCCGATCAACGACGGCGGCGCCTGGTACACGCCGCCCACCGAGGACTTCTCCCGTCCCGGCGCCATGTGGTTCTCCTTCACCGACGATCACGAGCGCTACTCGACCTGGCGCGAGACCACCACCGTGTTCCACGAGGGTGTGCCCGGCCACCACCTGCAGTGCGCCCAGGCCGTCCACCGCGCCGACCTGCTCAACCGCTGGCAGCGACTGCTGTGCTGGGTCAGCGGCCACGGCGAGGGCTGGGCACTGTACGCCGAGCGGCTGATGGACGAGCTCGGCTACTTCGCCGACCCGGGCGACCGGCTCGGTTTCCTCGACATGCAGGGCTTCCGCGCCGCCCGGGTGGTCGTCGACATCGGTGTGCACCTCGGGCTGACCGTGCCCGCCGACAACCCGTTCGGCTGGCGCCCCGGCGAGACCTGGAACGCCGACCTCGCCTACGAGTTCATGCGCGCGCACTCCCGGATGGACGACGGCTCGCTGCGCTTCGAGGTCAACCGCTACCTCGGCTGGCCGGGCCAGGCGCCGTCGTACAAGGTCGGCGAGCGGATCTGGCTCGATGCCCGCGCCGCGGCGCAGGCGCGCCACGGCTCGGCCTTCGACCTCAAGGCCTTCCACACCGCGGCGCTTGATCTCGGTGGGCTCGGGCTCGACCCGCTGCAGGCGGCTCTCGCGCGGCTCTGAGCGTGATCCACCTCGACCGACAGCTGGCGCGCCGGATCGCGGTCCGCGCGCAGCTCCTCGACACCCGGTGTCGGCGCTCGGTGGCCGAGGTCGTCGACGAGCTGACGCTGCTCCAGGTCGACCCGACCGCCGCCGTCGCCCCCAGCGTCGATCTGGTGCTCTGGTCGCGCCTGGGTGAGGACTACGAGCACTCCGACCTCACCTTCGCGCTCGAGACCGAGCACTCGCTGGCCGAGCTGTCGTCGTACGTCCGGCCGATGGACGACATCGGGCTCCACCTCGCCGTGGCCCCGCGCGAGCTGCACCCGACGATCCACGACTGGCTGGCGGCGAACCAGGGCTTCCGCGCCGACGTACTCGGCCGGATCGCGGCGGAGGGGCCGCAGACCGCTGCCGAGATCCCGGACACCTGCGAGGTGCCGTGGGCCTCGAGCGGGTGGAACAACGACAAGAACGTCAACCGGCTGCTCGAGGTGCTCACCTTGACGGGGGATCTCGCGATCACCGGTCGGCGCGGCAAGGTGCGGGTCTACGACCTGCCCGAGCAGGTGTACCCGACCGACCTCGAGGTGCCGTCGTACGACGAGGCGCGAGCCGCCCTCGACCGGCGTGAGCTGGCCGCGCTCGGCCTCGTCCGATCCGGCCCGGGCGAGGTCGTCACCGTCGAGGGCTGCCCCGGCGAGTGGCGAGCCGACCCCGACGCCCTGACGGAGGCGGACGCACCCTTCGAGGGTCGCTGCGCCTTCCTCTCGCCGTTCGACCGCCTCGTCCACGACCGCGAGCGGGCGCTCGACCTCTTCGACTTCGAGTACGTCCTCGAGATGTACAAGCCCGCGGCATCGCGCCGCTGGGGCTACTTCACCCTCCCGATCCTCGACGGAGACCGGTTGGTCGGGAAGCTCGATGCCAAGGCCGACCGCAAGGCGGGCGTGCTGCGGGTGCACGCCGTACACGAGGACGCGCCCTGGGCACCGGAGACCGGGGACGCTGTCGACGCCGAGCTCATCGCCCTGGCCGACTGGCTGGGGATGGGTCTCGCCCGGGGCTGAGCTCCACCGGAGGTCGGGGGGCGGTTGGTGTCGTCGTGAGTCGTGCTGGTCGTGCTGGTCGTGCTGCGGGACTGTCCGAATGCTGCGGTTGCGTAGCCGGTCGAGTTCCGAAAGGCAGCGACGAGGACGTTGGGGAGATGGCTGGGTCCGGCGGTCGGGCTACGGTCCGGCTGTCGGATCGGGCCACTTCTGTCACGGATGGTGACGTTGGCTCTCCACACCCCACCGATCGGGTTTCGCCTGTCCACAAGCGGGTTTCCGCCGCTTTGAAGTGTCGTAGCCGGATGGGAGAATCCAGTCATGGATCTCGGAACCCAGCCCCGCACGACAGCCTCGCTGCTGTCGCGCCTGGGCGAGCGGATCCGCTCCCGCGAGACCCTCGTGATCGAGGAGTGGGAGGACATCGTCACCTGGGCCGGCGACCACATCATCGACAGCCCCGAGGGCGCGGCGACCATCACCGAGGGCTACCTCGACACCGGCGTCCCGATCGCCGGCGACGGGGCACCGTTGGTGTCGGAGTTCGCGTTGATGGAGCTGATCGCGGTCCTCGGCCGCACCCCGGACGGTGGACGGGCCTATGTCGGGCGGGTGATCGAGTGCGCCTGGCGACTCCCCCACGTGTATGCCGCCGTGGTGGCCGGCAAGCTGGCGCCGTGGCGGGCCGAACGGATCGCCGACCTCACCCGCCCTCTTTGCGCGGAGGCGGCCGCGTTCGTCGACCGGCAGCTGTTCGACGCGTCCGGGGTGGGGTGGGCCCAGCTCGAACGACTGGTGGCCGAGGCGGTGCTGCGGTTCGACCCCGAACAAGCCGAAGCCGAACGACAGGCCGCCGCTGACCAGCGCCGGTTCGACATCGGTGGAGTCGACGAACACGGCCTGGTCCACCTCGACGCCCTCCTCGATGCCGCCGACGGCCACGACCTCGACCAGGCGGTCGCCCGACGAGCCGAGACCCTCGGGCGACTCGGTGACGACTCGACGCTCGACGTGCGGCGCTCCAAGGCCGCCGCCGAGCTCGCCCGCCACGACCTCGCCCTGGACCTGCTGATCCCCGACCCCGACACCGAAGAGATCCTCGCCACCGTCCCCGGCCGCAAGGTGATCCTCAACGTCCACATCACCGACACCACCATCAGCGACGATCACCCGTTGGCGAACCCGGTCGGTCGGTGGGAGGAGGGCCGCTGCCCGATCACCTCGGTCCAGATCCGCGAATGGCTGCGGACCAAGGACACCACGATCATCGTGCGACCGGTCATCGACCTGGCCGACCATCTCCCCGTCGGCTCGTATGAGATCCCCGACCGTCACCGCACCCGCGTGATCCTGCGCGACCACGCCTGTCGGTTCCCCCACTGCACCCGACCCGCGCAACGCTGCGACATCGATCACGCCCGACCCTACGGTCAGGGTGGACTCACCTGTCCGTGCAACGAAGTGGCGCTATGTCGACGGCACCATCGGGCGAAGACCCACTCCACCTGGGCCTACGACATCGTGATGCCCGGGTCGTATGTGTGGACCAGCCCCACCGGATTCCGGTTCCGCGTCGACCACCACGGCACCCACCCCATCCACCCCGGACACCCACCGGACCAGTAGCCACCCCGCCCCACACCCCGCGAACCATCTGGTTGCGGGGACGTCGGCATGTCCAGGTCAGCGGCCCCGTGCGGGCGGCGGCACACGCGGCGGCCGGCCTCAGCCGAGCGCGCGGGCCCAGGTCCAGGCATACTCCGGGTCCTCGACCGCCAGACCGCCCTCGCCGAGGTCGAGCGGGGCGAAGGTGTCCACCATGACGGCCGACTCGTCGAAGTACTCCGCACCCAGCGACGCCTCGATCGCCTGCGACTGCGGGCCGTGGGCGTGGCCGCCGGGGTGCAGCGAGATCGAGCCGAGGCCGATGCCCGAGCCCTTGCGGGCCTCGTAGTCGCCGGCGACGTAGAACATGACCTCGTCGGAGTCGACGTTGGAGTGGTAGTACGGCACCGGCACCGCGAGCGGGTGGTAGTCGACCTTGCGCGGCAGGAAGTTGCAGATCACGAAGTTGCGGCCCTCGAAGACCTGGTGCACCGGCGGCGGCTGGTGGATCTTGCCCGTGATCGGCATGTAGTCGTCGATGTTGAACGTGTACGGATAGAGACACCCGTCCCAGCCGACGACGTCGAAGGGGTGGGTGGCGTAGGTGTAGCGGGTGCCGACGACCTGGCCGCCGACCCGGTGCTTGACCAGGACCTCGACCTCGGTGGCACCGTCGCCGTCGGCGAGGTGGACGGCGGTCGGCCCGTGCAGGTCCCGCTCGCAGTACGGCGCGTGCTCGAGGAGCTGCCCGTAGCGGGACAGATAGCGCTTGGGCAGGGCGATGTGACTGTTGGCCTCGATGGCGTAGAGCCGGGACGGCTCGGCGGGCACCCAGCGGTGGGTGGTCGCGCGCGGGACGACGACATAGTCGCCCGCCCGGTAGGACAGCGCCCCGAAGACGGTCTCGACGGTGCCGGACCCGGACTCGACGTACACGCACTCGTCGCCGATGGCGTTGCGGTAGAGCGGCGTCGGGCCGGACTCGGCGCCGCCGGTGACGACATAGGAGATCCGCACGTCGGCGTTGCCGAGCACCAGGCGGCGGTCGACGACGGCGTCCGTGCCCGTGTCGAGGTCGTGCAGGCGCAGGTGCCGCGGCTTCAGTGGGTGGTTGGGCTCCCGGGTCTGGTCGGGCAGGTCCCAGACCTCCGCGGACGTGATCGCCGAGGGGACGCCGCGGTGGTAGAGCAGCGAGGAGTCGGAGGAGAAGCCCTCCTCACCCATCAGCTCCTCGTAGTAGAGCCTGCCGCCCGGCTCCCGGAACTGCGTGTGCCGCTTCTGCGGGATCTCGCCGACCTGCCGGTAGTACGCCATCGCCACCCTCCCGGTGCTCCGCATTCACGCTCGCTCGATATTCGGACACTATTCGTTCTTATTTCGAACACTAGACGCTACAGTGGGCGCGTGTCCATCCCCCTCCCGTTCCGGCGGCTCGTCGACGACGCCGCGATCTTCCCGCCGGGCCTGGCTCCGCTGCCGGAGGCGGTACGCGCCCACCGCGCCCACCCCACGAGCGCGTACGCCGACCTGGTCGGCCCCCTGGTCGTGGACACCGCCCGCCTCGACGACCTCGCCGCGCTCGACACAGCGGGGATCGCCGTCAGCGTCGTCGTCCCCACGCCCGCGGAGGTGCCCGGCATCGCCGCCCGGGCCGCGGACGCGGGCGTCGTGCTCGCCGGCCTGGAGGTGAGGCTCGGCGGCTCCGGGAGGCCCGCCGAGCAGGTCGCGGCGGTCGCCGCCGACGCACCCGACGGCATCCCCACCTACGTCGAGGTGCCGCGACCGGCCGATCCGGCCTGGGGGGACGCCCTCGCCGCCGCCACCGAGCACGGCCTGCGCCTCAAGCTCCGCACCGGCGGCACCGAGGCCGGGGCCTTCCCGTCGGAGGACGAGGTCGCGACCTGGATCGCCGCCGCCGTGACCAACGCCCTCCCGTTCAAGTGCACCGCCGGCCTGCACAACGCGGTGCGACACACCGCCCCGGGCACCGGCTTCGAGCACCACGGCTACCTCAACATCCTGCTCGCGACCGCGCGGGCCGGTGCGGGTGCCGAGCACCCGGCGCTGGTCGCGACCCTCGCCGAGCGCGACGCCGCCACCCTCGCGGACGCCGCCCGGACCACCGTGGACCTCGGCGCGGCCCGCGCCTCCTTCGTCTCCTTCGGCTCGTGCAGTGTCGCCGAGCCCTACGACGACCTGGTCGCCCTCGGCCTGCTCGCCACCACCCCGTCAGCCCCGGAGGAGCACCGCTCATGACCGACCAGCAGACCTGGGTGCAGGGTGCCGCCGGCAGCCTGTACGACGTCGACAACCTGCCGTACGCCGCCATCACCACCGAGACCGGCAGCGGGCGCACCGACGGCCCCGGGAGGCTCGGTGTGCGCATCGGCGACCAGGTCCTCGACCTCGGCGCCGCCGCCCGCGAGCTGCGCCCGGAGTGGACCCGTCTGCTCGACGTGCCCGCCCTCAACCCGCTGCTCGCTGCCGGACCCGCCACGTGGGCGCTGGTCCGCGCCTGGGCGAGCGAGCTGCTCACCGATCCCACGTACCAGGAGCGGGTCACCCTGCTGCCGCTGGCCGAGGTGACCTGCCTGCTGCCGTTCTCGGTCGCCGACTACGTCGACTACTACGCCTCCGAGCACCACGCGACCAATGTCGGCCGGATCTTCCGACCCGACGGTGAGGCGCTGCTGCCCAACTGGAAGCACCTCCCGGTCGGCTACCACGGCCGCGCCGGCTCGATCGTCGTCTCCGGCACCGACATCCGCCGCCCCGCCGGTCAGCGCAAGGCTCCCGACGAGCCGGCGCCGACGTACGGCCCCAGCCGCCGGCTCGACATCGAGGCCGAGCTCGGGTTCGTCGTCGGCCGCAGCGTGCCGCTCGGCACCCGCGTCGGGACGGCCGAGTTCGCCACGACCGTCTTCGGCGTCACCGGCGTCAACGACTGGTCGGCCCGCGACATCCAGGCCTGGGAGTACGTCCCGCTCGGTCCCAACCTCGCCAAGTCCTTCGCCACCTCGATCAGCGCCTGGGTCACTCCCCTGGCCGCACTCGAGGCCGCCCGCGTCCCGCTGCCGGGCCAGGACGTGCCCCTGCTCCCCTACCTGCGGGAGGACGGGCCGTCGGGCTACGACATCGACGTCGAGGTCGAGCTGAACGGCACCGTCGTCGCGCGTCCGCCGTACCGCTCGATGTACTGGTCACCGGCCCAGATGCTCGCGCACCTCACCGTCAACGGCGCGTCGCTGCGGGTCGGCGACCTCTACGCCTCCGGCACGATCAGCGGCCCGGAGAAGCACCAGCGCGGGTCCTTCCTCGAGCTGTCGTGGGGTGGGCGCGAGCCGTTCGACGCCGGCGGCGCGGAGCGGACCTTCCTGGAGGACGGCGACGAGGTGGTGCTGCGCTACACCGCGCCGGGCGCACGGGGGCGGATCGGCCTCGGCGAGGTTCGTGGGACGATCCTGCCGACCAGCTGAGGAGGGACGGGTGTCGGATTCCGGTTCGCAGACCCTCGAGCGGGGGTTGGCCGTGCTCGTCGAGCTCGGCCGGCATCCCGAGGGCCTGACCGTCGCCGAGGCGGCGACCGCGTGCGGCATGCACCGCTCGATCACCTACCGGCTCCTGGTCTCGCTGCAGCGCACCGGCTTCGCCGCGCGCGACGACCAGGGGCGCTACACGGTCGGTCCGGCCACCGCCGACCTGGCCGAGCACAGCCGCCCGCGGCTGCGCGACGTCGCCGAGCCGGTGCTGCACCAGCTGGCCCTGGAGATCGACGCGACCGCGAGCCTGGTCGAGGTCAGCGGCGACGCCGCCGTGACCACCGTGGTCGCCGAGCCGCCGACCGACGGCCCGCGCTTCTCCTACCGCCTCGGCAACCGTGACCCTCTCGACCGGGGCGCCGGCGGCCTCGCCGCACTGGCCTCCGGGTCACCACGACCCGGAGAGCCGGCCCGCGTCGCCGGCATCCGCGACGCCGGGCACGTGACGACGGAGGCCGAGCTCAACCCCGGGGCCTACGGCATCGCGGCTCCCCTGCCCGGCTGGCACGTGCTGGCCGCGGTCAACGTCGTGACCTCGCGCCCCGACCTGCTCACCTCGGCCGTCGATCCGGTCCGGCGCGCGGTCGCCACCATCACCGCCGCCCTGCACTGAGCGTCACGCAGCGCGCGGCCCCTTGGAGCAACTCATCTAGGGTGGCCGCGTGCCGACCCTCGTGCTCGCGTCCGCCTCTCCCGCCCGTCTGGCGACCCTGCGCGGCGCCGGCCTCGACCCGCAGGTGGTCGTCTCGGGGGTCGACGAGTCGCAGGTCCGCGACGTGCCGCCGGCGGAGCTGGCACTGCGGCTGGCCGAGCTCAAGTGCGGAGCCGTGGCCGGCCGCGACGGCCTGCCCGCCGACGCCCTGGTACTCGGCTGCGACTCGGTCCTCGAGCTCGACGGCACGGCGCTCGGCAAGCCCGACGACGCCGACGACGCCGTCCGCCGCTGGCAGTCCATGCGCGGCCGCTCCGGAGTCCTGCACACCGGGCACTGCCTGCACGACCGCGCCAACGGTCACCAGGTCGCCGCGACCGCCTCGACGACGGTCCACTTCGCCGACGTCACCGACGCCGAGATCGCGGCGTACGTCGCGACCGGCGAGCCGCTCCACGTCGCCGGCGCCTTCACGGTCGACGGCCTCGGCGGCGGGTTCGTGACCAGCATCGAGGGCGACCACCACAACGTCGTCGGCGTCAGCCTGCCGCTCCTGCGCGGGATGGTCCGGGAGCTCGGGCACGCATGGACCGACCTCTGGGCGTGCTGACCCCGCTGCTCGCCGTCCTCCTGGCGCTGCCCGGCCCGGCCGCCGCGGCACCCGGCGACGTCCCCGACCTGGCGACCGGCAGCCACCCGATCACGCTGCCCACAGACGCACCGGCGAGCTTCCGGTTGGAGCGCACCACGTCCGGCAGCACCGTCCATGTCGCGCTCTGGTACGTCGGCGCGGGCGACTCGGTCGGCGAGGGCGTCCGGATCACGATCGGCACGACGCCCGACGGCACCGGCTGCGGCAGTGGCGCCGTCTTCCGCCCGACCCTCGGCGAGCCCGCACCGCTGCTCGCCACCACCGCGTCGACCTGGACCGACGAGCCCGACCACCCGTGCGCCACCGCCGCGGAGCTGTACGCCACCGTCGGCCCGCCCAGCGACCCGGTCGACCAGGGCCGCGAGGCGATCCTGCTCGTCTATGAGGAGCCGCCGCTGCCGGCGTACTCCTTCGGGCTGCTGCGCGAGCCCGCCGCCCCGGCCTGGGCCCCGGTCGAGCCCGGACGATCGCCCCGCCCGGTCGACGCGGGGACGACGCCGGCGGACGCGCCGGTCCTCGACGCGGGCAGCCACACCCTGTCGCTGCGACCGGGCCGCACCGCCGTGGTGGCCGTCCCCCTCGACTGGGACCAGTCCCTGCGGGCGCAGGTCGACGGAGGCACCGGGGCCACGGTCACGATCCTCGGCCCCCTGCTGGGGGACGACGTCGCGTCGAGCGCGGAGGGCCGGGCGCAGTCGCACGTCGTGTCGTACCTGCACCGGGACTCGTTCGACCCCACCCGCGTCGGGGCGGCACTCGCGGGCGTGCGCCATGTGCTGGTCGCCCTGCCTGCCGGGGCGCCGCCTGCGGACGTCACGCTGAGCCTCGCCGTCGACGGCAGTGCCGGCGACGGCGTTCCGGACTACGCCGCCGCGGGCGGCGCGCTGCCGCCGCGCGCGGACTCGCGCCTGGTCGACGGCTCCCTCACCCCGCCGCCCTCCGTGGGCACGGCTCCCGGACCCACGGAGGAGGACAGCGCGCCGGCCCCGATCTGGATCGGGGCCGGCGCGCTGGTGCTGCTCGGTGCGGTGGGGGCCGTCGCCCTCGGCCGCCGCGCGAAGGGACCTACTCGACGGGGAGCCCGAGTCCGCGGGCGATGAGCATCCGCTGCACCTCGGACGTGCCCTCGCCGATCTCGAGGATCTTGGCGTCGCGGTAGAACCGCGCGACGGGATACTCCTCCATGAAGCCGTAGCCGCCGAAGACCTGCGTGGCGATCCGGGTCGCGGACACGGCCGACTCGCTGGCGTAGAGCTTCGCGACCGACGCGGCCTGCTTGAACTCCTTCATCGACGGGCCGCGTCCGCCCTCCATCGCGTCCTTCATCGCGGCCGCGCGGTAGGTCAGCATCCGCGAGGCGTGCAGCATCACCTCGAGGTCGGCGATCTGGAAGGCGACACCCTGCTTGCGGCCGATCGGGCCGCCCATGGTCTGCCGGTCGAGGGAGTACTCCACGCACAGGTCGACGCAGGCCTGGATCAGGCCGACGGCGAGCGCGGCGATCGCGACCCGGCCGTCGTCGAGGATGGCGAGGAACTGGGCGTAGCCGCGGCCGCGGTCGCCGACGAGGTGGTCCTCGGGCACCCGGCAGTCGGTGAAGGACAGCGGGTGGGTGTCGGAGATGTGCCAGCCGAGCTTGTCGTAGCCCGGCTCGGCCACGAAGCCCGGCGTGCCCGCGGGCACGATGATCGCGGAGATCTCGGGCTTGCCCGACTCCGAGACGCCGGTCCGCGCGGTGACCGTGACGAGGCTGGTGATGTCGGAGCCGGAGTTGGTGATGAACTGCTTGCCGCCGTTGATCACCCACTCGCCGTTGTCGAGCTCGGCCCGGGTCCGGGTGGCGCCGGCGTCGGAGCCCGCCCCGGGCTCGGTGAGCCCGAAGCCGGCGAGCCGCCGGCCCGCGACCAGGTCCGGCAGCCAGGTCTTCTTCTGCTCGTCGGACCCGTAGGTGAGGATCGGGTTGATCCCGAGGCCCACGCCCGCCTCGAGCGTCACGCCCAGCGACTGGTCGACCCGGCCGAGCTCCTCGATCGCCAGGCACAGCGACGTGAACGGACCGTCGGCCGCCTCGAGCCCGGCGCCGCCGTACTCCTCCGGAGCGGTGAGGCCGAACAGCCCCAGCTCGCCCATCTTCTGGACCACGTCGGTCGGGAAGTGATGGGCCTTGTCCCACTCCGCCACGTGCGGGCGGATGGTGGACTCGGCGAAGTCCCGGACGGTGCGCCGGAACTCCTCGTGCTCACGCGACAGCTCGAACTGGGTCATGCCCCCATCGTAGGTCACGAGGTTAACGTTTGTTAACCGGCGGTCCCGTTGATTTTCCCCACATCCGCGACGGATCCGTCAGAGGATGGCCCGCATGACCCCCGTTCCCCGCACCGTCCTCCGACTCACCGCCGCGCTCGCCTGCTCGGCCGGCCTCCTCGTCACCGCCCCCGGCCTCGCGTCCGCCGCCGAACTGGTCCGCACCGACCCGGCTCGCGACGTGGTCGGGGTCTCCATGTCGTCGGACAAGGAGCAGGTCGCACCGGGCGAGCGCGGCATCGACATCCGCAAGGTGCGGGCCAGCCACGGCACCGACGTCCTGGTCATCCAACTGCGGACCCGCGGCCGGCTCGCCCACAAGGGCGTCATCCTCAATGCGGCGGTCCGGACGCCCGGCGGCAGCTACGACGTCACCCACCTGCGGTTCGCCGGCGCCACCGAGTCCGCGCTCACGTCCGGCAACGCGGAGGTCGCCTGCCCCGGCTTCGCGGTCGAGCGGGGCCGACGGACGGCCACGATCACCATCCCCACGGCCTGCATCGGCGACCCTGCGTGGGTGCGCGTCGGCGTCGGGATCGCCCAGGCCCGCGGCAAGCGCTTCTACGCCGACGACGGCCTCAGCCGCACGGTCGGGAACAGGTTGAAGCTGTCGGGGAAGATCGCCCGCGGCTGAGCCCACCGCTACGCCGTACGGCGACGCTCCTCCGGCGACGAAGGACGGTCGTCGTTCCGCGGCGCGCGCACGGCCCGGGCCCGGCCGGCCGACTTGGCCTCGTAGAGCGCACCGTCGGCATCCGCCACTGCCAGGGCGATGTCGTCGCCCGGGACGACGGTCGCGATGCCGAAGCTGACCGTGGGCATCGCGCTGAGGTCGTCGCCGCGGTAGCGCCGCGCGATCTCCTCCACCACCGCCTCCGCCGGGGCGCCGCGCACGAGGAGGACGAACTCGTCCCCGCCGAGGCGGCCGAGCAGGCCGCGGACGCCGACGACCTCCTGGCACGCCGTCGCGAACGTGGTGAGGGCGCGATCTCCCGCCGCGTGGCCGAGACCGTCGTTGATGCTCTTGAAACGGTCGAGGTCGGCGATGACGACCGCCGCGACGGCACCCGCCGGGCCGCGGTCGAGCTCGCGCTGCGCCGCCCGGAGGAACTCGGACCGGTTGAGCAGACCGGTCAGCCCGTCGCGGGTCGCCTGCAGCCGCAGCTCCGAGGTCTGCTGCTCGTGGCTCAGCGCCGACATGCTGAAGGTGACCACGACGAGCAGCACCATCATGAGCAGCGTGGTGACCTGGCCGCCGAAGGCCATCCGGAAGAACGGGTCGGCCGGCCCGACAGCGACGAAGGCCGCGGTGCGCGCCAGGTAGAACACGGCGATGACGGCCGAGACGACGGCCATCGCGGTGAGCACGAAGCGATACTGGGCGCGCGTCGCGTCGCCGGCGCCGAGGCCGCGCAGCAGCAGTCCGAGCTCCCGGGCCGAGGCGCCGATGAGACCGGCCATGCCGGCCAGGTAGACCGCGCCTCCGGACCAGATGTCGGTGCGCGGGTCGTCGGCGAACGAGACGACCAGCACCACCGCGGGGACCAGCAACAGCTGCCAGGGCCGCACCCGGCGCTCCCGCAGGGACCGCCCGCCGGACCAGACGCATGCGGCGCCGAGCACTCCGGCGGTGTTGCCGAGCGGGTTGGCGACGACCTGTGCTGCGGTGCCGTTGAAAAGGAACAGCAGGGCGCTGACGATGAAGAACGCCAGGGACGCGCACCACCAACCGCTGTACGCGGAGCGGGTCGAACGGTAGGTGACGCCGTAGCAGAGCACGAGGACGCAGGTCGCCACGAGCCCGAAGGCCACGCGCAGGGTCACCGTGTCCAACATGTCCTTCAGGCTAGAACCGTTCCGGTGCTCGCACGCGGGAGCGCGGCGATCATGACCGAAGGCCGTTGCGCCATGGTCAATTCGGGTGGAATTCCCGGCCCGGCACCGGGACCTAGTCCCGGCCGGGCGCGGGCGGACCCACGACGTAGGCTTCCCCAGCGTGAGCCAGCTGCGCGACCCCGCCCACCGCGTCAGTCCCCGGGCCCGCCTGATGTGGCAGGTCGAGTCGGGGATCTCGGCCCTGTTCGTGGCGGCCGGCCTCGGGGTCGCCGCGGTGCTCGCCGGACCGGACGGCCTGCGCTGGTGGCTGGTCGGCCTCGCCGTCGTCGTCTGTGGGACGGCTGCCGTCGTCGTACCGCAGTGGCGCTACCGGGTGCACCGCTGGGAGGTCTCCGCGAACGCGGTCTACACCCAGCGCGGCTGGTGGGCCAGGGAGCGGCGGATCGCCCCGATGTCGCGGGTGCAGACCGTCGACTTCGCCCAAGGGCCCCTCGCGCGGATGTTCGGGCTCGCCACCGTCACGGTGACCACGGCCTCGGCCGCGGGCCCCCTGCAGATCGAGGGTCTCGACCGGTCCGTCGCGCTCGCCCTCGTGGACGAGCTGACCCGCAAGGCGGACCTCGTCGAGGGTGACGCCACGTGAGCCTGGCCCCGCCTCCACCTCCGCCTCCTCCGCCGCCGTCCCCGGCCGCCTGGCAGCGCCTCGACCCCCGCATGCTCCTGGTCCACCCGGTCAAGGAGGTGGGCAAGTTCCTGCCGGTGCTCATCGGCCTGGTGGTGGCGGGCAGCGCGTCCGGGGTGGGCCCGTGGACCCTGCTCGGCGTCGGCGTCCCTGTCGGTCTCGGTGTCGTGCGCTATCTCACGACGACCTACCGGATCACCGGCGGCCGGGTCGAGCTGCGGCGCGGCCTGCTACAGCGGCACACGCTCTCCACCCCTGTCGACCGGGTCCGCACCGTCGACCTGAGCGCCTCACCGATCCACCGGGTGCTCGGCCTGGCGACCGTCGTGATCGGCACCGGCAGTGTCGCCAGCGACAGTGATGAGCGCCTCGAGCTCGACGCGCTGCCGCGGGAGGAGGCCGCGCGGCTGCGGGCGGAGCTGCTGCACGCGGTCGCGCCGGCCGGCACGGCGGCACCGGGCGTCGCCCCCGAGCCGGAGCGGGTCGTCGCCCGCTTCTCCGCGCGCTGGCTCTGGTACGCCCCGTTCAGCGGCACCGTCCTGGTCGGTCTCGGCGCGATCGTCGGCGTAGGCCTCCAGCTGATGGAGTCGGTCGAGATCCGGGTCAGCGAGGACGACCTCGCCGCGATCGGCCAGTCCTTCGTGCTCACCCTCGTGGTCGGCGCCGGGCTCCTCGTGACGCTGCTCGCGGTCGGCGGCTATCTCGTCACCAACGGCGGGTTCGTCCTCAGCCGGCACGGCACGGCCTGGCACGTCCGGCGCGGCCTGCTCACCCGCCGCGAGACCAGCATCGACGTCGCCCGCCTCGCCGGCGCCACCCTCGGCGAGCCCGCGGCGCTGCGCGTCGCGCGCGGGCGGCGGGTCGGCGCGATCGTCACCGGCCTGAGTGGCGACCAGGCGAGCTCGGCCGTGCTGCTGCCGCCCGCACCCCGCTCGACCGGGTACGACGTCGTGTCCGCCGTGCTCGGGACGGCGGCCCCGGTGACCGGAGCCCTGCTCCCCCACGGCCGGGCGGCGACCACCCGGCGCTACAGCCGGGCCCTGCTGGGTGCGCTGCCGTTCGTCGCGGCGGTCGTGGCCGCGGTACTCGCCGGCGCGCCGGGCTGGCTGCTCCCGGCCACGGCGATCCCCCTCGTGGTCGCCCTCGCCCTCGCCTGGGACCGCGCCCGGGCGCTCGGGCACGCCTTCCTCGACGGCCACGTGGTGATGCGCTCCGGCTCGGCGCTGCGCACCAGGGACGCCCTCGCCGCGGGGCACGTGATCGGCTGGAACCAGCGCGCGACGTGGTTCCAGCGCCGGGCCGGCCTGGTCTCCCTGGCCGCGACGACGGCCGGCGGCAAGGGCCAGGTCCACGTCCCCGACGTACCCGTGTCGGCGGCGATCGCCCTCGCCGAGGCGGCCACGCCCGGCCTCATCGGCCAGTTCTGCGCGACAGAGAGGAGCCGGCCATGAGCGGACAGCCCCACGGGACCTACGCACCGGTGGCCGACGGCCGCCCCGACCCGGGTGAGGTCGTCTGGGCCTGGGTGCCCTACGAGGACGACCCGGGCCAGGGCAAGGACCGTCCGGTGCTGGTCATCGGCACCGCCACCGGCCGGGACGGGACCGAGGTGCTGCACTGCCTGGTCATGACCAGCAAGGACCACGACCGCGACGAGGCCCAGGAGGCCGCCGCGGGCCGGTACTGGCTGGACGTCGGCACCGGCGCGTGGGACCCGCGCGGCCGACCGAGCGAGGTCCGGCTCAACCGGCTGCTGGTCCTCGACCCGCACGACGTACGCCGCGAGGGTGCCGCGCTGGCACCGCAGCTGTACGCCGAGGTCATCGCGGCCCGGCAGCGCCTCGTCCACTGACGCCACGCGTGCCGGATGCGGTCAGCGCAGGAGGAGGGACCCGCGCCAGACCCGGTGATCGCGCTCGGCGACCATCCCGTGCGCCTGCAGGACCGGCATCACCTTCTCGCCCATCCAGGCGATCGTCTCCCGGTAGCTCTCGTTGCCGAGCGCCTGGCGGCGGGCCTCGGCGGGGTCGAGTCCGACGGCGGCGTACACGTCGGGATGGACCAGCGAGCGCATCGTCACGTAGGCGACCTGCGCGGTCATCGCCTGGTGCCAGCGCAGCTTCGCGCGGCTCAGGCCGCGTACCGCCTTCTCCAGCTCGTCGCGGGCGAAGGTGACGTGACGGGCCTCCTCGGTGACGTGGATCCGCGCGACCATCCGCGTCAGCGGCTGGATCCGCTCGTCCCGCATCGCCTCGCGCTGCCAGCGGTCGACCGGCTCCTCACCGATGAGGATGGCGGCGTACGCGCTGGCCCCCCGCAGGGTCAGCGGGCCGAGCTTGGCGAGCCGACGCGGGGTCGGGCGGGGCCCGTAGGCCGGGACGCCCATCGTCGCGATCGCGCGGCCGAACATCACCGTGTGCCGGGTCTCGTCACCGACCTCGGTCAGCGCGAACTGGGTCCGGGCCGAACGCGGGTCCGCGCCATAGACGTCGCGCAGCAGGATCTGCATGAGCACGATCTCGAACCAGATCCCGACACTGGCGATGCTCGCGGCCTCGTGCTTGGAGAGCGTGATCCGCTGCTCCTCGCTCAGGCGCCTCCACATCGGCGTGCCGTAGAGGGACATCCGCTCCGGCTGCATCCACCACAGCCCGGGAACGGGCGGCGCGCTCCAGTCGAGATCGACCTCGGGGTCGTAGGACTGGCGGGCGGTCGAGCGCAGCAGTCGCTGCGCCAGCGCCTCCGACCCGCTGGCACCGGCGACGTCGTCGACGAGGGTCACGGTCTGCCTCCTGGCTCATCAGTGCGTCACTAAGTATTACCGCTGGTAACGGATAATAGTACTCTTGTGCCCATGGCCTCCAACGTCAAGCGCGACGGGCGCACGACCCGCTGGGAACGACACCGCACCGAGCGACGGGAGGAGTTCGTCCTCGCGGCCGTGCGGGCCATCGACACCCTCGGCCCGGACGCGTCGGTCGCCGACATCGCCGCCGAGGCCGGCGTGAGCAAGCCCGTCCTCTACCGCTACTTCGCCGACAAGGGCGAGCTGCACGCGGCGGTCGGCGCCTGGGCGGCCGACCTGGTCCTCGCCCGCGTCCTCACCGCGGTGCTCGCCCCCGCCTCCGCGCGCGACCGGGTGAGCGCCGGCGTGGCGGCGTACCTCGACACGCTCGCCGAGCACCCCCAGGCGTTCCTCCTGCTCAGCCGGCCGGCCGGGGGCACCGACCCGCTGGCCGCGGGCAAGGACCAGGTCGCCGCCAAGCTCACCCGCCTGCTGGGCGACGCCCTGCGCCACCTCGGTGGCGACACCGGCGCCGCCGAGCCGTGGGCGCACGCCGTGGTCGGCCTCAGCACGTCCGTCGGGCACTGGTGGCTCGAGCGGCACACCGTCTCCCGCAGCGCCGCCGCGGCCTACCTGAGCGACTTCATCTGGCATGCGCTCGCCGGCGCGACGGCCGAGAGCGGCGTCGACCTCTCCCGCCTCGACGCGAGCAGCGGTGCCGGCACCGTCACGCCCATCCGCTCGGAGCGGCGCCGGTGACCGCGACCACCGGCGACCGGCCCACCGCGCACGAGCCGCAGGAGGCGTACGACGGCCCGGCGACGCTGGTCGTCGACGGCACCGAGCACTCGATCACGGTCACCCTGCGGGGCGCCTTCCAGCCGCTCGACGGCCGCTTCCACTGGTACGGCCGGATCGCCGCCTCCGACGAGCTCGACGCCGTCCGCAGCGGCTCGCCCGTCACCCTCCGCACCGCCCACGGCGAGGCCGCCGGCAAGGTCACCGATCTCGACCCCTGGGGTCGACTCCGGGTCGGTGGGACGGGTCGGCCGCCGTTCTGAGCGCTCGGCGAGGTTCCTCGCCCAGGCTCACCCCAGTGGGACAGGTGTGACGATCACGTTGACCGCCTCGAGCTCCGTGTCCGGTCCCGCCCGGTACGCGTGTGGCTGGTCGGCCGCGAAGCGGACGTGGTCGCCGGGACCGAGCGCGACCGTCCGGCCGCCGTACTCCACGACGCCGGCACCGCCGAGCACCACCAGCTGCTCCTCGACGCCCCGCGAGTGGGCCGGCGAGACTCGCTCGGCGCCGGGAGCGAGGCGGATCAGGTAGACCTCGGTCGTGCGGCCGGGCTCGCGGACGACCCGGACCCGGGTGGTGACCATGCCGTGGTGCGCGAGGACCGCACCGTCGTGGTCGTCCAGCAGCGCGGCGAGCGGTACGCCGAGCGGTGCCGCGACGGCGTACAGCGTGTCGAGCGTGGGATTGCGCCGTCCCGTCTCCAGCTCGGAGAGGGAGCCCTTGCCGATCCCGGCCTGGGCGGCCAGCGCCGAGAGGGACAGGCCCCGGGCCTCACGCAGCGCCCGGATCCGGGCCCCGACGCCGGCGCCCGAGCCGGACGGCTCCACCACTCGCGCCATCGGCCACCCTCCGCCTAGAGTGTTCTGTAAACAGAACGCCGCATCGGTGTTCGTGAGGAGGCGGCGTGTCGGAGCAGAGTACCCACGGCCCCGTGCTGGCCGGCGTCGTCACCGCGCTCGTGGGGTTCAGCAGCTCGTTCGTCGTCTGCCTCGCCGGGCTGACCGCCGTCGGCGCGAGCCCGCGGCAGGCGGCGTCCGGCCTCGCGACCCTCCTGGTCACCCAGGCCCTCGGCATGCTCTGGCTCTCCGTGCGCCACCGGATCCCGGTGACCCTGGCGTGGTCGACGCCCGGGGCGGCGCTGCTGGCGACGTCGGCCGGCGTCACCGGTGGCTGGCCGGCCGCGGTCGGGGCCTTCGTGGCGACCGGCGTGCTGATCGTCCTCACCGCGCTGATCCCGCGCGTCGGCGACCTGGTCGCCGCCATCCCGCCCAGCCTGGCCCGCGCCATGCTCGCCGGTGTCCTGCTGCCCCTGTGCCTGGCGCCGGTCACCGCGCTCGTCGACTCCCCCGCCGCCGTCGCGCCGCTGGTCGTCACCTGGCTCCTCCTGCTGCGCCTCGCCCCGCGCTGGGCGGTGCCCGGCGCCCTGCTCGTCGCGCTGGTCACGGTCGTCGCCACCGCCCGGATCGACACCGCCGACCTCGCGCCGCACCTCACCTGGACCACGCCGGCCTGGTCCCTGTCCGCGCTGGTCGGCATCGCCCTGCCGCTGTACGTCGTCACCATGGCCTCGCAGAACGTGCCCGGCGCCGCGGTGATGAGCGGCTTCGGGTACCGCGTGCCCTGGCGGGAGTCGCTCGCCGTCACCGGCATCGGCACCGCCGTCGGGGCCCCTACCGGCGGGCATGCGATCAACCTCGCCGCGATCACCGCCGCACTCGCCGCCGGACCGGCCGCCGGCCCCGACCCGCGCCGACGCTGGATCGCGGCGGTCAGCGCCTCGATCGCCTACCTGGTGCTCGCGGTCGCCAGCACGGCGCTGGCCACCCTCGTGGTCGCCGCGGCGGACGGCGTGATGCAGGCGGCCGCCGGCCTCGCCCTGCTCGGCACCCTCGGGGCGGCACTCGGCGACGCGCTCGCCGATCCCGCCGAGCGGGAGCCCGCCGCGGCGACGCTCCTCGTCGCCGCCTCCGGCATCAGCGTCCTCGGCATCGGCGCCGCGTTCTGGGCACTCGTCGTCGGCCTGCTGCTGCGGACCTTCCTGCGCGTGGGGCGCCCGGACGTCAGGCCGGGCCGAACATCGTCGACCTCAGCCCGAACCTGACCCGGAACTGGTCACCGGTGAGCACCGGATCAGGATTCACGGCGGAGCCGAGAATGGTCACCTTTGTCACGCGCCCGCCCTGGGCCGGGTCCTTGACGATGTCGAAGCCCTCGAAGTCGCCGATGCCCGGGAACTGCGCCTCGATCGCGTCGTCGGTCAGCTCGACGGTCCAGGAGTTGTTGGGATTGCCCGAACCCGCCTCGTACGGGTCGACCTTGGCGACCTGGTAGGGGAACTGGCCGGGCGCCGTCCAACCGCCGTTGCTCGACGAGAACTGGGTGAACGCCGGCGCGCCGGCGTAGGTCCGGACCTGGGCGGCCGTCGCCTTGATGGCCGCGTCCGAGCCTGGCTGCTCGGCCGCGACGCCGCGGTAGACCTGGGACTGGATGGTGTCGTAGACGTCGAACGGCCCGCGGTCGTTGTTGTCGCGCTCGAAGATCGCGTACGTGCGCGCCGCGACGGCCTGCGCCTGGACCGCCTGCGGGTGCCAGGTGGCGGGCATCTCGGAGGGCACCACGCCACGCAGGTACTTCTCGACACCCACGACGTTGACCGTGTCGCGGCCCTGGCCGGCGGCCGGGACGACCGAGCGGATCCGGCCGCGGTAGTCGGCGGAGCCGCCCGGCACGTAGAGCCGGATCGCCCCGCCCGGCGCCTTGAACTCGGCCTGGCCGGGGATGATCCGCACCTTGCGCCAGCGGTTGGTCTTGACCGAGAGCTTCGTGTCACCGCCCCGGGCGGTCAGCTTCCAGCGCTTCGCGCCCCGCTTGTCCAGCGTCCAGGCCTTGCCCGTCGCCAGGCTGCGGACCTTCAGCTTCGCGCGGTGCCGGACGACGACGTTGCTGGAGGTGTCGCCGGTGATCAGCACCTTCACCGAGCCGCCGGCCTGGCCGGCCTGGGTGCCCGGGTAGTAGAAGTCGAGGATCTGGGCGGCGCTCAGGCCCTGGGCCGCGGCACCCCGGGCCCCCCACTGCGAGAGGCCCTTGCCGTGGCCCCAGCCACTGCCGGCCAGGGTCACCGTCTCCGGACCGGCGGTCGGCGCCGCGGAGGCGGCGGGCGCGGAGCCGGCCAGCGAGCCGGTGACGGCGACGCCGAGAGCGACGCCGGCGACGAGAGTGGTGACGGTTCCTGGGAACAGGCGCATCGTCCGAGAGTAGCCGCCGGTTGAAGCCCGGACAGCAGGTCGCAATAGGCTGGGAACCATGACCGAGCCCGCCAGCACGCAGACCCCGGACCCGACGAGCGACGCGACCCGCGCCGTCGTCGTACCGGACAAGCCGGCGCTGGAGGGCCTCGAGGAGAAGTGGGCCCAGCGCTGGAAGGACGCCGACACCTACGGCTTCGACCGCACCCAGCCGCGCGAGAACGTCTACGCGATCGACACGCCGCCGCCGACCGTGAGCGGCAGCCTCCACGTCGGCCACGTCTTCTCCTACACGCACACCGACCTGATCGCCCGCTTCCAGCGGATGCAGGGCAAGTCCGTCTTCTACCCGATGGGCTGGGACGACAACGGCCTGCCCACCGAGCGCCGGGTCCAGAACTACTTCGGCGTGCGCTGCGACCCGTCGCTGCCGTACGACGCCGACTTCACCCCTCCTGAGAAGCCCGACCCGAAGCGCCAGATCCCGATCAGCCGGCCCAACTTCATCGCCCTGTGCGAGCAGCTCGTCGAGCAGGACGAGAAGGTCTTCGAGGACCTGTGGCGCACCCTCGGCCTCAGCGTCGACTGGAACACCACCTACACGACCATCGGCACCAAGGCGCAGACCGTCAGCCAGCGCGCGTTCCTGCGCAACCTGGCCCGCGGCGAGGCCTACCTCCAGGAGGCGCCGACCCTGTGGGACGTCACCTTCCAGACCGCGGTCGCGCAGGCCGAGCTGGAGGCGCGTGACTACGCCGGCGCCTACCACCGGGTGGCCTACCACAAGCCGGACGGCTCCCCCGTGCACGTGGAGACGACGCGGCCCGAGCTCATCGCCAGCGCCGTCGCGCTGATCGCGCACCCCGACGACGAGCGCTACCAGGACCTCTTCGGCACCACGGTCACCTCACCCGTGTTCGGCGTGGAGATCCCGGTGCTGGCCCACCCCGCCGCAGAGAAGGACAAGGGCGCCGGCATCGCGATGTGCTGCACCTTCGGCGACCTCACCGACGTCCAGTGGTGGCGCGAGCTGCAGCTGCCCGTGCGCACGGTCATCGGTCGCGACGGCCGATTCCTGCGGGACACCCCGGAGTGGCTGTCGAGCGAGACGGCCGCAGCGGCGTACGAGGACCTCCAGGGCAAGACCGTCCACTCCGCGCGGGAGGCGATGGTCGCCAAGCTCAAGGAGACCGGCGACCTCGACGGCGACCCGAAGCCGACCCAGCGGATGGCGAACTTCTACGAGAAGGGCGACAAGCCGCTCGAGATCGTCTCCACCCGCCAGTGGTACGTCCGCAACGGCGGTCGCGACGGGGAGATCCGCAAGCAGATGCTGGAGCGGGGCAGCGAGATCGAGTGGCTGCCGCCGCACATGAAGCACCGCTACGACAACTGGGTCGGCGGCCTCAACGGCGACTGGCTGGTCTCGCGGCAGCGTTTCTTCGGCATCCCGTTCCCGGTCTGGTACCCCCTCGACGCCGAGGGCGAGCCGGACTACACGCGGCTGCTGCTGCCCACCGAGGCCGAGCTCCCCATCGACCCGTCGACGCAGGCGCCGACCGGCTACACCGAGGAGCAGCGCGGCAAGCCCGGCGGCTTCGTCGGCGATCCCGACGTGATGGACACCTGGGCGACCTCGTCGCTCACCCCGCACATCGCGGGCGGCTGGGAGTCCGACCCCGACCTGTGGTCCCGGGTCTTCCCGATGGACCTGGCCACCCAGGCCCACGACATCATCCGGACCTGGCTGTTCTCGCGCGTCGTGCGGTCGCACTTCGAGAACCAGGTCGCGCCCTGGTCGCACGCGATGATCTCCGGCTTCATCGTCGACCCCGACCGCAAGAAGATGTCGAAGTCCAAGGGCAATGTCGTGGTGCCCAACGAGATCCTCGACAAGTACGGCGCCGATGCGGTGCGCTGGCGGGCCGCCATCGCCCGGCCCGGCCTGGACTCGCCCTTCGACGAGACCCAGATGAAGGTCGGCCGCCGGCTGGCGATGAAGGTCCTCAACGCCTCGAAGTTCGTGCTCGGCAGTGTCGGCGCCACCACGTTCAGCGCGGCGTCGGTCAGCCAGCCGGTCGACACCGCGCTGCTCGGCCGCCTCGCGGGCGTGGTCCGCCGCGCCACCGAGGCGTTCGAGGCGTACGACTACACGACGGCGCTCGAGGTCAGCGAGAAGTTCTTCTGGGAGTTCTGCGACGACTACCTCGAGCTGGTCAAGGAACGCGCCTACGCCGGCGACGGCGACGCGTCGTCCTCCGCGCAGGCCACACTCGCGTTCGCACTGCAGGTCCAGCTCCGGCTGCTCGCGCCCTTCCTCCCCTATGTCACCGAGGAGGTCTGGTCCTGGTGGCAGGAGGGCTCGGTGCACCACGCGCCGTGGCCGACCGTCGCCGAGCTCGGCTCGCCCGCCGCCTCGGACGGCTCCCTCATCGACGCCGTCTCGGGCGCCCTGTCCGGCATCCGCGGTGCCAAGTCCGCCGCCAAGGTGAAGATGCGCGCGCCCCTGGCCCGGGTCGAGGTCACCGGTCCCGCCCGGCTGGTCGACGCCGCCGAGAAGGCCGCCGACGACCTGCGCCGCAGCGGCAACGTGGTCGGCGAGCTGGTGTTCACCGCCGCCGAGGACGCCACCGAGCTGACGGTCACCGCCGAGATCGCCCCGGAGCCGGCCGCTCCGTCCGCCGAGGGCTGAGCGCGACCGACGTACGACGCGGAAGGCCCCGGGGGATCCCCCGGGGCCTTCCGCGTCAGGCGCGCCCAGCTGTCAGGCGGACTTCTTCTTCTTGGTCTCGCGCAGCACCAGGGTCGGCGCGACGTCGTCCAGGACGACGTCCTCGGTCACCACGACCTTCTCGACATCGCCACGGCTCGGGACGTCGTACATCACGTGGAGGAGGACCTCCTCGATGATGGCGCGCAGACCGCGGGCGCCGGTGCCGCGCTCGAGAGCCTTGTCGGCGATCGCGGCGATGGCACCGTCGGTGAACTCGAGCTCGACACCGTCGAGGTCGAAGAGCTTCTTGTACTGCTTGACCAGGGCGTTGCGCGGCTCGGTGAGGATCTGGACCAGGGCGTCCTGGTCGAGCGGGCTGACGCTCGCGATGAGCGGAAGGCGGCCGATGAACTCGGGGATCAGGCCGAACTTGGTGAGGTCCTCGGGCCGGACCTGGCCCAGCAGGTCCTCGGCGGCCCGCTCGGCCTCGCCGCGCGGCTCGGCGGTGAAGCCCAGGGACTTCTTGCCGACGCGCTGCTCGACGATGTGCTCGAGCCCGGCGAAGGCACCACCCACCACGAACAGGATGTTGGTGGTGTCGATCTGGATGAACTCCTGGTGCGGGTGCTTGCGGCCGCCCTGCGGCGGCACCGAGGCGGTGGTGCCCTCGATGATCTTCAGCAGCGCCTGCTGGACGCCCTCACCGGAGACGTCGCGCGTGATCGACGGGTTCTCGGCCTTGCGGGCCACCTTGTCGATCTCGTCGATGTAGATGATGCCGGTCTCGGCCTTCTTGACGTCGTAGTCGGCGGCCTGGATCAGCTTGAGGAGGATGTTCTCGACGTCCTCGCCGACGTAGCCGGCCTCGGTCAGGGCCGTGGCGTCCGCGATGGCGAACGGGACGTTGAGCATCCGGGCCAGGGTCTGGGCGAGATACGTCTTGCCGCACCCGGTCGGGCCGATGACGAGGATGTTGGACTTGGCCACCTCGACGACCTCGTCCTTGCTGTGCTTGCCCGAGGCGCCACCGATGGCCTGGACGCCGGCCTGGACCCGCTTGTAGTGGTTGTAGACCGCGACCGCGAGGGACTTCTTGGCCTGCTCCTGCCCGATCACGTAGGAGTTGAGGAACTCGAAGATCTCCTTGGGCTTGGGCAGATCGGCGAGCTCGACCTCGGAGCCCTCGGCGAGCTCCTCCTCGATGATCTCGTTGCACAGGTCGATGCACTCGTCGCAGATGTAGACACCCGGACCTGCGATGAGCTTCTTGACCTGCTTCTGGCTCTTGCCGCAGAACGAGCACTTCAGCAGATCGCCACCGTCACCGATGCGTGCCACGGGTCCTCCTCACAATCGAACTCCCCGACCGTACCCCCTGCCGCGCCCGGGTGGGAGCGTGACACGAGGGGTACGTCGGGCTCATTCGTCGTCGGTCTCGGTCGTCGGGGTCCGTCCGGACTCAGACGAGGGCGGGGGTCTTGAGGGACTCGAGCACCGAGTCGATCAGGCCGTACTCGACGGCCTGTGCGGCCGTGAGGATCTTGTCGCGCTCGATGTCGCGGCTGACCTGCTCCAGGTCGCGACCGCTGTGCTCGCTGATCATCGTCTCCAACAGCTCGCGCATCCGCAGGATCTCGTTGGCCTGGATCTCGATGTCCGAGGTCTGGCCGAAGGTGCCCTCGGTGTAGGGCTGGTGGATCAGGATCCGGCTGTTGGGCAGCGCCAGGCGCTTGCCCTTGGTGCCCGCGGCCAGCAGGATCGCCGCGGCCGAGGCGGCCTGCCCCAGGCAGACCGTCTGCACGTCGGGCTTGATGAAGCGCATCGTGTCGTAGATCGCGGTGAGCGCCGTGAAGGACCCCCCGGGACTGTTGATGTAGATGTTGATGTCCTGGTCGGGGTTCATCGACTGGAGGCAGAGCAGCTGGGCGATGACGGCGTTGGCGACGTCGTCGGAGATCGGCGTGCCGAGGTAGATGATGCGCTCCTCGAACAGCTTGGCGTAGGGGTCGATCCGACGGAAGCCGTAGGAGGTGCGCTCTTCCCACTGCGGGATGTAGTAGTTCATGCCTGCGTTCCTCAGTCCTTCTTGTGGGCCGGACGACCCTCGTCGACGGCGTCCTTGGCGCTCTTGACGACCTTGTCGACCAGGCCGTACTCGAGCGCCTCCTGGGCGGTGAACCAGCGGTCCCGGTCGGCGTCCTCGGTGACCTGCTCCACCGTCTGACCGGTGTGCTCGGCGATGAGGTCGAGGAGCACCTTCTTGATGTGCAGCGACTGCTGCGCCTGGATCTTGATGTCGGAGGCCGAGCCGCCCATGCCCGACGACGGCTGGTGCATCATGATCCGCGCGTGCGGGAGCGCGTAGCGCTTGCCCTGGGTGCCGGCGCAGAGCAGGAACTGCCCCATCGAGGCGGCCAGGCCCATGCCGACCGTCGCGACGTCGTTGGGGATGTAGTTCATGGTGTCGTAGATCGCCATGCCGGCGTCGACGGAGCCACCCGGCGAGTTGATGTGGAGGAAGATGTCCGCCTCCGGGTCCTCCGCCGAGAGCAGCAGCAGCTGGGCGCAGATCGCGTTGGCGTTCTGGTCGCGGACCTCGGAGCCGAGGAACACGATCCGCTCGCGGAGCAGCCGGCTGTAGATGTTGTCGTCGAGCAGGTTGAGACCGGCTCCACCGTTCATCTCGGGCCCACGCGCGGGGCCAGCGGAAAACTGAGTCACGCGGTTGACACTAGCCGGAGCGGGAGACAGAACCACGCGTTCGGCACCGCTGTTCGCCGACAGCAGATTTGTCGTCGTGCGCCCACCGGTAGCCTGCCGGGAGCGCAGCGCCCGACCGTCCCAGGAGGTCCCATGTCCGCGGGTTCACCCACCGGCCGGCTGGTCGCCGCCCTCACTCTCGTGACGGGCCTGGCGCTCGCCGCCTGCGACGGGGGCGGGGACGACCCCGATCGACCGGACGACGGCACGGCGAAGCCCACGGTCGCCGCGGCGGCCGTGCTTCACGACCCGGAGCGGACCTGGGAGCTGCGGGCCGCCGACGTCGTCCCGAACGGCAGGTTCGCGCCGCTGGGACCCGTCGGCGACGACGAGGTCGCCGGTCCGTCGGCCGTCGCCGTGGGCGACGTGCTGGTGGCGGCGGTGGCCGACGAAGGCGCCAAGGGTGCCGACGAGGGTGCCGACGACGCAGCGCCGCTCCTGGTCGGCGTCTCCGGGGACGGGAAGGTGCTCTGGCGCGGCAAGGACTTCGGAGCCTGCTGGACACCGGATCACGCGTCCCTCTACTGCACCCGGGGCAACGCGCTGGTCCGGGTGAACCCCGAGTCGGGCGGCGCCGGCGCCGGCGCCGACGTGGCCGTGGCCCCCGGCAGCGCGCCGGTGCTCGACGACGGCGTCCTCTATGTCGTCGTGACGCCCCCGGGTGCCGACGAGAGCGCCTATCCCCCGCCGTTCGCGGTCGCGGCCCTCGACGCGATGACGCTGACGAGCGTGTGGCCGGACGGACCGGCGGCCGTCGAGGAGCTGGCCGGGCTCGGTGCCGGGTCGCCGGCCCTCGACCTCAGCGGCGACCACGTCTCGGTCGCCGCCTGGAAGGACACCCCGTCCGGCCAGGCCGACGCCACCCAGTTCGACCTCGACCGGGCGACCGGCGCGGTGCTCGGCAGCTCCCATCTCGGCAAGGGCGCCTTCCTCGACCGCCCCTGGACGGTCCGCCGCGGGTTCGGCAACGACAAGATCGAGGTCTCCCGCGACGGCCAGGTCCTGTTCCAGCAGGCCGGCCAGCCGTGGGACAGCCAGGACGACCGCCTGGTCTCCCCCGAAGGTCGGCTCGGGGTCGGCTCGACCCTCTACGACGTCACGACCGGCGACCCGGTCTGGGAGCGCCCGGACCTCGGCGACGAGCTGTCCGGCTGGCGCTGGACGGCCGACCGGGCCCAGGTCGCCGTGACCGGCTTCGACACGAAGGCCGGGAAGATGACCACGACCTACCTCGACGCCGCCACCGGCGCGACGCTGTGGTCGGGTCCCGGCAGCGACGTCGCACCGACGGAGACGCCCGACGCCCTCCTCCAGGTCGAGACGGACTTCGAGTCCTCCTGGCTCGTCCACGCCATCGACCGGGCGTCCGGCGACGTCGCCTGGACGAAGGACGTGTCCGAGGTCGGCCGTGCGGGCAACAAGTCGGGGCTGCCTCTCGGTGGGCCCTACGTGTCGTCCGGCACGGTCTGGGTGCTGGGCGCGACCACGCTCGTCGGGTTCACGGACTTCCCCGGCTAAGCCCTCGGGGCGCGGCGGGCCCAGCTTGCGTCGTACCGGACAGATCCGTCGTGAATCAGGCGGATGCGCGACCGATTCGTCCGGTACGACGGGTCAGGCCAGCCAGCGCCCGAGCGCGGCATGCACCTCGGGGTGGTTGAGCAGTCCGAAGTGGTCGGTGCGGCCGAGGTGGAGGATCTCGGCGCCCGGGAACAGGTCCGTGCCACGTCGGTCACGGCCGACGGCCGAGCGCGGCGTGACGAGCAGGTCGCCGACGGTCTGCGCCACCGGATGACGCGGCGAGCGGGTGAGGGTGGCCGAGACCAGCCGGTACCGCGCATGGGGCAACGGGGGTACGTCGTGGGCCAGGCCCTCGATCAGGTCGTGGATACCCGGCGCCTGGCGGTCGATGATCCGGCCGAAGGCGGCGACCTCGGGGGCACGGGCGAGGGTGCGGCTGGCGTGGTCGGCGCCGACCGCGAACCACGACCCGAGGTGCGGGGTGCCGAGCGTGATCACGTCGCTGACCAGGTGGGTCCATGGCGCCGGGTCGTCGCCGTCGGCGACGACCGCCGACGAGGCACGCAGGACCAGACCGCCAAGAGAGTGGCCGACGAGCGCGATCCGGGTGACCTCCGTGGGCCAGGAGTCGACGAGCCGCTGCAGCAGGGACGCGAGCGCCACGCCGTTCTCGCGCAGCGCCAGGCCGGTGTTGGCCCGCAGGTAGACGGGCGTCCAGCCGCGCCCCGCCAGGCTCTCGCCGTAGGTCGTGCCGAGCCGGTCGCGGTGGCGGCGCCAGTAGTCCTCGTTCTCGCACAGGCCGTGCAGGAAGACCACGAGCCGGCCGGTGGCCCCGGGGAACGCGGCGGCGACACCGTCCGGGGTGAGGGTCACGTCACGGCCGTCGCGGCGCACCGCCATCGTGATCGCCAGCCGCGGCCGGTCCCGGCGCAGCTCCTCCCCGATCAGGCCGTTGACCGCCGCGTTGACGAACCGGCCGCGCGGCCCCTCCTCCAGCGCCGGCCCGGCCCCGGCCTCGGCCAGCCGCGCCAGTCCGGCGCTCGCGCCACGGAGCGAGAGCCCCAGGGCGCCGTACACGAGACCGGCGACGCCGCGGTGCAGGGCCTCGGCCGGGAGCCCGGCCGGGCCGACGCCACGGCGTACGACGTCGTGGGCGCGGCGCGAGATCGCGCCGTGGGTGTCGCGGGCGGTCGTCACGACCAGGTCGTCGACCACCGCGGTGGCCAGGGCCAGGGCATCGACGACGGTCGGGGCAGTGGTCACGCCGGACAGGCTAGCCGATTGAGTGCACATGCGTACACTCAATCGGCGTTGAGAGACTCAGCACGCACCGCGGCCCCCGGCTCCGGAGAGCTCGGGGGCCGCGGCGGCGTGCTGTGGGGCGATCAGGCCTCGACCGGGGCCTCGTTCTCCTCGTCGGCATCCTCGTCGGCCGGCTCGCCGATGGTGCCGTCGGCCTGGAGGTTCTTCAGCTCGAGGACGTTGCCGGAGCCGTCCTTGACGGTGGCGCCCTCGACGAGGACCTGCAGCGCCTTGCCGCGGCGGATCTCCTGCACCAGCTCGGGCACGTGGTTGTGCTCGAACATGTGGTTCACGAACTCCTGCGGGTCCTGGCCGGACTGCTGGGCGCGACGCATCATGTGCTGGGTCAGCTCGCTCTGGTCGACGCCCATCTCCTCCTTGTCGGCGATCTCGTCGAGGAGGAACTGCGCGGCGACGGCGTCACGCACCCGGCGCTCGAGGTCGGCCTCGAACTCGTCCTGGGTCTGCGACTCGTCCTCGAGGTACTTCTCCAGCGTCATGCCCGCCATGACGAGCTGCTGCTCGAGGTTGGCGCGACGGGCGTTGAGCTCCTCGGTGACCATCGACTCGGGCAGCGGGATCTCGACCTTCTCGAGGAGCGCCTCGAGGACGGCGTCGCGGGCGGCCGCGGCCTGCTCGAGCCGCTTGCCGCGGGTGAGCCGCTCGCGGACGTCGTCGCGCAGCTCGTCGAGGGTGTCGAACTCCGAGGCCTCCTGGGCGAAGTCGTCGTCGAGCTCGGGGAGCTCCTGCTCCTGGACCTGGGTGACCTTGACGGCGACCTCGACGTCCTGGCCGACCAGGTCGCCGGAGACGAGCTGGGTGGTGAAGGTCTTCTCCTCGTCGACGGCCATGCCCGTGAGAGCCTCGTCGAGGCCGTCGATCATGCCGCCGTTGCCGACCTGGTAGGAGAACCCGGAGATCTCGGCACCGTCGACGACCTCGCCGTCGTTGGTGGCGACCAGGTCGATGACGACGAAGTCGCCGTCCTGCGCCGCGCGCTCGACGTCGATGAGGGTGCCGAAGCGCTCACGGAGCGCGTCGACCTGCTCGGCGACGTCCTCGTCGGCGACCGCGAGGTCCTCGACGCTGGCCTCGAGGCCGTCGTACGCCGGGAGGTCGATCTCGGGCTTGACGTCGACCTCGGCAGTGAACTCGAGCGCGTCGTTGTCCTCGAACTTGGTCACCTCGATCTCGGGCTGCGCGAGCGGGGTGAGGTTGTTCTCCTGCAGCGCCTCGACGTAGGCCTTGGGCAGGACCTCGTTGACGGCCTCGTCGAGGACCACGCCGCGGCCGACCTGGCGGTCGATGACCTGGGGCGGGACCTTGCCGCGGCGGAAGCCGGGGACGTTGATCTGCTTCGCGATCTTCTGGTACGCCGCGTCGAGGCTCGGCTTGAGCTCCTCGAAGGGCACCTCGACGGTCAGCTTGGCCCGGGTCGGGCTCAAGGTCTCGACGGCGCTCTTCACAGGTGTTCTCCTACTGTCAGTGGGTGGTGCGCGGGCCGTGGGGCGCCCGCCTCGATCGGGTTGATCGGGGTTGATCTGTCGGCGTTGGTCGGTCGGGGCGACAGGACTCGAACCTGCGGTCTCCTGCTCCCAAAGCAGGCGCGCTAGCCACTACGCTACGCCCCGCGGAACGGCCCGCCGATCGAGCTGCCGGGCCGCACTTCGAGGGGATGACGGGAATCGAACCCGCGTAATCAGTTTGGAAGACTGAGGCTCTACCATTGAGCTACATCCCCGGACGTCCGGCCGCGCTCGCACACGGCCGATGACCACGCGCAATCGTGCCACACCGGCGGGTGCCCGCCCCAACCGAGGCCGCCACCCGGACCTTCGCCGCCGTCGCGGCTGGCGAACCTAGGGGCGCCGGTGGACCACCAGCATCGCGCGGTCGTCGCCGGGCGAGCCGACGGCGCCGACGAGACGCCGGGCCAGGCCGTCCCAGGATCCGCGCAGCAGCGACTCGGCCTCCCCCATCATGTGGTCGATGCCGAGGTCGATGTCGCGCCGCGGCTCCTCGACCATGCCGTCGGTGTAGAGCAGCAGGCTGTCGCCCGGCGCGAGCCGGCCGTGGTGGCAGTCGAACTCCGCGTCGTCGACGATGCCGAGGACCGGTCCCTCGGGGCGCAGCGGCTTCCAGCGGCCCGACCCCGCCTCGCGCTGCAGCGCCGGCGGGTGGCCGGCCGAGCGGAGCTCGAAGGCACCGGTCGTCAGGTCCACCGAGACGTGGACGGCGGTCGCGAAGCCCTCCTCCCAGGAACGCTGGAGGAGGTAGTCGTTGGCGGCCGGGAGGAAGCGGTAGGGCGGCAGCGCCGCGACCAGGCCGCCCATCGCGCCGGAGAGCTGCAGTGCGCGGGTACCGGCGGCCTCGCCCTTGCCCGAGACGTCGACGACGACCAGCTCGATCCGGCGGCCGCGGTCGGCCGCGGTGACGACCACGAAGTCGCCCGCGAACGGCGAGCCGCCCGCCGACGAGAGCGCCGACTCGACGAGCCACTCCTCCGGCAGCACCGGGATCTCGCCCTGCGCGAGGATCCGGTCGCGCAGGTCGACGAGCATCGACTGTCCGCGCAGCGGGCCGACGCCGAGCTGTCCGCGTCGCAGGGACATCACGATGACCAGCAGCGCGATCGCCGCCATCGCGCCGAGTGCCGTGGCGATCCGCGGGGAGAGATCGTCCTGGACGACACCGCCGGCGACCAGCATGAGCAGGATGTAGCCGGCGAACCAGGTGAGCACCCGGCTGCTGAGGAAGAGGATGCCGAGAACCAGCGGCAGGAAGATCAGGTTGACCGGGACGTCGACGGGCTCGAACCAGATGCCGAGCACCACGACGGTGGCGAGCACGCCAAGGACGATCGCGAGGCCGACGTCGGTCAGCACCCACCGCCGGCCGGCGCCCATCATCGCGATGCCCGGGAGCGACCGGCACGTGATCGGAAGGCCGGCTGGCAGCGCGCGCACCAGAACAGGTTGCGGCCGCCGAGGACCTCGGTGCGGACCGGGCTCCCGCAGACGTGGCACGGCTGGCCGGTACGGCGGTAGACGTAGACCTCGCCACCGTGGTCGTCGACCCGCGGCGCCCGCCCCATCGCGTCGGGAGTGTGCTCGGGCCGGACGGTGTCGATCCGCCCGGTCTGCACGCCCTCCCCCATCAGCACGACCAGATCGTCCCAGATCGCACGCCACTGCGTGCTGCGAAGCGTGCGACCCGGTCGCAGCGGGTGGATGCGGTGCCGGAAGAGCACCTCGGCGCGATAGACGTTGCCGACCCCGGCGAGGACGCCCTGGTCCATCAGCAGGGTCCCGATCGGCGCCGTACTCCTGCTGATCCGAGCCCAGGCGCGGTCGGGGTCGCCGTCGGCGCGCAACGGGTCGGGCCCGGAGCGGGCGACGACCGCGGCGCGCTGGGCCGCGGTCTCGAGCGCGCAGGTGGTCGCGCCCCGCAGGTCGCCGTACGCCGCCGGGCGGGTCGGGGTCGCCGGACGGACCAGGCGCAGCCGCACCTGCCCGATCGGCAGCGGCACCTCGGTGCCGGGCTCCAGGTCGTCGTGGACCGCGAAGGTGCCGTAGAGCCCGAGGTGGACGTGCACGAACCGCTCACCCTCGAAGCGGACGAACAGCTGCTTGCCCCAGGCCTCGGCGTCGATGAGCAGGGCACCGTCGAGCTGGGCCGCCGACTCGGCGAAGCGGCCCTGGGGGCTGCCGACGTGCACGCGGCTCCCCCCGAAGACCGCGGTCAGCTCGCCGGCGAGGCGATGGAGGGTGTGACCCTCGGGCATCAGGCCCGGCCGTGCCCGAGAGCGGACTCGGGCAGGGGCGGCAGCGCGCCGGTGGTCTCGTACGACGACAGCTGGCCGATGCGCCGCACGTGGCGCTCGTCGCCGGGGAACGGGGCGGCCAGGAAGACCTCCACCAGCCGCGTCATCTCCTCGAGCGTGTGCATCCGGCCGCCCACGGCGACGACCCAGGCGTCGTTGTGCTCGCGGGCCAGGGTGGCGGTCTGCTCCGACCACGCCAACGCGGCCCGGATGCCCTCGACCTTGTTGGCCGCGATCTGCTCGCCGTTGCCGGAGCCGCCGATCACGACGCCGAGGCTGTCGAGCCCCGCCTCGCGGTCGGCGCGCACCCCCTCGGCAGCGCGCAGGCAGAAGACGGGGTAGTCGTCGACGGCGTCGTAGACGAACGGGCCGTGGTCGACCGGCTCGTAGCCGTGCTCGGTCAGCCAGCCGATGAGGTGGGACTTGAGCTCGAGACCGGCGTGGTCGCAGCCGAGGTGAACGCGCATGGCGCGATTGTCGCAGGTGGGACGTGGGGCGGGTGCGTCGGCCGTGGTGCGGTTTCACCACTCGCCAGGACCGACCGATCAGACACGGTGGAGGCGGCGGGCGGCCTCGGCGATGGAGCCGCTGATCGACGGGTAGACGGTGAAGGTCTGGGCGAGCTGGTCGGCGGTGAGCCGCTCGGTGACGGCCAGCGCCATCGGGTGGATCAGCTCGGAGGCACGGGGCCCCACGACGACGCCGCCGAGCAGACTGCGGGAGCCGGGCGCGACGAAGAGCTTCACGAAGCCGTCGACGATGCCCTGCATCTTCGCGCGCGGGTTGGTGGCGAGCGGCTGCACGACCACCTCCGCGAGCACCTCCCCGGCGTCGACCTGCTGCTGGGTCACGCCGACCGTGGCGATCTCGGGCGACGTGAAGACGTTGGAGGCCACCACCCCGAGGTCGAGCGGCTGGACGGCGTCGCCGAGGACGTGCGCCATCGCGATCCGGCCCTGCATGGCCGCGACCGAGGCGAGCATGAACACGCCGGTGCAGTCGCCGGCGGCGTACACGCCGGGCACGGAGGTCCGCGACACCCGGTCGACCTTGACGAAGCCGCCGTCGTCGAGCGCGACGCCGGCCGCCTCCAGCCCGATGCCGCCGGTGTTGGGGACCGAGCCCAGCGCGAGGATGCAGTGCGAGCCGGTGACCTCACGGCCGTCGGCCAGCGTGACGGTCACGACGTCTCCCGCGCGGGAGACCGACTGCATCCGCGAGCGCGAGAGCACCGTCATGCCGCGGCGGGTGAGCACGTCCTCCAGCACCTGGGCGGCGTCCTGGTCCTCCCCGGGGAGCACGCGGTCGCGCGAGGACACAAGGGTCACCGCGATGCCGAGCGACTGGTAGGCGCTCGCGAACTCCGCGCCGGTGACGCCGGAGCCGACGACGATCACGTGCTCGGGCAGCTCGGCGAGGTCGTAGACCTGCTCCCAGGTGAGGATCCGCTCCCCGTCCGGCTGGGCCGTCGGCAGCACCCGTGGGGTGGCTCCGGTCGCGACCAGGATCGCGTCGGCGTCGTACGCCGTCTCGGTGCCGTCCGCCGAGGTGGCCACCACCCGCGCCGGGCCGTCGAGGCGGCCGCGGCCGTGGACGACGCTGACCCCCTCGCGGACCAGCCGGCTCCCGATGTCGGCGGACTGGGCGAGCGCCAGCGCCTTGACCCGCGCGTTGACCCGGGCGAGGTCGACCCGGGGTGCCGCGACGTCGATGCCGAGCTCGCCGGCCTCGCTGAGGTCGGTCATCACCTCAGCCGTCGCGATGAGCGTCTTGCTCGGCACGCAGTCGGTCAGCACCGCCGACCCACCGACCCCGTCGGAGTCGACGACCACGACCTCCGCCCCGAGCTGGGCGGCCACCAGGGCCGACTCGTAGCCACCGGGTCCCCCACCGACGATCACGACGCGCGTCATGGCCGCCATTCTTGCAGCGCGGGCCCGGCCCTACGATTCCTGCCATGCGCCTGACCCGAGTCGTGACCCCCGTCGCCGCCGTCCTCCTCGCCACCGCGGTCGCCGCCTGCGCCCCGGCGGAGGACGAGCCCGAGCAGAGCGGCAAGAGCGCCGGCGCCGACGAGTGCGCCGTCGCCGACCTGCCGCTGGTGCAGGACGGCATGCTGACCATCGGCACCGACTCCCCCGCGTACGAGCCGTGGTTCGTCGACGACGACCCCACCAACGGCGAGGGCTTCGAGTCCGCCGTCGCCTATGCCATCGCCGAGGAGCTGGGCTTCTCGAAGGACCAGGTCGCCTGGGTGACGGTGCCCTTCAACAACTCCTACAAGCCCGGCAAGAAGGACTTCGACTTCGACATCAACCAGATCTCGGTCAACCCGGAGCGGGAGAAGGCGGTCGACTTCTCCGACGGCTACTACTCCGCCGCGCAGGCCGTGATCGTGCTCGAGGACAGCCCGGCCGCGAAGGCGACGTCGCTGGCCGACCTCGCGAAGTTCAAGATCGGTGCCCAGACCGGTACGACGTCGCTGACCGCGATCCGCGACGTGATCCAGCCCGAGCAGGACCCGCTGGTGTTCCAGAACACCAACAACGCCAAGCAGGCGATGCTCAACGGCCAGGTCGACGCGATCATCGCCGACCTCCCGACGGCGTTCTACATCAGCGCCGCGGAGATCGAGAACAGCACGCTGCTCGGCCAGTTCCAGTACGACGGCGGCGAGCCCGAGGAGTTCGGCCTGCTGTTCGAGCAGGGCAACGAGCTGCTCCCCTGCGTCAACGGCGCCATCGCCGCGCTCGAGGAGGCCGGCACGCTCGCGGACATCGAGCAGAAGTGGCTGTCCGACGTCGTGAGCGTGCCCGAGCTGCCGTGAGCACCGGCGCACCCGCGGCGGACTGGCGACCGAGCGAGCGCGAGCTCGCGCGGCGGCGTACCCGCTCCCGGCAGCGGCGGCATCGCGTGGTCGTCGCGAGCGCCGCGACCGTCGTCGTGATCGGCGTGCTGGGCGCGGCGCTCGTGCTCTCGCCGGGCTGGCCGAGAGTGCGCGCGACCTTCCTCGACCTGCATCACGCGAGGGAGTCGCTGCCCAGCATCGTCGACGGGTTCTGGCTCAACGTCCGGATGTTCCTGATCGCGGAGCCGCTGATCCTGGTCCTGGGCCTGGCGCTGGCGCTGCTCCGGCAGGCCCAGTCCGCCTGGCTGGTGCCGCTGCGGGGCCTCGCGGTGCTCTACACCGACGTCGTGCGCGGCATCCCGACCCTGCTGCTCGTGTTCCTCTTCGTCTTCGGCATGCCGGCGCTGGGCCTGGAGGGCATCCCGACCAGCATCTTCTTCTGGGCCACGGTCGCGCTCGTCGTCTCCTACTCCGCCTACGTCGCGGAGGTGTTCCGCTCCGGCATCGAGTCGGTGCACCCCTCTCAGCTCGCCAGCGCCGAGGCCCTGGCCCTGTCCCGGGCCCAGACGATGCGACACGTGGTCGTCCCGCAGGCGGTGCGACGCGTCGTACCCCCGCTGCTCAACGACTTCGTCTCGCTGCAGAAGGACACCGCGCTGGTCGCGTCGGTGGGCCTCTTCGACGCCCTCTTCGCCGCGGCCGACTACGGCAACTTCAACTTCAACTTCACCCCGTACGTCGTCGCCGCGCTCTTCTTCATCGCGATGACCGTGCCGCTGGCGCGCCTGTGTGACGTCCTGGCGCGGCGCCTGGCCCGGCGCGAGCGGGCAGGAGGACTGTGATGGCTCCGCTGCTGGAGGTCCGGAACCTCCGCAAGACCTATGCCCGGCACGACGAGCCGGGCCGCCGGGTGGTCCTCGACGACCTGTCCCTGAGCGTCTCCTCGGGCGATGTCGTGTGCCTGATCGGCTCCTCCGGCTCCGGGAAGTCCACGCTGCTGCGCTGCCTCGACCTGCTCGAGCCGATCGACGACGGCGTCATCGAGTTCCGGGGACGGGAGATCTCCGACCCGGCGGTCGACCCGCGCGTCGTGCGCCGGGACATCGGGATGGTCTTCCAGGCCTACAACCTGTTCCCCCACCTGAGCGTCCTCGACAACTGCACCCTCGCCCCGCGCAAGGTGCACGGGCTGTCCCCGGCCGCAGCGAGGGAGAAGGCGCGCGACCTGCTGGCGCGGTTCGGTCTCGACGAGCACGTCGACAAGCACCCCGACCGCCTCTCCGGCGGCCAGCAGCAGCGGGTCGCGCTCGTCCGGGCACTGTGCACCGACCCCGCCCTCCTGCTGCTCGACGAGATCACCGCCGCCCTCGACCCGGAGCTGGTCGGTGAGGTCCTCGACATCGTCCGCAGTCTCGCCGACGCCGGTACGACGATGGTGCTGGCGACCCACGAGATGGGCTTCGCCCGCGAGGTCGCCTCGCACGTGTGCTTCCTCGACGGCGGACGGATCGTGGAGGAGGGCACGCCCGCGCAGGTGCTCGGGACGCCGGAGCAGGCCCGGACCCGGGAGTTCCTGCGCCGGGTGCTGCCTCAGGCCTGACGGGCCGGCAACCCTCAGCCCCCGTCGGTGCCCGCGTAGACCAGGCTCGGCGCCGCGTACAGCTGGGCCTCAGTGACCGCCGCGATGTCCTCCGCGGTCAGCACGACCCCGGTGACGACCTCGCCCATCGCCAGGGCCACGGCGAAGGAGTCCGGGCCCACGACCAGGTCGCCCTCGAGGTCGTCCCAGACGAGGTCGAAGAGCGGTCGGAGCTCCGCGGGCACTCTCGCCGGGTCCTCGATGTAGACGTACTCGTCGTCGTCGAAGACCAGCGCCCCGCCCCGGGCGGCGCCGAACCGCTCGATCGCGTCGATGTTGGTCCGCGCCACCGCGGCGGCGCGGCCGTCGGCGGACAGCCTCCGGAGGGCGCCGAGCGCCGGGTCGCCGTACCCGGTGGGCTCGAACCCCAGGACGCCGCCCGGTACGTCGAGGAGCGCCCAGCCCGTCATGGTCAGCTCACCGGCCCACGCGTCCTCGATCGGGGCCTGGAGGTCGACACCCAGGACCTGCGCCACCTCCGCACGGTCGGCGCCGGCGACGACGAGCAAGGTGATCGACTCCGGATCGGGGATCGCCGCGACGACCTGCTCGTAGTGGGCGACCCGGTCACCACCCCCATCCGGCGGGGCCGAGGGGGAGGCCGGCGCCGAGCTCGTATCCGGGACGGGGCTGCCGGACTCCTTCACGGCGGGGTCGACCGCCTCATCGCTGCCGGCCGAGCAGCCGGACGACACGATGAGCGCACCGACGGCGATGAAGCAGAGCAGGTGGCGCAGCGGGCCGGACAGGAACGCACCGACCCCCGGCGCGCCGGAGCGGGACGGGGGCCGGACGGTGCTCATGTCGTCAGAGGTTGATCATGTGGCCGGCGATCCCGTGGATCGCCTCCTTGACCGCCTCGGACAGTGTCGGGTGGGCGAACACGTTGCGGCCCACCTCGTCGGCGGTGAGATCCCACTTCTGCGCCAGGGTGAGGGCTGGCAGCAGCTCGGTCACGTCGGGGCCGATCATGTGGGCGCCGAGGATCTCGTTGAACTCCGCGTCGGCGACGATCTTGACGAAGCCGACCGCCTCGCCCAGGCCCATGGCCTTGCCGTTGGCGGTGAAGGGGAAGGACGCGGTCTTGACGTCGTAGCCCTTCTCCCTGGCCTGCGCCTCGCTGTAGCCGAACGAGCCGATCTGCGGCTGGCAGTACGTCGCGCGCGGGACGAAGTCGTACTCGACCGGCATGGTCTCGGCGCCGGACATGTGCTCGGCCGCGACGATGCCCATCGCCTCGGCGACGTGGGCGAGCATCATCTTGCCGGTGACGTCGCCGATGGCGTAGACACCCTCGACATTGGTGCGGCAGTACTCGTCGATCGCGATGGCGCCACGGTCGGTGAGCGCGACGCCGGCAACGTCGAGGCCGTAGCCCTCGACGCGGGGCGCGAAGCCGAAGGCCGCGAGGAACTTGTCGGCCTCGAGCACCTGCTCGTCACCACCGGCGGCGGGGGCGACGCGGACCTTGACACCCGAGCCGGTGTCCTCGACCCCCTTGACGGCGGTGGAGGTGAGGACCTTCACGCCGAGCTTCTTGTAGTGCTTGGCGAGCTCCTTGGACACGTCCGCGTCCTCGGTCGGCACCATCCGGTCGAGGAACTCGACGATGGTGACGTCGACGCCGAAGTTCTTCATCACGTAGGCGAACTCGACACCGATCGCGCCCGAGCCGCCGATGATCATCGAGGACGGCACCGACTCGTCGAGGATCTGCTCCTCGTAGCTGACGATGTTCTTGCCGTTGACCTCGACGCCCGGCACCGTGCGGACCGTCGCGCCCGTGGCGATGATCAGGTTGTCGCAGGTGTACTCGGCGCTCGAGCCGTCGTTGAGCGCGACGGAGACCGCCTTCGGGCCGGTCAGGGTGCCCCAGCCGTCGATCTCGGTGATCTTGTTCTTCTTCATCAGGAAGTGGACGCCCTTGACGATGCCGGCGCTCACCTGGCGGGAGCGCGCGTGCGTCGGGCCGAACGACATCGTCGCGTCGCCCTCGATGCCGAACTTCGCCTTCTCGTGGGTCAGCGTGTGCGCGAGCTCGGCGTTCTTGAGCAGCGCCTTCGACGGGATGCAGCCGACGTTGAGACAGACGCCGCCCCAGTACTTCTTCTCGATCACGGCAACGGACTTGCCGAGCTGGGCGGCGCGGATCGCGGCGACGTACCCACCGGGGCCGGCACCGAGGACGAGGACATCGAAGTGGGTCACGGTGCCAGCGTAGTAGGGCCTCTCCCGGGTGCGACATGACGCTCGGCACAGCGCACACCTACTCATGAGTACGGCGCCCGGGGACGCCGTCGACGGGCGACACGGATGCAGATCGGCGGCGCCGATCGGTCCGGAAGCCCTTCCCCTGGACGTGTGACGTGTGCAACACTCCTGGCCGACCGAGCGATCGCTCGGTCGGACGATCCGGGCCGACGCGGCCCACAAGGAGGGACTCACGTGAGGGTGGACACCGACTCGTCTCCTGACGAGGTGACGGCGGCCTTCGCCGCCTGGCTCGCCGACTTCGCGGACGCGATGACGACGGCGGACACCGCCGCGACCGCGGGCCTGCTCGACGGGGGCTGCTGGTGGCGCGACCTCCTCGCGCTCAGCTGGGACCTCGGGACCTACCAGGGCACCGACAAGATCGCCGGGCTCCTCGACGAGCACCTGCAGCAGGCGAAGGTGTCCGAGGTCCGGCTGGTCACCGAGTTCGGCCCCCGGTTCGTTCCCGAGGACGGTGGCAGCGGCACGATCGAGGGCTTCTTCACCTTCGAGACGTCCGGCGCCTGGTGCCGCGGTGTGGCCCGCATCCGGCAGGGCGAGGACGGCTGGCGCGCCTGGACGGTCATGACCGGGGTCGAGGACCTCAAGGGCCACGAGCGGGCGCTCGGCAGCCGCCGTCCCACCGGGCCGCGGCACGAGGCGGGAGCCACGACGCAGCGCAACTGGAAGGACAAGCGCGAGGACGCGCAGACCTACACCGACCGCGAGCCCGAGGTCGTGATCCTCGGCGCCGGCCAGGGAGGCCTCGCCCTCGCGGCGAACCTGCGCCTGATGGGCGTCGACGCGCTCATCTTGGAGAAGAGCGAGCGGATCGGCGACGGCTGGCGTCGGCGCTACCACTCGCTGGTGCTGCACGA
The DNA here is from genome assembly GCF_024614185.1 of Nocardioides carbamazepini. Taxonomy (GTDB): domain Bacteria; phylum Actinomycetota; class Actinomycetes; order Propionibacteriales; family Nocardioidaceae; genus Nocardioides; species Nocardioides carbamazepini. Next base: position 621,718 of record NZ_JAHTLF010000013.1, read on the forward strand.
CCCCGTCTGGGCCGACCACCTGCCCTATCTCCCGTTCCCGCCGTCGTGGCCGATCTACTCCCCCAAGGACAAGATCGCCGACTGGTTCGAGTTCTACGCCCAGGCGATGGAGCTCAACGTCTGGTGCTCGGCCGAGATGACCGACGCCACCTACGACGAGCAGGCCGGCGCGTGGACGCTCACCGTCCGGACCCCGGAGGGCGAGCGCACCCTGCGGCCGAGCAACGTCGTCCTCGCCACCGGCGCCGCCGGTGAGCCGCACGTGCCGGACTTCCCCGGGCGCGACGGCTTCCAGGGCACGTCGTACCACTCGAGCAAGCACAGCTCGGGCGGCAGCTGGGCCGGCAAGAAGGCCGTCGTGGTCGGCGCCTGCAACAGCGGCCACGACATCGCCCAGGACCTGTACGAGGCAGGCGCCGAGGTCACGCTGGTGCAGCGCTCCTCGACCCACATCATCAGTCAGCAGCACGGCATCCCGGCGATCTTCGGGGCCAACTTCACCGAGTCGGGCCCGCCGACGGAGTACGCCGACCTCCTCGCGAGCGCCTTCCCCTGGCCCCTCGTGCTCGAGGCCGCCAAGGAGGGCGTGAAGCAGACCGCCGAGAAGGACGCCGAGCTGCTGGCCTCCCTCGAGGCGGTGGGCTTCCGGCTCAACGACGGCCCCGACGGCACCGGGCTGATGGGCTTCGCCCTCGCCAAGGGCGGCGGCTACTACATCGACGTCGGCGCGTCCGGCCTGATCGCCGAGGGCAGGATCGGGCTCGCCCAGGGCTCCGGGCTGGCCGAGTTCACCCCATCGGGCATCAAGCTCGAGGACGGCCGCGAGCTCGACGCCGACCTCGTCGTCCTGGCCACCGGCTACTCGAACATGCGCGAGACCGCGCGCCGCCTCTTCGGCGACGGCGTGGCCGACCGCCTCCCCTCGGTCCTGGGGATCGGCGAGGACGGCGAGATCGGCGGGCTCTACCGCCGTACCGGTCAGCCGGGCTTCTGGTTCATGGGCGGTCCCCTGGCCTGGGTGCGGGTCTACGCCAAGCACCTCGCGCTCCAGATCACCGCCGACCTGAACGACGTGCGCTCCTGACCGCTCAGTTCCGCGCATCCCATGAGTCGGCTCGGGGGCTCTGGGCGAAAGCGACATCCCTGCCACCCGGCCGGGTCCGTCCCCCTCGAAGGAGAAAATGATGCAAGGCAGTAGAAAGGCCCGGGCCAAGGTCGGCCTCGTCGCGATCGTGGCCGGGCTCAGCCTGGTGACGGCCGCCTGCGGCGGTGACGACGGCGGCTCCTCCGGGGACGGCTCGTCCTCGGGCAAGACGCTCGTCTACTTCATGGCGCCCAACACCACTCCGACCCGCTACATCCAGCAGGACGGCCCGGACTTCGAGAAGGCCATGCAAGCCCTCGACCCCGACGTCGAGGTGAAGTTCGTCAACGGCGGCGGGGACTCCGCCACCCAGCTGTCCCAGGCGAACTCCGCGATCTCGGCCGGGGCGAAGGCCCTCGTCGTCGTGGCGGCCGACCCCAACACGAGTGCCGGCCTGCTCCAGGCGGCCGCGGCTGCCAAGATCCCGGTGATCGGCTACGAGAACCCGCCGCTCAACGGGCCGATGTACGCGCAGGTGATCTTCGACCCCTACAAGGTCGGCATCCAGCAGGCCGAGTACTTCAAGAGCCGGGTCGAGGCCGGCGCCTTCGGCAGCGGTGCCGTCGACCTCGCCCGCCAGTACGGCAACAAGGGCGACGTCTACACGACCGAGATGCTCCGCGGGCAGGACGAGATCCTGCAGCCGCTCATCGACGACGGCACCCTGAACGTCGTCTGCGAGGACTACATCAAGGACTGGGCGCCCGACAACGCCCAGAAGGCCGCCGAGCAGTGCCTGACCAAGACGCAGAACGACGTCGACGCCTTCCTGGGCTTCTACGACGGCAACGCGTCCGGGATCATCGCCGCGCTCAAGGGCCAGAAGGTCGAGATCCCCGTGTACGGCGGGCAGAACCCCGAGCTGACCGGTCTCCAGTACATGCTGACCGGGGACCAGGAGGACACCGTCCTCAAGGCGTTCTCCGTGGAGGCCGAGGCGGCCGCGAAGATCACGCTGGCCGCGATCAAGGGTGAGGACCCGCCGTCCGACCTGGTCCAGGACGAGGTCAACAACGGGACCGACGACATCCCGACCGCGAAGCTCGACACCACGCTGATCCACCTCGAGGACGGCAAGGACCCGGGCGAGATCGTGCAGCAGGCGGTCGACCTGGGCATGTTCACCTGGGAGCAGATCTGCGACGGCGGACCCGCCGCGAGCACGCCCACGTGCCAGGCGAAGGTCGGCTGACCGACCACGACCGGGGTGTGGGCCCCCCACCGGCCGGCCCCCCCCCCCCCCCCGCTGGGAACCCCAGCCCGCCGGACGGGGCGGCGCCCCCAGACACCCCACCCCCCAGCCCCGGGGGGGGCGTGGGGCGGGTTGACAGGGGGCGGCTGAGTTGGGGGGGGTGGGCGCGCGCCCCCGGGTGGGCCGCGAGGCCCCCCCCCGGGGGGGAGTCGGCCCGGGGGGGGGCCACCGCGCCGGC
>NZ_JAHTLF010000015.1 GCF_024614185.1 Nocardioides carbamazepini
CCCCCCCCCCCCCCCCCCCCCCCCCCCCCCCCCCCCCCCCCCCCCCCCCCCCCCCCCCCCCCCCCCCCCACCCCCCCACATCCCCTACACGCCGCTCTTCCGAGCTCCGCTGGTCCGTACGGCGTGTGGTGGGGGTTTGGCACCAAACCGCAACGCTCTGGCCGTTCACAAGACCGCCTCCCTCAATCGAGCGACGACCTGCTCGCGCACCGCCACCGGCTCCACGAGCACGACGTCGGGACCGTGCGAGAGCACCTCGTCGGCCAGTCCCTGGGTCGGGCGCACCAGGACGACACGGTCCCAGCCGGTGCGGCCGTCGGGCCCGTCCACCCCGACCGTCACCTGCTCGGCACTGCGCCGCAGGCCGTGCCCGGTCCCCTGGCGTACGAGAAGCACCGCGGTGGTGGCGGGGATCGGCGGCGCCATCCGGCGCGCGATCTCGCGTACGTCGGTCTCCGCGGGGACGTCGTACGCGCCGGGCGGACCGACGAGGCGGACCTCGCCCTGGACCCGGGACAGCCGGAAGACCCGCTCGGCCCGTCGGTCGGCGTCGTAGCCGACGAGATACCAGCGTCCGGAGTAGCGCACGACGCCCCACGGCTGGACCCGCCGGCGCATCGGCGCGTCGGCGTCGGGCCGCTGGTAGTCGAACTCGATCGCGTTGCGCTCGCAGACCGCGACCCAGCAGCGCTCGAAGGCCGGCTCCTCAGCGGTCAGCAGGGGTCGGGCGATCTCGAGCGCGCCCAGGTCGACGTCGATGCCGGACGCGGTCAGCTTGCGGACGGCGTCCGTCGTGGCCTGCGCCATGGTCGCGTGCTGCCAGACCCGGGACGCGATGCCGACGACCGCGGCCTCCTCGGGCGTCAGCTCCACGTCGGGGAGCGCGAAGGCCTCCGGGGGGATCCGATAGCCGACCTCGTCCTCGAAGAACGGGTCGATCGTCGCGACCTCGACGGGGACGCCGAGGCCCCGCAGCTCCTCCTTGTCGCGCTCGAACATCTTCTCGAAGGCGTCGAGGCGTGAGTCCGGGTAGAGCAGCTCGCGGATCCGCTCCTTGGCGATCGGTCGGCGCTGCACCAGGAGCATGATCAGCAGGTTGAGCAGACGCTCACTCTTCGGTGCTGGCATCCGTGCTCGGCTCGGGGGCGGACTCGGGGGTCGACTCGGGGGTCGGCTCGGGGGCGGGCTCCGGCTTCGGCTTCGTGTCGGCGGCGTCGAGGATGTCGACCACGAAGTAGAGCGTCGAGTCGGCGGGGATGTCCTCGCCCTGCCCCTCCTTGCCGTACCCGAGCTTCGGCGGGATCTGGATCATGACCCGGCTGCCGACCGGCAGGCCGACCAGGGCCTTCGACCACCCCTTGACGACGGAGGCGTCCTTGCCGCCGACGACGGCCTCGAGGGCACGGCCGTCGGCGTAGCTCGCGTCGAAGGGCTTCTCGCCGTCCGGGATCTGTCCGAGATAGCTGACCAGGATCGTCTGCCCCTTGACGACGGCCGGGCCGGTGCCCTCCGTCAACGTGGCCACCTCGAGCTTGCCGCTCGGCTTCGGCGCGCCCGCGAAGTCGAGGCTGGCCGGGAGCCCGGCCTCCTCGACGATCTTCGGCGCCCAGCCCGGAGCGGCCGCCTCGGTGCCCTCGGGGCCGGCCACGGCGACCAGGTCGGCGACGAACAGCAGACCGTCCTCGTTGCCGATGTCGAGCCCGGCGAGCAGCCCGGCAGCCTGGCTGCCGAGGTAGTCGCCGAAGGCGACGTCGCTGCCGACCGTGACCGCGATCCGGCTGCCGATCTTCTGGCCGGGCTTGATCTGGTCGGCGAAGGCGAGGGAGAGCAGGTCGGTGAGCGTCTGGGGCTCCTTCTCGGCGCCGACCTTGACGAGGGTGCTGAGCGACGTGGCGTCGTAGCTGTCGTAGTTGACCTTGTGGGTCCAGCCGTCGGCGAGGGTGAACTCGACCCGGACGACGTCGTCCTTCTTCAGCTCGGCGCCGTCACCCTCGGTGAGGACCTTGGCCGCGGGCTTGCCGGCGGTCATGACCGCCTTCCAGTCCAGCTTCGGGGCCTCACCCACCGAGCCGCTGATCGATACCGCGTCGAGGCCCTTGACCTCGTCGGAGTCGGAGCCGCCGCAGGCGGCCAGAGCCAGGCTCGCGGGCAGCAGGGTCGACAGGAGCAGCAGGGAGGGACGTCGCAGGCGCATCAGCACGCGCAAACCCTACCGACTGCCAGGTTGGGATGTGTCACATGCCGTCGATCAGGCGCTGGACCCGCTCGTCGTACGCCCGGAACGGGTCCTTGCAGAGCACGGTGCGCTGGGCCTGGTCGTTGAGCTTGAGGTGCACCCAGTCGACCGTGAAGTCGCGGCGCCGCTCCTGGGCCCGGCGGATGAACTCGCCGCGCAGCCGGGCGCGGGTGTTCTGCGGCGGCACCGACTTGGCCTCGAAGATCTTGAGGTCGTTGCTGACCCGGGCGACGGCGCCGCGCTTCTCCAGGAGGTAGTAGAGGCCGCGGCTGCGGTGGATGTCGTGGTAGGCGAGGTCGAGCTGCGCCACCCGCGGGTGGCTGAGCGGCAGGCCGTGCTTGGCGCGGTAGCGGTCGATCAGCTTCCACTTGATGACCCAGTCGATCTCCCGGTCGACCAGGCCGAGGTCGTCCGACTCGACCGCCTTGAGGGCCCGCTCCCACAGGTCGAGGGCGCGTTCGATGACCGGTGTGGAGATCCCGCGCCGGTCGACGAAGTCGCGCGCCTTGGAGAGGTACTCCCCCTGGATCTCCAGCGCGCTGGCCTCGCGCCCGTTGGCCAGGCGCACCTTGCGCTGGCCGGTGACGTCGTGGGAGATCTCGCGGATCGCGCGGATCGGGTTCTCCATCGTGAGGTCGCGCATCACCACGCCCTCCTCGATCATTCGGAGCACGAGATCGCAGCTCGCCACCTTGAGCATGGTGGTCGTCTCGCTCATGTTGGAGTCGCCGACGATTACGTGGAGCCGACGGTACTTCTCGGCGTCGGCATGCGGCTCGTCGCGCGTGTTGATGATCGGCCGGCTCCGTGTGGTCGCACTGCTCACGCCCTCCCAGATGTGCTCCGCCCGCTGGCTCACGGAGTAGCTCGTCCCGCGCGGCGTCTGCGTCACCTTCCCCGCCCCGACGATGATCTGCCGGGTCACGAGGAACGGGATGAGGACGTCGGCCAGCCTGCTGAACTCGCCGGCGCGGCTGACGAGATAGTTCTCGTGGCAGCCGTAGGAGTTGCCCGCCGAGTCGGTGTTGTTCTTGAACAGGTAGATCTCGCCGGCGATCCCCTCGTCGTGCAGGCGCTGCTCCGCGTCCAGCAGCAGGCCCTCGAGGACCCGCTCCCCCGCCTTGTCGTGCGTCACCAGCTCCGTGATGTCGTCACACTCGGGCGTCGCGTACTCCGGGTGGCTGCCGACGTCGAGATAGAGCCGGGCGCCGTTGCGCAGGAACACGTTGCTGCTGCGTCCCCAGCTGACCACCTTGCGGAACAGGTAGCGCGCCACCTCGTCGGGACTCAGCCTCCGCTGTCCCCGGAACGTGCACGTCACCCCGTACTCGTTCTCGATCCCGAAGATCCGACGGTCCATGTACGCACATTACTGCCGCGATGGGCATTGCGGCGGCGCATGTGCTGGGTGGTTGCGGTTTGGTCCCAAACCGCGACAGTCCGGACCAGCGTCATGCGGTTCTCGCCCAATCGACAGGGTTCGTGGATCGGTACCAGCGGTTCATCACCCGTGTCCGGCCCGTATCCGAATAGAGAGAATCGCCGACCAGCGCTCGCCAGGCACGAAGCCGAGCGGCCTTGTGCGGACGGTCGAGGAGCCGGTCGAACTCGTGCATGACGACGGCCGCATGGTTGAGGAGGTCGTCCAAGGTGTAGCCACGCCGGACGTACGAGGTGCTGGTGAGCGCGCGCTCGCGACGAAGGTCACGCCGGTGAACCGACTTGCCCCGGTGAACCGCGCCGTCGTACTCGTGGATGTTCCGTGTCCCGACAACAACCAGGTCAGCGCGACAGATGAAGTGTCCATCGTCGTCGTGGATGTCGACTTGTGGCTCGGTCGGCACTTCTAGGATCTGATGAAACTTGTGGAGAAGCGTCTCGCCAGCCGATTCGGCGCGCTCGTTGCGGCTTTGCCACACAGAGCGGAGCCGGCGTGTACCAGGACGCTTCGAGACCAGGACCTGCCGGACAGCGTCATCGGTGACGTGTCCGAGTCGCGCCGCGGAGTCGACCATGACCGCGAGGTCGAGATCTCCGAGGTCGCGCGCGGCGCGCAACAGGACCTCTGCCGGATCGTCCACCGGCAATCCGTGGACGACCAGAGTCTTCGAGTCATGGAGCAGCCGGGAGCAGATCAAGCCGGGGCGTCGAGGACGATTCGCTCCTCGCACCGCGGCGAAGTGCGGAACCTGCTCCGGCAGAGCCGGCAGTTGCCACCCGAGCAGCCGCGCGCCGGTCACGTGCGTGAAGACGGCGTCGGCGGGCAGCACGAGCCGCAGGGCACTCAGGTCGCGAAGGAAGTTGTCCCACGGCTTGAGATCCGCGGTCTCCGGTCGGTACAGGCCGTGGGCGACACGCTGGTGTCCGGCTACACGCACCTCGCCACGGATGGCGCCGTCCGGTCCGATCTGCATGGCGCCCAGGCTGGCCGGGCACGGGAGCAGGAGCAAGTGCCTCCCGACTACCTGTGGATGACCGGCCAGCCGCACCTCTCACCTGGCCTCATCGATTGGGCAGAGACCGCTTGTCGGAGGCACGAATTGATGCGGTTTGGGACCAAACCGCATCAACTTCAGCCTCGTAGGAGCTGCGCGTGCTACAGCGGCGGCGCCACCGGAGGCTCGTCGCCTCCCCCGGTCTCGGCCGCCCCGCCTGCCGGCGTCTCGGAGCTGTGCTGCTCGGGAGCCGTCTCGGCCGGGCCTCGGTCGCCGAGGAGCTCGGCGAGGCGAGCGGGAAGGATGCGGCGGAACTTGCGGGGCTGGGAGCGGGTGCGGTCGAGGACCGCGACCTCGAGATCCTCGACGGGGATGACCCGGTCCTGCACCTGGCCGCCGTCCGAGGTGTGGCCGAGCGCGGCGACCGCCACCTGCAGCGCTGCGTCGAGGGACGCGCCGTCGGTGTAGTGCTCGGTGAGGTACGACGACACGGTGTCGGCGTCGCCGCCCATGACCGCGAAGCCGTGTTCGTCGGCCACCCGGCCCTCGTACGTCAGCCGGTAGATCTGGTCGCCGGCGGCGGTCGCACCGACCTCGGCCACGAAGATCTCGACCTCGTAGGGCTTCTCGCCGCCCGAGGAGAAGATGGTGCCGAGGGTCTGGGCGTAGGCGTTGGCCAGGCCGCGGCCGGTGACGTCGCGCCGGTCGTAGGAGTAGCCGCGCATGTCGGCGAGCCGGACGCCGGCGATGCGGAGGTTCTCGAACTCGTTGTAGCGGCCGACGGCGGCGAACGCGAGCCGGTCGTAGAGCTCGGAGACCTTGTGGAGCGCCTGGGAGGGGTTCTCGGTGACGAGGAGTACGCCGTCGGCGTACTGGACCGCGGCGAGGGACCGGCCGCGGGCGATGCCCTTGCGCGCGAAGTCCGCCCGGTCCTTCATCAGCTGCTCGGGCGAGACGTAGAACGGGGTGCTCATGCCTGCGTCTCCTCTCCCCCGCCGGGCAGGGGTGCGAGCGGTCCGTCGGGTCGGGCCATCCGGGCCCCCACGACCTGGTCGGCGAGCGCGCCGATGGCGCCCTCGTCGAGCTGGACGGCGCCGTCGGCGGTCACGACCCACACGATCGGGAAGATCCGGCGGGTCAGGTCGGGGCCGCCGGTGGCCGAGTCGTCGTCGGCGGCGTCGTAGAGCGCCTGGAGGCACACCCGCACGGCGTCGTCGGACGAAAGGTCGTCGCGCCAGAGCTTCTTCAGGGCGCCGCGGGCGAACAGCGAGCCGGAGCCGACGGTGAAGAAGGAGGCCTCCTCGTGGCGGCCGCCGGTGACGTCGTAGCCGAAGATCCGTCCGGCGCCGCTGTCGAGGTCGTAGCCCGCGAACATGGGGACCACGGCCAGGCCCTGCATCGCCATGCCGAGGTTGGCGCGGATGAGCGCGGAGAGCCGGTTGGCCTTGCCGTCGAGGGAGAGGATCGAGCCCTCGATCTTCTCGTAGTGCTCGAGCTCGACCTGGAACAGACGCACCATCTCGACCGCGAGCCCGGCGGTGCCGGCGATACCGACCACGGAGTACTCGTCGGCAGGGAAGACCTTCTGGATGTCGCGCTGGGCGATCACGTTGCCCATCGTGGCGCGGCGGTCACCGGCCATGACCAGGCCGCCCGGGAAGGTCACGGCGACGATCGTGGTGCCGTGCGGGGCGAACTCCCCGGTGACGCCCGGGCTGCCGGCGGGCAGCGACCGGCGGGCAGGCAGCAGATCGGGGGCGTTCTCGGCGAGGAAGTCGCTGAACGAGGAGGTCCCGGGGCGCAGGAAGGCGCCCGGGATGCGTGCGTCGCTCATCGGGGGCTACTCGCCGCCCTTCTGGATGAACGACTTCACGAAGTCCTCGGCGTTGGTCTCGAGGACGTCGTCGATCTCGTCGAGGATCGCGTCGACGTCGTCGTCGAGGGCCTCCTTGCGCTCGGCGACGTCGGTCTCGGCGACGGCCTCGGTCGTCTCCTCCGCCTCGTCGGACTTGCGCGGCTGCTTCTGCTCCTGGGCCATGGCTCCAGCCTAGCCACCTAGCGGCTGAGCGCGCGGACGAGTTCGACAGCCGTCCCACACCGGTCGATGAGCTCGCCGACATGTGCCCTGCTGCCGCGCAGCGGGTCGATGGTGGGAACCCGCTGGAGCGACTCGCGCCCCGGCAGGTCGAAGATGACCGAGTCCCACGACGCCGCGGCGATGTCAGGGGCGTACTTCTCCAGGCAGCGGCCCCGGAAGTAGGCACGGGTCTCCTCGGGCGGGTTCGTCATCGCCCGGTCGACCTCCTCGTCGGTGAGCAGCCGCTGGATCCGCCCGGCGCCGACGAGGCGGTGGTAGAGGCCCTTCTCGGGTCGGATGTCTGAGTACTGGTAGTCGATCAGCTGCAGCTTCGCGTCGTCCCAGGCCAGGCCGTCGCGGGAGCGGTACTGCTCGATCAACTTGAGCTTGGCGACCCAGTCGAGCTGGTCGGCCAGCGACATCGGGTCGGACTCGAGACGGGCCAGGACGTCCTCCCAGCGGGCCAGCACGTCGACGGTCTGGGCGTCGGCATCCGCACCGTAGCGGTCCTCGACGTACTTCTTCGCCAGGTCGAGGTACTCCAGCTGCAGCTGGATGCCGGTCAGCTTGCGCCCGTCGGCCATCGTGACGCTCTGGCGCAGCGTCGGGTCGTGGGACACCGCCCGCAACGCGGCGACGGGGGTGTCCACGGCCAGGTCGCGCCCGATGAAGCGGTCCTCGATCATCGCGAGCACGAGCGAGGTGGTGCCGACCTTGAGGTACGTCGCGATCTCGGCCAGGTTGGCGTCGCCGATGATCACGTGCAGCCGGCGGTACTTCTCCGGGTCGGCGTGCGGCTCGTCGCGCGTGTTGATGATCGGCCGCTTGAGGGTGGTCTCCAGCCCGACCTCGACCTCGAAGAAGTCGGCACGCTGACTGATCTGGTAGCCGTGGTCGCGGCCGTCCTGGCCCTTGCCGACCCGCCCGGCGCCGCAGAAGACCTGTCGGCTGACGAAGAAGGGCGTCAGGTGCCGGACGATGTCGGCGAAGGGTGTCGAGCGGCGCATGAGGTAGTTCTCGTGCGCGCCGTAGGAGGCGCCCTTGTTGTCGGTGTTGTTCTTGTAGAGAACGATCGCCGGGTTGCCGGGCAGCTGCTGGGCTCGGCGCGCTGCGTCGAGCATGACCTGCTCCCCCGCCTTGTCCCAGCGGACGATGTCGAGCGGGGTGACCACCTCGGGTGTGGAGTACTCCGGATGGGCGTGGTCGACGTAGAGCCGGGCGCCGTTGGTCAAGATCACGTTGGCGAGGCCCAGGTCCTCGTCAGTGAGCTGGCTCGGGTCGGCGATCTGGCGCGACATGTCGAAGCCGCGGGCGTCGCGCAGCGGCGACTCCTCCTCGAAGTCCCAGCGTGCGCGGCGGGCCCGCACGGTGGCCGTGGCGTACGCGTTGACGACCTGCGACGACGCCACCATCGGGTTGGCGGTCGGCTGGCCCTGGACCGAGATGCCGTACTCGACCTCGGTGCCCATCACGCGGCGCACGCTCATGCGTCCAGCCTACGGGTAGGCCTCGGCGCCGGCATCGGTATGCCGCGAGCGGGTACCACCGGGCTATGTCCGACCACGCGGTGCTGGACCGCCTCGCGCGGGTCGGGATGGTCGCCTACGGGCTCGTGTACGTCGTCGTGGCGTGGCTCGCCGGCGCGCTCGCGTTCGGCGAGCGGCACGGCAGCCCGTCGGGCCAGGGCGCCTTCCAACAGCTTGCCCGCGAGCCGGCAGGGCGGGTCGCGCTCTGGCTCGTCGCAGCCGGCCTCGCCGGGCTGGCGCTCGAGCAGGCGGTCCGCGCGGTCAACGGCTCGTCGAGGGGGTGGTCCCGGGCCGGCGCGGCCGGACGGAGCGTCGTCCTGGGCTTCCTCGCCGTGCTGGCAGTCCGCTCGGCCCTGGGCGAGGGCAGCGGGGGCCGCCGCGCGCCGCGGGGTGTGACGGTCGCCCTGCTGGACCTGCCGGTCGGCCCTGCGATCGTCGTTGCGCTCGGCGTCGTCATCGTCGGTGTCGGCGGGGTCAGCGTCGTCAAGGGGCTCGGCGACCGCTGGCGCCAGGACCTCGATGCCGACGGGCGCACGGGGGCCGTCGGCGCGGTCATCGCCGCGCTCGCCCGGTCCGGCTACGTCAGCCGGGGCGTCGCCTTCGGCGTGATCGGCCTGCTGCTCGGGTGGGCGGGCGCCACCCATGACCCGGACAAGTCGGGTGGCCTCGACCAGGCGATCGTCCGGTTCCGCGACGAGCCGTGCGGGCGCTGGGTGATCCTGCTCGTGGCGGCCGGGCTCGGCTGCTACGGCGCGTACCACGTGGCCCGCGGTTGGTACCTGCGCGGAAGATGACGCGACGGGCCCCGCACCGGGAGGTGCGGGGCCCGTTCACACGGTAGGGGTCAGCGACCCTTGGCGACCTTCACCGCGGCGGTGACGCCGAGGGCGACGAGGGCGACGATGATGAGCTTCTTGACCACGGGGGGCTCCTGTCGGACGAGACGTTCGGGGACGTGCCCCACCCTAGCGAGGGGGCCAAGCAGGCGTCAGAGGTACTGACCCGTGTCGTTGACCGTGTCGATCGAGCGGCCGGGCTCGGTGCCCTGCTTGCCGGTGATGAGCGTGCGGATGAACACGATCCGCTCGCCCTTCTTGCCGGAGATCCGCGCCCAGTCGTCGGGGTTGGTCGTGTTGGGCAGGTCCTCGTTCTCCTTGAACTCGTCCACGCAGGCCTGGAGCAGGTGGGAGACCCGCAGGCCCTTCTGCTCGTGCTCGAGGAAGTCCTTGATCGCCATCTTCTTGGACCGGTCGACGATGTTCTGGATCATCGCGCCGGAGTTGAAGTCCTTGAAGTACAGGACCTCCTTGTCGCCGTTGGCGTAGGTCACCTCGAGGAAGCGGTTCTCCTCGGTCTCGGAGTACATCCGCTCCACCGCGGCCCGGATCATCCCGCTCACCGCGGCCTTGCGGTCGCCGCCGAACTCCGCGAGGTCGTCGGCGTGCAGCGGCAGCCCGGGCGTGAGGTACTTGCTGAAGATGTCGCGCGCCGACTCGGCGTCGGGCCGCTCGATCTTGATCTTCACGTCGAGCCGGCCCGGCCGCAGGATCGCCGGGTCGATCATGTCCTCGCGGTTGGAGGCGCCGATGACCAGCACGTTCTCCAGCAGCTCCACGCCGTCGATCTCGCTCAGGAGCTGCGGGACGATGGTGTTCTCGACGTCGGAGGACACGCCCGAGCCGCGGGTGCGGAACAGGGAGTCCATCTCGTCGAAGAACACGATGACCGGCGTACCGGTGCTCGCCTTCTCCCGGGCCCGCTGGAAGACGAGCCGGATGTGCCGCTCGGTCTCCCCGACGTACTTGTTGAGCAGCTCAGGGCCCTTGATGTTGAGGAAGTACGACTTCCCCTCCTGGCCGGTCTTGGCGGCGACCTTCTTGGCCAGCGAGTTGGCGACCGCCTTCGCGATGAGCGTCTTGCCGCAGCCCGGCGGGCCGTAGAGAAGGATCCCCTTCGGCGGCTTCAGCTCGTGCTCGGCGAACAGCTCCGGATAGAGGTAGGGCAGCTCGACGGCGTCCTGGATCATCTCGATCTGGTTGCCCAGTCCGCCGATGGTCTCGTAGGTGATGTCGGGAACCTCCTCGAGGACAAGCTCCTCGACCTCCGACTTCGGCACCCGCTCGTAGACGTAGCCAGCGCGCGAGTCGAGCAGCAGCGAGTCGCCGGCGCGCAGGGTCGTGCCGAGCAGCGGGTCGGCGAGCCGGACCACACGCTCCTCGTCGGCATTCGCGATGACCAGGACCCGCTCGCTGTCGGCGAGCAGCTCCTTGAACATGACAACCTCACCGACCGTCTCGTACTCGAGCGCGGCGACGACGTTGAGCGCCTCGTTGAGCATGACCTCCTGGCCGCGGCGCAGCGAGTCGAGCTCCACGGCGGGACTGACCGTCACGCGGAGCTTGCGGCCGCCGGTGAACACGTCGACCGTGTCGTCCTCGTTGCGCTGCAGGAAGGTCCCGAAGCCGGCCGGCGGCTGGGCCAGCCGGTCGACCTCCTCCTTGAGCTTGAGTATCTGGTCCCGGGCGTCACGCAGCGTCCCGGCCAGCCGCTCGTTCTGGGCGGTCACGGCGGCGAGCGACCGCTGGGCCTCGGCCAGCCGGGCCTCCAGGGACCGGGCGGCGCCGGTCGGGGTGTCGACCAGGCGGCGGCGCAGGTCGTGGACCTCCTCCTCGAGGTAACGCACCTGGTCCTCGAGCTCCTCACGACTCGGGGAACGGTGTCCGCCTGTCGTGCCTTCTCCCATGCTCGTCATGGCACACCTCCTGGCTCCGACCCTACTCGGGGCGGAGTTACAGGGAAGTGATTGATGCGGTTTGGTCCCAAACCGCATGTTTCGGCCCGGAAGTGTTGCGGTTTGGGACCAAACCGCAACATGAAACCGCTCAGTCGTCGGCGGGCGTGTCCGGGACGCCGGGCGGGCGGGGACCGGTGTAGTCGGGGCCGTAGGCCCCGGGCGCGGGGCGGCGCTTCTTGAGCGGCGCGCGCTGGCCGGGCGCCATCCGGCGGGCCGTGACGAGGAACGCGGTGTGACCGATCATCTTGTGGCCCGGCCGGACCGCGAGACCCTCGACGTGCCAGTCGCGGACGAGGGACTCCCACGGGGTCGGCTCGGTGAAGCCGCCGTGGACCCGCACGGCCTCGACGAACTTGGAGAGCTGGGTGGTGGTGGCGACGTACGCGCACACGATGCCGCCGGGCAGCAGCGCGTCGGCGGCCGCGTCGAGGCAGTCCCAGGGGGCGAGCATGTCGAGGATGATCCGGTCGCAGCGCTCCCCCGACGCGGGCAGCTCCTCGGCGAGGTCGCCGAGGGTGAGCGTCCAGGCGGGGTGATCGCCCCCGAAGAACTGGGTGACATTGCGCCGTGCGACGTCGGCGAACTCCTCGCGCCGCTCGTACGACGACACCCGGCCATGCGGCCCGACGGCACGCAGCAGCGAGCAGGTGAGGGCCCCGGAGCCGACGCCTGCCTCGACGACATGGGCGCCGGGGAAGATGTCGGCCATCGCCACGATCTGGGCCGAGTCCTTCGGGTAGACCACCGCCGCGCCGCGCGGCATGGAGACGACGAACTCCGAGAGCAGGGGGCGGAACACGAGGTACTCGCCGCCGGCCGACGAGGTCACCGTGAAGCCCTCCTCGCGCCCGATCAGCTCGTCGTGCTCGAGATGGCCCTTGTTGGAGAAGAAGCGCTTGCCCTCGATCAGCTCGAAGTTGTGCTTGCGGCCCTTGCCGTCGACCAGCCGGACCCACTCACCGGCCCGGAGCGGGCCGCGGTGGACACCCGACCAGGCATCGGGGGAAACGTCGCCGGGGTAGCTGAGGGGCGCATCGGTCACCGGCGCAATCTATCGGCACCGGCCGGCCTTCCTGAATCGGCCCGGAACCGGCCCGGAACCGGCCCGGAACCGGCCCGGAACCGGATCAGGATCGGCTCAGCGTCGTACGGCCCGGATCAGGTCGGACGCGGCGAGTACGCCGTAGACGCGGCCATCGTCGTCGAGCAGGACGTACTCCGAGGCCGGCGTGGTCCGGACCGTGTCGAGGAGCGCGGTGCCGGTGATCCGCATCGGCAGGGTCAGGCCGGGCTCGAGGGTGCGGGCCACGGTCGACACCGCGACCCAGGGCGCCCGCTCGCCGGGTACGGCGCGGGCGGCGGTCTCGTCGACCACGCCGACCGGGCGGCCGTCGGTGGTCGTCGTGACGATGCTCCCGGCACCTGCCTCCAGCGCCCGGCGCATGGCCTCCGCCAGCGGCACGTCGTCGGGCACGGACAGCGCCCGCCGGGCCAGGTCGCCGGCGACGATCCCGTCGAACTGGCGGGTGACGCCGGACACCGCCAGCGCCTGGCTGGCCCCCGTCCACAGGAACACGGCGACGACGAGCAGCACCAGGGGGTTGATCAGGGCGCCGTCGCGTGACCACCACAGCGCCCCCACGGCGACGAGCACGGCGACACCGCGGCCGGTCCAGGCGGCGACTGCCGTGCCGGTGTGGACCCGGCCGGTGAGGGCCCAGACGCCGGCCTTGAGCACGCGGCCGCCGTCGAGCGGGAGGCCGGGCACCAGGTTGAGGACCCCGATCATCAGGTTGGCGCCGGCCAGGCCCTCGATGACGAGGAGCAGCAGTCCGCTCGGGGTGACGAACCAGAGGGCCAGGGCCGCGACACCGACGGCGATCGACGTGAGCGGACCGACCACGGCGATCCAGAACTCCTGCCGCGGCCGGCGGGCCTCGCCCTCGATCGCGGTCGCGCCGCCGAGGAAGTGGAGGGTGATGGAGTGCACCGTGAACCCGAACCGCCGGGCCACGATGGCGTGCGAGGCCTCGTGGAGCAGCACCGCGAGGTAGAGCGCGATCGCGAAGGCGACGCCGACGACGTACTTCCAGCCGCCGAGGCCGGGCTGCACCTGGTCGACGCGGGGGCCCATGATGAGCGCGATCAGGCCGGCGATGAGGAACCAGGAGCTGGACACCAGCACGTCGCTGCCCGCGATCCGCCCGATCCGGAACATGCCCCGGGGCAGGGGGGCAGGCTCGGGCGCGGGGCGTTGGTGGCCGGACACGTACCGAGGCTATCCGGTGGTTGTCGGAGGCCTCGCCTACTGTCGCTCCCATGACGACCGCATCCGCCGCAGCCGGCATCGAGCCGGCCGACCCGTCCGAGCGTGGTGGCACCCGCGTCGACGGGGTCGACGTGCTGGGTGCGCTGTCGCCGTCCCGGGTCGGTGACTTCATGAACTGCCCCCTGCTCTACCGCTTCCGCAGCATCGACCGGCTGCCCGAGCCGCCCTCCCCCGCGGCTGTGCGGGGCACCGTGGTCCACCGCGTGCTGGAGCAGCTCTTCGACCTGCCGGCGGCGGAGCGCACTCCCGAGCGGGCCGACCTCCTGCTGGCGCCTGCGTGGGAGGAGCTCCAGGAGATCGAGCCGGCCGTGGCCTCGATGTTCCCGGTCGACGGAGCCGAGATCGCCGAATGGCTGGCGTCGTGCCACGCGACGCTCGCGAAGTACTTCGACCTCGAGGACCCGACCCGGCTCGAGCCCGCCGAGCGCGAGCTGTACGTCGAGACGCTGACCGACGCGAAGCTGTTGCTCCGCGGGGTGATCGACCGCGTCGACGTCGCGCCCGACGGTGCCATCCGCGTGGTGGACTACAAGACGGGACCGTCGCCCAACGAGATGTGGGAGGGCAAGGCTCTCTTCCAGCTGAAGTTCTACGCGCTGGTGCTGTGGCGGATGCGCGGCGTGGTGCCGCGGATGCTGCAGCTGGTCTACCTCGGCAACAGCGAGGTGCTGCGCTACGAGCCCGACGAGCAGGACCTGCTGGCCACCGAGCGCAAGGTGCTGGCGGTCTGGGACGCCATCCGGGCGGCCACGGAGCGCAAGGAGTTCGAGGCGCGCAAGGGCGCCGGCTGCCGCTGGTGCGCCCACCAGGCGATCTGTCCCGCCTACGGCGGCACGCCGCCGCCCTACCCGGAGCCCCGGGACCGGGTCAGCGCAGCGAGCCCAGCTCCGCCGGAGTGATCCCCTCGAGGGTCTCCCGGAACACCCGGGCGGGCCCCGGTGGCACGGGCACGTGGTTCGGTACGACAAGCACCCGGCATCCGGCGGCCTCGGCCGAGGTCGCGCCGGTCGGCGAGTCCTCGACCGCGACGCAGTCGGCCGGGTCGACCCCGAGCGCGGCCGCGGCGGTGAGATAGGCCTCGGGGTGCGGCTTGCCCTGGTCGACCATGTCGCCGGTGACGATCACCCGGAAGGTCTCCGGCGGCAGGTGCTCGAGGATCGGTGCGACGAAGCGCTGGTACGACATCGTGACCAGCGCGCACGGCACACCGGCGTCGTGCAGGGCGAGCAGCAGCTCCCGGGCACCCGGGCACCACGGCACCGCGTGGCGGACCTGGGCCACCACGCCGTCGAGCAGCAGCTCGACGACCTCCTCGGCGGACTGGGCGAGGCCGAGCTTGGCCTTGATGTACTCCCCCGACACGAGCAGGTCGTTGCCGACCAGCTGCATCGCGTCGGCGTGGGTCCACGTCCCGCCGTACTCCCGCGCGATGGCCTCCTCGGTGGCCATCCAGTAGGGCTCGGTGTCGACGAGGGTTCCGTCCATGTCCCACAGGACGGCGGCGGGCAGGGTCACGTCACCAGCCTAGGAGGCGGAGCGCCCCGTCATCTCATCCGCGGCGGCCGCCAGCCGCCGCACGGCCTCGGTCATCAGCGCCGGCTCGAAGGTGAAGGGCAGCCGGAGGTGGTCGTCCCAGGCTCCGGACGGGTCCGTCTCGCGGCCCGGGGTCACCTCGACGCCGTGGCGCAGCGCGACCCGGGCGAACACCGCGGCGTCGTAGCCGGGCAGACGGATCCACAGGGCGGTGCCGCCGTCGGGCGTGCGCCACTGCCAGTCGGGCAGCCGCGCGTGCAGCAGCGTCGTGGCGTGCTGCAGGCGCCCGAGGGCGACCGCGGTCCGGTCCTCGGTGAGGGTCGGGAGGATGGGCAGCAGGCGCGTGACGACGGCCTGGTCGAGCAGTGGGGTGCCCATGTCGGCGTTGGCCTTCAGGTAGCCGAGCCGCTCGATGTCGCTCCGGCCCGCGCGCACCCAGCCGACCCGCAGCCCCGCCCACAGCGCCTTGGACAGCGATCCGACGGTGAAGACCCGTCCGGCCTCCGGTGCGTACGCGGCGATCGGCGGCGGGAGCGGACCGGCGACGGCCAGCGCCGTCGAGTAGCCGTGGTCCTCGACGACGGGGACGCCGTGCTCGGCCGCGACCCGGGCGACGTCACGGCGGCGCCGGTCCGACATCAGCAGCCCGGTGGGGTTGTGGAAGGTGGGCATCACGAACAGCGCCGACACCTGCTCCGCGGCCAGGACGGCACGCAGCCGGTCGATCCTCGGTCCTTCCCCGTCGAGCTCGACGCCGACCATCCGGGCGCCGACCGCGCTGAAGGTGTCGAAGCAGCCCGGCCAGCTCGGTGACTCGACCGCGACCGTCGCGCCACGCTCGAGCAGCAGCTGGGACACGAGGGTGAGGGCCTGCTGGGTCCCGGTCGTGACCAGGACCTCGCCCGGGGTGGTGGGCAGCCCCTGGCGGGTGTGGTGGTCCGCGAGAGCCTCGCGCAGCGCCGGCAGGCCGCGGGGCGTGTAGCCGATCTCGTCGAGCAACGTCGGCAGGTCCTGCTCGACCACGTCGGCGACCGCCGAGGCGATGCGGGGGTCACCGGGCTCGATCGCGTACCTCATCGAGATCAGGTCGTCCGCCGTCTCGTCGAGCCGCCGCACCGCCTCCGCGGAGAGACCGCGGCGCAGCCGCCTGGTCACGGCGGCCGGCCCGCGCTCGGCCGGCGTGGCCACCCGGCTGCCGCTCCCCTGCCGGCTCTCGACCAGGGCGCGGCCCCGCAGCTCGTCGTACGCCGCCACCACGGTCGCCCGGCTCAGGTGCAGCGACCGGGCCAGCTCCCGCTCGGACGGGAGCCGGTCGCCGGCCACGAGGTCACCGGCGCTGATCGCGTCGCCCAGCGCCGCGGCGAGCTGCCGGTAGAGGGCGCCGGCGGTGGACATCCAGTCGCCGAGCACGCGGGCCAGCTCGTCGGGGCCGCGAAAACGATCCACTTACGCCTCCAATGGCCCGGGTCCTCCCGGGCGGTCGGCGACCACGCTAGGGGACGCCCCCGCACCCACCTGGAACGGACCGTCCCATGAGCCTCGCCCTCGAGCCCGCGCAGCTGGCCGCCTTCGCCGGCGCCTCCGTGGTCCTGGTCGGCATGCCCGGCCCGAACACCATCTACATCACCACCCGGAGCGTGGCGCACGGGGTGCGGGCCGGCGTGGTGTCCGTGCTGGGCGTCGAGACCGGGACCGCGGTCTATGCCGCCGCCACCGCGCTCGGCCTCTCGGCGCTGATCGCCGCGAACCCGACCGCCTTCGCCGTCGTCCGGTACCTCGGCGCGGCGTACCTGGTCCAGCTCGCGGTCCGGGAGCTCGCCCGGAGGCGGCAGGACCCGGGCGGCCCCGCCACCCCGACGCCGCCCGCGCTGGGACGGGTGTACGCCGACGGCCTGCTCATGAACCTGCTCAACCCGAAGGTCGCGCTGTTCTTCCTGGCCTTCCTGCCCCAGTTCCTGACGCCGGGCGCGACGGGTGCCGCGGCCCAGGCGGAGGTCCTCGCCCTCGGCGTCGTCACCGTGCTCGTCGCGCTGGTCGTGGACCTGGCGTACGCCGTGTGCGCCGGGCTCCTCGCGCAGCGGCTGCGCCGCCGATACCGTCCGGACGCCGCGGGTCGGAGCACACCGCGGCACCCCGGCCTGCGCCGGCTGCCGGTCGCCGGGGTGTACCTGGCGATCGCGGCGGCGGCTGTCACGCACGGCGCCGCGGCGTGACCCGAGTGCTCAGTCGTCCGGGTCGTAGCCGAGGTTCGGGGACAGCCACTTCTCGGTCTCGACCACGCTCCAGCCCTTGCGGGACGCGTAGTCCTCGATCTGGTCGCGACCCAGCCGCCCGACGACGAAGTACTGCGCCTCGGGATGGCTGTAGTAGAGGCCGGACACCGACGCGCCGGGCCACATCGCCATCGACTCGGTGAGCTCCATGCCGGTGCTCGCCTCGACGTCGAGCAGCTCCCAGATGGTGCGCTTCTCGGTGTGGTCCGGGCAGGCAGGGTAGCCGGGCGCGGGCCGGATGCCGGTGTACTTCTCGGCGATCAGGTCCTCGTTGGTCAGCTGCTCCTCCGGCACGTGCGCCCAGAACTCGGTGCGCACCCGCTGGTGCAACCGCTCCGCGAACGCCTCCGCGAGCCGGTCGGCCAGGGCCTCGAGCAGGATGGCGGAGTAGTCGTCGAGCTCCTCCTTGAACGCCATGATCCGCTCCGTGGTGCCGATGCCGGCCGTGACGGCGAAGGCGCCGACCCAGTCGCCGCCGCCGGCCAGGTCGCTGCCGATCGGGGCGACGTAGTCGGCGAGCGAGCGGTTGGGCACTCCCGCGCGGTGCTGGCCCTGCTGACGCAGCTGGTGCAGCGTCGTGCGTACGGCGCCGCGCGACTCGTCGGCGTAGACGACGACGTCCTCGCCGGTGCTCGCGGCCGGGAACAGGCCGTAGACGCCGTTGGCGGTCAGCCACTTCTCCGCGACCAGCGTGTCGAGCATGACCTGCGCGTCGTCGTACAGCTTGCGGGCGGCCTCGCCATGGGTCGGGCTGTTGAGGATGTCGGGGAACTTGCCCTTCATCTCCCAGGCGTTGAAGAACGGCTGCCAGTCGATGTAGTCGCGCAGCTCCGCGAGGTCGTAGTCGGCCAGGACGTGGACGCCGTGGGCCCGCGGCTGCGGCGGCGCATAGCCGTCCCAGTCGATCGGTGACTTGTTGTCCTGTGCGTCCGCGAAGGACAGCAGCGGGCGCTCGGACTTCTGCGAGTGGCGGGCGCGCAGCGAGTCGTAGTCGGCCTTCGTCGTCTCCAGCAACGCCGGGCGCTGCCGGTCGTCGAGCAGGGCCGCCGCGGTCGGCACCGACCGGGAGGCGTCCTTGACCCAGACGACCGGGCCGTCGTACTTGCGGTCGATCTTGACCGCCGTGTGCGCCCGCGACGTCGTAGCACCGCCGATGAGCAGCGGGATCTGGAGCCCGAGACGCTGCATCTCGCCGGCGAAGCCCACCATCTCGTCGAGGCTCGGCGTGATCAGGCCGGACAGCCCGATGATGTCGGCGCCGACCTCCTTGGCGGTGTCGAGGATCTTCTGGGCCGGCACCATCACCCCGAGGTCGATCACCTCGTAGTTGTTGCAGGACAACACGACGCCGACGATGTTCTTGCCGATGTCGTGGACGTCGCCCTTGACGGTGGCGAGCACGATGGTGCCGTTGGTGTCCCTTGATGACACAGCGGTGGCGAGCTCGGGGTTGGCCTCAATCAAATCAGCCTTCTCCTGCTCGATGAACGGGATGAGGTAGGCGACGGCCTTCTTCATCACCCGCGCCGACTTCACGACCTGCGGCAGGAACATCTTCCCGGCGCCGAACAGGTCGCCGACGACGTTCATGCCGTCCATCAGCGGGCCCTCGATCACCTCGATCGGGCGACCCCCGCGAGCCGCGATCTCCTGCCGCAGCTCCTCGGTGTCGTCCTCGACGAACCCGTCGAGGCCCTTGACCAGCGCGTGGGTGATCCGCTCACCCACCGGCAGCGAGCGCCACTCCTCGGCGGTCGCCTCGACGACCTCACCGCTGCCGCGGTGCCGCTCGGCCAGCTCCAGCAGACGCTCGGTGGCGGCCAGCGTGTCGTCGGTGCGGTTGAGGACCACGTCCTCGATGGCGTCGCGCAGCTCGGGGTCGATCGTGTCGTAGGGCACCAGGGCGCCCGCGTTGACGATGCCCATGTCGAGGCCCGCCTCGATCGCGTGGAACAGGAACACCGCGTGGATCGCCTCGCGCACGGCGTTGTTGCCGCGGAAGCTGAAGGAGACGTTCGAGATGCCGCCCGACACCTTCGCGCCGGGCAGGTTCTGCTTGATCCAGCGGGTCGCCTCGATGAAGTCGACGCCGTAGGTCGCGTGCTCCTCGATGCCTGTCGCCACCGCGAACACGTTGGGGTCGAAGATGATGTCCTCGGCGGGGAAGCCGACCTGGTCGACCAGGATCCGGTAGGCGCGCTCGCAGATCGCCTTGCGGCGCTCGAGGTTGTCGGCCTGGCCGTCCTCGTCGAAGGCCATCACGACCGCGGCCGCGCCGTACTTCTTGCACAGCCGGGCCTGCTCGACGAACTTCTCCTCGCCCTCCTTCATGGAGATCGAGTTGACGATCGGCTTGCCCTGCACGCAGCGCAGCCCGGCCTCGATGACCTCCCACTTGGAGGAGTCGATCATGAGCGGCACCCGGCTGATGTCGGGCTCGCTCGCGATCAGCTTGACGAAGCGGTCCATCGCGGCGACGCCGTCGATCATGCCCTCGTCCATGTTGACGTCGATGACCTGGGCGCCGGCCTCGACCTGCTGCGCGGCGACCGACAGGGCGGTGTCGTAGTCACCGTCCTTGATCAGGTTGCGGAACCGGGCCGAGCCGGTGATGTTGGTGCGCTCGCCGACGTTGACGAACAGGCTGGCGTCGGTGATGGTGAACGGCTCGAGACCGGACAGCCGCATCGCGGGCTCGATCCCGACCGGCACTCGGACCGCTCGGCCCTCCATCACGCGGGCGATCTCGGCGATGTGGTCGGGCGTCGTGCCGCAGCAGCCGCCCACGATGTTGAGGAATCCGGCCTCGGCGAACTCGACCAGGACGCCGGCCGTGTCGGCCGGCGCCTCGTCGTACTCACCGAAGGCGTTGGGCAGCCCCGCGTTGGGGTAGACCGAGACGAACGAGTCGGCGAGGCGGGACAGCTCGGCGACGTAGGGCCGCATCTCGGCGGCGCCGAGCGCGCAGTTGAGGCCGACGGCGAGCGGCTGGGCGTGGCGCACCGAGTCCCAGAACGCCTCGGTGACCTGGCCGGAGAGCGTGCGCCCGGAGGCGTCGGTGATCGTGCCGGAGATCACGACCGGCCAGCGGCGGCCGGTCTCCTCGAACAGCGTCTCGACGGCGAAGATCGCCGCCTTGGCGTTGAGGGTGTCGAAGATGGTCTCGATGAAGAGCAGGTCGGAGCCGCCGTCGACGAGGCCGCGGGCGGCGACCAGGTAGGCCTCGACGAGCTGCTCGTACGACACGTTGCGCGCGCTGGGGTCGTTGACGTCGGGGCTGATCGAGGCGGTCCGGGTGGTCGGCCCGAGCGCGCCCGCGACGTACCGCTTGCGGCCGGACGCGGACGCGACCTCGTCGGCCACGCGCCGGGCGAGCCGGGTGGCCTCGAGGTTGAGCTCGTAGGAGAGCTCGGCCATGCCGTAGTCGCTGAGCGAGATCGCGTTGCAGTTGAACGTGTTGGTCTCGATGATGTCGGCGCCCGCGTCGAGGTACTCGCGGTGGATCCCGGCGATGATGTCGGGCTGGGTGACCGAGAGCAGATCGTTGTTGCCGATCAGGTCGCTGGGCCACTCCTCGCGGTTCGCGAAGCGCTCGCCCCGGTAGCCGGCCTCGTCAGGGCGGTCGCGCTGGATGGCGGTGCCCATCGCGCCGTCGAGGACGACGATCCGCTCGCGCAGCAGCTGCGTGAGCTCGTCGGTCGCATCGGGCTGCCACGCGGCGTCGTGCGGGCTGTCCTGAGCCATGAAAACCATCCTTCCAGAGTATGGAAGGCGCCCTTGGTGTCTCGGCCGAGCGTGGCGGACGGCCCCGTAGATGGCTCGTCCGTTGCAACGCCTCTCGGCTGGTGCTGATGCTACCCGCGTTCGGCTGACTAGGCTGGCACAGTGATGGAGATCGAGACGATCCCCGAGCTGGTCCGGCCCGTGGTGATCGCTGCGTTCGAGGGCTGGAACGACGCCGCCGAGTCGGCGACCGCCGTGGTGGACCACCTGATGAAGGTCTGGGACGCCAAGGTGGTCGCGGCGATCGACCCGGAGGAGTACTACGACTTCCAGGTCAACCGCCCGACGGTCGGCATCGACGACAGCGGGTTCCGCAAGCTGACCTGGCCGAGCACGCACATCGCCGTGGCCTCGCCCCCGGACCTGGATCGCGACGTGATCCTGGTGCGCGGGATCGAGCCCAACATGCGGTGGCGACAGTTCACCGACGAGATCCTCGAGACCATCGACGAGCTCGGCGCCGAGCTGTTCGTGACCCTCGGCGCGCTGCTCTCCGACAGTCCACACACCCGGCCGATCCCGGTGTCCGGCTCGACGACCGAGGCCGACCTGATGGACCGGCTGGTGCTGGAGCAGTCGACCTACGAGGGCCCGACCGGGATCGTCGGCGTGCTGCAGGACGCCTGCGCCCGCATCGACATCCCCGCGGTCTCCTACTGGGCGGCCGTCCCGCACTACGTCGCCCAGCCGCCCTGCCCGAAGGCCACCCTCGCGCTGCTCACCCGGCTGGAGGACCTGCTGGAGATCCCCATGCCCCTCGGCGAGCTGCCCGACGAGGCCCGGGCCTGGGAGCGCGGGGTCGACGAGCTGGCCGAGGAGGACGAGGACATCGCCGAGTACGTGCGCTCGCTGGAGGAGTCACGGGACACCGCCGACCTCCCGGAGGCGTCCGGTGAGGCGATCGCGCGGGAGTTCGAGCGGTACCTCAAGCGGCGGGGCGAGGAGTCCTGAGCCTGCGGGATTGTTGCGGTTTGGTCCCAAACCGCAACAATCCAGGCCGATCAGATGCAGTCTCTGCCCAATCGAGGCAGGTCCTGACGGCTACAGCGCGAGACCCAGCGCGGCGTCGAGGACCGGCAGGAGGGTGACGGCGGCCTCGGGGTCGCTGGTGTCGGCCAGCCCGTCGGTGCCGAGCGTGGCCCGCACCCAGGCGTCGACGGCGGCCGTGGCGCGGGGGGCGTCCAGGTCGTCGGCCAGCGCGGCGAGGAGCTCCTCGACCACGGGTGCGGCGGGCGCCCCGGCGCCCAGCGCGAGGGCGCGCCGCCACTCGGCGACGTCGTCCACCGCCCGCCACAGGTGGGCGTCGGTCCACTCCCAGTCGCTGCGGTAGTGATGGCGCAGCAGGGCCAGCCGGATCGCCATCGGGTCGATGTCGCTGTTGCGCAGCGCCGACACGAAGACCAGGTTGCCCAGGGACTTCGACATCTTCTCGCCGTCGTAGGCCACCATGCCGGCGTGGGTGTAGACCCGCGCGAACGACTCACCGGTCGCGACCTGCACGTGGCCGGCACACATCTCGTGGTGCGGGAAGACCAGGTCGCTGCCGCCGGCCTGCACGTCGAACGCCGCGCCGAGATGGGTCAGCGCGATCGCCGCGCACTCGATGTGCCAACCGGGTCGCCCAGGGCCGAACGGGCTGTCCCAGGCGGGCTCGCCGTCGCGCTCACCGCGCCACACGACGCAGTCGAGGGGGTCCTTCTTGCCGGGACGGTCCGGGTCGCCGCCGCGCTCGCCGAAGAGGCGGAGCATGGTCTCGCGGTCGTAGTTGGACTCCTCGCCGAAGGCGGGGTCCGCCGCGACCGAGAAGTAGAGGTCCTGGTCCACGCGGTAGACCGACCCGGCCGCCTCGAGGCGCTCGATCAGCTCGATCACCAGCGGGATGGACTCGACGGCGCCGACGTACTCCACCGGCGGGAGCACGCGCAGTGCCTCCATGTCCTTGCGGAAGAGCTCGGTCTCGCGCTCGGCGAGCTCCACCCAGTCGACGCCGACCTTGTCGGCACGCTCGAGCAGCGGGTCGTCGACGTCGGTGACGTTCTGGACGTAGCGCACCTCGTGGCCGGCGCTGCGCCACGCCCGGTTGAGCAGGTCGAAGGCCACATAGGTGTTGGCGTGGCCGATGTGTGTGGCGTCGTACGGCGTGATGCCGCAGACGTAGAGGCGCGCGGGGCCGTCGGGGCGGCTCTCGACCCTGCCGCCGGAGGCGGTGTCGTGGAGGACGACCTGGGGGCCGGAGACCGGGAGCACCGGGAGGCCCGGTGCGTTCCATGCGCGCATGCCTCGATGTTAGGGGTTGGCTCTAGAAGGGCGGCCAGGGGATGGCCGGCCAGCTCCCGGAGGGGCCGGGCAGCGTACCGGCCGCCAGCAGTCGTTCGGTACGACGCTCCAGTGCCTGGATCTCGTGCTCGGCGAGGTGGGTACTCAGCCGCTCGCCGAGCTCGCCGCGGACCGCGGCCAGCACCGCGGTGACCACGTCGGTCTCCTCGGGGGTCAACCGGCTCCCCGCCCAGCCCCACAAGACGGTGCGCAGCTTGGCCTCGTGGTGGAACGCGACGCCGTGGTCGACGCCGTACCGGTGTCCGCCAGGCATGGCGAGGACGTGTCCACCCTTGCGGTCGGCGTTGTTGACCAGCACGTCGTAGACGGCGATCCGGCGCAGCGTGAGGGAGTCCTCGTGGACGAGGATCACCGGGTGATCGCGCTCGTCGAGTCCCTCGACGACCTCGAGCCAGCCGGGGGCCGCCTCGCCGGAGCGGACCAGGTCGACCGCGCTGTCGTCGGGGTCGACCTGCTGCCACTCCTGGACCATGCCGGGGCCGTGGGGACCCTCGCCCCACCAGGTGCGCGGCACCAGGTCCCAGCCGGTGGCCTCCGAGACCAGGTAGGCGCTGACCTCGCGGTCGGCGAGGGTGCCGTCCGGGAAGTCCCACAGCGGTCGCTCCCCGGCCACCGGCTTGTAGACGACCTCGCGCCCGTCGAGCTCGGCGAGGAAGGTCGCGTTGGAGGCCGGCATGATCCGGCCCTGGAGGATCATGGATCGCGGCGCTTGAACCCGTTGGCCCGCACGCACAGGTGACCTTCGGGGTCGATCGGGTGCCCGCAGAAGGGACAGCTCGGCCGGCCGGCTCCGACGACGTGCTCGGCCCGGCGCACGAACGCCCGGGCCTGCCCCGGCTCGAGGCGGACCAGGAGCAGCTCGGCCGGGTCCTCGCCGTCGGTCAGCTCGACCGGCTCCTCGCCCACCGGGAACACCTCGACGACGACCCGCTCGTCGTCGGGATCCCACGAGAGGGTCATCGTGCCGGCGCGGAACTCCTCCTCGATGGGCAGCTCCAGCGGCCGGTCGTCGGTGAGACCGAACGGCGCCATCGCGGGCACGACGGCGCGCGCCCGGCCGTCGGCGATCACCTCGTCGAGCAGCTCGTCGATCCGCTCGGCCAGGGCCGCGACCTGCTGCTTCTCCAGCGCGACCGTGACCAGCTTCGAGCCGGCCCGCGCCTGGAGGAAGAAGGTGCGGCCGCCGGGCTCGCCGACGGTGCCGGCGACGAAGCGCTCGGGCGGGTCGAATCCGTGGACGATCGGCATACCCCTGAGCCTATCGACGTGTCGTCAGGCCGGGCCGGCGCCACCGCCGACAGCCGCTCCGCGGGACCGCGTCCGGCGTCGACCTGGCTTCGGCGCGAGCCAGGACAGGTCGCCGTCATGGGTGTTGCTGGCCAGCACGTAGGGCCGGTCGGGCGCATAGCGGACGATGGACACCGACGCCGGGTCGACGTTGATCCGCTGGAACAGGTCGAGGTGCATGCCGAGCGCGTCGGCCAGCACGGACTTGATGATGTCGCCGTGGCTCACCGCCACCCAGACGGCGTCGGGACCGTGGTCGCGGGTGATCTCGGCGTCGAGTCGCCGCACGGCCGCCACCGCCCGGTGCTGCATGGCGACCATCGACTCCCCGCCGGGGAACACGGCCGCCGACGGCTGGTGCTGGACGGTCTTCCACAGCGGCTCGCGGACCAGATCCTTGAGCGAGCGGCCCTGCCACTCGCCGTAGTCACACTCCGCGAGCCCCTTCTCGGTGACCGCCCTGGTCGTCGCGTGGCCGGCGTCGCGCTGGCCGGCGGCGACCGCGCGGGCGGTCTGCCGACAGCGCTCCTGCGGGCTGGTGACGAGTGCCGCCACCGCAACGCTCCCGATCCGGGCTCCGGCCCGCGCGGCCTGCTGCGTGCCGAGCTCGTCGAGCCGGACGCCCGCGGTCCGGCCGGCGAGCAGGCCGGAGGCGTTCGCGGTGGTCCGGCCGTGCCGGACCAGCAGCAGGGTGGCCATGGCCGCGAGCGTAGCCGGGCCGGTCACGACGTCGGCGCCCGCGGTCGGCACGTGACCCGCTGGCCGGGATCGACCGCCAGCGGCGGGCGTGGGGCTAGCGTGAGCCCGTGATCGTCGACAGCGCCGTCTACCGGCACGGCGTCCGCCTCCCCGTGGACTGCCATCTGCACGACTACGCCGCGCTGCGCGCCGCGGCGAACAACGAGCACGACTTCGTCTGGGTCGGGCTCTACGAGCCCAGCCACATCGAGCTCGGCGAGATCGCCGCGGCCTTCGACCTCCACCCGCTCGCGGTCGAGGACGCGGTCGTCGCGCACCAGCGACCCAAGTTGGAGACCTACGCGAACAGCCTTTTCCTCGTCCTCAAGACGCTCTGGTACGTCGACGAGGACGACGCCGTGGAGACCGGCGAGATCAACGTCTTCATCGGCACCGACTTCGTGATCACCGTCCGGCACGGGCGCGGCTCGGCCCTCAGTGACGCCCGTCACGAGCTCGAGAAGAAGCAGGCCGTCCTCGACCACGGGCCGTCGGCCGTCGTCTACGCCGTGTGCGATGCCGTCGTCGACGGCTACACGGCGGTCGTCGCCGAGCTGCAGATCGACGTCGACGAGGTCGAGGCCTCCGTCTTCTCCGACCGGCGCACCCAGGACGGCGACCGGATCTACATCCTCAAGCGCGAGCTCTCCGAGGTACGACGAGCCGTGCTCCCCCTGCGTGAGCCGATGCGCCGCTTCGCGACCGGCAGCGTCGACCTCGTCGAGGCGGAGTCCGCACCCTTCTTCCGCGATGTCAGCGACCATCTCGCCCAGGCCGCCGAGGAGATGGACACCCTCGACGGACTCCTGTCGTCGGCGTTCGACGCCCACGTGTCCCGGATCGCGATGCAGCAGAACGACGACATGCGCAAGATCTCCGCCGGCGCCGCGCTCGTCGTCGTGCCGACGCTGATCGCCGGGGTCTACGGCATGAACTTCACCCACATGCCCGAGCTGGACTGGACCTTCGGCTACCCGTTCGCGATCGCGCTGATGGTCTCGACCATGGCCGGGCTGTGGATCTTCTTCAAGAAGGCCGGGTGGTTCTGAGGCTCCTCAGGGCGCCCTGACTCTTGTTGCGGTTTGGTCCCAAACCGCAACAATCCGGCCCGCAGCCATGCAGTCTCTGCCCAATGGATGACTGGTCAGACCACGGTCAGGAACTGAGCACGCCCGCGCCGAGGAGCACGAGGACCGCGGTGCCGAGCAGGACCCGGTAGATCACGAACGGCGTGTAGGACCTCGTGCTGACCCAGCGCAGCAGCCACGCGATGGCGGCGTACCCGACGACGAAGGACACGACCGTGGCGGTGATGGTCGGCCCCCAGCCGTAGTCGGCCTCGCCGGGGTGGGCCGTGCCGACGTCGCCGATCTCCTTGAGCTCGAACAGCCCGGCGCCGACCACGGCGGGGATGGCGAGGAGGAAGGCGAAGCGGGTGGCTGCCTCCCGCTCGTAGCCGAGGAAGCGGCCCATCGACAGGGTCGCACCGGAGCGGGACACGCCGGGGACGAGTGCCATCGCCTGGGCGCCGCCCATCAGGACGGCGTCGCGCAGTCGCATCTGCTTGATCGCCTTCTCGTTGCGACCGATCCGGTCCGCGAGCCCGAGGACCAGGCCGAGGACGATCAGCGTGCAGCCGATGATCCACAGGTTGCGGAAGTCGCGCTCAATGACGTCCTTGAGGAGGATGCCGAGGAGCACGATCGGGAGCGAGCCGACGATGATGTACCAGCCCATCCGCGCGTCGAGGGCACCGCGGTACTCCGGCTTGAACAGGGACAGCACCCAGGCCCGGGCGATCCGCCAGATGTCCTTGCGGAAGTAGACGAGCACGGCCAGCTCGGTGCCGATCTGGATCACCGCCGTGAAGGCCGCGCCGGGGTCACCCCAGCCGAACAGGTCGGGGAAGATCCGCAGGTGCGCACTGCTGGAGATCGGGAGGAACTCGGTCAGTCCCTGGAGCACGCCGAGGAACACTGCCTGCAGGAAGTCCGCCACGACGCGCCATCCTAGGGAGTCGCCGGTCACGCGCGTCATCGGCGTGCCCGGCGCGTCCCGCTCGGCCGGGCCGATACGTTGTGCCCCATGCAGCAGCGGTACGTCGGCGCCAGCGGCCTCCAGGTGTCGCGCCTCGCCCTCGGCACGATGACGTGGGGCAAGGACACCGACGAGCACGAGGCCCGTGACCAGCTGACGGCGTTCGTCGAGGCCGGCGGGACGACCGTCGACACGGCCGCCGGCTACACCGACGGTCGCTCCGAGGCGCTGCTCGGCACGCTGCTCGGCGATGTCGTACGCCGCGAGGACGTGGTGCTGGCCACCAAGGCCGGGATCTGGCGGCGCGGGTCGGAGCGGGTCACCGACACCTCGCGCGGCGCGATGCTGCGGGGCCTCGACACGTCGTTGAAGCGGCTCGGCACCGACCACGTCGACCTGTGGCAGGTGCACATCTGGAGCGACGACGTGCCGCTCGAGGAGACGCTGGGCGCGCTCGACCACGCGGTCGCGAGCGGCCGGGCGACGTACGTCGGCATCTCGAACTACGACGGCTGGCAGACCGCCCGCGCGGTGACGCTGCAGGAGGCGTCGGCGGGGCGGGCCCGGATCGCGTCGACCCAGATGGAGTACTCGCTGGTCAACCGGCGGGTCGAGCGGGAGGTGCTGCCCGCCGTCGAGGCCCTCGGCATCGGCCTGTTCCCGTGGTCGCCGCTCGGCCGAGGCGTGCTCACCGGCAAGTACCGCTCCGGCACCCCCTCGGACTC
Source organism: Nocardioides carbamazepini (assembly GCF_024614185.1). Classification (GTDB taxonomy): domain Bacteria; phylum Actinomycetota; class Actinomycetes; order Propionibacteriales; family Nocardioidaceae; genus Nocardioides; species Nocardioides carbamazepini. Next base: position 28,111 of record NZ_JAHTLF010000015.1, read on the forward strand.
CCGCGCCGCCTCACCGGTCTTCGCCGGCTTCGTCGACGCCTACCTCGACGAGCACAGCCGCGGCATCGTCGAGGCGGTCGCCCGCGCGGCCGACGGCCTGGGCTGGACGCCGTTGGAGGTCGCGCTGGTGTGGGTCCGGGACTCCCCCGGTGTCACCGCGCCCGTCGTGGGTGCCCGCACCGCCGCGCAGCTGGCCGGGGCGCTCGGCTCGGAGGCGAAGGTGCTGCCACCGGAGATCAGGGCGGCGCTGGACGACGTGTCCGGAGGTGCCGCGTGACCCACTCCCTGCTGCGTCCCGGCCTGATGCGCGGACTCGGACGTGGGGTCGAGTGGGAGTTCGACCAGGTGACCTTCGACCGCGAGTTCTCGCGCAACATGGTCGCCAAGCTGCTCGTCGAGCGGGCCGAGCACGGCGGCTGGGAGCTGGACCGGGTGCAGATCGGGCCGGACGGCAAGCGCCGGGTGGTGCTGCGGCGCAAGATCATCCGGGCCGTCCGCACCGCCTGAGCACCGCCTGAGCACCGCCTGAGCACCGGCGCGGCCCCAGCGCGGCCCCAGCGCCGGGGCGCGGGTGTCCAGCGCAACGGCGCCGTCACCAAGTTGAAACATGCACTACCTAGGTTCGCGATCTCTCGGGCATCCATCACCCCAGGTAGGAGCAACCTTCGATGACGCTGATCAGCGCGCCCGTGTGGCGCCTGCTGGTGCTGGCGCTGGCGGTGAGCACGCTCGGCGTGCCCGCTGCCATGGCCGCAGCCCCCCAGCCGCAGACCGCGGCACCCACCGCCGAGCTGCCCGACCCGCTGGATCGTGGCAGCTACACGCCGGCGACCGTCCAGGAGGCCAAGCTCGGCCTGGTCGACCTGCAGGAGCCCGCCTCCGACGGGTCGGCGCCGGCCGCCGGCACGGCCAGGGCCGCCGAGCAGCTGGAGGTCCGCGGCGCCCTCTACTACCCGCAGGACCGGACCGAGCCGTCGCCGGTCATCATCCTGGTGCACGGCAACCACGGCTCCTGCGACGCCGGACAGGATCCGGTGACCGCCTCGTGCGCCCAGTTCAAGCGCAACGAGGCGGGCTACGCCTATCTCGGCGAGAACCTCGCGACCTGGGGCTACACCACGTTCTCCGTCTCGCAGGACCAGATGATGATGCGCCAGGACGGGCCCAAGGGCAAGGGCATGCACCAGCGCCGCAAGCTCATCGCCGCGGCCCTCGACGCTCTCAGCGCGGCCAACGAGGCAGGCGGGCTGCCTGTCGACGAGCACACCACGATCGGGACCACGCTGGCCGGCCGGCTCGACATGACCCGGATCGGGCTGATGGGTCACTCCCGCGGCGGCGACGCGGTCACCAGCTTCATCGACTACAACCGGATCCGGACCGACGGGCCGCGCTACCCCCTGCGCGGCGTGATCTCCCTGGCTCCGGTCGACTACGAGCGCAAGGCGCCGTACGGCACGCCCTACCTGTCGATCCTCCCGTGGTGCGACGGCGACGTCTCGAACCTGCAGGGCGCCCGGTTCTTCGAGCGCAGCCAGTACATCAACGCCGACGATCCGTTCCCGCGCATCCAGTCGTCCCAGCTGGGCGCGAACCACAACTGGTACAACACGGTGTGGTTCGCCGACGGCCAGGACGGTGGCAACGTCACCGACGCCGCCTGCGGTGACTCCCGCCCGACCAACAGCAACAACGTGCAGCCGAACAACCTGCGACTCAGCGGGGCGGCGAGCTACGACAACCCGTGGTCCTACGTCCTGGACAACTCCGACACCTACAACCCGCTGGTCAACACGAAGATCTCGGGCGACCCCGCCCGGATGGGCGACCAGGAGAAGATCGGGCTGGCCACGATGGGCGCCTTCTTCCGCCGGTACGTCGGCGGTGAGGGCGCGTTCGAGCCGTACCTGACCGGCGAGCTGTCGGACACCCCGACCCACGAGCAGATCCCGGCCTCGGCCTGCCCGACCAGCGTGTCGGGCACCCGGATCGCGTGCGCAGAACGGGTCTCGACGAGCTACTTCCCGGCGGCCGGCGAGCGGATCGACGTGATCCGGCCCGAGGTCACCAACCCGCTCAGCCTCAACGCCGTCGGCGGTGCGCTGACCGGCAGCGGGTTCGTGAACCCGTATCTCGCCGACGGCGGTGTCTCACCGCTCCCGAAGGCGACGGCCGGCGGCTACGACTGGTGCAACCCGGAGCCGGACGACTTCGCTCCCGCGCAGCTCGGCAAGGGCAGCCAGCCCACCGGCGCCAAGGCCTGCCCGCTGCCGGGGAAGGCGGCGCTCGGCGGCCAGAACGGAACCCGGGAGAACGCGCCGGTCAACCACTCCTACGGTCGCCAGCTCGCGCTGGCCTGGGAGTCGGGCAGCGACGCGGTCCTGACGGCCGACATCCCGGCCGCCTCCGCCGACGTCAGCGGACTCAAGGCCCTCGCCCTGGGCGCGGACGTCAACTTCTTCGACACCCGCAACCCGGGTGCGGACTCGGAGGAGCGGACCTACGACCCGGCCTCGACCACGCAGGACTTCCAGATCGTGCTCGTCGACGCCGCGGGCCACGAGGCGGTCGTCAACGCCGGCGACCCGCGGTGGGGCAACGCCCTGCACATGTCCACGGGCACGCAGACCTCGCGGACCCATATCGTGCTCGACCAGATCCGGGTGCCGCTCACCGAGTTCGCCGCGCAGGGCGTCGACCTGAGCGCGATCGACACGCTGGAGCTCCGGTTCGGTGGTGCGGGCCTGCCCCAGTCGGGCTCGATCCAGCTCGCCGACGTCCGGTTCCAGGAGGCGGCCGTGGACGCTCCGCTGGTCCTCTCCGACGGCACGGACGTCGACCAGGGGGCCGGGTACGGTCCGCCGGCGACGGGTCCGGACCCGGCGGAGTTCCTCGCCGAGACGGACAACGCGCCCGGCAACCTGTCCCTGGTCGACACCGTCGGCGAGGCTGCCGCCAACACCGCCTGGGTGGTCGACGACGACCGCGCGCAGTGTCCCGACGCCAACTACACGTCCATCCAGACCGCGGTGGACTTCGCCTCCCCGTGGGACACCATCGTGGTCTGCGAGGGCGTCTACGAGGAGTCCTCGACACCGGTCTCCGGACCGGGCAACCCGGTCGCCACCGGCGCCCTGAACGGCCTGACCATCACCAAGCCGCTCAGGATCAAGGGAGCCGGCGCGGACAAGGTCACCATCAAGCCCGACCCGTCCATCGGTGACCTCGCCGGCCTCACGCCGTACCTGCGCGATGGCGGCGGCAATGTCATCACCGTGTCGCGGCAGTCCCTCGGCTCCACCGACACCAACGAGATGTTCGTGGACATCTCGGGCGTGACCGTGACGTCCGGCGACACCTGGGCCGAGGCGGGCATCGCCTTCTTCGGCGCGGCGGGCCGGGTCTCGGAGAGCAAGGTCGGACCGCTGCGCACGGCGAGCGACGCCGGCGAGCTGGCCGAGCACCCGCACGGCTGGGGTGTCGTGAAGACCGGTGTCATCCAGGGCGCCGGGCCCGGCACCGTCGAGTCGGAGGTCACCGTCGCAGACAGCCAGGTCACCGGCTACCAGTCGGGCGGCATCCTCTTCGATGGCGCCAAGGGCGTCGACGGAGGACCCGCGAACACCGTGCGGACCGGGATCATCCAGAACGGCTACGTCCTCGACACCGCCGTGACCGGTACGCCGGGCAGCACCTTCCCGCAGATCGGCGTGAAGTTCACCAGCGGTATGCAGGGCAAGATCTCGGGCAGCCGGATCACCGGCAACTACTACCGGCCCGACCCGACGCGGTCCTACGGCATCCTGCTGGCCGACGCCGGCACCGAGGGATCGCTGTCCGGCGAGTCCAGCATCGTCACCGGCAACGGCTGGGCGGTCTACAACGGCACGGCGGACCTGTCCGGTGTCCGCGGCGACGCGCCGTTCGCCCTGCGGACGAGCTACGTCGGCACGGGCGACCCGGTGGCCGGGGGGCCGTCGGACCCGGCCAACGGTCTCGAGGCGATCTCGGGCAGCGGATCGGTGACGCTCCTGCAGCGCCAGTCGACGATGCCGTCCGGCGTTCCGACCGGTCCTGGTGCGCCCACGGACGCGGCGCCCACCGCGGCGCTCGTCGATCCCGGCAGCGGCGTGTCGCTGAAGGTCGGGGAGACCCTGCTGCCGGTCGCGCTGGGTCGTGACGACCATGCCGTGCGTTCGGCCAGCCTCCTGGTCGACGGCGACGTCGTGGAGACGGTGTCCCACGCGCCGTACGTCTTCCGCTGGACGCCGGGCGGGAAGGACGCCGGCAGGAGCGTGGCGCTCTCGACGACGGTGACCGACTCGGCGGGCCAGGCGACGACCTCACCGGCGGTCACCGTCGCGGTGACCAAGGAGGTCATCGCCCCGGCCGCCACGGTCATCGGCATGGCGAAGAACAAGAAGAAGGGCACGGCCCAGGTCGCCGTGGCGCTCAACACCGCGGGCACCGTGGTGCTCGCCGGACCCGGAGTCGCGGCGAAGTCGGCCACCACGGCGGGCGCCGACACGGCGACGCTCGTCGTCAAGCCCAAGGGGAAGCTGAAGAAGAAGCTGCAGAAGAAGGGCCGGGCCAAGGTCGCCGTCACCCTCACCTTCACCAGCGCCGGTGGCACGGTCACCGTGACCGAGGTGGTGAAGCTGGTCCGCAAGAGGAAGTGAGATGGGCGACGGGCGGGACGCGGCTCGGGCCGCGTCCCGCCCGTTCGTCGTGCGCCTGCCGGGTCAGGCCTCGTCGAGGAAGCGATCCAGCACCCGGGCGCCGAACTCCAGCGCGTCGACCGGGACCCGCTCGTCGACGCCGTGGAAGAGCGCGGTGAAGTCGAGGTCGTCGGGCAGCCGCAGCGGCGCGAAGCCGAAGGAGCGCATGCCGAGCTTCGTGAAGTGCTTGGCATCCGTCCCGCCGCTCATGAGGTACGGCGCCACGAGCGCGTCGGGATCCTCCGCGAGCAGGCTACGGGTCATCGCGTCGACCAGCGCGCCGTCGTACGGCGTCTCCCAGGGCGCCTGCTTGGAGACGAAGTCGATGTCCACGCCCTCGCCGGTGAGCTCGGCGAGCGTCGCGAAGAACTCCTCCTCGTGGCCGGGCAGGAACCGGCCGTCGACGTGGGCCGTGGCCTCGGTCGGGATGACGTTGACCTTGTAGCCCGCCTCGAGCATGGTCGGGTTGGTCGAGTTGCGGAGCACGGCGCCGAGCATCCGGGCCGCTCCGCCGAACTCCTCGACCAGGGCCGGGGCATTCTCCGGGGTCGCCTCGACGCCGGCCAGCTCGCCGACGGTCGCCAGCAGCGTCCGCATGGTCGGCGTGAGCCGGACCGGCCAGTCGTGGGCGCCGATCCGTGCCACCGCCGACGCCAGCCGGGTCACCGCGTTGTCGTCGTTCAGCATCGAGCCGTGGCCGGCGCGGCCGCGGGCGCTCAGCCGCATCCACGCGATGCCCTTCTCGGCAGCCTCGATGAGGTAGAGCCGGCGGCCGCGGACCGTCGTGCTGAAGCCGCCGACCTCCCCGACCGCCTCGGTGCAGCCCTCGAACCACTCGGCGTGGTTCTCCACGAGCAGCTGGGCGCCGTGGTGGCCGCCCGCCTCCTCGTCCGCGGTGAAGCAGAGCACGATCTCCCGCTCGGGGACCCGCCCGGCCCGCTGACGGGCCCGGACCACCGAGAGCAGCATCGCGTCGAAGTCCTTCATGTCGACCGCGCCGCGGCCCCACACGTAGCCGTCCTGGACCTCGCCACTGAACGGATGCACGGCCCAGTCCTCGGCCGCGGCGGGTACGACGTCGAGGTGGCCGTGCAGCAGCAGCGCTCCGCGGTCCCCGCCGGTCGGCGCGGTGTCGCCACCCCAGCGGGCCAGCACGTTGGCGCGTCCCGGCGCCGTCTCGATCACCTCGGCCGCGATGCCCACCTCGTCGAGGAGCGTGGCCACGTGCTCGGCCGCCTTCCGCTCGCCCGTGCTCTCGCCGCCACCGTAGTTGGAGGTGTCGATCCGGATCAGGTCGCGGCACAGGTCGACGACCTCGCCGGCGACGTCGTGGGTGGTGGAGTCGGCCATGCCGTCATCGTCCCACGCAGGGCCACGCACTAGCGTGCTGCCGTGGCACCTCCGCAGTGGCAGCAGTACTCCCCCGACGACACGCCGGACCCCGACGCGTCGCCGACCCCGCCGGCGTACCAGCCGCCGAAGCCGCCGAAGCGGGTCCGGTCGGTCGCGGAGCGGACCGTCCGCACGGGTGGCGGGTCGTCGGTCGGGCTCGCCGTGGGCGGGGTGGCGGCGGTGGCCGGCGCGACCGCCCTGATCTTCGCGCTGGCGGGCGGCAGTGACCCGCCGGGTGCCGACGCGCCGCAGACCGACGCGGGGTTCGACGCGCTGGTCGCGGCTCTGGAGGAGGAGACCGGGTCGACGCAGGTCCGCAGCGTCGTCATCTACCCCGAGTACGCCGTGGTCGACGCGCCCTACAAGCCGGAGGACCCGAGCGACGAGCGTGAGCTCAGCTTCTACTGGGACGGTGAGCTGGACGAGCCGAGCAAGGGCACCGGCGACGAGGAGCCGTTCGATCTCGCCACCGTCGACAGCGCCGTCCTGGACGGCCTCTGTCCGCAGGTGGAGCAGCTCGTCGAGGACCCTGACGGCTGCTACCTGATCATCGAGCGGCCTGACGCCGAGGACGAGACGCCGGCGTGGGTCTCGGCCTACGCGAGCAACGAGTTCAACCAGACCGCCTACGTCGAGTTCGGTCTCGACGGCGCCGTGGTGGAGGTCCACCCGGCGACCTGAGCGCCGGTCAGCGCGGCGGGGCGGTGACGTCGGCGACGGTGGCGTCGAGGGCGGCGACGAGTGCTTCCCCGTCGACGGTCAGCGCGACGCCGTACCCGCCCCCGCCGACGGAGACGGCGCCCGTGACCCGGCTGTCGGCGATGACCGGCAGCGGCGTCGTGGCGCCGAGCGGCGTGATCGTGCCGCGGACGTAGCCGGTCACCTCGCGGGCGGCGTCGGCCGACGGCATCGAGATCCGGTTGACGCCGAGCAGCGTGCGCAGCCGCGGCCAGGAGATCTCCCGGTCGCCGGGCACCAGGACGAAGCGGTGGTCGCCCTCGGCGACCCGCACGACCATGGTCTTCACGATCTGCCTCGGCTCGACGCCACGCACGGCGGCCGCCTCCTCCAGCGAGCCCACCGGCCCGTGCCGGGTCACCTCGAAGGACAGGCCGAGCTGCTCGGCGGCGGCGATGGCGCGGGCGGACTGGTCGGTCGGGTCGGGCCGCAGCGGGTGGTCGGACACCTCATCAATCTAGGACCCGGCCCCAGCCCGAGGCACGGCCGGGGAATGGCGTGCAGCCGCTAGCATCGAGACTCCCCCGGTCCGCCGCACGGCTCCCACGGTCGTGGCGGCGCCCGGGCCGACTCGCGACGGAGCCTGCGTGCCGACGATCGATCCCCGACGCCTCCTCGTCCTGCGCGCCTTCGTGCTGTCCGACTCGGTCACCGCGACCGCGGCGGCACTGCACCTGACCCCCTCCGCGGTCTCGCAGCAGCTCGCCGCGCTCGAGCGCGAGGTCGGCCACGCCCTCGTCGTACGCACGGGACGCAAGCTGGCCCTGACCCCGGCCGGACGGATCCTCGCCGAGCACGCCGAGGAGATCAGCTCGCGGCTGAAGCTGGCGGAGGCCGATCTCGCGGCGCACGCCGGTGGCGTGCTGGGTCAACTGCGGATCGGCGCCTTCCCGACCGCGATCGGCTGGGTGGTCGCACCGGCGATCGTCGAGCTACGCCGCCAGGCGCCCGGCGTCGACGTCACGGTCGTCGACGCCGAGGCACACATGAGCCATCGGATGCTGATGCGCGGGGACATCGACGTCACCGTGAGCCTGGAGTACGAGTCCGATCCCGAGCGCGACTCCCCCGACATCGCGAAGTTCCCGCTCTACATCGAGCGGTTCAAGGCCGTGCTGCCCCACGGGCATCCCTTGGCCGGCGAGGAGGGCATCGAGCTCACCCAGCTCAGCGAGGAGGGCTGGATCATGCCCTCGCCCGGCAACCCGTGCCGCACGATGGTGCTGCAGGCGTGCGCCGAGGTGGGCTTCCACCCGCCGATCGCGCACGTCTCCGACGACTACCGGGCCGCGGTGGCGCTGGTGGCCGCCGAGGCCGGGATCTGCCTGGTGCCGGAGTCGGCGCTGTCGGCGCGCGACGCCGAGTGGGTGACGATCCTGCCCACGCGTGGCATCGCGCCGCTGCGCAAGGTGATCATGACGACCCGGCGCGACAACCAGGGGCACCCGGTGGTGCGCGCGGGGCTGGAGGCGATGCGGGCCGCGCTCGCCGAGCCGGACTCGGAGATCTACGGCCCGCTCGCGCGGTCCGACACCTTCAGCGTGGAGTGACCGCTCCCACCGACGGGGCGTTCTCGCGCAGGAAGGCGTCCACGTGCCGGTGGTACTCCTCCGGCTTGTCGCGGCGCACGCAGTGGTGTGCCCCCTCGATGACGACGACGTCGAAACCGGGCGCGACGGCGGTGAGCCGCTCACGGGAGTGCCTGTCGACGATGACGTCGCCGGTGCCGGTCACCAGCAGCGCCGGTACGCCGGCCGGGCCCACGGTGATCTGCCGCGCGGTCGGCGTCCAGATCCGGCGCTTCTCGTGCAGTCGCTGGTCCATGTAGTCGGTGTCGACGGCCTTCATCGCCTCGGCCAGGGGCAGCAGCTCCTGCTCGGGCCAGTGCGGCTTGAGCTCGCGCTGCAGGGCGACGAGCTCCTCGACGGTGGACGTGTCGACCTCGTCGAACGGGTCCCGCTCGCGCTGGTCGGCGGGCACGCTGAGCCACGGGTTGGGCCCGGCCTCCGGCACCCACCACGGCGGGTCCTCCAGCACGACGCCGGCGACCAGGTGCGGTGCGTCGGCCGCGACGAAGGCGGCGATCCGGGCGCCCATCGAGTGTCCGACGACCAGGGTCTTGCGCCCGCTGTCCGCCAGCAGGTCGCCGAGGATGTCGATCGCGTCCTGCACCATCACGTCGGTGGACGGCACGCCCTCGTGGTCAGGCCGCCGACTCGGCGACTTCCCGTGGCCCCGGGCGTCCGGTGCCACGATGTGGAAGTCGCCGCCCCAGCGGTCGACGGCGTCTCCGTAGCACTCGCCGGACTCCACGGCGCCGTGCAGGATGAGGATGGCGGGCGCATCTGCTGCGCCCCGCCCGTACGTCCGGACGAACAGGTCGGTTCCCACGTGTCTTCCTTCTATCAGTGAGTCATGGTGCTGATCGTGGCACGGCACGACGGTGCCGTGCAGCGCGCCGGCGGGGTCAGGTCGGCAACTCGGCCTCCGGGGTCGCCTCCACCAGCGCCTGGGTGCACGGGTGCTGCGGCGCGCGGAAGATCTCCTCGGAGGGCCCGGTCTCGACGATCCGCCCGCGCTGCATGACTGCGACCCGGTCGCTGTAGAGCCGGATGACCGCCAGGTCGTGGCTGACGTGGAGGAAGGAGATCCCCTGGTCCCGCTGCAGGTCCGCCAGCAGGTTGAGGATCTGGGCGCGTACCGACACGTCGAGCGCCGAGGTCGGCTCGTCGGCGATGATCAGGTCCGGCTTGAGGGCGAGTGCCCGTGCCACGGCGACCCGCTGGAGCTGGCCGCCGGACGCCTGGTGCGGGTAGCGCCCGAGGTAGTCGGGGCCGAGGCCGACCGACTCCAGCAGCGCCACCAGCTCCGCGGTCGACGTCGTCTCGCCGTGCGCGCGGTAGACGTTCTCCAGGGTCTGTCGCACGGTCTGGCGTGGGTTGAGCGAGGCGAGGGGGTCCTGGAAGACCATCGCGACGTTGCGCCGCAGCCGGCGCAGGCCGCGCCGGCCCAGCGCCGCCACGTCCTGGCCGTCGGTGCGCACGATCCCGGCCGTCGGCGTGACGAGGCCGTTGGCCATCCGCGCGAGGGTGGACTTGCCGGAGCCGGACTCGCCGACGAGACCCAGGGCCTCGCCGCGCTCGACCCGGAGCGAGACGCCGTCCACGGCCAGGAGCCCGTGGCGACGGCGGCCGAACCCGCCCGGCGTCCGGAATCGCTTGCTGACGTCGGTCATCTCCAGGATCGGCGCGGTCATCGGGCGATCTCCCCGGAGGACGGGAGCCGGTCGAGATGGCAGGCGGCGCGGTGCGCCCCGCCGGTCGTGCCGGACGTACGACGCGAGCGCAGCGGCACCTCGACCACGCACCGCTCGCCGACCTGCCCGGCGAGACCGCAGCGCGGGGCGAACGCGCAACCCGGGCCCGCGTCGCGCAACGAGGTCGGCGCACCGGGGATGGCCCGCAGGCGGGTCCGCTCCCCACCGGTGTCGAGGCGCGCGTCCAGGCGCGGCGTCGCAGCCCGCAGCCCTGCCGTGTAGGGGTGCGCGGGCGCCTCGAAGACGTCGCGCAGGCTCCCGTACTCGGCCTCGCGGCCGGCGTACAGGACGAGGACGTCGTCGGCCGCACTCGCCACCACCCCGAAGTCATGGCTGATCAGCAGCATCGCCATGCCGTACTCCTGCTGGAGCTCGCGCAGCAGTGCCAGGATCTGGGCCTGCACGGTCACGTCCAGCGCGGTGGTCGGCTCGTCGGCGATGAGCAGCGCCGGCCGGTTGACCAGCGCCATCGCGATCACCGCTCGTTGGCGCATGCCGCCGGAGAACTCGTGCGGGAAGCGGCGTACGGCGTCGGCCGGCTCGGGGATGCCGACCCGCTCGAGCATCTCGACGCCCCGCGCCCGCGCGGCCCGGCGGGACACCGACGGGTCATGCAGGCGGACCGCCTGCGCGATGTGGGCCCCGATGTCGAGGTAGGGGCTCAGCGCCGACATCGAGTCCTGGAAGACCATCGCCACGTCCGCGCCGCGGGCCCGGCGCAGCTCGCGCTCGTCGGCGGCGAGCATGTCCCGCCCCGCGACCACGATCCGCCCGCGGGCGCCGGCGCCACGCGGCAGCAGCCGCATGATCGCACGCCCGGTGATCGTCTTGCCCGAGCCCGACTCGCCGACGACGGCAAGGGTCCTGCCTCCGTCCAACGTCACGGACAGGTCGCGCACGACGTCGAACGTCGTCTCGCCGGTGGTGAAGGAGATGGACAGGTCCTCGACCTGGAGCACGGGGTCAGGCACGGCGGATCCTCGGGTCGAGAAGCGGCATGAGGAGGTCGACGACCAGGTTGCCGACGATGATGAGGAACGCCGAGAACAGCGTCACGCCGACCACGATGCTCAGGTCCGACTCGTTGACGCCGGAGAGCAGCAGGTCGCCGAGACCGTGCAGGCTGAACACCTTCTCCGCGATCACCGACCCGCCCAGCAGCGCGGTGACGTCGAGCGCGAACATCGCGCTGATCGGCACCATGACGCCGCGCACGGCGTGCCGGTTGACCTGCCGCGGCGAGGCACCGCGCGCCGTCATCGCGACCAGGTGCTCGGCCGACAGCTCGTTGAGGAGCTGGGTCCGGGTGACCCGGACGTAGCTCGCGGCGAGGATGAAGGAGAGCACCATCCACGGCCCGATCAGGTGCCAGGCCCAGTCCACCGGCGACTCCGAGAACGGCACGAAGCCGGAGAACGGCAGCACGTTGAGCATGAAGCCGAACACCTGGACCACCAGGAGGCCGACGAGGAAGGTCGGCACCGAGAGGCCGAACATCGCGAAGCCGGTCGAGAACCGGTCGACCATGCCGCCCTTGCGTATCGCCGACAGAGCGCCGAGCCCGATCCCCACCACGAGGCACAGCACCGCGGCGCCGAGCGCGAGGGACAGAGTCACGGGGAGCCGCTCCCCGATGAGCGAGGTGACGTCGCTGCGGTTGGGGAAGGAGTAGCCGAAGCACGGCGCCGCGCATTCGACCTGCTGCGCACCCTCCCCGTAGGTGCGGCCGGCGACCAGTCCCTTCACGAACTGGCCGTACTGCCACACCACGCTCTGGTCGGTCTGCATGTAGGCGCTGACCTTGGCCTTGGTCTCGGCCGGGCACGGCTTCCCGCACATGGCGCGGGCGGGGTCCTTGGAGGCCCCGAAGAAGAGGGCGATCGTGACGAAGGCGATCGCGAGGAGCATGAACACCGCGGTGACCATGCGGCGGGCGATATAGGCGGTCATGCGGCATCCTCCGTACGCACGTCGAGGACGTCGCGGAGCGCGTCGCCGGCGAGCGTGGCGCCGAAGACGATCAGGAACACCACGGCGCCGGGAAAGAGCATGTACCAGACGTCCGCGCCGCTGTAGATCCACGGCAGGGAGTCGGAGAGCAGCTTGCCGAGGTCCGGTACGTCGCCGCGCAGGCCTACTCCCAGGAACGACAGGCCGGCGACGACGCTGACGTTCGTGGGCAGCGACATCGCGAACAGGACGACGACGAGGCCGAACAGGTGCGGCATCATCTCGCGGCGGATGATCTGCCCGGGCGGAGCGCCGGTCGCCCGCGCGGCCTCGACGAAGGCGCGGGCGTTGATCGCACTGGCCTGGGCACCGATGATCCGGGCCGGGACGGTCCACCCGAAGAAGGCCAGGACCAGGACGAGGACCAGGCCGCGCGGCAGCTCCGGCGGCACGATCGCCATGATCGCGATCACGAACATGAGGCCCGGGAAGCCGAACATGAAGTCGATCAGCCGGCCGGCGACGGCGTTGACCCAGCCGCCGAAGTAGCCCATGGCCGTGCCGAGGATCGCCGCGACGATGATCGACAGGATGCTCGCGCCGAACGCGATGAACAGAGAGGAGCGGATGCCGTAGACGATCTGCGCGAACAGGTCGACGCCGGTGACCGGCGCGACGCCGAGCCAGTGCTCGGCGCTGACACCGCCGAGCGCGCCCAGCGGCCGGCCCCCGTCGGGGTCCAGCAGGTCGGTGTGGAACGTGTGCGGGTCCTGGCCCTCCAGCCGCACGAGGAGGGGGGCGCAGAGCCCCGCGACCATCGGCACGACCAGCATGACCAGCCCGGCCACACCGGACCTCTTGCGGAGGAAGCGGCGGAGGACCGACGTACGCCGGCCCTCCGCCTGCTGGATCTCAGCGATCGACACCGACGACCAGCTCGTTCGCGAACGGCGGGTAGGCGGGCATGAAGTAGTTCAGGATCTTCGAGCCGGCCAGGGCCTGCGTGCGCTGCACGAGGATGGGCACGATCGGCGCGTCCTCCATGATCTGCTGGTCGATCGCGGCCCACATCTCGGCGGCCTTGTCGAGGTCGGGCTCGGAGATGGCCGCGTCGATCGCGGCGTCGACGTCGGGGTTGGAGTACTGCGACGCGTTGCCACCGCCGTCGCCGATCTCGCTGGACGCGAAGAGGGGCTGGATCGTGCTCATGCCGCTCGGGAAGTCGGCTCCCCAGCCACTCGTCGTCAGGTCGTAGTCACCGTCGGCCGACGAGATCAGCTCGTACCACGTGCTGCCGTCGAGGCCCTTGAGCTCGACGTCGATGCCCACCTGGGCCAGCGAGTTCTTGATGCTCTGGGCCTCCTTCTCCTCGATCGCGCTGACGTCGGTCGGGTAGGTGAGGGAGAGCTTCAGGTTCGAGACGCCGGCGTCGGCCAGCAGCTCCTTGGCCTTCTCGACGTCGCCGGTGTCGCCGCCGTCGTACAGGTTGTAGTCGGTGGCTCCGGGGATGCCCTCGGTCATGATCGAGGAGGTGATCTGGCCGCCGAACTTCGGTCCGCCGTAGACGCTCTGGATCTCGGCCTTGTTGATCGCGTAGTTGATGGCCTGCCGCACGCGGACGTCGGAGAGGCCGGGGCGCTTCACGTTCATCGCGAGGTAGCGGAAGTAGCCCGACGGGCCGTTGGCCATCCGCTCGGAGATCGACGGGTCGGACTCGATGCGCTGGAACTGTGACGGCGAGATGAGCGCGTTGCTGATCGCGCTCTGGTCGTCACCCTTGTCGTCGATGAGGCGCTGGACGATCGTGTCGTTGTTCAGGCCCATGTCCAAGACGATCTTGTCCGGGCCGGCGAGGCGCGCCTGGTCGGTGTCGGCGCTCCAGTTCGGGTTGCGCTCGAGCACCGCCTGGGTGCCCTTGCTGAAGCTGGTCACCATGTACGGGCCGCTGGCAACCGGGTTCTCGCCGTACGTCTCGGGCTCGGTGTCGGCCGCCTTCGGCACCGGAGCGAACGCCGGCATGCTGACGATCCACGGCCAGTTGCCGAACGGTCGGCTCAGGTGGAAGACGATCTTGTGGTCGTCGACGACCTCGATGGAGTCGAGCTCCTTGCCGTCGTACGGGCCGTCGTAGTCGGTCCCGCCCTCGAGCAGCGTCTTGTGGTAGCCGAGGCCACCTTGGAACATCGGCGCGAACGACCGCTCGATGCCGTACTTCACGTCCTGCGCCGTGATCGGGCTGCCGTCGGAGAACTTCAGGCCCTCCTGGAGCGCGAACGTCCAGGTCCGGCCGCCGTCGTCCGTCGTCCCCGTGTCGGTGGCGAGGTCCGGCACCAGGACCGTGTCCTTGTCGGGGAACGTCTGCCAGGACGTCAGCCCGCGGTGCACCCACCGCAGCCGGCTCGTCGGCACCATCTGCGCGTTGGCGGTCTCGAAGGTCTCGGTGGCCCTCCGCGAGAGGTAGTGCAGTGTCCCACCCTGGGGCACGGACTCCATCGCCGACGTGTTCTTGTCCTTGGTCTCGGTGGAGTCGCCGGACGAGTTGGCATTGCAGCCCGCCACCGTCAGGGCCAGGACGAGAGCGAGCCCGACGGGCACCACTCTCCGTGATCGGTTCGCCATAGATCGCGCTTCCTGTGAGGCGGTCCCGATCGATCGGGTCCGCGGCTTGGATCTCAGGAAGGGAGTCTGTGGGCGTGCCCGGGCACGCGTCCATCGAGGAGTTCTGCACCAAACCTTGAAGAGAACCTTAACGATTGCGGGTCTCTGTGTGCGCGGCGTCCACGATAGCGGCACAAGTCCGTGAGGTGAAGGCGTGAGCGTGCATCTGTGCTACAGACCCGCGTGGCGGCGCGACGAAGGCCCCGGATCTCTGTCATGCAGAGATCCGGGGCCACGTCGGTGTTCGCCCTGTCAGGACAGCTTGAGCCCGGCGGACCAGTAGCCGCTGAGGGCGGTCACCATGTCGAGGCCCGCCGTGATGTCGGCCCGCACGACGAGGATGGCCTGCGTCTGGTTGGTCAGCGGGACGGCGAGGCCGGTCGTGGTGCAGTCCGCGACCGCGCCGATCGCGAGGATCCCGGTGAGGCTGGGCCCCAGCGTGCACGTCGCACCCGGGACCGGAGCAAAGATGTTGTTGGGTGTCGAGGAGGTCCAGAGCTGGACCTCGAGGCCGAGCGTCGTCCCGATCAGCGCCATGGCGACGCTGTTGGTGAAGTAGCCGTCGATGCCGGTGAGTGTGCGGTCGCCCGTGATCGGCTGGGCCAGGCCTGCGATCCCGTTGCCCGTCGCGTCGATCGTGCCCCCGACGATGGAGACGCCGCTGACCGAGCCCGTGCCGTTGATGGGCAGCACGGTGACCGTGTTGCCCATGCCGCCGAGAACGGTGGTCGTCGTGACCGCCGCGCCGC
Source organism: Nocardioides carbamazepini (assembly GCF_024614185.1). GTDB lineage: Bacteria > Actinomycetota > Actinomycetes > Propionibacteriales > Nocardioidaceae > Nocardioides > Nocardioides carbamazepini. Next base: position 43,632 of record NZ_JAHTLF010000015.1, read on the forward strand.
TGCTGCTCGACAACATGGCCCCCGAGCCGGCCGGGCCGGCCGGGCCGACATCCCCGGTAGCCCCGGTAGCCCCGGTGGGACCGGCCGGGCCGACGGCTCCGGTGGCCCCGGCAGGACCGATCGCGCCGGTAGCCCCGGCCGGACCGACGCCTCCGGCCGTGCCTGCCGCGCCGGTGGCGCCCGTCGCGCCCGCGGGGCCGATCGGGCCGGCCGGCCCGATGCCACCCGTCGCGCCGGCCGCGCCGGCGGAACCCGTGGGGCCCACCGGACCAGCCGCGCCCGTCGCACCGACCGCGCCGGACGCACCGCTGGCACCCGCCTCACCCTGGGGCCCGCGATTGCGGTCGGCCCCGCGGATCCAGCGGATGTGGTCCTCGCCACGCCTGCACCGGTCGACGTTCTTGACGATCCGGATCTTGCCGGTCTTCACGCTGAAGCAGGCACTGATGACGCGGACGTCCGGCTTCGCCCGCTCGGCCGCCTGAGCCGCCCCTCCGGCAGCGATCAGCGTCGCCGTGGCCAGCGTCGCGAGTGACAGGGAGGTGAGGGCCCGGGGCCGGAACGTATGCACAGCGCAACGCTAGAGGTCGCACGGACCACGCGGCCCCGATTCGGAGAAACTGGGGACCCCGTCCCACGCGGTCGCTCAGCCGTACGACGGGGGCTCGACGTCCGCCATCGACGGGTCGAGCTCGATGCCGGTCGACAGGTGCTCCTCGGCCTCGGCGGTCTCGCCCAGGTGCAGCAGCGCGAACCCGAGCCGCATGTGCGCCGCCGCCATGTCCGGATCGGCCTTGAGAGCGCGGCGGTAGAGCCCCACCGCCGCGTCGAGCTCGGTGGCCTCCAGCAGGATGCCCTTGTTGTAGAGCGCCGGAGCGAAGTCGGCATCGGTGGCCAGCGCCGCGTCGTACTGCTTGACGGCGTCGTCCTGCCGTCCGGCTCCCTGGGCCAGCAGGCCGAGGTTGTAGTGGGCGTAGACGTTGTCCGGGTCGAGCTCCAGCACGTTCTCGAACGTGGTCCGGGCCTCGGCGTCGTCACCGGCGTCGAGCTGTTCCAGCCCGGTCTGGACCAGGCTGTCGGCGGCCGAGAGACTCGCCGACGACTCGGCTGCCGCCGGCTTCCCCTCACCGTCGTCCCCGCTGCATCCGGCGACGAGGATGAGCGTGAGCAACGCGAGGGCGGCGAACGCGGGACGAGGCACGTCGATCAGTCTAGGGAGACCCGCTCCCGAGCAAAGGCCAGGTTCTGCCGTCGGTCACGGCGGGACTCCAGAGAGGCGGCACAACGCGGAATGGCGGCCCTGGGGCCGCCATTCCGTCTGGTGTCCGAGGGGGGACTTGAACCCCCACGCCCTAATACGGGCACTAGCACCTCAAGCTAGCGCGTCTGCCAATTCCGCCACCCGGACGAGTGCGGAGAAACCGTAGCAAAGGACGGCCGCAGACACCGCATCGGCACCCCCTCCGGCAGTCCTTCCGGCACTCCTTCCAGCACGGCCATGACCTCACGGGTCATGGCCGTCCGGCCCCGGGCCGGGCACGATCGGTCCATGGGATCGGACAGCCTCGAGATGTTGGCCTGGGGACGGATCGGCCTGGGACTCTCGTCCCTCGCATCGCCGGCGGTGACCGGGCGGGTCTTCGGCATCGACCCCACCCCGGAGGTCGGCTACCTGACCCGGATCTACGGCGGGCGCGCGATCGCCCTGGGCGCGGCGTACCTATTGGCCGGCGAGGCGGAACGGGAGCGGCTGCAGCTGCTCTCGTTGGGGGTCGACATCTCGGACACGGCGACCGGGCTGGGACATCTCCTGCGCCGCGACGGCAGCCCGCGGGCGCTGGTGCTCACGACGGCGCTGACCGGCACCTACGCGGCGGTCGGGGCGGTGCGGGCGCTCCGGCGACACGCCCGGCGGCTTGAACGAGGTCCGGCCACCTGCAACGGTGGGAAAGGTCTCTGACCACGAACCGAGAAGGCATGCCATGCTCACCCTCACCGAGAACGCCTGCACGATCGTCAAGCAGATGACCGACGCCCCCGACGTCCCCGACTCCGCGGGACTGCGCATCACCCAGGCGGAGGCCGGCTTCGCCGTCTCCGCAGCCGAACAGGCCGAACCCGGCGACCAGGTCGTCGAGCAGGACGGCGCCACGGTCTACCTCGACCCGGACTCCGCCCGGCAGCTCGACGCGATGGTGCTCGATGCCGGCATCGACGACACCGGCACGCTCCAGTTCGGTCTGGTCACCCAGGCCTAGCGAGAGGCGCCCCAGATGCGTCGCTGACGGGCTCACTCTGGGATCGTGGGCGCATGCAGGAGCTGCGTGTCGCCTTCGTTCCCGGAGTGACCCCCGACAAGTGGGCGCGGGCCTGGCGCGAGCGCAACCCGCGGATCCGGCTCGACCTCCTCCCCACCGAGGAGGGACATCAGCGCGCGGTCCTCGACGAGGGGGTCGCCGACTTGGCCCTGGTCCGGCTGCCGGTCGACCTCGAGTCGCCGGCGCCACTGCACTGCGTGCGCCTGTACGACGAGCTGCCGGTCGTGGTGGCGAGCCGCGAGCACTTCGTGGCCGCTGCGGACGGTGACACGCCGATCCCCCTGGCCGACCTCGCCGACGAGCAGCTGGTGCTGCCCCATCCCACCGGGTGGACGCCCTCGGTCGAGCAGCTGCCGTTCCCTGGCATGACGGTGAAGGACGCCATCGAGGTCGCCGCGTCGGGCAGCGGGATCGTGATCGTGCCGATGTCGCTGGCACGGCTGCACCACCGCAAGGACGTCGTCCACCGTCTCGTCGAGCTCGAGCCGACGACCGTGGCCCTGGTCTGGCTGCGCGACGCCGACAGCCCGGTCCACCAGGACTTCGTCGGCGTCGTCCGCGGACGCCGGGCGAGCAGCAGCCGCTGAGGGCCGACGCCCTCACCCCAGGTGGGTCGCGGCCCACTCCCCCAGGATCCGCGCGCTGCGGTCGACCAGCGCCACCCATTCCAGCGCGCCCTCGTCGGCGTTGTCGGAGACGTGCTTGACCAGGCGGACGGGCACGCCGAACTCCTGGGCGACGTAGGCGACCGCATAGCCCTCCATGTCGACCAGCTGCGCCTGCTCGGCGAGCCGGGCCCGCACCACCGGGTCAGTGACGAAGACGTCGCCGGTGGCGAGCACGGTCGGGCTCTCGCCGATCACGAACCGGTCACGCGGGTCGTGGCCGAGCGCGCGGATCGCGTCGCCGTTGATGTCGTGGTTGAGCACCGTGCCGATCTCGTGGAGCCCGTACTCACCGTCGAGCCCGCCGTCCAGACCGTCGTGCAGCGCGCCGGCGGTGCCGAGATTGACGACGACCAGGTCGGCCAGGTCGGACCGGCCGGCGAGGTGGCGGGTCAGCGCGGTCGCGGCGGCGGTCTTCCCGATGCCGGTGACGACCACGTCGATCCCGGCCGGGACGTGGGCCACCTCGGACCGGGCGGCGGCGACGACGAGAGGGCGGGGCACGGCCGTCACCCTAGCCGCGGGCCGTCGCGGTCCGGCGGGGCAGGATGGCGTCGTGAAGTCCCCCTCCGCGGCGGTGGTCGCCCGCGCACCCGGCCGGGTGAACCTGATCGGTGAGCACACCGACTACAACGGCGGGCTGTGCCTGCCGTTCGCGATCAGCCTGACGACCACCGCGACCGTCCGGCGCCGGGAGGACGACCGGCTCCGGGTGCGGAGCCGGGAGGCGGATCCGGGCGACCCGCACTGGCAGGAGTACGTCGTCGGCGTGGTCGCCGAGCTCCGCCGGGCCGGCTGGGTGGTGCCGGGCCTCGACATCGACCTCGTCTCCACACTCCCGCTCGGCGGCGGCCTGTCCAGCTCGGCGGCGCTCGAATGCGCGGTGGCGACGGCGATCGCCGGCCTGCTCGACGTGCCTCTCGACGGGCCCGGTCGCCGCCTCCTCGCCGACGTGTGTCGGCGCGCCGAGACCGACCACGTCGGCGCGCCGACCGGCGGCATGGACCAGCTCGCCGCCCTGTTCGGCGCGGACGGCCACGCGCTGCTCATCGACTTCGCCGACCTGGGCGCTCCCGTGACCAGGCTGGTGCCCCTGCCGGTGTCCGAGGACGGGTTGACGCTGCTGGTGACCGACACCCGGGTCCGACACCAGCTGGCCGATGGCGACGGCGGGTACGCGCAACGGCGGCGCGAGTGCGCGGACGGGCATCCTCGTCGGCGCCGGCACGTCGCGACCGAGAACGCCCGGGTCCGGTCCGCGGTCGAGGCGATCGGGGCCCGCGCCTGGCAGCGGCTCGGTGACCTGATGACGGCCTCGCACGCCTCCCTCCGCGACGACTACGAGGTGAGCGTGCCCGCGCTCGACACCGCGGTGGACGCGGCGCTGGCCGCCGGGGCGCTCGGTGCCCGGCTCACCGGCGGCGGGTTCGGCGGCTGCACCATCGCGTTGACGCACGAAGGCCGCGTCGGCGCCGTACGGAACGGCGTCGACGCGGCCTTCGCCGCCGCGGGGTGGCCCCGGCCGGCGCACCACGAGGTGCGTCCGGCCGAGGGCGCCCGCCTGCTGTGACCGGGCGGTGTCAGGTCACTTCAGCTCGGCGCTCGAGAGACCCAGGATCCGGCGCGCCACGATCAGCTGCTGGATCTGCTGGGTGCCCTCGAAGATGTCGAGGATCTTGGAGTCGCGCGCCCACTTCTCGAGCAGCTCCTCCTCGCTGTAGCCGATCGAGGCGCACAGCTCGACGCAGGACAGCGTCACGTCGGAGCCGACCCGGCCGGCCTTCGCCTTGGCCATCGAGGCCTCCAGCGAGTTGGGCTTGCGGTTGTCGGCCATCCAGGCCGCCTGGAGGGTGAGCAGGCGCCCCGCCTCCCAGTCGGACTCGAGCTGCAGGAACTTCGCCGCGGCGGCATGCTGCAGGATCGCCGGCCGGTCGTAGTCGACCTCGATGCCGGCCTCCTTCAGCAGGTCGCGGGTCAGGTCGAGGGACGCGCGGGCGCACCCCACGGCCATCGCGGCCACCAGTGGGCGGGTGTTGTCGAAGGTCGCCATCGCGCCGGCGAAGCCCTGCTCGACGTTGACCTCCGGCGAGCCGAGGAGGTTGTCCTTCGGGACCCGGGCGTCGGTGAAGGTGATGACGGCGGTGTCGGAGGCCCGGATGCCGAGCTTCTCCTCCAGCCGCTCGACCTTGACGCCGGGCGTGTCCTTCTCGACGACGAACGACTTGATCGCGGCTCGGCCGAGGGACTTGTCGAGCGTCGCCCAGACCACGATGCAGTCGGAGCGCTCGCCGGAGGTGACGAAGATCTTCTCGCCGTTGATGACGTACTCGTCGCCGTCGAGCACGGCGGTGGTCGAGATCGCGGCGGAGTCGGAGCCGAACGACGGCTCGGTGATCGCCATCGAGGCCCAGCGGCCCTTGAACCGCTCGAGCTGCTCGTCGTTGGCGACCGACGCGATCGCCGAGTTGCCGAGACCCTGGCGGGGCATCGACAGCAGCAGGCCGGTGTCGCCCCAGCACATCTCGGCGACCGAGGTCACCGAGGCGAGGTTGGCGCCGTTCTTGACCGACGCCTTCTTGTCGCCGTCGTCGGCGTCGCGGCGGACGCCGGTCGCGCCGGCGCCCTCGCTGGCGCCGGACTCGGAGAGCCCGTCGATCATCGCCGCGAGCATGTCGAGCTCCTTGGGGTACTCGTGCTCGGCGATGTCGTACTTGCGGGAGATCGGTCGCAGCATGTTCATGGCGACCTGGTGGGCCTGGTCGACCAGCGCCCGGTGCTTCTTCGGGACTTCCAGATTGATGGCCATCAGACGAGCACCGTTCCTTCCATGATCCCGATGGCACGCAGGTCGCGGTACCACCGCTCGACCGGGTGCTCCTTGACGAACCCGTGGCCACCGAGCAGCTGGACGCCGTCGAGGCCGATCTGCATGCCCTTGTCGGTGCACGCCTTGCGGGCCAGTGCCACCTCACGGGAGAAGTCCTTGCCGGCCGCGGCACGCGAGGCGGCGCGGTAGGTCAGCAGGCGCATGCCCTGCAGCTCGATCGCGATGTTGGCGACCATGAACGCCACCGACTGGCGGTTGGCGATCGGCTCGCCGAAGGCCTCGCGGCCCTTGACGTACGGCGTCACGTAGTCGAGCACGGCCTGGCCGGTGCCGACGGCGAGCGCGCACCAGGCGAGGCGCGCGAGACGCACGCACTCGGTGTACGTCGACCCGTCGGTCTCGCCGAGCACGGCGTCCTTGGGGACCGTGACGTCCTCGAGGAGGAGCTTGGTCATCGACGCGGCCCGCACGCCCATCGCGGGGTCGCCCTCGATGCTGAGGCCCGTGACACCGGACTCGACGAGGAAGAGGACCGGCTTGCCCTCGAGCTTCGCGCCCACGACGAAGAGCTCGGCGTGGTCGCCGCGGGCGACCAGGCTCTTGGTGCCGCTGAGGACGTAGCCGTCGGCGGTCTTCCGCGCGGTGGTCGATGGGTTGAGGACGTCGAAGAGCACGGTGGGCTCGTTCAGCGCCAGCGCGGCGGCGGGCACGGAGCCGTCCTCGGCGCTGAACGCGGGCAGGTAGGTCTGCTGCTGGGCGTCGGTGCCCCACAGGCCGATCGCGGTGGCGACCGAGCCCGGCGCCAGCGTCGCGACGGCCAGGCCCATGTCGCCCTTCGCCAGTGCCTCGGCGACCAGGGTGCCGGCCATCGCGGAGCGCTCCTCGGACACGCCACCGAGGGTCTCCGGCAGACCGAGGATCGGCAGGCCGATCTCGAGGCTGGCCTTGAGCAGGTCGTCGGGGGCGGCGCAGGCCTTGTCGGCGTGGTCGGCCGCGGGCCGGACGACCTCGTCGGCGAAGTCGGTGACGAGGTCGACGAGCATCTGCTCGTCCTCGCCGGGCGTGAGGTCGAACACGCCGCTCGCGGAGGCGGGTGTCGGCCGGGCCCCGGGCTGGCCACCCTTGCCGGCGTGCGCGAAGGTCCGGCTGGCGGTGGTGATCGTCTTGAACCCGGTCCGGGTGACGGAGAAGACCGCCTGCTCGGCCGGCTTGCGGAGGCGGACCTTGTCGAGGAGGTCGGTCTGGGCGAGCCGGTTCAGGCCGGCGACGAGGTAGCCGATCGGATCACGGCTCTCGCTGCTCGGGACCCCGTTCTTGCCGCCCGGCTTGAGGTTGCTGATCAAGGACATGGGGTAACTGTAACCGTGAGTTACACACTGCGCTACACCTAGGTCGAATCGGCCTGCTGTGATCCTCGCCCCTACGATGCGCGACATGGAGGACCAGACCCCGCATGCGCCGTACGGACCCCTGCCCCGCAACGGGAGCGTGCGGCCGATGACGCGGTGGGGAACGCCGGTCATGCACCGCCCCCAGGCGCGGGTGGAGGTCTACGACGATGCGCTGCGCGCGCTGGCCGCCGACATGGTCGCCACCATGTATGCGGCCGACGGCGTCGGCCTCGCGGCCTGTCAGATCGGCGAGGACGTCGCGATGTTCGTCTTCGACTGCCCCGACGAGGAGGGACAGCGGGTCGTCGGCGTGGTCTGCAACCCCGTCCTGGTCGAGCCCCAGGGCGTCGACCGGCGGCTCGACGACAGTCCCGAGGGCTGCCTGTCCTATCCCGGCGCCTTCGTCGACTGCGCCCGTCCCGACTACGCCGTGGTCGAGGGCACCGGGCTCGACGGCGCCCCGGTGCGCTTCGAGGGCGACGGACTGCTGGCGAAGTGCCTGCAGCACGAGACCGACCACACCGTCGGCACCGTCTTCGGCGACCGGATCTCCGCGAAGGCGATGAAGAAGCTGCGCAAGCAGCACGACGCCGCGGTCGAGGACTACCCGGTGGAGTGGCCCACCTGAGCTCCGCCGTGGGCTAGCGTCGGCGCATGCCCGTCGACCCCGCACTGGCCGGCCTCCTCGAGGCGATCGAGGCCGGCACGCCCATCTCCCAGCTCTCCCCCGGCGACGCGCGTGCCGTGTTCCGGGCGATGACCGTCGACGGCCGGCCGCCGGGGACCCTGGCGCCGGTCGCCTCGGTCACGGACGACAAGGTCGCCGGAGGAGACGGTCCGCTGGCGGCCCGGGTCTACCGGCCCGAAGGCGCCGGGCCGTTCCCGACGGTCGTGCTGCTGCACGGCGGGGGCTGGGTGATCGGGGACCTCGACACCCACGCCGCGATGGCGCGCGCGATCTGTGCGGGTGCCGGCGCCGTCGTGGTCGCCGTCGACTACCGGCTGGCCCCCGAGAGCAGGTTCCCGGCAGCGGCCGAGGACGCGATCGCCGCCGTCCGCGACGTCCGGACCCGCCTGGCGTCGTACGGCGGCAGCGAGGTGCTCGCTGTCGCGGGCGACTCCGCGGGCGGCAACCTGTCCGCCGTCGTGACCCAGCACGTGCCCGGCCTGGCGGCCCAGCTGCTGGTCTACCCGGCCACCGACGTCCTCGGCGACTACGCGTCACGGACCGAGAACGCACACGGCTACTTCCTCGACGAGCCCACGATGGCGTGGTTCATCGGCAGCTACGTCGCCCCGGAGACCGACCTCACCGACGTACGGCTCTCGCCGTTGCGCGGCGACCTGGCCGGGCTCCCGCCGGCTGTCGTCGTCACCGCCGAGTTCGACCCCCTGCGCGACGAGGGCATCGCCTACGCCGATGCGCTGGCCGCCGCCGGGGTCAGGGTGGAGCAGGCGACCTATCCCGGCCTGATCCACGGGTTCTTCGACATGGGGCCGTGGTCGCCGGCCTGCCAGTCCGCCGTCGACGACACGGTCGCCCGGTTCGCCGCACTGCTGCGCGGCTGATCGAGCCTGATCGAGCCTGATCGAGCCTGATCGAGCCTGATCGAGGTTGAGGGTCAGGATCGGGCGGCATGGCTCGGCAGGACGCACGCCGCATCCAGGCCGAGCACCCGGTTGAGCCGGCCGAAGGAGAGCCACGAGCCCAGGCACATGGACAGCTCGACGATCTCCCGGTCGGTGTAGTGGGCCCGGATCCGCTGCCAGAAGCCGTCGTCGATGCCGTGGTGGTCGAGCGCGTAGCGCTCGGCGTACTCCGCGGCGAGGCGGGTCCGATCGTCGAAGTCGCGGGTGGTGCGCCACTCCTCGACCGCCCGGTCGAAGGTCTCCTCGACCTTCTGCCCGTCCCGCTCGGTGCGCCAGTCCTGGCAGAACAGGCAGCCGTTGATCTGGGCGATCCGGAGCCGGGCGGCCTCGAACTCGCGCAGGCCGAGCGTGCTGTGCTCGTAGACGCTCATGGCGAGCGCCGAGGCGGCCGGGCCGATGCCGGGCACCAGCTCTCCCCACACGTACATGATCGGGTCCTTGCCCTCGGGCACGTCGATGAACATCACGCCTCCTCGGCGGTGGTGCGCAGGTAGGTCGACGGGAGCAGTGGCACGTCGAGACCGTCGTACAGGCCCGGGGTGGCGCTGCGCAGCCACGGGATGGCGTTGACCAGCCGGTTGGCGGCCGTGGCGTTGCCGCCCGCCGCCCGGTTGCCGCCCTCGTCGGTGGCCTCGACGTTGATCTCGATCCGGGGCCGACCCTCGATGATCACGCGGTGGGCGCCGTCGCCGCCGTCGGGGGGCATCGGCCAGTCGTAGGCACACGCGGCGGTGATCCGGGTGACGTGCTCGATGACGATCCTCGGCTCGCCGCCGACGATGCCCTGCACCTCGAAGCGCAGCCCGCCCTGGGTGCCGGCCTCGAAGTAGCCGAGAGCGGTGGTCACCGACGCGTCGAGCGCACGGCGCTCGACGGTCTCGCGCAGCTCGTCGAGCTCGACGCCGAGCGCACGGGCGATGAGCCGGATCTGGCCGCCCCAGACCATCGACGGGATGCCCTCGGCGACCATCGGCGGCTCGTAGTCCATCGGCTGGCCCATGCCGACGATGTAGCGGACCGAGTCCTCGGCGTCGTACGTCGAGTAGTCGAAGATCTCCTGGCAGCGGACCTGCTCGATCTCCGAGGCGAGACCACTGACGAGCGCCGGCAGCAGATCGTTGCCCCAGCCCGGGTCGATGCCGCTGACGAACAGCGCGCTGCCGCCCTCGGCGCACGCCTTCTCCAGCGGCTCACGCATCTCGGCCGGCGCGCTGCGGTGGTCGTAGAGGGCGTAGACGGACGGTGTGACCACCACGGCGCCGCCGGCCAGCGCACGAGCGAGGTCCACGACGGCGTCGTCGGGGCGCAGCTCGCCGGACGCGGCGTACGCCACCGCTCCTCCTCCCTCGAGCGCCGCGAGCGCTGCCTCGACGTCGTCCGTGGCCGGCACGCCCAGCGACCGGCCGAGCTCGGCCAGGTCGCCGGCGTCGCGCCCGACCTTCGCCGGGTCGTTGACGACGACCGCCGCGAGGCTCAGTCCCGGGTGCGCCGCGACGGCCCGGATGGACGCGCGGCCCATGTTGCCGGTGCCCCACACCACGACCCGGACGTTTGGGTAGAACGTGTTCTCATCCGCCATGGAGGGGAGAGTATGGTGCCGGGCGCCCGAGCGGTAGTGCGACAGCGTGTCCGATTTCGCGAGGGGTCAGCGGCGGGCGGTCACGTAGCAGGCCACAGCGGTCGCGGCGGCCACGTTGAGGGAGTCCACGCCGTGCTCGATGGTGCGCGCCATCGGGATGATCGCGCGCCGGTCGGCCGACCGCTCCCAGCGCGCGGACAGGCCGTGGCCCTCCGAGCCGAGGACGAGCGCGACCTTCTCCTGGCCGGCCACCGCCTCCTCGATGGGTACGGCGTCCGGCGCGAGGGTCAGCGCGACCGTGGTGAAGCCGCGCTCGGCGAGGTCCGGCAGGGCGTCGTGCCAGTCGGGCAGACGGGTCCACGGCAACGCGAAGACGGCGCCCATCGCGACCTTGATCGCGCGGCGGTAGAGCGGGTCGGCGCAGCGCGGGGCGAGCAGGACGGCGTCGAAGCCCAGCGCCGCTCCTGAGCGCAGGATGGCGCCGACGTTGGTGTGGTCCACGATGTCCTCGAGCACCAGCACCGACCGGGCGCCCGTGAGGACCTCGTCCAGGGTGGGCAGGGGGCGGCGCTCCAGGGATGCCAGCGCCCCGCGATGGACGTGGAAGCCGGTGACCTCCTCGGCCAGCTCCTCCGAGAGGACGTAGCAGGGCACGTCGGACCGGCCGAGTACGTCGGCCAGGCCGTCTAGCCAGCGCGGCGCCATCAGGAAGGAGCGCGGCGCGAAGCCTGCCTCCACGGCCCGGCGGACGACCTTCTCCCCCTCGGCCAGGAACAGGCCGTGCTCGGCCTCGAGGTGCTTGCGGAGCTCGACGTCGCGCAGGTCGCGGTAGTCGCCCAGCCGCGGGTCGGCGGGGTCGGAGATCTCGACGAGCTCGGCCACGGGCGCGTCAGCTCGAGAAGGCGTCCGGGTGGGCGACCGCGACGACGTCGCCGACGACGATGATGGCCGGTGGCTTGACGTCCTCCTCGGTCAGGCGGTCGGCGAGCGTGGCGAGGGTGGCGAGCACGGTCCGCTGCGTCGGCATGGTGCCGTCGCAGACGACTGCGACCGGCGTCGTCTCGGGGCGGCCGCCGGAGATGAGCGCGGCGGCGATGTGCGGCGCGTTCTCGACGCCCATCATGACCACGACGGTGCCCTGCATCCGGGCGAGGGCCGCGTAGTTCACCAGCGACTCCGGGTGCCCGGGCGGCAGATGGCCGGAGACGACGGTGAACTCGTGGGTGACGCCGCGGTGCGTCACCGGGATGCCGGCGATGCCCGGCACCGAGACGGGCGAGGTGAGGCCGGGGATCACGGTCACCGGTACGCCGGCCGCCCGGCAGGCGATGATCTCCTCGAACCCGCGGCCGAAGACGAAGTTGTCGCCGCCCTTGAACCGGACGACGCGCTTCCCGGCGAGCGCCCGCTCGATGATGATCCGGTTGATCTCCTCCTGTTGAGCGGAGCGGCCACGGGGCAGCTTGGCGACGTCGACCAGCTCGACGTCGCTCGGCAGGTCGCCGAGCAGCTCGCGCGGGGCCAGCCGGTCGGCGACGACGACGTCGGCCGCCATCAGCGCCTTGCGGCCGGCGATCGAGATCAGCTCCGGGTCGCCGGGGCCGCCGCCCACGAGCGTGACGCCAGGTGTGCGGTCCCGGTGGTGCGGGGCGGCGATGGTGCCGTCGCGCAGCCCGGCGACGATCTCGTCGCGGACCGCGGCCGAGCGGCGCGGGTCGCGGTTGCCGACCACGGCGACGGTGATCCCCGCCTCGCGTCCCACCGCCGGCGTCCACGCCGTACCGAGCGTCGCGTCGTCCGAGCGGACGCAGAACACCCGTTGCTCCTCGCACAGCTGTGAGACGTGGTCGTTGACCGCGCGGTCGTCGGTCACCGCGATGACGTACCACGCTCCGTCGAGGTCGGCGTCCGCGAACGCGCGCTCGTGCCAGGTGATCTCTCCCGAGCCGACCAGGCCCTCGATCGCGGGAGTGACCTCGGGCGACACGACGTGGACGTCGGCACCGACCGCGATCAGCTGGGGCACCCGGCGTTGGGCCACGTGGCCGCCGCCGACGACGAGCACGCGGCGCCCGGCGAGGCGCAGACCGGAGGGGTACGGCGGGAAGTCCATCACGACGCACATTCTCCCGGCATACGGCGCGGCGCCTCGCACACCGGACCAGCACCCGGACTAACTTCGGTGACATGAGTCTCGATCGACCGGTCTCCCCGGACCCCTACACCCTGCTCCCCGTCGTGGCGTCGTTCCCCGTGACGAGCGAGGACGTCACCGACGGCCGGCCGCTGAAGGACGATCAGGTCGCGGCCCTCGGCAACACCTCGCCGCAGCTGTCCTGGTCGGGTGCCCCCGAGGGCACCAAGTCGTACGTCGTGACCTGCTTCGACCCGGATGCCCCGACCCCCAGCGGGTTCTGGCACTGGGTGCTGGTCGACCTGCCCGCGGACACGACCTCGCTCGACTCCGGCGCCGGGGCCGAGGGCGCCGTGCTGCCCGGCAACGCCTTCATGTGCCGCAACGACGGAGGCCCGAAGGCGTTCATGGGAGCCGCCCCGCCCCAGGGCGACCAGGTGCACCGCTACTACTTCGTGGTGCACGCCGTGGGCGAGGAGACCCTCGGCGTCGACTCCGACGCCTCGGCGGCGGTCGTGTCGTTCAACCTGGCCTTCAAGACCCTCGGGCGCGCGATCCTCACGGGCACCTACCAGCACTGATTCTGATGGGCCGAGCGTGTCGCCTGTCGAAGGCTGCGCGCAGACCCTTCGGGCCCACGCTTGCCTCCGACGCGCTGCGCGCAGGCGCCCGCAGGCTCCCTGCCCCCGTCAGAGCCCCATGCTCTTGGCGATGATCAGCTTCATCACCTCGGACGTGCCGCCGTAGATCCGGTTGACCCGGTTGTCGGCGTACAGGCGGGCGATGGGGTACTCGTTCATGTAGCCGTAGCCGCCGTGGAGCTGGAGGCAGCGGTCGATCACGCGCGAGGCGACCTCGGTGCAGAACAGCTTGGCCGAGGCGGCCTCCACCGCGGTGAGCTCGCCGCGGTCGTGGGCCTCGAGAGCGCGGTCGGCGACGGCCTGGGCCGCGTCGACCTCGGCCTGGCAGGCGGCGAGCTCGAACTTCGTGTTCTGGAAGTGAGCGACCGGCTGGCCGAAGACCTTGCGCTCCTCGACGTACTGCGTCGTGAAGCGGACGGCGGCGGCCGCCTGCGCATAGGCGCCGAAGGCGATGCCGAGCCGCTCCTGGGGCAGGTTCTGGCCGAGGTAGCTGAAGCCCTCGTTCTCCTCGCCGAGCAGGTCCTCGGCCGGGACCCGGACGTCGGAGAAGGACAGCTCCGCGGTGTCGGAGGTGCGCAGGCCGATCTTGTCGAGCTTGCGGCCCACGGCGTAGCCCTCGCTCGTGGTGTCGACCGCGAAGAGCGAGATGCCGAAGCGCCGGTTGCTGTCCAGCGGCGGGGAGGTGCGGGCACAGACGATGACCCGGTCGGCGTGGACGCCGCCGGTGATGAAGGTCTTCGACCCGTTCAGGACGTAGGCGTCCCCGTCGCGCTTCGCGGTGGTCGTCATGCCGGCCAGATCGGAGCCGGTGCCCGGCTCGGTCATCGCGATCGCGAACATCTTCTCGCCGGTCACGAACCCCGGAAGCCAGCGCTTCTTCTGCTCCTCGGTGGCCAGCTTGAGGATGTAGGGCAGGCACAGCGCGACGTGCGTGCTCGAGCCGCCGAAGCTCACGCCGGCCCGGGACATCTCCTCGTACTGGACCGCGGCGAACTTGAACGACTCGATCCCGGCGCCGCCGTACTCCTCGGGGACCTCGATCCCGAAGGTCCCGAGCTCGCCGAGCTTGAGATAGAAGTCGCGCGGCACGATCCCCGCCTCGAACCACTCCTGGTAGTGCGGTACCACCTCGGCCTCGATGAACGAGCGGATGGTCTGACGGAAGGACTCATGGTCCTCGTCGAAGACGGTGCGGCGCATGGTGTTCCTCTCACGACGGCAGGGATCCCCATCGTGCCACCATCACTGTCACGGTCGGTGGACGGAGTCCCCGCTCGCCTCGCGGAGCAGCTGCTCGAACGGCGTCGGGGCGGCGAACCCGTCCTCGACGGACCGCCGGCTCGGTGCGATCGCCGCCGGTCCGGCTCCGTCGCCGAGCAGGGCGGCGAGCTCGCCGGCCGCTCGCTCGACCCGCTTGTCGAGCGAGCCGTCGTCGGTGGCACCGAAGTCCTCGCTCGCCGCGAACACACCGGTGGGTACGACGACCGCGCGCAGGTAGGCGAACAACGGCCGCAGGGCATGGTCGAGGACGAGGCTGTGCCGGGCGGTGCCCGCCGTGGCCGCGACGACGACCGGCCTCCCGTCCAGCAGGCCGGGCTCGAGGACGTCGAAGAAGGTCTTGAACAGGCCGGAGTAGGACGCGGAGAACACCGGCGTCACCACGACCAGGCCGTCGGCGTGGCGCACGGCCTCGATCGCCCGCGCCAGGTCCCCGGTCGGGAACCCGGTCAGCAGGTGGTCGGCCAGGGCGTGCGCGAGGGGGCGCAGCTCGACGTGCTCGACGGCGACCTCCTGGCCGCGGGCGCGCACCGCCCCCGCGACGGCGTCGCCGAGCTTGTCGGCGAGCAGGCGCGTCGAGGACGGGACGGACAGCCCCGCGGAGATGACGACGATCCGGGTCGTCATGCGCTGACCTCCTCGGCCTCCGGGGCACGGTCGGTCGTGCCGGTCATGGTGTCCTCCGCGTGCACGGTGACGTCCTTCGCGCCGCCCGCCGCAGCGATCAGCGAGGCGTGGGTGGGCGCGTCGGGGACGTGCGCGGGGCGCCCCTCGGCGAACCCCTTGCGCAGGTCGGGCAGGATCTCGCCGAGCAGGTCGAGCTGCTCGAGGACCGTCTTCAGGGGCAGGCCGGCGTGGTCGACGAGGAACAGCTGGCGCTGGTAGTGACCGGCGTACTCGCGGAACGACAGCGTCCGCTCCAGCACCTGCTGGGGCGAGCCGACGGTCAGCGGCGTGTGCTCGGAGAAGTCCTCGAGCGACGGCCCGTGCCCGTAGACCGGCGCGTTGTCGAAGTACGGCCGGAACCGGCGGACCGCCTCCTGGCTGTTCCTGTGCATGAAGATCTGCCCGCCCAGCCCGACGATCGCCTGGTCGGCGCGCCCGTGGCCGTAGTGCTCGAAGCGCTCGCGGTAGAGGTTGACCATCTGGGCGGCGTGCGCGGCCGGCCAGAAGATGTGGTTGTGGAAGAAGCCGTCGCCGTAGTAGGCCGCCTGCTCCGCGATCTCGGGACTGCGGATCGAGCCGTGCCACACGAACGGCGCGATGCCGTCCAACGGTCGCGGGGTCGAGGTGTAGCCCTGCAGCGGGGTGCGGAACCTGCCCTCCCAGTCGACGACGTCCTCGCTCCACAGCCGGCGGAGCAGCGCGTAGTTCTCGACGGCGAGGTTGATGCCCTGGCGGATGTCCTTGCCGAACCAGGGATAGACCGGGCCGGTGTTGCCGCGGCCCAGCATCAGGTCGTTGCGGCCGTCGGTCAGGTGCTGCAGCTTCGCGTAGTCCTCCGCGATGAGCACCGGGTCCGTGGTCGTGATCAGCGTCGTCGCGGTCGAGAGGATGATGTTCTCGGTCTGGGCGCCGATGTAGGCGAGGGTCGCGGTGGGATTGGACGCGACGAACGGCGGGTTGTGGTGCTCGCCGGTGGCGAACACGTCCAGGCCGATCTCGTCGGCCTTCTTCGCGATCGCGACGGTCGCCTTGATCCGCTCGTACTCCGACGGCGTCTGCCCGGTGGTCGGGTCGGTGGTGACGTCGCCGACGGTGAAGATGCCGATCTGCATGGTCCACTCCTCGGTGGTCGGTGTGCTGTCACCCGCCTAACAGATGACATGTCAACCATATTCCCCCGGAGGTGCCGGGTCAGCAGCGACCCAGGATCAGCACCGCCCGGTCGTCGTCGCCACGCTCGACGCCGTCGATGATCCGCCGCGCGGCGCCCTCCCACCCCGCGAGGTACGACGCCCGCGCGGCCTGTTGCAGCCAGGCGATGCCCGCGTCGATGTCGAGGGCCCGCGACTCGACGACCCCGTCGGTGTAGAAGAGCAGCGCGTCGCCGGCGGCGAGCACGCCGGCACTCTCGTTGACCTCCGGCGTCTCGCTGGCGCCCAGCGCGGTGCCGCGTGCGTTGTCGATCCGCCATTCCCGCGTCGCTGTCGACCACACGAGAGCGGGCGGGTGCCCGGCGCTGCGGATGAGGTAGGACCCCGTCGCCAGGTCCAGGTCGAGCTGCACTGCCGTCGCGATGCTCTCCCCCGTCGGCTGGGCCAGCAGGTAGGCATTGGCGTCGCGCAACAGCTCGTCGGCCGGCACGACCCGGATCAGGCTCTCCAGTGCGCCGGCGAACTGGACCGCGGCCGGCACCGCCGTCTCGCCGCTTCCGCACACGTCGACCAGCACGGTGCGCAGTCGCCCGGTCGACGCCTGCAGGTCGCTGACGATGAAGTCGCCGCCGTACGCGTAGCCCTCGGCGGCGAGCATCGCCGACTGGTGGCGCCAGCCGTCGGGGAGCGCGGGCATCCGGCCCCGGGACAGGAGCCGCTCGCGGAGGCGGGCCCAGGCGGCGGCGTCGTCCATCGGCACAGCGTACGGTCCGCCACCAGGCGTCCCTAGACTCTCCCACGTGAGCGACACGAGGACCGTCGACATCCTGGGTGCGCCGTGGACGGCGGAGACGATCCCGCTGACGGACGACTTCGAGGGCGAGGTCGTCGCCACACTGGTCCACCGGGCCGCCCGCCGGCCGACCGGGCACGCCACACTCCACGTGCACGGGTTCTCGGACTACTTCTTCCACGCGGCGTACGGCGAGTGGTGGCTGGACCGCGACCACGACATGTACGGCCTCGACCTGCGCAAGTACGGCCGGTCGCTGCTCCCCCACCAGTCGCCGACCTATGTCGCGGACCTCACCGACTACTTCGCCGAGCTGGATGCTGCCTGGGAGCGGATCACCGTGCGCGACGGGCACCGCCAGGTCGTGCTGTCCGGCCATTCCACGGGCGGGCTCGTGGTGGCGCTCTGGGCGCACGACCGGCGGCCGGCCGAGCTCGCCGGGCTGCTGCTCAACTCGCCGTGGCTGGACCTGCAGGGCAAGGCATGGATGCGCTCACCCGTGGCGAACCGGGTCCTCGACCAGGCCGGTCGGCGCCGGCCGCTGCAGGTCTTCCCCCGCGACGTGAGCGGCTACTACGGCCGCAGCCTGCACCGCGACCACCAGGGCGAGTGGGACTTCGACCTCACCTGGAAGCCGGTCGACTCGTTCCCGGTACGACTCGGCTGGCTGCGTGCGGTGCGCCGGGGTCAGGCCCGGCTGCAGGCCGGTCTCGACGTGCCGGCGCCGGTGCTGGTGCTCTCCTCGGACCGCTCCGGGCACCCGACCGGCATGGACGAGGAGGTCTTCTCGACCGACATCGTGCTCGACGTCGAGCAGATCCGGCGGTGGTCGGTCGCCGTCGGCCGGCACGTCACGTATGTCGCCGTACCCGGTGCCGTGCACGACGTGGTCCTCTCGCGCGCCGAGCCGCGGGCCCGGGCGTACGACGAGATCGAGCGCTGGCTGACGACCTACGTGCGCCGGGCCTGACCTGCAGCCGCCCGGTCAGTCGCAGCGGTAGACGCCGTCGGAGCGGGTGTAGCAGTCGTCGATCGTGTTGTCGGCCCAGACGCCGAGCGCGATGACGCCCACGACGATGGCGATGAACAGCGCGAAGCCGAGCCAGCCGACGATGATGCCGGCCATCGCCAGACCGCCGCCCTGCTCGTTGGTCCGCCTGATCTGCCCCTTGGCGACGTGGCCGAGGATCGCACCGACGAACCCGGTGAAGCCGGCGCAGGCCACGAGCGACACGATGCTCACGACGAGGGACGCGATCGCCATGCCGTTGGTCGCCGGCGGTGGGGCGTAGCCGAAGGGCGGCGTCGGCTGACCGTAGGGCGCGCCGTAGGGCTGGCCCTGGGGCTGACCGCCGTAGGGCGGCTGACCGGTCGGCTGGCCGTAGGGCTGGCCCTGGGGCTGACCACCGTAGGGCGGCTGACCGGTCGGCTCGCCGTACGGCTGGCCCTGGGGCTGACCACCGTAGGGCGGCTGACCGGTCGGCTCGCCGTACGGCTGGTACGGGTCGTTGCCGGAGGGCGGAGTCGTCATGCGAGAAGGATCCCACGCCGCCGCCCGCCCGAGCACTAAGGTCTGGCGCATGGTTGCCCTCCACATCGATCCCGTGACCGGACTCTCCGTCGGCCGCATCGCCATCGGCGTCGGCGCCCTCGCCGCGCCCTCGACCACCGCCCGCGTGTTCGGCCTGGACCCGGCCAGCAATCCGCAGCTCGACTACATGGGCCGGATGTTCGGCGCACGCGAGATCGCCCTCGGCGCGGTGACGCTCGTGTCCCGGGGCGCGCTGCGACGCAACCTGACCGTCGTCGGCATCGCGGTCGACGGCGCGGACCTCGCCAACGGCGTCATCGAGCTCGGTCAGCGCAATGTCACGAAGCTCGCCAGTGGGATGCTCATCGGGGCCGCTGCCGGCGCCGTGGGCTCGGGTCTGCTCGCACTCGCCCGCGGACGCGGCCGGCGCAAGCAGGCCGGCTGAGCCCGATCACGCGATCAGCGTGACCACGGCCACCAGGCCGACGACGACGATCACGGCCCGCAGGGCGACCGGCGGCAGCCGACGCCCCACGGCGGCGCCGAGCAGGCCGCCGCACACCGCGCCGAGGGCGATGAGGAGGACGAGCAGCCAGTCGACCCTCGCCTCGGCGCCGAACAAGCCGAGCTCGGCGACGATGACGAACACGAGCCCGGCGATCGCGTTGACGACGGCCACGAGCACGTTCTTCACGCCGTTGAGCCGCTGCAGGGCATCGGTGACGCCGATGCCGAGCACGCCCATGAGCAGCACGCCCTGGGCGGCGCCGAAGTAGCCGCCGTACACGCCGGTGGCGAGCACCGCGAGTGGCACCCACCACGAGCGCTCGATGGCACCCGCCCCGTTCTCGTCCGACGGATCCGGAGGGTCCGACACGGGCTCACCACGGCGTTCGGCGCGTGCCGCGACCGCGCGGGACAGGCGCGGCTGGAGCACGACCAGCACGATCCCGAGCAGGATCAGCACGGGTACGACGGCCTCGAACGCTCCAGGCGGCAGGACCAGCAGCAGGACGGCGCCGACCACCCCGCCGACCGAGGAGAAGGCCAGCAGCCGCAGCAGCCGACCGCGTTGGCCCACCAGCTCACGTCGGTACCCGAACGCCCCGGCGATGGAGCCCGGCACCAGGCCCAGGCTGTTGGACATGTTCGCCGTGACGGGAGGAACGCCGATCGCGAGCAGGGTCGGGAAGGTGATGAGGGTGCCGGATCCGACCACCGCGTTGATCATGCCCGCGCCGACGCCCGCCAGGAGCACCGCCGCGATCTCGAGGAGCGTCACCCCGCGGGAGGCTCCTGCACCGGCGGCTCCGCAGGGGGCTGCTCCGCGGTCGACGACTGTCCGGGACGGGCCGCGCTCTCCGCCTCGGCGATCGCCTCCTGGACGGCCTCGCTCGTCCCGGTGACCGGCGCTGCCGGCTCGCGCGGGCCCATGTCGACCCGCTTGGCCGGCCCGGAGGTCGCCTTCGGGATGCCGGCGACCTCGTGGATCGAGGAGCCGAGACCCTCGAGTGCCTTGGTGATCTCCGAGGGGATCACCCACACCTTGTTGGCGTCGCCCTCGGCGATCTTCGGCATCATCTGGAGGTACTGGTAGGCCAGCAGGGACTGGTCGGGCCGGCCGTCGTGGATCGCCTGGAAGACCGTCTGGATGGCCTGCCCCTCACCCTGGGCGCGCAGGATCTGCGCCTCGCGGTCGGCCTGGGCGCGCAGGATCTGCGACTCCCGCTCGCCCTCCGCGTTGAGGATGGCCGACTGCTTGTTGCCCTCCGCGGTGAGGATCGCGGACTGGCGCTGGCCCTCGGCGGTGAGGATGAAGGCGCGCTTGTCCCGCTCGGCCCGCATCTGCTTCTCCATCGCGTCCTTGATCGACGGCGGCGGGTCGATGCCCTTGATCTCGACCCGCTTGACCTTGATGCCCCAGCGCCCGGTGGTCTCGTCGAGCACGGCCGAGAGGCCGCTGTTGATCGACTCGCGACTGGTCAGGGTCTGCTCGAGGTCCATGCCACCGACCACGTTGCGCAGCGTGGTCATGGTGAGCTGCTCGATGGCCTGGATGTAGTTGGAGATCTCGTACGTCGCCGCGATCGGGTCGGTCACCTGGAAGTAGATGACCGTGTCGATGTCGACGGTCAGGTTGTCCTCGGTGATCGCGGCCTGCGGCGGGAAGCTCACGACCTGCTCGCGCAGGTCGATGGTGTAGCGGACCTTGTCGATGAACGGCACCACGAAGTTGAGGCCCGCAGGGAGCGTCTCCTTGTACTTGCCGAACCGCTCGACGATGCCGGTGTAGGCCTGCGGCACGATCCGGATCGCCTTCGCGACCACGGTGATCACCAGCAGGAGCAGGAGGGCGAGCAGGATCAGGACGGTCATCAGTCAGGACTCCTCGAGTCGGGGATCGGACACGGGACGGACCTGGGCCGTGGCGCCGACGATGGAGACGACCTCGACCGTCTCGCCGACGGCGATGGCGGAGCCGGGCGGCTCCGTGACGGCGAGCCAGGACTCGCCGCCGATCTTCACCCGCCCGGGCCGATGCTCGGCGACGGGCTCGGTGACGATGCCGCGGCTGCCCACCAGGCTCGCCGGGCCGAGCACCAGGTCGGGGCCGCCGTGGAGGCGGCGGACGAGCGGCGGGCGGACCGCGGCGAGCAGGAGGACGGACACGGCCGAGGCGACGAGCACCTGGAGGACGATGTTGTCGGTGACGAACGCGGTCAGCACACCGGCCACCGCGCCACCGGCCAGCATGAGCAGGAACAGGTCCAGGCTCAGCAGCTCGGCGAGGGCCAGCACGAAGGCGGTGCCCAGCCAGGCCTCCCACAGGTGCTCCCGGAGCCAGTCCATGCCCGCACTGTAGTTGAGAGGGCTTCCCGCTAGCCCCGGTGGTGCTGCTTGCGGCGGGCGGCGTAGCGCCCGTCGTGGTGCTCGAGGACCAGGGGCATCCCGAAGGTGGCCGACAGTGCCTCGGGGGTGAGCGTGTCCTCGAGCGGTCCCTGCGCGACGACCCGGCCCGCGCGCAGCATCATCACGTGGGTGAAGCCCGGCGGGATCTCCTCCACGTGGTGCGAGACCAGCACGGTCGCCGGCGACAGCGGGTCGTGGGCGAGGACCGACAGGGTCGAGACCAGGTCCTCCCGGCCACCCAGGTCGAGACCCGCGGCGGGCTCGTCGAGCAGCAGCAGCTCCGGGTCGGTCATCAGCGCACGGGCGATCTGGACCCGCTTGCGCTCCCCCTCGCTGAGGGTGCCGTAGGTGCGTTCGGCGAGCGAGGCCACGCCCACCTCGCGCAGGAGCGCGTCGGCGCGGGCGTGGTCGACGGCGTCGTACTCCTCGCGCCACCGGCCGAGCACGGCGTACGACGCCGTCACCACGAGGTCGCGCACGGTCTCGTTGCGCGGGATCTGCTCGGCGACCGCGGCGCTGGAGACGCCGATCCGGGGGCGCAGCTCGAAGATGTCGACGGTGCCGAGCAGCTCGCCGAGCAGCCCGACGGCGCCGGAGGTGGGGTGCAGCTGGGCACCGGCGATCTGCATCAACGTCGTCTTGCCGGCGCCGTTGGCCCCGAGCAGGACCCACCGCTCGCCCTCGCGGACGACCCAGCTGACGCGGTCGAGCAAGGTGGACTGCCCTCGTCGTACGGTCACCTCGGCGAGTTCGAGCACGGCGGACATGGGGGTCACCCTATCCAGCCGGGCCAGTAGGGTCGGCGGGTGAGCGCGCTCCCCGTATCCGCCCGGCTGGCCTGGTGGGGAACGGCCTGGCTGCGGGGGCGACTCGGTCCCGACGAGGTCGTGGACGCCGTGCGCGGCGACGACGTGAGCCACGTCGTCAGCTCCCCGGACGGACCCTCGTCGCTGCTGCTCGAGCTCGCCGCGGCCCGCAACCACGGGGCCGACGGCGTCGCGGCCGCGTTCCCGGCGCCGGGCGACCCCGCCGGCCTGCGGGGTCCGCGGGAGCTGACGACCGCGGCGATCGAGGCCGGCGAGGTGGTGCTGCTGCCGGGCTCCGCCCTGGTCCCCCGGCAGGTGGGCCGGGCCGTCGAGTGGACGGTGCTGCCCGCCGCGCGCCGGCCGCCTCCGGACGTCGGCGACGCGGACCGGCGGCTGCGGGCTGCTCTGCTGACCGCCGCGAACGTGCTGGCCGGCCTCGACGTCGCCCGGTGGCAGCCGCTGGTCGCCGACGAGCTGCACGACCTGCGCGCCGGCGTCCCTGTCGCCGCTCCCCCGGGAACGCCCGGTCGGTGCGTCGACCTCGCCAGTCGGGCCCTGCATCTCGAGGCGGTGGTCGAGCTGGCGCTGCGCGACGACGGCGGCGCCCTGTCGGCCGGTGACGCCGCGGCCCGCCGGGACACCCTGGAGCCGCTGGAACGCGCCGCCCGGCACGCCCTGACGGCCGCATGCTCGCCCGACGGCTGGCCGCCGCCCTCCGACGACACCCGACAGCGATAGCCTGCACCCCGCCATGAGCCCTCACGATGCAGCGGACGACACGCTCCTGATCACCGTCACCGGCGCCGACCGCCCCGGCGTCACCTCCGCGGTGCTGGAGAGCCTCGCCGGCTCCGGAGTCAGTGTCGTCGACCTCGAGCAGATCCTGATGCGCGGACGCCTCGTGCTCGGCGTGCTGGTCACCGCGCCGCGCGACCGCAAGCGGCTGCGGCGTCAGCTCGCGGCCAGCATGGAGGCGCTCGGCATGACCGTCGACGTCGAGAAGGGGTCGGGAGACAACCGGTCCCGCCACCGCGACCGGGCCCATGTCACCGTCATCGGCGCGCCGCTGAAGGCGTCCGCGATGGCGGCGATCGCGGGCCGGATCGCGGACTGCGGCGGCAACATCGACCGGATCGAGCGGATGGCGCGCTATCCCGTGACCGCGATCGAGCTCGACGTGTCGGGCGCCCGCCCCGACCGGCTGCGCCAGCTCCTCGCCGGCGACGCCGCGGCCCACGGGATCGACGTCGCCGTGCAGCCCGCCGACCTGCTGCGGCACGGCGTCCGGCTGATCGTGATGGACGTCGACTCGACCCTGATCCAGGGCGAGGTGATCGAGATGCTCGCCCAGCACGCCGGCTTCGGCCCCGAGGTGGCCGACGTCACCGAGCGGGCGATGCGCGGTGAGCTGGACTTCGAGCAGTCCCTGCGGGCGCGGGTCAAGCTGCTCGCCGGACTCGACGCCTCCGTCCTCGACCAGGTGTACGACGCCATCGTGGTCAACCCCGGCGCGCGCACCATGGTGCGCACCCTGCGCCGGCTCGGCTACCGGTTCGCGATCGTGTCGGGCGGCTTCAGCCAGATCACCGACCGGCTGGCCGTCGACCTCGGCATCCACCGGTCCCGGGCCAACACCCTGGAGATCGTCGACGGCAAGCTCACCGGCGAGGTCGTCGGCGCTGTCGTCGACCGGGCCGGCAAGGCGCAGGCCCTGCGTGAGTTCGCCGCCGACCTCGGCGTGCCCGAGGACGCGACCATCGCCATCGGCGACGGCGCCAACGACCTCGACATGCTCGCCGCCGCGGGCCTCGGCATCGCCTACAACGCCCGGGCGGTGGTCCGCGAGGCTGCCGACACGGCACTGAACGTGCCCTACCTGGACGCGATCATGTATCTGCTCGGCATCACCCGCGAGGAGATCGAGGCGGCCGACGCCGCGGTCGGGATCGTGACGCCGGCGCCGCCGGTCGTCTGAGCAGTCTGAGCAGTCGGAGCAGTCGGTCGCCGTCTGAGTAGTCGGGCGCCGTCAGGCGCGGCCGACGTGGTAGGCCTGCAGCCGGCATCCCGCCGGGGTCGCATCGTCCCACTGCCCGTCGATCGCGAAGACCGCCGCGGCCGCGGTCGGGAAGGTGCCGAGCTGGACCTCTCCGGACGCGGCACCGTCGCCGTCGTCGAGAAGCTGCACGAGCATCGCCATCGTGGGGTTGTGGCCCACCACGACGACGGTTCCCGCCTCAGCGGGGGTGGCGTGCACCAGCTCCAGCACACCGTTCTCGTCGGTCCCGTAGAGGCTGCCGTCGATGGTCGGCGCGAGGTCCCAGCCGGCGCCCGCCGACACGGCGTCCCACGTCTCGCGGGTCCGCGCGGCGTAGGACACGTAGGCGACGTCCGGGGCGATGCCCCGCTCCGCGAGCCACTGCCCGAGGGCGTGCCCGTCGGCCCGGCCCCGGACGCTCAGCACGCGCTCGACGTCGGAGGGGGCGAACTGCTCGGCCTTGGCGTGACGGACGACGACGAGCAGCCGTTGCTTCTCCACGCCGCCATCGTAGGGGAGGCTGGGAGTCGTGACGCAGTACGGGACGACACACCTGGTCCCGCTCGCGGTGTTCGCCGTCGGGCTGGTGGTCGCCGTGCTGCTGGGCCGCCGACACGCGACGTACGACGGCCCGACCCGGTTCAGCCGGACCTGGGCGTTCCTGATCCCCCTCGTGACAGTGCCCTTCCAGATCATCGACCTGGCGTTCAACTTCGAGCTGGGCGTGACCCTGCCCCTGCACCTGTGCGACCTGGCCTGGATCGCGGCGACCTGGGCGCTGTGGACCCACCGGCCGTTCCCGGTGGCCCTCACCTTCTTCTGGGGACTGACCCTGACCGTGCAGGGCGTCCTGACGCCCTCGCTGAACGAGGACCTGCCCCACCCGCGCTACTTCGCGTTCTGGGCGCTCCATCTGCTGATCGTGCTCGCGGCGGTCTACCTCGTGGCGGGGCTGCGGCTGGTCCCCCGGTGGCGCGACTACGGCGCGGCCGTCGCCACGACCCTGGTGTGGGCCGCGGCGACGTACGTCTTCAACCTGGTCGCGGACACCAACTACGGCTATCTGATGCGCAAGCCGGGTCGCTCGATCCTGGACCTCCTCGGACCGTGGCCGTGGTACGTCCTCGAGGAGATCGCGATCGTGCTCACGGTGTGGGCGCTGATGACCGCCGGGGCGCGGCGGTGGTTGCGTCGTACCGGCTAGGCCCGGCTAGGCCCCTCAGGCACCCATCGCGTGGAAGCCGCCGTCGACGTGCACGATCTCGCCCGTGGTGGCGGGGAACAGGTCCGACAACAGCGCGCAGACCGCCTTGGCGGTGGGCTCCTGGTCGGTGTTGTCCCAGCCGAGCGGTGCACGCGTGGTCCACATCGCCTCGAGGTCCCCGAATCCCGGGATCGCCTTGGCGGCCAAGGTGCGCAGCGGGCCGGCGGAGACCAGGTTGACCCGGATCCCGTCGCCACCGAGGTCGCGGGCGAGGTAGCGGGCGCACGACTCCAGGCCGGCCTTGGCGACACCCATCCAGTCGTAGACCGGCCAGGCGACGCTGGCGTCGAAGGTGAGTCCGACCACCGAGCCGCCGTTGCCCATCAGCGGCCGGCAGGCGACGGCGAGGGACTTGAGGGAGTAGGCCGAGACCTGGACCGCCTGGGCGACGTCGTCCCACGGTCCCTCGAGGAACTTGCCGCCGAGCAGCGTCTCCGGGTTGCCGTAGGCGATCGAGTGGACGACACCGTCGAGCGTGGCGTCCGCGCCGAGCGCCTCGCGGACGGCGTCCGGGAGCGCGGCCAGGTGCTCGGCGTCGGTGACGTCGAGCTCGATGACAGCCGGCAGCTCGGGGAGCCGCTTGACGATGCGGCGGGTGATCCGCAGCGCCTGGCCGAAGTTGGAGACCAGGACGGTCGCGCCCTGCTCCTGGGCGAACTTCGCGACCGCGAACCCGATCGAGGTGTCGAGGGTGACGCCCGCGACGAGGATGTTCTTGCCAGCAAGGATTCCGCTCATGGTCAGTGCCCCATTCCCAGTCCGCCGTCCACGGGGATCACCGCGCCGGTCACGTACGCCGCCTCGGGGCTGGCGAGCCACAGCACCGCCCCGGCGACCTCCTTCGGGTCGGCGTACCGGCCCAGCGGGACCTGGCTGCGGATCCCTTCCTTCTGCTCATCGGTCAGCACCGCGGTCATGTCGGTGTCGACGTACCCGGGTGCCACGACGTTGGCCGTGATCGAGCGGGGACCGAGCTCGCGCGCCAGCGAGCGCGCCATGCCGACCAGCCCGGCCTTCGAGGCGGCGTAGTTGACCTGGCCGGGCGAGCCGAGCAGGCCCACCACGCTGGAGATGAAGATGATCCGGCCCTTCCGCTGGCGCAGCATGCCCTTGGCGGCCCGCTTGGCCAGCCGGAAGGACGCGGTCAGGTTGGTGTCGATGACCGACGACCAGTCGTCCTCGGACATGCGCAGCACCAGGGTGTCCTTGGTGATGCCCGCGTTGGCGACGAGGATCTCGACCGGCCCGTGCGCCTCCTCCGCAGCGGCGAAGGCCGCCTCGACGGCGGCCGGGTCGGTGATGTCGGCCTTGAGCTCGAGGGCGCCCGCGGGCCCGCCTCCGCTCCGGGTCGTGACGGCGACCTTGTCGCCCGCGGCGATGAAGGCCTCGGCGATCGCGCGGCCGATGCCGCGGTTGCCTCCGGTGACGAGGACGGAGCGTGGTGGGTTCACACCTCGTGACGCTAGTGGGGCAGGTGTAGCGGCCTCACCGGCGGCAGGCACCAAGTTCCCGTCTCCGTGTTGTAGGACCCCTACAAGGTCACTCGTCATCCTCGAGCCGGAAGCCGATCTTCATGGTGACCTGGAAGTGCTCGACGGTGCCGTCCTTGATCTGGCCGCGGACCTGGGTGACCTCGAACCAGTCGAGGTGACGGAGGGTCTGGCCGGCACGCTCGACACCGTTGCGGACGGCCTGGTCGATGCCCTCCGGGGAGGTGCCGACGATCTCACTGACGCGGTAGGTGCGGTTCGACATGCCAGCAGCGTACTCAGCACCGCACCGGCGTACGCTGAGCGCATGGACGCCATCCGCATCACCACGGCCGGCTCCAGCCCTCAGGACGACCTGGCCCGGCGGCAGAAGAAGTACGTCATCGCGATGACGATCCGCACCCTCTGCTTCATCGGTGCGGCGATCACCGGCGCGGCCGGCATCCACTGGCTGTGGCCGATCCTGATCGCGGGGGCGATCATCCTCCCCTACGTCGCGGTGGTGATGGCCAACGCCGAGGACAGCCGTGCCACGTCACTCCCCCTCACCGGCGGCGGCGACGCCCAGCGCCAGCTCGGGCAGGCTGCCCCAGGCGGGCAGAACGAGCACGGTGAGCCGGGTGGGCAAGGTGAGCACGGCGGGCACGGCGGGCATGGAGCCTGATATCTGCTCGGCCCGGGGCTGTCGTGAGCCGGCCACCTGGCAGCTGCTGTGGAACAACCCCAAGATCCACACCCCCGAGCGCCGCAAGACCTGGCTTGCCTGCGAGGGCCACCGGGAGTCGCTCGAGACGTTCCTCGGCGCGCGCGGCTTCCTGAAGGAGACGGTCCCGCACCGTTGAGTCGTCGGTTCTGACCCCTCGACTCGTCGGTTCTGACCCCTCGACTCGTCAGTTCTGACCCCTCGACTCGTCACTCTGGTCTCACGGACGTCTCTCCGCCCTCCACAGGTACGGCGCCGGCGGCTCCCCTCCACAGGCCCCGCCGCCTCGCCCCCGGCCGACGCCCGATCCGCACCATCGTCGAGGGATGGAGATCGATGACTTCCCGACAGCCCCGTTCCACGTTCGCGACGCCGAGTCGCACGGCCTGACCCACTCACGCATCCGACGCGCCCTGGCCGCCGGACTGCTCACCCGGATCGGCCGCGGCACCTATCGCCGTACCGACTCCTTCGACTCGATCGCGCTGCGTGTCCTGGCCGTCCGATGCTCGGTCGCGGCAGACCAGATCGTGGTCGACCGGACTGCTGCCTGGGTCCACGGCGTGGACCTCTACCCCTCCGGCGAGAGCGAGGTGCGCCCACCCATCGAGACCTGCTCCTTGCGGGGGCACCGCGCGACCCGACGGTGCGAGCTCGACGGTCGAGAGCGTGATCTCCTGCCGAGCGACATCGTCGAGCTGCGCGGTCTGCGGGTGACCTCGCCCCTGCGCACCTCCCTCGATCTCGGCTGCCACCTACGGCGCCGTGAGGCCTTCGCAGCGATGTGCCTGCTCGCCCGCCAGCACGGACTCACCCGCGCGGACCTGTTGCGCGAGGTGCAGCGGTTCCGGCGGCGTCGTGGGGTCGTCCAGTGTCGTGAGCTCGCGGCACTCGTGGATCCGCGCGTCGAGTCGCACCGCGAGGCATGGGTCCTGTTGGAGCTCCACGACGAAGGACTCCCGAGACCGGAGCCGCAGTGGTGGATCGAGGTGAACGGGGTGCCGACCTATCGCCTCGACTTCGCCTATCCGTCGGCCCGCGTCTGCGTGGAGTACGACGGCGAGGAGTTCCACGACCTGACCGAGGCGCAGCGGGCCAGCGACCGGGAGCGCCGCCGCTGGCTACGGGACAACGGGTGGACGGTGATCGTCGTCAAGCGTGGCGACTTCACCGGCCCGGCGAGGGACCGGTGGATCCGGAGCGTGGAGCAGGCACTCGCGGCGACGTACTCCAACCGTCGCTGGCCGAAGTGGTGACGGGACCGGTCGGAACCGACGACTGGACCGGTCAGAGGCGACGACTCAAGGGGTCAGAGGCGACGACTCAACCACCAATGGCGGACATCGGGCGGTCGGGCTGCAGGAACGTCGGGTCGTCGATGCCGTGACCGGGCAGCTTGCCCCACATCGCGGCGCGCCAGCGCTCGGCGAGCTCGTCATCGCTGGCGCCGGAGCGCATGGCGACGCGCAGGTCGGACTCGGAGCGGGCGAAGAGGCAGTTGCGGACCTGGCCGTCGGCGGTGAGGCGGACCCGGTCGCAGTCACCGCAGAACGGACGGGTGACCGAGGCGATCACGCCGACGGTCGCCGGGCCGCCGTCGACGGCGAAGAGCTCGGCGGGGGCGCTCCCCCGGGGCTCGGCCGCCGGGGAGAGCCGGAAGGCGGCGGACAGCGACGCCAGGATCTCGTCGGCGGTCACCATCGCGTCGCGGTGCCAGCCGTGCTGGGCGTCGAGCGGCATCTGCTCGATGAAGCGCAGGTGGTAGCCGCGCTCCAGGCACCAGGCCAGCAGCTCGGGGGCCTGGTCGTCGTTGACGCCGCGCAGGAGGACGGCGTTGACCTTCACCGGGCCCAGGCCGGCCGCCTCGGCCGCGGCGAGGCCCTCGACCACGTCGGTGAAGCGGTCGCGGCGGGTGATCTCGTGGAAGGTGTCGCTGCGGACCGTGTCGAGGCTGACGTTCGCGCGGCTCAGTCCGGCCTCGGCCAGCGCCTGCGCGGTGCGGGCCAGTCCGAGCGCGTTGGTGGTGATCGACATCTCGACGCCGGCGTCGAGCGCGCGCACCCGCCGCACGATGTCGACCAGGCCGCGGCGCACGAGCGGCTCGCCGCCGGTGAACCGGACCTCGCGGACACCGAGCCTCTGGACCGCGACGCCGATCAGGCGGACGACCTCGTCGTCGGAGAGCTGGTCGTCGCTCGGCAGCCAGTCGAGCCCCTCGGGCGGCATGCAGTAGGTGCAGCGCAGGTTGCAGCGGTCGGTGAGCGACACCCGTAGGTCGGTCGCGGTCCGTCCGTGCTGGTCGAGGAGAGGCTGCACCCCATCAGTCTAGGCACGCCGGGGTCGTGGCTACCGTTGTCCCGTGTTCTCCTGGCTGTCCTCGTGGCGATTCCTGCTCAGTCGCCGCTGGGTCCTGTTCTTCGTGGCGATCATCGTCGTCGGCTGGGCGACCTGGTGGCTGGGCGAGTGGCAGTTCGGCCGGCTCGAGGATCGCAAGGACCGCAATGCCGTCGTGCGGGCCAACGAGGACCGCGCGCCGGCCGACGTCAGCGAGGTGCTGGCCCCGGGGCGGAAGGTCAGCGAGGACGACGAATGGCGTGTCATCACCGCCACCGGTGAGTACGACAGGGACGACACCGTCGTGGTCCGCTACCGCACCCGCAACAGCTACCCGGGCGTCGAGGTCGTCGTACCGCTCGTCACGACGGCCGGTACGACGCTCCTGGTGGACCGGGGCTGGTTCGGCACCGACGACCCCGTGATCAAGGGGATGGACCTGCCCGCGCCGCCGGCGGGCGAGGTGACCATCACCGGCTGGGTCCGGGCCGACGGCACGGGGAGGAGCACCGACGTCGACGACCACTCGACCCGGGCGATCGCCAGCGGGCCGATCGGCGACGCGATCGGCCGCGAGGTCTACACCGGCTTCGTCGCCCTCAAGGCCGAGGACCCGGCGGCCGACGAGGAGCTCGCGCCGGTGCAGCTGCCCGAGCTCGACGAGGGTCCGCACTTCTTCTACGGGCTGCAGTGGTGGTTCTTCGGCATCCTCGCGTTCGGCGGCTTCCTCTACCTCGCCTGGGACGAGCGCCGGCTCGGACCGCGCGGCCAGCGGGTCGGCGCCACCCGCCGGTCCGGCGGACCGTTCTCGCGTCAGAGCGCCCGGAGCGACCCGCCGTCGACGGGCAGCATCACCCCGGACAGGTACGACGCCGCGGGTGACAGCACGAACGCCGCCACCCGGCCGAACTCCTCCGGCCGGCCGTAGCGCCGCAGCGGGATCCGCGCCGTCGCCCTCGCCCGCGCGGCGTCGGGGTCGCCCTGGGCGGAGTCGAGCTCGATGATCCGCTCGGTGCCGACCCGACCGGGCAGCACGCCGTTGACCCGGATGCCGCGGGGACCGAGCTCGTCGGCGAGCGTCTTGGCCGCCATCGCCAGACCGGGGCGCAGGCCGTTGGAGATGGCGAGGTCGAGGATCGGCTCGCGCACACTGGTCGACAGGACGAACGCGATCGAGCCGCCGTCGCCCAGCACCGCGCCGACCTCGCGAGCCAGGCGGACCGCGCCCAGGAAGACCGAGCCGAACGCGGCGGTCCACTGTTCGTCGCTCATCTCGGTGATCAGCCCCGGTGGTGGTCCGCCGACGCTGATCAGTACGCCGTCGACCCGGCCCCAGGCACCTCGGGCGGCGTCGATCAGCGCGGCCGGCGTGCCGGGGTCGGCGTTGTCGGCCACCACGCCGCGGGCGTGCTCGGGTCCGCCGAGGGCGGCGACGGCCGCGTCGACCGACGCCGCCTTGCGTCCCGAGACGACGACGCGCGCGCCGTCGGCGACGAGCGCCTCGGCGGTGGCGCGGCCCAGGCCACGGGTGGCACCCGTGAGCAGGTAGACGCGGTCCTTCAGCTGCAGGTCCATCAGGAGGTCTCCATCGACTCGATCTCTTCGGCGATCCGGGACACCGGTACGACGTCGGGTGCGCCCTTGCGCGCGGCGTCGGCCGTGTGGTCGTCGGGCTGCCGCTGGCTCTCGCGCTCGGCCTCGACCCGCTTGAGGTAGTGCTGGAGCTCCCGGGCGTGCTGGTCGGAGTCCCAGCGCAGGTGTCCGCGGACCAGGTCGGCGACGTACGGCGCCGCCGCGGCTCCCCGGTCGAAGGTCTCGAAGGAGACCCGCAGCCGCCGGGTCAGGATGTCGTCGAGGTGCCGCGCGCCCTCGTGGGTGACCGCATAGACCGCCTCGGCCATCAGGTAGTCCTCGGCGCCAGGCAGCGGCTCGCGGAGGTCGGGCTCGGCGGCGATCAGGTCGAGGACCTCCAGTACCAGCGACCCGTAGCGCTCCAGCAGGTGCTCCACCCGGTTGATCGCCAGCCCGGACTGCGTGGCCAGCGCGCGACGCTGGTTCCACAGCGCCTGGTAGCCGTCGGCGCCGACGAGCGGCACCCGCTCCGTCACGCACTCCCCCACCTTGCGGCCCAGCACGGTCTCCAGGCCGTGGACCGCCTCGTCGACGGCGTCGGCGGCCATCACCCGGTAGGTCGTGTACTTCCCGCCCGCGACGACGACCAGGCCGGGCACGCTGTGCGCCACGGCATGCTCGCGGGAGAGCTTCGAGGTCGCCTCGGACTCGCCGGCGAGGAGCGGGCGAAGACCGGCGTACACGCCCTCGACGTCGTCGCGGGTCAGCGGCACCTCGAGCACCCGGTTGACGTGCTCGAGGAGGTAGTCGATGTCGCTGCTGCTGGCCGCCGGGTGGTCCTTGGAGAGTTCCCAGTCGGTGTCGGTGGTGCCGATGATCCAGTGCCGCTTCCACGGGATCACGAAGAGCACGGACTTCTCCGTGCGCAGGATCAGCCCGGTCTCGCCGCGGATCCGGTCGCGCGGCACGACGAGGTGGATGCCCTTGCTGGCCCGGACCTTGAACTGCCCGCGCTCGCGCGCCATGGCCTGCGTCTCGTCGGTCCACACCCCGGTCGCGTTGATCACCTGGGAGGCGCGGATCTCGAAGCGGTGGCCGGTCTCGAGGTCGACGACCTCGGCGCCGACGACGCGCTCGCTCTCCTTGATCAGCCCGAGCACGCGGGTGCGGGAGGCCACCGCGGCGCCGTACGTCGCTGCGGTGCGCGCGAGGAACATGGTGTGACGGGCGTCGTCGACCTGGGCGTCGTAGTAGCGGATCGCGCCGACGAGCGCGTCCTTGCGCAGGGACGGGAACGCCTTGCGGGCGCCGCGGCGGGTGAGGTGCTTGTGGACCGGCATGCCGTCGCCGTAGCCGCTGGCCTTGGACAGGGCGTCGTACATCGCGACGCCGGTGCCGGCGTACCAGCGCTCCCAGCCCAGTCCGGTGAGCGGGTAGAGGAAGGGCACCGGGCGCACCAGGTGCGGGGCCAGCCGCTGCATGAGCAGGCCGCGCTCCTTGAGCGCCTCGGCGACCAGCCGGAAGTCGAGCATCTCGAGGTAGCGCAGGCCACCGTGGACGAGCTTGGAGCTGCGGCTCGAGGTGCCGGACGCGAAGTCGCGTGCCTCGACCAGGCCCACGGAGAGGCCGCGGGTCGCGGCGTCGAGGGCCGCGCCGGAGCCGACCACGCCGCCACCGATGACCAGGACGTCGAGGTGCTGGGCGGCCAGCCGCTTGAGCGCGGCGCTGCGGGCGCGGGGCGAGAGCGCTGCGGGATTCATCGGCCTGCCACCTCCACCCAGTCCAGCGTGCGTTGCACGGCCTTCTTCCACTGGGCATAGCCCGCCTCCCGGCGTTCCTCGTCCCAGTGCGGCTCCCAGCGGGTGTCCTCACGCCAGTTCTGCCGGAGCTCGTCGGTGTCGCGCCAGTAGCCCACCGACAGCCCGGCGGCGTAGGCCGCGCCCAGGGCCGTGGTCTCCGGCACCACCGGCCGCGACACCGGTACGCCGAGCACGTCGGCCTGGATCTGCATGCACAGGTCGTTGAGGGTGACGCCGCCGTCCACCTTGAGCACCTCCAGCTCGACTCCGGAGTCCGCCGACATCGCCTCGATCACGTCCCGGGACTGGTAGCAGATCGCCTCGAGGGTCGCGCGCGCGACGTGGGCGTTGGTGTTGAAGCGCGAGAGGCCGACGATCGCGCCGCGGGCGTCGGAGCGCCAGTAGGGCGCGAACAGCCCCGAGAAGGCGGGCACGAAGTAGACGCCTCCGTTGTCGTCGACCTGCCGGGCCAGGGACTCCGACTCCGCCGCGCCGCTGATGATGCCGAGCTGGTCGCGCAGCCACTGCACGGCCGACCCGGTGACGGCGATCGATCCCTCCAGCGCGTAGACGCACGGCTCGTCGCCCAGCCGGTAGGCCGGCGTGGTCAGCAGTCCCGCTCTCGAGCGGACGATCTCGGTGCCGGTGTTGAGCAGCATGAAGTTGCCGGTGCCGTAGGTGTTCTTCGCCTCGCCCGGGGCGAAGCAGACCTGACCGACGGTGGCGGCCTGCTGGTCAC
This sequence comes from Nocardioides carbamazepini, assembly GCF_024614185.1. GTDB lineage: Bacteria > Actinomycetota > Actinomycetes > Propionibacteriales > Nocardioidaceae > Nocardioides > Nocardioides carbamazepini. The sequence continues at coordinate 77,908 of NZ_JAHTLF010000015.1, forward strand.
CGAGGATGCCGGTGATCGGCACCTCGCCGCCGAAGGGACCCCGGCTGCGGGTGAGGCCGTACGGCGTGGTCGCGGACGACTCCCGGATCTCGGGCAGCATCGCCCGGGGCACGCCGAAGAAGCCCAGCAGCTCCTCGTCCCAGTCGAGGGTCTCGAGATCCATCAGCATGGTCCGGCCGGCGTTGGTCACGTCGGTGACGTGCACGCCGCCGTCCGGGCCGCCGGTGAGGTTCCACAGGACCCACGTGTCGGACGTGCCGAAGAGCACGTCGCCGCGCTCGGCGGCGTCGCGCGCGCCGGGGACGCTCTCGAGGATCCACTGCAGCTTGCCGCCGGAGAAGTACGTCGCCGGAGGCAGTCCGGCGCGGTGGCGGATCACGTCGCCGCGACCGTCGCGGTCCAGGGCCGCGGCGATCGCGTCGGTCCGGGTGTCCTGCCACACGATCGCGTTGTGGAGCGGACGTCCCGTGCGGCGGTCCCACACGATCGTCGTCTCCCGCTGGTTGGTGATGCCGATCGCCGCCAGGTCCTCGACGCCGAGTCGGGCCTTGCCGAGCGCGGTCTGCACGACCGCGGAGGTGCGCTCCCAGATCTCGACCGGGTTGTGCTCGACCCAGCCCGCCCGCGGCAGGATCTGCTGGTGCTCGAGCTGGTGCCGGGCGATCTCGGTGCCGTCGTGGTCGAAGACCATGAAGCGGGTGCTCGTCGTACCTTGGTCGATCGCCCCCACGAAGCGTGCCTCAGCCATGGTCCCCAGCCTAGAGATCCCGCCCACAGGTGTCGCCTGCTGCGCGCCGCGACGCACGCACACTGGCGGCGTTGCGGCCGCTCGACGTGCGCCCAGCATGCCTTCGCGTCCGCGCCTTGCCATCGCACGCGCCTCGTGACGCTCGCGACGCCGCCACCTGTGGGCGGGATCTCCTAGGGTGAGGGGCATGCAAGCAGTCGCCGCCCGCGCCATCGACCTCCACAAGCGCTACGGCGCGGGCGACTCCGAGGTCCGGGCCCTCGACGGGGTCTCCCTCGACATCGCGGCCCGGGAGTTCACGGCGATCATGGGCCCCTCCGGGTCGGGCAAGTCGACGCTCATGCACTGTCTCGCCGCCCTCGACACGCCGACGTCGGGCGACGTCCAGATCGGCGACGTGACCCTGTCCGGGCTGCGCGACAAGGCGCTCACCACGCTGCGACGCGAGCAGATCGGCTTCGTCTTCCAGGCGTTCAACCTGGTGCCGACGCTCACCGCGCGGGAGAACATCCTCCTGCCGCTCTACCTGGCGGGCCGGCGCGGCTCGTTCGGAGGCGCCGACCGGGAGTGGTTCGACACCGTCGTCGACACCGTGGGCCTGCGCGACCGGCTCACCCACCGGCCCTCCCAGATGTCGGGCGGTCAGCAGCAGCGCGTCGCCTGCGCCCGGGCGCTGGTGAGCAAGCCGTCGATCGTGTTCGCCGACGAGCCGACCGGGAACCTCGACAGCACGTCGGGCGCCGAGGTCCTCGGCTTCCTGCGGCGCAGCGTCGACGAGTTCGACCAGACCATCGTGATGGTGACGCACGACCCGGTCGCGGCGTCGTACTGCGACCGCGTCGTCTTCCTGGCCGACGGCCGGATCGTCGACGAGATCCGGACCCCCGACCGGGAGCAGATCCTCGAGCACATGACCGCGCTGCAGGCGGCTGCCGTGCGCGGGCAGGCCTGAGATGCTGCGTCTGACCCTGCGCACGCTCCTCGCGCGCAAGGTCCGGTTGCTGATGAGCGGCCTGGCGATCGTGCTCGGCGTGGCCTTCCTGGCCGGCGTGCTCGTCTTCAGCAACGCGCTGTCCGCGACCTTCGACGGCATCATCAACGGCTCCACCCCCGACGGCGTCGTCCGCGCCCAGGACACCGACGAGTTCAGCGGCGGGGTCGGCGGTCAGTCGGCCCAGGCGATGACCCCCGAGGTGGTGGCGAGCCTCGCCGCGTTGCCGGAGGTGGCGCGCGCGGACGGCGATGTCGCCGGCGCCGGCCTCAACCTGCTGGCCAGCGACGGCACGCTGGTCGGCGGCACCGGTGCCCCGACGCTCTCGTTCAACTACCACGACGGCCCCAACATGCGGGGTGAGCAGGCCCTCCTCCTCCAGAAGGGGCGCTGGCCCACCGCCGACGGCGAGGTCGTCCTGGACCAGCGGGCCGCCGAGTCGGGCGGCTACGACATCGGTGACGAGGTCAAGCTGCTCGCGCCGTTCGGCGAGCTCAGCCGTACGGCACGGCTGGTCGGGATCGCCGAGTTCAACGGCGGTGGCACGGCGGGCGCGACCCTGCTGATCCTCTCGACCCACGAGGCGCAGGAGATCTTCTACCAGGGCCGCGACGTCTTCAACCGGATCAGCCTGACCGCGGCCGACGGGGTCACCCAGAAGGAGCTCGCCGCGGCGGCGGACCGGGTGCTGCCGCCCGGCTTCGAGGCCGTCACCGGCACCAAGGTCGCCAAGGACTCGCAGGACGCCGTCGGTGGCTTCCTCGACGTCATCACGATCTTCCTCACCGTGTTCGCCATCATCGCCGTCCTCGTCGGCGGGTTCATCATCGTCAACACCTTCTCGATCCTGGTGGCCCAGCGGACCCGCGAGCTGGCCCTGCTCCGCGCCCTCGGCTCGTCCCGGAGCCAGGTCACCCGGTCGGTGCTGGTCGAGGCGTTCGTGCTCTCGCTGGTGTCCTCCACCCTGGCGATCGGACTCGGCCTCCTGCTGGCCCGTGGCCTCGCCGCGATGTTCCGGTCCTTCGGCCTCGACATCGCCGGGCGGGCGCTCGACCTGACCGGGGACACCGTGCTCACCAGCTATGCCGTCGGCATCGTCGTCACCATGGTCGCGGCCTACCTGCCCGCCCGACGGGCCGGCCGGGTCCCGCCGGTCGCCGCCATGCGTGCCGACACGACGCCGGAGCGCTCGTCGCTGCGCCGCCGGGTGATCGTCGGCAGCGCGGTCCTCGCGATCGGTGCCGGCTTCGCGGCGTACGGCGTGCGCGACTCGGACGCGCTGTGGATCGGCGTCGGAGCGGTCCTGTGGATCCTGACCGTCGCGGCCCTCAGCCCGGTGATCGGCAAGCCGGTGCTGGCGGCCTGTCGCACCCTCTTCGCCGCGCTCTTCGGCGCCGCCGGACGCCTGGCCGGTGAGAACGCGCTGCGCGACCCGCGTCGGACCGGAGCGACGGCGTCGGCCCTGATGATCGGCCTGGCGCTCGTCTCGACCATCGGCGTCCTCGCCGCGTCGCTCAACGCGTCCGTCGACGACGTCGTGGATGACCAGTTCACCGCCGACCTCCTGGTGCAGAGCCCCACCTTCCTGCCGTTCTCGACCGAGATCGGCGACCGGATCGCGACGATCGACGGGGTCGGGGTGATGACGCGACAGCAGTTCACGTCCGCCCGGTACGACGACGGCTCGGTCTTCGTGGCCGGCGTCGACGACCGCTTCGCCGACGTCTTCGACCTCGACGCGGTGCACGGCGCCGACCGGGTGTCGGAGGACGGAGCCGTGGTGACCACGGACTTCGCCGCCGAGCACGACATGGCGGTCGGGGATGCCGTCGACCTCTCCTTCCCGGGCGCACAGCGGCTGCGGGCCGAGATCGTCGGCGTCGTCGAGCAGAGCGAGGTGACCTCCGAGATCACCGTTCCGCTCGACGACCTGGCCGCGGCCGGGGTGCTGCGGCAGGACACCTCGATCGGCATCCTGCTGGCTCCCGGCGCCGACCCGCGGACCGTCCACGACCGGGTCGACGAGGCCGCCACGCCGGCGCCGATCGTCGGTGTCTACGACAAGACGGAGTTCGCCGACGAGATCCGCGGTCAGGTCAACCAGCTGCTCTACATCATCTACGGCCTGCTCGCGCTCGCGATCGTGATCGCGGTGATCGGGATCGTCAACACCCTCGGACTCAGCGTCATCGAGCGCACCCGCGAGATTGGCCTGCTGCGCGCGGTCGGCATGAGCCGGGCCAAGGTGCGCCGGATGGTGACTCTCGAGTCGGTGACGATCGCCGTGCTCGGGGCGGTCCTGGGCATGGCGCTCGGGCTGCTGGTCGGCACCCTCCTGCAGCGCGCGCTCGCCGAGGACCTGACGAGCCTCGGGCTGCCCATCGCGCAGCTCGTCGCGTTCCTCGTCGTGGCCATCGTGGTCGGCGTCCTGGCCGCCGTGATCCCCGCGATCCGGGCCGCGCGGCTCGACGTGCTGGACGCGATCGCCAACGAATGACGGGTCAGGCCAGGGCCACCAGGTCGGCGTAGTCGGGGCTCCACAGGTCCTCGACGCCGTCGGGGAGGATGAGCACCCGGTCCGGCTCGAGGGCGTGCACGGCGCCCTCGTCGTGGGTGACGAGCACGATCGCGCCCTCGTAGCGACGGATCGCGTTGAGGACCTCCTCGCGCGAGGCCGGGTCGAGGTTGTTGGTCGGCTCGTCGAGGAGCAGCACGTTGGCGGCGGAGACGACGAGGGCGGCGAGGGCGAGACGGGTCTTCTCGCCGCCGGAGAGCACTCCGGCGGGCTTGTGGACATCGTCGCCGGAGAAGAGGAACGAGCCCAGCACGGAGCGCGCCTCGGTGTCGGTGAGCTCGGGGGCGGCGGACTGCATGTTCTCGAGCACCGTGCGGCCGACGTCGAGGGTCTCGTGCTCCTGGGCGTAGTAGCCGACCTTGAGCCCGTGACCGGCCACGACCTCGCCCGTGTCGGGCTTGTCGACGCCGGCCAGGATGCGCAGCATCGTGGTCTTGCCGGCGCCGTTGAGGCCGAGGATGACCACCCGGGAGCCCTTGTCGATGGCCAGGTCGACGGCGGTGAAGATCTCCAGCGCGCCGTACGACTTCGAGAGGTCGTGCGCGGAGAGCGGCGTCTTGCCGCAGGCGGCGGGGGTCGGGAACTTGATCGCGGCGACCTTGTCGGTCTGCCGCTCTCCCTCGACGCCCTCGAGCAGACGCTCGGCGCGCTTCAGCATCTGCTGGGCGGCGCTCGCCTTGGTGGCCTTCGCGCGCATCTTGTTGGCCTGGTCGGTGAGCGTCTTGGCCTTGTTCTGGGCGTTCATCAGCTCGCGCTTGCGGCGGGCCTCGTCGGTCTCGCGCTGGGTGAGGTAGTTGCGCCAGCCCATGTTGTAGACGTCGATGACCGCGCGGTTCGCGTCGAGGTGGAAGACCTTGTTGACGGTCTCCCCCAGCAGGTCGTTGTCGTGGCTGATCACGATGAAGCCGCCCTTGTAGGACTTCATCCAGTCCCGCAGCCAGGTGATCGAGTCGGCGTCGAGGTGGTTCGTCGGCTCGTCGAGGATGAGGACCTCGGCGCTGGAGAACAGGATCCGGGCCAGCTCGACCCGTCGCCGCTGACCGCCCGAGAGGGTGCCGAGCGGCTGGTCCATCAGGCGGTCCGGGATGCCGAGGCTCTGCGCGATCTGGAGCGCCTCGGTCTCGGCGGCGTAGCCCCCGCCCGCGTCGAGCTCGTCCTGCGCGCGCTGGAACCTGCGGAACGCCCGGTCCCGCTCGGTCGGGTCCTCGGAGGCCATCGCGATCTCGGAGGCCCGCATCCGGCGTACGGCGTCGTCGAGCCCGCGGGCGGACAGGATCCGGTCGCGGACGATGACCTCGGGGTCACCGACGCGGGGGTCCTGGGGCAGGTAGCCGAGCTCGCCGCTGTTGGTGACCGACCCGTTCGCCGGCAGTACGTCACCGGCGAGGACCTTCGTCAAGGTGGTCTTGCCGGCGCCGTTGCGGCCGACCAGGCCGACCTTGTCGCCGGGGCCGACGCGGAAGCTGACGTTCTCCATGAGGAGTCGGGCACCGACGCGTACCTCGAGTTGGTGCACCGTGATCATGACCTGCTGATCCTCCCACGGCGGATCGAGACCCCGAAAACGGCGCCGACTGCAATAGGGTGCATCCGTGGTCCGATTCAATCCGAAGGCACGCCTCGACCAGTCTCGGGTCCGTGACGCCGGCTCCGGCAGTGGCGGGGGCAGCGGCGGCGGTCTCGGGGGCGGCGGCATGCGGATCCCGATCCCGAGCGGCAAGGGCGGCATCGGGGGCCTGATCGGCGTGGTCCTGGTCGTGGTCGTGACGCTGCTGCTCGGCGGCAACCCACTCAGCGGGGGCGGCGGCACCGGCGGGCTCGGCAACGTCTACTCCCCGTCGCGACTCAGCGACGCGCAGGAGGGAACCGACCGCTACGCGAGCTGCAAGACGGGCGAGGACGCCAACAACAGCCAGGACTGCGCCCGGGTCGCGATCGAGAACTCGCTGACCGACTACTGGGAGGCCGAGCTCGGCGGGAAGTTCCGCCCGGAGGACGCGATGGTGACCTTCACCGGCTCGGTGAACACCGGCTGCGGCTCCGCCTCGTCGGCGGTCGGACCGTTCTACTGCCCCAGCGACGAGACGATCTACCTCGACACCACCTTCTTCGACGACGTCCTCGAGGGACAGCTCGGCGGCCCCGAGGGGAGCTTCGTCGAGTTCTACGTGCTGGCCCACGAGTACGGGCACCACATCTCCAACCTGCTCGGCTACATGGGGCAGGTGCGCAGCCAGGAGACCGGCCCGCAGAGCGACGGCGTCCGTCTCGAGCTCCAGGCCGACTGCTACGCCGGCCTGTGGGCCAACCACGCGACGACGACCGAGGACGCCTCGGGCGAGAAGCTGATCCTCGACCTCACCCAGGACGACATCACCGAGGCGATCGACGCGGCCAAGGCGGTCGGCGACGACTACATCCAGAAGCGCAGCGGTGGCCGGGTCGACGAGGAGGCCTGGACGCACGGGTCGTCGGAGCAGCGTAGGAAGTGGTTCATGGTCGGCTACCAGCAGGGCAGCCTGGACGCCTGCGACACCTTCGCCGCCGACCGGGTCTGACCTACAGCTCCAGCAGGGCCTCCATGTGCCCGAAGGTGCGCTGCAGCGCGCGCAGGTGGGGAGCGACGGCGGGGTGGCGGTACTTGCCGGCCAGGGCGCCCTCCCCGCCGGCGACCCGCGACAGCGCCCATTCCGCTCGGCTGAGGGCGGTGTAGACGGCGACGACCTGCGCGCCGCGCACGACGTCGTCGCGGCCGGCGACGCCGTCGGGCAGGCCGAGCAGGTAGGCGTCGAGCAGCGGCTCGAACTCCTCGCGGGACGACAGCGACAGGTAGCCGAGGTCGCCGCCCACCGGGCCGTGCCCGAGGGTCCCCCAGTCGATGGCCACCACGTCGTCGTCCTCACGGCCGGGGAGGTTGTCCGGGGTCGGGTCGCCGTGCTGGGGCACCTGGGGCAGACCGTCGAGCAGGGCGAGCATGCGCTCGCGGTGGGTCCACAGGTGCTCCGCTACATCGGCGACCGTGGTCCGCGCGAGGGTCGGCCAGCCACCGCGCCGGGCGACCCGGGCGAGTCGGTCGCGGAGCAGACCGGTGGCCAGGAAGGTCGGACGGCCGATGCCGGCACCGGCGAAGCGACCGAGCGAGACCGCCAGGAACAGCCCGCTGGACGCGGCGTCCTCGACCCAGTCGCGGACGATGGTGACGCCGTCGTCGTCCTCCTCGACCGACGCTCCCGCGGCCCGCAGCCCGGGTGTCGCCGTCGTCAGACCGGTCAGCAGGACGTCCGCCTCACGCCGCCAGTAGCCGGCGTGGGACCGCTCCGAGAGCACGGCCGGATCGCCCGGCGCCGGAGCGCCGAGCCTCTTCACCACCACGGGCCGCCCGCCGAGTGCGGTCCGCCAGACGCCCACGGTCGACGTCCCCGTGCCTCCGGGGAGCGCCACCCAGTCGGGCTCGGGCTGCCACATGACCCGCAAACTAGCCGATGTCGCGCGAGCGGAACCGCCACCACGCCACAGTGAGCAGCACCGCGGCCACCGCGCTCAGGCCGCCCGCGCTCCCCCAGCTCCACGCGTCGGAGGGCAGCGACGGCACGTGGGAGTACGGCGACAGGCCGGTGAGCCAGCCCGGGAGCTCGAGCAGGTCGCCGACCAGACCGAGGGTGAGGAAGGCGGCCGGCCAGGCCCAGACCAGGACCGACCAGCGCAGCCCGGCCGCCAGGGACAGGACGGCCAGCGCGCCGACCACCCAGGCCGCCGGGGCCCAGGCGAGTGCCGCGAGGAGGAGGTTGCCGATGCCGGGACCGTCCGCGGCGGCGTACCCGATCCAGAGGCCGGCGCCGGTCACCGCGAGCAGGCCTGCCGTGCCCACGAGCGCGAGGGTCGCGGACGCGGCGAACCAGCGACCGCGGCTGGTGGCGGTGGCGAGCACCAGCTCGGCCCGGCCGTCCTGCTCGTCACGGCCGGCGTGGCTGACGACCGTCACGGCGAAGTAGGTGAGGACCACGGCGACGATCGAGAGGATCGCGGCCACGAGCGCGCCGCCGAGCTCGTCGATGATCGACTGGGCCACCTCGGAGTCGAGCAGGTCGCCGATGCCGGGCGCGATCATCCCGAAGACGATGCCGAGGGCCCCGGCGGCCACCGACCAGAGCACCAGCGTCGTGCTGTGCACCTTGACGGCGAGGGAGAAGGCGTCGGCCAGCCGCGGCGAGCCGGTGCGCGGGCCCGGGCGGGTCGGCACCAGGCCGGAGCCGAGGTCCCGGCGGGAGCGCAGCCGGAACGCGACCCCGAGCAGCACGATCGCCGCGACGGCGTAGCAGGGCAGCAGCCACCAGCGCACGTCGCCGTAGGCCCGGACCTGGGTGTTCCACCCCAGCGGTGACAGCCAGCTGACCCAGCCCGGACCGGTGTCGCCCACCGCGCGCAGCACGAACAGCAGGCCGACCACGCCGGCGGCGTACGCGGCGCAGGTGCGGGCGCTCGCCGACAGCTGCGCCGTGACCGCGCCGATGCCCGCGGCCACGAGCGCGGTGCCGGCCCAGAGCGCGCCGAAGGCGACCGAGCCGGCCGGGTCGAGGCCCGAGACGGTGTTGCCGAGCGCCGTGAGCAGCCCCAGGGCGAGCGCCAGCAGCACCGCCTCGACCGCGGTCGCGACGAGGGGCGCGTCCCGACCGAGGGCGGTCCCGCCGAGCAGCTCGGTGCGACCGGTCTCCTCCTCCACCCGCGTGTGCCGCCGGACCACCACGACGAAGAGCACGGCGACGAAGACGGCGTACAGGACGGTCATCTTGGTCATCGCCAGCTCGCCCTCGCTGGCGACGTCGAGGACCGGTCCGTAGAGCGCGACGATCGCGGGGCTGGCGTTGATGGCCTCCGCCGCGCGCACCCGGTCGGCCTGGTCGGCGTACAGGCCGGGCGTGGCGGCCGCGGACGCCACGCTCATCAGGACCAGCACGGCGACCGCCACCGGCGCCAGGACCCGGTCCTGGCGCAGCCCCAGCCGCAGCAGCAGCGGCCAGCCGGACGTGGAGGTGCTCACCGCCCCGCACCGGCCCGGTCGCGGTACGCGTCGAGGAACAGCTCCTCGAGGCTGGGCGGCGTGCTGGTGAGGGCCGTGACGCCGGCCGCGGTGAGGACCGACAGCACGGCGGGCAGGCCGTCGGGGTCGACGGTGCAGCTCACCCGGCTGCCGTCGACGGCGAGGTCGTGGACTCCGGGCGTCCCGGTCAGATCGGGCGCGGCGCCGCTGAGGGTCGCCACGATCCGGCTGCGGCTCAGGTGGCGCAGGTCGCTGAGCCGGCCGCTCTCGACGACCCTGCCCTCGCGGATGATGGTGACCCGGTCGGCGAGCCGGTCCACCTCGCTGAGGATGTGGCTGGAGAGGAGCACGGTCGCCCCGCGCGCCGTCTGCTCGGCGACGCACTCGTTGAAGACCTGCTCCATGAGCGGGTCCAGGCCGGAGGTCGGCTCGTCGAGGATCAGCAGGTCGGGGTCGGTGGCGAGCGCCGCGACCAGGGCCACCTTCTGCCGGTTGCCCTTCGAGTAGGCGCGGCCGCGCTTGGTGGGATCGAGCGAGAAGCGCTCGATCAGCTCCTCGCGTCGTGACGTCGCGGGATCGGCTCCGCGCATCCGGATGAGCAGGTCGACGATCTCCCCGCCGCTCAGGTTCGGCCACAGGCTGACGTCGCCCGGGACGTAGGCGAGTCGTCGGTGCAGGGTGGCGGCGTCGCGCCACGGGTCGCCGCCGAGGATGCGCACCTCGCCGGCGTCCTTGCGCAGCAGTCCGAGCAGCACCCGGATGGTCGTGGACTTCCCGGCGCCGTTGGGTCCCAGGAAGCCGTGCACCTCGCCGGCGCCGACGACCAGGTCCAGGCCGTCGAGGGCCCGGAACGCGCCGAAGGTCTTCACGAGGCCGCGGACCTCGATGAGGGAGCTCGTCATGAGTCCATCATGCACCTGTTTCAGCAATTACTGAATCTTGGATAGAATCGTGCCATGACGACGAACACCTCCCGCGACTCCTTCGTGGAGCGGATGGGGGGTGCGCTGACGAGCGCCGGCCTCGCCCGGCTCCCCTCCCGGGTGTTCGCCGCCCTGCTCGTCGACGACGACGGCAGGATGACCGCGGCCGAGATCGCGGCCGGGCTCGGCGTCAGTCCGGCCGGCGTCTCCGGCGCGGTCCGCTATCTCGACGGCGTCGGCATGATCCGCCGCGAGCGGGAGCGCGGCTCCCGGCGCGACATCTTCGTCGTCGAGGACGACGCCTGGCACGGCATGCTGACCCGGCTCGACCAGGTCTACGGCCCGCTCATCGCCGCCCTCGACCGCGGCCTCGGCGACCTGCCCGACGACGACCCCGCACACCGGCGGCTGCTGCTGGCCCGGGAGTTCCTCGCCTTCGTGCTCGCCGAGATGTCGGACCTCGACCAACGGTGGGCGGTACGACGGGCCGAGCTCGGTCTCGACGACTGACCCGCGGACCGGGCTCTGAGTGTTGCGGTTTGGTCCCAAACCGCAACAATTCCGGCCTGAACCGTGCAGTCTCTGCCCAAATGCAACACGTTCCACCAGTCGGCCCGACCACTTCTGTCAGCGCTACTCCCGGGCAGGACCGGCGTTCTCCACCGTCACGACCAGCGCCTGGGCGTCGAGCACCGCCCGGTCGAGCACCGCCCGCCGCGGGTCCGGTACGGCGAGCCAGGGGCCGACCACGGACAGGGAGCGCAGCCGGGAGTCGGTGAGCACCTCGTCCACCGCTGTCCGGTCGCCGCCGGCGACCACGACGCTCGCGCCGCTCAGCACGGCGTGGGCATGGTCGGCCGCCGCCTCGTAGGCGACCCGCGCCTGGTTGGCCCGGCGTCGCGCGAAGCGCTGCTGCGACTGCCCGCCGGCCTTGGTGCGGCCCTGGACGTGGCGCTGGCCGACCTTGCTCGCCACGATGGCGCCCACCTCGACCCGGGCGATGGCGAAGCCGCCCTTGCGGACGAGCAGCACACCCCAGGCCGCCGGCGCGACCCCCTCGGCCAGAGCGCCGGCCAGCGCATCGGCCTGAGCCGGGCCGTCGTACGCGAGGTCGAAGGGCAGCCGGGCGGTGAACCAGGAGCCGTCGGGCGCCGCGCCACGCAGCGCTCCCCCGTCGACGCGGAGCTCCGGATCGCCGTGCGAGGCCGCGAAGTTCGCGACCCAGCGCGACCACCGGGCGGGTGGGACGAGGACCTCGGTCACGGCCCGACCCTACCGACGAGAACGTGTTCTAATGCGGAGCATGCCCACGATGCACCCGTGCGACCTGGTCGGCATCGACTTCGTCGACACCGCGCCGCACCGCTACGCCAACAGCATCGACCTCGCGATCACGCCGGAGCAGCTCTTCGAGGTCTTCGCCGACGCCGCGGCCTGGCCGCGCTGGGCGAGCGTGATCCGCCAGGTCGAGTGGACCTCGCCCCTTCCACCCGGCATCGGCAGCACCCGGGTGGTCTCGATGCTCGGCGGACTGAAGGGCGCCGAGGAGTTCCTGCTGTGGGAGCCCGGGCGTCGGATGGGGTTCCGCTTCAACGAGGCCTCGGAGAAGTCGATCCGCGCCTTCGCCGAGCGGTACGACGTGGAGGTGACTCCGCGCGGCTGCCGGCTCACCTGGACCCTGGCTCTCGATGTGTCCGGGCCGGGCCGGTACTTCATGCCGGTCAGCGGCCTGGTCTCCAACCTCGCCTTCCGGCGCTTCCTCAAGAACCTGCGTCGCTACACCGACGAGCGGTTCGCCCGGGTTCCGTAAATTCCTCCGGGATCCGCCACGAGGGACGACCGTGAGGACGTACTGTCACGGGCGTGCTGCCGCTGCTCCATCGCTTGTCCGCGCTCGCAGTGGCGGCGGTCACATCCATCGTGGGAGTCCCCGGAGCGGTCGCGGCCGCTGTCGACGAGCGGGTGCCCGTCGTCGAGCTCCGAGTGCCGGGGCCCGACCTGCGGGCGGCGGTCGTGGAGTACTGCGTCACCTTCCCCGTCGTCGCCACCGACGAGGGTGAGCTGGGCGGTGGACACTGTCGGCGTCCCTCGCCAGGTGCCGTCCCGCGCGTGAGCGGGGAGGGCCGCGTCCTGCTGGCCGTCGACCGCCCGAGCTGGACCTGGCAGGCGACGTATCGGAGCACGGGATCGGTCGACCCGGCCTGCCGGACCACGCGTGCCGCGACCGTGGTCGCCGACGGCCGGTACCGGCTCCGGCCGCCGCGGTACGCCGGCAGCTATCAGGTGACGCTCGTCGGCACCGGGCCGCAGGAGTCGCTCAGGGCGCGCTTCGACTGGAGCTACGGCAGGGGCCGGTGCTCCTGAGCGCTCCCGCAGGAGTGTGCGCTCCCGTCAGACGTTGAAGCCGAGGGCGCGCAGCTGCTCGCGGCCGTCGGGGGTGATCTTGTCGGGACCCCACGGCGGCATCCAGACCCAGTTGATCGCGACGTCGTTGACCAGGCCCTCCAGCGCGGACTCGGTCTGGTCGGTGATCACGTCGGTCAGCGGACAGGCCGCGGACGTGAGGGTCATGTCGAGGACGAGATTGGTGCTCTCATCGACGTGGATGCCGTAGACGAGGCCGAGGTCGACGACGTTGATGCCCAGCTCGGGGTCGACGACGTCCTTCATCGCCTCCTCGATGTCGGCCAGCGCCACGTTGGACGACGCATTGGTGCCCGCGAGTCCGGCCTCGGGGACCTCGGGCAGGTCGCTGTTGTCGATGGGCTCGCTCATCACTTTTCTCCGTCTCCTGCGATGGACCCGTCGATTGCACGGGCCGTCGCGTCCTTCCATGCCATCCATGACAGCAGCGCGCACTTCACGCGGGCCGGGAACTTCGCCACGCCCGCGAACGCGATGCCGTCCTCGAGCACGTCCTCATCGGGCTCCACCGTGCCCTTGCCCTGCATCAGGGTGAGGAACTCCTCGTGGATCGCCATCGCGTCGTCGACGCTCTTGCCGACCACCAGGTCGTAGAGCACGGACGCCGACGCCTGCGAGATCGAACACCCGAGTGCGTCGTACGACACGTCCTCGACGAGCCCGTCGCGCAGGTGGACCCGCAGGGTCACCTCGTCGCCACAGGTCGGGTTGACGTGGTGCACCTCGGCGGTGTGGTCGGGGTGGGCATCGCGCAGGCCCTTGCCGTGCGGATGCTTGTAGTGGTCGAGGATGATCTCCTGATAGAGGGCATCCAGGTCGGTCGCGGTCATCACTCAGTCCAACTTGAAGTAGCTGCGGGTGTATTCCAGCGCCTCGACGAGAGCGTCGATCTCCCGCGGCTCCGTGTAGAGGTACGACGACATCCGCGTCGAGCTCTGCACGCCGAAGCGGGCGTGGGCCGGCTTGGCGCAGTGGTGTCCGGCGCGCACGGCGATGCCGCGGCTGTCGAGGACCTGGGCGATGTCGTGCGGGTGCACCCCGTCGAGCTCGAACGAGATCGCGCCACCGCGGGACGCCGCGTCGAGCGGGCCGAGCACGGTCAGCCCCGGCACGGTCCGCAGGCCGTCGAGGGCGTACGCCGTGATGGCCTGCTCGTGGGCGTGGATCGCCTCCATGCCGACGTGGCCGAGGTACTCCACCGCGGCGCCGAGGCCGATCGCCTCGACGATCGGCGGGGTGCCGGCCTCGAACTTGTGGGGGATGCCGGCGTACGTCGACGCCTCCATGCGGACGGTCTCGATCATCTCGCCGCCACCGAGGAACGGCGGCAACGCGTCGAGCACCGCACGCGATCCCCAGAGCACGCCGATGCCGGTCGGACCGACGACCTTGTGACCGGTGAAGGCGACCAGGTCGGGGCGCTCCTCGGCCGGCATCGCGGCCAGGTCGATCGGCAGCTGCGGCGCGGCCTGGGAGGCGTCGACGACGACGATCGCTCCGACGGCGTGGGCCTTGCGGGTGATCTCGGCGATCGGGTTGATCGTGCCGAGCATGTTGGACACCCAGGTCAACGAGACGACCTTGGTGCGCTCGGTGATCAGCTCGTCGATCGCCGACAGGTCGAGCCGGCCGTCGTCGGTGAGGCCGAACCAGCGCAGCGTCGCGCCGGTGCGCTGCGTGAGGAGCTGCCACGGGACGATGTTGGAGTGGTGCTCCATCTCGGTGATGACCACCTCGTCACCGGGACCGACCTGCCGATCGCCCTTCCAGGCGAGTGTGTTGGCGACCAGGTTGAGCGCCTCGGAGGCGTTCTTGGTGAAGATCACCTCGTCGCGCTCCGGCGCGCCGATGAACGCCGCCACCTTGTCGCGCGCCGTCTCGAACGCCTCGGTCGACTCGGCACCGAGCTGGTGCATCGCCCGGGCGATGTTGGCGTTGTGGCGCTCCAGATGGTCGACCATGGTGTCGATGACGACCTGCGGCTTCTGCGAGGTGTTGGCGCTGTCGAGGTAGACCAGCGGCAGCCCGCCCGCGAGCGTGCGCTCGAGGATCGGGAAGTCCTTGCGGATGACCGCGAGCTCCGGGAGCAGACCCGGCAGCCCGGTGGCAGCGCCCGTCGAGACCATCAGACCGCCGCCGTGAGGAAGCGCTCGTAGCCGTTGGCCTCCAGCTCCTCGGCCAGCTCGGGGCCGCCGGACTCGGCGACCCGGCCGGCCACGAAGACGTGGACGTGGTCGGGCTTGATGTAGCGCAGGATGCGCGTGTAGTGCGTGATCAGCAGGACGCCCTTGCCGTCGCGCTCACGGAACCGGTTGACGCCGTCGGAGACGACCTTGAGCGCGTCGATGTCGAGGCCGGAGTCCGTCTCGTCGAGGATCGCGACCTTCGGGTCGAGCAGGTCGAGCTGGGCGATCTCGTGGCGCTTCTTCTCTCCGCCGGAGAAGCCCTCGTTGACCGAGCGCTGCGAGAAGGTCGGGTCGAGGTTCATCCGGTCGAGGACCGCGTTGACGTCCTTGACCCAGGTGCGGAGCTTGGGCGCCTCGCCGTCGATCGCGGTCTTGGCGGTGCGCAGGAAGTTCGCGACCGAGACGCCGGGGACCTCGACGGGGTACTGCATCGCGAGGAAGAGGCCGGCGCGGGCGCGCTCGTCGACCGACATCGCGAGGACGTCCTCGCCGTCGAGCGTCACCGTGCCGCCGGTGATCTCGTAGCGGGGGTGGCCGGCGATGGAGTAGGCCAGCGTGGACTTGCCCGAGCCGTTGGGGCCCATGATCGCGTGGGTCTCGCCGTCCTTGATGGTCAGCGTGACGCCCTTGAGGATCTCCTTCGGGCCGTCCTCGGTCTGGACCTGGACGTGCAGGTCCTTGATCTCCAGGGTGCTCATGCGGGGGTGACTCCGTTCAGCGTGGTGGTGACGTCGATGTAGACGTCGACGTCGCCCGAATCAGTAGGGCGCAGTTCGACGGGGAAGGTGGCGACCGGCTCGGTCGCCGGGAGGCCGGTGGGCTTGCCGGTGCGCAGGTCGAACCGGGAGCCGTGGAGCCAGCACTCGACGGTGCAGTCCTCCACCTCCCCCTCGCTCAGAGCGACGGCGGCGTGCGAGCACAGGTCCTGCAGGGCGAAGACCTCGTCGCCGTGGCGGGCCACCGCGACGTCGTACCGGTCGACGGTGACGGCGAGCGCCTCGTCCTCGGGTACGTCGGCCAGGGCGCAGGCCCGTTCGAAGGTCATGCCAGCTCGTCCTTCAGCACGTTCTTGGCGAGCTCGGCCTCGACGGTCGCGAGCAGCTTCTCCTCGACCATCGGGATGTCGACCTTGCGGATCAGGTCGTTGAAGAAGCCGTGCACGACCAGGCGCTGCGCCTCCTTCTCCGAGACGCCGCGCGAGCGCAGGTAGAACAGCTGCTCGTCGTCGAAGCGCGCGGTGGCCGAGGCGTGCCCGGCACCCTCGATCTCGCCGGTCTCGATCTCCAGGTTGGGGACCGAGTCGGCCTGGCAGCCGTCGGTGAGGACGAGGTTGCGGTTCTCCTCGTAGGTCTCGATGCCCTCGGCGACCTTGCGGATCAGCACGTTGCCGATCCAGACCGTGTGGGCACCCTTGCCCTGGAGCGCGCCCTTGTAGAGGACGTGGCTCTTCGTCTTGGGCGCGTTGTGGTCGGCGAAGAGGCGGTGCTCGAGGTGCTGGCCCTCGTCGGCGAAGTAGAGGCCGAGCAGCTCGGCCTCACCGCCGGGACCGGCGTACTCGACGTTGGCGTGCATGCGCACCAGGTCGCCGCCGAAGGAGATCGAGGTGTGCTTGACCGAGGCGTCGCGACCGACCCGGATCGCGTCGCGACCGAGGTGGACGGCGTCGTCGGCCCAGTCCTGCAGGCTCAGCACGTTGACCTTCGCGCCGTCGCCGACCAGGAAGGTCGAGATGGCGGAGTAGCGGGCGGAGCCCTCGTGCACCAGCACGACGGTGACCTCGGCGTGCGCGCCGACCCGGTAGATCAGCCGGCTCCAGACGAGGTCGTCGACCGTCGCACCGGTCAGCCGGATCACGACCGGCTCGGCGAGGACCGTCTCGGCCGGGATGTCGAGCAGCAGCGCGCCGTCGGCGTTCGCCGCGGCGAGGGCCGCCGGACGCTCGTTGGGAGCGAGCTCGCCGAGCGCCACCGCCTCCTCCGCGCTGATCGCACTGAGCGTGACGCCCTCGGGGAGGGTCGTCTCCCGCTTGAGGGTCGCCGCGGACGCCTCACCGTCGAGGATCCCGCGCAGCCGCTTGATCGGCGTGAACCGCCAGACCTCCTCGCGCCCGGTCGGGACGGGGTGGTCGGCCAGGCCGTACGACGCGGGCGGGTTCAGGTGGCTCTCGATGTGATCGGTTTCAAGAGCCGACCGGACGGCCGACGCGGCCGTTTCAGTCACAGTCACAAGATTTCCTTCAGTGCGTGGTGCTGGTGGGACGACGCAACCGTCGAGCCTTCGACGGCGCTGGAGGCTGAGTGCCGAAGGCCTCAGCCGACAGCGCCCTCCATCTGCAGCTCGATCAGTCGGTTCAGCTCGAGGGCGTACTCCATCGGAAGCTCCTTGGCGATGGGCTCGACGAAGCCGCGCACGATCATCGCCATCGCCTCGTCCTGCTCCATGCCCCGTGACATGAGGTAGAAGAGCTGGTCGTCGGAGACCTTCGAGACGGACGCCTCGTGGCCCATCGACACGTCGTCCTCGCGGATGTCGACGTAGGGGTAGGTGTCGGAGCGGCTGATCTGGTCGACGAGCAGCGCATCGCACAGCACGTTGGACTTCGAGCCGTGCGCGCCCTCGTTGACCTGGATCAGGCCGCGGTACGACGTCCGGCCGCCGCCGCGCGCCACCGACTTGCTCAGGATGGAGCTGGACGTGTGCGGGGCCGCGTGGACCATCTTGGCGCCGGCGTCCTGGTGCTGGCCCTCGCCGGCGAAGGCGATCGACAGCGTCTCCCCCCTGGCGTGCTCGCCCATGAGGTAGACGGCGGGGTACTTCATCGTCACCTTCGAGCCGATGTTGCCGTCGACCCACTCCATCGTCGCGCCGGCCTCGCAGACCGCGCGCTTGGTGACGAGGTTGTAGACGTTGTTGGACCAGTTCTGGATGGTCGTGTAGCGGCAGCGGCCGCCCTTCTTGACGATGATCTCGACGACCGCGGAGTGCAGCGAGTCGGACGAGTAGATCGGCGCGGTGCAGCCTTCGACGTAGTGCACGTAGGCGTCCTCGTCGACGATGATCAGCGTCCGCTCGAACTGGCCCATGTTCTCGGTGTTGATCCGGAAGTAGGCCTGCAGCGGGATGTCGACGTGGACGCCCTTGGGCACGTAGATGAACGAGCCGCCCGACCACACCGCGGTGTTGAGCGCGGAGAACTTGTTGTCACCGACGGGGATGACGGTGCCGAAGTACTCCTTGAAGAGCTCCGGCTGCTCCTTGAGCGCGGTGTCGGTGTCGAGGAAGAGCACGCCCTGGGCCTCGAGGTCCTCACGGATCGAGTGGTAGACGACCTCGGACTCGTACTGTGCGGCGACACCCGAGACGAGGCGCTGCTTCTCCGCCTCCGGGATGCCGAGCTTGTCGTAGGTGTTCTTGATGTCCTCGGGCAGGTCGTCCCAGGTGGCCGCCTGCTTCTCGGAGGAGCGCACGAAGTACTTGATGTTGTCGAAGTCGATCGCCGAGAGGTCCGAGCCCCACGTGGGCATGGGCTTGCGGCCGAAGAGCTTGAGGCCCTTGAGGCGGAGATCGAGCATCCACTGCGGCTCGGACTTCAGTGAGGAGATGTTGCGCACGACCTCCTCGTTGAGGCCGCGCTTGGCGTTGGCGCCGACGTCGTTCTTGTCGGACCAGCCGAAGTCGTAGCGACCGATTCCCTTGAGCTCGGGGTTCAACTCTTCGATCGAGGTCATCAGACCTGCTCCTTCTTGTTGATGCCTGCATCGGGGATGCACGTCGTGCACACCCCGTCACCGTGGGCGATGGTGGCCAGACGCTGGACGTGGGTGCCGAGCACGCGGCCGATGGCCTCAGTCTCGGCCTCGCACAGCTGGGGGAACTCGTGGGCGACGTGGGAGACCGGGCAGTGCTGCTGACACAGCTGCTCCCCCACGACCGGCAGCTCGCGGACCGCGGCGGCGTACCCCTCGTCGGAGAACACCATCGCCAGGACCTGCGCCGGCGAGGCGTCCGGATGCGCGGCCCGCACCTCCGGGAAGCGGCGCTCGATGAAGCTCGCCCGCCGCTCCGCGAACGCGCGGACCGCGTCCTCCCCACCGGTCTCGGCGAGGAAGCGCATCGCCTCGGTCGCGAGGTCGTCGTACTGCTGGTCGAAGGCGTCGCGGCCCCGCTCGGTCAGGGCGAAGACCTTGGCCGGGCGGCCCCGGCCACGCACACCGTCAGTGCGGGGGTCGCGCGCGTCGACCGCGCCCTCGGCGAGCAGCTGGTCGAGGTGGCGCCGCACGGCCGCCGGAGTCAGCTCGAGACGCTCGGCGAGCGCCGCTGCCGTGGACGGTCCGTTGACCAGGATCGACCGCGCGACGCGCTGACGCGTCGGCTGATCGGTCTCGGTCGCCATTTCCACAACATCAGTGTGCCTATATTGGGAGACCCGGTTCAAGCAAGGTGATCCTTACTGAGGGTGACCTTGGCGACGTGGGTCACACGCGGTCCGAGAAACTCGCCGCGCCGCGCTCAGCGCTTCCTCTTCTTCAGGACCACCTTCATGGGGGCCGGGGCGGTGCCGACACCCACCGAGGGTAGCCAGGTCACGGTGAGCCGGGTCCGCAGCCTGCCCGTGCGGCTCAGCGTCTTCTTGCCGGCGCGCGTCGGCTTGATCTTCACCGTCGTCGCGCCGGGACCGCCGAGCACCACGGTGAGTCCCTTGACCTTCCGACCGGTCACGACGAGCTGCCCGGCCGCGGAGGCGGTGAGGACCCAGGTGGCGGTGCCCTTCTTCTTGTTGCGCTTGAGCACGCCGGACGTGACCGTGGAGGTGGCGAACTCGTCCGCGCCGATGTCCGGAGCCGACTCCTGGATGCGCGCCTGACCATCCAGCGCGGTGGCGCTCAGGCCGCCGACCGGGGCTCCAGCGTTCCTGGTCGGAGACGTCGCCAGCTGTCGGAAGTTGCCGCTCGCCGGCGACACGAACGCCGGAGCCGCCGTCTGCCGTCCGCCGAGGTCGTTGAGCACCGCGTGCGGGCCCGTGGGAGCGACGGTGGCGTAGTTGCTGTGGTCGAGATTCGCCATGATGACCTTCGTCGGCTCTCCGGAGTGCACATGCAGGTCGTGGCCGCTACCACGCAGAATGGAGTTCTGCACGGTGAACGTCATCGTCGTCGACGCAGGGAGCATGTAGGAGGCACTGGTGAACAGGCCAGTGCTGTCGGGCCCGGTCGCCAGGGCGGTGACATTGCGGATCAGTCCGCCACCGTCGCCCATCGTGATGGCGCTGCCGAACTCCGAGCGGGACCAAACGGTGCTGTCGACCAGGGCGCCGGCATTCCTGACGTCCACACCCTTGGCGCTGCTCGGACTGTCGGCCACCACCTCGAGACGTCGACCGATCCCGTTTCTGATCAGGACGGCCGCCGTGCTCGGGAACAGACTCAGGGCCTCGATCCGCAGGTCGGAGACCACGGACGTGGGCTGCCACGCCCGCAGGTTGTGGTCACCGGTGAACTGGAGGACCGGCCGCGTGCCAGCGACGAGCGGCTGCACGGTGAATGCCTCCACATCGAGGTCCTGCCCGAGCACGTACGCCCCCGGCGACAGCGCGACGGTGTCACCGCTGAGCGCGTTCGCGAACGCCTGGACGACGGTGCAGGGTGCCGCGGCGGTGCAGGCCGTGCCGGATCCGGTCGGCGAGGCCACCCGTACGACGGCCGCGCGGGCCGGTGGCGCGGCCAGGACGGCGGCGGCCATCGCCAGCGTCGTCGCGATCACCGCCCCACCGCGGGTCGCCCTGCTTCGAAGCGCCTGACGTGATCCAGCAGCAGTCATCGAACCACCGTAGGTCTCCGGGGCCCGCCGGTCTGCCGAACGGGCCAACTCACTCCGGGCTGGTGTGGCGCAGCCAGGCCAGCCCGGCCAACGGGAGGACGAGCGGCAGGAATCCGTAGCCCTGCCCGAAGTGCGACCAGACCGTCTTGTCCGGGAAGAGGTCGGTGGCGACATAGCTGAGGGTGCCGACCGACAGCACGCCGAGCAGCTCGATCGTCACGGCGATCCCGGCCACCCGCCAGCCGGTGCTGCCGCCGAGCAGCAGGCAGGTCGTGGCGACCAGGTAGAGCACGGCCGCGGCGAGCGAGAGGGAGTACGCCAGGGGGGCCTTGTCCGGGTCCATGCCGAGCTGGACCGCGGAGCGGCCGGTCGCGGCGACCGCGAAGAGGCCGTAGACGAAGACCAGGGCGCGCCCCCAGCCCTCGGAGAGCGCCTGGCTCGGCTGCCGCGACTCAGGCACCACGACCTCCCCACACGTCCCACAGCCGTACCTCGAGACCGGCGACGGTGGCGACGCCGAGCAGCAGGATCGTCGTACCGACCCGGGACCGCTCGGCGAGCGCGAAGAAGGCGGCGACGACGGGGACCAGCAGGTTGGTGACGAGGTAGCTGACGAAGACGGCCCCCTCGAGGTCGCGCTCGGTGCGGGTCAGTGCGATGACGCCTCCGACGAGCTGGACGAGCATGACCACCTCGAGCACCGCCAGGCCGACGAAGTGCGAGTCCTGCGCCGCGCGGTCGCGCACCAGGTCGACGACGAGGAGGACGGCGAGCACACCGGCGATGACGAGCGCGACGCCGTACAGCCAGGGATTCACGGCCGCTAGCGTAGACGCGATCTACCGTGGACCCGTGAACGCCTCTCCTGCCGCAGCTCGGCCGCGCACGGCCGAGCTGGTCGTCGCCGCCTGGCAGCCCGACGGTCCTCTGCTCGACGTACCCGCCGCCCTCGTCGCCCTGGACGCCGCCGCGGCCGAGGCGGCCGGCCGGGATGCCCGGCTCCTCGTCTGCCCCGAGCTGACCCTCACGGGCTACGACATCGCACCGCGGGCCGCCGCGCTCGCCGAGCCCGCCGGTGGCCCGATGGCCCAGGCCGTCGCGGACATCGCCCGGCGACGCGCCCTGGCGATCGCCTGGAGTTGGCCGGAGCGCGACGGCGAGCAGGTGCACATCGCCGTCGAGCTGGTCGACCGGGACGGCACGGTGCTGGCCCGGCACCGCAAGGCGCACCTGTACGGCCCGGACGAGGCGGCGGCCTACGTCCCGGGCGACGGCGCGCCGGCCGTCGGTGAGATCGACGGCTACCGGGTCGGCCTCCTCGTCTGCTACGACGTCGAGTTCCCCGAGCAGGTGCGGCTGGTGGCCCTCGCCGGCGCCGACCTGCTCGCCTGCCCGACCGCCCTGATGACGCCGTACGACGCCGTCAGCACGCTGGTCGTCCCGACGCGGGCGTTCGAGAACCAGATGGCGATCGCCTACGCCAACCGCACCGGCAGCGAGCACCGGCTCACCTACCCGGGACTCAGCTGTGTCGTCGGCCCCGACGGCGTCGACCTGGCCCGGGCCGACGACCGGCCCGGGCTCGTCGTCGGCACCCTCACCTCCGCCGCCCTCGACGAGGCCCGACGGGCCAACACCCACCTCGTCGACCGCCGGCCCGAGATCTACGCGGGCCTGACCCGATGACCTCCGCCCAGACCACGCCGGACGAGGGCCTCACCCGGCCGGCAGCCGTCACGATGCTCGGCCCCGACTTCCCGTTCGGGTACGACGAGCACCTGGCTCACCCCGCCGGGCTCGGCTCCGTCCCCGCCGAGCACCACGGCCGCGAGGTCGCGGTCATCGGCGGCGGCCTGTCGGGGATGGTGACCGCCTACGAGCTGATGCGGATGGGCCTCAGGCCCGTCGTCTACGAGGCCGACCGGATCGGCGGGCGGCTGCGCTCCCAGCCCTTCGGCGGGCCACAGGGCCCGATCGCCGAGCTCGGCGGGATGCGCTTCCCGCTCTCCTCGCGCGCCCTGTTCCACTACATCGACCGGCTCGGTCTGCGCACCTCGCCGTTCCCCAACCCGCTCTCGGAGGCGACCCCGAGCACCGTGGTGGAGCTGGGCGGGGAGGCCTTCTACGCCCGGACCTACGACGACCTCCCGCCGTTGCTCAAGGACGTCGCGGACGCCTGGCACGAGGCGCTCGGCGAGGTCGGCTTCGCCGAGGCGCAGCAGGCGATCGCGGACCGTGACGTGCCGCGACTCAAGGAGCTGTGGAACCAGCTCGTCATGAGCCTCGACGAGGAGACCTTCTCCGGCTTCCTCGCCAACAGCGAGGCGTTCGGTGCACGCAGCTTCCGGCATCGCGAGGTGTTCGGGCAGGTCGGCTTCGGCACCGGAGGCTGGGACACCGACTTCCCGAACTCGATGCTGGAGATCCTGCGGGTGATCTTCACCAACGCCGACGAGGACCACCAGCTGATCCACGGCGGTGCCCAGCAGCTGCCCGTCGGTCTGTGGAAGGACACTCCCGACTGCGTGCGCTGGCCGGCCGGCACCTCGCTGGAGAGCCTGCACGGCGGCTCACCGCTGCCCGGCGTCGCCCGGATCACGCGGCTCGCCGCCGGCGGTGGGTCCGGGGGCGGCCGGCTCGAGGTCACCGACCGCTGGGGCACCGCCCGCTCGTACGACGCCGTCGTCGTCACCTGTCAGGTGTGGCTGCTGTCCGCGCGGATCGACGTCGACGAGTCGCTGTTCTCCCCCGACCTGTGGATGGCGATGGAGCGCACCCACTACATGCAGTCCTCGAAGACCTTCGTGCGGGTGGACCGGCCGTTCTGGAAGGACGTCGACCCCGTGACCGGGCGCGACGTGATGAGCATGACGCTCACCGACCGGCTGAACCGGGCGACGTACCTCCTGGAGGACGATGGCGCGGCCTCGATCTGCCTGTCCTACACCTGGAACGACGACGCCCTGAAGTGGCTCGCCCTCCCGGTGGAGGAGCGGGTCCGGCTCCAGCTGCACTCGCTGCGCAAGATCTATCCCGGCGTCGACATCGCCTCCCACATCGTGGGCGACCCGATCACGGTGTCGTGGGAGTCGGACCCCAACTTCATGGGGGCCTTCAAGGCGAACCTGCCCGGGCACTATCGCTACCAGCGGCGGCTGTTCTCCCACTTCGTGCAGGACGGTCTCCCGGAGCCGCGACGTGGGATCTTCCTCGCCGGCGACGACATCTCCTGGACCGCCGGCTGGGCCGAGGGGGCCGTCACGACCGCCCTCAACGCGGTGTGGGGTGTCGCGCGTCACTTCGGTGGCGCCAGTGCCCCCGGGAACCCCGGGCCGGGCGACAGGTTCGCCGAGCTCGCACCACTGGCCCTGCCCGACGAGGCGTGAGGGCGCGTTCCTAGACTGTCGCCGTGCCTCACGCTGCTGACCATGCTGTCGAGGTCGACGGACTGGTGATGAGGTACGGCGACACGGTCGCCGTCGACGGGTTGTCCCTGACCGTCGACCGGGGCACCGTCACCGCGGTCCTCGGGCCCAACGGCGCCGGGAAGACCACCACGCTGGAGACCTGCGAGGGCTACCGCCGTGCCCAGGGCGGCGCCGTGCGCGTGCTCGGCCTCGACCCGGTCCGGCAGCGGCACGAGCTGCTCCCCCGCATCGGCGTCATGCTGCAGTCCGGCGGCGCCTGGAGCGGTGCCCGGGCCGAGGAGATGCTGCGGCATTTCGCGCGCCTGCACGCCCGGCCCCAGGACGTCGGCCTGCTCATGGAGCGGCTCGCGCTGCACGAGTGCGGCCGCACGCCGTACCGGCGGCTGTCCGGCGGGCAGCAGCAGCGGCTCGGGCTCGCGCTGGCGCTCATCGGGCGCCCGGAGCTGGTGTTCGTCGACGAGCCGACGGCCGGCATGGACCCCCAGATCCGCCGGGCCGTCTGGGAGCTCCTCGAAGAGCTGCGCGCGGACGGCGTCACCGTCGTGCTGACCACGCACTACCTCGAGGAGGCCGAGCGGCTCGCCGACCGGGTCCACATCCTCGACCGCGGCCGCCTGGTGGCCAGCGGTACGCCGCTCGAGCTCACCCGCGGCGGCACGGTCGCCACCATCCGGATCGTCGTCACCCAGCCCTTCCCCGACGGTGCCCCCGAGGCACTGGTGCGTGAGCTCGGCGACGGGACCGAGCTCACGGTGCTCGACCCGCTCAGCCTGCAGCTGTCCGGCCCGGCCGACAGCACCACGCTCGCCACCGTCGCCACCTGGTGCGCGACCCACGACGTGCTCCCCGAGTCGCTCTCCCTGGGCCAGCGCAACCTCGAGGACGTCTTCCTCGAGCTCACCGGCCGCGAGGAGTTCGCATGAGCACCGGCACCTTCGCTCCCGCGCCCGGAGCCGCGCCGGTCGTCCGCCAGCTGCTCACCCAGGCGGGGATGGAGGCGCGGCTGATGCTGCGCAACGGTGAGCAGCTGCTGCTCGCCGTGGTGATCCCCGTGATCGTGCTCATCGGCGCGGTCCGTGGTGCCGAGAAGGTCGGTCTCGACCTCGACGGCCGGCCGATCGACGTGCTCACGCCGGGGGTGCTGGCTCTCGCCGTGATGTCGACGGCCTTCACGTCGCTGGCGATCGCGACCGGCTTCGAGCGGCGCTACGGCGTGCTCAAGCGGCTCGGCACCGCTCCCCTGTCCCGGGCCACGCTCCTCGGCGGCAAGGTGCTCGCGCTGCTGCTCGTCGAGGTCTTCCAATTCCTGGTGATCGGCGGCGTCGGCCTCGCGCTCGGCTGGTCGGGTCCCGCGGGCGTCGGCGGGGTGCTCGCCCTGCTCCTGGCCGCCCTGTGCGGCACGGCCGCCTTCGCCTCGCTGGGGATGCTGCTCGCCGGCTCCCTGCGGGCCGAGGCCACGCTCGCCGCCGCGAACCTCGTCTACCTGCTGCTGCTCGCCGGCGGCGCCGTGATCCTTCCGGCCACGATGTACGGCGGGCTCGGCGACGTCGTTCGCTGGCTGCCCTCGGGCGCGCTCGGTGAGGCGGTCCGCTCCGCGTGCGACGGCGCGGTCGCCGTACGGGACCTCGTCGTGCTGGTCGCCTGGACCGGCGTCGGCTCCGCCCTGACCGCCCGGACCTTCAAGTGGGAGTGATCGTGACCGCCGTGACAAGGCGCTGGCTCGTCCTGTTCGCCTGGGCCAATCTCGTCGCCAACATCGGCATCGTCGTCACGGGCGGCGCCGTCCGGCTGACCGGCTCCGGCCTCGGGTGCCCGACCTGGCCCCGGTGCAGCGACGAGTCGTACGTGCCGCACGGCGAGCTCGGCCTGCACGGTGCCATCGAGTTCGGGAACCGGATGCTCACCTTCGCGGTGGGCGCGATCGCGATCGCCGCGTTCGTGGCGGCCTGGCGCAGCGGTGACAAGCGGGCCCGGCTGCTGGCCCTGCTCATCGGCCTCTACATCCCGGCGCAGGCGGTCATCGGCGGCATCACCGTGCTGACCGACCTCAACCCCTGGGTCGTCTCCTTCCACTTCCTGTCCTCGATGGTCATCATCGGCCTGTGCGTCCTGCTGCTCGACCACCTGCTCGCCGAGCCCCGGGCGGCGGCCGGCCCGCGCACCCGGGGTCTCGCCTGGACGGTGTTCACGCTCGGCTGGGTGGTGCTCTACCTCGGCACCGTCGTGACCGGCTCCGGCCCCCACTCCGGTGACCTCGAGTCCAAGCGCACCGGGCTCGATCCGCAGGTCATGTCGCACGTGCACGCCTGGGCGGTCTACGTCCTGGTCGCCGCGACCGTTGTCACCCTGGTCGTCGCCCGGCGCAGCGGGCGCCCGCTGCTGTGGACGGCCGCCGTCGCGCTCCTCGCCCTCGAGCTGGCCCAGGGCGTCGTGGGGTTCTGGCAGTACCTCACGGACCTGCCCGAGCTCCTGGTGGCGACGCACATGCTCGGTGCCGCCCTCACCGCGGCCGCGATCACCTGGGTGGTCGCCGCGTCCCGCACCCGCACCTGATCTCCGGCGCCGCTCGCCGCGGTCGTTTCGACCGGAGTCCAGTTGTTGCGGTTTGGTCCCAAACCGCAACATTTCGGCGCGATTCCGTGCAGTTCCTGCCCAATTCAAGGTGCGTTCCGGCCGCGCTGTCGGTCGCGCTCACTGCGCGAACCCGTTCGGTACTTCCTGGAACTGTCCGGCTCAGTGCAACAGAGGGTCGATCGCGACGGCGACGAACAGCAGCGACAGGTACAGGTTCGAGGAGTGGAACAGCCGCATCGGCTGGAGCACGCTCAGCTCGTCGGAGGTCTTGGCGCGGCGGTGCAGCCCGTGCGCCTGGACCAGGAAGACGGCACCGAGGACGCCGGCGGCGATCGGATAGAGCGGTCCGGTGTCCGCGACGGGCCAGAGCAGCAGCGACGTCGCCACCATCACCCAGCTGTAGACCACGATCTGCAGGGCGACCGAGCGGGCCGGCTTGACCACGGGGAGCATCGGGACGTCGACCTGGGCGTAGTCCTCGCGGTAGCGCAGCGCCAGGGCCCACGTGTGCGGCGGCGTCCAGAAGAACACCACGGCGAAGAGCACGATGGGGACCCAGGAGAGCTCGCCGGTGACGGCCGTCCAGCCGATCAGGGCGGGGAAGCAGCCGGCGATGCCGCCCCAGACGATGTTCTGCGTGGTCCGCCGCTTGAGCAGCATCGTGTAGACGAAGACGTAGAACGCGTTCGCGCTGACCGAGAGGACTGCTGAGAGCGGGTTGACCCACACGGCGAGGACCACGGTCGACAAGATCCCGAGCACCGCGCCGAACACGAGCGCCGCGGCGGGGGTGACGATGTGGCGCGGCAGCGCGCGGCGCCGGGTCCGGCGCATCTGCTCGTCGATGTCGCGGTCGTAGACACAGTTGAAGACCGACGCGGAGCCCGCGGAGAGGGTGCCGCCGACCACGGTCGCCAGGACCAGGCCGAGCGGGGGTACGCCCCGGGCGGCGAAGAACATGACAGGGACGGTGGTCAGGAGCAGCAGCTCGATGACGCGCGGCTTGGTGAGGCCGACGTACGCCAGGACCACGTCGCGGAAGGTCGCCTTCTGCGGTCCGTCGTCGTCAGCCAGCAGATCGCGGCTGGTCGGGTCGACGTAGGTCACGGAAGGTCCTCGCAAACAGGGGTAGAAGCGGTCCGAGTGTAGCCCGAGCCCTTCCCGGGAATGGCACCGAGCCGGTGTCGTGCCCGCCACTGCTCTCGGTAGGCTCGGAACCATGATCCCGGAGCTCGAGTGGACCGACCTCGACCGCAAGGCAGTTGACACCGCCCGCGTCCTCGCGATGGACGCCGTCCAGAAGGTGGGCAACGGTCACCCGGGGACGGCCATGAGCCTCGCGCCGGCGGCGTACCTGCTCTTCCAGAAGGTCATGCGGCACGACCCCGCCGACCCGGCCTGGATGGCCCGGGACCGGTTCGTCCTCTCCTGCGGCCACTCCTCGATCACGCTCTACACCCAGCTCTTCCTCGGCGGCTTCGGGCTCGAGCTCGCCGACCTCGAGGCGCTGCGCAGCTGGGGCAGCAAGACCCCCGGCCACCCCGAGTTCGGCCACACCGCCGGTGTCGAGGTCACGACGGGCCCGCTCGGGCAGGGCCTGGCCAACGCGGTCGGCATGGCGATGGCCGCCCGTCGGGAGAGGGGCCTGCTCGACCCCGACGCCGGCGACGGGCCGTCGCTGTTCGACCACCACGTCTACGTGCTCGCCTCCGACGGCGACCTCGAGGAGGGCGTGAGCAGCGAGGCGTCCTCGATCGCCGGCACCCAGGAGCTCGGCAACCTCACGGTCATCTACGACGCCAACCGGATCTCCATCGAGGGCGACACCCATATCGCGTTCAACGAGGACGTCGCGAAGCGCTACGAGGCCTACGGCTGGCACGTCCAGACCGTCGACTGGACCGGCAACAACCACAACGACCTGGCCAACTACGAGGAGGACGTCCCCGCCCTCTACGCCGCGATCGAGGCCGCCGACCGGGTCACCGACCGGCCCTCGATCATCGTCCTCAAGACGGTCATCGCCTGGCCCGCCCCCAACGCACAGAACACCGAGGCCGCGCACGGGTCCGCGCTCGGCGCCGACGAGGTCGCCGCCACCAAGACGATCCTCGGCTTCGACCCGGCCAAGAGCTTCGAGGTCCCCGCCGACGTGCTCGCGCACACCCGCTCGCTGGTCGAGCGCGGCAAGGCCCGGGCCGCCGCCTGGGCCAAGGAGTACGACGCCTGGGCCGGCGCGAACCCCGAGGGCGCCGCGCTGCTTCACCGGATCAAGGACCGCCGCCTTCCCGACGGCATCGAGGCCGCGCTGCCGGTGTTCGAGGCCGACGCCAAGGGCGTCGCGACCCGCGCCGCGTCCGGCAAGGTGATCAACGCGCTCGCGCCGGTGATGCCGGAGCTGTGGGGCGGCTCGGCCGACCTCGCCGGCTCCAACAACACGACCATCAAGGACGCGCCGTCGTTCCTGCCCCTCGACCGGTCGGTCGAGGAGTGGCCGGCCGACCCGTACCAGGGCCGCGTCCTGCACTTCGGCATCCGCGAGCACGGCATGGGCGCGATCATGAACGGCATCGCCGTCCACGGCGGCACCCGCGTCTTCGGCGGCACGTTCCTCACGTTCTCCGACTACATGCGCGGCGCCGTCCGGGTCGGTGCCCTGATGCAGGCGCCGGTCGTCCACGTGTGGACGCACGACTCGATCGGCCTCGGCGAGGACGGTCCGACCCATCAGCCCATCGAGCACCTCGCGGCGTTGCGTGCCATCCCCGGCCTCGACGTCGTCCGGCCGGCCGACGCCAACGAGACCGCCGCCGCCTGGCTGCAGATCCTGCGCAACAACGACCGTCCCGCCGGCTTGATCCTCAGCCGCCAGAACGTCCCGACCTTCCCGCGCGGCACCGACGGCTACGCGACCACCGACGACGTCGCCAAGGGCGGCTATGTGCTGCTCGACGCGGAGGGCGGGACACCCGACGTCGTGCTCATCGCCACCGGCTCGGAGGTCCAGCACGCCGTCGCCGCCCGCGGGCAGCTCGCCGCCGAGGGGATCCGCGCCCGCGTGGTCTCGCTGCCCTGCCAGGAATGGTTCGAGGCGCAGACGCAGGCCTACCGCGACGCGGTCATCCCACCGACCGTCAAGGCGCGTGTGTCCGTCGAGGCCGGCGTGAAGCAGGGCTGGCGCGAGTACGTCGGCGACGCCGGCCGCATGGTGAGCATCGACCACTACGGCGCGAGCGCCGACGCCGGCACCCTCTTCCGCGAGTTCGGGTTCACCCCCGAGGCCGTGGTCCAGGCGGCGCGCGAGAGCATCGCGGCGGCCGCACGCAGCTGAACCGGCACCACCCACCGCAGAAGGAGGAACTCATGTCTGATCCACTGAAGGCCCTCGCTGACGCGGGGGTGTCCATCTGGCTCGACGACCTGTCCCGGGAGCGGATCGAGACCGGCAACCTCGCCGAGCTCGTCCGCGACCGCTCGGTCGTCGGGGTCACCACGAATCCCACGATCTTCGCGGGTGCCATCGCCAACGGCGAACGGTACGACGACCAGGTGCGCCGGCTGGTCGAGGACGGGGCGGGGGTCGACGAGGTGATCTTCGCGCTGACCACCGACGACGTGCGCAACGCGTGCGACATCCTGGCCCCCGTCGCCGCCGCCCATCCGGCGGACGGCCGGGTGTCCATCGAGGTCGAGCCGACGCTGGCCAACGACACCGAGGCCACCATCGCCTCGGCCAAGGCGCTCTGGGAGGCGGTCGACCGCCCCAACGCCCTCATCAAGATCCCGGCCACTCTCGAGGGCCTGCCCGCGATCACGGCAGCGATCGGGGCCGGCATCAGCGTCAACGTCACCTTGATCTTCTCCGTCGAGCGCTACCGCGCCGTCATGGACGCCTATCTCACCGGGCTCGAGCAGGCCCGCGCTGCCGGGATCGACCTCGCCACCATCCAGTCCGTCGCCTCGTTCTTCGTCTCCCGGGTCGACACCGAGATCGACGCCCGCCTGGACAAGCTCGGCACCGACGAGGCGCTGGCCCTGCGCGGCCAGGCCGCGGTCGCCAACGCACGCCTGGCGTACGCCGCGTTCGAGGAGGTCGTCGCGTCCGCCCGCTGGCAGGACCTTGCCGCCGCCGGGGCGAACCCCCAGCGGCCCCTGTGGGCCTCGACCGGCGTGAAGAACCCGGCGTACTCCGACACCCTCTACGTCACCGACCTGGTGGTCGCCGACACGGTCAACACCATGCCGGAGAAGACGCTCCTGGCGTTCGCCGACCACGGCGAGGTGACCGGCGACCAGGTGACCGGCAAGGCCGACGAGGCGCAGGGCGTCTTCGACCGGCTCGCCGCCGCCGGCATCGACCTCGACGACGTGTTCGTCGTCCTCGAGACCGAGGGAGTCGACAAGTTCAAGGCCTCCTGGGTCGAACTCGTCGCCACGGTCGAAGGGCAGATGGCCAAGGCCAGGGGCTGATCTCCGTGGGTGCTGCGCCCGTCGACCCGACCTCGACCGAGGCGTGGGGACGACTCACCGATCTGGCCTCCCATGCCCGTCCCGACCTGCGCACCCGGCTCACCGATGCCGAGTGGGTGGAGCGCTCGACGCTCCAGGCAGCGGACCTGCGCGTCGACCTCTCCAAGAACCTGGTCACCCCGGAGATCTGGAAGGCACTGGTGTCGCTGGCCGAGGCCGTCGACCTCCCGGCGCGGCGCGACGCCATGTTCCGCGGCGAGCACATCAACGTCACCGAGGACCGCGCCGTCCTCCACACGGCGCTGCGCCGTGCTGCGGGCTCCGACCTGGAGGTCGGTGGCGCGGACGTCGTGGAGGAGGTCCGCGCCGTCCTGCGGCGCGTCTACTCCTTCGCCGAGGACGTACGCTCCGGCGCCTGGCGCGGCTTCACCGGCGAGCGGATCCGCACGGTCGTCAACATCGGCATCGGCGGCTCGGACCTCGGTCCGGTGATGGCCTACGAGGCCCTGAAGGCCTATGTCCACGACGGCCTCGAGTGCCGGTTCATCAGCAATATCGACCCGACCGACGCGGCCGAGACCCTCGCGGGACTCGACCCCGCGAGCACGCTGTTCATCGTCTCCAGCAAGACCTTCGGCACCCTCGAGACCCTGACGAACGCCCGGCTGTGCCGGTCCTGGCTGCTCGAGGGACTGGGCGCCGGTGACGAGGCGGTGTCGCGCCACTTCGTCGCCGTCTCGACCGCGCTCGACAAGGTGGTCGACTTCGGCATCGACCCGGCCAACGCCTTCGGGTTCTGGGACTGGGTCGGCGGCCGCTACTCCGTCGACTCGGCGATCGGCACCTCGCTCGCCGTGGCGATCGGACCCGAGCGCTTCGAGGAGTTCCTCGCGGGCTTCCGCGCGGTCGACGACCATTTCGTGTCCGCGCCGCTGGAGCGGAACGTGCCGGTCCTGATGGGTCTGCTCAACGTCTGGTACGCCAACTTCCTCGGCGCCCAGTCGCACGCGGTGCTGCCCTACGCGCAGTCGCTGCACCGCTTCCCGGCGTACCTCCAGCAGCTCACCATGGAGTCCAACGGCAAGAGCGTGCGCTGGGACGGGAGCCCGGTCACCACCGACACCGGCGAGGTGTTCTGGGGCGAGCCGGGCACCAACGGCCAGCACGCGTTCTACCAGCTGCTGCACCAGGGCACCCGCCTGGTGCCGGCCGACTTCATCGCCTTCGCGACGCCGACCTACCCGCTCGAGGACGGCGAGACCGATGTGCACGAGCTGCTGCTCGCGAACTTCCTCGCCCAGACCAAGGCGCTTGCGTCCGGCAAGACTGCCGACGAGGTGCGCGCGGAGGGCACGCCGGCGCGGATCGTGCCCGCGCGGGTCTTCTCCGGCAACCGACCGACCACCTCGATCATGGCACCGGCGCTGACCCCCGGCGTGCTCGGCCAGCTGATCGCGCTCTACGAGCACATCACCTTCACCCAGGGCGTGGTGTGGGGCATCGACAGCTTCGACCAGTGGGGCGTGGAGCTCGGCAAGCAGCTGGCGGTGCAGATCGCGCCCGCGCTCGCCGGCGACGCCGCGGTGCTGGCCGAGCAGGACCCCTCCACCCGCGCGATGATCGACTACTACCGGGAGCAGCGCTCACGATGAACACCACGCCGATCGACAGCCCCCAGCCGCTGATCGAGGTCCACGACGACGCCGGTGCGCTCGCCACCGCGGTCGCCGGGGAGCTCCTCAACCGGGTCGCCGACGCCCAGGCCGCCGGGCAGGTGCCGCACGTCGGCCTCACCGGCGGTGGCATCGCCGACGAGGTCCACCGCGAGATCGCCCGGCTCGCCCCGGCCTCCGGTGTCGACTGGGGCGCGGTCGTCCTCTGGTTCGGCGACGAGCGCTTCGTCCCGGCCGACTCCCGCGACCGCAACCTCAACCAGGCCCGCGCGGCGTTCCTCGACGAGGTCGGCGCCCACCGGGTCCACACCGCGCCCTCCTCGTCCGAGGTGGACTCGGTCGAGGAGTCCGCGGCGTCGTACGCCGACACGATCCGGGCGCAGGGCAGTGGCACCTTCGACGTCCTGATGCTCGGCCTGGGCCCCGACGGCCACGTGGCCTCGCTCTTCCCCGGGCACCCCGGACTCGACGCCGCGGGCGCACCCACCGTCGCGGTCCACGGCTCCCCCAAGCCGCCGCCCGACCGGGTCAGCCTCACCTTCGAGGCGCTGAACCGGGCCCAGTCGGTGTGGTTCGTCGTCAGCGGCGATGCCAAGGCGGACGCCGTACGCCGTGCCCTCGCGGAGGTGTCGCCCGCTGCCGAGCCCGCCGCGCTCCGGGAGACTCCCGCCCGCGGTGTCACCGGCCAGGCCGAGACCATCTGGTTCCTCGACTCCCCTGCCGCCTCTCGTATCTAGCGCGACCCGGCGCAGATTGAACCCAGGAGCTCGCCGAGCCGGCGCAGATTGAACCCAGGAACTCACCGACCCGGCGCCAGGTGATGTCGAGAGACGGTCGGACCGGCGCACGCTGCACGCGGTTCACGCTCCCATCCACAGGGCGTCGCACCCGATGATTGGTCCACA
Organism: Nocardioides carbamazepini; assembly: GCF_024614185.1. GTDB lineage: Bacteria > Actinomycetota > Actinomycetes > Propionibacteriales > Nocardioidaceae > Nocardioides > Nocardioides carbamazepini. The sequence goes on from NZ_JAHTLF010000015.1 coordinate 111,660, forward strand.
GGCCACAGCGGGCACGCCGCGGGCCATGAGAAGAACCGAACTCGAGGGACTGCCCTTCCTCCCCGCCAGCTTCCCCCTCCCCCTGGACGCTCCGTTCACCACGGCCACAGCTCGCCAGGAGGCCGGGATCTGGCCGACCGACCTCACCTGGCTGGTCGATCGGGGGTACCTGCGCCGGCTCGTCGAAGGCGTCTACGTCGCGAACCCGGTGCCGGACAGCCTCGGTCTGCGCTGCGCCGCGCTGCGGCTCGTCGTACCCACGGACGCGGTGATCTGTGATCGCCATGCCGGCTGGCTGCACGGCGCAGAGATGGTCCTTGCGCCGAACGAGCACATCCACGTCGCACCGGTGTGCGTGTTCCTGCCTTCGCCGGGACGACGGCTGCGCAACGACCTCGCGGACAGCGGTGAGCGAGCCTTCGTCCGCGGTGACGTCGTCGAGGTGAACGGGCTGCGCGTGACCTCTCCGCTCCGCACGGCCTGGGACCTCGGTCGCCACCGGTACGTCGAGCGCTCGCTGGCGGCGATGGACCAGATGCTCCGCCTCGGCTTGTTCTCGAAGGAGGAGCTCGCCGCCGGCGTACCTCGGTTCCGGGGGATGCGCTGGGTCCGGACCCTGCGCGTGATGGTGGACTACGTCGATGGCCGGGCCGAGTCGCCTCCCGAGTCGATCTTGCGGTTGCGCTGGATCCAGGCCCATCTCCCCACACCGGTCCCGCAGCTCGAGGTGTACGACGACCTCGGCGAGTTCCTCGCCCGGCTCGACGTGGGCAATCCCGAACTGTGGTTCGCGGCCGAGTACGACGGCGACGAATGGCACTCGAGCCCGGAGCAGCTGGAGCACGACCGGCGCCGCCGAGCCGCGGTGGAGGCGCAGACTCCGTTCATCGTCAAGGCGCTCCGCAAGGAGAACCTGTTCGGACCACGAGCCGACGCCGAGGCCATCCTTCGCAACGGCATCATCGAGGCGCGGCGGCGTTCTGGCCGGGGACGTTGACCACGGAGAAGCTCAGACTGCGCCGGGTCGGCGCCTTCTCGACCTCAATCTGCGCCGGTTCGGCGACATTCCGAGTTCAATCTGCGACGGGTCGGCGAGCCATCAGACTCAGTTCGAGACGGGTCGGTCAGAAGATGATCTCGCCGGACTTGCGGCGGGAGCGGAGCAGCTGGATCGCCTCGTCGAGGATGACCTCGGCCTCCTTGTCGGAGCGCCGCTCCTTCACGTAGGCGAGATGGGTCTTGTAGGGCTCGATCTTGGGCGCCGGGGGCGCGTTCTCGGAGTCGAGACCGGCGGGCAGGCCGCACTTGGGGCAGTCCCAGGAGTCCGGCACGGACGCCTCGACGGAGAAGGTGATCACCGAGCGGTGGTCGTTCGCACAGAAGTACGTGACCGCCTGACGGGGAGCGGCCTCGCCCCGCTCGGCCTCCCCCATCGGACCCGCACCGACGCGACTACCGCGGATCGCGTTCCCACCACCAGCCAACGGATTCTCTCCTCAAGCCATCGGACGGCACGGCACTCGCCGGGCCGGTTGCAAGACGGTCAGTGCTGCTACTTCTGATAGGCGAGCAGGAGGCCCAGCGCGATCACGCAGGCGAACCAGATCACGCCGATCCCGACCGTGAACCGGTCGAGGTTGCGCTCGGCGATCGAAGAGCCGCCGAGCGAGCTCGACACACCGCCGCCGAACATGTCCGAGAGGCCACCGCCCCGACCCTTGTGCAACAGCACGAGCAGGATCAGGATCAGGCTCGTGATCACGAGCAGCACAGTGAGAAGCGTCGACACGCGAGGAATCCTACGTCAGCCCTGGTTCTACGACAGCACCGGCATGTCGTAGAACCGGCAGATTCCGCCGAACTCGTCCACCTCGAGGCTCGCGCCGCCGACGAGGGCGCCGTCGACATCGGGCTTCACCATGATCCCGGCGACGTTCGCGGCCTTCACCGAGCCGCCGTAGAGGACCCGGACGGCGTCCGCGGCCTCGTCGCCGTACGACTCCCGCACCTGCCCTCGGATCGCCGCGCAGACCTCCTGGGCGTCGTCCGGCGTGGCCACCTCCCCGGTGCCGATCGCCCACACGGGCTCGTAGGCGATGACCAGACCGGCGACCTGCTTCGGCGAGAGACCGGCGAGCGAGCCCTCCACCTGCGCCATCGTGTGCGGCACGTGCTCACCGGCCTGGCGGACCTCGAGACCCTCGCCGACACAGACGATGGGAGTGATCTTCGCGCCGAGCGCGGCCCTGGCCTTGGCGTTGACGACAGCGTCGGTCTCGGCGTGGTACTGCCGGCGCTCGGAGTGGCCCACCACGACGTAGGAGCAGCCGAGCTTGGCGAGCATCGCCGCCGAGATCTCGCCGGTGTAGGCGCCGCTGGCATGCTGCGACACGTCCTGGGCGCCGTACCGGATGGAGAGCCGGTCGCCGTCGATGAGGGTCTGCACGGAGCGGATGTCGGTGAACGGCGGGATCACCGCGACCTCGACCTTGCTGTAGTCGTGCCGCTTGTCGGACAGCGTCCACGCCAGCTTCTGCACGAGGACGACGGCCTCGGCATGGTTGAGGTTCATCTTCCAGTTGCCCGCCATCAGCGGGGTACGGCCTGCCATGTCAGCTCTCCTCCAGGACGGTGATGCCGGGCAGCTCCCTGCCCTCGAGAAACTCCAGACTCGCTCCGCCGCCGGTCGAGATGTGGCCGAAGGCGGCCTCGTCGAACCCGAGGGCCCGTACGGCGGCCGCCGAGTCGCCGCCACCGACGACCGTCAGGACGTCGGCCCCTCGATGTGCAGCCAGCGCCGCCGCGACGACTCGAGTTCCGCCTGCGAACGCCGGCTGCTCGAAGACGCCCATCGGGCCGTTCCAGAACACCGTCCTCGCATCGGCCAGCGCGGCGGCGAACGCGGCCCCGGACTCCGGGCCGATGTCGAGGCCGAGGCTGTCGGCCGGGATCCCCGCGGCGGGTACGACGCGAGCGGAGCTCTCGTCGCCGAAGCTGTCGGCCACCACGATGTCGGTGGGCAGCACGATCTCGACGCCGAGCTCCTTGGCCCGCTCCTGGTAGGTGCGCACCGTGTCGAGCTGGTCCTCCTCGAGGAGGCTGTTGCCGACCTCGAGGCCGGCGGCCTTCAGGAAGGTGAAGACCATGCCCCCGCCGATGAGCAGCTTGTCGGCCTTGCCGAGCAGGTTGTCGATCACGCCGAGCTTGTCGGAGACCTTGGAGCCGCCGAGCACGACGACATAGGGCCGCGCCGGGTCGACGGTGAGGCGGCGCAGCACCTCGACCTCGGCCGCGACGAGGCCGCCCATGGCGTGCGGGAGCCGCTGCGCGACGTCGTACACGCTGGCCTGCTTGCGGTGCACGACACCGAAGCCGTCGGAGACGAAGGCCCCGTCCGCACCGGCGAGCGCCGCGAGCCGGTCGGCGAAGGCGCCGCGCTCGGCGTCGTCCTTGCTCGTCTCACCGGCGTTGAACCGGACGTTCTCCAGCAGCGCGACCTGGCCGTCGGCGAGGCCGGCGACCGTCTCCTGCGCGGAGGCGCCGACCGTGTCGGTCGCGAACGCCACGGGGGCGTCGAGCAGCTCGCCGAGGCGGGCGGCGACGGGCGCCAGCGAGTAGGCCGGGTCCGGCGCGCCCGCCGGACGCCCGAGGTGGGCGGTGACGACCACGCGGGCACCGGCGTCGGCCAGCGCCTTGATCGTCGGGACGCTGGCGCGGATCCGCCCGTCATCGGTGATCCTGCCGTCGTCGAGCGGGACGTTGAGGTCGGAGCGGACGAGGACGCGCTTGCCGCGCACCCCGCCCAGGAATTCCGGGGAGAGGCCCTTGAAGTCGGTCACAAGCGTCAGAGCGTAGCGCCGACGTGCGTGATGAGGTCCGCGAGCCGGTTGGAGTAGCCCCACTCGTTGTCGTACCAGCCCGCGACCTTGACCTGGTTGTCGATCACCTTGGTGAGAGGCGCGTCGAAGATGCACGACGCGGGATGGGTGACGATGTCGGAGGAGACGATCGGGTCGGTGGAGTAGACGAGGTAGCGGCCGTCGGCGGCCGCCTTCACGATCGCGTTGACCTCCTCGACGCTGGTCGAGCGCGACGCCTCGAAGGAGAGATCGGTCAGCGAGCCGGTGGGAGTCGGCACCCGCAGGGCGTAGCCGTCGAGCTTGCCCTTCATCTCCGGCAGCACCAGGCCGATCGCCTTGGCGGCGCCCGTGGAGGTCGGCACGATGTTGATCGCGGCGGCGCGGGCCCGGCGCAGGTCCTTGTGGATGTTGTCCTGCAGGTTCTGGTCGGCGGTGTAGGCGTGCACCGTGGTCATCAGGCCCTTGACGATGCCGAGGCCGTCGTTGAGCGCCTTCGCCATGGGGGCCAGGCAGTTGGTGGTGCACGACGCGTTGGAGATGACCGTGTGCGCCGCCGGGTCGTAGCTGTCGTGGTTGACGCCCATCACGATCGTGACGTCCTCATGGGACGCCGGCGCGGAGATGATGACCTTCTTCGCGCCACCGCCGTCGACATGGGCCCGCGCCTTGGTGGCGTCGGTGAAGAAGCCGGTCGACTCGACGACGACGTCGACGCCGAGGTCGCCCCAGCCCAGCGCCGCCGGGTCGCGCTCGGCGAACGCCCGGATCTCGGTGCCACCGACGATGATCGCGCTGTCGGTCGACTCGACGTCGGCATCGAGCGGCCCGAGGATCGAGTCGTACTTCAGCAGGTGGGCCAGGGTCGCGTTGTCCGTGAGGTCGTTGACTCCGACGATCTCGATGTCGGCACCGCTCGCGCGCACCGCGCGGAAGAAATTGCGGCCGATCCGACCGAATCCGTTGATTCCTACACGAACAGTCACTGCGAACCTCCTGGGAGAGCGGACCTACGTCGGTCCTCCGACCCTATCTCGGGGCGCCGCGCCATCGGAGGGAGGAGGTGATCCGCGCCACAGGCCGGATCAGGACATGGCCGCCGACGTCTCAGGCGTCGCCGGCGAGCATCTCGGGGGTGAGCGACGCCTCGGTGTCCGGTACGCCGAGGTCCTCGGCCCGCTTGTCGGCCATCGCCAGCAGCCGGCGGATCCGCCCGGCGATGGCGTCCTTGGTGAGCACCGGCTCGTGCAGCTGACCGAGCTCCTCCAAGGAGGCCTGCTTGTGCTCCAGCCGCAACTCGCCTGCCATCCGCAGGTGGTCGGGCACCTCGTCGCCGAGGATCTCCATCGCCCGCTGGACGCGCGCGCCAGCGGTCACCGCCGCGCGCGCGGAGCGGCGCAGGTTGGCGTCGTCGAAGTTGGCGAGGCGGTTGGCGGTGGCGCGCACCTCGCGCCGCATCCGTCGCTCCTCCCAGGCCATCAGCGTCTCGTGGGCACCGAGCCGTGCCAGGAGCTGGCCGATCGCGTCGCCGTCGCGGATCACGACCCGGTCGACGCCGCGGACCTCGCGGGCCTTGGACTGGATGCCGAGCCGACGCGCCACACCGACGAGGGCGAGGGCGGCCTCGGAGCCGGGGCAGGTGACCTCGAGCGAGGACGAGCGGCCGGGCTCGGTCAGCGAGCCGTGGGCGAGGAAGGCCCCGCGCCACGCCGCGACCGCGTCGCACGCGCCGCCGGACACGACCGCCGGCGGCAGACCGCGGACCGGTCGGCCGCGCTGGTCGAGCAGGCCGGTCTGGCGGGCCAGCGCCTCGCCGTCCTTCACGACCCGCACGATGTAGCGGCTGCCCTTGCGCAGCCCGCTGCCCTGCACCATCACGACCTCGGAGCCCTGTCCGTAGATCTCCGAGATGTCCTTGCGCAGCCGGCGCGCCGCGGCTCCGGTGTCGAGCTCGGCCTCGACGACGATCCGGCCGGCGACGATATGGAGCCCGCCCGCGAACCTCAGCATCGAGGCGACCTCGGCCTTGCGGCAGCAGACCTTCGTCACCGGGATGTTGGCGAGCTCCGCCTTGACCTGTGCCGTCATCGCCATAGGGGCGATCCTCCCACGCGGGTCAACAATCCGACGCCTCGAAGACTCGTGCGTACGCCGCCGCGAGCTTGACCGGGTCGTGACGCGACCTGCTGTCGTCGGACGCCACCTCGGCGACCACCAGCCGGGCGCCGAGTGCGGCCACGGTCTCCTCGAGCTCGCCCAGGTCCTCGGCGACCGAGCGCCGGTCGGCGAGGACGACGTCGATGCCGAGATCGGGCGCGTGCTCGGCCAGCACGGCGAGGTGGTCGGCCGGCCCGAAGCCGCCGGTCTCGCCCGCCTGCTCCTCCAGGTTGAGGACCACCACCAGCCGCGCGTCGGTGGCGACGAGGGCATCGCGCAGCCGTGGGACGAGCAGGTGCGGCAGCACGCTGGTGAACCACGACCCCGGACCGAGGATCACCCAGTCCGCCTCGGCGATCGCGTTCACGACGGCCGGGCTGACCTCCGGGTCCGCGGGCTCGAGGGCGATGGAGGTGATGACCCCGTCGGTCGTCGCCACCTCGACCTGGCCGCGCACCGAGGTCAGCCCGTCGGGCAGCCCCGATGCCAGGCCGCGCACCTCGGCGGTGATGTCCATCGGGGTCATGGCCATCGGCAGCACCCGGCCTTTGGCGCCGAGGAGCCGTCCGACCCAGTCCAGGGCGTCGACGTGGTCGCCGAGCAGCTCCCAGAGTCCGACGATCAGCAGGTTGCCGACGACGTGCCCCCGCATCTCGCCGTCGCCCTCGAACCGGTGTTGCAGCACCTTCGCCCAGGTGTCGCCCCACTCGTCGTCGCCGCACAGCGCGGCCAGCGCCATCCGGAGGTCGCCGGGCGGCAGCACCCCGAACTCACCGCGCAGGCGACCGGACGAACCTCCGTTGTCGGCGACCGTGACGACGGCTGTCAGCTCGTCGACGGTGAGGTCGTCGACCAGGTGCCGCAAGGCGCTGAGCGAGGCGTGCAGGCCGTGGCCGCCCCCCAGCGCCACGACCGCCTGCGCCCGCTGGTCCGCCCCGAGGTGGTCGGAGCTCACTCGCGCCCCAGGTCGCGGTGGATGGCGCGGGCGACGTGGCCCTGCTCCCCCAGCCGCCGGGCGATCTCCTCGCTCATCGCCACGCTGCGGTGCTTGCCGCCGGTGCAGCCGATCGCGACCCGCATGAACCGCTTGCCCTCGCGGACGTACCCTTGGGCCACCCCCGCCAGCAGCGGGACGTAGGCGTCGACGAACTCCGCGGCGCCCGGACGCCCCAGGACGTACGCCGACACCTCGGCGTCCTGCCCGGTGCGGGGTCTCAGCTCGGGAACCCAGTGCGGGTTGGGCAGGAAGCGCATGTCGGCCACGTAGTCGGCGTCGACCGGGATGCCGTACTTGAAGCCGAAGCTGATCACCGAGACCCGCAGCCGGGTCGTCTCGAGCGTGCCGAACGACTCCGCGATCCGATCGGTGAGCTGGTGCACGTTGAGGCTGGTGGTGTCGATGACGAGGTCGGCCTCGGAGCGCAGCTCGGCGAGGACGACCCGCTCGCGCTGCAGGCCGTCGAGCAGCCGGCCGCCCTGCTGGAGCGGGTGCGGGCGCCGCGCCGCCTCCTGGCGCCGCACCAGCACCTCGTCCGTGGCATCGAGGAACACCAGCGTCGTGACCCGACCGGCGACGCCGTGGGCCAGCGCGCTGCGCAGCCCTTGGAAGAAGGACCCGGAGCGCACGTCGACGACGACCGCGACCGGCTGGGCGGGGCCGTGGCTCTCGTCGACGAGCCGGACCACCTCGGGCAGCAGGCTGGGCGGGAGGTTGTCGACCACGAAGAAGCCGAGGTCCTCGAGCTCCTTGGCGGCGGTGCTGCGGCCGGCACCGGTCATGCCGGTGACGACCACGAGCTGGCCGTGCGTGTCATCCATGGGCGTCATTGTGCCCACTGTCGGTGTGCAGGGCCGCCTTGATGGCCGCCGCGGTCCGGGGCCCGACACCGGGGACCGCGGCGATCTCCTCGACCGTCGCGGCACGGAGCTTGCGCAGGGAGCCGAAGTGGCGCAGCAGCGTCCGGCGGCGTACCTCGCCCAGCCCGGGGACGTCGTCCAGCAGGCTCTCGACCATCGACTTCGAGCGCCGGTTGCGGTGGTGGGCGATCGCGAAGCGGTGCGCCTCGTCGCGGACCCGCTGCAGGAGGTAGAGACCCTCCGAGGTGCGCGGCAGGATGACCGGGTCCTCCTCGCCGGGAACCCAGACCTCCTCGAGCCGCTTGGCCAGGCCGCAGATCGGGATGTCGTCGATGCCGAGCTCGTCGAGGGCGCGCTGCGCGGCGGCGACCTGCGGCGCCCCGCCGTCGACGACGACCAGCCCGGGCGCGTAGGCGAACTTCCGGGGGCGCCCGGTATCGGGATCGACCAGCATCGGACCGGTGCCGGCCGCGGGATCGCCCGGCCGCAGCTCGGAGCGCGCCTGCTCGTCGAGCAGGCGGCGGAAGCGGCGGGTGATCACCTCGTGCATCGCCTTGACGTCGTCGGAGCCGTCCTGGTCCTTGATGACGAACCGCCGGTACTCCCCCTTGCGGGCCAGCCCGTCCTCGAACACGACCATCGAGGCCACGATCTCGGTGCCCTGCATGTGGGAGACGTCGTAGCACTCGATGCGCAGCGGGGCCTCCTCGAGCTCCAGCGCCTCGGCGATCTCGGTGAGCGCCTGGTTGCGGGTGGTCAGGTCGCTGGCGCGCTTCGTCTTGTGCAGGGCGAGGGACTCGGTCGCGTTGCGGGCCACCGTCTCCTGGAGCGTCCTCTTGTCGCCGCGCTGCGGGACCCGGATCTCGACCTTGGAGCCGCGCAGGTCGGAGAGCAGCTGCTCGAAGGTCTCGTGCTCGGCCGGCAGCGCGGGGACGAGGATCTCGCGGGGCACGGCGTCACGGACGTCCTCCGGCGCCACGCCGGCGTACAGCTGGAGCAGGAAGTCCTCCACCAGGGCGGCGGTGTCGCCGTCGTCGGTGCGGTCGGCCACCCACCCGCGCTGGCCGCGGATCCGGCCGCCGCGGACGTAGAAGACCTGGACGGCGACCTCGAGCGGGTCCTCCGCGAGCGCGATCACGTCGGCGTCCGAGCCGTCGCCGAAGACGACGGCCTGCTTCTCGAGGGCCTTGTTCATCGCGCCCAGGTCGTCCCGCAGCCGCGCGGCCTTCTCGAAGTCGAGAGCCTCGGACGCGGCGTACATCTGCTGCTCGATGCGCTTCATGAACGGCCGGGTCCGGCCGGCCATGAACTCGCAGAAGTCGTCCACGATCGCCCGGTGGTCCTCGGGCGAGACATTGCCGACGCACGGCGCCGAGCACTTGTCGATGTAGCCGAGCAGGCAGGGGCGGCCGATTTGGCTGGAGCGCTTGAACACCCCGTTGCTGCACGAGCGCATCGGGAAGACGCGCAGCAGGATGTCGACGGTCTCGCGGATCGCCCAGGCGTGGCCGTAGGGGCCGAAGTAGCGGGTGCCCTTGCGCTTCGCCCCGCGCCCGACCATGACCCGGGGGAACTCGTCGGACACCGTGACCGCGAGCCAGGGGTAGGACTTGTCGTCGCGGTACTTCACGTTGAAGCGCGGGTCGTACTCCTTGATCCAGGAGTACTCCAACTGCAGCGCCTCGACCTCGGTCCCGACGACCGTCCACTCCACCGACGTCGCGGTGGTGACCATGCTCGCGGTGCGCGGGTGCAGGTTGCCGATGTCTTGGAAGTACGACGACAGGCGGGCCCGGAGGTTCTTGGCCTTGCCGACGTAGATGACCCGCCCGGTGCGGTCGCGGAACCGGTAGACCCCCGGCTGGGTGGGGATCGAGCCGGGTTTCGGCCGGTAGCTCAGCGCGGGTGCCACGACACCAACCCTACGGAGGGGCACCGACAGGTCTGCACTGTCGCCCCTCTCACGGCGAGCGGGCTTGGTTTGCGCCAACCCTACGGAGAGCCGTGGCATCTCTTTAATGCCCTTAGTTGCGTGCTTTACTAGACATATGCGATGTCGGGATGCCTACGGCTACGAGCTCACCGCCGGCCCCCTGGCCGCCGACGCCTATGTCGGCGGCATCCGCGACCTGCTCCGGCTGCGCACCGGCGCGGCCGACCGGATCGCGAGCGCCATCGCCTTCGACCCGACCTTCGCGCTCGGTCACGCCACCCTCGCGCTGCTCGGGCACGAGATGTGCGTCGAGGTCGACATCGCCGCCCGGCTCGCCGACGCCCGGCTGCACGCCGGCCGCGCGACCGAGCGGGAGCGCAGCCACGTCCATGCGATCGACCGGCACCTCCAGGGCGACGCCGCTCCCCTGGTGGCCCATCTGGCGTCGTACCCGCGCGACGCGCTTCTGCTCTCCGTCGCCATGCCTACCATCGCCTTCGCGGGGGTCACCGATGTGCCGGAGACCGCCTGGCGCATCGTCGAGGACGCCGCGCCGGCGTACGGCGACGACCCGTGGATCACCGGCCTGATGGCGTTCGTGCGCCAGGAGCAGCGCCGCTTCGACGAAGCGATGGATCTCTCCTGTCGTTCGCTGCGCGCCGAGCCGTCCGGCGGCCATGCCGCCCACGCGCGGGCGCACGCCCACTACGAGACGGGCGACCACACGGCGGGGCTCGCATGGATGGACGCCTGGATCATCGGCGACGGCGCCGCGACCGACAGCCTCACCCACTTCTCGTGGCACGCCGCGCTCCACGAGCTCTCGATCGGCGACCTGGCCGCGGTCCGGGCCCGCTACGACGCCCAGCTGCAGCCGCGCCATGCCGTCGGGTGCCGGGCTCTCGTCGACAGCGGGTCGCTGCTCTTCCGCTGGGCGATCACGCCCGACGCCACCGGCGTCCCGTCGGTGGACGAGGTGGTCGCCCTCACCGGCCGCGACGTACTCGAGCGGCCCGGGACGGCGTTCCTCGGCCTGCACGCCGCGGTCGCCCTGCTGGCCGTCGACGACCGACCCGGCCTCCACGACCTCGCCACCTGGTGCGCCCGGCATCCCGACCCGACGCATCGCGAGGTCGTCGCGCCGCTCGCCGCCGCGCTCGGACTGCTGGCCGCCGGATGCAGCTCGGCCGCGGCCGACCGGCTCGCCGACCTCGCGTCGTCGACCTGGCGACTGGGCGGCTCGGACGCGCAGCGCGAGATCGTCGAGGAGGCCCGGATCGCCGCCCTGCTCCGCGCGGAACGGTACGACGACGCCCGGCAGGTCCTGGACGCCCGCCTCGATCGGCGAGAGTCGCCGCGGGACCGTCGGTGGCGCGCGACCGCGTCTCGTCAGGCGGCCAGGATCCTGTCGCCGTCGACCGTGATGTCCACCGTGGCCAGCGCTGACGGTGCCGGGCCACCCTCGACCTCGCCGGTGCTGGCCGAGTAGGACGAGCCGTGGTTGGCACAGCGGATCGTGCCGTCTTCCACCGAGGTCACCAGGAGGCTCTGGTGGGTGCAGACGGCCGTGAACGCGTGGAACGTGCCTGCCGTCGGCTGAGTGAGCACGACCTTCTCGTCGGTGAGGACGATCCCGCCGCCGACAGGCACCTCGGCCGTCGTCGCGAGCTCGGCGCCCGCGGCGACCTTCGGCCCCGCGGATCCGCCACCGTCTCCGTCGTCCCCGGCACAGCCGGCCAGGGCGGCGGCCACACCGAGCGCGCCCAGGCCCGAGAAGACGATGCGCCGGGTGGCCCGGATCTCACCTGCTGTCACGACCGCCGCACCTGACCGTCGGCGACGGTGACAGCCACCTCGGCCAGCGGTCCGTTGGCGGGACCGCCCTCGACCGAGCCGTCGGTGGCCGAGAAGGAGCTGTCGTGGCAGGGACAGTGGATCGCGCCGTCCGACACCGAGCCCACCAGGCAGCCCTGGTGCGTGCAGACGGCCGTGAATGCCTTGAACTCGCCAGCCGTGGGCTGGGTCACGACGATCTCCTCGTCGTTGAGGACCACCCCACCGCCCACCGGGACGTCGGCTGCGGCGACCAGGCCGGCCTCGGCGGGCGGCGTCGTCGTGGTCGAGCTCGCCGGATCCGAGGACGGCGGCGGCGAGGTCGGGTCGGCGGTCACCGGATCGTCGGCCGACGATGCACCGTCGTCGCCACACGCAGCCAGGAGAGGTACGCCGACGCCGAGCGTCGCGACCCCGGTCAGTGCGCGCCGCCGGCTCACGGAGGAAGTCATGGCGCCAGGCTACGGGCCGCGTGTGAGAGCCGGCTGAGACAGACTCCCGCTACGACCGCGTCGCGGCCTTCGCGCCGCCGCCGCAGCTGACCACCGACCATCCTCGCTCAGTTCGGACCAGCGACCTCCGACTGAAGGTCATCGATGGAGTTGCATTCCTGGACAGTTGCGGGTGACGCGAACCAGCCGCCATCCAGTGTCGGGTGGACGACATAGCTGGACGTGCCCATGGTGACCCACACCGGAGCAGCATTGCCTCTGGCGATCGGTGCGTAGGTCGCTGCCGCCGCTGCCTCCGTCCCCGTCACCGAGGCCATCGCAGCCGCCACCGAATCGGCGCCAACTGTCTTGCCGTTCGGGAAGTTCTCGATGTCGAGCATCGGGACCTTTCCGTCAGGACAGAGCTCCGCCACGGTGTTCTCCGGTGCCGCGACGGCGCCCGAGACGTCAGCGGAAGCCCGTGGGGCGTCGGCGGCGGCGTTGGCGGCGTTTCCGATGACCCACCCAGCTCCGGCAACGGCCGACAGTGTGACTACGGAGGCTGCGACGACGTCCCTCATCATGACCTTGAGGCTAGGGCCCAGGTCCAGCAGAGCAGCCAAGAACCAAGCTATTCGGATTCTCTCCCCTCGACGTTGTCACCGACGTAACAAGTCAGGGAAATGCCGGCTTGAGGCGGCCCTGGACGATGAGGAGGGCGTCGGCGGGCCATCGCCCCCGGCCTCAACCGCGCCGAGACCCCGCCCGCGCGCCTGTCTTCGTCGCAACGGTCTTGGCCGCCGTCTTCTTCGCCGGAGCCTTCGTCGCGACAGCCTTCTTGGCCGCCGGCTTCTTCGCTGCCGCCTTCTTGGCCGGCGCGGCCGCGGGCGGCCGCTTGAGTCCGGTCGGCTGCTCCGCCGACCGCCCGTCCAGCAGCGGCCGGAGGAAGTGACCGGTGTGGCTGGTCGGCGTCACGGCGACGTCCTCGGGGGTGCCCTCGGCGACCACGGTCCCGCCGCGGGAGCCACCCTCGGGACCCATGTCGATCAGCCAGTCCGCGGTCTTGATCACGTCGAGGTTGTGCTCGATGACCAGGACCGTGTTGCCCTTGTCGACCAGTCCGGACAGGACGCCGAGCAGCTTGCGGATGTCCTCGAAGTGCAGGCCGGTGGTCGGCTCGTCGAGGACGTAGACGGTGCGGCCGGTCGAGCGCTTCTGCAGCTCCGCGGCGAGCTTGACCCGCTGCGCCTCTCCACCCGACAGCGTGGTGGCCGGCTGGCCGAGCCGGACGTATCCGAGCCCGACCTCGGTCAGCGTCTTCATGTGCCGCGCGATCGGCGGCACGGCGGCGAAGAACTCCTGGGCCTCCTCGATCGGCATGTCGAGGACCTCGGCGATGGTCTTGCCCTTGTAGTGCACCTCGAGGGTCTCGCGGTTGTAGCGGGCGCCGTGGCAGACCTCGCACGGGACGTAGACGTCCGGCAGGAAGTTCATCTCGATCTTGATCGTGCCGTCGCCGGCGCACGCCTCGCAGCGGCCGCCCTTGACGTTGAACGAGAACCGGCCCTGCTGGTAGCCGCGCATCTTCGCCTCGGGCGTCTGCGCGAACAGCTTGCGGACGTGGTCGAACACGCCGGTGTACGTCGCCGGGTTGGACCGCGGCGTGCGTCCGATCGGCGACTGGTCGACGTGGATCACCTTGTCGACGTGCTCGAGCCCGGTGATCTTCTGGTGGCGGCCGGGGATGGCCCGGGCGTTGTAGATCTGCTTGGCCAGCGAGGTGTAGAGGATGTCGTTGACCAGGGTCGACTTGCCGGACCCCGAGACACCGGTGACCGCGGTGAAGACGCCGAGCGGGAAGCTGACGTCGACGTTCTGCAGGTTGTGCTCGCGAGCACCGACCACCGTGAGCTCGCGGCCCTTGGTGCGCGGGCGGCGCACCGCGGGGACCGGGATCTCGCGGCGCCCGGAGAGGTACTGCCCGGTCATCGAGTCGGGGTGCTCGAGCAGGCCCTTGACCGTGCCGGAGTGGACCACCTGACCGCCGTGCTCGCCGGCGCCGGGGCCGATGTCGACGATCCAGTCGGCGACCCGGATGGTGTCCTCGTCGTGCTCGACGACGATGAGCGTGTTGCCGAGGTCCTTGAGCCGGACCAGGGTCTCGATCAGCTTCTGGTTGTCGCGCTGGTGCAGGCCGATGGACGGCTCGTCGAGGACGTAGAGGACGCCCACCAGGCCGGCGCCGATCTGTGTCGCGAGCCGGATCCGCTGCGCCTCGCCGCCGGACAGCGAGCCGGACGGCCGGTCCAGCGAGAGGTAGTCGAGCCCGACGTCGAGCAGGAAGTTGAGGCGCTCCTGGATCTCCTTGAGCACCCGCTCGCCGATCTGGCGCTCGCGGGCGGACAGGTCGAGGTCGCGCAGGTAGGCGGCCGCCTCGTTGATCGGCAGCGCGCAGACCTCGGCGATGTTCTTGCCGCCGCGCCCGTCAGTACTGTCGCGGGCGCCGAGGGTGACCGACATCGACACCGGCTTGAGCCGGCTGCCCGCGCAGGTCGGGCACGGCACCTCGCGCATGAAGCCTTCGAACCGCTCGCGGCTGGTGTCGCTCTCGGCCTCGCGGTGACGGCGCTCGACATAGGTCCGCACGCCCTCGAAGTCGGCGTAGTAGGAGCGCTCGCGGCCGTAGCGGTTGCGCGTGACGACATGGACCTTGGTGGAGTGGCCCTCGAGGATCGACTTGCGCGCCTTGGGCGAGAGCTGCTCCCAGGGTGTGTCGACGTCGAAGCCGAGCTCCTCGCCGAGGGCGATGAGCAGGCGGCCGAAGTAGTCGGCGACATGGGCGTGGCTCCACGGCTGCAGCGCCCCCTCGGCGAGGGTCGCGGTCGGGTCGGGCACGACCAGCTCGGGATCGACCTCCATCCGGGTGCCGAGGCCGGTGCAGGCGGGGCAGGCGCCGAACGGCGAGTTGAACGAGAACGAGCGGGGCTCGAGGTCGTCGGTCTCGATCGGGTGGTCGTTGGGGCAGGCCATCTTCTCGGAGAACTTCAGCTCACTCTGCTCACCCTTGGCGGCGTCGACGAGGTCGAAGACCACGAGCCCACCTGCGAGGCCGAGCGCGGTCTCGACGGAGTCGGTGAGCCGGCGCTTGGCCGACTCCTTCACCGCGAGCCGGTCGACGACGACCTCGATCGTGTGCTTGAGCTTCTTGTCGAGCGTCGGCGGCACGTCGAGGTTGTGGATCTCGCCGTCGACCCTGGCCCGGGAGAAGCCCTGCGTCTGGAGCTGGCGGAACAGCTCGACGTACTCGCCCTTGCGCCCGCGGACGACCGGTGCCAGCACCTGGAACCGGGTGCCCTCGTCGAGGGCGAGCATCCGGTCGACGATCTGCTGCGGTGTCTGCCGCTCGATCGGCGCGCCGCAGGTCGGGCAGTGCGCGCGGCCGGCGCGGGCGTAGAGCAGGCGGAGGTAGTCGTAGACCTCGGTGATCGTGCCGACCGTCGAGCGCGGGTTCTTGGAGGTCGACTTCTGGTCGATGCTCACCGCGGGCGACAGGCCCTCGATGAAGTCGACGTCGGGCTTGTCCATCTGGCCCAGGAACTGACGGGCGTACGCCGACAGCGACTCGACGTAGCGCCGCTGGCCCTCCGCGAAGATCGTGTCGAACGCGAGGCTCGACTTGCCGGAGCCCGACAGCCCCGTGAACACGATCAGGGAGTCGCGGGGGAGGTCGATCGAGACGTCCTTGAGGTTGTGCTCGCGCGCCCCACGGATGATGAGCTGATCGGTCACTACCGGTCCTTCTCCTCGAAGGTTCGTCTTTCGAACAAGTGTTCGCCATCGTACGTCGACAGGCAAGCCGCCACGCACAGGGACCAGCCTCTCACCCGCCACCGACAGCCCCGCTGTCCGCGCTGCCCCGCACGGGCATGATGGGGGCGTGACCTCCCTCACCGCCGCGACCGAGCGGCTCCTCACCACGGCCCGGTCCCTCACCGACGACGACTGGGCCGCCCCGTCGCTGTGCGCCGGCTGGAGCCGTGCGCACGTGCTCGCCCACCTGGCCCTCAACGCGGAGGGGCTCGCCGGCGTGCTCCGTGGCATCCGGGACGGGCGACCGACGACGATGTACGCCTCCGACGGCGCCCGCGACGGCGATATCGACGTGCTCGCGGCCGAGCCGCCGGCCGTCGTCATCGAGCGGCTCGTCGCCGGCAGCGCGGCACTTGCCGACGTCGCCGGCGTCTCCGCCGGCCTGGCCCCGGGCACCACCTTCGAGCGGACGCCGGGCGGGCAGCTGATGCCGGCCGACGGCGTACCCGCGCTGCGGCTGCGGGAGGTCGAGATCCACCACGCCGACCTCGATGCCGGCTACTCCGCCTCGGACTGGCCGCCCGCCACCGCGATCGCGTTCGTCGGCAACGACGCCGCTCGGTACGACGGCCCCGGCTTCCACGTCGTCGCCACCGACGAGCCCGCCCGGTGGGCCTTCGGCTCCCCCGCCGCGAACGCCCCGACGGTCAGCGGTCCCCTCGGCGCCCTCGCCTGGTGGGCGACCGGACGCGAGCCGGCGGCAGTACTGTCGAGCACGACCGGAACGCTGCCGAGCCTGGAGGGACGATGACCTACACCGGAGAGGTGCGCGTCGGCGGAGCCGCCGACGTGCGCGAGCTGGCCGGCCTGACGATCACCAAGGTCGCCGTCGACGAGAAGATGTCGAACAACTGCTACCTGCTGCGCTGCAACGACTCCGGCGAGCAGGTGCTGATCGACGCCGCCGCGGCACCCGAGACGCTGCTGCCGCTCATCGGCGACGCCGGGCTCACCGCCGTGGTCACCACCCACCAGCACTGGGACCACCACCGGGCGCTGGCGGACGTCGTCCGCGCCACCGGTGCGGCCGTCGTGGCGGGCGAGCCCGACGCGGACGCCATCACCGAGCAGACCGGGGTTCCGGTCGACCGCCGGGTCGGCGACGGCGACACCGTGCCCGTCGGCTCGTGCGAGTTGGAGGTCATCCGGATCACCGGCCACACCCCCGGCTCGATCTGCCTGCTCTACCGCGATCCCGAGGGACACCCCCACCTGTTCACCGGGGACTCGCTCTTCCCCGGCGGCGTCGGCAACACCTTCGGGGACGCCGATGCCTTCGCGACCCTCGTCGACGACGTCGAGTCCAAGCTCTTCGGCACGCTGCCCGACGACACCTGGTTCTACCCGGGCCACGGCAACGACTCGCAGCTCGGCGTCGAGCGCCCGCATCTCGCGGAGTGGCGCAAACGGGGCTGGTGACGCTGCCGGCCGGCGCGGCCACTCCTGCGTGGGCGTCCGGCGGCGGAGTCGCCGGTCCGAGGCCCGGTTTCAGCCCCGGGTCTCGTACCTGGCGAGGTGCACGCCGCCGGGGAAGGTGCGCGTCTCCACCAGACTCAGGTTCACCCAGCTGTCCAGGGCGGTGAAGAACGGTCTGCCACCGCCAACCAGGACCGGGTGGGTGACGACGGTGTACTCGTCGATCAGCCCGGCCCGCATGGCGGCGCCGGCGAGGCTGGCGCCGGTGACGTCCATGGGACCGCCCTCGCCGTTCTTGAGCCGGGTGATCTCGGTGACCGCGTCGCCGGTGACCAGGCGGGCGTTCCAGTCGACCGGGATGGTCGTGGAGGAGAACACCACCTTCGGCATGTCCCGCCAGCGGCCGGCGAACTCGATGTGCGCCGGCGTGGCGCCGGGCTGTTGGTCGGCGGTCGGCCAGTGAGGGCTCATCGTCTCCCATAGCCTGCGCCCGTACAGCGCCAGGCCCGTCGCGGCGACGCGGTCGGACCAGAACTGGAACAACTCGTCGCTCGGCACGCTCCAGCCGAGATCGTCCCCCGGCGCCGCGACGTAGCCGTCCAGACTGATGTTCATGCCAAAGGTCAGTCGCCGCACGGCGTCAGCCTCCTCAGGATCGGTGTGGGCCTACAGGCCGACACAGCTTCTTGTGCTCTGTTCTTGTCGAGAGTCGCGGTTGTGGTGCCAGGGCGAGACGCCGACCGTCGGCAGTCCCGTCGTGGTCCTGGGCGGTTCCGTGGGACGCCCGGTGCGACTACCACGGGAGCAGGACGACGGCGATGAGCCCGAGGCCGAGCAGGAGGTCGAGGCTGAAGCACGCCTCCGCCAGCGGACGAGGCACCACGAGCCGACGGCGATAGTGGATCATGTCCCAGATCGCGTGCGAGGCCAGCACGAGACCGGCGAGCACGACGCCCGCGCGATGGCCCAGGCCCAGGGCAACGACAGCGAGCAGGCCGACCAGGGTGAAGGCCGCCGCCTGGGCGAGGAGCACGGCGCGAGCGCTCGCGTGGCGCAGACCGATGAGCACGAGGACGAGAGCCCCGAGGGCCAGTCCGGTCCACCACGGGAGCCCCATCACCTCACTGGACACGACCACCAGCGAGGCGCCGGGCACGGCGACCCAGGCGACCCAGGGCCGACCGGACGCGGCGGCGGCGACGTAGCACCACGCGGCGGCCGTGGCGCCGATGGCCAGCGTGTCGCGGCTGGCCGCGCCCGTGGCCAGGAGCAGGCTCGCGACGCCCAGGCCCAGGGCCGTCGGCCATCCCTTCCCCCAGCCCTCGGCGCGGCACCCGGGGACGGGGGCGACGGGGGCCGTCGCCTCGACCCGTGGGGGACGCGCCATGGCCGATTCCTGCTTTCCTAGATTGTGAACTGATGTTCATGAACGCTAGTTCACGATATGATGGACGTCAACCACCCACGAAAGGCTCGTGATGGCTCCGCCTCGCCCCCCGACCGACATCGGCGCGCTCCGCCGCACTCTGCTGCACCACGCCCGGACGGTCATCGCGCGCGACGGCGTGGACGCCTTGACCATGCGGACCCTGGCAGGCCAGTCGGGCATGGCGGTCGGCATGTCGTACAAGGCGTTCGACTCGCGGGAGGATCTGCTGCGCGAGCTCGCCCTGACCTCCCTACAGGAGCTGGCGGACCAGATCGAGGAGTGGGCGTCACGATCGGGCGGACAACTCGTCGACCGGCTGATGGAGTTCGCCGACCTGCAGTCCGCGTCCGTCGCGCCTGCTCTCGTGGCACACCTCAGCAACAGCTCCGGTGGGGGCGAGGTTCTTCAGCACGCGGTCGACGAGGGCGTCATCCGATCGTGGGCGAGTGTCATGACCGAGTTCCTGCAGACCCGGCAGCGGGAAGGCACCGTGCGGCAGGACGTCGACGTCGCGGCGTTCGGCTTCTTCATCACCGCCGCCCTCCACTACGTGCTCGTGACGGACGAGCCGTTCCTGGCCCCGGCCCGCGCCACCCTCCGGCAGCACGTCGCAGGCGTCGCCACCCAGATCGAGGGCTCCTGACAGGATGCGACCCATGGCTGCACCGCCGGAGGACACCGTGACCGATCCCGGCGAGGAGCGGGTCGCGCTGTACGGCGCCGACGGCCTCCCGACCGGCGAGGCGGTGCCGCGCTCGCAGATGCGGGCCCGCAACCTGCGCCACGCGGCGACCCTGGTCGTCGTGCGCAACAGCGCCGGCGAGGTCTACGTCCACCGGCGCACCGACACCAAGGACGTGTTCCCGGGGCGCTACGACTTCGCGGCGGGCGGCGTGCTCCAGGCCGGCGAGGAGCCGTACGCCGCGGCGGTGCGCGAGGTGGCCGAGGAGCTGGGTGTCACGGGCGTGACGTTGGCGCCGCTCGGCGAGGACGACTACGCCGACGCGGACACGTCGTACCACGCGTTCGCGTACACCTGTGTCTACGACGGACCGATCACCTGGCAGCCGGAGGAGGTCGCCTGGGGCGAGTGGGTCGGCGTGGAGCGGTTGCGGGAGATGGTGGCGACGCTGCCGTTCGTGCCGGACACGGTGGCGGTGCTGGGCGGGCGGATCATGCCGGAGGCGTGAACGCCCGCCGCGCGGTCGCGACCTCGTCGCGGGTCACACAGCCGACCACGTGGTCGTTGAGCAGCCCCATCGCCTGCATGAACGCGAACATGGTGGTGGGTCCGACGAACTTCCAGCCGCGCCTCTTGAGGTCCTTGGACAGCGCGATGGCAGCGGGCGAGGTGGTGAGCGTCTGCGGCTCGGCCACCTCGCCGGCGGGCGGCTCGAACCCCCACAGGTAGGCCGCGAGCGAGCCGTGCTCGTCGACGGCCTCGATCGCGCGGGCGGCGTTGTTGATCGTGGCCTCGATCTTGCCGCGGTGGCGGACGATGCCGGCATCGGCGAGGAGACGCTCGACGTCGCCCTCGTCGTAGCCTGCGACGACCCGGAAGTCGAAGCCGGCGAAGGCCGCGCGGAACGCCGGACGCTTGACCAGGATGGTGCGCCAGCTCAGTCCCGCCTGGAAGCCCTCGAGCGAGACCTTCTCGAACAGCCGCTGGTCGTCGACGACGGGGAAGCCCCACTCGGTGTCGTGGTAGGGCAGCTCGTCGGGCGAGAGGGACCACCGACAGCGGGGCAGGCCGTCGGGGCCGGGTGCGGCAGCGTTCATCCCCCGACCCTCCCACGAGCCACCGACACGTCCGGAGCCCGGCCCGAGCCCAGGCTGAGCCGATGTAACGGTCCGGACCGTTCGCGACATGTACCGGGTGACGAACGATTCGACCAGAAGGAGCGTCACCCATGACCCTCGCCCGCACCGCCGCAGCCGCGGCCGTCCTCACCCTGGGCATCTCCATCGCGCCCCTCGCGGGCGCCGTCGCCGCACCGCCGACGGACGACGTCCCGTGCGCCAAGGAGCAGGGACAGCTCGACAAGGCCCAGGCCAAGCTCGAGTCCCTGACCGCCAAGCTCGCCGCCAAGAAGGAGGCGATCGCCGAGGCCAAGGCCGAGGTGAAGGCGTCGACCACCGCCCAGGAGAAGCGCTCCGCCCGGGCCGCGGTCGCCACGGCCAAGGAGAAGAAGGCCACGGTCAAGAAGGCCAAGAAGTTCCAGGTGCAGCGCGTCGAGCACGCCCAGGAGCGCCTCGACAAGTGCCTGGCCAAGAACCCCGCTCCGGCGCCGGCTCCGGCCGCCTGACCGGAGGGCACGAGACCAACGGCCGCCGGCTGCATCCTAGGGGGAGGCAGCGGGCGGCCGTTGTCGTCGAGCGCCGACCTACGAGTAGCTGACCTTGACCGTGTCGGTCAGCGGCACCGACTGGCAGCCGAGCCGGATGCCGTCGTCCAGGTCGTCCTTGTCGAGCACGTCGTTGTAGAGCATCTTGACGTCGCCCTCGACGAGCCGGATCGCGCAGGCCGAGCACTCCCCCTCGCGGCAGGAGTACGGCGCCTTCACGCCCTTGCTCTCGAGGAAGTCGAGCAGCTTGGTCCGCGGGTCCCAGTCGTCGAAGGTGAACTCCTCGCCGTCGAGCTCGACCTCGACCTTCACCGGGCCGGCGGGGGCGTCGGCGAAGACGTCCGCCGCCGCGCCGTCGTCGTCGGACTCGGCGAGGGCGATCTCGGTCTCCGCCTGCTGGAGCTCGTTCAGGTCGCCGAAGGGGTTGCCGCCGAGGGAGACGAACTTCTCCTGGTGACGCAGGCTGCGCGGGACCTCGAGCTCCTTGAGCACGGTGGTCACCATCTTCATGAACGGCGCGGGCCCGCACACGAACGAGTCGTAGCCGCCGTACGTCGCGGCGAAGGCCCTCATCTGGGCCTCGGTCGGGATGCCCTGCACCGACTCCAGCCAGTGGATCACCAGGAGCCGGTCCGGGTGCTCGGCGGCGAGCCGGGTGAGCTCGGAGGCGAAGATGACCGACGTCTCGTCGCGATTGGCGTAGAACACCACGATCCTGCCCTTGCCATGGGCGAGCGCGGTGCGGGTGATCGACATGATCGGCGTCACCCCGGAGCCGCCGGCGAACAGCAGCAGGTCCGCGTCGAGCGACGACGGGGTGAAGATGCCGGAGGGCGGCAGCACCCGGAGCGTGTCGCCGACCGCGAGGTTGTCGCAGATCCAGTTGGAGGCGTACCCGTCCGCGGTGCGCTTGACGGTCACCGTGAGCGGTCCGCCGTCGTGGGGGCTGCTGGACAGGGAGTAGCACCGCGCCGCGATGCCGGTCTGGTCGCTCGGCACCGCCACGGTCAGGAACTGGCCGGGCTTGTAGTCGAACCTCTCCTCGGCGCCCGCGGGCACGGCGAAGCTGATCGACTTCGCGTCGGCGGTCTCCTCGACCACACCGACGACGTCCAGCACGAAGGACTCGATGTCCACGGAACTCCCACTCCTAGGAAGATGGCTCAGTAGCCGTCGTACGCGCCGACCGGGACATCCCCGGCCCGGACGGCGTCGTCGATGCTAGCCATCAGCCGCGCGCACGGCTTGTGCACGTCCCGTCCGCCGGGACGCTGATCTCGTCGCACGAACTCTTGACAATCCGACCGGGCCTCTGCAGTCCACTGCACGGACGTCTGGTGGTCGCTGTTCTTCTTGACCCGCACCCGGGCCAGGCAGTCCAGGCAGGCGACCTCGACCAGGCGGTCCTCCGTGTAGTGCCGCAGGTCGTCGAGGGTCTCCTCGCTGGTCGGGACGAACGATGCCATCCGGATCCCGCCCTCAGGCGTCCGCGGACGCGGAGGCCTCCGCCGAGGCCCGCTTGGCGAGGTTCTCGGCGACCTCGGCGTGCCAGTACTCGTTGGCCTTGGTGGTGTCGACCTCGAACTCGAACCGGTCGACCATCTCGGGCTTGACGTCCGCGACGTCGACGTAGAACTGCTCGTACCACCGGCGCAGCTGGTAGACCGGTCCGTCCTCCTCGCAGAGCAGCGGGTTCTGGACGGCGACCTTGTTCTCCCAGATCGCGACGTCCTGCAGGAAGCCCTCGCCGAAGGACTCGGTGTAGCGCTCGGCGATGTAGGCGCAGGTCTTGTCGTCGAGGCCCTCGGGCTTGCGCACGCTGATGCCGTACTGGAGCGTGAAGGTCTCGGGGCCGGTCGGGATGTGGCAGTTGATCAGGATGACCTCGGTGACGAAGCCCTTGTAGTCGACCTCGAGCCAGTTGATCATGTACGCCGGCCCGTAGTAGGTCGCCACCGACTTGAGGGTCGAGTTCTCGTCGCCGTACCCGGCGCCGGAGGTGTCGGGACGTCCCTTCGACTCCATGAACTGGGTCGCGGTGTGGCCGTCGAAGATGTTGCGGAAGCTCGTGGGGAACGCGAAGTGCACGTAGTAGAAGTGCGCCATGTCCGCGACGTTGTCGATGAGCTCGCGGCAGTGCGAGCCGTTGATCTCCTTGGTGTGCCACGACCACGGGGTGTACTTGTCCGTCATCACGTCGGGCAGCTCCGGCGGCAGGATGTCGTGATCGGCCGCCGACCCCTCCGGGTCGTGCCAGACCAGCAGCTGACCGTTGCGCACGGTGGTCTCGTAGCGCTGCGTGCGGGCCCGCAGGGGCACCCGGCGCGCGTAGGGGATCGCCTTGCACTTGCCGTCGCCGCCCCAGCGCCAGTCGTGGAACGGGCAGGCGATGGTGTCGCCCTTGACCTCTCCCTGGGTCAGGTCGCCGCCCATGTGCCGGCAGTAGCCGTCGAGGGCGTTGAGCTCGCCCTCGCTGTCCTGCCAGACCACCAGCTTGCCGCCGAACCCGGGGACGGCGTGGGGCTTGCCGTCGGCGAAGTCCGAGGCCAGCCCGAGGCAGTGCCAGCCGCGCGCGAAGCGGATCGGCGTCGTTCCCTGGTCGAGCATGCGCGTCTCGGTCATGTAGAACACGTTACAGTTTTGCCGTTAGGCTGACAACAACCCAGCCCTTCGAGGAGATCCGATGCACATCGACCTGGAGCCGCAGCAGGTAGCCCTGCGCGAGGAGCTCCGCGAGTACTTCGCCCAGCTCGTCACCCCCGAGGTCCGGGCCGGACTGGCCTCCGCCACGGGCGAGTTCGGCGAGGCCGGCGTCTACAAGGACGTGATCCGCCGCATCGGCAGCGACGGCTGGCTCGGGATCGGCTGGCCCGAGGAGTACGGCGGCCAGGCCCGCTCCATGGTCGAGCAGCTGATCTTCACCGACGTCGCCGCGATCGCAGGTGTCCCGATCCCCTATCTGACGCTGAACACGGTCGGGCCGACGATCATGCGCTTCGGGTCGACTGCGCAGAAGGAGTACTTCCTCCCGAAGATCCTCGCCGGCGACCTGCACTTCTCGATCGGCTACTCCGAGCCCGGGTCGGGCACCGACCTGGCCTCGCTCAAGACCAAGGCGACGCTCGAGGGCGACGAGTGGGTGATCAACGGCCAGAAGATGTGGACCTCGCTCATCCAGTACGCCGACTGGCTCTGGATGGCCTGCCGCACCGAGCCCGACGCGCCCCGCCACAAGGGCCTGTCGATGATCCTCGTCCCGGCCGACGCTCCCGGCGTGTCGTACACCCCGGTCCACACCGTCGCCGGGGTGGGCACGTCGGCGACGTACTACTCGGACGTCCGGGTGCCCGCCGCCAACCTGGTGAGCGAGCGCGGCGGTGGCTGGGCGCTGATGACCAACCAGCTCAACCACGAGCGGGTCGCCCTCACCTCCGCCGCCCCCCTCCAGCACTCGCTGACGCTGGTCAAGGACTGGGCCGCCGAGACCCGCAACCCCGACGGCTCGCGGGTCATCGACACCGAGTGGGTCCAGATCGCGCTCGGCCGCGCGCATGCCCGGATCGAGGCGCTCACCCTCATCAACTGGAAGCTGGCCGCCGACGCCGACCACGGCGTGCCGCTCTCGCCGGCCGAGGCGTCGGCCACCAAGATCTACGGCTCCGAGCTCGCGACCGAGGTCTACCGCTCGCTGATGGAGGTCGTCGGCCCCCACGCCGGCGTCACCGGTGACTCCCCCGGCGCCGTGATCGCCGGCCGCCTGGAGCGGTTCCACCGCTCGTCTCTCGTCATGACCTTCGGCGGCGGCACCAACGAGATCCAGCGCGACATCATCGGGTACGTCGGCCTCGGCCTGCCCGCCGCCAAGCGAGCCTGACCCCGACGACACGGAGCCGACGATGGACTTTCTCTTCACCCCCGAGCAGGACGAGGCCGCCGAGCTCGCGGCGCAGATCCTTGCCGACCAGACCACCAACGAGCGCCTCAAGGAGGTCGAGGCCGGCGGTGACCGCTTCGACCGCGCGCTGTGGAAGGACCTCGACGAGGCCGGCCTGCTGAGCCTGCACCTCCCAGAGGACCAGGGCGGCGCCGGCCTCGGGCTGGTCGAGCTCGCCCGCGTCCTGGTCGAGGTCGGCAAGCGGGTCGCGCCCGTGCCGCTGGCCGTGCACGGCGCCTGCACCGCGCTGCTCGCGGCCCACGGCGTGACGGTGGGCGACCGGCTGTATGCCGCGGCCGTCGCCGAGGAGCGGGCGCACCTACCCGCCGCGCCGGTCGTCACCGTCGCGGCCGACGGCACGCTGACCGGCGTCAAGACGCTGGTGCGGGCCGGCATGGCGGCCGACGCGCTGCTCGTGACCGCGACCGGCCCCGCGGGTGTCGGCGTCCATCTGGTCGACGCGGCGGCGCCCGGCGTCGAGCGGGTCGCGCAGAGGACCAGCGACGGCGACACCGCTGCCCTGATCACCTTCTGCGGTGCCGCCGCGACGCAGGTCGGCGGCGCCGATGCGGCCGAGCGTCTCGGTCAGCTCCTCGTCGCCCTGTCGGCCGCCGAGCAGGTCGGCGTGACCGAGGGCGCGCTGCGCCTGACGGCGGAGTACGCCAAGACCCGGGAGCAGTTCGGCCGCCCGATCGGCACCTTCCAGGCGGTCTCGCAGCGCCTCGCCGACGGGTTCATCGACGTCCTCGGCCAGCGGCTCACGCTGTGGCAGGCCGTGTGGCGGCTCCAGGAGGGCCTGCCGGCCGCGACCGAGGTGGCCACCGCGAAGCTGTGGGCCGCCGACGCGGGACACCGGATCGCCCACACCACGGTCCATGTCCACGGCGGTGTCGGCATCGACCTCGACGGCGAGGCGCACCGGTACTTCACGAGCGGCAAGCGGTTCGAGTTCCTCTTCGGTGGAGCGACCGAGCAGGCGCTGGCGATCGGCCGCTCCTTCGCATGACCGTTCGGGACCTGCTTCTCGCCCGCGCCGAGGACGATCGTCCGGCGTTGCTCTGGCGGGAGGCAGGTCAGGTCAGGTCCCTCTCCTGGCGTGAGTACGTCGCCGCGGCGGTCCGGCTCGCCGGCGAGCTCGACCGCCGGCTGGACCCCGGACTGCCGCCGCATGTCGGCGTGCTGCTGCCCAACGGGCCGGCCTTCGCGCTGCACCTCGCGGCCGCGGGGCTCGGCGGTCACGTCCTGGTCGGACTGAACACGACGCGCCGGGGCGCGGCCCTCGACGCCGACATCGCGAAGGCTGAGTGCCAGCTCGTCGTCGACTCCCCCGACCTGGCGCTGGCCGCGGCCGGCGGCGCCCACGATGCAGCCCTGCCGAACGCGGTCCCGAGCCCGGACACGCTGTTCATGCTGATCTTCACCAGCGGCACGAGCGGCTCACCGAAGGCCGTGCGGGTCACGCACGAGAAGATCACCGGACCGGGCACGCACCTCGTCGGGCGTCTCGGCCTGACTCCAGGCGACGTCCACTACGTGTCGATGCCGATGTTCCACTCCAATGCGGTGATGGCGGGCTGGGCTCCGGCACTCACCACCGGAGCGACGTTCGCGGTCGCCGGGTTCTCGGCGCGCAGATTCCTCCCCGACGTGCGTGAGTTCGGGGCGACGTACGCGAACTACGTGGGGAAGCCGTTGACCTACGTCCTCGCCACACCCGAGCAGCCGGACGACGTCGAGAACCCGCTGCGCCTGGTGTTCGGCAACGAGGCCAACGAGGCCGACATCGCGGCCTTCGCCACCCGCTTCGGCTGCGAGGTCGTCGACTCGTACTCGTCCACCGAGAACGCGGTGATCGTGCAACGCCGGCCGGACATGCCACACGGGTCGCTCGGCATGCCCCTCCCCGGCGTGGCCGTGCTGTCGCCGGACTCCGGCGACCTCACCGCCGACGCCGTGTTCGACGACTCCGGTCGGCTGCTGAACCCGGACGAGGCGATCGGCGAGCTGGTCAACACCACGGGCGCCGGCGCCTTCGCCGGCTACTACCGCGACGACGCCGCCGAGGTCGAGCGGATGCGGGGCGGGATGTACTGGTCCGGGGACCTCGCCTACCGCGACGCCGACGGGTGGGTCTACTTCGCCGGGCGCTCCGGCGAATGGCTGCGCGTCGACGGGGAGAACCTCGCGGCCGCGCCGATCGAGCGGATCCTGCTACGGCATCCCGCCATCGCCGAGGCGGCCGTGTACGCCGTCCCCGATCCCAAGGTGGGCGACCAGGTCGCCTGCGCCCTGATCCTCCGCGCCCCGTTGACGCCGACGGAGCTCGAGGACTTCCTCGCGGAGCAGACCGACCTCTCCCCCAAGGCGTGGCCGCGCCACGTGCGGATCGTCGACGCGCTGCCCCGCACCGCGACCAACAAGGTGCTCAAGCGTGAGCTCACCGCGGCGGGCGTCGCCCCGGCCGACGACGCCCGGGTGTGGGTGCGCGCCGAGCGCGGGACGTCCTACGCCTGATCAGGGCAGCAGCGCCGCCGCCGGTCCGCGGAGGCCGACCGCGAAGAAGCCCTCGTCCATGTCGGTGTACCAGACCTGGGCCCGGTCGACGTCCCACGCGGGCTGCGACAGCGCCGCGGCGCCGTTCGGTCCCGGCTGGTTGAAGTAGCCGACCTCGCGCGGGCGGGTGACGTCGGAGATGTCGAACAGGCGCAGCCCGGAGCCGATCATCGAGCAGCCGGCGATCTTCGGGTCGTCCCTGGTCGGCAGCGAGCAGTAGTGGCCGGTGTAGCTGCGGACGATGAGCCGCGCCCCCGGGTCTGCCATGACGTCGCCGCGCACGAGCGGATCGTGGACCTCGAGCCTCAGGTTGGACACGACGACCGGCGCGCGCGGGTCGGTGACGTCGATGATCCGCGCCGCGCCGACCGGGCTCTTCGGCGAGTTGATCCGGGTGAAGTCGCCGAACAGGTCGCTGAACTCGTCGATCTCGAGGACGTACTGCCGTGAGCCGCTGGTGAACGGCTCCGCGACCTGGGGGATGGACGACTCCTCCCAGGTCAGCCGCGACAGCGTGCGGATGACCGGCTTCGGGCGCCGGTCCTGGATGTCGGAGACATCGAGGATGTCGAGGCCGGCGCCGTCGAGGAGGCCGCCGGTGAGGACGCTCGGGCTGCCGATGTTGGCGACGTACATGGTGCGGCCGTCGTCGGAGAGCCGCAGGCCGTGGTAGACGACACCCGTCTTGGTGTGGAGGATGCGGGGCCGGCGGGGCTCGGTCAGATCGACCGCGGTCAGGGTGAAGCCGGCCGCGCCCGCCGTCCAGAACGTCCGGCCGTCCGGGGAGAACCCGCTCTCGTGGCCCATCACGCCCGACAGCGTCGTCGACCTCAGCCGGGGCTTGCGACAGTCCTGGCTGATGTCATAGACGTCGAGGACGCCGGGCGCCGTGGCCAGCGTGCCCATGACGGCCGCGAGCAGACCTCGCTCCTCGTTGACGAGCAACGACTCGTGGGGCTGGAGCATGGCCGGCGTGACCAGGTTCGCCGTCCGCACCGGCTTGGCGGGATCGGTCATGTCGAGGACGACCACACCCAGGCCGGCACCGCCGGTCAGCAGGCCCGGCAGGTTCAGGCCCACCATCAGCGCAGAGTCGTAGTAGGCGCACGTGCGGCCGGTCGCGTCGGTGTAGCGCTGCACCTTGTAGCCGCCCGAGCCGAGTTGCGAGCGCCTGCCGTGGTGGCCGACCTGCACCGTGTTGCACCGGTAGCCCTGCCGTGCCCGGCCGGACGCGTAGTCGGCGGCCGGCACCCGGCCCTGGGCCGCCGTCTCGGGCAGGTCGCCGGCCGCGCAGGAGGCCTTCGGCACGCCGCTGAGGGACAGGTCCGCCTGTGATGAGCCCGCCGCGACGACCGCGCCGGTCGCCATCAACGCGGCCGCCAGCGTCGCGACCAGCAGTCGCCGAACGGCCGATCGAGAGCGCCGGACCGTCCCGTCGTCGTGAACCATGTCGACCCCCATGTCGACCCCCATGTCTGTCTCGGATCAGCCCTCGTACGGGACCTCGGTACGCCAGTCTGCCTCGTCCTGGTCGATCGCGGCGCGAAGCGCCTTCGCGACGTTGTCCGGTGCGAACGGGCCGTCCTTCTTGAGCAGGCCGCGGACGGTCACCGAGACCGCACGGATGCCGTCGCCCCGGAGCGTCGCGTCGATGCTGTGCACCAGGTTCTGGACACCGGCCTTCTGGACGCCGAGCGAGGCGGCGCCGAACCACGGCGAGTCGGCGGCCATGCTGCCGGTCACCGTGACCCGGCCACCGGGCCCCATGAACGGACGGGCTGCCTGGACGAGCGACAGCAGCGCGCCGACGCCCAGCCGGACGTCCTCGAGCAGCTCGTCCGGGGTCAGGCTGAGCGGGTCCTTCTCGCGGTACGCCGACGGGTTGAAGTGGACCACGTCGAGGTGCCCGACGTGCTCGGCCATCCGGGTGACCGCGGCTCGGGTCGCGGCATCGTCGGTCAGATCGACGACGGACGACCCGGCCAGCGCGCCCGCCGCCTCGACGTCGGCGCGGAGCGCGGTCAACACGTCCTCCTCGGCGCCGAGCAGGCCGACCGAGCCACCCTCCGCGGCGTACAGGCGGGCCAGGGACCCGCTCACTCCCGGCCCGGCGCCGGCGATCAGCACGTTGCGTGTCATTCCGGCAGCCTAGTGCGCCGGCTCACGCCGGCCCGACCCCGGAGGGCGCGTCGGGGTCGACGGTGAAGCTCGGCCTCACGCCCTGCCGGGGGCCGGGCGTGAGCATCCCGACGCGCCGGCCCAGGCGCATCGCCGCGACCTTGGCGGCCGGCACCAGGCCGCGCTCGCGGGTCGATCGCGGGGCCCGACCCAACCGGCTGCGCAGGTAGTAGTTGGCCGTCCACAGGTGCTCGCGGCGCGCCGACTCGGCAGTCCAGTGCTCGGTGGAGAGGGAGACGTTCATGCCGCCGAGGTTCTCGACCCGGTGCGGGCTGTTCTGCGGCCACCAGGCGACCTGCCCCGGCTCCAGGTCGAGCACCGCCGCGTGGGCGTCGTACCCGAGGTCGAAGGGCAGCTCCTCGTCGGTCTCGCCCGCGACCAGCCGCTCCAGGTTCACCCCGCTCACGAACCGCTCCGCGCAGGGATAGACGTAGGCGCGCTTGCGGCCGCGGATGTGCCAGAGCAGGTTGGGCTGGTTGTCGGCGTGGTAGTAGACCATCGCCGACGGCGAGGAGAGGATCAGGGTCGCCGAGGTCCTGATCGGGGCGAACCCCGGGACCAGCTCGCGGATCTCGCCGTACAGCTCGTCGACCTGACGAGCGACGTCGCCGTCGTAGCCGTCGATGCCGACCAGGTTGAGCCACAGGTGGCCGCGCTCCACGATCTCGAGGAGCTCCTTGCCGGGGAGGTCGGTCTCCGCTCCCCGGCGCCAGTCGGCCAGCCGCATCGGGTCGTCGCCCATCGTGTAGGGATGGACGATCGACCGCGGCAGCCGGTCGAGCAGGTCGGCGAGGGCGTCGTCGGTGAACATCGGCTGCTCGTGCAGCCGATGCGGGGCCAGATGCGGCCGGGAGCCGAACGCGGCGATGTCGTCAAAGCTCCACGGGAGCAGGTGGGGATCAGTCACACCCCACCGGTGCGGCCGGCCCCGCGAAAAGATCCCCGCGGCCCGAGATCGTCCCGGATCAGCGGCCGGCGATCCCGTCGAGCCTCTTCACGGTCGCCTCGAACTCGGCGACCAGGTCGGCGACCACCTCGGCGACCGGACGAACCTCGTTCATCCGGCCGACGATCTGCCCGATCGGCATGGAGATGACATCCGGGTCGCCGGACGCGTTGATCCGGTTGTGGGCGTCGGCGACGAGGAGGTTCTGCAGCGGCATCGGCAGCGGTGTCGGAGCATCGTCCTCCGACCACGCCTCGGTCCACTTCGTCTTGAGCAGGCGGGCCGGCTTGCCGGTGTAGATCCGGGTGCGCACCGTGTCGGACGACGTCGCGCGCAGGAAGGCCGTCTCCCAGCCCTTGTTGCCGGCGAGGTTGCGGTACTCCTCCGTGCCGAGCCAGATCGAGCCGGTCCACACACCCTGCGCGCCCAGCGCGAGCGAGGCGGCGATCTGCCGGCCGGAGCCGATGCCACCGGCGCCGAGGACGGGGACGTCGGGGCCGACCGCGTCGGCGATGTCAGGGGTGAGCACCATGCTGGCGATCTCGCCGGTGTGCCCGCCGGCCTCGTAGCCCTGGGCGATGATGATGTCGACGCCGTTGGCGACGTGGCTCAGCGCGTGCTTCGGGGCGCCCGCCAGGGCGGCGACCTTGAGGCCGGCCTCGTGGCACTGCTCGATGACGTCCACTGGCGGTGACCCGAGCGCGTTCGCGATGAGCACCGGGCGGTGCTGCAGCGCCACGTCCACGTGGGAGCGGGCGACCGAGTGCAGCCAACCGAGGACGCCCTCGCGACCCTCGCCCTCCGGCAGCGGCGGGACGCCGAGCTTGAGCAGTGTCTCGTCGACGAACTTCTTGTGGTCCTCGGGGATGTACGACGACAGGTCGGCCGAGGTGCCCTCGGTGGGGATCTTCATCGGCATGACGACGTCGACGCCGTATGGCTTGCCGTCGGTGTTCTCGTCCATCCAGGTCAGGACACGGTCGAGCTCGTCGGTGTCGTTGAACCGGACGCAGCCCAGCACGCCGAGACCGCCCGCACGCGACACGGCGGCGGCGACATGCTCGGACGGGGTGAAGGCGAAGATCGGGTAGTCGATGCCGAAGGCATCGCACAGTGCGGTGCGCATCAGGCACTCACCTCCGCGTCGGTGTGGGCGGCCAGGGCGAGCTCCTTGGCCCGGGGGTACTGCGCCTTGCCCGTCGCGTTGCGCGGGACCTCCTCGACGATGGTCAGGGCCCGGGGCAGCTTGTAGCCGGACAGGTGCGCGCGCAGGAAGGTGCGCAGCTCCTCGAGCTCCACCTCGTGGCCGGGACGGGGCTCGACGACGGCGGCCACGGTCTGGCCGTACTTCTCGTCGGGCAGGCCGACCACCAGGACGTCGTACACACCGGGATGCGCCTTGATCGCCTGCTCGACCTCCTCCGGGTAGACCTTCTCGCCGCCGGTGTTGATGCAGTTGGACCCGCGGCCGAGCAACGTGATCCGGTTGCCCTCCTCGATCCGGGCGTTGTCGCCGGGGATCGAGTAGCGGACGCCGTCGACCTCGACGAAGGTCTTCGCCGACTTCTCGGGGTCCTTGTAGTAGCCGACCGGCACGTTGCCGGCACGGGCGGTGCGGCCGATCTTGCCGATGTCGGTAGCGGGGTCGAGCGGCCTGTTGTCGTCGCCGAGGATGACCGTGGTCGGGGGCAGGGAGACGACCGGGCCGTCGGTCGACAGGGCGCTGGCGTCCTGCAGCCCGGTGCCCTGGAAGCCGGTCTCGGACGAGCCGACGGAGTCGGTGAAGACGGCGTTCGGGAACGCCTTCATCCACCGTTCCTTGACCGACTTCGAGAAGATCGCTGCGCTGGAGGCGATCGCGAAGAGGGTCTGGCCGTCGTAGCCGCCCGCCTCGTAGGCGTCGATGAGCGGGACCGCCATCGCGTCGCCGGTCATGAAGAGCATCTGCACGCCGTGCTTGTCGACCAGCTCCCAGGTGCGGACCGGGTCGAACTTCGGCTCGAGGATGGTCACCTGGCCGGCGAAGAGGTGCATGAGCAGCGACGCCTGCGCGCCGCCGTGCATGAGCGGGCTGAGCGGCAGGGTGACCAGGCTGTCCTGGAGCGCCTTCTTGGACTGGTCGTACTCCTCCAGCGGCTCCGACGTCATGAAGTCGATGCCGCCGCCGAGCACCCGCCAGAAGTCCTCATGGCGCCACATCACGCCCTTGGGGAAGCCGGTGGTGCCGCCCGTGTAGATGATGTGGATGTCGTCGGGGCTGCGCTCACCGAAGTCGCGGGCGTCGGACTGGCCGGCCAGCGCGTCCTCCAGCGTGACACCGCCGTACGCCGACAGGTCGCTGGCGTCGTCGGGCTCGAGAGAGTTGGGGACGGCGATGATCGTCTTCAGGTCGGGGAACTTCGGAGCCACCTCGGCGACCAGCGGCGCGTACACACGGTCGTGGACCAGGCCGACCAGGTCGGCGTTGTCGAAGAGGTACTCAAGCTCGCCGGCGACGTACCGGTAGTTGACGTTGATCGCGACCGCGCGGACCTTGAGGACCGCGATGAGGGCCACGACGTGCTCGATGCTGTTCTTGGCATAGAGGCCGACGTGGTCGCCGGCCCCGATGCCCTGCGCCTGCAGGTAGTGGGCGAGCCGGTTGGACTCGGCCTCGAGCCCGGCGAAGGAGATGACGCGGTCCCCCACCTGCACGGCGGGCTTGTCGGGAACGGCGTCGACGGCATGTTCGAAGAGATCGGCGATGTTCAGGGCCACGGAGCGACACTAGAACACGTTTCACTTTTTCGCTAGCGTTGTTCACATGAGCGAGCGAAGCAAGCGAATCTATCCAGCCTCAGGAGCGCCGACGCACCGCGAGGCAAGCGCATGAGCGATTGCCTCGTCGAGCAGGACGGTCACAAGCTGGTCGTCACCATGAACCGTCCCGAGCGCCGCAACGCCCTGTCGAGCGAGATGCTGCGGATCATGGAGGCCGCCTGGGACCGGGTGAACGACGACCCGGAGATCCGGGTCTGCATCCTCACCGGGGCCGGCGGGTACTTCTGCGCCGGCATGGACCTCAAGGCGGCCGACGACCGGCCGCCGTCGGAGAGCTTCGAGTCCGGTGCCTACGACCCGACGACCATCAAGGGCCTGCTCAAGGGCTTCCGGCTCACCAAGCCGCTGGTCGCGGCCGTGGAGGGGCCGGCCATCGCCGGAGGAACCGAGATCCTCCAGGGCACCGACATCCGGATCGCCGGCGAGTCGGCCAAGTTCGGTGTCGCCGAGGCCCGCTGGTCGCTGTACCCGCTGGGCGGCTCCGCCGTCCGCCTCCCCCGCCAGATCCCCTACACCGTGGCAGCGGAGCTCCTGCTGACCGGCCGCACCCTCGGGGCGCCCGAGGCCAAGGCGCTCGGCCTGATCGGCCACGTGGTCCCCGACGGCGAGGCGCTGGCGAAGGCACACGAGATCGCCGACAAGATCGCCGCCAACGGCCCTCTCGCCGTCCAGGCCATCCTCAAGACGATGCGCGACTCGGAGGGGAAGCACGAGGAGGAGTGCTGGGCCGACGACGCCAAGATCGGTGCGGCCGTGTTCTCCTCCGAGGACGCCAAGGAGGGCCCGCGGGCGTTCCTGGAGAAGCGGGCGCCGCAGTTCAAGGGGCGCTAGGGCCTAGTACTACAGCCGTACTCATGGTCAGGCGGCTCTGGCGGCATAGCGACAGCGCCGGGCTGGGGCTTGGTGTCGACGGCACCAGCGTGACCAGTTGAGGACAGCCGTGACCGAGAATCGCTGCATGTCAGATGACGTGCTGGAGTATCTCATCGGCGCCGGCGCGATCGTGGTGATGATCGTCTTCATCCTGATCGTGCGGCGCGCGGAGGCCACCATTCGCAAACCGCTGCCCGCGCTGGATCGCACAGCGCGCACGGCCACGGTAGTTGGGACGCAGCCCGACCGCGGCCTCATGTTGGTCGAGGTCGAGTACACCGACGGCGATGGGATGGTTCGACGTGAGTGCCTCGCCGATGTGATGTGCGGGCCGGAGCTGGATCGCTTCGCGATCGGGACGACCTGGCAGGTGTACGGGTTCCGCAAGCCGCGGGGCAGGTGCCTACTCACTGAGACCCACGACGATCTTCCACGCAACGGCTACAACCTCGACGGTCTGCGCATCAAGCACGAGCGGATGGTCTTCGAAGCCCGGGACGGCTCATCGGTCCTCGGCGTGCTGCCGTTCCGCGGCGACGGGTCGGTGGGCGGCTCACCGGTCGTGGCTGGCCGGCGCACGTCCTGGCCGGGACACCCGGCGAGCGCGTGGCAGTGGGCGGAGTCGTCCCCGGCCCCGCTTCACCGCCGCAGACCCACCCCGCGCACGGTGCCCATCGACGGCGTGCTCTGCGACGTCTTCAGCTCCCCGCTCACGATGTCGGGCAGTGACTCGGACAGCGAGACCCGCATCCTCGTCGACGTCCGCGTCCCCGATGAGAAGGCCGCGCGCATCGTCGCCGCCTTCACCTCGTGGGCGAGCGACCCCGCAGCCCGCGATGCATGGGGGCCCGTACCGCTAGCGCTGTTCTACGTGGTGATCACCGCCGAAGAGCTCTTTGGTCCCGACGCCGCGGGCGGCTACATCGCCCGCGACTGCAGTATCGAGCCCGGCCGGCGCGCACTGATCACGACAGGTCCCGACCGTGAGTACCCCGACGCGCCGTTTCGGCGCGCACAGGTGCGCGAGGCGTCGCGCTAGGTGTTCAGCACCAGCTAGGGACGTCGCGCTCGGCAGCAATGGGCGAACGCTCTCCGCCGAGGAGTGAGCCGGCCCGGGCCGGGCAGCATGGCGTCATGGGTGTCGTCGCCGTCTTCCTGTTCGGACTCCTCGCGCTGGCCGTCGTCGCGCTGGTCGTGCTCCTGGTGCTGGCCGTGGCCGCCGGCACGAAACGGGCCGCCGAGCGCCGCCAGGGCCTGGCGGCCCTCGCCCACCACCGGGAGTGGGAGTACCGGCCCAGCGATCCCGGGCTGGTCGACAGGTTCACCGGCGCGCCCTTCGGTCGCGGACACGGCCGCCGGGCCGACAACGTCCTCCTCGGCCGGTACGACGGTCGGTCGTTCGCGGCCTTCGACTACCAGTACACGACCGGCTCCGGTGAGGATTCCTCACGCCACGCCTACTCGGTCGTCGCACTCAGCCTGGGCGTCCGGGCTCCGGAGCTGGCGGTCGGGCCGACCGGCACCCTGCGCCGCTGGGTGGACTCGCTGACGGGCCGTGACATCGAGATCGGGGACCCGGTGTTCGACGCCGCCTTCACCGTCCACTCCCCGGCGCCCGCGTTCGCCGCCGACGTGCTGCTGTCCGACGTGCGCGACGTGATGCGACACCACCCGGCCCTGTCGTGGCGGATCACCGGCGACTCGCTGCTCGTCATCCGCTCCGGCGCGCACGCGCCGGCGGAGATCGACGCGAAGCTGCACCTGATGGACGCGCTCCTCGACCGGATCCCCGGTCACGTGTGGGACCGGCTGCAGGGCGAGCAACCCCGCTGACACGGAGGAGGTCAGCGCGAAGCTCAGCGCCCGGTGCGCTTCGCCGTCCAGTCGAGCGGGTCGCCGGCGACGTTGCCCCGCTGGCACGACCCCACCTTGTAGGCGAGGGTGCCCTGGGTGACCTTGCGCTTCTTGGCCACGAGCTTGCCACCGACCTCGACGCGGTACGCCGTGCCGTCCTGGACGCCCTCGAACAGCCCGTGGAAGCGGCCGCTGCGCTTGACCTTCATGGTCGGCATCGACTGGGAGATCAGCTTGACGTCCAAGCCGCAGATCACGTTCATGGTGACCAGCCAGTGCTTGACCTTGCGGCCGTTCTTCGTGACGTCGAAGCCGATCTCCAGCCGGTCGAGCGGGTTGGGCTCGGTCGGAGTCTCGGCCCCGGCGTAGCTGCCGCCCGGTCCCGTCGCCGCGGACGCCGCGTGAACCGGCGCGGGAGACGACGTGACCATCAGCGCGACGGCCAGGAACACCATCACGACTGCCCGAGAGACCCGCGAGTGAGGACGCATGACGAGCATCATAGGGCCGCTGCGTGGGAACCCGGTGGGCTGCCGCGCCGACGCGATGGTGGCCGGACGCGCCTACATCGGGGCATCGACGAGGTCGACGCCCACGATCTGCTTGCCCGCGTAGAACTCCAGGACGTCAGCGTCCCCGTGGCCGCCCAGTCCGCTGTCGCCGAAGAAGCTCTGCGCCGACTCGGCGCACATGTCGAGCAGGCTGGTGCCGTTGACCTTGACCTCCCCGGCCTCGATGCGGCCACCGACCGCGATCGCCCGCTCGACGTCGCCGGCGAACACATAGCCGGCCAGGCCGTGCGGGCCGGCGTTCGACCTCGCGAGCGCCTCCCCGACCGCCGTGAACGGCTCGATCGCGATCATCGGGCCGAACACCTCGCCGGGAAGGTCGACCTGACCGGGCGACGAGACGACTGTCGGAGCGACGAACCACCCGTCGCCGGGGAGATCCGGTCCGTGCCCGGCGGTCGCGCCCGACGCGAGCAGGAGCTCACGCTGCGCCACGAGGTCGTCGCGACGCTGCCGGAACGCCATCGGTCCCACCTCCGTGCCTGCGTCGAGGGCCGATCCGACCCGCGCGCGCCGCAGCCGGTCGGCGAGACCCTCCACCAGGTCGGCGTGCAGGCTCCGGTCGACGAATACCCGGCGCGGCGCCTCGCACCACTGTCCGTTCAACTTGGTCATGCCCTCGGCCAGGTGCTCGACCGTCGCCGCGACATCGGCGTCGGCCAGCACGATGGCCGGGTTGTTGGAGCCCAGCTCGAGGCGCAGCCGCGTGAGGTTCGGCGCGCTCGCCCGGGCGATGAGCCGGCCCGTGGCCGTCGACCCGGTCATGGAGATGGCCTTGATCCGGGGGTCGCCGCAGATCTGCTCACCGACGTCACCGCCGCCGAGGAGCAGCGAGAAGGCCCCCGGCGGCAGGCCGGCCTCCGCGGCGGCGGCCGCGAGGAGCTGGGCACTCCACGGTGAGGCCGGTGACGGTTTGAGCACGACCGGTGCCCCGGCTACCAGTGCGTACGCCATCTTCTTGACGGCCACCGCCGACGGGGCGTTCCACGGGGCGATGAGTGCCGTCGGGCCCCACGGCACCCGGCGCAGCCGCACCGGCCCCTGAGCGGCCGCGAGCTCGGACGACTCGCCCCGTTGCTCGGCCAGTTCGATCGCCGTGCGGATGGTTCCGCCCAGGCTGGACGCGAACAGTGTGGTCTCGCGGAGCGTGACCCCACTGTTGAGGGAGTCGAGCTCCGCGATCGCCGCCTGCTGCTCGTCGATGAGGGCGGCGAGGCGGTGCAGGACCGCGGCCCTCCCGGCCAGTCCCAGGTCGCGCCAGGTGCCGCGGGTGTGCGCGGACCACGCGGCAGCGAGTGCCCGCTCGACCTGCTCGGGCGAGGAGGCCCGGTTGCGCTGCAGCGGCGCACCCGTGTTGGGGTCGTGCAGGACGTCGTCGGTCTCGACGGCCGAGAGCTCCGATGTGCCGTCGATCCAGGTCGCGAGCTCGGGTGGAGTGATCGTCATGTCAGATCCTGTCGAAGTAGCGGTCGAGGTCCCAGTCGTTGACGGTGCCCAGGAAGGACCGCCACTCGTGCTCCAGCAGGATCCGGAAGTGCTCGACGACCTCGTCGCCGTACTCGGCACGGGCGAACGACGAGGCGGCGAAGGCCTTCGCCGCCTCACCGAGATGCAGCGGGACCTCGGCGTCGATCGGCGTCTCGTATCCGTTCCCGTCCGTCATCGGCGGCGGCGTCACGCCCAGCTCGATTCCCTGTCGCGCCGAGGCGAGCAGGCCCGCGAGGGTCAGGTACGGGTTGGTGTCGGCACCCGGCAACCGGAACTCCAGGCGCAGGTCCCGGGGCCGCTTGCCCACGATCCGCACCGAGGTCGTGCGGTTGTCCAGGCCCCAGGTGCGCCCCCAGCCGGCGACGTCGGAGCCGTTCGCCCGCCGGTAGGAGTTGACGGTCGGGGCGTACCAGGCCATGAACGTCGGCACCTCCTGCAGGATGCCGCCGATCGCCTGGTGCATGCTCTCCCCCAGATGGTGCGGGGCGTCGTCGTCCCAGAAGACCGGGCGGCCCTCGTTGTCGACGACGGAGAAGTGCACGTGGCACGACGACCCCGGCTGCCCGCCGTTCAGCGGCTTGGCCATGAAGGTCGCGCTCATGCCGGCGGCCGAGGCACTGTCCCGGACCGCGAGCTTGTAGAGCGCGTGGCGGTCGGCCATCTCGAGCGGATCGCCGTAGCGGAAGGTCATCTCCCACTGCCCCGTGCCCCACTCCGACTGGGCGGCCTCCATCTCGATGCCGGAGGCCTTCAGGTCGGCGCGGAGCTTGCGGAAGAACGGCTCGTAGGTGTTGCCCTCGTGGATCATGAAGTCAGCCGGAACGATGGTCGTCGGCTCCAGATCGCGGAAGCCCGACCGCCGCAGCTCACGCGGCTCGTTGCGGAACAGGTAGAACTCCAGCTCCGTGCCCATCTGGGCACGCAGGCCGTGCGCGCCGAAGCGCTCGATCTGCTGCCGCAGCATCACGCGCGGCGACAGGGGCAGGTACTCGCCCTTCGCGGCGTCCCACGGGTCGGCAAGGCAGATCGCGATGCCGTCGAGCCAGGCGGCGCGCCGCAACGTGCCCAGGTCGGGCCGGAAGGTGACGTCCGGTACGCCGTTGTGCATGCCGCACAGCGGGAACACGTTGGCCTCGACGAGCCCGAGGTCCTGGGTCAGGTCCCAGGCGTACACACAGGTGCAGACCTCGACCCCCTCTTCGACGACCCGATCGAAGGACTCGACCGGAACCCGCCTGCCGACCAGGCGACCCTGGAGATCCGGCGAGGCGACGATGACCGTGTGGATGCCGTGCGCGACCAGGTCGGTGGCATCCAGCAGCCAGGCCGCGCTCATCGGGTCAGCCACCCGCCGTCGACCGGCAGCTGGATGCCGTCGATGAACGAGGCCTCGTCCGAGAGCAGGAAGGAGACCGCGGCGGCGATGTCGGCCGGCTGCCCGACCCGAGGCACCAGCAGCCGCTGCTTCATGAACTCCAGGCCGGCATCCGAGGTGACCATCTCCAGGTCGAAGAAGTCCGTGGCGATCGGGCCGGGGGCGACGCAGTTGACGCGGATGTTGTCGGGCGCCAGCTCGATGGCGAGTGCCTTCGTCAGCATCGGCACCCCGCCCTTGCTCGCGTTGTAGTGCGGCTGCGTCGTGGAGCCGGACGTGACGACCGCGATCGCCTCGACGGTGGACAGGTTGACGATCGCGCCCCCGCCGGAGCGAGCGATGAGCGGCGCCACCACCTGCGCCACGACGAACTGGCCCTTGAGGTTGACGTCGAGCACGAGGTCCCAGGCGTCGTCGGTCAGGTCGCGGAACGAGTGGGGGGTCACCAGGCCGGCGTTGTTGACCAGCAGGTGCAGGGCGCCCCAGCTCTCCTCCACCGTGCGCACCGACGCCGCGACGGCGTCTCGGTCGCGCACGTCGACGGCGGCGGCGAGCGCGGTGCCACCGTCGTCCTCGATCGCCTTGACGGTGGCCTCGGCCAGCGCGAGATCGATGTCGGTCACCATCACGCGGGCGCCGTCGCGGGCCAGCCGCAGGGCCGTCTCCCGCCCGATGCCCGACCCGGCGCCCGTGATGTAGGCGATCTTGCCGCCGTGTACTGCGGTCATGCTGCACTCTCCTGAAGCTTGTGGGCGACACTCGCGTCGACCAGCCAGTTGAAGATCGGATCTGCTGTGAAGCACTCGGGGTGCCACTGGACGCCGACGACCGGACGGTCGGCGACCTCGAACGCCTCCACCACCCCGTCGCCCGCCCGGCCCGTGACCACGACGTCGCGACCGGGCCGGTCGACGGCCTGGTGGTGGAAGGAGTTGACGACCGCCTCGGGCCCGTAGAGCGCCTCGAGCAGGGAGCCGGCGGCGAAGGAGACCGCGTGCGAACGGTGCGCCCGCGGGTAGGCGTACGAGGCGTGCGACTCGCCCTGGCCGATCGGCAGGTCGGCGACCAGCGTGCCGCCGAGCGCCACGTTGAGCAGCTGGGCGCCGCGGCAGATGCCGAGCATCGGTACGCCGGCACCGAGCCCCTGAGTGGCGAGGTCCAGCTCGAACTCGTCGCGCATCGGCTCGAGTCCGCCCGAGCGCGGATGGGGCACGCCGCCGTACCGGCGCGGGTCCACGTCGGCGCCGCCGACGAACACGACCCCGTCGAC
This sequence comes from Nocardioides carbamazepini, assembly GCF_024614185.1. Lineage (GTDB taxonomy): Bacteria > Actinomycetota > Actinomycetes > Propionibacteriales > Nocardioidaceae > Nocardioides > Nocardioides carbamazepini. The sequence continues at coordinate 152,648 of NZ_JAHTLF010000015.1, forward strand.
GAGGTCGAGGACATCCTCGGGACGCATGTCGAGCGGCAGGTGCAGTGGGATGCCCCCGGCATCGATCACCGATGTCGCGTACTCGCTCATGTAGACGTCGAGAGGCGCGTCGTCGAACCCCAGCGGAACGCCGATGACACGCGCCGCCATGCGCCGGCCGGTCAGTCCGATGACCGGCCTGCTGCCGGGGCCCCTCACCGCCTCTCCTCCGCGGTGTCCCCGCCACCCGCCGCCTGACGGCGTGTTGAGCTCCTTCGGCCGACCATGACCACCCTCCTGCTTCGTACTGAGGCGACGGACCGCCTGCATTGGCACATACGGTAGACCAATGGGCCAGCATGGTCCAGCATCTCGTCGAACTTCGCCCCGCTCCCAGTGGGACGCCGCGTGACCAGACGAGGAACGAGCGGAGAAGTTTCTCGCGAAAACCCTCGCCATGGACCATTGGCCTATATTACGGTCCATGCCATCAATACATGGACCACCGAGGAGAACCCATGACGGCACCACGGCGAGACTCCCTCAAGGCCGACAGCATCACCCCCTGGGGCATCGTGTTCATGGTCGTCGCGACCGCTGCGCCACTGACCGCGATGGCCACCGCCCTGCCCCTGGTCGTGGGGTTCGGCAACGGCGTGGCCGCGCCCGGCACCTTCCTGCTCGTCGCGGTCGTCCTCGCGCTCTTCGCCGTCGGCTACACCTCGATGAGCGCCCACGTGGTCAACGCCGGCGCGTTCTACGCCTACATCAGCGCCGGCCTCGGCCGCCGGATCGGCATGGCCGCCGGACTGGTCGCGGTCGTCGCCTACAACGTGCTCACGATCTACGTCGTGGGCCTCATCGGCTACTTCTCCCAACAGACCTTCGAAGCGCAGCTGGGCCTCGACCTGCCATGGTGGCTGTTCTCGGCCGTCGCCCTCGCGATCGCGCTGGTCATCGGCGTCCGCGGCGTCGAGCTGAACGTCCGCGCCCTGGGGGTCATCCTGCTCGTCGAGACCGGAGTCCTGGTGCTCTTCGACCTCGTGGCCGTCGCCCGGCACGGATTGGACGTCCTGCCGGCGGAGTCGTTCTCGCCGAGCGAGATCGTGTCCGGCTCCCCCGGCCTGGCCCTGCTCTTCGCGGTGACCTGCTTCATCGGCTTCGAGGCGACCGCGATCTTCGGTGAGGAGGCGCGCGACCCCCGCCGGACCGTGCCGAAGGCGACCTATCTGGCGATCAGCGTGATCGGCACGCTCTACGTGCTGACGGCGTGGATCCTCGTGGGCACCAACGGCGGCACGGACGCCGGGAGCGTGGCCGCCGCCGATCCGGGAGCCTTCACCATCGACGCGATGGCCTCGGTGCTCGGCGACGGCTCGACCACGGTGATCGACTGGCTGTTGCTCACGAGTCTGCTGGCCGTCCTGATGGCCCTGCACAACATGTCGTCGCGCTACCTCATGGCCTTCGGCCGCGAGGGGGTCCTCCCGCGCTACCTCGCCCGCACCCACCCGGAGCGGCAGACGCCGCAGGCCGCGGGGATCACCCAGGCCGCCATCGTCGCGCTCGTCGCTCTGGTCTACGTGCTCGCCGGCGCGGACCCGTACGTCGACCTCGGCTCGCAGGCCGCGGGCATCGGATCCCTCTCGGTCATCATCCTGATGGCCCTGTGCTCGTTCTCGGTGCCGTTCTACTTCCGTCGCCACGGAGCCGTGCGCCCGTGGCACCACGTGATCGCCCCCGTCACCGCCGGCCTGGCGCTGGCCTACTTCGCCTTCGTGATCCTCGACAACTACGCGGTCGTGACCGGCAGCGACTCCGATCTGGTCAACGCCATGCCTGTGCTGATCCTCGCGACGGCGGTCGTCGGCTACGTGATCGGCTCCCGCCAGCGGCAGGCACCGATCCTGGACGCCGTGGCGCAGGGAGACCAGGCGGAGTCACCGACCCCGACACCCTAGGATGACCTCGTCATGGCCGACACACCGCTGGTGCGCACTCCCGCGACCCTCCGCCCCGATCACCCGCTCGCGGGCTACGCCGACGTCGTCGACCTGATCCGGCGCGAGATCTCGCTGGGCCGTCTGCTGCCGGGCGACAAGCTGCCGGCCGAGCGCAAGCTCGCCGAACGGCTCGGCGTGGCGCGAGAGACGCTGCGCCAGGCGTTCCGGGTCCTGGAGGGCAGCGGTCAGATCCAGATCGTGCGCGGCAATGCGGGCGGTGCGATCATCCAGGACAACAGCGTCGCGCCGGCGGTCGCGCTCCACGAGCTGCGTCAGCGGCGGACCGCGCTGCTGAGCCTCATCGAGTTCCGTCGTGAGCTCGAGTCGGTCGCCGCGCGGCTCTCCGCGACGCGGCGCACCGAGGAGGATCTCGCCGAGATGAGGCTCGCCCAGGAGACGCTGCGCTCCGTGAGCAACAAGGACGAGTTCCGTCGCGCGGACACGGTCTTCCACCTCACCGTGGCTCGCGCCGCGGGCAATCAACATCTCGCGGCCGCGATCGAGGACAGTCGCGCCAGCATGTTCCAACCCGTCGATCTGGCCGACTTCGAGGTGATCAAGGAGTCGAGCCACTCCCAGCACCAGTTCGTGCTCGACCTGATCGCCGAGGGTGACGGCGAGGCGGCGTCAGCGGCGATGCGTCGCCATATCGACTCCTCCCGCGACGAGATACTGCGTCTCATCGACGAGTGACGGGGGCTCCGGCGCCGTTCAGCCGACCGAGCGCTCCCCCGTCCAGAACCGGGCGCGCAGCGCCTTCTTGTCGGGCTTCCCGAGCGCGGTCAGCGGCAGCGCGTCGGCCGCGATGACGTCCTTCGGCGCCTGCACCGAGCCCTTCCGCTCCTTGACGGTCTCCTTGATCTCCGCGACGACCTCGTCGGTGAGCTCGAAGCCCTCGCGCAGGACGACGACAGCGGTGACCGCCTCGCCGAACTTCTCGTGCGGGGTGCCGATGACGCCGACCTGGGCGATCGCCGGGTGCTCGGCGATGACGTCCTCCACCTCACGGGGGAAGACGTTGAAGCCGCCCGTCACGATCATGTCCTTGGTGCGGTCGACGATGTACCAGAAGCCGTCCTCGTCCTCGCGCGCCACGTCACCGGTGTGCATCCAGCCGTCGCGGAAGGTCTCGGCGGTCGCCTCCGGCAGCTGCCAGTAGCCGGCCGAGAGCAGCGGGCCGGCCACGCAGATCTCCCCCGGCTCCCCCTGCGGGACCGGGCGACCGTCCTCGCCGAGCAGCGCGGCGCGCAGGTACGCCGAGGGGCGGCCGCACGACGTCAGCCGGCTCTCGACCGGCCTGCCCTCCGCGTCGACGTGGTCACCCTTCGGGAAGTAGCTGATCACCATCGGCGCCTCGGACTGCCCGTAGTACTGGGCGAAGACCGGGCCGAACCGCTCGATCGCCTCCTTCAGCCGGACCGGGTTGATAGCCGACGCGCCGTAGTAGACGGTCTCGAGCGAGGAGAGGTCGCGCGTGTGGGAGTCCGGATGGTCCATCAGCGCGTAGAGCATGGTCGGCACCAGCATCAGCGAGTTGATCCGCTTCTCCTCGATGGTGCGCAGCACCTCGGCCGGGTCGAAGCGCGAGGAGACGAAGAGCGTCCCGCCCTTGAGCACGACCGGGACGAAGAACGCGGCCCCGGCGTGCGAGAGCGGGGTGCACATGAGGAAGCGCGGCTCCTCGGGCCACTCCCACTCGGCCATCTGGACCTGCGCCATCGTGGAGAAGGCGCGCACCGTCCCGATGACACCCTTCGGCTTGCCGGTCGTGCCACCGGTGTAGGTGATCGAGGTGATGTGGTCGGGCTCGAGGAGGGCGGCCTGGAACGGCTGTGGCTCGAAGGACGCCGCGACCTCGGTGAGGTCGGTGCCGACCTCCGCGAGCTCCGGCGGCACGGGCCCGATGGTCAGCACCTGCTTGAGCCCCGGGCACTTGCCGAGCAGCTCGACGGCACGGCCCGCGAAGTAGGGGTCGATGACCAGCGTGGTGATGCCGGCGTCGTTGATGACGTAGGCGTGATCGTCGGCGGAGCCGAGCGGGTGCAGCGACGTCCGCTGGAAGCCCTGGGTCTGGCCCGCACCGAGGATGAAGAGGACCTCGGGCCGGTTCAGCGCGAGCAGCGCGCCCGGTGTGCCCCGTCCCGCACCGAGGGACTCGAAGGCCTGAATGTACTGCGAGATCCGGTCCGCCGTCTCCTTGCCGGTGAGCGCGACGTCGCCCAGGTGCACGATCGGGCGGTGTGCGTGGCGCTTGAGGGCCGCGACCATCAGGTGGCCGTTGTGGGCAGCGGTGCGAAGCGTGTCGGTCACCGTCGCAGACTAGAACGTGTTCTAGTCGCCCGGCAAGAGCTCCCGCCGCGGTGGCTCAGCTCGCGGGACGCCGCTCGACGGGCGCCACCAGTGGCCGCACCCCGCTGAGACGGCGACGGAAGCGGACCTGGTCCGCGTGGGCGTCGAGCACCTGCCACAGCGCGCGGTGGGCGGACCACGGCAGGGGGTCGTCGCCGCTGGCCCAGCGCTCGCCGAAGCTGATCCACACCGGGACCCAGGCGGCCGCGCAGTCCCAGGCACCGCGCTGCGCCTCGAGCAGCCGGCGGCGTACCTGGAACTCCGTGCGCGGCCCGTCGACGCAGATCGGCGCCGACCGCACCGGCCACACCCACAGGTCGAGCTCGACCAGCTCCAGCTCGAGGTCCGGCAGCAGGACAGGATCGACCAGCACCGTGGCGACGTTCTCGTGCGGCTCGCGCCTCATGCGGAGACGGTAGCCCGCGCCACCGACAGGCGACAGGGTGCCACGCGTGCCCGCGCGGTGAAGATCAGGCGAGCAGGTCGGCGATCCCCCGGACCTCCGCCGCGCTGCGACAGGACAGGAGCAGCGTGGTCACGCCGGTCTCCTCCCACTGGGCGACCCGCTCCTTGACCTCCGTCGGTGTGCCGATGATGTGCATGTCGTCGACGAGCTCGTCCGGGATGAGCGCGGTGGCCTTGTCCTTCTCGCCGGACAGGTACAGCTCCTGCACCTCGTCGGCCAGCTCGCCGTACCCCATCCGCGTGAAGACCTGGTGGTGGAAGTTCTGCTCCTTCGCGCCCATGCCCCCCATGTAGAGCGAGACGAACGGCTTCATGCCATCGATGACCAGCTGCTTCTCCGCGGGCGTGCCGACGACCTGGAGGTGACAGGTCGCGGCGATCTCGAAGTCGGCCCGGGTGCGCCGCGCGCCCGGTCGGGCGAAGCCCTCGTCCAGCCACGGCTGGTACATGCCGGCACTCTTGGGCGTGTAGAAGATCGGGATCCAGCCGTCGGCGATCTCCGCGGTCTGGGCCACGTTCTTCGGCCCCTCGGCGCCGAGCCAGATCGGCAGGTCCGCGCGCAGCGGGTGCACGATCGGCTTGAGCGGCTTGCCGAGGCCGACCGCCCCCGGACCGCCGTAGGGCAGCGGATGGTGCGGGCCGTCATTGGTCACCGGCGCCTCGCGGGCGAGGACCTGGCGGATGATGGAGACCACCTCGCGGGTGCGGGCGAGCGGCTTCGAGAACGGGACGCCGTACCAGCCCTCGACGACCTGCGGTCCGCTGACGCCCATGCCGAGGACGACCCGGCCGCCGGTGAGGTGGTCCAGGGTCAGGGCGTGCATGGCGATCGAGGCAGGGGTCCTGCCCGACATCTGGACGATCGACGTGCCGAGGCGGACCCGCGACGTCTCCCGGCCCCACCAGGCCAGTGGCGTGAACGCGTCGCTCCCCCATGCCTCGGCGGTGAAGATCGCGTCGAAGCCCGACTCCTCCGCCGCGGCGACGAGCTCGCCGACGCCCTGCGGCGGTTGTGCGGACCAGTACCCCAGCTGCAAGCCCAGTTTCATGCCTCGCATCATGACGGATCGACCAGATCCATTTCTAGAACATGTTTCACTTTCTGCCGGAACATGTTTCACTTCGGGTCATGAGTCGCACCCTCTCGGCACCGGTGACGGTGTCCTTCGACTACACCCGCTCGGTCGGCCCGGTGCTCGGCCGCTTCCTCACCGGGCTCCGCGACGGACAGTTCGTCGGCGCCCGCCTCAGCGACGGCCGCGTCGTCGTACCGCCACCGGAGTTCGACCCGGTCACCCACCGGGCCACGGCCGACTTCGTCGACGTCGCCGAGACCGGCACCGTCACCTCGTGGACCTGGGTGAGCGAGCCCGTCGCCGGCCAGCCGTTCGACCGGCCCTTCGCCTTCGCCCTGGTGACCCTCGACGGCACGGACGCCCCGCTGCTGCACGCCGTCGACGTCGCGAGCCCCGACGAGATCAGCACCGGCCTGAAGGTCCGCGCCCGCTGGGCCACCGAGCGCACCGGTGCCATCACCGACGTGGTGTTCGTCCCCGACACCGGTACGGCGGCCGCGGCCGCACCGGTCGCCGGCGAGGGCGAGGTCACCGGCATCGTGACGCCGGTCAGCCTCGACTACACCTACGCCGCCTCGCCCGAGGAGTCGGCCTTCTTCCGCGGGCTCGCCGAGGGCCGGCTCGTCGCCCAACGGTGCCCGCAGTGCCGCAAGGTCTACGTGCCACCGCGGCCGGCCTGCCCGGTCGACGGCGTGCCGACGGTCGAGGAGATCGAGCTGTCCGACACCGGCACCGTCACGACCTTCTGCATCGTCAACGTGCCGTTCCTGGGGCAGAAGATCACGCCGCCGTACGTGTCGGCCTACATCCTGCTCGACGGCGCGGACATCGCGCTGCAGCACCTGATCCTCGACATCCCGGTCGAGGAGATCCGGATGGGCCTGCGGGTCAAGGCGGTCTGGAAGCCCCGCGAGGAGTGGGGCACCACGATCGAGAACATCAGCCACTTCGCGCCGACCGGTGACGCCGACGCGGACTACGACACCTACAAGCACCACCTCTGACCGGGCGACCAGGAGATCACTGAGATGCGTGACGTTGCCGTTGTCGGGTTCGCCCAGCGACAGATGCAGGACTACGACGGGTCACCGACCTGTGCCGAGCTGCTCGTGCCGATCTTCGGCGAGTGCTACGAGCAGACCGGTTGGACGAAGAAGGACATCGGCTTCTGGTGCTCCGGCTCCTCCGACTACCTCGCCGGCCGGTCGTTCTCGTTCGTCAGCGCGATCGACGCGATCGGGGTGCTGCCTCCGGTCAACGAGTCGCACGTCGAGATGGACGCGGCCTGGGCGCTCTACGAGGCGTGGCTGAAGATCCAGACCGGCGAGGTCGACACCGCCCTCGTGTTCGGCTTCGGCAAGGCGTCGGCCGGTGTGCTACGCCGCACCCTCAGCCTCCAGCTCGACCCCTACACCCTCACCCCGCTGTGGCCCGACACCGTGTCGATCGCCGCGCTGCAGGCCCGCCTCGGCATCGACGGCGGCGCGTGGGACGAGGCCGCGATGGCGGAGGTCGTGAACCGGTCGCTGACCGACGCCGAGAAGAACGAGTACGCCGTGCGCGCGGGCGGTTCCTCCGTCAAGGAGCTGCTCGCCCGGCCGATGTTCGCCGACCCGCTCCGCAAGCACGACGCCGCGCCCGTCACCGACGGCGCCGCCGCGATCGTGCTCGCCGCGGGCGACAGGGCACGCGAGGTCCGCGAGCGCCCGGCCTGGATCACCGGCCTGTCCCACTTCACCGACGGGCTCCACCTCGGCACCCGCGACCTGACCCGCGCGGAGTCGGCGTCCCGCGCCGCCGCGGCGGTCGGTGGGCTCGACGGCGTCGAGATCGCCGAGCTGCACGCGCCGTTCAGCCACCAGGAGCTCATCCTGCGTCACGACCTGGGCCTGGCGGACGACGCCCGGATCAACCCGTCGGGCGGCCCGCTCGCCGGCAATCCCATGTTCACCGGCGGCGCGATCCGGATCGGCGAGGCCGCCCGCCGGATCTGGGACGGCACCGCCGACAAGGTGCTCGGCCACGCCACCAGCGGCCCGGCGCTGCAGCAGAACCTCGTCTGTGTGATGGAAACCGTGTCTGAAGGGATGGGGATCTGATGGGCAAGACTCCCGCAGCCGTGATCGGCGTGGGCCAGACCCACCACCGCGCGAAGCGCGAGGACGTGTCCATGGCCGGCCTGTGCCGCGAGGCGATGGACCGCGCGCTCGAGGACGCCGGCATGACGCTCGACGAGATCGACGCGATCGTCGTCGGCAAGGCTCCCGACCTGTTCGAGGGCGTGATGATGCCCGAGCTCTACCTCGCCGAGGCGCTCGGTGCGGTCGGCAAGCCCCTCCTGCGCGTCCACACGGCCGGCTCGGTCGGCGGCTCGACCGCGATCGTCGCGGCCTCGCTCGTGCAGTCGGGCGTGCATCGCAAGGTGCTCACGGTGGCCTTCGAGAAGCAGTCGGAGTCCAACGCGATGTGGGCGCTCTCGGTGCCCGTGCCGTTCGTGATGCCGGTGCACGCGGGCGCGGGCGGCTACTTCGCCCCGCACGTGCGCTCCTACATCCGCCGCTCCGGCGCGCCCAGCCACATCGGCGCGATCGTCGCCGCGAAGGACCGCACCAACGCGCTGAAGAATCCCTACGCGCATCTCCACAACGAGGGCACCACCGTCGAGTCGGTGCTCGCCTCGCAGATGCTCTGGGACCCGATCCGGTACGACGAGACCTGCCCCTCCTCCGACGGCGCGTGCGCGCTCGTCATCGCGGCGGACGACGTCGCCGCCGCCTCGCTGAACCCGGCCTGGATCCACGGCACCGTCATGCGCTCGGAGCCCACCACGGCCGCCGAGCGCGACCAGGTCAACCCGCAGGCCGGCCGGGACGCCGCGGCCGCGCTGTGGAAGCAGGCGGGGATCACCTCACCCATCGACGAGATCGACGCGGCCGAGATCTACGTGCCGTTCTCCTGGTTCGAGCCGATGTGGCTGGAGAACCTCGGCTTCGCCGCCGAAGGGGAGGGCTGGAGGCTCACCGAGGCCGGCGAGACCGCGATGACCGGCCGGCTCCCGGTGAACTGCTCCGGCGGGGTGCTCTCCTCGAACCCGATCGGCGCGTCCGGCATGCTCCGCTTCGGCGAGGCCGCCCTCCAGGTCCGCGGCGCGGCCGGCGAGCACCAGGTCGACGGGGCCCGCAAGGCCCTCGGCCACGCGTACGGCGGCGGGTCGCAGTTCTTCGCGATGTGGGTCGTCGGCGCGGACAGGCCGACCAACTGATCACGCTCCTCCACGGCGCGCCCGCCCCCACACGCGAGTCGGCGGGCGCGCCGTAGTCTGGAGTCGTGATCGAGCTTCGTACCCCGACCCAGATCGAGCAGATGCGCCCCGCCGGACGCTTCGTCGCCTCGGTGATCCAGGCGCTCTCCGAGAAGGCCGATGTCGGGGTCAACCTGCTCGAGCTCGACGAGCTCGCGCACCGGATGATCAAGGACGCCGGTGCCGAGTCGTGCTACATCGACTACCACCCGTCGTTCGGTGCGAGCCCGTTCGGGAAGGTGCTGTGCACCTCGGTCAACGACGCGGTGCTGCACGGCCTCCCCCACGACTACACGCTGCGCGACGGCGACCTGCTCTCCGTGGACTTCGCGGCCGCCGTCGACGGATGGGTCTCCGACTCGGCCCTGTCGGTCGTCGTCGGCACTCCGGACCTGAAGGACCTGGCGCTGATCGACGTCACGCAGCGGGCCCTGGACGCCGGCATCGCGGCCGCCCGCGCCGGCAACCGCCTCGGTGACATCTCCTTCGCCATCGGCAGCGTCGCGCACGAGGCCGGGCTCGAGGTCAACCTGCAGTTCGGCGGCCACGGCGTCGGCCGCACCATGCACGGTGAGCCCCACGTCGCCAACGACGGCCGCGCCGGACGCGGGATCAAGCTGCGGCCCGGCCTGGTCATCGCGATCGAGCCGTGGTTCCTGCACACGACCGACGAGATCGTCTTCGACCCCGACGGCTGGACCATCCGCAGCGCCGACGGCTCTCGCGGCGCCCACTCCGAGCACACGGTCGCGATCACCTCGGGCGACCCGCTCGTCCTCACCGCGCGCGACTGACCCGGTCGGCCTGCGGCTGGCCCTCCTCGCCGGGGGTACCGCCTCGTCACGAGCGAGGTGGCGGTGGGTGCGATGGACCGGCGAACCATGGGCGTCGAGGAGGAGCTGATCCTCGTCGACCCGGAGACCCGCGCCGCTGCCCCGCGCGCGGAGCAGGTGCTCCGGCGGGCTGCCGAGCAGGGCATGGACCCTCGCGAGGAGCTCGACCACGAGCTCTTCGCCCACCAGCTGGAGACGCGAACGCCGCCGGTCACACGCGCGAGCGAGCTCCACGATCACCTCGTCCGGCTGCGCCGGTGCGCCGCCCGCGCCGCCGAGGCGGCCGGTGTCCTGACGGCCGCCTCCGGCGCCGTTCCGCTGCCGGGTGGCCCGCCACGGACGACCCGCGACGACAGGTACCTCACGATGGTGGAGACCTACGGCGAGGTGGCCCGGCCGGGCGGCACCTGCGGCCAGCACGTCCACGTCCGCGTCGCCGACGACGACGAGGGCGTGCGGGCGATCGATGCCCTCGGCCCCTGGCTGCCCGTGCTCCTGGCGATCAGCGCGAACTCGCCCTTCTACCACGGCCGCGACACGCGCTACGCCTCCTGGCGGTCCCACCTGTGGGCGCAGTGGCCGAGTGCCGGCCCGACCGAGGCGTTCGGGTCGGCCGCCGCCTACCACGCCCTGAGCGGGCAGCTGATCGCGTCGGGTGCCGCCATGGACCCGGGGATGCTCTACTTCGACGCACGGCTCTCCGCACATCAGCCGACCGTCGAGGTGCGCATCGGCGACGTGTGCACCGACCCGGACGACGCGACGCTCGTGGCGGTCCTCGCCCGGGCCCTGGTGTGCTCCGTGCTCGACGGCGGCGGCCTGACGGCCGGGCCCTGGCGCGCCGAGCTCCTCAGGGCGGCGCGGTGGCGTGCCGCCCGGTACGGGCTGACCGACCGGCTCCTCGACCCGGCCACCCGCATGCTCACGCCCGCCCGCGAGGTGGTCGCGAGGCTCCTGCGCGCCGTCACCGACCAGCTCGACGCCTATGAGGACACCGACCTGGTCCGCGATGCGCTGCCTCGCGTGCTGTCGGAGGGCGGGGCGTCCCGCCAACGCGCCGCCTACGAGCGCAGCGGCGGCAGCATCCCCGCCGTCGTGGACGATCTGGTGCGGCGTACCAACGGGTCCTGAGCCCGGAGCCCAGACCGGCGGCGGATCAGTGGCTGAGACCCCAGAAGAACCCGAAGACGCCACATGCGACACCCAGACCCACGATCACCCACAGCGAGATCCAGGCGAGGGAGTGCATCCCGTGCTGGTAGTGGTTCTCCGAGAACCCGGGGAACTGATCGGCGTTGACGTCGCTCATCGCAACCTCCTGAATGTCGGCCTGCCTTCACCGCAACGCTACTGCACATCGAGCGTCGCGGGGAGCAGGCCTCAGTTGTCCGCGACCTTGGCCACCACCGCGAACGCGGTATCGAGGTCGACGTCCCACTCGACACCCGCGGCGTCCCGGACCTCTGCCTCGTAGGCGACGCCCGGGTCGTCGCTCGGGTCGACGTCGAGCACGGTGCCGCCGCCCACGGCCGCCAGCGCGGCCTGCTCGGCGGACGCCCGCTCCGCGTCGCTCAGGATGCGGTCGTCGGCGTCGACCCCGTCGACCCCGTCGCGGTCGTCGTACCGGTCGTCGTCGCGGTCGTCGTACCGGTCGTCGTCGCGGTCGTCGTACCGGTCGTCGTCGCGGTCCCTGGTCAGGACCGCGAGGTCCTGGTCCAAGGTGATGTCGACCTCGGTTCCGTCGGCGAGCCGCACCTCCACCTCGTACGCCTCCCCCGGGTCGTCGCTCTTCTCCACGTCCACGGCCTCGCCGCCGCCAGCGGCCTCCACGGCGGCCGCGGCCACGCGGTCGCGCTCACCACCGGAGACGTCGTCGGCCGACGCGGCCCAGAAGACACCGCCGGCGCCGATCACCGCGACCGCCGCGAGGGTGGGGAGGATGATGCGCTTGCGGCGCAGGATGCTGATGTTCATGGGGAGCTGCCTCTCGTTCGGATCGGTTGTTGGCCCGAGCCTGCCGGTAGGTCGCTGAACCTTCCCTGAAGCCGTCTGAAGGCCCGTTCAGGAAGGCAGCCGTACGGCGAACCGGGCGCCGCCGAGGTCGCTCTGCTCGGCGGTGACCGAGCCTCCGTGAGCGGCGACGACCTCGCGCACGATGGCCAGGCCGAGGCCGCTGCCGCCGGCGTCCCGTGCCCGGGCGTCGTCGAGCCGGACGAACCGCTCGAAGACCCGGACGCGGTCGCCGTCCGGGATCCCGGTGCCGTCGTCCTCCACGGTGAGCAAGACAGCACCGTCGGTCGTCCGCAGCGTGAGGGCGAGCCGGGACCCCGCGTGCCGGGCGGCGTTGTCGACGAGGTTCCGCACCACCTGGGCGAGGGCGACGGTGTCGCCGCGGACCCGCCCCGGACCGACACCCCGCGTGTCCACCGCCAGGTCGTCCCGGCCGATCCGCCGGGCGTCGGCGAGGACGAGGTCGTCGAGGTCGACGTCGACCCACGGGCTCCGGGCCCGGGTGTCGCCCGCTCGGGCGAGCGCCAGGAGCTGGTCGACGAGGGCCTGCATCCGCAGCGCCTCCTCGAGGACGGTGTCGGCCAGCTCCGCCTCCGGCAGAGCACCCGGATGGGCGTGGGCGACCTCCGCCGCCTGCCGGATGCTCGCGAGCGGGGAGCGGAGCTCGTGGGAGGCGTCGGCGACGAACTCCTCCTGCCGGTCGCGGGCGCCCTGCAGCCGGGCCAGCATCTGGTTCATCGTGCGGGCCAGCCGGCCGACCTCGTCCCGCGCCGGCGGCTCGGGCACGCGGCGCTCCAGGCTGGACCCGCTGATCAGCTCCACCTCGGCCCGGATCCGCTCCACGGGTCGCAGCGCGCGGGACACGACCAGCCAGGTGGTCGCGCCGACCACGAGGAGCAGCAGCGGCGCGCCCAGCAGGAGCGGCGCTACGAGAGCGGTGGTCGTCTCGTCGACGTCCTCCAGCGACACGGCGACGACCACGACCGACCCGTCCTCGGTGTCGTCGCGGGCGACGACGTACGGGTACTCGCCCCCGGGCAGGGCGACCACGTCGTCGTCCGCGTCGGGGATACTCCCCCGGAGCGAGGGATCCGCGGCCACGACCCGTCCGTCGGGGCCGATCACCTGCCAGACGACGTCCTCGGGCTCGTCGTCGTCATCCTCCTCGTCGGCCGCGACGCCCGGTGGACCACTCGCCTCGACCTGGGCGACGAGGTCGGCGACGCGCTGCTCGGCCGTCGTCTCCGCGGCGTCACGCAGGGAGGAGCGCACCGTCAACACCAGCGCCGCCGCGCCGACGAGCAGTGCCACGGCCACGACGAGAACCGCGGCGAGGGTGGTGCGCAACCGCACCGAGCCGAGGGCGCGCACGTCAGCCGCCGTCACTCGCGAGGCGGTAGCCCGCGCCGCGGATGGTCTCGATCGCCCGCCGCCCGAAGGGACGGTCGACCTTGTTGCGCAGATGCCGGACGTAGACCTCGACGATGTTCGGGTCGCCGTCGAAGTCGCCGTCCCACACCGCATCGAGGATCTGGCGCTTGGACACCACGTCGCCCTGGTGCCGGGCGAGGAAGGCCAGGACCGCGAACTCACGGGCAGTGAGGCCGATCTCGTCCCCACCGCGGCGCACCCGACGGGCCGCGGGATCGATGACCAGGTCGCCCACCTCCAGCGAGGTCGGCCGCTCGCGGGCGCCCCGGCGCGCCACCGCCCGCAGCCGGGCGACCAGCACGGGGAACGAGAAGGGCTTGGTCAGGTAGTCGTCGGCCCCCGTGTCGAGGCCCTCCACCTGGTCCCACTCCCCGTCCTTCGCCGTGAGCATCAGGATCGGCGTCCAGTTGCCCTCGGCACGCAGCGTCTCGCAGACCTTGTAGCCGTTGATGCCCGGCAGCATCAGATCGAGCACGATCGCGTCGTACGGGTTCTCCCGGGCCAACCAGAGTCCGTCGGTGCCGTCGTGGGCCACGTCGACCGCGAAGCCCTCGGCGCCGAGACCGATCTCGAGGGTGCGGGCGAGCCGCCGCTCGTCGTCGACGACCAGGACACGCATGCGACCTCCGGGAAAGCAGTCAGGGTGGCTCCATTGTCGCGGAGCCACCCTGAACGTGCGCTGAAGGATCAGGCGTACGAGACCTGCATCTCCTTGATGGCGTTCAGCCAGCCCGAGCGCAGTCGGCGCGGCTCACCGGCGAGTGAGATGTTCGGGGCCAGGTCGGCGAGCGCGTTGAAGATCAGGTTGATCTGCAGGCGGGCCAGGTTGGCGCCCAGACAGTAGTGCGCGCCGTGGCCGCCGAAGGCGACGTGCGGGTTGTTCTCGCGCAGGATGTCGAACTTGAACGGGTCCTCGAACACGTCCTCGTCGAAGTTCGCCGACGCGTAGAAGATGCCGACGCGGTCGCCCTTCTTGATCGCCTGGCCGGCCAGCTCGGTGTCCTTCTTGGCGGTGCGCTGGAAGACGGTGACCGGGGTCGCCCAGCGGACGATCTCGTCGATGGCGGTCTCCGGGCGGTCCTTCTTCCACAGCTCCCACTGGTCGGGGTTCTCGAAGAAGGCGTGCATGCCGTGCGTGGTCGCGTTGCGGGTGGTCTCGTTGCCCGCGACGGTCAGCAGGATGACGAAGAAGCCGAACTCGTCGTTGGTGAGCGCGCCGTGGTCGTCGTCCAGGCCGACGCTGATCAGCTTGGTGACGATGTCGTCCTGCGGGTTCGCGCGCCGCTCGTTGGCGAGCTGGTCGAAGTAGACGAGGATCTCCATGGACGCGACCGCCGGGTCGGCACCGATGTCCGGGTCGTCGTACCCCATCATCTGGTTGGACCACTCGAAGAGCTTCTTGCGGTCCTCCTGGGGCACCCCGAGGAAGTCGGCGATGGCCTGGAGCGGCAGCTCGGAGGCGACGTCCTCCACGAAGTCGCCGCTGCCCTTCGCGACCGCCTGCTCGACGATCTCGTAGGCGCGGTCCTTGAGGGCCTGCTTGAGCGAGCCGATGACCCGCGGGGTGAAGCCGCGGGAGACGATGCCGCGCATCTTGGTGTGGTCCGGCGGGTCGTGGTGGATCAGCATCGCGCGCTGGACCTCGACCTGGTCGCGGGTCATGTCCGGCGCGAACCGGATGATGACGCCGTTCTCCATGGCCGACCAGTTCTCGTTGTCCTTGGAGACCTGGCGCACCTCGGCATGGCGGGTGCACGCCCAGTAGCCGGTGTCGAGGAAGCCGGCGCGGGCCTCGGGGACCTGCTCGATCCAGCGGATCGGCTCGCTCGCGCGCAGCGCGCGGAACTGCTCGTGGGGCACGGCGACTTCGTTGATGTCGGGATCGGTGGGATCCCAATCCGTCGGGATGAGGAGCTCGGTCACACCACGAACCTTTCGCTACGGGACAGCCATGGGGTTGGAACACGTTCTAGAGCCACCGTACAAAGCATCGCGCCAATACGAAAGGGTTTCGTGAAATGACTTTCCCGAGGCGCGGCGTCGACAGGGACGAGACTAGAACGTGTTCTACTTGAATGCTACGGTGCGAGCATGGGAAACCCGGTGATCGTCGAAGCAGTCCGCACCCCTCTGGGCAAGCGCAAGGGCTGGTTGGCCGGCCTGCATCCGGCCCAGACCCTGGGGTTCATCCAGGCCGAGGTGCTCCGTCGCGCAGGCGTCGACCCCGCGCTCGTCGAGCAGGTGATCGGCGGTTGCGTGACCCAGGCCGGCGAGCAGTCCAACGACGCCGTACGCCGCGCGTGGCTGTATGCCGGACTCCCCCAGGCGACCGCCGGCACCGCCCTCGACGCGCAGTGCGGCTCCGGCCAGCAGGCCACCCACCTGGTCAACGACATGGTCGCGGCGGGCACCATCGACGTGGGCATCGCCTGTGGCGTCGAGATGATGTCGCGCATCCCCCTCGGCGCCAACGTGCCGCCCGGACTGGGCGACCCGCGGCCCGCCGACTGGTCGATCGACATGCCGAACCAGTTCGAGGCCGCCGACCGCATCGCGAAGCACCGCGGCATCACCCGCGCCGACCTCGAGGCGCTCGGCCTGGCGTCGCAGGCCAAGGCCCGCGTCGCCGTCGACGAGGGCCGCTTCAAGCGGGAGATCGCCGCGATCGAGGCGCCGGTCCTCTCCGAGTCCGGCGAGCCCACCGGTGAGACCCGGCTCGTGGACACCGACCAGGGCCTGCGCGCGACCACCGCCGAGGGCCTCGCCGGCCTGCGCTCCGTCCTCGACGGCGGCCTCCACACCGCAGGCACGTCCTCGCAGATCTCCGACGGCGCGGCCGCCGTCCTGATCATGGACGAGGACAAGGCAAGGGCCCTGGGCCTCCAGCCGCGCGCCCGCATCGTCGCGCAGTGCCTCGTCGGCTCCGACCCCTACTACCACCTCGACGGCCCGATCGACGCCACCCAGCGCCTGCTCGACAAGACCGGCATGGCGATCGGCGACTTCGACCTGTTCGAGGTCAACGAGGCCTTCGCGTCCGTGGTCCTCTCGTGGGCCGGCGTCCACGGCGTCGACATGGACAAGGTCAACGTCAACGGTGGCGCGATCGCGCTCGGCCACCCCGTCGGCGCCACCGGCGTCCGACTGATCACCACCGCCCTGCACGAACTGGAGCGCCGCGACGCCTCCACCGCGCTCATCTCGATGTGTGCCGGCGGCGCGATGGCCACGGGGACGATCATCGAGCGGATCTGAGGCCGCGCCGGCGACGACAGTTTCGCCGGTCGACCGGCGAAACTGTCTCCTGACCGACGAAGTTCCGTCGGCCAGGAGACAGTTGCATCGGTCAGGTCGGTGCGGGTCGTGCACCTCAATGACCGGTTGTCCACAGAGCGGTAGCTCGGCGGGGACGGGTCGGCGGGAATTCGAGCATCCTGATCCGCATGCTCGAATCGATGCTCGACGAGAACGGCATCCTCCTGCGCCGTGACGCGATCGCCATGGGCGCGGACGACAACTTTCTACGGCGCGCCCTCCGAGCCGGCCACATCGTCCGGATCAGGCAGGGCGCGTACACCCTGCGGGAACGTTGGGAATCAGCGAGCTCCGTCGAGCAGCACTCTCTGCTCCTGGCGTCTGTGCGAAAGCTGTACGGCGACACCGTGGCCGCTTCGCACGTCAGCGCCAGCGTCGAGCAGGGTGGGCCGACCTGGGGCCTGGACCTGTCATCCGCCCATGTGACGAGCCTCGACGGCACCAGTGAGCGCAATCAGGCGAAGGTCGTGCATCACCGGGGCGTGTGCCGGGTCGGCGACGTCACGCGTGACGCAACGGGCTGGATCACCGCTCCGACACGAACTGCTCTCGACACGGCCAGCCTCGCCGCGCAGGAGCCCGCGGTCGCCGTACTCGACTGGTTCCTGCAGGCTGGCTTGACGACACGCCCAGAACTCGAGGTCACCTTCGCCGCGATGAAGCACTGGCCGGACACCTTGGCCCTCCACCGGGTCCTCCAATTGGCAGACGGTGCCGCGGAATCGGTCGGTGAGACCAGGACGCGGTTGCTCTGCCGGCGCGAGGGATTGCCGATCCCGGTACCTCAACTCGAGATCCACCATCCCAGTGGGCGCCTCGCCGGCCGAGTTGACTTCGCATGGCCGGAGCGGCGCGTCATGTTGGAGTTCGATGGCCTGCAGAAGTACCACCGACTACGCCGCCCTGGGGAGACGATCGAACAGATGGTGATGCGGGAGAAGCACCGTGAGGACCTGCTCCGCGAACTCACGGGCTGGGTCATGATCCGCCTGGTGTGGGCCGATCTCGATCGTCCGCGCACGACGTCAGAGCGCATCCTCCATTGCTTCGCCATCGCCGCATGACGGACCACCCCTCGACCCGACCGTCAGAACTCGCACCTGACCGATGAAACCGCGTCGGTCAAGAGAGAGTTTCGCCGGTCGACCGGCGAAACTGTCCCGCGACTCAGGCCCCGTAGACCGGCTCGGGAACAGGCGCCTCACCCAACAGCTCCCGGAGGGCCGGACCGACCTTCTCGGCCTCCCAGCGGGCGCCGTTGTCGCGGGCCGGGCCGTGTGCCCAGCCACTCTCGACAGTGATCACCGACCCGTCGATCTCGATCACCCGGCCGGTCACGTCGCCGGCCTCCTCGGATGCCAGCCAGGCAACGATCGGCGAGTTGTCCTCGGGCAGGGCCATGGCGGAGGTGTCGAAGGCCCCCTCGGTCATCCGGGTCCTCGCCACGGGGGCGATCGCGTTCACGGTCACGCCGTACCTGCCCATCTCGGCAGCCGCGACGAGGGTGAGGCCGGCGATGCCCGCCTTGGCGGCGGAGTACGTCGCCTGGCCGATCGAGCCCTGGAGGCCGGCGCCCGACGAGGTGTTGACCACCCGGGCCGCACGCTGACGCCCCTCCTTCGCCTCGGCGCGCCAGTACGCGCCCGCGTGCCGCAGCGGCGCGAAGTGGCCCTTGAGGTGGACGCGGACGACGGAGTCCCACTCCTCCTCGCTGGTGTTGACGAGCATCCGGTCGCGCACGAAGCCGGCGTTGTTGACCAGGATGTCGAGGCCGCCGTACAGGTCGATCGCCTGGCGGACCATGGCCTCGGCGGCTGCGAAGTCCGCGACGTCGGCACCGTTGACGACCGCCGCGCCGCCCATCGCCTCGATCTCGGCGACGACCTCGTGGGCAGGGGTCTCCTCGGTGCCCTCGCCGGCGAGCGACACGCCGAAGTCGTTGACGACGACCTTGGCGCCGTGCCGGGCGAGCTCCAGCGCGTGGGCGCGCCCGATGCCTCGTCCGGCACCGGTCACGATCGCGACCCGCCCCTCCAGCAACCTGCTCACTTCGGTCTCCTCTACGACGTCGGGTCGTCCACTCGGACGCGGGACGCCACACATGCTACCAAGCAAATGCTTGGTAGCATGCGGGCATGACAGTCACCAGCGTGCTGCGGCCGGACGGGGTCCGCGTCGTCACCATGAACGCACCCCCGGTCAACGCCCTCACCGTGCAGGGCTGGTTCGACGTGGCGACCGCCCTCGACGAGGCCGGCCGCGACATGGCGACCAGAGCCGTCGTCCTGCGGGCCGAGGGCAAGGGCTTCAACGCGGGCGTCGACATCAAGGAGATGCAGAGCACCACCGGGTTCGACGCCCTCCTCGGCGCCAACAAGGGCTGCTTCGCGGCCTTCAAGGCCGTGTACGAGTGCGCGGTTCCCGTGATCGCGGCGGTCAACGGCTTCTGTGTCGGCGGCGGCGTCGGCCTGGTCGGCAACGCCGATGTCGTCGTGGCGAGCGAGGACGCCTACTTCGGCGTACCCGAGGTCAACCAGGGCGCCCTCGGCGCCGCCACCCACATGTCGCGCCTGGTCCCGCAGCACATGATGCGCACGCTGTACTTCACCGCCCGCACCATCCCCGCGAGGGACCTGGTCCGGTTCGGCTCCGTCCTCGAGGTGGTCCCCCGCGACCAGCTCGACGACGCCGCGTTGAAGGTCGCCGGCGAGATCGCCGCCAAGGACACCCGGGTCATCCGCGCCGCCAAGGAGGCGCTCAACGGGATCGACCCGATCGACGTCAACAAGTCCTACCGCTGGGAACAGGGCTTCACCTTCGAGCTCAACCTGATGGGCGTCAGCGACGAGCTGCGCGACGACTTCGCCGGAACCGACAAGGCCGACACCAAGGCCGACAACGAGGCAAAGGGAGCCTGATGAGCAGCAACCGCAAGCCGCGCGACAAGCGGATGTCGATCGACGACGTCGTCGGCAGCCTCGAGAGCGGGATGACCATCGGCATCGGCGGCTGGGGCCCGCGGCGCAAGCCGATGGCGCTGGTCCGCGCGATCTACAACTCCGACCTCACCGACCTGACCATCGTCAGCTGGGGCGGTGCCGACGTGGGCCTGCTCGCCCGCGCCGGCAAGATCCGCAGGCTCGTCTACGCCTTCGTGTCGCTCGACTCCGTCCCGCTCGAGCCGAACTTCCAGCGCGCCCGACAGTCCGCCTCGATCCCCGAGATCGTCGAGCTCGACGAGGGCATGTTCCAGACCGGCCTGCGGGCCGCGGCCGAGCGGCTGCCGTTCCTGCCCATGCGCGCCGGGCTCGGCTCCGACGTCCTGGTCAACAACCCCTGGATCACGACCGTCACCAGCCCGTACGACGAGGGGCACGGTCACGAGGAGCTCGTCGCCGTCCCGGCACTCCGGCTCGATGCCGCGCTCGTCCACCTCAACCGCGCCGACCAGCACGGCAACGCGTCGTACCTGGGTCCGGATCCCTACTTCGACGACCTCTTCGCGATGGCCGCGGACAAGACCTACGTCAGCGTCGAGCAGGTCGTCGACACGGCCGGCCTGACCGTCGACACGCCGGTCCAGCGCCTTCTGCTCAGCCGGATGATGGTGAGCGGTGTCGTCGAGACGCCGAACGGCGCGCACTTCAGCACGTGCACGCCCGACTACGAGCGCGACGAGAGGTTCCAGCGCGCGTACGCCGCCGCGGCGGCCGGCCCCGACGAGGACTGGCAGGCGTTCCACGACCGCTTCCTGTCGGGCGACGAGGCGTCGTACCAGGCCGCCGTCCAGGCCTTCACCGAGGAGAACGCCAAGTGAGCGACCGAACCAGCGACCAGGACTACACCCGTGCCGACGTCTGTGCCGCCGCGATCGCGGACGCCTTCAGCGAGGACGGCGAGATCTTCGCCAGTCCGATGGGGCTGCTGCCCACGCTGGGCGTCCGGCTGGCCAAGCTGACCTCGAACCCCGACCTGGTGATCAGCGACGGGGAGTCGGTCTTCCTCGGCGGCACCCCGCCGCTCGGCGGCAAGGACGTCGTGGAGGGCTGGATCCCGTTCCGCCGCGTGTTCGACGTCGTCGCCTACGGCAAGCGCCACGTGATGATGGGTGCCACCCAGGTCGACCGGCACGGCAACCAGAACATCTCCGCCATCGGACCGTTCGCGCAGCCCAAGCGCCAGCTCCTCGGCTCCCGCGGGGCCCCGGGCAACACGGTGAACAACCGGACGTCGTACTGGGTGCCGAAGCACTCCCCGCGCGTCTTCCTCGAGGACGTCGACATCGTCTCCGGCGTCGGCCCGCGCCGGGCCCGCGAGGCCGGTCCCGCGGCATCCCGCTTCAACGACATCCACCGGATCGTCAGCAACCTCGCGGTGTTCGACCTGGGCGGCGCCGACGGCACCATGCGGTTGGCCTCGGTGCACCCGGGCGTCACCGTCGACGAGGTCGTCGAGGCCACCGGGTTCGCCCTGGAGGTGCCGGCGGACGTGCCGACCACCCGCGAGCCGTCGTACGAGGAGCTGCTCCTCATCCGCGAGATGCTCGACCCGAGGGGCCTGCGCTTCAAGGAGGTCCCGGATGCGTGAGCAGCAGCTCCGGACGCCGTTCACCGACCTGGTCGGCGTCCCGCACCCGGTCGTCCAGACCGGCATGGGCTGGGTCTCCGGGCCCCGCCTGGTCTCCGGCACCGCCAACGCCGGCGGCCTCGGCATCCTCGCCTCGGCGACGATGACCTTCACCGAGCTGGAGCAGGCGATCGTCGAGGTCAAGGGCCGCACCGACGAGCCGTTCGGCGTCAACCTGCGCGCCGACGCCGGCGACGCGGCCGACCGCTGCCGGCTCCTCATCGACCACGGCGTCAAGGTGGCGTCGTTCGCGCTGGCGCCCAAGCCCGAGCTGATCGCCATGCTCAAGGAGCACGACATCGTCGTGATGCCCTCCATCGGCGCGGCCAAGCACGCCAAGAAGGTCGCCTCGTGGGGAGCGGACGCGGTCATGGTCCAGGGCGGCGAGGGCGGCGGCCACACCGGTGCCATCCCCACCACGCTGTTGCTGCCGACGGTGCTGGACGCCGTCGACATCCCGGTCATCGCCGCGGGCGGCTTCTTCGACGGACGCGGCCTCGCCGCCGCCCTGTCGTACGGCGCCGCCGGGGTCGGCATGGGCACCCGCTTCCTGCTGACCCGCGACTCCGCCGTCCCCGACGCGGTCAAGGAGCTCTACCTGTCCAAGGGGCTGGCCGACACCGTCGTGACGACCAAGGTCGACGGCATGCCGCACCGGATGCTCCGCACCGATCTGGTCGACTCGCTCGAGGAGACCTCGGCCGTGCGCCGCCTCGGCCCCACCATGCGCCGGACCCTGGAGTTCAAGAGGTCCTCCGGGATGTCGTGGACCGGCCTGCTCAAGGACGGGCGCGCGATGAAGAAGGCGCAGGGCCGCACGCTCGGCCAGATGGCCCTCGCCGCCAACACCCCGACCATGCTGCGCGCGGGCCTGGTCGAGGGCGACACGTCCGCCGGCGTCCTCGCCAGCGGGCAGGTCGTCGGCGTGATCGACGACCTGCCGTCGTGCGAGGAGCTGGTCGAGCGGATCGTGGTCCAGGCGGCCGCGGAGCTGAAGCGCGCGGCGTCGTACCTGATCTGATCTGGTGGCCGAGGACGCGACCGGTCAGTCCGGTCGCGTCCTCGCCGCGTCCTGCTGCGCACGTCGCTCGTGGAGCCGCTGCTCCGCCGCCGGCAGGAACTCCAGGCACGGCGCGTCGCTCGACGGGTGCTTCTCCCGGAGGTGGAAGACCCAGCGGTCCATCGCGGCCATGAAGCCGTTGTCGGCACCCGGACGGTAGGCCGACCACGGGCGGTGGCCCTTCGCCCTGCACTGGGTGCAGCTGATCTTGTAGACGAACTGCTCCTGCGCACCGACCTCGATCCGCACCTGGGCCAGCGGGCCGGCCTGCGCGGTCGCCTTGCGCTCGCGAGCGGATCTGCTCGCCACCATGTCGGCCCCTGACGTCGTCGGAAGCGTCGAGCCTAGCCCCACCCTCGGCAACTGTCGGACCACTCCCCTAGGGTCGGTCCCGTGAGCCGCCGATGAGCAAGATGGACGCAGTCCGCGCGATGCGCGAAGCCCGGTACGCCGAGGCCCAGGCCCGTGCCGGCCGCCCCGCCCCGGCAGCGAAGCGGGCGAAGCCCGCCAGCGCCGCTCCGGTCGCGCCTGCCGCGGCACCGACGCAGGACGACGGTGCCGCCGACGACACCGACGGCCTGTGCGGCCACCGCAACATGAGCGGCCGCACCTGCACCCGTGAGCGCGGGCACGCCGCCAAGAGCCACCGCTACTCCTGACGGGCGCCGCTCGTCACCCCAGCGGGCGCTGGTAGGCCCAGACCCGCCCCATGACCCGATAGGCGAGCACCTCGTTGACCTCGATCATCCTGTCGTTGGACTCGGCGTTCCAGGTGTCGATGGTGCGCAGCGCGGGCGCGGCGTCGCGCAGCCAGCGGAGCATGTCCGCCTTTAGCAGCACGCCGAGACGGTGGCCGCGGTGCGCCCGCGTGACGGACGTGTCGTGCTGGCCGCCCCAGGCCGGCTCGGTCCGGGAGACGGCGACGACGGTGTGGGCGGCCAGCTCGCCCGTCGGCACGTGCCGGGCGACCACGCGGTAGAGGTCGTCGCCGTGCGCGTCGACAGCGGTCTCGTAGGCGCGCATCCGCTCACCGTTGAAGACCTCGTCCTCACAGTCCAGGTCGTCGGTCGGCGCGTCGTTGATGGCGGAGGCCATCACGGCCAGCTCCTCGAGCCCCTCGTCCGGGGTAGGTCCGAATCGGCGCTCCAGGACGTAGTCGGCGGCGTGGGGAAGCGCCTCGTCGTAGCGGCGGTCGAGAGTGGCCCAGTCGATCTCGGCGAGGAACTGGCGCCGGTTGATCTCGGCGGACTTGCGGTCCAGGCCGTGCACCTTGGCGAAGCCGTCGGCCGCCTCGGACTCCCAGGCGTCGATGACGACGCTGGTCCGCCCGGCGCGCCGGGCCTCGGCCTCCATCGCGGCGAGCAGCGTCGAGCCGTGCCCCTGTCGCCGGTGGTCGGGATGGACGCCCAGGTCGAGCCAGGCCAGGTGCAGGTTGTCGTACTCGCTGGTCGAGTTCGCGGCCCAGCCGACGACGCGGTCGCCCACGCGGGCGAGGTACGGCGTCCCGGGCTCGCCGTCCCAGCCGTGGCGCCACCGGGCCTCGGCCCGCGCGGTCGTCATCGCCCGCTCCCAGGGCGCGTCGACCTGGGCGATCACGTTGACGAGGTCGGTCCAGGCGGCGAGCGCCGCGGTGTCGTCAGGGCCGAACGGGTGGATCTCCATGGGAGCAGCATGCGATGCCGCGGCCTCCGGTTCCACTGGATATCCTGAGAGCGTGAACCAGACGTCGCCGACCGGCTCCGCCAACGCAGGCACCTCGCGTCGGCGTCACCTGATGGACCCGAACGCGCCCCGCAAGGCGCCGGACCCGAAGGATCTCGAGCGGCTTCAGCGGGTGCAGCGCCGGGTCATCTCGGTGCTGGTGGTGACCACCATCCTGCACCTGTCCGTGGGATTCGTGATCGCGGCCGAACACGTCGCCGACGACCGGCTGGACGCCCGGATCGGGCTCAACCTGATCGCGGCGGCCTTCATGGTCGGCGGCATCGCGGCCACGCTGGTGATCAACGGCCGTTCGTGGAAGTCGGCCTGGCTGCTGCTCGGCCTGGTCCCCGGCCTCGTCGGCATCTGGTGGACGGTGCTCTGAGCTCACGCCGCCGGCGCCACGGCCGCCGCCGGCGCCACGGCCGCCGCGGCGCCGGCCGACGGCAGCGGGCTCAGCCGAGCCGCTCGATGATGGTGACGTTGGCCTGCCCGCCGCCCTCGCACATCGTCTGCAGGCCGTAGCGACCCCCGGTGCGCTCGAGCTCGGCGAGCAGGGTGGTCATCAGGCGGGCGCCGGTCGCACCGATGGGGTGGCCCAGGGCGATGCCACCGCCGTTGACGTTGACCTTCTCGTGGGGCGCGCCGGTCTCCTTCATCCATGCCAGGGTGACCGAGGCGAACGCCTCGTTGCACTCGAACACGTCGATGTCGTCGACGGTCAGGCCGGACTTCGCCAACGCGTGCTTCGTCGCCGGGATCGGGCCGGTCAGCATCCACACCGGATCGTCGCCGCGCACCGAGAGGTGCACGACCCGGGCCCGCGGCGTGAGTCCGTGCTCGCGCACGGCCTGCTCGGAGGCGACCAGGATCGCCGCGGAGCCGTCACAGATCTGCGAGGCCACGCCCGCGGTGATCCGGCCGCCGGGAGCGAGCGGCTCGAGGCCGGCCATCTTCTCCAGCGAGGTGTCGCGGGGACACTGGTCGGTCTCGAAGACGGTGCCGTCGTCGAGCGTCAGCGGCGCGATCTCGGCCCGGAACCGGCCGGCGTCGATCGCGGCACGCGCCCGCTCGTGCGAGGCGAGTGCGAAGCGCTCCATGTCCTCGCGGCTGATGTCCCACTTCTCCGCGATCATCTCGGCCGCGCGGAACTGGCTGACCTCCTGGTCGCCGTACCTCTTGAGCCAGCCCGGCGACTCCGCGAACGGCGTGGAGAATCCGTACTGCTGCCCCGCCAGCATGGCCGCCGAGATCGGGATGGCACTCATGTTCTGCACGCCGCCCGCGACGACGAGGTCCTGGGTCCCGGACATGACGCCCTGCGCGGCGAAATGGACCGCCTGCTGCGACGAGCCGCACTGGCGGTCGATCGTCACACCGGGCACGTGGTCGGGCAGCCCCGCGACGAGCCACGCCGTCCGGGCGATGTCGCCGGCCTGGGAGCCGAGCGTGTCGCAGCAGCCGAGGATGACGTCCTCCACCGCGCCGGCGTCGATGCCGGTGCGCTCGACGAGGGCGCCGATCGAGTGGGCGGCCAGGTCGGCGGAGTGGACGCCGGCCAGCGCGCCGCCGCGCTTGCCCACGGCGGTGCGGACCGCGTCGACGATGAAGGCCTCGGCCATGACTGGATCTCCTCTGCGTTGGGGTCGGGGAACAGGGATCAGGCGTGCTGGCTGCTGACGGAGAGGACCTCGCCCGTCAGGTACGACGAGTAGTCGCTCGCCAGGAAGACCATCACGTTGGCGACCTCCCACGGCGCGGCCGCACGGCCGAACGCCTCGCGCTGCTTGAGCTCGACGAGCAGCTCGGGCGACGTCACCTTCTCCAGGAACGGGTGCATCGCCAGGCTCGGCGAGACCGCGTTGACCCGGATGCCGTGGGGTGCGAGGTCGAGAGCCGAGCAGCGGGTCAGCGCCATGACACCGGCCTTCGCGGCGGCGTAGTGGGCCTGGCCCTCCTGCGCGCGCCAGCCGACGACCGAGGCGTTGTTGACGATGACGCCCTTCTTGCCCGCGGCGACGAACCGCTGGCCGACGGCGCGGGTGGCCCGCATGGTGCCGGTGAGGGTGATGTCGATGACCCGGTTCCACGTCTCGTCGGTCACCTCGAGGATCGTGTCCGTGCCGCCGAGCCCGGCGTTGTTGATCATGATGTCGACGCCGCCGAACTCCTCGGCCGCGTCAAGCAGCGCCGCGATGTCGGTCTCCTGCGTCACGTCGCAGACCAGCTGGCGGACCCGCTCGGCGCCGAACTCGGCGGCCAGCGTCTCCTCGGCCTCGGCCAGCCGGCGCGCGTGGGTGTCGCTGAAGACGACCGCCTTGGCGCCCTCCTCGAGCGCCCGACGGACGACGGCCGCGCCGATGCCCGCGCCCGCGGCCGCGGTCACGACGACCACCTTGCCGGCGAGCAGGTCATGGCCCGGGACGTAGTCGGGGGTGGGCTGCTCGGGTCGCATCGCAGTCATGGATTCAGGCTCCCTTGAGGTGCTTCGGATGGGTGACGCCGTCGCGAGCGTCGCGAGGCGCGTGCGATGGCAAGGCGCCGGAGTGAGGCATGCTGGTTGTACGTCGATCGACGGCAACGCGGCCAGCGTGCGTGGATCGCGGCGCGCAGCAGGCGTCATCCATTCGAAGCACCTCGAGGTTCGCGGGGCAGGCCGAGCACGCGCTCGGCGAGGATGTTGCGCTGGATCTCGTCGCTGCCGCCGTAGATCGTGTCGGCGCGCGAGAAGAGGAAGAGACGCTGGTGGTCGTCGAGGTCGTACGGCGTCGCGGACTGCCGCGCGAGGAGGCCGTCGCGCCCGGCGACGTCCATCGCCACCTCGCCCAGCGTCCGGTGCCAGCCGGCCCAGGCGAGCTTGAAGATCGACCCCGCTCCCCCTCCCGCGGCGGAGTCCTGGCCGCCTTCGACGAGGGCGAGCGCGCGCAGGGCGTAGCTGCGGATCACGGCGAGCTCGGCCTTGAGCGCGGCGAGCCGGTCGCGCACGACCGGGTCGTCGATCGAGCCGTTCTGCTTCGCACGGTCGACGACGCTCTCGAGCTCGCGGGCGAAGCCGACGGTCTGGCCGAGGGTGGACACGCCGCGCTCGAAGCCGAGCAGGCCCATCGCCACTCCCCAGCCGTGACCGGGCTCGCCGACGACCAGGTCGGCTGCGGTGCGGGCCCCGGTGAAGAAGACCTCGTTGAACTCGGATCCACCGGTCAGCTGCTCGATCGGGCGCACCTCGACGCCGTCCTGGCGCAGCGGTACCAGGAGGAACGAGAGCCCGTGGTGGCGGGCCGAGCCCGGGTCCGTGCGGGCCACGACGAAGCACCAGTCGGAGAGGTGGGCGAGCGAGGTCCACACCTTCTGCCCGTCGACCACCCACTCGCCGGTCGACTCGTCGCGGCGGGCCCGGGTCTGCACGTTGGCGAGATCGGAGCCGGCGCCGGGCTCGGAGTAGCCCTGCGCCCACAGCTCGCGAACCGCGACGATCTCGGGCAGGAACCGCTGCTGCTGCCGGGGTGTGCCGAAGGCGATGAGCGTCGGGCCGAGCAGCTGCTCGCCGAGGTGGTTGACGCCGGCCGGAGCGTTCGACCGTGCGTACTCCTCGTGGAAGATCACCTGCTGCCACAGCGAGAGTCCGCGGCCTCCGTGCTCCTTCGGCCAGCCGACGGCGGTCCAGCCGTGCTCGGCGAGGTGCTGGTTCCACGCGAGCCGCTCGTCGTGCGCCTCGTGCTCCCGCCCCGGCCCGCCCAGGCCGCGGAGCGTGGCCCACTCACCGGCCAGGTGGTCGCCCAGCCATTCCCGGATCTCGGCGCGGAACGCGCGGTCCTCGGACCCCTCGGTGAGGTTCATGGCTGGTACTCTACCAAGCAAGTGCTTGGTACGGTAACCATCCGGCGCACGTGTGCCGATCCCCACGCCGATGAGGAACGCGAACTGACATGGATCTCCAACTGAGCGAGTCGGAGCTGGCCTTCCAGGCCGAGGCCCGCGCCTGGCTGAGCGCCAACGTGCCGGCCGGGCCGCTGCCGTCCCTCGACACCCCGGACGGCTTCCGGCTCCACCAGGAGTGGGAGGCGAGGCTCGCCGCCGACCGCTGGTCGGTCGTGTCGTGGCCGGCGGACCACCACGGCCGCGAGGCGTCCCTCGTGGAGTGGGTCGTCTTCGAGGAGGAGTACTACCGCGCCGGCGCGCCCCTCCGGGTCTCGCAGAACGGCATCTTCCTGCTCGCGCCGATCATCTTCGAGCACGGCACACCCGAGCAGCAGGCCCGCTTCCTGCCGACCATGGCGACCGGGGAGCGGATCTGGGCCCAGTGCTGGAGCGAGCCGGAGGCGGGCTCGGACCTCGCCTCGCTGAGGTCCACGGCACGTCGCGACGACGCTCGCGGCGGCTGGGTCCTCAACGGCCAGAAGATCTGGTGCTCACGCGCCGCGCTCGCGCACTGGGGCTTCGGCCTCTTCCGCAGCGACCCGGACGCCCAGAAGCACGCGGGCCTGACGTACTTCCTCTTCCCGCTCGACGCCGCGGGCGTCACCGTCCGCCCGATCGCCCAGCTCGACGGCGAGGCCGGCTTCGCCGAGGTCTTCTTCGACGACGTGTTCGTGCCGGATGCCGACGTGCTCGGCGCGCCCGGCGACGGCTGGCGGGTCGCGATGAGCACCGCCGGCAACGAGCGCGGCCTCTCGCTGCGCTCCCCCGGCCGGTTCACCGCCGCCGCCGACCGGCTGCTGGCGCTGTACGACGAGCGGCCGGACCCCCGCGTCGCCGACCGCGTCGTCGACGCCTGGCTGAAGGCCGAGGCCTACCGCCTCTACACCTGGGGCACGGTGACGAGTCTGCGCGACGGCGGCGACGTCGGTGCGGCGGGCTCGGTCAACAAGGTGTGGTGGAGCGAGCTCGACGTCGCCCTCCACGAGACCGCCCTCGACCTGCTCGGCCCCGAGGCCGAGATCGAGTCGGCCTGGCTCGACGGCTACACCTTCTCGCTGTCCGGCCCGATCTACGCCGGCACCAACGAGATCCAGCGCAACATCATCGCGGAGCGGATCCTGGGCCTGCCCCGCGAGGCGAAGGGAAGCCGGTGACCAAGGTGACGGCAACGACCCACCGCACCCTCCCGGGTGTACTGAGCCTCGCGCACCAGCACAGTGAGGCGAAGGGAGATCAACAGTGAAGTTCGAGCTCACCACCGACCAGCAGGACTTCGCGGCCTCGCTGGAGTCGCTCCTGGCGGCCGCCGACACGGTCACCGTCGCCCGCGCCTGGGCCGAGGGCGACCACGGCCCCGGGCTGCGGCTGTGGCAGCGGCTCGCGGACCAGGGCGTGACCGCCCTGCTCGTCCCCGAGGACGCCGACGGCATGGGGGCGACCCCGGTCGAGCTGGTCGTCGCGTTCGAGGCGCTCGGCCGGCATGCCGTCCCCGGGCCCTGGGTCGAGGCCGCGGCCTACCTGGCCACCGAGCTGTCCGGAGAGGCCCGGACGGCCATCGCCGCCGGGGCGGTCGCGACCCTCGCCGTCGCTCCCCACACGCCGTACGCGCTGGACGCCGATGCTGCCGACCGCGTCTACCTGGCCGGCAGCGACGGCGTGCGCACGGCCACCGTGGGCGAGCCGCGCCCGTCGGTCGACCGGACCCGCCGGCTGTTCACGCTCGCCGCGGGACCGGTGCACGACACGGCCGACCGGTCGCGGGAGGCCTTCGACCTCGCCGTCCTCGCGACCTCCGCCCAGCTCCTGGGCGCGGGCGAGCGGGTGCTCGCCGACGCCGTGACGTACGTCAAGCAGCGCAAGCAGTTCGGCCGCGAGATCGGCTCCTACCAGGCGATCAAGCACAAGCTCGCCGACGTGCGCATCGCGCTCGACTTCGCCCGTCCGCTGGTGTTCGGCGCCGCCCTCGACCCGACCCCGCGGGCGGTGTCCGCGGCCAAGGTCGCGTGCGCCGACGCGGCCTATCTCGCCTCCCGCACCGGCCTGCAGGTGCACGGCGCGATCGGCTACACCCAGGAGTTCGACCTGAGCATCTGGATCACCAAGATCCGCGCGCTGGTCACGGCCTGGGGCACGCCCGGCTTCCACCGCGCCCGCATCCTCGAGACGCTGCGGAGCGCATGATGCGGTTCGAGCTGAGCGAGGAGCAGGCCGAGCTGGCGGCGACCGTGCGCGGCCTGCTCGCCAAGCGCGCCGACTCCCTCGCGGTCCGCACGGCGTCCACCGCCGAGACCGGCCACGACCCGGCCCTCTGGTCGGTGCTGTGCGAGCAGATCGGCGTGGCGGCGCTCGCCGTCCCGGAGGCGTACGACGGGGTCGGGGCGAGCTTCTTCGAGACGGCCGTGGTGCTCGAGGAGCTCGGCGCCACGTTCGCCCCGAGCCCGCTCCTCGCGACCACCGTCGCCACGGAGGCGCTGCTGGCCGGCGCGACCGAGGACGCCAAGCAGCGGCTCCTGCCCCGCATCGCGACGGGCGAGATCGCGACGATCGCACTGGACGACGAGCCCGTCCTCGACGGTGACCGCGCGGCCATCGTGCTCACCGTGCGTGGTGACGAGCTGGTGGAGGTGACCGGGGCGGTCGCGACCTGGGTCGAGTCGATGGACCAGAGCGTCCGGCTCGCCCGGCTCGACCTGTCCGGCGCGGAGCTCGCGGTGATCGGCGACGGCGCCGCCGCCCGGGCGCGGGCCGAGCTGGTGGGCGGCGCGGCCGTGACCGCTCTCGCCGTCGGCCTGGCGGACCGCGCCCTGCGGATGACGGTCGACTACAGCAAGGAGCGCGTCCAGTTCGGCCGCCCGATCGGCTCCTTCCAGGCGCTCAAGCACCGCATGGCCGACGTGCTGGCGCGGGTCGAGATGTCCCGCTCGGCCAGCTGGGCGGCGTCCTACGCCGTCGCGGACCCGGAGTCGGATCCCGCGGAGGCCGCGTTCCTGACGCACGCCGCGGCGTCGTACGCCCTGGAGACCGCCGCCCTGGCGGCCGGCGAGTGCGTCCAGCTGCACGGCGGCATCGCGATCACCTGGGAGCACGACGCCCACCTGGTGTTCAAGCGCGCGCACGCGCTCGGCCAGCTCTACGGCGCGCCGCACCGGCACCGGGCGGCCATCGAGCTGTGAGCCCCGAGCTGTGAGCCCCGGGCTGAGCCGGCGCTCAGCCCACGGGACTCGTGCAGCGGGTGGCGCTCACCACGGCCGGCGTGCGATCCAGCGGCAGCGGACACGGCAGGACCGTCACCACCACGGGCTTGCTGTGCTTCCTGCCCTTCCTCACCTTGATCCGGTACCACCGGGTCCCCGGCGAGAGGGCCTGGGTCACCACCGCGCCACCGCCGCGGGTCCGCACCGTGCCGACCCGCTGCCACGGCCCGGACGGCACCGTCCGGACCTGGAGCACGACCTTGCGCACCCGCCGGGTCGTCGCGATCAGCTGGTAGCTCTCGCCGAAGCCCACGGCGCTCGCCGTCGCGGTCAGCCGGAGCCGCGGCTTGCGCCCCTTCTGCGGGCGGTGGTCGAGGAGGCGCCCCGCGACCGGGCGCACAGCGGTCCGGGCGGCCGCGAGCAGACTCTCGATCGATGAGTCGAAGGGCGTCGCCAGCAGCACCGACCGCCCCTCGATCAGCCGTGAGGTGACCGCCCAGATGAAGCCGGTGTCGGCACTCGCCATCCGGAGGAACCACGGGCCGCCGCTCGATCCCTGGTTCATCGGGCAGGACAGCTGGGCATCGGTGCTCTGCGGCAGCGGGGTGGACGAGCCCGTGCACTCGTGCCGCGTCAGGCCGTCGTACGGCGGCTCGGCGGGCCAACCCACGATCCGTACGCCGTCCTCCCGCGCCGGGTAGTTCCAGGCCAGGCCGTTGCCGCCGACGACGTCCACCAGGTTCCGCCCGTTCAGCGGCGCCACCGTGATCATCCCCTGGTCGCGCGCGAACGCGTCGCACTGCTGGATCCACTCGCTGTGCGTCACCGCGTGCGTGCCGACCCAGGAGCCGAAGGGCGCCGCGCGCTGGTCGTAGCCGGGGACGAAGAGGAAGTTCGTGAAGTACGTGCCGGCGCGGCAGCCGAGGACCGTCGAGACCCCACCGGAGTTCACACAGTGTCCGGCGGTCACGACGAGGTTCCGCTCGGGCGTGTTCACGGCCGCGGCGGAGCAGACGTAGGTCGACGCCCCCTGGCTGAAGAACAGCTTGCCCGTGCTCCGTGGGCTCGGGTCGGCTGCGGCGGGCGCCCGCGCGGACGGCGCTCCCGTCACCCGCGGTGTCGTCGCGGGCAGCGGCTCCCCGGCCGGGTCGAGGTCGAGCGGCACCGCCTCCCGCATCCGCTCCGGCGTCCAGAAGGCGCGCACGCCCTGGTGGGTCAGCGCGTGCACCACCGGCTCCGGCGCCCGGACGCCCGGCGGCGTCGGTGTCGGGTCCGCTCGGGCCGCCGGAGCCGTCACGGACAGCCCGGCCGCCAGCCCGGCGGCCAGGGCGGTCGTCACGACCACCCCGAGCGACCTGCGCATCCTCATCGATCCCCCCGACCGGCGTCGTCGTACTCGAGTCAGGGGCTCAACGCACCGCGGTGAGGCAGGTCACGAGCCGGTGGTGCGGTAGCGCCCCTTGAAGTAGAGCAGCGGCTCGACGACGGGGGCGTCGTCGGCGTGGACCTCGAGGTGCTCGACCCGGCCGACCACGATGAAGTGGTCACCACCCTCGTAGACCGCGTGGATCGTGCAGTCCAGGTGGGCGAGGGTGCCGGCGATGACCGGCGATCCGGTGGACCGCGCGGGCGCCCAGTCGATGCCGGCGAACTTGTCGACGCCCTTGGTCGCCATCTGGCCCGAGACGTGCTCCTGGTCGGCGGCGAGGACGTTCACGCAGAACCGTCCCGCGCGCTGGATCAACGGCCAGGCCCGCGACGAGCGGGCGGGGATGAAGGTGACCAGCGGGGGGTCGAGGGAGACGCTCGAGAACGACTGGCAGGTCAGGCCCACCGGCTCGCCGTCGCTCATCGTCGTGATGACGGTGATCCCGGACGCGAAGCAGCCGAGCACGTCACGGAACCGACGCGCCGCGGCCTGAGCCTCGGGGTCGTCGTGGACCGCGACCTCCTCGCCCGGACGCAGCTCGAAGTCGACCTCGGCGTCACCGAGCCAGGACTGGATCAGCTCCGGGTGCGGCCAGGTCGCCCTCGCGTCGGCACTGATCCCTTCGGGGATGCCGCCCGCGGACGGGTCCTGGTTCTCTGCCGGCACGGCTCCCACGGTAGTGGCCCCCATCGTGACGTCCGTCAGCGCCCGCCGCTGAAATCGTGGCCCCAGTACGACACCGCCGTCGACTCCCGCGCGACCCAGCGGTCGTCGTCCACGGTCATGCCCTCGGTGCCGAACTCGACGTCGAAGCCTCCGGGCGACCTCACGTAGAACGAGATCATCTCGTCGTTCATGTGGCGCCCGAGCGTCGCCGACAGGGGCGCCTGGTGCTTGCGGACCCGCTCCAGCGCGCGGCCCACGTGGTCGAGCTTGTCGACCTCGAGCATCACGTGCACGCACTTGCTGGGGTTGGGCATCGGCAGGAACGCGAGCGAGTGGTGACGCGGGTTCACGCCGAGGAAGCGCAGCCAGACCTTGCTGCCCGGCTCCTTGCCGACGAACTCGCCGGGCATGCTCATCGAGTCGCGCAGCCGGAAGCCGAGCACCTCGGTGTAGAACCGCAGCGCCTCCACGTCGTCGAGCACCGGGACGACGATGTGGCCCATGCCCTGCTCGGCGGTCACGAAGGTCGCGGCGTACGGCGTCACGACGGGACGCGCCTCGTAGGTGATGCCGTGGAACAGCTCGAAGACGTTGTCCCACGGGTCGCGGAACCGGACCAGCTCCTGCACCCGGCGCTCGTCGAGCTCGGCGGGGGTGCCCTCCTCGAACTCCACGCCGGCCTTCTGCAGGTGCTCGCGCGCGGCCTGGAGGGCCTGGTGGTCGGCGAGCTCCCAGCCCGTGCAGTCGAGCTGGTCGACGTCACCGGGGAACACGACCAGCCGCGCGGAGACCTCGTCGATGCGCCAGTACTGGTGCTCGGGGTTCGGGCCGCGGCCCTCGGCCAGGCCGAGAACCTTGCCGGCAAAGGTCTTCCAGGCGCCCAGGTCGGTGCTGGCGACCCGGATGTAGCCCATGGACTTGATGTCGATCGACATCAGGAGCGCTCCTTGTGACGGTTGAGGAAGTTGACCGTGATCTCGCGGAACTCGTCGGCGGCCTCGATCTGCGCCCAGTGACCGCAGTTGGGGAAGACGTGCAGCTGCGCCTTCGGGATCAGCTTGAGTGCCGCGAACGCGCCGTCGAGCGGGTTGACCCGGTCCTCGCGGCCCCAGGTCAGCAGGGTGTGCTTGCGCAGGCGGTGCGCCTCCCGCCAGAGCATCCCGTCCTCGGCGGTCTCCGGGTTCCAGAAGGACATGCCCATCGAGCGCATCGCGTCCTGCGCGCCGGGGGCCGTCGCGTCGGCGAAGCGCTCCTCGACGAGCTCGTCGGTGACCAGGGCCTGGTTGACGACCATGGTCGAGATGAAGGCACGCAGGGACTCACGGCTGGGGTGGGCGCCGAAGTCCATCAGCCGCTGCACACCCTCGGTCGGGTCGGCGTGGAAGAGGTTCAGCGAGAGGCCGCCCGGGCCCATCAGCACCAGCCGGCCCACGCGGTCGGGATGGGTCAGCGCGAGCCGCATCGCCGTACCGCCGCCGAGGCTGTTGCCGAGCAGGTGGACCTTCTCGATGCCGAGCTCGTCGAGCAGCGCGACGACCGCGTCGGCGGCGAACCGGTAGAAGTTGCCCACCACAGGGGGCTTGTCCGACCCGCCGAAGCCGGGCTGGTCCACCAGGATCGTGCGGTACTCGGCGGCGAAGCCCGCGAGGGCCGGCCCGAAGTTAGACCAGGACGACGCGCCGGGTCCGCCGCCGTGCAGCATCACCAGCGGCAGGCGCCCGCTGTCGCTGGTCGAGCCTGTCGAGCCCCCCGCCTCGTAGTAGTTGAGGGTGATCTCGCCGGTCGCCTCGGTCTTCACCTGGGCGCTGCGACGCGACGTCTCCTTGAGCTGCTCCACCTCGGGGCCAGCCATCTCAGTACATCCCGGGGTCGACCTTGTGGCCGAACTGCTGCGCGCCGTACATCTGCAGCGCGCGCTCGGGGTCGTTGGCCGCGTGCACCCGTCCGGCGTGCGCGTCGCGCCAGGCCCGCTGGAGGTAGGTGCCCTCGGCGAGCGCCCGGCCGCCGGACGCCTCGAAGAGCGTGTCGATCGCCTCGATCGCCCGGGCGGTGCCGAGCACCTGGTCGCGCCGCACGCGCAGCCGCAGCTCGAGCGGGATCTGCTCCCCACGGGCGACATGGGCCTGCTCCTCGCGGATGTTGCTCGTGAGCAGCGCCCAGGCCGCGTCGATCTCGGAGGACGAGCGCGCGATCCGCACCGCGGCGAAGGGGTCGAGGGACGCCTTCTCCCCGAGGTACGCCGCACGCACGCGCTTCTGCTGCATCTCGACGTGCTCGGCGTACGCGCCCCTGGCCATGCCGATGATCGGCGTGGCGATGGTCGAGGTGAAGATCGAGTGGAACGGCAGCTTGTAGAGGTCGCTGGTGTTGACCGCCTGGCCGGGACCCTTGCACTGGCCGGTCTCCCCCATCGAGAGCGTGAACTCCTCGGGGATGAAGGTCTCCTCGACCACGATGTCGTTGGACCCGGTGCCGCGCAGGCCGACGACGTTCCAGACGTCGACGACCTGGTACTTCTCGCGCGGGACCATGAAGGTCCGGAAGTCGACCACCTGGCCCTCGGCGTTGAAGACCAGGCCACCGAGCAGCACCCACGCGCAGTGGTCGGAGCCCGACGAGAAGCTCCACTTGCCGGAGAGCGTGAAGCCGCCGTCGGCGACGACCGCCTTGCCCGTCGGGGCGTAGGACGAGGAGAGCCGGACGCTCCCGTCGTCCCCCCACACGGCCTGCTGGGCGCGGTCGTCGAACAGCGCGACCTGCCACGGGTGGACGCCGACCACGCTGGACACCCAGCCGGTCGAGCCGTCGGCCGAGGCGATGTCGCGCACGGCGGTGTAGAAGGCGAGAGGGTCGGCCTCCATGCCGCCGTAGCGCTTCGGCTGGAGCAGGCGGAAGAAGCCGGTCTCCTCGAGCTCCTTGACCGAGGCGTCCGGGATCACCCGGAGCCGGTCGCCCTCCTCAGCCCGCTCACGGAACGTGGGCAGCAGGTCGCGCACGCCGTCGAGGACGGCGGTCACCTCGGGGGCGAAGTCCTGGTTCATGGGAGCTCCTGTGTCTGCGACAGAATGTGTGCGGACCCAGATTAGAACAGGTTCTACTTTTGGGGCAAGCGGGCGACGCCCGACGCGCACGGGGCGGCGGACCCGAAGGTCCGCCGCCCCGTCCGGCACCGACGCTGTCGTCAGCCGGCGAGGTTGCGCCACCACACGGTCTGGGTGCCGTCCGGGTCCCAGTGGAACGGGTCCTTGCCATAGAGGACCGTCTCGCAGCCCTTCGCCTTGACCTTCTTCGCGGCGATGTTGAAGTACACCTTGTCGACGCCCGCGCCGCACGCGATCCTCATGCCCTTGGTCGGGTTCTTGATGTACAGCGTGTCATTGCCGGCACCCGGCCTGATGACACTGTCCTCGTCGATGTCGCCGATGTAGTACGTGTCGTCGCCGGCACCGCCGATGGCCTTGAACAGGCCGCTGAGCAGGCCGTACCGGTCACCGAACTCGTCGTTGCCGGCACCACCCTTGAGCACGTCGCCCTCAGCAGGGATCGCATCCTCGACGTAGACGTAGGAGTCGTAGTCGACCTCGACGAAGCGGTCGTTGCCGGCTCCGCCCTTGACCTTGTCCGCCCCCTCCCCGCCCGACAGGAAGTCGTCACCAGCACCGCCGCTGACCTTGTCCTCGCCACTGCCGCCCACGGCGACGTCGTGACCGTTGCCGGCCTTCACCTTGTCGTTGCCGGCGTCGCCGAAGAGGTCGTCAGAGCCCTCGGAGCCGACCAGCTTGTCGTTGTCCTCGCCGCCGTACAGGTCGTCGTTGCCGAACCCGCCCCAGACCTTGTCCCGGCCCGCGTCGCCGGACGCCTGGGCACCCCGATAGCCGTCGGGCACCTGGCCGCCGGTCGCCTCGTCGTAGCGCGTCTCGGGCTGGGTCGGATCGCCGTTCCCGGCGCGGATCCTGTCGTTGCCGTCGCCACCGGTGGCCCGATCGGATCCGTCGCCCGTGTTGATCCGGTCGTTGCCGAAGCCGCCACTGATGGTGTCGCCACCCGCCTCGCCCGAGATCCGGTCGTTGCCGTCCCCACCGATCAGGGCCCAGTCGTCGCCGTTGCCGCCGTAGATCCGGTCGTTGCCGTCGGCGCCCTCGATCCGGTCGTTGCCGTCGCCGCCCCAGAGCTTGTCCTTGCCCGCCAGGCCCATGATCTGGTCGTCCGCGGACGTGCCGACGATCTTGTCCTTCTTCGGCGTGCCGACGAAGTCCTGCGCGAGCGCCGGAGCGGCCACGCCGATCGCCAGGGTCGCCACGAGCCCGCAGCCGAACGCGTTGATTCTCCTCATGTTCACTCTCCCAAAGCCTGGTGCGAGGATTTCCCTACCGGGCGACGTGCCCGCTCAGCCGGCCCTCAAACCCGGACTAGAACCTGTTACAGTTTTGGCCATGAAGGACTCGTACGACGTCGTCGTGGTCGGCGCCGGCGGTGCCGGCATGTCTGCCGCGCTCGCCGCTGCGCACCTGGGGCTCGATGTCGTCCTGGTCGAGGCGAGCGGGCACTTCGGCGGATCCACCGCCCGCTCCGGCGGCGGGGTGTGGATCCCGGGCAACTACGCGCTACGGGCCGCGGGCCAGGTCGACGACGGCGATCGCGAGGCGGCGAAGACCTATCTCGACGCGATCGTCGGGGACGTCGTGCCGAAGGTGCGGCGCGACACCTACCTCGACCGGGGCCCCGAGGTCCTGGACTTCCTGCGGGAGACGACGCCGCTGCGCTTCACCTGGGTCCCGGAGTACGCCGACTACCTGCCCGAGCGACCCGGCGGCCGCCCGCGCGGGCGCAGTGTGGAGCCGGTCCCGATGGACGCCCGCTTCCTCGGCGACGAGCTCGACCGGCTGCATCCGCCGTACACCAAGGCCCCGGCCAACCTGATCGTCACCCAGGCGGACTTCCGCAAGCTCAGCCTCGGCCTGCGCACCATTCGCGGCCCGCTGACCATGATCAAGGTGATGGTCAAGCGGCTGCTCGCGATCGTGACCGGCAAGAAGATGTTCGCGATGGGCAACGCGATCGCGATCGGCCTGCGCAAGGGCCTGGTCGACGCCGAGGTTCCGGTCGCCTACGACACGCCACTGCTCGACCTGCTCGTCGAGGACGGCCGCGTCGTCGGCGTGGTGGTGGAGCGGGACGGCGAACGACGCTCGATCCGCGCGACCCGCGGGGTCGTCCTCGGCTCCGGGGGCTTCGAGCACAGCCAGGAGCTCCGCGAGAAGTTCCTCCCCCAGCCCACCTCGGCGGCGTGGTCCACCGGCGCGGCCTCCAACACCGGCGCCGGGCTGCTCGCCGGGACGGCGGCCGGCGCCGCGACCGACCTGCTCGACGACGCCTGGTGGGGACCGACGATCCCGCTCCCGGGCCGAGCCTGGTTCTGCCTGGCCGAGCGCAACCTGCCCGGGTCGATCATCGTCAACGCGGCGGGCGCGCGCTACATGAACGAGGCGCTCCCCTACGTGGAGGCGACGCACGAGATCTACCGGGGCGAGGCCACCGGCGTCGGCCACGTTCCCTCGTACATGATCTTCGACCAGACCTACCGCAACCGCTACCTCTTCGCCGGCGTCGCCGGGCGCCAGCCGTTCCCGGGCCGCTGGTACAAGGAGGGCGTGGTCACCCGCGCGGACACGCTGGGCGAGCTGGCCGCCGAGGTCGGCCTGCCGGACGGCTCCCTCGACGCCACCGTGGACCGGTTCAACGGCTTCGCCCGCTCGGGCGTCGACGAGGACTTCCACCGCGGCGAGTCGGCCTACGACAAGTACTACTCCGACCCGACGGTCACGCCGAACTGCTCCCTCGCCCCGATCGAGAAGGGCCCGTTCTACGCGGTCAAGATCGTGCCGGGCGACCTGGGCACGAAGGGCGGCCTGGTCACCGACGAGCGTGCGCGGGTGCTGCGCGAGGGCGGCTCGGTCATCCCCGGCCTGTACGCCGCGGGCAACGTCTCGTCCGCCGTCATGGGCAACACCTACCCGGGTCCGGGCGGCACCATCGGGCCTGCGATCGTGTTCGGGTACCTGGCCGCGCAGGACATCGCCGCCGAGGCAGCCGCCGCGAAGGAGAACGACTGATGCCCATCGACCCGTCCGTTGCGATCGGGGCCGACCTCGGCTCCCGGACCTTCTCGTGGACCGAGTCCGACGTCCTGCTCTACCACCTCGGCATCGGCGCCGGCTCCCGCCCTGGCGACAATCTCGCTCCGGCAGCGCTGCGCTACACGCTCGACGACGCGGCCCTGCAGGTGCTGCCGTCCTTCGGCGTGGTCGCGCCGACCTTCCACGAGACGAGCCCACCGCCGCTCGACCTGCCGGGCTGCGACATCAACCTGGCCCAGGTCGTGCACGGGGCCCAGTCGATCTCCGTGTCGGGCCCGCTCCCGACGTCCGGCACCGCCACCGTGCGGACGACGATCACCGACGTCTGGGACAAGGGCAAGGCCGCCGTCATCTGGCAGGAGGGCGTCGCCACCGCCGGGGCCGACGAGGCCGGCGAGGAGCTGTGGCGGGTCCGCTCGTCCATCTTCGTCAAGGGCGAGGGCGGCTGGGGCGGTGACCGTGGCTCGTCGGCCGCCGTCGAGGTGCCGACGCGCGACGCGGACCACGTGTCGTCGTACGCCGTGACGCCACAGCAGGCCCTGCTCTACCGGCTCTGCGGCGACCGCAACCCGCTGCACGCCGACCCCGGCTTCGCCAAGGCCGCGGGCTTCCCGGCCCCGATCCTCCACGGGCTGTGCTCCTACGGCATCGTGCTGCGCGAGCTCACCGACGGCCTGCTCGGCGGCGACGCCACCCAGGTCGCCGGCTTCGCCGGCCGCTTCGCCGGCGTGGTGTTCCCGGGCGAGACCATCCGCGTGGCCGGCTGGCGCGAGGGCGCGTCGGTCATCGGCTCCGCCACGATCGAAGGCGGCCCGCGCGACGGCTCTCCGGTCCTCGCGGACTGTGTGCTGAGTCTGGTCTGACCCCGGGCTGGGGCTGGGGGCATTGCGGTTTGGTCCCAAACCGCAACAATTGGGACCGGAAACATGCTGTTTCTGCCCAAATGAGACCTGTTCTCGCACGAGAGGATCCCCATGCCCACTCGCACCGGACGCACCGCCTGGACCGGCGGCCTTCAGGACGGCACCGGCCAGGTCGAGCTGACCTCGTCGGGCGCCGGCACCTTCGACGTCTCCTTCCCCAAGCGCGCGGCGGACGACGCCGACGGCACCACCAGCCCGGAGGAGCTGATCGGCGCCGCCCACTCCGCGTGCTACGCGATGTCGCTGTCCAATGAGATCGCCAAGGCCGGCGGCACCCCGATCGCGCTCGACGTGTCCGCCGACGTCACCCTCGGCCCCGACCCCGCCGGCGGCTTCCAGCTCACCGGCATCGTGCTGACCGTCCGCGCCGAGGTCGACGGCCTCGACGCCGCGGGATTCGACGCGGCCGCGGGTGCGGCCAAGGTGGGCTGCCCGGTCAGCAAGGCGCTCTCGGGTGTGGCGATCACGCTGGATGCCGCCCTCGAGGGGTGACGCGACGACAGTTTCACCGGCCGGCCGGTGAAACTCACGCTGGGACGAGGAAACTTCCTCGTCCCAGCGTGAGTCTCGTCGTCCAGGCTCAACCTCGGGCAGCCTCGGCCCGCGCCCGTAGGGCGGCGACCATGGCGTCGGGGTCCTGCGCCGAGTAGACCGCCGAGCCGGCCACGAACACGTCGGCGCCCGCCTCGGCACAGCGCTCGATGGTCTCCAGCGAGACCCCGCCGTCGACCTGCAGCCAGGTCTCGACGCCGTGCTTGTCCATCAGCGCCCGGGCGCGGCGGATCTTCGGGAGGCACAGGTCGAGGAACCGCTGACCGCCGAAGCCGGGCTCGACGGTCATGATCAGCACCATGTCGAGCTCGGCCAGCATGTCCTCATAGGGCTCGATCGGCGTCGCGGGCTTGAGCGCCATCGACGCCCGCGCCCCCGCAGCCCGGATCTCCCGCGCGAGCCGGACCGGTGCCTTCGCCGCCTCCACGTGGAAGGTCACCGAGCCGCAACCGGCCTCGACGTACGCCGGGGCGTTGCGGTCCGCGTCCTCGATCATCAGGTGGGCGTCCAGCGGCACCGGGCTCACCCGCGCCAGCGCCTCGACCATCGCCGGGCCGAACGTCAGGTTCGGCACGAAGTGGTTGTCCATCACGTCGACATGGACCCAGTCGGCGCCCGGGATCCGGGCGACCTCCTCGCCGAGCCGCGTGAAGTCGGAGTTGAGGATCGACGGGGTGATCTGGATATGGCCCACGGGCGGCCAGTCTAGGAGGTGCCGGGCGTTCGGGCATGATCGAGGCCGTGCCCACCGACGATCACCACGATCCCGACGACCAGGCCGTCCGTGCGGTCGTCGACCGCTTCTTCGCCGCCTTCGTCAGCGGAGAGGACGCCGCCGAGCACGCCGCCGACCTGCGCCGGGTGCTGCTGCCCGAGGCGATCCTGGTCAGCCTCGCCGGCGCCGAGCCCACGACGTACGACGTCGAGTCGTTCGTCGCCCCCCGGGTGGCCCTGCTCGGCGGCGGCACGCTGGCGGACTTCCGGGAGTGGGTCGTCGACGCTCGCGTCGACCGCTTCGGTGACATCGCGCAGGTCTGGTGCACCTACGCGAAGTCATGGCGGCAGGGCGGCGTGCCCGCACGCGGCACCGGGGCCAAGTCGCTGCAGCTCGTGCGGACCGTCGCGGGCTGGCGGATCAGCGCCGTCGCCTGGGACGACGAGCGTCCTGGTCCCGACGGCGCGCCGATCCGGCGCTAACGCTCCGCCGGGCTCTACTGAGGCGTCGCGCCCAGCGCGCTCCCGATCGCGGCCACCCCCGCCGCGACCTCCGCGAACGAGGTCGACAGCGGCGAGAGGCCGATCCGCAGGCCGTCGGGCATCCGGAAGTCGGGGATGACGTCGCGCGCCCACAGGGCGGCGGTGACCTCCCGCATCCGCGGGTGCGCCAGCGTCACGTGCCCACCGCGCCGCGCCGGATCGCGCGGCGAGGCGATCCGGACGCCGGGGAGGTCGCACTCGACCAGCGCGACGGCGTACTCGGTGAGCGCGACCGACTTGGCCCGGACCGCCTCGATCCCGGCCTCGGCGAGCAGGTCGAGCATGTCCTCGAGGCCGAGCATGCCGACGATCGGCGGCGTGCCGCTGAGCAGCCGCCGGATACCGGCGGCCGGGACGTAGGCCGGGCCCATCGTGAACGAGTCCGCCGCGCCCATCCAGCCCTGGACCGGCTGCGCGAACGTGCCGTCGGCGAGGTGCCGGGCCGCCACATAGCCGAAGGCGGGTGCGCCGGGACCGCCGTTGAGGTACTTGTACGTGCAGCCGACCGCGACATCGATCCCCCAGGCGTCGAGCTCGACCGGCACCGAGCCGCCGGAGTGGCACAGGTCCACGAGGATCCA
Organism: Nocardioides carbamazepini; assembly: GCF_024614185.1. Taxonomy (GTDB): domain Bacteria; phylum Actinomycetota; class Actinomycetes; order Propionibacteriales; family Nocardioidaceae; genus Nocardioides; species Nocardioides carbamazepini. The sequence continues at coordinate 195,454 of NZ_JAHTLF010000015.1, forward strand.
GGCACCCGCGTCGTGCGCCTGTCGCGCCAGGGCCGCGACATCGGCGAGATAGCCGGACTTGTACGCCACGTGGCTCACCACGACCAGCGCCGTGTCCGGGCCGAGCACCGGCGCCAGGTCGTCCACCGTCATGCCGCCGTCGGGGTCGACGTCGAGCCAGCGGACGGTGAGCCCGCACTCCCGCGCGACCCCCTCGACGACGTACCGGTCCGTGGGGAAGTTGTCGCGGTCGACCACGATCTCGCCACGTCCCGGTCGAGCGGCGACGGCCGCGCGCACCATCTTGTAGAGCAGGACCGTCGTGGAGTCGCCGATCGCGACCTGTCCGGCGGCTGCCCCGAGGGCGATCCGGCCGAGCCGGTCCCCCAGCGTCAGCGGCAGGTCGAACCAGCGCTCGTCCCAGCCACGGATCAGCCGCCCGCCCCACTCCTCCTCGACGAAGGCGGCCATCCGCGCCGCCGTCGTGCGCAGCGGCCGGCCCAGGGAGTTGCCGTCGAGGTAGACGATCGGCCCCTCCGCCCCGACGAAGCGGTCCCGGTGGCCGAGGAGCGGATCGGCGGCGTCGAGCGCCGCTGCGTCGAGCGAGGTCAGCGTCACGCTCGCAACCTACCCCTCGGGCCCGTCCTCGTCCGGCAGGTCGTCACGGTCCGCCCACGCCAGCAACGGGGCGATGTCGAAGACGTGGTCGTCGATGTCGTGGTGCAGATCGCCGAGCTCCGCGAACCGGGCCGGTACCGTGCGGATCGTGAAGTCCCGCGGGTCGGCGGCGTCGACCTCGTCCCACCGGATCGGGGTGGAGACGCGGGCATCGGGCAGGCCGCGCACGGAGTACGCCGCCGCGATGGTGTGGTCGCGGGCGTTCTGGTTGTAGTCCACGAACACCGCGGCCGGATCGCGGTCCTTCTTCCACCAGGTCGTGGTGACCAGGTCCGGCGCGCGCCGCTCGACCTCCCGGGCGAAGGCGAGCGCCGCACGACGCACGCCCTTGTGGTCGTGCTCGGGCTTGATCCGGACGTAGACATGCAGGCCCTTGCTGCCGCTGGTCTTCGGGTAGCCGACCGCGCCCAGCTCGTCGAGCACCTCGTGGGCGACGTGGGCGACCCGCCGGATGTCGTCGTAGGACGACGCGGGGCCCGGGTCGAGGTCGATGCGCCACTCGTCGGGCTGCTCGGTGGCGCCGCGGCGGCTGTTCCACGGGTGGAACTCGACCGTCGACATCTGCACCGCCCAGATGACCGAGGCCAGCTCCGTGACGCACAGCTCGTCGGCCGTCCGCTTCCACCGGGGGAAGAAGAGCTGGACGGTCTCGACCCAGTCCGGGGCGCCGGCGGGCAGGCGCTTCTGGTGCACCTTGTCGCCGTCGAGGCCCTTCGGGAACCGGTGCAGCATGCAGGGCCGCTCCCACAGCGCGTTGACGATGCCCTCGCCGACGGCGAGATAGTACTCGACGAGGTCGAGCTTGGTCGCCCCGATCTCGGGGAAGTACACCCGGTCCGGGTTGCTCACCCGCACCACCCGGCTCTCGACCTCGATCTCCACCGCCGGCGACGCCATGGCGCGAGGGTACCGAAAGGGTCAGCCGACGCGGCCCAGCGCGACGAGCGCGAGGAGCAGACAGGCGAGGCTCTCGCCGTCGGAGATCTCGCCGCGGCCGACCCGGGCGAGGAGCTCGTCGAGCGGGACCCGGTGGACGGCGACGATGCCGTCCTCGAGCATGGCGTCGCCGCCGACGTACGTCAGGCCACGGGCGAGGTAGACGACCTCCGGAGCGTCGGCCACGCCGACGAGGGCGTTCATCCGGCCGATCTCCTGCCACTCCGACGCGGCGAGGCCGGTCTCCTCGCGCAGCTCGCGCCGCGCGGCCACGAGCGGGTCCTCGCCGTCCGCTCCGCCGGCCGGCAGCTCCAGTGACGCGCGGTCGCCGGTGGTGTAGCGGTCGATCTCGACCAGGACGACCTCGTCGTCCTCGGTGAGGGGGACGACGAACACGGCCGGCTGGCGTACCTCGACGACGCCGTAGATCCCGTCGCTGCCGTCGGGGCGCACCACCTCGTCCTCGCGGACCCGGATCCACGGGTTCTCGTAGGCGATCCGGGTCGAGCGGCGCTGCCACGTCCTCATCGGGTCAACCTAGGACATGCCACCACGTAGCGTGAGCGTGTGGACTTCGACCAGCCGCCCGTGGTGCGGGTGAGCGCCGAGGAGCGGCTCGACGCCGCGGCCTGGCCGATGACGATCCCAGCGGTCGCCCAGGTGGTCCGCGAGGGCCTGGAGCTCGCGAAGGGGGTCACCTTCCTCGTCGGCGAGAACGGCTCCGGGAAGTCGACCCTGGTCGAGGCGGTCGCCGTCGCCTACGGTCTCTCACCCGAGGGCGGAACCGCCCAGGGCCGACACACGACGCGTCCCTCGGAGTCGCCGCTGCACCGCGCGCTGCGGATCCAGCGCGGGCTCGGGGCCGGCCGCTGGGGCTTCTTCCTGCGCGCCGAGACCATGCACGGCTGGTACACGTTCCTCGAGGCCAATCCCGGCACCAGGGATCCCGTGTTCCACGAGATGAGCCACGGCGAGTCCTTCCTCGAGGTGCTCCGCACCCGGTTCGACTCCCCCGGCTTCTACTGCCTCGACGAGCCCGAGGCGGCGCTCTCGTTCTCGTCGTCGCTCGGGCTGATCTCGGTGCTCGACCGGGTGGTCCGCGAAGGCGGCCAGGTGCTCTGCGCGACCCACTCGCCGCTGCTCGCGGCGATGCCCGGCGCGACGATCCTCGAGGTCGGTGACTGGGGCCTGCGGCGTACGACGTGGGAGGAGCTCGAGCTGGTCCAGCACTGGCGGCGCTACCTCGACGACCCGCGGCGCTACCTGCGCCATGTGCTGGACTGAGAGTGCTCGTGGATCGGGTTGTCACGCGACCCGGCGCCCGGAGCGTCTGGTGGGTGTGAAGGCAGACCGGCAGGCCGAGGAGTTCACCGCGTTCGTGCGCGCGACCGGTGCCCAGCTCCACCATGCCGCCCTGCTGCTGACCGGCGACCACCACCTCGCGGAGGACCTCGCCCAGGCGACGTACGCCAAGGTGTTCGTGCGGTGGCGTCAGGTGCAGGCGGCGCAGAGCCCGGTCGCCTACGCCCGGACGATCCTGCTCAACACCTTCCTGTCGCACCGGCGGCTGCGGCGCAACGGCGAGCGGCCGAGCGACCTCACCGACACCGACGTCGGTCCGCCGGAAGCCGGTCCGGACCCGGCACTGAAGGTGGACCTGCTGGTCGCGCTCACCGGCCTCGCGCCGCTCGACCGTGCCGTCGTGGTCCTGCGCTACTGGGAGGACCGCAGCGTCGCCGACACCGCCGCCGAGCTCGGGATCAGCGAGTCGGCGGTGCGCACCCGCGCCCGCCGCGCCCTGCAGCGGCTGCGTCCCCTGATCGACCCGATCTCCGAGAGGACCCACCCATGACCGACCACGACTCCCTCGACACCCTCGTCGGGCCCGCGCTCCGCGAGCGGCTGAACGACGAGCGCCCCGACCTCGAGCACCTCGCCGCCACCTCGCTGTCCGCGGGGCTCCGGCTGCGCCGTCGTCGGCTCGCGGTCTCCGGGGCCGCCGCGGGCGTCGCGGCGGTTGCCGCCGTCTCGGTGGGCGCCGGCCTGCTGTCCGGTGGCGGTACGGCGGCCCGCGACGACTCGGGCGCGCAGCGCCCGACCGCGACCGCGACGGTGACGGCTCCCGGAGCCGCGACGACGGCCCCGGCCGCCGAGGGCGACCCCGCGTTCCCGGTCGTGGTCGACGTGCCCGGCTGGACCTGCGAGTACTTCGCGATCGACGAGAAGGCCTGGTGCACCCGCGGCGAGCTGGGCGTCTCCGTGGTGGCCCGTCCGCGCTCGGAGTACGAGGCCTGGAAGGGCAACCCCGACAAGGAGGGCTCGGCCCTCTGGATGAGCGCTCCCCACGGCAACTACTTCGCCACGCTGCAAGGTGGCGAGGGCGGCCTGTCGCCCGCCGACCTCGACGCCTTCGTCGACGGGCTCGTGTTCGCCCCGCGTTGGGACCGCCCGGCCCGCTAGACCGTGCTGGCGGGCGACGTCGGGGTCGGCGTCGGGGTCGGCGTCGAGGCACGGGTGGCACGGGCCAGACCGAGCGCGGCCACGGCGATCAGGGTCGCCGCGGGCAGTCCGAGTGCGCCGACGCCCTGCGCCGCGACGATGCCGGACGCCAACGCAGCACCGACCGCGATCCCCCCGTTGAACAGCACCGGGATCAGCGCGCCGGCCAGCGCCCGATGACCGGGGCCGGCGAGACGCAGGATGAGCGTCTGCGCGAAGGGCGGCAGCGCACCGGACGCGAGGCCCCACAGCGCGACGAGCGGCAGGCCGCCGTACCGGCCGACGGCGAGGACCCCGACCGCCGTGAGGACCGCCGCGACCACCAGGCCGGCCCCGGTCCGCTCGAAGCGGCCGGCGACCACGACGCCGACCGCCGACGAGAGGCCGAACACCAGCAGGGCAGCGGCGGGCGGCCCGGCCAGCCGGGTGACGAAGGTGTACGCGCCGTAGTGGCCGACCAGCACCAGCGCGACCAGCAGGGTCACGACGACCATCGCCCGCAGCGAGCCGTGCGACCCTCCGTCGCTCGCCTGGGACGCCGGCACGGCCCCGGCGACGGGCACCGTCCGGAGCACCAGCACGGCGGCGATCAGGCTGATCCCGGCCAGCACCACGAACGACGCCCGCCAGCCCGCGAGGTCTGCGACCAGCCGCCCGATCGGCGTACCGAGCACCATGCCGAGGGTCGCCCCACCGAGCACCACGGACGTCGCACGGCCGAGGAGCCGGTCTGGCACCAGGTCGGCGACGTGGGCGTTGACCGTGGACCAGAGCAGGCCGACCGCCGCGGCCCCGAGGGTGCGGGCGACCACCGCGACGACGTACGACGGCGCGAGGGCGGTGCCGACCGCGGCCACCGCGAACGCGACCAGACTGCCCGCGATCACCGTCGGGCGAGGGACACCGCGGGTGAGCCGGACGAGCGGGATGCTCGCCACGACGACCACCGCCGCCCAGAGGCTGACGAGCAGGCCGGCGGCGGACTCCGCGACCCCGAGGCCGCGGCTCATCGGGCTGAGGACGGCGGTCGGCAGCATCTCGCCGGTGACCATGACGAGGGTGGCGCCGCCGAGGGTGAGCAGGACGGGCCAGGGCAGGCGGTCGGTCGGGTCGGCCGGCGTCAGAGAGGTGGGTGCGGGGGTGGTGAGGGCCATGTCCTCGACGCTAGACTCTGACACTGGTGTCAATGTCAAGGTATGTCGACGGGGATGTGAGGCAGGGAACATGAGGATCGGCGAGCTGGCCGAGCGGACCGGGGTAGCCGCCCGCCTGATCCGCTACTACGAGCAGCAGGGCCTGCTCAGCGCGGACCGCCTCCCCAACGGCTACCGCACCTACGCCGAGGCCCACGTCGAGCGGATCGAGCGCGTCGCCGGCCTGGTGCAGGCCGGCGTGCCCACCCGACTGGTCAAGGTCCTCCTCGACGCCGAGGCCGCCTGCGCCCTGGAGCGGCCCACCTGCTCGGCCGAGGTCGCGACCCTGCTCGCCGACGAGCTCGTCGGGCTCGAGCGGCGGATCTCGTGCCTGAGCCGGAGCCGGGACACGATCCGGCAGTTCCTCGCCCAGGTCAGCGCCAGCCCAGCTCCGGCGCCAGGTGGGTGAGGACCGACTCGAGGACGTGGGCGTTGTAGTCGACACCCAGCTGGTTGGGGACCGTCAGCAGCACCGTGTCCGCCTCGGCGATGGCCTCGTCGTCGCGCAGCTGCTCGACGAGCCGGTCCGGCTCGGCGGCGTACGAGCGGCCGAAGATCGCCCGCATGTCGTCGATCTGGCCGACCTGGTCGTCCTCGGGACGCCCACCGAAGTACATCCGGTCCTCGTCCGAGACGAGGGGGAAGATGGAGCGGCTGACGGAGACCCGCGGCTCGTGGGTGTGGCCCGCCGCGGCCCACGCCTCGCGGAACACCCGGATCTGGTCGGCCTGCTGCACGTGGAACGGCTGGCCGCTCTCGTCCTCCTTGAGGGTGGAGCTCATCAGGTTCATGCCCATCTCGGCTGCCCAGCGCGCGGTCCCGTTCGAGGCGGCGCCCCACCAGATCCGCTCGCGCAGGCCCTCGGAGTGGGGCTCGAGGCGCAGCAGCCCGGGCGGGTTGGCGAACATCGGCCGCGGGCTGGGCTGCGCGAAGCCCTCCCCCTTCAGCGCCTGGAGCAGGACCTCGGTGTGCCGGCGGGCCATGTCGGCCTCGGTCTCGCCCTCGGCGGGCGCGTACCCGAAGTGACGCCACCCGTCGACGACCTGCTCCGGTGATCCGCGCGAGATGCCGAGCTGCAGGCGGCCGCCGGAGATCAGGTCGGCGGCGCCGGCGTCCTCGGCGAAGTACAGGGGGTTCTCGTAGCGCATGTCGATCACGCCGGTGCCGATCTCGATCCGGCTGGTCCGCGCGCCGATCGCGGCCAGCAGCGGGAACGGACTGGCGAGCTGGCGGGCGAAGTGGTGCACCCGGAAGTAGGCGCCGTCCGCACCCAGCTCCTCGGCGGCGACCGCGAGGTCGATCGACTGGAGCAGCGTGTCGGACGCGGTCCGCACCTGCGAGTGCGGGCTCGGCGACCAGTGGCCGAACGAGAGGAACCCGATCTTCTTCATGACTGGTTGAACCGTCAACTACTCCGGGTCATTCCCGGCGCAGCAGGGCGAGGAACATCGCGTCGGTGCCGTGACGGTGCGGCCACAGCTGGACGGTGCCGAGCAGCGGCCCCTCCGCGTCCGGTACGGCGGGCAGGTGCTCGCGCACGTCGTCGAGCCGGAGCCCCGACGCAGCGTGGTCGGCGAGGGTCGCGGTCACGACGTCGGCGGTCTCGGCCAGCGCGGGCGAGCAGGTCGCGTAGAGCAGCGCTCCCCCGGGGCGCAGCACCCGGGCCGCCTCGCCGAGAAGCGCCCGTTGGAGCGGGACGAGCTCGGCGAGGTCCGCGGGGGTGCGGCGCCAGCGTGCCTCGGGGCGCCGGCGGAGAGCCCCCAGACCGGTGCACGGCGCGTCGAGCAGGATCCGGTCGGCGCTGCCGTCGGCGAACGGGGCCCGGGTGGCGTCGGACTGGACCACGCCCGCGAGGCCGGGCCCGGAGGCGACCGCACGCGCGACGAGGCGGGCCCGGTGGTGGTGCAGCTCGACCCCGGTCACGGCGGCACCGCGCTGGGCGGCGAGGGCGGCGAGCAGGGCCGCCTTGCCACCGGGGCCGGCGCACAGGTCCACCCAGCGCTCGTCGCGCCCCGCGACGGGAGCCGCCGCCAAGGCCAGCGCGACCAGCTGGGAGCCCTCGTCCTGGACACCCGCCCGGCCCTCGGCGACTGCGGGGACGTCGGCCGGGTCGCCGCCGTCGAGGACGACACCATGGGGCGAGTAGCGGGTCGGCGTGCCGGGCAGCTCCTGGCGCTCCGCGCGTCCGGGCCGAGCGACCAGGGTGACCCGTGGCGGCAGGTTGTCGGCGGCCAGCAGCTCCGGGAGCTCGTCGGCGTGGCTGCCCAGGGCGCGTCGCAGCTCCTCGACCATCCACGCGGGGTGGCTGTGGGCGGTCGCGAGGTCCGTCGGCGCCACCTGCGCCAGCCAGGCATCGAGGTCCTGCGCCGCGATCTTGCGCAGCACGGCGTTGCAGAAGCCGGCCGCCCCCTGGTTGACCTGGACCCGGACGAGCGTGACCGTCGTGTCGATGGCCGCGTGGGTCGGCACGCGCATGGCCAGCAGCTGGTGGACTCCGAGGCGCAGGGCGTCGAGCACCTTCGCCTCGACCTTGCGCAGCGGCCGGTCGACGCAGGCGGCCAGCACGGCGTCGTACGTGCCCTGTCGACGGATCGTGCCCGAGGCCAGCTCGGTCGCGAAGGCGGCATCGCGCCCGGTCAGGCCGTGCCGAGCCAAGACGGTGGGGAGCAGCAGGTTCGTGTAGCCGTCGTCGACGCGCACCGCCTTCAGGACCTCGAAGGCGGCCAGCCGGGCGGGGTCGACCACCCGCCGCGTCGGTCTGCTCGAGGGAGGCCTACTCAAAGGTCGCGGTCTCCGGCAGGCGCACGCCGCGCGCCCAGTCGGCCGCGCCCATCTGCCTCTTCCCGAACGCCTTGACCTCGGTCAGCCGCACCGGGTCGCTGCCCGTGCCGACGAGGACCTCGCTCTTCCCGACGCTGATCGCACCGGGCAGGAGCTCGGGGCCTTCGGAGTTGGCGGGGACGATCTCGACCCGGCCGAGCTTGACCCGCTCGCCGTCGAGCGTGGTCCACGCACCGGGGCCGGGGGTGCAGGCGCGGATCCGCCGGTCGACGCCGACCGCGGGCTCCTTCCAGTCCACGCGCGCGTCGTCAACGGTGATCTTCGGGGCCAGGCTGATCCCGTCGGCGGGCTGCTCGCGGGCCTCGATGGAGCCGTCGGCGATGCCGTCGAGCGTGGCGACCAGCAGGCTCGCCCCGCCCTCCGCGAGACGGCCGAGCAGATCGCCGGCGGTGTCGGTCGGCCGGATCCGCTCGGTCATCACCCCGAACGTCGGGCCGGCGTCGAGCGCCTCGACGATCCGAAACGTGGTGGCGCCGGTGTACTCGTCGCCACCCCAGATCGAGTGCTGCACCGGCGCCGCGCCGCGCCAGGCCGGCAGCACCGAGAAGTGCAGGTTGACCCAGCCGTGCCGCGGGATGTCGAGGGCGCTGCGCGGGATGAGCGCGCCGTAGGCCACGACCGGGCAGCAGTCCGGCTCCAGCGCCCGCAGCGCCTCCTGGAACTCCGGATCGCGGGGGTGCACGGGCTTGAGGACGGGAACGCCCAGCTCCTCCGCCCGCTGCGCCACCGGGCTCGGCGTGAGCTTGCGCCCGCGACCGGCGGGCGCGTCGGGGCGGGTGACCGTGCCGACCAGCTCGTGGCCGGACGCGACGATCGCGTCGAGTGCGGGGACAGCGACCTCGGGGGTGCCGGCGAAGACGAGTCGTAGGGGCCTCATCGACCGAAGCCCCCTGTCGCGTGCGGCGACACCTTGACGGTGGGCTTCTCCAGGCCGAACCACTCCGACTCGCGGATCTCGCGCATCGCGGCCTTGCGGCCCGCGTCGTCGAGGCGGTCGATGAACAAGATCCCGTCCAGGTGGTCGGTCTCGTGCTGGATCGCGCGGGCGAGCAGGTCGGAGCCCTCGACGGTCACCGGCTCGCCGTGCATGGTGAAGCCGCTCGCGACCACGGAGAGCGCGCGCAGGCAGTCGTAGGTGAGCTCGGGGAGCGACAGGCAGCCCTCGGGGCCGTCCTGGGTCTCGTCGGACAGCCGCAGCGTCGGGTTCACGAGGTGACCGACCTCGCCGTCGACGTACCAGGTGAAGACCCGCAGGCCCACGCCGATCTGGGGCGCGGCCAGACCTGCCCCCGGCGCGTCGAGCATGGTGTCGGTCAGGTCGGTGACCAGCTGGCGCAGCTCGGCGTCGAAGTGGACGACCTCGATCGCGGGCTTGCGCAGGACGGGGTCGCCGAAGAGTCGGATGGGTCGGATCGCCACTGCGTCAGCCTAGCCACGTGCCCGGCACTCACAGCTCCCAGGGATCGACCTGGATCCGGACGGGGTCGAGCTTGCGCGCCGAGCGCAGCCGCTGGGCCTCCCCCAGCGCCCGGGCGAGCTCGCCGCCCTGGGCGCGCGGGACCCGCAGGACCAGCCGCTCGACGTCGGGGTCGCTCGTCGGGACCGGACCGAGCACCTCGGCGCTCTCGGGGAGCGCCAGCAGCGCCTGCAGGTCGTCGAGCGCCCCCGGCGGGCCGACGACGGTGGCCAGTCGGGCCGCGGGCGGCAGCCGGGCCTCCCACCGCTCCTCGGCCTCGCGTACGGCGAACCCGGCCGGGTCCCAGCGCACCAGCGCCTGCAGCGCGGGGGCCGCCGGATCGCCGACGGCCAGCGCCCGCCCGCCGGTCCCGAGCAGCCCGACGGCATTGCACCAGCGACGCAGCGCCTCCTCAGGAGCGCGCATGCTGTCACGCCCCAGCGCCCACCAGGTGTCGAGCAGCACGACGACGGCGTACCCGCCGTCGGCGACCGGCTCGGCCCCCGGTGTGGCGACCACGATCCGCGGCTCCGGACCCACCCGGGCCCTGACCTGGTCGCCCGAGGACGACACCACCGGGACCTTCGGGAAGCTGCGGCCCAGCTCGTCGGCGGTCCGCGCGTCGCCGACGACCGGCGCCCGCAGCCCGGTCGCGCCGCACTCGGCGCACGACCAGCCGGGCGCCTCGGTGGCGCACCAGCGACAGCGCGGCGGCGTGGTCGGTCCGGTCAGCTCCAACGGTCCTGAGCACGCCCGGCAGCGCGCCGGCGTCCGGCACCGTTCGCAGGCCAGCCGCAGGGCGTACCCGGAGCGCGGGGTCTGGACCAACGCCGGTCCCCGCGCGAGACCCCAGCGCAGCGCGTCGTGGGCCTCGTGGGGCACCCGGGCGGCGCCGGCGCTCGGGTCTCGCGCGATCGCGACATCGGTCGCCCCGCTGATGCCGATCAGCGCCCGCTCCCGCACCGCGGACCGCGGCAGCGCGATCTCGCGCGCCCAGCCGGTGTGGAGCAGGTGCTGGGCCTCGACGGTCCGGGCGAAGCCGCCCACCAGGGCCGCGGCCCGCTCCTGCTCCGCGCGCAGCAGCAGCACCTCACGGACATGCGGGTAGGGCGCCCGCGGCTCGGCGTGCAGGTCGTCGCCGTCGTCCCACATCGCCACGAGCCCCAGGTCGCGGACCGGGGCGAACGCCGCGGAGCGGGTGCCGACCACGATCCGTCGCTCCCCCCTGCTGACCGCGAGGAACTCCCGATAGCGCGCCGCGGGCCCGGGGTCGGCGTGCAGCGCGACGTGGTGGCCCGCGCCCAGCAGTGCGGTGAGGGCGGCATCGAGGCGGGCGACGTCACGGTGGTCGGGCAGGCACAGCACGCTTCCCCGACCGGCCGCCAGGGCGGCGCCGGCGAGGTGGGCGAGCAGCAGCGGCCAGTCCTCCCCCGGCCCGGCCGACCACACCGCGCGCGGCGGATGCCCGCTGCGCAGGTGAGCCAGGAACGGGCCTGCTGCGGGATAGGCCGACCAGGCGCGCTCGGCCCCGTCGGCGTCGTACGTCAGGAGCGGCTCGGGGGGCGTCGGCTCCCGCTCGGTGGTGGCGTGGCGGGGCGGGACCGCGAGCCGGCGCACGTCGGCGCTGACGCCGGCGTACCGCTCCGCCACCCGGGAGCACAGCTCCGCCACCGCGGGGCTCAGGACGGGCTCGGGGCTGACCGACCGCTTGAGCGGAGTCAGCCGGCCCTCGTGGTCGGAGGCGGCGGACCGGCTGACGACGAACCCGTCGACGTCCTGTCCACCGAAGCGCACCTTGACCCGGCTGCCGGGCACGGCCCCCTCCGCCATCGCGGCCGGGACGGCGTAGTCGAAGACCCGGTCGAGGTGGGCCAGCGCCACGTCGAGCACGACCCGGGCCACCGGGTCGACCTCGGCGATCTCCGCCTCGGCCACCTTCCGCGCCCGCGTCGCGGCCGCCTTGGCACGCCCCTCGGCCGCCCGGTCCCGGACGAGGCCCGGCAACTCCAGCGCCGGCTCGTCGGGAGTGGGGGTCATGGCGGAAGTTCTACCAGCGGGTTCCGATCCATCCCCGACCCGTCGCAGATTGAACTCGAAAACGCGCCGACCCGGCGCAGATTGACCACATTCGAGTTCAATCTGCGCCGGGTCGAGGCAGAAGACGGTTCAATCTGCGCCGGGTCGGCGGATCAGATGCCGGCTGCGGCCTTGAGCGCCTCGGCGCGGTCGGTGCGCTCCCAGGTGAACTCGGGGAGCTCGCGACCGAAGTGGCCGTAGGCGGCCGTCTTGGCGTAGATCGGGCGACGCAGGTCGAGGTCGCGCAGGATCGCGGCCGGACGCAGGTCGAAGACCTCGAGCACGGCCTCCTGGATCTTCTCGTCGGCGACGACACCGGTGCCGAAGGTCTCGACGAAGACGCCGACCGGCTTGGCGACGCCGATCGCGTAGGCGACCTGGACCTCGGCGCGACGGGCCAGGCCCGCGGCGACGATGTTCTTGGCGACCCAGCGCATGGCGTAGGCCGCCGAGCGGTCGACCTTGGACGGGTCCTTGCCCGAGAACGCGCCGCCACCGTGCCGGGCCATGCCGCCGTAGGTGTCGACGATGATCTTGCGCCCGGTCAGGCCGGCGTCACCCATCGGGCCACCGACGACGAAGCGGCCGGTGGGGTTGATGAAGAGCTGGTGGCCCTCGGACGGGACGGACGAGGCGAACTGCTCGAGGACCGGCTCGATCACGTTGACGGTGATGTCCTTGGCCAGGGTGTCCTGGTCGACGTCCTCGGCGTGCTGGGTCGACAGCACGACGGTGTCGACGCGCACCGGGCGGTCGTCCTCGTCGTACTCGATGGTGACCTGGGTCTTGCCGTCGGGACGGAGGTACGGCAGCGTGCCGTCCTTGCGCACCGCGGTGAGCCGCTCGGCCAGCGTCTGCGCGATCTTGATCGGCAGCGGGAAGAGCTCCGGGGTGTCGTCGCAGGCGTAGCCGAACATCAGGCCCTGGTCGCCCGCGCCCTGGCGGTCGAGCTCGTCGCCTGAACCGTCGACCCGCTCCTCGAACGCGTCGTCGACGCCCTGCGCGATGTCGGCCGACTGCGCGCCGATCGCCACCTGCACGCCACAGGAGTTGCCGTCGAAGCCCTTCTCAGAGGAGTCGTAGCCGATCTCGAGGATCTTCTCGCGCACCAGCTGAGCGACCGGGGCGTAGGCCTCGGTCGTCACCTCGCCCGCGACCACCACCAGGCCGGTGGTCAGCAGGGTCTCGACAGCGACCCTGCTCTGGGGATCGTGCTCGAGCAGGTAGTCGAGCACGGTGTCGCTGATCTGGTCGGCGATCTTGTCCGGGTGACCCTCGGTCACCGATTCCGACGTGAACAGACGTCCGGTCATGGTGGTGGGAACTCCTGGTTGGGGGCGGGTGGGGCGGTGGTCCAACGATACGGATGAGCTGGGGTGATGCCCGATTCGTCTCAGGAAAGTCTGGCGGCGACCTGGTCCCAGATGAGGTGGGCGAGGGCCGACTTCGTGCCGTGGGGTACGTCGACGGCGGAGCCGTCGGCGCCGAGGATCACCGCCTCGTTGTCGAGGCTCCCGAAGACGGCTCCCCCGCTGACGTCGTTGACGACGAGCAGGTCACAGCCCTTGCGGGCCAGCTTGGTGCGGGCCAGCTCCAGCACGCTGCCGGTGGCATCGCCGGTCTCGGCGGCGAATCCGACGATCACGGCCTCCGGGCGGGCCCGGTGGGTCGAGATCTCCTTGAGGATGTCGGGATTCTGTTCCAGGGTGATCGACGGTGCCGATCCGTCGTCGGCCTTCTTGATCTTCGTCTCCGAGGTCGACACCGGCCGGAAGTCGGCCGGTGCCGCCGACATGACCACGGCGTCGGCGGTGGCCGCGGCTGAGAGCACCGCGTCGCGCAGCTCGGACGTCGACTCGACGCGGACGACCTTGACCCCCGCCGGGTCGGGCAGGCTCACGTTGGCCGCGATCAGGGTGACCTCGGCTCCGCGCGCCGTCGCGGCGCGCGCGAGGGCATAGCCCTGGCGGCCCGAGGAGCGGTTGCCGAGGAAGCGGACGGGATCGAGGCGCTCGCGGGTGCCGCCGGCGGAGACGACGACGTGGCGTCCGGCCAGGTCCTGTACGGCGCCCGCCGCGGCCGACTGCGAGCGGGCCAGCACGTCGCGGGCGACCTCGAAGATCTCCTCGGGGTCGGGCAGGCGGCCCTTGCCGGTGTCGGCACCGGTGAGCCGGCCCTCGGCCGGCTCGATCACCAGCACGCCGCGGGAGCGCAGCGTGGCGACATTGGCGGTGGTGGCCGGGTGCTCCCACATCTCGGTGTGCATGGCCGGCGCCAGCACGACCGGGCACCGGGCGGTCAGCAGCGTGTTGGTGAGCAGGTCGTCGGCCAGCCCGTGGGCGGCCTTGGCCAGGAGGTCGGCGGTCGCGGGCGCGACGACGACGAGGTCCGCCGTCTGCCCGAGCCGCACGTGCGGCACCTCGTGGACGCCGTCCCACACCTCCGCGGACACCGGCTTGCCCGACAGCGCCGCCCAGGTGGGGGCACCGACGAACTCCAGCGCCGCGGCCGTCGGCACGACGGTCACGTCGTGCCCGGACTCCGTGAGCCGCCGCAGCAGCTCGCATGCCTTGTAGGCGGCGATGCCGCCCGAGACGCCGAGCACCACCCTGCGGCCGGACATGGAGGGCGTCAGATCACTCGGCGTCGGCGACCGGGGCCTCGGTGGCGACCGCGGCAGCGGCCGCGGCGGCCTGCTCGGCGGCGAGCTCGGCGGGGTCGATGTCCTCGCAGGTCAGCAGGTCCTCGTTGATCTCGCGCAGCGCGATCGAGAGGGGCTTCTCCTGGACGTGGGTCTCCACGAGCGGGCCGACGTACTCGAGCAGGCCCTCACCGAGCTGCGAGTAGTAGGCGTTGATCTGCCGCGCGCGCTTGGCGCTGTAGAGCACCAGCTTGTACTTGCTGTCGGTCTTGGACAGCAGGTCGTCGATGGGAGGGTTGGTGACACCCTCGGCGGCGATGTTCGGGGCAGACACGTAGGAAGCCTCACAGAGATGGACGGGCGGAAGACAAACGGCCGCCGATCGGGTCGATCAGCGGGGATCAACCATCAAGGCTACCAACTCCTCGACGGCAGCGTGAACTTCGCGGTTCACGATGGTCACGTCGAACTCCGCCTCAGCGGCCAGCTCCTCACGCGCGGTGGCCAGGCGACGCTCGCGCTCCTCCTCGTCCTCGGTCCCGCGGCCGACGAGCCGGCGGACCAGCTCCTCCCATGTCGGGGGCTTGAGGAAGACGAAGACCGCCTCCGGCATGGACGTCCGCACCTGCCGCGCACCCTGGAGATCGATCTCGAGCAGCGCGGGGCGGCCGGCGGCCAGGGCGGCGTCGACCGGTCCGCGCGGCGTGCCGTACCGGTGGACCCCGTGCACCACGGCCCACTCGAGCATCTGGCCGTCGGCGACCATGCGGTCGAACTCCTCGGCGGAGACGAAGTGGTAGTGGACCCCGTCGAGCTCGCCGGGCCGCGGCGGACGCGTGGTGCTCGACACGGACAGGTAGATCTCCGGATGCCGCTCGCGCATCGCAGCCGCGACCGTGCCCTTGCCGACCGCGGTGGGCCCGGCGAGGACGAAGAGCTGTGCCGGCATTACTGGTCGGCGAACTCGCGCTCGAGCGCGGCGACCTGCTTGGCGCCGAGCCCGCGGACCCGGCGCGACTCGGCGATCCCGAGGCGCTCCATCACCTGCCGGGCACGGACCTTCCCGAGGCCGGGCACCGACTGGAGGAGGTCGAGGACCTTCATCTTGCCGATCACCTCGTTGACCTGGCCCTGCTGCAGCACGTCCCGGATGGAACCGCCCGAGTTCTTCAGCCGGTTCTTGACCTCCGCCCGCTCCCGGCGGGCAGCCGCTGCCTTCTCGAGGGCGGCCTGGCGCTGTTCAGGGGTCAGGGGAGGCAGAGCCACGAGTGCGAGATCCTTCGGTCGGACGGTCGGCGGGTGCGAGCCGGCTGCCAATCTAGCCACAGGGGTTCCCCGTCGGCAACGCGGCCCGGTCCGCGTCGAGGTCACAGGCTCAGCGGCGTCTTGCAGACATCGCGTGCCTGCTGCTCGACCCGGGCCAGCGCGGTCGCGGTCTCCTGCGAGCCGAGCCGGACCGCGGCCGTCTCGATGGCCGTCCGATCGTCGTCACCCAGCCCGGACGGCGGCGCGTCGGGACGGTACGTCGCCGGGTCGACCCCGGCGGCGTCGAGAGCCTCCTCCAGGTCGGCGATCCGCTCGACGACGAGCGTCCAGTCCGCCCGGATGTCGTCGGGGGACTCCTCGGCCAGCGCCGCGAAGCTCGGCAGGGCCCTGAGCAGGCCGGTCGTCTCGCCGGCGGACAGCGCGGCGCCCACGTCCTCGCGACGGTCGGCGATCTCGGAGCAGTAGTCGGCGAAGGGATCGTCCTCGCCACCTCGCACGACGAGGAAGCCCGCCACCAGCACCGCGGCGACGGCGAGGAGCAGCAGCGGCAGGTGACGGCGCACGCTCGGCATCGGGGCTCAGCCCCGAAGCGCGCGCAGCTCGTCGTTGGTCCGCAGCACCGCGTCGCGCATCGCCACCGGGTCGGGACCGAGCCGCAGCACGCCACGCGACGAGCTCGCCAGGACGTTGCCGGCGCTGGCCCCGAAGATCCGGCGGACGTCGTCGGTCGTGCCGCCCTGCTCGCCGTACCCGGGCGCCAGGATCGGGCCGTTGAACGCGAGGTCCAGGCCGCGGTCGTCCGCCAACGTGGCGCCGACGACCGCGCCGAAGGAGCCGAGCGGGACGGCACCGGCGTTGAGCCCGCGCAGATGGTCGAGCACGGTCGCCGAGACCGTGCGGCCGTCGGTGACGGCGCTCTGCACCTCCGGCCCCTCCTTGTTGGAGGTCGCGGCCAGCACGAAGAGGCCGCCGTCGTGCTTGACGGCGGTGTCCACGAAGGGCTGCAGCGAGCCGAAGCCGAGGAACGGGCTCACCGTGACCGCATCGCACGCCAGCGGCGAGGCGGGATCGAGGTACGCGTCGGCGTAGGCCTGCGACGTCGAGCCGATGTCGCCGCGCTTGACGTCGAGCAGCACGAGCGCGCCGGCGGCCCTCGACTCGGCGATGACCCGCTCCAGCACCGCCACACCGCGACTGCCGAAGCGCTCGTAGAAGGCGGACTGCGGCTTCACGACGCCGCAGTGCGGCGCCAGGGCCTCGACCGCGCCGAGCGCGAACCGCTCCAGCCCGGCGACGTCGTCGTCGTACCCCCAAGCGCGGAGCAGGCTCGCATGAGGGTCAATGCCGACGCAGAAGGGACCGCGCTCGGCCACGACCGAGGACAGGCGGGCACCGAAGGTCATGTGGGGATCCTCCGCAGGGCGTCGGGGCCGAGATCGGCCAGGGCGGGATAGCCGTCGACGGCCATGATCAGGTCGATCTCGGCCTGCAGGGCGCGGACCTGGTGGATCGCGCCCGGGACGCCGCCGAGGGCGAGCGCGTAGACGTAGGGCCGGCCGATCGCGACCGCGTCGGCACCGAGGGCGAGTGCCTTGACGACGTCGGCGCCGGTGCGCACGCCGGAGTCGAACACGACCGGCGCGCGGCCGTCGACCGCCGTCACGACGTCGGGGAGCCAGTCCAGCGCCGCTCCCCCGCCGTTGGCCTGCCGGCCGCCGTGGTTGGAGCAGTAGATGCCGTCGGCGCCCTCGTCGATCGCGCGGCGGGCGTCGTCGGGATGGCAGATGCCCTTGAGCAGGATCGGCAGGTCGGTCAGGGACCGCAGCCAGGGCAGGTCGTCCCAGGTGACGGGGTGCCCGAAGGTGCCGACCCAGGTCATCACGACGGTGCCCGGGTCCGGGTTCGGGCCGGTCATCTCCTGGAACACCGGGTCGGAGGTGTAGTTGGCCAACGCCTTCCCGCGCAGCTGGGGGAAGTTCCCGCTGGCGAGGTCGCGCGGTCGCCAGCCGGGCACCCACGTGTCGAGGGTGATCACGATCGCCTCGTAGCCGGCCCGCTCGGCGCGCCGCACGAGGCTGGCGGCGAGGTCGCGGTTCTTCGGCGTGTAGAGCTGGAACCACCTCCCCGCGTCTCCCGCCGCGACCGCGACATCCTCGAGCGGGTCGCTCATCAGCGTCGACCCGATGAGGGGCACACCGGTCGCCGCCGCCACCTCGGCGCCGTGGACGTCGCCGTGCTGGTCGGGCGTGCAGAGACCGAGGACACCGACCGGGGCCAGCAGCAGCGGGCTGGCCAGCGTCCGCCCGAACAGCTCCACCGACAGGTCGCGCTCGGCCGGCGCGCGCAGCATCCGCGGCACCACGGCGTAGCGCTGGAAGGCCGCGACGTTGGCCCGCTGGGTGGCCTCGTCGCCGGCTCCCCCGGCGACATAGGTCCGCAGCTCCGGCGGGAGCGCCGCGAGGGCCCGGGCCTCCAGGTCGGCGTAGTCGAAGGG
This sequence comes from Nocardioides carbamazepini, assembly GCF_024614185.1. Lineage (GTDB taxonomy): Bacteria > Actinomycetota > Actinomycetes > Propionibacteriales > Nocardioidaceae > Nocardioides > Nocardioides carbamazepini. Next base: position 213,513 of record NZ_JAHTLF010000015.1, read on the forward strand.
GTGGGCGGGGAGCACCCCGCCGAGCGCACCGAGGTAGAGCTCGATCTGGTAGTCCCCGAAGCTCATCTCACAGACCTTTCAGGATCCGGCGTGGCCACATCGGGCCACCGTAGATGAGCGCGCTGTAGGCCTGCACCAGGTCGGCGCCGGCCGCGACCCGCGCGCGGGCCTGCTCGGGCGTGCCGATGCCGCCGACGCCGATCAGGGTGAGCCGGTCGCCGACCCGGCCGCGGAGCAGGCGGAGCACCTCGGTCGAGCGCTCGGTCAGCGGCGCCCCGGACAGACCGCCCGCGCCGATCTCCTCGACCTTCGCCGCCGGAGTGCGCAGCCCCTCGCGGGAGATCGTCGTGTTCGTCGCGATGATCCCGGCCAGGCCGAGGTCGAGCGCCATGTCGGCGACCGCGAGCACGTCGTCGTCGGAGAGGTCGGGGGCGATCTTGACGAGGAGCGGCAGCGGGGCGGCGGTCACCTCGTCGGCGGTACGGCGCACGTGGCCCAGCAGCGGCGCGAGCTTCTCGACCGCCTGCAGGTTGCGCAGCCCCGGCGTGTTCGGCGAGCTGACGTTGACAACGAGATAGTCCGCGTGGGGGGCGAGCAGCCGGGTCGAGGTCTCGTAGTCGGCCTCGACCGCCGCCTGGTCGTCGTCGGGGACGACCTTGGACTTGCCGATGTTGACCCCGAGCACCAGGTCGCCGCGCCGGCGCGTGGCCAGCCGCGCCGCGACGGCCGTGGCCCCGTCGTTGTTGAAGCCCATCCGGTTGACGATCGCCCGGTCCTCCGGGAGGCGGAAGAGCCGGGGCCGGGGGTTGCCGGGCTGGGCCAGCGCGGTGACCGTGCCGATCTCGACGTGGCCGAACCCGAACGCGCCCATCCGGTCGTAGACCTGGGCGTTCTTGTCGAAGCCGGGCGCGAGCCCGAGCCGGTTGCGGAAGGTCAGGCCCATCGCGCGGACGGGCGTGCCGCCCGGGATCGGGATCCGCGAGAGCACGGGACCGCCGGCCCGCAGCGCGTCGTACGTCAGGTGGTGCGCCCGCTCGGCGCCCATCCGGACCAGGACGTGGTCGAAGACCTTGTCGTAGAGCGTCACCGGGCGGCCTCGGCGGCCCGGTTCCACTCCTGCAGCGAGCGCACACCGATCGATCCCGCGCGCATGGCGGCGATGCCCTGCACGGCGGCGGCGAGACCCTGCACGGTGGTGATGCACGGCGTCCCGGTGAGCACCGCCGACGAGCGGATCTCGTAGCCGTCGACCCGGGAGTCGCCACCGCCGGTCGCCCCGTGCGGGGTGTTGACGATCAGGTCGATCTCACCGTCCAGGATCATCTGGACGACCGTCGGCTCGCCGCCCGGGCCGGTGCCCTCGAAGTGCTTGCGGACGACGGTCGCCTGGACGCCGTTGCGACGCAGCACCTCCGCGGTGCCCTGGGTGGCGAGGATCTCGAAGCCGTAGTCGACGAGCACCCGGGCCGGGAACACCATGGTCCGCTTGTCGCGGTCGGCGATCGAGATGAAGACCTTGCCCGACGTCGGCAGCGGACCGTACGCCGCGGCCTGCGACTTGCTGAACGCCGTGCCGAAGTCGGCATCGAAGCCCATCACCTCGCCGGTCGACTTCATCTCCGGGCCGAGCACGGTGTCGACGAACTGGCCGTCCTTGGTGCGGAACCGGTTGAACGGCAGCACCGCCTCCTTCACCGCGATCGGCGCGTCGGCGGGCAGGGTGCCACCGTCGCCCTCGGCCGGGAGCACCCCGCCGGCACGCAGCTGGGCGATCGACTCCCCGAGCATCAGCCGCGCCGCGGCCTTGGCGAGCTGGGTGCCGGTCGCCTTGGAGACGAAGGGCACCGTGCGGGACGCGCGCGGGTTGGCCTCGATGACGTAGAGCACGTCGGCCCCCAGCGCGAACTGGATGTTGATCAGGCCGCGCACGCCGACGCCCCGGGCGATCGCCTCGGTCGCCTCGCGGATGCGGCCGATCTCGGCGTTGCCGAGCGTGATCGGGGGAAGCGCGCACGAGGAGTCGCCCGAGTGGATGCCGGCCTCCTCGATGTGCTCCATGACGCCGCCCAGGAAGAGGTCCGTGCCGTCGTAGAGCGCGTCGACGTCGATCTCGACCGCGTCGTCGATGAACCGGTCGACCAGCACCGGCCGGTCGGGGCTGATCTCCGTGGCCGTCTCGATGTAGGCCTCGAGCGCGGCGTCGCTGTAGACGATCTGCATGCCCCGCCCGCCGAGCACGTACGAGGGCCGGACCAGCACCGGGTAGCCGATGGAGTGCGCGATCGCCTGGGCGTCCGCGAAGGACACCGCGGTGCCGTGCTTCGGCGCGACGAGCCCGGCCTCGGCCAGCACCCGCCCGAAGGCGCCGCGCTCCTCGGCGAGGTGGATCGCCTCGGGGCTGGTGCCCACGATCGGGACGCCGGCGTCCTGCAGGCCCTGCGCGAGCCCCAGCGGCGTCTGGCCGCCGAGGGTCGCGATGACGCCGGCGATCGGTCCGGCCGCCCGCTCCGCCTCGTAGATCTCGAGCACGTCCTCCAGCGTGAGCGGCTCGAAGTAGAGCCGGTCGGAGGTGTCGTAGTCGGTGGAGACGGTCTCGGGGTTGCAGTTGACCATGATCGTCTCGTAGCCGGCCTCGGCCAGCGCGAGGCTCGCGTGGACGCACGAGTAGTCGAACTCGATGCCCTGCCCGATCCGGTTCGGTCCCGAGCCCAGGATGATCACCGCCTGCTTGCCCTCGGGGCGCGGCTGCACCTCCGTCTCCTCGTCGTAGGAGGAGTAGTAGTACGGCGTCTGCGCGGCGAACTCCGCGGCGCAGGTGTCGACGGTCTTGTAGACCGGCCGCACCCCGGTGGTCTGCCGGGCGATCCGCACCTCCGACTCCTGCAGCCCACGGATGGCGGCGATCTGGGCGTCGGAGAAGCCGTGCCGCTTGGCGACGCGGAGCGCGTCGGCGTCGAGGAGGTCGGTCGCGGCCACCTGCTGGGCGATCTCGTCGATGAGGAACAGCTGGTCGACGAACCAGGGGTCGATCTTGGTGGCGTCGTGCACCTCCTCCGGGGTGGCGCCGGCGCGGATCGCCTGCATCACCTCCTGCAGGCGGCCGTCGTGCGGGACCTTGACCTGCTCGAGGAGCACGGCCTTGTCGCCCAGCGGCGCCGCCCAGTCGAAGGGCGCGTGCTTGTCCTCGAGCGAGCGCAGCGCCTTGTTGAGCGCCTCGGTGAAGCTGCGGCCGATGGCCATCGCCTCGCCGACCGACTTCATGTGGGTCGTGAGCGTCGGGTCGGCGGTCGGGAACTTCTCGAAGGCGAACCGCGGCACCTTCACCACCACGTAGTCGAGGGACGGCTCGAAGGAGGCCGGGGTCTCCTTGGTGATGTCGTTGGGGATCTCGTCGAGGGTGTAGCCGACCGCGACCTTGGCGGCGATCTTGGCGATCGGGAAGCCGGTCGCCTTCGATGCCAGCGCCGAGGAGCGCGAGACGCGGGGGTTCATCTCGATGACGATGACCCGGCCGTCGGCGGGGTTGACGGCGTACTGGATGTTGCAGCCGCCGGTGTCGACGCCGACCTCGCGGATGATGCCGATGGCCAGGTCGCGCAGGTGCTGGTACTCGCGGTCGGTCAGCGTCATCGCCGGGGCGACCGTGATCGAGTCGCCGGTGTGGACGCCCATCGGGTCGAAGTTCTCGATCGAGCAGATGATGACGACGTTGTCGGCCTTGTCGCGCATCACCTCCAGCTCGTACTCCTTCCAGCCGATGATCGACTCCTCGATCAGCACCTCGGTGGTGGGGCTGGCGGACAGGCCCGCGCCGGCGATCCGCTGGAGGTCGGCGGCGTCGTAGGCGATGCCGGAGCCGAGGCCGCCCATCGTGAACGACGGGCGGACCACGACCGGGAACCCGAGCTCGCCGGCGGCCTTCTCGACCTCGTCCATCGAGTGGCACACGAACGAGCGGGCGACCTCGCCGCCCACCTTCTCGACGATCGCGTTGAACAGCTCGCGGTTCTCGCCGCGGTGGATCGCCTCGAAGCTGGCGCCGATCATCTCGACGTCGTACTTCGCGAGGACGCCGCTCTCGTGGGCCGCGATCGCGGCGTTGAGCGCGGTCTGGCCGCCCAGGGTCGGCAGGATCGCGTCGGGGCGCTCCTTGGCGATGATCTTCTCGACGAACTCAGGGGTGATCGGCTCGACGTAGGTCGCGTCGGCGAACTCCGGGTCGGTCATGATCGTGGCCGGGTTGGAGTTGATCAGGATGACCCGCAGGCCCTCCTCCTTGAGCACCCGGCACGCCTGGGTGCCGGAGTAGTCGAACTCGCAGGCCTGACCGATGACGATCGGCCCGGAGCCGATGACCAGGACGGACTTGATGTCTTCGCGCTTCGGCATCAGATCGTGTCTCCCTGCTCCAGCAGCGCTGTGTTCGATGGTCGCTTCAGTCGCTCCGGTCGTTCCTCGCTGCGCTCCATCAGCGACAGGAACCGGTCGAAGAGGTACGCCGCGTCGTGCGGGCCGGCGGCGGCCTCGGGGTGGTACTGGACGGAGAAGCTCTTGAGCCGGCCCTCCGCGGTGCGCAGCTCGAGGCCCTCCACGACGTCGTCGTTGAGGCAGACGTGGCTGACCGTGGCGACGCCGTACGGCGTCTCGGTGGGGGTGTCGCGCGGGGCGTCGACCGCGAACCCGTGGTTGTGCGCGGTGACCTCGACCTTGCGGGTGGTCAGGTCCATCACCGGCTGGTTGATGCCGCGGTGACCGTACTTCAGCTTGTAGGTGCCGAAGCCGAGGGCGCGGCCGAAGAGCTGGTTGCCGAAGCAGATGCCGAAGTAGGGCAGCTCGCGCTCCAGCGCCTGCCGGAGCAGCGCGACCTGGCCGGTCGTGGCCGCCGGGTCGCCGGGGCCGTTGGAGAAGAACAGGCCGTCGGGGCCGTTGTCGCCGACGGCCAGCACGTCGTCGATGCTCGCCGTGGCGGGCAGGACGTGCACCTCGATGCCGCGCTCGCTCATCCGCTGCGGGGTCATGTCCTTGATGCCGAGGTCGAGGGCGGCCACGGTGAACCGCTTCTCGCCCTGCGCCGCCACGACGTAGGCCTCGCTGGTGGAGACCGCCTCGGACAGGTTGGCGCCCGACATCTCGGCGGACGCCTTGACCTTGGCGAGCAGCGCCTCGGGGTCGGTCTCGACCGTGGAGATGCCGACCCGCATGGCGCCCCGCTCGCGCAGGTGGCGGGTGAGGGCACGGGTGTCGATCCCGGAGATCCCGACGACGCCCTGAGCCTTGAGCTCGTCGTCCAGCGAGCGGCGCGAGCGCCAGTTGCTGGGGATGCGCGCGGGCTCGCGGACGACGTACCCGGCGACCCAGATGCGCTTGGACTCCGGGTCCTCGTCGTTGACGCCGGTGTTGCCGATGTGCGGAGCCGTCATCACGACCACCTGCTGGTGGTACGACGGGTCGGTGAGCGTCTCCTGGTAGCCGGTCATGCCGGTGTTGAAGACGGCCTCGCCGAAGGTCTCCCCCTCGGCGCCGTAGGCCTCGCCGCGGAATGTGCGGCCGTCCTCGAGGACGAGCAGTGCGGGGGTGCTCATGCGAGCGCTCCTTCCAGGACGGTCGGCGTGCCGCGCAGGAGCGTGGCGACGACGCGACCGGTCAGCAAGTGGTCGTGCCAGGGGTTGTTGCGACTCAGCGAGACGCTGGCGGCGCGGTCGACGACGACCTTCGCGGCCGGGTCGACGAGGGTCAGGTTGGCGGGCTCGCCGACGGCGATCGGGCGGCCGTGCGCGCCGTCCAGCCCGGCGATCCGGGCAGGGCTCGCGCTCATCACGCGGGCCACGCCGGCCCAGTCGAGCAGGCCGTTCTCGACCATCACGGTCGTGACGACGGGGAGTGCGGTCTCGAGGCCGAGCATGCCGAACGCCGCGTCCACGAACGCGTGCTCCTTGTCGTGCCGCGCGTGCGGCGCGTGGTCGGTGGCGACCGCGTCGATCGTGCCGTCGGCCAGCGCCGCGCGCAGCGCCTGGACGTCCTCGTCGGGACGCAACGGCGGGTTGACCTTGAACGTCGGGTCGTAGCCGGTGAGCAGGTCGGTGGTGAGCAGCAGGTGGTGCGGGGTCACCTCGGCCGTCACGTCGATGCCCTGGGCCTTGGCCCAGCGGACCACCTCGACGCTGCCGGCTGTCGAGACGTGCGCGACGTGGACCCGGCTGCTTGTGTGGCGGGCCAGCATCACGTCGCGCGCGACGATGATCTCCTCGGCGACGCCCGGCCAGCCTGGCAGGCCGAGCTGACCGGAGAGCTCGCCCTCGTGGCAGCACGCAGTGGGGCCCGCCAGCGACGGGTCCTGGCTGTGCTGGCTGACCACGCCGCCGAACGCCTTGACGTACTCCAGCGCGCGGCGCATCACCCGCGGGTCGTGGACGCACCTGCCGTCGTCGGAGAACACCCGCACCTTGGCCCGGCTGCGCGCCATCAGGCCGAGCTCGGCGAGCTCCTCGCCGGCCAGGCCCTTGGTCACCGCGCCGACCGGCTGGACGTCGACCAGGCCGGCCGCGCGGCCCAGGTCGAGGACGCGCTCGGCCGCCTCGGCCGTGTCGGTCACCGGGCTGGTGTTCGCCATCGCGAGGACGGCGGTGTAGCCGCCCACCGCCGCCGCGCGGGAGCCGGTGAGCACCGTCTCCGCGTCCTCCCGACCGGGCTCGCGCAGGTGGGTGTGCAGGTCGACGAGGCCCGGCAGCAGCCGCAGTCCGTCGGCCTCGATGGTGCGCTCGGCCTTGGTGGCGAGCGTGCCGAGCTCGGTGACGGTGCCGTCCTGCACGAGGACGTCGGTCGTCGTACCGTCGGGCAGGGTGGCACCCTTGATGAGGATCGAGGCGGTCACTTGGTCTCCTCCCCCGCCAGCAGGTGGTAGAGCACGGACATGCGGACGGCGACGCCGGCGGAGACCTGGTCGAGCACGACCGAGTCGATGGCGTCGGCGGCGTCCGCGGAGATCTCCAGGCCGCGGTTCATCGGTCCGGGGTGCAGGATCGGCGTCCCCGGCTTCAGCACAGCGAGCCGGTCGCGGGTCAGGCCGTAGCCGACGGTGTACTCGCGCGCCGTCGGGAAGAACCCGCCGCTCATCCGCTCGCGCTGGACGCGGAGCATCATCACCGCGTCGGCTTCGGGGAGCACCGCGTCGAGGTCGTACGACGTCGCGAAGCCCGCCGTCCTGGACCAGTCCCCCACGCCGGCCGGCATGAGCGTCGGCGGCGCCACCGCGGTGACGGTGGCACCGAGCTTGGCCAGGCACTTGATGTTGCTGCGGAAGACCCGGCTGTGCGTCAGGTCGCCAACGATCGCGACGTGCTTGCCCTCGAGCGAGCCGAGCTTGCGGGTCAGCGTGTAGCCGTCGAGCAGTGCCTGCGTCGGATGCTCGTGCGTGCCGTCGCCGGCGTTGATCACCGGGACGTCGATCCAGCGGCTGATCTGCTCGGCCGCGCCGCTGGCGCCGTGGCGGACCACGAGTCCGTCGACGCCCATCGCCGTCACCGTCAGCACGGTGTCGCGCAGTGACTCGCCCTTGCTCGCGCTGCTGCCCTTGGCGGACAGGTTGATCACGTCGGCGGAGAGCCACTTGCCGGCGATCTCGAAGCTGGAGCGGGTACGGGTGGAGTCCTCGAAGAAGAGGTTGATGACCGTGCGGCCGCGCAGCGCCGGGAGCTTCTTGACCTCCCGCTGCTGGACGTCGTGCATCTCGGCCGCGGTGGTGAAGATCTGCTCGATGTCAGCGGTGCTCAGGTCGTCGATGCTGAGGAGGTGCCTGGTCATGCGATCCGCACCTCGTCCTCGCCGTCGGTCTCGACCAGCCGCAGGCTCACCCGCTCGCTGCGCGCGGTCGGCAGGTTCTTGCCGACGTGGTCGGCCCGGATCGGGAGCTCCCGGTGGCCGCGGTCCACCAGCACCGCCAGCCGTACGACGGCCGGCCGGCCCAGGTCCGACAGCGCGTCCAGCGCGGCCCGGATCGTGCGCCCGCTGTAGAGCACGTCGTCGACCAGCACGACGGTCTTGCCGTCGACACCGCCGGCCGGCACCTGTGTGCGATGTGGCGCCCGGGTGGGGTGGGACCGCAGGTCGTCGCGGTACATCGTGACGTCGAGCTCACCGGTCGCGACCGTCGTACCCTCGACGGCGGCGATGTTCTCCGCCAGTCGTCGGGCGAGCGGCACGCCGCGCGTGTGGAGCCCGAGAAGCAGAAGATCCTCGGCGCCCTTGTTGCGCTCGAGGATCTCGTGGGAGATGCGGATCAGCGCCCGGCTGATGTCGCCGGCGTCGAGAACGACGCGTCCGCTGGCGGTGCCATCGTGAGCCTTCGGGGTCTGCTGTGCAGGCAAGACTGAATGACCCTCCTTCTCCGCCTCACAGGACGGCTCGTTAAAGGATGTCGAACAGGCCGGACTCTACCGGCTCCCGGTCGTCCGGGGCGAACCGGGTCGGCGCGCCGCTGGTGGGCTCGCTTGTTGCGGTTTGGTCCCAAACCGCAACAAGTCGGGCCCTGAACGTGTGGTCTCTGCCCAATCGATGGCCGTCTCGAGCGCCGGACATGCCGGAGGGGCCCGGCGACCCCGGGCCCCTCCCCACACGTTCGCAGGCCTACTTGAAGGCGTCCTTCACCTTCTCGCCGGCCTGCTTCAGACTGCCCTTGGCCTTGTCGACCTTGCCCTCGGCCTCGAGGTCCTCGTCGTCGGTGGCCTTGCCCACCGCCTCCTTGGCCTCGCCCACCTTCTCCTCAGCCTGGTTGCGCATCTTGTCGTCGAGACCCATCGGTCGGCTCCTCTCGGTCGTCGGTTGCCATCCCGTCCCAGGTACCCGCGCGCGGCGGGCCGATCCGGGCCGCCCCCGCCCGAAGCCATGCGGTTTGGTCCCAAACCGCAACAATTCCCGGCCTGGCACTGCGGTTCGTGCCCAAACGACGGCGCCCGCTGATGCTGGTCCGCGCCAGGTCGGGTGTGTCAGGGTGGCGCCATGACAGGCCAGCTGGAAGCCGATGTCGTCGTCATCGGGCTCGGGCCCGGCGGTGAGCACCTCGCCGCCTCGCTGGCGCGGGCCGGACTCTCCGTGATCGGGGTCGACCGCCGCCTGGTCGGCGGCGAGTGTCCCTACTTCGGCTGCATCCCGTCGAAGATGATGATCCGGGCCGCGGACGCGCTGGCCGAGGCCCGGCGGGTGCCGGCGCTGGGCGGCGCGACGGACGTCCGTGCGGACTGGACGACCGTGGCAGACCGGATCCGCGACGAGGCCACCGACGACTGGGACGACGCCGTCGCGGTCGAGCGGCTGGAGCAGGCCGGCGCGCGGTTCCTGCGCGGGCACGGCCGGCTGGCCGGACCCGGGCGGGTCGTGGTCGCCACCGACGCGGGCGAGCAGGAGATCGTCGTACGCCGGGGCGTGGTCCTCAACACCGGCACCGAGCCGGCCGTCCCGCCGATCGACGGACTGGCCGACACGCCGTACTGGACCAACCGTGACGCCGTACGCCTCCGCGAGCTGCCCACCAGCCTGGTCGTCCTCGGCGGTGGCGCCATCGGCTGCGAGCTGGCCCAGGCCTTCTCCCGGTTCGGGGTCGAGGTCACCCTCGTGGAGGCTGGGGAGCGGATCCTCGGCCCCGAGGAGCCCGAGGCCAGCGCGGTGGTCGCCGCCGCGCTGGAGGCGGAGGGCATCGCGGTCCGGGCCGGGGTCGGGGTCACCGCAGTCGCCCACGATGGTGCCTTCCGGATCGGCCTCGCCGACGGGACGTCCCTCGCCAGCCAGACGCTGCTGGTGGCCGCGGGGCGTCGTACCAACCTCGGTGACGTGGGGCTCGACACCGTCGGCGTCGACCCGGCCGTCCGCTCGATCGACGTCGACGAGCGGATGCGGGTCGCGGGGGCCGAGGGCCTGTGGGCGATCGGCGACATCACCGGCAAGGGCGCGTTCACGCACATGTCGATGTACCAGGCGAACGTCGCGATCCGCGACCTCTCCGGCGAGGACGGGCCGTGGGCCGACTACCGCGCCGTGTCCCGCGCGACGTTCACCGACCCCGAGGTCGGCTCGGTCGGCCTGAGCGAGGACCAGGCCCGTCGTGCCGGGCTACGTGTGGGGGTCGGCACGGCAGCGCTGCCGGAGTCGAGCCGCGGTTGGATCCACCAGGTCGGCAACGACGGGCTGATCAAGGTCGTGGCCGACCTGGACCGCGGCGTGCTGGTCGGCGCGACCGCCGTCGGGCCGGCCGGCGGCGAGATCGTCGGGATGCTCGTGACGGCCGTGCACGCCGAGGTCCCGCTCGCGACGCTGCGGGGGATGCACTTCGCGTACCCCACCTTCCACAGGGCGATCGAGACGGCACTGTCGGACGTGTCCTGACGCCGCGGGACCGGGGTAGGTTGGCGGGCGAGCGCTGCCTATCTCGGAGGTAATCGTGAGTCACTCGTCGACCGATCCCTTGTTCGATCCGCTCACCGATCCGCTCGGTGAGCGTCCGACGCCCCCGTCCACACCCCCACCGGTGTCGCCGCCGGTCTCGCCCCCGGTCGCCGTGGCACCGGCGGACGAGCACACGGCGGTCCGCGGCCTGCACGCGGGGGCACCGGCTCCGGTCGGCCCGCCCCCGAGTGGCCCGCCGCCGAGTGGACCGCCGCCGAGCGCGCCACCGGTCGCCGTGCCACCGGCCGAGCCGCGACGGTTCATGACCGCCACCGACTTCCTCGACCGGCGTGACCAGGAGCTGACCTTCGGCGCGGCGACCTGGGGCTGGCGCGGGCGGGTACGCCGCTGGAGTGGCGGCCTGCTCAAGCCGGCGATGGGCGTGAGGGAGCGGGCCTACGAGGCGGACCGGGCAGCGATCCAGAAGGACTTCGACGGCCCGCGGACGATCGCGTTCGTCAATCCCAAGGGCGGCGCGGCGAAGACCACCGGCGTCCTGGCGGCCGGCTACACGTTCGGCACGGTCCGCGGTGGCGGCGTGATCGGCTGGGACAACAACGAGACGCGCGGCACGCTGGGGATCCGCGGCGCTCGCAGCACCCACCGCAACACCACCCGCGAGCTGCTCGACGACCTCGGCCGGTTCAAGGACGTCTACCAGTCCCGGATCGGCGACCTCGGCGCCTTCGTCCGCTCGCAGGGCGACGCCCACTTCGACGTCCTCGCCTCCGACGAGCGCCCCGACGTCACCGGGGTCATCCACGCGAAGGACTTCAGCGAGGTCCACGCCCTGCTCGAGCGCTTCTACCGGATCCTGCTGATCGACACCGGCAACAACCTGCGTGCCGAGAACTGGCTCGCCGCCGCCGACGCCGCCGACCTCCTGGTCGTGACCAGCACGGTCCGCGAGGACACCGGCTACAGCGGCCTGTGGATGCTCGACGCCCTCCAGGACGCCGGCCACGAGAACCTCAAGTACAAGACCATCACCGTCCTCTCCGACCCCAGTCCCAAGGTGGACGAGGCGCTCGCCCGTGACCTGGTCCAGGTCTACGAGCAGCGGACCCGTGGCGTCTACCGGGTCCCCTACGACCCCGTCCTCGTCTCCGGTTCGGTGGTGCCCTACGCCGAGCTGTCCCAGGAGACCCGGAGGTCGTGGCTGCGGGCGTGCGCGGCCATGGCGGCGGCGCTCTAGGGGTACTCCCCGGATCCCCGAACGACCTACCCGGCCGCGATCAACAGACCGAACAACGCGACGTGATCGCTCGTACGTCGTCCGTCCGACGCCGACCCGTGGGTCGTTGATTGGGCAGAGACTGCACGTCTGGGAGCCAATTCGTTGCGGTTTGGGACCAAACCGCAACACTTCAGACCAGCGTGGCCTTCTGGCGCTGGATCGCGCCGAGCACGCCGTTGACGAAGGCCGGCGAGTCGTCGGTCGACAGCTCCCGCACGAGGCCCATCGCCTCGGTGACGGCGACCGTGTCGGGCACGTCGTCGGCCCAGAGCAGCTCCCACACGCCGATCCGGAGCACGTTGCGGTCCACGGCCGGCATCCGGGCCAGGCTCCAGTCCGTGGAGAACTCCTCGAGCACCTCGTCGATCCGCTCGTTGCGCTCACTGACGCCGCGCACGATCACGGCGGTGTAGGGGTTCGCCGGGGCTTCGCCCTCGGCGGCGACCCGCGCGAGCGCCTCGACGCCCGTCTCGCCGCGCAGGTCGGCGGCGTACAGGACGTCGAGGGCGCGCTTGCGGGCCTTGGTCCGGGCTCCCACGAGGTGGATCAGCCCTTCACGCGGGAGAGGTACGAACCGCCGTCGCGGGTGTCGACCTTGATCTTCTCGCCCTGATCGATGAACAGCGGCACCTGGATCTCGGCACCGGTCTCGAGCGTGGCGGGCTTGGTGCGGCCGGTGGCGGAGTCGCCGACGACACCAGGCTCGGTGTAGGAGACGAGGAGCTCGACCGAGGCGGGCATCTCGATGAAGAGGACGCGGCCCTCGTTGGTGGCGAGGATGACCTCCTGGTTCTCCAGGAGGAAGCCGGCGGCGGTGCCGACGATGCCGGGCTCCACCTCGACCTGGTCGTAGTCCTGCACGTCCATGAAGACGAAGTTGGTGCCGTCGTTGTAGAGGTACTGGAACGAGCGGCGGTCGACCGTGGCGGTCTCGACCTTGGTGCCGGCGTTGAAGGTCTTGTCGACGTTCTTGCCGGACTCGACGTGCTTGAGCTTGGTGCGGACGAACGCGGGACCCTTGCCCGGCTTCACGTGCTGGAACTCCACCACCTGCCAGAGCTGGCCCTCCAGGTTGAGAACCATGCCGTTCTTGAGGTCGTTCGTCGTTGCCATGCGTCAGCCTTCTCTGCAGATGTCCAAGATCGGGTGGCCGCGGCGCCGCCTCAGCGGGGGCACACGGGGCCAGCAGACGAGTCTAGTGCGCGCCCCGCGCTGCGATGAATTCGAGCGCCTGCCGGTAGCCGTCGATGCCCTCGCCCTCGATCACCTTCGCCGCATGCGGCGTGACCAGCGAGGTGTGCCGGAACACCTCCGGCCGCTTGGACGGGGCGCTGATGTGGACCTCCACGAGCGGGGCGGTGAGCTGCGCGCAGGCGTCGTAGAGGGCGTAGGAGTAGTGGGTCCAGGCACCTGCGTTGAGCACCACCGGCCAGTCGCGGTCGGCCGCGTTGTTGAGCCAGTCGAGCATCTCGCCCTCGTGGTTGGTCTGCGAGAAGTGGATCTTGAGGCCCAGCTCCTTGCCCCACGCCGGCATCAGGCGATCCTGGAGGTCGAAGTGGGTCGTGCTCCCGTAGATCTCGGGCTGGCGGCGCCCCAGCCGGCCGAGATTGGGTCCGTTGAGGACGTAGACGTCTTGCTTGCCCATGGTCAGGATCCTTGCCGGTCCGACAGTGCGGAGTACGCCGCGCGCAGGTCCTCCTCGGAGGGCCCGGCCAGCACGACCGGCCGGGCGAGGTCCTCGAGGACGACGAAGCGCAGCTGGTTGCCGCGGGCCTTCTTGTCCACCCGCATCGTCGCCAGCAGCGTCTCGAAGTCGGCCCCGTCCCACGACGTCGGCAGCCCGACCTTGCCGAACGCCGTGCGGTGGCGGGCCACCAGCTCGGGCGACAGTCCGCCGGCGCGGGCGGCCAGCTCGGCGACGTACACGCAGCCCAGGGCGACCGCCTCGCCGTGGCGGATGGAGTAGTCGGTGGCCCGCTCGATCGCGTGGGCCAGGGTGTGGCCGTAGTTGAGGACCTCACGGCCGGGGTGACCGTCGACTCCCCCGGTCTCCCTGAGGTCGCCGGCGACGACGTCTGCCTTCACCCGGATCGCCCGCTCGACCAGCTCCCGCAGCACCGGCGAGTCCGCCGTGAGGTCCGACGGCTCGGTGGACTCGACGAGCTCGAGGATCCGCGGGTCGGCGATGAAGCCGCACTTCACGACCTCGCCGAGCCCGGCGACGACCTCGGCGCGCGGCAGCGTGGCGAGCAGTGCGAGGTCGCAGAGCACGCCGGCCGGCTCGTGGAAGGAGCCGACCAGGTTCTTGCCGGCCGGGGTGTTGATGCCGGTCTTGCCGCCGACCGCCGCATCGACCATGCCCAGCACGGTCGTCGGGATGTGGATGACAGCGACACCCCGCAGCCAGGTGGCGGCCACGAACCCGCCGAGGTCGGTGGTCGCACCGCCGCCGAGGGTGACGACGGCGTCGGAGCGGGTGAAGCCCTCCTCGCCGAGCGACTCCCAGCAGGCCGCGGCGACCTCCCAGTTCTTCGCCTCCTCGCCGTCGGGTACCTGCAGCACGATGACGTCGAGGCCCTCGAGCAGGTCGGCGAAGGGCTCGAGCAGGTCCTCCAGCGACTCCGGCGTGATGATCGCTACCCGCTGGACGCCCGCGGGGAGCAGGCCGCGGAGGCGGTCGAGGATGCCGTGGCCGACCACGACGTCGTACGGCGCCGCGGTGGTCACCGGGATGACGGTGAGGTGATTCATGCGAGGTCTCCCTGGAGGGCGGTGAGTATCTCGGCCGCGATCACTGCGGGCTCACGGCCGTCGGTGTCGACGACGACCCGGGCGAGGCCCTCGTAGACCGGCGTGCGCTCGTCGAGGAGCTGCTTGACCCGGGCGCGGACGTTGCCGAGCAGGAGCGGGCGACCGGTGCCGAGCCCGACCCGCTTGACCGCGTCGGCGAGCCCGACGCGCAGGAACACGACCTGCTGGGAGGCGAGCAGCGCCTGTGTCGCGGGATCGAGGACGGCACCGCCCCCCAGAGACAGCACTCCGCCGTGCTCGTCGAGCGCCCGGGCGACGGTGGCGCGCTCGAGCGCCCGGAAGGCCGACTCGCCGTCCTCGACGAAGATGTCCTGGACCGACTTGCCGGCCTGCTCCTCGATCAGCTCGTCGCTGTCGGCGAACCCGACGCCGAGGCTTGCCGCGACCAGACGGCCGACGGTCGTCTTCCCGGCGCCCATGGTCCCGATCAGGACCGCGCGCGGCCCGCCCGCACCGCTCACCTGAACCGGAGCGTGTCGAGGTAGGACTGCACGTTGCGCCGGGTCTCCTGGACGGAGTCGCCCCCGAACTTCTCCAGCACGGCCTCGGCGAGCACGAGCGCCACCATCGCCTCCGCGACGATGCCGGCCGCGGGGACGGCGCACACGTCGGAGCGCTGGTGGTGGGCGACCGCCTCCTCGCCCGTGGCGAGGTCGACGGTGCGCAGTGCCCGGGGGACGGTGGCGATGGGCTTCATCGCGGCGCGCACGCGCAGGATCTCACCCGTGGTCATGCCACCCTCCGTGCCGCCGGAGCGACCGGACAACCGCCGCAGGCCGTCGTCGGTGGCGACGATCTCGTCGTGCGCGAGCGAGCCCGGGGTCGCGGCGAGCTCGAAGCCGTCGCCCACCTCGACCCCCTTGATCGCCTGGATGCCCATCAGCGCGCCGGCGAGACGCGCGTCGAGCCGGCGGTCCCAGTGCACGTGGGATCCCAGGCCGGGCGGCAGCCCGTGGACGACGACCTCGACGACGCCGCCGAGGGTGTCCCCGTCCTTGTGGGCCTGGTCGATCCGCTCGACCATCAGCTTGGAGCCGTCCGGGTCCAGGCAGCGGACCGGGTCGGCGTCGAGGCGTACGACGTCCTCGGGCGCGGGGAGGTCGCGCGACGGGGTGCGGACGCCACCGATCTCCAGCACGTGGCTGACGATCCGGGCGCCGGTGGCCTGCTCGAGGAAGTTGCTCGCGACGCGGCCCAGCGCGACCCGGGCCGCGGTCTCCCGGGCCGAGGCCCGCTCGAGGATCGGGCGCGCGTCGGGGAAGTCGTACTTCTGCATGCCCGCGAGGTCCGCGTGCCCGGGACGAGGGCGGGTCAGCGCGGCGTTGCGGGCCTGAGCCTCGAGGATCGCGGGGTCGACCGGGTCGGCCGACATCACCGTCTCCCACTTGGGCCACTCGGTGTTGCCGACCTGGATCGCGACCGGGCCGCCCTGGGTCCGGCCGTGCCGGACGCCGCCGGTGACGGTCACCTCGTCGGCCTCGAACTTCATCCGCGCCCCGCGGCCGTAGCCGAGACGACGACGGGCGAGCGAGTCGGAGATGTCCTCGGTCGTCACCTCGACGTGGGCCGGCAGGCCCTCGAGGATCGCGACCAGGGAGGGGCCGTGGGACTCCCCCGCAGTCAGCCAGCGCAACATGGGCACCAGTCTCCCACGGTGGGATCAGGCGCTGAGGACCTGTCCCACCACCACGGCGACCAGCGCGCCGAGGACGAGGAACGGCCCGTACGGCACCCGCCGCCGGATCATGGTGCCGCTACGTCGCATCGGCACCATGGCCACGACGCCGAGCACCGCGGCCGCCAGTACCGACACGATCAGTACCCCCGTGCCGTAGGGCCCCAGCGCGATGCCGAGCAGGGCCCCGAGCCGGACGTCGCCGCCCGCCATCGCCCGCGGGCTGACCAGGCGCATCAGGCCGTAGTAGCCGCCGAGCGCCGCGAACCCGATCAGTCCCCACCCGGCGACCCACACGTCGCCCACGATGACGGCGGCCACCGCGACCAGCACGCCCGTGACCAGCCAGGCCGGCCGGATCAGCCGCGAGGGGAGGTACCAGGTCACGTAGTCGATGACCGTCAGCGCACAGCAGACCGGCACGAGGACGAGCAGCCACAGCAGGCCCCAGCTCCAGCCGAGCGCCAGGCCGAGTACGCCGGCCGCGACCGCGCAGGCCACGAGGGACCGGATGCGCAGGCCCGGGCGGCGGGCCAGCTGCGCGAAGGGCACGTGGTCCGGGTAGTCCTCGGGATTCTCAGCCGGGTCGTGGTCGGGCTCGGGACACTGCGCGATCAGCCACGGGACCAGGAGTCCGCCCAGGGCTCCGATCAGGGCGCAGACCAGCGCGGGGACGACGTGCATGCCGTGACGCTACCGGGACGCGAGCGCGGCTTCGCCCGCCGAGCGCATCGCGTCGAGTGGCCCGTCCTGACCAGTGAACATGCCGAACTGGAGCACCGCCTGGTGCACCAGCAGGTCGAGCCCCGAGACCACCGTGGCGCCCGCGCGCAGCGCCGCCGCGACCAGGGGCGTCGGCCACTCGTTGTAGGTCACCTCGAACACGACGTCGACCGATTGCACCCGCGCCACCAGATCGGGCGTCTGGGCCGCAGCGGGGATCGTCGAGACCAGGACTCCGCCCGTCCCGCCGACCTCGTCGAGCGGCAGCACGACCACGTCGGGGCGGGCAGGGTGCCGCCGGATCGCCTCGACCGCCTCGGTCGCCTTGTCGGGGTTGCGCGCCGCGACGACGATCCGGCCGATGCCGAGGTCGGCCAGCGCCAGCCCGACGCTGGCGGCGGTCGCGCCACCCCCGAGGATCGTGGCCAGGTGGCTCGGGCCGGCGAACCGCTCCCGGATCGCGGCGACCGCACCCGGCACGTCGGTGTTGTCGGCGAACCAGCCGTCGACCGTCCGGACGAGGGTGTTGGCCCCCCCGGCGAGCCGCGCGACCTCGGACACCTCGTCGGCCAGCGCCAGCGCCTCCCGCTTCAGCGGCGCGGTGACCGACAGACCCCGCCACTGCGGCCCCAGACCGGCCACGAAGCCGGCCAGCTCCCCGGACGGCACCCGGACGGCGTCGTACGCCGCCGCGATGCCGAGCGCGGCGTACCCGGCCCGGTGCAGGGTCGGCGACAGCGAGTGCGCCACCGGGTCGCCGACCACGGCGCAGCGGGCCGGCTCAGCCTTGACCACTAGCAGGCGCCCTCGGACTCGTTCGCGCAGTAGTCGCGCAGCTCGTTGGTGTAGGTGAGGAACTCGTCGTAGGTCGTCGCGAACTTCGTCTCGCCGGTGCGCAGGTTGACCGTGACGTAGTAGTACCAGTCGCCCTCGGTCGGGTTCATCGCCGCCGTGATGGCGTCGTCGCCGGGGGCACTGATCGGACCCGGGGGGAGCCCGACCACCCGGAAGGTGTTGTAGGGCGAGTCGGTGTCCTCCCGCTCGGCCTGGGTCAGCCCGACGGTGAGCTTGCGACCGAGCGCGTAGTCGACGGAGGCGTCGATCTGCAGGCGTCCGACCTGGCCCGCCGTCCCGGGGTTCTCGACCCGGTTGAGGATCACCCGCGCGATCTTCGCCATGTCGTCGGCGGTCTTGCCCTCCACCTGCACCAGCGAGGCGATGGTCATCAGCTCGTGCGGCGTGTAGCCGAGACGCTCGGCGGCCGCGTCGAGACCGGCGTCGTCGGCCGCCTGCTTCCACCGGTCGACCATCGCCTTCAGGAAGCCGGCGGCGGTGTCGTTGGGACTGATCGTGTAGGTCGCGGGGAACAGGTAGCCCTCGGGATTGCCGCCGGCGTAGTCGGGCAGTCCGAGGTCGGGACTCCGCAGCGCCGCGTTCAGGTCCTTCTTGGTGAAGTCGGTCTTCTTCGCCAGCACGTCCACGATGTCGACGACGCGCAGCCCCTCCGGGACGGTGACCGTCTCGGTCGACACATTGGCCGGGTCGACGAGGATGGCCACGACGTCGGCGGCCTTCATCTCGCTCTTGAGCAGGTAGGTGCCGGCCTGGATCCGCGTGGACCGGTCGTTCTTGGCCGCGGCGTCGACGAACGCCTCGCCGGAGGCGACGACACCGAGGTCCTCGAGCTCGGCACCCATCGAGCCCACGGTCTGGCCGGGGTCGATCACGAAGGTGACCTCACCGCTGCCGGGTCCGGAGAAGTCCTCGGGCCCGGCGAACATGTCCTTGACGTCGGAGATCGCGCCCCGCGCGAACCACGCGACGAGGCCGCAGAAGAGCACCACCACGAGCAGGATCGGCAGACAGCCGCCCCGTCGCGACTTGGCGGCACGGCGGCGCCCGCCGGCCGGCGTACCGGGGAGCAGGCCGAGGTCCTCACCGGGCTCGACGGGCTCCATCGGCGGCTGCTCAGTCATGCGTCTCCTCGTCCGTGGGGGGCGTCACCAGCTCCCCCGGAGGGGTGTCGGTGGCACGTTCGGCATCCAGCGCCTGCTGCAGGATGACGACGGCCGCGACCTGGTCGACCACAGCGCGTCGCTTCGCGCCCTTGCGCTGGTCGCGCAGCATAGCCTCCGCCGTGACCGTGGTGAGCCGTTCGTCGACCAGGCGCACAGGGACCGGCGCCAGGCGGCGCGCCAGCCGCGCGGCGAACTCGCGGGTCTTCACGGCCGCCGGGCCCTCTCTCCCGGAGAGCGAGCGGGGCAGCCCGACGATCACCTCGACGGCCCCCTCGGCCCTCAGGATCTGGTGGATCCGGCGCAGGTCCCCCTTGCCGCGCCGGACCGTCTCGACCGGCGTGGCGAGGATCCCGGACGGGTCGCTGCGGGCGACGCCGATCCGGGCGTCCCCCGGATCGACGCCGAGGCGGACGCCGCGGCGCATCAGGCCGCTATCCCTGTGCCACCGCGGCCGTCACGGCGGCCAGTGCCTCGTCGATCCGGGTCACGTCGGTCCCGCCGCCCTGCGCCAGGTCGGCCTTGCCCCCGCCCTTGCCGTCGAGGAAGGGTGCCGCGGCGCGGACCAGGTCGCCGGCCGCGAGACCGCGTGCCTGCGCCGCGTCGTTGAGGGCCGCCACGATCGCCGCCTTGCCGTCGGCAGCCCCGACGAGGACCACGACCGCCGGCGCGTCGCCGGCGAGGCGGGCCCGCACGTCGGTCGCGAGGGTGCGCACGTCGCCGCCACCGGCACCGTCGAGGCGCTGGGCGACGAGGCGGACGCCGTTGACGTCGGTCGCCCCGTCGGCGAGGGCCGCGCCACCGGACAGGAGCTGGGCGAGACGGATCCTCTCCATCTCCTTCTCGGTCTGCTTGAGCCGCTCCACCAGGTCGCCGACCCGGCCGACGAGGTCGCCGGGCTGGGTCTTGAGCAGCGTGGAGAGCTGACCGACGACGTCACGCTCGCGGGCGAGGTAGGCGAAGCCCTCGACGCCGGTGAGTGCCTCGATGCGGCGGTTCCCGGAGCCGACCGACGCCTCGCCGGTGACGACGACGGTGCCGACCTGGCTGGAGTGCTCGACGTGGGTGCCGCCGCAGAGCTCGCGGGACCAGGGCCCGCCGATCTCGACGACACGGACCTTCTGGTCGTCGTAGGTCTCGCCGAACAGGGCGATCGCGCCCCAGTCCTTGGCCTCGCCGAGCGTCATGTACTGCCAGCCGACCGGCAGGTCGGCGCGCAGGGCGTTGTTGGAGACCTGCTCGATCTCACGGACCTGCTCGGGTGAGAGGGCGTTCAGCCAGCCGAAGTCGAGGCGCAGGTAGCCCGGCCGGTTGTAGGAGCCGGACTGCAGGGCGGTGGGCCCGAGCACCTCGCGCAGCGCGGCGTGCACGATGTGGGTGCCGGAGTGCGCCTGGCGGGCACCGATGCGCCACTGCGGGTCGACCTTCGCGTGCAGCAGTCTCGCGTCCGCGGGCAGCTCGCCGTCGACGACGCGGACCTGGTGCACCACGAGTCCCCGGACCGGGCGCTGGACGTCGAGCACCTCGACGGTGCCGCCCTCGAACTCGATGACGCCGGCGTCGGCCACCTGGCCACCGGACTCGGCGTAGAAGGGCGTGCGGTCCAGCACCAGCTCGCCGATCTCGCCGCCGCCAAGGACGGGCACGGCGGCCCCCTCGCGCAGCAGCGCCAGCGGCCGGGACTCGGTCTCGAGGGTCTCGTAGGCCAGCCACTCGGTCGGGCCGTTGGCGTCGAGGATGTCGCGGTAGACCGCGGTGTCGGCGTGCTGGCCCTTCTTGGCGCGCGCGTCGGCCTTGGCCCGCTCACGCTGCTCGGCCATCAGCTGCCGGAAGCCCCGCTCGTCGACGGAGAGGCCCGCCTCGGCCGCCATCTCGAGGGTGAGGTCGATCGGGAACCCGAAGGTGTCGTGGAGCGCGAACGCCTTGTCACCGGGGATCGTGCTGGCACCGGCCTCCTTCACCTCGCCGGCGGCGAGGTCGAAGATCTGGGTGCCGGCCTGGAGCGTCTTGCGGAACGCCTCCTCCTCGGCGTACGCCACCTGGGCGATCCGGTCCCACCCGGAGACCAGCTCGGGATAGCTCTCCCCCATCTTGTCGCGGGACACCGGGAGCAGCTCGGGCAGCGACGGGTCCTGGTAGCCCAGCAGGCGCATGTTGCGCACCGCGCGGCGCAGCAGGCGGCGCAGCACGTAGCCGCGGCCCTCGTTGCCCGGCGTGACGCCGTCGCCGATGAGCATGAGCGAGCTGCGCACGTGGTCGGCGACCACCCTGAACCTGACGTCGTCGAGATGCCCGGCCGTGTTGTTGGGACCGGCCGCGCCGTACTTCTTCCCGGACAGCTCCATGGCCTTCTCGATCACCGGGAAGATGGTGTCGATCTCGTACATGTTGTGCTTGTCCTGCAGCAGGTACGCGACCCGCTCCAGGCCCATGCCGGTGTCGATGTTCCTGCTCGGCAGCGGTCCGGCGATGTCGAAGTCGTCCTTGGCGCGGACGGCGCTGAGCTCCTCCTGCATGAAGACCAGGTTCCAGATCTCCAGGAAGCGGTCCTCGTCGGCCTCGGGACCGCCGTCCGGACCGAACTCGGGGCCGCGGTCGACGTAGATCTCGCTGCACGGACCGCCCGGCCCGGGGACGCCCATGTTCCAGTAGTTGTCCTTGAGGCCGCGCGGCTGGATCCGCTCCTCGGGCAGGCCCGCGATCCGCTTCCACGCGTCACGTGCCTCGGCGTCGTCGGGCAGCACGGTGACCCAGATCTTGTCGGGATCGAAGCCGAACCCGCCGTCGGCCTGGGCGTTGGTGATCAGCTCCCAGGCGTACTGGATGGCGCCTTCCTTGAAGTAGTCGCCGAAGGAGAAGTTGCCGTTCATCTGGAAGAACGTGCCGTGCCGGGTCGTCTTGCCGACCTCCTCGATGTCGAGGGTGCGCACGCACTTCTGCACGCTGGTCGCGCGCTGGAAGGGCGGCGTCTCCTGGCCCAGGAAGTAGGGCTTGAAGGGCACCATGCCGGCGTTGACGAAGAGCAGGTTCGGGTCGTCCAGCAGCAGCGAGGCGGACGGGACCACCGTGTGGCCACGCGCCTCGAAGTGGGCGAGGAACCGGTTGCGGATCTCCGCGCTGCTCAGGTGCTGGTCGTTCAACGGGTGCCTTCTCTGCTGGATGTGGTGGTGGGGTTGGTCAGCTGGGGTGGTCCGGCGTCGGCACCGTCGAAGCGCTGGCGCAGGTGGATCTCGGCCTCGGCCTGCCCGCGCGCGACCTCCTCGCCGAGCAGCCGGGCACCGAGGAACGCGGCCCCGATCCGGTCGCGCATGCCGTCCGGGGTGAACGCCTCGGCGAGGCGCCGCGCCCGGACCATGCCGTAGACGCCGGCGGCCGCGCCGGCGGCGAACCAGACGCCCGCCTTCACGACGGCACCTCGACATCCGTCCGGACGGCGGAGCGCTGACGGTCCTCCCAGTCACGGCGGGCGGCCTTGAGCACGAGGCGACGCTCCTTGCGGGAGCGCTTCACCTCGCGCTTCATCTCGAACCGGATCCGGTTGCGGACCTCCGGCGACAGCGCGCGGCGCAGGCCCGCGGCCAGGGCTGCTGTCTTGATGACACTCTCCCGGAGCAGGATGTCGGCGAACATCGGGGCGGGGACGACCCGCGCCGGGACCCGCGGCCCGTTCTCCTGGCCCAGGTCGGTGATGACGTACTCCCGGTCGTCGACCATCGCGACCGGTGTCCGCTCCCGGCGGCCGGCGAGCTCCTGCCTCTCCTGCAGCTCCGCCTCGATGCCGGCCAGCTGCTCACGCAGCGCGTCGGCGTCCTGGGCGGCCGCCGCGAGCAGCGCCTCCGTGTGACTGCGGGCCTGGCGCGCGGACCGGGACAGCCGGAGCGCGGCGACCGCGAGCGCCAGGACGGCGACAGCGGTCAACGCGGCCAGCCAGGCCGGGACGACGAGCTCGTTGGTCACGACGAGCAAGCCTACTTGCTCGCGGGGCCGCGGATGATGCGGCGTACCCGCTCCCACCGCTGCTTGACGGCGGCCTCCGCGCCGAACTCGGTCGGCCGGTAGTAGGCGGCGTCGAGGACGACGTCGGGGGCGTACTGCTGCTCGGCGATGCCGAACGGCGCGTCGTGGCTGTAGACGTAGCCCTTGCCGTGCCCCAGCGCCTTGGCTCCGGCGTAGTGGGCATCGCGCAGGTGCGGCGGCACCTGCCCGATCTTGCCGGCCCGGACGTCGCCGATCGCCTCGGAGATCGCGGTCGTGACGGCGTTCGACTTCGGGGCCACGGCGAGCGCGATGGTGGCATGAGCCAGGGTGAGCTGGGCCTCGGGCATGCCGATCAGCTGTACGGTCTGCGCCGCGGCGACCGCGGTGGTGAGCGCGGTCGGGTCGGCCAGGCCGATGTCCTCGCTGGCCAGGATCATCAGCCGTCGAGTGATGAAGCGGGGGTCCTCGCCGGCCTCGATCATCCGGGCCAGGTAGTGCAGCGCGGCGTCCGCGTCGGAGCCCCGGACCGACTTGATGAAGGCACTGACGACGTCATAGTGCTGGTCGCCGTCGCGGTCGTAGCGGACCGCCGCCTGGTCGGCCGCCGTCTCGGCCGTCCCGACGTCGATGGTGGTGCTGCCCTGGGCCCGGGCCGCACCGGCGGCCGCCTCCAGGTAGGTCAGCGAACGGCGCGCGTCGCCGCCGGCGAGGCGCACGATGTGCTCGCGCGCCTCCTCGGCGAGCTCCAGCTCACCGTCGAGGCCGCGCTCGTCGGTGACCGCGAGATCCAGCACGGCCGCGATGTCCTCGTCGGTCAGCGACTGCAGCCGCAGCAGCAGGCTGCGCGAGAGCAGCGGCGAGATCACGCTGAAGGACGGGTTCTCCGTGGTCGCGGCGACCAGCGTCACCCAACGGTTCTCGACTCCGGGCAGGAGCGCATCCTGCTGCGCCTTGCTGAACCGGTGCACCTCGTCGACGAAGAGGACCGTCTCCTCGCCGGTCGCGACCAGCTGGCGACGCGCGCTGTCGATCGCCGCGCGGACCTCCTTGACCCCGGCCGAGACCGCCGAGACCTCCACGAACCGGCGGCCGGTCTGCTGGCTGATGATCGAGGCGATCGTCGTCTTGCCGGTGCCCGGCGGCCCCCAGAGCAAGAGCGAGAGCGACTGGTCGCCCTCGACCAGCTGCCGCAGCGGCGAGCCGGGTGCCCGCAGCTGCTCCTGCCCGACCAGCTCCTCCAGCGTGCGCGGACGCATCCGCACCGCCAGCGGCGCCGAGGCATGGGTGGCGTCGGCGAGGGAGCCGCCCGACGCCGCACCTCGCGACCCGGGGGTGTCGAACAGCTGGGGCTCGTCATCCACGATGAGCAACCCTAGACGCTCATCTCACCCGTCCGCGCGCCCGCTCGGGCCATATGGTCAGGCGCGCCCGATCGACTTGTTGTCGAGGTCGAACCAGGTGTCGGCGTACCCGGGCTGCTCGACCAGGTCGGTGCTGGGGGTTGGCGCCGAGACCCTCCGGTCGCTCGACAGGAGGGGCTCGTCATGTCTGGCTGTCAACCGCCAGCTGCCAGGGCCCCCGTCGGGTTCCCCAGGGCGAGGCCTGCTACGGCAACGGCACGAGGGCCAGCGGCCGGTGCCATCGATCGGCTGAGGTGCCCGTCGAGCTTCCCGGTCGGGCAGGCAGCCAGGCCGATGCTGCCGATCGAGAGCCACGCCACGCCGATGGCCGCGCCGACCTGGGTCAGCCCTTCCTGTAGCCCCGCCGCTCCATACTGCTCCTCGGCAGCGACCAGATCGAGGTAGAAGAGGACCATTGCGGCAGCATGGTTGAGCCACTCCGCACTGTTGTCGCCGGCCTCGCCCCAACCAGATTCAGCTGGGAACGGACCGAGCCCTCGGCATGCGCCGTCCGTGACCACGATTCGCCCGAGGTTACCGGGCCACGATGGTGACACGAAGACAGGCGTGAACAGTTCTGTGCCAGCGAACAGCGTGCGATGGTTGACCGAGATCGCATCAGCAACCTGCTCGCAGACCTCCGCCGGAACTGGTTCTGAGGAGAACTCACGAACCGCAGCCCGTTGTTCCATGAGAGTCGCAATGGGCAGGCTGGGCGGGTGAGGTGAGGCATCGCACTTGACCTGCCAAGGCGTCGGCGCGGGCGTCGGAACGATGACCGCCCCGTCGGTGATTCTCGCGTCACGTGCCCCTAGGCGATCTCTGCGCGCCTCGGCGGCCTCGTTGTGCAATCGCAGACGCAGGTCCGCCTCAGCAACACCGCTGTCGATCACGTGCTCAACCCGTTCCCTCCGGCCCGGCGCCTGCTGCGCAGCCGGGCGCGGCCGGATATCCATCGAAGGATCGGCAAGCTCAGGCTTCGCCCAGGTCAGATGCACAACGCCAGCAATCACCTGGTGCTCGGAGTGAATACGGAGGGCTCGCCCCAACTGGGCATCGTCCCACGACGTGAGGGCATGTGCCTGCCATCCGTGCATGCCAGCGGCCAACCGGACACTCGTCATCGCAACGCCGGAGTCGAGATGACCGAGCACGTAGGAGAATTCCCCGTACTTCTGAGCCAACCTCGCACGGTCGAATACGAGGAAGAGCACGACGCCACCCTCCCAACCAGTCCTCAGAGACTGGAGCCGCCTGCGGTCGCTGTCATCGAGCAAGTCGAGGGCGCCGAGACCGACGCCTGCGAACCCGTGAGCTCGCTTGTCATAGTGGAACAGGGACGGCACGCCGGCGACGTCTTCGCCGAGCAGCCCGTAGAGTTCTGGTGACCCGAAGTTGCCGCCGCTACCGGTCCAACGAGCCGGTCCTCCCGGAACTTCGTCCGGCTCGATCTGCTTCAACCCAACAGCAAGCCTGCACACCTGGGCGACCGAGTCCAGATCTGGGTGCGCGGCCGCCGCCACGTCGACGACGTCGATGTCTCCCACCGTGACGCTGACCGCGGGATCCGGCGCCGTGTCGGCGGCGCGACGCAGCAAGCTGGACGCCGAATCGACTGACTCGTTGGCGAGCGCACGCCCCTTCGTAAGGGATTCTCCGGTGGCCTGGTCTGGAACTCGGTGATCGACCTCGAGCAACTGCAGGAACGAGTAGGACGCGTACGTCGACTCAACCTCCCGGCAGAATCGGCAAACAGGTCGTACGACGTGCCCTCGGGAATGAGTCCAGTTGTGCACAGCGAAACGGAGAAACCGGCCGCTGGCGAGCCACGGTTCGCCCACCACACGTTGCTGCACCAACTGGTCGGCCGTAGCCGCAGCGAGCAGGAGCACTGCGGCGTCCACCGGGCCATGGGCCGGTGGTCCCTCCACCTCGCCCGTCAGACAGGTAGCGAGACAGTCGAGACAGCCGGAGTGGCGATCGATCCACGGTCCGGCCGTGTATCCCGTCTTGCCCGTGACGACCGGCAGCACCGCCTCGATAGTGGGCTGGGCCAACCATTCCTCGATTCGATGGACAAGGTCCGCACCGCCCTCGCTGTGCACCACCACCCATCGCGAACGGCCTGTGACGGCGTCTCCTGGCCGTGCGGGCTGACACCGTGATGGACAGCGTGCGAGTTCCTCGGCAAACCCCTTGGATGTTGCCGACGAGCACACGCCCCACTGGTCTTGGTTCGGGATCGTGACTGGCGCCCCTTCACGGGTCAGCAACCGCTCGAGGTGGGCCTGTTCGTCGTCAGACCAGGTCGGGTCGACGGCACCCGCGTGCTCGTCAAACAGCAGCCGCCGATCTACGCAAGCATCGACGAAGGCCGCGACCGTCTCAGGCGCCGCTCCCGACAACTCCTGTAGTCGCGCGGTCGTCAGTACGCCGTCCTCCGCCTCCAACAGCCTGCGTGCGAGACCGGGCAACTCCCCCCACAGCCGCACCGGTCTCCTCCCGCCAAGAGCGACGATCCCCCCGGGAGCGGATGCAATCACCAGGCCCCGATTAAGGCGGTACCGCCCTTCGTCACTCACTGCTTGCCCCGATCGTGGCCAGGAGACTGTCGGCCTGCCATCGCTGATGCTCCGCTACCCCGCACACCGAGCAAAATGCCGACGGAAGGAGCGCGACCGCCTGCAACTCCGGCTGGTCTCGCGGAATCAGCCACACTCTTCGACCGGGGTAGTGCTGTTCAGCGGCAGCGCGCAACCAGAGCGCGACGAGCCGGATGACGTGTGCGTGCGTGATTGCGGGGATCACGTGATCTGGCCGATCAGCATCCGCCGCGTCCTCAACGCGAAGACCCTCATCCTGACCGGACCTCCACCAGCGAAAGCACCGATAGCATCCCGGCGCGCCAGGCTCGAGGAAGGGTCCCACCCGAAGAACCTCTGCCTCTGGCACCAGACATGACCAGCGCAGGCGGCGGGCACGGGTGGCCAGGTCAAGTCGGCCCATGGCGTCGTGCATCGAACTGGAGCCGACAACAAGCAGCAACGACGACGGACCGAGGTCGCCGAGGAGGTCCTGGTTGTGTCGCAGAGCGTTGCTCAAATCGGTGGCGTTGGCGAATCTCGTGCTCCGTGATTCCATCCGCTCACCGATCCGCTCGGCGACCCGAGCACCGACGTCTCCCACCACGAACAAGTGCAGGTCTTCATGCCAGGTCACGTGGTGTCCTTAAGCGAAGGGAAGCGGATAGGGGTTCAAGTCACCCTCGGGCCGAACCGGGTAGCCCCACACAGCCGGAGCCTCGTACAGCCGTCGATGTCCACGGTACCGAGGGCCGACCCACGGAATCATCGGCTGTAGGTCGGGACAGAAGACGTGAGCAACGCGGAGACCCACGGCGTGGGTCATGGAATTGCTCAGCGATGTCGCGAAGATCTGCATCGATCGCGCTTCGAACTCGACCACAAGGTGCGCCAGCTGCTCAGCTGCGCCGTCGCCTGGAAGGTCAGATGGTTGCGACAGCGGACGGTCCGACAACGCGTCAGTGAGGAAGTCGAACGCGTGGCGTTGTGGCCACAACGCCATGAACTTGCTTGTGTCGGACAGTTCCTCACCGCAATCCTCGATGGTGGCCGGGGGTTCCTCCTTCGCCATCCTGATGAGTTCGTACATGTTCAGCAGTTCCCGGATGCACTTGGTCAAGGCATGGGACACCGTGGCCGCAGTCCCGCACCCGATCAATCGTGCGGCCTTCCGGGATGCGTCGTCGATGATGAGTCCAACGATGGTGGGAGCACCGAACTCGGACGTGCCGTCGAACAGGCGCAGCTTAATCCCGCCGTGCGCCAAGTCGTCCTGAATCTGGGTGGCCCACGCGGTGAGCGCCGTTGGGTGCAGCCTCCGGAGAGGAAGTCGCTGTTCCCAGAAGATCTCGATGACGTCGCGTTCGATGACCTCGAGGAGACCACTGAGCACAGCCAGGTCGTCGGACTGGTGGGCGGCCGTGCCGGTGGAGATCTGCGCCCAGAAGCGCTCTCCACGCCACTCCTCGAGTCCGAGGAAGACACAGACGGCGGGCACCAGCATCTCTCGCCGTGAGGTCAACTCGGTTGCCCTGACCCAGCGCACCATAGATCTGACATCGGGCGCGCCTGGCGCGCCATCCGCTACTTCGCGTGCCGAATGCCGAGGCAGACGAGCGACGTCGACGGCGCGAGCCCCGAGATCGAGCGGCGCGGCCATCAGGAGATCCCCAGGATCCCACTGGAAGTTGGTGACCCGCTCCAGTGCCTCGACTTTGGCCAGGGTCACCGCATCAGCAGCTCTCACAGAAGAATATCCAGCGGAGCCGTCCTTCAGTACGAAGCCGTCAGGTGAGGCAATAGCCGGTGGACTGGCGGCGTACGCCGCGTGCAGATCCTTCTGCACCGTCGGAAGGGCAATCGAGTCGGCGAAGGAGATCGGACCGTAAGGCGGACCCACCAGATCGTCCGCGATGGTCGGCACGGACATGGTGCGCGGGGGCTCAGGCATGGTTGCTAGCGGTCGTTGTCAAGCACTGATGGTGGTGGTGCCGCGAGATCGACGGGACCACCACCACCGTTGCGAAATGATCGGTCCTACTACTTGGGATTCCTGCAGCATCCGCCGCCATTGCAGGAACCCTGGCTACCGCCAGGGCCAGTCGGGCGATCCCGCGTTGCGTTCGCTTGCGGTGACTGCAGGTCCTCGATCACGAATGCCAGATCCTCAGTCACAAATGCCGGAGCCTGTTCCACGAGTTCCATCCTCTCATTGACGATTTCTGCGTTTCGGTTCGCCGAGCATACAGCGTGGACCGCCTCGGCGCCAGGAAACTCCCGCAAGAACGGGAAGCGTCAAAACCGTGACATGGAGGGTGGGGGAATTCCTCAAGTCGACCCTGCCGCGCAGCTCTGGCTCACGATGATGCGCTTGTGTAGGAGCGGATCGCTCGCCGCCACAGGAGCCGTGAGGCCACCACCGTCGCGATGACGAGGGCGAAGGCGAAGGCGATCGTCTCTCCGTCGGCCCGTGCCGTGATCGCCTGAGACGGCACCGTGACCGCGAATCCCACCGGCAGGACGACGGTGAGTCCCCACTTGAGCCAACGTGGATAGATCGCAAGCGGCCACTTTCCGGCCTCGCTGAAGGACATGGCGAAGACATCGATGAAATTCGTGACGTTCACGAACCAAAAACAAGTCGTGCACAGCAGCATCACGAAGGACGACAGGATCACCGCGCTGAAGACCAGCGTCAGTATGAACCAACCGACCGCGGAAGCCGAGGTGCCAACGGTAGTCACACCGACGACAACAACCAGCAAGCCGCTCGCCAGAGTGCTCAGGCCCGCTGGGTTGAATCGCTGGATGATCGTCAGCAGTTGAGCATCGATCGGCTTGATGAGAACGAAGTCGAAGCTGCCCTCACGCACCGCGTCGACAAGGTCGTACAGCGATGGGAGAACCAAGAGCTCCAACCATCCCTCCAACGTCGCGTGCACCCCGAGCAGCACGACCATCTGCCCTGCGGTCCAGCCATTGAGCACGCTGGTGTGGTTGAAGATGATGGCGATGGTGACGATCTGCACGACGAGCCTGAGCGCGATCTGTACACCGGACAGCACCAGATCAGCCCGGTAGGCGAGCAGGTTAGCGATACCAATCCCCAGCACTGCCCTGATCAACCCGGCGCCGTGCCGCATGGAGGTAATCATCCGCCCACAGCCGAGTGACGTCGTGCGGCGTGTTTCCATACCAAGGGAAGCAACAGAACGATGACGCAGGTCCACACCACCTGCCAACCGAGGCCCATCCACACCTGAGCGCCGGTTCGCGTGCCCATCGCGACCTCCACGGGAAACGCGACCATCCAGGGGAAGGGTGTTGCCGCGGCGCCGGATTGCGCCCATTGCGGCAGCACCGACAACGGCATCAGACTGCCAGAGAGCAAGAGCATCATCGAGTAGTACGCGGCGTTGAGCGCCGATGTCCGCACGAACCAGAAAGCGAGGCAACCCACCATCCACTCCAGGACGAACCGCATCAACGACGCCAGCAGCACGGCCGGCAGGAACGCCACGAGACCGCTCATGGAGAGCGCCGAGGTATCGGCACCGAAGACGACCGTCAGCAGCAGCAAAGACGGAACCATCACCACCGCGCCCACTATCCGGTAGGCCACCACGGTGCATATGTCATGGTGGATCGGATGAACCGGACGGAGTAGGACCTGGGAGAAGTAGCCGTGCTGAACTCGGGCCCCGAACTCGATGACAACGAAGTTGAGCGTCAGGAAGGTAACCAGCGTTTCGACAACGAAGTAGGTGACGAAGAGTCCCTGCGAGTAGCCACCGATCTGCCCGTCGCCCGTTGTGGTCTGCCATGCCGGGATCAACACCAACGGCTGTATCAGGGAGCCGGCCAGCCAACCGACCACTTGGGCGCGATAGGCCAGGTAGATCCCAAGCGACATCTCGAGTTGCGCCCGATAGTACGTCGGCAGACCACGCCAACGACCATACTTCCGATCCGAGACCGACCTACGATCGTCGGCCAGCCAGGGCGTCATCAACCGTTCGAACGGCTTTCGCTATGGGCAAAGGCAGCCTCGATGACACTTTCGAGATCTGGCTCCGTGACAGTCAGGTCCACCACGTCGAAATTCGTCAGCAGCCGGTTCGTGACTGCGGCGACCAGTCCTGCGGGCACGGAGATCTGCACCTGGTTGCCAACCAGGTGATACTCATGTTCGGCGAAGAGCCGCCGAAGTTCGCCTTCCCGATCGGCATCCACTCTGCCCAACTCTGCACGCACTGACTTGCCAGCGGCGAATCTGGACGTCAACTCGCGAAGCTGTCCGTCAAAGAGAATCCGTCCCTGGTGGATCAGGATGACCCGCTTGCACATGGCCTCCACGTCCGCCATGTAGTGGCTTGTCAACATCACAGTCGAGCCCTGTCGCGAGTTGAACTCCACTACAAACTCACGGATGCGGCGCTGCGTCTCCAAGTCTAGGCCGATCGTGGGCTCATCGAGAAACAACAACTGCGGGGCATGAAGCAGCGACGCTGCGAACTCACACTTCATCCGTTCACCCAAGGACAGGTTGCGAGAAGGCCGATTCATCAAGTCGCCAAGATCCAGCAACTCGGTCAACTCACGCACTCGAGTCGCGAAGTCACCGTCGCCGATTCGGTAGATCGCCTTGTTGAGCGCGAAGGAGTCGACGACGGGGAGATCCCACTGCAACTGAGAGCGTTGCCCGGCGATGAGCGCCAAAGTCCCCAGGTATTCAGGACTCCGACGCCACGGGATGTGCCCGTTGACACGCGCTGTCCCCGCGCTCGGTTCCAGCAAGCCCGTCAGCAGCTTCAGCGTCGTGGTCTTGCCAGCCCCGTTAGGGCCGATGAAACCGACCACCTCGCCAGGGGAAATGGTGAAACTGACATTGTCGACAGCACTCACGGTGCGCTTGGCGCGACGAACCACCGATCGGAAAGCAGCCGACAAGCCGGCGTCACGCACAGGGACCCGGTAGGTCTTCGACATGCCATCGACAACAATTCCTTCGCGCCCGATCATGTACGGAGCCTACCGGCGCTAATGACATCGGCGATGAATGTAGCCAGTTCGGCACCGCCTCGAATTGTGCCCAACTGGCGCGAAGAACTGCCGAGAGCCCCTGAGCCGCGCAATCGCGACCACGACGAGGGTGTCGACCTGCCGACTGCCTGCGCCCGGCCAATGTCGAGCCGCCACCTTAGTTCCAGCCGCAGTCGACCCGGCACAATGCCCCTGAGCATCAACATCGCAGGCCCTGAGACCTTAGGCCCGCCCGATCGACTTGTTGTCGAGGTCGAACCAGGTGTCGGCGTACCCGGGCTGCTCGACCAGGTCGGTGCTGGGGCTGGCGCCGGGGTCTGGCCGCCCCTCGGAGTCCACGCCAAGCAGGCCCGCTGTCAACGGCTCACGCGGCGCCTCGCCGAGGCGTCCCGGGAAGTGACAGGCGACCTTGTGCTTGCGTCCGATCTGCAGCAGCGGCGGCTCGTGCCGAGCGCAGATCTCCTGGGCGATCGGGCACCGCGTCCGGAACCGGCATCCCGACGGCGGGTTGATCGGGCTGGGTACGTCACCCTGCAGCCGGATCCGCTCCAATCGTCCACCGGCCGCCGCCTGCTTCACGTCGGGCACCGCCGAGAGGAGCGCCTGCGTGTAGGGATGGTGCGCGTTGGTGTAGATCGACTCGCGGTCGCCGATCTCGACGATCTTGCCGAGGTACATCACCGCGATCTCGGGGCAGAAGTGCCGCACGATCGCGAGGTCGTGGGCGATGAAGAGGAATGCGACGCCGAACTCGTTCTGGATGTCCTGGAGCAGGTTGATGACCTGCGCCTGGATCGACACGTCCAGCGCGGAGACCGGCTCGTCGGCGACGAGCAGCTTCGGTTGGAGCGTCAGCGCGCGGGCGATGCCGATGCGCTGGCGCTGGCCACCGGAGAACTCGTGCGGGTAGCGGTTGTAGTGCTCCGGATTGAGACCGACGATCTCGAGCAGCTCCTGGACCCGCGGGAGGATCTTGTCCTTCGGCAGGACCTTGTGGATCACCAGCGGCGCCCCGACGATCGAGCCGACCGTCTGGCGCGGGTTCAGCGACGTGTAGGGGTCCTGGAAGATCATCTGGATCTCCCGACGCAGCGGCTTGAGCTCGCCCGCCCTCGCGTGCGCGATGTCCTGACCCTCGAACCGGATCGCACCCGCGGTCGGCTCGTAGAGCCGCGTGATCAGCCGGCCGGTGGTCGACTTGCCGCAGCCCGACTCACCCACCAGCCCGAGCGAGGTCGCCTCCGCGACCTGGAAGGACACCCCGTCCACCGCCTGAACGTGACCGACGGTGCGACGGATCAGGCCCGGTGACTTGACCGGGAAGTACATGCGCAGGCCGTCCACCTCGAGGATCGGCTTCGCGTCAGCGGGGGCGACGGCGGCGCTGTGCCCCTCGATCCTCGGCGCGACCGCCATGTCGTCCGGGTCCCCCTCGATGGGCTGGTTGATCGTCTCGTTCGTCATCACAGCTCCTTGGCCCGTTCAACGGCCAGGTCCGGCGCGATCTCCGGCAGCACCTCGGTCGCGTAGATCGCATCGGGGTTCGGCAGGTGGCACCGTTTGGTGTGATGCCCACCGCGCTCACCCGGAACGAGCAGCGGCAGCTCGGTGCGGCACAGGTCGCCGGGCACCTTGTCGCGGTGGGGGCAGCGCGGGTGGAACGCGCAGCCGGACGGCGGGTTCAGCAGACTGGGCGGGTTCCCGGGGATCGGCACCAGCCGGGCGCCGGTGTCACCCGAGAGGTCGGGAACGCTGGAGAGCAGACCCCACGTGTAGGGCATCTCGGGGTGCGTGAGGATCTCCTTGCAGGGGCCGTGCTCGACCGCCCGGCCGGCGTACATCACCAGCACGTCGTCGGCCATCTCCGCCACCACGCCGAGATCGTGGGTGATGATGATGACCGCCGAGTTGAACTCGCGCTGCAGGTCCTGGAGCAGGTCGAGGATCTGCGCCTGGACGGTCACGTCGAGAGCCGTGGTCGGCTCGTCGGCGATGAGCAGGCCGGGGTCGTTGATCAGCCCCATCGCGATCATCGCGCGCTGGCGCATGCCGCCGGAGAACTGGTGCGGGTAGTCGTTGACCCGCTTCTCCGGGGTCGGGATCCCGACCCGGTCGAGCATCTCGACGGCGCGCTGCTTCGCGATCTTGCGGGAGACGCTGTGGTGCACCCGGTACGCCTCGGCGATCTGGTTGCCCACGGTGTAGTAGGGGTGCATCGCCGAGAGCGGGTCCTGGAAGATCATCGACACATCGCGGCCGCGCTTGCGCCGCATCTCGTCGGCGGAGATGTCGAGCAGGTTGACCCCGGCGAGCTCGATCTCGCCGGAGACCTGGGCGTTGGTGCCGCGGTGCAGGCCCATGATCGCCATGCTGGAGACCGACTTGCCGGAGCCCGACTCGCCCACGATGCCGAGGGTCTTGCCGGCCTCGAGGTCGAACGTGAGGCCGTCGACGGCCTTGACCAGGCCGTCCTGGGTCGGGAAGTGCACCTGAAGCTCGCGGACCGACAGCAGCGGTCCAGGCCTGGTCGCGGCAGTACTGGCGGTGGACGGGGAGGTGGTGGACATTTCGAGGTTCCTCTCAGCCCAGCCGCACGCGCGGGTCGATGACGGCGTACAGCAGGTCCACGACGATGTTCGCCGCGATGACGAAGCCGGCCAGCAAGATGACCAGGCCGACCGTGGTGGGTAGGTCGAAGTCGGTGCTCGCCAGCACAGCCAACTTGCCCATGCCGGGATAGTTGAAGACGGACTCGGTGATGATCGCGCCGCCCATCAGGCCGGCGAAGTCGAGACCGGCCATGGTCACGATCGGAGTCAAGGCCGCGCGGAGTGCGTGCTTGAAGGTGACCGTGCGCTCAGGCAGGCCTTTCGCTCGTGCCGTGCGGACGTAGTCCTCCTGGAAGGACTCGATCACGTACGAGCGGGTCATCCGGACGTAGGCGGCCATGAAGAACAGGCACAGCGTGATAGCGGGCAGGGTCAGGCCCGACAGCCAGCCACCGATGCCTCCCTCGGCTATCGAGGTGTAGCGCGGGATCTCAGTCAGGCCCCATTGGATCGCGACGAACTTGTAGAGTAGGAGCCCGACGAAGAAGGTCGGGAACGCGAAGCCGATCAGCGAGAGACCTACCACGCCGCGGTCGATGAGCATGCCCTTCTTGAGCGCCGCCAGCACGCCGAACAGGATGCCGCCAGCCATCCACAGCACGAACGCGGCGACGGCCAGGGAGAACGACACCGGGAAGGTGTCCTTGATCAGGTTCGTGACTGTGTCGCCACGTTCACGGGAGTAGCCCAGGCAGGGCGCCTCACAGCGAACGATCGTCTGGGGCGCCGTCTCGCGCAGCTTGGGGTCGTCCGGGAAGTCGCGGCCCGCCACGACACCCTTGGCGAAGTCCGACCACTGGTTGATGAAGCTGTCGTCGTAGCCCATCGCGGCAGCGGTCTCCTTCTTCTGCGCGGCGGAGCAGTTCTTGCCGCAGATGAAGGACTCCTGATCGATCGGCGAGGCGAAAAACAGCGCGAAGGTGACGATGCTCATCACGATGAGCATGATCACGCCGGCGAAGACACGGCGGATGACGTACGCGAGCACAGCAGACCTTCTCGAAGGGTTGGTGGCCGGTGGGCACCGACGAACGGGGGCCGCCGTGAGGGCGGCCCCCGATCGTCAACTGGTTGTCGACAGAGTCACTTCTCGACGCCGAGCACGGCGAGGTCGGCGTAGCCGTTCACCGACACGTTGTTGGCGTAGCCGGTGACCTTCCCTCCGTGGACGAAGTTGAAGATCGTGATCTCCAGCGGGATGTAGGCGACGTCCTCACCCAGCTTGGCGTCGACCGCGGCCCACTTGTCGGCCGCCGCGTCGAGGTCGGGCTCGGCGTAGGCGTCGTCGATGAGCTGGTCGACCTCGGGGCCGCCCTTGTAGTTGCCGTAGTCGTTGCCGTTGGAGTCACCGGTCAGGTTGATCCGGCTGTCGAACAGCGGCGGGATGACGGTGCCGGCGGACGCCCAGTCAGCGCCCCAACCACCCCAGGTGACGTCGAAGTCGGCGTCCGGCTTCTGGATCACGGCGTAGTAGGTGTCCTCCAGCGGGTCCAGCTCGGTCTCGAAGCCGGCCTTGTCCCAGGCGGCCTTGAGGGCGGAGGCCTGGTTGTCGGAGGTCGGCGTGCCGCCCGAGTAGGTGAACTTGATCTTCACCGGCTTCGGGGCGGAGCACTTCTCGAGCGCGGCCGCGGCGGCGTCCGGGTCACCGGCGGCCGGGATGTCCGCGAATGCCGGGTTCGGCTGGTAGCCGGGCACGCTGGGGTTGATCACCGAGTCGGTGGCCTTGAAGTACTGGTCGCCACCGCCGGCCTTGATCCAGCCCGCGCGGTCGGTCGCCAGCTTGAGCGCCTCGCGGCAGTTGGCGTCCTTGAAGACCGGGGAGTTGAAGTTGGGCAGCACGTAGTCGACGTACGGCGACTCGACCTGGGTGTAGCGGTCCCCGGCCTCGTCCTTCCGGCTGAACAGGGCCGGCGGGAGACGACGCTCGGTCACGGCGTACTGCGCGTCACCCGAGTCCGCGAGCAGTTGCTCGTAGATCGCCTCGTCGGTGTCACCCTCGCGGAAGTCCCAGGTGTCGGGGTAGGCCTTGCGGATCGGGTCGGTGGACTCGTCCCAGTTCTCGTTGCGGACGAACTTGCCACCGGTGCCCTCCTTCCAGTCACCGTCGAGCTTGTAGGGACCGTTGGAGATGATCTCGAAATTGTTGGCGTCACCCTTGTCGAGGTCGGCCCGGTACGGGTCGAGGTAGCGCAGCTGCGCGATCGACAGCGGGAAGTCCGGCCACGCCTTCTTGAAGCGGTACGTGATCGTCTGCCCCTCGCAGGTGACGGCCTGGTCGTAGAGCTCCTGACCCTTCTTCGAGTAGGGGCCCTTGTAGGCCGGCAGGTCGTCGTCCCCGGTGGGGATGTCGAGGTAGGTGAACAGGTAGTTGGCCGGGCCGCCGATGATCACGTCGGTCGCGAAGTTCCGCGACGCGCCGTACTTGAAGTCCTCACACGTGATCGGCTGGCCGTCCTCCCACTTGACGTCGTCGCGGACCGTGAAGGTCCACGTCTTGCCAGCGTCCTCGGTGGTGCCCGTGTCGGTCGCGAGGTCGGGAACGGGGGTCGTGCCCTCCACCGGGTCGTTGGACGCGGGCAGCGCCACCAGGCTCCGGTAGAACAGGCGACCCGAGTTGTTCAGGTCACGACCGATGTACATGCGCTGGGGGTCCCAGTGCTCGACGGTACGTGGACCGACGAAGAAGATGGCGTCGCCACCCTTCTCCGCCTTGCCGCTGCTGCTGCCGCCGCCGTTGTCGTCGTCGCCGCTGCCACCGCCACACGCGGCCAGCGTGGCCGCGAGCGCTGTGGCCGCGAGCGCAGCCAATGGCTTCTTGGTGAAGGCCATTCAACTATCTCCTTTTCGGTGAGTGACGCCGGCGGGGCCGGCGCCTCAGAGCTCCGCGTCCCGAATGTCGGCGGAGCACTGGGTCCTGTTATCGGTGCGACTTGGGGTCGAGCGCGTCGCGGGCGCCGTCGCCGACGAGGTTGAACACCACGACGATGAGAGCCAGCAGGAAACCTGGGAGGAAGAAGTACGTCGGGTCGCCGCTCGTGTAGTCCTTCGAGTGGGCGAGGATGTTGCCGAGCGTCGGGGTCGGCGGCTTGATGCCCACGTTGAGGAAGTTGAAGGCCGCCTCCGCGGAGATGTAGGCGGGGACGAGCAGCGTGAGATAGACGAGCACGGGCGCCCAGACGTTGGGCAGCACCTCGCGGAAGTAGAGCCGGCGGCGCGACGCGCCGAAGAGCCGGGCCGCCTCGATGAACTCGCGCTCACGGATCGAGAGCACCTGGCCGCGCACGACGCGGGCCACCGGCGGCCAGCCGAACACCGCCAGGATGCCGATCACGAACACGCCGTTGGCCAGGTCGGCCTTCCCGAGGAAGCCCAAGCCCGGGAGGTCACCGACGTCGTTGCGCAGCAACTGCACGGTCGGCGCTGCCATCGCCAGCAGCATCATGGTCTGCGGGAACGAGAGCGTCAGGTCGATGATCCGGCCGATGGTCGCGTCGATCAAACCGCCGGAAAAGCCCGCCACGATGCCGAGAATCGAGCCGATGATGACTGTGATGACCGTCCCGGTCAGCGCGATGGCCAGCGAGGAGGAGATCGCCAGCATCAGCCGCGAGAGCAGGTCGCGGCCCAGGCCGGGGTCGACGCCGAGCGGGTGGTCCCAGCTGACGCCGCCGAAGGCGCCTTGTGGGAGGACGCCGTCGTCGGACAGGAGGTTCTGGTGCGGCTCGTTGGGGTTGAGGACTCCCAACGCGACCAGGATCGGTGCCGCGATCGCGCAGAGCACGATCAACACGGACAGGACGAACGAGATCATCGACAGCTTGTCCGCCCGGAACCTGGCGATCGCCAGCTGGGTCGGAGACCGCCCCGCGACCTTGACGACGGCGTCGTCCTCGACCGGAACCGCAGCCTCGTGGATCTCCAGTTCGGAGCCCGGGATCGTCATCTTCACCTCGTCGCCGTGCGTCACGGATGCGACGCGGACCCTGGGGGCCACGCGCCGTCCGTGACACTAGGCGTACTTGGTGCGTCAAGGCGATAGCGACGCGGTAACGGTTTGGTCTCGACGCCCGGCAAAGCGTCCGGCGAGCAGGCCTCAGGCCTTGGTTTCCTCCGCCGGACGGGCGTCCACACCGGCTTCCTTCCGCTGCTCCGGCGTGATCGGTGCCGGCGCCGCCGTCAGCGGGTCGAAGCCGCCGCCGGTCTTGGGGAAGGCGATGACGTCGCGGATCGACTCGGTGCCGGCCAGCAGCGCGACGACGCGGTCCCAGCCGAACGCGATGCCGCCGTGCGGCGGGGCGCCGTACTTGAAGGCCTCCAGCAGGAAGCCGAACTTCTCCTCGGCCTCCGCCGCGCCGATGCCCATCACCTCGAACACCCGCTTCTGGATGTCCTCGCGGTGGATACGGATGGAGCCGCCGCCGATCTCGTTGCCGTTGCAGACGATGTCGTAGGCCCACGCCAGCGCGGTGCCGGGCTCGCTGTCGAAGGACTCGAGGTCCTGCGGGCTGGTGAAGGCGTGGTGGACCGCCGTCCACGCTCCCCCGCCGACCGCGACGTCGCCGGCCGCCGTCGCCTCGTCGGCCGGCTCGAAGAGGGGGGCGTCGACGACCCACAGGAAGCTCCAGGCGTCCTCGTCGAGCAGACCCGCCCGGCGGCCGATCTCCAGGCGGGCGGCGCCCAGCAGCGCGCGGCTCGACTTCACCGCGCCGGCGGCGAAGAAGATGCAGTCACCCGGCTGCGCCCCGACGTGGGCGGCCAGACCGGCCTTCTCCTCGTCGGTGATGTTCTTGGCGACCGGGCCGCCGAGCTCGCCGTCCTCCTGGACCAGGACGTAGGCGAGGCCCTTGGCGCCACGCTGCTTGGCCCACTCCTGCCACGCGTCGAGCTGCTTGCGGGGCTGACTCGCCCCGCCCGGCATCACCACCGCGCCGACGTACGGCGCCTGGAAGACGCGGAAGGGCGTCTCCTTGAAGTAGTCGGTGCACTCGACCAGCTCCAGGTCCATCCGCAGGTCGGGCTTGTCGGATCCGTAGCGGGCCATCGCCTCGGCGTACGTCATCCGCGGCAGGGGCAGCGGGACGTCGACGCCGATCAGCTTCCAGAGGGCGGCGACGATCTGCTCGCCCAGGGCGATCACGTCGTCCTGGGTCACGAAGCTCATCTCGATGTCGAGCTGGGTGAACTCCGGCTGTCGGTCGGCGCGGAAGTCCTCGTCGCGGTAGCAGCGCGCGATCTGGTAGTAGCGCTCCATGCCGGCGACCATCAACAGCTGCTTGAACAGCTGGGGGCTCTGGGGCAGGGCGTACCAGCTGCCCGGCCGCAGGCGCGCGGGGACGAGGAAGTCGCGGGCGCCCTCGGGCGTCGACCGGGTCAGCGTGGGCGTCTCGATCTCGACGAAGCCGTGTCCGGCGAGCACGTCGCGCGCGGCCTTGTTGACGTCGCTGCGCAGCCGGATCGCGTTGCCCGGTACCGTGCGGCGCAGGTCGAGGTAGCGGTGCTTGAGCCGCACCTCCTCCCCCACGTCGATGTGGTCGCTGATCGGGAACGGCAGCGCCGCCGCGGCGCTGAGCACCTCGACGTCGGTGGCGACGACCTCGATCGCCCCGGTGGGCAGGTTGGGGTTCTCCCGGCCCTCACCGCGCTCGGTGACCTCGCCGGTCACTTGCAGGCAGTACTCCGAGCGCAGGCTGTGGGCGACGTCCTCGTCGCGGATCACGACCTGGACGACGCCACTGGCCTCACGCAGGTCGATGAAGGCCACCCCACCGTGATCGCGTCGGTTGGCCACCCACCCGGCGAGGGTGACCACCTGGCCGACGTTCTCGGCGCGCAGGGCGCCGGCACTGTGCGTCCTCATCGGGAGGGTGCGGATCACGAGGATTCCCCTTCGTTCTTGTCTTCTGTGGTGGTGACGACCTGCGGACGCAGGTCCTGGGGAGGAGGCTGCCAGGTCGCGGGGTCGGCCGCGACCTGGTTGCCGCTGCGGATGTCCTTGACCTCGCCGCGGCCGTCGGCGTCCGGGAACCAGACATACGGGATGCCACGCCGCTCGGCGTGGCGGATCTGCTTGCCGAACCTCGCGGCGCTCGGCGCGACCTCGCACGGGATGCCGCCGGCCCGCAGCGCGGTGGCGACCGTGTCCGCGTCTGCTCGGGACTCCTCGTCGGTCACGGCCACCAGCACCACGCTCGGCACCGAGCGGTCCGCGGTCAGCACGCCGCGCTGGACGAGGGGTACGAGCAGCCGACTCAGGCCGAGCGAGATGCCGACGCCGGGGTACGTCGTGCGGCCGTCGGACGCGAGCGCGTCGTACCGCCCCCCGGAGCAGATGGAGCCGAGCGACTCGTAGCCGTCGAGGCGGGTCTCGAAAACGGTGCCGGTGTAGTAGTCCAGGCCGCGCGCGATGGAGAGGTCGGCCTCGATCCGGGCCTGGCCGGTGACCAGCGGCGCGCAGGCGCGCACCAGCGCGGCCAGCTCGTCGAGGCCCTCGTCGAGCAGGTCGTGGCTGACGCCGAGGGCGCGGACCCGGTCCACGAAGGTGTCGTCGGTCGCGCGGATCGTCGCGAGGGCGAGCGCCTTGTCGGCCTGGTCCTCGGCGATCCCGGCCTCGGTGAGCAACAGCTCGCGTACCCGGGCGGGCTCGAGCTTGTCCAGCTTGTCCACCAGACGCATCACCTCGTCGATGCCGTCGGCGTCGAGCCCGAGGCCGGCGTAGAAGCCCTGGATCAGCTTGCGGTTGTTGACCTGGAGCCGGAACCCGGGCAGGCCGATCGCGTCGGGTCGGGCCAGGTTCGCCAGCGCCTCGAGCATGACCCGCGCGATCTCGACGTCGTGGTGGAACGCCAGCGTGTCGCGCCCGACGATGTCGATGTCGGCCTGGGTGAACTCGCGGAAACGGCCCTCCTGGGGGCGCTCGCCACGCCAGACCTTCTGGATCTGGTAGCGGCGGAAGGGGAACTCCAGCCTCCCGGCGTTCTCCAGCACGTAGCGCGCGAACGGCACGGTCAGGTCGAAGTGGAGACCGATCCCCTTGTCCCTGCCGCTCTCGTCCTCCTGGAGACGACTCAGGACGTAGACCTCCTTGGAGGTGTCCCCCTTGCGGAGCAGCTGGTCGAGGGGCTCGACCGCCCGCGTCTCGATGCTGCCGAACCCGTGCAGCTCGAAGGTGCGCGCGAGGCTCGCGATCACCTCCTGCTCCACGAAGCGCTGGGCAGGCAGGAACTCGGGGAATCCGCTGAGCGGAGTGGGCTTCGCCATGCTGGTCGTCACAGTCCTCGGGTGACTCGTCCGGCCCTGCTGGCGCCGGAGTCGATGAGGTCGAGCAGGAAGGGGTTGGTCGCGCGCTCGCGGCCGATGGACGTCTGCTCGCCGTGCCCGGGCAGGACCACGATGTCGTCGGCCAGGGGCAGCACCTTGGCGCTGAGCGAGCGGAGCATCGCGTCGTGGTCGCCGCCCGGCAGGTCGGTCCGGCCGATCGAGCCCTGGAAGAGCAGGTCGCCCGAGAACATCAGCTCGGAGATGTACGGGCCGCCGGCGGCGTCGTCCCAGGGCGTGCGGAAGGTCACCGAGCCCGCCGTGTGTCCCGGCGTGTGGTCGACGGCCAGCGTGAGCCCGGCGAGCTCGAGCTCGGCGCCGTCGGACAGCTCCGCCACCTCGTCCGGCTCCCTGAACTCGTAGTCGCCGCCGAGCAGCATGGCCGCCGACTCGCGCGAGATCCCGGCCATCGGATCGGCCAGCAGGTGCCGGTCGCCCGGATGGATCCACGCGGTGGCGTCATAGGTCCCGGCGACAGGGGTCACCGACCACATGTGGTCGATGTGGCCATGGGTCAACAAGACCGCCACCGGCTTCAACCGGTGCTCGCGGACGACCTCGGCCACACCCTCCGCGGCGTCCTTGCCCGGGTCGATGACCACGCACTCGGCGCCCGGTGCCGTGGCCGCGACGTAGCAGTTGGTGCCCCATGGTCCGGCGGGGAAAGCGGCTATCAGCACCGGCCCAGCCTATCGAGCGCTCCGGCTTTGATTAGCATGGGCCATTGTGACTACCTCCGACTGGGGCCGCGTCAGCGACGACGGCACCGTCTACGTGAAGACGACCGATGGCGAGCGGGCAGTCGGGCAGATGCCCGACGCGACACCCGAGGAGGCCCTGGCCTTCTACACCAAGCGGTACGACAACCTCTCGCTCGAGGTGGACCTGCTCCACCAACGGGTGCTGACCGGCGTGCTCTCGCCCGAGGAGGCGACCTCCTCGGTCAAGCTCGTGCGCGACCAGATCGTCGACGTGCACGCCGTCGGAGACCTCAGCGCCCTGGTGCGCAAGCTCGACGAGCTCGGCCCCGTGATCGCGACGCAGCGCGACGCCCGGCGGGCCGCCAAGGCCCAGCGCGTGGCCGAGGCGCGGGCCGAGAAGGAGCGCCTCGCGGCCGAGGCCGAGAAGATCGCCGGCGGCCGGGACTGGCGCAACGGGGCCAACCGGCTGCGTGAGCTGCTCGAGGAGTGGAAGAAGCTCCCCCGCATCGACAAGGCCGCCGACGACGAGCTGTGGCGCCGGTTCTCCTCGGCGCGCTCGGCGTACACGAAGGCGCGCAAGTCGCACTTCGCCGAGCAGGACGAGAAGCGCGAGGGCGCGCGCGTCGTCAAGGAGCGGCTGGCCAAGGAGGCCGAGGCGCTCGCCTCCTCCACCGAGTGGGGACCCACCTCGGGCCGCTACCGCGACCTGATGCGCGACTGGAAGGCCGCCGGTCCCGCGCCCAAGGCCGTCGACGACGAGCTCTGGCGGCGCTTCCGCGGTGCCCAGGACACCTTCTTCGGCGCCCGCGACGCCGCCAACGCCGCTCTCGACACGGAGTTCGCCGCGAACGCCGTCGTCAAGGAGGCCCTGCTGCTGGAGGCGGAGGCGATCCTGCCCGTCCTCGAGTCGTCCGGCGACCTCGCCGCCGCGAAGGCCGCCTTCCGGGCCGTCGCCGACAAGTGGGACGAGGCCGGCAAGGTCCCCCGCGACCGGATCAAGGACCTCGAGGGCCGGATGCGCGCCGTCGAGCAGGTCATCCGCCGCGCCGAGGACGACCAGTGGCGTCGTACGGACCCCGAGAAGTCCGCCCGGGCCGACGACATGGTCTCCAAGCTCGAGTCCGCCATCGCCGAGGCCGAGGCCAAGCTCGACGCCGCCCGCGCTCGGGGCGACGAGAAGAAGGTCCGTGAGCTGGAGGAGAACCTCGAGGGGCGCCGGTCCTTCCTGGAGATGGCGAAGAAGGCGTCCGCCGACTACCGCTGAGCGCGCGACGAGGCCGCACGGGTTCCACCGAGCTCGTGCGGCCTTGCTGCGTCTACGACGTCACGCGGTAGGCGTCGAAGACGCCCGGCACGGTGCGCACGGCGCTGAGGACCGTGTCGAGGTGCTTGGCGTCGGCCATCTCGAAGGTGAAGCGGGACTTCGCGACCCGGTCACGAGACGTGGTGAGGTTGGCCGACAGGATGTTCACGTGGGCGTCGGACAGCACCATGGTGATGTCGGAGAGCAGCCGTGAGCGGTCGAGCGCCTCGACCTGGATGTTGACCAGGAAGGTCGACTGACCGGTGGGGGCCCACTCGACGTCGACCAGCTTCTCGGGCTGGGCCAGCAGGCTGGCGGCGTTGGTGCAGTCCTTGCGGTGGACCGAGACGCCTCCGCCCTTGGTGACGAAGCCGAGGATCGTGTCAGGGGGCACGGGCGTGCAGCACTTGGCGAGCTTGACCCACACGTCGGGTGAGCCGGTGACGATGACGCCGGCATCGCCGCCGGTGGCACGGTGTGGGCGCCCGCGCCGCCCGGTGATGGTGACGGCCTCGGCGAGGTCCTCCTGGGCGCCCTCGTCGCCCCCGTGCAGCTCGATGAGCTTGCGCACCACGGCCTGGGCCCCGAGGTTGCCCTCGCCGACGGCGGCGTAGAGGGCGGAGACGTCACTGATCCGGAAGGCGCTGGCGACCAGGGTCAGCGAGTCGTGGGAGAGCAGCCGCTTGAAGGGGAGTCCCTCCTTGCGCATCAGCTTGGCGATCTCGTCCTTCCCACGCTCGATCGCCTCCTCGCGCCGCTCCTTGGTGAACCACTGACGGATCTTCGAGCGGGCCCGGGGGGACTTCACGAAGTTCAGCCAGTCGCGCGAGGGACCGGCGCCCTCGGCCTTCGAGGTGAAGACCTCGACGACGTCGCCGTTCTCGAGGGTCGACTCCAGGGGCACGAGGCGCCCGTTGACCCGGGCGCCGATGGTGCGGTGGCCGACCTCCGTGTGCACGGCGTACGCGAAGTCGACCGGTGTCGAGCCCGACGGCAGGGCGATCACGTCGCCCCGCGGCGTGAAGACGTACGTCTCGGCCTGGTTGATCTCGAAGCGCAGCGACTCCAGGAACTCACCCGGGTCCTCGACCTCGCTCTGCCA
The DNA here is from genome assembly GCF_024614185.1 of Nocardioides carbamazepini. GTDB lineage: Bacteria > Actinomycetota > Actinomycetes > Propionibacteriales > Nocardioidaceae > Nocardioides > Nocardioides carbamazepini. The sequence goes on from NZ_JAHTLF010000015.1 coordinate 258,440, forward strand.
GTCGAGCAGCTGACGCACCCAGCTCATGTCGTCGAGGTCGCCCGGCTTGTCGGTGTCGTTGCCGGCGCGGCCGTCCTCCTTGTACTTCCAGTGCGCCGCGACGCCGTACTCCGCCCGACGGTGCATGGCGAAGGTCCGGATCTGCATCTCGACCGGCTTGCCCTGCGGGCCGATGACGGTGGTGTGCAAGGACTGGTACATGTTGAACTTCGGCATCGCGACGTAGTCCTTGAACCTGCCCAGGACCGGGTTCCAGCGCGAGTGGAGGACACCGAGCACGCCGTAGCAGTCGCGGTCCTCCTCGACCAGGATGCGGATGCCGACGAGGTCGTAGATGTCGGAGAAGTCGCGACCGCCGACGATCATCTTCTGGTAGATCGAGTAATAGTGCTTCGGCCGGCCGGTCACCGTCGCCTTGATCTTGGCCTCGCGCAGGTCCTTCTCGACCTGGGAGATGACCTCGGCGAGGAAGGAGTCGCGCGACGGCGCGCGCTCGGCGACCAACCGGACGATCTCGTCGTAGATCTTGGGGTGGAGGGCCGCGAAGGCGAGGTCCTCGAGCTCCCACTTGATGGTGTTCATGCCGAGGCGATGAGCCAGCGGGGCATAGATGTCGAGGGTCTCGCGGGCCTTGCGCTCCTGGGTGGACTGCTTGACGAAGCGCAGCGTGCGCATGTTGTGCAGCCGGTCGGCGAGCTTGATGACCAGCACCCGGATGTCGCGGGACATCGCGACGATCATCTTGCGGATCGTCTCGGCGTTGGCCGAGTCGCCGTAGACGACCTTGTCGAGCTTGGTCACCCCGTCGACCAGCAGCGCAACCTCGTCACCGAAGTCGCGGCGACACTCCTCCAGCGTGTACGGCGTGTCCTCCACGGTGTCGTGCAGGAGCGCCGCGACCAGCGTCGGCTCGGTCATGCCGATGCCGGCGAGGATGGTGGTCACCGCGAGCGGGTGGGTGATGTAGGGGTCACCGCTCTTGCGCTTCTGGTCGGCATGCAGTCGCTCGGCGGTGAGGTAGGCGCGCTCCAGCAGCGGGAGGTCGGCCTTCGGGTGATTGGCCCGGACCGCGCGGAACAACGACTCCAGCACGGGGTTGGCGACCTGCGCGCGGCTGCCCATCCGGGCCAGCCGGGCGCGCACGCCACGTCCACCGCCCGGCTCGCTCGGGACCGCGGCGGGCACGGACGGGCCCCGCGGTGATACGCGTGGGGTCGTGCGCTCCTCGGTCATCGCCCCAGTCTAGTGGCGTCCTCGCGCACGCCGTCGAGGAGTGGCGAGCGCCGTCAGACGGTCAGCAGCGAGCTGACGGGGACCTCGCCCAGGGCGCTGTGCCCGTCGAGGAAGCCGAGCTCCAGCAGCACCGCGAAGCCCACCGGCCGCGCGCCGCAGCGACGCACCAGCTCGCAGGTGGCCGCGGCGGTGCCGCCGGTGGCGAGCACGTCGTCGACCAGCAGCACCCGCTCCCCCGGCGCGACGGCGTCCCGGTGCAGCTCGAGCACGGCCTCGCCGTACTCCAGGGCGTAGTCGACCCGGTGGGTGTGATGCGGCAGCTTGCCGGCCTTGCGGACCGGCGCGAAGCCCACGCCGAGCGCCAGGGCGACCGGCGCGGCGAAGATGAACCCCCGCGCCTCCATGCCGACGACCTTGTCGACGACGACCGCGCCCCGCTCGTCACGACCGGCCTCGGCCATCGCCGCGACGACCGCGCCGAAGCCGGCCGGGTCGGCCAGCAGCGGCGTGATGTCCTTGAAGACGATGCCCGGCTCCGGGAAGTCCGGGATGTCGCGGACCAGCCGGGTCAGGGCATCGACCGCGCGGTCCTGGACCTCCCGCGGACGGGGATCGCCCACCGCGCTACTTCTTGCCGCGCTTGGACCGCGCCTGGCGCACCGGCTGCTTGCGCCCCGAGCTGCCGCTGTCGCTGACCGGGCGGGTGGTGGCTGGCACCACGCGGCCCTTTCCGGTGGCATCCGTGTTCGGGGCCGTACGACGCGGGGCCGACGTGTCGTCGGCGTCCACCTCGATCTCGAACTCGTCCTCGAGCAGCTCGTCCGGGACGGCGTCGAGAGCCTCGCCGCGACCACCGGCGACCACCGCGTCATCGGTGGCGACGGGGACCGAGGCGTACCGGTCGGCCAGCGCCCGCTGCTTGGCCTTCGCCCGGCGGGCCTGGACCTGCATCTCGGTCTCCTGCATCTTCAGGTGGACCAGGACGCGTGGCGCGAGCATGACCGAGGAGTACACACCGACGCCCATGCCGACGAACTGCGCGAGCGCGAGGTCCTGCAGCGAGCTGGCACCCAGCTGGACCGCGCTGACGTAGAGGATCGCGCCGATCGGGATCAGCGCCACGATCGAGGTGTTGATCGAGCGCACCAGGGTCTGGTTGACCGCGAGATTGGCCGCGTCGGCGTACGACTGCGTGTTCTTGCGCAAGGTCGTGGTGTTCTCCTTGACCTTGTCGAAGACGACCACGGTGTCGTAGAGGGAGAAGCCGAGGATCGCGAGCACGCCAGTGACGGCGGCCGGTGTCACCTGGAACCCGGAGAGGGCGTAGACGCCGACCGTCAGCACGACGTCGTGGATCAGCGCGACCAGCGCCGCGACCGACATCCGCCACTCGCGGAAGTAGGCCCAGATGAAGATGACGACGAGGACCAGGAAGATGAGGACGCCGATCAGGGCACGCTTGGCGACCTCCTGCCCCCAGCTCGGCCCGATGTCCTGGACCGAGAGGTCACCCTCGCTGACCTGGGGGAACTCCTCGTGGACCAGCGCGGTGATGTCGCCGCGCTGCTCCTCGCTGAGGTTCTCGACCTGGATGGTCAGGGTCGAGTCGCCCTCGGTCGTGACGGTCGGGTTCTCGGCGTTCTCGATCCCCGAGTCGGCCACCTTCTCGAGCAGGCTGTCGGCGGCGTCCTGAGTGGCGTTGCCCGCCCCGACCGGTACCGCGACGGTCGTGCCGCCGGTGAACTCGACGCCCATGTTGAGCGGCTTGAGGAAGAGCACCAGGATCGCGGCGGCGACCAGCACCGCGGAGATCCCGTAGAAGAGCCATGCCTTGCCGACGAAGTCGATGGACTTGCGGCCCTGGTACAGCTCGTTGCCCAGGCGAGACATCTTGCCCATCAGGCGTCACCTCCCGCGACGGCGGGACGGTGGGAGGGCGTCACGTCCATGCCCAGCGTCTCCTTGCTGAGTCCGGACAGCCTGTGCCCGGAGTTGAAGAGCTTGAACTGTGCGAGCCAGGACACCATCGGCTTGGTGAACCAGAACAGCACCGCGAGGTCGATCAGCGTGGTCAGTCCGAGTGCGAAGCCGAAGCCCTTCACCGCGCCGGTGGCGAAGATGTAGAGCACCAGCGCCGAGAGGATCTGCACCGTGTTGGCCGCGACCCGGGTGACCCGGGCCCGGGCCCATCCGGTCTCGACCGCGACCCGCATCGACTTGCCCTCGCGCATCTCGTCCCTGATGCGTTCGAAGAAGATGACGAACGAGTCGGCGGTGACACCTACGGCGATGATCAGACCGGCGATGCCGGGCAACGTGAGCGTGAAGCCGGCGGTCTCGCTCAGCAGCAGCACCATGGCGTAGGTGACCATGGCCGCCACGAACAGCGAGCTCACGACCACCAGCCCGAGGCCGCGGTAGTAGACGAGGCAGTAGAGCATCACCAGCGCGAGCCCGATCGCGCCGGCCGTGAGGCCGGCGGACAGCTGGTTGCCGGCCAGGGAAGGCCCGATCTCCTCGACGGAGGTCTGCTCGTCGTTGAACTTGATGGGCAGGGCGCCGAACTTGAGGCTGTTGGCGAGGTCGAGCGCCTCCTGCTCGGTGAAATCGCCCTCGATCTGCGACCGGCCGTCGGTGATGACGCTGTTCATGACCGGGTAGGTCAGCACCTGGGCGTCGAGGACGACGGCGAACTGCTCCTCGGTGCCCGCGAAGGCACGGGAGACGGCCTCGAAGTCCGAGGAGGCACCCGCGGAGCCCTTGGGGTGGGCGCGGTCCTTGCTGTTGCCCATCTCGATCGCGACGACCCAGCCGACACCGTTCTGCGGGGTCTGGGCGCTCGCGTCGTCGAGCTCGGTGCCCTCGACCACGGAGCGGCTCAGCAGGAACTTGATGACGCCGTTGTCCTTGTCGGGCGTGGAGCACGCCACGATCGGCTGGTCCGAGTCATCGGGCAGGTCGGCCGGCTTGCCCTCGGCGTCGACCAGGACGCCCTTGGCGTCACACGTGTAGGAGTTGAACGCCGTGATCGACGCCTGGTCCGGTCCGCGCGACCAGGCGATGTCGTCCTCGACGGTCCACTTCTCGCCGTCACCGGCGGGATCCCCCGCGGCCGGCGTACCCGTGGCGCCGTCGGTCGGGGCATCCGTGGGGACGTCCGTGGCGCCGTCGGCCGGCGCGTCGGTGGCACCGTCGGTCGGGGCGTCCGTCGCACCGTCGGTCGGGTCGTCCTCGGCCAGCGACAGCGGTGCGCGGCCCAGGCCGCCCATGCCCTCGGTGCCGGTGCTCGCGGCACAGGCGCCGGGCCGGACGTCCGAACAGGCGACCAGACGGAAGCGCAGCTGCGCCTGACGCTTGACCGTGTCCTCGAGCTGGCCACGGTTCTTGGTCTTGCCGGGGACCTCGACCACGATGTTGCGGCCGCCCTGGGTGGTGACCGCCGCCTCGGCGACGCCGGAGCCGTTGACGCGCTGGTCGATGATCCGGCGTGCCTCGTCGAGGTTCTCCTGGGAGGGAGCCTCCTCAGCGGTCAGCGTGATCCGGGTGCCGCCCTGGAGGTCCAGGCCGAGCGCGGGGCGCCAGGGCTTCTCCGGCTCGTCGACACCGGCCTGTGAGAGCGCCGTGAGGCCGTAGAGGACGGCGAGACCGAGGAAGAAGACGATGAGGTTGCGTCCGGGGCGCGGACGGCGGGCCGCCATGACTCAGCGCTCCTCTTCGTCGTCGGGGAGGGCGTCGGACCGCGACTCGGTGGTCTCGGGCTCGGGCTCGGCCTCGCGGCGCACCGAGGCGACCGCTCCGCGCACGACCCGGATCACGACGCCGGGGGCGATCTCGATCTCGACGTGCTCGTCGGTGGACCCGGTGATCGTCCCGAAGATGCCGGAGGTCAGCATCACGTCGTCACCGACCGAGAGCGCCGCCTGCAGCTGGGCTGCCTGCTTGCGCTGGCGCGAGGCGGGGCGGATGATCAGCAGCCAGAAAATGGCCGCGATCGCCACGATCGGCAGTAGGGACACAGCGTCTTTCACGGACCAACCTTCTCCACGGGGGCAAGGACGGACGCCGAAGGACAGGATCGTCCCCGGGACCGACTGGGAAGTGTAGCCACGGAACCTTGCGCGGCACTGATCGACGGGAGAATCCGTGCCCACCAGGCGTCGCGATCGGCGCGGGTCAGTCCTCGAAGAGGGTCGGTCCGGTCTCGTCGTAGGGCAACGCCGGCGGGGTGAGCCCCAGATGCGTCCAGGCGGCGGGCGTGGCGATCCGGCCGCGCGGTGTCCGGGCGAGGAAGCCGTTGCGGACCAAGAAGGGCTCCGCGACCTCCTCGACGGTCTCGCGCTCCTCGCCGACGGCGACGGCGAGCGTGGAGACGCCGACCGGACCGCCGCCGAAGCGCCGGCACAGGGCGTCCAGGACCGCGCGGTCGAGCCGGTCGAGGCCGAGCTCGTCGACCTCGTAGAGGTCGAGCGCCGCCTGCGCCACCGCGCGGGTGACGACACCGTCGGCGCGGACCTGGGCGTAGTCGCGGACCCGGCGCAGCAGCCGGTTGGCGATGCGGGGGGTGCCTCGCGAGCGGCCGGCGATCTCGACCGAGCCGTCGGCGGTCAGGTCGACGCCGAGGAGTCCGGCCGAGCGGTGCACGATCCGGTCGAGCTCGTGGGGCTCGTAGAACTCCAGGTGCGCGGTGAACCCGAACCGGTCGCGCAACGGGCCCGGCAGCAGGCCGGCCCGGGTGGTGGCGCCGACCAGGGTGAACGGTGGGAGCTCGAGCGGGATCGCCGTCGCGCCGGGGCCCTTGCCGATCACCACGTCGACCCGGAAGTCCTCCATCGCGAGATAGAGCATCTCCTCGGCCGGCCGCGACATCCGGTGGATCTCGTCGACGAAGAGGACCTCGTCCTCGTTGAGGCCGGACAGGATCGCCGCGAGGTCGCCTGCGTGGGTGATCGCCGGCCCGCTGGTGATCCGCAGCGGGGCGTTCATCTCGTGGGAGATGATCATCGCCAGCGTGGTCTTGCCCAGGCCCGGGGGTCCGGAGAGCAGCACGTGGTCGGGCGCCCTCCCCCGCTGCCGCGCGGCCTCGAGGACCAGGCCGAGCTGGTCGCGGACCCGGGACTGGCCGACCACCTCGTCGAGGCTGCGGGGGCGCAGCGCGGCCTCGACCGCGCGCTCGTCGCCCTCGGCCTCCGCAGCGGTCAGCGAGCGGAGGTGGCCGTCCTCCGCCGCCGCCAGGTCGTCCTCGTGGAAGGCCATCCCAGGAGCCTCTCAGGCCTTCGACAGGGAGCGCAGGGCGGCACGCAGGAGCGCGCGTACGTCGGGGGCCGGGCCCGCCTCGCCGGCGACCGCGTCGACGGCCTTGTCGGCGTCCTTGGCGTTGTAGCCGAGACCGACCAGTCCCTGGTGGACCTGGTCGCGCCACGCGGCCGCACCGGCGACGGCCCCACCGGACGTCGCGCCCGTCGCGGCACCGATGCGATCCTTGAGCTCGAGGATGATCCGCTGCGCGCCCTTCTGGCCGATGCCGGGGACCTTGGTGAGGGTGCGGACGTCGTCGGAGGCGATGGCGTTGCGCACGCCGTCTGGCGAGAGCACGGCCACGATCGCCTGGGCGAGCTTGGGTCCCACGCCGGAGGCGGTCTGGACGAGCTCGAAGATCGTCTTCTCCTCCTCGTCGGCGAACCCGAAGAGGGTGAGGGAGTCCTCGCGCACGACCATGCTCGTCGGCAGCATCGCGGAGGAGCCGGTACGCAGCTGCGCGAGCGTGCCCGGGGTGCACATCAGCTCGAGCCCGACTCCGCCGACCTCCACCACGGCGCTGGTGAGGGTCAGGGCGGCGACGTTGCCGCGGACGAACGCGATCATCGGGCTCCTCGCAGGTTGCGGGTCGGGCGGGACGCGGCGAGTGCGGCATCGAGTCGCGCCTGCGTGCCGCCACGCCAGATGTGGGTGATGGCCAGCGCGAGTGCGTCCGCGGCGTCGGCGGGCTTCGGCATCGCGTCGAGCCGCAGGATCCGGGTGACCATCAGGCCGACCTGGTTCTTGTCGGCGCGGCCGTTGCCGGACACGGCCGCCTTCACCTCGCTCGGCGTGTGCAGCGCGACCGGGAGGCCACGCCGGGCCGCGCAGACCATCGCGATCCCGGCGGCCTGGGCGGTGCCCATGATCGTGCTGACGTCGGAACGGGCGAAGATGCGCTCGATCGCGACCGCGTCGGGCCGGTGCTCGTCGAGCCGTGCCTCGATGCCCTTCTCGATCGTGACCAGCCGCTCGGGGACACCGAGCTGGGCGGAGGTGCGCACGACGCCGACATCCACGAGCGTCAGCGGCCGCCCGACGGATCCCTCCACCACGCCGAGCCCGCAGCGGGTCAGCCCCGGGTCGATCCCGAGCACGCGCACGTCATCACCTTCCGTCCGAACAGGTGTTCGGAGACCAAGTTAGACGCTTCCCGTGCCAAGGACGACAAAGACACGCCCGGCGGCGTATCTCAGTCCTCGATCTGGTCCAGCACCTCGTCGGGGATGTCGGCGTTCGAGAAGACGTTCTGCACGTCGTCGAGGTCGTCGACGACGTCGACCAGCTTGAACACCTTGCCGGCCGCGGCCGGGTCGGTGACCGGGATGTCCATCGAGGCGACGAACTGCACCTCGGCCGAGTCGTAGTCGATCCCGGCCTCCTGCAGGGCGGTGCGGACGGCGACGACGTCGGTCGCCTCGGTCTGGACCTCGAACGCCTCACCGAGGTCGTTGACCTCCTCGGCACCCGCATCGAGGGTGGCCTCGAGGAGGTCGTCCTCGGAGACCTCCTTGCCGTCCTGGGCCTTGGCGACGACGACGACGCCCTTGCGGGTGAACAGGCGGGAGACGGAGCCGGGGTCGGCCATGGTGCCGCCGTTGCGGGTCACCGCCGTGCGCACCTCCATCGCCGCGCGGTTGCGGTTGTCGGTGAGGCACTCGACGAGGAGCGCCACACCCTGAGGGCCGTAGACCTCGTACATGATCGTCTCGTAGTCGACGCCGCCGCCCTCGAGGCCACCGCCTCGCTTGACCGCGGAGTCGATGTTCTTGTTCGGGACCGACTGCTTCTTCGCCTTCTGGATGGCGTCGAACAGCGTCGGGTTGCCGGAGGGGTCGGGACCACCCATCTTCGCGGCGATCTCGATGTTCTTGATGAGCTTCGCGAAGAGCTTGCCGCGCTTCGCGTCGATCACGGCCTTCTTGTGCTTGGTGGTCGCCCACTTGGAGTGGCCAGACATGAGGACTCCTTAACATCCCGACAACAGCGGGGAAGTCTACTGCCGCACCAGATCGAGGAAGATCCGGTGCACCCGTCCGTCACCGTCGACCTCGGGATGGAAGGACGTCGCCATCAGGTGTCCCTGCCGTACGGCGACCGGATGGCCCTCTGCCTCGGCCAGCACCTCGACGCCCGGTCCGGTGTGCTCGACCCAGGGAGCACGGATGAACACCGCATGCACCGCATCGGGCAGCCCGGCGAACGACAGGTCCGCCTCGAACGAGTCGACCTGGCGTCCGAAGGCGTTGCGGCGGACCGTCACGTCGAGCCCGCCGATCGTCTCCTGGTCGGCCGTGCCGCCCTCGATCCGGTCGGCCAGCAGGATCATCCCGGCGCAGGTGCCGAAGGTCGGCATCCCCTCCTCGACCCGGGTCCGCAGCGGCTCCAGCAGCTCGAAGGTCCGCGCCAGCTTGGCCATCGTGGTCGACTCGCCGCCCGGCAGCACCAGGCCGTCGCAGCGGGCGAGCTCGGCGGGGCGGCGTACCGGGAACGCCTCGGCACCGAGGGCGGTCAGGGTCTGCAGGTGTTCGCGTACGTCGCCCTGCAGCGCGAACACTCCGATGGCGGGCACCTGCGCAGGCTATCGATGCCCGCCCGTCGGCCAGGACTCAGCCCTGCCCGCAGTACATCCACCAGTTGGGGCCGTTCGGGCGCGGGCCGGAGTGGAGCAGCGTCGTCGTCGGGGAGCCCACGTTGGAATGGTCGCTGACCAGCCTGGTCCAGACCTTGGCGTAGTAGCTGTCGTTGCCACCGCCTCCCGACACGATGCCGAACATCAGCGTGACCGACGTGGGCGGGTTCACGGGGTTGAGGGTTCCTGAGCTGTACAGGCTCCCACCGGGGCTGGTGCCCTTCCACAGCTCCCAATGGAACTCGTACTGCGGGCCGAGCCCGGTCCAGGTGAGCTTCGCCTCTGCCTTGTTCTGCCCGCTGCCCTCGTTCGACGTGCACACCGGCTGCTGGTGCGACCCCGGCGCCGGGGTCGTCGCCCGGACCGTGGCGTCGGCCGTGTCGGTCCAGTACGCCGACGTGAAGGCCCAGGGCGTGACGCCGCTCGCTCCCAGGCCGACGCCCAGCGCCACGGTCGACGCCAACCCGACCGGCACCAGACGGTGCCCGCGTCCGAAGCCGATCAGGAGCAGGGCCAGCACCAGCAGCGCAGCGGCCACGAGACCGAACGGGCTGGCCGCGGCATTGAGCACGTAGCCGGCGTACGGGACGCCGAGGACGACGCGGTCCGCCGTCTCGACGACATAGGGATGTGCGTCCGCCACCTCGTTCGCGTCGCCCCGCAGCGTGAGGACGGCGGCGCCGCCGTCGGCGTCGAGGCCGGTGATGCGGTGGGTGACCCGCTGCCCCTGCGCGTCGAGGACGCTCACGACGTCACCGACGGCGAGGTCGGAGGCCGGGACCTCATGGGCGATGCCCAGCGCGCCGGCGGCGTAGGCCGGGCTCATCGAGCCGGACGAGAAGACCAGTGGCGTGACCTGGAAGAGCCAGCCGGCGAGCAGGGAGAGCAGGCACAGGGCGCCCAGCACTCCACCAACCCAGAGGAGGGTCTCGCGGGCGACCCGCTTCGCGGCGGACATCACTGCTCCTGCCTGGCCGGGAAGGTGAACGTCACGGCCGACGTCGCGTTCGCGGACACACCCGAGCTCGACGGCAGCCGCACCTGGATGCAGAGGTTGTGCGACTGGCCCCGGGCCAGGTGGGCGCCGACGGCCTCGTCGAAGCCGTCGAGCGAGACGTTCGCGCCGCCGACCAGGGTGCCGTTGACGCAGGCGCCGGAGCTGATGGTGCCGCCCCGGCGAACCGTGATCGACAGCGCCGCGCCCAGGGGGTTGGTGGCGGCGGCCTGGACCCGGTAGGAGAGCTTCGCGTCGCCCACGCTGTTGTTCGCGACCGTCATGAGCGCCGCCCTGGTGTCGCCGTCGGCCATGCCGGTCAGGCTCAGCTCCGGCCAGTCGGTGATGGTCTCCGGCTTGACCTGCTGGTTGTTCTCGAGGTCGATGTGAAGCGCTCCGGTGGAGAACCCGACGCCGGCGACGGTGCCGCCGTCGGTCCAGTACGCCGACGTCCCCACCGCGCCGACACCGACCAGGAGCCCGGCCGAGAGCAGGGCCCGGGTCCGGCCCCGGCCGAACCAGCCCGGACGGGGGCCGCGGTGCCGCGATGCCTGCCTAGCCACGGACGCTCACCTCCTGACGACGGTGCCGCCCGGGTCGGACCAGGGCGATGCCCGCGCCCACGAGTCCGGCGGCGATCCAGATCAACCCGATCCCGAAGGGCGAGCCCGTGTCGGGCAGCGCCCCACCGCTCACCCCGCCGCCCCCGTCGTCCTCGACGCCGGCGACCTCGCCGGTCTCGGCCATCGTCACGCGGACCTCGAAGGGCGCGACCTCCTGGAAGCGCGCGGTGGCCTCCGGGCGGAAGGTGCCGCGGACGGTCACGCTGGTGTCGCCGCCACGAGGCACGCCGAGGACCGTCGGCTGGATGCGCGTCGTGCCGACGAGGACCTCGGTCCAGGGCCCCTGGCCGACCCGGGCCTCCAGGTGGAAGTCGGGCGAGGCGAGCAGACCGGCGGGGTCGGTGGCGAGGACCTCGACGGACAGCTCGCCGGCCGACGGGCCGTCGTTGCGGACCCGGAAGGACCGCTCCTCGACGTCGCCGGGCACCCAGCGGAAGGCGGCGTCGTAGAGCGGCGCGGTGAGCTGCGGCAGCCAGGTGACGCCGTCCGTGCTCAGCCCGGTCTCGTCGTCCGCGTGGGCCGGCGCGGCCCCGGCGCCGACGGCCAGCACGGCTGCGGCGAGCAGCGCGGCGAGGCGGCGGATCATGGTCGGCCTTCCTTCGTACGTCGGATGAAGCGGATCGGGTCGCGGCGCCGGGTGCGGCGACGAGTGCGGCGCCAAGTCAGCAGGAGCAGCGCGGCGACGGCGAACGTCACCGGCATCACCAGGACGGGGGCGTCCCGCCGGATGGACCGGTCCGTCGGTGCCGCCGGGCCTGCTGCTGTGTGGAGTTCTGGGGTCCTGGCCCGGTCCGCCGGAGCAGGCCCCGCCGCCGTACCGGCGGGCGGTTCCTCGACCGCCGGCACCCGGCGCCCGCGCCGCCGGTCCCTGACCGCCCCGACGAACATGAAGGTCGCGTAGCCGACCAACCCGGTCGAGACGACCAGGACGGCGACCTGGCGCTGCCTGCCCGTCAGTGCGTTGTTGACATATCCGAGGTACGGCACCGAGTACCAGAGCCAACCCTTGATCTGGACCTCGCGGACCGGTGCCGGATCGGGAGCGTCGTTGGCGTCCCCCTGGGTGGTGAACGCCTTCTCCCCGTCGAGCCGGGAGCCGACGCCGACGACCCGGTGGGTCACCACCGTCGACCTGCCCGACGCACGCTGGTAGGTGATCACGTCACCGATCCGGATCCGGTCCACCGCGACCGGTTTGACCACGACCAGCGCGCCCGGCGGGTAGTCCGGCTCCATGGATCCCGTCAGCACGGTGTACGGCGTGCCTCCGGCGATCCGCGGAACCAGGACCGCTGCCGCCAGCGCGACCGCGATCAGGAGGAGCACCAGCCAGACGACGACCTGGGTGACCCAGCTGATGACGGAGCGCACCGGCGACTCGCGAACCCTCGGACCCTCGGATCAGTGGTTGTCGTCCTGCGTCAGCGACACCGTGATCGCGTCGAGCGTCCCGGCCTTGAGCTGGGTGTCGTTCGCGTTGACCGTGGTCTGCGTGCCGTAGGGGAAGTCGACGGTCACGGTCGCGACGAGGTACTTGCCGTCGTGGCTCGAGGTGATCGTGCCCGGAACCGCGATCGGGTTGGTCGTGCCGGCCGCGTCGTCGGCCACGACGTAGGAGGCGTTGACCGGTGCCGACTCCGTGGTCGAGACCGACTCCAGCGTGCCCGTGAGCGGGACAGCGGCCGGTGTGGTCAGCGTCGCCTCCAGGTGGGCGCCGCTCGCCTCGATCTGGAAGCTGCACACGCGGGTCAGGCTGTCACCCGGCACGAGGAGCTGGTTGGTGTAGACCGCCTCGTTGACCACGTCGCCCTTGTCCAGGACCCAGCCGCCGCAGTTGTCGTTCTCCAGCGCCAGGCTGCCGGTGCTGATCGACGTGCCGCCGATGTTCGCCGTGTCACTCCAGTACGCCAGGGTGCCCGCACCACCCATGAGCAGGACGGCCGCGGTCCCAGCTGCGAGCGCGCCCTTCGTCGTCTTCTTCATTTGTACTCCGGTCCCCATGCCCTGTTGTCCCCAGGTCTGGTTGTCATGGTCGCGACGCAGGGAGCGCCTCGCGATCCACAACGAAGGCAAACACAGGCCGACACGGCGGGTGACGGGAATCGGGACGAACGTCCCGAGATTTAACCGAGGCCGTGCTGCTGCTCACGCAGCACCACGGCCTCGGACGGAACGTCAGGCTCGGCGGGCGATCCCGCCGCGGGTCACCAGCCGCGCTCGGCCAGGCGGTGCGGCTGGGGGATGTCCTCGACGTTGATCCCGACCATCGCCTCGCCCAGACCGCGCGACACCTTCGCGACCACGTCCGGGTCGTCGAAGAACGTCGTGGCCTTCACGATCGCCTCGGCCCGCTGCGCCGGGTTGCCCGACTTGAAGATGCCCGAGCCCACGAACACGCCCTCGGCACCCAGCTGCATCATCATCGCCGCGTCCGCCGGGGTCGCGATGCCACCCGCGGTGAACAGCACGACCGGCAGCTTGCCGGTCCGCGCGACCTCGGCCACCAGGTCGTACGGCGCCTGGAGCTCCTTCGCCGCGACGTACAGCTCGTCGTCGGCCAGCGCGCCGAGGCGGCGGATCTCCCGACGGATGGTGCGCATGTGGGTGACCGCGTTGGACACGTCGCCGGTGCCGGCCTCGCCCTTGGAGCGGATCATCGCCGCACCCTCGGTGATCCGGCGCAGCGCCTCGCCCAGGTTGGTCGCGCCGCACACGAACGGGATCGTGAAGTTCCACTTGTCGATGTGGTTGGCGTAGTCGGCCGGGGTGAGGACCTCGGACTCGTCGATGTAGTCCACACCCAGCGACTGCAGCACCTGCGCCTCGGCGAAGTGACCGATCCGGGCCTTGGCCATCACCGGGATCGACACCGCCGCGATGATCCCGTCGATCATGTCGGGGTCGCTCATCCGGGACACCCCGCCCTGGGCACGGATGTCCGCCGGCACCCGCTCCAGCGCCATGACGGCGACCGCGCCCGCATCCTCGGCGATCTTGGCCTGCTCCGCGGTGACGACGTCCATGATGACGCCACCCTTGAGCATCTCGGCCATGCCGCGCTTGACCCGGGTGGTGCCGTGCTCCTGCTGCTCGCTCATGCTCCCGAGTCTACGACCCGGGGCGGGCTCGCTACGCGGGAGTCTCACCCTCGGACGCGAGCGCCTGGCGGCGTACCTTCAGCACCCGGAAGACCACCGTGTAGGTGCTCGCGAGGGCCAGCGCCCACAGGGTCACGTACATCAGGATCGGCAGGTCGAAGATGGCGCTCAGACCCGTCATCACGAGGATCGAGACGAGCCGGTCGGCACGCTCCGCCAGGCCACCCTTGGCGTCCATGCCGAGGGACTCGGCACGGGCCCGGGCGTACGAGGTGACCGAGCCCATCACCAGGCACCACAGGGTCACGCACAGGTAGAGGTAGCTGTCGCCCTGGTCCTTGCCGGTGCCGGCGAAGTAGAGGGCGAGGCCGCCGAAGATGGCTCCGTCGCCGATCCGGTCGAGGGTGGAGTCCCAGAAGGCTCCGAACTTCGAGACCCGACCGGTCTCGCGCGCCATCCGGCCGTCGATCAGGTCGCTGAACACGAAGGCGGTGATGAACAGGACGCCGATCAGCAGCTCGCCCTGCGGGAAGAAGATCAGGGCACCGGCGCTGACGCCGAGCGTGCCGACGAGGGTCACCGCGTCCGGGCTGATGCCCAGCCGGATGAACAGTCGCACCACGGGGTGCAGCACGGTCCCGGCCCAGAACTCCTTGAAGCGATCCAACACGGTTCAGGAACCTACTCGATGGTCACGTCGCCGGCGCCATCTGCCAGGCCTCGGCGAGGAGGCCGCGGGTCTCCCCCAGCAGCTGCGGCAGCGTCTTGGTGCCGCCGATGACGGTCATGAAGTTGGCGTCCCCGGACCAGCGCGGGACGACGTGCTGGTGCAGGTGGCCCGAGAGCGAGCCGCCCGCGGCACCGCCAAGGTTGAGGCCCACGTTGAACGCGTGCGGCTGGGCGACCGCGCGGATGGTGCGCAGCGCCGCCTTGGTCAGCGCCGTGACCTCGTCGGTCTCCTCGTCGTCGAGGTCGAGGTAGTCGGCGACGTGGCGGTACGGCAGGACCATCAGGTGCCCGGGGTTGTACGGGTAGAGGTTGAGCACGACATAGGCCGTGCGTCCTCGTACGACGACCAGCTCGTCGTCGCTCGACGTGGCCGGGTCCGGCGTGATCCGGCAGAAGGGGCAGGCCGGGCGCGGGTCGGCGTGGGCGGGCTCATCGTCCGGGTCGGCCTCGCCACGGACATAGGCCATCCGGTGCGGCGTCCAGAGCCGCTCGAGCCCGTCGGGGCCGGGAGTGGGCCGACTCATGCGCCGCCCTCAGTGCCGTCGGACGGTCCCAGCGCCTGGAGCAGCTCGGCCACCGGCAGGTCGGGCAGGTTGAGCCCGCGCGCCAGCGCCATGCCGTTGATCTGCAGCCAGATCGACTCCGCGAGGATGCTGATGCAGACGTCGATCCCGGGCTCGCGCACCTCGCGCCCGAGCCAGCGGCGGACCGCGGCGAAGACGGCGCCGATCATCCCGAAGACCCACGGATCCAGCGCCGCCCGGTCGTCGTCGGTGAGCTCGACGCCCAGCGCGGCCACGACGACCGCCATGATCCCCTCGATGCCCTCGGCCACCTGCTCGACGGCCTGGCTGAGCGGGCTCGGACCCCAGCCGGCGAGGTCGCGCTCGGCGAACCAGTAGAGCGTGGGATGCGCCTCGGCCCAGCGGACGAAGCTGCCGACGATGCGGTGGATGATCTGGTCGGGCGTGCCGTCGTACGACAGCGCGGGCAGCAGCTCGCTGCCGACGTGCTCGCAGATCTGTCGCTGCACGGCCCGGTCGAGGTCCGAGCGGTCCTCGAAGTGCCGGTAGATGACGGTACGGCTCATGCCGGCCTCGTCGGCGACGGCCTGGACCTGGAACTCCTCCCCCGGCGCCTGGCGCTCCAGGACGGCGATCGCGGCGTCGATGATCACCTGGCGACGCACCTGGTTGTGCTCCTGCCAGCGCCGGCGGCGGCCGTCGAGCGGCTCCGTCTCCACACCCTCCGAGGTCACTGGCAAACCCTCTCACGTCCCCTCACGGGCCCACCCGCGGTCACGAGAAGCGGTGGAACCAGCGGCCGAGATCGGCGGCGATCCCCGGGCAGGTGACGTTCTGGTCGCGCTGCTGCTCGACCCACTGCCCCATCACGGCGGTGCCACCCTGGATGGACCAGTCGGCTCCGCACCGGTCGAGCGCCTCGGCCCGGGAGGTCTGGCCGGCCGCGCGCCACTCCGGCACCCCGCCCAGGCTCAGGTCTCCGACGACTCGCCGATACAGGCTGGGCGTCGAGTAGACGCCGATGTCGTAGCCGGCGTCGGTGTAGCCGCGCGCGACGCCCTCGATCACGGCCGCATTGGCCTGCAGGTCGCTGCTCCAGTCGAAGTTCGGGACCGGCTCGACGTCGATCCACACGATCGGGCTGAGCAGCCCGACCTGGCCCATGGTGCCGATGTTGTAGCGCGCCTGCTGGTAGCCGACGTTGCGCAGCCGGCCGAGCCGATCGCTCGCGTCGTGGGGTCCGTCGGCGCCGTACTCCTCCAAGGTGGCCTTGCTCGGATAGCTCGACACCGCGTAGACGGACACGAGCACGTCGTTGTCCTTGGCCCACCGGACCTGGTCGGCCAGGCAGGGGTTGGGGGTGAAGCCCGGCCCGTTGGTGAGGCCGAGCACGACGTACTCCGCCTCCGGGAGCGGCATCGGCATCCCGAGGCCCTGCTTCTCCGGGATGCCCATGCCGGGTGGGCACTGCGGCCAGCTCACGTCACCCCCGAGGACCTCGCCGTCGCGCGGGGCGATATTGCTGGTCGCGATCTCGCTGGCCTGGCGCGCCGCCTCCTCCGCGAGCTTGGCCAGGTCACTGGCGCCGGCTCCCGGATCACCGGCATCACCGCCGGGCGCGCCCTGGTCGACGGACTCGGTCGCGGTGGGCGTGCTCGACGGCGGGCGGGGCGGCGCGGCGGACGGCGAGGATCCGCCGCATGCCGTCAGCACGGCGGCCGCCAGCGTCAGGGCAGCTGCCAGAGCAGCGCGCCGTCCGGCGTCCCCCATGACGCCGGCCACGGCTCAGACCTGCTCGCGCGCGTCGACCGCGGCGACCACGCGTGCGATCGCCTCGGCGATCGGCACGCCGTTGTCCTGGCGACCGTCGCGGTAGCGGAAGCTGACCGCTCCCGCCTCGACGTCCTGGTCGCCCACGATCACCATGAAGGGGACCTTCTGCAGCTGGGCGTTGCGGATCTTCTTCTGCATGCGGTCGTCGGAGTCGTCGACCTCGACCCGGATGCCGTGCTTGCGCAGCTCGGCGGCCACCTCGTAGAGGTAGTCGACGTGCCGCTCGGCGACCGGGATGCCCTGCACCTGGACCGGGGCGAGCCACGGCGGGAAGGCGCCGGCGTAGTGCTCGACGAGGACGCCGAGGAAGCGCTCGATCGAGCCGAACTTGGCCGAGTGGATCATCACCGGCTGCTGCTTGGTGCCGTCGGAGGCGGTGTACTCCAGACCGAAGCCCGCGGGCTGGTTGAAGTCGTACTGGACCGTGCCCATCTGCCAGGTGCGGCCGATCGCGTCCTTGGCCTGGACCGAGATCTTCGGGCCGTAGAAGGCGGCACCGCCCGGGTCCGGCACGAGATCGAGACCCGACTCGGAGGCCACCCGCTCGAGGACCGCGGTCGCGACCGCCCAGTCCTCGTCGCTGCCGACGAACTTGTCCTTCTTCGCGTCGTCGCGGGTCGACAGCTCCAGGTAGAAGTCGTCGAGGCCGAAGTCGCGCAGCACGCTGAGCATGAACTCCAGCAGGTGCTTGACCTCCGCGGGGGCCTGCTCGGGCGTGCAGTAGGAGTGCGAGTCGTCCTGGGCGAAGCCACGGACCCGGGTGAGTCCGTGGATGACGCCCGACTTCTCGTAGCGGTAGACGCTGCCGAACTCGAACAGGCGCAGCGGCAGCTCGCGGTAGGAGCGCCCCCGGGCGCTGAAGATCAGGTTGTGCATCGGGCAGTTCATCGCCTTCAGCTGGTAGTTCGCGCCCTCGAACTCCATCGGCGGGAACATCGTGTCGGCGTAGTACGGCAGGTGACCCGAGGTGTGGAACACGCCGTCCTTGGTGATGTGCGGCGTGCCGACGTAGGAGAAGCCCTCCTCGATGTGCCGGCGGCGGACGTAGTCCTCCATCTCCCGCTTGATCACACCGCCCTTGGGGTGGAACACCGGCAGGCCGGAGCCGATCTCGTCGGGGAAGCTGAACAGGTCCAGCTCACGGCCCAGCTTGCGGTGGTCGCGACGCTCGGCCTCCTCGAGCCGGTGCAGGTGCTCCTCGAGCGCCTCCTTGCTCGGCCAGGCGGTGCCGTAGATGCGCTGGAGCTGCTTGTTCTTCTCGTCGCCGCGCCAGTACGCCGCCGCGCTCCGCATCAGCTTGAATGCCGGGATCCGCTTGGTGGTCGGCAGATGGGGCCCGCGGCAGAGGTCCTTCCAGGCGACCGCGCCGTTGCGGTTGATGTTGTCGTAGATGGTCAGCTCGCCGGCGCCGACCTCGGCGCTCGCGCCCTCGGCCGCGTCGGCGGCGTTGCCCTTGAGGCCGATCAGCTCGACCTTGTAGGGCTCGTCGGCCAGCTCGACCAGCGCGTCCTCGTCGGTGGTGACGCGACGGTCGAAGCGCTGGTTCTCCTTGACGATCTTGCGCATCGCGGACTCGAGCTTGACCAGGTCCTCCGGCACGAACGGGGTCTCGACGTCGAAGTCGTAGTAGAAGCCGTCCTGGATCGGCGGGCCGATGCCGAGCCTGGCCTCCGGGAACACCTGCTGCACCGCCTGCGCCAGCACATGGGCGGTCGAGTGCCGCAGGATGTCGAGGCCGTCGGCGCTGTCGATCAGCACGCCCTCCACCTCGTCGCCGTCGACGAGCTCGTAGGACAGGTCCTTCAACTGCCCGCCCACCCGGGCGGCGATCACGTCGGCGTCGTCGCGGAACAGCTCCCAGGCCTTCGTGCCCTCCGTGACCGTCGACTCCCGGCGCGCGTCAGGGATGAGTACGGCGACCTTGATGTCGGACACGGAGGAGCTCCCTCGGGTGGTTCGTGACGTGGCGCGACCGGTCGGCGCACCGGTCACGATCGTACCGAGCGGACCGCATCCGCCGCGCGGCAGTTGGCCGACCCGTCTGATCCGGCCGCGACGGCGTACTGAACGAGCATGGCCCACACCCAGACCCTGCACTTCACCACACCCGGCCTCGACGAGAAGGCCGCCGAACGCGTCGTCGAGCTCCTCCAGAGCCGGCTCGACGCCTGCACCGACCTGCACCTGACCCTGAAGCACGTGCACTGGAACGTGGTCGGCCCGCACTTCATCGCCGTCCACGAGATGCTCGACCCCCAGGTCGACACGGTGCGGGGCTTCGCCGACGCGCTCGCCGAGCGCATCGCCACCCTCGGCGGCTCGCCCCAGGGCACGCCCGGTGCGCTGGTCGCGCGCCGGCCGTGGGACGACTACGACATCGGGCGGGCCACCACCCAGCAGCACCTGGCCGCCCTCGACGTCGTCTACCAGGGCGTGATCACGACCTACCGCGACGGCATCAAGGAGCTCGACGACCTCGACCTCGTCACCCAGGACATGTTCATCTCCCAGACCGAGCAGCTCGAGCTCTTCCACTGGTTCGTCCGCGCGCATCTCGAGGACACCGGCGGCCGGCTCAGCACCGCCGGCGACGTCACCGAGAAGGACGCCGCCGCGGACGCCTGAGCGGGCTCAGAGCTTCTCGCAGGCGATGCCGTCCTTGTCGCGGTCGCTCTTCGCGTTGGCCTTGTAGAGCTTGGCGTTGCGCGTGAAGTTGGTGACCTTGGTTCCCGACGTCTTGTCGACCGCGCCCGGCTTGCCGACGCCGTGCGGGTAGGCCTTGTTGAGCGCCGTGCAGTTCCGGTAGGTCTTCGGCGCGGCCGCGTCGGCCGGCGAGGCGAGGGCGAGCGAGGCCGGCGCGAGCAGGGCGGCGGTGGCGAGGACGGCGGCGAGACGACGGCTCTTCATGACGACGGAGCGTAGGGCCGCCGGCCGGTCACGTCCGGCGAATGCGGCAGATCAGGACGTGCTCCGGCGCGGTGGGCGGGCGCCGTACCCTCGACCCATGCGGTTCTGGGACGACCGGGTCGTGCCGGTCCTCGTCGACAAGATGCTGTCCACCGGCCCCGTGCACAAGGAGCGCAGGGCCGTGTGCTCGGGCCTGACCGGCCGGGTGCTCGAGGTCGGCTTCGGCTCGGGGCTCAACATCACCCACTACCCGGCGGGCGTCACCGAGATCGCCGCGGTCGAGCCCTCCGACCGGGGGTGGGAGCTGTCGAGCCGACGGCGGGCGGGCGCGGCGGTCCCCGTGACCCGGATCGGGCTGGACGGCCAGGACATCGCCGCGCCGGACCACGGCTTCGACCAGGCGCTGATCACCTTCTCGCTGTGCACGATCCCCGACCCGGCGCGCGCCCTGCGAGAGGTACGACGACTGGTGCGGCCGGGCGGGACCCTCGCCTTCCTCGAGCACGGCCTCTCCCCCGACACCCGGGTCGCCCGCTGGCAGCGCCGGCTCGACCCGATCGAGAGGCGGGTGGCCGGCGGCTGCCACCTGTCCCGGGACGTCCCGGGCCTGCTCCGCGACGCCGGCTTCGAGGTCGACACGCTGGAGACGGGCTACCTGCCCGGACCGGCGGCCATGCGGCCCTGGGGCTACCTCTACCGCGGCACCGCGTCGACACCGGCCTGAGTCACCCAGGACGTGAGACAGCCCCGGCCCGCTCTGCGCGGGCCGGGGCTGTCGCTCCCGGTGGGCGATACTGGGTTCGAACCAGTGACCTCTTCGGTGTGAACGAAGCGCGCTACCACTGCGCCAATCGCCCGGGGCGGACCCGAAGGGACCGCGGTCGGAGACTCTAACGCATTCGTCGACCGCTGCTCACATCGGGACCTCTCCCCACCTCCGGACGGACGCCGGGCGCATCAGCCGAGGTGGTGCACCTCCTGCAGCCGGTGCACGGGTGTGTCGATACCGGCGTGCCGGGCCTTGAGCTGCAGCGCGAGGTAGAGCGAGTAGTGCCGCGACTGGTGCAGGTTGCCGCCGTGGAACCAGAGGTTCTCCTGCTGGGTGGGCTTCCACATGTTGCGCTGCTCGCCCTCCCACGGGCCGGGGTCCTTGGTGGTGTCGGAGCCGAGGCCCCAGACCTTGCCGACCCGGTCCGCGACCTCCTGGCTGATCAGGTCCGCCGCCCAGCCGTTCATCGAGCCGTAGCCGGTCGCGTAGACGACCAGGTCGGCGGGCAGCTCCGTGCCGTCGGCGAGGACGACGGACGTCTCGGTGAGGCGGTCGACCTCGCCCTTGGCGAGCCTCACGTCACCGCTCGCCACGAGCTCGGCGGCACCGACGTCGATGTAGTAGCCCGAGCCGCGGCGCAGGTACTTCATGAACAGGCCCGACCCGTCGTCGCCCCAGTCGAGGTCGAAGCCGGCGGCCGTCATCCGGTCGTAGAAGTCCTGGTCGCGCTCGCGCATCCGGTCGTAGAGCGGGATCTGGAACTCGTGCATGATCTTGTACGGCAGCGACGCGAAGACGAGGTCCGCCTTCTCGGTGGTCATGCCGGCCTCGAGCGCACGCTCCGAGTAGAGGTCGCCGAGCCCGATGTCCATCAGGGTGTCGCTCTTGACGATGTGCGTCGACGAGCGCTGCACCATCGTCACATCGGCGCCGGTCTCCCAGAGCGCTCCGCAGATGTCGAAGGCCGAGTTGTTGCTGCCGATGACCACGACCCGCTTGCCGGCGTACGCGTCGGGCCCGGGGTGCTGCGAGGAGTGGTGCTGCTCGCCCTGGAAGACGTCGGCACCCGGGATGGCGGGGATGTTGGGCTTGCCGGACATCCCGGTCGCCATCACCAGGTGGGTCGGCTTGAGCACGAGCGGCTTGCCCTCGCGCTCGAGCTGGACGGTCCACGCGCCCGCCTCCTCGTCGTACGACGCGCCGGTGGCGACCGTGTTCGACCAGTAGGGCACCTCCATCACCCGGGTGTAGAACTCCAGCCAGTCGCCCACCTTGTCCTTGGGCGCGAAGACCGGCCAGTTGTCGGGGAACTTGAGGTACGGCAGGTGGTCGTACCAGACCGGGTCGTGCAGGCACAGCGACTTGTAGCGCTTGCGCCACTGGTCGCCGGGACGCGGGTGCTTGTCGATGACGAGGGCCGGTACGCCGAGCTGACGCAACCGCGCACCGAGCGCGATGCCGCCCTGGCCGCCACCGACGACGAGGACGTAGGGCTGGGCGTCGACGCCGAGCGCGGCGTCCTCGGCCTGCCGCTTCTCCAGCCAGGTCACCCGCTCCCTGGTCGCGCCGTGCTCGGCACCCATCGGGCGTCGTACGCCCTTCGGCTCCTCGTGACCCTTGAGCTCGAACAGCGTGGTCAGGAAGGTCCACGCCTTCGGGCCGTCCCCGTCGCCGGGGTCGACGATCCGGACCAGCCCGCGGCCGCGGCCGACGGCGGTCTCGAACTCGAACCAGGCGGTGGTGACGCCGTCCGCGGTCGCGGCGGGCTCGGTGAGCCGGAAGCCGTGGGGGTCGACCCGGTCGAGGGTCGCCGTCAGCAGGTCGGCGACGCCGTCGGGATTCTCGACGGTGGTGAGGTTCCAGGAGAAGGCGATCAGGTCGCGCCAGAAGCTGGTCGCGGCGAACAGGCCGGCGGCGCGGTGGACGTCGCGGGCGGTCAGGGCGTCCTCGAAGGCGGCGAACCAGGCGGTCGCCGGGTCGGGGGCTTCGGTGGTGGCGGCCGCGGTGACGGGCCGGTCGTCGAGCTGGGTCATGCCGAGAAGGAGACCGCCGGACGGGGCACGCCGGGAACCGTTGCACGTTGTTGCATGTGGCCCCGATCACATCGCACCGCCTACGGTGGTGACATGGCCACGCACGACCTCGCGATGCGGGCCCGCGACCTGGTCCGGATCCACGACGCGGTGCTCTCCGGATCCGCGCCGCCCGAGCGGCCGCGGGCCGTCGTGGCACGGTCGTGGAGCCGGGTGATCGGCCTCGGGGTCGACCCGGACGGCCCCAACGGACGCGACCCGCTGACCCCGGCCGACGTCGACGAGCGACGGCGCGCCTCGCGCCTGGCGCTGGTGATCGACGAGATCCGCGAGCTGCTGCTCTCGGCCGCCGACGCGTCGAACTACCTCGTCGTCGTCACGGACGCCGACGGGATCGTGCTGTGGCGCAGCGGCTCCCCCCGCGTCAAGCGGCAGGCCGACGGGCTCGGCTTCGCCGAAGGTGCCCTGTGGACCGAGGGCGCGGTCGGCACGAACGCCATCGGCACCGCGCTCGCGGAGGCAGCGCCCGTGCAGCTGTTCTCGGCGGAGCACTTCGAGAACGCACAGGTCCCCTGGTACTGCACGGCCTCGCCGATCCACGACCCGATCGACGGCTCGCTGCTCGGGATCGTCGACGTCAGCGGCCCCGCGCTCACCCTGCACCCGGCGATCGAGGCGCTGGTGACCGCGTCGGTCCGGCTCGCCGAGGCGCGGCTGTGGCGCCATCACGAGGAGCGCCTGGAGCAGCTGCGGCGTACGGCGGAGCCGCTGCTGTCCGGCGCCAACGGGCCACTGCTCGTGGTCGACGACCACGGCTGGGTGGCGGCCCACCAGGGGGTCGCCGTGCGCGACCGCGTGGAGGCTCCGCAGGCCGACCGGGCGCTCGCCGTACCCGGACTCGGGCTGTGTCTGCCCGAGCGCCTGCGCGGCGGCTGGCTGATCAGGCCGTCGTCGTCCTCCCAGGCGCTGGTCGCGGTGCTCGACGTGCGGACGTCGCCGGCGACCCTCGAGGTGCGTGGCGGCGACTCGCCGTGGCGGGTGGCGCTGACGCCGCGGCACGCCGGCCTGCTGACGGCGATCGCGGCTGCCGGACCGGGCGGCGTGTCGGCCGGGCAGCTCAGCGCGGCCCTGTACGGCGACGGCGGGCGCCAGGTGACGGTGCGGGCCGAGATCTCCCGGATGCGGCGGGTGCTCGGCGCCCTGCTGGCGACGAACCCGTACCGGCTCGGCGACGGCGTGTCGTTGAGCGTGGTCGACGCCGGAACCCGATGACCCGCGACCTCCTACTCGTCCTCGCGACGATCAGCACGGGCCTGTCCGCGGGCGTGTTCCTGCTCTACGCCCACACGGTCATGCCGGGGCTGCGTCGCACCGACGACCGCACCTTCGTGGGCGCCTTCCAAGCCCTGGACCGGGCGATCATCAACCCGGTGTTCCTGCTCGGGAGCTTCTTCGGCGCGCCGTCGCTGCTCACCCTCAGCGCGGCGCTGAGCCTCTCCGGGCCGGAGCAGGACGCACTCCCCTGGCTGCTCGCCGCCCTCGTCCTGCACCTCGTGGTCGTGGCGATCACCGTGGCCGTGCACCTGCCGCTCAACGACCGGCTCAAGGCGGCCGGCGAGCCCGACGACATCGACGTCGCTGCGGCACGTGCCGACTTCTCGGAGGGACGGTGGGTGCGCGCCAACCACGTGCGGGTGGTGCTGGACCTCGGCGCGTTCGCCGCCTCGTGCGTCGCGCTGGTGGCCGGCCGCTGATCAGCGGTCCAGGCCGAGGAGCTCCGCCTCCCGCTCACGCCAGGCGGCCGCGGCCGCGCGCGTGACCGGTCCGGGTGCCGGCAGCTCACGGTCGTCCCAGCGGTGCACGCCCTGCACGTCGCGGGTCGTCGACACCAGGAAGATCTCGTCGGCCGCGGCCGCCACCTCCATCGGCTCGTCCACCTCGGTCGCTCCGAACCAGTCGAGGACCAGGGCCCGCGTGACACCGGCCAGGCAGCCACTGGCCAGGGTCGGGGTCCGCACCTCGCCGTCGACCACGTAGAAGACGTTGGTCCCGGTGCCCTCGCACAGGTTCCCCGCGAGATTTCCGAAGACCGACTCGGTCGCCCCCTTCTCGCGCGCCGCCGCCAGCGCGACCACGTTCTCCGCGTACGACGTGGTCTTCAGCCCCGCCAACGGGCTCCGCTCGTTGCGCGGCCACGGCACCGTGATCACGGCCGTCGTCTCCGCCGCGGGGGCCATCGGCGCGGCGACGACGATGACGGTCAGCGGGTCGTCACCGCGCCCACTGCCCAGCGGCGCGTTACCCCCCGTGACGGTGATCCGCAGCCGGCCGAGCGCCATCGGATCCCCGTCGAGGACGGCAGCAACGCCCCGTCGTACGTCATCGACGACCAGGCCCTCCAGCCCCAGCCCCCGCGCCGACCTCTCCAGCCGGTCGAGGTGGCGCTGCAACGCGAAGGGCTGCCCGCCGACGACCTTGACCGCCTCGAACACCGCGTCCCCCACCGTCAGTCCGTGGTCGGTCACCGGCACCGCCGGAGCCGTCGGTTCGGGTAGGAGCTGGCCGTTGATCCACACGCGCATGGGGCCAGCCTAGGAGGCCCCGACATGCCGAAGGTGGACCCCCGTTTTGGCGCCGTTCACCGGATCGGCTAATGTTCTCAACCGCACCACCGAGCGGGTCGGAAGGCCAGCAAAATGGTGCGATGCGGACGTAGCTCAGTTGGTAGAGCGCAACCTTGCCAAGGTTGAGGTCGCGAGTTCGAGCCTCGTCGTCCGCTCGGAGTGGTCAGACCCACTGCCTGACCAGGCCAGTGTGTAGGGCCATCGCGGTGGGTTGGCCGAGAGGCGAGGCAACGGACTGCAAATCCGTGTACACGGGTTCAAATCCCGTACCCACCTCCACCACAACTCCACAGGGGCGATTGGCGCAGCGGTAGCGCGCTTCCTTGACACGGAAGAGGTCACTGGTTCAAACCCAGTATCGCCCACAGAGACGAAAACCGCCTCTGACCTGCTGATATGCAGATCAGAGGCGGTTTCGCTTTTTGCCCGCGTGTCCACCACGTGTCCAATCGCATCCGCCTCTCTCCCACCAGCGAGAGGCACCGCAGTGATGCACACCTACTCCCCCGACGAGACCTACGTCAGCCTCGTCCGCACCTCTGACCTGGCCGGCTGGTCCCTCCCCCGCCTGCTGACCGATCTCGGCGAACTTGCCATCCGCCGTCGCGACGCCATCGCGGTCAATGCGCCCGAGCCCACCGAGATCGAGCAGGCCATCGCCACCGTGGCGAACGAGATCGAGCAGCGCGCCGTCCCCGGCACTCGTGACCAGTCCGCAGTCGCGACGATGGCACGAGTTCGCTCGGAACTGCAGATGATCCTCGACGACCTCTTGGGTGGCGCCCGATGACCACCGTCACCGCCACCCCACCCCTCGTCTGCCCACCGTGGTGTACGACGCCGGGCGAAGAGCACGCCAGGGAGCTGGCTGACCCGCTGGACGGGGCCACGTTCCACCGCAGCGAGGTGATCGACGCCTGGGAGCTGCGGACTCAGCATCCGCTGCGGGTCAACGTCGACATCTGCGATGACCTGCATCAGGGCCGTCGTGAGGGTCCCGTGATCAACATCGACGGGTGCATGGGGCGCGGCAGCCAGGACTACGCCGAGCTCGACCCGCCGGACGCTCGGAGGCTTGCCGCTGCGTTGGTCGAGGCCGCGGATCTGGTCGAGCAGACGCCTCTTGCGCAGACGGGCTCTGGGGAGACGCTGGTCCACTTCTGGGTCTGCACGCCGGAGGGTCGTCCGGTCCTGTCGCGGCTGCTGTGCGATGCGGCTGCCCAGCGTCCGGCTGACGGGTCGCGGATGGCGTCCGCCTGGGTGGGCGTCACGTGCCCTCAGTGCCTCGCCGCGGGTCCGACGGCGGCCGAGGCAATCGAGGAGCTGCCTGACGTGGCTCTGGTCGCTCTGGGGGCGTGGCAGAGCGCGGAGGGCGACAAGACCGTTGTGTCGGATCCCGAGCGCAACGTCTGAAACGCAAGCGGCCCCGTCTGGTGCGCCAACACCAGTGGGGCCTAGGAACCACGTCCACAAGGAGGACGCAGAACCATGACCACATCATCCACCATCGAGAACCTGCCGACGTTCGGCCTGTTGAGGATCGAGGTGTTCGAGCCGGGTGTGCTGACCGGCTGCCTCGGTCAGAACGACATCGATACCCTCGACGACCTGACGGCCGAGGAGTTGCGGAAGCTGGCTGCCGACGCCCTCGCTGCTGCGGAGTGGCTGGAGGCGAACCAGTGAGCGCGCCGTGGCCCTCGCACCCGGACATCGAGCCGCAGCGTGGCGTGATCCCCACCGTGCAGTGCGACAGGCGGCTCGGCTGCCCGGATAGGCCCCACCGCCCCCATGAGTGTCAGACGATCAACTACCACGGGAAGGCGATCCGCGTCCGCTGCGAAGGTATCGAGCCCGATCCTGGCGACTACCCGTGCCCTCCCTGGTGCACCGTCGAGCGGCACCGGATCGGTGAGCGCGGGGGTTTGCAGCTGGTCCACGTCGCACGTTCCGGACACCTTGAGATCACGCTCTCCGAGGACCCCTATCGCCCTAGGGACTCGACGCGCCCGCTCCGCATGACACTGGTCGCCGGTCTCATTGTGGATGTAGCGGGGCCTGACGACCTGGACGCCCTGGCTCGGAATGCCGACCGGCTCGCCAAGCACCTGCGCGCCTCACTCGCGGAGGTGGAGCGCTGATGACCCGCTACCGCATCCCCGCCCGCGAGCCACCAAGCTGCCCGCCCTCGATGGGCGGGCACACCTTCCGGTCCTCAGCCGGAGGGTGCTGGAAGACCTGCTTGCCCGTCTTCGAGAGCACTCAGCCTCGAAGTTCACCAACCTTCACTTCGAGGACAACTCCATGCCCGACCACTCCCCCGACGCCGAGATCGTCGAGGTCACTCCGCAGCTCGCCGAGACCTGGCTGAGCCGCAACACGAACAACCGCAACGTCCGCCGCAGCGTCATCGACGCCTACGCCCGCGACATCGAGGCCGGCCGCTGGCGCCTCAACGGCGAGACGATCAAGTTCGGACCCAGCGGCGTCCTGCTCGACGGCCAGCACCGCCTCAGCGCTGTCGTGCAGGCCGACGTCGCGGTGCCGATGGTCGTGGTGCGCAACCTCGGCGATCACGTGATGGCGACCGTTGACACCGGCGCCAAGCGCTCCTATGCCGACGCGCTCAAGTTGGCGGGCGAGGAGAACACGACCACGCTGGCGGCGGTAGTCCGGCGCGCGGTCATGTGGGGAGCGGGGCATGCGGACCAACACGGGCGCGATCAAGCCGACGGCGCTTGAGATGGACGACTTCCTCGACCGAACCCCGGAGATCCGAGCCTCGGCCGACCTGGCCTCCCGACTCGCCTCACGCGAACGCCTACCGGCGTCGGTGATCGGGCTGTGCCACTTCCTCTTCTCCAAGATCGACCCCGACGCCGCCACCACGTTCTTCCTGCGCGTCGCCGACGGCGATGGGATCCCCGCAACCGACCCGATCGCGGTCCTGCGCAACCGTGTCATCAAGCTCCGCGTCTCCGGCGGCCGGATCAACGAGACCGAAGGACTCGCGCTGACCATCCGCGCCTGGAACGCCCACCGGGCCGGCGAGAACCGGACCAAGCTCCAGATGCCCAAGGGCGGGCTGACCAACGAGAACTTCCCGGAGCCGAAATAGGGACCACCGGACCTTCGAGATCTACCGGCTTCTGTCGGCCGGTGGCCATACTCTGGCTACGGCCGCCCCACGTCCCCCAGGGGTGGACATGTCTGGAGGTGACCATGCTCGACGAGGAGCGTCTAATGCTGCGCCGCGACGTCGTCGCGCGCCTGGCTGGCGTCAGTGAGCGAAAGCTCGACTACTGGGCGCGAACGGGGCTAGTCTCACCGACTGTCGATCGTTCGCTATCCGGTGGCCGGCGTACTCGACTCTACGACTTCACTGACGCGATGACGGTCATGGTCTTGGCGAACCTTCGCAGCCAGGTCAGCTTGCAGCACGTGCGGCAGATTGTCGCCCATGTTCGGACGCAGCTGTTCGAGGTTACTCAAGTTGCCTACGCCATCGTCGGCGGTCGCATCTTCTTTCAGACTCCTGACGGCGCCTGGAGTGGCGTGGATGACCCCGGGCAGATCGTGATTCACGAGGTCTTGGATCTTCGTCCCCTCAGGGCGCGCCTGCTCACTCCGGCGCGCGAAGAGTCTGATCACGGCCAGGTGGAGCGCAAGCGTGGCGTGCGCGGCTCCAAGCCAGTGATTCGCGGTACGCGAGTCCCGGTATCGACGATTCGGTCGTACTTGGACTCCGGGGCCAGTACGCAAGAGGTGCTTGCGGCCTATCCGAGTTTGACCGAGGCCGACGTTGACGGAGTGCGGGCTCTGGCAAGCGCGTGAGGTTCGTGCTCGATGAGGACGTCTCGGCAGCCGTGGCGAAGGTGCTCAAGGCTGGCGGGCATGATGCCTGGACCGTGTCAGAAGCTGGCCTGAGCGGCATCGCCGACGACGACGTGACAATCTATGCGTCCGAGAAGGTGGCTGGCGTCCTTTCTCACGACGTGGAGTTCGGCGCCAAACGCCGGAAGAACCCGATCGGTTGGCACATCCAACTCGGCTGCAAAGAGGTCGACGCAGCAGTGCTCATCGAAGAGCACCTCGACGCGATGGTCGCTGCCCTAGGCGCCTTTCCTGACCTCTACGTGTACCTCAGCAAGTCAGGGATAAACACGCATCACGTCTGGTCATAAGGACCGCGCACGGAAGCGTCACGCCGACCTACGCGTATGCCTCCACAGTTCAAGGACGCCGGCCTGACCACCACGATCGAACTCGATGCAGCCACTGCGAGCTGGGCTGATCATCTGCGAAGGTGAACTCGGGTTTCTCGCCAGAGATCTTGCGGAGCACCTCTGTCTGGCGCTCTTGCTCGGCGATCATCTTGTCGCTTGCTTTGGCGATGGCGACCGCGACGTTGTGGAGGGTGCCTTGACGACCAGCGACGGCCTCTCGGAAACTGCCGAAGTCGATCACATACTCGGATCGTGGGATGGGGCCGCTGGGGCCGACGCCGTCGATGGTGATGGTGTGCGTCAGCGATCCGTCACGATTGACCAGTGACGCTCCGCTCCCGAGCGACCAACGGTACGTGCGCCCGGGAGCAATCGACGACAACCCCGACCGCAGCTTCTGTTGCATCACGTCTACATGGCGTGCCTCCCGCTCAACCATCTTGGGAATCGGCGGCTCTACGATCACGACCACGTTTCGCGCCACCGTCTGGCCCGAGTTGCCCACGGCGAACTCGAGGTTCCATCCGTTCGACTGTTGAACTCGCACGTCAGCCCAGACATAGGGGGCCACGGCCGCTTCAGCGATCTCACGTTGCAGCCGAGTCTGCCGCTTCATCTCGCCGACCTGGAAGGCAATGAAGATCGCTGACGCGATCGTCGCCGTCGCGGCGATCGCAGAGATCGTGATGCCCATGGAGGAAAGGTAGCCGGGGCAGCAGGCTAGGCCAGCGCGACTCACGCAAACTACTGGCGGACTGTTGGCTGCTCGTCATCCGGGTACTTGAACACTTGGGTCGATCCCGCTGCCACCAACAACGCTATGAACACACTGACAGCCGTCATGATCGTGTAAGACCACCACGTGTCTAGTTCGATCATCCACCAGCACACCCCGCCGGCGACGATGGCGAGGAAGATGATCGTGGCGACGGAGGCGATGTCGACAGACCGACCCAGCCGCCGATGATCACGCGACGTTAGGTATGCGACTTGTTCTGCGATGAGAGCCTGCAACAGTGTTTTGCTTTCCCCGCTTGCCGTCACCTCCAGTGACTGGAGCCTCTCGACCTGTCGCCAGGTCGGCTTGCCTGAGTAGACGCTTGCGAACTTCACCGCTGCTCCAAATGCCGGTGCCACCAATGGCGCGATCTGTGCCCACTCCATGAGGACGGACTATAGATGCCGCAGCGGCCATCCGATGCCTAAAGCAAAGGGCCGACGGAATTCATGCTTGGAATGCACGGTTGCATGAGCCCGAGTTTGGGTGCATGTTCAGCTTCCTCGCGGGTGAGCATGCAGCAGTCGCGGAAGGTCTTGTCGTAGCGGTCGCAAGGACAGTCCTCGTCCGCGGCGGCGGCGTCTCGACGCGGACGGCCTGCGCGTTCGTTCTAGCCATCGGATGAGTGTGACCAAGCGAAGAGAGCCAAGAGCATAAGGGTGACCACGGCCGCCGTCGCCCACTGAACCTTCTTGTCGTTCGGTAGGACAACGCAGGCGAAAAAGGCGAGCGTGATCAGGATGGTGACAGCGCCGAGGATGGTTCGTCCCCGCGGGTGAGTTGGTAGGTCCCGAGCACCAACCACACGGTGCCGAGGCCGAGGTCCCAGCCGTGGGAGCGAGCTCTCTCAGCGGTCAGCACGATGCGATCGCACGCGGGGGTCGTCGACCTTGATCAGGTCGACGGCGATCACCCTTCGTCACGCGTTCTGGCGTGCGATGCTGGGTGAGAGCATGTCGGGTCCAAGGCGGGCGCTGGGCGCTGAGACGTCCGTGCGGACACGGTCTTTCGTGGCGTCAGGCATGGCGCCGCGTTCGGCCCACGTACAGGCCCGACATGCTCCTCCGCTGCATCCTCAGCCCCTCGGCGCGTTCAGTTGCGACTTCGCCGCACCCTTCTGTAGGTGCCGCATCCGCGCCTGATCAGCGGTTCCACCAGGTGGGGCGACCCGGAGTGGGGTCCAGGTCGCCCCGTGTCGGTGGCTGCTCCCCAAGTCAGTTCCCGACCCAAGCGGGTCGGCCGATACTCCCCAAGCACCTCAGGGGAGGTCTCGGCCGGACAAGACCCGCTTGCGGCCCATCGAGCCGATACTGCCCCGAGGAAGGGCCTCGGCTCCGTGATGAGCTGGCGTCAGTCTCGCCCGGTCCTCACTGCAGCTCGGCAAGAGCATGGACGATCTCCCCCGTCATCTCACCCCTCATCCGGCAGCGTCGGGACCTAGAAGCGCGGTCCGACCTGGCCGGAGTGGTACGCGCGGACCTGGCCGGTGGGCACGATCTCCCGCCCCAGCGGGAGCAGGCTGACCGGGATCATCTTGAAGCTGGCCAGGCCGAGAGGGAGGCCGATGACGGTGATGCAAAGCAGCACCCCGGTGACGACATGGCCGATCGCCAGCCAGACCCCCGACAGCACCAGCCAGACCACGTTCCCGATACCGCTGGGGATGCCCGCGCCCTCGCGTCGCACGACCGTCCGCCCGAAGGGCCACAGCGCAAAGAACCCGATCCGGAACGACGCGAGGCCGAACGGGATGCCGATGATCGTGATGCACCACAGGCCGCCCGCGACCAGATAGCCCAGGAACAGCCAGAAGCCGGACAGAACCAGCCAGATGACGTTCAGCAACACCTTCATGGCGCGAGCGTAGGGCTCCGGCGACCAGGTGGCCCTCACCGGCGCAGCAGCGGGTCGTCGCCCGCTCCGTCGCAGACGCGCTCTTCCACGACGGAGCAGGCGCCCGGCGTCGCCGGGTCCGACAGGCGCTCAGCGGTCTCCCGGAGAGCACCCGCCCGCGGTCAGGCAAAGTGGGGACGCCTCACCACGGCCGGCGCGCGACAGGGAACGGCCACGCGCCGGGGAACGAGGGACGCAGGGGACCTCGCGCCGCGGTGCTCGTCGCACGGAGTCCATGCGCGGGGTCCCTTCGTCGTCGCAACCGGTCGATCCCGAGTGCTCGCCAGGCCTGGGCCCACGATACGTCCGGCCCGGCCCGGCGGCAGCGGACTTGGGAAGGCTCCACCCGCTCGTCCCCCGGGCACAAGAACGCCCTGTCCGGCGTGCCGGACAGGGCGTCCCGTGCCCGGCGAGTGTGGGGTTCGCCGGGCACGCTGTGGTTGGGGAACCGGGACCGAGAGTAACGGCCACCGCAGCGGCGTGTGACGAAAACCCGAGATGACGTCGGACGATTTTCTCCGGGCTCAGCCGACGCCGGATCCGGGCTTCGGTCCGGCCGTCGCGGGACGCAGCGCCGTGGCCACGAGCCACTCCGTCACGACCCGACCCTCGCGATCGACGTACGCCACCAGGCCCTCCCAGCCACGCTCGGTCGAGCGCCAGTCCAGCACCAGACCGGGCAGCTCGACCGGCACGAACGCCAGCCTGACCCACACATGTCGCACCCCCGCCATACCGCGATCGTATCGAACATGTGTTCGATGCTGTCGCGGAGCGGATGCTCAGCCGCGGGTGTCGTCGATCCGCGGCTCGACCAGGGGATCAGTGGGGTCGACGGCGTCGACGGCGTCGACGTCCTCCTCGACCGCCCTCGGGTACGACGCCGGGCCGGTCCGCTGCTCGCTCCCCCGTCGGCGCCGGCTGGCGACGGCACCGGCGGCGCCGACGAGCCCGAGGGTCGCCAGCACCAGCAGCGCCTTGCGGCGGCGGCGCGGCTGGGGCAGATGGTCGGACACCGCATCGGGCAGCCGGTCGACGACGGAGCTCGGGATGGTGCCGGGGATGTCGGAGAGGCGCCGCGACAGCGTCTCCGCGGCGTGCGTGCCCTTCTCGACCGCGACGGCCCGGCCCTCACGAACCAGGGGCGGTGTCCGCTCGGCGATCGTGTGGACGGCGGACTCGACGTCGGGGACGACAGCGTCGACGAGCTCCCGCAGGTCGTCCCTCAACTTCTCGGCCGTGCTCTTGCGGTGCATGGTGCCTCCTCCTCGGATACGGACTACGCACGCGCAGTACCCGTTCCCTCGCGGGCAACCCCGGCACGCTCAGCTGGCGACCGCACACCCGAGGTCGGCCGAGCACTCGTTGCACCGCACCCGGCGCTCGTGCTGCTCGGGAGGCTCCTCCAGTGAGCGGCGGTACCAGCGGGTCTGCTCCGTCAGGCGGGAGCACCGCGGGCACCAGTCGTGGCGGACCCACGGTCCGAAGTCCTTCCCCATGGCACCCAGAGTGCCGGTTCCACGCGCCCGTGTCGCGGGACGCGAGCGGGTTCGGCCCCTTCGGCGAGCAGTTCTGCCCGGTCGTCGCCGGACGGCCTAGTCCCAGATGACCAGTGGTCCTACGGAGGGTCCCGGGTCACTCCTCGTCGGCGGCGAAGTCCTCGTTGTGGGTCCCGGGCCGCGGCGCCCAGGGCAGCTCCTTCGCCGGGCGTACGACGACCAGCCGGTCGCCGCGGGCGAGCAGGGTCACGACCGGGTCGAAGTAGCGGTACACCTTCTCGTCGCGGACCACGGCGATCACCTGGTCGGGCAGCGACTGGGGCGGCATGCCGACCTCGTTGACGAGCAGCTCCCGCTCGGCGACCTCGAGCCCTTCCCCGTAGGTCAGCAGGTCCTCCATCACCGAGCCCAGCGTGGGCGAGAGCGTGGACAGACCGAGGAGCCGGCCGACGGCGTCGGAGGAGGTGATGACCGAGTCGGCGCCGGACTGGCGCATGAGCGGGGCGTTCTCCTGCTCGCTCACCGCCGCGACGATCCAGGCGTCCGGGTTGAGCTGGCGCACGGTGAGGGCGGCGAGGACGTTGGAGTCGTCGCGGCCGGTCGTGATGATCACCTGGTCGGCCTCGGCCACGCCGGCGCGCTGCAGGACTCCGCGACGGGTGGCGTCGCCCGTGACGACGGCGAGCTGGTCGGCGTGGGCGTCGGCCAGCGCGACCGGGCTGGGGTCGACGACGACCACGTGCTCGCGATCGAGGCCGTTGTTGACGAGGGTCTCGACGGCGCTGCGGCCCTTGGTCCCGTAGCCGATGACCACGACGTGGTGTCCCATGTTCTTCCTCCAACGGGTGATCCGGAACATCTCACGGCCGCGCTGCGCCAGCACCTCGAGGGTGGTGCCGATCAACAGCACGAGGAAGCCGATGCGGGCCGGGGTGATGACGAAGGCATTGACCAGCCGCGCACCGTCACTGACGGGCGTCACGTCGCCGTAGCCGGTCGTGCTCAGCGTGACGGTCGTGTAGTAGATCGCGTCGACCAGCGTGATCTCGCCGTTGGGGCTGGCCGCGGTGGGGGCGTCGCCGCCGTCGCGGTAGCCGTGCCGGTCGAGGTAGACCAGCAGGACCGTCCCGGCCAGGATCCCCAGCGCGAGGAGCAGGCGGCGGCCCAGCTGCCACCACGGCGACCGGATCCGCTCGGGCAGCGCGATGTGCCCCGTGAGGGGCGTCTCCGCCGGTCCACTGCTCCGCAAGCCCACGGCCCGGAACCTACTCCACCGGGTCCGGGTTGCGGCGCAGCAGGCGGTCCAGCAGCTCCCGGCGCGCCCGCTGGGTCGCCTCCTGCGGGAACACCTCGTCGAAGGCGGCGTTGACGCCGGCGCCGATGAGGACGGCGAGCGCGGCGATGTAGAGCCAGATCAAGATGGCGATCGGGGCGGCGAGCGGGCCGTAGATCGAGTGGGAGTCCTCGGCGGTCACGGTCAGCACCCAGCGCAGCAGGTAGGACCCGAGGATCCAGCTGGCGAGCGAGAACACCGCACCGGGCAGGTTGAAGCTCCAGTCGGTCCGCACCGGCACCGACACGTGGTAGAGCGTCGCCAGGAAGCACACGCACATGACGATGATCAGCGGCCAGTAGAACCCCATCAGGAACTCGGCCCGGTTCGGCAGCCAGGAGCGGACCAGCTTGGGCCCCGCCACCACCAGCGGCAGTGTGATCGCCCCGGTGATCACGGCGAGGATGTAGAGCACGAAGGACAGCGCGCGGGTGCGCACGATCCCGCGGTGCCCGCCGAGCCCGTGCATGATCGTGATGGTGTCGACGAAGACGTTGAGCGCCCGCGATCCCGACCACAGGGCGAGCACGAAGCCCAGCGAGATCACGTCGAACCGGCCACCCCTGAGCACGTCGTCCACCGTCGGCTTGATGACGTTGTCGACGGCCGTGTCGGTGAGGAAGCGCGAGAACAGGTCGACCACCGCTCGGCGTACCTCCTCCACCTGAGCGGCGGTGAAGTGCTCGGTGACGTAGCCGACGCCGCCGGCGAGGGCGAAGATCAGCGGCGGCACGGAGACGACCGCGAAGAAGGCGGCCTCCGCAGCCAGGCCCGTGACCCGGTACTTCAGGCACGAGCTCACCGTGGTCACGACCAGGCGCCACACGAGGTGGGCGAGGCGGTGGAGCCACGGCACGCGCTGAGTGCCCGAGTCCTCCGCCATGGGACTCACGCTATCCGCCCGGTGCCACGGCCCCGGGGACCCGGACGGCGTGACGATCAGGTGATCTGCGCCGCTCGGGTCCCCGCCCCGTCAGACCGGCTGCGGCTCCCGCGCGGGCCGGTCGACGGCAGTCTCGGGCGCCGGTACGGCGGCCGGGCCGTGGTCATCGACCATGGTGGTCTCGTCGAACGGGTCGTCGCCGGCGAGGACCCGGTCCAGCTGGGCGCGGTCGAGGCTCCCGGTCCAGTGCCCGACCAGGACGGTGCCGACGGCGTTGCCCGCGAAGTTGGTCAGCGCCCGGGCCTCCGACATGAACCGGTCGATGCCGACGATCAGGCCGACCCCGTCGACCAGCTCGGGGCGGTGCGACTGGAGACCGCCGGCGAGCACGGCCATGCCGGAGCCCGTGACGCCGGCGGCGCCCTTGGCGGCGATCATCATGAACAGCAACAGCGAGATCTGCTCGCCCACCGCGAGCGGGCTGCCGACCGCCTCGGCGATGAAGATCGACGCCATCGTCAAGTAGATCGCGGTGCCGTCGAGGTTGAAGGAGTACCCCGTCGGGACGACCACGCCCACGGTCGTCTTGTCGACGCCGGCGTGCTCGAGCTTGGCGATCGCCCGCGGCAGCGCCGACTCCGAGGACGAGGTGGCGAGGATGAGCAGGAACTCCCGGCCGAGGTAGCGCAGCAGGGCGAAGATGTTGATGCCCGTGGTGACCTTGAGCAGCAGCCCGAGGACGACCACGACGAACAGCACGCAGGTGACGTAGAAGCCGATCATCAGCACGGCGAGGCTCTTCAGCGCATCGACGCCGCCCTGGCCGGTGACCGCCGCCATCGCGCCGAAGGCACCGACCGGAGCGGCCCACATGATCATCGCGAGCAGCCGGAAGACCAGCCGCTGGAGGTGGCCGACCGCCGTGATGATCGGCGCGCTGGTCGCCCCCATCCGCTGCAGCGCGAACCCGACGAGCAGGGCGACGAGCAGGGTCTGCAGCACGCTGCCGCTGGTGAGGGCGCTGAACACCGAGGTCGGGATGATGCCGAGCAGGAACGCCGTCGTGTCGGCATGGCCCTCGGCCGCCTTCTCCTGGGCGGTGGCCGCGGCCTCGGCGGTGAGGTGCAGGCCGTCGCCGGGGTGCAGCAGGTTGCCGACGACCATGCCGATGGTCAGCGCCACCGTCGACATCACCAGGAAGTAGCCGAGTGCGAGACCGCCGACCCGGCCGACCTTGGCCGCGCTGGCGACCGACCCGACGCCGAGCACGATCGTGCAGAAGATGACCGGCTGGATCATCATCTTGATCAGGTTGACGAAGCCCTCGCCGAGCGGCTTGAGCTCGACCGCGAAGGCGGGGAACAGCAGGCCGGTCGCGATGCCGAGGAGCACCGCGCCGATCACCGCGAGATAGAGGTAGTGCGTCCGCGAGCCGCGCTGGGCGGCGCTCTCCGTACTGGTCGTGCCCATGGTTCCTCCGTGGTTGTCGGGCGGTCGAGCTGAGGTACTCCGCCACTGTGCGACCGGACGTGACGACGGTCACCGTTGTGTTCGTTGTGTTCGTGGCTCAGGTCACATCCGGAGCGCCGCAGTGGGCGACAATGACGAGATGCCGCGCCTCCGCCTGCTCCGCGACCGCCCGGTCGCCCGCCAGGTGCTGGTCCTGCAGGTCGGCACCGTGCTGCTGCTGGTCGTGGTCGGCATCCTGATGGCGTCGTACGACGCCCGCCGCGACTCGCGCAGCCGGGCGACCCAGCGCGCGGTGGCCGTGGCCCAGACCGTGGCCGACTCCCCCACCGTCCGCGAGGCGCTGCGCGGCGCGGACCCGACCGCGGCGCTGCAGCCGTGGACCGAGGAGGTCCGCCGCGACACGGACACGGACTTCGTCGTCGTGATGGGCCTGGACCGCACCCGCTACACACACACCGATCCGGACCGGATCGGCGGAAGGTTCGTCGGCGACCTCGGCAGCGCCCCCGAGGGTGCCGTGTTCACCCAGGAGTACACCGGCACCCTGGGCCCGTCGGTGCGCTCGGTCGTCCCCGTCGAGGACGGCGGCCGGGTGGTCGCCCTCGTCTCCGTGGGGATCACCATCAGCGACATCGACCGCGGCCTGCGCCGCGACGTCACCGTCGTGGTGCTGTGCGGCCTGCTCGTGCTGTTCCTCGGCCTGGCCGGCGCCTGGCTCCTCGGCCGGCGCCTGCACCGGGTCACCCACGGGATGGGCGAGCAGGAGCTGGCCCGGATGTACGAGTACTACTCGGCGGTGCTCCACTCGGTCCGCGAGGGACTGCTGCTCCTCGACGGCGAGGGCCGGGTGCAGCTGGTCAACGACGAGGCGCGGCGGCTGCTCGCCCTGCCGGCCGACGTCGTGGGACGTCCGGTCGAGGAGCTCGACCTGGCCCCGGGCCTGGTCGCCGCCGCGCGAGGACGCACCGCCGAGTCCGACGATCTCTACCTCGCGGGCGAGCGGATCCTCGTGGTCTCCTCCGCCCCCGCCCGCTGGGACGGGCGCGAGGTCGGATCCGTCGTCACCCTGCGCGACCACACCGAGCTCCGCTCGGTGACCGGCGAGCTCGAGGTGGTCCGCCGGCTCACCGAGTCGCTGCGCTCGCAGAACCACGAGTCCGCCAACCGGCTGCACACCGTGGTCTCCCTCATCGAGATGGGCCGGGCCGAGGAGGCGGTCGAGTTCGCGACCTCCGAGCTGCACGTCGCCCAGCTGCTCACCGACCGGGTCGTGGGCGCGGTCGACGACCCGATCGTGGCCGCCCTGCTGCTCGGCAAGTCCGCCGAGGCGGCCGAGCGCGGTATCGAC
The DNA here is from genome assembly GCF_024614185.1 of Nocardioides carbamazepini. Lineage (GTDB taxonomy): Bacteria > Actinomycetota > Actinomycetes > Propionibacteriales > Nocardioidaceae > Nocardioides > Nocardioides carbamazepini. The sequence goes on from NZ_JAHTLF010000015.1 coordinate 297,161, forward strand.
CTCGCCATCGGCGGGACCGTGCCCGAGGACGTCGGCATCCCGGCCCGTGACCTCGTGACGGTCGTCGGGAACCTCGTCGACAACGCCTTCGACGCCGTCTCCGAAGCCGATTCCCGACGGGTGGCGATCGCCTTCGAGGGCGGTGCCACCACGCTCCGGGTCCGGGTGGGCGACAGCGGGCCCGGCCTGGACGAGGAAGCGGCCGCGCGGGTGCTGGACCGCGGCTGGACCACCAAGGCGGCACCCGGCACCGGCCGCGGCCTCGGTCTGGCCCTGGTCGTGCAGACCGCCCGCCGCCACGGCGGCACGGTCGACGTCGGCCGTTCCTCCCTCGGCGGCGCGGAGTTCACCGTGACGCTGCACCCGGCATCCGAGGGAGCCGGGGTGTGAGCGTCCGGGTGCTGGTGGTCGAGGACGAGGAGCTGGCGGCCGAGGCGCATGCGGCGTACGTCGACCGGGTGCCCGGCTTCACGCTGGCCGGGGTCGCCCGCTCGGCCCGCGAGGCCGTCCGGGCGCTGGAGTCCTCCCGCGACGCGGGCACGCCCGTCGACCTCGTCCTCCTCGACCTGAACCTCCCCGACGGGCACGGCCTCGGCCTGCTCGCCGGCCTGCGCGGCGCCGGCCACCAGTGCGACGTCATCGCGGTGACCGCCGCGCGCGACACCCAGGTGGTGCGCCGGGCGGTCGGCCAGGGCGTCGTGCTCTACCTGCTCAAGCCGTTCACCTTCGCGACCTTCCGCGCCAAGCTCGAGCAGTACGCCGCCTACCGGGCCGAGCTCGAGGCCGCCCCCGCCGAGGTGGTGCAGGACGAGGTCGACCGGCTGCTCGGGTCACTGCGCCCGAGCACGAGCGCGCCGCTGCCCAAGGGGATGAGCGCGGAGACGCTGCGCGGGGTCACCGCCGCGCTCCGCGAGGCGCACGGCGAGCTCTCGGCGAGCGAGGTCGCCGCGGCCGTGGGCAGCTCGCGCGTCACCGCGCGGCGCTACCTCGAGCACCTCGCCGACCAGGGGCTCGCCGCCCGCGGCCTGAGGTACGGCGCGAGCGGCGGGCGCCCCGAGGTCAGCTACTCATGGCGTTGAGCCTCGGCGCAACTACCAGATTCGCGCCCGCGAGCGCCGCGAGAGAACAGAATCGGTAGTTGCGTGGCAGCCAGACTCAGCTGAGATCGAGACCGGGGTACAGCGGGTGCTTGTCGAGCAGCTCCGCCGACGCCGCGCGGACCTTGTCGGCCACCCCGTCCGCCAGCACGTAGGAGGCCTTCGACGGCGCACCGGCCGACGTCGTACCGGGCTGGGTGTTCCGGAGGACCTCGACGATGAGCTCGGCCACCACGTCGAACTCGGCGGCACCGAAGCCCCGGCTGGTCAGGGCGGGCGTGCCGACCCGGATGCCGGAGGTGTACCAGGCGCCGTTGGGGTCGGCCGGCACCGAGTTGCGGTTGGTGACGACGCCCGCCTCCAGCAGCGCGGACTCGGCCTGGCGGCCGGTGAGCCCGAAGGAGCTGACGTCGAGCAGCACGATGTGGTTGTCGGTGCCGTCGGTGACCAGCCGGGTGTCGCGCTTCATCAGACCGTCGGCCAGAGCGTGCGCGTTGTCGGCGATCGCCTGGGCGTAGCTGCGGAACTCGGGGGTCCGGGCCTCGGCGAAGGCGACGGCCTTGGCGGCCATCACGTGCGGCAGCGGGCCGCCGAGCACCATCGGGCAGCCGCGGTCGACGCTCGGCGCGTACTCCTCGGTGGCCAGGATGAAGCCACCACGCGGGCCCCGCAGCGACTTGTGGGAGGTGCTGGTGACGACGTGGGCGAACGGGATCGGGTCCTCGTCGCCGGTGAACACCTTGCCGGCGACCAGGCCGGCGAAGTGGGCCATGTCGACCATGAGGGTGGCGCCGACCTCGTCGGCGATCTCGCGCATCTTGGCGAAGTTCAGCCGGCGCGGGTACGCCGAGTAGCCGGCGACCAGGATGAGCGGCTTGAACTCCTTGGCCTTCGCCCGCAGCGCGTCGTAGTCGACCAGCCCGGTCTCCGGGTCGGTGCCGTACTGCTGCTGGTGGAACATCTTGCCGCTGATGTTGGGGCGGAAGCCGTGGGTCAGGTGCCCGCCGGCGTCGAGGCTCATGCCGAGCAGGCGCTGGTTGCCGAACTCGTGGCGCAGCTTCTCCCAGTCAGCCTCGGAGAGGTCGTTCATGCTCTTGACGCCCGCGTTCGCGAGCCACGGGCTCTCGACGCGGTGCGCGAGGATCGCCCAGTACGCCGTCAGGTTGGCGTCGATGCCGGAGTGCGGCTGGACGTAGGCGTACTCCGAGCCGAACAGCTCGCGGGCGTGCTCGGCGGCGAGCGCCTCGACGGTGTCGACGTTCTGGCAGCCGGCGTAGAAGCGGTGGCCGACCGTGCCCTCGGCGTACTTGTCGCTGAACCAGCTGCCCATGGTCAGCAGCACGGCCGGCGACGCGTAGTTCTCGCTGGCGATCAGCTTGAGCGACGCTCGCTGGTCGGCGAGCTCCTGGCGCGTCGCCTCCGCGACGCGCGGCTCGACGGAGGCGATGACCTCCAGGGCCTGCTGGTAGGCGCTGCTGACGAGGTCGCCGTTGAAGGGGTGGTCGCTCATGGCGCCCAGCGTAGTGCCGCGCGCGCGGCGCGCTCGGGCGGGCGGCGTGTGCCGAACCTACTGGCGGGTTGGCAGGCGCGGCCTGGTGTGACGTGCATCGCAGGCCACGCCTGAACCCACCTTGCCGTCGAGCATTCTGTCCACATTTCGAGAACGCCATCCACATATTGAGATTCAGATTTGTGGAACAGGCGTCCGAGGGATGAGACTCATTGACATGGTCTCTGCTGCCACTCATGCGCACCTCGTGGTTCGTCGCCACGTGGACTTCGGGCGCACGCGCAGCATGATGTGTTGGCCCCGCTGACGTCGCCGCCGCATCCACCCGAGCCGCGCGCCTGATCCTCCCTCGGCGCGCCCATCAGCGAAGGACCTCCTCTCCGCATGCCTGATCTGCGCTTCAAGCCCGAACCGGCCAAGTACACCGAGATCCCGCGGCCCCGCCGCGCGGAGGGCCAGTGGGCCCTCGGCTACACCGAGCCGCTCAACAAGAACGAGCAGTCGAAGAAGGACGACGACCCGCTCAACGTGCGGGACCGGATCCTCTACACCTACTCCAAGCGCGGCTTCGACTCCATCGACCCGGCCGACCTGCGCGGCCGGTTCCGTTGGATGGGCCTCTACACCCAGCGCAAGCCCGGCATCGACGGCGGCAAGACCGGCTCCCTCGAAGAGGAGGAGCTGGACGACCGCTACTTCATGATGCGGGTCCGCTCCGACGGCAAGCTGCTCTCCCCCGCCGCGGTGCGCGCGCTCGGCCAGATCGGCGTCGACTTCGCCCGCGACACGGCCGACGTCACCGACCGGCAGAACATCCAGTACCACTGGATCGACATCGAGAGCGTCCCGGAGATCTGGGAGCGGCTCGAAGCCGTCGGCCTGCACTCCATGGAGGCCTGTGGTGACTCGCCGCGACCGTTCCTCGGCTCGCCGGTCGCCGGCGTCGCCAAGGACGAGATCATCGACGGCACCCCGGCGCTGGAGGAGATCGAGCGCCGCTTCATCGGCAACAAGGACTTCTCGAACTTCCCCCGGAAGTTCAAGACCGCCGTCACCGGACACCCGAGCCAGGACGTCTCGCCCGAGACCAACGACGTGTCCTTCGTCGGCACCGTCCACCCCGAGCACGGCCCCGGCTTCGACGTGTGGGTCGGCGGTGGCCTGTCCACCAACCCGATGCTCGCCCAGAAGCTCGGCGTGTGGATCCCGCTCGACGAGGTCCCCGACGTGTGGTCCGGTGTCGCCGGCATCTTCCGCGACTACGGCTACCGCCGACTGCGCTCGCGGGCCCGCCTGAAGTTCCTCGTGGCCGACTGGGGCGTCGAGAAGTTCCGCGAGGTGCTGGAGAACGAGTACCTCGGCAAGAAGCTCGCCACCCTCGCCTCGCCCGAGTCACCCGTCGGTCACCGCGACCACGTCGGCGTCCACGAGCAGAAGGACGGCCGCTTCTACGTCGGCGTCGCGCCGACCGCGGGCCGGGTGTCCGGCACGCTGCTGGTGCAGCTGGCCGACCTCCTCGAGGAGTACGGCGTCACCGGGGCCCGCCTCACGCCGTACCAGAAGATCGTGCTGATCGGCGTCGACGGCGCGGTCCTCGACGAGCTGCTGGACCGGCTCGACACGATCGGGCTCAGCGGCCGTCCGTCGGCATGGCGGCGCAACACCATGGCATGCACCGGCATCGAGTTCTGCAAGCTGGCCATCGTCGACACCAAGAACCGCGCCAGCGACCTGGTCGACGAGCTCGAGCGTCGCTTCCCCGATCTCGACACGCCCATCACGATCAACGTCAACGGCTGCCCCAACGCCTGCGCCCGGACCCAGGTCGCCGACTTCGGCCTCAAGGGCCAGCTGGTCGTCGACGAGAACGGCGACCAGGTCGAGGGCTTCCAGGTCCACCTCGGTGGCGCGATCGGCCTGCGGGCCAACTTCGGCCGCAAGCTGCGTGCCCACAAGGTGACCAGCAAGGGTCTCGACGACTACGTGTCCACCGTGGTCGCCAACTACCTCGCCGACCGCACCAAGGACGAGGCGTTCGATGCCTGGGTGCACCGTGCCGACGAGCAGCTGCTGCGCGGCGAGAAGGCGCTGGAGTCCGTCTGATGTCCGAGGAGTCGGTGTCGTCCCGGGCAGTGCCCTACCACTGCCCCTACTGCGGCGAGACCGACCTGTGGCCGCACGAGCCGACCGGCTGGGAATGCCGGGGGTGCCGCCGGGCCTTCAAGGTCGAGCTGCTCGGCCTCACGCCCGACACCCGCACCCACCCCACCGCCAACCGAGAAGGAGGTGCCTCATGACCACCGCCACGACGCGTGCCGCCCGCGAGTTCCGCGGGTCCCACACCACCGGCCGGTCCCCCGAGGAGCTCCGCGAGCTCGTCTCCCACTGGGGCGCCGAGCTCGAGCTCGCCCCCGCCGAGGTCATCATCGAGTGGGCCGCCGCGACCTTCGGCGAGCGCTTCTGCATCACCTCCTCGATGGGTGACGCCGTCCTGGCGCACCTCGCCGAGAAGGTCGTGCCCGGCGTCGACGTCGTCTTCCTCGACACCGGCTACCACTTCATCGAGACCATCGGCACCCGCGACGCCGTCGCGGCCACCATGGACGTCAACCTCATCTCGATCACCCCGGTCCAGTCCGTGGCCGAGCAGGACGCCGAGTACGGCCCCGAGCTCTACCGGCGCGACCCGGACCTGTGCTGCGCGCTGCGCAAGGTCAAGCCGCTGGCCGACTCGCTCGCGAGGTACGACGCCTGGGCGACCGGACTGCGGCGCGCCGAGACGCACAACCGGGTGATCGCGCCGGTGATCGGCTGGGACGCCAAGAAGCAGAAGGTGAAGGTGTCCCCCATCGCCCGGTGGAGCGACGAGCAGATCGAGCGCTATATCGCCGAGAACGGCGTGCTCGTCAACCCGCTCGTCTACGACGGCTACCCGTCCATCGGCTGCGCGCCGTGCACCCGACGGGTCGCCCCCGGCGACGACCCGCGCAGCGGCCGCTGGGCCGGCACCAACAAGACCGAATGCGGGATCCACTCATGAGGTGGCCCAGTAGCGTCCGCATCCCGGAGGAGAGGGGGAACCGACGATGACCGCCCCGGCACTCATCGCCTTGGCCCACGGCAGCCGCGACCCACGCTCGGCCGCCACCATTTCCGCGCTCGTCAACGCGACGAAGGCGTTGCGTCCCGACCTGCGCATCGAGAAGGCGTTCCTCGACCTCGCCAAGCCGAGCTTCCACACGGTGGTCGACCGGCTGGTCAAGGCCGGGTACGACGAGATCGTCGTCGTGCCGCTGCTGCTGGCCGAGGCGTTCCACGCCCGGGTCGACGTGCCCGAGGCGATCGCCGAGGCCACGACCCGGCACCCCGGCCTGCAGATCCGGGCGACCGCCGTCCTCGGCCTGGAGGCACGCTTCCTCGAGGTCCTCGACGAGCGCCTGCGCGAGGCACTCCGGGACGCCCGGGTGCGCGAGCTCGACGCGCTCGTGCTCGCGGCCGCCGGCACGTCGGACCCGCTCGCCAACCAGGCCGTCGCCCGGCTCGCCCGGCTCTGGGGCGCGCACCACCGGCTTCCCGTCACGGCGGCGTACGCCACCAGTGCTCCGCCGGCCACCGGCGAGGCCGTCCGCGCCTTCCGGGCCGAGGGCCGCCGCCACATCGCGGTCGCCTCGCTCTTCCTGGCCCCCGGCAACCTCGTCGACCGGGCCACCGAGCTCGCCCTGGAGGCCGGCGCCGTCGCCGTCTCCGAGCCGCTCGGCGCCCACCCCGAGATCGCCCGCACGATCCTCGCCCGGTACGCCGTCGGCGCGGTCGAGCTCGTTCCCGTCTGAGGGAGTTTCGCCGGTCGACCGGCGAAACTCGCGCTGGACCGACGAAGGTTCGTCGGTCCAGCGCGAGGTTCGTCGGTCAGGTCCGCTCAGAGCACCAGCGCCTCGAGCAGGTGCTCCAGGGTCCGGGCCGGGTCGGCGGTCACGCCGCCGTGGACCGGACCGGGTTGGAGCACGGTGCTCTTGGGCGCCTTGAGGAACCCGAAGCGGGTGCTCGCGTCGTCCTTCTGTGCCCGGGAGCCGTACGCCGTTGCGCGCTCGCCGACGCCGAACGCGGTGTGCGCCTCACCGCTGCAGACCTTCGCGATGGCCGCGAGCGCGGCCTCGACCGCGCGGAGGTCGACCTTGGCGTCGAGTGCGCGGATCCTGGCCGGGTCGACCGCAGAGCGGACGTCGAGGAAGTCCTCGGCCGGGCAGTGGAGCACCACGCCGACGTTGACGAACTCCTCACGCTCGACGCGCGGGACGCAGCGCAGCGTGACGTACTGGTACGGGTGGTGGGTCACGCCCCGGCCTCCATGCCGACCGCGCCCACCGGCAGCCACGCCCGGCCGCCGTCGCGGCGCGCGGCGAGGAAGGCGACGTACCGCTCCCGCAGCGCGTCCGGTGTCTCGGCGCCCGGCACCGGCTCCAGCCAGGCGTCGGGCACGTCGGCGAGCACCTGGACGAGCGTCTCGTCGGTCAGCCGCGCGGCGAGGTCGGCGTCCTGTGCGACCGCCGGGGCGGCGAATCCGCGCAGGATGTGCTCGGAAGCGTCGTAGGGCTGCGCCGCGAACCGGGCGGGGTCGCCCGGACCGCCGGACCAGGAGTGGTGGAAGTACAGCGACGCACCGTGGTCGATCGCCTGCAGCGTGCCGCGCCACACCAGCAGGTTGGGGTTGCGCCAGCTGCGGTCGACGTTGGCCGTGAAGGCGTCCAGCCACAGGACCCGGCCCGCGAGGTCGGCGTCCGGGGTGCTGGTCGGGTCGTACCCGAAGGAGCCCGGGAGGAAGTCGATGCCGAGGTTGAGGCCGGTGCTGGCGTTGATCAGGTCCTGCACCTCCTCGTCGGCCTCGTAGCGCGCGATCTCGGGGTCGAGGTCGAGCACGACCTGGTCCGGAGTGGGTACGTCGAGCAGGCGGGCCAGGCCGGCGACGACGACCTCCGCGACCAGCACCCGCGCGCCCTGGCCGGCACCGCGGAACTTGCAGACGTAGGTGCCGAGGTCGTCTGCCTCCACGATCCCGGGCAGGCTCCCGCCCTCGCGCAGCGGCGTGACGTAGCGGGTGACCTTGACCTGCTCCATGCTCACACCACGCTCAGCGGACCGACGCGTCGAGCAGGCGCTGCCGCTCGTGGGCCACGTCGAAGTCGGCCTTCGGCCAGCCCAGGTCGTAGGAACGCAGCGTGTCATGGAGCAGCGTGCCGATCGCGAGGTTGCGGTACCACTTCTTGTCGGCCGGGACGACGTGCCACGGCGCGACCTCGGTGTGGGTGCGCTCGATCGCGACCTCGTAGGCCTCCTGGTACGCCGGCCACAGCTCGCGCTCGTCGACGTCCCCCGGGTTGTACTTCCAGTGCTTGGTCTCGTCGTCCAACCGGGCGAGCAGACGCTCCTGCTGCTCGGCCGCCGAGATGTGCAGCATGCACTTGATGATCGTCGTCCCCTCTGCGACCAGCTCCGCCTCCCAGGCGTTGATGGCGTCGTAGCGCCGCTCGATCTCCTCCGGGGGCGCGAGCGAGCGGACCCGTGCTATCAGCACGTCCTCGTAGTGGGACCGGTCGAAGACCCCGATCAGGCCGACCGGTGGCAGGGCCCGGGTGATCCGCCAGAGGAAGTCGTGGGAGAGCTCCTCCGGAGTCGGTGCCTTGAAGGACGTGATCCGCACGCCCTGCGGGTCGACCAGGCCGACCGTCGAGCGCAGGGTGCCGCCCTTGCCCGACGTGTCCATGCCCTGCAGGACGAGCAGGACGCTCCGGCGACCGCCGGACTTGCCGTCGGCGAAGAGCCGCTCCTGCAGGTCCGCGAGCTGGGGACCCAGTGCGAGCAGTGCGCTCTCGCCGTCCTTCTTGCTCCCGTCGAAGCCGGGAGCGGCGTCGGTCTCGATGGTGCTCAGGTCGACCGGACCCGACGCGACACGCAGCGGCTTGGTGAGATCCGAGAGAGGAAAGCTCATGGCTGGACCGTAGCGGCCGGTGGGGGGCGCGGGGCCGCGCCCGCCGGCCCCCGCCCCCCCCCCGCGGGGCTTGGCTCAGCCGCGCGAGCTACAGACTGCGGGGGGGCCGTGCCGGCGGGGGGTGGGGCGCGCGGCCGCGGGGGCGCCCCCGCCCCCCGCCCACGATCAGTCCTCGATCGTGTAGCCGACCTCGGCGATCGCCGACCGGATCGCGGCATCGTCCGCTGCGCCGGTCACCTCGAGGGCTCCCGTGCTCACGTCGACATCCACGTCCGTCACTCCGTCGACAGCGCTCACCGCGCCGGTGACCTTGGTGACACATCCGTTGCAGGTCATCCCCGCCACAGTGTAGGTGGCCGTCACGACGTTGCTCATCCTCTGTTCCTCTCATCGACCGATTGGACGCCTATAGGGTACCCCCCTATGGTATCAACGACCAACAGAGATGCCTATCCCAGGAGAGTCCATGGCCGATCAGAGCAGCCGTCCGGTGACAGTCAAAGCCGTCCAGGACGGTCCACTCCAGATCAAGGGGGGCTTCCGGCTCCTCGACCCGAGCGGGGAGGAGTACGACCTGGACGGTCAGCGGGTGGTGCTGCTGTGCCGCTGCGGCCGCTCCGGAGATCAACCGTTCTGCGACTCCAGCCACCGCGCCACGGACTTCCGCAGCACCGACCGTCCGGCGTGCGTGACCGGCGCCGACTGAGCATCCGCGGCGCGCGGGCACGGCGTTCCGGCGTGAAAGCTCGGCTCAGCCGGCGCTCGCGCTCACCCGCCGACCAGCGGCGGGCTCGAGGACCAGGGGAAGTCGATCCACCCCTCGGTGTGGCGCCAGACGTACTCCGGGTGGATCACCGTCCACGGCTTCTCGTAGATGACCGCGGTGCGCGCCTCGGCCACGTGGTCGGCGAAGAAGTCACGCACCACCTCGAGGGTCTTGCCGGTGTCGGCGACGTCGTCCGCGATGAGCACCTTCATGCCGGTCAGGTCGATGGCGGCCGGTGTCGGCGGCAGCATCATGGGCACGTCGAGACGCTCGTTGATGCCGGTGTAGAACTCGACGTTGACCGCGGACAGGTTCTTCACGTTCAGGGCGTAGCCCAGGCCCATCGCCAGTCCGAGGCCGCCACGCGCGATCGCGAGCACGATGTCGGGCTCGAAGCCGTCATCGACCACCTGCTGGGCGAGATCGCGCACCGCGGTGCCGAAGAGGTCGTAGGTCAAGATCTCGCGCTCGGGAACCACGGCGTCAGTCGTCACTCGCCCATTCTGCACCGAGCTCGGCACGCACCACGGCGTAGGCGACCCCCGAGGAGTAGCCCTTGCGGGCGAGCATCCCGACCAGCCTCCGGACGGCGACCTGCTCCTCGAGGCCACGCATCGAGCGTAGCTTCTTGCGGACCAGGACGCGCGCCGTCTCCTCCTCGTCGCCCGGGTCGACCTCGGCGAGCACGGTCTTGGCCGTCTCGTCGGCGACGCCCTTGCGACGCAGCTCGACCGCGAGAGCCGTCCGGGCCAGGCCACGGCTGCGCTGGCGCCCTTCGACCCAGGCCCGGGCGAACGCCTCGTCGTCGACCAGGCCGACCTCCTCGAACCGGTCGAGGAGCCGGCCGGCCACGTCCTCGGGGACATTGCGCCGAGCCAGCCGATCCTCCAGCTCACGACGACTGCGCGCCTTGATGCTCAGCTGGTCGAGGAGGATCTTGCGCGCGACCGACTCGGGGTCGGCCTCCTCCGTCCAGCCGTCATCCTCGGGCGGCTCGTCATTGCGCACGCTCAGAACGAGTCGACGCCGATGGGCTCGTCGGAGAGATCGGCGAACTCGCCGTCGACGGTCGGGGTGACGCCGAGCTTCTCGAGGATCTTCTTCTCCAGCTCGTTGGCCAGGTCGGGATTGTCCTTGAGGAAGCCGCGGGAGTTCTCCTTGCCCTGGCCGAGCTGGTCGCCCTCGTAGGTGTACCAGGCGCCGGCCTTGCGGACCAGGCCCGCCTCGACGCCGACGTCGATCAGGCTGCCCTCGCGGGAGATGCCCTTGCCGTACATGATGTCGAACTCGGCCTGCTTGAACGGCGGGGCGACCTTGTTCTTGACGACCTTGACCCGGGTCCGGTTGCCGACCATGTCGGTGCCGTCCTTGAGGGTCTCGATGCGACGCACGTCGAGGCGCACGGAGGAGTAGAACTTCAGCGCGCGACCACCGGTGGTGGTCTCGGGCGAGCCGAACATGACGCCGATCTTCTCGCGCAGCTGGTTGATGAAGATGGCGGTCGTCTTGGACTGGTTGAGGGCACCGGTCATCTTGCGCAGCGCCTGGCTCATCAGGCGGGCCTGGAGGCCGACGTGGCTGTCGCCCATCTCGCCCTCGATCTCCGCGCGGGGCACGAGCGCGGCGACCGAGTCGATGACGATCAGGTCGAGCGCACCGGATCGGATCAGCATGTCGGCGATCTCGAGCGCCTGCTCACCGGAGTCGGGCTGGGAGACCAGGAGGGCGTCGGTATCGACGCCGAGGGCCTTGGCGTACTCCGGGTCGAGCGCGTGCTCGGCGTCGATGAAGGCCACGATGCCCCCCGCGGCCTGCGCGCTGGCGACCGAGTGGAGCGCGACGGTGGTCTTGCCGCTCGACTCCGGGCCGTAGATCTCCACCACGCGACCACGCGGGAGGCCGCCGATGCCGAGCGCCACGTCCAGCGCGATCGACCCGGTCGGGATCACGTCCAGGGGGGCACGCGAGTCGTCACCGAGCCGCATCACCGAACCCTTGCCGTACTGCTTCTCGATGTTGAGCAGGGCGGTGTCGAGCGCCTTCTGCCGATCGTCTCCAGCCATGGTCCTCAGTCCTTCGTGTCGTGGTGGGCCAGGTACGTCGGCGACGCTAGGGCGAGGTCCCGACACAACCTGATCAGTCGTGCCGTGGGTGTGGACAACCAGCCCTCACGTCGTACCTGTGGACAGTCGAGGGCCCCTGGGGGGCACCTGCTGCCGTGCGACCAACCTAGCCGAACAGGTGTTCGAAGTCGCGTCAGGCCGCCCGGCGTGTCGGCTCCGCATCGCCCCGCGACGCGGAGATGGCGCGGGCCGCGCAGCCGAGGACGCCGACGACGAGCAGCAGGCTGGCCAGGGCCAGGGCGGGATAGCCCGCCGCCCCGACCACGACGCCGGCGATCGCGCCGGCCGCCGCGGCGGTCAGGCCCATCACGAGGTCGGAGACGCCCTGCACGTCGGTCCGCACCGCCAACGGGGCGTGCTCGGCGACCAGGGTCGAGGCCGAGACCATCGCCAGCGACCAGCCCAGACCGAGCAGGAACAGGCCGGCGGTGACCTGCCACGACATCCCGCTCGGCGCCGACCCGCACAGGAGCAGGGCCGCGAGCAGCACCACTGCGCCGGCGGCCAGGACGGGCGGGCGGCCGAACCGGTCGGCGAGCATCCCGACGACCGGCGAGAACGCGAACATGCCGAGCACGTGCACGCTGATCACGATCCCGATCACCTCGAGGCCGGAGCCGCCGTGCTCCATGTGCAGCGGCGTCATCGTCATCACGCCGACCATCGTGGCGTGGGTGAGGGCCAGGCCCGCGATCGCGTAGCCGAGGACCGGGCGGTCCCGGACCACGGCGGCGGTACGGCTCCACGAGGAGCCGGTGCGTGCTCCGGCCGGCGCGGCGCTCCCCCCGGACGCGGCGCGCTGCGCGGTCAGCAGCGGATCGGGACGCAGCAGCACCGCGACGAGCACCGCCGCGGCGAGCATGCCGATCGCACCGATGGCGAACGGGCCGGTCAGCTCCGGGATCCCGACGGTGTCGGCGACGGCACCCGCCGGGCCGGTCAGGTTCGGTCCCGCGACGGCGCCGATCGTCGTCGCCCACACCACCAGGGACAGCGAGCGGGCGCGGTTCGCGTCGGTGGCGAGGTCGGTCGCGGCGTACCGCGCGGCGTTGTTGGCCGACGTCGTCGCGCCGAGCAGCATCGCGCCCACGAGCAGGAGCGGCATCGAGCCGACCACGCCCGCGAGCACGGCGGTCAGACCGCCGGCCGAGCCCACGACGTATCCCGTCATCAGTCCGCTCCGGCGACCGTGCCGCGCCATCAACGGCGCGAGCAGGAACGAGATCACGGCGGCACCGAGCACCTGCGCGGTCTGGGCGAGGCCGGACATCGCCTCGGAGCCGGACAGGTCGCGAGCGAGCAGGGAGGCGGTGGCGATGCCGATGGTGATGCCGACCGCGCCGACCGCCTGGGTGAGGACGAGCACCCGGACCGTGCGCCGCTGGATCCCGGCGAGGATCAGGTCGGCCTCGACGCCGTCCGCCAGGCCGGTCACCGCTCGCTCGCCGGCAGCTCGAGGACCTCCCAGACCGCGCGCCAGACCTCCTTCGGCGTGACGCCCGCATCCAGGGCCTGAGCCGCCGTGCGGTGGCCGAGCGTGCCGATCACGAACGTGTCGGCCCACACGCGGGCGTAGCCGTCACCGAGGTGGCGGTCCATGCGTGCCCAGAACTCGGTGTGTCTCACTCCCCCATGATCCACCGCACGTCCCACCGGTGGTGCACGAGGTCGTGCAGGTGGTAGCGCCCGAGCGTGTCGACGGTGAAGACACTGCCGTTGCTGCGCCGGCCCGGGCGGTCCCAGGCGTCGTCGGGGACCCGGTCGTAGGCGTCCGCGGCGGCCGCGGCGGCCGCCAGCAGGTCCGGTACGACGTCCGCGACCCGCTGCTCGTCGTACCGCTCCGTCACGGCGGCCTCGTCCTGGTCCCAGTTCTCGAACCGGGGATCCTCCTCGGCGAGCATCTGCTCGACGCGGCCCACGAAGACCCGGTTCACGTCGCGCACGTGGCAGCCGTACTCGAGGGGCGACCAGACGGTGGGGGCGGGACGCGCGGCGGCCCGTGGATCGGCCAGTGCAGCGGCCCAGAAGTCGGCGTTGTCGCGGATGCCGGTGCCGAGGCTCGCGCGCTCGACGCCCGTGGCGTCGAACCGGCACTCCGAGCAGGGGCGCCGCAGCACCCAGGTCCAGTCCTTGGTGTCGGGCGCGATGACGACGCTCTCGTTGGTCACGGGGTCATCCTCGGGGGCCGGGCACCGCGCCACGAGCGGGGATCCGGTCAATCGCCGTCGAGGACCTGCCAGGTGTCAGTCCCGGCGCCGCAGCCGCGCGACCAGTCGCGCCCGGCGCTCGGACATCCGGCTCCACACCGCCTGCTGGAAGGCGAGGGTCAGCCAGCCGGCGACGGCCATGCCGGAGATGTTGAGCAGCAGCTGCAGGACGCTGCCCCGGATCTCGTCGGGAACGCCGAACGCGAGGCCCAGCGCGACATTGCCGGCCGCGGGAATGGTGGTGACGGAGATGAAGACGCCCGACAGGCCACCGACCTTCGCCGAGGTGAGGGAGAGCGCGCCGGCGGCGGCCGCGACGACCGCCACGATGAAGGACCACTTGTCCGGGGCGTAGATGAACCCGGTCGCCGGTCGGGGCGCCGTCACCATGTCGAGCGTGATCCAGCCCAGCCACCGGCCGACGAGCGCACCCACCGTCGCCACCGCGATGGCGACACCGAAGCCGATCACGAGCGACCGCGCGGCGAAGCGGAGGAGGGACGGCCGGCGGCGGACCAGTGCCAGGCCCAGAGCGGCGATCGGGACGAACTCCGGGCCGAGCACCATCGCTCCGATCACCAGGATCTGGGAGTCGAGGAGGATCGCGATGCTCGCGATGAGCGTCGCCAGGCTCATGAAGGTCAGGAACGTCCAGTTGAGCTCGGACTCCTCGTATGCGCGCTGGGTGACGTCGGCCCAGACGACGGAGTCGGCGGAGGAGCCCGGAGTGCGGCGCTCGGCGTCGAGCCCCGCCTGCGACAGCCAGGTCGACACGGGCACGACATGGATCGACCCCTCCGTCGGGACGCCGATCTTCCGCAGTGCGTCGACGACGTCGTTCACCGCCTCCCGCGGCAGGTCCGCCTCGACGAGGTCCCCCTCGGGCACGAGGGCGGCCCCGCGGACGCAGGTCAGGCTGGTGACCGCCGGGTCGCCGCGCAGCGCGTCGAGGACGGCCGCGGTCAGGTTCCTCGGGGAGGTGATCCGGAGATGCTGCACGGTCGAACCCTGCCACCCCGAGCCGCCCGAACCCGGCACCTCGACCGGACGGACCTGGCGCCCGTCGGGTCAGGCGCTCCAGGTGCGCGCGACGAGAGGGACACCGGGCCGGTAGGCGAGGTGCACGTGCGTGGGCGCGTCGAGGAGGGTCAGGTCCGCCCGCGCACCCGGGACGACGACACCGACGTCGGTGCGCCCGAGCGCGGCCGCGCCACCGGCGGTCGCGGCCCACACGGCCTCGCCGGGCGTCATCCCCATCTCGCGCACGGCGAGCGCGATGCAGAACGGCAGCGAGCTGGTGTAGCAGGAGCCCGGGTTGCAGTCGCTCGCGATCGCGACGGTGACACCGGCGTCGATCAGCCGCCGCCCCGACGGGTACGGGTGCCTGGTGGAGAACTCGACGCCCGGCAGCAGGGTCGCCACCGTCCCGGCGTCGCGCAGCGCGTGCACGTCGTCGTCGCTGAGATAGGTGCAGTGGTCGACGGCCGTCAGGCCGAGCTCGGCGGCCAGCCTGACGCCCGGGCCCTCGCCCAGCTGGTTGGCGTGCAGCCGCCCCTTCAGGCCGACGGCGGCGCCGGCCGCGAGGATGGTGCGGGCCTGGTCCGCGTCGAAGGCGCCGCGCTCGCAGAACACGTCGATCCACCGCGCGTGGGGTGCGGCGGCGTCGAGCATCGGTCCGGTCACGAGGTCGACGTACGCCGCGGGATCGTCGGCGTACTCGGGAGCGACGACGTGGGCGCCCAGGAAGGTCGTCTCGTCCGTGAACTCCCGCGCGACCCGCAGCGAGCGCGCCTCGTCGTCCACCGAGAGGCCGTAGCCGGACTTGATCTCCAGCGTGGTCGTGCCCTGGCGGCGCATCTCGGCCACGTGACGGGCGACACCGGCGGCGAGCTGGTCGTCACTGGCCGCCCGGGTGGCGGCGACGGTGGTGCGGATCCCGCCGGCGGCGTACGACTCGCCCGCCATCCGGGCCTGGAACTCCAGCGCCCGGTCACCGGCGAACACCAGGTGGCTGTGGCTGTCGACGAAGCCCGGCAGGACGGCCCGGCCCCGCGCCTCGAAGACCTCGTCGGCGGCGGGCGCCTCGGCCGCGGCGCCGACCCAGGCGATCACCCCGTCCTCGACGACCACCGCGGCGTCGGTGCGGACGCCGAGCCGGTCGCCCGACCGTGCTGCCGCGGGATCGTTGGTGACGAGCTCGCCGATGTCGGTGATGAGCAGGCTCATGCGTTCCCCTTCCCTTGCCACAGCCTTCCGATGACCGCGTCGAGGGCCCGCCCGACCGCGCCGTGGTCGCCCTCGAAGACGACCTTGCCGTCGGTCAGCACATGGGTGACGTCGGCGCCGCTCGCGGCGAAGACGGCCGTGTGCTCGTCCCTCCCGGTGCCGGCGGTGCGGGGCGAGGTGAGGTCGATGGTGACCAGGTCGGCGCGCCGGCCGACCGCGATCTCGCCCGCGTCGGCGAAGCCGAGGCTGCGATGGCCGTCGGCGGTGGCGGCGGTGAGCAGTTCGGCCGCGCTCCAGTGGCCGCGCGCCTGCGTGGCGAGGCGCTCGTCCAGCTCGACGGCGCGCATCTCCTCGAAGGCGTCGATGACCGCATGGCTGTCGGAGCCGAGTGTCAGCGCCGAGCCGGCCGCCTGCAGCCGCCGGGCCGGACCGATGCCGTCACCGAGGTCGCGCTCGGTGGTGGGGCAGAACGACGCGAACGCGCGCGCCTCCCCCAGCAGCCGGATGTCCTCGTCGGTGAGGTGGGTGGCGTGGACGGCGCTCGTCATCGGGCCGAGCAGGCCGTGCTCGGCGAGCAGCCGCGTCGGCGTGACACCGTGCGCGGCGACGCAGTCGGCGTTCTCCTTGACCTGCTCGGACAGGTGCACGTGGACCGGCACCCCGGCCTCGACGTACCGCGCCAGCACCTTGAGCGCGTCGGCAGGCACCGCGCGCACCGAGTGGGCGGCGACCCCGATGACGCTGCTCGTGCCCTCGGCGCCCGCCGATCCACAGAGCGCGGACAGTGCCGCCACCCGCTCCTGCCAGGCCTCGGCCGACCGGTCGTCGAAGCGCCGCTGGACGCCCTCGGTCGCGGCACCGAAGCCGCTGGACAGGTAGAGCGTGTCGAGCAGCGTGATCCGGATGCCGGCGTCACGGGCCGCGGCGAGGAGGGCGTTGCCCATCGCGTTCGGGTCGTCGTACGGCGTCCCGTCGGGCCGGTGGTGCAGGTAGTGGAACTCCCCCACCGAGGTGTAGCCCGCCGCCACCATCTCGGCGTAGGTCGCCTTCGCGAGCTCGTAGTAGGTGTCCGGGTCGAGCCGACCGGCCACGGCGTACATCTGCTCGCGCCAGGTCCAGAACGAGCCGCGACCGGTCTGGGTCCGGCCGCGCAGTGCCCGGTGGAACGCGTGGCTGTGAGTGTTGGCGAAGCCGGGCAGGGTCAGGCCCCGCAGCGGGACTCCGGTGTCGGTCGCGTCCGGCACGACCGAGGTGATCCGGCCGTGCTCGACCTCGACCCGGACCGTGTCCCGAACCCGGCCCTCGACCCACGCGCGCTCGAGCAGGTACGCGGTCACGGCACGACCTGGTCGGCGACCAGCCCGGTGAGCGCGTCGGCGAGGGCCTCGACACCGGCCAGGCAGTCGGCGGTCTCCGCGGTCTCGTACGGCGAGTGCGAGACGCCTGAGGGGTTGCGGACGAAGAGCATCGCGGTGGGGATGCCGGCGTCCTGCAGGATGCCGGCGTCATGACCGGCCTGCGTGGGCAGCACGGGCACGCCTCCGAGCCGCGCGGCGAGCTCGTCGCGCAGGGCGGGGTCGAAGGCGACCTCGCCGCTGACCGACTCCGGCGTGACCGTGACGGTGGTGCCGTCGCGCTCCGCGCGGTCGGTGGCCTGCTTCTCCACGGCGGCGACGACAGCGGCGAGCGTGGCGTCGGACTCGGCCCGCGCATCGAGCCACGCGGTCACGTGCGAGGGGACGGCGTTGGTGCCGTTGGGCCGGACGTCGATGCGGCCGAAGGTCGCCCGCTGGCCGGAGAGCCTGGCCTGCTTGTTGGCCGCGAGCGCGGTCATCGCGTAGGTCAGCATCGGGTCGGCGCGGTCCTCCATGCGGGTGGTGCCCGCATGGTCGGCGCGGCCGGCGATGTCGTAGCGATAGCGACCGTGCGGCCAGATCGCGCTGTGCACACCGACCGGCGCGTCGAGGTCGATCAGGCCACGGCCCTGCTCGACGTGGAGCTCGACGTAGGTCGCGACCCCGTCGAGCATCGTCGAGCCCGCGCCGTCGGCCGGGCCCTCGATCACGTCGCCGAGCCGGACCCCGTCGCGGTCGGTGAGCTCCCGCGCGAGGTCCCAGGTGGTCGCGCCCACAGCCAGCCGCGAGCCGAGGCAGGCCCGGCCGAAGCGCGAGCCCTCCTCCTCGACGAAGGCGGCGACGCCGAGCCGGCGGGCGGGCTCGACGCCGCGGGACCGCATCAGGTCGAGCGCGGCGAAGGAGGAGACGACACCGAGCGGTCCGTCGTACGCACCGCCGTCGAGGACGGAGTCGAGGTGGGATCCGGTGAGCACCTTGCCGGCCTCGGCCGGCGGCCCCCACCAGGCGACCAGGTTGCCGAACGGGTCCTCCTCGACCTCCAGCCCGCGGGCACCGGCCGCCTCGCGGAACCACGTCCGCAGCTCGAGCTCGGCCGCCTGCCAGGGTTGGCGGAAGTAGCCGCCGGAGGACGCCGAGCGCCCGACCGGCGCGAGGTCGCGCCACATCTGCTCGAAGTCGGCAACCTCGCCGGTCGAGAAGGTCACCGCGGATCAGCCTTCCTGCATGGGGATCCGGACACCGCGCTCGGCGGCGACCTCGGCCGCGCTCGCGTAGCCCGCGTCGACGTGGCGGATGACACCCATGCCCGGGTCGTTGGTCAGCACGCGCTCGATCTTCGCAGCAGCGAGGTCGGTGCCGTCGGCGACACAGACCTGGCCGGAGTGGATGGAGCGGCCCATGCCGACTCCGCCGCCGTGGTGCAGGGACACCCAGGTCGCGCCCGAGGCGGTCGCGGTGAGGGCGTTGAGCAGCGGCCAGTCGGCGATCGCGTCGGAGCCGTCGAGCATGGACTCGGTCTCGCGGTACGGCGACGCGACCGAGCCGCAGTCGAGGTGGTCGCGGCCGATCACGATCGGCGCCTTGAGCTCGCCGCTCCTGACCATCTCGTTGAACTTCAGCCCGGCCAGGTGACGCTCGCCGTACCCGAGCCAGCAGATGCGGGCGGGCAGACCCTGGTAGTGGACGCGCTCCTGCGCCATGGCGATCCACTTGTGCAGCCGCTCGTACTCTGTCTTCTCACTGGGAGGGAAGAGCTCGAGGATCGCCTTGTCGGTGGCGGCGATGTCGGCCGGGTCGCCGGACAGCGCGGCCCAGCGGAAGGGGCCCTTGCCCTCACAGAACAGTGGGCGGATGTAGGCCGGGACGAAGCCCGGGAACTCGAACGCGCGGTCGTAGCCGCCCTTGCGCGCCTCGTCGCGGATCGAGTTGCCGTAGTCGAACACCTCGGCCCCGGCGTCCTGGAACTCCACCATCGCCCGCACGTGCGCGGCCATCGATGCCTGGGCGTCCTTGGTGAAGCCCTCCGGGTCGCGCTCGGCGGCCTGGCGCCAGTCCTCGAAGGCGACGCCCACGGGCAGGTACGACAGCGGGTCGTGCGCCGACGTCTGGTCGGTGACGACGTCGATCGGGGCCTTCATCTCCAGCAGCCTCGGGAAGACCTCGGCGGCGTTGCCGAGCAGGCCGATGGACAGGCCGCGCCTCTCGTCGCGCGCCGCGACCGCGAGCTCCAGCGCGTGCTCCAGCGTCTCGGCCTGGACGTCGAGGTAGCGGTGCTCGATGCGGCGGGTGATCCGGCTCTGGTCGACGTCGACGCAGATCGCGACGCCGTCGTTCATGGTGACGGCCAGCGGCTGGGCGCCACCCATGCCGCCCAGGCCGGCGGTCAGGGTGATCGTGCCGGCGAGGGTGCCGCCGAAGCGCTTGTCGGCGACCGCGGCGAAGGTCTCGAAGGTGCCCTGGAGGATGCCCTGCGTGCCGATGTAGATCCACGAGCCGGCCGTCATCTGGCCATACATCGTGAGGCCGAGCTCCTCCAGGCGGCGGAACTCCTCCCAGTTGGCCCAGTCGCCGACCAGGTTGGAGTTGGCGATGAGGACGCGGGGAGCCCACTCGTGGGTGCGGAAGACGCCGACGGGCTTGCCGCTCTGGACGAGCATCGTCTCGTCGGACTCGAGGTCGCGCAGGGTGCGCACGAGGGCGTCGTACGCCTCCCAGCTGCGCGCCGCCTTGCCGGTGCCGCCGTAGACGACGAGGTCCTCGGGACGCTCGGCGTTCTCGGGGTCGAGGTTGTTCATCAGCATCCGCAGCGGGGCCTCGGTCTGCCACGACTTCGCGCTCAGCTCGGTGCCGGTCGCGGCATGGATGGGGAGGCGCGGGTTGTCCTGCTGGGTGGTCATGCGAGTTCTCCGATCACGTTCGCGACGGCCGCCGTGACGGAGCGGTCGGCGACGAGCTGGTAGGCGGTTTCGATCTCGGGGGCGAGGAAGCGGTCGGTGCCGGGCCCGCCGACGCCTGCGTCGCGGAGCAGGTGCACGACGGCGCCGGCGGCGGGGCTCGGGGTCAGCGGGGCGCGGAGGTCGAGCGCCCGGGACGCGGTCATAAGCTCGATGGCGAGGACCCGGGTGAGCCCGTCGACCGAGCGACGCAGCTTGCGGGCGGCCGACCAGCCCATCGAGACGTGGTCCTCCTGCATCGCGCTCGACGGGATCGAGTCGACGCTGGCCGGGTTGGCCAGGCGCTTGAGCTCGGAGACGATCGCGGCCTGGGTGTACTGCGCGATCATCAGGCCCGAGTCGACGCCCGGGTCGTCGGCGAGGAACGGCGGGAGGCCGTGGTTGCGGGCCTTGTCGAGGAAGCGGTCGGTACGACGCTCCGCGATCGAGGCCAGGTCGGCGGCGACGATCGCGAGGAAGTCGAGCACGTAGGCGACCGGCGCACCGTGGAAGTTGCCGTTGGACTCGACGCGACCCTGGTCCGCGAGGACGACCGGGTTGTCGACCGCCGAGGCCAGCTCGCGCGACGCGACGGAGGCGGCGTGGGCGACCGTGTCGCGGACGCCGCCGTGGACCTGCGGCGAGCAGCGCAGGGAGTACGCGTCCTGGACGCGGTTGCAGTCGGGACCGCGGTGCGACGCGACGACTCCGGAGTCACGCAGCAGCGCGGTGAGGTTGGCCGCGGAGGCCGCCTGGCCGGGGTGTGGGCGGATGGCCTGCAGCTCGGGAGCGAAGACCCGGTCGGTGCCGAGCTGGCCCTCGACCGACATGGCGGCCGAGATGTCGGCTACCTTGAGCAGCTCCGTGAGGTCGTGGATGGCGAGGACCAGCATGCCGAGCATGCCGTCGGTGCCATTGATGAGCGCCAGGCCCTCCTTCTCCTGCAGCTCGACCGGCGTCAGGCCGGCGGCGGCGAGAGCGGTGGCGGCGTCGGTCAGCTCACCGTCGGCGGTGCGGACCGGGCCCTCGCCCATCAGTGCCAGGGCACAGTGCGCAAGGGGCGCGAGGTCGCCGGAGCAGCCGAGCGAGCCGTACTCGTGCACCACCGGTGTGATGCCGTGCGTGAGCAGACCGGCAAGCAGCTCGGCCGTCTCGCGGCGCACCCCGGTGCGGCCGGTGGCAAGCGTCGAGAGGCGTAGCAGCATGAGACCGCGGACGACCTCGCGCTCGACCTCGGGACCGCTGCCCGCGGCGTGCGAGCGGACCAGCGAGCGCTGGAGCTGGGCGCGCAGCTCCGGGGCGATGTGGCGGGTGGCGAGGGCTCCGAACCCGGTCGAGACGCCGTAGTGCGGCGTCGGTGAGGCGGCCAGGTCATCGATGACCGCCCGCGCCTTGTCGATGGCCGCGAGGGCCTCGTCGCTGAGCACCACGCCGGCGCCGCCACGGGCCACCGCGACCACGTCGTCGAACGAGACCGCGCCCGTACCGATCGTCACTCTCTCCATGCCTCGATTCCACCCCCTGGCGCTGGCGCGCGCCAGAGGGAACCGACATGATGGGTCTCGGATCCGAGACAGGAGGAGCGATGGCACAGGTACCCGCCGCGACCCGTGCGCTGCGTGTGCTGCGCTTCCTCGCCGGCCAGCCGGAGCCGGTTGCCGTCGAGCGGATCGCCCGTGAGCTGGGGATCCCGCGGTCCACCACCTATCACCTGCTCCAGGCCATGGCCGACGAGGGCTTCGTGGTGCACCTGGCCGACGAGCGCCGCTACGGTTTGGGCGTGGCGGCCTTCGAGGTCGGGTCCGGCTACGCCCGGCAGGCGCCGCTGCAGCGACTGGCGCGGCGCCCACTGGCGACGCTGGTCGACCGGACCGGCCACAGCGCGCACCTCGCCGTACCCCACGGACGTGACGTGCTCTACGTCGTCGAGGAGCGCGCGCCCGGTCGACCACCACTGGTGACCGACGTCGGGGTCCGGCTGCCCTCCCACCTGACCGCCAGCGGCCGAGCGATCCTGGCCCACCTCCCGCCCAGCCAGGTGCGCGCGCTCTATCCCGACCGCGCCGCCTTCGTGGACCGCACGGGAGTCGGGCCGGGCTCCCCCACCGCGCTGCGCTCCGTCCTCGCGGAGACCCGGCAGCGCGGCTACGCGATCGAGCGGAGCGAGGTGACCGCGGGCATGGCCAGCGTCGCCGCGGCCGTGCTCGACCACAACGAGCTGCCGGTCGCCGGCGTGGCGATCACCTACCCGGCCGACGAGCTCAGCGATCCCCAGCGCGAGCGACTGGCCGGCGCCGTCGTCGCGACAGCCGGGGCGCTGGGCCGGCGGCTGCGCGGGCGCTGACCGCGTCCCCGACGACCTCAGAAGCCCACAGAAGACATCAGAAGTTATCAAGGGTTTCATCTGCACCGTCCCCGGGCATCGATCCCTGCACCGCGGGCTTCCCCCGAACGAGCCCCGACACACACCTGGAGCACCCATGCGACTTCTGACCTCGGGGCCCTCCGCCCTGCTGCTGGCCGCCTCCCTGACCCTGGCGACCCCGGCCCTCGCCGCGACCTCGGAGCGCGCGGCCGGCGCGTCGGCCGCGGAGCCCGCGATCAGCATCGCGGCCAAGAGCACGCAGGTCGAGCGCGGCAAGAAGGTCGTCGTGACCGGTGCCGTCACGAACAAGAGGGTCACCCGGGTGACGCTCCAGCAGAAGCGCGTCGGCACCAAGTGGAAGGCCCAGGCCACCGCGAAGGTCAAGGCCAACGGCACCTACAAGCTCAAGGACAAGACCACCACCGCGGTCACCCGCAAGTACCGCGTGGTCAGCGCCGCCGGTCCGAAGCAGAAGTCCGCCAAGGTGACCGTCGGTGTCTACGCGTGGCGCGACCTGACCAAGGTGCAGCCCCGCGTCATGAACGGATGGAGCGTCGAGAAGACCGTCAACGTCAATGGGGTCGCCTACGGTCCGGCCTACCGCGGATGGGTCCACCCCACCCTCCCGTCACTCGTCGACTACAACCTCAACCGCGAGTGCATCTCGCTGCGCGCCCGGTTCGGCATCAGCGACGCCTCGGACCTCGCGGCCCGCGCGACGATCTCCGTTCTCGGCGACGACGTCCCGGTCTACTCGAAGTCCTTCGGCCTGACCCAGTCGGAGTACGTCACCCTGCCGCTCGGCTCGCCGTTCCGGGTGGGCCTGACCTACACCGTGGAGAACCCCGGCGGCCTTCCGACACCGCCCAACACCGTCCCGGTCGTCGCCCAGCCTGAAGCGTTCTGCACCTCGGCCAAGTAGCGCCTGCCGGACGACCGGGTTCAGTCGTCCGCGGCGAGGTCGGCCTCGGGGTTGCCCCCGAAGCCGACCTCGTTGCCGTCGGCGTCGCGGTAGATCACCTTCCGCACGCCGCCGCCGTAGGTCTCCTCCTCGGCCGGCTCGATCCCTCGAGCCGCGATGCCGGCCACCCGCGCGTCGAGGTCGTCGACGAACACGGTCTGCGCGGCGAAGCCGGCCCGCTCGGGGCGCTGCTCGACCACCAGCCAGCGATGCGGCGCCAGCTCCCAGACGGCCTCGGTCTCATGGGCGAGGAAGGACGGCGGCCCGCCCAGCAGCGCCTCGTACCACGGCCGCGCCTGCGCGTAGTCGCGCACGCAGACCCCTGCGAACAGCTCGACCCCGTCGGCCAGGAAATCGCTCATGCCGGTGTGGACCGGGCCGGCGCGCCGGACTCATCGCGACGACGACGGACCCGCCCCCACCACCAGTCGTACGACGCCGGGTCGGCGCCGTAGGCCGCCGTCATCACGCGGCCGGCGGCGGCGAGCAGGGCGGGCCGCTCCCCGTCCGTCGCGTGCTGGGCGGCGCGTGCCCGTCCGGCCCCCTCGGCCCAGGCCGCCTCGTCGGTGGGCAGTGGCAGGGCGGCGAGCTGGCGGGCGCTGACCTTGACCGAGCCGGCGGTGAGACCGGTGCCGAGGTAGCGGGACGCGGCATGGGCGACCACCGGCGGCGCCAGCAGGACCGCGAGCAGCCGCCACAGATCGCCCGGGTCGTGGGGCACGACGCTGACGACGGGCACCGACGGCAGCCACGCGCCGGCCTCGTCGGCGACCGCCTCGATCACCCGGCCCTGGCCGGCGACCAGCAGCTTGGGCACCAGCCGCGCGTCGGCCCACCGGGCCAGTCCGCCATCGGCCCTCAGCGCGGCGAGGTCGACCGACGGGGCGTCGTACCGCTGGCGGGCGAAGCGGGTCGCCACCCGCCCCCAGCGCAGCTCGGCAGGGTCGATCAGGCCGGTGGTCACGAGCGGGACGCCCCCGGGAAGTCCCTCGTGCACGAACGGCGCGAGGCCGTAGAACTGGTCGCGGAAGTCGGCCGTGCAGGTGGCGAGATCGCCGACCGTCCCGGTCCCGGCGGCCAGCGCGACGGCCGGGATCCCGAAGGCCGGCGCCGCGAGCGCCCCCCATCGCTCCGGGTCGGTGGCCGGAGTCGCGCCGACCCGCACGACGGGGACGCAGGTGAGCACGGGCGTCCCGTCGAACACCGGCCGGTCGCCACACCAGAAGTCGGTCACCGCCCCACGCTCGGCGACGGCCGCGCGGACCGGGCCGGCGTCGCGGGCGGCGAGGACCGAGATCGGCTGGACGAGCGCGACCGTGCCGCCGGGGACGACGAGATCGAGGGCGCGGTGCAGGAACACGGCACTGGTGTCGGTGTAGGCCCCCAGGCCACGGCGCTGCTCCTCGCTCCGCCCGGCCGAGTGCCGCCGGAGCTGACCGAGGAAGGGCGGGTTGCCGACCACGGCGTCGAACCTCCGCCCCTCCCACGCGCTGAGCCCGTCGGCGACGACCACCTGCCGTTCGATCTCGGCGATCGGCACCGTCGGGTCCGCCACGCTCAGCCGCTCGCGGGCGATCCGCACCGCGTCCGGGTCGAGGTCGGAGCCGTGCACGGCGCGCACGCCGAGCCGGCGGGCGGCCGCGACGAGGAAATGACCCGTCCCGCAGGCGGGATCGAGCACCGACCCGGTGGCCGGCAACGCCCGGTCCAGCACCCACGCGACGAGCTCGGGTGGCGTGTAGAACGCACCCTGCGCGCGGCGGCGGTCGCGGTCGTGCTCGGCGAGGTGGCGCTCGTAGGCGTCGGCGGCCTCGTCCGCCTCGGTCCTGCGCGCCATGCTGGGACCCTAGAGGACACCTGTTATAGTCAAGGTGACTACAACATCGAGGAGCTGCGATGGACCGTCCCGTCCAGACCACCGGACTGCTCACCGACCGCTACGAGCTCACCATGCTCGACTCCTTCGTGCGCGACGGCAGCGCCGGCCGCCCGGCCGTCTTCGAGGCGTTCGCCCGTCGCCTGCCCGACGGCCGGCGCTACGGGATGCTCGCCGGGCTCGGGCGGCTGCTCGAGGCGATCGAGCGCTTCTCCTACGACGCCGACGAGCTCGCCTGGCTGCAGGAGCAGGGCGTCATCGGCACCGAGACCGCCCGCTGGCTCACGGACTTCCGGTTCGCCGGCGACGTCGACGGCTACCGCGAGGGTGACCTCTACTTCCCCGGCAGCCCGATCCTCACCGTCACCGGGACCCTCGGCGAGTGCCTCGTCCTGGAGACCCTGGTGCTCAGCGTCCTCAACCACGACACCGCGATCGCCAGCGCCGCGGCCCGGATGGTCGACGCCGCCCGGACCACGACGGGACCGGGGCGGCCGATCATCGAGATGGGCGGTCGTCGCACGCACGAGGAGGCGGCGGTCGCGACCGCGCGGGCGGCGTACCTCGCCGGCTTCGCGACGACGAGCAACCTCGCCGCCGGGCGGAGGTACGGCGTCCCGACCGCCGGCACCGCGGCACACGCGTTCACGCTGGCCCACGACACCGAGGCGGACGCGTTCCGCAGCCAGGTCGAGGCGCTGGGCGTCGGCACGACCCTCCTCGTCGACACCTACGACATCGCGCAGGGCATCCGCACCGCCGTCGAGGTCGCGGGCACGGGACTCGGGGCGGTGCGGATCGACTCCGGCGACCTGGCCGAGGAGTCCCACAAGGCGCGGGTGCTGCTCGACAGCCTGGGTGCCACGGGCACCCGGATCGTGGTGACCAGCGACCTCGACGAGTTCGTCATCACCGCGCTCGCCGACGCCCCCATCGACGGGTACGGCGTCGGCACCCGGGTCGCCACCGGCTCGGGCCACCCCACCGCGAGCATGGTCTACAAGCTGGTCGCGATCGCCGACGCGCCGGGCGAGCCACTGCGCCCGGTCGCCAAGAAGTCCAAGGACAAGGGCTCGGTCGGCGGCCGCAAGCACGCCTTCCGGGAGTACGACGCCGCCGGCACGCTGCGCGCCGAATGGCTCACCGGACAGGACGCTCCCCCGCCGGCGCCGGGCGCACGGCCCGTGCAGGTCGCGCTGGTCCGCGCCGGCGAGGTGGTGCACCGGCCGACGCTCACCGAGGTCCGCGACTTCGCGGCCGCGACCCTGGCCACCCTGCCGGCCGACGCACGCACGGTCGCCGCCGGGCCGGCGTACCTGACCACCACGCTTCGAGAGGAGACAGCGATGGCATCGCAGAGCACGAGGGCGTTGATCGTGGTCGACGTCCAGAACGACTTCGTCGAGGGCGGCTCGCTCGGCGTGACCGGCGGACGCGAGGTGGCCGGCCGGATCAGCGCGCACCTCGCCGCCCACGCGGGCGACTACGCCGTGGTCGCCGCGTCCCGCGACTGGCACCACGCCGGGGAGACCAACGGCGGCCACTTCCACGCGCCCGGCGAGGAGCCGGACTTCGTGACGACCTGGCCGGTGCACTGCGTGCAGGGCGAGGCCGGCTCGGACTACGCGCCCGAACTGGTGACGTCCGCCGTGACGCACCACGTCGTGAAGGGCATGGGCGAGCCGGCGTACTCCGCCTTCGAGGGCGTCACCGACGCCGGCGAGAGGCTCGCCGACCTGCTGCGCGAGGCCGGGGTCGGCGAGGTCGACGTCACCGGCATCGCGACCGACCACTGCGTGCGCGCGACGGCGCTCGACGCCGTGCGCGCGGGCTTCCGGGTCCGCCTCCTCGACGGCCTGCACGCCGGGGTCGCCCCGGACTCGTCGAAGGCGGCACTCGAGGAGCTGGTCGCGGCCGGCGTCGAGGTGACCCGATGACCTCCACGTCGGAGCACCCGCCGTTCGCGGTCGCCGTCGACCTGGCCGTGTTCACGATCCGCGACGGTGCGCTCGCCGTGCTCCTCGTCGAGCGCGGCGAGGAGCCCTTCCGGGGGAGCTGGGCGCTGCCCGGCGGGTTCCTCGAGGCCGAAGAGGACGCCGAGCAGGCGGCCTGGCGTGAGCTGCGCGAGGAGACCGGCATGGAGCGGTTCCCGGGCCACCTCGAGCAGCTGCGGACCTACTCCGCGCCCGACCGCGACCCGCGGATGCGGGTGGTCTCGGTGGCCCACGTGGCGCTGGCCCCGGACCTGCCCGAGCCGCAGGCGGGCACCGACGCGGCCGACGCCCGCTGGTGGGTGGTCGACGACCTGCTCGAGGCGGCCGACGGCACCGACACCCCCACGCTCGCCTTCGACCACGGCCAGATCCTGCTCGACGCCCGGGAGCGGGTCCGCGCCAAGCTGGAGTACACGACGCTCGCCACCGAGTTCGTCGCCGAGCCGTTCACGCTCCCCGAGCTGCGCCGCGTGTACGCCGCCGTGTGGGGCGCTCCCCCGGACCTCGGCAACTTCCGCCGCAAGGTGCTCGGCACCGACGGGTTCGTGGTGCCGACCGACGTGCGCGGCGAGGCCACCGAGGCCGGCGGGCGCCGGGCGCTGCTCTACCGGCGGGGACCGGCCACCGTGGTCACGCCGCCGATGGCCCGCGGCTGATCCGGCGGGTCAGCAGCGCGCCGGGCTCAGGACGCCCGGTGGGCGGCGGCGGAGATGAACCTCTCCAACTCGGCCACCGAGACGACCAGGCCTCCCGCCTCGTCCTCGACTCGCGCTTCGACCCATTCCCGCATCAGCGTGGTCGCCGGGACGCCCGCTGCCGCAGCGATGGCGCGTACCTGGTCGAGGGTCCGGCGAGACAGTCGGATCGACGTCGACACCAACGGCTCCTCGACGGTCTCCTCGAGCACGGCATCGGTGAACGCGGCGCTCTGATCGGTGCTGTCGTAGTAGTCCCGCAGCTTCTTCAGGTCGGTCATCGTCATCTCGCCTTCCGCTGGAACAGGCGGCGCTCGCCATGCGTCATGTCGCGCGCCGTCACGCAGTAGTCCGCTCCGTCGAGCGCCTCGGCGAGGACGACCAACAGGTACCGACCGGCGGCGGAGGTTCCGAGCACCAGACGCGTGCCCGCCCTGCCCGGCGCGACCAGACGAGGCCGCCCATAGGCAGCGTCCTCGACCTCACTCGGCTGGACGCCGTGGCGCGCGATGTGCGCCTCGGCCTCCTCGGTCCACCGGATCTCACAACTCATGATCGTACCACGTCGTGGTACAGACGAGTCGACATGCTTTCCCCTCCTTCGCCCCGGCATCGTGCTCCCTCCTTCCGACACATCGAGGCGCATCCGGACTCCCCGCCGACAGAAGAGAGGACCGCCCGCACTTTCTCAACCAGAGGGTTGACAACGGACATCCCGCAGGTGTTTGCTCAACCACATGGTTGAGCACGACGACAGGCTGTCGCGGGTCTTCGGCGCCCTCGCCGATCCCACCCGTCGCGACATGGTGGCCCGCCTGGCGGCGGGCGACGCGACGGTGGGCGAGCTCGCGGCGCCGTACGACGTCTCTCTCCAGGCGGTCTCCAAGCACCTCAAGGTGCTCGAGGAGGCCGGCCTGGTCCGGCGCAGCCGCGACGCCCAGCGGCGGCCGGTCCACCTGGACGCGGAGGTGTTCGACCTGATGACGAAGTGGATCGAGCGCTACCGGCAGCAGGCCGAGGAGCGCTACCGGCGCCTGGACCAGGTCCTCGCCCGGATGCAGGGCCAGGACGCCGACCGCACCGACGACCCCGAGCAGCACGACCGACACGAAGGAGCAGCAGGATGAACACGAGCACCAGCAGCACCGCACCCGAGGCCGTCATCGAGGCGGACCCCGACGTCCCCACCGTCCGGATCGTCCGCGAGTTCGACGCGCCGCGCGAGCTGGTCTACCGCGCCCATGTCGAGCCCGACCTGGTGAAGCAGTGGATGGGCCCCGACTCGATCGGGATGGAGATCGACGTGTGGGACCTGCGCACCGGCGGGGAGTACCGCTACACCGCGGTCCGCGACGGCACGGCGGTCGCCCACTTCTACGGCGCGGTCCACCGCGTCGAGGAGAACGAGAGGATCGTGCAGACCTTCGGCTTCGAGGAGATGCCCGACGCCGTCAGCCTGGAGACGATGGTGTTCCACGAGCTTCCCGGCGGCCGCACCCGCTTGGAGGGGCTCTCGGTCGTCTACGACTTCGAGTCCCGGGCCGGGATGCTCGCCAGCGGCATGGAGATCGGCATCAACGAGGGGTACGCCGCTCTCGACCGCCTGCTCGCCGGGCTGACGGGAGCCGAGGGGTGATCCCCGGCGGTCCGGCGGACGAGCACCGCAGCATCGCGGGCACCTTCGGCGACCGGGTCCGCGGGGTGGCCGCGGACAGCTGGGACGTGCCGACACCGGTCGCGGACTGGCGGGCGCGCGACGTCGTCCGCCACCTCGTGGAGTGGTTCCCCGCCTTCCTCGCCGACGGCTCCGACATCGACCTGCCGCCCGGCCCGGACGTCGGCACCGACCCGGTCGCCGCGTGGCAGCACCACGCCGCCGCGGTGCAGGCCGTCCTCGACGACCCCGCCAACGCCGAGCTGACCTTCGCCCACCCCCGGCTCCCCCCGATGCCCCTCCCCCGGGCGATCTCGGAGTTCTACACCGGCGACGTCTTCATGCACACGTGGGATCTCGCCCGTGCCACCGGCCAGGACGACACCCTGGACACCGAGCGGTGCGAGGCGATGGTCCAGGGCATGGAGCCGCTCGACGAGATGCTGCGGCAGAGCGGGCAGTACGGCGCGAGGGTGCCGGTCGCCGACGACGCGCCCTGGCAGGACCGGCTGATCGGCTTCATCGGCCGCGACCCCGCCTGGACGCCGTAATCCGCTCGATCGCTGTCGGCCCCGAGCCCTAGCCTCGACCTATGGCGTACGACGAAGAGCTGGCCGGGCGGCTCCGCGACCTCCTCGCGGAGGAGCCGGGTGCGGCCGGGCACGAGCTGACCGAGAGGAAGATGTTCGGCGGGCTGGGCTTCATGGTCGGCGGCAACATGGCCGTCGCCGCCAGCGGTCAGGGCGGCCTGATGGTGCGGGTCGACCCCGCCGAGGGTGCCGAGCTGGTGGCCACGACACCGGCATACCCGATGGAGATGCGCGGGCGGACGATGAGCGGCTGGCTGCGGGTCGACCTCGCGGACCTCGCCACCGACGAGGCGCTGCGTGCCTGGGTGCACCGCGGCGCGTCGTACGCCGCCGGTCTGCCCGCCAAGTGACGGCGACGGCGTGAGGTCGTTCTGGGCGGCCCTGCCCACCGAGGGTCGGTGGCTGCTGTCCACCGTCGCGGTCCAGACGCTGGGGCGTGGCCTGACCCTGCCGTTCACGCTGATCTACCTGCACGAGGTCCGCGGCTTCGAGCTCGGCCTGTCGGGGACCCTGATGGCGCTGATCGGGGTCGTCGGCTTCCTGGTCACCGGGCCGGGCGGCGCCCTGGTCGACAGGTACGGTGCCCGCGCGGTGCTGCTGGTCGGCACCGTCGCGATGATCGTCGGCAACCTGATCCTGGCCTTCGCGACCACGCCGGCGGTCGCCGCGGTCGCGCTGGTGCTGATCGGCTTCAACTTCGGGATCTCGTGGCCGGCGTTCAACTCGCTGATCGCGGCGGTCGTCACCGGAGAGCTGCGTCAGCAGTACTTCGGCGTCAACTTCGCCCTCGTCAACCTCGGCATCGGCGTCGGTGGCGTCGTCGGCGGGCTGTTCGCCGATGTCGACCGGCCGGACACGTTCACCGCGATCTTCGTCGGGGACGCGATCACCGGCCTGGTCCCGCTCGCGCTGCTGCTCGGGCCGCTGCGCCACGTCCACGGCCGGGCAATGGCCGTCGAGGACGGCACCACGCCGGCGAGCGTGAGCTACCTGGCGATCCTCAGGCAGCCCGCGGTGCGCTGGCTGACGCTGCTCACCTTCGTCGGCACGTTCATCGGCTACGGCCAGCACGAGGCCGGCTTCCCCGGGTTCGCCCGGCAGGCCGCCGAGGTCTCCACGCGCACGATCGGCCTGGCCTTCGCGGTCAACACGGCAGTCATCGTGGTGCTGCAGTTCTCGGTGCTGAACCGGATCAAGCGCCACCTCCGCACCCGCGTCATGATGGCGATGGCGGCGATCTGGGCCGTGGCCTGGGGTCTCCTGGGCCTGTCCGGTGTCGTGCCCGGCGGCGGGGTCGCGATCGCGGGCGTGCTCGCCTACATGGCCGTCTTCGCGCTCGGCGAGACGCTGCTCCAACCCACGGTGCCGGCGATGGCCAACGACCTCGCGACCGACCACACCCGGGGCCGCTACAACGCGATCACGGCCGCGGCCTTCCAGGGAGGCGCGGTGGCCGGCCCGGTGGTGGCCGGGTTCCTGCTCCAGCACGACCTCGCGCCGGCCTACATCGCCCTCATGGTGGCCGGCTGCGTGGCGATCGCCGTGATGGCGCTGCGGCTGGAGCGGCACGTGCCGGCAGCGGCCAACGGCCGCCCGATCGTGGCGTCCGCCACAACCGGGGACGGATGACGCCGCACGACTTCCGGGAGATCCGCCAGCGATCGTAAAGATCTCAGCCGCGAAGCACACGGTCCACGCATGATCTCGTTGAAGTCGGGCGGTGGGTCATCCGGCACCGGAACGTGAAGCTCCTGCATGTCGACAGGCGTCTCGACTGGCCCGACCTCCACAGGTCACAGACTTTGTCGCAGCTGCGCTTTCCAGAATCCTCGCGCCCCTGCGCGAACACTCATCAGCGATCGACGGTGAACCACGCCGTTGGGCCATTGGTGAGCAACGGGGCCTCTTTCGCACCGAAACCAGATGCTGCGTCCGGCCACGCGACGAAGTCCCTCTCTGCGCGACGCGCGGTGTTCTTCGTCAGCGGGTCGACGGCGAACACACCCGTCCCGCCGGCGCGTGCCAAGTTCATCAGTTCACGGACGTACTCGGCGGTGCGGGTGTCGCCTGTCGGCACGGATGCCCGCAGCTCCCCATTCCGCAAGCCGTCCTCCGCGAGGCGTGACCGCACGAGGCTCGCGAGGCCGGTGCCGACGATCGCGTAGACCCACCCTCGGCCGGACGGGTGACGCACCACATAATCACGATGGAACGTGCCCTCGGAAATGATGCTCGTGTCGACGAGGGTGACGTGAGGGCCTGTGCACTCGCTGAGTGACTCGCGAAACGTCGGGGTGGGTGTCTCGGTTTGTTGAGGTGCGCCGACGAACCTCACCGTGGGCAGCATGATCCGAACCTCGGTGCTGAACTGTTCTTCATCCGCGGGCGTCATGAAGACGCAGAGCCGGTGGAGCTTCGATCGTGTGTTCATGCGGCCAGTGGTGACGCGATCTTTGTCGCCCGGTAGGACTGCCCGTCTTTCATGGCACGCCACCGGCGCCAGTGCTTCGCCGAAAGACGGAACGGCAGGTGATTCTGAACGTGGGCGGCGGCGTCCTTCAGCCGGTCATCGGCGGGGAACGCGAGCCAGAGCGAGAGGGAGGAGGCGGTCGTGCCGAACGTGGCGCGTACCCCGGACGCGCCGAGGAGACGCCCGTAACCGTCCACGGCAAAACGACCGAATGCACCGGCGTCGAGCCCTTCGTACGGCGTGCGTACTACGGGGTCGACCAGAGCCACCTGCGCGTTCCAGACCAGTGAGGCGAGCGGATGCCCGTGGGCGGTTACTGCTCGCGAGTCGGCGCCGCTGAAAGCGTCGAGTGCAGCATCGACGTTCTCCGGGCGAACCCGCCATTGGGTGTGCGTGCGCTGTCGACTCTGCGGTCCCCCGAGGTGCCCTGCCGCGAACGCTTCGAAGCGGTCTGCGATGTCGGGCGGACCCCCGGCCCACAGCCGGAAGGACAACTCCGGTGCGCCGACGGTCAGGACCGCGGCATCGAGGAAAGCCTGGACTGTCTCGTAGGCCGTGCGGGGGTTCCTGGTGCGAAGCGAGTGCGCACCGCCCGCTGAGGCGGGCAACCCGTCGTAGGTCACGACCTCCTGATTCGATGTCACCCCTCCATTATCCCGGCTGCCGGACACACGCGGCGCGTGCGCGGCTGCGGCTGCGGCTGCGGCAGGAACGACGACAGGACGCACAGCTAATCTGGACGGTGGGGTGGACGACAGTCGGCGGAGTCAGGGATGAGTGAGGGCGTCATGAGTAAGCGGACGATGGTGTTGCACAGCGCGCACCAGCACCAGTTCGACGTGCCGGACAGGGATCTCGTGTTCTACGACCAGCCTTACGACACCGAGCAGCTGTCGCGCATCGCCGATGTACACCTGTGGTCTCCACTTGACGGGCCCATCGACCGTCTCCCTGAGATCATCACAGCGATGACGAGGTTGAAAGCCCTCAGCATCGGGCCGGGGAGGGTCCTCCCCACTGTCGTCACTCAACTGCGGCAGGGCGATCTGCCCGACAGTCTGGAAAAGCTCTCCGTGCACATCGGCGAGCGGACCCTGGTGTGGCCAGATGTGGTGGTGCCGAACCTGCAGACCCTCTACGTCGGCGAACCCTTCCGATTCAAGAATGAGCACTTCCCCAAACTCCGGGCGCTCTCCGTCTACCCGCAGAGGTCTCTGAACAATGTGCGGGAGGCGCTCGAACTGTCGCTAGAAGAACTGAACCTGTTGAATGTGCCCACCGACGACGAGATTTTCCGCCTCCTCGAACCGGTCGGGCTTCGCCGGCTCGGGCTGATCGGCGGACGCACATTGAAGGGCTTGACCGGCATCCGCGCTCTCCCCCAGTTGGAGTCGCTGCGGCTGAAGAACCTCACGGCCCTGGGCGACATCTCCGAACTGGCGACCCTGCACCGACTGGAAGTCCTGAACATCCAGTACTGCAAGAAGATCACCGGCATCGCGGCCATCAACGACCTCCCGGCCCTGCGCAGGCTCACCCTCGTGGGCTGCGGGACTGTCGGCCTGCACACGATCGAGCAGAAGATGTCGACACTGGACTGGGCCAACACGGGCGCGACCACGTGACCGTCCGCCTGTAGAGACTGCTCGGCAAAACCTCATGAGCATGACGAAGCTCTTCCGACTTGCGGCCGAGTGCTTGCAGGAAGCCGGTTGGACATATGAGCCGTCTCTGTCCGCAGCAGACGGTCTTCCCTCCGCGCTGCAGACGGCACCCGAGACGGCGATCCACTGGGTATCCTCGTTCTCACTACTGTCGAGCCCAGACGAGGCCGTCTGGTTCTTGTCTCGCGACGACTACTCCAAGGAAACGGAGAGCGCGTTCGCGTGGAACGAGCTTGAACAGCTGAGCGCCCAGGCCGCTGCAACGAATGACGAGGCAGTCGCGGTCTCCCGTTTTTGGAAGCGCCACCTACCCATTCTGCTCGCCGTTCGCAGCGGATATGAGTACCTGGCAGTGCGAGATGACGGAGCGGTCGTCCATGGAACTGGACCAGAGTTCGAGGAGGCCGTTGTCGTGTTCCCCCACCTCGAGGATCTACTGAGGCACATCAGCGCGCGGCCAGCCGGACGAGACCACTTCGTCGATAGGCTACTTTTCAATACCATCAGCAATCCCGAAGCTTGGTCGTGAGCTCGAGTTCGTGAGCATTCGGCGATCGGCAATGCCATTCCGGAATCTCTGTGCTCACGGCCCGCGGGAGTAGAACGATGCTCGTTCAGCTGCCTCGACCGCGCGATGACGCCCGGGACGTCGATCACAGCGTGCCGGACCGCTACCTCGCACCCTCCGGGTCCAAGGGCGGATCGTCCGCGCGCCCGGCAGCCGCGGCAGCCGCGTAGCGCTGCGCGTACGCTTCAAGCGCAGCTTCGGATTGCTCTTCACCGTCCCATTGGTCCGGTAGCGGCTCGCCCTCACGACTTGAGCGTGTGACGCGCGCGAGACCGAACGCGACGGACGTGTTCGAGAATGCGCACCGGGTGAAGCTCGTTCCCGCGGAGAACGTGGCGTCGACGAACGTGCAGTCCGTGAAGGTGGTATCCGAGAAGTCAGCTCCGCTGAGGTCGGCGCCGTCGAAGATGCACCGTTCGAATCGAGTATTCGGCAACGACCTCAACGTGCGCAGATTCGCTCCCGTGAAGTCACACGCCGTGACCTGCGTGCCGATCGCCAGCCCCTTCAACGATGCCGCACGGAAGCTGCATCGCACGAAGCTGCGGTCGAACCGGGGCTGCCCTGAAAGCGACACTGAATCGAACAGGCAGTCGGAGAGCTCGGACTCGAAGAACATCAGGCGGCCTCGCGCATGGCGGAAATCGGCGCGGGACAACGTGATGAACCGGAACTGCAGGCCTTCACGCCCCGATTTCACGCCGCGCAAGTCGAGCCGGCCCTCGTCCGTCCTCGGCCAGTCGGTGTCGAACTGATGCGGCCCCTTGACGATGCGCGCCTGCTGCAGAGCCTGCTCCTGCAGCGCAGCCAGCCGATCAGGTGTCCACCGGCGTGACAGCTCGGCAGCGCCAGGCCCTTTCACTGGCTCATCCTCTCGGCAGCAGGCGTATCAGGAGCTGGACGTGCGCCGGGCGCGGGCTCCTCGTCGACGAGGAGCGCGATCTTCCTTAGGTCCGCGTCCGCGTCGACGGTAGCGTCACGAGCGGCGATGCGACTGATGAGATCGGCGACTGCCATGTGAATCGTCTGCCGTAGGAAGGTGACCGGATCAGAGGCGGCGCTGGCATCGTCGTTGCCGATCCGAATCTCTCCCGTGACGGTGCGTCGCGACAGAAACACCCGCGGTGTCCGTAGCCCGGACGGGCTGGGCACCGGCGTGATCTCGCCACCGACCGTCAGGAAGAGGTCGAAATGATAGGAGAAGCGCACAGTGCGCACGCGCTGCTTGATCCGCGCGAGGTCCTCGATGAAGCCCGCCCGCACCGACGGTCGTGGCGCGATGGAGCACGGAGAGTCGGGCGGCCGTTGACTGCGACACCGGATCGAGCACGGCTCTCAGCGCATCACCGTACGCGGTAGTCTCCACCGAATCAGTCTATCGACAGCAACGGCAGGCGCGGCGTCGTACCGGAGCCGGTCAGGCAGCCGTCCCGGCGCTGGCGAACCACAGCGTGCGGTGCGTCCAGTCGCCCGGCCCCAGCCGCCTGCCGGAGCAGACCACGATGACCACCTCGGGCGGCCCGTCGACCGCGTCCCAGCCCGGGAAGCCGTCGCGGGCGAGCACCTCGCTCCGCTCGGTCACGGTGTAGCAGGCCACCTGCTTCCCGGCGCCCTTGCCGGCGGCCAGCACGATCCGGCCGCCGACCTCGAGGCCGGCGAGGAGCTTGTTGCCCATCGCGGAGCCGTCGGGCCAGGTATGGGTGTTGAGCAGCACGTGCCCCTGCGCCGATCCCGGCTCGATGCCGCCGCGGTCCCAGGCGAAGGACAGCTTGTCCGAGACCGGCGGAACCCCGGGCACACCGGCGCCGTCGCGCGGCAGCGCCAGGACCCGCGCCCCCTTCGCGACCCCGGCGACGCTGACCGAGGTCGGCACGAACCCTGCCGATGCCGGTCTCTCGCACGGGTCGGTCCGGGTCGGCGGCGGCTCGGGCGGCGGCGTGGGCGTCACGACAGGGGTGGGTACGGCGGCCGGCCGCTCCGGCTCCTCCCCGCCGCGCAGCAGCAGCCAGGCGAGCAGCACGGCGACGACGAGCCCGACCACGCCCGCCACCAGCACGCCGTCGCGCCGGTACCTCTGATCCACAGCCACCCGCCCATTGTGACGGCGGTGTCGGTGCGGTGCGGGAGGATGGCGCAATGGTGGACCCCCTGGCCTGGTTCAGCGAGGCGACCCGCACGTGGTTCCGTGCGGCGTTCGCCGAGCCCACCGCCGCCCAGGCCGGCGCCTGGGACGCGATCGCGCGCGGTCAGCACACCCTCGTCGTCGCGCCGACCGGCTCCGGCAAGACCCTCAGCGCCTTCCTGGCCGGACTCGACCGGCTGCTGACCACTCCGGCACCCGCGGACCGGCTGCAACGCACCCGGGTCCTCTACGTGTCACCGCTCAAGGCGCTGGCCGTCGACGTCGAGCGCAACCTGCGTGCGCCGCTCACCGGCATCCGGCAGACCGCCGAGCGGATCGACCCCGGCCACCCGCTGCCCGAGGTGAGCGTCGGCATCCGCTCCGGCGACACCCCGGCCAACGAGCGCCGCCGGCTCGCCACCCGGCCACCCGACGTGCTCATCACGACGCCCGAGTCGCTCTTCCTCATCCTCACCAGCCAGGCCCGCGAGACCCTGCGCGGCATCGAGACGGTGATCCTCGACGAGGTGCACGCCGTCGCCGGCACCAAGCGCGGAGCCCACCTGGCGCTGAGCCTCGAGCGCCTCGACGCACTGCTTCCCCGGCCCGCGCAGCGGGTGGGGCTGTCCGCGACCGTGCGCCCGACCGAGGAGGTCGCCCGCTTCCTCGGCGGTGCCGCGCCGGTGGAGATCGTCGCCCCGCCGACCCGCAAGGAGTGGGACCTGCGCGTGGAGGTGCCCGTCGAGGACATGACCGAGCTCGGCCAGCTCGTCGAGGATGACGACCCGACCGCTCCCCCCGCCCGCGCGAGCATCTGGCCCCACGTCGAGCGGCGCGTCGCGGAGCTCATCGGCGAGCACCGCTCGACCATCGTGTTCACCAACGGCCGGCGCACGGCCGAGCGACTGACCGCGCGCCTCAACGAGATCGCCGCCGAGGTGACGACCGAGGGGATCACGCCGCCCGCGCAGATCATGGCCCAGTCCGGTGCGGCCGTCGGCGCCGCACCGGTGCTGGCCCGGACCCACCACGGGTCGGTCTCCAAGGAGCAGCGCGCCCTGGTCGAGGACGACCTGAAGTCCGGCCGGCTGCCGGCCGTGGTCGCGACCAGCAGCCTGGAGCTCGGCATCGACATGGGCGCGGTCGACCTCGTCCTCCAGATCGCCTCGCCGCCCAGCGTCGCCAGCGCCTTGCAGCGCGTGGGCCGGGCGGGCCACCAGGTCGGCGAGACCTCGTCCGGTGTCTTCTTCCCCCAGCACCGTGGCGACCTCGCTCCCGCGGCGGTCGCCGTCGCCCGGATGCGCACGGGCGGCATCGAGGCGCTGCGGGTTCCGGCCAACCCGCTCGACGTGCTCGCCCAGCAGGTCGTCGCCGCGACGGCCGCCGACGAGTGGGACGTCGACGAGCTGTTCGCCCTCGTGCGCCGCAGCGCGCCCTACGCGCAGCTTCCCCGGTCGGCCTACGACGCCGTGCTCGACCTGCTCGCCGGGCGCTACCCCTCCGACGAGTTCGCCGAGCTCCGTCCCCGGATCACCTGGGACCGGGTCACGGGCCTGATCAGCGGGCGCCCCGGAGCGCAACGGCTGGCCGTCACCAGCGGTGGCACCATCCCCGACCGCGGGCTCTACGGCGTCTTCCTCGCCGGCGAGGGCACCAACCGCCGCGTCGGCGAGCTCGACGAGGAGATGGTCTACGAGAGCCGGGTCGGCGACGTGTTCGCGCTCGGCGCGACCAGCTGGCGGATCGAGGACATCACCCACGACCGCGTCATCGTCACTCCGGCGCCCGGGGTGCCGGGCCGGCTGCCGTTCTGGAAGGGCGACACCGCAGGACGGCCGACCGAGCTCGGTGAGGCGATCGGCGCGTTCACCCGCGAGCTCGCCGCCCTGCCCGCCGCCGACGCCGTGGCCCGGGCCCGCGAGGTCGGACTCGACGACAACGCCGCCGCCAACCTGGTCGCCTACCTCCGCGAGCAGGTCGAGGCCACCCGGGTGCTCCCCAGCGACACGACCGTGCTGGTGGAGCGGTTCCGTGACGAGCTCGGCGACTGGCGCCTGGCCGTCCACTCCCCCTACGGCACCGCGGTCCACGCGCCCTGGGCGCTGGCCATCAACGCGCGCCTGCGCGAGCGCTACGGCGTCGACGGGCAGGCGCTCGCCGCCGACGACGGGATCGTGATCCGGATCCCCGACACCGACGCGGAGCCGCCGGGTGCCGACCTGATCGCGTTCGAGCCCGACGAGATCGAGGAGATCGTCACCCGGGAGGTCGGCGGCTCCGCGCTCTTCGCCGCACGGTTCCGCGAGTGCGCCGCGCGGGCGCTGCTGCTCCCGCGCCGCGACCCCGGCCGACGCTCGCCGCTGTGGCAGCAGCGACAGCGGGCGGCGGCGCTGCTCGAGGTCGCCGCCCGCTACCCCGCGTTCCCGATCGTCCTCGAGACCGTCCGCGAGGTGCTCAACGACGTCTACGACCTGCCCGGCCTGACCGCGCTCCTG
The DNA here is from genome assembly GCF_024614185.1 of Nocardioides carbamazepini. Taxonomy (GTDB): domain Bacteria; phylum Actinomycetota; class Actinomycetes; order Propionibacteriales; family Nocardioidaceae; genus Nocardioides; species Nocardioides carbamazepini. The sequence goes on from NZ_JAHTLF010000015.1 coordinate 336,815, forward strand.
CGCCGGGTCGACCGGCGCGAGGTCACCGTCAGCGAGGTCGAGACGACCCAGCCGTCGCCGTACTCGCGGACGTTGATGTTCGGCTACGTCGCCCAGTTCGTCTACGAAGGCGACTCGCCGCTGGCCGAGCGGCGGGCCGCCGCGCTCACCCTCGACCAGGGACTGCTCGCCGAGCTGCTCGGCCGCGCCGAGCTGCGCGAGCTGCTCGACCCCGACGTGCTGGCCGAGGTCGAGGCCGAGCTCCAGCGCACCACGCCCGAGCGGCGGGCCCGCGATGCCGAGGGGCTGGCGGACCTGCTCCGGCTGCTCGGCCCGCTCAGCGCCGCCGAGGTCGCCGCGCGCGCCCGCGACGACGCCCCCGTCACCGACTGGCTCGCCGACCTGGTCGCGGCCCGGCGGGTGGTCGAGGTCCGGATGCCCCACGGCGACGCGTGGGCCGTCGTCGAGGACGTGGCCCGGCTCCGTGACGGACTCGGGGTGCCGGCGCCACCGGGCACCCCGGCCGCGTTCACCGAGCCGGTCGACGACCCGCTGGCCGACCTGGTCGGCCGCTACGCACGCACCCACGGACCGTTCACGGTCGATCAGGTGGCGACCCGGCTGGGTCTGGGTGTCGCCGTCGTCCGGCACACCCTGCAGCGCCTCGAGGCGCAGGGCCGGGTGCTGTCCGGCGAGTTCCTGCCCGTCCCCGTGCTCAGTTTCTCCGGGGCCGAGGAGTGGTGCGACGTCGAGGTGCTGCGCCGGCTCCGGCGCCGTTCGCTGGCCCGGCTGCGCCACGAGATCGAGCCGGTCGAGCCGACCACACTGGCCCGGTTCGCCACGGCGTGGCACCAGATCACCCTGCGCTCGACAGGGACGGGGACGAAGGGACCCCGCGGCGCCGACGGGCTGCTCCACACGATCGAGCAGCTCGCGGGCGCGCCGATGCCGGCGAGTGCGCTGGAGTCGCTGGTGCTGCCGGCGCGGGTCCGCGACTACGAGCCGGCCCTGCTCGACGAGCTGACCGCGACCGGCGAGGTGGTGTGGTCCGGGCACGGCGCGCTGCCCGGCAGTGACGGCTGGGTCTCGCTCCATCTCTCCGACCGCGCCCACCTCACCCTCCCCGAGCCGGGACCGGTCGAGGACCCGCTCCACCAGCGGGTGCTCGACGTGCTCGCGCCCGGTGGAGCCTGGTTCTTCCGGCAGGTCGCCGACCAGGTGGCCCGGGCCTGCATCGCGGCCGGCGAGGACGCCCCGCTCGACGAGTCCGTCAGCGCCGCGCTGTGGGCCCTGGTGTGGAGCGGGCACCTCACCAACGACACGCTCACCCCGTTGCGGGCGCTGACCCGTTCGGGCCGAGCCGCCCACCGCACCCGACGCGCTCCGGCCCGTCCCGGACGCGTGGCCCGCACGGGCCCACCGGAGACCGCCGGGCGCTGGGCCCTGCTGCCCGCGATCGACACCGACCCGACGCGACGGGCCCATGCCACTGCCGAGCAGCTGCTCGAGCGCCACGGTGTGGTCACCCGGGGCGCGGTCGTCAACGAGCGGGTGCCGGGAGGCTTCGCCGCCGTCTACAAGGTGCTCAGTGCCTTCGAGGACGCCGGGCGCTGCCGCCGCGGCTACTTCGTCGAGGGTCTCGGTGCCGCCCAGTTCGGCACCGCCGGGGCCGTCGACCGGCTGCGCTCCTTCTCGACGCCCGTCGACGCGGGGCTCGACGCCAAGCCGGTCGCCGTCGCGCTGGCCGCGACCGACCCGGCCAACCCCTACGGAGCCGCCCTCACCTGGCCGACCGCCGAGCGGGTGCAGGAGGGCGCCGGGCACCGGCCGGGACGCAAGGCCGGCGCGCTCGTCGTACTCGTCGACGGCGCGCTGGTGCTCTACGTCGAGCGCGGCGGTCGCACCCTGCTCACCTGGACCGAGGACCCCGACCTGCTCACGCCCGCGGCCGAGGCCCTGTCGGCGGCGGTGCGCCGCGGCACCTTGGGTCAGCTGACCGTCGAGAAGGCCGACGGCACCGCGCTGCTCGGCAGCGGCGGCCCGCTGCGTGACGCACTCGCCGCCGCCGGGTTCGTGGCCACCCCGCGGGGACTGCGGATCCGTGCCTGAGGGGGATGCGGTCCGCCGTACCGCCGACCGGCTGGACCGGGCGCTCGCGGGCCAGGTCCTCACCGGCTCCGACCTGCGGGTCCCCCAGCTCGCCACGACGGATCTGACCGGTGCCACGGTGGTGCGGACGGCCACCCACGGCAAGCACCTGCTCACCCGGCTGGTGGCCGCCGACGGCACCCCGCTCACTCTGCACACCCACCTCAAGATGGAGGGCAGCTGGCGGGTGATCGTGCCCGGCGCCCGCTGGCCGGGACCGGCACCGGACGCCCGGGTCGTGCTCCGCAGCGCCCGCGCCGAGGCGATCGGCTTCCTGCTCGGCCTGGTCGAGCTGCTACCCACCGCCGAGGAGCCGTCCGTCGTCGGCCACCTCGGCCCCGACCTGCTCGGCCCGTGGACGGCCGACGACGAGGCGATCGCGCTCGGCCGGCTGACCGCCGCGCCGGACCGGGTCCTCGGCACCGCCCTGCTCGACCAGACCGTGGTGGCGGGGATCGGGACCATCTGGCTCTCCGAGGTCTGCTTCGTCCAGGGCGTCCACCCGCAGTCTCCGGTCGCCGCGGTCACCGACCCGCTGCGGCTGCTGCGCCGCGCCCGCCCGATGCTGCGAGCGGCCCTCGAGCACGGGCGACCGCTGACCACCGGCGACCGGCGCAACCCGGTCTGGGTCTACCGGCGACAGCGGCAGCCCTGCCTGCGTTGCCGGACCACGATCGAGACCGGGCCGGTCGGTGCCCCCGGGCGACAGCGGACGACGTACTGGTGTCCCCGCTGCCAGCCGGCCGCGTGACCTGGGTCTCCCGGCTCCGCCGGAACGCAGCGCACCGCCTCATTCGTTGACGGTGCATGCACCGCCATTTCAACGGCCTCAAGACCGCCGGCCTGTTCGGCGCCATCTTCGCGCTGCTGCTCGCCGTCGGCGGCCTGATCGCGGCCGCCACGGGCAGCTCCGCGTTCATCTGGATCTTCGCGCTGATCGGTGTCGGCACGACGGCGTACGGCTACTGGAACTCCGACAAGCTCGCCATCCGCGCGATGCGCGCCTACCCGGTCTCGGAGTCGCAGCAGCCGGCGATGTACCGGATCGTGCGTGAGCTGTCGGAGCGTGCCGGTCAGCCGATGCCGGCGCTGTACGTCTCCCCCACCCAGGCGCCCAACGCCTTCGCGACCGGCCGCAACCCGCAGCACGCCGCCGTGTGCTGCACCGAGGGCATCCTCGGCCTCCTCGACGAGCGCGAGCTGCGGGGCGTCCTGGGCCACGAGCTGATGCACGTCTACAACCGCGACATCCTCACCGGCTCGGTGGCCGCTGCCGTGGCGGGCGTGATCAGCTCGGTCGCGCAGTTCATGGCATTCTCGTCGATCTTCGGCGGTGGCAACAACGACGAGCGCCCGAACCCGCTGGTCATGATCGGGACCGCCCTGCTCGCGCCGTTCGCGGCGGCCGTCATCCAGATGGCCATCAGCCGCACCCGCGAGTACGACGCGGACGAGGACGGTGCTCGCCTGACCGACGACCCGCTCGCCCTGGCCTCGGCGCTGCGCAAGCTGGAGACCGGTACGGCGCGCGCTCCCCTGGCACCCACCCCACAGCTGCAGAACGCCAGCCACATGATGATCGCGAACCCGTTCCGGGCCGGCGACGTGCGGAAGATGTTCTCCACCCACCCGCCGATGGCGGAGCGGGTCGCCCGGCTGGAGGCGATGGCGCGCCGCTGACCTCCGCGACTGGACGTACAAAACTCGCGCTGGACCGATGCAACTTCGTCGGTCCAGCGCGAGTTTCGCCGGTCGACCGGCGAAACTGTCTCCAGCCGGCCCAGCCTCAGGCGGCGGAGGCGACGACCTCGCCGGCGCGGCGGGGCGTGATCATCGGCGTGGGCGCGGCAGCCAGGACGGCCGCGGCCTCCTCGAGCGCCACGGCGTCGGCGACCTCGCGGAGCACATCCGACAGCGGCATCTCGAGCGCGTCGCACAGCGAGGCGAGCAGCTCGGAGGACGCTTCCTTCTGGCCACGCTCGATCTCGGAGATGTAACCCAGGCTCACCCGGGCGGCACCGGAGACCTCACGGAGGGTCAGCCCGAGCTCGGCACGGCGACTCCGCAGGATGTCGCCGAGCGATCGTCGAAAGAGCACCATCGCGATCTCCTCTCCGTCATGGGCTGGATGGGTGGTCCGGTCCTGGGCACAACGCTACCCGAGCCCGGAATCTTCCGGCGGCTGACCAGCCCTTGAGCGCGCCGCGGCGGCCTCGGCGGCCAACGCCTCGGCCAGCGCCTCGATCGCGGCGTCGACCGTCGCGTCCTGGATCGCCGAGCGGTCACCGGACAGGTCCAGCGCGACCGACCGGGTGCCGCCGGGACCGGCCAGGCCCACGAACACGGTGCCGACCGGCTGGCCCTCCTGGCGCTCGGGGCCGGCCACCCCGGTCGTGCTCAGGGCGTACGCCGTGCCGAGCAGCCGGCGCGCCCCATCGGCCATCGCGCAGGCGCACTCCGCGGACACCACGCCGTGCTCGTCGACCACCGTCTGCGGTACGCCGAGCACCTCGACCTTGACGTGGGTCTGGTAACTGACCACGCCGCCGGCGTAGACGACCGAGGACCCGGGGACCCCCGTCAATCGCGACGCCAGCCGTCCCCCGGTCAGCGACTCGGCGGTGGCCACGCTCGCGCCGTCGTCGCGCAGGGCACGGACAAGGGCCTCGGCCGGTGACTCCATGACCGCCATCGTGTCATGAGGCTCCGACCGAGGCCCTCTGTCCCCGGTACCTGGTCAGTCGCGTCGCGTCAGCGGCGCACCACCCGGACCTTCTTCACCTTCTTCTCCGGCAGCTGCGTGGCGCTGCCCTGGTAGATGACCTTGATCTTCTTCACGCCGACAGAGGTGAACGCCTTCAGCTTCACCTTCACCTCGCCGTCGACCACGGTCACCGTCTTGGCCTTCTGGCCCTTGACCTTGATCTTCACCTGACCGGTCACGGGCAGCCCCGCCGCGTCGACGACGGCGACCTTGACCTTGGCCTTCGTCTTGCGGACCTTGATCTTGCCCGGCTTGATCTTGACCTTCAGCGCCACGGTGCCCTTGGCCACCGTGACCGGCACCTTGACCTGGGTGCCGGTCGTCGCGCCGACCAGCGTCAGCTGCGCCGTACCCGCAGCGACATCCTGGGGCAGGTTGACCGAGACGGCTGCCATGCCGTTCTGGTCGTAGACCGCGGAGCTGATGGTGTTGTCGACCGGTGCGGTGTCGAGGACCTTGTCGCCCAGCTTGACCTGGAGCTCGGTGTCCTTGACGTCGTCGGCGGTCGACATCGCCCACGAGCCGACGGAGAAGCTGACCTTGCCCCCCGGCCGGTAGGAGGCCGGGGCCCCCGCCGGGAAGTCCACCTGGACCGCGTGCTGGCGGTAGTCGACGGGCAGCGGCGTGGTCGCGGCCTTGTCGGCCAGGTAGTCGACCATCGCCTGCAGATCCGCCTTGCCGGTGTCGGCCCTGCTCGCTCCGTTGGCGAGCTCGAAGAAGTTGTCACCACCGGAGGCGAGGAAGGAGTTGACCGTGACCGAGTACGTCGATGCGGGGTTGATCGGCGTCCCGTTGAGCCACATCCCGGTGATCGTGCCCTGGAAGGTCGCAGTCCCGTTCACGGTCGCCGGCTTCTCACTGTAGGTGTAGTTGAAGCCGTCGGAGACACCCAGCCGGAGGAACGGTCGGGTCGGCACATTGCCACCCGCGTCACGCTGCCACTGCTGCTCGAGGACCTTCTTGATCTGGGCGCCCGTCAGCTTCATGTTGACCAGCGTGTTGGCGAACGGCTGGACCACCGCGGCCTGCTTGTAGGTCAGCTTGCGGCTGCTCCCGTCGACGGTGCCGGCCATGTCCTGGCGCAGGCCTCCGGGGTTCATGAACGCGATCTGCGCGCTTCCCGACTCCGGCTTCTCCGTGGCCCACCGCTGGACCTCGGCGACCTGATTGCCGAGCGTCGACTCGCCACCGCGGTTCTCCGTGGTGCCGTTCTGCAGCTTCGCCCGGTTGAACGGGTTCTGGATCCGGCCGAGCTCGACCGCGCCGAGCACCTCGGCCTCGGCGACAGCGTCGTTGACGATCGTCGTCACCGCAGGGTCCGCCGGGTAGTTCGCTGTGGGGAGAAGCGGCCCGGAACCGTCCGGGTCCGTACTCATCAACGGGAGGAGCGCCGTCTCAAGTCCAACCACGCCGTCGTCGTCCACCTCGAACACCAACTGGTTGAGGTTCATGGCGTACTGGCCGGCGGAGACCACCGGACGCTCCTTGACCGGCCGGTCGGCCCAGGCGGCCACAGGGAACGCGCAGTTGTAGGCCAGGTGAGTGTGGCCGGAGATGATCGCGTCCACGTCGGCGGAGACGTTCTGGGTGATATTGCCCCAGGCCGTGTTCGGGTCGGTGAACTGCGGCGAGGTGCAGCTGGTCGAGGCCGATCCCTCGTGGACCAACATGACCACGACGTCGGCGCCCCCGGTCTTGAGGTCCGCGGCCGCCGCGTTCACGGAGTCGACGATGTCGTCGACCCGGAGGTCGGCGATCCCGGCTGGTGACACCAGGGACGGCAGATCCTCGGTGACCGCACCGACGAAGCCGATCTCCTTGCCGCCGACCGTCTGGAGGTAGGTCGCCGGAACGGCGTCGTCGCCGGTCGCCTTCATCTTCAGGTTGGCCGCGATGTACTTCCACTCGGCGCCGCCCTCAGGGTTGGTCGTGGCGTCGTACGGTGCCATCACCCGGTCGACCAGGTCGTCGTAGCCCCGATCGAGCTCGTGGTTGCCGACCGCCGAGACGTCGAGTCCGGCCTCATTGAGGGCGTCGATGGTCGGCTTGTCCTTCTGGATGAAGGACTCGAACGTCGAGGCACCGATGAGGTCACCGGCGGCCGCGAAGACGGTGTTCGGGTTCGCCGTGCGCAGTTGCTTCACCGCACCGGAGAGCACGGCCGCGCCGGACTCCCGGTTCGCCGCGGACTGCAGCAGCCGGCCGTGGAAGTCGTTGGTGCCGAGGATCTGGATCTCGACCACGGGCCCGGCGGCATTCACCGGTGCGGAGCTCAGCGCCGTCAGGCCGGAGAGGCCGAGCGCCGCGCCGAGTGATCCGACAAGGAGTTTTTTGGCTGATCGCATGTGCTTTTCTTTCGAGGTTGTCGAGACAGTGGGATCGAAAGGAATCGAGAAGGAGGGCACGGCGTGGGTGCGTCGTCCGGTGGTCAGAGCGTCAGCGGCGCACCACCCGGACCTTCTTGACGATCTTCGCCGGCAACTGCGTCGCTGTGCCGAGATAGGTGATCGTGATCTTCTTCTTCCCGATGGAGGAGAACTTCTTCAGCCTCACCTTGAGCTTGCCGTTGACCACGGTGACGGTCGTGGCCTTCTGGCCCTTGACCTTGACGCTCACCTGGCCGGTGACCGGCTTGCCGGCCGCGTCCACGACCGTGACCTTCACCTTGACCCGGGTCTTGTCGACCACAACCTTCTTCGGCTTGATCTTGGCTGCCAGCTGAACCGGCTGGGGGCTCGGCGGCGTGTCCGTCTTGGTGCGCTTGATGCCGATCACCTCGGGGTTGTGATCCGAGGCGCTGAACGGGCCGTCGTTGTAGAGGTCGGTGCCGACGTAGTTGTACCGGGAGTACTGGTTGAACACAGTCTCGTTGGCGTTGATCTCCCAGATGTCGACCCCGGTCACCATGGTCGCGGCCGCCGGGTTGGCGAGCACGTGGTCCAGCGAGCCCGACTGGCCGTCGAAGCTGTAGGTGTGCTTTCCCTCCGTCTTCAGTTGGGTGTAGCCCGCCCCGTAGAGGACCTGCATCGGGTCCTCTTGCGAGTAGGAGTTGAAGTCGCCGGTCAGGAAGATGGCTCTGATGCCACGGGCCGACGCGAAGGCGCTCGCGAACGTCGACAGCTCGGTCGCCTGCGCAACCCGATCGGGGTTGGCCTTGCCCTGGCCGGTGCCGTCGTCAATACCGGAGCCCTTGGACTTGAAGTGGTTCACAATGACCGCGAACCTGTCGCCGTCCACACCTCCGGTCGGCTTGAACACCGCGGCGAACGGCTCGCGCGCGTTGCCGAAGGCGGCGACCCCGAAGAGCATCTCGGCCTCACCCACGACCTGGACGTGGGCCGGCTTGTAGATGAACCCGGTCCGGATCACGTCCTGCCCCGCGATGTTCGCGGGCGCCGACGCGCTGGCCGGCGAGCGGACGTAGTCCCAGGTGCCGGCTCCGGCAGCGGCATTGAGCGCCGTCACCAGCGCCGCCAGAGCCTCGTCACGGTCGTGCCCGTCGACGACGAGGCTGTTCTCGATCTCCTCGACGGAGACGATGTCGGCGTCGATCGTGTTGATCGCCTTGACGATCTTGGCCTGTTGGCGGTCGAAGCTCACCTGGTTCCAGGCGCCCCGTGGGCCGTTCCCTGGGCAATCGTCCACCGCGACCGGGTTGTCATCGCGGTCCTTGAACGACGCGCAGCCGGGCACGTCCTCACCGAAGGTGGTGAAGTAGTTGAGCACGTTGAACGTGGCGAGCTCGAGGTCTCCGCCCACCGCCGCGGGTGACGCCGGACGGTCCTGTTCGAAACTCACCCTGCCCGTGGGCGGGCCGACGATAGGCGAGGTGGGCTGGAGCTTCCAACCGAACCGGTGGTCGAGGACCACCGGCTCGTCGAAGATCACCCCTGCGCCGACGCGGACCTGGTGGTCCTGGGTGAACCACGGCAACGGCGCGTCCTGGCCGCCCGCGTTGTTGGTGGTATTCCAGTAGGTCGTGCTGGAGCCGTCGTCCAGGATCACGCGGTGGGCGTTGTTCCACCTGGTGCGGTCGGCGATCGCGGCCGTGTCCTGGGCATCGACGATGTCCGTCGGCGTGATCAGCGGCTCGTCGGAGTTGGCCGCGATCCCAATCTCACCGAAGTTGCTGCCCGAGCCGGAGTTCGGTGGGTTGTAGGCGGAGCCGTCGTACACGTCGGTCACGGTGAAGGAACCCGTCGGAGCGAAGAGCTCGCCCTCGGCAGCCTCCCTGGCCGCGTCGAGCGCGGTCTGGTCGAGACAGCCCGTGCCCGGCAGGGCACAGTCGGTCCCTGGGATGACGGTCTTCGCACTGACGTCGCCCAGGTCCGGGATCTCCTCGACCGTGCCGGCGGCGACGTCGATCTCGGTCAGTCCGCTGAACTCCTTGACGGTGCCGAAGACCTTGACGGACTCACCGATCGCCAGATCATTCATCAGCGCCCCGTTGTTACCGACGAACACGAAGATCGCGTCGGAACGGTCCGCGGTATCCGGGCCGGGGGTCTGGATGTAGAAGCCGTTGAATCCGCCTGTCGGGTAGAGGGCAGTGACCACGCCCTGGGTCACGACCGGTGTGTTCGCGATCGGGCTGGCCGCGCCATTGCCTTGGATGTTGGCGATCGGGGAGATGACTGCGGGGTCGACGACGGTGATCGTGAACTCCGTGCTCGCGGTCTCCGCCGGGGTCGCCGCGTCCTCCACCGTCGCGGTGACGGTGGTGGCGCCGGCCGTGGTCGGCGTGCCGGAGATCTCGTTGCCGGTGAGCGTCAGACCGGCCGGCAACGCGGTGGTCGTCCAGGAGTAGGGCTCGGTCCCGTTGGCCGCCGCGAGGGTGACCGGCCTGATCGCGGTGTCCTTGAGGAATGCCTTGTCCCCGGGATCGGTGGCCGACAGCGGCTGCTCGACCGTTCCCGTCCCCTCCGGGCTGGGCACGGCCGGTGCCGCGAAGTCGGTCGCGTTGTTGTCGCCGTCGGTCGTATTCGTGCGCTGTACCGAGGTCGTGTTCGTCGTCGCGGTCCCGGTCGGCGCCGTCTCAGAAGAACCGGCCGTGCCGTAGCCGACGAAGTCGACCACGTCAGTCACGGTGTGCATCGAGGTGCCGGTCGCGGTGATGCCCGTGGCCCCCTCCGCCAGAATCACCTGTCCGCTACCACCAGCCATGCTCAACGCGGTGCCGCTGTGGTCGGGCGCAGGCAGGTCGGCACCGCCGCAGGGGTTGCCACCGCAGCCGTTCGGGTTGCTCACCTGGACGAGGTACGTGCTGCCAGCGGGCACACTCACGTCCGGCAGGGCCAGCACCGAGACCGTCCCGGTGCCGTTGTAGGTACCGCTGCGGTATTGCAAGCTCAACCCGTTGAGCGATTGCGCGCTCCCGGTCGGGTTGAGCAACTCGACGAAGTCGGTCTTGTAAGAGGCAGAGGCCGATGTCGAGCCGCCCCCGCCGTACACCTCATTGATGATCATCCCGGTGCTGGCAGCCTGCACCACGCCTGCGGTGAGCACCGAGAGGCCGGACACGGCGAGGGCGGCACCGAGGGTGCTCACGAGGAACTGCTTCACTGAACGCATTGGCTTCTTCCGAGGTCGTCAAAGCGGCAAGGACAGCCGATCGCGCACGCCCGAGAGTTGCCGGCGAGAACGGGGGGAAGGGTCCTTAACCTAGGCTGATCCCCGGCGCCTCTGGCAAGGAGCTGAGGAAAACCAAGTGACGAAAAGGTGACGACAAGCCGTCAGATTTTGCTCTTGCGGTCCATGGCTCCGCAAGATCTACGCCGTTGCGTCAGGCGGCGGGGGACTTCCGGATGTCGTGGCGCTGCTTCCACACGTCGCGGAAGAACTCGTAGCCCGACCAGAGGGTCAGCACGAAGGCGACGAGCAGCAGCGCGATCGCGACGCCGTAGGTGATCTCACCGGGCACGTCGAGCCAGCCGTCGACCTCGAGCAGCGGCAGGGTGAGCAGGCCCAGGGCCAGCGCCTGGGCGACGGTCTTCCACTTGCCGCTCTGGGCGGCGGCGATGACGACGGACTTGAGCACCGACAGGCGGAGCAGGGTGACCGCCCACTCGCGGATCAGGACCACGATCGTGATCGTCCACATCCACCAGGTGTCCATGATGATCGAGAGGCCGATGAAGGCCATCCCGGTGATCGCCTTGTCGGCGATGGGGTCGGCGATCTTGCCGAAGTCGGTGATCAGGTTCCGCGACCGCGCGATGTCGCCGTCGATCTTGTCGGTGACCATGGCGACGAAGAAGATCGCCCACGCGACGGTGCGCCAGGTGATCGAGTCACCGCCGTCGTGGAGCAGCACCCAGCCGTAGATCGGGACCAGGAAGATCCGCAGGGTCGTCAGGGCGTTGGGGACGTTCCAGTTGCTCGGCTTGGCCGACGGCGGGGTCGCTCCGGTGCTGGTCCCGGTCATGACTGCTCTCCTGCCGGTTCGGCGATCAGGTCCACGCCGTCGGACGCGACGACGACGGCCCGCAGGAGGTCGCCCACGCGTGCGTCGGGGACGCCGAGCACCCGGGTGGAGCCGTCGACCTCGGGTCCCTGCTGGGCGGCACGGCCCTCGACGGTGCCGTCGCCGGTCCCGTCGGGGTCGACCTCCTCGACCAGCACCTCCACGGTGCTGCCGATCCGCTCCTCCGCGCGCTCGGACGTGAGCTCGGAGACCAGGTCGTTGAGGTGCTGCACCCGGGCGCGGATCTCGTCGTCGTCGAGCTTGCCGTCGAGGTTCGCGGCCTCGGTGCCGTCCTCGTCGGAGTATCCGAAGACGCCGGTGACGTCCATCCGCGCGGCGACCAGGAAGTCGCACAGCGTCTGGAACTCGTCCTCGGTCTCCCCCGGGAAGCCGACGATGACGTTGGACCGCACGCCGGCCTCAGGGGCGAGGGCGCGCGCCTGGTCGAGCAGCCCCAGGAAGCTCTCCGGATCGCCGAAGCGGCGCATCCGGCGCAGCACGGTCGCACTGGCGTGCTGGAACGACAGGTCGAAGTACGGCGCCACGCCGGGCGTGGTCGCGATGGCTCGGACCAGCCCGGGGCGGGTCTCGGCCGGCTGCAGGTAGGAGACCCGGACCCGCTCGATGCCGTCGATCGCGGTCAACTCCGGCAGCAGCGTCTCGAGCAGGCCGAGGTCGCCGAGGTCCTTGCCGTAGGACGTGGAGTTCTCCGAGACGAGGAACAGCTCCTTGACGCCCTCGCCGGCCAGCCAGGCGGCCTCCTGCAGCACGTCGGACGGACGCCGGCTGACGAAGGACCCGCGGAACATGGGGATCGCGCAGAAGGTGCAGCGCCGGTCGCAGCCGCTGGCCAGCTTGAGCGGCGCCATCGGACCGCCGTCGAGGCGGCGCCGGATCGCGGAACGGCCGGGGATCGCGACCTCGACCTCGGGGCCCGACGAGGCCGGCGCCTCGACGACCGCCTGCCGCTCGGCGGGACTGATCGGCAGCAGCAGGCGCCGGTCCCGGGGCGTGTGCGGATGGGGCCGCTCACCGGCGAGGATCGAGCGCAGCCGCCCGGAGATGTCCTGGTAGTCGTCGAAGCCCAGCACGGCATCGGCCTCGGGCAGCGAGTCGGCGAGCTCCGCGCCGTACCGCTCGGCCAGGCATCCCACCGCGACGACCGCCTGCACCCGGCCCCCGTTGTCGGCGGACTCCTTGAGGTCGGCGGCCGCCAGGAGGGTGTCGATCGAGTCCTTCTTGGCCGCGTCGACGAAGCCGCACGTGTTGACCACGACCGTGTCGGCATCCTCGGGGTCGTCCACCAGCGTGAAGCCGTCGGCGGCGAGCCGGCCGGCCAGCTCCTCGGAGTCGACGTCGTTGCGCGCGCAGCCGAGGGTGAGGAGGGCCACCGAGACGGGGTTCGTGGATGTGCTGGTCATGTCCGGTAGAGGATACCGGCGAGCGTGCGCCCGTCGGCATTCCGCAGCGGTCGTCAGGGAGCCACGAGCGTCTTGGAGACCTCGGCGCCGGTGTCGCCCAGCGCCTGCGGCTGCTTGCCGCCGAGCGCATAGGTCACCGAGCCGTCCGAGCTCCAGATCCGCACCGGCGGCACCAGCTTCAGCTCGGAGGTCTGCCCGAAGGCCAGGTTGCCGTCGAAGACGATCTCGCCCGCCGCGTCGCGGACGACCAGCTGGGCACCACCCCCGGCGGCCGTCAGCGTGAGCTTCACGGGCTCGCCCTTGGCTGCGGCGGCCTGGGAGACGCCCCCGCTCTGGTTCAGCACCGGGGTGTCGCCGACCGGCGCCGGACCACCCATGACGAGCTTGGCCACCGACCACACGAGCACCGCGCCCATGACCGCGGCGATGAGGACGGACCAGTTGCGACCGCCCCGGGTGCTGCGGATCGCACCGCCCGCACCGGTCGCCAGCTCGGCCTCGAAGACCCGGCGCGGGTCGACGGGGGCGTCGGCGTAGGTCTCGTCGTACGACGCCACGAGGGGGCCGGCGTCGATGCCGAGGACCCGCGCGAGCGTGCGCAGGTGCCCGCGGGCGTAGAAGTCGCCGCCGCACGGCGCGAAGTCGTCGACCTCGATGGCCTCGATGACATGGGGCCGGATCCGGGTGCGCTCGGAGAGCTGGTCGATCGTGAGGCGGAGCCGGTCGCGAGCCGCCGTCAGCTCCGGGCCGATGACCGGCTGCGCCGCGGGGCGCACGGCCAGGTCGTCGAGCACGACCGTGACCGACCCGGTGTCGTCGGTGTCAACGGTGTCCAGAGCGACCGGGGCGACCGGGGCCCGGACCAGGGTCGGCCGGTCCCACTCGACGCGGGCGGACAGCACGGTCGGGCGGTCCGGCGCGGGCGGCTCCTCCTGCTCGTCCGGCGCACCGGGTTCCGCGGGCTCCGCGGGCTCCGTGACGACGGCGATCTCGTCGGTGTTCTCGGTGTCCGCGGCCAGCACGACCTCGCCGGTGTCCTCGAAGTCGGACACGTCGACGTCGGGCTCCCGTCGCCCGCCCAGCCCGGCGGCCACGCGGGCGGCGATGCCCCGGCGCTCCTCCGGCGCTCCGGGAGCGTCGTCGGCGTACAGGTCGCTGAGCTGGGGCACCGTGCCGGAGCGCTCGGCGGTGTCGTCGGCCAGGTCCGGCACGACCTCGACCACGTCGGCGCGTCCGTCGGCGAGCTCGGCGAGCACGTCGCTCAGCGAGCCCGGCTCGGCACCCACCACTCGGGTGGCGAGGGTGAGGGGTACGACGAGCTGCTGGTCGTCGTACCCGTCGACGAGGATGTGGCCGTCACGGACCAGGCCGCGGCGGGGCAGGTGCTCGAGGCAGTCGATCTCGGGCCAGGCGATCCCCCGCCAGGTCGCGCCCTGGCGCAGCCGGACGCCGTGCTCGTCGGCGACCAGCAGCGGTGCCCGGCCGTCGACCAGCGCGGCGACGTGGGCGAGGGTGACCAGCGCCAGCACCCCGAAGGTCACCCAGTCGAGGGTGGTGCCGCCGGTGAAGGCGCGCACCGCGAAGGCGACGGTCAGCAGGGCCGAGAAGCCGCCGACCGAGGCGGACAGGGCGACGTTGCGGCGGACCTCGATCCGCTGCTCGGTGGGCTGGCTGGGGCTCTCGGTCATCTCGCTCATGCCTCCCCCTGGATGGTCATGATCACGGCGTCGATCTCGTCGGGCTTGACCAGCACGTCGCGGGCCTTGGATCCCTCGCTGGGACCGACGACACCGCGGCTCTCGAGGATGTCCATCAGCCGGCCCGCCTTGGCGAAGCCGACGCGGAGCTTGCGCTGCAGCATCGAGGTGGAGCCGAACTGCGTGGAGACGACGAGCTCGATCGCCTGCACGACGAGGTCCATGTCGTCGCCGATGTCGTCGTCGAGCACCTTGTTCGAGGCGGCGGGCGCGGTGACGTCCTCGCGGTAGCTGGGCTCGAGCTGACCCTTGCAGTGCTTGACGACCTGGTGGATCTCCTGCTCGGTGACCCACGAGCCCTGGACTCGGATCGGCTTCGACGCCCCCATGGGGAGGAAGAGGCCGTCACCCTGGCCGACGAGCTTCTCGGCACCCGGGGTGTCGAGGATGACGCGGCTGTCGGCGAGGCTGGACGTAGCGAACGCCAGGCGGGACGGGACGTTCGCCTTGATCAGGCCGGTGACGACGTCGACCGACGGGCGCTGCGTCGCGAGCACCAGGTGGATGCCCGCGGCCCGGGCGAGCTGGGTGATCCGGACGATCGAGCCCTCGACGTCGCGCGGGGCGACCATCATCAGGTCGGCGAGCTCGTCGACGATCACCAGCAGGTACGGGTACGGCGTGAGCGTGCGCTCGCTGCCCGGCGGCACCTCGACCTTGCCCTCGCGCACGGCCTTGTTGAAGTCGTTGATGTGCCGGAAGCCGAAGTTGGCGAGGTCGTCGTACCGCATGTCCATCTCGCGGCAGACCCACTCGAGCGCCTCGGCGGCCTTCTTGGGGTTGGTGATGATCGGCGTGATCAGGTGCGGCACGCCCTCGTAGGCGTTGAGCTCGACCCGCTTGGGGTCGACCATGATCATCCGCACCTCGTCGGGCGTGGAGCGCATGAGCACCGAGGTGATCATCGAGTTGATGAAGCTCGACTTGCCGGAGCCGGTGGCGCCCGCGACGAGCAGGTGCGGCATCTTCGCCAGGTTCGCGACGACGAAGCCGCCCTCGACGTCCTTGCCCAGCCCGGCGATCAGCGGGTGGTGGTCGTTGCGCGCGACGTTGGACCGGAGCACGTCACCGAGGGAGACGATCTCCTTGTCGCTGTTGGGGATCTCGACGCCGACCGCGGACTTGCCGGGGATCGGGCTGAGGATCCGCACGTCCTCGGAGCCGACGGCGTAGGAGATGTTGCGCTGGACGCCGAGGATCTTCTCGACCTTGACGCCGGTGCCGAGCTCGATCTCGTAGCGGGTGACGGTCGGGCCGCGGGTGTAGCCGGTGACCTGGGCGTCGACGTTGAACTCGTCGAGCACCGTCTGCAGCCGGTCGACCACGTCGTCGCTGGCCTTGGAGCGCGCCCGGTGCGGGTCGCCCGGCTTGAGGGCGGTGGCGTCGGGCAGCGTGTAGACGATGTCGCCGGACAGCGCGAGCTGCTCGACCCGCTGGGGCAGGTCCGCGTGCGGCGGGGGCTCGAGCTCGCCGGTCTCGTCCTCGACGGTCGCGCGCTGCGCCAGGCGGCGGGCGATGAGGGCGTTCGAGCCCGCCTCCGGGTCGACCGGCTCGGTGTCCTCGTCGGCGAGCGGGACGTCGATCGGCTCGAGGAGCGACATCGACTCCTCGGCCGGGCTCGGCTCCTCGGTCTTCTTCCGGCGCCGCTTCTTCGGCTCGGCCAGGACCGGCGTGTCGTACGCCGGGTCGCCCATCCGCTCGAAGGTGTCGTCGAGGTTCATCGCCTGGGTGGCGTCGTCGTCGGCGCCGTGGTGGCGGCCGAGCAGCAGGTCACCGAGCTCGCGCAGGCGGTCGGGAATCCGGTAGAGCGGCGTCGCCGTGATGACGAGGACACCGAAGAAGGCGAGCAGCGCCAGCAGCGGTACGACCACGGCGGGGGCGCGGAGCAGGTCGAGCAGCAGGGCGGAGACGACGTACCCGACCGCGCCACCACCGTCGCGCAGCGGCAGGGTGTCGCCCTGCACGGGCTCGGGACTGCCGTTGGCGATGTGCACGATGCCGAGCAGACCGAACGCGAAGGCGGTCCAGCCGATCACCTGGCGCCCGGCGGGGCCGTTGCCGACCGGGTCGCGCATGACCCGCCAGCCGGCGGCCAGCACGAGCAGGGGCACGAACCAGCCGATCTTGCCGACCGATCCCGACACCGCGGCCCGGGTGAAGTCCATGACGCCACCGGGGACCTCGAACCACACGGCACCGGTGATGACCAGGGCGACGGCGACGAGGAGCAGCCCGAAGCCGTCGCGGCGCTGCTCGGGCGCGATGTCCCGGGCGCCGTGGCCGACACCGCGGGTGACCGCGCCGATGCCGTGGGCGAAGGCGAGCCAGAGGGCGACCACTCCCCTGCCGAGTGCGGTGAAGGCGCGCAGCACCGGCCCGGGCCCGCTGCGCACGGCGCGCGGGGCAGGTCGCTTGGCCGCCGGCTTCTTGGCCGGCGGGCGCTTCTTGGTGGACGTACTCCGGGTACGCGAGCTGGCTGTCTTCTTCACGCCCGAGCGGGAGGAAGAGCTGGTCCTGCTGCGCGACCCCGGCGGGGAAGACGTACGGGTCGCCATGACACCAAACCTAGGCGATCGTCACTCCAGTCACACGGACCACAGGGCGGTGTGTCGCCGGGGGTCGGGATGTTCTCCGGTCACGGCATGTTGGTAAAGGAGAGTTTGCGCCAGACCTCTGGACCGGCCGTATTCCTGCGTCCTAGGGTGCCGTGCAGTGTCCGGAGCGGGCAACACTCGGACCTCGCCGACGACACGTTCTATCTCGAGGAGAACATTTCGTGAGACTCAACCTTCCCGACGCCCTGCGGAAGGGCGTCGGACTCTCGCTCGTCGGGGCGGCTCTCGTCGTCATCCCGTCGGCGCCGATCCAGGCGGCGCCCCAGGATCCGTCGGTCACCCAGCAGATGCGCAACGAGGCCGAGGGGAAGGTCGCGATCACGACCTCACCGGCCACCGACAAGGTCGGCTTCGTCCGTGCCACGAAGGACCTCTTCCCCTCCGAGCGGAGCGCGAGGACGGCCGACGGTGCCGCGGCGAAGGCGAGTGGGTACGTCGACAAGTACGCCCGCGCGTTCGGCGCCACCGCCGCCCAGCTGAAGCAGGGCGAGGTCACCGAGACCCCGGCCGGCTACACCGTCGACTTCGACCAGACCTACCAGGGCGTCCCGGTCTTCGGCGCCAAGCTGCGTGCCCACGTCGACAACCAGGGCGATCTCACCTCGGTGTCGGGCTACGTGGCACCGAAGGTCGACCTGGCCGTGACGCCGCGCCTCGACGAGGCCGCCGCCACGGCCACGGCGATCAAGCTGGCCGCCCAGGCACCGGCCGGAGCCGGCGAGGCCGCTCCCGACAAGCCCGAGGCGAGCAGCCTGAAGGCGACCAAGGCAGACCTGATGGTCTACCGGATGGGCGCCATCCAGGGCGTCGAGGGCCGCAACCTGCTGGCCTGGGTGGTCGAGGTCACCGACGGCAAGCAGGTCCGCGAGACGAGCGTGCTCGACGCGGTCACCGGCAAGCCGGTCAACCGCTACTCGATGATCGCCCACGCGCTGGACCGCGAGCTCATCGAGGCCTACGACGACCCGGACGCCAACCCCGACCTGGTCTGGAAGGAGGGCGACGCCTGGCCCACGAGCCGCACCGGTGGCGACCTCGACGAGGATCAGCAGAACGAGGTCCAGGGCACCGGTGAGGCGTACTGGTTCTTCAAGAACTCGTTCGGCCGCGACTCCTACGACGGCGCCGGCGCGCTGATGAAGACGGTCAACAACGACCCGAACATCGCCTGCCCGAACGCCAACTGGAACGGCGTCTCGACCAACTACTGCTCCGGCGTCTCCTCCGACGACACCGTCGCCCACGAGTGGGGACACGCCTACACGGAGAAGACGTCCGGCCTGCTCTACCAGTGGCAGCCCGGCGCGATGAACGAGGCGTACTCGGACATCTGGGGCGAGACGGTCGACATGCTCAACAGCCGCTACAACGACGTGACCGTCGAGGCAGGCGGCGAGGAGATCGTCCTCGACGAGGAGACCCACCGCAGCGACGACGGGCGCTGCTCGCTCGCCACGCCGGGCGACCTGACCTTCACCATCAACAGCCCGGCCGCCGTGGCCGGTCCGTGCGCGGTCGTCAAGCCGTCCTGGTCGGCGGACTTCGGCGATCCCTTCGATCCGGAGAACGAGGGCGTCACGGCCGACGTCGTCGTCGCCACGGACACCGACGCCGACGAGGGGTCCACCACCGACGGCTGTGACGCCGTCTGGGCCAACGCTGCACAGATCGCCGGAAAGATCGCCTTCGTCGACCGCGGCCTGTGCACCTTCCAGGAGAAGATCGACCACGCCGTCGCCAACGGCGCCACCGGACTGGTCATCGGCAACAACACCGCCGGCATGATCAACCCCGGTGGAACCGCGCCCGCGGGCTTCTACGGTGCGACCCTCTCCCAGGCCGACGGCACGAAGATCAAGTCCGCCGGCACCGCCAACGTCACCATCTTCGAGAGCGTGGCGAACCGCGACGAGACGGCACGCTGGCTCTCCGGCGAGGACGACCCCGCCTTCGGTGGCGCGATCCGCGACATGTGGAGCCCGAACTGCTACGGCGACCCGGGCAAGGTCTCGGACGAGGAGTACGCCTGCGACACCGGCGACAACGGCGGCGTGCACACCAACTCCGGCGTGGTCAACCACACCTACGCGCTGCTCGTCGACGGAGGCACCTACAACGGTGTGACCGTCCCGGGCATCGGACTGGACAAGGCGGCGCACATCTTCTGGCGCACGCAGACGGCCTACCTGACGCCGACCTCCGGCTTCGTCGAGCTCGCCGACGGACTCGAGGGCTCGTGCGCGACGCTCACCGGCAACACCACGCTCAAGAAGCTGGCCGTCGGTGACAGCGCCACCGGCGGCAGCGCGGCCGACGAGGGCACCATCGCGCCCATCGCCGCCGCGGACTGTGCGGCGGTGACGAAGGCGATCGCCGCCACCGAGCTGCGCAAGGAGCCGGTGCAGTGCAACTTCAAGCCCATGTTCCACCGCGGGGCGGTGGGCTGCGGTGAGGGCACCGTGACCAAGAGCCAGTGGACCGAGGGCTTCGAGTCGGGGATCCCGGCCGGCTGGACCCAGGACGTCGAGTACTACGACGACCCCGAGTCCGACGGCGGCGGCGCCAAGCACTTCGACACCACGACGACCACGGCGCTGCCCGTGGTCAGCAAGGGCGGGGTGCAGCACAAGGGCGGCCCGTCGGTGCTCTACTTCAACGACAAGGGTGACGACGGCAACTTCGGCAGCTGCAGTCTCGACTCCGACGACTACTCCTCGCGGGTCGGGCTCGCCACACCGGTCCTGACGGTGCCCGCGGGCGACCTGCCCCGGTTCACCTTCGACCACTACGTGGCGACCGAGGTCGGCTTCGACGGAGGCAACGTCAAGGTCAAGGTCAACGGCGCTCCCGAGTTCGAGCTGGTCCCGGACCGCGCGTGGCTCTACAACGCGCCCGGCGGCGAGCTCGAGTCGGCCGCGGCCGGCAACACCAACCCGATGGCCGGCGAGACCGCGTTCACCGGAGCCGATGGCGGCCTCCCCACCGGCCAGTGGGGTCACTCGGCCATCGACCTGTCGATGCTCGCCAAGCCCGGCGACACCGTGCAGTTCCGGTTCGACTTCGGCATGGACGGCTGCAACGGCAACGACGGCTGGTACGTCGACAACGTCGCGGTCAGCATCTGCACCACGCCCGACGTCGCTCCCGGCACCGCCACCGTCTCCCCCAAGGCCAGCGCCAAGAAGGGCACGGTCACGATCATGATCAACACCGCCGGCGGCGTGATGCCCTCCGGCCTGGTGACGGTCACGATCAAGGGAAAGACGTACACCGGCACGGTGGTCGACGGCGTACTGAAGGTCAAGGCCAAGAAGCAGCTCAGGAAGCTGTGGAGGCAGGGCAAGCGCAAGGTCAAGGCGACCGTGAGCTATCCCGGCGACGCCAAGATCGCGCCGTTCTCCGGCAAGGTCACCATCAAGCTGAAGGGCAAGCAGTAGCCCGGCAGCGGCACAGCGCCGGAACGCCCCGCCCCTCCGGAAGGAGGAGCGGGGCGTTCCGCTGTGTGTCTGTGTGGGGCTACGCCTCGACGACCACCGGGATGATCATCGGGCGGCGCTTGTGGGTGTTGCTCACCCACCGGCCGATGGAGCGGCGGATCACCTGCTGGAGCTGGTAGGTGTCGGTGCTGCCCTCGTTGAGCGCGCGGTTGACGGCGTCGACGATGGGCTGCTTGATCGGCTCGAAGTCCGAGTCGGCCCACGCATGGCCGCGGGCGTGGATCTCGGGGCCGGCGGAGACCTTGCCGGCGACCGAGTCGACGACCACGATCACCGAGATGAAGCCCTCCTCGCCGAGGATCCGGCGATCCTTGAGCTCCGACTCGGTGACGTCGCCGACCGACTGGCCGTCGACGAAGACGTAGCCGCACTCGACCTTGCCGACCACGGAGGCAACCCCGTCGACGAGGTCGACGACGACGCCGTCCTCGGCGTAGACGACGTTCTCGACGCCGGTCTGCTTGGCGAGGTCGCCGTTGGCGAGCATGTGGCGGACCTCGCCGTGCACGGGCAGCACGTTGCGCGGCTTGACGATGTTGTAGCAGTAGAGCAGCTCGCCGGCGCTCGCGTGACCCGAGACGTGGACCAGCGCGTTGCCCTTGTGGACGACACGGGCGCCGAGCCGGGCGAGGCCGTTGATCACCCGGTAGACGGCGTTCTCGTTGCCGGGGATCAGGCTGGAGGCGAGGACGACGGTGTCGCCCTCCTCGAGGTGCACGAAGTTGTGGGTGCGCTGCGCGATCCGGGCCAGCGCGCTGAGCGGCTCACCTTGCGACCCGGTCGAGATGAGCACCTGCCGCTCCGGGGCGAGGTCGGCCAGCTCCTTGGCCTCGACCATCACGCCCGGCGGGACCTTGAGGTAGCCCAGGTCGCGCGCGATGGCCATGTTGCGAACCATCGAGCGGCCGACGTACGCCACCTTGCGGTTGTGCTTCACCGCGGTATCGAGGACCTGCTGGACGCGGTGCACGTGGGAGGCGAAGCAGGCCACGATGATGCGCTGCTTCGACTCGGCGAAGGCCTGCTCGAGCACCGGGGTGATCTTGCGCTCGGCCGTCGTGAAGCCGGGGACCTCGGCGTTGGTGGAGTCGGTGAGGAAGAGGTCCACCCCCTCCTCCCCGAGCCGGGCGAAGGCCCGCAGGTCGGTGATCCGGCCGTCGAGCGGCAGCTGGTCCATCTTGAAGTCGCCGGTGTGGAGCACCAGGCCCGCCCCGGTGCGGATCGCGACCGCGAGCGCGTCCGGGATGGAGTGGTTGACGGCGACGAACTCGAGGTCGAAGGGACCGAACGAGATCTTGTCGCCCTCCTTGACCGTGTAGAACGGCGTCTGGCGCAGGCGGTGCTCACGCAGCTTGGAGTTGAGCAGCGCGAGGGTCAGCTCGGAGCCGACGAGCGGGATGTCCTGGCGCTCACGCAGGAGGTACGGCGTCGCGCCGATATGGTCCTCGTGGCCGTGGGTGAGCACCAGCGCCTCGACCTTGTCGAGCCGGTCCCGGATCGCCGCGAAGTCGGGCAGGATCAGGTCGACGCCCGGCTGGTGGTCGTCGGGGAAGAGCACGCCGCAGTCGACGATGAGCAGCCGGCCGTCGTACTCGAAGACGGTCATGTTGCGGCCGACCTCGCCGAGGCCGCCGAGCGGGATGACCCGCAGGCCGCCCTTGGGCAGCTTCGGCGGGGCGGACAGCTCGGGGTGCGGGTGCGACATCAGAGGAGGCCCGCCGCGGCGAGACCCGCGCGGAGGTCGGCGACCTCCGCGTCGTCGAGCGCCAACAGTGGGGGTCGGACGGTTCGGTTGGCCAGGACGCCGGCCAGCTCGAGCGCGGCCTTGGCGGTCGTGGCGCCGTAGTTGCCCACGCCCATGATCGCCTCGAACGCCGGGATCAGTCCGGTGTGGATCCGCAGCGCCTCGGCGTGGTCGCCGGAGAGGAAGGCGTCGATCATCGCGCGCAGCTGGGTGCCGGCGACGTGGCCGACGACCGAGACCAGGCCGGTCGCGCCGTAGGCGAGGTAGCCGAGCGTGTTGACGTCGTCGCCGGAGTAGACGACGTAGCCGAGGTCAACGAGCTGGGCGGTGCGGGCCAGGTCGCCCGTCGCCTCCTTGACCGCGACGACGGTGTCCCACTGCCGGGCGGCGGCGTAGGTCTCCAGCGAGATCTTGGTGCCGGTGCGGCCCGGGACGTCATAGAGCATGACCGGCACGCCGGTCGCCTCGATGACGTGGCGGAAGTGGTTGAGCACGCCCGGCTGGCTCGGCTTGTTGTAGTAGGGCGTCACGAGCAGGAGTCCGTCGGCGCCGACCTTCTCGGCCTGCTTGGCGAGCTCGACGGAGTGGCGGGTGTCGTTGGTCCCCACGCCGGCGACCACCTTGGCGCGCTCGCCGACGGCGTCCTTGACCGCGGCCAGGGTCTCGCCGTCCTCCGCGCCGGTGGTGGTCGGCGACTCGCCGGTCGTGCCGGACACGACGATGCCGTCGTTGCCGTGGTCGACGAGGTGCCTGGCGACCTTCTGCACCCCGTCCAGGTCGACGGAGCCGTTCTCTAGGAACGGCGTGACCATGGCGGTCAGCATGGTGCCGAAGGGTGCGGAAGTCATGCCCCCCAGCCTATCGTCACACGTGCGGCAGGACCTCAGCAGCCACGAGGCGGAGGTGGTCGAGATCACCCAGGTCGAGCACCTGGAGGTAGATCCGCTGCGCGCCCAGGTCGCCGTACCGCCGGATCTTGTCGACCACCTCGGCCGGCGTGCCGGCCAGCCCGTTGGCCCGCAGCTCGTCGACCTCGCGGCCGATCGCGGCCGCCCGGCGGGCGATCGCGGCCTCGTCCTCACCCACGCACAGCACGAGGGCGTTGGACCATACGATCGACGCCGGGTCCCGTCCGATCTCCTCCGCCGCTCGACGCACCCGGCCGAACTGGACGGCGGTGAACTCCTCGTCGACGAACGGCAGGTTGAACTCGTCGGCGTACGCCGCCGCGAGGGCCGGGGTCTTGTGGGCGCCCTTGCCACCGATCAGCAGCGGGACACCGCCCCGCCGGCCGCCGTCCTGGACCGGCTTGGGCAGCGCGGGGCTGTCCGCGAGCTGGTAGTGCTGCCCGCCAAACGCGTACCGCTCGCCCACCGGTGTCGACCACAGCCCGGTGATCAGCTCCAGCTGCTCGGCGTACCGCTCGAAGCGCTCGCGGGTGTCGGGGAACGGGATGCCGTAGGCCGTGTGCTCCTGGGTGAACCAGCCGGCGCCGATGCCGAGCTCGACCCGGCCGCCGCTCATCTGGTCGACCTGCGCGACCTGGATCGCCAGCACCCCCGGGTGGCGGAAGGTGGCGCTGGTCATCATCGTCCCGAGCCGGATCGTGCTCGTCTCACGGGCCAGCCCCGCGAGGGTGGTCCACGCGTCGGTCGAGCCGGGCAGGCCGTCGCCGCTCATGTGGAGGTAGTGGTCGCTGCGGAAGAAGGCGCCGAAGCCGAGACGCTCGGCCTCGAGGGCGACGGCCAGCAGGTCGTCGTACGTCGCGCCCTGCTGCGGTTCGGTGAAGACACGAAGCTCCATGGGTCCTACCCTGCCAGTCGCCTGGTCAGGACCCGCCACAGGCGAAGACCCGCTCCCACCACACGATGGTGAAGCCGTCGCGTGGCTCACGCCGCACCTCGCGCCAGCGCTTCTCGGCGAACTCCGGGTAGTGCGTGTCGCCCGGCGGGGAGAGCGGGATCTCGGAGATGACCTGCTCGTCGGCGTACGGCATCGCGGCGGCGTAGACCGCTGCTCCCCCGCCGATCATCACCTGCCGGTCGCCCGGCCGGCCCTCGAGCAGCCGGTCCGCGAGCTCCAGCGCCTCGGTGATGGAGTGGGCGACCTCGACCCCCTCAGCGACGTAGTCCAGGTCGCGGGTCAGGACGACGGTCGTGCGCCCCGGCAGCGGCCGGCCGATCCCCTCGTGGGTGGTGCGGCCCAGGATCAGCACGTGGCCCAGCGTGGTGGCCTTGAAGTGCTGGAAGTCCTCGGAGATCTTCCACGGGATGTCGGCGTCGGCACCGATCACGCCGTTCTCGGCGACGGCGGCCACCATCGTGACCCGCCGTCCTGCGGGGGTGGTCATCCGCCTAGACCGCGATCGGGGCCTTGATGGCGGGGTGGGGGTCGTAGCCTTCGACCGCGATGTCCTCGAGCTCGAAGGCGTCGATCTCGGTGACCGCCGGGTTGAGCACCAGCGTCGGCAGGGGGCGCGGCTCGCGGGTGAGCTGGAGCCGGGCCTGGTCGAGGTGGTTGGAGTAGAGGTGCGCGTCGCCCAGCGTGTGCACGAAGTCACCGACCCCGAGACCGGCGACCTGCGCGACCATGTGGGTGAGCAGGGCGTACGACGCGATGTTGAACGGCACGCCCAGGAAGACGTCGGCGGAACGCTGGTAGAGCTGGCAGCTGAGCCGGCCCCGACCGTCGGCGCCGGGAGCGACGTAGAACTGGAACAGGCTGTGGCACGGCGGCAGCGCCATGTCGTCGACCTGGCTGGGGTTCCACGCCGAGACGATGTGACGACGGCTGTCGGGATTGCTTCGGATCTGCGCGATGACCTGCGCGAGCTGGTCGATGTGCCCGCCGTCGGGCGTTGGCCACGAGCGCCACTGGGCGCCGTACACGGGTCCGAGATCGCCGTTCTCGTCGGCCCACTCGTCCCAGATCGTGATGCCGCGCTCCTGCAGCCAGCGCACATTGGTGTCGCCGCGCAGGAACCAGAGCAGCTCACCGAAGACCGACCGGGTGTGGACCTTCTTGGTCGTCACCAGCGGGAAGCCCTCGGTCAGGTCGAAGCGCATCTGGTGCCCGAACACGCTGAGCGTGCCGGTGCCGGTGCGGTCGCCCTTGTCGGTCCCCTCGTCGAGGATCCGCTGGACGAGGTCGAGGTACGCGCGCACGGCCTCAGCCTAGTTCGGGCGGAGTGGTCACAGCGCCACCGTCCCGCGGATCGTGGTCAGGGTGTCGCCGCCGACCCAGATCGCGCCGTCGGCGTCGGTGTCGACATGGACCCGGCCCCGCCGGCCGATGACCGTCCCCTGCGCGGCGACGTACGACGCCGGGAGCACCCCGCCCGCCAGCCACTGCGCCAGCGACGCGTTGAGCGAGCCGGTGACCGGATCCTCGGTGCCGGACGTCTCGTCGGTCACGAACGCCCGCACCTCGACGGCACACTCCGCGCCGTCCGGGTAGGGCCCGACGACGCCGATCTTGCCGGGCAGGTCGGCGAGCGACGGGGTCAGGGCGAGCACCGCATCCGCACTCGCGAGGCGCACGGCGACCCAGCCGGGTCCGTTGTCGGCCCAGGCGAGATCCACGATGTCGGCGCGGTCGACGCGGAGACCGGCGGCGATCCGCACGGCCAGCTGCTCCTCCACCGGACCCGAGCGGATCAGGTCGGGGGCGGCGAACGCCAGCCGGCCGCCGTCACGGCGCAGCCGGACGAGCCCGACGCCGCACTCCTGCACCACCCGCTCCCCCGCCGGCACGCCGCCGGCCTCCAGCCAGGCGTGCGCGGAGCCGAGGGTCGGGTGACCAGCGAAGGGCAGCTCCTCCTCGGTGGTGAAGATGCGCACCCGGTAGTCGGCGGCAGGGTCGGTCGGGGCGAGCAGGAAGGTCGTCTCGCTGAGGTTGGTCCAGCGGGCGAAGCGCTGCATCTCCTCGGCGCTCATCCCGTCAGCACCGTGGACCACGGCCAGCGGGTTGCCGAGCAGCGGTGCGGCGCTGAACACGTCGACCTGGCGGAACTCCCGGATCATGGCGTCACACAGCGCGATGCCGCCGTGCGTGTGGTGCGTGCATCGCAAGGCGGAGGAGGGAGGCGGCCGTCAAGCGAAGCGGGCCGTCGACCGACGACAACGCAGCGAGGTGCGTGCCACACGTGCGGCGTCACGCGCTGAGGGACATCGGGCCGTATACCTCGCGGTCGACCTCGAAGAGCGTGACCTGGGCGACGCCGAGGTCCGCGAGGGCCGACCAGATCTCACCGATCCAGGACTCGGCGTCGCCCTGGCTGGGGAACGCCTGGTCGGCGTACTCCTGGGCGTCGTCGCCGCTCAGGGCGACCTCGGCACCCGAGGCGTCCTCGAGGCGCCAGTGCCAGGGGTTCTCGGCCGGGGCCGACGGTCGGTAGGGGGCGGGCTGCTCGGGCAGGCTCATGCTCAAGACTCTCGCACGGAGGGCTGGACGAACGGCGGCTTGGTGATCTGGAAGACCTCGGGCCGGCCGCGGACGTCGACCATCACCTCAGCGTCGTCGTCGACCACGGTCGAGACCAGCGCGAGAGCGATGCCCTTCTTCATGGTCGGGGAGAAGGTGCCCGAGGTGACCTCGCCGAGAGGGACGTCGCGCAGCAGCCGCACGCTCATGTGCGGGCGCGGGATGGCGCGGCCGGTGGAGACCAGGCCCACGAGCTTGCGGCGCGGCCCGGCCTCGCGCTCGGCGAGAAGCTTGTCGCGACCCCAGAAGGCGGGCTTCTTCCAGCCGACCGCCCAGCCGAGCCGGGCCTCGTTGGGGGTGATGTCCGGGGAGATGTCCTGGCCGTGGAGCGGGTAGCCCATCTCGGTGCGGAGCGTGTCCCGGGCGCCGAGGCCGGCCGGGACCAGGCTGTACGGCTCGCCGGCCGCCATCAGCGCGTCCCACAGCGCCGGGGCGACCTCGGACGGGGCGATCAGCTCGTAGCCGCGCTCACCGGTGTAGCCCGTGCGGCACACCACGACCTCGGCTCCCTCGAACGGCGCCTCGACGAAGGTGAGGTAGTCGTGGCCGACCGGCAGGCCGACACCGGCGACGACCTCGTCGGACTGCGTGCCCTGGACCGCCAGGACGACGTAGTCACGGTGATGGTCGAGGACCTCGATGCCCGCCGGCGCGGCCTCGACCAGCCGGCGGCGTACCTCGTCGTTGTTGGCGGCGTTCGGTACGACGAGCACGTGGTCGTCGTCGCGGTAGTAGGTGAAGACGTCATCGACGATCCCGCCGGTGGCGTCGTCCACGACGAGGCTGTACTGCGCCTTGCCGGGGCCGATCCGGTGCAGGTCGTTGGTCAGTGTGGCGTTGAGGAACTCCACCGCGCCGGGACCGCGCACGACGAGCTTGCCGAGGTGGCTGACGTCGAAGATCCCGACGCCGCCACGGACCGCTGCGTGCTCCTTGACCACGCCCGTCGGGTACTCCAGTGGCATCAGCCAGCCGCCGAACTCGGAGAACTTGGCGCCCAGCGCCTCGTGCCGGTCGTGCAGGGGTGAGTGCACCGGTGCGTTCCGGGGGGTCGCGTCCGCCATGATCGGGAATCTATGGCATGAGGCTCCTCGGCGGGAGCGTGGCTATCCTGCGACCCGTGACGACCTTCGCCCTTCGTACGGCCAGCCCCGCCAAGACCCGCGCCGAGGCGGTGGTCGTGGGGGTGCTGCCGGACGGGGTGCTCGCGCCGGGCGCCGAGGACGTCGCGGCGGCGTACGGCCGCAAGCTCGCCGGGCTGCTCACGACCATCGGCGCCAAGGGCGCACCGGGCGAGGTGGCCAAGGTGCCGACCGGCGGGACGATCGCCTCCCCCCTCCTCGTCCTGGTCGGACTGGGCGCGGACCCCGACGCCGCGGCGGTACGACGCGCCGCCGGCAATGCCGCCCGCGCCGTCACCAACGCCGCCTCCGTCGCCCTGGCCCTGCCGGCCGACACGCCCGAGCTGGTCCGCGCCGTGGTCGAGGGCTACCGGCTGGGTGGCTACGCCTTCACGTCCTACAAGAGCAGGCCGGCGACGCCGACCACGCCCGCGGAGGTCGTCGTCCTCACCCCGGCCGCCCGCCGGACCGAGGTGAACGCCGCCGTCGAGCCGGCGCAGGTGCTGGTCAACGCGGTCATGGCCGCACGGGACTGGGTGAACACGCCGCCGGGCGACCTGACGCCGCCGGCCTTCGCCGACGCGATCGCCGCGGCGGCGAAGGACGTCAACAAGGCCCTGGCCAAGGGACGCACGAGGGTGAAGGTCGACGTGCTCGACGAGACCCGCCTGGCCGAGCTGGGCTGCGGCGGCCTGCTGGGGGTCGGCGCCGGCTCCGCCGCGCCGCCGCGGCTGGTCGAGCTCAGGTACGCCCCCAAGGACGCCGTCGCCCACGTCGCGCTCGTCGGCAAGGGCATCACCTTCGACTCCGGCGGCCTGTGGATCAAGCCCGCCGCGAGCATGGCCACCATGAAGGAGGACATGGCCGGCGCGGCCGCCGTCGTCCAGGCCACGCTCGCCGCGGCCCGGCTCGGCCTCCCGGTCCGGATCTCCGCGTTCGCCGCGCTCGCCGAGAACATGATCGGCGAGGCCGCGATGCGCCCCGGCGACGTGCTGCGGACCTACGACGGCACCACCGTCGAGGTGAGCAACACCGACGCCGAGGGCCGGCTGGTCCTGGCCGACGCCCTCGGCCGCGCGGTCGAGGCGGGCCCGGACACGATCGTCGACATCGCCACCCTGACCGGGCACATGGTCCTGGCGCTGGGCGACCGGATGGCCGGAGTACTCGGCGACGACGACGTCGTCGCCCAGGTGATCGCCGCCGGTGCCGCGGCGGGCGAGGACGCCTGGCCCATGCCGATCCCGGAGTACATGGACGGCCGGATCCGCAGCTCGACCATCGCCGACCTCGCCCAGTACGACGGCATCCGCTGGGGAGGTGGGCTGTTCGCCGCGGCGTTCCTGCGCGAGTTCACCGGCGGCCTGCCGTGGGCGCACCTCGACATCGCCGGCCCGACGTTCAACAAGGGCAGCGCGTCCGGTCACCTCGCGACCGGCGCGACCGGCTACGGCGTGGCGACGCTGCTGGAGTACCTCAAGGCTCGCGCCGCTGTTGGTCCCGCTGCTTCTGCGCCTGCCTGACCCGGGAGTTGTAGTCGCGCATCCGCTGCGGCACGCCGACCACGGCGGCGTCGTACGACGGCACCTGGTGGCGGTTGCAGAAGTCATGGGCCCAGTTGATCGACGGGACCCGGCGGCGGGTCCACTCGCCGTCGTGCGCGACGAGCAGCAGCGTGATCTCGCTGACCGCGGTGCGCGGCTCGACGAACCCCTCGACGCCACGGCGCTCCTGGACCCAGGTGCGCAGGTGCTCCTCGTCGGCGCGGTCCGAGGCGCGCACCCGCGTCGAGCCGGTGCGCGCTCCCTCCTTGGCCGGGTTACTCATCCGTAGCTTGGAGCCGCCGCGGAACCGGTCGAACAAACCCATGGATCTAGTGTGCCCGAACCGTGGGTGGGCCGTTGCCGGTTGCGTTGTCCATGGTGCAAGGATGAGCACCATGGCGACCGAAGTCACTCTCCCCGCGCTCGGTGAGTCCGTCACCGAAGGCACCGTCACCCGCTGGCTCAAGCAGGTCGGCGACCAGATCGCGATCGACGAGCCGCTGCTCGAGGTCAGCACCGACAAGGTGGACACGGAGATCCCGTCCCCCGTTGCCGGCACGCTGGTCGAGATCCGGGCGAACGAGGACGAGACGGTCGAGGTCGGCGCGGTGCTCGCGGTCGTCGGCGAGGCGGGCGAGGCCGGCGAGGCGCCAGCCGCCGAGGCCGCTCCCGCCGAGGAGCCTGCTCCGGCTGCTGCTCCGGCTGCTGCTCCGGCTGCCGAGCCCGCTGCCGAGCCCGAGCCCGCCGCCCCGGCCGAGGAGGCTGCTCCGGCGGCCGCTGCCCCCGCCGAGAGCGCCACCGAGAGCACCGCTGTCACCCTGCCCGCCCTGGGCGAATCGGTCACCGAGGGCACCGTCACCCGCTGGCTCAAGCAGGTCGGCGACGCCGTCGCCGTCGACGAGCCGCTGCTCGAGGTCTCCACGGACAAGGTCGACACCGAGATCCCCTCCCCCGTCGCCGGCACGCTGCTCGAGATCAAGGCCGCCGAGGACGAGACCGTCGAGGTCGGCGCCGAGCTCGCCATCATCGGATCGGGCGCGCCCGCCGCGGCTCCCGCCGCTCCCGCGGCTCCTGCCGCCCCGGAGCCCGCCGCGCCTGCTCCCGCCGAGCCCACGCCTGCTGCTGAGGCTCCCGCCGCTCCGGCTCAGGCTGCGCCCGCTCCCAGTCCCGCTGCGCCGGCTCCCGCCGCACCTACCCCGGCCGCTGCCCCCGCACCCACGCCGGCCCCCGCGGCCGAGGCCGGCGACGGCCCCGGCTATGTCACCCCGCTGGTCCGCAAGCTCGCCGCCCAGCACGGTGTCGACCTCGGTCAGGTCACCGGCTCGGGCGTCGGTGGCCGGATCCGCAAGCAGGACGTGCTCGACGCTGCCGCGCCGAAGGCCGCAGCCCCGGCCGCCGCAGCGGCACCCACGCCGGCCGCCGCTCCCGCGACGCCGTCGCCGCTGCGCGGCCAGACGGTCAAGGTCAGCCGGCTGCGCAAGATCATCGCCGAGCGGATGGTGGAGTCGCTGCACGTCGCCGCCCAGCTCACCCAGGTGGTCGAGATCGACGTCACCAACATCGCGCGGCTGCGCGAGTCGGTGAAGGCGGAGTTCCTGGCGCGCGAGGGCGTCAAGCTGACGTACCTGCCGTTCTTCACCAAGGCGGCGATCGACACGCTCAAGCAGCACCCGGCGCTCAACGCCAACCTCGACCTCGAGAAGGGCGAGATCACCTACTACGACCGCGAGAACGTCGCGTTCGCCGTCGACACCGAGAAGGGCCTGCTCACGCCGGTCGTCAAGGACGCCGGCGACCTGTCGATCTCCGGTCTGGCCAAGAAGATCTCCGACGTCGCCGAGCGGACCCGGACCAACAAGATCGGCCCCGACGAGCTCTCCGGCGGGACCTTCACGATCACGAACCTCGGCAGCTTCGGCGCCCTGTGGGACACCCCGATCATCAACCAGCCGCAGGTCGCCATCCTCGGCCCCGGTGCCGTGGTCAAGCGTCCCGTGGTGATCGACGACGAGGACCTCGGCGAGACCATCGCCGTGCGTCACATGGTCTACTTCGCGCTCACCTACGACCACCGCGTCGTCGACGGCGCCGACGCGGGCCGCTTCCTGCGCGACCTGAAGAAGCGCCTCGAGGCCGGTCAGTTCGAGGTCTGACCATGCACGTCGTGGTCGCCGGCCCGTCCGGTTTCCTCGGCCGCCGGCTCGTCACCGAGCTGGTCGGCCGGGGCCACGACGTGACCCGCCTGGTCCGTCGTGACCCGGCACCGGGCGAGTCGCGTTGGGACCCGCAGGGCGGCACCGTGGACGCCGAGCTGGTGCAGTCGGCCGACGTCGTCGTCAACCTCGCGGGCTCGCCCCTGATCGGCAACCCGCACTCGAAGAAGTGGGCGCACGACGTTCTCACCAGTCGCCGCGCCACGACCCGCCTGCTCGCCACCACGATCGCTGCGGCAGCCACACCGCCGGCGCTGCTCAACGCCTCCGGCGTCAGCTGGTACGGCGACCACGGGTCCGTCGAGCTCACCGAGGCCTCCGACACCCGCGGGCACGCCCTGCTCACCCGGGTCTGCCGGGAGTGGGAGGCCGCCGCGCACCCGGCCGCGCAGGCCGGCGCCCGGGTCGTGCTGCTGCGGACCGCTCCGGTCCAGGACCGCAGCAACCCACCGTTGCGTCAGCAGCGGCTGCAGTTCCTCGCCGGGCTGGGCGGACGACTCGGCAGCGGCCGCCAGCACTACCCGGTCATCTCGCTGCGCGACTGGGTCGGCGCGGTGGCGTTCCTCGTCGAGCACCCGACCGCGGCGGGTCCGGTCAACCTCTGCACGCCGGTCACGCCGACCAACGCCGAGTTCACCCGCACCCTGGCCCGACTGGTGCGCCGTCCCGCTGTGCTGCCCGTGCCGTCGGCCGCGATCCGGGTCGCCGCCGGGCCGATGGCCGCCGAGGTCCTCGGCTCGCTCAACCTCCGGGCCGCCGCACTGCTGGATCTCGGCTACGGCTTCGCCGACCCCGACGTCGCCGCGGTGCTCGCCACGGGCCTCCGCGGCTCGGCCTCCTGAGCCGACGCGAGCAGCCACCGCGATCCGTCCCGGACGAACTCGAGGCGACGCGTCGTCGGGCCGTCACGGGGCAACGCCGTCCGTTCCCCCGACAGCGACCGGACCCCCACAGCACCCGCGAGCCGGTCGGTGACGACGAGCACGATCCGGTGGTCCGTGCGGCGCCGGAGCTCCACGGCGAGCACCTGCATCGCCATCCCCTCGACCCGCAGCCCCCGCCGCAGCCAGGCCCGCAGCATCGCCACGTCGCGGGCCCCCGCCGCCGCGCCGGGAGCGTAGAGGCCCCGCAGCGCCGCCGGATCCGCCTCCTCCCAGGCACGCGACCGCGCTCGGTCCCAGTCGCGGAGCACGGCCAGCGAGCCCACGGCACGAGCGACGTCGATCCGCCCCGCGGCGGGAGCGAGGACGGACACGGGCCCGGCCGGCGGCGTACCGGGCTGCCCGGGCGCCGGCCGCAACAGCACTCCGACGATCACCGCGGTGGTCGTCACGAGGACGGCGGCGGTCCCGACGAGGACGGCGCGGGCAGCCGAGATCTGCATACGCCGATCCTGTCCCCTCCCTCCGACAGGCGCATCCGCTCATCCACAGGCCGCCGAGTAGGCTCGACGGCGTGACGCTGACCTTCCGCCAGGACGGACTCGGACCGGACTTCATCGACTACGTCACGGCGTGGGACCTCCAGCGCGAGATGCACGCTCAGGTCGTCGCCGGCGAGCTGAACGACACCGTCCTCCTCGTCGAGCACCCGCCGGTCTTCACCGCCAGCCGCCGGACCGAGGCCCACGAGCGCCCCGCCGACCCGGGCGGCGCTCCGGTCGTCGAGGTCGACCGCGGAGGCAAGGTCACCTTCCACGGCCCCGGCCAGCTCGTCGGCTATCCCATCGTCCGGCTCGCGGACCACGTCAAGGTCGTCGACTACGTGCGCCGTCTCGAGGAGGCGCTCATCGCGGTGTGCGCCGAGCTCGGCGTCACCACGGCGCGCATCCCCGGGCGCACCGGCGTATGGCTCAAAGCAGACCCACCCGCCACGAACGGTCTCGGGGGGCGCACGGGGGGCGGAGCCCCCCGTGGGGAGCGGAAGATCGCGGCTATCGGCATCCGGGTGCGCAAGGGCGTCGCCATGCACGGCTTCTCGCTCAACTGCGACGTCGACCTCAGCTGGTACGACCGCTTCATCCCCTGCGGCATCTCCGACGCGGGCGTCACCTCCCTGTCCGCCGAGCTCGGGCGCGACGTTCCCGTGCGCGAGGTCCTCGGCGCCGTACGACGCCACCTGACCGATCTGCTCGCGTGGGAGCCCTACGTCCCCACCCCCGACTATGAGCCGCGGCCCGACCCGGCCAGGGCCACGGTCCCGGTTCTGGGCTATGCCGCCCGCGGAGTAGGCTGACGCAGTGAGTTCAGCACCCGAGGGGCGCAAGCTCCTGCGTTTGGAGGTCCGCAACGCGGAGACCCCGATCGAGCGCAAGCCGTCGTGGATCAAGACCAAGGCCAAGATGGGCCCGGAGTACACCGCGCTGCAGAAGCTGGTGAAGTCCGAAGGCCTCCACACCGTGTGCCAAGAGGCCGGCTGCCCCAACATCTTCGAATGCTGGGAGGACAAGGAAGCCACCTTCCTCATCGGTGGCGACCAGTGCACCCGACGCTGCGACTTCTGCCAGATCGACACCGGCAAGCCGCAACCCCTCGACCGCGACGAGCCACGCCGAGTCGCCGAATCCGTCCAGACGATGGGCCTCAAGTACGCCACCATCACCGGCGTCGCCCGCGACGACCTCCCCGACGGCGGCGCCTGGCTCTACGCCGAGACCGTCCGCGCCATCCACGACCTCAACCCCGACACCGGCGTGGAGAACCTCATCCCCGACTTCAACGGGGTCCCCGACCTGCTCGCCGAGGTCTTCGAGTCGCGGCCCGAGGTGCTGGCCCACAACGTCGAGACGGTCCCGCGGATCTTCAAGCGGATCCGCCCCGCCTTCCGCTACGAGCGCTCTCTCGACGTCCTCACCCAGGCCCGCGCCTTCGGGCTGGTCACCAAGTCCAACCTGATCCTCGGCATGGGCGAGACCCGCGAGGAGGTCTCCCAAGCACTCCACGACCTGCACGACGCCGGCTGCGAGCTCGTCACCATCACCCAGTACCTTCGCCCCTCGGTGCGCCACCACCCCGTCGAACGCTGGGTGAAGCCCGAGGAGTTCGTCGAGCTCGCCACCGAAGCCGAGCAGATCGGCTTCAGCGGCGTCCTGTCCGGACCCCTCGTCCGTTCGTCGTACCGAGCCGGACGTCTGTATCGTCAGGCGATGGCCGCGCGGGACGCGCGCGCCGAAGCGACCGCCTGACGCCCGCCGTTCCGCCCGAGGAGACCGCAGCACCCCATGTCGAACACGCCTGTCGATCCGTCCACGCTGAGCCGCCGCCGGCAGATCATCGAGACCTACAAGATGTCTCGGGAGGTCGACCCGGCGATCCGCTGGTGGATGCTCGGCTCCTTCCTGGTCTTCGGCGGCCTCGGCCTGGCGCTCTTCCGCCTGGTCCTCCCCCACAACAACTCGGTCCTCAGCTGGATCCTCGCCGGCGTCTCGACCTTCCTCATCGGCCTGCTCGCGCTGATGATCGTCTTCGGCCGGCGCGCCCAGAAGGCGGCGTTCGCCCGCCTCGACGGCCAGCTCGGCGCCGCCGCCCGCGCGCTGACCATGCTGCGCCGCGGCTGGGTCATCGAGGAGGTCGTCGGCTTCACCAAGCAGCAGGACATGGTCCACCGCGTGGTCGGCCCTCCGGGCATCGTCCTCGTCGGCGAGGGCAACCCCGCCCGGCTCAAGGCGCTGATGACCAGCGAGCACAAGAAGCACGAGCGGGTCGCCGGCGACTACCCCGTCCACGACATCCTGGTCGGCACCGAGGAGGGACAGGTCCCGCTCAACAAGCTGGTCCGTCACGTCCAGAAGCTCGGTCGCCAGGTGAAGCCGGCCGAGATCACCGAGCTCCGCCAGCGCCTGCGTGCCCTCGACGCCCAGCGTCCCAAGGTCCCGCTCCCCCGCGGCCCGGTGCCCACGTCGATGAAGGGCATGCGCGGCAACCTCCGCGGTCGCTGAGCCGCCGCGCCTCCTGCGCTACTTCACGAGGGTGCGCAGCGTGGCGAAGGTGATCGTCGACGTACCCGCGAGGATGTCGTGCAGCCCACGGCCGTCGGCGCGGAACACGAGCGGCGGGATGACCAGCGCGACCATGATCTGTCGCACGAGCGCCTTGACGGGGTTGAGGCGGCGCAGGCGCCCGTCTGCGGGTATGACGCACAGGCCGGTCAGCAGCTTGCCCGCCGAGCCGCCGGCCAGCCAGGTGAGCAGGGCCGACTCGACGACGTACACGGGCAGGACCAGGAACGACGCGGTCGATCCGGTCTCGGTGTAGGCGTCGAGGCCGAACACCAGGATGACCAGCACCGTGCACAGCGTCCAGTCCACGAGGAGGGCGATGATCCGGCGCCCCCAGGAGGCGGTGGGGACGGCGGGGCTGTTCACGTCGGCGACACCTGGCACGCGACCAAGGGTAGGCGGGACCCTCGTTTGGACGCCCGTCGCCCCGGCTCGGGCATCTTGTTACATTGCGGAAACAAAGCGGTCATGGGTGGGAAACTGCCCGACCGGTAGGTTGCTGTCAGCGGCGCTCCGCACAGGCGCGGACCGTCTGCCGCGACCGACCACACCCCCGTCGGGTAACGCCTGAGGGCACGCCTATAGGAGGCGTGCCGAGGAGGAACGAATGTTCAACAACAGCGAAGAGCTGCTCAAGTTCATCAAGGACGAGGGCGTCGAGATGATCGACGTCCGCTTCTGCGACCTGCCCGGTGTCATGCAGCACTTCACCGTGCCGGCCTCGTCCTTCGACCAGTCCGTCTTCGACGACGGCCTGGGCTTCGACGGCTCCTCGATCCGTGGCTTCCAGGCGATCAACGAGTCGGACATGTCGCTCTTCCCCGACCCGACGACGGCGTACGTCGACCCGTTCCGGAAGTCGAAGACGCTCAACGTGAACTTCTTCATCCACGACCCGATCACGGGCGAGGCGTACTCCCGCGACCCGCGCAACATCGCGAAGAAGGCGCTGGCGTACCTCAGCAGCACCGGCATCGCCGACACCGCGTTCTTCGCGCCCGAGGCCGAGTTCTACATCTTCGACAACGTCCGCTACTCCACCGGCGTCAACGAGGGCTACTACCACATCGACTCCGTCGAGGGCTGGTGGAACTCCGGCAAGGACGACGGCGAGAACAAGGGCTACAAGACCCGGCTCAAGGGTGGCTACTTCCCCGTCGAGCCGTACGACCACTACAGCGACCTGCGCGCCGACATGGTCAAGAACCTCGAGGCCTGTGGCCTCCACGTCGAGCGCGCCCACCACGAGGTCGGCACCGCCGGCCAGGCGGAGATCAACTACCGCTTCGACACGCTGCTCAAGGCCGCGGACGACGTGATGAAGTTCAAGTACCTCATCAAGAACACCGCCTGGGAGCAGGGCAAGTCCGTCACCTTCATGCCGAAGCCGATCTTCGGCGACAACGGCTCGGGCATGCACGTGCACTCGTCGCTGTGGAAGGAGGGCTCGCCCCTCTTCTACGACGAGACCGGCTACGGCGGCCTCTCCGACATGGCCCGCTGGTACATCGGCGGCATCCTCCAGCACGCCCCGGCGCTGCTCGCCTTCACGAACCCGACGGTGAACTCCTTCCACCGCCTGGTCCCGGGCTACGAGGCGCCGATCTCGCTGGTCTACTCCTCGCGCAACCGCTCCGCCTCGATCCGGATCCCGATCACTGGCAGCAACCCCAAGGCCAAGCGCGTCGAGGCCCGTTTCCCCGACCCGTCGGCGAACCCGTACCTCGCCTTCTCGGCCCTGATGCTCGCCGGCCTCGACGGCATCCAGAACAAGACCGAGCCCCCCGCCCCGGTCGACAAGGACATCTACGAGCTCCCGCCGGACGAGATGGCCGAGATCGCCCAGGTCCCGACCTCGCTCGGCGCCGTGCTCGACGAGCTCGAGGCCGACCACGACTTCCTCACCGTGGGCAACGTGTTCACCCCCGACCTCATCGAGACGTGGGTGTCCTACAAGCGCGAGCACGAGATCGCTCCGGTGCAGCTGCGTCCGCACCCGCACGAGTTCGAGCTGTACTACGACATCTAAATCGGGCCGCCTTTTGCGGTAGTGAAGCGACCACGAAGAACCGCAAGAAACAGCCCCTGACCTGCATAAACGCCGTCGGGCGACCTTCTGGTCGCTCGGCGGCGTTCGTCGTTGTTAGCCGCTCGCTTGTTGCATTTTTGGTACATTTTTGGCTTCCACGGGGCGGGGGCGCCCGTCGCTGGCTGGCCCAGACTCCGTGGCTCAGATACGGCCGCAGGCAACCGATGCGATCCCGCGGCGTGTCTGCAATCCGCCATGGGGCCCGACCTCGCTCGGCCCCCTCCCTCGATGCCAAGGCCACACCATCCAGCGTGGTCGTGATCGCTCCCGGCCCACTCGCGGACCTTGGTGTCCAGAGGCCCACTGGCCGTCGGTACCGCGAGGAGGGGCTGAATCATGGCGAGCGAATCCAACACATCGACAACCGTCACGCGCCCGTTCGGGCCGCGACGGCGGTCCAGGACGGCGTCCATTCCGAGGCTGGTCGACGCTCAGGAGCTGTGGGACATCGACGACGTCGCGGCCTATCTCGGCGTGACCAAACAGACCATCTATTCCTGGCGGACCTCCGGGTACGGCCTTGCGGGATTCCGAGTAGGCAAGCATCTGCGCTGGCGGGCTGCAACGGTCATAACTTGGACGGTGAGGCTCGAGGAAGCGCAATGAACCGCTGCAGCCCAGCCTCGCACCCGCTGGACTCCTCCCCCACCATCCCAAGTGCTCGGCCCCGGCACCTGCCCACATTGACCCAAGCAGCCTCGTCAAGCGACGCCCAAAATGGCTAGCGTCGGCGCCGGCAAGCCTGCCGCGGACGGGAGCCCTCGCTACGTCGTCAACTATCGGGACCCCGAAGGTGCACGTAGAGGATGGCTGCGCAGGGGACGCCGACGGCTGCTGGTGGCTCGCCCCGGGCGACGCTCGAGGTTCCGACGACGCCGAAGTAGTAGAGCCCTGTCGCTCCGACTTCGGCTCGCGCCCGGTCAGCATCTGATTGGAGCGTCCATCTCGGAACCAAGTATGGGGAAGTCAGGTTAGCGACGATTCTCTGAACATGCGCGACAGCGAGCGTCGGGTACCAGCACTCGACCTTGAGCTCATCGAGGCGATGCCACCAGTCGATCGTGTCTGGCTGGTCGCTGCCACGGTGCCCGGTCGACAGGACCCCGAGCCGTCGCAGCACGCTGCTGGCGGCCAGCGCAGCGTCCAGGTCGTCACGGTTCCAGTAGGCATCCGCCGCTCGCTCATGCTCGGTGGCGGATCTAAGCGGGCGACTGAGTATGCAGTCAGCTGGATTCTCCCGGCAACCAGGAATGTCGAGAACGTGACGCTCACGGAGTTCTTCGAGAGCGATGCCAGGAAGGAACACGCTGCCGCTGTGGCCGACGACGGTCAGGGGCGGCCCCGACCCAAGCCACATAGAGAAGGCCTGCCTAGACAACGAACCGAGAATGATCGGTAGCGGGACACCAAGCCCTTGGCCACGTCGCCGGGTCAGAAGCTGACGTGACGCAGGACGCCACCGCGCCCATACGGGGGGTACACCCTTCGACTTCGGATTCCTCCTGCCTAGTTGGCGTCACCAGCACCTCGGTGACGGCCGCAGCGAACCACCTGTCGTCCGATCACAAATCCCTGTCGTTTCGCGACAAGACCACGAGGTCGCCTTCTTCCTACGCTCGCCGTGACCATCGAGGAAGAAGGAAATCCCGTGCAGAAGCAGCAGCAGCGCCGGCTCCGGCGGACCATGAGCGCCATCGCGTTCACAGTCGCCGTGATCGCCACCGCCACCCCCGACAGCGCCCTCGCCACCGGCGAGCAGTCCGACTACGACCGTGGCTACGAGCTCGGCCTGGAGGCCTACAAGTACGGCCTGCCACTCATGGAGGTCGACAAGACCCACCGCCAGCAGACCAGCATCGACATCACCAACGGCCACGGCTACGGACCGGACAACCAGTTCAACCCGATCCGCCACTTCTCCGACCCGACCGACCGGTGGGTCGTCTCCCCGAACCTCGACACCCTGTACGCCATCGCCTGGCTCGACCTCAGCGACGGGCCGCAGGTGATCAGCGTTCCGAAGGTGAAGGGCGATCGCTACTGGGGCCTGCACCTGATGGACCCGTACACCGAGAGCTTCGCCACCCCCGGCTCGGTCGAGGGCACGCAGCCGGGCGCCCACGCCGTGGTCGGACCCGACGACGCAACGCTGCCGTTGCCCGGGAACGTGACCCGAATCCAGTCGTCGTACGACCGGGTCCTGATCATCGAGCGCATCTACGCCGACAACAACGACCCCAAGGACATCGAGAAGGTCCGCGACCTGCAGAAGAAGTTCACGATCGTCCCGCTGAGCGAGTTCCCGAAGAAGAACTGGCACCCGCCGGTTCCGGCTGACCCCGACACCACTGTCGACCTCCAGACGCTGCCCACCGGGCTGGCCTACTTCGACCAGCTCGGTGACCAGCTCGCCGCCTACCCGCCCCCGGCTGCCGACCAGGCCGAGCTCGACAAGCTGGCGACCATCGGCGTGGGGCCCGGCATGACACCCTCGACCGACCCCGACCTCAGCGCCGAGACCCTGGCCGGCATGACCGCTGCGGTCGCAAACGGGCGCGCCGCCGTCACCGCCGACACCCAGGCGATGCACGCAGCGTCGTTCCCGGGCCACAACGGCTACCTCACCCTGAGCGCGGGCACCTACGGCACTGACTACCGTTTCCGTGCCGTCGTTGCCCAGACCGGGCTCGGCGCGTTGACTGCTGACCAGGCCATCTACATGCTCGCCTTCGCCGACCGGTTCGGCTCCCCGCTGACGGCAGCCAAGCGGTATGTGATCCACCTCCCCGCAGACTGGGCGCCTCCGGCAGAGGCCTTCTGGTCGCTCACGCTGTACGACGCCGCGCAGTACCTCGTGCCGAACGACGCCGACCGCTACGTGATCAATGACCGATCGGACCTGCACCGCAACGCCGACGGCTCGGTGGACCTCTACGTCCAGAGCACGCGGCCGACCGACCCCGGCCAGGCCCAGAACTGGCTCCCGGGGCCCGCCAGCGGATCCTTCCGGCTGGCCTGGCGTCTCTACGCCCCGACGCCCGACCGGATCCCGGGCATCGTGGACGGCACCGGCTGGAACCCGCCGGCGATCATGCCTGCGTCCTAGGGACGAACGGCCATGCGTGTGGCCAACCGGTCGCACGCATGGCCGTTGGCGTGAAATCGCAAGTGGTTGGCGCCTCATAGCAACACTGGGCGTTCGGCGCGCTCCTAGGATCGCGTCGTTGAGTGGTTCCGGGGTTGCTCTGCCGGTGCCCACGCTGCTTCGCCACGGTTCCGAATGAGGGATCGGCGGCCCCGACGAGCGCTACTCGGATCGCAGAGGGGGACTGCCGTGCCACTCAACTGCCTCGCTGCGATTCCCCACTTGCAGCGGGTTCGGCCCAGGGGTAGGGAGCACCTCCTCGGCCGCGGGTGCCGTCGTCCTGAATCCCCCCACAGGATGGCGACATCCGCCAACCCGATCATCGTTGAAAGGGCCGCGCAGTGAAGCAGGCACTCAACTGGGTCATCGCAGCGAGCATCGCTCTGGTCACCGTCAGTCCCATCGCGGCGCTCGCTGGGCCGGGCAGTCTTGTGACCGGAGTGGTCTGGGCCGACACCAACCGCGATGGCCTGCGTCAGGCCACCGAGGTCCCGCGATCGGGGGTCGCGGTCGCTCTCCTCTCATCGCCCGGTGGTGCCGTCGTCGCCTCGACGACGACGGCGGCCAACGGCACGTACTCGTTCGCGGGGATGACTGACGGGAGCTACACGGTCCGAGTCGACGCCCCGGGTACATTCTGGTTCCCCGCCACAGCCGGCGGGGACAACGACTTCGCACGGCCGGGAGCACCGGCCGCCGGGCAACCGGAGCGGGGCGTGTCCGCGGCGTTCGACATCGCCGGCAGTACGACGATCCGTAGCCTGGACGCGGGATTGCGCCCCCGGGTCGACCTCGACGTCGACAAGCTGGAACGGCCGGAACCGGAGCTCGCCTGCGACAGGTACGCGACGACCGGCATCGCTCCCTTCGACGCGACGGACGGTGCGGGTCTGGACTCGGGGCCGGGCAACTGCGTCGTCCGTGTGGGCGATCCGGTCCTGCAGGACTATTCGGTCTCGCTGAGTGGTGTGGTGTCGGGGGTCTCGGTCCCGAACGTCATCGCCGAGTTCACGGTCTCCTCCCCCGACAACGCGAAGCTCGAACTGGCCGGTCCCGAGACGAACGGGCTGCCCGCGGGCTGCCTCACGACCGCCAACGGAGCGACGCCCACGTCGTCGCGCACGATCAACCCGAACGGGTCGATCACGGTGATCTGCAACCTCGGGTCGATGTCATCAAACGTCGGCGCAGTCCAGCTCGCGTACCGGTTCGCCTCCGACACCCCGATCCCTTCGCACGCCAGCATCGCAATGCGTGCCTACGCCGCGGGCGGCGACGCCGGTACGTCGACCACGGTGGCCGGCCCGACTGTGGAAGTCACCGGCACGGCGCAATGGGAGCTGGAGAAGGTCCCATACACAGGCAACGGCACCTTCAGTACCGGACCGTCGTACACCACGCGGACCATCGACGGTGCACAGGTCGAAGGCTATGTGATGCGCTATCAGTTCAACATCGTCGACATGATGGCTGGGTCGCGCAGTAGCGATCTGGTGTGGCCCGCGACGTTCACCGATGTGATGCCGGCATTCCCGAACGCACGGATCGACGCCTGCCGGTCGACGTTCGCTCCCTGGGACCCCATCGGAGGGTCATCCCCGTGGACACTCACCTGTCCCCCTCTCACCGAGGTCCAGGGCACCGACGGATGGACGCTGAGCATCCGTCCGAACAACGCAGCCGCTGTCGACATCGGGCAGGGCCACATGGTGATGGACGTCTTCATCCCCATGGATGAGATGAACCGTGCGATTCTCCCGACATGGCAGCAGGGCGACAACAGCCCGACAGGCACCTTCAGCTTCCAGAATCGGGCCCAAGACACTGAGAAATGGGCGATCAACGGCGGTGCGCTGAACTTCGGTGACAGTCACGAGTCCGGCTGGGACGGTACGGGGAACAACCTCGCCGTCCGTCAGGCGACTGCGTCGGCGCCGCGGTGGGATCTGCAGAAGAACTTCCGTGGTGGCCCGAGCTTCAGCACCCAAACCATCAATGGGGTAGCCGTCGACGGCTACCAGATGGACTACGACTTCAGAGTGCTGGACCTGGACGGCTCAGCCAACGTCGCGCCCTGGCTGGACCGCCCGATCACGTTCAAGGATCGGCTGGTCAGTCATCCCGGAGCCATTCTCCTCAGCTGTCGTGACCTGCAGCCATTTCCGAACGTGGAATCAGTCACCTGCGAGACGGGCGCGCAGCCGGACGACGGCTGGGAGATCAACCCGCTCCCGAATCGGCGCGGATTCGAACAGCGACGGATGGACTTCATCGCGCGAATCTTCATCCCGCTTGACGAGCAGGGCGATCCCTGTGAGACCGGACAGCCGCTTGCCTTGCGCAACGAAGCGGTCGGCTCGGAGCACTGGACAGCTGGCGGGCAGCCGAACAACGGCACCGGGTTCGAACCGGGTTGGGACGGTACGACGGCGACCGGGAACAACCTCGACGTGCGCACCATTCGTCCCTCGGACTGTGGCTCGATGTCGGGCGACAAGCGCTTCTACGACCCGAGTGGGTCGCAGTACTTCTACGAGGACCCCACGCGCAACCGCGCCACCTTCGCGGGAGACATCCTGGGCTCTTATGTCTCGGTGTCAGCCAGTGCGCGCGTTCGCGTTCCCGACCTGACCGTGTGCGACGTGTTCGACGTGTCGGTCCTGCGGCTTCGCCCCGAACAGGCCCCATGGATGCAGGGCAGCGGGGCAGTGGACCCGGCAGACTATGTGGTGGAGTACGCGGTCGGTCCGAACGAGGTGAAGACCCAGAACGGCCCGAAGGTGCTCGCGGGCATGTTCCCGACCGAGCTCTATCCCGTCGACTCTTCCTCTCTCCGCACCGCGGCGACAGGCTGCCGCCAGCATGCGGGACCGTGGTCGGCCGACCCGGAGACGGCCTTCGGCACAGACTGGCGTGATCAGGTCAACATGGTCCGCATCCGCGCCAAGGTGCCGGGACTGGTCGAGACCGGGCCCTTCGGCGTGACACTGCGAATGCTGTTCGACACCCGCGGCACCTACAACGGCGGACCCGACGCCGGAGAAGCCATTCCCGCGGACATCCGGCTCGTCAACGAGGGCGGCTGGCCCACTGGGCAGTCCGGCAGTGGTTGGGCCACTGCGGAGCGCCAGGTGCGCTTCGAGAACATGCTGCTGCGCGTGGACAAGACGGTCACCCCGACGACCTATCTCCCGGGCGCCACCACTGTGTGGAGCCTGTCGGTGGCAACTGACCGCAACACCATCGGTGTTCCGCTGCAGAATCTGCGGGTGGTCGACACGATCCCTGCTGGGTTGCACTTCGACCTGGCGTGCACGCAGAACCTCCTGCCTGCAGGGGTGACAGTGAGCTACGCCCCGCAGACACGACAGGCAACCTTCTTCGCGGGCGACACCTCGATCGTGAGCACGCCGACGCAGCAGATCTTCGGCCCGAACCCGAACGCGACCCGTGGACAACTGCGAATCTGTACCACCGTGGACACGCTGGCGCAGCCGAACGACCCCTATGTGAACACGGCGCAGGCGTTCTCGGACAACGCCGAGAACGCCCCGATCGCGCGGGCGCCCATCACCATCGTCGGCTCGGGCCAGATGGGCATCACCAAGACCGTGGACAAGGAC
Source organism: Nocardioides carbamazepini (assembly GCF_024614185.1). GTDB lineage: Bacteria > Actinomycetota > Actinomycetes > Propionibacteriales > Nocardioidaceae > Nocardioides > Nocardioides carbamazepini. The sequence continues at coordinate 381,417 of NZ_JAHTLF010000015.1, forward strand.
TTCGTCGCGAGCGGTGAGAGGTACACATGGTCGCTGGAGTGGGGCAACACCTCCACGGTGATCGCCTTCCAGCGTCCGGACGTCATCGACGTCCTACCCTGGGTGGGCGACGGCGAGGACGGCGTGGGCTCGAAGCGTGACCAGTTCGCCTCCGACTACCAGGGATCCGCGCAACTGACCGGTCCCCTTGCGGCACCCACCTACGTGCGCGGTGCCACCGGGGTGGTGCCGGGCACGTGGTACTACTCGACCGCTGCCCCGGTCACCTTGGTCCACGACCCGCGCGATGCATCGAACGCAGAACCCGCCGATCCCGGCGGACTCTGGCGGACGGAAGCAGAGATCGCCGACTTCGGCGACGTGACGGCGGTCCGGTTTGTCTCGGGGTCGTTTCTCTCGCCCCAGTCGCGGATCCGGGCCGTGATCCCGGCAGTGTCGACCAGCACCGGCCTGGACAATGTGTACGTCAACCGAGCGATGATCTTCTCCGGCACCTTCCCGAACCAGCCATTGGAGTCGAACGAGCCGTACGTACTGATGCCCGGCTTCACGCTCGGTGACCTGGTGTGGCGCGACAACGACGGCGACGGCGTTCGTGACCAGGGCGAACCGGCCCTGGCGGGAGTCACGGTCCAGGTCCTCGACGAGGACGGCCAGGTGGTGGCGACCCGCACCACCAGCGGGACCGGCCGATGGTCGGTGTCCGAACTCCCCGCGGGCACCTACTCGGTGCGGATCCCGGCCAGTGAGTTCCAGCCGGGAGCACCCCTGGAGCACTACGCGGTGTCCACAAACGGGTCGTCGGCCTCGCCGTCGACCAACGAAGGCGTCGACGACAACAACACGGCAACGGACGACCCGGCGAGCACCGGCCTGACCAGCCACCCGGTCACGTTGGCCCTCACCCGATCGAACGCCGGCTCGATCACCGGTGCCAATGGTCCCCTGGGCGACAACGTCGCGCATCTGGGCGACGCGATCATTCCGGACCAGTTCACCAACTTCACCATCGATCTCGCGCTGGCGCCGATACCGGAGGTGGACATCGAGAAGGCCACCAACACCTTCGACGCCGACGAAGGTCCCGGACCGTCCATCGCCGTGGGCGCCCCCGTCCGGTGGACCTACGTGGTCACCAACACGGGGCACACCAGTCTGCGCAACGTGACGGTCACCGATGACAAGGTCGACGCTGCCGACATCGACTGCGACGACACCGACACCAACGTGATCGCCGGTCCGTTGGGCCCGGGTGAGTCGTTCACCTGCATCGCCAGGGGGACCGCGGTCGAGGGTGAGTATGAGAACACCGGCACCGTCGTGGGCGACGTCCCCGACGGTAGTCGGGTCGATGACGAGGACCTCTCCCACTACCGGGCGCTCGTTCCCGCCGTGGACATCGAGAAGGCCACCAACACCTTCGACGCCGACCAAGCACCCGGACCACGGATCGCCGTCGGCGCCCCCGTCCGGTGGACCTACGTCGTCACCAACACCGGCGACACCGACCTCACCGAGGTGACCGTCACCGACGACAAGGTCGACGCCGCCGGCATCGACTGCAACGACACCGACACCAACGTCGTCACCGGCCCCCTCGCACCAGGAGCATCCTTCACCTGTGTAGCCACCGGCACCGCTGTCACGGGTCAGTACAAGAACACCGGCACCGTCACCGCATCGGGCCCGGAGACCGTCGACCCCGACGGCGCTGCGGTCTCCACGAGAGTGACGGACCTGGACCTGTCGCACTACCACGCACTCGTGCCTTCGGTGGACATCGAGAAGGCCACCAACACCTTCGACGCCGACCAAGCACCCGGACCACGGATCGCCGTCGGCGACCCCGTCCGCTGGACCTACGTCGTCACCAACACCGGCGACACCGACCTCACCGAGGTGACCGTCACCGACGACAAGGTCGACGCCGCCGGCATCGACTGCAACGACACCGACACCAACGTCGTCACCGGCCCCCTCGNNNNCACCAGGAGCATCCTTCACCTGTGTGGCCACCGGCACCGCTGTCACGGGTCAGTACAAGAACACCGGCACTGTGGTCGCCATGAGTCCGCCCACCACGGGTGTCGAGGGCCAGCTTGTGCCCGGCACCGAGGTCAGCGACGTCGACCTATCCCATTACACCGGTGCTCCACCGGCCGGCGAGGCGGGCTGGAATGAGGACGAGAGCGACGGAGACAACGAGGACACCGGGGGCTCGGCGCTGCCCGACACGGGTGGACCCCACCTGCTTCTCGTGCCGACCGGGTTGGCCCTGGTCATCCTCGGTCTGGGGGCGCTGGCCCTCTCGCGGCGTGAACGGAAGACCATCAGGTCCCGATAGGGAGCCTCAGGACACTCGCGTGCGGGCCGCACGCCAGGCTCGCGGCGAGGTCCCTGTCCAGCGGCGGAAGGCGTTCGAGAAGGCCGAAGGCTCGGCGTAGCCGAGGAGGCCAGCGACCTGGGCGATGTTCATCCCCGGGTTGGAGAGATACTCGAGGGCAAGTTCGCGACGTGCATCGTCAACCAGAGCCTCAAATGTGAGACCTCGGGCAGCAAGGCGTCGCTGTGTCGTGCGGACGCTGGCGAACGTGAGCTGCGCCACGGCGAGAAGGTTGCAATTGCCGGTGGGAAGGAGTTCGCGGATCAGGGCGACGATCTGGTGCTCCACCCCCAGCCCGGCTGCTGCGATGATCTCGTCGAGGTAGTCGCTGACGACGGCGTGCAGTTCGGCGTTGCTGGTCGAGATCGTGCGCTGCATGTCCTCGGCGCGGTAGTCGACGCCGTAGCCGCCCGCCCGGAAGCGGACCGGGCAGCCGAAGACAGCTTCGTAGTGGGCAAGGTCCAGGAGCGGACCGTGCGAGAAGTGGACGCCGCCAAGCCGCGCCTCGGGCCCGGCCAGGAGCGGGAGCACCCGAACCGCGATGGCCAGATGCCACTCCTGGAACTGCTGGGTCCTCTGCGTATCCGGCAGGAGGATGCGGTACGACGTCCGCAGCACTTCATCTGTTTCGACCACATCGATCTGGAACGCCGAGAACAGACCGTTCAAGTAGCGCAACCCCGACGTGAAGGCCTCACCGACCGTGGCACAGTTCATCGCCGCCACCATCACCGGGCCGATCGCGCTCGGGCCCTGGGCCAACCCGGTCCGGATTCCGAAGTCGGGACACGCAAGCTCCTCGGCAACCGTCTCCATGAGTGCGAGCACTGCCGCTCCGGAGATCGTCGCCTTGCCGTCGCCGGTGTCCAGCAACGGGAGGTGAAAACGGCGCGCATACGCTTCCGGATCACCGCCGAGCCCATCGATGAGCTCGGCCATTCCGCGCAGCACCCATGCACGTAGGTGATAGTCATTCATAGGTAGTTCCTCCGCGACCCGAATCACCGGTCGATGATTTCACGTGCCCTCGGCGGCTGGTGGCAGAACGACCAACTTCGGCTGTCGCGCGATCACAAATGCATGTCGCGCTGTGACAAGACCACGGCAAGGGGCAAGGGCAGTGTTGTTCGCATGGTTGAGCACCTCTCCCCCACCGATGCGTCAATGCTCGCGATCGAGGATCCCGACCACGGGAGCCACATCCAGATCGCTGCTCCGCGGGTCGCAGGGAGTGGCCATGGAGAAGGTGATGAATATCGGCGGGTTCGCACCACCGACGATCATGGAGCAGGTCCAGCGACTGCTTCTCATCAATCCGGGCGCGCACAACCTGGTCATCTCGAACGTGCCCGGCCCGCGCACGCCGCACTACCTGCGCGGGCGACGACTGGTCGAGGTCCTGGCCTGCGGTTCGACGATGCCGCGCCACGGCCTCAACCTCGTGATGATCTCCTACGTCGACACCTTGTTCATCGCCGTCAGCTCCGACCCGGACGTCGTACCGGACGCTGCCGGGTTCGCCGCCGATCTCGAGCAATCGTTCGCAGAACTGCGGGAGGCAGCACGGAGCCGCACCCAGCCGGCTGAGCCGGCGCGGTGACACCTCAGGACCAGAGACTGAGCCATGGGCGGGTGCGGGTGGTGGACGTCGGGTCCGGACCAGCCATCGTGTTCGTCCATGGCCTCGGCGGAACCTGGCGGAACACCAGCTGACCCGCCTGATCCCCGGTGCCGAGCTCGAGATCTGGAACCGGACCGGCCACTGCCCGATGCTCGAGGATCCCGCGCGCTTCGACGAACGCGTGGTTGCCTTTGTCCAGGGTCAGCGAGCTTGTCGCCCGGCCTGACGGCAGATCACTTCGATGCGACGCGCTCAGCTCGCCAGGCGCGCGGGGATCTGCCGCTCCAGCGCCGGAACGCGTGCGTGAACGAGCTCTGCTCGACGTACCCCAGCAGCCCCGCGACCTGCGACACCGACCGGTCCGGGTCGGCCAGGTACTCGAACGCCCGCTCCCGCCGTACGTCATCGACGAGGCGCTCGAAGACCAGTCCCTCCGCTGCGAGCCGCCGCTGCATGGTGCGCACGCTGACGAAGTGGTGCTCGGCGATCACGTTGAGGTTGCACCCCCCGGTCGGGAGCAGCTCCTGGACCAGGGCCAGGAGCTGGTGCTCGAGGGTCAGCCCCGAGGTCGCGATGATGCTGTCCAGGTAGTCGCTGACGATGGCCCGGATCTCTGGGTTGTTGCGGGGAATGGCCCGCTCCATGTCGTCGGCGAAGTAGTCGACGCCGTAGTTGGTCTCGCCGAAGCGAACCGGGCAGCCGAAGGTCTCGTCGTAGAACTCCTGGGCGAGCAACGACGGGTGCGAGAAGTAGACGCCACGCAGCCGAGCCGTCGGTCCGGCCACGATGGGCAGGATCTTCGTCGTCACGGCCAGGCACCACTCCTGGAACTGGCGACTGGCCCGGATTCCCGGCACCTTGAGCGTGTAGACCGTCCGCGGACCGTCCGCGGTGTCGACCATGGCGATGTCGAAGGCCGAGAAGAGGGCGTTGAGGTAACGAATGCCGGACTCATAGGCCTCGCGGACGTCCGCGCAGTTCACCGCCGCAACCATCACCGGGCCGATCGAGTCCTGGCCCTGGGTGAGGCCGACCCGGATGCCGAAGTCCGGGCAGGACAACTCGTCGGCGGCGGCTTCCATGAGCCGGAGCAGCGGGGCAGCCGGGATCATCTCCTTGCCCTGGTCGGCCAGCCGCAACGACACGTGGAACCGCTTCTCGTAGGTCGTCGGGTCGCCGCCCAGGGCCTCGATGACTTCGACGAAACCGCTGACGACCCACGCCCGAAGGTGGGGTTCCCCCGCGGTGCTGGTCTTCATTGACACGGTGTCATCAGATCACAAATCGGTGACACTCAGCGACAAAACAACGGCGCTCTCTCTTCCTAGGCTCGACGTGATCCGACAGGCGGATCCCACAGCACCCCAGGAGTCTCGAGATGGCGAAGTATCCCGTCGTTGTGTACGGCGCAAGCGGCTACACCGGCATGCTGGTGATGGACTGGTTGATCGACCAGGACATCCCGTTCACAGCGGTCGGCCGCGATGCCGGCCGGATCAAGGAGCTGATGTCGCAGCGCGTGGTCCGGCTCGAGTCCGCGACCTACGAGATCATCGAGACCGAGCACGACGTCGATGCCCTCGCCGCTGCGTTCGTGGGCGCCAAGGTGGTCTGCAACACCGTCGGGCCGTTCGGGAAGTACGGCCCCGTCGCCATCGAGGCCGCACTCATGGCCGGGTGTCACCACCTCGACACCACCGGCGAGCAGGGCTACGTGCTGAAGATCCGCGCGCAGTTCGGCCAGCAGTACGCCGAGGCCGGCCTCGTGCTGTGCCCCTCGCTGTCCTACATGCACACGATCGCCCAGATCGCAGCCGAGCTGACCCTGGACACTCCGGGCATCGATTCGCTGGAGACCGCGACCGTAGTCCGCGGCCCGCGTGAAGGTTCCGGCGTGACCGTCGGCTCGACCGCCTCGATCTTCGAGACCTTCCGGCAGGAGCAGTTCCACCTGTGGGACAACCAGCTCGTCGCGTGGGGCGCCACCGACAACTTCGAGATCACCGTGCCCGAGGTGCTGCGGCCCGTCTTCGCGCTGCCCTGGGGCGGGACCTCGCTGCCCGTCTTCTACCAGGAGGACGCACGCGTGCGCTATTGCACCTCCTTGACCGGCTTCTACGACAACCAGGCGATGCGCCTGGTGCTGGCGGTCGCCGAGCAGTGGGAGGCAGAGATCAAGCACCTGCCGATCGAGGCACAGGAAGCCACGATCGCCCAGATCGTCGCCTCGACCACGCCCTCGATGCCCCCGCGGGAGCGCACCACGTTGAACCGATCGATTGACACCGCCGTCGGCCGCGGCCCCCTGGGCGGCGTGCGCGCGAGCGTGTCGAGCGTGACGCCGTACATCACGACCGGTGCCCTGCAGGTTGCCGCGGCGATGAAGCTCATCGAGGGCGAGACCGACGCGGTCGGCTTCACCTCAGGCTGCAAGGCGTTCGGGCACAACTACCTGCTCGGCTTCCTCGAGCAGCGCGGCCTCGCCCGCGCCTCCGTCACCCAGCTCTGACCGCACCCCGACAGGATCCCGAGGACCACAGATGGCCATCATCGACTTCTTCGACCGCGGCGTCCGGATCAATCCGGAGGGCGCGGCCTACATCCAGGACGACCGCACCTTCTCGTTCAGGGAGGCTCGGGACCTCACCTGCCGCGTTGCGAACGCACTGCTGGCCGACGGCTTGCCGAGCGGGACCAAGGGCGCGGTGTGGGCAGGCAACGACGTCACCGCCTGGCTGTGCACATTGGGGCTGTGGCGCGCGAACATGACATGGATCCCGGTGAATGCGCGCAACTCCGCCGAGGAGAACCACCGACTGCTGGATGCGTTCGACTGCGAGGTGGTGTTCTTCCAGGCTGCCTTCGCACCGTTGCTCGGCGACCTGCGCGAGCGGCTGCCGAAGGTGCGGCGCTGGGTGTGCCTCGACGGAGAGATCGAGGGCGCCGTCTCGCTGGACCCCTGGCTCGAGGGCCAGTCCCCGTCCGCCCCGGCCGTGGCAGTGGACCTGGACGACGTCGTGTCGATCTCGCCGACCGGCGGGACCACGGGGGCACCGAAGGGTGTCATGAACACCCACCGCAGTGTGCAGACGTTCGTGGCGCACTACATGCTCGCGTTCGGATACGGCGCCGAGGAGCGGCCGGTCAATCTCGCGGCCGCCCCGATGACCCACACCGCCGGAGTGATCTCACTGCCCACCACCGCCCGCGGCGGGACCGTCGTGGTGGTGACCAAGCCGGAGCCCGCACTAATGCTGGAGCAGATCGTCAAGCAGCAGGTGAGCGAGCTCTTCCTGCCGCCGACGGTGATCTATCGACTCATCGAGGCGCCCGGCATCGAGCTGGTCGACTACTCCTCGCTGAGGTACTTCCTGTACGGCGCCGCGCCCATGTCGGTGGAGAAGCTGAAGAAGGCCATCGATGTCTTCGGCCCCGTGATGGCCGGCGGGTACGGCCAGACCGAGGCACCGGCATCGATCGCCTTCCTGCCGCCGGCGGAGCACTTCCGGGCAGGCACCCTCGCGTCGGACGAGCGGCTCTCCTCCGTCGGACGGCCCAGCCCGTTGGTCCACGTCGAGATCCTGGACGACGCCAACCAGGTAGTCGCCGCAGGAGGGACCGGCGAGATCTGTGTCCGGGGGGACCTGGTGATGAAGGGCTACTACAAAGCGCCCGAGCAGACGGCCGAGACGCTCGTCGACGGCTGGCTGCATACCGGCGACATCGGGTACCTCGACGCGGAGGGCTACCTGCACATCACCGACCGCAAGAAGGACATGATCATCACCGGCGGGTTCAACGTCTATCCCAGCGCGGTCGAGCAGGTCATCTGGTCGCATCCCAAGGTCCAGGACTGTGCCGTCATCGGCGTCCCGGACGCCGACTGGGGCGAAGCCGTCAAGGCGGTCGTCGAGCTCAACCCGGGCGAGACCCTGACCGCCGAGGAACTGATCGAGCTCTGCAAGCAGCAGCTCGGATCCGTCAAGGCTCCCAAGAGCGTCGACTTCGTCGACGCCCTCCCGCGCAGCACTGTCGGCAAGGTCCTCAAGAAGGACCTCCGCGACACCTACTGGACCGGCGCCGAGCGCGCTATCTGAGGCACTCCCCATGACCCCCTGGATGCCAGGTCTCTCCGGAGGCCTCTGGCCCGCACGCCCCGAGCGAACCCGACGGTTCGCGCCCTCGATCAGCAGAAGGACACTGTTCATGACATCACTGGAAGGCAAGGTCGCCGTCGTCACCGGCGCCGGATCAGGAATCGGGCGCGCGCTTGCGATCGAGCTCGGCCGTCGCGGAGCCCGGGTCGCGATCTCCGACATCGACGCGTCCGCGGTCGAAGCAACCCGCGCGTTGTGCGGCAATGCGGACGTCCGCGCCTACAAGCTCGACGTCTCGAGCGCCGAGGAGTTCGCCTCCCACGCCGAGGAGGTGCTGCAGGACTTCGGCACCGTGCACCTCGTCTTCAACAACGCCGGCGCCACGCTCATCGGGACCCTCGAGCACACCGAGGTCGCAGAGATCGACTGGTTGCTCGGCATCAACCTTCGCGGCGTCATCGTGGGCACCAAGGCATTCCTCCCCACCATGATCGCGCAACGTGAAGGCTGGATCGTCAACATCTCCAGCATCTTCGGGCTGGTCGGCTACGGCGGGCAGTCGGCGTACAACGTCTCCAAGTTCGGAGTTCGCGGGCTGACCGAAGCGCTGTGGTCCGAGCTCGAGGGCACCGGGGTCAACGCCGTCGTGGTGCACCCGGGTGCGATCGACACCAACATCGAGCGCGCGGCACGCCACACGGTCAACGCCGACCAGGTCGAGGCGGACCTCGCAGCGAAGACCGGGACGATGCTGGTCACGCCGCCGGAGGTGGTCGCCGTGGACATCCTGAACGGCATCGAGAAGGGCCGGCGCCGGATCCTCACCGGCAAGTACTCACGCTCGATCTTCTGGCTGGCGCGCGTGATGCCCAACCGGTATCCGGCCGTCATGAAGCGGCTGGTCTGAGGCGCGACGATGACCGAGGTCTACATCGCCGGGATCGGGATGACCGTCTTCGGGCGGCATCTCGACCGCCCGCTCGAGGACCTGGCCGGTGAGGCCCTGCGCGGAGCCCTCTCCGACGCGGGGTGTGACCGCAAGGACATGGGTTCCGCGTTCTACGCCGGGACCACCAACGGTCCGCTCCAGGGCCAGCTCGCCATCCCCGGCCAGGTCGTGCTCGGCAAGATCGGGATCGAGGGAATCCCGATCTTCAACGTCGAGAACGCCTGCGCATCGGGCAGCACCGCCGTCCACCTGGCGATCCAGAGCCTGCGTGCCGGCAGCACGGACGTGGTCCTCGCGTTGGGAGCAGAGAAGATGAACATCCCCGACAGGGCAGCGGCGTTGGCGCTGTTCGAGGCCGGTTGGGACGTCTCCCGCGCCGAGGAGAACTTCGCGACGCTGGTCCGGATGGGCGACGGAGTCGTGCCACCCGACGGCTCCGAGTCCGGGCATCCGTACAGCCGCTTCATGTCGGTGTACGCCGCCATGTCACGCCATCACATGAAGACGTGGGGCACGACGCAGCGCCAGATCGCGGCGGTCTCCGCCAAGAACCACCAGCACTCGGTGCGCAACCCGTTCTCGCAGTTCCGCATGCCGTACACGATCGAGGAGATCCTGGCCGCGCCGCCGATCACCTACCCGATCACCCTTCCGATGTGCGCGCCGCTCTCGGACGGGGCGGCCGCGGTCGTGCTGTGCACCGAGGACGGCCTGCGTCGCATCGGCGGCGCCCGATCCCGGGCGATCCGGGTCGCTGCCAGCGTGATGCGCAGCTTCACACACCGTGGAGTGGACGAGTTCGACCAGAGCATCGGCCGACTCGCGGCCCAGCAGGCGTACGACGCTGCGGGGCTCGCCCCAGGTGACATCGACGTCGCCGAGGTCCACGACGCGTCAGCGATGGGCGAGATCATCCAGGCCGAGAACCTCGGCCTGACGCCGACCGGCACCGGCGGTGCTGCAGCCGAGCGCGGCGAGTTCACCATCGGCGGGCGGATCCCGATCAACCCATCTGGCGGCCTCGAGTCGAAGGGCCACCCGCTCGGCGCCACCGGCATCGGACAGCTCTTCGAGCTCACCACGCAACTGCGTGGCGAGGCGGGCGCCCGGCAGGTCGAGGGTGCGCGCCACGCGATCCAGGAGAACGGCGGTGGACTCGTCGGAGTCGAGGAAGCCACCGTTGCCGTCCACATCCTCAGCCGGGCCTGACCCCGCTCAAAGCCAACGTTCCAGGAGTCATCGTGTCCGACCCGTCTGCCCGCACCCTGTTCCGGATCGCGGCCCTCTTCAACTTCTCCGCTGTCCTGCTCTTCCTCCCGGTCCTCGACCTCGCCGATCGGTTCGGCCTGGACGGCGCGCCGACCGGGACCATGTTCGAGCACGTGGGGTTGGCCGCCATCGGCCTCTTTGGCATCGGCTACTGGATGGCCGCCGGCGACCCATACCGACACCGCGGCATCATCCAGCTCGGCCTCGCCGGCAAGATCCTCGTCGTCGCACTCGTCCTCATGCACTTCAACGACGGCAGCGTGAACGGGCGGCTCACCACGATGGTGCTCGGCGACGCCGTCTTCAGCGTTCTCTTCACTTGGTACCTGATCTCCAGCCGCGCCGCGAACCCGGCCAGCTCGACGTCGCTCAGCAGCTCGCACTAGGAATCCGCAACTCAGGCCTGAGGGCACCGACGCCCTGACAGACCTGATCGCCAGCACTGACGGGGAGCCCGGGACGTTGCGGGCCTGGTAGTGCCGCACAGCCTCGGCCGCTGATCAACGGCGATCAGAATTCGGTGAGGTCGATCCCCGCTGTGGCGCTGCCCTGGCCCATGCCACGAGGCTCGGAATGGGCGTGCTCATCCGGTAGCAGGGCGTCGAACGCCGCGGCCTGGGCCAGGTCGACCTGCCGGTAGCGGAAGTGGGCCAGCATCTCGACCTCGGCCGAGATCCGCCCCGATATCTTTGAGTACGACCGATTCAACACCACCGTCGCGAACGCCGTGCTGGCACCACTGGTCACCGGCTACGTTGACCGGCTCGAGAAGGAGCTCCACGAGCGCGGCTACTCAGGCGACTTGGCTGAAGGCAGCGTCGCCACCCGCGGATCAACCCATGGACGTGCCACCGCGGGATCGGCACGCGGAACCGGCCTCCGAGGTCGATGACGGCTCGGGAGGCGGTAGTCCCCGGACTAGGCTGAGCCCCATGGCGGCCGGCGCGACGATGCACACGTTCGAGGTCGAGTTGGCCGACACAGATCGCGGCGTCTACGAGGAGTTCACGCTGCGCGCGGCGCGGCATCCGTCAGAGACCGAGGCGTACCTCGTGACGCGCGTGCTCACCTACTGCCTCGAGCACGAAGAGGGCATCGTGTTCAGCGAGGGCATCTCGGCGACCGCCGACCCGGCGGTGCTCGTGCGCGACCTGAGCGGGAAGCTGCTCGCCTGGATCGAGGTCGGCGCGCCGGATGCCGCGCGCCTTCACACGGGCAGCAAGGCTGCCGAGCGCACGACGATCTACACGCACCGCGACCCGGCCAAGGTGCTCGCGCAGTGGGCAGGGGCGAGGATCCACCGCGCCGCCGAGATCGTGCTGCACAGCTTCGATCCTGGGTTCATCGATTCCGTGGTGGACACGATCGAGCGCCGCAACACGATCACGCTCACCGTGACCGAGCGGCAGCTCTACCTAGAGCTGAACGGCGCGCACCTCTCATCGGCGGTGCACGACCACCCGATCGGCTAGCGGGGCGACGTCCCGTTTTGCCGATCCCGATGCGCGACTTCCGACGCGCGTCAATGCGCCGCCAGTGATTGGGCGCAGCGGGCTCAGGCTGTGAGAACGCGCAGTGCCACCTGACCGTCCGAGCGCTGATCGCCGGGAAGTGCGCGCCACGCTGTCGCCCCGTCCGGCATCGCGGCTGCCAGCGACAAGCCCAGCACTTGAGAGTCCGCGCAGTCTCGCCCTGAGCCGGGTCCGCTGCCGCTCCCCCATCCACTCCGCATCGGCACCGGCGAGGAGAGCCACAGCTCCCCATGCCGTGGACTCCGACCACGCACGTTCGTGCGAGTCGCCACGGACCGCCAGCAAACGCTGCACGGACGTCTCGTCAAGCACGCCGCGAGCGACCTGACGCAGGTCTCCCTTCGCGACGAGGTGCTGCACCTGCCGCGTCGAAACACCCATCCGCAGGAGGAGATGGCCACCGTCCTCAAGCTGCCGTGCGACGGCGTCTGGGTCGTCGGTGAGCACCTGGACCGTGGCCTTCAGCGTGGCCTTCAGCCCGTCGAAGGCGCCCACGAGGAGCAGGGCGATCACCGCGGGTCCGGCGCCGGTGCCTCGCTCCGGGTGCCGAGGGCCTCACGCACCACGTCGGCGACGACGTCGACCCAGCGCTGCGTCAGCTCGGTCGCCAGCGAACGCGTCTCTGGGAGCTCCGAGAGGTTCTGCGTCAGCCGCGCGACGGCCCAGGCGTAGGGATCGTCGCGAGGTGGTGGACGGCGCTGCCAACCGCCTCGTCGCCCGTATCGCAGCGCGTCTGCCGATGCAGTGGTCCATCGCCCTTGCCGAACGTTCCGTACGGCCGCAGCCCGCAGCAGCCAACTAGTCCGAGGGAGCACCATGTTCATCCAGAAGTTCGCCGAGGCGGCCATGTCCGCCGTCAACAACCACAGCGTCGACGAGGTCCTGCGCCTGTGGGCCGGACCTGCTGTCTACGACTCGCCGATGACCGGTCCCCAGCAGGGACTCGCGGCGCTGGCGGCCCGCGAGGCTGCTCTCTTCGAGGGGTTCAGCGATCTCGTGGCCGCGGTCGAGCCACTCGGTCTCGAGGAGTCCACCGGCGCGGCCCTCGTTCGCTTCGAGGGCACGCATGACGGCACCCATGCCGGCCTTGCCCCGACCGGCAACGCCATCTCCCTGGAGATGATCGCCGTGATCAGCTTCGACGAGACGGGATCGGTGGTCGGCGAGCGGATCTTCATCGACAGCGCCTCCGTAGCGGCCCAGCTCGCTGCGACGTGGACGAACCGCAGCCCCTGACCTCCCAGTGGTCCGGCGAAGGGCGCCTGCGGCCCGGGCTCCTCGAGATCGAGGGCCCGCCATCCTGACCGAGGTCATCGGCTGGATCGACCGAACCCTTCGCGGCGATGAGAAATGACGCCGGCGGGAGTCTGAGTACGGTCAGGCGAAATCGCGCCACACGCTTCAAGGGAGTCCAGCGAGATGAGACCACTTCGGTACGCGATCAACGTGACCCTCGACGGCTGCTGCCACCACGAGGCCGGGATCCCGCCGGACGAGGAGTCGATGCGCTACTGGACCGACGAGATGGAGCGAGCCGACGCGCTCCTGTTCGGCCGGGTCACCTACGAGATGATGGAGTCGGCGTGGCGGCGGCCGGACACCGGCACCTGGCCCGACTGGATGGGCGCCTGGGAGACCCCGTTCGCCGAGGCCATCGACCGGGCGCCCAAGCACGTCGTGTCGAGCACGTTGAGCAGCGTCGACTGGAACGCCGAGCTGGTCCACGGCGACCTGGGGCAGGCGGTTCAGCGGCTCAAGGAGGAGCCGGGCGAGGGCGTGTTCGTGGGTGGCGTGACGCTCCCTCTGGCGTTGGCGGACCTGGGGCTGATCGACGAGTACGTCTTCGTCGTACAGCCGGTCCTCGCGGGGCACGGGCCGACGCTGCTTGCCGGTCTGCGCAAGCGCGTCGAGCTCGAGCTCGTGGATCGCCACGGGTTCCGATCCGGGGCGGTCGCTCTGCGCTACCGGCCCGTGCCTCCCGCGGCCTGACCCGGTCAGAAGATCTCGAACAGGCCCGCCGCGCCCATGCCGCCGCCGACGCACATCGCGACGACGCCGTACTTCGCACCTCGTCGCCGGCCCTCGATGAGGACATGCCCGGCCATGCGCGCACCGCTCATGCCGTAGGGGTGACCGATCGAGATCGCTCCGCCGTTGACGTTGTACTTCTGCGGGTCGATGCCAAGCATGTCGCGGCAGTAGAGCGCCTGGACGGCGAACGCCTCGTTGAGCTCCCACAAGTCGATGTCGTCGATGGTCAGGCCGTGCTGCGCGAGCAGCTTCGGCACGGCGAAGACCGGGCCGATCCCCATCTCGTCCGGCTCACAGCCGGCGACGGCCATGCCGCGGAAAGCGCCGAGCGGGAGCAGCCCGCGGCGAGAGGCCTCGGCGGCCTCCATGACGACGGCGGCAGAGGCGCCGTCGGACAGCTGCGAGGCATTTCCGGCCGTGATGGAGAAGCCCTCGGTGCCGTCCCCGGCCAGGACCGTGCCCAGCTTCCCGAGGTCCTCGATCGTCGTCCCGGGTCGGTTGCCTTCATCCTTGGCGAGGACGACCTCCCGCGAGCCGACCTGGCCGGTCGTCTTGTCCTTGGTGAGCATCATCGACGGCAGGGGCACGATCTCGTCGTCGAAGGCACCGGCCTCCTGTGCGGCGGCGGTCCGTCGCTGCGACTCGAGGGCGTACTCGTCCTGGTGCTCGCGCGAGATTCCGTAGCGCTCCGCAACGACCTCGGCGGTCTCGAGCATCGACATGTAGGTCGCCGGGACGTGCTCGAGGAGCCAAGGGTCCTGGGCGCGGTAGGTGTTCATGTGCTCGTTCTGCACGAGCGAGATCGAGTCGACACCGCCACCGACGGCGACGTCCTGGCCGTCGAGGAGGACCTGCCTGGCCGCCGTGGCGATCGCCATGAGGCCGCTCGCGCACTGGCGGTCGACCGACATGCCGGCGACGCTCGTGGGCAGCCCGGCCCGCAGCGCGGCCTGGCGACCGATGTTCATCGCGGTCGAGCCCTGCTGGAGGGCGGCACCGACGACAACGTCCTCGATGCGCTCGCCTTCGACGCCGGCGCGTTCGACGGCGTGCCGCACGGCGTGGCCGATGAGCTCCTGTGCCTGAGTGTCGTTGAAGGCACCCCGATAGGCCCGGCCGATCGGGGTACGGGCGGTGGAGACGATGACTGCTTCGCGCATGGTCACTCCTGAGTTGTCGAAGAGGCTGGTCGAGGCTGTTGGTCGGGCACGCTCGGTCAGCTCGCGGGGAGGTGCACCAGCTGCGCGAGGTCGCTACGGTGCCGGTCGGGCGTGCCGAGGGCGAGCTGGTCGGCTTTGGCCCGCTTGAGCCGGGTGTGCACCGGCGCCTCCCACGTCATGCCGATGCCCCCGTGCAGCTGGAGGGCCTCCTCGGCAGCGTGGACGGCAGCGTCGGAGCAGAAGGCCTGGGCGGTGGCCTGGGCGATGCTCAGCTCGTGGGCGTCACCGCCGTCAGCCAGCGTCCCCGCGGCCTGCCGGGCCGCGGCCTGCGTGCCGACGAGCAGCAGGTAGAGGTCGGCCAGGCGGTGCTTGATCGCCTGGAAGGAGCCGATAGGCCGGGCGAACTGCGTCCTCGTCCCGGCGTACTGGACCGTCGTCTCGAGACACCATTGGGCCAGGCCCAGCTGCTCGGAGGCGAGCAGTGCGGCACCGGCCGCGAGCGCGGCGTCCACCGCGTCGTCCGCCGATGCGCCGGAGACGATCTCGGTCCCCGCGCCGGTGAGGGTCACGCGAGCGAGCGGCCGGGTCATGTCGAGCGAGGTGATCGGCTCGAGCTCGACCTCGTCGCGACCGTACGCGCGAAGGGAGGTGCCTCCCGCTTCGCCCGGGATGGGCACCAGGAAGAGGTCGGCGCCAAGCGCCCCGGCAACGGGCTCGGCGCTGCCGTGCACCGGCGTCCATGCGCCGCGGCGGGCGGTCCACGGCAGGACGAGCGTGGCAGTGCGCTCCCCTGAGGCGAGCGCCGGCAGGTTCTCCTCGTCGCCGGCCACGAGCAGCACGGTCGTCGCGATGACCGCGCTCGTGAGGAAGGGAGTCGGTGCGACTGCCCGGCCGAGCTCCTCGAGGACGACGGCCGCCTCGCGGGCACTCGCGCCGGCCCCACCGAGGGACTCAGGTACGAGCAGACCCGCGAGCCCGAGCTGCTGGGTGAGGGTACGCCACAGCCCGCTGACGTCGGTCTCGGGCTCGTCGGCGAGGCGGGCGGGAAGCCCCTCGTCGAGGGAACGCTGCAGGGTCGAGCGGATGCTGGAGCGCAGCGACTCCTCGACGTCGGTGTAGAGCAGGTCGGTCATCGCGGCACGTCCTTGAAGGCGATCCCCTTGTCGGGGCGGTGGTCCGGGGGCAGGCCGAGCACCCGCTCGGCGATGACGTTGCGCATGATCTCGCTCGTGCCACCCTCGATCGAGTTGCCCTTGGCGCGCAGGTAGCGGTAGCCAGGTCCGTGGCCGAGGAAGGAGCCACGCTCCGGACTGACCATCGTCCAGTCGTGGTAGGTCAGGCCTTCCTCAGGCGCGAGCTCGAGCGCGAAGCCGCTCACCTTCTGCGCCTGGTGGGCGAAGGCGAGCTTCATCGCCGAGCTCTCAGGGCCGGGCTGGCCCGCCTCGAGGCTTTGGCGCAGGCGCTCGCCCGCGAGACGGGTCACCTCGGTCTCGACCCACCACCGCAGGAGCTCGGCGTGCGTCCCCGGCGTGCGCACCGAGGGGTCCGTACGCCAGCGTTCGGTGACGAGGCCGATCTGACCGGCTTCACGATCGGCGCCGGCACCGATGGCGACCCGCTCGTTGTTGAGGGTCGTCGTCGCGACGGCCCATCCCTGGCCGACCGCGCCGACGCGGTTGCCGTCGTGGACCCGCGCGCCGGTGAGGAACACCTCGTTGAACTCGGCCTCGCCCGTGATCTGGCGGAGGGGGCGCACCTCGATGCCGGGGTCGGCCATGTCGACGACGAAGTACGTCATGCCCGCGTGCTTCGGCACCGAGGTGTCCGTGCGGGCGAGCAGGATCGCGAAGTCGGCACCGTGTGCGCCGGAGGTCCACACCTTCTGCCCGTCGATGACCCACTCGTCGCCGTCGGGGACCGCGCGGGTGGCGACAGCGGCGAGGTCGGAGCCGGCGCCCGGCTCGCTGAAGAGCTGGCACCAGATCTCGGTGCAGGCGAAGAGCGACCGCAGGTGGCGCTGCTGCAACTCCTCGCTGCCATAGGCGAGCAGTGTTGGGGCGGCCATGCCGAGGCCGATGCTGTTGCGTGCGACGTCCGGTCGAGGCGCACGTGCGGCCTCCAGGAGAGCATCGACCTCCAGCTGGCGGCCGCGCGCGAGGCTCAGCCCGCCCTTTCCCTCGGGAAAGTGGACCCAGGCGAGCCCGGCGTCGAACTGCGCGCCGAGGAAGTCGGCAGGTTCCGTCGTGGTGGGATCGTGGCTCGCGAGGAGCTGCTCGACCCGCTGCTGCAGATCAGTCATTCTTCGTCATCCTTCGGATCTCGTGGCGGCGAGGGCGTTCTTGTGCACCACGTCGGGCCCGTCGACGAAGCGCAGCGTGCGGACCTGGGCCCGCCCGTGTCCATCAGTCGCAGGGCCCGCCTGCCACATAGAGGACCTGACCCGTCGTGAAGCCGGCACCCTCGCTGACGAAGAAGGACACGGCGTGCGCGATGTCCTCGGGCCGGCCGGTCCGCGCGACCGCGGCCTGTGCGGCGGCGGCGCTCTTGAGCTCGTCGAAGCTGAGGCCCATGCGTGCCGCGGTCGCGGCGGTCATCTCGGTCTCGATGAAACCGGGCGCTATCGCGTTGACGGTCACCCCGAACCTGCCGAGCTCGATGGCGAGAGACTTGGTGAAGCCCTGCATGCCGGCCTTGGCGGCGGAGTAGTTCGTCTGCCCGCGGTTCCCGAGGGCCGAGGTCGAGGAGAGGTTGACGATGCGGCCGAAGCCCTCCTGCGTCATGTACGCCTGGCATGCCTTCGTCACGAGGAAGGCACCGCGCAGGTGGACCGCCATGACCGCGTCCCAGTCCTCGACCGACATCTTGAAGATGAGGTTGTCCCGGATGATGCCGGCGTTGTTGACCACGACCGTCGGGGCACCGAGCTCGCCGGCGACCCGCTGGACGGCGGCCCCGACCTGCTCCGGGTCCGAGACGTCCGCCCCGACCGCGAGCACTCGGCCCCCGGCGGCGGTGATCTCCTCGGCGACGGCTGCACAGGCCGACTCGTCGAGATCGATGAGTGCGACGGCCATCCCGTCGGCCGCGAGCCGCCGGGCGACACCTGCGCCGATGCCCCGAGCCGCCCCCGTGACGACGGCGACGCGGACACGCTGCTGTCCAGTGGTCATGTGAGAGCTCCTGTGATCCCGGCTGCCTGGACTTCCGACCGTACTTGAACCCGTCTTCACATTCAACTACGTTCGAGACAACACGCACGTGACCGAAGGAGCTCATCGTGACCCAGACCGCGCAGCACCGACCGACCTCCGCGCAGGACCTTGAGGACCTCGTCGGCGTCGAGCTCGGCCCGACCGAGTGGCACGTCGTCGACCAAGGGAGGATCGACGGTTTCGCCGACCTCACCGGCGACCACCAGTGGATCCACGTCGATCCCACGAGAGCGGCGGACTCCCCCTTCGGCTCGACGATCGCACACGGCCTCTACAGCCTCGCGCGCACACCGACGTTCCTCGAAGAGCTCGTGGCCTTCGACGGCTTCGCCCACAGCCTCAACTACGGCTACGACACGGTGCGCTTCAACCACCCGCTGCCGGTGGACGCGCGCATCCGGATGCGCGCGACGATCACCTCGGTCGAGGAGACAGCGCCCGGCGCGGTCAAGGTCGTCACGACGCTGGCCGTCGAGGCCGACGGCATCGACAAGCCGATCCTCGTCGCCGAGTCGATCGGGCGCTTCAGCTCCTGAGCCCCACACGACAGGGCGCGGTCACGGGAGGAGCACGACTTGTTACCGGTGGCGGCCCGCCCCTGGTAGCCCCCGGTTGCAGCAGCCCGGGAAGGCGACCCGGCCGCCTTCACCATCGATGGTCACGGGGCGCCGGGCTGAGGGGATGACCCGGTGGACGAAGGCAGCTCAGTCGGCCCGCAGGTCGGGCGTCGTCAGGCCGAGAGCGTTGGTCCACAGCCGGGTGGCTGTCTCGACGAGTTCATCGACGTTGTCTTCGCCGTCGAAGGCGAAGACCTCGTGGGCCAGCCGGGCGACCATGCCCGAGAGTGCTTTGGCGGCCATCGACGCCTCGACGCCCCGGTCGGCCAGGCCACGCTGCTGCAGGTCGGAGATCGCCCGGGCGTTGCGGTTGATGAAGGCGGCGGAGCGGGCTCGGCGCATCTCCCGGAAGCGGGAATCGACCGCGGCCACCTGCAGGAGGAGGACATTGAGACGCGCATTGCGCCGGTAGGCCTCGAAATAGGCCCGGTTGCTCGCCGCGATGATCGCCACGGGGTCGTCTGTGGCCTCGATGCGCCCCGTGCCCGGGTGAAGCATCTCGCTCTGCGCTTCGTGTAGGACCGCGGCGAAGACCTCATCCTTGCTGTCGAACCACGTGTAGAAGCTGCCGATCGAGCACTTGGCCTCGGCAGCGATGTCCACCAACCGCGAGTCGACGTACCCGTCACGCTCGAAGACCGTGCGGGCGGCCGCAATGAGGGCAGCTCGGGTGCGCTGGCCGCGCGCCGTCTGGGGCTGAGTACCGAGCCGAGCGGCGTCGACGAGATCCGGAATCTCGCCCACGCCGCGCTCGGGCTCGTGAGAAGGCATAACTCTTACACTACTGGCGATGGCCGCGACCATCCGAGTCCACCATCAACTTCATCCACCGGCTCCGGCGGGTCGGATCTCGAAGATGTGCCCCACGGCCGGATCCACGGTCCCGTCGTGCAGTTGGGCGATGACACTGGGGGCTGCGGACAGGCCGTCGTGCTCCTCGAGACGCATCCACGGGTTGCCGAGATCGGCGACACGCTCGGTGAAAGTGAGCTCGTCACGCTCGTAGCGCTCCATGAAGGCGCGCGCCTGCCCAGCCGCCTTGTACGCGTCCACTTGCATGGCGGCGAAGAAGAACTCCGGTTGGGGACCGGAGAGGGTCTCGTCCGGCGCGGCGGGATCGGGCAGCTGCACACCTTGGGTCGAACC
Source organism: Nocardioides carbamazepini (assembly GCF_024614185.1). Classification (GTDB taxonomy): domain Bacteria; phylum Actinomycetota; class Actinomycetes; order Propionibacteriales; family Nocardioidaceae; genus Nocardioides; species Nocardioides carbamazepini. The sequence continues at coordinate 401,434 of NZ_JAHTLF010000015.1, forward strand.
GACAAGACAGTCGTAGACGAGGTCGTCGCCGAAGTGCTCATGCACCCGATGCCTCAGCTCCGGATCGGCTGCCAAGTCGACGTAGAGGGTCGGCACGCCGAGGTCGATGGAAGCGAGATCACCGTACTCGACGACCTGGTCGTAGCATCCGATCTGCCGCACGAAGTCGAGGTTGCGCGCGGAGGTGAGTCCGATCTTCACCGCCGACGTGTCGTCCGCGATGCAGTGGGCGACGCCGTAGGCCGTCTTGCTCGAGGCGCTGGAGATGACGATCTGGCCGGCGCCGAAGTAGTTCCGTTCACGCAGAAAGTCCGCGGCCGTGTACGAGGCGATGAAGAGCGGTCGAAAGATCGACACGAAGCTGTCCGACCGGGGCGAGGCAGGCTCTGGCTTGATCTCATAGATGTTGTAGACCTTCGGAGTCCCAGTGCGATGCGCGGCACCGTCGACGAAGCTGCGTGTGGTGATCCCAGTCGGCTGCATGACGAGCTCGTTCGACAGCGGGAAGTACCCGAAGACGCGCGTGCCTTCGGCGATCTCAGCCACGCGCGATTCCGTGACGTGCGCGAAGCCCCATACCGGGATGCACCCGTGGTCGGCGTCCACGGCTGGGAAGAGATTCCAGTAACCGAGCGCGTCGCCGTACACCGCGTAGGTCATGTTGTTCGTGCTCAGGGCCACGCGCTCGATCTCGGCGCGGACCCAGCCCTCCTCGAGCTCTTGCCGAGGAAGGCTCACGGTCCGGGAGACGCCGAGGTCGCTCTTGAGGGACTCGACGCGTACGACATCCGACATGGCAGGTGCCCTTCTTTCTGGAGGTGGTCTTGGGAGGTGGTCTTGAGAGGTGGTCTCAGAGGTCTTCGCTCAGGGCGACGTGCGCATGGGCCACGAGCTGATCGACTGCCTCGGCCGGGATCACCCCGGCGGCGGTGAGGTTGCGCGGGTCGTCCTGCTGGCGGCGCCGCACCCCCTCGAGGATGATCGCGAGCTTCCACAGGCCGAGCCCGTGCCAGAACGGCACCGAGGCGACATCGCGCCCGGACACCTGTGCGTAGTGCTCGACGAGCTCGCTCCGGGAGGCCAGCCCCTCGACCGTCGAGGCGTCGAAACGCATCGTCGGCGGGTCGCCGGCCTGGGGCCAGTAGGCCAGGAGCGTCCCGAGGTCGGCGAGAGGGTCACCGAGCGTGGCCAGCTCCCAGTCGAGAATGGCTCGCACCCGTGCCTCGACGGGATCGACGATGACATTGCGCAGGTGGCTGTCACCGTGGACGAGGGTGACCTCCCCCGGCGCGGGCTCGTGGTCGTGCAGCCGCACTGTGAGGCGGTCCAGGTCGGGCAGGTCCCGCGTGCGCGAGAGCTCCCACTGGCCCGTCCACCGCCTGAGCTGCCGGGCAGCGTAGGGCTTGTGGCTCGCGAGGTCGGCCAGTCCCACCCGCTGGAGATCGGTGGCATGGATGCGGGCGAGGGTGTCGACGACGGAGAGACCGACGGCGTGCCGGGCGGCCGGCGCCAGACCCTCAGCGTCACTGCGCTCCTCGAGGACGAGCCCGTCGACGAAGGAGACGACCAGCACCGGCGCGTCGGCGACCGCCGGGTCCTCGCACAGGCCGTGCACGACCGGAAGGGGGACATCGCCGTCCTGCAGCGCCGAGAGGATCCTGTGCTCCCGCGCCACGTCGTGGGCGGAGGCGAGCAACTCACCCATCGGGGGGCGCCGCAGCACCAGGCGCGACCCCTTCGCGTCGGTGACGAGGTAGGTGAGGTTGGACTGGCCCAGTCCCACCCGCTCGTAGGCCAGTGGCGGCACGACATCGACGCGCTTGGTGAGCCATGCGGTCATGGCGGCCGTGTCGATGCCCTCGATCACCTCTGCCTGCCCTGCTCCGAGCTGCGCCGACGATACTCGCGGCGGGCGATCGTCATCTTGTGCACCTCGTCGGGGCCGTCGGCCAGCCGCAGGGTGCGCATGTGGGCGTACCACATGGCCAGGGGGAAGTCGTCGCTGACGCCCCCGCCGCCGTGCACCTGGATGGCGCGGTCGATGACCTTGAGCGCGACGTTGGGTGCGGCCACCTTGATCGCCGCGATCTCGGTGCGGGCGACCTTGTTGCCCACGGTGTCCATCATGTGCGCGGCCTTGAGGGTGAGCAGGCGCGCCATCTCGATCTCGATGCGCGACTCGGCGACCCAGTCCATGATGTTGGACCGGTTGGCGACGGGCTCACCGAAGGTCACCCGGGACTGGGCCCGGTCGATCATCAGGTCGAGGGCGCGCTCGGCGACACCGATGGCCCGCATGCAGTGGTGGATGCGCCCCGGCCCGAGGCGTGCCTGGCTGATCATGAAGCCGTCGCCCTCCCCTGCGAGCAGCGCAGTGACAGGCACACGCACGTTGGTGAAGGTGACCTCGGCGTGGCCCTCCCGGTCCATGTAGCCGAAGACCGGCAGACCGCGCTCGATCTTGACGCCCGGAGCGTCGATGGGGACGACGATCATCGACTGCTGGCGGTGGGTCGGTGCATCCGGATCGGTCTTCCCCATGACGATCAGGACCTTGCAGTTCTTGTGCAACGCGTTGGAGGTCCACCACTTGCGGCCGTTGATGACGTACTCGTCACCGTCTCGCTCGATGCGCGTCTCGACATTGGTGGCGTCGGAGCTCGCGACGGCCGGCTCGGTCATGGCGAAGGCGGAGGCCATCTCGCCCGCGAGCAGCGGCTTCAGGTACTTCTCCTTGTGCTCGTCGGTGCCGAAGAGCGTGAGCACCTCCATGTTGCCCGTGTCGGGCGCATTGCAGTTGACGGCCTCGGGTGCGATCTCGATGCTGCGACCGGTGATCTCGGCGAGGTGGGCGTACTCGAGGTTGGTCAGGCCGGGCCCCCACTCGGGGTGCGGGTGGAAGAGGTTCCACAGACCGCGGGCGCGCGCCTCCGTCTTGAGGTCCTCGAGGACCTGCGGGTGGTGGTTGGCGTCGCCGGAAGCGCGCATCTGCTCGCGATAGACGCCCTCCGCGGGGTAGACGTGCTCGTCCATGAAGGCGAGCATGCTGTCGCGGTAGTGCTGTCCGCGTTCACTGAGTTCGAACATCTCGTGGTCCTTGGTTCGTAGGAGGAAAGAGGGCTCAACGGGAGGCGGTCGTGGGAGCGGGGAGGGACAGCGCCTCGCGGATACGGGGCAGGGACTCGTCGGCGGTGCGGTGCAGGATCCCCCGGATGCCCAGGCGAGCGGCACCCACGAGGTTGTGCTCGAGGTCGTCGACGAGCACGCACTCGCGCGGGTCGACGCCGATCCGCTCGCACGCGATGCGGTAGATCGCGCGAGAGGGCTTGCGCACGCCCACCTGTCCGGAGATGACCGTGACGTCGAAGAGCTCGTCGAGGTCGACGCGGGCGTAGCAGTCGCGGCCCAGGGAGTTGGAGACAAGCGCAACAGGGACCCTCGCGGCCCGCGCCTCCCGGATGAGGTCGACCATCGGCTGATCGAGATCGAGATGCGTGGCGAGACCGGCGAGGAGGCCCCGCGGCTCGACCCGACCGCCGGATTCGACGAGCGCGGCGGCGAAGGCGTCCTCGAAGCCTTCGTCGTCAAGCCGGCCCCTCTCGTGCTCGACGAGCGCGACGCGGGCGCCTTCATGGGTGGCGAGCACCCGCAGCGCGTCGTCGGGATCGAGGCCGGCACCCGCGCCAAGTGCCCGGAAGGCGCGCGCGATCGGGACGGTGAGCACTCCCCCGAAGTCGATGAGGAGGGCACGTGCGGAGGGTGCGACGACCTCGTTCGGGTCGGGCGATGTCGTCGTCATGCACTGGCTCCTCTGAACAGCGGGCTCACCCAACGTACTTGAACACAGATTCGGATTCAAGTCTTTACCTTCCACCTGTACGCATTTCCTGGGGACCTGCGGGCACGGCCGCCGAGAGCCGATGGAGCGCACCCGTCCACCGACGGCCGCGCCAACCGAACCGGATACGACCGGCTGGGACCGCTGGGCAGTCGCCGGGCCGCGGGTGATGCGACGTCTCGTGAGGTTGGTCAGGACGTGGTGATCGTGGCGTCGGCGGTCACCTGTGAGCGAGCCGGGCGGACTCCGCCGCGAAGCAGGTCGTCGCGGCTGATCTCGCGCTTGAGGATCTTCCCGGTCGCGCCCTTGGGCAGCGCCGGCACGACCTGGTAGACCCGCGGCACCTTGTAGGCCGCGAGCTGCTCGGAGAGCCAGGTGCGGAGCTCACCGAGGTCGACGTCCTGCCCGGCTCGCGGCACGACGATGGCGGCGACCTCCTCTCCGAGGCGCTCGTCCGGCAGGCCGACGACCGCGGCCTCGAGGATCGCGGGGTGGGTGTAGAGAACCTCCTCCACCTCCCGCGGGTAGACGTTGTAGCCGCCGCGGATGATCAGGTCCTTCATGCGGTCGACGATCCATAGGTGCCCGTCGGCATCCATGCGCCCCAGGTCGCCGGTCAGGAACCACGGGCCGTGCGTCACGGCGGCGGTGGCGTCGGGACGCTGCCAGTACTCACGCATCACACACGGACCGTCGATCGCGATCTCGCCGATCTCGCCGACGGCCACGGGGTTGCGCTCGGGATCGAGGATAGTGACGAGAACGCCCGGCAGGCCACGGCCGACACTGCCCTCCTTGCGCGCGCCGTCGACCTCGTTGAACGTCGCTGCGCCGGTGGTCTCGCTCAGGCCGTAGCCGTCGAGCACGGTCGCACCGAACCGCTCACGGAACGCCCGAGCCACCTGCAGCGGCATCGCCGCACCGCCCGAGCACGCCACCCGGAGGTCCGCGAAGTCCTCGACCCCCAGGTCGGTCTCGGCGTGGAGCATCTCGTTCCACATGGTCGGGACCCCAGCCATGACCGTGAGGCGGTGGTTCGCGGCCATCTCCAGCAGCCGAGCCCCGTGGAAGGGCCGCAGCACCGAGAACGACCCGCCGGCGTTGTAGATGGAGGCCATCACCGCGGCCTGGCCGAACACGTGGAAGAGCGGCAGCGCGGTGCCCATCCGGTCGTCGCCGGTAAGAGGCAGCGTCTCAGTGAACATCTCGCCGGTCACCAGCAGGTTGTGATGGGTCAACACCGCACCCTTGGGCCGGCCGGTGGTGCCGGAGGTGTAGAGCAGTACGGCGGCGTGCTCGGGTTCGACCTCGGCGGGGTCCGGCACCCCGGGTTCTGGCCCGCGCGGGTCGGCGCCGCCGGGCGCGAGAACCCACACCGGGATCCCGTTGCGCTCAGCGGCGCTCGTGATCGGCTCGGCCGTCTCGCTCCAGCCGACGGCCAGCGTGCAACCCGCGTCGTCGAGGAAGTACCCCAGCTCGCGGGAGGTGCTGAGGGTGTTGACCGTGACCGCGGTGGCTCCGAGGGAGAGCACCGCGTAGTAGACGTGGACGAACTCGGCGCTGGTCGGCACGACGATGAGGACGCGATCGCCGCGGCCGACCCCACGCTCGGTCAGCTCGTCGGCCGTCCTGGCGATGCCGTCGCGCAACTGGGCGTAGGTCCAGCTGCGCTGGGCCTCCCTGAGCGCGAGGCTGTCGGGTGAGGTCGTGGCGTGTCGCCAGATGTGAGTAGCAGCATTCATGTTCGAACTCCTTGCGAGGGCGGACTTTGTGGACCGCTCGGCGTGTCCGCAGGCGAGGCGTCGTTGGCACACCTGAAGCCGACGTTCGCGGATGTCGAGTCCGGGAAGTTCGACGAGCGCGCAGAGACGCGGTACCGGTAGCAGTAGCTGTCGTGGCACAGGTAGGAGCCACCTCGGAAGACCTTGCGGTCCCCTGCCGAGGGGCCTGGCGGGGCCGTGGCCGGCGAGCGCTGGTAATAGTCAGGCTGGAACCAGTCGGCACACCACTCCCAGACGTTCCCGACCATGTTGTAGAGCCCGTAGCCGTTGGGCCGGAACGACTTGGCTGGAGCAGTTGTCTCGTAGCCGTCCTCCGCCGTGTTCACGTGCGGGAAGTCGCCCTGAAAGATGTTGCACTGCCATCGAGCACCGGGCTTCAGGACGTCCCCCCATGGGAATCGCGAGCCGGACAGCCCGCCTCGTGCGGCGTACTCCCACTCGGCCTCGGTGGGCAACCGCTTCCCGGCCCAGTTCGCGAAGGCATGTGCGTCGTTCCACGTGACGTGAACTGCGGGATGGTTCGCCACCGCCGCCGAACCGCGCCCTTGGGGGTGCCTCCATGACGCTCCCCTCACAGCGACCCACCAGGGGGTGTCGGCAAGACGGTGCAGGACATCCTGCGGATCTGCCCGGACCGCCGCATGGAAGACCGCCGAGACTCCGAGATCCTCGGCGTCTGTGACATAGCCGGTGGCCTTGACGAACGTCGCGAACTGACTGACCGTGACAGCGCTCTCGTCGAGGTAGAAGTCATCCAGGACGACCTCGTGCACAGGAGTCTCGCCGTCAGCCACATAGCCGTCGCCGTGCTCGTCCCCCATCCAGAACCGTCCACCGGGGATGAGCACCTGACGGCGGTGGGAGCGAGGACCAGGCCGTACAGCGGGAGCGCCGGCGCCCGATCGTCGCTCGACCGCATCGCCGACCGCTGGGGCACAGCAGGCGGGTCGTCCTGAGTCGCTGTTCCGGTCGTTCATCGTACCTGCCCCGAGAGCTGGCCTCCCTGTAGATCCGTGCGAATCCCGCTCACTGAAGCGCCGTCTCGATCTGCGCGTTCACCGCGGGGGGCGTGGGTTCGGCGTCACCGCTGATCGAGATCCGCACCCAGTGGATCTCCCCGGAGAACGAGCCGTCCGGCTCCCGGTAGTCGTCGATCACAGGTGCACCCTCGAGGTCGCCACCGACGTCTGTGCTGCCGCTGGATCCGGTGTGGAACGGCACCGTCCGCTCGATGCGGCCGTTCGCGACCTCGTGGCCGTCCACGACGAGGCGGCCCGTTCCCCCCCGCCCGAAACCAGGCGCATCGTCGCACTCGAACTCGTAGCGGACCTCGTGCACACCGGGACCCAGCTGGTCCTGGGCGCACACGTCGTAGCGCTCGCGGGCGAACCAGTTGTACGAGTACTGCGGAACGCCCTGGTTGAGCCACAGCGTCCATCCGCCGAACCGCCCACCTTGCGAGACAATGGCGCCCTCTCCACCGTCCTCACCGACAGTGATCGAGGCGTGGACGACATGCGACTTGTTCTTGACATTGGGCACGGCCACCTCGTGCAACCGACGCATTCCCGGCCGCAGAACCATCTCTGTACGTCCCTTGAGCAGGTCGGGCCGACCCGCGATGTCGGAGTTGAACCGCTCCACCCGGCGGTCGTCCAACGGGAGCACACTGTTGGCCTTCGCCTCTCGCTCGAAGACCGCCTGCAGCTCCGCGAGCTTCTCCGGCATCTCCTCGGCGAGGTCGTCTGCCTGGCTCCAGTCCTCGGGGCTGTACAGCTCCCACCGGTCCTCGGCGAGGGGGATCGCCTGAGAGTGATCCCACGGGGTCACGTGCTTGGTGCAGGCGGTCCAGCCCTCGTGATAGATCCCACGGTTCCCGAACATCTCGAAGTACTGCGTGGTGTGCCGCTCCGCGGCCTGAGGGTCGTCGAACGAGTAGAGCATGCTGACGCCGTCGGTCCGCTGTTGAGTCGTGCCGTTCACGCTCTCCGGCAGCGGGAGCCCTGCCGCCTCCAGCACGGTAGGCATCACGTCGATGACATGGTGCCACTGTGTGCGCACCTCGCCTGTCTCCTTGATGCCTCGGGGCCAGTGGACGATAGTGCCGACTCGGGTGCCGCCCCAGTGCGAGGCGACCTGCTTGGTCCACTGGTACGGCGTGTTCGTGGCGTGCGCCCATCCGGCCGAGAAGTGGTTGTAGGCGCGTGGCCCTCCGACCTCGTCCAGCATGTCGAGCATCGCGTCGGAGGAGTCGTGGATACCGTTGAGGCTGGCGATCTCGTTGAGCGTGCCGTGGATGCCTCCCTCGGCGGACGCGCCGTTGTCGCCCATGATGTAGATGAACAAGGTGTTGTCGAACGCGTCCACCTCCTTCACCGCCCGGACCAGCCGTCCGACCTGCGCATCCGTGTGCTCGGCGAAACCGGCGAACGCCTCCATCAGCCGGGCCGCGACCGTTCGCTCGTCGTCCGTCAGGTCCTCCCATGCGGGGATCTCGTCATGACGTGAGGTCAGCGGACAGTCGGGCGGGACGACTCCGAGCTCCCGCTGGTGCGCGACGATGCGCTCGCGCTCGGCGTCCCAGCCCTGGTCGAACCGACCGCGGTACTTCTCGATCCACTCGCGGGGCACATGGTGCGGAGCATGTGTCGCGCCGAACGAGAGATAGAGGAAGAACGGCTTCTGCGGTGCCAGCACCTTCTGGGTCTGGACCCATTCGATCGACTTGTCCACGATGTCTTCACTGAAGTGGTAGCTCGCATCCTTCGGCGGCGAGACCGGCGTGGTGCCGTCGTACAGCAGCGGGGCATATTGGTTGGCCTCCCCCGCGACGATGCCGTAGAACCGCTCGAACCCCTCACCGGTGGGCCAGCGGTCGAATGGCCCGACCGGGCTGACCTCCCACGGGGGTGTTTGGTGCATCTTGCCGAACGCCCCGGTGTTGTACCCGTTCAGGCGGAGGACCTCGGCCAGGGTCGCGGCACTCCTCGGTCGTACTGAGGTGTAGCCGGGAACCGGTGTGGCCAGGTTGGTGATCGAGGCCATGTTGACGGCGTGATGGTTGCGACCTGTCATCAGAGCCTGACGGGTGGGACTGCAGAGAGCCGTGGTGTGGAATCGCGTGTACCGGAGCCCTGAGCCGGCCAGCTCCTCAGCAGTCGGTGACTGGGACGGCCCACCGAATGCCGATGTGGCACCGAATCCCATATCGTCGATCAGCACGATCACCACATTGGGAGCGCCCTCCGGTGCCGCAACCGACTCGAGGTTCAAGGCGCCGGAGCGAGTCGGCAGCTGTTGCAGCACCTCGTCCGGAATGGGGAGAACCGTGCGGTCGAGCTTGGTCACTGGGATGTACTCCTTCTCGTCGTGTCGACGACGCCTGTCGGAAAATGGCAAGCAGCGGCGTGGCTGGGGGAAATCGGAGTCAGCTCGGGCTCCGTGGTTCTGCAGATGTCGCGGGCGCCCGGGCAGCGCGGCGCGAACAGGCACCCGGCGGGGTCGCCTTGGGGCGTCTGGACTTCGATCGGGCGCCGAGTCGCCGAGCCGGGCTCCACACCAACCTCCAGGACCGAGTGCAACAAGAGGGAGGTGTAGTGGTGCTGGGGGTTCTCGAAGATCTGGTCGGACTCCCCCGTCTCGACGATCCTTCCCTTGTACATCACGGCCACCCGGTCACTGACGTGGCGGACGACACCGAGGTCGTGGGAGATGAACAGCGTGGTGAGGGAGAGCTCCCGCTTCAGGTGGTCCAGCAGGTTGAGGATCTGGGCCTGGACCGACACATCGAGGGCAGAGACCGCCTCGTCACAGACGAGGAGCTCCGGGTCCGTGGTGAGAGCTCGGGCGATCCCGACGCGCTGGGCCTGCCCCCCTGAGAGCTGCCGGGCCGACCGGTCGCCGAACCGTGCCGGGTCGAGCCCGACCAGGTCCAGGAGCTCATCCACCCGGGTGCGGGCCCTGGAGCTGGTCCAGCGGGCCAGACGCAGGGGCTCGGCCACCACCTGTCGCACCGTCCACCGAGGATTGACAGAGTTGTAGGGGTCCTGGAAGACCAGCTGCATCGACGAGCGCGCTTCCCTCAACGCACGGCCGCGGAGGGTGGTGAGCTCCGCACCGCCCAACGTGACACTGCCTGCGGTAGGAGGCCTGATACCGAGGACGGCACGCGCCGTCGTCGACTTGCCGCACCCGCTCTCTCCCACGAGCCCCAATGTCTCCCCACGGAACACGGTGAACGAGACCCCGTCCACCGCGTGGAAGGCTCGCTTCCCACGGCCATAGAGCTGTCGCAGGTCCTTGACCTGCAGGACCACCTCGCCGAGCTCCTGGTGGGCCGTATGGGCGCTCATCTCGACTCCTTCCCGACGGGGTGCCAGCACTCGAAGACGTGGTCTCCGGCAACCTCGCGCGTGACTGGCTGCTGCTTGCACTGACTCGTGACGAACCGACACCGTGGGGCGAAGGCGCACCCACTGATACCCAGCGCCAGGTCCGGAGGACCGCCAGGGATCGTCTGCAACGCCCCTCTGCCTGCGCGTGCCGACGGCAGGGACTCCAGCAGGGCCTGCGTGTACGGCATCTCGACATCCGCGAACAGCTCGGCTGCCGGCGCGCGCTCCACCACCCGTCCGGCGTACATGACCGCGACATCGTCGGCGTAGTGGGCCGCGACGCCCATGTCGTGGGTGATGAGCAGCACGGACATGTCACGGGAACGCTGAAGGCTGCGGAGCAGATCGAGGATCTGGACCTGCGTCGTCACGTCGAGCGCCGTCGTCGGCTCATCCGCCACCAGTACCTCAGGCTCGGCGGAGAGGGCCATGGCGATCGCGACCCGCTGACGCATCCCTCCCGAGAGCTCGTGCGGGTACTTCTTCGCGACACGTGCCGCGTCAGGCAGCTTGACCGAGTCCAGGTGTTCCAGCACCTTGGCCCGCACGGCTGAAGCACGGCGGTCGGGAAAGTGGATCTTGATGGCCTCCCCGACCTGGTCGCCGATGCGTCTCGTGGGGTTGAGCGCTCTGCTCGGGTCCTGGAAGATCATCGCGATCCTCCGTCCTCGGATGCTCCGCATGGCCGACTCGGACTTCCCGAGGAGCTCCTCCTGGTGCAACCGCATCGAGCCCGGACCGATGCGCGCACTGTGCGCCGGGAGCAGCCCCATCAGTGCGCGACCAGTGACCGACTTGCCCGACCCGGATTCTCCGATGAGGCACACCATCCGGCCGGCGCGCACCTCGAGGCTCACCCCGCGCAGGGCCCGGACCTCTCCACGCGGAGTCGAGAAGGCCACGTGCAGGTCCTCGATCGCGACCACCACGTCACTCATGCGGCACCCACCTTCCGGTCGGCGCGCATCCGCAGTCCCTCTCCCACGAGATTCAGGTTGAGAACGGTCAGGAACAAGAGGATGGCGGGCACGAAGGCAACGTGGGAGGCCATCGCCAGCTCGGTCTTGCCGTCCGCGAGCATGTTGCCCCACGTCGACTGCGGCGGACGCACACCCAGACCCAGGAACGACAGGCTCGACTCGATGACGATCGCGGTGCCTGTCGCCAGGAGGCCGTAGGCCAACAGGGACTGGAGCACAAGAGGAACGATGTGCCGCCTGAGCGTGTAACCCACGTTGGCTCCCGCCAAGGACGCAGCGACGACGAAGTCACTGTTGCGGATCTTGATGGCGTTGGCGCGAGCCAGTCGAACGTAGGCGGGAACGGTGTGACAGCAGATCGCCAGCACGATGTTCCGCACGCTCGGGCCGAGGAATGTCGCGATCGCGAGTGCCAGGATCAGCGAGGGGAATGCCAAGAAGATCTCCGTGAGCCTGCTGATGACCGCGTCCACCTTCCCACCGAGGAAGCCAGCAGTCACTCCGAGCAGGCCCCCGACGATGAACCCGATCGCAACGGCGGAGAACCCGACGAGCAGTGAGACCCGTCCGCCGTCGAGCGCTCGGGAGAGGACGTCCCTCCCCAGACCGTCGGTCCCCAGCAGATGACCCGGACTCAGCGGAGCGAGGCGTGCATCAGCGAGCGTCTGGCGCTCAGGGTCCGGGAGATTGAACAAGAAGGGGCCGAGAGTCACGGCGAGGACGAGAAGCACCAGCACTCCCGCCGGCACGAGCATCGCGCGGTTCTGGGCGAATGCGGAGGGGGCTCCCGCGGATCGTGCCCGCTTCGCGGTCGTGGTGTCAGCCATGCTGCTTCACCCTGGGGTCGATGAATCGGTAAAGGAGGTCGACCAGCGCGTTGATCAGCACGAAGGCGATCGCGATGAACATCACGATTCCTTGAACGGTCGTGGCGTCTCGCTGGTAGATCGAGGACACCAGCAGCTCGCCCAGCCCAGGCAGGGCGAAGAGGTGCTCGACGATCACGGCGCCCCCGAGCAGCACGCCGAACTGGAGTCCGACGATCGTCACGAACGGCAGGAGGGAGTTGCGCAGGACGTGCCTGATCATCACCGAGCGCATGGTGGCTCCCTTGGCCCGAGCCACGAGGGGGTACTCCTCGTCGCTCAGCTGGGCCACGAGGTCAGACCTGAGGACTCGCATGAAGATGGCTGCCTCGACGAACAGCAGGGACGCCACCGGCATGACCAGCGTTCGCACATGGGCCACAAGTCCCTCCGACCATGGGTTCCATCCTGTCGCCGGCAGCCAGCCCAGCTTCACGGAGAAGACGTAGATGAGCAGGATCCCGGCCAAGAACGGCGGCGCCGCGATGCCGGCGTAGGCACCCATGCTCAAGACCTTGTCCTGCCACCGGTTCCGGAACCGAGCAGCCACCAACGCAGTGGGGATGGCGAGCAGGACGGAGGCCGACAGGGTCACGACAGCCAGCTCCAACGTGACAGGCAGGCGGAGCCGGATCAACTCGGTCACCGGGTAGCCCATGGTGAGGGAATCCCCCAGATCACCGCGCATTGCGCTCGTGAGCCACTCCCAGTACCGAGACAACAGCGGGTCGTCCAGACCGAGCTCCGCTCGCAACGCCGCCTTGGCCTCCGGGCTGGCCCCCTCCCCGAGGACCGTCGTCGTGACGTCCCCGGGGAGGAGGTGGAGGAGAACGAAGGAGACAACCGTGACTCCGAACACCACGACGACCAGCTGGGCAGCTCTCAGAACGAGGTAGCGCACCGTGTGTCCTTCAGGTCAGCTCGAGATGTCATTCGGTCACGTAGGCGTCGCTCAACACCGTCCGGCCGTCAGGGGCGTCTGGGATGCCGCCCACGTGTGAACGCCACGCCTGGGGAAGGTCGTTGGAGAAGAGCCAGCACATCGGGGTCGCCTCTGCCAGCTTGTCCGAGATCCCGGCGTAGATCTCCTTGCGTCGAGATTCGTCCGTCTCCTGACGTCCCTCCCGGATGAGCCCTCCGACCTCCGGGTCCGCATAGCCGGTGGTGTTTAAGAACGCACCCTCGACGAAGGTGTTCGCGACGTTGCGGTCCGGCTCGACATCGCCCTGGTAGCGATACGGCATCGCCTCGTACTCCAGACTCGTTGCCCGCTCGATGGCCGTCGTCGTCTCGACGGCCTCGCCTGTGACATCGATGCCTGCTGCTTTCCACTGCGCCATGATGGCGTCCCCGAGAGACTTCGAGATGGACGCGACAGTCAGTGTGACGTCGAGCCCTCCGAGCTCGTCGACCAGCTCCTTGGCACGGTCGAGGTCATAGGACACATATCCCGCGGGGGTCTCGGCGGGACCGAAGGGATGGTCCGGTCCGAACGGCGAGCTGATGTCCGTGCCGTAGACCCCGAGGTTGACGGCCTGATTGATCGCATCGGCGTCCGTGGCGGCACACACCGCCTCACGTGCTCGCACGTCGTCGAACGGGGCGCGCGTGTTGTTCAGCGAGATCATGTTGTTGCCGAAACCCGACGGGTGGCTGACCACGACGGAATCGTTGCCCTCGGCGCTCTTGATGCTCTTCGGGTCGATGTTGTGGATGACGTCCACGGCTCCCGACGTGAGGCTCGCGTACCGCGCCTGCGCGTCAGGGATGAACTTCAAGGTCACCTTGTCGAGGTAGGGCCGCTCGGGGACGTAGTAGTCGTCGAACCGCTCCAGCTCCAACTCGTCGCCGGGGTTCTCGCGCACGAACTTGAAGGGCCCAGCGCCCACCGGGTTCTGGTCGATCTTGTCGCCGTACTTCTCCAGAGCGGTCGGCGAGACGATCCCGGACGCCACGCCACCGAGCCCGAGCCGGAGAAATGCGACGTCGGGGCTCTTCATGTTGATCTGGACGGTGCGTCCATCGACCACCTCGACGGTGTCCACGGATGCGAAGTAGGCCGCACTGGTGGACGGCGCCTTGGGATCCCGCACCCGGTCGAGGCTGATCTTGACGGCCTCGGCGTCGACAGGGGTTCCGTCGTGGAAGGTGGTGCCAGGACGCATCTTCACCGTGTAGCGCCGGCCGTCGTCGGACATCTCGACGGATTCCGCGAGCCCGGGCTCAACGGTGCCGTCGGGCTGGGCGTACACGAGCCTGTCATAGATCGCCTGGCTCGCGGTCCAGCTGCTGAACGTGGTGGCATCGTTCGGATCGGTCGTCCAAGCGATCTCGGTTGCCACGGTCAGCTCGCCGCCCTGCTGGGCTTTGCCGGTCGGGGTCCGGTCGGCGCTTCCGGCTCCTCCCCCGCATGCGGCGAGTGCCAGTGAACCCGCGACGACGAGCGGCGCGAGGCGATGCTTGGGGTTTCTCAACATGGGGTTCCTTCCGGGGCACCTTGGGGGGTGCAGCTAAGACTGATGCCGAGCCCTCACCATGTGTCGTGGGTCACCGGGCTCAAACATGAACTCATATTCAAGTACGGACGTCAAGAGCTGCTGACGGTTGTCTCGGATTCGAGAGATTCGTGTTGAATCCGAACTCAAGTGCGTCTAGCGTCACATACCCCCCAGCTTCCCCGGAGTCCACCCCCATGCCTGCGTGGCCTCCTCGACTCCGCGCCCGCCAGCCTCCGGCGCGGCGCGCTCACACGTGGCGTGACCCCGAACCAGGACGCCGGACCTCCGCAGCACTGTCGTCGCGTCTCGTCGTATCTCCCGGGCGTGGGACCGATGGCGGCGCCCCGCCCCTGCCGGTCTTCGGGTTGTGATCGGACGACAAATGAAGTTGAATCCGGGTTCGACTAAGTGCCACGACGGATCGAGAAGGGAACCGATGACGACCATCGAGACCGGCACGGACCACCTCCTGGCCAGCGTTGATGAGGGCGTGGGCACCCTCACGCTCAACCGGCCCGAGCGCCGCAACGCGCTGTCTCACGAGATGGTGGAGGCTCTGGGCCGGGCGATCCCTCTGCTGGACGAGGATCCCGAGGTCGGCTGCCTCGTGATCACCGGCGCCGGTGGCGCCTTCTGCTCCGGGGGTGACGTGCTCGACTTCCACGACAGTGGCGGCGAGGGCGGCGGGGCGGATGAGATCGACCCGACGGCCGTCGCGGAGCAGCTCGAGCACCAGAAGCTCACCGTGGGCGCGCTCTACCGCGCCCGGACCCCCGTCGTCGCCTCGCTCCCCGGTGCCGCCGCGGGCGCGGGCCTGGGCCTGGCGCTGGCCGCGGACCTGCGCGTCGGAAGCGCTCGCGCGCTCATGGTCACCGCCTTTGCGTCGGTCGGCCTCTCCGGCGACTTCGGCGTCGCCTGGCTGTTGCAGCGACTCGTCGGCCCGGCGAAGGCGCGCGAGCTGCTGTTCCTCAACCCGCGTGTGGACGCGCAGGCGGCCGCCGACCTCGGCCTGCTCGACCGGCTCTGCACCGAGCAGGAGCTCTCGGCCGCCACCACCACCCTCGCCAGGCGGCTCGCCGACGGGCCGCGGGGAGCACTCGCCGCGATCAAGCAGAACCTGGTCGACGCCGCCGACCAGACGCTGGAGGACTCTATGGCCGCCGAGATCCGCCGCCACAAGGCATGCGGGATCACGGCCGACCATATCGCCGCCGTGGCCGCCTTCGCCGCCAAGCAGAAGGCGGTGTTCAACCGGTCATGAAACGACCAGGCCGCGCCTCGGCAGCATCACGGACGGACGAGACTGCCCGGCCGAGGGGCAAGGACGGCAGGTGGCCGGGCTGGGTCTACGACGAAGGCGTGGAGCCCGACTACCGGTTCAGCTTTGCGAACGAGCGCACCTTTCTCGCCTGGGTCCGCACGTCTCTCGCATTGCTCGCAGCCGGGGTCGCCCTCGACGTCGTCGAGCTCTCGATCCCGAGCATCGCCCAGTACGCGATCGCGGTGCTCCTGGCAGCCCTGGGATTGCTCTCTGCGCTGGCGGCCTGGATCCGATGGGCCCGAGCCGAACGAGCCATTCGTCGCGGCGAGCCCCTGCCACACTTCGGTTTCGGCGCGTTGTTCGTCATCGTCGTGGTCGTCGCGGCCGTGGGGCTCATGGCTGCAGGTCTCGACAACACACCATGAGCCGAGCAATCGGCGATCCCGGAGAAGCGAACGAGCGCACCGCTCTGGGCTGGCAGCGCACCTCGCTCTCACTCGTCGCCGGCGCGGCGATCATGGCCCGGCTCACCGTCGACGCCCTCGGGCTGGCCGCGGTTCTCCCGCTGGCGGCCGCGCTCATCCTGGGTCTCTGGGTCTTCGCCGAGAGCCGAGCGCGCTACGACCACGACGCAGGAACCCGCGACCGGGCACGCCACCGAGGTGGACGCGCCCCCCTGAGCCTCGCGATCGCGACGGCGTTGATCGCCGCCACCGAGCTCGCCTCGCTCACGCTCGCTCACCAGAGGGGCTGACCAAGGAGCCAGACAGGGCGCCTCGGCGAAGTCGTCGGCCAGCACCACCAGCCATCAGCTCGGCTTCGCGTACGCCGCCACGCCGGTGTCGAGGATGACGCAGGCCTCGTCGCCGACGGTCCAGGCGTCGTGGCCGGGGTCGAGGTCGATGACGTCGCCCGGGCCGATGTCGAACTCGTCGCCGGCGTCGGGCTTGATCGTCATCCGGCCGGAGACGCAGATGCCGGTGTGGTGGACCTGGCAGGAGTCGGTGCCGGCGATGGGCTTGACGTCGTTCGACCAGCGCCAGCCGGGCTCGAAGGTGCCGCGGCCGAGGGTGAAGGCGCCGAGAGTGACGACGTCCATCTGACCGTGGTCCTGGAACGGGCGGCGCTCGTGGGGGCTGTCGATGCTCTGCTTGTCGGACATGTGCCTCTCCTCTGCTCAGACGGTGGCTCGGGGACGGATGTTCTGGTTGCCGGCGAAGACGTTGTCGGGGTCGTACTCCGACTTGATGGCGACGAGGCGCTCGTACTTCTCGGGGCCGAAGGCGGCCCTGATGCGCTCGTCGCCCTCGTCGCCGATGAAGTTGAGGTAGACGCCGCCCGTGGTGAAGGGGGCGTTGGCCCGGCGGTACTCCCGGACCCAGGCGATGTTGGCGTCGTCGTCGGCCGCCTCCTCCCAGGTCGCGAAGGGGTGGCTGACCCAGCGGGCGCCACGTTGGGTCAACGGGGTGGAGTCGGTGTCGACCCGGGCGACGGCGCCGCCCCAGGGAAGGAGGAGGTGCTGGGTCAGTGGAGAGCGACGGCGCGCGCCGGCGTCGAGGAAGACGTCGAGGGCGGCGTCGGGGAACGAGTCGTGGTAGTCGGCGCTCCAGTACTGACGGAGGCCCGGCGGGTCGTCGATCATCGACTGCAGCTGGGCGTACGGC
The DNA here is from genome assembly GCF_024614185.1 of Nocardioides carbamazepini. Classification (GTDB taxonomy): domain Bacteria; phylum Actinomycetota; class Actinomycetes; order Propionibacteriales; family Nocardioidaceae; genus Nocardioides; species Nocardioides carbamazepini. The sequence goes on from NZ_JAHTLF010000015.1 coordinate 418,716, forward strand.
ATCGGGCCGACCAGGTCGACCTCCGGGGACAGGTCGCGCATGACCTGCACCAGGTCCTCCCCCACACCCCGGTCGCCGTTCCAGCAGACCGCGATCGCGATCAGCGGTTCGCCCTGCAGGTGCGGCGGGATGAACTCCTCCGGCGGACCGCTCAGCACGACCAAGCCGCTGCCGAGCTCGTCGGGGGCGTCGTCCGCCCAGTCCCGGAACGCCCGGGCCACCGCGACGCCCTGAGCGAGCGGCCAGGCCAGCAGCCCACCGAGGATGGTGGGCCCGACCGGGTGCAGCCGGAACTCCAGCGCGGTCACGACGCCGAAGTTGCCGCCGCCACCCTTGCTCGCCCAGAGCAGGTCCTGGTGCTGGTGCTCGTCGGCGCGGACCTCGCGGCCGTCGGCCGTGACGAGCTCGACCGCCAGCAGGTTGTCGCAGCTGAGGCCGTACTGGCGCTCCAGCCACCCCGAGCCGCCGCCGAGCGTCAGCCCCGCGACCCCGGTGGTGGACACCCGGCCACCGGTGGTGGCCAGTCCGTGCTCCTGGGCCGCTGCGTCGAACTCGGCCCACGTGCAGCCACCGCCGACCCGCGCGCGGCGGGCCGTCACATCGATCTCGACGCCCTTGATCGGACGTACGTCGACCACCAGGCCGTCGTCGTTGGTCGACTGCCCCGCCACCGAGTGCCCGCCCGAGCGTACGGCGACCGCGAGCCCGTCGCGTGCGGCGCGATCGAGCGCCTCCGCGACGTCCGAGGGGCCGGTGCAGGCCGCGATGACCCGCGGTCGCTTGTCGATCATCGCGTTGAACAGCCCGCGCTGCTCGTCGTACTCGGCCTCGCCGGGCCCACACCACCTGGTCATGCTGACCTCCAGACGCCTCCCCTGGGGCACCCACGATCCTCGGCGAGGCGCCGGTGGACATCCCACGGACTGGGGAAACGGCTCCACGGCCAGACACTCCGCAACGAGGTGAACGCCCCACTCCGGGTCGGGCGGTGGGCAAGGGAACCCGGCACTAGGCTGACCCCGTGCTCTACGAGGTCCTCCACACGACGGTTCCTCCGCTGGCGCGCGCCCTGTGGCGCCCGACCATCGAGGGCATCGAGAACGTGCCGCCGTCCGGGCCCGTGCTGCTCGCCAGCAACCACCTGAGCTTCGCCGACAGCGTGGTGATCCCGATCGTCGCGCCCCGCAAGGTCGTGTTCCTCGCGAAGGCCGAGTACTTCACCGGCTCCGGCATCCGCGGGCGGCTCTGCAGGGCCTGGTTCGAAGGTCTCGGCATGGTGCCGGTCGACCGCACCGACACCCGGGCGGCGCTGAACTCGCTCGACGTGGCGCTCGACGTGCTGGGTCGCGGGGACGCGTTCGGGATCTACCCCGAGGGCACCCGCTCCCGCGACGGACGGCTCTACCGGGGCCGCACCGGCGTCGCGCAGCTGGCCCTGACGGCAGGCGTACCCGTCGTTCCGGTCGGGCTGCTCGGCACCGCCGAGCTGCAGCCGCCCGACGCGACCTGGCCGCGCCGGGCGAAGGTGACGGTGCGTTTCGGCGAGCCGATCGACTTCACCGGGCGCTTCGACGGCCTCGCTCCCGGCCGGGCCCGGCGCGAGGCGACGGACGAGATCATGGCCGCGATCCACGCGCTGACCGGCCAGGAGCTCGCCGGCGCCTACAACGAGCGGCCCGCGGACGTCTGAGCACCGACGTCTGAGCGCGACTCCCCGCCTCAGTCGTCGGCGCGCATCCGCGCCAGCCGCGTCCGCAGGGCCGGCACGCGGTGGGCGTTGCCGTGCAGCTCGACGTACCGCTCGCCGTACACCCACAGCAGGGCGTCGTCGAGACGGCGGACGGCGCCGGGCGGGTAGCGGTAGCCCATCCGCTCGCGCAGCGCGTCGTCGTCGACGGAGCGCAGAGAGTCGCCGAGGGCGGCGAGCGAGGTGATGCCGAGCTCGAGGACCAAGGCGGAGATCCACGTGTAGTGGTCGGTGCGCGACCAGCCGGCGTCGGAGTACTGGCCGGCGAGGAAGGCGGCCAGCTCGCGCGGGCTCATCCGCGGGTCGTCGTCCTCGTCCTCCTCCGCGTCGTCGGCCTCGGTCGGCCCGTCGCGCAGCAGGTCCCGGATCATCGAGAACTCACGGTCGGCGAGCTCGAGGAGGCCCGCGGCGAGCGTGAACCGGCGGTCGAGCTCCAGGACGTGCTCGGCCGGCACCGCGCCCTTGTAGCGGGTGTCGTGCTCGAACTCGGCCCAGGCGTGCTGCAGCACGGTCCGGATCTGGATCGCCGCCTGATGGCCCTGGAGCGGGTCGGTGTCCTCGTCGCCGGCGCGGGCGGGGTCGAGCCCGACGATGAGGTGGCGGCTGGAGTAGCCGAACCGCCCCTCGCTGGCCGTCTCCTGCCCCATGTCCCGGTCGTCGTGGACCACGACCTGATCGCCGAGGAGGTCGACCACTGCCTGGACGTCGCTCTGCACGTAGGTGATCACCCGCACGCCGACCTGGTCGGTGATCTCGCGCAACGGGTCGGTGTAGAGCGGGCGGCCGCCGAGGGTGCGGGCGGCCTTGGCCGCGAAGGACGACACGCTCTTCGTCCGGCCGGTCACGGTCAGGTAGTTGATGCCGGCCTCGTCGAGGATCGAGTTCATCAGCCGGACGAAGCCCTCGGTCACGTCCCGCAACCCGGGCTGCAGCTCGGCGTACCGGCGCACGGCGGCACCGATGTCGGGCGCCGCGGCGGGATCCCGCGCCGGCCGCGGGGCCGGCAGGAGGCCGTCCGGAAGTGTGGGCGTCACGATGTAGCCGGTCTCGAGGTCGCCGTACGTCGTGGTGTCGTCGGGCCGCCGCTCGGCGAACAGCGCGACGTAGGCGCACACCACGGCGTCGGCCTGGTCCTCCACCACCCGCAGCTCGCTCTTGCGCGTCGCCGTCTCCGCCGCCGACCGCAGCGCCGCCCACGCCGGGAGGCCGTCGACGTGCAGCGGCGGCTCGGCGACGGCCAGCCCCTCGACCAGGCCGAGCAGGACGAGCAGCTCGGCGCGCAGCTGCTCGAGGTCACGGCCGGGCTTGTTCTTGTACTTGAGCGTGCGGCCGAGCCGGAACAGGACGACCGTCGCCGGATGGGGGTAGACCTCGATCGCGCGCCGCGGGCGCCGCGAGCGCGGGTTGATGTCGAGTCCGAGCAGCGCGGCGATCCGGGCGGCGCGGGGCTGCTCGCTGAACTCCGGCTTGCCGGTGTTGGACGGGTGGGCACCCGCGTCGAAGCGTGCGAAGTCCTTGTTGAGCGCCGCCTCCGCGGGCCGGTTGCCCGTCGCGTTGGCGACCACGATCGGTGCGTCGATCGCCACCAGGCACGCGCGTTCGACGTACGGCGTCAGGGCGGCCACGATCTCGTCGTCGGTCTGCGCCGCCGAGACCGTCAGCAGCCTCCCGTCGCCGTCGACGACCGCCACACCGGTCGGCCTGCGCTCGCCCCAGGCGAGGTCGATCCCGACGAAGTGCTCGACGGCATCGGCTCGCACGTCAGCACTCATGCGCCGACCCTACCGATTCCGGGCGACCGCGCTCGCCGGTGGCGGCTCAGCCGCCGTCGCCGGACGGCGCTCAGCGAACTCCCCACGAGTAGGTCTGCTTGCGGAGCTTGAGGTAGACGAGCGTCTCGGTGGACAGCACCCCCGGGATGGTGCGGACCCGGCCGGAGAGGATCTCGAGCAGGTGCGCGTCGCTCTCGCAGACCACCTCGGCGAGCAGGTCGAAGGAGCCGGCGGTGATGACGACGTAGTCGACCTCCTTCACCTCGGCGAGGGCGTCGGCGATCGGTTCGAGCTCGCCGGAGGCGCGGATGCCGATCATGGCCTGTCGCGCGAACCCGATCTCGGTGGGATCGGTGACGGCGACGATCTGCATCACGCCGCTGTCGACGAGCCGCTGCACCCGCTGCCGCACGGCCGCCTCGGAGAGACCCACCGCCTTGCCGATGGCGGCGTACGAGCGGCGGCCGTCCTCCTGGAGCTCGGCGATGATCGCCTTCGAGACGTCGTCGAGCGGCGTCGGCTTCGGCTTGGGCACGACTCGATCCTAGGCAGGTACGGATTTCGTTGCAATCACCTAACATCCCTTCGGAATCGCTTGTCATGTGACCTGGGTCATGTCACGATCGCGTGGTTCTATTCCAGGGAGGTGGCAATCGGTGGTCTCTGCCCGTCTGAGTCGCAGAGCGGCACTCCGCGGGGGTGCCGGGCTCCTGGCCGGTGGCGCCAGTCTCGGCGTCCTCCCGCTGTTCGGTACGCCGGACCGCAAGCAGGATCCGGCCTCCTGCCGCACCCGCGACCTGTCCGCGTCCGACCGGCGGCTCGTCGTCTCGAACTGGCCCGGCTACATCGACGAGGACGACGGCGACTACGTCTCGACGCTCACCGAGTTCCAGGAGCGCACCGGCATCCAGGTGAGCTACACCGCCGACGTCAACGACAACCTCGAGTTCTTCGCGAAGGTGGTCAACCAGCTGGGGTCCTGCCAGTCCTCGAAGCGCGACCTGTTCATGCTCACCGACTGGATGGCGGCGCGGATGATCCAGGTCGGTTGGATCCAACCGCTGGACAAGGCGAAGGTCCCCAACCTGCACGCCAACCTGATCGACTCGCTCACCGGTGTCGGCTGGGACCCGGAGCGCACGTACTCCGCCCCGTGGCAGAGCGGCCTGACCGGCATCGCCTACAACAAGTCGAAGGTCGACGAGGTCCGCTCGTTCGAGGAGCTGCTCTCGCGCGACGACCTGCGCGGACGGATCTCGCTGCTCACCGAGATGCGCGACACGATGGGCCTGATCATGCTCGCCCAGGGCGTCGATCCGGCCGACTTCGACCAGGACGACTGGGACAACGCCATCGACCGGCTGCGCAAGGCCCGCAACGACGGCCAGATCCGCGCGTTCACCGGCAACGACTACATCCAGGACCTCTCGGCCGGCAACATCTTGGCCTGCGAGGCGTGGTCCGGCGACGTCGCGGCGGCCGAGAACGAGGATCTGGTGTTCGTCTCGCCGGAGGAGGGCCAGATGATCTGGTCCGACAACATGCTCGTGCCCAACCTCGCCAGCCACCAGGGCAACGCCGAGGAGTGGATCAACTACTACTACGAGCCCGAGGTGGCCGCGAAGCTCGCGGCGTACGTCTGGTACATCTGCCCGGTCAAGGGCGCCCAGGAGGCGATGGAGAAGGTCGACCCGAGCCTCGTCGACAACCAGCTGATCTTCCCGTCCGCCGAGTCGCTGAAGACGATGCACTCGTTCATGGCACTCGAGGAGTTCCAGATCCGCGCCTACGAAGGAGATTTCGCCGATGTCATTGGCGGCTGACGGCGCGGCCCACCGCGCATCCGACCGGTTGCAGGGAGAGGGGCGGAGTCTCCGGCTCACCGCGCTCACCAAGGAGTTCGCCACCTTCACGGCCGTGCGCTCGCTCGACCTGGAGATCCCCGCGGGCACCTTCTTCGCCCTCCTCGGCCCCTCGGGGTGCGGGAAGACGACCACGCTGCGGATGGTGGCCGGCCTGGACACACCGACGTCCGGGACGATCCATCTCGGCGCCGACGAGATCACCTACGAGAAGCCGTACCGGCGCCCGGTGAACACCGTCTTCCAGAACTACGCGCTCTTCCCCCATCTCGACATCCACGAGAACGTGGCCTTCGGCCTGCGCCGGCGCAAGGTCAAGGACGTCGACAAGCAGGTGCAGGAGATGCTCGCTCTGGTGGAGCTCGAGGCCCAGGCGCGCAAGAAGCCGCCCCAGATGTCGGGCGGCCAGCAACAGCGCGTCGCCCTCGCGCGGGCGCTGATCAACCGGCCCGAGGTCCTCCTGCTCGACGAGCCGCTCGGCGCCCTCGACCTCAAGCTGCGCCGGGGGATGCAGATCGAGCTCAAGCGGATCCAGACCGAGGTCGGCCTCACCTTCGTGCACGTCACGCACGACCAGGAGGAGGCGATGACGATGGCCGACACGATCGCGGTCATGAACAGCGGCGTCATCGAGCAGATGGGCTCCCCCGCCGAGCTCTACGAGAACCCCCGCACCACCTTCGTCGCCAACTTCCTCGGGCAGTCGAACCTGATCGCCGGCGCCGTCTCCAGCACCGACGGCGACGTCGTCCGGGTCGACATGCACGGCACCCAGGTCTCGATCCTGGCAGACCGGGCGCACGTCCGCAGCGGCGACGGCTGGGTCGGCATCCGCCCGGAGAAGGTTCTGGTCGAGCCGCTCGGCGAGCCGCTCGACGCCCCGGGCAACCACCTGACCGGCGGCGTCATCACCGACGTCAGCTTCGTCGGCGTCAGCACCCAGTACCTCGTCATGATGCCCTGGGGCCAGGAGCTGATGTCCTTCGAGCAGAACACCGGCCGCCGCCCCGTCCTCGCGACCGGCACCAAGGTGGACGTGTCCTGGCGCCCGGAGTTCGCGTTCCTGCTGCCGGCGAGCCAGGACGTCAACGCCGGCGTCGTCGAGGAGTCCTGATGCGGCGCGGGCGGTTCACCGGCTACTGGCTGATGCTGCCCGCGGGCCTGTGGCTCGCGCTCTTCTTCGTCATCCCGTTCTACTCGCTGCTCGCGACCAGCCTCTTCGATCCCGAGGGCTCGGTGCTGACGGGGTACGACGTCGACTACCACTTCGCGAACTTCGTCGACGCGCTCCAGCAGTTCTGGGAGCCGTTGGTCCGGTCGCTGTGGTACGCCGCCGTCGCGACCGCGATCTGCCTGGTGCTCGGCTACGTCCTCGCGTACGCGATCGCGCTCAAGGCCGGGAAGTGGCGCACCCTGCTGCTCGTCCTGGTGATCGCACCCTTCTTCACCAGCTTCCTGGTCCGCACCCTGTCGTGGAAGCTGATCCTGGCCGACGACGGGTTCGTGGTCGACACGCTCCAGTTCCTGCAGCTGCTGGGCGACGACGGCCGGCTCCTCGCGACGCCGGTCGCGGTGATCGCCGGGCTGGTCTACAACTTCCTGCCGTTCATGGTCCTCCCGCTCTACGCCAGCCTCGAGAAGATCGACGGGCGGCTGATCGAGGCCGCGGGCGACCTCTACGCCTCACCGACCCGCGGCTTCCTCAAGGTGACGCTGCCGCTCTCGAAGCCGGGCGTCGTGGCGGGCACCCTGTTGACCTTCATCCCCGCGGCCGGCGACTACATCAACGCGGCACTGCTGGGCAGCCCCAACCAGCGCATGGTCGGCAACGTGATCCAGAACCTGTTCACCAGCACCGGCGACTACGCCGCCGCCGGCGCGCTCTCGGTGATCCTCATGGCCATCATCGTCGCGATGGTCATGGTCTACATCCGCACCGCCGGGACGGAGGAGCTGGTATGAACGGATTGCAGCGGGCCGGGCGGTGGATCGGCGAGCACCTGGTGCTGGCGGCCGGCCTCCTCGTGCTGGTCTACATGTTCGTCCCGATCGCCGTCGTGATGCTGATGAGCTTCAACGACAACAGCGAGTCGCGCAACGTCTACGCCTTCCGGGACTTCACCTGGAGCAACTGGGCCAACCCCTGCAAGCCCGACGGCATGTGCGAGGCCGTGGTCCGCAGTATCGAGATCGGGCTGCTCGCCACGCTGGTGGCGACCCTCCTCGGCAGCCTCGCGGCCTTCGCCCTCGTGCGCCATGACTTCATCGGCCGCTCGGTCGCCAACACGGTGATCTTCCTGCCGATGGCCTCACCGGAGATCGTGATGGGCTCCTCGCTGCTCGCCCTGTTCGTCGCCGGCGGCTTCGGCGGCCAGCTGGGCTTCGTCACGATCTTCATCGCCCACGTGATGTTCTGCCTGTCCTTCGTCATCGTGACGGTCAAAGCCCGCCTGTCGGGCCTGGACCAGAACCTCGAGCAGGCCGCGATGGACCTCTACGCCAGCGAGTGGACGACCTTCTGGCGGATCACCTTCCCGCTCGTCTTCCCCGGCGTCGCCGCCGCGGCGTTGCTGAGCTTCTCGCTGTCCTTCGACGACTTCATCATCACCAACCTCAACGCCGGCCAGACCGTCACCTTCCCGATGTTCGTGTGGGGCGTCGCGCAGCGTGGCATCCCGATGCAGGTCAACGTGGTCGGGACCGTCATGTTCCTGATCTCGCTGTTCCTGGTCGTGGGCAACATGCTGGTCACCCGCAAGCGGGCTGCCGTCTGACCGTTGAGTCGTCGGTTCTGACCCGTTGAGTCGTCACATGTGACCCGTTGAACGGTCACAACCTGCCGGGGTGCGGGGTCAGTTCTGACGACTCGACGGGTCAGAACCGACGACTCAACAGGTCAGATCCGACGACTCAACAGCGGTTGCTACAGGAGCCCAGCCGCCTCGGTGAGGACGGCACGGAGCTTCTGCTCCATCTCGTCGAAGTGCTCCTGGCCGCAGATCAGCGGCGGGGAGAGCTGGATGACCGGATCGCCGCGGTCGTCGGCGCGGCAGTAGAGGCCCGCGTCGTAGAGCGCCTTGGAGAGGAAGCCGCGCAGCAGCCGCTCGGACTCGTCCTCGTCGAAGGTCTCCTTGGTGGCCTTGTCCTTGACCAGCTCGATGCCGTAGAAGAAGCCGTCGCCACGCACGTCGCCGACGATCGGCAGGTCGAGCAGCTTGGCCAGGGTCCCGCGGAAGGCGTCCTCGTTCTCGCGCACGCCTTCGAGGACCTTCTCCTCCTCGAAGATCTCGAAGTTCTTCAGTGCGACGGCCGTGGAGACCGGGTGGCCGCCGAACGTGTAGCCGTGCAGGAAGGTCTCGGTGCCGTGGGCGAACGGCTCATAGACCCGGTCGCTGGCGATCATCGCGCCCAACGGGGCGTAGCCGGAGGTGATGCCCTTGGCCGAGGTGATGATGTCGGGCTGGTAGCCGTAGCGCTCGGCACCGAACATGTAGCCCAGCCGGCCATAGGCGCAGATGACCTCGTCGGAGACCAGCAGGACGTCGTACTGGTCGCAGATCTCGCGCACCCGCTGGAAGTAGCCCGGGGGCGGCGGGAAGCAGCCGCCGGCGTTCTGCACGGGCTCGAGGAAGACGGCGGCGACGGTCTCGGGCCCCTCGTTCTCGATGGCGACCGCGATCTGGTCGGCGGCCCAGCGACCGAAGACCTCCGGGTCGACCGTGCCGTCGGCACCCTCCAGGAAGGCGGGTGCGCGGTAGATGTTGGTGTTGGGCACCCGGAAGGTCGACGGCACGAGCGGCTCGAACGGCGCCTTGAGGCCCGGCAGACCGGTGATCGACAGCGCGCCGTGGGTGGTGCCGTGGTAGGCGATTGCGCGGCTGATCACCTTGTGCTTCATCGGCTTGCCGACGAGCTTGAAGTAGTTCTTGGCGAGCTTCCATGCCGACTCGACGGCCTCGCCGCCGCCGGAGGTGAAGAAGACGCGGTTGAGGTCGCCCGGCGCGTGGCTCGCGAGCTTGGCGGCCAGCTCGATCGCCGTCGGGTGGGCGTAGGACCACAGCGGGAAGAAGGCGAGTTGGGCGGCCTGCTTGGCGGCGGCCTCGGCGAGATCGGTGCGCCCGTGGCCCAGCTGGCTGACGAACAGCCCGCCGAGAGCGTCGAGGTACTTGCGGCCGTGGGCGTCCCACACGTAGGCGCCGTCACCGCGGACGATGACCGGAACCTCCGCGGTGTCGTACGACGACATGCGGGTGAAGTGCATCCACAGATGGTCCCGGGCGGACTGCTGGAGGGCGTCGTGCGTCGTTGTCTCTACCACCCCTCCATCTTGACCTTTCGGCGACGAAACAGCAAGTGAATCAGTTGTGATCCACGACGATCACAACGGATTTCGTCGCCCCCGGCCTTCCGTGCCGTCGACATGCTGACTACGCTCGCCAGCCATGACCCCCCTGCGCAACTTCATCGACGGTGCGTCCGTCGACGCCGCCTCCGGAGCCACCTACGACGTCGTCGCCCCCGCGACCGGCCGCGCCTACACCACCGCGCCCGCCAGCGACGCCGAGGACGTCGACCGCGCGATGCGGGCGGCCGAGCGCGCCTTCGAGACCTGGGGCGAGACCACGCCGAAGGAGCGTCAGGAGGCGCTGCTCCGGATCGCGCAGGCGCTGGAGGACCGCTCCGACGAGTTCGTCCGGGTCGAGTCCGAGAACACCGGCAAGCCGCTCGGCCTCACGGCCGACGAGGAGCTCCCGCCGAGCGTCGACGAATTCCGGTTCTTCGCGGGTGCCGCCCGGGTCCTCGAGGGACGCAGCGCGGGCGAGTACCTCAAGGACCACACGTCCTGGGTCCGGCGCGAGCCGATCGGCGTCGTCGCCCAGGTGACACCGTGGAACTACCCGCTGATGATGGCGATCTGGAAGATCGCACCGGCTCTCGCGGCCGGGAACACCGTGGTGCTCAAGCCGAGCGACACCACGCCCGCGAGCACCGTCCTGCTCGCCGAGCTGGCTGCCGAGTTCCTGCCGTCCGGGGTGCTCAACGTGGTCTGCGGCAACCGCGACGCGGGCCGCGCCCTGATCGAGCACCGCACGCCGCAGCTGGTCGCGATCACCGGCTCGGTGCGCGCCGGCATGGAGGTCGCCGGGTCCGCGGCGACCGATCTCAAGCGGGTCCACCTGGAGCTCGGCGGCAAGGCGCCCGTCGTGGTCTTCGACGATGCCGACGTGGCCGCGGCGGCGGAGGCGATCGCGACCGCGGGCTACTTCAACGCCGGCCAGGACTGCACGGCCGCCACCCGGGTGCTCGCCGCCGAGGGCGTCCACGACGAGCTCGTGGCGGCGCTCGCCGAGCAGGCTCGCGGCGCGCGCACCGGGCTGCCCGACGACCCCGACATCCTGTACGGCGCGCTCAACAACCCCGACCAGCTCGCCCGGGTCGCCGGCATGGTCGACCGGCTGCCCGACCACGCCCGGATCGAGGCCGGCGGCACCAGGCCCACGGTCGCCGGCGGCGAGGGCGGCTACTACTACGACCCGACCGTCGTCTCCGGGCTGCGCCAGGACGACGAGGTGATCCAGGACGAGGTCTTCGGTCCGGTCATCACCGTGCAGCGCTTCTCCGACGAGGCGCAGGCGGTGCGCTTCGCCAACGACGTGCGCTACGGCCTGTCCTCGAGCGTGTGGACGAGCGACCACGGCCGGGCGATGCGGATGTCGCGCCGGCTCGACTTCGGCGTCGTGTGGATCAACACCCACATCCCGTTCGTCTCCGAGATGCCGCACGGCGGCTTCAAGCACTCCGGCTACGGCAAGGACCTCTCCATGTATGGTCTCGAGGACTACACCCGCATCAAGCACGTCATGTCGTACACGGGAGCGTGAGCCGACCGATGACCGGAATGCGCATCCTCCTCGTCGGCGCCGGCGGCGTGGGCGGCGCCTTCGCCGCGATCGCCGCCCGCCGCGACTTCTTCGAGGCGATCGTGGTCGCCGACTACGACCCCGCGAAGGCGGAGCAGGCGGCCGCCACCGACGACCGGTACGTCGCCGCGCGGGTCGACGCTTCCTCGGCGGAGTCGGTGACCGCCCTGTGCCGGACGCACGGCATCACGCACGTGATGAACGCCGTGGACCCGGTGTTCGACATGCCGATCTTCGAGGGGGCGTTCGCGGCCGGGGCCGACTACCTCGACATGGCGATGTCGCTCTCGCGGCCGCACCCCGAGACGCCGTACGAGAGGACGGGGGTGAAGCTCGGCGACGAGCAGTTCGCGCTGGCCTCGCAGTGGGAGGCCGCGGGCCGGCTCGCCCTGGTCGGCATCGGTGTGGAGCCCGGGCTCTCGGACGTGTTCGCCCGCTATGCGGCCGACCACCTGTTCTCCGAGATCGACGAGCTCGGCACCCGCGACGGCGCCAACCTGGTGGTCACCGACGACGACGGCAACGAGATCTTCGCGCCGTCGTTCTCGATGTGGACCACGATCGAGGAGTGTCTCAACCCGCCGGTGATCTGGGAGCGGGACCGCGGCTGGTTCACGACTCCCCCGTTCTCCGAGCCGGAGGTGTTCGACTTCCCTGAGGGCATCGGTCCGGTCGAGTGCGTCAATGTCGAGCACGAGGAGGTGCTCCTCATGCCGCGGTGGGTCGACTGCCGGCGGGCGACCTTCAAGTACGGGCTCGGCGAGGAGTTCATCACCATCCTCAAGGTGCTCCACACGCTCGGCCTCGACCGCACCGAGAAGGTCCGGGTCAAAGGCGTCGAGGTGTCCCCACGCGACGTCGTCGCCGCCGTGCTGCCGGATCCCGCCACGGTGGGGCCGCGGATGACCGGCAAGACCTGCGCCGGCCTGTGGGTCACCGGCACCGGCAAGGACGCCCACGGGGAGCCGACCGGTCCGCGGTCGACGTACCTCTACCACGTGGTCGACAACGCCTGGTCGATGGCCGAGTACGGGCACCAGTGCGTGGTCTGGCAGACCGCGGTCAACCCCGTCATCGCGCTGGAGCTGCTCGCGACCGGCGCCTGGCAGGGCACCGGCGTCCTGGGTCCCGAGGCGTTCGACGCGGTGCCGTTCCTCGACCTGCTGACGGCGTACGGCGCCCCGTGGGGTCAGCGCGAGCAATGACCCTCACGCCCCGAGAGGCCCACGACCGGGCGGACGCCGCGGCGCCGCGGGTCCTGTGGCTGGACGCTCCGTCCCGGCCGGCGCCGCGCCCGCCGGTGGGCGACGCCGAGGTCGACCTGCTCGTCGTCGGCGCCGGGTTCACCGGCCTGTGGACCGCACTGCGCGCGCTCGAGCGCGACGGCGACCGTTCGGTGCTGGTCGTCGACCGCGACCGCATCGCCGAGCACGCCACCGGCCGCAACGGCGGGTTCTGCGAGGCCAGCCTGACCCACGGCGAGACCAACGGCCAGGAGCGCTGGCCCGAGGAGTACGACGCCCTCGACCGGATGGGCCGGACGAACCTCGACGAGATCGAGGCGACCGTCGCGCGGTACCGGATCTCCTGCGACTTCGAGCGCACCGGCCAGCTGTCCGTCGCGACCCGTCCGCACGAGATCGACCTGCTCGAGCCGTCGGTGCCGGGCTTCCTCGACGCCACGGCCGTGCGCGCCATGGTCGACTCCCCCACCTATCTCGCGGGCCGGCTCGACGCCGAGGGCTGCGCCATGGTCGACCCGGCGCGCCTGGCCTGGGGCCTGGCCGACGCCGCGGAGTCCCTCGGCGCCCGGATCGCCGAGGACACGGCCGTCCTCGGCCTCCGCCGACGCGGCGGGGTGGTCGAGGTGACGACGTCCCAGGGCGTCGTGCGAGCGCGGCAGGTGGTGCTCGCGACGAACGTGTTCACCTCGCTGCTGCGCCGGACGCGGGCGCGGGTGGTGCCGGTCTACGACCACGTGCTGGCCACCGAGCCGCTCACGGCCGAGCAGCTCGCGGCGATCGACTGGGCGCGGCGGTGCGGCGTGGCCGACAGCGGGAACCTGTTCCACTACTACCGGCTGACCGCGGACGACCGGATCCTGTGGGGCGGGTACGACGCCGTCTACCACTTCGGGCGCGGGATCGCGCCCGAGCACGAGCAGCGCACCGCCACGCACCGGCTGCTCGCCGAGCACTTCTACGCGACCTTCCCGCAGTTGTCCGACCTGCGGTTCTCCCACCGGTGGGGCGGCGTGATCGACACCTGCACCCGCTTCTGCGCGTTCTACGGCCTGGCCCACGGAGGCCGGGTGGCCTACGCGACGGGGTTCACCGGGCTCGGCGTCGGCGCCTCGCGGTTCGCCGCGGACGTGATGCTCGACCTGCTGTCGGGAGCGCCGACCGAGCGGACCCGGCTGGCGATGGTGCGCGAGAAGCCACTGCCCTTCCCGCCCGAGCCGTTCGCCTGGATCGGCATCCAGCTGACCCGGTGGGCATCGGCGCGGGCCGACGAGACGGGCCGGCGCAACCTGTGGCTGCGGACGCTCGACCGGCTGGGACTCGGCTTCGACTCCTAGCCCTAGGATCAGGGCCATGGCCGACCAGTGGCGCTCGTACGACGGAGCCCAGGGCGGTTCCGACGGCGTCGAGCCGTCGTACCCGCTCTACGACCCGGGCACCGAGCGCAGTCGGGTACGACGCCGGATCGGGGTGCTGGTCGTCGGAGGCCTGGTCGTGCTCGGCGGCACGGGCGCGGGGATCACGGCGCTGGTCGTGAACGCGCTCGACGGCGACAGCGGCACGACCACGTCGACCACCACCACGACCACCACGTCGTCCAGCCGCACCGAGATCACCATCAAGGGCAGCGGCACGGCGGACCTGTTCACGACCAAGGGCACCGCGGCCATGGTCGAGGCGCTGGTGAAGGAGACCGGGTCGGCCGAGGCGCACGAGATCGTGCTCTTCGAGGACCACGCCGTGCTCGCCGTCCCGGGGCCTGACGGGCCACGGACACTCATGTGGGACGGCACGTCGATGACCGCTGCCGGTGGCGGATCCTCAGCACGCAGGCCGTTCGACGCCGCCGACCTCGACGGCGCGGTTCTGGCGCCCCTGTGCGGCACCGAGCCGGACAGCTGCATGGTCGTCGCCGGCCGGCCGCTGCCCGGCGCCGGCGACACCTGGCTCACGGTCACCGGCCCCGATGGGGTGCACCTGACCGATCTCGCGGGCAAGGCGGTCTGATCGGGTCGCCGGTCAGGCCGGAGGTGCCTCCACCGCGTCGGTGATCGGCGTGATCCAGGACTGGTGCGTGGTGGTGTTCTTGGTGATGGCGAGCAGCTCGTCCATGTGCGGCTCGAGGCCGGTCACCTTGTCGAGCGGGACGCCGACGATCAGCTGGAAGCCGAGACCCTTCCAGGCCTCCACGGCGCGGCCGGCGAACTCGGAGTCGGCCTTCACGAAGCCCTCGTCGAGGAACACCGGCGCGAACCGCGGCCGCGACCGCATCTCGTCGCCGAGCCGGAAGCGCAGCGCCGAGCCGACGATGAAGGCCACCAGCTCCTGGCTCTCGCCGCCGGACTTCTCCCCCAGCGTCCGGTACGTCGCGCGCAACTCTCCGGTGAGGTGGTCGTAGCGCTCGGCGCTGATCTCCACGTGCCGGCGTACGTCGAGCAGGCGGTCGCGGTCCCCGGACCCGTCGCCCGCACCACGTCGGAGCTGGCCCATGAACCGGCTGAGCTCGGTGAACCGCTTCTCGAGGTCCTCCTCCTTCAGCTCGGTCGTGGCGCCGGAGGACAGCGCGCGCAGGTCCTTCATGAAGACCTGCACATGGGCCGGGGCGAGCCGGCGCAGCCGGATCCGCAGCCGGTCGGCGGACGCCCCGAACTCGAGGCGGCGCAGGATCGCGTTGATCGGCTCCAGCCGGTCCTCGATGTCCTCCACCGAGGACGACATGGCGCCCAACAGGGGCACGAGGTCCTGACCGCTCCACTCGGTGAGCCGTCGGCGCCACTCGGCGCGACGGTCGGCGAGGCCCTTGCCGCGGATCTCGTCGAGGATGCGGGCGTAGTCGGCGTAGGAGTCGGCTCCCGCGCCGAGGTTGGGCGAGTCCCAGGTGAACTTGTAGCTGCGGAAGATCGTGCCCAGATCGTCGTCGCAGCGCCGGATCTCGGCCTCGGCGTCGGCCAGGGCCGTGCGCAGCCGATCGCCGAGGCGCTGGGAGTTCTCCAGGAACCGGTCGAGGTCGTCGGGATCGGCCGGGGCCGCCGCGGCGGCGAAGTCCGCGGCCAGCGCGGCGTCCTGTTCGTCGTCGAGGACGACGGCACCGGCGCTCTCGACGTCGAGAAGCCGGTCCTTGATCATGTCCTCGGCGTCGGCGAGCTCGCCGTGGTCGGTGTTCAGCCTGCGCTGCTGCTGGTCGAGAGCGAACCGCTCCTGGCGTGCCGCGTCGAGCTGCTCGCCCAGGGTGTCGATCTGCGCCTGCAGCACCTGGAGCCGGTCGTCGGAGGCGAGGATGGCTGCCCGTCGCTCCTCCAGGTCGGCGATCCGTCGGTCGCTGCCGGCCACGTCGACGTCGTCGAAGCGGACCATGCCGATGGCGTCGTACGCCTTGCGCTGGAGGTCGAGCAGGCCCGAGCGCCGGCCCAGCTCAGCGAGCCGGCCGTCGATCTCGCCGAGCCGCTGCCCCACCTCGGCCAGCTGGGCGTCGATCTCGGCGATCGCGTCCTCGCTGGAGAAGCCGATGATGCTGCGCTGGTCGTTGCGCCCGTGGGCGCCACGGCGCCCGTTGCGGGTCTGGCCGGCGAGGGTGACCCGGAAGCCCGGGCCGCCGAGATCGGCGGCGCTGTCGACGCACAGCGCGTTGCGCGCGGGCTCCTCGACGTGCTGCTGGACCCAGCCGGCGAACGGGGAGTCCTTGAAGAGCAGCTTGCCCGCGATCCGCTCCGGGTCGGAGGGTCCGGTGCCGGGCAGGTCCAGCTCGACGCCCTGGAAGGTCAGCCTCGCCGGGAGTCGCAGTTCGTCGATGGCGGCGGAGAAGTCGGAGAGCCGGTCGAGCGGCACCAGCATCATCCGGGCGCTGCCGCCGAGGACGGTCTCGACCGCGGTTCGCCAGCGGATCTCGTCGGGCGCGACGTCGATCAGCTCGGCCACGAACGGCAGCTCGTCGACCCGCAGGCCGCTGGCGCGGGCCACGGCCGTGCGCAGGTCATGGAGGTACGACGGCACCCGGCCGGCGCGGCTCTCGAGCGACGCGCGCTCCTGCTTGAGGACCGACTGCTCCTGGGTCAGCGGGAACTGGTGCTCGCGCAGCACCGTCTCCCGCTCACTCTGCAGCCGCTTCTGCTCCTTCTCCCCCGCGGCCACCCGCTCGCGGGCCTGCTCCTGGAGGACGGTGAAGGCGCCGGCGTCCTCCAGCGCTGACTCGAGATCGGGCGGGTCGACGTCGGTGAGGCCCACCAGGGGATAGACCCGCTCCTCGAGCTCGGCGAGCCGGTTGCCCCGCTCCTCGCGGAGGATGCGCTCGGCGTCGGCAAGGGCGGCCAGCGCCTGGAGGTCGCCGCCCCCGGCGGCCCGGTGCGCCTCCTTGGCGGCGTCGAGATCGCCGGTCAGCTGCAGCTCGGCGGCCTGGGCGGCGGCCAGGGCCTGCATGGTCGCGGACCGGGCGTCGCGGTTCGTGGCGACGGCGGTCTCGATCAGGCGCAGGTGGGTGCGCAGCAGCCAGTACCGCAGCGGCGTCTGGTCGCCGCTCAGCGTGATGCCGTAGGAGTCGAGCTCGGCCAGGCGCGCCGCCGCGGCCGTACGGCGCTCGTGCATCTCGGTGATCGGCTCCAGCAGCTCGAGCTTCTGCTGCTCGGTGCGCATCGCGGCGTGCGCGGCGTCGAGGTCGTCGAAGTGCTCGATCGCCCGGTCCGCGGCGGCGTAGGTCGCGGGGCGCTCGAGGACCATGTCCTTGTAGAGCTCGTCGACGCTGCGGACCTGGTTGCCGCTCTGGATCCGGGCCAGCAGGCGCAGCGCCTTGGCGCCGTCGCCGTTGGCGCCGATGCCGAGGCGGGCGTGCAGCACGGCGGCGAGGTCGGCGTAGGTCCGGTGGACCCGGATGCCCGGGAACAGCTTCTTGATCGTGTTGGCGTGGAACTTCTCGGGGACCGCCGCCTCGAGCTTGTCGAGCGGCAGCGCGCCCTCGTGGGTCCACATCTGCATGAGGACGTCGCCGGAGCGCGCCGCGCGTCGGGGGACGTAGTAGGTGCGCAGGGCTGTGAACCGGCCACCCTGGTCGCTGACGAAGGTCATCGCGACCGCACCCCACGTGTCGGCGCCCTTGCCGCGCAGCAGCTTCTCGACCGGACGCCCGGTCTTGGGGTCGTCGATCACGTCGACGGCACCGCGCAGGTAGGACAACAGGTTGCGCTGGCCGGCGCTGCGGGCCCGGCCCGCGACGGCGTCGTTGGAGGCGCCGTTGAACTTGGTGTCGGACGGCATCATCAGCGCGGTGTAGGCATCGAGGATGGTGCTCTTCCCGACGCCCGAGGCCCCGGAGATCATCGTCGCGTCGCCGGCCAGCGGGACGGTCGTGAGCCCGCCGAACCCACCCCAGTTGACCAGCTGCAGCAGCGACGCGCGCCACTGCACCGTGTCGTCGACGGGCGCGGCGACGGCCTGCTCGGCGAACAGTCCGTCAGCGGCGGCACCGTCGATCTGCTCGGCCTCGTCGATGCTCATGCGCCATCCTCCTCGAACAGGTCGGCCTCCGCCGTCTCCGGCTTCACGGTCGTGCCGTTGGCCTGCTGCAGCGCCTCCAGCAGCTCCTGGAGCAGCTCCAGCGGCAGCAGGGCCTCGACGGCCTCGCTGATCTCGAACCGGTCCTCGGACGCGGTGACGATCAGCAGGCCCGCCTTGGCGATCGCGGTCACGGCGTTGCGGGCGCGCTTCTCGTCACCCGACTCGTCGGTCGCGTGGGCGGGGCGATAGCTGCCGACGTAGTCGACGATGTCCTCGCGATCGACGTAGACCCGGGCGTCGCCGCCCGCGAGCCCGGCGCGCAGCCGGTCGCGGAGGTGCACGAGGACCAGCGTCTCCTCGCGGGACCACGCCGTGTCGTGCAGCAGGGTCGGGAACCGGGCGCCGCCCTCGGCGACGGCCTGCCGCTTCCACGCGACCTCACGGTCCCGGTCGACGGCCAGGTCGAGGAAGAGGTCGTTGAGCCGGGAGCGGAGCACCCGCTCGTGCTCCACGAGCGCCTGCCAGTCGCGCGGGTGCGTGCGCGCGCTGATGAACCGCTGCTTGAGCAGCGCGACCAGCGCCTGCCGCTGGGCGTACTCCAGGCCGCCCTCGTCACCCTCGAAGAGCGACACGGAGCGCTCGTCGACGATCTCGAAGTCCTCGACCTCGTCGAAGCCGGATCCGAGCTCGGTGTCGATGCTCATGCGGTGGACTCCTGACGATCGAGGTCGGGGTCGGGCAGGGGCGTGCGCGGCACGGCGAACGTCCGGCGCGAGCCGTCCGGGCGTACGGCGGCGAACGACTCCGTCGCGTCCTCGGTGACGAGATCGCGGTCGGCCGCGAGGTGCAGCAGGCCGAAGATCTCCACCGGCCGGCGCAGGGACGGCTCGAGGCCGTCGAAGAGCTCGCCCAGGGATCCGGCGGGCAGCAGGTCGCGCAGCGCCTCGTCGAGGCGCTGTCGCAGCGACCCGAGCTGCGGGCCGCCCTGGGCCATCAGCTCGGCGAGCGAGAGCACGGGCGCGTCGGCCGGGTCCGCATCGGCGATCCGGTCGGGAAGCACGTCGTCGGCGGGGTCGTAGAACCGCTCGCGCAGGTGGTCGACACCGACCCGGGAGGGCAGCAGCGAGACGTCGTGGGTGGCGCGCGGCCCGGTCGTCGACATCCAGGTCATCAGCTCGGACTCGACCTGACGCAGGGTCTGCTCCAGCTCGCGGTCGCGGGCCGCGTCGTGGGAGACGATGTACTCCTTCAGGGTCGCCGTCACCCGGCTGCGCTGGGCCAGCACCCGGTCGAGGCCGTCGCGCACCAGCCGGACCGTGCCGCGCAGCTCGGCCCGGTCGGCGTCACCGAGGATCCCGCCCGACAGCGGGTGCTCCAGCAGCGCGGTGAGGTCCTCCCGGAGCTGGGTCACCAGTGCGTCGTCGCGGAGCAGCGCGAACGCCCCCTCGAACGCCCGCCCCTCGTGGGTGGCCGTGATCAGCGAGTCGGCGCGCGCGAGGTACTCGTCGATGACCTCGCCGGCCGGCCGGTCCTCGGCCCGGAAGGCGGCCAGGATCTCACCGCGGATCGTCGCGAACCGCTCCTCGACCCGCGCGAAGTCGCTGGGCAGTGCGCTGATGAGCGAGAGCAGCTCGGTGAACCCCTCGACCATGTAGTCCTCGGTCGCGCTCACCATCTCGGCGCCGTCGACGAGCCGGTCGCGCTCGGCCTTGAGCCGCGCGATCTCCTCGTTGAGCAGGCCCACCCGCGCTCCGCGGTCGGGGTTCGCCTCGGAGTTGAACCGTCGTACGGTCCCCAGGATGGTCGCGATCCGGTGCTCGCTGAGCGTGGCGCGGTCGCGGGCGAGGTTCTTGACCAGCTCCAGCGCCTGTTGCGCGTGGGAGGTCAGCGCGTAGACCTCGTTGCCCTGCTCGTCGAGCGAGCGCACCAGCCACTGCCCCCGCATCCAGCGCTGGCAGATGTCACGACCGCTGCCGTTGGGCACCTCGCCCTCGCCGGAGAGCCGGATCTCGGCGAGGTGCTCCTCCACCTGGGTGTGCAGCCGCGCGGTCGGGATCGGCTTGTTGTTGCGGCCGAACGCCGCACGGAAGATCGTGATGACGACCGGCGCCTGGCGCTGGTGGAGCAGCGTCAGGGTCGGCTGCGCGAAGGCGCCCTTGACCCGCGCCAGCTCACCGGCGATGTCGCTCACCGTCACCCCGCCCTTCCACTCGACTTTCGGGGAAGGGGCCAGCATTCCAGAGGGGTACGACGCGATCCCGCGCCGCCCCCGGAGCACGGGTCGCCAGCCGGTTCATCCACAGGCTCGGCAATGGAGTTGATTCGAACATGTGTTCGGGTACGATGAGGGGATGGTGGAGCTCTCGGACCTCGACGCGGCGGCGCTGCTCGCCGCCGAGGAGGCCGGGGTGCTCGCACGACGCCGGTCCGACGTCGACGAACTGCTGCGCCTCCTCGCCTGGTGCGACCTGCACTCCGTCGACCCGCAGACCCAGCCCGGAGCAACACCCGCACGACTGGGCGGCGACCGGCTCCGCCGCCTCGGCGGCCAGGGCACCCCCGAGGTCGCCGAGCTCTGCTTCGCCGAGTTCGCGATCGCCGGCCGGGCCGGCACGATCGCCACCGCCCACCGCGCGGCCGCCGCCCTCGACCTCCGCCACCGCCTCCCGCTCCTGTGGCAACGAGTACAGGACCTCGACATCGAGGTATGGCTGGCCCGCAAGATCGCCGACCTGTCCCGCCCCCTCACCAAGGACGCAGTCGCCCTGGTCGACGCATCAGTCGCCGCAGCCCACGACCTGCCCGCCGGCAAGCTGATCGAGCTCGCCGAGGCCCGCATCATCGAGGCCGACCCCCAGACCCACCGCCAGCGGATCGCCGCCGAGGAGGCACGCACCGGCGTGTTCACCCGCCGACGCCGCCCCGGCCAGGCGGTCGCCGCCATCGACGGGCAGGCCGACGTCCAGCCGATCACCCTGCGCCTGCCCACCGCCGCAGCCCTCGAGTTCACCACCACCATCGAAGAGATCGCCACCACCCTCGCCGACCAACACATCCCCGAGGATGACGACGACGTCCCGACCATGGACCAGTTCCGCGCCCACGCCGCCGAGCTGCTCGCCGACCCCTACGCCGCCATCCGCCTCCTCAACGGCGACCAGGCCCCCGACACCGAACCGACCACCGAACCGACCACCGAGCCCGAGCCGGAGCCGTCCCGGCCGACGCGTGCCGAGCGCAAGGCCGTCGTCTACGTCCACCTCAGCCCCGCCGCCCTCGCCGGCCACGCCTCCGGCGTCGCCCGGGTCGAGGACCTCGGACCGATGCTCCTCGACCAGCTCGCCGCACTCCTACGCCACCGGCACATCGACCTGAAGCCGGTCATCGACCTCAACCACACCACCGCCGTCGACGCCTACGAACACCCCGCCACCAGCAAGGAACGCACCCTGCTACGCACCGGAGGCGACGTCTTCCCCCACTCCACCTCCCGCACCCGCCGCCTCGACCACGACCACGTCACCCCCTACGACACCCACGGCCCACCCGGCCAGACCGGCGACCACAACGACGCACGCCTCACCCGCCGACATCACCGCACGAAGACCCACCTCCCCTACCGCACCCGCCAGCTCGGCCTCGGCGCCTACCGCTGGGAGACCCCACACGGCCTGGTCCGCGTCGTCACCGGCTACGGCACCACCGCGGTCGAGGGGCTACGGGACAGGGATGGCGTGCTGATCGGCGAGATCTACCCAGCCCGCTACGAGCTGGTCGTCGATGAGGCGGCATTCGGCGAGCGGCGACCCAACTCGGTCCCGGCCTACGGGGCTGCGCGTCGCTCCGCCGCATGGCGGACATCCGGATCTGTCGAGTAGCGGGCAAGTTCTCGCCCTCTCGGGGATGAGGTCTGGTGGACGAGGAGACTGCCCGAGAGGCGCTCGGCGACGCGGTCGTGCTCTGGGGCGTGCGAGCGATGTTCGGCCCCAGGCAGTCATTGATGCGGCCGCCAGTGTCGGCGAATCAACTCCGACCGCAAGAGCTGGGTCGGCTCATCGACTCCGACCAAGGGCGGGGGCGTCGAACGGACTAGCGGCAAGCGCACTGTCATGCCGCTGTCGGGGCGGGACGCCCGACCATGCCGCTCTGCGGGCGGAGCCCGACCATGCCGCTGTCCGTGCCCTTGGGACTTCCGTCAATGTCATGGCCAGCGCCAGGGAGCCTCGGCGGAATCTGGCAACCTGACGCCGCCGACTACGACGGGCTACTCGACCTGCCGCTAGCCGAGCATCGCGGCGAGGTCCGTGCGACTCCCGATGAGCACCAGCGTAGACCGGTCATCGCGACCACGGCTGGGTCCCCAGATCGTGACCCCGGCCATGTCTTCACCCTTGTCCATTCGTCGGGCGACGGCGGGAGCGCGACCACGCGACACGTAGCCGATCGGGGCCAGCGATCCGGGCGCGCACATAGCTACCGCGTTGCGGTCGTGCGGGTTCTCCGGCTCGCGCTGGAGGTCGATCCACCGTCCTTGCCGGAGGTCGGCATTCCGGTAGGCGGTGGCGTAGTGGTCCGCGCCTCGGGCATACGAGGTGCAAAGCCCGAGAGACTGTCGGAGCCCCGGCCCTTTTGGGTTGATGAGTGCTCCGCCTTCGAGCGGCGACCAGATCGCCAGCCGGTCGCCCGCGTCTACCAGCCGCACGGTCGGGAGCCCGTCCTCGTCGCGTGCCAGGTATCGCGCCTCTTCGTCTTTCGGCACGAACACGTCGCGCGTGACGATGCCGATTTCCTCCGATCGGGCAATGCCCTCCGCCCGGGTGCGCGGCTGCCGTGGCCCGCGTTCCTCAAGGTAAGCGGAGGTCTCCGCAATCTCCTGCTCTGTTCTGCCTTGCTCTCGGTAGCGGGCGACGCGACGCTCCCAGTCCTCCGGGCTCATCCACGACGGGTGGCCCTCTCGTCGTGGCAGGTTGTCGCGGTCGTGGTCGTGCAAACCCAGCGGAACGCGCGGCTCGGGCCCCCGCTCGTCGTTCGACCTCATCTCGCGCCGCAAGTCGGCGTGGAATCGCGCGGCCTCCGCCTCAATCTCGGGCATCAGCCCGGCGGCGTCGCCCTCTACCTGCCGCATGAGGTTGGGCACAGCCGCGTCGGCCTCGCGGAGCAACCGCTGTGTCTCGGCCTCCACGTCGAACAGGCTTGTGCCCACGGTCGGTGGCGTCGCCGGTCGGGACGGAGGTGCTGGCCGCGTCCGTCGAGCCGCACGGGCAGCCGGAGTCGCGGGGGCAGACCGCGACGACGACGCGAGCCACACAACCACCAGCACTAGCAGCAGCAGCCCGCCAACGAAGCCGATCACCAGTCCCATGCCGGGACCGTAGGCTGATCCGCTCGACCGCGCGGGCGGTTTAGTGGGATCAGCCCAGGTACGGAAGCGAGTTGATGCCGCCGGGACACGTGTCCGCGTTGTGCCGTTCAGGTTGTACGCGGCGGACCACGACGCAACCTGAACGCTGGAGCGGCCCGAGGCCGCCGTCCGCAACTGTCCCTATCGGGGCGTAGCGCCCGACCATGCCGCGATGCGGACG
This sequence comes from Nocardioides carbamazepini, assembly GCF_024614185.1. GTDB lineage: Bacteria > Actinomycetota > Actinomycetes > Propionibacteriales > Nocardioidaceae > Nocardioides > Nocardioides carbamazepini. The sequence continues at coordinate 442,325 of NZ_JAHTLF010000015.1, forward strand.
GCTGTGCCGATGAACTGCGTCCGACCAACGGATCTCAGAGAAGTGGCGCGCATTGAGCCGACCTCAGCAAGGATTCCGACATGAACCCCGACCGCATTGTTCAGCTCGTCGCCGACGGCTTGGCGCCGCTCATCCGCACCGATTTCTCTGCAGACGATGCCTGGCGTCGCGTGGTCGAAGCACTGTCTCAGGAGTCCGACGTCGTCGCTGACGGTGATGAGTACACCGCGAATCTGGAGGCGATCTCAGACGTTGGCTTCGACACCATCACTCCGGAAACCCTCGCGAACGCTTGGCCCAGGGAGCACCCAGGCTATGTCATCCTCGCGGACCAGCGCTCGATGCGAGAGGCGATGTCTGGCGAAGATCCGACGGTGGTGCTCGTGGATCTGAGCGCTGACGAGGAGGATGAGGAGGAGTTCGGATGGGTCTTCGGTCAAGCGTTTCGGTGCGTGGCTAGTGAAGTCGCCTCAGTCGAAGCGAACCTGTCGATCGCGAACATGGATTTCGCTGAGTTCGCTGATGCAGTGGACGATGATGGAGTCTTCCGAGGCTTCTAGTCCCGCGACCCGACTCGGTCCCGGCCCACCGGACTGCGCGTTGTTCCGCCGCGCGAGGTCGTAGATGTGGAGTTCGGTCGTGCACGACCTCCTGTCGGAGCGTCGGACCGCGGAGCGTACCGCGCGACGTACCGCGCATCTTGCCCGACGATCCGCTTCTCCGACCCGGAAACAGTGCCGGGACGACCAGGTCGCCCAGGACCGCCACCTAGGCTCGGGGCCGAGGCGACTACCGAGGAGGACGACGTGCCGACGGACGCGAAGAAGACCCGGGCCTTCGAGCGGGACATGAACTACATCCCGGACCGGATCACCAAGGTCGAGGGCCGCAGCCAGGACCCGTACGGCGGCAGTGAGCTGGAGGTGCCGACCTGGCCGGTCGAGCCGGGGCGGTACCGGCTGGTGGCGGCGCGGGCGTGTCCGTGGGCGAACCGGGCGATCATCGTGCGCTCGCTGCTCGGGCTCGAGGAGGTCATCTCGATGGGGCTGACCGGGCCGACCCATGACGAGCGCAGCTGGACGTTCGACCTCGACCCGGGCGGGGTGGACCCGGTGCTGGGGTACGAGCGGATCCAGCAGGCCTACTTCGCGCGCTTCCCCGACTATCCGCGGGGCATCACGGTGCCGGCGATGGTCGACGTCCCGACGAGGTCGGTGGTCACCAACGACTTCCCGTGGATCACCCACGACCTCTTCTTCGAGTGGCGCGACCACCACCGTCCGGACGCGCCGGACCTGTGGCCGGACGAGTGCCGGGAGGAGATGGAGGAGGTGATGCAGCGGGTCTTCACCGAGCTCAACAACGGTGTGTACCGGTGCGGCTTCGCGGGGTCGCAGGAGGCGTACGACGCGGCGTACGACCGGCTCTGGGTGGCGATGGACTGGCTCGAGGAGCGGCTGGCGGACCGGCGCTACCTGATGGGCGACCGGGTCACCGAGGCCGACGTGCGACTGTTCACGACCCTGGTGCGCTTCGACGCGGTCTACCACGGGCACTTCAAGTGCAACCGCAACAAGCTCACCGAGATGCCGGTGCTGTGGGCCTATGCGCGGGACCTGTTCCAGACACCAGGCTTCGGCGACACGGTCGACTTCGAGCAGATCAAGCGGCACTACTACGTCGTCCACACCGGCATCAATCCGACGCAGCTCGTGCCCGTGGGTCCCGACGAGTCTGGGTGGCACACGCCGCACGGGCGCGAACGGCTCTGAGCGCGGCTCAGCTCCACACGGCGTACTGTCCCAACCCCTCGCGGAGGACATCGTCCTTCGTCGCCAGCGTCGAGAACGAGACCAGCGCCTGGGCGGCGATCAGCCTGTCGAACGGATCTCGCGTCCAGGACAGTGCCTCCGCGGCCCGGATCACGGTGCCGAACGGCGTGGCGTCCTCCGCCAGCCCGACCGCCCGCTCATCCGGAGCGGGTCCTCGGCGAACCGAGCGCGGAGTGCGTCGGGGAAGCGCTCGTGCTCACCTGCGTACAGCCAGACGACCACATGGGTGTCGAGGTGGAGGGCCGTCACGGCGTCAGCGCCCGCGCCTCGTCCCAGTCACCGGACCAGCCGATCGCCTACAGCCAGGCCGGGTCCACCTCGTTGAACAGCTGGTCGCCACCGGCGAGCAGGTCGAGCATCGGGCCGGTCTTGGGCAGCTCGTGGGTGAGGAAGTAGCGGCCCGCGGCCCGCTTGCCGTCGTAGAACGCGCCCTCCTTGCCGTGGGCGGCGAGGAGCTGGTCGAGCCAGGTCCAGGCGACCACGACGTGACCGGCGGCCTCCAGTCCGGTGGTCGCGTTGACCAGGGCCACCTGCGGGTCTCCTGACTCCCAGGCCGCCGCGACGGCGGTGGCGAGCCGGTCGGCCGCGGTCGCGACGCGGTCGGCGTACCCGGACAGCTCGGCGTCGCCGGTGGCGCGAGCGCGGGCGACGCTCTCGCGGATGGCCTCGAGGAGCAGCTGCAGCCCGGTGCCCCTGTTCATGACGAGCTTGCGGCCGAGCAGGTCGAGGGCCTGGATGCCGTGGGTGCCCTCGTGGATCGGGTTGAGGCGGTTGTCGCGGTAGAGCTGCTCGACGCCGTACTCCCGCGTGTAGCCGTAGCCCCCGTGCACCTGGATGGCGAGGTCGTTGGCGGCCAGGCACCACTGGGACGGCCAGCTCTTCACGATCGGGGTGAGCACGTCGAGAAGCGCACCCGCACGTTCGCGCGCCTCCGCCGACGGGAGGGTGCGTTGGTCGTCGAGGAGCAGCGCGGCGCGCAGGATGAGCGCGAGCCCGCCCTCGACGTACGACTTCGAGGCCAGCAGCATCCGGCGCACGTCGGCGTGCTGGACGATCGGGACCGGTGGGGCGGCCGGGTCCTTGGCGGCCGACGGACGGCCCTGGACCCGCTCGCGGGCGTAGGCGAGGGCGCGGAGGTGGCCGGTGTAGCCGAGCGCGACGGCACCCGCACCGACACCGATCCGGGCCTCGTTCATCATGTGGAACATCACGGCCAGGCCGCGGCCCTCCTCGCCGACCAGCTCGCCGACGGCCCCGGCGGCGCCCCCCGGCCGGTGGACGCCCTCGCCGAAGTTGAGGACCGTGTTGACGGTCCCCCGGAAGCCCATCTTGTGGTTGATCCCCGCCAGGGTGACGTCGTTGCGCTCCCCGCGGGAGCCGGAGGTGTCGACGACGTACTTCGGTGTGGCGAACAGCGACAGGCCCTTCACGCCCGGCGGCGCGCCCTCCACCCGGGCGATGACCAGGTGGACGATGTTCTCCCCCAGCTCGTGGTCGCCGCCGGAGATCCACATCTTGTTGCCGAAGAGCCGGAAGGTGCCGTCCTCCTGACGTACGGCGCGGGTGGCGACGTCGGCCAGGGACGAGCCGGCCTGCGGTTCCGAGAGGCACATGGTGCCGAACCACCGGCCGTCCAGCATCGGCGGGACGAGGCGTCGCACCTGGTCGGCGGAGGCGTGCGCGAGGAGCAGGTTGGCGTTGGCCATGGTGAGCATGGGATAGCTGGACGTCGACACGTTCGCCGCCTGGAACCAGGCGAAGCAGGCCTGCTGCACGACGTGCGGGAGCTGCCCGCCGCCGACCGACTCGTCCATCGCCGCCGACACCAGGCCGGCGTCGGCGAAGGCGCGCACGGCGGCGCCGACCTCCGGGATGATCGTGACGGTCTCGCCGTCGAACCGCGGCTCGTTCGCGTCGCTGAGCGCGTTGTGCGGCGCGAAGTGCTCCGCCGCGAGCTCGGCCGACAGGTCGAGCACGGCGTCGAAGGTGTCCCGGCTGTGCTCGGCGTACCGCTCGCGGGCACACAGCGCCGAGACGTCGAGCCACTCGTGGAGCAGGAAGTCGAGGTCGCGGCGGGCGAGCAGCAGATCGGGGTTCACCCGGCCAGTCTCTACCCGATCCTGATGAGGCCCGCGACCACCCGCCCGCCTAGCGTCGAGGACGTGGCCGCTCCTCTCGCGCGTCTCCTCGACGGCATCCGCGTCGCGCTGCTCGTCAGCGTCCTCCTCTACCTGCCCGGGCTCGCCCACCCGTCGCTGACCGGTCCGGTCGCGAGCGCGTCGAGCGTCCCCGGAACGCCGTACTCCTGGGGCGGCAACACCTTCGGCGAGCTCGGCGACGGCACGACCTCTCCGCACCGCACGGCCGTCGCCCTCCCCGGGCTCACCGACGTCGTCGACATCCACACCGGCCGCGAGCACGCCGTGGCGCTGCGCTCCGACGGGACCGTCGTGGCCTGGGGCAGCAACCAGATGGGCCAGCTCGGTGTCGGCGCGACCGCGGGCACCCGGACCTCCCCGACCGCCGTCACGGGACTGACCGACGTCACCATGGTCTCGACCGGCCACTACCACTCGCTCGCGCTGCGCGCGGACGGCTCGGTGTGGACGTGGGGCTACAACCACGCCGGGCAGCTCGGCGACGGCACCACCACGACCCGCAACCGCCCGGTGTTGGTCGCCGGCACGCGAACCTACGCCTTCGTCGCCGCCGGTCGCGACATGAGCTACGCGGTCGCGACGGACGGAACCGTGTGGGCGTGGGGACTCAACGGCGACGGCCAGCTCGGCGACGGGACGACGACCAGCCGCTCCACGCCCGTGCGGATCGGGAGCCTCACCGACGTCACAGCCCTGGCCGGCGGGCGGGACCACGGCCTGGCGCTGCGCGCCGACGGGACCGTGTGGGCGTGGGGCTGGAACTCCTACGGTCAGGTCGGCGACGGGACGCTCGCCGATCGCACGACACCGGTCCAGGTCACCACCGGCGCGACCGCCGTGGCCGCCGGTGCACACCACTCCTACGCGTTGCGCTCCGACGGCCGGGTCCTGGCCTGGGGGCGCAACTACCGCAACGAGCTCGGCGACGGGACCACCACGCAGCGGACCCGCCCGGTCACCGTCCTCGGCGTGGCCGGGGCGGTCGCGGTCGGATCCGGCCGCGACCACGGCCTGGCGGCCCTGGCCGACGGGACCGTCCGCGCCTGGGGGCACAACTCGTCGGGACAGCTCGGCGACGGCAGCACCACGAGCCGGGCGTCCGCCGTCACCGTGACCGGCGTCGCCGACGCGCGCCGGGTCAGCGGGGGCGCCGAGTTCTCGGTCGCGATCTCCGTGCCGGACGGACCGCCGCCACCCCCACCGCCCCCTCCGCCGCCTCCTCCCGACGGCACGACGGAGTTCCGTGCCGCGACCGGGATCAGCCGCAACGCGGCCGGCGCGACGGTCGTCGTGCCGACCGCCGTCCGGGCGGGCGACGTGCTGGTCCTGCTCGTCGCGACCAACCGACTGGCGAGCACCAGCACGCCGGCGGGGTGGACCCTGCTCGGCACGGCGACCGACGACGACCTCCGCTCCTGGGCGTTCACCCGCGCGGCGACCGCCGACTCCGCCGGATCGGCCGTGCCGGTCACCCTCGACGCGACCAGCAAGCTCGACGTGGCCCTGATGGCCTACGACGGCGCGGGCGTCACCGCCACGACCTCCCGGTCCGAGCCTGGCACCGGCGCGGGGCACACCGCACCGGCGGCGGCCGTGACGGTCCCAGGCTCGCGGGTGCTCCACCACTGGGTGACGAAGGTCAATACGGCGACCGCCTGGACCGTGCCCTCCGATCTGACCGCACGCCGGACCGGCACGAGCAGCGGCAGCGGCCAGACGTGCAGCCTGACCGCGGACGGGGGTCCGGCCGGCGCCGGCACCTGGCCCGCCCACGTCGCGACCGCCGGCGTCTCCTCCGGGAAGGCGATCGGCTGGACCATCGTCATCGCACCGGACTGACGCACCGTGCCCGAGGTCCCGGTCAGGGCGCGGGCTGCACCGGCATCCCCGCGAGCGGAGCCCCGGCCACGGTCACCACGCCGACCATCCGGGCCGACGAGCTGAGCAGGGTCGCGCCCTGGTCGGTGCGCAGCGCCGAGCGACCGAACCGCACCTCGAGGACGCCGATCCTCAGCCGGCCGCCCTCACGCACCAGCGCCACCTCCCCGCGGCGCGGGCGACGGTCGGTCGACACCAGCAGCTCGGTCCCGGCCGGCCAGCCGTGGGAGGCGAGCGCGTCGTTGCGGAGCCGGATCCGCACGTCCTCGCCGTCCGCGACGACGGCTTCCGGCCGGTCGCGCGGGGCGGGCGTCACCGGCGGAGGCAGGTCGAGCGGCAGGCACTCCTGGGCCGCGGCACCACCTCGGACCGAACGCATGTTCGAATCATATCCGAGGATGTGGCGCGCCTTCCTGGACGCGCCCTACTTGTCGATCCTCTTCCGGACCAGCCAGGCGAGACCGAGCGCCGCGGCGCCGGCGGCCAGCCGGCCGGGACGGTTCTGCCACCGGCCGTACTCCTCGGTGACCTGGGGCCAGGCCTCGCCGATCACGGCCGCCGCATCTTCGGGCGTCGCCGCGAGCCCCTCGACCGAGACCGGGGTGCCGAAGACGATCCGCACCTTGCGCGGCAGCGGCCAGCGGCGCTTCTCGGTGCCGGTGATGGTGGCCGGGACGATGGGCGCTCCGGCCTCGATCGCGAGGCGCGCCGCGCCCCGCTTCGGCGTACCGAGACCCTCGTCGCGAACCCTCGTGCCCTCCGGGAAGAGGGCGAGAGCATCGCCGCGACGCAGGATCGCGCGAGCGGTCTCGAGGGCATCGGTGTCCGCCGACCCGCGACGCACCGGGAATGCTCCGAGCCGGAGGAAGACAGGTGCCATCGGGCCCTCGAAGTGCTCGGCCTTGCCCATGAAGTGCACCGGCCGGCGAAGCACGATCGCGACGAAGAACGGGTCCCAGAAGCTCTTGTGGTTGGGCACGATCACGACCGGACCCGTCCGCGGGACGTTCTCCTTCCCGGACGTGGCGAACCCGCACGCGAGACGGAAGATGACCGCAGCCGTGCACTTCACCGCCAGATACAGCGGCCCGCTGACGCCCTTCTCGCGCGCAACTCGGTGGGCCTGCTCGCTCGTCATCGGCACGAGTCCATCCTGTCAGCATCGGCCAGGCGACCGGGCGCGCCATCACCCGCTCCACACGGCTGCCGCGCCGGACGTAGGCTGACGGCGATCATGGCGCCCTCCTCCGACCGTCCCCGCAGACTGCTGCTCGCCGTCGACGCCCCCTCCCTGCTGCACCGCCACCACCACGCGCGCGCCCACACCCGGCACCGCGACCGCGGCGGACGACCCGCCTGGGCGCTGCACGGCATGCTGCGCCAGATCATCGAGTCGATCGACTCCTTCGCACCGGACGCGGTGATCTTCGGGCTCGACGACCGGACGTCGTCGGTACGACGCGACGCCTACCCCGACTACAAGGCCGGCCGGGCCGAGAAGGATCCCGAGCTGGTCGACCAGCTCGACCGCGCCGGAGCACTGCTTGACGCGCTCGGGCTGGCGACGCTGACCCCGCCCGGCCTGGAGGCCGACGACGTCAACGCCTCCGCCGCGACCTGGGCCGAGGCGAACGACTGGAACTGCGTCATCATCACCTCCGACCGCGACTCCTTCGCCCACATCAGCGAGCACACCCGGGTCCTGCGGCTGATCGACGGCGGCATCCACGGCTCTCCCCTGCTCAGCCCCGCCCACCTCCGCTCGATGTACGGCGTCCCGGCGGAGCGCTACCTGGAGTTCGCCGCCGTGCGGGGCGACGCCAGCGACAACCTGCCGGGCGTGTCCGGGATCGGCGAGAAGACGGCGGCCTACCTGCTCTCCCACATCGGCTCGATGCGCGAGATCTGGGCCGACATCGAGCACGACGAGGGCCGCTCGGTGGTCGCGGCCCTGGACGCGTGGGCCGAGGAGACCGGCGCTCGCCGGACCGGCGCCACCGTCCTCAAGCGACTCTCCGCGCCCGGCGCCCGCGCGACCTACGAGTTCAACCTGCGGCTGATGTCGGGGCGCACCGACCTCGACCTCGGGCTGACCCCCGACGTGCCCGGCACACCGGGCCTGCTGCCGCTCGACATCGAGCGGGTCGAGCGCGTCGTGGGACACCTCAACATGGAGGCGACGACCGCCCTGGCCCTGCGGGTGCTGACCGGCGACCCCGCCTCGGTCCCGCGCGGCTGAGCCGCGGCTCAGATCCCGTCCCGCTGCACCGGGCAGGTCATGCACCGTGGCCCGCCGCGGCCCCGGCCGAGCTCGCTGCCCGCGATGGTGATCACCTCGACCCCGTGCGCGCGCAGGTGGTCGTTGGTCGCGGCGTTGCGCTCGTAGGCGACCACGACACCCGGCCGCACCGCGAGCACGTTGCACCCGTCGTCCCACTGCTCACGCTCCGCGGCAGGGGCGTCCTGGCTCGGCGTCAGCACCCGGATCCGCTCCAGGCCCAGCGCCGCCGCGATCGCCGCACGCATGCCGCCGGGCGGATGGGCGGTGACCGAGAGCTCCTTGTCGGTGTCGCCGGGCTCGATCGTGTACGCCGGCAGGTCGGCCAGCCCGGCGTACTGGGTCAGCGTCTCCTCGTCGATCATCGTCAGCACCGTGTCGAGGTGCATGAACGCCCGCTTGCGCGGCAGTGCGAGCGCCACGATCCGCCGGGCGCTGCCCGCCGCGAACAGCCGGTGGGCGAGCCGCTCGATGCCCTGCGGCGTCGTCCGCTCGCTCATCCCCACCAGCACCGCACCGCGCCCCAGGACCAGGATGTCGCCGCCCTCGATGGTCGCCGGCGCGTCCGTCGTCCCGTCGGACCACCACCGGAACCCGGTCCCGGCGAACGCCGGGTGCCACCGGTAGATCGCCTCGTAGTGGATCGTCTCGCGCATCCGGGCGCGCTTGCTCATCGCGTTGACGCTGACGCCGTCGTAGATCCACGCGGAGGTATCACGGGTGAAGAGCTGGTTCGGCAGCGGCGGCACCAGCAGGTCGTCGCCCTCCAGGGTCCGGACGACGACCGAGCGGGGCTCCTCGATCCGCTCCAGCAGCTCGGCCCGGCTCATCCCCCCGACCAGCCGGTCGGCGAGCTCCGCGGCGTCCAGGCCGGCGAACAGGTTGTGCAGGGCGGCGGCCGCGACCGGCCCGTAGACCCGCTCGTCGAAGGTCGCGTCGAGGACGTGCGCCCGGGCCTGCGGGATCTCCAGCGTCTCGGCGAGCAGTCGGTCGAGCAGGTGCACGACCACGCCCTCGGCACGCAGGGCCGCGGCGAAGGCGTCGTGCTCGTCGCGCGCCCGGCTGACCCAGGGCAGGTCGTCGAACAGGTAGTCGTCCTTGTTGGTCGGGGTGAGCCGCTCGATCTCGAGCCCCGGGCGGTGCAGGATCGCCTGGCGCAGGATGCCGACCTCGGATCCGACGTGGAGGGTCATCACCGCAAGGTACCCGCTGCGCCATGATGACCAGGTGACCGACGACGCCCCCGAGCCCACGCTCGCCAGCGGCCTGACCGAGCTGCTCGCGCGGCGCTTCCTCACCACCGACGAGGCCCGCGGCGAGAAGGTCGCGCGCTGGCACGCCCGCGGGCGCCGTACCGCCCGCGAGAACATCGCCGACCTCGTCGACGCCGGGTCGTTCGTGGAGTACGGACGGTTCGTGACGGCCGCCCAGGAGCAGCGCCGGCCGCTGGCCGAGCTGGTCGTCGAGGCACCCGCCGACGGCATCATCGGCGGCACCGCGACGATCGACGGACGTCCGTGCGCCGTGCTGTCCTACGACTACCTGGTCATGGCCGGCACCCAGGGCATGCGCGGACACCGCAAGTCCGATCGGCTCATCGAGCTGGTCGGACGGCTGGGGCTGCCGACCGTGTTCTTCACCGAGGGCGGGGGCGGCCGGCCGGGCGACGTGGACCTGCCGCTCGTGTCCGCGCTCGACGTCGGCTCGTTCGCGCTGTGGGGTGCGCTCGAGGGCGTCGTGCCGCGGATCGCCGTCGTGTCGGGCCGCTGCTTCGCCGGCAACGCCGTGCTCGCCGGCAGTGCCGACCTGCGGATCGCGACCCCGGACGCCAACCTCGGCATGGCCGGGCCCGCGATGATCGCCGGCGGCGGGTTGGGACAGTTCGCGCCCGAGGAGATCGGACCGGTCGAGGAGCAGGCGGCCAACGGCGTCCTCGACGTCGTGGTCGACGACGAGGAGGAGGCCGTCGCCGTCGTCCGCCGGGTGCTGGGCTACCTGGCCGGGCCGACCACCACCGCCGGACCGCCGGGCGCCGACCCCGCTGAACTGCGCGCGATGCTGCCCACCAACGAGCGTGAGGCCTTCGACGTCCGGCCGGTCGTGGAGGCCCTCGCCGACGTGGACAGCGTGACCTGGCTGCGGGAGGCCTGGGCACCCGAGCTGGTCACCGCGTTCCTGCGGATCGACGGCATCCCGCTCGGCGTGGTCGCCAACCAGTCCACGCACCTCGCCGGGGCGCTGACCGCCGATGCGTCCGCCAAGGCCGCCGACTTCCTCGGGCTCTGCGAGCGCTGGCGGCTCCCGGTGGTCTCACTGGTCGACACCCCCGGCTTCATGGTCGGCCCCGACGCCGAGCGGGCCGGGCTGGTCCGGCACGCGTCGCGGCTGGTCAACGCGGGCGCCCGGCTCACGGTGCCGCTGGTCGGCGTGGTGCTGCGCCGCGGCTACGGCCTGGGCGCGCAGGCGATGCTCGGCGGCAGCACCCACCGCCCTCTGCTCACCGTGGCCTGGCCGGACGCGCACCTGGGCGCGATGGGCCTGGAGGGGGCGGTCCGGCTCGCCCTGGCCCACGAGCTCGCCGACCTGCCCGACGCCGAGCGCGAGGCGACGGTCGCCCGGCACACCGCCGAGCTGCGTGCCCACGCCGGCGCGCTCAATGTCGCGCGGGTGTTCGAGATCGACGACGTGATCGACCCGGCCGAGACCCGGACGGTGATCGCCGCGACCCTGCGGGCCGCCGCCCCGCGCTAGGACCCGGACCGCGAGCGCGGCACCGTCCAGACCAGCGTGGTCCCTCCGTCGGGAGCGGACTCGACCACCAGCGCGCCGCCGCGCTGCTCGGCGCGCGCCCGCATGTTGGCGATCCCGCTCTCGGTCACCGCCCCCGCGATCCCGCGGCCGTTGTCGCTCACCGTCAGCACGATCCGGTCACCGGCCTCGACCATGACGTCGACCGCGCTGGCGCCCGCGTGGCGACTCGCGTTCGACAGGCCCTCCGCCAGCACCGCGAGCAGGTCGGGGACGACCTCGTCGGGGATGAGGGTGCGCACCGGCCCCTCGAAGCGCAGCGCCGGACGGAACTTCAGCGTCGCCGCCGCGCGGTCGACCAGCCGGGTCACCTCGGCCTGGACGTCTCCCGCGGTCTCGAGCGAGCTCAGCCCGAAGATCGCCCGGCGGATGTCCTTGATCGTGGCGTCGAGATCGTCCACCGCCTGCTCGATGCGCGCCGCGACCTCCGGCCGCTGCACCAGGCGGGTCGCCCCCTGCAGACCGAGCCCGACCGCGAAGAGCCGCTGGATGACCAGGTCGTGCAGGTCGCGTCCGATCCGGTCGCGGTCCTCGAGGACCGCGAGCCGGCGCTGATCCTCCCGCGCCTCGGCCAGCTGCAACGACAGGGCCGCCTGCTCGGCGTACGCCTCGACCAGCTTCGGGTCGAGGACGTGGTAGCGGTCCTCGTGCTCCGGCGACCAGGCCAGGGACAGGGTGCCGCTCGCGCCCGCGGACGGCGCGAAGGGGACCGCGAGGACCGGCCCGTCGCCGTGGTCCTCGACCCCGCTGTGGGCGATCACCGAGGCGACCTCGTCGTCGGGAGTGAGCGTGACCCAGGCGGCATCGGCGCCGGCGAGGTCCCGCACCTGTGTGGCCAGACCCGCGACCGGGTCGTCGGACGGGGCCGGGTCGGCCAGTGTCGGCGCAAGCGTCGCCGTGGCGCGGGCCCAGGCCTCGCGTGTCGTGGTCTCCTCGTAGAGCCGGGCGTTCTCGATCGCGACTCCCGCCGCGGCGGCCAGGGCCACGACGATCTCCTCGTCCTCGGCCGTGAAGTCCCCTCCCCCGGCCTTCTCGGTGAGGTAGAGGTTCCCGAAGACCCGGTCCCGGATCCGCACCGGTACGCCGAGGAACGAGCTCATCGGCGGGTGGTGCGCCGGGAAGCCGTACGACGCCGGGTGCTCGGCGATGTCGTGCAGGCGCAACGGCTCGGGACGGTCGATGATGAGGCCGAGCAGACCGTGCCCGGTCGGCAGGTCGCCGATCTCCGCCGCGAGGTCGGTGGGGATGCCGTGGTGGACGAAGGTCCGCAGCCGGCGCCGGCCACCGGCGCTCAGTACGCCGAGGGCGGCGTACCGGGCATCGACCAGCCGGCTGACGATCGCGACGATCCGCGACAGGACGCCGTCCAGGCTGAGGTCCGCGGAGATGGTGACGACCGCGTCGAGGAGGAGCTGAAGGCGTGCCTGCTGGTCGAGGGCGCCGTGCATCCGGTCGAGCACGGCCCGCACCAGGTCCTCGAACTCGACCTCGTCGAGATCCGCCGGCCGGTCGCCGTCCATGCCGTCCATGCTCCCGAACGCTACCGGCAGGAGGGCACAAGGACCCGACGTAGTCGGGACCCGCGCACCTGGGTCCGCACTCCTCAGCGCGCCAGCATGGAGGTGTCCCCAGAGGGAATCGACGAGGAGGTGGTCTCAGTGCAGGAGTCCGACATCCAGCCCGGCCGGCTGGTGGTGCTGTCCGAGGAGGAGTGCTGGGACCTCCTCCGCTCGCGACCGGTGGGCCGGCTCGCCTGGTCCGGTGCGGAGGGCGTGTCCGTCATCCCGGTCAACTTCGTCGTCGAGGACGACACCGTGCTGTTGCGCACCACCCCCTACTCCCTCCTGGCGCGCGACTGCGCCGACCGGGAGGTGGCCTTCGAGGTCGACGACATCGACGAGCAGCGGCACGGTGGGTGGAGCGTGCTCGTCCGCGGGCGCTGCGAGCGGGAGCGGGTGCGCTCGGACGGGCCGCGTCCCTGGGTCACCGGACCCCGCGTGCTCGGTCTCCGGGTCGCCGTGGTCTCCGTGACCGGGCGCCGGCTGCTCAGCTCGACGGCGGAGCGTGCTTGACCGCGTAGATCGCGGCCTGCGTCCGGCTCGACATGCCGAGCTTGGCGAGGAGCGAGGAGACGTAGTTCTTCACCGTCTTCTCGGCGAGATGGATCTCGCGCGCGATCTGCCGGTTGGTCAGGCCCTGGCCGATCAGGTCGAGGATCCGCAGCTCCTGCTCGGTCAGCGATGCGAGCTCCTGGTTGACCGGCGGGCCGGAGCGGATCCGATCGAGGACCTGCGCGGTCACGGACGGGTCGAGGGTCGACTGGCCGGCGGCCACCCGGCGCACGATGTCGAGCAGGTCGTTGCCGCGCACCTGCTTGAGGACGTAGCCGGCGGCACCGGCCATGATCGCGGAGAAGAGCGCGTCGTCGTCGTCGTACGACGTCAGGATGAGCGCCTTGATCGACGGGTCCTGGGAGCGCACGTCGCGGCACACGTCGATGCCCGAGCCGTCGGGCAGCCGTCCGTCGAGGATCGCGACGTCGGGGCGGAGGGCCGGGATCCGGCGCGTCGCCTCCTGTGCGGACTCCGACTCGCCGACGACGACGATGTCGCCCTCGCTCTCCAGCAGGTCGCGGATCCCGCGGCGGATCATCTCGTGGTCGTCGAGCAGGTAGACCCGGATCTGCGCGGCGACCGCCGGCGTCGCATCGTCACTCACGCCACCCACGGTAGCCGCCGACGGCCGCGACCGGCGAGGACCGCGCACCCGTCAGGTCGGGACCTTCGACCCTCCCGGCGGACGCCACCGGCCGAGCAGGCTGGTGCGGACACAGAGAGGAACCGACCGATGAGCAGTCCCGCCGTGCCGCGCACCGGGTCCGCGCCGACGAGCCACGTCGAGCAGCTGGTGTCGTTGGCCTGCCTGGCGCCGAGCGTGCACAACACCCAGCCCTGGCGCTGGAGGTACGACGACGGGCTGCTCACCCTGCGCGCGGACCTGGCCCGCCGGCTGCCCGTGGAGGACCCTCGCGGCCGCGACCTCACGCTGAGCTGCGGAGCGGCGCTGCACCAGCTGCAGTTCGCGGCGCGGGCGCTCGGCTGGACCACCGACGTCCAGCGGCTGCCGCCGGGACAGGACGAGACCGTGCTGGCGCGGGTCCGGGTGCGCCGGACCGGCCGGGCGGTCGTCGTACCCGAGGACCTGGAGCTGCTGCACGCCCGCCGCACCGACCGGCGACGCTTCACCGCGTGGCCGGTCCCCGCGCACCGGCTCGAGGACCTGTGCCGCCTCGCCGCTCCGTGGGGCGTGCGCGCCGCCGCGGTGAACGACGACGGCGCCCGCTTCCGACTCGAGCTGCTGGCCAATCAGGCGCTCACCGCGCTGGAGCTGGACGCACGTCGTCAGGCCGAGCAGGACCGCTGGGTCGGTCGCACCGGCGCCGACGGCATCCCCGCGGCCCTGCTGCCCGACGAGCCCGATCCGCTGCAGGCCAGATCACGGTTCCGTCCCGGGCTGCTGGAGGACACCCGGATGGTCCTCCACGGCGGGGACCGGGTGATCGCGCTCGGCGGCGACGAGGACGACGTGGCCGGCTGGCTGCGCTCGGGGGAGGCGATGAGCGCGCTGTGGCTGGAGGCCACCCGGGAGGGCCTGTCCGTGGTCCCGATGAGCCAGCCGACCGAGGTGGAGGCGACCCGCCGCGAGATCGGCTGCTCCGTGCTCGGCGGCACCTTCGAGCCGCACGTCCTGCTCCGTGTGGGGTGGCAGGCGATCGGCCGCGGCGGACTCCCCCGGACGCCTCGGCGCCCGCTCGCCGACGTCCTCGAGGCCTGACGTCCCGGCGCGGGGGCCGAAAGTCCCACCGCGCGGGGAACTCCGGCCATGGGGGCGGGCCGGTCGCGCTTCCTAGCGTGGACCTGTCAGCATCCGTCCTCTGCCAGGAGCATCTGTGGACCCGACCGACATCGCGCGATGGCAGTTCGCCATCACGACCGTCTACCACTTCCTGTTCGTTCCCATCACGATCGGCCTCTCGGCCGTCATCGCCGGCTACGAGCTCACCTGGCTCCGCACCCGGGACGAGCGCTGGCTGCGGCTGACGAAGTTCTTCGGGAAGCTCTTCCTCATCAACTTCGCCATCGGCGTCGTGACCGGGATCGTGCAGGAGTTCCAGTTCGGGATGAACTGGAGCGACTACTCCCGCTTCGTCGGCGACGTGTTCGGCGCGCCGCTGGCGATCGAGGGCCTGCTCGCCTTCTTCCTGGAGTCGACCTTCCTCGGCCTGTGGATCTTCGGCTGGGACAGGTTGCCCGCCCGGCTGCACGCGGCGTGCATGGTGCTGGTGCACATCGGCACGCTGTTCTCGGCGTACTTCATCCTCGCCGCGAACTCCTGGATGCAGCACCCCGTCGGCTTCGCGTTCAACCCCGAGACCGGACGCGCGGAGATGAACGACTTCGCCGCCGTCCTCTTCAACAAGGTCCAGCTCGTCACCTTCCCGCACGTGGTGCTGTCCGCCTACATGACCGGTGCGGCCTTCGTGGTCGGCGTCGCGCTGTGGCACCTGCGTCGGGCGCGCACCGCCGAGGACCGGGCGGTCTACCGTCCCGCGGTCCGCACCGGCGCCTGGATCGTGCTGGTCGCGGCGCTCGGCGTCGCCGTCAGCGGTGACGTCCAGGGCAAGATCATGACCGAGGTCCAGCCGATGAAGATGGCCGCCGCCGAGGGGCTCTATGAGACCGAGGCACCCGCCGACTTCTCGGTCTTCCAGCTCGGGACGCTCGACGGCGAGAAGGAGACCTTCTCGATCAAGGTGCCGGGCATGCTGTCCTTCCTCGCGACGGGGACGCCGAACGGCGAGGTCGAGGGGATCAACGACCTGCGCGAGAAGTACCGGGACACCTACGGCGCCGACCCGGGCGCGGCGTACTACTCCCCCGGCGACTACACGCCGGTGATCCCGCTGACCTACTGGTCCTTCCGGCTGATGATGGGCCTCGGCATGGCCGGCGCCGCGATCGCCGCCTGGATCCTCTGGGCCACCCGGCGCGGGCGCGCCCCCACCGGCCGGGCGGTGCTCGCCGCCGCGGTCGCGCTGCCCTTCCTGCCGCTGTTCGCAAACTCCTTCGGCTGGATCTTCACCGAGCTGGGCCGCCAGCCCTGGGCCGTCTTCGGCCTGATGACGACCGAGCACTCGGTCTCCCCCGGGCTCTCGACCGGTGAGGCGTGGACCTCGCTGACCGCGCTGACCGCGGTCTACGGCGTGCTCGCGGTCGTCGAGGTGCGGCTGCTGCTCACCTGGATCCGCAAGGGCGCCGAGGAGCTGCCGCCCGACGTACCGACCGATGCCGGCGAGGATCGTCCGCTCGCCTTCGCCTACTGAGACCGGAGACAGACACAGCCATGGAGCTCACCACCGTCTGGTTCATCCTGATCGCCGTCCTGTGGATCGGCTACTTCACCCTCGAGGGCTTCGACTTCGGCGTCGGCATGCTGCTTCCGGTCCTCGGCCGCGACGACACCGAGCGTCGGGTCATGATCAACACCATCGGGCCGGTGTGGGACGGCAACGAGGTGTGGCTGCTGGTCGCCGGCGGGGCGACGTTCGCGGCGTTCCCCGAGTGGTACGCCACCTTGTTCAGCGGGTTCTACCTGCCGCTGCTGCTGATCCTGCTGGCGCTGATCGTGCGCGGGCTCGCGTTCGAGTACCGCGCCAAGCGCCCGGACCTGCGCTGGAAGCGGCGCTGGGACCTGGCCATCATCGTGGGCTCGTTCGTGCCGTCGCTGCTGTGGGGAGTGGCGTTCGCGAACATCCTGCGGGGCGTGCCCATCGATGCCGACCTGGAGTACGCCGGCGGCTTCTTCAACCTGCTCAACCCCTATGCGCTGCTCGGCGGCCTGACCACGCTGGCGCTCTTCGTCACCCACGGCGCACTCTTCATCGCGCTCAAGACCGACGGTGAGATCCGGCACCGGGCGCGACGGCTGGCGGTCCCGGCGGTCGGGGTCACCGCGGTGCTCGCGGTGGCCTTCCTGGCCTGGACGCAGCAGCAGACGGGGTCGGTGGGCTCCGGGTTCGCCTTCGTGGTCGCGGCGGTCACCCTGGTCGGCGCGGGACTGGGGGCCCGCGCCGGCCGGGAGGGCTGGGCCTTCCTCGGCACGTTCGTCACGATCGGGCTCGCCGTCGCGGGACTCTTCCTGGCGCTCTTCCCCGACGTCATGCCGACGACCCTCGCCGACGGCACCAGTCTGACGACGACCAACGCCGCCGCCACGGCGTACACGCTGAAGATCATGACGGTCACCGCGGTCCTCTTCACGCCGCTGGTGCTCGCCTACCAGGGCTGGACCTACTGGGTGTTCCGCAAGCGGATCGCCACCCACCACATCCCACCGGCTTCCGCCGCCGCGGAGACCACGAGCGCCCGATGAGGCCCTCGGACCCGCGACTGCGCGCGATGCTCGCCCCCGCCCGCACCCGTCTCGCCGGTGTCGTGGCGGCGGGCGTGCTCGGCGGCCTCGTGGTCATCGCCCAGGCCTGGGTGGTGACCGGTCTCCTCGTCGCGGTGCTCCGCGGCGGCGAGCTGACCGGATGGGCGCTCGGCGTCGTCGGGATCCTGGCACTGCGCGCGCTCACCGGCGCGGCCGCCGACCTGTGCGCGGCACGGGCGGCCGCCGAGGTCAGCACGGCGCTGCGCCGACGGCTGGTCCGCGCGTACGTCGAGCGCTCGGGCTCCGCGACCGCCTCCGGCGAGGCGGCCGTGCTGGCCACCCGCGGTGTGGCGGCCGCGGAGCCGTACGTCACGCGCTATGTCCCCGCCCTGGTGGTGGCGGCGGTGCTGCCACCGCTGACGGTGGTCGCGATCGCCACCCAGGACCTGCTGAGCGCGGTCATCGTGCTCGCCACCCTGCCGCTCGTCCCCGTCTTCGGCGCCCTGGTCGGCCTGGCCACCCGGGACCGTGCCGAGGAGCAGTGGCGGGCGATGGCATCGCTCTCCGGTCACTTCCTCGACGTCGTTCGAGGCCTGCCGACCCTGGTCGCGCACCGCCGCGCCCACGCCCAGTCGGCCCGGATCGCGGAGGTCACCGACCGCTACCGCCGCGCCTCGCTGCGCACGCTGCGGATCGCGTTCGCCTCCTCCGCCGTGCTCGAGCTGGTCGCGACGCTGTCGGTGGCGCTGGTCGCGGTCACCGTCGGCGTGCGGCTGGCGTCGGGGTCGCTCGGGCTGCAGACCGCGCTCGTCGTCCTCCTGCTGGCGCCGGAGGCCTACTGGCCGCTGCGGCGGGTCGGGGCGGAGTTCCACGCGGCGGCCGAGGGCGCGGCGACCTTCACCGAGGCGCACGACCTGCTCGCCGCAAACGCCGTTGACACCGTCGACGCTTCCGCCTCGCCGGGCGCACCGCTCGTGCTCGACCACGTCGGCGTGACCTATCCGGGCCGCAGCGGTCCCGCGGTCGACAAGGTCTCCGCGCTCGTCCCCGCACGCGGGATCACCGCCCTGGTGGGCCCATCGGGCTGCGGCAAGTCCACGCTGCTCGCGGCCGTCGCCGGCCTGCTCCCTGTCTCGGCCGGCAGCATCGCCGCCGGCGGCCGGCCGGTCGGCGGGCCGTCCTGGCAGGCCCAGGTCGCCTGGCTCCCGCAGCAGCCGCGGTTCGTGGCCGGGAGCGTCGCCGACAACCTGCGGCTGGCGCGGCCGGAGGCGGACGACGCCAGGCTGTGGGCGGTGCTGCGTGAGGTCGCGCTCGAGGAGCGGGTCCGGGCGCTCCCCCACGGCCTGGACACGACGCTCGGCGAGGACGGCACGACGCTGTCGGCCGGCGAGCGCGCCCGGCTCGCCCTGGCCCGGGTCGTCCTGGCGGAGCGCCCGTGGGTACTGCTCGACGAGCCGACCGCCCACCTCGACGACCTGACCGAGCAGGTCATCGCCGACACGATCGTCGCCCTGGGCCGGCGCAGCGGCGTGCTGGTCGTCGCGCACCGGCCGCGGCTGGTCGGCCTCGCCGACCACCGGATCGCACTGCCGGCCCCCTCGCGCCTCCCCGCCTCGTCCGCAGCGCCGCCACGGGAACATCGGACCCCGGTCCCCGCGACGCCGCCGCCGCTGGCCGGCGTACCCCTCGGCGGTGAGCGCCGGGTGCTCGCGGGCGCCACGGTCATCGGCGCACTGGCCTCGGCCTCCGGCGTCGCGCTCACCGCCACGGCCGGTTGGCTCATCGTCCAGGCGTCGACGCGCCCGGCCGTGCTCACCCTGCTCGTCGCGATCGTCGGCGTCCGGGCGTTCGGCCTGGCCCGTCCGGTGCTGCGCTACGTCGAGCGGCTGCGCTCCCACGACGCCGCGTTGCGCCTGCTGGCCCGCCGCCGCGTCGAGGTCTACGACGCGCTGGTCCCCCTCGTCCCCGCGCGGGTCGGTCGTCGGCGCGGCGACGTACTCAGCTCCGTCGTCGACGACGTCGACAGCGTGGTCGACCGTCAGCTGCGGGTCCGGATGCCGCTGGTGCAGCTCGGTCTGGTCGGTCTGCTGGCCACCGTCGTGGCGACGCTGCTGCACCCGGCGGCCGGGCCCGCCGTCGCTGGCTCGGTGCTGGCCGGCGCGCTCGCGTTCCTCGTCGCCCGGCACGGTGCCCGCACTGCCGAGCGCCGCCTGGTCGGGCTGCGCGCCGCGTTGTCGGCGTCCGTCGTCGAGGCGGTGCAGGTGGCCGACGAGCTGCGGATGTGGCAGCGCGCGGTGCCGAGCGCCGAGCGGGTCGCGGCCACGAGCGCCCGGATGGGTGAGGTCGCTGCCACCGCCGCTCGCTGGCTGACCATCGCTCGCGCTCTCGTCCTGGTCGGCAGCGGCGTCGGCGTGGCCGCGACCGCCGCCGTCACGGCGGCACCGGTCGCCGACGGCACCCTCTCCGGGCCGCTGATGGCACTGCTGGTCCTGCTCCCCCTGGCACTCGCCGACGTCGCGCTCCCCTGCGCCGACGCCGGTCTGCTCGCCGCGCGCACCGCGGCGGCCGACGACCGACTCCGCGCGCTGGAGCGCACTGCTCCGGCGGTGCCCGACATCCCGGGCCGGACGACAGCGCACGGCCACGACATCGCGCTCGACGGGATGACCGCTCGCTGGGACACCCGGGCGCCGCTGACCTCCCCCGTCTCGCTCGACCTCCGCCCGGGCGAGCGGGTCGCGGTGGTCGGACCGTCCGGCTCCGGCAAGAGCACGCTCGCCGCCGTCCTGCTGCGCTTCCTCGACCCGATGGGCGGCAGCGCGGAGCTCGGTGGCGCGCCGCTGGAGCACCTCGCCCTGGACGACGTACGACGTCAGGTGGGCCTCGTCGACGACCACCCGCACGTCTTCGCCACCACGGTGGCCGAGAACGTCCGCCTGGCCAGGCCGGGCTCGAGCGACGCCGAGGTCGAGACGGCGCTGCGCCAGGCGCACCTCGGCACCTGGCTCGACGCCCTGCCCGACGGCCTCGGCACCTGGGTCGGCGCCGGCCACGCGGACGTCTCCGGCGGTGAGCGGGCCCGGATCGGCGTGGCCCGTGCCCTGCTCGCCGATCAGCCCGTGCTGGTGCTGGACGAGCCGACCGCGCATCTCGACCATCCGACGGCCGAGGCCCTCGCTCGTGAGGTGCTGGCCGCAGAGGGCGGTCGCTCGGTCCTGTGGATCACCCACGGCGCGGCGGGGCTGGACCTGGTCGACCGGACCGTCCGCCTGGAGCCGCGGGTCGAAGGTCCCGCGCGCTCCGGGGCATCGGCCCGTGTCGCACACGGCGACATCCGCCGAGGCTGGATCCATGACCACGACTGAGTCCGCGGGCGTGCCCCGCATCGCCCCCGACAGCATCGTCGTCGCGACCGACGGCTCCGACGACGCCGACCGTGCCGTCCGCTGGGCCGCCGAGCAGGCCTTCCTCGAACGGCGACCTCTGGCCCTGATGACCGCCATCGGCACTCCTGGCCTCCCGGCCAGCACCTGGGGCGGGATGGGCGCCCTGTCCGCCTATGACCCCGAGCAGCTGCAGAAGAGCGGCCAGGCCATCGTCCAGGAGGCGATGGCGGTCGCGCAGCACCTGCACCCGGGGCTGGAGGTCTCGACCGTCGTGCGGCTCGGCGACCCGCGCCAGCTGCTCGTCGCCATCTCGCGGGACGTCCACCTCATCGTGATGGGCTCGCGGGGACGCGGTGCCTTCCGGAGCAAGCTCCTCGGATCCGTGAGCGCCGCCGTGAGCCGTGACGCGGGCTGCACCGTCGTGGTCTGCCGACCCCAGGGACATGCGGAGCGAGCGACCCAGGGCGTCCTCGTGGGCGCCGACGGCACGCCCGAGTCGCTTCCCGTCATCGAGTTCGCCTTCCAGCAAGCCTCCCTGATGGGCCTGCCCCTCACCGTCGTCCACGCGGTGTGGGACGAGATCGGTGCCGCGCACGGCCCGGTGATGGTCTCGCCGAGGGAGACCGGCCTGGACGAGTACCGAGTGCTCCTCGGCGAGAGTGTCGCCGGGATCTCCACCAAGTTCCCCGAGGTCCCGGTGGACCTCCGCCTCGCGCGCGGCATGGCCGAGGACTGCCTGACCGACACCAGTGCGATGTGGAACCTGATCGTCGTCGGCCGACACCCGGTCGACTCGTTGCTGCGGCTGGTCACCGGCGCGGTCGCGACGTCCGTCGTCGAACGGTCACGGACCACCGTGGCCGTCGTACCGCAGGCCGACGCGCCGACCGAGAGCTGAGGAGAGATCATGAACAAGACCATCCAGCCGGGCAGCATCGTCGTCGCCGCCGACGGCTCCAAGCACGCCGACCGCGCTGTCACCTGGGCCGCCGAGCAGGCCGCCCTCGAGCACCGCCCGCTCGTGGTCCTCACCGCCGACGAAGGACGCGGCGACCACACGAACGCCGAGGCCGTCCGGCGCGCTCGTGACGCCGTCCCGGACCTGGAGGTGGTCGGCCTGACCACGACCGGTGACCCTCGTGGGACTCTGGTCGACCTCTCCCAGGACGCGCGCCTCGTCATCCTCGGCTCCCGTGGCCGCGGCACGGTCCGCAGCATGCTGCTCGGGTCCGTGAGCGCCGCGGTCAGCAGGCTGTCCTACTGCCCGGTCGTGGTGTGCCGTCCGGGGGCCGACAAGAAGCATGACAAGGGGGTGATCGTCGGTGCCGACGGCACCGAGTCGTCGCTTCTCGTCCTCGACTTCGCCTTCGCCCAGGCCTCGTTGCGCGGACAGGCCCTCACGGTGGTCCACTGCGTGTGGGACGTCGTCGCCGCCGTGGCCGGGCTCCGGAACGTCCGGGTCGAGGACGTCGACCTCGGTCCGGAGGACGAGGCGCACCTCCTCCTCGCCGAGTCCGTCGCCGGCTTCGCCGAGAAGTACCCCGATGTGCCCGTGACGCTCCGGGTCACCCACGGGCTGGTCGACGACGTCCTCGGCAGCCGGACCGCGGACTGGGACCTGGTCGTCGTCGGACGGCACCCGCTGGACACCGTCGGCCGCCTCGTCACCGGATCGATCGCGACCGCTGTCGTCGAGCGCGCCCGCACGACCGTCGCCGTCGTACCGGAGCCGGCCGAGGGCCTGCCGTCATGAGCCGCGAGGCCTCTAACGCGCTGGCAGGGTCTCAGCACCATGCCCGCCGGCCGTCGGGAGCGAGGTCCCGGTCGCGGAGCACCACACCGAGCCGCGCGCCGTACGCGGCGCACGTGCGGCGGAAGTCGCGGGGGCGGTACTCCACCACGAGCACCCGGTCGCCGTACGACGCCACGTAGCGACCGCACTCGTCGTACCGGCCGCACTCCTCGGCCACGGCGAAGTCGAAGCCGAGGGTGCGTCCGTCCAGCCCGGGCCAGTTCTTCTGGCCGATCGCCAGGCCGGCGGCGTGCGCGCGGGCGGTCAGCAGCCGCACGTACCGCTTCGCGTGGCGCGGGCGGAGCAGGCCGTGGCTGCGGGAGAACGAGTCCAGGTTGTCGATCTCGACGGCGTCGTATCCGTCGTCGGCGCAGCGGTCGATCCAGCGGCCGACGATGAGAGCCAGGCGCTCCCGCTTCGCGGCCGTGCGGATGTCGAGCAGCCGCTCGCCCCAGGCCTGGTCGATGACGGGACGGCCGTCGTCGCGGAGGACGAGCGCGCGGTGGCGCCGCCAGAGCCGCTGTGCGCCGGGCTGGGTCTGGAAGCCGTTGACGTAGCAGATGTTGTAACGGCCCGGCTCCGGTGCCGCCCGCCGGTCCCGGACGACGATGCCGACGTTCGGGGCGGACGGGACGGCGCCACCGAGCTGGTAGTCGACGTCGACGCCGCCCGGTGGCGGCGTGACGGCCGGGGTCCCGGCCAGCGCGAGCACGAGGCCGAGCAGCAGCGCGGGCAGCATCAGTGGATCAGCTCGCGCCAGTTCAGCGGCACCCGGCCCCGCGGGCCGGGTGCCGGCTGGTCCTCGGGCCGGCTGGTGGGGGCAGCCAGCTCCGGACCGGCGTAGTAGTCCTCGGCGGCATAGTCCCAGAACCAGTCCTCACCCGGCTCGAAGGACTGCACGATCGGGTGCCCGGTCGCCCGGAAGTGCGCGCTCGCGTGCTGGGCAGGAGAGCTGTCGCAACAGCCCACGTGCCCGCACGCCGCGCACCGGCGCAGGTGCACCCACCAGCCCTCGACCGCGGCGCAGTCGGCACAGCCCGGCCCGCTGGGCGGGATGTCGGTCGCGATCGCGGGGATGTCCTCAGCCATGTCCCGAGCCTAGTGGCGACGGGCTGCTAGGAACCGGCTCAGGGGATGTACAGCGTCGCCTTGACCGGGTTGTGGTCGGAGGCCATCGGGGCGGCGTACCGGCCCCCCGCGAGGACCGCGACGTTCTCCCAGCGCGGCACCGTGATGCCCGGCGAGACGAAGATCCGGTCGACGTGCGTCGGCCAGGTCGACGAGCGCGGCGGGTTGGTGTCGAAGCCGTGCGCGGAGTTGAGGTAGGGATAGATCAGCTGCGCGGCGATGTCGACGGCGTCGGCATACCCGGCCGACTCCATCACCAGCCGCGGCGTGTCGGTCTGACCCCGTCGGTCCAGGCCGCGGTGGGCGTTGTAGTCGCCCAGCAGGACGGTCGGCACGCCGGGGAACGCCGCGCTCACCCGGTCGACGACGTACCTGGTCTCCTGCTGCCGGAGGGCGTCGGCACCGCCCTTGCCGTCGCGCAGGTGGACGGCGCCGACCGCGACCTGCTTGCCCGTCGCGCGGTGCTGGACCAGGGCCTGGCAGAAGCCGTGGTCGCGGTCGCCGAACATCGTGAACCGGGTGCCCTTGCTGTTCTGCTTCCTGCCCACGACGGCGTACTCGCTGGTGCGCACGTAGGCGGTCTGGCTGAACAGCTTGCGCTTCTTGCTCTTCTGCGTCTGGCACGCGAGCGTGTAGCCGCGCTTCTTCATGACCTTGCCGATCCAGCGCTTCTTCTTGCCGTACTTGTGGGCGACGTGGCCCTCGACGAAGACCATGACGTCCGCGTCGACCCGGCCGATGTCGGCGACGACCTTCTTCTGGCGCTTCTTCCACTTCCAGCCGCTGTTGCACTTCGACTTCGAGCCACAGGCCAGGTTGAAGGTCGCGGCGGTGGTCTGCAGTGCGGTCGGGACGACGGCCCGTGAGGCCGGGGGCGTCACCTTGCAGGAGCGCGGGCCACCGTTGCCGTTGACGACGACGGCGAAGCAGTAGGTGGTGTTCGGGGTCAGCTGC
The DNA here is from genome assembly GCF_024614185.1 of Nocardioides carbamazepini. Lineage (GTDB taxonomy): Bacteria > Actinomycetota > Actinomycetes > Propionibacteriales > Nocardioidaceae > Nocardioides > Nocardioides carbamazepini. The sequence continues at coordinate 466,972 of NZ_JAHTLF010000015.1, forward strand.
CGGATGTCGGCGTGGTTGGCGGGGAGCCCGGCCAGCGTCACCCGATGCGGGTCGACACCCGGATACACGTCAGGGCCCGCCGTGGAGATCCAGACGTCGTACGACGAGGCGCCGGCGACCGGGTCCCAGTCGAGGGCGACGGTGACGCTGCCACCGGCCACCTGCTGGCCGGAGACCCAGGGGGCGTCGGGGGTGGCGGCGGCGCGGGCCGGGGAGGTGGCGGTGAGCGTCGCCAGTGCGACGGCGAGGGCCGCGAGGAGCACGAGGGCATGACGAAGTGGGGGGATTGTCGAGCTGGGAGCCATAGATCTACCTTCTCGTGAAGTGGCACCAAAAGCAGGTTGAACGGAGGAATCCGGCCGTGACGGAACTCATCGGCACGCCGATCACCAAGGTGAGGGCTGGTAGTCCTTGACGAAGCATCCATAGAGATCCTCGCCGGCCTCGCCGCGCACGATCGGGTCGTAGACCCGGGCCGCGCCGTCGACCAGGTCGAGCGGCGCGTGCCAGCCCTCGGCCGCGATCCGCAGCTTCTCGTGGTGCGGCCGCTCGTCGGTGATCCAGCCGGTGTCGACGGCCGTCATCAGGATCTTGTCGGTCTCGAACATCTCGCCCGACGAGGTGCGCGTCATCATGTTGAGCGCGGCCTTGGCCATGTTGGTGTGCGGGTGCCCGGCACCCTTGTAGCGGCGGGAGAACTGGCCCTCCATCGCCGAGACGTTGACGATATAGGCCCGCCGGGCGCCGTTCTGGACCGCGGCCCGCAACGCCGGGCGCAGCCGGGAGTTGATGAGGAACGGCGCGATCGAGTTGCAGAACTGGACCTCGAGGAGCTCCAGGGGGTCGACCTCGTCGAGGACCTGGGTCCAGGAGTTGTTGTCCTGGACGTCCGGGATCAGGCCGCCGGCGTCGATCGCGGTGCCGGCCAGGTGCTGCTCGAGCGAGGCGTTGCCCGCCTTGAGCGCCAGCGCGGTGAGCGACGCGGCATTGTGAGAGGCCAGGGCCGACTCGGCCGACTCCCCGTCGTGGTAGGCGACGGCGTGGTCGGCCAGGGCACCCGCGATCGCCGCCGGGTGCGCCTCGGAGATCCGGTCGAACGCCACCATCTCGGGCAGCTCCCTGAGTCCGAGCGACGAGGCGGTCGGCAACGGGGCGAGCTCGCCCTCGGTGAGGTGCGCGTAGGCACCCGGGAGGCGTCGTACGGTCTGACAGGCGTTGTTGATGATGATGTCGAGCGGGCCGTCGGCCGCGACGTCGTCGGTCAGCGAGATCACCTGGGTGGGGTCGCGCAGGTCGATGCCGACGACCTTGAGCCGGTGCAGCCAGTCGGCGGAGTCCTCGACACCTGCGAAGCGGCGTACGGCGTCCTTGGGGAAGCGCGTGGTGATCGTCGTGTGCGCGCCGTCGCGGAGCAGGCGCAGTGCGATGTACATCCCGATCTTGGCCCGGCCGCCGGTGAGCAGCGCGCGCCTGCCGGTGAGGTCGGTGCGCTGGTCGCGCTTGGCGTGGCTCATCGCGGCGCAGCGCGGGCACAGCCAGTGGTAGAACGCGTCGACGAGGGTGAAGTCCTCCTTGCAGATGTAGCAGCCGCGCGCCGTGAGCAGCTCACCGGCGAAGGCACCCTGCGCGGTGGAGACCAGCGGGATGCCGGCGGTCTCGTCGTCGATCCGCAGCGCGGAGCCGGTGGCGGTCCGCTCGATGATCTCCTGGTCGTGTTGCAACCGCTCCATCCGGATCTCGGCCCGCCGCGCCCGCTTGATCATCTTGTACATGGACGACGCCGCCCGCTTCACCGTGCGGATGTCGTCGTGGTCCGGGGGCAGCTGGGGCAGCTGCCCGAGGACCTTGAGGGTGATCGCGAGCTCGTCGGGATCGATCCCGGCGAGCCGCTCGGCAGGGTCGACGAAGTACGGGCTGGGCACCGGCGAATCGTACGGGCGCACGCCGCCGGATGCCGTATGCTCGGCGCCGTCACAACTGAACATCGCGCCGTTCGAACCCCAGCGGGAGAGTCTCCGTCCCACGAGGACGGGGCGCCGAAGGAGCAAATCTCCCCAAGAATCTCTCAGGCACCCTGACCGCTGGGACGAGGCGAACTCTGGAAAGTCGGGACGGATCCACCGGCCCGCACCCACGGTGCAAGCCTCCGACCGGACGGTGAAGCTCTCAGGTAGCGATGACAGAGCGGGGAGGCAACCCAGCCACGAGCGCGGCGCGAGCCGTGCCCCACGAGGAAGCCTCCCAATGACCACGACCCCCGCAGGGACCCCGCGGCTCACGCCGCTGCACGACGTGCACCGCGCGCTCGGCGCGTCGTTCACCGACTTCGCGGGCTGGCAGATGCCGGTCCGGTACGCCTCGGAGACCGCGGAGCATCGCGCGGTCCGCACCCGGGCCGGGCTGTTCGACCTGACCCACATGGGCGAGATCGAGCTGACCGGACCCGGTGCCGGAGCGGCGCTCGACCACGCGCTGGTGAGCCGACCGTCCGCGATCGGCGTGGGCCGCGCCCGCTACTCGATGATCTGCGCCGAGGACGGCGGGATCATCGACGACCTCGTCGTCTACCGGCTCGCCGAGGAGCACTACCTGGTCGTCGCCAACGCGAGCAATGTCGCCGTGGTCGCGCCCGAGCTCGCCGCCCGCGCGCACGGGTACGACGTCGAGGTCCGCGACACCTCCGCCGACTGGGCGCTGCTGGCGGTCCAGGGCCCGGCGTCCGCGGAGATCCTGGCCGGGCTCACCGACCTCCACGTCCCGGACCTCCGGTACTACGCCATCGACGCCGGCACCGTCGCCGGCGTCGACGTGCTGCTGGCGCGCACCGGCTACACCGGCGAGGACGGCTTCGAGGTCTACTGCCGGCCGTCCGAAGCGGCGGCGGTCTGGGCCGCGCTCAGCGACGCCGGCGAACCACGCGGCCTCGTCCCCGCCGGGCTCGCCTGCCGCGACACGCTGCGCCTGGAGGCGGGCATGCCGCTCTACGGCCACGAGCTCGACAGGGAGACCACCCCCTTCGAGGCGAACCTGGGGCGCGTCGTCGTCCTGGACAAGCCCGAGGGCTTCGTCGGCGACGCCGCTCTCGCCCGGCGCAAGGAGGAGGGTCCGCAGCGGGTGCTCGTCGGCCTGGTCGCGAGCGGGCGTCGCTCACCGCGCGCCGGCTACCCGGTGCACGACCCGGCGACCGGCGCCGAGGTCGGCGTCGTCACCAGCGGCTCGCCCTCCCCCACGCTGGAGAAGCCGATCGCGATGGCCTACGTGCCGCCGGCGCTGGCCGAACCCGGCACCCGCCTGGCCGTGTCGTTGCGCGGCACCCTCGAGGACGCCGAGGTCGTCGCGCTCCCGTTCTACTCCCGCCCCCGCTGACCCCACGACCTCCAGGAGAACCACCATGACCAATCCCACCAACCTCCAGTACACCGCCGAGCACGAGTGGGTCGCCCTCGACGGCGACCTCGCCAAGGTCGGCGTCACCGCCTACGCCGCCGACGCCCTCGGCGACGTCGTGTACGTCGACCTCCCGCAGCTCGGCGCGACCGTCACCGCGGGCGAGTCCTGCGGCGAGCTCGAGTCCACCAAGTCCGTCAGCGACCTCTACGCCCCGGTCACCGGCGAGATCGTCGAGGTCAACGACGCCGTCGATGCCGACCCGAGCCTGGTCAACAGCGACCCGTTCGGCGCCGGCTGGCTGTTCGTCGTCAAGGTCAGCGCGCCCGGTGACCTGATCGACGCCGCGGCCTACGAAGCACTCACCTCGCAGTGAGGACTCCGGCGGTACCGTCGAGTCATGGATCGCAGGAGCCCGTGATCGCATGGCGCTGAGCGTCTTCGACCTCTACTCGATCGGCATCGGCCCGTCGTCCTCGCACACGGTCGGTCCGATGCGCGCCGCGCGCATCTTCGCGGAGGGCCTCGTCGCCGACGGCGAGCTCCCCCGGGTGACGCGCGTCAAGGCGGAGCTGTTCGGCTCGCTGGGCGCGACCGGCCACGGCCACGGGTCGGTCAAGGCGGTGATTCTCGGGCTCGAGGGCGACGACCCGGCGACGACCGACACGTCGACGTACGACGACCGGGTGGCGGCGATCCTCGACCGGCAGGAGCTGGACCTGGCCGGCCGCCGCCGGATCCGGTTCGTGGACGACGACGTCGTCATGCACCGTCGGCAGTCGCTGCCCGCGCATCCCAACGGGATGATCTTCACGGCGTACGACGACACGGGGTCCGAGCTGCGCGCACGGACGTACTACTCGGTCGGCGGCGGCTTCGTCGTCGACGAGGCCCAGGCCGGGGCGGACCGCGTGGTCGCCGACGAGACCGCGCTGCCGTACCCGTTCGGCACCGGCGGCGAGCTGCTCGCCATCTGCGAGCGCGAGGACATGTCCGTCTCCGACGTGATGCTCGCCAACGAGCTGACCTGGCGCGGCGAGGCCGAGATCCGAGCCAGGCTGCTCGAGATCTGGCAGGTGATGGTGACCTGCGTCGACGAGGGCTGTCGGCAGGAGGGGGTGCTTCCCGGCGGGCTGAAGGTGCCGCGACGCGCGCCCGAGCTCTACGCGAAGCTGTGCCGGACCGGCAGCGACGACCCGCTCGACGTCATCGACTGGGTCAACCTCTTCGCGCTGGCCGTCAACGAGCAGAACGCGTCGGGCGGCCGGATCGTCACCGCCCCCACCAACGGCGCCGCCGGCATCGTGCCGGCCGTCCTGCACTACTGGGTCCGGTTCGCCGCGAAGGGACGCACCCCCGAGCAGATCGACGACGGCATCGTCCGCTTCCTGCTGACCGGCTCCGCGATCGGCATCCTGGCCAAGATGAACGCGTCCATCTCCGGCGCCGAGGTGGGCTGCCAGGGCGAGGTCGGCTCGGCGTGCGCGATGGCCGCCGGCGCACTCGCCGAGGTGCTCGGGGGGACACCGCAGCAGGTCGAGAACGCCGCCGAGATCGGCATCGAGCACAACCTCGGCCTGACCTGCGACCCGGTCGGCGGCCTGGTCCAGATCCCCTGCATCGAGCGCAACGCCATCGCATCCGTGAAGGCGATCAACGCCGCCCGGCTGGCGATCCACGGCACGGGGTCGCACAAGGTCAGCCTGGACAAGGCGCTCAAGACGATGCGCGAGACCGGCCGGGACATGAAGACGAAGTACAAGGAGACCTCGCGCGGCGGCCTCGCCGTCAACGTGATCGAGTGTTGAGCCGCGATCACTGCCCGAGAGCTACTGACGCGACAGCGCCCGGGCCACCATCTCCAACGACGCGGCAGGGACGCCGGGACTGTAGAGATAGCCCTGGACCTCGTCACACCCGCGCCGGCGCAGGTACCGCTCCTGCTCGGCCGTCTCCACCCCCTCCGCGACGACCCTCATGCCGAGGGCGTGACCCATCACGATGATCGCGTCGACGATCGCCGCCTTCTCCGCACAGTCGATCTCCCGCACGAAGGAGCGGTCGATCTTGATCTTGTCGATGGGGAACCGGGTCAGGTACGCGAGGCTGCTGTAGCCGCGGCCGAAGTCGTCGACGGCGATGGAGACGCCGAGGGAGCGCAGCGACTGGAGCATCGCGACCACGTCGCCGTGGTCCTCGATGAGCAGGCCCTCGGTGATCTCCACCTCCAGCTGCGACGGCTCGATGCCGGCCTCCTCGATGGCGGCGGCGATCTCCTCCAGCCACGCCTGTCCACGCAGCTGGCGCGGCGAGACGTTGACGGCCAACCGGAGCGGGCGGCCGAGCTGCTCCTGGACCCCGGCCAGCGCGGCGCAGGCGGTCGTGAGCACCCAGGCGCCGAGCTCCGCGATCATCCCGCCGTCCTCCGCGACCGGGATGAACCGGTCGGGCGGTACGGCGCCGAGGCTCGGGCTGGCCCAGCGGGCCAGCGCCTCGACGCCGACCACCTCGCCGGTGCCGAGGTCGACCTGCGGCTGGTACACGACGGAGAGCTCGTCCTGGTCGAGCGCCTGCCGCAGCGCGGACGACAGTGCGAGCCGGTCGTTGGTCCCCACCAGCATCGACCGGTTGGGCAGGTTCGTGAGGCTGTCATGGCTCGCCACGTGCTCGATCCGCCGGCGGTCCTCGATCCGGTGCGTGATGTCGAACGCCACGACCAGGAAGCCGCCCGGCGCCCCGTCCTCCGGCTCCAGCGGGACGATGGTCTCGTGGACCGGCACCGTGGTGCCGTCCTTGCGGCGGTAGGCCCACTCCGCCTCGCCCCGGGCCGCGTGCGCCAGGACCGGCGCCCCGTCGAGGTGGCGTTGCCGCTCGGCGCCGTCGATGTCGGCGAGGGAGCGGCCGATCAGCTCGCCCTGCTCGCGACCGACGAGTGCCGCCGCCGCGGGATTGGCGATCCGGATCCGGCCGGCCGCGTCGGTCGCGAGGATGCTGAACGGGATCGAGTCGACGACCGTGCGCTCGAGTGCGCTCCTGTCGGCCCCGGGATCCGTCACCTCTCCCCCATCGGCCCGGGACCGGGGGATCAGAGCGGAGCGGGACCTTGGTCCCGGAAGCGCCCGCCGAACGGTCGGCATCGACCGCTTTCTCGGCGTACGCCGCCGTCGCTGCTTATCGTCGAGGGCGAGGGAAGGGGTTCTCGTGCGCTGGTTGCAACGAGCAGTCGGTCTGCTCATCCTCGGGACGGCGCTGGGCGGCGCGGGCCTGCTCTGGTGGTCGGTCTCGGACACCGCCCAGGGGCGGGACGAGCCGTCCGACGGCCTGGTCCTCGGCGCGTGGCACATCCTCTACGACACGGAGGCACCCACCGTGCCGACCCTGGCGGCGGCCGCGGGCCTGGCCCTGCTGTTCGCGGCGGGCGTCGCGGCGCTGGAGCGGCGGATCGCCAGCCGGGCGCGGCGCAGCGAGGACGGCGCCCGGCTCCCCCTGTCCCCCCGCCAGGTGATGGCCGAGACCCGCGGGGTCTTCCACGGCCCGGTGACGCTCACGGTGCTGGTGCCGGCCCACAACGAGGCGCAGGGCATCGCCGCCACGCTCGCCTCCCTGACCGGCCAGTCCCGCGCCCCCGATCGGGTCGTCGTCGTGGCCGACAACTGCACCGACGACACCGCGGAGATCGCGCGCCGCGCGGGCGCCGAGGTGATCGAGAGCCTCGACAACCCGCACAAGAAGGCGGGCGCTCTCAACCAGGCACTCGAGCGGATCCTGCCCGCCCAGGGCGAGAACGACCTGGTCATGGTGATGGACGCCGACACCGTCCTCGACGACGGCTTCCTCGACTCGGTGGTGCGGCGGATGAGCGAGGACCGGGCACTGATGGCCGTCGGCGGGCTGTTCTACGGCGAGGAGGGCAAGGGCCTGATCGGCCAGTTCCAGCGCAACGAGTACACGCGCTACGCCCGCGACCTGCGGCGGCGCCGCGGCCGGGTCTTCGTGCTGACCGGCACCGCCACCGTGTTCCGGCCCCGGGCCCTGCGCGCGGTCGCCGCCGAGCGCGGCAGGCTGCTGCCCGGCGTACCCGGCGACGTCTACGACACTCTCGTGCTCACCGAGGACAACGAGATCACCCTCGCCCTCAAGTCCCTCGGCGCCCTCATCGTCTCGCCGTCGGACTGCACCGTCGTCACCGAGGTGATGCCGAGCTGGCGGGCGCTGTGGGCCCAGCGCCTGCGCTGGCAGCGCGGCGCCCTGGAGAACCTCGGCGCCTACGGCCTGCGCCCGGCGACCTTCCGCTACTGGGCCCAGCAGCTCGGCATCGGGTACGGCGTCGTCGCCCTCTTCGCGTACCTGCTGCTGATGGTCCTGATGGCGCTGTCCTTCGACAGCTGGGTCTGGTTCCCGTTCTGGCTCGGGACCGGCCTGGTCTTCACGGTCGAGCGGATCGTGACCGTGTGGCGCGGCGGCTGGCGGGCCCGCCTGCTCGCCGCGACCCTGTTCCCCGAGCTGGTGTACGCGCTCTTCCTCGACCTCGTCTACCTGAAGGGCGTCGTCGACATGTCGCTGGGCCGCAACGCCGACTGGAAGCACGTCGTGAGCACGCCCCGCGGCGTCCGGGTCGACGGACGGGCGACCCGATGAGCCCGCTGCTGGCCACGCTCGGGATCGTGTTCCCGGAGTCGTTGGTGCGCTCGCACGCGTTCGCGGTGCTGGCGGCCTTCGTCGCGATCAACACGATGGTCTACGTGACCCTCGCGGTGGCCAAGGCGCTGCCGAAGGTGTTCCTGGGCGACCATCTGCCCCGCGCCTACGAGCGCGCCGAGACCCGCAGCATCCATCCCGACGGGCCGCGCTGAAGGGCGCGGAAGAGGGTCGGGCCGCGACCTCTGGGGGGGTCGGTCGCGGCCCGACACCGGACATCATGACATACCAACGGTTCATTTGGGCCCGTTGGGTGAGCATTGCCTGACACGTGTCTACCTGCCTGACCAATGCCGGTCAGACTACGCCCAGAACACCCGATCGACCACGGCGTGAGCGTGCCGGGTGACCCGCAGATAGTCGTCGAGGAGACGGTCCGTCTCGGTGAGCTGGTAGCCGAGGATGCCCGCGACCGCGCGGCGTTCGAGGAGGGCACGAGGGAACTCGTCGCCGGCTCGACCGCGAGCGAGGAGGACCGCGTTGCGGACCCGCGTCGCGAGCCGCCAGGCGGTCGCGAGGGTCTGCTCGTCGTCGTGGGTGATCAGCTCCGCGTCGGCGGCGGCGCTGAGGGCCGCCAGGGTCTGGGTGGTGCGCAGCCCGGCGACCTCGGCACCGTGGCGCAGCTGGAGCAGCTGGACGGTCCACTCGATGTCGGCGAGTCCCCCGCGACCGAGCTTCAGGTGGAGGGCGGGGTCGGCTCCCCTCGGGAGCCGCTCCTTGTCGACGCGGCCCTTGATCCGGCGCACCTCGACCACGTCGTCCTCCGTGAGCCCGCCGGCCGGGTAGCGCAGCGGGTCGATGAGGGCGGTGAACCGGTCGCGGAGGTCGTGGTCGCCGACGACGGCGTCCGCGCGCAGCAGGGCCTGGGCCTCCCAGACGTGGGACCACTTCGCGTAGTAGGCGGCGTACGCGTCGAGGGTCCGCACGAGCGGGCCCTGCCGCCCCTCGGGACGCAGGTCGGCATCGACGACGAGTGCAGGATCGGACCCGGGCACGGAGAGCACCCGGCGCACCTCCTCGGCGACGATCCGCGCGAAGGTCGTGGCCTCGTGGGCGTCGGCGCCGTCGACGGGATCGTGCACGAAGAGCACGTCGGCGTCGCTGCCGTAGGACAGCTCGAAGCCGCCGTACCGGCCCATCGCGACGATCGCCATCCGGGTGGGCGCGGCGGCAAGACCGCGCGCGCGGGCAGTGGACTCGATCGCGCCCTGCAAGGTGGCCTCGAGCGTCGCGTCGGTGAGCCGGGTCAGCGCGTTGCCGACCTCGATGACGTCGACCAGGCCGAGGACGTCGCCGGCGGCGATGCGCAGCAGCTCGCGGCGGCGGACGGCGCGCAGGGCGCGCACGCCCTTCTCGAAGCCCTCCTGGCGGCGGCCGGTGGCGAGCATCTCGTCGGTCATCGCGGCCGAGCCGAGGGGGCGCAGGTCACCGCCGAGGAGCCGGACGCCGGCCGGCTCGCGTTCGAGCAGGTCGGTGCAGTAGCGCGAGGTGGCGAGCAGGTGGGCCAGCCGCTCGGCAGCCTCGCCCTCGTCACGGAGCGTGGAGAGGTACCACGGCGTGCGCCCCAGCGCCTCGCTGATCCGGCGGAAGCCGAACAGGCCTCCGTCGGGGTCGGAGCACTCGGCAAACCACTGCAGCATCGCGGGCAGCAGCGTGCGCTGGATGGCGGCGGTGCGGCTGACGCCGGCGGTCAGCGCCTCCAGGTTGCGCAGCGCGGCCTGCGGGTCGGCGTACCCCAGGGCGGCCAGGCGCTCCTCGGCCGCCGCCGAGGACAAGCGCACCTCGTCGGAGCCGATCCGGGCCACGGCGGTGAGCAGCGGCCGGTAGAAGATCTTCTGGTGCAGCCGGCTGACCTCGCGGCGGTGGTCCTGCCAGGTCTCCTCGAGTCTCTTCCGCGCCTCCTTGAAGAAGCCGAGGCTGCGGCCGAGGCGCCGCAGCGCGGCGTCGTCGGCGGGCACGACGTGGGTGCGCTGCAGCCGGTGGAGCTGGATCCGGTGCTCGAGCTGACGCAGGAAGGCATAGGCACGGTGCAGCGCCTCACCGTCCTCGCGGCCGACATAGCCACCCTCGGTCAGGCGGGCCAGCGCGCTCAACGTCGTCGGCGGGCGGATCGACTCGTCGGCGCGACCGTGCACCAGCTGGAGGAGCTGCACGGCGAACTCGACGTCGCGCAGTCCGCCGGCGCCGAGCTTGAGCTGGCGGTCCGCCTCCTTGGCCGGGATGTGGTCGAGCACCCGCCGCCGCATGGCGCGGGCGGCGTCGACGAAGCCGTCGCGATCGGCGACCGACCAGACCAGCGGGGCGGTCATCGCGACGAACTCCGCGCCGAGTGCGAGGTCGCCGGCGACCGGTCGTGCCTTGAGCAGGGCCTGGAACTCCCACGGCTCGGCCCAGCGCTCGTAGTAGCTCTGGTGGCTGGCCAGGGTCCGGCTCAGCGGCCCCGCCTTGCCCTCGGGTCGCAGCGCCGCGTCGACCGGCCAGATCGTGCCCTCGGCGGTGTGATCGGCGCAGACCTGCATCAGCTGCGCGGCCAGGCGGGCCGCCATCCGCTCGTCGCCATCGTGGACGAAGAGCACGTCGACGTCGGAGACGTAGTTGAGCTCGTGGCCCCCGCACTTGCCCATCGCGATGACGGCCAACCGGGTGTCCGCGGCCGCCGGGCCGACCCGCTCGCGGGCGACCGCGAGCGCCGCGTCGAGCGTCCCGGCCGCGAGGTCGGACAGCTCCGCCGCCGCGTCGTCGACGCCGAGGTGGTGGGTGAGGTCGCGGGCCGCGAGGCGCATCAGGTGACGGCGGTACTCCACGCGCAGTGCGTCGACGGCCTCCCGGTCGGGCTTCCCGGCCACCGCGTCGAGGAGCGCGGCGCGCACCGCCCACGCCGCCGGACGGGTGGACCCCAGAACCGGGTCGGCGAGCTCGCGCCACTGCCCGGGATGGGTCGCGAGATGGTCGGCCAGCGCCGCGCTGGCGCCCAGGACGCCGAGCAGCCGCATCGCGGTCCCCTCGTCGTCACGGACCGCGGCGATCAGCTCGGCGCGACCGTCCGCCCCGTCCGCCCCGTCCATGGCGTCGGCGAGCCGGCACAGGCCGCGCAGGGCGGCGTCCGGGTCGGCCGTGCGGCCCAGCAGGGCGAGCAGATCGCTGCCCCCCGGACCCAGCCGGTCGAGGTCGACGAGCGCGTGGTCGAGGTCGACGAAGCCGAGCCGGAGGAGCTCGGTGCGCTGCGACGCCCGATTCATCTCACAACACAGGCAGCATGCGGTCGCGTTCGAAGGCCGAGACCTGGCCGCGGTACTCGTCCCACTCGGCCCGCTTGTTGCGCAGGAAGAAGTCGAAGACCTGCTCCCCCAGCGTCTCGGCGAGCAGCTCGGAGTGCTCGGCGATCGCGATCGCGTCGTGGAGGCTCTTCGGGAGCGGCTCGATGCCGAGGCTGCGGCGCTCCCGCTCGGTGAGGGCCCAGACGTCGTCCTCGGCCTCACGCGGCAGCTCGTAGTCGTTCTCGATGCCCTTCATGCCGGCGGCCAGCACGGCGGCGTACGCGAGGTAGGGGTTGCAGGCCGAGTCGATGGTGCGCAGCTCGACCCGGGTCGACTGGCCCTTCATCGGCTTGTACATCGGCACCCGCACCATCGCGGAGCGGTTGTTGTGGCCCCAGCAGATGTAGGACGGTGCCTCGCCGCCGAACATCATCCGCTTGTAGGAGTTGACCCACTGGTTGGTCACGACGCTGATCTCGCTGGCGTGGCGCAGGATCCCGGCGATGAACTGTCGGCCGGTCTTCGAGAGCTGGTACTCGGCGCCGGCCTCGTAGAAGGCGTTCTGGTCGCCCTCGAAGAGGGAGAGGTGCGTGTGCATGCCGGAGCCGGGATGCGTGGTGAACGGCTTGGGCATGAACGTCGCCCAGATCCCCTGGCTGAGCGCGACCTCCCGGATGACCGTGCGGAAGGTCATGATGTTGTCGGCGGTGGTCAGCGCGTCGGCGTACCGCAGGTCGATCTCCTGCTGGCCGGGGCCGCCCTCGTGATGGCTGAACTCCACCGAGATGCCCATCGCCTCGAGCATGGTGATCGCCTCGCGACGGAAGTCGGAGCCGTGCGAGTGGGCGGCGTGGTCGAAGTAGCCGCTGCGGTCGATCGGCACCGGCTCGTCGCCCGCGCGCGGCTCGTCCTTGAAGAGGTAGAACTCGATCTCGGGATGGGTGTAGAAGGTGAAGCCCTGCTCGGCGGCCTTGCCGAGGGTCCGCTTGAGCGCGTTGCGCGGGTCGGCGTACGACGGGGACCCGTCGGGCATCACGATGTCGCAGAACATCCGGGCCGTGGCCGGACCCTCGCTGCTGCGCCAGGGCAGGATCTGGAAGGTCGTCGGGTCGGGCAGGGCGAGCATGTCGGCCTCGTAGACGCGCGCGAAGCCCTCGATGGCGGACCCGTCGAACCCGATGCCCTCCGAGAAGGCCCCCTCGAGCTCCGCCGGCGCCACGGCGACCGACTTCAAGAACCCCAGGACGTCGGTGAACCACAGGCGCACGAACCGGACGTCACGCTCCTCGAGAGCGCGCAGGACGAAGTCCTCTTGCTTACCCATGTCCGCAGCCTAGTGTCGTTGTGTCACGTTCGTATTTCGGTACCGCCGACCCGGACACAGCACCCGGGCCCCGGCGCGACCACCTCCGCCGTCGCCTCCGGGCCGGCGAGCCGGCTCGCGAGGCCGGCGACGAACGCGTGGTTGAGTCCGCAGACCAGGCCCCGGTGGTCGGCGGCCAGCCGGTCGAAGGGACAGTTCGCCAGTACCAGAGCGTCGTCCTGGTCGCGCGGCTCGTACCCCAGGGCGGTCAACGCCTCCGCCAGCGGTCGCTCACCCGTCCGGCCGCTCACCTGGTCCGCCACCTGCTCGGCCGCGTCCGCGGCGGCGGCGGCCAGCGCGTCGGTCATCGACGTCCCCGCCAGGGTGCGCTCGACGGCATCGGCCAGGACCTGGCCGGCCAGGTCGTAGCGCCGGCTCGGCACACTCACCGTCAGCTCCCGCCGCGAGCGGCGGTAGAGCTTCGCGGGCCGGCCCGCGCCCGGCCCGGTCCGCCCGGTCAGCCGGCGGAACTCGGTCACCAGCAGTCCCTCGGCAACCAGGCGCTCGAGGTGGAACTTCGCCGTGTGCCGGGGTACGTCGACGCCGCTGGCCGCCTGGTCGCGGCTCACCGCGCCCGGCTGCTCGGCGACGAATCGGTAGAGCGCCCGCCGTACCGGGTCGGCCAGGGAGCCCACCCGTGCGACCCGCTGCCCGAACGCCTCGTCCATGCCGGCCCCTCTCCCCGGACCTGTCCGGAATCTCTAGCAGACACGAGTCTTGCCGAAAGATCCGCGCAGGTCTACCGTCAATTGTGGTGTCCCTTACAAGGGGACCTCGAGAAAGGGGCCAGACATGGCCAGCACCCACGCGTGGGACAACCTCACCCACGAGATGCGTGAGGAGATGCACGACCTCACCCACTTCGCCACGGTCGATGCCGCACACCAGGGCCGCGTGGCCCTGTGGGCGACCTTCACCGTGCTCCCCATCCTGTGGGGACTCGACATGATCACCGGCCTCGTGACCGAGAGCGCCACCTGGGAGGCCACGATCGCGACCTGGACCAACGACCTCCTGCCCGGCGACGCCGCGGACGCGGTCATGTGGGTCGGCGCGATCACACTCGTGATCGGCCTGCTCGTCGCCGCCCTGCCTCAGCTCGGCGGAGACATCCTCGGCATCTGGTTCGCGCTCCTCGCCGTCAACCTGTTCAGCATCGACCAGATGGAGTTCCTCGGCCTCGGGATGCTCGCCCTCGCGGCGTGCTGCTTCGCGATGGCCCGGATGATGCGAGGTGACCACCGCCGGGAGGTCTGAGCGCGCGACCTACTCCAGGGGGACGTTGGCCGCCAGCTCGGCCAGCCAGGCGGCCGGGCTGGCGTCCGACGGCATCCGCCAGTCGCCACGGGGCGACATGGTGCCGCCGGGACTGACCTTCGGGCCGTTCGGCAGCGCCGAGCGCTTGAACTGGCTGCTGAAGAACCGGCGCACGAAGACCTCGAGCCACTTCCGGATGACGACGAGGTCGTACGCCGCCTCGCCGCTCCCCCACGCGTGGTGGGCCAGGAACGCGATCTTGCTGGGCCGGTAGCCGCGGCGCAGTACGTGGTAGAGCGTGAAGTCCTGCAGCGCGTACGGACCGACCGAGTCCTCGGTCCGCTGCTCGCCGCCGGGGATCAGCTCCGGCGTGATCTCCTGCTCGAGGATGGCCTGGAGGACCTGATCGGCCTCGTCGTCGTAGTGGCCGTCGTGGAGCTGGTCGGTGTCGACGACCCAGCGGATCAGGTGCTGGATCAGGGTCTTCGGGACGCCGGCGTTGACGTTGTAGTGCGACATCTGGTCGCCCACGCCGTACGTGCACCAGCCCAGCGCCAGCTCGGACAGGTCACCGGTGCCGAGCACGATCCCGCCGCGGTGGTTGGCGAGCCGGAACAGGTAGTCGGTCCGCAGTCCGGCCTGGACGTTCTCGAAGGTGATGTCGTAGACCGGCTCGCCGTCGCTGAACGGGTGGTCGAGGTCCTGCAGCATCTGGGTGGCGGCCGGCCTGATGTCGAGCTCGGCGAAGGTGCAGCCCAGCGCCTGCGAGAGGCGGGTGGCGTACGACTTGGTCGTCTCCCCCGTCGCGAAGCCCGGCATCGTGAACGCGTGGATGTCGCTGCGCGGGCGGCCCAGCCGGTCCATCGCCTTCGCCGCGACGATCAGCGCGTGCGTCGAGTCGAGGCCACCACTGACGCCGATCACGATCTTCGGCTGACCGATGGCCGAGAGCCGCTGCTCGAGGCCGGAGACCTGGATGTTGTAGGCCTCGTAGCAGTCCTGGGCGAGCCGCGCCGGGTCGTCCGGGACGAACGGGTACCGGTCGACCTTGCGGCGCAGCCCGATGTCGCCGGCCGGCGGCTCGAGCTCGAACGCGACGCGCTTGAAGTGCCGGGCGTCGACACCCTCCGCGAGCCGGTTGTCGTCGAACGTGCCCTGACGCATCCGCTCCTGGCGCAGCCGGTCGAGATCGACGTCGACCACCGTGGCACGCGGCCCGTCGGGGAACCGCTCGCTCTCCCCCAGCAGGTCGCCCATCTCGTAGACCATCGTCTGGCCGTCCCAGGACAGGTCGGTGCTCGACTCGCCCATGCCCGCCGCCGCGTAGACATAGGCCGCGTTGCACCGCGCGCTCGCGCTGCGCACCAGCAGCCGGCGGTCCTCGGACCGGGCGACCGTGATCGGGCTGCCGGAGATGTTGGCGAGCACGGTCGCGCCCGCGAGCGCGGCGTTCGCGCTCGGCGGGACGGGCACCCACATGTCCTCGCAGACCTCGACGTGGAGGTGGAGGCCGCGCACGTCGGTCGCGGAGAAGATCAGGTCGTTGCCGAACGGGACGTCCTCGCCGTTGAGCTCGATCACGCCGTCCGCGGCACACTCGGTCGCGCCCGACGCGAACCAGCGGGCCTCGTAGAACTCGCGGTAGGTCGGCAGGTACGACTTCGGCGCGACCCCGAGGACCCGGCCGCCGTGGATCACGACCGCGCAGTTGTAGACCCGGTTGCCGCTCGCGAGCGGCGCGCCGACCACGAGCACCGGCCGCAGGTCGGCCGAGGCGACGGTCAGGTCGAGGATCGCCTCACGCACCGCGTCGAGCAGCGTGTCCTGGAGGTGGAGGTCGTCGATGGCGTACCCGGACAGGCCCAGCTCGGGGAACACGGCGAGCGCCACCCCGTCGTCGTGCAGCGCGCGCGCCTGCTCCAGCGTGCGAGCGGCGTTGGTCGCCGGGTCGGCGATGGCGACCGGCAGCGTCACCGCGGCGACCCGGGCGAACCCGTGGGCGTAGGCCGAGTAGAAGTCCACGGGGCGAGTCTAGGAGTGCGGCAGCCGGGACGACGACGATGAGTCGGCGGCGCGGCGCCGGTCTGCACCCGCATGAGCATCGCGAGCAGCCACATCCAGCCGTGCCTGTGGTTCGACGACGACCTGGAGGAGGCCGTCCGCTTCTACACCGCGATCTTCCCCAACTCCTCCATCGACCGCCTCGGGGCGGGCGCCGGGGAGTTCACCCTCGACGGGCTGACCTTCCGGGCGATCAACGGCGGGCCGGCGTTCCCGTTCAGCGAGGCGGTGTCCTTCGCCATCGCGTGCGAGGACCAGGGCGAGGTCGACTACTACTGGGACTCACTCGCCGACGGCGGTGAGGAGTCGGTGTGCGGGTGGCTCAAGGACCGGTTCGGCCTGTCCTGGCAGATCGTCCCGATGCGCCTCTACGAGCTCGTCGCCGACCCCGATCCGCAGCGGGCGCTGGCCGTCAGCCGGGCGATGCTGGGGATGCGGCGGATCGTCGTCGCGGAGCTCGAGGCGGCCGCCGACGCGGTCGGTCCGCGGTGACGCCGCGGTGAGGCCGGGGTGAGGCCGGGGTGATCGAGCACACAGCGCGCCGGGGCCTTCCGCGCGACTAGCCTCGTCAGTGCCCGTCAAACGAACGTGGACCCGCAGTCGCGGGCCGCGAGTCACCCAGAACGGAGCTCGACGATGAGCAGCAGCACCCCCGAAGAGACGGCGCCGTACGGCGCCCCGGCCGGGACCCCGGCCCCCGCCGGGTCGGCAACGATCAAGCGGATCCGGACCCATCACCTGCGTGAGATGAAGCAGCGCGGCGAGCGCTTCTCGATGCTCACCAGCTATGACCAGCTGACCGCGCAGATCTTCGACGAGGCCGGGATCGAGATCCTGCTCGTCGGCGACAGCGCGTCCAACAACGTGCTCGGCAACACCACCTCCCTGCCCGTCACCGTCGACGAGCTGATCCCCCTCACCCGGGCCGTCAGCCGCTCGGTGACCCGTGCCCTCGTGGTCGGCGACCTGCCGTTCGGCAGCTACCAGGCCTCCCCCGAGCAGGGCTACCTGACCGCCGCCCGGTTCATGAAGGAGGGCGGCGCCCACTGCGTCAAGCTCGAGGGCGGCGTCGAGATGGCCCCGCAGATCGAGCGGATGACCCGCGGCGGCATCCCGGTGATGGCGCACATCGGCTTCACGCCCCAGTCGGAGCACACGCTCGGCGGCTACCGGGTCCAGGGTCGCGGCGACACCGCCGACCGGGTCCTCCGCGACGCCCTCGCCGTCCAGGACGCCGGCGCGTTCTCCGTCGTCATGGAGATGGTCCCCGGCGACGTCGCTGCCGAGGTCACCGCGAAGCTCGAGATCCCGACGATCGGCATCGGCGCCGGCAACCGCTGCGACGGCCAGGTCCTCGTCTGGCAGGACGCCTTCGGGCTGCGTACGGGCAAGATGCCCCGCTTCGTCAAGCAGTACGCCGACCTGCGCACGGTCCTGCTCGACGCCGCCCGGTCCTACGACGCCGAGGTGAAGGACGGCAGCTTCCCGGCGCCGGAGCACACCTTCTGAGGCTCCCGACCGGCCCGGGTTGGGTGGGTGAGGGTGGTCCCTGGGTCACTCTCACCCACCCGACTCAGGCCGCAGGAACGCCGAGTAGGCGGACATCCCGGGCAAGGCGTTCCGGCTCGTCCCGAAGCTCCCGCGCCGTGCAGCGCGCGACCATCCGCCACTCGTCCGATGCCATGTCCAGGAGCATCCGTCATCGCGCGGCATCGCGTGCGCGTCCTCCACAGGCACCGGAACTCAGGCCAGGCCGCGGCGCACCAGCAGCGGCTCGACCGGCGCCGGCCGGCCGCGCCACTCCTCGTAGGACTCGAGCGGGTCGCGGGTGCCGCCGATGCCGATCACGTGGCGCAGGTACTGCTCGCCGTTCTCCCGCGTCAGTCCCCCGTTGTCACGGAACCACGCGACCGTGTCGGCGTCGAGGACCTCGCTCCAGATGTAGGAGTAGTAGGCAGACGCATAGCCGGAGCTGAGGCTGTGGGCGAAGTACGGCGTGGAGTACCGCGGCGGCACGGCCGGGTTGTCGAGCCCGGCGGCGGCCAGGGCACGCTGCTCGAAGACGGCCACCTCGGCCGGCTCGGTGGGCACGTCGTCGGGACCGAGCTCGTGCCAGGCGAGATCGAGCAGCGCGGCGGCGAGGTACTCGCTCGTCGCGAAGCCCTCGTTGAAGGTCTCCGCCGCACGCAGCCGCTCGACGACATCGGCCGGGATCGGCTCGCCGGTCTCGTGGTGGACGGCATAGCTGGCGAGCACCTCGGGCCACAGCACCCACATCTCGTTGACCTGCGACGGGTACTCCACGAAGTCGCGGAAGACGGCGGTGCCGCCGAACTTGGGGTACGTCGCCCGCGCGAGCAGCCCGTGCAGCGCGTGGCCGAACTCGTGGAAGAGGGTGCGGGTCTCGTCCCAGGTCAGCAGGGTCGCCTCTCCCGCGGCGGGCTTGGGGACGTTGAGGTTGTTGACCACGACCGAGGTCTCCGTGCCGAGCAGGCTCGCCCGGGTGACGAAGCTGCTCATCCACGCGCCGCCGCGCTTGGTGTCGCGCGTGTAGAGGTCGAGCAGGTAGAGGCCGATCGGCGTCCCGTCGCGGCTCACCTCGAAGACCCGGACGTCGGCGTGGTAGCCCGGCAGGTCGGGCCGTTCCGTGAAGGCCAGGCCGTAGAGCCGCCCGGCGGCGAAGAAGACGCCGTCGCGCAGCACCCGCTCCGCCTCGAACCAGGGTCGCAGCGCGGCCAGGTCGACGTCGTACCTGGCGGTGCGGACGCGCTCGGCGTAGAACGGCCAGTCCCAGGGCTCGATCGGGAAGCCGGCGAGCTCGGACATCGCGTCCTGCTCGGCGCGGGCGTTGTGCGCCGCGGGGACGGCGAGCCGCTCGAGCAGCGAGCGCACCGCCTTCGGCGTGCCCGCCGTGTTGTCCGCGGTCACCGCGGCGGCGTGGTTGTCGAAGCCGAGCAGCCGGGCACGCTCGGCGCGCAGGCGCAGGATGTCGAGCGCGACGGCACGGGTGTCGTGATCGCCGCCGCGACTGCCGCGACTGCGCTGCGCCGTGGAGAGGCGGTGGCGCAGGTCGCGGTCGGTGAGCGCCGCGAGGTGGGGGTGCGCGGTCGGCAGCACCAGCGTGAGCAGATGGCCGCCCACCAGCCCGCGCGCCTCGGCGGCCGCGGCCGCTGCGGAGATCTCTCCTTGGGTCAGACCGTCGAGCTCGGCCGGGTCGTCGACGACGACCGCGAGGTCGTTGCTGTCGGCCTGCAGGGCCAGCTCGAAGGCGGTCTCCTGGCTGGAGATCCGCTCGTTCAGCTCGCGCAGACGCGCCTTGTCGGCGTCGCCGAGCGCCGCACCGGCGAGCCGGAACTCGGTGACATAGCGCTCGACGAGGTACGCCGCCTCCGGCTCCAGTCCCGCGCGGTCCGCATGCACCGCCTGGAGCCGGACCCACAGGGCCGGGTCGAGCAGGATCGCGTCGCCGTGGGCGGCGAGTCGGGGCGCGAACTCCGCCCGGACGGCATCGATGGCGGGGTTGGCGTCGGCGCTCGCCTTGTTCCAGAACACCCGCAACACGCGCGCGAGGGTGACTCCGCTGAGCTCGAGTGGGATCAACGTGTTGGCGAAGGTCGGTGGCGCCGGGTCCGCGCTGATCGCCGCGACCGCGACGAGCTGCTCGGCCATGGCCGTCTCGATCGCCGGGGCGTAGTCATGGTCGTCGATGTCGGCGAATCGCGGCAGCTGGTGCGGAAGGCTGCTGATCCCGAGAAGTGCGTCCGTCGTCACGGACTCACCTTAGGAGATGGGTCCGGTCTCCGGCTCGGTCTCGTCCTCCGGGCCGGTGCAGGCCTCGGTCGTGGGCTCGGTCTCGTCCTCCGGCGCCGTGCAGGCCTCGGCCGTGGGCTCGGTCGCGGGCGGCAGCTCCGCCGGCGTCTCGGAGCCGGCCTCCGGCTCCGAGGTCGGCACCGGCGTCGGCTCCGGATCGGGCTTCGGCTCCGGGTCCGGCTTCGGCTCCGGGTCCGGCTTCGGCTCCGGGTCCGGCTTCGGCTCCGGGTCCGGCTTCGGCTGGGGCGTCGGTCCGGTCGTGGGCGGCGGTCCCGATGCCGCCGGCTGCCCGGCCGGCGCTGGCGGGACCTCGGGCAGGCCGACCGGGGCGTTGAGCTCCGCGATGAGGTGGGCGAGGGCCGAGACGACCTCATCGCAGTCGCAGAGCGGAGTCGCGTCGAGCGGCACCGTGACCGGGACGGTCGTCGTCCGCGCCAGCGCCAGGGCCGCCGCCGACATCTCCGCCGCCTCGGCCTGATAGCCGGCGACCAGCCGGCGCACGGTGCGCGGGAAGCGCGGGGAGGCGTCGTAGGTGTGCAGCGCCTCGCGCAGCGCCTGGGGGTCGGACAGGTCCTTGCCGCCCGCGCAGAGCAGGACCGCGACGCCCAGCGTGGCGTCGTCGATGCCCTGCACGTCGCGCACCGAGTCGCCGTCGGCGTCGACCGCGACCCGCGCCCAGGTCTCGGGCAGCAGCCCCATCGGCCCGACCGGCGCGTCCCAGCGCGGGTTCCCGTCGAGCGCCCCCGCATCGGTGTCGGAGACCTCGCTGCGGCCCGCCTTGCCGTTGAGGGGCCGGCCGACGGCGGGACCCCGGCCGTGGTCCGACGCGAGCTTGCCGAGCGCGGCCAGGACCATCCAGTCGAGGTTGCACGGGGCAGCGGCGTTGATGACCGTCGCGGCGCGCTGGTAGGCGATCGCCACGTCGTTGGGCGCCTCGGCCAGCCGGTCGTCGTACGGGCTGCGGGTCGCGGCGCTGCGGACGACCACGACCGGCGCGCTCTCGGCGGCCGGTGCCAGAGCGGCGGGGGGCACGGGTGCCGGCACCGCCGGATCGGCGGGCTCCTGGGTGGTCGCGGCGGCCGGTCGGTCGGCGTCGGGGGACGTACGCCCGCCGACGACTCCGGTCGTGGTCAGCACGACGGCGACGGCGGCCAGCACCGACACGATCGTGACGACTCTCCGGACGACACGTCCGGAGGGCCGGACGACGACCACCATGGGTCCACCTGCTTCCTGCATCAGAGAGTCACTAGTCTCGCTCGAAATCCTGCCTTGCTCACGCAAACCCACAGAACTTGTCCCGCTGGTCACGAAGTTGTCACCCAGGTGAGGGTCGGAGGAGGATGCGCGGGTGGCCGAGCTGATCTTCCGAACCGGGACGATGGACACGGGGAAGTCGACGCTGGCCCTGCAGACCAACCACAACCACGCCGCCCGCGGCCGGAGGGGCCGGCTGTTCACCTCCCACGACCGGGCCGGCGCGGCGATGGTGTCCTCTCGACTCGGGCTGGTCGCCGACGCGCACGAGGTCGCACCCGACTTCGACTTCTGGCGCTACACCGTCGACGCCCTCACCCAGGGCGCCCGGATCGACTACCTCATCTGCGACGAGGCGCAGTTCTACACCGCCGAGCAGGTCGACCAGCTGGCCAAGGTCGTCGACGAGCTGCAGATCGACGTCTTCTGCTTCGGCATCCTCACCGACTTCCGCACCCGGCTCTTCCCCGGCGCCGCCCGCCTGGTCGAGCTGGCCGACCGCACCGAGGTGCTCCAGGTCGAGGCGCTGTGCTGGTGCGGCAAGCGCGCCACCCACAACGCCCGCACCGAGAACGGCGTCATGGTCACCGAGGGCGAGGTGATCGTGGTCGGCGACGTCGACGACCTCGCCGAGCAGCCGCCCGCGCCACTCGATGAGGTCGACGACGCCGACGTCGCCTACGAGGTGCTGTGCCGCCAGCACCACCGGCGGGCGATGACAGCGGCACGGGCGAGGGCCGTGAGTCTCTCCCCCGAGCCGCTGCCGTTCACCTGATCAGCAGGCGCTGTAGGGCCGCGCCAGCGTCAGCTCGCCATCAGTCCACGAGGACCGGGATCAGCATCTCCTCGGGCGTGAGCGAGCCGTGCATGCCGATCAGCCTGGTCTCATAGGGGAAGCCCTCGGTCGAGAGCACCGCGAAGTCGTCGCGGCAGGCCACGATCACGTCGCCGATCCGGGGCAGCACCGACGGGTCGACCGGGCCGAACCAGCCGCGGCCGATCGCCTCGGCCCGGGTCAGCACCTCGGCTCGCTCCCCCAGCCGTTCGTGCCAGGTGGCGACGACGTCGGGAACCGCACCGCCCTTGCAGTAGAGGTGGCGGAACCGCGCCTCGCCGCCGACCAGGGCCAACCCGGAGCGCAGGTCGTCGTCGGTCGACACGTCGATCCGCGCATCGGCCGGGACGTCGACCATGCCGTGGTCGGCGATGACGACCAGCCGCCGGTCGGACGGCAGCGCCTCGCGCAGCTGCTCCGCCTCGTGGTCGATCATGGCCAGCTGCTGCAGCCACTGGCTGGAGGACACGCCCCAACGGTGTCCGGTCCAGTCGAGATCGCCGTCGTACACATAGGTCAGGGCGGGCTGCCGCGGCGCGGGGGCCGACGCGGCCACCACCGCGGCGATCCGCTCGCCGACCCGGTCGACGCCGACGTACTCCGCGCCCCGGTGCGCGGCGACGGTGAGCCCACTGCCGTTGAACTCCCGCTTGTTGACGACGGTGACCCGCACCCCGGCGGCCTGCAGCGACGCGAACGCCGTCTGGTGCGGCTGCCACTGGACCGGGTCGACGTCGCCGTCCCACAGGAGGGCGTTGAGCAGGTCGCCCGTGCCCGGGATCCGGGTGGTGAACCCGACCAGGCCGTGTGCGCCCGGCGGCAGCCCGGTGCCGAGGCTGGTCAGCGAGGTCGACGTGGTCGACGGCACGCTGGCGGTGGCCGGGGTCGACGTCGCCAGCAGCGAGGAGAGGTACGGCGCCGCGTGGGCGTACCTCTCGAGCAGCCGTGCGCCGAGCCCGTCGATGAGGAAGACGACATACGAGGACGCACCCGGCAGCACCAGCCCGGACGGCGCCGGGCCGAGGGGACTGCCCAGCGCATGGGCCGCGGCGGGGACGATGTCCCCGAGCGAGCGGACGCCGTACGCCGGCTCGCAGAACTCAGCGCCCGCCACGCGGTCAGCCCCTCGTCAGCGCCGACAGCGACGCGGCGAAGGAGAGGAGGCCGCCGACGGCGTCCTTGCCGTCGGCCGCGGCGGAGACCCGGAGCGAGAAGTCGTCGGAGGACAACGTTCCGGTGTAGCCGTGGTCGGCCTCGCACTGCGGGTCGTTGCAGCCGGCCGGCTCCAGGTCCATCCGGTTGACCGCGCCCCACCCGATGGTGAGGACCGCCTCGGCCGGGGGGCGTGGGCCGGCGGTGGGGTCGGTCGTCATCCGGGTGACCACCACGGAGGCGACCGACCGCAGGCTGACCGCCTCCGTCGAGGTCGAGGTGTACGGCTCGGGCAGCAGATCGTCGCCGGTGTGCTCGTCGGTGTGGGCCAGGATCAGCCGGGACGGCGTCAGCACGATGACCGTCTGGTGGCGACGCACCTCGTCACGCTCGAAGGTCGGCTCATGGTGGACGTAGAACGACACCACTGCCTCACCGGCGACCGCGTCGACCACCGCGTCGGTGACGACCTCCGGGTAGTAGCCGGTGCGGTCGATCGCGGCACTGAGGTCGGCGGTCCGATCCCGGTCAGTCATGCGCGCATCCTCGCACGACGAGCACACGGCGACGCGCGCGGCCGCCGCCTCCGGCCGCCGGCTCAATCCGGGATCGTCGTCGCCAGGTCCGGCATCCGGCGCACGAGCGAGTCGGGCCGCGGGTCCTTGACGGCCGCGACCCGCGCCGAGGCGGTGAGCACGGACGCGGAGTCGACGCCGGCGAGCACCAGCGACAGCTCCAGCGAGCTCACCTGGGGCAGGTCGTTCTGCAGGACGGCGACCCGGGTGATCAGGTCCTCGATCGCCGCCACGTCCACCGGGTCGGCGCCGCGATAGCCGAACAGCAGCGGCGAGGCCTTCACCTCGCGCACCATGGCGGCCACCTCGTGCGCGCCCAAGGGCGGGACCCGGTAGGACCAGTCCCCGACCAGGTCGATGACCGGTCCGGAGACGCCGAAGGACACGACCGGCCCGAACAGCGGGTCCTCGGAGGTCCGGACGGCGATGGGTACGCCGGTCGGCGCGTTGCGCTGCACGACGAACCGGCCGACGGCCGGGTCGATCAGCCCGGCCAGATAGTCCCACGCATCCGTCATGTCGTGCGCGTCGGCGATGTTGCGCCAGACGTGGGTCTGGTCCGGCCGCTGTCGCACCGACGCGAGCGTCGACTTGAGCACGACGTCCCAACCGAGCCGCTCGCCCGCGGCGACGGCCGCGGACAGGTCGGCGACCTCCTCGGCAGGCCACAGCTCGATGCCGTAGGCACGCAGGAGCGCGGTGACCTGGTCCTGGTCGAGCTCGACCTCGCGGCCGGTGGCGGCCACCTCGGGGTCGGCGAGGACCCGCTCGACGAGGCGCTTGGCGCTGCGGGCGTCGACCTCGCCCGCGTCCGCAGCCGGACCGTCGGGGGCGTGCAGCCACACGGCGTACTCCACGACCCGCGCCAGGGCCCGCACCGCCGCCTCCACCGCGGGGTACGACGGCACCGAGCCGCGTCCCGCCGAGGAGCCGGCCACATCGGGGACCCGGAGGAGCTCGGGGATGCCCTCGGCGCCGAGGAACGAGGAGACGAGCGGCTTGTCCGACTGCTCCCCCACGGCGGCGAGGACGTTGGCGACCTCCTCGCCGGACACGTCGAGCGGCGGGATGTAGACGGCGATGACCGAGTCGACGTCGGGGTCGTCGATGGCGTCGTCGAGGGCGTCCTCGAAGTCCTCGGCGGTGGCGTCGGCACCGAGGGCGACCGAGCGGTTGACGACCAGGCCGACCGCGGACGCGGCGTCGGCGGCGAGCAGGCCGAGCGCGTCGGAGTTGCCGACGATCGCGACCCGGCGCCCGCGCGGCAGCTGCTGGTGGGCGAGCAGCTGCGCGACGTCGAACATGTCGTCGAGGGTGTCGACCTGGATCACGCCGGCCTGGCGGAACATGGCGTCGACGGCGGCCTGGGGAGCGCCGATGCGGCGGACGGTGTGGCCCATCGGCACGCCCTGGGTCGTCCGCCCGGAGCGGACCGCGACGATCGGCTTGCGGGCCGAGACCCGGCGCGCGATCCGGGAGAACTTGCGGGGGTTTCCGATCGACTCGAGGTACATCATGACGACCTCGGTGGCGTCGTCCTCCTCCCAGTACTGGAGGAGGTCGTTGCCGGAGACGTCGGCGCGGTTGCCCGCGCTGACGAAGGTCGAGATGCCGAGGCCGCGGTTCTTGACCTTCTCGAGGATGGCCGAGCCGAGGGCACCGGACTGGCAGAAGAAGCCCGCACGGCCGCGGGCCGGCATCACCGACGACAGCGACGCGTTGACCTGTACCACCGGGTCTGTGTTGAGCACGCCCAGGCAGTTGGGGCCGATCAGCCGCAGGCCGTAGGAGCGGCACAGCCCGGCCAGGTGACGCTGCCGCTTGCGGCCCTCCTCACCGGTCTCGGCGAAGCCGGAGGAGATGACGATCAGGCCGTGCACGCCCTTGTTGGCGCAATCGAGGACCACGTCGGTGACCGCCTCCGCCGGGACCGCCACGATCGCGACGTCGACGTCGTCGGGGATCTCGTTGACGTTCTTGTACGCCGGGATGCCCGACACGGCGGGTGCACTGGGGTTGACGACGTAGACCCGGCCGGTGAAGTCGCCGTTGACGAGGTTGCGCACCAGCACCTGGCCGATGGTGTCCTGGCGGCGGCTCGCGCCGATGATGGCGATCGAGCGGGGGTGGAAGAAGCGGTGGATGGAGGCGGCCTCGGCGGCGTGCTCGCGGTCGTGCATGACCCCGATCGCCGTGTCGGTCGGGTCGATCGGGAACTCCAGGGTGATGACCCCGTCGTGGTAGCCGCTGACGACCCGGTAGCCCGCGTCGCGGAAGGTCTGGATCATCCGGGAGTTGTCGGGCAGCACCTCGGCGGTGAACCGCTCCACCCCGCGCTCGCGACCGGCCTGGGCGAGGTGCTCGAGCAGGAGCTGGGCGATGCCGCGCCCCTGGTGCTCGTCCTCCACGAGGAAGGCGACCTCGGCCTCGTTGTCCCCCACGACGTCGTACCGGCCGACGGCGATCATCCGCTCCTGCAGGATGAGGACCAGGGCCACCCGGTCGCGGTGGTCGACGTGGGTGAACCGGCGCACGTCGCGCTCCGACAGGACGGGCATCGGGGAGAAGAACCGGTAGTACTTCGACTCGTCGGAGACCCGGGCGTAGAACTCGACGAGGAGCTCGTCGTCCTCGCCCCGGATCGGCCGGATGTGTGCCGTCCGGCCGTCGCGGAGCAGGACGTCGCCCTCCCAATGCGCCGGAGGCGCCTCGATCTCGTCGGTGGGGGTCGGGTCGCCGGGGCTCACAGGGAGAAATCTATCGGGTCACCCGCGAGCCCCCGGTCGGGTCGCCGGTGGCAACCGGGAGAATGAGGCTCATGGCACGGCGTACGAAGCAGGAGTCCCTTCCGGAGGACTTCGAGGAGCACATCCTCGACACCGACATCCGCGACGAGATGCAGTCGTCGTTCCTGGAGTACGCCTACTCCGTCATCTACTCCCGGGCGCTCCCCGACGCGCGCGACGGGCTCAAGCCCGTGCAGCGCCGCATCCTCTACACGATGAACGACATGGGCCTGCGGCCCGATCGCGGTCACTCCAAGTGCGCCCGCATCGTCGGTGAGGTCATGGGTCGGCTGCACCCGCACGGCGACGGCGCGATCTACGACGCCCTCGTGCGCACCGCGCAGCCCTGGGCGTTGCGGCTGCCGATGGTCGACGGACACGGCAACTTCGGCTCCCCCGGTGGCGAGGACCCGCCGGCCGCGATGCGTTACACCGAGGCGCGGATGGCGCCGCCGGCGGTCGCGATGACCGACTCGATCGACGAGGACACCGTCGACTTCAAGCCCAACTACGACAGCCGCGAGTACGAGCCGACCGTGCTCCCCTCGGCGATCCCCAACCTGATCGTCAACGGTACGACGGGCATCGCGGTCGGCATGGCGACCAACATGGCGCCGCACAACCTGATCGAGGTGGTCCAGGCGCTGCGCCACCTGATCCAGCACCCCAAGACCGACATCGACGGGCTGATGAGGTTCATCCCCGGTCCCGACCTGCCGACCGGCGGCAAGATCGTGGGCCTCGACGGCATCCGCGACGCCTACGAGACCGGCCGCGGCATCTTCAAGATGCGCGCGACGGCCCGGATCGAGACGATCGGGCGACGCAAGGGCATCGTCGTCACCGAGCTGCCCTACAACATCGGCACCGAGAAGATCGTCGAGCGGATCAAGGTCCTCGTCCAGTCCAAGAAGCTGCAGGGCATCGCGGACGTCAAGGACCTCACCGACCGCGAGAACGGCCTGCGCCTGGTCATCGAGGTCAAGAACGGCTTCGTCCCCGAGGCCCTGCTGGAGCAGCTCTACAAGCTGACGCCGCTCGAGGACTCCTTCGGCATCAACAACGTCGCCCTGGTCGACGGCCAGCCGCGGACGATGGGCCTCAAGGAGATGCTCGAGGTCTTCCTCCAGCACCGCTACGAGGTCGTCCATCGCCGCTCGAAGTTCCGGCGTGGCAAGAAGGCCGACCGGCTCCACCTCGTCGACGGACTGCTCATCGCGCTGCTCGACATCGACGAGGTCATCCAGGTGATCCGCACCAGCGACGACTCCGCCGCCGCCAAGGAACGCCTGATCACGGTCTTCGAGCTCTCGCAGATCCAGGCCGAGTACATCCTCGAGATGCAGCTGCGCCGGCTGACCCGGTTCAGCCGGCTGGAGCTCGAGAAGGAGCAGGAGCAGCTGCGCCGCGAGATCGAGGAGCTCGACGCCATCATCAACGACGAGGCACTGCTCAAGAAGGTCGTCTCCTCCGAGCTGGCCGAGGTCGCCAAGACGTTCGGCACCCCACGCCGGACGGTCCTGCTCGAGTCGGCCGGCACCGCCGTCGCCGCCGCGGCCACGCCGCTCGAGGTCGCCGACGACCCCTGCTTCGCGCTGCTCTCCTCGACCGGGCTGCTGGCACGCACCAGCAACGCCGACGAGATCGGCACCGGCGGCGGCCGCGCCAACCACGACGTGGTGGTCTCGGCGATCCGGACCTCCGCCCGCTCCGACATCGGCGTGATCACCTCGGCCGGACGGCTGCTGCGGCTCGGCGTGCTCGACCTGCCCGCCATCCCGCCGTCGGCCAACGAGCCCAACCTCCAGGGCGGTCTCCCGCTCACCGAGGTGCTCGAGCTCGCGGCCGGGGAGCGCGCCCTGGCCCTGACGACGTTGAGTGCCGAGGGCCCCGGCCTGGCGCTGGGGACCCGGCAGGGTGTCGTGAAGCGGGTCAACCCCGAGGTCCTCAGCAAGGACGAGTGGGAGGTCATCGGCCTCAAGGACGGCGACGAGGTCGTCGGCGCCGTCGAGCTGCGCACCGGCCAGGAGGAGCTCTGCTTCGTCACCTCCGACGCCCAGCTGCTCCATTTCCCCGCCGACGCGGTGCGCCCGCAGGGCCGCTCCGGCGGCGGCATGGCAGGCGTCCGGGTGGCTGACCGCGAGCGGGTGGTCTGGTTCGGCGTCCTCGACCTCAACTCCCCCGGCGGCGTCGTGCTGGTGACCGCCTCCGGCTCCTCGACCGCCCTGCCCGGCACCGAGCCCGGCTCGGTCAAGGTGACCGACTTCTGGGAGTACCCCGCCAAGGGACGTGCCACCGGCGGCGTCCGCTGCCACCGCTTCCTCAAGGGCGAGGACGCGCTCGTGTTCGCCTGGGCCGGCCCCGCGCCGGCCAGGGCGGCGGCGACCAGCGGAGCGCCCGTCGACCTGCCGGAGGCCAACGGCCGCCGTGACGGCTCCGGCGTCCCGGGCAGCCAGGCGCTCGCCGCGGCGGCCGGACCGCTCCTGGTGACCCTGGGTGTGTCAGGGTGAGCGCATGACGACCCCGACCCGCGTGGCCGCCGGCCTGCTCTCCGCACTCGTCGCCGTCGGCGGCCTGACCGCCTGCTCGGGAGGTGGCGACGGCGGTGGCTCGAAGAAGGCGGAGTCCTGGTCCGACACGGGCGCGAATGCCAAGGAGCTGCTCGACGGCACCAGCGGCATCGAGGTCTCCCTCTCGACCGGCGACGACCCGGGCACCGACTACCTCTCGTCGGCGAGCGGCACCATCGTCGCCGACCCGCCGGCCTTCGAGGGCACCGTCGCGGGCCGGGTCAGCGGCTTCGAGGCGAGCTCGATCGACGTCGTCTCGGTCGACGGCACGCTGTGGATCAAGGCGCCGATCCTGGGCTGGACCGACCAGTACCAGCCGGCGGACCTGTGCGCCCCCGACCCGGCCACGCTGCTCGACCCGACGACCGGCGTCTCGACCGTGCTCACCAGCAGCACCGACGTCAAGGCCGGCGAGTCCGAGCGCGGTGGCACGGACAACAAGGAGGTCTTCCACACCTACACCGGCACCGCCACGGGCGACTCGATCCGCGCGATCCTGCCCTGCGCAGAAGGTGACGACTTCGAGGCGACCTACCGCCTCGACGACGAGGGCTACCTGCGCACCGCTCGACTCACCGGCGTCTTCTTCAAGGACTCCGAGCCGCTGACGTACACCATCGACGTCACGAAGTACGACGTCACGAAGGACGTCTCGGCGCCGAAGTGAGTCGCCACCGATGAGCGCGGCGAACCGGCTGCTCCTGACCTTCTGCGCTGTCGCCGTCGCCTTCGCGGCGGTCGACACGTACGTCGTCGTCCTGGCGCTGCCGGACATGATGGCGGGCGCCGGCATCCCGGTCGAGGAGCTGCAGCGGGCGGCGCCGATCGTCTCCGGCTTCCTGCTGGGCTACGTCGCGATGCTGCCGCTGATCGGGCGGATCGCCGACCTGCGCGGGCAGGTGCCCGTCCTCGCGATGTCGCTGGTCGTGTTCGCGGCGGGCTCGCTGGTCACCGCGATCTCCTACGACCTGCCCAGCATGGTGGCGGGCCGGTTCCTCCAGGGCGTGGGCGGTGGCGGACTGGTCCCGGCGACGATGTCGCTGGTCGCCGCGCTCTACCCGGTCGACCGGCGCGGGCTCCCCCTCGGGATCGTGTCGGCGGTGCAGGAGTTCGGCAGCGTGCTGGGCCCCCTGTTCGGCGCGTTCGTGCTCTCCTTCACCTCCTGGCGCGGGATCTTCGCGATCAACCTCGCGGTCGGCGCCCTGCTCGTGGTCGCGGTCGGTGTGGCGGTCCGGTTCACGGCGGTCGGGGAGGTCGCGCAGCGGCCGCCACGGGACCTGCGCGGCGTCCTCGACCGGCTGGTCGCCCTGCTCCTCCTCGCGGCCACCCTCGGCGCGGGGTTCCTCACCTTCGTCCAGCCGGGACCCCTCCAGCGCGACCTGAGCTGGGGCCGCCTGTTCATCCCGTACGTCGACGGTGGCAGCCGGTGGGTCACCCCCGTCGGCGTCACCACGGTCGTCGCGTCCGTCCTGCTGGTGGCGTGGTGCTGGCTCCGGCCGCACGCCCTCGTCGACCTCCGCGGCTGGCTCGGCCACCTGCTGGCGGCCGACCTGCTGGGCGCGAGCCTGCTCGCCGTCGTCCTGGGCGGCATCGTGCTCGCCTTCGCGACCGCCGACCCCGAGGTCGCCGTGTTCTCCCCCCAGGGGCCATGGTTCCTCACCGGCTCGGCCGTGGCCGCGGTCCTCCTCGTCCTGCATCTGCGCCGGGCCGCGGCGCCGATCGTGCCGCGGGGCACGCTGCGACCGCTCCCCGCCTGGGGTGCCCTCGCGGTCAGCTTCCTGGTGGGCTGGGCGCTGATCGCCGCCCTCGTCGACATCCCGCTCTTCGCGCGCACCACCACGGAGCAGGACTCCCAGCTCGGTGCGGCACTCGTCCTGCTCCGCTTCCTGGCCGCGCTCCCGATCGGCGCGGTCATCGGCGGCTGGCTGCTGCGGCGCGTCGACGCCGGCGTACTCACCGCCGCCGGCATGGCCGCCGCCGGCGGCGCCTTCCTCGCGATGGGCCAGTGGGACGCCGACAGCCTGAACGGGTTCGCCGCCAACGTCCCGCTGGTCCTCGGCGGCCTCGGCTTCGGGCTCGCCCTGGCACCCGTCAACGCCGCCATCCTCGCGGTGACCGACGACGACACGCACGGCCTGGCCAGCGCGCTGGTCGTGGTCGCCCGCATGGTCGGCATGCTCGTCGGCATCTCCGCGCTGACCACGATCGGCCTGCGCCGGCTCTACGCCGCCCAGGAGTCCGACCCCGGCCTCGGCATCACCGAGCTCGGCATCGTGCAGGAGCAGGCCGTGTTCCGGGGCGCGGCGGTCGCGGCCTTCGCCGCGGCCGTGCTGGCGGTGCTCGTGCTCTCGCGTGTGCGCACCCAGAACGTGGACACGGCGGAGGCCCTGCGCGCGGGCGGATAATCTGGCGGTCATGGGTGACTTCGACGATCTGCTGAAGGCCAACCGCGACTTCGCCGAGACGTTCGACCATGCCGGCTTCGACGGCAAGGCCCACGCGGGCGTCGCGATCGTGACCTGCATGGACTCCCGGATCGACCCGCTGCGGATGCTCGGCCTCGACTACGGCGACGCCAAGATCTTCCGCAATCCCGGCGGGCGGATCACCGAGGCCGCCCTCGAGGCGCTCGTCCTCGGCGCCCACCTGCTCAACGTCGACCGGGTGCTCGTGATCCCGCACACCCGCTGCGCGATGGCGTCGAGCACCGAGGCCGAGATCCACGACAAGATCGGTGCCGCCGTCGGCCACGACGTGACCTGGCACCCCTTCCACGTCATCGCCGACCAGCGCACGGCGCTGGCCGAGGACGTCCGCAAGGTCACCTCGCACCCGCTCGTTCCCGACGCGGTCAAGGTCGGCGGGTTCATCTACGACGTCGACACGGGGCTGCTCGAGCAGGTCGTCTGACACTCACGGCAGGGTTCCGGAGGGCCGAGACCTGCCGTGAGTGTCTCGCCGATGCGCTGGCGATCCACTGCCGGTCGTCCACAGGCCACCTTCCCCGCGTTTGCCGGTCCGCCCACAGCGGGCAGGGCAAAGTGCATGACCGACGAGTGGCACCCGAGACTCCACCAGGCACCGCTGGTGACCTGGCCGGTCCCGATGGATCCCTCCGGACGAAACGGACCGACGCGCGGCCAGGCCGCCGGCCCCCGGTGGCGGCGGACCGGACGGAACCTCTACGCTCCCGCCGCCGTCGACGGTTCCACGCCCGAGCAGCGCATCGTCGAGGCGTTCGCGCGCTCGCGCGGCCGGGGTGTCATCACCGGGTGGGCATCGCTCCGTCTGCACCGAGCGGCGTACTTCGACGGTCTCGGCATCGACGCGAGGACGGCGGTGCCGGTCCCTCTGGTCGAGGGCGATGCCCGGCTCCGGTCCACGCCGGAGGTGCTGGTCCTTCGTGACCGCCTGCCGGCCGCAGACATCGTGCTCCTGAACGGCGTGCGCT
The DNA here is from genome assembly GCF_024614185.1 of Nocardioides carbamazepini. Lineage (GTDB taxonomy): Bacteria > Actinomycetota > Actinomycetes > Propionibacteriales > Nocardioidaceae > Nocardioides > Nocardioides carbamazepini. The sequence goes on from NZ_JAHTLF010000015.1 coordinate 499,431, forward strand.
GCACGATTCCTGAACGGGCACTTCTCGATCATCTCGCGAGACTCGACGACCTGCGCGAGGCAGTGGTGGCACTCGACATGACCGTGGCCGCCCAGCTGACGTCGATCCGCCGGTTCGCCGCCGACCTCGACCGACGCCCGGGTGCCCGCGGCAGCCGCCTCGCCCGAGCCGTGCTGCCCCTGGCCGACGAAGGCAGTGCCTCTCCCCCGGAGTCACGTTTCCGCCTGATCTGGCAACTCGACGCCGGATGGCCGCAGCCCCTCGTCAATCGCGATGTCTTCGACCTGGAGAACAGGTTCCTCGGTCGCCCCGACCTGCTCGACCCGGAGCGCGGGATCGTCGGCGAGTTCGCCGGAGCCGTCCACCGTCACCGCTCCCGGCATCGCCGCGACGTCCGCCGCGAGGACCTGTTCCGCCGCGCGGGCCTGGAGTACGTGGAGGTCGTCGGGGCCGACCTCCACGACCGGACGCTGGTGGTCGACAGGATGGAGGCCGCGGCGTCCCGTGCGGGCAGCCGGCCGCGTCTGTGGCGGCTGGGGCGCGCGGCCCCACCGCTCGACGACCTCCTCGACCAGCGCGACGCCATGATCGCGCTCGCCGAGCAGGGCACCGACGGTGTCACCGGACCCGGATGACACCTACGGCATGCCCGCAGAGCCCTCGAACCTGCCGTGGGTGTCACGGCCGGGGCCGCGTCAGAGCAGATCTCGGAGGCGCCGGTCCACCAGCGCCCCCGGCAGGTCGGCCAGGCTGCCGCGGAGCGTGGCCAGGTCGCCGATCGCCGTGACCTGGTCGAGCAGCGCCGTCGTGGCGCCGACCGGGTCGCCCCCGAGTCGCACGTCCGTCAACAGCGGACAGTCGACGGCGCCACCGTCCGGCTCGGGTGGCAGCGCGGCCGTCCAGCAGCCGACCTCGAGCCGCAGCGGCGGCGTCGGCCCGGCTCCGTCGGCCAGCACGTCGACGTACCAGAACAGGTCGCCGGCCGGGATCCGCAGATGGCCGCGCCGCGCCTTGGCGCCCCGCGCCTTCAGCAGCTTGACGACGGCGGTGCGGTCGACGCTCATGCGTCGAGGGTCTCCATGTCGACCTCGTAGGCGCCCTGGATGATGAACTCCTTGCGGGGTGCGACGTCGCTGCCCATGAGCAGCTCGAAGACCTCGGAGGCCACCTCGAGCTCGTCGACGGTCAGCCGGCGCAGGGTACGCCGGCGCGGGTCCATCGTGGTCTCGGCCAGCTGGTCGGCGTCCATCTCGCCGAGGCCCTTGTAGCGCTGGACCGGGTCCTTCCAGCGCACGTTCTTCTTCTTGAGCTCGGCGAGCTTGCGCTGCAGCTCGTCGTCGGAGTACGTGTAGACGTACTTGTCCTGGCCCTTCCGCGGGTTCGAGATCTCGATCCGGTGCAGGGGCGGGACGGCGGAGTAGACCCGGCCGGCCTTGACCAGGTCGGGCATGTACTTGAAGAAGAGGGTCGCGAGCAGGGTCCGGATGTGGGCGCCGTCGGAGTCGGCGTCGGCCATGAAGATGATCCGGCCGTAGCGGCGCGCGTCGAGCTCGAAGGTGCGTCCGGAGCCGGCGCCGACGACCTGGATGATCGAGGCGCACTCGGTGTTCTTGAGCATGTCGCCGACGGACGCCTTCTGGACGTTGAGGATCTTGCCGCGGATCGGCAGCAGCGCCTGGAACTCGGCGTTGCGCGCCAGCTTGGCGGTGCCGAGCGCCGAGTCGCCCTCGACGATGAACAGCTCGGTGCGCTCGTTGTCGCCGGAGCGGCAGTCGGCGAGCTTGGCCGGCAGGGTCGAGGACTCCAGCGCGCTCTTGCGACGCTGGGTCTCCTTGTGCTGGCGCGCGGCGATCCGGGTCTTGGAGGCGGCGACGACCTTCTCCATGAGGAGCTTGGCCTGCGCCTTCTCGGCCCGCTTGGTCGAGGTCAGGAACTCCTTGAGCTCCTTGGCGACGACCTTGCGGACGACGGTCCGCGCGGCCGGCGTGCCGAGGATCTCCTTGGTCTGGCCCTCGAACTGGGGCTCCGCGAGCCGGACCGTGACGACGGCGGTCATGCCCTCGAGGACGTCGTCCTTGATCACGTCGTCGTCATTGACCTTGAGCGCCTTCGAGGCACGCATCGCGTCGTTGAACGTCTTGGTGAGAGCGCTCTCGAAGCCGGAGACGTGGGTGCCGCCCTTGGGCGTGGCGATCACGTTGACGAACGAGCGCAGCTCGGTGTCGTAGCCGGTGCCCCAACGGACGGCGACGTCGACGCTCAGCTCGCGCTCGACGTCCTGCGGGGTCATGTGGCCCTGGTCGTCGAGCAGCGGGACGGTCTCGGTGAAGACGTCGCTGCCCTGCAGCCGCAGCACCTCGGTGACCGGCTCACCGGTGGCGAGGTAGTCGCAGAACTCGCCGATGCCGCCGTCGTGGCGGAACTTCTCCTCGGTCCACTCGGCCTTGTCGGCGGAGCGCTGGTCACTGATGACCAGCTCGAGCCCCGGGACGATGAACGAGGTCTGTCGGGCCCGCCCGATCAGGCCGTCGAGGACGAACCCGGCGTCCTTGGTGAAGATCTGGCGGTCCGGCCAGAACCGGATCCGGGTGCCGGTCCTGCCCTTGGCGACCCGGCCGCCCTTGCGGGTCAGGCCGGACTGCGGGCTGAAGCGGGCCGCCGGGCCCTCGCCGTCGAAGACACCGGGCACGCCACGCTGGAAGCTGATCCCCTGGCTGGCCGGCGAGCGGTCGACGTCGATGTCCATGCGGCTCGAGAGCGCGTTGACGACCGACAGGCCGACACCGTGCAGACCACCCGTGGCGACGTACGAGCCGCCACCGAACTTGCCGCCGGCGTGCAGCTTGGTCGCCACGACCTCGACGCCCGGCAGCCCCGTCTTGGGCTCCTTGTCGGTCGGGATGCCCCGGCCGTCGTCGTAGACCTCGACGGAGTCGTCGGCGTGCAGGACCACCTCGACCCGGCCGGCGTTGCCGCCGAGGGCCTCGTCGACGCCGTTGTCGATGATCTCCCACAGGCAGTGCATCAGCCCCCGGGTGTCGGTGGAGCCGATGTACATCCCGGGACGCTTCCGCACCGCTTCGAGGCCCTCGAGGACCAGGAGGTGGGCTGCGTTGTAGGTGTTGTCGGCGATGACCGGCTCCTCACGGGTGGATCAGGGTGGTTCCGAGGACCTGAATCTACCCGCGACACGCCGGGCGGTGATGCAGGCACACGGGTGCCGGGCGATGTCGAATGACCGGAGGACCAGCACCGGCCCCCGGACGGATCACCGGATCCGCCCGACCGGATGATCACAAGCTGGTTTCGAGCAGTGGAAAATGGCGGAACGACCCTCCGGCGGGTGCTTGGATGGTCGGGAAGCACAAGTGGAATGGAACACACGCGGGCGGGAATCTTTTGCCCCGGCCGCTACGTTGATCCGGACGACACCCGATGAGGGTGCCATCGCATCGATTGAGGAGAGGCCCGAGATGACAACTGCTGTTGCTCCCAGCGCCGCGTTGACCGCGGAGGACCGCTGCGATCGTTGTGGCGCCCAGGCTTACCTCCGCGTAGAGCTCGCCTCGGGCGGAGAGCTCCTCTTCTGCGCCCACCACGCGCGTGAGCACGGAGACGCTCTCAAGGACATCGCCGTCCGGTTCCACGACGAGTCCCACCGGCTCACCGAGAGGCCGGCCCCCGTCGCCGACTGACACCCGCTCGACCACACCGGTCGACAGCACCAGGCCCCGAGTCCGCTCGGGGCCTGTGCGTTTTTCGGGTCTGTGCGTTTTTCGAGACTCCCCGCAGCCCACCGGCACGGGCCAGGCTAGCCTTACCTCATGAGACTCCGCCTCGCCGTCGCCACGGCTGCCAGCCTGGCCCTGGCCCTGTCCGCCTGCTCCTCCGACGTCGCGGACGACGATGACGACGCCAAGCCCGCCTCCGGCGCGTCGGCGACGCCCGAGGGCCCGTGGACCTTCACCGACGGATCCGGCGAGGTCGTCGAGCTCGACCAGGTGCCGACCCGGATCATCGCGCACGCGCCGGCGGCCGCCGCCCTCATCTCCTACGGCATCCGACCGGTGGGCATCTACGGCGACGAGCCCGTCGACACCGACCCGAACCTGGACGGGGTCGACCTGACCGGCATCGAGATCCTCGGCGAGGAGTGGGGCTCCATCGACGTCGCCAAGGCCTCGACCCTCGCCCCCGACCTGATCGTGGCCGACTGGTGGCCCGCCGAGAAGGCGCACTCCGGCCTCGAGAACAGCGTGAAGGCCAAGAGCAAGAAGCTCGCCGAGCTGGCGCCCGTCGTGGGGCCGTCGCAGGGTGGCTCGATCCTCAACCTGGCCGAGGGCTACGAGGACCTCGCCGAGACCCTCGGCGCGGACGTCGAGGACTCCCAGGGCGCCGAGGACAAGGCCGCCTTCGAGGAGGCCCGGGACGCGTTCGTCGCCGCCATGGAGGACAAGGACCTGACCGCCCTGGCCGTCTCGCCGACCGCCGACCTGCTCTATGCGGCCAACCCGGAGTACGCCCCGGAGCTGCTGGACTTCACCGAGTGGGGGCTGCAGGTCGTCACGCCCGACACTCCGGACCCGGACTTCCCGTACTGGGAGAACCTGAGCTGGGAGAACGCCGACAAGTACCAGCCCGACGTGCTCCTCATCGACAGCCGCAGCTTCGAGGAGGCCAAGAAGACCGTCGCCGCCCAGCCGACCTGGACCTCGATCCGCGCGGCCGAGGCGGGCCAGCTGATCGAGTGGCCGGCGTTCTGGCTGCACACGTACGCCGACTACGCCGACGCCCTCACCAAGCTGACCGCCGACCTGGCCGACGTCGACGACACCATCGGCGACTGATCGCCGGGTGTCCGCAGCAACCGTCACCGCGACAGCGGCGCCGCGCCGGCGGCGGGCCTCCGGGCTCGCCGCCGGCCTCGTGCTGCTCGCGGCGCTGGTCCCGGTGCTGGCGTTCCTCAGCATCACCCAGGGGTCCCGGGACATCGCACTGCGCGACGTCCTGGACGCGTTCGGCCACTTCACGCAGTCCTCGTCGGTCGATGACACCGTGACCGTGCGGCTGCGGGTGCCGCGCACCATCCTCGGCCTGCTCGTCGGCGCCGCGCTCGGCCTGGCGGGCACCCTGCTCCAGGGCCTCACCCGCAATGCACTCGCCGATCCCGGGATCATGGGCGTCAATGCCGGCGCGGCATTCGCCGTGGTCGGCTCGATCACCCTGCTGGGGGTCAGCGGCCTCGGGTTCCACGTCGCCGCGGCCTTCGTCGGCGCCCTCGCCGCCACCGCGCTCGTGTACGCCGTCGGCTCGCTCGGTCGGGACGGCGCGACGCCCGTCAAGATGGCTCTCGCCGGCGCCGCGATCACGGCCGGGCTGACGGCCGTGACGACCGGCCTGCTGCTGACGGACCTCGCCGCCCAACAGCAGTACCGGTTCTGGCAGGTCGGCTCCCTGGCCGGCCGGTACGCCCCCATCGTCACCGGGGTGGCCCCCTTCCTGGCCGCCGGTGTCGTCGGCGCGCTGCTGTGCGGTCGCTGGCTCAACGCGCTCGCGCTGGGCGACGACGCCGCCCGCGGCCTCGGGGTCTCCCTGGGCCGCACCCGGGTGGTCCTCTTCCTCGTCGTCGGCCTGCTCTGCGGCGCGGCGACCGCCGCGTGCGGCCCGATCGTCTTCGTCGGACTGGTGGTGCCGCACGTCGCCCGCTTCCTGTGCGGGCCCGACTACCGGTGGGTCCTCCCCTACGCCATGGTCCTCGGCGCGCTGCTGCTGCTGGGTGCCGACGTCCTCGGCCGAGTGCTGGGCGGCACCGGTGAGCTCCAGGTCGGCGTGGTGCTCGGCATCCTCGGCGCCCCGTTCTTCGTCCTCCTCGTCCGCTACGCCCGGCTGGCGGAGCTATGAGCACCCCGACCGCGGCCGCGCCGGCCGCGCCCACCCGTCCGGGCGAGGAGAACCGCACCGACGCGCGCGGCGCGCTGCGTCGTACCCGCCAGCGCCGCCGGATCCGCGCGCTCGCCGTGCCGGTGGTCCTCCTGTCCGTCGCGGCCCTGCTGGCCCTGCTCACGCTCTGCTTCGGCTCGGTCCGACTCAGCCTCGACCAGGTGCTCGGCTCCCTCCTCGGCATCCGGGACAACGGGGCCGTCGACTTCATCGTGCGGGACCTGGCCGGGCCGCAGGTCAGGGCCGCGCTGTGCGTGGGCCTGGCCCTCGGCGCCGCGGGCACCATCTTCCAGCAGCTGCTGCGCAACCCCCTGGCCTCACCGGACTTCGTCGGCATCTCCGCCGGCGCGAGCGCCGCGGCTGTCGCGGGCATCGCCGTCCCGGCCTTCGCCGGCGCCAGCCTGCCGGCGCTCGCGTTCGTGGGCGGGCTGGTGACCGCGGCCGTCATGTACCTCCTCGCCTGGCGCGACGGCATCACCGGCTACCGATTCGTGCTGATCGGCATCGGCACGGCGGCGTTCTCCACCGGGATCGTGGGCTACCTGCTCACCCGGACGTCGCTGACCGAGGCCCGGGCCGCGCTGCACTGGTTGACCGGGTCGATCGGCCAGGCCGGAGACGCGGAGAACGACGTGCTGCTGGTCGCGCTGATCGTCTTCGTGCCGTTCATCCCCGTGCTCCAGCGGATGCTGCGCACCGTCGAGATGGGCGACGACACGGCGCGAGGGCTGGGCGTGCGCATGGAGCCCACCCGGCTCGCTCTGATCGCGGTCGGCGTCCTGCTCACCTCGCTGGCCACGGCCGTCGCGGGCCCGATCGCCTTCGTGGCCCTGGTGGCCGGCCCGGTCGCCGACCGGCTACTCGGCAGCGCCCGTGGCGGCATCGTCGCCGCCGGCGCCGTCGGCGCCCTCCTGTGCCTCGTCGCGGACTATGTCGCCCAGTACCTCCTGCCCGTCGAGGTCCCGACCGGCGTGGTCACCGGCGCCGTCGGGGCGCCCTACCTGCTGTGGCTGATCGCCACCACCAACCGGAGAGGAATGGGCGGATGACCCTGACCGAGTCCCCCGCGACGCCACGCCTGGCGGCCCGCGACCTGTCCCTGGGATACGACGACCGGGTGGTCGTCGACAGCCTGGACCTGGACGTGCTGGACGGCCGGGTCACGGCCATCGTCGGCGCCAACGCGTGCGGCAAGTCGACGCTGCTGCGCGGCCTGGCGCGCCTGCTGCGCCCATCGGCGGGCGAGGTGCTGCTCGACGGGACCCCGATCCTGGACCGCGGCTCGCGCGAGGTCGCCCGGATCCTGGGCCTGCTCCCGCAGACGCCCGTGGCGCCGGACGGCATCACCGTCGCGGATCTGGTCTCCCGGGGCCGGCACCCGCACCAGGGCTGGTTCCGCCAGTGGAGCACGCGCGACGAGACCGCCGTCGCGGACGCCCTCGCCGCCACCGACACCGTCGAGCTCGTGGACCGCCCGCTGCACGCCCTGTCCGGCGGTCAGCGGCAGCGGGTCTGGATCGCGATGGCCCTCGCGCAGGAGACCGACCTGCTACTGCTCGACGAGCCGACGACGTACCTCGACATCAGTCACCAGGTCGACCTGCTCCGCCTGCTGCGCGCACTCAACCGGGCCACCGGGCGCACCATCGTCACCGTGCTGCACGACCTCAACCTCGCCTGCCGCTACAGCGACCACCTCATCGTGATGTCGGCCGGCCGGATCCTCGCCGAGGGACCGCCGGCCGACGTCGTCACCGCGGACGTGGTCGAGGCGGCGTTCGGGCTGCCGTGCGTCGTCGTCCCGGACCCCGTGGCGGGCACCCCGATGGTGGTGCCGGCCGGCGACTGAGTGCGACCATGCCGGGATGACCCGGCGCGGCGCCACCCTCGGCCTCGGCATACTCGTGGCCGCGCTCGCCGCCGGGTGCACTGCGGCCCCGGCCCCGCCGGCGCCCCAAGGCTCATCGACGCCACCCGCCGCACGGCAGCCGCTGGTCGTCGCGGTCCACGCGACCCGGCCGGCACCGCGCCTCACCCTCGCCGAGGCGGAGGCCATCGCCGCGGGCGAGGTCGGCTCCTGGCGGACGCTGGACGGGACCGACCGGCCGCTCCGCCTCGTCGCGAGCGCGCGGGAGGTACGCCGGGACCGGTATGCCGTGGCCGTGGTCCCCGCCGCCGAGGTCGACGCCACCGTTCGGGCGGCGCGCGTCGGCGGCGTCGACCCGCTCCGGCGACCGGCGGACTACCCGCTCCTCGTCGCCGGTCCGGCGCCACCGGCGGTGACCACGCTGAGCGTGGTCGGCGACGTCATGCTCGGCCGCCGGGTCGGTGCCCGTGCCGCGGCGGCCGGCGACGCCGGCCTGCCCCTGCGCCCGCTCCAGCACCGGCTGCGCTCCGTCGACCTGACCATCGGCAACCTCGAGAACACCCTGTCCGAGGACGGTCCGCCGCAGCAGGGCGGAGACTCCTTCGCCGCGCCGCCCGAGATCCTCGACGGGCTCGCCGACGCCGGCTTCGACGCGGTGTCCCTGGCCAACAACCACACCGGCGACTTCGGCGAGCAGGCGTTCCTGGCGACGCTGGACCAACTCGCCGACGGCCCGGTCCGGTCCTTCGGAGCGGGACGCGACCGGGCCGAGGCGGGCGCGGCGTACGTCGCCGAGCGCAACGGCGTGCGCTTCGCCTTCCTCGGCTTCAACGCCATCGGGGAGACGCCGCGGGCGACGGCCCGTCGCCCCGGCGCGCTGTCGGTGCGGATGCCGCCGCGGACCGGTCCGCTCGTGGAGCGCGACCTCGCCCATGTCGAGGGTCTGGTCCGGCGAGTCGACGGCGAGGTCGACGTGGTGGTGGTCCTCCCGCACTGGGGCACGCAGTACACCCATGTCGCCGAGCCCGTGCAGACGCAGGTCGCCCGCCGGCTGGTCGACGCCGGTGCCGACCTCGTGGTCGGCGGACACCCGCACTGGGTGCAGGGCCTGGAGTGGTACGACGGCGCGCTGGTCGCGCACTCGCTGGGCAACTTCGTGTTCGACATGGACTTCATGCCCCAGACCCAGCAGGGCGTCGTACTCGAGGCGGTGTTCTGGGGCAACGAGCTCAAGGGGTTCCGGCTGGTCCCGTACGTGATGGACGGGGACTTCGCGCCGCGACCGGTGCGGGGTGCGGTGGCCGCCGACATCCTGGGGGACGTCTGGCGCCATGGTGGGGGCCCGTTCCTCAGCCCCTGAGCCAGGCCAGGACCAGCCGGCCGACCCGGTCGAGCTGGCCGACGTCCACGAGACCGGGCAGGTCGCGGGCGTTGTGGTAGCCGGCGTACGGCGTGCTGCCGATCCGCAGCCCGGGCAGCCCGGCGCGGACGAACGACCAGTGATCGCTGGAGCGCTGCCCGCTCTCCGCGATGTGGCGCACCCCGGCCCGGCGCGCCGCCCGCACCAGCGCGCCCGGCGGCTCGTCGGTCGCGCTGCCGACCGGCACGGCGGCTCCCACGCCGACCCGGTCCAGCGCCAGCATGCCGCGGACGGCCGCACGCTCGGGCTGGGTGAGTCCGGCGACGTAGTGGCGCGAGCCGTAGTGGTGGTCGTCGTCGGACGTGCCGCGCGGCTCCTCGGCACCGAAGAGCACGAGCACGACCGGCAGCCGCGCTCGCAGCTCGGTGCGCGCGAGCGCGAGCAGGACGCCGACGCCCGACGCGTTGTCCTCGGCGCCGGGCGAGACGGCCACGGTGTCGAGGTGGGCGCCCAGCACGAGGTGCGGCCGCGCGGGGTCGAAGCCGGGCGGCGCGGCGATCACGTTCTGGCTGCGGCCGGCGGCGACCGGAACGCCCCACGAGTCTCCCGCCGGCACGGTGAAGCGCTGGCGGCGGACGTCGTACCCGGCGGCGGTCAGCTCACCAGCCGCCCAGTCGGCGGCCGCCCGGAAGCCGGGACCGGTGGCCAGCCGTGGCCCGATCGTGCCGGCGAGGTGCTCCACCGCCGCGGAGGCCACCGCGGCATCGAAGGTGACGGGACGCGGCGCTGTCAGCTCCGCAGTACGAGTCGCCGTAGGTGCGTTCGGTGGGGAGCCGGCCGGCCGGCGCGGATCGGCGGACGGGGTGCTGCAGCCCGCGGCGAGCGCGGCGAGAACGACCAGCGTCCCCGCCGCGCGCGGCAGCGTGGCGCACGGCGGCGCAGCCGCACGGCGCGAAGCCCGTGGGGCCGAGCTTGCGAGGCCCCGGGCGGCGAGCGTCGTATGCGACACGCTCGCGCCCAACCAATCAGTCCAGGTAGTCGCGCAGGACCTGCGAACGCGACGGGTGCCGCAGCTTCGACATCGTCTTCGACTCGATCTGGCGGATCCGCTCGCGGGTCACGCCGTAGACCTTGCCGATCTCGTCGAGCGTCTTCGGCTGGCCGTCGGTCAGGCCGAAGCGCATGCTGACGACGCCCGCCTCGCGCTCGGAGAGCGTGTCGAGGACGGCGTGCAGCTGCTCCTGCAGCAGCGTGAAGCTGACCGCGTCGGCCGGGACGATCGCCTCGGAGTCCTCGATCAGGTCGCCGAACTCGGAGTCGCCGTCCTCACCCAGGGGGGTGTGCAGCGAGATCGGCTCGCGGCCGTACTTCTGGACCTCGACGACCTTCTCCGGGGTCATGTCGAGCTCCTTGGCGAGCTCCTCCGGGGTCGGCTCGCGGCCGAGGTCCTGCAGCATCTGGCGCTGGACGCGGGCGAGCTTGTTGATGACCTCGACCATGTGCACCGGGATCCGGATGGTGCGGGCCTGGTCGGCCATCGCGCGGGTGATCGCCTGACGGATCCACCAGGTGGCGTACGTCGAGAACTTGTAGCCCTTGGTGTAGTCGAACTTCTCGACCGCGCGGATCAGGCCGAGGTTGCCCTCCTGGATCAGGTCCAGGAAGAGCATGCCGCGACCGGTGTAGCGCTTGGCGAGCGAGACGACGAGGCGCAGGTTGGCCTCGAGCAGGTGGTTCTTGGCGCGGCGACCGTCCTCCGCGATCCACTCGAGCTCCTCGCTGACCTTCGGCGAGAGCTTGCCGCCCTTGGCGAGCTTCTCGTCCGAGAACAGCCCGGCCTCGATCCGCTTGGCGAGCTCGACCTCCATCTCGGCGTTGAGGAGCGGCACCTTGCCGATCTGCTTGAGGTAGTCCTTGACCGGGTCGGCGGTGGCGCCGGCGACCATGACCTGCTGGGCAGGCTCGTCGGTCTCGTCGGCGGCCGACACGACGAACGAGGACGTGGCGCTGGCCTCCTCCTCGTCCTCCTTGATGCTGGGGTCGGCGACGACGTCCTTCTCGAACTGCTCGTCGGGGATGTCCGGCAGGATCTTCTTGCCGTCGGGGCCCACGGCGGGGGCCTTCGCCTCGCCGGAGCCGGCCGGAGCCGCCTTCGCGGCAGGGGCCTTCGGCGCCGGGGTGGGCGCGGGCGCTGCCTTCTTCGCGGGGGCGGCCGGCTTCGGGGCCGGCGCCTTCTTGGTGGTCGTCGCGGTGGCCGACGCCGTCTTGCGCGCGGCCGCGGCCACGGCGCGCTGCTCGACGGGCGAGTCGAGCTCGACGGAGATGCCGAGGCCCGACAGGTGGGCCATCAGGGACTTCAGCTGCGCGGGGGCGACCTCAGCGGCGGCGAATGCCTGGCGGAGGTCCTCCGCCCCGACGCGGCCCATCGGCGCGGCGCGCTCGATCAGGGCCGCGATCGACGGGTGGCTGAGCAGTGCGGGTGGGACCGAACGATGGCTCGAAGACACGAACACCTCTCGATGCTGACGGTTCTAGGGCGCGGCAAAGACCGGAGGTGTCAAGACCGCTTCCGACATTCTGCCACGACGTCCCCAGCCCCTCGCCCATCGGGGCTCAGCGCCGGTTCAGCACAGGCTCAGGTCCCGCTCAGGAACCGGGGCTCAGCCCGCCTTGGCGGCGGCCTTCGCCGCCTTCTTGTAGTCACGCACCTTCTGCAGCGACACGGGGTCCACCACGTCGGCGACCGAGCGGAAGCCCGCCAGCGCGTAGTCCCCCGCCGCCTTCTCCCAGCCCGCCGGCCGGACGTCGAGCTGCTTGGCCACCAGGGCGGTGAAGATCTTGGCCTTCTGGGCCCCGAACCCCGGCAGCGCCTGGATCCGCTTGAGCAGGTCCTTCCCGTCGACGGCCTCCGTCCACAGCCGTGAGGCGTCGCCGCCGTACTGCTCCACCACGATGCGGGCCAGCTCCTGCAGCCGGGCCGCCATCGAGCCCGGGAACCGGTGGATCGCCGGCGTGGTCGAGCACAGCGCCGCGAACTCCTCCGGGTCCGCCGCCGCGATCGCCGCCGGGTCGAAGCTGCCGAACCGGCCGACCACCTTCTGCGGACCCATGAAGGCGTGCTCCATCGGGTACTGCTGGTCGAGCATCATCCCGACCAGCAGGGCGAAGGGATTGGAGCTCAGCAGCTCGTCGGCCGCCGGGTCGTCGGTGATGTGGATGGCCATGGGGACATCCTGCCCCACAGCTGCCCGCCCGCGCCGGGTGCCGTCACAGCCGCTCCAGGCTCTCGAGCAGGTGCGCCCGCAGCACGGGCCAGGTGGGGTGCGCGCCGGCGGCGCCGGGGATGGCGGCGACCAGGACCGTGCCGCGGACCGTGGCCATGGCGATCTGGACGAAGTCGGCGAACCCGTCTCGCCCGGCGTACGACGGCAGGGCGCCGGCGGCGATGCCCTGGACCTCACCCATGCCGCCGCACACGATCTCGGCGACCCGCTGGGCGAGGGCCGGCTCGGTGCGGGCGACGTTGAAGAGCTCGAGGACGGCGGGGGTGATCGGGAGATGGTGGATCTCCCAGATCAGGTCGAGCAGCGCGCCGGCGCGCTCACGCTCGGTGCCGACGTCGAGGCCACGGGTGCCGGCGTCGACGAGGAGCTGCTCGACGAGGCGGACCATGGCGGCGTCGACGAGGGCGGCCTTGGTCGGGAAGTAGTGCTGTTGGGCCCCCTGACTGACGCCGGCGCGCTCGGCGACGCGGCGGGTGGTCGTGGCGACGTACCCGTCCTCGGCGAGGCACTCGATGGTCGCGTCCAGGAGCCGCTCGGTGGTCGCGGCGCGGCGGTCGACCTGGCGGCGGCCGCCGTTCGTCCCCCTGGCCGTCCCTCCGGTCGTCCCCGCTGCCATGGCGCGATCGTGGCGCACGTCTCGCCGCATTTGCAAGTCGAATGACTTGTCAAGTCGCCTGACTGGCAACTAGGTTGCCGGCCATGAAGGACTTCCGGGACAAGGTCGCCGCCGTCACCGGCGCGGGGTCGGGCATCGGCCGGGCGCTCGCCCTCCAGCTCGCGGGCGAGGGGGCGCGGGTCGCGATCAGCGACTGGGACGCCGCCGGCCTCGCCGAGACCGTGACCCTCCTCGAGGAGCGAGGCGCAACGCCGCACAGCACGGTGCTCGACGTACGGGACCGGGCGGCCGTGCACGCGTGGGCCGACGCGATCGCCGCCCACTTCGGCAGCGTCAACCTGATCGTCAACAACGCCGGCATCACCATCTTCGGGACCGTCGAGGAGAGCCCCTACGAGGACATCGAGAAGGTCCTCGACGTCGACTTCTGGGGCGTCGTCCACGGCACCAAGGCGTTCCTCCCCCACCTGACCGCCTCGGGCGATGGTCACGTCGTCAACATCTCCAGCATCTTCGGCCTGTTCGGCGTGCCGACGCAGAGCTCCTACAACGCCGCGAAGTTCGCGGTGCGGGGGTTCACCGAGGCACTGCGCCAGGAGATGCTCGTCGACGGCCGTCCCGTCGGCGTCACGTGCGTCCACCCCGGCGGGATCCGGACCAATATCGTCAACAACGCGACAGCCAGCAACGCCGCCGACATCTCCGGCATCGCCCGGGTCTTCGAGGAGAGGCTCACCCGCACCTCCCCCGAGTCCGCGGCACGCACCATCCTGCGCGGGGTGCGCCACCGACGGCCCAAGGTGCTCATCGGAGCCGACGCCGTCGCGGTCGACCTCGTCGTGCGCGCCCTCGGGGCGGCGTACCAGCGTCCGTTCGCGGCCGTGTCGCGCCGGCTCACCGCCTCGCTCAAGGCCCCCGCCTCGCTACCGCCCACCTCCCGGAAGCAGGTCTCCGCATGACCACGCACCTCGGCTCGCCGATCGCGCTGCCCAGCGGACAGAAGCTCGCCAACCGGTTCATGAAGTCGGCGCTGAGCGAGTCGCTGGGCGACCGCGACGGCGGGCCGTCGGAACGGCTGGAGCGGCTCTACGGGCGCTGGGCGGGCGGTGGCTACGGCCTGGTCGTCACCGGGAACGTGATGGTCGACCGCCGTCATCTCGGAGAGCCCGGCAACGTGGTGATCGAGGACGACCGCCACCTCGACCGGCTGCGGGCGTGGGCGTCCGGCTTCCAGGACGGCGGCACTCCCCTGTGGATGCAGGTCAACCACCCGGGCCGCCAGGCCAACGCCCTCGTCGGCCGCAACCGCCCGGTCGCGCCGAGCGCGATCCAGGCCAAGGTGCCGGGTTCGGTGAGGCCGCGGGCGCTGGAGGACGCCGAGATCCGCGAGATCGTCGACCGGTACGCCGCCGCCGCGGCCGTCGCGGAGCAGGCCGGCTTCGCGGGCGTGCAGATCCACGGCGCGCACGGCTACCTGGTCACCCAGTTCCTCTCCCCGCGCACCAACCAGCGCGACGACGCCTGGGGCGGCGACCCCGAGCGGCGCCGCCGGTTCGTGCTCGAGGTGCTGCGCGCGATCCGGGCGACGACGTCGCGCGGGTTCGGGATCGGGATCAAGCTCAACTCCGCGGACTTCCAGCGCGGTGGGTTCACCGAGGAGGAGTCCCGCGAGGTCGTCCGGGCGCTCGTCGCCGACGGCATCGACCTGATCGAGATCAGCGGCGGCTCCTACGAGGCCCCCGCGATGATGGGCACGATGCGCGCCTCGACCGCCGCGCGGGAGGCCTACTTCCTGGAGTACGCCGCGTCGGTGCGCGATCTGGCCGGCGACGTACCGATCGCCGTGACGGGCGGCTTCCGCTCCACCGCCGCCATGGAGGCCGCTGTCGCGTCCGACGACTGCGACATCGTGGGCCTGGGCCGCCCGACCTGCCTGCTCCCCGACGCCCCACGTGCGATCCTGCAGCACGGCCTCACCACGCTGCCGAGCGCGCGGGTGAAGGCCGGCCTGCGGCCGGTGCTCGGCAAGGTCGCCAATCTCAAGCAGCTCGACGGCGCGCTCGACCTGTCCTGGCACACCGACCAGCTGCACCGGCTGGGCGCCGGCAAGGAGCCCGACCCCGACCGCTCCTGGGCCGAGGCCGCGCTGTGGCTGGGCCTGCGCAACGGGCCGGGGGCGTTCCGCGCCAAGCGCGGCTGACCCCGACGGGTCAGGCCCTCCAGTCCAGGAGGATCCCGCCGGCGGTGATGGCGGCCCACCACCACAGGAACGAGACGATCCCGAGCACGACCGTCCGCTTCGGGTGCGAGCTCCACCAGACGAAGCAGAGCACGAACATGGCCAGCCAGGTCAGCAGCAGGACGACGACCGCCCACGCCGGCGCGAGCAGTCCGGCGGCGGCGTACAGGAAGAACGACGAGACCAGCAGCACCAGCCCGACGAACGGCCACGGAGAGATCCGCCGCCCGGTCGCAGGGTCGATCGCCACCGGGCGGATCCGGCGGCGGCGGGAGAAGGCCAACGGACTACTTGTCCTCGACCTCGTCGTTCCAGGCCGGGTCCTCGTCCCAGGCCTCGGTGCGCTCGGCGGCCTTCTCCAGCGCGCGGGACGCCTCGGCCTCCGTGGGATAGGGACCGAGGCGGTCCTTGTTGGGACAGCCCTCGACGCCCTCGACGCGGTGGTGGGTCAGGCAGAACCAGTACTCGTTGTCCGCGGACATGATCCGAACCTACTGCAGGCGACCGGCCAGCCGCTCCACCCGCAGTACGTCGTACTCGTGCTCGGCGTCGCCCGTCATCGCCGCCGCCAGTCGCAGGTGCGGCAGCGCGTCGTCGTACCTCGACTGCCGCTCCAGGGCCCGCCCCAGCGCGTGCCGGCTCCACGCGTCGACCGGGTCCTCGGCGACCAGCCCGGCCAGCTCGTCGGCGGCCTTCTGCAGCTGGGCACGCATGAGGTACGCCCATGCCCGCAGCGACCGCAGCCCGCGGTTGTCGGGCTCCTCCTCCAGCGCGGGCTCGAGGACCTCGAGAGCCTCGCGCGGTGCCCGCCGAGAGAGGAGGTCATGGGCGGTCCGGTACGCCGCCTCGTGCCGCTCGGTCGCACCCGGGAACAGGATCGGTGGGAGCACCTTGATCTCGGGCATGTCGTTCATGTGGTCCTCAACTGTCCTCGAGGGTGTCTTGTTCCCTACAGTGGTCCGCGGACGGGCTGGCCGGGCGACCGCGTGATCCATCGCCGTGAGGCGTCGGATCCCGAGGAAAGTCCGGGCTCCACAGAGCAGGGTGGTGGGTAACACCCACCCGGGGTGACCCGCGGGAAAGTGCCACAGAGAACAGACCGCCTCACCCCTCCCGAGGGGCGGGGTAAGGGTGAAACGGTGGGGCAAGAGCCCACCAGTGCGCCGGGCGACCGGCACAGCTAGGCAAACCCCACCCGGAGCAAGACCAGACAGCACACGTTCGAGGGCGGCTCGTCCGAGTGTGCGGGTAGGTCGCTCGAGGCTGTCGGCAACGGCAGCCCTAGATGGATGGTCGCCCCCTTGGTAACAGGGGACAGAACCCGGCTTACAGGCCAGCCCGTCCCCTATCACCACTCTGACGTCCAACAGACTCCCGATCTCCGGGAGACACGGAGTCAGGCATCTGACAGAAGAAGCCAGCATGGAGGCCGAAGGCCCCTAGGCTCAGTCGGGTGGGTTGGTTTCGGCCGCGCGGCGCGTTCTTCCTTGCTGGCACGGTGGCCGGGGCCGGACTGGCCTTGATCCCCATGGCCGTCGACCGCTACATCGACGGCGCCCTCTACGGCCGCACCGATCCCGGGGGCCGGGTTTGGACCTGCGCTGGTGCGACGGGCAGCTCCTCGATCCTCTACTACAGGGGCAGTGTGGTGGTCATCGTGACCATTGCGGACGAGGCAGCTCGAGCCTGGCAGGTCGGATTCCCGGACTACGAAGGCAGTACGTGGGATCTCGAACCGTCGAGAGAAGGTACCTATCCCGCTGTCCTCGAACACCTCACCGACCTCGATGACGGCCCCCGACGGACCGTGACTATCAGGCCCAGCAACGCGGAGAGCTGGTGCGAGATGACAATCAGCCTTCGTTAGCATCCCGTTTCGCCGCTGTGCATAGTGAACCCGCCACGGACCCTGGCTCGTCTACGCTGCCTCCGCTTTGCGGCTGACAGGACGAGCGAAGGCGGCCCACTCACCGCTCGCACGGAACGCCGTCGCGGTCCGGATCCAGGTCGTGAGGATCGCCCGGGTCATCGTCATAGACCTTCTGCGCCTCGGTCTGTGAGTCGAAGTCGCCGCAGTCGAGATCTCGGAAGACCTCGTCGTTGAACCCGGAGACCTCGCCGACGCCCCAGAGGCTCACGGCGACGAGGAGCGCGCTGACGACCGTCGTGCCCACCGTCCAGGACGCATCGACGAGGCGCTGACCCACGGTGGGGCGATCGGCCTGGGAGGAGGGGCTGCGAGACATGGCGAGATCCTGGCCCACGGCAGGCGCGCTCCGTCGGGAAACAGCGGGATCCCGGGTGTCGTCCGGGTCGACTCCGGGATCAGCAGGTCCGAGGTCTCCCGGATCTGCGCCGGCCTGGACGAGCAGGTCGGCACGTTCCGCGCCCGAGCCCTGGACCACATGGGAGTTCCCCTACGTCTACCTCGACGCGACCTACCTCAACGTCCGCAACACCACCTCCCAAGGTCATGTCGACGACGGTTGTGGTCATCCGACTTTGGCGATTTCCTACTCAGCCATCATCATCGTCGCCATCGTGCGCACGTGCTGTACCGATGATTGACGGGCCGAGACCTTCGATCTTGGCGGATCGTGCGGACAGGTCGCGGATGCTCTGCCAGACAGCTGCTCGTGGCGCGTCGATCTTCAGTGCGCGGGCGTATTCGTCGAGACGGTGCGGGCGCTCGCGGAGGTAGGAGATTGCGCTATTGAGGCTCTCGCCGACCGTCTTGCCGTACGCCTCGACCGCCTTGTGCGCGCCGGCCTGCAGGGCGGCTGCACTTGGCTTCATCATGGCCAGGTCGATGAGGTCGCGGCTGAACGTCGACGTGTCTGCCCAGCGGTCGTCGTTGGCGAGCAGCTTGCTTGCGACCTGGTCGGTTCGCGTCAGGATCCGCACACCGCAGATCTCATCCGTCGGCGAGGGGGTGTCGAGGTCGATGCGGCGTTCGTGGATGATCTCGAACTTGATCGCCACCCCCGCTACCAGCACCGAAGCCCGGATCCCGTAGCCGTCAACCGAAGGGGTTCGAACTACCTCCAGTTCGCGCGTAGTCAGAGCGTCGAGCCCACGCTCCCTGACGATCTGGCGCAGCTGTCGGTAGGACTGCTGGTCGGAGACCAGGAAGTCGATGTCGACAGATTCGCGGAACTCATCGTTGGCGAGGACGATCGCGGTACCGCCTCCGAACCAGCAGTTGTGCTCGGCCAGGAGCGGTGCGTCGAGCATCGACAGCAGCTCGGCCACCCGTTGGTGGTGGAGCCGCCTAAACAAGGAGCCTCCCGTTGCTGTAGGTGTCCGCGAGGTGCTGGATGAACGCCTTCTCGTGGTCGGTGAGGGCTTCCTGGTTGAGGTGTCGCCAGCCGCGTTCGTAGAGGTTGAGTGCCTCTGTCTCGGTGATGGTGGTGCCGGCGTCGGTCTGCCAGGCCAGCGTGCGTAGGCCGGGGTATTCGCCGACCGCGATCGTCGCCGGCTTGGATCCCGGAGCGTCGAGGATCGGGACGACGAGGTGGAGCCCGAGTGCGGCTGCGACGTTGCCGTAGGCGCCGATCGTGACCGAGGGGTTGCCGGCCTCGATCCTGTGCACGGTCACGCGCGACACGCCAGCAGCTTCGGCGCAGGCGACCACGGTGACGCCGAGGGCCTTCCGACGTTCGCGCAGGCGGGCGCCCAGGCGTCCGAGGTCCGCCTGTTGCTCCGGACTCGTGTACGGGCTGGGTGCTGGCATGTTTCTCATTTTAGTCATCTGGCTGTCAAAGTCCATGATGAGAAACAGATGACACCCCTCAGCGCGTCAGAGCGGACAACTGCCCTGGCCGGAGCCTCCAAGGATCGACGGACGGACGTAGTCGACGAGGTCCACCCTCGACATGGCCCCAGGCCGAACCCGGCTCACACGGAGGGCTACCGCCCGGTCGCCGAGGCGGGGTCTTCGGCGTTCGAGAGATTGATCTCGACCATCAGCTCGTCCGCGATCGCTTCGAGCATCGAGCGCAGGTCGTGCGTGCTGGTCGTGGATGGTGCCCCGAGGACGGCCTTCGCCTCGAACAGATGTCCGCCCGCCATCGGCGCGGCGCGGACGTCGGTGACCAGCTCCTCGATACTCACTCCCCTGCCGGCGAGAGCGCCGGAGATCTCGGCGACGATGCCCGGGCGGTCCGCGCCCAGCAGCTCCAGGTTGATCCGCAGCGCCGGCTCGTCGGCGGGCACGTCGGTCCGCTCGAGCGTCACGAGCAGACCGACCTCCTTCAGCGCGGTCAGCGCCGCGACGAGCGCGTCGGCCTTCGCATCGGGGACGTCCAGCAGCAGGATCCCGGCGAACTTGCCGCCGAGGCGCGCCATCTGGCTGCGGTTCCAGCTCGCACCGTGAGCGCGGATCGGCGCGGACAGGTCCGACACGAGCCCGGGCCGGTCGTCGCCGATGCAGGTGAGCGTGAAGGTCGCCATGAGCGCAGACTACGAGACTCGGCGCCCCAGGGCGGCTCGCCCCAGCGGGAAGCCTCCGCGACCGCCGTCAGCGCGGGACGAACCGCGTCAGCACGTCCGCGACGGCCACCGGTCCTTCCGACCGATCGCACTCCACGACGACGTGGCTCTTCACCTGGTAGCCACCTCCGCGGGCGTCTACCTGGGCCACGGTCACCTCACCCCGGATGCGGGATCCGGAGGGCACCGGCGCGATGAAGCGAACCCGGTCCAGACCGTAGTTGACGGCGGACTGGACGTCGTCGACCGCGAAGGCCTCGAAGATGAACCTCGACACGAGGGAGAGGGTCAGGTAGCCATGGGCGATCGTCGTGCCGAAGGGGCCGTTCGCGGCCTGCTCGACGTCGACGTGGATCCACTGGTCGTCCAGCGTCGCGTGGGCGAACTGGTCGATGCGGGCCTGGTCGACCTCGATCCAGCCCGAGTGCCCCAGCGGTACGCCGACCAGGTCGGCCAGTCCGGAGCAGCGGGTCACGATCGGCTGCCTCTCCCCCTCGTCCGTCGCCTCGACGAGACCGTCGTCCGTCCGCGCGCTCACATCGACATCCCACCGTCGACGGGCAGGACCGCGCCGGTGATGTAGCCGGCCTCCTCGGAGGCCAGGAAGCCCACCGCGGCGCACATCTCCTGGGGCGCGGCGAACCGGCCCAGCGGGATTCCCGTGGCCAGCTCGGCGAGCTTGTCGGCCGGGATGGAGGCGATCATCCGGGTCTCGGCGTTCGGCGAGATCGCGTTGACGGTGACCCCGAAGCGGGCCAGCTCCTTGGCGGCGGTCTTCGTGAACCCGATGATCCCGGCCTTGGCCGCGGAGTAGTTCGCCTGGCCCACGTTGCCGTGGAGACCGCTGTAGGACGTGACGTTGATGACGCGCCCGCCGCTCTGCGCACGGAAGTGGGGTACGGCGGCTCGGGTGAGCCGGAACGCGCCGCCGAGGTGCACCTGTTGGACCAGGTCCCAGTCGGCGTCGGAGGTCTTCCACAGGACGCCGTCGCGGAGCAGGCCGGCGTTGTTGACGACGATGTCGAGTCGGCCGGTCTCCTCGACCGCGGTAGCGACGACGCGCTCCACGTCCTCGCTGTCGCTCACGTCCATGCGCGCGCCCGTGGCACCGATCTCGGCTGCCGCCTCGCCGACGGCGGCCTCGTCGATGTCGGCCAGGTAGACAGCGGCGCCGCTGGCCCGCAGGTGCCGTCCGATCTCGAGGCCGATCCCCCGCGCGCCTCCCGTGACGATCGCGGTGCGGCCGGTGAAGTCGAAGCTGATGTTGCCCATGTCCGTCCTGTCCTCTCCCCGTCGGTCAGAGCCCGAGCTCGCGACCGATGAGCTCCTTCATGATCTCGTTCGAGCCGGCCCAGATCTTCGTGACGCGAGCGTCCCGCCAGGCCCGCGCGACCCGCTGCTCGTTCATGTAGCCGTAGCCGCCGTACAGCTGGACGCAGTGGTCGAGAACCCGGTTCTGGACCTCGGCCGACCACCACTTCGCCTTGGCCGCCTCGACGCTGCTGAGCTCGCCGCGCGTGTGGGCGAGGACGCACTGGTCGACGAACGCCTGGGTCACGTCGATCCGGGTGACCAGGTCGGCCAGCAGGAACTTGTTGTGCTGGAAGCTGCCGATCGAGGCACCGAAGGCCTGGCGCTCCTTGGCGTACTCGATGGTCTCCATCAGGATCTGCCGGGCGTGCGCGACATTGGTGACCGCGGACCCGATCCGCTCCTGCGGCAGCCACGTCATCATGTGCCCGAAGCCGCCGTCGACCGTACCGATGACGTTCTCGTCGGGGACGAACACGTTCTCGAAGAACAGCTCGGCGGTGTCGGCCTCGGGCTGGCCCACCTTGTCGAGCTTGCGGCCGCGGCTGAAGCCGTCCATGCCCTGCTCGACGACCAGCAGGCTGATGCCCCTGCTGCGGCTTCCGGGAGTGGTGCGCGCCGCGACGATCACGAGATCGGCGTTGTAGCCGTTGGTGATGAACGTCTTGGCCCCGTTGAGGACCCAGCCACCGGCGGTCCGCTCGGCGCTGGTGCGCAGCGCGGCCAGGTCCGAGCCACCCGACGGCTCGGTCATGCCGATGGCGGTGACGATCTCCCCGGTCACGCACCCGGGCAGCCAGCGGCGGCGCTGCTCCTCGGTGGTGAGCTGGACCAGGTAGGGCATGACGACGTCGAAGTGGATCCCGGTCGAGGACGCCAACGCCATGTTGACGTGGGCGAACTCCTCGTTGAGGACCGCGTTGAACCGGTAGTCCTCGGCGAGCGAGCCGCCGTACTCCTCGGGGATCTCGAGGCCCAGGAGTCCCTGCCGTCCCGCGGCGAGCCAGTACTCCCGCGGCAGCTGGCGCTGGTCGATGAACCGGTCGACGTGCGGCCAGGCCTCACGGGCCAGGAACTCGCGGACCGCCGAGCGGAAGTCCTCGTGCTCGGTCTCGTAGAGGGTGCGCTTCAGCATCAGGTCCTCCTGAGGGGGCGCGGCGTGGCCGCGGACTTTTCTAAGCGACTGCTTAGATTATGGGGATGATTGGACCGCCTCCCGGCGCATGACGTCAAGGACGACCGCCTGTGCCGCCCGTCACAGCCCTGCCGGCCCACTACAGTCGGCCCGGTCGGCACGCCACGAGGAACCGGGAGGGCAGATGTCGCAGAGCCCGGCGCCCCAGCGCCGCCGGGGCAACGTGCGCGGCGAGCACACCCGGTCGGTCCTCCTCGACGCCGCCGTCCGCTCGTTCGCCGACCGGGGCTTCCACGGCACGAGCACGCGCGACATCGCGTTGGCCGCCGACATGAGCCCGGCCGTGGTGTACGCGCACTATGCGACCAAGGAGGACCTGCTCTTCGAGCTCTCCCTCGACGGCCACCGCTCGGTCCACGCCCTGCTCGAGGCGGAGGTCGGTCGACATCGGTCCAGCATCGACCGGCTGCGCGCAGCGGCCACGGGCTTCGGTCGGTGGCATGCGGAGTTCCACACCCTGGCGCGCGTCGTCCAGTACGAGCTCAACGCCCTCAGCGAGCCACACCTCGCCGAGGTGGCGGCGCTGCGCCGCGTCACCCAGGGACTCTTCGCCGAACTGGTCCGCGACGGCGTCGACCAGGGCGTGTTCCACGTCGCCGACATCGACATGACCGCGACGAGCCTGACCTCCCTCGGCATCGACGTGGCCCGGTGGTACCGCCCCACCGGGGCCTGGACGCCGGAGCAGATCGGGCGCCACCACGGCCTGCTCGCGCTCCGGACCGTCGGCGCCTCGGAGTGAGCCGGTCCGACCGCTCCCGGGACGCCGCCCCGGCCAAGCCCGGCCAAGCCCGGCCAAGCCCGGCCATGTCCCGGAAAGTCGTGACCAGCGGACCTGACAACCGGGCCATCGGGCCATCGAGGCTCACGCCATGACTGACCTCAAGAGTGCGCCGCATCGTCCTCGAGCAGGACGATCGACACCCCGTCGTTCCTCGCTGTCCCGTGCCCTGCTCGCGCTGACGACCGCGACCGTCCTGTCGGCCGGGCTCGCCGCGTGCAACTCCTCGGACGATGAGCCGGCGGCCACGGACTCGGCGACGCCGACCGCCACCGCCGAGACCACCGCCGAGCCGACCCTGACGGCGACGCAGCAGGCCGCCTGCGACGGCCTCCTGGAGGCGGCCACGGCGCTGCTCGACCTCGGCGGGTCGGGCGAGGACGGCCCCAGCAACGAGGAGCTGACGCAGATCGCCGAGCTCTACCGAGGCATCGCCTCCGGGCTCGTCGGCGAGGAGCAGGCGGCCGCGACCGCGGTCGCCGAGACCCTCGACGAGGTGATCCAGACAGGCAACAAGTTGCTGCTCGAGGACGAGAGCCTCCTCGGCAGCATGCTCGCCCCGGCCGCGGCAGGTCGCACCGTGTGCGACTACGCACCGGTCGACTTCATGGCCCACGAGACACCGGCGGCGAGCGCGGACGGCAGCACCGAGATGGCCTACATGGGCCTGCCGGACACCTTGCCCGCCGGGAGGACCAGCTTCCAGCTGACCAACGACGGCGAGGACTTCCACGAGGCGCTCGTGATGAAGGTGAAGGACTCCTACACCGGGACGATGGATGACCTGCTCCAGCTCGACGACGAGGCGATGGCCCAGGCCGCCGACATCGTCGCCGCCACCGTGACCGCGCCGGGCGCGACGGCCGCCACCAACGTCGACCTGACCACGGGTCGCTACGTCGTGCTGTGCCACATCCCGGTCATGGACGGCGCCGGCCCCGACGCTCAGCCGAAGATGGGCGCCAACGGGCCGATCTGGCACTACTCCGTCGGCATGGCGCACGAGGTGACGGTCAGCTGACGGGCGACCCCACGGCTGAGCCACGGCTCGGGTGGACACGCCGCCGGCTGCTCCGGGCAGTCGGCGGCGTGACCGCGGCGTCCCCGCTCCTCGCGCTGACCGGCTGCGACGACCGGCCGGCCCCCGCCGAGCGCCCCACCCGGCGCCCCACCACGTCACCGCAGCTCGCCTACGAGGCCGGGAGCGAGCCCGGTCAGCTCGGGCCGATCCTGCTCAGCCAGCGGACCCGACCCACGCCGTACACGCGTCCTCTGCCCGTCCCCACGCCGCTGCGACCGGTCGCGACCACCGCGACCGAGGACGTCTACGAGCTGACCGCGCGCCCGGGCACGGTGCGGATCCTCGACGACGTCGACACCCCCGTGTGGGGGTACGACGGCAGCTTCCCCGGTCCGCTCTTCGAGAGTCGTCGCGGGCGGTCGGTGCGGGTGCGGCTGCGCAACGAGCTGCCGGTGCCGACCGTGCGGCACCTGCACGGCGGGCACACGCCGCAGGAGTCGGACGGCTACCCCCTCGACTACGTCCTCCCG
Organism: Nocardioides carbamazepini; assembly: GCF_024614185.1. Lineage (GTDB taxonomy): Bacteria > Actinomycetota > Actinomycetes > Propionibacteriales > Nocardioidaceae > Nocardioides > Nocardioides carbamazepini. The sequence continues at coordinate 524,066 of NZ_JAHTLF010000015.1, forward strand.
CACGGCGCCCCGCACACCGGCGGGAAGCACCACCTCCACCCCGGCGGCCGGGTGCACCACGGCGAGTTCGAGTACGTGTACCCGCTCGACCAGCGGGCCGGGCTGCTCTGGTACCACGACCACCGGATGGACTTCAGCGGCCCGCAGGTGTGGCAGGGCCTGGTCGGGCTGCACGTCCACCGTGACGACGAGGAGTCCGCACTCGGCCTGCCCGACGGCGACCACGAGATCCCCCTGCTCCTCTGCGACCGGTCCTTCGGCCCGGACGGGCAGCTGCTCTACCCGTCCCTGGATCCCGACCTGGCGACGACGCCCGGCGTCCTCCCCGACTTCGCCAACGGCGTGCTCGGCGACACCGTGCTCGTCAACGGGGTGCACGCGCCCTTCCACGAGGTCCGTCAGGGCACCTACCGGCTGCGGATCGCGGTCGCCAGCAACGCCCGCCACTATCGGGTCGGCGTCGACCGGCTGCCCGCGAGCGGCGAGCCCTTCACGATGATCGGCACCGACGGCGGCCTGATGAGCCGCCCGATGCCGGTCCGCAGCTTCGTGCTGGCGCCCGCCGAGCGCGTCGATGTCGTCCTCGACCTCTCCCGATACCCGGTCGGCGCGAAGGTGCGCCTGCAGAACCTCTCCGGCGGCACCGGCACCACCGATCTCGTCGAGCTCCGGATCACCGGCCCCGACGACCGGCCGGCCTGGCGCCCGCCGCCACGGCTCAGCACGATCGAGGACCTCGACCCGGCGGCCGCCGTACGCACGCGGTCGTTCTTCTTCAGCAAGGTCCCGACCGCCAACGGCCCGACCTTCCAGATCAGCCACCACCTGTTCGACCCGAACCGCGTCGCGGCGGATCCGCAACAGGGCGACATCGAGATCTGGGAGTTCACGACGGACCAGCAGCACCCGGTCCACGTGCACAACTGTCACTTCCAGGTCCTCGACGACGACGGACCCCTCGCCTGGAAGGACGTCGTCAGCCTCGGCATCAACGACCGGCGCCGGATCATCACCCGGTTCGACTCCTACCGTGGCCGGTACCTGCTGCACTGCCACAACCTCGAGCACGAGGACATGGGGATGATGGCCAACTACGAGATCCGCTGAGAGCGAGGTCCGGACATGCGAAAGCCCCCGACACCAACGGTGCCGGGGGCCTTCTGAAGCGTCAGACGGGATACGTCAGATCGCGTGGACGTTCTCCGCCTGCGGGCCCTTCGGGCCCTGGGTGACGTCGAACTCGACCTGCTGGTTCTCGTCCAGGGACTTGTAGCCGTTGCCCTGGATGGCCGAGAAGTGGACGAAGACGTCCGGGGTGCCGTCGGCCGGGGCGATGAAGCCGAAGCCCTTCTCGCTGTTGAACCACTTGACGGTGCCCTGAGCCATGATTTTCTCCTTGGTGTTCGTCACCCGACGACGTGCCGGGCTTGGTGCTGAAGACATCTGTCTTGCCTGATGCCCAGCCGAACCGAAGACCAAGAGCACAAGATGAACTGCATCCACTGTGGCTGCAGAAGACTCCCGAGGTGGGAACCACTTCAACATCGACAACTCTAGCACTGCACAGCCCCACGTCTAGGATCAACGCACAGCTGTTTCTCGGCTGCCGGACGATGGAGCCGTACCCGGAGTGCGACAAGACGGCCACGAGAGAGGTGTGGCTGTCATGGCGTGGTTGGTGTTGGCGGTGTCCGGAGTGCTCGAGGCGGTGTGGGCGACGGCCCTGTCGCGGTCCGAGGGATTCAGCAAGGTGGCCCCGTCTGTGGTGTTCCTGGTCGCGTTGGTGGCGAGCATGGTCGGCCTGGGGTACGCGATGCGCACCCTGCCGGTCGGGACGGCATATGCCGTCTGGGTGGGGATCGGCGCCGCGCTCACCGTGGTGTTCGCCATGGTGAGCGGTCAGGAGCCGGTGAGCGTGCTGCGGATCCTGCTGCTGCTCGGCCTGCTCGGCTGCGTGATCGGGCTCAAGCTGGCGCACTGACGTCCGCGACGGCGTCGAGCCGGGCACCCAGCGCCCAGCTCGCGAGCACCCGGCAGTCGCCCTCGGCGTAGCGGTGCAGCTCCAGCCGTTCGGCGCGGGCGCGCACCGGCAGCAGTCCCGCGAGGTCGGCCGTCACCGAGGCGGTCGACACCGCGGGGCCGAGCAGGTCCAGCGTCAGGTGGGGTACGACGTCCGCGTACTCCCCCGCGTACGGCGGGCACTCGGGGAACTCCCGCCACAGCCGCGCGGTGAGCTCGGCGAAGGGCCCGGCGGGCACGGGCACGGCGTGCACGATGCCGTCCGGGAAGGCGGTGACGTCGTCGAGCACGAAGTCGAAGGCCGGCCAGGCGCGGGCGATCGCCGCGAGCCGGGCCAGGTCGCCCTCCGCCGGCGACGGCAGGAAGGGCGCCAGAGCGGTGATGTGGGCGTGGGTGAAGGCCGGATCACGAGAGACCCAGGCCGGGTCGTAGTGCTCCCAGCGTCCGCGGACGTAGCCCTCCAGCGCCGGCACGGGCACGACGAGGACGGTGTGGACCATGGCCTTCGAGCATAGGGGTGGGAACGATAGGTTGCGGGGCATGCGCACCGCCGTACGACCACCCGATGCCGACGTCCGTTCCGCTGCCGCCGAGCGCCTCGCCGGGCTGGCGACACCGGCCGGGGCGCTGGGCCGGCTCGGTGACCTCGGCGTCTGGATCGCGGCGACACAGGGCGCCGTGCCGCCGCGGCCGCTGGACGACGTGCGGCTGGTGATCTTCGCCGGCGACCACGGCGTCGCGCAGCACGGCGTCTCCGCCTATCCCCCGGCGATCACGCCGGCGATGGTGCGCACCTTCGTGCTCGGCAAGGCGGGCGTCTCGGCACTCGCCGCCGCCCACGGCGTCCACGTCCGTGTGCTCGACATCGGGGTCGACGACGACCTCGAGGGCGTGCCGGTGGACGTCCGGACGCACAAGGTGCGGCGCGGCAGCGGTGCCATCCACCTCGAGGACGCCCTCTCGGCCGACGAGGCCGCGCGGGCCTACGAGGTGGGCCGGACGGTCGCGCGCGAGGAGATCGCGGCGGGAGCGCAGCTGCTGCTCTCCGGCGACATGGGCATCGGCAACACCACGCCGGCGGCCGCGATGGTCGCCGCGGCGCTCGGGCTGCCGGCGGCGGAGGTCACCGGCCGCGGCACCGGCGTCGACGACGCCGCGTTGACACGCAAGCAGGCCCTCGTCCAGCAGGCGCTGGACCGGGCGGGAGACCGGGCCGACAGCGAGGCCGGGGATCCGCTCGACGCGCTGACGGCGCTGAGCAGCGCCGACCTGGTGGCCACCGTCGGGTACCTGGTGCAGGCCGCCGAGAGCGGCGTACCCGTCCTGCTCGACGGCCTGATGTCCGTCGCCTGTGCCCTGTACGCCGACCGGATCGCGCCCGGCGCCTCCGCCTGGTTCGCGGCCGGCCATCGCTCGACCGAGCCGGCCCAGGCGCTGGCGCTGGAGAAGCTCGGCCTGGAGCCGGTCCTCGACCTCGGGCTGCGCCTGGGCGAGGGCTCCGGCGCGGTGGCGGCGGTCCCGGTGCTCCGCTCGGCCGTGGCGCTGCTGCGCGACGTCGCGCTGCTCGCCGACCTCCTGCCGCCGGCGCCCGACGAGGCATGACCCGAGGGATGAGGGTCGCCGTCGTCGGGCGCAGCCTGCGGCTGTCGATCGGGATGCTGACGGCGCTGCGCGTCCCCGCGGTGCTCCGGGTCACGCCCGGCGTCGCCACCGGCGCGCTCCTGCTCGCGCCCCTCGCCGTCCTCCCCCTCGGCGCCGTCGTCGGCGGCCTCGTGTGGGCCGGCGGCCGGCTCGACCTGCCCGCCCTCGCGGTCGCGTTCACCGCGCTCGCCGCCCTCGCCGTCGGCAGTCGCGCGCTGCACCTCGACGGCCTCTCCGACGTGGCCGACGGCCTCACCTCGTCCTACGACCGGGAGCGGTCGCTGGCCGTCATGAAGAGCGGTACGGCGGGCCCGGCCGGGGTCGCCGCCGTGGTCCTCGTGCTCGGGGCGCAGGCCGCCGGGCTGACCTGGTTCGTCGGCTTCGGCGGCGAGGTGCGGTCCGCGGTCGTGGCCGGTGCCGCGGTGTGCGCCTCACGCGCCGCGCTCTGGGTCACCGCCTGCACGCTCGCTCCCCCGGCCCGCGAGGACGGACTGGGCGTGACCTTCACCCGGCGGGTGCCGGTCGCCGTCGCGGTGGCCGGCTGGGCCGGGCTGGCCGCGCTCGCGATGCTGGTCGACCCGGTCCGCGGACCGGTGACCGTGGCCGCGGCCGCGGTGGTCGTCGCCGTCCTCACCGTGCACACGGTCCGTCGCCTCGGCGGCGTCACCGGCGACGTGTTCGGCGCGGGCATCGAGCTGGCGCTCGCCGTCCTCCTGATAGGACTGGCGGGTGCCTGAGGACACTCCCCACCTTCGCCGCCTTCCCGACCGGGAGCCGCGCGACACCGAGCGGCTCGCCGCCGTCAGCGCCCTCTCCGATGCCCGGGCCCGCGGCGAGATCAGCCAGGACGACCAGCTCGAGCGCACCGACATGGCGGTCCGCGTGGCGACCCTGGCCGAGCTGGTCGAGCTGGTCGAGGACCTCCGCGAGCCGCCGCGGCTCCCCGGGCCCCTGCCCGGCCGCCGGGCCGTGCTCCTCGGTGCGGTCGGCCTGGTGGCCGCGGGCGCCGGGTTCGCCGTGCTCAACCGCGGGGACGACCCGCCGAGGGCGACGCCGCGTCCCGCGCCCGCGAGCAGCGCGCCCACACCGCGCCCGATCCCGACTCCCATCCCGGCACCGACGCCCACGCCCGAGCCGCCGCCGGACATCGACCTCTACTCGGTCGCGGGGCTGGAGGTGCTGTTCGCGGAGTACCACGCGGCGCTCGGCACCTGGAAGGCCTATGACGTGTCGGTCTCCGATCACACCCAGGCCAGCGCCGACGCCGCGGTCCTCCCGATCCGCAAGCGGCGCCTGCAGTGGTGGAGCTGGAGCAGCGACGAGCGCTGGACCACGAACTTCGACCCGCAGGTGGTCACCACCGTCCGGAAGCAGGTCATCGACCTGCGCAAGGTCGACCTGCCGGCCGTGATCGCGAACATCCCGCGGGCCCGGCGCTCCGCGAACGTCGAGGAGCCCGACGCCCCGGGCATCTCCTTCACCTACGACCCGGAGTACGGAGGCATCGTGGAGTTCCACATCAGCAACCAGTACAGCGAGGTCGGGACGATGACGACGGACCTGGCCGGCCGGATCCTGGAGCGGCGTCCCTTCGTCCGCTCCTGAGCTCAGAGGCGCAGGACCCGGCCCGCGACCACCAGGTGCACCTCGTCGCAGGCGGCCGCCACGCGCTGGTTGATCGTGCCGAGCAGGTCGCGGAACAGCCGCGCCGACCGGTGCTCGGGTACGACGCCGAGGCCGACCTCGTTGGTCACCAGCACCACCTGCTCCCCCGTCGCCGTCAGTGCGGCGAGCACCGCGTCGAGGTGCCCGAGCACGTGGCTCTCGATCGCCTCGACCGGCACATCCCACAGCCCGGCATCGTCGATCACACCGGTGAGCCAGGTGCCGAGGCAGTCCACGAGCACGGGCGCATCGGCCACGGCGAGGACCCCCGCGATGTCGCGCGTCTCGGCGGTGGACCAGGTGGCGGGCCGGCGCGCACGGTGGGCCGCGATCCGCGCGGCCCAGTCGGCGTCGTCGTACACCGGTCCGGCGGCGACATAGGTGACCGCCGGCGCCTCGGCCAGCAGGGACTCGGCGTGGCGCGACTTCCCGGACCGGACGCCGCCCGTGACGAGGACCTTCACGGCCGGCTCACGGGAGGGTGAAGGCGACCTTGCGGGTCGCGATGTCGGCGGTGGCGAGGGTGACGGTGACGTCCTCACCGAGCGGGAGGGGCTGCGCGGAGGTGACCGGGGCCTCGACGCCGACCTCGGCGAGCACGACCACACCGGCGGTCTCGTCGTCGCGCACGCTCGTGACGACGCCGTCGAACTCCTTCCCGACCCGGTCGGCGAGCACCGCGGCCTCGATCAGGTCGAGGACCGCCCGCTCGTAGGAGCCGGCGCGGCGCGCGGAGTCCTGCAGGATCTTGGGCAGCCCGGGCAGCGCCGCCACCACCCAGTCGGGCACGGGGGTGCCGGCGCAGATCGCGACACAGACCTCGCCGGCGTACCGGTCGCCGAGGCGGCGCAGCGGCGCGGTGACGTGGGCGTACTCGGCGGCGATCGCGGAGTGCCGGGTCTGCTCGGGCAGCTCGCCGTCGAAGGCGGCGTAGCCGCTGCCGCGCAGCAGGCGGGTGCACGCGACGACCATCGCCTGGTGCTGGGAGAGGGTCGGGTCGAGCGAGCGGACGAAGTCCGGGTAGTCCATGTCCTGGGGCCAGGAGATGCGCAGACCCTTGGCGACCCGGCGCAGCCGGGCGACGTCGCGCGGGTCGGCCGGCGGCAGGGTCCGGAGCATCCCGACCTTCGCGCCCACCATCAGCGAGGCGGCGCCCATCCCGGTCAACAGGGAGATCTGCGCGTTCCAGAGCTCGACGGGCAGCTGCTCGCGGAACACCAGATGGAAGCCGTCGTCGGCCTCGTCGACCTCCTGCTCGGGCAGCGGCAGCGAGATGCCGCCCCGGGCGACCTCCTGCCGCTCGCGCAGTCTCCCGACCTCGCGGAGCAGCTGGAGCACCTCGACACCGGGGCCGGCGGTGCCGTCGTCGAGCGCGGCCTGCGCGTCGACGTACGACCAGCGCGAGGTCGAGCGCACGCGGGCCCGCTCGACCCGGACATCGGTCGTCGTGCCCTCGGCGTCGAGCCGGATCGTCCACAGCAGCGCCGGGCGGACCACGTCGGGCAGCAGCGACGCGGCGGCCTCGGACAGGGCCGGCGGGTGCAGCGGGATCCGGGTGCCGGCGCCGTACAGGGTCTCGCCGCGCCGGTTGGCCTCGACGTCGACCGGGTCGCCCGGGCGGACGAAGGCGGCGACGTCGGCGATGGCGTAGTGGATGACATACCCGACGTCCTCGCCTCCTCGGCGATCCCGCTCGATGTGCAGCGCCTGGTCGAGGTCCATCGAGCCGGCGGGGTCGATGGTCAGGAACGGCAGGTCGGTGCGGTCGAGATCGGGGAGGACGACCTCCGCGGCCGCCCGCTCGGCGGCGGCGGTGACCTCGGCCGGGAACTCCTCGGGCAGGTCGAGCTCGGCGGCGATGGCCGCGAGACCCTCCTGGATCTCCGGAGAGCTCGCCTTGACCCGGACCACGAGATTGCTCGGCATGCCGGTGACCTTATCGTTGGCCCCGTGCTGATCCTGTTGCCGCCGAGCGAGGGCAAGGCCGCTCCGCGCCGGGGCCAGGCGCTCGATCTCGGTGCCCTGTCGTCCCCCGCGCTCACCGGCGCGCGTCGTGAGGTCCTCGACGCCCTCGTCGCGCTCTGCCGCGAGGACCCGGCCAAGGCGGCCGAGGTCCTCGGCCTGTCGGCCGGGCAGGCCGACCTGGTCGAGCGCAACGCGGACCTGCCGGACGCGCCGACCGCCCGGGCGGACCGGATCTACACAGGCGTCCTGTACGACGCACTCGATGTCGCCACGCTCTCGGCCGCCGCGAAGCGCCGCGCCACCGCCCGGGTCGCGGTCGCCTCCAGCCTGTTCGGCATGGTGCGCCTCGGCGACCGGATCCCGTCGTACCGGCTCTCCGGCGACGCCTCCCTCCCGCGACTCGGCCCGGTCGCGGCCGTCTGGCGCGAGGCACTGCCGGCCGCGATGGCGCAGGCGCTCGGCCGCGGGCTGCTCGTCGACCTGCGCTCGGGGATGTACGCCAGCTTCTGGAAGCCCGGACCGGATCTTGCGAAGCGCGTCGCCACCGTGCGCGTGCTCCACGAGCACGACGGCACCCGCAAGGTGGTCAGCCACTTCAACAAGGCCACCAAGGGCCGGATCGTGCGGGCGCTGCTGGAGGACGGGGCCGACCCGCGCACGCCCGCCGCGCTGGCCGATGCGCTCCGCCGGCTGGGCTGGACGGTCGAGGCCGGCGCGCCGGGCAGGGCCGGCACCCAGCTCGACGTGATCGTCGGCGAACTCTGATCCGTCGTACCGGACATTCCTGTCGTGATTCGGGCGAATCCACGACAGGAATGTCCGGTACGACAGCAGACCGAGCCGCTACCAGCGGCCGGTGTCGCGCAGGGTGCGCCGACCGGGGGCGAGCGCGTTGAAGAACCGCATCGAGCCCTTCTGCTCGCCGGTGCTCGGGTCGGGGTAGAACGCCAGCACCGAGACCGCGGCGGGGGCGAGCTCCATCCGGAACAGCGTCTCCAGTGGGGCGTCGAGAGCATGCGCGACCAGGGTCTTGATGGGCGTGACGTGGCTGACGAGCACGACGGTGCGGCCGGCGTGGGTCTCCAGCAGCCGGGCCAGGCCGGCCAGCACCCGCTGCTGAACGGTCACGAACGACTCTCCGCCCGGGGGCGCGGCCGTCATGTCGGCGAACCACGCCTCCATCCGCGCCTGGTCGCGCTCGGCGACCTCGGCGAAGCTCAGCCCGTCCCACTCGCCGAACTCCATCTCGGCGAAGGCCGGCTCCTCCTCCACCGTGAGGCCCAGCGCGGCGGCGACGATGTCGGCGGTCTCCCGCGTGCGCCGCACCGGCGAGGCCACGACGACGTCGATGCTCTCCTTCAGCTCGGTGAGCCATGCCGCCACCTCGGCCGCCTGGGCACGGCCCTCCTCGGACAGCGCCGGGTTGTCGCCGCCGAGCCCGCCCGAGAACCGGCGGCCGGTCGTGTGCGGGGTGACGCCGTGCCGGACGAGCACGATGGTGGTCGGCTGGCCGGGACCGGTCGCCGGCGAGGACGCCTCCTCCGCCGCGGACTCCGGCTCGTCGGGGACGCCGTCCCCCGGCACGCTGACGCCCGACCTCGTGCCGTCGAGGGCCTCGTTGGCCAGCCGGTCGGCGTGGGCGTTCTGGGCGCGCGGCACCCAGGTGTACGTCGTGCTGGCGGGCGCGAGAGTGCGCGCCTCCGCAGCAAGCACCTGCATGTCGGGGTGCTTGATCCTCCAGCGCCCGGACATCTGCTCGACGACGAGCTTGGAGTCCATCCGCACCTCGACCTGGGCGCCGGGCGCGTGGTCGAGGGCCAGCTTGAGTCCGGCGAGAAGGCCGGAGTACTCCGCGACGTTGTTGGTCGCGACGCCGAGCGTGCGGGCGTCCTCGGCCAGCACGGCTCCGCTCGCCGCGTCGCGCAGCACGGCACCGTACGCCGCCGGTCCGGGGTTGCCGCGCGAGCCGCCGTCGGCCTCGACGACGACCCGCTCGACGGCCGGTCCGGACCGAGCCGTCACAGGCCGCTCTCGGGGGTGCGGACCAGGATCCGCTGGCACTCCTCGTGCCGGAGCACGGTCTCGGGCGGCGTGGCCCGGATGGCGGCGAGCTCGCCGGCGTCGAGGCTCAACTGGCAGCCGCTGCACTGGCGGGCCCGCAGGGTGCCCACGCCGATGCCGCCCTTGCTGGCGCGGAGCTTCTCGTAGAGGGCGACCAGGTCCGCGGGGATCTCCGCGACGATCGCGGCCCGGCCGCCGGAGACCGCGCCGATCTCGGCGTCGAGGGCGGCGAGCTTCTCGTCGCGGGCGGTGGTGAGGAGACCGAGGCGACCGTCGAGGTCCTCGACGGCGGAGGTCAGCTCGACCAACGCCGACTGCGCCTCCTCGAGCTGCTCCATCACCTCGAGCTCCTCGTCCTCCAGGGTCGAGATCCTGCGCTCCAGGGACTCCAGCTCGTGCTGCATCCGCTCGAGGTCCTTCGGGTTGCCGACGGCTCCGGAGTCCATCCGCTCCCGGTCGCGGGTACGACGGGCCTTGACCTGCTCCACGTCGGCATCGGCCTTGGCCTGGGCGACCGCCAGGTCGTCGACCACGATCCGCTGGTCGCGCAGCCGGCCGTCGACGTCGGCCCGCCTGCCGAGGAGGTCCTTGATCTCCGCGGCCTCCGCCGGGTTGTTGCGCTGGTGACGCAGCTGGTCGATCTGCGCGTCGAGGGCCTGCAGGTCGAGCAGGCGGAGCTGGGCAGCGGGGTCGGCGTTCACAGGTGTGTCCTCACAGGCGCATTGTCCAAGGATCGGTGGAGATCGCACTCACCCGGGTCTCGACCGCGTCACCGAGGGCACCACGCAGCAGCTGGTCGAGGACCGGCAGCCAGGTCCACTCGGCCGCCCAGTGGGCGACGTCGACGAGCGCCGGACCCCCCTTCTCGAGGAACTCGGCGGCCGGGTGGTGGCGCAGGTCGCTGGTGACGTAGACGTCGGCGTCGGAGCCGGCGAGCCGGTCGAGCAGGAAGTCGCCGGCGCCCCCGCACACCGCCACCCGGCGTACCGGACGGTCCGGGTCTCCGGCCACCCGCACGCCGTGCTGGGTGGCCGGCAGCGCCGCGGCCACCGACTCGGCGAAGCCGCCCAACGTGGTCGGCTCGACCGTGCCGACCCGCCCGGTGCCGACGCCGGCGAGCTGCGGGTCGGCGAGCTCGACGACGTCGTAGGCGGGCTCCTCGTAGGGGTGGGCCGCCAGCATCGCGCGGACCACCGCGCTCCGGCGGCCGCGCGGGAGGACTACCTCGATCCGCACCTCGTCGACCGTCTCCAGCTCGCCCACCGTGCCGATCATCGGGCTGGCGCCGTCGAGCGGACGGAACCGTCCCTCGCCCGGGGCGCTGGTGAAGGAGGCGTAGTCGTAGTCGCCGATCCGGCCCGCGCCGGCCTCGGCGACGGCCGCGCGCACGGGGGCGGCGGCGTCGGCGGGCACGAACACGGTGAGCTTGTCCAGCTGCTCGCTCGGCGCCGGGACGATGGGGACGAGGTCCTTGAGGCCCAGCGCGACCGCGAACGCCTCGGACACGCCGCCGACCGCCTGGTCGGCGTTGGTGTGGGCCGTGAGCAGCGCGCAGTCGGCCTTCGCGAGGGTGTGCAGGGTCCGGCCCTTGGGCGTCGTGGCCGCGACACCGTGGACGCCCTTGAGGAAGAGCGGGTGGTGGACGAGCAGCAGGTCGGCCTTCCAGTCCGCTGCCTCCGCCGCGACCTCCGGCGTGGGGTCGACGGCGAGGAGCACCTTCTTCACGGGCTGCTCCGGGTCGCCGTAGACGAGCCCGACGGCGTCCCAGCTGTCGGCGGTCGCGGGCGGGTACCAGCCGTGGACCAGGTCGACGACGTCCTTGAGCGAGGGCATGGCGGCCAGGCTACCGATGGGCCGCGACCCGAGGTTGCTATGGTGCCCGTGCCAGTCGACCTCCCCTGGGCATGTCCCAGGGCGGTCAGGGAACCCGGTGAGAGTCCGGGACTGACGCGCAGCGGTGTGGGTGACGGGCGGAGCACTGAGAGATCAGAGTCACTGGGCCTCCGGGCCTGGGAAGACGCTCCGTTCCGGTCGATCCCGAGTCCGAAGACCTGCTGGCCCTTGCGACATCCGTCGCGAGGTCGATGTGGGGCGATCGCGAGGAGCCCCGGCCTCGAAGGATCCAGGTCCATGGCGCAGATCGCGCGCAGTCGTCCCGATCGATGCCCCGGGGTCGTGCACCCGTGGCCCGCCGACGACGGTGGCCTGGTCCGGATCCGGGTGCCGGGCGGACAGGTGCCGCTCGGCGCGCTGCGGGCGCTGGCCGCCGCCGCCGAGGAGTACGGCGACGGCCGGATCCGGGTCACGGGCCGTGCCAACCTGCAGGTCCGCGCCATGCCGCTGGCGCCGGACGGGTCGCTCGCGGCGCCCGCGCTTGCCGCACTGGAAGGCACCGGACTGCTGCCGTCCCGCACCCACGACCGGGTCCGCAATGCGCTGGTCTCGCCGCAGACCGGTCTCGTCGGTGGTCGCGCCGACCTGCGACCCGTGGTCGCCGCGCTCGACAGGATCCTGCTCGCCGACGACGCCCTGGCCGACCTGCCGGGCCGGTTCCTGTTCACCCTCGACGACGGCCGCGGCGACCTCGCCGATCGCCACAAGGACCTCGGCGGGGTCGCACTCGACGCGGGCACCGTCCAGCTGCGGGTCGGCGAGCAGTGGGGTGAGGTGGTCGCACTCGATGACGCGCCCGCCGCGCTGACCGCACTCGCCCACGCCTTCCTGGCCGCCCGCGGCACGGGTCCCGACGCCGCGTGGCACGTCCCCGAGCTCACCGCCCCGCTCACCTCCCCGCATGCTCCCGCCCCCGGTGCCACGGTCACGACCGGGCCGCTTCCGTTCGGCCCGGTCGCGGGCGGCCACCACCTCGCCGTACCCGAGGACGGGCTGGACCCGGCCACCATCGCGGCCTGGACCGCGCCGACCGTCGTCGTCACGCCCTGGCACGGCGTGCTCATCCCGTCGACCCCCGAGGAGACCCCGTGACCGAGCTGACCGAGCTGACCGAGCCGACCGAGCTGACCGAGCCGACCGGGCTGACCGCTCCCCCGCGGCGGTACGACTACGTCGCCGACGGACCGGCGATCTACGTCGACTCCTTCGCCACGATCCGCCGCGAGTCGGACCTGTCCCGGGTGCCGGCCGAGGCCGAGAAGGTCGCGGTCCGGATGATCCACGGCAGCGGGCAGACCGACCTGGTACGGGACCTCGTGATCCACCCGCGGCTGGTGTTCGCCGCCCGGGCGGCACTCGACGCCGGCGCGCCGATCCTGTGCGACGCGCGCATGGTCGCGATGGGGATCACCGCCGGTCGGCTGCCCGCGGACAACCCGGTGCACTGCTTCCTCACCGACGAGCGCGTCCCCGACCTGGCCCGCCGCTGGTCGACGACGCGCACCGCCGCCGCGGTCTCGCTGTGGGAGCCGCTGCTCGACGGCGCCGTCGTCGCGATCGGAAACGCCCCCACCGCGCTCTTCCACCTGCTCGAGACGATCCTCGCCGGCGGCCCCCAGCCAGCGGCGATCGTCGGGTGCCCGGTCGGGTTCATCGGCGCCGCCGAGTCCAAGGACGCGCTCGCCTCGTTCGCGGACGAGCACGGCATCGACATCCCGTTCGTCACCGTGCGCGGCCGCCGAGGCGGGTCCGCGATGGCGTCGTCCGCGGTCAACGCGCTCGCCCAGGAGCAGGAGTGACGTCGGCGGCCGGTCGGTTCCTCGTCGTCGGCATCGGCCCCGGCGATCCCGAGCTGATCACCCGCAAGGCGGAGCGGCTGATCGGCGCGGCTCCCGTCGTCGCCTTCCACGCCGGGGTGCGCAAGGAGTCGCACGCCCGCCGGATCGCCGCCGGCCTCATCCCGGCCGACGCGGTCGAGGAGGAGCTGCGCTACCCCGTCACCACGGGGACCACCGAGCACCCCGGTGGGTACGTCGGCGCGCTGGCCGCCTTCTACGACGAGTGCGAGGCGCGGCTGGCCGCGCACCTCGACGCGGGGCGCGACGTGGTCCTCCTCGCCGAGGGCGACCCGCTGTTCTACGGCTCGTCGATGTACCTCGTCGACCGGTTCCGCGACAGGTTCGAGGTCGAGGTGGTGCCCGGCGTACCCGCCTTCGCCGCGGCCACCGCGACCGTTCCGGCGCCGCTGGTGCGCCAGACCGACGTCCTCACCGTGCTCCCCGGCACCCTGCCGGAGCCCGAGCTCGCCCGGCGGCTCGCCGACACCGACGGCGCGGTCATCATGAAGCTCGGCCGGACCTTCCCCGCCGTCCGCTCCGCGTTGGAGCAGGCGGGCCGGCTCGAGGGGGCACTGTACGTCGAGCGCGCCTCACAGCCCGAGGAGCGCTGGCTGCCCGTCGCCGAGGTGGACGCCGACTCGGTGCCGTACTTCTCGCTGATCGTCGTCCCCGGGGACTCGGCACGCCCGGCGTCCGCGGGCCGGATGCGGGCAGGCCGGACGCGCACCGATTGGGCAGAGACCGCAGGTTCGGAGCCGGAATCGTTGCGGTTTGGGACCAAACCGCAACCCTCGGAGCTGCTGGTGATCGGCCTCGGCCCCGGCCCGGACGGCTGGCTGACCCCGGAGGCGAGCGCCGCACTGACCGAGGTCGAGCACGTGGTCGGCTACGCGCCGTACGTCAACCGGGTGCCGCAGCGGCCCGGCCTGCAGCGACACGCGTCGGGCAACACCGTCGAGGTCGACCGGGCCCGGCTCGCGCTCGACCTGGCGCTGCGCGGCGAGCGGGTGGCGGTCGTGTCGGGTGGCGACGCCGGCGTGTTCGGCATGGCGGCGGCGGTGTTCGAGGCCGCGGCCGACCCGGAGTACCCCCAGCATGCGAGCGTCCCGGTCCGCGTGCTTCCCGGGGTCAGCGCGATCCAGGCCGTCGCCGCGCGGGCCGGTGCGCCGATCGGCGCCGACTTCGCGGTGCTGAGCCTGTCGGACCGCCTGAAGCCGTGGCCGGTCGTCGAGCGCCGGCTGCGCGCGATCGCCGAGGCGGACCTCGTGCTCGGCGTCTACAACCCGGCCTCGCGCTCACGCCGCGACCAGGTCGTGGAGATGCAGAAGATCCTGCTGGAGCACCGCTCCCCCGACACCGTCGTGGTCGTCGGCCGCGACGTCGGCCGGGCCGAGGAGTCGCTGGCGGTCACCACGCTCGGCGGCCTCGACACCGACGGCGTCGATATGAAGTGCCTGCTGATCATCGGCGCGTCCAGCACCCGGGTGGAGCCCGACGGAACGGTCTGGACGCCGCGGTGGGTCGACTGATGGGTGGGGTGCCGGGTCGACCCATCACCGTCGTCGGCATCGGCGCCGACGGACACCTGCCGCCCGTCGCCCGTGCCGTGGTCGGCAGCGCCGAGGTGCTGCTCGGCGGCGAACGCCACCTGTCCCTGGTGCCCGCCGTCCCCGGTCAGCTGCGGCTGCCGTGGCCCCGCCCGGTCTCCGGACTGCCCGCCGTGCTGGCGGAGCACGAGGGCCGCAGCATCGTCGCGCTGGCGTCGGGCGACCCGCTCGTGTCCGGGATCGGCACGACGCTGGTCCGGCTGCTCGGCGCCGACGCGGTCGACATCGTCCCGGCGGTCTCGTCGGTCTCGCTCGCTCGCGCCCGGATGGGCTGGTCGGCCGAGGAGTCCGCCGCCGTGACACTCGTCGGCCGCGACGTCGACGCGCTGCGCCGCGAGCTCGCGCCGGGCCGCCGGCTGCTCGTCCTCTCCTCGGACGAGACAACGCCGGAGACCGTCGCCGCCGTGCTCGGCGACGCGGGCTTCGGCGCGACCCGGATGACGGTGCTCGGCGACCTGGGTGCCGAGGCCGAGTCGCGTGCCTCCTTCGTCGCGGACGGCGGTGCCCCCGACGGCCTCCCCCGCCTGCACGTCCTCGCGCTCGACGTCGCCGGGCCGGGTGCCGCGTCGTGGACGACCGGCCTGCCCGACGACGCCTTCGAGCACGACGGCCAACTCACCAGACGGGACGTGCGGGCCAGCGCCCTCGCCCGGCTCGCCCCGCGTCCCGGCGACCGGCTGTGGGACGTCGGCGCCGGCGCCGGCTCCGTCGCGATCGAGTGGCTGCGCGCCCACCCCCTCACCACCGCGGTCGCCGTGGAGGGGAACGAGGAGCGCGCGGCCCGGATCGGCCGCAACGCCCGCCGGCTCGGCGTACCCCGACTCGTGGTCGTCACCGGTCGCGCTCCCGACGCCCTGGCCGGACTGCCCGCCCCCGACGCCGTCTTCGTCGGCGGCGGCGCCACCGCGGACGGCCTGCTCGACCGATGCCGCGACGCCCTCACCCCCGGCGGCCGACTGGTCGCCCACGGCGTGACCCTGGAGACCGAGCGGCTGCTCGTCGACGCCTTCCACACGTACGGCGGCGAGCTGACCCGGCTGGCGGTCGAGCAGGTGACGCCGCTGGGCGGGCGGTTCACCGGCTGGACACCGGCTCGCGCCGTCGTGCAGTGGGCCTGGACCGACCATCAGGAGGAGAACGCCCGATGACCGTGCACTTCGTCGGCGCCGGCCCCGGCGCGGCCGACCTGATCACCCTGCGCGCCGCGGCGCTGCTGAGCACCGCCGACGTGGTCCTCTACCCCGGCACCTATATCGACGCCGAGGTGCTCTCCCACTGCCGCCCCGACGCGCGGCGGGTCGACACCCAGGACCTCGACCTGGACCGGATCACCGCGGTGCTGGTCGAGGCCCACGTCGCCGGGCGGGACGTCGTCCGACTGACGTCGGGCGATCCCTCGCTCTACTCGGCGCTGCACGAGCAGACCCGGCGCCTGGACGCGGCGGGCGTGCCGTGGGACGTCACGCCCGGCGTGCCGGCGTACGCCGCGGCGGCCGCGATCGTCGGCCGCGAGCTGACCGTCCCGCTGGTCGCCCAGTCGGTCGTGCTGACCCGGACCCAGGCGCGCTCGACCGCGATGCCGGAGCGGGAGTCGCTGGCGGCGTACGCGGCGACCGGCGCGACCCTCGTCCTGCACCTCGCGGTCACCCGGACCCGCGCGCTGATGGCCGAGCTCGCGCCGTTCTACGGCGACGACTGCCCGGTCGCCGTGGTCTCCCGTGCCAGCCAGCCCGAGGAGCTGGTGCTGCGCGGCAGCGTCGGCACCATCGCCGACCTGGTCGAGGAGGCCGGCCTGCGGCAGGCCGCCGTGATCCTGGTCGGCCCGGCGCTGGCCACCGACCACGGGCGCTCCGACGCCGAGTCCTATCTCTACTCCACCGAACGTGTGACCCGGAAGGAGCGCCTCCGATGACGCCCCCCAACAACGACACCCCAGAGATCCGACACTTCCCGTTCAGCGCGGTGGTCGGAGCCGACGGACCCGACGGCCCGGACCCGATGGCCCTGGCCCTGATCCTGACGACGATCGCCCCCGAGGTCGGCGGTGTGCTCGTCCGCGGCGAGAAGGGCACCGCGAAGTCCACGATCGTGCGCGCGCTCGCCGCCGTCCTCCCACCGGCCGACGACCGTCCCGTGCCGCTGGTCGAGCTGCCCATCGGCGCCACCGAGGACCGGGTCACCGGCTCCATCAACCTCGAGAGCGCGCTGGCGGAGGGCAAGGCCGAGTACGAGCCCGGACTGCTGGCGAAGGCGCACCGCGGCATCCTGTACGTCGACGAGGTCAACCTGCTCCACGACCACCTGGTCGACCTGCTGCTCGACGCCGCCGCGATGGGCCGCGCCACCGTGGAGCGCGACGGTGTCTCGATGACGCATGACGCGCGGTTCGTGCTGGTCGGCACCATGAACCCCGAGGAGGGCGAGCTGCGCCCGCAGCTGCTCGACCGGTTCGGCCTGACCGTGGAGGTCGCCGCACCGCGCGACCCCGCACTGCGGGCCGAGGTGGTCCGCCGCCGGATGGCCTACGACGCCGACCCGGGCACGTTCGCCTCCGCCTACGCCGCCGCCGAGGCGGCGTTGCGGGAGCGGATCGCCGCTGCGCGGGCGCTGCTCGGCACGGTCCGGCTGACCGATGCCGGGCTGCTCAAGATCGCCGAGGTCTGCGCCGCCTTCGACGTGGACGGGCTGCGCGCCGACATCGTCACCGCCCGCACCGCCGTCGCCCACGCCGCCTGGTCCGGCCGCTCGCAGGTCGCCCTCGAGGACATCCGGGTCGCGGCCCGCCTGGCCCTGCCGCACCGGCGCCGGCGCAAGCCCTTCGACGCGCCCGGACTGGACGAGGACCTGCTCGACCAGGTGCTCGGCGACGACGACCTGCCGCCCGAGCCCGACCCGCATGAGCCCGACCCGGACGAGCCCGACCCGGACGAGCCCGATGGTCCCGCTCCGGAGGGCCCCGGGGACGGGGACGGAAGTGACGACTCAACGGTCACAAGTGACGACTCAACCGCCACAAGTGACGACTCAACGGTCGAGTCGTCGCAAGATCCCGTCGAGTCGTCGCCGAGTGGCGGAGCGCCGGTGGCACCGACCGGGTCGGCGTACCGCACCCGACTGCTGACCGTGCGCGGCGTGGGCACGGGCACCGCCGGGCGCCGCAGCCGGGCCCGGACCAGCAACGGCCGGCGGATCGGCTCGACCGCACCGACCGGAGCGGGTGGCGCGATCCACCTGACCGAGACCATCCGCGCGGCGGCCCGGCACCAGGTCGCCCGCGGTCGCACCGAGGGCAGGCTGCTCCTGCACCCGGCCGACCTACGGGTCGCCGTACGGGAGGGACGGGAGTCCAACCTCGTCCTCTTCTGCGTCGACGCGTCCGGCTCGATGGCCGCGCGGCGCCGGATGGAGCAGGTGAAGACGGCGGTGCTGAGCCTGCTGCTCGACGCCTACCAGCGCCGCGACAAGGTCGGTCTGGTGACCTTCCGCGGCAGCGCCGCCGAGGTGGCACTGCCGCCGACGCACTCCGTCGACGCCGCCGCCCAGCGGCTGGAGGAGCTGCCGTCCGGCGGGCGGACCCCGCTCGCCGAGGGCCTGCTCGAGGCGGCGCACCTGCTCACCGTCGAACGCACCCGCGACCCCCAGCGTCGCGCGCTGCTCGTCGTCGTCACCGACGGCCGGGCGACCTCCGGCGCCGACGCCGTGGCCCGGTCCCGGATGGCCGCCGGCCTGCTGGCCGAGGCCGGGGTCACCAGCGTCGTCGTCGACTGCGAGTCCGGCCCGATGCGGATGGGCCTGGCGAGCATCCTCGCCGAGCACCTCGGCGCGGAGCACCTGCCGATCGGCGACGTCAGCGCCGAGGCGCTGATGGACGTGACCCGGAGGGCGGCGTGAGCCTCCCGGCGAGCAGCCTGTACGACGTCATCGAGCGTCGCCGCGACGTCCGGGCCGAGTTCACCGGCTCGCCGGTGCCGGACGAGGTGCTGCACCGCATCCTCGGCGCGGCCCACCGCGCCCCGAGCGTCGGGATGAGCCAGCCGTGGGACTTCGTGGTGGTACGGGACCCGGCCCTCCGGTCCGCCTTCCGCGATCACGTCGCCGCCGAGCGCGACACCTTCGCCGCCTCGCTGCCGCCCGAGCGCCGGGCGACCTTCGACAGGATCAAGGTCGAGGGGATCTGCGAGTCGTCACTGGGAGTGGTGGTCACCCACAGCCAGGCCCGCGGCGGGACGCACGTGCTCGGCCGTCATGCGATCGCCGACGCCGGCCTCTACTCGACGGTGCTGGCGATCCAGAACCTCTGGCTGGCCGCGACCGCCGAGGGACTCGGCCTGGGCTGGGTCTCCTTCTACCGCGAGGACTTCCTGCGCGACCTGCTCGCCGTCCCCGCCGACGTGCGGCCCGTCGCGTGGCTGTGCCTCGGCACGGTCAGCCACCTGGAGACCGTGCCCGACCTGGAGCGGCACGGTTGGCGAACGCGCCGACCACTCGCCGACGCCATCCATCACGACACCTGGAGGAACGATGCCTGAGGGCCAGCCGCTCGTCGTACCCGAGGACGGGCTCACCACCCGCCAGCGCCGCAACCGGCCGCTCGTGATGGTGCACACCGGGGACGGCAAGGGGAAGTCGACCGCGGCCTTCGGGCTCGCCCTGCGCGGCTGGAACCAGGGCTGGGACATCGGGGTCTTCCAGTTCGTGAAGTCCGCGAAGTGGCGCCTGGGCGAGCAGACCGCGTTCGAGCGGCTCCCCCCGGGGAACGGCACCGTCGAGTGGCACAAGATGGGCTCCGGCTGGTCCTGGTCCCGCAAGGCCGGGTCCGAGGAGGACCACGCCGCCGACGCCGCCGAGGGCTGGACCGAGATCAAGCGGCGGATCGCCACCGAGCAGCACGACCTGTACCTGCTCGACGAGTTCACCTATCCGATCAACTGGGGCTGGGTGGACATCGACGACGTCGTCGAGACGCTGACCAACCGGCCCGGCCACCAGCACGTCGTGATCACCGGCCGCCGCGCCGACCCGAAGCTGGTCGAGGTCGCCGACCTGGTCACCGAGATGACCAAGGTCAAGCACCCGATGGACGCAGGTCAGAAGGGCCAGAAGGGCATCGAGTGGTGACGGTGCCCAGGACCGAGCTGCCCCGCGTGGTCGTCGCCGCACCCGCCACCGGGCAGGGCAAGACGACCGTCGCCACCGGCCTGATGGCAGCAGCGGTGGCCGCGGGGCAGGCCGTGAGCGGACACAAGGTGGGTCCGGACTACATCGACCCGGGCTACCACGCGCTGGCCTGCGGGCGTCCGGGCCGCAACCTCGACCCGCACCTCGTCGGCGAGGAGCTCGTCGCCCCGCTGCTGCTGCACGGCGCCCGCGGTGCCGACGTCGCGGTCGTCGAGGGCGTGATGGGCCTGTACGACGGCCGGGTCGGCGGCGACGGGTTCTCCTCCACCGCGCACGTGGCCGCGCTGACCCGCACCCCTGTCGTGCTCGTCGTCGACATCTCCCGCTCCTCCCGGTCCATCGGCGCGGTCGTGCACGGCATGGCCACCTGGGACCCGTCGGTCGAGGTCGCCGGCGTGATCCTCAACCAGGCGGGCTCCGCCCGGCACGCCGAGGAGGTCCGCTCCTCGATCTCCCTGCCGGTCCTGGGCGTGATCCCCCGCGACGCCTCGATCGCCACCCCGTCGCGCCACCTCGGTCTGGTCACCGCGGCCGAGCGCGGCGAGTCCGCTGCCGTCGTCGCGCGGCTCGCCGAGGTGATCGCCGAGCACGTCGACCTCGACGCCGTGCTGACCATCGCCCGGTCCGCACCACCCCTCGCGGCTGATCCGTGGCTCCCCGACCCGGCGCAGATTGAACGCGAGGACACATCGACCCGGCGCAGATTGAACCGCCGACCGGTCGCCGTGGCCGCCGGCCGCGCCTTCACCTTCCGGTACGCCGAGACGGCGGAGCTGCTCGCCGCGCACGGCTGCGAGGTGGTCCCCTTCGACCCGGCGCTCGATCCCGCCCTGCCGGCCGGGACCGCGGGCCTGTACCTCGGCGGCGGCTTCCCCGAGGTCCACGCCGCCGACCTGGCGGCCAACACCGCGCTGCGCACGGAGATCAGGACCGCCGTCCTCGACGGACTCCCCACCGTCGCCGAGTGCGCCGGCCTGCTCTATCTCTGCCGCACCCTCGACGAGGCGCCCATGGCCGGCGTCCTCGATGCCGACGCCACGATGACCGAGAGGCTGACGCTCCGCTACCCCGTCGCCACCGCCACGGCCGACACCCTGCTCACCCGCGCCGGCGAGCAGGTGACCGGGCACGAGTTCCACCGCACGACGGTCGCTCCGGTGGCAGGGCCGACGCCCGCCTGGCAGGTGGACGGCGATGCGGTCGGCTTCGCGTCCGACACCCTGCACGCGTCGTACCTCCACACGCACTGGGCGGGTCACCCGCACCTGGCCTCGCGCTTCGCGGAGGCGGTGCACGCGCATGGCTGAGCGGGATCCGCTGCGCCACCACGGCGACGTCGAGGCCCGCGGGATGCTCGACCTCGCCGTCAACGTGTACGACGGCCCGCGACCGCGCTGGCTCGACGACGCCCTGCGCAGCTCACTGGACGCGGTCGGCGCCTACCCCGACCCGAGCGCCGCCCGGACGGCTGTGGCCGCCCACCACGGGCGGCGGGAGGACGAGGTGCTGGTGACCGCCGGGGCCGCGGAGGCCTTCACCCTGGTGGCCCGCCTGCGACCGTGGCGGCGCCCGGTGGTGGTGCACCCGCAGTTCACCGAGCCGCACGCCGCGCTGGAGCAGGCCGGCCATGCGGTGACGCCGGTCGTGCTGCGCGAGCCGTTCGAGCTCGACCCGGCGCTCGTGCCGGAGGACGCCGACCTCGTGGTGGTCGGCAACCCGACCAACCCGACCGGTGTCCTGCACCCCGCCGACCTGCTGGCGGGACTGCGCCGGCCCGGGCGGCTGGTCGTGGTCGACGAGGCGTTCATGGACTGCGTCCCGGGCGAGCCGGAGTCGCTGGCCGGCGTACCGCTCGACGGGCTGCTGGTGCTGCGCTCGCTGACGAAGCACTGGGGCATCCCCGGCATCCGCGCCGGCTACGTCGTCGGCGACCCCGCCGTCGTCATGGGCCTGGCGCGGGCGCAGACGCCGTGGTCGGTCGGCACGACGGCCGCCGCCGCGGTCGTCGCCTGCGCGACGCCCGAGGCGGCACGGGAGGCGCGGCGGCGGGCCGAGCAGGTCCGGGACCGGCGCGAGCACCTCGAGAAGGGCCTCGCCGACCTCGGCATCCACCACCTGCCGTCCACGACGTCCTTCGTGCTCGCGCAGGTCGGTGACGGCGTGCACGCGCGGCTGCGCGACGCCGGCATCGCCGTACGCCGGGCCGACACCTTCCCCGGCCTCGACGGCAGCTGGATCCGGATCGCCGTACGGCCGCCGGGCACGACCGATCTCCTGCTGACGGGTCTGGCGGACCTGGCGAACCTGGCCAGCTAGGAGCCCCCGGCCGCCCCGCCGGCGGCGGCCGCCACCACGGCCGCGGTGACCGCCGCGGTGACGGCGGCGTTGGCAGCGGTGACGGCGGCGTTCGTGACCGCGCCGGCCCACTCCCCGCGCGCCACGTCCTTCGCCCGACGGACCGCGGCCCTCCGGTCCGGACCGGCCACCAGCTTCGACACGGCGCCGCCCGACGACAGCAGCCCGACGAGCGGACCGGTCGCCTCGTCGGGCTCCGCCCGACCCAGCAGGACCGCCAGCACCGGCGCGAGGACCGCGTCGCGCCGGGCGATGTCGACAACGTCGTACCGGGTCCGGGAGAAGACCCCCAGCACC
The DNA here is from genome assembly GCF_024614185.1 of Nocardioides carbamazepini. Classification (GTDB taxonomy): domain Bacteria; phylum Actinomycetota; class Actinomycetes; order Propionibacteriales; family Nocardioidaceae; genus Nocardioides; species Nocardioides carbamazepini. The sequence continues at coordinate 546,585 of NZ_JAHTLF010000015.1, forward strand.
TTCTCCCGGCGCGGCGCGACCGCCTCCTCGGCGGCGAGCTGGTCGAGCACCCGCCTGCGGGCACCCTTGCCGAGCCGTGGGACGACGGTGGCAGCCCTGGCGTCGTGCCCCGGCCTCAGGCCGGCCAGCGCCCGGTCGTGCACCGCGGATCCGAGCGGCGTCGTCGTCAGCACCCGGACCCGCGCGCGCTTCGGCGGCCCCACCACCTCACACCGCTCGGCCAGGACCAGGTCGACGAGCAGCGCGCCGCCCACCACCGGATCGGTCTCGGTGCTGCCCAGCAGGCTGCGCCCGGACAGGGGGTCGGTCGTGATCAGGACCAGGTCGCCGGCGACGGTCATGCCGCGAGCATAGGCGGATCGCGCGCCTCCCGGACCCCATCGATTGGGCAGAAACCGCACGCCAACCGCCCGAATTGTTGCGGTTTGGGACCAAACCGCAACACCCAGGCACCCGCAGCGCGGACAGCTCCCCACTACCCCCCGCCGTGCCCTAGGCTCGCTCCCGCAGGCACGAGGAAGCCGGTGAGAGTCCGGCACAGTCGCGCTACTGTGACACCGCCTCCGCCCTCAGGGTCGGGTGCGGTGAAGTCAGGAACGAGTGCCTGCACACCTCACATCCATTGACCAGGGACGCTGAATCCCTGAGGAGGCACCATGTCGCAGTCCCCTGCCACCCCGCTCGCGCCGGTCGTCCAGGTGCCGGTCGTCCCGCTGCTGCAGCTCGGCACGTGGGTCGTCTTCTTCGGCCTGCTCGCGATGCTGGCGATCTTCTTCGTGAGCGCCGACCAGGGCGCGATCTCGCTCCCCGCCGGCAACGCCGTGCACGAGTGGGTCCACGACGCCCGGCACCTCCTCGGCTACCCCTGCCACTGAGCGGGGCGACGATCATGAGCACCGCTCGAGGGGACAGGTCTGTCCCCGGTCAGCTCAGCCCGGCCGCCTTCCTCGTCCGCGGACTCGCGGTGGGCCTGGCCGCCGGCCTGATCGCCTTCGTCGTGGCATTCGCCTTCGGTGAGCCGTACGTCGACGACGCCATCGCGCTCGAGGAGGCCGCTGCCGCGCAGGCGCCGGCCGACCACGCCGCGCCGGCCGACCACGGCGAGCCGGCCGACCACGGCGAACCCGCCGACGAGGAGCCGGCCGACGAGTCCGGCATGGTCGAGATCTCGCGGGAGAACCAGAAGAGCTGGGGCCTGCTGACCGGCACCCTCGCCGTCGGCGCGGCGCTCGGCGGGCTGGCCGCGCTGGCCGCGGCCGCCGTGATCGGCCGGCTCGGCAGCCTGTCGGCACGCGGCTCCACCGCGCTCGTGGCGCTGATCGGTTTCGTGGCGGTCGCCCTCGTGCCGTTCACGAAGTACCCGGCCACGCCGCCCGCGGTCGGCAGCGGCGACACGATCGGGGGCCGCACGGCGTCGTACTTCGCGCTGCTGCTGGTCTCCGTCCTCGCCGCCATCGCGGTCGTGGTGCTGGCCGACCGGCTGCGCACCCGCGTCGACGGCTGGACCGCCGCCTTCCTCGGCGCCGGCGCCTATCTGGCGATCGTCACCGTCACCGCGATGCTGCTGCCGACCGTCAACGAGGTCGGCGACTTCCCGGCGGACACGCTCTGGTACTTCCGCCGCTCGTCCCTCCTCACCCTCACTGCGCTGTGGGCGACCATCGGCGTCGGCCTGACCGTGCTGATCGGCCGCCTGCACGACCGCGCGGCGGCGGACCTCGTCCGTCGCGAGCTCGCCGCCAGTCTGTGAGAGCGGCCGGACTGCTGCTCGGGTACGCCGTGGACCGGCTCCTTGCCGATCCGCGGCGCGGCCATCCCGTCGCGGGCTTCGGTCAGGTCGCGTCGGCACTGGAGAAGCGCGCCTGGCGCGACGACCGCCCCGCCGGGACGGTGTACGTCGGCGCGCTGGTCGGTGGCGCCGTCGTGCTCGGCGTCGTGGCGGAGCGGGCGCTCCCCCGCACGCTCGCGACGGCTGTCGCCACGTGGGCGGTGCTCGGGGGCACCTCCCTGGACCGGGAGGCGGCCGAGGTCGGCCGCCTCCTGGCGGCCGGGCGGCTTCCCGACGCGCGGGCGCGGCTCACCCATCTGGTGGGACGCGACACGACGCGGCTGGACGAGGGCGAGGTGGTCCGCGCGACTCTCGAGTCCCTCGCCGAGAACACCAGCGACGCGGTCGTCGCGCCGCTCGTGTGGGGCGCCGTCGCGGGCGTCCCCGGGCTGCTCGGCTACCGCGCCGCCAACACGCTGGACGCGATGGTCGGGCACCGCAGCGCGCGCTACGAGCGGTTCGGCTGGGCGGCCGCCCGGCTCGACGACCTGCTCAACCTGCCCGGCTCCCGGCTGACCGCCCTCCTCGCCACCGCGCTCGGCCCCGACCCGCACGGCGCCCTGCGGGCGTGGCACCGTGACGCGGCCGGCCACCCCAGCCCCAACGCCGGCCCGGTGGAGGCGGCCTTCGCCGGTGCCCTCGGGATCCGGCTGGGCGGCACCAACGACTACGGCGGGAGGATCGAGCACCGGGCGGTGCTGGGCGACGGTCCGCTGCCCGATCGGGCCGACCTCGACCGCGCGCGCACCCTGGCCCGCCGCATCGGCATCGGCGCCGCGCTCACGACGGCCGCGCTCGCCGTACGACCACGGCGCGGGAGCCGGCGCAGGAGCCGGCGCGGGGACGGGCCTAGGACGCAGGCGCGCCGATGATCCCGTCCGCGTTGCGGCCGACCCAGCGCAACAGTGGGACCATCACCTCGGCCAGCTCCTCGCCGAGCGTGGTCAGGCTGTAGTCGACCCGCGGCGGCATCACCAGCTGCTGCTCGCGGTGGACCAGGCCGTCGGCCTCGAGCGTCTTCAGGGTCTGGGCGAGCATCTTCTCACTGATCCCCTGCGCCCGCCGGCGCAGGTCGCTCCACCGCTGCGGACCGTCGGTGAGCGACACCAGGACCAGCACGCCCCACTTGCTCATCACGTGGTCGAGCAGCACCCGGCTCGAGCACGCGGCAGGGAACACGCCGCCGGGGAACTGCTCGAAGATCGTCTCGGTACTCTCCACCACGGAAGTACCTTACTTCAAAGTGCGTACTAACCAATGGGAAGCAACTTCCCGGACAGTCCGTTGAGGACGTCGACAAGCACGACCCTCACCCGTCCCGGAAGGACCCACCACCCATGTCCCTCGTCATCACCGGAGCCACCGGCCAGCTCGGCCGCCTCGTCGTCGCGTCCCTCCTCGCGAAGGGCGTCCCGGCCGACCAGGTCGTCGCGCTCGGCCGCGACGAGGAGCGCCTCGCCGCTCTCGCCGACCTCGGCGTCACCACGCGGCAGGTGGACTACGCCGACACCGCCGCTCTCGCCGACGCGCTCGCCGACGCCGACCGGGTGCTGCTCATCTCGGGCAGCGAGGTCGGCCAGCGCCTCCCCCAGCACCAGAACGTCATCGCCGCCGCGAAGGCCGCGAACGTGGGCCTGCTCGCCTACACCAGCATCGCCAACGCCGGCACCAGCGGGATGGTCCTCGCCGCCGAGCACCAGGCCACCGAAGAGGCGATCGTCGCGTCCGGGCTGTCGCACACCTTCCTGCGCAACAGCTGGTACACCGAGAACTACACCGGCCAGCTCGCGACGTACGCCGAGCACGGCACCGTGCTCGGCGCCGCCGGTGACGGTCGGGTCGCCGCCGCCACCCGCGCGGACTACGCCGAGGCGGCGGCCACCGTGCTGCTCCTCGAGCAGCCGAAGGCGGTCTACGAGCTCGGCGGCACCGCGTTCAGCCTCCAGGAGCTCGCCACCACCGTCGCCGACGTCCTCGGCAAGGACGTCACCTACACCGACATCCCGGCCGACGAGCTGACCACCGTGCTCGTCGGTGCCGGCCTGCCCGAGCCGTACGCCGCCGTCCTCGCCGACGCCGACCTCGGGCTGGCGCGCGGCGACCTGGCCGTCACGCCGAGCGACCTCGAGAGCCTGCTCGGCCGCCCCGCAACCCGGCTCGCCGACGCACTGCGCGCCGCTCTCTGAGAACGGAGCCCGTGTGCTCCTCGCCGGTCGCGGGCATCGTCGATGCATGGCGACCGACGAGGAGCACACCCGGCCCGAGAGCGTCGACGACCTGACGGTCGAAGCGCTCGGCAACATCTCCGAGGCGCTGGAGGCGGTCGAGATCGCCCGCGGCCACCTCTACGCCTTCCATCGCCTCAGCGGCACCGCCGACCTGACCCTGGGCGAGGGCGTCGCCCGGCTGCGCTGCGCCGGGCACGACGAGCTCGCCGACCGGATCGAGACCGAGCTGGTCGGGCGCAACGTGCTGCAGGGGCGGTGGACCTTCCAGGTCGTCGAGGAGTACGACGACGGCTACTACGCCGACTTCAAGCGACTCGAGCGCGCCGCCCGGGGCGAGCTGGTCGCCGGGCGGCGGCACCTCTACGAGGCCGAGATGAAGGAGGACCGGCGCACCCACGGGCGTCCCGGCCACGAGCGCGAGCCCGCGGCCGGGACCTGACCCGGTCCCGGAGCGCTTCAGCCGACGACGAGCACCAGGTCGCCGCCCTCGGCCGCCTTCGGCCCGGCCAGCGCGACCCGCTGGACGGTGCCGTCGACGGGGGCGGTGATCGCGGCCTCCATCTTCATCGCCTCGATGGTCGCGACCGTGTCTCCGGCACTGACCTGGTCACCCTCCGCGACGACGACCGACACCACACCCTGGAAGGGCGCGGCGACGTGGCCGGGCTGCGTCGGGTCGGCCTTCTCCGCGGCCGCCACCTCCGCCGACACCGAGCGGTCCCGCACGCTGACCGGGCGGATCTGGCCGTTGAGCGTGCACAGCACGGTCCGGTAGCCGCGCTCGTCGGGCTTGCCGACCGCCTGCAGCCCCAGCAGCAGCTGCTTGCCCTCGGCCAGCTGGACGGCGTGCTCCTCGCCGGTCTGGAGACCGTAGAGGAACTCCCGGGTCGGGACGACGGACAGGTCACCCCACCGCGACCGCGCCTCGTCGTACTCCCGGGTCGGCCCGGGGAAGAGCAGCCGGTTCAGCGTCGCCCTCCGCACGGTCGACCCTCCCGCGAGACCCGCCTCGTCCTCGGCCGACAGCACCTCGGCCGGCGGCGTCCAGGACCGGCCGGCGATGGCCTTGCTGCGGAACGGCTCGGGCCAGCCGCCCGGCGGGTCGCCGAGCTCGCCGTGCAGGAAGCCGATCACCGACGCCGGGATGTCGTACGACGCGGGGTCGGCCGCGAAGGCCGCAATGGTCTGTGCAGTGTCCGCGCCGGTGTTGATGGTGGTGGCCACCAGGGCGAGTGCGAGGTCGCCGATCACCTTGGAGGACGGTGTGACCTTGGGGACCCGGCCGAGGATGTCGTTGGCCGCGGCGTACATGTCCTCGACCTGCTCGAACTTCTCGCCGAGCCCCAGCGCGATGGCCTGCTGACGCAGGTTGGAGAGCTGGCCGCCGGGGATCTCGTGGCGGTAGACCCGGCCGGTCGGCGCCGGCAGCCCGGACTCGAACGGCGCGTAGAGCCGCCGTACCGCCTCCCAGTAGGGCTCCAGCGCGTTGACGGCCGCCAGGTCGAGGCCGGTGGACCGTCCCGGCTGCGCCGGGTGGTCGGTGGCCGCGACCAGCGACGACAGCGGCGGCTGGGAGGTGGTCCCCGCCATCGATGCGGTCGCCGCGTCCACCGCGTCCACGCCGGCCGCGACGGCGGCGGTCAGCGTCGCGAGCTGGCCGCCGGCGGTGTCGTGGGTGTGCAGGTGCACGGGCAGGTCGAACCGCTCGCGCAACGCCGTGACCAGGGTGGTCGCGGCGGGGGCGCGCAGCAGTCCGGCCATGTCCTTGATCGCGAGCACGTGCGCGCCCGCCTCGACGATCCGCTCGGCCAGGCGCAGGTAGTAGTCGAGCGTGTAGAGCTGCTCGCCCGGATCGGACAGGTCACCGGTGTAGCACAGCGCGACCTCGGCGACGCTGGTCCCGGTGGCGCGGACGGCCTCGATCGCCGGGCGCATCTGCGCCACGTCGTTGAGGGCGTCGAAGATCCGGAACACGTCGATCCCGGTCGCGGCGGCCTCCTCGACGAAGGCGTCGGTGACGCTGGCCGGATAGGGCGTGTAGCCGACCGTGTTGCGCCCGCGCAACAGCATCTGCAGGCAGATGTTCGGCACCGCGGCGCGCAGCTTGGCCAGCCGGTCCCACGGGTCCTCGGAGAGGAAGCGCAGGGCGACGTCGTAGGTCGCGCCGCCCCAGCACTCCAGCGACCACAGCTGGGGCGTGGTCCGCGCGACGTGCGCGGCGACGCCGAGCAGGTCGTGGGTGCGGACCCGGGTGGCCAGCAGCGACTGGTGGGCGTCGCGGAAGGTGGTGTCCGTGACGGCCACGCCGGTCTGTGCCCGCAGCTCGGCGGCGAATGCCTCCGGTCCCACGGCGAGCAGGCGCTGACGCGTGCCGTCCGGGGGCGTGAGCGACAGGTCGAGGGCGGGGAGCTTGGCGCGCGGGGCCACCGAGACCGGTACGGCGCCGTGGGGCTGGTTGACGGTCACGTCGGCCAGATAGGTCAGCAGCCGGGTCCCGCGGTCGCCGGAGGCCCGGGCAGTGAGCAGCTGCGGGTGGGTCTCGATGAAGCTGGTCGTCACCCGGCCCCCCGCGAAGTCCGGGTCGTCGAGGAGCGCCTGCAGGAACGGGATGTTCGTGGCCACGCCACGGATCCGGAACTCGGCCACCGCGCGCCGGGCCCGCGCGACCGCGTCGCCGAAGGTGCGACCCCGACAGGTCAGCTTGGCCAGCATCGAGTCGAAGTGCGGGCTCACCTCGGCGCCGGTGAACGTCGTACCGCCGTCGATCCGGACCCCCGCACCGCCCGGCGAGCGGTACGCCGTGATCGTGCCCGTGTCCGGGCGGAAGCCGTTGGCGGGGTCCTCGGTCGTGATCCGGCACTGCAGCGCGGCACCGCGGAGCCGGACGGAGTCCTGGGACAGCCCGAGGTCGGCCAGCGTCTCCCCCGCCGCGATCCGCAGCTGCGACTGGACCAGGTCGACGTCGGTGACCTCCTCGGTGACCGTGTGCTCGACCTGGATCCGCGGGTTCATCTCGATGAACACATAGTTGCCGTCCGGGTCGAGCAGGAACTCCACCGTGCCCGCGCACGCGTAGCCGATCTCGCGGGCGAAGCGCACCGCGTCGGCGCACATCCGGTCACGCAGCTCCGGGTCGAGGTTGGGCGCCGGCGCGATCTCGACCACCTTCTGGTGGCGTCGCTGCACCGAGCAGTCCCGCTCGAAGAGGTGGATCACGTTGCCCTGACCGTCGGCCAGGATCTGCACCTCGATGTGCCGTGGGTCGACCACCGCCTGCTCGATGAACACCGTCGGGTCCCCGAAGGCGCCCTCCGCCTCACGCATGCAGGTCTCGATCGCCTCCCGCAGCTGCGACCGGTCGTCCACACGGCGCATGCCGCGCCCGCCGCCACCGGCGACGGCCTTGACGAACAGGGGTGCCGGGATCGCCTCCGCGGCGACCAGCAGTGCCTCGACATCGGTCGAGGGATCGACGCTCCGCAGCGTCGGCACACCGGCGGCCTTGGCGGCCGCGATGGCGCGCGCCTTGTTGCCGGTGAGCTCGAGCACCCCGGCGGAGGGCCCGACGAACGTGATGCCGGCGGCGGCGCACGCCTCCGCGAGCGCCGGGTTCTCCGACAGGAACCCGTAGCCCGGATAGATCGCGTCGGCGCCGCACTGCACGGCGGCCGCGACGATCGCGTCCGGGTCGAGGTAGCTGCGAACCGGGTGTCCCCGCTCACCGATCTCGTAGGCCTCGTCGGCCTTGAGACGGTGCTCGGAACCCCGGTCTTCGTACGGGAAGACGGCCACGGTGGTGGCGCCCAGCTCGTACGCCGCGCGGAACGCTCGGATGGCGATCTCTCCGCGATTGGCGACCAGAACCTTCGAGAACAAGGGATGACTCCTCGCTGTGCATGTGGGATGGGGCTCCATCCCACCAGCAGTGAGCCAGGTCACGGGCCCGTGCCCACCTGATGGAGCCTCACGAACCCGGCGCTACCGGGGATCCGACAGCCAGGCGAGGACGGCGTCGACGTCGGCCACCGTGGCAACGCCCTCGGGAGCCGGCGCCCGGCGTACGACGACCACGGGGATGCCGAGCGCGCCGGCGGCCGCCATCTTGGGCCAGGTGTGCTCGCCGCCGGAGTCCTTGGTGACGAGGACGTCGCGGTCGGCCATCAGGTCCCGCTCCCGGTCGAGCGTGTAGGGCCCGCGCGAGGTGAGCAGCTCCCAGCCGGCCGGCACCTCGATGTCCGGCGGGTCGACGACGCGGGCCAGCACGTGGCGCTCGGCCAGCGCGGGGACGAAGCGGGCGAGCTCCTGGCGCCCGACGGTCAGGAAGGGCCGGCTGCCGAGCTCGCCGGCCACGGTCGCGGCCTTCTCGTGGGTGTCGACCCAGATCCAGGACGAGGTCGCCCGGTCGGCCCAGCCGGGTCGCTCCAGCCGCAGCAGCGGGACGTCCTCGGCCGCGCAGGCCTCCGCGGCGTTGCGACTGATCCCCTGCGCGAACGGATGGGTCGCGTCGACGACCACGTCGAACCCGGCCAACGCGTCCCGCAGGCCGGCGACGCCACCGAAGCCGCCGATCCGGACCTCGCCGACGGGCAGTCGTGGGCGGGCCACGCGGCCGGCGAGCGACGACACGACCTCGATGCCCTCCTCGACCAGGCGGGCCGCGAGGTCGCGGGCCTCGCCGGTGCCACCGAGCAGCAGCACCCTCACCGGGTGGTTCATCGGGTCAGCTCCAGGATCGCGTCGAGGTCGAGGTGCTCCTCGACCAGGTCACCGAGCAGGTCGAGTCGCGCCGCTCGGGCGGCCGGGAAGGACGCTTGCGAGGCGACTCCCAGGGCCGACGCCAAGTAGGCGCCGCGCGTTGCGTCGTCCTCCAGGCTGCCGTGCACCATGGTGCCGGTGACGCTGCCGTCGGTCGTCGTTCCGCTGACCCGGCCGTGGTGGATCTCGTACCCCGCGGGCTCGTGCAGAGCGAGTCGCTTCTCGACCGCGAACCGGGTGGTCAGGTCGAGCAGACCGAGTCCGTCGACGGCCGCGCCCGCGTCGCCCTCGGTGCCGGCGGGGTCCTCGATCCGGCGGCCGAGCATCTGGCAGCCGCCGCAGATCCCCAGCACCGGTCGGCCCGCCGCCGCGTGCCGCCGGATCGCGGTGTCCAGGCCGCGGGACCGCAGCCAGGCCAGGTCGGCCAGCGTGGCCCGGGTGCCGGGCAGTACGACCAGGTCGGCGTCGGCCAGCCGCGCCGGGTCGGAGACGAACTCGACGTCGAGCGCGGGCTCCAGCCCGAGCGCGTCGACGTCGGTGAAGTTGCTGATCCGCGGCAGCCGGACGACGGCCACCTTCCGCACGTCCGCGCCGACCTCGGTCCGGCGCCCGGCCAGATCGAGGGCGTCCTCGGAGTCCAGCCAGAGATCGGGATGCCACGGCAGCACGCCGTACGTCGGGCGGCCGGTGCGTCGCTCCAGGTCGGCGAGTCCGGGGCGCAGCAGGTCGACGTCGCCGCGGAAGCGGTTGACGACGTACCCCTTGACCAGGCGCTGGTCGGCCTCGTCCAGCAGCATCAGCGTGCCGTAGGCCGACGCGAACCACCCGCCGCGGTCGATGTCGCCGACCACGATCGTCGGCACGTCGCCGTGCTGCGCGAGGCCCATGTTGACGTAGTCGCTGGAGCGCAGGTTGATCTCGGCCGGGCTGCCCGCACCCTCGGCGACGACCAGGTCGAAGCGCGAGCGCAGGTCGTCGAAGGCGGCGAAGGCGGTCTCCGCGAGGTGGGCGCGGCCCTCCTGCCAGTTGCGCGAGGACACCTCGCCGGCGGGCTGCCCCATCCGCACGACGTGGCTGCGCCGGTCGCTGCCGGGCTTGAGCAGCACCGGGTTCATCGCGACTTCGGGCGTCACGCCCGCGGCGATCGCCTGCACCCACTGGGCGCGGCCGATCTCGCCGGGCTCGCCGTCGGGACCGGTCACGACCATCGAGTTGTTGGACATGTTCTGCGCCTTGTACGGCGCCACCCGGATCCCCCGCCGCGCGAAGGCCCGGCACAGCCCGGTCGTCACCACGCTCTTGCCCGCGTCGGAGGTCATCCCCGCGACGAGCAGGGCCGCGCCGCGCAGTCCGTGGGGTGGGTTCATCCGCGCTTCCCGCGGAAGAGGTGGCGCTGCAGCGAGTCCGGCATCGGACCACCCTCGCGCACCCAGTCGACGACCGCATCCGTCGCCGCGCCGGACAGCACCCCGCCGAGCCAGAAGTCCTTCGGTCGCCGGCCACCGGGGAACCAGGTGAAGTCCCGGACCAGCACGACGTTCGACCGGTCGCACTCGTCGAGGCAGTCGACGACGCGGACCCGCACCCGCGGCCCGCGCCGGCCGGCCGGGTCGTCGAGCGCCTCGATCTCGTCGCGCTGGCCGGCGTGGTCGGCGTCGGGGTGCTTCTTGGCGGTGCCACAGCAGCAGTCGCGGCAGAGCAGGACGTCGCGCTCGGGCAGGCCCATCTCAGACCTCCGGCCCGCGGAGCAGGAAGAGATCCATCACCCAGCCGGCCTCGGCCTTCGCGGCCAGGCGGGCGGCCTCGATGTCGGCGACCACGTCACCGACCCGGCCGGCGACGAGCCGCTCCCCCGCCCCGCCGAGGTTGGCACCCCACCAGACGTCCCAGTCGGCGAAGCCGTCGAGGTCGACGCCCGCGGTGAGCATCACGACGAGGTTGCGCTGCCCGGCCGCGACGTCGGCGCGCAGCCGGCGCGCGGTCGTCACGTGGACCGGCTGCCCGACCTGGTGCAGCACGATCCCGTGCCGCGCGGCGAGCACCTGTGGCGCGCTGACGCCGGGCAGCACGTCGAACTCGACGCCCAGCTCCCGCACGATGCGGATGGTGCCGTCGTACAGCGACGGGTCACCCCAGACCAGGAACGCACAGATCCCACCCCGTGAGGACAACACGGATCGGTAGGCGGCCAGCCGGGCGGCGTACCAGTCGGTCACGGCACCCTCGTAGCCCGTCCGGTCCAGGCCCGGCGAGCGGTCCCGCTCCGGATCCCGTACGACGACCAGCTCGATGCCGTGCGCATCCGCGACCGCCTGCCGGACGGCGAGCAGCGGGTCGTCGTCGCCCTTCCGCACCGCCAGTGCGTAGTCGCAGGCCGCGAGCGCCGTGGCGACCTCCGGCGTGACGTGCTGCGGCCCCATCCCGAAGCCGAGCACCCGAACGGACGCGCTCATCGGTCTTCCAGATCGCCCTCGACATCGAGGTACGCCGCCTGCAGCGCAGCCAGCACCTCGGGATCCGGCGACTCCCACAGGCCGCGGTCCTTCGCCTCGTGCAGCCGCTCGACGATGCTGCGCAGCGCCCACGGGTTCGACCTCCGCAGGAACTCCTGGTTGGTCTCGTCGAGCACGTAGGACTTCGCCAGCGACTCGTACATCCAGTCGTGCACGACGCCGGCGGTCGCGTCGAACCCGAACAGGTAGTCGACGGTCGCGGCCAGCTCGAAGGCGCCCTTGTAGCCGTGGCGCTGCATGGCGCCGATCCAGCGTGGGTTGACCACGCGCGCCCGGAAGACCCGGTTGGTCTCCTCCTGCAGGGTGCGGGTGCGGACCGCGTCGGGCGAGGTCGAGTCGCCGACGTAGGCCTTGGGCGAGTCGCCGGTCAGCGCGCGGATCGTGGCGACCATGCCGCCGTGGTACTGGAAGTAGTCGTCACTGTCGGCGATGTCGTGCTCGCGGGTGTCGATGTTCTTGGCGGCGACCTTGATCCGCCGGTAGTTGGCGCGCATGTCGTCGGAGGCGGGTACGCCGTCCAGGTCGCGCCCGTAGGCGAAGCCGCCCCACGCGGTGTAGACCTCGGCGAGGTCGGCGTCGTCGCGCCAGGACCCGGACTCGACCGCCTGCAGGATGCCGGCGCCGTAGGAGCCCGGCTTGGAGCCGAAGATCCGGGTGGTCGCGCGCCGCTCGTCACCGTGCTCGGCCACGTCGGCCTGCGCGTGCGCCCGTACGAAGTTCTGGTCGAGCGGCTCGTCGAGGGCGGCCACCAGCCGGACCGCGTCATCGAGCATCGTGACCACGTGCGGGAAGGCGTCCCGGAAGAAACCGGAGATCCGCACGGTGACGTCGATGCGCGGGCGGCCGAGCTCCTCCAGCGGGATGACGGTCAGCGTGTGCACCCGCTTGGACGCCTCGTCCCACTCGGGGCGGACGCCCAGCAGCGCGAGCACCTCGGCGATGTCGTCGCCGGACGTCCGCATGGCCGAGGTGCCCCAGACCGAGAGGCCGACCGACTCGGGGTAGCTCCCCTCCTCATCGACGTAGCGCGCCACCAGCGACTCCGCCATCGCCTGGCCGGTCTGCCAGGCGAGCCGGGACGGGACGGCGCGCGGGTCGACGGTGTAGAAGTTCCGCCCGGTCGGCAGCACGTTGACCAGCCCGCGCAACGGCGAGCCGGACGGGCCGGCGGGGACGTAGCCACCGGCCAGGGCGTGCAGCGTGTGGTCGAGCTCGTCGGTGGTCCGGGCCAGCCGCGGGACGACCTCGGTGGCCGCGAACGCCAGCACCCGTCGTACGTCGTCGGCCGGGTGGAGCTCGTCGACACGGGCCGGGTCCCAGCCCGACTTCTCCATGGCCTCCACGAGAGCACGAGCCTCGGCCTCGACCCGGTCGACCTCGACGGTCGGGGCGTCGGGCGCCAGTCCCAGGGCGGCTCGCAGGCCCGGTACGGCCTGCGCCCGTCCGCCCCAGACCTGCGCGGCGCGCAGGATGGCGAGGACCAGGTTGACCCGGCCCTCATCCTCCGGCGCCTGGCCGAGAACGTGCAGGCCGTCGCGGATCTGGACGTCCTTGATCTCGCAGAGCCAACCGTCGACGTGCAGCAGGAAGTCGTCGAAGTCGTCGTCCCCGGGCTTCTCGTCGAGGCCGAGGTCACGGTGCAGCTCGGCGGCGTGCATGAGCTGCCAGATCTCGCCACGGATCGCGGCCAGCTTGGCCGGATCCATCGCGGAGATCTTGTCGTACTCCTCCAGCAGCCCCTCGAGCCGCGCGATGTCGCCATAGCTCTCGGCGCGCGCCATCGGGGGGATGAGGTGGTCGATGATCGTCGCGTGGGCGCGGCGCTTGGCCTGCGCGCCCTCGCCGGGGTCGTTGACGAGGAACGGGTAGATCAGCGGCATGCTGCCGATCGCCGCGTCGGTGGCGCAGGACGCCGACAGCGCGGCGTTCTTGCCCGGCAGCCACTCCATCGAGCCGTGCTTGCCGAGGTGGACGACGGCGTGGGCTCCGAAGCCTCCCCTTTCAACAGCACTGCCCACCCAGCGGTACGCCGCCAGGTAATGGTGCGACGGCGCGAGGTCCGGGTCGTGGTAGATCGCGACCGGGTTCTCGCCGAAGCCGCGGGGCGGCTGGATCATCACCACGACGTTGCCGGCCTGCAGGGTGGCGAGCACGATCTCGTCGCTGTCGTTGACGAAGAGCGTGCCGGGCGACTCGCCCCAGGCCTCGACCATGTCACCGCGCAGGTCGGCCGGCAGGTCCGCGGTCCAGGCGTCGTAGTCGGCCTTGCTGACCCGCACGTGCGCATCCGTGAGCTGCGCGGTCGTCAACCACTCCTCGTCCTGGCCGCCGGCGGCGATGAGCGCATGGATCAGCGTGTCCCCGGCGACCGTGTCGTCGTCGAGGTCGAGGACGCCGAAGCCGTCGCCGACGTCGTAGCCCGCGTCGCGCAGCCGGCGCAGCATCCGCACCGCCGAGACCGGCGTGTCGAGACCGACGGCGTTGCCGATCCGGGAGTGCTTGGTCGGGTAGGCGCTCAGCATCAGCGCGATCCGCTTCTCGGCGTTGGGGATCTTCCGCAGCCGGGCGTAGTTGACCGCGAGCCCGGCGACGCGGGCCGCCCGCTCCGGGTCGGCGACGTACGACGGCAGGCCTGCGTCGTCCAGCTCCTTGAACGAGAACGGCGCCGTGCTGATCCGCCCGTCGAACTCGGGGATCGCGACCTGGTTGGCATAGTCGAGCGGCGTGACGCCGTCGTCGGAGGCCGCCCACTCGGCGCGGCTGCTGGTCAGGCACAGGCCCTGCAGGACGGGGATGTCGAGGGCGGCGATCCGCTCCACGTCCCAGGTCTCGTCGTCCCCGCCGGCGCTCGCGGCGGCGGGGGTCGAGCCGCCCGCGGCGAGCACGGTCACGACCAGCGCGTCGAGCTCGCCGAGCGCGGTGAACAGCTCGTCGGGCGCGGCGCGCAGCGAGCCCGCGAAGATCGGGACGCCGACCGCCTCGCCGGTGGCGTCGATCGCGTCGCAGAGCGCGTGCACGAAGGTGGTGTTCCCGCTGGCCTGGTGGGCCCGGTAGAAGAGCACTCCCACTCGAGCCCGTCGCGATACTCCCGGCTCACAAGCACCGTTCTCATCCGATGCCCGGTGCTTGTGGCCCGGGACTACCGCAGCGGGGCGCTCGACCAGCCCCCAGGCCGGGATCACCTCCGGCGCCTCGAAGCCCTCACCGGTGAGCAGCACCGTGTCGGAGAGGAAGGCGTGCAGCTGCGCGAGGTTCCGCGGGCCCCCCTCGGCCAGGTAGCGGTGTGCCTCGGCCGCGACCCCCACCGGAACGGTCGAGGTCTCCATCAGCTCCGCGCTGGGCGTCTGCTCGCCGCCGAGCACCACGAGCGGACGCCCGGTCCCCCGCAGCGCGGCCAGCTCGGCGTCGTACTGCTGGGGGGAGCCCAGGAGCCGGATCACCACGAGGTCGCTGGCGTCGGCGAGGCCGACGAGCGCGTCGAGCGCGGACCGGCTCGGGTTGGCCCAGCGATAGTCGGCGCCGCTCGCCCGCGCGGAGAGCAGGTCGGTGTCGGACGTGGACAGCAGTGCGATGCGCGCCATGACGCTCAAAGCCTCCTCGGGGTTCTCGCCCCGTCATCGGTAGGTGTCGTCCGCGGCCAGTGTCTGGCTCTCCCCGACCATCGAGATGGCGGGGATCACAGTGGCGGAACCGCCCCGGTCTCACACCGGGTTCCTGCACCGCGGACCTGTGGACGCTCAGCCTACGGTGGTGTCGTGACTTCCCCGCAGGCGCCCGGCATCCAGGTGGCCGTGCACGGCCACCCGAACCTCGACACGCTCCTGCTGTGGCACCCCGCGGTCCGCACGGACGCCGACGCCGTCAGCGCGCTGGCGAGCCGGATCGCGACCCGCGGCGGGGTCCGGGTCGTCGTACCGACGTGGGAGGACGGACGCGACCTGCTCCGCTCGGTCCGCTACGCCCGGGGCTCGTCGGTGCACCCGCCGGACGCCCTCTCCGTCGTCGGGTACGGCGCCGCGGGGATCGCCGCGCTCAGCCTGGCCCGGCACCAGCGGCGCCTCGGCATCGGCCTGCGCCGCGTCACCTGCGTCGACGGCGCCCCCGACCTGCTGGACCCGATCAGCGGACAGCCGCTCGAGCCGCCGGCGCCGAGCCCGGCGGGCACCGAGGTCGACATCGTCGAGACCGGCGATCCCGGCTGGGCCCGCGCAACCGTCGATGCCTGGCAGTCCGCCGGCTGGGCGGCCTCCCTCGTCCCGGCCGATCAGTTCACCTGGCGGGTGAGCCCCTCCCAGTAGGGCGCGCGCAGCTTGAACTTCTGCAGCTTGCCGGTCGCCGTCCGGGCCAGCTCGTCGCGGAACTCGACCGAGGTCGGCGCCTTGTAGCCGGCCAGCCGGTCCTTGCACCAGCGGATCAGCTCGGCCTCCATCTCGGGCCCGGCGCTCGCGTCGGCGGAGAGCACGACGAGCGCCTTGATGGTCTCGCCCCACTTCTCGCTCGGCACGCCGATCACCGCGACCTCGGCCACGGCCGGGTGGGAGAACAGGGTGTCCTCGACCTCGATCGAGGTGACGTTCTCACCACCGGTGATGATGACGTCCTTCTTGCGGTCGGCGATGGTGAGGTAGCCGTCGTCGCCCAGGTAGCCACCGTCGCCGGTGTGGAACCAGCCGTCGGCCAGCGCCGCGGCGGACTCCTCGGGCTGCTCCCAGTAGCCCTCGAGGATCACGTTCGAGCGGGCGAGCACCTCGCCGGCGCCCTCCTCCGACTCGTCGATCGCCAGTCGGACGCCGATCGCCGGGGCGCCCGCCCTCGTCAGCCGGGTGGCCCGCTCCTCGGCGGACAGGTCGTCCCACTCGGCGCGGGTGCGGTTGATCGTCAGCAGCGGTGAGGTCTCGGTGAGGCCGTAGATCTGGATGAACTCCCACCCCAGCTCCTCCTGCACGCGGATCACGGTCTTCGTCGGCGGCGGGGCACCGGCCATGATGATCCGTACCCGGTCGCGTCCGGGGATCTCGCCCTCCCAGGTCTGCGCCGCCTCCAGCACGGCCGCCGCGACGGCCGGCGCCGCGCACATCACGGTCACCCCGTGGTCGCGGACCCGGCGCAGGATCTCGGCACCGTCGACCTTGCGCAGGATGATGTGCCGCGCCCCGATGCCTGTCATCGCGAACGGCATCCCCCAGCCGTTGGCGTGGAACTGAGGGAGGGTGTGCAGGTAGACGTCCCGGTCGCTGATCCCCGCGTGCAGGCCGAAGGTCAGCGCGTTGACCCAGATGTTGCGGTGGGTGATCTGCACCCCCTTGGGCCGCGCGGTCGTGCCCGAGGTGTAGTTGATGGTCGCGGTCGCGCTCTCGTCGTAGTCCCACGCCTTGGGCTCCACGCCCGGCGCTGCATAGAGCGCGTCGTCCTCGCCGAGGACGTACTTCTGCTCGCAGGTGACGCCCGCCAGCGATTCCTCCAGCTCGGGGTCGACATAGAGCACCCGGGCCCCGGAGTGCTCCACGATGTACTGCACCTCGTCGGGGCTGAGCCGGAAGTTCACCGGCACCAGCACCCGTCCCCAGCCGCTGACCCCGAAGAAGGACGTCAGCAGGCGACTGCTGTTGTGGCTGACGACGGCGACCCGGTCGCCGACGCCGATCCCCAGCTCGTCGAGCTTCGCCGCCTGGCGGCGGGCCAGCGCGCCGATCTGCGCGTAGGTGAGCTCGCCCTGGCTAGCCGCGGGCTGGGTCGGCTCGTCGACGACACCCACCCGCTCGCCGTACACCTGGACGGCCCGGTCGAGGAAGTCGTTGACGCTGAACGGGACGAACACGCGGGGCCTCCCAGGGCAGACGGATGTGACAGCCACCACCCTAGGCCCGCCGCCCCACCTCGCGCCCCCTCGAAAGGATGCATCCGCGTACCCGGCAGCGAGGACAGCCCGGCGAGCTCGATATCCGACACGCTCGGCCCATCGAAGACGAGATGAGAGCACTCTCATGAGAGTCTCACCGGCGGCCCATCATCGGGCAGGATGGTGGCGTCATGAGCCGTGTGGGAAAGGTGCTGCTTCCGGTCGCGGCACTGCTGGTGCTGGCCGGGTTCGTCGTCGCCGCGATGGTGCGCGCGGGGGCCGGCGAGCCCACCCCACGCACGCCGCTCGACCTCGGCTCCGTCCAGCCCACCGAGACCCCCGTCCCGGGCTCGTCCCCCACCTCACCCGCGAGCGAGCCCACCCCGCCGCGCACGGCGGTGATCACGCCGCAGCCCAAGATCGACGATGACGACGACGATGACGGTGACGACAACCGGGGCCGGGGCGACGACCGGGGTGGGCGCGACGACCGGGGTGGGCGCGACGACCGCGACGACGGGCCCGACCCGCAGGACGACCAACCCGACGACGCGCCCGACGACGAGCCCGACGACGAGCCCGATGACGACTGAGCGGCGCCCGGACCGGGCCGGTCTGTCGGTCCGGACCCGGATCACCGCGGCCGTCGCGCTCCTCGTCACCGTCGCCCTCGCCGGTGCCGGGCTGATCGTCTACTGGGTCGAGAGCCGCGCGGTCACCGACGCCGTCCAGCGCGAGGTCGAGCAGGAGCTCGACGAGTTCGTCGCGCTCCAGAAGACCGGCGACTTCACCTCGGTCCAGGACCTGCTGGAGGGATTCCTCAAGCGCAACGTGCCCGACGACGACGAGCTCCTCGTCGGCTGGATCGGCGACGGCAGGATCGTGCAGTTCCCCGAGGACGCCCTCGTCGACGACCCGCGCTTCCTCGACGCCGTGGCGCCCTTGGTGATCGACGGCGGGACGACCCACCTGCAGACCGACCGCGGCGACGTACGCATCACCGCACAACCGGTGACCCAGGGCAGCCAACGCGGCGCCCTGCTCGTCGCCACCTTCCTCGCCGAGGACCGCGGCGAGCTGCTCCAGACGATGCGCACCTACGCCCTCGTCGCCGCCCTGTCCGCCGTGCTCGTCACCGGCACCGCGGCCTGGGTGTCCGGACGGCTGCTCCGTCCGCTGCGGTCGCTGCGCGTGGCCGCCGAGGCGACGAGTGCCACCGACCTGTCCCGACGGCTGCCCGAGCGCGGCAACGACGACATCACGGCACTCACCCGCACCGTCAACGGCATGCTCGACCGGCTGGAGCACGCGTTCGCCGGGCAGCGTCAGTTCCTCGACGACGCCGGCCACGAGCTGCGGACCCCGCTCACCGTACTCCGCGGCCATCTCGAGCTCCTCGACGTCGGCAGCCCGCAGGAGGTCGCCGAGACGCGGACACTGCTGCTCGACGAGGTCGACCGGATGGCGCGGCTGGTCGGCGACCTGATCGTGCTGGCCAAGAGCGACCGGCCCGACTTCCTCTCCCCCGGGCCCACCGACCCGTCCGCCCTGCTTGCCGCGGTGCTCAGCAAGGCCAGCGCCCTCGGCCGGCGGGACTGGGTGCTGGAGGCGTCCCCCGGCCTGCCGACGGAGGTCGTGCTCGACGGGCAGCGGATCACCCAGGCACTGCTCGCCCTGGCTGACAACGCGGTCAAGCACACCGCGCCGGGTGGTCGGATCGCGATCGGCGCGGCCGTTGTCGGCGCCACGCTGCGCTGCTGGGTCCACGACGACGGGGCCGGGGTCGCCCCGGAGGACCGTGAGCGGATCTTCGGCCGGTTCGGCCGGGCGGCCGTCCCCGCGGGCGACGAGGGGTTCGGACTCGGGTTGTCGATCGTCGGCGCCATCGCGCAGGCACACGGCGGGACGGCGTACGTCGACCCGCACCGGGCCGGTCCCGGAGCGCGGTTCGTCCTCGACGTACCCGCCGTCCTGCCGGTCGTCCCGCCCCCGGTCACGCCCGCCGTCGTCGAGCCGAAGGGAGCGTCATGGCCCACATCCTGATCGTCGAGGACGAGGAGCGGATCGCGTCCTTCGTCGCCAAGGGCCTGCGCGCCGAGGGACACCGCACCACGGTGGCCGCCGACGGGCCGGCCGGCCTCGACCACGCCCTCGCGGGCGACGTCGACCTGGTCGTGCTCGACATCGGCCTGCCCGGCATGGACGGCTTCGAGCTGCTCGACCAGCTGCGCTCGCAGGGCTCCCGGATCCCCGTCATCGTGCTCACCGCCCGCGACTCGGTGACCGACACCGTGACCGCGCTCGAAGGCGGCGCGGACGACTACATGCCCAAGCCGTTCCGGTTCGCCGAGCTCAACGCCCGGGTGCGGCTGCGCCTACGCCAAGCCACGCCGTCCACCACCACGACCAACGGCACCGGCGACCAGCTCTCCGCCGGCGGGATCGAGCTGGACCTGCGCACCCGCCGCGCGACCGTGTCGGGCACCGAGGTGGAGCTGTCCGCCCGCGAGTTCGCCCTCGCCGAGATCTTCCTGCGCAACGCCGGCCAGGTGCTGTCCCGCGAGCAGCTGCTCGACCACGTCTGGGGTCTGGACTTCGACCCCGGCTCCAACGTGGTCGACGTCTACGTCGGCTACCTGCGCCGCAAGCTCGGCTCCCGCTCCATCACCACCGTGCGCGGGATGGGCTACCGCTTCGACCGTTGACTCGTCGGTTCTGACCCCTTGACTCGTCAGTTCTGACCCCTTGACTCGTCAGTTCTGACCCGTTGACTCGTCAGTTCTGCACGAGCGTGGACCAGAAGTGACCACTCAACGGGTCAGAAGCGACGACTCAACCCTTCCAGTGGAGCCTCGGCGCCGGCAGCGCGGCGATCTCGGGCTCGAGCGCCTCGGCGACCTCGCGCGGCAGCGGACGGGCGGCCGGGTCCGGCTCGAGCAGGGCGTGGACGACCTTCGCCACCACGGCGGGTACGTCGTCGGGCAGCTCCACCGGTGCCTCGAGGAGCTGGGGGAAGCGGTCGGCCGCCCCGGCCGCGTCCGGGTCGCCGTCGCGGAACGGGCGGTAGCCCGCGATCGCGTGGAACAGCGTCGCCCCGAGGCCCCACACGTCGCTCGCCTGACCGGGGACGCCGTACGCCGCGCCGGGCGCGGCCTGCTCCGGAGCCATGTAGGCGTCGGTGCCGATGTGGCCGGTGATCTCTGCCGCGTGGGCGGCCTGGCGGGCCACCGAGAAGTCGATCAGCCGCGCCGGCGAGCCCATGATCACGTTGCTGGGCTTGAGGTCGAGGTGGCACACGTCGGCGTGCCGGAAGAAGTGCAGCGCCGAGGCGAGGTCCACCGCCAGCGGGAGGTACTGCTGCGGGGAGAGGCGTCGGTGCCGGCGGATCAGCCCGGCCAGGCTGGGTCCCTCCACGTGCTCGAGCACGAGGTGCGGGCGCGGCCCGGCGACGTCGTACCGCAGTCCGCGGACGGTGACCGGGTGGTGGGCGACGTCGAGGGCGGTCGCCTCCCGGACCAGGTTGTCCCGGGTGTGCTCGTCCTGGGCCTCCGCCGGCCGGACGACCTTCACCACGACGGGGCCGTAGGTGATCTCGTCGAACGCGAGGTAGGCCTCGTACGCCGAGCCACCCCCGAGCAGCCGCAACGCGGTCAGCTCGGGGGTGATCGCGTCACCCTCGGCAAGGTCCCAGGACGACAGCGCGGCGCTCATCGAAGGTCAGCCCCGGGTGTTGTTGCGGCTGCGGTCGTTGGTGTGGTTGCGCGACCAGTCGCGGGTCTTGGGTCCGGGACCGTCGTTGGTCCAGTCCACCTTGGCCCGGCCGGTGCGGCTGTTGTCGCGACCGCTGCGGTTGCCGGTCCGGCTGCGGTCGCTGCGCGTGTTGGCGGTGTTGGCGGTCCGGGTGTCCTGGTTCGTCACGTTGGTGTCGTCGTCGGCGGCCCGGGCGCGGAGGTCGTCGCCGTCCGGGTCGTCGTCATCGGCGACGAGCACGATGTCCGGCGTGTCCTGCTCGCGCTTGACCGCGAGCTTCGTGTCGCCGTCGGCCTGGGCGGGCCAGGCCAGCACGCTGACCGCGACGCCCGTCGCCGTCAGACCGGCCAGGCCGCTGACCGCGAGCATCAGGGGCTTCTTCATCGGTTCCTCCTCGATCGGTGGGTGTCGACTCCTCGTCGACACCGCAACCATCCCGACCGGGCGTGAGGCAGGCATGAGTCCTCGATGAGAGGGTTCTCATGCCCGGGAGCGGCGGAGCTCGCTCAGCGCTTGATCTTCGGCGACATCGCCGGCATGCCGTACAGCGTCATCCCGGTCGCCAGTGCGTCGTCGTCGTAGCTCGCGTCGGTGAACAGGGCGACGGTCGTCAGCACCGCACCGAACTTGAACCACCGCGGGTTGCCCAGGCACGAGCGCGGGATCGCGATCCGCACCGACATGCGGTCGGCACCGACGGTGCGCTTGATCCCGCGGCAGCGACGCGCGTCGTCCTCCATGGAGAACTCCATCAGCTCAGTGCTGGAGAACCCCGGCATCTTCGGGGACATCACCATGAACCGGTTGCCCGGGACCCTGAGCATGGCGCTGATCATGAAAGGGCCCGTGAGCGGCGCGCGCATCCGCATCGTGATGCTCACCTTCCGGGCCTTGTGTGTGCCCGTCACCTGCACGATGTCCCCGTTCGCCTGCTCGGGCAGGGGCGTGACGGTGATCGAGGTGTCGGTCGTCGCCTGCGTCGTGACGTCGCCGGCCGCGTCGTCGTACGTCCAGCGGTCGGCCTGGGCCGGCGCGGCCAGTGCGACGGTGGCTCCGGCGACCAGGAGGGACAGGAGGAGGGCGAGGGCGACACGAGGCGACGAGCGGTGCATGGCGATCACCTTGGCACAGTTTCTGTCGACCTGTTGGCAGAACCGAGAAGGCCATCGCGACACCCTGGTGGCGGTGCGCCGCCAAACCGCGAGGACGCGGTCAGCGCAGCGCGATGCGCGTCTGGGTCTGCGATGCCCGTCCCGTGGTCTTCAGCTCACGCAGGAGCTGGTCGAGGGCCCGCATGTCACGGACCCGGATGTGAAGGAGATAGTCGTAGGGGCCGGTGACGTGCACCGCATCGGCAACCGCCCGGTGTCGTCCGGCCCAGGCGAGGAACTCCGCGGAGTCCGATTCCGGGGGCAGCCGGACATCGATGAACCCCTCGATCCCGGCATCGGGCTCCGGTGTCTCCTGGGCGAGGATCGCCCGGTAGCCGACGATCACCCCCTGGGCCTCGAGCCGGCGGATCCTGGCGGCGGTGGCGTTGGTGCTCAGTCCGATCTCGCCGCCGATCCGGCTGAACGAAGCGCGCCCGTCCGCGACAAGTATCTCCACGATCCGGGCATCGAGCTCGTCCATGCCTCAAAGATAGAGGTGCCGACTGCATGATTCTCCGGCCGTGGTCATGGCCTCGGGCAGGGTGCCGCCATGGGCATCACAGAAGCGATCGGAAGTGGCGTGCTCGCCGGCCTCGCCCTGGCCGTTCCCTTGGGCGCGATCGGCGTGTTGCTGCTGCGCGAAGGCAGCCGGTACGGGACGCGTCGAGCACTGCCCGCGGCGCTGGCCGTGGCTACCGTGGACGTCCTCTACTGCGCGCTGGCAGTCCTCCTCGGTGCTGCCGCCGCACCGGTCGTGTCCCGGCTCGAGCCATGGCCGGCGATCGTCGGCGGATTGCTCCTGGTCGCGATCGGCACCCAGGGGTTGGCGCGGGTGCGCCGCGTGGCGTCGGAGGGGCCGGTCGAGGATCTCGGACGGGGAGTGGGACGGTTCGCACGGTTCTTCATGCTCACTCTCATCAACCCGGCCACGCTGGTCTACTTCACCGCGATCATCGCGGGCTTGGGCGCCCTGACCGCCGGTCCGGCGACGGCCGCCGTGTTCGTGGCCGGCGTCGGGCTCTCGTCGCTGGCCTGGCAGGCGCTCCTGATCGCGGCGGGCGGCATCCTCCACGGCAGGTCGAGCCCGCGTGGACACCTCGTCACCCACGTCGCTGGCTCCGCGGTCGTCGGCATCCTCGGGATCGCGCTGATCGTCAACGCCGTGCACTGAGGCCTCGACCCAGAGTTGGACACTGATACAATTTGTACTCGTGTCCAACTCCGAGGAGGCAACGCAATGCGCCCCCTGACCCGCGACGAGGTACGTCGCTGCGTCATGAACCTGTACCCCGCGACCGCACGGGTCCGCCTGCCCGCGTGGTTCGACGACACCCGCTGGGAGCGGATCGACTACCTCGGGTGGCGCGACACCCGGGCCTACCAGCGCGCGTACCTGGTCGCGGACGTCGACGGCGAGGCGGCCGGCGTGCTCCTGCGACAGAACCCCAGCCAGCCGGCCCTCGCCTCCCGCGCCGTCATGTGCGACCTGTGCCGGTTCACCCGTCGGTTCAACGAGGTCTCGCTCTTCACCGCGCCGCGCGCCTCCCAGGACAAGCGCCGGCGGCTGAGCACCGTGGGACTCCTGCTGTGCACGGACCTGGCCTGCGTCCGTAATGTGCACCGCACGCCGACGACCGGCCCTCACGACCCACCCCCGGAGCAGATCATCGAGAACCGACGCAGTGGACTGCGCGCCCGCACCATCGACTTCCTGCGCTCGGTGCCCGACACCGAGAGCATCACGCGGCGGCCGGGCCGGTGAGCTACCTGGCCCGTGCCGCGCGGCGTCAGTCGATCGTGGACGCGGCGGCCGCTGTCGTGGCCCGCGACGGCCTGAGCGCCGTGACCGCCCGGGTCGTGGCCGAGGAGCTGCGCGGCTCCCCCGGCCAGATCCACCACCACTTCGCCTCGACCGACGAGCTGGCCGCGGAGGCGTGGCGCCACTACGCACGGGCGGAGATCGAGACCTACCGGCACGAGATCACCGGTCTCGCCGCGGGCGCCGCCCTCGCCCTGTTCTTCGCCGACCTGGTGGGCGAGGAGGGCCAGGAAGGAACGGCCCTCGACCGCTGGGCGGAGGCGGGGGCGCACGCCCAGCTGCGACCGCTCGTCGGCGCCAGCTACCTGGAGACCCTGGCCGACCTCACCGACGTGCTCGCCGCCGTCCTGGCCGCCGTCCACCCCGACCGGGCCCAGGCACGCCAGGCTGCCGGCCGCCTGCTCATGCTCGGCGTCGGCCTCGCCGGGACCACCCGCATCCACGGGACCCCGCCCGTTCCGGTG
This sequence comes from Nocardioides carbamazepini, assembly GCF_024614185.1. Lineage (GTDB taxonomy): Bacteria > Actinomycetota > Actinomycetes > Propionibacteriales > Nocardioidaceae > Nocardioides > Nocardioides carbamazepini. Next base: position 570,932 of record NZ_JAHTLF010000015.1, read on the forward strand.
CAGGCCGTGATGCGGTCCGCGATCGACGCCGAGACCAGCTGACCTGCCGCGCGCACGAAGCCGCGCGTCGAGTGGGCGCAGAGGGGATCGAACCCCCGACCACCTCGTTGTAAGCGAGGGGCTCTACCGCTGAGCTATACGCCCCGAAGCCGGGACAGCGTACCGAAGCCGCACCAGAGCGCCGAAACGAGCGGCCAACGCGGCTCGTGCCAAAAAAAGTCGAACCGCCGGCGTCTCGGGTCGCCAGCGGTTCGACGAGTAGAAGATTAGCGGCCGGATCGGGCCCATCCAACCGGTAGCGCAGAAATAGTTGAAAAATGACCCAAACTGACTACGCGAACGGGCCGAACGGCCTAGCCCGCGGCCGCCCGCAGCGCGTCGAGCAGGTCGTCGGCGCTCCGCGCGGCGGGCTTCGGGTTGTGCACGGCCCAGGACAGACGGCCCGCCTTGTCGATGACGTACGACGACCGCTCGGGGCTGCCGCCGCGCTCGTCGAAGACGCCGTACGCCCGCGCGACGGCGCCGTGCGGCCAGAAGTCGCTGAGCAGCCCGAAGTTGAGGCCGTCGGCGTCGCTGAACGCACGGAGGGCATAGACGGGGTCGCAGGAGATCGCGAGCACCTCGGTGTCGAAGGTCAAGAACTCGTCGAGCCGGGTGCGGATGCCGTGCATCTCGCCACTGCAGACGCCGCTGAACGCGAAGGGGTAGAAGACGAGCGCCACCGCCTTGACCCCGCGGTACGACGACAGCGTGACGTCCTGCCCGAACTGGTCGCGCAGCGTGAAGTCGGGGGCGAGGCCCCCGAGCTCGATGCCGATCGCGGCGCTGGCTGGTCCGGCCACGTCCGGCCTCATCCGGTGGTTCCGGGAGCGTCGGGCGTGTCCGACGTGTCGGACGCGGCTGACGTCGCGGTGACATCGAACGCGGCGAGCTCACGCTTGAGGACCTTGCCCGTCGCGTTGCGGGGCAGCTCGTCGAGGAACACGATCTCGCGCGGCACCTTGAACCGGGCGAGGCGCTGCTTGACGAGGTCCTTGAGCTCCTCGGCGCTGACCGGCTCGGTCTCGGGGACGCGGACCACGAAGGCGCGCAGCCGCTTGCCGAAGTCGGGGTCGTCGATGCCGATGGCGGCGACCTCGGAGACCCGGTCGTGGGCGGCCAGGCAGTCCTCGACCTCCTTGGGGAAGACGTTCTCGCCGCCGGAGACGATCATCTCGTCGTCGCGGCCCTCGACGTACAGCCGGCCCTCGGCGTCGAACCGCCCGACGTCCCCGGACGACATCAGCCCGTCGATCATCTCCTTGCCGCCGCCGCCGGTGTAGCCCTCGATCTGCAGGCTGTTGCCGACGAAGATCCGCCCGGACTCCCCCACCGGCAGCTCCCGGCCGTCGGTGTCGAGGATCCGCACGACGGTCTGGTGCGGCAGCCGGCCGGCGCAACCGGGCGCCTCGCGCAGGTCCTGCGGGGAGGCGATCGAGGCCCAGGCGACCTCGGTGGAGCCGTAGATCGAGTAGAGGTTGTCGCCGAAGCGGTCCATCCACTGGGTCGGCAGGTCGCCCGGCAGGGCGGAGCCGGAGGACGCGACGGCCTTGAGGTGCGGCAGCGGGTACCTGTCCAGGACGTCGGCAGGCAGGGCGAGGATCCGCTGCAGCATCACCGGGATGACCGCGAAGGAGTCGCACTCCTCGTCGTGGAGCAGGCGCAGCGCGTCCTCGGGGTCGAACCTGCGGGTCAACACGAGCGTGGTGCCGAGCATCATCGCCAGCTGGTAGTGCGCGAAGCCCCAGGTGTGGAACAGCGGAGCCGCCACGTGGCACTTCCAGCCGCTGCGCAGCGGCATCCGCGACAGCAGCGAGATCGCCGCCGGCAGGCCGCCCTGGGGGCGCGGGGCGCCCTTCGGCGTGCCGGTCGTGCCCGAGGTCAGGATGATGGTGCGGCCCTTGCCGGCGGGCGGCGCGAGGTCGTCGGTCCGGCCGGCGGTCAGGCCGGCCGCGATCAGGCCCTCCAGGCTGTCCTCCCCCGGCGAGCCATCGGTCCACCCGAGCACCCGGTCGGCGATGTCGGCGCCGGCGAGCAGGTCGGCGAACTCCTCGTCGTGGACGACGACCCGCGGCTGCTCCCGCGCGATCACGTCGGCCAGCTGGGGGCCGGCGAACGCGGTGTTGAGGTAGAGCACGTCGGCACCGAGCTTGCTGATCGCGATGGACGCCTCGATGAACCCCCGGTGGTTGCGGCACATCACCGCCACGCCGTCACCGGGACGCACCCCGCGGGCGCGCAGCCCGTGCGCGAGGGCGTTGGTGCGCGACTGCAGCTCACCGAAGGTGAGCGAGCCGCGCTCGTCGATGATCGCGGTCTGCGTCGGCATCCGCAGCGCGATGGTCTTGAACCCGCCCGCGGGCGTGGTGCTCCACCGGCGCAGCGCGTTGGCCATGCCGGCGACGACCAGCGGCGAGTAGGGACGGACGATGCCCGACTCGGTCAGGATCTTGAGGCTGGTACCGGCGTCCTTGACCCGGCCGGTGAGCCGGTTGGCGAGCGTCCCCATGGCTCTATTGAAGCCCACCGGGTCAGGTGATCGACTTCGGCGCCACCAGTCGAGTCGCTGCCCAGTCCTTGCTGACGGCCGCGGCGGTGGTCTGGGAGAGCCCGGCGATGGGCGCCGCCTCGGCGATGTCGGCCGCGTCGACGGCGCCGGGACGCCCGATCTTCGGGGTCAGCAGCCAGATCACGCCGCCGCCGACGAGATCGGTGAGGGCGTCGACGAGACCGTCGACCAGGTCGCCGTCGTCGCTGCGCCACCACAACAGGGCCGCGTCGACGACATTGCCGTAGTCGCCGTCGACCAGGTCGCTGTCGATGGCGTCCTCGATCGCGACGCGCAGCTCGTCATCGGAGTCGTTGTCCCAGCCGAGCTCCTGGACCACCTGCCCCTGCTTGAGGCCCATCCTCTCGGCGGGTCCGGTCGGGCCGGATGCGCTGGTGCCGCCGGTGGCGGTCGAAGTCACGGTGTTTTCCTCCACGGTTTCGGGTACGACGAACATCCCGCTGTGCGCGGGTTGGGGAGTAGTCCAGCGGAGTCGGGGGCCGCGGCGCAACCCTCCGGCCCCAGAACGGCCCGGTTCCTGTACCCACGGGTAGATTTTCTGCCCATCGAGGAGGTGCAACGATGGGGTACGTGACCTCCGACACCCACTCCGACGGCACCACCCCGGCCGTACGCGCGGCGTCGACTCCCTCGGTCATCCACGAGGGACTGCCGACCCAGCTGCCCGACATCGACCCCGACGAGACCCAGGACTGGATCGACTCGTTCAACGCGCTGGTCGACGAGCGTGGCCGCGAGCGCGCCCGCTACGTCATGCTGCGGCTCCTGGAGCGGGCCCGCGAGGCCCAGGTCGGCGTGCCCGCGCTGCGCAGCACCGACTACATCAACACCATCCCGCCCGAGCGCGAGCCGTGGTTCCCCGGTGACGAGGACGTCGAGCGCCGGATCCGGGCGTTCATCCGCTGGAACGCCGCGGTGATGGTCTCCAGTGCCAACCGCAAGGGGCTCGAGGTCGGTGGCCACATCGCGACCTACCAGTCCAGCGCGAGCCTCTACGAGGTCGGCTTCAACCACTTCTTCCGCGGCAAGGAGCACCCGGGCGGCGGTGACCAGCTGTTCATCCAGGGTCACGCCTCCCCGGGCATCTACGCCCGCGCCTTCCTCGAGGGCCGGCTGAGCGAGGAGCAGCTGTTCCGCTTCCGCCAGGAGGTCCAGCACGGCAAGGGCGCCGGCCTGCCGTCGTACCCGCACCCGCGGCTGATGCCGGACTTCTGGGAGTTCCCGACGGTCTCGATGGGTCTCACCGGCATCAACTCGATCTACCAGGCGCGGTTCAACCGCTACCTGCAGAACCGCGGCATCAAGGACACCGGCCAGCAGCACGTCTGGGCCTTCCTCGGCGACGGCGAGATGGCCGAGCCCGAGTCGCTCGGCGCCATCCGGATCGCGGCCCGCGAGGAGCTCGACAACCTGACCTGGGTCGTCAACTGCAACCTGCAGCAGCTCGACGGCCCGGTGACCGGCAACGGCAAGATCATCCAGGAGCTCGAGGCCAACTTCCGCGGCGCGGGCTGGAACGTCATCAAGGTCATCTGGGGCCGTGAGTGGGACGCCCTGCTCGCCCGCGACGTCGACGGCGTCCTGGTCAACCAGATGAACTCCACCCCGGACGGCGCGTTCCAGACCTTCTCGGTCGAGAGCGGCGCCTACAACCGCGAGCACTTCTTCGGTCCCGACCCGAGGCTGCGCGCGATGGTCGAGCACATGAGCGACCGGCAGATCGAGAAGCTGCCCCGTGGCGGTCACGACTACCGCAAGGTGTACGCCGCGTTCGACGCGGCCACCAAGCACGTCGGCCAGCCGACGGTGATCCTGGCCCACACGGTCAAGGGCTGGACGATCGACGCCCTCGAGGGCAAGAACGCCACCCACCAGATGAAGAAGCTGACCCAGGACGACCTCAAGAAGTTCCGCGACCGGCTCTACCTGCCGATCAGCGACCGGGACCTCGAGTCGGCCTATGCGGCCACGGGCGCCGCGCCGTTCTTCCACCCGGGCGCGGACTCCCCCGAGATCGAGTACATGATGGAGCGACGCCGTCAGCTCGGCGGGTCGATCCCCCGGCGCATCGACCGCTCGACGATGCTCACCCTGCCCGGCGACAGCGTGTACGCCGAGCTGAAGAAGGGCGCCGGCAACAACAAGGTCGCCACCACGATGGCCGCCGTCCGGCTCCTCAAGGACTGGATGAAGGACCCGGGCATCGGGCAGCGGATCGTCCCGATCGCGCCCGACGAGTACCGCACCTTCGGCATGGACGCGATGTTCCCGTCGGCCAAGGTCTACGACCCGCACGGCCAGCAGTTCGAGTCCGTCGACCGCAACATGCTGCTGCAGTACAAGATGTCAGCGCAGGGCCAGATGCTCCACGAGGGCATCTCCGAGGCCGGCGCGATGGCCTCGGCGACCGCCGCCGGATCGGCGTACACCACACACGGTGAGCCGATGATCCCGTTCTACATCTTCTACTCGATGTTCGGCTTCCAGCGGACCGGCGACTCCATCTGGGCGATGGCCGACCAGCTCGCGCGCGGCTTCCTGATCGGCGCCACCGCCGGCCGGACGACCCTCACGGGCGAGGGCCTGCAGCACGCCGACGGCCATTCCCCGCTGCTGGCCGCCACCAACCCCGCGATCGTCCACTACGACCCCGCGTTCGGCTACGAGGTCGGGCACGTGATGCGGGCCGGCCTGGAGCGGATGTACGGCGCCAGCGCCGAGCACCCGCGCGGCGAGGACGTCATCTACTACATCACCGTCTACAACGAGCCGGTCGCGCAGCCTGCCGAGCCCGAGGGACTCGATGTGGCCGGGCTGCTCAAGGGCATGTACCGCGTCAGCGAGGCCGGCGGCGGCCCCGACAGCAGCGGCCCGACCGTGCGCCTGCTCGCCTCGGGCGTCGGCTTCCCGTGGATCGAGGAGGCCAAGCGGATCCTCGCCGAGGAGTGGGGGGTCCGGGCCGAGACCTGGTCGGTGACCTCGTGGAACGAGCTGGCCCGCGACGGCATCGCGGCCGCGAAGTGGAACCTCCTCCACCCGGGCGAGGCCCACCGGACGCCGTACGTCACCGAGGTGCTGGCCGGCGGCGACGCGGCCCAGGCACCGGTCGTGGCGGTCTCGGACTACATGACGGCGGTCCCGCTGCAGATCGCGCAGTGGGTGCCGGCGGACTACCACGTCCTCGGCGCCGACGGCTTCGGCTTCGCCGACACCCGGCCCGCCGCGCGTCGTTTCTTCCAGGTCGACGCGCAGTCGGTGGTCGTCCAGGCGCTCGCCGCGCTCGCCGACGCCGGCGCGATCGACCCCGGCCGGGTCAAGGATGCCGTCGAGCGCTACCGCATCGACGACCCGACCGCGGTCTCCGGCGTGCTCCAGGAGGGCGGCGACGCCTGACCTGGTCCCGTCGTCAGACGCCGTCCGGCCCGGCGGCTGACGACGGCGGTCACAGCCAGCCGGCGGCGACCGCCCCGCGGGTGACGACCAGCAGGACGAGCAGGAACACGACGTTGACGGCGGTGAACAGCCGCAGGAACCCGCCGGTCTCCCCCGGCCGCAGCGCGGCGTACTGCCGCAGCGTGATCAGGCTCGCCAGGGACGCGACGATCGTGCCGACCCCGCCGATGTTGACACCGACGAGCAGCTGCGCGTGCTCGGCGGTGAAGGGCGCCGCGAGCACCGCCGTCGGGACGTTCGACAACACCTGGCTGGCCAGCGCGCTCACCAGCAGCGGGTCGGCGGCGAGCAGCCCACCCAGGGCGGAGGCGACGCTCGGCACCTGGGCCAGGGCCTCGGCGACCACGAAGAAGAGGGTGAGCACCCCGAGGAGGAGGTAGTCGACCTTCACCAGGGCCGACCGGTCGGCGACGAGCAGCACAGCGACGACGCCGAGGCCGGCCCACCACGGCAGCACCCGCAGCACGATCGCGACGGTCACCGCGAACAGCGCGAGGTAGAGCACGGTCCGGCCGACCACCACCCGGTGCGGGAAGCTCACCGGCTCGTGGGGGGTGCGTCGTACCGGCAGGCAGGCGAGCACGATCAGGACCGCGGACGCCGCGAACGGCAGCGCCATGATCCGCAGGAAGTCGCCGATCCCGAGCGCGTAGTGCTGGTAGAGGTACAGGTTCTGCGGGCTGCCGAAGGGCGTGATCATCCCGCCCAGGTTGGCCGCGACCGTCTCCATCACGAAGACGAACGCCAGCAGGTCGTCGTTGCCGGTCGCACGCAGGGTGAGGGCCGTCAGCGGCAGCAGTGTCAGCAGCGCCATGTCGTTGGTGATCAGCATCGACGCCGCGAGCGTCAGGAGCACCAGCCCGAGCACCAGCGAGCGGCGCGTGCGCAGCAGGCCGACGATGCCCTCCGCGACCGCGCCGAAGAAGTGCACGGCATCCAGCGCGCGGACGACCGCGAGCAGGCAGAAGACGCTCGTGAGCGTGGTCAGCACGGACGCTCAGGCAGGGGTGACCGCCTCGTCACGGGCCTCGTCACGAGCCTCGGCGGCGGCGACGGCGGCCAGCGGGCCGAGCGGTGCCGTCGCGCCGGCCTTGAGCATCCGCCGGAACCGCGCCCGGTTGTACGACGCGGGCTCGGTCGTGGAGATGAAGTCGTCGAGCAGCCGCACGAACTCCTCGGGGTGGTCCTTGTGCGGGAAGTGGCCGGCGTCCGCCAGCACGTCCACCCGGACGTCGGGGGCCAGCGCCCGGGCGTTCTCGGCGTGCGCGACCGGGATCACCTGGTCCTCGACGCCCCACAGGACCGCCATCGGCATGGCCTCGCTGAGGTAGGCGCGGTCGGACATGGTCACGATCTGACCGCGCCAGTCGATGACGGCCCGGACCAGGTGGCGGATCGCGAACCGGGTGCGCCGGTCCTTCCAGGACTCGACGATGTCGGCGATCTCGTCGAGGTCGCGGGTGTACTTGCGCAGGGGTCCGAACGTGAGACGACCGGACGCCGTACGCAGGGCGAAGGTCTCGACATGGCGGATCCCGGGCAGCGTCAGCAGCCCGACGGCCCGGAACCAGCCGGGGACCTGGATCAGCCTGATCATCGGCGTCACCTCGGGGCCGAGACCGCCGGTCGACACGAGCATCACCCGCTGGGTGCGCTCGGGGAACTGGTAGGCGAACTGCATCGCGACGCCGCCGCCGAAGCTGTGGCCGACGACCGTGACCTTGTCGATGCCGAGCACGGTGAGCAGGTCACGCATGCCGTTGGCGTATCCACCGAGCGTGTAGTCGGCTCGCGGCTTGTCGGACAGCCCGTGCCCGAGCAGGTCCGGCGCGATCACCGTGTAGCGCTCGGCCAGCTCGTCGATCACCGAGGCCCACGTCGTGTGGTCGCACGCGAGCCCGTGCAGCAACAGGACGGCAGGGCCGGAGCCCTTGCGGACGTACGCACGGCGCTTGCCGTGCAGCGTGACGTACTGGACGTCGTCCCCCACCGACATCACCGCGCTCCCTCCGCGATCGGCTAGCAGGTGCTTACTCCTGCTAGCAACGGTGCACGATTCAACCATGTGGGCCGATCCCCCGACACCCCCGCCTCGGCGTCGTCGCCGGGGCGGGGCGCAATAGGCTGGCGTCATGTCCCCCACCGGTTCGGCGCAGCGGGTCGAGGCCACCCGGCAGCTGCGGGCAGCCACCGGCTCCCTGAGCACGGCGGCGACCTCGCGGATGGATGCCGATCTGCCCTGGTTCCGCGACCTGAGCGCCGAGGAGCGGTCGTACGTCGGGATGATCGTCCAGGCGGGTGTGAAGAGCTTCGTGGACTGGTTCGCCGATGGCGGCGGGGCCGACCCGCAGGACCACGCGCTGGTCGGCCAGGTCTTCGGCGCCGCGCCGCGGGCCATGGCCGGCACGGTCGACCTGCACCAGACCGTCGAGCTGATCAAGCTGACCATCGACGAGGTCGAGGCCAACATCGAGCGACTGCTCGCTCCCGAGGTGCTCCCCGACGTGCACGCCGCCGTCCTGCGCTACGGCCGCGAGGTCGCTTTCGCCACCGCCGAGGTCTACGCCCGCGCGGCCGAGGTCCGGGGTCGCTGGGACGCCCGCCTCGAGGCGCTCGCCGTCGACGCCGTGCTCCGTGCCGAGACCGACGAGGCCGTCCTGTCGCGCGCCAGCGCGGTCGGCTGGTCCTCGCGCGGCGAGGTGGCCGTGGTCGTCGGCACTGCTCCACCCGAGGCGTCGGGCGCCGCGACCGGGGTCTTCGATGACGTCCGGCGCGCGGCCCGGGAGCACGGCCTGGACGCGCTCAGCGCCGTGCAGGGCCACCTGCTCGTCGTCATCCTCGGTGGTGTCGACCAGCTCGAGAAGGACGCGAGCTCCGTCGCCCACCTGTTCGGCGAGGGCGCGGTCGTGGTCGGCCCGACCGCGGCCGACCTCGCCCACGCCCACCTCTCGGCCCGGGTCGCGCTGGACGCGCTGCGCGCGGCGGTCGGCTGGCCGGACGCACCTCGGCCGGTCTCCGCCCACGACCTGCTCCCCGAGCGGATCCTCGCCGGCGACGCTCTCGCCCGGCTCGAGGCCGTCGACGACGTCTACCGCCCTCTCGACGACTCCCGGGGCGAGCTCGTCGAGACCCTCGTGGCCTACTTCGCCAACGGCGGCGGCATCGAGGCCACCGCCCGCTCGCTGTTCGTGCACGCCAACACCGTGCGCTACCGCCTGGGCCAGATCGCCGACCTCACCGGACTCACCCCCTCGGTCCCCCGTGACGCACTCACCCTCCAGCTCGCGCTGGTGCTGGGCCGACAGGGCGGCTGAGCCGGCCGGTTCCCTCACCAGCCCGGCCACGGTCTCGCCCGCCTTGTAGGACTCCCACAAGGTCGGGCCGACAAGTTCGTGGACGGTGCAGGCGCGGTCCTCACCACCCGGACGGCAGGCTGGAGGTGTGCTCGTGATCGTGGCCCCCGGACAAGGCGCGCAGACCCCAGGCTTCCTCTCCCCATGGCTGGAGGACCCGGCCGTCGCGGCATACGTCGACTGGCTCTCCGCTGTGGCCGGGCTCGACCTGGCCCACTACGGCACCGCGGCCGACGAAGACACCATCCGCGACACGAAGATCGCGCAACCGCTGCTGGTCGCCGCCGGCCTGGTCGCCGCCCAGCGGCTGGCCGCCTCGGCAGGCGCGGTCGCCGGGCACAGCGTCGGTGAGATCACCGCCGCCGTCGGCGCCGGCGTGATCACCGCCGAGCAGGCCATGGTCCTGGTCCGGGAGCGGGGCAACGCGATGGCCGACGCGGCCGCCGTCACCCCGACCGGCATGACCGCCGTCCTCGGCGGTGACCGGGACGGCGTCCTCGCCGCGATCGCCGCCCAGGGGCTGACGGCCGCCAACGACAACGGCCCCGGCCAGATCGTCGCCGCCGGAACGACCGAGCAGCTCGCGGCGTTCGCCGACAACCCGCCCCAGGGCGCCCGGCTGCGCTCGCTGTCGGTCGCCGGCGCGTTCCACTCCTCGCACATGGCGCCCGCCGTCGACCACGTGGCCGGCCTCGCCCGGTCGGTCTCCGTCCACGGCGCGCGGACCCCCTTCATCACGAACTCCGACGGCACCGTGGTCCGCGACGGCCGCGACGCGCTGGACCGGATCGTGGGCCAGATCGCCCGCCCGGTGCGGTGGGACCTGTGCTTGGAAACGATGGCCGACCTGGGTGTGACGGGCATCCTGGAGCTGCCGCCGGCCGGCACCCTGACCGGCATCGCCAAGCGCTACTTCCGTGGTCGCGACCTGAGCGTCGAGACCCTTGCCCTCGCCGGCCCCGAGCAGCTCGACGAGGCCCGCGCCTTCTGCGAGCGGCACGCCGCGGCCGCCCACCCCGAGGTGGTGCCCGCATGAGCGGCCTCCAGGTCGAGTCCCTCTCGGCGCAGGCCGCGATCCTCGGCGTCGGTGCCTACCGGCCGATCCGCGTGGTTCCCAACGCCGAGATCGTCGACGCGATCGACTCCAGTGACGAGTGGGTCCAGCAGCGCTCGGGCATCCGCACCCGCGGGATCGCCGGTGAGTCCGAGACGGTGGTGTCGATGTCGGTCGAGGCGTCGAAGCTGGCGCTGGACCGCGCCGGTGTCGACGTGCAGCAGGTCGACGCCGTCATCGTCGCGACCGTCAGCCACCTGATGCAGCTGCCGTCCGCCGCGGCCATGATCGCCCACGAGCTCGGCGCGGCGCAGCCGGCCGCCTTCGACATCTCGGCCGCCTGTGCCGGCTTCTGCCACGGCGTCGCCCTCGCCAACGACATGGTCCGCGGCGGCACCGCGCGCCACGTGCTGGTGATCGGCGTCGAGAAGCTCTCCGACATCACCGACCCCACCGACCGCGGGTCTGCCTTCATCTTCGCCGACGGCGCGGGTGCGGTGGTCGTGGGCCCCGCCGACCAGCCCGGCATCGGCCCGGTCGTCTGGGGGTCCGACGGCGAGCACTACGACCACATCAGGTCGCGCCGGGACTGGAAGGAGGTCGTCGCCTCCGGTGACCTCCGTCAGGCCGCGATCACGATGAAGGGCAGCGAGGTCTTCCGGTGGGCCTCCTACGGGATGGCGAAGGTCGCCCAGCAGGCCCTCGACCGGGCGGGGATCACCGTCGACGAGCTCGACTGCTTCATCCCGCACCAGGCCAACAACCGGATCACCGACGCGATGGCCCGCTCGCTGCGGCTGCCCGACTCCGTACGGATCGCCCGCGACATCATCGACGCGGGCAACACCTCGGCGGCCTCGGTCCCAATGGCGCTGGACCGGATGATGGAGGACGGCGACGCGAAGTCCGGCGACGTCGCGCTCCTCATCGCCTTCGGCGCCGGCCTGTCGTACGCCGCGCAGGTCGTCGTCATCCCCTGACGGGCCTCGGCGCCCGCCCACGTATCCGCACCACCCAGCACACCCATCAACCACGGGAGAACACGAAGAATGAGCACCGAAGAGATCCGCGCCGCCCTCGCCGAGATCGTCAACGAGGTCGCCGGCATCCCGGCCGACAGCGTGCAGCTGGACAAGTCCTTCAGCGACGACCTGGATGTCGACTCGCTCTCGATGGTCGAGGTCGTCGTCGAGGCCGAGGAGAAGTTCGGCGTCACCATCCCCGACGACGAGGTCAAGAACCTCAAGACCGTCGGCGACGCTGTCGCCTACATCGAGCGCAACCGCGCCGCCTGATCATCTGATCCACTGACTCACTAGGGAGACCGACAGCCATGTCCCGCACTCGTGTCGTCGTCACCGGCCTGGGCACCACCAGCCCGCTCGGCGGCGATGTCGCCAGCACCTGGGAGGGCCTCCTCGCCGGTCGCTCGGGGGTCCGCCCCCTCGGCGACATGGCTGACGGTCTCCCCGTGACCATCGGCGCCACCGCCGCCGTCGACCCCGCCGAGGTCCTCGACCGCGTCGTGGCCCGCCGCCTCGACCGTTCGTCGCAGTTCGCGCTGATCGCGGCCCTCGAGGCCTGGGCCGACTCCGGGCTGGAGGCCGCCCGCGAGTCCGGCGCCCTCGACGGCGACCGCTTCGGCGTCGCCTTCGCCTCGGGCATCGGCGGCGTGCACACGCTGCTGTCCAACCACTCGGTCCTGCTCGAGAAGGGTCCGCGCCGGGTCTCCCCGATCGCCGTCCCGATGCTGATGGCCAACGCCCCGGCCGCGACCATCAGCCTCAAGCTCGGTGCGCGTGGCCCGGTGAACACGCCGGTCTCGGCCTGCGCGTCGGGCAACGAGGCGGTGTCCCTCGCTGCCGACCAGATCCGGCTGGGCCGGGTCGACGTCGCGATCGCCGGCGGCACGGAGGCGGCGATCCACCCGCTGCCGATCGCGGCCTTCGCGAACATGATGGCGCTGTCGAAGAACGACGGCGACCCGACCAAGGTCTCACGTCCGTTCGACACCGGCCGCGACGGCTTCGTCCTCGGCGAGGGCGCCGGCGCCCTCGTGCTGGAGTCGCTCGAGCACGCCCAGGCCCGCGGCGCACGGATCTATGCCGAGGTGCTCGGCACCGGCATCACTGCCGACGCCCACGACATCGCGCAGCCCGACCCCGCCGGCCGTGGCGGCGCCCGCGCCATCCGCGCCGCCGTCAAGGACGCCGACGTGTCTCCCGGCGACATCGCCCACGTCAACGCCCACGCGACCTCGACCCCGCAGGGCGACGTCGCCGAGTCGCTGATGCTGCACGCCGTACTCGGCTCGGCCGCCGACGACCTCGTCGTCTCGGCCACCAAGTCGATGACCGGACACCTGCTCGGCGGTGCCGGCGCGCTCGAGGCGGTCGCGACGGTCCTCGCGATCCACCACCGGACCGCGCCCCCGACGATCAACCTCGACGAGCAGGACCCTCGGGTCGAGCTCGACGTCGCCACCAAGCCGCGCGACCTGCCGCTCGGCGACATCGCAGCCATCAACAACTCCTTCGGGTTCGGCGGCGCCAACGTAGCCGTCGTCTTCGGGTCGCCCTCCTGACGGAGGCTCTCGCTGCCGCGATCCCAGCGCCTCACCGCGCTCCTCGTTCCAGGGCCGTTGGAACACCTCCCGTCCAGCGGCCCTGACTTCGGATTGCTCCCCCAAAATGAAGGCGCCCCGGCTCGACTGAGCCGGGGCGCTTTCGGGTTGCTGCGGTGCGTGCTCAGACCACCTGGTGCAGCCAGCGGACGGGAGCACCCTCGCCGGCATGCCGGAAGGTCTCCAGCTCGTCGTCCCAGGGCTTGCCCAGGAGCTTGTCGATCTCGTTCTCGAGCGTGACCTCGCCGAGCGCGGCACGGACGACGGACGCCTTGAGCCGGTCCTCGGGGATCATGATGTCGCCGTGCAGTCCCATCACGGCGTGGAAGACGCCGAGGTCGGGCGTGTAGGAGAACCGGGCGCCCTCGGTGGACGAGGTCGGCTCCTCGGTCACCTCGAAGCGCAGGTGGTTCCAGCCGCGCAGCGCGGAGGCCATCTCCGCGGCCGCACCGACCTTGCCGGACCACGAGAACTCGGCGCGGTAGGTGCCCGACTGCGCCGGCTGCGGCGTCCAGTCGGGGTTGACGGGCACGCCGAGTACGCCGCCCACCGCCCACTCGATGTGCGGGCACAGCGCGGACGGCGCGGAGTGGACGTAGAACACGCCCCTGGCTGCACTCATGCTTCCGGTCACCACGAACCCTCGCTTCTTCCTACCTCCGGCGTGAGATACGCCTTCCCCAGCGGTCTCGACGGAGGTGTCGGAGTCGCGAGCGTGTGCGGGCACCGCCTGCTGAGTGACACCTGTGATGTTGTGCTCCCATTGTGGCCCATGGGACGGCCCGACACCAGCGCCACGTCCGCGTGTCCGGCATCACCCGCCCGGCGTGGTCAGGCGCCGAGAGCGAGCAGCTCGGCCAGGACCGCTCGTCCGATGCCCAGACCGCCCAGATGGCTCTCGCCGTCGATCGTGGTCATGGTCGCGTCGGGGAGCCGGTCGACGCAGTGCTGACCGTGGCGGAACGGCACGATGTGGTCGTCGTCGCCGTGCCACCAGCGGACCGGTACGTCGACCTCGGCCAGCCCGAAGCCCCACTCGCGGGTGAAGAGCAGCAGGTCGGCCAGCGGGGCCGACGTCTGGAACCGACTGCCGTTGAGCAGATCGTCGAGGAACATCGCCTTGAACTCCGGGCGTCCCAGCAGGTTCCGGTCGCCCGGGGGCTGCACCGCCGCGTAGAGGTCCAGCGCCGGGCCGGCCAGCGGCCTGACCGTGCGGATGGCGCCGGTCAGGGCCACCCCCAGTGGCACCCGGGCGAGTGCCAGGAGCGGCGCGGCGTGCACGGCGAGCTGGATGATCCCACCCTCCGCCGCGTCCGGCCCGCGCGTGGGCGCCACTCCCCCGAGCACACCGACCCCGCACACCCGCTCCGGCAGCGCTGCGCCGGCCGCCAGCGCATAGGGGCCGCCACCGGACAGGCCGATCACCCGCAATGTCTCGACCGCCAGGGCGTCCAGCAGCAGCGTGAGGTCGGCGACCCAGTCGACGATGTTCTCGTACAGGTGCGGCGTCGAGGACCCGATGCCGGGACGGTCGATGCCGATGATCCGGACACCGGCCTCCTCGGCGTACGCACGGGCGTCGACGGGGATCTGACGTCGCGCCCCGGGCGTGCCGTGCATCCAGACGACGGCCGGACCGCGCGGCGACCCGTACTCCGCGAAACTGAGCCGCCGGCCGTCGCGTACGGCGACGCTGCCCTCGAGGGTGGGGCGCCTGGGCTGCTCCGGGATGCGCGGCGCCGGGAACGTCATGCGCAGGAGTGTGACAGGTGCGACACGTGCCGCTGCCGGTGTCCTACGCTTCGGCCATGACCGACGGAGGAACCGCGCCCAGCAGCGCGCCCGCACCGGGCCGACGTCGCGCCGTACGCCCCGGACGACAGCGCTCCGGCGACGGCCTCGGCACCCCGCGGGTTCCGCGGCCGTCGTTCCAGTCGCGCGGCTGGCGCATCGGCCTGCTCGCCGTGGCTCTCGCCCTCGTCCTGACCTGGCTCGTCTGGTACGCGACGACACCGGAGCGGCTGCCCGTGACCAAGAAGGTCGTCAACGCCAACGGTGTCGTCGGGACACCGCTGTATGTCGGCATGTTCGCCGCGCCCTCCGACCTCGGCCGGACCATCCGGATCTCCGGGGTCAGGGTCCGCACGACCAGCGACGTCAAGCTGGAAGTCACCCCGCTGCTCTGCCGCCGTGGCACGATCGGGGTGACCACCCAGCCCGAGCAGTTCTGCAGCGACCTGGTCAATCCGGAGGGACAGCGCCTCGTCGGCGGGGACTCGATCGTGGTGAAGGTCGAGTCCGCCGAGGCCGCCCTCGCCGTGGTCGACCAGGTCCGGATCGCCTACCGCGAGGACATCCGGTGGGACACCCAGCCGGCGGGCCACCAGCAGGCGATCGTGACGATCGCCGGGCGACCCTGAGCGCGCCCGGCGGGTTCGTCACTCCCGCTCGATGCGCTTCTCCAGCGCCTCGGCACGGTCGGCCGCGTCGGTGATCTCCTCGGAGTCGATCGCGTTCGTCTTGTGGAACCAGGTCAGGGCGTCGTTCAGCCGCCCCGCCTCCTCCAGCGTGTCGGCGTAGGCGTAGCGCAGTCGCGCCACCCACGACTCCCGGCTCTTGCTGTTCAGCGGCGCCACCTCGAGGGTGCGCAGCGCGGCGTCGAGCTGTCCCAGGTCCCGACGGGCCCCCGCCTCGACCAGCGTCATCTCCGCCTTGGCTGCGGGGACGAACTTCACGACGGACGGGCTCTTGGCGAGCTCGAGCGCCCGGGTCGGGTTGCCGAGCGCGCGATGACAGTCCGCCATGATCGGCAGGTACGCCGTGGCACCGTTCATCCGTTTGGCCGCCCGGAGCTCGGCGAGCGCCTCGGCGTAGTGGCCGGCGGCGTAGGCCGCCTCGCCGACGGCCTCACGGACCACCGCGATCCGCGGCGCGCGCGCCTTGGCAGCCAGCGTGTGCTGGTAGGCGGTCTCCGGATCATCGTCGACCAGCTGGCCGGCGGCAGCCATGTGCCGCGCGACGCGCGCCGCCAGCTTCTCCGGGAGGCCCTTGAGGTGGGCCCGGACCGAGGCGCTCAGCTCCGCGCCGCTGACATCCTCGGGCAGCGGAGGGCCGTCGTAGACCGCCTGCTTCTCCGTGCGATCGGCACCGTCGAAGCGAGGCTTGCGATCCGACTCCGCACGCGGCCCACGCCGGTTGTCCGATGCCGGCTTCCCCCCGCCGTGGCCGGCGGGCTTGCGGCCGCCCGGGGGCTGGCGTTCGCTGCTCGGCTTGCGGTCGTAGGGCTTGCGGTCGTCGCCACTCCTGCCGCCACCGCTCCGGGCGCTCGTACCCTTCCGGGGAGCACCTCCCTGTCGGGGGCCGCCGCCCTTCCGGGGAGCGCCCGCGCCGTCACGACGGCCACGCTGGTCTGCCACGTTGTCTCCTGGGAGTCGAGGTCGCTATTGAGGAATCTAGGTGCAAAACAGCGTAGGGGCCACCCGATGGGTGGCCCCTACCTGAATGTTTGTCCGGCGGCGTCCTACTCTCCCACATCCTCGCGGTTGCAGTACCATCGGCGCTGGCAGGCTTAACTTCCGGGTTCGGGATGGGACCGGGTGTTTCCCTGCCGCTATGGCCGCCGTAACT
>NZ_JAHTLF010000008.1 GCF_024614185.1 Nocardioides carbamazepini
GCCGAAAACACACGCCCAACCCCAGAATCCAAACCCCCGAAGGAATCCATCAACACAGAGCCAGACGCACACAAACGTCACAACAATCTATGCATGACACACTGTTGAGTTCTCAAACATCACACGCACTCGCGCCTCGGGCCCTGTCGGGCACTCGGTCGCGGGGCAACCTGTGAAACGTTACTGGACCGGACCCTGGCAGTCAACTCCGAGCTTCCGGAGCCTCCGACCTGGGCCTGAACCCTGCTGCGGACACAGTGAAACCCTCGTCTTTGGGGCCTTGCCCCGGAGGTTTTCGCTGCGTTCCCCGCAACGAGATGAACATTAACAGCACCTGTCCCCCTCGTTGCAAATCGGGGTGGCCCTCAGCGTCCGGCGCGCGCCTCGTGAACGCGTTTGCGCAGGTCAGCGAGCTGTTCGACCACCCGCGCGGGAGCCGTGCCGCCGCGGCCGTCACGCGACGCGACCGATCCCTCGGCGGTCAGGACGGTGCGCACCTCGGGTGTCAGGTGGGGTGAGATCGCCGCGAACTGGTCGTCGGTGAGCTCGTCGAGCTCGATGCCGCGGCCCTCGCACTCGCGGACGCACGCGCCGGCAAGCTCGTGGGCGACCCGGAACGGGACGCCCTGCTTCACCAGCCACTCCGCGATGTCGGTGGCGAGGGAGAAGCCCTGCGGAGCCAGCTCCCCCATCCGATCGGTGTCGAAGACCAGGGTCGCGACCTGGCCGGTGAACGCGGGGAGCAGCACCTCGAGGGTGTCGACCGAGTCGAAGACCGGCTCCTTGTCCTCCTGCAGGTCCCGGTTGTAGGCGAGCGGGAGCGCTTTGAGCGTGGTCAGCAGGCCGGTGAGGTTGCCGACCAGGCGGCCGGCCTTCCCCCGGGCGAGCTCGGAGATGTCCGGGTTCTTCTTCTGGGGCATGATGCTCGACCCCGTCGACCAGGAGTCGTGGAGCGTCACGAAGCCGAACTCCTTGGTCGCCCAGAGGATGATCTCCTCGGCGATCCGGCTGATGTCGATCCCGGTCTGCGCGGCGACGAAGGCGAACTCGGCGACGAAGTCACGAGACGCCGTGCCGTCGATGGAGTTCGCCGTGGACCCGGTGAAGCCCAGCTCCCGGGCGACCAACTCGGGATCGAGCCCCAGGCTCTGCCCCGCCAGCGCGCCGGAGCCGTACGGCGAGTCGCCCGCCACGCGCCGCCGCCAGTCGGCGACGCGCTCGACGTCGCGGAGCAGGGCCCAGGCGTGGGCGAGCAGATGGTGCGAAAGCAGCACGGGCTGGGCGTGCTGCAGGTGCGTGCGGCCCGGCATGATCGCCGGTCCCCCGGCGACCGAGGTCAGGTGCAGCTCGGCCTGACCCGCGAGGGCCTCGACCAGGTCGAGCACCAGACCCGACACGGCGTCCGCGTGGTCGAGCAGATAGCACCGGAAGAGCGTGGCGATCTGGTCGTTGCGCGAGCGTCCGGCGCGGAGCTTGCCACCGACATCGGGGCCGACCTCCTCGATGAGGAGCCGCTCGAGGGCGCCGTGGACATCCTCGTCGGACGGGTCCGGCCGAAGGGATCCGTCGGTGAATCGGGCGGCGAGCGCGTCCAGACCGCGGTGCAGCTCGGCCTCCTCGGCGGCGGTCAGCAGTCCGGCCGCGGCGAGCGCCTTGGCGTGGGCGTGGGAGCCGGCGATGTCGTAGAGGCCGAGTCGCCAGTCGAAATGGGTCGAGCGGGACAGCGCGTCGAGCTCCGGCGAGGGACCGCCCTCGAAGCGGCCGCCCCACAGCTTGCCGGTGTTGGTACTCATCAGGTTCCTCCCCGGACGTGCGCGATCGCCGCCCGCATCTGGTCGATCAGCCGCGGGTCCACCGCGCCGCCGTCGTGGTCGAGATCGTCGGGTGCCCACCAGGCCGCGTCGAAGATCGAGAGCGACTCGAGCCGGTCGAGGCCATCGAAGCTGACGGGCGTCTCCTCCAGGGCGAGCGCGAACAGCGTCGACTCGTTGACGTAGTCGCGCCCGTCCCAGGAGAAGGCCACCTCGAAGGTGCCGAACGGCTCGCCGAGCCGTTCGGCAGGTACGGCGATGCCGGTCTCCTCGCGCAGCTCCCGGGCGCCGGCCTCGGCGAGGGACTCCCCCTTGTCGATCGCGCCCCCGATGGTGAACCAGTAGCGCACCTCCGGCAGTGCCGGATCGCACCCGAGCAGCAGCAGCACGGTGCCCTCGCTGCTGACAGGGAGCACCCGCGCCACCGTGCGCCGGGTCGGCTCGCCCGCCCCGAGTGGTCCGCCCATGTCAGTCGGTTCCGAGCTCCATGGCTGCCTCCTCGAGGATCGCCTCGCCCTCGTCACCGCCGTCGGGATTGGCCGTGATCTGGTCGTAGCCGCCCGCCGGCAGCTCTCCGAACAGGGTCCCGTGCTCGACGAGGACGGTGCCCTGGTCGAGCGGCTGGGCGGCGTACAGCTCGAGCTTGGCCCGGCTGTCGGCGATGTCGAGGTTGCGCATCGTCAGCTGACCGATCCGGTCGGTCGGGCCGAAGGCGGCGTTCTCTACGCGCTCCATCGAGAGCTTCTCCGGGTGGTAGGAGAAGTGGGAGCCCTCGGTCTTGAGGATGGTGTAGTCGTCGCCGCGGCGCAGCCGCAGCGTGACGGTGCCGGTGACGAGGGAGGCGATCCAGCGCTGGATCGACTCGCGCAGCATGAGCGCCTGCGGGTCGAGCCAGCGGCCCTCGTAGAGCAGCCGGCCGAGCTTGCGTCCCTCGAGGTGGTAGTTGGCGAGCGTGTCCTCGTTGTGGACCGCGTTGAGCAGCCGCTCGTACGCCGCGAACAGCAGCGCCATGCCGGGCGCCTCGTAGATGCCGCGGGACTTGGCCTCGATGATCCGGTTCTCGATCTGGTCGGACATGCCCAGGCCGTGCCGACCGCCGATCACGTTGGCCTCCGTGACGAGTGCGACGGCGTCGTCGTAGCGCGTGCCGTTGAGGGCGACCGGACGGCCGGCCTCGAAGGTGACCGTCACGTCCTCGGTCTCGATCGCGACCGAGGGGTCCCAGAACTTCACGCCCATGATCGGCTCGACGATCTCCAGCGAGACGTCGAGGTGCTCCAGGGTCTTGGCCTCGTGGGTGGCGCCCCAGATGTTGGCGTCGGTGGAGTACGCCTTCTCGATCGAGTCGCGGTAGGGCAGGCCGTGCGCGACCAGCCACTCACTCATCTCGTGCCGGCCGCCGAGCTCGGCGACGAAGTCGGCGTCGAGCCACGGCTTGTAGATCCGCAGCTCCGGGTTGGCCATCAGGCCGTAGCGGTAGAACCGCTCGATGTCGTTGCCCTTGTAGGTCGAGCCGTCGCCCCAGATGTTGACGTCGTCGGCCTGCATCGCACGCACCAGCATCGTGCCGGTGACGGCCCGGCCGAGCGGCGTCGTGTTGAAGTAGGCCCTGGCGCCGGAGCGGATGTGGAAGGCACCGCAGGCCAGGGCGGCGAGACCCTCCTCGACCAGCTGGGGCTTGATGTCGACGGCGCGGGCGATCTCCGCGCCGTACTCGCGGGCGCGGACAGCGACGCCGGCGACGTCCGGCTCGTCGGGCTGTCCGATGTCGGCGGTGTAGGTGCACGGGATCGCACCCTTGTCACGCATCCACGCAACCGCGACGGAGGTGTCGAGGCCGCCGGAGAAGGCGATGCCGACGCGCTCCCCCCGGGGAAGGGAGGTCAGGACCTTGCTCAACTGATGGTTCCTTTCGAGTGTCCGCCTTCGGCGAGTGCGGTGAACTTGCGGGCCAGGGCGTCTCCCCCGGCGGGGTCGCGCCCGATCACGAGCACAGTGTCGTCGCCGGCGATGCTCCCCAGTACATCGGAGAGCTCGACCTTGTCGATCGCGCTGGCCAGGAACTGCGCCGCGCCCGGCGGCGTGCGCAGGACGACGAGGTTGGCGCTGGCCTCGGCGCTGACCAGCAGCTCGGAGGCCAGCCGGGACAGCCGGTGCTGAGATGCGGCGCTCTCCCCGGTGACGGGCGATCGGTCACCGCCCTCGGCGGGGACGGCGTACACGAGGGCGCCACTCGCCGAACGCACCCGGACCGCGTCGAGCTCGACGAGGTCGCGGCTCAACGTGGCCTGGGTGACGTGCACGCCCCGACCGCTCAGCAGGTCGGCGAGCTCCGACTGGGACCGCACCTCGCGGGTCTCCAGCAGCTCGACGACGAGCGCCTGCCGGGCACTCTTGGTCACGGGGGTCAGGGCGTGCTCGTGCATGTCAGGTCCGCTTGCTCTCGAGCCAGGTCATGACGGCCTTCTGGGCGTGGCGGCGGTTCTCGGCCTCGTCCCACACGACGCTCCGCGGGCCGTCGAGGACCTCGGCGGCGATCTCCATCCCGCGGTACGCCGGCAGGCAGTGCAGCACGATCGCGTCGTCCTCGGCGGCGGCGACGAGGTCCGATGTGACCGACCAGGGACCGAAGACGGCGCGACGCTCGGCGGCCTCGTCCTCCTTGCCCATCGAGACCCAGGTGTCGGTGATCACGACGTCCGCGCCCGTGACGGCGGCGACCGGGTCGGCGACCGCGGACCCTGAGCCGCCGGTGGCGGCGCCGATCTCGTTGGCGCGCGCGAACATCGCGGTGTCGGGGACGTAGCCCTCCGGGCCGCTGATCCGCACGTGCATCCCCGCGGTGGCGCCGGCGAGCAGCCACGAGTTGCCCATGTTGCAGGCGCCGTCCCCGAGGAAGGCGGCAGTCAGCCCGGCGAGACTCTTCCCCTCCGGCGCCTTGTGCTCCCGGATCGTGAGCAGGTCGGCGAGCAGCTGACAGGGGTGGAACTCGTCGGTGAGCGCATTGACGACCGGGACGCCGGCGTAGGACGCCATCTCGTCGAGATCGGTCTGCGCATAGGTGCGCCAGACGATCTGCGCGGCCTGACGACCGAGCACCCGGGCGACGTCGGCGACGGACTCCCGCTTGCCGATGCCGGCGAGCGTGCCGTCGACGAGCATCGGGTGTCCGCCGAGCTCGGCGATGCCGGCCGCGAAGGACGCCTGGGTGCGCAGGGTCGGCTTGTCGAAGATCATCGCCACCGTGCGGGGGCCGGCCAGCGGCTGGTGGTCGTAGGGCTCGGCCTTGAGCCTCGCCGCCAGGTCGAGGACCTCCGCCTGCTCGGCCGGGGTCAGGTCGTCGTCGCGGAGGAAGGAGCGGATGCTCATGCGCCCACTCCCGCCTGGTCGAGGATCCCTGCCCACGCGGCGGCGAACGCGTCGAGGTCGACGTCGGCGAGGTTCAACGGCGGCGCCATCCGGATCCGCTCCGGGGTCGCGGCATTGATGAGGAAGCCGGCATCCTGCGCGGAGGTGACCACCTCGGCCGCCTTCGGCTCGGTCAGCG
Organism: Nocardioides carbamazepini; assembly: GCF_024614185.1. GTDB lineage: Bacteria > Actinomycetota > Actinomycetes > Propionibacteriales > Nocardioidaceae > Nocardioides > Nocardioides carbamazepini. The sequence goes on from NZ_JAHTLF010000008.1 coordinate 5,359, forward strand.
TCAGCCCGACGAGGAGGCCCGCGCCGCGCGTCTCGACCACGCGGGGGTCCGCAGCGGCCGCCTTGCGGAGCCGCTCCCCCTGTGCGGTCGCGTGGGCCAGCAGATCGTCGTCCTCGATCACGTCGAGGACCGCCAGCGCCGCCGCCGCGGCGACCGGGTTGCCACCGAAGGTGGTGCCGTGGTTGCCGGGGTCGAGCAGCTTGCCGGAGCCGTGGGTGGCCAGGCACGCACCGATCGGGATCCCGCCGGCCAGGCCCTTGGCGAGCGTGACGATGTCGGGCACCACCGGGGCGTCGACCAGTGCGGGGTTCTGGTGGGCGAACCAGGTGCCCATCCGCCCGACACCGGTCTGGATCTCGTCCAGCCAGAGCAGGGCGCCGTTCTCGTGGGCGATCCGCTGCGCGGCCGGCAGGTAGCCCCTCGGCGGGACGATGACGCCGGCCTCCCCCTGGACCGGCTCGACCAGGACGGCCGCCGTGTCGTGGTCGACGGCGGCCTCGAGCGCGGCGACGTCGCCGTACGGGACGAAGACGACGTCGCCGGGCAGCGGCTCGAAGGGCTCGCGGTAGGCCGGCTTCGACGTCAGCGCGAGCGCACCCATGGTGCGGCCGTGGAAGGAGCCCTCGGTCGCGACGATCCTGGTGCGGCCGGTGCGACGGGTCAGCTTGAACGCCGCCTCGTTGGCCTCCGTGCCGGAGTTCGTGAAGAACACCCGGGCCTCGGTGCCGAGCAGCGCGGCGAGCCGCTCCGCGAGGGTGATCTGCGGCCCGCTGGCGAAGAAGTTGGAGATGTGGCCGAGCGTCTGCAGCTGCTCGGTGACGGCGGCGACGAGCCTGGGGTGAGCATGACCGAGCGCATTGACGGCGATGCCACCGAGCAGGTCGACGTACTCACGGCCGTCGGCGTCCCACACGTGGGTGCCCTCACCCTTGACCAGGACGGTCTTGGGCGGGCCGAAGGTGTTCATGAGGGAGCCGGCGTAGCGCTCGGTCCACTCGGCGTTGGTGGCGGTCACTTCAGGGTTTCCCTTGCCTTGCGGGTCTTGGTGGTGACGCCGGGCAGCACCTGGGTGCCGACGCCCTCGTCGGTGAAGAGCTCGAGCAGGACGGCGTGGGCCTGGCGGCCGTCGACGACGGTCGCGCGCTTGACGCCGTCGCGCACCGCCTGCAGGCACGCGCTCATCTTGGGGATCATGCCGCTGGCCAGCGACGGGAGGATCTCCTCCAGCGCCTCGGGGCTGATCTCGCCGATGACCTCCTCGGGGTCCGGCCAGTCGAGGTAGAGGCCCTCGACGTCGGTGAGGACGAGCAGCTTCTCGGCGCCGAGTGCGGCGGCCAGCGAGGCGGCCGCGGAGTCCGCGTTGACGTTGTGGACGACGCCGTCGACGTCGGGTGCGACGCTGGAGACGACCGGGATCCGGCCGGCCTCGATGAGGTCGAGGACCGCCTCGGGCCGCACCTGGGCGACCTCGCCGACCAGGCCGAGATCGACCTCCTCGCCGTCGACGACGGTGCCGGTCTGCTCGGCCGTGAAGAGGCCGGCGTCCTCACCGGACAGGCCGACGGCGAGCGGCCCGTGCTCGTTGATCAGGCCGACCAGCTCGCGCTGGACCTGGCCGACCAACACCATGCGGACGACGTCCATCGCCTCGGGCGTGGTGACCCGCAGGCCGCCGCGGAACTCGGACTCGATGCCGAGACGGCCGAGCATCTGGGAGATCTGCGGTCCGCCGCCGTGGACGACGACCGGCCGGAAGCCGGCGAAGCGCAGGAACGCGATGTCCTCGGCGAACGCGCGCTTGAGGGTGTCGTCCGTCATCGCGTTGCCGCCGTACTTGATGACGACGATCTTGCCGTGGTAGGCCTTGAGCCAGGGCAGCGCTCCGGCGAGGGTCTCGGCCTTGAACGGGTCGGGCTTGCCAGGACCCTGCTCGTCGGTGTGGGCGGTCATGAGGAGTACGCGCTGTTCTCGTGGACGTAGGCGTGGGTGAGGTCGTTGGTCCAGACCGTGGCCTGGGCGTCGCCGGCCTTGAGGTCGATAGTGACGGTGACCGTGCGGCCGGACAGGTCGACGAGCGACGGGTCCTCGGCGGGGGTGCTGTTGCGGCACACCCAGACCCCGTTCATGGCGACATCGAGGTCCGCGGGGTCGAACGCGGCGGACGTCGTACCGACGGACGCGAGGACCCGGCCCCAGTTGGGGTCCTTGCCGAAGACGGCCGCCTTGAACAGGTTGCTCCGCGCGACGCTGCGGCCGACCTCGACCGCGTCGTCCTCGGTGGCCGCGTTGACGGTGGTGATCGCGATCTCGTGGTCGGCACCCTCGGCGTCGGCGAGCAGCTGGACCGCCAGCGAGCGGCACACCTCGGTGAGCGCGGCCGTGAAGTCGGCGAGGCTCGGCGTGACGCCGGAGGCGCCGGAGGCCATCAGCGTGACGGTGTCGTTGGTCGACTGGCAGCCGTCGGAGTCGAGCCGGTCGAAGCTGACCCGGGTGGCGGCACGCAGCGCCGCGTCCAGGTCGGCGGCGGGTACGACGGCGTCGGTCGTGATCACGACGAGCATCGTGGCGAGCGCGGGCGCGAGCATGCCGGCGCCCTTGGCCATGCCGCCGATCGACCAGGCCGCGCCGTCGGGGCCGGTGACGACGACCTGCTTGCTGACGGTGTCGGTGGTCATGATCGCCTCGGCCGCGGCGCCACCGCCGTCCGCGGCGAGCTGGGCGTGCAGGATGTCCACGCCGTCGAGCAGGGTCTGCCGGTCGTTGACCAGACCGATCAGGCCGGTGGAGCAGACGACGACATCGCCGGCGGCGACGCCGACGAGCTCGCCCACCCTCTCGGCGACCTGGTGGGTGGTCTGGAAGCCCTCCGGGCCGGTGTAGCAGTTGGCGCCGCCGGAGTTGAGGACGACGGCGCGCACGACGCCGTCCTTGACGACCTGCTCGCTCCACAGGACCGGATTGGCCTTGCAGCGGTTGCTGGTGAAGACCGAGGCGGAGTCGAACGTGGGGCCCTGGTTGACGACGAGGGCGAAGTCCTTCTTGCCGCTCGGCTTCAGACCGATGGCGGCGCCGGCGGCGACGAAGCCGGCGGGGTGAGTGACGCTCATGTGCGCAGATGTTCCTTCGAGGCGGGGTCAGACGGGGACGGCGGGGGCGACGGTGTGCCCCGATCGTCGCCAGGCCTCCTCGGCCCGGTCGGCCATGCCGGTCGGGACCAGGACCCAGTCCGTGTCGAAGGTGGAGAGGGTGAAGACCGGGATCTCGGCCTCGGCCAGCGGGGTCAGCAGCCGGACCAGGATGCCGACCGCGGACAGGTCGAGCGCGCCGTCGACGCAGAACGCGGTGAGGGGCTTCTGGTGCCGGGCCTTCTTCGGGACGCTCCGGCCGGCGCACACCAGCGAGGTCTCGGCAGCCGTGGCGGTGATCGAGAAGATCGAGGACGACTCGGCCCACTCCGGGATCTCGGCACCCGGCGCGAGCCGGACGACCGCGAGCGTCTCGGGGTAGCGGGCGATGGAGAACGTCTGCTGCTCGGTCTGCTCGGTCTGCTCGGTCACGGTGCCAGTCCTACGGTCGAGAGGCCCGTGGTCTCGTCGAGACCCAGGGCCAGGTTCATGCACTGCACGGCGGCGCCGGCAGTGCCCTTGGCGAGGTTGTCGATCGCGCCGACGGCGACCAGCCGGCCGGCCGGCTCGTCGACGGTGACCTGCAGGTGGACGGCGTTGGAGCCGAGCACCGCCTGGGTCTGCGGCCACTGCCCGGCAGGCAGCACGTGGACGAAGGGCTCGTCGGCGTAGGCCTTGGCGTAGACGGCGTGCGCCTCTTCGGCGCTCAACGGTCCGGCCAGGGGGGCCGAGCAGGTGGCGAGGATGCCGCGGGCCATCGGCACGAGCAGCGGCGTGAAGCTCACCTTGACGCTGTCGGGGCCGCCGGCGACGAGCTTGCCGAGACTCTGGGTGATCTCGGGGGTGTGCCGGTGGACGCCACCCACGCCGTAGGCGCTGGTGTTGCCCATGACCTCGCTGCCGAGCAGGTGGGCCTTGGCGGCCTTGCCGGCGCCGCTGGTGCCGGACGCGGCGACCACCACGACCTCCGGTACGACGAGCCCGGCAGCCACCGCGGGCGCGAGGGTGAGGGAGGAGATCGTCGGGTAGCACCCCGGGACGGCGACCCGCTTCGCGCCGCGCAGCAGGTCGCGGTTGCCGGGCAGCTCGGGCAGACCGTAGGGCCAGGTGCCGGCGTGGGCGCTGCCGTAGAAGCGCTCCCACGCGGTCGCGTCGTCGAGCCGGAAGTCGGCGCCGCAGTCGATGACGACCACGTCGGGGTCGTGCGCGGAGAGCTCCTCGGCGAGCGCACCGGACTGACCGTGCGGCAGGCCGAGGAAGACGACGTCGTGCCCGGCGAGCACCTCGACGGTGGTCGCCTCGAGCACCCGGTCGGCCAGCGGCAGCAGGTGCGGCTGGAGGGCTCCGAGCCGCTCCCCCGCGTTGCTGCCCGCGGTGACCGCGCCGATCTCGACGCCGGGATGACCCAGCAGCAGCCGCAGCACCTCGCCTCCGGCGTACCCGCTGGCGCCCGCGACGGCGACCTTCACCTTGCTCATGTGCATGAATATACAGGACCCTGCATGAAACCTCGAAAGGGGGGTCGCTGAAAGTGGCGGCGGATCCGGTGAAGCCGAACTGAAACCGGGTGGTCCCAGCCTAGAGCCCATGAACGACAACCTCCACCCCCCTGCGCCCCGCGGTGACCTCGCGGTCGACGCGACGGGCCTGGTCAAGACCTTCGGTCGCCCAGGATCCAATATCGTCCGCGCCGTCGACGGCGTCGATCTCCAGGTCGTCCGCGGCGAGGTCTTCGGCGTGCTCGGCCCCAACGGCGCCGGCAAGACCACCATGCTCTCCATGCTCGCGACCCTGCTGCCCATCGACGGTGGGCACGCCTCCATCTTCGGCGTCGACGTCGTCGACCAGCCGCACCGGGTCCGGCAGCTGCTCGGTGTCACCGGCCAGTACGCCTCGGTCGACGAGAACCTCACCGCGACCGAGAACCTCGTGCTCTTCGCCCGGCTGCTGGGCCACCGATGGCCGGCCGCGCGCACGATCGCGGCCGACCTGCTCGAGCGCTTCGGCCTGACCGAGGCGGCGACCCGGCAGATCAAGAACTTCTCCGGCGGCATGCGGCGCCGGCTCGACCTCGCCGCGTCGCTGATCTCGCGTCCGCCGCTGATCTTCCTCGACGAGCCGACCACCGGCCTCGACCCGCGCACCCGTGGCCAGATGTGGGACACCATCCGTGAGCTGGTCGCGCAGGGCTCGACGATCCTGCTGACCACGCAGTACCTCGACGAGGCCGACCAGCTGGCCGACCGGATCGCGGTCATCGACGCCGGTCGCAAGGTCGCCGAAGGGACGCCCGAGGAGCTCAAGGCCGGCGTCGGCTCCTCGACCCTGCACCTGCGGCTCACCGACCGGACCCAGACCGCCGCCGCGGCCGCGGTGGTCGAGCGCGCGCTCGGCGAGGCGCCGGTGCTCACCCCGGAGGCCGGCGGGCTCAACGTCCCGCTCGCCAACGCCGACGGCGCCGGCGAGGTGCTCATCGCGCTGCGTCAGGCCGAGCTGTCCATCACCACCGCGACCGTGCGCCAGCCGACGCTTGACGAGGTCTTCCTCGCCCTGACCGGGCACCACAGCGAGACCAGCGAGAACGACACCGAGACCGAGGAGGTCGCCTGATGACCGCAGTCACCGAGAGCCCGCAGGCTCCCCTGGCGGTCCGCGCGGCCGTCGTACCGGAGGACCTGGCGAGCCGGCCGTCCCTGCGCGAGACCGTCGACCAGACCCTGGCGATGGCCTGGCGCGCGACGAAGAAGATGCGCCGCAACCCGGAGCAGTTCTTCGACGTCACCATCCAGCCGCTGCTGTTCACCGCGATGTTCGCCTACATCTTCGGCGGCGCGATCTCGGGCAGCGTCAAGGACTACCTGCCGCTGATCATCCCCGGCATCCTGGCTCAGACCGCGCTCACGACCTGCATGGCGATGGGCACCCAGCTGCGCGAGGACATGGACAAAGGCGTCTTCGACCGCTTCCGCTCGCTGCCGATCGCCCGGATCGCTCCCCTGGCCGGGCCCGCCCTGGCCGATGTCATCCGCTACATGATCGCCGCGACCCTGACCATCCTGGTCGGCATCGCGATGGGCTTCCGTCCCGGCGGCGGTGTCCTGGGCACGCTGGGCGGCTGGCTGCTGACCATCGTCGCGGCCTGGTCGCTGGCCTGGATCTTCACCTGGCTCGGCACCGTGGCCCGCTCCGCCCAGGCAGTGCAGGGCATCTCGATGATGATCATGTTCCCGCTCACCTTCCTGTCCAACGCCTTCGTCCCGGCCGAGTCGCTGCCGGGCTGGCTCGAGGCGTTCGTCAAGGTCAACCCGGTCTCGCACGTGGTCACCGCGTGCCGCGACCTGATCAACGAGGGCCAGGTCACCGCGGAGGTCGGCTGGGCACTGCTCGGCTGCGCCGCCGTGGTCGCGATCTTCGCACCGCTGGCCGTGCGGTCGTACTCGCGGAAGATCTGACCGACCGATCTAGCCCAACAGCCGTGCGACGACGTCGCGGGTCTCGTCCATCAGGGCGTGCCCGCGGCGTTCGCCGTACTCGGCGGCGAGAAGAGCCAGCTCACCCGGGGCCGCCGCCTCGCAGCGGGCCACGGCCCGGTCCCACGAGAGGGACGGCACGAACCGGGGGTACGACATCCGGTCGGCCAGCACCAGCAGCCGGATCGCCTCGGCGGGCCGCAGCGTGCCGTAGCGCAGGGCCCAGGTGCCGAGCGCGAAGAGCATCAGCCCGACGACCGGTACGTCGACGAAGGTGCGGTCGCGGTGGATGACCCGGGGCAGCGCCGACACGAGCCAGCGATGGAGCTCGCGCCCCTGTGCCGGGCGGTCGTGGAGGGCGTACGCCAGGATCGCGACGGTGTTGCCGTAGATCCGCCACGGCGCGATGTCGGCGTCGTTGCCCATGCCGGGGAAGCGGACCGCGGCCATCGCCTCGGCGGCCTGCTGGACGATCCGGCAGCCCTCGTCGATCTGGCCGCGGGCGAAGGCGATCTCGGCCTGGGTGACCAGGAGCGTGCCGCGGGCGCTGTAGCCACCGCCGCCGGAGGCCAGGTCGGTGCGGGCGACGACCTCATCGAGGGCCCGCTCGGCGGCATCCGGGTCGCCGCGCTCGATCCAGGCGACCGCCGAGACGGTCATCGCCTGGAGCGCGTCCTCGTGGGCGCCGAGCCGGACCAGGATCGGTACGGCGGCCCGCGCGTGGGGCTCGGCGTCACCGAGGCGCCCGACCTGGCTGTAGAGCCCGGCCAGCTGGGCATGGAGCACCGCGCGCGTCCAGGGTCCGCCGTCGTCGGTGGCGAGCACCAGCGCCGCCTCGGCGGCCGCGATCGCCGCGTCGGGATCGCCGATGTTCTCGCGCTCGTGGCTGCGCCACTGGAGCGCGACGGCGCGGACCAGGGGATCCGGGTCGTGGATCAGCGCGTCGGAGGGCGAGAGCAGGGGGCTGGCCGCCGGGGCGCTCGCACCGAGCACCACGGTGGTCATCGCGGCGACGCGCGGACTCGTCGTACCGGGGCCGAGGCGGGCGAGCTCACCGAGCAGGTCGTCGAGGACGTCGAGCTGGGCGATCCACGAGTTGACCAGGGTCAGGCACAGCGCCGCCCGGGTCTGGTCGGCCCGCTCCGGCGCGGCCGGCACGTCGACCAGGACGCCGGCGACCGGCTCGCAGAGCATGATCACGCGGGCGTGCTCACCGCGGATGCTCCAGAACCCGCCGAGGGTCGCCATCAGCGCGGCGACGGCGTCAGGGTCCGGCTCGGCCAGCGCCCGGCGCAGGGCGTCCGCGAGGTTGTTCTCCTCGATCGCGACCGCGTCGACGGTGGTGACCTGGTCGCGGGTGAACAGCAGCGCGCCGAGCCGGTCGGCCACGGCGACCGCCCAGTCGCGGTGCTCGCGCTGGGCCGCGGCCTCCTCGCCCGCATCGACCAGCCGCATCCGGCCGAACTCACGCACCGTCTCGAGCATCCGGTAGCGCAGCGGCGTCCCGGCACCGACGTCGACGAGGGTCAGCAGCGACTGGGCGACGAGCTCCTCGACGCAGACGAACGCGTCGTCACCCAGCATCGCCTCCGCGCCGTCGAGGGTGAAGCCGTCATGGAAGACCGAGAGCCGCCGCAGCGCGCGGCGGTCGCGGTCCGCGAGCAGGTTCCAGGACCAGTCGATGACGGCGAGGAGCGTCTGGTGCCGGTCGGGTGCGCTGCGGTCGCCGCCGCGCAGCAGCGCGAACCGGTTCTCGAGCCGCGTCGCGATGTCATCGACCGACATGGCGCGGACCTTGACCGCGGCCAGCTCGATCGCCAGCGGGAGCCCGTCGAGACGCTCGGCGATCTCGGTGACGGCGGCATCGGGCAGCGCGACGCCGGGCCGCGCGGCGAACGCGCGCTGCCGGAACAGGTCGCTCGCGTCGGCGGTACCGAGGCGGCTCAGCTCGAAGACGTGCTCGGCGGTGATCGCCAGCGGCGCGCGGGTCGTGGTCAGCACCCGCAGCGACGGGGTGACCGCGACCAGGAACGCGACCAGGTCGGCGACGGCCTCGACCAGATGCTCGCAGTTGTCGAGCACCAGCAGCGCCGGCGCCTGGTCGAGCTGCTGGGCGATCCGGGACCGTACGTCGCGCAGCTGCTCGGGGGTCAGGGCCTTTCGACCGTGGACGGAGTCGCGGACGCCGAGCACCGATCCGACCTCGGACACCACGTCGGCCGGGTCGACGACGCCGACGAGCTCGACCACGTGCACCACCGGTTGCTCGGCCTCGGCCGCGACCAGCTGGGCGAGCCGGGTCTTGCCCAGGCCACCAGGGCCGACGATCGAGACCACCCGGTGGGTCCGGACCAAGGCACGGAGCCGGGCCAGGTCGTCGTCGCGGCCGACCAGGCTGCTGGCGTAGTGGCTCAGGCCGGAGCGCACCGGACGGTCGCGCAGCAGCAGCTCGCCGTGCAGGGCCTGGAGCTCAGGTGCCGGATCGACGCCGAGCCGGTCGGCCAGACCCTCGCGGTAGGTCTCGTAGCGGGCGAGCGCGGCGGGCAGGCCACGCACGGCGGCCTCGCTGCGCAGCAGCGCCGAGAACCAGGCGTCGTCGCGCCCGGTAGCGGCCGCCTCCAGCAGCGGGAGTGCCTCGTCGTGCCGGCCCAGCGCGGACAGGATCCGGCCGGCGAGCGCGGGCTCGCCGTCGAGGTGGGCCAGGTGCGCGACGGCCTCGCTCCAGGCGCCCGCCGCGGCGGCCCGGCGCGCGGCCTCGACCGCGTGGTCGTGGGACCAGACGTCGACGTCGCCGGTGTCGAGCGTGAGCCGGTAGCCGTGCCCGGCGCGCTCGACGACCCCGGGTGCGGTCGCCGACCGGGCCCGGGAGACCACGACCTGGAGCGCCTTGGTCGGGTTCACCGGCGCCTCGTCGCCCCAGATCTCCTCGATCAGGCGCTCCTCGCCGACCGCCTTGCCACGTGCCTCGGCCAGCACTGCGAGGAGCACACGGGTCCGCTCCCCTGGGACGGCCGCGCCGTCCCAGGTGACCTCGTCGGCCAGCCGCAGCCGCGGCCCGGAGGTCAGCGTTGCACCGCTCCGGTCAGCTCGGCGGCCCGGGCGACGGCGGCGTCGCGCGCGGCGCCGGTCTCGGCCTCGGTGAGGGTCCGGTCGGGAGCGCGGAAGCGCAGTGCGAAGGCCAGCGACTTCTGGCCCTCCTCGATCTGCTCACCCGTATAGACGTCGAACAGCCGGATCGACTCCAACAGGTCGCCGGCACCCTCACGCAGCGCGGCCTCGACCGCCGCGACCGTGACCCCGGCGTCGACGACGAGCGCGACGTCCTCCTTGGCGAGAGGCATCGTCGAGAAGTCCGGTCCCGGGGTCACGTCGGCGGCCGCCGCCATCAGCGCGTCGAGGTCCAGCTCGACCGCGGCGCTGCGGGCGGGGAGACCGTAGGCGGCGCACACGCTCGGGTGCAGCTCACCCGCGTGGCCGAGCTGGACGCCGTCGATGCTGACCAGCGCGCACCGGCCGGGGTGCCAGGGCATCCGGGCGGCCGCGCCGACCTCGACGCGCACACCGAGGTCGGCCGCGAGACGTCGTACGACGGCCAGGGCGTCGGTCCATCCGGCGTCGGTGCCGGCCCCCCACCAACCCGCACGCCGCCGCTCGCCGGCGAGCACGACGGCGAGGTGCTGCGGCTGCACGGGCAGCGCCTCGACCAGCTTCTCGAGCTCAGCCTCGCTCGGGCGGGTGTGGACGCCGTAGATCGGCGCCGCACCGTTGTCGGCGGGGAAGGCGACCGTGCCGGTCTCGAACAGCGCCACCCCGGGCGCGCCACGGCCGACGTTGCGGGAGGCGGCCTCGAGCAGCCCCGGCAACAGAGTGGTGGTGTAGGCCGGCTCCTCGCTGGAGAGCGGGTTGGCCAGGCCGACGGTGACGCGCAGCGGGTCGCCGGCGGGCAGGCCGAGCTTGTCGAAGGTCGCCTCGCCGACGAACGGGAAGCTGACCACCTCGACCAGGCCCGCTCCGGCCAGGGTGCGGCCGACCCGGCGGCGCAGCCGCTGGGTGCGGGTCAGGCCACGCCCGGTCGCCCGTCGCGGGAGCACGCTCGGCACCTGGTCGTAGCCGACGATCCGGACGACCTCCTCGACCAGGTCGTAGGGGTCGTTGATGTCGGGGCGCCAGGCCGGCGGGACGACCTCGATGGTGCCGGCGTCCTGCTCGGTCACCGTCGCGCCGACGGCACGCAGGCTCTCGACCGTCGTCATCGCGGTGATGTCGATGCCGCTGAGCCGGGCCGGCAGGTCGGTGGCGATGGTGATCGCGGTCCGCTCGGGGGCGGTGCCGACGAGGGTGAACCCCGGCTCGGCGGTCGCGCCGCCATGCTCGACGAGCAGCTCCACGACGCGGTCGGCGGCGACACCGGGCAGCAGTGGGTCGACGCCACGCTCGTTGCGCTTGCCGGCCTCGGACGTCAGCTTGTGGCGCCGCCCGGTGCGGAACATCGAGACGGCGTCCCAGTGGGCCGCCTCGACCAGGATCCGCGTGGTCGACCCCGACATCTCGGTGGTCGCGCCGCCCATCACGCCGGCGAGACCGATCGGGCCGGAGTCGTCGGTGATGACGAGGTCCTCGACCGACAGCTTGCGGACGGCGTCGTCGAGCGTGGTGACCTGCTCGCCCTCACGGGCACGACGGACGCCGAGCGCGCCGACGACCTTGTCGGCGTCGTAGCCGTGGATCGGCTGGCCGAGCTCGAGCATCACGTAGTTGGTGATGTCGACGGCGAGCGAGATCGAGCGCATGCCGGCCTGCTCGACACGTCGCTTGATGAACTCGGGGGTGGGAGCGGCCGGGTCGAAGCCGCTGACCAGCCGCGCGGCGAACACCGGGCAGCCGGCCGGGTCGTCGACGACGACCTCCCAGGCCTTGCCGTCGGCCGCGGGGAGCTCGCGGACGGCCGGATCGGCGAACGGGACGCCGAAGCCGAGCGCCGCCTCACGGGCGACGCCGCGCAGCGAGAGGGCGTAGGCACGGTCGGGGTTGATCTCGAACTCGATGACCTCGTCGTCGAGTCCGAGCAGACCGAAGACGTCGTCACCGGGAACGCCGGCGTCGGGCGGCAGCACCAGGATGCCGTCGTGGTCCTCGCCGATGCCGAGCTCGCGCACCGAGCAGATCATGCCGGCCGAGACATGGCCGTAGGTCTTGCGTGCGGAGATCACGAAGTTCCCCGGCAGCACGCCGCCCGGGAGGATGACGACCACGAGGTCGCCCGGAGCGAAGTTGTGCGCGCCGCACACGATCCCCTGCGGCTCGCCCGTGCCGTTGGCCTCACCGACATCGACGGTGCACCAGTTGATGGTCTTGCCGTTCTTCTGTGGCTCCGGCTCCTTGGTGAGGACGCGGCCGATGACGAGCGGGCCGGTGATGTCGGCCGAGTCGATCCCCTCCAGCTTGAGGCCCAGCGCGGTCAGCCGGTCCGTCAGCACCTCGGTGGTGACCTCGGCCGGCAGGTCGACGAGCTCCCGGATCCAGGAGACAGGGGCCTTCACAGTTCACTCCCGAATGCCGTGGTGAAGCGCACGTCGCCCTCGAACAGGGTGCGCAGGTCCTCGAGGCCGTGCCGGAACATCAGGGTCCGGTCGATGCCCATGCCGAAGGCGAAGCCCGAGTAGCGCTCGGAGTCGATGCCGCAGGCCTGGAGCACGCGCGGGTTGACGATGCCGCAGCCGCCCCACTCGATCCAGCCCTCGCCGCGACAGGTGCGGCAGGTGTCGGGGCCCTCGCCTTTGAGCCCGGTCCCCCGGCAGACGAAGCAGGTGAGGTCGACCTCGGCCGACGGCTCGGTGAAGGGGAAGTACGACGGCCGGAAGCGCGTCGTGATGCCCTCGCCGAACATCTGGCTCGCGAAGTGGTCGAGCGTGCCCTTGAGGTGGGCCATCGAGATGCCCTCGTCGATGGCCAGGCCCTCGACCTGGTGGAACATCGGCGAGTGGGTCGCGTCGTACTCGTCGGTGCGGAAGACGCGGCCCGGGCACACGACGTAGATCGGGGCCTCCTCCGTGACACCGCGGGTGAGCATCGTGCGTGCCTGCACCGGGCTGGTGTGGGTCCGGAGCACGACGTGGTTGTCCGCGGGCTCGGTCCAGAAGGTGTCCTGCATGGTGCGCGCCGGGTGGTCCGGACCCAGGTTGAGCGCGTCGAAGTTGAGCCACTCGGCCTCGATGACCGGACCCTCGGCGACCTCCCAGCCCATCGCGACGAAGATGTCGGCGATCAGCTCGGCGCCGGTGGTCAGCGGGTGGCGGGCACCGACCGGGAGCTCGTCGGTCGGCAGCGTCACGTCGACGGCCTCCTCGACGAGGATCCGTGCCTCGTGCTCGGCCTCGAGCACCTCCTGCCGCGCGGCGAGCGCCTGGTTGACGGCGCCGCGGGCCTGGCCGACCCGCTGGCCGGCCTCCTTGCGGGCCTGAGGCGGCAGCGCGCCGATCTCGCGGTTGGCGAGCGCGAGCGGCGAGCGGTCGCCGGCGTGCTCGCTGCGCACCGCCTTGAGCTGCTCGAGGTCGGCGGCGTCGGCGATGGCGGCCAGCGCGGCGTCGCGCGCGGCCTCGAGCTCAGCGGGGCTCACGGCGGCGACCTCCACGGGGTCGTAGTCAGTGTTCGGGCCAGACATGTCGGCGCCAGTCTAGGAACCCGGGCCGCCCGACAGCGAACCGGTATTCAGTCCGGGAAGGTGTCGGCGATCGCGGTCAGCCTGGCGACGTACGACGGCCAGTCGAATCCGTCCGGCACATTGCTCGTCGCGGGGCGCAGACCGGCGGCCCCGTCGACCTGCTCGCGGAGGATGTCGGCCTGGCCGGCGTGCCGCTGGAGATCGCACAGCACGTGCACGGCGATCTGGTGCAGGGTGGTCGCGGAACGGTCCTCGGCCCACCACGGGACCCGGCCGGGGGTGTCGAGCGGAAGCTCGACCAGAGCGGCGTCGGCGAACGCGCCGACCCGTGCGTAGAACGCGACCAGCTCGGCGGCCGGGAGGTCGGCCGGGACCGTCCAGTCCGCCTGTGGATCGGCGTCGTAGACGTCCATCGGGATGAGCGCCGGGTGGTCGGGCTCGGGCCAGGTGCGTGCGAAGGTCGGGCCGAAGTAGCCGATCTCCACGTTGGCGCAGTGCAGCACGATGCCGAGCAGCGTGGTCCCGGTGGGCGTGCGCGGCAGCCTCAGCTGCCGCTCCCCCAGACCCTCGAGCTTCCAGAGCAGCGCCTCGCGGGCGCGGGCCAGGTAGTGGCGGAGCACGTCGACGGGCTGGTCGGCCTCGGTCATGGGCTCATGGTGCCACGGCGCGCATCCGGGGCCAGGTCGTGACGATCCGCGCGCCGCCGCCGGGGCGGTCGTCGACGACGATGGTGCCGCCGTGTGCGCGGACCAGGCCGCGGACGATGTAGAGGCCGAGGCCGGATCCGCCGCCGGTGCCCTCGGTCCAGAACTTGGTGAAGATCCGCTGCCGCAGCTCGGGGGCGATCCCCGCGCCCTCGTCGGTGACGGTGACCGCGACCTGGTCGAGGTCCTCCCGCCACAGGCCGACCCGCACCCGCACGGTGCCGCTGCCGTGGCGCACGGCGTTCTCGACGATGTTCGTGAGCACCTGCATCACCTTGTCGGGGTCGGCGTCGACCGAGGGCAGGTCCGGCTCGACCTCGAGCTCGATGGGCGTGGAGGTCACCACGGTCATCGACTGGTGGACCGATGCGGCCTTGCGGCCCAGGTCGGTCGGCCGACGGTGCAGCTGGAGCCGGCCGGTGTCGATCCGGGCGACGTCGAGGAGCTCGGTGATCAGCCGGCTCAGCCGGTCGGCATCGGCACTCGCCGTGGTGAGCATCAGCCGCTTCTGGTCGTCGCTGAGCTTGTCCCAGCGGACGAGGAGGGCCTGGACGAACCCCTTCACGCCGGTGAGCGGCGAGCGCAGCTCATGGGCCAGGGTGGCGACGAGGTCGGAGCGGTCGCGGTCGAGGCGGGCCCGTCCGCGCCCGGAGCGCAGGTCGACGGCCACCGCGCTCACCGGCCCGTTGCGCTCGGCGCGGTGCAGGCGCGCGGTCACGAGCACCTCGGTGCCGTCGGGGAGCAGCCAGGACTGCTCAGGCACGCCGGTGCGGGTGGACAGCCCACCGTACGGCGCGTTCGCGTCGGTCCACGACCGCGCGTCGTGATCGGTGAGCGCCAGCACCTCGCCGAGCGGGCGGCCGACCAGCTCCGGGGCGGGGCCGAGGCCGAGCATCCCGGCCGCCACCGCGTTCACCGCACGCACCCGGCCGTCGGCTCCGGCGACGACGACGCCGTCCGGAAGGAGGTCGAGGGTGTCGTTCACCGGCTCATCATGGCGCGAGCGCTGGCGTAGAGACAGACCGCAGCCGCCGTGGCGAGGTTGAGCGACTCCGCGGCACCGAGGACCGGGATCCGCACGCGATGGTCGGCGAGCGCCGCCAGCTCGTCGGGGAGGCCCCAGGCCTCGTTGCCGAACAGCCAGGCCGTGGGCCGTGCGAGCAGCTCGTCGGCGGCGAACAGGTCGACCTCTCCCCCGCCGTCGGCGGCGAGCACCGTGAGGCCCGCCGCCCGGGCCCGTCGTACGGCGGCCGCCGGGTCGCGCTCGAGGGCGACCGGGAGGTGGAACAGGCTGCCCACGGTGGCCCGGACGGTCTTCGGGTTGTAGGGGTCGACCGCATCGCCCGCGAGGACGACGGCATCGGCACCGGCCGCGTCGCTGGTGCGGATGACGGTGCCGGCGTTGCCGGGGTCGCGCACGTCGGCGCAGATCGCGAGCAGCCGGGGGGCGGCGGGAAGATCGCTCTCGAGGAACCGGCACACGGCGACGAGGCCGGCCGGGTTGACACTGTCGCTGAGCCCGTCCATCGCCCGCTCGTCGACCAGGGTCACCGGCGCGGCGCCGAGCAGGCCGGCGTACTCGGTGGCAGCGGCGGACGTCGCGAAGACCTCGACGACGCAGTCCTGCCCTGAGTCGAGCACCGTCGCGAGGGCGCCCTCGACGGCCTTCGGGCCGTCGGCAAGGAAGAGCCGCCGCTCGGTTCGCACCGAGCGGCGGCTCAACTTGCGTGCTTCCTTGACGCGGGCGTTGCCCGCGGCCAGAGGAGTCATCAAGCCAGGCGAAGTGGCGACTAGGCCGATACGCGAGGCGCGTTGACGTCCTCGGGCAGCGCGGCCTTGGCCTGCGCCACGATCGCCGAGAAGGCGGCCGGGTCGTTGACCGCGAGGTCGGCGAGGATCTTGCGGTCGACCTCGATGCCGGCCAGGTTGAGGCCCTGGATGAAGCGGTTGTAGGTCAGGCCCTCGGCGCGGGCGGCCGCGTTGATCCGCTGGATCCACAGGCGGCGGAAGTTGCCCTTGTTCTTCTTGCGGTCGTTGTAGCTGTAGACCAGGGAGTGGGTGACCTGCTCCTTGGCCTTGCGGTACAGCCGCGAGCGCTGGCCGCGGTAGCCGCTGGCCCGCTCGAGGGTGGTACGACGCTTCTTCGCCGCGTTCACTGCGCGCTTGACGCGTGCCATCTTCTTACTCCTTGTTGCTTAGCTCAGGTGCGGACGACGGCCGGTCAGAGACCGAGCATCTTCTTCGCGCGCGGGACGTCGTTCTTGGCGACCTCGACCGTGCCGGTCAGGCGACGGGTGACCTTGGAGGCCTTCTTCTCGAGGTTGTGGCGCTTGCCGGCCTTCTCGCGAAGGATCTTGCCGCTGCCCGTGACCTTGAAGCGCTTGCTGGCACCGGAGTGCGTCTTGTTCTTCGGCATTGCTCTCTCTCCTATGACGAGGTCTCAGGCGTCGATCTCGGGGTCGAGATTCTCGGAGCGACCCCGCTCCTTCTTCTGCGCCGCCGGCTTCTGGGCGACCCGCTCGGCCTGGGCGGCGGCATCGAGGGCAGCCTCGGCCTCACGCTCGGCGCGACGCTCCTCCTTGGCCGCCTTCACCTCGGCTTTGGCCTCGGCCTTCTTCTTGTGCGGACCGATGACCATGGTCATGTTGCGGCCGTCCTGCTTGGGGTTGGACTCCACGAAGCCCAGCTCCTGCACGTCCTCGGCCAGCTTCTGCAGCAGCCGGTAGCCCAGCTCGGGGCGGTGCTGCTCCCGACCACGGAACATGATCGTGATCTTGACCTTGTCGCCGGCCTTGAGGAAGCGAACGACGTGACCCTTCTTGGTCTCGTAGTCGTGCGCGTCGATCTTGGGCCGGAGCTTCATCTCCTTGATGATGACGTTGGTCTGGTTCCGTCGTGCCTCACGGGCCTTCTGGGCGTTCTCGTACTTGAACTTCCCGTAGTCCATGAGCTTGCAGACAGGGGGCTTCCCCATCGGCGCGATCTCCACCAGGTCCAGGTCGGCCTCCTGCGCGAGCTTGAGTGCCTGGTCGGTGGGGACGATGCCGACGGTCTCTCCGTTGGGTCCCACGAGCCGGACCTCGGGAACCCGGATCCGGTCGTTGATGCGCAGCTCGGTGCTGATATGTCCTCCAAACTCGTTCGGTCGGGAGGCCTTCTGGCCACAGGTCCAGGCCTGTGAAATGAAAAGAGGCTCCCGCTAGTCCAAGCGGAAGCCAGTCACGAGCCACCTCGATCGTGAATCGATGTGGCTCTCCATGGACCCGACCCGACGACCTGGCGGCCGCTGCGGGTGGGAGACGATGGTGCTGGTCCCCGCTTGTGGATCTGTCATGCAGGCATGACGGATCGGTCAACGCAGGATGTTACCGGGATTGTTCCCGGAGGACCTAATCACCGGAGCCGAGCCAGCCCCAGCCGCCGTCGTCGAGCCGGACCGGCGTCCACTGAGCGGCGACCCGGTGGAGGTCGTCGTCCGCGAGGACGAAGGCATGAGGCCCCGCGACGTCGACCACGAGCGCGTGGGCGCCCTCCTGCACGGCGGTGGCGGCGGCGAGGTGGGCGGCGACCGGCACCGGCCGCGCCTGCGGGTCCCAGGCGCCCAGCGCGGCGAGATCGGTGAAGGCCAGCAGCGCCATCCGGCCGTCGGCGCCGGTCAGCAGGACCGCCGCCATGTCACTGGACTTGTCGCGGACCAGACCACCTTCTTCGGCGGGGCCGACCTCGACCTCGCCGAGGACCGCGACCACCGGCACCAGCAGCCGGGCCGGCCCGAGGGCGGCCAGCACCTCCGGGTACGACGCCGCGCCGGCGTCGTACGCCCGCAGGGTCCGGGCGAGAGCCGCGTCGGCGGCACCGTCGTCGTCGACGTACGCCGAGCCCTGGATCCGACGGGCGTCGGGACGCGGTGGGGTGCTCACGTGTCGATCATCCCATCCGTGGAACGATGACGAGGTGCAGCACCAGTCGTCCATCACGCGCACCCGCCTCGCGGCGCGCCTGCGCGAGGCCGTCGCGGCCTGGCCGGATCCCCTGTCCACCCCGGTGTTCGTCGTCGACCTCGACGCCTTCGACGCCAACGCGACCGACCTGGCCCGCCGGGCGGGCGGCACACCGATCCGTGTCGCGTCCAAGTCGATCCGGGTCCCGTCCCTGGTCGGACGGGCGCTGGCCGCCGACGGGTTCACCGGCGTCCTGGCCTACACCCTCGCCGAGGCACTGTGGCTGGCCGACCAGGACGTCTGCGACGACATCGTGGTCGCCTACCCGAGCGTGGACCGCGCCGCGCTGTCCACGCTGGTCGCCTCACCGCGGGCCGCGTCGCGGGTGACGATCATGGTCGATGACGTCGCCCACCTCGACCTCGTCGACGGCCTGCGTGCGTCGACGGCAGTGCCGATCCGGGTGGCGATCGACGTCGACGCCGGCCTGCGCTGGGGCGGCCAGGCCGTCGGCCCGAAGCGCTCCCCGCTCTACGACATCGGCGCGGTCACCGCGCTGGCGCGCGCGGTCCTCGACCGACCCGGGTTCCAGCTGGTGGGCGTGATGACCTACGAGGGCCAGGTCGCCGGCGTCCCGGACGCGGTGCCGCACCAACGTGCCAAGTCGGCGATCGTCCGCAAGCTCAAGCAGCTCTCCGTGGCCCAGCTCCGGGTCCGGCGCAGCGCCATCGTCGAAGCCCTGGACACCCTGCGCGGGCAGGGCGACTTCTCGGGCCTCGAGTTCTGGAACGCCGGTGGGTCCGGCTCGATCGAGTCGTCGGCGGCCGACCCGGTGGTCACCGAGGTGACGGCCGGCTCCGGCCTGCTCGCACCGACCCTGTTCGACCACTACGAGGCCTTCGCCCCCACCCCGGCCGCCTTCTTCGGGCTGCCGGTGACCCGTCGTCCGTCGGCGGGCGTGGCGACGGTGCACGGTGGCGGGCTGATCGCCTCCGGCCCCGCGGGGGCGGACAGGTCGCCCACGCCGTGGGCGCCGGCCGGGCTGAGCCTGACCGGGCTCGAGGGTGCCGGCGAGGTGCAGACACCGCTGGTCGGCACCAACGCGGGAGCGCTGGCGATCGGTGACCTGGTGTGGTTCCGGCACGCCAAGTCGGGTGAGCCGTTCGAGCACGGGCGGGGCGTGCTGCTCCTCCAGGGCGAGCGGTTCGTCGAGGAGGTCCCGACCTACCGTGGTCACGGCCTCGCCTTCTGACCTCCCGGCACAGGTCCTCGCCGCCGCGCTGTCACGGCCGCCGACGCTGGGCACCGGCCGGCTGGTCTGCGTCGACGGCCTGGCCGGCTCGGGCAAGACCACGCTCGCCCGCGGGCTGGCCGCCCTCGCGCCGGAGGCCGTCGTGCTCGGCACGGACGAGATGCTCGAGGGCTGGCCCGGTCTGCCGGGGCTGGGTGCGTCCGTCGAGGCACTGCTGCGACCGCTGGCCGCGGGAGGTCCCGGACGCTGGCGCCGCTGGGACTGGTACGCCGACGGCTGGGCCGAGACCCGGACACTGGAGCCCGGCCCGCTGCTGGTGCTCGAGGGCGTCGGCAGCGCCGCGGCGGCGTACGACGACCTGGTGACGCTGCTGGTCTGGGTGGAGGCGGACCGCGACGTCCGCCTGGCCCGATGGCTGGAGCGCGACGGTGAGAGCATGCGGCCACACTGGGACTCCTGGCTGGCCGACGAGGAGGCGCTGCACGCCCGGGAGGGCACCCGGGCCCGGGCGGACCTGGTCGTGCGGACCTGAAGGTCGCGACCTCCCGCCTCCGGACCGGTTCTTCCCGATTCGCCACGTCGGAAGGTAAAGCCGCCTAGGTTGCGAGACAGGCGTGCCTCCCTCACGCTGCTCCCTCTGCTCCCAAGGTGGCGCCATGCACCGCTCTCTCGGTCTTCGACGTGCAACGAGCTCCTTCCTGGTCGGCGCGCTCGCGCTGGCGGGCCTGACCGGACTCACCATCGCTCAGGCACCACCGGCTGCCGCCGACGACAACACGCTCTACGTGGCCCAGGGAGGTACCAACGCCGGCAACAGCTGTCAGACGAAGGCGACGCCGTGCGCGACGATCACGTACGCCCTGACGGTGGCCGGATCGAATCCGACCGTCCACCTCTCCGGCACCATCTTCGACAACATCGAGCCCAGCGGGCCCCTCACCATCACCGGCCTCGACGCCGCCAGTCCCGCGGTGATCGACGGCGGCTACACCGACCGGGTGATCTACAGCAGCTTTGCGCTGACCTTGCGCGGACTCACCATCACCCACGGCCACGCCCCGGATCTCGGCGGCGGCGGCGGGTTGTTGGTCGACGGCCCCACGGTCCTGCTCGACCGGGTCGCGGTGAGCGCCAACCGGTCCGTGTCCCGAGGCGGCGGCATCTCGAGCAACAGCAATCTCACCGTCATCGACAGCACGATCAGCAACAATGTCGCCGCCTATCCGTGCCTCGACGGCGCCTGCGTCAACAGCCAGGGCGGCGGGATCTACGTCAACTTCGGCACGCTGGCGGTCGCGAGGAGCACCTTCACCGGCAACACCGCCCTCGGCAGCGGCGGCGGCGGGGCCGTCTCGATCCGCGGCGGGGGTCTGGTGACCGACTACACGATCTCGGGCAGCACGTTCACCGGGAACACCGCCAGCGCGTTCGGCGGGGGTGCCATCGAGGTCCCGGGCACGGCGAACGGCGTGGTCCGGAACTCGACGTTCACGGGCAACAGCTCGGCGATCCAGACCATCGGCACCGGCACCTCGACCTTGACGGGCACGACGATCACCGGCAACGCAGGCATCGGCCTCGGGGCCTTCAACGTCGGCGGCTGGCAGGTGGCCGGGTCGATCATCTCGGGCAACGGCGACGACTGCAACACCGCCCCCGGGAGATACGTCTCGGGCGGCTACAACGTCGTGGGCGGCAGTTGCGCGCCGGCCGGGACGGACACCGTCACCGCCGCACCGAGCCTTGCCGCACTGGCTGGCAACGGCGGCCCGACGCAGACCCGGCTGCCCAACGCCGGCAGTCCGGCACTCGCCCAGGTCCCGGTCGGCACGACGGTCTTCGGGACCGCTCTGTGCGCACGCAAGGACCAGCGTGGCATGCCCGGTCCGGCGGCCGGCCAGACCCGGTGCGCCGCCGGTGCGGCCGAGCCCGGCGCCGGCGCGGCACCGGCGTTCACCAGCCCGGCCAGCGCGACACGAGCGACCCTGACCACCCTGAACATCGCGGTCACCACCAGCGGAGCCACGCCCACCCTCGCGGTCTCGGCCGGCACTCCCCTGCCTGCCGGCGTGACCTTCACCGACAACCGCGACGGCACCGGCATGATCGGCGGGCCGGCGCCAGGCCCCGGCACCTACCACTTCACGGTCACCGCCACCAACAGCATCGGCGGCACCGTCAGCCAACCCTTCACGCTGACGGTCGCCAAGGCCGGCCAGGCGGCCCTGGCCCTGACCTCACTCAACGGAACCGCCGGAACCCCCCTGACCTTGACCAGCAGCGGCGGGTCCGGCACGGGAGCCGTCACCTACTCCGCGTCGAACGGCACCGCGACCGGTTGCGCCGTCACCTCCGGCCAGCTCACCACCACCAGCACCACGGCGGGCACCTGCACCGTGACCGTCACCAAGGCCACGGATCCGACCTACCTGGCCATCTCGTCCCCACCCACGACGGTGACCCTCCGCCAGACGCAGGCGCCGCTCATCGTCACCTCACTCAACGGCACCGTCGGCACGCCGATGCCCCTGACGGTGACCGGCGGCTCCGGCATCGGCGCCGTCACCTACACCGTCACGAACGGGACCGCGACCGGCTGCGCCATCGCCGCCCTCGCACTGTCCACCACCAGCCCCGGCACCTGCATCGTCACGGCCACCAAGGGCCAGGACGCGACCTGGAAGGCCCGCTCGTCGGCTCCGACCGCGGTCACGATGCGCCTCAACCAGGCCATGCTCACCATCACCTCGCTCACCGGCGTCGTCGGCACGCCACTCCCGCTCACGAGCAGCGGAGGCAACGGCACGGGCCTGGTCTCCTACGGCGTCACGAACGGCAGCGCCACCGGCTGCGTCATCAGCTCGGGAAAGCTGAACGCGAGCACCGGTGGCACCTGCACCGTCACGGCGACCAAGGCACAGGACGCGACGTACAACGCCCGGTCCTCCGCACCGACGGCCGTCACCCTCAGGCTGCCCCAGACCCCGTTGACGATCACCTCGTCGAGCGCGCCCACCGGCAGCCTCCTACCTCTGACCACCGCGGGCGGATCGGGCACCGGGGCGCTGAGCTACACCGTCACGGACGGCACTGCGACCGACTGCGTCCTGGTCGGCACGAACGTCGCGGCGTCGTCGGCCGGCACGTGCATCGTGACCGCGACCAAGGCAGGCGACGCGACCTATGCGCCGAGGTCGTCATCCCCCACCGCGGTCTCCTTCACGTCAGCCCAGGCCGCTCTCGTCGTGACCTCGACCAGCGGGACCGTCGGTACGCCCCTGACCATCACCACCTCCGGGGGCAACGGCACGGGAGCTGTCACCTACAGCGTCGCCAACGGCACCGCCACCGGCTGCACCATCACCTCCGGCCAGCTCGGTGCGACGACGTCCGGCACCTGCACGGTGACCGCCGCCAAGGCCGGTGACGGCACCTTCGGACCGGTCTCGTCGGCACCGACGACCGTCACCCTCGGCAAGGCCACCCAGACGGCCCTGACGCTGACGTCGACGAGCGGCACCTTCGGGTCGGCACTCACCCTCACCACCTCCGGGGGCAGCGGAACGGGAGCCGTCACCTACGGCGTCGTCAACGGAACGGCCACCGGGTGCGCCATGAGCTCCGGCGTCCTCACGAGCACCAGCACCGGCACGTGCACCGTGACGGCCACCAAGGCCACCGACGCGACCTACCTCGCCAGGTCGTCGGCTCCGACGACGGTGACATTCGTCAAGGCCGCCCAGGCCGCCCTCACCGTCACCTCGATCGCCGGCGTGCAGGGCGCTCCCCTCCCGCTGACCACGTCCGGCGGCTCGGGGACCGGTGCCGTCAGCTACACGACCGTCGACGGCACGGCCACCGGCTGCGCGGTCAGCCCCGCCGCGCCGTACACCTTGGCGGCGACGGGGCTGGGCACCTGCATCGTCACCGCGAGCAAGGCCACGGACACCAACTACCTGGGCAACAGCTCGGCACCGACCACGGTGACCTTCGACCTCGCCACGGTCGCCCAGCAGGCCCCTGTCACGTCGGTGGCGACGACGACCCGTCTCACCATCAAGCGGGTCAAGGTCCGCGGTGCCTGGAAGCGGCGCTTCGCGGTCCAGGTGCTGCCGGCGGCGCCCGGGACGGCGGCACCGCCGGGCACGGTCACCATCAAGATCGGAGCCCGCACCCGCTGCACGATCAGCCTGGCCCAGGGCGTCGGCAGGTGCCAGCTCGCGGAGAAGGGACTCCCGGCTCGCCGGGCCCGGGTGCAGGCGAGCTACCTCGGCGGCCCGACCTTCCAGGCGTCATCGGTGACGGTGCGCAAGCGGTTGCGCTGAGCCGTCAGGCCTGATGGCCCGCGACGAGCGCCCGCAGCTCCCGGACGGCGGTCGCGGCGCGGGCGCCGTCGGAGGCGTGGATGCCGAGCAGCGAGATCTTGTGGTCCTCGCCCTGCTGTAGGTGCGGCCACGGCGCGCCCTGGGGCATCCGCACGGTCCCGACCTCGGCCCAGGAGAGCCGGCGGGTGCGGTAGCCGTTGACGATCGTCAACCCGTCGGCGCTCGCCACGACCCGCGAGCGGGCCAGGCCGTTGAGGAGGAACAGGCCCAGCAGGATGAAGAAGACCACGGTCACCTTCTCCAGGTTGTTGACCCGGGCCCTGGTCTCGTCGTCGAACTGGATCCACAGCCACGCGAACGCACCGACCAGGACCACACCGAAGGTGGCCGCCGCGATCCGCGGGCCGAGGGGCCGCCAGGTGCGCGGCACGGTCGGCAGCGCACCGCCGTTCGTCGTCACGTCAGAGCCGGCAGGCGTGGATGTCGGTGGTCAGGATCGCGCGCGCGCCCAGCGCGTACAGCTCGTCCATCACCCGCTGGGCGGTGGACCGCGGCACCATGGAGCGGACCGCGACCCAGCCCTCCCGATGAAGCGGGCTGACCGTGGGGCTCTCGATCCCGGGGGTGAGCGCGATGGCCTGCTCGACCTTCTCGGCACGGATGTCGTAGTCCATCATCACGTAGGC
This sequence comes from Nocardioides carbamazepini, assembly GCF_024614185.1. Lineage (GTDB taxonomy): Bacteria > Actinomycetota > Actinomycetes > Propionibacteriales > Nocardioidaceae > Nocardioides > Nocardioides carbamazepini. Next base: position 29,523 of record NZ_JAHTLF010000008.1, read on the forward strand.
CCGGGCCACGAGGACGCCCTGCAGCCGGCGGGTGAAGACCTCCAGGGCGCCTGGATCGGCGCCCTCGCGGGTGATCATCACGCCCTCGGACTCGAGGATGACGTCGCCGAAGACCTCGAGTCCGGCGGCGCGCAGGGTGCTGCCCGTCTCGACGACGTCGGCGATCGCGTCGGCCACGCCGAGCTGGATGCTGGTCTCGACCGCGCCGTCGAGCCGGACGACCGAGGCGTCGACGCCCAGTTCGGCGAGGTAGCGCTTGACCACGCCGTCGTACGACGTCGCGATCCGCTTGCCTGCCAGGTCGCGCACGTCCGAGGCGGTGCCGGGACGGGCCGCGAAACGGAACTTCGAGCGGCCGAACCCGAGCTGGAGCGACTCCGCGGCCGCGGAGTGCGAGTCGAGGAGGAGGTCGCGGCCGGTGATGCCGGCGTCGAGGGTGCCCTCACCGACGTACAGCGCGATGTCGCGCGGGCGCAGGTAGAAGAACTCGACCTCGTTGTCCGGGTCGATCTTGGTGAGCTGCTTGGAGTCCGAGCGCTGGGCGTAGCCGGCCTCGCGCAGCATCCCCGAGGCAGCCTCGGAGAGAGCCCCCTTGTTGGGGACGGCGATCTTGAGCATGGTGCCTTCCTAGTGAGGCCGGGGCCTCAGAGGTGTGCGTAGACGTCGTCGAGCGAGAGACCGCTCGCGATCATGAGGACCTGGGCGTGGTAGAGCAGCTGGCTGATCTCCAGCGCGGTCGCGTCCTTGCCCTCGTGCTCGGCGGCCATCCAGGACTCGGCGGCCTCCTCGATCAGCTTCTTGCCGATCGTATGGACGCCCGCGTCGAGCGCCCGGACGGTGCCGGACCCCTCGGGTCGCGTGGCTGCCTTGTCGCTGAGCTCTGCGAACAGCTCGTCGAACGTCTTCACGGGAGGTCAGCCTACGGCGTCGCCGCTGGCCGACCTGCGCCGGTCTCAGCCCGTGTAGCCGCGGGACCGGATCCGCTTCAGCGTCGCCGCGGTCTGCAGGGCCGCCGACGCGGCCTCGTAGCCCTTGTCCTCGTGGGAGCCATCGAGACCGGCCCGGTCCAGCGCCTGCTCCTCGGTGTCACAGGTGAGGACCCCGAAGCCGATCGGGGTGTGGTGGTCGAGGGAGACCCGGGTGAGACCGTCGGTGGCGGCGTTGCAGACGTACTCGAAGTGCGGCGTGCCGCCCCGGATGACCACGCCCAGCGCGATCACCGCGTCGTAGGACGGCGCGAGAACGGCCGCGGTGACCGGCAGCTCGAAGGTGCCGGGCACGCGGACCACCACGGGCGCCTCGACCTGGTGGTCGGCGAACGCGCGCTGTGCTCCCGCGATCAGGCCGTCCATGACCTGGGTGTGCCAGCTCGCGGCGACCACCGCGACCCGGAGGTCGTGGCAGTCGACGGGAGCGATGTCGGGAGCGCCGTGTCCGGCCATGTCAGTTGGCTCCTTCGAGATCCAGGTCGGGAAGGTCGTGGCCCATCCGGTCCCGCTTGGTCAGCAGGTAGGCGAGATTGTGGCCGTTGGGGTGCGGGGTGAGCGGCACCCGCTCGGCGACGCGGACGCCGTAGTCCTCGAGCGAGGAGACCTTGTCGGGGTTGTTGGTGAGCAGCCGGACCTCGGAGACACCGAGGTCCTTGAGGATCTGGGTCGCCGCACCGTAGTGGCGGGCGTCGGCCGGCAGCCCGAGGTCCAGGTTGGCGTCCACGGTGTCCCGGCCGCCGTCCTGCAGCTGGTAGGCCTGGAGCTTGGCGACCAGCCCGATGCCCCGGCCCTCGTGGCCGCGCAGGTAGATCACGATGCCGCTGCCGGTCTCGACGATCCGGTCCATCGCCTCGTTGAGCTGGGGACCGCAGTCGCAGCGGCTGGAGCCGAACACGTCGCCGGTCAGGCACTCCGAGTGCACCCGCGTGAGGACCGGGCCGTGGTCGCCGAGGGTCTCCGGGTCGCCATAGACGAGCGCTACATGCTCGCTGCCGTCGACGGTGATGGTGTAGCCGATCGCGGTGAAGTCGCCGTGGCTGGTGGGCAGGCGGGTCTGCGCCTCCCGCACGACGTGGCTCTCGACGCGGCGGCGGTGCCGGACCAGGTCCTCGATCGAGATCATCGCCAGCCCGTGCTCGTCGGCGAAGGCGCGCAGCTCGGGAGCGCGCTTCATGGTGCCGTCGTCGTTGACCACCTCGACCAGCACACCGGCGGGCGTGAGCCCGGCCAGGCGGCACAGGTCCACGGCGGCCTCGGTGTGGCCGCGGCGGACGAGCACGCCACCCTCGCGGTAGCGCAGCGGGAACACGTGGCCCGGCCGGGTCAGCTCCCACGGCTCGGTCGCCGAGTCGGCGAGCACCCGCACGGTGTGGGCGCGGTCCGCGGCGGAGATCCCGGTGCTCACGCCGTCACGGGCGTCGACCGAGATCGTGTACGCCGTGCGGTACGCGTCCTTGTTGTGCGGCGTCATCAGCGGGATCTCCAGCCGGTCCAGCATCGTGCCCGGCATCGGGGCGCAGATGACGCCGCTGGAGTAGCGGATCGTGAAGGCCATCAGCTCCGGCGTCGCCTTGCTGGCGGCGAAGATGATGTCGCCCTCGTTCTCGCGGTCCTCGTCGTCGACGACCACGACGGCCTTGCCCGCCGCGATGTCGGCGATCGCGCGCTCGACCGGGTCCAGTCGCACCGCCATGCTCAGTTCTCCTTGTCGCTGGGGCTGGTGTAGGCGCGCATCAGCTTCTCCACGTGCTTGGCGATGATGTCGACCTCGAGGTTGACCTCGTCACCGACGGCGCGGAGGCCGAGGGTCGTCCGGGCGAGGGTCTCGGGGATCAGGCTGATGGTGAACGTGCTGTCGCCGGCCTCGACGACGGTCAGCGAGGTGCCGTCGACGGTGATCGAGCCCTTGTCGACGAGGTAGCGGCCGAGATCGGCCGGCATCGCGATCTCCACCACCTCCCAGTGCTCGCTGGGGGTGCGCGCGACGACCCGGCCGACGGCGTCGACATGGCCCTGCACGATGTGGCCGCCCAGCCGCTTCTCGGCGGTGACCGCGCGCTCCAGGTTGACCCGGGCGCCGACGGCGAGGCCACCGATGCTGGTCTTGGCGAGCGTCTCGGCCATCACGTCCGCGGTCCAGGTCGTGTCGGTGCGCTCGGCGACGGTCAGACAGCAGCCGTTGACGGCGATCGAGTCCCCGAGGCCGGTGTCGGACAGCGTCACCTCGGAGGCGATGGTGAGCCGGACCGCGTCCCCCTGGTCCTCGACGGCGGTGACGGTGCCTAGCTCCTCGACGATCCCGGTGAACATCAGGCCGTTCCTCCCATGGTCGGTCCTTGTCTGGTGGGTCTCATGATCATGCGCACGTTGGCCTCCGTGCCCTCGCCGACGACGGTGGTGTCGACGAGCTCGAGGTGCAACGCGTCCGCGATGGTGCGGATTCCGAGCTTCCCGACGGCCGAGCGGCCCGCTCCGAGCAGCATCGGGGCGACGTAGGTGACGACCTCGTCGACCAGGCCCGCCTGCAGGAAGGCGGCGGCCAGCGTCGGGCCGCCCTCCAGGAAGACGTGGTGCCGGTCGTGGTCGGCGTACAGCGCACGCAGCGCCGCGGCCGGGTCGTGGGTGCGCAGGTGCACCGTCGGCGCGACGTCGTCGAGGACCCGGCGATCGGCCGAGAGGTCGCGCTCTCCCATCACCACCCGCAGCGGCTGCGCGTCGCGGGGCAGCGGCCGGTCGGCGTCGTCGCGGACCGTGAGCTGCGGGTCGTCGACCTCGACGGTGTTGGTGCCGACGAGCATCGCGTCGCACAGTCCGCGCAGCAGGTGGGTGTCACGGCGGGCGGGCCGCGACGAGACCCAGCGGGACGTGCCGTCGCCGGCGGCACTGCGACCGTCGAGGGTGGTCGCGAACTTCCAGGTGACGAACGGCCGGCCGTTGCGGTGCGCGAAGGACCACGCCCGGTTGACCTCGGCCGCCTCGTCGGCGAGCAGGCCGGCGTCGGTCTCGATGCCGGCGTCTCGCAGGGTCTCCATGCCGCCCGCGGCCCGCGGGTTGGGGTCACGCTGCGCGATCACCACCCGGGCCACCCCCGCGGCGATCAGCGCCTGCGCGCAGGGGCCGGTCCGTCCGGTGTGGTTGCACGGCTCCAGGGTCACGACGGCGGTCGCGCCCCGGGCCCGGTCCCCGGCCACGCCCAGCGCCTCGACCTCGGCATGGGGCGTGCCCGCGCCGCGGTGATATCCCTCCCCGACGACCGATCCGTCAGGGGCGAGCAGCACGCAGCCGACCCGTGGGTTGGGGTGCAGCGGCACCCCGGGGCTCACTGCCAGCGTGAGCGCACGACGCATCGCGTCGTACTCACGGGTGAAGGTCTCCGCCACCGGCCACCGCCTCTCGTCGTCCTGGGCGCGGACTCCGGGGCTTGCCTGGCGTGCGACGGACTCCCGATGCGGGGCGTCCGTCGGACACTCGTGCGTGCACTTCCCATCCGGACTTTGACCGTCGGTCCAGGAATCACACCTGGTCAACCGATCACTGGCTGCGATCGGGTCGCGGACTGTTACCGCCGGTTCGGATTTTCACCGACCCCAGAGCACGCGAGCTCTTGGGATCCATGGTGGCATACCGCGACACGCCGCGTCGTGTGGGTCCGGTCACTGGGACCTGGCGTGGGTAGCGTCGCGCGCATGTCGTATCCCCCTCCCCTGTACGACGGCGACGGCGAGGTCTCGGCCTGGGTGCGGCCAGACAGCGACGGTCCCGACCTCGTCTATCCCAACGGCAACCGGGTCCACTACCTAGCCCGTGGCGAGGCGACCGGCGGGCTGTTCGGGCTCTACCGCTGGGAGTTCTCCGAGGCGGTCAGCGGCCCGAGCCCGCACTTCCACCGCAGCATCGCCGAGTCGTTCTACATCCTCGAGGGCGAGGTGCGGATCCACACGGGTGACGGCTGGACGACGGCGCGTCCCGGCGACTTCCTCCACGTCCCGCCCGGCGGCATCCACGGCTTCCGCAACGAGTCGGGCGCCCCGGCGTCGATGCTGCTTCACTTCGCTCCGGGCGCCCCGCGCGAGCCCTACTTCGAGGGCCTCGACCGGCTCGCCCGCGGCGAGGAGTGGGCGCCCGAGGAGTACGACGCGTTCATGCTGGAGCACGACAACATCTGGGTCACGGAGTAGGCGCCCGCTCAGCGCGGGCCGGCGCGGGCCGGCGCGGAACTGGCGGCGTCCGGTCGTGCGGCGAGAGAGCTGTCCGCGGGCTGCGGTGGGGTGGCCGGTTCCATTCCGAAAGGCAGCGACGAGGAAGGTCGGGAGGGGGCCGGGTTCGGCGGTCGGGCTACGGTCCGGAGGCCGTGGTTCGGGCACTTCTGTCACCGATGGTGACGTTGGCTCTCCACACCCCACCGATCGAGTTTCCCTTGTCCACAAGCGGGTTTACGGCGCTTTGAAGTGTCGTAGCCGGGTGGGAGAATCCAGGCATGGATCTCGGAACCCAGCCCCGCACGACAGCCTCGCTGCTGTCCGGGCTGCGCGCCGAGGTCGAAGGACGCCAGGCCTCCCTGGTCCGCGAATGGGCGGGCATCGTCGAATGGGCCGGCGACCACATCATCGACAGCCCCGAAGGCGCGGCGACCATCACCGAGGACTACCTCGACACCGGCGTCCCGATCGCCGGACCAGGTGCACCCCTGGTCAGCGAGTTCGCGTTGATGGAGCTCATCGCGGTCCTGGGCCGCACCCCGGACGGTGGCCGTGCGTATGTCGGGCGGGTCATCGAGTGCGCCTGGCGACTCCCCAACGTCTACGCCGCCGTGGTCGCGGGGCGGTTGGCGCCGTGGCGGGCCGAACGGATCGCCGACCTCACCCGCCCCCTCTCAGCCGACGCGGCGGCGTTCGTGGACCGGCAACTCTGGGATGCCTCCGGGGTCGGGTGGGCACAGCTCGAACGCCTGGTGGCCGAGGCGATCGTCCGGTTCGACCCCGAGCAGGCCGAGGCCGAACGACGGGCCGTGGCTGACGGTCGTCGGTTCGACATCGGTGGGGTCGACGAGCACGGTCTGGTCCACCTCGACGCCCTCATGGATGCCGCCGACGGGCACGACCTCAACCAGGCGGTCGCCCGACGAGCCGAGACCCTCGGTCGGCTCGGTGACGACTCGGCGTTGGATGTGCGGCGCTCCAAGGCAGCGGCCGAGCTCGCCCGCCAGGACCTCGCCCTGGACCTGCTGATCCCCGACCCCGACACCGGAGAGGTGATCGCGACCGTCCCGGGCCGCAAGGTGATCCTCAACGTCCACATCACCGACACCACCATCAGCGACGATCACCCGTTGGCGAACCCGGTCGGTCGGTGGGAGGAGGGTCGCTGCCCGATCACCTCGGTCCAGATCCGGGAATGGCTGCGGACCAAGGACACCACGATCATCGTGCGACCGGTCATCGACCTGGCCGACCATGTCCCCGTGGGGTCCTATGAGATCCCCGACCGCCACCGCACCCGCGTGAACCTGCGCGACCACGCCTGTCGGTTCCCCCACTGCACCCGACCCGCGCAACGCTGCGACATCGACCACGCCCGACCCTACGGTCAGGGCGGACTCACCTGTCCGTGCAACGAGGTGGCGCTATGTCGACGGCACCATCGAGCGAAGACCCACTCCACCTGGGCCTACGACACCCCGATGCCGGCCACCTACATCTGGACCAGCCCCACCAGCCACCGGTTCCGCGTCGACCACCACGGCACCCACCCCATCCACGACACCGACGACCCCAGCCCACCGGACGAGTAGCCACCCCGCCCCACACCCCGCCTCCCGGCGGGGATCGTGGCGTGCTCGCGGTCGGGCGGTCAGGCCGAGAGGATCAGCCCGCTCGTCGGCACGCCGGTGCCGGCGGTGACCAGCACGTGGTGGGCGTCGGCGACCGGGTTGACCGAGGTGCCGCGGATCTGGCGCACGCCCTCGGCGATGCCGTTCATCCCGTGGATGTAGGCCTCGCCGAGCTGACCGCCGTGGGTGTTGATCGGGAGCCGGCCACCGACCTCGATGGCGCCGTCCTTGACGAAGTCCTTGGCCTCGCCGCGACCACAGAACCCCAGCTCCTCCAGCTGCATGAGGACGTACGGCGTGAAGTGGTCGTAGAGGACCGCCATCGGCATGTCCGCGGGGGTGAGCCCGGACTGCTTCCACAGCTCGCGCCCGACGATGCCGATCTCGGGGATGCCGATGTCGTCGCGGTAGTAGGACGTCATCACGAACTGGTCGCGCCCCGAGCCCTGAGCGGCGGCGACGACGTACGCCGGCTGCTGGGCCAAGTCCCTGGCCCGCTCCGCCGACACGATGACCAGCGCGACGGCGCCGTCGGACTCCTGGCAGCAGTCGAGCAGGTGCAGCGGGTCCGCGATCATCCGGGAGGCCTGGTGGTCCTCGAGCGTGATCGGCTTGCCGTAGAAGAACGCGGCCGGGTTGGTGGCGGCGTGCCTCCGGTCGGCGACGGCGACCCGGCCGAAGTCCGCCGACGTGGCGCCGTACTCGTGCATGTAGCGGCGAGCCTGCATCGCGACCGTCGCGGCCGGCGTGGACAGGCCGAGCGGGTAGGTCCAGGCGTTGTCGAGGCCGTTGGTGTTGACCTGCGCGGCCGCCCAGTTGGAGACCTGGCCGAAGCGGTCGCCTGAGCGCTCGTTGAAGCCGCGGTAGGCGACGACGACGTCGGCGACCCCGGTGGCGACGGCCATCGCGGCCTGCTGGACGGTCGCGCACGCGGCACCACCGCCGTAGTTGATCCGGCTGAAGAAGCGCAGCTCGGGGATGCCGAGCTCGCGGGCCACGGCGATCTCGGACGAGGTGTCCATCGTGAAGGTGACCAGGCCGTCGACGTCGGCGGGCGTGAGCCCGCAGTCTGCGAGGGCGTGCCGGACGGCCTCGACGGACAGCTGGAGCTCGGAGCGACCGGACTCCTTGGAGAACTCGGTCGCGCCGATGCCGGCGATGGCGGCCCTGCCGGACAGGGTGCGCTCGCTCATGCGGCCACCGTCACGGTCCCGATGACGTGGTCACCCAGCGACACCGAGCCGACCACCTTGATCGTGGCGACACCGTCCTCGACGGAGGTGACCTCGCCGGAGAAGGTGAACGTGTCGTAGGGGTACGCCGGAGCGCCGAGCCGGATCGAGATCCCCCGGATCTGCACGTCGGGGCCGGCCCAGTCGGTGACGTAGCGCTCGCAGAGCGCCGTCGAGGTGAGGATGTTGACGAAGATGTCCTTCGAGCCGGCCGCCTGCGCGATGTCGCGGTCGTGGTGGACGTCCTGGAAGTCGCGGGTCGCGATCGCCGTCGACACCACCAGCGTCGGGGTGATCGGCAGGCTCCACTCGGGGAGCCGGTCGCCCACATTCATGTCAGTCCGCCTTCGTCCAGATCGGGAGGGTCAGGTCGTCGTCGATCACGTTCCAGCCGACCTGCAGCCGGTCGCCGATCTCGACGGGCTCGGTCACCTCGGCGACCATCCGCACGCCCTCATCGAGATCGAGCAGGGCGATGACCAGTGGCAGCTGCTTGCCGGGCACCTGCGGGGCGTGGTGGACGAGGTACGAGAAGACCGTCCCCTCCCCCGTGGCCACGACGTAGCCACGGTCGAAGGCGCCGCAGTCCGGGCAGGCCGGGCCGGGCGGGTGACGCAGCACGCCGCACGCATTGCACTTCTGGATGCGCAGCTCGCGCGCCGACGTGCCCTCGAAGAAGTAGGCGTTGTCCCGATTGATCACCGGGCGTACCGGGCCGCTCACGACGTCTTCTCCCTCGGGATGAACTTCAGCACCCGGAACAGCATGGTCGCGACCCTCTCACCACGCCCGTCGGGATGGTCGACGTACCAGGTGTTGCGCGAGGTCACGAAGTAGCCGACGCCCATGCCGGTGGCCTTCGGGCCGACGACGGAGTCGAGAGCGGTGGTGACCCGCAGCCGCTCCCCCACCTCGAGGTAGCGGTCGTAGGACTGCTCGCAGTTGGTGCCGAGGACGGCGGTGAAGCCGGCGCCGGTGAGCGCGCGCATCATCGCGTGCAGCGGGTCGTCCTCCGACGGCCTGCCGCCGAGGCCGTACATGGTCCAGACCTGGGCCATCGACGGCGGTGCTTCGCCGGCCTTGAACCGCGGGTTGTCGAGGCCCATCGCCTCGAGCCAGTTGTTGATCGTCGGCTGGTTGACCTCGTCGCGGGCGAACCGCTCGGCGGCCTCGCCCCAGCCCTTGATCCGCTCCGCCTCGGCCATGATCTTCTCGTGGACGGCCGGGTCCACCAGAGCCTCGCTCGCGGGGTGATTCATCGGGGCACCCGCGGCAGGCCGAGTCCGAACATCGAGATCAGCTCGCGCTGGACCTCCTGGACCCCACCGCCGAAGGTGAGCACGAGGTTCCGCTTGGCCTGCGCGTCGAGGTAGTCGAGCAACCTCCTGGTCTCCGGTTCTCCCGCGTCACCGTGGCGGTGCACGAGCGAGATGAGGTCGGCGAGCAGGTGCTGCACCTGGTCGGAGGCGAACACCTTCGAGGAGGACGCGTCGGCGACCTTGATCTCCCCCGCGGCCGCGGCCCGGGCGACCTCCCAGTTGAGCAGCTCGTTGATCCGGAAGACCGCCGTCACCCTGCCGAGGATCTCGCGGGCGTCGGGCCGGTCGAGGATCCCGGCGGCGGCGGCCCAGCGGACCACGCGGTCACGCAGGCCCTCGATCCGGCCGGCGGGGCCGAGCATGACCCGTTCGTGGTTGAGCTGCGTGGTGATCAGCCGCCACCCCTGGTTCTCCTCGCCGACGAGCATGTCGACGGGGACCCGGACATCGTTGAAGTACGTCGCGTTGACGTGGTGGGAGCCGTCGGCGGTGATGATCGGCGTCCAGCTGTAGCCGGGGTCCTTCGTGTCCACGATGAGGATCGAGATGCCCTTGTGCTTGGGGGCGTCGGGGTCGGTGCGCACCGCCAGCCAGAGGTAGTCGGCCTGATGGCCGCCGGTGGTCCACATCTTCTGGCCGTTCACGACGTAGTGGTCGCCGTCCCGCCTGGCCGTCGTGCGCAACGACGCGAGGTCGGTGCCGGCATCGGGCTCGCTGTAGCCGATCGCGAAGTGCACGTCGCCCTTGAGGATGCGCTCCAGGAAGAGATCCTTCTGCTGCTGGGTGCCGTACTTGATCAGGGTCGGCCCGACGGTCTGCAGCGTGACCGACGGCAGGTGCACGTCGGCGTACTGCGCCTCGTTGGCGAAGATCGTCTGCTCGACCTCGCCGAGCCCGTGGCCGCCGTACTCCTTCGGCCAGCCGACACCCATCCAGCCGTCGGTGCCGAGGCGGCGGATCATCCGCTCGTACGTCGGTCCGTGGCGGTTCCAGGCTCCCTCGACGGGGTCGGGGTCGTGGAGGCCGTCGAACTCGGCCGCGACGCCGCCGAAGTACTCGCGCAGCCGCGCCTTGAGGGCACGCTGGTCCTCGGTGAGCTCGAGGTTCTTGGCGCCGGCGCCCTCGACGGGGACGTCGGCGGCCGTGGTGTCGAGTGCGTGGGCGAGGTCGGTGCCCCACGTCGTCAGCGCGACGAGCGGGTAGGTGATGTCGACGCCCATGCCTCCGTGGAGGTGGTGGCAGGTGCGGAAGGCGTACGGCGCCACCTGGCTCGCCCAGTAGCCCGCGACGGCGAGGTCGTCGGCGGCCGGGAGGCCCTCGGCGACCCGCCACACGGCGTTGTCGGCGGCCAGGTCGAGGGTGCGCGAGGTGACGTAGACGTCGGCCATCTGCAGCGACACGGCCTGGAACTCGGCCAGGGCGCGACCGAATTGCTGGCGACCCTTGACGTACTCCGCCGTCAGGTCGCGGGCGCCGGAGAGGACGCCGGCCGCCGTCACGGCGAGACCCGCGCGGGCCAGGTCGCGGAGGCGGGCGGCGGCCTCCACCGCACCGTCGGCCAGTGGCTCGGCCGGCGCGCCGTCGAGCACGACGGTGTGCTGGGGGGAGGCGCTCGACGCGCTCGCGGGCAGCAGGGTGACGCCGGGGCCGGTCGGATCGACGAGGACGACGACCTCGCGCTCGCCCTCGCTCGCGAGGACCAGCAGGCGGTGGGCGCGCTCCGCGTAGGTGACGGCGAGCTTGCGACCGGAGACCCTGCCGTCGGCGTACGTCGCCTCACCGCGCAGTGCTGGTGTCACCAGCAGGTCGCCGGCGGCGATGCCCGGCAGCAGCTCCTTGCGCTGGGCGTCGGTGCCGTGGTCGGCCAGGGTGAGCGCGCCGCAGCACAGCGTCTCCCACGCCGGGACCCGCACCGCCCGACGTCCGCTCTCGCGCAGCAGCACCGCGATCGCGTCGATACCGAGTCCCTCGCCGCCGTGCTCCTCGGGAACGGGGAGCGAGGTCAGCCCGGCGGTGGCCCACGCGGACCACTCGCGGGCGTCGGACTCGCGCTCCAGGACCTCGCCGACGACGGCGCGGACTGCGTTGATCGACTCTGCATCCACAGCGAAACTGTAACGTGTTCTAGTGTTGGCCGCATGGGGGCCGTCTCACTCATCGACGTCGCACGGCACCGCGTCCGGCTGCCGCCCACCCGGATCCCTCCGGGACGGATGCTGGAGCTGCCCGGCCGCGGCGGTGCGACCTTCGTGACCGACACGCCGGGACCGCACCCCGCGTCCCCCACGATCGTGCTGCTGCACGCGCTGGGCACGACCGGCCTGCTCACCTGGTTCCCCGCGATCGAGCCGCTCTCCCGGCGGTTCCGCGTGGTCACGCTCGACCAGCGCTGGCACGGCCGCGGCATCCAGAGCGAGGAGTTCAGCCTCGCCGACTGTGCCGACGACGTCGCCGCGCTGATCGACCTCCTGGACCTGCGCGACGTCATCGTCGGCGGCTACTCCATGGGCTCGATCGTCGCGCAGCGGGTCTGGCGTCAGCACCCCGCCAAGGTGGAGGGGCTGGTGCTCGGCGCGACCACCGACCGGTTCCAGCTGACCGCCGCCGAGCGTGGCTTCTTCCTCGGCATGGGCAGCACGATGCTCGCGCTGCGCGGCGTGTCGCGGTCCCGGACCGCGCTCAGGGCCGCGCGGGCGGCCGCCCGCGGGGTCGACCTGGAGCCGTCGGACCTGCACGAGTGGGCGCTGCGGGAGTTCCGGTCGACCAGCCCGTGGGCGGTCGGGCAGGCGCTCGCCGCACTCGGCCGGCACCACTCCCGGCCCTGGCTCTCCCGGATCGACGTGCCGACCGCCGTGGTCGCGATGATGCGCGACCGGGTCATCCCGACCCAGCGGCAGCTCGCCCTCGCCCGGGCGATCCCCGGCGCGACCCTGCACGAGGTCGACGACGGGCACGCCGGGTGCGTGCTCGGCGCCGAGAGGTTCGTGCCGCGCTTCGTCGAGGCGGCCGCGACAGTCAACGCGCGGCGCCGGGACCTCCAGCGGCGTCCACCGCCGCGCTGAGCCTCGCCAGCTCGGCCGGGAAGTGCCGGACCAGCGCGTCGGCGTCGGGCATCGACTCCCGACAGGCGATCGCGCCCACGTGCATCTGCCCGGCATTAGACATCACGGTGACGTTGAGGCCGGCACCGTGGAAGACCGGGCCGAGCGGGCACATCGCGTCGATCCGCGCGCCCATGAAGTAGAGCGGGATCGGCGGCCCCGGCACGTTGGAGATGACCAGGTTGTGCACCACCGGGTGCCGCTCGGCGAGACGCAGGTTGGCGTAGGCACGCACGGCGAGCCCGAAGGTGCGCGGCGCCGCGAACTCCGCCCAGTCCTGGAGCGCGTCCGCGCTGATCGCGTTGTGGTGCTCCTTGGCATGCCGATTGCGCTCGGCCAGCATCCGCAGCCGCGCCAGGGGGTCGTCGAGGTCCGTCCCGAGCTTGGTGAACAGCGCGGAGACCTTGTTGGCGCCCGTCGCTCGGCGCGAGCTGTCGCGCACGCTCACGGGGACGGTGGCCAGCAGCGAGGACTCGGGCAACTCGTCGCGCTGGGCCAGGTAGGACCGCAGCGCTCCGCCGGAGACCGCGAGCACCACGTCGTTGACCGTCGTCCCCGTGACCTTCTTGATCCGACGGATCTCCTCGAGGTCCAGGTCGGCCACCCCGATCGACCGGTGCGAGGTGATGGTGCCGTTGAACGAGGTGCGCGGGGCGGAGAACGGCGCCGCCATCGCCGTACCGCGCCGGGCGCGGCCGATGCTCCGAGTGACCAGCTGCGCGGACGGCTTGAGCACCTTGACCAGGGTCACCGGGCGGGTCGCGGTGCCGATCACGGCCCGGCCCAGCAGCTCCCCGCGCCCGGGGTCCCGCGGGTGCGGGGCGTTCTCGGGCACCAACGGCGGCGCGTCGGGCTCGAGCGAGCACAGGTGCGAGATCAGGTTCGAGCCGGAGACGCCGTCCACGGTCGCGTGATGCATCTTCGCGAACACGACGACCTTCTCCTCCGCGCTCCCCTGCGGCCGATAGCCCTCGATCACCCACATCTCCCAGAGCGGACGTGAGCGGTCGAGCGGCAGTGACGCGAGATGGGCGCACAGGTCCATGAGCTCGGCGTACCCACCGGGCGTCGGCAGCGCGAGGCGGTGGACGTGACGCTCGATGTCGAAGCCCTGGTCGCGCACCCAGACCGGGTGGTCGAGCCCGAGCGGCACACCACGGACCTTGCGCGTGAAGCCCGGGACGTCACGCACCCGGAGGTCGATCTCGCGCTGCATGGCGGCGAAGGAGTACGACGCGGTCATGGTGGCCGGGTCGAGCACCATCACCGCGCACACGTGCATCAGCTGGGCGGGCGTCTCCAGGTAGAGGAAGCTCGCATCCAGTCCCGACAGCCGATCCATCCGCCAACCCCCATGGAAAACTAGAACGAGTATCAGTTTCTCACAACGATCCGGATATTCTCGGGTCATGGGATTCGTAGGCCGCCAGCTCGTCACCGCGGCGCTGACCGCCAACGCCATCCGGCCCCTGCCCGGGTCCCGCGCCGGGATCCCGGCCTTCTTCGCCGGCTGGCTCACCGGCGAGCTGGCCCCTCATCTCCTCGGCCTCACCGCCGCCGACGCCGCCGCCCACGCCACCGGGTCCCGGCGCGACTGGCGCGGGCTCACGCTCGCCGGACTGGCCGGCGCCGGCCTGGTGCACCTCATCCGACAGAGCCGGCAGGCGGTCACCGACGCCGAGGACGCGCTGGTCGAGGGACTGGGCGTCGACTACGTCGAGCAGCTCGACGCGAAGCTCACCCCGGCCGAGCTGGCCACGCCCTGGCGACGCATCGCCAACCCGTTCGCCTTCCGCGCCGCCGCCCGCCGGGCGGGGGTCGAGGTGCACCGGGACATCCCGTTCGCGCCGTACGGGCGCCGGGGGCTGCTGGACGTCTACACCTCCGAGGTCACCCCGGCGTCCGGGGCGCCCGTGCTCCTCCAGGTGCACGGCGGCGCCTGGACGATCGGCAACAAGGACCAGCAGGGCCTGCCCCTGATGCAGCATCTCGCCGCCAAGGGCTGGGTCTGCGTGGCGATCAACTACCGGCTCGCACCTCGTGACCCGTGGCCGGCCCAGATCGTCGACGTGAAGGCGGCGATCGCGTGGATCAAGGAGCACATCACCGCGTACGGCGGCGACCCGGCGTACATCGCGATCACCGGCGGCTCCGCCGGCGGCCACCTCACCGCCCTCGCCGCCGTGACGCCGAACGCGCCGGAGTTCCAGCCCGGCTTCGAGGCGGCGGACACCAGCGTCCAGGCCGCCGTCCCCTACTACGGCGTCTACGACCTCGCCGGCGCGAGTGGCTTGAGGACCGCCGAGCTGATGCGGGACAGGTTCCTCGCCCCTATCGTGTTCAAGCGGTCCCCCAGCTCCGAGCGTGCCGCCTTCGAGGAGGCCAGCCCGCTGCTGCGGGTGACGGCCGACGCCCCCGACTTCTTCGTCGTCCACGGCTCGCGTGACACCCTGGTCGACCCGGGCCAGGCGCGGGCCTTCGTCGCGGCGCTGCGCGCGACCTCGAGGCGGACCGTGACCTACGCCGAGCTGCCGGGCGCGCAGCATGCCTTCGACATCTTCCCGTCGATCCGGTCGCAGCACCTCGTCCGCGCCACCGACCGCTTCCTGCACTGGCACTGGCAGCGCCATCGGGCCGCCCTGTCGGCACCGGCGGCCCAGGAGGCCTAGGCAGGCCCGCCCGGGTCGTCGTACAGCCGGAAGAGCCGCAACGGCGCGTCGGACTCCCCCGGCGCGGGCGGCAGCGCCTCGAGGGCTGCCCAGCACTCACGGGCGAGCCGACGGGCCTCGGCCCCCGGCCACGGCCGCGGCAGCAGCTCGGGTGGGAGCAGCGGGTCGGGGGTCAGTGCGCGGTCGAACTCGGCGGCGATCTCGACGGTCAGCGTGGTCCGCTCCGCGCCGGTGACGACCTCGCCGGCCGCGATCCGGGCGGCCGCCCTCCGGGCGAGCGCGGCAAGCGCCCGATGCCGCTCGGCGATCTCGTCGAGCGGCCACAGCGAGGCGGCCAGCCGACGGGGATCGTCCGTCCCGCCGACCCGCAGGTCGCGGGTCGTCAGCACGCTGAGGGCGTCGTGCACGTCGAGATGCCGCGCACGCGCCTCGACCAGGTCGCCGATCGCGTTGGCCGCGACGTACATCCCGCCGGGCAACGGCGCCGCGCCGAGGTGGACGAGGGTCTCGCGCAGCTCGTCCCGAGCGGACCGGCGCGACTCGGGTACGGCGAAGCCGAACAGGTGCCAGGTCCCCGACCACGGCTCCAGGCCGGCATCCTGCCGGTACGCGTAGCGGACGTGCTCGGCATCGGGGGCGAGTGCCCCGCTCGGGTGCCCCGGATCGGCCAACGCGGTGATCACCGCCTTGCGGCCCCGGCCCTCGTGGGCGAACCGCCCCTCGGCGACCAGTCGCTTCAGGCACAGCCGCACCTGCTGGTCGGTCATGCCGAGCAGAGCCGCGACGTCGTACAGCTCCCCCGCGTCGACGACGCCGTCCTCACGCACCAGCGCGTCCACCAGCAGCCGGGTCGGGATCGGGCGGTTCATCTCCCACACTCTTTTCGCTCGTTTTGACTACGACCGTACTTGAAATGATAGTTCTTGGTCATGAGCACACGACGATCTCCCGGACGCCTCGCCCACGTCGACGGCCTGCGCGGGTTCGCGCTGCTCGGGATCCTCGTCGTCAACATCACCTACCTGGCCTCTGCCTATCACGGCACGGGCCTGGAGGACCCCGGCACCGACGACCCGCTCGGCCACGGCGTGCGCTGGCTGGTCGCGACGCTCTTCGAGGCGAAGTTCTTCCTGCTGTTCTCCTTCCTGTTCGGCTACAGCTTCACCCTGCAGATCGACTCCGCGACCCGCAGCGGCGCCCGGTTCGGACCGCGCTTCCTGCGCCGGCTCGCGGGCCTGTTCGCGCTCGGGGCGCTGCACGCGGTGCTGCTCTTCCCCGGCGACATCCTGACGCTCTACGCCCTCCTCGGGCTGGTCCTGCTGGCGGTGCGCGACCTGGCGCCGCGGGCAGCCGTGCGCACCGCGGTGGTGGTGCTCGTGGTCACCGCCCTGGCGTACGGCGCCCTGGCCCTCGCCGTCCACCAGGCCGGAGGCGGAGGGACGATCCCGGCCGGAACCGCCGAGCACGCGGCCGCCGCGACCGAGGCACTGCGCGGCGATCCGGGCTCGGTGATCGGCGTACATCTCGACCAGCTGCCGGACGTGGCCTTCCTGCTGCTCTTCTTCCAGGCGCCGTCGGCCTTCGCGGCCTTCCTCGTCGGCCTCGCCGTCGGCCGACGCCGGGCGCTCGCCGACCCGGGCGCCCTGCTGCCCCTGCTGCGCCGCCTACAGGTCGCCGGCTTCACCGTCGGGCTGGCCGGCGGGCTCGTCTACGCACACGCCAGCCTGCGCCACCCCGAGAGCGCCTACCAGGTGCTCGCCCTCGGGATCGACGTGCTGACCGCGCCTCTCCTCGCGGCGGCCTACGGCGCCACGATGCTGCGGCTCTTCGACACGCGCCGCGGCCAGCAGGCGCTCGCCGCGTTCGCTCCCGCCGGCCGGATGTCACTGACCAACTACCTCGGGCAGTCACTGGTCTGCGCCCTGCTCTTCACCGGGTACGGCGCCGGCCTGGTCGGCCGGGTACACCCGGCCGGCGTCGCGGCGATCGCGATCATCCTGTTCGTGGTCCAGCTCGCGGTGAGCCGGTGGTGGCTGCGGGGCCACGCCTACGGTCCGCTCGAGTGGCTGCTGCGGGCGTGGACGGTACTCGGCGTACCTCCGTGGCGGCGCACGTCCCGCGTCTCCTAGCGCGGCAGGCCGAGGATCCGCTCGCCGGCGACGTTGCGCAGGATCTGGGTGGTCCCGCCGGCAATGGACAGGCAGCGGGTGTTGAGCTGCTCCCAGACGTCGGCGGCCAGCGGGTCGCCGGACTCCTTGCCGATCGGGCCGAGCAGCGCGAGCTCGTCGCCCTGGAGCCGGACGACGAGCTCGGAGGAGTCCTGCCGGCTGCGGACGCCGAGGAGCTTGGCGACGCTCGACTCGGCGCCGGGGCCGTGGCCGCCGAGGGCGCGCAGGGTGGTGCGGACGCCGAGGAGGGCGCAGACGGTGGCGAGGGCGACCTGGCGGCCCACCTCGACCCGATCGACCGGACCGAGGTCGCGAGTGTCAGCGAGCTCGACGGCTCGCTCCACGCTCTTGGTGAGCCGGGCGCTCGCCATCGCCACCCGCTCGTTGGCGAGGGTGGTGCGGGCCAGCCGCCAGCCGTCGCCGGGCTCCGCGACGACGCACTCGTCGGGCACGAAGACCTCGTCGAGGAACACCTCGTTGAAGAGGGCCTCACCGGTGAGCTCGCGCAGCGGCCGGACCTCGATGCCGGCCGAGCGCATGTCGACGAGGAAGTAGGTGATGCCCTTGTGCTGCGGCACGTCGGCGTCGGTGCGGGCCAGGCAGATGCCCCAGTCGGCGCGCTCGGCCACCGACGTCCACACCTTCTGCCCGGTCAGCGACCAGCCGCCGTCC
This sequence comes from Nocardioides carbamazepini, assembly GCF_024614185.1. GTDB lineage: Bacteria > Actinomycetota > Actinomycetes > Propionibacteriales > Nocardioidaceae > Nocardioides > Nocardioides carbamazepini. The sequence continues at coordinate 47,503 of NZ_JAHTLF010000008.1, forward strand.
ACCTTCGCGGCGCGGGTGCGCAGGGAGGCGAGGTCGGAGCCGGAGCCCGGCTCCGAGAACAGCTGGCACCAGGTCAGCTCGCCGAGCAGCGAGGGCCGCACGAACCGCTCGCGCTGGGCGTCCGTGCCATGGCTGAGGATCGTCGGGACGGCCCAGCCGGCGATCACCAGGTCCGGCCGGACGACGCCCGCCCTGCCCAGCTCCTGGTCGATGACGATCTGCGTGGCGGGGTCGGCGCCGAGGCCGTAGGGCGCGGGCCAGTGCGGCGTGAGGTAGCCGGTGTCCACGAGCGCCGCCCGCCGCTCGCCCGCTGCCAGCGCCGCGATCCGCTCGGCGGTGGCCCGTGCCTCCGGGCGGACCGCCTCGTCGCGGCCCTCGAGGTCGACGTCGACGCGGCGTCGCACCCCGGCCACGGCGGCGGCGGTCACCCGCTCGGCCGCGGCATCGGCGGACCCCGCGAGGGCGCGCAGCGTGAGGGCGCGGCGCAGGTAGAGGTGGGCGTCGTGCTCGTGGGTGAACCCGATGCCCCCGAGCACCTGGATGCAGGCCTTGGCGACCTCGACGGCTCCGTCGAAGCAGGTGACGTGAGCGACGTCGACGGCGAACGACCACTGCTCGACGTCGCCCTCCCCCGCATCGGTCGCCGGAGCGGCCGCGGCGGCGTCCCAGGCGGCGGCGGTGACCGCCTCCGCGGTCTCGAGCATCTGGGCGCACAGGTGCTTGACGGCCTGGAAGGCACCGATCCGCTGGCCGAACTGCTCACGCACCTTGGCGTAGTCGACGGCGGTCTCCAGGCACCAGCGGGTCACGCCGGCAGCCTCGGCGGCGGCGAGAGTGACGGCGAGGAGCCGGCGGCGGTCGTCGCCGGCGCTCGTGAGGGCCGGAGCGGAGACGCGGGCGTGCCGGGCGCTCAGGTCGACGCCGACCTCGGGCGTGACGTCGCCGCCGTCGAGCAGCAGCCGCTCGACGGCCGCGCCGCCGTCCCACACGGCACCGGCAGGGTGCACCTGCACGCCGTACCGACCGGGCCGACCGGTCAGCAGGGACCCGATCGTGGCGCCGAGGAGCCCGCCGGGGACCAGCTCGTGGGCGCAGGCCTCGAGCGCGACCGCCTGGTCGAGGACCGTGCCACCTCCACCGCCGGCACTCTCGGGCACGGCGATGGCCGCGACGCCCATCTCGTCGGCGGCCGACCAGATCGCGGCGAAGTCGGCACGCACGTCACCCTCCGCAGCACGCACGGCCGCCAGCGGGGACAGGCTCGCCGCCCACTTGCGCAGGCTGTCGGCGAGCTCGACCTGCTCGTCGGTGATGCCGATCGACATGGATCCCCCGCGGAGTCAGAAAGGTGTGGGAACTAGAACAAGTTCCAGTTTACTAGAGTGGCCCGGTGACCGACACCATGCCGTCCGACCTGCTGGACCTCGCCCGCGCGGCCAAGGGCTTCATGCCCGCGGACGAGGGCGACCTGCTCTTCCGGATCGCCCTCGAGCGACTCCCCCACGGCCCGGGCCTGGAGGTCGGCACCTACTGCGGGAAGTCCGGGATCTACCTCGGCGCCGCCGCCCAGCGCGTGGGCGGGACCGTGTTCACCGTCGATCACCACCGCGGCTCCGAGGAGAACCAGGCCGGCTGGGAGCACCACGACGCCAGCGTCGTCGACCCCGAGTTCGGCCTGATGGACACGCTCGGTCAGTTCCGCAAGAACATCGCCCGCGCCGGCCTCGAGGACCACGTCGTCGCCGTCGTCGGCCGGTCCAGCACCGTCGCCGCCCATTGGCGCACGCCACTCTCGCTGCTCTTCATCGACGGCGGGCACGGCGAGGAGCCGGCCCGCGCCGACTTCCAGGGCTGGGCGCACTGGGTCGGGACCGGCGGCTACCTGGCCATCCACGACGTCTTCCCCGACCCCGCGGACGGCGGGCGCCCGCCGTACGAGCAGATCTACCTCCCTGCCCTGGCCGGCGGCGCCTTCACGGAGATCGAGGTCGTCGGCTCGCTGCGGGTGCTGCGGCGCGTCTCAGGCGCGGCCGGAGACCCGCTCCGCTGACGGGCACTCGCACTCGAGCGCGATCTCGTCGAAGTGCGGCGCGAGCGAGGTGCCGCGCATGATCCCCGAGCCCGGGGTGGCGTGGCCGTAGGTCTCCCCGAGCGCGTCGACGGCGAGGATGACCGCGGCCGCCGTGTAGGTCGTGTGCTCGTGCGGCCAGTAGACGTCGCGCGGCTCGCCCTCGGGCGCCGGCCGCGAGGCGTCGGAGTAGACCCAGCCGGTCCAGTAGCGGCCGTCGGACTCGCGCAGGTGCTGCATGTCGGTGACCAGTCGCAGGGCGCGGCGGCTCGACTCCGGGTCGCCGATGACGTCGAGCGCCATCGCGAGCTCGCAGGTCTCGGCTCCGGTCACCCAGGGGTTGGTGTCGACGCAGTGGATGCCGAGGCCGGGGACGACGAAGTCGTCCCACCGCCGCGCGAGCAGCGCGGCGGCCGCCTCGCCGCGGACCGGGCCGCCGAGGACGGGGTAGTACCAGTCCATCGAGTAGCTCGCCTTGTCCGCGAACCGGTCGGGGTGGGTGCGCACCGCGTGGCCGAGCCGGCCTCCGGCGAGCTCCCACTCGGGCTGCGGGTCGTCCATCAGGTCGGCCAGCGCGACACCGGCGCGCAGCGAGTGGTAGATCGAGGAGTTGCCGGTGAGCAGGCAGAAGTCGTCGACGGGCGTCCAGCGGATGCCGCCGAACGGCTCCTGCAGCGACACGACGAAGTCGAGGCCGGCCCGCACGGAGGGCCAGTAGCGCTCGACGAACCGGATGTCGCGGCGCACCAGCCAGTGGTGCCACAGCCCCACCGCGAAGTACGCCGACATGTTGACCTCGCCGCGCTCGTCCTCCGCGACGCCGTTCACGATCTTCATCGGCCACGAGCCGTCGGGGCGCTGCATGGTCGGCACCCAGGCGTAGGCACGCTCGGCCGCCTCGACCTGACCGCCGACGAGCATCGCCATGGCGGCCTCGACGTGGTTCCAGATGTCGACGTGCTCGCCGGTCGTCCACGGCACGGCACCCCACGGCTCCTGCATCGCCGCGATGGCGGCAGCGGTGTCCGCGACCTGCTGGGCGGTGAGGAGGCCGTCGACGTACGGCAGGCGCGAGAGTGCGACCTCGGGGGTCGCCGTCATGCTCGGTGCGGCTTGCGGAAGTAGAGCACCATGCTCTTGCCGATCATCGGGTCGAGGAGCTTGCCGGCGAGCTGGAGCGCCTTGGGCTGCTTCATGATCTCCCAGACCAGCAGCTTGTGGTACGCCTTCGCGAGCGGGTTGCCGTCGTTCTCGACGCCGACGGCGCACTTGATCCACCAGTACGGCGCGTGCAGCCCGTGGGTGTGGCTCTTGCCCTCGAAGAGCATCGCGTCGCCGGGGGTGCCGTCGTTGAACCTGCCGCCCTTGGTGACCTTGTCGACCAGCTCGTGGTCGGTGTAGATCCGGATGTGGCCGCCCTCGGCGTTGTGGTACTCGGCCGACAGGCGCCAGTTGATCACCTCGGGCAGCCAGCGGGGCACCGTCACCGCGAGGGTGCCGCCCGGGCGCAGCACGCGGATCAGCTCGCGGATGGCCGCGACGTCGTCGTGGATGTGCTCGAGCACCTCGGAGCAGACGATCCGGTCGAACTCGCCGTCCGCGAAGGGCAGCGCGAGCGCGTCACCCTGCTTGACGTCGGCCTCGGCGCCCGCGGGGACCTCGCCGGCCTCCTTCATGGCCACGAAGAGGTCGCGGACGCCCTCGAGCTCCTCGGCGTCGAGGTCGAACGCGACCACGTCCGCACCGCGGCGGTACATCTCGAAGCTGTGCCGGCCCGCGCCCGCGCCCATGTCGAGGACGCGGTCACCGGGCCGCAGACCCAGCCGGTCGAAGTCGACGGTCAGCATCAGTTCTTCTCCTCGCTGCTGTGCTCATCGCGATGGTCGGCGATGACCTTCTCGTACGCCGCGGCGACCTTCACCGCCACTGCCTTCCAGCTGAACTGCTCCTCGACCCGCTTGCGGCCGGCGGCCCCCATCCGGGCACGGCGCTCGGGATCGTCGAGCATCCGCTCGAGGGCGTGGAGCAGCTCGCCGACGTCGCCGGGGATGACCAGGTCGGCGCACTCGCCGTCCTCCCCCACCACCTCGGGGATCGCGCCGGCGCGGGACACGATCAGCGGCGTCGCGCAGGCCATCATCTCGGCGGTCGGCAGCGAGAAGCCCTCGTAGAGCGAGGGCACACAGGCGACCTCGGCCGAGCCCATCAGCTCGACCAGCTCGTCGTCGGTGAGCCCATGGGCGAACCGGACGGCGTCGCCGATGCCGAGCTTCTCGATGAGCTTCTCGGTGCGCCCGCCCGGAGCCGGGCGGGTGACCAGCACCAGCTCGACGTCACGCTCGGTGCGCAGCTTGGCGAAGGCCTCGAGCAGCGTCGCGATGCCCTTCATGGGGGCGTCGGCGCTGGCCATCGCCATGATCCGGCCGGCGACGCGCGGCTTGGTCGGCGGCACGAAGTTGTCGTCGACGCCGAGCAGGATGACCTGCATCTTCGCGGGGTCGACCCCGAAGTCGCGGGCGATGTCGCGCTTGGACGCCTCCGACGGGGTCAGGATCCAGCGCGCGCGCCTGGCGACATGGGCCTGCATGCGCAAGAAGCCGTACCACCGCCGCAGCGTGACCTTGCGCCACGGGTTGCGCGTCTGCGCGAGGTCGATGCGCCGGTCGAAGGTGATCGGGTGGTGGATCGTGGTGAGCAACGGGGCACCGGCCGCCTGCTCGACGTCGAGCATGCCGTGGCCGAGGACCTGGTTGTCGTGCACGACGTCGAAGTCGCCCTTGCGCTCCGCGAGGACCTTCACGATCCGGCGGGAGAACGTGCGCGGCTCGGGGAACCCGGCCAGGCACATGATCGCGAACTCCTGGACGTCGGTCAGGTCACGGAACTCTCGCAACCTGGGTACGCGGAACGGGTCCGGCTCGCGGTAGAGGTCGAGACTGGGGACCTTGGTCAGCGCGACGCCGTCGTCGAGCGCCGGGTACGGCTGCCCCGAGAACACCTCGACGGTGTGGCCCAGTCGGGTGAGCTCACGGCTCAGGTGACGCAGGTACACCCCCTGCCCACCGACGTGGGTCTTGCTGCGATAGGACAGCATCGCGATCCGCACAGGTACCTCTCCCCAAGGCCTTGCTCCCGGGGAGCAGTCCGAAATGAAAACGTGGTGGAACGTGTTCCAAATTATGCGCTACTTGCCGGTAGCCTATCCACTGGGTGCACATCGACCCGACTCTTCACAGCACCGCAGGGGGGACTTCCCGTGACCATCGCGAACCCGTCCACGTCCGACGATCTCGGATCGGCCGCACAGCGGGAGCGCCGCAAGCGAATCCTCGATGCGACCTATGAGCTCGCGAAGTCCGGCGGCTTCGACGCGGTCCAGATGCGCGCGGTCGCCGAGCAGGCCGACGTGGCCCTCGGCACGCTGTACCGGTACTTCCCGTCGAAGATCCACCTGCTCGTCTCCGCCCTGGGCCGCCAGTTCGAGGACGCCTCGGCGCGCCTCAACGAGCGCGACATCCCCGGCGACACGCAGGCCGAGCGCGTGCTCTACGTCCTCAAGCGGATGGCACGCGGCATGCAGGGCGACCCCAAGCTCACCGAGGCGCTCACCCGCGCCTTCATGTTCGCCGACAGCAGTGTGACCAACGAGATCCACGTCGTCGGCATGGCGATGACCACGATCGTCACCCATGCGATGCACGGCGGCGTGCCCGACGAGGGCGCGCTCACCGACGAGGACGTGGCCATCGCGCGCGTCATCGGCGACGTGTGGCTGTCGGCCCTCGTGGCCTGGGTGACCGGCCGCTCCACGGCAGCGGAGACCGCGGCGCACATGGAGACCGCGGTCGGCCTGATCCTGCGCGACTGAGCCCATCGGGCCGTCAGCCCCCGAAGGCGTGCGTGCTCGTCACGCCACCGTCGACGGCGATCTCGGCGCCGTTGATGTACGACGACTCGTCGCTGGCCAGGAAGACGTAGACGGGCGCGATGTCCTCGGGCGTGCCGACCCGGCGCAACGGCACCTTGCTGGCGCCGAACTCCATCGCCGCGTCGCCGCCGTGGACCCGGGTCATCGGGGTGTCGATCATGCCGGGGTGCACCGAGTTGACCCGGATCCCCTTGGGACCGAGCTCCATCGCCGCGCACTTGGTCATGCCGCGGATCGCCCACTTCGTGGCGGCGTACGCCGTGCACGACGGCATCCCGGCCAGACCCTCGACGGACGAGGCGTTGATGATCGAGCCGCCGCCGTTCTTGCGCATGGTGCGGCTGACCGCCTGCATCCCGAGGAAGACCCCGAGCTGGTTGACCCGCCACAGCAGCTCGACCTCCTCGGCGGGCATCCGCTCGATGTCGCCGAAGCGCAGGATGCCGGCGTTGTTGGCGAGCACGTTGACCGCGCCGAACCGGTTGTTGGCGTCCTCGACCAGCGCCGTCCACGACGCCTCGTCGCTGACGTCGTGGTGGGCGAAGTGGGCCGCGGCGCCGAGCTGGTCGGCGAGCGCCTGGCCCTGCTCCTTCGCGACATCGGCGACGACGACGCGCGCGCCCTCCGCGACGTACGCCCGGGCGATCTCGGCACCCTGGCCCATCGCGGCGCCGGTGACGATCGCGACCTTGCCCTCGAGTCTCATACGGTCAGCCTCATGATCGAGTCGGCGGCGAAGCCGACGTTCGGGTCGCGGTCGGCGAAGAAGCCGCCGAGCTGCTTGTCGAGGTCGTCGCCGGTCCACAGGTCGCCGGCGGCGTCGAAGCGCTGCTCCACGACGGGCGCGGCGACCAGGGCCACCATGCCGCCGTACACGACGAAGACCTGGCCGGTGATCCGCTCGGCGGCCGGCGAGGCGAGGTAGGCGACCAACGGAGCGACGTGGTCGGCCGAGTAGGGGTCGACCGACTTGCCGGAGGCGTCCTCGCCGAAGACCTCGGCGGTCATCGCCGTGCGGGCGCGGGGGCAGATCGCGTTGGCGCGCACGCCGATGCGGGACAGCCCGCGGGCCGTCGACAGGGTCAGCGCGGCGATGCCTGCCTTGGCGGCCGCATAGTTGGCCTGGCCCGGGGAGCCACCGAGGAACGCCTCGGAGGCGGTGTTGACGATGCTGCCGTAGACCGTGCCGCTCTCGCTCTCCTTGGCCTTGCCCCGCCAGTAGGCCGCGGCATTGCGCGAGAGCAGGAAGTGGCCGCGCAGGTGCACCGCGATGACGGCGTCCCACTCGTCGTCGCCGAGATTGAACAGCATCCGGTCGCGGGTCATGCCGGCGTTGTTGACGACGATGTCGAGGCCGCCGAGCTGCTCGACGGCGGCGGCGACCATGGCGTCGGCCGTGGCCCGCTCGCTCACGTCACCGGGTACGACGACCGCCTCTCCGCCGAAGGAGCGGATCTCCGCCGCGGCCTCGTCGCCGGCACCCGGCAGGTCGTTGAGGACGACCCGGGCGCCGGCGCGCGCCAGCGCCACCGCCTCCGCGCGCCCCAGACCGGCGCCGGCTCCGGTGACGACGGCGACCTTGCCGTCCAGCGACGTCGTCGCCTCCATGCTCACTCCTCCACCAGCGTGATCGCGGCACGCGGGCAGGCCGCGGCGGCACGCTTGACGTCGTCGAGGTTCTCAGCGGTCGTCTGCTCGGTGTGGAGCTGAAGGAAGTCGTCGTCGTCCAGCTCGAACACCTCGGGAGCCATCGCCTCGCACAGGCCGTTGGACTCGCACAGGTCGAAGTCGACCTTGATCTTCATGGACATGCTGCCTTTCACGTCATCTTCCGGTGGTCCCAGGACGCGACCCGGTCGGGGTGGATGATCACGCCCACCCGCTTGGTCGCCTGCTTCTCCACGGTCTGCGCGCCGATCTCGCCGAGGGCCTCGAACGAGTCGACGCCGAACATCCGCACGGACACGGCCTTGCCGATCTCGAGGATCCGGTCGTGCTCGCGCACGATCTCGGCGCGGCCCTCGATGGAGACGCCGCGCAGCTCGAAGTAGTCGGTGCCGTCCTCGACCAGCGCGGTCACCCGCGGGTCGCGCTCGAGGTTGAGGATCTTCTGGCTGCGGCCGTAGGTCCAGAACGCGATCCTCCCGTCCTGGACGTCGTAGAAGAGCGTGGTGAGGTGCGGGAAGCCGTCCCGGCCGTTGGCCGCGACCTGCACCTTGACGTTCTCCTCGAGCAAGCCCCGCACCTCCTCGTCGGTCAGCTTGACCTGGTCGCGACCGGCGCTCATGTCAGCTCCCTTCCGAGGAGTGTCCGGGGAACACGTGGGCGGTCGGGTCGATCACCACGGCCGCGTTGTTGACGGCGGTCGCGGCCTCGCCGAAGCCGACCGCGATCAGCCGGACCTTGCCGGGATACTCGGTGATGTCGCCGGCCGCGAACACGCGTGGCAGCGTGGTCTGCATCGACGGGTCGACGACCACGTGGCGGCGATGGGTCTCCAGCCCCCACTGCTGCAACGGCCCGAGGTCGGCGATGAAGCCGAGGGCGGCGACCACGGCCTGGGCGGGCAGGACACGCGACTCGCCCTCGACGGTCAGCTCGACCTCGGCCAGCGGACCGGTCGCTCCCCCGTCTGCGTCGCGGAGCGCGGCGACCTCGGCCTTGGTGATCACCTGCACCGACGACGCCCGGACCTGGTCGACGGTGCGCTGGTGGGCACGGAAGGCGTCGCGGCGGTGCACGAGCGTGACCGAGCGCGCGATCGGCTCGAGATGGACGGCCCAGTCGAAGGCGCTGTCGCCGCCACCGACGATGACCACGTCCCGGTCGCGGTACGGCTCGAAGCCCGGCACGAAGAACTCCACCCCACGCCCGATCCAGGCCTCGGCCGCGGGCAGCGGGCGTGGGCTGAACTTGCCGATGCCGGCAGTGATGACGAGCGCCTTGGCCCGGACGGCGGTGCCGTCGTCGAGGCTCAGCGTGAGGCCGTCGTCGTCGACGGCGAGGTCGGTGGCCGTGCGGCCGAGCAGCTGCTCCGGCTTCGCGCTCAGCGCCTGCGCGGCCAGACCCTCGACCAGATCCCTGCCCTTGACGCTCGGGAACCCGGCGACGTCGAGGATCGCCTTCTCCGGGTACATGGCGGTGATCTGGCCGCCGAGCTCGGGCAGCGAGTCGATCAGCGCTACCCGCATCCCGCGGAATCCTGCATAGTAGGTGGCGAACAGACCGGTCGGGCCCGCGCCGACCACGGCCAGATCGCAGTCGACGATGCTCTCTCCTGTGGTGGCCACGACAGAACTGTAACGTGTTCTAGTTCGTCTTGTCTTGCTCTGCCGGGTCCGAGGTCGGCGCGTCCGAGGTCGGCGCGTCCGAGGCCCGTGCCGCGGCGGGGTCGTCGGTGTCGAGTCGGTCGACGAGCCAGCCGTGGTCGGTGTTGACCATCGTGACCAGCACGCGGTACGGCGTCACGACGGTCTCCTTCTCACCATCACGCTTCCGCTCCACGACCTGGTTGAGGAAGACCAGCGCCTCGAGCCGGGTCCGGTTCGCCCGCACGACGCCCTGGGCGACGACACTCGCCTGGACGACGAGCTCCTGGGCGATCCCCTGCTCCTTCACGTCGCCGATCGTCTTGAGGTAGTCCTGCTCGTAGCGGTCCGTGGTGAGCTCGACCGCCCGGGCGACCTCCTCGTCGTACTTGCCGTAGTCGACCGACACGAGCTCCTGGGCCGCCTTCGCGGCGGCCTCGACGCCGTCTCGCCACTGGAGGGCGGGCACCACGACCGGGCGCCCCTTCGGAACGCTGAGGCCACTGGTGTCGTTGACCCGCTCCGACGGCTCGTCGTCGTCACCGAAGCGGTCGACCAGGAGCAGGGCGAACTCGGCGACCAGCGCGAGGGTGACCAGGGCCAGCACCGCGATCAGCACCCGTGTGGTCCGCGGTCGGGCCAGCAGCCCGGGGCCGCGATCCGCCGGCTGCTCGTCGGGCTGCTCGTCGGGCTGCTCCGCCGGCTGGTGGTCGAGCTGCTCGTCGACCTCGTCAGGAGCCGTCGGGCGGTCGACGTCGGTCCGGCCGACGTCGGTCCGGCCGGCGATCCGGCGCGGGCGGGGCGTCTGCCCGCGCGAGCTGGCGGGCTTGCGGGGGGTGGGGCGACTCATCTGTTCCTCGTCCTGGTCGCTCAGCCCAGCGCGACGTACTGGAGGTCCTTGGTCAGCCAGCGACCGTCCTCCAGCACCAGCTCGAGCTGGATCCGGTAGTTGCGGGCCTCCGGCTGGAAGTCGGTCGTCTTGTTCCTGACTGTGCCACTGGTCGCGATGATGGCCGTCGCGGTGTCGTCGTCGCCCGCGACGAGGCCGGCCCAGACCACCTCGGCGTCCATGTCGGACTGCGCCTCGGTGGCGAGCTTCTCCAGGTCCTTCGCCCCCTCGGAGTACTGCGAGAGGAAGGTCCCCGTGGCCATCGACTTGACCGCCTCGATGGTGCTCTGTGGCTCCTGGTAGTCGAAGTTCACGAACGCGGTGACCATCTTGGTCGCGGCCTCGAGCTGGGCCGCGGTGCGCTCCTGCTCGGCGTCGTCGGCGAGCCGGACCGCCTCGATGGTGCCACGGCCGACGTCCTGGCCGGCGCCCGGCACGACGTCGGTGCCGTTGACCTCGTTGTCGGAGGTGCTCACGTGGATGTAGAGCAGCAACAGCGCCACGCAGCCGCAGATCACCGTGGCGGCGTACAGGACGACGTTGAGACGGACGCGGCTCCTCTCGTCCGTCACTTGCTCGCCACCGGACCCACCAACAGCCACTTCCACGCATCCCCTCCCAGGACGGACAGGTCCTCCGGCTGCCGCAGCTCGACCGGGTTCCCCGCTGTGTCGACCAGCCCGGGCACCTGGCCCGTGGACGGATCGTAGGTGCCACTGTAGACGCGCCCGGGCGAGGCCCGGTTCTTCCGGTTGCCCGGCGCGTACTTGCTGCCGCGCATCACGTACGGCGGCCCCGCCGTGCAGTTCACGTCGGCCGGTTTGGCGTCGGTCAGGTCCTGCGTCGAACGCCACTCCGACGGTGGCACGTAGCCCTGGGTGCAGGGCGGCACGCTGTAGTCGAACTGCAGGTTGACGTGTCCCCAGCCGTCGGCGGTGCTGCCCGTCGGGCCGCCGGCGATGAGCGCCGGGTAGGTGACGAGCAGCTGCTCGATGCCGTCGAGCTCGCTGACCAGCACCTGGTCGACCGTGATCAGGTCGCCGAGGAGCACGGGGATCGTCGGCTCCAGGTCCTTGAGCAGCTTCGTCAGCGCCCGGGCGGCACCGGGCGTGGCGCTGAGGACGGTGCGCAGGTCGCCGTCGCTGCCGCGCAGCGCGGTGGTGATCGTGTTGAGGTCGGCGGCGAAGCGGCGGATGTTCTCCTTCTGGCCCTGCTGGGTCTGGAGCACCGCGAGGCCGCTGTCGAGCAGCTTGATCGTCTCCTCGGTGTGCGCGCTCGCCTCGGCGATGAACGCCGAGCCGCCGTCGAGGAGCTGCTGCAGGTCGGCGCCGGTGTCGGTGAACATCAGCCCGAGCTCCTCGACCACCTTCGCGAGGCTCTCCTTGTCGACCGAGCCCACGAAGCGGTTGAGGTCGACGAGCAGGTCGCCCTCGTCGACGGGCAGGGAGTGCTCGTCGCCGGCGAAGGTCGAGCCGTCCTTGGCGTAGGGGCCCTTCACGTCGGCGGGCTGGAAGTCGAGGTACTGCTCGCCGACCGCCGAGAGGTTGTGGACGAACAGCCGCGAGTCCAGGGGCAGCCGCGTCTCCTCCGCGAGGTCGAGGGTGAGGTCGACCCCGTCGTCGGTCGTGTCCATGCGCGAGACGCGGCCGATCTTGACGCCCCGGTAGGTCACCTCGCTGCCCTCGAAGAGGCCGCCCGATCCGGGCAGGCTCGCCGTGACGGTGATACCACGGCCGGTGATCCGGTCGACGATCCCGAGATAGGTGGCGCCGATGTAGGTGATGCCGACGGCGCTGAGCACGACGAACGCCATCAGCCGGATCCGCACTCCCCTGCTCACGACAGGACACCTCCGCCCAGGAGGTTCTCGGTCGTGGTGTGGTGGGCCGACGGCCGTGCGCCGGTCAGGCCCTTGAGCAGTCCGCCGAGCGGGCCGTTCGGACCGAGCAGGCCGTTGGAGCCACCGAGGAGTCCGCCGAGGTCGAGGTTCGGCAGTGAGGTGAGCAGCTTGCAGACCGGGCTGTCCTTGATCGCCGGGTCCTGGCACTTGGTCTGCAGGTCGGCGAGCAGGTTGACGTCGCTGAGCACCTTCAGGCAGGCCGCGCTGGTGAGGCTGCCGCTCTTGAGGCACCGGCCGACCTGGTCGAGGACCTCGCCCAGGTCGGGCAGCTGGATCTCCGGGAGTCCGAGCGTCTTGTAGAGGTTCGCGAAGTCGAGGTCGGCGCGGATGATGGTGTCGGCGTAGTCGCCCTGGACGATGTTGTTGGCCGCCTGCGGGAACGGGAAGCTGACCAGCAGGTTGAGGCCCGGCGCGAGCTGCTCGTCGGCCTCGGTCAGCCGGCGCAGGACCGGGCTGAGGTCCTCGAGGATCCGGAGCACGTCCTCCTTGCTGGAGTTGATGACCCGGGTGCCGACCCGGCCGAGCTCGTCGAGCGAGCCGAGCATCTCGATCAGCTCGTCGTGCTGGGCCGCGAGGACCTCGACCGCGGGCCCGACCGCGTCGAGCGCGTCGCCGATCGTCTTCTTCTCCGCGTTGAGCGTCGAGGTGAGGTTGTTGAGCGACTCGAGCGCCTGGATGATGTCCAGCTTCTGCTGGTCGATCGTCCCGACCACGGAGTCCAGTGAGGAGAGCAGGTTGCGGAGCCGGTCCTCGCGTCCCGACATCACCAGGTTGGCCTCCCGGGTGATGCTCCCGAGCTGGGCCACACCGCCGCCGCTGAGCAGGAAGGACAGCGCTCCGAGGACCTCCTCGACCTCGGGGTTGCGACCGGTCTTGGCGAGGGCGATCTCGTCGCCCTCCGCCAGCCGCCCGGAGGGCGCCTCCTGCTGCGGCGCGTCCAGGGCGACGTACTTCTCGCCGAGCAGCGAGACCTGGCGGATGTCCGCGATCGTGTTGTCGGGCAGCTCGACGTCGTCGCGCAGCCGCAGGGTGACCCGTGCGTTCCACCCGGACCGCTCGACCTCGGTGACCTCGCCGATGACGACGTCGTCGACCATGACCGGCGAACGTGGCACGACGTTGAGCACGTCACGGAAGTACGCCGTCACCTCGAACGCCTCGTCGGCGTCGACCGGGTGCCCGGGCAGCGGCAGGTCGTAGGCGCCGTCGAAGCTGCTGCAGCCGGCCAGCAGCGTGGTGCCGAGCAGGAGGGCGACGGCACCGCGCCAGGATCTGCTCCGCGATCCGCGCCGGGCGGTCCGAGGGCTGGTCACGAGGCACCTCCGAGCAGGGTCGCGACCGAGGCGTCCTCGCCGGTCGAGTAGGACACGTCGGACACGTCGGGCACCTGGATCCCGTCCTTCGTCGCGGCCTGCCGCGGCAGGTAGCTCTTGAACTCGGGCGGGAGCCACGGCAGCTTGGTGAGGATCGGCTCGATCAGCTTCTCGATCAGGTCGCAGGCGGTGTCCTTGAGCGCCGCCGGCATCGCCGGGTTCTGCTGGATGAACGCGCAGACCACGCCGTCGACGTCCCAGACCAGGCCGCCGATCGCCATCCGGGAGTTCTGGCTGCCACTGACGTGGTCGAACCCCATCGCCAGGTTCCCCATCGCCACCGGGGCGACCTTCACCGCGGTCTCGATGTTCTCCTTCTCCGAGGCGATCGTGCTCATCACCTCGGTGAGCTTGCGGATATCCGCGACGAAGGCGTCGCGGTTGTCGCGGACGAAGCCCTTCACGCTGCCCACCGCCTTGGCGACGGCCGCCACCGCCTTCTGGAGCTCGTCGCTCTCCTCGGCGAGCATCGCCGAGACACCCGTGAGGTCCTGCATGAACGCCCGGACCAGCGAGTCGTTCTCCGCGAGCGTCGTCGTGAACTTCGCGAGCTGGGTGACGGACTCGAACAGCGGCCCGGCGCCGTCCCCGAAGGTCTGTGCCGCGTCGGCGAGGTCGCGGATCATCTGGTTGCCCTTGGCGCCCTGGCCCGCGAAGGCCTTGTTGCCGGCCTCGAGCAGGTGATCGAGGGTGCCGTCCGCATTGACGCCGTTGGGGCCCAGGGCGCGGGTGAGCGCCTGGAGGCTGCCGTAGATGCGGTCCAGCTCGACCGGCACCGCAGTCTGGGGCAGCGCGATGTCGGCACCGCTCGCCATCACGTCGCCGCCCTGGAAGACAGGGGTGAGCTGGACGAAGCGGTCCGCGACGAGGGTCGGGGTCACGATCACCGCCTGCGCCTCGGCGGGAACCTTGTAGGACGCGTCGTACTCCATCTCGACCCGCACCGAGTTGCCCTCGGGGATCACCGCGGTGACCTTGCCGACGTTGACACCGAGGATCCGCACGTCGGTGCCCTCGTAGACGCTGACGGCACGGGGGAAGTGGGCGGTGACGGTCTTCAGCTCGGCCGGTGAGCGCACCAGGTTGACCCCGACGGCGAGCAGCAGCGCCACGCCGACGACGGCGAGGATGCGGCGATCGATCCGCTTGAGCACGGTGGACACCATCGCGATCACCCGTCGAACCCGGGGACGAACTCACCGGTGGGCAGCGCCAGGAGGTTCGCGGCGTAGGCGTCGAACCAGGGACCGGTGCCGATGATGTTGCTGAGGATGGACACATACGGGCCGAGCGCGGCGAGTGTGGCCTTGAGCTTGTCCTTCTTCGACACCAGGAACGACAGGAGTCCGTCGACCTCCTGGAGCGCCGGCCCGATCTGCTCCTCGTTGTCCTTGACCACGCCGCGCAGCTCCTTGGCGAGAGCCCGGGCATTGACGAGCAGGGCGTGGACGGCGTCCTTGCGCTTGGTCAGCTCCTGGAAGACGAGATCGCTGTTCTTCATCAGCTCCACGATGTCCTCGCTGCGGTCGGCGAGGACCTGGGTGACCTCCTTCGAGCTCTCGAAGAGGCCTTGGATCTCGGCGTCGCGCGACGCGATCGTCCGCGAGAGCCGGGAGATGCCGTCGAAGGAGGCCTGGATCTCCGGCGCCGACTCGTCGAGCGTGTCGGCCACGGTGTCGAGCGCCCGGGCGAGCTGATCGGTGTCGATCTCCTCGGTCGTCGTGGTGAGATCGCCGAACACGCCGACGATGTCGTAGGCCGCCTGCGTGCGCTCGACGGGAATCGTCCCGCCCTCCGCGAGCTGACCCTTGCCACCCGGCTGGAGATCCAGGAACTTCTCGCCGAGCAGGTTGAGCACCTCGATGGAAGCGCTGCTCTCCGTGCCGAACTCGACATCGCCGTCGACCTCGAACTTGACCTCGACCCGGTCGCCGGCGAGGGCGACGCCCGTGACCCGGCCGACCCGGATGCCGCCGACCTGGACGATATTGCCCTTGTGGATGCCGCTGGCGTCGCTGAACTCGGCGTAGTAGCTCGTACCGCGGAAGCCGGGGAACTTGCCCAGGTTGAAGGTGGCCGCGGAGACCAACGTCATGAGCACCAGGGTGACCACGCCGAGGCGGAGGACACGGGCGTCGCGGGCCTTCGTAGCGGGATGGGTCATCGGGGTCCCCGCGAAGTCGTTCGGGGGAGCGCAGCGGAGGAGAAGAACTTCGTGGGGTGGTTCATCGGGGTCCCCGCGAAGTTGTTCGGGGGAGCGCAGCGGAGGAGAAGAACTTCGTGGGGTGGTTCATCGGTCCTGACACCTCGGAGCCGTGGACTTGAAGGAGAAGTCGGTGATGAACTTCTGGATCTCCTTGATGATCGGCAGGTCGCCGATCAACGGGAGGCGGATGCTGGCGGAGACCCCGCAGACGTAGTACTGGTACCACGAGCCGTAGGTGCCGGTGCGGGTCTGGTCGGTCATCGTCTCGGGCATCCGGTCGAGCAGCTCGGCGAGGTTCGCCCGGTTCTCCTTCTTGTTGAGCAGCTTGGAGAGCTCGCGCAGCGCGGCGATGTCCTCCTTGAGCAGCGGACGGCCGCGGCGGAGCAGGTCGGCGACGGCCACGGTGAGCTCGGAGATGTTGTCGAGCGAGGAGCCGATCGTGTCGCGGTCCTTCGCGAGGTCGGTCATCCAGTCCTTGAGCTCCACGATCAGCGAGCTGAGCTGCTGGTGGCGGTCGTCGACGGTCTTGAGGGTCTGGGTGAGGTTGGTGACGACGTCGCCGATGAGCTGATCGCGGTCGGCCAGCGTCGTGGTGAGCGACGCGGTGTGGTCGAGCAGGCTGCGCACGGTGCCGCCCTCGCCCTGGAGCACCTGGACCAGGTTCATGCTGAGCTCGTTGACCTGGTCGGGTGTGAGCGCGGCGAACAGGGGCTTGAAGCCGTCGAAGAGCACGGTCAGGTCGAGGGCCGGCTCGGTGTTGTCCATCGGGATCGTGGCGCCGTCGGCAAGGGTCTTCGCCTCGTCGGCGCCGGTCCCCTGCTCGAGGCTCATGTAGCGGTCGCCGACCAGGTTGAGGAACCGGATGTTGGCCCGCGACGCCGTCGTCAGCGCGACGCCGGAGTCGACCTTGAAGGTCACCTTGGCCATCGAGCGCCGGTAGTGCTCGACCTTCCTCACCTCGCCGACGCTGACGCCGGCGACCCGGACGTCGTCGCCCTTCTCCAGCATCGTCGCGTTGGTGAAGATCGCCTGGTACTCGTTGCGCTCCCCGAAGCCGATGTTGCCCATGATGACGGCCAGCAGGCCGGTGACGAAGACGGACACCAGTGTGAACACGCCGAGCTTGACCGCCGCGGCGACGGTCGTCGCGTTGCGCTGGTTGCGCCTGCTCATCCCGCGGCCCTCCCCTCACGCACGACGGGGCCGTAGAGGAGCGAGCCGAGGGCGCCGTAGGACGACGGGTCGTCGCTGCCACTCTCGCCGGCCAGCATCGCGTTGACGACGCGCTGCTCGGCCGCGCTGCCGGCGTACCCGCTGTCGATCGCGGCCGGCCGGCCGAGCAGCCCCTGCAGCGGCAGCGGAGAGAAGCCGCCCACCTCATCGATGTCGGAGCCCTGGTCGAGCGGGTTCGGGGTCCCGGGGACGGTGAAGTTCGGCAGGCCCGCGCACCAGGGGCCGTGGCCGACCTCGCCGTACTGCGGCAGGTCACGCTCGTCGTAGGGGCGGAACTGCGGCTGGAAGAACTCGATGTACTGCTTGACCACGTTGCCCTCGAAGGTCTTGGACAGGATCGGCGCGTAGTTGGCGGCGCCCCTGATCAGGCACGGGAACTCCGGGGAGTACTCGGCCAGCAGGTCAAGGACCGGGGCGGTGACCTGCCCCATCCGGATCAGGTTCTGCTCGTTGTCGGCCAGGAACCGGGTCGCGGTGTCCGACAGACCGGTGAGGTCGGAGAAGAAGACGTCGAGCTCCTTGGCCTTCTCGGTCACGGTCTTGCTGGTGACGGTCACGTTGTCGAGCACGTCGAGGAGGTCAGGCGCAGCCAGGTCGTAGGCGTCGGCGACGTCGGCGAGGGCGATCAGGTCCTTGCGCAGGGTCGGCAGGTGGTCGCTGATCGCGCCGACGTAGTCGCCGAGCTGGTCCATCGTCGCGCCGAGCTGGTCGCCCCGGCCCTCCAGGGCCGTGGCGAGGGCGTGCAGCGTGGCGTTGAGGTCCGCGGGTCGGACCGCCCGCAGCAGCGGGAACAGGTCGGCCAGCACCTGGCTCAGCTCGACATTCGTCTCGACCCGGTCGGACGGGATCACGTCGCCGTCCTGGAGGCGCCCGCTCGCCCCGTCGGGACGGACGAGGGCGACGAACTTCTGGCCGAACAGCGTGGTCGGCAGGATCCGGACGCCCACGTTGGCCGGGATCCGCTCGGCGGCGTCCGGCTCGAGCGCGAGCGTGATCTCGGCCTGCTTGCCGTCCTGGTCGATCTTGTCGACCCGCCCGACCAGCACGCCGTTGATCCGGACGTCGCCGAACTTCGCCAGCTGGAGGCCGGCGCGGTCCGCCTTGACCGTGACCGTCGTGACATTGTCGAAGGTCTTGTTGTAGATCGCGATCGACAGCCAGATGAGCAGGGAGATCAGGCTCAGGAAGACGACACCGGCCACCAGGAGCCGGTTGTGCTCCTTCGCGCTGTCGTGATGGATGTTCACCAGCACGAGGCCACCTCCGCCCGGCTCATCCCGTGATCCTGACCGTGGTGGTGGATCCCCAGATCGCGAAGCTGAGGAAGAAGTCCGCCACGACGATCGTCACGATGCTCGTCCGGATCGCCTTGCCGACCGCCCGGCCGACGCCGGCCGGGCCGCCCGAGGCGGTGTAGCCGTAGTAGCAGTGGATGAGGATCACCGCGACCGCCAGGAAGAGCAGCTTGAAGAACGACCACACCATGTCGATGGGAGGCAGGAACTGCAGGAAGTAGTGGTCGTAGGTGCCCGCGGACTGCCCGTAGATCAGGGTCACGATCAGCCGCGGCGAGAGGTACGACGCGAACAGGGCCACGATGTAGAGCGGGATCACCGCGATGAAGGCGGCGACCATCCGGGTCGTGACGAGGAACGGCAGCGACGGGATGCCCATCACCTCGAGCGCGTCGATCTCCTCCGAGATCCGCATCGCGCCCAGGCGAGCGGTGTAGCCGCAGCCCACCGTGGCGGCGAGCGCGATCGCGGAGACCAGGGGCGCGACCTCGCGGGTGTTGAAGTAGGCGGAGATGAAGGCGCTGAACTTCGCCACGCCGATCTGGCTCAGGGAGGCATAGCCCTGGATGCCGACCTCGGTGCCGGCGAAGAAGGCCATGAACGCGATCACGCCGACCGAGCCGGCGATCAGGCTCAGGCCGCCCGCCCCGAAGGCCACCTCGGCCAGGGTGTTGCTGATCTCGCGCGGGTAGCGACGGATCGCGCGCGGCACCCAGGAGAGTGCCTTGACGTAGAAGAGCAGCTGGTCGCCGTACCCCTCGAGAGAGCCGCGCCCGCTCTTGTACGCGTCGCCGAGGAACTCGCCCGCCGCTGTCATCACAGACCCGCCGGTGGTGCGACCTGGAAGTAGATGGCGGTGATCACGGCGTTGAGGAAGAACAGCGCCATGAAGGCGATGATCACCGACTCGTTGACCGCGCGCCCGACGCCGCTGGGACCGCCACCAGCGTTGAGGCCCTTGTAGGCGCCGATGATCGCCGCGAGCCAGCCGAAGATGAGCGCCTTGATCATCGCGATGTAGAGGTCGGGCAGGGAGGCCAGTGCCGTGAAGGACGACAGGAACGCACCCGCCGAGCCGCCCTGGACGATGACGGTGAAGAAGTAGCCGCCGCCGATGCCGGTGCCGATCACGATGCCGTTGATCATCACCGCCACGAACATGGTCGCGACCACGCGAGGCGCGACGAGGCGCTCCAGCGGATTGATGCCGAGCACCTCCATGGCATCGATCTCCTCGCGGATCTTGCGGGCGCCGAGGTCGGAGCAGATCGCGGACCCGGCCGCGCCGGCGATGATCATGGCGGCGGCCATCGGGGCCGCCTCGCGCACCGTGGCGAGGACGGCGGTGGCGCCGGCGAACGACTGGGCGCCGAGCTGCCCGGTCAGGTTGCCGACCTGCAGCGAGATGACCGCGCCGAACGGGATCGAGACCATGATCGTCGGCATCAGCGTCACGCTGGTGACGAACCAGGCCTGCTCGAGGAACTCACGGAACTGGAAGGGGCGCGTGAAGATCAGCTTGGTGACCTCGACGACCATCAACGCGATCTCGCCGGGGCCCCGCACGACCGCCATGGCATTGAACGCCACGCGCCGACTCCTCTCCCCATGTTGTCGCCGGTCCTGCTCCGGCAACGGGGCGATACTAGAACACGTTCTCGTTGTGACCAAGGCGACATGGCCGGAGCGTGGTCGTTTTCACCCGACTTCTCACGTCCAACGCGGCCGCCCCGGCCCGAGTCACGTCCTCCTCGGCCGGCGCTTCCTCCTCACTTGGTCGCTTCCAGCATCTGCCGGAGCTCCTTCTTCAGGTCCCCGACCTCGTCGCGCAGCCGGGCGGCCAGCTCGAACTGCAGCTCGGCGGCGGCCGCCTTCATCTGGTCGGTGAGGTCCTGGATCAGCTGGGCGAGATCGGAGCTCGGCAGGCCGGCGAGCTCGGCGGCGTGTCCGCCGATGTCGGTGCTGCGCAGCTGGGGCGTGGGCGACTTCTTCGGCTTCACTCCCCCGGCGCGACCCTTCTGGCCGACGTCGGCCCAGGTCTGGAGCAGCTCCTGGGTCGTCTCGTCCTCACGGGCGAGCATCTCGGTGATGTCGGCGATCTTCTTGCGCAACGGCTGCGGGTCGACGCCGTGGGCCTCGTTGTAGGCGACCTGCTTGGCCCGGCGCCGGGTGGTCTCGTCGATGGCCGACTCCATGGACGGAGTGATCCGGTCGGCGTACATGTGGACCTCGCCGGACACATTGCGCGCCGCGCGGCCGATGGTCTGGATGAGCGACTTGTCGGAGCGCAGGAAGCCCTCCTTGTCGGCGTCGAGGATCGAGACCAGCGACACCTCCGGCAGGTCGAGTCCCTCGCGGAGCAGGTTGATGCCGACGAGCACGTCGTAGAGGCCGAGTCGCAGGTCGCGCAACAGCTCGATCCGCTTGAGGGTGTCGACCTCGGAGTGCAGGTAGCGGGTGCGGATGCCCGCGTCGAGGAGGTAGTCGGTGAGGTCCTCGGACATCTTCTTGGTCAGCGTCGTGACCAGGACCCGCTCCTCCTTCTCCGCGCGCAGCCGGATCTCGTGGATCAGGTCGTCGATCTGGCCCTTGGTCGGCTTGACCACGACCTGCGGGTCGACCAGGCCGGTCGGGCGGATGATCTGCTCGACGACGTCGCCCTGCACCTTGTCGAGCTCGTAGTTGCCCGGCGTCGCGGAGAGGTAGACGGTCTGGCCGATCCGCTCGAGGAACTCCTCCCAGCGCAGCGGCCGGTTGTCCATCGCGCTCGGCAGCCGGAAGCCGTGCTCGACCAGGTTGCGCTTGCGCGACATGTCGCCCTCGTACATGCCGCCGATCTGCGGGACGGCGACGTGGGACTCGTCGACGACGAGGACGAAGTCCTCGGGGAAGTAGTCGAGCAGGGTGTTGGGTGCTGTGCCGCGACCCCGGCCGTCCATGTGCATCGAGTAGTTCTCGATGCCGGAGCAGGAGCCGACCTGGCGCATCATCTCGATGTCGTAGGTCGTGCGCATCCGCAGCCGCTGTGCCTCGAGCATCTTGCCCTGCCGCTCGAAGGTCGACAGCTGCTCGGCGAGCTCGGCCTCGATGCCGTTGATCGCCCGCTCCATCCGCTCGGGTCCGGCGATGTAGTGGCTGGCCGGGAAGATGTAGAGCTCCTGGTCCTCGGTGATGACCTCGCCCGTGACCGGGTGCAGCGTCATCAGCCGCTCGATCTCGTCACCGAAGAACTCGATCCGGACCGCCAGCTCCTCGTAGACAGGGAAGATCTCGAGGGTGTCGCCGCGGACCCGGAAGGTGCCCCGGGTGAACGCGAGGTCGTTGCGGGTGTACTGGATCTCGACGAGTCGGCGCAGCACGGAGTCGCGGTCGTGCTCCTCGCCCACCCGGAGCCGGACCATCCGGTCGACGTACTCCTGCGGGGTGCCGAGGCCGTAGATGCACGACACCGTCGAGACCACGATCACGTCGCGGCGGGTGAGCAGGCTGTTGGTCGCCGAGTGCCGCAGCCGCTCCACCTCCTCGTTGATGGAGGAGTCCTTCTCGATGTAGGTGTCGGTCTGCGGCACGTAGGCCTCGGGCTGGTAGTAGTCGTAGTAGGAGACGAAGTACTCGACCGCGTTGTCGGGGAAGAGCTGCCGCAGCTCGTTGGCGAACTGCGCCGCCAGGGTCTTGTTGGGCTGCAGGACCAGGAGCGGCCGCTGCACCTGCTCGGCGACCCAGGCGACCGTGGCCGTCTTGCCGGTGCCCGTCGCGCCGAGCAGGACGACGTCCGGGACACCGTCGTTGATCCGCTTCGTGATCTCGGCGATGGCGGCCGGCTGGTCGCCGGAGGGCTGGTAGTCGGACTGCACGTGGAAGGGCGCGACGCGACGCTCGAGATCGGTGACCGGACGCATGGTTCCAGCGTACGAGGGCGCGCCGACAGCGCCCGACCCGCCGGGTTCAGCGGGAGCGGTCGGGCTGCACCCGCAGGGCGTGCAGGGCCGTGGCGAGCATGGCGTAGTGGCCCACGAGCATCAGGATCTCGATCCGCTCGCGGTCCTCGAAGTGCACGCCGAGCTCCGCCCACAGCGGGTCGGAGAGGTCCTGGTCGGCGAGCAGCTCGTCGGTGGCGCGCAGCAGCAGCAGCTCACGGGGACCGAACGAGCCCACCGACGGCTCGGTCTCCCCCGCCTCGATCGCGGCCACCTCCTCCCGCGACAGTCCCGCCCGCCGCGCCAGGCGTCGATGCTGCTCCAGCTCGTACGCCGACCCGCGGCGGGCCGCGACCCGGACGATCACCAGCTCCGACTCCCGGCGGGACAGCCGCCCGCCGGGCATCAGCCGGCCGGCGAAGTGCAGCCAGCCCCAGAACAGCCGGCGATGGCGGCCCAGGGTCAGGAAGACGGCGGGGGGCTCGGTGCCCTGCACCCGGCCGGCGATGCGGGCGAGGACCGCGACGAACGGGCCGACCTCACGCCAGCCGCCGGGCGGGATCCGTGGCTCGTCAGCGAGGGGGGCCGCGCTCATGCGGCCCGCCGGGCCTGCTCGACGGCCGGCAGCACCTTGTTGGCTCCGTAGTTGAAGATCCGCATCGCGACGGCGTACCCGGGCGGGAAGTAGCGCTGCAGCCAGTGCGCCAGCCGGATGTCGGGCGAGGTGTAGACCCAGTACCTGTTGCGCAGCGCGCCCTTCCAGATCGCGGCGGCCGCCTGCTCCGGAGAGACCGCGCGCTTCTGGAAGTGCCCGCGGGCGCGGACGAAGGCCTTGCTCTGCTGGTCGATCCCGGCGATCTTGAGCGTCTCGACCAGGCCGGTGTCGACGCCGCCGGGACAGACCAGGCTGACGCCGATCCGGTGCTTGCGCAGGTCGTAGCGCAGCACCTCGGACACGCCGCGCAGCCCGAACTTGGTCGCGCTGTAGGCAGCGTGCCACGGCATGGCGATGATGCCGGCGGCCGAGGAGACGTTCACCAGCTGGCCGCCGCGGCCCGCGTCGATCATCGGCGGCACGAACTCCTCGATGACGTGGATCGGTCCCATCAGGTTGACGTCGACCAGCCGCTGCCAGTGCTCGGGCTCCAGGCTGCGGACCGTGCCCCAGACCGAGATGCCGGCGACGTTGAGCACGACGTCCATCGCCCCGGCCCGCTCGGTGACGTGGGCGGCGAGGCGGCGCACCTGTGCGTGGTCGGCGACGTCGGCGACCTCCGCGGTGCCGACCCGCCCGCCACGGGCCCGGATCGCGTCGGCCACCTCGGCCAGGCGCTCGGCCTGGACGTCGGTCAGGTGCAGCACCGCGCCGCGGTCGGCCGCCTGCTCGGCGACCGCGCGGCCGATGCCGCTGGCGGCACCGGTGACGAGCACCTGCTTGCCGGTCAGGTCACGGACGGGTGCGCGGAACCACATGGGTTTCCTCCTCGATCCAACCGTTGTTGCAACCACGAGTGCAACACACTGTTACAACTGCGCTCACCCTAGCAGGCCGACGCCGGCCGTCACCTCAGAGCAGCGGGCGCAGCGGGGCCAGCACCAGCTCGGTGAACTTGCGGTGCACGTCGCGGGCCTCCCACTCACCGCTGGTGAGCTCCAGGCAGTGCGACTGGTCGATCTCGAAGATCTCCTCGAGCTCGCGGGCGAAGCCCTCGTCGATGATCTCGACGTTGATCTCGAAGTTCCCCGTGAGACTGAGCCGGTCGATGTTGGCGGTGCCGACGGTCGCCCAGGTGCCGTCGACGGTCGCGGTCTTCGCGTGCACCATCGCGTCGCGGTAGCGCAGGATCCGCACGCCCGCGTCGAGCAGCTGGGTGAAGTGCCCGCGGGAGATCCAGTCGGCCACGATGTGGTTGGACTTCAGCGGCAGCAGCAGGCGGACGTCGACGCCGCGGCGCGCCGCCGCCTTCACGGCGTCGATGAAGTCCTCGTCGGGCAGGAAGTAGGCCTGGGTCATCCACACGTTGCGGCTGGCCCGGTTGATCGCCTCGATGTACATCGCGCGGATCGGGAACATCCACAGCCGCGGCACATTGCGCTGCACCCGCACCCGGGGCTCCCAGGTCGACGCCGTCTCCAGCAGCAGCGGCCGCTCGGAGCCGCGCAGCCGGCGGCGCCGGTTGAGGTTCCAGAAGTCCGCGAACGCCCGCTTGAGGTCCCAGACCGCGGGGCCGGTGATCTGGACGTGGGTGTCGCGCCACTCCGACTCGTAGGCCGAGCCGATGTTGTAGCCGCCGACGAACCCGACGTTGTCGTCGATCACCAGGATCTTGCGGTGGTCGCGGCCGTAGCGGCGCAGGTCGAAGAAGCGCCAGCCGGCCGAGTAGACCGGGTAGCGCAGCACCTTCACGCTCGGGGGGAAGCGCTGGAACGCCGGCGAGACGACCAGGTTCGCGAACCCGTCGTAGATGCAGTAGACGTCGACCCCGCGCTCGGCCGCGGCGATCAGCGCGCGCTTGAACCGCTCCCCCGTCGCGTCGCCCTTCCAGATGTAGGTCTCGAAGAGGATCTGGCGCTGGGCACCGTCGATCGCGGCCAGCATGTCGTCGTACAGGTCACGGCCGAAGGTGTAGGTCGTCACGTTCCCGTCGCCGACCGCGACCGTGCGCGGCGGCCTGGTCGGAAACGGCTTGGGCCGCTTGCCGCGCCGCCGGTAGGAGTCGACGAGCGACATGGCGATCGCCACGATGAAGGGCACGCCGATCAACGCCAGCAGGACGCGCCGCAGCACGGTCCTCAGGCCGGCCAGCGGGTCGTTCTCGTCGTGCGCCACGCGCGTCAATCTAGTGGTTGGTCTTCCGCGCTACCGCGCGCCCTCTCCGCTGTTGGTGCCGCTGAGCAGCTCGAGACGGTCGACCAGCCAACTGCCGCTGACGAGCTTCATCGTCATGCTCACCCGCTGCTCCTCGATCTTGACGTCGGCGCTGGTCTCGTCGGTGATGGCCTGGTCGACGAACGCGAGCACCTCGACCTGGCTGTCGTCGACCACGCGGCCGGCCGCGTCCACGACCTGGCCCTTGGCCGTGGCCTGGCCGTCGACGATCGCCTTCTGGAGGTCGCCGACATTGGGGGCCAGCTTCTCCTTCAGCTCCGCGTTGGCGATCTTGTCGAGCCAGGCGAAGTCGTGCTCGCCGTCCTTCCAGGAGTACGTCGTGATCTGCACCAGCACCTCCTTGGCGGCCTCGAGCGCCGCCTTCTCGGCGTCGTCCTGGGCCGAGAGCGCCTGCGCGCGCGACCGCGCGTCGGCGAGATCGTCGCTGGCGCCGCGCTCCTGGGTGACCAGCCAGCCGATCACCGCCAGGCTGGCGACCAGGGCCGCGACCAGCGCGATGAGCAGGTTGCCCGACCTCGACTCGCGGGTCACCGGACCGGCCCCGGTGCGTGGGCCGCGCCGCGCTGGAGCGTGGCGAAGGACGCGTCGCAGCGGCCGTCCTTCTGCAACGGCCGGCGCTCGGTCTTCTTGGGGTCCAGACGCGCGGTGCCGTAGCTGCACCGCGGGTCCATGTCCGGGATCAGCTCGATCCGCAGCTCTCCGTCACGCACCTTCGACAGGAGCGACCGGAGCCCCGGCGAGTAGTTCTGCAGCAGACTCCGCAGATGGGGCTCGTAGGAACGGAACACGTCGGTGAAACTTACCCCCGTCGACAAGAACCCGGGCAGCACCTGCTGGGCGTCCTCGACCAGCGCCACCAGCTCCTCGAGCTGGCCGGGGCCACGCTCGAGGAGGTCACGCAGCTCCGGATCGTAGTCGCGCAGGAACCTCGCGAACTGCTTCGCGGAGGCCGCGAGCTGGCGCAATGAGTCGGCGTTGTCGGTCGCGATGGACAGCACGCTGCCGGAGTTGCCGATCACCCGGTCGGTCTCGGGCCACACCTCGTCGAGCGTCTGCAGGATCGCCGTGCCCTGGTCGAGGATCTGGCCGAGGTCGTCGCCCGTGCCCTTCAGGCCGGTGCTCAGCTCACCGAGGACGATCCTCAGCTTCTTGTCGTCGATCTGGCGCAGCACGTTGTTGACCGCGACGACCGTCGAGCTGAGGCTCTTCGGCAGATCGGTCGACTCCGCGGGTACGACGTCGCCGGTCGCGAGGTACGGACCCTTGGCCTGCTTCGGCTGGAAGTCGAGGTACTGCTCGCCGACCGGCGAGAGGCTCCGCACCCGGGCCAGCGAGTCCTTCGGGATCTCCGTCCCGGTGGTGATCGCGATCGTGGCCTCGACCCCGTCGACCGACGGCACGATCGAGCGGACCTTGCCGACCTTGATCCCGCGATAGGTGACCACGGAGCCCTCGAAGAGGCCGCCCGTCTGCGCGAGCTGGACCTTCACCTCCACCGGCCGCGAGGTCAGCGGCTGGTCGAGGACGGCAGCGAAGATGTAGGCGGTCGTCACGGCCAGCACGGCGACGATGCCCGCGAGACTCAGGTAGAGCCGGTCGCCCAGGACCTTCTTCACCATCTCAGTCCCCCCGTCCGAAGAGGCCGCCGAGGAGGCCGTTGAGTCCGAGCGGGTCGGTCGTCGTACCTGCCCCACCGGTGGGCCCACCGGTGCCCCCACCGGTCTTGCCGCCCGCCTTCCCGCCGCCCAGCAGCCCGGGCAGCAGGTTCCCGAGGCCGATCAGGTCGAGCAGGTCGGTGACCAGACCGCTGACGGCACCGGTGAGGAGTCCGTCGATGTTCAGGTTGTCGACGTGCAGCTCGAGCGCGATGTTGAGGTAGTCGGTGCCGATCACCGCGTCCGCCGAGCCGGACGCCTGGATCACGGCCTGCAGCGACTTCTCGAAGGTCCCGTTGTTGGCCGCGAACTCGGCCAGCACCGGCTCCAGCTCACTGAGCATGCTGAGCAGCTGGGTCCGGGTCTTGGTGACCGTGTCGTTGGCCGCCCCGCTGAACTTCTCGACCTCGGCGAGCAGCTCGGTGAACGCCGGGGTCTTCTCCCGCAGCACCTTGGCCGCCGGCCGGATCTCCTTGAGCGCGCGGTTGATGGTCTTCTTGCGGCCGTTCAGGGTCGTCGAGAGCGAGTTCATCGAGGTGAGGACGCCGTCGATCGCCTGCGTGGTGGAGTTGGCCTGGGTGAGGAACACCGACGCCTTGTCGAGCAGGGCCCGGTAGTCCTCCTCGTTGCCGCTCAGCGCGGTGTTGAGCTCCTCGGTCACGGTCTGCAGCTGGTCGAGGCCGCCTCCGTTGATCAGCAGCGACGCCTGGGCCAGTGCATCCTCGACGGACGGCGCCGTCCGCGTGCTCTCCCGGCTGAGGACCGCCTCGTCGGCGAGCTCGGCGCCCGAGGCCGGGTTGGTGACGTCGACGAACAGCTCACCGAGCGGGGTGGTGTAGCGCAGTCGCGCCTGAGCACCCTCCCGGACGGCCGCGTCCTTCTTCACCGTCAGCGTCGCACGGGCCGTGAAGTCGTCGGGCTCGATCGACTTGACCTTGCCCATGTCGACGCCGTTCACCTTCACCGGTGCTCCGACCGCGAGGTTGAGGGCGTCGTCGAACTGCGCCTCGATCTCGATCGTGTCACCGGAGACCCCGGTGCCCGGGATGGGCAGGTCGCGCATCGTGGTGCCGCAGGCCGACAGCACACCCAGCACCAGGGCGAGCGCGGGGACCAGACCGGTTCGCGCGAGCGTGCCCCGTGTCCTCATCGCGGTCATCACTCTCCTCACGATCCCGGCTGCGTGCCGTTGATGATGTTGCACAGCGGCCCCAGCAGGCCCTGGCATACCTGCTGCAGGAGGCCACCCAGCGGGTCGAGGATCAGGGGGTCGATCCGCACCGGGAGCCGATCGCCCTGCACCAGCTGCAGGTTCTGCAGCGCCAGCGGCATCACGCGGAGGATCTCGGCGAGCTGGTCCTGCTTGGCGAGCAGCGTGTTCATCAGGGTGGTCGAGCCGTCGAGACTGGCCACGATCGACTCCCGGTTGTCGACCGCGAACCGCGCGACGGTCGTGACCGCCTCGTCGAGCGAGCGGAGGGCCTTCTGGAAGTTGCCCCGCTCGTCGGCGAGCAGCTGGGACGCCTGCGACACCTGCTGGATGAAGGTGCGGGCCGTGTCCTCGTTGGCGGAGATCGTGGTCAGGAGGACGTCGAGCGACCTCAGCGTCGCCGCGATGTCCGCGCGGTGGCTGGCGATCCCGTCCACACCGTCGGCGAGCGAGTGGATGGTCTGGTTGAGCAGCGGGCCACGGCCCTGGAGGGCCTCCGTGCCGGCGTCGATGAACTCCTGGACGGCCTTCGTCGTCTCGGCGTTGCCGCCGATGCCCGTGGCGAAGTCGTTGAGCGACTCCAGCACCTGGTCGAAGTCCACCGGCGTCTGGGTGCGGTCCAGTGTGATCGTGGCGTCGTCCCGCATCTTCGCGCCCTCGCGATAGACGGGCGTCAGCTCGACGTACCTGTCGGTGGCCACCGACCGGGCCACCACGACCGCGCCGGCTTCGGCCGGCACGGGCTGGTCGGCGTCGATCTCCATGGTCACGAGGACCTTGTCGCCCGCCGGCTCGATCGAGGCGACGGACCCGATGGTGACACCGAGGACGCCGACGTCGTTGCCGACGAACAGGCCCGCCGAGTCGGCGAAGTAGGCCTTCACGGTCATCTTGTCCGACCCGCCGACGACACCGCACCCGGTGGTGAGGAGGAGGGCGAGGGCGGCGACGACCGCGCCGGCGACGTGGGTGGCGCGGGTGACACGCTTGTCGAGGGCCCGGCTCATCGCTGGCACGTCCCTTCCAGCTTGCAGGTGGTGTCGTCGGCCGGAATCGCCGGCGGCTTGACGTAGAGCGGCAGGTAGGGACCGCTGCCGGTCGCGTTGGTGACGTAGCGGATGGCGGGAGCCATCTGCTCCAGCAGCCTGGTCAGCTGCTTGTCCTGGCTGTTGAGGGTGTCGAGCACCGCCTCGACGTCCTTCAGCGCGGGCCCGAGCTTGCCGTCGGTGGACTTCACGATCGCGGTGAGCGCCTTGGACAGATCCGTCGTCTCCACGAGCAGCCGGTGGATCGCCTCGCGGCGGGCGGTGATCTCGCCGACGACCAGGTTGGTCTGCTTCATCAGGCCGACGATGTCCTGGCTGCTCGCCGAGAGCTGGTCGGTGACCTTCCGGGTGGACTCCAACAGGTCGCCGACCTGGTCGGACCGCTTCGAGACCACCTCGGAGAGCCGGGCGACGCCCTCCAGCGCCGGACCGATCTCCTCCTTGCTCGCACCGAGTGTCCCGGCCATCGCGGTCAGCGCCTGGGCCAGCAGCTCGGGATCGAGCTCGTCCAGCGCCTCGGAGCCCTTCTCGATGACGTCCTGCAGGTTGTAGGGAACCGAGGTCCGCTCCAGCGGGATCTGGCCGCCGGCGAGGCTGCCTGACCCGTTCGGGTCGACCTCGAGGTAGTGGGTGCCGAGCAGCGTGGCCACCTTGACCGTCGCCGACGACCGCTCGCCGAGTGCGATCCCGGAGTCGAGGGCGAAGGTGACCAGGACGTGGTCGGCCTCCAGCTCGATGCCGGTGACCTTGCCGGAGATCACGCCGTGGACCTGGACGTCCTCACCCTGACGCAGGCCCGCCGTGTGCTCGAGGACCGCGGTGTAGGTCTTCGTGCCGAAGGTCCTGACGCTGAGCACGATCACGACCGCGCCGACCAGGCCGAGGATCACCAGCGTGACGATGCCGACGTGCAGCGGGTTGCGCTCGTTCATGGGCTTCATCGGCACGCCGCCGACCAGGGGCCGTTGTTGCCGACCGGGTTGATGCCGGAGCTGTTGGCGGTCAGGGCGATCGACAACGAGCAGACGTAGACGTTGAGCGCGTTCTCGTACGACGACGCGCGGCCCAGCGACTCGAAGACGGTGGTGAACGCCGGGATCGCGTCCACCAGGCCCTTGCGGGACCGCTCGAACATGTCGGCGACGGTGACCAGCCGGTCCGTCGTCCTCGTCAGGGGCACCTTGACCTCCTTGAGCAGCGAGCTGGTCGCGCCGACGAGTCGGCTCACGCCGTCGATCGAGGCACCGATGGACGTGCGGTCCTCGGCGAGCCCGGTCATCAGCCGGCGCAGCTCGGCGACGGTCTGGGAGAGCTCGTCGCCCCGACCCGCGATGTTGTCCAGCACCGGCTGGAGGTTGGTCATCACCTCGCCGATCACGGCGTCGCGGTCGGCGAGGAAGTTGCTGAGCTGGCCGGTCTGCTGGAGCAGCTGCTCGACCGTGCCGCCCTCGCCCTGGAGCACCTTGACGAGCGACGTCGCCAGCTGGTTGACGTCGCCGGGCTGGAGCACCTTGAACAGCGGCCGGAAGCCGTTGAGCAGGCCGGTGAGGTCGAAGCCCGGGTCGGTCCGGGTGATGGGGACCGTCGCGCCGTCCTTGAGCTCGCCGCCCCGCTGGGCACCCTGGACCAGCGAGATGTACCGCTGGCCGAGCAGGTTCTGGTAGCGCATGACCAGCTTGGTCGAGTCGAGCAGGGGCTGGTCCTCGACCAGCTCGAGCTTGATCTCGGCGCCGTCGTCGGTCGCCTCGATGCCCTTGACCTGGCCGACCCGGACGCCTGCGGCCTTGACGTCGTCGCCGACGCGCAACCCGCTGACGTCGGCGAACTCGGCCCTGAACTCGTGGGTGCCGCCGCTGACGCCGTTCTGCATGGTGTTGACCAGCAGGAGCAGCATCAGGCCGCTGACCACGGCGAAGGCGGCGAACTTGATCGCGATCGAGCGCAACCCGGTCATCGGCCCTCCCCCCACAGCCGCCCGACGCCGGCCGGGTCGGTGCTGCCCGTGCGGTAGACCGGCCGCTGGCCGCTGGTGTAGTAGGGCGGCGGTGAGAGCCGCAGGGTGCCGTCGGTCCTCACGAAGCCGCCGCGCACCGCCTGCGGCAGGCTCGTGCCGAGCATGATGTTGACGGCGAGCGCATCTGTGATGCCGGCCTTGCGATTGTCGTAGACGGCGTCCAGCAGGACCGCCGAGCCGTTGATGAAGTCCACCAGCCTCTTCTCGTTCTCCTTCAAGAACGAGCGCGACGGGCGGGCCAGGTTGGTGCCCCCGCTGATCAGCGCGGTGATCGCCGCCTCCTGGGTGACGATCGTGTGGAGCGTGACGAGGACGTCGTCGGTCGCGTCGAGGAGACCCGGCGCGATCTCGTCGACGAGCCGGGTCGTTGAGGCGAGCGCCTCCAGGTCCTCGCGCACCTGGGGCATCCGCGGGTTGATCCGGTCGAGGTAGCCGTTGAGGGTGCGGACGGTGGCCCCGATCTGGCCGCCGCGCCCGTCGAGCGCCTCGGCCGCCGACCCGATCGCCGAGGCCAGCTCGGCCGGGCCGAGCGCCTTGACCAGGCGGTCGATGTCGTCAAGGGCCTGCTGGAGCTCGAGCGTCTCCTGGGTGCTGTCGGCCGGGACCTTGGCACCGGCCTTCAGCTCGCCCGCCGCGGTGCCGTGCACGACCAGGTCGACGAAGGTGGTGCCGAAGACGGTCGCCGGCAGGATCCGCGCGACGACGTTGCCGGGTACGACGTCCAGGTCCTGCTTCGACATCTCCATGTCGACGGTGACGCCACCGGAGGCGGCGCGAGCGATGCTGGAGACCTTGCCGATGATGACGCCGTTCATCTTGACGTCGGAGCCGGCACGGAGCGCGCCGCCGGCGTTGGCCACCTCGGCGCTGACGTGCGGCCGGGACCCGAACGTGCCGTTGCTGCGCAGCGTGATGAACGCGCCGATGACGGCGAGCGCGACGAGCGCGATCAGGCCCCGACGGGCCAGTTCGTTGCGGGAGACCTCGCGTGCCATGTCGTCACCTCACCCCGAGATCCGGAAGCCCGGGTCGCCGCCCCAGAACACCAGGGTGAGGACCATGTCGAGCACGACGATGGACACGATGCTCGCGCGGATGCCGGTGCCGGTCGCCTCGCCGACCGCCTGCGGGCCGCCACCGACCCGCATGCCGTACCAGCAGTGGATCAGGGCCACGGTCAGGGCGAAGAGCAGGATCTTCACGATCGAGAAGACGATGTCCCGGCCTTGGATGAACGTCGAGAAGTAGTGGTCGTACTGGCCCGGTGACTGCCCGAACAGGACCACCACCGAGACCTGCGAGGCGACATAGCTCCCGATCAGTCCGATCAGGTAGAGCGGCAGGATCGCGACCATGCACGCGATCACGCGCGTGGTGCACACGTAGCGCACGGCGCTGACCGCCATCACCTCGAGGGCGTCGATCTCCTCGTGGATCTTCATCGAGCCGATCTGGGCGGTGAACCGGCAGCCGACCTGCGCACCGAGTGCCAGGGCGGCGATCAGCGGCGCGAGCTCGCGGGTGTTGACGCTCGCGGAGATGAAGCCGGTCAGTGGCGCCAGGCCGACGATCTCGAGGCCGTTGAAGCCCTCGATGCCGATCGACGTGCCGGCCGCGACGGAGAGCAGGATCATGACGCCGACCGTGCCGCCGCCGACGAGGAGGGCGCCGCTGCCCCAGGCGATGTCCTTGATCTGGCGCAGCACCTCCCTCGGGTAGAGGGCGATGGTCGCCGGGACCTCCCGGAAGACCTTCCCGGAGAAGCTCACGAACGAGCCGAACATGGCGAGCGTGCTCATCACCGCGTCGGCGAGGCCGACGATGGCGTCGGAGAGGCGCGCGCCGAGGCCGCGACCGAGCTGGACCTCGGACATCAGGCACCTCCGGGGAAGAGCATGACGTAGGCCTGGGTCAGGCCGACGTTGATCACGGCGAGCAGGATCACGCTGAGGACGACGGCCTGGTTGACCGCGTCGGCGACCGCCTTCGGTCCACCACGCGCGCTCAGTCCCTTGTGCGCGCAGACGACGATCGCGACGAACCCGAAGATGAGGCCCTTGAGCTCGGCGAGGACCAGGTCGCCCGGCTGCGCGAGGCCGACGAACGAGTCGAGATAGGTGCCGGACGAGATCTGGCCGCCGCCGACGACGATGACGAAGGCGGTCGTCATGGCGGTCATCGCGACGATCACGGTGAGCAGCAGGGAGACGACGAGGGCCGCGAGGATCCGCGGCGCGACCAGGCGCTGGATCGGCGATATGCCCATCACCTTGAGCGCGTCGATCTCCTCACGCACCGTGCGGGCACCGAGATCGGCGCAGACGGCGGACCCGACGGCGCCGGCGATCATCAACGAGGTCACCAACGGCGCGCCCTGCCGGAGCACGCCGATGCCGTTGACCGCTCCGATGAACGACTGCGCACCGATCTGGTTGGCGGCGGCGCCGATCTGGACCGACGTGATGACGCCGAACGGGATCGCGACCAGGATGGTCGGCAGCAGTGAGACGCGCGTCATGAACCAGCACTGCAGGAGGAACTCGGACCACGAGAACCTGCGCGCGAGGATGTCGGAGAAGCCCCACTGGATGGACTCCACCGCGAGCTTCACCAGCTCACCGGTGGTGACCACCCCGGCCCTGAACCGGGCGGTCACGTTGTCGAGGAAGGACCGCCCTCCGGCGGCCACGGCGCTCATCGCGGCGCCCGCCTCTCGTCGTCCATGACTCCGACAACGGAGGTCACCCGACCGACGTCATGGCTCGCCACGGCGAACACCGCTCCCGGCCCTCCCATACGCACCCCCGCCTGCCACACCCGGAGTCCCGATCCCGCCCCGGCGACTGCCTGTTGCTCGGTGTAACACTTATCACGCGATTTGGTCACGGCCCCCGAGGTGACCACGAGGCGCCATCCGCGGACCGCGCCGTGGTCGGCGCAGGCCCGCGGCAGCCACGAGGAACGGGACCCGCCCGCGGTGGCCCGCCCACGGACGCAGGTAGCGCGCCAGCTCCGCGTCGTCGAACAGGCGGCCCTCCAGCGCCCAGCCGACGTCCTTCGCGACGTGGTAGTCGCCGAACGAGACGGCATCGGGATCGCCGAGCGCGCGCTGGCGTACCTCCGCGGCGGTCCAGACGCCGATGCCGGGCAGGGCACGCAGCCGCCGCTCGGCCTCCTCCCCCGGCAGGCCGGCGGCCCGCTCCAGGGCTTCGGCGTGCCGGGCGGCGGTCACCACGGCCCGGCTGCGCGCGGGATCGACGTGGAGTCGCAGCCACTCCCACGAGGGGACCTGTCGCAGGGTTGCGGCGTCGGGCTGGACCATCAACCCGTGCGCGGCCCCGGGTCCGGGCGCGGGGATGCCGTGCCCGCGAACGAGCGCGCGGAAGCCGGCGAAGGCCTCCTGGCCGGTGACCTTCTGCTCGATGATGGCGGGCACGAGGGCCTCCAGGACCAGGCCGGTGCGCCCCTGCCGCAGGTGCGGGTGGTGCCGTCGGGCCTCGGCCAGCACCGGGTGTCGCGCCTCGAAGCCGGTCCAGTCGTCGAGGTCACCGAGCAGCGCGGGCAGCTGGTCGAGAGCCCACGGGGCGCCCGGGCCCCACGCGGACGCTGCGATCACTCCGTCGTGGTCCTGCTCGCAGACCGCCAGCGCGGCCACGCCCTGCGGGGTCCGGCTCGCGCGCCAGTGCCTCCCCGCGACCGCGAGCCGGTGGGTCGGGTCACCGCTCCCGCGGCGCTGCTGGCGCAGGAGCGCACCGACCGGGACCGGGCGGCCCGGCCGCCAGCTGCGGGTCGCGGCGGGGGCTTCCGAGGCGGCCGAGGCGGCCGGGGAGGTCATCGGAGCACTGTACGGCGACGGCAGGTCGCTGCGCTTCGAGGCGCGACGCACTAGGCTCTCTCGCGCAAGGACGAACCCTTTTCGTTCACGACGTACATCCTCAGGCTCCGGAGGGCAGTTGAGCATCGACACCACCCGCGGTCGTCGGACCCGCCTCGACCAGGAGGCGGTGCTCCGGGCGGCGGAGACGCTCGTCGACCGCGACGGGTACGACGCCCTCACCATGACCTCGCTCGCGGCCGAGCTCGAGGCCCGGGTCTCCTCGCTCTACAACCACGTCGCGAACCTCGAGGACCTGCGCGCGCTCATCCAGGTCCGGGCGATGCGGCTGCTCGGCGAGCACGTCCGCGCCGCCGCCATGGGCCACGCCGGCATCGACGGCCTGCGCGCGCTCAGCCACGCCCTGCGGGCGTTCGCCCGCAGCCATCCGCAGCGGTACGCCGCCCTCACCCGGCCGCCGATCGACCGCGAGGCGTTCTACACGGCGGCGCTCGACGCGATCGAGGCGCTGGCCGTGATGGTCCGCTCCGCGGGCCTCCCGGACGACCGGCTGCTGAAGAGCGCGATGGCGCTGTTCGCCTCCCTGCACGGGTTCGTGTCGCTGGAGGTCGCCGGGTACTTCGGCGACCTGTCCGGCACCAGTGCGGAGGCCCTCGACCTCGACCTGGTCTACGAGCAGGTCATCGACGGCGCGGTGACCGCCGCGTCGCTGGAAGCCACGCGCTGAGCCGATGCTGCTCCGCGACCTCGTCGACGTCTCCCGCCAGGTCGCCGCGACGCGCTCGCGCAAGGAGAAGACCCGTCTGATCAGCGGACTGCTGCTCACCGCCGACCCCGCCGAGCGCTCGCTGGTGGCCCACTACCTCGGCGGACGACTCCGTCAGCGGCGTACCGGTCTCGGGTGGCGCAGTCTCCAGTCCCTCCCCGCTCCCGCGGAGGCGTCGAGCCTGGAGGTCGTCGAGGTCGACGCCCGGTTCGCGGCGATGTCGCTGCTGGCCGGCGCAGGTTCGGCCGGGCTGCGGGCGGCGGCGGTCGCGGACCTGTTCGGCCGGGCGACCGCGCCCGAGCAGGAGTGGCTGCGCGCCGTGACCGTCGGCGAGGTCCGCCAGGGCGCGCTCGAGGCGGTCGTGACCGAGGCGCTCGCGGCGGCGGCCGAGGTCCCGCTGGCCGCCGTCCGGCGGGCCGCGATGCTGGCTGGCGGGTCGACCTACGTCGTCGACGCGGCGTTCTCCGGCGCCGACGCCCTCGCCGAGGTCGGCCTGACCGTCGGCCGGCCGGTCCTGCCGATGCTCGCCTCCTCCGCGCCGGACGTCGCGGCCGCGGTCGCGAAGGCCGCCGGTCGCGGGTCGGGGCTCGTCGGCGTCGACGCCAAGCTCGACGGCATCCGGATCCAGGTGCACCGCTCCGGCGACGACGTCGTCATCGCCACGCGCAGCCTCGACGACATCACCCATCGGCTGCCCGAGGTCGTCGCGATCGCCCGCGCCCTGCCCACCGCGCAGGTGGTGCTGGACGGCGAGGCGCTGTGGCTCGCCGCCGACGGTCGTCCCCGGCCGTTCCAGGAGACGGCCTCCCGCACAGCGTCCTCGGACGTCGCGGGCGAGTCCGTCGTGTCGCCGTACTTCTTCGACGTCCTGCACCTCGACGGCACCGATCTCATCGACCGGCCCGCCCACGAGCGCTGGCAGATCCTCGAGGACCTCGTCCCCGCCGAGCACCGCGTGCAGCGCTGGATCGGCACCGACGTCTCGGACGCGACGGCATTCACCTCCGGCGTACTCGCCTCGGGCCATGAGGGCGTCGTGGTGAAGTCAGCCGACGCCGGGTACGACGCCGGCCGGCGCGGCTCGGCGTGGGTCAAGGTCAAGCCGGTGCACACCCTCGACCTGGTCGTCCTCGCCGTCGAGCACGGCTCCGGACGCCGCCGCGGCTGGCTCTCCAACATCCACCTCGGCGCCCGCGACCCCTCCTCGCCCACCGGCTTCGTGATGCTCGGCAAGACGTTCAAGGGCATGACCGACGAGATGCTCGCCTGGCAGACCGAGCGCTTCCGGGAGCTCCAGGTGGAGGACGACGGCTGGGTCGTCACCGTGCGCCCCGAGCAGGTCGTCGAGATAGCGCTCGACGGCCTCCAGCGCTCCACCCGCTACCCCGGTGGCCTCGCCCTCCGGTTCGCCCGGGTCGTGCGCTACCGCGCCGACAAGTCCGCCGACGAGGCGGACACGATCGAGACGGTGCGAGGGCTGCTGCCCTGAGGCGACCGGTGTCTCACCCGGTCACAGATGTTGCAACACCGAGTTGCACGTCCCGTACACTCGCCCCATGGCGACCAACGCACCAGCCTCCGACGGACGTCGCAGAGCTGCGGCAGCCCGACGCAAGGCGCGCCAGGCGGAGATCATCACCGCGACCCGCCAGATCTTCGACTCCAAGGGCGTGCGCGACGTCCAGATCGAGGAGATCGCGAGCGCGGTCGGGATCAACCGGGCCATCGTCTACCGGCACTTCACCGGCAAGGAGGAGCTGTTCGCGCTCACCCTGGTCGGCTACCTCGAGGAGCTGCACGACGCGATGGCCGCGGCCGCGGCGAGCGGGGGCTCGCCGGGTGAGCAGCTGGAGCGGATCGTGGGATCGTTCGTCGACTACGGCGTCGCGCACCCGGCGTTCGTGGACTGCGCCCAGGCGCTCATGGTCCGGCCGGGCGACGAGCTGCTCGACGAGATCGCGGAGGGCCCGCTGTTCCGGCTCGGGCGCGGCATCACGTCGTGCCTGACCGTCCTGTCCGACACCCTCAGCCACGGCGTGGAGCAGGGCGCCTTCGACCTCAGCGACGACCCCGTGCTGCTCGCCAACGCGCTCTACGCCAGCGGCCTCGGCGCGCTCCAGCTGGCCCGGCTCGGCATCCTCGTCACCGAGGCGGCGCCCGGCATCCCGACGGTCGGGCAGATCTCGGCGGAGCAGGTGCGCTCCTACCTCGTGCGCTCGGCGCTCTCGCTGGTCGCCGCCTGACCCTGGTGGTGCGGGCCGGCGGCGACCAGCCGTGTCTCGGCCCGGCTCAGCGCTCCATGATGGCGACGACGCCCTGACCACCGGCCGCGCAGACCGAGATCAGCGCCCGGCCGCCGCCGTTGGCCCGGAGCAGCTTCGCGGTGTTGGCCACGATCCGGCCACCGGTCGCGGCGAACGGGTGCCCTGCCGCGAGCGAGGAGCCCTTGACGTTGAGCAACGCTCGGTCGATCGACCCGAGCGGCGCGTCCAGACCGAGGCGCTCCTTGCAGAACACCGGGCTCTCCCACGCGGCGAGGGTCGAGAGCACCTGCGAGGCGAAGGCCTCGTGGATCTCGTAGAAGTCGAAGTCCTGCAGGGTGAGCCCGTTGCGCTCGAGCATCCGCGGGACGGCGTACGCCGGAGCCATGAGCAGCCCCTCAGCGCCGTTGACGAAGTCCACCGCGGCGACCTCGGAGTCGACGAAGTAGGCGAGCACCTCGAGCCCGTGCGCCTCAGCCCACTCGTCGGAGCCGAGCAGCACCGCGGAGGCGCCGTCGGTCAGCGGGGTCGAGTTGGCGGCGGTCATGGTGGCCGCCTCACCCTTGCCGAAGACCGGCTTGAGCTTGGCGAGCTTCTCCAGGGAGGAGTCGGCGCGCAGGTTGTTGTCGCGCTCCAGACCGCGGAACGGGGAGATCAGGTCGTCCTGCCAGCCCTCGTCGTACGACGCCGCGAGGTGGTGGTGCGAGGCGACGGCCAGCTCGTCCTGGGCCTCGCGGGCGATCTGCCACTCGAGGGCGGTCAGCGCCTGGTGCTCGCCCATCGACAGCTTGGTGCGCGGCTCACCGTTGGACGGGATCGCGAGCCCGATGTCGCCGGGGCGGACGGTCGCGAGGATCGCGAGCCGGTCCTTCGTGGAGCGCGCGTTGTTGAGCTGGATCAGCTTCTTGCGCAGCTTCTCGCCGATCGCGACCGGCGCGTCGGAGGTGGTGTCGACGCCACCGCCGATACCGGAGTCGATCTGGCCGAGCTTGATCTTGTTGGCGATGTAGTTGATCGCCTGGAGGCCGGTGCCGCAGGCCTGCTGCAGGTCGACGGCCGGGGTCTCGGGCGCGAGGCGGGTGCTGAGCACCGACTCGCGGACCAGGTTGAAGTCCCGGCTGTGCTTGAGGACCGCACCGCCGGCGACCTCGCCGAGACGCTCACCCTCCAGCCCGAACCGGGCCACGAGGCCGTCGAGAGCGGCGGTCAGCATCTCCTGGTTGGACGCGGTGGCGTAGGCACCGTTGGAGCGCGCGAACGGAATCCGGTTACCGCCGAGTACGGCAGCGCGGCGAACAGTCTCAGTCATGGATCAATCCTCACTCAGGTGCGCCCCGGGCAGAACCCTTTGAGGGCGAGATCACGAAATGTGGACTCAGAGTTACACATCTAGTTACATGGGTGCCATGACTGACAAGTACCAGGGCTTCGTGAGCTCCCCGATCGGCAAGCTCCTCGTCAAGAACCTCGGGCTTCCCAACCCGACCAAGCTGGAGCGCTACCGCGCCGGCGATCCGCTGGTCACGGGCACCGTCCTCACCGGTGGCCGCGGTCGGCTCGCCGAGTCCCTCCCCGGCCTCCTGGACGTGCTGGGCATCTCCTCGGCGGGCGCCCAGACCGAGGGCCAGAGGTACAAGGGCCTCGTCTTCGACGCCACCGGCATCGCAGGCGTCGAGCAGCTCGTCGAGCTGCAGGAGTTCTTCACCCCCCTCATGCGCAGCCTCGAGAGCTGCGCCCGCGTCGTGGTCCTGGGCACCCCGCCGAGCCTGGTCGAGGGCAGCGAGCGGATCGCCCAGCGTGCGCTCGAGGGATTCACCCGCAGCCTCGGCAAGGAGATCGGCAAGGGCGGCACCGTCCAGCTCGTCTACGTCGCCGACGGCTACGAGGACTCGGTCCTGTCGACCCTCGGCTTCCTCCTCAGCCCCAAGTCGGCCTACGTGTCGGGCCAGGTGGTCCGCATCGGCGCCCACGACGAGCAGCACGGCTCCGCGCTGGAGGACTGGACCGCGCCGCTGGCCGGCAAGATCGCCTTCGTCACCGGCGCCAGCCGCGGCATCGGCGAGGAGATCGCGCGGGTGCTGCACCGCGACGGCGCGAAGATCGTCGGCCTCGACGTCCCGCAGGCCGCCGACGACCTGGTCAAGGTGATGAAGGAGCTCGACGGCGACTGGCTCACCCTCGACATCACCGCGGCCGACGCCCCGCAGCGGATCGCGCACCATCTCGAGGAGAAGCACGGCGGGGTCGACATCGTGGTGCACAACGCCGGCGTGACGATGGACAAGAAGCTCGCCAACCAGACGCCGGAGCGGTTCGGCAAGGTGCTGCAGATCAACCTCGAGGCGCCCGAGCGGATCACCGCCGAGCTGCTCGAGCAGAAGGTCGTCAACGCCAACGGCCGGATCATCGGCGTCGCCTCGATCGCGGGCATCGCCGGCAACCTGGGCCAGACCAGCTATGCCGCGTCGAAGGCCGGCGTCATCGGCTTCGTCGACTCGCTGAGCGAGAGGCTCGAGGACGGCATCACGGTCAACGCCGTCGCGCCGGGCTTCATCATCACCCAGATGACCGCCGCCGTGCCGTTCGCGACCCGCGAGGTCGGCCAGCGCCTCAACGCGATGTCCCAGGGCGGCCTGCCGGTCGACGTCGCCGAGACCATCGCCTGGTACGCCTCCCCCGCCTCCACCGCCGTCAACGGCAACGTCGTGCGGGTCTGCGGCCAGATGATGCTGGGTGCCTGACATGGCTCTGCCCGTGATGCTCAAGGCCGCGCTGCCCGCGATCCCCGGCGTGAACCAGCTCCCCGGCATCAA
Source organism: Nocardioides carbamazepini (assembly GCF_024614185.1). Taxonomy (GTDB): domain Bacteria; phylum Actinomycetota; class Actinomycetes; order Propionibacteriales; family Nocardioidaceae; genus Nocardioides; species Nocardioides carbamazepini. The sequence goes on from NZ_JAHTLF010000008.1 coordinate 88,110, forward strand.
GAAGACCGGCGGCACTCTGCCCGACCTCACCCTGACGCGCGACGACGTCGTGGTGGAGCGGGCCGCGGTCCAGCGGTACGCCGAGGTGTGCGGCTTCCCCCACCGCGACATCGCGCCGGTGCCCTACCTGCACATGCTGGCGTTCCCGCTGCACCTGCAGCTGATGACCGACGCGCGGTTCCCGTTCCCGGCCATCGGCTCGGTGCACCTGGAGAACACCATCGTGCAGCACCGTCCGGTCGCCATCGGGGAGACGGTGTCGCTCTCGTTGACGGCCGACAACCTGCGGGCCAGCACGAAGGGCCGCGCGTGGGACATGAACGTCACCGGCACCGTGGACGACGAGGTCGTGTGGGAGTCGGTGTCGACGTACCTGCGGGTCGGGAAGGGCGACCCCAATGATGCAGTGCACGGTGACCCTGGTCTGCAGTTGGAGAAGATCGTGGCGAAAGGTCCGGTGTGGTCGCTCCCGGGTGACCTCGGCCGCCGCTACGGCGCGGTGTCCGGCGACCGGAACCCGATCCACCTCTACCCGCTGACGGCCAAGGCGCTCGGCTTCCCGCGTCACATCGCCCACGGCATGTGGAGCAAGGCCCGTTGCATCGCGGCGTTGGAGAACCGGCTGCCCGACGCCGTCAAGGTCGAGGTCGCCTTCAAGAAGCCGATCTTCCTGCCCGGCAAGGCGCAGTTCGGCGCCGAGCAGACCGCGACCGGCTACGACTTCACACTGCTCAACCCCAAGAACGGCGCGCCCCACCTGCTCGGGCGGACCACCGCGCTCTAGCGACGCGGCCGGATCAGTCCTTCTTGGGCGACGGTGGCGACGAGGGTCCCGTCCTGGGTGAAGATCCGGCCCAGGGCGAGACCTCGTCCTCCGCTGGCCGACGGGGACCACTGGTCGTAGAGCCACCACTCGTCGGCGCGGAACGGCCGGTGGAACCAGATGGTGTGGTCGAGTGAGGCCATCTGCACCTTGTGCGGCCCGTGCTCCGGATGCGCGGCGAGGGTCGCGCCGAGCAGGGACACGTCGCTGGCGTAGGTGAACGTCGCGAGGTGCTCGATCGGGTCGTCGCTGAGCCGGCCGTCGACCCGGATCCACACCTGGGTCTGCGCGGGGTGCATCGGGTCCGGCTCCATGCCGTGGGCCGAGCTGCCGAGCCAGCGCACGTCGAGCGCTGCCCACTCCTTGCTCAGGCCGTCGTCGGCGCCGCGGTCGGCCATCAGCGACATCAGGTCCAGCCCCTCCTCGGGGGTCTTGACCTCGGGCATCAGGTCCTGGTGCTCGAGGCCCTCCTCGGCCCGCTGGAAGTTGAGCGACTGGTAGTAGATCGGCCGGCCGTGCTGGCGGGCGAGCACGCGGCGGGTGGCGAACGACTTGCCGTCGCGGATCCGCTCGACGTCGTAGATGATCGGGACGGTGTAGTCGCCGGGCAGCAGGAAGTACGAGTGCAGCGAGTGCACGTGCATGCCCTCGTCGACCGTCCGGGTGGCGGCGATCAGCGCCTGGGCGGCGACCTGGCCGCCGTAGACCCGCTGCCGGATCGTCTCGGGCTGCTGGCCGCGGAACAGGTCGGTGTCGAGCTGCTCGAGATCGAGCAGCGAGACCAGCTTCCGGGTCGCCTCCCCCATCACCCGGTCGCTCATGATCCGCCGCCTGTCTCGTCGGGCCCCTCGAGGCCGGCCAGGAACTGCTCGAACTGCCGGCCGATCTCCTCACCGGTGGGCAGCGGCTCGTCCTCGGCGAGCAGGCTGCTGCCCTCCTCCTCGGCGCGCGCGAAGGTGTCGTACTGCTGCTCCAGCGCGGTCACGACGTCCTGCACCTCGCCGTTGGCGGACAGGTAGCGGCTGATCTCCTCCTCGCGCTCGTCGGCCGCGGTGCGCAGCTCGCCGAGGTCGACGGTGAGCCGGGCCGCCAGCTCGACCTGCTCGAGCAGGGACACCGAGGCGCGGGGGTAGTCGAGCTGGGCGAGGTAGTGCGGCACGTGCGCCACGAAGCCCTGCGCATCGTGGCCCCACTCGCCGAGGCGGACCTCGAGCAGGGCCTGGGCGCTGCTCGGCACCCGCAGCTCACCGCGCCAGGGACTGGTGCCGGTGAGCAGGTCGGGGTTGTTGGCGTGGTGGGTGATCGCGATCGGGCGGGTGTGGGGCACCGCCATCGGCACCGAGCCCATGGACACGACCAGCGCGACGTCGAAGCGCTCGATGACCTCGCGCACGCCGCGGCAGAACGCCTCCCAGCGGATGTCGGGCTCGGGCCCGTGCAGGAGGAGGTACGGCGCGCCACCGGCGTCGCGCAGCATCCGGACCACGAGTCGCGGGGCCTCGTAGCCCTCGTAGTGGTCGCGGGCGAAGGTCAGCGGAGGCCGCCGGGCGCGGTAGTCGTGCAGCTGGTCGACGTCGAAGGTCGCGACCACGACTCCCCCGCCGTCGGCCGAGAAGGCGCCCGCGCGGACGAGGTGGCGGCAGGCCAGCGCACCGGCGCTGCCGGCGTCGAGGAAGCCCTCGAGCGCCACCACCAGCGCGAGGTTCTCCACGCCCTCGAGCTCGGGCACCTCGTCGACGATGTGGACGAGACGGGGCGATGGGGTCACACCGAGAGCCTAGTGGTCCGCTCCCGGCACCGGGCGGGGCGGCTGCAGCCGACTGTGCCGCCGGCCGTAGACGGCGTAGACGACGACACCGATCGCCATCCACACCAGGAACCGGATCCAGGTGTCACCGGTGAGGTTGAGCATGAGGTAGAAGCACATCAGCGTCGACACCGCGGCGACCACCGGGGCGAGCGGGGTGCGGAAGCCGCGCGGCAGGTCGGGCCGGGTCCGCCGCAGGACCACGACTCCGATGCTGACCAGCATGAACGCGAACAGGGTGCCGATGTTGACCAGGTGGGCCAGGGTGCTCAGGTCGACGAAGCCGGCGAGCGCGGCGACGGCCACGCCGGTCACGATCGTGATCCGGTACGGCGTCCCCCAGCTGGGATGCACCTTGGCCAGGGCCCGTGGGAGGAGGCCGTCGCGAGCCATCGCGAAGCCGACCCGGGACTGCCCGAGCATCAGGATCATCGCGACCACGACCAGGCCGACGCAGGCGCCGATCGAGATCAGGTCGGGCATCCAGTCGACGCCCGTGGCCTGGAAGGCGTCGGCGAGCGGGGCCGCACTGTCGGGGTCGATGTCCCGATAGCTGCGCAGCCCGGTGACGACGAGGCTGACCGCGGCGTAGAGGACGGTGACGATCGCCAACGAGCCGAGGATGCCGATCGGGACGTCGCGCTGCGGGTTCTTCGTCTCCTCGGCGGTCGTCGCGACGATGTCGAAGCCGATGAAGGCGAAGAAGACGATCGCGGCGCCGGAGATCACGCCGGCGATCCCGAACACGGCAGGCTCGAGGCCGAGCAGGCTGGTGATCAGCGGGACGTCGGCGAAGCCGCCGCCGGACTCGGGCGCGGGCTGCGCGTCGGGGATGAACGGCGTCCAGTTGCTCACGTCGATGTGCGCGATGCCGACGACGATCACCGCCGCGACGACGACCAGCTTGAGCGCGACGACGAACTGGTTGAACCGGCTGGAGAATTTCGTGCCGCGGATGAGCAGGAACGTGACCAGCAGCGCGATCACCACCGCCGGCAGGTCGATGACGCCGGTCGCCGCGGAGCTGATCCGCCCGGGCAGCGTGACACCCACGATGTCGAGAACCTCCTGCAGGTAGGCGGAGAAGCCCGTCGAGAGCGCCGCGGCGCCGACGGTGAACTCGAGCACGAGGTCCCAGCCGATGATCCAGGCCACCAGCTCGCCGAGCGTCGCGTAGCTGAAGGTGTAGGCACTGCCGGCCACCGGCACCGTCGAGGCGAGCTCGGCGTAGCAGAGGGCGGCGAGGCCGCATGCCACCGCCGCGATCACGAAGCTGAGGGCGAGCGCCGGACCCGCGTTGCTGGCCGCCACCGTGCCGGTGAGCACGAAGATCCCGGCGCCGATGATGACCCCGACGCCGAACACCGTGAGGTCGAGCGCCGACAGATCCTTGCGCAGGCGATGGTCCGGCTCGTCGGTGTCGGCTATCGACTGCTCGACCGACTTGATGCGGAACAGGCTCATGGAACTCCTAACCCGAGTAGGTGCGCTCCATCAGTCCTACACCTCGCTGGGCCAGTTGGGCAGGAGTCACGCCGAGGACGTCCGGAACGACCTGCGCCTGGTCGGCGCCGTCGGCCAGCCGGTCGAGGAGCAGGAAGAGCATCGGCGTGCCGTAGGTGCCGGCGATGTACTCGCACACCCACCAGGACACGGCATACCAGGCCTCGGCGTCGGCTCCCCCGAACTGGGCGGCCCCCGGCAGGGTGGTCGCGGTCGCGGCGACGTCGAGCGCCCGGGCCGGGAGCCGGCGCCGCGCCGGCGTCATCGGCCGGACCGAGACGTACTCCGCGATGCCCTCGCTCAGCCACAGCGGCGCGCCGTGTCCGCGGGCGCCGAGGGTCGCGTGGACGAGCTCGTGGCGCACCAACCGGCCCAGCACGCCGGCCTGCTGGTCGAGGACGCGCGGGTTGAGGAAGATCCGGTACGACGCCGCCCCCTGGTTGGCGTCCGTGCCGTCGACGGGCACCGCGATGGTCAGCCCGTCCGCGCGGTCCGGGTCGCCCACGGTCTGGTCGGCCAGGCCGCGGAGGAACGCGGGATCGCGCAGCGAGTAGACCACCACACCGGAGGCGACGCCCGCGCCGGCGCCACCGATCACGGCCCGCACGTCGTAGCGGCCGTTGCCCGCTGCGTCGAGCACCGCGCCGGCGTGCCGCACCGTGGTGTCGTCGAAGATGCCGAGCACGCCGACGGCCTGCTCGACACGGACCGGCCCGAGGTCCCAGGGCTGGACGTTCCCGGGATGGGCGGTCTCCCAGGCGTAGTCGGTGGTCGAGGTGATCACCAGCCGCCGGCCGTCGGGCGAGGGCGTGAACAGGAAGCGGTCACGGGTGCGGGCCGGTGTGGTGTCGTAGCCGTCGAGGCCGAGCACGAGCACCACCTCGGCCCAGTAGTCCGCACTGCCCTCGACGGGCGTGATCGTGTCGGCGGCCACCTCGTAGCGCAGCTCGCCGACCGGCAGCCGGCCGATGTTGTCGAAGTAGGTCTGCTGCTCGGTGAGCAGGCCAGCGTCGGAGCGGTCCAGGCTGCGCCGGAAGCGGGCCACGTCGTGGGTGCGCAGGCCCCGGGCGCGCCGGTCGAGCGCCTGCTGCATGAGTGCGGTGACGTCGTCGTAGCCGGTGCCGGAGTACGTCGGCGGCGGCTGGTCGTCGGAGCAGGCGGTGAGCGGCAGCAGGAGCAGCGCCAGCGCGGGGACGAGGGTCCTAGCGCGGACCGTCGACATCGAGGAGCGTCCGTCCTTCCGGGGCGGGCTCTGCGGTGATGTCGTGGACGATCTCGAGGGCGATCGCCGCGGGGGTCAGGCCGATCCGCTCCAGGATCGCGGCCCGCTTGGCGTGGTCGAGGAACTCCTGGGGGATGCCGTGGATCCGCACCGGTGTGCGCACGCCCTCGGCCGCGAGGGTCTGGAGCAGCACCGCGCCGACGCCGCCCACGACGCCGTTGTCCTCGATCGTGACGACCCGGCGGTGGCTGCGGGCGAGGTCGATGAGCGCCGGGTCGACCGGCTTGACCCAGCGCGGGTCGACGACGGTCACGCCGATGCCCTGGGCGACCAGGCGCTGGGCGACGTCGACGGCAACCGGGGCCATCGAGCCCACCGAGACGACGAGCACGTCGCGCGCGCCCTCGCGGACCAGGACGTCGCACCCACCGGCCCGGTCGACGGCCACGACGTCCTCCGGCGGCGGCCCCTTCGGGAACCGGACGACCGTCGGCGCGTCGGCGACCTCCACCGCCTCGTCGAGGAGCTCGCGCATCCGGGTGACGTCGCGGGGCGCCGCGAGGCGCAGGCCGGGGACGACCTGCAGGAGCGACATGTCCCACATGCCGTTGTGGCTGGCGCCGTCGTCACCGGTCACCCCGGAGCGGTCGAGCACGAAGGTCACGCCGCACTTGTGCAGTGCGACATCCATCAGCACCTGGTCGAAGGCCCGGTTGAGGAAGGTCGCGTAGACCGCGAAGACCGGATGCAGGCCGCCCATCGCGAGCCCGGCCGCGGAGGTCGCGGCGTGCTGCTCGGCGATGCCCACGTCGAACGTGCGCTCGGGGAACCGGGCCTGGAACTTGTCGAGCCCGACCGGGTGCATCATCGCCGCGGTGATCGCCACGACGTCGGGACGACGCTCACCGATCCGCACCACGTGGTCGGCGAAGTGGTCGGTCCAGATCGGCCCCTTGGGCTTCTCCGCCCCCGTCTGCACGTCGAACGGGCCGGGCGCGTGGAACTGGTCGGCCTCGTGCCGCTCGGCCGGGTCGTAGCCGAACCCCTTGCGGGTGATCGCGTGCACGATCACCGGGCCGCCGAACCGCTTCGCCTGCCCGAGCGCGTGCTCCACGGCCGCGCGGTCGTGGCCGTCCACCGGGCCGACGTACTTGAGCCCGAGGTCCTCGAAGAGCCCCTGCGGGGCGAGCGCGTCCTTGAGGCCCTTCTTCATCGCGTGCAGGGCGTCGTACGCCGCCGCGCCGACGCCCGGCACGGCGTTGAGCCGGCGCTTGACGACGTCGAGCACGGTCTCGTAGCGCGGGTTGGTGCGCAGCGCGGTCAGCGCGGTCGCCAGGCCGCCGATGGTCGGCGTGTAGGAGCGGCCGTTGTCGTTGACGACGATGACGAGTCGCGAGTCGTGCTGGATCGCGATGTTGTTGAGCGCCTCCCAGGCCATCCCACCGGTGAGCGCGCCGTCGCCGATGACGGCGACGGTGTGCCGGTCCTCGCCACGGATCCGGAACGCCTTGGCGATGCCGTCGGCATAGCTGAGCGCGGTGGAGGCGTGGGAGTTCTCGACCAGGTCGTGCTCGGACTCGGCCTGGCTCGGGTAGCCGCTGAGCCCGCCCTCGCGCCGCAGCGTGCCGAAGTCGGCGGCGCGGCCGGTCACGAGCTTGTGGACGTAGGACTGGTGCCCGGTGTCGAAGACGACCTTGTCGCGCGGCGAGTCGAACACCCGGTGGATCCCGAGGGTCAGCTCGACCACGCCGAGATTGGGCCCGAGATGGCCGGTGTTGGTCGCGACGGTGCGGATCAGGAGGTCGCGGATCTCGGCCGCCAGCTGGGTGAGCTCGTCCTCGGACAGTGCCCGCAGATCGCGCGGTCCGGTGATGGTGTCGAGGACAGACATGGACGCGAGTCTACGGCGTCAGCGGTCGTAGACGGCGATCGCCGACTCGTGCAGGCTGCCCAGCCAGACCCGGCCCTCGTCCTCCCGTACGCCGGTCACCATGTGGTAGGCGGCACCGTGGTCGGCGGGGCTGATGTCGAGGTCGTGGACCAGCGCGCCGCGCTCGTCGTAGGCGACGACGCGGACGGTCTGCTTGGGCTGCGGCTGGAGCGCGTCGGGCAGCTTGGTGGCGAGCCGGCGCAAGACCATCGGCCCCCGCTGCAGGCGTTCGACGAGCGGGTCGGTGGGGCTGGCGAGGGTGATCCAGATCAACCCGTCGGAGCCGCGGGCGATGTTGTCGGGGTAGCCCGGAAGGTCGGTGCACAGCCGGTCGCGCATGCCCTTGTTGGGCCCGCTGAGCCAGCGCCGCACCACCGTGCGGGCGCCGGTCTCGGCGACGCACACGAAGTCGCCGGCGGCCGACAGCGCGACGCCGTTGGCGAAGGCGAGCCCGTCGAGCACGACGGTGACCGTGCCGTCGGGGTCGCGGCGCAGCAGCCGGCCGGTGCGGGTGTTCTGGACGAAGTCGTCCTTCCAGCGCGCGATCCCGAACCTGGTCGAGGAGTCCGACCACCAGATCGTGCCGTCCTCGGCGAGAGCCGCGTTGTTGCAGAACACCATCGGCGTGCCGTCGACGTCGGCGGTGATCAGCTCGACGTCCTCCGTTGCCGGATCGACCCAGAGCAGCCCGCGCCGGGCGTCGCACACCAGCAGCCGGCCGTCGGGCGCGAACTCGATGCCGAGCGGCCGCCCGCCGGTGTGGGCCACCCGCTCGACCTTCCCGCCCTCGGGGCTGACCCGCAGGATCGCGCCGTCCTCGGTGCCGGTGAAGACACAGCCGCGGTCGGGACCGGACGTCGCCACGACGACGTCCTCCGCGCCGTGGCCGGGGACCGGGATGACGGTGAGAGAGGTCACGGTCCGACCCTAGCCGGATCACCTCCGGCCCAGGTGGGAACGACCGGGTCCGGCGGCACGGTGCCGCCGGGCCCGGTCGTGGGTGGGGCCGGCGCTACTTGGCGACCTTGATCGCCTTCGCCGCCGAGGTCAGCGGCAGGTAGCCGGCGTCGCCGGAGTACTTCACGCTCACCTTCCACCTGCCCTTGGCCAGCTTCGGCAGCTTCACGGTGGCCACGCCGTTCACGACGGCCTGCTTCACCGTCCGCTTGACGGCACCCTTCTTGAGGACCACCTTGACCGTGCCCGTGGCCGCGGGCTGCCCCGTGGGGACGGCGATCGTCACCTGGGCCGTGCCGGCCTTCTTCGACGTCGGCTTCTTCGTGATGCCGAGGCTCGCACCGGACACGGCGACCGGGCCGATCGGCGTGCTCGCGGCCTGGACGGTCAGCGGCTGCGTCCGCTCGGACCCGCCCACGAGGCCGGCCGCACCGCCGCCGTACACGTAGCGGACGCTGTGCTGCCCGACGGCGAGGGCCGGGAGCGGCAGGCTGACCGCGGCCACCCGGTCGGCGGCCACGTCGACCTCGCCGAGCTTCGCTCCGTCCAGGTAGACCTGGACGGAGCCGCCGACCGGGCGCCGACCGGTGAGCGGGGCGAGGGTGGCGCCCGCGGTCCGGTCGGAGAAGAACCCGCTGAAGGTGCTGTCGACGGCGACCTGGGCGGTCAGGGTGCCCGGGTTCGCGGCCGGGACCGTCGCCGGGGCGCCGGACACGGTCAGCGCGCTGTCGTAGCCACCGCCGACACCGGCGATCACGTCGCGGATCTCGTCGATCGCCTCACGGGCGAAGTTGCGCTGGTTCCGCAGCGAGTTCTGGCCAGCCTCGGCGCTGACGTTCACGTTGCCGCGCAGCCGGTCCGGGTCGGCGGCGTCGTACGCGTCGTCCTTGCCCTGGGTGAACCAGACCTCGGTCATGTACTCGACGTTGCCGGCGAACTGCGCGGCCGGCGGGTCACCCGCGGCGGGGTTGGTCCAGCCGTCGCGGATGGCCTGGTCGAGCACGGGGGCGGACTGGCCACCGGCGGACGCGTCCTTGTCGTACGACAGCAGGTGCCCGACCTGGATCTTGCGAGCGAGCTTCTCCCCCGTGGCCGGGTTCGCCGGGTCGGTGACCACCCCGTCGGCGTAGTACTTCACCGGGCTGGTGCTCTGTGTGCCCGGCTCGTCGGCGGTGATCCGGTACTGGGTCTGCGCGTTCGAGAGCCTCTCGAGGATCCGGCCGTAGAGGTGGGACGGCCGGGTCTGCAGGGGCGCGCCACCGACGGTGCGGAAGGCATTGTCGCGGATGTGCTTGTCGAGCGAGCCGGCGTTGCCGGTCGAGTCGAGCGAGAAGTCGAAGTTGTAGACCTTGCGGATCCCGTAGCGGCGGGCGTACTCGGCGGTCTGCTGGATGATCGCCGCGGTGTTGTGGCACCAGGTGCCGCCGAACAGGAGCAGGAAGTCGCCCTCGCTGTCGAGGATGTCGATCAGCTCCGGATAGGTGACGCTCTGGATCCGGAAGTCGTCCTCGTCGCCGTCGGCGAGGTCCTTGGCGGCGTCGAAGACGTCGCCGCCGAACCGCTTGCGGTTCAGCGCCTCGGTCGCGGGATCGGCGTTCTTGACGTAACGCTCGTAGTGGCGCCGGTTGTGCTCCGTGCTCAGGAAGTCCCACTGCGTGTCGACGTCGAGCGGCGCCGAGGTCAGCACCCGCTTCACGTCGGTCTTGTACGCCGCCAGCGCGGGCGGCGACGCGAGGTCGGCGGGAGGCGTGACGAGCGCGTCGACGATGCGGGCGGAGTCGCCGCCCGCGGCGTCGTACACGAAGAGGTAGGGGTGCTCCGCCGAGACCCGCTGGTCCGGCCTGGCCGGGTCGGTGACGACGGTGAACGGCGTCTCGGCGTCCTTGCCGAGGTAGCTGGTCACGAGTCGCTCGCCGAGGTCGAGGAACTGGTCCTTGCCGGCGTTGTCGGCGCTGGCCAGCTCGTAGCCGGTGAGGTCGAAGACGCTGAGCGCCTCGCCGTCGAGGTTCGGGTCGAAGTTGTAGATCCGCTCGATGCCCTCGGCCTCGGCGACGTCCTGGATGGCGCCGATCGTGTCCTGGAGGTAGTCGTCCTCGGCGCCGCCGATGACGAAGGCCCACCTCCCGGTGTTCTTCTTCAGCAGGTACTCGAAGCGCTCGAAGGTCACGGTCTCGAACACGCTGCCCGGGTCGAGTGCCGGGAACCTGTCGTCGAACCAGTCGACGGTGGCCCCGTGGGTGGCCGCCGGGTAGGTCGCCGGGGCCGGATCGGGGTCCGCGGCGCGCGCCGGCGAGTCGGTCCCCAGAAGGGCCGACGCCGCGAGCGCGACGACCGTGGCGGTCGCGGCGGTGCGCCTCAGGTGGGTGCGGTGGTTCATGGGTGCTTCGCTCTCTGCTCTCGGGTGGGTGAGTGTCGATCGGGTCGGACGGAGTGCTCGCGGTGCTCGCGGTGCTCGCGGTCAGGACGTGCGCGCAGCGACCGTCGTGGGCACGAGAGCCCGGCGGGGACGGTGGCGGCGTCCGCGCAGGAGGCGCCAGGCCAGCGCGAGGGCGCCGGCGGCGGCGAGGCCGCCGAGGATCGCGAGGCCGGCGTTGTCGGGCACCGGGGTGGCCTCCTTCTCGGCGGCCTCCTCCGCCGGCGCGGCCACGCCCGTGGCGGCCGCGGACACGGCGACGGGGCTGCTGGAGACCTGGGTGCCGGCGAACAGGACGACGAGCTCGTGGTCGCCCTCGGGGACGTTGGCCGGGACGACGACCTCCGCGGTGAACCCGCCGTTGTCGTCGGTCGTGACCGTGCCGAGCGGCACCGGGTCGGAGTGCAGCTCGAGGGCATAGCCCTCGATCCGGGGCGCGAAGCCGGTGCCGGTGACGGTCACCGTGGCGCCGGGCGCGAGCTCGCCGGTCACCGTGACCGTGCCGGCGACCGTGGTCGGGTCGACGCCGACGACGACCGGGTCCGACGGCGGCGAGCCGGGCGACTCGCCGGCGGCGTTGCTGGCCCACACCGCGGCGCGGTAGCTGCCGGGCGGCACGTCCTCGAAGACGTACTCGAAGGTGGTCGCGTCGGTCTCGACCGCCGCCTGTCCGGTGAACCGGATCAGATAGCCGGTGACCTGCTCGATCTCGGCGTTGGCCGAGGCGGCCCACGACACCGTCACCGTGTCGCCGTCGACCGCGAGGGTCGGTGCGGCCAGGGCGCTCGGCGCGCCGGGAGCGACCTGCTCGGTCGCACCCTCGGTCGCGGTCGGGTCGACGACGGCGCCCGTCGTCCCCGTCGTGCCGGCGCCTCCGGTCTTGCCGGTGTTCTTGCCGGTGTTCTTGCCCGTGTCCTTGCCGGTGCCCGAGCCCGCGGTGCCGGACGTGCCGCCGGTGCTTCCGCCGCCGGTCCCCCCGGGGCTCGGGGTGGGGGTCGGCGTCGGGGTCGGTGTGGGGGTGGGAGTCGGCGTGTCCCCCTTGTAGCTGTAGCTGCCGGCGGGGTAGGACGTCTTGCCGTTGCGGTTCGGGTAGACGGGGTGCTGGTTCTCGTCGAGCTCGCAGTCCTGGATCCACAGGCAGGTCACATCGTCGAGGCAGGGGAACTCGTCGGCCCCGTCGACCCAGCCGTCCGCGTGCGCGGCCGGGGCCGGGCCGATCGAGACGGCCAGTGTCGCGGCGATGGCGGCAGCGGGCAGCAGGGCAAGGATCCGATGGGATCGCCGGACGGTCATGCGTTCACTCCTTGGGGGGTGCGGGTGGGGGTGGGCAGCGCGCAGGCGCCGATGGGGACGCCGGGGTCGACGAGCAGCACGTCGTCGAAGACGTCGTCGGAGACCTGCCCGGCCAGGTCGTCGGCCAGGTCGTCGGGCGAGTCGGCGGGGAGGGCCGTCCCGTCGAAGACCGCGTCGTCGAGCCGGCCCTCCTGACGGGCCACGATCGTGGCGGCGACGGCGGCGGAGGTGACGTTGTCGAGGGTCCGCGCCATGTCGGCGACCATGCTGACCGGCAGCGTGATCGCCACCAGCTCGAGCGGGAGGCCGGCCGCGGTGAGCACCGTGGTCGCCGTGATCGTGGCGGTGCCCGGCACGCCCGCCGTCCCGACCGAGACGATCACCCCGAGCAGGATCAGGACCAGGTAGTCCTGCACGCCCCAGGAGATGCCGAGCGCGTTGACCCCGAACACGGCCAGCAGCACGGGCCACACGCCGGCACAGCCCGGCATGCCGATCGTGGTGCCGAGGGGTGCGGTGAACCCGGCGATGTCCGACGGCACGCCGACCCGCTCGCGCAGCAGCCGCGTGGTCACCGGCAGGGTGCCGGCGCTGCTCTGCGTGGTGAACGCCGTCACCTGGGCCGGGAGGATCTTGCGGAAGAAAAGCACCGGATCGACGTCCGCGAAGACCCGCAGCAGCACGCCGTTGATCATGAAGGCGTGGACGAAGCAGGCCAGCCAGGCCAGACCGAGCACGCCGAGGAGCGAGACCATCTGCGACCACTGCCCCGCCGCACGGGCGGTGGCGACGGCGGTCAGCGAGAGCACGGCGTACGGCGTCAGCGCGATCACGAAGCCGACGGCGCGGTAGATGATCTCGCGCAGCGCGTCGATGAACCCCTTGAACGGCGCCACCGTCGCGGGCGCCCGGTCGGCGACCAGCGAGTACGACACCGCGATCAGGACGCTGAACAGGATGATCGGGATGACGTTCGTCTCGGCGATGTCGGTGACGATGTTCGTCGGGAAGAAGTCGATGAAGACCTCGGAGAACGGCTTCTTGATGTTCTCCAGCGCCGACGTGTCGCGCTCCCCGACCTCGATGCCCGCGCCCCGGCCGATCCCCAGCTGCAGTGCCAGCCCGAGGGTCAGCAGCACCGCGAGGGCGTTGAGGCCGAGCAGCCAGCCCACCGAACGGGCACCGATGGTGCGCAGCTGCGCGGTGGTCCCCAGCGAGGTGATGCTCGACAGGATCGAGACGATGATCAGCGGCGCGACGATCGCGAGCAGCAGGTTCAGGTAGACCTTGCCGACCGGCTCGACGTAGTCGAGGTGGCCCTCGAAGACCACCCCGACCCCCACACCGAGTCCCAGCGCCGCGATGGTCAGCACGCTGAAGTTCACCCGCAACCGGCCCAGCACGTAGATGCCGGCGAACAGCCCCAGCGTCACCAGCAGTGCGGTGACGGCGTACCCGCCCATGGCGCCCCTCTTCTTTAGTCGACTATTTCGATCGAATTAAAGACTATGGGGTCGGCGAGGGTGTCTCGTGCCAAAACGGCCGAAATGCGATCAGCCATCCCGAGAACCGGGATGGCTGATCGGTTCCGCCTATCAGCACAGAGGCGGAGTCGGGCAGGTCAGGCGCTGGTGTCCGTCGAGGGCAGGTCGTCCGGATGGACGCCGCCGTGGCACGAGGCGAACGGCTCGGGCGCGGTGTCGCCGGCGCCGTACGCCGCGACGAAGAGGCCGATCCGCGGATCGTCCGCACCGGTCAGCGCCAGCTGTCGGCCCCAGACGGTGATGACGACCGACGGCTCCTGGTCGGGGTACGGCGCCAGGATCCCGTTGGCCGGCAGCTGGTCCGCGAGCCGACGCACGCCCGCCGCATCGACCTCGTCGTCACGGTAGGTCAGCACCACGGTGCCGTGCTCCAGGTCGTGCACGAGGGGCTCCTCGGGGAGCGGCTCGTCGTAGACGCCGCACTCGAGCCAGTACGGCGCGTGGTCGCCGCCCACCGGCGGGGACTGCGGGTAGTCGTGGTCCGCACCGATCGCGAGATGCTGGTTGGTCAGCCCGGTGTACTCCTCGACGGCGTCGAGGTTGCTCGTGTCGACCTTCGCGGCACTCGCCCGCGACCGGTCGGACCCGTCCGCGTCGTCGTCGCCCCTCGTCAGCACGACCGGCACCAGCACCGCCGCACCGACGACCAGTACCGCGGCGAGGACCGCGAGCACGATCGGCAGTGGCGAGCGGCGCCGCGGGGGCGGTGGGAACGGCGGCAGGAAGGACGGCGGGTAGGCCGGCGGCGACTCGGGCGGCGGGCCGTATGGCGGAGGCGGCGCGCCGGGCGGCGGGCCGTGCGGCGGAGACGGTGGGCCGAACGGCGGCGGGGGCGGCGGCAGCTGACTCACTGCTCGAGCGCCCGCTCGACCCGCTCCACCTTGGCGGTGAGCTCGCCGGTGAAGCCGGGGCGGATATCGGCCTTGAGCACCAGCCCGACGCGGGGTGAGGTCGCGGCGACGACGTCGACCGCCTGCTTCACGACCGCCATCACCTCGTCCCACTCCCCCTCGATCGTCGTGAACATGGACGTCGTCTCGTGGGGCAGCCCGGACGCGCGGACCACGCGGACCGCGGCGGCGACCGCCTCGGACACCCCACCGGTGTCGTCGGAGACCGAGGGGCTGATGCTGAACGCGACGAGCATGGCCCCACCGTAGTCAGCCGGCCACGGCGGAATGCCGACGGCCCGCCCCCGTCAGGGAGCGGGCCGTCGGGTCGAGCGAGTGTCAGCCGCGCAGCAGGTTGCGCAGGACGTACTGCATGATGCCGCCGTTGCGGTAGTAGTTCGCCTCGCCGGGAGTGTCGATGCGGACGACCGCGTCGAACTCCACGCCCGTGTCGGTGGTGACCTTCACGGTCGAGGGCGTGGTGCCCTCGTTGAGCTCGGTGATGCCCGAGAACGAGAAGGTCTCCTCTCCGGTCAGACCCAGCGACTCGGCGTTCGCACCCTCGGGGAACTGCAGCGGGATGACGCCCATGCCGATGAGGTTCGAGCGGTGGATCCGCTCGTACGACTCGGCGATGACGGCCTTGACGCCCAGCAGCGACGTGCCCTTGGCGGCCCAGTCGCGCGACGAGCCGGAGCCGTACTCCTTGCCCGCCAGGACGACCAGCGGGATGCCGGCGGCCTGGTAGTTCACCGACGCGTCGTAGATGGACGAGACCGGCGCGTCAGCCTGGGTGAAGTCCCGGGTGAAGCCGCCCTCGGTGCCCTCGGCGATCTGGTTGCGCAGCCGGATGTTGGCGAAGGTGCCGCGGATCATCACCTCGTGGTTGCCGCGACGCGAGCCGTAGGAGTTGAAGTCCCGCGGCTCGACGCCGTGCTCGGCGAGGTATGCACCGGCGGGGCTGTCCTTCTTGATCGCACCGGCCGGGCTGATGTGGTCGGTGGTCACCGAGTCGCCCAGCTTCAGCAGGACCCGCGCACCGTCGATGTCGGTGACCGGCGTCGGCTCGTCGGGCATGCCGTCGAAGTAGGGAGCCCGACGGACGTACGTCGACTCGGGGTCCCAGGCGAACGTGTTGCCCTCGGGCGTCGGCAGCGACTGCCAGCGCTCGTCGCCGGCGAACACGTCCTTGTAGGACTCGCCGAACATCTCCGCGTTGATCGCCTGGGCGATGGTCTCCTCGACCTCGGCCGGGGTCGGCCAGATGTCCTCGAGATAGACGTCCTTGCCCTCGGTGTCCTGGCCGAGCGGGTCGCCGTAGAGGTCGACGTCCATCGACCCGGCGAGCGCGTACGCCACGACCAGCGGAGGCGAGGCGAGGTAGTTCATCTTGATGTCCGGGTTGATCCGGCCCTCGAAGTTGCGGTTGCCCGACAGCACGGACACCACGGCGAGGTCAGCCTCGTTGACCGCGGCGGACACCTCGGGGATGAGCGGGCCCGAGTTGCCGATGCACGTGGTGCAGCCGTAGCCGACGAGGTTGAAGCCCAGCTTGTCGAGGTACGGCGTCAGGCCCGAGCGGTCGTAGTAGTCGCTGACGACCTTGGACCCCGGCGCCAGCGTGGTCTTCACCCACGGCTTGCGGGTCAGGCCCTTCTCGACGGCCTTCTTGGCGAGCAGCGCGGCGCCGATCATGACCGAGGGGTTGGACGTGTTGGTGCACGAGGTGATCGCGGCGATCGTGACGGCGCCGTGGTCGAGGGTGAAGGTCGTGCCGTCGGCAAGGGTGACCTCGACCGGCTTGGACGCGCGCCCGGCACCGGCTGCCACGGCGGGCAGGTCGCCCGGGGCGGGCTCACCGTTGGACTGGTTGCTGTCGTGCGACGGGCTGTCGGAGGCGGGGAAGCTCTCGTCCACGGCCTCGTCGTAGCCCTGGGGCCCACCGGCATAGTCGACCAGCGCGGTGCGGAACGACGCCTTGGCCTCGGTCACCGAGATCCGGTCCTGCGGGCGCTTGGGGCCGGCCAGGGACGGGACGACCGTGGCGAGGTCGAGCTCGAGCTTCTCGGAGTAGCGCGGCTCGGCGGCCGGGTCGTGCCAGAGCCCCTGCTCCTTGGCGTAGGTCTCGACAAGGGCGAGCTGCTCCTCGGGACGGCCGGTCAGCCTGAGGTACTTGACCGTCTCCTCGTCGATCGGGAACACCGCGATCGTCGAGCCGAACTCGGGACTCATGTTGCCGATGGTGGCGCGGTTGGCCAGCGGCAGCGCCGAGACGCCGGGGCCGTAGAACTCGACGAACTTCCCGACGACGCCGTGCTTGCGCATCATCTCGGTGATCGTGAGCACCAGGTCGGTCGCGGTGGCGCCGGCGGGCAGGTCGCCGGAGAGCTTGAAGCCGACCACGCGCGGGATGAGCATCGACACGGGCTGGCCGAGCATGGCGGCCTCGGCCTCGATGCCGCCGACGCCCCAGCCGACGACGCCGATGCCGTTGACCATGGTGGTGTGGGAGTCGGTGCCGACGCAGGTGTCGGGGTAGGCCAGCAGCTCGCCATCGACCTCACGGGTGAAGACGGTGCGGGCGAGGTGCTCGATGTTGACCTGGTGCACGATGCCGGTGCCGGGCGGGACGACCTTGAAGTCGGCGAACGCGGTCTGGCCCCAGCGCAGGAACTGGTAGCGCTCGCGGTTGCGCTCGTACTCGATCTCGACGTTCTTCTCGAACGCCTCGGGATTGCCGAAGACGTCGGCGATGACGGAGTGGTCGATGACCATCTCGGCGGGCGCGAGCGGGTTGATCTTGGTGGCGTCGCCGCCGAGCTCGGCCATGGCCTCGCGCATGGTGGCGAGGTCGACGACACAGGGGACGCCGGTGAAGTCCTGCATGATCACGCGGGCCGGCGTGAACTGGATCTCCTTGTCGGGCTGGGCGGTCTCGTCCCAGCCGGCCAGGGCCTTGATGTCCTCGGCCGTGATGTCCGCGCCGTCCTCGGTGCGGAGCAGGTTCTCGAGCAGCACCTTCAGTGAGAAGGGCAGGCTCTCGACAGCGTTGTCGGGGAGCCCGTCGCCCTTGACCGCGTCGAGACGGAAGATCTCGTAGGACTTCCCCTCCACATCCAGGGTGCTCTTGGCGCCGAAGCTGTTCTTGCTGGCCATCGCGTCTCCGTCCTCATCGACTGCCATCGACTGATCGTTGGTAGGTCTCCTGCTGCATCCTGCCGCCGCCGACGGCGGACCGGATAGTGAGGTTGACCTAAGTTCGCAGGGACACCGGAGTCCCGATATCTCTTGATATCAAGATACACGATCCGGAGAAGTCTCGGAGAACTGGGTGCGGTACAGCTCCTCGTACCGGCCGCCCGCCGCCAGCAGCGACGCGTGGGTGCCCCGCTCCACGATCCGCCCGTCCTCGACGACCGCGATCAGGTCGGCCGCCCGGATCGTGGAGAGCCGGTGCGCGATGACCAGCGCGGTCCGCCCGGCCAGCGCCTCCCCCAGCGCCGCCTGCACCGCCGCCTCCGAGGTCGAGTCGAGCGAGGCCGTCGCCTCGTCGAGGATCACCACGCGCGGCTGCTTGAGCAGCAGCCGCGCGATCGTGAGCCGCTGCCGCTCACCACCGGAGAGCCGGTAGCCGCGCTCCCCCACCACGGTCTCCAACCCGTCGGGCAGCGCGTCGACCAGGTCGGCCAGCCGGGCGCGGGCCAACGCGTCCCACAGCTCCTGCTCGGTCGCCTCCGGACGGGCCAGCAGGAGGTTGCCACGGATCGTGTCGTGGAACAGGTGCCCGTCCTGGGTCACCATCCCGACCGCGCCGCGGATCGACGCGGCCGTCAGGTCCCGCACGTCCACCCCCGCCAGGCGTACGGCGCCCGTGTCGACGTCGTACAGCCGCGACACCAGCTGCGCGATGGTCGACTTCCCCGCCCCCGAGGAGCCGACGAGGGCGACGACCTGCCCCGGCTCCGCACGCAGCGAGATGCCGTGGAGGACCTCCTCGCCACCGCGGGTGTCGAGCGTGGCGACCGCCTCCAGCGAGGCGAGCGAGACCTTGTCGGCCGACGGGTAGGCGAAGTGCACGTCGTCGATCTCGACACCGACCGGCCCGTCGGGCACCGGCCCGGCGCCCGCGCGGTCCGTGATCAGCGGCTCCAGGTCCAGCACCTCGAAGACCCGCTCGAAGCTCACCAGGGCGCTCATCACCTCGACCCGGGCGCTGGCCAGCGCGGTCAGGGGCGCGTAGAGGCGGGTCAGCAGCAGGGAGAGGGCGACGACGTCGCCGGCGTCGAGGGTCCCCTCCAGGGCGAGGGCGCCGCCGAGCCCGTAGACGACGGCGATCGCGAGCGCGGAGACGAGGGTCAGCGCGGTGACGAAGGTGGTCTGCACCATCGCGGTCCGCACGCCGATCTCGGCCACGCGCTCGGCGCGCGCGGCGAACTCGGCGGACTCCTGCTCGGGGCGCCCGAACAGCTTGACCAGCGTCGCGCCGGGCGCCGAGAACCGCTCGGTCATCTGGTTGCCCATCGCGGCGTTGTGGTCGGCCGCCTCCCGCTGGATGTCGGCCAGGCGCCGGCCCATCCGCCGCGCCGGCACCACGAACACCGGCAGCAGCACCAGCGCGAGCAGCGTCACCTGCCAGGAGATCCCGAGCATCACGACGAGGGTCAGCACCAGCGTCACCAGGTTGCCGACCACGCCCGACAGGGTCTGGCTGAACGCGCGCTGCGCCCCGATCACGTCGTTGTTGAGCCGGCTCACGAGGGCGCCGGTCCGGGTCCGGCTGAAGAACGCGACCGGCATCCGCTGGACGTGGTCGAACACCGCGGTGCGCAGGTCGAGGATCAGGCCCTCGCCGATCTTGGACGACAGCCAGCGGGCCACCAGGCCCAGCGCCGCGTCGAGCACCGCCAGGACGGCGATGGCCACCGCCAGCCGTACGACGACGTCCCGGCTGTCGCCGGCGACGATCGCGTTGACGACGCCACCGGCCAGCACCGGCGTCGCCACCGCGAGCCCGGAGGTGACGACGCTCAGGACCACGAACCCGACCAGCTTGCGGCGGTGCGGCCGCGCGAAGCGGAAGATCCGCTTCGCGGTCGCCGCGCTGAACGCCCGCTCCTCGTCCGGCCCGTTCATCCCCCGGTACACCTGGTTCCAGGCGATCGACTCCATGCTCATATCGGTGACCGTAGAACCTCAAGCCGACATGAGGACAAGCGCGAGCGCGGATCCGCTACAGCACGACCGTCGGTTTGACCCGGCTCGGGGTCCACACCCGCTGCCGCCGCGCGACCAGCGAGGTGAGCGCCAGGGCGCCGACGAGGTACGCCGCCAGCACGAGCGCGGCGGTGAGCGCCCGGGCCGGGTCCCCGCCGTACATGAGCTGGCGCAGCCCGTCGACGGCATAGCTCATCGGCAGCACCTGGTGCAGCCAGTGCAGGGGTTCGGGGATCGTCTGCCACGGGAAGGTGCCCCCGGCGGTCACCAGCTGGACGACCATCAAGACCAGCGCCAGGAACTGGCCGGGGGTGCCGAGCAGCGCGTTCATGAAGTGGACGACAGCGACGAACGTCGCCGAGATCAGGATCATGAACAGCCACGTCCGCAGGCTCTCCACGATGCCGACGTCGAGCGCGACCGCAACCACCACGAACGCCAGGGTCATCTGGGCCGCGCCGATCAGCGCCGGCGGCAGCCAGCCGCCGAGGGCGACCCGGAGCGGGTGCTGGTTGGCCGCCAGTGCCCGGCTCGACAGCGGGCGCACCAGCAGGAAGAGGACGTACCCGCCGATCCACGCCGCGAGGGCCAGGAAGAACGGAGCCAGTCCGGCGCCGTAGTTGCGGGCCGCCGCGTCGCTGCGGGCCCGGACGTCGATCGGGTTGGCGACGGTCTCGGCGATCCGCTGGCGGGACTCCTCGGTGGTGTCGGGGACCTGCAGCACGCCGGCGGCCAGCCCGTCGCGGAGCGTGCCCGCGCCGCTGGTCAGCTCCCGCAGCCCGGAGCGCAGCTCCACCGTGCCGTCATGCAGGGTGCCGGCCCCGCGGGTCAGCCGCCCGGCGCCGGCCGAGAGCTCACCGGCTCCGTCGCGCGCCTGCCCGATGCCGTCGACCAGCGCGGGGGCCGAGCGGGCGAGCTGACTCGCGCCGTCGGCCACCTGGTCGGCTCCGTCCGCCAGCTGGTTCAGCTGCTTGCGGACCGTGCCGGCCCTGGCGTCGCCGGCGTGGACCTTGGCACCGACCCGGTCGTAGACGGCCAGCAGCCGGTCCTGGCCGGCCTGGTCGATCCCGAGCTGGTTCATCTGGGCGACGAGGTCGGCACGGCCGCCGTCGTACGCGACCCGGGCGGTGTGGACCGCATCGGCCACCTTGTTGCCCGCGTCGGCCACCTTCTGGTCACCGTCCGCGACCTGGCGGGCGCCGGCGGCCAGCTGCCGGGCCTGCTGCGGCAGGGACGCGGTCCGGGTCGCCAGCGTGGACAGCCCGTCACGCAGCTGTCCGGCGCCGTCGCGGAGGTCTCCCGCGCCGTCGGCGAGCCGGGCGCTGCCGTCGACGAGCCTGCGGGACCCGTGCTTCGCCTCACGCAGGCCGTCGTGGAGCTGGCCGGCGCCGTCGGCGCCCTGCTGCAGGCCCTGCCGGACGTCGGCGATGCCGAGCAGGAAGGTGCCGACCGCCTCCTGGGAGACCTTCTCGCCGATCGCGTCACGCACCTTGGTCGCGACCGTGTTGGCGATGGTCGTGGACAGGTAGGAGTTGGCGTCATTGGTGATCATCGTGATCCGGGCCTGCTCCGGCTCGGAGCCGGAGGTGCTGGTCAACGCTGCCGAGAAGCCACGCGGGATCACCAGCGCGAAGTCGTAGGTGCCGTCGTCGACACCGGCCTTCGCGGTCGCGCGGTCGACCTCGTGCCAGCCGAAGTCCCGCGCGTCGAGCAGCTGGTCGGCCACTTCGCGCCCGGCCTCGAGCCGGGCGCCGTCCAGTCCGGTGGCCCCGGCGTCCTCGACCACCAGGGCCGTCGGCACCCGGTCCAGTGCCGAGTACGGGTCGTGGTTGGCGTACAGGTAGAGCCCGGCGTAGATGGTCGGGACGGTGACCAGCGCGAGCACGGTGATCCGGCCCATCCGGATGCTGAGCAGCCGGGAGAGCTCGCTCCAGGCGATGCGCAGGGCGTTCACGCGGCACCCCCGATCGACGCCACCCGGGCGACGTCGCCGAGGTCGACCGCCTCGCTGATGGTGACCAGGACGCCCAGTCCGCGGTCGGCCGCCCCGTGGGCGATCGGCCACCACTCGCGGCGGTGCAGGCCGTGCCGGTCCGGGGAGAGCAGGACCAGGAACCGGGCGTCCGGTCGCGAGGCCCCGAGCTCGGTCAGCGACCGGATCCGGTCGCCGGGAGGAACCTCCTCGGTCCGCAGCCGCGGGCTGGTGCCGAGCCGGTGCTCACGCAGCCAGGCCGAGGTCGCGTGCGGGCCGGAGGACAGGCCGGCCAGCGCCAGCTCCTCGGCGACGATCACCCGGAACGGGACACTGTCGTCCGGCTCCGTGACCCCCGGTACGTCGACCAGCACCACCGCCCGCTGGAGCGTGGCCGGCGCGGGATCACCCCCGAGGTCGACGCTGCCGCCGGTCAACCGAAGTCGGCCGGCGAGCGCCAGGGCCAGGGCCACATTGCCGTGCCCCGGCCGGCCCACCGCCACGACCACCTCCCCCGGAACCAGCTCCACCGAGGTGGGTTCCAGCAGCCCTGCGACTGCCCCGTCCGTCATGACCAGGTTCGCCATGACGGTCAGTCTGCCGTGACCACCTCCCGTACCTCGGAACCCGGAGCGCGACGCACGCGACGTGACCGAGTCGGTCAGGTCGCGCCGTTGACCCGGTGCGCGATCGCTGAGAGCACCGCCAGACCGACGGCGAGGGCATCCTCGTCGGGGTCGAAGGTCGCGGTGTGCAGGCCGCCGCCGGTGGCAACTGGCCGCCCGCAGCCGAGCATGAACATCGCGCCGGGCACGACCTGCTGATAGTAGGCGAAGTCCTCCGAGCCCAGGTGGGGGCGCTCCAGCTCGACGATCTGCGCGCCCGCCTTCTGGCCGCGGGTGTCTGCGAATCAGAGCGAGCCCAATTCGAGCCCTCGTGCCAGCGGGCACCGATGGTCGCGAACGACCGCAGCTTCAGGTCTCGCCGCGAGCGCGGGCTTCGAGGTACTGATCCATCAGCGTGGCTGGGATCCGGCCGCGGTCCGAGACGTCGATGTCGTGCGCGAAGGCCCAGCGACGTACGTCCGCGGGCGTCGGCGGTGCGGGCGCGAGCGGCGGTGGCGCCTCGAGTCCGCGCACGGCGAGGTCGCCGACGATCTCCTCAGCCAGTCCTACGCGCGCAGCCGCGAGGAAGCGGTAGGTCCACTCCTGGGCGAGCTTGCGGGTCTCGCAGAAGACGATCGGCACTGTCGGGAACCTGATCTGGCACTCGGCGATCCCGTCGGCCACGACGCTGGGCCGGACGCGGTCGAGCTTGAAGACCTGGGAGTAGCGCTCTTCCACGACCACCGCGGCGCGCGGGATCGCCGACAGTTCGGTGAGCTGGAACGTCAGCTTGCCCGTCGTCAGCGACGAGACGAGGTCGGCCAGGGACTTCCGTTCGACCGTCGCCTGCAGCAGTCCGTCGACGATGAGTCCGTAGTCACCGGCACTGAGCGGCGCACGTCGCGTTGTCACCTGCCGGTCGGCAAACGTGAACGGGTACCGCTCGCGGATGTCGACCGCGATCTCGAGGTCGGCGACTCCGCTGGCGCGGGCGCCCGGGACGTTGACCGCGGGACGTGCCTGCTTGGCGGTGCGGGCGGTCTGCCAGAAGATCATCTGCCGCCCGCGGCCATTGGTGATGATGATCTGGGAGCGGTTCTCCCGACTGCGGTCGAGGACCAGGTCGATGGCAGCGCCGCGCCTCACGCACGACCGCACCGGAATCCGCTCGACGATCTCGGCATCATCCGGCCATTCCTCGGCACGGTGGCAGTAGACCTTGCCGGTACGCGGCCAGGTGTCCTTGGCCTTGAGAATGATCCCGTCCCCGAGCGGGATCCGGAGCAGGTAGGGCAGCGTCGACCGGGGTTCGGTGTTGCGAGCGATGACGAAGTCCTCCGACACGCCGGCCACGATAACGTCAGGTCAGCCGTGGATGACGCCGTAGGCGATCTGTCCCGAGCTGCGGATCGCGTCGGGCACCAGTGCCCAGGCCGGGTGGGTGTCGCTGAGGAGCTTGCTCGCCAAGCGCACCCTCTGCCGATCCTTGCGAGTCAACTGCTCCGCGACGTCGAAAGGGTCCGGGACGAGAGCGCAAAGCAGCGCGAGATCCCGGTAGTGACGCTCGGGACCGGGCAGCGCCGTCGCCGCCGCCTTGCCTACGATTGCTGCCAGCAGAGTGGGCCGTGGAATCATTCCGCGGCGCCCTTCATGCACGACGGTGATCCGCTCAGCGCGACTCAGCGCCTGAGTACCGCCAGGCACTTCGATGGTCCGCCCCGGAGGCGTTGTCGTCAGATCGGCCCGCTCTCCCAGGCCTTCCGGTGCCAGGACGTCGATGACGACCGGGCGTGGTTTCGCGGCCCGGATGTAGCGGTGAGCGAGTCCATCTGCGCTGATGGACTGCAGCGAGAACCCGAGGTCCTCGATGCCGGCCACGACCCGGGTCAAGGCACCGGGGATGGCCCGAATGTCCGCGATCACGTCCCCGTCCTGACTGATCTGCGGCGGAACCTGGCCGTGCTCGAGCGCATGCAGCAGCACCATCTGACCCCCGATCAGCGCCCAAGGCACGTCCAGGCTCTCGCCTAGATCAAGGAGCGTGTGCCACAACTCGTCAACCGGCGCCGGCAGGATCGGGAGTTCGATGACCACGGTCATGCGCGGGACCGTTCGCTTTGCCAGGCCGAGAGCAGTTCCGCCAGACGCGCGGCACCCGCGGCGACGGCACGAGGCTCCATGCTCTCGAGAAGGTCAGCAGAGAGCACGGCGTCACCCACCCCGCCAGGCGCCAAGGCTCCGTCCCCCGCGAACGGCCAGACCTCCTTCGGAACGCGGATCCTGAGATTGGGATCGGCCCCTTCGCGCAGTGCGAGTGACCGCGACAGCTCGGGCCAATGCGATTCCTCGACGTAGAACTCGGGGATCGGGTTCGCCAGAGCAACGACGTCGAACCCGCGGCTGGCTGCATCATCGATCCCGGCAGCGCGAACACCACCCGCTCGCCGGAGGCGCTGAACAGCCGCCGGGTGCGCGACAACATCGAGCAGGTTGCTGCGTCCACGCAGAGCGGCGCGCCAGCCGTCCGGACCCGGATCTTGCAGATCAGCGAGATAGCGGCGTACCTGCGAACGCGCGGAGTCCGACAACCAGGCTGCCCGCCCCTCGTCGAGGAGATCGATGACTGCCCAAGCACGCTTCGGTGCCAACGGTCGGCCCGGGGGACGTCCTTGCAGCTCCAGCCGAGCTACATCCTGAGACGAGACGAGCCAGGAGTTGCCCAGGCGGCGACCACGCAGGTCTCCCGAACGAAGCAACTGCCTGACGCGGGAGTCATTGACCCCGAGTCGGCTCGACGCTTCCTTGACGCTGATCGCCATCAACCTCACCTCCCTTTCGTCAACCATACCGCTGGCGGCATGGTTCCCGAAAGTCACGTCTATGGCCTCCCCACGACCTCAAACCGAGTCCAAAGCGAGCCCAAAGCAGGCCCCAGGCGTCGCGACAGCGAGTCGTTTGCCGTAAAACGGCAGGTCAGCGGCTTTTGACAAGCTTCGCCACGCACTCGACATGGTGCGTCATCGGGAACAGGTCGAAGGCGCGCAGCGACGCGAGCCGGTAGCCGTGCTCGGCGAAGATCGCGACGTCGCGCGCGAGCGCCGCCGGGTCGCAGGCGACGTAGGCGACGGCACGGGGTCCGCGCGCCACGACCTGCTCGACGACGGCACGCTTCGCGCCGGCCCGGGGCGGGTCGAGCACGACCAGGTCGGCGCGGGCCCACTCCGGTGGGAGCCCGTCGGCGAGGACGGCGCCGACATCGCCCGCGCGGGCCAGGACAGCGGGACAGTTGCGCTCGGAGAGCCCTGACGCGGTCGGATCGCCCTCCACCGCCGCGACCCGGCCGGTCGGCCCGACCGCCTCGGAGAGGAACCGGCTGAACAGTCCCACGCCGGCGTACAGGTCGAGAGCGCTCTCCCCCGGCCGCGGGTCGAGCGCCTCGAGCACGGCCCCGACCAGAGCCTCCGGAGCGCCCGGATGGACCTGCCAGAAGCTCGCCGCTTGATCCGGTGCCGTGGCGACCTCGAAGGCCCGCCCGCGGACGTCGTACGACGGGCCGTGCGGTGCCTCCAGGAGGCAGGCGTCGACCGCGACGGTGTCGTGGGAGCGGTGCTTGCGCATGCCGCGCCCGCCGCCGGGCAGCTCGACGTACCGCTGCCGGGTCCGCCAGTGCAGGCCGTTCTCGTCGCCGGGCACCGCCTCGACCTCGACGTCGGTCTCGAGCCGGGCGACCCGGCGCAGCTGCTCGCGCACGACCGCGGCCTTGAGGTCCCGCTGGGCCGGCAGGCCGACATGTTGGAGGTCGCAGCCCCCGCAACGACCGGGACCGGCGTACGGGCACGGTGCGGGCACCCGGTCGGTCGACGGGATCAGGACCTCGACGGCGTCGCCACGCCAGAACCGGTCGCCCTCGGTGCCCTCGGTGATCTCCAGGACCACGCGCTCGCCGGGCAGCGCGTGCCGGACGAACACCACGCGCTCCTCGACCCGGGCGACGCAGTGCCCGCCGTGCGCGATCGGCCCCACCTCGACCTCGAACCGGCGGCCGACCATCGAGGCGCCCCGGGCGGTCCGCGCCCGCGGCCTCCGGGCCGAAGGGCGGCTCACCGCTTGGTCTGCCGGTCGTTGCCGCGCACGCGGCCCCGGCGCAGGTCGCCGGCGTGCACGCGATGCTCCTCGCGCTCCTCGCGCTCGAGGGCGATCCCGGAGGAGCGCAGCTGGTAGGGCACCGAGATGACCATGACGCCGGGGGTGAACAGCAGCCGGCCCTTGAGCCGCAGCGCGGTCTGGTTGTGCAGGAGCTGCTCCCACCAGCGGCCCACGACGTACTCGGGGATGTAGACGGCCACGACACTGCGGGGATTCGCGCCGCGGATCGCGGAGGCGTACTCCACGATCGGCTTGACGACCTCGCGGTACGGCGAGTGCAGGACCTTGAGCGGGATGCCGGTGTTGCGCTCGTCCCACTCCTCCAGCAGCCGGGCGGTGTCCGACTGGTCGACCGACACGTAGACGCCCTCGAGGGAGTTGGGTCGGGTCGCCTTGGCGAACGCCAGCGCACGCAGGGTCGGCTTGTGCAGCTTGGAGACCAGCACGATGGCGTGCACCCGGGTCGGCAGGGCCTTGTCGGTCTCGTCGGCGGCGAGCTCGCGCTCGACGCCGTCGTAGTGCTTCTTGATCGCCTTCATGACGGCGAAGAAGAAGCCCATCGCGAGGATCGTGATCCACGCCCCGTGGAGGAACTTGGTGATCAGCACGATGACCAGCACGACCGACGTGAGGCCGAGTCCGAAGGTGTTGATGGCACGTGCGCGCTGCATGCGCCGACGCTCCGCCGCGTCGCGCTCCGTCGTCAGGTGGCGGGTCCAGTGCCGGATCATGCCGAGCTGGCTGATGTTGAAGGAGACGAAGACGCCGACGATGTAGAGCTGGATCAGCTTCGTGGTCTCGGCGTCGAAGGCGATGATCAGCGTGATCGCCATCACGGCGAGGAAGACGATGCCGTTGCTGTAGGCCAGCCGGTCGCCCCGGGACCCCAGCGCACGGGGGGCGAAGCCGTCCTTGGCGAGGATCGAGCCGAGCACGGGGAACCCGTTGAACGCGGTGTTCGCGGCGAGCACCAGGATCACGCCCGTGACCGTGACGACGAAGTAGAACGCGGGCGGGAAGCTGTCGAAGACGGCGGCGGCGATCTGCGAGATCACCGGGTGCTGCTCGTAGTCGCTCGGTATCGCGCCCCCGCCGGCGGTCCGCAGCTGGTCGAGCTTGTGCGGGTCGACGAAGCGGACACCCATCTCGTTGGCGAGCAGGATGATCGTCATCAGCATGCTGACCGCGATCAGGGCCAGCAGCAGGAGCGTGGTCGCGGCGTTCTTGCTCTTCGGCCGCTGGAACGCGGGCACGCCGTTGGAGATCGCCTCGACCCCCGTCAGCGCCGCGCATCCGGACGAGAAGGCCCGGGCGAGCAGGAAGAGCAGGGCCACCTGGCTCAGCGGGCCCTCCCAGCCCGCCTGGGGCTGGATCTCCAGGTGCGCGCTCTCGGCCTCGGGCAGGTTGCCGGACAGGAGCAGGAGCATGCCGTAGGCACCCATCCCGAGGATGGCGACCATGAACAGGTAGGTCGGCACGGCGAAGTACGCGCCCGACTCGCGAACGCCACGCAGGTTGATCGCGGTGAGGATCACGACCGCGGCGGTGGCCACGGTGGCCTCGTGCCCGATCAGCGACGGGATCGCCCCCGCGGCGTAGGCCGCTGCCGAGGAGATCGAGACGGCCACGGTCATGACGTAGTCGACCAGGAGCGCGCTCGCCACCGTGATGCTCGCGTTGCGACCGAGGTTGACCTGTGCCACCTCGTAGTCGCCGCCGCCGGACGGGTAGGCGTGCACGGTCTGCCGGTAGGACGCCACCACGGTCAGCATCACCAGGGCGACCGCGAGTCCGATCTTCCACGACCACGTGTACGCCGACGCGCCGGCGATGGCCAGCATGATGAACACCTCGTCGGGCGCGTAGGCGACCGACGACAGCGCGTCGCTGGCGAACACGGGGAGCGCGATCCGCTTGGGCAGCAGCGTCTCCCCCAGCTGGGCGCTACGAAGCTTGCGTCCGAGCAAGATGCGCTTCGATACGTCTCCGACACCCACGAGCGACAACGGTAGGGCACGCCCGGCCGCGAGCGAAGCGAGCCTGGCCGGACGGAACAAAGAAGCGGCGAGCGAAGCGAGCTCCGGCTCGGTCGGCGAAGCCGACTGTTAGCGTGCTCACCGTGCACGTCGTGATCATGGGCTGTGGCCGGGTCGGCTCGACCCTGGCGCGCAGTCTCGAGGACCGCAACCACACCGTGTCGATCATCGACAGCGAGCCGGACGCGTTCCGGCGGCTCGGACCGGGCTTCAACGGCGACAAGGTCCCCGGCATCGGCTTCGACCAGGAGGTCCTGGAGAAGGCCGGCATCCGGCGCGCGGACGCCTTCGCGGCGGTGTCGAGCGGCGACAACTCCAACATCATCGCCGCCCGGGTCGCGCGGGAGACCTTCGGGATCCAGCAGGTCGTGGCCCGGATCTACGACCCCGGCCGGGCCGAGGTCTACCAGCGGCTCGGGATCACCACGGTCGCGACGGTCAAGTGGACCGCCGACCAGGTGCTGCGCCGGATCCTGCCGGCCGGCGCCGAGCCCGACTTCCGCGACCCGTCGGGCACGATCCGCGTCGACCATCTCCCCACCCCCGAGGTCTGGGTCGGCGCCCGGGTGGGCCAGCTGCAGGAGCAGGCCCGGTGCCGGGTCGCCTGGATCGACCGGCTCGGCGAGGGTCTGCTGCCGGACCGTGACAGCGTCATCCAGGAGGGCGACATGCTCCACCTGGTCACCCGCGAGGAGTCCGCGGACCATGCCTACGAGGTGCTCGGCCGTGGGCCCGAGCACGGTGACTGAGCAGTCGGAGAGGTCCAGAAGACATGAGAGTCGCCATCGCCGGAGCAGGTGCCGTCGGCCGCTCGATCGCCCGCGAGCTGATCGAGAACGGCCATGAAGTGCTCCTCATCGACAAGTCCCCGTCCTCGATCCGCCCCGAGCGCGTCCCCGACGCCGAGTGGCTGCTGGCCGACTCCTGCGAGCTGTCCTCGCTGGAGGAGGCACGCCTCGACAAGTGCGACGTGGTGATCGCCGCGACCGGCGACGACAAGGCCAACCTGGTCACCGCGCTGCTCGCCAAGACGGAGTTCGGCGTCCCCCGCACCGTCGGCCGGGTCAACCACCCCAACAACGAGTGGCTGTTCACCGAGGCCTGGGGCGTCGACGTCAACGTCTCGACCCCGCGGATCATGTCCGCACTCGTCGAGGAGGCCGTGAGCGTCGGCGACCTGGTGCGCCTGTTCACCTTCCGCAAGGGCAACGCCAACCTGGTCGAGATGGTCCTCCCAGCGGACTCGCCGTACGTCGGCAAGGAGTCCGGCCTGATCCCGCTGCCGGAGAACTGCGCACTGGTCTCGATCCTCCGCGACGGCCAGGTCTACGTCCCCGCGCCGGAGCAGCCGGTCGAGTCCGGCGACGAGCTGCTGTTCGTCGTCCCCGCCGAGGCGGAGGACGAGCTGGAGGGCCTGCTCGCTCCGGGATCGCACCCGGCCAAGTAGCTACGCGGGGTCGGGCTCGGCGTCAGGAGACGTCAAGGGGGTCGCGTTGCGGGCCAGCAGCCAGATCATCAACGACCACGACCCGATCCGCAGCGCCCAGCCGAGGCCGGTGCGCAGGATCAGGATCAGCACCACGGCCTGGTCCGCGTCGAGACGGCCGCTGTGCCCGAGCAGCCAGACCGGTCCCTGCAGCAGCACGCCGACCGCACCCGGCAGGAGCATCACCCAGGTCAGCCGGCTGCACAGCCGCACGACCTGCGGGTCGTCGTGCCATGCCGTCGGGTCGCCCGTGACGCCGCCGAGCATGAACCCGAGCATCGGCCAGCCGATCAGGCAGGTGAACCCGAGCACCACGGTGTAGCCGAGGCTCATCAAGATGCCGGGCAGGAAGAACGCCAGTGCCTGGTCGGACTCCGAGCCGCCGGAGCTCTCCGCCCACCGGACGAAGACCCAGCCGATGCCGATGCCGAAGACGGCGTTGAGGACGTACTGCGTGCTGGAGCGCTGGACCACGCGGGCCAGCAGGGCGAGGCCGGCGACCACCAGGCTCCCGACCAGTGCCCACTGGAGCTCCTTGGTGCTCAGCCACGCGACGGTGAACACGACGCCGGGAATGGCCGCCTCGGCCATGCCGCGCCGACCGCCGAGGGCGGTCGCCAGCTGTCTGCGGACGAGCGCCTCGACGGTGTCGACGCCGATCGCGGGGGTGGGTGTGCTCACAGCAGCTCGTACCTCGGGTTGTAGAGCGTCCGGTGGCCGTCCTGGATGCTGACCCGCCCCTGGACCTCCAGCGCGCGACCCGGTCCGATGCCGGCGATCCGACGCCGGCCGAGCCAGATCACGGTGACGGTGCCGGTGCCGTCGTACAGCTCCGCCTCGAGGGCGGGGACGCCGCCGCGCGGGCGCAGGGTCACGGTGCGCAGGGTGCCGCGGAGCCGGACCGGCTCACGGTCCGGCGCGTCGCCGATGCAGATCACACCGTCGCCGCTGAAGGTCTTGCGGAGGTCGCGCGCCTCGGCCTCGTCGGGGTTCGCCCACTTGCTGATCGTGCGCCTCAGGCGGCTCTTGGTGCGCATGCGCTGGCGTCGTCCGTCCTCGGTCAGGTCGCCGGAACGGCCCGGGGAGTCGCGCCCTCGGGCAGCGAGAGCGGGAGCTGCTCGCCGACCGGCATGGCGTGGTTGCCGCGGCGCACGGCGACCTGCTCGATGGCGGCCTCCCATGCGTCGGCCGTCTCCGGGTCGCGAGCCGGGTCGCCCAGCAGCGTGGCGCGCAGCAGCCAGCGGGGGCCGTTGACGCCGATCACCCGGGACGTCTGGGTGCCGATCTGCCCGTCGGGGCGGGTGAGCCGGACCTCGCACACCAGCTCGGTGCCGAACCGGCCCTCCCGCTCGGTGGCGGTGCCGCCACGGCGCGCGGCGTCGGCCGCGATCTGCGGCCGGATCTCGCTCCACAGGTCGCCGTTGCGGGGCGCGGCGAAGGCGCGCAGCTCGAGCGCACCGGCATCGGTGGCCAGCAGTACGGCGCGCACCGCGCCGGAGGTCTCGTCGACCTGCACCCGCAGCTCGCGGCCGTCGGACGGCGCCACCAGGAGCGAGCCGAGGTCGAGACGCTCCACGCCGTCCTCGGGCAGCTCGTCGACGTCGAAGGGGCCGGCGCCGGCCCGGATCGGGGCCTCTCCGGCGTCGGTGGTCTCGCCCACCGCGCCCTCGACCGTCGGGTCGACAGCCTTGCGCCGCAGCCTCACTGTGTCCTCCTCGTCACGCCCATCGGGCCCCTCGGGCCCGTCACCGCTGGAACCCACCGGTTGAACCGTAGCCGCCGCTGCCACGCACGCTGTCCGGAAGGGCGGCGACCGGCTCGAACCGGGCCCGCTCGACCCGCTGGACCACCAGCTGGGCGATGCGGTCTCCCCGGCGCAGCGTGATCGCCTCCACCGGGTCGTGGTTGATCAGCAGCACCTTGATCTCTCCACGGTAGCCCGCGTCCACGGTTCCGGGGGTGTTGACGATGGAGAGACCGTGCCGCGCCGCCAGCCCGGAGCGCGGATGGACCAGCGCGACGTAGCCCTCGGGCAGCGCGACCGCGATCCCGGTGGGGACCAGGGCGCGCTCCCCCGGTGCCAGATCGATGTCGACGCCGGTGACGAGGTCGGCGCCCGCATCGCCCGGGTGGGCGTAGGAGGGAAGCGGCAGGTCGGGGTCGAGCTGCTGGACGGAGATCACGAGATCCTCGGCAGAGTCCACGGTGGTGTCGTCGGGCACGGGGAGACCCTAGCGACAGCGCCGCACCGGGCGGGTGGGATCATCCTCTCCGTGAGCGAGAGTGCGAGCTACCAGGAGCGCCTGCGGGTCCCGCTGCGCTGGTGGGCCCAGGGCACCATGCTCGTCGCGACCCTCTGGCTCACGCTCATCGTCGCCCTCATCGGGCACGCCGCCTGGCTGGCCTGGACGGTCACGGGCGTCGTCCTGGCCGGCATGGCGGCGGCGCTGCGTGCCTACGGCAGTGCGCGGATCGCCGTCTCCGACGGCTGGTTCCGCGCCGGACGGGCCCAGATCGAGATGACGCACGTCGGCACCGTCGAGGCGCTCGACACCGAGCGCACCCGGCGCGTCTCGGGCCCGGAGGCCGACGCCCGCGCCTACCTGCTGCTGCGCCCCTACCTGCGTCAGTCGGTCAAGGTGGAGATCACCGACCCGGCGGACCCGGTGCCGTACTGGCTGGTCAGCTCCCGCCACCCCCGGGCACTCGCCGAGGCGCTCAACGCCGTGCGGACGGGCGACGCCGCCGATCAGTAGCGGGGTCGACCAGCAACCCCGGCAAGCGGGGTCGATCAGCGGGCAGACCGGCCTGGACCAGTAGGCTCCGTCCCATGGCAAAGGACAGCTCCAAGGTCTGGTCGACCCTCTCCCTCGTCGCCGCGCTCGGCGCCGCGGCCGTCGCGAAGAAGGGCCTGGACACCAGTTGGAGAGCCGCGACGGGCAAGAAGCCGCCCGTCAACCCGGCCGATCCCGACGTCGGCGTCTGGGAGGCCGTCGCCTGGGCGGCAGCCAGCGGCACCTTCGTCGCCATCGCCAAGATGCTGGCGCAGCGCCGGGCCGCGAACTACTACCTGAAGTCGACCGGACACCTGCCCCCGGGCCTGCGTCAGGGCGACGCCTGACCCAGGCCGCGGGCAGGTCTCAGGCGCAGTCCTTGCAGATCATCTTCTTGGGGTCCGCCAACTGGCTGCGGTGGTGGACCAGGAAGCAACTCATGCAGGTGAACTCGTCGTCCTGCTTCGGCTTCACCTCGACGGCGAGCTCCTCATGGGACAGGTCGGCGCCGGGCAGCTCGAAGGCCTCAGCTGCCTCGGCCTCGTCCTCGTCGACCTTGCCGGAGTTCTTGTCGTGGCGGCGCGCCTTGAGCTCTTCGATGCTCTCCTCGGACTGCTCGTCCTCGTTCTTGCGCGGTGCGTCGTAGTCAGTCGCCATGACGTGTGTGTTCTCTCCCCTCAGCTGACCGCCAGCCGCACTGGTCGTGCGGGTGGCGCGGCAGATTGTGCACCATCAGGTCCGGTTCGCGATACCCGGGTCGATGCGACTCGCCAGAACAGTGCGCGACCGGCGCCTATTCCCGGAGGAGTCCGGCGGCCCGGACCGCCTCCAGGAGCTCCTCGAAACCGTGATCGGGAGCACACACCACGGCCTCCTCCCCGGCGGCGCCGACGGTGACCAGGAGCCGGGCCCCGGCGAGGCGGGCGATCAGCCCGCCGGCCGCGTGGTCCCACAGGTGGACGCCCTCCTCGACGTACCCGTCGAGGGCCCCCTCCGCCACCCGGCACAGGTCCAGCGCGCACGAGCCGGTCCGCCTGATGTCGCGGATGTGCGGGAGCAGGCGGGCCACGGCGGCGGCCTGCACCTCGCGGACCGGCCGGGTGTAGTTGAAGCCGGTGGCGACCAGTCGGTGCGCCAGCGGGGCGGGCGCGCGGACGGCGAGCGGGACACCGTCGCGCGTCGGAGCACCACCGCGGTGGCCGGCGTACAGCGCGTCCTTGGCGACGTCCATCACGACACCGGCGACGACCTCGCCGGCGACCTCGGCGGCGATCGACACGGCGTACTCGGGGATGCCGTAGAGGAAGTTCACGGTGCCGTCGATCGGGTCGACGATCCAGCGCACCCCCGAGGTTCCGGCGACGTCGTCGCCCTCCTCGCCGAGGAATCCGTCGTCGGGGCGGGCGGTCAGCACGAGCCGGCGGACCAGCTCCTCGCTCGCCCGGTCGGCGGCGGTGACGACGTCGATGTCGCTGGACTTGGTCGCGGCGACCGAGACACCCCGCGCGGCGTACTCGCGGACCAGCACGGCGGCCTCGCGGGCGACCCCCTCGGCCAGCGTCCGCAGGGCCGCCGGATCCGTCATGCCCGCGGCCCCAGGCAGCAGTCGAGCGGGCAGGAGTCGTGCGACGGTCGCCGTCCGCCCAGCGCCGGCCGGGCGGTGTCCGCGCCGCGCTCGGCGGCGGCACGTTCGAGGACGAGCTCGCGCACCGCGCTCACGAACGCCGGGTGAGTGCCGGCTGACGACGCGCGCCGGGCCGCCAGGCCGAGCCGGGCCGCGGTCGCGAGCGCCTCGGTGTCGAGGTCGTAGACGACCTCCATGTGGTCGGAGACGAAGCCGACCGGGATCAGTACGACGGCACCGGTCCCCTCGGCGGCGAGCTCCTCGAGCCGGTCGTTGACGTCCGGCTCGAGCCACGGCACGTGGGGAGCACCCGAGCGCGAGCAGTAGACGAGCTCGTGAGGGCGATCGATGCCGGTCACGGCCGCCACCTCCGCGGCCACGACGGCGGCGACGTCGCGGTGCTGGGCCACATAGGCCCCACCCTCTGCTCGATCTCGGGGAGGTCCGCTGCTGTCGCTCATCGTCATCGGGATGGAGTGGGTGACGAACACCAGGCGGGCCTGGTCGCGGAGCTCGTCGGGCAGGTCGGCGAGCGCGCCGAGCACGCCCTCGACGTTGGCGGTGACGAAGCCCGGGTGGTTGTAGTAGGCGCGGATCTTGTCCAGCCGCGGCGCCACGAGGCCCTCGGGCACCGCGGCGCTCGCCTCCTCGAGGTTGACGAGGTATTGACGACAGCTCGACCACGACGAGTACGCCGACGTGACCAGGCACAACGCGCGTCGTACGCCGTCGGCGGCCATCCGCGCGACCGTGTCGGCGAGGTAGGGCGCCCAGTTGCGGTTGCCCCAGTAGACCGGGAGGTCGAGGCCGTGGTCGGCCAGGTCCTTCTCGACGGCCGCGATCAGCGCCTTGTTCTGGTCGTTGATCGGCGAGCGGCCGCCGAAGAGGAAGTAGTGCTCCCCCACGGCCTCGAGCCGCTCACGGGGGATCCCGCGCCCGCGGGTGACGTTCTCGAGGAACGGCACGACGTCCTCGGGCCGCTCGGGTCCGCCGAAGGACACCAGCAGCAGGGCGTCGTACGGGTCGGTCGGCGACTCGCGGGCAGGGGTGGTGAGGTCCGGCCTCGCCTGGTGGGGATTGGGCACCCGCCCATCGTAGGGAGGACGATGGCGACGCCATGTTGCAGACCTATCGCCAGATCTTCACGCCCGCGACGGCGCTGTTCAGCATGACCGGGCTCGTGGCCCGCCTGCCCATCTCCATGGTCGGCCTCGGGATCGTGCTGCTGGCCGAGCACGAGACCGGTTCCTACGGCTTCGCGGGCTCGGTCTCCGCGGTCGCCCTGGTCGCCACCGCCTGCTTCGCGATCGTGCAGGGCCGGCTCATCGACCGGCTCGGGCAGAGCCGGGTGCTGCCGGTCGTGATCACGGTGTGGGGAGCCGGCCTGGCGCTGACGATGGGCTCGCTGCAGTGGGGCTGGCCGCACTGGACGACGTACGCCTTCGCGGCCCTCACCGGCGCCTTCCTGCCCTCGGTCGGCTCCTGCGTCCGGGCCCGCTGGTCCTACCGCCTCGCCGACCGGCCGGAACGCCTGCACACCGCCTTCTCGTTCGAGGCCGTCGGCGACGAGACGGTGTTCCTCCTCGGCCCGATCGCCGTGACCATGCTGGCGACCGGCGTCCACCCCGCGGCCGGACTCCTGGTGGCGCTCGTCTGCGGCCTCGCCGGCACCTACGTCTTCGCGGCCCAGCGTGGCACCGAGCCGCCCGCGCACCCGCGCGGCGCTGCCACCGTCGCACGCGCGCCCATGCCCTGGGCCGCCGTCGCCCCGCTCACCCTGGTCGCGGCAGCGCTGGGCATCGTCTTCGGCGCCGCCGAGGTGGTCACCGTCGCCTTCGCCGACGAGCAGGGGCACCGTTCGCTCGCCGGTGTGCTCCTCGGGATCTGGGCCTTCGGCAGCCTGGTCGCCGGCGTCGTGTCGGGCGCGATCACCTGGCGGCGCGGCCCGCTGACCCGGCTGCGGATCGGCGCCTGCGGCATGATGCTCGCCGCCGCGCCCCTCGCCCTGGTGCCGAGCATCCCGTTGATGGCGCTCGTGCTGCTGCTCGGCGGCGTCGCCGTCTCCCCGACCCTCATCGCCGCCATGTCGCTGGCCGAGCAGGTCCTGCCGCCGGCCCGGCTCACCGAGGGCATGGCGTTCATCCAGACCGGTCTCGCCGTCGGCCTGGCTCCGGGCGCCGCGATCGCCGGCCTGGTGATCGACCACGCCGGCGCCTCGCCGGCGTACCTCGTCTGCCTGGTGGGCGGCGCCCTGACCCTGATCGGCGCACTGCTGACCCGCGTGCCGGCCGTCCCGGATAGCGTGCGTCCCCATGAGCACCCCGCTGCCGAGCGCCTGGCGTAACTGGTCGGGCCTGGAGTCCGCGAGCGGCCTCGACGTGCTCGTGCCGGCCGACGCCGCCGAGATCGCCGCCGCGGTGACCCGTGCTCGCGCCGCCGGGCGGACCGTCAAGGCGGCCGGCACCGGCCACAGCTTCACCGGCATCGCTACGCCGCGGCACGTGCACCTGCGCCCCGAGGGGATGCGCGGGATCGTCGCCGTCGACCGGGACGCCATGACCGTCACCGCGCTCGCCGGCACCCAGCTCAAGGTGCTCAACGCCGAGCTCGCCCGGCTCGGCCTGAGCCTGCACAACATGGGCGACATCGCCGAGCAGACGCTCGCGGGCGCGATCTCGACCGGCACCCACGGCACCGGCGGCCGGGCCGCGGGCCTCGCCGCCCAGGTCGTCGGCCTCGAGCTGGTCACCGGCACCGGCGAGGTGCTGCGGGCCACGGCCACCGAGAACCCCGACGTGCTCGACCTGGCCCGGGTCGGCCTGGGCGCACTCGGCGTGCTGACCACCATCACCTTCGCCGTCGAGCCGCTGTTCCTCCTCCGGGCGGAGGAGCAGCCCATGTCCTGGACCGACGCCCTGGCCGCCTTCGACGACCTGACCGCGGCCCACGACCACGTCGACATGTACTGGTTCCCCCATTCGGACCGGATGCTGACCAAGCGCAACACCCGGATGGGCACCGACCTCGACGGCGCCGCGCCCCTGCCGCGCTGGCGGGCCTGGCTCGACGACGACCTGCTGTCCAACACGGTCTTCGGCGCGCAGACCGCGGCGCTCAACACCACCCCGCGCGCGATCCCGGCCGCCAACAGGTTCGCCTCGCGCCTGCTCGGGCCCCGCACCTACACCGACATCGCGCACAAGGTCTTCACCACCGAGCGGCGCGTCGTCTTCCGGGAGATGGAGTACGCCCTCCCCCGGGCGGCCGGTCTCGAGGCGCTGCGGGAGTGCCGCACGGCGTTCGAGCGCTCCGGCCTCACCGTGTCGTTC
This sequence comes from Nocardioides carbamazepini, assembly GCF_024614185.1. Lineage (GTDB taxonomy): Bacteria > Actinomycetota > Actinomycetes > Propionibacteriales > Nocardioidaceae > Nocardioides > Nocardioides carbamazepini. The sequence goes on from NZ_JAHTLF010000008.1 coordinate 125,678, forward strand.
CCGGTCGAGATCCGGGTCGCCCCGGCCGACGACGTGCCGCTGTCGACGTCCTACGACAGGGACTCGCTCTACCTGGCCTTCCACACCCACCGGCGGGCCGACCACCGCGCCTACTTCGCCCTGATGGAGTCGATCCTGCGCGCCCACGACGGCCGGCCGCACTGGGGGAAGCTGCACACCCTCGAGACCGCCGACGTCGCCCCGCTCTACCCACGACTGCCCGACTTCCTCGCGCTGCGCGACCGGCTCGACCCCGACCGGGTCTTCACCAACGCCTACCTCGACCGGGTGCTCGGTGGCTGAGCCGACACCCGGGAGCGCACGCCCGGCCTGCCCGTGCGACTCCGGCCGGACCTACGACGACTGCTGCCGCGCCTACCACCGCGACCCCGGCACGGCGCCGACCGCGGAGGCGCTGATGCGCTCGCGGTACTCCGCGAACGTGAAGGGTCTGGCGTCGTACCTGCTCCACACCTGGCATCCCGCCACCCGGCCACCGTCACTGCAGCTCGACGAGCGGATCACCTGGACCGGACTCGAGGTGCTGGCGGCCAAGGACGGCGGCCCCGAGGACCGGCGCGGCATGGTGGAGTTCGTCGCGCGCTACGCCCGTGACGGCGAGCCCGGGTCGCTGCACGAGATCAGCCGGTTCCGGCAGCAGGGCGACACCTGGCTCTACGTCCGCGGCCGGGCCCGGTGGGGGGCGTAGGCTCGTCCGAACAGATGAGCAGCAGCCAGACAGCAACAGGCACACGACCCGAGGGCAGGATGACCGACACGGCGGACGAGGGCGGCACCAGCCGGCCCGTGCGCCTGACCCTCGCCCCCGACCCGTCGGCCGGACCCGACCGGCGGCGCCTGCTGCTCGTGGACGACCAGGGCAGTGCTTTCACGCTCGACATCACGCCCGACCTGCGCGCGGCGGTGCGCGGTGAGTCACCGCGCCGATTGGAGACCTCGATGAGCAGCAGCATCCGGCCCCGCGAGATCCAGACCCGGATCCGCTCCGGCGAGTCCGCGGAAGCGGTCGCGGAGGCGGCCGGCACGTCGGTCGACGCGATCATGCCCTACGTCGCGCCCGTGCTCGCCGAGCGCGAGCACGTCGCCGCACGGGCGCAGAAGGCGTCGGTCCGCCGCACGCCCGGCGAGAGCCAGGGCGGGGCCACGCCGAACGGCTCCGTGCAGAGCCGGGTGCTCGGCGACGCCGTCGCCGGCCACCTGCGCGGCCGGGGCGGCGACCCGGACACCGTCGTGTGGGACGCCTACCGGCGGGACACGGGACGCTGGGTGCTGACCGGGACCTTCGACACCTCCGAGCGTGGCGGCGTCGCGCGGTTCACCTACGACGCTCCGGGCAACTACGTCCTCTCCGACAACGACGACGCCCGCTGGCTCATCGGCGACGTGCTGCCCGCTGCCGAGCCGACCCGCGACGACCTCCAGCAGGTGCGCGAGCGCCGGCTGGCCGCCGTGCCCGAGGAGCTGCCGCTGGGCGACCTCACCGATCCGGAGGTCGACCAGGCACTGGACCTCGCGACCGGCGAGGCCGCCGAGCCGCTGAGCCGCACCGAGCCGTCGGGCCGTGCCGAGCCGCTCGAGCCCCGCCTCGACGACGAGCCGATCCGGGCGACGACGGAGGCCGCGACGGAGGCCGAGGCTCCCGCGGACGAGGCGGCCGAGGCGGAGCGCGCCCGCCACCGTCGCCCGGTGCAGAAGAAGCGCGGGCGCGCCTCGGTCCCCAGCTGGGACGAGATCATGTTCGGCGGCGGCGACCAGTAGGGCCCACCCGCACGGGGGTCCGCGCGTGGGCAAAAGCGCGTAGCGTGCGCGCATGGCCTACTTCGTGACCGGCGCCACCGGATTCATCGGGCGCCACCTCGTCGCCGAGCTCGTCGACCACCGGGAGGGCCCGGTCTTCGTGCTCGCGCGTGCGTCGTCGCTCCCGCGCATGGAGGCACTGATCCGGCAGTGGGGCTCCGACCGGGTGCAGCCCGTCGTCGGTGACCTCGCCCAGCCCGGTCTCGGCGTCGCTCCGGACTGGGTCGCGGAGCACGCCGGGCGGATCGACCACTTCGTCCACCTCGCCGCGATCTACGACATCACCGCGGACGACGCGACCAACGACGCGATGAACATCGACGGCACCCGCCATGCGCTCGCCCTGGCCGAGGAGCTGCGCGCCGGGTGCTTCCACCAGGTGTCGTCGGTCGCCGCGGCCGGCGACTACCACGGCCGGTTCGACGAGACGATGTTCGAGGAGGGCCAGCCGCTGCCGTCGCCGTACCACCGCACGAAGTACGAGTCCGAGAAGATCGTCCGCGACGAGGCCACCATCCCGTGGCGGGTCTATCGCCCGGCGATCGTCGTGGGTCACTCCGAGACCGGGGCGATGGACAAGATCGACGGTCCCTACTACTTCTTCCCGGTGATCAAGCGCCTGCGCGACGCCCTGCCCTCATGGCTGCCGCTCGTCGGGCTGGACCTCGGCGACACCAACCTGGTGCCGGTCGACTACGTCGCCAAGGCGATGGACCATCTCGTGCACCTCCCCGATCGTGACGGCGAGGCGTTCCACCTGGTCAACCCGGACCCGCAGTCGGTGATCGAGATGATCAACGCGTTCTGCTCCGCCGCCGGCGCGCCGCGCTTCGCCACGCCCGTCGACCGCTCGATCACGACCGCCGGACCGCTCGCCCTGATCCCGCGCGTCCTGCGCCCGATGAACGTGATGAACGCCGTGGTCCGCTCCGCACCCGCCCAGCGGATCCTCGACCAGACCGTCGGCCGGCTCGGCATCCCGGCCGAGGTCCTGGCGCACACGTCGTTCCCGTCGGTCTTCGACTCGCGGATCACCGAGAAGGCGCTCGCCGGGTCCGGCATCAGCGTCCCGCCGCTGGAGACCTACGTCCGGGCGCTGTGGGGGTACTGGGAGGAGAACCTCGACGACACGACCGGACGCGATGCCAAGTCGGTGGCCGCGCTCAAGGACAAGTACGTCGTCATCACCGGCGCCTCCTCCGGCATCGGCCAGGTGGTGGCCCTCAAGGTCGCCCAGGCCGGCGGCATCCCTGTCCTCGTCGCCCGCGGCAAGGAGAAGCTCGAGGCCACCAAGGCGATCATCGAACTGCGCGGTGGTCGGGCCGAGGTCTTCCCGTGCGACCTCTCCGACCTGGAGGCGATCGACCGGCTCTGCGAGCAGTTGGTCGCCGACCTGCCGAGCGTCGACTATGTCGTCAACAACGCCGGCCGGTCCATCCGCCGCTCGCTCAAGCTGTCGCAGGACCGGTTCCACGACTTCGAGCGCACCATGCAGCTCAACTACTTCGGTGCGATCCGCCTGGTGATGGGCCTGATGCCCCAGCTCCACACCCAGCGCTCGGGACACATCGTGAACATCTCCTCGATCGGCGTCCAGACGAACCCGCCGCGGTTCTCCGCGTACGTCGCGTCGAAGGCCGCCCTGGACGCGTGGAGCAATGTCGTGTCCTCCGAGGTCGTCGGCCACGGCATCACCTTCACCAACGTGCACATGCCGCTGGTGCGGACTCCGATGATCGCGCCGACCAAGATCTACGACAAGTTCCCGACCATCTCACCGGCCCAGGCCGCCGACGTGGTGATCAAGGCGATGGTGGACAAGCCCCACGAGATCAACACGGCGCTCGGCACGGCCGGCGAGCTGGCCCACACGATCGCGCCACGGACCGCCTTCCGCGTCCTCAACCTGGCTTACCAGGTGTTTCCGGACTCCGCCGCCGCGAAGGGGCAGAAGCCCGCCTCCCAGGCGGCGGCCGCGGCCGAGGAGGCACCCGGCTCCAACCACCGCGAGACCGAACAGGTGCTGATGGCCCAGCTGTTCAGGGGCGTGCACTGGTAGCGACCGGCCGGCTCGGGTCGGCCACCCACTCGCTCCAGCTGCCCGGGTAGAGCGCGGCCGTGACCCCGGCCAGCTCCAGCGCGAGCACGTCGTGGGCCGCGGTCACCCCGGACCCGCAGTAGACCGCGATCTCGGCGCCGGCCACGGCGCCGACCTCGGCATACGTCGCGGCCAGGGCCCGGGGACTCCGGAACCGGCCGCTGTCGTCGAGATTGTGGCTGGTCGGCACGTTCACGGCCCCCGGCACGTGGCCGGCCACGGGGTCGATCGGCTCGACCTCGCCGCGGTACCGCTCGGCGGCCCGGGCGTCGACGACCACGCCGACGTCCCGCACACCGGCCACGCCGGCCACATCGACCACCGGCAGCGCACCCGGGACGGCGGTGAAGTCGCCCACCCCGGCCGCGGCGCCGGGTCCGGTCTCCACCTCGCCGCCCGCCTCCCGCCAGGCGGTCCAGCCGCCGTCGAGCACCCGCACGTCGGTGTGCCCGTGGTAGCGCAGCAGCCACCAGCACCGCGCCGCGGCGTGGGCCGACCAGTCGTCGTAGACCACCACCGGCCGGTCGCCGCGCACCCCCACCCGCCGCATCGCCGCCTCGAAGGTCCTGACCTCCGGCAGCGGGTGCCGGCCCCGTTCCCCGGGCTCGGCCGCGAGATCGGCGTCGAGGTCCACGTACGACGCCCCGGGCACGTGCCCCGCGGCGTACTGCTCGGGCCCGGCCGGTGCGCCGATCCGGTACCGGACGTCGAGGGGGGTCACCTCCCCGAGCGTGGCGCGGAGCTCGTCGACGCTGATCAGGCCTGACCTCATGGGTCGAGCCTAGGAGCCACCGCGCACCTGTGGAGGACGGACCCGCGACCGCCGTTGATCGGGCAGGCTCCCCCGCATGATCCAGGAGCCGGTCCCCACCCTGCTCGAGCGCGTGCTCCTGCGCGCGGTGCGCGAGCACGCCGCGACCGAGGGGCGCTGCCGGATGTCGCCCTTCCTGCACGTCGGCATCCCCGGCGCCGACGTCCGCTCCTTCGAGATCGTCGCCGGCGAGCCTCTCGATCTCGCCCTGCGCACCGAGCTGCTCGAGGCGATGTGCCGCGACCATCTGGACCGCGACGTCGTCCCGCTGGTCTGGCTGACCCGGACCCCCGAGGGGCACGACGTCGAGGACCTCGCCTGGGCGGCCGCCGTCGGCTGCGCGGGGCCGGAGCTCGGGGTTCGGCTCGACCTGGTCGTCGTCACCCGTCGGTCCTGGTATGACCCCCGCTCGGGCGTGGGCCGACGCTGGAGGCGCCTGCGCCGCACCTGAGCGCCGCGGGAGCGAGACGTCAGCCCCAGGTGTGGACGGGCTGGTTGTCGTGCATCCGCCGCCGATAGTCGGCCAGCACAGCCCGCAGGGCGTCGTACCGGTCGGCATCGGCGCGCTGCTGCACCTGGCGCGTGAACCAGTCCGAGGCGTTGGTGCCGCTCAGGCAGCGCTGCTCGATGACATCGAGGTAGCGGTGCGCCTCCGCCGGATCCACGCCCCACGCCGCCAGGCCCTCGTGGGCGAGGGGCAGCAGCCGGCGCACGACCAGCTCGGTCGCGCGCACCTTCCCCAGCTGAGGCCAGTAGACGTCGGCGTCGATGCCGAACCGGGCGGCGCTGTGGAAGTTCTCCTCGGCCGCGCTGAACGACATCTGGGACCACAGCGGACGGTCGTTCTCGGCCAGCGCCCGGACCAGGCCGAAGTAGAAGGCCGCATTGGCGACCGTGTCGACGACCGTCGGCCCCGCTGCCAGGATCCGGTTCTCCACGCGCAGGTGCGGCAGGCCACCGGTGATGTCGTAGACCGGCCGGTTCCACCGGTAGATCGTGCCGTTGTGCAGGCGCAGCTCGGACAGGTTCGGCGTGCCACCCGCCTCCAGGACGGTGAGCGGGTCCTCGTCGTCGAGCACCGGGAGCAGCGGGGGGAAGTAGCGGACGTTCTCCTCGAACAGGTCGAACACGGAGGTGATCCAGCGCTCGCCGAACCACACCCGAGGCCGCACCCCCTGGGCCTTGAGCTCCTCGCCGCGGGTGTCGGTGGCCTGCTCGAACAGCGGGATCCGGGTCTCGGACCACAGCTGCTTGCCGAGCAGATAGGGCGAGTTGGCCGCCACCGCGAGCTGGATGCCCGCGATGGCCTGGGACGCGTTCCAGTACGCCGCGAACTGGTCGGGACTCACCTGCACGTGGAACTGGGTGCTGGTGCAGGCCGCCTCCGGCATGATCGTGTCGACCGTCGTGTTCAACCGCTCGGCGCCACGGATGTCGATGAGGATGTCCTCCCCGCGGGCGCGCAGGATCTGCTCGCTGAGCAGCCGGTAGCGCGGGTTGGCGCTGATCACCTCGGCCCGCAGGTGCTCCGGCGCGAGGGTCGGCAGGATCCCGATCATCACCAGGTGCGCGTCGAGCGCCGCGGCCCGCTGCTCGGCGTGGTTGAGGCTGTCGCGCAGCTGGGTCTCATAGCCCTCCAGGCCACCGGCCCGCAGCGGCCCGGGCGGCAGGTTGAGCTCGATGTTGAACTGTCCGAGCTCGGTCTGGAAGTCGGGGTCCTCGATCGCCTCGAGCACCTCGGCGTTGCGCAGTGCCGGGTCGCCCGACCCGTCGACCAGGTTGAGCTCCACCTCGACGCCGGTCCACGGATCGTCGGTGTCGAAGGCCGACTCCCGCAGCATCCGCTCGAACACGTCGAGGCAGCGGCGGACCTTCTCCCGGTAGCGAGTCCGGTCGGCGGGCGTGAACTCCTGGGCCGCGACGTCGTCTCCCATGGACCGACCCTAGATCATCTGGATCAGCGGCGGACCACGTCAGCACCGCGTCGGCGGTCCACCCACACGTCCCGCCCGCGAGGACCGTAGAACGTGTCGGCCCCGGCGCCGCCGCGGATCCGGTCGCGGCCGCCGCCGCCGGCGAGGTGGTCGTCTCCCCCGCCGCCGCGCAGCACGTCGGGCCCGCCGCCTCCGTGGAGCAGGTCGGGACCGCCCTTGCCGATCAGCCGGTCCCGGCCGGCGCCTCCCCAGACCAGATCGGTCCCGCCGGTGCCGACCAGGCGGTCGCCCTTCGGGCCGCCGCGGACGACCGTGAGCGTCACGACCGCGGTCCGCTCGCCGGCGGTGACCGTCACCGTGACCAGCGCCCGGCCCTTCGCGCCGGTCGGGGTCAGCACCAGCCGGCGGCGCGCGCCGGCGCCGTCGACCAGGACGCCGTCGGGGGCGAGCACCCGGTGGTCGGACGAGGCGACCTCGACCCGCGCCCGGTCCGCGTCAGGAGCGTTCACCTGCAGGCCCAGCGTCGCCCGCCGCTTGCCGATGGCCTCGGGCGCGAGGGTGGCGGCAAGCGGCAGCGGCGTGCCGGGCGTGGTCGGCGGGGTGATGACCAGGTCGGAGGCGCACACGTCGGTGAGGCGACTCGGGACATCGACTCCCGGCTCGGTCGCCACCAGGTGACAGCCCGCCGGCGCGTCGGGCACGGAGAGGTAGCCGTCCACCGGCGTCACGGTGCGGGCGACCCCGTCGACGTAGACCGTCGTGGGTCCGGTCGCGGTCGTGGGCAGGCTGATCGACCCCCGGGTGTTCCCGGGCACCGACACCACCACGCGCAGGGCGCCGTCGGCGCCGTGGTCGAAGGCCGCGCCCACGCTGCCGCGCACGGTCGGGGTGGTGATGGCCGCCCAGTCGAGGTCGCCCGGCTGCGGCCTGACCTGGAAGGTCGCGTAGCCCGCCGAGGTCGGCCGGATGCCGAACAGGCCGGACGGGACGTTGAAAGCCGGTGAGGCGGCCCACGGGTGGGAGTACGTCAGGTTGGGCTTCAGCGACGGGTCCCAGGCCTCCATCGTCGAGCCCGCGCCGAGCTCGATCATGTGCAGCCAGCTGCGCACCCCGGTGCCGGTCGTCAGCATGTCGAGTGCCGCCTGGCCGTTGCCGCCGGCATAGAGGCCCTGCACCAGGAACGCGGCGCAGTAGACGCTGCACACCATGCCGCGGGACCCGACGTACTGCGCGACCGCGGCGCGCTGGTCGTCCTCGGGCACCCCGAAGGCGAGCGCGAACGCGCTGGCGTGCACCGCGCTGTGCCCGGTGGGGTTCAAGGAGGCGTCGAGGCCGTCGTCATAGCTGCCCGTGGCGGGGTCGTAGAGCCTGCTGTTGAGTCCGGCACGGACGCCGTCGGCCAGCTCGGCAAAGGCCACGGCATCGGCGTCCTTCCCGAGGGCGGTCGCGATCTCGGCCATGTCTCGGAAGGCGCGGTAGGACAGGGCGTTGACGACCGTGTTGAACGTACGGAACTGATAGCCGTCGCGCTCGGCGGCGGGCCAGTCGACGATGTCGCAGTCGGTGGAGCTGCTGCAGCCGTTCACGCCGCTGCTCTTGCCGACCAGACCCGTGACCGGGTCCACCCAGGACGTCGGCAGCTTGGTCTTCAGCACGTCGTAGTAGCCGGCCATCTGACTGGTGTCACCGGTCTGCTGCCACGCGTCGCGGACCGCGAGCACCACGTAGATCGGCCACTCCGTGGGCCAGGTCCGGTTGTTCTTGAAGTAGTCCATCGAGTACCGCGCGAGGGACAGGTCGTCCATCAGGTAGAGCGTCGACATCTGCTGGAGGTAGCCGTCGGCCTCGTAGTTGATGCGCTCCCGGGTCCAGGAGTCGGTGTAGAAGTTGAGGTTGAGCGACTCGATGGAGTTCTTCGCCAACTCATAGACCGAGACCAGATCCTGGTCGGAGGAGGCGAAGGTCGAGGCGTCCGCGTCGAACGGGTAGACCAACGCCAGCGCCTTGAGGTTCTCGGCGCTGACCTCCTGGGGCGCGCCGTCGACCTGGAGGTAGCGGAACACCCGGGCACCCCAGGTCTCGATCGTCTGCTCGCCGTCGGCGAGGGTGACGATGTCCTGGTAGTTGTTGCCGGTCGACAGGTTGTGCTTGACCGTGCCGTCGGCGTTCTTCACCTCCCCGAAGCGCAGGGTGACGGTCGCGTCGGAGGTGCCGTCGACGGCGTAGTGCACACCCCCGATCCAGGTGCGGCCGAAGTCGACGACATAGCTGTCGTCGTCGAGGCGGGTGATCGAGACAGGGTCCTCGAGCTGCTCGCGGACCTTGTCCGTGGGCGTCGCCGTCAGCTCCCCGATCGACGGGCGCACCGCCGCCGGCTCCCACGCGGCGTCGTCGTAGCCGGCCTCGTCCCAGCCCCAGGGGTAGGCACGGGCGTCGAGGTTCTCCTTCGGGGCGGCGTAGACACCGGTGCCGATGCTCCCGGCGCTGGGGAAGACCGTGCTCCCGTTCATCGCGCGCCAGCTCGGCCCGGAGCCGAAGACGTCTCGGGTGCCGTCGGCGTACTCGACGACGAGCTCGGCCTGGAGCTTCTGCCCGCTCGTGGTGTAGGCCAGCGCGCCGATCGTGTTGGTCGCGCCCCGCCGGAGCAGATCAGTCACGTCGTAGCCGTCGTACCGGGTCTCCGAGCCGATCGGCTGGGTGGGCCCGAGGCCCACGAAGGCGCCGTTGAGGTAGGTCTTGTGGACATACTGCTTGGCGGGCTTGGCGTTGGATCCCGTCGCGTAGACCGCTCCCCACGAGATGTCCTTGTCGGCCAGCTCGACGTCGGTGCGCAGGAACGCCCAGTTGACTGCCGCGTCGCTGATCAGGCAGTTGGCGGCCTTCGGCACGGCCAGTGCGCCGCCGTCGAGCGACCCGCAGGCGAACGGGTTGACCGAGGTGAAGTCGCCCACGAGCAGGCTCGCTCCCCCGCGGTGGTCAGTGACCGAGACGTCGTCCACCGTGCCCGTCTCGCTGTTGCCCGTCCGCACGCCGACGTAGCCACGACGGTAGGAGGCATCCGCGATCGTGCTGACCAGGACGCCGTCGATCGAGGTCCGGATCGTCGTCCCGACCACGGAGATCTGCACCGTGACCCGCTTGCCGAGCGCCAGCGTGCCCGCCGGCAGGTTGACCGTGCCGCCGAGGGTCGCATAGGTGCCCGACGACTGCTTGTGCGGCACGATCGTGTTGTCGCCCGCGCGCAGCTGCCACATGTAGCCGTTGCCGGCCTCGTCGGTGCGGAAGCGCAGCCCGACCGCCACCGCGGACACGGTCACGTCGGCGGTGTAGGTGTAGTCGGACCAGGAGCCGGCGACGAGGTCCAGCTTCGACGGGCCGACCACGAGCCTGCCGCCGGACACGCTCAGCGTCGGCATCTCGGCGACGTCGCCGCTGAAGTCGTTGCTGTAGAGCACCTCTCCCGACGGGTCGGTCACCACGACGTCGTCGAAGGTGGCCTGCTCGGTGCTGCCCGTGCGGAAGCCGATCCCGCCGCTCGGGAACGCCGTGTGATCGTCGCCGGAGCGCACCAGCACGTCGTCGATGTAGGTGCGCACCGTGGCGCCGACGATCTCCAGGCGCAGCGTGTGGGTGGTGCCGTTGTCGATGCTCAGCCCGTGATCGGCCAGGCTGGTGGTGTCGATCGCGGTGGTGCCGCTGTGGGTCTTGAGCGTGTTGGGGTCGGTCGGGGCGCCCGTGCTGCGGATCTGCCACAGGTAGAACGAGGACGAGCTCGTCGCCCGGAAGAGCACACTCGCCGCGTTGGCCACCACCGTGAAGTCGGTCTCGAAGGTGTAGTCGGTCCAGTTCGACGCGCTCGGCGCCCAGATCGGCGACGAGTCGCTCCAGGTCGTGCCGGTGCCGAACTGCGCGACCTCCGACCACGCCGTCGCGGTGTCGTCGGCGCCCCAGGTCCGCACCGCCCAGTAGTAGCGCTCGGCCGGTGCGAGGGCGGCTCCGTCGTAGGCGATGCCACGCTGGTCGCTGCTGCTCACCCGGCCGCTGTCCCACACGTCGCCCGCCCCTGAGGCCGCGCCGTCACGCGAGCTCGCCACGATCACCTGGTACGCCGTCTGCCGGGTCGTGCCGACATGCCAGCCGAACAGCGGGATCCCTTCGACGTCGACCGGTCGCGCGATCCCGTTGACCGACAGTCCGCTCGGCTCGCTCCCGACCGGGGTCCCGGCGGGTGCGACGGCAACGACCGTGCCGACCCCAGCCAGCGGCGTGGTGGAGGCGAGCGGGGCCACGGCGGTGAGAGAGCCGGTCAGGGTGACCGCTCCCAGAGCGACGACGAGGAGGCGACGGATCATCGACTGCGCTTTCTGTTGTCCGGTGACGACCGCCACACTCTGATTGAATCGGTTCAACCCCGCAACCGCTTGTCCGGATCCGGACAAGCCGTCACAGCCCCGCCGCCCAGTCGGAGTGTCCTTCCCACGCCTGGGGTGGCACCGCGCCCTGGAGGATGCTGCCGAGGTGCTCGGCCAGCCGGTAGCTGGGACAGGCCCGCAGACAGCGGTCGACGGCGATCCACGCGAGCGCACCGTTGCCGGACTGCCAGGCCGACCAGCCGAGCAGGGCGGCCGGCGCGGCCACGAGGGCGTCCGGCGCCCGACGCACGACGTCGGACCAGAGCCGGACGTGCGCCTCGGCGTTGCGGCGCCCGAGGTCGGACCAGGCCGCGTCACGGACCCGGGAGGCCTGCATCACCCACAGCAGCCGCGCGAGATCGGCGTCGTCGGGCACCGCCGCAGCGGCGAGCAGGTCACGCACCGTGCCCAGCACCCACTCCCCGGCATCACGGATCGACCGCCCGCTCGTCGGCACCCCGGCGTCGGCGAACCTGCCGGCGACCAGCGCACTGCTGACGGCCGCCGCGGCGGCCGGATCCTGGTCGAGCGAGGCGACCAGGTCGGCCCGGGACCCGTGCACCAGCCGGCCCGAGACCATCGCCTCCACCACGAACGGGTGCGCGGTGACGTCGTAGGGATGTCGCCGCCTCCGGGCGGCCGGGTCGGGATGCCCGAGCTCGCGGTAGTGGGTGCCGTCGGCCAGCAGGGCGGCCACGACCACCAGTCCGGCGCGCCGGCACTCACGCCGGAGTGCACGGTGCAGCGCCTCCGCCGCCGGCGGGTCGTCGGCGTAGTAGAGCAGGACGGCGTGGGTGGCGCCGTGCCGCAGCGCCGGGCCGAGGAGGTCGTCGGCCACCTGCCGGCGCACCTCACGGGACTGCACCGCCATGGGTGGCAGATCGGTGCGGGCATGGAACGGGTGCCGGGCACCGAAGGTCATCAGCACGACGGACTGCTCGAGCCAGAACCCGATCAGGACGGGGGCCACGGCCAGCAGGTCCTCGGGGCCGTGGACGGTCAGGGAGGTGGGTGGACGGGGTGTCTCGGAGGTCGTGGTCATGACGAGCACGGTGGCCCGGACGGCCGGCAGGCACGCGGATCGCCGAGGCGCCCCTGGGGGAGGACCTGTCCGGACACCGGCGTTGTGGACAGGCGAGGGCTCCGGCTGTCACCGGTGAGCACTAACGTGACGTCCGTGCGCGCCCACGCCTCGGTCCTCCACCTGGACCTCGACGCGTTCTTCGCGGCGGTGGAGCAGCGCGACAAGCCCTCCCTGCGGGGGAAGCCGGTGGTCGTCGGCGGCACGGGCGGTCGTGGCGTGGTGTCGACCGCGTCCTACGAGGCCCGGGCCTTCGGCGTCCGCTCGGCCATGTCCACCCGCGAGGCCCGCGCCCGGTGCCCGCACGCGGCGTACCTCTCCGGGCGCTTCGAGGCCTACCGCTCCGCCAGCGCCGCGGTGATGGCGGTCCTGCGCGACTGCTCGCCCCTGGTCGAGCCGCTGTCCCTCGACGAGGCCTTCGTCGACCTCGCCCGGGCGGACCTCCCCGACCTGGAGGTGGCGACGGTGAGCGCGCTCGCCGAGGAGCTGCGGGCCCGGGTGCACCAGGTGACCGGCGGGCTGACCGCGTCCGTCGGGGTCGCCTCGTCGAAGTTCCTCGCCAAGATCGCCAGCGACCTGCGCAAGCCCGACGGGCTGGTCGTGATCGAGCCGGGCACCGAGCTCGCCCTGCTCCGCCCGCTGCACGTCTCGGTGATCCCCGGCGTCGGTCCCGCGACCGTGGAGCGGTTGAAGCGGGCCGGCGTGCACACCGTCGAGGAGCTGGAGCGGGTCAGCCAGGAGGAGCTGGTACGCCTGGTCGGCAAGGCTCAGGGCCAGGGTCTGTTCCAGCTGGCCCGGGCCGAGGACGACCGGCCGGTCGTCGCCGACCGCGAGACGAAGTCGGTGAGCGTCGAGGGGACCTACGAGCACGACCTGACCGACCGGCCGCAGATGGGCGCGATCGTCACGCGGCAGGCCGGCGAGGTCGCGAAGCGGCTGCGGGCGAGCGGCCTGTCCGGGCGCACGATCACCCTCAAGGTGCGCCTCTACGACTTCACCACCCTCAGCCGCTCCTCCACCCTCCCGGCCCCAACCGACGAGCCGGCGACGATCGCCCGCCTGGCCCGGACCCTGCTCGAGGACCTCGACACCTCCGGCGGCGTCCGGCTGCTCGGCGTCGGCGTCTCCGGCCTCGCCGACTGGATCCAGGAGGATCTCTTCGCCACGACCGAACCGGGCGAGGACGCCACGGCGGAGGCGGCTCCGGAGGCCGAGCCCGACCAGGCCGGCGCGCGCTGGCGCAGCGCCACCTGGGCGCCCGGGATGGACATCGTGCATGCCGGGCACGGCCGCGGCTGGGTCTGGGGATCCGGCCGGGGCGTGGTGACGGTCCGCTTCGAGACGGCCGAGACCCCGCCCGGTCCGGTGCGCTCGTTCCGCGCGGACGACCCTGACCTCGAGCGCTGGCGACCGCCGTCCGAGGAGCAACCGGCGGAGCAGTAGCGTTCCGGGCATGCCCGCCGACCTGCCCGTCCCCCCGAGCGCCCCACGCCACCCCGTCACCACGACGAACCACGGCCACACCCGCACCGACGAGTACGAGTGGCTGCGTGCCAAGGAGGACCCGGCGGTCATCGCGCATCTCGAGGCCGAGAACGCGTACACGCAGGGGCGCACCGCCCACCTCGCCGACCTGCGCGGCCGGATCTACGACGAGATCAAGGCCCGCACCCTGGAGACCGACCTGTCGGTGCCGACCCGGGTGCGCGGGTTCTGGTACTACGGGCGCTCCTTCGAGGGCCGCCAGTACGGCGCCAGCTGCCGCGTCCCCGTCGCCGACCCCGGCGACTGGACCCCGCCGCAGCCCGCGGCCGACGCGAGCCCGGACCAGCCGGCACTGCCCGGCGAGGAGGTGCTGCTCGACCTGGACGCGCTGGCGGAGGGCCATGAGTTCTTCAGCCTCGGCGGTTCCTCGGTCAGCCCCGACGACCGCCTGCTGGCCTACGCCGTCGACGTGGTCGGCGACGAGCGCTACACCGTCCGGGTCCTCGACCTCGCCACCCGCGAGCTGCACGAGGACGTCCTCACCGACGTCCTCGGCGGGGTGACCTGGGGCGACGTCTCCGCGTCCGGCGAGGCCGACCACTTCTACTACACGACCGTCGACGAGGCCTGGCGTTCCGACAAGGTCTGGCGCCACCGCCTCGGCACCGCGCAGGCCGACGACGAGCTGGTGTTCCACGAGCCCGACGGCCGCTACTTCGTGGGCGTCGGACGCACCCGCAGCCGGCGCTACGTGATGATCGCGGCGAGCTCCAAGACGACCTCGGAGTTCCACGTGCTCGACGCGAGCGACTCGCAGGCCCGGCCCGTCTGCTTCGCCGAGCGCACCGAGGGTGTCGAGTACTCCCTCGAGCACGCCGTCGTCGGGGGCCAGGACCGCTTCCTCGTCCTCCACAACGCCGACGGACCCGAGTTCGAGCTCGGCCACGCGCCCGCCGTACCCACGGCGCCGGAGGACTGGCGGCCGCTGCTCCCCCACGACCTCGCGGTCCGGCTGGAGGACGTCGACGCCTTCGCCGGCCACCTCGTCGTCCAGCAGCGCAGCAACGGCAGCAGCCAGGTCCGGATCCTCGACCTCGGCGACGACCCGGAGCACCCCGTCACCGGCGACCGGCTCGTCGAGTTCCCGGGCGAGCTCGCCACCGTCGGCGCGGGCAGCAACCCGGCCTTCGAGCAGCCGACCATCCGCGTCGGCATGACCAGCCTCGCCCACCCGTCGGCGGTCTACGACCACGACCTGCGCACCGGCGAGCTGGTGCTGCGCAAGCAGGCGCCCGTGCTCGGCGGCTACGACCCGGACGCCTACGAGGAGCACCGGCTCTGGGCGACCTCCGTCGACGGCGTGAAGGTGCCGATCTCGCTGGTCGTCCGCAAGGGCGTCCGCGGGGCCGAGGGCACCGGACGGGTCCCCGTCCACCTCTACGGGTACGGCGCCTACGAGGCCTCGATCGACCCCTACTTCGCGGTCGCCCGGCTCTCCCTGCTCGACCGCGGCGCCGCGTTCGCGATCGCCCACGTCCGCGGTGGCGGCGAGATGGGCCGGCACTGGTACGACGACGGCAAGCTCGAGCACAAGCAGCACACCTTCGACGACTTCATCGCCGCCGCCCGCCACCTGGTCGAGGCCGGCTGGACGACCCCGGACCGGATCGTCGCGGAGGGCGCGAGCGCCGGCGGCCTGCTCATCGGCGCCGTGGCCAACCAGGCGCCCGAGGCGTTCGGCGGCTTCGTGGCCGGCGTCCCGTTCGTGGACACCCTCACCACGATGCTCGACGCCACCCTCCCGCTCACGGTCCCGGAGTACGACGAGTGGGGCAACCCGACCGACGACCCGGTCGCCTACGAGCGGATCGCCGGCTACGCGCCGTACGAGAACGTCGCCGACCGGCCCTACCCGCCGATCCTCGCCGAGACGTCCCTCAACGACACCCGGGTCCTCTACGTGGAGCCCGCGAAGTGGGTCGCCCGGCTGCGCGAGCGGGCGCCGCGGGCCGACGTGCTGCTGCGTACGGAGATGGCGGCCGGCCACGGGGGCGTCTCGGGCCGCTACCGCGCCTGGGAGGACCGCGCGTTCTCCCTCGCGTGGATCCTGGACCGGCTCGGCCTGGCCGACGCGGAGTCGGCCGCCGCCGAGTCCGCAAGTTGAGAACTCCCTGAGATTCGCCGCGGGGCGCAACTTCTGGGATCCCCCGGACGTCAAAGCCGGTGAGAGCAACACCGAAGGTCCTGGGGAATCCCGGGTACCTCCCCGGTGTTGGAACCACAGGTGCGGAGGGCTTCCACCGCACGGGCGAAGGAGGGACCGCGATGGCTGCGACGATGACGAGGCCCCGGAACACGGGACGCGAGATCGAGGGCCGCGACAGCGTCGGGCTGTACCTCGACGAGATCGCGCGCACTCCCCTGCTCGACGCGGCGCGGGAGGTCGAGCTCGCGAAGGCGATCGAGGCCGGCCTGTACGCCGAACACCTCCTCGCCGAGGGCCGGATCGGCCGCCGCAAGGGCGGCGCCCCCAAGCAGGCCAACGAGGCCGAGCTCGAGTGGATCGCCGAGGAGGGCCGCAAGGCCGTCACGGAGTTCATCAACGCGAACCTGCGCCTCGTGGTGTCCATCGCCCGCAAGTACGGCCGGGCCCAGATGCCGATGCTCGACCTGATCCAGGAGGGCAACACCGGTCTGATCCGCGCGGTCGAGAAGTTCGACTACGCCAAGGGCTACAAGTTCTCCACCTACGCGACCTGGTGGGTCCGCCAGGCCATCACCCGCGGCATCGCCCAGCAGGCCCGCGTGGTCCGGCTGCCCGTGCACGTGGTCGAGGAGCTCAACCAGGTCGGCGGTGCCCGCCGTACCCTCGAGCGTCAGCTGGGCCGTGACCCGGAGCCGGCCGAGATCGCCGCCGAGCTCGGCCTGGAGGTCGACCGGGTCCTCGACCTGATGGCCTGGGGCCGCGAGCACGTCAGCCTCGACACGCCCGTCGACGAGGACGGCGACACCTCGCTCGGCGACCTGATGGCCCAGGAGACCGCGCCGGGCCCCGACCTGACCGTCCTCGACGTCGAGGCCCGCGACCGGCTCAACACGCTGGTCGACCAGCTCGACCCGCGCGCGGCCGACATCATCCGCTCGCGCTACGGCCTCACCGACGGCCGGCAGCACAAGCTCGCCGACATCGGCGTCAAGCACGGGATCTCGGCCGAGCGGGTGCGCCAGCTGGAGCGCGAGGCGCTCCAGAAGCTCCGCCGGCTGGGCGACCCCGACATGGCCGCCTGATCGCCTGAGCAGCCCGCCGCGCGACGCTCACCCCTGAGGCGATCGCACGACGGGCCACTCGGCATGCCCGCCGGTGGTGACTCCCGATGGCGCGGTGTCGAGGCCGCGCCACCGCCGACGAGCCCTCGGAGTAGACCACGCCGATCGAGGCCGTGGGGGCGGTCCGGGCGTCGTTTGTGCCCCGCTTGACAACTATTGGTCGAGATCGGGCCGTTGTCCCGACGTCAGCGCCGAGTGGACGTCTTCGACGCGCCGCCGCAGGTCCTCCCGGGACCCCGTGTTCTCGATGAGGTACGTCGCCACCGCACGCCGCTGTTCACGGGTCGCCTGCGCGGCGATCCGGGCCCGGGCGTCGTCCTCGGTCCAGCCGCGGTCGCGCACCATCCGCTCGACCTGCAGCTCCTCGGGAGCGTCGACGACGATGACGGCGTCGAACTCCTCCGCGCGGCCGGACTCGACCAGCAGAGGGATGTCGTGGACGACGATCCCGTCCGTGGGGGCGGCGGCCTCGAGCTCGGCGTACCGCTCGAAGACGAGGGGATGCACGATCGCCTCCAGGACCCTGCGCTGCGCCTCGTCGGCGAAGACGAGCGCGCCCATCCGCGGGCGGTCCAGCTCACCGTCGGGGGTCAGCATCTCGGGCCCGAACGCCTCGACGACGGCAGCCAGGCCGGGGGTCCCGGCGGCCACCACCTCCCGGGCGATCAGGTCGGCGTCGATGACGACCGCCCCCAGCTCGCGCAGGATCGATGACACGGTGCTCTTCCCCGAGGCGATCCCCCCGGTCAGTCCGACGCGCACACGCGGACCCTACTGTGAGCCCGTGCCGAACGAACGGGTCGCCCTGCTCCTCCCGGGTTCCCACGCGTACGTCGACGCCGTGCTCCGGATGCTCTCCGCCGGCGTGTTCCCGATCCCGCTCGACCCACGGCTGACGCCCAGCGAGCAGGAACGGATCCTCTCCGGGCTGGAGCCCACCGTCGTCGTCCGGACCGAGGACGAGCTGGCCGCGGTGACGGCCGGCCTGCCGGAGCCCGGCCTCCCCCTGGGCCGGCCGATGCACTGCACCAGCGGCACGACCGGGGTGCCGAAGGGCGTCTACTCCGGTCTGCTGTCACCGGAGGACGCCGCCGCGCTGGTCGCCGAGGAGCGGGACCTGTGGGGCTTCGGCCCCGACGACGTCAACCTGGTGCTGAGCCCGCTCTACCACTCGGCGCCCCTGCGCTTCGCGATGGGAACGATCCTGGCGGGCGGCCGGATGGTGATCCCCGGGCCGTTCGACCCGGCAGCGGTGACGGCGGCGATCGAGGCCGAGCGGCCGAGCACCATGTTCTGCGTGCCGACCCACCTGCAGCGTCTCTTCCGGCACTGGGACGAGCACGGCGCACCCGACCTGTCCTGCTTCCGGCTCGTCGCGCACGCCGGCGCGCCCTGCCCGACCGACCTCAAGCACCGCCTCGTCGAGGCGTTCCCGGACGGCTCCACCTGGGAGTTCTACGGATCGACCGAGGGCCAGTTCACCGCATGCCGCAGCGAGGAGTGGCTGGCTCGCCCCGGCACCGTCGGGCGCGCGCGTCCCGGCCGCACCCTGAGCACCGACCCGGACGGCACGATCTGGTGCACGGTGCCGCCGTTCGCGCGGTTCACCTACTTCGGGGCGCCGGAGAAGACCGCCGCCGCGTGGCGCGAGACGCCGGAGGGAGCCGCGTTCACGGTCGGTGACCTCGGACGCCTGGACGCCGAGGGCTACCTGTACCTCGACGGACGCCGCGAGGACCTGGTCATCAGCGGTGGCGTCAACGTGTACCCGACGGAGGTGGAGCAGGTGCTCGGCGCCTGTCCGGGCGTCGCCGACATCGCGGTGTACGGCGTCGACGACCCGCACTGGGGGCAGCGCGTCCGCGCGGCCGTCGTCATCGACCCCGACGGGCCCGCCGAGGAGGACCTCCGAGCCTTCGCCCGCGAGCGGCTGGCGCCGCCGAAGCGGCCCAAGGACTACACCTTCCTCGACGAGCTCCCCCGGACCCTGACCGGCAAGGTCCGGCGGACCGAGCTCGGTTAGGGCTGCTCGGGGGGCTGCTCGGGCGCCAGCGCCAGCGCCAGCCAGGCGCCGACCCGCGCGGCCGGGTCGTCGAGATCGAGTCCGCTGAGCCGCTCGATCTCGACCAGCCGGTTGCGGACGGTGTTGCGGTGCACCCCGAGGTCGTCGGCGACGGCGCCGCGGGAGCCGTGATGGCGCAGGAAGGCGGCCAGGGTGGCCCGGTGCTCGGCGTCGAGCGGGGCGAGCAGCGTGTCGGCGTACTCGCGGCCGAGCGCCTCGGGCACCAGCGCGAGCGGGCCGGCATCGGCGACGTCCTCCCAGCGGCGGACCGGGCTCGCGGTGGTCGTGCGGTCGAGCGCGTGCCCGGCGGACTCGGCGCTGCGGCGGGCGTCGGTCGCGGTGGTGGCCCGGCCCACACCGGCGCGCAGTCCGGCGCCGGTGACCACGGCGAGCACGGCCGGGACGCGCGCGGGCGCGACGACCGCGACCAGCTCGGCGTCGACGAGGCCGGCCAGCACGCCCTCGTCGGCGAGACCCTCCTCCAGCCGGTCGAGGGCGTCCCCGAGCGCGTCCGAGCTGCCGGTCATGCGCAGCACCCGCAGGCGGTCCGGTACGGCGTCGCCACCCTCCGCGGCGTCGAGCAGCACCTCGGCGGAGCGCAGGTCGCCGGCGACGAGGAGCTCCAACGCCCGGCCACGGAGCCGCCGCTCGGCCGACCGGCGCTCCGCCCGCCGCTCGACGGCCAGGCTGAGCAGGACGGCGGCAGTGCTGATCGCGGCCCGCAGCGGGTCACCCAGACCGTTCGGCGCGGCGACGGCGAGGTACTGCTCCGGCCTCCCGGCCAGGCCGATCGGCCGCACGACGGTGGCCACCTGACCGTGGTCGGTGCTGGAGACCGTGCTCGAGACGGCACCCAGGCCCTGGCCGCGGATGCCGGCCACCTCGGTACGCACCAGCTCCAGGTCGAGCCGCTCGGGGTGGCCGCCGAACGGGCCCTCCTCGGGCTCGCCGTCGCGATGGACCAGCGCCACCGCGCCGTCGAGCAGCTGGGCCAGGCGCTCCAACAGCGGCCGGAGGTCGAGGCCCAGCGCGGCCTGGGTCAGCCGCCGTTGCAGGTCGAGCGCGAGCCGGGTCGTCGCGGCCTCCTGGTCCTGCAGCAGCTCGGCCGCGGCCCGGGACACCGCGACGAAGTGGGTCGCGCGCGGCACCTCCAACAGGGTCAGGCCACGGGACCGACAGGCGGCGACCAGCCGGTCGGGCAGCCGGTCGTGGGTGAGGCCCACACCGACGGCGAGCGCGGCGGCGCCCGCCGCGACCAGGCGGTCGACGTAGGGCTCCCACTCGTCGCTCCAGCCGCGGGTGCCCAGGCCGGTGGTGAGCAGCAGCTCCCCACCCTCCAGGTACGGCGTCGGGTCGGCCAGCTCACTCGTCGCCACCCAGCGCAACGCGGGGCCGTCGACCTCGTGCACCGCGCGCAGTCCGAGGCTCCGCACCGCCACCAGGTCGGCCACCGTCACCACGATGCGATTCTTGCACAATTGCAAAGCAGAGATTGTGCACACGAGGCATGGCGGACCACCGCCCTCCGTCCTACCTTCGTCACAACACCCCGGCGACCCCGGGCACCCGCTTCCACGGAGGACACCCATGAGCCAGCAGCCCACCGGCGGCCCCAGCATCACGCAGGAGCGACGCCTGGTCACCGCCATCCCCGGCCCACGCTCGCTCGAGCTCGCCGAGCGGAAGGCCAAGGCCGTCGCCTCGGGCGTCGCAGTCGGCCTGCCGGTCCAGATCGTCGCCGCCGGTGGCGGCATCCTGGTCGACGCCGACGGCAACCAGCTCATCGACCTCGGCTCCGGCATCGCCGTGACCACGGTCGGCAACAGCGCGCCGCGCGTCGTCGAGGCGGTGACCCGCCAGGTCGCCGAGTTCACCCACACCTGCTTCATGGTGACCCCGTACGAGGGCTACGTCGCTGTCGCCGAGAAGCTCAACGAGCTCACCCCCGGCAGCCACGAGAAGCGCTCGGCGCTCTTCAACTCCGGCGCCGAGGCCGTCGAGAACGCGGTCAAGATCGCCCGCTCCGCGACCGGTCGGCAGTCGGTCGTGGTCTTCGACCACGCCTACCACGGACGCACCAACCTGACGATGGCGATGACGGCGAAGAACATGCCGTACAAGAAGGGCTTCGGCCCGTTCGCCTCCGAGGTCTACCGCGCGCCGCTGTCCTATCCCTTCCGCGACGGCGGCCGCGACGGCGCCGAGGCCGCGCGTCAGGCCATCGACGTCATCGAGAAGCAGGTCGGGGCCGAGAGCCTCGCCGCCATCGTGATCGAGCCGATCCAGGGCGAGGGCGGCTTCATCGTCCCGGCCGACGGCTTCCTACCGGCGCTGGCCGCGTGGTGCCGCGACAACGGCGTCGTCTTCGTCGCCGACGAGGTGCAGACCGGCTTCGCCCGCACCGGCGAGCTGTTCGCGTGCGACCACGAGGGCGTCGTACCCGACCTGATCGTGACCGCCAAGGGCATCGCCGGCGGTCTCCCGCTCGCCGCCGTCACCGGCCGTGCCGAGCTGATGGACGCCGCCCACGCCGGCGGCCTCGGCGGCACGTACGGCGGAAACCCGCTCGCCTGCGCCGCCGCGCTCGCCGTCTTCGAGACGATCGAGGCCGAGGGCCTCGTCGACCGCGCCCGCACCATCGGCAAGACGATGACCGAGCGGCTCGCCGCGCTGCAGGAGAGTGACCCGCGCATCGGCGAGGTCCGAGGCCGCGGGGCCATGATCGCCGTCGAGCTCGTCCGGGCCGGCACGACCGACCCCGACGCCGACCTCACGAAGAAGGTGGCCGCCGCCGCCAACGCGCAGGGTCTGGTCGTGCTGACCTGCGGCACCTACGGCAACGTGTTGCGCTTCCTCCCGCCGCTGTCCATGCCCGACCACCTGCTCGCCGAGGCCCTCGACCTGCTGGCCGGGATCTTCGCCACGATCGACCAGGTGAGCTGATGACCACGCTCCACGAGCCCGACACCCTCGATGCATCCCTGGGGGCGACCGGGCCGCTGGCCGACGCCCGCACCCAGCTGCGGGAGGCCACCACGCTGCTCGGGTACGACGAGGGCCTCTACCAGATGCTCGCCACCCCGCGCCGCGAGGTGACCGTGAGCATCCCGCTGCGCCGCGACGACGGCACCACCGAGCTGTTCGTCGGCCACCGCGTGCAGCACAACTTCTCCCGCGGCCCGGCCAAGGGCGGGCTGCGCTACTCCCCCGACGTCACGCTCGACGAGGTCCGCGCGCTGGCGATGTGGATGACCTGGAAGTGCGCCCTGCTCGACGTGCCCTACGGCGGCGCGAAGGGCGGCGTCACGATCGACCCGCGCAACTACTCGCAGGCCGAGCTGGAGCGGGTCACCCGGCGCTACACCAGCGAGATCAGCCCCCTCATCGGGCCCGAGCGCGACATCCCGGCGCCCGACATCGGCACCGACGAGAAGACGATGGCCTGGCTGATGGACACCTACTCCGTCCAGCAGGGGCACACGGTCCTCGGCGTCACCACCGGCAAGCCGATCAGCCTCGGCGGCTCGCGCGGTCGCGCCACCGCCACCTCGCGCGGCGTCGTCCACGTGGCCATCGCGGCGCTGCTCTCGCGCGGCATCGACCCCGCCGACGCCACCGCGTCCGTGCAGGGCTTCGGCAAGGTCGGCCGCTACGCCGCCCGCTTCCTCGCCGACGCCGGCACCCGGGTCCTCGCCGTGTCCGACCAGTACGGCGCCGTCCACTCCGCCGCCGGGCTGGACGTGCCGGCACTGGAGACGCACGTCGACGCCACCGGCTCGGTCGTCGGCTTCGCTGGTGGCGACGCGGTGCCCGCCGAGGCCGTGCTCGAGGCCGAGGTCGACCTGCTCGTCCCCGCCGCCGTCGAGGGCGTCCTGCGCGCCGACAACGCGAGCCGGGTACGGGCCCAGGTGATCGTGGAGGGCGCGAACGGGCCCACCACGCCCGAGGCCGACCGGATCCTGCAGGAGGCCGGCCGGCTCGTCGTACCGGACATCCTGGCGAACGCCGGTGGCGTGATCGTGTCCTACTTCGAGTGGGTGCAGGCCAACCAGGCCTACTGGTGGAGCGAGAACGAGGTCGAGGACCGGCTGGCCGAGCGGATGCTCGCCGCCTGGGACTCGGTCAACACCGCCGCCACCCGGCTCGACGTCCCCCTGCGTACGGCGGCGACGTGCCTGGCCGTCGAGCGCGTGGCCCAGGCGCACCAGCTGCGCGGCCTCTACCCGTGATCTGAGGAGAGCACCATGTCTGACACCACCTTCGAGGTCCACGACCCGGCCACCGGCCTGGTCATCGAGACCGTCGCCGACGGCACCGTCGCGGACGCGAGCGCCGCCGTCGACGCCGCGGCCGCCGCCTTCCCGGGCTGGGCGGCCACCCCTGCCCGCACCCGGGCCGAGATCCTGCGTCGCTGCTACGACCTGATGGTCCGCGACACCGACCTGCTCACCGGCCTGATCGCGGCGGAGAACGGCAAGTCCGTCGCCGACGCCCGCGCCGAGGTGACCTACGCCGCCGAGTTCTTCCGCTGGTTCTCGGAGGAGGCGGTGCGCGGCGAGGGCACGTACGGCGACGCACCGGCCGGCAACGCCAAGACCCTGGTGACCTACGCCCCCGTCGGCGTGGCCGCGCTCATCACGCCGTGGAACTTCCCCGCCGCGATGGCGACCCGCAAGATCGCGCCGGCCCTGGCCGCCGGCTGCACGGTCGTCCTCAAGCCGGCCGCGGAGACCCCGCTGACGGCCCTGGCCGTGGCGAGGATCCTGCTCGAGGCAGGCGTGCCCACCGGCGTGGTCAACGTCGTCCCCACCACCGATGCGGCCGCGGTCGTGACGACGTGGCTCGAGGACCCCCGCGTCCGCAAGGTCAGCTTCACCGGCTCCACCGGCGTCGGTCGTACGCTGCTGCGCCAGGCGGCCGACCGTGTCCTCAACTCCAGCATGGAGCTGGGCGGCAACGCGCCGTTCGTCGTCACCGCCGACGCCGACATCGACGCGGCCGTGGCCGGCGCCATGATCGCGAAGTTCCGCGGCGGCGGCCAGGCCTGCACCGCCGCCAACCGGTTCTACGTGCATGCCGACGTCGTCTCGGAGTTCGTGGAGAGGTTCGGGGCCGCCGTCGAGGCGCTCAAGGTCGGTCCGTCGGCGGACTCCGCGAACCAGATCGGGCCGGTCATCAGCGAGAAGGCGCTCACCGGCATCGCCAAGCTGGTCGACGCCGCCGTCGCCGACGGTGCGAAGGTCGCCGTCCAGGGCACCGTCCCCGCGGAGGGCTGGTTCTTCCCGCCGACGATCCTGGTCGACGTACCCGTCGGCGCGCCGATCCTGTCCGAGGAGATCTTCGGGCCGGTCGCGCCGATCGTCACCTGGACCGACGAGGCGGAGCTGCTCGCGTCGGTCAACGACACCGAGTTCGGGCTGGCCGCCTACGTGTACGCCGGTCGACTCCAGGACGCGCTGCGCCTCGCCGAGCGGATCGACGCCGGCATGGTCGGCATCAACCGCGGCATCGTCTCCGACCCCTCCGCGCCGTTCGGCGGGGTCAAGCAGAGCGGCATCGGTCGCGAGGGTGCCCACGAGGGCATCCGCGAGTACCAGGAGACGCGCTACTACAGCGTCGACTGGAGCTGAGTCAGACACGCGATTCAGCTCACGCCACGCGGCCTCAGGACCGGCTCAGCGCCGCCGCGTCGTCGACGAGCGCATCCCAGCCCCCCAACGCCGCGGTGACGATGCCGACGGCCTCGTCCCTGGTGCAGCCGTCGCGAGCCTGGATCGACAGTCCGTGCAGCACCGTCACGAGATAGGACGAGGCCCGAGCGGGATCCATGCGCCGCGGGAGCTCGCCGTCGCGCACGGCCCGCTCGATGCGCCGGCGGATCTTCTCACTGTCGCGCCGCCGCCGCGCGGCCAGCTTCTCGCCGACGTGATCGTGCCCCGACGACAGGTTCACCGCGGCCACCACGAGCATGCATCCCGCGGGCGTCGTGGGATCGACGTAGGCCTCGGCGTTGTCCCGCAGGAGCGCCTCGACCACCTCGCGGACATGGGGCAGGCGCAGCGCTCGGTCGGTCGGGGTCGCCCCGTCCGGGTCGTACATCTCCACGGCCTCATCGAACAGCGCGTCCTTCGAGCCGAAGGCCGCGTACAGGCTCGTGGCCGCGATGCCGAGGCGCTCCTCGAGCATCTTGATCGAGACGCCCTCATAGCCGTGGCGCCAGAACATCTCCATCGCGGTGCGCAGTGCGGCAGCCCGGTCGAAGGCCCGCGGCCGTCCTCGTCTCCCCAACAGTCACCCCCTCTCGCGTCGCCCATCCTCGCATGCAAGGCTTATTTTGCAACGTTCACTACAGAATACGGCGACGGAGGACACATGAGGACACTCGAGGGCAGGACAGCGCTGGTCACCGGGGGAAGCAGGGGCATCGGCGCCGCGATCGCGACACGGCTCGCGGCCGAGGGCGCCAGCATCGTCGTGACGTACTCGGCATCGGAGGCCCAGGCCCTCCAGGTCGTCGAGGCGGCTCGACGTCGAGGCGTGATCGCGCATGCCGTCCGAGCCGACATGCGCGATCCAGACCAGGTGGAGGACGCCGTGGCACGAACGGCGTCGATGCTCGGAGGCATCGACGTGCTCGTCAACAACGCCGGGATCCTCGCCCACGGGCCGATCGAGGATCTCACCATCGATGACTTCGCCGACACGATGGCGGTGCACGTCCAAGCGGTCTTCGTCGCCGTCCGCGCCGCGCTCCCCCACATGCAATCGGGTGGACGAATCATCAGCATCGGCAGCAATCTCGCCGAGCGGGTGCCGGCGCCGGGGTTCGCGCTCTACGCGATGAGCAAGTCGGCGCTGGTCGGTTTCACCCGCGGGCTCGCCCGTGACCTCGGCCCCCGCGGGATCAACGCCGTGCTCGTCCACCCGGGATCCACCGATACGGACATGAACCCCGCCGACGCCGAGCATGCCGACGCGGAACGCGCCGTCATCCCCCTCGGTCGCTATGCGGCCACCGCAGAGATCGCCGCCACCGTCGCCCATCTCGCCGGGCCGGCAGGCGCCTACATCAATGGGACCGCCATCGTCGTCGACGGCGGTGCGAACGCGTGAGCCGACGGACGCCACTGCGACGCCGTGACCCACGCCACCTGTTCACCAACGCGGCCCCGGACCACCGCGACCCGCCACTCCCCGTAAGGTTCTGCCGTGAAGGCTCTGCTGCTCGAGAACATCCATCCTGCCGCCGTCGAGATCTTGGAGGACCGCGGCTACGAGGTGGAGCTGCGCCCGGGCTCCCTGTCCGAGGACGAGCTGATCGCCGCGCTGCCTGGTGTGCACCTGCTCGGCGTCCGCTCCAACACCAACGTGACGGCCAAGGTCCTGGACGAGGCGCCTGACCTCGTGGCGGTCGGGTGCTTCTGCATCGGCACCAACCAGGTGGACCTGAAGACGGCGGCCGCCAAGGGCGTGGGCGTCTTCAACGCGCCGTACTCCAACACCCGCAGCGTCGTCGAGCTCGTCATCGCCGAGATCATCGCCCTCGCGCGCCGCCTCCCCGAGAAGACCCAGCGCATGCACGAGGGCGTGTGGGACAAGTCGGCCAAGGGCAGCCACGAGGTGCGCGGGCGGACGCTCGGCATCGTGGGCTACGGCAACATCGGCACGCAGCTCTCGACCGTGGCCGAGGCGCTCGGGTTCAACGTCGTCTTCTACGACACCGCCGACCGACCCGCGCACGGTACGGCGCGGCGCGTGCGCACCCTCAAGGAGCTGTTGGCGGTCTCCGACGTCGTCAGCCTCCACGTCGACGGCCGGCCGGGCAACGCCGGCTTCTTCGGTGCCACCGAGTTCGCCGCCATGAAGCCGCGGGCCATGTTCATCAACGCCTCGCGCGGCATGGTCGTCGACTACGAAGCACTGCGCGATCACCTGATCTCCGGCCACATCGCCGGCGCCGCGGTCGACGTCTTCCCCTCCGAGCCGAAGGCCCAGGGCGACCCGTTCGACTCCGTCCTGCGCGGCCTCGACAACGTCATCCTGACCCCGCACATCGGGGGGTCGACGCAGGAGGCGCAGGAGGAGATCGGCTGGTTCGTCGCCGAGAAGCTCGCCCGCTTCGCCCTCGAGGGCAGCACCGCGCTCTCCGTCAACCTGCCCGCCGTCCTCCCGCCCGAGCTGCCGGCCGGCCGACGTCTCGGACTGCTGCACCGCAACGTGCCCGGCGTCCTCGCCGACCTCAACGCCACCTTCGCCGAGGCCGGCGACAACGTCATCGACCAGGTCCTGTCGACCAAGGATGGCCTCGGGTACGTCGTGATCGACGCCGCCGACCCGCTCTCGACGGAGGCACTGGACCGGCTGCGCGCCGCCGAGTACTGCGTCTGGGCACGCACCTGGTGAAGCGCTGAACCCGGCGGGTCCTCCACAGCCGGCCGTCTCCTCGGTGGCGTCAGTCGCCCGGATCGAGATAGCGTCGCGAGCGCGTCCCCGGTCCGGGCGCTGCACAACTCGGGAGGACCCATGCGCACCCACCGCACCGCCGGCGGCCCACCGGCCCTCGGCCTGCTCGCCGCCACGCTGGCCCTGCTCCTCTCCGCGGCCGCCTGCACCGGCGACGACCCCGACCCCCGCGACCCGTCCTCGACGTGGAGCCCGACCGGGACGATGGACCCGCCCTCCCCGACGGCCACCGAACTCACTGAGCCCACTGAGCCGGTGCTCCCGGACGCGGCGAAGCAGGCGAGTGAGGACGGCGCCCGCGCGTTCATCACGTACTACTGGGACCTGATCAACTACGCGCAGGCCACGGGCGATGTGAAGGCACTCAAGGCAGCGTCTGCACGCACATGCGATGTTTGCAGTGGCCTAGTCAACGACCTACGCGACCTCTACCGCTCAGGCGGCCATCTCGAGGGAGGCGTCAACGTCGTTGAGATCACTGATATCGGGACGCTAACGACGGACAACAGCGCCGCTTTTGGTTTCAGGCTCGAACTCGATATTTCTCATGACCCGCAGACGATCGTGCGCAGTGACGGCAGCCAGGAAGATCGCACTGCGGGCACCAACAGGTTCACTGCCTACATCCTGTGGGTTGACAATGTTGCCTGGCGGACCGACGCACTGGACCTCCACTGACATGCTTCTCGCTGTCGCCGTTACGGTGAGCGTCATCGCGGCCGCCGGGATCATCGTGGATGGCGAGGATCCCGCACCTCCTCCACCGGCGGTGTCAGGCAGCGCAGGATCCAACAGCTTCCTGATTGACTCTGCCCAGAAATCAGAAGCGAGCCAGGGCAGCACTGACGGCCCTCAAGCGGCAACCGCAGCCGAGCCCGCGATTCTCATCGGCGACTTCGCCTGCGACAGCGCGCAGCCGATCCGGGATTCGGGCCAACCGAGTTCTAGCGTGACGTACTGCTCGTCAAGCGAAGTCGACCTGCCTGCGATTACTGCAGCCGACGTCCAGAGGGCCTTCGCAGAGCTCAAGCTGCCGGCCGGGGCCCTCGCCATCCAGCCGCCTGACGGGTTGACCCTGGTCAACTTCAAGACGAACTTCTACACCACCAGCACCACACCGATCAGCACGAGCCTCACCCTGCTCGGGCAGCAGGTCACCCTCGAGGCCACCCCGGCGTCCTTCGCCTGGAACTTCGGCGACGGCCAGTCCACCAGCACCACCGAGCCCGGGGCGCCCTACCCCGACCTCACCATCACCCACAGCTACCTACGCAAGGGCGACTACCTGCCCAGCCTGTCCACCACCTACACCGGCCGCTACCGCATCGCGACCGGACCGTGGCAGACCATCCCCGGCACCGTCACCATCGACGGACCCGGCCAACCACTGCGAGCGGTCGAGGCACAACCCAAACTCGTCGGCTACTAAGCCATGGCGGCTAGGCCGCATAGTCCAGGAACAGCTGGGTGACCATGATGTCGACCCGGCTGCCTGTCCCACCGCTGCCGCTGTTGGTGCTGTTGGCGGTGGGGGTGGGGGTGAGGTGTCTGGTGCCGGTCGGGTCGATGAGGTAGTGGGCCCCGTAGGGATCGCGCCAGATCACGATCCCGGGGAACGGATGTCGGGCTTCCCACCCGGTGTGGGTCTTGATCCGGTGATGGGTCCGGGTCAACGGTCCGAGGTTGTCGACACTGGTGGCGCCGCCCTGGCTGTGGGGGATCGCGTGGTCGAGGTCCATGCGGCGGGTGGTGTTGGCCGCGTAGGGGAACACGTCGGCGGGGTGGATCAGGTGCACTGCTTCGCGGAGGCGGGCGGGGATCTCGTAGGCATCGACCGGTGCCATCCCAGCCAGGTCGAGCACCGGGGTGACCTGGACCTTCGCGGCCGTGGCGTCCAGCAGCTCCACGACCCGGCCGATCGTGAGTGGCCCGTGCCCCTCCACACGCGCGATGGGTGTCTGGGGTGCGAGGTGGAGGTAGACCTTGGCCCGGACCTTGACCGGACCCACCGACAGATCGGGACGAGCCGCTGGGTTCAGCAGGAGTGCTGCGGCCGCGACCCGGCGGTCGTTCACGACACTGTCGGGCATCGACTCGGTCAACCTCTCCGCGACCGCGGTCACCGCGGCGTCGATGCCGGCGATGGTGAGGGCATCGGCCTTGATGATCAGGGTGCTCATGCCGTGCTTGTTGACCCGCGAGGACCGGGCACACCGTTCTTTCGCGGCCGCGTCCTCACGCTGACGGGCGAGTTCGGGGGCCGCGGTAGCGACCTTGCCCTCGACCAGGGCCTCGAACCGGGACCACGCCAGACGACCGTCCGCGACCTCGACCACCTCGGCATCGACCCACCCCGCTTCGTCGGGTGCGAGGTCGCGGGTGGCGTCGGCGACGTGACGCGCATGCGGGACCCGGACCGTGCCTGCCTCCACGCCGGCCCACAACCGCGGCAGCCGTAGCTGTAGGTCGACGGCGTCGGCGATCAACCGCCGCGCACCGTAGGGGCTGGTCTGGACCCGGGCCCCGAACACTGCTGCGGCGTGCTCGGTGACCAACGGCGTCCCGACCCCACCAGCCCGCCTCGCCCGCAGCCTGCCCCGTCGGTCCGTGGGCGGGAGTCGGTCCGGGGAATGCAACACCGCCCACTGATACGCCGCCCTCAAGATCTCCCGCTCAGCTGACAGGCGCGCAGCATGCTGGGCCTCGACAAAGTCGAGAACCTCTCCGGCCGACAAGTCGACCACCGCCCGATCAGTGACCATGCCCCAACCCAACAACAGGGGTACGACACAACCCCGGACGACCTCACACAGGCTTGCCCGGCAGCACCGAGAGCAGCTCGTAGGCGACGTGCGCGGCAGCGATGCCGGTGATCTCGGCATGGTCGTAGGCCGGGGACACCTCCACGATGTCGGCGCCGACCACGTTGAGCCCCTCCAGGCCGCGGAGCACCTCGAGCAGCTGGGCACTGGAGAGACCGCCGGCCTCGGGGGTGCCGGTGCCGGGGGCGAAGGCGGGGTCCAGGACGTCGATGTCGAGCGACACGTAGACCGGGCGGTCGCCGAGGCGCTCGCGCATCCGGTTGATGATGTCGTCGATCGGCGAGCGCACGAAGTCGCGGGCGTGGACGGCGGAGAAGCCGAGCTCCTCGGACTCGTCGAGGTCGAGCTTGCTGTAGAGCGGGCCGCGGAGGCCCACGTGCATCGCATGGGAGAAGTCGACCAGGCCCTCCTCGGAGGCGCGCCGGAACGGCGTTCCGTGCGTGTACGGCGCCCCGAAGTAGGTGTCCCAGGTGTCGAGGTGCGCGTCGAAGTGGAGGACGGCGACCGGCCCGTGCCGCTCGTGCTGGACCCGCAGCAGCGGCAGCGCGATGGTGTGGTCGCCGCCGATGGTGAGCAGGGTGCGGGAGGTGCCGGACAGCTCGCGGGCGCCGCTCTCGACGGCGGCGATCGCCTCGTCGAGGGAGAACGGGTTGACGCCGAGGTCACCGGCGTCGGCGACCTGGGCCCGGACGAACGGCTCGCTGTCCTGCGCCGGGTTGTAGGGCCGCAGCAGCCGCGAGGACTGGCGGATGTGGTTGGGGCCGAAACGCGCGCCGGGTCGGTAGGAGACGCCGCCGTCGAACGGGACGCCCCAGACGAGCGTGTCCGCGTCGCCCACATCGGCCAGCCGTGGCAGCCGGGCGAAAGTGGTGTCCCCCGCGTAGCGCGGGACCTGGGTCGCGTCGACGGGTCCGACGGTCATGCTGCACCTTCCTCCTCGTGAACGGACGCTGCGTCCAGGATCTCACTCGCTCCGCGCTTGCCCGACTCGATCGCCCCGTCGATGAAGGCACGCCAGCGGCTGGCGGTGTGCGAGCCGGTGAAGTGGATCCGGCCCTCGGGGCGGGCCAGGGCCCGCTCGTACTTCGCGAACTGGCCGGCGCGGAAGGTCGCCCAGGTGCCGTAGGAGAACTCGTCGTGCACCCAGTCGTGGGTGGCGGCGTCGACGACGACGGCATCGGGGCAGTACTCCCGCACCGCGCGCTGGACGTCGGACAGGTCGCTCGCGTCGACCCGGTCGTGCTCGGGGGCGAAGCAGACGAGCACGGTGCCCTCGGGCGACTCGTGCATCGCGCCGACGTAGTCGAAGGACGTGCCCCACCCGTAGCCGCTGATGTCGTCGGGCACGTTCCGCGCGAGGGCCCACACCTTCTGACCCTGGCCGGCGTGGTTCTCATGCGAGGCGGCGAGCTTGTCGGCCGGCAGCGCCGGCTCCCAGTCGATGTCCTTGAGTACGCCGATCGGCACGGTCACCAGTACCCGCTCGGCGGTCGCGGTGCCGCCGTCGTAGGTCACCATCACCCCGGCGGGGTCCTGGACGACCCGCCGGACCGGCGACGAGAGCCTCAGCTCGCCGGCGAGGTCGGTGAGGTCCGCGCGGATCGCGTCGGCCAGCGACCTGGTGCCGTCGGTGAACGTGTAGCCCAGCACCGAGGCCTGGACCATGCCCCACAGCGAGTTGTCCATGGAGGCGCACCAGCGGATGATGTCGAGCGCCGAGCCGATCGACTCGTGGGCGTTGGCGCATCCGCAGAACCACGAGATGAGCAGCTCGCGGGCGTTGCCCTTCATGCCGACGTCGTCGGCCCACTGCTCGATCGGCACGTCGAGGTCGGCCAGGTCCTGCTCGGACAGCGGCCGGGTGCAGTCGAGGCGCTCGCCCGCGGCGAGCAGCTGCCGGACGGCGTGCTCGAGCTCGCCGTACTCCGCCGGCGTGCAGGGCAGCAGGGTGTCGAGCACCTTCCCACCCGCGGACCAGGTCATCCGGTCCGGGAGCACCGAGTCCTGGATCGGTACGCCGTAGCGCTCGACCTCGCTCCAGACGTGGGTCTGCTGCGGGACGATCCAGGTGCCGCCCATCTCCAGCCCGATGCCCCCGAGCAGGTCGGTGCGGTACCAGGTGGAGCCGCCGATCCGGTCGCGCGCCTCGAGGACGAGCACGCGCTTGCCCACCTCCCCCAGCTCACGGGCCGCGGTCAGTCCGGAGAAGCCGGCTCCGATCACGATGACGTCGTAGTGCGCTTGGTTCATCAGGTGCTCCTCACGAGGGACAGGGCGGGCCGCCCCGGCCACGGAGCGACGTCTCCCCCACGGCCGGCTCCTCGGCTGGTCGACCGGACGGCTTGCGTACCTCTCCAGGGTGAGCCAGGTCACCACCACCCCGGCAGGGGCGGATCGTCCAATGTCGCCGAGGCACATTGGAGAAACCTCCAACCGGCTTCGGTGAGTCCCGTCCGAGGGAGCGGATCAGCAGGCGAACTGGCGGCGATAGCTCTGCGGACTGACCCCGCGGACCCGGACGAAGTGGTGGCGCAGGGTGGCGGCGTTGCCGAAGCCGACCTCGCCCGCGATCCACTCCACCGGCTGCTCGGTGCGCTCGAGCAGCTCCTCCGCGGCGGCGACCCGCTGCCGGGTGACCCAGTGGTGCGGAGTGGTTCCGGTCTCGTCGCGGAAGCGGCGCGCGAAGGTGCGCGGCGACATCAGGGCGCGCTTGGCGAGCGCCTCGACGGAGTGGTCCTCACCGAGGTTCTCCAGGATCCAGGTGAGCAGCGGGCGCAGCGTGTCGGCGTCGCAGTCGGGGACGGCGCGGGCGATGTACTGTGCCTGCCCTCCGTCGCGGTACGGCGGCACGACAGCGCGGCGTGCGATCACATTGGCCACGGCGGCGCCGTACTCCTGGCGCCAGATGTGCAGCGCCGCGTCGAGTCCGGCCGCGCTGCCGGCACCGGTCACGATCTGCCCGCTGTCGACGTAGAGGACCTCGGGGATCACCTTGGCCTCGGGGAACTGCTGCTGCAGCTGCTCGGTGTACATCCAATGGGTGGTGCACTCGCGCCCGTCGAGCAGTCCGGCCTGCCCCAGGATGAAGGAGCCGCTGCACACCGACATCAGCCGGGCGCCGCGGTCGTGGGCGGCGCGGATCGCGTCGAGGACCGCGTCCGAGGCGGCGGCCTGCTTGATCGCCGGGATGCCCACCAGGTCGGCCTCGGCCACGCGGTCGAGACCGTGGCTCGCCTGCATCGTGAAGCCCATCGAGGTCTGGAGCGGACGGTCGTCCTCGGCGCAGACCGCGAAGTCGATCGCCGGCACGCCGTCGGCGGTCCGGTCGATCCCGAACGCCTCGCAGAGGATCCCCAGCTCGAAGGGGGCGACGCCGTCGAAGGCGATCACGGCCACATTGGTCAGCACCGCACCACCATCGCAGGCGTATGGCAGAGAATCAACGGTTACCGGCCTTTCTGCCACTGGTGGCAGGAATCAGGTGAAGGCAGGATTACTGCCATGACCAGCGCACTGCTCCTCTTCCTTCTGTCCCTCATGCTCCTCTCGGGCCTGTCCGCACTCGTCACCTGGGCGCGTCACGACCGGCTGACCGCCGGCCGCGAGCTCCCCGACGACCGGGCCGCCGCTCACCGCGAGCGCAGGCCGAGTGCCAGCGAGCTCGCCGAGGCCGGCGCGTCCGAGCGCGCGGCCACCACCCGCACCGAGCGCCGCGGCACCGCCCGCGCGCCGCGCCGGGTCACCACCACCTTGACCCGCGCGTCCTGACCCGGAGCCAGTAGCGGCGTGCGCCAGGTGCCGGCCAGCACCGCGGCCGTCACGTCGCGGCCGGCGACGACATAGCGGACCCGGTATGCCGACCCGGCGCGTGATCCGCGCAGCGTGAGCACCGCCGGCCAGGCGCTGGTGTTGGCCAGCCGGAGCACGGCGCGCCGCACGTCGCCGCGCTGCGGGAGGCGCAGCGTCCGGTGCGCCCGCCAGGCCCCGCGCGAGCGCACCGTGACCGCCGGAGCAGCACTGACGACGGCGTAGGAACGCTGGACGGTCGCGGTGTTCCCGGCACCGTCGACCGCGGTCAGCGTCACCGACTGCTCGCCCG
Source organism: Nocardioides carbamazepini (assembly GCF_024614185.1). GTDB lineage: Bacteria > Actinomycetota > Actinomycetes > Propionibacteriales > Nocardioidaceae > Nocardioides > Nocardioides carbamazepini. Next base: position 160,090 of record NZ_JAHTLF010000008.1, read on the forward strand.
GCGCACCGGTCGCCAGGGCCGTGGCCGACAGGGTGCAGGACTGCAACGTCGAGCCGCCCCGGTCCGTGCACCGCACGCGCGGTGCGACGGTCTCCCCCACCTCATAGACGCCCCCGCCGGGAAGGGCGAGCTCGACCACGGGATCGATCCGGTCCGGGACGACGGCCTTCTCGGCTCGGTAGCTCAGCGTGCTCGGCGCCGCGAGCTCCCAGACCACCCGACCGTCCGGGGCGACCTCACTGACCAGTGCGCCCTGGAAGGCAGCCCAGTTGACGAGGGTGTTACCGCCCGCGAGTCGGCGGGCCGATCCGGCGAAGTAGGCGAAGCGCCCCGGCTCGTCCCAGGTGTGCACCAGGGTCGCGGTCAGGGTGGTCTCGTCGAGCTCGTACTCCGTCACCCGGGTCACGGCGCGATCCACCGTCGGGCCCAGGCGGTCCCCCGGATCGAGGCAGTACGACGGCGTGGCTCCGAGCGCGACCGAGCCGTTGTCGAAGACGAGCAGATGCCCGTCGGGCAGCCGGCTCACGGTGTGCTGGGCGCACGGGCCGCCGAGCAGATCGTTGACGAAGGTGAAGTCGTTCCTCCGTCCGCCGAAGCGCCACACGACATCGCCCCGCTGGTAACCGTCGTGGTCCGACCAGGCGATGCGCAGCGCAGCGCTGAGGTGGCGGAAGGACGCGAGCACGTCGCCACCGGGCAGGATCTCGATGGAGTTGATGTGCGCCCAGTCGCTCGCAGCCCCTGCCGTCGTCTCCGCCCGATCGAGGTGATCGCCGCTGTCCCATGTGTAGACCACCTCGCCCGCGGCGTCGACCTCCTGGACCACCGCATCGACGAATCCGGTCCCGGCGTCGGGCTCGTAGGCGAGGAGGAGCCGGCTGCCGTCCGGACGCAGGATCGAGTCGTGGTTGTCGGTGTTCACCAGCCCGACGGTCCGCGAGACCGCCACCTCGCGCAGCTGGGCGTCCAGCTCGACCAGGTCCCAGTCGCTCGCCGGCCCGGGCAGTCGCCGCATCAGGGTGTAGTGCCCGTGCGGGGCGGGCTTGAGGTCGGCGACCGGCTGACCGAAGTCGTGCACGTAGACCGGGACGCCGTTGCGGTCGAGGGCGGCGGCGAAGGTGCCCAGCGTGACCAGGACATGGCCCTCGGTGGTCTCGGGCCCGTCGACGGCCGTGGTGATCTCCGGGAAGCCGCTCGGCAGGTAGACCAACGCGTAGGCGTGGTGGCCCGCCGCGTCGTCCACGGTCACCGACACCTCGTCGCCGGCGGCCAGACCGGTGACCTCGGTCGGTCCGCTCACGACCGCGCCATCCACCCGCACCACGCCCGCCGGGTCGCTGGTCGTGGCGGTGACGGCGACGCGGCCGCCCGTCTGCGCGGTGGTCGCGACGGCGTACCGGCTGACGGCCGGGTCGAACACCGGGCTCAGCGCCACGCCGGCTCCGGACACCGTCAGCGCGACCACCGGCTCCGGCGATCCCGCGGCGCCCGCGGGCGGTGCCGGGGCGAGGACCGTGCCCAGCAGGAGGGCGGGTACGAGAACGGGCAGGAGCAGACGAAGGACGACACCCATGACAAGCCGATCGGCAGCGTGCCGAGCGATCTGAGCGGCGCCGGAGAGCCCGAAGGCCCCGACCTGATGGTCGGGGCCTTCGTGGTGCTGCGGGGACCGGTCGGTCAGTTGCCGCCGCCGGTCAGCTTCTCGCGGAGCGCCTGGAGCGCCTCGTCCGAGGCGAGCGAGCCTCCGCTGGTGTCCTCGGCCGGGGCCGAGGAGTACGAGTTGGCGTCGCCGGCCTCGATCTCGGCCTGCTTGGCGTCGGCCTGCTGCTTGACGTGGGCCTCCCAGCGAGCGTGCGCCTTGGCGTACTGCTCCTCCCACTTCGCACGCTGCTCGTCGAAGCCCTCGAGCCACTCGCCCGTCTCCGGGTCGAAGCCCTCGGGGTAGATGTAGTTGCCCTGGTCGTCGTACGTGGCCTCCATGCCGTACAGCGTCGGGTCGAACTCCTCGACGTCCGCCGCGGCAGCGGTCTCGTTGGCCTGCTTGAGCGACAGCGAGATCCGGCGACGCTCGAGGTCGATGTCGATGATCTTGACCATGACGTCATCGTTGACCTGGACGACCTGCTCCGGGATCTCGACGTGGCGCTCGGCCAGCTCGGAGATGTGGACCAGGCCCTCGATGCCCTCCTCGACTCGCACGAACGAGCCGAAGGGAACCAGCTTGGTGACCTTGCCGGGGACGATCTGACCGATCTGGTGGGTCCGGGCGAAGTGCTGCCACGGGTCCTCCTGGGTCGCCTTCAGCGACAGGGAGACACGCTCGCGCTCCATGTCGACGTCGAGGACCTCGACGGTGACCTCGTCGCCCACGGTGACGACCTCGGACGGGTGGTCGATGTGCTTCCAGGACAGCTCCGAGACGTGGACGAGTCCGTCGACGCCGCCGAGATCGACAAATGCACCGAAGTTGACGATCGAGGACACGACGCCCTTGCGGATCTGGCCCTTCTGGAGCTGGGTGAGGAAGCCGTGGCGCACCTCGGACTGGGTCTGCTCGAGCCAGGCACGGCGCGACAGGACCACGTTGTTGCGGTTCTTGTCGAGCTCGATGATCTTGGCCTCGAGGGTCTGACCGACGTAGGGCTGCAGGTCGCGGACCCGGCGCATCTCGACGAGCGACGCCGGGAGGAAGCCCCGCAGGCCGATGTCGATGATCAGGCCGCCCTTGACGACCTCGATGACGGTGCCCTCGACGACGCCGTCGGCCTCCTTGATCTCCTCGATCGTGCCCCAGGCGCGCTCGTACTGCGCGCGCTTCTTGGACAGGATCAGGCGACCCTCCTTGTCCTCCTTCTGGAGGACCAGGGCCTCGACCTTGTCGCCCACCTGGACGACCTCGGACGGGTCGACGTCGTGCTTGATCGACAGCTCGCGCGAGGGGATGACGCCCTCGGTCTTGTAGCCGATGTCGAGCAGGACCTCGTCACGGTCCACCTTGACGATGGTGCCGTCGACGATGTCGCCGTCATTGAAGTACTTGATGGTCTGGTCGATGGCGGCCAGGAAGTCCGCCTCGGAGCCGATGTCGTTGATCGCGACCTGGGGCGCGTTGTCGTCGTAGTGGCTCGAGAGCGGGGTCGAGAGGGTGCTCGTCATGTAGTCGGTCAGTCCTTGGAGTGGGCAGAAGTAGTCGGAATGGTTCGCATGCGCGACCGCCGGCACGAGGGCAGGTGGAGACACAGACGTTCCAGGGTACGCGCCGCCGCATGCGGGAGTCCAACCGGCGGGCACTATCCTCACAGCGTGCAGGACGTCCAGGACGTTGCGGCGTGGCCGCATCCCCCCGTGACCGCCCATCGTCGCATCGCCGATGAGCAGGAGTCGCGTCGAGCCAACGGTGCCGACTGGGACCGGTACGCCGACGAGTACCAGGCCACCCACGGCGGCTTCCTCGGCGACATCGGCTTCGTGTGGGGGCCCGAGGGACTGACGGAGGCGGCCGCCGGGATCCTCGGCGACGTCCGCGATCGCGCGGTCCTCGAGGTCGGCTCGGGAGCCGGCCAGTGCTCGCGCTGGGTCAGCAGCCAGGGCGGCCGCGCGGTCGGCCTCGACCTGTCCCATCGGCAGCTGCAGCACTCGCGGCGGATCGACGACGCGACCGGCGTCGTGGTCCCCAGCGTGCGGGGCACCGCCACCGCCCTCCCCTTCGCCGCCGCCAGCTTCGACGTCGTCTTCTCCTCCTTCGGGGCGCTGCAGTTCGTGGCCGACATCGACGTCGCGGTGGCCGAGACGGCGCGGGTGCTGCGGCCGGGCGGCCGGTTCGCGTTCTCGATCACCCATCCGACCCGGTGGATGTTCCCCGACGACCCGGGCGAGGAGGGTTTGACCGCCACCCAGTCCTACTGGGACCGCACGCCCTATGTCGAGGTCGACGACGAGACCGGCGCAACGTCGTACGTCGAGCACCACCGCACCCTCGGCGACTGGATCGCCCTGCTCGCCGGCGCGGGCTTCCGGCTCACGACGCTGCTGGAGCCGGAGTGGCCCGAGGGGAACGAGCGGCTGTGGGGCGGCTGGTCCGGCACCCGTGGTCGGCTGACCCCTGGGACCGCGATCTTCGGCGCCGACCTCCTCGCCTGAGTCGTCCATGGTCATTCCGAGCCAGGTCAGGTAGGCCTTAGGTCCTCATTACCCTCCGGATCGGCCCGGCCCCCTCCCCCGGAGCGCCCCCGCGCCTCGATAGTGAGGACTTCGGGAACCGTGCTGAAAGGGAGCACTCATGTCTATGTCTCACGCGCGCCGCAGGATCAGGTCCGCGACGCTGCTCGGAACGTCCATCGCCACGGCTGCGACGTTCATCCTGTCCGTGCCGATGGCCACGCCTGCCCACGCAGACCCACTGCCGGCCACCTTCAGCGGATCGGCGCACGCCGATCTCGTGAACGTGCCCGCCGATCTGCTCGACGTCGACGCCGCCCGGGTGCCCCTCGGCCACTCGGCGACGGCGGTCGACAGCGCGGCACCGTCCGGCAACGTGACCGCGTCGGGAGCGAACCTCGACGCCGACCTGCTCGGCCTGCCGATCACGGTCGACGAGACGTCGGTCGCGGCTCCGCCGTCGGCCACCGCGTCGGGGCCGCTGGACCCGGTCACGGTTCCCGTCCTGGCCAGCCTCGGGCTCATCTCCAGCGACGTCGAAGCCAACTACGTGAGCGCGACGGCGTGCCCACCGGCCGTGGGCAACGAGCGCCTGCTCGGCAGGTCGACCACCTCGCTCGCCTCGGTCGGCCTGCTGGGCGGCGTGGCCCAGGTGGACGCGGTCCAGGCAACCACCACGACCAAGCTGGTCGACGCGAACGCCGACGGCGCCTCCGACATGGTCTCCGAGACCAGCACCTCCGTCGGCGACGTCCGTCTCCTCACCGCGGTCGCCGGCGGCATCACCATCCGGCTCTCCGACGACGTGGTGACGAGAGCCACCTCGGACGGCGCCACCGGCACGGCCAGCGTGGTGACCCCGAACCTCACGGCCGACGTCATCGTCGCCGGCCTCCCGATCGCCGAGGTCACGGCGGGTGGAGGCCTGCTCGACGTACCGATCACGCTCGGACTGGCGAACGTCTCGCTCAAGGTCGGGCTGGCGAACTTCTCCGACACCTCGACCGGAGCCACCGGCAAGGGCGCGCTCGACGCCGTGCTGCGCGTCCAGCTCTCGGCCGACCTGCTCGGCGCCGAGCTCGCCGACCTCGACCTCGCCATCGGCGCCGGCACCGTCGAGGCGACGGCGCCGACCGGCGGCGTCGAGTGCGACGCGCTCGACCCGGTCGCCGCCACGGTGATCAGCACCCCGGCCGACGGGACCACCGTCACCGACGCCACCCCGACCATCAGCGGCACCGCCGAGCCCGACTCCACCATCACCCTCGTCATCGACAGCGGCACCCCCATCACCGTCCCCGTCGACGGCACCGGCAACTGGACCCACACCCCCACCACCGACCTCACCGAGGGCAGCCACACCATCACCGCCGACGGCGACGCCAACGGCACCGGCGTCGACGACACCACCACCTTCACCGTCGACACCGACCTCGATGACGACGGCCTGACCGCCGCCGAGGAGGCCGAGCACAACACCGACCCGAACGACCCCGACACCGACGACGACGCCATCAACGACGGTGACGAGGTCTCGGGCGCCGGCAACGAGTACGACGGCACGGCGACCAGCCCGACCGACGACGACTCCGACGACGACGGCCTGCTGGACGGCGAGGAGAACGACCACTCGACCAACCCCAACGACGCCGACACCGACGGCGGCACCGTCGACGACGGCGACGAGGTCGACGACGGCACCGACCCGCTCGACCCGGCCGACGACGTGATCGATCCGACGACGATCACCTCCCCCGCCGAGGGCGGCACGGTCACCGACGCGACGCCGACGATCTCGGGAACGGCCGAGCCGAACTCGACCGTCGGGGTCAGCATCGACGGCGGAGCCGCGGTCCCCGTCACGGTCGGCCCCGACGGCATGTGGAGCTACACGCCCACCACCGACCTCACCGACGGCAGCCACAGCGTCACGGTCGACGGCGACGCCAACGGCGCCGGCACGGACGACACGGTGACCTTCACCGTCGACACCGAGGCGACCGACACCGACGGCGACGGCATCCCGGACAGCGAGGAGTCGGAGAATGGCACCGACCCGAACAATCCGGACACCGACGGCGACGGGCTGACCGACGGCGCCGAGCAGACGGCGGGCACCGACCCGAACAAGGCGGACACCGACGGTGACGGCCTCCGGGACGGCCAGGAGGTCAACGGCCCGACCGGTTGCGTCACCGTGACCGGCGCCGCGAGCAACACCAACCCGCTGAAGCCCGACACCGACGGCGACGGGCTGACCGACGGCCGCGAGGTCAACGGCATCGAGGTCAAGCAGGTCTACTACACCAACCGCGGCAAGCCGCGGAAGGCGAAGACCATCGGCCTGGTCAAGACCAACCCCTGCGTCCAGGACACCGACGGCGACCGGCTGACCGACTTCCAGGAGGTCACCGGCACCAAGATCGGGCAGAAGATCGTCCGCTCGAAGGCCAACGGCGGGACCTACAAGATCAAGGTCCGGATGACCGACCCGACCCGCGCCGACACCGACCGCGACGGGCTGAGCGACCACCAGGAGGTCACCGGCTCGAAGAACAAGCGGTTCAAGAAGCGCAAGACCGACCCGACCCTCGCCGACACCGACTGGGGCGGCGGCCGCGACGGCCGGGAGATCAAGGGCAAGACCGACCCGAGCCGCCACGGCTGATCCAGCCGACACCGACACAACGGTCCCGCGGGCGCCTGCCCGCGGGACCGTTGTCACTAGGGTGGATGCGTGGACGCGGAGGAGATCGCCAAGTCGGCCGCGCTCGAGCACCGGCACTGGTGGTACGCCGCCCGGCGGGCCCTCGTGCGTCGCACCGTCCGCGACTGGCCGACGGGCCGCGCGATCGACGTCGGATGCGGCATGGGCGGCAACACCGCGGTCCTGCGCGAGCTCGGGTGGCAGGCGGTCGGCATCGAGTACACCGACACCGGCGCCGACATCGCCTCGGCCCGCGGGATCCCCGTGCTCCAGGGCGACGGCCGGCACCTGCCGGTCGCCGACGCCTCGGTCGACCTGGTCATGTCGACCGACGCGTGGGAGCACATCGACGACGACGTGGCCGTCGCGCGCGAGACCGCCCGGGTGCTGCGACCGGGAGGCCGCGCACTGGTGGCGGTCCCGGCGGGCATGGCCCTGTGGAGCGGCCACGACGTCGCGCTGGGACACGTCCGGCGCTACGAGAGGCAGCAGCTTGCCGACCTCGTGACCGGCGCCGGGCTGGTGATCGACGACCTCCGGTCGTGGAATGTCCTGCTCCGGCCCGTGGTCCGCGCCCGCCGACGCAACAAGCACGCCGCCGAGAGCGAGATGGAGCAGGTGCACCCGGTGCTCAACACCGGCCTGCGCACCGCCCTCGCGGTCGAGCGGGCGCTCCCGGTCAAGCGGCTGCCCGGCGTCAGCCTGGTGCTCCTCGCCCACCGGCCTCCCGAGATTCAGGCGAAGCGGTAGATCCGCGGCTCGAGCAGCGCGCCGTCCCCGCGACGCAGGTCGGGCCGCACGACATCGTCGAACGCGATCGGCGTACGGCGGCGCGGCTTGCGGTAGGTGAGCGCCGCCGTCAGGGCGCGCGCCACGATCGCCTCGCCGCCGCGGGTGTGGTGCGCCTCGGCGTTGACCGTGCGCTCCACGAAGTCGGGGTCGTGCCGCCCCTCGGTGCGCACCGGCTGGGTGCCGCTCCAGCGCAGGGCGATGACGTTGTGATGGTGCCGGCTGTCGATCAGCCGCTTCACCGGATCGGCCAGCTCGGAGCGCCGCAGGTACGCCTCTATCTCGGGATCGAAGCTCGCCGCCCGCTTCGCCTCCATCACCAGCGTGGGCGGGTCCGTGGAGCGGTCGAGGCGGCACCACCACAGGTGACTGGGGAAGTCGATGATCTTGGCCGCGGCGGCCTCGGGCACCTCGATGTAGCCGGCCTTCGCGACGCGGGTCAGCTCCCCCACCACGGCGACGGGATCGGTGACGTGCTCGAGGACGTGCGAGCAGATGGCGTAGTCGAAGACCCCGTCGGCGAAGGGCATCGCCGCGGCATCGGCGTCGAACAGCGGCCGGTCGACGCGAGTCCGCCCGGTGCCCGACCGCTGCCCGGCGTACGCGTCGTCCGGGTAGCGGTCGAGCAGTACGTCGGCGCGCCACGACGGCTTGTCGCCGCTGCCGACGTCGAGCACCAGCCCGTCGTCAGGGATCGGAAGTCCGATCCGGCTGTCGTAGAAGGCGCGCAACCGCTCCTTGATCTCCTGCATGCTCCTGATTGTCCGGGTCAGACGCCGGCCAGCTCCTGATCACGGTGCGCAGCTCCGTCGCGGCCCCGGCGCGCGGCCCGGCCGAGGAACAGGCCACCGGCGACGAGCGCGGCGCCGAGCAGCACCAGCAGGGCTGGGAACAGCAGCTTCATGCCGCCCAGGAGGGTGGCGTTGGACTTGGCGTCGTCGACCAGCTCGTCGACCTGGGCGTCGGTGTACTGGACGGTGCCGACGAACACAGGGACGGTGACCCCGTCGTACCGCAGCTCCTGGACCCGGTCCTCGACCCGGTTGACCGGGGAGCCGGTCTTCGGCTCGACGTAGAACGTGCGGGTCATCCCGTACCACATCTCGGCGTCGACTGACGGCTGTGTGGAGCCGAACTTGTCCCCGGGCAACTCCTGCGTGTCGACCATCGTCGACTCGATGCGCTGGACGAACTTGTAGACGCTGAGTCCGTCGACCTTCTCCTCGCCCTCGAACTTCGCGTCGACCGCCTCGCCGACGCTGTTGTCCCAGACCGGGTAGTCCTTCTTCTTCGTGTCGAACGGGAACTTGTAGATCTGGCCCTGGCGGACGACGGGCTCCCGCTCACCCTCGGCGACCTCGGTCCACGACTCGCACTCGTCGCACTCGACGGCCGCACCGCTGACCGCGTCGAACGGTGCCCGCTCACGCGACTGCTGGAACTTGGAGCCGTCCTCGCGGTAGACCGTGGTGGAGTTGACCCACACGGCGACGTCGTCGGGAGCCTTCGCGCCGGAGTCGGCGACGGTGTTCGAGGTGATCTCCAGATCGTGGGTCTCCGAGATGATCGGCCCCGAGCTCGTGATGGAGCCGTAGTCGAGAACCTCGGCCCCGTCGGCCTCGAGCTCGGTGACGCCCTCGTAGTCGGGCGGGACGGTGGCGAGGACCGGGTAGGCGTAGAAGCGGACCAGGGCGGCCGCCACGATCAGGAAGACACCGAGTCCTACGGACACGGCGGCGAGTTTGCTGCGCATGGGCGAGGAACCTCTCAGACGGCCACGCGAGCATCGCGTGGGTGGTGACGGTCGGGCCGCGTGGACACGTGCCCGAGGAGCAGGAGGGTCAGGTCGCGTGCCTGGGCGCGCATCTGTGACCAGTCGAACTTGTGGGCCCAGGCCAGGCACGCCTCGGCGCGCAGGACCCGGGTCCCAGGATCGGCGGCGTCGGCCAGCGCACCGGTCAGCGCCTCGGTGAGGCGGGTGACCACGGTGGCGGGGTCCGGGCTGTCCGGGACCAGCCAGCCGCTCTCGCCCGGACGGATCGAGTCGCGCAGACCCGGGACGTCGCGGGCGACGGTCGGTACGCCGTGGGCGGCCGCGTCGATCACGGCCTGACCCCAGCCTTCGGCGTCGGAGGCACACACGTGCACCGCCGCGCGGGCCAGCAGGGCGTCCTTCTCCACCGCCGGCAGGAAGCCGTGGAAGGTCACCTGGTCCGCGAGCCCGAGGTCCGCGGCCAACGCGACCAGCCGGTCCCGCTCGGGCCCACGCCCGACGACGTCGACGCGCAACCGGCGCCCGGCGAGCTCGGCCCTCCCCTGCGCGCGGCGGACGGCCTCGAGGACCAGGTCGACCCGCTTGTGGGTGACCAGCCGGCCGAGGACGACGATCCGATCGGGGTCCTTGGCCGTCGGGGACAGCAGGTCGGCGGTCCGGTCGGCAGGGGGCAGGTCCGCGCCGTTCTCGAGGATCCGGATGTCTCCGGTCCAGTCGAGCTGCTCGCGCATCTCGGCCACGGTCGACTGGGACACGGCGGCAGTCATTCGACGCCGGTAGACGCGGCGCATCGCGACCCGCTCCATCCAGCGACCGAAGGCGGCCACCGGCGCCGGGAAGTGCGCCGCGAACTGGGCCTGGTGCACGTGGTGCACCAACAGCAGAGCCGGCGTCGCGCGGCGCAGGACCAGCGGCGAGAAGGACGGCAGCCCGCAGGCCGGGTCGATCACGGCGTCGATCCGGCGGCGGTGGCGCAGCAGCCACGCCAGCACGAACGGGTAGAAGGTCAGCGGGCCCCCGCCGCGGCGTACGGCGATGCCGTCGCGCACCTCGCGTGCGACCTGGCCCTCGTCACGGGCGGTCACGAAGTGCACCTGGGCGCCCGCCTCGTGCAGGGCGCGCGCGAACTGCCAGGCGTAGATCTCCGCCCCGCCCGCGAGCGAGTGGTCCAGGTCGCGCCAGTTGACGACGACCACTCGCCTGCCGGTCAGGTCGCGCTCGCCGGGTGCCATCAGTGGCTCCCCGCCAGGGCGACGGGGGTGGGGACGGCCACCGGCGCGGGCCGGTCGAGCGACCGGCAGCGCCAGGCGATCCGGGCCAGCTCGGCGAAGGCCGCCGCCCCGTGCCTCGAGGGCACGAAGGTGGAGCCCGGCACGTCGGTCCAGGAGACCGGGATCTCCTGCAGCTCGGCCCCGGCCGCGCGGAGCCGCACCAGGAGCTCGACGTCGAAGGAGAAGCCGGCGGTCCGCAGGCCGCGCGCGGCGCGCCGGGCGACATCTCCGCGGATCACCTTGAAGCCGCACTGCGTGTCGGCGATCCCGGGCACCAGCCGGCCGGCCAGGCGCCGGTACGCCGCCGCGCCCAGCGAGCGGGTGCGGCAGTGCCGCGCCTCGGTCTCGCTTCCGGCGACGGCGCGCGACCCGATCACGACGTCGGCGCCCAGCAGCACCTGGCGCCATGCCAGGTCGATCGCGTCGAGCCCGGTCGCGCCGTCGGCGTCCATGAAGCACACCAGCTCCGCGTCGGTGGCCAGCAGGCCCGCCCGGACGGCGGCGCCCTTCCCACGGCGCGCGCAGCGCACCACCCGCACGGGCAGGGCGCCGGAGTCGGCGGCCCGCGCGACCTCGGCGGTGCGGTCAGTGCTCGCGTTGTCGACGACGAGCACCTCCACGCGGCCGAGCATGCCGCGGTGCGCCGTCACATGACGACGCAGCTCGCGCAACGTGCGCGGCAGCCGGCGTTCCTCGTTGTACGCCGGAATGACGATCTGCAGCATCGGACCCTCCCAAGCCGTCTGCTCAACCCGTCCCCCTCCCGGGGACGTGCGACGAACCCGCGCACCTGGGTGACGTGGACGTCACCGGGCGCGGGCGAAGGGCGACCTACTGGTCGGCGTAGCTGTAGAGCTTCGCGTTGCTGACGGGCTTGTGCTCACCCTGCGCGGCGTTGACACCGGCGACGAGAACGACGGTCGAGGCGAGAGCCCCCACCACAGTGGCAATGATCGTGTTCATGCGCAGATCCCCTCCCAAAGACCGGCACAGAGCATCAGTCCCCATGACTGTCATGAATGTGATGCCCGTTACTTCCTACTCGTGAGTATCCATGCGGCACCAGCCAAAAGCAAAAGAAACGCGCAGGCATGTCCGATCGACAGGACGATCTGGCGCGATCGGGCGGACCGTTTTGTGACATCCGTCACATCGTCGTCGGCGGCCAGGTCGACCAGACGCAGCCCGCCGGCGTCGTACGCGACGCGGCCGCCGGGTACCTCCGGATCACCCATGCCGCGCTCGACGAGCACCCAGCGCACGCCGATGGCCCGCAGGGCGGCCGCGGGATCGGCGGCGGCGAGCGCACCGGTCACCGCCACGACCCGCGGGTCCTCGGCTGGGACGACCCGGTCGCCGCCCAGCAGCACGCGGTCGTCGATCAGCACCTCGCCGGGCAGCAGCCGGGGCGCGGGGTCGAGCACGGCCCGCCGGTGGTTCCAGGCGTAGCCGCGGTAGGACCCCACCCACGGCAGCACGACCGTGGTGTCGTCGGGCCCGACCAGGCCGGCGACCTCCCCCCACGCCGAGGGGTACGACGAGCGCTGCAGCTCCCCGAGGGCACCCCAGGCCAGGCTCGGCAGGAGCAGCAGCGGCGCGACCACGGCGAGCACGACCGCGCTCCACAGCGCCGGGGTGTCCGGCCGGATCCGCTCACGCAGCGCCCCCACCGCATGCGCCGAGCCGACCGCCAGGACCAGGCCCAGCGGCGCGAGGTACCGGTGCGAGTCGCGCAGCAGGGCGAGTCCCGGCAGCGGGTCGGCCAGCCGCTCCAGCAGCGTGCTGCCGCCCGGCACGGCCGGGAGGAGCGCGAGGACGAGCGCCGCGGCGGCCAGGAGCGCCCAGCGCCGGCGATCCGGTCCGCTGCGGGCGATCCCCGACAGCGCCACCAGGCTCAGCACGCACGACAGCAGCACCACCGCCGCGCTGGCGCGCTCCGCGGGCAGGATGGAGGTCTTCCAGATGCCGCCCAGGGACAGCACACTGGCCGCCGTACCGGCCGCCGACTCGGCGCGGGCGGCGAAGCCCTCGAAGACGCCCTCCGTCGTCACCCGGGCGGTGGTCGCCGTCAGCGCCGGCAGCGCCCACGTCAGGTTCGCACCCACGGCGAGGACGGCGGCCCGCCACCAGGTCCGCCGGTCGCGACCGAGTGACAGCACGGCGAGGACGCCGATGGCCATCAGGCCGCTCGACGGGCTGCACACCGCGGACAGGACGAGCACCACCGCGGCGGGTCCCCAGTCCCGCGGATCGGCACGGAGCCGGAGCGCGGCCCGCGCCACCCAGGGCAGCAGCAGGTAGCCGAGGAGGATCGCCCACTGCCCGATCAGCAGCCGCTCGTAGACCCATGGGTTCCAGCAGAAGAGGGTGATCGCGGCGGCGCGGGCGTACCAGCGCTGGTCGCCCACCACCCGACCGATGCCCAGGCCGCCCGCGAGGAAGCCGCCGACGAGCAGCAGTCGCTGGACGACACCGCCGGGCACCACCTCGGTCGCCAGCGAGACGAGCGCGTCCATCGGCACCGCGCGCGGCAACGAGCCGTCCAGGCCGAGCCAGGCACTCTTCCACGGCTGGTGCGGGACGAAGACCATGTCGCCGACCAGCCAGTAGCCGCCGCCCACGAGCAGTGGGCCCAGCACGAGCACCGTGATCGCGATGGTCACCGCGAGGTCGGTCCCCGGTCGCCTCACGATCGCTCCGGAGGTGTTCCCCGGGACAGGACGGCCGCGAAGCCGAGGGCGAGGGCCGCACCGGTCACCAGGTCGACCGGCCGCGCCGGCAACCGCGGTGCGTCGACCAGCGCGACCACCAGGGCGACGAGCGCCCCGAGCAGCAGGGCGCCGACGAGCGCCTGGACCCACCGCGGCCACCGCGCGAGCAGGACACCGAGCGCGCCGGCCGTGGCCACGACCGGGCCGCCCACCAGGCCGGCCACCACGCCGGCGACGACCGCGGCGACGACGATCCGCCGGCGCGACGGCGGTACGCCGGCGCGGGGCTCACTGTCCCACGCGGGCGGTGGTGCTGTCGGCGCGTCCCGGCCGCGACGGATGCGGCGGATCGCGCCGGCGACGAGGATCCCCAGCGCCGCGAGCAGCACGGCGGCGAGGACGCCCAGGCCCGCGACCAGGACGATCAGGTAGCCCCGCTGGGGCGCGTAGACGAGCTCGACCTCGCCCGCGACGTCGGCCGGCAGCACCCAGCCCTGGGCCCAGCCGTCGACGGTGATCCGCTCGAGCTCGCGGCCGTCCACGGTCGCCACCCAGCCGAGGTTGACGTTGTGCGGCGACGAGAGGACCGCGTCCTCCCCCGCGCCGACGTCGAGCCGGACCCGGGTGTCGTCCGACGACAGCAACCGGACCGTGCGCGAGCGGGTCGGGCCGCGCTCGGGAGCGGCCCCGCCACCGACGGAGTCCAGGGTCAGGCCGACCGGCTGGAACTGCTCGGTCGAGCGGAGCTCGACCCGGTGCGGGCCGGCGGCGAGCTCCAGCGGGCCCGCGTCGTCACAGGGCACGAGCGCCAGCTGGCCGGCGGCGACGACATCGCCGATCAGGCCCTCCACGCGGGTGTCCACGACGCGACCGTCGACGACCAGCTGCGGCCCGAATCCGCACACCGCGCCGGTCGGGCCGCCCCCGTCGAGCGTCGACGCGACCCGGCCCCCGCCCAGTCTGACCTCGCCGACGCCCAGCGGCGCGCCGCCCACGCGACCGGCCGAGCGGGCGAAGGTGATCGTGAGCCGGCGGGCGCGCACCGGCTCGAAGCCGCCGTACCCGGTCAGGTCGACCCGGCGGACCACCTCGCCGTCCGCGGTCTCGGCCCGGATCACCGCGTGGTCGGGGCGCACCGCAACGCCGGCCGGCGGCGTGACCCTGAGCCGGCGCAGGGTCCGCTCCCGGCCGAGGTCGACGGTGAGCGTGGGCTCGGCGTCGCGGGGATCGGCCACCCAGGACGTCGCGCCGTTGCCGTCGTAGGCCATCCGCGGCGAGACGGCGGGATCGCCCCCGAGCCACGACGTGCCGGTCATCGTCACGCCGCCCAGGGGCGTCAGCAGCTCGAGCGTGCCCGGGCGACTGCGGCCCACGACGAGGCCGCGGACCCGGAACCGGCCCCCCTCGTCCAGGGTGAAGGTCCGGTCGATGCCGGCGGCCTCCTCGGCCGCCCGCATGCGGTGCCGGCCGCAGTCCGGGCCCAGCAGCGTCAGCACGCAGGATCGGGTCTCGGGTGCCGCGGCGAACAGCAGGTCCGGGGGGCCGTCGGTCGCGGCATCCGGCACGACGAGGGTCCGGGTCGGCTCGATGCCGTCGACCTCGACCTCGGCGAGACCGATCGTAGCCAGCCGGTCGGGAGCCTCGATGGCCTCGATCCGGACCCGGTCGGCTCGGACGTCGAGCCACACCGAGCCCTCCCCGGTGAACGGGTCGGTCACCAACGTCCGGCTGCGACCGCCCGCCGTGACCCGCCAGCGGGCCGCCCGGCCCACGTCCTCGGCGGCCGGCTGGGTCAGGCTCACCGCGCCGACCTGACGCTCCCGGCCGAGGTCGACCTCCAGCCACTGCCCGACGGCGTCGACGAACGGGCTCGGGCGCCAGTACGTCGACGGGTCGCCGTCGAGCGCCGACCACGGTGCGTTCTCCGGATGCACCGCTCCCAGCGAGCTGGTCCACGCGCGGGAGCTCGACGCGTCGACGCCCGCGATGCCGTCGTACCGGGCGACGACGGGGCCGGCTCCGGCCGCACCCGGGTAGTTCGGCACCACCCGGTCGCCGTGGAACGGGTCGCTCGGCGCCATCACATTGCTCTCGGCGTCCTGGATCCGCCCGAACGACCGCTCGCGCAGCCGGTAGCCGTCGCCCACCACCTGGGCGTCGCGGTCGTCCCAGCCGGGCTCGCCGGCCAGGACCATGGCCTGCGCCGGGCCGACGAGGCCGGAGCCGACCGCGGCCACGGCCGCCTCGACCGACCCCGCGACGGTGACCGCGTCATCGGCGTCGCGCACGTCGTACCCGGCGGTGCCGACCTGGGCCCCGATCGCCGGCTCGACCTCGAAGACCTCGATCGCGGGCCCGAACTCCAGCTCGCCGAAGGCGGCGAGGGAGCGCAGGCCGGGCGAGCGGCCCAGCGCGACGCCGACCAGGCTCGCCGAGGTCGCCTGCGAGACCTCCGGCTCCAGGTCGTGGCGCACCAGGACGGTGTCGATCCCGATCCGGTTCAGCAGGTGGCGCAGGTACGGCGACCCGGAGCCGGTCTCGAGAAAGGTCTCCATCGCGGAGAACAGCCGGATCGTGGCGGGCGGCGTGAGCGGCACCTGGGAGCGGGTGATCCAGGGGCTGCGCGCCACCGCCTCCATCGGCTCCTCCATGGTCCAGCCCCACTGCTGGATGCCGAACCCCGACCCGGGGATCACCCACGTAGCGCCGCCGCCGTCCTCGGCCGCGTCGGCCCGCTCCTCCAGGAAGGCCGCGGCCTCCCACCAGTACGACGGGAGCTCCTTCCAGCCGGGTGTGCGGGTGTCCGCCGTCGCGATGGGCTGGGCCATCGCGAGCAGGCCGCCGGCGATCGCCATGGCGAGCCCACCCGCCGCGACCCGCCGCGGCTCGGGGCGCCAGCGGCGGCGCGATCCGCTCGCTGCCCGTCGGCGCAAGAGCAGCCGGACCAGATCGTCGACGAGCACACCGAGCCCGACCGCGACGGGCACCCGGAGCACCGGATCCACCTTGGCGACATTGCGCAACGGGGCCAGCGGACCGTCGAGCAGGTCCCGCAGCGCCTGGCTGAGCGGTCCGTCGAGGTCGCCGGTGTGGGCGATCACCTGGCAGGTCAGCCCGAACCCGGCGGCGATCAGCAGCGGCGTCCGCCACGGGCTGCGCAGGCGCAGCAGGCCGACGAAGCCCGCCACGGCGACGATGCCCGACCCGAGCACCAACCACGGCTCGTAGGCCAGGTCGTAGCCGGCCGGCCACCAGCGGTCGCCGCCGACCGAGATGAACCCGACCCAGTTGCTCGCGCCACGGAGCACGGAGGCGAAGTCGGCTGTCGACGTCGTGGCCCGGGCATCCTCGACGAAGTCGTAGAAGGGCGGACTGTAGGCACCCAGCCGCAGCAGCGACAGGATCCACCAGGCACTGACCGCCCCGACGAGGGCGAGCCAGCCCAGCCCGAAGCGCCAGCTCAGCCGGCGGCGCAGCACGGCCCACAGCACGATGATCGCCAGCAGCGCTGCCGGCGCGGCGGTGGCGGTTCCGTTCACCCCACCGGAGCAGGCGAACGCCGCCGCCGACAGGATCGCGGCGTTCCGCGGGCGCATCCGGCCCAAGGCGGCCAGCACCACGGGAAGCGCCGCCCACGGCAGCATCGCGCCGGGCAGGATCTCAGCGCTGCGGGTGCCGATCTCCGTGACGTGGCGGGGCGTCAGCCCGTAGGCCAGGCCCGCGACCGCCGCACCCACGGGCGCCGTACCCAGGGCGCGCGCCAGCCGACGGACCCCCTCGCAGGCCAGCAGCAGGATCAGCACCGACCAGAGCCGCTGTGCCATCCAGCCGGGGACACCCACCAGCTCCGCCAGCCAGAAGAACGATCCGTGAGGGAACAGGTAGCCGTAGGCCTGGTTCTGCATCTCCCCCAAGGAGACCTCGGGATTCCACAGGTGGAGCGTCCCGGCGAGATGCGGGCCGGGGACCTCCGTGAGCTCGAAGCGGGTGTCGCTCGTGGACTGTCCCCACTTCTCCGTGAACACGAAGATCGCGAGGGCGGCGTACAACGTCAGCAGCACCACGCGACCGCGCCGCTCGTCCCGCATCCCCGCCGCTCCTCCTCTGGCCCTCCCTGGGTCGCCGCGCTTCGAGACGCGGCGGGGGTCACTGTATGCCGATGCCGCCGCCGCTTCCCGGATCGGCAGAGCCACCCCCTAACCTGCTCTGGTGACGACGACCTCCTCACCCGTGGGCGCACGCCTCGCCCGGCTGCTGCGCAGCAGCGCCGGCATCGCCATCGCGATGGGCGTGATGAACGTCGGCACCTACGGGTTCCAGATCGTCTCCGCGCGCCTGCTCGGCCCGGGGCAGTACGGCGCGCTGGCCGGCGTCATGGCGTTGCTCATGGTCCTCTCCGTCCTCCAGCTCGGCCTCCAGGCGACGTCCGCGCGCCGTATCGCCGCCGCCCCCGAGCACGTGGCCGCCGTCGAGGCCTCGGTGCTCCGCACGGCCTGGCGCGCGGCACTCGCGCTGGGACTGATCACGGTCCTGGCCGCTCCCCTGGTGACCAAGCTGCTGCGGCTCGACGGGCTGCTGCCCGCCGTCCTGCTCGGGCTGAGCATCGTCCCGCTCACCGTGATCGGCGCCCAGGCCGGCGTGCTGCAGGGCGAGCGGCGGTGGCTCCCGCTCAGCCTGGTCTACGTGGCGGTCGGCGTCCCCCGGGTCGTGCTCGGGCTCGTCTTCCTGCTGGCGTGGCGGACCGAGACCAGCGCGATGCTGGCGGTCCTCGTGGCGTCGTGGGTCCCCGTGGCGGTGGGCGCGTGGGCGCTGGGCCGCCACCCGCGGCCCACGAGCAGCGTGACCGAGTCGGAGATCCGCCGGGACGTGCTGCGGGAGACGGCCGGCAGCTCGATCGCGCTCCTGGCGTTCTTCGCGCTGTCCAACCTCGACGTGGTGGTCGCTCGCAGCATCCTCGACGGACACGACGCGGGCCTGTACGCCGGCGGTCTCATCGTCACCAAGGCCGTACTCTTCCTGCCGCAGTTCGCGGTCGTCGTGCTCTTCCCGTCCATGTCGGCCGGCAGTGAGAGCCGGGCCGCCCTCGCCAAGGGCCTGGCGTTCCTGACCGTCCTGGGCACGGCCTGCGTCGCCGCGACCTACCTGCTCTCCGGCCTCGCCCTCGTCTTCATCGGTGGCAACGAGTACGCCGACGTCGAGGACCGGCTGTGGATGTTCGCCGTCCTCGGCGCGCTGCTCGCCCTGCTCCAGATGCTCGTCTACGCCGGCCTGGCCAGCCGTGGCGCCGCGACGAAGTACCTGGTCGGCATCGGCGTCGGCGCACTTGTGATCGGCGGGGCGCTGGCCACCACGGTCACCGGGTTGGTCACCACGGTGGCCGTCGTCGACCTCGCGGTGCTGCTCGTGCTCTTCGCCCTGCAGGTCTTCCGGCACCGCCGCGACGACGAGCTCGCGCCGGCTGGCCAGTAGTCGGTCGTCGCGGGAGGGCGAGCCGAGTCTTTCCGCGAGCCGACCGGCTTGCCGCCACGCGAACGCAACCATCTACCGGACTCGACCACGCGCGCGGCAGCGTGGCGCGACGAAGGAGCGACGCGCTCGCGCCACCGAACTAGTGCGCGGCCTCGTGCCAGGAGCGGCCCGTGCCGACCGAGACGTCGAGCGGGACGGTGAGGTCGGCGGCGCCGGCCATCTGCTCGCGGACCAGGACCTCGAGCGCCTCGCTCTCGCCGTCGGCCACCTCGAACACGAGCTCGTCGTGCACCTGGAGCAGCATCCGCGAGCGCAGCCCGGACCCCCGCAGCGCGGTGTCGGTGCGGAGCATGGCGACCTTGATCAGGTCGGCCGCTGAGCCCTGGATGGGGGCGTTGAGCGCCATCCGCTCGGCGCCCTCGCGACGCATCCGGTTGTCGCTGGTCAGGTCGGGCAGGTAGCGGCGGCGGCCCATGATCGTCTCGGTGAAGCCGGTCCGGCGGGCCTCGTCGACGACCCCGGTGAGATAGTCGCGGATCCCGCCGAAGGTCTCGAAGTACTCCGTCATCAGGCCGCTCGCCTCGCCCGGGTCGATGCCGAGCTGCTGGGAGAGCCCGAAGGCGGACAGGCCGTAGGCGAGGCCGTAGTTCATCGCCTTGATCTTGGCCCGCATCTCCGGGGTGACGTCCTCGGGCGCGACGTCGAAGACCCGTGAGGCCGTCTCGGCATGGAAGTCGCGGCCCGTGCGGAACGCCTCGATGAGCAGCGCGTCCTCCGAGAGATGGGCCATGATCCGCATCTCGATCTGGCTGTAGTCGGCGGTCATCAGCGAGTCGTAGCCGTCGCCGACGACGAAGCTCTCGCGGATCCGACGCCCCTCCTCGGTGCGCACCGGGATGTTCTGCAGGTTGGGGTCGGTGCTGGAGAGGCGGCCGGTGGCGGCGATGGTCTGGTGGAAGGTCGTGTGGATCCGGCCGTCGGGCTGCACCGTCTTGAGCAGGCCCTCGATGGTCTGCCGCAGCCGGATCACCTCGCGGTGCCGCAGCAGGTGGAGCAGGAAGGGGTGCGGGTTGGTGGTCGCCAGCTTCTGCAGGGCGTCGGCGTCCGTCGTGTAGCCGGTCTTGGTGCGCTTGGTCTTCGGCATCCCCAGCTCGTCGAACAAGATCACCTGCAGCTGCTTGGGCGAGCCGAGGTTGATCTCGCGGCCGATCACGGCGTACGCCGCCTCGGCCTCCTCCCGCACCAGGTCGCCGAAGTGGCTCTCCAGGCCCTCGAGGTGCTCGATGTCGACGGCGATGCCGGTCTGCTCCATCCCGGCGAGGATCCCGACGAGCGGCATCTCGACGTCGGTCAGCAGGCCGCGGCCGCCGGCCTTCTCCACCTCGTCGGCCAGCTCTGCCGACAGGTCGAGGGCGGCCCGGGCCTGGACCATCGCGGCCTGGGACAGGTTCGCGTCCTCGTCGAAGAGCATGCCCTGGTCGTCGTCCTCCGCGACCGTGAGCTCACGGTGGAGGTAGCGCAGGGAGAGGTCGGCGAGATCGTAGGAGCGCTGGTCCGGGGCGACGAGGTAGGCCGCGAGCGCGGTGTCCTCGACCACCCCGGCCAGGCTCCAGCCCTGCGCGGTCAGGGCCAGCAGCGGTCCCTTGGCGTCGTGGAGGACCTTCGGTCGGCTGGGATCGGACAGCCACGCCGCCACCGCGGCGTCGTCGTCGACGCTCATCGCCTCGACGTCGACGTACGCCGCCCGGCCGTCGGCCAGCGCGAGCGCGAGGCCGGTGACCCGGCCGGTGCCGCTGCCCCAGCTGCCGCGCACCGACAGCCCGACGGTGGCGTCGCCGACCTCGGCGAGCCAGGCGGCCACGGTGTCGTGGGCGAGGGTCGTGCCGTCGACCTCGATGCCCGGCTCGACGGGGGCATCCTCTCCCGGCGCGACGACGTCGAGGATCCGGGTGCGCAGCTCGCCACGGAACTCCAGCTCGTCGAGCAGCTCGAGGGCCGACGAGCGGTCCCACTCCCCCAGCACCAGGTCGTCGACCCGGACGCCGAGATCGAGGTCGCGCACCAGCGCGTTGAGCCGGCGGTTGCGGATGACGTCGCCGAGGTGCTCGCGGAACGCCTCGCCCTTCTTGCCGGTGATCTTGTCCGCCTGGGCGATCACGTTGTCGAGGCCGTCGTAGGTGTTGATCCACTTCGCGGCGAAGCCGGCCCCGACGCCGGGGACACCCGGCAGGTTGTCGGACTGCTCGCCGACGATGGCGGCGAGCTCGGGATAGCGGTGCGGCGGCACGCCGTACTTGTCCTCGACGAAGGCGGGCGTCATCCGGGACAGGTCGGAGACGCCGCGCATCGGGTAGAGCACCGTCGAGCGCTCGGTGACCAGCTGGATGGAGTCACGGTCACCGGTGAGGATGAGCACCTCGAGACCGCTCGTCTCGTCGGCGAGGGCCTGCGTGACCAGCGTCGCGATGATGTCGTCGGCCTCGTAGCCGGGGTACTTGATGTAGCGGATCGAGAAGCTGTCGAGCATCCGCTCGATCAGCGGCAGCTGGCTGCTGAACTCGCTCGGCGTCTTGTTGCGCTTGGCCTTGTACTCGGCGTACTCCTCGGTGCGGAAGGTCTGCCGCGACACGTCGAAGGCGACCGCCACGTGGGTCGGCTGCTCGTCGCGCAGCACGTTGACCAGCATCGAGGTGAATCCGTAGACGGCGTTGGTGTTCTGCCCGGTCGCGGTCGAGAAGTTCTCGACGGGGAGCGCGAAGAACGCGCGGTAGGCGAGCGAGTGACCGTCAAGGAGCAGGAGTCGCGGGCGAGTCGTCTCCGTCATGGGCTGGGGCACCCGGCGACTCTACCGATGCCTCCCGACTATCGTTTCGGCCCATGACCACCATCGACGAGATCACGGACTTCATGCGGGCTCACATGGGTGCGCTCAACGAGCGGATGGGCATCGAGCTCGTGGAGGTCACCGCCGACCGCGTGGTCGCCACGATGCCCGTCGAGGGCAACACCCAGCCCTACGGCCTGCTCCACGGCGGCGCGTCGGTCGTCCTCGCCGAGACCCTCGGCTCGGTCGCGGCGGCGATCCACGCCGGTCCGGACCGGTTCGCCGTCGGCACCGACATCAACGCGACCCACCACCGCTCGGCCACCTCCGGCGTGGTCACCGGCGTCGCGACGCCGTTGCACCGCGGCCGGACCATGGCCAGCTTCGAGATCGTCGTCAGTGACGACGCCGGGCGCCGGGTGTGCACCTCCCGGATCACCTGCGCGCTCCTGGAACGAGACCCGGCGAAGAAGTAGTCGGCGAGAGGTAGCGGTTCAGGCCTGCTCGGGCTCGGGCAGCGCCAGCCGCTCGGTCCGCGCCCGGCGCAGCGAGCGCCGCGCGGCGAGCACCCGGTTGCGGCTGCCGTCGACGCCCGTCTGCTGGCGCTGCGGGGACACCCGGCTGCGCAGCAGGGCGGTCGGGGCGATCCGGTACATCACGACCGGAGCCAGACCAAGCCGTGCCATGAACCGGTTGGACTCGCGGGACGAGTGCGGAACGGCCGTGACCACGTGCAGGATGCCGTTCTCCTCCGCGAACGCGGTCGCCGCCTCCACCAGCGCGTGCCCGACGCCGTGCCGTCGGCAGTGGTCGAAGACGCGCGGGTGCATCGACTGGACGCAGGGCTCGAGGTTGAGCGGCGAGAGCGTGGTGATCCGCAGATAGACGGCACCGGCGACCTGGCCGTCGTACTCGACCACGACGAGGCGCTGCTCCGGCGAAGCGGCGGCGCCCTTGATGATCAGCTCGAGGTCGACGACCTGCTCGGCCGGATCGGCGCGACGCACAGCGTCGTTCCACAGCTCGGCCAGGACGACGGCGTCGTCACGGGTGGCGACGCGCGTCGTCAGCGAATAGCGACTCATCCGGCCCTGCCTCTCCTCGACCCCCGAACGGAGACCGCACGGCGGCGGGCGGTCCGGACGCACACACTACGCCCGCCGGCTCCCCGCCGACAGGGGGCTGCCCCGATCTCCCCCGAGCCGGCCGGGAAGCCGCTGGTGACGGTCAGGTCACGATCCTGGAACAACCCGACCCGTCGCCCCACGGGGTTCTCGTCAAGGTGCGTGATCGGGCCTACAGTGCCGGGATGCAGAAGTCGCGCCTCACCGCCATCACCCTGACGGCACTCGCCACCTTCGCGCTCAGTGCCTGCGGCTCCGACGACAGCGGCACCTCCGCGAGCGGTGCCGACCTGGTCAAGAAGGACACACTCACCGTCTGCTCCGACGTGCCCTATCCGCCTTTCGAGGACTTCGACAAGTCCAGCGACAGCGGCTTCAAGGGCTTCGACGTCGACATCGTCTCGGACATCGCCGAGCGGCTCGACCTCGACATCGCCATCAAGGACTCGTCGTTCGACGCGCTGCAGAGCGGCCAGGCCCTCAACGCCAAGCAGTGCGACCTCGCGGCATCGGCCATGACCATCACCGACGACCGCAAGAAGAACCTCGACTTCTCCGACGGCTACTACGACTCCCAGCAGTCCCTTCTCGTCCCGGCCGACAGCGACATCGCCGCGATCGCCGACCTCAAGGGCGTCAAGGTGGGCGTGCAGCAGGGCACCACCGGCAAGACCTACGCCGAGGAGAACGCCACCGGCGCCGAGATCGTCTCGTTCCCGAGTGACGCCGAGATGTTCCAGGCGATCAAGGCCGGCCAGGTCCAGGCGCTGCTGCAGGACCTCCCCGTCAACCTCGACCACACCACCGACGGCACCTTCGAGGTCGTCGAGACCTATGAGACCGACGAGCAGTACGGCTTCGCCATCAAGAAGGGCAACACCCAGCTCGTCGACGACGTCAACGGCGCGCTGGAGGAGATGCGCGGCGACGGCAGCTACGACGAGATCTACAACAGGTACTTCTCGACCGAGAACTGATCCGCCCACGCGGCCGAAGCAGTCGAGACAGGGCAGTCGAGACAGGGGGGATCGTGGGGGTGACTCGCAGGCAACGCGCGCTCCTGGTCCAGGGGGCGCTGTACGCCGTCCTCGCGGCGGCCGTCGTCGCGCTGGCGCTGGTGGCCGACTGGCCCGTCATCAAGGAGAACTTCTGGAACTCCGGGGGCATCAGCTGGGCTGACGGCAACTGGGGCGACCTGATCACCATCGGCATAGTGAACACGGTCAAGTACACCGCGATCGCGTTCGCGGGCGGCCTGGCCCTGGGGCTGGTGCTCGCGCTGATGCGCCTCTCCCCGGTCGCGCCCTATCGCTGGCTGGCCACGGCGTACATCGAGTTCTTCCGCGGGCTCCCGGCGCTGGTCGTCATGATCTTCATGTCGACCGGCCTGCCGATCGCCTTCGGTTGGACACCCCCGGGCGGCACCGTCGGCGCCGGCCTGATCGGCCTGGTCATGGTGGCCGGCGCCTACATGGCCGAGACGCTGCGAGCCGGCATCCAGGCCGTTCCGAAGGGCCAGACCGAGGCGGCCCGGTCACTCGGCATGCGACCAGGTGCGACCACGGTCAAGGTCGTGCTCCCCCAGGCGTTCCGGATCGTCATCCCGCCGCTGACCAACGAGTTCGTGCTGCTGATCAAGGACACGGCTCTGCTGTTCCTGCTCGGCGCGGCGGCCAGCGAACGCGAGCTGACCTCGGTGGCGAAGGACTTCTTGACCTCCGGCCCGTCCGCGGGCACGGCCACCAGCCTGATCCAGGCTGCCCTGCTCTACCTCGCCATCACGCTGCCGCTCACCCAACTCGTCGCCTGGCTGGAGCGCCGCCAGAGGAAGGCCGTCCGATGACCGCGTCCGCCATCGAGGTGCGGGGCCTGCACAAGCACTACGGCCACCACGAGGTCCTCAAGGGCATCGACTTCCACGTCGGTGCCGGCCAGGTCGTCTGCGTGATCGGTCCGTCCGGGTCGGGCAAGTCGACGCTGCTGCGCTGCGTCAACCGGCTCGAGGAGCCGTCCGCCGGCGAGATCCTGATCGAGGGGGTCGACATCTGCGACCGCCGTACCGACCTCGACGAGGTGCGCTCGCGGATCGGCATGGTGTTCCAGCAGTTCAACCTGTTCCCGCACCTCTCGGTCCTGCGGAACCTCACCCTCGCCCAGCGCAGCGTGCGTCGGCGCAGCAGGGAGGAGGCGGTCGAGGTCGCCCGTCGCAACCTCGCCAAGGTCGGCCTCTCCGAGAAGGAGTCGGCCTATCCGGCGCATCTGTCCGGCGGCCAGCAGCAGCGGGTCGCGATCGCGCGCGCCCTGTCGATGAACCCCGACATGATGCTGTTCGACGAGCCCACCAGCGCGCTCGACCCCGAGCTCGTCGGCGACGTGCTCGCCGTGATGAAGGAGCTTGCCCAAGAGGGCATGACGATGATGGTCGTGACCCACGAGATGGGGTTCGCCCGCGAGGTCGGCGACAAGCTCGTCTTCATGGACGACGGTGTCGTCGTCGAGGAGGGCCGCCCGGCCGAGGTGCTGTCGAACCCCCGGCACGAGCGGACCCAGTCGTTCCTCTCGAAGGTGCTGTAGAACTTCTGTCGTCGTCTTGCCGCCATGCCAAGGCAGGGCCTACCGGCGGCAACCGCGAGCGGAAGCCGTCAGCTCAGACGTCGCCGCCGAGGTAGGCGGCCTTGACCGCCGGGTCGACCGCGAGGTCCGCACCCTTGCCGGAGCGGACGATCTCGCCGGTCTCCAGGATGTGGGCCTCGTGCGAGCGCTTGAGCGCCTGGGCCGCGTTCTGCTCCACGAGCAGCACCGTGGTGCCCTGCTGGTTGATCTCCGTGATGATGGTGAAGATCTGCTGGATCAGCTTCGGCGCCAGGCCCATGGACGGCTCGTCGAGCAGCAGCAGCCGCGGCCGCGACATCAGCGCCCGGCCGATGGCCAGCATCTGCTGCTCGCCACCGGACATGGTGCCGGAGATCTGGTCGATCCGCTCCCGCAGCCGGGGGAACAGGGTGAGCACCCGCTCCATGTCCTCGCGATAGGCCGCGGACTTGCGGTCGTTGCGGGTGAACGCACCCATCTCCAGGTTCTCCCGCACGGTCATGCCGATGAAGCAGCGCCGCCCCTCCGGCGACTGCCCGATCCCCAGCTTGACCCGGTCGTAGGGCTCCACGGACGTGATGTCCTTGCCCTCGAAGCGGACGGCACCGGCCCGCACCTTGCGCAGGCCCGAGATGGTCTTCAGCGTCGTCGTCTTCCCGGCGCCGTTGGCGCCGATCAGGGTCGTGACGGTCCCCTCCGGAACGCTGAAGCTGATGTCACGGATCGCCTCGATGTGCCCGTAGTTGACACAGAGACCCTCGACCTCAAGAAGCATCTTCTTCGTCCACTCCCAGGTAGGCGGCGATGACCGCCGGATTGTCACGGATCTCGCTGGGACTGCCCTCGGCGATCTTGCGGCCGAACTCCAGGACGACGATCCGGTCGGTGACGCCCATGACGAGCTTCATGTCGTGCTCGATGAGCAGCACGGTGAAGCCGCGGTCGCGGACCCGGCGGATCAGGTTCATCAGCTCGACCTTCTCGGCCGGGTTGAACCCGGCTGCCGGCTCGTCGAGGCAGATGAGCTTCGGGTTGGTCGCCATGGCCCGCGCGATCTCCAGGCGCCGCTGGTCGCCGTACGACAGGTTGGCGGCGAGCTCGTCGGCCTTGCGGTCGATGCCCATGAACCTGAGCAGATCCATCGCTCGGTCGTGACCGTCCTGCTCCTCGCGCCGGTGCTTCGGCAGCCGGAACAGGGCCGAGATCATCCCCGTGGCGTGCTGGGCATCGGCGCCGACGAGCACGTTCTCCAGCGCCGTCATGGTCGGGAAGAGCCGGATGTTCTGGAAGGTGCGCGCAATCCCCTGCTGGGTGATCTTGTGCTTCTTCAGTCCGACGATCGAGCTCCCCTGGAAGACGATGCCGCCGCTGGTGGGCCGGTAGACGCCCGTGACCGCGTTGAAGCAGGTCGTCTTGCCGGCGCCGTTCGGCCCGATCAGGCCGAGGATCTCGCCCTCGTCGATGCGGAAGGTGACGTCGTCCAGCGCGGTGAGCCCGCCGAACTTCAAGGTGAGGTTCTGGACCTCGAGAACCGCCTCAGACACGGGCACTCTCCTCTCCGCCGGCGCCTTCTTCGAGCTCTTCCAGCTCCTGTTCCAGATGTTTGGCGCGCACGGTGCGGCGCGGGGGGAACAGGCCCTCCGGGCGCAGCGTGGCGAGCAGCACGAGCGCCACGCCGAAGGCCAGCACCCGGAAGTCGTCGAAGTCCCGGAACCGTTGAGGCAGGTAGGCCACCAGGAACGCGCCGACCAGGACGCCCCAACGGTTGCCCTGCCCGCCGACCACGACAGCTGCGAGATAGAGGATCGAGAACAACAGCAGGAACGACTGCGGGTTGATGAAGCCCTGGCGACTGGCGTAGAGACCGCCGGCGAGACCTCCGATGAACGCGCCGGTCGCGAAGGCGAGCAGCTTGAACTTGAAGGTCGGGACGCCCATCAGCTCCGCGGCGTCCTCGTCCTCGCGAGTCGCCTCCCAGGCCCGGCCCACCCGGCTGTTCTTGATGAGGATGTCGGCGATCAGCACGACGATGACCGCCGTGAGCCCCATCCAGTAGTAGGGGATCTGGTCGAGGACGCCGAAGAACAGGAACGTCGTCTTGTCGTCGGAGTCGAGCAGCACCGTGCCGTCACCCCAGAACAGGTGCGGGATCTGGAACCAGCCCTCCTCGCCGCCGATGCCCGGTGGCTTGGCGATGTTCTTGATGCCGCGGGTGTCCCCGAGCCATTCGGTGTTGACCGCGACCAGCCGGATGATCTCGCCGAAGCCGAGCGTCACGATCGCGAGATAGTCGCCGCGCACGCGCAAGGTGGGAGCGCCCAGGATGATGCCCGAGACCATCGCTGCCACGACTCCGACCGGGATCGCCAGCAGCAGCGGCCAGCTCGCGTGGAACGAGGTGAGGATCGCCACGGTGTAGGCGCCGATGGCGTAGAACCCGACGTACCCGAGGTCGAGCAGTCCGGCGTACCCGACGACGATGTTGAGGCCGAGCGCCACCAGGCAGTAGATGCTGACGGTGAACAGGACGCCACCGAAGTCGACGCCGGGCGTCGAGATGATCGGCGGCTCGAGCAACGGAAGTGCGTACGCGAAGAGCGCGAGCAGCACCCAGATCAAGATCTTGACCGGCTTCGGCATGGCGGTGAACCTGTTCTTCATGCGCGTGCCTTTCCGAGCGACTCTCCGAGCAGGCCGGTGGGTCGGACGAGCAGGATGAGCACCAGCAGCACGAACGCGATCACGTCGCGCCACTCGGTGCCGAAGATGGCGGATCCCCAGTTCTCCGCCACGCCGAGGACCAGACCGCCCAGGAGAGCGCCGCGCAGGTTCCCGATGCCACCCAACACCGCCGCGGTGAAGGCCTTGACGCCGAGCAGGAAGCCGACGTCGTACCGGGTCGTCTCGATCTTCAGCATGTAGAGGAAGGCGGCGATACCGGCCATCAGGCCGCCGATGAGGAAGGTGAGCTGGATCGTCCGGGTCGGGTTCACCCCCATCAATGCCGCGGTCTCGGGGTCCTGGGCCGTTGCCCGGATGCCCTTGCCGAGGCGAGAGCGGCGGACGAACTGGTCGAGGAGCACCATCATGCCCACCGCCGCGACGATGACGAGGACATCGATGCTCGAGATCGAGACACCCGCGACATCCCACCGCGGCTTCTCGATGACGCCGGCCATGCTGTTGTTGATGCGGGCACCGGAGACGTACTCGCTGAGGTCGTCGTCGAGCCTGAGCCAGCCGGCGATCCGGTCGCGCAGGCCCATCAGCTCGGCGAGCACGAAGGACGCACCGATGGCCGAGATGAGCGCGATCAGGCGCGGCGCGTCACGCTTGATGAGCGGCCGGTAGGCCACCCGCTCAAGCACCAACGCAATGAGCGCCGAGACGAGCATCGCTGCGAAGAGCGCGGCGATCATGATGGCGATCAGCTTGATCCCGTCCGCCTCCCGCCCGCCGAGCGCCATGACCGTCCACAGCATCGCGAAGGTGCCGTACATGAACACCTCGGAGTGCGCGAAGTTGATGAGCTGCAGCACGCCGTAGACCATCGTGTAGCCGAGGGCGATCAGCGCGTAGATGGCACCGAACGCGAGCCCGGTGATGGTGAGCTCGGGAAGGTTGTTGAAGAAGAACTCGAAGTTCAAGGCTCTTGGCCCCCCAGTCTTGGACAGGGGACGCGGCCGGGGCCCGAGTCCCCGGCCGCGTCGCCAGTCAGGTCGGACGGATCAGCCGTTGGTCACTTGATCTCGCCCTCGGGAACGATCGCCCCGTCCTTCACGGTGTAGGCGTAGACATGCACGTCGGCCGGCTCGCCCTTGTCGTCGAACTTCAGCTGCTTGGTGATGCCCGCCTCGTCGTAGTCGTTGACGAAGGTGAGCATGTCCTCGCGGTTGTCGATCCCGTCCTCGATGCCGGCGAGGAAGATGCTCGCGGCGTCGTACGACTCAGCGGCGTAGGTGCCCGGCGCCTCGCCGAACTCCTCCTCGTAGTCCGCGGCGAAGGTCGCCACGGCGGGGTCGGTGTCGGGGATGCAGGGGCAGGTGATGATGGTGCCTTCGGCAGCGTCGCCAGCGTCGAGGAACGCCGGGTCCTTGACACCGTCGGCGACGATGAACTTGCCGTCGAAGCCGCCGTCACGGAGCTGGCCGATGAGGATGGTCGCCTCCGCGTAGTAGCCACCGAAGAAGACAGCATCCGGCTTCGCGTCGGTCACCTTGGTGACGGTCGCCGAGAAGTCGGTCTGCTTCTGCTGGATGGTGTCGGTGCCGGTGACCGCGTCGCCCAGGTCACCTTCGACGATGCCGGCCAGGCCGGCGCCGTACTCCGAGGCGTCGTCGATGACGAAGACGGAGGCGGCCTGCAGCGTGTCCTTGATGTAGCGCGCGGCAGCCGGGCCCTGGGTCGCGTCGTTGCCGAGCGCGCGGTGGAAGGTGTCCCAGTCGTTGTCGGCGAGGGTCGGGTTGGTGGCGGACGGTGTGATGGTCGGGAGACCCGCCTCGGCGAAGGTGTCGCCGGCCGCGGCGGACTCGCCGGAGAACGCCGGCCCGACGATGCCGATGACGTTCTCGTCGCCCGCGGCCTCGGTCGCGAGCGCCGGTGCCTCGTCGGGGCTGCCCTGCGAGTCGTACTTGACCAGCTCGACCTGGCAGTCGGCATCGTCGTTGTGCTGGTCCACGGCCAGCTGGGCGCCCTGGATGATCGGCTTGCCGAGGCCGGCCGCGTCACCGGTCTCGGGCCCGAAGAAGGCGATCTTCAGGTCGCAGGCGGCGTCCCCACCGCCACCGCTGCTTCCGCTGTCCTTGTCGTCCGTCGTGCCGCATGCCGTCAGGCTCAGACCGAGTGCCAGCGCCGCAGCACCGGCCGCGAATACGTTGTTACGCCTCAAGACAGTCCCGCTTCCTTGTTCGAGCCGGCCGGCGGCGGTCGCCGCCCACCGGAGGTGTCCTGCCGCGGGAACCTACACCGGCACTGCGGCCCGGGGAAGCAACTCAGTGGTCCAGGTCACAAATCATGACGAATCTGTTACCTAGACGACTCGAACGTCGGACGATTTACGCCGAACTCAGGATGCGGGGCTTCCCGGGACGCCATGGGTGACGATGCCGTCGGCGACCTCGCGCATGGACATGCGCAGGTCCATGGCGGTCTTCTGGATCCAGCGGAACGCCTCGCCCTCGGACAGCGACAGCTGCTCCTGGAGGACGCCCTTGGCCCGGTCGACCGCCTTGCGGGTCTCGAGACGCTCGGTGAGGTCGCTGACCTCGCTCTCGAGCTGCCGGATCTCGGCGAACCGGCTCACGGCCATCTCGATCGCCGGCACCAGGTCGGACTGCGAGAAGGGCTTGACGAGGTATGACATCGCTCCCGCCTCCCGCGCCCGCTCGACCAGGTCCCGCTGGGAGAACGCCGTGAGCATCACCACCGGCGCGATCCGCTGGCCGGCGATGGCCTCCGCGGCCGCGATCCCGTCGAGCACCGGCATCTTGACGTCGAGAATGACCAGGTCGGGCCGCAGCTCCTCGGCGAGCTCGATCGCCTTCTGCCCGTCCCCCGCCTGTCCGACGACGTCGTACCCCTCCTCGGCCAGCATCTCGGCGAGGTCCATCCGGATCAGGGTCTCGTCCTCGGCGATGACCACGGTGCGGGGCTGCGACGGTGCGGGCGGCTCGGTCGGGACGGTCTCGGTCACGGAGCCAGGTTATCGGCCGGGCGGTGTGGGACGTCGGGTGCGTCTCGGCTACCGTTTCTCCTGACCCAGCCGGGTTGGCGGAATCGGTATACGCGGCGCCCTCAAAAGGCGTTGTCCGAAAGGGCATGTGGGTTCGAGTCCCACACTCGGCACCTCGCCCGACGTCATTGTGTCGTGGGCTCAGGTGAGCATGCCGCATGGTTCACGTCCGGCCCACCGAGATCGTCGAGAGTGCGCTCCGCGACTCGGATGCCGGGATGGCAGACGCCGACAACGCAGCCAAGCACGGCGTCGCGGTCAAGACGATCCGGCGCTGGCGACGCCTCTACCAGCGTCGGGGCCTGGTTCGCGGGCAGGAACACACGTCAGTGCCGTGCCCTCGCTGCACCGACGCGGTTCTCGACCAGGAGGCCTACGCCGAACTCCTCGGCTGGTACCTCGGCGACGGCCACATCTCCCGAGGTCGCGGCGCCGTGTGGAACCTGCATGTCTACAACGACGTGAAGTACGTTGCCAACAACGACCGCCTCATCGAGCTGATGAGGCGGGTGAAGCCCGGTGGCCGGCCGCACACGAGGATGGCACCCGGCTGCGTCATCACGACGGTCTCCTGGCGGCACTGGCCGTGTCTCTTTCCCCAGCACGGCCCGGGTCGCAAGCACGAACGGCCCATCGTCCTCGAGGACTGGCAGCGGACCGTCGTCGAGTCGCATCCCGGCCCGTTCCTGCGGGGTCTCTTCCACTCGGACGGGTGCCGGGTCAACAACTGGACGCGGCGCATCGTCGCCGGCGAGCCGAAGGTCTACCGCTATCCGCGCTGGCAGTTCTGCAACGCCTCCACCGACATCCGCCCGGTACGACATGTCCGGCGGCGCTGAGGGACGCTCCGTGCGTGCGATGGCAAGGCGGAGGAGGGAGGCGGCCTTTGAGCGAAGCGGGCCGTCGACCGACGACAACGCAGCCAGCGTGCGTGCGGAGCGTTCCTCAGCGCCGTCGGTAGGCCGGCGCGACCTCGTTGATCGCATCGCCGATCCGGTGCACCCGCAGGGCGTTGGTGGAGCCGGGGATGCCGGGCGGGCTGCCGGCCACGATGACGACGCGGTCGCCCTCCTTGACCCGGCCGATCTTGAGCAGCTCCTCGTCGACCTGGCGGACCATCTCGTCGGTGTGCTCGACGGTGGAGGTCTTGAAGGCCTCGACGCCCCAGCTCACGGCGAGCTGCGAGCGGGCGCGGGCCTCCGGGGTGAAGGCGAGGACCGGGATGGGGCTGCGCAGCCGCGACAGGCGGCGGGCGGAGTCACCGGACTGGGTGAACGCGACGACGTACTTCGCGCCGACCCGCTGGGCAACCTCCTCGGCCGCCTTGGTGATCACGCCGGAGGTGGTGTGGGGGTCCCACTCGATGCGCCCGAAGCGGCTGAAGCTCTCGTCGACGAGGGCGTGCGCCTCGGTCGCGGCGATGATCCGGGCCATCGTCTCGACCGTGTGCACGGGGTGCTCCCCGACACTGGTCTCGCCGGAGAGCATCACCGCGTCGGCGCCGTCGAGCACGGCGTTGGCGACATCGCTCGCCTCGGCGCGCGTCGGGGCGGGATTGGTGACCATCGACTCGAGCATCTGGGTCGCGACGATGACGGGCTTGGCGTTGCTGCGCGCCGCGACGATCACCTTCTTCTGCAGGAAGGGGACCTCCTCCAGGGGGCACTCCACGCCGAGGTCGCCGCGAGCGACCATGAACGCGTCGAAGGCATCGATGACCTCGTCGAGGTTCTCGATGGCCTGGGGCTTCTCGATCTTGGCGATCACGGGGACGAGGATCCCCTCCTCGCGCATGATCGTCCGCACGTCCTCCGCGTCGGCGGCGCTGCGCACGAAGCTGAGCGCGATGAAGTCGACGCCGAGCCGCAGCGCGAACCTCAGGTCCTCGGTGTCCTTGCCGGAGAGCGCCGGGACGGACACGGCGACACCGGGCAGGTTGATGCCCTTGTGGTTGCTGACCTTGCCGCCGACCAGCACCTCGGTGACGACGTCGGTGTCGGTCACCTCGGTCACGCGCAGCCGGATCTTGCCGTCGTCGATGAGGATCGGGTCCCCCGGGGCGACATCGCCCGGCAGCCCCTTGTAGGTCGTGCCGCAGACCTGCGCGTCGCCCGCGACGTCGCGCGTCGTGATCGTCCACTGCTGGCCGCGGGCCAGGGCGACCGGGCCGTCGGGGAAGGTCTCGAGGCGGATCTTGGGGCCCTGCAGGTCGGCGAGGATGCCGACGCCGTGGCCGGAGGCGTCCGACGCCTCACGGACGAGGCGGTAGGCCTCGGCGTGCTGCTCGTGGCTGCCGTGACTCATGTTGAGCCGGGCGACGTCCATGCCGGCGTACACCAGCTCGCGGATCCTCCGCTCCGAGCTGGTGGCCGGACCCAGGGTGCACACGATCTTGGCTCTTCGCACGACCCCCAGCCTATCGGGCAATTGGAACGTCACAACGCCGACCCGTCGCGTTTGAACGCGACGGGTCGGCGTCTCAGGACCGTTCAGATGCGACGGGTCGGTCAGACGACCAGCGGCCGGGCGGTCGGCGGGATCGGCGCGGGCAGCTGGGTGCTGCCGGTCAGGTGCTTGTCCACCCCGGCGGCGGCCGCGCGGCCCTCGGCGATCGCCCACACGATGAGCGACTGGCCACGGCCGGCGTCGCCGGCCACGAACACGCCGTCCACGTTGGTGGCGTAGTCGTCGTCGCGCTTGATGTTGCCGCGCTCGTCGAGCTCGACACCGAGCTGCTCGACGACGCCCTGCTGCTCAGGACCGACGAAGCCCATCGCGAAGAGCACCAGGTCGGCCGGGATCTCCCACTCGGTGCCCTCGTGCTCGACCAGCTTGCCGCCCTCGAAGGAGACCTCGACCAGGCGCAGCGCCCGGACGTTGCCGTCCTCGTCGCCGAGGAACTCCTTGGTCGACACGGCGTAGACGCGCTCGCCACCCTCCTCGTGCGCGGAGGACACCCGATAGATCATCGGGTACGTCGGCCACGGCTGCCCGTCCGGACGCTCCTCGGTCGGCTGGGGCATGATCTCCAGCTGCGTGATCGAGGCCGCGCCCTGGCGGGTCGAGGTGCCGAGGCAGTCGGCACCGGTGTCGCCGCCGCCGATGATGACGACGTGCTTGCCGTCGGCCCGGATCTGCTCCGAGCCGTCCGTGGTCGCCGGCAGGCCCAGCGCGACCCGGTTGGCCTGCGGGAGGAAGTCCATCGCCTGGTGGATGCCGGCGAGCTCCCGGCCAGGGACGGGCAGGTCGCGCGGGACCGTGGAGCCGATCGCGAGGACGACGGCGTCGAACCGGTCCCTGAGCGCCGCACCGGTCAGCTTGCCCGTGCCGACCTCGACGCCGGAGCGGAAGACCGTCCCCTCGCGCCGCATCTGGTCGAGCCGGCGCTCGAGGTGCTTCTTCTCCATCTTGAACTCGGGGATGCCGTACCGAAGCAGGCCACCGGGCTGGTCGGCCCGCTCGTAGACGGCCACGGTGTGGCCGGCGCGGGTGAGCTGCTGGGCGGCGGCCAGGCCCGCGGGGCCCGAGCCGACGACGGCCACGGTCTTGCCGCTCAGCCACTCGGGCGGCTGCGGCCGGACGAAACCCGAGTCGTAGGCCCGGTCGATGATCGAGACCTCGATGTTCTTGATCGTCACCGCCGGCTGGTTGATGCCGAGGACGCACGCCGTCTCGCAGGGAGCCGGGCAGAGGCGACCGGTGAACTCCGGGAAGTTGTTGGTCGCATGCAGGCGCTCGATGGCACCGTCCCAGTCGTCGCGCCAGACCAGGTCGTTCCACTCCGGGATGATGTTGCCCAGCGGGCAGCCGGAGTGGCAGAACGGGATCCCGCAGTCCATGCAGCGGCTGGCCTGGACGTTGATGATCGGCAGCAGCGCGCGGCCCATCCCGCCCGGGTAGACCTCGTCCCAGTCGCCCACCCGCTCCTCGACCGGGCGACGGGCCGCGACCTCGCGGGTGTTCTTCAAGAACCCTCGGGGGTCAGCCATGAAGCACCTCCATCACTCGTGCGGCGGCGGCATCGGCATCGAGGCCCTCGGCCTCGGCCTCGGCCTGGACCGCCAGGACCTTCGCATAGTCGCGCGGCATGACCTCGGTGAACCGCGGCAGTGCGGCAGCCCAGTCGGCGAGCAGCGCCTCGGCGACCTCCGAGCCGGTCTCCTCGAAGTGCGAGCGGACGATCTGCTCCAGCTCCGCGGCGTACGCCTCGGAGACGGGACGCAGGTCGACGAGCTCGGCGTTGACCCGGAAGTCCTTGAGGTCCAGGACCCAGGCGATGCCGCCCGACATGCCGGCCGCGAAGTTGCG
This sequence comes from Nocardioides carbamazepini, assembly GCF_024614185.1. Taxonomy (GTDB): domain Bacteria; phylum Actinomycetota; class Actinomycetes; order Propionibacteriales; family Nocardioidaceae; genus Nocardioides; species Nocardioides carbamazepini. The sequence continues at coordinate 195,548 of NZ_JAHTLF010000008.1, forward strand.
GCCCGTCCTGCCCAGGACGACCACGCGACCACCGGTCATGTACTCGCAGCCGTGGTCGCCGACACCCTCGGTCACGACGGTCGCGCCCGAGTTGCGCACGCAGCACCGCTCGCCGACGCCACCGCGGATGAAGATCTCACCCGAGGTCGCGCCGTAGGCGATCGTGTTGCCGGCGATGATGTGCTCCTCGGCGCGGAAGGTCGCACTCCGGTCGGGCCGGATCGCGATCCGGCCACCGGAGAGTCCCTTGCCGACGTAGTCGTTGGCGTCGCCCTCGAGCCGCAGCGTGATGCCCCGGGGCACGAACGCTCCGAGCGACTGACCCGCGGAGCCGACGAACGTCAGGTCGATCGTCCCGTCGGGCAGACCCGCGCCGCCGTACTTCTTCGTCACCTCGTGCCCGAGGATCGTGCCGACGGTCCGGTTGACGTTGCGGATCGACAGCTGGGCCCGCACCGGCTCGCCGGACTCGATGGCCGGCGCCGCGATCGGCAGGATCTCGGTGACGTCGAGCGACTTCTCCAGTCCGTGCTCCTGGCCGCCCGTGTTGCGCACGTCCTGGTCGGGGAAGTGCGTGTCCGCGACCTCGACCTTGTGCAGGATCGGCGCGAGGTCGAGCCCCTGCGCCTTCCAGTAGCGCTCCGCGTCAGCGGTCTCGAGCGCCTCGACCTGGCCGACGGCCTCCTCGATCGAGCGGAAGCCCAGCTCCGCCAGCAGCTCGCGGACCTCCTCGGCGATGAACTCGAAGAAGTTGACGACGTACTCGGCCTTGCCGCTGAACCGCGAGCGCAGCGTCGGGTTCTGCGTCGCCACGCCCACCGGGCAGGTGTCGAGGTGACAGACCCGCATCAGGATGCAGCCGGACACGACCAGCGGAGCCGTCGCGAAGCCGAACTCCTCGGCGCCGAGCAGCGCGGCGATCACGACGTCGCGACCGGTCTTGAGCTGACCGTCGGTCTGGACGACGATCCGGTCGCGCAGTCCGTTGAGCAGCAGGGTCTGCTGGGTCTCGGCCAGGCCGAGCTCCCAGGGGCCGCCGGCGTGCTTGAGCGACGTCAGCGGGGACGCACCCGTGCCACCGTCGTGACCGGACACCAGGACGACGTCCGCGTGCGCCTTGGACACGCCGGCGGCGACCGTGCCGACGCCGACCTCGGAGACCAGCTTCACGTGGACGCGGGCCGACGGGTTGGCGTTCTTGAGGTCGTGGATCAGCTGCGCCAGGTCCTCGATCGAGTAGATGTCGTGGTGCGGCGGCGGGCTGATCAGGCCCACGCCCGGCGTGGAGTGCCGGGTCTTGGCGACCCACGGGTAGACCTTGTTGCCGGGCAGCTGGCCGCCCTCACCGGGCTTCGCGCCCTGCGCCATCTTGATCTGGATGTCGTCGGCGTTGGTGAGGTACTCGCTCGTGACGCCGAAGCGTCCCGAGGCGACCTGCTTGATCGAGCTGCGGCGCTCGGGGTCGTGCAGCCGGTCCGGGTCCTCGCCGCCCTCACCGGTGTTGGACTTCGCGCCCAGCCGGTTCATGGCGATGGCCAGCGTCTCGTGCGCCTCGCGCGAGATCGAGCCGTAGGACATGGCACCGGTCGAGAAGCGCTTGACGATCTCCGACACCGGCTCGACCTCGTCGATGGGGACCGGGGTGCGGCCGGACGCGCCGGCGTCCTTGAACCGGAACAGGCCGCGCAGCGTCATCAGCCGCTCGGACTGGTCGTCGACGGCCTTCGTGTACTGCTTGAAGATGTCGTAGCGACCGGTCCGCGTCGAGTGCTGCAGACGGAACACCGTGTCGGGGTTGAACAGGTGCGGCTCGCCCTCGCGGCGCCACTGGTACTCGCCACCGATCTCGAGCTCGCGGTGCGCGGCGGGGATGCCGCTGACCGGGTAGGCCACGTCGTGGCGCATCTTGACCTCGCGGGCGATCTCGTCGATGCCGATGCCGCCGAGCTTCGAGGTCGTGCCGGTGAAGTAGCGGTCGATGACCTCCTGGGAGAGGCCGACGCACTCGAAGATCTGCGCACCGGTGTACGACGCCACCGTGCTCACGCCCATCTTGGACATTACCTTCACCACGCCCTTGCCGAGCGCCTTGATCAGGTTCTTGACGGCCTGCTCCGGCTCGGTCTTGACGTAGTAGCCCTCGCGGGCGAGGTCCTCGACCGTCTCCATGGCGAGGTAGGGGTTCACCGCGGCCGCGCCGAAGCCGACGAGCAGGGCGACGTGGTGGACCTCGCGGACGTCGCCGGCCTCGACCAGGAGACCGACCTGGGTCCGGGTCTTCTCCCGCACCAGGTGGTGGTGCACGGCGGCGGTCAGCAGCAGCGACGGGATCGGGGCGTTGAACTGGTCGGCGTGACGGTCGGAGAGCACGATGATCCGTGCCCCGCCGGCGATCGCGTCGGAGACCTCCTGACAGATCTCCTCGATCCGCCTGACCATCGCGGCGCCGCCCTCCTCGACCTGGTAGAGCCCGCGCGAGACGTGGGTGATGAAGCCCGGGTGGTCGCCCTCGCGGTTGATGTGCCGGATCTTGGCCAGGTCGTCGTTGGAGATGACGGGGAACGGGAGCACGACCTGGCGACAGGACGCCGGGGTCGGCTCGAGCAGGTTGGCCTCGGGGCCGATGGAGCCGTAGAGCGAGGTGACGAGCTCCTCGCGGATGGCGTCCAAGGGCGGGTTGGTCACCTGGGCGAACAGCTGGCTGAAGTAGTCGAAGATCAACCGCGGCTTCTCGCTCAGGGCCGCGATGGGCGAGTCCGTGCCCATCGAGCCGAGCGGCTCGCCACCCGTGTTGGCCATCGGGGTGAGCAGGACCCGCAGCTCCTCCTCGGTGTAGCCGAAGATCTGCTGACGACGGGTGACCGAGGCGTGGGTGTGCACGATGTGCTCGCGCTCGGGGATGTCGTCGAGCTCGACCAGACCGGCGTGCAGCCACTCGCCGTACGGGTGCTCGGCGGCGAGCTGGTCCTTGATCTCCTCGTCCTCGATGATCCGGTGCTCCTCGGTGTCGACCAGGAACATCCGACCCGGCTGGAGGCGGCCCTTGCGGACCACCGTGGCCGGGTCGAGGTCGAGCACGCCGACCTCGGAGGCGAGGACGACGAGGCCGTCGTCGGTGACCCAGAAGCGGGACGGGCGCAGGCCGTTGCGGTCGAGGACCGCGCCGATCTGGGTGCCGTCGGTGAAGACCACGCAGGCCGGGCCGTCCCACGGCTCCATCATCGTGGAGTGGAAGCGGTAGAAGTCGCGCCGCTGGTCGTCCATCTCGGCGTGGTTCTCCCACGCCTCGGGGATCATCATCAGCACCGCGTGCGGCAGGGTGCGGCCGCCCATGTGGAGCAGCTCGAGCACCTCGTCGAACGACGCCGAGTCCGAGGCGCCCGGGGTGCAGATCGGGAACAGCCGGTCGAGGTCACCCGGGATGTCGGCCGAGGACAGCAGGGCCTCGCGGGCCCGCATCCAGTTGCGGTTGCCCATGACCGTGTTGATCTCGCCGTTGTGGGCGATGAACCGGAACGGGTGCGACAGCGGCCAGCTCGGGAAGGTGTTGGTCGAGAACCGCGAGTGGACGACGGCGAGGGCGGAGGCCATCCGCTGGTCGACCAGGTCGGGGAAGAAGCGGTCGAGCTGGTCGGTCGTCAGCATGCCCTTGTAGGCGAGCGTGCGCGAGGACAGCGACGGGAAGTAGACGTCGGTCTCGTGCTCGGCGCGCTTGCGCAGGCAGAAGGCGAGCCGCTCGAGGGCCATGCCGTCCGCGCTGTCCTTGTTCAGCGGGCCGCCGGGGGCCTGCACGAAGAGCTGGGTGAACGTCGGCATGACGCTGCGCGCCATGGTGCCGAGGATCGTGGGGTCGACCGGGACCTCGCGCCAGCCGAGGACGCTCAGGCCCTCCTCGGCCGCGATCTCCTCGATCCGGCCGCGGGTCTTGGCGACCTGCTCCTCGTCACCGGGGACGAAGGCGGTGCCGACCGCGTAGCCGCCCGCGGCGGGCAGGGTGAAGCCCGCCTCGGCCGCGACGTCGCGCAGGAAGGCGTCCGGGACCTGCATCAGGATTCCGGCGCCGTCACCGGAGTTGATCTCCGCCCCGGCGGCACCGCGGTGGTCGAGGTTGCGCAGCGCGGTCAGGGCCTTGGCCACGATGTCGTGGCTGGCCTCGCCCGTCAGCGTCGCAACGAAGGCGACACCGCAGGCGTCCTTCTCATGGCGAGGGTCGTAGAGACCCTGCGGCGGCGGGAACTTGTGGAGATAAGGCATGGGAAGCCTCCCGTCGACTACGTCTGTGCTCGCGCTGCTCGCCGACGGGGGCGGGCTGGCGTTCAGGACCACAGAAGGTGGGGCGCAAGGGACAGCGTTGGCCCACGCGGCGGAGCGCCCAGGTTACTACAGCGTTAACCGCCTGTGCTCAATCGTCGCTCGCCGTGGACGCATCATGGGTCACATCGTCCCCGTCGTGCTCGGTGTCCTCGACCTCCTCGGCCTCCCCGCCGTCCCCATCGGCCTCGACCGGCGCAGTGCGCCCGTCGGCGTACACGCTCTCCTCCCGGCCCGGCCGGTTCCTCGCCGACCAGACGTAGAAGGCGGCGGCGAGGACGAACAGCACGATCGAGGTCCACACGTTGAACCTCAGGCCGAGGACGTCGTTGAGCTGCACGTCATCGATGCGGATGTACTCGATCCAGCCGCGGCCGAGGGTGTAGGCCATCACGTAGACCGCCATCACCCGGCCGTGGCCCAGCCTACGGTCCTTGTCTTTTCGGGAGCGGTCGAGCCAGATGATGAGCGCGAAGGCGGCGAGGTTCCACAGGCACTCGTAGAGGAAGGTCGGGTGGAAGGTCACGAACTCCGGCGGGATGCCGCCGTTCGCGGCCAGGGCGTCCCGGTACTCGGCGCTGGCCTGGTAGGCGCTGCTGAAGTGGTCGCTGTCGATCTTCAGACCCCAGGGCAGGTCCGTCGGCCGGCCGTACAGCTCCTGGTTGAACCAGTTGCCCCAGCGTCCGATCGCCTGCGCGACGAGCACGCCCGGCGCGAGCGCGTCGAGGAGCGGCAGCAGCCTGATCCCCTTGCGTCGGGCACCGATCCAGGCACCGACCGCGCCCAGCGCGACACCGCCCCAGATGCCGAGCCCGCCGTGCCAGACGTAGAGGGCCTCGACGGGACTGCCGTCGGCCCCGAAGTAGTTCTTCCAGTCGGTGGCGACGTGGTAGAGACGGGCACCGACGAGACCGAAGGGCACCGCCCAGATGGCGACGTCCTGGACCTCCCCGATCGTGCCGCCGCGCGCCTGCCAGCGCTTCTCGCCGATCCAGATCGCCACGACGATGCCGAGGATGATGCACAGGGCGTAGCCGCGCAGCGGGAACGGCCCGAGGTTCCACACTCCCTCGGACGGGCTCGGGATGCTGGCGGTGATGAGGCCGGCAGTCATGGATTCGGGAAGCACGGCGACTCCTCGTGGTCGGACGGGTCGGGGGTCAGTCCTCGGTCAGCAGCGTGTGGATGTCGGCGGCGAACTCCGTGCTGGAGGTCTCCTGGTTCCACAGTGCGACCGCGCGATGGCTGCTGTCGATGGCGAGGGTGAAGGTGGAGTGACCACCGAGGTCGTAGCCGCCCGAGGGCAGCTTGACGCCGTCGTTCACATAGATGTGGAGCGGGTCGCCGACGTCGATGATCGTGTCGAGGTCGCCGGTGAGCCCGATGAACCTCTTGTCGTACTCGTCGAGATAGGACCGCAGCGTCTGCTGGTCGTCGCGGGCGGGGTCGGTGGTCACGAAGACCACGTCCACCGCCTTCTGGTCGTCGGCGTCGAGCCGGTTCATGGCAGCCGCGAGGTTGTTCATGACCATGGGACAGAAGTCGGGACAGTGGGTGTAGCCGAAGAACACCACGGTGAGCGGCTTCGTGGTGTCGGCGCCGAGGGAGTACGGCGCCCCGCTGGTGTCGGTCAGCGCGATGTCGGCCGCCTCGTAGGGGTTCTTCAGCCGGCTGCCCGTGAACTCCTCCGGCTCGCTGGTGCAGGCGGACGCGACGAGGCCCAGCATGGCCAGGAGTACGGCGAGCCTACGCACGAACGCCTCCCGCCAGCTCCTCGGTCAGCGCGGCCAGCGCGGCGAGCCCGGCCGCCCGGTCCCCGGGGTGGTTCAGCAGGGTGCGGACGAAAGCCGAGCCCACGATCACGCCGTCGGCGCCGATACCGTTCTTGACGGCCAGCTCGGCCGCCTGGGCGCCGGTGCTGACGCCGACCCCCACTCCGACCGGCAGGTCCGCCCCTCCGGCGGGGCTCAGTGCCTTGGTCCGGGCGACCAGCGGGGCCACACCGGCGGCCGTCGCCTGGGTGGTGCCGGTCACGCCCATGACACCGGTCGCGTAGACGAAACCCCGCGCGGCGGCGGTGGTCATCGCGATCCGCTCGTCGGTCGAGGAGGGCGCGACGAGGAAGACCTTGTCGAGCTCGCGCTCGTCGGCGGCGGCGATCCACTCCGGGGCGAAGTCGGGCGTGAGATCGGGCGTGATCAGCCCCGCTCCCCCGGCATCGGCGAGGTCGCGCGCGAACCGCTCGACGCCGTACCTCTCGACGGGGTTCCAGTAGGTCATCACGAGCGTCGGCGTGCCGGTCGCGGCGACCGCCTCGACCACGCGGAGCACGTCGGCCGTGCGGACGCCGGCGTCGAGCGCCTGCTGGGCGGCCGCCTGGATGGTGGGGCCGTCCATGACCGGATCGCTGTAGGGCAGGCCGATCTCGATGATGTCGCAGCCGGACTCGACCATGACCTTCAGCGCGGCGATGCTGCCCTCGACGTCCGGGAACCCGGCGGGCAGGTAGCCCACCAGGGCGGCGCGGCCCTCTGCCCGCGCTCTCGCGAACGCGGTGCTGGTGCTGCTCACTTCGTCTCCCTCTGCCCCCGGGACCCGGCCTGCCCGAGCCCGAAGTACTCCAGGGCCGTGCCCATGTCCTTGTCGCCGCGCCCGGAGAGGTTGACCAGGATCGTCTGGCCCGGTCGCTCCTCGGCGATCCGCAGCGCCCCCGCGACCGCGTGCGCGGACTCGACGGCCGGGATGATGCCCTCGGTGCGGGCGAGGAGCGCCATCGCGTCCATCGCCTCGGCGTCGGTCACCGGCAGGTAGGAGGCCCGGCCAGCGGCGGACAGCGCCGAGTGCTGGGGCCCCACGCCCGGGTAGTCCAGGCCCGCGGAGATCGAGTGGGACTCGATGGTCTGGCCGTCCTCGTCCTGCAGCACGAAGGTGCGCGCGCCGTGGAGGACGCCGATCGAGCCGGCGAAGATCGTGGCGGCGTGGCGGCCGGTCTCGACCCCGTCGCCACCGGCCTCGAAGCCGTAGATCGCGACCTCGGGGTCGTCGACGAAGCCGGCGAACAGGCCGATCGCGTTGGACCCGCCACCGACGCACGCCGCGACCGCGTCGGGCAGCGTGCCGTACTGGTCGAGGCACTGCCGGCGGGCCTCGTCGCCGATCCCGCGCACGAAGCTGAGGACCAGGCTCGGGAACGGGTGCGGGCCGGCGGCGGTGCCGAACAGGTAGGCCGTCTCGTCGACGCTGGCGACCCAGTCGCGCATCGCCTCGTTGATGGCGTCCTTGAGCGTGCGGGAGCCGCTCGTCACGGGGATGACCTCGGCCCCGAGCAGCTGCATCCGCGCCACGTTGAGGGCCTGCCGCTCGGTGTCGACCTCGCCCATGTAGACCGTGCAGTCGAGGCCGAGGTACGCCGCGGCGGTGGCCGACGCGACACCGTGCTGGCCGGCACCGGTCTCCGCGATCACGCGGGTCTTGCCCATCCGCTGGGTGAGCAGGGCCTGACCGAGCACGTTGCGGATCTTGTGGGCGCCGGTGTGGTTGAGGTCCTCGCGCTTGAGGAGGATGCGGGCACCGGCATGCTCGGAGAGGCGGGTCGCGTCGTAGAGCAGGCTCGGGACGCCGGCGTACTCGTGGAGCAGCCGGTCGAACTCCCCGGTGAAGGCGGGATCGGCCATCGCCTCGCGCCAGGCCACGTCGAGCTCGTCGAGCGCCGCGATCAGCGCCTCCGGCATGAAGCGGCCGCCGAACGCGCCCGTCCCCCCGAACCAGCCGAGCGCGTCGGCTTCGTACGTGCTCATCCCATCCCCTGTTCCGTCGCGCGCAGGCCTGTCATCGCTGCCACTGCCTGACGCGGAGCGCCGTCCTTCACGAGCGCCTCGCCGACGAGCACCACGTCGGCGCCCTCACCGACGAACCGCTCGACGTCCTGTGGTCCGACGATGCCGGACTCGGCGACCAGCACGTGGGCGTCCGGGACGAGAGGGGCGAGCCGGCCGAAGACGTCGAGGTCGACCTCGAGCGTCTTGAGGTTGCGGGCGTTGACGCCGACCAGCTCCGCGCCGACCTCCACCGCGCGGGTCGTCTCCTCCTCGTCGTGGACCTCGAGGAGGACCGTCAGGCCCAGCTCGCGGGCGTAGTCGTGCAGCTGTCGCAGTCGCTCCCCCGGCAGCAGGACCGCCATCAGCAGCGCCAGGTCGGCGCCGGCCGCGCGGGCCTCCAGCAGCTGGTACTCGGTGACGATGAAGTCCTTGCGGAGCAGGGGGACGTCGACCACGGCCCGCACCGCGCGCAGGTCGCCGAGGCTGCCACCGAACCGGCGCTGCTCGGTGAGGACGCTGATCGCGCCGGCGCCACCGGCGGCGTACTCCCGCGCCAGGGCGGCGGGATCGGGGATGTCGGCCAGCGCGCCCTTGCTCGGGCTCTTGCGCTTCACCTCGGCGATCACGCTCGACCCGGGGGCCCGGAAGTGCGGCATCGGGTCCCGCGCCGGGTCGGTGTCGGCGAGCGCCGCCCGCAGGTCCGCCTCGGAGGTGACCGCCCGGCGAGCGTCGAGATCCTCGAGTACTCCGGCGACGATCCCGTCGAGCACCGTGGGCTGGGGGGCCTGGGCGGCCGACATCTGACGCCTCCGTGACTTTCGCAGTGGGCAGGTTCGCTGTGCAGGTTTCGTGGGCCTGCGGCGCGGGGCAAGGTCCGACGGCACCGAGACACCGACGAATGGTGTCGAGTGTGGCACGCGGCCGTTAGGGTTCCACACACCGCCCGGAACTCGGTCGGGCCGCACGACACCTGCTGACCTGAGAAGGGACCCATCGTGAGCTACAACGAGCCGCCCAACTACGGCACCCCGCCTCCCCCGCCGGCCGGCGGCTACGGCACGGGAGGCTTCGCCGGAGGCGACCACCCCCAGGGCACGACCATCTTGATCCTCGGCATCCTCGGCCTCGTCTGCTGCGGCCCGCTGGGCATCGCGGCCTGGGTGATGGGCAACAAGGCGATCCAGGAGATCGACGCCAACCCGAGTGCCTACACCAACCGCGGCACGATCAACGCCGGCCGCATCTGCGGCATGATCGCCTCGATCCTCATGGTCGTCGGCATCGTGGTCTACGGCATCATCTTCGTGGTGGCGCTCGGCAACAGCTGAGCCCATCGCGTCGGCACCGACGACGCCCCCTGTCCCGGCCGGGACAGGGGGCGTCGTACGTCGCGGCGCAGGTGTCAGGGCGCGAGCCAGGAGCCCGCGGGGGTGTTGCGCACGACCGAGAACACGACCATCGCGGCGATCAGCACCGCGGAGACCCGAGCGACGATGCGGCTGTCGGGATCCCAGGCGCGACCGGTCCAGCGACCCGCGCTCCAGCGCCAGAAGATCCACGCGAAGAGCGGAATCGTCGCGACGAAGAGGAGGTTGCTCGACACCGCGTCGAGGAACCGCAGGTCGGTGAGGTCGTTGACCGCACGCAGACCACCGCAGCCGGGGCAGGAGAAGCCCAACGCCGCAGAGGGACACAGCCCCCAGCTGCCCTCGGCGTGAGGGTCGCGGAAGTGCAGGGCGAGCGTCGCGGCGGTGATCCCGCCGGCGACGAGGAACGGCGACGCCATCCGCCGCCGGCGCGCGCTCGCGTCGGTGGCCCGGACGGCGGTCGCCGCGAGGCTCATGGGCTCAGTGACCGGCCTCGTGGAACCCCATCTTGGCCATCACGAGGAAGACGACGCCACCGGCCACGACGACCACGCTGCCGACCCAGAACAGGGGCCAGCTCAGCGGGCTGAGGGACATGCCGATCGCACCCAGGACGAAGCCGACGAGCGAGACCAGGACGGCAGTCCATGCCGCAGGGGTGTTGCCGTGGTTGTCGGCCATGAGTGGGAACTCCTCGCTCGTTCGGGTGAATCAGGTGTGATTCTAGGGGGTCGTGGGGCTCAGCCAGCGGTCGGGCCAGCGGCCGGGCCGTCGGTCCGGTCGTCGGTCGGGTCGTGGCCCTCGTCCAGGGACTTCCACAGGTCGAGGTTCGACTGCTCGGCGGGGTCCTGGTCCGTCGGCGGGGCGATCTCGGGGCCGCCGGTCCCGGGCCCGGAGGTCGGGGCGTCGTACCGGCTGCCCATCTCCGGCCAGGCCGGCACCAGGCGGACCGCCGCCCCCGCCGCCACGAGCGCGAGGAGCGAGCACCCGAGCGCGACCCACAGCCAGACGGTGCGCTCGACGTCGACGGCCTCGAGGTTGAGGCCGAGGCGGGTCGCGAGATCGGCGGTGGCGTCCTGGTCCTGGGCGAAGCCGCCGACGACCACCACCACGCTGATGCCGGCGGACGCCAGCAGGGCGAGCGCGGCCGCCACCCGGCGGACGACCCCGCGGGTGACGAGCAGGACGCCCCACGCCGCGAGGGCGACGAGCGCGAGCGCACCGGCGAGCGGAAACTCGACGGATCGCTCCTGCACGCTCGGCGCGAGCCCGCCGGCCGCGGTGACGGTCGCCTCGGGGATGGACAGCATCTCCTTGTGGCCCGCGACGGCGGCGAAGCCGCTGGCGGCGAGCCCGAGCAGGACGACCGGTCCGAAGGTGGCCCGGGCCTCAGTCATCGAGGTCATCGAGCAGTCCGTCGTCGAAGCAGGTCCGCGTCCCGGTGTGGCAGGCCACCCCGATCTGGTCGACCTTGACGAGCAAGGTGTCGCCGTCGCAGTCGAGGCGCACCTCCTTGACCAGCTGCGGGTTGCCGGAGGTCTCGCCCTTGACCCAGTACTCCTGCCGCGACCGGCTCCAGTACGTCGCCCGGCCCGTGGTGAGCGTGCGGTGCAGGGCCGTGTCGTCCATCCACGCGAGCATGAGCACCTCACCGGAGTCGTGCTGCTGGACGATCGCCGGGACCAGTCCGTCGGGGGTGCGGTGCAGGCGGTCGGCCAGGGCCGGGTCGAGGGAGCTCACAGGCTCCAGTATCGCGAACGGGACCAGCCTGCGTTCCGCGGCGTCCGTAACGAACGAGATCACGTTCTCGTTGAGGGCTCATTGTCCGCGCCATCGGGGGCCCGGCCGCACCGTTCTGTTCCCAGTCCCTGGAGGCACCATGTCCCCCCGCGCTCGTCGCGCAGCCCTGATCCTGCTGGCGCCGGTCACGACCCTCCTGCTGGCGCTCGCCGTGCTCGTGGTCCCCACGGGTGGCGCGGCGGCCGACCCGCTCCCCCAGGTGACCAACGCTCTGCCGCCGACGATCAGTGGTACGGCGAGGTCCGGCGAGGAGCTCCGGGCCGACCCGGGCGTGTGGCACCCTGCCGAGGGGACCACCTTCGCCTATCAGTGGTATTCGAACGGCGACCCGATAGCGGGCGCGACAGCACAGGCCTACACGCCGACGGTGGGTGCTTGGGTCATCAACGGCCGGAAGTTCAGCGTGCAGGCCACCGCGTCGCACGACGGTCACGTCGCCGGGACCGCGGTCTCGGCCGCCGTCACCGTCAAGGCGAGCGGCGGTGGATCCTCGCCGACGAACACCACGGCTCCGGTCATCACCAACGCGGCCGGTGCCGGTGCGCCGGTGGTCGGCATGCCCCTCAGCGCCGACCACGGCACCTGGAGCGCCAGCGGCACCTTCGCCCGGCAGTGGCTGGTGGCGGACACCCCCGTCCCCGGCGCCACCGGACCGTCGTACACCCCGCTCGCCGGGGACGCCGGCAAGCAGATCTCGGTCCGCGTCTACAACACCGTCGGCGGCCTGACCGGCATCGCCGCCTCCGCGCCGACGGCCGCCACCCTCGGCGCACCGGCCCAGGTGGGCAAGCCGACCGCCGTCCGCGGCGACCGCACGGTGGCGGTGTCGTGGGCCGCGCCGGCCGACAACGGATCACCCATCACCAGCTACACCGTCGTGGCCAGCCCCGGCGGCAGCGCGTGTGCCACCACCGACAGCCTGGGCTGCACCGTCACGGGCCTCGAGAACGGCCAGGCCTACACGTTCACGGTCGTGGCGAGCAGCGCTCTGGGCAACAGCCCCGCGTCGCCGGCGTCCGACCCGGCGACCCCGGCCGGGCTGCCCGGTGCTCCCGGCGCGCCCGTCGCCCAGCGCGGCAACGAGTCCGCGACCGTCACGTGGGCCGCGCCCGACGACAACGGCGCCGCGGTCACGGACTACACCGTCACCGCGAGTCCCGGCGGCACCGAGGTCACCGTCGCCGGCGACACGACGTCGGCGACCGTCACGGGCCTGGCGAACGGCACGGCCTACACGTTCACCCTGGTCGCCACGAACGCCGTGGGCACCGGCGCCGCTTCCGCCGCCTCGAACAGCGTCGTCCCGGTCGGCGTTCCCCACCGCGTGGCCACGCCGGCCGCCACCGCCGGTGACGGGTCCGCGACCGTGACCTGGACCGGGGAGGGCAACGAGGGCCAGGACGTCACGAAGTACACCGTGACCACGTCGCCCGGAGGCAACATCGTCACGGTCGACGGCAGCAAGCGGACGGCGACCGTCAGCGGGCTGGCCAACGGGACCGCCTACACCTTCACGGTGGGTGCCACGAACGCCAGCGGTGACGGGCCCGCCTCCGAGCCGTCCGCCGCGGTCACCCCGGCCGGTGCGCCGCTCAAGGTGGCCAAGCCGATCGCCGCCCGCGGCAACCAGTCGGCCTCCGTCGCCTGGACCGCCGCGAACGGCAACGGCTCGCCCGTGACCGGCTACACCGTGACCGCCAGCCCCGGCGGCGCGACGGCGACCGTCGACGGCGCCACGACCCACGCGAGCGTCACGGGCCTCACCAACGGGACGACGTACACGTTCACGGTGCGGGCCACCAACGCGATCGGCGACGGCGCCGCCTCCGACCCGTCGTCCGGCGTCGTCCCGGCGGCGGTCCCGGACCAGGTCGCCCAGCCGAGTGCCGAACGGCGCGACGGCGGCGCGCGGATCACCTGGCCCGCTGCCGGCGGCAACGGGCACGCGGTCACGACGTACACGGTCACGGCGACACCGGGCGGGCGAACCGTCATCGTCGACGGCACCTCCACCGCGGCGACGGTCGACGAGCTCACCAACGGCACGCCGTACACCTTCACCGTCCTCGCCACCAACGCCCTGGGCGCGGGCGCCGTCTCCGCGCCGTCGAACGAGGTGGTCCCGGCCGGGCGCCCCGACCGGGTGGCCACGCCCACGGCGGTACGCGGCGACGCGTCCGCCACCGTCACCTGGAGCGCGCCGGGCGGCAACGGCTCGGCCGTCACCGGCTACACCGTGACGGCCGCTCCCGGCGGCCGGACCGCCACCGTGGCCGGCGACGTCACCACCGCCACGGTCGGCGGCCTCGACAACGGCACGGCCTACACCTTCACCGTCGTCGCCACCAACGACGTCGGGGACGGCCCCGCGTCGCAGTCGTCCGCCGCGATCACCCCGGCAGCGGTGCCCCACCAGGTCACCGGGGTCACGGCGACCCGCGGTGACCGGTCCGCCGTCGTCACCTGGGCCGCGGCGCCCGGGAACGGGTCGGACGTGACGGGCTACACCGTGAAGGCCGCTCCGGGCGGCCGCCAGCTCGTCGTCGCCGGGGCCGGCACCTCCGTCGTCGTGGACGGCCTGGACAACGGGACGGCGTACACCTTCACCGTGACCGCCACCAACGCCCTCGGTGACGGCCCCGCATCCGCGCCGTCGAGCGCGGTCACCCCGGCCGGCGTGCCCGGCACGGTGGCCCGGCCCAGCGTCGTGCGAGGTGACGCGTCGGCCGTGGTGACCTGGAGCGCCGCGAGCGGGAACGGCGCGGTCGTCGAGCGCTACACCGTGCTCAGCTCGCCCGCGGGCGGCGCCTGCGCGACGGCCACGGAGCTGACCTGCACGGTGACCGGCCTGACCAACGGCACCGCCTACACGTTCACCGTCATCGCCACCAACACCGTCGGCAACAGCACGCCGTCGGCGGCCTCCGACGCGGTCACCCCCGCCCCGGCACCGGCCGAGACGCCGGGGACGCCGGACGCCCCGGGCTCGGTGAGCGCCGAGCGTGGCAACCGGTCCGCCACGGTCCGCTGGACCAAGGCGGACGGCAACGGGTCACCCATCACCGGCTACATCGTGACGACCCGCCCCGGCGGTCAGCGGACGATGGTCGGCGCCGACGTGCACGAGGTCGTCGTCCCGGGCCTCCTCAACGGGACGGCCTACACCTTCACGGTGACCGCGACGACGGCGGCCGGGGCGAGCGTCGCCTCGGCTCCGTCGAACAGCGTGGTCCCCGCACGTCGGCCGGGCCGCGTCGCCAAGCCGACCGTCACCTTCAAGGGCGAGCGCCAGAAGCTGGTCGTGACGTGGCGCCAGCCCGCCACCCACGGCACGCCGCTGACCAGGTACGTCGTCCAGGTCAACGGCAGGTCGTGGGAGGTGGCGGCGAGCAAGCACCGCTTCGTGCTCCGCAACGTCGCACCGGGCACCTACCGGGTGAGCGTGGTCGCCGCCAACGAGGTGGGCGACGCCAAGGCGAGCCGGGCCACGACGGTCCGGGTCCGCCGGCCCTAGTCCCTACCGGCCGTGCTGGGCCACCCACGACGCGTGCAACCGCGCGTAGGGCGTGTCCTCCTGCCGCACGAGCACCGCGTGCGGACCGCGCTGGACGATGCGGCCGCGGTCGACGACGACCACGACGTCGGCCGCCTCGGCGGTCGAGAGCCGGTGGGCGATGGTCACCGAGGTGCGCCCGCTCATCAGCCGCTCGAGGGCCCGAGCGATCCGGGTCTCCAGCTCGGGGTCGACGGCGCTGGTCGCCTCGTCGAGGACGAGCAGGTCGGGGTCGGCGAGCTGGGCGCGCAGGAGCGCGACGAGCTGCCGCTCCCCCGCCGACAGCGCCTCGCCGCGCTGGCCGACCCGGGTCTCCACGCCATCGGGGAGGGCGGCCAGCCAGTCGCCGAGACCGATCGTCTCCGCCGCCTCCCGGATCTCCGCCTCGGTGGCACCCAGACGGCCGTAGCGGACATTGGCGGCGAGGGTGTCGTCGAAGAGGAAGCCCTCCTGCGGCACGAGTACGACGCTGCGGCGCAGCGCGCCCTCGGCGATCTCGCGCAGGTCGATGCCATCGAGCAGCACCCGCCCCCGGTCGGGGTCCATCAGCCGCGTCAGCAGCTTGGCGATCGTCGACTTGCCGGAGCCGGTCTCGCCCACGACCGCCACCCGCTGACCGGCGGGGACCTCGAGGTCGATCTCGGAGAGCACCTCGGGCCCACCCGGGTAGGCGAACGAGACGCCGTCGAACCGCACGTCGATCGCGCCCTTCGGCAGGCTGTGCCCGTCCGGCCCCGGATCGACCAGGTCCGCCGGAGTGTCGAGGATCCCGATCACCCGGCGCCAGCCGGCGATCGCGTTCTGGGCGTCGGTGAGGATCTGGGTGCCCATCTGCACCGGGCCGACGAAGAGCGTCACAAGGAACGCGAAGGCGAGCACCTCGCCGGCGGTGATGCCCTCGCCCCACGCGAAGCCCTGGCCCAGCCAGATCCCGACGATCAGCACACCGGCGTTCGCGAAGCCGGCCGAGATGCCGCCGAGACTGAACGAGAACGCGGTGAACCCCTGCGCGCGGGTGCTCGCCGTCTTGTGGATGTCGATCGCGGTGTCGATCCGCTCCTGGGTGCGCGCCTCGATCGCGTACGACTTCACGACCGCGGCGCCCACCACCGGCTCGGAGACCGCGGAGAGCAGGACGCCGACCTGGCGTCGTACCGTTCCGTAGGCGGCGGACAGCTTGCGCTGGAAGTAGCGCAGGCTCAAGAAGAGCGGCGCGAAGCAGATCCAGACCACCAGCGCGAGCTGCCAGCTGTAGAACACCATGACGACGGTCGCGATCAGCATCTGCCCGATGCTGACCACGAAGATCAGACCGCCGAACACCAGGAACTGGCTGACCTGGTCCACATCGCTCGTCACGCGGGACACCAGTGCCCCGCGCCGCTCGGTGCTCTGGGTGAGCAGCGGGAGATCGTGGACGTGGCGGAACGCCTTGACGCGCAGCGTCGCCAGCCCCCGCTCGGCGGAGGAGAACAGCCGGGCCGTCATCGCGTACGACGCCCAGCTGGTCACCACGATCGCGACCGCCGCGGCGAGCGCGAGCCACGTGGTGAAGGTCGGGTCGGGGCCGTCCGGTCCCCGCAGGCCCTTGTCGACGGTCTGTTGGACCGCGATCGGGACGACGACCTGCCCGACCGACGCCAGCACGGCGAGGACCAGGGTCCAGCCCATGCCCTCCACGAGCTCCGGCGAGTGGCGGA
Source organism: Nocardioides carbamazepini (assembly GCF_024614185.1). Lineage (GTDB taxonomy): Bacteria > Actinomycetota > Actinomycetes > Propionibacteriales > Nocardioidaceae > Nocardioides > Nocardioides carbamazepini. Next base: position 212,097 of record NZ_JAHTLF010000008.1, read on the forward strand.
TGCCGCGGCGGATGGTCTCCCACGCGCCGATGTCCTCGCCCGTGGCGAGGCGGGTGTGCTCGGGCGTGCTCGGGGTCGCGCTCAGGGTCGTGCTCACGGGGCGACCTCCACGACGTCGTTCTCGTGCTCGACCTCGTAGGCGTTGACGAGCCGGGCGTAGTCGGGGTTGCGAGTGACCAGCTCGTCGTGCGGCCCACGGTCGGCGATCCGGCCGTCGACGAGGTAGAGCACCTCGTCGGCCAGCCCGATCGTGGCCTTGCGGTAGGCGACCACGACGAGTGTGGTGTCCTCGGCGCCGAGGCCGGCGAGGATGCGGGCCTCCACCTCCGGGTCGACCGCGGAGGTGGCGTCGTCGAGCACGAGCAGCCGCGGATGCCGGACCAGCGCGCGGGCCAGGGCGAGCCGTTGCCGCTGACCACCCGACAGGGACGCGCCGCGCTCCCCAAGGCGGGTGTCGAGGCCGTCGGGCAGGGCGGCCACGAAGCCGTCGGCCTGCGCGGTGCGCAGCGCGGCCCAGACCTCGCCGTCCGTGGTGTCGGCGTCTGCGCCGCGACGTCCCAGCGTCACATTGCCGCGGACGGTGTCGTCGAAGAGGAAGGCGGTCTGGGGCACGACGGCCAGCGTCTCGGCGAGCCCGCCCCGTCGCAGCTCGCGCAGGTCGGTGCCGTCGACCCGGATCGCGCCCGCATCGACGTCGACCAGCCGGGCGAGCAGGCCGACCAGCGTGCTCTTGCCTGACGCGGTCGCGCCGACGAGGGCCACCGTGCGGCCCGGTGCGACGTCGAAGGTGACGTCCCGCAGCAGCGGCCGGTCGGGGGTGTAGCCGAACGCGGCCCGGTCGACCTCGAGCCGGGCGCCACCCGCCCGGTCGGGGAGGGGGCGGTCGCCGTACTCCATCGCGCCGGTCGCGGCGAGCACCGCCGCCACGCGGCGGTAGCCCACGACGCTGCGCGGGAAGTCGCCCAGCAGCCAGCCGATCGAGCGGATCGGGAACGCCACGACCGTCAGCAGGTAGGCCACGGTCACCACGTCGCCGGCGACGGTCGCCCCGGACACCACGCGGTGGACCCCGATCACCAGGACGACCAGCACCGCCAGGCTCGGCAGGGCCGCGAGGGCCGGGTCGAAGGCCGCGCGGATCCTCCCGACCCGGATGTTGGCCTCGCGCAGCTCCTCGGCCTTGGCCCTGAACCGCTGGGTCTCCTCCGGCTCGCGGCCGAGGGTCTTGACGACGAGCGCACCGTCGAACGACTCGTGGGCGATCTCGGACAGCTCGGCGCGCAGCTCCTGGGCGCGGGTCGCCCAGCCCTGGGCCAGGCGCTGGTAGACGACGTTGATGCCGATGACGAGCGGGAACACGAGCAGGCCGACCGCCGCCAGGACCAGATCGGTCACGAGCATCTGCACGACCGCGATCACCATCATCGCGACCGTGCCGACCGCCATCGGCAGCGGCGCGATCGGTCCCCAGGCGGCCTCGACGTCGGCATTGGCGTTGGAGAGCAGCTCCCCGGTGGGGTGCTTCTGGTGCCAGGCCATCGGCAGGCGGAGGTACTGGCGGGTGACGGCACGGCGGCTGTGGGCCTGCATCCGGTACTGCATGATGCCGGCACCGAGCCGGCGCGCCACGATCCCGACCGCCCGCAGGATCGCCACACCGACGAACAGGCCCAGCACCGCCCACAGCAGGCCGGACCCGATCTCGCCGTCGCGGAAGGCCGGGATCACCACGTGGTCGGTCGACCAGCCGAGCACCCAGGCGTCCGCGACGGTCAGCGCGCCGAAGAGCACGCTCCCGACCGTCGACACCGCGAAGATCCACGGCTCGCGCTTGATGGCCACCCAGAGCACGGAGAACCCGGCGGACGTCGTACCCGTGCTGCCTGCCGTCGCCACCCGAATCCTGCTCCTGCCGGTTCTCGGCGCCACGCGGCGTGCACGGCGCAACGAGCCGTAACTGTGGCACGAGAGCGGCTATTCCGCCGCGCCCGGGGCACCGTCCGGTTCGTGAGGACTGATCAGGACGCTCCCTGGTGGCGCGCCGCCGTCGTCTACCAGGTGTACCCACGCAGCTTCGCCGACAGCGACGGCGATGGTGTCGGCGACCTCGCCGGGATCCGGGAGCACCTCGACCACCTCGAGTGGCTGGGCGTCGACGCTCTCTGGCTCTCCCCGTTCCAGCCCTCCCCCATGGACGACAACGGCTACGACATCAGCGACTACCGGGCCGTCGATCCGATCTACGGGACGCTCGACGACTTCGACGCCCTCGTGGCGGACGCACACGATCGCGGCATCCGGATCGTCCTCGACCTGGTCGCCAACCACACCTCCGACGAGCACCCGTGGTTCCGGCAGTCCCGCTCGGCGAGCGACCACCCGAGGCGGGACTGGTACTGGTGGCGTCGGCCCCGTGACGGCCACGTGCCTGGCCAACACGGCGCGGAGCCCACCAACTGGGGCTCCTTCTTCTCCGGTTCGGCCTGGGCGTGGGACCCCACGTCCGACGAGTACTACCTGCACCTGTTCTCCCCCAAGCAACCCGACCTCAACTGGGAGAACCCGGCCGTGCGACAGGCGATCCACGACGTCGCGCGCTGGTGGCTCCGGCGCGGCGTCGACGGCTTCCGGATGGACGTGATCAACCTGGTGTCCAAGGACCCGGCTCTGCCGGACGGGGTCGTGCGCCCCGGAGAGGAGTACGGCGACCTCGGCCGCTCGGTCGTCGACGGACCACGCGTGCACGAGTACCTCGCCGAGTTCCGGCGCGAGGTGTTCGGCGACCGGACCGACGTCGTGCTGCTCGTCGGTGAGGCTCCCGGCACCGGTCTCGAGGAGGCCCGGCGCTACACGCACCCCGATCGGCGAGAACTCGACATGGTGTTCCACTTCGAGCACGTCAACGTCGACCGCGGAGAGTTCAAGTGGGACCTGCGGCCGTTCTCGGTCCCGGCGCTGCGCCGGGTGCTCGCCACCTGGCAGGTCGGCCTGGCCGACTGCTGGAACGCGCTCTACTGGGACAACCACGACCAACCCCGGGTGGTGTCGCGGTTCGGCGACGTGACGCGCTTCCGTGACGCCTCCGCCAAGGCCCTGGCGACCGTGCTCCACCTGCAGCGCGGCACCCCGTTCGTGTTCCAGGGCGACGAGATCGGCATGGCCAACTATCCGTTCACGACGATCGAGGACTTCGACGACATCGAGTCGGTCAACCACTACCGGCGCTCGGTCGCGCTCGGGGTGGCGCCGGAGGACGTGCTCGTGTCGCTGCGCGCGATGAGCCGCGACAACGGGCGCACGCCGATGCAGTGGGACGACGGGCCGCAGGCCGGCTTCACCCGGGGCCGCCCGTGGCGCCCGGTCAATCCCGACCACGTCGACGTCAATGTGGCCGCCCAGCGCGAGGTTCCCGGCTCGGTGCTGCACCACTACCGAGACCTGATCCGGCTGCGGCACGAGGAGCCGGTCGTCGTGGAGGGCACCTTCAGCCTGCTCGCCGCCGAGCACGACCACCTGTTCGCCTTCACCCGTGAGCACGGCGACACGACGCTCGTCGTCGTGGCGAACCTGTCGTCCGGCCGGGTCGGTCTCCCGGACGACGTGCGTGAGGCCTGCGAGGGCGCCGCGCTGGTGCTCGGCGAGCGGGCGGCCGGCGTACTCGATCCATGGGAGTCGCGCGTGCTGCGACGCACCCGAGCACCGGAAGGAGCGACCTGAGATGCAGCCCATCTGGTACCGGAACGCGGTGATCTACCAGATCGACGTCGCGCAGTTCCATGGCTCCGACGGCGGGGGCGGCGACCTGCGCGGCACCGCCGACCGCCTGGAGTACGTCCGCGGCCTGGGCGCCGACTGCGTCTGGCTGCTGCCGTTCTTCCGGACCCCCTATCGCGACGGCGGGTACGACGTCACCGACCACCTGTCCGTGGACCCACGGTTCGGCGACATCGCGGACTTCGCGTACCTCATGGACCGCGCGGACGCCCTCGGGGTCCGCGTCGTCATCGACCTCGTCGCACAGCACACGTCCGTCGACCACCCCTGGTTCCAGGAGGCGCGGCGTGATCGGTCGTCGCCGTACCGCGACTACTACGTGTGGTCCGACGAGCCGGTCGACACGGGGGTCGAGCAGAACTTCCCGACCGTCGAGGACGGCGTGTGGACCTGGGACGAGCTCGCGGGCCAGTACTACCGGCACACCTTCTACAGCCACGAGCCCGACCTCGACCTCGGCCAGCCGCGGGTCATCGCCGAGCTGGAACGCGTGATGTCGTTCTGGCTGCGCCTGGGAGTCAGCGGCTTCCGGGTCGACGCGCTGCCCTACATGGTCGAACGGGCGCAGGCGGCGGACCCACGGGACGACGGGCTGTGGCTCGTCGAGCACATGCACGACTACCTCGCGGTGCGGAAGGCGGACGCGATCCTGCTCGGCGAGGTCGACGTCCCCCCGAAGCAGTACGCCGACTATCTCCGCGCGGGGCACGGCATGTCGATGCTGCTGGACTTCTGGACGAACAACCACCTCTTCCTCGCCCTCGCCCGCAGTGAGTCCGAGCCGATCGGGCGGGCGCTCGCGGAACGACCGCCGGCGCCGGAGCGCGGGCAGTACGCGACCTACCTGCGCAACCACGACGAGCTCGACCTCGAACGCCTCTCCGACCAGGAGCGCGAGGAGGTGGTGGGCATCTTCGCCCCGGACCCCTCCATGCAGGCCTATGGCCGCGGCATCCGGCGCAGGCTCGCTCCGATGCTCGGCGGCGACGAGCGGCGGGTCGCGATGGCGCATGCCCTGTTGATGAGCCTGCCCGGCTCCCCCGTGCTGCTGTACGGCGACGAGATCGGCATGGACGACGACCTCTCCCGCGAGGAGCGCCGCTCGGTGCGCACTCCGATGCAGTGGTCCGAGGCTCATCGGCAGACGACCTCGTCGGGGAGTCTGCTCGCGAAGGTGGGCAACCTCGTGCGGACCAGGCTCGGCCGACGCGAGATCGGCTTCGGCCACTGCGAGCCGCTCGATGTCGGCGACCCCGCGGTCCTCTGCCTGCGCCACGAGCTGGACGACGTCTCGTTGTTCTGCATCGTCAACCTCGGTGACCGCGAGGTCGCGGTGGAGGTGCCGGGCGCGGACACGGCGGACCTGGTCGACATCCTCGCCAACGACGACCTGCGGTCGCCTCGCGACGCGGGCGGGAAGGTCGAGCTGCCCGGGTACGGCTACCGCTGGCTCCAGCGACCGCAGGACCTCTTCGGCTGACGCACGGGAAGGACGGGAAGGGCACACCGGATGGAGATCGGCTACCACGCCTCGCACGAGCAGTTCCCTCCGTCGCGACTGCTCACCGTCGCGGCGCGCGCCGAGGAGGCCGGGTTCCAGGCGGTGCTGTCGTCCGACCACCTCGCCCCGTGGAGCCGACGCCAGGGCGAGTCGGGCCTGGCGTGGTCGTGGCTCGGTGCGGTGCTGGCGACCACCTCCCTGCCCACCGGTGTGGTCACCGCCCCGGGCGATCGCTACCACCCGGTGATCGTCGCCCAGGCGATCGCGACGCTGGCCGAGATGTTCCCGGGTCGCCTGGTTCCCGCGCTCGGCTCGGGCCAGGCGCTGAACGAACATGTCACCGGCCGGCCCTGGCCCCCCAAGGCTGCCCGGAACCGACGCCTGGCCGAGTGCGCCTCGGTGATCCGTCGCCTCCTCGCCGGTGAGGAGGTCACCCACGAGGGCCTGGTCACGACCCGGGCCGCCCGGGTGTGGTCGCTGCCCGCGTCTCCACCACCGCTGTTCGCCGCCGCCCTCTCACCCGCGACGGCGCATCAGGTGGCGGCCTGGGCGGATGGCCTGATCACGGTGAACGCGCCCGACGAGGACCTGGCGGCGGTCGTCAGGGCGTTCCGCGAGGGTGGCGGCGAGGGCAGACCGGTCCACGTGCAGGCACACCTGTCCTGGGCACCGAGCCCGGCGGACGCCGAGGCCCAGGCGATGGACCAGTGGCGCGCCAACGCACTGCCCCCGATCCTCAACGAGGAGCTGGCCCTGCCCGAGCAGGTCGACGCCGCCGTGGAGCACGTCCCGCTGGCGGCGCTGCGCTCGAGCGTGTGGATCGAGACGGATCCGCACTGGTACGTCGACCGGCTCGCGTCGTACGCCGCGCTCGGCATCGACCGCGTCTACCTCCACCAGGTGGGCCGCGACCAGGAGCGGTTCGTCGACACCTTCGGGGAGCGCGTGCTGCCGCTCCTGCAGCAGCGGGAGCTGTGACGCACTAGCGTCGGAGCGTGGATGTCGAGACCATGCTCGCTCACTGCCTCGCCAAGCCGGGCGCCTGGCCGGACAACCCGTGGGACCACGAGTTCCCGGTCGTCAAAGTGGGCGCCGGCGAGCGCGGGAAGATCTTCGCCTTCCTCGCCCGCGACCACGTGGGGGTCAAGGCCGGCGCGATCCGCGAGGTCGCCGACGAGTGGCTGCACCGGTATCCGAACGACGCCACCGTCATGGCATACATCGGCCGCTCCGGCTGGAACGACCTCGCCCTCGGGGGCACGATCCCGGACGACGAGCTGCTCGAGGCGATCGACGCGTCGTACGCCGCGGTCGTGGCCAAGCTGCCGAAGTCACAGCGGCCGGCGGGCTGGGAGGGCTGAGGCACCGTCCGGACACGCCGGCGCCCCCGCGACGATCGAGGTCGCGGGGGTGGGGCGGGGTGGCTACTCGTCCGGTGGGCTGGGGTCGTCGGTGTCGTGGATGGGGTGGGTGCCGTGGTGGTCGACGCGGAACCGGTGGCCGGCGGGGCTGGTCCACACATAGGACCCGGGCATCACGACGTCGTAGGCCCAGGTGGAGTGGGTCTTGGCCCGATGGTGGCGTCGACATAGCGCGACCTCGTTGCACGGACAGGTGAGTCCACCCTGACCGTAGGGCCGGGCGTGGTCGATGTCGCAACGTTGCGCAGGTCGGGTGCAGTGGGGGAACCGACAGGTGTGGTCCCGCAGGATCACCCGGGTGCGGTGACGGTCGGGGATCTCGTAGGAATCGACGGGGAGGTGGTCGGCGAGGTCGATGACCGGCCGCACGATGGTCGTGGTGTGCCCGACCCGCAGCCATTCGCGGATCTGGGCCGAGGTGATGGGGCAGCGGCCCTCCTCCCACCGACCGACCGGGTTCGCCAACGGGTGATCGTCGCTGATGGTGGTGTCGGTGACGTGGACGTTGAGGACGACCTTGCGGCCCGGGACGGTGTCCACGACCTCTCCGGTGTCGGGGTCCGGGATCAACAGGTCCAGGGCGAGGTCCTGGCGGGCCAGCTCGGCCGCTGCCTTGGAGCGCCGCACGTCGAGCGTCGAGTCGTCACCGAGCCGGCCCAGGACCTCCGCACGTCGGGCGACCGCCTGGTTCAGGTCGTGCCCATCAGCAGCATCCATGAGGGCGTCGAGGTGGACCAGCCCGTGCTCGTCGACCCCACCGACGTCGAACCGACGACCGTCAGCCGCCTGCTGCCGGTCGGCCTCGGCGCGCTCGGGGTCGAACCGCAGCACCGCCTCGGCCACCAGCCGTTCGAGCTGGGCCCACCCCACCCCAGACGCGTCCCAGAGCTGCCGGTCCACGAACCCGGCCGCCTCCGCGGACAGGGGGCGGGTGAGGTCGGCGATCCGCTCGGCCCGCCACGGCGCCAACCGCCCCGCGACCACGGCGGCATACACATTGGGGAGTCGCCAGGCGCACTCGATGACCCGCCCGACATACGCACGACCACCATCCGGGGTGCGGCCCAGGACCGCGATCAGCTCCATCAACGCGAACTCGCTGACCAGGGGTGCACCTGGTCCGGCGATCGGGACGCCGGTGTCGAGGTAGCCCTCGGTGATGGTCGCCGCGCCCTCGGGGCTGTCGATGATGTGGTCGCCGGCCCATTCGACGATGCCCGCCCATTCGCGGACCAGGGAGGCCTGGCGTCCTTCGACCTCGGCGCGCAGCCCGGACAGCAGCGAGGCTGTCGTGCGGGGCGCGGTTCCGAGATCCATGCCTGGATTCTCCCACCCGGCTACGACACTTCAAAGCGCCGTAAACCCGCTTGTGGACAGGCGAAACCCGATCGGTGGGGTGTGGAGAGCCAACGTCACCATCCGTGACGGAAGTGCCCGAACCACGGCCTCCCGGACCGTAGCCCGACCGCCGAACTCGGCCACCTCCCGACCTTCCTCGTCGCTGCCTTTCGGAACGGAACCGACCACCCGACCGAAACCCGCGGACAGTCCCCGCAACACGACCAGGTCCCGTGACAGCAACAGCCCGACCTCCCCGACCTCCGGCCGCAGCATCCGAACACCAACCTCCCGACGGCGCCCCACGAGGGCCTGCGGCTCGATGGCCGAGCACTGCGGCAACGGCGCGGAACTGTACTCCCCCGAGGCGCGAAACCCGGAGGACAGTCGTCCGGCTGGCCTCCGGGCTCGCTTCTCGGCGCTCGTGCACGTTGCACTTTCACACTACGCCCGAGCTTTCGCCCTCTCAACCGGGACGACCGCTATCCACAGCATCGGGCCATCCACGCTCGATGCCTGTGGAGACCGAACGCACGCTCGCGGAGAACGGTCCATCCTGCTGGCATGGACATTCTCGGTACCCGTCTCGGGCTCCTCTGCCTGACCATCGCCGTGGTGATGAGCGGCTGCGCCGGCTCCGGCGCGAGCGAGCCCGACCTGCGCACTCCCCCTGCCCGCGACGTCCCCACGGGCGGCGCCGGCGACCTCGCCGACTCCGGGGCCGGCGGCATCACCAGCCCGTAGGGCTACGCCTGGACCGGGGCGACGATGCGCACGCTCATGTGGAACGTCGAGGTGGCGCCCTCGAGGATGACGAGGAAGCCGTGACGGCCGTCGCGGAAGATCTCCCGGCTCTGCTCGGACCACGGGTCCGGCGGGTTGAACTCGCGTGCGGCCCGGGCGGCGGCGAGCATGGCCGTGGCGCGGTCGGCGTGCTCCGTCTGGCCGATCTGGACGACCGTCGGCGGCTTGGCCTGGCCCTGGTTGGAGTACTCGATGGCTACTCGCCACGGGCCGTGGCTGCCGAGCCCGTCGTCGGCGAGAGAGGTGTCGCCGGACTCGGCGGCGTCGCCCGGCTGGTACACGTCGTAGCTCATGGCCGCACCCTCCCCGCTCAGCGGACCGGCACACCTGCCGCGGACAGCGACGACTTCACGTCCGCGATCCGCAGCGTGCCGAAGTGGAACACCGTCGCGGCGAGGACCGCATCGGCGCCGGCCTCGACGGCCGGCGGAAAGTGCTCGACGGCTCCCGCGCCACCGGAGGCGATCACCGGGATGGAGACCTCGCCCCGCACCTTGCGGATCAGCTCGAGGTCGAAGCCGTCGGTCGTGCCGTCGGCGTCCATCGCGTTGAGGAGGATCTCGCCGGCGCCCAGCTCGGCGGCGCGGACCGCCCACGCGATCGCGTCGATCCCGGCGGACCGGCGGCCGCCGTGGGTGGTGACCTCGAAGCCCGAGTCCCCCGGCGCCTCGACTCCGGCGGGGATCCGGCGAGCATCGACCGAGAGCACGAGCACCTGGTTGCCGAACCGGTCGGCGATCTCGGAGATCAGCTCGGGCCGGCGGATGGCGGCCGTGTTGACCGCGATCTTGTCCGCACCGGCACGCAACAGCCGGTCGACGTCCTCGACGGAGGAGACGCCGCCGCCGACGGTCAGCGGGATGAAGACCTGCTCGGCGGTGGCGGAGACGATGTCCATCGTCGTCGCCCGGCCCTCGTGGGAGGCGGAGATGTCGAGGAAGGTCAGCTCGTCGGCGCCCTCGGCGTCGTAGAGCCGGGCCAGCTCGACCGGGTCGCCGGCGTCGCGGAGCTCTTGGAAGTTGATGCCCTTCACGACGCGACCGGCGTCGACGTCGAGGCACGGGATCACCCGCACCGCCACGGTCATCGGAGAACCACCGCGGTCATACGAGCCCGCCCCGGGTCAGCTCCAGCGCGTCCTCGAGGGTGAACTGTCCGGTGTAGAGGGCGGTTCCGGCGATCGCGCCCTCGACACCGGTCGGGACGAGCTCCATCAGCGCCCGGATGTCGTCGAGGGTGGTGACGCCACCGGAGGCGACGACGGGGCTCGAGGTCGCGGCGCAGACGTCACGCAGCAGCTGGAGGTTCGGGCCCTGCAGCATGCCGTCCTTGTTGACGTCGGTGACGACGTAGCGGGCACAGCCCTCGGCGTCGAGGCGGGCAAGGGTCTCGTAGAGGTCACCGCCCTCCTTGGTCCACCCGCGCGCGGCGAGGGTGCGACCCCGGACGTCGAGGCCCACGGCCACCCGGTCGCCGTACGTCGCGATCGCGCGCGCGCACCACTCCGGCTGCTCCAGCGCGGCGGTGCCGATGTTGACCCGCCGGCAGCCGGTCGCCATCGCGGCCTCCAACGACTCGTCGTCACGGATGCCGCCGCTCATCTCGACCTGGATGTCGAGGCGGCCGACGATCTCGGCCTGGAGCTCGCGGTTGTTGCCCTCACCGAACGCGGCATCGAGGTCGACGAGGTGTATCCACTCCGCGCCGGCCTCCTGCCAGCGCAGGGCCGCCTCGATCGGGTCGCCGAAGCGCTTCTCGGAGCCGGCGACGCCCTGCACCAGCTGGACGGCCTGGCCGCCCTTCACATCGACGGCGGGCAGCAGCTCCAAGTAGTCAGGCATGTGATCCCTCTCAGGACGTCGTGGGGTGCTCACAGTGACGTCACCCAGTTCCTCAGCAGTTGGGCGCCCGCGTCGCCGGACTTCTCCGGGTGGAACTGCGTGGCGCAGAGCGGTCCGTTCTCGACGGCCGCGACGAACCGGTCGGCAGCGCCCGACGGGCCGTGCTCGGCCCAGGTCACCAGCGGCTGGTGGCTGGCGGGCGTGCGGTCGTTGGTGACCAGGGTCCAGTCGCGCACACCGTAGGAGTGCACGAAGTAGAACCGCTCGTCCTCGATCCCGTCGAAGAGCCGGGTCCCGGCCGGGACGTCGACCGTGTTCCAACCCATGTGGGGCACGATCGGCGCCTGCAGCCGCTCGACGACTCCCGGCCACTCGTTGCAGCCCTCGGTCTCGACGCCGTGCTCGATGCCGCGCTCGAACAGGATCTGCATGCCGACGCAGATGCCCAGCACAGGGCGGCCTCCCGCGAGCCGGCGCGCGATGATCCGCTCGCCGCGGATCGCGCGCAGGCCGCGCATGCACGCCTCGTACGCACCGACGCCGGGGACCAGCAACCCGTCGGCCTCCATCGCCGTGTCCAGGTCAGCGGTCAGGGTCACCTCCGCGCCGGCACGCTCGATGGCACGCACGGCGGAGCGCAGGTTGCCGGAGCCGTAGTCGAGAACGACGACGGACGGTGCGCTCATCCGGGTGGTCAAAGAGCACCCTTCGTGGAGGGGATGCCGGTCTCGCGTGGGTCGATCGCGACCGCGTCACGGAAGGCGCGCGCGAACGCCTTGAACTGCGTCTCGACGATGTGGTGCGGCTCGCGGCCGGCCAGCACCCGCACGTGCAGGGCGAAGTGCCCGTGGAACGCGATCGACTCGAAGACGTGCTGCGTCAGGGAGCCGAGGTAGGACACCCCGGAGCCGCCGAGTTGGACGTACTGCTGCCCCTCCGGCTCACCGGTGTGCACGCAGTACGGCCGGCCGGACACGTCGACGACCGCGTGCACGAGTGCCTCGTCGAGCGGCACGGTCGCGTCACCGAAGCGACGGATCCCGGCCTTGTCGCCCAGGGCCTGTCGCAGCGCCTGGCCGAGCGTGATCGCGGTGTCCTCGACGGTGTGGTGGGCGTCGATGTGGACGTCGCCGTCGGTCTGCACGGTCAGGTCCACCAGCGCGTGACGCGCGAAGGCGGTGAGCATGTGGTCGTAGAAGCCGACGCCCGTGGAGATCTCGTGGCGGCCGGTGCCGTCGAGGTTCACCTCGACGACGACCTTCGACTCGCTGGTCTGCCGCTCGATGCGGGCGGTCCTGGCAGCACCGCTCATGCTCGTTCTCCGTTCACGTCAGTGAGGGCGGTCCGGAAGGCCGCCATCTCCGCGGGCGTCCCGACCGAGACCCGCAGCCACCCCTCCGGCCCGGTCTCCCGGATCAGGACTCCCTTGTCCAGGAGACCCTGCCAGACAGCATGACGGTCGGCGAATCGGCCGAACAACACGAAATTGGCGTCCGAGTCGGCGACGTCGTACGCCTCGGCACGTAGCCAGCCGACCAGCGCGTCCCGCTCACGGCGCAGATCGTCGACCTTGCCGAGGAGCTCGCGCGCATGGCCCAGGGCGGCCAGGGCGACCGCCTGGGTGACGGCGGAGAGGTGGTAGGGCAGGCGCACGACCCGGATCGCGTCGCAGATCTCCGGCGCCGCGGCGAGGTACCCCAGCCGCAGTCCCGCCCCTGCGAAGGCCTTGCTCATGGTGCGGGTCACCACGAGGTTCCGGTACGACGGCAGCAGCTCGAGCGCGCTCGGGACGCCGGTGCGCCGGAACTCACCGTAGGCCTCGTCGACGACGACGATCCCGCTGACGTCATTGCCGTCGGCGGTCTCGCAGAGCATGGACACAGCCTCCGGCGGCAGGGCGGTGCCGGTGGGGTTGTTGGGGCTCGGCAGCAGGATCACGCTCGGCTGCTCGGTCTTGACCAGGTCACGCGCGGCGTCGAGGTCGAGCGCGAAGTCCTCGGCGCGGCGGCCGGCGACCCAGCGGGTGTTGGTGTCGCGGGCGTACTCGGGATACATCGAGTACGTCGGCGCGAAGCTCACCGCCGTGCGTCCGGGCCCGCCGAAGGCCTGCAGCAGCTGCAGCATGATCTCGTTGGACCCGTTGGCCGCCCACACCTGCTCCGCGACCACGCCCGCCGGCGCGTCCGCGCAGAGATAGGAGGCCAGGGCCTCCCGCAGCGCGACGAACTCGCGGTCGGGGTACCGGTTCAGCGTGGTCGCCGCCGCGGCGGCGGCCGCCGCGATGTCGGCGACGCACGCCTCGGACGGGCCGTAGGGGTTCTCGTTGACGTTGAGCTGCACGGGCACCAGGTCGACGGGGAGCTGCGGGGCGCCGTACGGCTCGATGCCGCGCAGCTCCTCACGAAGCGGCGGCCAGGTCGCTCCGGTCATCGCGTCGACCGGACCGTGACGGCGGCACCGTGGCCGGGCAGGTCCTCGGCCTCGGCGAGGGTGACCACATGGTCGGCGACCTCGGCGAGTCCCTCGGCGGAGTACTCGACGACGTGCACCGACTTGGTGAACGCACGAACGGAGAGACCCGACGAGTGGCAGGCGCAGCCGGCCGTCGGCAGCACGTGGTTCGAGCCGGCGCAGTAGTCGCCGAGGCTCACCGGGGCGTGCGGACCGACGAAGATCGCCCCGGCGTTGCGCACCCGGGCGGCCCAGGCAGCGGCGTCCACGGTGTGGATCTCGAGGTGCTCGGCGGCATAGGCGTTCACGACCTCCAGGCCCTGCTCCAGGTCGCGGACCAGCACGATGCCCGACTGCTGGCCTCCGAGCGAGGTGGTGATCCGCTCGCTGTGCTTGGTGGCGGCCACCTGCTGGTCGAGCTCGGCGTCGACCTCCGCGGCGAGCCGTTCGGAGGTGGTGACCAGGACGGAGGCGGCCAACGGGTCGTGCTCGGCCTGGCTGATCAGGTCGGCGGCGACATAGGCGGCGTTGCCGGTGTCGTCGGCGAGGATCGCGATCTCGGTCGGGCCGGCCTCGGAGTCGATGCCGATCTGGCCCTTGAGGATCCGCTTGGCGGTGACCACCCAGATGTTGCCGGGCCCGGTCACCAGGTCGACGCGGGCGACCCGCTTGCCGGGATCCACGTCGTCCAGGCCGTAGGCGAACATCGCGATCGCCTGGGCACCGCCGACGGCGTAGACCTCCTCGACGCCGAGCAGCGCGCACGCCGCCAGGATCGTCGGGTGCACCGAGCCGCCGAACTCCCGCTGCGGGGGGCTGGCCAAGGCGATCGACTCGACGCCGGCGGTCTGGGCGGGCACGACGTTCATCAGCACGCTGGACACGAGCGGCGCCAGGCCGCCCGGGACGTAGAGGCCGACGCGGCCCACCGGGACCTTCCGGTGGGTCACCCGCGCGCCCGGGCCGAGGTCGGTGACCGCGTCGTGCTCGAGCTCGTTGGCGCAGGTGGCACGCAGCCGGCGGATCGACTCCTCCAGGCCCGCCCGGATGTCGGGGTCGAGCCCGTCCAGGGCCTCGCGCATCGCGGCCGGCGCGACCCGGATGTCGTCGACGCGCACGCCGTCGAACCGCTCCCCGAACTCCACGATCGCGTCCAGCCCGCGGGTGCGGACCTCCTCGCAGATCGCATGCACCGCCGGCACCGCCGCTTCGATGTCGAAGTCGGCACGGGGCACTGCCGCGCGATAGTCGGTCTCGGACTCGCCAGAATCGGAGACCGTGCGCAGGTCGATGCGACGGATCAGGGACATGCCCCTGATTCTACGGTCGCCGGTGGGTCGGCCCGCGCCCGTCCCGACCGGCGAGGCGTCAGCTCGCGGGCAGGAGCCAGGTACTGCGGTCCTGCAGCGCGGACAGGGCCGGGAAGCGATCAGCGACGAGCCGCAGCATGACGTCGGAGACGTCGCCGGGCAGCACCAGGAACTCGACGCCGACGGGCACGCCCGTCGCGTCGAGATCGACCATGACGACCTCGGACAGCTCCACCGTGCGGTCGATGTCGACGTCGACATCGGCGACTTGGACGTAGGTCGCCCGCGCCTCGGTGTCGTAGGACACGTACATCGGCTCAGCACTCCTCGTCTCGGTCGGCCACCGTGATCACGAGCATCGACTTCGTCGCCACGACGACCTTGAGCCGGCGCCCAACCCCCGTTCGGCCGAGGACCACGGTCCGGGACTCGTCGACCCGGGATGCATACATGGTCTCACGGTTCAACAACGCCTCAAGCGCTTCAAGGCGCGTGATTCCCCGTTTGCGCATCTGGCGCTCGGCGTGAGCGGTGAACCGCGGCGCGGACATGGGGCGACCGTAGGCCGACGCGCAGATCGCCCGCGTTGCTCATCCACAGGCCAGGGCCCCGCTACGTTGGACATGTGACGGACCAACTCCCGATGTTCCCGCTCAACGCGGTGCTCTACCCGGGAGTCAGCGTGCCGCTGCACGTGTTCGAGGACCGCTACCGCGCCCTGGTGCATCATCTGCTGCGCACCACGGATCCGTCGCAGCGGCTGTTCGGCTCGGTCGCGATCCGCGAGGGCTACGAGGTCGGCGACCACGGCAACCAGTCGCTCTACCGGGTCGGCGTGCGACTGCAGCTGACCGACGTCGAGGCCCGTGAGGACGGAAGCTTCGACATCGTCGCTGTCGGCCGCGACCGGATCCAGCTCGACCGGCTGCTGACCACCGGTGACTACCCCGTCGGCGAGGTCACCGTGCTCGCGGGCACGGCCGCCGACGTACCGGAGGACGTGGTGCAGCAGGCCCGGGCGACCTTCGCCGCCTACCGGCACGTGCTCCGCTCGATCGCCGGCGACCCGCTGCAGGGTGAGCTGCCGAGCGACCCCACCTACCTGTCCTGGACGCTGGCCGCCTGCACCCCGCTGCCGATGGGCGAGCGGCAGCAGCTGCTCGAGGCGTCCGACGTCACCGAGCGACTGGTGCTGGTCACCGACCTGCTCCGCGCGGAGCTGCGCGCGATCAACGTGATCACGTCCCTGCCGGCCACCGAGGTCGCGCGCACCAAGTGGTCGCCGAACTGAGGACGGGACGTGGCGAGGAGGAAGGCCGGGGGTACGCCGGCGACGACCGCTCTCGCGGCGGCCGGGGTGGCGTTCACCGTGCACGAGTACGAGCACGACGCCCGCGCCGTCTCCTACGGCGAGGAGGCCGCGGAGGCGATGGGGACCGAGCCCGGCCGGGTCTTCAAGACCCTGTTCGCCGACGTCGACGGCGCGCTGGTCGTCGGGGTCGTGCCGGTCAGCGGACAGCTCGACCTCAAGGCGCTGGCCCGCGCCGTCGACGGGCGGAAGGCGGCGATGGCCGACCCGAAGGCGGCCGAGCGCGCGACCGGCTATGTCGTCGGCGGGATCTCTCCGCTCGGCCAGCGCAAGGCGCACCCGACCGTCGTCGACGAGACGGCACTCACCCACGACACCGTGTTCGTGTCGGCGGGCCGGCGCGGCCTGGAGATCGAGCTCAGCCCTGCGGAGCTGGTGCGGCTGACGGAGGCGCGGGTCGCGCCGATCCGTCGGTAGCCGATCCGTCGGCAGTCGGTCCGCCGGTGGCCGATCCAGCAGCGGCTGCGGTCGGCAGCGCCACCATCAGCACCAGGTAGGCCAGCATCGCGCCCACGGGCCACGCGAGGTAGGGCGTCCAGCCGGCGACGTGGAGGAAGCCCGGCAGGGCGTCGCCGACCTTGCTGGAAGCGACCAGGGTCGCGGGGTCGGGCGGGCTGAGGGACTCCCCCAGCAGGGTCATCGCCAGACCGCCCAGGCCGGCGCCGGCCAGCACGCCCAGCACACCGGCGACGGCGTGGTTGCGCGCGATCCAGCCGGTGACGGCGCCGAGCACGAGTGCCAGGCCGAAGGCGACGACCACATAGGTCGCCGTACTGCTGAAGTCACGGGCGATCCCCGGGTCGAAGGGTTCGGGGTACCACGCCTTGCCGGCCGGAGTGTCGTAGACCTTCCCTGGCGTGGCCGGTCCCCACCACACCCACCACAGCCAGCCGCCACCAGCGCCGAGCAGGACTCCGAGCAGGACGGGAACGGCGATCGCGGGGACCAGGCCCCCGCGGGTGGGGCTGCTCATCCGGCGAGACACCCCGGGCCGAGGAGCTGCTTGAGGTCGGCGAACAGCGCGGAGGAGGGAGTCACCCGGAGATTGTCCCCCAGGCGCATGACCTTGGTGGAGTCACGGCTCAGCAGCTGGAGCCGCACCTCGGTCAGTCCGGCGTGGGTCGTGAGCACCTCGCGCAGCTGGGCGACCACCGGCCCGGTGCAGCGGGTCGACGGCAGGCTGATGACCACCGGACCGTCGCTGCCCTTCTCGAGGTCGGGGACGGTGACCTCCTGGCCGCGCAGCTGGGACGTGTCCCGCTCCGTGTCGAGCTGGCCACGCACCCGGATGATCGCGTCCTCGGTGAGATAGGGCGCGGCGAGCCGGTAGCTGCTCGGGAAGAGCAGGACGTCGATCGCGCCCTCGAGGTCCTCGAGGGTGACCGTGGCCCACGGGTCGCCGTTCTTGGTGATCTTGCGCTGGATCGAGGTGACCAGTCCGGCGACCGTCACCGTCGAGTTGTGCGGGCGGCCCTCGTCGGTGACCAGCTGACCGATGGTGCAGTCGGTGCCGTTGGACAGCACGTGCTCGAGGCCGAGCAGCGGGTGGTCGGAGACGTAGAGGCCGAGCATCTCCCGCTCGTGGCCCAGCAGCGTCATCTTGTCCCACTCGTCGATGTCGGGGATCGCGACGCTCACGCCGAACCCACCGTCACCGCCGTCGTCGTCGCCCAGGCCCGCGAAGAGCGAGTCCTGGCCGATCGCCTCGTTGCGCTTGATGTCGACGTACTGGTCGACCGCGGTCTCGTGGATCGCGACCAGCGCCCGGCGCAGGTGCTTCATGTCGTCGAAGGCGCCGGCCTTGATCAGCGAGTCGATGACCCGCTTGTTGCAGACCGTGACGGGCACCTTGGACAGGAAGTCGTTGAAGTCTGCGAACCGGTCCTTCTCGGTGCGCGCCTCGACGATCCCGTCGACCACGTTGGACCCGACGTTGCGGATCGCGGTGAGGCCGAACCGGATGTCGCGCCCGACGGCGGTGAAGTCGTGGGCCGACTCGTTGACGTCGGGCGGGAGCACCTGGATCTTCATCCGGCGGCACTCGTTGAGGTAGATCGCCATCTTGTCCTTGTCGTCCTTGACGGACGTCAGGAGAGCGGCCATGTACTCGGTCGGGTAGTTGGCCTTGAGATAGGCGGTCCAGTACGTGATGACGCCGTACGCCGCCGAGTGGGACTTGTTGAAGGCGTAGTCGGAGAACGGGAGCAGGATCGCCCAGAGCTGGTCGATCGCCTGCTGGGGGTAGCCGCGCTCGAGCATGCCGGCCTGGAAGCCGGCGTACTGCTTGTCCAGCTCCTCCTTCTTCTTCTTGCCCATGGCGCGCCGCAGGTTGTCGGCGGCACCCAGGGTGAAGCCGGCCAGGACCTGGGCGATCGCCATCACCTGCTCCTGGTAGACGATCAGGCCGTAGGTCTCCCCCAGGACCGGCTCGAGCGCCTCCTCGAGCGCGGGGTGGATCGGGTCGATCGGCTCGCGGCCGTTCTTGCGGCGGGCGTACTTGTTGTGGGAGTCGGCGCCCATCGGGCCCGGACGGTAGAGCGCGCTGACGGCGGTGATGTCGGCGAACTTGTCGGGCTGCATCGAGCGAAGCAGCGCGCGCATGCCGCCACCATCGAGCTGGAACACGCCCAGGGTGTCGCCGCGGCCCATCAGCTCGTAGGTCGCCCGGTCGTCGAACGGGAGCTCCTCGAGCACGACCTCCTCGTCCTTGTTGGCCTTGATGTTGACCAGCGCGTCCTCGAGGATGCGCAGGTTGGACAGGCCCAGGAAGTCCATCTTGACCAGGCCCAGCGACTCGCACATCGGGTAGTCGAACTGGGTGATCACCGCGCCGTCCTGCGGGCGCGCCATGATCGGCACGATGTCGATCAGCGGCTCGCTGGACATGATCACGCCCGCGGCGTGCACGCCCCAGTTGCGGATCTGGCCCTCGAGGCCGACCGCGGTCTGGTAGATCGTCCGGACGTCGGCGTCGGACTCGTAGAGCGCCCGGAACTCGCCGCCGTCGTTGTAGCGCTTGTGCTCGGGGTTGAAGATCTCCTTCAGCGGCACGCCCTTGCCCATGACGTCGGGCGGCATGGCCTTGGTGATCTTGTCGCCGATCGCGAAGCCGTGGTCGAGGACCCGCGCGGCGTCCTTGATCGCCGCCTTGGCCTTGAGCCGGCCGAAGGTCGCGATCTGCGCGACGCGCTCCGCGCCGTACTTCTTGCTGACGTAGTCGATGACCTCGCCGCGGCGCGCGTCGTCGAAGTCGATGTCGAAGTCGGGCATCGAGGGGCGCTCGGGGTTGAGGAAGCGCTCGAAGAACAGGCCGTGCTCCAGCGGGCACAGGTCGGTGATCCGCAGGGCGTACGCCGCGATCGAGCCTGCTCCGGAGCCACGACCGGGCCCGACCCGGATGCCGTTGTCCTTGGACCAGTTGATGAAGTCGGCGACCACGAGGTAGTAGCCGCAGTAGCCCTTCTGCGAGATGATCGCGAGCTCCATCTCGACCCGGTCGCGCACGTCCTGGGTGAGCTGGTCGCCGGGGTAGCGGGCCTCGATGCCGCGCCAGACCTCCTTGCGGAACCAGGAGTCCTCGCTCTCCCCCGCCGGCACGTCGGCGCGGGCCATGTAGCCGCCGGTCGACTCGGTGAACTCCACCGAGCAGCGCTCGGCGATCGCGACCGTGTTGTCGCAGGCCTCGGGCATGCCGAACCTGCCCGCCCACAGCTCGCGCATCTCGGCCGCGGACTTGATGTAGTAGCCGCCGCCGTCGAACTTGAGCCGGTTGGTGTCGGAGAGCCTCTTGCCGGAGGCGACGCAGATGAGGGCGTCGTGGGCGTCGGCGTCGTCGGGGTTGTTGTAGTGCGAGTCGTTGGTCGCGATCGGCGGGATGTTCATCTCGCGGCCCAGGCGCAGCAGGTCGTCGCGGACCCGCTTCTCGATCGAGATGCCGTGGTCCATCAGCTCCAGGAAGACGTTCTCCCGGCCGAAGATGTCCTGCAGCTCGCCCGCCTCGCGCACCGCCTCGTCCCACTGCCCGAGCCGGAGCCGGGTCTGGATCGCGCCGCTGGGACAGCCGGTGCTGACGATCAGGCCCTCGCTGTGCTCGGCGAGGATCTCCTTGTCCATCCGGGGCTTGAAGTAGTAGCCCTCGAGGCTGGACCGGGAGGAGAGCCGGAACAGGTTGTGCATGCCCGCGGTCGACTCCGCCCACATGGTCATGTGGGTGTAGGCGCCACCGCCGGCGACGTCGTTGCCGCCCTCCTCCGCGCCGTCGACGGAGTTGCTCTGCCCCCAGCGCACCCGGCGTCGCTCACCGCGCGGCGTGCCGGGGGTGATGTAGGCCTCGATGCCGATGATCGGCTGGACGCCGTACTTCTTCGCCTTGGAGTAGAAGTCGTAGGCGCCGTGCAGGTTGCCGTGGTCGGTCATCGCGATCGCCGGCATGCCGAGGTCGTTGACCCGGGTGAACAGGCCGTCGAGCAGTGACGCCCCGTCGAGCATGGAGTACTCGGTGTGGACGTGCAGGTGGACGAAGTCCCCGGCGTCGGCAGCCATGTGTGGTTCGGCTCTCCTCAGGGCTCTGCTATCAAACGGGAGGGGCGGTCGCTCGGGGAAGAGCACCAGCCTACGTGACGGACCCGGCGACTCTAGGACGACCCTCCGACAGATCCGGGCGGCCACTCCATCCGGAGGTCGGGCGCCCGCTCCTCGTTCTCGGCGCCGTCCGTGTGCTCCCGCTCGACCAGTCCACGGGCGGCGTAGAAGGCCCGCGCCGGGGCGTTCTGCTCGAAGACCCACAGGCTGAATCCGTCGGGGTGACGGGCCTTGACGAGGTCCAGGAGGGCGCCGCCGACACCCACGCCCTGGCGGCCCGGGTCGACATACAGGTCATTGAGCCAGTCCCGCGTGAACCGGGCGTAGCCGACCACGCGCCCGGCCACCTCCGCGACCCAGTTCTCGGCCGTGCCGAAGTGCGCGGCGAGGTAGGCGCGCACCTCGTCCGGAGCGTGGATCCCGGGCGGCATCGCCGCGACGGCACGGGCCGCCACCTGCACCGCGGCGATCCGAGGTACGTCGTCCGGCGTGGCCGGGCGCAGCAGCAGCTCCGGGAGCCCCGCAGGGTCAGTGGGCGTCACGGATGACGTCGAGCGCGTGCGCGAGGTCATCGGGGTAGGTCGACTCGTACTCGACGTACCCGCCCGTCTCCGGGTGCTCGAACCCGAGCTTGACCGCATGCAGCCACTGGCGCTCCAGTCCGACGCGGCGGGCGAGCACCGGGTCCGCGCCGTAGGTGAGGTCGCCGACGCAGGGGTGCTTGAGCGCGCTCATGTGCACCCGGATCTGGTGGGTGCGCCCGGTCTCGAGGTGGATCTCCAGCAGGCTGGCGAAGCGGTGCGCCTCGAGTGTCTCGTAGTGGGTGACGCTGTGCCGCCCGTCCTCCATGACCGCGAACTTGTAGTCGAACCTGGGATGCCTGCCGATCGGGGCGTCGACGGTGCCCTCGTGCGGGTCCGGGTGCCCCTGCACCAGCGCGTGGTAGGTCTTGTCGACCGTACGACGGCGGAAGGCGTTCTTGAGGATCGAGTACGCGTGCTCCGACTTGGCGATCACCATCACGCCCGAGGTGCCGACGTCGAGGCGCTGGACGATGCCCTCACGTTCCTTGGCCCCCGAGGTGGAGATCCGGAAGCCGGCACCGGCGAGGTGCCCGACCACGGTCTGTCCACGCCACCCCGGCGACGGGTGCACCGCGACGCCGACCGGCTTGTCGATCACGACGATCGCGTCGTCGTCGTGGATGATCTTGATGCCCTCGACGATCTCCGGCACCACCTCGAGGAGATCGGTCTCGGCGGGGATGGACACGTCGAGGACCGAGCCGCCGAGCACCCGGTCGCTCTTGCCCCGGACCGGCGTACCGTCGAGCGCGACCAGGTCCTGGGCGACCAGCTCGGCCGCTCGGGTGCGGGAGACGCCGAAGAGCTGAGCCATGGCGACGTCGATCCGCTCACCGTCGAGGCTGTCGGGGACGGCCAGCCTGCGGTGGTCGACCGCGCTCACTGCTCCCCCTCGGCTTCCTCGGGCCCGGCCTGCTCCGACGAGCGGGACTCGACGCGCGAGCCGTCGAGGTTCACGCCACGGAGCACCTGGACCAGGATGAGTCCGACGCCGACGTTGATGCAGATGTCGGCCACGTTGAAGACCGGCCAGTTCGGCAGCATCAGGAAGTCGACCACATGGCCCCGGAACGGTCCCGGCTCGCGGAGCATCCGGTCGATCAGGTTGCCGTCGATGCCGGCGAGGAGAAGTCCCAGGCCCACGGCCCAGACCTTGTTGGTCACGCGGCGGCTGACCCAGAGCACCACCAGCGTCGCCGCGCAGGCCAGGCAGGCGATGGCGACGGTGAACCGGGTCCCGAGGCTGAACGCGGCACCCGGGTTGTAGGTCAGGTGCAGCTGCAGCAGCTCACCGACCACCTCGACGTCCGGTTCGTCGGTGAGGTGACGGACCGCCAGCACCTTCGCGACCTGATCGATCGCGACCATGACCGCGGCCACGCCGACGAAGAGCAGCCACGTCCGCGGGCGGGCGAGGAATCCTGATCCGGTCCGGCCGGACCCGTCCTCGTGGTGGTCTACCGACGTTCCTCGCGCTGCTTGCATGTCATGCACAGTGTGGCACGCGGAAAGGCCATCAACCGCATCTTGCCGATCGGGTTGCCACAGGACTCGCACACGCCGTAGGTGCCGTCGTCGATGCGCGCCAAGGCCCGGTCGATCTGGGCCACCTTCTCCCGCTCGTGGTTGAGGACGGTGAGCTCGTGGTCACGCTCGAAGCTGGTGGCTCCCAGGTCGGCCTGGTCCTGGCCCGCGCCGTCACCGGAGTCGCGCAGCAGGCCGCTCAGGTCTGCCTCCTGCTCCTCGAGGATCCGGGCGCTCGCCGCCCGCTGCTCGTGGAGCTCGGCGAGCACCTCGGCGAGCTCCGCGGCCGACCAGGCCTCCTCGTGGTCGAGGACGACCAGGGATGCCGGAGTGGCCTTCTTGGCGGGGGCGGCCTTCTTCGCGGGAGCGGCCTTCTTCGCCGGAGCGGCCGTCTTGGCCGGGGCCGCCTTCTTGGCCGGAGCGGCCTTCTTGGCCGGGGCCGCCTTCTTGGCCGGGGCCGCCTTCTTGGCCGGGGCCGCCTTCTTGGCCGGGGCGGCCCTCTTGGCCGGGGCGGTCTTCTTCGCGGGAGCGGTCTTCTTCGCCGGGGCGGCCTTCTTCGCGGGAGCGGTCTTCTTCGCCGGGGCGGCCTTCTTGGCGGGGGCGGCCTTCTTGGCGGGGGCGGCCTTCTTCGCGGGAGCCGCCTTCTTCGCGGGAGCCGCCTTCTTGGCGGGGGCGGCCTTCTTGGCGGGGGCGGCCTTCTTCGCGGGAGCCGCCTTCTTCGCGGGAGCCGCCTTCTTCGCGGGAGCCGTCTTCTTCGCCGTAGCGGCCTTCTTGGCCGGGGCCGCGGCGGTGGTCGCGGCCTTCCGTGGGCGGACGATCTTCCGGGCGGCGGAAGCGGCCTGACCGGCCAACGACTTCTTCGTGCTGCGGGCCATGAAGGACTCCTCAGGGGCGGCGACCCACACGCCAGCGAGCGGTGGGCGTGCTGCGGAGGGTAGCGGGTGCGGCGAGGCGGTCCAAGCAGGCGCACCGCGAGAGCGATCTCCCAAGATGGCGAAAACCGGCCGGCCCGCGGAGCGGGCCGGCCGGTCTATCGAGCAGTCGGGAGGGGTGAGAGCCGGTGGCTCAGGCCTCTTCCTCGCCGAGGATGGAGCGCAGCCGCTTGGGCGCCGGCGTCTCCTCGACGGGAGCCAGGGTGTCGCCCGGCGTCTGCAGCGACTCGAGCTGCTGGGTGAAGTAGCTCTTGAGACGCGAGCGGTACTCGCGCTCGAAGGAGCGCAGGGTCTCCACCTCGGCGGAGAGCTTGTCGCGCTCCTTCTCGAGGTCTCCGAAGAGCTGGGCCCGGCGCTCGGCGGTCTCCGCGTCGAGCATCTCGGCGCGGGTCCGGGCGTCGGACTCGAGGCGGTCGGACTTGACCTTGGCCTCGGACGCGAGGCGATCGGACTTGGTCCGGGCCTCGCCGACGATCTTGTCGGCCTCGTTCTTGGCGTCCTCGACGAGCTCGTCGGCGTTGCGGGTGGCGATCTCGAGGAGACGCGCCGCGGCGTTGGACGCCTCGGGGACGGTCTCGACCCGGATGGTCTGGACACCACCGGTGGGGACGGGAACGGGAGCCGCGGCAGCGACGGGCTCGACCGGAGCGGGGATCTCGACGGGGGCCGGCGGCTCGGGCACGGGCACGGGCTCGGGCACGGGTGCCAGCTGGGTCGGCGCGTCGAACGTCGCGGACGACGTCCCGGCCTGCGCAGCGGCGAGCTTCGCACGGAGGTCGTCGTTCTCCTGGGTCAGGCGAGCGAGCTCGGCCTCGACCTCGTCAAGGAACTGGTCGACCTCGCCCATGTCGTAGCCCTCGCGCAGCCGAACCGGCGTAAAGCGCTTGTTGCTCACGTCCTCAGGCGTCAGGGGCATGACCTCACCAATCTATGCGGAAGAAACTTCGACAATATGCCTTCACGAACCATAGCGCTTGCACGGGTGAGGGCGGCATCGGCGGCCCCCGCGTGAAACGCGGTCCGGTCCAGGGTCCTGGTGACCACTGGCGTCACAGGAGTATCACAGGAGCAGCGCCGAACGGTTCACCGAGAGCAGGACGTAGGCCAGGATCATCACGAGGATGAAGCTGATGTCCAGGGCGAAGTTGCCGATCCGGATCGGCTTGATCACCTTGCGCAGACCGTTGATCGGCGGGTCCGTGACGGTGTAGGCGAGCTCCAGGAAGACGAGCACCGGCCCCCGGGGCTCCCAGGCCCGAGCGAACACCTGGACCCAGTCGGTGATGAAGCGCACCCACAGGAACGCGATGAAGGCGAACAGCACGCCCTCGATGATCCAGCCGACAGTCGTCACACCCGAAAACCTACCGGGAGACCGCGACTGACGCGCTCACGCCATCCCATCTGGGCGACACGCCCGCGCGCATCTCCACGACCGGCGCGGGCGCGTGCAGCCGTCGGTCAGCGCGGAACGTTGCCAGCCCGGAGCCCACCAACTCGGTGTTGCCGCCAGGGGAAGGGTGGACCTACGCAAGGCAACTGCGCGGCCGGCAGCGTGTCGCCCGCGCGGAGCGCATCGAGTGTGGCCCGCGGTCCGAGCGCAGCGAGGACCGTGCGGCTCACTCGATCGGCGGCACGCTCGGCCCCACCAACTCAGTGTTGCCGCCAGGCGAACGCGACCATCTACCCAGCTCGACTGCGAGCGCGGCAGCGTGGCGCCCGCGCGAAGCGCGTCGGTCGGGGTCCGCGGTCCGAGCGCAGCGAGGACCGTGCGGCGCCGGCCGACAGGCGACACGCTCGCGCCAAAGAACTCAGCTCTGGTTGAAGAAGCCGTCGGCCGCGATGGCCTGCTTGTCCTCGGCGGCGACCGTGACGTTGGGCGGCGAGAGCAGGAAGACCTTGTTGGTGACCCGCTCGATGCTGCCGCGGGTCGCGAAGATGAGCCCGGCGGCGAAGTCGACCAGACGCTTGGCGTCGGCGTCGTCCATCTCGGTGAGGTTCATGATCACCGGAGTGCCCTCGCGGTACTCCTCGCCGATGGACCGCGCCTCGTTGTAGGTCGTCGGGTGGAGGGTCGTGATCCGGGAGAGCTCCGCGACGACGGGCTGGGGGGCGACCGCCGCCACGGGGCGGCGGCGCTCTTCGAGGTCGGCGACGGTGCCGGACGGTACGGCGCGGACGGGGCGCTCCGACCGCGGCTCGCGCGTCGCGCGCCCGCGGGTCGGATCGGTCGTCTCGGCGCCGTCCTCGTCATAGCCGGCCTCGTCATAGCCGGTGTCCTCCAGCAGGCCGAGGTACTCACCGATCCTGCGCATCGCACCGCTCATGACTGTTGCCTCCGTGATCCGCATCCTCGGGTTCCGAGGATGTCTGATGTTGTGGACATTACTTGACCTCGGGCCTCGATCCGAGGACCGCGGAGCCGACGCGCACGTGTGTCGCGCCGACGGTGATCGCCGCCTCCAGGTCGCCGCTCATCCCGGCGGACAGGACCGTCGCGTCGGGGTGCCGGGACAGGAAGTCGGCACGGATTCCCGCGAGCCGGGCGAAGGCCAGTGCGGGGTCGTCGTCGAGGGGCGCGACGGCCATCAGGCCGCGCAACCGCAGCTCGGGAGTGCGGGCGACCTCGTCGGCCAGGGCCGGCAGGGTCGCGGGGTCGGCGCCGGAGCGGTGGTCGCGCCCCGGCGGGTCGAGACTGACCTGGAGCAGGACGTCGACGACGCGCCCGACGTCGGCAGCGCCGCGAGCCAGCCGCGGGACGAGGGCGGCCCGATCGACCGACTCGACCACGGCCGCATAGCGGGCCACGGCGGCGGCCTTGTTGGACTGCAGCCCGCCGATGTAGTGCCAGCGCAGCCCGAGGTCGGCGCACTCGGCCGCCTTGGCCTCCGCCTCCTGGTGGCGGTTCTCCCCCACGTCGGCGACTCCGAGCCCGGCGAGCAGCCGCACGTCGGCGGCGGGGAAGAACTTGGTGACGACGACGAGGGTGACCTCGTCGGGGTCACGCCCCGCGTCGGTGGCGGCCCGGGTGATCCGGTCGCGGACGGTCGTCAGGTTGGCGCGCAGCTCGTCGAGCCGCTCGAGGCTCGTCACGACAGCCACACCAGCCCCGCGAAGCGTCCGGCGGCGGCGCCGTCGCGCCGGTGGGAGTGGAACCGCGGGTCCTCGAGGGTGCACCCGAGCACCTCGGTGACGACGACGCCGGACGCAGCGAGCTGGGCGGTCACGCCCGCCCCGAGGTCGAGGGCCGGGGTGCCCCAGCTGGTGTCGGCATATGTCGTCGGCACGGCTGCCGCGACCTCCTCGCGCATCGTGGCAGGAACTTCGTAGCACCGGCCGCAGATGTGCGGCCCGATCCAGGCGGTGACATCGGCGGCGCCGAGGTCGCGCATCCGCTCGACGGTGCGGGTGACCACGTCGAGCTCGACGCCGCGGCGACCGGCATGCGCGACGCCGACGACTCCGGCGGCCGCGTCGGCGAGGACGACGGGTACGCAGTCCGCGACGCGGACCATCAGCCCGACGCCGCGCGCGGCCGTGACCTGCCCGTCGGCCGTGGGCAGCTCGGCACGCGGACCGGAGACCTCGACGACGTCGGCACCGTGGACCTGGTTCAGGCGGGCGAAGGGCACCCCGGCGGCGGCCGCCAGCGCAGCCAGGTCCGCCGCGAGCCGGTCGCCCTCCCGCAGGTCGAGCGAGGCATCCGTGAACGCGACCTCGACCCGGCTCCCGCTGCGGGGGTCCGGGTCGAGGGCGGCGGTCTCACGAAAGGCGAACACGGCTCACTTGAGGAAGTCGGGCACGTCCAGGTCGTCACCGTCGTCGAACTGCATCGGCGCCGGGTTGCTGCGGGCACCGACCGGCTGCGGGTCCGAGGAGGGCGCCGACTGCGGCGCGGCCTCGC
The DNA here is from genome assembly GCF_024614185.1 of Nocardioides carbamazepini. Taxonomy (GTDB): domain Bacteria; phylum Actinomycetota; class Actinomycetes; order Propionibacteriales; family Nocardioidaceae; genus Nocardioides; species Nocardioides carbamazepini. The sequence continues at coordinate 239,431 of NZ_JAHTLF010000008.1, forward strand.
GAGCCGGTGCGGACTGGGGAGCCGGGGTCGCGGCGGACCGGGCGGGCGCCGGCGTCGCCGGAGCCTGCTGCGGACGGCGTACGACGGACTCGTCGCGGCGCTTGGGCAGACCGCCGTCGAAGCCGGCGGCGATCACGGTGACCCGGACCTCGTCCCCCAGGGCGTCGTCGATGATGGTGCCGAAGATGATGTTGGCGTCGGCGTGCACCGCGTCGGCCACCATCGCCGCGGCCTCGTTGATCTCGAAGATGCCGAGGTCGGAGCCGCCCGCGATGGAGAGCAGGACACCGTGGGCACCGTCGATGGAGGCCTCGAGCAACGGGCTGCTGATCGCCATCTCGGCGGCGGCGAGCGCCCGGTCCTCGCCCCGCGCGGAGCCGATGCCCATCAGCGCGGATCCGGCGTTGCTCATGACCGCCTTGACGTCGGCGAAGTCGACGTTGATCAGGCCGGGGGTCGTGATCAGGTCGGTGATGCCGGAGACGCCCTGCAGCAGCACCTGGTCGGCCTGCTTGAACGCGTCGAGCATCGACACGTTGCGGTCGGAGATCTGCAGCAGCCGGTCGTTGGGGATCACGATGAGGGTGTCGACCTCCTCGCGGAGTCGCTCGATGCCCTCGTCGGCCGACTTCTTGCGGCGCGCGCCCTCGAAGGTGAAGGGGCGGGTCACGACGCCGATGGTGAGTGCGCCGAGCGAGCGGGCCATCCGGGCCACGACGGGCGCGCCGCCGGTGCCGGTGCCACCGCCCTCGCCGGCGGTCACGAAGACCATGTCGGCGCCGCGGAGCACCTCCTCGATCTCCTCGGCGTGGTCCTCGGCGGCCTTGCCCCCCACGTCGGGGTTGGCGCCCGCACCGAGACCGCGGGTGAGCTCGCGGCCGATGTCGAGCTTGACGTCGGCGTCGCTCATCAGCAACGCCTGGGCGTCGGTGTTGATCGCGATGAACTCGACGCCCTTGAGGCCGACCTCGATCATGCGGTTGACGGCATTGACGCCGCCACCACCGATGCCGACGACCTTGATGATGGCCAGGTAGTTCTGTGCAGCTGCCACGGCGGCGTCACCTCTCCAGGGTGGTTGGTCTGTCAGTCAGTCGTCGTCTGTGTTCGTCGTCTGTGTTGTCGAGCCCGTGTCGTCGGGCCCGTGTTGTCGAGCCAGGCGGTCGGCCACCCTTCCCCAGGGGCCGTCCGGCGTGTCATCACAACCCTTACCCTCAACCTGAGGGTTATAGTTATGTCAACCTCGTCGTGGTCACGACAGTAGGTACGGCGCGGCACGCGATCGTGCAGACACGCCGAGGGGCGGTGGAACAGGCCGCAAAGACGGCGCCCTAGTCTTCACCGCGGAGGTGACAGTGACAGAGGCCACGGGCAGGGCGGAGACCCTGTCGCCGATCGCGGTGCGGGTCGTCCCGCTCCTGGTGTACGCCGGAGCGCTGAGCGCGTACGTCGTCACGGTCGGGCTGCCCAAGCAGTCCTGGGTCGCGGTGATCTGGCTGTGGCTGCTCACGATCGCCTGGGACGTGCGCAAGCCGGTCCGCGAGCACCTCGCCTTCCTGCGCGACTGGTCGCTCCCCGTCGCGCTGCTCCTGCTCTACCTCTACAGCCGCGGGATCTCCGACGACCTGGGGTTCGCGTCCGTGCACGTCACCGAGCCGATCGATGCCGACCGCTGGCTGTTCGGCGGCACCCTGCCGACCGAATGGCTGCAGGCGCGCCTGTGCGGCGAACCGTGCATCCGGGCCTCACCGCCCGCGTGGTACGACGTGCTGCTCACCACCGTGTACTACTCGCACTTCTTCGTGGCACTGTCGATCGCCGCGATCCTCTGGATGCGCAACCGGCCCGAGTGGGTCCGGTACATGCGCCGCTACCTGGCGCTCAACTTCCTCGCCCTGATCATCTACATCGTCTACCCGATGGCGCCGCCGTGGATGGCCTCACGGGACGGCTATCTCACCGACGACATCGCCCGGATCACCGGCCGCGGCTGGTGGGAGTTCGGCCGCGGCGGCGGAGGCGGCGGAGGCGGCGGCACGCACCAGAGCATCTCCGCCGTGGGCAACCAGGTCGCCGCGATGCCGTCGCTGCACGCGGGCATCGCGATCCTGGTCGCGGCCTGGGCGATCACCCGGCTGCGCGGCACCGGGCGCTGGCTGCTGGTGCTCTATCCGCTCGCGATGTCGTTCATGCTCGTCTACTACGCCGAGCACTATGTGGTCGACATCATCGCCGGCGGCATCTGCGTGGCGATCGTGCTGGTCGGCTGGACCGCCTGGGAGCGCCGCCGCGGCCGCGGATCTCAGCGCGTGGTCGGGGCGCCCGGCACCGAGACGTCGTAGACCTGCGCCTCGACGTTGAGCAGCTCGAGGAGGACCGCTGCCTTGTCGCCGGCCTGCTCCGCGCTCCCCCAGCGCACCAGCCGGCCGTCGCGCAGGTGGAGGTCGATCTCGTCCACGGTGCGGACCTCGACGAAGTCGACCAGCTCGGAGATCGCGGGGTCGAGGGCGACCACCACCGCGGCTCCCTCGGCGAGGGCGTCGCCATCGGCGGCCGGTCCGACCTTGACCCGGGGCAGGCCGGCCGGCGCCTTGGCGAGGCGACCGAAGGCGACCCCGGCGGCGTCGAGGTTGGTGAGCCGGTCCCCGCGGTCGAGCACGGCGATCGGGGTGCGCTCGACGACCTCGATCCGCACGTCGTGCGGCCAGGTGCGCGAGACGTCGACCGTCTTGACGGTCGCGAGCGACCGCAGCCGCACCTCGATCGCGCGCAGGTCGACGGTCGCGAGCGGGCCGCCGAGAGGTACGTCGGCCGTCGCGAGCACCTGCTTCTCGGACAGCTGGGCGTTGCCGATCACCTGGACCGCATCGGCACGCAGCCACGGTGAGAAGTAGACGGCGTAGGTGCCGAGCCCGAGGGCCGCGACGAGCAGCACCGCGGCGAGGACGTAGCGCCAGGTCAGCCAGCGGCGGGCGCGTTGGCGGCGCGCGAACGCCCGGCGCATCCGATCCTGGGGACCGGCCTTCGCGCCGCCCGTGCGGCCACGGCGGCTACCCCTCGCCATGGCCCCGCCTGCGGTCGCTCGCTTCGCTCCCACGCGGCTTCGCCTCCGCCAGTGCGGCGACCAGCAGGGGCGCGAGCGTCGTCACGTCGCCGGCGCCGAGGGTGAGGACGAGGTCGCCCGGGCGGGCGAGCCCCACCACCGTGTCGAGCACGGCGTCCCGGTCGGCCACGAAACGGGCCCGCCCGGCGGGCAGCGGCACGGCGGCAGCCACCGCGGCACCGGTGACCTCGGGGTCGGGGTCCTCGCGGGCGACGTACACGTCCATCACGACGACCTCGTCGGCGGCACCGAGCTCGTGACCCATCTGCTCGCCGAAGATGCGCGTGCGGGAGACGAGATGGGGCTGGAAGCAGACCACGAGGCGGCCCGTGCCCTCGATCAGCGACCGGGCGGCCTCGAGGTCGCCGCGGATCTCGCTGGGGTGATGGGCGTAGGAGTCGTAGACGCGGACGGCGCTGCCGGCCTCGCCGACCGATCCGACCAGCTCCATGCGGCGCTTGGCGCCCTGGTGCTTCGCGAGCCCGCGGACGAGGAGGTCGGGGTCCAGCCCGAGCTCGATGCCGACGGCCAGCGCGAGCAGGGCGTCCTGCGCGTAGTGGCGGCCGGGGACGGCGAGCTCGACCCGGGCGAGGTCGCCGCCCTGGTCCGCGACCCGGAACCGGGTACGGCCGCCCGCGACGGTCAGGTCGTGCCCCCGCAGCTGGGCGCCCTCGGAGAACCCGACGGTCCGGTCGGTCAGGTCGGCACGCTCGGCGAGCGTGACCTCGGCGCGGCGCGCGAACTCCGCGAAGGCCTCCTCGTAGGCCTCCTCGGTGCCCCAGTGGTCGAGGTGGTCGGCGTCGACATTGGTGATCACGGCGATGCGCGGGGTGTAGACGAGGAAGGCGCCGTCGGACTCGTCGGCCTCGACCACGGCCACCGCCGCGGTGCCGAGCCGGGCGTTGGTGCCGAGGCTCGCGACCTCGGCGCCGATCGCGAACGTGGGGTCGAGGCCGGCCTCCTGCAGCGCGACCACGGTCATCGCGGTGGTGGTGGTCTTGCCGTGGGTGCCGGCGATGGCGACGACGTCCTTGCCGAGCAGCACGGACTGGAGGCCGGCCGAGCGCGGCCACAGCCGCAGGCCCCGCGCGAGCGCGGCGACGATCTCGGGATTGTCCTCGCGGACGGCCGTGGTCGCGACGACGGTGTCGACCCCCTCGAGGTGGGCAGCGTCGTGCCCGACGTGGACGGTGATGCCCTCGCGGCGCAGTGCCTGCACGACCACCGAGTCGTTGGCGTCGCTGCCGCTGACCACGATGCCCGCCTGGTGCATCAGCCGGGCGATGCCGGACAGGCCTGCGCCGCCGATGCCGACGAGGTGGACGCGACCGAGCTGGTCGGCCGGCAGGATCTCGTCGGGGACGGGGATCCTCACCGTGCGGCCCCGGCCGCCTCGGCGATGATCCGGGCCAGCCGGTCATCAGCGTCGCGCGGCACCAGGCCGGAGGCCGCGGCCCCCATCCGGGCCAGCCGGTCGGCGTCGGTGGCCAGCGCGGGCACGGTGTCGGCGACGTAGTCGGCGGTGAACGACGCGTCCTCCACCAGCAGCGCTCCCCCGGCGTCGACGACGGGACGCGCGTTGAGGGCCTGCTCACCGTTGCCGATGGGCAGCGGGACGAAGATCGCGGGCACGCCGGTGGCCGCCGCCTCGACGACGCTGGACGCGCCCGAGCGACAGACCATCACGTCCGCCGCGGCCAGCACGAGATCCATCCGCTCGACGAACGGCAGCACGACATAGGGCACCCCGGTCGCGACCGGGTCGCGCCAGCTCGGGTCGCTCGCTCCGTTGGGCCCGATCACGTGCAGGACCTGGACGCCGGCGGAGCCGAGCGCGGCGGCGGCGCCGCTGACGGCCTGGTTGAGCCGCCGCGCGCCCTGCGAGCCACCGGTCACGACGAGGGTCGGCAGGTCGGGATCGAGCCCGAAGAACACACGTGCCTCGGCGCGCCGGGCCGGCCGGTCGAGGGTGGAGATCATCCGGCGGATCGGGAGGCCGACGTACTCCGCCTTGCGCAGCGGGGTGTCGGGGAAGCTCACCGCGACCCGGGCGGCGATCCGGGCACCGACCTTGTTGGCGATGCCCGGCAGCGCGTTCTGCTCGTGCACGACCAGTGGGAGCCGGCGGCGCCGGGCGGCGACGTACGCCGGCATCGACACGTAGCCGCCGTAGCCGACGATCACGTCGGGACGGACGTCGTCGACCACGTCGAGCGCGGCCTTGACCGCGCCCCGCAGTCGCTGCGGCACGAGGGCGAGGTCCTTGCCGGGCTTGCGCGGCAGCGGCACCGGCGGCACCAGACGCAGCGGGTAGCCGGCCGCCGGCACGACCCGGTTCTCCAGGCCGCGCGGCGTGCCGAGGCAGGTGATCTCGGCATCCGGGTCGAGTCGGCGCAGTGCGTCCGCGGTGGCGAGCAGCGGCGAGGTGTGCCCCGCCGTCCCCCCGCCGGCCAGAAGAATCCTCACGCGCAGAACCTATCGCGGGCGGAACGACGCTCAGGCACTCAGACCGGCCGACCGGGCCCGGCGGCGCTGGGCCAGGGCACGGGCGGCGCCCGGCTCGCGCCGGGCGAAGCCGATGACCAGCCCCAGGGCGGCCAGCGTCGGGAGCAGGCTCGAGCCGCCGTACGACACCAGGGGCAGGGGGATGCCGATGACGGGGAGCAGCGCGAGCACCATGCCGACGTTGATGATCATCTGGCCGAGCAGCCACACCACGATGCCGAAGGTGCAGTAGCGCACGAACGGCTGCTTGGTCTCCCGGGCGACCCGGATGCCGGCATAGGCGAGGACGAGGAACAGGCCGATCACGAGCAGGGTGCCCAGCAGACCGAGCTCCTCGCCGAGGACGGCGAAGATGAAGTCCGTGTGCGCCTCGGGCAGCTGGCCCCACTTCTGCTGGCTCGCGCCGATGCCCTCGCCGAGCACGCCCCCGCTGGCCATGGCGTAGAGGCCGTGGGCCGGCTGCCAGCCGGTGCCGTGATAGTCCTTGAACGGATCCGCGAAGGTGGCGATGCGCGCCAGTCGGGTGGGCGAGGTCGCGGCCAGGGCCAGCGCCGCGACGCTCACCACGGCGAACACCAGGCCGAACAGCCGCCCCGGCGCCCCGACGACCCACAGCATCGCGACGAGCAGGGCGAAGAAGATGAGGGCTGTGCCGAGGTCCTTGCCGACCACGACGAGGCCGGTGGCGAGCACCATGCCGGGCACGACCGGCACCAGCATCTGGTGGAGGCTGCCGAGCCGGCGCTCCTTGTTGGCGTAGATGTGACCGGCCCAGATGATCAGGGAGAGCTTGGCGATCTCGGACGGCTGGATCTGGATCGGTCCGAGCACCAGCCAGTTGGTGTTGCCGTTGACCTCGCGCCCGGCGAACGCGGTGACGATGAGCAGGGCGAGCGAGATGGAGAAGGCGGGGTAGGCCAGGCCACGCACCCACCTGACCGACACCCGCGAGGCGATGAAGGCGCAGGGCACGCCGATCACGACCCACATCAGCTGACGCCGCACGATCGTGTAGGAGTCGCCGGTCTCGCGGTAGGCCCGCACGCTCGAGGCGCTGAGCACCATGATCAGGCCGATGACGAGCAGGAGCGCCGTCGCGCCGAGGAGCAGGTAGTAGGTCGTCAGCGGGCGGTCGAGCGCGTCCTTGAGAGCGCTGAGCCAGCCCGGCCGTCGGGTCCGGGCACGGAGGCCGAAGCGGATGCGCTCGGGCCTGGTCGTCTCAGGATCGGCGGTGGTGATGTCGCCCCCCTCGCTCCTGCTGTGCTGCTGGTCAGCCCCTGACGTGGTCCTGCACCGCCGTGGCGAAGGCGTCGCCCCGCGCGGCATAGTCGGTGAACTGGTCCATGGACGCGCATCCCGGCGCCAGCAGGACGGTGTCACCCGGTTGGGCGGCCTCGGCTGCGGCGGCGACGACGCGCCTCATCAGATCGAGCTCTCCGACGGGTCCAGTCTCGGGTGTCTCCACCTCGATCACGGGCACATCGGGTGCGTGTCGCGAAAGCGCCTGCGCGATCACCGCGCGGTCACGGCCGATGAGCACCGCGGCGCGCAGGCGGGACCCGGCCGAGCGGACCAGGTCCTCGAAGGCCGCGCCCTTGGCGAGGCCGCCGGCCACCCACACGACCGGCTCGAAGGCGGCCAGCGAGGAGGCGGCCGCGTGCGGATTGGTGGCCTTGGAGTCGTCGACCCAGGTGACGTTGTCGTGGTCGGCGACGACGGCGATCCGGTGGCCGTCGGGGCGGAAGGACCGCAGCCCGTCGCGTACGGCGGCCTGGCTGATGCCGTGCGCCCGCGCGAGCGCCGCGGCGGCGAGGGCGTTGGCCACGAAGTGCGGCGCCGTGGAGGCGAGATCCCCGAGGGTGCACAGCTCGGCGGCGCTGGTGGAGCGCTCCTCGATGAAGGCCCGGTCGACGAGGATGTCCTCGACCACACCGAGCATCCCCACACCGGGCGTGCCGAGGGTGAACCCGATCGCCCGGGCCCCCTCCACGACGTCGGCCTCGCGGACCAGCCGCTCCGTGGTGGGATCGGCCGCGTTGTAGACGCAGGCCCGCGCGACGCCCTGGTAGATCCGGCCCTTGTCGCGGGCGTAGTCGTCCATGCCCGTAGGCCCGGCGTACCAGTCGAGGTGGTCCTCGGCGACGTTGAGCACCGCGGCGCTCTCGGCGGCCATCGTCTCGGTGTAGTGCAGCTGGAAGCTCGAGAGCTCGACGGCGATGACGTCGTACGGCTCGGGGTCCATGACCGCCTCGGTCAGCGGCAGGCCGACGTTGCCGGCCGCGACGCTGCGCAGCCCGGCCGCGCGCAGGATGCTGTCGAGCATCTGGACCGTGGTGGTCTTGCCGTTGGTGCCGGTGACGCACAGCCAGGGCGCCGGGCTCTCCGGGTCGCGCAGCCGCCAGGCCAGCTCGACCTCGCCCCAGACCGGGATCCCGCGCTCCCGGGCGGCGGCGATGATCGGCGCGTCGGGGCGGAACCCGGGCGACACGACGAGGACGTCGACCCCCTCGGGCAGGGTCGCGGTCGCACCCTCGTGGACCTCGATCCGCGCGCCGAGGACCTCGAGCAGCTCGGCGCGCTCGAGGATCCTCGGGCTCACGGACTCGGCGACGGCGTGCACGGACGCGCCGAGGTGGAGCAGGTTGTCGACGGCCGCTGCGCCGCTGGTGCCGAACCCGGCGACCACGGCCCGGACGCCCTCCCAGGAGTCGGTGCGACCGAGGGTGGTGGCGTCGGGGCGGTCGGGACCTGAGCTCACAGACGGGAGACCCATTCGGCGTAGAAGATGCCGAGGCCGGTGGCGACGAAGAGTCCGGTGATGATCCAGAACCGGATCACGACCGTGACCTGCTCCCAGCCGAGCATCTCGAAGTGGTGGTGGATCGGCGCCATCCGGAAGATCCGCCGGCCCTTGGTCAGCTTGAAGAACCCGACCTGCATCATCACCGACACCGTCTCGAGGACGAAGAGACCGCCGAGGATGACCAGCAGCAGCTCGGTGCGGGTCAGGATCGCGAAGCCGGCCAGCGCGCTGCCCAGCGCGAGCGAGCCGGTGTCGCCCATGAAGATCTTGGCGGGCGAGGCGTTCCACCACAGGAAGCCGAAGCAGGCGCCGGTGATCGCCGCCGCGATGATCGCCAGGTCGAGCGGGTCCCGGACGTTGTAGCAGGTCGCGCTCGGCTCCTCCTGGCAGAACTGGTTGCTCTGCCAGATGTTGACCAGCGTGTAGGCCCCGAACACCATCACCGAGGCGCCGGCCGCGAGGCCGTCGAGGCCGTCGGTGAGGTTGACGGCGTTGCTGAAGCCCGCGACGAACAGCCAGATCAGCAGGATCGCGAGGATCGTCGGCAGCACGAACCAGTCGAGCTCGCGCAGGAAGGAGACCTTCTCGCTCGCGGGCGTGCGGCCGTGCTCGTCCTCGAGCCACGGCGAGAGCGCCAGCCAGCCGAAGACCAGGGCGATCAGCGTCTGGCCGGCCATCTTGGCCTTGCTGCGCAGGCCGAGGCTGCGCTGCTTGTAGATCTTGATGAAGTCATCGAGGAAGCCGACCAGGCCCATCCCGACGAACAGGAAGAGCAGCAGCATCGCCGAGGCGCTCGGTGGGGTCAGCGTGATCAGCTTGGCCGCGAAGTAGCCGACGACCGCCGCCAGGATGATGACGACGCCGCCCATGGTGGGCGTGCCGCGCTTGGTGTGGTGGCTGGTCGGGCCGTCCTCGCGGATCTCCTGGCCGTAGCCCAGCTTGGTGAACGCAGTGATCGCGACCCGGGTGCCGAGCAACGAGATCAACAGGGCGATGCCACCGCCGAGCAGGATCGCTCTCACGCCGTCGTCTCCTCGGTGCTACTCGTCACGCTGCTCGTCAAGATCGCCTCTGCCACGACTTCCAAGGCGACGCCGCGCGACGCCTTGACGAGGACGACGTCCTCCGCCCCGGCATTCTGCCGCACCCAGGCCGCCGCCTCCTCGCGCCCCGCCGTGACGATCACCTCACCGGTGCCGTGCGCCGCTCCCTCAGCGATGCCGCGGGCCGCGTCTGCGACCACGACCACGACGTCGACGCCCAGCTCGGCGGCGGCCTGGCCGACGGCGTGGTGGGCGGCGGTGTGCTCGTCGCCGAGCTCGCGCATCTCCCCCAGAACGGCGATGGTGCGCCGCGGCCGGCTCGGGTCACCGCGACCGATCGCCACCAGCGCCTCCAGCGCCGCGCGCATCGAGTCGGGGTTGGCGTTGTAGGCGTCGTTGACGACGACCAGGCCGTCGGCACGCTCGCCGATCTCCATCCGCCACCGCGAGGCCGACTCCGCCCCACTCAGAGCGCGCGCCACGTCGGCGAGCGGGAAACCGGCCGCGGTGGCCATGGCCGCCGCGGCGACGGCATTGTGGATCTGGTGCGGGCCCGCCTGGCGCAGCTGCACCGGATGCTGCTGGCGGTCGGCGGCCGGCCGGCTGTGCTCGAGGAGGAGGGCCGGTCGGCCGAGCGCGTCGAGGCGGACGTCGCGCCAGCGCAGGTCGCCGGCCTCCCCGAAGGTGACCACCCGGGCCCGGGTCCGCGGCGCCATTGCGGCCACGAGGCCGTCGTCGGCGTTGAGCACGGCGGTGCCCTCGGCCGGGAGCGCCTCGATGAGCTCGCCCTTGGCGCGGGCGATCTGCTCACGACCGCCGAACTCGCCGACGTGGGCGGTCCCGACGTTGAGCACGGCCGCTATCGACGGGGGCGCGATGTCGCACAGGTAGGAGATGTGGCCGACCCCGCGGGCGCCCATCTCGACGACGAGGAAGCGGGTGCCGGCGTCGGCGCGGAGCACGGTGAGGGGGACGCCGAGCTCGTTGTTGTTGTTGGCGGCGGTCGCGACGACCGCGCCCTCGCCGGCGAGGGCGCGGAGCACGGCGGCGAGGTAGTCCTTGGTGCCGGTCTTGCCCTGCGAGCCCGTCATCGCCAGCACCGTGGTGTCGAGCCGGTCGAGGACGTGCCGGGCCAGCCTGCCCAGCGCGGCGACCGGGTCGGTCACCACGACGGTCGGTGCCGTGGTGGGGCGGCTCCCGAGCACGGCGTGGGCGCCGTCGGCGTAGTCGTGGCCGTCGACCCGCTCCCCCACCACCGCGACGAACAGCCCGCCGGCGAGCGGCGCCCGGCTGTCGACGTACGCGGGGGCGGAGACGGTGACGTCGTCGCCGTGCAGGGTCCCGCCGACGATCGCCGCGACCGACGAGAGCGGGAGCGGGATCACCCCGCACCTCCGGGTGAGGCGGGCGGCTCGGCGAGCAGCTCGCGCACGACCTCCCGGTCGTCGAAGGGATGAACCACGCCGGCGACCTCCTGGCCGGCCTCGTGGCCCTTGCCCGCGACGAGGACGACGTCGCCGGGCGCGGAGCCACGCAGCGCCGTGGCGATCGCCTCCCTGCGGTCGCCGATCTCGAGGATCTCGGCGGTGCCGGTCCGGGCGCCCGCCAGCACCTCGGCGCGGATCGCCGCCGGGTCCTCGGTGCGGGGATTGTCGTCGGTCACCACGACCAGGTCGGCGAGCTCCGCCGCGATCGCGCCCATGACGGGCCGCTTGCCGCGGTCACGGTCGCCCCCTGCGCCGATCACGATGATCAGCCTGCCACGGGTGACCGGCCGCAGCGTCCGCAGGACGGCGTCGACGGCATCCGGCTTGTGGGCGTAGTCGACGACGACGGTCAGGTCGCGCTCGGTCTCGATCCGCTCGAGCCGCCCTGGTACGCCGGCGGAGCGGCCGATCCCGTCGGCGACCTGCTGGGGGTCGAAGCCCGCCTCCGCGGCCGCCGCGATCGCGGCGAGGGCGTTGGCGACGTTGAACTCCCCCGCCAGCGGCACCGCGGCGGCCACCGTGCGGCCGCCGGGACCGTGCACGGTGAAGGTCGAGCCGTCGGGGCGCTGGTCCAGCGACGACACCGTCCAGTCGGCTCCGTCGACACCGCGACCGACGGCGTAGGTACGCACGGGGATCGGCGCCTGTGCCGCGAGCCGACGGCCGTGCTCGTCGTCGACGCAGACCAGGCCGAGGCGGGCGTGCCCGGGCGTGAACAGGGACGCCTTCGCGGCGAAGTAGTCCTCGACGTCGGCGTGGAAGTCGAGGTGGTCGCGGCCCAGGTTGGTGAAGACGGCGACGTCGAAGACCACGCCGTCGACGCGGCCCATCACCAGGGCGTGGCTGGAGACCTCCATCGCGCAGGCGGTGACGTCGAGCTCGCGCATCCGCGCGAACAGGCCGTGCAGGTCCGGCGCCTCCGGCGTGGTCAGCGCGGTCGGGACCTCCTCGCCGGCGATCCGCGTGCCGACGGTGCCGATCACGGCGCTGCGGACGCCGGCGGCGAGCAGGCCGCCGTCGAGCAGCCGGGTGACCGTCGTCTTGCCCTGGGTGCCGGTGACGCCGATGGTGCGCAGCGCCGCCGCCGGGTGACCGTGGACGAGCGCGGCCACCGCGCCCAGCACGGCCCGCGGATCGGGGACGACGAGCGCGGGCAGCCCGGCGCCGGCGGCGACCGCGGCGCCCTCGGCATCGGTGAGCAGGGCGGACGCCCCGGAGGCGGCGGCCTGCTCGGCGAACGTGGCGCCGTGGGCCCGCGACCCCGGGAGCGCGGCGTACAGGTCGCCGGGCTGGACCCGGCGCGAGTCGAGCGTCACGCCGAGGACCTCGACGCCGTCGAAGGCGGGCGCCAGCCCCAGGGCCCGGGCCACGGTGTCGAGCGGCGTCAGGGACGGGTGGGCGGGGCGGGTCGTAGGGCTGGTCACCACTCGACCGGCGTCTGGTTGGGCTCCGTGCCGGTGGGCGCGACGCCGTAGCGGCGCAGGGTCTGGCTCATCAGCTTGGCGAACGCGGGACCGGCGACGCTGCCACCGCCGCTGCCCGCGCGCGGGGCGTGCACCACGACGTAGATGGTGAAGCGCGGGTCGTCCGCCGGCGCGAAGCCCGCGAAGGAGACCGAGAGGCTGCCGTCGTAGCGGCGGTCGACGACGCGCTGGGCGGTGCCCGTCTTGCCGGCGACGCGGTAGCCCGGGACCGCCGCTCGGGGCGCGACGCCCGCGTCGGGGTCGACGACCCGCTCCATCATCAGCATGGTCTCGCGAGCGGCGTCCTCGCTGATCACCCGGCGACTCGTGGCGACGTCGGTGCCGATCTCGGCGCCGTCGTCGGTGCGGGCCGAGCCCTTGACCAGCGTGGGGTCGACGCGGACGCCGCCGTTGGCGATCGTGTTGACCGCGGCGGTCATCTGGACGGCGTTGACCGAGAGCGACTGGCCGAAGGCGATGCGGTCGCCGACCTGCGACGTCCAGGCCGCTCCCTGCGGCACGATGCCCCGCGTCTCGCCGCCGAGGCCCAGGCCGGTGCGCGCGCCGAGACCGAAGCGGGTGAGGTAGTCGCGCAGCTGGCCCTTCTTGAACTGGTCGGCCGCGAGCACGGTGCCGACGTTCGAGGACTTGGCGAGGATGCCGGCGAGGGTGAGCTTGAGCGTGCCGTGGTCCCAGTAGTCGCCGATCGGCCGGTCCTGCCGGTTCAGCTGCCCGGGCACCTTGAACCGCTGCTCCTTGAACCCGAGGCCGGCGTCGACCAGCGCGCTGACGGTCAGCACCTTCTCGACCGAGCCGGGCTCGTAGACGTCGGTGAGCGCGGAGGACCGGTAGAGCTCCTTGTCGTAGCGGTACGGGTCCGCTGCGTCGTAGGTCGGGTAGTCGGCCAGCGCCAGCAGCTCGCCGGTGCGGGTGTCCATGATCACCGCGATGCCGGACTCGCCACCGGACTTCGTGACCGTCTGCTGGAGCACCCGCTGGGTGTAGAACTGCAGGTCGCGGTCGATGGTCAGCGTGAGGTTCTTGCCGTCGACCGCCGGGGTGACGGTGCTGTCGCCGAGCGGGATCTGGTTGCCGGCGCCGACCTCGTAGCGGGCCTCGCCGTCCTTGCCGGACAGGTAGGTGTTGAAGGAGTCCTCGAGACCGGCGAGACCGACGATCGCACGGTCCTCGCCCGCCTTGCCGTTCTCACCGAGGAAGCCGACCAGGTTGGCCGCGACCGTCTTGTTGGGATAGGTGCGCAACGGGTCCCGCTCGGTCATCAGGCCGGCGAAGGGACGCCCTTTCTCGTCCTTGAACTCCTCCTGGATGTCGGCGACGACCTTCTCGGCCTTGCTGGCCGGGACCTGGCGGGCGATGTACTGGAACCGGCCGCCCTCGCCCTCGATCCGCAGCCGGCGCAGCGTCTCGAAGTAGTCGACGCCGAGGCGCTCGGAGAGGATCGTCGCCAGCTCCGGCGCGATCGCCCTCGTGACCTTCGGGTCGGCCACCACCATCCGGCCGTCGACGGTGTCGGCCATCGGCTTGCCGTTCCGGTCCAGGATCTCGCCGCGGGTCGCCGGCAGGTCCACGGTCCGCTGCCCCTCCGCGGCGGCCATCTGGGCGTACGAGCGCGGGTCGACGCCCTGGAGCTGGACCAGCCGGGCCGCGAAGACCGACAGCACGATCGCGATGAGCAGGAACCCGATCTGCATCCGTCGGTGCGGCGAGCCCCGGAGGACGTCGCCGGTGCGGCGCCGCAGGCGGCTCGGGGCGGGTCGGCTCACGCGCTCCAACCTACGACGCAAGGCTCACTGAACCGTGGCGGGCACGCCGTCCGTGGCCGCCTGGACCTTCTGCTTGACCGGCGGCGGGTCGAGGTCCGCCGGGCGGCTCGGGCCGGGCGGCTCGAGCGGGAGCCGGTCGGCGCCCGTCGCGGGCTGGGGGTCGCCGCTGATCTTGCCCGAGCCGAGGTGCAGGACACCGGCGCCGGACGCCGGCATCACCAGGCCGAGCTTCTCGGCGGCCGCGGCCACGTGAGCCGGGTCGTTGAGCACCTGGAGGTCCATCTCCAGGGCCTCCTGCTGGGCACCGAGGTCGGTGGCCTGGTTCTGCAGCGCCGTCTCGCGGAAGGAGGCCTGCTGCATCGAGGTGTTGAACATGAGCAGCCCGATGACGCCGCCGAGCAGGATGATGCTCACGAAGGTCACGAAGGGAACCCGCGGCGCTTGGGTGCGCCGTCGTGGAACGACGGTCAGCCGGGCTCGCTGGAGTGCCGCCTGCGCGATGCGCGGGGCGACGTACGGGAGCCGGTTGCGGAGGGGTGAGGTGGAGGACATGTCTATTCGGCTCCCTTGCCAGACGCTGCTTTCGGACCGGTGTTCGCTCGGGTGCGCTCGATGGCGCGGAGTCGGACGGAGGCGGCGCGAGGGTTCTCCTCGACCTCCGCGGGCGTGGCCTGCTCGGCACCGCGGGTGACGAGCCGGTAGGAGGGCTCGGCGCCCTCGGGCACGAACGGCAGGTCCTCGGGCACGTCGAGCCGGGTGGCCGCGGTGAAGACCCGCTTGACCAGGCGGTCCTCCAGGGAGTGGTACGACTCGACGACCACCCGGCCGCCGACGCCGATCGCCTCGACGGCTGCGGGCATCGCGCGCTGGAGCACCCGCAGCTCGTCGTTGACCTCCATCCGCAGCGCCTGGAAGGTGCGCTTGGCGGGGTGTCCACCGGTACGGCGCGCCGGGGCCGGGATCACGTCGTACAACAGGGCGACGAGGCGGGCCGAGTTGGTGAACGGCGCGGTCTGGCGCTCCCGGACGACGGCGTCCGCGATCCGGCGCGCCATCCTCTCCTCGCCGTACTCCTTGAGGACCCGGGCCAGCTCGGGGGCGCTGTAGGTGTTGAGCACGTCGGCCGCGGTCGGGCCGGTGTCGCCCATCCGCATGTCGAGCGGCGCGTCGACCGCGTAGGCGAACCCACGCTCGGGCAGGTCGAGCTGCATCGACGACACACCCAGGTCGAAGAGGACGCCGGCCACCCCTCCGTCCCGCGGCAGCCCCTGGTCGGCGACGACGTCGGCGATCTCGTCGTACACGGCCTGGACGCCGACGAAGCGGTCGCCGTACGGCGCCAGCCGCTCCCGGCTCATGGCGAGTGCATGGGGGTCGCGGTCGATGCCGATGACCCGGGCCCCGGGGCAGCGCTCGAGGACCGCCTCGCTGTGGCCGCCGAGGCCGAGCGTGCAGTCGACGAGGACAGTGCCCTCGCGCTCGAGAGCGGGCGCGAGGAGAGAGACGACCCGGTCCAGCAGGACGGGGACGTGGCGCGGGCTGCCCATGGTCCTCAGCGCCCCGCGAGGTGGGTCAGGACGAGCAGGAGCGCGCAGCCGACGGACACGGCCGCCGAGAAGGCCATCAGGGTGAGGGCGTCGCGCGCCTGCTCGCGGACGCGGCGCGTACCGGAGACCTCCGGTGGCTGCGTGCGAACGACGCTCATGCTCTCGACCCCTCGACCCTGGGAAATGGCTGTCTGCAAAATGCGGCGGATCCGCAGAGCCAGGTCCCGGCCCGCTCCCGTCCCGGTGTTCGGGATGCCGTCTGGTGCCGGGGAAGGTGCCCCAGAAGGCGGTGGTGCGCCTGTCGCCTGTGGCCGGGGAAGGTGCTACAGGAGACAGGACTCGGGAGCGGGAGCGGGCTGAGACCTCGTCCTGCGGATCCGCTGTTGTGTTGTGGCTGGTGCAGCGTGGCCCTCGGGCCGGGTGGTGCGGGTGGCGGCTCAGTCGTCGTCCTCGTCGAGGTCGGCGAACTCCTCCAGGGCCTCGAGCTGGAACTCGCGCCAGGCGGCGGGGTTCCAGATCTCCAGGCGGTCCCTGACCCCGATCACGACGACGTCGCGCTCGAGGCCGGCGTACTCACGCAGGTGGGCCGGGATGCCCACCCGCCCCTGCTTGTCGGGGGTGCTCTCGTCGCCGCCGGCGAAGAGCACCCGGGCGTAGCGCCGGGCGGCGCGGTTGGTCATCGGCCGGGCGGCTTGCCGCTCGGCCTCCTCGGCGAAGACATCGGTCGGCCAGACGACGAGGCACTTGTCCTGTCCCTGTGTGACCACGAGGCCCTCCGCCAGTCGATCCCTGAACTTCGCCGGGAGGAAGAGGCGGCCCTTGTCGTCGAGCTTCGGGGTGTAGGTGCCCATGAAGAGCATCGGGCCACCCCCAGCCGTCCCACCGGACTCCGCCGTTCCTCCACTTTCCCCCACAGTACTCCACTTTCCTCCACCGTCAACCACCAACGCCCCACTTCTTGCGGCGTTTCGCACCACCGCGCGCCCCAAATGCCCAGGTCAGCGCGCTGGGAGCGCCGGTGGAGCGGAGTGGAGGAGAAGTGGAGCGCCGGTGGGGCACGCGACGACGCCCGCGGCGGGCGCACCACATCGCCCAGGCGCGCCGTAGGGTTGCTCCACCGCAGCGAGGTGGCTGCTGACGAGAGGGAGAACAGCCGTGGAGTCGCCGAGCACCGACGTCGACAGCGTGGCGCGCGTCGCCGGCCGCATCCAGGCCAATGTGGAGAAGGTGATCGAGGGCAAGGGCGAGGTCGTCGCCGCCTCGATCGTCGTCCTGCTGGCCGAGGGCCACCTGCTCCTGGAGGACGTCCCGGGGGTCGGCAAGACCATGCTGAGCAAAGCACTCGCGCGCAGCATCGACTCGACGGTCCGCCGCATCCAGTTCACGCCGGACCTGCTGCCGTCCGACATCACCGGTGTGTCGGTCTACAACCAGTCGACCCGCGAGTTCGAGTTCCGCCCCGGCGGGGTGTTCGCCAACATCGTGATCGGCGACGAGATCAACCGGGCCTCCCCCAAGACCCAGTCGGCGCTGCTGGAGTGCATGGGCGAGCGACAGGTGACCGTCGACAACGTCACCTACCACCTGGAGTCGCCGTTCATGGTGATCGCGACCCAGAACCCGGTGGAGATGGAGGGCACCTATCCCCTGCCCGAGGCGCAGCGCGACCGCTTCCTCGCCCGGGTCTCGATCGGCTATCCCGTCCCCGCCGCGGAGATCGCCATGCTGGCCAACCATGGCGAGGTCAGCCCCCTCGACGACCTGGAGCCGGTCACCGACAGCGCCGAGATCCGCAAGATGTGCGCGATCGTCGGCCAGGTGCACGTCTCCGACACGGTGCAGCGCTATGCCGTCGCGCTCACGGCCGCCACCCGGCAGACGCCCGAGCTCGTGCTCGGCGCCTCACCGCGCGCCACGCTCCACCTGGTCCGGGCCGCCAAGGCGCGTGCCGCCCTGCAGCGGCGCGACTACGTCCTGCCCGACGACGTGCGGGCACTCGTGCAGCCCGTGCTCGCCCACCGGCTGCTGCCGAGCGCGGAGGCGGCGATCGGCGGCCGCACGATCGCGACCATCCTCGAGGGCATCGCGGCACAGGTCCCCGTGCCCGATCCGTCGTCCTGAGCGGCGCCGATGCGGCGACCTCTCTCCTCCCTGACGCTCCGCGGCCGCGCCTTCCTGGCGGCCGGCGCGACGGCGGTGGTGTGCGCGATCGGCTTCGGCCAGCCCGCGCTGACCCGCGTCGGGGTGCTCATGATGGCGCTGCCGCTGCTGGCGGCACTCGTCGTGAGCAGGCGCCGGCACGACCCCGAGGTCACCCGCGCGGTCTGGCCCCGCCTGCTGCGCGCCGGTGAGACGGCGCGGATCGACCTCACCATCTCCAGCGACCGCAAGCGGTCCGACGGCGCGCTGCTGGTCGAGGACACCGTCCCCTACGCCCTCGGCGGTCGCGCCCGGTTCGTGCTGCAGGGACTCGGCGGCGCGTGGGAGCGCACCGTGTCCTATCCCGTCCGGTCCGACATCCGGGGCAGGTATGTCGTCGGTCCGGTCGTCGCCCGCCTCGCGGATCCCTTCGGGCTGGTCGAGCGGCGCCGGCCGATCGGCGGCACCGCCCAGCTGACCGTCACCCCACGCGTCGTCCCCCTCCCCTCGATCCCGCTGACCGGAGGCTGGCAGGGCGCCGGCGAGCACCGCCCCCAGGCGTTCGCGTCCGGATCGGCGGAGGACGTCAGCGTCCGGGAGTACCGTCGCGGCGACGACCTGCGGCGGGTGCACTGGCGCAGCTCGGCCCGGCTCGGCGAGCTGATGGTGCGGCGCGAGGAGCAGCCCTGGGAGGCGCACGCGACCGTCCTGCTGGACAACCGGCGGCTCGCCCACCGCGGCCAGGGGCCGGCCTCCAGCCTCGAGCCGGCGGTCATCGCCGCCGCCTCGGTGGCCGTCCACCTGGAGCAGCACGGGTACGCCGTCCAGCTCTGCACCGCCGACGGGCTGGGAGGCAGCACGTCCGGTCCCGACAAGATCGGCGCCAGGACCCTCGGCGCCGAGCGGGCCCTGGAGCACCTTGCCGTGCTCGAGATGTCGCACCGCAGCACGCTCGACGTCACCTGGTCCGGAGAGCAGGCCCGTGGCGGCGTCGTGGTGGCCGTCCTCGGTGGGTTCCTCCCGGACGACACCGCTGCCCTGCGCCGGATCCGGCACGACGCCGGGGTCGCCCTGGCCCTCGTGCTCGATGTCGGCCAGTGGTCGCCGACCCGCGCGGGGCTCGGCGGCGACACCGCCACCCCGGTCACGTCCCTGGCCTGGCGGGCCACCGGACTGGGGCCGAGGGACCAGCTCGACGCGGCCTGGCGCGAGCTCGGCCGGGCTCCCGTGCGCGGGGGTGCGCGCGGATGACCCAGCCCCGGCTGAGCGAGCGTCGCGGACCGTTCGGACCGACGCTGCTGCTCGGCGTCCTCGCCGTCGTGACGACGTGGGCGGCGCTCACGGCGTGGCGCGGGTTCGTCGAGCTCCCCGGCACCTATCTCCGTCCGCTCGCGGTCCTCGCCGCGCTGCTCGCGGTCAGCGGCGCCGCGCTGCGCTGGCTCGGCATGCCACGCTGGCTCACCGCCCTCACCCAGACGGTGATCACCGTCCTGGTGGTCACGCGCCAGATCACCGGCTCCCTCCTGCCCACCGGTGACACGGTCACCGCGATCTGGCACGCCCTGGAGACGTCGGTCGACAGCGCGCGCCAGTACGCCGCTCCGATCGGCGACCAGGTCCCTCCGGTCTGGCCGCTGCTGCTCGTCGCCGGCGCCGCCGTCCTCCTGCTCGTGGAGACGCTGGCCTGCACGCTGCGCAAGGTGCCGGCCGCGGGACTCGGCCTGCTCGCGGTCTACGCGCTGCCGAGCGGGGTGCTCGACGGCGGACCGGACGTGTGGAGCTTCGTCGGCGCGGCCGGGGGCTTCCTCGTCCTCCTGCACCTCGACTCCCGCGACCACCTCCTGCGGTGGGGGCGCACGGTAGGCCCCGACGAGGACACGCTGTGGCGGGGCAACCCGATGCGGGAGGCGATGCGCGCCGGCGCGGGCCGGATCGGGGTCGGCGCGACCGCGATCGCCCTCGTCATCCCCGCGTTCCTCCCGACGGTGGGCGTGAACGTGCTCGATCTCGGGTCGGGCGGCGGCAACGGCGACATCCGGATCCGCAAGCCGATCGCCGACATGCGCCGCGACCTGGAGCGGGGCCGCGACCTGCCGCTCATCCAGGTCCGCACCGACGACCCCGCCCCGTCGTACCTCCGTGTCTCGGTGCTCAACCGCTACACCGGCGACGAGTGGAGCAGCGGCGACCGCGACGTCGCCCGGGACGACCGCGCCGACGGCGTGGTGGCGCGTCCTCCCGGCCTGTCGAGCGAGGTGCGGACCACGGAGTACGACTACGACGTCTCGATCACCGAGGACTTCGACTCGACCTGGCTGCCGACGCAGTACCCCGTCGCGGCCGTCGACGCTCCGGGCGACTGGCGCTTCGACCCCGCGACGATGGACTTCCTGGCCGCCGACGACGACCTCGACACCCGCGAGCTCGACTACACGATGACGGCGCTGCAGCCGGACTTCGGCACGCAGCGCGAGTTCTTCCGCGACTCCGCGGCCGACGACGTGTCCGAGGAGGTCCTCCAGCTGCCGGGCGCCGTGCCGCCCATCGTGCGGAACCTGGCCCGCGACGTCACCGGGGGCGCCGTCTCCGACTACGAGCGCGCCCTGCTGCTGCAGCGATGGTTCCGCCAGGACGGCGGGTTCACCTATGACCTGACCAGGGCCCCGGAGGGAACCGGCAACCAGACCCTGGAGGGCTTCCTCGCCCGCAACGGCCGGGTCGGCTACTGCGAGCAGTTCGCCTCCGCGATGGCGGTCATGGCGCGGACGCTCGGCATCCCCGCACGGGTCGCGGTCGGCTTCCTCGAGCCGGACCAGGTCGGTGACGGCCTGTGGGAGTACAGCAGCCACGACCTGCACGCCTGGCCGGAGCTGTACTTCGCCGGCTCGGGCTGGGTGCGCTTCGAGCCCACGCCCTCCGGGCGCGTGGCGGACGTGCCGGCCTACACGCGGGTCCCGGTCGACGGCGGCAGCGACGACCCCCGGGGCGGCCCGACGGCGGCGTCGTCCGCCGCACCCGGCGCGACCGCGACGGTCGCGCCCAGCACCGGGCCGGGGCGGCGCCCGGACATCGAGCGCGACGGGGGCAGCGCCACGTCCGCGGACGAGGGCGGCATCCCCACTCCCCTGCTGGTGGGCGGCCTCGTCGTCCTCGTGCTGTTGCTGCTCGGCGGTGCGGCCATCGGCGGTCCGGCGACGATCCGGGCACGAGCCCGGCGGCACCGGCTGGCCGGTTCGCCCGACGAGGTGTGGAGCGAGGTACGGGCGACGGCGCTCGACCTGGGCCGTGGCTGGCCCGACGGCCGCTCACCCCGGGAGGCCGGGCGCCTGCTCCTCGACCACCTCGGGGCGCCGAGCGACCCGACCGCCGAGCGTCCACGCACCGGTGCCGACGCCGCGCCCGAGGCGGCCGATGCGCTGGAGCGGCTGGTCCTCGCCGTCGAGCGGTCCCGCTACGCGCGCTCCGGAGCGGTGGCGACGCAGGAGCGCACCACCCTCGCCGAGGACGGTGCGCTCGTGGTCGCCGCGCTGGAGGCGGGCGTCAGCCGGCGGGCCCGGCGCCAGGCCCGGTGGATCCCGATCTCGATCTGGCGCCGGCCCGATGCCCGATAGTCAGCGCAGCGGCAGGTAGACGACCTGGCCGGACCATTCGCCGGCGTCGCTCGCTCCCACGATGGCCGCGAGCTCGTTGATCGCCGTACCGATGGACATGGTCGTAGGCAAGACGAAGACACCGGGCATCGGCAGGCCGGCGGCCACTCGTCGATGGCGAGGTCCGGCATGGTCCGAATGTCCTGTGTCACCAGCGCCCGTCCATCGTCTGCAGCCCACTGAAGGATGCTCGGATCATCCACGGTGCGGAGACCGACGTCCTGGACCCGCACGATGTCCACATCCTCGATGTGCCGTCGCAATCCTGCGACCAGCGAGCGGGCAATGTGCTCGTCGGCAACGAGCCGGACGATCACCTGTCCAGCCGCGCGAGGAGCTTGGCGCGCAGGCCCTCCGGCGGGTAGGACTCCTCGAGACGGGTCTGGAGCTCGGAGCCGAGCCGCAGCTGCTCACTCAGATAGGCCTCGACTTCAGCCCGATGCCGCAGGTAGTAGGAGAAGATCGCGTAGACATCGGCCAACGACACGATCTCGTAGTCGTCGTGGATCGCCTCGGGCGACTCGCCCCGCTTGAAGGCGGCTACCAGGATGTCGAGGGAGATCCTGGTGCCGGGCACCATGAGCCTGCCGGCCTGGTCTCGGACCAGCGGAACCGGCTCGGGTTCGATTGCCGCAGCCGTCATCGCGAAGGCACCTCCTGTGGTGACAGCTACCGGCACCTGCACCGATCGGGTCCGAGCGCTCGGCCGGCAGCGTGGCGGACGGCGGCGCAGCCGCATCGAGCGACGCCCGCGGTCCGAGCGCAGCGAGGACCGGGCGGCGAGCTCGATATCCGACACGCTCGGCCCGAAGGACTCAGAAGCCGCGGTCCTTGCGGCGGCGCCAGCGCGCCTGGAGGGTGTCCATGAAGCCCGAGGAACGGCCGTGTCCGTGACTGCGACCGCGACGACCGCCGTCGACGACGCCGAAGCCGGAGGGATGCGAGGAGACGTGCGGCGCGGCGCCCGGCCGCTGGCCCCGGAGCGAGCCGAGCAGGATGGTCGCGGAGGCGAGCATGATCAGGAAGCCCGCGACCCCGACGGGCCAGTAGCCGCTGACGGCCCCGCCCATCATGACCGTGACACCGACGGCGAAGACGACGCCGGCCAGGATGGCCCGGCGACGGGCCGCCTGCCGGAGGGTCGTGCCCCGCAGGGTGGACGCGAACTTGGGGTCCTCCTCGCTGAGGGCGCGCTCCATCTGCTCCAGCAGTCGCAGCTCCTCTTCCGAGAGTGGCACCGAATCCTCCGACACGTGTGAGGCGGTTCTCCGCCGATGACTCTTCCTCCAAGTGTAGGCAGGCATCTCCAGCGGGGGTAGGGCGTCCCCCGAAATTGTGCGGTCGGCCGCTCCGGGAGCGTGCCCGAGGATCAGGGGCTACAGCAGGCTGGCGCGGCGCACGGCCGCGTGACCGAACCGGTCGACGGCCCGGTCGACCGCGCGATCGGCGTCGATCCAGCCCGGGTCGCGATCCCCCAGCGCCAGCTGGCGGCCGTCCCCGGAACGCACGTGGCGCAGCCCCTCGACCCGGACGCCGACCAGCCGCACGGCCGCCGGACGGGGTCGCCGGGCGTCGAGGAGTCCGTCGAGCAGGGCGACCGCGACGGCGTACACCTCCTGGGTGACGTCGGTGCGCTCCGGCAGCGTCCGCGAGCGCTGGACGGTGGTGAAGTCGGAGTAGCGGACGGTGACCGTGACGGTCCGGCCGGTACGCCGCGCACCCCGGACCCGGGCCACGACCCGGGCGGTCAGCCGGAGCAGCTCGCGGCGCAGCGCCACCCGGTCGCGGATGTCGACCGCGAGCGTGTGCTGGGCGCCCATGCTGCCCTCCGGCTCACCCTCCCCGAATCCGAAGACACCGGCGCCACCGGCGACCAGCTCGGTGCGGTCCGTCCCCCACACCAGGGCATGCAGCCGGCCGCCCAGATGGCGACCGACCATCCGGCGGAGCAGGTCGACCGGGATGGCGGCGACGTCGCCGACGGTGATCAGGCCGAGCCGTTGCAGCCGCTGACGCGTGGCCTCGCCGACGCCGTAGAGGACACCGATGTCGAGCGGGTGCACCTCGGCGACGAACCGCTCCGGCCGGATCACCCGGACGCCGTCGGGCTTGGCCTGCCGGCTCGCGAGCTTGGCGACCGACACGGACGCGGCGATGCCGACCGAGCAGGTGATGCCGTGCTCGGCCCGCACCCGGGAGCGGAGTCGCTCGGCGATCGCCTCCGGCGGTCCGAACAGCCGGACCGCGCCACGGACGTCGAGGAAGGCCTCGTCGAGCGAGGTCACCTCGACGACCGGCGTGATCGTGCGGAAGGTCTCCATGATCGCCTTGGAGACCGGCGTGAGCAGGCCGAAGTCGGGCGCCATGGTGACGGCGTCGGGGCAGAGCCGAGCCGCCTCGGCGCCCGGCATCCCGGAGCGGATGCCGTAGCCGCGGGCCGGGTAGTTGGCCGACAGGACGACGCCGCGATGCCCGCCGCCGACGACGACCGGGACGTGCTGGAGCTCGGGGCGGTCGCGGATCATCACAGACGCGTAGAACGCGTCCATGTCGACATGGAGGATCGGACAGGCGACGGTCACGGCCCGCCCCAGGACCGGGCGGAGCCTGCCACGCGCGGGGCGGAGCCTGCCGCGCGGACGTCAGGACGCGGCGTGCGCCAGGACGTGGAGCTGCGTGGCCAGCGGGAGGTACTCCGGGCGGCGCGCGACCGCACGCTCCAGCTCGACGAGGGCCGCGGCCGCACCCGGCTCCTGGTCGACGAGCGCGGAGGGCACCAGGTCGGCGAAGACCCGGACGGCATGGACCGACGCCGCGGCGAAGCCGTGCTCGGCGAGCAGCTCGCCGATCTCGTCGGCGGTGAACCGGCGGCCGGTGCGAGCGTCCATCGGAGCGCGGTCGTCGAGCAGGGCCCGCGCCTGCTGGAAGTGCCCGGCCATGGCTCGGGTGATGACGGCGGCGTGCCGCTGGCCGACCACCAGGCTGAGCAGCCCGCCCGGCCGGAGCACCTGACCGATCCGGTCCAGTGCGAGCACGGGATCGACGACCTCGAGCACGCCGTGGCACAGGACCACGTCGGCGCTGCCGGCGCCGACCACGTCGACCAGGTCGGTGACGTCGCCCTGCAGCCCGGAGACCTCGACGCCGACCTCCTGAGCGCGTCGCCCGAGAGCCGCCAGGGCGTCCGGGCTCGGGTCGACGACGCGGACCCGATGGCCGGACTCGGCCAGCCGCACGGCGAACCCACCGGTGCCGCCGCCCAGGTCCACGACCTCGCGGGGTCCACCCGCAAGCGCGGACTCCAGGGCGTCCCACACGACCGCGGTGCGGACCGAACCACGCTGCTCGCGAGAGGCCATGTGCCGAACATTAGTGGCTGCCAGGACTCAGGGCGCCAGGCGCTCCGTCACCCGACCGCGAGACCGGCGAGCTGCTCGCCGAGCGGGACGTGGGGCGTCAGGCCGAGGGCCTGCTCGACCAGGGCGAGGAACCGGTCGGCGTCACGGACCAGGTCATCGGCCTCGCGCTCGCTCGCCGCCCGCGCGGAGCCGGCCTCGGCGGCCGCGCGCTTGGCGGCTCCGGCAGCGAAGAAGGCGGCCCACTCGGACAGCTCGGGGGCGACCTCCGCCAGCAGCACCCAGGCGTTGCGCTGGGCGCGGCGCCGGCCCGACGTGGGCCGGGCCCGCGCGGCCAGCAGCGCGGCCGCGGCGCGCAACGCGGCGACGTGCGCACAGGCGTAGCGGGTGGCGACGTCGCGGGCCGCCACCGCCTCGCTCAGGGATTCTGCCGACCGGATCAGGTAGTTGTGGGTGGTCGCCGGCAGCGCATGCGGGCTGACCGTGAAGGGGGCGAACTGCTGGGCCACGGCGTCTTCTCCTTCGGATGGCTTCGAACATCTGTTCGAATAAGCCGAAGGTACACCCCGGGTCCGACACGACTCAAGAGTCGACGCGCTCCGCGCCCCGGCCGGCGTCCCGGACGTACCGCTGGCTCTGCGGATGCCACAGGAAGACCAGCGTCACCGCACCGATCACGGCGGCGGCGATCGCCATCCCGTCGACCATCGTCGGTGGGTCGGTGCGGACCGTGGCGACCGCGACCAGGATCACGCCGACCACGATCGCGGCCAACGCCTGCCGCGCCCAGTCGTAGCCGGTCCGGAAGAGCGCGATCAGGGTCGCCGCCAGGACCGCGGTGACGCCGTACAGGACCAGGATCACGGGGACGAACTCGACCGGCTGGACCGTGCTGTCGCCGACCTGCATCGGCGACCAGACGCTGCCGAGGTCGTCACGCCGGGCGACGACGAGCACGCACACCAGCAGGCCGGCCGCGACCAGGAACCACAACAGCCAGCACGCGATCACGACGGCGGGCGGCCGGGCCTGCTGCTCGGTCTCGGGCATGCTTCCTCCAGTCCGTGGGTGGGTCGTGCTCGGTAGGGTCATCCCCATGTCGGCCGAGCATCCCTCGATCACCCGGTTCCGCGACGAGCACCAGCGCCGGGGCGGAACCGGCGAGATCGTCATTCTGCCCGACTCGGTCCACACCGCCGCACTCGCCGCCGAGGCACTCGGCTGCGAGGTGGGGGCGATCGCCAACAGTCTGCTCTTCGACGCCGAGGCCACACCGGTCCTCGTCCTCACCTCGGGCGCGCACCGGGTGGACACCGCACTCGTCCGCGCGACCATCGGCGGCCCCGAGTTGCGCCGGGCCCAGCCCGACTTCGTCCGCGAGCACACCGGCCAGGTGATCGGCGGGGTCTCCCCCATCGGCCACCCCGCCCCGGTGCCGACCTATCTCGACTCCTGGCTGCGGCGCCACGACGTCGTCTGGGCCGCGGCCGGCCACCCCGCGGCGGTCTTCTCGACGACCTACGACGAGCTGCTCGAGCTCACGGGTGCCACTCCGATCGACGTCGCCAGGGACTGAGGGACCGCATGTCACGGATCGTCGTCGTCGGCGGCGGCCTCGCCGGCATGGCCGCGGCCGCACGGCTGGCCAAGCTCGGCCACGAGGTGGCCCTGCTGGAGGCCTCCCACCAGCTCGGCGGCGCGATGGCGCCCGTCGAGCGCGACGGCCACGTCTGGGACGCCGGGCCGGCGACGACCCTGCTGCCGGCCACGCTGCGCGACCTGTTCCGCAAGTCGGGGCGCCCGCTGGAGAAGGAGCTGGGGACCGACCTCGAGCCGCTCCCGGTCCTGCGCGAGCACCGGTTCGCCGACGGCACGTCGGTGCGGCTCCCGGGCGGCTCCCGGGCCGAGCAGATGGCGGCGTTCGACGAGCTGGGGTCCGGACTCGGCGCGAAGTGGACCGAGCACGTCGACATCTACGGGCCGGTGTGGGACGTGCTGCGCCGCCACTACGTGGAGGTGCCCTGGGACCCGCGCACCAAGGGCGCCGTCCCCAAGGAGCTGGACGGGCTGTTCGACATCCGCGAGACGCTGTACAAGCGGCTGCGGCACGCCTTCCGGGACGAGCGGCTGGCGCTGGTCGCCGGGCACCCGGCCGTCGCCGAGGGGCACGACCTGCGCAATGTGCCGTCCTGGGTCGGAGTCACCGCGTTCCTCGAGCAGCGCTTCGGCGGCTGGCGGGTCCCCGGCGGGATGGGCCGGATCGTCGGCCTGCTCGCGGCCCGCCTCGAGACCCGCGGGGTGCAGCTCCGCACCCGGACCGAGGTGGCGGACCTGGTCGTGCGCGAGGGCCGCGTGGCCGCCGTGCGTACGTCGGAGGGCGACGCCGAGGCCGACGTGGTGGTGGTGGCCATCGACCCGCGTCGGCTGCCCACCCTGGCGTCGTACGTCGACAAGACGATGCCCGCGATCCCGCCGGTGGTGGCGCACGTCGGCCTCACCGGCGACCTGCCCGACGTCCCCCACGAGCTGGTGATCCACGAGGAGCCGCTGCTCACCGTCCGGACCGGCGGGATCGCGCCCGACGGCGGCGCAGCCTGGACCATCCACGGCCGCGGCAAGATCGCCGAGGACCTCCTCGACGCGCTGGCGCGGCACAAGATCGACATCCGCGAGAACGTCGTGACCCGGGTCGACCTCTCCCCGCGGGACCAGGTCGAGCAGTGGCGCGGCTCGCCGATGGGCGTGCTCTGGCAGGGCCGGGGCACCGTCCGGCGCCGGCTCGGTCCCTCCACGCCCCTCGCGGGCGTGTACGCCGCCGGCGCGCACACCGCTCCGGGGGCCGGGGTGCCGTTCGTGACCCAGTCCGCCGCCCTGGTCGCCCAGCTGATCGGCCCGGCCTGAGTTCGCTGGTGGGCGGCACCGCGGCGCGAGGAACAGCGACGCGCTCACGCCATCAGACTCAGACCGTGATCTGCAGGGCCTCGAAGATCTCCAGCGTCGCCTTGGAGCGGTTCAGCGTGTAGAAGTGCAGGCCCGGCGCGCCGCCGGCGAGCAGCTCGTCACACAGCTCGGCGGCCACCGTGATGCCCTCGGCCCGGACGGCGGCGGGGTCACCGTCGTAGGCACTGATCCGGGCGACGATGTCGTCGGGCACGCTGGTGCCGATCAGCTCGCCCTGGCGGCGGATGGCGGCCAGGTTCAGGATCGGCATGATGCCCGGCAGGATCGGGATGTCGACACCGCGGTCGCGGACCCGCTCGACCAGCGCGAAGTAGTCGGACGCGCGGAAGAACATCTGGGTGACGGCGAACTCGGCGCCCGCCCGGGCCTTGGCGACGAGCACGTCGGCGTCGGCGTCGAGCGACTCCGCGGACGGGTGCCCCTCGGGGAAGGCGGCGATGCCGACCCGGAAGTCGCCGCGCGATCGCGCCAGCTCGACCAGCTCGACCGCGTAGTTGAGTCCGCCGCCGGTCGGGGTCCAGTCGGCGCGCGGCCCCTCCTGCGGGTCGCCGCGCAGCGCCATGACGTGGCTGACGCCCTCGGCGACGTAGGAGTCGAGGATGCCCTCGAGCTCCTCGCGGGTGTGGCCGACGCAGGTCAGGTGCGCCATCGGGATGATCGAGGTCTCCCGCGCGATCCGGCCGGTGATGGCGACGGTCTTGTCCCGGGTGCTGCCCCCGGCGCCGTAGGTCACCGACACGAAGCTCGGACGGTAGGGCTCGAGCGCGCGGATCGCGTCCCAGAGCTGGGCCTCGCCCGCCTCGTCCTTGGGGGGGAAGAACTCGAAGGAGAACGAACGGCCGCCCTCGCGGATGATCTCGCCGAGGGAGCGCCCAGCACCGGTGGTCATGGGCGCAGTTTAGGTGCCTGGACGGGGGCGGGGCCGGGCATCTCGCCGATCTCGGGTGTCACTAGGCTCACTCGGGTGACACAGCAGGCGTGGGACCCGACCGCATTCCGGACCGAGGTCCAGGCCACCCTCGACGCGTTCCTGGCCGACCAGGCCACCCGGCTGACGCCGCTCGGCGGCGATGCCGCGCGGCTGCTGTCCGAGGCGCGGGTGACCGTCACCGGCGGCAAGCGCTTCCGGGCGGCGTTCTGCCACTGGGGGTACGCCGCGCTCGCGGGCGCGCCGGCGGGCGGCGACGCCGACGCGGTGCGACGGGCGGCGGCCGCGCTCGAGCTGCTCCACGCCAGCGCGCTCGTCCATGACGACCTGATGGACGCCTCCGACACCCGCCGCGGCCGCTCCGCGACCCACCGCACCTTCGAGCGCGCGCACCGCGCGGACGGCTGGCGCGGCGACCCCGAGCAGTACGGCGCCGCGGCCGCGATCCTGCTCGGCGACCTGCTGCTGTCCTGGTCCGACGAGCTCCTGCGCCGTTGCGGACTGGGCTGGGACCGGGTCGGGCCCGCCCTCGAGGTGTTCGACCTGTGCCGCTCCGAGGTGATCGCCGGCCAGTTCCTGGACGTGTCGGTGCAGGCCCGCGGCCGGGCCGACGTCGCGCAGGCGATGACCGTGTTGCGCTACAAGTCCGCGAAGTACTCCATCGAGCGGCCGATCCACGTCGGCGCCGCGCTTGCCGGGGCCGACGCGGCCACCCTGGACCGGCTCAGCGCCTTCGGCCTCCCGCTCGGCGAGGCGTTCCAGCTGCGCGACGACCTGCTCGGCGTGTTCGGCGACCCCGCCGCGACCGGGAAGCCCGCGGGCGACGACCTCGTCGAGGGCAAGCGGACGGTGCTCGTCGCGCTCGCCCTCGCGAAGGCCGCCCCCGCCGACGCCGAGCGGCTCGACGCCGCCCTCGGCACGGCCCTCACCGAGGCGGAGGTCGCCGACCTGCGCGCGATCATCGACGGCTGCGGCGCGCGCGCCGAGGTCGAGACGATGATCGACGACCTCGCCAGCCAGGCGGTCGACGCCCTCCGCCGCGGCCAGGCCGAGGCGGGTTGGGACGCCGAGGCGTGCCGGGCGCTCGAGCAGCTCGCCGCCGCGGCGACCCGCCGGACCCGCTGAGCCCTACGCCAGCAGCGGTACGACGTCGACCGGGCCGGGGCCGCGCAACAGCACCTCGAGGGCCGGATCGGCCAGGGCGCGCCGGCCGAGCACGTCGGTCACGACGCCGAACCACCGCGGCTGCGCGCGAGCGAAGCCGGACCACGCGTCCCACAGCAGCACGGTGCGACCGGGCAGGTCGCGCAGGCAGTCGTTGAGGGCGTCCAGGTTGGCGCCGTAGTGGTCCGGGAACGCCAGCGCGCTCCCGATCACCCGCAGTACGTCGGCGCGGTCCTCGAGACCGGCCCCGTCGACGTACCCGAAGCCCCAGTCGGCACGCTCGACCGCGTGCCGCACCACGGCGACGTCGAGCGCCGACTCCCACCGGTGGACGCCGGGCGTGTGGCGTCCGGCCAGGACCGCCGCGAGACCGCTCATCTCCGGGGTCCCCGCGACGTTGTGTGCTGGAGGAGCGAGGCGGGGGAAGCGCAGAACTTCGTGGGGTGGTTCATCCGCTCTCCCAGATCCGCTCGAAGGACTCGTAGTGGTCCGCGGTCCAGTAGAGCTCACCGCCGTCGCCGGCGATGATCCGCCGGGCGCCGCGGTGGTCGAGGCCGGGCGTGCCGACGGTGTACTCCGCGTAGTAGCCCCGGGCCCGGTCCGGCAGCAGGCCCTCGAGGTTCCCGAAGGTCGAGCCGTCCTTGCCGGGGTACGGGAACGGTCCGCCGGCCGCGATCAGCTCGACTGTCTCCGCCGCCTCCCGCGGAAGGGTGCGGAGCGCCACATAGGGGACGCCGTCCTCGTCGGCCTCCGGCATCTGCTCGTGCGTGGCGGTCGGCGAGGATGCCGCGCTCGCGGGGTCCGTGGTGCGCGAGGACGCCGGGTCGTCGGCGCCACGGGACTGCAGCCACCACACGCCGACCAGCAGGACCACGGTGACGACCGTGGAGACGACCTGGGTCGTCCGGCGGCTCAGGCGGGGCACGACGGGCTCGGTCCGGCCTTCAGAGCGCGAGCGCCTGCGCGCGACGCTTGACCTCGGCACCGCGGTTCTCGCGCAGCGCGTCGATCGGGCGGCCGGGCAGGTCGGCGTCGAGGAAGATCCAGGCGATGCACTCGCGGTCGTCGAAGCCGTTGTCGTGGAGGACGGTCAGCAGGCCCGGGAGGCCCTTGACCGGCTCACCGTCGACGAGGAAGAGTGCCGGGATCCCTTGCGGGCGGCCGGCGCCGGGCTTCGCCGCGGCGAGCTCGTGGTCGCGCACCATGGTGCGCACCTTGGCAGCGGTGACGCCGATCTCGGCGGCGGCCTGGTCCCAGTCCAGCCAGTCCTCGACGAGGGCGGCGAGGTCGTGGTCGGCCAGTCGCGGTTCGCTCATGGGACCATCCTCTCCCACCGGCCGCCCGGGTGGCGGCCCGGATCCGTCCCTCGGCGTGGCTGCGGTCTGACGTGGCCCCTCCCCGTACCATGGTCGTTCCGGTCACTTCCCCGGCCGGGCCAGAAGAACATGCACAGGAGGGTCGCTGTGCACGAAGACCAGCGCGTTCGTGGCGCCGCCGCCGCGCGCCGTGGCGACCCCTCGCCGGGCCGATCGCCGCGGGTGGAGGACCATCAGTACGGCCGCCTGCTCGACGGGCGGTACCGGATCGGCGTCCGGATCGCCCGCGGTGGCATGGCCAGCGTCTACGAGGCCGTCGACACCCGGCTGGACCGCACGGTCGCGGTCAAGATCATGCATCCCGGTCTCGGCGATGCGACGACGCACGAGGACGAGTCGTTCGCGCGCCGGTTCGTGAGCGAGGCCAAGGCCGCCGCCCGGCTCTCCCATCCGCACGTGGTGGCCGTGTTCGACCAGGGCCGCGACGACAGCGACGGCACCGTCTACCTCGTCATGGAGTACGTCCCGGGCCACACCCTGCGCGACACCATCGGCAAGGAGGCACCGATGGTGCCGGAGCGCGCGCTGGCGCTGCTCGACCCGATCCTCTCCGCGCTCGGAGCCGCCCACCGCGCGGGCCTGATCCACCGCGACGTGAAGCCCGAGAACGTCCTCATCGCCACCGATCCCCCTTCGGGTGCGACCCGGATCAAGGTCGCCGACTTCGGCCTGGCCAAGGCGGTCAGCGCCGACACGCAGCACACCGCGACCAACGGCGTCCTCATCGGCACGGTGTCCTATCTCGCCCCCGAGCTGGTCGTCGAGCAGCGGGCCGACGCCCGCGCCGACGTGTACGCCGCCGGCGTGATCCTGTTCGAGCTGCTGACCGGCACCAAGCCCCACACCGGGGAGACGCCGATCGCGGTGGCCTACCGCCACGTCCACGAGGACGTGCCGCGTCCGTCGACGGTGGTGCCGGGGATCCCCGACTACGTCGACGCGCTCGTGATCCGGGCGACCACCCGCGACGCCAGCCTGCGCCCGGCTGACGCCACGGTCCTGCTGCATCACGTGCGCAGGGTCGCCCAGGCGCTCCACGACGGCGTCCGCGAGGACCCGGAGCTGGTGGCCGACCTGCTGCCCGCGGCCCGCGTGGTCGAACCCGACTCCCCCATCGGCGTCGGCGGCGACACGACCCCGGAGCCGGTGAGCTCGCTGTGGGAGGGTCTGCCCGACCTGGTCGCCGAGCAGCCACCCGCGCAGCGGGCCGCCGTCCGTCCGCCACCGCCGCCGGCATCGCACGAACAGACCTCGGTCATCGCCGAGCAGCCCGCCGCGCCGCCGAGGAGGAAGCGGCGCCGCAGGCGCATCGCGCTCGCGCTGGTCCTCGTCGTGCTCGCGGCCGCCATCGGCGGCACGGCGTGGTGGGTCGGCTGGGGCCGCTTCACCACGACGCCCGGCGTGGTCGGCCTCGAGCGGGCCGCCGCCCAGGCCGAGCTCGAGAAGGCCGGACTGAGCGTCACGGTCGGCGACGAGGTCTACTCCGAGAGCGTCGAGAAGGGCGTGGTCATCTCCACCGACCCCCGACCGGGCGATCGGATCCTGCCCGACGGGGAGGTGGCCCTGACCGTCTCCCTCGGCAAGGAGCGCTATGACGTCCCCGACCTCACCGGCAAGACCGTCGCCGAGGCGGAGGCCGCCCTCGCGGAGGTGAGGTTCGTCGCCGGCCAGCCCGTCGAGCGCTGGTCGGAGACCGTCGAGGCCGGCCGCGTGATCCAGAGCCAGCCCGCCTTCGGCACCCCCGAGGCGGCCGCCCTGCCCGTCGGCACCTCGGTGACCCTGGTGGTCTCCAAGGGCCGCAAGCCGATCACGGTCCGCAGCTTCGTCGGCAAGGACGCCGACAAGGCGACCCAGGCGCTGGAGAAGAAGGGCCTGAAGGTCGAGGTCACCGAGGAGAGGTACAGCGACGACGTCGCCGAGGGCAGGATCATCAGCCAGTCCCCCGACTCCGGCACCCTCTTCAAGAGCGACACGGTCCAGCTCGTCGTGTCGAAGGGCCCCGAGCTCGTCACGGTGCCCTCGGTCCGGCTCAAGTCGACCGACGACGCCGTCGCCCTGCTGGAGGGCCTGGGGCTCGTCGTGAAGATCGAGCGTGCTGACATCTACATCAACGGCAGCGTGGCCTGGAGCACCAGCCCCGGCGGCGGCAGCAAGGTGCGCAAGGGCAGCACCGTCGTCCTCGACGTCGTCTGACCGCCACGCGGTCCGGCAGGTGGGACTGGTCAACCGGGGCGGACAGGCGCACCATGGACGTGGGGGGACCCAACCCTACGGAGTCGACATGGCCGGTCACATCATCCACGTGCATGCCACCATCCCTGCTCCGCCGGAGCAGGTCTGGGACGTCATCACCGACATCGCCCACGCTGACGACGTGCTGCGCAGCGTCAGCGGGACCGAGGTCCTCACCGAGGGCGGGTACGCCGTCGGCACCGCCTGGCGCGAGCGCCGCACCCTGTTCGGGCACCACGGCCCGGAGGAGCTCCAGGTGGTCGAGTCCGAGCCGCCACGCCGTACCGTCGTCGAGGCCGAGGTCGGCAACGACGTGATCCGCACCGCCTACCGCCTCACCCCGTCCGACCCGGACGCGACGGGCACCCGGCTGGCGATGACGACCACGGTGGAGATGAGCCACCGGTCCGCGCTGTCGCGCGCCCTGTGGGCGATGTTCGGGGGGTTCAGCTACGACCGCACCCGCAAGGTCCTCGAGCACGACCTGGAGGACATCGAGGCCGAGGCGTGCCGGCGGGCGACCTCGGCCTGATCCGCGAGATCCGCGTGATCCTCCGGTTCTGACACGTCGCGGGGCCCTCGGGGTACGGTGAGCCCCGCGATGACCACCCCGACGCACTGCACCAGCTGTGGGCACGAGCTCGGGGTCGGCCGGTTCTGCACGAACTGCGGGCAGCCCGTACCCGGCCGGCACCCCGAGGCCGCGCCCGCTGCGAGCGCGCCCGTGGTGCCCCCGCCGACCGGCCAGCTGCCGCCGGCCGCGCGCTATCCGCTGTATGCCGAGGCACCGACCACCCGCCCCGGTCCCCCGCCGGCCCCGGTCACCCAGACCGCTCCGGCGCCCCCGGCACCGGCCCCGTACGCTCCGCCTCCAGGCACCGCTCCCACGCGCGACCGGTCCGCCATGCCGTGGCTGCCGTGGGCGATCGGCGTGGTGATGCTCGCCCTGGTCGCCGGCATCGGCGCCTTCCTCCTGGTCGGCGCGGCTGCCGACGACGACGGCGACCGCGCCGACGACGACCGCACCGGGGCGGCGTCGGCGCAGCGCACGGACGACGCCGAGCCGACCGGTCCGGACGCGTCCGACGAGCCGCGGCCCGACAGCACCGGCACGGCCGGTCCCATCGACGAGCCCGACCCCGGTGACGTCTCCGATCTCACGTCGTCGGCGAGCGCCGAGGTCCCGGCCACGGCACCCGGGTCCCGCGACCGGCAGAACCGTCCGGTGACGTACGACGCCGAGAACATGCTCGACCGCCGCCCGCGCACCGCCTGGCGGATGCCGGGCGACGGCACCGGCGCGACCGTCGTGTTCGATCTCGGCGAGGAGTCCGTGCTGACCGAGGTCGGGCTGGTCAACGGCTACGCCAAGATCGACGGCGCGGACAACTGGTACCTCGGCAACCGCCGGATCCGCGTCGTGCAGTGGGAGTTCGACGACGGCACCCGGATCACCCAGGAGCTCACCGACCGGCGCCCGATGCAGACCCTGGCCGTCGGACCGGTGGCGACGAGGAGGATCGTGCTGCACCTGGTCGAGGTGACGCCCCCGGGCACGGGGCCGGCCGGCCGCGACTTCACCGCGATCAGCG
Organism: Nocardioides carbamazepini; assembly: GCF_024614185.1. Classification (GTDB taxonomy): domain Bacteria; phylum Actinomycetota; class Actinomycetes; order Propionibacteriales; family Nocardioidaceae; genus Nocardioides; species Nocardioides carbamazepini. The sequence goes on from NZ_JAHTLF010000008.1 coordinate 274,564, forward strand.
ACGTCCGCTTCCGCGGGGCTCCCGCCTGACCTGATCGGCCACGGATTCAGGCTCCGGGCAGCCCGGGCAGCTCAGCGCTTCTGGAGCATGTTGGCGACCTGGAAGGCCATCTCCAGCGACTGCACCCGGTTGAGGCGCGGGTCCACGACCGACTCGTAGCGGTGGGCCAGGCCCTGCTCGTCGAGCTCCTCGCCACCGCCGACGATCTCGGTGACGTCGTCACCGGTGTTCTCGACGAGGATGCCGGCCGGGACGGTGCCGAGCGCGCGGTGGACGTCGAAGAAGCCCTGCACCTCGTCGAGCACGTCCTCGAAGCGTCGCGTCTTGTAGCCGTTGGACGTCTCGAAGGTGTTGCCGTGCATCGCGTCGCAGACCCAGGCCACGTCGACACCCTCGGCGGTGACCTTCTCGACCAGCGCCGGCAGCCCGTCACGGATCTTGGCCGCGCCGAAGCGGGTGATGAAGGTGAGCCGGCCGGGCTCGTTGGCCGGGTTCAGCTTGGCGGCCAGCGCGAGCGCGTCGTCCGCGGTGGCGTTGGGGCCGAGCTTGCAGCCGATCGGGTTGCTGATGTGACGGAAGTACTCGACGTGCGCGCCGTCGAGCTGCCGGGTGCGCTCGCCGATCCAGACCATGTGGCCCGAGACGTTGTAGGGCTTCTCGGTGCGCGAGTCGATGCGGGTCATGGCGTGCTCGTACTCCAGCAGCAGTGCCTCGTGCGAGGAGTAGAAGTCGACCCGGTGGAACTCCTCGGGGTCGGCGCCGATGGCCTGCATGAAGGTCAGCGCGCGGTCGATCTCGGCTGCCATCGCCTCGTAGTGCTGGCCGACCGGGCTGTTGCGGACGAACTCGGAGTTCCAGGTGTGGACCTGGCGCAGGTCGGCGTAGCCGCCGGTGGTGAACGCCCGCACGAGGTTCAGCGTGGACGCCGACGAGTGGTAGACGTCGAGCAGCCGCTGCGGGTCGGGCCGGCGCGACTCGGGAGTGAACTCGAAGCCGTTGACCGCGTCGCCGCGGTAGGCCGGCAGGGTCAGCTCGCCGCGGGTCTCGGTGTCGGAGGAGCGGGGCTTGGCGTACTGGCCCGCGAGCCGGCCCACCTTCACGACGGGCACGGACGCGGCGTAGGTCAGCACCACCGCCATCTGGAGCAGCACCCGCAGCTTGTTGCGGGTGTTGTCGGCGGTGGCGCCGACGAAGGTCTCCGCGCAGTCGCCGCCCTGCAGCAGGAACGCCTCTCCCCGGCTGGCCGCGGCGATCTTCGCCTTCAGCTCGTCACACTCGCCAGCGAAGACCAGCGGAGGCAGCGTGCGCAGTCGCTCGACGATCGCGGCGAGAGCCGCGGGGTCGTCGTACGACGGCTGCTGCTTCGCTCCGATGGCGTGCAACTGCTCGAGGGACGGGAGGGTGCTCACCCCCCAAGGGTACGGCGCCCGCCGCGCGGCCGCCGAGTCGGCGCCTGCCCGTGGGACGGGTGACCCGGCAGCACAGGCCGTGCGGCAGCCGGCCGCTCGGCCGCTCGGCCCAACAAAGTCAGTCGTCCGAAGGATCGATGTCCATGTGCTCGATGTCGGCGAAGTGACCGCCCTCGGGCTTGTAGAAGAGCCGGGTGAGGATCCACAGCACGATGCCGATGCCGAGCAGGCCCGCGGCGATCTTGTACTGGATCATGTCGGCCTCCAGCCGGGCCCAGGGACCGAGCAGGTAGGCGCAGAGGATCGCGCCCAGGATCGGGACGATCGTCGGCGCCCGGAACCCGTTCGGCCGGGTCGGCTCGCGGCGCAGGACCAGGCAGGAGATGTTGACGATGGTGAAGACCGCCAGCAGGAGCAGCGCCGTCGTGCCGGACAGGGAGCCGACGATCGTGCTCTCGGAGCCGAGCCGCACGTAGGTGATCAGGCCGAGGGCGAGCAGCGTGGTGAACCCGATCGCGACGTAGGGCGAGCGCCGTCCCGGCAGCACCTTGCCGAGCACCGGCGGCAGCACCTGCTGGCGCGCCATGCCGTAGATCAGCCGGCTCGCCATGAGCATGTTGATCAGCGCGGTGTTGGCGACGGCGAAGACCGTCATGAACGGGAAGAAGTCGTCGATCGGCAGGTCCGGCGTGCCGATCTTGACGACGTCGATGAGGATCCCCGCCTCGGCGTTGGTCGGCGCACCGATCTGGTCAGCCGGGATCACCGCCACCACCGAGATCGCGACCAGCATGTAGATGATCACCGCGATGCCGAGACCCGTGAGCATCATCCGCGGGAAGATCCGCTCCGGTTCCTTGGTCTCCTCGACCATGTTGACCGAGTCCTCGAAGCCGACCATCGAGAAGAAGGCGATCGCCGTGGCGATCGTGACCGCCATGAACAGGCCCTTGTCGTCGGGGCTCTCGAAGACGGTGACCCGGTCGAGGTCGCCGTCGCCCTTGCCGATCACCCAGACACCGATGCCGATCACGATCGCGAGCGCGGCCATCTCGATCATGGTGAGCACGACGTTGAACTTCACGCTCTCGCCGACGCCGCGCAGGTTGATCAGCGCGAGGACCAGCATGAACCCCAGCGCCACCGCGAGCACGAGACCCTTGCTGGGCGCGTCGTTGCCCAGGCCGATCAGCAGGTTCGAGGCGAGCAGTCCGGACGAGGTCGAGGCGCTGGTGATGCCCGAGCAGACCACGGTGAAGGCGACCAGGAAGGTCACGAAGTGGACGCCGAACGCCTTGTGCGCGTAGAGCGCCGCACCCGCGGCCTGCGGGTGCTTGGTGACCAGCTCGAGGTAGGAGTAGGCCGTCAGCGTGGCGATCGCGAAGGCCACCAGGAAGGGCAGCCAGGCGACGCCGCCGACCTGACCGGCGAGGCGTCCGGTCACGGCGTAGACGCCCGCGCCGAGGATGTCGCCGACGATGAAGAGGAGCAGCAGGCCGGGCCCGAGCACCCGCTTCAGCTCCGGTTGGCCGTGCCCGCCCTGCGTGGTCGCTCCGGTGGTCTCCGTGGACATCTGCGTCCTTCCTCTCCCGAGGTGGAAAGTGACTCCTCGGGCTTCACCTTCGCGCAGGCCGCTCCGAATGGGAAGCATTTGCCCGGGGTGGCGGCATGTCGGGATCGCGGCGCGGCGCGACGTCCAAGGCGTCGAGGAGCCCGAGGAACGCACGGGCGAACGGATTGCCGGCCGTGGCCGACGCCACCGCTCTCCAGTCCACCTGCTCGCGCACCGCACGGGCCACGGGAAGCACGGTGGTGAAGTCGCACGCGTGCTCCTCCAGGGAGGCGAGCTTGTCGGTCATCAGCACGGTCGCCGACAGCACGGGCATCCGGACGGACTCCACCTCGATCTCGTCGGCGTCACCGAAGCGGGACCGCTGGATCGGCTCGTTGCGGACCCGGAAGATGATGTCGACCATCGCCCCGTCGACGAAGACCTTGAACAGCCAGTCCTCCGGCGGCTGCACGACGTCGAGACCGCTCTCGACCAGGACGTCCTCGATCCGCGGGGCATCCTCCTCGGCGATCATGAAGTCGACGTCGTGGTCCGGCTCCGGTCCGCCGCGCGCCCACAGGCCGTAGCTCCCGGCCAACGCGAACGGCACACCGGCCTCCTTCAGCAAGACCGCGACCAGCTTGAGCGCCTCCCGCAGGTGGCCGGAGCCCACCGCACCCTCCCGTGACTCGTCCACGCCGGAGAGGTACCCGCCCGCCTGGCTGACATGCGGCACTCGGGGTACCGCTGCGGCGATGCGCATCGTGACCTTCAACATCCTCGGCGGCCGCACCCAGCACGACGCCGAGGTCGACGTGGCCGTGCTGCAGCAGGCGATCGCCCACCTCGACCCGGACGTGCTGGCCCTGCAGGAGGTCGACCACCTGCTCCAGCGGTCGGGTCACGCCGACCTCACCGCCCTCGCAGCCGAGGCCATGGGCGCGACCGACCATCGCTTCGTCGCCGCACTCGCGGGCAGCCCCGGCGCGACCTGGACAGCCGCGACCGGCGACGAGCAGCCGCACGACGCGGCCTACGGCATCGCGCTGTTGAGCCGGCTGCCGGTCACCGGCTGGCAGGTGATCCGCCTCCCGGCCGTGCCGGCACCGGTCCCGATGCGGTTCCCCGGTCGGCTGGGACCGACCTGGGTGCGCGACGAGCCGCGTGTCGCCGTGAGCGCGAGCCTGACGACGGCGGAGGGCCCGTTCACCGTCACCACCACCCACCTGTCCTTCATCCGGTGGTGGAACCGACGACAGCTGGTCCGCCTGATGCGCTCGCTCTCCGGCGCCTCCCGGCCGCTCGTGCTGACCGGCGACCTCAACATGGGCCTGCCCCGGGCGGCCCGGATCAGCGGTCTCACGCCCCTTGCCGAGCACCCGACCTTCCCCGCCGACCGGCCGCGTGAGCAGCTGGACCACGTCCTGGCCGACCCGCCGCTCGCGGCCCGGTCGACCGCGCGCCGGATGGCGCTGTCGGACCACCGGGCGCTGATCGTCGACCTCGAGCCGGCCGAGGTCAGCCGAAGAAGACCTGCGCCTCGGCGTACTCCCGCGGGCTGACCAGCTTCAGCGCGCCGGTCCCCTCGACCAGCGGGACACGCACGATCGAGGTGCCGCGCAGGGCCATCATCACGCCGTACTCGCCGTCGGCGACGGCGTCGATGGCCTGCAGCCCGAACCGCGTGGCCAACCAGCGGTCGAACGCCGAGGGCGTGCCGCCCCGCTGGATGTGCCCGAGGACGACGGCGCGGGCCTCCTTGCCGGTGCGCCGCTCGATCTCGTGGGCGAGGCGGTCACCGATGCCGCCCAGACGGACATGCCCGAAGGCGTCCTTCTCGCCGCTGACGAGGGTCATGCCGGTGCCGTCGGCGGGGACGGCACCCTCGGAGACGACGATGATCGGGGCGTACTCGCTGCGGAACCGGGTCTCGACGTGCGCGCAGACCGCCTCGATGTCGAAGGGGGCCTCGGGGATCAGCACGGCGCTCGCTCCCCCGGCGATGCCGGCGTGGAGGGCGATCCAGCCTGCGTGCCGGCCCATCACCTCGACCACGAGCACGCGGTGGTGCGACTCGGCGGTCGTGTGCAGCCGGTCGATGGCCTCGGTCGCGATGTTGACCGCGGTGTCGAAGCCGAAGGTGAAGTCGGTGCCGGAGAGGTCGTTGTCGATGGTCTTGGGGACACCGACCACGGCCACCCCGAGCTCCGCCAGCCTCGTCGCCACGCCGAGCGTGTCCTCGCCGCCGATAGCGACCAGGGCATCGACACCCGCCGCGGCGAGGTTGTCCGTGATCCGCTCGACACCCCCCTCCACGGCGAAGGGGTTGGTCCGCGACGAGCCCAGGATCGTGCCGCCACGCGGCAGGATGCCGCGGCACTGCTCGATGCCCAGTGGCATCGTGACGCCCTCGAGAGGACCGCGCCAGCCGTCGCGGAAGCCGACGAACTCGAAGCCGTGCCCGTTCACCCCCTTGCGCACCACAGCCCGGATCACGGCGTTCAGTCCCGGGCAGTCTCCGCCCCCGGTCAGCACTCCAACGCGCATACCGCCAACCTACGTCGGACCCTAGGCTGCAGGCCATGACCTTCTCGATCGTGGCCCGGTCCGCCGACGGCGACAGCTGGGGCGTGGCCGTCGCCTCCAAGTTCCTGGCGGTCGGCTCGGCCGTCCCCGCCGCCGTCGCGGGTGTCGGCGCCGTCGCGACCCAGGCCGACGCCAATGTCGCCTACAAGGGCCTCGCCCTCTCCCATCTCGACGAGGGTGCGACCGCCCCGATCGCGCTGCAGCGACTGCTCGAGGAGGACGACGGCCGAGCGCACCGCCAGGTCGGCGTCGTCGACCTCGACGGCACCGCCGCCACCCACACCGGCGCCGAGTGCATCCCCTGGGCCGGCGGACTGACCGGCGCGGGGTACGCGATCCAGGGCAACTGCCTCGCCGGGTCCGAGGTGGTCGAGGCGATGGAGGCGGCCTGGCTCGGCAGCGACCCCGACACCCCGCTGCAGGACCGACTGCTGGCCGCTCTCGCCGCGGGCGACGCGAGCGGCGGCGACCGCCGCGGACGCCAGTCCGCGGCGATCCTCGTGGTCCGCGACGGCGCCGGATACGGCGGTCTCGACGACGTCGCGGTCGACCTGCGCGTCGACGACCACACGGCACCGATCGACGAGCTGACCCGGCTTCTCGACCTCCACGACCTGTACCTGACCGCCTCCGCCGAGCACGAGCAGGTCGCCGTCGACGACACTCTGCGCGCCGAGCTGGAGGCCTTCGCCACCGCCGCCGGTCATCACGACTTCCGCACCTGGGTCGGCACCGAGAACTACGAGATGCGCGTCGCCGCCGACCTGACCTGGATCGACCGGCGGGTGCTCGCGATCGTGCGCGGGGACGGCTGAGGCAAGGCCCCGGCTCGGCGCCTCAGCCCAGCCGGTCGAGTGCCGCCTGCGCGGCATCGCGCTCGGCCGTGGCGGTGCGCAGGTCGGCGGCGGCGCCGTCGCGGACCTCCTCCGCCTCGGCGAGCTCCTCCTCCAGCGCCTCGGACTGCTCCTCGAGATCGGCGAGGCGACGGCGCAGCTCGTCGGTCTCCGCCTCCAGCTGCAGCGACCGGGCGGACAGGCGCTCGATCTCGTCCGACGCGTCCGCGTGGGTGGCCCGCGCGGCGCCGTACTCCTCCTCGGCGGCGGCGAGACGCTCTTCGGCCGCAGCGATCGCCTTGGCCGCCCGGTCGGGATCCGGCACCAGGTGCAGGTCAGGCGGGCCCGGGCGGGGCGCCTCGCGCGGGGTGGCGCTGAAGCCGAGGGCCGCCGGAACCGCGACGGCGCTCGCCAGGTCGTCGGCATCCATCGGCTCGATGCCGGTGGTCCGCAGGCCGCTGACGAGCAGTCCGCTGCGCACCGCGCGACCGCACTCGGCGTCGACCATCGCGGCCGTGAGTGCGGCCTCGACCTGCTCCGCGACGGCCTCGGTGACGCGCAGGCCCTCCTCGGCGGCGATCCGGCGGGCCTGCGTGGTCACGGCGGCCGTGACCTGACGGCGCTGCCTCGTCAACGCCCGCAGCTCACCGGCGGACATCGCCTCCTGTGCCTCGCGCAGGGCGGCTCCGACGCTGAGCACCTGGTCGATCTGCGCCGCCTCGCGGCGCACCAGCAGGTTGACCACCCAGGCGGCCGTGCTGGGCTTGCGGAGCGCCTTGACCTGGGCGGCCAGCGGGGTGCCCTTGAGCTCCTTGACGCGCGCGTCGCGTGCCGGCGTGAACTCGGCGAGCGGCAGCGCGTACAGCTCGTCGGCGATCTCCAGCAGGTCAGCCACGCTCGGATCCTTCCAGACCTGGTCAGTTCTCGCCGTCGTCGAGGCCCTGCTCGATGACATAGCGGGTCAGCTCGACCCGGTTGTGCATCTGCAGCTTGCGCAGCGTGTTCTGCACGTGGTTCTGGACCGTGCGGTGGGAGAGCACCAGCCGCTCGGCGATCTGCTTGTAGGACATCCCCTTGGCGACCATCTTGAGGATCTCGGTCTCACGGTCGGTGAGCCGCTCCCCGGGCGGAGTGGCCGGCTCGTTCATCCGCCGGAACTCCCCCAGCACCAGGGCGGCGAGCCCCGGCGTGAAGACGCTGTCGCCCGCCGCCACCCGTCGTACGGCGGCCAGGAGCTCCTCACGCGAGGCCGACTTGACCAGGTAGCCGGTCGCCCCGGCCTTCACCGCCGCCAGCACGTCGTCCTGCTCCCCCGAGGCCGACAGGATCAGCACCCGCGAGGATGGCTCACTGGCCAGCACCTGGGCGGTGACCTCGACGCCGCTGGGTGCGGGGATCTGCAGGTCGAGGACGACGACCTGGGGCCGGGTCGCGTGGAACCGGGCGAGGGCCTCGGCGCCGGTGGCCGCGACCGCGACGACCTCGAAGCCCGCGGCGTCGAGATCGCGCTCGACCGCATCGCGCCACATGGGATGGTCGTCGACGACCATGACCCGGATCCGGTCCGTCATGGGAGGACCCTACGGGAGCCGGTGGAAGCGCCCGCGTCGGTGCAGCAACGCGTCGTCGTCGCCCTCGCCGTCACCGACCTCCACGTGGTCCAGGGCGGCGGTGACCTCGACCGACCAGCCGAGCACGCGCTCGTCGATGAGCCGGACACCGGCCCAGGTGCGGGCCGTCGCGAGCCGCGGACCGTCGGGGGTGGCGGTGAACTCCGCCTGTCGGAAGGGTCCGCCGGGGGCGGGCGCCGTGCCGGCGAAGGCCTCGGCGAGCTGGCGATCGGCCCACGACAGCAGCTGGACCACACCGCGCCCGGTCTCCCGGAGCACCTCGAGCAGGTCGGAGTCGGGATCGAGCAGCGCCAGCACCGCCGGTTCGGGGCCGAGGGCGACCATGAGCGAGGTGACCGTCAGGCCGGCCCGGTCGGTCTCGTCGCCCGCGGTCCACAAGGTGACGGCGCCGCCGACCCGGCCGCGGAACCGGCGGGCCGGGTCGGGGTCGGCGTCCGCGAACGGGTGGGTGCTGTGGATGGTCACCGGTCCTCCTGACGGGGTACGACGAACGTCCACTCCGTGCCATAGGAGCCGGTGTCGAGCAGGGCGGTTCCGCCGAGGTCGCGGACCCGGCCGCGGATCGACTCGACGACGCCGAGTCGGCCCTCGTGCTCAGCTGCCGCGAGCCGACCGTCCGCGATCCCGGGCCCGTCGTCGCGCACGCTCACCTCGACCCGATCGCCGAGATCCTCGACGAGCACCCAGGCCGGGGCGTCCGCTCCGACATGGCGCTCGACGTTGTCGAGACAGGCCCGCACCACCGCCACGAGCTCGGTCACCGTGTGGGCAGGCAGGTCGATCGGCCCCGCGGGCAGGGCCACCTCCGTGCGCGGCCGGGCGCCCAGGGCGGTCAGTGCCGCCGCGAGGTCGGCCCGGCCGGCAGCCGCGTCCGGGGAGGTCGTCGTGACCGCATCCTGCGCCCGGATCAGCGTCCGCAGGGCCTGCTCCTGCACGCCGGCGGCACGGCCGAGCTCGCCGCCCTGCCGCTGCACGAGGGCGAGGACCTGCAGCACGCCGTCATGGACCGCGCGGGCCAGCCGCGCCCGCTCCGCCGCCGCTGCCGCCTCCCGCTGCGCGCGGTCCCGCTCGGCGGCCATCGCCTTCAGCGACTCGCAGACGAAGCCGACCATCGAGCCGCCGAGGAGGATGAGGAAGACGTTGCCCCAGTCCTTCTGGGCGATCTGCGAGCGGCTGAGGAGGTCGACAGCACCGAGCAGCACGCCGGCGACCGTCCCGCCACGCCAGCCGTAGCGGATCGCCCACGCCAGCAGCGCGCCGACGATCCAGTAGCCGGGGATGGTCGCCTGGAACCAGGCGCCCTTGACCACGGGGGTCGCGAGCAGGAGGGCGACGGCCAGCGCGAGGTCGGCCAGCAGGACCGCGGGCACGCGCCGCTCGGGGGCGGCGTACACGACGACCGAGGCGGCGGTCGCGACGACCATCACCCCCACGCAGGCCCAACCGAGCGCCGGGTGGTCGAAGTTGTCGCGGTAGACGTTGAGCGCCACCGCGTAGCCGAGGACCACGACGCGCAGGACCGCCAGGGCCCGGAACATGCGGTCCTCGACCGCTATCGCGGCCCGCGTCGTCGTCCCCGGGTCGACGGGGGCACCGCCGGTCAGGCTCAGGACGCCAGCTTCCCCTGCTCGCCCTCGCCGCGATGACGTGACTCGGCCTTGGCCCGGGTGGCGTACATGTCGACGTACTCCTGCTGCGAGAGACGCATGATCTCGTACATGATCTCGTCGGTGATCGAGCGCAGGATGAAGCGGTCGTTCTCCATGCCGGCGTAGCGGGAGAAGTCGAGCGGCTTGCCGAAGCGGACGGTCGGGCGCGTGACCCGGCCGAACTTCTTGCCGGGCGGCGCCACCACGTCGGTGCCGACCACCGCGACCGGGATGACCGGGACGCCGGTCTCCAGGGTGAGCCGGGCGATGCCGGTCTTGCCGCGGTAGAGGCGGCCGTCGTGGGAGCGGGTGCCCTCCGGGTAGATGCCGAACAGCTCGCCCTCGGCCAGCACCCGCTTGGCCGACACCAGCGCGCCGGACGCCGCGTCACCGCTGGCCCGGTCGATCGGGATGTTGCCGGTCCCGCTGAAGAAGTTCTTCTGCAGCCAGCCCTTGACGCCGGGCGAGGTGAAGTACTCGGCCTTGGCGACGAAGCGCACCATCCTGGGGATCACCAGCGGCATGAAGAGCCAGTCGGCGTAGGACAGGTGGTTGCTGGCGAGGATCGCCGGGCCTGTCGTCGGGACGTTCTCGACGCCTTCGGCGCGGGGGCGGAAGACGACCTTCAGCAGCGGCCCGAGGGCGACGAACTTCAGGAACCAGTAGAACAACCGATCGGACCTTTCCCAGATTCGGGCGTCCGCCCGGACGAACGCCGCTAGAACGGATCCTAGCGGTGGTGCGGCACAATCTCGCCATGCCGCCGAGCACCGACGACCTGACCGCACCGCTGATCATCCCGGCCCGCCCCGACCTCACCGGCGGGCGCCGCATCGGCGTCCTGCTCAGCCACGGCTTCACCGGCTCGCCGGCGTCGATGCGGCCGTGGGCCGAGCACCTCGGCGCGCTCGGGTACGGCGTCGCCGTACCCCTGTTGCCGGGCCACGCCACCACCTGGCAGGACCTCAACACCCGGCGCTGGACGGACTGGTACGCCGAGCTCACCCGGGCCTTCGACGCGCTGCGCACCGAGCACGACGCGGTGGTCGTCGGTGGGTTGTCGATGGGCGGGGCACTTGTCCTGCGACTGGCCGCCGATCGGCCCGGCGAGGTCGCGGGCGTGATGGTGGTCAACCCGGCCGTCGCCACCAAGCGGCTGGACGTCAAGCTGCTCCCGGTGCTCAAGCACCTGGTGCCGTCCTTCCCGGCGATCGCCGGCGACATCAAGAAGCCCGGCGTGCTGGAGCACGGCTACGACCGGACCCCGCTGAAGGCCATCCACTCGCTGATGCGGGCCTGGCCGTCCCTGCGCGCCGACCTGCCGCGGATCACCGCTCCGCTGATCTACTTCCGCTCCGCCGACGACCACGTCGTCGACGACGCCTCGGAGCCGCTCGTGCTCGACGGAGTCTCGTCCGGCGACGTCACCCGTGTCGCCCTGCCGGACAGCTATCACGTGGCCACGCTCGACAACGACGCCCCGACGATCTTCGACGAGTCGGCGGCGTTCATCGGACGGGTGACCTCGGCCTAGAGGTGGCCACGGGGCGTAGCCTGAGGACGTGCAACGGGACGACCCGGACTACGACGACACGGCCTGGCAGGCGATCGTCGACAACTACGGCGAGCGTGTCGAGCTGGAGACCACCGACGACAGCGACGACAGCGACGACGCCGACCCCGGCCCGGCACCCGAGGCCGCGGAGGACGCGTACGACGACCGCTATGACGACCGCTACGACGACCTCGACCAGATCGACGACGACCGCTTCGTCCCGGCCCAGGCACCGCCGGTGCCCGTGCCCCCGCCGGACCGGATGCTCGCCTGGCTCGGGGTGTTCGGCTCACCGGCCGTGCTGCTGATCTTCCTCGTCCTCGGGCTCGGCATGCCCTCCTGGCTGGGCTGGCTGCTCGTGGCCTGGTTCGTCGGCGGCTTCTGCTACCTCGTCCTCCGCTCGCCCGGCTCGCCACGCGACCCGTGGGACGACGGGGCCCGGGTCTGACCGCCGCGCGTCCCCCGGGTCAGGAGCGTCCGTCGCGCGCCAGGAGTGCCGCGCCGATCGCCCCGGCCTCCGGCCCGAGAAGGGCCGGCACGACGTCGGGCACAGACCGGTAGGCGGTGCCCTGCAGCGAGCCGGCGAGGGCCCGCCGGGCCGGGCCGAGCAGCAGGTCGCCGACCGCCGAGACGCCGCCGCCGACGACCACCAGCTCGGGATCGAAGGCCGAGACGAGTGCGGCCGTGCCGACGCCGAGCCAGGTGCCGATCGAGGCGAACGAGTGCAGCGCGACCTGGTCACCCGCCAGCGCCAGCGCGGTGACCTCCGGGCCGTCGAGGTGACGACCGAGGGCGACCCGGGTCACGCGCTCGAGAGCGCGACCGCTGCAGTACTGCTCCCAGCAGCCGCGCAGGCCGCACTCGCAGGCCAGACCGTCGGGCACGGCCTGCATGTGACCGAACTCGCCGGCCAGGCCGTGCGCGCCACGGATCACCCGGCCGTCGAGGACGACCGCCCCGCCGATGCCCGTGCCGATGGTGATGAGCAGCGCGGACCGCACTCCCCGAGCGGCGCCGGAGGCCAGCTCGGCGTAGGCGGCGCAGTTGGCGTCGTTTTCCAGGACGACGGACAGGCCGGTGCGGTCCGCGATCGCCCGCCGCACCGGCGCGTCCCGCCACGGCAGGTGGGCACCGAAGAGGAAGCGCTCCCCGGCGGCGTCGACCAGGCCGGCGGCCGAGACGCCCAGTGCCACCGGCGCCGTGGCGCCGTACACGTCTCGGGCGGCGAGCGCCACCGTCTCCTCCACCGCCTCCGGGCCCGCGGACACCCCCGGCATCGGTCGGGTGGCGGTCGCCTCGAGCACGCCCGTCGCCGACACGCGCACCGCCAGCACCTTGGTGCCGCCGACGTCGACGCCGACGTAGCCCCCGCCCATCCTCACTCCCGGGCGAGGTCCGCGGCGCCGATCATGCCGGCGCGGTTGCCGAGGACGGCGGGCACGATCTCGGCCCGAGGACGATAGCCCCGGCCGGTCAGCTCGCGGTCGAACGCCGTCCGCGCCGGGTCGAGCAGCAGGTCGCCGGCCGCGGCGACCCCGCCACCGATGACGACGACGGCCGGGTCGAGGACGGCGACGAGGGAGGCGATGCCGTGCCCGAGCCAGCCACCGAGCTCGGCCAGCAGACCGACGGCGACGGCGTCTCCGGTCACGGCGGCCGCCGTGACCATCGGCCCGGTGATGGCGGCCGCATCGCCTCCGGCGGCGTCCAGGATCGCCGCGCTCGGTGCGGCCTGGGCGGCGCGGACCAGGGCGGTGCCGCTGGCGTAGGACTCCAGGCAGCCGCGGTTGCCGCAGCCGCACGGCAGCCCGTCCGGTACGACGCACAGGTGGCCGATCTCGGCGGCGACGCCGTGGGCGCCACGCAGCAGCCGGCCCCCGGTGACCACGCCGCCGCCGACTCCGGTGCCGACCGTGACCATGAGCTGGTCGTCGGCGTCGCGGCCCGCGCCGTGGCGGAACTCGCCCCAGGCCGCCGCGTTGGCGTCGTTCTCGACGACCACAGGCAGCCCGGTGCGTCGGGTCAGGTCGGCGCCGAGCGGCTCGTTGCGCCAGGCGATGTTGGGGGCGAAGAGCACCGTCGACCGATCGGCCGCGACATAGCCGGCGGCGCCCACCCCGACCGCGCGCAGGGAGTGGCCGCCGGGGCCTCCCGCCAGCTCCGTGACCAGCGCCGCGACCGTCGTACCTATCGCGGCGGCGTCGGTGGCCGGCGACTCGACCCGTGCCTCCGCGACGACCGTTCCGGCGGCATCGACGACGGCACCGGCGATCTTGGTGCCGCCGATGTCGATCCCGCAGGTGAGGTCGCCGGTCACGGCTCCGGGTCCGGGTCGTCGTCGAGGTCGATGTGCTGGACCTCGGGCCCCCGCGCCGCGCCGGAGCCGCTGCCGGGCGGCTGGGGCAGCGTCTCGAGCAGGCCGGCGGCGGCCTGGAGCAGGGAGGAGGCGGCGACCGTGAGGTGCGCCTTGACCTCGGGCGAGGTCTGCCGGACCGCGTGGACCACGCGGCAGACCGGGCAGTAGCGGCACTCGGCCGCGTCGGTCGCGAGGTGCTCGTTGACGTCGTGGGCCATCGCCGCGGCCTGACCGGCGAGGCTGCCGAGGCCACCGCTGGCGTCGCCGGAGTGGTGCTTGGCGAGGTCGGCGAAGGCACCGAGGAGCTTCATCGCCTCCTCGCCCACACTGCCGATGTCGTCGTGCCTCGGCGGGCCCTTCGGCTCGTCGTCGGTCATCGGGCCTCCTTCCCGGTCGCCACGGGATCGGGCTCCGCGAACCGTACCCGCAGCTCCCCCTCGAGCACGCTGGCGCCCGCCACCCGCAGCCGCGCCAGGCCCGGCGGGAGCGTCATCAGCCGGCGGTAGGAGCCCACGGTCATCACCAGCTCGTCGCCGTTGCGGGCCAGGTCGACCTCCGCCCGGGTGACGAACGGCAGCGCGAGATGGGCGACCGCGCCCGCCTCGCCGCGGGTGACCCGGAACGGTCCCTCGCCGGCCGGTACGGCGAGCGGGTCCGCGCCGTCGTACAGGCCGGTGGCGAGGGCGGTCAGCGCGTCGACGCCGACCGGCTCCGCGGCCTGGTACTCCGAGGTCCACACCGGCAGGCCGCCGAACGACTGTGCCACCTCACGCAGCACGTCCGCCTGCGCGGCCACCCAGCCGGCCCGCCACGGGTCGCCGTCACCGTCGGGGAAGACGCGGTTGGCGACCACGCCGTCGACGCGGTAGCCGAACAGGCACAGACTCGTGTAGGCGCGCCGCGCCTCGGCGAGCACCACCTGCTCGGGCGTGAGCACCAGGCGGACACTGGCATCCGGGCCCGAGAGCAGCGCGTGGACGTCGTCCAGCTCGCCGTGCAGGCGGGTGATCGCGTCGAAGACCGCGTCCCCCGGCATCGGCACGCCGGCCGCCCGGTTGAGCACCGGGCGCAGCGCCTTGACCAGGCGACGCTGGATCGGCAGCAGCCGCTCGAGGTACCACCCGAGCGCCTCCGGCAGCGCCAGCAGGCGCAGCGTCTCGGCGGTCGGCGCGCAGTCGACGACGATCACGTCCCAGCGCCCCGAGCGGGCGTGCTGGCGCAGCTCCAGCAGCGCGAGCACCTCCTCGGCCCCGGGGATGACGGTCATCTCCTCCGCGGCGACCGGGTCCATCCCGACCGCGTCGAGCACGGAGAGCAGATAGCGCTGGATGTCCGCCCAGGACTGCTCGAAGCGCAGCTGGGCGTCGACCTGCTGGAGGAAGAGTCCGGGCCCCACCTCGGTGGGCTCCGCCCCTGAGTTGGTCGAGCCTGTCGAGACCCCGACCGCGCCGTAGGCATCGGCCAGCGAGTGCGCCGCGTCGGTCGAGATCACCAGCGTGCGCAGCCCACGCGCGGCCGCGAGGGCGGCCGTGCCGGCCGCGACCGTGGACTTCCCGACGCCACCCTTGCCGGTGAAGAGCACGATCCGCACGGCGTGGCTCAGGCGCCGGACTCGACGCGCTTCTTCAGGCCCTTGAGCGCGGTGTCGATGAGGATCTTCTCGCCCTTGCGCTTGAGCATGCCGATGAGCGGGATCGAGACGTCGAGAGCCAGCCGGTAGGTCACCTCGGTCGCGCCGCCGGTCTCCCGCAGGACGTAGGCACCCTCGAGGGCCCTGAGCATCTTGCCCTCGACGAGGGTCCAGGTGACCTGCCGATCGCCGTCCCACACGTAGGACAGCGTGTACTCGTCCTTGATCGGCGAGACGTCGAGGGCGAAGAACACCTCGCGGGCGCGGCCCGCCCGGGCCGGGTCGTTGTCGTCGTACGACGAGCGGACCTCGGCGACGGTGACGCCCTTGGCCCACTCCGGGTAGGCCGCGAAGTCGGCGATGACGGCCATCACATCCGCGGCGGGTGCGTCGACGACGATCGACGAGGACGTCTGCTCGGCCATGCGGGAAGGCTACCGGACCGACCGGCGGTAATCTGCGCAGGTGCGCGAGTACTCCACCCCGCAGACCATCGAGATCCCGGCGACGGGCAGTCTCACCGACGACGTGGTCCGCAACGCCGCCGAGGCGCCGCAGGCCGTGCAGTTCAGCCGGGCCACCGCCGACGGCGGCTGGGACGACGTCACCTGCGCCGACTTCCTCGCCGAGGTCAGCGCCGTCGCCAAGGGCCTGCTCGCGGCCGGGCTGCGGGCCGGCGACCGGGTGGCGATCATCTCCCGCACCCGCTACGAGTGGACGCTGCTCGACTACGCGATCTGGTTCGCGGGCGCGGCGACCGTGCCGATCTACGAGTCCTCCTCGGAGGAGCAGATCAACTGGATCCTCTCCGACTCGGGCGCCCGCGCGATCGTCTGCGAGGACGCCGGGCACCGGGGGCGGGTCGAGGCGACCCGCGACCGGCTGACCGCGCTCGAGCACCTCTGGACGCTCGACGAGGGCGCGATCGCGACGCTGACCGCGCTGGGCGCCGGCGTGAGCGACGCCGACCTGGAGGAGCGGCGCCGAGCGGTGGGACCCACCGACCTCGCGACCCTGATCTACACCTCCGGCACCACCGGCCGGCCCAAGGGCTGCATGCTGACCCACGACAACTTCCAGACCGAGCTCTGCGTCGCGGTGGCCGAGCTGGAGCGGCTGTTCGTCACCGAGGGCGCCTCGACGCTGCTCTTCCTGCCGCTGGCCCACGTCTTCGCGCGGATCATCCAGGTGGGGTGCGTGAAGTCCCGCACCCGCCTGGGCCACAGCGCCGACATCAAGAACCTCCTCCCCCAGCTCGCGACCTTCAGGCCGACCTTCATCCTCGCCGTGCCGCGGGTCTTCGAGAAGGTGTTCAACACCGCGTCGCAGAAGGCCACCGCCGACGGCAAGGGCAAGATCTTCGACCGCGCCGCGGAGACCGCGATCGCCTACTCCCGCGCCCTCGAGGGCGGCCGCGTGCCCGTCCGCATCCGTGCCCAGCACGCGCTCTTCTCCCGGCTCGTCTACGGCAGGCTCCGCGCGGCGCTCGGCGGCAGCTGTGAGTTCGCGGTGTCCGGTGGTGCCCCGCTCGGCGACCGGCTGGGCCACTTCTACCGCGGGATCGGCGTGACGGTGCTCGAGGGCTACGGCCTGACCGAGACCACCGCGGCGCTCACGGTGAACCTCCCCGATGCCCAGAAGGTCGGCACCGTCGGGCGACCGATCCCCGGCACCGCCGTACGGATCGCGGACGACGGCGAGCTCCTCTTCCGCGGCGGCCAGGTCTTCACCGGCTACTGGAACAACCCCCAGGCGACGGCCGAGGCCATCGACGGGGAGGGCTGGTTCCACACCGGTGACGTCGGCGAGGTCGACGACGAGGGGTTCGTGCGGATCACCGGCCGCAAGAAGGAGATCCTGGTGACGGCCGGGGGCAAGAACGTCGCCCCGGCGGTGCTCGAGGACCGCGTGCGTGCCTCGGCGCTGGTCAGCCAGTGCCTGGTCGTCGGTGACGGACAGCCGTTCATCGGCGCGCTCGTCACCATCGACGAGGAGGCCTTCCCCGCCTGGGCCGAGCAGCACGGCAAGTCCGGGAAGGTGGCCGACCTCGTCGACGACGAGGACCTGCGCGCCGAGGTGCAGGCCGCGGTCGACGAGGCCAACAAGGCCGTCTCGAAGGCCGAGTCGATCAGGAAGTTCGCGATCCTGCCGACCGACTGGACCGAGGAGGCCGGCCAGGTGACGCCGAGCCTGAAGCTGAAGCGGAATGTCGTGATGCGGGAGTGTCGCGACGAGATCGCCGCCCTCTACTCCTGAGCCCAGGCCGAGGCCACGGCGAGGGACATAGTCCCGACGAACCATCCCCCAGGCTGCGATCGGACATCATTCGGCGGCATTTGACCGTTTCACTCACGCCGACAGTGCCGACTTCGCTAGCCTCGCGGTGCGCTGCAGCCGGGAGCAGCGGGACTCACACATGGGGAGCGGGAGGGCTCTGAAGTGGATCGTCGCAGGTTGTTGCTCGTCGTGGCAGCGGTGATAGCCGCGCTCGGCGTCGCCCTCGTCTTCGTCTTCGCGCGGGGGGCGGAGTCGCGCGCCGCCGAGAAGTACCAGACGACCAAGGTCGTCACCGTCGCCGCCGGGAAGACCGTCCTGCCGGGAGAGAGCATCAAGTCCGCCCTCGACACCGGCAAGCTCGCCGAGACCGAGGTGCCGCAGGGCCAGGTCCTCGACAACGCCCTGCGCCAGAGCGACCTCGGCGACCTCGACGGCAAGGTCGCGCTGACCACGCTGTACGCCGGGGAGCAGCTGCTGTCGACGAAGTTCGGTGGCGTCGGCGACACCGTCGACGTCGCGTCGTTGCCGTTGCCCCAGGGCATGATCGCCAAGCCGGAGTCCTTCGACCTCCCGGTGGGCTCCTTCATCGAGCCCGGGTCGCAGCTCGCCGTCTTCCTCACCGTCAACCCGGCCACGCCGACCTGCCTGCTCATCGACCGCGTGACGGTCCTCTCCAAGGGCGCGCAGACGACGACCGCGGCCGAGGACGGCGTCACCGAGGGCAGCGCACCGGCCCTGCACCTGGCGGTGACCCAGCAGCAGTTCGAGTGGCTTCAGGACGGCCGGGAGCGTGGCAAGCTCTCCGTGGCCCTGCTGAACTCGGAGAGCGAGGTCCAGCTCGACAAGACCGGACCCTGCGCCACCATCCGCGACAGCGAGTGAGGTCGTCCCATGCCGGTTCTCGTCGAACAGGATCCCGCCCTCGTCGAGGGTCTGGTCCGGGCCATGCCCACCGGCTCGCAGGCGGTCGGCACGACTGAGCGTGCCCTGGCCTGGCTCGACCAGCACCCGGACGAGTACGTCGTCGCTCTCGGTCCGTCCGTCGACCTTCTCTCGGCGCTCGCGATCGCCGAGGAGCTGCGCATCAAGCGACCGACGGTCAGCGTCGTCCTGGTCCGCGACCACTTCGACACCGAGGTGCTCACCCGCGCGATGCAGGCCGGCATCCGCGACGTCGTCGTCGCGGGCGGCGACGAGAAGACGCTGACGAGCGCGATCGAGCGCGCCCACCAGCTCTATCAAGCCCTGCGCGGACCCGGCGGCGCCCGCCAGCTCGGGCGGGTGGTGACGGTCTTCTCCCCCAAGGGCGGCGTTGGCAAGACGACGTCCTCGGTCAACCTTGCGCTGGCACTGACCGACCGCGGCGCCCGCAAGGTGTGCCTCGTCGACCTCGACCTCGCCTTCGGGGACGTCGCGATCACGATGCAGCTCTTTCCGACCCACTCGATCGAGCAGGCCGTCGGCTCCGAGGACTCCATCGACCTCGCGATGCTCGAGGGCCTGCTGACCCGGCACCAGGACACGCTGACCGTGCTCGCCGCGCCGTCCCACCCCGATGTGCGCGAACGGGTCACCCCGCTGCTGATCTCCCGGATCCTGCGGGCGCTGCGCGACGGCTTCGACTACATCGTCGTCGACACCTCGCCGTCGTTCGACGACGCGACCCTGACCGCCCTGGACGAGACCGACGAGTGCGTGATCGTCGCCACGCTCGACGTACCCACGCTCAAGAACGTCAAGGTCGCCCTCGAGACGATGGACATGCTCAGCATCGCCCGCGGGCACCGGCACCTGCTGCTCAACCGGGCCGACGACCAGGTCGGCATCAGTGTCGAGAAGGTCGAGAGCATCCTCGGCATGCCGGTCAGCGCCCAGGTCGCCACCGCCGTGGACATCGCTGCCGCCACGAACGCCGGCACTCCGATCGTCTCGCACAAGCCGGGCCACCCGGCGAGCCTCGCCTATGCGCAGCTCGCCGCGTCCCTGACCGGCGAGCCGATCCCCGCTCCGACGGCCGCGGCTCCCGAGCGAGCCGAGGCACCCCGCTCGCGCGGGCTGTTCCGTCGCGGGAGGAGCTGACCCGTGTCCAGCCTCTCCGAGCGCCTCGCCGCCGCCCGTCGTGAGGCCGCCGCCCAGGGCAGGCACGCCGCCACGCCCGCGGCCGATGCCGAGCTCCTCGCCGATGTCGTGGCCGCGACCGACCAGGCCACCGTGCCCGCCGCCCCGGCGGCGGCCCCGGCGGCGCCCGCGGCGAGCGAGCCCGCGGCGAACGAGCGCAAGTCCCCCGGTCCGCTGTCCTCACGTGCAGCGGCCGCAGCCGGAGAGAGCCGGGGCGGACGCCGGATGGCCGGCACCGAGACCGACCGGCTCGAGGACCTCAAGTCCAGCGTGCATACCGAGCTGATCAAGCAGCTGGGCCCGCACCTGTACGACGCCGAGATGGACCAGGACGAGCTGGACCGGACGGTCCGCACGGTCCTGTCGGACGTCCTCGGCGCCCAGGACCGGCCGCTCAGCGCGGCCGACCGGGCGCGGGTCACCCAGGAGATCACCGACGACATCCTCGGCTACGGCCCGATCGACCCCTTCCTCCGCGACCCCGAGGTCTCCGAGGTCATGGTCAACGGCCACGACGACGTCTGGCTGGAGAAGGACGGCCGCCTGGTGAAGGTCGAGGCGCACTTCGCCGACGAGGCCCACCTGCGCCGGACGATCGACAAGATCGTGTCCCGGATCGGCCGCCGGGTCGACGAGTCCTCCCCCATGGTCGACGCGCGGCTGCCCGACGGCAGCCGGGTCAACGCCATCGTCCCGCCGCTGGCGATCGACGGCTCGGCACTGACCATCCGGAAGTTCTCCACCGACCCGCTGACCGTCCAGGACCTGATCAACTTCGGCTCGCTGACCCCGCAGACGGCCGACTTCCTCGACGCCTGTGTGCGGGGCCGGCTCAACGTCATCGTCTCCGGGGGCACGGGCGCGGGGAAGACGACCACGCTCAATGTGCTGTCGTCCTTCATCCCCACCGACGAGCGGATCGTGACGATCGAGGACGCCGCCGAGCTCCAGCTCAAGCAGGACCATGTCGTCCGGCTGGAGTCACGCCCGGCCAATATCGAGGGCAAGGGCGCGGTGACGATCCGCGACCTGGTCCGCAACAGCCTGCGCATGCGGCCCGACCGCATCGTCGTCGGCGAGGTCCGCGACGCGTCCGCGCTCGACATGCTGCAGGCGATGAACACCGGCCACGACGGCTCGATCTGCACCCTGCACTCCAACGGCCCGCGCGACACGCTCTCGCGCATGGAGACGATGGTCCTGATGGCCGGCATGGAGCTGCCGATCCGCGCGATCCGGGAGCAGGTCGCGTCCGCCGTCGACCTGATCGTGCACCAGACCCGCTTCAAGGACGGCTCCCGCCGGATCACCCACATCACAGAGGTGGAGCGGATGGAGGGCGACATCATCACGCTCCAGGACGTCTTCATCTTCGACAACTCCGCCGGCTTCGACGAGAACGGCCGCGTCCTCGGCCGCCTCCGCTCCACCGGCCTGCGGCCGAAGTTCCTGGAGAAGCTCGCCTACTCCAACGTCGCGGTCGACCCGACGATCTTCCGGACGGAACGCATCTGATGGCCGGGCAGCGGACTCTTGCCCGTGGGGCCGCGTCGCTGCTGGTGGCCCTCCTCGCCCTGCTGGTCGGCGGACCGGCGTACGCCGAGGACGGGGCCATCGCCCACGTCGAGTCCACGGGCGACGGCATCCGGATCCTCGTGGACGTCCCCGGCGGCGCCCAGGTCGACCTGGACGGGGTGAGCGCGACGCTGGACGACGAGGGGCTCGACGCGACCGCGACGAGCACCAGCTCCGGGTCCGCGGTGAGGCGCACCACCGTGCTGGTCATCGACACCAGCAACTCGATGCGCAAGCAGGGCCGGTTCGAGGCCGCCCAGCAAGCCGCCACGACGTACCTCGACGCCGTCCCCGACGACGTCGAGGTCGGCATCGTCACCTTCGACAGCAGGGTCGAGGTCGCCCTCGCGCCGACGACCGACCGCGCCGCCGCCCGCACGGTGATCGACGGCCTGTCCCTGCAGCGCAACACGCTGCTCTACGACGGCATCATCGCCGCCACCGCCGTCGCCGGCGACAGCGGTCAGCGGTCGCTGCTGCTGCTCTCCGACGGCGCCGACGCCGGGAGCAGCGCGTCGCTGGAGGACGCGACGGCCGCGATCGAGGATGCCGGCACGCGGGTCCACATCGTCGGCCTGGATCTGCCCGAGGACCAGCTCATCGCGCTGCGCACGATCGCCGAGGCCGGCGAGGGTGATGTGATCACCTCCAGCGGCAGCGCGCTGGCCGCCGCGTTCGCCGAGCAGGCCGAGGCGCTGGCCGACCAGGTTCTCGTGACGGCGCCGCTGCCGGACGGCTTCGCGGCCGATCTCGCAACGGTCCAGGTGACCCTGCCGACGAGCGGCGGTGAGCCGGTGGTGGCACGCGCCCTGGCCAAGATCGAGGCGGCCAGCACGCCCGGGGCCGCCGCGCCGCTGCCCACCATCTCCGACGAGAGCACCGGCTGGACCGCGCCGGACTGGCTGCTGTGGGTCGGCATCGGCGTGTTCGCCATCGGCCTGCTCGCCGTGGCACTCCTGCTCGTTCCGGCCCGCCCGGCTCCGATGAGCATCGCGGACCGCGTGACGGCGTACAGCACCCGGGTGTCGGGGCTCGAGGAGCGCGAGCAGCACAAGCCACAGGCCGAACCGGTCCTCGACCAGGCCAAGGCCGCCGCAGCCGGGATCCTCGAGCGCAACAGCGCCCTCAACGAGCGGATGACCCGGCGCCTGGCTGCCGCCGGCAGCGAGTTCAAGCCGTCGGAGTGGCTGCTGCTCCACATCGGCACCGTCCTCGCCGGCGGCGTGGTCGGGCTGCTGCTGGGCCGGGGCAACATCATCGTCGGCATCCTGTTCCTGGTGATCGCGTTCTTCCTGCCCCCGCTCTACCTGGCCTACATGGCCGGGCGCCGGCGCCGGGCCTTCGATGCCGCCCTCCCCGAGGTCCTGCAGCTCCTGTCGGGCGCGCTGAGCGCCGGCCTGTCACTCGCCCAGGCGGTCGACACCGTGGTGCGCGAGGGACCCGAGCCGATCGCGTCGGAGTTCAAGCGGGTGCTCGTCGAGGCACGGATCGGCGTGACCGTCGAGGACGCCTTCGAGGGCGTCGCCGACCGGTTCCAGAGCAAGGACTTCCGGTGGGCCGTGATGGCCATCCGGATCCAGCGCCAGGTGGGCGGCAACCTCGCCGAGCTGCTGACCACGGTGGCCGCGACGATGCGCGAGCGGCAGTACCTGCGCCGCCACGTCCGGGCGCTCTCCGCCGAGGGCCGGATGTCCGCCATCATCCTGTGCGCGCTGCCCGTCCTCTTCCTCCTGTTCCTGCTGCTGGTGAACAGGAAGTTCCTCGACCCGCTGATCCACGACCCCCGCGGCTGGATCCTGTCCGGCTTCGGCGTGGTGTGGATGACGATCGGCGCCTTCTGGATGTCCCGCATGGTCAAGGTGGAGGCGTGATGCTGCTCCTTCTCGCATTCGTCCTCCTCCTCGGCGCGATCGCCGCCGCGGGCGCCGCGTTCGCCAGGGAGCAGCCCGACGGCCTTGCCCGGGCACTCGACGCGCTGGAGCGGTCCGGACAGCCCGGCCGTGAGCTCGCCGAGGAGGCCGACCGCCCCTTCGCCGACCGGATCCTGGCCCCGTTCCAGGCCCGTGCGCTCAGCCTCGGCCGCCGCCTGACCGGGGCCGACAAGGCCGACCGGATCCGCCGCCGGCTCGACTTCGCCGGCAACCCGCGGGGCTGGACGATCGACCGGGTGCTGTCGCTGAAGGTCATCTGCGCCGTGGCCCTGCCCGTCCTGGTCGTCGCCTATGGTGCGCTCCTCGGCGGTTCCCCTGCCATCCTCGTCGTCATCGCCGTCGCCACTGCCGTTCTCGGCTTCTTCGGCCCCGATCTGTATCTCTACAACAAGGCCTCCCACCGGGCCGACCAGATCCGGCGCGCCCTGGCCGACGCCGTCGACCTGCTCACCATCAGCGTCGAGGCCGGGCTCGGGTTCGACGCCGCCGTCCAGCAGGTCGCCCGCAACACGGACGGACCCGTGGCCGAGGAGTTCTCCCGGGTGCTGCGCGAGATGCAGCTCGGCATGAGCCGCTCGGACGCGCTCAAGGCGATGGGTGCGCGCAGCAACGTCGAGGACCTCAACACCTTCGTGGGCTCGATGGTGCAGGCCGACGCCTTCGGCATCCCGATCGGCCAGGTGCTGCGCGTGCAGTCCGGTGAGATCCGGGTCAAGCGCCGGCAGTACGCCGAGGAGAAGGCGCAGCAGGTGCC
Source organism: Nocardioides carbamazepini (assembly GCF_024614185.1). Taxonomy (GTDB): domain Bacteria; phylum Actinomycetota; class Actinomycetes; order Propionibacteriales; family Nocardioidaceae; genus Nocardioides; species Nocardioides carbamazepini. Next base: position 298,420 of record NZ_JAHTLF010000008.1, read on the forward strand.
GGTCAAGATCATGATCCCGCTGATCCTCTTCATCCTGCCGTGCCTGTTCATCGTCGTGATGGGCCCGGCCGTGTTGAACGCCATCGACGCGTTCAACGGCAAGTGAGCCGGCGGCAGCGGCACTAGGGTGGAGACCATGCCGAGCAGCCAGACCTACGCGGTGGTGGGCGCGGCGCGCCTCTTCGCGCTGCTCGCCATCGGCGGCCCGATCGCCTGGTTCCACCAGGAGCAGGGCCTGCTCGCCCTGGCCGCCGTCGGCGGTCTCTGGGTCTACCAGGCGGTGACCGCCACCCGCCGCGAGCTCGAGCTGTCGCTGAGCCCGGCGTCCGAGGCCGCGGCGATCGGCGTCGTGTGCGCGCTGGGCATGATCGACTCGCCGGTCATCCTGGCCGCGCTCGTCGTGCCACCGCTCTACGCCACCGCGATCGCCGGCGTGCGAACCATGCTCCGAACCGTGCTCGTCGAGCTGATCGCCGTGGTCGCGCTCGGCCTGATGTGGTGGGAGAGCGTCACCGCCGACCAGGCGGTGGCGATCTTCACCTGGACCATGGCCGGCCTGGGCCTGAGCCTCATCGCGGCGGTCACCTTCTCCTCCGACCGGGTGACGGACCCGCTGGCGCCCTATCGCGACGCCCAGGAGCACCTCAAGCAGCTCATCGACCTGGCCGGCAGCCTGAGCTCGGGGCTCGACGTCGGGGTCTTGGGCGGCGAGCTGCTCAGCCAGGTCGGCGACGACATCCCCAACCGGGCCCTGGTGCTCTACGTCCCGCGCGGCGACACCCTGTCCCCGGTCGCCTCGACGGTGGAGCTCGAGCCGGCCGACGCGGTCGCGACCGAGACGCTCGCCGGCGACATCCGGCTGCAGGCGCCCGACGCCGGGCACCCCGTCGAGATCGGGGAGGGCTTCGCCTTCCGGGTCAGCGAGCGGGCCATCGTCGCGGGCCTCCGACCGGCCGGCTCCGATGTCGGCCGCGGGCTGCCCCTCGCCGCGGTGACCCGCGACCTCTCCGACATGGCGGTCAAGCTCGACGCGGCCCTGCTCTTCGCCCAGTTCCGCGACGCCGCGACCGCGGACGAGCGCAGCCGGCTCGCCCGCGAGATGCACGACGGTGTGGCCCAGGACATCGCCTCCCTCGGCTACATCATCGACGCGCTGGCCGCGCGGCCCGCCGACGAGCAGCAGGCCAAGGCCCTGGGCATGCTGCGCGACCGCGTCTCGAAGGTGGTCGCGGAGGTGCGGCAGTCGGTGATGAACCTGCGCACCAGCATCGGCGAGAGCGAGAGCCTCGGCGCCGCGATCAGCAATGTCGCCCGCCATCTCTCCGAGTCCTCCGGCATCCCCATCCGGGTCCGGCTCGACGAGCAGCCGACCCGGCTGCGCCCCGAGGTGGAGGCCGAGCTCTTCCGGATCGCCCAGGAGGCGATGAACAACGCCGTCAAGCACGCGCGGGCGACCTCCATCGACGTGCGCTGCCAGGTCTACGCACCCGAGGCCGTCATCACGGTCACCGACGACGGCGTCGGGCTGCAGACGGCGCGGTCCGACTCGCACGGGCTGAAGATCATGCGCGAACGTGCCAGACTGATCGGCGCGGACCTCCTGGTCCGCGACAACGCCAGCCGGGGCCTCACGGTCACGGTCGCCCTCAAGATCCCCCGGAGCGCGCTCGCCACCGACGGCGGCTCCCCGATCCTCACGGAGCAACGATGAACCACCCCGCGGGCGACCTGACCACCGTTCTCCTGGTCGACGACCACGAGCTGATCCGCGACGGTCTCGGCGCGGTCATCGACCTGGAGCCGGACCTGAGCGTGATCGCCACGGCCGGCTCGGTGGCGGAGGGCATCCAGCGCTACCACGAGGTCCGCCCCGACGTCGTGATCACCGACCTGCAGATGCAGGACGGCACCGGTCTCGACGTTGTCCGCACGCTCCGCAAGGAGAGCGACGAGGTCGGCCTGATCGTGCTGACGATGCACTCCGGCGACGAGCAGATCTTCGCCGCCATGCAGGCCGGCGCATCGGGCTTCGTCGGCAAGGACGCGCCGTCGACGGAGGTGATCCGGGCCGCCCGGCATGCCGCCGTCTCCCCCAAGGCCTTCGTCTGCGCCGGCCTCGTCGGGGCGATGATGCGCCGCCAGTCGGCGGAGTCGACCGCCCTGACCGAGCGGGAGCACGACGTGCTGCTGCTGCTCGCCGAGGGGCTCAACGCTGCGGCGATCGGCCAGCGGCTCTACCTGTCGGAGTCGACGACCAAGTCCCACATCGCCCGGATCTACCAGAAGCTCGGCGCCGTCAACCGGGCGCAGGCGCTGGTCACGGCGATGCGGATCGGGCTGCTCTCGACCGTGCAGCCGTCGGCTCGCTGAATCGCTCCGCGGACCCCGTAACACGCTGCTCGGCGCTAGTCCGAAGTGACTAGCCGCGAACAGACGAACTCCGGATCCCTCGTTGGTGCGATTCCGGCAGAGTTCTCGCTATCGGGGAGCACTCCCCGGGGACACGCAGAACAGTGCACACAGGGAGAACCCGATGATCCAGTACCTCAACATCCTGCTCAACGCCCGCCTCGCCAAGATGGAGGAGCGCGGTGCCACCGCCGTCGAGTACGGCCTGCTCGTCGCCCTCATCGCGGCGGTCATCATCGGCGCGGTCGTCATCCTCGGCGGCAAGCTCAACGGCGCGTTCGATACCGTCAACGACAGCCTCGAGAACGTTCCGGCATCTGACTGACTCGGACTCACTCGGCTCGCCGCGTCACCCATCGGTGTGGCGCGGCTGCCGTGCTTCTCTCACGCAGACAGAGGAACACTGATGATCCGATCGGCCGCAGCACGCCAGCGGGGGGCTACAGCCGTCGAGTACGGCCTCCTCGTGGCGCTGATCGCTGCGTCGATCGTCATCTCCATCGTCGTGTTCGGCGGCGAGGTCAACGCTCTCTTCGAGCACACCAACGCCAGCATCGACAACGCGGTCAGTCCCTAGGCCGCGCCTCGAACCGGTTGGCCAACCCGATCCGCTGCAACACCGTGGGGTGCGAGCCGAACCACCACTGCGACCACGCCGGAGGTGTGGGGTCGGCGTGGGAGCGCAGGGCCAGACGGCGCTGGAGGTCGACGAACGACTGGGGGGCGTTGGTCACCTCCAGCGCCGTCTGGTCCGCCCGGGTCTCGACCGCCCGGCTGATGCCGTTCTGGACCGGTGCCGCCAGCAGGGTCGCGAGCGCGACCAGCGCCAGGACCCGAGGCACCGACGTGACCTCGTCCTCGTCCATGCGGCCGCGGCGCGGTCCGGGCAGCACGAGGCCGAGCAGACCCACGCCCAGCAGGGCGCCGGAGGCCCCGAGCAGGGTGCCGGTCAGCACGTCGTCGTACTTCGCGTGGGCCAGTTCGTGCGCGACGACGGAGAGCGTCTCGTTGCGGGGAGAGTCCTCGACCAGCGTGTCGTAGAGAACCACCCGGCGGCTGTGTCCGAAGCCCGAGACGTAGGCGTTGAGGGTGGTCGTGCGACGGGACGCGTCGGCGACCAGGACGTCGTCGACCGCCACCCCCTCCGCGTCGGCGAGGGCGAGCACATCGGAGCGCAGCGGACCGTCCGGCAGTGACGCGAACCGGTTGAACACCGGTTCCACGACCACCGGATAGGCGAAGGAGCCGAGCACGACCAGGACCGCGGCCGCCAGGCCCGCCGCCGCGGGCCACAGCCGCGGCAGGCGTCGCATGCAGCCGACCAGCGCCACGACCGCGATCGACGTGCCGACGACCGTCACCAGGAGGCCCTTGACCTGGTCGAGGCCCCAGGCCCCCCAGCTACTGGTCACCAGGCCCTCGTCGAGGCCGAGCATCCGCAGCGCGATCCCGAACGGCAGGGTCACCAGCTCACCGACCACGGCCAGTCCCACCACCACGACGACGGCACGGACCCACCACCAGCCGCGCAGCCGGCCCGCCCAGCGGCGTCCGGTCTGCCCGAAGCCCAGCCACACCGCCACTCCCAGGGAGACCGCGAGCCGGGACCAGCTCCAGATCCGTCCCCACAGGGCGTAGTGCTCGCCGCGCTCGATCTGCTCCCGGGTGAAGACCGAGGACGCGGTCACCGGGTCGGGCAGGCCATCCGGGACCGGGTGCCACGGCACCCGCGCCAGGGCGATCAGCACGAAGGCGGCGGCGCCCACCAGCACGGTGCCGAGCGCGACCCGGCGCACCGCCGCTCTGTCATCGACCAGCACCCGGTCAGCCTGCCACGCCGGGCAACGCGGCGAGCCGGTCCCGCCAGGCGGCGGTGAGCTCGGCCTCGGTCCACCCCAGGTGCTCACGCAGCGCGGTCACCAGGTCGCCGCCGGCGAGGACGTCGTCGTAGAGCTCGACCAGCGCCCGCTCTCCCCCGTGCTCGGCGAGAGTGACGCACGCCAGCCAGGCAGCCTCGTAGACGGCGCCGAGATGGCTGGCCGTCGGATCGAAGTCGCCGGGGAGAGGCAGCTCCTTCGGCGGGCCGGCCCGGCGCACCTGCTCGGCGATCTGCCCGGCGGTCGTGGTCAGGGGCAGGTCGACGTCACGCAGGGCGACGTAGTCGGCGAAGCCCTCGACCAGCCAGAGCGGTGCCCGGCGCGCCGCCACGGCGTCCGTGAGCGCGTGCACTGCCTCGTGGGTCATCACGACCTGTGCGGCCACGCGGTCGAGGTCGTCGTAGACCCCGCGGTTGAGGAACACGTGCACCGGGCTCCCCGCAGCCTCGGTGCCGTCGACCGGCGCGGTGATCGCCGCGATCGCGTCGTACTGCCCCGGCTCGGTGTCGAGGGCCTGGCGCAGCGCATCGGCGTCGGCCGGCACCTCCACGACCAGGCCGCCGTCGCCGGGCACCACGGCGCGGACCTGCGCGACGGCACGGCGGGCCGCGGCGAGGTAGGGCTCACCCCCGGCGTCGTCACCGGCGACCGCGACGAGCACCTTCCCGTCCTTGCGTACGTCGAGCGCGCCGGCGAGCCACAGCGGGAGCCGGGCACCGGCGCCCCCCACGGCGGCGATCGTCGCGCCGCTGTCGGCGAAGGAGACGGGGAGCTCGATCCGGGCCGAGGTCGAGTCGAAGCCGTCGACCCGCCAGGTCACGGCCACCTGACCGTCCCAGGCATCGGCCCCGCTGGTGCGACCGGTCTCGGTCACGTAGCGGAAGGTGACATCGGCGAGCCCGAGCGCCTCGGCATTGGCGACGACGGCCGTCAGCAGGTCGCGCACCGTGACGTCGGCGCCGAGGTCGGCGGCGGCCGGCCCGTCACCGTCGCGGATCGCGGTCTGGAGGTCCGCCAGCGTGTCAGCCGCCACGGCTGCGTCGGCGACGTCACCCGTGACGACCGGTGGCGGCGCGACATAGTCGTCCTTGGCGCAGCCGCCCGCCAGCAGGGCTGCGGCCGCCAGGATCGCCGGAAGGCGCCCTGCTCGGGCTCTCACCCAGGCCGGACCGCTCCGGTGTAGGGCATCTCGTCGAGGTCGGAGACCTTGACGCCGGCGCCCGGGTTGGCCGCGTGCACGATCAGGCCGTTGCCGAGGTAGATCCCCACGTGGCTGATCGGGTTGTAGTAGAAGACGAGGTCGCCGGGCTGCAGGTCGCTCTTCGCGACCCGGGCGCCGCTGCCGTACTGGGCCCGCGAGGAGTGCGGCAGGCTCACGTCGGCCTGCGCGTAGGCCATCATGGTCAGCCCCGAGCAGTCGAAGGCGTTGGGGCCGGCAGCACCCCAGACGTAGGCGTCGCCGACCTGGGCGAGCGCGTACTCGATCGCCGCGGCGGCACGACCGGAGGCCGGGATGGAGGTCGCGTCGATCGGGCGGCCGGCGTTGCGGGAGAGAAGCGCGGCACGCTCCTCGGCCTCGAGCTGCGAGAGCAGGTCCTGGGCCTCGGCCAGCTTGGCGTCGGCGGTCTTCTTCTCCTCCGCGAGGGTCGCCTTGAGCTGCCGGATGTCGTCGCGGCGCTCGGCGGTCTGGTCCTTGCGGATGTCGTAGGCCTCGACCTCGGCGCCGTAGTCGGCGAGGAGCGAGTCCTGGAGACCCTCCACGGTGGACATGGTGGAGAGCTCGTCGAGGAAGCCCTGGGAGTCGGCGGACAGCAGCTCGCCGGTGGGGCCGAGGCTGCCGGACTGGTACTGCTGGATGAGCGAGTCGCGCACGTCGGAGCGAACTCCGGCGAGGGCGTCGCCCTGGCGGGACTGGTCCGCCTCGAGGGAGGACAGGTCGTCGTTGAGCTCGGAGAGCTCGAGCTCGGCGTCGTTGTAGCGCTCGGCCGCCTGCTCCGACTCGTGGAAGAGCCGGTCGACCCGCGCCTGGACGGTGGTGATGTCGGGCTCCGCCTGCGCGGGAGAGGTCGCGCCGCTGATCGACAGCGTGATCGCTCCGGTGACGGCGAGTGCCGCGAGCGCGGCGGTGGTGCGTGTGCGGCCGTTCAGCACGAGCTGGCGGTCCCCTCTGGTTGTCGTACGCCTACCGGGTGAGCTGACGGATTCGGGCACGACTCGCCCTACCCGCACTCCTCGCGCTGACGGTGGTCCGTCGGACCGCTGCCCTCGCGCCTCGTGGCGGGATTCACCCCAGAGTGATTGGTTCCCCGGCTCCGGACCCCGAGTGACTCCGGACTCAGCGCGGCGCCCGCGCGGGTCGGTCGACCCACTTCCTCGGACACCTGAACGAGCAGCCTAGTCATAGGCCACGGTCGGGCCAAACCCGTCGAGGGCGTGTTGGGGACGATCGCGTCGCACACGACGTCACATCCCTCACTTGCGCCCCTGGAGTCACGCTGGTCACGATGGTCACGCCGACTCGACCCGGGGGCCGTCCACCGGCCGGACCAGCCGCAACGGCGGCACCAGCCCCCCGTCGGCCAGCGCCTCGAGCGCGGCCATCTCGTCGTCGCCGATCACCAGCTCGGGGGGTGGCCCCAGCAGCACCGTCACCACACAGTCGTGGCAGGCCAGGCCTCGCACCACGCAGGTGTCACAGTCGATCCTCGTCGTCATGCCGGCGAGGCTCGCACCAGGCTCCGACACAAACCCGCGCACGACTCCCGCGGTACGGCTCCGGGCCCCGCCCACGGCTGACACAATCGCTCGCGTGAGCGTCGACCACCGCGCCCGGGACCGGCGGACGATCCGGGTCGGGCTGGCCCTCTTCCTGCTCACCTCGGTGCTCTACGTCGCCACGGCCGGCTACCACCGGGTGCACATCGACGTGCTGTCGGCGGACGTCGGCGCCTGGCGGATCGCCGCGACGGGCGAGCCGTCGATCGACGGACTCGACACCTCCTCGATCAACCGCACCAAGGTCGACCTGTTCTCGACCGTCCACGACGGACGCACCGTCATCGCCCGCTCGCCGGGCGTCGTCGCGGCCGGGGTGCCGGGCTACGCCCTGCGTCAGTGGCTGACCGATGCCGGACCGGACGCCGAGGACTTCACCACCGTGCCCCCCACGGTGACCGCGGCGCTGCTGATCGCGCTCAGCGTCCTCCTCATGTGGGGCGCGCTGCTGCAGCTGACGACCCGGCGCAACGCCACCGCGGCAGCGCTCGTGCTCGCACTGGCGACGCCGGTGTGGTCGGTGGCGGCCGACGGGATGTGGACCCACACGCTGACCGTGCTCGGCATCAGCGGGATGGCCTTCGGCGCCGCGCGCGACCGCTGGCTGCTGGTCGGCCTGTTCGGCGGGATCGCCGTCTGGGGCAGACCGCACACGGCGATGGTGGCTGCCGCCGTGGCACTGACCTGCGCCTGGGTCCAGCGACGCCCCGGGATCGCGGTCCGTGTGGTCGCGGTCGGGGCCGTCCTCACCTTCGGCGCCAGCCTGTGGTCGTACGTCCTCTACGGCCGTTGGACGCCCTCCGGCAGCTACGCCCCGACGCCCTACCTCTCACGCGGCTCGGGCTCGCAGTACGAGTTCAACCAGACCGTCGACGGACTGCTGCGCAACGAGGCCGCGATGTGGTTCGCCCTGGACCGGGGCATCCTGGCCTGGACACCGGTGGTCGTGGTCCTGCTCCCCTCGCTCGTCCGCACCTGGCGCACGCAGCCGGCATGGACCCGGGCACTCCTCCTCGCCGGTATCGCCTACACGCTGTTCCAGGGAGCGGTCGCACCCTTCCATGGGGGCGACGGCATCTACGGCTACCGCCATGGCCTGGAGTTCCTCGCCTGCGCGACCCCCGCCCTGGTCGTCGCCGCCACCCAGGCAGGGAGCCGGACCCGCGCCGTGTTCGAGGTCGTGGTCGGCGTCCAGCTCGCCGCGTTCGCCCTGGGCGGCGTCCTCAACCGGCCCACGCTGACTGTCGGACGCCAGTGGGACGACAACGCCTTCGCCTCCGCGCTGCGTGACGTCCCGGCGCTGTGGGCCTGGGTGACGCTGTGCGTGGGCCTGGTGCTCCTGCTCTCCCGGATGTACCTGCGCGAGGCCGACCGGGTCACCTGACCGGGCGCGGCTCCCGGGATGCGTCGGAGGTGACGCCTACCGTCGGAGACATGACGGCAGCACCCATCGACGGCACGCGGCGGTGGGATGCGCAGCGCAGCTTCGACGAGCTCGGCCGCCCGCTGCACGACGTCACCTTCTGCGTCGTCGACCTCGAGACCACCGGCGGCTCCCCCGGCGACGGCGACATGATCACCGAGATCGGCGCGGTGAAGGTCCGCGGTGGCGAGGTCCTCGGCGAGTTCCAGACCCTGGTCAACCCGCACACCGCCATCCCGGCGTTCATCGCCGTGCTCACCGGCATCACCAACGGCATGGTCGCCGACGCGCCCCCGATCCGGTCCGCGCTGCCGGCCTTCCTGGAGTTCGCCGCCGGGTCCGTGATCGTCGCGCACAACGCCCGCTTCGACGTGGGCTTCCTCAAGCACGACGCGCTCCGGCTCGACATCGCCTGGCCCGACTTCGAGGTCCTCGACACGGTCAAGCTGGCCCGCCACGTGGTCACCCGCGACGAGGCGCCCAACCACAAGCTCTCGTCCCTGGCCCGTGTCTTCCGGTCCGGCACGACCCCCAACCACCGCGCGCTCGCCGACGCGCGGGCGACCGTCGACGTGCTGCACGGCCTCATGGAGCGCCTCGGCGGGCTGGGCGTCCACACCCTCGAGGAGCTCCAGGGCTACTCGAGCAAGGTCGCCGGCGCGGCCCGCCGCAAGCGGCACCTCGCCGAGCACCTCCCCCACGCCCCTGGCGTCTACCTGTTCCGCGACGACAGCTCCCGGGTGCTCTACGTCGGCACGTCGCGCGACCTCCGCCGCCGCGTCCGCAGCTACTTCACGGCGTCGGAGAAGCGGACCCGGATCGGTGAGATGGTGCAGATCGCGTCCTCGGTGAGCGCCGTCGAGTGCGCGACCCCGCTCGAGGCGTCGGTCCGCGAGCTGCGCCTGATCGCCGAGCACAAGCCGCCCTACAACCGCCGTTCCCGGCACCCGGAGAAGGTCACCTGGCTGAAGCTGACCCAGGAGCCGTGGCCACGGCTGTCCCTCGTCAAGCGGGTGCTCGACGACGACGCCGACTACCTCGGTCCGTTCTCCTCCCGCGCGGCGGCCGAGAGCTCCCTGGCGGCGTTGCACGAGGTCTTCCCCATCCGCCAGTGCAACGACCGCTTCGGTCTCCAGCCGCGGCGCAGCGCGTGCGTCCTGGCCGAGATGGACCGCTGCCTGTCGCCCTGCGACGGGAGCGTCGATCCGCAGACGTACGCCGCCGTCGTGCGTCAGCTGCGCGACACGCTGCTGCGTCGCCCCGACGACGTCGTCGACCTCGTCCACGCCCGGATGTCGGACCTGGCCGCCCAGGAGCGCTTCGAGGAGGCCGCCCACCATCGTGACCGGCTGGCCGACTTCGTGCGCGCGGCGGCCCGCACCCAGCGCCTGACCGCGCTCACCAGCTGTCCGGAGGTGATCGCGGCCCGCCGCGAGGACGACGGTCGCTGGGCCGTCCACGTGGTGCGCCACGGGCGGCTCGCGGCCGCCGGAGTCATACCTGCCGGCACCGACGCCGTCGCGTACGTCGACGGCCTGCGCGCCACGGCCGAGACCGTCCTGCCGGCGATCGGTCCGACGCCCGCGGCGACCGCGGAGGAGTCCGAGTGCATCCTGCGCTGGCTCGAGTCGCCCGGGGTGCGCCTGGTCGAGGTCGTCGGCGAGTGGGCCTGCCCGGTTCAGGGCGCGGGTCGCCACGCTCCCCGGTTCTGCGGCACTACTGTTGGCCCATGATCACCGCCATCGTCTTCGTCCAGGCCGAGACCGCGCGGATCCCCGAGGTCGCCGAGGCGATCGCAGCGCTCGAGGGAGTGAGCGAGGTCTACTCCGTGACCGGTCAGATCGACCTGATCGCACTGGTCCGGGTGAGCTCCCACGACGACATCGCCGCGGTGGTCGCCGACCGCCTCAACAAGGTCGACGGGGTCGTCGACACCGAGACGCACATCGCCTACCGCGCCTACTCCCGCCACGACCTCGAGGCGGCGTTCTCGCTCGGGCTCGACTGACCGCCGTGACCGAGCGGCCCGTCGAGGCACCGCCCCGGTTCGCGCTGCTCGCCCGGGCGATCCCGGTGCTCGTCGGTCTCCTGCTCGCCCTCGTCCTGATCCTGCTGACCCGACGCCCGTTCCGCGCCTTCGACACCTACTTCCACCTCCGCTTCGGTGAGGAGTTCCGGCACGGCTGGTCGATCGCCCACCCGGGCCAGCTCAGCAGCGCCTCCACCAACGACTGGGTGCCGACCCAGTGGCTGGGCCAGGTCGGGCTGTCCTGGGTCGACGACATCGCCGGTGCCGCCGGGCTGGCCGTCCTCCTCGGCGCGGTCGCGGTCGCGCTGACCGGCTCGCTGTACCTCGTGCTGCGCCACCGCGCCGGTCCGGCCCTCGCCGCGGCGCTCACGGCCGTGGCCGTGATCGGCTGGCTGCCCAGCCTGTCGCTGCGTCCGCAGCTGCTCAGCTACCTGTTCCTCGTTGCCGTCGTCGCGGCCTGGGACCGCGCCCGCCGCACCGGCAGCGCGCCCTGGCTGCTCGTGCCCCTGGCCTGGTTGTGGGCGACCTGCCACGGCATGTGGGTCCTCGGCGTCGGGGCGAGCGCCGTGCTCGCCGTCGCCGTCGTCCTCGAACGCCGCCCCTTCCGGCGCGCGTCCCTCCCGCTGCTGGCGGTGCCGGTCGCCATGCTGCTGGCCGCGCTGGTCACGCCGGTCGGGCCACGGCTGCTCTCGGCGGTCCTGCTGGTGAACTCGCGGGCCGAGTACTTCCACGAGTGGCGTGCCCCCGAGCTGATCACGGTGGCCGCGCTGCCCGTGACCGGGCTGCTGGTGGCGGCGGTGCTGCTCCTGGTGCGCCGCGACGGCGTCCGGCCCTACGACATCGGCCTGCTCGGGCTCGGCGGCGTGTTCGCCGTCTACTCCCAGCGCACCCTGCCGCTGGCCCTGATCGTGCTCACCTGCGTGGTCGCGGGCGCCGCGCGCCGGACTGCGCCACGGATCTCCTGGCCCGAGAGTGCCGGTCTGGCCGCCCTCGCGGCCCTCGTGCTGGCAGTGGCCCCGACCCAATCCGTCCTGGACGATCCCGCCGAGGACGTCCGGCCGTTCACCACCGCGCTCGACGCACTGCCCCCGGGCAGCGTCGTGGTCACCGACTGGCCGATCGGCAGCATCCTGCTGTGGACCGAGCCGCAGCTGGAGATCCCGCTGCACGGCTACGGCGACGTCTACACCGACGCCGAGCTGGAGCGGTACGACGACCTGGCGCGTCTCGCGCCCGGCTGGGACGCGACCCTGGCGCGGCTGGCGCCGGACGCCGCGCTGCTCCCCTTCGACGACCCGTTGGCCTACGCGCTCGCCGGCCGGGGCTGGTCGTGGGTGCAGACCGGCGGCGCGGGGCCCCTCGTCCTGCTGACGCCGCCGCGCTAGCCGGTCACGCCGAGGCGGCTGCCACCCAGCGGTCCAGCGTGGCCTGGGCCGCGCCCGAGTCGATGGCGTCGACCGCCCGGGCGATGCCGGCGGCCAGCGCCTCGTCGTACGCCGTGCCGGGAGCGTCGTAGACGGCGAGCGCGGCACCGGCGTTGAGCAGCACCGCATCGCGCACCGGCCCGGTCTTGCCGGCGAGCAGGTCCCGGACGACGCCGGCGTTGTGCTGGGCGTCGCCACCGCGCAGGTCCTCGGCGGTCGCGGGCGCGATGCCGAGCCGCGCCGGGTCGACGGCGACCTCGTCGACCTCGCCGCCGTGGACGAGCCACAGCCGCGAGGTGGTGGTCGTGGTGAGCTCGTCGAGCCCGTCGTCACCGCGGAACACCCAGGCGTCGACGCCACGACGGGCGAACACGCCGGCCATCACCGGCGCGAGCCGCACATCCGCGCAGCCGATCGCCTGGGCCGCGGGACGGGTCGGGTTGGCCAGCGGACCGAGCACGTTGAAGGCCGTGCCGATCCCCAGCTCCTTGCGGGGCACCGCGGCGTGCCGCATCGCGGGGTGGAAGGCCGCGGCGAAGCAGAAGGTGATGCCGGCCTCCTCGGCGACCTCCGCGACGCGGTCGGCGGGGAGGTCGAGCCGGACGCCGAGCGCCTCCAGCACGTCCGCGGTCCCCGCCTGCGACGACGCCGAACGGTTGCCGTGCTTGACCACCCGCGCGCCGGCGCCGGCGGCGACGATCGCGGCCATGGTCGAGATGTTCACCGAGAAGGACCGGTCACCGCCCGTGCCGACGACGTCGAGCAGCCGGCCGGGCACGGAGATCGGCGTCATCACGGCGTACATCGCCTCGACGAGTCCGGTGAGCTCGTCGATCGACTCGCCCTTGGCACGCAGCGCGACCACGAAGCCGGCGATCTGGGCCGGGGTGGCCTCTCCGGCGAGGATCTCGCCCATCGCCCAGGTGGACTGCGCAGGCGTCAGGTCCTCCCCGGCGACGAGAGTGCCGAGGACGTCGGGCCAGGTCATCGCTGGTTCGTCCGCCTCAGGCTGGGACGCGGGCGCGCAGCAGCGAGACCACGGCCTCCGCGAGCTGGATCGGGTCGAGCGGGTGCGGCACAGCGGCGTCCGCGCGCGACCAGGTCGCCAGCCAGGCATCCTGGGGGCGGCCGGTGAGCACCACGAGCGGCGGGCAGTCCAGGATCTCGTCCTTGAGCTGCTTGGCGATGCCCATGCCGCCGGCCGGGACCGCCTCGCCGTCGAGGATGGCGAGGGCGAGCTCGCCGCCGTCCATGTTCTGGATCACGACCGGCTCGGTCGCGACCTCGACGTACTCCAGCTCGGGCAGGTCCGGGTGGGGGCGACGCCCCAGGGCCAGGATCACCTGCTCGCGGGTGTGCACGTCGTCGCTGTAGACGAGCACCTTCAGAGTCTTGGGTGAGGTCACCCGCGCGATGCTACTCGGACCGCGCCCGGTCCGGCCCTGTGACCTCGGTCGCGGCGAGCCGCTGCTGGCGTTCGAGCCGGTCGAGACGCCGATCCTCACGTCGTGCCTCCTGCGTCGAGGAGCGCACCCACTGGACGAACAGCACCACGAAGAACACCAGACCGACCAGGTCACCCGCGCCCCACAGGATGCCCCCGGCGAGCTTCTGGTCGTCGAACGGGTCCGGCAGCCAGGCGCCGAGCGGACCCTCGTGGAGCGACGGGTACCAGTCGCCGCCGAGGAGCGTCGTCTGACCCATGATCGTGACACCCAGGAACGCGTGGAACGGCAGCGTCATCACCGTGAGCAGGACGCGGAACGGATGGGCCACTCGGCCGGGCAGCGGGTCGACGCCGACGATCGGCCAGAAGAACAGCGCCCCGACGGTGACGAGGTGGACGTGCATCATCTCGTGGACGTAGGTCGAGCGGAGCGAGGCGTCGTACCAGCCGGTGAAGTAGAGCGCCCACGGCGAGATGACGTAGAGGCCGAAGGCCAGCGGCGGGAAGCCGAGCACCTTGGCCAGGCGCGAGTGCAGCAGCGTGAGGAGCCAGCCGCGGAGACGGCGGGGCAGGGTCCGGAGAGCGAGCGTGACGGGGGCGCCGAGCGCGAGGGAGAGCGGCACGATCATCGAGAGCACCATGTGCTGGACCATGTGCGCGCTGACCAGCACGGTGTCATAGGCAGCCAGCCCGGACGAGGTCGCGAGGTAGAACGCGGCCAGGCCGATCCCCCAGGCGATCGAGCGCCCGACCGGCCAGTGGTCGCCCCGACGGCGCAGCGCAAGCACACCGACCAGGTAGAGGCCGCCGGCCCAGACCGTGACGACGAGCGGCAGCGGAGCAAGGCCCCACTGCGAGAGCAGTGCCCCGGCGTCGAAGGGAGGCAGGTTCTCGACCTCGGCCGCGGCGGACGACCCCACCAGCACCACGCGTACCTCCCCGTCCCCTTCAGGACCCGTTCGAGCGTAGGTCGTGGGTGGTTATCGCTCAGAACGGGGGGTCGGGTGCCGCCCCGGAGCGTTAGACGCCATAATGGCGCCCGTGGCGATCTCAGCTTCGGCAACACTTCCGGCCTCGCGCCTGCACGGCCAGCACGACCGACCCAGCATGGTCGCCGTCGGCACCATCATCTGGCTGTCCAGCGAGCTCATGTTCTTCGCGGCCCTGTTCGCCGCGTACTTCACGATCCGCTCGGTCTCGCCCGAGATGTGGGCGGAGAACACCGAGCTGCTGAACGTGCCGTTCGCGTCGGTCAACACCACGATCCTGGTGCTGTCGTCGTTCACCTGCCAGCTCGGCGTCTTCGCCGCGGAGCGCGGACAGGTCTCGCGCGCGGGATCGCTGCTGCAGGTCGGCAAGTGGGGTCTGCGCGAGTGGTTCATCCTGACCTACGTCATGGGCGCGATCTTCGTCGGCGGCCAGGCGCTCGAGTACGCCGAGCTCATCCACGAGGGCGTCACGATCCCCAACGACGCCTACGGCACGATGTTCTACCTGACCACCGGCTTCCACGGCATCCACGTGACCGGCGGACTCATCGCCTTCCTCTTCGTCCTGGGCCGCACGTACGCCGCCAGACGCTTCACCCACGAGCAGGCGGTCAGCGCGATCGTCGTCTCCTACTACTGGCACTTCGTCGACGTCGTGTGGATCGGCCTGTTCGCGACGATCTACCTGATCAAGTGACACGGCGGCCCCTGATGACGAAGAGCTGTTGGATCTTCCGGACTGACAAGGACTGAATGTGCGCCTTCTGAACCGATCCGCCGGTCGACTCTCGCGGCACCGCCGCGGTCCGATCGCCGGACTCCTGGTGCTCGTCTGTGGCCTGCTGCTGACGGGCGGTCTCTACGCGGCGCTCGCGCCTGCCCAAGCGGACACCGACCAGAGCCAGGCGGAGCTGGTCAAGGACGGACGCGAGCTCTTCCTGGTCGGCTGCGCCTTCTGCCACGGCCAGAACGGCGAGGGCGTGCTCACCCAGGGCGGCTCGCAGTACGGCCCGGCCCTGACCGACGTCGGCGCTGCCGCGGTCGACTTCCAGGTCGGCACCGGCCGCATGCCGATGGCCCAGCCCGGTTCCCAGGCGCCGCGCAAGGAGGTCGTCTACACCAAGGAGGAGACCGCCGCGCTGTCTGCGTTCGTCGCCTCGCTCGGCACCGGTCCGGCCATCCCGGACAAGGAGCTCTACTCCACCGAGGGCATGAGCGACAAGGAGCTCGAGGAGCTCGTCGCCCGTGGCGGCCAGATCTTCCTCGCCAACTGCACCGCGTGCCACAACTTCGAGGGTTCGGGCGGAGCCATGCCGCGCGGCGGCTACGCGCCCAAGATCCGGGGCGTCGACTCCAAGCACATCTACGAGGCGATGCTCACCGGTCCGCAGTCGATGGACACCTTCTCCGACGGCAACATCCCCCCCGAGGACAAGAAGGCCGTCATCGCCTACCTCAACAAGCTGGACGAGAGCCCGAGCTACAGCGGATTCACACTGGGCGGCCTCGGTCCGGTCAGTGAGGGCATCATCGCCTGGGTCGGCGGCATCGGCCTCCTGGTCGGCTTCGCCGTCTGGATCGCGGCGCACACCACCCGCTCGAGCAAGAAGAAGGACGAGGCGGCAGCGTGACCGACGCACACAACAACGACGCCCACGGCGGAGAGCTCGCGGTCGCCGAGCCGATCGCCGATCCCGGCCTGCCCGAGCACCAGTGGCGTCCCACGGACGTCGACCCGGCCAAGGAGAAGCGCGCCGAGCGGCAGGTCGCCGCCCTGTTCGGCCTGTCGGCAGTCTCCACCGTCCTCTTCCTGGTCGCCTACTTCACCCTGGACATCGGCGACGACTGGCATGTCGTCGGGGGCTTCGGCGCCTCGACGATGGCGCTGGGCTTCACCCTCGGCCTCGCCTTGATGCTCATCGGCGTCGGCATCATCCACTGGGCCCGCAAGCTCATGGCCGACCACGAGATGGTCGAGCTCCGCCACCCGGCGCGCTCCCCCGACGAGGACCGCGAGGTCGCCGTCCAGGCGCTGACCGACGGCGTCGCCGAGTCGGGCATCGGCCGCCGCCCGCTGATCCGCAACTCGCTGCTCGGCGCGGTCGGCCTGCTCGGCCTGCCGGCCGTGGTCCTGCTCCGCGACCTCGGTCCGCTGCCGGGCAACAAGCTCTACCACACGATCTGGGGCAAGGGCCTGGAGGACAAGCCGATGCGGATCGTCCGCGACGGCATCTGGACCCCGATCCTCGCCTCGGACCTCGAGATCGGCGACCTGGTCAACTGCCAGCCCGACGCCCTCCACAACCCGGAGCGCTACGACATCGACCCGACCGAGGTCGAGGGTGTGAACCTCCAGGTCCACAAGTCCAAGGCCTCGCTGATCCTGCTGCGGATGAACCCGGGCGACATCATCCCGGGCAAGGACGCGAAGGGCGACAGCCGCGAGAACTGGACGGTCGACGGGATCGTCGCCTACTCGAAGATCTGCACCCACGTCGGCTGCCCGATCTCGCTGAACGAGCGCACGACACACCACCTGCTGTGCCCGTGCCACCAGTCCACCTTCGACCTCGCGGACTCCGGCAAGGTGGTGTTCGGCCCCGCCGGCCGGCCGCTGCCCCAGTTGCCGATCACGGTCGACGACGAGGGCTACCTGGTCGCGCAGAGCGACTTCGACGAGCCGGTCGGCCCGACCTTCTGGGAGCGTGACTACTATGAGCGTTGATGTGAGCAAGGTCGCCTCGACCAACGGCACGACGCCAGCGACCGCCAAGGGCGGCAACACGGCCGGCGCCATCGCCACCTGGGCCGACGAGCGCCTCGGCCTCGGCACGGCGATGAAGAAGAACATCCGCAAGGTCTTTCCGGACCACTGGTCGTTCATGCTCGGCGAGATCGCGCTGTGGAGCTTCGTCGTCGTTCTGCTGACCGGTGTCTTCCTGACGCTCTGGTTCGACCCGAGCATGACCGAGATCCAGTACGACGGCTCCTACGACCCGCTGCGCGGCGTCCACATGTCGTCGGCGATGGCCTCGACCCTCGACATCTCCTTCGACGTCCGCGGTGGCCTGCTCATGCGGCAGATGCACCACTGGGGCGCGATGATCTTCATCGCCTCGATGATGATCCACATGCTCCGCGTCTACCTGACCGGCGCGTTCCGCAAGCCGCGCGAGCTGAACTGGATCATCGGCTGCCTGCTCCTGCTGCTCGGCACGATCGAGGGCTTCACCGGCTACTCCCTGCCTGACGACCTGCTCTCGGGCACGGGCGTCCGGGCCGCGGACGGCTTCATGAAGGCCTCGCCGGTGGTCGGCTCCTACATGTCGTTCTTCCTGTTCGGCGGCGAGTTCCCCGGTGACTCGATCATCCCGCGGTTCTACGCCATGCACATCCTGCTGATCCCGGGCCTGCTGCTGGCCCTGGTGGCCGCGCACATGCTGCTGCTCGTCTACCACAAGCACACGCAGTGGCCCGGGCCCGGCCGGACCGAGCAGAACGTCGTCGGCTACCCGATGCTCCCGGTCTACGCGGCCAAGGCGGGCGGCTTCTTCTTCATCGTGTTCGGCACGATCGCGATGATGGGCGGACTGTTCTCGATCAACGCGGTCTGGAAGTACGGCCCCTACGACCCGTCCAAGGTGACCGCGGGCTCCCAGCCCGACTGGTACATGGGCTGGCCGGACGGCCTGCTCCGGATCATCCCGGCGTGGGAGACCCACATCTGGGGCGTCAACTTCTCGTGGAACGTGATCCTCCCGATCCTCGTCATGCCGCCGCTGATGCTGATGATCCTGATGGCGCTGCCGTTCATCGAGTCCTGGATCACCGGCGACAAGCGGGAGCACCACCTGCTCCAGCGCCCGCGCAACGCGCCGACCCGGACCGCGATCATGGTGGCGCTGATGACCTTCTACGGCCTCTCCTGGGCCGCGGGCGGCAACGACATCATCGCGATCAAGATGCACCTGAGCATCAACCAGATCACGTACTTCCTGCGGGGGGCGGTGTTCATCGGGCCGGTGATTGCCTTCATCATCACGCGGCGCTGGTGCATCTCGCTCCAGCGTCACGACGAGGGCAAGCTGCTCCACGGCTACGAGTCCGGTGTCCTGGTCCGCTCCCCCGAGGGCGGCTATGCCGAGAAGCACCTGCCGCTTCCGGAGGGCAAGGCGTACACGCTCACGGCCCGGGACGACGACCCGAGGCCCGAGACGGCCGAGGAGATCGAGGCCTCGGGTGTGACCGGCCGCCACCTGCGACTGCGCAAGCTGCGCGCCCGGCTCGCCAGGGTGTTCTTCTCGGACAACGTCCAGAAGCCCACGGCCGAGGAGCTGCACGAGGCTCAGCACCACGCGGAGCACGAGCTCCACGAGCTCGAGTCGCAGATCGCCGCCGGCCCGAACCGGCACGGTCCGGCCGAGCACTGATCCGACGACGAGGGCCCGGACACCCGATGGGTGTCCGGGCCCTCGTCATGTCCGCACGCCCCTGCGCCGGCCTCGCGGCGTGCTAGTCCGAAAGGACTAGCGCCCAGCCGCCATTTCCGGCGGATCGACCGATCCAAGCGCCACGGGCCGCCGCATAGCGTGCTCACGACGGCGCGGGGACGACGCGGAAGGGCGGGGCGATGACGGCAGTGCTGACCACTCCCCTCGCCCCGGCGCGGCCACTCTCGCGCAGCGGCACCGCGCGTCGCCTCACCCGCGTCACGGCGGTCGTCGTCATGCTCGACGCGCTCACGCTCGCTCTCGCGGCCGTGGTGGCCGTCGGGCTCAAGTTCGGGTTCGCCACCTGGCCGCCGGCCGACGTGGACCGGCTCACGGGGAGCCCGCTCGTCGACTTCGGCTGGCTGGTCCCCGTCTGGCTCGCCGCTCTGGCCTTCGCCGACGCGTGGTCGCCGCGGACCCTCGCCCGTGGCGGCGAGGAGCTGAAGGCACTGGTCCGCGGGTCGCTCACAGGTGCGGGTGTGGTCGCCATGGCGGCGTACCTCGTCGACTACGACATGTCACGCGGCTACTTCGCGCTGGCCTGGGGCATCGGCACGACCGGGCTGCTGCTGGAGCGGTCCGCCGTCCGGCAGGTCGTCGGCCGGCTGCGTCGCGGCCACCGACTGGTCAACCGGATCGTCGTGGTCGGCGACCCGATCGCGGTGACCGAGCTGGACACCGCTCTGGCCCGGCAGCCCGAGCTGGGCTACCGGATCGTCGGAGCGTGCGTCGACGCCGCCGACCCGTCGCTGCCCGTGCCGCTGCTCGGCCGACCGGCCGACGCCGTCGACGCCTGCCGCGAGCACCGCGCCGACACGCTGCTGATCGCGAACGGCTCCTTCTCGTCCTCGGTCGACCTCCGCCAGCTCGGTTGGGACCTCGAGGACACCGACATCGACCTGATCGTGGTCCCGAACCTGATCGACGTCGCCGGCCCCCGGATCCGGCTGCACCCGGTCGCCGGCCTCCCCTTCGTGCACGTGGATCCGCCGCAGGTCGCACGGGCGCTGCGCTGGGGCAAGGCCGTCTTCGACCGGCTCGGTGCATCCTTCCTGCTGCTCCTGCTCGCGCCGGTGCTCCTCGCCGTCGCGCTGGCCGTCAAGCTCGACGACGGCGGCCCCGTGCTCTACCGGCACCGCCGGATCGGCCTCGACGGCCGGGAGTTCGGACTCTGGAAGTTCCGGAGCATGGTGCCGGACGCCGCCACGCAGCACGCCGCCCTCGTCGACGCGCGGGGCGACACCCCGCTCCTCTTCAAGCTGTCGGACGATCCCCGCGTGACCCGCGTCGGCACCGTCCTGCGCCGTTGGTCGGTGGACGAGCTCCCACAGCTGCTCAATGTGCTGGCGGGCCAGATGAGCCTCGTGGGCCCGCGACCCCAGGTCGCCGCCGAGGTCGCCTGCTACAGCCCGGCCATGCATCGTCGGCTGCGCGTGCGGCCGGGAATGACCGGACTGTGGCAGGTGTCCGGACGATCGGAGCTGACCGCGGCGGAGGCGGAGCGTCTCGACCTCTCGTACGTCGAGAACTGGTCCATGACGGCGGACCTCACGATCCTCGCCCGGACGACGCGGGCCGTGCTCCGTGGCGAGGGAGCGTTCTGAGCGGCGCACCGCGGTATCTTGCGGGTCCCGAGCCCGGATCGGAACGACGATGCCCGGCGGGGAAGGACAGGCGAGGAGCAGACTGATGGGATCCACACCACCGGTCCGCGTGCTCCACGTCATCGAGAGCTACGGCAGCGGGTCGCTCACCGCGGCCGCCCAGTACGTGCGGAGCACCCCCGACCTCGAACACCATCTCCTGCGGCGGATCCGCGAGGACTACGTGCCCTTCGGCGAAGAGGTCCTCTTCACCAGCGTCACCGACCTGCCCCGGTCACGGGTCAGGAGCATCGGCGCGGTGCGCAAGGCCACCCGGACACTGTCGCCTGAGGTGGTCCACGCGCACTCCAGCTTCGCCGGACTCTTCGCCCGCCTGGCGCTCCGTGCGGGACGACCGGCGCGGGTCGTCTACACCCCTCATTGCTTCGTGTTCGAGCGCACCGACATCTCTGCGACGGCGCGGCGCGGGTATCGCCTCGTCGAATGGGCGCTGGCGATCAACACCACCGTGATCGCCGGCTGCTCGACCGGCGAGGTCCGCGCGGCACAGGCCTGGCGGACCTGCCGTCGGGCCGTTCACGTCCCGAACATCGTGCGGGATGCCCCGGTCGCCGAACGGGCTAGACACGCGGAGCGGCCCGTGGTCGTCTCCCTCGGACGCGTATCCGCTCAGAAGGACGCCGACTTCTTCCTCGCGACGCTACGCGACCTCGGGCAGCGCGGACGCCGCGTACGCGGCCTCTGGATCGGCGGTGGAGACTCAGCGGACGTCGCCCGACTCGAGGCGGCCGGTGTGGAGGTGACGGGCTGGGTCACGCGCGACCGCGTGCTCGACCTGCTGTCGTCGGCCGACCTGTACCTCCACACGGCTGCCTGGGAGGGCTTTCCGATGTCGATCCTCGAGGCGCACCGGATGGGACTGCCGATCCTGGTCCGCGACATCGCCGCCTTCCACCACCTCCCGGCGGCCCTGCGTGGACGCAGCCCGCGTGAGCTCGCCACCCTGGCCGAGGACATGCTCCTGGCCCCGTCCCACGCTCGCGCCGACCGGAACCGGAGCCTGTGGGACGCCGCGCTGATCGAGCACTCACCCGAGATCCAGCGTGACCGGCTGCTGGAGGCGTACGGCGTTGCCTGAGCACAGCCTGGACCCACCGCCGCCCGGCGAGCAGCGCCTCTCGGTCGTCCTCCTGCACTGGGGACGCAACGGGGCCGGACCGCGGTTCACCTACGAGCTCGGCCGTGCCCTCCGGAAACGAACCGACCTCCGGGTGGCGATCTCCCATGTCGCCGGTACGGAGAGGGAGGCCGCCATCGCGGCGCTCGACGTACGACGGCTCGCCGTCAAGACCTACACCGGCGCCTGGGGAGCGATCCTCGGCCTGCCCCGCCTCGTCGCCAACGTCCTGAGATTCCGCCGCTTCCTCCGGGCGGTCGACGCCGACGTCGTGGTGACCTCGATGTACAGCCTGTGGCACTCACTCGCGATCAGCCTCCTCCTACCCCGCCGGACTCCGCTCGTCGTGACCGTCCACGACGCGACACCGCACGTCGGCGACGACCACATCGTGAAGCTCTGGGCGCGCGCCACGGAGCTCCGCAGGGCGAACGCCGTCGTCGCCCTCTCGGAGACCGTGGCTGCCGAACTCCGTCAACGCCGGGGCCACCGGCTTCCCGTGTTCGTGACCGTCCACGGTGCCTTCGGCGACCGTGCCGACGTGCCGGCCCGCTCCGCGCCGAGGCACGATCCACCGGTCCTCGGGTTCTTCGGCCGGATCCTCCCCTACAAGGGCCTCGATCTCCTGGTCGCCGCCTCGACGCTGCTGGCGGAGCGCGGGGTCCAGGTCGTCACCCGGGTCCATGGCGACGGCTCCGTCCCGGGCGGACTCGTCGATGCCGGTCACGCCGTCGCGTGGGAGCCCGGCTGGGTGAGCGAGGAGCTGACCAACCAGGTCGTCGACAGCTTCGACGTCCTGGTCCTCCCCTACCGCGAGGCGTCGCAGTCGGGCGTGCTGTCGATCGCCCTGTCCGAGGGCGTCCCGGTCGTCGCCACACCCGTAGGAGGCCTGGCCGAGCAGGTCGACGCCACCGGATGCGGGGTCGTGGCGTCGGCCGTCACTCCGGCCGCCGTCGCGACAGCGGTGGCGCAACTCCTGAGCGACACCGCTCTCTATGCCGAGTGCTCGCGGAGAGGGCTTGCCTCAGCGTCCTCCGACCATGGCTGGGACCGAGTGGCCGCCGACTACGCACACGCGGTCGCCGAGGCGGTCGGCCGATGACCGATCACGACGGCATGACCCAGCGAGACCTCGGCTGTGTCGTCGTGCATCACCGCAGCACGGACACCCTCGTGCGTACCGTGGCCTCCTTGGTCGCCGCCGGCGTCGCGCCGGACCACCTGCTCGTCGTCGACAACAGCGAGGACGGCTCCATCGAGACCGTGAGGGACCAGCTCGCCGGTGTCCAGCTCCTCCTGACCGCGAATGACGGCTACGGCGCCGCGGTCGACGCGGGCGTGGCCTGGCTGTCGCGCGAACGCGTGGGACTGACCTCGATCCTGGTCGCCACCCACGAGGTCGTCGTCGAACCCGGGACGGTGGCGGAACTGGTCCGCGGCCTCGCCGAGCCGGGAGTCGCCGCGATCGGGCCCGTGCTGTGGGAGTCCGAGGCGCCGGATGCCCGCATCTGGTCGGCCGGGGGTGTCCTGGCCGGACGAGGTCTGGTCGCCCGTCACCGGCGGGCGCCGGACCGACCCGAGGAGCCCTTCGCGACGGTCGACTGGCTTGACGGCTCACTCGTGCTCTACCGTCGCGCGCTGCTCGAGTCCTTCGGCTTCGACCCGACCTACGTCCTCTACCTGGAGGAGGTGGACCTGCACCTGCGCCTCAGACAGGCCGGGTGGCAGATCCGCGTGTCCAACCGGTCGCGGGCCGTACAGACCACCCAAGGCATGCCGGCGTACTGGGCGATGCGCAACCGGCTCTACTTCAGCCGCAAGTTCGCGCTCGGTGCCGCCGGCTGGATCGGGACCGCCCGCGTCCTGCTGCAGGTCGGACGGCGGGCGGTGCGGACCCGGAACACGGCGGGGCTGTGGGACGTACGTCGCGGGCTGTCCGACGGGTTCCGGCTCACCCGGCGGTAGATCTCGGCCCGCGCAGCAGCGGCCAGGCGACCGCCAGCTGATAGGCGAATACGAGCGCCTCGGTCATGGCCAGCCCGGCAGCACCACCGATCGCCCCATGACGGTCGGCCAGGACCAGGATCGCGGGGACGCCGAAGATCGCGCCGACGAGGGTGCTTCTCAAGACCGCGTCCACCCGACCGGACGTGGCCAGGGTGTGCCGGCCGAGAGAGGAGTTGAGGGACAGGAACAGCACCGCCACCCCGAACCACAGGGAGATGCCGTCCGGCACTTGCAGGGACGACCCGAACAGGAACGAGCTCAGCGGACCGCCGAGCAGCACGAATCCCACCAGCCCCAGTCCGCCGATGGCCGCATGGATGGTGAGGGCGGTCCGGAACCGCTGCCGGCGTTCGCCCGGGTCGGCGGCGACCCAGCTCTGGAGGGCCTGACAGGACCCCGCGACGACGACCACTCCCCACTGGTAGAGCTTCCAGCCCGACGCGTAGCCCGCCAGCGCCACGACGGACACGTGGGCCGAGACGAGCGCGACGTTGATCGCCGAGTAGGCCCCGCCGACCACCTCGGTGGCCGTCGGCACCCACCGAGAGCGCCAGGGCACCCGGACCGACGCATCCCTCCCTGTCCTACGCCGCACTACGACGACCAAGGCGGCCGCGGCGCCGACGTAGGCCGCAGCGATCGCTGCCGGATAGACCAGCGGATCGCCGCCGGCGACGATGACCCCCGCCGCGACCAGATGGGCACCCACGACGGGGAGCGCTTCGAACCTGAGCACGTCCTTCGCATTCCCGAGGCCGACGAGGAACCAGCGAGGGCTCAGCGTCACCAGGCTCGTCGAAGCACACACGGCCAGGCTCAGCACCCGGGTCGAGTCGGCCACCAGGAAGAAGGTCACCACCATGCCCAGCGGGATCGCGACCACCGCTGCGATGACACGCAGGCGCACACTCGCCTCGTAGAGCGCACGCCGCGCCGGCGCCGGCGCGGCCGCCACCGCGCTCGGCCCGGTCAGCGCCCAGCCACCGCCTGCGACGAGGCTCACCATCGCGCCCACGGACTGCCCCACCGCGAGCCCTGACCAGGCGGACCGGTCCAACGCGTGGGCGAGGACGGGCAACGACACCAGGCTGGCGAGCGCCGGCAACAGCGTCACGATGGTGAAGCCGACGACGCGGCGGGTCGGCAACGCCGTCACAGCGACGATCCGGGTGAGCCGAAGACGGTCCGCACCTCGTCGGCGAACCTCCGCCGCTCCGTCGCCAGGTGGGAGCGGAACGCCCGCTGGCGGCGGGCGTGGCCGGGAAGGTCGGCGAGCACCTGCTGGAGGGTGCCGACGGTGTTCCGCACCAGGTCGGGCTCGAGCGGGATCCGATGCTCGTCAGGCAGCGGGAAGTCCTGCGTGTTCGCTCCCGCACCCCGCGCGGCGAGCAGGGTCACGGCACCGTGGAGGGCCGCCTCGCGTGGGATGCGGTCCTTGCCTGGCAGGCTCCCCAGGTCGAGATAGACGTCACTGCGCCGCAACGCATCCTCGACCTCGCTCGGCGACATTCCTGCGATGGGCAGCCACCGCACCGGTGTCGTGAGCAGTTCGGACACCTTCGCGACGGCCTCGCCGCCCTTGGCGGGGTTGAACGACACCACCGGGACGTCTCCGTCCGCGACCAGCCCCTCTCGATCCGCCGGCGTCGCAGTGACATAGTCGGAGAGCAGGCCGACGGACGTGCCCAGCTCTCGTGCGACGAACTCCCGTGCGTAGACGGACTGCGCCAGATGCACGGCGGCACCGAGCCGGCGTCTCCTGGCCGGCCCCAGCAGCCGGCGCGCCGTGGCCCGAGGAAGCGCCCGCAACGCCGCAGCAGGTGTCCGGCTCAGGAGCAGGCCATTGTGACGGCGCCGCGCGTCCATGAAGACCGGCGAGTTGTCGACGCTCAGCCACCAGCAGAACCAGGTGGCCGACCCGACGACGGCGGCCCGAGGCACCCAGACCTCGGGGGTGACGACCGCATCCCGCGGCCCGCACCGCGCCGCCTCGCGTTCGGGAGCGTCGTAGTGGTCGTAGTCCGCCACCCGA
Organism: Nocardioides carbamazepini; assembly: GCF_024614185.1. Taxonomy (GTDB): domain Bacteria; phylum Actinomycetota; class Actinomycetes; order Propionibacteriales; family Nocardioidaceae; genus Nocardioides; species Nocardioides carbamazepini. The sequence continues at coordinate 324,103 of NZ_JAHTLF010000008.1, forward strand.
GGGCGTCCTTCGGTGCCCGGCATCGCGACCAGGGCCGCGTCGTGCCCGAGCGATCGCAGGGCGTCGACGAGCTGGTGGAGCGCCTCGGGGCCGCCGGTCCGCACCCCACGGGGATAGAAGACGGACAGCTGCTCGAACCCCTCCACGGGCGGAGTCTAGTGTCGAGCGCCCGGCGCTCGTGCCGATTGGCTCCCTCTCGGAGCGGACGGCGGCGATGCCGCGCGGCTCAGCTGAGGGCGGACCCTGCGACGTACTCGCCCCAAGGGACGTTCCAGTCGCCCCAGCCGTTGCCGGACTCCATGGGGCGGTCGGTGCCGACGTACTCGACGACGTCGCCGCGGCGGGTCATGCCATAGAGCCAGCCGGCGTTGTCGGTGCTCAGGCCGGTGCAGCCATGGGACACGTTGGCGCGGCCCTGGGAGCCGACGGACCAGGGGGCGGCGTGGATGAACTCCCCGGAACTGGTCAGCCGCATCGCCCACTTCACGTTGTCGATGTCGTAGGCCTCGGCGGAGCCGCGGGAGATGCCGACGGTCTCGGAGTTCATCCGCTTCTGGTCGTACTTCTCCATGATCACCTTCACCCCGGAGCGGGTGGTGAAGCCGGGCTTGCCGGTCGTGACCGGGATGGTGCGCAGCAGCTTGCCGTTCTCGAAGACCTTCATCTGGTGGGTCTTCGCGTTGACCTTGTAGATGTGGGAGGCACCCACCTCGAAGTCGACCGTCCGGTCGTCCTGGCCGTAGATGCCGCCACCGGCGCTGACGCCGTTGACGGCGACGTCGACGCTGACCTTGGAGCCGGCCTGCCAATAGGCCTCGGGACGCCAGTGCGCCTCGGTGCTGCTGATCCAGTGCCAGGTGCCGGGCTGGGCCGGGGTCGAGGTGACCGTCATGTGCTTCTCGAAGGCCGCCTGATCGGCGACCGGGAGGTCGAACGTGACAACGACCGGCATCCCGACCCCCACGGTCTCGCCCTGCAGCGGGGCGACCGACGGGTAGGTCTGCTGGTCCAGGCTCAGCGCCTGCGTGGTGAAGGACGAGACGCTCTCGACGCGCTTGCCGTCGGCGTTCTCGGCGACCGCGCGGACGCGGTAGCGGACGCCGGGCTCGAGGCCGGCGGCGGAGGTCCAGCGGGTGCCGTCGGCGCGGAGCTCGCCGTCGACCCGGCCGTCCTTCGACTTGAGCACGACCGAGGAGAGCGTGCCCTTCTCCGCCTTGACCTTGACCACCTTGTCGACCGGTACGCCGGTCGCCGCGTCGTCGACATTGGTCGTGACGATGGCCTCGGAGGCAGCGGCGGCGGTGGTCTCGTCGTCGCCGGGACCGGCGCCGGGGACCAGGCCCGAGCCGTCACAGCCGGCCGCGACGAGCGCCACGGCTGCCAGCACGGCGGCGGCACGCAGGGCACGCGGACGGAGGTGTGTCGACGGGGAAGGCACCGAACGAGGGTACCTGCCGGATCCGCCGAATCCCGGCTACGCGAACGTCGGCGGTGTCACACCGCCGACGCGCTCGCGCCATATATCAGTGCGCGTACTCGCCCCGGTAGTACTCGAAGAGCCAGCCGGTCAGCGCGATGGCGCCGAGCACGATGCCGATGATGAACAGCCACCACGCCAGGACCGCGATCGCGAAGACCATCACGCTGAGGGTCGCGGCGCACCACAGCGGCCACCAGGAGTACGGCGGGAAGAAGCCGAGCTCGCCGGCACCGTCGGCGATCTCGCCGTCCTTGAGGTCCTCCGGCCGGGCGTCCATCCGGTTGGCGTGGAACCCGATGTAGAGGGTGACCATCGCGCACAGCAGCGTGGTCATGACCAGCGCCGAGGTGCCGGTCCAGTCGGGACCTTCGTCGCTGGCATCGGTGATGAACCAGTAGGCCGGGCTGACCAGGACCAGGAAGATCGTGGTCACGCCGAAGATCCATGCTTCGACCTTCATCAGGCGTCGACCTCCTTGGCACCGGGGCCCGCGGCGACCGGCTCGTCGTACATCTCGATGGCGGCGATCTCCGGGTGGTGGAGGTCGAACGCCGGCGACTCCGAGCGGATCCGCGGGATCGAGTGGAAGTTGTGGCGCGGCGGCGGGCAGCTCGTGGCCCACTCCAGCGACCGGCCCCAGCCCCACGGGTCGTCGGTGTTGACGAGCGGACCCTTGCGGGAGACGTAGACGTTGTAGAAGAACGGCAGCATCGAGGAGGCGAGGATGAACGCGCCGATCGTCGAGATCTGGTTCAGCGTGGTGAAGCCGTCCTTGGGCAGGTAGTCGGCGTACCGACGGGCCATGCCCTCGATGCCCAGCCAGTGCTGGATGAGGAAGGTCGTGTGGAAGCCGATGAACAGCAGCCAGAAGTGGATCTTGCCGAGCCGCTCGTCGAGCATCCGACCGGTGAGCTTGGGCCACCAGAAGTAGAAGCCCGCGAACATCGCGAACACGACGGTGCCGAACACCGTGTAGTGGAAGTGCGCCACCACGAAGTAGGAGTCGGAGACGTGGAAGTCCAGCGGCGGGCTCGCCAGGATGATGCCGGTCAGGCCGCCGAAGAGGAACGTCGTCAGGAAGCCGATCGACCAGAGCATGGGTGTGTCCATGCGTACTGATCCGCCCCACATGGTGCCGATCCAGTTGAAGAACTTCACGCCTGTCGGGACCGCGATCAAGAAGGTCATGCCCGAGAAGAACGGTAGGTTCACCGCGCCCGTGACGAACATGTGGTGCGCCCAGACCGCGACCGAGAGGATCGCGATGCCGAGCGTCGCGCCGACCAGGCCGACGTAGCCGAAGATCGGCTTGCGGCTGAAGACCGGCAGGATCTCGGAGATGATGCCGAAGAACGGCAGCGCGATGATGTAGACCTCTGGGTGCCCGAAGAACCAGAACAGGTGTTGCCACAAGATGGCGCCACCGTGCGATGTGTCGAACACATGCGCCCCGAGCTGTCGATCGGCCTCGAGGGAGAGCAGCGCACCGGCGAGGATCGGGAAGGCGATCAGCACCAGGATCGCGGTGATCAGCACGGTCCAGACGAAGATCGGCATCCGGAACATGGTCATGCCGGGCGCACGCATGCAGATGATCGTGGTGATGAAGTTGACGGCGCCGAGGATGGTGCCGAGACCGGCCATCCACAGGCCCATGATCCACAGGTCGCCGCCGGCGCCGGGACTGTTGACCGAGTCGGACAGCGGCGTGTAGGCGAACCAGCCGAAGGAGGCGGCGCCGCCCGGGGTGAGGAAGCCGGCGCCGACGATCAGGCCGCCGAAGAGGTACAGCCAGTAGCTGAACATGTTCAGCCGCGGGAACGCCACGTCGGGGGCGCCGATCTGCAGCGGCATGATCGCGTTGCCGAAGCCGAAGAACAGCGGGGTCGCGAACAGCAGCAGCATGATCGTGCCGTGCATGGTGAAGAGCTGGTTGTAGAGCTCCTCGTTGACGATCTGGCTGCCCGGGTAGGCCAGCTCGGACCGGATGAGGAGCGCCATGAGGCCGCCCGCCATGAACCAGGCCATGGCGGTGCCGAAGTACAGGTTGCCGATCAGCTTGTGGTCGGTCGTCGTCATGATGCGGACGAGCTGTTGGCCCAGCGGCTTGCGCTGGCTCAGGTCCGCGGAACGCGCGAGAGTAGTCACTCGTGCTCTCCCTCGTCGTCGGTGATGAGCTCGGTGGAGTACTTGCCACCCACGACGGGCTCCTCCGAGATGTGCGCGGGATCCGTCGCGAGGTCGGCCAGGTAGGCGTCGTACTCGGACGCGGTGACGACCTTGACGTTGAACAGCATCCGCGAGTGGTACGCACCGCAGAGCTCGTAGCACTTGCCGGCGTAGGTCCCGGTCTCGGTCGGCGTCACCTGGTAGGAGTTCTCGTTGCCGGGCACGACGTCCATGCGCATCGCGAAGGCCGGGATGCCGAAGTTGTGGATGACGTCGGGGCTGTAGAGCTGGAACTCGACGGTCTTGTCGACCGGGATCACCAGCGTCGGGATGTCCTCACCGGTGCCGGAGACGTAGACGTTGGTGCCCTCGTCGGTCTCGACCGAGTCGGGGTAGTTGAAGGTCCAGGACCACTTCTGGCCGACGACCTTGACCACGACGTCGGGGTTGACGTGCTCGAGCGCGATGTTCTGCACCCGGACGGTCTGCGCGAAGAACGCGATGACCATGATGACCGGGAAGATCGTGTAGAAGATCTCGATCGGCAGGTTGTAGCGGGTCTGCACGGGAACCTCGTCGTCGCTACGACGACGGAACCAGATCGGGACACCGATGATCAGCGCCCAGGTGATCACGCCGACGACCAGCGCGGCGATCCACGCGCCCTGCCACAGCTGCAGGATGTGCTCGCCCTGCTCGGACTTGATCTCCGGCATGCCGAACCGCTCCCACTGGGTATCGGTCGAACAGCCGGAGAGCGCGAGCGCGAGTACGACGAAACCGGCGAGCGGGATCGCGCGACGCGAACGTCGCTGCGCGCCACGCGTGCGCTCGGGGTGCCACCAGCCCACGAACGAGCCTTCCTCTCGAGGGTCAGAACCACTGCGAACACTAGCGGAGGGCGACCTCGACCGGGGCGCGGGGTGGGTCTTCCGGGGCGCGTGGGGCGTGGCATCGATGCGGGCCGGGCGGGGCCGGAGCGTACAAGGGCGCCTCAACTAGGGTCGGGGCGTGAGCAGCCCTCGCGAGGTCTACCTCGACTCGGCGTCGTCGACACCGCTCCACCCGGCAGCGCGGGAGACACTGCTGGCCGCCGTGGACCGCGGGTACGGCGATCCGCGTCGTCTGCACGCGGCCGGACGCGACGCTCGGCTGCTCCTCGACAACGCCCGCGCCGTGGTGGCCGAGTGCCTCGATGCCCGGCCCGACGAGGTCGGCTTCACGGCTTCGGGCACCGAGGCGGTGCACCGGGGCCTGCTAGGCCTGACCACGGCGACCGGGCGCGACGGGATCGTGCACGGCGCGGTCGAGCACTCCTCGGTGCTGCACGCCGTGGCGTGGCGGTCGTCCTCCGCGCATGCGAGCGTCGCCGTCGACGTGACCGGCCGGGTCGACCCGGCCGACCTGGCCGCGGCCGCGGACCGGCCCGGGGTGGGTGCGGTCGCGCTGCAGGCCGCCAACCAGGAGGTGGGGACGCTGCAGCCGGTCGACGAGGTCGAGCTGCCCGCCGGCGTACCCCTGCTGGTCGACGCCGCCGCCGCGGTCGGCCACGTGCCGCTCCCCCGGCGCTGGGACGCGCTGACGGCGTCGGCACACAAGTGGGGCGGGCCGGCCGGTGTCGGCGTGCTGGTCGTGCGGCGCGGCACCAGGTGGACCAATCCCTTCCCCGGCGACGACGGGCTCGACCAGCTCGGCGGGTTCCCGGACGTCCCGGCCGCCCTGGCCGCCGCGGCGGCCCTGCAGGCCGTGCTCGCCGAGCGCGAGGAGGTCGCGGTCCGGCAGTTCGCGCTGGTCGACCGGATCCGCGCCGCGGCCGCCGCCCTGCCCGACACCGAGGTGGTCGGTGACCCGGTCGCCCGGCTCCCCCACCTGGTGACCTTCTCCTGCCTCTACGTCGGCGGCGACGAGATCGTCTCGGCGCTCGCTCGCCGCGGCTTCGGCGTCGCCAGCGGATCCGCGTGCACGGCGTCCACCCTCGAGCCGAGCCACGTGCTGGCCGCCATGGGCGCGCTCACGCACGGCAACGTGCGGGTCTCGCTCGGCAGGGAGACCACCGCCGACCAGGTCGAGGGGTTCTGCGCCGCCCTGACCGAGGAGGTCCACCGGATCCGGGCCGAGGCCGGCCTGTGAGCGCCCCGACGACCGAGATCGACTGCCGCGACCTGCCCTGCCCGCGGCCCATCATCGAGCTCGCCAAGGCGCTGCCCTCGGTCGCCGTGGGCGACCTGCTCGCCGTGGTCGCCCGCGACCCAGCGGCGCGGCACGACGTGCCGGCGTGGTGCCGGATGCGGGGGCAGGAGTACGTCGGCGAGGAGCGCGCCGCGGACGGCGCGCCCCGCTATGTCGTCCGACGGCTGAGCTGACCGGTGGGCGAGGATCAGACGCCGAGGTGCTTGGCGACCTCGTCGGCCGCCTCGGCGCCGTACGAGTCGCGGATCCGCGCCACGAACTGCTCGTGGGTGAAGTCGTACTCCTGGGTGCCGACCGTCTCGACGACGTAGGCGGCCAGGACGCAGCCGACCTGGGCGGCCCGCTCCAGGGACGTGCCCCACGAGAGCGCGGCGAGGAAGCCTCCTCGGAAGGCGTCACCGACGCCGGTAGGCTCGAGCGCCGCGACGTCCTTGGCGGCCGGGACCTCGAAGGACGTGCCGTCGCTGGAGGTGACCCGGACGCCGTCCTTGCCGAGCGTGGTGACCTGCAGGCCGACGCGGGCCAGCACCTCCTCGCCGCTCCAGCCGGTCTTCTTCTCGATCACGTGCGACTCGTACTCGTTGGAGAACAGGATCGCGGCGCCGTCGATCAGGTCGCGGATCAGGTCGCCCTCGGCGAAGGCGAGCTGCTGGGAGCAGTCGGCGATGAAGGCGTAGCCGCGCTGACGGCACTCCTCGGTGTGCCGCTTCATGGCGTCGGGGTCGTCGGCGCCGATGAGCACGTACGTCGGCGCGCCGACGCGCTCGACGATCGGGAACAGCTCGATCTGGCTGGCCTCGCTCATCGCGCCGGGGTAGAAGGAGGCGAACTGCGCCATCGTGGTGTCCGTGGTGCAGACGAAGCGCGCGGTGTGCTTGCTCTCGGAGATGTGCACGGAGTCGCAGTCGACGCCGTTGCGCTCGAGCCAGGAGCGGTAGTCGGCGAAGTCCTCACCGGCCGCGCCGACGAGCACCGGCCGGAGGCCGAGCCGGGCCAGGCCGAAGCACATGTTGGGGGCCACGCCGCCGCGCCGGATCTCCAGGTCGTTGACCAGGAAGGACACCGACAGCTTGTCCAGCTGGTCGACGACCAGGGAGTCGGCGAACTTGCCGCCGAAGGTCATCAGGTGGTCGGTCGCGATCGAGCCGGCGATCAGGAGGGAGCCCGTGGGTGCAGTCACGATACGGAAGGTTAACCGAGCCGTAGCCGCGGTGACGCCGATCCCTCTGGGTCTACCGGAAAGTAACGCCTAGCGTCGAGGACATGCCCTACGAGGAGATCGCCACCCCCGCCGAGCTGCACGCGGACTGCCAGGCCGTCAGCCGCCGCCTCCAGGCCGCCGCCGTGAAGGCCACCCGCCCCGCGCCCAGCATCCACTTCGACGAGTTCCCCCGCGAGGTCCCGAAGCGCGACATCGAGATCTCCGAGGCCGCCCAGCGCCTCGCCAACGCGCTCCACCTGCACCTCGACTAGCGTTGAGTCGTCACTTTTGACCCGTTGAAACGTCAGAAACGGCCCCGGATCTCCGGGGCCGTTTCTGACGTTTCAACGGGTCAAAAGTGACGACTCAACACCTCAGTTGAACGAGTCGCCGCAGGCGCAGGAACCCGTGGCGTTCGGGTTGTCGATCGTGAAGCCCTGCTTCTCGATGGTGTCGACGAAGTCGATGACCGCGCCGTTCAGGTAGGGAACGCTCATCCGGTCGACCACGACGCCCACGCCGTCGAAGTCGGTCATGACGTCGCCGTCGAGGGTCCGCTCGTCGAAGAAGAGCTGGTAGCGCAGGCCCGAGCAGCCACCAGGCTGCACCGAGATGCGCAGCGACAGGTCGTCGCGACCCTCCTGCTCGAGCAGGCTCTTGACCTTCGTGGCCGCCACCGGGCTCAGGTTGATCTGGTCCTCACGGCGCTCGTAGTCCACCGGTGCGGCGACCGTGGTGGTCCCGCCGGAGGCCTCGTGGCTGTGGCCGCCTCCGCAGCAGCTGTCGCTCATGCTCACTCCAGGTGTGTCAGGTCGGTGTTCGACTAGCCCAATCGTCGCACAGTCGTGGTTATTCCCCCCACACGAGCACGGGCTTGACCACGGTGCCGGCCTTCGAGTCGGCCACGGCGTCCGCGATCTTCTCGAACGGGTACGTCGTCACGAGGTGGTCGACGTCGAACCTCCCCGCCTCGCGCAGGGCGATCAGCTCGGGAATGGTCACCAACGGGTCGGCCTCGCCCTCGATCGAGGAGCGGACGATCTTGCCGGACTGGAGCAGGTCGATCGCGTCGATGGTGTACTCCGGCGCGCCGAGCCCGAGGGCGACCAGCATCCCGCGCGGGCGCAGCGAGCGCTGGGCCTGGAGCACGACCGCCGCGATGGCCGTCGTGTCGATCGCGTACGACGCCCCGCCGGCGGTCAGCTCCCGGACTCGCTCCTCGACGGGTGCGGCCCCCTCCTCCGCGGGGTCGACGGCCGTGGCGCCGTACTCCTCGGCGATCTCACGGCGCGCGGCGACCGGGTCGACGGCGACGACGGTCTCCACTCCCGCGCCCCTGGCCGCTGCGATCGCGGCCAGACCGACCGCGCCGGCGCCGTACACGACGATGCTGTCGCCCGGCGTCGGCCTGAGCACGTTGAGCACGGTGCCGGCGCCGGTCTGGAAGCCGCACGCGAAGGGGGCCAGGCGGGTCAGGTCGAGGGACTTGTCGACGACGACGCAGTTGTCGGCGTAGGCGAGGGCGTGCCGGGCCAGGCTGGACTGGCCGAAGAAGTTGCCGAAGACGGTCTGGGTCTCCCCGTCGTCACGGCGACGTGTCATGGTCGTCGAGCCGTCGGCGCGCATGCCCATGTAGTTGAGCAGCAGCGACTGCTCGCAGTAGCCGACGTCGCCTGCCTGACAGGGGCCGCACGAGCGGCAGGAGCGGAAGCTCATCACGACGTGGTCGCCGACCTCGATGCCGCTCACCGCGGCGCCGACCTTCTCCACGACGCCGGTGCCCTCGTGGCCCACGACGGTCGGCAGCATCTCCTGCGGCAGCATGGCCGGAACGGTCAGGTCGGTGTGGCACAGACCCGTCGCGACGATCCGGACCAGGACCTCGTCGTCGCGAGGCTCCTCGAGCTCGACGTCGGCGACGACGAAGTCGCCTCCGGGCTCCTCGACGAGGAATGCGGTGGTCCTCATCCGGGGTCCCCGACGAGTTGTGCGCTGGAGGAGCGCAGCGGGGGAAGCGTAGAACTCGGTGGGGTGGTCATGCGTCACGCTCCAACCAGAAGTAGTAGAGGTCGTCGATGCCGAAGGTGCCGGCCAGCTTCCCGTTCATGATGCCCATGACCGTGCGGGCGTCGACCTTCTTGAAGTGGTCGAGGACCGGCATCTTGTCGTAGACCATCGTCGCGGTGACCTCGCCGCGGAAGCCGACCGGCCACAGCGACGCCTCGCCTCCGCCCCCGGCGTCGAGGTTGGAGTACAGCTCCCCGTTCTCGTCACGGCAGACCAGCGGCACCGCCGCGAGTGGGCCGTCGAACCGCTTGCCGTGCCAGCGCACCTGCTTCAGCACCGTGCTCGCGACATGCCCGGTGGCGAAGTCGCCCCCGCGCCAGGCCCCGAGCATCTCGTCGACCCGGACGGTCGCGAGATCGGCCCAGAGGGCGTCGAGGTCGGCGGGAGCCGCATGCTCGGCCGCGCGGAGGTCGTCGAAACGCGTCCTGGTGTCGGTCACCCGAGCAATCTAGAACACGTTCCACTTCCTTGGCGAGGGGGTGCGGACGCGGGGTTCAGGCCGACCAGGTCCGAGCCACCCGCGCGGCCAGCTCGGAGAGCGCCCCGGAGGGATCCGCGAAGGCGCGCTCCTCCCCTACCGCGTCGACGAGCGAGTACGCCGCGTCCATGCCGAGCGCGCGCATCTCGCGCGACCCCACGAGCACCTGCCCCGCCAGGGCCACACACGGCCGGAGCGCGTCGGCCGCGACCGCCGCCACGCCGGCCGGCACCTTGCCGGCCCGGCTGCTGAAGTCGAAGGCACCCTCACCGGTGATGACCAGGTCCGCCGCGCGCGCCTGCCGGGCGAGCCCCACGACGTCGGCGACCAGCCCGATGCCCGAGACCCGGGTGCCACCGAGCAGCATCAGGGCGAACCCGAGGCCACCCGCGGCGCCGGCCCCCGGCTCCAGCGCGAGCCGCCGGTCGGTCGCGGCCGCGAACCGCTCGAGGAAGCCGTCGAGGAGGACCTGGGTCTCCTCGTCGATGCCCTTCTGGGCGCCGAAGGTCTTGCTCGCACCGAACAGCCCGGTGAGCGGGCTGTCGACGTCGGTCGCCGCGACGATCTCGACGCCGTCGACCAGACCGCGGGCGATGCTGAGGTCCACCCGGGTCACACCGTCGAGGAAGATCCCGCCCACGTCCAGGGCGACGTCCGCGTCCGCGCCAAGGGCGGCGAGCAGGCCGGCGCCGCCGTCGTTGGTCCCGGAGCCCCCCAGACCCACCACGACCCGCGTGGCACCGGCGTTGACCGCCTCCAGGAGCAGGCGGCCGACGCCGACCGTCGTACCGAACTCACCGAGCTTGCCGCCGGTCAGGTGCACACCGCAGACCTGGGCGCTCTCGACGTACACGGTGTCACCGACCTGCAGGATCGTGGCCGGGACGTCGTGGCCCTGAGGCGCCTCCCCCACGACCGCCAGCAGCTCGCCGCCGAGCGTCGCGTGCAGGACGTCGACGAAGCCCGGCCCGCCGTCGGACATCGGCGCCAGCACGACCTCGTCGCCGGGGGCATGCCGTCGCCATCCGGCGGCGATCGCCTCGGCGGCCTCGACCGCCGTGAGCGTGCCCGCGAACTTGTCGGGGGCCACCAGGATGCGCATGCGTCACATCATGGTGGATCCCGCCGACCGGCGGCGGGCAGGCATGCTGACCGCAGCGATCGGACCGCACCGATCGGAGGGACCGGGGCACCCCAAACTAGGATGTGGCCATGACCACCGTGGACCTCCCGCTGCTGCCGCTGGGCCGTGGCACGGACCGGCTCTCCGAGCGGGGTGTCGAGTGCCCCGGCGACCTGCCGGCGCCCTCCGACCCCGACCTGGTGGAGCGCGCTCGCGCCGCCAAGGAGAAGCTCGGCGAACGGCTGTTCGTGCTGGGGCACCACTACCAGCGCGACGAGGTCATCCAGTTCGCCGACGTGACCGGTGACTCGTTCAAGCTGGCCCGCGACGCCGCGGCCCGGCCGGACGCGGAGTTCATCGTGTTCTGCGGCGTGCACTTCATGGCGGAGTCGGCCGACATCCTCACCGGTCCCGAGCAGAAGGTGATCCTGCCCGACCTCGCGGCCGGCTGCTCGATGGCCGACATGGCCCGGATCGCCCAGGTCGAGAGGGCCTGGGAGGCGCTGGCCGCCGCCGGCGTCCAGGACGACGTCGTCCCGGTGACCTACATGAACTCCAGCGCGGCGATCAAGGCGTTCTGCGGCCGCAACGGCGGCGTCGTGTGCACCTCGTCGAACGCCGAGGTCGCGCTCGACTGGGCCTTCCAGCAGAAGGGGGCCGACAACAAGGACACCAAGGTCCTCTTCCTGCCCGACCAGCACCTCGGCCGCAACACGGCGGTCCTCCAGCTGGGCTACTCCCTCGACGAGTGCGTGGTGTGGAACCCCCACAAGCCCGACGGCGGCCTGAGCGCCGAGGAGCTGGCCAACGCCCGGATGATCCTGTGGAAGGGCCACTGCTCGGTCCACGGGCGGTTCACCGCCGACGTCGTCGACGAGCTGCGCGCCAAGGTGCCCGACCTCAACGTGCTCGTGCACCCGGAGTGCCAGCACGAGGTCGTCCTCAAGGCCGACCTCGTCGGCTCCACCGAGTTCATCATCAAGACCATCGAGGCCGCGCCCTCCGGCTCGAGCTGGGCCATCGGCACCGAGCTCAACCTCGTGCAGCGCCTCGCCGACGCGCACCCGGACAAGAACATCATGTTCCTGGACCGCAACGTCTGCTACTGCTCCACGATGAACCGGATCGACCTGCCGCACCTCGTGTGGGCGCTGGAGAACCTCGTCGAGGGTGTCGTGGTCAACCAGATCGAGGTCGACCCGCAGACCGAGGCCGACGCGCTGACCGCCCTGCAACGGATGCTGGACCTCCCGGGGAAGTCGCACCGTGACTGACCCGCTGCCCGCCTGCCCGGAGTGCTCGAGCGCGTACACCTACGAGCTGGGCGACCTGATGGTCTGCCCGGAGTGCGCCCACGAGTGGTCGCCCGCCGAGGCCGCGGCAGCAGCCGACGAGGCAGCGGCCGCGGACGTCGTACGTGACGCCAACGGGAAGTCCCTCGCCGAGGGCGACGACGTGATCGTGGTCAAGGATCTCCCGGTGAAGGGTGCGCCCAAGCCGATCAAGTCCGGCACCAAGGTCCGCAACATCCGCCTGGTCGCCCCCGACAGCCGGGTCGGCGGCCACGACATCGACTGCAAGGTCGACGGGTTCGGTCCGATGCAGCTCAAGTCAAGTCTGGTCCGGAAGGCCTGATCGTGTTCAAGCGCACCAAGTCACCCACCGTCGAGGAGCAGGCCACACAGGCCGCGTCGGACGGGAAGGCCGGCGGCAAGGGTCGCCCGACACCGACCCGCAAGGAGGCGGAGGCAGCCGCGAAGGCGCGCGCCAAGGGCCCCAAGGACCGCAAGGAGGCGTCGCGCCGCCAGCGTGAGTTCCGCGCCGAGGAGAGCCGCAAGATCCGCCAGGGCATGAAGAGCGGCGACGAGCGCTACTACCTGCCCCGCGACAAGGGCCGGGTGCGCCGGTTCATCCGCGACTACGTCGATCGGCGCTTCTCGATCGTCGAGATGGTCATCCCGCTGATGATCATCGGCCTGATGCTCGGCTACACCGGCAGCTCCGCGCTGGTGCGGGCCAGCAGCCTGGTCCTGCTCGCCACGGTCCTGTTCGTGGTGACCGACATGGTCCTCCTCCGGTTCCGGCTGCGTCGCGAGCTGGGCCGCCGGTTCCCCGGCGAGTCGCTCAAGGGGACGACCTACTACGCCCTCACCCGCTCGATGCAGATGAAGTTCATGCGGCTGCCCAAGGCGCGCGTGAAGATCGGGCAGCCGCTTCCGGAGGACTACGACAAGTAGGTTGCTCGGCGTGAAGGTCATCGCCGCGCTGCACACGCCCGGTTCCGCCCTGCTCGACCCCGCGTTCCGCGCGGAGGTCGCCGCGACCGGCGCGACCCGGCTCCAGGTCAACGTCGACGACGACGCCGTCGCGCCCGCGATGCGGTTCGGCCCCGGCGTGCCGATCACGGCGGTGGTGTCGGTGTGGACCGACAGTGATCCGGCGCCACTCGTCGACGTCGTACGCCGGCACGACCCGGACGCGCACGCCTGGTCCGTCGACGAGCGCGAGCCGCTGGTCCCGCCCGCGGTGCCGGACGGTGAGCGCGTCGACGCGCTGGCCAACCTGGCCTTCCTGCGTCGGCCGGAGGCGATGCCGCACGCGGTGTGGCTGGCCGACTGGCTGGAGCGGCACACGCAGGTGGCGATCGACACCCAGGGCACCTTCGGGTACGTCCAGAACCCGGTCACGGCGCACCTCACGCCCGGCGGCGCCGACGTGGCCGGGATCGTCGAGGAGCTGTTCCCGATGGCCGCGCTGACCGACCACCACGCCTTCTACGGCAGCGGTGGCGACGAGGAGGAGCTCCAGCGTCGGTTCACGACGCTGATGGACAGCTGCGCCCGCTTCGGCGCCGCCGACGGCCTGGACCTGGTGCCGACCAGCCGCTACCTGTTCGCGCTCCGCCCCGGCTCCTAGGGCGCGGCACCTTATCCGGCGCCGTATAAGGAGCCACACCCTAGCCCAGGACCTCCGAACGGCGTGGCGACCGGGTCAGCGCGGGATCGGTCGTGACGACTCCGTCGAGCACGCGGTCGATGGCGGCCATGGTCTCCGTGTCGAGCCGCACCCCCGCCGCCTTCACGTTCTCGGTGACCTGCTCGGGGCGGCTGGCGCCGATGATGGCGGCGGAGACGTTGTCGTTCTGCAGCACCCAGGCGACGGCGAGCTGGGCGAGCGAGAGCCCCGCCGCGTCCGCGATCGGCTGCAGCTGCTGCACCCGCTCGAGGACGTCGTCGCGCAGCCAGCGGCTGATGTCGTTGGCACCACCCTTCTCGTCGGTCGCACGAGAGCCGGGCGGCGGGGCCTGGCCGGGGCGGTACTTGCCGGTGAGCACGCCCTGCGCGATCGGCGACCAGACGATCTGACCGATGCCGAGCTCCTGGGAGGTGGGCACCACCTCGGCCTCGATCACGCGCCAGAGCATGGAGTACTGCGGCTGATTGGAGATCAGCGGCACCCGCAGCTCACGGGCCAGCTCGGCGGCCGCTCGGATCTCCTCGGCACGCCACTCCGAGACGCCGATGTAGAGCGCCTTGCCCGACCGGACGACGTCGGCGAACGCCACCATCGTCTCCTCCAGCGGCGTCTCGTGGTCGAAGCGATGGGCCTGGTAGAGGTCGACGTAGTCGGTGCCGAGCCGGCGCAGCGAGCCGTCGATCGACTCCATGATGTGCTTGCGGGAAAGGCCGTGGTCGTTGTGCCTGCCCGGACCGGTCGGCCAGAAGACCTTCGTGAAGATCTCCAGCCCCTCGCGGCGCTCCCCCGCCAGGGCTCTGCCGAGCACGGTCTCCGCGGCGGTGTTGGCGTAGACGTCGGCGGTGTCGAAGGTCGTGATCCCCTCGTCGAGCGCGCGACGCACGCAGGCCAGCGCGCCGTCCTCCTCGACCTGGGAGCCGTGGGTGATCCAGTTGCCGTAGGCGATGGCCGAGATGCGGAGGCCACTCGCCCCGAGGTTGCGAATCTCCATGGGTCGACCCTAGTGCGCCGGGCCACACCGGCGCCCTGCCACACTGGCCGGCATGGTCGCTGCTGACGTCTCCGTTCGGGTCGCCTGGCCGGCGGACTCCGCCGGGATCGCCGCGGTCCAGCTCCGGGCCTGGCGTGAGAGGTACGACGACGGGCTGGCCGTCCTCGCCGAGCGCGGGCTCGATCCCGCCACCTTGGCGAGCGCCTGGCAGCAGTCGCTCGCCCGACCGCCGGAGGCCCGGCACCGAGCACTGGTGGCGCTGGCGCACGACCGGGTGGTCGGCTTCGCGGTGACCGGCCCCAACCCGGACCCGGACGCCGACGGGGCCGCGGACGGTGAGATGGCGGAGTTCACCGTCGACCCTCAGGAGACGCGCACCGGTCACGGCTCCCGCCTGCTCCAGGCCTGCGTCGACACCCTCGTCGCCGACGGGTTCACCCGCGCCGTGTGCTGGCTCGACGCGACCGACGACGTCTTCCGCTCCTTCCTCGCCGATGCCGGCTGGGCACCCGACGGCGCGAGCCGCGAGCTCGCCGACGAGGCCGGGACCGGATCGGTCAAGCAGGTCCGGCTCCACACCGCACTCACCTGACGCCCGATGGGCACGGACCAGGACGCCCGGCGGGCCGTCGTACGCGACAGCCTGGGGGTCGCGATCGCGACCGGCACCTACGGTCTGAGCTTCGGCGCCGTGGGGGTGGCCTCCGGGCTGGATGTCGCGCAGACCTGCGCGCTGTCGCTGGTCATGTTCACCGGGGCCTCGCAGTTCGCACTGGTCGGCGTGCTGGGATCGGGTGGGACGCCGCTGGCCGGAGCGCTCACGGCACTCCTGCTCGGCACTCGGAACACCCTCTACGGCCTGCGGATGGCCCCGCTGCTCGGCTACCGCGGCTGGCGGCGGCTCACGGCCGCCCACGTGCTCATCGACGAGTCGACGGCGATGAGCGTCACCCGCCCTGACCGGGACCTGGCCCGCACCGGCTTCCTCACCACCGGCCTGACCATCTTCGTGCTGTGGAACCTGACCACCCTCGTGGGGGCGGTCGCCGGCGAGCGGCTCGGCGACCCGCGGGACCTCGGCCTCGACGCCGCCGTGGGTGCGGCCTTCCTGGCCCTGCTGTGGCCGCGGCTGAGCACGCCCGTCCTGCGGGTGACCGCCGTGCTGGCCTCCCTGGTCGCGGCGGGCGCGGTGACGGTGACCCCGGCCGGCGTACCGGTCCTCGTGGCCGCCGGCGTCGCCGTCCTGGTCGCGGTGCTGACGCCTCGTCGTCCGCCGCCACCGGAGGAGGCGCCGTGATCTGGTGGGCCGTCCTCGGCGCCGGCGTCGGCTGCTACCTGCTCAAGCTCGCCGGCCTCTCCGTCCCGGCCCGGGTGCTCGGCAATCCGCTCGTCGCCCGGATCGCCGACCTGATCCCCGTCGCCCTGCTCGCGGCCCTGGTGACGGTCCAGGTGCTGGCCGCCCCGGAGGGACGGGCCCTGACCCTCGACGCCCGGCTGTTCGCCCTCGGTGTGGCCGTCCTGCTGCTGCTCGCCCGGGCGCCGTTCCTGGTCGTCGTGTTCGGCTCGGCGGCCGCGGCGGCCCTCGTCAGGCTGCTGTAGCCCGTGCCGCCGGCCGGCAGCGTGGCGCCGCGGTCGGCAGGGTGGGACCCGCACGGCGCCCCGGCCGGCAGCGTGGCGCCCGCGCGCAGCGCATCGAGTGGCGCCCGCGGTCCGAGCGAAGCGAGGACCGTGCGGTGTCGCTCGATAGGCGACACGCTCGGCCCATCAAAACAGGAAGTGCTCCAGGCCGACGGTGAGGCCGGGGAACGAGCCGATCCGGCGCACGCCGGTGAGCACGCCGGGGGTGAACGAGACCCGGTCCAGGGAGTCGTGCCGGATGGTGAGGGTCTCCCCCAGCCCACCGAGGATGACCTCCTGGTGCGCGACCAGCCCGCGCACCCGCACGCTGTGCACACGGACCCCGTCGACGTCGGCGCCCCGCGCTCCCTCGAGCCCGGTGCTCGTGGCGTCCGGGACCGGCGGGCTGCCGGCCTCCCGACGGGCGGCGGCGATCAGCTCGGCCGTGCGGCCGGCCGTTCCGCTGGGCGCGTCGGCCTTGGTCGGGTGATGCAGCTCGACGACCTCGACCGACTCGAAGAACGGCGCGGCGACGGCGGAGAACCGCATCATCAAGATCGCGCCGATGGAGAAGTTGGGGGCGATGAGGACACCGGTGCCGGGGCTGTCGGCGAGCCATCCGCGCAGCGTGTCGAGGCGGCCCTCGTCGAAGCCCGTCGTGCCGACGACGGCGTGGATCCCGTTCTCGATGCAGTGGCGCAGGTTGTCCATCACCACGTCGGGATGGGTGAAGTCGACGACCACACGCGTGCCGCTCTCGGCCAGCGAGGTGATCGGGTCGCCCTGGTCGACACCGACGGTGAAGTCCAGGTCGTCGGCGCCCTGGACCGCCTTGACGACCTCGGCCCCGACCTTGCCTCGGGCCCCGAGAACCCCCACTCGCAGGCGCTCTCCCGCTGCCTGATCCGCGACACGTGAACTCACGGCACCAAGGTAGTGCGTCGCCCCGGGTCACGTTCTGGCAGGCTGACCCCCATGGTGAACAAGATCCCGGCCCGGATCCGGTGGGCGGTGGACTTCATGGACGTCCAGCCCAACGACCACGTGCTGGAGATCGGCTGTGGCAACGGCGCTGCCGCAGACCTGATCTGCCGCCGCCTCGAGGGCAAGGGAAAGATGTTCGCCATCGACCGCTCCGAGGCGGGCGTCGACCGCACCAAGGCCCGCTGCGCCGAGCACATCACCGCCGGCAAGCTGACCGTGCGCCAGATCGACCTGGCCACGCTGCGGGTGCCGGTCAAGCGCCTCACCAAGGTGTTCGCCTTCGACGTCAACCTGTTCTGGGTGCGCGACGCCCACGAGGAGATCGCCCTCCTCCACGAGCGGCTGATGCCCGGGGGCTCGGTCAACCTGTTCTTCGACGCGAGCCGTCCCGAGCAGGTGCCCGACATCCTCGCCAAGGCCTCCGCGCAGCTGCGCGACAGCGGCTTCCGCGTCTACATCGTGGACTCGAAGATGCCGCCGGTGATCGGCATCATCGGGAGGCGCTGAGCGCTCCGCGAGCGCCGGGTGCCGGCTCTCGATTGGCCGGGACCAGGCCATCTGTTGTTAACCTGCTGGGGCAGCATGCCCGCTTCGGGCTGGCCTGTCTCTCGGAGAGTCTCGAACTCGACGTGACCGCGTGGCGACTGCTCCACGCCGTCACGTCGGGCCCGCGCCCTTCGAGGAACCCGCCGGAAACGGACATGCGTCCTGACCGGCGAGACCCTGGAGAGACGTGACCCAGACTTCCAGCACGACCCCGAGCAAGAGCCCCACCTCCCGAGCCGCCGAGCTCGCCGACGCGCTGAGCACACCGGCGGCGGACGTCGTCCCCCACCCGGCGCTGGACCAGGCCGTCGAGGCGGACGGTGCCGCACGGCGCGGCCTCGACCCGCTGGTGTTCGGCACCGCCGCCGCCGTGAGCATCGCCTTCGTCGTGTGGGGCCTGCTGAGCACCACCTCGCTCGGCACCGCGTCCGGCAAGGCGCTGGAGTGGGTGATGACGAACACAGGCTGGCTGTTCGTGCTGACCTCCAGCGGCTTCGTCGTGTTCGTGATCTGGCTGGCGATGAGCAAGTACGGCACCATCCCGCTGGGCCGCGACGACGAGGAGCCGGAGTTCCGCACCACCTCGTGGATCGCGATGATGTTCAGTGCGGGCATGGGCATCGGTCTCATGTTCTACGGCGTGAGCGAGCCGCTCTCGCACTTCGTCACCCCGCCACCCGGCACCGGTGGCGACCCGGACGCCGCCGCGCAGACCGCCATGGCGACGACGATGTTCCACTGGACCCTGCACCCGTGGGCGATCTACGCGGTCGTCGGCCTCGCCATCGCGTACGGCGTCTATCGCAAGGGCCGCGTCCAGCTGATCTCCGCCGCCTTCGCCCCGCTGCTCGGCAAGCGCGCCTCCGGCGGCGCCGGCAAGGTGATCGACATGTTCGCGATCTTCGCGACCCTGTTCGGCTCGGCCACCTCGCTGGGCCTGGGCGCCCTCCAGATCAGCAGCGGGCTCGAGATCGTCGGTGACGTCGGCCCGCTCGGCAACGGCGCTCTCGTCGTGATCATCACCGTGCTGACCGTCGCGTTCGTCCTGTCCGCGGTCTCCGGCGTCGCCAAGGGCATCCAGTGGCTCTCGAACATCAACATGGTGCTCGCCCTCGTCCTCGCGCTGTTCCTGTTCGTGGTCGGACCGACCGTGTTCATCCTCAACCTGGTGCCGACCTCACTCGGCAGCTACGTCCAGGACCTCGCCATGATGGCGGCCCGCACCGGCGCCGAAGGCGCCGACACCGAGGCCTGGCTGGGCGGCTGGACCGTCTTCTACTGGGCGTGGTGGCTGTCGTGGACACCGTTCGTCGGCATGTTCATCGCGCGCATCTCGCGCGGGCGCACCATCCGCCAGTTCGTCACCGGCGTGCTGCTCGTCCCGAGCGTCGTCAGCGTGATCTGGTTCTGCATCCTCGGTGGCACCGCCATCGACCTGCAGCGTGACGGCACGGACATCGCCGACGCCGGCGGCCTCGAGGCCCAGCTCTTCGGCACCCTCGACGCGCTCCCCCTCGCAACCCTCGCCAGCATCCTGGTCATGCTGCTGGTGGCGATCTTCTTCGTGTCCGGCGCCGATGCGGCGTCGATCGTGATGGGCAGCCTGTCCGAACGCGGCACGACCGAGCCCCGGCGCGCGGTCGTCATCTTCTGGGGTGTCGCGACGGGCGCGGTCGCCGCGGTGATGCTGCTCGCCGGTGGAGAGGATGCGCTGACCGGTCTACAGACGATCACCATCGTGGCGGCGCTGCCGTTCGTGCTGATCATGATCGGCCTCGCCGCCTCCCTCGTCCGCGAGCTGCGGCACGATCCGATGGTCGTGCGCCGCAAGTACGGCGAGGAGGCGGTCGAGCAGGCCGTCATCACGGGCGTCACCGAGCACGGCGACGACTTCGTGCTCTCCATCGAGCCGGTCGACCCCGAGCCGGAGGCTGAGCCGGAGGCTGAGCCGGAGCCCGGCCTGGAGCCGGAGCGCGTGACCTGAGGTTGGTGGGTTCAACTACCGAGTTCGTCGTCGGACCGGCCTGGTCGCGACAACTTCGGTAGTTGAACCGCGCCCTCAGGCGCGCTCGCGCCGGCCGGCTCAGGCCGGCCCGACGAGCGCGAGCAGCTCGGGCCGGCCGAAGACCTCCGCGGCGACCTCGCGGACCTCGTCGAGGGTGACCGCCTCGATCCGGGCGATCACCTCGTCGATGCCGAGCACCTCGCCGTTGACGAGCTCGTTCTTGCCCAGCCGCATCATCCGCGAGCCGGAGTCCTCCAGGCCGAGGATCATCCCGCCGACGAGCTGGCCCTTGCCGCGGCTCAGCTCCTCCTCGGTGATCCCGTCCGCCGCGATCAGGCGCAGCTGGTCGCGGACCACGGCCAGCACCTCGTCGGTGCGGTCGGGCAGGCAGCCCACCGCTACGCCCACGAGACCGGAGTCGGCGTAGTGGCTGGCGAAGGAGTAGACGGAGTACGCCAGCCCGCGCAGCTCGCGGACCTCCTGGAACAGCCGGCTGGAGGTGCCGCCGCCCAGGGCGGTGTTGAGCACCCCGAGGGCGTAGCGGCGGTCGTCGTCGCGGGTCAGGCCCTCGCGGCCGATGACCAGGTTGACCTGCTCGAAGGGCCGGTCGACCCGGCCCTCGCCCGGGCCGACCTTGGGCCGACGGCGGGCGGTCGTCGTCCGCGCGGGAGCCGGAGCGGCCTGGGTCTCGAGCCAGCCGTGGCGTCCGAACGCCTTCTTCACCGCGCGTACGACGGCGGCGTGGTCGAGCGCCCCGGCCACCGAGATCACGGTGTTGCTCGGCGCGTAGTGCCGTCGGTAGAAGCGCTTGATCTGAGCCGGGGTCATCGCCTCGATCGAGCCGGTGGTGCCGGCGATCGGCCGTCCCAGCGCCGAGTCCGCGCCCCAGGCCAGCTCGGCGAGCAGGTTCTGGACGACGTCGTCCGGGTCGTCGTCGTGCATGGCGATCTCGTCGAGGATGACGTCGCGCTCGGCGTCGACGTCGTGGGTCGCGATGACCGATCCGGTGATCATGTCGCCGAGCACGTCGACGGCCAGGGGCAGGTCGTCGGAGAGCACCCGCGCGTGGAAGCAGGTGTACTCCTTCGCGGTGAACGCGTTGAACTCACCGCCCACCGCGTCGAGCTCGATCGAGATGTCGAGGGCCGAGCGCTCCGTGGTGCCCTTGAACAGCAGGTGCTCGAGGAAGTGGGAGGCACCGTGGGTGGTGGCCCTCTCGTCGCGGGAGCCGACGCCGACCCACACCCCGATGGAGGCGGAGCGGGCGCCCGCCATCTGCTCGGTGACGATGCGCAGCCCGGACGGGAGCCGGGTGCGGCGGACGTGGGAGACGACGAGTCCGTCGGCTCCGGTGACCGTGTGCACGGTCCTGGTGATGGCGCCGGACGACGCACGAGCCTGCATGGTCCTGACGGTACCCAAGCGTTTGGGAACGAGCGCCATCGGGAAGCCGTCTCACGGGCGGCCAGCGGGCCCGCTCGCAAGCAGAGGAGTCACGGTCCCATGGCTGAGTCGGTCAAGATGCAGTTCGAGGTCCTCTACCGGGCGGGGACCAAGAGCTTCCCCGACCAGGCCGCCGACCTCGCCGCGGCACTCGACGGCATCGGCGCGGTCCACCAGCAGTGGTACGAGCCGACGGTCCGTGCCGGGTCACCGCCCGCGCTCGCCCAGGCACTCGAGATCAACCGAACGGTGTACGGCCTGCTCCGCCGGGCTGTGCTGTCCTTCCAGGACGCCGCGTCGGCGGTGGTCCTGATCACCAAGGACTTCCAGGCCAGGGACGCCGAAGCGCGCGACGCCATGCATGCCTTGGGCATCAAGGAGTCGGACATCCAGGCCCCGCCCATGGCGGCGCCTCCCACGTTCGGCCAGGCGACGTCGTGACCCGGCCGGACGGTGGTGGCGGTGGGATCTCCTTCGACTACAGCGACCAGCGCTTCGAGACCGTCACCGACGAGATCGAGGACCTGCTCGCCGACCTGATGGGCATCGAGGCCGCCGCGGAGATGTTCCGCACCCACCTCGTGAGCCTCAAGCTGCACCACGAAGGCGAGCAGGTGGCGCCCACCGTGCGGCCGATCAGCCTGCCGGCCAGCAAGCCCTTCACCGTCTACCCCATCCTGCCCGAGCCGCCCTTCGACACGTCGGGCGACCAACAGTCCTACCAGGACTGGATCAACGAGGCGTACGCCGCGGGTGCCCAGTCCGCGGCGGGAACCGGCGCCTGGCTGCGCTCGATCATGGACAACTTCCACCTGGTCGACGCCGAGGCGCTGATCAACGGGGCCGACCAGCAGGCAGGCCTGGTGATCCAGCACGGGACCACGCTCACCGCCAACCTCGGCGAGGTCAACGCGGCGCTCGCCGACGAGTGGGACTGGGACGGCGACTCGATGGACGCCTTCTTCACGTGGGTCGCGGTTGCCGACGCCGCTCCGGCGGCGATGCTGCTGTTCGCCTACGCGGCGCAGTCGAGCGTCGCGAAGGCCGGTGCCGCGATCGGCGCGACCCAGGAGGCGATGATGCAGCAGGCGGAGAACGCCCGCGATGCGCTCAAGGCGACCATCAAGGCCTGGCGCGACGACGCCGACGCCTTCCCGTTCCCGCCGGGCTCGGGCTGGACGTTCAAGGACATCGGGACCGAGATCGGGGGCGTGATCGAGAGCAAGGTCCAGGCCCTCTCCGACACCCTTCCGGACCTGGGTCCGCTCGGCAACCTCGGCAAGGACTGGGCCCTCGACAAGGTCACGGGCACGCTGATCTCCAAGATCCCCGCGGTCAAGCCGGCCACCCTCACCTACAAGATCCTCACCACGCTCGAGGCGAACGAGGTCGAGGTCGAGAAGCAGCCGACGGCCCAGGTCATCATCGACACGGTCGAGCAGACGTTCCGCGACATCGCGAAGGAGGGCGACGCAGCGGTCACCACCGCGGGCGAGGGGATGGCCGCGCTCGCCGCATCCCTCCACGACGCCGACCAGCTCGTGATGCCCCGCCCCGACCCCACTCCCGCCGGCCACTACGAGCGCGACTGAGCCTCCCGCCGGCCACTACGGAACGAGGGGGTGGCCGCCCGTAGGCGGCCACCCCCTCGTGGCGTCTCAGCGACTCACTCGGAGTCGGTCGACTCCTCGGCCTCAGCGGACTCGCCGCCCTCGGCCTCCTCGACAACGGGGATGAGCGAGAGCTTGCCGCGGTCGTCGATCTCGGCGATCTCGACCTGGATCTTCTGGCCCACCGCGACGACGTCCTCGACGTTCTCGACGCGCTTGCCGCCGGCGAGGCCACGCAGCTTGCTGATGTGCAGCAGGCCGTCCTTGCCGGGCATGAGCGCGATGAAGGCGCCGAAGTTGGTCGTCTTGACGACCGTGCCGAGGTAGCGCTCGCCGACCTCGGGCATGGTCGGGTTCGCGATCGCGTTGATCGCCGCCCGGGCCGCCTCGGCAGCCTCGCCGTTGGTCGCGCCGATGTAGACGGTGCCGTCGTCCTCGATGGAGATCGAGGCGCCGGTGTCGTCCTGCAGCTGGTTGATCACCTTGCCCTTGGGCCCGATGACCTCGCCGATCTTGTCGACGGGCACCTTGACGGTGATGATCCGCGGCGCGTGGATCGACATCTCCTCGGGGCCGTCGATGGCCTCGGCCATGACCTCGAGGATGGCCAGGCGCGCGTCGCGAGCCTGGTTGAGGGCCTTGGCCAGGACCTCGGCCGGGATGCCGTCGAGCTTGGTGTCGAGCTGCAGCGCGGTGACGAACTCCTTGGTGCCGGCGACCTTGAAGTCCATGTCGCCGAAGGCGTCCTCGGCGCCGAGGATGTCGGTCAGCGCGACATACTCGAGCTTGCCGTCGATCTCGCCCGAGATCAGGCCCATCGCGATGCCGGCGACGGAGGCCTTCAGCGGCACACCGGCCTGGAGCAGCGCCAGCGTGGACGCACAGACCGAGCCCATCGAGGTGGAGCCGTTGGAGCCCATCGCCTCGGAGAGCTGACGGATCGCGTAGGGGAACTCCTCACGGCTCGGCAGCACCGGCAGCAGCGCCCGGCGCGCGAGCGCCCCGTGGCCGACCTCGCGGCGCTTCGGCGAGCCGACGCGACCGGTCTCACCGGTGGAGAACGGCGGGAAGATGTACTTGTGCATGTAGCGGCGGTGCTTCTCCGGGGAGAGCGTGTCGAGCTGCTGCTCCATCTTGAGCATGTCGAGGGTCGTGACACCCAGGATCTGGGTCTCGCCACGCTCGAACAGCGCGGAGCCGTGCACCCGCGGGACGACGTCGACCTCGGCGTGCAGGGGACGGATGTCGGCGAGGCCGCGGCCGTCGATGCGGACCTTGTCGCGCAGCACGCGCTCCCGGACGACCTGCTTGTTGAGCGAGCGGAACGCCGCGCCGATCTCCTTCTCCCGGCCCTCGAACTGACCGGCCAGCTTGTCGAGCACCTCGGCCTTGAGCTCGTCGGTGCGCGCCTCGCGCTCCTGCTTGTCGCCGATGGTCATCGCCTCGGTCAGGTCGGCCTTGGCGGCCGCCTCGACGGCCTCGAAGACGTCGTCCTCGTAGTCGAGGAAGATCGGGAACTCCTGGATCGGCTTGGCGGCCACGTTGGCGAGCTCGACCTGGGCCTCGACCAGCTGCTTGATGAACGGCTTGGCAGCGTCCAGACCGCCGGCGACGATCTCCTCGGTCGGCGCCTGCGCGCCGGAGGTGACCAGGCCCCACGACTGCTCCGTGGCCTCGGCCTCGACCATCATGATGGCGACGTCACCGGTCTCGGTGACCCGGCCGGCGACGACCATGTCGAAGACGGCGTTCTCGAGCTGGCTGTGCGTCGGGAAGGCGACCCACTGGCCGTCGATCAGGGCGACCCGGGTCGCGCCGACGGGACCGGAGAACGGCAGGCCGGAGAGCTGGGTCGACATGGACGCGGCGTTGATCGCGAGCACGTCGTACGGCGCGTCCGGGTTGAGCGCCATGACGGTGATGACGACCTGGACCTCGTTGCGCAGGCCCTTCTTGAAGGTCGGGCGCAGCGGCCGGTCGATGAGGCGGCAGGTGAGGATGGCGTCCTCGCCCGGACGACCCTCGCTGCGGAAGAAGGAGCCGGGGATCTTGCCCGCGGCGTACATCCGCTCCTCGACGTCGATCGTCAGGGGGAAGAAGTCGAAGTGGTCCTTGGGGTGCTTCCCGGCGGTCGTCGCCGAGAGCAGCATGGTGTCGTCGTCGAGGTAGGCGGTCACCGAACCGGCGGCCTGGCGGGCCAGGAGGCCCGTCTCGAACTTGACGGTGCGGGTGCCGAACTTGCCGTTGTCGAGAACGGTCTCGACGGCGGAGATGACGGGTTCAGTCAACAGTTTTCTCTTATTCGTACGTGCAGGGCACGCTGCCCCGCGGGAATGGACTTGTTGTCACCGGCCAGAGTAACGACCAACACAGGGAAATGCAGAACGGACGACCCCGAGGGTCGCCCGTTCAAGAGCATTTCCGTCGTCCGGCGCGTGCGGCTCCAAGGCGCGGGCCCGAAGGCGGCCGTCGAGCGAAGCGGGCCGTCGAGGGCCCGCAACGCCGGAGGGGTCTGAGCGAAGCGGCCCCCGCCGGACGGCGGAAATCAGCGGCGCAGGCCGAGGCGCTCGACAATGGAGCGGTAGCGCTCGATCTCGGTCTTCTTCAGATAGTTGAGAAGACGACGGCGCTGGCCGACGAGGAGCAGCAGGCCACGACGGCTGTGGTGGTCGTGCTTGTGCTGCTTGAGGTGCTCGGTCAGGTGGCTGATGCGGTGCGAGAGAAGCGCGATCTGCACCTCGGGCGAACCCGTGTCGCCCTCGGCGGTGGCGTACTCCGCGATGATCTTCTTCTTGGTCTCAGCGTCGGTACCGACTGCCATGGGGACTCCTTGTTCGCTCGTTGCGCGGCGCCCCAGCCTGAAATCCTGGAGCTCTCTTAGTCCGCGGCCGTTCTGACGGCAACCGCACAAGGCTAACAGCGGTGGTCACAGGGGGCCGAATCGCTGTGCGACGATGCCAGCGTGGAGACACGGACCGGCGTGTGCAACCTGTGCGAGGCCACCTGCGGCCTGCTGCTGACCATCGACCCGACGGTCGACGGTGGCCGGGTGACCGGCGTCCGCGGCAACCCCGCAGACCCGCTCTCCCGCGGCCACATCTGCCCCAAGGGCGTCGCCCTCGGTGACATCCACGCCGACCCGGACCGGCTGCGCCGTCCGGTACGACGCGTCGGCGACGGCGCCGACGCACGGTTCGAGGAGATCGGCTGGGACGAGGCGCTCGACCTGGTCGCCGACCGACTCGCGGCCACGGTCGACGACCACGGGGAGGACGCGCTGGCGATCTACCTCGGCAACCCCAACGTCCACAGCCTCGGCGCGATGACCCACGGCGTCGCGCTGGCGCAGTCGTTCCGGACGCGCAACAAGTTCAGCGCGACCTCGGTCGACCAGCTCCCCCACCAGGTGATCGGCTACCTGCTCTACGGCCATCAGCTGCTGCTGCCGGTGCCCGACATCGACCGGACCTCCTACTTCCTGGTGCTCGGCGCCAACCCGATGGCGTCCAACGGCTCGCTGATGACGGTGCCGGACTTCCCCGGACGGCTGCGCGAGCTGCATGCCCGCGGCGGCCGGATGGTCGTGCTCGATCCCCGGCGCACCGAGACCGCGAAGGTCGCCGACGAGCACCACTTCGTGCGGCCCGGCACCGATGCCTGGGTGCTGCTCGCCCTGCTGCACGTGCTCTTCGCCGAGGGCCGCACCCACCCTCCGTCGTACGTCGACGGGCTGGCGGCCGTCGAGGAGCTGGTCGCCGGCTTCACCCCGGAGCTGGCCGAGCAGGCGAGCGGCGTACCGGCGGACGAGATCCGCCGGATCGCGCGGGACTTCGCGGCGGCAGACGGCGCGGCGGCATACGGCCGGATCGGTGTGTCGACCCAGGAGTTCGGGACCTTGTGCCAGTGGGCGGTCCAGATGATCAACCTGGTCACCGGGAACCTCGACCGCGAGGGCGGGGTGCTGCTGACGACCCCGGCGATCGACGCGATCGGGCGGGGGCTGATCGGTCGGGGGCACCACGACCGCTACCGCTCGCGCGTGCGGCAGGCGCCCGAGTTCGGCGGCGAGCTCCCGGTCTCGGTGCTGCGCGAGGAGATCGAGACCCCCGGTGACGGACAGGTGCGGGCGCTGCTCACCGTCGCCGGCAACCCGGTGCTCTCGACACCGGACGGGGTCGCGCTGGACCGGGCGATCCGGGGGCTCGACTTCTACGCCGCGATCGACCTCTACATCAACGAGACGACCCGCCATGCGGACGTGATCCTGCCGCCGACCTCCCTGCTGGAGCGCGACCACTACGACCTGGTCTTCCACCTGCTGGCGGTGCGCAACACCGCACGGTTCACGCCGGCGGTGTTCCCGAAGGGCCGCGACCAGCGCCACGACTGGGAGATCTTCCGCGACCTCTACCTGCGGGTGACCCGGCGTCGGCGGCGGAAGCCGCCGCTGAAGCGCCGGATCACGGCCGCGGCCCGGATGCGGCTGAGCCCGACCTTCCTGATCGGCACGCTGCTGCGGACCGGCCGCTCGCAGACGACGCTGACCGAGCTGCGCCGCCACCCCGAGGGTGTCGACCTCGGGCCGCTGCGCCCCGGACAGCTGCCCGACCGACTGCGGACCCGGGACCACCGGATCGACGCCGTCCCCGCCCTCGTCACCGACGACATCGCCCGGCTGCGTGAGCAGGCACTCCCCCGCGACGGCGAGCTGCTGCTCATCGGCCGCCGCCACCAGCGCGACTGCAACTCGTGGATGCACAACACCGACCGGCTCACCCGCGGCAAGGCCCGCCACCAGCTGCTCATGCACCCCGCCGACCTCGACGCCCGCGGGCTCGCCGACGGCGCCGTCGTCACGGTCCGCTCCCGGGTCGGCGAGGTGACGGTGGAGGTGGCGGCGACCGAGGACGTGATGCCCGGCGTGGTCTCCCTCCCCCACGGCTACGGCCACGGCCGTGCCGGGGCCCGCCTCGGCATCGCCGCCGGTGTCGCGGGCGTCTCGATCAACGACCTCACCGATCCCGAGCGGCTCGACGTGTCGGGCAACGCGGCGCTGTCCGGCGTGCCCGTGACGGTGTCCTAGGCACCGGTGGACCTCGTCGTCGCGCCCGGGCCGGGGATTCCGGCAGGCCTGGTCATCCCTGCCCCGGAGCTGGTCGAGCGGTTCTCCCGCTCCCCCGGTCCGGGAGGACAGTCGGTCAACACGACCGACAGCCGGGTCGAGCTGGTCTGGGACCCGGCCGCCTCCGGCGTGCTCACCGACACCCAGCGCTCACGGCTGCTCACCCGGATCGACGGGCCGATCAGCGTGGTCGCCCACGAGCACCGGTCCCAGCACCGCAACCGGG
Organism: Nocardioides carbamazepini; assembly: GCF_024614185.1. Taxonomy (GTDB): domain Bacteria; phylum Actinomycetota; class Actinomycetes; order Propionibacteriales; family Nocardioidaceae; genus Nocardioides; species Nocardioides carbamazepini. The sequence goes on from NZ_JAHTLF010000008.1 coordinate 352,331, forward strand.
TGGCCGCTCGAGAGCGCCTCGCCGCCCGGGTCCGCGAGCTCCTGGCCCCGCCCCCGCCGAGCCGACGCGCCACCAGGCCCACCCGCGGCTCGAAGGAGAGGCGACTCGACGCCAAGCGCCGCCGCGGGCAGACCAAGCAGCTGCGCGGTCGCATCGAAGACTGAGCGGACGACACGACGAGGTCGTCGCGCCACCTCGCGCGCTACTCCGACCGAGCCGGCCGACTCCCCAGTGTCGCGCAGAGCAGGTCGACGTAGCGGTCCTTGTCGGCGCGGACCGCTACCGACATCCGGCCGAGGGACTCGTCGGCCTCGGCCGCGAAGCGCGTGGCACCGTACGTCGCCGGGTCGGATCGCTCCACGCGTACCCCGGCGCGCAGCGTGGTGAGCAGATCGGGGTCGACCAGCGCGGCCACGGCGAGCGGGTCGTGCAGCGGCGCTCCCCCGAGCGCGGCCATCGCCGCGTCCCGGCGGTACCAGTCGATCCGGGCGGCGACGAAGGAGGCGGCGGCCGCTCCGGCCGGTGTGCCGAGCGCGCGCAGCCGGGCGACGTCCACCGTTGTCAGCGGGGCCGAGAACGTCGCGTCCATCGTCACGAGCAGCACGTCGCGGAAGCGCGCCGTGAGGACGTCGGCGGCGGCCTCGGGGTCGCACCACACGTTCCGCTCGGCGTACGGCGTCACGCCGGCTTCGCGGTGGGTGCCACCGAGCACGACCAGCCGGCCCACCGAGCCGGTGATCGACCGGTCGGCCGCCAGCGCCGCGGCGAGGTTCGTGAGCGGTCCGGTCGCGACCAGCGCCACGGGTTCCGTGGCCGCCCGCAGCGTGGCGACGAGCCACTCGACCGCGTCGCCGCCCGCGGCGGCTGTCGGCGCCGGCAGGTCGAGGGTCGGCGGCAGGTCGGCCCGTCCGGACGGGAGCGGCTCGAGCCGCGGCCGGACCGGCTCATTGCGGCCCGGGTGGACGCCGACGCCGCCGCGGTCCACGAGGTCGAGCACCCGCAGCGTGTTGTCGGTGGTGTGCCGGACGTCGTGGTTGCCCCAGACCGTGGTCACGCCGAGCAGGTCGAGGCGCGGATGCAGTGCGGCGAGCAGGATGGCGACGGCATCGTCGGTGCCGGTGTCGCAGTCGAGCACGACGGGCAGCCGCGTGCTCACCGCCCTGCCCCGTCGGGCTCGCCGGTCACATCGGTCACATCGGGCGCGTCGTCGCGCAGGGCCCGGTACGCCGAGCGGGCGGTGACCGCGCTCTCCAGCTCGCGCAGCACCACGGAGAAGAACTGGGTCCGGTACATCTCGTCGGTGACGGCGTACACGGTGAAGTAGAGCCCGCTGAACGCCGCCAGGAAGGTCGACACCCGCAGCAGCTCGAGGCTGAGCCGGTCGCCGAGCCAGTCGCCGACCGGGCCGTCGGGCGGGTGCAGCGCGCCACCCGTCCACTGGCTCACGACGGACGGCTCCATCGCGACGACACCGAACACGATGAAGAACGCGAACACCGCGAGGGCGAGCAGCAGCACCTGGACGGCCTGGGCGACGAGCAGCACCAGGAGCAGGTTGACCCGCTCCAGGCCCCGCAGGCCGGCGTCGACGGTGTCCAGCTCCTCCGGGAGCCGGGTGAGCAGGAAGCCGACCGCGATCGCGGCGAAGAGCAGGACCGCGACCCACAGCACACCGCCGTCGAGGCTGGCCGCGACCTGCCACACCTCGGCGTTGATGAACAGGAACGTGATGAACAGCAGGAGCAGCGGCAGCGCCCGGGTCACCAGCGGAAGGACGAGGCCGAAGGAGCGGAGTGTGCGCCGCACCGCCCAGCCGACGATCAGCCAGGCCCGCAGTGTCGCCGTGGCGTAGACGGCGGCCACGATGCCGGCGACGGTGAGACCGCCGCCGACCCCGGCGGCCGCCCCGAGCCCGGCCGCGACGCCGCAGCCGCCCGCGATGCCGAGCAGGACCGCCGCCGCGAGGACGCCGACGAGGCGACCACGGCCCAGGCCGCGAGCCACCCCGGCTCGCACGTCATCGACGAAGTAGGGCAGCCCGTGGTCGACGAACCACCCTTCGGCGACGGCGACGTCGTCCTGCGCACCGGTCATGTCGGACAGCCCGTCAGTCCGCGAGGATCGCCCGCGCCCGGTCGACGTCGTCGGCCATCGCGGTCAGCAGGTCCTCCACCGAGTCGAAGCGCACCATGCCCCGCAGTCGCTCGACGAAGGCGACCTCGACCTCCCGACCGTAGAGCTCGAGGTCGGTGCGGTCGAGCACGTACGACTCGACCCGGCGCTCGCGCTCCCCGGCGAAGGTCGGGTTGGTGCCGACACTGATCGCCGCCGGGTAGGTCGTACCGTCGTCCGGGCCGTCGAGCAGGGTGAGCCGTCCGGCGTAGACGCCGTCGGCGGGTGCGGCCGCACCCGAGCGGACCGGCACGTTGGCGGTCGGGAAGCCGAGCTCGCGGCCCCGCTTGTCGCCCTCGATGACGATCCCGGTGACGGTGAACGCGCGGCCGAGCGCCTCGGCGGCGCCGGTGACGTCGCCGGCGGCCAGACAGGTCCGGACGTACGTCGACGACCACACCTGGGGGCCACCGTCGAGGCTGACCTCCTCCAGCACGAAGTCGTGCTCGGCACCGGCCGCGCGCAGCAGGTTGCAGTCGCCCGCGGCCCGGTTGCCGAACCGGAAGTTGGCGCCGACGACGACCGCCTTGGCGTGCAGCGTGTCGAGCAGGATCCGGTCGATGAACTCCGCCGGCGTCCAGGCGGCGATGTCGCGGGAGAACGGGATGACGAGCACGTCGTCGATGCCTGCCTCGCCGAGGAGCCGCAGTCTCTGGTCGATGGTGGTGATGGTGGGCGGCGCGTGCTCGGGGCGGAGCACCGCGATCGGGTGGGGGTCGAAGGTCACCGCGACCACGCCGTCGACGGGCGTCGTGGCGCCGACCTCGGCCGCCATCTCGCGCGCTCGCCGGATGACGTGCTGGTGACCGAGGTGCATGCCGTCGAAGTTCCCGATCGTCACGACCGTGCGACCGAGATCGCGGGGCACGTCGGAGAAGTCACGCCACACTCGCACGGCGGCAACTCTCCCACATCGGCGGCGTGGACCGAAGGTCAGCCGACGAAGACGGCCGCCGGTCGGGCGGCCCCGCCCTCGGGACGGTAGAGCGCGAGGAACTCCCCGTCCGGGGCGAAGACCCCGGTGAGCGTGTCGATCGCGAGCGGCAGCGGACGGCCGTAGCGGACGGCCTGCGCCTGTGCCGCGTCGAGGTCCAGCACCGGGAAGGTGGCGCGGGCGGCATCGGCCAGGGGCGTGACGGTGACCTCGTCGAGGTCGGTGACGGCGCCCTCGAGCGTGAACGGCCCGACAGCGGTACGGCGCAGCGCGGTCAGGTGTCCGCCGACGCCGAGCGCGGCGCCGACGTCACGCGCGATGGCCCGGATGTAGGTGCCGCTGGAGCAGCGGACCGTGATGTCGACGTCCAGCCGGTCGTCCACGACCCGCTGGTCGTGGACGTGCAGCGCGTGGACGGTCACCGGTCGTGCCACGAGCTCGACCTGCTCACCGTCGCGCACGCGCTGGTAGGCACGCTTGCCGTCGACCTTGATCGCGCTGACCGCGGTCGGCACCTGGAGGATCTCGCCGACCTGCTTCTCGAACTCGGCCAGGACGAGCTCGGGCGGCAGGTGGCCGGCCGGCGCCTCGGCGACGACCTCGCCCTCCGCGTCGTCCGTGGACGTCGCCGCGCCCAGGCGCACCGTGGCGTCGTACGCCTTCTCGGTGAGCATCAGGTGGCCGAGCAGCCGGGTGGCCCGCTCGACGCCCAGCACGAGCACGCCGGTGGCCATCGGGTCGAGGGTGCCGGCATGGCCCACCTTGCGGGTGCCGACGGCCCGGCGCACCCGCGAGACGACGGCGTGCGAGGTCATGCCGGCGGGCTTGTCGACGACGACGATGCCCGACGGCACGCCGGCGGCGGTCACTCGGCGTCCTCGGCCTCTTCGTCGGGCTCGGCCTCGCGCGGCTTCTTGTACGGGTCGGCCTCGCCCGCCGGCTGGGCACCGGCCCGGGCGGCGGCGACGGCCGCGTCCGCCTCGCGAGCGCGGGCCAGCACCTCGTCGAGATGGCGCGCCGTCTCCGGGACCCCGTCGAACTCGAAGGCCAGGGTCGGGACGTGCCGCATGCCGAGCTGCTTGCCGACCTCGGCGCGCAGCACACCCTTGGCCGACTCCAGCGCGATCGCGGTCGCCTGCAGGTCGGCGTTCTCCCCGAGCACGGTGTAGTAGATGGTGGCGTTCTGCGCGTCGCCGGTGAGGCGGACCTCGGTGATCGTGACGAGGTGCCCACTGTCCTGGCGAAGCCGCGGGTCCTTGATCCGCCGCTCGAGCATCTCGGCGACGATCACCTGGATCCGGTCGGCGATCTTGCGTACCCGCGGGCTGGCCATGGTCGAGTCCTATCAGAAAGTCGTGGCGTGCAGAACCCGACAGCGCTCGCCTCAACCGAAGCGAGCGCCAGCGAGCGAGGCTGACCGCCGGGCCGCGGCCGCATTCGCGAGGTACGAGCGAATCCGGCCGCCTGGCCCGGCGGAACAGCCAATCAGTGCGAGCGAAGCGAGCGCCTCGCCCTTCAGAGCGTCAGCTCCGCGGGATCTCCCGCATCTCGAAGGCCTCGACGATGTCGCCCTCCTTGATGTCCTGGAAGTTCTTGAGCACGAGACCGCACTCGAAGCCCTCCCGGACCTCCGCCGCGTCGTCCTTCTCCCGCTTGAGCGAGGCCAGGTCGATGTTGTCGGCGATGACCGCACCGTCGCGCAGCACCCGGACCTTCGCGTTGCGCCGGATGACGCCGTCGATGACCATGCAGCCCGCGATGTTGCCGATCTTGGAGGAGCGGAAGATCGCGCGGATCTCCGCCTGGCCGAGGGTGTTCTCCTCGTACTCCGGCTTGAGCATGCCCTTGAGGGCCGCCTCGATCTCCTCGATCGCCTGGTAGATGACCGAGTAGTAGCGGATCTCGACGCCCTCCTTCTCGGCCATCTGCCCCGCCTTGCCCTGGGGGCGGACGTTGAAGCCGATGATGATCGCGTCGGATGCGGCAGCCAGGTCGACGTTGGTCTCGGTGATCGCACCGACACCACGGTCGATGACCCGGAGGCTGACCTCCTCGCCCACGTCGATCTGCGCCAGCGCGTCCTCGAGGGCCTCGACCGAACCGGACACGTCGCCCTTGAGGATGAGGTTGAGCTCCTGGCTCTCGCCCTTCTCCATGGAGGCCATGAAGTCCTCGAGGGTACGACGCACGCGGCGCTTGGCCTGCATGGCCGCGCGCTCGCGCGCCTCACGCTTCTCGGCGATCTGACGCGCCATCCGGTCGTCCTCGACCACGATGAAGTTCTGGCCGGCGCCCGGGACGGACGAGAGACCGAGAACCATCGCGGGCCGGGCCGGGTCGGCCTCGGTCAGCTCGTTGCCGTGCTCGTCGAGCATGGCGCGGACGCGACCGTGCGCCGGACCGGCGACGATCGAGTCGCCGACCCGCAGCGTGCCGCGCTGGACCAGGATCGTCGCGACCGGGCCGCGACCACGGTCGAGGTGCGCCTCGACCACGAGACCCTGCGCGTCCTGCACCGGGTTGGCCCGCAGGTCGAGGGACGCGTCGGCCGTGAGCACGACCGCCTCGAGCAGCTTGTCGAGGTTGAGCCCCGCCTTGGCGGACACGTCGACGAACATCGCGTCGCCGCCGTACTCCTCGGGCACCAGGCCGTACTCGGAGAGCTGGCCACGGACCTTGGTCGGGTCCGCGCTCTCCTTGTCGATCTTGTTGACCGCGACCACGATCGGCACGTTGGCCGCCTTGGCGTGGTTGAGCGCCTCGACCGTCTGCGGCATGACGCCGTCGTCGGCCGCGACCACCAGGATGGCGATGTCGGTCGCCTGGGCACCACGGGCACGCATGGCGGTGAACGCCTCGTGACCCGGGGTGTCGATGAAGGTGATCCGGCGGTCATTGCCGTCGACCTCGGTGTGGACCTGGTAGGCACCGATGTGCTGGGTGATGCCACCGGCCTCGCCTGCCACGACGTTGGCGTCGCGGAGCGCGTCGAGGAGCTTGGTCTTTCCGTGGTCGACGTGACCCATGACGGTCACGACGGGCGGGCGGACGACCAGGTCGTCCTCGCTGCCCTCGTCGGCGCCGAACTCGATGTCGAACGACTCGAGCAGCTCGCGGTCCTCGTCCTCCGGGGAGACGACCTCGACGACGTAGTTGAGCTCGTCACCGAGCAGCTCCAGCGTCTCGTCGCCCACCGACTGGGTGGCGGTCACCATCTCACCGAGGTGGAACAGCATCTGCACCAACGAGGCCGCGTCGACGCCGATCTTCTCGGCGAAGTCGGTCAGCGAGGAGCCCCGGGCGAGACGGATCGTCTCGCCGTTGCCCTTGCGGACCCGCATGCCGCCGATCGTCGGGGCCTCCATGGCCTCGAACTCCTGGCGACGCGCCCGCTTGGACTTGCGGCCACGCCGGGCGGGACCGCCCGGGCGACCGAAGGCACCCTGGGTCTGGCCACGCTGACCGGGACGACCACCGCCACCGGGACGACCGCCGCCACCGGGGCCGAAGCCACCGGGGCCACGACCACCGGGAGCACCGGCGCCCGCGCCGGGGCCGCCGCGACCGGGCGCACCGGCCCGACCGGGACCACCCGGGCCACGACCACCGGGACCGGGACGACCGGGACCGCCCGGACCGCCGCGGCCGCCAGGACCACCGGGACCGCCCTGACCGAACGAGCCGGCGGACTTCGGCATCATCGCCGGGTTGGGACGCGGCATGCCGGGACGACCGCCGCCACCCGCGGACGCCGGCGGACGCGGGCCGGCCGGACCGGCCTCGCCCTCGCGCGGCGGCGGAGCGGGACGACGGCCCATGCCCTGGCTGGGTGCGAACGGGTTGTTGCCCGGACGCGGGGTGCCGCTGGGCTTGCCGACCGGTCGCGGCGCGGGGGCCGGGGCCTTCGGCGTCGGAGGCTTCGGCGCGGCCGGCCTGGCCGACGCGGTCGGTGCCTCGGGAGCAGCCGGAGCCGCGGCAGCGGCGGGCTTCTCCTCGACCGGAGCCACCGGCACCTCGGGTGCCTCGGGCACCTCGGACGCGGCGGGAGCCTTGGTCGGCGCCGGGCGCGGGCCCGGCCGGGGGCCACCCGGCCGTGGGGCCGGGCTCTCGGCGGCGGGGGCCTCGGCGGGAGCGGGCGTCGCAGCAGCCGGTGCCTCGGGGGCGGGCGCGGCGTCAGCCTTCTTCGCCGGAGCCTTGGGAGCCGGCTTCGCCGCCTCGCCACCCGGCTCGGCGGCCGGCTTCATCTTCGCGAGGAGGTCGGCTCCATAGGTCGCCTCGAACTTCTTGACGGCAGGAAGCTCGATGCTCGAGGACGCAGTCTTGGCGAACTCTCCGATGTCACTCAGCATCTTGAGCGCATCGGCGCTCTTGATGCCGTACTGCTTCGCGAGTTCGGAAACTCGGGTCTTGGCCACGGTTCTCCTTCTGGCCCAGACCCGGGGTGGATCTCAGACCGTTGGTGGGTGGTGCAGAACGAACTGGCTCATCGCGAGGTACTCATCGAGTGCTCATGAGCTGTTGCTCCAGTCTCTGTCGGTCGGATCGGTCCGAGTTGTCGCTGCCTGGGTGGTGATGTACTCCCCGACCGGCACGTTGGAGAGCCCACCCGCGCCCGGGTTGATCCGGAGCGCGCGGGAGAAGGCCTTCCGCCGTACCGCGAGGTCGTAGCAACCGGTCGTGGGGTGCAGGTGCGCTCCACGCCCCGGCGCGGTGCCGTCGGGATCGGGTACGACGACCGCGTGGCCGTCGGTGCCCGAGCCGGCGGTCACCCGCAACAACTCGCTTCTGCTGGCCCGCTCCCGGCATCCGATGCAGGTCCGGACGGGTCCCGTCACCGGGAGGTCGTCAGGTCGCGCAGGGGAATTCAGTCGGCGTGCCACCAAGGGTCGACTCTACCCGTTGGGTGGCCGACTTCACGAACCGGGACCGGTCCGACGCGACCCGGCGGGGGTCTACGCCTCCTCGTCCGAGTGGATATCGATCCGCCAGCCCGTGAGGCGCGCGGCGAGGCGGGCGTTCTGGCCCTCCTTGCCGATCGCGAGCGACAGCTGGAAGTCGGGGACGACGACCCGCGCCGAGCGGGCGGCCTCGTCGACGACCGTCACCGACTGGACCTGGGCCGGCGAGAGCGCGTTCGCGACCAGCTTCGCCGGCTCGTCGGACCAATCGACGATGTCGATCTTCTCGCCACCCAGCTCGGCCATGACGTTGCGGACCCGCTGGCCCATCGGCCCGATGCAGGCGCCCTTGGCGTTGACGCCGGAGACGGTCGACTTGACCGCGATCTTGGTGCGGTGACCGGCCTCGCGGGCGATCGCGGCGATCTCGACGGTGCCGTCGGCGATCTCGGGGACCTCCAGGGCGAACAGCTTCTTCACCAGGCTGGGGTGCGAGCGCGACAGCGTGACCTGGGGTCCCCGCATGCCCTTGCGGACGGAGATCACGAGGCACTTGATCCGGGTGCCGTGCGCGTAGCTCTCGCCCGGGACCCGCTCGCTGGCGGGCAGGTGCGCCTCGATCCGGCCCAGATCGACGAGCACGTCGTCGGGATTGCGCCCCTGCTGGATGACGCCGGACATGATGTCGCCCTCCTTGCCGGAGAACTCACCGAACTTGATCTCGTCCTCGGCGTCGCGCAGGCGCTGCAGCATGATCTGCTTGGCAGTGGTCGCCGCGATCCGGCCGAAGCCGTCGGGGGTGTCCTCGTACTCGCCGATCTTGGTGCCCTCGGCGTCGAGCTCGGCGGCCAGGACGGTGACGTGCCCGGTCTTGCGGTTCAGCTCGACCCGCGCCTGGGCGACCGAGCCCTCGGTCTTGTGGTACGCGGTGAGCAGCGCCTGCTCGATCGCCTCGACGAGGACGTCGAACTTGATCTCCTTCTCGCGCTCCAGCGTCCGGAGGATGCTGAGGTCGATGTCCATCAGTCGGCGTCCTTGTCAGTCGTGCGGTCTTTGCGGTTGAACTCGATCTGCACCAGCGCCTTGCCCACGTCGCCGTAGGGGACCCGCCGCTCGGCACCGGCGACGTCCAGCACGACGCCGTCGTCGTCGGACGCGCCGATCCGGCCGGTCACGGTCTCGTCGTCGACGAGCGACACCTTGACCAGCCGGCCCTCGTTGCGGCGCCAGTGGCGCGGCAACGTCAGCGGCCGGTCGACCCCGCGGGAGGTGACCTCCAGCGTGTAGGGCAGCTCCCCGAGGGCCTTCGCGGCGCCGTCGGGGCCGTCGTCCTCCAGGACCCGGTCGATCGCCTTGGTCGCCGCGGCGACGTCGTCGAGCGTGAGCCCGCCGTCGGTGTCGACGGCGATCCGCAGCACGCGACGCTTCCCCGCCGGGGTGAGCTCGACGGCCTCCAGATCGAGGCCGAGCTCGGCGAGCGGAGCGACGAGGACGTGCTCGATCCGCTCTGCTGTCGCTCCCTGAGCGGAATGAGTACCCATGGGCGAGTCCTCCCCGTGTCCTGTTGTGGCTGTGCGGGGCCCACCCTACCCGCCGATATAGGGTCACCGGGTGCCCGACAGTCCCCCGTCCGTCTCGCGACGCCTGGTCCTCGCCGGCGGGATCGGCAGCGCGGCGCTGGTCCTCGCGGGCTGCGACCTGATCGACGACGTCCTCGGCGACGACGACGACCCGGGCGTGTCGGGCGCGGTCACGCCGACCGCTCCCGCGGCAGACGCGGACAGCACCCTCGTCGAGGGCGTCGTCGAGGCGATCTCGGCGACCGGCGCCCTGGCCACAGCGACCGCAGCCGCCGCCGCGACGACCCCGGGCCTGGGCAGGGCCGGCGCCCGGCTGGCCCGGATCCACGACGCCCACGCAGCCGAGCTGGGCGGCAGCGTCGCCGCCGATGCGCCCGAGGTCCCGGGCGACGCCCAGCAGGCGTGGGCAGCCCTGCTCGCCGCGGAGGCCGAGCTGCAGCACCGCCTGGTCGAGGCGGCACAACAGGCCCACAGCGGTGCCCTCGCCCAGGTCCTGGCCGCCATGGCGGCCTCGCTGGCCCAGCAGCAGGCGGTCCTCCCATGACGGCGACACCGACCACGCCGCCCCCCGGGGCGGGTCCCGAGGAGCCCGACGCCGCGGTCGCCGCTCTCCAGACGACGCTGGCGGCCGAGCACGCGGCCGTCTTCGTGTACGGCGCGCTGGGCGGCCAGACCTCGGAGTCCGGCAACCCGGCTCTCTACGGCGCCGTCACCTCGGCGTACGCCGTCCACCGGACGCGGCGCGACGAGCTGATGGCCCGGCTGCGGGCCGCGGGCGCGGAGCCGGTCACGGCGGAGCCCGGCTACGGCCTGCCCGCCGACCTCGGTACGCCGGCGGTGGTCACCACCCGGGCCCGCGAGCTCGAGGAGGCGGCGGCGGCAACCTACGCCTACCTGGTGGCCAGCACCACCGACGACGCCCGCGCCTGGGCGATCGCCGCGCTGCTCGACGCCGCCGTGCGTGGACTGGGCTTCGGGGCCCGACCGGACCGGCTGCCCGGCCTCTGAGCCGGCCCGCTCGCGGCGGCAGCGTGGCGGACGGCGGCGCAGCCGCACCGGGCGAAGCCCGTGGGCCGAGCGCAGCGAGGTCCGGGCGGCGAGGCTGGTCTCCGACACGCTCGCGCCGACGAACGCGCGGCAGCGTGGCGGACGGCGGCGCAGCCGCACCGGGCGAAGCCCGTGGGCCGAGCGCAGCGAGGTCCGGGCGGCGAGGCCGGTCTCCGACACGCTCGCGCCAACAAAAAAGAACAACGGTTCGCGACCTCCGACGTTCGGGGAACTCCCGAGACGTCCCCCGAAGTCGGGGTCGCGAACCGCTGGTGACCGGGGACAACGGTCATTGACGACGGGAGAGGTGGGGCTCGCCGATCGCCGTGTGCACAATCATGCAACAGAACGGGACCGGGAGCCCGTGATCGCGATCCTCATAAATGTGCACTGCACAAACCTGCAGATCGAGGAGCCCTCCCCTGAGCGTGACAGACCGCCTCCGGAGGGCTCAGCGCCAGGGCGTCAGCAGCCCGGGCAGATCGGCGAGGCGGCGGGCGACCGCGTCCGGCTCCCCCTCCGTATGCCCGACCTGCTCGGCCGGGATGGCGCTGTGCGGCACGTGGACCGCGCGCATCCCGGCGTTCTGCGCACCCCAGACGTCGTCGAAGAGCCGGTCGCCGACGTACACGCAGGCAGCCGGGTCGGTCACGCCGACCGCGTCCATCGCGGCGCGGAACGCGTCGGGCGACGGCTTCGTCCAGGGCACCTCGCTCGTGTAGACGTCGCCGTCGATCAACTCGAGGACACCGTCCCGCTCGAAGAACCCGCGGTGCCAGGCCCGCGGCCAGATCGTGTTGGAGAGCACCCCGACCTTGATCCCCTCCCCGCGCAGCCAGGCGAACAGTGGCGCGACGTCGGGGTCGGTGAGGGTGTGCGGCTCCCAGAACCCGTAGTAGGCGTCGAGCAGGTCCGGATCGTGCTCGAGCCCCGCCGCGTCGAACAGGTCGGCGATCGTCGCGCTCTGCTGGTGGTCGCGGCTACGCCCCCAGATCACGCTCCCGGCCTCGTGCAGGCGGGCCGCGTGGGCATGGTGGTCGTCGGACCTGTCGGGCGTGGTCAGCACGGCCTGGGCGAGGGCGAGCGACTCCGCGTGGAAGTCGATGTCGTGCCAGGCGGTCAGCGTGCCGCCCCAGTCGAAGATGACCGCCTCGATAGCCATGCGGGAACCCTAGATGACCGGCCCCCGGCCGTGCTCAGCCGCGCACGATGCCCACGAGCGCGTCGACCGCGCCGTCGAGGGCGACCTCCTGGCGCTCGCCGGTGCGACGGTCCTTGACCTCGATCACCCTGTTGTCGGGGTCGGCCACGCCGCGGCCGACGGTCACGATGGTCGGGACGCCGATCAGCTCGGCGTCCTTGAACTTCACGCCGGGGCTGATCTTGCCCGCGCGGTCGTCGTAGATGACGTCGAGTCCGGCCGCCGTGAGCCCGGCCACGAGCTCCTCGGCGGCGGCGAACACCGCCTCCTCCTTGCCCGCGGCGACGACGTGCACGTCGGCCGGGGCGACGTGGCGCGGCCAGCACAGGCCGATCTCGTCGAGGGTGTCCTCGGCGATCGCGGCCACCGCGCGGGTGACGCCGATGCCGTAGGAGCCCATCGTGACGGTGACCAGCTTGCCGTTCTCGTCGAGGACCTTGAGGTCGAGCGCCTCGGCGTACTTGCGGCCGAGCTGGAAGACGTGGCCCATCTCGATGCCGCGCGCGGACTCCAGGGTGCCGTCCTCGCAGTTCGGGCAGGCGTCGCCGTCACGGACCTCGGCGGCCTCGATGGTGCCGTCGGCCGTGAAGTCGCGACCGGCGACCAGGTCGATCACGTGGGAGCCGGCGACGTCGGCGCCGGTCACCCAGCGGGTGCCCTCCGCGACGCGCGGGTCGACGAGGTAGCGGATGCCGCTCGCGCCCTCCTCCCCGAGGACGCCGGGCCCGATGTAGCCCTTGACCAGCGCAGGGTGCTTCGCCAGCTCGGCCTCGCCCATGGGCTCGACCTCGATCGGCTCCAGCTGGCCCTCGAGCCGCTTCTGGTCGACCTCGCGGTCGCCGGGCAGGCCGATGGCCAGCGGCTCGCGGGTGCCGTCGGGGTGCTTGAGCACGACGAGCACGTTCTTGAGCGTGTCGCCCGCGGTCCACGGACGGTCCTCGCGCGCGAAGGCCGTGTTGAGGTGGTCGACCAGGCTGTCGATGGTCGGGGTGTCGGGGGTCGCCTCCGCGTGGGCGGCGGGCGCGTCGCCCCAACTGTTGGCCTCCGTCGACGTCGCCGCGGGCGGACGGACCTTGACCGCCTCGACGTTGGCGGCGTAGTCGCAGCTGGTGCAGCGCACGTAGGTGTCCTCGCCGACCGCGGCCTTGGCGAGGAACTCCTCCGACTTCGAGCCGCCCATCGCGCCGGCGGTGGCGCGGACGATGGCGTAGTCGAAGCCGAGGCGGTCGAAGATCCGGACGTAGGCGTCGCGGTGCCGCTGGTACGACGCGTCGAGGCCCGCGTCGCTGACGTCGAAGGAGTAGGAGTCCTTCATGGTGAACTCGCGGCCGCGGAGCAGGCCGGCACGCGGACGCGCCTCGTCGCGGTACTTGGTCTGGATCTGGTAGAGGCTGAGCGGCAGGTCCTTGTAGGAGCCGTACATGTCCTTGACGAGGAGCGTGAACATCTCCTCGTGCGTGGGGCCGAGCAGGTAGTCACCGCCCTTGCGGTCCTGGAGCCGGAAGATGTTGTCGCCGTACTCGGTCCAGCGGCCGGTCGCCTCGTAGGGCTCGCGCGGCAGCAGCGCGGGGAAGGTGACCTCCTGCGCGCCGATGCCGTTCATCTCGTCGCGGATGATGCCCTCGATCTTGCGCAGCACGGCCAGGCCGAGCGGCAGCCAGGTGTAGATGCCCGGCGCGGCGCGGCGGATGTAGCCGGCACGCAGGAGCAGCCGGTGGCTCGGGACCTCCGCGTCCGCGGGGTCCTCTCGCAGGGTCCGGACGAACAGGGTCGACATCCGCATCAGCACGGGGCGAAGCCTACGGCGCGGTGCCCCGGCGCACGAACCGGTATCGGGGCACGCACCCAGGGGGTTCGGGCGAGCGCGTGCCCATGCGGTATCAAACGTGAGGGCACGGGCCGGACCTCGCCCGCTCCGGACTCCCTCCCGGATCCACCGGGGCCGAGGTGGCGGTCGAGCTCCTCATCACGGGGTGTCGACGGCGTCGCCCGTTGGTGGCAGGAGCATCCGGCGGCCACCCTCGAGGAGGTCACGGACGTCGCGCCCCGGCTGCTGTGGAGCGGGCTTCCGCGCCTGGGCGAGCGGTAGTGGTCAGAACATGACGGTCGCGAACCGCGCGGTCTCGGTGAACCCGACCCGCTCATAGGCCGCGCGGGCCGCGTGGTTCCAGTCGTTGACGTAGAGCGACACCGTCGGCGCGATCCGGGCCCGCACCTGCCGCACGACAGCTGCCATGCCGGCCGTCGCGATCCCCTGGCCGCGGCGGTGCGGCGGGACCCAGACGCCCTGGACCTGGGCGGCGTCGGCGGTGGCGCAGGCGACCTCGGCCTTGAAGACCAGCTCGTCGCCGTCGTACCGGACGAAGGACCAGGCGCGACCCACCAGCTGCGCGACCCGCGCACGGTAGAGGTCGGCTCCCCCGCCGAGCTCCGGCGAGACGCCGACCTCCTCGGTGTACATCGCGACGCAGGCCGGGTAGAGCGTGCGCAGGTCGTCCTGGGTCCCGCAGCGGACGCCGTGATCGGGCGCGACCAGCGGCTCGGTCTCGATGGCGAGGTGGCGCTGGTCCCAGCGGACGTCGCGCGGGTGCCCCCACTCGGGGCGGACCTCGTCCCAGAACGCCCGGACGGCGTCCTGCGGCCCCACGATGGTGGAGGCGGTACGGCGCCGGGCCAGTGCGCGCCCGGCGAAGACCATCGCGTCCTCCGGCGTGGCCTGGACCGGCACCAGGTTGGCGGCGACATGGCAGGCGGCCACCAGGTGGCCGCCCTCGAACCGGCCCCACATCTCGCCGCCGAGCCAGCGCGGCTCGAGGTTCGTGGTGTGGGCGCGGTGGATCGCGAACACGTTGACGACCGGGTCACGACCCGCGAGAGCGACGAACGCGGGGAGATCGGCCTGCGCGAGGACGCGCACGCCGTGCCGGGTGGTCAACACGCGACCACCCTAGGGCCTTCCAGCCGCGCCGGCCCTCAGGAGACCGAGACGCTGGGCTCCGCGCCCTCGACCGGCTCCATCGACTCGGCGAGCTTCATCGCCTCCTCGATCAGCGTCTCGACGATCTCGGACTCGGGCACGGTCTTGATGACCTCGCCCTTGACGAAGATCTGTCCCTTCCCGTTGCCCGACGCGACGCCGAGGTCGGCCTCCCGCGCCTCACCGGGACCGTTGACCACACAGCCCATGACCGCGACACGGAGTGGGACCTCGAGGCCGTCGAGACCGGCGGTCACCCGCTCGGCGAGCGTGTAGACGTCGACCTGGGCGCGGCCGCACGACGGGCAGGAGACGATCTCGAGCTTGCGGGGGCGCAGGTTGAGCGACTGCAGGATCTGGATGCCGACCTTGACCTCCTCGACCGGCGGCGCCGAGAGGGAGACCCGGATCGTGTCGCCGATGCCGCGCGAGAGCAGCGCGCCGAACGCGGTGGCTGACTTGATCGTGCCCTGGAACGCGGGCCCGGCCTCGGTCACGCCGAGGTGCAGCGGCCAGTCACCGGCCTCGGCGAGCAGCTCGTAGGCGCGCACCATCACGACCGGGTCGTTGTGCTTGACCGAGATCTTGAAGTCGCGGAAGCCGTGCTCCTCGAAGAGGCTCGCCTCCCACACGGCCGACTCGACCAGCGCCTCGGGCGTGGCCTTGCCGTACTTCTCCAGCAGCCGCTTGTCGAGAGATCCGGCGTTGACGCCGATCCGGATCGACGTGCCGTGGTCCCGGGCCGCGGCGGCGATCTCCTTGACCTGGTCGTCGAACCTCTTGATGTTGCCCGGGTTGACCCGGACCGCCGCGCAGCCGGCCTCGATCGCGGCGAAGACGTACTTCGGCTGGAAGTGGATGTCGGCGATGACGGGGATCTGGCTGTGCCGGGCGATCTCGGGCAGCGCCTCGGCGTCGTCCTGGCTCGGGCACGCGACGCGGACGATGTCGCAGCCGGCGGCGGTCAGCTCGGCGATCTGCTGGAGGGTGGTGTTGACGTCGGAGGTCAGCGTCGTGGTCATCGACTGCACCGAGATCGGGTGGTCGCTGCCGACCCCGACCTTGCCGACCCGGATCTGGCGGGTCGGGCGGCGGGGGGCGAGCACCGGCGGGGGCGCTTCCGGCATGCCGAGGCTGATCGACGTCATGACGTCAAGATTAGAGGCTCCCCCGGCACCGGGCGCCATCGCCGGAGTCGTGACGAGCGCGATGCGCAGGCACCTCAGCCGGCGCCCTCGATGAGAGCGGCCAGGCCGTCGAGCGTCCGCGCCAGGCCGAACTCCCACGCCCGTTCGGCACTCCACGCGCTGCCCTGGGCCGCACCGGCCGCAGCACCGATCCGGACCGCGCGGGGGTAGGCCGCCGGGTCGAACGCCCGCGCGAGCAGGGGCTGGTTGGCCGCCCACCACTCGGCGTCGCTCATCGCCGCGTCGGTGCCGACCCGAGCCGCGTCGTGCGCGGACCGGCAGTGCGACTGCACGAACCCGAGCAGATGGCTCAGTGCGGCGTCCGTGTCGACGTCCGTCAGTCCGGCGTCGTCGAAAGCGGCGAGCTCGTGCTCGTACTTCGCCATCACCCCCGGCCCGAGCGGCGGCCGGCTCAGCGCAGCCACCTCGGTGAGCCACGGATGGGCCGTGAGCAGGGCCCGGTTGGCCAGCGCCACGTCGGCGAGCCGCTCCCGCCAGGTCTCCCCCGCCCACGGCTCGCGGCGCATCCGCGCGTAGCGGGCATCGACCATCAGGTCGAGCAGCTCGGGCTTGCCCGGGACGTAGGTGTAGACCGACATCGCCGAGACGCCCACGCGATCGGCCACCGCCCGCATCGTCACCGCGGCCAGCCCCTCCGCGTCGGCGAGCGCGAGCGCCGCGTCGACGATCTGCGCCGGCGTCACCGACCGGGCCGGGCCCTTGCGCCGCGGCGCGTCCGAGGCTCCGGTCGGCTCGCCCCACAGCAGAGCGAGCGTGCGGCTGGGCTCGCCGGAGCCGGTGCGGGCGGTCACGGGAACCATTCTGTCACAGGTTCGTTATACGTTGTACACTGTACGTCGTACAGTGAACGAGGACAGGAGCTTCTCCATGCGCATCACCGCCACTGCCGTCTCCCTCAACGTCCCCGACGTCGAGGCCTCCGCCGCCTGGGTGCAGCGGCACCTGGGCTTCACCGAGGAGATGTCCGCCGACGGGTTCTGCTCCCTGGCCCACCCCGAGTCGGGTTGCCACCTCATCTACCTGCGCACCGGGCTGTCGACCTTCAAGCCGGCGTCCGCCGCCGGTCGCGCCGACGGGCTGCTCGTGGTCTTCACCGTCGAGGACATCGACGCCGACTACGAACGACTGCGGGACCAGGGGGTCGACGTGGTCACCCCGATCGAGACCGAGCCCTGGGGCGAGCGCTACTTCCAGATGGCCGACCCCAACGGGGTGATCTACCAGCTCGTGCAGTGGGTGGCGCCGACCGACCCGCAGTACGCCGGCTGATCCGGCCGGGCCGGGCCCGGGCCCGCCGCTCAGGACTCCAGGTGCACCGGCACGACCAGGTCGCCGACGATCAGCACGACGCCCATGACGAGCACCGCCATGCCGACGACGTACGCGATCGGCAGCAGCTTCGCCACGTCGACGTACCCGGGGTCGGGGCGACGGCGCAGCCGGGCCCAGCCCCGCCGCAGGGCCTCCCAGAACGCCCCGGCGATGTGACCGCCGTCGAGCGGCAGCAGCGGCACGAAGTTGAACATGCCGATGAAGAAGTTGAAGCCGGCGATGAGCAGGAACAGCGAGACGACCTTGCCGTCCACGGGGATCTCGTCGTGGGCGGCGGTCTCGCCGGCCAGCCGGCCGCCGCCGACGATGCTGACCGGGCCCATCGGGTCGCGCTCCTCGAGGCCGACGATCGCCTTGGCGACCCCCCAGACCTTCGCGGGCAGCGTGGCCAGGGACTTCACGACCTCGACGGTCATGTGGCCCATCTGCTCGACGGTGTAGACCACGCCGCCGGTGGTCGGGTGGGAACCGGGCACCACGCCGAGGAAGCCGACCTCGGTCGGCTTCTCGTCGTCCGCCTCCAGGAATCGGGGGGTGACCGTCGTGTTGGTGTGGAGCGTGCGCTCCGCGCCGTCGCGCTCGACGACGATCTCGGCCTCGCCACTGCCGTTGGCGCGCACCAGGGACTGGACCTGCTCCCACGACGTCACCTCGGTGCCGTTGAAGGAGACGATCCGGTCGCCGGGCCGCATCCCGGCGCTGTAGGCCGGGGCCGGGGAGTCCGCCAGCTCCTGCTCGGTGCAGGCACGGCCGTCCTCCTCCGCGGGGATCACGCAGGCCTGGACCTCCCGGACGGTGGTCTCGATCGTCTGGTCGCCCGGGTTGCCGTAGGTCGCGAAGACGCCGGTGAAGATGAGGAAGGCGATGAGGATGTTCACCGTCGGGCCGCCGCCCATGACGATGACCTTCTTCCACCACGAGAACTTGTAGAAGAGGCGGTCGGCGTCCTCGGGTTGGATCGTCTCCCACTCGGCCGCCCGCGCGTCCGAGACCAGCTGGGTGAACATGCCGGTGTTGGACTTGCGGACCCGGACCACCTGCCCAATGACACGGCCGTCGGCGTCGAGCTCGTCAGTCAACTCGTCGGCGAGCTCGACGGCGCCGGGCGGCAGCATCCCGACGATCTTGACGTAGCCGCCGAGCGGGATCGCCTTGACGCCGTACTCGGTCTCACCGACCTGTCGGCTCCACACCGTCGGCCCGAAGCCGATGAAGTACTGGGTCACCTTGCCGCCGAACCGCTTCGCCGGGATCAGGTGGCCGAGCTCGTGGAGCCCGATCGACGCCAGGATCGCCGCCGCGAAGACGACGACGCCGAGCAGGTAGAGCAGGGCGGTCATGCTGCGTTGTCCATGATGGGGTGAGCTGCTGTCCTCGATCAGGGGGCCGGGGCCCGGGCGATGGCGGTGCCGGCGGCCTCCCCTCGCCATGCGCGTCCGCACCGGGCGCGTCGTCGAGGCAGAGCCGTCCCCCTGAGGGTACGTCGTCGGCGGCTGGGCCGGTTGTCGAGACGCCGGTGCCCGGTCATCCGCCGGCGGTCGCCGGCGCCGCCTCGACGAGCACGGTGGCGGTCTCACGCGCCCAGGCGTCGGCGTCGAGCACGTCGTCGAGGGAGGGCGAGGGCGCCGGCGCGTCGTGGGCGGCCAGGACACCGGCCACCACGTCGACGATGCCGGGGAACGCCAGCCGACCGGTCCGGAACGCGTCGACCGCGACCTCGTTGGCCGCGTTGTAGACGGCCGGGGCGGTACCGCCCCGCTCCCCCGCCTCCCGGGCCAGCGCCACGGCGGGGAACGCCTCGTCGTCGAGCGGAAGGAACTGCCAGGTCTCCGGCCGCGTCCAGTCCACCGCCGGTGCCGCGTCGGGCACCCGCTCCGGCCACGCGAGGCCGAGTGCGATCGGGATCAGCATCGTCGGGGGGCTCGCCTGGACCAGCGTCGAGCCGTCGACGAACTCCACCATCGAGTGCACGACGCTCGTCGGGTGCACCACGACCTCGATCCGGTCGTAGGGGATGCCGAAGAGCAGATGAGCCTCGATCACCTCCAGCCCCTTGTTGACCAGGGTCGCGGAGTTGATGGTGATGACCGGTCCCATGTCCCAGGTGGGGTGCGCCATGGCCTGCGCCGGCGTCACCTCGGCGAGCTCCGCGCGGGTCCGGCCCCGGAACGGGCCACCGCTGGCGGTCAGCACCAGCCGACGCACCTCGTCGGGAGTGCCCCCGCGCAAGCACTGCGCGAGCGCACTGTGCTCGGAGTCGACCGGCACGATCTGCCCCGGCTTCGCTTTCCCCAGCACGAGCGGGCCGCCCATCACGAGCGACTCCTTGTTGGCCAGCGCCAGCGTCGTCCCGGCCTCCAGCGCCGCGAGCGTGGGCCGCAGGCCCACCGCACCGGTGATCCCGTTGAGCACGACGTCGCACGGCCGCTGGGCCGCCTCGACGCTCGCCTCCTCCCCCAGCCCGTGGTACGACGGCGCGAACTCCGCGACCTGCTGGGCGAAGAGGTCCGGGTTGCCGCCCCCCGCGGTCAGGCCGACCACCCGGAAGCGGTCGGGGTTCGCACGCACCAGGTCGAGCGCCTGGGTGCCGATGGAGCCGGTCGAGCCGAGGATGACGACGTCCTTCACCCGGTCATCCTGTCAGGGCTGGTCCGGGCGCACGGCAGGCCCGGCCACCCGGCGAGCTTCCTCACAGGGTGAGAAACGCCGGAAATGCAGGACTGGAGACCCTTCTACGACCATGCTGTGCCCCGTGCTCCGTCCGGTTGCCCTCCTTCTCCGTCCCGTCGTACTCGTCCTCGTCGCCCTGCTGGGCCCGGCGCTGGCCTCCCCGGCGGTGGCGACGCCGCCCGAGCAGGCGCCCCGGTCAGACGGCTGCACGGGCGTCGTGGCGCTGACCTTCGACGACGGCCCGGCGCGCGGGACGACCCGCCGGCTGATCCGGGTGCTGAAGAGATCGGAGGTGCCCGCGACCTTCTTCATGGTCGGCCAGCGGGTCGCCGCGGACCCGCGCGCGGCACGGGAGGTGGAACGGGCCGGGTTCCTCACCGCGAACCACAGCTGGTCGCACCGGGACATGCGCACCCAGTCCTACCGCGAGGTCCGGCAGTCGCTGCGGGCGACGCGACGCGCGATGAAGCGCGCGGGCCTGCACCCGACCGACCTCATGCGACCGCCGTACGGCGCCCTCGCCCCGCCGGCCCGCCGGGCGATCCGCGACGCCGGCTATGTGCCGGTGATGTGGAGCGCCGACTCACTGGACTGGAAGTCCGGCAACGCGCAGCAGATCGCGCGCCGGATCCTCTCCGAGCTCCGCCCGGGCCGGAACATCGTGCTCCAGCACGACGGCGTGAACCGCTCGCCGATCTCGGTGGCCGCGGTGAGCCAGGTGGTCCGCACCGCCCAGCGGCGCGGCTACTGCTTCACCGCCCTGAACGAGAGGGGCCGCCCCGGCTTCCCGACGCCGACGATGACCACGGTCGCGAAGGACGGCGTCGAAGGCGGTGAGGCCGTCGTCCGGCTCGAGCTCGACAGGGCCCCCGGGCGGGACACGGCCGTCGTGGTCGAGGCGGTGTCCGGTACGGCGAGCGTCGGCACCGACCTGCCGGCGTTCCACGCCCGGGTGGTGATCCCGGCCGGGCGGCTGACGGCGAAGGTCCGGATCCCGATCAGCAGCGATGCCGTGGTCGAGCCGACCGAGCACGTCACCCTCCGGCTGCGCCACCCCGAGGGACTGACCCTCGGGCAGGAGACGGTGCAGGTCGCCATCATCGACGCGGCCGGAGCCACCCGGATCGATCTGCCGGAACCGCCGTTCCTGCTGATGGGCCCGAAGCACAGCTGAGCGGCGTGGCCGCGGCGGATGGCTGTAACTATCTGTCGCGACCTCTACCACACCGGTCTACCGGTACGGCAGTGGCAACAACAGACAGTTACAGCCGCCCCGCCTGGCCCCACCGACTGCGTCAGCCGGCGAGCTCGGCCGCCGCCGTGTGCGGGTCGACCTCGCCCGCGACGACCGCGGCCGCGAGCTCGTCGAGCCGGTCGCCACCGCCGACCGTCCCCCAGCGGCGACGCAGCGCGGTGAGAGCGAGCGTCTCGATCTCGTCGCGCGCGCGCCGGAGGCGACGGCGCTGCAGCTCGCCGCTCTCCCGCAGCCAGGTGGCGTGCTCGTCGAGCGCGTCCGCGACGTCGGCGACACCGTCGCCGGTGGAGGCGGTGGTCTTGAGCACGGGCGGGCGCCAGGCGCCCTCGCGACGCTCGGCGAGGCCGAGCATCGAGCGCAGGTCGCGACGTACCTTGTCGGCACCTTCACGATCGGACTTGTTGACGACGTAGAGGTCACCGATCTCGAGGATGCCGGCCTTCGCGGCCTGGATCCCGTCACCCATGCCGGGCGCGAGCAGCACGATGGTGCTGTCTGCCTGGCGGGCGACCTCGACCTCGCTCTGGCCGACGCCGACGGTCTCGACGAGGACCACGTCGAAGCCGGCCGCGTCGAGCACCCGCAACGCCTGCGGGGTGGTCCAGGCGAGCCCGCCGAGGTGGCCGCGGGCGGCCATCGACCGGATGAACACGCCGGGATCGAGGACGTGGTCGCCCATCCGGATCCGGTCGCCGAGGAGGGCGCCGCCGGAGAACGGGGAGGACGGATCCACGGCAAGGACGGCGACCCGCCGGTCGCGGCGCCGGAGCTCGCCGATCAGCGCGCTGGTGGACGTCGACTTCCCGACGCCCGGCGAGCCGGTCAGCCCGACGACGTGCGCGTGCCCGGCATACGGCGCGAGGGTCCGCATCAGGTCGGGAAGGAGGGGCGACTCGTCCTCGACGAGCGACACCAGCCGGCCCACGGACCGGGGATCGCCCGCGCGGGCCTTGTCCACCATGCCAGGAACGGCCGCCGCGGTGATCCCGCGACGGCCGCCCTGGGTCGTTGCTTCAGGCAAAGCGGTCCGCTCAGGCGATCAGCTGGCGGGGACCCGGAGGACCAGGGCGTCGCCCTGGCCGCCGCCGCCGCACAGGGCGGCCGCGCCGAGGCCGCCACCGCGGCGCTTGAGCTCGAGGGCCAGGTGCAGGGTGATCCGCGCACCGGACGCACCCAGCGGGTGGCCGATGGCGATGGCGCCGCCGTTGACGTTGACCTTGTCCTCGTCGATGCCGAGCGCGCGGGCGGACTCGATGCCGACGGCGGCGAAGGCCTCGTTGAACTCGACCAGGTCGAGGTCGGCGGCGGTGAGGCCGGCCTTGTCGAGGGCCTTCTGGGTGGCGTTGGCCGGCTGCAGCTGCAGCGTGGAGTCCGGGCCGGCGACCTGGCCGTGGCTGACGATCTCGGCGAGGATCGGCAGGCCGAGCTCCTGCGCCTTCTTCTTGCTGGTCACGACGACCGCGGCGGCACCGTCGGAGATCTGCGAGGAGGAGGCGGCGGTGATGGTGCCGTCCTTGGCGAACGCCGGGCGCAGGCCCGCGAGGCCCTCGGCGGTGGTGTCGCCACGGACACCCTCGTCCTGGCTGACGACGATCGGGTCGCCCTTGCGCTGCGGGATCGAGACCGGGACAATCTCGTCGTCGAAGACGCCGTTCTTCTGCGCGGCGGCGGCGAGCTGGTGCGAGCGGGCGGCGACAGCGTCCTGCTCCTCGCGGGTCAGCGGCGTCTCGCGGCAGGCGTTGGTGTTCTCCGTGAGGTTGCCCATGCCCTGCTGGGTGGCCTGGTCGAACAGCGCGTCGTAGGCCAGCGAGTCGACGAGGGCCGTGTCGCCGTACTTGAAGCCCTCACGGCTCTTGGGGAGCAGGTGGGGGGCCTGGGTCATCGACTCGGTGCCGCCGGCGACCACGATGTCGGCCTCGCCCGCGCGGATCATCTGGTCGGCCTGTGCGATCGCGTTGATGCCCGAGAGGCACACCTTGTTGATGGTGATGGAGGGAATGCTGGCCGGGAGCCCGGCGGCCAGACCCGCGGTGCGCGCGGGGTTCTGACCCGCGCCGGCCTGGAGGACCTGGCCCACGATCAGGTAGTCGACCTGGTCTCCGGAGACACCGGCCTTCTCCAGCGCGCCCTTGATGGCGACACCGGCGAGGTCAGCGGCCGACAGGGTCTTGAGAGCGCCGAGGTGGCGACCGATCGGCGTACGGGCGCCGGCGACGATGACGCTGGGGTTGTCGGACATGTTTCCTCCGTGCAGACGTGTGGTCGGACTTCTTTCGACTCTACTCGCGGGTATCTGGACCGGGCGAGGGGTCCAGCGTGCGGGCGGTGAGGAACATGTCACACGTGAGGCGAGGGCACGACCACCCCGGCACAATGACCTCCATGAGCATCACTGAGGGCGTCCCCGCCCACCTCTTCACGGCCATCGACCACGTCGGCATCGCGGTCCCCGACCTCGACGAGGCGATCGCGTTCTACCGCGACAACTTCGGCATGCACGTGGCGCACGAGGAGACCAACGAGGAGCAGGGTGTGCGCGAGGCCATGGTCACTGTCAACCCGGGGGGCGACACCGCAGCACCCATGATCCAGCTGCTCGCACCGCTCAACGCGGAGTCGACGATCGCCAAGTTCATCGACCGCAGTGGGCCGGGCCTGCAGCAGCTGGCCTACCGCGTCACCGACCTCGACCAGGTCTGCGCGATCCTGCGCGAGCGCGGCCTGCGCCTGCTCTACCCCGAGGCCCGACGCGGTACGGCGGACAGCCGGATCAACTTCGTCCACCCCAAGGACGCCGGCGGGGTGCTCGTCGAGCTGGTCGAGCCCGCCGCGGACGCTCACTGACCGACGAGGTCAGGCCCAGCGGAACCGGAGCTGCTCGCCCGGGCGCAGCTGGGCGAGCCGGTCGGTGTCGGCGTCGACGACCACACCGACCACCGGGTAGCCGCCCGTGACCGGATGGTCGGGGCCGAACACCACGGGCCCGCCGCCCGGCGGGACCTGGATCGCCCCGCGCAGCGCACCCTCGCTCGGGAGCTCGCCCCTCGTGGGCACAGCGGTCAGCGGCTCCCCCTCGAGACGCAGCCCCACCCGGTCGCTCGCTGACCCCACCCGCCAGACCCGCTCGACGAGCCGGTCCGCGTCAGCCACCCAGTCGGCCCGCGGGCCGCGCACGACGCGGAGCACCGGCCGGTCGTCGTACGTCGCCGGGGGGACGGCGTCGACGAGGATCTCTCCAGCGACCTCGTGCCCGACGCCGAGGACGTCGCCGGCGCGCACCGGCTCGGGGCCGAGGCCGGCGAGGGTGTCGCGTGAGCGTGAGCCCAGCAGCGCCGGGGTGTCGAGGCCGCCGCGGACGGCGAGATAGCTGCGCAGGCCGGTGGCGGGGAGCCCCAGGCGGAGCCGTCGCCCCGGCCGCAACGCGAGCACGGCGCCGGTCGGCTCGGGCCGCCCGTCGACCTCGAGGGGTGCCGGGGCGCCGGTCACGCAGGCCCAGACCACACCGGTGGCCTCGACCTCGAGCCCACCGAGGGTGACCTCGAGGACGGCCGCGCCGACGGTGTTGCCGAGCAGCCGGTTCGCCAGTGCGTACGACGCCCGGTCGGCCGCCCCGCTCACCCCGACCCCGATCGCGGCATGGCCGAGCCGGCCGGCGTCCTGCACGAGGCAGGGTCCGCCGACCGCGCGGACGAGCAGCCCGGTCACGGGAGTGCTCATCGCACCTCCTCGAAGAGGACCGTCGCACCGGCGGTCAGCAGGGCGGGCGGGTCGCGGTCGAGGTCCCACAGCGGCAGGTCGGTGCGCCCGATCAGCTGCCAGCCGCCCGGCGAGGGGCGCGGGTAGACGCCGCTGAACTCCCCCGCGAGGCCGACCGCCCCCGCCGGGACGGCGGTTCGTGGCTCGTCGCGGCGCGGCACCCGCAGCCGCGGGTCGCCGCCCACCAGATAGGCGAACCCCGGCGCGAAGCCGCCGAACGCCACCCGCCAGGGCGTCCCTGTGTGCGCCGCCACGACCTCCCGCTCACTCAGCCCGGTGAGCGCCGCCACGACCGCCAGGTCCGGGCCGTCGTACACGACCGGGATGACGGTCTCCCGCTGCGATAGTCCCTGCTCACAAGCACCGGGATCCGACCTGTCACGGTGCTTGTGAGCAGGGACTATCGCGCGGAGCTGGTCGACTGTGACGCCCGGGCGCGCCACGACCAGCACCGTGCGGGCTCCCGGGACGACGTCGGCGACCAGGGTCGCGGCCGCCGGGTGGGCGCGGACCAGGTCGGCCACCGTCACGACCGCGGCGGTGTCGTCGAGCTCGACGAGGAGCGCGCGGTCGCCGTACGGGAGCAGTCTCATGCCGGTGCGACGGCGAACGCGCCCACGGGGAGCTCGGCGGCCGCCAGCGCCGCCCGCACCGCGGCGGCCAACTCCGGCGCCCCCGGCGAGTCACCGTGGACACACAGCGAACGGACGTCGCCGGACCGGGCCAGCTCGACGGCCTGGGCGGCCACGACCACCGGATCGGTCAGCACCGCCCCCGGAGCCGAGCGCGGCACGAGGCCACCGTCAGGGAGATAGGCACGGTCGGCGAAGCCCTCACCCACCGCCTCCAGGCCGGCCTCGGCCACGTCCGCCAGGAAGGACGAGCCCGCGAGCCCGAGCACGGGGAGCCCGCCGTAGGCCCGCACCGCGTCGATGAGCGCCGTCGCCTGCTCCGGGTGCCGCGAGACGGCGTGGTAGAGCGCGCCGTGCGGCTTGACGTAGGCGACCCGGGCACCGGCGGCGCGCGCGATCCCGTCGAGCGCACCCAGTTGGTAGAGCACGTCGGCCGCCAGCTCGGCCGTCGGCACGTCGATGTAGCGGCGCCCGAATCCGGCGAGGTCGCGATAGCCCACCTGGGCCCCGATGACCACGCCACGGGCGACCGCCGTCTCGCAGGTGCGGCGCAGCGTCAGCGGATCGCCGGCGTGGAATCCGCAGGCCACGTTGGCGCTGGTCAGGTGCGGCAGCAGGGCCTCGTCGTCACCGAGCCGCCAGCGCCCGAAGGACTCACCCACGTCGGCGTTGAGGTCGATCACCCGCTGCGTCGGCGTGGACGGCGTGGACGGACGGCCCGGGTGCGGCTCCATGGCCCTATGGTGGCCCATGGAACGCGCCGCCGAGCCCAGGACGGTGCCGTCGCCGCGAACGGCATTGGGGTGAGACGAGAGTCACGAACCCACCACTGAGTGATTACCGACGGGTATCTTCGCGGCGGCCGTATTGCCACCCAGCCCAACTGGCACGCACCGATCCCAGGGAGACGACGACCGTGCAGCACATCCTCGATGCCATCCTCGCCAGCGAGTCCGGGGAGGCCTCCGCGGAGGACTTCGCCAACCTCGAGCTTCCCCAGTCCTACCGGGCCGTCACGGTCCACAAGGACGAGGTCGACATGTTCGAGGGCGTCGCCTCTCGCGACAAGGACCCCCGCAAGTCGCTGCACATCGACGAGGTCGCCCTGCCCGAGCTCGGCCCCGGGGAGGCCTTCGTCGCGGTGATGGCCTCCGCGATCAACTACAACACCGTGTGGACCTCGATCTTCGAGCCCGTCTCCACCTTCGGCTTCCTCGAGCGCTACGGCCGCGAGTCCGACCTCGGCAAGCGCCACGACCTGCCGTACCACATCGTCGGCTCCGACCTGTCCGGCGTCGTCCTCGCCGTGGGCGCGGGCGTGACCAAGTGGAAGCCGGGCGACCGCGTGGTCGCGCACTGCCTCTCGGTCGAGCTCGAGGCCCCCGACGGCCATAACGACACGATGATGGACCCCTCCCAGCGGATCTGGGGCTTCGAGACCAACTTCGGCGGCCTCGCCGACGTCGCCATGGTCAAGGCCAACCAGCTGATGCCCAAGCCCGAGCACCTCACCTGGGAGGAGGCCGCCTCCCCCGGTCTGGTCAACTGCACGGCGTACCGCCAGCTCGTCTCGTCCAACGGCGGCAACATGAAGCAGGGTGACAACGTCCTGATCTGGGGTGCGTCCGGCGGCCTCGGCGGCTTCGCCACCCAGTACGCCCTCAACGGCGGCGCCAACCCGGTCTGCGTGGTCTCCAACGAGGAGAAGGCCCAGATCGTGCGCAACATGGGCGCCGAGATGGTCATCAACCGCTCCGAGCTCGCCCCGAAGTTCTGGAACGACGAGGGCACCAAGCAGAACCCCAAGGAGTGGCAGCGCTTCGGCAAGGCCATCCGCGAGCTCACCGGCGGCGAGGACATCGACATCGTCTTCGAGCACCCCGGCCGCGAGACCTTCGGTGCCTCGGTCTACGTCACCCGCAAGGGCGGGACCATCACCACCTGCGCGTCGACCTCCGGCTACATGCACGAGTACGACAACCGCTACCTGTGGATGAACCTCAAGAAGATCATCTCCAGCCACTTCGCCAACTACCGCGAGTCGTGGGAGGCCAACCGCCTCATCGCCCAGGGCAAGATCCACCCCACCCTGTCGCGCGTCTACAGCCTCGACGAGGTCGGCCAGGCCGCGATCGACGTGCATCACAACAAGCACCAGGGCAAGGTCGGCGTGCTCGCCCTCGCCCCGCAGGAGGGCCTCGGCGTGAAGAACGAGGAGCTCCGCGCGAAGCACCTCGACAAGATCAACCTGTTCCGCGGCATCTGACCGTCCCGCCGACCCGGCGCAGATTGAACCCTCTGGGACACCGATCCGGCGCAGATTGAATCTGAGATCACGTCGACCCGGCGCAGTTTGAACAGCCGCTGTTCAAACTGCGCCGGGTCGGCGTCGTTCCGCGTTCATTCCGCGCCGGGTCGATGTCGTGGCGACACATCCCGTGCCAGGTCCAGCCGAACCGGCGAGCCGGGGTGGGCAACATTGGAACGATCAGGGATCATGGGCGGGGTTCGTGCACGCACACCCCCCATGACCGCACCGAGAGCCAGGGAGGCTCAGTTCCATGAGCGACGAGGGTCTGTCCATCTTCGACGACGAGCCCACCCCGACCGAGGAGTCCAAGACCGTGACGACCAAGGCCACTGACGACGAGCCCACCCAGGTCATCCCGGCGGTGAAGACGGCCGAGACCCCGGCGGCTCCCGCGCAGGCGGCTGCCCGCCCCGTCACGACCCCGCGGCCCACCTCGGCGCCGGCCACCCCCAGCGCCGCGCCGGCCGGTCGACCGGTCGGCTTCAACTCCCCCGGAGCGACCGGCGGCCTGCCGATCGTCCGCAAGGGCGGCTACGACCGCGACGCGGTCGACGCGCAGATCCGCCAGCTCGCCAGCGAGAAGGCCACGCTGGGCGCCAGCCTGACCGAGTCCGAGCAGCGCGTGATCGACCTCGAGAAGGAGGTCGCCCGGCTCAGGTCCGAGCTCGCCGAGATGGACAACCCGTCGTACGCCGGGCTCGGTGGCCGGGCGAGCGCCATGCTGCGCCTCGCCGAGGAGGAGGCCTCCGAGATTCGCGCCACGGCCGAGGCCGACGCGGCCGAGGTCCGCGACCAGGCCACCCGCGACGCGAAGGCGATCCGCGCCGAGGCCGCCCGCGAGGCCGACGACATGCGTGCGGTCCAGCTGCGGGAGCTGGAGGAGAACCGCACCCGCCTGCTGACCGACGCCGAGCAGGAGCGGGCCCTGGCGAGGAGCGAGGCCGAGGACACCCTCGCCGCCGCGCGCCGCGAGTCCGACCAGCTCCGGCTGGCCTCGCAGCAGGAGGCGACCGAGCTGCGCAGCCAGGCCCAGCGGGAGGTCGAGCAGGCGCGAGCGGCGGTCGACCGCGAGGTCCAGGAGGCCCGCCGGGCGCTGGCCATGGAGAAGGAGCGGCTGGCTCGCGAGGCGACGGAGCACCACAACACGGCGGTCGCCGAGACCCGCCGCCTGGTCGAGGAGGCCGAGCAGCGCGCCAACGCCGCGGAGGCGCGCGCCGCGGAGGCCAGCAAGCAGTCCACCGCCAACCGCGCCGCCGCCCAGACCGAGGCCGAGGGTGTGCTCGCCCGTGCCCGCCGCGAGGCCGAGCAGGTGATCGCGTCGGCCCGCGCCCAGGCCGAGGCCATCACCTCCAGCGGCGACGCGGACCTCCAGCGCGAGCTCGCCGCCAAGCGCGCCGAGCTCGACCGACTGACGAAGCGCCGCGCCTCGATCACCGCCCAGCTCTCCTCGCTCGCCGACCTCGTCGCCGGCTTCGGCGAGGACGAGAGTTGAGCGGGTCCGGCCACGCGGAGGTCACGAACGCGGACGGGGTGAGCGAGCACGCCGGGATCGATCCCGCCGCTGCCGCACCCGCGCCCGTCGCGTCGCCGTACGGCGAGCCGGGCAAGCCGTTCGATCGCCGCTCGCCGTTCTTCTACGGCTTCGTCGGCGCGCTGGGCGCGCTGATCGCCTTCTGGCTCTTCAACGCACTCCTGGGCATCGGTTCGACGCTGATGCTGATCGTGGTGGCGTTCTTCCTCGCCGCGGGCCTGAACCCGTCGGTGGAGTTCCTGGAACGCCGAGGCCTGCGCCGGTCGTTCGCGGTCGTGGTGGTGATCGTGGCGGCCCTGATCGCGGTGGTGCTGTTCCTGGTCGCGATCGTGCCGGTCATCACCGACCAGGTGACGGCGCTGAGCAAGAACATCCCGGTCTGGATCGACGAGCTGGAGCGCAACAAGAAGGTCCAGGAGCTCAACGAGGAGTACGGGATCCTCGACCGGATCACCAGCTTCGTCACCGACGGCGACTTCATCTCCAACCTGTTCGGCGGTGCGCTCGGCGTCGGCCTGAAGGTCATCTCGGCGCTCTTCAACGCCTTCATCGTCATCGTGCTGACGCTCTACTTCCTCGCCTCGCTCAAGACCACGACCGGCGCGATGTACCGCCTCGCCCCGGCCTCGCGCCGCGACCGCGTCTCCGCACTGGGCGACAAGGTGATCGCCAACATCGGAGGCTACGTCTCCGGCGCCTTCCTGGTCGCGCTGTGCGCCGGCCTGAGCTCGCTGGTCTTCCTCTACTTCACCGAGGTGCGCGAGTACGCCGTCGCACTCGCCTTCGTCGTGGCGCTGCTGGACGTGATCCCGATGATCGGCGCGACGATCGGCGCCGTCCTGGTCTCCGCGATCGCGTTCGCGACCGACCTCAAGACCGGCATCGCCTGCGTCATCTTCTACGTCATCTACCAGCAGTTCGAGAACTACGTCGTCTACCCGCGCGTGATGAGCAAGTCGGTGGACCTGCCGGGAGCCGTGATCGTGATCGCGGCGCTCATCGGCGCCGGGCTGCTCGGCGTGGTCGGTGCGCTGCTCGCCATCCCGGTCGCGGCCGCGATCCTGCTCATCATCCGCGAGGTCGTGGTGAAGCGCCAGGACCTGCGCTGACGCGTCCTCGGCTCCTCAGACGAGGACCGGCTCGTCCGCCTCGAGGAGCACGCTGCGCTCGCCCAGCTTGACCGCGACCACGCCGGCCAGGATCAGCGCTCCGCCGAGGAACTGGACGGCGCCCGGCAGCTGGTCGAGCAGCAGCCAGGCCCAGACCACGGCGGCGACGACCTCGCTGAGCGCGACGAACGACGCCAGCCGCGAGCCGAGCCGGCGGCTGGCCGCGATGCCCGTCGTGTAGGCGAGGGCGGCCGTGACTAGGCCGAGGAGCAGCAGGGCCACCCACGGCGCGACATCGAGGCCGGCGTAGGCCACCTGCTCGGCGTTCATCGCCATCGGCATCAGCCCCAGCAGACCCAGCAGGCCCAGCAGCACACCGCCGATCACCAGACCGCCGGCGGCCAGGCCGAGCGGTGGGATCCCACTGCGCTCATCGGCGGAGATGACGAAGTACGTCGCCGCGCCGACCATCGCGCCCAGCGCCCATGCCGCCCCCCGCAGGTCGACGTCGGCCCCGGCGAAGAGGTCGAGCACCAGGACCAGTCCGAACGCGGCGATGACGGCCCCGGCGACGGTGAGGCGGCCCGGGCGCTGGCCATGGACCAGCCACATCCACCCGACGACCGCCGCGGGCGCGGTGTACTCGATCAGCAGGGCGGGGCCTACCTCCAAGGTGCGCACGGCCGAGAAGTAGCAGTACTGCGCGCCGGCGACGGCCAGGCCGCCGTACAGGAGCACCGTGGGCGCGCCGCGGCGCAGCACGCCCCAGCGTCCGCGCAGCGCGACCAGGCCGAAGGGCAGGACGACGAGGGCACCGATCGCGATCCTGAGCAGGACGACGCTGCCCGCCGTCCAGCCGCTGTCGAGCAGCGGGCGGGCCAGGGATCCGGACAGGCCGAAGGTAATCGCCGACGTCAGCGCGAAGGTGAGGCCGGTGGTCGTCGCATCCCGACCAGCGTCACGGGTCAACGTCGTCATGACTCATGACAGTAGGCCCGAATGGAGTAACCTGTCAACGTGGTCTTCGCCCATGACACCTCCCTCTCCCTCCAGGCCGCCGTGGCCCTCGTCAACGGCAGCCTCGATCCGGTGACCATCAGCACGCCCGACGAGCTCGACACCTTCTTCACCGAGTTCGGCTACACGGGCCGCCATGACCGCGACCAGCCCGAGGTGGACGCCACCCTCGCCGTCGCGCCGCGACTGCGCGAGCTGCTCACCGCCGACCGCGACGACGCCGCCGACATCGTGAACGCCATGCTGCGCGACGCCTCCGCACTCCCCCAGCTGCGCCGCCACGACGGCTACGACTGGCACCTGCACGCCGTCGACAACGACGCACCGTTCCCCGAGCGGATCCTGGTGGAGACGGCGATGGCGATGATCGACGTGATCCGGGCCGACGAGATGTCCCGGCTCTCGGTGTGCGCCGACGACACCTGCGGGGGCATCGTCCTCGACCTCTCGCGCAACCGGTCGAAGCGGTTCTGCTCGGTCACCTGCGGCAACCGCAACGCCGTCGCCGCCTACCGGGCCCGACAGGCCGAGGAGGGCTAGCGGATCCAGCCGCCAGGGGGACGGCCGCTAGTCCCCCAGGAAGCGACGCAGCACCTCGAGGAAGAGCTCGGGCCGCTCGGAGTGCAGCCAGTGACCGGTGTCCTTGAGCGTCACCTTGCGGTTGCGCGGGAACCACCGGTCCATCGCGGGCTCGTACTCCGGGCGGACGTACGACGAGCGCCCCCCGGCGAGCCACAGCACCGGACCGTCGTACGGCGGCACGTCGGTGAGCTGCGCCTCGGGCCATTCGCCGATGACCGCCAGGTCCCGGTCGAGCACGTCGAGGTTGACCTGCCAGGCCCATCCCGAGGGCGCGGTGGGGTCACGGCGGAGGTTCTGGAGCAGGAACGAGCGCACCGTCGTATCGGGAACGGCCGGCTCGAGCAGCCGGTCCGCGTCCGAGCGGTGCACCACCTGGCCGAGGTCCATCCCACGCATCGCGGCGATGTAGCCCGGGAACTCGCGACTCTCGGGGTAGGCCACCGGCGAGATGTCGGCGACGCACAGCCGCTCGATCCGCTCGGGGTGGAGCAGGGCGAGCACCATGGCGACCTTGCCCCCGAGAGAGTGGCCGACCAGGGTGACCGGCTCGGCGCCCGGCCCGGCCCAGTCGGCCAGGGTGGCCAGCACATCGGCGGCGGCGTCGGCGAAGTCGAACCTCGCCGGCCACGGCGAGCGACCGTGGTGCGGCAGGTCGACGAGCAGCACCCGGTGCCTCTCGGCGAGCTGCTTGGCGATGCCGGTCCAGTTCTTGCCCTGGCCGAAGAGGCCGTGGAGGAAGACCACACGGCTCCCGGTGGAACCGAGAGCCGTGTGGTGAAGCATCACGCAAGCGAGCCTACTGCTCCCCACGGTCGGCCCCGACGACGCCGTCCGGGACCCGCCAATTGGGCACGAACCGCACGCCCGGAGCCTGAATTGTTGCGGTTTGGGACCAAACCGCAACAACTCACCGGCTCAGTAGGTGTGGAAGCCCTTGCCGGTCTTGCGGCCGAGCTCGCCGGCCTCGACCTTGGCGACCAACGTCGCGGCCGGCGCGAGGCCGGGCTGGCCGAACTCACCGTGCAACTCCTTCTGGATGGCCAGCGACACGTCGTTGCCGACCACGTCGAGCAGCTCGAACGGGCCCATCGGGAAGGCCGCGGTCTCCTTGATCGCGGCGTCGATGGTCGCCAGCTCCTCGCCGCCCTCGGCGAGCTTGATCGCGTCGTTGAGGTAGGGGAACAGCAGCAGGTTGACGATGAAGCCCGCGCGGTCACCGGCCGAGACGCCGACCTTGCCGACATTGGCGGTCAGCGCGCGCACCGTCTCGCCGACGTCGGCGGAGGTGGCTGGGGTCGTGATGACCTCGACCAGCTTCATGACCGGCGCCGGGTTGAAGAAGTGCATGCCGATGACGTCCTGCGGACGGTCGGTGGCCTCGCCCAGCTTGGTGATCGGGAGCGAGGACGTGGTCGTGGCGAGGATGGCACCCGGCTTGGCGATCCGGTCGAGGTCGCGGAAGAGCTGGAGCTTGAGCTCGAGGTCCTCGGCGATGGCCTCCACGACGATGTCGACGTCGCCCAGCGCCTCGCGCTCGGTGGAGCCGGTGAGCCGACCCAGCAGCGCGTCCTTGTCGCCCTCGGTGCTCTTGCCCTTCGCGATCGCCCGATCGAGGTTCTTGGTGATGTAGCCGATGACGCCGTCGAGCTTCTCCTGGCCGCGACCGACGAAGACGACGTCGTACCCGGCCTGGGCGAAGACCTGGACGATGCCCGAGGCCATGGTGCCGGTGCCGACGACGCCGACCCGGTTGATGTCGTGCTTGAACTGCGGCACGGCACCCTCGCCCGCGGCGGCGGCCTCGTCGGCGAAGGTGCGGCCCTCGGCGACGAGCTTGTCGAGCAGGCCGGCCGGCTCGTGCAGCTGGTCGCCGGTCTCGGCGTACCGGGCGGCCAGCAGGTCACGGACCTCGCCGACGCCGATCTCGTCCACGACCGTCAGCGGACCCTTCGGGTAGCCGCACCCGAAGCGCATGGCCGCGTCGATGTCGGTCACCGAGGCATAGCCCGACTCGTAGGTGCGCACCGCGTGGTTGAGGTACGGCAGCACCAGCGTGTTGAAGATCTGCTCGCTCGAAGTCATGGGCCGGATTCTGGCAGCCGGAGCAGGCCCTGACTACCCGTCGGTAACCATCGGTCGGCGATCGAGACAGAGGTCACAGAGACTCAGTCCCGCGGGCGCGGAACGACGACCCGCACCACCTTCGAGCGCGAGGTGCGCCCACGCACCATCGTCACCGCCGACCGCGGTACGCCGAGCGCCTTGGCCAGCCACCGGACCAGCTCGTCGTTGGCCCGGCCGTCCACCGGCGGTGAGGCGAGGCGGATCTTGAGCTCGGCGCCGTCGACGCCCGCCGGGCCGGCCGCACCGGTGCGCGAGGCGCCCGGCTGGACCCGCACGGCGAGCAGCCAGGCCGTCGTACTTCCCGGCTCCGGACGCCACCACGGCTGGTCGGGCTCGATCTCCACACAGAGGACTGTAGATTCGTCGCCCGTGAGACTCGTCGTTGCGCGTTGCCAGGTGGACTATGCCGGCCGATTGACCGCCCACCTCCCGATGGCGACCCGGGTGCTCATGATCAAGGCCGACGGCTCGGTGCTCGTGCACTCCGACGGCGGCTCCTACAAACCGCTGAACTGGATGTCACCGCCCTGCACCGTCCGCGAGGGCGAGGCCGAGGACGGCAGGGTCGAGTGGACGGTCACGGCGAGGGCCGCCAAGGGCCAGGAGCCCGACACGCTGCGGATCCTCATCGAGGAGATCCACCACGACACCCGGCACGAGCTGGGCATCGACCCGGGCCTGCAGAAGGACGGCGTCGAGAAGCACCTGCAGGAGCTGCTCGCCGAGCACCCGGCCACGCTGGCCGCGGGGCTGACCCTGGTCCGTCGCGAGTTCCCGACCGCCATCGGGCCGGTCGACCTCATGTGCCGCGACGGCGACGGCCTGTCGGTCGCCGTCGAGATCAAACGACGCGGCGAGATCGACGGCGTCGAGCAGCTCACCCGCTATCTCGAGCTCCTCAACCGCGATCCCCTCCTCACCGGCAAGGGCGCCGTGCGCGGCATCTTCGCCGCCCAGGAGATCAAGCCCCAGGCCCGGGTCCTCGCCGAGGACCGCGGGATCGCCTGCGCCGTCGTCGACTACGACGCGCTGCGGGGGCTCGACAACGCCGAAGACCGGCTGTTCTGAGCGCGGCCACGACGATGCCGATCTTCCACCTCGCCCTTCTCCACGACTGGGAGGTGGCACAGCGGGCAGGCAGCTACACCGTCTCCACCCGCGGCAGGTCGCTGGCCGACGTCGGGTTCATCCACGCCAGCCGCGCCGACCAGTGGACCGGCGTGCGCGACCGGTTCTATGCCGACGTCACCGAGCCGATGGTGCTGCTGCAGATCGACCCGGCGCTGCTCGACGTACCAGTCGTCGAGGAGGCCGCCGAGCCGGGCAGCGACGTGACGTTCCCCCACATCTACGGTCCCCTGCCGGTGGGCGCGGTGGTCAAGGCGATCCCCCTGCCGAGCAGCACCGCCGCCACATCGCCTGCCGTGCCCCCGGTCGTGCCGGGACCGGCCGCCACCCGCCCCGTCGGCGGGCCGCCGGCCGAGAGCTTCTCGCGGCTCTACTTCCGCGAGATGTTCGTCAACGTGGCCCTGCTGTGCGTCGTCATCGCCGTCGGGCTGCTGGGCGCGGTCGTGGGCCACGCCGTGTCGGACGACGGGGGCCGGGGCATCGGCGGCCTCGCGGGCATCGCGGTGGGCATCGCGGCGGCGGTACTGCTGTTCCGCCGCCGACACGGCGAGCCCTGAGTCCGGCCAGGCCCGGGTCCGGTCAGGCGCCGGCGGCCGCGGGCGCGGTCGGGTCGGCGGCGGCGCCGCCCTGCTCACGGGCGACCCAGTCCTCGATGGCGTTGATGTCGTCCTTGCTGCGGGTCACGACGGTCAGCAGGTCGTTCATCGTGGCGACCTCCTCGACCTGCTCCTTGATGAACCACTGCATGAACTGCTCGGAGGCGAAGTCGTTCTCCTCACGGGCGATCCGCAGCAGGCCGTTGATCTGCTCGGTGACCCGCTGCTCCTGCTCCAGCGCCAGCGCGACCGGTGCGACGACGTCCGCGAAGCCCGCGACCGGCGCCTCGACGCCGGGGATCTCGACCGCGGCGTCGGTGTCCAGGAGGTACTGCACCATCATCATGGCGTGCTGGCGCTCCTCGAGCGCCTGCCCATAGAAGAACGCCGCCAGCTGCGGCATCGTCAGCGCGTCGTAGTGGACGGCGCACGCGAGGTACTGGTTGTGCGCGGCGAACTCGTTGCCGATCTGGACGTTGAGCTGGTCGGTGAAGCGCGGAGCGGCCATGGCGTCAACCCTAGTGGAGACCGAGGACCCGAACCCGCTCAGGCGGCCTTCTGGAGGTCCTTCTTGGAGACCTTCTTGCCGCTGGTGGTCACCAGCACCCGCCGCTTGACGGTGAGCCCGTCGGGCAGCGTGCCCTCCTTGAGCATGCGCAGGGGGCAGCGGCCGCATTTCGACTTCGAGACGCAGCACTTCGTCTTGGGGAGCTTCTGCTTCCCCTTCGACTTCTTCTTGCCCTTGCCCACGTGAGGAGGGTAGGTCATTGAGGGTAGGCAGACCTAACCGACGTGACCCACGTCACGCATACTCCGGGCGGCGGCGGCCACTAGGGTGCGGTCGTGATCGAGATCTGGCTCAACCCTGCTTGTTCGAAGTGCCGCACCGCCGAGAGCGAGCTCCGGGCTGCCGGAGCCGACTACACCGTGCGGCGCTACCTCGACGAGCCGCCCACGGTCGCCGAGCTCGAGGACGTACTGGCCCGACTCGGGCTCGAGCCGTGGGACATCGCCCGCGCGGCCGACGCGAGCAGGCTCGGCGTCTCGCTGCCGGGCAGGGACGCCGCACACCGCGCGCAGTGGCTGGACCTGATGGCCACCCACCCCAAGCTCATCCAGCGGCCGATCCTCACCGCGTCGGACGGTACGACGGTCGTCGGCCGCGACCCCGCGTCGCTGTCCCGGGTGATCGCCGCCAGCCAACTGTAACTACGTGTTACGGCAAGGTTGTCCACCACACTGAGCACACGAGTCCCAGATCGAGTGGGTAACCCTTAGTTACAAGGGGCCGTCAGGAGAGGCCGTTGGCCTTCCGGATCACCTGGACGATGCCGCCCATGATCTCGGTCAGGCCGAAGTCCTTGGGCGTGTAGACGGCCGCCACGCCGAGCTCGACGAGCGCCTTGCCGTCGGACTCGGGGATGATGCCGCCAACGATGACCGGCACGTCGCCCATCCCGGCCGCCGCGAGGCCGTCGAGGACGGCGGGCACCAGCTCCATGTGGGAGCCGGAGAGGATCGACAGGCCGACGCAGTGGACGTCCTCGGCGACGGCGGCCGCGACGATCTGCTCCGGGGTGAGCCGGATGCCCTGGTAGATGACCTCGAAGCCCGCGTCCCGCGCACGCACGGCGACCTGCTCCGCGCCGTTCGAGTGGCCGTCGAGGCCGGGCTTGCCAACGAGCAGGCGTAGCCGCCCGCCGAGCTCCTCACCGGTGGTGCGCACGGCCTCGCGGACAGTGGTCAGCTCCGCTCCGGCCTCGGCGACGCCCACCGCACCCGCGACACCGGTCGGGGCGCGGAACTCGCCGAAGACCTCGCGCAAGGTGGCGGCCCACTCCCCGGTCGTCGCGCCCGCGCGCACGGCACGCAGGGTGGCGGCCATCAGGTTCTCGTCGGTCTTGGCCGTCTCGGCGAGAGCAGCGAGGGCAGCGGCCACCTCGGCGTCATCACGCTGCTCCTTCCACGCCTTCATCGACGCCAGCGCCGACGCCTCCGCCTCGGGATCGGCCGCCATGATCGCTTCGTCGAGGTTGGCGGTGAGCGGCGAGGGCTCGGTCGTCTCGTACTTGTTGACGCCGACGATGATCTCCTCGCCGGCCTCGATCCGGCCCCGGCGCGCGGCGTGCGCCGAGACCAGCTCCTGCTTCATGTACCCGGACTCGACCGCGGCGATCGCACCGCCCATCGCCTGGACCCGGTCCATCTCCGCCTTCGCGCCCGCGACCAGCTCGGCGACCTTGGCCTCGATCACGTGGCTGCCGTCGAAGATGTCCTCGTACTCGAGCAGGTCGGACTCGAAGGCGAGCACCTGCTGCAGCCGCAGCGACCACTGCTGGTCCCACGGCCGCGGCAGGCCGAGCGCCTCGTTCCACGCGGGCAGCTGGAGTGCCCGGGCCCGGGCGTTCTTGCTGAGCGTCACACCGAGCATCTCGAGCACGATCCGCTGCACGTTGTTCTCGGGCTGCGCCTCGGTGAGGCCGAGGCTGTTGACCTGGACGCCGTAGCGGAAGCGGCGCATCTTCGCGTCCTGCACGCCGTACCGCTCCCGGGCGATCTCGTCCCACAGCTCGACGAAGGCGCGCATCTTGCACGTCTCCTCGATGAAGCGGACGCCGGCGTTGACGAAGAACGAGATCCGGCCGACGACCTTCTCGAAGTCCTCGTCGGAGACCTGCCCCGCGTTCTTGACCTGGTCGAGCACCGCGATCGAGGTGCAGAGCGCATAGGCGATCTCCTGCACGGGCGTGGCGCCGGCCTCCTGCAGGTGGTAGCTGCAGATGTTGATCGGGTTCCACTTCGGGATCTGGTGGACCGTGTAGGCGATCATGTCGGCGATCAGCCGCAGGGAGTGCTCGGGCGGGAAGACGTAGGTCCCGCGCGAGAGGTATTCCTTGATGATGTCGTTCTGGGTGGTGCCCGCCAGGAGCTTGGCGACCTCCGCCGGCTCCATCTCGGGGTTCTGCTCCTCGGCGGCGACCTGGTACATCGCGAGCATCCACATCGCGACCGCGTTGATCGTCATCGAGGTGTTCATGTCGGTGAGCGGGATCTGGTCGAAGAGCTTGCGCATCTCACCCAGGTGCGGCACCGGTACGCCGACCTTGCCCACCTCGCCGCGGGACATGACCGAGTCCGGGTCGTAGCCGGTCTGCGTGGGCAGGTCGAAGGCCACCGACAGCCCGGTCTGCCCCTTGGCCAGGTTGGTGCGGTACAGCGCGTTGGACGCCTCCGCGGTCGAGTGACCGGCGTAGGTCCGCATCACCCAGGGACGGTCCTTGGCGTGCGATGCCTTCCCGGCGGAGCCGGCTGCGTCGGGCGAGGTGCTCATAGGCCGAAGCGTAGGCCGATCCCTACCGCGAGGTAACCGCCTGACGTGTGGGGTTGTCCACAACGCCGTCCCCGAGCCGGCGGCGTCGGGGAGGCGGTCAGGCGGGAATGGGCTCCCGCTCGAGCTCGATCAGCCGGATCAGCCGGGTCAGGTGCAGCATGCGGCGCACCGCGGGCTGGGCACCACGCAGCACGACGCGGACGCCGTAGCGCTGGGCCTGGCGGCTCGCGGCCGCGATCACCTTGAGCGCCGTGGCGTCGACCGAGTGCACCGCGCTGATGTCGATCACGACCGGGCTGATCCGGTCGGTGCCGCACCTGCGGATGTGGTCGTGGACCGCCGCCCGCAGCTCGCCGGTCGACCGGACGTCGAGATCACCTGCCAGGATCAAGATGGGCTCGCCGAGGACATGCTCGACGCGGCTGTGCTCGTTGAACGGCCGAGTGGACTGCCGTGCTGCCATGGTTCCCCTCCCGAGATCGATCCGGACAGACGCCCCACACGCCTGTTACCCACCATGACGCTCCGGCAGTCCGATCGGTTGCATCCCGGTCCGAAGTTTTTCGGCGGCCGCTCCGGACTACGCTCCGAGTCATGGTCAACCTCACCCGCATCTACACGCGCACCGGCGACGCCGGGCAGACCCGCCTGAGCGACATGAGCGTCACGACCAAGACCGACCTGCGCCTGCAGGCCTACGCGGACGTCGACGAGGCCAACGCCCACATCGGCGTGGCCGTCGCGACCGGTGGGCTCGAGGACGACGTGGTGCAGGTGCTGTTCCGGGTGCAGAACGACCTCTTCGACGTGGGCGCCGACCTGTCCACGCCGGTGGTCGCCGAGCCGGAGTACCCGCCGCTGCGCGTCGAGCAGGACTACGTGGACCGGCTGGAGGGCTGGTGCGACGCGTACAACGAGTCCCTCCCGAAGCTGCGCTCGTTCATCCTCAGCGGCGGCACGCCCGGCGCCGCTCAGCTCCACGTGGCCCGCACCGTCGTACGACGGGCCGAGCGAGCGGCGTGGGCGGCGTACGAGGTGCACGGGGAGATCATGAACAAGGTCGCGATCACCTATCTCAACCGGCTCTCCGACCTCGTGTTCATCCTCGCCCGGCATGCCAACCGCGCGCAGGGCGACGTGCTGTGGGTGCCGGGCGGCGAGCGGGACTAGTGGCCGCGCCGCGGCGCTCCGTGGCGCTGGTCGCCGCGACCGCGCTGCTGGCGGCCTGCGGCGGCGACCCGGCACCGCGGCCGCAGACCCGCACGCCCGCGCCTCCCGCGTCCGCCACTCCCCCGGCGCCGGCACCAACGACGGCACCGACGGACGCCGCACCCGCGACGCTCACCGCTCCCGCGCTCGCGGCCGACCCCGACGAACTGGCACGCCGCCTGATCGCCGCCGAGGACGCCCTTCGCGACCCGGACACCAACGAGGACGCGCTGGAGCAGGCGGCGTTCGAGACCCAGCTGCTCTACCGCCAGCTCGCGCGCCGCTCCGGCTGGCAGGACTCCGTGCTCGCGGCCGCCGGTCCCTACCGGGACCTGATGGCCGACCACGTCGAGGCCCGCAGCGAGCTGCGCGGCGTGCTCACCCGGCTGTCCGCCGAGGTGCCGGCCTGGCGGATCGTCGCCCCCGCTCCCGTCGACGAGCTCCGCGCCCACTACGACGAGGGTGAGCGGACCTTCGGCGTGCCGTGGGAGGTACTGGCGGCGGTCAACCTGGTGGAGACCGGGTTCGGCAGGATCCGCGGCTTCTCCACCGCCGGCGCGCGGGGACCGATGCAGTTCATCCCCGCGACCTGGGCCCAGTACGGCGAGGGTGACATCGACGACCCGCGCGACTCGATCCTGGCCGCTGCCCGCTACCTCGCGGCCAACGGCGGCGACCGCCCCGCGCGGCTCGACGGGGCGCTGCACGCCTACAACCGCCACACCGGCTACGTGCGTGGCGTGCGGGCCTACGCCCGGATCCTCGAGCGCGATCCCCGGGCCCTCGCCGGCCTGTACCGCTGGCAGATCCTCTACCTCTCCGAGCAGGGCGACCTCTGGCTCCCGCAGGGCTACCGTCGCCGCGCCCCGATGCCCGTCACGGCGTACGTCGCCCGCCACCCGGACCGGCTGCTCGGCACCGCGACGGACTGAAACCCGGTTGCCGCGCCGACGCCCGCCCCCGAGCATGGTGCCGGTGGACGTGACCTTCACGAAGCTGGCCGGCCGGTATGAGATCGCCGTACGCCGCACCGCGGGTGCCGAGCTCGCCCCGCGCAACGGTCCGGGGCACAGCGACGCCGTACCCCACGACGTCGCGCACCTGCTCGTCGAGACCGAGGAGGGCATCCGCGGCGGGGTCTACGGGCGGCTCGCCGCGGCGGACGGCGACGACGGCCTGTTCTGGCCGGTCGACCCGGCGGCGCGGCGGGCATCGCTGAAGAATCGCCGGGCGCCGACACCGGACGAGTCGGCCGACATGGCCCGCTCGGAGCGGCTCGCGTCGCTCACCGTGGCGCTGTGGGAGGTCGCGCGCGGTCGGCGCCGGCCGGACCCGGCGTGGCCCGGCCGCCCCGAGGACAGCGGGGTCGACGCGGGCCTGCTCGAGCGGCTGTTCGCCAGGTACGACGACTTCGCGGCCCGGTGGGCGGGCCTGCCGGCAGGTGGATCCGTCACGATCGCGTGGCCCTTCCCCGAGGGCAGCGGGAAGCGGCGGCGGGCCGGGCGCTGACCGGACCTGTGGATGGATGTCCGCGCCGTCGGACCCGCGTGCCACGATGAGCGGACCGTGAACATCCTTGCCGAGCTGACCGACGACTTCCTGGCGCGTCACTTCGACGCCCAGACGTTGGACCGCGCCCGCGGCATCGTGGCCGAGGGCGGTGTGCGCCGACCGGAGATCGGGATGCTGTCGGCGGCGTCCGTGACGGCGACCGCCGAGGTCGTCGGCAGCCGCCCGGCGCCCTACCAGGTCCAGATCCATGCGGAGGCGCCCAGCGCCGGCTACACCGGCTGGGTGTTCACGGTGTGCACCTGTCCGGTGCGCTCGGTGTGCAAGCACGGCGCGGCCCTCGCGCTGACCCTGCGCCAGACCTTCACGCAGCCGGCGGGCGAGTCGGCCTGGCGGCGCTCGCTCGAGCGGCTCGTCGGCGAGCTCGAGCGCCAGCAGCCGCTGGTGCACGAGGAGGTGCCGCTGGCGCTGGAGTTCTCGCTCGACCAGGGACGCGGCGGCTATCGCACCGCCGGACCCACCCTGCGGGTGCGTCCACTGCGCCGCGGCAAGAGCAAGCCCTGGATCAAGACCGGCGCCGAGTGGAACGACGTGGCCGGCAACTCCCGCGGGTTCGTGGCGCGTCAGGCCGACGCCCTCGCCGCCCTCCACACCCAGTGGGCCGGTCACCGCGGCTACTACTCGGCCGGTGTCGCGCCGGCGCTCGACGAGTTCGGCGACCAGGTCGTCCGCGCGCTGCGCAACGCCCGCGACGCCGGGGTGGAGCTGC
The DNA here is from genome assembly GCF_024614185.1 of Nocardioides carbamazepini. Classification (GTDB taxonomy): domain Bacteria; phylum Actinomycetota; class Actinomycetes; order Propionibacteriales; family Nocardioidaceae; genus Nocardioides; species Nocardioides carbamazepini. The sequence goes on from NZ_JAHTLF010000008.1 coordinate 395,209, forward strand.
TCGCCGCGCGACCCCTGCGGTCCGTCGCGATCGCCGACGAGGCGGCCGAGGTGGTCGCCGAGCTCGGCGACGTCGACGGTGGCACGACCATGCGCGCCGCGGTCACGCTCGGCGAGCGGACCTGGCGCGGCGAGTCCGTGGTGCTGGTGGGCTCGCCCGCCTCCGTGGTCGGCCTGCTCGATGAGACCGGGCACCTCGTCGTCGCCGCCACGACGGCGGCGGTGCCGCCCGCGCTGCGCCACCTCGTCGACGGGCCGCCGATCCTGGTCCCGCCGTCCGACCTCGCCGACTTCCGCGAGACGCTGCCCGGGCTGATGCGGCTGGTGCCGGTGCGCGCCGCCGACTCGGCCGTCGAGCTGCCCGCGCCGCTGACACCGACGCTGGTGCTGACCGTGTCGTGGCACACCGCCACGAAGGCCGGCCTCACCTGGCACTGGCAGTACGGCGACGCTCCCGACCGGAGCTGCCCGCTGACCAGCCGCGACACCCTCGGCGGCGTCCGGGACCGCGCGCTGGAGCAGGCCCTGCTGTCCCTCGTCCCCGCGGCGCTGCTGCAGGTCTCGACCGTCACCGACGGCGACGCGCTCACTCTCGCCATCCACGACCTGCCCCACCTGCGCGAGATCGAAGGCATCCAGGTGGTCGAGGAGGAGCGTCCCGACTTCCGCGAGGCCGACGTGGCGCCCGAGATCCGCTTCGACCTCGTCGAGCCGGAGGCCGGCGCCACCGACTGGCTCGACCTCGCGGTCACCGTCACCGTCGACAGCGAGCAGATCCCCCTGCCCGACGTGCTCGCCGCCCTCACCCTCGACCTGGAGTTCCTGGTCCTGCCCAGCGGCCTCTATGTCACGACCGACCGGCCCGAGTTCGACCGGCTGCGCGAGGTCGTCACCGCCGCCGCCGAGCTCCGCGAGCGCGACGGCGACCGGATCGGGATCGGCCACCACGATCTCGGGCTGTGGGCCCAGCTCGCCGAGACCGGGCTCGTGGACGCCCAGGTCGCGGAGTGGGTCGAGCGCGCGCAGGCGCTGCGCGACCTCACCGACATCCCCCAGCCCGAGCCCCGCGACCTCGCCACGGCACTGCGCAGCTACCAGCGCGAGGGCTTCTGGTGGCTGGCGTTCCTGTGGCAGCACGGCCTCGGCGGGGTGCTCGCCGACGACATGGGCCTCGGCAAGACCCTGCAGGTCCTCGCCCTGTTCACCCACGCGCGCGGCGAGCGGCCCGACGACCCGCCCTTCCTCGTGGTCGCCCCCACCAGCGTCGTCACAGCCTGGGCCACCGAGGCCGCCCGGCACGCACCCGGACTGCGCGTCGCAGTCGCCTCGCGTCGTACCGACGACGTGGCGGCGCTGGCGCGCGACCACGACGTGGTCGTCACCACCTACACACTGATCCGGCTGGCCCATGAGGCGTACGCCGCCGTCGGCTGGTCCGGGCTCGTGCTCGACGAGGCGCAGCAGGCCAAGAACCACCACAGCAAGACCTATCAGGCGGTCCGGAGCGTGGCGGCGCCGTTCAAGCTGGCCGTGACCGGCACCCCGTTCGAGAACCGACTGATGGAGCTGTGGTCGCTGCTCTCGATCACCGTGCCCGGCCTCTACCCGTGGCCGCGCGCCTTCAACGAGAAGGTGGTCCGGCCGGTCGAGCGCGATGCCGACCAGGTCGTCCTCGACCGGTTCCGGGCCCGGATCAAGCCGTTCCTGCTGCGGCGGACCAAGGAGCTCGTCGCCGACGACCTCCCGCCGAAGCAGGAGCAGGTGCTCCAGCTCGATCTCGGGCCGGCACACCGCAAGATCTACGACACCCACCTGGCCAAGGAGCGCCAGCGGATCCTGGGCCTGGTCGAGGACTTCGACCGCAACCGGGTGGCGATCTTCAGCGCGCTGACCAAGCTGCGCCAGCTCGCCCTCGACCCGGCCCTCGTCGACGACGAGCACGAGACGGTCGGCTCGGCCAAGCTCGACCTCCTCGTCGAGCACCTCCGCGAGATCACCGCCGAGGGCCACCGGGCCCTGGTGTTCAGCCAGTTCACCTCCTTCCTCACCCGGGTCCGCTCGCGCCTCGACGACGCCGGCATCACGACGACCTATCTCGACGGGGCCACCCGCGACCGGGGCGGCGTGATCGAGAGGTTCCGCTCCGGTGGGGCGCCCGTCTTCCTGATCTCGCTCAAGGCCGGCGGCACCGGCCTCACCCTCACCGAGGCCGACTACGTGTTCGTGCTCGACCCGTGGTGGAACCCCGCCGCCGAGGCGCAGGCCGTCGACCGCGCGCACCGGATCGGGCAGACCCGCCATGTCCACGTCTATCGGCTGGTCGCGACCGACACCATCGAGGAGAAGGTGATGGAGCTCAAGGCCCGCAAGGCCGAGCTGTTCGCCCAGGTCATCGACGGTGACGGCGCGATGAGCACCTCCATCGGAGCCGCAGACATCCGCGGGCTGTTCGAAGACTGACGCGCCCGTTGGCGCTGGCCCACGCCCACTCGGCTGCTGAGTCGAGGTGCAGTCGTGGGTCCATGACCTCGTGAAGGAACCGACCGACGGCCAGCCTCTCGCCTGCCCTTGGCGGTACAGGACGTGACGTGGTCGCTTTGCTCGGTCGTTTCGGGTTCGACCCACGCTGTACCTCAGGTGCCAGCTCAGAACGTCGGTTCCGAGTTCCGGGCGGTTCTTGAGCAGCGCGCTGTCCCGGCTTCGGGCTGGGCAGCGCGGCGCCCGATGTCCGCGACAAGATTGTCGAGGTCGGCGTCCGAGACCTCGACGTAGCGGCCCTGGGCGAGATCGTCGAAGCCCTTGTGGACCTCCGCGCGGAGCGTGGTCAGCCTGGCGGCGTGTTCGCCCGTGCCCTCGAGGCTGTCCAACAGCGCGTATGCCAGGTGCTCGCGCTCGACGATGACAGCTCCATCGCGGCGCGGATGACCTCGGCAGACGTCATGGTGCACGTCTAACGCCGCTGCCGCCGGACAGCAGGCCTCACGCACAGGGTGTGCTTGCTGCTCTCGATCTGCGCCAACCTTGCTCCAAGCTTCTCCAACCCGTGGAGCAAGCACTCCTCCCCTTCACTCCCGCTCGGGATTGCGGATGAGCAGCCACGACAGCGCACCGCCGGCGACGAGCAGCCCGGCGCACCACAGCATCGCGGCCCGGTAGCCGGCGCTGAAGACCTCCGGCCGCTGGTAATCCGCACCCGCGAGACCGACCATGAGGGGAAGAGCCGCCACGGCCAGCAGCGACCCGGCGCGCGCGACGGCGTTGTTGACGCCCGAGGCGACGCCGGCGTGGTGGTCGGGCGCGGCGGCCAGGACGGCCGCGGTCAGCGGGGCGACGAGGGCAGCCAGGCCCAGCCCGAACACGGTCAACGGCACGGCGACGTCCGTCCAGTAGTGCAGGTCGTCGTCGACCCGGCTGAGCAGCAGGGTGCCGACGGCGCAGAGAAGCGGCCCCACCGTCATCGGCAGGCGCGGCCCGATCCGCCCGGCCAGCGCGCCGCCGCGTCCGGCGAGCAGCAGCATCATGACGGTGATGGGCAGGGTGGCGAGGCCGGCCTCCAGCGGGCCGAGACCGGCGACGGTCTGCAGCTGCAGGACGAGGAGGAAGAGCACCCCGCCGAGGGCGGCGTACGTCAGCAGGGTCATCGCGTTCGCCGCGCTGAACTGGCGCGAGGCGAACAGCGCCGGCGGGAGCATCGGGTGCGGCCGGCGTCGTTCGTTGATCACGAACGCGACACCGGAGACGAGACCCACGCCGAGGGACACGGCGGCGACACCCGGCTCGGCCGTCCCCTGGATGAGGGCATAGGTGAGCCCGCCGAGCCCGAGGGTGCCGAGAACTGCCCCGGTCGAGTCGAACCCGGGCACGGCTGCCGGGTCTCGGGTCTCGGGGACCCGGCGGGCCACGACGAGGGTCACCACGGCGACCGGGAGGTTGATCAGGAACACCCAGCGCCAGCTCACCGCCTGTACCAACCAGCCGCCGAGGAAGGGGCCGACGGCGGTGGCGACACCACCGAGACCGGACCAGGTCCCGATCGCCCGGGCCCGGTCGACCGGCGCGAAGGTGCCCTGGATCATCGCGAGACTGCCCGGCACCAGCAGGGCCGCCGTGACGCCCTGGGCGATCCGGGCGAGGATCAGCACCGGCGCCGTCGGCGCGAGGCCGCACGCCACCGAGGTCAGGGCGAACCCGAGGACTCCGATCACGAAGACCCGACGGCGACCGAACCGGTCGCCGAGCGACCCGCCGAGGAGGGTCAGCGACGCGAGGCTGAGCAGATAGCCGTTCGACACCCATTGGAGCTGCTCGAGGCTGGCATCGAGGTCCTCGCCGATCCGGTGCAGGGCGACGTTGACGACGGTGCTGTCGAGCAGCGCCAGCGACGAGCCGAGGATCGCGGCGGCGAGCACCGCCCGCCCCGTCCGCGACCCGACGGTGACCTCGGCGCAGGTCGGATCCACGGTGAGAGGCTAGACGTCGTCGCGTCGGGCGGTGGCGGGACCGGTGCCCTGGGCCATGGCGACGGCCGTCTCGATGACATAGGCCTTCACCGGCTCGTACGGAATCGCCTCGGTGCCGGGTAGCCCGGGGTCCTCGTCGCGGACGGCGATGCGCATGTGGGTCAGGTTGAGCACGCCGAGCGCCTGGGCGTAGTAGAGGTTGGAGAGCATGCCGGGATCCTCGACATGGAAGTCCCCCGCGGCGACGCCGTGCTCCAGGATCGTCGTCATCCGGCCGAGGCAGCTGGCCATGCCGATGCCGAGCTTGAGCATCGTCTCCTCGCTGATCTCCTTGAGCAGCTCGTCACCGCGCCGCCGCAGCAGGACCAGGGCACAGTCGACGAAGGCCGGGTGCTGCTGGCCGAAGTCGAGGAAGGCACCGGCCAGGGCTCGCAATTGGTCGGCGGGCGACGCCGAGTCGTCGAGCCGCTCCGTCATCAGGCTGTCCAGGTCGGCGAGGTAGCCGACCAGGGTCAGCGCGAAGAGCTCCTCCTTGCTGGAGAAGTGTCGATAGACGACGGCGCGGTTGATCCCCACCACGCGGGCGATGTCTTCCACGTGCGCTTCGCGCATGCCGCGCTCGTCGAAAAGGGCGCGGGTGGCTGCCAGGATCTTCTCGGTCCGTGCAGCCCGCTGGTCCACAGCTGGCATCTCGTTGTCGGAGCCGGCGCCGACGGCGATCCGGCCCGTCCCCCTTCCCCGTGTCACTGGCTCCCAGCCCCAACGAGCATGCACCCCAGGTAGTCACTCCCCCTACCTGGTCACTCGTCAAGAAAACAGCATAGTGCGGCACGACCGCGGCCCGACCCGCTCGGAGCGCAGCCATCGCGGCTGACAATATATAGAAGGCCTCATCCTATTGGTGTTCTTTGTAAGGCCTTCTCGCGACGATCTACACATGCCTTGGAGTGCTGACGCCGGTCGCCTGCTCGGGCAGCGGGTACGCCAGCTCCGCGACGAGAAGGCCTTGACCCAGGAGGCGCTGGCCCAACTCGCGGGATGCACCAAGAACCACGTGCAGGTGATCGAGGCCGCCGGACGCGCGGCCCCCGGCCGAGTCGATATGGGTCGCCAGATCAATCTCCGTATGGACACACTGTTCGGCATCGCCGAGGCCCTGGACGTGCACCCTTGGGATCTGATCAAGGAGGCAGCGACCGGCGCTTGAGGCCGGGAGTCGTCCACCCGCAACGGGCTCTGTGCGGAACAAGCTGCTACTCCACGTCGCGACCGGTCACCGGCCCGACCCGGCCGCGGCTAACTGGCAGGGCGGGTCGGGCCACCCGACAGAGAATCAGGCGCGGCACCCGCCGCAGCAGCCGTAGGCCCTGTGGGCAGATGCAGACCCGTAGCCAACGCGTACACCCGGTCATCAAGACCCTGGATAGCGGCCCTGAGTGCGCTGCCGAGGTCCGCGAGATCCGCCTTCGACTCCTTCCGGGTCTCGTCGATCCTCGCACTCAGCTCTTTCCGGGTCTCGTCGATCCTCCCGGTCAACTCACCCCGCGTCTCATCGATCCTCGCGGACAACTCACCCCGCGTCTCATCGATCCTCGCGATCAACTCACCCCGCGTCTCATCGATCCTCGCGGACAACTCACCCCGCGTCTCATCGAGCTTCTCGCCAAGGTCGGCAATATCAGCCTTCGACTCGGCCCGCGTCGCGTCGACCTTCTTTCCGAGTTCAGCAGCGTCATCCTTCGCCGCACCCCGCACAGCATCGACCTTCGCGTCAAGGCCAGCGAAGCTGGCCTTGACGTCGGCCTTGAAGCTGTCGAGCTGTCTGACCATGAGACCGTAGAGCGCGGCTGCGGTGCCGAGCAGGGCGGCCAGGGAAACCCAGGTGTCGAGGTCCATCGTGATCTCCACTCCTCCAGTGTGCGTGACGGCAGCGGCGATCGCCAGCAGGTATGCGGAGAATAGGCAGTGGTCACGACGCCACGACGCCCACTGGACACGGCCTGTGGACGACACCGACTCCGCGGCAGGCTGTGGACAGAACGTGGTCCTTCGCGACACAGGAGTGAACCCGAGCGGCTGAAGGCAAGGCCCATGACCGGCGCCGTCAGCATGCTGGCGCACGCCGGCAGCACCGTGATCGTCGGGACGGTGCCAGCCAGGACCTTCAGGTGGGGTCATCCAGCCGGGACCGCTCGTCGAGACTGTCAGCGAGATCCCAGTTGTCGCGGCCGACATAGCGGGGCGGATCCGCGGCGCCTCGCCGGGCGGCTCGCTCGGCAACCCGGGCAGGGGCTCGGTTGACGAGCTCGTTGAGAACCCCGCCGGGGATGCGGTCGATGATCTGGTCCGCGACACGACCGGCGACTCCGTCGCCGAGAATTCCGCTGACGACGACTCGGTCGATGAGGTGGTCGATGAGGTGGTCGATCGGACGGCTCCCCATGAGGGATCTCCTGGCCTCGCGGATGCACGTGCGGGTGACCGGTGACGCATGAAGGAGCACGACCGGCGCCATGGGAGAGTTACAGCGCCGGCCGTGCGATCAGGGGACCAGAATCAGGTGGGCGCCTCGTCGGGACGCCCACAGCGGATCCGGGTTGAGCGGCTCGGTACGGGTCGACCGCGTGCTTCCAGGCGGATCCTCCGCCGTGGCAGGTCGAGGCACTACGCACGTCGGCCAAGGGGACTGCACAGGTGGACCCGGCGGGGCGAGGACCTGTGTCCCCGCCCCCGCCGAGCGATCCGCTGTGCCACCTTCCTAGCCAGGCGAGATCAAGGCCAGATCGCCCCGATCAACTGCACTTCGCCGTGACATTGGCACTAGCCGTGGCCGACGCCGACGAGGCGGCCTTCTGGGCCTTCTTCGCCTTCTTCAGCTTCTTCTTCAGCTTCTTGATCTTCTTCGCGGGCTTGTGCGCCTTCTTTGCCTTCTTCAGCTTGGTCTTCGCCTTCTTCACCTTGGCCGTGGCCTCGGTCAGGGCGACCTGCGCCGAGCCAGCGGCAGCCTGAGCTGCCTGGCAGGCGGGTGTATCGGCGGGGTTGGGGACCGGCGGGATGACAACGGCCGGCTCGGCGACGGGCCCGACCTCGGACGATGTCCCGGACACGCTCTCCTCGCCCCGCACCGCAGTGGTGCGGAACGTGATCTGCTTCCCAACCTCGGCGCTGGACAGCGCCAGCGTGAGCTCAGTAGCACCATCGATCTCGATGCCATTAGCCAGCCACTGGTTGGTCAGCACCACCCCCTCGGTCGCGTTGAACGTCGCCGGCGTGCCGGTCAGCGTGTCCCCTACCTTCGGGTTGCCAAGATCACCCGTGGACGACGCGATCGTGGCCGCGCTCACGACCTCCATGGGCGGAACCACCACGTCGGCGAGGATCACCTGGAGGTTGGCGATACCGCCGGTGACCGATGAGATCGTCTTGCCGGACAGGTCGAGACCGTCGACTTGCTCGCGATAGGCCGCGACCTTGGCGGCCACGGAGCCACTGCTGCGGCCGTAGACGTAGAGCTTGTCCGCATCGGTACGCACGACGTACAGATAGACGGTCGCCCCCGAGACAGCAATCAACGCGGCCTCGACCGGGTTGCCCTCCACCGTCGCCCCGGGCGTGGGGAGGTTGGGGGGAAGCATCGTGTCGTCGATGCGGGTCCCGTCGGATTTCATGGCGTAGACCTTGCCGGCCGCGGTGACGCCGACGGCGACCTGCTTGCTCGCCTGGACGTCGACCAGCGGATCCGCCGGTCCGCTCGGACGGCCCGCCATCTCCGGGAACGCCGGCACGGTCACGGTCCCCTGGCTGGTGCTGTCGTGGTTCCAGATCAAGACACCCCCGTTGGCCAGCCTCAGCACCAGACCGGGCTTCTCGCTGAAGATGTCGACCTGCTCGACCTGCTCCGGCAGATCGAGGACGCGGTAGATGTACGCCCCGACCTCGTCGATGATGGCGTAGGTCGCGACGCCGACCCTGCCGTCGTCCAGCAGGATCCCGATGATCTCGCCGTTGGCCGCCATCCTCGCAGCCTTGGCCGGCGCGCCAGAGCCGCCGAGCAACTCCGCACTCGTCAAACCGTTCACGACTCCCGCGAGGTCAGCCGCGGAAGCAGTTGATCCCCACACATGCGGAAGGCCGTCGTCGGTCACCACCCCCACGATCTCGCCGCCCGCGCTCCCTGACGCGCCGAGCGAGAGGATCCGCTTGCCGGCCACGCCGCCGGGGCCGGACGGAATGTCCAACGCCACATTGGCGTCGCTCTTGATCCGCTCCAAGGTGCCGTCGCTGGCACGGACCGCAAAGACGTTGTTGTCCGTGCGCTGGCTGATGGCTGTGTAGCCCTCCGCCTCGGTCCCCGCCGGCACCGTGGAGTCCACCCCGACCAGGGAGACACTGCCGCCCGACTCCATCGGTTCCATCGACACGGCCGACGGCGATGCAACGGCGACAGTTCCGGCCACCAGGCCGATCACCCCCACCAGCGCTGTTGATATCCGCACTCGCACAGTGAATCACTCCTCGAAATCATATAGAGAATGTCCCGGAATCTTTGTAACACTCTGTTACGGCAAACGACAGGTCATTTGCCGACTTCTTGACAACGTCATTCTCAGGGCTGGTAGATCGAGACCTCCACCGGCCAGTCGACCTGGTATCCGGCGTCCGGCAGGCCGGCCACTCGATTCACCCGCTCCGGCAGCCTGCCGGGGCAGAACTTGTCGTTGTTGCTCACCGCCCCGGCCTGGACCGCGCCCGTGATGACGGCCTGTGCCCGATAGGGCGGGGTGAGCAGCGGGCCGGTGACGGTGGCGCGCACCTCACCGGTGAACGGGACCCGGCACTGCAGGCCGAAGACGCCGGCGGAGCCGCTGACACGGAGCCGGAGGTCCATGGTCAGGCCGTCGTCGGAGTCGTCGCAGGAGATGTCACTGCTCATCGGCTCGGCTATCACCTCCGTGGGCACGTTCTCCATCGCAGGCAGGCCCGCGATCGAGAAATCGGCCTTGAGGCTGTTGGTGATCACCCCGTCGGCGGGAATGATCAGGCGACCCTGGACACCAGTGCAGCCGCCGGAGCTTGCCGCGACCAAGCGGACGACGCCGCAGACTGAGACATCGATCTCGGTGACGCTCAACGGGCCTTCTCCGGTGACCGTCCCGTCCGTGACCCGAGCAACGAACCCGTACTCCGTGGGTGGCGGGTTGGGATTCGGCTTACACGCCGCCGGCCGCGGCACCACCGACGTCACCGCCTCGGGCAGGGCTGCCGCCACCGTGGTCACCTCGGGTGCCGCCGAGCCGGGCAGCATGGTCAGGACCACGGCGGCTATCGCCAGTGGCGGCGCCCACCGCCGGGCGTACCGCGTCCAGGTGGCCGACCGTGCGGGCATGGTCATGCTCTGCTTCCTCATGTTTCCTTACTGTTTGTGAGCCCGGGGGCCTCGGCACTCAGCCGAGTCCCCCGGGCCTGGTGTGGGTCGCCGACCTCAGCTGTTGATCAACGAGAGGTCATCGAACTGCGCCCAGGTGTCGCCGTGCGGCCACAGGCCGCCGAAGACCTCCACGCCGGTGTGGTTGCCGCTGTTGAAGGTCACGGTCACCTTGGTGTACCCGGCGAAGTGGCCGAACTTCTGCTCGGCGATCACGGTGCCGTCGAGCGTGCGCACGCCGAAGTAGCCGTCGGCGTTGTTCGACGACGTACGAATCCACCCGCTCAGGGTGTAGTTGCTGTTGCGAGCGAGAATTGTCTTCTGGTGGAGGTCGTTCCACTTGTTGTTGTTGTTGCGCACCCAGCCGTTGTCGGGCCCCGTGCGGGCGTTGCCGAGGCCGTGGTCGACGCCGCACTGACCGGCGCATTCCCACGGGCCCATGCCGGCATCCGCGAAGTCACCGTCGGACAGTGCCTCCTGGATGCGGCCCGGACGCGGCGGCCGGGTCGTCGGCAGGCCCATCGCGGTGCGCACCGTGTTGGCACTCACCGACCAGATCGTCGTGTCCATCGTGGCCGAGTTCTTGCCCGGACCGGAGTTGGCCTGGTCGTCGGCGATGTCGATAACTCCATTGAGCGCTCCGGTGAGACCGCAGTTGCTGGCCTTGGGCAGGCCCCAGGAGTTGTCCACGACGGTCTGCCCGCTGATCCGGATCACTCCGGTGCCCTGGTAGTCATAGTCGATGGTGCCGGGGTCACCGGTGACCGGCTGGTTGGGCGGCGGCGGGTCGGTGGTGCCGGCGGTCAGGTTCAGCTTGATCGGAGAGGCGTCCGAACCGATGGTGCACTTGTCGCCCAGCATGGTCAGCACGTCGGTGAACGGGTTGGAGATCTTGGCCTTGAGGTTGAGGTTCATCACCGGATCGTTGGTCATCAGATTGTCGAGGTTGAGCTGCGGCAGCCCGACGATCTGCGGGGTGATGTATGCCTCCAGCGGCCAGAACTCGAAGCCAGGGAGACCGAGGATGCCGCCCGGCAACTCGATGGGCGGAGCCTGCAGGGCGCTGATCCCGTTGGCAGGGGGGACTGAGATCGTGGTTTGCGTGTACGTGTCGGCGATGCCACCGAACTGCAGGATCATCGGGTCGGTGGAGGTCGCCTCGTCGAACTTGCCGGCCTTGATCGAGACACTGCTGGTCTCCATGACGTAGCACACGGTGACCGCGTCGTTCAGAACCGGGCAGTTGGCGAACTTCTGGAGGTGAGCAGGCAGCGGATCGGCCTGGGCGGGAGCGGCACCGAGGCCGGCACTCAGGCCGGTGATCGCGACGGCCACCGACGCCAGGGCGACGACGGGGCGCCGAAGGCGCAGTTTTCGGAACATGTCAGAATCTCTTTCGTTGAGGTGTGGTGCGTTTGACTTCCCCGCGGACCAACTCGCGGAGCTCTCTGGGGCGCCGGCGATCGCAGTGGGGCGTCGACCGCCCTTGACCGGCCGGGTCCCGGCCGCCGTCGCATCGGCGGCCGGCACCCGGCTCCTCCCGACCCGAGGGGCGCCGGCCCGGAGGGGTGGCTCACGAGGACCAGACCATCGTCGGGACCGCGCCGCCGGGCCCGGTCAGGGTCACGTTCGCGTACTGCAGCGTGGCCTCGACGTCCAAAGTGGAGCAGTTCGCGGGGCTGATGCTGTTGTTGATGTCGATGATCGGATTCGAGTCGTCGTCCGCCGCCACCCCGGTGGCCGGGTCGTAGGTCCCCGGCACCTCGAGATCGATGCCCGCCGCCGGCAGCTGGACGACGCAGGGGTACGGAGCCATCATCGGGAGGGACGCCGTCACCGTGCCGTTGCCGCTGCTGCCGCTCGGGACGGTGAGCTTGGCGTGCAGCGTCCCCAGGTGGGGAGTGCCCACGACCGTGTGGGCGGGCGGCAGCGGGCCGATGTCCAACTGCCACTGCGAACCGGGCGCGAACGACAGGTTCACCGGGGAGCCGTCGAGCGTGAGGACGCAGCCGGTCAGCGTCGTGGCCGGCGGGTCCAGCATGACGGTGATCGTGGAACCGGGCGCGCCGCGCGGCGGCGCGCCCGGCACCGTGTAGTCCACGCCCGTGACGGCCACGTTCGCGCACGCGATCGTGATGGGGTTTCCTCCCCAGGCGATCACGAGCCTCAGGTTCAGGTTGGTGCTGGTGACGACGTCTCCGGGGGCAGCGAACCGCGGGGCGGCCGGCGTGCTGTCGGTGTAGCCCAGCACCCAGGTGACGCCCGCCGCGTGTGCCGGGGCGAGCCAGCCGCCGGCCAGCGCCAGGGCGAGGGTGGTCAGGAGGGCCGCGAGGGTCCGGCGCCGCGCGCTCATGAGGAGAACCCGTAGCCGGTCGGCAGGCCCCGGGGCATCCCGACGTCGTCGATGGTGATGTCGATGGCAGTCTGGACCGCGCCCGCCGGAATTTCGAACAGTGGGCGCGGGTCCTTGAGCATTGATGCGTAGTCAGTATCCCGTCCTGCCACCCTGACCGTTCCTGGCTGTACATACCCGTCACGGTTCAGCGGTGCGAGGGTGCCCTGAAGAAACTGTCCGAACTTGGCACTGCCAGGCGGGCAGACCAGCGCCGGCACCGCCGCGGTGGCGTTGACCATGGTGGCGCTCCGCCCCGGGAGAGCCCCGTCGAGCGCGCGCGGGGGCATCTGGTGCCTGGCCGGGGGGGCGCTCTTCATGTCGACCGGGTCCTGATAAAAGCGGTCATACTCCTGCTGGCTTGTCCATCGGCTCGGGTCGCTCGGCAGGGCACCTTCGAGCGGCGCGAACGCCGCCGGCAGCAGATCAGGCGTCGTGCCCAGTCGCATCTCCACCGTCGTGGCGCAATCGCGCACGATGGTGGCGTCGTCACCTTGAACCTGCTTGGCGTGGACCTCGACCTTCATCGAGGCCGAGAACTCGAGCTCGCCGCTCGACGTGAGCCCGGTAATCGAGGCCCGCGGGGCGCCTACCGGCGTCAGCTCGGTCCAGGCGCGGTTGCTCCCGATTCCGTCGGCTGCGGCGACCACCAATCCGAAGCTGCCTCGGGGTTCCATGGCGAAGCCCTCTGCCCAAGACACGCCCGAGCCCGGGCAGAGGGTCACCGCGTCGTCGGGGACCTCGATCCGCAGCGAAGGCAGGGCTACCCAGCCCCGCACCCACCCGGTGACGCCGTAGACGCTGGCGCCGAACGGGAGCTGACCGGCGCTCAGGGCCACCGGCGAGTAGTTGGCCAACACCCGGCCGTCGGTGAGCGCCATCAGGAACGGCACCCGGTAGCCATGGCCGCTGCCGGCCTCGCTCGCGGCGAGCGGCTCGGGGCGGGGGCAGTTCACGCCGCCAGTGCGCAGGTAGCCAGCCTCGTCGCCGGGGCCGGCGTCGAACATGCTGGGCCAGTCCTTCCAGAACAGCGCGGGCGGCACGAAGGGGGCGTCCGGGTCCGGGTCGGCGGCGACCGCGCCGGCGGGGATCGCCAGCACGCCCGCCAGCAGCGCCAACACGCCAGCCAGGCTGGCCGCGAGGAACCGCGGGCGCCGAGCCGCTCGCCGGCCCCGACGCACAGGGGGATCCATCGGATCGATAGTCATGGGATGGTGATCTCCTCGCCGAAACTGTCGGGGCGGTGTTCGCGGCACACCGTCCGCGGACGGGTGGGCTGTGCCACCATGAGTGACCGGGTGCCGGCCGCCGTCAGCATCGGCGGCCGGCACCCGCGCTCCCACAGCCCGCCGAAGCGGACTCAGGAGCCCTGGATCACTACTGCCAGACCGCGGTCGGCTTGACGCCGCCCGGGCCCGCGAGTGTCACGTTCGCGTACTGCAGCGTGGCCTCGACATCGACCTGGGAGCAGTTCGCCGGGCTGGTGCTGTTGTTGATGTCGATGATCGGCTTCGAGCCGTCGTCCGCCGCCACCCCGGTGGTCGGGTTGTAGGTCCCCGCCACCTCGAGATCGAGGCCGGCCGCCGGCGCCTGGATGACGCAGGGGAACGGCGCCAGCGTCGGGGCGGACACGGTCACCGTGCCGTTGCCACTGCTGCCGCTCGGGACGGTGATCTTGCCGTTCAGCGTTCCCATGTGGGGCGTGCCCACGACCGTGTGAGCAGCCGGCAGTGGGCCGATGTCCAGCTGCCACTGCGAACCGGCCGCGAACGTGACGTTCACCCCGGCGCCGTCGACGCTGTTGGTGCACCCGGTCATCGTCGTGGTCGGCGTGTTCAGCATGATGCTGATCGTGGAGCCGGGCGCGCCGCTCGGGGGTCCCCCGGCGGGCACGGTGTAGCTGAAGCCCGTGGTGGCCACGTTCGCGCAGTCGATCGACGCGACGTTGCCGTTGTAGCGGCCGGTGAACTTCAGGTTCAGGTTGGTGCTGTTGATCACGTCGCCGACACCCGCGTAGTGCGGGGTGCCCGACGTGCTGTCCGCGTAGCCCAGCACCCACTTGGTGCCAGCCGCCTCGGCAGGCGAGGTCAACGAACCCACCAGCACGAGGGCAGCCGCAGCTCCGCCGATGGCCGTGGCCGTCTTCATGGTCTTCAAGTTCTTCCGCATTGAAAACTCTCCTTACCAATCCTTGTGGATGGAACTGGTCGCCTGTCGACCAGCCGTCTCGTCATGAGAGGGGATCTCTTGACAGGACCATTGCAACACCGTGTTACACGCATTGAAAACCCCTTTGCGGAACCTTTTTTAGATTTTTCTTATCTGCTGAATCTGGTTTTGGCCGCGATCCACTAACTCACGATCCATACCGAGAATTTGGGCCGCAATAGCACTCGATCACCCCCATGATTCGATATCAATTTATGGATAGAACTCCCGCCATATCGCTCCTCGTTCTCAGTCCGGGCCGCGCTGGAGCAGGCGCGGACCCTTCACACAGGCCTTGGGTACGGCGGTGCCGGAGGTCGATGGCACCGCCAGGGAACGGGTGCTGCACAGCGGCTGCCCGAGGTTGAGGGTCAGGTCGCCGTGGAAGACGCCGTCGCGGGCGACCTTGCTCAGGTCGTTGCTGACGCCGGGGAGTAGGTCGAAGAGCACCTGGATCGCGTCGGTGTTGCGGCTCAGGGCCGTGCCGATGGCGCCGGTGCCCTGCAGCAGCTCCTGGAACGGGCCGGTCTGGGTGCGGACCAGGTCCTCGATGGTGTCGGCGGCCTCGCCGCCGTCGACGAGCAGCTGCTCGAAGTCGGCGTCGTTGTCGGCGAACTGCTGGGCCAAGATGTCGAAGGAGCTGACGATCTGGGCGAGCTCCGCCTGGGTGGCGTTGCCGGTGCGCAGCACCGTGAGGCCGTCCACGATCAGCTGCCGGGTGCCCGGGGCGGCCGCGGTCACGGCGTTGATCAGCCGCTGCCCACCGACGACCAGGGTGCGCAGCTCGGGCGCCAAGCCGCTGAACGCGTCGGCCATCAGCGTCTGCACCGTCTCCAGGTCGGCCGGGTCCAGGGAGCGCAGCAGCGCGGCGCTGCTGGCCAGCGACTCGCTGACCGTGGTCGGCACCGTGGCCGTGGCGATGGTGCCGCCCTCGCGCAGCCGGGGCTCGGCCCCGCCGGTCGGGACCAGGTCCACATAGCTCTCCCCCAACGCCGAGAGCATGCGGACCCGGGCCTCGACCTGCTGCGGCACCGGCTGGTCGTCGGACAGCTCCAGCCGCAGCTGCACACCGGAGGGGCTCACCGCGATCGAGGTGACCTTGCCGACGCGCACACCGCGGTAGCTCACGTCGCTCTCCTCGAAGAGCCCGGCCGCACGCGGGACCTCCACCGAGACCGCGTAGTCGTCGTCGACCGGTGACCAGCCGATGATCTGCACGCCGATGTAGTAGAGGCCGAGCAGCAGCCCGACCACGATCCCGAGCAGTCGTGGGACCAGTGATGTCCGGCTCATGGCTGCCTCCCCTCATCGAGACGGCTCGACTCGACCGGTCCGACTACCGTCATCAGTGATCGCGCGGCCGACTGTCCGGTCGACCGCCCCGTCACGGTTCCGCTCGCCGTCGACGGCGCCGAGCTGAAGTCGAGCTGGGCCGCGACCGACGTGCGTGCGTAGCCGTAGGCGGTGACGTCGGGCACCTGGTCGGCCAGCGTGCGGATGTTCTTGATCATCGGCGTGATCAGGGCGCGGGAGTCCACGATCTGCTGGACGACGGGCACCAGCCGCTTCAGCGCGCGCACGGTCTGCTTCCCGCTGCGGGCGATGATCTGGTTGCCCGCCTCGGCGAACCCGTCCAGGCCCTCGAGCAGCGTGGTGAAGTCCTCGTTGAGGTCGGCCAGTACGCCGATCGCCGGGGAGATCTCCTTGATCCCGTCGACCAGGACGTCACTGCTGTCGTCGAGCTGCTTCGAGAGCCGCGCGACCTCGTCCAGCGCCCGGTCGATCGGCCCCAGCCCGCCGGCGAGCAGCTCCGCGGACTCCGCCAGGCGGCCGAGCAGCTGCCGGATCTGCGGCTCGTTGCCGGAGAACACGGCGTTCAGCTCACGGGAGATGGAGTGCAGGTCGCCGACACCGCCGCCGGTCAGCACGGTGGCGAACGCGCCCAGCGTGTCCTCGACGGTCGGCGCCGCGGCGGTGTCCTCGGCGTCGATGGTGTCGCCGTCACGCAGGGGCGGCGCCGCTCCCCCACCGTCGGGCCCGCCGTCGGTCGGACGGTGGATCTCGACGTACTGGTCGCCCAGCGGGTTGTCGAAGCGGACCTCGACCGTGGTTCCGGTGGGGATCTCGACCCCGGAGAGGAAGCGCAGCTCGACCTCGGCCCGGTAGCCGTCGACCTCCATCGCGCCGACCTCGCCGACCACCCGCGCGCCGTCGCGGACCTCGGCGTTGGCCGGAAGGTTGAGGACGTCGTCGAAGGACGCCGTGACGCTGTACGTCTCCTCGTTGAGGCCACCGGGCTTCGGCATGTCCTGCAGGCTGAGCGAGCAGCCCGACAGTGCGGTCAGGGTGACGGCTGCGACCAGGCCCGGCACCGTAAGGGCGCGTCGTGGACGCACCGCCATCCTCATCTCCACCAGCCTCATCTCAGCTCCCCAGCCTTTCGAGTGCCTGCCGGGTCCAGGCGCCGCCGTCGGGCGCTCCCTTGGGCTTGGCCAGCTCGTCGAGCCACCGGTCGGCACCGCACGCGACGTCGAGGACGGTGCGCTCGGCCGGCGCCGCCAGCGACGCCGCCATCAGCCGCAGCAGGCCGTCCCCGCAGATCTGCGCCCGGACCGGGGAGTTCGCCACCGGGTCGAGACGCGCCCGGACCGCCTTGCCCCCGGGTATGTCGACGACGGCGTTGCCGGCATTCGACACCGCCAGTGGGAGATTCCGCATCAGGCGGGTCAGCGACTTCTGCTGCTTGCCCACCTCACCGGCCACGCCGGAGAGGCTGGTGATGGTGCCGGCGATCTGGTCCTTGTTCTCCTTCACGAACGTGTTGAGCTCGGCCAGCAGGTCCTGCAGGTTGGTCAGCACCGCCGTCACCTGCGGGGCGTCGCCCGCCAGCGTGCCGCTCACCGACGCGAGGTTCTCCGCCAGGTTGCGGTACGTCGTGCTCACTCCCGCGGCCGCCGTGCTCAGCTCGCCGAGGTCGGTCAGGCCCGAGGTCAGCGCGTCGCTGTCAGCCGCGGTCGCGTCGAGCGTCGTGCCCAGGTTGTCGACCAGCTCGTGGATCGTGGAGCCCTGCCCACCCATGCTGTCGGCCAGGGCCGCCAGGACCCGGGAGAGCGACCCGTCGGCATTGGCACCCTCCGGCCCCAAGGTGCGCGCGAACTCGTCGAGGTTGTCGATGATCTGGTCCACCGACTGCGGGACCACGGTCCGGTCGACGCCGAGCCGGTCGCCGTCGTCGAGATGTGGTCCCGAGCCGCTGTAGGCAGGCGCCAGCTCGATGAAGCGGTCGTTGACGGCATTGGGCGCCATCAGGAAGGCACTGACGTCGGCCGGGAGCCGATGCTCGCCGCTGACCTTCAGCTCCACCTCGACGCCCTTGGGCCCCGGCTCGACCCGGGTGACCCGGCCCACCGGGACGCCCAGGATCTTCACGGCATTGCCCTCGTAGACGCCCGGGGCCTCGGTGAAGGTCGCCGTCACCCGGTAGTCGTCGGGGCCCGAGGTCCGCCAGGCCAGCACCCCGGCCACGACCACGGCCAGGACCAGCACCCCGGCACCGGCCAGGAGAAGGCCGCGCCCGCGGGGCAGTCGGGGCGGTCTCGGCAGTCGTCGCCTACTCATGGACGGCACCCCACTCTCGGGTCGTTCGGCGCTGGGAAGGCGCCGGCGTCGGCGCACTGCTGGATCACGGCGTCGGGGATCAGCCCGTTCGGGACGACGATGTCGACGAACCGCCCGGTGCCGGTGACGCGCGCGATGTTCTTGCTCAGCTGCTCCATCGCGGGGATCGCCTTGCCGAGGCTCTCGTTCTCGGTCGCCAGCGCCTGGGAGATCTCCTCCAGGTTGCGCAGCATCGGGCCGAGCTTGTCGCGGTTGACGGACAGGATCTTGGCGATCTGTGCGCTGAGGTCGGCGGTGCCGCGCACCAGCCGGCCGATCGCGTCGCGGCGCTCGTTGAGCACCGCTGCCAGTGCGTCGCCCTGGGACACCAGGTTGACGATCACGTCGCTGCGGTCGTTGATGATCGCGATCAGCTCGCTGCCCGACGACACCAGCTCGGAGATCTTGTCGGCGTCCTCCGCGAGGTTGCCGGCGAAGTCGTTGAGGCCGGTGAGCGCCGTGGCCACCGCGTCGGACGAGGAGGCCGACAGGGTCTCGGTCAGCACGTCGAGGGCCTGCTGCAGCTGGGGGATGTCGGTCTGGTCGAGCTGACCCGAGACCCGGCCCAGCTCGTTGACCAGGGTGCGGCTGGCGAAGGTCCGCTCGACGGGGATGGGCTCGCTCAACCGGCCCGGCCCCGCCGGCTCGAGTGCGAGGAACTGCGCCCCGAGCGGGTTGAGCACCTTGACCCGGGCCGAGGTCTCCTCGCCCAGGTCGACATCGCCGTTCACCTTGAAGTCGACCCGGACCAGGTCGTCCTCCAAGACGATGCCGGTCACCTCGCCGACCCGGACGCCGCGGACCTGCACGGTCTCGCCGCCGGTGAGACCGGAGGCGCTGGTCAGATAGGCGGAGTAGTCGTCCTTGCTGTTGAGGAGCGGCAGCCGGGTCAGGTTCAGGCCGAGGAGGACCAGTACCAGCAGCACGGCCGCGGCGATGCCCGCCACCTTGAGCGGGTCCCGGTCCGAGACCCGCCAGTCGTCGAGGTCGAAGTCGCGCCACCTCATCGGGCTCATCGGCATACCTTTCCGGCCCGGGCAGGATCGCCGACCTGGCCCGAGGGCAGCTCGAGACCGACCGGATCCTGTGGAGCGGGCACTCCCGGGACCAGCGACAGGTTGAGTCGCCCGGTCGCGCGGAGGTCGAGGTTGCAGAGGTAGACCTTGACGAACGAGCCCGAGTCCATGATCCGGTTCAGGTTGTCGACGAGGTCCGGGATGTCCCGCATCAGGTCGATGATCGCGCCGGAGCTCTTGGTCAACACGGCCGAGGCCTCGGCGACGCCGTCGATGCCCTTGTTGATCGCGTCGGTCGAGTCCCGGGTCAGGCCGGCGGCGTCCTCGCCGAACGTGGCCAGGCCGTCGATGGTCGAGGCGAGCACCGTGCGCTGGTCGCTCAAGGTCCCCACCACGGAGCCGAAGTCGTCGATCATGCCGCCCAACGCCTCCCCCTGCTCGTTAACGCTGGTCAGCAGGTCGGCGAGGCTCGTGATCACCGTGGAGATCACCTCCTTGCGTCCCGCGAGATGGGTGGTGATCGTGCCGACCTGCTCGACCAGGTTGGCGACCGTCCCGGACTCGCCCTGGAAGATCGCGACGATCGATGCCGTCAGCTGGTTGACCTGCTCCGGGTCCAGCGCGTCGAAGAGCGGCTGGAAGCCGTCGAAGACCGCGGTCAGGTCGACCGCCGGCAGGCTCTGGGCCACCGGCAGTGTGCCGCCGGCGCGCAGCCGCCCGGCGGGCGCACCGTCGGGCGGCACCAGGGCGAGATAGCGCGTGCCGATCAGGTTCGCGTAGCGGACCGCCGCCCGGGTGTTGGTGTGCAGGGTGTGGCCGCCGCTGACCACGAAGGTGACCTCGACGTCCTTGCCACGCAGCTCGACGTCCGTCACCTTGCCGACCTCCAGTCCGGCGACGGTCACGTCGTCGCCCGAGCGCAGTCCGGCGGCGTCGGTGAGCCGGGCGTGGTACTCCTCGCCGTTGCGCTGGCCCAGGTCGAGCACGGACATGACCACGAAGACCGTGAGCAGCACCGAGACCACCACGAAGACGGCGACCGAGGCCAACAGGCGCCCGGCACGGTCGGGACGAGCGCTCGTCATGGCGTGCTCCCTTCGACGGAGCCGGCCGGGCCGTCGAGCGGGCGGCGGCTGAACGAGCAGAGCGGCTCCGGGCAGCCCTGGTAGGTCGGTGGGTTGGCGAAGCCGGCCCGGACCGCCTCGTTGAGCAGTCGGGCGAGCTGGTCGGCATCGCCGCCGGCCGTCATCGCCAGCACCAGGTCGGCCGGATTGCGGACCGAGAGCGCTGCCATCCGGATGTCGGGCATCCCGTCGGCCAGCGCCGGCGCCCAGGTCGCCGCCCAGCTGTCGATGCCCTTGAGCATCTTGGTGATGACGTCCGGCCCCTGCGAGAGCGCCGCGAGCAGCGCCACCGCGCCGTCCACGGAATCGGCGTAGGCCTCCATCGTGCTCCGCAGCAGCGCGGAAGACGTGGTCGCCAGCTTGGCGCCGTTGCTCACCAGGGAGCGGAAGGACGCGGCGTTCTCACTGACGGTCTTGGCGGTGGTCGAGGCGTTCTCGATCAGGGAGAGGAACTCGGGCGTGATCTCACCGAGGCCGCCCGCGAAGGTGGCGAGCTCGTCGAGGTTCTCGACCAGCGTCGGCCACAGCGGCAGCATGATGCCGAGGTAGTCGTTGGTGGCCACCAGGGTCTTGCCGATCTCGGCGCCCTGACCCTGCAGTGCGGTCGACAGGCCGGACAGGCCGGCGTTCAGGCGGGCCGGGCTGACCTCCTTGAGGACGTCGTTGAGCGCGACGAAGGTGCCCTGCAGCGAGGGGTTCCGCGACGCGTCGTACGCCGGGACGACGGCGTCGTCGGCCAGACCGGCGGGCCCCGCGTCCTCGGTGGCCAGCAGTTGGACGTACTGGTTGCCGAAGATCGAGATCGGCCCGACGGTCGCCACGACGTCGCGGGGCAGCTTGTCCAGCCACTTCCGGTCGATCCGGACCCGGACCTCGGGCAGCTCGCCCGCCTCGTCGCCGACGGCGCTCCGGGCGCCTTCGACGACGGTGCCGATGCGTACGTCGCGGTAGGTCACCGGACTGTCCACCGCGACGACCGAGCTGGCCGGCGGGAGCTGGACGCGCAGGACCGGCGCCCCTGAGAACGCCCCACGGAACTGGGCGAACACCAGTCCCCCGACGGTCAGCACGACGACCGTGAAGACGACACCCAGCCGGGCGAGAAGCCGGGGATTGCGGTAGAGCGCGTAGATGTCCACCTAGATCCGCACCCCCGTCGAGGTGCCCCAGAACAGCAGCGTCATCAGCATGTCGGCCACCGCGATGGTCACGATGCTGGCCCGGATCGCGCGGCCCGATGCCACGCCCACACCCTCCGGGCCGCCGGAGGTGGTGTAGCCGTAGAAGCAGTGGATGAAGGTGATCATCAAGGCGAGCACCACCACCTTGAGCACCGACAGGAACACGTCGCCTGGATCGAGGAAGAGGAAGAAGTAGTGGTCGTAGGTGCCGGTGCCCTGCCCCGCGATCAGCTGCACCGTCAGCTTCGAGGCGAAGTAGGCGCCCGAGAGGGTGACCAGGTAGAGCGGGATCACGAAGATGCTGACCGCGATCAGCCGGGTCGTCACGAGGTACTCCATGCTGGAGACCGCCATCGTGTCCATGGCGTCGATCTCGCCGCTGATCCGCATCGCACCCAGCTGAGCGGTGAAGCGGCAGCCCATCTGGGCAGCCAGCCCGAACGCCGTGATCAGCGGTGCCAGCTCACGCGTGTTGCCCACCGCGGCGACCAGGCCCGAGAGCGGTGCCAGGCCGACGATGCTGAGGCCCTCCATCCCCTCCAGACCGAGCTGGACGCCGATCACCGCGGACAGCAGCGCGGAGACGAACACGGTGCTGGCCGCGACCGTGAGCAGACCCTTGCCGAAGGCGATCTCGGCGAGCAGGCGCCACACCTCGTGGCGGTAGCGGCGCAGGGCCATCGGGATCGTGACGACGGCATGGATGCAGAAGAGCAGCATGGTGCCCTGGCGCCGCAGGTTGTCGGCCACGCCGCGCACGAGCATCCCGCTCCAGCGTTGCCCGGTGCGCGGCAGCAGTGAGGTCGCCATCGTCCTCACCCCACCCTCGGTGGCGCGGCCAGCAGGAAGATCTGGCTCACGACCAGGTTGATCACGAACAGCAGCACGCCGGTGAGCACCACCGACCGGTTGACGGCGTCGCCGACTCCGGCGGGCCCGTGCTGCGCGTTGAGCCCCTGGTACGACGCGACGAGCGCCGCGACCAGGCCGAAGAGAGCGGCCTTGACGGTCGACTCGATCAGGTCCGCCGGCTGCGAGAAGGCGCTGAAGGACTGCAGGAAGCCGCCGGCGGTGCTGTTGAGCAGGTAGACCGCCGAGA
This sequence comes from Nocardioides carbamazepini, assembly GCF_024614185.1. Lineage (GTDB taxonomy): Bacteria > Actinomycetota > Actinomycetes > Propionibacteriales > Nocardioidaceae > Nocardioides > Nocardioides carbamazepini. The sequence continues at coordinate 417,770 of NZ_JAHTLF010000008.1, forward strand.
GATAGCCGCTCACGATGCCGACGAAGGCGACCACACCGTTGAGCAGGACGCTGACCAGCATGGTGGCGAGGATCCGCGGCGCGACCAGGCGCTCCAGCGGGTCGACCGCCATCACCCGCATCGCGGCGATCTCGCTGCGGATCGCCCGGGAGCCGAGGTCGGCGCAGATGGCCGAGCCGCCGGCGCCGGCGAGCACGATCCCGCTGATGATCGGCGCCGCCTGGCGCACGGTGCCGACCGAGTTCACGCCACCCACCAGCGAGGCCGCGCCGACCTGGCTGGTGAGCCCGCCCACCGTGAGCACCAGCACCAGGCCGAACGGGATCGCGATCAGGATCGTCGGGAGCAACGACACCGAGGCGAGGAACCGGGTCTGGAGCAGGAACTCCCACCAGGAGAAGCGCCGTCGTACGAGCGCACGCACGGTCACCGCGCACGAGTCGACGAACATGGCGATCATGCCGCCGAAGCTGCGTGCGCTCTCCCCGAGGCCCGGGACCGAGCCGAGGCTCACAGCAGGTCCACGCTGTCGAGGAGCCAGGTCCCGCCGTGGCGGACCAGGTGGAGACGCAGGCGGCTGGCCTGGCTCGTCGGCTCCTCGCTCTGCGTGCTGCTCGCGGACTGGTCGGCGAAGACCAGCACCGTGGCCAGGTCGCCGTCGACCTTCTGGACGGCGGCGTCGACGACCGTCCCCTGGGCCGATGCCTCCAGCTGGGTGAACATCGGCGCCAACGTCTCGTTGGTCTCGGCGAACTTCTGCTGGAAGGCATCCGTGGTGCCCTCCTCCAGCAGCCGCTGTTGGGCCTCGAGGTCGCGATAGTCGTAGGTGGTCAGCGCCACGGCCAGGTCGCGGGCCCGCTCGAGGACCTCGGCCTGGGTGACCTTCGCCGTCTCCAGGCGATCCACCTCGGCCCGACTGTCGTCGAGCCGGAACCACAGGTAGCCCACCGCGGCGAGGAGGAGTACGACGAGCAGGGCCACCCCCACCAGTGGAGTCCTCCCGCCGAAGCGGGAGCCGGCCGGCGGCTCGGCCGGCGGACCGCCGCCGGCGCCGTCCGGCGCGGTGCTCTCCGGCTCGTCGGCGGCGCTCTCCGCAACGGTCTCCACGGCCGTGCTCTTGCTGGTGACCAGCCGCTTCTTCGTGATGACGCTCGTAGACATGGCTCTCCCTAGGGTCGACGGAACATCGAGTGACGCACTGCTCTCGGGGCAGGCGCTGAGTCAGGCGGAGTACAGCTCGTCGGCGACGTCGAGGTCGACCTCGGCGTCGACCATCTCGTCCATGCCGATGGGGCCGCGGGCGCGACCGGCGAAGAACTGCTCCACGATCGGCCGCTCGCTGGCGAGCACCTCGTCGGCGGGGCCGAACGCGACCAGCTTGGAGCGGAACAACATCCCGATGTGGTCGGCCGTGCGCCGGACCGAGTCGATGTTGTGGGTGATCACGAAGAACGTGCACCCGGTCACGGCCTGCACCGACTTCATCAGCTCGTCGAGGTGGGCGACGCGGACCGGGTCCAGGCCGGAGTCGGGCTCGTCGAAGAACACGATCTCGGGATCGAGCGCCAGCGCCCGGGCCAGGCCGGCGCGCTTCTTCATGCCGCCGGACACCTCACCGGGCATCTTCCCCAGGTGCTTGACCAGACCGACCATGTCCGCCTTGGTGTGCACGATCTCGCGCACCTGCTCCTCGGTGAGATCGGTGTGCTCACGCAGCGGGAAGGCGATGTTGTCGTAGAGGCTGATCGAGCCGAAGAGGGCACCGTCCTGGAAGAGCACGCCGAACTTGCGGCGTACCCGCATCAGGTCGCGGTGGCGCATGCCGACGATCGGCTCGCCGTCGACGTAGATCTGTCCCTGCTCGGGTGGATACATCCCGATGATGGTGTTCAGCAGGACCGACTTGCCGGTGCCCGAGGGCCCGAGCACGGAGGTGATCTGGCCGCGGGTCACGTCGAAGCTGACGTCGTCGAGCACCTGCATGGGGCCGAACGACTTGCTGACGCCGCGGAGGGCGATGACGGCGTCGGGGGCGATCCCGGCGGCCGAGGCAGCGTCGCGGTCGGCGTTGGCGGCCGCGACTGCTGCCGCGGTCTCGAACTGGGTGAGTGGCATTCCGGTCGTCACTGACGAACCCTCCGGTGAGCGGGTTGTGCACGGCTCGCCGCGGGGCTCCTGCTTCCCCGCACGGACCGTACCTTCGCCGCTCGCTCTCCCTTTCGAACGGCGAGTGCAACTGCCAGTTGTAACAAGCTGTTACACATCGCCTCCACCTCACACCAGTAAGGGCCGTGTGTCAAGCGTCACGTGAGGTGATAACGGAAAGGTCACCACAAATTGTCACGTGAGCGCCAGGTCCAGGCTCGAACGTGAACTGGTGTCCGGTTTCTGTTCACCGGAATGGTCGCGTCGGAGCCGGCCGCAGAGGCCTCCCGGCGACGGCCCGGGCGACGATCGCCCCGCGAGGGCGAGCCGGGTTCGACGCCGGCTCAGAGACCCTTCGAGCGGTTCCAGTCCGTCCCGGGCGGCTGGGCCTCCAGCCACGCCTGGAACCCGGTGAGCGACGAGACGCTCATGGCGAGCTCGACGAGCCCGTCGGGCGACTGGCAGCGGATGACCAGATGATCCGGGTACAGCGACGCCTGCTCGGTGCCGACCGGCTCCCGGCGTCCGTCGTACGACAGCTCGTCACGACCCCACGAGCGGCGCGGGCGCCGGGACAGGGTGAACACACGGAACCACTCCAGTCGCTCGCCGGAGTAGCGGCCCAGGCCCAGCACCCAGCCGCGCTCCGGCGTCGAGTCCCGCAGCCGGTGACTCAGCTCGAAGGTGCCACCGTCCCGGGAGAGCAGACGGCGCCGGACGATGAGTCCGACGCCGTACAGCACACACAGGAGCAGGAGCGCGCCAGAGATGTCGAGCAGCCACTCCCACCATGTCATCTGCGTATCAGTGACCTTCTACGAGACCTTCTCCGCGGCGCGGATCCGCGCCTCGGCGTGCCGCACGCGCTGCTCCGCCTCGTTGCTCGAGTCGAGCAGCCGCTTGGCCTCCTCGAGATCGATCCGCGCCTGCTGGACCTCGATGTCCTCGGCCCGCTCGACGCGCTCGGCCAGGATGGAGACCCGGTCGTTCGCGACCGACAGGACGCCCCCGTCGACCGCGGCGACCACGAGCTGGTTGGTCCCGGCCACCTGGATCTCGATGACCGACGCCTGCAGCAGCGACAGCGTGGGCGCGTGGCCGCGCAGCACGCCGATGTCGCCCTCGAGCGTGCGCGCGATGATCATCGCCGCCTCACCGGACCAGACGGTCCGGTCGGCCGCGACGAGCTCGACGTGCAGGTGCTCGACCGTGGTGTCCGCCATGATCAGAGGCTCTTCTGGATCTCGGCCCAGTTGCGCTCGACGTCGTCGAGACCGCCGCACATGAAGAAGGCCTGCTCGGCGACGTGGTCGTACTCGCCGTCCGCGATCTTGTTGAACGCCTCGATGGTGTCGCCGATCGAGACCGTGGAGCCCTCGATGCCGGTGAACTGCTTGGCGACGTAGGTGTTCTGCGACAGGAACCGCTGGATCCGGCGGGCGCGGGACACGATGACCCGGTCCTCCTCGGAGAGCTCGTCGACACCGAGGATCGCGATGATGTCCTGGAGCTCCTTGTTGCGCTGCAGGATCTGCTTGACGCGGATCGCGCAGTCGTAGTGCGCCTGACCGATGTACTGCGGGTCGAGGATGCGCGAGGTCGACGTCAGCGGGTCGACGGCCGGGTAGATGCCCTGCGACGCGATGTCACGGGACAGCTCGGTGGTGGCGTCGAGGTGCGCGAAGGTCGCGGCCGGGGCCGGGTCGGTGTAGTCGTCCGCGGGGACGTAGATCGCCTGCATCGAGGTGATCGAGTGACCACGCGTCGAGGTGATCCGCTCCTGGAGCGTGCCCATCTCGTCGGCGAGGTTGGGCTGGTAGCCCACCGCGGACGGCATCCGGCCCAGCAGCGTGGAGACCTCGGAGCCGGCCTGCGTGAACCGGAAGATGTTGTCGATGAAGAGCAGCACGTCCTGCTTCTGCACGTCGCGGAAGTACTCCGCCATCGTCAGGGCGGACAGGGCGACGCGCAGACGCGTGCCCGGCGGCTCGTCCATCTGGCCGAAGACCAGGGCGACCTTGTCGAAGACGCCGGCCTCCTGCATCTCGACGATCAGGTCGTTGCCCTCACGGGTGCGCTCGCCGACACCGGCGAACACCGACACACCGGCGTGGTTCTTGGCCACGCGGGCGATCATCTCCTGGATGAGCACGGTCTTGCCGACGCCGGCACCACCGAACAGGCCGATCTTGCCACCGGTGACGTACGGCGCCAGCAGGTCGATGACCTTGATGCCGGTCTCGAACATCTGCGTCTTCGACTCGAGCTGGTCGAACGCCGGCGCCTTGCGGTGGATGCCCCACCGCTCGGTGGGCTCGAACGTCTCGCCCACCTCGAGGTTGAGCGCGTCGCCCGTGGTGTTGAACACCTTGCCGAGCGTGATGTCGCCGACGGGCACCGTGATCGGGCCGCCGGTGTCGGTCACGTTCTGGCCGCGGACGAGGCCGTCGGTGGGCTTCAGCGAGATGGCGCGGACCAGGCCGTCGCCGATGTGCTGGGCCACCTCGAGCGGCAGGGTCGAGGTCTCACCGTCGAGGGTGACCTCGGCCTCGAGCTTGTTGTAGATCTCCGGCATGGCGTCGAGCGGGAACTCGATGTCGACGACCGGGCCGATGACCCGCGCGATCCGACCCACCGAGGCCGCACCGCTGGCGGTGGTCTCTTCAACCGTTGCAGTCATGTCTTACTCCGTTTGGTGTTTTCTCGTGGTCGGTCAGTCGTTGGCAGCCTGGGCGTCGGCGAGCGCATTGACGCCACCGACGATCTCGCTGATCTCCTGGGTGATGCCGGCCTGGCGCGCCTGGTTGGCGGTCCGGGTGAGCTTCTTGATCAGCTCGTCCGCGTTGTCCGTCGCGGCCTTCATCGCCCGCTGGCGCGCGGCGAGCTCGGAGGCCGCCGCCTGCAGCAGGCTGTAGAAGATCCGGCTCTGGACGTACTGCGGCAGCAGCCCGTCCAGCACCTGCTCGGCCGACGGCTCGAACTCGTAGAGCGGCAGGAGGTCGTCGGCCTCCGGGGCCTCCTCGCCCTCGACGACCTCCAGGGGCAGCAGGCGGATCGCTGTCGGCTCCTGGGTCAGCATCGAGCGGAACCGGGTGTAGACCACGTGGACCTCGTCCACGTCGCCATCCTCACCCTGCTCCTTGAGGAAGGCCGCGATCAGCGCCGCGCCGATCTCGGCGGCCTTGTCATAGGTCGGCTGGTCGGAGAACCCGGTCCAGGCCTGGACGTAGGAGCGGCCGCGGAACTTGAAGTACGCCTCCGCCTTGCGACCGGCCAGGAAGTAGTCGATCTCCTTGCCCTCGTCGCGCAGCCGCTCGCTGAGGCGCTCGGCCTCCTTGAGGACGCTGGACGAGTAGGCACCGGCCAGACCCCGGTCGCTGGTGATGACCAGGACCGCGGCCCGCTTCGGGTTCTCCTCCTCGCGGGTCAGCGGGTGGTCGACGTTCGAGAACGTCGCCACCGCCGACACGGCGCGGGTCAGCTCACGGGCGTACGGCGCTGCCGCCGCGGCCCGCTGCTGCGCCTTGATGATCCGGGACGCAGCGATGAGCTCCATGGCGCGCGTGATCTTCTTCATCGACTCCGTCGACTTGATCCGCGCGCGGTACTCACGCAGCGATACGGCCATGTGTCAGCCCCGCTTCTGCTTGACGATCTGCTCCTGCTCGAGCTCGTCGTCGGCGAGCGCCCCGGCCTCGGGCTCGTGCCCGACCTTGATGCTGCCTCCCTCGGAGGTCTCGAACTGGCCCAGGAAGGAGTCGTACGCCGCGACGAGCCCGTCCTCGTCCTCGAACTTCTGCGTCTCGCGGATCGCGGCCAGGATGCCGTCGTGCGAGCGGTGCAGGAAGTCGAGGAACTCGCGCTCGAAGCGCAGCACGTCCTCGGTCGCCAGCACGTCGAGGCGACCGGACGTGCCGAGCCACAGCGAGACGGTCATGTCCGCCAGCGGGTACGGCGAGTAGGCCGGCTGCTTGAGCAGCGCCATCAGCCGCTGGCCGCGGGCCAGCTGCTGCTTCGACGCGGCGTCGAGGTCGGAGGCGAACATGGCGAACGCCTCCATCGCGCGGTACTGCGCGAGGTCGACCTTGAGCGAGCCGGTGACAGCCTTCATCGCCTTGGTCATCGCCGCGCCACCGACGCGGGAGACCGAGATGCCGACGTCGATGGCCGGGCGCTGGTTGGCCGCGAACAGGTCCGACTGCAGGAAGATCTGGCCGTCGGTGATCGAGATGACGTTGGTCGGGATGAACGCCGAGACGTCGTTGGCCTTGGTCTCGATGATCGGCAGACCCGTCATCGAGCCGGCGCCGAGCTCGTCTGAGAGCTTCGCGCAGCGCTCCAGCAGGCGGGAGTGCAGGTAGAAGACGTCGCCCGGGTAGGCCTCACGGCCCGGCGGGCGGCGCAGCAGGAGCGACACGGCACGGTAGGCCTCGGCCTGCTTGGTCAGGTCGTCGAACACGATGAGGACGTGCTTGCCGTCGTACATCCAGTGCTGGCCGATAGCCGAGCCGGTGTAGGGGGCGAGGTACTTGAAGCCCGCGCTGTCGGACGCCGGAGCGGCGACGATCGTGGTGTACTCCAGCGCGCCGGCCTCCTCGAGGGCACCGCGCACGGAGGCGATGGTGGAGCCCTTCTGGCCGATGGCGACGTAGATGCAGCGGACCTGCTTGGTCGGGTCGCCCGACTCCCAGTTCTGCTTCTGGTTGATGATCGTGTCGATCGCGATCGTGGTCTTGCCGGTCGCGCGGTCGCCGATGATCAGCTGACGCTGGCCACGGCCGATCGGGGTCATCGAGTCGATGGCCTTGATGCCGGTGGCCAGCGGCTCGTGGACCGACTTGCGGGCCATCACGCCCGGGGCCTGGAGCTCGAGGGCGCGGCGGCCCTCGGTGGCGATCTCGCCGAGGCCGTCGATCGGCTTGCCGAGCGGGTCGACCACGCGGCCGAGGTAGCCCTCGCCGATGGGGACCGAGAGGATCTCACCGGTCCGGCGGACCGTCTGGCCCTCCTCGATCTTGTCGAAGTCACCGAGGATGACGACACCGATCTCGCGGTCCTCGAGGTTCAGCGCGAGGCCCAGCGTGCCGTCCTCGAACTCGAGGAGCTCGTTGGCCATCGCCGAGGGAAGACCGCTGATGCGGGCGATGCCGTCGCCGGCGGAGGCGACGGTGCCGACCTCTTCCTTGCTGGCGGCCGCGGGCTGGAAGTCCGCGACGTACTTGGCGAGGGCGTCGCGGATCTCGTCCGGACGGATGGACAGCTCCGTCATCTCTGTGCCTTCTCTCTTCTCTGCTGCGTGGGTGTCTGGTGGGGTGCCGGTCAGCCGGCGATCTTGCGGCGGGCGTCGTCCAGGCGGCTGAGGACGGTGCCGTCGATGACGTCATCGCCGATCTCGACCCGGACACCGCCGAGCACGTCGGCGTCGACGACGATGTTGAGATGCACCGGACGGCCGTACTGGCGCGTCAGTGCGGAGGCGAGGCGCTGCTGGTCGGCGGCGGCGAGCGGGCGGGCGACGTGAACGGTGGCCACCCGCTCCCCCTGCACCTGCGCGGCGGTGCGCTCGTAGTCCTCGAGCGCCGCGACGACGGTCCGGTAGGAGCCGGACACGGCCTGCTTGACCAGCTGCACCGTCGTCGGCAGCACCTTGCCCGCGAGCAGGGTGTCGATGAGGGCGCCCTTGTCGGCGACGGAGCGCACCGGGTCGGAGAGCGCGTTGCGCAGGTCGCTGTTGCCGGTGACCAGCTGGCGCACCTCGAACAGCTCGTCGACCAGCGTCCCGGCCTGGAGGCCGACGGAGCGGACGGCCGCGACGACGCCGAGCTGCTCCAGCGCGTCGGCGAGGTCGCGCGTGCGGGTCCAGCGCCGGCCGGCCGCGTCTCGCAGCAGGCCGAGCGTGGCCGCGTCGACCTTGCCCGTGAAGAGGTCGCCGACCAGGCCCGCGCGGGCCTGGGCCGGCACCGACTGGTCGGTGACGACACGGCGCAGTGACGCCTCGGAGCGCACCGTGCGGGCCGCACCGAACAGGTCGCCGGCCACCGCCGAGGCGGACGCCTCGGCCACCCCACCGACCAGGTCGGTGAGGGCGGCCATGGCGTCGGCGGAGCCGCCGCGGAAGGACACCATCAGGCGTCCTTGCCCGCGTCGGAGGCGTCGGCCGTCTCGAGGTCCGCGAGGAACCGCTCGATGACCCGCGCCTGACGCGCGTCGTCCTCGAGCGACTCACCGACGATCCGGCCGGCGAGGCCGGTCGCGAGGGTGCCGACCTCGGCCCGCAGCGAGGTGACCGCCTGCTGGCGCTCGGCCTCGATCTGAGCCTTGCCGTGCTCGAGGATGCGCGTGGACTCGGCCTGGGCCTGCTCCCGCATCTCGGCCACGATCGCGGCACCCTGCTCACGCGCCTCCTCACGGATGCGCGCGGCTTCGTGACGGGCGTCGGCGAGCTGCTGCTCGAGCTCGGCCAGCTTGGCGTCCGCCTCGGCCTGCTTGGTCGCAGCCGCGGCGATACCGCCCTCGATCGCCGCGGAACGCTCGGCGAACGTCTTCTCGAAGTTCGGGGCGACGAACTTCTTGATGAGGAAGAACAGGATCGCGAACACCACGAGGGCGAGCACGACCTCGATCCACTCGGGGAGGAGCGGGTTGTGCTCCTCGCCCTCAGCGGCGGCGATCACCAAAAGTGACTTCATGGACCTGACCTAGATCTCGTGGGAACGGAGGCGGCCGGTAAGGCTCAGGTGTTGCTGGCCTTGAGGACGAACGCCAGGGCGATGCCGATGATGGCGAGCGCCTCGGCGAGCGCGAAGCCGAGGATCGCGATCGACTGGAGGCGGCTCTGCGCCTCGGGCTGGCGGGCAACGCCGTTGATGTACGCGGCGAAGATGAGACCGATGCCGATACCCGGGCCGATGGCGGCCAGGCCGTAACCGATCATGTTGAGAGAGCCACCCATGGCTACTTTCCTTTCGGGTTGTTTTCTCGTGTGAGAACTGTGGGGGTTGAGGTGAAGCGGGTGCGTCAGTGCTCGTCGGCGAGCGCGCCCTGGATGTACATGGCGTTGAGCAGGACGAACACGTAGGCCTGCAGCACCTGGACGAGGATCTCCAGGAAGCCGACCAGGATCGCGAGCACCCAGGCCAGCGGGCCGGCGACGTAGCCGATCCCTCCGACGTGCTGGATGAGGTAGAGACCGCCGGTCGAGAACAGCGCGAGCAGGATGTGACCGGCGAACAGGTTGCAGAACAGACGCAGGGCCAGCGTGACCGGGCGGACCAGGATGTTGGAGAAGAACTCCAGCGGGACCAGCAGCGGGTACATCGCCGGGCTGACGCCGGACGGGACGCTCTGCAGCTTGAGGTAGCCGACCAGGCCGTGCTTGTGCACGCCGACCCCGTTGTAGACCAGCCAGGAGAGTCCTGCCAGCGCATAGGCCATGCCGGCCCGGCTGAAGGTCGGGAACTGGATGAACGGGATCGTGCCGAACAGGTTGTTGACCAGGATGAAGGAGAAGACCGTGACCAGGTAGGGCACGAACTTCTGGAAGTCGTGGCCGCCGATGATGTCGCGGGCCACGCTGTTGCGGACGAAGCCGTAGGCCTCCTCACCGGCGAACTGCAGCTTGCCCGGCACCAGCGCCCGCTTGCGCGAGGCCATGTAGTAGAAGCCGAACACGAGCAACGCGGCCAGGAAGAGCAGCACCATCGGCTTGGTCACATCGCTGCCGGCGATGCCGGGAAGCTCGAAAAGGCTCGGGCCCGGGGCGTGGTACCCCTCCCCACCCTCGGCGGCGATGGTGGCGCTGGCTGCGATGGTCACCAGGTCTCCTCTGCGGTCACTGCTCGTCGGAACTGTCGGGCTTGGGGCTGTCGGGCGAAACTGGTGAGCCGGGTGGCATCGTGCGGAACCGCCTGGCAGTCATGTAGATCCCCAGCGCGGCACCCACGAGGATGCCCACTGCAACGAGGAACGTGGTGCCCAGCCAGCGATCCGCGAGCCAACCGAGGAAGCCGTAGCACCCGACCCCGGCCACGACGTAGCCGAACGCATGCCACGGGTCGCCCTGGGGCTTCTCCTCGGGCTGACTCATTGCGACCCGGACAATAGCAGTCGGCTCGGGTCATCGCGCACCGCCCTCTGCCGGGGCGGTCGGACGGGGCTCGAAGGCCGGGATCCGGGCCGTCGTGGCCAGCACGATCTGCACCGTCATCCACACGAAGACGCCGAAGATGATGGCGATGCCGACCCACATGCTGTCGAGCGCGTCGTCCAGCAGACCGGACTCGTTGAGCGCGACGAAGACCAGCGCCATGGCCACGACCTGGAAGGTGTAGGTGACCATCGCGAACAGCAGCGCGGCCGTGGGCATCAGTCGGGAGACCGCATCGACGGCGAAGGCTCCGAAGGCGAGCACTCCGACCGCGATCACTCCCCCGACGGCGGCGCCACCGGCGGCCGAGGAGCCGCCGGCGACGGCACCCACCACCACGAGCACGACCGCGCCGAGCACAGAGACGACGGCCGCGCGCATCACCACGGGGGGTGTTCGGGCTTCGGTCGTCATCGTCGGCGGCCGTCCTGCTCGGGTGCGTGGGCGGTCCCCGGAGGCGTACTCCGGGAGTTCGTGAAAGTTATCACAAAGTCCCGGAAGGCTCCGCATCGGGGGTGACGACAGCCTCGTCCGACGCCTCGTCCGACACCTCGCCCGCTGTCTCGTGCGCTGTCTCGTTGGGGTCGTGCACGTGGGGCAGCGCGAAGGTCAGGGCGACCGTCACCAGCAGGCTGACGCCGAGGCCGGCCCACACCACGGGTCCGGTGAACACGCTGGCCAGGACGACGCCGAAGGCGATCAACCCCGCCCACATCCACATGATGATCACCGCCCGGCGGTGCGAGTGGCCGATCTCGAGCAGGCGATGGTGCAGATGCTGCTTGTCCGGCGCGAACGGCGAACGACCGGCCCTCGTCCGTCGCACCACGGCCAGGACGAGGTCGGCCAGCGGCACGATCAGGATCAGGATCGGCAGCGCGAAGGGGAGGAAGACGGGCAGCAGGCTCGCCCGGGCGCCGTCAGCGCCCTCGACCAGGTCGCCCGGGGGGAACTGGGTCGTGATGGTGATCGCCGTGGCCGACAGGACCAGCCCGATCAGCATCGACCCGCTGTCGCCCATGAACAGCCGGGCGGGGTGGAAGTTGTGGATCAGGAAGCCCGCGCAGGCACCGGTCAGCGCCGCCGCCAGCATGGCGCCGGTCGTGGCCAGGGTGAGGTCGTTGAGATAGGCCAGCGCGTAGCAGAACAGGAAGAACGCCGCGGCGCTGATGCCGATCACGCCCGCGGCGAGACCGTCGAGCCCATCGATGAAGTTGACGGCGTTGACGGTCGCGAGGACGACGAAGGCCGTGAGCAGGGCGCCCTGGCTGGGATCGAGGGAGAAGACCTCGCCGGTCGACTGGTAGAAGTACTTGAACTGGATGCCGGCGTACACGAGCACACCCACGGCGAGCACCTGGCCGCCGAACTTGGTCAGCGCGTCCAGATCCAGGATGTCGTCGACGACGCCGACCGCGCAGACCAGCGTGCCTGCCACCAGCACCGGCAGAGCATCGCTCGCGAACGGGTTGCGGGTGCTCAGGAACGGCAGCTGCTGGGCGACGACATAGGCCGCCCACAGGCCCCCCAGCATGGCGATGCCGCCGAGGTAGGGGATCGGCTCGGCGTGGACGTCGCGGTCGCGGACCTTCGCGACCGCACCGGTGCGGATCGCGATCTCCCGGGCGACGACCGTCAGCAGGTGGGTGACGATCGCGGCAACGAGGAAGACGACGAGGTACTCACGCATCGGCGGGCCCGGCCCCCTCCTCCGGCTCCCCTTCGGCCTCGGGCTCCACCTCGACGGTCACGCCGAGCTCGGCCAGCGCGGCGTCGAGGTCGGCGACCGGGATCGCACCGAGCCGCAGCAGCCGGGGCCGGTCGGTCGTGGCGTCGAGGATGGTGGAGGCCACCCCGCCGGGCGAGGTGCCCGCGTCGACGACGACCGCGACCGCCTCTCCCAGCATCTCCATCGCGGCGTCCGCGTCGAGGGCGGGCGGCCTGCCGGAGAGATTGGCGGAGCTCACCGCGAGGGGACCGGTGCGGTCCAACAGCGCACGGGCCACCTCGTGATCGGGCATCCGGACGGCGACGGTGCCCCGGGTCTCCCCCAGGTCCCACTGCAGCGACGGCTGCTGGTGGCACACGATGGTCAGCGCGCCCGGCCAGAACCGCTCCACCAGCGGGGCGACGTACGGCGGCACCCGGGTCGCGAGCGCCTCGAGCGTGCCCTTCGTGCCGACGAGCACCGGAGGCGGCATCTCCCGGCCCCGTCCCTTCGCGGCCAGCAGCCGGGCCACGGCGTCGGGGTCGAAGGCGTCGGCACCGACGCCGTAGACGGTGTCGGTGGGGAGCACGACCAGGCGGCCCAGGCGGACGGCACGGCCGGCCGCGTCCAGCGCGGCCTCGCGCTCCTCGTCGGTCTCGGTCGGGAACCGCTCGGCACTCACGCCGTCCATCCTCCCACCGTGTCGTGCTCGGAGCGCGGGCGGCGTGCCGTGGTGAACCGTGGGCGCCCGGCGAGGTCACGGTGGTCGCGGACCTCCTCCCACCGAGCGCCGCCGCTGAACACCGCGGGCGCGGACACGCCCTGCACGTCGGCGTGCTCGACGCCGACGACGCCACCGGGCTTGAGCAGCACCAGGCCACGGCGCGCGATCACCCGGATCGCGTCGAGGCCGTCGTCGCCGGAGAACAGGGCCAGGTGGGGGTCGTGGTCACGGGCCTCGACGGCCACCGACTCCCACGCCTCGAGCGGGACGTAGGGCGGGTTGCTCACCAGGACGTCGACCTCGCCCGCCAGCTCGTCGAACGCGGTGGCGAGGTCACCGAGCCGCAGCTCGACGCCCGTCCCGGCCAGGTTGCGCTCGGCCCAGGCATGCGCGGGCGGGTCGAGCTCGACGGCGAACACCCGCGCCTGGGGCACCTCGTCGGCGATGCTCTTGGCGATCACGCCCGAGCCGGTGCACAGGTCGACGACGACCGGGGCCTGCCCCGTCGCCGCGACGGCGCCGGCGTGCTCGATCGCCCAGCCGGCCAGCAGCTCGGTCTCCGGCCGCGGCACGAAGACCCCCGGCCCCACGGCGACCTCGACGTGCCGGAACCAGGCCGCCCCCAACAGGTGCTGCAGGGGCTCCCGGGCTGCCCGGCGGGCCAGCAGGTCGTCGTACCGGCGGACGTGGTCGGGGTCGACCTCGGCGACCAGGTGGAGCTGCCCGCGGGAGGTGCCGAGGACGTGCGCGAGCAGCTCACCGGCGTCATGCTCGGGGCTGGCGACGCCCGCCGCCCCGAGTCGGCCGGCGGCATCGCGGACCAACTGCCTGGGCGCGCTCATCCTCAGTCCTCGAGGGCGGCGAGCCGGGCGGCCATGTCGGTGTCGACGCAGGAGTCGAGGATCGGCTGCAGGTCGCCGTCGAGGACCTGGTCGAGGTTGTAGGCCTTGTAGCCGGTGCGGTGGTCGGAGATCCGGTTCTCCGGGAAGTTGTAGGTGCGGATCCGCTCGGACCGGTCGACGGTGCGGACCTGGCTGCGCCGGGCGTCGCTGGCCTCCGCGTCCGCCGCCTCCTGGGCCGCCTGGAGCAGCCGGGCACGCAGGATGCGCATCGCCTGCTCCTTGTTCTGCAGCTGCGACTTCTCGTTCTGGCAGCTGACCACGATCCCGGTCGGCAGATGGGTGATCCGGACGGCCGAGTCGGTCGTGTTGACACTCTGGCCGCCAGGGCCGGAGGACCGGAAGACGTCGATGCGCAGGTCGTTCTCGTTCACCTCGACGTCGACCTGCTCGGCCTCGGGCATCACGAGCACGCCGGCTGCACTGGTGTGGATCCGGCCCTGCGACTCGGTGACGGGCACCCGCTGCACCCGGTGGACGCCGCCCTCGAACTTCAGCAGCGCGTACGGCGCCTGGCCGGGCCCCGATGTCGCCGTGGCACCCGTGGCCTTCACCGCGACGGTCACCGACTTGTAGCCGCCCAGGTCCGACTCGGTCGCGTCGAGGACCTCGGTCTTCCAGCCGCGCCGCTCGGCGTAGCGGCTGTACATCCGCAGCAGGTCGCCGGCGAACAGGGCGCTCTCCTCGCCGCCCTCCCCCGACTTCACCTCGAGCAGGACGTCCTTGTCGTCGGCCGGATCGCGCGGCACCAGCAGCCGACGCAGCTGCTCGGCCGCCTCCTCACGCTGCGCGAGCAGGGTGTCGACCTCGGCAGCGAAGCTCGGGTCGTCGGCAGCCAGCTCACGGGCGGCCTCCGCGTCCTCGCCGTACCGCTGCCACTCGCGCCAGGTCGCGATCACCGCGTTGAGCTCGGCATAGCGGCGGTTGACGGTGCGGGCCAGCCGGGCGTCGGCGTGGGTCTCGGGAAGAGCCAGCCTGACCTCGAGCTCGGCATGCTCGGCGAGCATGCCCTCGACGGCTTCGAACACCTGGACTCCTCGGTGTGGGTGGTGCAGGAATCACCGCTTCAGCGGCGATTCCTGCGCTTCCTGGCTTTTGCAGCGGTCAAGAAGCGCAGGGAACAGTCAAGAAGCACGGACAAATGACGAACGCCGGTCCAGCCCCGAAGGGGACGGACCGGCGCTCGGAGGCAGCTACTTGCTGGCAGTCTTCTTGGCGTAGCGGGCCTCGAAGCGGGCGACGCGGCCGCCGGTGTCGAGGATCTTCTGCTTGCCGGTGTAGAACGGGTGGCACTGCGAGCACACGTCGGCGTGGATCGAGCCGGAGGTCGCGGTGCTGCGGGTCGTGAAGCTGGCGCCACAGGTGCAGGTCACCTGGGTCACGACGTAGTCGGGGTGGATGTCCTTCTTCATGGTGTCCTCTCACGGGTCCGGGTCGCAGCGCGGGTTGCGCAGCGTGAACCGGAGCCAACAGTCGATTCTACGGGTGGCGACGACGCCGCCCAAATGCTCGGTGCGCCCGAGGGCCGGCGCTCAGTCGCGCTGGACCTTGAGCAGGAACTCGTAGTTGGTGCGGGAGCTCCGCAGCCGCTGCAGCAGGGCGGCGTGCGCCTCCGCACGGTCGCCCTCGGCCAGCTCGCGGCGGAGCTTCCAGATGATCTCGAGCTCCTCCTTGCCGAGCAGCAGCTCCTCGCGACGGGTGCCGGAGGCGACCACGTCGATCGCCGGGAACTGCCGCTTCTCAGCGAACTCGCTGCGCAGCCGCAGCTCGAGGTTCTCGGTGCCGCGGAACTCCTCGAAGATCACCTCGTCCACCCGCGAGCCGGAGTCAACGACCGCGGTCGCGAGGATGGTCAGCGACCCGCCGTTCTCGATGTTGCGGGCCGCGCCGAAGAACCGCTTCGGCGGGAAGAGCGCCGACGAGTCGACGCCGCCGGACAGGATCCGGCCGCTGGCGGGAGCCGCCAGGTTGTAGGCGCGGCCGAGCCGGGTCAGACCGTCGAGGAGGATGACCACGTCGTGGCCCAGCTCGACGAGACGCTTGGCCCGCTCGACGGCCAGCTCGGCGACCGTGGTGTGGTCGATCGCGGGCCGGTCGAACGTGCTCGCGATGACCTCGCCCTTGATCGAGCGCTCGAAGTCGGTGATCTCCTCGGGCCGCTCGTCCACGAGGACGACCATGAGGTGACATTCGGGGTTGTTGGCGGTGATCGCGTTGGCGATCGACTGCAGCAGCGTCGTCTTGCCTGCCCGGGCAGGCGACACGATCAGGCCGCGCTGCCCCTTCCCGACCGGCGCCGCCATGTCGATGAGGCGGCCGGTCAGGTCGTCCGAGCCGGTCTCCATGCGCAGCCGCTCGGTCGGCGAGACCGGAGTGAGCTCGGTGAACTCCACCCGGTTCTTCGCCTGCTCCGGATCGACGCCGTTGACCGTCTCGATGCGGACCATCGGGTTGAACTTCTCGCGGCGCTCGCCGTCGCGGGGCTGCCGGACCTGACCGGTGATCGCGTCGCCGCGGCGCAGGCCGTACTTGCGGACCATCGACAGCGACAGGTAGACGTCGTCCGGCCCGGCCAGGTAGCCACCGGTGCGGACGAACGCGTAGTTGTCGAGGACGTCGAGGATGCCGGCGGCCGGCACCAGGATGTCGTCCTCGCGGACCTCGGTGTCGGGCTCGCGGCCGGTGCGGCTGGCCCGATCGCGGTCACGGCCGCGGCGGCGGCGGTTGCGCCGGCTGCCTCCCTCGCCGTCGTCGTCCGCGTCGTCCAGGTCGCGGGCCGCGTCCGGCTTCGGCACCTCGGCGCGGGGCTGGTCCTGCTGCCTCTGCTGCTGGTTGCCCTGCCGGCTCGGACCGTCCTGCCTGCTCGGACCGTCCTGCTTGCTCGGACCGTCCTGCTTGCTCGAGCCGTCCTGCTTGCCCGGACCGTCCTGCTTGCCGTCCTGCTTGCCCCCGCCGTCCTGCTGCCGGTTCTGGCGCTGCGCGGCCTTGGGCTGGCCGTTCTTCTGCTCGGCCTTCCGTTCGTTCCGCTGCTCGTTCTTCTGCTCGCTCTTCGGCTCCGCGACCTGCTCGGACTTCCGGTCCGGCTTCGTCTGGGCCTTGGGGGCGTCGGCCTTGGGCGCCTCAGCCTTGGGCGCCTCAGCCTTCGGCGCGTCGGCCTTGGGGGCGTCAGCCTTGGGCACCTCGGTCTTCGGCGCCTCGGCCTTGGGGGCGTCGGCCTTGGGGGCGTCAGCCTTGGGCGCGTCAGCCTTCGGCCGCCCGGCGTCGGCGGCAGGGGCACTGCGCCGCGCCGTGCCGCCGGCCTGAGCGGCCTTGATCGCGTCGACGAGCGCGGCCTTCCTCATCGAGCCGGCACCGGCGATGCCCATGCCGTTGGCCATCGCCTTGAGATCGGCCAACAGCATGGCGTTGAGTCCACCGGTGCGCTTCTTCGGGGCCGTGGTGGCCGCCGGGGCGGGCGCGGTGGAGTCGGGGGTCTCGGTCACGTGAGTCCTTCCCACGTATCTCGCGGGTTCCGGGTCCGGAGGACGGGCGGAACGCGCATTGGTCTGGTTCTGCGAAGGTCCGTCCGGCGGACGGCCGGTGTGGACCTGGAAGAGGGGCGAGCCATGCTCGCCGGGCGCCGAGAACTGCGGCGCAGCGTCAATGTACCACCACAGGGTCCGCGGTCACGGCCGGCGGTCGTCGGGCGCGGCGCCGATCCCGGTGACGGCGAGAGCCCGCCCGGACCAGCCCTCGGGACACCGCGCGAGCAGAGCCTCGGTCGTGGCCGAGCCGGGGCCGTCGGCGAAGGCCAGCACGGTCGGCCCGGCCCCCGAGACCACGGCCGGGACGCCGTCCGCCCGCAGGTCCTCGACGAGGGCGAGGCTCTCGGGCATCGCGGGACGGCGGTACTCCTGGTGCAACCGGTCCTCGGTCGCCCGCAGCAGCTCCTCGGGGTGGCCCGACAGCGCGGCGACCAGGAGCGCGGCCCGGCCGGCGTTCGCGGCCGCGTCGCCATGGGGTACGACGGCGGGCAGGAGGCCGCGCGCGGCCTCGGTCTCGACCGGGGTGGTGGGCACGAACACCACGACGCCCACTCGGGGGTCGACGCTGCCGGGGACCGCCCAGAAGGAGCCGTCGGCGTCCTGGCCCGAGATGACGAAGCCGCCCAGCAGCGCGGGGGCGACGTTGTCCGGGTGACCCTCGAGCCGGGCGGCCAGGTCGAGCAGGGCGGCGTCGTCGAGCAGCAGCCGACCGCCGGCGACGAGCTCGCGGGCCAGCCACACCCCGGCCACGATCGCGGCCGAGGAGGACCCGAGCCCACGGGCGTGTGGGATGACGTTGGTGCAGGACAGCCGCAGACCCGGCGGCTGCTTGCCGAGACGCTCGAAGGTCGCGCGCATGGCGCGGACGACGAGGTGCCGGTCATCGAGCGGGACCTGACCCGCGCCGTACCCGCGCACCTCGACGGCGAGCCCTCCGGAGGTGACCTCCGCCTCGAGCCGGTCGTGCAGGTCGAGGGCGAGGCCGAGGGTGTCGAAGCCGGGGCCGAGGTTGGCCGACGTCGCGGGCACCCGGACCCGGGCCGGGCCCTCCACGAAGGTCATCGGCTGCAGCTCAGAGTCCGGCGGCCTGCGCGGCGGCGTCGACATCGGCGTCGACCACGGTCTCGGGCAGGACCAGACCGTCGAGAGCGGTGGCGATGTCCTTGAGGCCGTGGCCGGTCACGGTGATCGCCACGGTGGTGCCCTGGTAGGACTCCCCCGCGTCGAGCTCGGCGAGCAGTCCGGCGATCCCGGCGGCCGAGGCGGGCTCGACGAAGACCCCGTCGTTGGCGGCGAGGGCCTTCTGGGCGGCCAGGATCTGCGCGTCGGAGACGGCGGCGAACTGGCCGCCGGACTCGTCGCGGGCGGCCTCGGCGAGCTTCCAGGAGGCGGGGTTGCCGATCCGGATGGCCGTCGCGCGGGTCTCCGGGTCGGGGAACGGCTCACCGGTCACCAGCGGCGCTGCGCCCTCCGCCTGGAAGCCGCGCATCACCGGCTTCCGGGTGGCGCGGCCGAGGGCGGCGTACTGGGTGTAGCCGAGCCAGTACGCCGAGATGTTGCCGGCGTTGCCGACCGGGAGCAGGTGGAAGTCGGGGGCGTCGCCGAGGAAGTCGACGATCTCGAAGGCGGCCGTCTTCTGCCCCTCGAGCCGGGCCGGGTTGACCGAGTTGACGAGGGCGACGGGATACTTCCAGGCCATCTCTCGGGCCATCCGCAGGCAGTCGTCGAAGTTGCCGCGGACCTGGATGACCTGGGAGCCGTGGAGCACGGCCTGCGCCATCTTGCCCGCCGCGATCTTGCCCTCGGGGACCAGCACGATCGGGGTGACGCCGGCCTTCGCGGCGTAGGCCGCCATCGACGCGGACGTGTTGCCGGTGGACGCGCACACCACGGCCTTGGCACCCTCGTGGACGGCGACCGACAGGGCCGCGGTCATGCCGCGGTCCTTGAAGGAGCCGGTGGGGTTGCTGCCCTCGACCTTGAGCCACACCTGGGCGCCGGTCAGCCCCGAGAGCCACTCGGAGTGGACCAGCGGCGTCCCGCCCTCCCGCAGCGTCACCGCCGGGGTGTCCTGCGGGATGTCGAGGAGCTCGCGGTACTCCTCGATCACACCGCGCCACTGCCCGTTGGCAGGACGGACGGGGTTGCTCATGCTCACTCTTCGGCTCCCTCGACGCGCATCACCGAGGTGACCTCGCGGACGATCTCCATGTCCCGCAGCTGCTCCACGGTTGCGGCCAGCGCCGCGTCCGTCGCCTCGTGCGAGACGACGACGAGCTGGGCGTCGTTGCCCCTGCCCTCCTGGCGGACGGTCTGGATCGAGACGCCGTTCTCGGCGAAGGCGTACGCGACCGCGGCCAGCACGCCGGCGCGGTCGTCGACGTCGATGGCCACGTGGTAGCGGGTCCGGGTCTCGCCCATCGGCAGCACCGCCCGGTCGGCGTACGCCGACTCGCCGACGCCGCGGGTGCCCTGCCGATGGTTGCGAGCGACCGTGACGAGGTCGCCGAGCACCGCGCTCGCGGTCGGCGAGCCGCCGGCTCCGGGGCCGTAGAACATCAGCTGGCCGGCGGCCTCCGACTCGACGAAGACGGCGTTGTAGGCCTCGCGAACGCTGGCCAACGGGTGGGAGCGGGGGATCATCGCCGGGTGGACGCGGACCGAGATCGCTCCGTCCGCCTCCCCGTCGATGTCCTCGCGCAGCTCGGCGATGGCCAGCAGCTTGACGACGCTGCCCATGTCGCGGGCCGAGCGGACGTCGCCGGCGGTCACCTCGGTGATGCCCTCGCGGTGCACGTCGGCAGCGGTCACCCGCGAGTGGAAGGCCAGGCTCGCGAGGATCGCGGCCTTGGCTGCGGCGTCGAAGCCCTCGACATCGGCCGTCGGGTCGGCCTCGGCGTACCCGAGGGCCTGGGCCTCCTCGAGCGCGTCGCCGAAGCCGCTGCCCGCAGTGTCCATCTTGTCGAGGATGAAGTTGGTCGTGCCGTTGACGATGCCCAGCACCCGAGTCACCTTGTCGCCGGCGAGCGACTCGCGCAGCGGGCGCAGGATCGGGATGGCGCCGGCCACGGCCGCCTCGTAGTAGAGGTCACGGCCGGCCTTCTCGGCCGCCTCGAAGAGCGTCGCGCCGTCCTCGGCGAGCAGCGCCTTGTTGGCCGTGACGACCGAGGCACCGTGCTCGAGCGCGGACAGGATGAGGGACCGGGCCGGCTCGATGCCGCCGATCACCTCGATGACGACGTCGACGTCGGCGCGGGCGACGAGCGCGGCGGCGTCGGTGGTGAGCAGCTGGGCCGGCACGTCGACCTCGCGGGGCGCATCGAGGCGGCGTACGGCGACGCCGACCAGCTCCACGGGCGCCCCGACGCGGGCAGCCAGGTCATCGGCCTGCTCGCCGAGGAGGCGCACCACCTGCGACCCCACCGAACCGCAGCCGAGCACGGCAACCTTGAGAGGACTGTTCACGCCGCAAGGGTATCGGCGGTTGTGGTCCGTCCGGTCAGGGACGGCAGATCGCGGACACCTTGCGGTCGCCTCAGGCGTGGAGACGGCGGGCCGGGACGAGGGCGAGGAGGCCCAGCACGGCGGCCGCGACGACCAGCGCGGTCGCGGCCGGGACCGGCGCGGTCTCGGCGAAGCCCGCGAAGAGCACGCCGCCGAGTGCGACGCCGGCGCTGGTGGCCAGGTAGTCGCTGAGCTGCAGCGCGGAGGACGTCCGGCCCTCCTCGCCCTCGGTGGCGGTCGCCAGCGCGAGCACCGACAGCGTCGGGAACGCCATGCCGATGCCGAGGCCGGCGCATCCCCAGGCCAGCACCGGTACGACCAGCGGGACCGCCGGGACCGACACCAGCGCGAAGCCGCCGATCCCCGCCCCGAGCAGCGCCGCCCCGAGCCGGACCCGGCCGGCCTGGTCCGCGAGCACCGACCAGCGCGCGGCGAGCACCGCGCCACCGGACCAGGTGACCGCACCGACGGTGAGGACCCAACCGGCCCGGGTGAGGGTGAGGTCCCGCTCCAGGGTGAGCAGGAGCGGCAGGTAGACCTCGGCTGCGGCGAAGGCCGTCCCGGCCGCCGCGCGGGTGCCGAGTACCGCGGGCAGCCCGGCGCGCAGCGTCCAGACCCGTGGTGGGAGCAGCCGCGCTCCCCCGGCGACGATCGCCGCGAGGCCGGCTACGACGAGCAGCGGCCAGAGCGGGAGCGCGCGCTGCCCGGCGACGCTGACGAGCAGCACACCACCGGCGGCCAGCAGGGCGAACGGCAGCCGGCCCGGCTGTGGGCGGGCCGGTGTGGCGCGCGAGGGCGCGTCGGCGACGAGCAGCCAGGCGGCGACCGCTAGCACCGGTACGCCGAGGAACACCCAGCGCCAGCCGACCGTGTCGGCCACGCGCGCCGCGATCACCGGGCCGACCAGCGCGGGCAGCACCCAGCCCATCGTCAGCACGGCGAACACCCGTGGGCGCAGGTGCTCGGGGTAGGTCTGGGCGATGAGGACGTAGAGGGCGACGCCGAGCACCCCGCCGCCGTACCCGTGGACGAGACGACCGAGCAGGAAGACCGGCATGCTCGGCGCGAGCCCGGCGACCACGACGCCGACGCAGAAGACGACCAGGCCGCGGCGCAGCGCCGGTCCGGGGCCGAGCCGGTCGACCGCGGCGCCCGTGACGGGCAGGGCCACCACGGCCGCGGCGAGAGGGGCGGCGAACGCGACGGCGTACCAGCGCAGCCCGTCGAGCTCCTCGGCGACGTCGGG
Organism: Nocardioides carbamazepini; assembly: GCF_024614185.1. Lineage (GTDB taxonomy): Bacteria > Actinomycetota > Actinomycetes > Propionibacteriales > Nocardioidaceae > Nocardioides > Nocardioides carbamazepini. The sequence continues at coordinate 439,666 of NZ_JAHTLF010000008.1, forward strand.
CATCACCGTCGCGACGGCGAGCGCCTCGAAGGCGAAGAGGAAGGCGAGGGAGAAGACGCCGACGGTGGTCCGACCGTGCCGGCCGCGCCACGGTGAGGTCACCGTGGCGGGGAGGACGGACGTCACCCGCCGGTCCGGTCGACCAGGAGGACGACCTTGCCGACGGACGTGCGGTCCTCGAGGGCGCGGTGCGCCGCGGCGGCGTCGGCGAGCGGGACGGTCGTGCCGACGTGGGGCACCCGGCTGCCGTCCGCCGCCGCGGCGAGGGCCTGCTGCTCGAACTCGGCCAGCCGGGACAGCATCACCGGACCGAGCACGTCGACGATACGGCGGTCCGGGGCGTCGTAGCCCTCGGTGTCACCGGAGAACCTCACCATCCGCCCGCCCGGTTCGAGCAGCCCGTGGAGCGCGCGGGGCACCTTGCCGCCGACACCGTCGAGGAGCAGGGTCAGTCGCGGTTCGGCCGCCCGCAACACGTCGAGCCACTCCGGGTCGCGGTAGTCGACGGCCGTGTCGGCGCCGAAGCCGCGGACGAGGTCGAGCTTGGCGCCACCGGCCAGGCCGACAGTGCGGGCGCCGGCGTTGCGGGCGCCCTGGATCAGGAGGGCGCCGAGACCGCCGGCCGCGGAGGTGACGACCACGACGTCGTCGGCGGTGATCGCCGCGTGGTCGAGGATGCCGGCGGCGGTGCGGCCGGTCCCTATCGCGGCCACCGCGGTCGGGGCGTCGAGTCCGTCTGGGACGTCGTACACGCGTCCGGCGTCGACGAGCGTCAGCTCCGCGTAGCCGCCCCGGGCTCCCGGCCCCAGGTGGGCGACCACCCGACGACCGACCCAGGCGTCGTCGACCCCCGCCCCGACGCGGTCGACGACGCCGGCGACCTCGCGTCCGGGAACCATCGGGAGCTCGGGCAGCGGCGTCGACGGGAAGGACATGCCGGCGCGGATCGAGGTGTCGAGCAGATGGACGCCGGCCGCCTCGACCGCGACCCGGAGCTGACCCGCCCCGGGCTCGGGGTCGGGGAGCTGCTCGAGGCGCAGGACGTCGGCGGGCCCGAAGGCGTGGTGGCGGATCGCTCGCATGACGCAAGTCGATAACCTGAACTAGGGTTGAGGTCAATGACTGACATCAACCGCTCCCTGCGCAGCCACGATCTCACTCCCGGCGATCTCGCCCACCGCTCGGGTGTCGCGGTGTCCGCCCTGCACTACTACGAGCGGGAGGGCCTGATCACCAGCCTCCGGACCGCCGGCAACCAGCGCCGCTACCACCGCGACGTGCTGCGCCGGGTCGCGTTCATCCGGGTCTCCCAGGGCGTCGGTGTCTCCCTCGCGGAGATCCGGGACGCGCTGGCCACGCTGCCCGAGGGTCGGACACCCACGAAGGCGGACTGGGCGCGGCTGTCACGCACCTGGCGCAGCGCGCTCGACGAGCGGATCGCCCGGCTGGGGAGGCTGCGCGACACGCTCGACGACTGCATCGGCTGCGGCTGCCTGTCCCTGCGGTCGTGCTCGCTGGCCAACCCGGGCGACGTCCTGCGGGAGTACGGCGACGGGCCGGTGCGGCTCGTCGGGCGGTCCGGCTGAGGTTGCGCCGCCGCCGAAGTCATGTTGATGTGTCCGCATGAGCAACCGACTCGGCGTCCTGCTCCTCCTGATCGCGCTGCTGGTCTCCGCGCCCGGCGCATCCGTCCACGCCGCGGGGCAACGCCCGGCCGAAGCAGCCGCGCAAGGGGGCTGGAAGTCGGAGTACGCCGCCGCACCGAACTTCCCCGAGAGCGAGCTCTACCTGGACGTGAAGGGCCGCCCGCAGGCGAGTGGCCGGGTGCGCCTGAAGGTCTGGGGGACCAACAGGTCCGGCCCGATCTCCCCCGGCAGCTCCATCACCTACACCTATGACCTGGACCTGTTCGTCGCCGCCCGGTCGGTGGTCAAGGCCTGCCCGGTCGCGTTCGACGAGATGCGGAGCATCTTCATCGCCAACGGCGACAAGACCGCGCACCTCTACAGCGGCCTCCACCTCGGCGAGGGCGGCGCGTTCAAGAAGGTGCTCCCCTACAAGAGCGGCACCACCCGCAAGGTCCTCTACTGCGCCTACGTCCGCTGGATCATCGACGACGTCGTGGTGTCCGGCCTCAAGCACAACCTGCGCAAGGCGAAGCGCAGAGGCTGACCGCGGCTCCGGCGAGCGGCCGGACGGGCAGGGACCCTCAGCCGACGTCGGTGGCGAGCAGGTCGTCGACCGTCTCCCGCCGCACGACCACCCGGGCCCGGCCGTCCTTGACAGCGACGACGGGCGGGCGGAGGGCGTGGTTGTAGTTGGACGCCATCGACCGGCCGTAGGCACCGGTGCCGGGCACCGCGAGCAGGTCACCGGGGGCGATGTCGCCGGGCAGGAACTCGTCCTTGACCACGATGTCGCCGGACTCGCAGTGCTTGCCGACCACCCGGGCCAGCACCGGCTCCGCCGAGGAGACCCGGGAGGCCAGGGTGCAGGAGTAGTCGGCGTCGTACAGCGCGGGTCGGATGTTGTCGCTCATCCCGCCGTCGACGGAGACGTAGGTGCGGGTGGCGCCCCCGTCGAGAGCGACCTCCTTGACCGTGCCCACGGTGTAGACCGTGCACATCGCCGGGCCCACGATCGCGCGGCCGGGCTCGACCGACAGGTGCGGGACGTCGATGCCGAGCGCCGCGCACTCCCCCGCGACGATCTTGGTGAGCTGCTCGGCGAGCACCGCGGGCGTGGCCGGGTCGTCCTGCGTGGTGTAGGCGATGCCGAAGCCGCCGCCGAGGTCGAGCTCGGGCAGGACGTGTCCCAGCTCGGCGGCGATGCGGGCATGCAGCGCGAGGACCCGGCGCGCGGCGACCTCCCACCCCGACGTGTCGAAGATCTGCGACCCGATGTGGCTGTGCAGCCCGCTCAGCTCGAGGCCGTCCTGGGTGAGGACGCGCGACGCGGCCTCGAAGGCATCGCCCGACGAGATCGAGAAGCCGAACTTCTGGTCCTCGTGGGCGGTCGCGATGAACTCGTGGGTGTGCGCCTCGACGCCGGCGGTCACCCGCACCATCACGCCCTGGGTGGCGCCGAGCTGACGCGCGACGTCACCGAGGCGCTCGATCTCGTGGAACGAGTCCACGATGATCCGGCCGACCCCCGCGTCGACGGCGCGGCGCAGCTCCATCGCCGTCTTGTTGTTGCCGTGGTAGCCGATCCGGGCCGGGTCGACCCCGGCCCGCAGCGCGACGGTCAGCTCACCGTCGCTGCACACGTCGAGGCAGAGCCCCTCCTCCGCCACCCACCGGGCCACGGCGGTGCACAGGAAGGCCTTGCCCGCGTAGTAGACGTCCCAATGCACATCCTCCTGGCGAGCGAAGCCGTCGCGGAACGCTCGGGCCCGCGCCCGGAAGTCGTCCTCGTCGAGGACATAGGCCGGGGTGTTCACGTCGGCGACCAGGTCCGGGACGGCCAGGCCACCGACGTGCAGTACGCCGTCGTCCTTGCGCGCCGACGACGACCACAGGGACGGGACCAGCGCGTTGACGTCCCGCGGCTCGCGGAGCCAGACGGGCGACGTACCGGTGAACCCTCCGGGCGAGACGTGGGCGTTCACATCCGCTCCGGCGCGGTCACGCCGAGCAGGCCGAGGCCGTTGGCGATGACCGTCTGCGTCGCGACGACCAGCACCATGCGGGCCAGGTTGGCCGGGCCGACCGGCTCGTCGCCCTGGGGCAGCATCCGGCACTCCTTGGTGTCGTACCACTTGTTGAAGACCGAGGCCGTGTCCTCGAGGTAGCGCGCGACCCGGTGCGGCTCACGCAGCTCGGCGGCGCTGGCCACCACCCGCGGGTACTCCGCGAGGGCCCGCAGCAGCTCGCCGTCCCGCTCGTGGGCGAGCAGGCTCGGGTCGAACCCGGTCTCGAGATCGGGCAGCGTCATGCCGAGGTCCGCGGCGTTGGCGAGCATCCGACAGGTCCGCGCGTGGGCGTACTGCACGTAGTAGACCGGGTTGTCGTTGGACGCCTTGGTGATCTCGGCGACGTCGAGGGTCAGCGGCGAGTCGGCCGGGTAGCGCGCCAGCGAGTAGCGCAGCGCGTCGACGCCGATCTCCTCCGCGAGCTCGTTGAGCGTCACGATCGTGCCGGCCCGCTTGGACAGCTTGAGCTCCTGGCCGTCCCGCAGGATCTTGACCAGCTGGCCGATCATCACGTCGAGCGTCTGGTCCGGATCGTCACCGACGCAGGCCGCCATCGCGCGCAGCCGGCCGACGTACCCGTGGTGGTCGGCGCCGAGCAGGTAGATGCAGTGGTCGAAGCCCCGGCGACGCTTGTCGAGGTAGTAGGCCGTGTCGCTCGCGAAGTAGGTCAGCTCGCCGTCGCTCTTGATGAGGACCCGGTCCTTGTCGTCGCCGAAGTCGGTCGTGCGCATCCACAGCGCACCGCCGTCCTCGAAGACGTGACCGAGGTCCTTGAGCCGCTGCAGGGTCTCGGGGACCGAGCCGGACTCGTGCAGCGACAGCTCGGAGAACCAGACGTCGAAGTGCGTGTTGAAGGAGTCGAGCTGCGCCTGCTGCTCGGCGAGCTGGATCTCGTAGCCCTTCGCCCGCACGGCGGTCCGCCGCTCGTCGGCAGGCAGGGCGAAGATGCCGGGACTGGCCGCCTCGACGGCCTTCGCCAGGTCGTCGACGTACGCGCCGGCGTACCCGTCCTCGGGCTTGGGCTCCCCCAGCGCCGAGGCGATGATCGAGTCGGCGAAGTGGTTCATCTGCACGCCGCGGTCGTTGACGTAGAACTCGCGGGTCACCTCGGCACCCGCCGCCGCGAGCACCCGGCCGATCGCGTCGCCGAGCACCGCCCAGCGGGTGTGCCCGAGGTGCAGCGGGCCGGTCGGGTTGGCGGAGATGAACTCCACGTTGATCTTCTGGCCGTCGAGCGTCGTGGTCCGGCCGTACGACGCACCCGCGGCGACGACCTCCGCCGCCACCTGTCCCTGGGCGCCCGCCTCGACGGTGATGTTGAGGAAGCCCGGGCCGGCCAGCTCGACGTCCGCGACCCCGTCGGCGGCCTTCAGCCGCGCGGCCAGCAGCTCACCGAGCGCCCGCGGGTTGGTCCGGGCCTTCTTCGCCAGCTGCAGCGCGACGTTGGTCGCGTAGTCACCGTGCCCCTTCTGCCGCGGTCGCTCCACCGTCACCTCGCTGGGAACGCCGTCGGGCAGGACGAGGTCGCCCTGCTCGACGAGCGCCGAGAGGGCGTCGACGATCGTGGTGGAGAGCTGCGCTGGGGTCACCGGCCAAGGGTATCGAGAGGCACCGGTTTCCTTTGCACGGATATGGCCCGGTAAGGTTCCTCACCGCGCCTCCCGGGGCGCATGCCTCCGTAGCTCAGGGGATAGAGCACTGGTTTCCGGTACCAGGTGTCGCAGGTTCGAATCCTGCCGGAGGCGCACATGAACCGCAGGCCCCACGGCCTGCGGTTCGCGCGTTTCAGGGCCGTACGCTCTTCCCCTGTGTCGACCGAATCCGCCTCCCGCGTCACCATCCACACCGACGGCGCCTGCCTGGGCAACCCAGGCCCCGGCGGGTGGGGCGCGGTGCTGCGGTACGGCGCGCACGAGCGGGAGCTGTACGGCGGCGATCCGGCGACGACCAACAACCGGATGGAGCTGATGGCGGCCATCCGGGCGCTCGAGGAGCTGACCCGCCGCTCCGAGGTCGACCTGCACACCGACAGCAGCTACGTCCGCAACGGGATCATGTCCTGGGTCGCGAAGTGGAAGGCCAACGGCTGGCGCACCTCCGCCAAGGCGGCGGTCAAGAACGACGACCTGTGGCGCCGGCTCGACCTGGCCGCCGCGGCACACGAGGTCACCTGGCACTGGGTCAAGGGACATGCCGGCGACCCCGGCAACGAGCGGGCGGACGCTCTCGCCGGCAAGGGCGCTCGCGAGGCCCGCGGCGACCTGCCGGCCTAGCCGCGCTCGGTCGTCGAGGCTCGCCGCCCGACGGAGGCAAGACCTACGGGACGCGACCGCGTGCGCGGCAGCGTGGCGCACGGCGGCGCAGCCGCACCGGGCGACGCCCGCGGGCCGAGCGAAGCGAGGTCCGTGCGGCGAGCCCGGTCTGCGACACGCTCGCGCCGGACAATCAGCGAGGTCCGTGCGGCGAGCCCGGTCTGCGACACGCTCGCGCCAAATGAAGCGGTCTTGCCGCCATGCGAACGCAACCATCTACCGGTCTCGACCGCGTGCGCGGCAGCGTGGCGCACGGCGGCGCAGCCGCACCGGGCGACGCCCGCGGGCCGAGCGAAGCGAGGTCCGTGCGGCGAGCCCGGTCTGCGACACGCTCGCGCAATGAGTCAGCAGCGTTCGATCGTGGCGTCGTCGCGGGCGGCGTCGCCGTACCGCTTCGCGTCCGCGGTGTTGGGGAGCACGACGCTGGCGCCGCCCACATTGCCGATGCTGCCCTGGAGCACACAGGTGGTGACCTTCGCGGAGTCGACCTGCGCGATCGCCTGGGCGATGCGGAACAGCTCCTTCGGGGAGACGTTCTCGGTCTTGAGGTGCTTGAGGACCGAGAGCACCTGCTTCTCGATCCAGCCGGGCTGGTCGGCCTTGCGGGAGATCTTCTCCTGGATGCCACGCAACACCAGCTGCTGGTTGGCGGACCGGTCGAAGTCGCCGCGCGGCAGCGCCTTGCGGACCCGGGCGAACTCGACGGCCTTCATGCCGTTGATCCGGACCTTGCCGGCCGGCCAGCCCTCCGGATGGAGGTACTGGTCGGCGAAGGCCCGCGGGTTGTCGACCGTGATCCCGCCGATGCCGCTGATCAGGTTGGCGAGCGAGCTGAACGGCGCCAGCATCACGTAGTCGGGCTGGACGCCGAGCAGGTTGCCAACAGTCTCGCCGAGCAGCTGCGGCCCGCCGTAGTAGAGCGCGGCGTTGACCCGGTTGGAGCCGACGCCCGGGATGGGCACCCAGCTGTCGCGCGGGATGCCGACGGCGGTGGCCGCGCCGGTGCGGGTGTCGATGCCGACCATCTGGAGGGCGTCGCCGCGGGAGCGTGACGGGTCCTCGCCAGGACGGGCGTCGGAACCGACGCCGAGGATCCACAGCACATCGGGGTCGACATCGACGCCGGCGGCGCGGTCCACCTTCACGAGGGTGAACCGGGTCGGCGCCGGCGTGCTGTCCGGCACCAGCAGCGCGGTCAGGCCCAGCACCAGGCCGAGGACGAGCGTCCGGAACATCAAGCGCATCTCAGGCTCCTCCCTCGCCGCGGCTCACATCGAAGCCGAACACCCGCCAGCCGTCCTTGCCCGGCGTCAGCAGCAGCCGACCGGTGACCTCGTCGGTCCGCTCGGCGCCGCCGGCCAGCTCCACCGTCAGCACCACGTGCGCGGTCGCGCCCGCCGGCTTGCCGCGCACACCCAGCACGTCGACGCTCACCGAGCGCTGAGTCACCTCTGCCCCCTCGATCTGGCCGCCGACCTCGGCGTTGCTCATCACCGCGGGCTGGGCCAGTGCCAGCTCCCGGGCGTCGTCGGTGAACGCCCCGAACGCGTCGTCGAACGCGCTGCGGGGGTAGTCGCCGGCGTACCCGCCGTCGATCCAGCCGTCGACCACCCCGGTCACGGCCTCGAGCACCTCGGCCGCCTGCGCGTCGTCGAGGTCGCCACGGACCTTGCCGAGCGTGGCCTCGGTCTCGACGGCGTGCTCGCCGCCCGAGCCGCCGTCGGCGCCCCCGCTGCCTCCGTCGGTGCCGTCACCGTCGCCCGAGCAGCCCGTGAGGGCGAGCCCCACGACCGCCACGAGAGCCGCCGCGACGACACCCTGCCGACCCCTGTGCCGGCCCCGTCCTGGTCGTGTCCGCACGTCCGCTGCCCCCGTTCTCCGTCACTCCGAAACCGCGCCCCGATGTCTGTTGCGCAACACCCTGCCGCAAACGGTGCCCACGGGTCGGTATTTGCTTCGGCATGGGACTAGCCTTGGCGGTCGACAGCCACTCGCTATCGGCGGCGAGTGCGTCCAGCTCATCGGAAGAGGCGAAGCACGTCGTGACGCAGTCGTCAGACCAGTCCACCGGATCTCCCGTTCCTGCGGACTTCGGAGCCAACGAGTGGCTCGTGGAGGAGATGAAGGAGCGGTTCGAGGCCGACCCGAACAGCGTCGATCCCGCCTGGGCGACGTACTTCAAGAAGGGCAACGGTACGCCGGCGACCGCGCCCGCCGCGGCCACCCCTGCCGCGGCGCCTGCTGTCCCGGCCGCTGCCCCGGCCACGCCGGCTCCCGCCGCCGCGGCGCCGACCCCGCGGGCCACCCCTGCCCCGCAGGTCAGCCCCGCCTCCTCCACCACGCCGATGCCGCCGAAGGCCGACTCCCCCGCGCCGACCCCGAAGGACGCCCCGCGTCCGGCGCCCGTGACCGCGAGCGACGAGCCGACCCTGACCGTGCTGCGCGGCATCCCGGCCGCCACCGCGAAGAACATGGACATCTCGCTGGCGGTGCCCACGGCGACCTCGGTGCGCAACATGCCGGTCAAGCTCCTGTGGGACAACCGCATCGTCATCAACAGCCACCTCAAGCGCGCCCGCGGCGGCAAGGTGTCCTTCACCCACATCATCGGCTACGCCATCGTCAAGGCGATCAAGGCGCTGCCGGCGATGAACAACACCTTCGACGAGATCGACGGCAAGCCCACGATGGTGACGCCGGCCCACATCAACCTGGGCCTGGCGATCGACCAGCAGAAGAAGGACGGCACCCGCCAGCTGGTCGCTCCCAGCATCAAGGCGTGCGAGTCGATGGACTTCGCGCAGTTCTGGACGGCGTACGAGGAGATCGTGCGCAAGGCCAAGGACAACAAGCTGACCATGGAGGACTACTCCGGGACGACGGTCAGCCTCACCAACGTCGGCGGCCTCGGCACCAACAACTCGGTGCCGCGGCTCATGCAGGGCCAGGCGGCGATCATCGGCGTCGGCTCGATGGACTACCCGCCGGAGTTCCAGGGCGCCTCCGAGGAGACGATCGCACGCAACGCGATCTCCCGGATCATGACCATGACGTCGACCTACGACCACCGGGTCATCCAGGGCGCGCAGTCGGGCGAGTTCCTCGGCCAGGTCCACAAGTACCTGCTCGGCCAGGACGGCTTCTACGACGAGATCTTCCGCGCCCTGCGGATCCCCTACGAGCCGATCCGCTGGAACGCCGACGTCGCGACGTCCCACGACGACGAGATCGACAAGCAGGCCCGGATCCTCGAGCTGATCCACGCCTACCGAGTGCGCGGCCACCTGATGGCCGACACCGACCCGCTCGAGTACAAGCAGCGCAGCCATCCCGACCTGCGCATCGAGTCCCACGGCCTCACCCTGTGGGACCTCGACCGGGAGTTCCCGACCGGGTCGTTCGGCGGCGGTGACCGCCGCTTCCTGAAGCTGCGCCACATCCTCGGGATCCTGCGCGACTCGTACTGCCGCACGACCGGCATCGAGTACATGCACATCATGGACCCCGAGCAGCGTCGCTGGATCCAGGAGCGGGTCGAGCAGCCCCACACCAAGCCGCCCCGCGAGGAGCAGCTGCGGATCCTGCTCAAGCTCAACCAGGCCGAGGCGTTCGAGACCTTCCTGCAGACCAAGTTCGTCGGCCAGAAGCGGTTCTCGCTCGAGGGCGGCGAGACCACCATCCCGGTGGTCGACGAGATCGCCGAGGCCGCCGCCCAGGCGGGGCTCGACGAGGTCACCATCGGCATGGCCCACCGCGGTCGGCTGAACGTGCTGGCCAATATCGTCGGCAAGTCCTACAACCAGATCTTCCGCGAGTTCGAGGGCAACATCGACCCGCGGACGGTCCAGGGCTCGGGCGACGTGAAGTACCACCTGGGCGCCGAGGGCGCGTTCGTGGCCGGCACCGGCGAGACCATCAAGGTCTCCGTCGCCGCGAACCCGTCGCACCTCGAGACGGTCGACCCGGTCCTGGAGGGCATCGCCCGCGCCAAGCAGGACATGCTCGACCGCGGCACCGAGTTCCCGGTGCTGCCGATGCTCATCCACGGCGACGCGGCATTCGCGGGCCAGGGCGTCGTGGCCGAGACGCTCAACCTCTCGCAGCTGCGCGGCTACCGCACCGGCGGCACGATCCACGTCGTCATCAACAACCAGGTCGGGTTCACCACCTCGCCGGGCGCGTCCCGCTCGACCCTGTACGCCACCGACGTGGCCCGGATGATCCAGGCGCCGATCTTCCACGTCAACGGCGACGACCCGGAGGCCTGCATCCGGGTCGCCCGGCTCGCGTTCGAGTACCGCCAGGCGTTCAACAGCGACGTCGTCATCGACCTCGTCTGCTACCGCCGTCGCGGGCACAACGAGGGCGACGACCCGTCGTACACCCAGCCGCTCATGTACGACCTCATCGAGCAGAAGCGCTCGGTGCGCAAGCTCTACACCGAGTCCCTCATCGGTCGTGGCGACATCACGATCGAGGAGGCCGAGCAGGTCCTGCGCGACTACCAGCAGCAGCTGGAGCGGGTCTTCACCGAGGTGCGCGAGGCGTCGACGGCGCCGAAGGAGTGGACCACCGTCCCCGACTACCCGGACAAGCCTGCCGGCGAGACCCAGACCTCGGTGATGCCGGAGGTCCTCAAGCGGATCGCCGATGCGTATGTGAGCCCGCCCACCGGCTTCACCGTGCACCCGAAGGTGATGCCCCAGCTGCAGCGGCGCGCGGGCGCGATCGCGGACGGCCCGATCGACTGGGCCACCGGTGAGATGCTCGCGCTGGGCTCACTGCTCATGGAGGGCCGTCCGGTCCGCCTCGCCGGCCAGGACTCGCGTCGCGGCACCTTCGTGCAGCGCTTCGCCACGATGATCGACCGGGTCAACGCCGACGAGTGGACACCGCTGGCCAACCTCACCGAGGACCAGGCGAAGTTCTTCGTCTACGACAGCCTGCTCTCGGAGTATGCCGCCCTCGGCTTCGAGTACGGCTACTCCGTGGCGCGCCCCGAGGCCCTGGTCCTCTGGGAGGCCCAGTTCGGCGACTTCGTCAACGGCGCCCAGTCGGTCATCGACGAGTACATCTCGGCCGGCAAGACCAAGTGGGGCCAGGACTCCGGCGTCGTGCTGCTGCTGCCGCACGGCTACGAGGGGCAGGGGGCCGACCACTCGTCCGCGCGCATCGAGCGGTTCCTCACGCTGTGCGCGGAGGACTCCATGGTCGTCGCCCAGCCGTCCACGCCCGCGTCGTACTTCCACCTGCTGCGCCGGCACTCCCTCGGCGGCGAGCACAAGCCGCTGATCGTGTTCACGCCCAAGTCGATGCTGCGACGCAAGGAGGCGGCCTCGGTGCCCGCCGACTTCACCTCCGGCGAGTTCCGTCCGGTGATCGCCGACGCGACGGCAGACCCGGCGAAGGTCAAGACGGTGCTGCTCGTCTCGGGCCGGCTCACCTGGGACCTCGTGGTCGAGCGCCAGAAGTCCGAGCGCGACGACGTCGCGATCCTGCGGGTCGAGCAGCTGTACCCGTGGCCGACGGCCCAGGTGAGGGCGGAGCTCGACAAGTACCCGAACGCCACCGTCAAGTGGGTCCAGGACGAGCCCTACAACCAGGGCCCGTGGCCGTCGTTCTACCTGAACGTCGTCCCGGACCTGGGTCGCGCGATCCAGCCTGTCACCCGGGCCGCGTCCTCGACCACCGCGGTCGGCACCGCCAAGCGCCACCTCGAAGAGGCCAAGGTCCTCATCGGCGAGGCCTTCGCCTGATCTGGAGGACGGATGTACTTCACCGACCGCGGGATCGAGGAGCTCGAGCAGCGCCGGGGCGACGAGGAGGTCACCTTGGCCTGGCTCGGCGAGCGGCTGCAGGAGTTCGTCGACACGCACCCGGAGTTCGAGGTCGCCGTCGAGCGGTTCGCGACCTGGCTGGCCCGTCTCGACGACCCCGAGGACTGACCCGGCGCAGAGTGAGCTCGGAATCGCACCGACCCGGCCCAAACTGAAGTCCGAACGACGCCGACCCGTCTCGTCTTCAACAAGATCACGTTGAAGGCGAGACGGGTCCGCGTGTTGTCGACATCAATCTGCGCCGGGTCGGCGTGTCTGAGAACTCAATCTGCGCCGGGTCGGCGTGTCTGAGAACTCAATCTGCGCCGGGTCGGCGTCCCATCAGACCGGCACCGCCTCGGAGAGTCCGATCCGGCGGTGCAGCGCCCGCAGCGGGCGCGGCGCCCACCAGGACCGCTCCCCCAGCAGCCGGATGCTGGCGGGCAGCAGTACACCCCGGATCAGCGTGGCGTCGATGAGGATGGCCAGCCCGGTGCCGAGTCCGAAGAACTGGATGAAGCTCACCGAGCTCACCAAGAAGGCGAAGAAGCTGATCGCGATCAGCGCCGCCGCGGTGCTGACGATCCGGCCGGTGTGGGCCAGGCCGTGCACCAGTGCCTCGTCGTTGGTCATGCCGCGGTCGCGCATCTCCTTGATCCGGCTCATCACGAAGACCTCGTAGTCCATCGACAGGCCGAAGGCGACACAGAACAGCAGCACCATCATCGAGCTGTCCATCGGCTGCGGCGTGAAGCCGAGCACCCCGGACAGGTGGCCGTCCTGGAACACCCACACCATCGCTCCGAGGGTGGCGCCGAGACCGACCGCGTTGAGCGCCAGGGCCCGCAGCGGCTGGATCACGCTGCCGGTGAACAGGAACAGGATCACCAGCGTCGTCAGCACCAGCCAGCCCGCGACGAGCGGCAGCCGGTCGCCGATGCCGGACATCTGGTCGTGCAGCTCGGCGCTGGCGCCGCCCACGAGGGCGTCGGCCCCGGTCGGCACGGGGACCGCCCGGACCTCGTCGACCAGCGCCCGCGCGTCGGCCGACATCGGGTCGAGGCCGGTCACCACGGAGACCAGGTCGGCGTCGCGGCCGGTCCGGGTGTCCACCCGGACCACGCCGGGCAGCTCCCCCAGCGTCGCGGCGTACGACGCGAGGTCGGCCTCGGGCACCGCGGAGGTGGTGACGACCTGGATCGGATGGGTGCCGTCGCCCGCGAAGGACGAGCGCAGCACGTCACCGGCCTGTCGGCTCGATGCACTGGTGGGCAGCACCCGGTCGTCCGGCGTGCCGAGCTCGATGCCGGCGAGCGGCACCGCCATCACGGCCAGGCCGGCGAGGACGGGCAGCGCGCTGAGCAGCGGACGCCGGGCCACGAACCGGGCCAGCCGCGCCCAGGCGGGCGCCTCCTCGCCGCGGATGCCGCGCACCCGGGGCACCGGCCAGGCGTCGACCCGGTCGCCGAGCAGGCTGAGGCCGGCCGGCAGGACCACCACGGCGGCGAAGGCGGTGATCAGCATGACGCCGATGCCGGCGTAGGCGAACGAGCGCAGGAAGTACATCGGGAACACCAGCAGCGCCGCGAGCGCCACGGCGACCGTGGTCGCGCTGAAGGCGATGGTGCGGCCGGCGGTCTCCACCGCGCGGCGGACCGCGTCCTGGTGGGCGTGTCCCCCGGCCCGCTCCTCACGTACCCGAGCCACCATGAGCAGCCCGTAGTCGACCGCGAGGCCGAGTCCCAGGCCGGTCGTCAGGTTGACGGCATAGATCGACACGTCGGTGCTCGAGCCGAGGATCGAGAGCTCGGCGAAGGTCCCGAAGATGGCGGCGACGCCGACGCCGAGCGTGATCAGGGCCCCGACGACATTGCCGAAGGCCAGCACCAGCAGGATCAGGATGAGCGGGATCGCGATGCTCTCGGCGAGGCCGAGGTCCTTCCCGATCTGGGCGCCGATCTCCTCGCCGACGACCTCCCCGCCACCGACCTCGACGGTGACGGGACCGTCCGCGCCGGCGTACTCGTCGAGCACGGCCGCCGGGTCGGCCTCCTGGCCGGGGGCGACCGAGGCGGTGACGAGCGCGTAGCGTCCGTCGGTCGAGCGCATCGGGCCCGCCCTCCCGTCGAAGTACGACGCGACGTCGGCCAGATCCCCGTCCGAGCGGAGCCGCTCGGTCAGCGCGGCACCCGCCTGCGCCGAGGTGGCCGAGTCGACGTCGCGGTCGGCGGCCTCGACGACGAACACATAGTCGGCGGCGCCGGCGAACCGCTCCTCGAGCAGGGCCGCGGCCCGGCTGCTCTCGGAGTCGGGGTCGTCGAAGCCGGCCGTCTGCAACTTGCCGAAGGCGCCGACGCCGACGACAGCCGCGACCACCACCCCCAGCAGGCCGAGCGCGAGCACCGTGCGGGCCCGCCTCGTCACCAGTCCACCGATCCAGCTGAACATCGCACTCCTCCAAATGTGTGCGCACATAAACTTTACGGTCGTTAACTTGGCACGAATGTGTGCAGGTGTCAACATGTTCTCGTGAGCACCTCGAAACGGGCCGGAGCAGCGGGCGGAGCAGCGGGCGGAGCAGCGGGCGGCGGCAAGCGGAGCTATCACCACGGCGACCTGCGCAACGCGCTGGCGCGGGCGGCCGCGGACCTCGCGGCGACCGGCGGCCCGGACGCGGTGACCATCCGGGGCGCCGCCCGCGAGGTGGGCGTCACCCCCACCGCCGCCTACCGGCACTTCGAGAACCAGGCCGACCTGCTCGAAGCCGCCCGCTCGCTGGCCATGGACGGCATGGCCGCCGCGATGGCGGACTACCTCGACCGGGTCCCCACCGAGGGCGACCCCGTCGCCCGGACCCTGGAGCGGCTGCGGTCGACCGGTCGCGGCTACATCCGTTTCGCCCTCGACGAGCCCGGCGTGTTCCGGACCTGCTTCACCGGCGGCCTGCGCGACGACGACCAGGACGGCATGGGCACCCCGGCGCCGTACCTGCTCCTCGGGGAGATGCTCGACGAGCTTGTCGCGGTCGGCTACCTCGCCCCCGGGGACCGGCCGGACGCCGAGGCCGGGCCGTGGGCGGCGGTCCACGGGCTGGCGATGCTGCTCACCGACGGGCCGCTGGCCGACCTGGACGAGGCGGAGCGGGAGACCGCCATCACGCGCACGCTCGAGCTCGTGACCCGCGGACTGGCGACCGGCCCGCGGGGGCGCGGCACCCACTAGTGTCACCCGCGTGAGCGACGACCTGATCGACTACGCGGCCTGGGGCGAGCGCTTCTTCGCGACCGCCGTGACCGTCGAGCGGGTGCTGGCCGGCGTCAACGTGCTCGCCGGCCGTCCCATCGACGTCGGTCCGCTGGGCGTGGGCCCGGGCCGGATCGCCAAGGTCACCGCGACGGGCACCATCGGCACCGCCACCGGCGAGCGCGTCGGCGCTGATCCCGTGTCCTTCCACGTCGACCTGCCGGTCACCTTGAAGTTCGTCATCGACCTCGGCATGGACAAGCAGAACTTCGACGCCGACATCACCGTGCCCCTGGTGATCACCGCGCACGGCCGCACCGACCTCGCGATCGTGCTCGACGTGACGCCCCCGCGCTCGGCGCAGGTCGTCGTCCGCCTCAAGGCGCAGGGGCTGCGCGCGTCCCTGACGAGCAGGGCCGCCAACGTCGAGGGCGAGCTGCGCCGCTTCGTGGCGAAGTACGTCGCCAAGGAGCTCGACAAGCCCTACGTCCGGCAGGCGACCACCATCGACGTCGGCGCGGCCGTCGAGAAGGCCGCCGCCGGGCTCGGCCCCCGCGACGAGAGCCCGATGGCCGACGAGCTGACCGACGACCTGCCGGCGGCCATGGAGGCCGAGATCGAGCACACCGCCCAGCTGTTCTTGGAGGACGAGACGTGAACCCGTATCCCCCGGCCCCGTGGCACATGCACGGGTCCCTGTGGCTGTCCGTGTTCCGGTTGGGCCGGGCGGTCGACGCCCAGCACCCCGCCGGGACGTACGGCGTCGCGCTGGTCTCCTACGAGGAGCCGAGCCCGCTGACCTACCACGAGCTCCTGCTGGCCCGGACGGTGAAGGACTCGGCCGGCAAGGGCGCGGTGACGATCACCGACATCTGGGTCGACTCCCCCGCCTCCCAGGCCGGCGGCCGCGCGCTCTGGGCGATCCCCAAGGAGCTGTGCGACTTCGACCTGGAGACGTCCTTCCGCGGTCCCGTGACCGCCACGGACTGGACGGCCACCGTGGAGCGGCGCCCGATCGTCGAGGCGAGCTTCACCGACGTGTCCCGCGCCGCGATCCGGGTGCCGTTCACCGGACTGGTCGAGCAGCCCGGCATCCCCGAGCACCCCGACACCGCCCGCGTGGTGATGAAGGGCAGCGCCAAGGCACTGCCGTGTCGCGGTCGGTGGAGCTTCGCCCCCGACGGCCCACTCGGTTTCATGCGGGAGGCACGCCAGCTGGGCTCGTTCCGGATGGCCGGGTTCCGGCTCGCCTTCGACTGATCAGGGCGCCACCGCGAGCGTCGAGATGGTCGCGTCGCTGGCGGCTCCGGTACCCGGCGTGATGCAGGTCAGCCGCGGCGAGCTCGCGGGAGCGAGCTCCGTGACGAGCACCATCGACAGGTTCTGCCGGCCGTTGGCACCGATCGTGGTGATCGCAGAGGTCTGCTCGCCGCCCGCGATCAGAGCGCACTCGGCGATGCCGGCCGCCTGGGAGAACAGGTTGACGGTCGCGGTCATGGCGTAGCGACCGGCGGGGAGCGCCAGGGCGGCGACCTGGGTCTCGACGTCGGCCGTCAGCGCCAGGTTCACGGTCGAGGTGAACCCGGCCTTGGTCGGGTTGGCCGGCGGTGGCGGGACCGGCTTGTCGAGCTGAGCGCGCACGGCCGGGTTGAGGTCCTTGGCCTGGATGGTCGCGTCCTTGATCTGCTTCGAGCTGACCGTGCCCTTCTTGATGTCCTTGCCGTGGATCATGCCCGCCGCGGTGGCGGTGCCCCCGACGCCGGCGATCAGCACGACGCCGGCAAGCACGACGGCGGGTGCCCGCAGCGAGTTGTTCCGGGGTACGGCGGGCGTGCGTGAAGTCATCGGGTCCGTCCTTCGTGAGCAGTGACACGTGTCCGTTGACACGTCGTCTCCACCCTCCCCGCTCTCGCCCGTGGCGCGCATGAGGGACGACCCCCCAGGCACGCCGGTGGGACGAGTGAGGGATCCCCGGTACCTTCCGGGGGTGAGCCGAACCGAAGGCCGAACCGAAGGCCGGACCGTCCTCGAGCGCGACGGCGAGCTGCGGACGATCGGCGCGGCGATCGAGTCCGCCGAGCGGGGCGCCGGCTCCCTCGTCGTGGTGGAGGCACCGGCCGGCCTCGGCAAGAGCCGCCTGCTGGACGAGGCCGGCCGGATGGCGGCGGGGCGCGGGATGGCCGGGTACGCCGCGCGGGGTGGCCTGTTCGAGAAGGACCAGGCGTACGGCGCGATCCGCCTCCTCCTGGAGCGTCCCCTCTCCGCCCTGTCGGACGGGGATCGCACCGCGCTGCTGGGCGGCGCGGCATCCCTGGCCGCCCCCGCACTGGCCCCTGCGATCACCGCTCGCCCCATCGACACCGGCAGGAGCGAGGACGGCGGGCTCGGCGGCGGGGTGGACCACGGCCTGTACTGGGTCATCGCCCGCCTCGCCGAGCGGGGGCCGCTCCTGATCGCGGTCGACGACATCCAGTGGTTCGACGCCCCCTCAGCGCGGTTCCTGGTCTACCTCGCGCGGCGGATCCACGACCTCCCGGTGGTGCTGCTGGCCGCGACCCGGCCGCTGGCGAGGGCGGCGGAGTCGCCGGCGGTGCACGAGCTCCTCCTGGAGCCGGGCGTCCAGGAGCTGCGTCCCCGACCACTGTCGACCCGCGCGGTCGCCACGCTCATGAACGAGCGGTGGGGCCGACCGGTCGATCCGGACTTCGCCGAGACCTGCCGGATCGCGGTCGCGGGCAACCCGTTCCTGCTGACCCGGCTGGTCGACGCTCTGGTGGCCGAGGACGTCCCGCCCACGCGGGGGTCGTGCGGCCGGATCGAGGCCGTCCGACCGCCTGCCATCGCCCGCTCCATCCTGCGCCGCATCGACCGGATGCCCGCCGAGGCAGGTGCCCTGGCACGCGCTGCCGCGGTCCTGGGCGCTGACGTCTCCCTCGAGATCGTCGCCCAGGTGGCCGACGTCGAGGTAGAGGAGGCCGCCGCGATGCTGGACCTCCTCGCCGCCGAGCAGATCCTGGCTCCCCGGCTGCCGATCGAGTTCGTCCACCCGATCGTTCGCGAGGCCGTCCGCGGCCGGCTGGGTCCTGCCGAGAGCATGCGGCTCCACGAGCGTGCCGCCGCTGCCATGTCCGCCGCCGGCAGGGGGCCCGAGGCCGTCGCGCCCCATCTCCTCCTGGCCCCGGCCGAGGGCCGGCCCGAGACCGTCCAGATCCTGCGACAGGCGGCCGCAGCCGCGCGCGATCGGGGAGCACCGGACCTGGCCGGCCGCTATCTCCGCCGTGCCCTGTCCGAGCCGGCGGACGGAACCGTGCGGCCCGAGCTCCTCGTGGAGCTCGGCGCGACCGGACTGGTGGCCGGGGACGATCCGGATGAGCTCACCACCTCTCTGCGGGAGGCCCTGACCCTCATCCCCGACCCGGCGGATCGACGTACCCCTTGGCTCGTGCTGTCGAAGGTCCACGCGCTGCACGATGGCGTACCCGGCGCCGTGTCGCTGCTGGACGAGGCGCTGACCGACCTCGCCGACCTGCACCCGGCGCTGTTGGCTCCCCTCGAGCACGAGCTGTGCGGTCAGGGCCTCATGCACCCGGCCACCCATGCCGCGACCCTCGCCCGGCTCGGTGCGCCACCCGCCTCCGGCAGGACCGTCGCCGACCGGCTCGCGCTGTGCGTGCACGCGAGTGTGCACGGCTTCGCCGGGTCACCGGTCGAACAGATCGAAGCCCTCGCGCTCGCGGCCCTGGCCGACGGCGCCCTGGACCGTGACCTCGGCCCCGAGAGCACGACCCGCCACCAGCTCGCCTATGTCCTGGCCAGTATCGAGCGGTCCGACCTGGCCCTGGCGCTGCTCGACACGACCCTCGCCGACAGCACGGCCCGAGGCTCCGCGTTCGGGGTCGCCGGGGCGCTGGGCACCCGGTCGATCACCCGGTTCATGAGTGGCGACCTCGCCGACGCCGAGGCGGACGGCGTGCAGGCGCTCGGCGTCCCCGGGATCCCCCCGACGATCGTTCCCGCGATCAGCGCCTTCACCTGCCTGGCGATGATCGAGCGGGGCGCCCTGGACGAGGCGGACGCGGTCATCGCGGCCAGCGGCTGCGGCCCCGAGCTGCCGCAGATCCTGACGATGCACTACGCGTTCTGGGCCTGCGGACGTCTGCGGGCCGCCCAGGGCAGATCGGAGGAGGCACTCGAGGCCTTCGAGGAGTTCGGACGGCGGGCGCGGCGGGTCGGTCTGGAGACACCGGTGGTGTCCTGGCGCGCGGACGCCGCATTGCTGCTGGCGCGCCTGGGCCGACGCGAGGAGGCGCTGGGCCGGGCCGAGGAGTACGCCGCCGCCGCGGAGCTGCACGGGACGCCGAGGGTGGTCGGCATCGCCCGCCGCGTCGCCGGCCTGCTGACCGGCGGCGCCGCCGGTGAGCGACTCCTCCGCGAGTCCGTCGACCTGCTGACCGGATCGCCGGCACGGCTCGAGCTCGCTCACTCCCTCGCCGAGCTGGGCGCCGCCGTACGCCGGTCCAACCGGCGTCGCGAGGCGCTGGACCTGCTCGCTCGCGCGGGGAATCTGGCCGACGCGTGCGGTGCGCGCGCCCTGGCGGCCCGGATCGACCAGGAGTCGGTCACCGCCGGCGGATCCGCCCGGGGCCGGCTCGTGGCGGGCCCCCGACAGCTCACGGCGAGCGAGCTCCGGGTCGCGCAGCTGGCCGCCGACGGCCGCACCAACCGGGAGATCGCCGAGGAGCTCTACATCTCGGCCAAGACCGTCGAGAACCACCTCGGGCGCGCCTACGCCAAGCTCGCGATCAGCTCGCGCACGGAGCTCGGCCGGGCACTCGCGCCGCGCGACCTCGGCACCTGATCCCGCGCGACCGGACGGGCGGGTCAGGCCTCCGGCGGGGTGGTCTCGATCGCGTCGCCTGCCGGCACCTCCCCGTGCTCGGCCAGCGCGCGGCGTGAGGAGTCCTTGATCTCGAAGATCTCGGTGGCGAACCCGCCGACGGCCGCGGCGACCTCACCGACGGCACGGGTCACGATGCTCGCGACCTCGCCGACGGTCTGCGCCGCGGCCTCGGCGCCCGCCTGGAGCGCGTCCTTGGTGATCTCGCCCCTGCTGAGGTGGTCCCGTCCGTCGGTCATGGCGGTCAGTCTCCCCCGTGCGGCCTCAGGCTGCCAACGAGTCCTCGGTCACGGCGTCGGGTCCGCGCACCGGCGCGGCCTTCGCCTGCCCGCCGGGCAGGGAGTAGCGCATGATCTTCTTGAAGACGCTGAACAGCTGCTGGTGCAGGCGGCCGGTGTTGTAGGGCAGGCCGTAGCGCTCGCAGATCTCCTGCACCTCCCCCGCGATCTCCGGGTAGCGCCGGGCCGGGAGGTCCGGGAACAGGTGGTGCTCGATCTGGTGGGAGAGGTTGCCGCTCATCAGGTGCATCAGCCTGCTGCCCGTGATGTTGGCCGAGCCGAGCATCTGCCGCAGGTACCACTGCCCGCGCGTCTCGTTCGCGGTCTCCTCCTCCGAGAAGGAGGCGACACCGGCCGGGAAGTGCCCGCAGAAGATGATGTTGAAGGCCCACACGTTGCGCACCAGGTTGGCCACGGCGTTGCCCGCGAAGGTGAGCGGGAACAGCGGGCCGGTCAACGCCGGGAAGAGCAGGTAGTCCTTGACCGCCTGGCGCCGGATCTTGCGGATCAGGCCCGGGTAGAGCGGCTTGTTGTCGGCCAGCTTCCGCTTGCCGGACACGATGTTCTCGACCTCGAGGTCGTGCAGCGCGACGCCCCACTCGAAGAAGGTCATCAGCAAGAGGGCGTACAGCGGGTTGCCGAGGTAGTAGGGGTGCCACTTCTGCTCGGGATCCATCCGCAGGATGCCGTAGCCCACGTCGCGGTCCTTGCCCACGATGTTCGTGAACGTGTGGTGGATGTAGTTGTGGGAGTACTTCCACTGCTCGCCGGGGCACACGGTGTCCCAGTCGAACATCCGCGAGTTGAACGCCGGGTCGCCCAGGAAGTCGTACTGCCCGTGCATCACGTTGTGCCCGATCTCCATGTTGTCGAGGATCTTCGACACGCTCAGGCAGGCGACGGCGGGCAGCCAGCCGATCACCGGCAGGTAGAAGAGCGCGCGGCCGGCGATCTCCATCTTGCGCTGGGTCGTGACGACCTTGCGCAGGTACGCCGCGTCGGCCTCACCGAGGTCGGCGATGACGCGCTGGCGCAGCGCGTCGAGCTCGGTTCCGAGCCGGTCGATCTGGTCGGCGGTCAGGCCGTAGTACTTCTCGTCGGCCAGGGGGCCGGGGGTCAGGGTGTCGGTGCTCATGAGGGCTCCTCAGAGGTCGATGTGGCAGTCACCGGCGGCGGCGGTGACGCAGATGCGGATCTCCTCGTCCGGCAAGGAGGACTCCTCGCCGGTGAGGACGTTGCGGACGGTGCCCGCGGTCTTGGTACGGGTGCAGGAGAAGCAGATGCCCATCCGGCAGCCGAACTCCGGCTTCAGGCCCAGCTCCTCGGCCTGCTCCAGCAGGCTCACGCCGGTGGCGGCGGTGGTCGCGCCGGAGCGGGTGAAGGACACCTCGCCCGCAACCTCCGCGCCTGTCGCCGCGGCCCGCGCGACAGCCGGCTTGAAGAACTCCATCCGCAGTCGTGGCGAGGTCTCGCCGTCGGCGGCGGTGTAGGCGTCCCGGACGAGCTCGACCAGACCGGCCGGTCCGCACAGCCAGGTGTCGGTGTCGCGGAAGTCGGGGACCAGGCGACGCAGCTCGAACTCGCTGAAGAGCTGGTCGCCGTACCTCAGGTGGACGTCGACGCCGTTGTCGGCGGCGGCGATCTCGGCGAGCTCGGCGCCGAATATCTGGTCCTCGGGACTGCGCGCGAAGTGCAGGAAGGTGACCTTGCGACCGGCGTGGCCGTCATACCCGTCACGGAGAAGGGTGCGGACCATCGACATGGCCGGGGTGATGCCGGAGCCGCCGGTGACGAACAGCAGCCGGCTGATGGTGGGTGTCGCCGGGCTCTCGACGAGGGTGAACTCGCCTTGGGCCTGGCTGAGGTGCAGCAGGGTGCCGGGTCGTGCCTCGCGGACGAGGTACGACGACACCTGGCCCTCGTCGTGGGCGCGGATCGTGAGCGTGAACCGCTCTCCCGGCGCCGAGGCGGCCGAGGAGATCGAGAACGCCCGGGTGTGTCGCTTGGCCGAGCCGGGGAGCTCGACGCCGACGAGGACGTGCTGGCCGGCGCGGTGGCCGCGCCAGGTGCTGGTGGGCTGGAGGGTCAGGGTCGCGACGGGCGCGGTGCCATCGGCACCGCCCTCGGTCTCGCGATGGATCGACACCACCCGGGCCCGCACCTCGTGGGCGGCCCACATCGGGTTGAACCGCTCGAGGTACCGGTCCACGCCGTGCGGGGTGGTCAGCGCCGCGGCCAGCCGCGAGCGCAGGAGCCGCCCGACGGGGCCGGCGGCGGCCGGCGGAGAGATGAGCGCGGACATCGCGCCTCCTTCGTTGGCGGAAGTTCAGTGTACGACTGTACTCCCAAACTCTCACCCGCCCGCCCAGGCGCGGTCAACGATCCGACCGCGTGACAGTGCACACATGTTCACTCTCGTAGGATCGTCGACATGACCGAGAGCCGTGGCGAGCGCAAGGAGCGGACCCGCCGCGCGATCCTCGACGCCGCCCTCTCCCTGTCGGAGGGATCAGCACTGGTCGCACTGTCCCTGCGCCAGGTCGCCAAGGAGGTCGGCATCGTGCCGACCGCGTTCTATCGGCACTTCCCCTCGATCGAGGACCTCGGGCTCGCGCTCGTCGAGGAGTCGCTCGACACGCTGCGGGCGCTGCTGCGCGAGCTGCGGCACACGGCGGGCGAGGACGCCGCCACGATCATCGACGGGTCGGTCTCCGTCCTCGTCGAGCAGGTGCGACAGGACCACGCGCACTACGGCTTCATCGCCCGTGAGCGGTTCGCCGGCCCGGCCGGGGTGCGCGAGGCGATCGCCCGCGGCATCGAGCTCGCGGAGCGCGAGCTCGCCACCGACCTCGCCCACCTGCCCGGCACCGACACCTGGACCGACCACGATCTCCAGGTGCTCTCCGCCCTCATCGTCGGCGCGATGGTCATCACCGCCGAGCGCCTTCTCGGCACCTCCCCCGGCTCACCGGCCGAGCAGCGGGTCGCCGACGACGCGCGGACCCAGATCCGGATGCTGCTGGTGGGCGCGCGGAACTGGCAGTCGCGTACCCCGTGAACGTCGGCCTCGTCACGTTCGGTGGACGTCCGGTCGCCGGGACCGCGACCATGTCGCGGTGCCGACCGCAGCAGACCTCCTGAGCACCGCCGCCCGCAACGCCTGGGCGATCTCGCCCCTCGGTGACGGCATCGAGCAGTACGACGGCCTGCCGGCCACCGTGCTCTCCGACGCCCCGCACCGGCGCCTCGTCCGGTACGACCGCACCTCCTCGGCCCGGGCCGGGCGCCCGGTCCTGCTCGTCCCACCGCTCGCGGTGTCGGCGCGCTGCTTCGACCTGCGCCCCGGGCAGAGCCTCGCCGCCCACCTGCTCGGGACCGGCCGGGCGACGTACCTCGTCGACTACGGGCGGATCACCTTCGCCGACCGCGGCATGGGCTTCGAGGCGTGGGTCGACGACATCCTCCCGACCGCGATCCGTGCGGTGCTCGCCGACCACGCCGCCGGCGGGGACGCGGCGGACGGCGTCGACCTGGTCGGCTGGTCGCTCGGCGGGACGATGAGCCTGCTCACCGCAGCCGCCCACCCGGACCTCCCGATCGCGTCCCTGACCGCCTTCGGGACGCCGATCGACTACACGCGGATCCCGGCGATCCAGCCCCTCGTGGTCGCCGACCGGGTGCTCGGCACCCGGGCCGTCACCGCTCCGACCGCCGCGCTCGGCGGGGTGCCCCGGCACCTGGTGCGGGCCAGCTACCGCGCCATGGCGCCGCGCCGTGAGCTGACCAAGGCGGTGCACCTGGCGCGCAACATCCTCGACGCCGAGACCCTGGCGCGGACCAGCGCCATCGACGGGTTCATCGGCGAGATGCCCGGCTACCCCGGTCGCGCGTACCACCAGATCCACACCCGGCTGATGGTGCGCAACGAGCTCGCCGCCGGCGCGGTACGGCTCAGCCGGCGACGCGAGATCCGCCTCGCGGACGTCCGCGCGCCCGTGCTGTTCATCGGCAGCGAGACCGACAACATCGCCGACGGGCCGGCCGTGCGGGCCGGCGTCGACGTGGTTCCCTGTGCGCGCTACGCCGCCGCGGACGGCCTCAGCCACCTCGGCCTGGTCGCCGGGCCGAAGTCCGCCGAGGTCAGCTGGCCGCTGCTCGACGGCTTCCTCGGGTCTCGCTAGGGGCATCCCCCGGAGACGCAGACCGGCCCGGCCCCACTGGGGGCCGGGCCGGCTGTGCCTCAGCGATCAGTGACCGCCGTGCGCCCCCTCGGGAGCATCGACCTTCGACGGCAGCAGCAGCGCCATCGCGACCACCACGAGCCCGATCACCGCACCCGCGGCGAACGCCCACTGCAGTCCGCCCATGAACGCGTCGACCGGGTGCTTGCCGGCCTCGGCGAGATGCTCGGTGCGGTTGGTCATGATGACCACCAGCAGTGCCGTGCCGACGGCGCCGGCCACCTGCTGGAGCGTGCCGAGCAGCGAGCTGCCGTGCGAGTAGAGGTGCGGCGGGAGGTCGCCCAGGCCGATCGTGAAGACCGGCGTGAACACCATCGCCAGGCTCACCATCAGCCCGATGTGCAGCGCCAGGATGACGGCGTACGGCGTCTCGGCGCCGATCCGGCTCAGACCGAACAGCAGCGCCACCATCGCGACCGCGCCCGGGATGACCAGCGGCCGGGCGCCGATCCGGTCGTAGACCTTGCCGACCTGCGGGCCGAGCACGCCCATCGCGAGGCCACCGGGCATGACCAGCAGGCCGGTCTGCAGCTCGGTCAGCCCGCGCAGGTCCTGGAGGTAGAGCGGCAGCAGGATCATCGAGCCGAGGAAGGCCATGAAGCCGGCCGCCATGAGGACCAGCGACACCGCGTAGTTGCGGTGCAGCAGGGTGCGCAGGTCGAGCAGCGGACGCTCGGAGCGCTGGAGGCGGATCTGCAGTGCCCCGAACAGCGCGATCAGGATGACGCCGGAGCCGATGAGCAGCGTCGGCTCGGTCCACGCGGCGTTGCCGACCTTGCTGAGACCGTAGACGAAGAGGCTGAAGCCACCGGCCGCGAGCACGACGCTCACCCAGCTGATCGGGCTGCGGGTCGTCTCGCCGACGTTCTCGAGCTGCCGGAACCCGAAGAAGCCGACCAGCACCGCGATCGGGAGCACCGCGACGAAGATCAGCCGCCACGAGCCCAGGTCGAGCAGGATGCCGGACACCGCCGGGCCGAGCGCCGGCGCACAGGACATGGCCAGCGTGACCTGGCCCATGACGCGGCCGCGGTCCGCGGCCGACACGACCGTCATCAGGGTCGTCATGAGCAGCGGCATCATCACCGCCGTGCCGCCCGCCTGGACGACCCGGCCGACCAGCAGGATCTCGAAGGACGGAGCGGCGGCGGCGATCACGGTGCCGATGCTGAAGGTCGTCATCGCCGTGGCGTACGCCGTGCGCGTGGTCACCCGCTGGAGGAACCAGCCGGTGACCGGGATGACGGCGGCCATGGTCAGCATGAACACGGTCAGCGCCCACTGGGCGGTGGTCGAGGTGATCTCGAACTCGGTCATCAGCCGCGGGATCGCATTGACCATGATCGTCTCGTTCAAGATCACGACGAAGGTCGCCGCGACCAGCAGCTTGATGACGAGGGGAGTCCGGCCCGGGGTCACCGAGGCGCTCGTGAACTCCTGCTCGAACTCGGCGATGTCGCCGGTCTCCGCGGGTCCGGAGGGCGCAGTCATGACAGGTCCTATCGGTTGGGTGGCATGGTCAAGCGGTGGCCGACCAGGTGACGCCGCGTGGCTCGGGCTGACCGTCGCTTCACAGGTACGACGAACCAGCCGTCACCGAATCGACACGACGAGCCCAAGAAATTCATCGGCCCGCCCGATCGGGCGCTGACAGGAGTCAATCGTCCACCACCGACAGTCATTCCCGCCAATGGTTAAAAGCAGGGGTTTGCCAAGTCCCACCTGTCACAAGTTTCGCCGGTCGACCGGCGAAACTCCCGCTTGGCCGATGAAACTTCATCGGTCAGGAGTGAGTTTCACCGGCTGACCGGCGAAACTCCCACGCCGTCAGCGCGTGAAGACGACCTTGCCGAAGACGTCGCCGGCGGCCATGGCGGCGAACCCGTCACGGGCATCCGCCAAGGGCAACACCCGGTCGATGACCGGACGCACGCCGGTGCTGTCGAGCAGGTTGACGAGAGCGGCCAGCTCACTGCGGGTGCCCATCGTGGAGCCGACCACGCTGAGCTGGAGGAAGAAGATCCGGGTCAGCTCGGCGTCATCGGGGTTCGGCCCCGACGTGGTGCCGGAGATGACGATCCTGCCACCGGGGCGCAGGGCGCGGATGGAGTGCGACCAGGTCGCGCGTCCGACCGTCTCCATCACCGCGTCGACCTTCACGGGCAGCCGGGCGCCGGACTCGAACACCTCGTGCGCGCCGAGCTCGAGCGCCTTGGCCCGCTTCGCCTCGTCGCGGCTGGTCGCGAGCACCCGCAGGCCGCCGGCGCGGGCCAGCGCGATGAGCGCGGTGGCGACACCGCCGCCGGCGCCCTGGACGAGCACCGTGTCGCCGGCCTTGAGCCCCCCTTGGGTGAAGAGCATGCGGTACGCCGTCAGCCAGGCGGTCGGCAGGCAGGCGGCCTCCTCGAAGGACAGCGAGGCCGGCTTGGGCACCACATTGCGCCGCGGCACGACGACCCGGTCGGCCAGCGTGCCCTGGTACCGCTCGGACAGCAGCGACCGCTTGGGGTCGAGCGTCTCGTCGCCGGTCCAGTCCGGGTCGGAGATCACGGCGTGGACGACGACCTCGTTGCCGTCCTCGTCGTAGCCCGCCGCGTCGCAGCCGAGGATCATCGGCAGGGCCTCGGTCCTGAGGCCGACGCCGCGCAGCGACCACAGGTCGTGGTGGTTGAGCGAGGCCGCCTTCACCGTGACGGTGGTCCAGCCGTCCGGGGCGACCGGGTCGGGCCGCTCCCCGACCACGAGGCCGGTCAGTGGGTCGTCGGCGGAGCTGGCGAAGGAGTCGGCATAGACGGCAAGCACGCCTCCGACCCTAGCGACTCTCCTCGGACGCCGGACCCTCCGTTCGAAGGGTGGGTCAGATGCGCGCGACGCCGTCCCGGCGGGCGGCCTCGGCCACGGCGGCGGCGACCGCGGGCCCCACCCGCGGGTCGAACGGCGACGGGATGACCAGGTCCTCGGACAGGTCGTCGCCCACCAGCGCGGCGAGCGCGTCCGCGGCGGCGACCTTCATGCCCTCGGTGATGGCGCTCGCGTGGACGTCGAACGCCCCGCGGAAGATGCCCGGGAACGCCAGCACGTTGTTGATCTGGTTGGGGAAGTCGGAGCGACCGGTCGCGACGACCCGCGCGTGCCGGTGTGCCACCTCGGGGTGCACCTCCGGGTTCGGGTTGGCCATCGCGAAGATGATCGCGTCGTCGGCCATCGTGGCCACGACCTCCTCAGGAACGGTGCCGCCCGAGACGCCGATGTAGACGTCGGCGCCGTCGAAGGCGTCGGCCAGGGTGCCGCGCCGGCCGCACTGGTCGGCGGTGAGCTCGGCCAGCGCCTTCTTCGACGCGGTCAGGTCGGTGCGATCGGAGCTGACCACGCCCTTGCGGTCGGTCACCGCGATGTCCTTGACGCCCGCGGCCAGCAGGATCTTCGCGATCGCCACGCCGGCGGCACCCGCGCCGGAGATGACCACGCGGGTCGTCTCGGCGGTGCGGCCGGTGAGCTTGAGCGCGTTGACGAGCGCGGCCAGCGTCACCACGGCGGTGCCGTGCTGGTCGTCGTGGAAGACCGGGATGTCGAGGGCCTCCTTGAGACGGTCCTCGATCTCGAAGCAGCGCGGCGCGGAGATGTCCTCGAGGTTGATGCCGCCGAAGCTCGGCGCGAGCCGGACGACGGTCTCGATGATCTCCTCGACGTCGGTGGTGGCCAGGCAGATCGGGATGCCGTCGACGCCGCCGAACTGCTTGAACAGCACGGCCTTGCCCTCCATCACCGGCATCGCGGCGGCGGGACCGATGTCGCCGAGGCCGAGCACGGCGGTGCCGTCGGTGACGATGGCGACCGTGTTGGGGACCCACGTGTAGTAGCGGGTCAGCTCGGGATCGGCGGCGATCGCCTCGCACACCTCGGCGACGCCGGGGGTGTAGGCCAGCGAGAGCTGGTCGCGGGTGCCGACGTCGGCCGTGGGTACGGTCGCCATCTTTCCGCCGAGGTGCAGATCGAAGACCGGCTCACCCGCGCGCGGATGGGAGGAAAGAACGTCAGCCACGATCGTTCATCCTTTCACATCCTCGAACCTGCCCAGCGTCCGGGGCCGCGGCCAGAGCCGGGCCCGTACGACGCCCAGCACGGCCTCGTCCGGGACCGGTCCCCGGTGCCGCGAGTCCACCCCGACCCCCGGGTTGTCGCCGCGCAGCCACCAGCCGCTCCCCCGGCGCTCGGTGGCGCGCTTGACGACGAGCGTGCCGTCGGCGAACCGGGCCACGACGACGCGCCCCGCCCGCACCCGGGCGCCGTACACGACCAGGAGACGGTCATCGGGCCGCAGCGTGGGCCGCATCGAGTCGCCCCGCACCAGCGCGACGCCGATCCGGAGGCGCGTCCCCCCGGGACGCCTCCCTCCCACCACCGCATCGGCCATGACGAGTAGTCTCGCAGGCAGCACGTACCCACCTGCTGGACCATCCGCCGAACAACAGAGAGGACCGACATGTTCTCCCGTCTCACGACGAGCTTCGTCGCCCCGACCGTCGAGGTCTCCGCCCACTGCGACCTGCCCTGCGGCGTCTACGACCCCGCTCAGGCCCGCATCGAGGCCGAGTCCATCAAGGCCGTCATCGCCAAGGCCCTCGACAGCGACGACCCCGACTTCCGCACCCGCGCCGTCCTCATCAAGGAGCAGCGCTCCGAGCTCGTCAAGCACCACC
>NZ_JAHTLF010000003.1 GCF_024614185.1 Nocardioides carbamazepini
CCTGCGACCGGCTCGCCGCCACCGACGACCTGCCCCGCGACCACGGCTCGAAGCCCCGCGTGATCGTGCTCATCGACCAGGACTCGTTGAAGCAGCAGGTCATCGACGCCGGCTACGCCCGCGGCGGCCGGACCCCCACCGGAGCCCGGCTCTCCGCCACCGCCGTGCGGCGGATGGCGTGCGACGCCGAGATCATCCCCGCCGTCCTCGGCACCGCGGGCCAGGTCCTCGACGTCGGACGCGCCCAACGGCTCGTCACCGCCGCGATCTGGATCGCGCTGGTCATCCGGGACCGACACTGCGCGTTCCCCGGCTGCACCCGCATGCCGCTGGCCTGCGACGCCCACCACATCACCCACTGGGCCGACGGCGGCACCACCGCGCTGCCGAATCTCGTGATGGTCTGCCGACACCACCACACCGTCCTCCACCACACCCCCTGGGTCGTGAAGATCGATCAGGACACCCGACAACCCGTCTGGACCCCACCACCCCGCGCCACCCTCGACTCACTCCACGGCCGAGTCACCTACGCACCCGCCCGACCACGCGCCGCCTGAGGCGCGGCCGGGGCCGGGGCCCGTCGCGCGGTCGGCGAAACCTTGGGGTCCGACCCTGATGCCCGGCGGCGGGCGGATTCCTAGCGTGGTCCCATGGTCCTCCCACGCCTGCTCCGTCCTGCCCTGTTCGTCGCGGCCGGACTGCTCGTCGTACCCGGCACCTTCGCGGTGAGTCCGGCGACGGCCGCCCCCACGGCTGACCCCACGGCTGACTCCACGTTCGCGCCGACAGCCGGACCGGTGGCCAAGCCGGTCGCCACGGCCGCGCCGGTCACGGTGAGCGAGCCGGCCGGCAAGGTGGTCGTGAAGCTGAGGCTGGCGAAGAAGGCGCCGCGGAACCTGTCGCTCTCGTGGTCGACCGTCGCCGGCTCCGCACAGGCAGGCAGCGACTTCAAGGCCGCCCGGGGCACGCTCACCGTGCGGAAGGGGAAGAAGGGCGCCAAGGTCAAGGTGGCCGTCGTCGACGACAAGGTGGCCGAGTCCACCGAGACGTTCCACGTCAAGCTCACCGGGGCGGCGAAGGTGCGCCCGGCCAAGGTTCCGGTGACGATCCTCGACGACGATGGCGGCACGGGGTCGGGAGGTCCTGGCGCGGGCACGCCCTTCCCGCAGACCATCTCCGGCACCCTCTCCGGCACGACCAAGACCGCCGTCTTCAGCGGTGGCACGGTGCCGGACACGCTGCACGTCGAGTGGAGCGGGACGATCTCCTACGTGTTCCAGCCGAACGACCCGGTCCTGGGCACGCCGTGGGCGGACCAGCAGGTCCACTACGCGGTCCAGTCCGCCACCGTGACCTGGACCGCGAGCGGCTCCTGCACCGGGTCGGGCACCCTGACCGGGCCCCAGCTCACCGGCGCCTTCACGGTCGACGCCACCGCCGCCGGGATCGGGTACGACGAGGACCCGGCCGCCTGGGACTACGCCCTCCTGCTCGCCCCGGTGAACAACAGCACCGGCAACATGCCGGTGTCCTGCGGCGGCAGCCCCGGCAACGCCGCCGGCCGGGTCGGGCAGGGCGGCTTCGGCGGGGCGCTGGTCTACAACGGCCACGCCACGCCCGAGCAGCCGGTCAGCAACCGGGTGTCCGCGGACCGCTACACCTACGCCGGCACGGCGAACCCGCCGACGCTGACCTACGACAACACCTGGAGCCTGAGCGGCAGCGGCGTGGCGGCGTACCCGCCCGCGGGCTGAGGGACCCGGCACCTGAGGACAGCGGACCGGCACCTCAGGCGGAGGTGCCACGGGGTGTCTCGTTCCTAGCGTGGTCCGCATGACGATCCTGCTGTCCGATCCCCGCGTCCGTGCGGTGCCCGTCGTCGAGTGCGGGGAGCCACTGGTCCGGCTCCCGCACGACCTCGCACCGTCCGGGGCCCTGGTGCGTGCCGGGCTGGCGTACCGGCTGGTCGCGGCCGACGGGATGCTGCCCGCCGGCATCCGGCTCCGGGTCGTCGAGGGCTTCCGCGCGGTCGAGGAGCAGCGCGCGATCGTGGCGTCGTACGGCGCCGAGCTGGCCGCGCTGCACCCCGGCCTCGGGGACCAGGCGCTGGAGCGGCTGACCAGCCGGTTCGTGGCGCCGGTCGACGTGGCGCCCCACGTGGCCGGAGCGGCGGTCGACCTCACCCTGGTCGACGTCTGCGGCGAGGAGCTCGACCTGGGCACGCCGATCGACGCGACCCCGGAGCAGAGCGACGGCCGGTGCTGGTTCGCGGCGGCGGGGATCGGCCCCGACGCCCGGGCGCACCGCACCCTGCTCGCGAGCGTGCTCGAGGCGCAGGGCCTGGTGAACTATCCGACCGAGTGGTGGCACTGGAGCTACGGCGACCGGTACTGGGCGCTGGTGACCGGTGCCCCGCACGGGCTCTACGGCCCGCTCGCCTCGGCAGTGGCGGCATGAGCCGCACCGGCGGCCTGGCCGTGCAACCGCGCGCGCTGGCGCAGGGCACCCCGCAGCTGACCGTCGACCTCGCCGCTGTCGCCCGCAACACCCGGACCCTCGCCGACCGCACCGCCGGCGAGCTGATGGCCGTGGTCAAGGCCGACGGCTTCGGTCACGGCACGGTCGATGTCGCCCGGACCGCCCTCGCCCACGGTGCCACCCGGCTCGGGGTCACCAGCCTCGCGGAGGCGTGGACGCTGCGGGACGCGGGTCTCGTCGCGCCGCTCCTCAGCTGGCTCAACCCGGTCGACGCCGACTTCCCCGCGGCCGCCGTCCGGGACGTCGACGTCGCGGTGCCGAGCCTCGCCCACCTGGCCGCGGTGGCCGCCGGTCCGGGTCGCAACCGCGTCCATCTCCACGTCGACGCAGGCATGGCCCGCGACGGCGCCGAGCCCGAGGAGTGGCCGGCGCTGTGCCGTGCCGCCCGGCGTGCCGAGGTCCGGGGGCAGGTCGAGGTCGTCGGTGTGATGGGCCATCTCGGCTGCGCCGACGACCCCGCCGACGACTGCAACGCGTTGGGCCGCACCCGGTTCGCCTGGGCGGTCGAGGTGGCCCGCGGCGCGGGCCTGCGCCCCCGCGACCGACACCTCGCCGCGACGGCGGCGACGCTCACCGACCCGCGCGCCCACCACACGATGAGCCGGGTGGGCGCCGGCCTGGTCGGCATCGACCCGTCCGGGACCACGGCGCTCGAGCTGGCGATGACACTGACCGCGCCCTTGGCACAGGTGCGCCGCGTCCGGGCCGGCACACCTGTCGGCTACGGCCACACCCACCGCACGGCCCACGCCACCCACCTCGGCCTGCTCCCGCTGGGGTACGCCGACGGCCTGCCGCGCGTCGCCTCCGGCTGTGCCGAGGTGCTGGTGCGCGGCACCCGGTGCCCGGTGGTCGGCCGGATCTCCATGGACCAGGTGGTCGTCGACCTGGGCCGGACCGGCGCGGAGGCGGGGGAGTGCGTCACCGTCTTCGGTCCGGGCGGGACCGCCGGCGGCGGTGAGCCCACCGTCGCCGAGTGGGCCGCCTGGGCCGGCACCATCGAGCACGAGATCGTCACCGGGATCGGCGCCCGCGTCTCGCGCCGGACCCTGGCCGCGCCGTACCTGAGGCGGCTCGCATGAGGACCCGGGTGGCCGTCATCGGCGGCGGCGAGAACTGCGAGCACGACGTGTCCGTCGCGAGCGCCGCCTCGGTCGCGGCGGCGCTCGATCCGGCGACCTACGACGTCGTCCCGCTGACCATCGGTCGGGACGGGGCCTGGCGCGACCGGGGGCTGCGCCCGATCGGGCTCAGCGGCGCCGCGCAGGTGCTGCGCGGCTGTGACGTCGTGTTCCCGGTCGTGCACGGTCCGCGTGGCGAGGACGGCGCGCTCGCCGCGTTGTGCGAGCTCGCCGGCCTGCCGTACGTCGGCAGCGGCGTCCGCCCCGGCGCGCTGGCCATGGACAAGTGGGCGACCAAGCTGGTCGCGCAGGCGGTCGGGATCGCGACGGCGCCCGGTGCCCTGGTCACGCGCGCGACCGCGTCGCACCTGCGCTGGACCCACCCGGTGGTGGTCAAGCCGGTCGCGGCCGGGTCGAGCCAGGGCGTCAGCCGGGTCGACGTGCCCGAGGCACTGGCGCCGGCGCTGGACGCCGCCTTCGCGCTCGACGACCGGATCCTCGTCGAGGACCTGGTGGCCGGCCGGGAGGTCGACGTCGCGGTGCTGCGCCGCGCCGACGGGACCCTGTTCGTCCCGCCCGCGCTGGAGATCGTGACCGACGGGATCTTCGACTACGACGCGAAGTACGGCGGGAACGCGGACTTCCGGATCCCCGCGGCGCTCGACGAGACCGACGCCAAGGCGTTGCAGAACGCGGCGACCGGGGTGTTCGAGGCGCTCGGTTGCGCCGGTGTCGCCCGGGTCGACTTCTTCCTCACCGAGGCGGGACCGGTGCTCAACGAGGTGAACACCATGCCCGGCATGACCGAGCACTCCCAGGCGCCGCGGATGTTCGCGGCCGCCGGGATGACGTACCCGGACCTGCTCGACGAGCTCGTCCGCGGCGCCCACCGGTGAGGCTGCCGAGTCCGGAACGAGTGGGCGGCCTCGACCTGCTCCGCGGGCTCGCGGTCGGTCTGGTCCTCCTGCGGCATGCACTGCCCGACCTCGCACCCGGGGCCGGCGTCGTCGGCGTGGTCATGTTCTTCGCGCTGTCGGGCTACCTGATCACCGGCGTGCTCGAGCGGCGTCCACCCCTGCGCGACTTCTACACCCGCCGCGCCCGGCGGCTGGTGCCGCCGCTGCTGGTGCTGGTGGCCGGCGTCGTCCTGGTGACGCTGCTCGTCGACCCCCTCGGCGACCGGGACGAGCTCGGCTGGACGGTGCTGTGGGCGCTCACCTGGACCGGGAACCTGCCGTTCGGGCACGCCAGCGACGCGACCTTCCACCTGTGGACGCTGGCGACCGAGGAGCAGTTCTACCTGCTGTGGCCGGCAGCGCTGCTCCTGCTCGGCCGGGGCCGCGCGCTGGTCCTCGCCGCCGTCGGCACCGCCCTGGCCTGCGTCGCGACGACCTGGTGGCTGGCGGAGGACCCCGACCTCGCCTACTCGCTGCCCACCAGCTGGGCGGGGTGCTTCGTGATCGGCGCCGCCGTGCGGCTGTACGGCGACCGGCTGGAGCCCCGTCTCCCGACCTGGGCGGCGCCCTCGGCCCTGGCGGCGCTGGCGGCGCTGAGTGTGATTCCCTTGCGGGGACACGCCCTCACCTACCTGGCAGGAGGTCCGGCCATCGCCGCGCTGACCGGTGTGCTGATCCTCGCCTGCCGGAGCCGGGTCACCGTGACCGGACCGCTGCGCGTGCTCGTGGCGCTGGGCACCGTGTCCTATGCGGCGTACCTGTGGAACTACCCGCTCTCGCTCTGGCTATCCCCGCTCCCGGCGGTGCTGCTGACCCTGGTCGCGGCGGCGCTCTCGTGGCGCTACGTCGAGGCGCCGCTCCAGCGCCGGTGGTCCCGCCGGCCGACCGGAGCCGAGGCCGAGGTGGCGGCATGAGTACGGTGAGCCGCTCGGCGCGCTGGCTGCCCGACCTGCTCGCCGGCGTCGCGGCGTTCGTGGTCGGCCTGGTCGAGATCAACCGGTACTACTACGCCGAGATCTGGCCGCCGCTCGTCGTCATCACCGGCGTCGCCGTCGCGGTCGGGCTGTCCCGGGCCCTGCCCGGGGCCGCGCTCGCGGTCGCCTGGTTCACCGGCCTGCTCCAGGTCCTCACCGGCGTCGACCCGATGGTGACCGAGGTGCTGCTCGCCGTCGTCGCGTTCGGGTGCGCGCGGTGGGGGCGGCTCCCGACGGTCTGGCTCAGCGGCCTG
Source organism: Nocardioides carbamazepini (assembly GCF_024614185.1). Classification (GTDB taxonomy): domain Bacteria; phylum Actinomycetota; class Actinomycetes; order Propionibacteriales; family Nocardioidaceae; genus Nocardioides; species Nocardioides carbamazepini. Next base: position 5,847 of record NZ_JAHTLF010000003.1, read on the forward strand.
TCCATCCCCGCCGGGGCGGCCATCGCCGTCGTCTGGCTCTCGCCGTACTCCTTCTACGAGGGGCTCGAGAGCCTGGGCATGGGCGGCCTGGCGGAGGACGCGTACCGGGCCGGCGGCTACGGCGCGCGCGCGACCGCGGGCATCCTCGCCATCGCCCTGCTCGCCACACCCTGGCTGCTCGGCCTGGCGCTGCGGTTCGCCTCCCGCTCGCAGGACTCGCGCCGCTCGCAGGTCGCCGCGGAGGCGGAGCGTGACCAGGCCGAGGAGATCGCCCGGCTGCGCGAGGAGCAGGCCCAACTGGCCCGCGACGTGCACGACGTCGTCGGCCACTCGCTGGCGGTGATCCTCGCGCAGGCCGAGTCCGCGCAGTACCTCGAGGACGCCGACACCCAGGGCCTCAAGGTCACCATGGCCAATATCGCCACCTCGGCGCGCTCCTCGCTCGACGACGTCCGGCAGGTGCTCGCCTCGACGGCGCAGCAGCCGGGCAGGGCGACGCCCGCCACCCAGCACACCGACCTGGACAGTCTGATCGAGGGGGTGCGGGCCAGCGGGCACGAGGTGCTCGCCACCGAGATCGGCACGCCGCAGCCGATGCCGCCCGAGCTCGCCGTCGTGGCGTTCCGGGTGCTCCAGGAGATGCTCACCAACGCGATCAAGCACGGCCCGCGCGACCAGCCGGTCCACGTCGAGCGGCACTGGCACGGCGATCTGCGCATCGAGGTGCGCAATGCCGTGGCCCCGGACCAGCCCGCTCCCGACCTGACCCACCCGATCGCGGTGCCGCTCCCACCGCCTCCCCCACCCCCGTCCTCCCCGCCTCCGGCCGGGGGCGGCCAGGGGGTGGACGGCATGCGCCGCCGGCTCGAGGCGATCGGCGGCCGGCTCGACGTCCGCCGGCGCACCGACCCGCCGTCGTTCACCGCGACCGCCTGGGTTCCGGTGCGGGCGCGATAATCGCGGGTGTGAGCGAGCCGATCAAGGTCCTTCTCGTCGACGACCAGGAGCTGTTCCGCGAGGGCGTGCGGGTGATCATCGACGCCCAGGACGGCATGGGCGTCGTCGGCACGGCCGGTGACGGCGTCGCGGCCGTGCGGCTGGTCGACGAGCTCGCGCCCGACGTCGTGCTGATGGACGTCCGGATGCCGGAGATGGACGGCGTCGAGGCGACCCGGCAGATCTTCCTGCCCGACCGCACCGCCCGGCGCGAGCGCCCGGTGCGCGTCATCGTGCTGACCACCTTCAACCTCGACGACCGGGCCGCGACCGCCATCCGGTACGGCGCCAGTGGATTCCTCCTCAAGGGCACCACCCCCGTGATGCTGCGCGACGCGATCCGGACCGTCCACGCCGGCAACGCGGTGCTCGCACCGACCGACCTGTCCACCCTGCTCGACAGCCAGTTCAGGACGGCCGCGGCCCCGCCGCCGGCGTACCTCGGCCTCACCGACAAGGAGCGCGAGGTCTTCGCGGCCGTCGCGAAGGGCCTGTCCAACCAGGAGATCGCCGGCCGGGTGTTCCTCAGCGAGTCGACGGTGAAGACCCATGTCGGCGCGATCCTGCGCAAGCTGGGCCTGCGGGACCGGGTGCAGATCGTGGTCTTCGCCCACGAGCACGCGCTGGTCGGTTGAGCGTGCCGAGCCGTCACGACATCGTCACCTTCCAGGACGCGCCCGTCCCGCCGGGCGCCTCGCCGTGGGTCGACGGCGCCGGTCCCAGCCCGGACGTCGCGGTCGTCCCGCCGGATCCCGCCTGGCCGGCGCGGTTCGACGAGATCGCCGAGGCGGTACGCCGGGCGCTGGGCTGGCGCGCCCTCGTCGTCGAGCACGTCGGCTCCACCTCCGTCCCCGGCCTGCCCGCCAAGCCGGTCATCGACGTGGACCTGGTCGTCGCGGACCCGGCCGACGAGGCGGCGTACGTCCCCGCGTTGGAGGCGCTCGGCCTTGAGCTGCGGGTGCGGGAGCCGTGGTGGCACGAGCACCGGCTGCTGCGCGGCACCGCGCCCGCCTGTCACCTGCACGTCTTCGGCCCCGACAGCCCCGAGGTGGTCCGGCACCGGATCTTCCGCGACTGGCTGCGCGGCAACCCCGACGAGCGGGAGCGGTACGCCGCCGCCAAGCTCACGGCGGCGGCCGCGTCGAGCGCGGCCGGTGAGCACGGCATGCAGTACAACGCCCGCAAGGAGCGGGTGGTCCGGGAGATCTACGGGCGGGCGTTCGCCGCGACCGGTTTGGCGTGATCGTCGGCGCCGTCCCCCCGGGGGGCCGGGCTGTCGTCGTACCCGGCGTCCGGGTCGTCCGGGAGCCGGATCAGCGACCCGAACGCCGGGTACGACGCTCGACGGTGGCGATCACCCGCCCGGCGGGTCGGTGCCCAGTGTGCGAGGACGTCATCGAGCATGAGCTGGTGGGGTGAGCGTGCCGAGCCCGGCACGGCCGTCATCCGGGAGCCACGACGGGGACCGGGGCCCGAGCCCGGTCCCCGTCGTGGCGGATCAGTCTCCTCGGATCAGTGCAGCGCGCCCCGGCGTCGTCCGGTCACCAGGACCGCGACTCCACCCAGGATCAGCGCCAGGGCGCCGATGATCAGGCCGATGCCGACCGGCGAGCCGGTGCCGGGCAGGCCACCGGAGCTGCTGACTCCGGCGACGTCGCCGCCGCGACCCTTGCCGCCGCCGGCGCTCTCGCCGCCGACGTCCCCGGTCAGGACGACTCCCGCGTCCCACGTGGGATCGATGCCCTCACTGGCACCGACGGTCCTGTCGTAGGACCGCACCAACGCGGTGTTGCTGTCGTCGAGCACGATCGGTCCGGTCGTACCGCGCACCCGGTGGGCGTCCGAGTCCCGTGCGTCGTCGCTGCCGGCGTTGCGGCGGGTGAACTCGTACCTCTTCGCCTGCTGCTTCGTCAACGTGAACCGGACCTGGTAGGTGCCGGCCGGCAGGTTGTCGAACAGGTAGCGGCCCGCCGCGTCGGTGAGCGTGGTGGCGACCACCCCGCCGGTGCGGACGTCCAGGAGCTCCACCTGCACGCCGGCCAGCGGCTTCTCGCCGACGCCCTGACGACCGTCGTCGTTCTTGTCGATCCAGACGAGGTCGCCGATCGCGTAGCTCTTCAGCATGAAGCCGAAGTCCAGCGTCGGGTCGCGGTCCCCGTCCTCGCGGAGACCACCGGTCAGCGACGTGGCCTCCCACAGGTCCGAGTCACCCTCGCGGTCCCCGACCTTGGCCGGTGCGGGGGTGTAGGGCGCGAGCGCCTTCGCCGAGGCAGTGCGGTCGATCCGCACCCGGTAGGTGTCCGATCCGGTCAGGGCCGGCAGGTCGTCGAACGAGTAGCGCCCCTCGGCATCGGTCGTCCGCGGCCCGACCGGCTGGCCGAACACGTCGGTCACGGGCTGGCCGTCCGGACCGACCAGGACCAGCACGACGCCCGGGATGCCGGGCTCGCCGGCGTCCTGACGGCCGTCGCGGTCCTCATCGAGCCAGACCAGGTCGCCGACCGAGACCCGCTTGAGCACCACGCCCGCGTCCCAGGTCGGGTCCACGCCCTGCGTGGCCTCGAAGTCCTGGTCGGCGTAGCTGCCGCTGAGGGCGGCGTTGGTGTCGTCGAGCCGGAACGACGCCGTCAGACCCGCGGCAGGATCGGCCTGCACGTGGGCGTCGGAGTCCTTCGGGTCGTCGCCCGCGTCGGTGGCGGTGAACTGGTAGCGCGCGGCCTGGTCGGGCGTCAGCGTGAAGCGGACCCGATAGTCGCCCTCCCCCAGCTCGTCGAACAGGTAGCGGCCCTGGGCGTCGGTCGTCGTGGCCTCGACCACGTCGCCGTGCACGTCCCTGACCGGTTCGCCGTCGGCGTCGGTCAGCTCCACGCGTACGCCGGCCAGGGGCGCCTCGTCGGCGTCCTGGATCCCGTCGCGGTCCCGGTCGATCCAGACCACGTCACCCACGGCGTACGACTTGAGCATGAACCCGAAGTCCAGCGTCGGGTCGTGCGCACCATCGTCCTGCAGCTCGCCCGGAAGGGTCGAGACCTCGCCGGTGGAGGAGTCGCCGGCACGGTCGCCACGGCCGGCGGGGGCCGGCACGTACGGCTCGAGCACGTCGCGGGTCTGCGGTTCGTCGGCCACGATCCGCACGGTGTAGGTCTCCGTCCCGGTCAGCGCGGGAAGCCGCTCGAAGACGTACTCCCCGTCCGGACCGGTCCGGACCGGCAGCACGGGCTTGTCGTCGATGTCGGTCACCGGCTGGCCGTCGGGACCGACCAGCTCCAGCAGCACGCCGGGGATCCCCGGCTCACCCGTGGTCTGGCGTCCGTCGCGGTTCTCGTCGAGCCACACGAAGTCGCCCACCGAGACGGCCTTGGGCCGGGTGTGCGCCCGCCACGGGTCGTCGTCGGTGACCTTCTCCCGGGAGTGGACGCCGATCCCGGTGACGCTCGCCCGGTCGACGTGGCTCTGGGCGAAGTCGTCCAGGGTGAGCGTGCCGGTGCACTCGAACTTCGCACCCGGCTGGAACGGACCGGACCACTGAGTGCCCGGCGTCGCACCACCGGGGAACACGCAGGCCAGGTCCTGCACGACACCGGCGCCGGAGACCAGCTCGTCGGAGACCTCGATGTCCGTCAGGGGCTCCCCGCCGTCGTTCGAGATCGTGAACCGGATCTGCTGGGCCTCGTCGATGGTCAGCTCCTTGCCGGGGCCGGCGGCGTCGAAGTCGCCGTAGAAGCCGTCGTTGACGAGCGCCCCGGCCGCGTCGTAGAGCGGACCGGAGGACGTCGGCTCGACGGTCCACTTCTCGATGTCGATGCTCGGCGGGTCGCCGGGCTCGATGGTGGCGTGGCTGTCGTCGATGATGTTGACGATCGGCTCGGTGACGTCGGAGGGGTCGTTCACCCTGACGACGAGGTACGCCGCGATCGGCTGGCTGGCGTCGAGCACCGTGCCCGTCTTCTGGCGCAGGGTCACCGTGCGCTCGGCCGCGGCGTAGACGGCTTCGAGGTTGCCCCCGATGTCCCGCGGCCCGGTGGCGGCGCCCGCGCCGGTGGCGGCGTCGGCCTCGTCGACGAAGCCGACGAAGCTCACTCCGGCCGGCAGCTTGTCCACGACGGGGCTGATCACCACGCCGTTGAAGTTGCCGTGCGGCAGGAACTCGACCCGGTAGGTGTAGAGGTCCCGGACCAAGGTGCCGTCGGCGTCGACGTAGGCCTTGAGGGTCGGCACCCACTCCTCGTCCCACGGGTCGAAGACCCGCTTGCGGACCTCCGCCTCGTCGCCGTACGACGTGGACTCGGTCGTGTGCTCGGACCAGTAGTGCTCCTTCTCGTCCTCGCCGTAGAGGACGGCCCGGTTGCGGATCTCCAGCGTCTCCTTGACCGGAGGCGGACCGGCCGCTCCGATGGGGCGGGTGGACAGGTCGATGACGACGCGCCACTCCTTGTCCGTGCCCCGGGCCTGGGCGAGCGCCTTGCCCGCGTCGCTGAGCTCGATCTTGAGGTCGCTGCCGACCTTGGTGACCACGAAGTGCGAGGAGTCGAGATTCTGGCCGTCGTACTTGCTGCCGCCGCTGCCGTCGCCGGGGACGATCACGTCGGACAGAGTGCCCGGGAGCACGAAGAGGTCGGGGTCGACGGCATCGATGATGTGGCTCTTGGCCGCGTCGATCCCCTTGCCGCCGGCGAGGCGGAAGGTGTAGCGGACCGTGGTGGACTCACCCGGGTCGACCTCGGTGCTGCTGGCGACACCCGACTTGGCGAAGACGGTCTCGTCGTTGTAGCCGTCCGTGCCGTCGGGGAGCTCGACGACCGTCACGTCGACCTGGCGCGAGGCCGGGCTGCCGGTGGTGTAGTCGAAGGTGGCCGTGTTGCGCAGCCGGTACGCCGTCGCGCCGGCGATCGTGGTCGAGCCGGCCTTGGTCAGGCCGGTCACGCTGTTGACCAGCACCTTGGCGCGGATGTCGACGTTCGTGGAGTCGTCCTTGCCCACGTTGATCAGCAGGACCTGCCCGCTGACGCAGTACGTGCCAATGAAGGCGTCGCCGCGGAAGTCCGCCGCCGAGGTGCCCGGGCACGTGCCCGCGTTGTTCAGCGCGAGGCCACCGGCGCCGCCGGAGCCACGCCCGACGGTGCTGATGAAGCTCGGATCGCCGGTCTTCCACGAGGCCTGGGTGGGCAGCTCGTCACGGATGACGACGTTCTGGCCGAGGACGCGGTTCGGGTTCGCGCCGTCGTTGTCCCACTTCGTCAGGTCCGCACGCAGGGTGTAGGTGAGGTCCTCCGGCGGAGTGAGGTCGCCGTCGGCGTCGGTCTCGACGTTGCGCGAGGACCAGCTCGCGCTCTTGGCGAAGGCCGCGTTCAGGTCCGGCCCCGGGTTCGGGTCGGCCACGGTGCCGCGCAGGCGCAGGTGGGCGGTCCGCTCGATGCTGCCGCCGAACTTCGCGGTGTTGTTGAGCTCGATCTGGAAGTTGCCGTGGCCGGCACCGGCCACCAGGGCGTCGTACTTCGCCTGGAGCGCGGTCTGCAGGGCGAGACGCGCGGCCTCGTCGGGAACGCGGACCCGGTACTCGACGCTGAGCAGCGACGGCGCGGGGAGGTCGACCCTGGTGGAGAAGGAGTCGCCGGTCAGCGTGGGAGTGAAGGGGAACGGATCCTGGACCGTGCGGTTGAGCAGGTCGTCGTCCCAGGAGGTCAGCTTGGCCGCGAACGAGCCGGGAACGTACGCCAAGCCGGACGGCAGCGTGTCGGCGATCTCCCAGTTGGTGCGCGCCGGGCCGGCGTTGGGGGTGTCGACCTCGAGCCGGTAGGTCAGCGTGTCGTCGAGGATCGCCGGGGAGACCGCGACGACACCGTTGGTGACCGTGACCCGGTTGTTGGGCCAGACCAGCGGGTTGCCGCTGGGACGGTCGGAGCCGTTGAGCTTCTTGGCGTACCGCTCGCTCGTCACGTTCGCCGGCTGGTCGCCGTTGTTGACGATGACGACGGGCACCGAGCTCTGGTCGCCGTCGACCTTCCAGGTGATCGGCTCCTTGGAGCTGTGCTCGACCGAGTCGACCGTCAGGTCGATGTCGAAGACACCCTGGTTGACCGTCGCGGGCCACGGGTCCTTGAAGGTGATGACGACCTTGTTGCCCGTCTGGGTGATCGACTCGATCGCCTCGTTGCCGCTCGGCTTCGACACCACGACGTTGGGGTCGAACTCGAACTCCACGGACGTGCCGGCGCCGACGCTGCGGTCGTATTGCACGCGCAGCTCGAGCTTGTCGCCCTCGTTGAGCACCGTGCCCGGCGCGACCGGCTGGCCGTTCTTGAGCAGGCTGCTGGTGATGCCGGGCGTGGCCGCACCGGCGGACGGGCTGATGCCGGCCACCGTCAGGATCGCGAGCAGCAGCGCGATCGTCATCGAGAGCACGCGTCGGGCGTGCGAGCTGTTTCCGGGCGCGCCAGTAGGCGCCGGGCTGGACCTGGTCACTGAGATTCCCTCCGTATGAGACCAAACGCGAGCAGCACCCGGAACCGCTCCGTGACATCGGCCCTCCCGAGGCCGGTCACCGCTCCTACCTTCATCGCCGACGGAGGGCAGGACAAATCCGGGAGGAGCGCTGTGAGGGTGACGTTCATCATCGAGTTTTCGCGTGATAATTCCGTGGTCAGGAACGTCTGAGCAGATGGGCCAGACGTCTGCCGACGACAGCGAGAACGGCGGGCGTCAGCGGCGCCGCGGGGTGCGCCGGCCGGGCATTTCGTGCTGCGGGAGGTGTGCCGGCGGTTCGACGTCGGTACCCGCGGATGAGCGCACCGTCCTGGTGCCTAGACTCGGGCTCGTGCATCGGTTGGTCGCGGCAGGAGCCTTCGTGGTGCACGTCCTGTTCGTCGGCTTCACGGTGATCGGCGGCTTCCTCGCCTGGCTGATGCCGTGGGTGTTCATCCCGCACCTCGCCGCCGCGATCTGGGGCGGGCGGATGGCCGCGACCGACGCGGCCTGCCCGCTCTCCCGTCTCGAGGACTGGGGCCGCGAGGGAGCCGGCAAGCCGCGCATGGACGAGCGCGGGTTCATCGCGCACTACCTGGAGAACCGGGTCTACCCCTCGCGCCTCGCCCGCCGGGTCGAGGTCGTCGTGGCCACGGTCATCCTGGGTTCGTGGCTCGGGTTCGCGATCCGCTGACGCCGGTGTCGGCAGGTGCGTCGGGTGCGTCGGGTGCGGCGCAGTCGAGTGCGGCCAGGTAGCCGAACACCAGCGCCGGGCCGATGGTCGCCCCGGGCCCGGCGTACGTGTGGCCCATGACGGCCGCGCTCGCGTTGCCCGCGGCGTAGAGGCCCGCGATCACGCTGCCGTCCGCGCGCAGCGCCCGCGCCCGCTCGTCGGTGAGGACGCCGCCCTTGGTGCCGAGGTCCGCCGGCACCATCCGGGCCGCGTAGAACGGAGCCTTCGTCAGTGCGCCGAGGCTCGGGTTGGGCTTGTTCGTCGTGTCGCCGTAGTAGTGGTCGTACGCCGACGCACCGCGGTGGAAGTCCGCGTCGACGCCCGCCCGCGCGAATCCGTTGAAGCGGTCCACCGTCCCCGCCAGCACACCCGTCGGTACGCCGATCGCCGCCGCCAGCTCGCCAAGGCTCCCGGCCCGGGTGATCGCGCCGTCCGCCAGCCAGGACTTCGGGAGTGGGCGGCCGCCGGTGACGCCGGCGAAGAGGTAGCGGTCGCGGTAGGTCTGGTCGAACACCAGCCAGCACGGGAGGTTCTCGGCCGGGCCGTCCCCGGCGCCGTACCGGCCGCCGAACATGCGGTGCGTGGCCTCGACGTACGGCAGCGACTCGTTCATGAACCGCTCGCCGCGCGCGTTGACGATGATGCTGCCGGGCAGCGACCGCTCGGCGAGCGCGAACCACGGGCCGCGGGGGAGCGGGATCGACGGTGCCCACCAGGCGTCGTCCATCAGCGCGGTCGCCGCGCCCACGTCGAGCGCGGCGCGGATGCCGTCACCGGTGTTGGTGGCGGCACCGAGGGAGAGCCGGGGTCCCGCGGGCTCGCGCTGGTGCTCGGCGCGCATCGCGGCGGAGTGGTCGAAGCCGCCGCAGGCCAGGACGACGCCGCGGCGGGCGGTGATCCGGTCGCCGGCCGTGGTGAGGACACCGGTCACCCGGTCTCCGTCCCGGATCAGCTCGGCCAGGGCGGTGTCGAGGCGGAGGGGTACGCCGAGCTCGCGCAGGCCCACCAACAGGGACGACGACAGCGCGCTGCCGAGCCCGACGAGGCGGCGGCCGCGCAGCCTTGCGAGGATCGTGCGGAGGCCGACGCGGAGCAGGTGCAGCGGTCCGCGCCAGTGCCGCAGCCCGGTGCTCAGCCAGCGGTAGTCGGACTGCTTGACCACGACGTTGAGCGGCGCCTTGGTGTAGAAGGGCTGCATCGTGGCGGCGTCCGCGCCGATCCGCCGGGTGTCGAACGGCAGCGGCTCGCAGGAGCGGCCCCCGGCCCGGCCGCCGGGCGCCTCGGGGAAGTAGTCGGAGTAGCCGCGCACCCACTCGAGGTCGAGCGCGGAGTGCTCGGTGAGGAAGCGCAGCGCCTCGGCACCCCGGTCGAGGTAGGTGTCGATCCTCGTCGGGTCGACACCGGCTGCCGGGTCGACGATCGCGTGCAGGTAGCGCCGGGCGTGGTCGAGATCGTCGGCCGGGACATGCTTGCGGAGGACGTCGTTCCCGGGAATCCACACGCCGCCACCCGAGCGGGCGGTCGTGCCGCCCCAGACCGGCGCCTTCTCCAGCACCACCGTCGACAGCCCGTGCGCCGCGGCGGTGATCGCGGCCGCCATGCCCGCCCCGCCGGAGCCCACCACGACCACGTCGTACGTCTCGTCGGTCATCCATCACTCCTTGATAGCAACTCCGAATATGGGAGTGTCTATCAACTTGTGACGAAGTCCGCAACGTGGGAGGGTCGCCGGATGGCCCTGACCCTGCGCGAGCGCAACCGGATCCGGGTGCGCCGCGATATCCAGGATGCGGCCTGGACGCTCTTCGCCGAGCGAGGCTTCGCGGCGGTGACGACCGAGGAGATCGCCGCCGCGGCGGGCGTGTCGACGAGCACCTACTTCCGCTACGTCGCCGCCAAGGAGGACCTGCTCCTCCAGCCGCTCCTGGTCAGCAGCGCCGAGATCGTCGCGACGTACGCCGCCCGCCCGGACGACGAGCCGGTCGCCATCTCCCTGGCCGCGGCGATCCGCGAGCGCAGCGCGGAGGTGTCCGACGCGGAGCTGCGGCGCTGGCGGGCGGCGATGCGGACCGCGACCGAGCTCTCCCCGCGGGTCGTCCTCATCGCCGACGACGACCGGGCGGCGCTGGTCGCGCTCGCTGCCGGCCGGATGGGCGTGCCCGACGGCGACGTCCGTGCGGGCGTCGCCGTCCAGGTCGTGCTCGCGGCCGCCGAGTACGCCTACCGTCGCTGGCTGGCCGTCGAGGATCAGTCGTTGCTCGAGCTGATCGGCGCGGCGTTGGACGAGGTCGTGTCGGGCGCCTGGCGCTGAGCCGGCTCCCAGGCGAAGCCGTCCGGGTCGCTCGCCGCGGGACCGCCGTCGGACAGCACGATCCGGTGCGAGCCGCTGCCCTCGATCGCGACACCGGCGTCCTTGGCCAGCGCCTTGCGGCTGAGCAGGCCGAGGGTCACCGCTCCCGCGCCGGACTCGAACTCGACGTACTTCCTGCCGAAGCTCTTCGCGACGCCGAAACCGCGCTCGACGTAGAAGCGCTTGCTCGCCGCGACGTCGTCGGCGCCGATGAGCAGCACGATGCTCTCGATCTCCCGGCTGGCCGGACGGGTGTTCTTCTTGGAGGAGCTGACCACCTTCCAGATCGCGCCGTCGGGCGCGCGGAGCACGCCGCCGTAGCCCCACAGGGACTTGGTGACCGGCTTGATCGTGGTCGCGCCCGCGTCCAGTGCTGTCGCGACGAGCCCGTCGACGTCGGCCGGCTGGGCCATGGTGAGCGAGATGTGGAAGCCCCGAAAGCCGTCGCTCGGCGCCGGGTCGGCGCGGAAGTCGAGCGGGAGGTCCGGCCCGAACGCGCGGGCGTAGAAGTCGCGGGCGGCGGCCGGGTCGGCCACCTCGAGGGTGAGGGTGTCGATGGAGTTCATGTCTCCGACGGTAGGCGCGCCGGACCGCCGCTGCTTCTCGATTCCTGACGGCTTCCGGGCGCGTCAGACCGGCAGGTCGTAGGCGGCGCGGGTGTTGTCCGCGAAGAACTGCGCCCCCTCCTGGTCCGTCGCCAGCTCCGCGACCAGCGGCACGATCGCGCCCAGCAGGTCGGCGTGCCCGACGCGCAGCGAGTCGATCGGCATGTTCGAGCCGAAGAGCAGCCGGTCCCAGCCCCAGGCCGCGACGGCGCCCTCCAGCCACGGCCGGAGGCTCGCGCCGGTGACCCTCGGCAGCACCATGCCGAGGCCGGAGAACTTGCACATCCAGTCGGTCCCCTCGGCCGCGACCCGCATCGCGTCCCGCCAGGCCGCGTGCCCGTCGGGACTGAGATCCTGCGGCGACCCGAGGTGCTCCAGGACGACCCGCAGGCCCGGCCGGGCGGCCAGGACCGATGCCCAGGCGGGCAGGGTGTCGGGGGTGGCCACGAGGTCGAAGACCAGCTCGTGGTCGGCGAGCCAGTCCAGGATCGCGGGAACCCCGGGGGCGTCGGGCTCGAGACCCGGGAAGACGCGGATCCCGCGGAGGTGGTCGTACGCCGCCTGCTGGTCCAGGTGCGCGACGAGCTCGGCGACCGGGAGCAGCGGGTCGACGGTGCCGATTGAGACGATCGGCACCGTCGCGGTGCCGCGCTCCCCCTCCAGCCAGCGTGCCTCCTCGAGATAGGCGTGGGGCGCCGAGCTCGCCGACACGTGCACCAGGCCGGCCAGGGTGACCGCCGGGTGGTGGCGCTCGGCGAAGTCGGCGTACCGGTGCCGGTCGAGCAGCCAGGGGCTCCCCGTCCCCTCGGCGACGCCGTGCAGGCGCGGGTACCAGGGGTTCGCGGCCGGATCCCAGAGGTGGGCGTGGGCGTCGACGATCGTCGGCGGGGTCATCGGTCTCCGTGGGTCGTGGGCGGGTCAGGACGCCGAGGCGCGGAACCGCCGCAGCCGCAGGCTGTTGGACACCACGAACACCGACGAGAACGCCATCGCGGCGCCTGCCAGCATCGGGTTGAGCAGGCCGGCGGCGGCCAGCGGCAGGGCGGCGACGTTGTAGGCGAAGGCCCAGAACAGGTTGCCCTTGATCGTGCCCAGGGTCCGGCGGGAGAGCCGGATCGCGTCGACCGCGACCTGGAGGTCGCCCCGCACGAGGGTGAGGTCGCTGGCCTCGATCGCCACGTCGGTGCCGGTGCCCATCGCGAGGCCGAGATCGGCCTGGGCGAGCGCGGCGGCATCGTTGACGCCGTCGCCGACCATGGCGACGACCTTGCCCTCGCCCTGCAGCCGCTTGACGACGTCGACCTTGTCGGCGGGCAGCACGTCGGCGATGACGTCCGCCTCGGCGATGCCGACCTCGGCCGCGACCGTCCGGGCCACGACGGCGTTGTCGCCGGTGAGCAGGACCGGCCGCAGGCCGAGCTCGCGCAGCTGCGCGATGGCGGTGGCCGAGGTCGGCTTGATCGCGTCGGCGACCACGACCACCCCGCGGGCCTTGCCGTCCCAGCCCACCGCGACCGCCGTACCGCCGGTGCGCTGGGCCTCCTCGAGCGCCGAGGTCAGCTCGGGGGAGAGGTGCTGCGACCACTCCTCCAGGAGCCGCGGCCGCCCGACCAGGACGGCGTGGCTCACGTCGCCGTCGAGCAGGACGCCCTGGACCCCGAGGCCCTCGACGTTGGCGAAGTCCTCGACCGCGGGCAGCGGACCGGCCTCGCGGGCGGCATCGGCGATCGCCCGGGCGATGGGGTGCTCCGAGGCGTCCTCGAGCGCGCCGGCGTACCGCAGCACCTCGGCGGCGTCCTCGCCCTCGCCGGCGACCACGTCACGCAGGGTCATCTTGCCCGTGGTGACCGTGCCGGTCTTGTCGAGGACGACGGTGTCGACCGCGCGGGTCGACTCCAGCACCTCGGGCCCCTTGATCAGGATGCCGAGCTGTGCGCCGCGACCGGTGCCGACCATGAGAGCGGTCGGCGTGGCCAGGCCGAGGGCGCACGGGCAGGCGATGATGAGGACGGCCACCGCGGCGGTGAACGCCGCCGCGAGCCCGTTGCCGGTGCCCAGCCAGAAGCCGAGGGTGCCGGCCGCGAGCACGATGACGATCGGCACGAAGATGCCGGAGATCCGGTCGGCCAGGCGCTGCACCTGGGCCTTGCCGTTCTGGGCGTCCTCGACCAGGCGCGCCATCTGGGCGAGTTGGGTGTCGCCGCCGACGCGGGTCGCCCGGACGACCAGCCGGCCGCCCACGTTGACGCATGAGCCCACGACCGGGTCGCCCGTAGCGACCTCGACCGGCACGGACTCCCCGGTGAGCATCGAGGCGTCGACCGCGGAGCTGCCGCGCTCGACGACGCCGTCGGTCGCGATCTTCTCTCCCGGCCGGACGACGAACAGGTCGCCCACCGCCAGCTGCTCGACCGGCACCGTGGTCTCGGTGACGCCGTCGGGTCCGAGGACCGCGACCTCCTTGGCGCCGAGCTCGAGCAGCGCCTTGAGCGCCGCTCCCGCCCGCCGCTTCGAGCGCTGCTCGAAGTAGCGCCCGGCCAGGATGAACGTCGTCACGCCGGCCGCGGCCTCGAGGTAGATGTTGCCGCTGCCGTCGCTGCGCTCGATGGTGAGCTCGAACGGGTGCGTCATCCCGGTGACACCGGCGGTGCCCCAGAACAGCGCGTAGAGCGACCAGCCCAGCGCGGCGAGCGTGCCGAGCGAGATCAGCGTGTCCATCGTGGACGTGCCGTGGCGCAGGTTGGTCCAGGCAGCCTTGTGGAACGGGTAGGCGCCCCACAGCACGACCGGCGCGGCCAGCGTGAGCGAGAGCCACTGCCAGTAGTCGAACTGGAGCGCGGGCACCATCGCCATCGCGATCACGGGCACCGACAGCACCGCCGAGATGACCAGACGGTTGCGCAGCGGCGCGATCGGGTCGGCCTCGTCGCCGGCGCCCTCCGCACCGCCGTCGGCGGACGGCGGCTTGGGCAGCGCGGCGCCGTAGCCGGCCGCCTCGACCGCCGCGACGAGCGCGTCGGTCGAGACGCCCTCGGCGTAGGAGACCTTCGCCTTCTCGGTCGCGTAGTTGACCGTCGCGGTGACGCCGTCGAGCTTGTTGAGCTTGCGCTCGATCCGGTTGGCGCACGAGGCGCAGGTCATCCCGGTGAGGGCGAGCTCGACCTGCTGCTGGGTGGGGTCAGTGTGCGTGTCCACTGCTCTCTCCGTGCTCCTGGGGCTGGCTCTTCCCGGTGCCGCCGGCGGTGACGGTGAAGGCCGCGGTGCGGACCACGCCGTCGTGCTGGAAGTCGAGGTAGAGGTGGTAGGTCCCGGCGCTGGGGACGGCGGTGTGGAACACGACGTCCGGCCCCGGCCGGGTCGTCCCGTCGCCGGGCTCCCCGTCCGGGTGGACGTGGAGGTAGGCCAGGTCGCCGGAGCGCAGCGCGACCAGGTGGCCGTAGGCGCCGAGGTAGGGCTGCAGGTCGGTGACCGGCTTCCCGTCCTTGCTGACGCTGAGCGTGAGCCTCGCGTCGGCACCGGCGTCCAGGTCGCCGTCGAGGGTGACCTGGTAGCCGTCTACGGTCGCGGTGCGGCTCTCCTGCGCGGGCGGCACGGCCTCGTAGCTGCCGTCGACCGCGAGGTCGGTGCCCAGGGTGAGCGCGTCGCCGCCGGTCGCCTTGAAGTCGGCGAACAGCCGCCACGTCCCGGGCGTCAGCGCCAGGTCGACGGACCAGGTGCCGCCGGTCAGGGTGGGGTGGACGTGCTGGAAGCCGCTGAGGTCACGCCGTACGGCGATCAGGTGGAGCTGCTTCTCGTGCTGCACGTCGTACGCCGTCACGGGGGCGCCGTCGGGTCCGTTGATGGTGAAGCTCACCGGGACCGCATCCCCGGGGAGCGCCCGGGGCTGGTCGAGGGTGAGGGTGTAGCCGTCCTGCGATGTCATGAGTCCTCCTGGGATCTCGGTCTCCGCCTCGGCGGGGTCCTGCGGGGTGTCGCTCGCGGTGGCGTCACCGGCGTGCGTCTCGTGGCTGGGCGCCGCCGAGTCGCTCGCGGCGACCGGGCCGACGGCCCGGCCGACGAGAAGGGCGATGCCGAACACGACGGCGGCGATGGCCCCGAAGCCGGCGAGCCGTGTCGGGGTGTTCATGCGAGCTGGTAGCCGGCCTCCTCGACGGCGGCCTTCACGGCGGACTCGTCGAGGGGGGCGGCGCTGGTGATCGTGACCGCACCGGTGGGCAGGTCGATCGCGACGTCCTCGACGCCGGTGATCTCCTGCACCTCCTCGGTGACGGAGGCGACGCAGTGGCCGCAGGTCATGCCGGTGACGGTGAAGGTCTGGGTGGCGCTCATGGCGAGCTCCTCTCCTGGTGGTGTGGGTGGGGTGGTCGGGGGACGCGTCAGGAACGGACCAGGCGGGCGATGGCGTCGGAGGCCTCCTTGAGCTTGATGGCTGCCTCCTCACCTCCCTCCTGGGCGGCGTTCACGACGCAGTGCGCCATGTGCTCGTCGAGCAGGCCGAGGGCGACGGACTGCAGGGCCTTCGTCATGGCGGAGACCTGGGTGAGGATGTCGATGCAGTACTGCTCCTCCTCGACCATCCGCTGCAGTCCCCGCGCCTGGCCCTCGATGCGGCGCAGCCGCTTGAGGTAGTCGTCCTTGGTGCGGTTGGCGATGTAGCTGTGCTGGTGCTCCGCGCCGGTTCCGGTGTGTGCCATGGCCCTGTGTCCTTCGTGTGCTGGGGTTCGACCTGTGTGAACAGGATACCCCCCTGCGGTATTCCGTGGTAGCGTCCCGCCTTGTCCTAAACCATACCCCCCTAGGGTATGAAGTCAAGCCGGAAGAAGGAGAGAACTCAGATGTCAGTCACGACTGCGCCAGCGACCAACCGGCGCTGGCTCGGGCTCGCGGTCATCGCCGCCGCCCAGTTCATGGTCATCATGGACACCTCGATCATCGGTGTCGCGCTGCCGGAGATGCAGCGGGACCTGGGCTTCACGCCCGAGAACCTGTCCTGGGTGTTCAACGCGTACGTCGTCGCGTTCGGCGGCCTGCTCCTGCTCGGGGGCAAGGTGTCCGACGTCTTCGGGGCGCGCAACGTCTTCGTCGCCGGGTGGCTGGTCCTCGCGGCCGGCTCGCTGGTCGCGGCCGTCGCCGGGAACGTCGAGGTCGAGCTCGCCGGGCGCGCGATCCAGGGCGCGGGCGCCGCGCTCATCGCACCCGCCGCGCTGACCCTGCTGATGATGCTGTTCGGCAGCGAGCCGCGCGAGCTGACCAAGGCCCTCGCCCTGTACGGCGCCGCCGCTCCCGCCGGCGGAACGGCCGGTGTCTTCCTCGGCGGGGTGATCACCGAGTACCTCAGCTGGCCGTGGGTGTTCGCGATCAACCTGCCGATCGCGGTCCTCATCCTCGCGCTCGTGCCCGGCTCGATGCCGGGCGGTCGCGCCGCCGGCTCGCGGCGCGTCGACCTCGTCGGCGCGGTCACCGTGACCGCCGGACTCGCCGCCCTCGTGTACGCCGTGGTCCAGGCCCCCGAGGTGGGCTGGGACGCTCCGCGCACGTGGTGGGTCCTCGCCGCGGGCGTCGTACTGCTCGCCGTCTTCGTCGTCCAGCAGGCTCGCGGTCGCGACCCGTTGGTCCGGCTCGGCATCTTCCGCGCGCCTGACCTCGCCGCGGCGAACCTCGCCCAGCTGCTGCTCGGCGCCGCCTGGATCCCGATGTGGTTCTTCCTGAACCTCTACCTCCAGCAGGTCCTCGGCTTCAGCGCCTTCCCCAGCGGCGCCGCTCTGCTGCCGATGACGCTGCTGATCATGGTCGGCATGGTCGTGCTGGCGCCCAGGGTGCTGGCCCTGGTCGGCGTCCGGACCGCGACCGTGAGCGGCCTGGTCCTGCTCGCCGTCGGCATGGCCTGGCTGGCGATGATCGACCCGGACGGCAGCTACGCGGTCGACGTACTCCCGGCCTCGCTGGTCGCCGCGCTCGGCATGTCGCTCGCCTTCATCCCCACCCTCGGCACCGCGATCTCCGCGGCACCGCCGGAGGAGGGCGGGCTCGCGTCGGGCATCGTCAACACGAGCTACCAGATCGGCTCCGCGCTCGGCCTCGCCGTGATGACCGCGATCGCGGCCGCCGCGGGTG
This sequence comes from Nocardioides carbamazepini, assembly GCF_024614185.1. Taxonomy (GTDB): domain Bacteria; phylum Actinomycetota; class Actinomycetes; order Propionibacteriales; family Nocardioidaceae; genus Nocardioides; species Nocardioides carbamazepini. Next base: position 23,107 of record NZ_JAHTLF010000003.1, read on the forward strand.
CCGACCGGCTCGGCGACCCGGGCGCCCTCACGGAGGGCTACTCCGCGGCCTTCGTCGGCGCCGCGGTCGTGGCCGCGGTGGGTGCCGTGGCCGCCGGTGCCCTCCTGCGGGGCAACCGGTCGTGACCGGCCGGGACGTCCTCAAGGCCGCCGCCGCCTGCGCACTGCGCTGCGCGGCGGCGGCCCTGGCCGGGACGCTCGTGCGAGCATCGGCGGATGGAACGGGTCCGCCTCCGCCGTCGTCGTGCGGATGACCTGCCGGCACTCGCCGAGGGGTTGCTCGCCCAGCAGCGCACGACGCGCTACCCGTTCCGTGACCCGTTGCCGGTGCCCGTCGAGCAGTTCCTCCACGCGGACGATGCGTTGTCGGCGTGGATCGCGGAGCTCGACGGCCGCCCGGTCGGCCACGTGTGCCGGACCGGTCCGCCGGCCGGGTTCCCGGACGCTGCCGCGCTCAACGACGCGTGTGCCGCGGCCAACGGCTGCGCCGTCGATGCCCTCGGCTGGGTGAGCACCCTGTTCGTGGGCGCCGACGTGCGCGGGAGAGGCCTCGGCCGGCTTCTGCTCGACGCGGTGGTCGACGACATCCGGGCAGCCGGCCTCCGCCCGTGCCTCGAGGTCCTGCCCGTGCACCCCGCGGCGTTGGCCCTCTATCGCCGGAGCGGCTGGTCCGAGGTGCTCGCGCTGCGGCCGGCCTGGCTGCGCGAGGCCGCGGGGGAGGAGGGCCCGGATGTCGTGGTGATGGTGCTGCGCACCGGTGATCTCGCGGGACCGGCGGCGCCAGGATCCTCGGACGACGCCTGCCCGACCGTGCGGTGACCGAGGGCGGACTTCTAAGATCCCGCCATGGACGAGTCCCGATGTCGTTTCCGTTCACCTGTCGCGTCGCGGGCGGGTGAACGGCGATGATCGACACGCAGACCTTCGTGAACCTCGGCCTGGTCGTGGCCTTCGTGCTGGTCGGCGGTGTCTTCGCGGCCACCGAGCTGGCCCTGGTCTCCCTGCGGGACTCCCAGGTGAGCCAGCTCGCGCAGCGCGGCGGTCGCGGCCTGCGGGTCGCGGCGATCGCCCGCGATCCCAACCGCTTCCTGTCGGCGGTCCAGATCGGGGTCACGGTCGCGGGCTTCTTCTCGGCCGCGTACGGCGGCTCGACCCTCGCGCCCGACGTGGCGCCGTACCTCGTCGACCTCGGGCTCGGCCCGGACGCCGCGGACACCGCCGCCCTCGTCGTGATGACGCTCCTGATCGCCTACCTCTCGCTGGTGCTCGGCGAGCTGGTCCCCAAGCGGCTCGCGCTGCAGCGGGCGGCCGAGGTGGCCACGCTGACCGGGCCGGTGCTCGACCGGTTCGCGACCTTGATGCGCCCGGTGATCTGGCTGCTCTCCATCTCCACCAACGCCCTCGTGCGCCTGCTCGGCGGCGACCCCGACGCGACGTCGGAGGAGGTGAGCAAGGAGGAGCTGCGCGAGATCGTCGCGAGTCACGAGGGCCTCGCGGCCGAGGAGCGGCAGATCCTCGGCGACGTCTTCGCCGCGACCCGCAGCAACCTCAAGGAGGTCATGCGCCCGCGCGGCGACGTCGTCTTCGTGCGGGGCGGCATGCCGCTGGCGGAGGCCGCCTCGTGGGTCGCCGACCAGCCGTACTCGCGCTTCCCGGTGATCGGCGAGGACTTCGACGACATCACCGGCTTCGTGCACGTCCGCGACCTGCTCGGTGACCACGGGGCGCACCGGACGGTCGACGACGTCCGACGCGACGTGCTGCACCTGCCCGGCACCAACAAGGTGCTGCCGACCGTCGTACTGCTCCGCAAGGAGGGGACGCACCTGGCCATCGTCGTCGACGAGTTCGGCGGCACCGACGGCATCGTGACGCTCGAGGACCTGGTCGAGGAGATCGTCGGCGACATCCGCGACGAGTACGACCAGGAGCCCGACGGACTCCTGGTCCGGCGCTCGGGCGGTCCCGCCGGTCCCGCGTTCGTCCCCGGTGGGCTGACCATCGAGGACGTCGCGGAGGAGACCGGCGTGGAGCTCCCGGACGGCGACTACGAGACCGTGGCCGGCTATCTGCTCGCCCGGCTCGGCCGGGTCGCCGAGGTCGGTGACGAGGTCGAGGTCGGCGCCGCCCTCCTGCGGGTCGCCGCGGTCGACGGGCGCCGCATCACCCAGGTCGAGGTCGTCGCGACGCCGGCGCCGTCCGACGAGCAGCCCGGCGACCCGGGCGGGTCAGGCGGGTCGGACTAGGCCAGTCGGGAGAGGCGGTGCGCCTCCTCGAGCAGCAGCCGACCCAGCACCGGCTGCCGGTCAGCGCGGAACCGCTGCTCGACGCCGGTGAGGGTCAGCGCCCACTCGGGCCGTCCGGCCTTGTCGAAGACCGCCGCGGCCATGCCCCAGGAGCCCTCGACGACGAGGCCGGGGTTGAGGGACCAGCCGGTACGGCGGGTGGCGGCGAGCCGTTCGCGCACGAGTGCCTCGGCGTGCTGCGGTCCCCACTCGGCGGTGGGGTCCGCGCGTGCGAGGAAGGCGTCCACGTCGCGGGCGGGGAGGTGGGCGAGGATCGCGACTCCGGCCGAGACGACGCCGAGCGGGAAGCGGGCGCTCTCGTAGAGGACGTAGGAGCGGATGGGGAAGTCGCCGTCCTCGCGGAGCAGGACCACCACCTCGTCGCCGCGCCGCACGGAGAAGAAGGCGCTCTCGCCGGTCTCCTTCGCCAGCCGGTGCACACTCGCCCGCGCCTCGTTGGTCAGGTCGTAGCGGGCGGCGGCGGCGACGCCGAGGACATAGGTCTCCGGGCCGAGGTACCAGCGTCCGGTGGCGGGGTCGCGGTCGGCGAGGCCCTCGGCGGCGAGCGACTCGAGCAGCCGGTGGGTGGTCGCGCGAGGCTGCCCGGTGGTCGTCGCCAGGTCGGTGGTGGTGGCGCCGGACTCGGCGGCGGAGAGCGCACGCAGCAGTGCGGCGGCCTTCTCGAGGACTCCGGGGGCGCGTGGCACGCCTCGATGGTACGTCCACTCAGTGGACGCCGATGCTCCTGGGCATCCGCCGAGTGACCACTTCCTTGACCGCGACGGGGTGGGGAGCGGTGAACTGGGGTTCATCCGGTGAGCAGACGAGCAGGAGTGCGCGATGAGGAAGCTGGCGGCGGACCCGCGAACAGCGGTGGCCGAGCGGGTCCGGGACGGGATGACGATCGCGGTCGGAGGGTTCGGTCTGTGCGGCATCCCGCGGGACCTGATCGAGGCGGTGCGCGACAGCGGCGTGCGCGACCTGACCATCGTCTCCAACAACATGGGCGTCGACGGCAAGGGCCTGGGCGTGCTCCTGGAGAACAGCCAGGTGCGCAAGGTGATCGCGTCGTACGTCGGTGAGAACAAGCTCTTCGCCCAGCAGTACCTCGACGGTGCGCTCGAGGTGGAGTTCTGCCCGCAGGGCACGCTCGCCGAGCGGCTGCGGGCCGGTGGCTCCGGCATCGCCGGCTTCTACACCCGCACCGGGGTCGGCACCGAGGTCGCCGAGGGCAAGCCGCACGAGACCTTCGACGGCGAGACGTTCGTCCTCGAGCGCGGCATCGTCGCCGACCTCGCCCTCGTGCACGCCAACACCGCCGACGCCGAGGGCAACCTCCGCTATCGCGCGACGGCGCGCAACTTCAACCCGCTCGTCGCGATGAGCGGGCAGGTCTGCATCGCCGAGGCCGAGACCGTCCTCGACGGCTTCCTCGACCCCGACGAGGTGATGACCCCCGGCATCTTCGTCGACGTCACCGTCCTCGCCAGCGACCGACCCAAGGACATCGAACAGCGCATCGTCCGGCCGCGCATCGACGCGGCGGCCGACGCCGGAGTGGGAGCCTGACATGCCCTGGACCCGTGAGGAGATGGCGGCCATCGCCGCCCGCGAGCTCAACGACGGTGACTACGTCAACCTCGGGATCGGCATCCCGACGCTGGTGGCCGACCACCTGCCGGCGGGCGTCAACGTGATGCTGCAGAGCGAGAACGGCCTGCTGGGCATGGGCCCGTTCCCCTACGAGGGGGACGAGGACGCCGACCTCATCAACGCCGGCAAGCAGACGGTCACGACCGCGCCGGGCGCCTCCTTCTTCGACTCCGCCACCAGCTTCGCCATGATCCGCGGCGGTCACGTCGACATCGCGATCCTCGGCGCGCTGCAGGTCGCGGCCAACGGCGACCTCGCCAACTGGACGGTCCCGGGCAAGCTCGTGAAGGGCATGGGCGGCGCGATGGACCTGGTCGCCGGCACCCGCCGCGTCGTGGTCATCACCGACCACGTGGCCAAGGACGGCACCCCCAAGATCGTCGAGCAGTGCACCCTGCCGCTGACCGGCGCCGGCGTCGTCGACCGGATCATCACCGACCTCGCCGTGCTGGACGTGACCGACGAGGGCCTGGTCCTGGTCGACGTCGCGCCCGGCACCGACGCCGACAAGGTCCGCGAGCTCACGGGCGCGCCGCTCAGGAGCCCAGCCGCTCCTTGATCTCGGTCTTGAGCACCTTGCCGACCTTCGATCGCGGCAGGTCGGCCCAGACCTCGACCTGCTTGGGCGTCTTGACGCTGCCGATCCGCTCCTTCACGAATGCCTGGACGTCCTCGGGTGCGACGGACCGCCCCGGCCGCAGCTGCAGGACGGCGGTGAGCCGTTCGCCCCACTTCTCGTCGGGCAGGCCGATCACCGCGCAGTCGGCGACGGCGGGGTGTGCCATCAGTGCCTGCTCGACCTCGGTGGAGTAGACGTTGAAGCCGCCGGTGATCACCATGTCCTTGGCGCGGTCGACGATGTGCAGGAAGCCGTCCTCGTCGAGGTAGCCGATGTCGCCCGTGTGGTGCCAGCCGTACGCCGACGCCTCGGCCGTCGCCTCCGGGTTCTTGTAGTAGCCCCGCATCACCAGCGAGCTGCGGACCACGATCTCGCCGCGCTCGCCCCGAGGCAGCGTCGTGCCGTCGGTGTCCATGATGGAGACCGTCACCAGCGGTGCCGGTCGCCCCGCCGATGACAGCCGTTCGTGGGCGATGCTCCCGTCGGGACGGAAGTGGTCGCGTGGCGCCATCGTGGAGATCATCATCGGCGCCTCGGTCTGTCCGAACAGCTGCGCCATGACCGGGCCGATCCGGGTGAGCGCCTCCTCCAGCCGGCGCGACGACATCGGCGCGGCGCCGTACCAGAAGCACTGGAGGGACGACAGGTCCGTCGCCTCGAGCTCCGGATGGTCGAGCACCATGTAGATCAGCGTCGGCGGCAGGAAGGTGTGCGTCACCCGGTGTGCGGCGACCGCGTCCAGGAAGCCCCCGACGTCGGGCGTGCGCATCACGGCGATCGAGCCGCCCGACGCCAGCACCGGGAAGCAGAGCACGCCGGCCGCATGGGTGAGCGGCGCCAGCGCGAGGTACGTCGGTCGCTCGGGCCCCTCGGGCCACGGGTAGCTCATCAGTGTGAGCGCCGTCATGGTCTCGAGGTTCGTGCCGGTCAGCAGCACGCCCTTGGGCCGGCCGGTGGTGCCGCCCGTGCCGACGATCATCGCGAGATCGTCGTCGGCCGGGCGGTCCGCCGGCTCCACGCCGCACGCGAGGAACTCCTCCCACCCCAGCGCCCAGTCGTACGACGCGTCGAGGCAGACCAGCGTCGTGACGGCGGGCAGGTCGCCGCGGATCTGGTCGACGAGCCCGGCGTAGGACGCCTGGAAGATCAACGTCGTGCACTCGAACAGGTCGAGCAGCTCCCGGTTCTCCCCGGCCTCGTTGCGCGGGTTGATGGGACACCAGACCGCGCCGGCGCGGCTGATCCCGAACACGCAGGTGAACGCCACGGGGTCGTTGGAGGCGAGGATCGCCACCTTGTCCCCGGGGTGCACGCCCCGCCCGGCGAGGGCGGACGCGATCCGGTCGGCGAGGTCCCCCACCTCGGCGTAGGACCACGTCCGCCCGTCGCAGACCAGGCAGGGCGCGTCACCCCCGAGCGACGCGCCCTTGTCCAGGTAGTCGACCAGCCGCACGGACCCTCCCCCTCAGCCCTCGACCGTCAGCACCGGCTCGGCGACCAGGCCGAACGCGCGCAGCTGGCCCAGGAGCTCGCGGTGGCCGAACGCCTTGCAACCCGAGGCGAACCCGACCCGCAGCGGCGGCTGCTGGAGCAGCGAGTAGGCCGCATAGGCCTGCAGCAGGCCGGTCTGCTTGTAGTTCTGGTTGCCGTGGATCACGCAGTGCGCGCGGCCGAGCGGGCCCGAGGCGTGCACCGAGTCGAGCGACTTGTTGAGCCGGGGGTTCTCCCGCGGCGGCATCTGGTTCATCACTTGCGCGGCGGTGGCGGTCAGCGCCTCGTCGCGCTCCGCCTCGCTCATGTCCTTGGTCGCCTCCAGCGCACCGGCGACGATCTGCGGGACGCCGTGCATCAGGGCCGCGTTGAAGACGCCGCCCTGCGCCTTGCAGTTGGCCACCCGCGGGTCCTTGCGGTACCAGACCGGGTGGGAGGTGCCGCCCCACGGCAGCGAGAGGGCGAGCTCGTGCTGCCCCGGTACGACGAGCGACACGAGCCCCTGCGACGGGTCGAACTCCGCGTACCGGTTCTGCTGCAGGAAGTGCGCCTTGGACGTGGCGGCGTTGACGAGGATGGTCTGGGTGGACGCGATCGTCGGCGATCCGCCCCAGAAGACCGCGATGTCGAGGGTGTCGAGGCCCGGCTTCTCGAGGCACAGCTCGGCCGCGATCTCGCCGGTCGTGTACATCTGGGCGATGCCGGGGGACAGCAGCAGGCCGGCGGCGGCGAAGTCGGCGCCGTACTTCTCGTCGCAGGTGATCAGCCAGTCCTGCTCACCGGTGGTGTCGAGGTAGTGGGTGCCGGCGGCGAGGCAGGCCTCGACCACCTCCGGACCGTGCTTGCTGAATGGTCCGACCGTGTTGCAGACGACGGACGCGCCGCGGAACAGCTCGGTCAGCGAGGCGACGTCGTGGCCGACCTCGACGATCTCGTAGTCGGCGGTCTCGATGCCGGGGACGTTGGCCTCCATCGAGGCCTTGAGCTTGCCGCTGTCGCGGCCGGCGGCGACGAACGGTACGCCGAACTCGCGCAGGTACTCGCAGATCAGCCGTCCGGTGTAGCCGGAGGCGCCGTAGACGATCACAGGCTTGGTGCTCATGGTGTTCTCCTCACATCCCCATTCCGCCGTCGACCGGGAGGCCGGCGCCGTTGACGAACTTGGCTCGGTCCGAGGCGAGGAAGACCACGGCGTCCGCGATCTCCTCCTCGGTGGCCAGGCGGCCCGACGGGGTCAGGCCGACGACGCCGGCGACCGCCTCCTCGGCCGACGGGAACAGGCCGAGGGTGGTCATCTCGTTGGCGAGGCCGGCGCCCATCTCGTTGGGGACCAGGCCGGGGTAGACGCAGTTGACCCGCACGCCGAGACCGAGCTTGCCGCTCTCCATCGCGGCGATCCGGGTGAGCCGGTCGACCGCCGACTTGGACGCGGAGTACGCCGACAGCGCGGGGAACGCGATGGTCGCGGCGACCGAGGCGATGTTGATGACGACGCCGCCCTTGCCCGCCGGGCCGCCCGGGCCCATGGTGCGGAAGGCGTGCTTGATGCCGAGCGAGGTGCCCACCACGTTGACGTCGAGGATCCGGCGCACGACGTCGGGGTCGAGGTCCACGAAGAGGCCGGCGACCTCGATGCCGGCGTTGTTGACCAGGATGTCGAGTCCGCCGACCTCGCTGACGGCCTGGGCGACCGCGGCCTCCCACGAGGCGTCGTCGGTGACGTCGAGGTGGACGTAGCTGCCGCCGATCGCCTCGGCGACGGTCTTCCCTTTCTCGTCCTGCAGGTCGGCGACCACGACGGTCGCACCGGCGGCGGCGAGGAACTCGGCGAACTTCCGGCCCAGGCCCTGGGCGCCGCCGGTCACCAGCGCCGTGCGTCCGGCCAGCTCGGCCGTGGTCGTTTCGGGGGAGGTCATGGGTGCGGCTCCTTCGCCGGTCGGTGAGTGATGAGCGCCACACAACCCCGTTTCCTTGACGACTGTCAAGACTTTCTTGGACAACTGTCAAGATTCTTCTTGGCACCCGCACACAAAGCGCCGTCCAGCCGGTAGCCTCGGGCCCCATGACGACTGCCACGGCTCGTCGTACGCCTGCTGACAAGCACGACGAGCGCCGCCGCGCACTGGCCGACTCCGCCCTGCGGACCCTCGGCGAGCTCGGCTACGCCCGCGCCAGCCTGCGCGAGATCGCGAACAACTCGGAGTTCTCCCACGGCGTCGTCCACTACTACTTCCACGACAAGCTCGACCTGATCGTCTACTGCGTGCGGCAGTACAAGGCCACCTGCGTGCACCGCTACGACGGGGTGGTGGCCGAGGCGTCGACCGCCGACGGCCTGGTCGCGGCCTTCGCCGACAAGCTCGTCGAGACGATCGTCGACGAGGCGCCGATGCACCGGCTCTGGTACGACCTGCGCTCGCAGAGCATGTTCGAGGAGAGCCTGCGCGAGGCGGTCCTGCAGATCGACCAGACGCTCGAGGACATGGTCTGGCGGGTGGTGGCGACCTACGCCGAGCTCGCCGGTCGCCCGGCCGCGATGACGCCGCACGTCGCCTACGGCCTGCTCGACGGCCTGTTCCAGCAGGCGCTGCTGGGCCATCTGTGCGCGCGGGAGGGCGTGCTCGACGACCTCCGCGCGCAGGTGCACCGGCTGATGCCGGTGCTCCTCGGTGCTCCGGCGCTCAGCGATCCCGGCTGAGCGTCGCCTCCGCGTCGAGCGCGGTCAGCTTGGCCGGGTTCCGGATCACCAGGATCCGGCTGATCCGGCCGTCCTCGATCTCCAGGCTGACGGCGGTGAGCTCGCCGCGCGCGTCGATCCGGGCGCCGGGCGCGCCGTTGAGCCACACCGACTCGACCGTGCCCCCGGGTGCGAAGACCGCGAAGTTGGCCAGCAGCCGCGCGACCGGCTCGGGACCGTGCAGCGGCTTGCGGATCGCCTGGGCGACGCCCCCGTGGTCGGCCAGCAGCACGACGTCGGGCGCGAGCGCATCCAGGAGACCCTGCAGGTCGCCGCCCCGCACCGCCTCGAGGAACCGCTCGACCACGGCCTGCTGCTCGGTCCGGTCCACGTCGACCCGCGGTCGCCGGGCGGCCACGTGGTTGCGGGCCCGCACCGCGATCTGCCGCACGGCGGCCGGCGTCTTGTCCACGGCGGCCGCGATCTCGTCGTACGGCGTGTCGAAGACCTCGCGCAGTACGAACACCGCGCGCTCGGTGGGTCCGAGGGTCTCCAGCACGGTCAGCATCGCCATCGAGACGCTCTCCGCGAGCTCGACGTCCTCGGCGACGTCGGGCGCGGTCAGCAGGGGCTCGGGCAGCCACTCGCCGACATAGTCCTCGCGTCGCCGGGCCAGGCTGCGCAGCCGGTTGAGGGCCTGGCGGGTGACGATGCGGACCAGGTACGCCCGCGGGTCACGCACCTCGGCGGCGTCGACCCCGTCCCACCGCAGCCACGTCTCCTGGACGACGTCCTCCGCGTCGGCCGCCGAGCCGAGCATCTCGTAGGCGACGGTGAAGAGCAGGTTGCGGTGGGTGACGAAGGGGTCGGCTCCGCTCATGCCGACGAGCCTACGGTCGCCGACGGACCGGGCTGCGCCAGCGGCTTCATGCCGCACGCCGCCGCGAAGCCCTCGGACTCGATGCCGAGCGCCGTGTTGGAGCGGGTCGTCATGTTGGCGAAGCCGATCACGGTCGTCAGCTCGAGCAGACCCGCCGGCCCCAGGGCGGCGAGCAGCGGCGCGACCATCTCGTCGGTCACCGTCGGCGGCGTCTGGCTCGCCGCCTCGGCGTACTCCAGCACCTGGCGCTCCAGCGGGCTGAACACCGCCGAGTCCCGCCAGCGCGGGACCTCGCGGGCCTTGTCCTCGTCCAGGCCCTTGTCGCGGGACATGAAGTAGTTGAAGTCCAGGCACCAGGTGCAGCCGACGAGGGACGCGACGGCCATGTGCGCGTAGGTCTTCAGCGTCTCGTCGCAGGCGTCCCACTTCTGCAGCTTCTGGCCGTAGGCCATGCTCGCCTTGAGGGCCGGCAGGTGGTGCCACATCACGCCGAGGGACTCGGGCACGCGGCCGAACATCCGGCCGGCGAACTTCTTGACCAGGGCGCCGTAGAGGCCGGTGATCGGGGCCGCGGGCACGCGGGTGGGGTGCGGGGTGGTGGTCATGTCGTCCTCCTCGTTGGGGTGGGTTCGACATCAAGACACCGGGCGTGCGACGGATGTGACAGTCAGGTCGCGTAGCCGAGGCCCAGCTCCGCCATCGCCTGCTCCAGCCGGTCGAGCGCGATCGGCCCGACGCCGTGCAGCGCGGCGAGGTCGGCACGCCGCCAGCCGCTGACGGCCTCGAGCGTGTGCACGTCGACCTCCCGCAGCGCACGGGTGGCGGGGGCGCCGATGGTGCGCGGCAACGGGGATCCGGTACGCCGCGGGGCACGCTCGCGCGGGCCGTCCTCGTGGTCCAGGACGGCCTCGCCGCGCGAGGAGAGGCGGTACCCGATCGCCAGCGACTCGGTCAGCCCCCGCTCCTTGAGCTTGCGCACGTCCTTCTTGAAGTCGAGGGTCTCGCGGCCCAGCTCCGCCGCCAGGTCGGGAGCCCGGACCTCCGGGTTGCGGTCGATGATGCGCAGGGTGGCCCGGGTCCACGGCCCGATCGCGGAGGCCGCGTCCAGCCGGTCCAGGCCGGCCAGGATGCGAGGAACCTCCGCGGCGTCGGGGACCGCGGCGCGCAGCGCCTCACGCGGGTCGGGGCCGCCGTACCTCAGGCCGATGCGGAAGACCGGCCGGTCCGGCCGTGCTGACAATGCCCCCTTGAGCGCGGTGAGCGATGTGGCTCCCGCGCGGCGGGCGTCGTCGGCGCGCAGTGCCGAGAGCCCCACCTGCTCGACGCTGACCACCTCGACCACGCCGACCGCGGTGCGCAGCCGGCTGCCGACCTTCACCCGCGGGCGGTCCCAGCGGCGGAAGGCCAGGTCGACCGTGCCGTCGCGGACGCCCTCGAGCTCGACGGGTCGCATCATCACGGCCCCGAGCATAGGGAACCCGTCCCGCGGCGGACGACCTGATCGTGGACCCAGATGACGCCGACCCGGCGCAGATTGAACCTCAGATGACGCCGACCCGGCTCAGATTGAACCCCAGATGACGCCGACCCGGCGCAGAGTGACGTACGAGCAGTTCAATCTGCGCCGGGTCGGCGGGCATGGGGCATCAGTCTGCGCCGGGTCGGCGGGCATGGGGCATCAGTCTGCGCCGGGTCGGCGGGCATGGGGCATCAGTCTGCGCCGGGTCGGGGAATGAGCCGCTCCAGGAGCATCGCCGCGATTCGTCTCGGCCCGACCGATGAGTCCGCGGGCGCGCCCCGGTCAGCACCGGCATGGGCATCGTGACCGCGGACATCGGCATCACCCTCGACGGCTTCGGCGCGGCGGCGGACCAGTCCCTGGAGCACCCGTTCGGCTCGATCGACGAGCACCGGCTGCACAGCTGGATGTTCGAGCACGGCGACGACAACGCGGCGGAGGTCGCGGCGATAGTCGATGCCGGCGCCTTCGTGATGGGCCGCAACATGTTCGACCCCGGCCGCGGCGACTGGGACCTCTCCTGGCGCGGCTGGTGGGGCGAGGACCCGCCGTACCACGCGCCGGTCTTCGTGCTCACCCATCACGCGCGTGAGCCGTTGCCGATGGAGGGCGGCACGACCTTCCACTTCGTCACCGACGGCCTCGCGTCGGCGCTCGCGCAGGCTCGCGCCGCCGCCGGTGAGCGCGATGTCGCCGTCGCGGGCGGCGCCTCCACCATCAACGCCTGCCTCGCGGCGGGCGTGCTCGACGAGCTGCGGCTCCATGTCGCGCCGTTCGTCGCCGGGCTGGCCACCGGCTCCCGGATGTTCGACGGGGTCGGTCCGCTCGGGCTCGAGCCGGTGGCGGCCCGGCACACGCCGCACGTCACCCACCTGACCTACCGGCGGGCGTAGGGGCGCGTTCAGTCGAGGGCCACCACGGCGAGCGGGAGGTCGAGGACCCGCTGTTCCGGCGGCAGGGTGTCGAAGGAGACGCCGTCGAGGAGGTCGCCGCACAGGTGCCGGCCGCTGTTGCTCGACAGGATCCGGCCGAAGCTGTTGACCACGGCGATCCGGGGCCCGGCGGCGCGCAGCGGCGGGAGCAGGGCCCGCTCGGCGTTCTTCACCGCGATGTCGGCGCCGCCCACGCCGCAGAACCGGCCGCCGACGACGACGGGCACGGTGAAGGTGAGGGTGTACTCCTCGGTGCACAGATAGTCGACGTACGGCCCGGTGACGTGGCGGTGCCCGGTGTCGCGCGGGACGACGAACCACGGCAGGTGCTCGTAGTCGTAGAACCCGATCGCCTGCGGCTCGGAGTGGGTGACCAGGCGCTGGGGGCGGCCGTCGGGGTCGCGGGCGAACCACTCGAGCCACCATTCGGCGTCCTGGAGGACCTCGGGCGCGGCGACGAAGCCCGCTCCCTGCACGGGCTGTCGTCCGTCGCCGAGCACGGGGACGACGAGGGGCTCGACCGGGTCGAGGTCGGCGCGGCGCGGCGCGGTCCGCCCGGCGAGGGCGCGGGTGACCGTCTCGGCGATCCGGTCGGCCAGGCCGAAGGCCTGGTCGGCGAGCTCGGCGACGGCGGCATGCACCGGCGCGACGTCGCCGGGGGAGAGGCGGAGCCTGTGCTTCGAGGACTTCATCGGTGGACCTCGCTCAGCTGGTAGTCGATGAGACGGGCGGTGGAGTCGGCCACCCGCTGCTCGGCCGCCTCGCGGGCGGCATGGGGATCGCGGTCGGCGATCGCGGCGACGACGGCCCGGCAGCTGCGGACCATCTGGGCGTGGCTGTCGTCGTCGCCGAAGGCGAGCCACAGCAGGGTCCCGAACTCGGCCTGGAGGCCGACCTCCTCGTGGTAGAGGCGGGGGGACTGGGCGGCCGCGGCCACCTCGATGTGGAACTGCGCGTCGGCCCGCCGACGGGCGTCGGGCTTCTCCGCGTGCTCGAGCGCGTCGGCGACCCGCTGCAGCCGATCGACGTCGTCGGGGCTGGACCGCCGGGCGGCCAGGGCCGCGCTGGCGCCGCAGATGGCGGCGTACACGTCGCCGAGGTCGCGCAGCTCGCCGAGGCTGAACCCGTCGAGCCGGCGGCGGGCGAGGTGGCTGACGCCGTTCTCGGGCGTGCGCACGAAGCTGCCGCCGCCACGTCCGCGGCGGGTCTCGATCAGTCCCTCGGAGCGCAGCACGGACAGCGCCTCGCGGACGGTGACGGTGGAGACGCCGAAGATCCCCGCGAGGTCCAGCTCGCCGGGGAGCTGCTCGGCATCGGGGAGGAGGCCGAGCGCGATCGCGTCGGTGAGCCGACGTACGACGAGCTCCGAACGGCTCAGCGACTCCAGCGGTGAGAACACCGCCGCGGATGCACGTCCGTAGAACGGCACGGCCACCGTCTCTCCTCCTCCAGTCCCGGACGACCCCCGCGTGTCGCCTTTTCGGGGCAATCTTGCCGGACGCTCTTGTGCTTTGAACTGTGAAGTCATATGTTAACGCCGATCTGAACGTGACGAAAGGCACATCGATGTCCCTCTCGACCAGTGCTCCCGCTGAGGCGGCTGCAGTCGACCGCACCCCCGCGATCACGCTGCGCGGCCTTCGCAAGACCTTCGGTGACGTCGTCGCGGTCGACGCCGTCGACCTCGACATCGCCGACGGCGAGTTCTTCTCGATGCTCGGCCCGTCGGGCTCGGGCAAGACCACCGTGCTGCGGCTGATCGCCGGCTTCGAGCAGGCCAGCGCCGGCACCGTCGAGCTCGGCGGCGTCGACGTCACGCGCTCCGCGCCCTTCGAGCGCGACGTCCACACGGTGTTCCAGGACTACGCGCTCTTCCCGCACATGAGCGTCCTCGACAACGTCGGCTACGGCCTGCGCGTGCGCGGACTCGGCAAGAAGGAGCGTCGCGAGCGCGCCCAGCAGGCGCTCGACACGGTCCGGCTCGGCCACCTCGGCGCCCGGCGGCCGGCGCAGCTGTCCGGCGGCCAGCGCCAGCGGGTCGCCCTGGCGCGAGCCATCGTGCTCCAGCCGCGGGTGCTGCTCCTCGACGAGCCGCTCGGCGCCCTCGACCTCAAGCTGCGCGAGCAGATGCAGGTCGAGCTCAAGCAGCTCCAGCGCGAGCTCGGCATCACCTTCGTGTTCGTCACCCACGACCAGGAGGAGGCGCTCACCCTCAGCGACCGGATCGCCGTCTTCGACGCCGGCCGCATCCAGCAGCTCGGCAGCCCGCGCGAGATCTACGAGAGCCCCGCCTCGGCGTACGTCGCCGGGTTCGTCGGCACCACGAACCTCTTCGACTCCGCGACCTCCCAGCGGATCCTCGGGGTGGCCGGCGAGCACGCCGTCCGGCCCGAGCGGCTCCGGCTCTCCGCGGGCACGGAGCCCGACAGCGAGGGGAGTGCCCGCCCCGACGAGGTCCGCCTCGAGGCGGTGGTCGTCGAGACGATCTACCTCGGCACCGGCAACCGCGTGCACCTGCGCACCTCCGACGGCGTCGAGCTGGTCGCGCTCGAGCAGTCGACCGGCTCGCTCGACACCCGCGAGCACCGCGGCGAGGACGTCACCGTCCGGTTCGCCCGCGCCGACGTGGTCCCGCTCGCGGCCGGCTCCTGAGCCGCGCCCAGCCCCGTGCTCCCACGCACCTGCAACCCCACCAGTCTCCGTCCCAACCAGAAGGGGAGAACCCGATGAAGAACACCCTCCGGAGAGGCCGCGTCGCCACGGCCTGCCTGACCCTGCTCTCGGTGTCCGTGCTGAGTGCCTGCGGCAGTGGCGACGACGACAAGAAGACCGAGGCCGTCGAGAAGGTCGGCAAGGCCGAGGGCCAGGTCTCGATCCTCGCGTGGCCCGGCTACGTCGAGGACGGCAGCAACGACCCCGCCGTCGACTGGGTCTCCGCCTTCGAGAAGGACACCGGCTGCGAGGTGACCAGCAAGGTCTACGGCACCTCCGACGAGGCGCTCAACCTCGCCAAGTCCGGTGAGTACGACGTGATCGCGGCCTCTGGCGACCTGTCGCTGCGGCTCATCGCGTCCGACGAGGCCCAGGCGATCAACACCGACCTGGTGCCCAACTACGAGAACGTCTACGACTTCCTCAAGGACACCGAGTGGAACTCGGCGGACGGCAAGAACTACGGCGTCCCGCACGGCTATGGCGCGAACCTCTTGATGTTCAACAAGAAGAACTTCGCCGAGGCGCCGACCTCGTGGGGCGCCGTCTTCGACAAGGAGCAGCTCGCGGCCAACAAGGGCAAGGTGACGGCGTACGACTCGCCGATCTACATCGCCGACGCCGCGCTGTACCTCATGAAGACCCAGCCCGACCTCGGCATCGAGAACCCCTACGCGCTGGACGAGGACCAGCTCGACGCGGCCGTGGCCCTGCTCAAGGAGCAGCGCCAGTACGTCGGCGAGTACTGGTCGGACTACCTCAAGGAGGTCCAGGCCTTCGAGACCGGCGACTCGGTCGTCGGCACCACCTGGCAGGTGATCAAGAACAGCATCGAGAACCCGGACGTCGACGTCACGCTGCCCACCGAGGGCGCCACCGCGTGGAACGACACCTGGATGCTGTCGTCGCAGGCCAAGAACCCCAACTGCGCCTACAAGTGGATGGACTACATCCTCAGCCCCGAGGCCAACGCCCAGGCGACCGAGTACTTCGGCGAGGCGCCCAACAGCCCCGAGGCCTGCGCGCAGACGACCGACCCGAAGCACTGCGAGACGTTCCACGCCGGTGACGAGGAGTACGCGAAGCAGCTGTGGTTCTGGCGGACCCCGATCGAGAAGTGCCTCGACGGTCGGACCGACGTGCAGTGCACCAACTACGCCCAGTGGACCGAGGCGTGGACGGAGATCAAGGGCTGATCATGTCCGTCACGTCCCGCGCTCCCGACGCCCGGAACGACCAGGCCCCGGCCCCCGCGCTGCGGGGGCCGGTGGCCCGGCCGGGCTCCCGGCTGCTGCACCGGATGGTGTGGCTGCGCCTCTCCCTCCTGCTCTCCGCGCCGCTCGCCTGGATGCTGCTGGTCTACGTCGTCGCGCTGGTGGCCCTGCTGATCACCTCGCTGTGGTCGGTCGACAGCCTCAGCAGTGAGATCGACCGCTCGTGGACGCTGGAGAACTTCCGCACGCTCCTCGAGAACGAGGTCTACCGCAATGTCGCGCTCCGCACCGTCGGCGTCGCGGTCGCGGTGACCGTGATCGACGTGGCGATCGCGCTGCCGATCGCCTTCTACATGGCCAAGGTCGCCTCGCCGCGGGCGCGCCGGATGCTGGTGGTCGCGGTGCTCACCCCGCTGTGGGCCAGCTACCTGGTCAAGGTCTTCTCGTGGCGGGTGGTGCTGTCCGAGGGCGGCCTGGCCGAGTGGAGCGGGCTCGGCTCGCCGGGCTACGGCCTCACCGCCGTCGTGATCACGCAGGCCTACATCTGGCTGCCGTACGTCATCCTGCCGATCTTCGCCGCGCTGGAGCGGGTCCCCGACTCGCTGCTCGAGGCGGCCGGCGACCTCGGTGCCCCCACCGGCATGGTGCTGCGCTCGATCGTGATGCCGCTGCTCGTCCCCGGCATCGTGGCCGGCGCGATCTTCAGCTTCTCGCTGACGATGGGCGACTACATCACCGTCAACATCGTCGGCGGGGCCAACCAGATGCTCGGCAACCTCATCTTCATCAACGCCGGCGCGGCCAACAACCTGCCGCTCGCGGCGGCGATCGCGATGATCCCGATCGCGGTGATGGTCGTGCTGCTGACCGCGATCCGCCGCACGGGCGCACTGGAGAACATGTGATGACCCTCAGTCCTCTGTCCCGCAAGGTCCTGGCCGGCCTCACCTTCGGCGTGCTCGCGCTGATCTACCTGCCCCTGCTCGTCGTCGTCGCCAACTCGGTGAACCCGAGCCAGTCGATGACCTGGCCGCCGCGAGGCGTCACCTTCGAGTGGTGGGAGCGGGCGGCGCACAGCTCCGGTGTCCGCGAGGCCCTGGTGACCAGCCTGCAGGTGGCGGCGATCGCGACCCTGCTGGCGCTCGTCCTCGGCACCCTGCTGGCCCTGGCGCTGCAGCGGTACTCGTTCTTCGGCAAGAGCTCGGTCAACCTGCTGGTGATCCTCCCGATCGCGCTGCCGGGCGTCGTCACGGGCATCGCGCTCAACAACGGCTTCAAGGGCATCCTCGGCGTCGACCTGTCGATCTGGACGATCGTGATCGCCCACGCGACGTTCTGCATCGTCACCGTCTTCAACAACGTGCAGGCGCGGCTGCGCCGGCTGGGCACCAGCCTCGAGGAGGCCTCGTCCGACCTCGGCGCCGGCGTGTTCACGACCTTCCGGCTGGTCACGCTCCCACAGCTGCGCTCGGCCCTTCTCGCCGGTGGCATGCTGGCCTTTGCACTGAGCTTCGACGAGATCATCGTGACCACGTTCACCGCCGGCAACGGCGCCAACACCCTGCCCATCTGGATCCTCAACAACATGTTCCGCCCCAACCAGGCGCCGGTGGTCAACGTCGTCGCCGTGGTGCTGATCGTGTTCTCGATCCTCCCCGTCTGGCTCGCGCAGCGACTGTCCTCGGACGTCGAAGCCGCCCACTGACCCACCGCTGTCCCTCCCGAAGGAGTCTCACCCCATGACCGAGTACGCCGTCCGCAACCCCGCGACAGGGGAGCTGGTCGAGACCTTCCCGACCGCCACCGACGCCGACATCGCCGCCGCGATCGACGCGGCCTCCGCGGCGTACGGCTCCTGGGGCCGCACCTCCGGCGTCGCCGAGCGCGCGGCCCTGGTCCGCCGGGTCGCCGAGCTGCACCGCGAGCGCAGCGCCGAGCTGTCCGCCGCGATGGTGGAGGAGATGGGCAAGCCGCTCGCCGACGCCGAGGGCGAGGTCGACTTCTCCGCCTCGATCTACGAGTTCTACGCCGACAACGCCGAGCGCTTCCTCGCCGACGAGCCGATCGAGCTCGGCGAGGGCGAGGGCACCGCGGTCATCCGCCGGACGCCGGTCGGCGTCCTGCTCGGGATCATGCCGTGGAACTTCCCCGTCTACCAGATCGCCCGCTTCGCCGGCCCGAACCTGGTCACCGGCAACACGATCCTGCTCAAGCACGCCCCGCAGTGCCCGCGGTCCGCCGCGCTGCAGGAGCAGATCTTCCGCGATGCGGGCTTCCCCGAGGGTGCCTACGTCAACATCTATGCCACCAACGAGCAGATCGCCGACGTCATCGCCGACCCGCGCGTCCAGGGTGTCTCGCTGACCGGCTCCGAGCGGGCCGGCGCGGCCGTCGCCGAGATCGCCGGGCGCAACCTCAAGAAGGTCGTCCTCGAGCTCGGCGGCTCCGACCCGTTCATCGTGCTGTCCTCCGACGACCTCGACGCCACCGTCGAGGCCGCGGTCTTCGCGCGCATGGACAACGCCGGCCAGGTCTGCAACGGCGGCAAGCGGTTCATCGTCGTCGACGGCCTGTACGACGACTTCGTCTCCCGCTTCACCGAGAAGCTGCTCGAGGCCTCCGGCGGCTCGCCGCTCTCCTCGGTCACCGCCGCGGACAACCTGGACAAGCAGGTCGGCGAGGCCGTCGCCGGCGGCGCGACGCTCGCCACCGCGGGCGAGCGCGAAGGCGCGTTCTACCCCAGCGGCGTGCTGTCGGGCATCACCACCGAGAACCCGGCGTACCACCAGGAGCTCTTCGGCCCGGTCGCCATGGTCTTCCGCGCGAGCGACGAGGACGACGCGGTGCGGATCGCCAACGACACGCCCTACGGCCTCGGCTCCTACGTCTTCTCCACCGACGCCGCCCAGGCCCAGCGCGTCGCCGACCAGATCGAGGCCGGCATGGTCTTCGTCAACGGGGTCGGCCTCGACGCCGCCGAGCTGCCCTTCGGCGGCGTCAAGCGCTCCGGCTTCGGTCGCGAGCTGAGCCGCTACGGCATGGAGGAGTTCGTCAACAAGAAGCTGATCCGCACGGCCGGCTGACGTCGGAGCGGGGGTCAGGCTCCGTCGCGCACCCGGCGAAGGGGGTCGGGCTGGTAGGAGCCCTCTTCGCCGGAGGTGTCGCGATAGCGGGCGCTGAGCAGGTCGACGAGGCCGGGCACGTCCTCGAGCGCGAGCTGGAAGGTGCCCGTGCAGACGTTGTCGCGCCACAGCGAGAGCACGACGACGTCGGCCTCGGAATGCCAGCTCACCCGCAGCGCGCGGCCGTCGCCGCGGGGGTCCAGGTAGGCCGCGCCCGCGCTCGGAAGGGGTGGGTGCACCCGGCGCATGCCCCATGATGCGCCGGGATGTGCCGAACTGTCACCGGTTTCGCCGGACCGGTGGCCCGGCAGCCGGGTCAGCCCTCCTGCGGCGGGCAGAGGCAGAACGGGTGGCCGTCGGGGTCGAGCAGGACCCGCCAGGAGCCGCCGACGCCGGCGGCCGGCTGCGTCTCGGCGACGGTGGCGCCGAGCGAGGTCGCGTGCTCGGTGGCCGCCTCCAGGTCGGGGACCCGGAAGTCGAGATGGAACTGCTGCGGGTGCTCCTGGCCGGGCCACTGCGGGCGGGAGAAGTCCTTGACGGTCTGGAAGTTGAAGGTCGCGCCGAGGACGGAGGCCGAGGCGTACCCGTACTCCGGGTAGTCCCCGGTCACCTCGCCGCCGGTCAGGTCGGCGTAGAAGCGGGCCAGCGCGGCGGCATCGGCGGTGTCGATGGTGAAGGCGATGAGCTCGGTGACAGGAGTGGTCATCTGCCCACCCTGCCTCGTGGCACCGACACCCGTCTTGAAGATTCCCGACAGTCGGCCGTGTCTCTGCGATGACACGGCAGCGCGCTGCCGTCGCGCGTCTCGGCCGTGCTGCCGACATAATCCGACACATGCGCTGGCAGCCGGACGGACCGCTCGACGTGGTCGAGGCCGCGCAGCTGCGCGACGTCCGGGGGTTCAGTCCCTCGCTGCGGCGCTATGCCCCGCCGCCGTCGCTCGCGGACGCCGTCCGCCGGTTCTGGGTGCCGGTCTGGTCCCTGGAGCCGGGGACGACCTCGGTGCAGCGGGTGCTCCAGTACCCCGTGTGCCAGGTCGTGGTCGGCCCTGCCGGCGGACAGCTGGTCGGGCCGCACGCCGGACTGAGCACCGAGGAGCTGAGCGGGTCCGGTTGGGCCGTCGGCGTGATGATGCAGCCCGCCGCCGGGCTCGCGCTGGTCGGCGGCCCGGTCGCGGAGCTGACCAACGAGCGACGTGACCTCGCGACCGTCTCCGGTCTCGACGCGGCGGGCCTGGTCGCGGCGGTCCGCGCCGCGCTCGGCGACGACCCCGCCGAGATCGCCCGCCAGCGGGAGGCGTGTGCGCTGGTGGCCGAGGCGCTCGCCGTACTCGCACCGGTGGACGACGAGGGTCGCCTGGTCAACGCCGTCGTCGAGTACGTCGAGGGCGACCGCGAGGTGCAGCGGGTCTCGCAGGTGTGCGCCAAGTTCGACCTCGGGGAGCGTGCGCTGCAGCGGCTGACCCGGCGCCGCATCGGGCTCTCCCCGAAGTGGCTGGTCCAGCGGCGCCGGCTGCACGACGCGGCGGAGCTGCTGCGGGCCGGTTCGGCCGTCGACCTGGCCCGGGTGGCCGCCGAGCTGGGGTACGCCGACCAGGCGCACTTCACCCGCGACTTCCGCTCCGCCACCGGCCTCACGCCGGGGGAGTTCAGCGCGGAGCCCGGTCCGGTCGGTCCGGAGCGAGGGTGAGCTCGAGCCGGGGGAGCACCCGGCCGGGGATCGAGCCGGACGCAACGGCGCCCACACGGACCGCTCCCGCAGCCAGGTAGAACGCCTCGGCGTTGGGGTCGGCGTCGATGCTGAGCGACGCGAAGCCGGCTGCTCGGGCCTCGTCGAGGAGGTCGGTGATCAGGGCGCGGCCGACGCCCCGGCCGATCAGGTCGGGGTCGACGAACATCATGCCGACGGTGCCGTTCGGCGGCCGTCCCTCGAGGGTGCGGAAGCCCACGATCCGGCCGTCGACCTCGGCGACGACCGCGCGGCGGTCGGTCAGCTCCTCGTCGCGCACGGTCAGCTCGTCGCGACACGCTGCCAGGAAGGCGGCGTCGTAGCCCCAGTGGCCCTTCGAGCGCAGCGCGAGCGTCGTCAGTGCGGCGCCCTCGTCGGGTCCGGCCGGGCGGAGCCGGGGTGCGGCGCTCATGCGAGCTCCCGCAGGTAGCAGAGCATCCGGTAGTCCTCGCCGGGCTGGATGTTCGTGAACCCGTGCCGCTCGTAGAAGCGCCGGGTGTCGACGTCGACCTCGTCGACGTTGATGTGCACCTCGATCCCGCCGCGCCGCTCGACCTCCGCAACCGCCGTGGTGAGCAGGACGGTGCCGATGCCCCGGTCCCGCAGGGTCGGCACGACGTACAGCTCCTCGAGCTGGCCGAGCGGTCCGTCGCCGTACGGCGTGGGGCGCAGGGTGAGGTAGCCGAAGCCGGTCGCGGCGCCGGTGGCCCGGTCCTCGGTGAGCACGACGAACACGTCGGGGCGGGCCAGCAGGGAGGTGAACCGGTCGCCGAAGTCGGCCGCGCTCGGCGTGGGCGACCCGAACTCGGTGTTGAAGTCGAAGAGGAGCCCGCCGACGACGTACGCGTCGGCGGGAGTGGCGAGCCGGACGGCCGGCGTCGCGGGCAGGTCGGTCATGCGAACCACGCCTTCGTCAGCGAGCCGATCACGCCGGTGAGGCGCTCGGCGGTGAACCGGCCGGGGTCGGCGAGGACCAGCCGGCCGAAGTGGTCGAGCAGGGCGAGGATGCCGTGGGAGAGCACCTCGGCATCGGCCGGCTCGCCGAGCACGCCCGCGACGAGCTGCTCGATCACCGCCCGGACCCGCTCGCGGTCACCTTCTATCCGCTCCCGCACGACGTCGGGGACCGTGA
This sequence comes from Nocardioides carbamazepini, assembly GCF_024614185.1. Lineage (GTDB taxonomy): Bacteria > Actinomycetota > Actinomycetes > Propionibacteriales > Nocardioidaceae > Nocardioides > Nocardioides carbamazepini. The sequence goes on from NZ_JAHTLF010000003.1 coordinate 45,070, forward strand.
CCGGCGAGGCCAGGATCGCCCGCCAGGTGACGGGGTCGGCGAGCACCATCGCGTGCAGGGCGGGAACGGCGCGCTCGACCACCGCGACCGGGTCGTCGCCGGCGGCGTCGAGGGGGAGGGCGGCGAAGAGCTGGGTCAGGGCACGCTCCTGCTGGCGGTCGAGGAGGGTCGTCAGCAGCGGGCCGAGCCCGTCGAAGGCGCCGTAGACGACCGGACGCGTGACGCCGACCTCGCGGGCGACCGCGTCGATCGAGACGCCGTCGTACCCGTCGCGGTCGATGATGGTGAGCGCCGCGTCGAGGAGCTGCTCGCGGCGCTCGACCATCGGCACGCGCGGTGCGTACGGGCGTCGCTTGCGGGCCGGCTCGGGCATGGCGTCCACTCTAGGGTTCCATTTACTACAGTTGTGTAGCATTCTAGGCCCATGGCGACCAGCAAGCGCACGCGCGACATCACGCCCGCCGAGGACTACGGCTTCTTCGGCCCCGAGTCGGTGGCCTGGAAGGTCTGGGGCTATCCGACGTCGCTGACGATCGGCTTCAGCCGGGCGGTCGTGGTCGAGGAGCTCGACCCGAACCTGGTGGCGTCGGTCGACCGCACCCAGGACATCTACCGACGGCCGAAGACCCGCTACGACCGCACGATCCACTACTTCGCCCTCGTCGCGTTCGGCGACAGCCGGACCACCGCGCGCGCGGCGGACGTCCTGGTCAAGGTGCACAGCAAGGCGATCGGCACCGAGCCCTACGGAGGCGGCCGGTACGACGCCAACGACCCCGACTCGCAGCTGTGGATCCTCGTCACCGGCTGGCACTCGGTCCTGAAGGCCTACGAGATGTACGGCCCCGGGCGGCTGTCCGAGGCCGACGAGGCGCAGTACTGGGCGGAGTGTGCCCGGGCCGCCGAGCTGCAGACCTGCTCGCCCGACGACGTCCCGCGCTCGCGGGCCGAGCTGCACGCCTACTACGAGCGGATGCGGCCGGTGATGTCCGGCTCGCCGATCGCCCGCCGGGCGATGGCGCACCTGATGGACGTCAGCCAGCTCGCCGACGACGTGCCCCTGGTGGCGCGCCCCGCCCGCTGGGTGATCGGCCGGTTCTTCCGCGCCGGCGTGATCGCGACCCTGCCGCACTGGATGCGGGAGATGGGCGATGTGACCCAGCCGCGGGCCGTGGACCTCGTCACGCGGCCGGTGCTGCGCGCCACCTTCGCCGGGATCTCGACGAGCAAGCGGCTCCAGCTGCGGATCCTCGGTCTGCTGTCCCCCAGTACGGTCCCGGTGGTCGCGCCGATCCTGCTCGGCGTGCCACCGGTGACCCCGGAGCTGCTCACGCCCACCCAGGCGCAGGAGCGGTACGGGTACGACCGGCCTGCCGAGGCACACCTCGCCTGGCGCGCGAAGCAGCACGACAAGGTCTTCGGCCGCGGCGAGGCGCCCAGCGACGCCGGACTCGTCGAGTCGGAGCCGGTGCTCGGGCGCCTGGCCTGAGTCGGCCCGCCCGAGTGACCCCACCCGCGTCGTACCCGAAGGAGAGCCCGTGGGCCTCAACCCCGTCGCCGACATCCTCAAGCGCACCGACAAGGTGCTCAAGAACGCCGAGGCCGCGCTGGGCAACGTCGACGCCACGCTGGTCGACGTCGACGGCAAGCTGAGCACCGTGGACGCCACGCTCGCCGAGACCCGCGACGTGCTGGGACAGGTGCAGACGCTGCTCGGCGACCTCAACGACAAGCTGGTCCTGCTCGACGAGGTGCCGGAGCTCAAGGCGAAGCTCGACGCCGTGCTCGCCGCCGTCCAGCGGGGCTGACGCCCTCGCGTCGGCCGACCGCGCGACGAGTGCGCACGGCGGGTGCGCACGACGGGTCCGGCGGTTGACAGGCGAGCGTTCCCGGGTTCTAAATTGGAAGCGTGACTATTTTAGAGGAGAGGTGGCGTCCCCGGATCGTCGCCGACGGTCCCGTCGTCGACCTGACCCGGGGCCGGCGATGAACGTCGTGGTGGTCGGCGGCGGCCTGGCCGCGGCCAACGCGGTCGCCGAGCTGCGGAGCCAGGGCCACACCGGCGACATCGTGGTCGCCGCGGAGGAGCCGCACGCGCCGTACGAGCGCCCGCCGCTCTCCAAGGGCATCCTGCTCGGCTCGGCCGAGCCGGACGCGGCGTTCGTCCACCCCCGGGACTGGTACGACGAGCAGCAGGTCGACCTGCGCATCGGGACCGTCGCGACCGGGATCGACCTGGACCGGCGGCGGGTGCGGCTCGGGGCGGAGGAGCTGGCCTACGACCGGCTGCTGCTCGCGACCGGCGCCACCCCGCGCCGGCTCCCGATGGCCGACGCGTCGGGCGCGCCGGTGCGGTACCTGCGCACCCTCGACGACGCCCTGGTCCTGCGAGACGGTCTGACCGAGGGTGCCCGGGTCGCGATCATCGGTGCCGGCTGGATCGGGCTCGAGGTCGCCTCCGCCGCCCGGCAGCGCGGGGCCGAGGTGACGGTCCTCGAGGCGGCACCGCTCCCGCTCCGGCGGGTGCTCGGCGACGAGCTCGCCACGGTCTTCGCGGACCTGCACCGTGAGCACGGCGTGGATCTGCGTCTCGGTGTCCGCGTCGCCGGCGTCGAGCACGACCACGGCAAGGCGGTCGTCCATGTCGAGGACGGCCGGCCGGTCGTCGCCGACCTGCTGCTGGTCGCGGTCGGTGTCACGCCCGCGGACGCGCTCGCCGCGCAGTCCGGCCTCGCGGTCGACAACGGGATCCTGGTCGACGCCCGGCTGCGCACTCCGGACCCGCACGTCTTCGCCGCCGGCGATGTCGCCCACCACGACCACCCCGCGCTCGGCACCCGGGTCCGCGTCGAGCACTGGGACACCGCCATCCACCAGGGCCGGCACGCCGCGCGGGTCATGCTCGGCGCCGACGAGCCCTACACCCGGCTGCCGTACTTCTTCACCGACCAGTACGACCTCGGGATGGAGTACGTCGGCCACGTCGACGCGGCCGCCGGGTACGACGCCCTCGTGGTCCGCGGCGACCTCGCCGCCCGGCACGCCAGCGTGCTGTGGCTCCGCGGCGACCGGGTGATCGCCGGCATGCACCTCAACGACTGGGACGCGATCGACCCGCTGCGCGCCGTGGTCGGCGGTCCGGCCACCGATGCCGTGCGGGACCCCTCGGTGCCGCTGGCCGACCTCGCCTGAGGCTGGTCTGACCAGTTCTCATTGGGCAGAGACTGCATGCCCCGGGCCCGAAATTGCACGGTTTGGTCCCAAACCGCAGCACTTTCCGCGCCGGTTCGCCCGCCCCCGGGCCGCCTCGGAGCAGCTCGGGCTCAGCCCGCGTGGTGCCGGGCATGCAGCGCCCGCACCCGCTCGGCGTACTCCTCGACCGGCCCGTCCACGGGCAGCCCGGGAGCGACCTCGGCGATCCGGAGCGCGGCGACCGGGGAGGCGGGCAGGCCCAGCTCGGCGTACCACTGCACGAGCTGGGGCGTCGACGTCGCGAAGACGATCCGGCCCAGGCCGGCCCAGGCGTGCGCGGCCGAGCACATCGCGCAGTGCTCGCCGGACGTGTAGACGGTCAACGAAGCACGTTCGGCTACCGGCACCTGAGCCGCCGCCCACAGGGCGATCGCGAGCTCGGGATGCCGGGTGCCGTCACCTCCGCTGACGTGGTTGTGGTCCTCCATCAGCACGGTGCCGTCGGCGGCGACGAGCACCGAGCCGAACGGCTCGTCGCCGGCGGCCACGGCCGCCTCGGCGAGCTCGACGCAGCGGTCCAGGTGACGGCGGTCGTCGGCGGAGATGGTCATCGGGAGTGCCTCCTCAGGCTCGGATGATGCGGCGCTCGATCGCGGCCGCGACGGCGCCGGCCCGGGTGTCGACGCCGAGCTTCGTGTAGATGTGCGAGAGGTGCGACTTCACCGTCGCCTCGGAGACGAACAGCTCGCGCGCCATCTCCTTGTTGCCGAGCCCGCGGGAGAGGAGCTCGAGCACCTCGACCTCGCGCTCGGTGATGGAGACGGCGCCGGGGGTCGTGCGCCGCACGAGGGTCGCCGCCACCGACGGGGCGAGTACGGTCTCCCCGCGCGCGGTGGCGCGGATCCCGGCGAACAGCTCGTCGGGTGGCGCGTCCTTGAGCAGGTAGCCACGCGCACCGGCCTCCAGCGCCCGCAGGATGTCGGACTCGGTGTCGTACGTCGTCAGCACCAGCACCTCCGGCGGCGCGGCCAGTGCTCGCAGCGCCGCGGTCACCTCGGCACCGCCGGCCTCGCCGTCGCCGAGGCTCAGGTCCATCAGCACGACGTCGGGCCGGTCCGCCTGCACGACGACGACGGCGCGATCGAGCCCGTCGGCCTCGCCGACGACGGACAGGTCGTCCTGCCCCTCGACCAGGGCGCGCAGCCCGGCACGGACCACCGGGTGGTCGTCGACCAGCACGATCCGGATCATCGTTCCTCCTCCTGGCGCACGGGGAAGCGGACCGACACGGTCGTGCCCTCCCCGGGAGCGCTCTCGACGTCGGCGCGCCCGCCCAGTGCCTCGGCCCGGTCGCGGATGCCGGCCAGCCCCCGTCCGCGGGTACCGGACGGACGCACCTGGTGCCCGAGGTCGACCTGGTCGAAGCCGTGGCCGTCGTCGCGTACGTCGAGCACCACCTCGTCCACGTGGTAGGTCAGGGTCAGCGCCACCCGGCCGGCACCGGCGTGCTCGCGGACGTTGGCGAGCGCGCCGCGAGCGGTGCGCACCAGCGCCGCCGCCACCTCGGCGGGGACGATGACGGGCTCGCCGTCGACGCGGACCTCGATCCGCATGCCGGGCACCGCCTGCGCGAGCTGGTCGGCCGCGCGGCGCAGGGCGGCGGGCAGCGCGGTGCCGGTGACGTCGCCGGCCAGGTCGGCGGGGGCCAGGTCGCGCACGACGCGGCGCACCTCGTCGAGGCCGTCGCGGGCGGTCGCCGCGGCGGTGCGGACGTGCTCGCGGGCCGCAGCCGGCTGGGTGGACCAGGCCCGCTCGGCCGCCTGGAGCAGCAGGTTGATGCTGGACAGGCCCTGTCCCACGGAGTCGTGGATCTCCCGCGAGAGGCGGGTCCGCTCGGCGAGGGCGCCGGTGCGGTGCTGCTCCTCGGCCAGCTCGGCCTGGGCCTCGACCAGCTGGTCGAGCAGGTCCTGCCTGGCCCGCGACTCGAGGTCCAGCGCGCGGTAGGCCAGCACGGTGACCAGCCCGACGCCGATCGGCCCGGCGACCTGGACCGGGTCGAAGCCGGTCGTGATCCGCTGCCAGGCGGCGGTCAGCAGCACGGTCATCAGCACCACCGTGCCGACCGCCCACGCGAAGGGCAGCACCCGCAGCACCGCGAAGGCGACCGGGACCGCGCACCACGCGAAGGACGGTGCCACCGCGGTCAGCGCGCCCCACAGGACGACCATGCCGGTGACCCACACGGTCGGCCACCAGCTCCGGTCGGCCAGCAGCCCGCGGGTGGCGTAGGCGAGGCCGAGCACGAGCGCGCCGGCCAGGACGGCGACCCCGGCCGCGTCGAGGGCGTGCCGGTCGACGTACCGCACCGCGCAGGTCACGAGCAGGACCACCAGGACGACGAGCAGCCATCGGTCGAGGCGGCTCGCCGGGGCGAGGATGCCGTGCTCGCCGGGGCGGCGGGCGGGCTGGAGGACGGACATGACGGGACCAGCGTAGGGAGGATGGGGCGAGGACGGCATCAACCGATTGGCTATCGGGCGGTAGCCGGCTGCCCGACGTGCGGGCCCCGGTCGACGCCGCAGAGTGGTGGACATGAAGCGCAACCACCTCATCACCAGCTCCCTGCTCGTCGCGACCGCCGCCACCGCGAGCCTCACCGGTCTCGCCGGTACGACGGCCGCCACCGCCGCGGACCGCGACCACGGCCGCGCCGCGAGCTACCTGCTCACCGGCGACCCGGTCGACGCGAACAACCCGGCCGGCTCGAAGTTCGAGGGCATCGGCGCCGACGAGAAGCGCGGCCGCTTCTACGTCAGCGAGGTGACCGGCGGCGAGCTCCACCGCGGCACGGTCGGCACCGCTCGGACGCGCGAGTGGATCGCCGGCAACGGCACCGACGGCCGGTTCACCGCCCGCGGCGTCACCGTCGACGCCAAGGGCCGCGTCTACGTCGCCGGCGGCCCCAACGGCATCAGCAACGGCGGCCCCAACGGCATCGACCCGGCGGGCACCGACAACGCGGCCCGCCCGGACCTGTGGGTCTACTCGAAGTCGGGCAGGCTCCTCGCCGCCCTGCAGATCCCGGGCAAGCCGGTGTTCCTCAACGACGTCGCGATCGGCCCCGACGGTGCGGCGTACTTCACCAACTCCAAGGACGCCGAGATCTACCGGGTAGCCCAGGACAAGTTGGGCTGGGGCGTGAGGCTCTGGGCCGACGCCAGCGACAGGATCGCCGGCCAGCCCGGCTTCAACCTCGGCGGCATCGTCGTCAGCGAGGACCAGAAGGCGCTGGTCGTCGCGCAGGGCAACACCGGCCGCCTGTGGCGCTTCTCGCTGGCGACCGGCAAGGTCAGCCAGGTCAGGACCGGCGGCGCCGACCTCACCGACGCCGACGGCCTGGTCCTGCAGGGCGACCGCCTCACCGTCGTGCGCAACTTCAAGAGGCAGGTCGCGACGCTGCGCCTGTCCGCCGACGGCCGCAAGGCGAAGCTGATCCGCCAGCGCGCCACCTCACCGGACCGCGTGCTCACGACCGCCAAGGAGCTCCGCGGCCAGATCCTGTACGTCGACAGCAAGTTCGACGAGCAGATCGCCTCCGGTCCCTACGAGGTCATCGCGGACCCGACCCGATGAGGCGCCGGCTCGTCGTGGCCCTCCCGCTCGCGCTCGTCCTGGGCGCGTGCGGGGGCGGTGACCCCGCCGGTACGGCGGACCCGTCCGCCGGCGGGGATCGCACGACGAGCCCGGCGGCCACGCCCTCCGGCCCGGCCACGCCCTCCGAGCCGGCCTCGGCCGGTTCGGAGGCCCCTGCCGTCCCGCAGGCCGAGCTCGACCAGCGGCTCCGCGATGCTGCCTGGGCCGACGACGTGAAGGCTGCCCGCAGACTCGTGCGGCAGGGCGCCGACGTCAACGCCAAGGATGACACCGAGCAGTCGGCGTACCTCGTCGCCACCAGCGAGGGACACCTCGAGCTGCTGCGCCTGACGCTGCGCAACGGAGCGGAGATCGACGACAAGGACAGCTGGAACGGCACCGGCCTGATCCGGGCCGCCGAGCGCGGCCACGGTCTCGTCGTCGGTGAGCTGCTCCGGGCCGGCATCGACCGCGACCACGTGAACCGGATCGGCTACCAGGCGATCCACGAGGCGGTCTGGCTCGGCGAGGACACGCCGTCCTATGCCACGACCGTGCGGGTGCTGGCCGCCGGCGGCGTCCAGCTCGACGCGGTCTCGCCATCGGCGGGACTGACCCCGCTGCAGATGGCCCGCGAGCGCGGGTACGACGGCCTGGAGAGGATCCTGAGCACCGTGACCACCGCCGACCTGCCTGCCGACGCCGACGCCGCGCTGCTGCGCGCAGCCCGCACCGGCGACGCCGACGCCGTGGCCGTCGCGCTCCGGGCGGGCGCCGACATCGAGGCCCGGGACGACCACGAGCGCACCGCGCTCCTGCTGGCGTCGACGTACGACCACGTCGCCGTGGCCGAGGTCCTCGTGGCGATGGGCGCAGACCCCGACGCCCTCGACGACCGCCACGACACCCCGTGGCTGGTCACCGGCGTGACCGGCAGCGTCGCGATGCTCGAGGCGCTGCTCCCGGCCGAGCCGGACCTGTCGATCGAGAACCGGTACGGCGGCCTCTCGCCCATCCCCGCCGGGGAGCGCGGCCACGTCGACTACATCCGCCGGGTCGTGGAGACCGGGGTCGACATCGACCACGTCAACGACCTCGGCTGGACCGCGATGCTCGAGGCGATCATCCTCGGCGACGGCAGCGAGCCGTACCAGGAGATCGTCCGGGTCCTTCTCGCCGCCGGCGCCGACCCGGCCATCACCGACCGCGAGGGCGTCACGCCGCTGCGGCACGCCGAGCGGCGCGGGTACGACGAGATCGCGGCCCGGTTGCGCGGCTGACCGACGTCGGGGAGGGCGCCCGTTCGGGTAGCACGACGGCCCCGGCCACTGCGACGGCTACCGTGTCCGGGGTGCCCTTCTCCTGCACCGGTCCCGTGATCGAGTGGCGCGGACCCGCGCCCTTCGTCTTCCTCGCCGTCCCCGACGAGGAGAGCGAGGACATCAAGGAGGCCGCTCGCGGGCTGGAGTACTGGGGGCAGGTGGCGGTCGACGTCCGGATCGGTGCCACCGGCTTCCGCACGGCACTCTTCCCCAAGGACGGGCGCTACCTGGTGCCGCTGCGCGTCGCCGTACGCCGAGCCGAGGGGATCGAGGTCGGACAGGAGCTGACCGCCGAGCTGGAGCTGGCCTCGAGGAACGGGACGGAGGACTGACGTGCCCGTCACCCTCGCCCATCCGGCCGCCGTCCTGCCGCTGCGGGGCCTGGGGCTGCCCCTGTCGGCGATGGTCATCGGCTCCATGGTCCCGGACCTGCCGGTGCTCGCGCGGACCTGGGCGCTCTACGACTTCACCCACAGCCCGCTGGGGATCGTGACCGTCGACCTCGCTGTCACGGTCGTGCTGCTGGCGTTCTGGGACCGGTGGGGTCGCGACGCGCTCGTCGACACGACACCCGCCCTCGTCCGGGACCGGCTCCCGAGCCGAGCCCGGATCGGCCGCGGCGCCTGGCTGCTCGCGCCGCTCGCCGCGGTCCTCGGGTCGATGACCCACGTCGTCTGGGACGCCTTCACCCACCCGGGCCGCTGGGGCGTGCGGCAGGTCGGGTGGCTGCAGGAGACGCACGGTCCGCTGCCCGGTCAGCAGTGGGCGCAGTTCGCGTCGGGGATCGTCGGCCTGCTGGTGACCGCGCTGGCGATCGTGCTGCACGTTCGCCGCTCCCGGGGAGGTACGCCGCGGTCGCGGCGGCTCCCCGCCGCGACGCTGCCGGCCGGGTTCGCCGTCGCGACGGCGGTCTCGCTCGCCGCCGGACTCGTCAACCTCGATGCCGGCTGGCATGCCGCCGCCTTCGACGCGGCGGTCGCCGGGATCCTCGCGTTGGCGGCGCTGGTGCTGCTCGTGGCGCTGGCCTGGCGCCTGGCCGGGGAGGCTTCCGCCGGGGAGGCAGCCGCCGGGGAGGCAGCCGCCGGGGAGGTCAGCGACCGGGCCGGTCCCTGAGCGCGACCGGCGGCCCGGCGTACGACTCCAGGGCGGCGCGCACCGCGTCCGAGACCGGCCATGCCGAGCCGGCCGCGGTGTCCCAGAACACCGTGGAGGTCTCGGCCACGACGGCCGGGGCGTGGTCCGGCGCGACCCGCAGCTCGAGGGAGACCGCGCAGGAGGACCGTCCGACGTGGCTGACCCAGATCCGGACCAGGAAGGGCTGGAAGGCGACGAAGCGCATCTCGGAGTGGTAGTCGACGCGCTGCGCGCCGACCAGCTCGGCGACGCCGGACGGGAGGTCGCGGAGCAGGCCGCGGCGCTCGTTGTCCGCGGTCAGCACCGCGTGCCGGAAGAACAGCAGCCGGGCCTCGTCGAGCACCCGCAGCGCCTCCACGTTGTCGACGTGGCCGCCGAGGTTGATGTCGCGCATCCGCGCCTGGATCTCGCAGTCGAAGACGTCGCCCACGGGTCGCATCCTCCCAGGCGGGTGCACCGACACGTGTAACTACCGGTTGTTGCCACTGCCGTACCCGTAGACCGGTGCGGTAGTGGCAACGACAGATAGTTACAGCTGCCGTCGGCTCGGCAAATGCGCGTCAAGCGGCGTCAAGAACGCGTCAACACGGCTCGTTCCCACCGTCGGCGGCACTTTGCTGGAGCCATGAGCATGCAAGCCGGCCTCCTGATAGCAGGGGTGATCGCCGTCGCGATCTACCTGCTCCTGGCCTTGATCCTTCCGGAGCGCTTCTAGTGTCCGACACCGCTGGCGGTCTGTTGTCGATCGCCGCCCTCATCGCCCTGCTCGCGATCGTGTACGTGCCCCTGGGCGACTACATGGCGCGCGTCTTCACCAGCGGGAAGCACCTCCGGGTCGAGCGCGGGGTCTACCGCCTGACGGGCGTGAACCCCGATGCCGAGCAGAGCCCGAAGGCCTACGCCCTCAGCGTCGTGGGGTTCTCCCTCGCCAGCATCGTGCTGCTGATGGGCATCCTGCTGGCGCAGGCGCAGCTCCCGATGAGCCGCGACCTCGAGGGCATGCCGTTCTGGATGTCCTTCAACACCGCGATCTCGTTCGTCACCAACACCAACTGGCAGTCCTACGCCGGTGAGTCGACCCTCGGCTTCACGGCCCAGATGGCCGGGCTGGCGGTGCAGAACTTCCTGTCCGCTGCGGTCGGCATCGCGGTCGCGGTCGCCCTGATCCGCGGCTTCACCCGGGTCCGCAGCGGCTCGCTCGGCAACTTCTGGGTCGACCTGACCCGGGGCACGCTCCGGATCCTGCTGCCGCTCGCCCTGGTCGGTGCGGTCGTCCTGCTCCTGGGCGGCGTCATCCAGAGCTTCCAGGACAGCACCATGACCACCCTGGCGGGCCAGGACCACGTGCTGCCGGGTGGGCCGGTCGCCAGCCAGGAGGTCATCAAGAACCTGGGCAACAACGGAGGCGGCTTCTTCAACGCGAACGCCGCGCACCCGTTCGAGAACCCCAACGCCTTCACGAACCTGTTCGAGATCTTCCTGATCCTCGTCCTGCCGATCTCGCTGACCCGCACTCTCGGCACGATGCTGGGCAACCGTCGGCAGGGCCTGGCCGTCCTGGGCGCGATGGGCGTGCTGATGCTCGCGGCGCTCACGCTGACGACCTGGGCGGAGGTCAGCGCGCAGTCGCCGACGGCGCAGGTGGCCGGCGCCGCCATGGAGGGCAAGGAGACCCGCTTCGGCGAGTGGGGCTCGGCCCTGTTCGCGGTGGCCACGACCGGCACCTCGACCGGTGCCGTCAACTCCGCCCACGACTCGATGACCCCGGTCGGCGGCGGCACGGTGCTGCTGAACATGATGCTCGGCGAGATCGCGCCCGGCGGTGTCGGAGCGGGCATCTACGGCATCTTGGTCATGGCGATCCTGGCCGTGTTCATCTGCGGCCTCATGGTCGGGCGCACCCCCGAGCTGCTGGGCAAGAAGATCAGCGCCCGGCAGATGACGTACGTCGCCCTCTACACGCTCACCACCCCGGCGCTGGTGCTGATCGGCACCGGAGTGGCCATCTCCCGCGACTCCACCGCCGACGCGATGGGCAACGCGGGCGGCCACGGGTTCAGCGAGGTGCTCTACGCCTACACCTCGGCCGCCAACAACAACGGCAGCGCCTTCGGCGGCATCACGGTCACCTCGGACTTCTTCCAGGTCACGCTCGGTCTGGCGATGCTCCTCGGCCGGCTGATCCCGATCGTGCTCGTCCTGCTCCTGGCCGGCTCGCTGGCCCAGCAGGGCAAGGTCCCGGTGACCGCCGGAACCCTCCCCACCCACAAGCCACTCTTCGTCGGGATGCTGGTCGGCGTCATCGTGATCATGACCGGCCTCACCTACTTCCCGGCGCTCGCCCTCGGACCGATCGCAGAGGCCCTCGCATGATCACCCCACGATCTTCTTCGACTCCCCCGCTCCGCTCCTCCGCCGAACAACATCGCGGGGACCCCGATCCGAGCACCGACCAGACGACCACGCCCGTCCGCGACCCCGAGCGGACCGAGCACGCCCCCGCCCCGGTGCACCGGACCGCCGCGGGCATGAGCCTGCGGGTCCTGCTCACCCAGGGCGTCGCGCAGCTCCCCGAGGCGCTGCGCAAGCTCGACCCCCGGCACCTGTGGCGCTCGCCCGTCATGTTCCTCGTCTGGCTCGGCTCGATCGGCACCACCGTCGCCGCGATCGCGGATCCCAGCGTGTTCACGGTGGCGATCGCGGCCTGGCTGTGGCTGACCGTGATCTTCGGGAATCTCGCCGAGGCCGTCGCCGAGGGACGTGGGAAGGCCCAGGCCGCGTCGCTGCGGGCCGCGCGATCCGACACCGTGGCCCGGCTCCTCGACGCCACCGGCGGGGAGACCCGGGTGCCGGGTACCCAGCTGAAGGTCGGCGACCTGGTCGTCGTCGAGGCGGGCGAGGTGGTCCCCGGCGACGGCGACATCGTCGAGGGGATCGCCTCCGTGGACGAGTCGGCGATCACCGGCGAGTCCGCGCCGGTCATCCGCGAGGCTGGTGGCGACCGGAGCGCCGTCACCGGCGGCACCCGCGTCCTCTCCGACCGGATCGTCGTCAGGGTCACGGCGGCCGCGGGCGAGACCTTCCTGGACAAGATGATCGCCCTGGTCGAGGGCACCTCGCGGCGCAGGACGCCCAACGAGATCGCGCTCTCGATCCTGCTGACCAGCCTGACCCTCGTCTTCCTCGCCGCCGTCGCCACCCTGGCGCCGATGGCCGAGTACGCCGGCGCTCCCCAGGACCTCGTGGTCCTCATCGCCCTGCTGGTCTGCCTGATCCCGACCACGATCGGCGCCCTCCTCTCGGCGATCGGCATCGCCGGCATGGACCGGCTGGTCCGGGTCAACGTCCTCGCCATGTCGGGCCGGGCCGTCGAGGCCGCCGGCGACGTCAGCACGCTGCTGCTCGACAAGACCGGCACCATCACCTACGGCAACCGGCAGGCCGCCCGGTTCGTCCCCGCTCCGGGCGTGAGTGAGACGCGCCTGCGTGACGCGGCCCGGATCTCGAGCCTGGCCGACCAGACCCCGGAGGGCCGGTCGATCGTCGAGCTCGCCCTGACCTTGGGCGCAGACGACCGGGACCTCCCCGCGGGCGCCGAGTTCGTCGAGTTCACCGCCCAGACCCGGATGTCCGGTGTCGACCTCGTCGACGGGACCCGGATCCGCAAGGGTGCCGGCTCGGCCGTCGCCGGCTGGCTGGGCACCGAACCGGACGCGGCGGTCATCGACACCATCGACGAGATCGCGAAGGCGGGCGGCACCCCGCTGGTGATCGCCGAGCGGACCACGGACGGCCCGAGCCTCGTCCTGGGCGTGATCCACCTCAAGGACGTCGTCAAGCAGGGCATGACCGAGCGCTTCGCCGAGCTGCGGGCGATGGGCATCCGCACGGTGATGATCACCGGCGACAACGCGCTGACCGCCCGGGCGATCGCGGACGAGGCGGGCGTCGACGACTTCCTCGCCGAGGCCACCCCCGAGGACAAGCTGGCCTACATCCGCAAGGAGCAGGAGGGCGGCCGCCTGGTCGCGATGACCGGCGACGGCACCAATGACGCCCCCGCGCTGGCGGCCGCCGACGTCGGGGTCGCGATGAACAGCGGGACGGCCGCGGCGAAGGAGGCCGGCAACATGGTCGACCTCGACTCGGATCCCACGAAGCTCATCGACATCGTCGAGATCGGCAAGCAGCTGCTCATCACCCGTGGTGCGCTGACGACCTTCTCGATCGCCAACGACGTGGCGAAGTACTTCGCGATCATCCCCGCGATGTTCGTGACGGCCTACCCGTCCCTGGACCGCCTCAACGTCATGGGCCTGGCGACGCCGGAGTCGGCGATCCTGTCCGCGGTCATCTTCAACGCGCTCATCATCGTCGGGCTGATCCCACTCGCGCTGCGGGGCGTCCGGTTCAAGGCGGCCTCGGCGACCTCGATCCTGCGCCGCAACATCTACGTCTTCGGCCTCGGCGGTGTCCTCGTGCCGTTCGCCGGGATCAAGCTCATCGACCTGCTCGTCTCCACCCTCCCCGGCCTCGGCTCCTAGAAGGGCCTGATCACCATGATCTCCTCGACACTCTCCGACCTCGCCCGCCAGTCCGTGGCCGCCCTCCGGCTCCTCGTCGTGTTCACACTTATCCTGGGGATCGGCTACCCCGTACTCGTGTGGGGCGTCGGGCGCGCCCTCGGCGACCGGGCCGACGGCCAGCCGGTCCGGGTCGACGGCCAGGTCGTCGGATCCGCGCTGCTCGGGCAGAGCCTCACCGGCGTGGAGTGGTTCCACTCCCGCCCCTCGCCCAACGACTACGACACGCTGGCCTCGGCACCGAGCAACCTCGGGCCGCTCAGCCCCGACCTCGACGCAGCCGTCGCGGAGCGTCGTACGGCGGTCGCCGAGACCGAGGGCGTCGCCGAGTCCGCCGTTCCGGCCGATGCCGTGACCGCGTCGGGCTCCGGGCTCGACCCGCACATCTCACCCGCCTACGCCGAGCTCCAGGCGGCCCGGGTGGCGGAGGCGAACGGCCTCTCCCTCGCGACGGTGCGGAGCCTGATCGACGAGAACACCCAGGGCCGGGTGCTCGGGTTCCTCGGCGAGCCCGGGGTCAACGTCCTCACGCTCAACGTCGCGATCCTCCGGGCGACGGCGTGAGGTCCCGTACGCGCCGCCGGCGCGACAGGTAGAGACTGGGCTCATGGAGACGGCCGACACCCGGGGACGGCTGCGGGTCTACCTCGGTGCCGCACCCGGGGTCGGGAAGACCTACGCGATGCTCGACGAGGGCCACCGGCGTCGTGACCGCGGCACGGACGTCGTGGTCGGCTACGTCGAGACCCACGGCCGCAGGAAGACGATCGGCTCCCTCGGTGATCTGGAGGTGGTGCCGAGGGCCCGGGTCGCGTACCGCGGCACGGTCCAGGAGGAGATGGACCTCGACGCCATCCTCGCGCGGCGCCCGAGCGTCGTACTCGTCGACGAGCTGGCGCACACCAACGTCCCGGGCGGCCGGCACGAGAAGCGCTGGCAGGACGTCGAGGCGCTGAGGGACGCCGGCATCGAGGTCATCACGACCGTCAACATCCAGCACCTCGAGTCGCTCAACGACGTGACGGAGTCGATCACGGGGGTGCGTCAGCGCGAGACGGTGCCCGATGCGGTGGTCCGGTCCGCCGACCAGATCGAGCTCGTCGACATGAGCCCCCAGTCGCTGCGCCGGCGGATGGCGCACGGCAACATCTACGCCCCCGAGAAGGTCGACGCGGCCCTCGCGAACTACTTCCGCGAGGGCAATCTCACGGCCCTGCGGGAGCTGGCGCTGCTCTGGCTGGCCGACCGGGTGGACGAGGGCCTGGAGCGCTACCGCGACCAGCACGACATCAAGGGCACCTGGGCGACCCGCGAGCGCATCATCGCGGCGGTGACCGGCGGCCCCGAGTCAGCGACCCTGATGCGCCGGGCGGCCCGGATCGCCTCGCGCCGCGCCGGCGGCGAGTGGCAGGCCCTCTACGTCACCCGGCACGACGGCCTCAGTGGCGTCGCGCCCGACCGGCTCGCCGCGTTGCAGGCGAAGGCCGAGGACCTCGGCGGCAGCCTCCACACGATCGTCGGCGACGACGCCGCGGAGGCGATCCTCGAGTTCGCGCGGGCCGAGAACGCCAACCAGGTCATCATCGGCGCCAGCCGCCGGGGTCGGCTCTCGGCGCTGGCGCGGCCCGGGATCGGCGAACGGGTGATCGCCGCCTCGGGGGACATCGACGTCCACATCGTGACCCACGACTACGTCCGGCGCCGGGGGCTCGGTCCGCCCCAGCGCGAGAGCCTGCTGGGGTTCCGCCGTCAGATCAGCGGGTACCTCTTCGCCCTGATCGCGCCGCTGGCCGTCAGCGGCCTCCTCAAGCTCACCGACCGGTTCCACGGGCTGCCCTCCGAGGCGATGGTGCTGATGGCCGTGGTGGTGGCCACCGCACTCATCGGCGGGCTGGTGCCGGCCGTCATCGCCGCGCTCAGCAGCGGCCTGCTCCTCAACCTCCTGTTCACACCGCCCCTCTACGAGCTGACCATCGCCGAGCCGGGCAATGCGCTGGCCATCGCCTTGTTCGTGGTCGTCGGCATCGCCGTCGCCACTGTCGTCGACCATTCCGCGCGCCGCTCCGCCGAGGCGAGGAAGGCGCGCGCCGAGGCCGACGCGCTGACCGTCCTGGCCCACAGCCTGCTGAACTCCAGCGACGACCTGGCCGGACTGCTGGGCTCGGCGTGCGAGGTGTTCAGCGCGACCGGGGGCGCCATCCTCCGCCGCGGCGAGCGCGGCAGCCACGAGGTGGTGGCCTGTGTGGGCACGGCACCCACGGGCGTGGAGGCGACGGACATCTCCACGGCGATCGACGACGACACGCTCCTGGTCCTGCGGGGCGGCAACCACAGCGCTTCCGAGCGGGCGCTGCTCAACGCGTACGCCGCCTACGCGAAGGTGATGGCCGAGCGGCAGCGTGCCGCCCGTGCCGAGGCCGAGCGGATCCGCCTGGCCGAGGTGGACCGGACCCGGACCGCGCTGCTGGCGGCCGTCTCCCACGACCTGCGCTCGCCGCTGGCCGTCGTCAAGGCGTCGGTCTCCAGCCTGCGCAGCGACGTCGTCACCTTCTCCGCCGACGACGAGGCCGAGCTGCTGGAGACCATCGAGTCGGCTGCCGACCGGCTCACCGCGCTGGTGACCAACCTGCTCGACATGAGCCGGATCCACACCGGCGCCGTCAACGTCACGCTCACCGAGGTCAGCCTCGGCCGTGCGGTGACCTACGCGCTCGCCCCCCTGGTCGGCAACGAGCGGATCACGGTCGACGTCCCCCGGGACCTCACGGTCCTCGCCGACGCCGGGCTGCTCGACCGGGTGGTGGCCAATATCGCCGAGAACGCGCTGAAGTACACGCCGCTCGGGGCCGACATCCGCATCGACGGCACGGCGATCGATGACAGCAGCTCGGGCCCGCGGGCGATCCTGCGCATCAGCGACAACGGGCCTGGCGTGCCCGACCACCAGCAGGAGCAGCTGTTCGCGCCCTTCCAGCGGTTCGGCGACGTACCGCAGAAGGACGGCGTGGGCCTGGGCCTCGCCGTCGCGCGGGGGCTCACCGAGGCGATGGGCGGCACCATCGCGACCGAGGACACGCCGGCGGGCGGATTGACGTTCGTGCTGGAGTTCCCCCGGCCGCCCGCACCTGTGGAGGCCGCACCTGTGGAGGCCGTGCCCGTGGAGACCGGACCCGTGGAGGAGGGCCGATGACCTTCGTCCTCGTCGTCGACGACGACCCGGCGATCCTGCGCACCCTCTCCATCAACCTGAGGGCCCGCGACTACGACGTCGAGACCGCCGCCGACGGGCGCTCGGCGCTGCAGATCGTCGACGAGCGGATGCCCGACGTGGTGCTCCTCGACCTCGGGCTGCCGGACATCGACGGCATCAGCGTGCTCAAGCGGCTCCGGGCCTTCACCTCGGTCCCCGTGATCGTGGTCTCGGCCCGCAGCGATCCCGACGACAAGGTCGAGGCGCTCGACCTCGGCGCGGACGACTTCATCACCAAGCCGTTCTCGATCGAGGAGCTGTTGGCCCGCGTCCGCGTGACGACCCGTCGTTCGAGCGTGGCGGAGCCCGCCCTGGTGGTGACCGTCGACGACCTCCGGCTCGACATCACCGAGTCCCGGGCGGTCCGCGCCGGCGAGGAGATCCACCTGACGCCGATCGAGTGGAAGATCGTCGAGACCCTGGCCCGCCGGCGCGGGCGACTCGTGCGGCAGTCGGAGCTGTTGCACGCGGTCTGGGGTCCCGGCTACGAGCGCCAGACCAACTACCTGCGCGTCCACCTCGCCAGCATCCGGCGCAAGATCGAGCACGACCCGTCCGCGCCGCGGATCTTCGTCACCGAGCCCGGCATCGGCTACCGCCTGCTGCCCGAGGACTCCTGACCTCTCCTCCTGCACCCGTCAAGACGCGGCTCGCGCGGCCGGCTCCTGCTCCTTGCCGGACTGGCGCTGCTGACCGGCCCGGGCGGCTCGCGGCACGGCGTACGGTCGGAGTCATGGCACGCAGTTATGAGCAGATCAGCGCAGAGCGGTTCAGCGCGGCCGAGGGCGTCGGCGAGTGGCGGGTGCTCGGGTGGCACGCCTTCGCGGTCTTCCGCACCGGCACCTTCGCGACCGGCCTCGCCCTGGTGAACGCGATCGGCGAGCTCGCCGAGGCCGCCGACCACCACCCCGACCTGAAGCTCGGCTACCCGGCGCTCGCCGTCCGGCTGGCGACCCACGACACGGAGTCCCTCACGACCGCCGACCTGGACCTCGCGCAGCGCATCTCGGCCGCCGCGCGCGACCTCGGCGTGGCGGGCGACCCCGACGCGGTCCGGGCCTGGGAGTGAAGCTGTAACTATCTGCTATTGCCCCTACCGCACCGGTCTACAGGTACGGCAGTGGCCATACCAGGTAGTTACAGCCGGGCGGCGGCCTCACCACCCGACGTGCGTGATCGCGCCGCCGGTCCGTCCTCGTTATGTCTCAGTCGTGTTAAAACGTGTTGAAACAACCACGAACTCATTGACATGAGTTCAATCACGGACTCGGTGATCGCCTTCTCCAAGAACTCCGATGTGCGCGCCCTGATGTGCAACCCGCCGCAGAACATCTTCCGGATCGTCGTTCCCGAGGACTCGGACATCGAGTCGGTCGAGGACCTGGAGGGACGCACCCTCGGGATCGCGGAGGCAGGCGGCGGGGAGGAGCCCATCGTGAACGCCTCCCTCGAGGACGCCGGTCTCGCCCGCGACCAGGACGTGCGGATCCAGCCCATCGGCGATGCGGGGCCGGCGTCCCTCAACGCCATCCTCGAGGGCAAGGTCGACGCCTACGCCGGTTCGTATCCGGACATCTCGACGCTCAGCGCCGACGGACGCCTGGTGACGCGGGACATCACGCCGGCGGCGTACAACGCGATCCCGGGTGACTGCATGATCACGACGGTCGAGCACCTCGAGAACGGGGAGACGCGCAAGCAGCTCGTCGGCCTTGCCCGCGCGTGGGCCAAGGGCGCGGTGTACGCGGCCGCGCACCCGGAGGAAGCGACCCAGATGGCGTGCGCCCAAGTGCCCCAGGAGTGTCAGGACATGGCGTTCGCGACGAAGTACACCGCCGACACCATCGCCCTCTCCGGCGTCACGTCGAGTGGCGGACCGTTCGGCGCTGTTCCCGTCGACGCCTGGCAGACGACCATCGACGTGCTCTCCGGCTCCGGTGCCGTCGACGGTGATCTCTCCGCCGACGAGCTCGGGGGCGGCACGGACGTCGAGTCGTTCGTGAACGACTACTCGGACTTCGACGCGGCCGACCTCGGGAGTGCCACGCCGTGACGGTGGACGCTCAGCCCGGCACCGAGGACGGAATCCGGATCGCGGGTGCCAACAAGACGTACCGGACGGCCGATGGCGGCCACGTCGAAGCACTCCGGGGTGTCGACCTCGATATCGCTCCGGGCGAGTTCGTGTCCTTCCTCGGTCCGAGCGGGTGCGGCAAGTCGACCCTGCTGCACATGATCGCGGGCCTGCTGTCGACGACGCAGGGGCACATCGACGTACGCGGAACGCCCGCGGCACCGGGCCGCGCGGACATGGCCATCATGCTGCAGACTCCCGTCCTGTTCCCGTGGCGGACGGTCATCGACAACGTCATGCTCCCCGTGGAGATCCTGCGGCTCGACCGGACCAAGGCGCGCCGGCGCGCCGAGGAGCTGCTCGAGCTGACCCACCTGACGGAGTTCGCCGAGAAGCATGTCTGGGAGCTTTCTGGAGGCATGAAGCAGCGGGTGAGTCTGGCGCGTGCGCTGGTCACCGATCCCTCGCTGCTCTTGATGGACGAGCCCTTCTCCGCGCTGGACGAGTTCACCCGCGAGCGACTGAACGTGGAGCTCGCACGACTCCACGACGACTTGGGCAGGACGACGCTCTTCGTCACGCACAACATCGCCGAGGCCGTGTTCCTGTCGGATCGGATCGTCTGCATGCGGCCCCGTCCAGGGGAGGTCATCGAGGTCATCGACGTGCCGCTGCCGCGGCCGCGTGAGCGCGCTCTGGTGGGTACGCCGGACGTGGTGGCTCTCGAGAACCGCGTGCGTCGAGCGATCGCTGAGTTCATCTGATGCCCCGGCCCCGACCGACCGACGACATGAGGTACCCGTGACCGCGACCACGTCCGATTCTCCGCGCCTGGCCCGAGCCGCCCGGCGGCCCTTCTCCGGCTCGCTTGGCAAGGTGCTGCTGCCGAGCTCGGTCCTCCTGCTGTCGGTGGCGGTCTGGGAGGCCGTCTCCCGGGCGGGGCTGGTCAACGAGATCATCGTCCCCGCCCCGACCGCCGTGGCCCAGGAGCTGGTCGGGATGCTCGATGAGAGCTACTTCTGGGAGGCCACGTGGGTGACCATGGCCGAGACGCTCGCCGGATTCGCGATCGGCGTGGTGCTGGCCTGGGCGCTCGGGACGGTCCTCGGCATGTTCGAGGGCGCCCGTACGGCGTTCTATCCGATCGTGGTCGGCTTCCAGATCACTCCCCGCGTTGCTCTGGCGCCGCTCTTCCTCACCTGGTTCGGCTTCGGGCTCACCTCCAAGGTCGTGATGGCGGCGACGATCTGCTTCTTCCCGGTGCTCCTCAACGTGATGGTGGGCATGCAGGGCGTGGACCCGGCGGCGCGCACGCTGATGCGGTCGCTGGGTGCGAGCCGGTGGGAGGAGTATCGGAAGCTCACCCTGCCCTCGTCCCTTCCGCTGATCTTCGCCGGAATCAAGAACGCCATCACGCTGGCCCTGATCGGGGCGATCGTGGCCGAGTTCGTCGGTGCGTCCCAGGGCATGGGCGTCTTGATCAAGACGCTCAACTTCCAGCTCAACGTCGCCGCGGGCTTCGCCGTCATCGTCGCGCTCATGGTGTTCGGGCTGATCCTCTACTGGATCGTCGAGCTCGTGGACGCCAAGGTCGTCCACTGGCGCAACCACGCCTGAGCTCGTCGGTGCGACGTGGAGCGCACAGCGGGACGGCGGAGCGGGCCGTCGGAGAACAAGCCTATTGACATGAATGCAATCACATTGAAACATGAGCCTTCCAAGGTGGTCGTGTTTCGACCCTGATGAACTCGAGGTACACCGATGGCCCCAGGCATCCCCTCCCCGCTCCCCGCCGTCGATGATGAGGCCGGCGTCTTGTCGGTCGGCTTCGACGAGCGGCTGAGCGCACCACGCACGGCACTGTTCGGCGCGCAGCACCTGCTCGCACTGACCGGCATCTGGCTGTTCCCCTCGATCATCGGCGGTGCTCTGGGGCTGTCCCTGGAGGAGACCGGCTGGCTGACGCAGGGCTGCTTCTTCATGGTCGGCCTGATCACCGTGCTCCAGTCCAGCCGTCTCCTTCGACTGCCGATCGTGCAGGGGCCGACCGCGGCGTTCATGCTGGCGATCATCTCGGCCGGTCTCACGTTCGGGCCCGGCACGGCGTTCGGCTCCATGTTCGTCGCCGGCCTGATCTTCGCGGCCCTGGCGATTCCGCTGAAGCGGCTCGGTCTCTTCGGTCACGTCGCCCGCCTCGCGTCCGACCCCATCCTGTTCGGCACCTTGTTCGTGATCATCGGCGGACAGCTCGCCGCCATCGGTCTGAGCGGGTGGTTCGGCGTGCCGGGTGCACCCGGGTTCGGCTGGCCGTTCTTCCTGATCAGCGTCGTCACGGTCCTCGCCGTCGTCGGATTCACGATCTTCGGCGGCAGCTCGGTGCTGCGGCGGGGCGCGATCTTCTGGGGCATCGTCGTCGGCACGTTGGTCGCGGCCCTCACGCAGCAGTGGGATCTCCCCGACGTCGGCGCGGTCTCCATCGTCGGCACGCCCCAGTTCCTGCCCTTCGGCTTCGGCGTCGAATGGTCCGTCGTGGTGCTGATGCTCCTCGCGTTCCTCCAGGCAGGCACCGAGTCCGCAGGCATGTACCAGCTCATCGGCAGCTGGGGCGGGCAGAAGATCGATGTCGAGCGCACGAACCGCGGCCTGTTCACCGAGTTCCTCGGTACGGCGATCGGCGCCCTGTTCTGCGGTATCGGCACCACGTCCTATCCCGAGAACGCCGGCATCGTGCGGGTGTCGGGCATCGGCAGCCGCTTCGTCACCCTCGCGGCCGGCATCGGCTGCCTGGTGCTCGCGTTCGTCCCGTCGGTCGGCCTGTTCGTCGCCGGGCTGCCCCTCCCGGTGCTGTCCGCCGCGTCGACCGTCCTGTTCGGCATCATCGCGATGTCCGGCATCCAGATGATGGGGAACGTCGTGTGGGACGAGCTGAACCTGATGGTGGCCGCTCCGGCGTTCATCATCGCGCTCGGCACGGCGTACCTGCCTGACGAGATCGTGTCCGCGATGCCCGAGTCCGTGGCGAGCATCGTGACCACACCGATGATGGTCGGTGTCATCCTGCTGCTCGTGCTGCATCTCACGATCAACTACGGCATCCGACCCGTGCTCGAGCGCAGGGTCCGCGCGTGACCACGATCCGGCTCGGACTCGCGCAGACGGTCGCGCGGTTCGGCGGGCGTGAGTCCGAGAATCTCGCCCGGGCCGTGGCCCTGGTGCGGGAGGCCGCGGAGCTCGGCGTCGACCTGCTCGCCTTCGCCGAGAACTACCCGGGTCCGTTCACCGAGTCCTTCCGGTACGACGTGGCCGAAGCGATGGCCGCGGCGGCCCGTGAGCACGGGGTCGCGGTCGCCTACGGGACGTCGTTGCCCGACCGCACCCGGCCGGGGTCCTACAACATCGCCACGGTGGTGCTCGACGGCGACGGCGAGGAACGCGGGTGCTATCGACGCACCCACCCGATCGGGCCCTACATCTACCGGGACAGCCCGGAGTGGAACTTCGACTATGTCGCGGCCGACGACTTCCCGGTGATCGAGATGCCGTGGGGCACGCTCGGCATCTCGATCTGCTCGGAGGTGCATCTCCCGGAGATCTCCCGGATCCTCGCGCTCCAGGGTGCCGAGGTGATCCTCTACCCGAGCGGCCTGCTCATCCACGAGCTCGGCTACACCGAGTCGTGGCAGACCCTCGTGTACGCCCGCGCGATCGAGAACCACTGCTACACGGCGACGCTGGTCAACCTGATGGATCGCTCGGTCGGCGACCAGTTCGCCCCGGAGGGTGAGTCGGGGCGGCCCGGGGAGGAGCAGACCACCCGGGGGATCGGCCTCATCGCCTCGCCCGAGGGGGTGCTGGCGCGGTCGTCCGAGCCGGGCATCCTGACCGCCGACCTGGACCTGGAACGGGTTCGCTACCTGCGTCGGACCGAGGAGCAGCTGATCGTGCCGGCGCCGTACCGGACGATTCCCGGGCATCATGGCTGGCGCCGGCCGGAGCTCTACGCGCGCTTGTCGACGACCTCCGCGTGTTAGCATGCCGCTCAACGGGTTTTCGACCTGGTTGACATTGTAGGGGAGCGGGCGCCGTCACCCCGCGGAGCGAGCATGCAGGTCTCGGGCCGTCGGTCCGAGCCGACCGAGAGCGGAGTGGCACCTTGGGCCTGGACGACGTCGACGCTCGTGAGCACGCTCGTCCCCAGCACAGCGCGGACCAGACCATCGCATTGGTGGGCGCCCGGATCCGGGGACTGCGCTCCCGGCAGGGCCTGACCCTCAAGGACCTCGCCGAGCGCACCGGGGTCAGCGTGTCAATGCTGAGCATGCTGGAGCGTGGCGTCGCCAGTGCGTCGATCGGCACCCTGGTCTCGGTGGCGTCGGCTCTCGGCGTGCACATGTACGACCTGTTCGACCATCCGGACAACGGCAAGAACTCCCCGGTCACCCGGCGCGATGAGCAGACCGTGGCGCAGACCAGTGAGGGAGCGACCCGCCGGGTCGCGCACCAGGATGCCGCCGCCGGCGTCGAGCTGGCAGTGAACACCTACCTGCCGGGCAGTGCGTCCGGCCCCACCGCCACGCACCACGAGGGTCGCGAGTTCGGCGTCGTCCTGGCCGGCCGGCTGCGCGTGGAGCTCGACGGCGAGACCCACGATCTCGAGGTCGGAGACGCGATCGCCTACGGCTCGGTGCTGCCTCACCGGATCAGCAATGTCGGCGATGTCGACACGGTTGCGGTCTGGGTGAACATCGACCGTTCCTGAATTCCCCGTCCGACGGAGGTCGGCAGTTCAGTTGAATGACGTTGAAATTCAATCCTGTTGAATGCTAGGTTCCTCCCGTGACTGAGAACCTCACCACCTCCGAAGGCGTCCGGGTGATCTCCCGGGACGCGTGGGGCCCCGACCTGGGTCACGTCGACGGCGGCGCCTGGCGCGAGATCGTCGGTGCCCGGACCGGCGGCACCTGCCGCAGCCTCTACGCCGTGGAGCTGGGCGCGAGCGCGACCACCGTCCTCCTCCAGCACCCCGGCGAGGCGGTCTACTACGTCTGCGCCGGACGCGGTGAGGTCGTCGAGCATCGTGCGTCCCGCGTCGACCGGCGCGCCCTGACCGAGGGCTCGATGGTGCACGTGCGTCCCGGCGCCACCTATCGTTTCGAGTCCGCGGCCGGGATGACGCTGCTCGGCGGTCCCAGTCCGGTCGACCCCGACCTGGGCGCGGACCCCGGACCGGCCCGGAGCGAGGAGGGGGTGCGCACCTACCACCGCGACGAGCCCGGCCTGCTGGTCCCGTTCATCTCCCGCGACGCCCGTCTCGTCGTCTGGCTGGGGGAGGGCGCGGTCACGGCGAACATGAACTACGTCGTCCTGGAGCCGGGCGAGCGCAACACCGAGCACGTGCACGCGGTGTCCGAGGACACCATTCACATCCTCGAGGGTCACGGGACGGCCGAGAACGTCACGACCGGCGAGCGCCTCGCCTTCGGGCCCGGCGACACGATCCACATCGAGATCGGCTTCTGGCACGCGGTGGCGGCCGACCGGGGCGAGCGGGTGGTCAGCATCGGCGGACCCTGCCCCGCCGACGTGAACATGCTGCGCGCGGCCGGCGTCGATGTCGACGCCATCACCCGCGATCTTGCCGACGTCCCGGGCCTGGACTGATCGATCATGACCGCAGCGTCCGCCCCGACCACGGTGACCGTGGCGCTCGAGCAGCTCGACGTCGTCGGCGCCCGGCCGGCCGCCAACCGGGCACTCGCACTGACCCGTGTCCGCGCGGCGTTCGAGGCCGGTGCTGACGTGGTGGCACTGCCCGAGCTCGCGATCAGCGGGTACGTCGTGGATCCAGGTCTGGCGGCGAGCGTGGCCGAGCCCGTCGACGGGCCGACCCACGACGCGATGAGAGCTCTCGCGCGCCAGTACGACGGCCTGGTCGTCTACGGCTTCTGCGAGCGTGCCGGCGCCGATCTGTTCAACACGGTGGTCGCCGTCGACGGCAACGGAATCGCGCTGCACTACCGCAAGCTGCACCTCTTCGACGAGGAGCTCGGGGTCTATGCCCCCGGCGACCTCGGGTTGCCCGTCGTCGAGACCCGGTGGGGCAACCTCGGCGTCTGCATCTGCTACGACCTCCGGTTCGTCGAGGTCCTGCGCGCCCTCTCACTGCGCGGCGCCGACCTCGTGATCGCCCCCGCTGCCTGGGTCGGTGGGTTCGACCGCACCGTCCCGCACGCCGGTGCCACCCGGCACGTCGACTCGGTGCTTGCCCAGGCCAACCTCGATCAGGTCGCGGTCGTGGCGGTCTCGCAGGTCGCCGGCGCCTCGCACGGCGGACCGGCGACGCTCGGCGGCTCTGTCGCCTGCGACGCCTATGGCGAGCTGTTGGCGGGTCCGCTCTCACGCACGGAGGCCGACTCCGCCCTGGTGACGGTCGATCTTGCCGCCGTCCGCGGAGCCCAGCACCGCAGCGCGACGATCCGCCCCCGGGAGGACCGACGTACCGACGTCTACTCCCTCGCCTACGGAGGTGATTCCTGGTGAAGCCGAGTCCGTTCGAGTACGTCGCGCCGACCTCGATGGAGGAGGCGCTGGCGGTGCTCGCCGGCGATCCTGACGAGACGAAGGTGCTTGCCGGGGGCCAGAGCCTCGTCCCGATGATGAACTTCAGGCTCGCCCGTCCCGAGCGACTCGTCGACATCAATCGCATCCCGGGCATCGCGGGCACCGACGTGGTCGCGGACCGGCTGGTGATCCGCACCCGGACGCGTCACCTGGCCCTGCAGAACACGTCGTTGCCCGGTCCGCTCGGCCACCTGCTCCGCCACGCCGCCGCCAAGGTCGGCCACCTGCCGATCCGGACCCGAGGAACGTTCGGCGGATCCCTCGCGCACTGCGACGCCGCGTCGGAGTGGTGTCTCGTCGCGTCCCTGCTGGACGCGGACATCACCGCCGAGAGTCAGGCGCGCGGCAGCCGCACCATCGCCGCGGCCGACTTCTTCCGGTCCATCTTCACCACGGCACTCGAACCCGACGAGATCCTGACCAGCGTCAGCCTGCCGCTCCTCGACGACTCGTGGACCGCCGGAATCGCCGAGTTCGCCCGACGTGCCGGCGACTTCGGCATCGTCACGGCGACCGCCGCCGTCCAGGTCGTCGACGGGACCGTCACGGAGGCTCGGGTGAGTCTCGGCGGCGTCGGCGAGGTGCCCTTCCGCAGCGTTGCGGCGGAGTCGACGATGCGTGGCGAGGCCTGGACGACGGACCTGATCACCGCCGCTGCCCAGGCGGCGGCCGAGGAGGTCGACCCGCCGAGCGACATCCACGGCGATGCCGCCTATCGCCGCGATCTCGTGCGGGCCCTGCTGCCCCGGGCGCTGGGACGGCCATGACCGGCACGACGACGGGCGCCGAGCCGCAGACCTGGACCGGTCGGGCGCTCCCGCGCCTGGAGGATCCGGCGATCCTGCGTGGCTGGGGGACCTACGTCGCCGACGTGGCCGCCCGCGATCCCGGCTGCCTGCACGTCCGGTTCGTGCGCAGCGCCCATGCCTCCGGCCGGATCCTCTCGATCACGGCCCCGCCGGGCGTCACCATGTTCACTGCTGCCGATCTCGACGGGGTGCAGCCGATCCGCGCGGTGCTGCACCGACCTGACTTCGTCGCGGTCGCGACGCCCGTACTGGCCACCGACGTGGTCCGCTTCGTGGGGGAGCCGATCGCGCTGGTCGTCGCGGACTCCGAGGCCGAGGCGGAGGATGCCCTCGACCGGGTCGAGGTCGAGATCGAGGAGCTGCCGGCCGTACTCTCCACGCAGCACGCGGTGTCCGGTCACGCGCCGCTCGTGCACGACGTCGAGTTCCCCGGCGACCCCAACACGGTGGTCGACGGACACATCCACACCGACGGCTTCGACGCCGCCTTCGCGGCAGCGGACCGGGTCGTGGCGATCCAGGTCAGCTCGGCGCGCCAGAGCGCGATGCCACTCGAGGCGCGCGCCGCCCACGCGGCCTACGACCGCGCCACCGGCCGCAGCACCCTGCACGCCACGCTCCAGATGCCGCATGTCACGCGCACCGGCATCGCCGACAGCCTCGGCATCTCCGAGGACGACCTGCGCGTCGTGTCTCCCGATGTGGGGGGAGGCTTCGGCGCGAAGATGACGCTGGCCCGCGAGGACATCGCGCTGGTCTGGGTGTCCCGCCGGCTCCGGCGCGACGTCGCCTGGATCGAGACCCGTGAGGAGAACTTCCTCGCCGCCTGGCACAGCCGGGAGCAGGTCTACGACATCGAAGGCGCCTTCACTGCCGACGGGGATCTCGTCGCGCTGCGCGGTGACCTCGTGTGCGACGTGGGCGCCTACTGCTGCTCCCCGGTCACGTGGGGCGTCGAGCCCCTCATGGCGTTGGCCGAGCTGCCGGGCCCCTACAAGGTCGAGCACTACTCCGTGCGCTCCCGCGGCATCACCACGAACAAGTGCCCCATCGCGCCCTATCGCGGGGTCTCCCGACCGATGCAGGTGCTCGCGATGGAGCGGCTGTTCGACGTCGCCGCGGCCGAGCTCGAGCTCGACCGGGTCGACATCCGGCACCGCAACCTGATCTCGGAGTTCCCGCACCGGGCGCCATCGGGCCTGGTGCTCGATCAGGCCTCCCACCAGGAGACGCTCGCCGCCGCGGTCGAGCTCGCCGACCTGTCCGACTTCCGCGCCCGTCAGGCGGCGGCGCGCGAGGCCGGCCGCTACCTGGGCATCGGCATCTCGTGCTTCGCCGAGCGCACCGGCTACGGCACGCCCGCCTTCGTGGCGCGCAACCAGCCCTACGAGTTGCCGCGCACCGCCTCTCCCGACGTCATCACGCCCGGGTACGAGCGGGTGCTGCTCACGATGGACCCCTCGGGTGGCGTCGTACTGCGCATCGGCGCCGCGCCGCACGGACAGGGACTGCGCACGACCCTGACCCAGGTGGTCTGCGACCAGCTCGGCATCAGCCCCGAGGCGGTCCGGGTCATCGACAGCGACACGGACGCCACGCCGTACGGCTGGGGCAGCTTCGCGTCCCGCGCGATGGTGATCGCCGGCGGTGCCTCGATGCTCGCGGCGCAGGATCTCGCCGAGCGGCTGCGTGGCCTGGCGGCGGCCCGGCTCGGCGGCCTGCCCGACGACATCGACCTCACCGACGGCGCGGCCCGGCTGCGGGGCACCGACGACGCGGTCGCGCTCTCCGTGCTCGCCCGCGACGTCTACCACTCCGCCCACCTCCTTCCCGACAAGGGGCAGCCCGCATTGGAGTCGGTGGGCTTCTACGACCCGAGCGGGACCTTCGCCAACGCCTGCCATGTCGCCGAGGTGGAGGTCGACGTCGAGACCGGCCAGGTCGACATCCACCGCTTCCTCGTCGCCGAGGATGCCGGCCGGCTGATCAACCCGGCGATCGTCGACGGCCAGATCCACGGTGGCGTCGCCCAGGGCGTGGCCAACGCCCTCTACGAGGAGCTCGTGTACGACGAGCGCGGGGTGCTGGTCACGACATCGCTCATGGACTACCTGCCGCCGACCGTGCACGAGATGCCCAGCATCGAGATCCTCCACCTGGAGACGATCTCGCCCGCATCGCTCACCGGCGCCAAGGGCGTCGGCGAAGGCGGCACGATCGGTGCGCCCGCAGCGCTCGCCAATGCGATCAGCGACGCCCTCGAGCCGTTCGGCGTCGGCGTGTTCCACCTGCCCGCGACGCCGCACCGCGTCCGCGCCGCCATCCGCGACGGCGAAGACCTCCACGTGGTCGCCCGGCCCGTGCCCCGCCCCGAGAAGGAGGCCGACTGATGAGCATCCCCAGCGCCGTGCCCGTCCGGCTCTATGTGAACGGCGACCGCTACGACGTGAGCGTCGAGCCCCGTCGTACCCTCGCCGACGCGCTCCGCGAGGACTGTGGCCTCACCGGCACCCACCTCGGCTGTGAGCACGGTGTCTGCGGTGCGTGCACCGTGCTCGTCGACGGCCAGCCCATGCGCTCGTGCCTGATGTTCGCCGTCCAGGCCGAGGGCTCCTCGGTCCGCACCGTCGAGGGTCTCGCGATCGACGACACGACGCTGCATCCCGTGCAGCAGGCCTTCTGGGAGCATCACGGCCTCCAGTGCGGGTTCTGCACCCCGGGCTTCCTGACCCTCGCCGCCGGCTACCTCGAGGAGCATCCTGACGCCGGCGAGGCCGAGCTCAGGGACGTGCTCTCGTCCAACCTCTGCCGCTGCACCGGATATCAGAACATCGTCAAGGCCACGCTCGCTGCACAGCAGGCCATGAACGGCGACCCTGACGGTGACACTGACGGTGACACTGACACCGACGCCGATGTCGGCGGGGAGCCCGCATGATCGGAGCCCGCGCCCTGCGCATCGAGGATCCGGTGCTGTTGCGGGGCAACGGACGGTTCGCCGCGGACACGGTCCGCGCCGGAGAGCTGCACATGCGCGTGGTCCGCTCTCCGGTCGCGCGTGGCCGGATCGTCACGGTCGATGTCTCGCGGGCGCTGCTGCTCGACGGCGTCGTCGCCGCCTGGACCCACGACGACATCGCCGAGCTGCCGGCCATCGGCTTCCGGCTCACGCCCCGCGACGACCTCCTGCCCTACCGGCAGCCGGTGCTCGCCCGCAACGAGGTCCGCTATGTCGGTGAGCCGGTCGCGGTGGTCTTCGCCCGGTCGGCCTACCTCGCCGAGGACGCCGCCGACCTGGTCGAGCTCGACATCGAGCCGCTCTCCGCCCACCTCGACTCCGACGCCGACCCCGTCCCCTGGGTGGACGCCGAGCAGGCCACCTGGGCGGCCGGCCTGGGACGCGACCTGCCGGCCCAGGACTCCGAGGCGACGGAGTTCACCACCGAGTACGGCGACGTCGAGCGGGCCTTCGCGAAGGCGGTCGCGGCGGGCGGGCCCGGGACCCACCGGATCGTCGAGATGGACGCGCGCGTCGGCCGGCACAGCGGCGTCCCGATGGAGTGTCGTGGCCTGTGCGCGGTCTACGACGAGGCCGAACAGCTGCTCGTGGTCGACGGTGCGGCCAAGGTGCCGTTCTGGAACCGCGAGGCGGTCGCCGCCATGTGCGGCCTGCCACCGCACCGCGTCCTCGTCCGGGAGACCCACGTCGGCGGCGGCTTCGGCCCACGCGGCGAGCTCTATCCGGAGGACGTGCTGGTCGCGGTCGCCGCGATGCGCCTGAGGAAGCCGATCAAGTGGATCGAGGACCGTCAGGAGCACCTGACGACGACCAACCACTCCCGCGATCAGCATCATCGGATGCGCGCCCTGGTCCGGGTCGAGGACGGCTGGATCGAAGCGCTGGACGCGACCTTCGCGCTCGATCAGGGTGCGTACGTCCGGACCCACGGCGCAACGGTCGCCTCACTCACCGCCTCCATGCTGCCCGGCCCCTACGTCATCCCGCACTTCCGGGTCGTCGCCCGGGTACGGCTCACGAACAAGACGCCCGCGGGCACCTATCGCTCCCCCGGACGCTACGAGGGCACCTTCGCCCGGGAGCGCCTCGTGGACAAGATCGCCGATGAGCTCGGACTGGGCCGGGCCGAGGTACGTCGTACGAACTTCATCCGGGCCGACCAGATGCCCTACGAGCGCCCGATCCAGGCGATGGGCACCCATCTCGTCCACGACTCCGGGGACTACGCCCTGCTGCTCGACAAGGTCAGCGAGACCTTCGACTTCGCCGGGATCCGCGCCGAGGTCGAGCGTCGCCGTGCTGGTGGGGAGGTGGTCGGGTTCGGGTTCGGGTTCTTCGTCGAGAAGAGCGGCATCGGCCCGGTCGAAGGCGCCAGGGTCACGGTCGACGTCGCGGGCCAGGTCACCCTCACCTGCGGCGCGTCGTCCGTGGGTCAGGGTGTCGACACGGTCCTCGCCCAGGTCGTCGCGGAGCAGCTGGACATCGGGCACGACTCGATCCGGGTCGTTCGCGGCCGCACCGACCAGTTCGAGTACGGACGAGGCGCCTTCGCCACCCGGCTCGCCGTCATGGCGGGGTCCGCTGCGGCCAACGCCGCGGAGAACCTGGCCCAGAAGGCGAAACGGGTCGCGGCCCATCAGCTCAAGGTCAGCGTGGAGGAGCTCGAGCTGCGCGGCGGCTCGGTGGTCGTCGTCGGCCGTCCCGAGGAGGCGCTCGCGCTCGGCGAGATCGCCGGGCTGCTGGAGCCGATAGGAGCCGGGCGGCTGAAGGAGGAGCCCGGCCTGTCCACCGACGGCTGGTTCCGCACCGACCACATGACCTATCCGTACGGCCTGCACGCCGCGCTCGTCCGCGTCGACCGAGGCACGGGCCAGCTCCACATCGAGCGCTTCATCGTCGGGTACGACGTCGGCCGGGCGTTGAACCCGACACTCGTCGAAGGGCAGATCGCCGGCGGCGTCGCCCAAGGCATCGGTGGCGCGGTGTACGAGGAGTTCCGCTACGCCGACGACGGCACGCCGACCTGCACGACCTTCATGGACTATCTGGTTCCGACCCTGCACGAGATCCCTGACGTGGAGATGCTCGTGACCGAGGACGCCCCGAGCCCGATCAACCCGCTCGGGGTCAAGGGTGCCGGCGAGGGAGGTACCACGGCGGTCGCGGCCGCCATCGCCTCAGCCGTCGACGACGCACTGCGGATCCCCGATGCGATCCGCAGCGTCCCGATCCGGCCGGCCCACCTCAGACGCCTGCTCGCCTGAGGCCGCTCGACCACCGACCTGCGGGCACCCAGCCCGAACGACGTCAACCAACCGAACTGCTGTGCTTACGGCTGAAACGGAGACACACATGCGCATCGTCGACCTGACCCACCCGTGGGGCATCCACACACCCGGGTGGGTGGGCTACCCGGGAGGGAAGCTCTACTACACCCAGAACCTGCAGACGAACCAGATCGTGTCGCAGAAGATCGAGACGTCGCTGCACAGCGGCACGCACCTGGACGGACCGATGCACGGCACCGACGGTGGCCTCGACATGGCCTCGCTGCCGCTGGACAAGCTGATCCACCCCGGCGCGATCGTCGACGTCTCCGACGTGGTCGGCGACTGGGACCTGATCGAGCCCGAGCACATCACCCGCAACGTGGAGATCAAGAAGGGCGACATCCTGATCATCCACACCGGGTTCATCGACTACTACCAGGGGATGCCCAAGCAGGACCTGGTCCGCTACTTCACGATGCACCCCGGCGGCAGCACCCGGCTCGCGGAGTGGATGGCCGACATGGAGATCCGCTGGTGGGGAATCGATGCCGGCTCCGGCGACCACCCGATGAACACCACGATCCGCAACATGCGTCCCGACCTGCTCGCCAAGTTCGAAGAGCACGTGGGCATGTCCTACAAGGAGTTCCTGGGCGAGTACTCCTACACCCACCACATGTCGGGCCGTGAGATCACCTCCGACATCTTCCCGATGCACCACCTGGCCTTCCAGGACGGCTGCATCCACGCCGAGAACGTCGGCGGTGACCTCAAGACCGTGCTCAACCAGCGCGCGATCATCGGCGCGTTCCCGTGGAAGATCGAGGGCGGCGAGGCCTGCCCGTGCCGCATCATGGCGTTCTTCGACTGCGGTGCGGACGAGGTCATCGAGGGACTCGGAGGCTGACGTGCTGCTCACGAACGAGTTCGAGATCGACGCCGATCTCGACCAGGCCTGGGCCCTGCTCACCGATCTCGAGCGGATCATGCCCTGCATGCCGGGTGCGGCGCTCGACGGACGCGAGGGCGACACCTACCTGGGCAACGTCAGGGTCAAGGTCGGTCCGATCGGTGCTCACTTCAGGGGCACCGCGCACTTCGCCGAGAAGGACGACGCGGCACGCAGCGCCGTGATCGCGGCGTCCGGCAAGGACCCCAAGGGGCAGGCCGCGGCGAATGCGCGGATCCACGCCCGGCTCGAGCCGATGGGCCCGACCCGCACCCGCGTGCTGATCGACACCGACCTCGACATCTCGGGTCGGATGGCGCAGTTCGGTCGTGGCGCGATCGCCGACGTCTCCAACCGGCTGATGGGTCAGTTCGTCGCCAATATCGGTGCGTTGCTCGACCAACCGGAATCGACGGGCGCCGGCCCGGCGACACCCTCGTCCGGTCGGTCCGCCGCGCCGTCGGCGTACAGCGCGCCGGCCACGGCGCCGGCCGCCACGGCGCCGGCCGCTACGGCGCCCGCCGCCGCGGACCTCGACGTGATGGCACTGGTGCTGCCCATGGTCAAGGAGCGCTACGGCCAGGCGATCCTCGGCGGACTGATCGGCTTCGCGCTCAGCTGGCTGGCGTTCGGGCGGAAGGGGGCCCGCTCATGAGCGACCGTCTGGCTCGCCTCACGCCCGACCAGCTCGACGAGGCCCAGCGTGCGGTCTACGACAGCATCGCCGGTGGCGACCGCGCCAAGGGCGTGCAGCACTTCCCGCTGGCGGCCGACGACGGCTCCCTCAACGGGCCGTTCGGGATCATGCTGCACGCCCCGGGCGTGGGCGCGGTGCTCAGCGAGCTCGGGGCGACCATCCGGTTCCGGACCGACCTGACCCTCCGGGTCCGCGAGATCGTCATCCTCCAGGTGGCCCAGGCGCTCGGCAGCGAGTTCGAGTGGTGGGCGCACGAACGGGTCGGCCGTGCCGCGGGGCTGACCGACGAGGAGCTCATGCTGCTCTCGCTGGGCAGCTTCCGCAGCGACGATCCGGTCGAGGCCGCCGCCGCGGCGTTCTGCGCGAACCTCCTCTCGTCGTCGGTCGTCACCGACGACGAGTTCGCGAGTGCGTCCGCGGTCCTCAGCGCCCAGCAGCTGATCGACCTCACCGTCCTGGTGGGCTACTACCGCACGCTCGCGCAGCTGATGGCGGTCTTCGACGTGGGGATCCCGGCCGGAGAGACCACGCCGCTCAGCGGCCACCGTCACCCGCACTGATCCCCGCGCCCACACCTCCGAAGGGAACGAATCCCATGCCTCGCCGTGTCACCCTCGACGCCCAGCTCACTCCGTCCGTCGCCGAGAGCGTCGGCCTGCCCGCGCCCGGCGCCGGCCAGATCCGGGTGCGGGTCGTGCGCGCCGGGGTGAACTTCTGGGAGGTCATGCAGCGCCGCGGCCGGGTGCCGGCACCGGCCGACGGCGTCCCCGGCACGGAGGGTGTCGGCGTCGTCGACGAGCTCGGAGCGGGCGTCACCGCGCCGGCGGTCGGCGACCGGGTCGCGTGGTCCAAGGTGCCCGGGAGCTACGCGGACCAGGTCGTCGGGCCCGCCGACTCCTTCGTCAGCGTGCCCGACGAGGTCGACGACGACACGGCGGCGGGCCTGTTGTTCCAGGGCACGACCGCGGCGTACCTGTGCGAGGCGGCATGGCCCGTCGCCCAGGGCGATCCGGTGGTCGTCACCTCGGCATCGGGAGGCGTGGGTCTGCTGCTCACGCAGCTGCTCGTCGCTCGCGGCGCCGTCGTGGTCGGGGCGGTGTCGTCGCCGGACAAGGCCGGCGCCAGCCGGGACGCGGGTGCCGCGCGGGTACTGACCTACGGCGGGGGCCTCGCCGAGGAGATCCGCACGCTTCATCCCGAGGGCGTCGCGGCGGTGTTCGACGCGGTCGGCGCCGGTGTCGTGGAACCGTTGGTCGCCACGCTTCGCCCCCGCGGCGCCCTCGTCCTCTATGGCGCCGCGTCCGGCAAGGAGGCCCAGATCGGCGCGTCCGATCTCGGCCGGGGCTCGCTCTTCCTCACCCGAACGGCCGGGCGGGACTACCTGCCGACCAGCGATGTGGTGGCGGAGTACTCCCGGATGCTGCTCGCGCTTGCTGGTTCCGGACGGCTGCGCGTGAGGGTCGACCGGGTGCTGCCACTCGAGGACACCATGGCCGCCTGGGATGCGCTGGAGTCACGCCGCAGCATCGGGAAGATCCTGCTGGCACCCTGAGCTGGTCGCGAAGCGCTCGACCTGCGCCGGCTCGCCCAGGGCAGCGAGCCACGTTGGGAGTGGGGGGACGGCTGTAACTATCTGTTGTTGCTCCTACCGCACCGGTCTACAGGTAAGGCAGGGGCAACAACAGATAGTTACAGCCGGGGCGGCGCCTCACCCCCCGACGTACGCCGCCAGGTGCTCGCCGGTGAGCGTCGGCTGCTTCGCGACCAGGTCGGCGGGAGTGCCTTCGAAGACGACGGTGCCGCCGTCGTGGCCGGCCCCGGGCCCGAGGTCGATGATCCAGTCGGCGTGCGCCATCACGGCCTGGTGGTGCTCGATCACGATGACCGACTTGCCGGCGTCGACCAGCCGGTCCAGCAGGCCGAGCAGGTTGGCGACGTCGGCGAGGTGGAGGCCGGTGGTCGGCTCGTCGAGGACGTAGACGCCGCCCTTCTCGCCCATCCGCATCGCGAGCTTGAGTCGCTGCCGCTCGCCGCCGGAGAGGGTGTTGAGGGGCTGGCCGAGCTTCAGGTAGCCGAGACCGACGTCCTCCATCCGCTGCAGGATGGCCGCGGCGGCGGGAGTCTTGGCGTCGCCCTCGGCGAAGAAGGCGTGCGCCTGGGCGACCGGCAGGTCGAGCACCTCGGCGATGTTGAGCTCGCCGAGCCGGAGATCCAGCACCGAGGCCTGGAACCGCTTGCCGCCGCACTCGTCGCAGACGGTGGCGACGGTGTCCATGAACCCGAGCTCGGTGTAGATCATCCCGTTGCCGTTGCAGCTCCCGCAGGCGCCCTCGGAGTTGGCGCTGAAGAGGGCGGGCTTCACGCCGTTGGCCTTGGCGAACGCCTTGCGGATCGGCTCGAGCAGACCGGTGTACGTCGCCGGGTTGCTGCGTCGTGAGCCCTTGATCGCGCCCTGGTCGATGACCACCACCTCGTCGCGGCCCGCGATGGAGCCGTGGATGAGCGAGCTCTTGCCGGAGCCGGCGACACCGGTGACGACGCAGAGCACGCCGAGCGGCACGTCGACGTCGACGTCGCGCAGGTTGTGGGTCGCGGCACCGCGCACCTCGATCGCGCCGGTCGCCTCGCGCACGGTCTCCTTGACCTCGGCGCGGTAGCTGAGGTGGCGGCCGGTGAGGGTGTCGGAGGCGCGCAGGCCGTCGACGTCGCCCTCGAAGCAGATGGTGCCGCCGCCGGTGCCGGCGCCCGGGCCGAGGTCGACGACGTGGTCGGCGATCGCGATCGTCTCCGGCTTGTGCTCGACGACGAGCACCGTGTTGCCCTTGTCGCGCAGCTCGAGGAGCAGGTTGTTCATCCGCTGGATGTCGTGCGGGTGCAGGCCGATGGTGGGCTCGTCGAAGACGTAGGTGACATCGGTCAGCGCGGAGCCGAGGTGCCTGATCATCTTGGTGCGCTGGGCCTCGCCGCCCGACAGCGTGCCGGCGGGCCGGTCGAGGGAGAGGTAGCCGAGGCCGATCTCCACGAAGGAGTCGAACAGGTGGAGCAGGTTGGCGAGCAGCGGCGCGACGCCCGGGTCCTTGATCCCGCGCACCCACTCCGCGGCGTCGGTGATCTGCAGCGCGCACACGTCGGCGATGCTCTTGCCGTTGATCTTCGAGCCGCGGGCCGCCTCGTTGAGCCGCGTCCCGTGGCAGGCCGGGCACGGCGCGAACACCGCCGCCCGCTCGACGAACGCCTTGATGTGCGGCTGGAGGGAGTCGACGTCCTTGCTGAACATCGACTTGCGGATCTTGGGGATCAGGCCCTCGTAGGTGATGTTGATCTTGTCGACCTTCACCTTGCGCGGCTCGGCGTACAGCAGGTCCTCGCGCTCGGCCTTGGTGTACTTCCCGACCGGCTTCTCGGGCGGCAGCACCTCCTTGTAGGGCGCCACCATCCAGCCGTCGGCGGTGTAGCCCGGGACCAGGATCGCGCCCTCGACGAGCGACTTGCTCTCGTCGACGATGGCGCTCATGTCGAGGTCGGAGACGGTGCCGCGACCCTCGCACTCGGCACACATGCCGCCGAGGTAGATCTCGTTCTTGACGACCCTCTTCTCGACCTTGCCCCCGGCCTTCTCGGTCTGCATCACGCCGCCGGCCTTGCGGGTCGGGACGTTGAACGCGAAGGCGGTCGGCGGGCCGACGAACGGGTCGCCGATCCGGCTGAACAGCACGCGGAGCATCGCGTTGGCGTCGGTCGCCGTGCCGACCGTCGAGCGCACGTTGGCGCCCATCCGCTCCTGGTCGACGAGGATCGCGGTGGTGATCCCCTCCAGATGGTCGACCTCGGGGCGGGCGAGCGAGGGCATGAAGCCCTGCACGAAGGTGCTGTAGGTCTCGTTGATCATCCGCTGCGACTCGGCCGCGATGGTGCCGAACACGAGGGAGCTCTTGCCGGACCCGGACACGCCGGTGAAGACGCTCAGCCGGCGCTTCGGTATGTCGACGTCGACACCTCGGAGGTTGTTGACGTGGGCGCCCTGCACCCGGATGTTGTCGTGGCTGTCGGCGGGGTGGCTGTCGCTGGTGCGCGGGGCGGCAGGCTTCGGCATGCGCCCATCATGACGGATCGGACCGACACCGCACCCGTCCGCCGCGAGGTCAGCGAGGCGCCTGGTGCTCCAGCTGCGGTGCGGTGGCGCGGAGCTGCCCGCGGCCCCAGAGGTGGTGGACGACCAGTGCCGCCACGACCGAGCCGAGCACCCCCAGGCCGAGGTCGCCCAGGGTGTCCTCGTAGGCGAACGCCCGCTCCGAGTGCCCGTTGATGAAGGCGAAGTACTCCGCCAGCTCCCACAGGATCGCCGCCGTCGCACCGACCGCCAGCGCGCGCTCGACCACGCGCAGCCGGGTGGCGCTGTGGTGCAGGGTCAGCAGGATGACAGCCGCCGCGATCAGGCCGGTGTTGGCGAAGTGCATCAGGTCATCGAACCAGGTGATCGTGTCGTACAGGTCCATCCGGTTGCCGAGGATGTCGGTGAAGCAGGTGAGCGTGACCAGCAGGTCGGGCAGCCACGGGAAGGACGCGCGCTCCTTCCACGCCAGCAGCCACACCACCGGGATCGTGAAGGACGCCAGCGGGTAGCCGACGGCCCGGGCCTCCGCCGCCTTGTCGCGCAGGTTGCCGCTGTCGGGGTCGATCACCGCCAGCACGAGGAGCAGCACCAGCAGGCTCTTGGCGCAGACGTCGGCCGAGCGTACGACGATCGGGGTCGGGTAGCGCACCACCACGGCCGCGTCGGTCATCCGGGCTCCTTCGTCAGCGAGCCGCGATTCTCGCATGACCTCGCCGGTTCGCCCGCGTTGATGGAGGTGCCCGCCGTCGCCCGCTGCCGGGGGATGAGCGAGAATCAGCAGTCCTGGAGGGGGTTTCAGGACATTCATGGGGGGTGCTGTGGTCGAGGCCACGTCGACGACGTACGAGCAGTTCGGGGTCAGCTGGATCCACCGGGTGCTCCACAAGGAGCGGATCCTGCGCACCGTCGACCAGGTGCTCGGCGACCAGATCGCGCTCGGGCCGATCGGCGCCGGGCCGGGCCGGGCGTTCGCGAGCGTGAGCTTCGTCGGGACCTACCGGCCCACCACGGGCGAGCTGGTCCCCGGGGAGCTGCTGACCTATGCGATCGACCTGCCGATCAGTGTGGTCTTCGACCTCGACCTGCCGCTCGACAGGCTGACGTTCAACGCGGAGGTCGTCGTCCCGTTGCTCCTGGAGGTCCACACCGAGGCGCCGCTCAGGCTGCGGCTGGAGCTGACCACGCCCAGCGAGGACCAGATCGGCCTCGAGCTCACGACCGACACCCGTCGCGGCGCGATGCTGCGCAAGGTCGCCGGCCTGGACGCCGAGCTGCGCCGCTTCCTGCTCAAGGTGCTGGACACCGAGCTGGCCAAGGCCTACGTGCGGAAGGCGACCTACCTCGACATGGAGCAGCTGATCGACGGGGCCTGGCCGGCGTTCACCGCGCAGTTCCTGCCGCGGGGACCCGAGGACCGACGGGGCTGACCGAGCCGCCGGGGGCGCGGTGCGCCGGCCGCGCGGTGATGCCCCGAGCCGACCGCGCCAGCCGCGCCGGGGCGGCGACGGCGTCGTGGAGGGCGCCGAACGCCATCGCGACGAGCGGGATCCAGACGGGGATCAGCATGAAGGCGAAGATCGGCACCAGCGTCATCACGTCGCGCATCTCGGGCTCCGTATCGGTTCGGGGTTCTCGACCCACCGAGTGTGGTTCGCCGGCGGCGGCCCCCGCTCGTGCGCAGCGACAGAGTCGCGCGCCCGATTTGTGCTCCCGCAACAGGCGGCGTCGACCGTGAGCGGCGCCGGCGTCAGCTGCCGTCAGCCGCTGACCCCGGCGGGCTCGACCGCCAGCAGCTCCCGGACCCGCGGCGCGACCCGGGTGCCGTAGAGCTCGATGCTGCGCAGCAGCTGGTCGTGCGGCATCGTGCCGTTGCTGTACTTCAGGTCGAAGCGCTGGATGCCGAGTGCCCGTACGGCGTCCGCGATCTTGCGCGCCACCGTCTCCGGGGAGCCGACGAACAGGGCGCCGTGGTCGACCTCGGCGTCGTACTGCTCCCGGGTGGCGGGTGCCCAGCCGCGCTCGGCGCCGATCCGGTCCCGGTTGGCCTTGAAGTGAGGGAACAGCTGCTCACGGGCCTCGTCGTCGGTGTCGGCGACGAAGCCGGGGGAGTGCACCCCGATCGGGCGCGGCGCGAGCTCGAACTCGTCGAGGGCGCGGCGGTACAGGTCGGTGAACGGCGCGAAGCGGGAGGGCTCGCCGCCGATGATCGCCAGCATGAGCGGGAAGCCGTAGCGCGCGGCGCGGACGACCGACTCGGGCGAGCCGCCGACACCGATCCACGTCGGGATCGAGCCGCGCTCGGTGCTGGGGTAGACCCGGGCGTCGCGCAACGGGGCCCGCAGCTCGCCGCGGTCCCAGGTCACCGGCTGCTCGCCCTGGAGCGCCGCCCACAGGTCGAGCTTCTCGGTGAAGAGCCGCTCGTAGTCGGCCAGGTCGTAGCCGAACAGCGGGAACGACTCCGTGAAGGAGCCACGCCCGAGGGTGATCTCCGCGCGGCCGTCGGACAGCGCGTCGAGGGTCGCGAACCGCTCGTAGACCCGGACCGGGTCGTCGGAGCTGAGCACCGTGACCGCCGTACCGAGGCCGATCCGCTCGGTGCGCGCGGCGATCGCGGCCAGCACCACGTCGGGGGCGGACACCGCGAAGTCGTCGCGGTGGTGCTCGCCGATGTTGAACACGTCGACGCCCACCTCCTCGGCGAGCACCGCCTGCTCGACGATGGTGCGGATGACCGCGGGATGGCCGAGCCGCTCGCCCGTCGCCGGGTCGAGCGTGACGTCGCCGAAGGTGTCGAGGCCGAACTCCAGCCCGTGGGGCTCGGGAGCCTGCTCACTCACCGTCGACGGCCTTCGCGGCGTCCACGTCGAAGTCGCGGACCGCGGAGATCACCTGCGCCAGCGCCGGCGCCGGCAGGGCACCGGGCTGGGAGAAGACGAGGGCACCCTTCTTGAACGCCATCAGCGTCGGGATCGAGGTGACCCGCGCGGCCGATGCGAGCTGCTGCTCCTCCTCGGTGTTGACCGAGCCGAACACCAGGTCGCCGTGCTCCTCCGCGGCAGCCTCGTAGATCGGGGCGAAGTTGCGGCACGGGCCGCACCACGACGCCCAGAAGTCGACGAACACGATCTCGTTGTCGAGAACCGTCTGCTCGAAGTTGCCGGCGGTGAGGTCGATGGTGGACATGACTACTCAACGCTTGCCGACGGGGATTGTTCCCCGGTTGCGGTCGACGCCGCCCGCGATACCGGGAACGGAGCCGCGGTCGGCGTACTGCCACACGGCCCAGTCGCGGTCCGGCGGGCGGTCGCCGAGACGCCGTACCCACTGCGGATGGTCGGCCAGGTCGTCGGCGAACCCGAAGCGGTCCTCGAACTCGGGGTAGAGGTAGACCAGCGTCGTGGTGCCCAGCCGCTCGTCCACGATGGTGAGGAACTCCCGGACCTCGGCCAGCAGGGTCCGCGGCGGTGGCGGCGCGGCGCAGCTGCCCGCGAGCTCCAGGTCGACGGCCGGTGGCGGGACGTCGCGAGCCCCGCCCTGGTCCGGGCCGTCGTCGAGCACGGCCAGGAAGTGCTCGGCCTGGGCGGCGCCGTCGCTGCAGAGCTGGAAGTAGTGGTAGCCCGCGACCGCCACGCCCGCCCGTACGGCGGCCGCCCGGTGCGCCGCGAACCGCGGGTCGGTGAACCCGGTGCCCTCGGTCGCCTTGAGGTAGGCGAACCGGATCCCCGCCCCGGCCACCCGCTCCCAGTCGATCGGGCCCTGGTGGTGGGAGGCGTCGATGCCCTCGACCGGTGCGGGCACGGGGGCATCGGTCGGTGGGCTGGGGGCGGGCGCCGGCGGGGCCGGCGGGGTCGCGGTCGGAGCGCTCGCCGCGGGCGGCGTGGTGGAGAGGGTGGTGGCTGGGGTGGTGGGTGGCCGGGTCGGCGGGGAGCCGGACTCCGACGTACCGCCCGTGCAGCCGGCGAGCGCCAACAGCGCCGACAGCGCCGACAGCGCCGCCGCGGCGCTCAGGTGCATCGGGCTCCTCACGCGGTCCACCCAACCATCCCGCCGGCGCCCCGCGCATCGACAGGGATCCGATCAAGGGGGCTCATCGGATCGCTGTCGATCGGCTCCGGCCGTTCGGCGGCGGCTAGCCTCCTCCCATGGAGACCACGCGGACCACGCACGTCCTGGTCGACGGCGAGAACCTCGACGCGACCCTGGGCACGTCGATCCTCGGCCGGAGGCCACGGCCCGAGGAGCGGCCGCGGTGGGAACGGCTGCTGCAGTTCGTCGAGCGGCAGTGGGGTCAGCCGACGAACGGCCTGTTCTTCCTGGCGGCCAACAGCGAGCTGCCGATGTCGTTCGTGCAGGCGCTGCTGGCGATCGGCTACCGGCCGATCCCGCTGTCGGGCGGCGCGAACCAGAAGGTCGTCGACATCGCCATCCAGCGCACGCTGGACGAGTTGAAGAGCCGCGAGGCCGATGTCGTCCTGGTCAGCAACGACGGCGACTTCATCGAGCAGGTCGACAACGTCCTCGACGGGCGACGGGTGGGCCTGGTCGGGTTCACCGAGTTCCGCAACAGCGCGTTCGCGGAGCTGGCCACGCGCGGCCTGGAGCTCTTCGACCTGGAGTACGACGTCCACGCGTTCAACGAGCGGCTGCCGCGGGTCCGGATCATCCCCATCGACGAGTTCGACCCCAGCCAGTTTCTTTGAGCCGAGCGTGTCGGATATCGAGTTCGCCGCACGGTCCTCGCTGCGCTCGGACCGCGGGCTTCACTCGATGCGCTGCGCGCGTCCGCCACGCTGCCGGCTACGCGGTCGAGTCCGGCGACACCACCGCAGGCCTGGCGGCAAGACGTTCGTGGGCGACGCTGCTGCGCTCGGACCGCGGGCTTCACTCGATGCGCTGCGCGCGGGCGCCACGCTGCCGGCTACGCGGTCGAGTCCGGCGACACCACCGCAGGCCTGGCGGCAAGACGTTCGTGGGCCTGGCGACACCACCGCCGGTCGGCGTCCGGAGGACTCGCTGGGGCGGTCGGGCATAGTGGCCGGATGAGGCTCCTGGTTCTCGGAGGTACCCAGTTCCTCTCCCGCGCGGTGGCGGCGGAGGCGGCCCGGCGCGGGCATGACGTGGTGTGCGCCAACCGCGGGCGGTCCGGCGCGGCGCCGCCGGGAGTGAGCACGGTGCGCTGGGACCGCGAGGAGCCCGCTCCGGCCGAGCTCACCGACGGCGAGTCGTACGACGCCGTGGTGGACGTGGCGCGCGTGCCGTCCCACGTGCGCCGCGCCCTCACCGCCCTGCGGGATGCCCACAGCCCCGGCGCGCACTGGGTGTTCGTCTCCACCATCTCGGTCTACGCCGACGACGCCGACCCGGCCGGTCCGGGGGCGGGTCGGCTCAAGGAGGCGGTCATCGACGACCGGGACCCGATGGCGAGCGTCGAGAACTACGGCGGGATGAAGGTCGCCTGCGAGCGGCTGGTGCTCGACTCCGTGCCGAACGCCGCGGTCGTGCGGCCGGGCCTGATCGTCGGGCCGGGCGACCCGAGCGGCCGGTTAGCCTACTGGGCGCGCCGCTCGACCTCCACCGGAGAGGTCCTCGCGCCCGGCGACCCGGCGGACCTGGTGCAGGTGATCGACGTCCGCGACCTCGCCGCCTGGATCGTCACCCTCGCCGAGGAGCGTACCGGCGGGACGTACGACGCCGTCGGGCCCGCGCTCCCGGTCGGCGACCTGCTCGCCGCCTGCCTCCCCGACGCCGACCTGGTCTGGGTCGACCAGGACTTCCTCGAGGCCGAGGGTGTCGAGCCGTGGTCGGGCCCGGACAGCGTCCCGGTCTGGCTGCCCCGCCCGGCGTACGACGGCATGCTGGCCCACGACGCCGCGCCCGCTCTCGCCGCGGGGCTGACCCCGCGCCCGGTCGACGCGACCACGCGCGACACCCGCGCCTGGCTGGACGCCGATCCCGCGGCGCGGATCACCGGCATCACCATCGAGCGGGAGGCCGACCTCCTGGCCCGCTGGCGGGATCGCTAACGTCCCGCGGGTGTCCCACCCGTTCCGTGTCGCCACCGCCAACATCAACGGCATCCGCGCCGCCCACCGACGTGGCTTCGGCGACTGGCTGGCCACCCGCGGCTGCGACGTGGTGACGCTGCAGGAGGTCCGCTGTCCTGTCGATGCCCTGCCCGAGGCGGCGTTCGGCGACTACGCGGTGGCGTACGACGCCGGCGAGATCGCCGGCCGCAACGGGGTCGCCGTGCTGACCCGTGAGCCGGCCGCCGCCGTGCGCACCTGGTCGGTGCCCGATCCCGCCCGCCCGCTGCAGCGGGAGCTGCGCCGCCACGCGGCGGAGGGGCGCTATGTCGAGGTCGACCTGGCCGGCGTACCGCTGACGGTGGCGAGCCTCTATCTCCCCAAGGGCGGCCTGCCGGCGCACCTGCAGGACCCGAGACGGATGCGCGAGGCGCCCGACGGTGGGGCGAAGTACGACAGGAAGATGGCGTTCCTGGCCGGCTTCGCCCGGCACCTGGCGGCCTCGCGCCGGGCGGCGGCCGCGGCCGGCAGGGAGTTCCTGCTGACCGGCGACCTCAATATCGCGCACGCGAGGGCGGACGTCGCGAACTGGCGGCGTAGCAACCAGGTCGAGGGCTTCCTGCCCGAGGAGCGGGCCTGGCTCGACGCGCAGCTCACCCCGCGCACGCTCGTCGACGTGGTGCGCCGGCTGCACCCGGACGTGGAGGGCCCGTACTCCTGGTGGAGCTGGCTCGGCCAGGCCTATGCCAAGGACGCCGGCTGGCGGATCGACTACCACCTGGCGACGCCCGCGCTGGCGCGCGCCGCGGTGTCGGCGGTGGTCGACCGCGAGCATGCCGGTACCCGGCTCAGCGACCACGCGCCCGTGGTCGTCGACTACGCGTTCGGCTGACGCCGTCAGCTGACGTGACGCTCGCCGGCGACCGGGACCACGGCCACGGCGAGGAGCGGGAGGGCCGCGGCGATGGCGTACGTCGCGCCGTACCCCCAGGCCGTGATGGTCAGCCCCGCGACCGGCGGGACGGCGACCGCGACGACGTGCTGCGCGGTGTTCTGCAGCCCGAGCGCGCGCCCGGACCAGAACGGCCCGGCCCGTTCGGCGACCGCGGTGAAGGCCAGGCCGTTGTCGGCGACGGTGACCGCGGACGCCACGACGAGCAGGGCGACCGCCGCGACCGTCAGCGCCGTGGAGTCGTCGGTGCCCGTCGCGGTCAGGCC
Organism: Nocardioides carbamazepini; assembly: GCF_024614185.1. Taxonomy (GTDB): domain Bacteria; phylum Actinomycetota; class Actinomycetes; order Propionibacteriales; family Nocardioidaceae; genus Nocardioides; species Nocardioides carbamazepini. Next base: position 89,978 of record NZ_JAHTLF010000003.1, read on the forward strand.
GAGGAGCGCCATCGTGGCCGCGGCCAGGACAGCGACCGCACGCATCGGCCGCATCCGGCTCCCGACCAGGTCGGAGACCCAGCCCGCGCCGATCCGGGCGGCGGCGCCGGCCAGCTGGGTGCCGGCGATGACGAGGCCCGCGATGCCCGGCGACCAGCCGAGATCGTCCACCAGCCAGGTCAGCCCGAAGGTCCACACCAGGAACTGTGGGACGACCAGGAGCACCGAGGCCGCGTGGATCCGGGCGAGATAGGGGTCGGCGCGGTACGGGTTGGCGACGGCCCGCGCCTCGGAGGCCGGCGGTCGTGGCGGGTCGATCACGACGAGCGCGACGTAGACCGCGACGAGGGAGGCCGCGGCGGTCGGCACCCACAGCGCCGGCCCGATGCCGTGGTGGTGGGCGATGACCGCGACCGTCCCGGCGGCGATGCCGACGCCGAGCGGCTGCCCGGTCTGCCTGATGCCCATCGCGATCCCGCGACGCTCCGGTGGGAACCAGCCGACGACGACCCGGCCGGACGCGGAGTTCGTGGCGGCGGCGCCGATGCCCGCGAAGCACAGTGCCGCCGCCATCGGCCATGGCTGCGCCAGCGCGGCGGCCGCGCCGCCGCCCGTCGCCGTCACCAGCAGGCCCGCCAGCAGCGCGAACCGCTCTCCGCGCCGGTCGACGACGAGCCCCCACAGCACGAGCGTGCACATCATCCCGGCCATCGCCGCCGCGGCGACCAGCCCGGCCTCGGCGAGGCTCATGCCGTACCCGCCCTCACTGCTCGGCCGGTGCAGCTCGGGGATCAGGAAGCTCGGCGCGGTCACCATCGCCGCGGTTGCCGCCTGCGCCGCGGTCCCGGCCGCCAGCATCGCCCAGCGTCGCGGGGCCGAGACCGTCCGCTCCTCCGTCGTGGAGGGCGGTACGGCGGTCCGGCTCACCACTCCAGTCAAGCACTGGCTGTCCGGTCGGTGAGACTCAGTTCTCATGATTCGAGACAAGGCGCCTCGGGTGACGTGACCCGTCGGGCGGCGATCGCGAGATCGCTTCGACGGCCCCCTCCCCGCTGGCTCAACCGGCGAGGCGTCACGTCATCCGAGGCGGTCACCAGCCTAGGCAGCCCGGCGGCCACCGGACCCGTCGAACGGCGGCAATCCCCCAGGTTGGGGATGTCGCCCGTCCGGGCCGCCGGTGCGGCGCATCACCGGCGCCCGCGGCGTCCCGAATTCTGGGGAGAACGGCGCATCGCCCACCCGACGGGCTGCCGGATCGAGGACGCTGTCGGTGCAGCCCGCAGCAGCGTGGGCAGGCATCGAGGAGGGTCACGCCGATGACAGCATCCACCGCCGGGTCCGGCCTTCCCGAGCCCGGCCCCGCGCTCACGGCCGGGGAGGCCCTCGGCGTCGTCGACGAGCTGGCGACGCTGATCGGCGACGCGCTCGGCCGTCCGGTCCGACTCGTGCTCGGCTCCGCCTTACCGCCCGTCGACAGCCCGGTCTTCCACGCCTACGACGGCGCCGGCGCGCCGGTCGCGATCGCCCGGTGGGCGCTCGACCCGGGCAGCGCACAGCTCCTCCTCGACGAGGCAGCGGTCCTCGCCGCGCTGGAGGAGGCCGCGGAGCGGGGATCGCCACTCGTCGCGCCACGGGTGCTGGTGCTCACCACCTGGCGTGGCCGGCCGCTGCTGGTGCAGGAGGCGGGCGCGCCGCCGTACCGGACCCGGCCGCCGGCCCGGGCGGCGCTGCTCGCGGCGGAGCGGGCGGTGGCCCGGCTGGTCACGCCCGCCGACCTGGACCGCTCCTACGCGACCCAGCTGCGCACCGCCCTCGCCGGGCTGGAGCCGTCGTCGCTCACCGAGCGGCTGGTGGCCACCCTCGGCCTGCTCGCCGAGCGGCACGACCTCGAGGCGCTGCCCCGCGGCGCCTGGCACGGCAGCTGGTCGCCGGACACCACCGCCTCCTGTGCGGCCGGGGGCGGCCGGGTGCTCGCCTGGGGCTGGGAGCGGTTCGCGGTGAACCGCCCCCTCGGCTTCGACACCCTCCACTTCCGGCTCACGCAGCTGCGTCGCGACGGCCGGGCCAGCGGAGCGGGCGCCGCGTTGGTGCGCGAGGCACCGCGACTGCTGGCGGACTGGCCGGTCCCGCTCGAGGACCGCGACTGCGTGGCCCGACTGCTCCTGCTCGAGCTGGCGGCCCGGGAGATCACCGAGGTGGGGACCCGGCACGCGCCGGTGTCCTGGGCCGCCGACTGGCTGGCGCCCACGCTCCCGACCAGCGCCTGACCAGCGCCTGACCCGCGCTTGACCCGGCCCCGGAGCCGAACCCGGAGCCGAACCCGGATCAGCCGATCCCGCCCCCGCCCGGCGTACCGCTGTCACGATGGTTGCAGCCGTCGGACGGGGGTAGGCCATCGTGGTGGACACCGCCCTGTCGCGCACCCTCCAGCTGATCGCCGAGGGCGTGCGCGAGTTCGCCGGCTTCGACCTCGCCGCGGTCAGCCTGGTCGGCGACGGCCTGCTCCACACGGTCGCGGTCGTGGGGGACGACGAGGCCAGCGCGCGGCTGCTCGACCTCCGGGCGCCCGTGGACCTGGTCGAGCAGGAGCTGGCACCCGCCGAGATCTGGGGCGCCCTGCGGTTCCTGCCCGCCGGCAGCTCGGGCGGCCACCTCGACGGGCACGACTGGGTGCCGGACATGGTCGCGCTCGACGTTCCCGACGCCTGGGACCCCGACGACCTGCTGTGCGGGCTCCTGCGCGACGACGACGGGCTGTTGCGGGGCCTGCTGTCCGTCGACCTGCCGCGCAACGGCCGGCGACCCGACGCCGCCCAGCGGGAGACGCTGCAGATGTACGTCCGACTGGCGGAGCGGGCGCTCGTCACCGCCCTGGAGCGGGGCGACCTGGAGATACTGGTCGAGCGCGAGCATGCGGTGGCGGAGTACCGTCGCACCATCATCGACGTGCTGTCCCACGAGCTGCGGGGCACGGCCGCGGCCATCGCCAACACGGTCGAGGTGCTGCGCCGTCGTACCACTCCCGACCAGGTGACACGGTCCGCGCTGGACGCCGTCGACGCCGGCACGGACCGGATCAGGTCGGTCGTCGACGACATGGCCGCCCTGGCGAAGCTGGGCCGTCCGGGAGCGACCCTGCGGGTCGCGCCCACCGATCTGGGCGCGGTCGCCCGCGACGTGATCGGCTTCCACGACGGTGCGGCCCGGCTCCGGGAGGTGTCGGTGTCGCTGGAGGTCACCGGCGTGCCGGTGGTGGTGGGCGACCCGGAGGACCTCGACCGGATGGTGACCAACCTGCTCTCCAACGCCGTCAAGTACACCGATCCCGGTGGCGAGGTCCGGGTCCGTGTCGCCGAGACCGCCGGCCGCGACGGCCGACCGACCGTGGTCCTCGAGGTGGCCGACACCGGCATCGGTATCGACGACGCCGACAGCGGGCGGGTCTTCGAGGAGTTCTTCCGCTCCCGAGACGGCGCCGTACGCCGGCGGCCGGGCGTCGGGCTCGGCCTGGCCATCGTCGAGCGGATCGTCACGCTGCACGACGGGTCGGTCCGGGTCGCCTCCGCGCTCGGTGAGGGCGCCACCTTCACCGTCGAGCTGCCGGTCGCCGACGGACCTGCGGGTTCCGCGGTCGCGGAGGGGGCTGTCGGTTGATAATCGGGCGCGTGAGCACACGGTCTTCCGCGCCGCGGTGGCGACGATGAACAGGGCGGCGCGCGGGAAGATGCGCGTCGTCCTGCTCGAGGACCACGTGCTCTTCGCCGAGTCGCTCGAGCTCGCGCTCGAGCTGGAGGGCTACGACGCGCTGAGCGTCTCGCCGAACGCCTTCACCTCGGTCCAGGCCCTGCTGAGCCGGGTCCTGCGGGTGCGGCCCGGCCTGGTGCTGCTCGACCTCGATCTCGGCGCGCTCGGTGACGGGCGCCGGCTGATCGCCCCCCTCGTCGAGGCGGAGGCCCAGGTGGTCGTCGTCACCGGGGCCACCGACCGGGCACGCTGGGGCGAGTGCCTCGCGCTGGGTGCGCGCCGCGTCCTGCCCAAGTCCGGCTCGCTCAACGAGATCCTCGCGACGATCCGCCGCGTCGACCAGGGACTCCCCGTGCTCGCGGACGGCGAACGAGCGTCGCTGATCGACCTCGCGCGCCAGCAGAGCCGCGAGCGCGCCGAGGCCCGTGACCGGCTGGAGCAGCTCAGCCGGCGGGAGAGCGAGGTGCTCGGTCGGTTGCTGCTCGGCGAGACGGTCAGCGAGATCGCCGCCCACTTCGTCGTCTCCGACGCCACCGTGCGGACCCAGGTCAAGGCCATCCTCGCCAAGCTCGCGGTGTCGTCGCAGATCGCGGCCGTGGGGCTGGCCAACCGGGCCGACTGGCACCCGCCGGGGGCCGACTGATCGGTCGCATGAATCCCGGGATGTCCGGGGATTCACGCAGCCCTCAGTACCCGCTCGGGACGATCGCGGAGATGACCGTGCCGTCGGCGCGCTGGATCCCGGCGGGGTACGGCGGCTCGCCGTCCAGCCGCGGTCCCTGGTGCTCGAGCGGCACGACGACCGGCGCACCCGGGGCGACCTTGACCAGCTCGCCCCGCACGGAGAAGGTGGCGGGCCCGCTGCCCTGCTCGACGTACAGCTCCAGCTCGGCGGGGCGGACGGTGACCCGGACCCGGGTGCCGTGCAGGGTCACCCGGTAGACCAGCGACGACCACTCGTCAGGCAGGCGGGGGTCGAGCTGCCACTGCTGGTCGCCCGCCCCGGAGCCGTGGTCGCGGAAGCCGCCGAAGCCGCCGACGAGGGCACTCCAGACGCCGCCGGTGGAGGCCACGTGGACCCCGTCGGCGGTGTTGTTGTGGCGATCGGCGAGGTCGACGAAGAGGGCGGAGTGGAAGTAGCGCAGCGCCAGTGAGTGGTAGCCGACCTCGGCGGCGACGATCGACTGGACGACGGCCGACAGGGTGGAGTCACCGGTCGTGATCGGGTCGTAGTACTCGAAGTCGGCCTGCTTCTGCTCGGCCGTGAAGTCCTCGCCCTGCAGGTACAGCGCGAGGACGACGTCGGCCTGCTTGAGCACCTGGAACCGGTAGATCACCAGCGGGTGGTAGTGCAGCAGCAGCGGGCGGCTGTCGAGCGGCGTGTTCTCCAGGTCCCACATCTCCCGCTCGAGGAAGTGCCGGTCCTGCGGGTGGATGCCGAGGAAGGAGTCGAACGGGATCGACATGCCGGCGGCGCACTCGGCCCACTCGTCGGGCTCGTCCGACGTCAGCCCGGTACGCCGGACCAGCGCCTCGTAGGCCGCCGGGTCGTCGCGCTGCAGCTCCCACACGGCGCGGGCGGCGCGGCGGAGGTTGAAGCGGGCGAGCACGTTCGTGTACAGGTTGTCGTTGACCACGGTCGTGTACTCGTCCGGACCGGTGACCCCGTGGATGTGGAAGGTGCGCCTCGTCTCGTCGCGCCAGAACCCGAGGTCGGCCCACATCCGGGCGGTCTCGACGAAGATGTCGACCGCCTCGCGGGCGAGGAACTCGTCGTCGCCGGTGGCGCCGACGTACTGGCTGAGCGCATAGGCGATGTCGGCGTCGATGTGGTACTGCGCGGTCCCGGCGGCGTAGTACGCGGACGCCTCCTGCCCGCTGATCGTGCGCCACGGGAAGAGCGCGCCCTTCTGGGACAGCTCGCGCGCCCGCGACCGGGCGCTGTCGAGGAGGTTGTAGCGGAACCGCAGCGCGTTGCGCGCCGCCCACGGCATCGTGTACGTCAGGAACGGCATCACGTAGATCTCCGTGTCCCAGAAGTAGTGGCCGCCGTACCCCGACCCGCTGACGCCCTTGGCCGCGATGCCCTGGCCCTCGGCACGCGCCGAGGCCTGCAGGACCGAGAAGAGGTTCCACCGGATCGCCTGCTGCAGCGCAGGCTGGCCCGCCACCACGACGTCCGCGCGCGCCCAGAACCCGTCCAGCCAGGCCCGCTGCGCGGCGTACTGGTGGTCGACGCCCTCCTCGTGGGTGCGCGCCAGGGTCCGCTCGCAGCGGTCGATCAGCTCCCGCGGCGGCACCGTCTCGGCCGTATGGAAGGCGACCAGCTTGGTGAGCCGCACCGGCACCCCGGGCTCGGCCGCGATCCGGTAGATCGCCTTGACGAGGTCGTCCTCGGCCTGCACGTCCATCGAGTACGGCGACGCCGACTCGAGCAGGTGATCGGCGACCACCCCCAGGGTCATCCCGCTCTGTGCGGTGCGGTAGCCCAGCCGGAGCCGGCCGGTCTCCGGGTCGGCGCCGTGGATGCGCGGCTCGAGCACCCGCCGGTCGAAGTCCTCGGCCCGGCGCGGGTCCGCCGTACTGCCGCCGCTCTGGTCGAGCGGCCCCTCCTCACGCTGCTCGTCCTGACGGTTCACGAGCTGGGAGGAGATCGCGAGCGACGCGTGCTGGTCGAGCAGGGTGACCTCGAAGGTGAGCACGGCCAGGTGACGCTGCTCCAGCGGCACCATCCGGGTGCTGCGGATCCGGACCCGCTTGCCGCCGGGCGTGCGCCACAGCAGGTCGCGGCTGAGCACCCCGGAGCGGAAGTCCAGGGCCCGCTCGTACTCCAGCAGGTCGGCGACCGAGACCTGCAGCGGCTCGTCGTCGACGTAGAGCCGGATCACCTTCGGGTCCGGCACGTTGACGATGGTCTGCCCGATCCGCGCGAAGCCGTAGGCCTCCTCGGCGTGGGAGATCGGCCAGGTCTCGTGGAAGCCGTTGATGAATGTGCCGTCGAGGTGGGCGTCGCGGCTCTCGGAGTAGTTGCCGCGCAGGCCGAGATAGCCGTTGCCGACGGTGAAGAGCGACTCGGTGGTGCCGAGGTCGGAGGCGTCGAAGCGGGTCTCCACCAGCCGCCACTCGTCGACGGGGAACCGGGTGCGGTCGAGCGGATCCTCGACCGGAGGCGCCTTGTGGGACGGGCCCTCGGGTGCGTTCATGGACTCTCCCCTGGCTGGTTGTTCGCGTGGTCGTTCGGGTGGTCGTTCGGATGGTCGTCCGGTACGACGTCGGCGAGATCGGTCACGACGAGGTCGGCGCCGGCCGCGGTCAGCGCATCCGTCCCGGCGCCGCGGTCGACCCCGATCACCAGGCCGAAGTCGCCGGCCCGGCCGGCGGCCACGCCGCTGACGGCGTCCTCGAGGACCACGGCCTGCGCGTTGGTCGCGCCGAGCCGGTGGGCGGCGTACGCGAAGGTGTCCGGGGCCGGCTTGCCGGGCAGTCCCAGCTCCTCGGCGAGCCCGCCGTGCACCACGAGCGCGAAGTACGCGCTCAGGTCGGCGGCCGCGAGGACCGCCGGAGCGTTGCGCGACGACGACACGACCGCCATCGGGACGCCGCGGCGGTGCAGGGCGAGGATCAGCTCCACGGAGCCGGCGTAGGGGACGACGCCCTCGGAGCTGAGGATCCGCTCGAAGGCGTCGTTCTTGCTGTTGCCCAGCCCGCACACCGTCTGCGCGGTCGGCGGGTCGTCGGGGGTGCCCTCCGGCAGCGTGATCCCACGCGAGGCCAGGAAGGACCGGACGCCGTCGTAGCGGGGCTTCCCGTCGACGTAGGCGAAGTAGTCCTGCTCGGTATAGGGCGCATGGGCGACGCCGTCCTCCGCCGTCCTGCGGGTGAGGAAGGCGTTGAACATCGCGTCCCAGGCGTGCATGTGCACCACGGCGGTCGGCGTCACCACCCCGTCGAGGTCGAACAGCACGGCTTTCCAGGCATCCCAGTCCACTTGTGTCCGAGGCACCCGCTCAGGCTAACGGTGCGGACCTCAGGGTCGGGTCAGGGACGCGATCCGGGTCACACCGGATTCACCGAGGTGTCTCGTCTGGTGAAATGCACCCATGCGCATCCCTCTCTTCGACTCGCTGCTGCGGCCGGTCCTGGACCCCGTGCTCGGCCCCGCCAAGCAGCGGATCGGCATCTGGCTGCTCAACCGGACCATGCGCAACGGGATCGACCTGCGCAAGCTGCGCTTCCTGCCCGACGCCTTCACGCTCCCGCTGCGCCGCGAGGGACTCGACCCGGTGCCCGAGCTCGCGAAGGTGCAGGCCGAGGAACCGGTGAAGAAGCTCGCCGACCTGTTCGGCAAGGGCGTGTGGCTGGTCAGCGGGTACGACGAGGCGCGCGACGTGCTCGCCGGCGGCGCGGAGGTGTGGTCCAACGACCTCGGCCAGTTCGTGTCGCAGGAAGGCCGCTCCGACGAGGAGCAGATCGGCGGCCTCGGCATGACCGACCCGCCGCTGCACACGGCTCTGCGCCGCTATCTGACCCCCGAGTTCACGATGCGTCGCCTCGCCCGGCTCCAGCCCGGCATCGAGGCGATCGTCAAGCAGCGGCTCGACGCGATGGCCGTGGCCGGCCGTGCCGGGCGTCCGGTCGACATGGTGGAGGAGTTCGCCTTCGCCGTACCGTTCGACGTCATCTGCGACCTGCTCGGCCTCCCGGTCGACGACCGGGCCCGCTTCCTCGAGCTCGGGGTCGCCCGGTTCGACCTCACCGAGGGCGGCGCGGGCGCGTTCGGTGCGGCCGCGCACACCCGCGAGTTCCTCATCAACGCCGTCCGCGAGCAGCGGGAGAACCCCGGCGACGGGCTGATCGGCGCGCTGCTGAAGGAGCACGGCGACGAGCTCGACGACGTCACCCTCGGCGGCATCGCCGACGGCGTGTTCCTCGGCGGCTACGAGACCTCCGCGTCGATGCTGGCACTGGGTGCCTACCTGATCGCGACCACCCCGAAGGCCGGCGAGATGCTGCGCTCGGAGGACGCTGGCCAGGTCAACCAGGTCGTCGAGGAGCTGCTGCGCCACCTGTGCGTCGTCCAGCTCGCCTTCCTGCGCTTCGCCAAGCAGGACGTCGAGATCGGCGGCACCCTGATCAAGGAGGGCGACGCCGTGGGCGTCTCGCTCCTGGCCGCGAACCGCGACCCGCGCCTGGCGCCGGGCCTCGACGAGTTCGACCCGGCCCGCGAGCCGACCCGCCACCTCGCCTTCGGCTGGGGCATGCACCGCTGCGTCGGCGCCGAGCTGGCCCGGATGGAGCTGCGCACCGCCCTCCGGATGCTCGCGGAGCGGTTCCCGGACCTGGCGATGGCCAAGGACATCTCCGCGCTGGAGTTCCGCAAGCTGTCGGCCGTCTACGGCGTCGAGGCGCTCCCCGTCTACACCGGCACCGGCCGGGCCACCGCCCTCGCCTGACCCGGCGCAAACTGAATCTGAGATCGCGCCGACCCGGCCCAGATTGAACTCGAAGCACCGCCGACCCGGCGCAGATTGAACGCGCGCGCATTCAGTTTGCGCCGGGTCGGCGCGCAACCTGGTTCAGTTTGCGCCGGGTCGGCGCGTCTGGTGGCTCAATCTGAGCCGGGTCGGGGTGATACCCAGTTCAGTTTGCGACGGGTCGGGGGACATAGGGTCGCGGGCGTGAGGATCGTGGTGGTCGGTGCCGACGCCGCCGGGATGAGCGCCGCCCACACGGCCCTGCGCGCGGCCGCCGGCGCCGACCGCGAGGTCGGCATCACTGTGCTCGAGGCGACCGGCCACACGTCGTACTCCGCCTGCGGCATCCCGTACTGGATCGCCGGGGACGTGCCGGGCGGCGAGGACCTGGTCGCCCGCTCCGCGCGGGAGCACCGCGCAGCCGGGATCGACCTCCGGCTCGGGACGCGGGCGGTGGCGCTCGACCCCGAGCGACGGCGGGTCCGGGTCGAGGGCGATGGCGGCCCCGACGAGCTGGAGTACGACGAGCTGGTGCTCGCCACCGGCGCCGCGCCGATCGTGCCCGACTGGGCGCGGACGGCGGCCGGAGGGCTGGTCGAGGGGGTGCATCCGGTCAAGAACCTCGATGACGGAGCCGTGTGGACCGGGCTCCTCGCCGAGGCCGGCGAGATGGGCGGCCCGACCCGGGCGGTCGTGGTCGGCGGCGGCTACATCGGCCTCGAGATGGCCGAGGCCCTGATCCGGCGTGGGCTGACGACGACGCTCGTCACCCGGAGCCGGGTGATGAGCAGTCTCGATGCGGACCTGGGCGCGGAGATCGAGGCCGCCCTGGTGGCCGGCGGTGTCGACCTGCGCACCGGTCGCACCGTCGAGCGGCTGGAGACGACCGACGGACGGGTGGGCGGCGTCGTCACCGACACCGGGGAGCGCCTCACCACCGATGTCGTCGTCCTCGCGATCGGGGTCGAGCCCGCCACCTCCCTGGGAGCCGCGGCCGGGCTGCCGCTGGGGGTGGAAGGGGGCTACCTGCCGGACCCCGGCGGCCGGGTCGCGCCGGGCATCTGGGCCGCAGGCGACTGCTGCGAGGTCACGCACCGGCTCACCGGTGGCCGTGCCTTCCTGCCCCTGGGCACGCATGCCAACAAGCTGGGCCGGGTCGTCGGCGACAACCTGCTCGGTGGCGACCGCCGCTTCGGTGGTGCACTGGGGACCGCCATCACCCGGTTCGTCGCGGGCGGTGTGCACCTGGAGATCGCCCGGACCGGGCTCTCCAGCGCCGCAGCCACCGCCGCCGGGTACGACGTCGCGGCACTCGTCACCATCGGCACGACGGCCAGCGGCTACATGCCCGAGGCCGAGCAGATCCAGACCAAGGTGATCGCCGACCGGACGACCCGCCGCCTCCTCGGCGTACAGATCGTCGGCGGACCGGGCTCGGCGAAGCGGATCGACGCCGCGGCGGCCGCCCTGTGGGGCGGCCTCGACGTCGACGACCTGGCGGGCATGGACCTGGCCTACGCGCCGCCGTTCGCGACGGTGTGGGACGCGCTGCAGATCGCCGCGCGGAGGCTGGCCGACCGGCTCTGACCTCCGCGCCGTCGTACCGGACAGAACCGTCCTGAGATCGGCCGATCCACGACGGTTTCGTCCGGTACGACGGGGACTACTTGCTCGTGGTGAGCCGGTACTGGCGTACCGACAGCGGCGCGAACACCGCGATGATCAGCACCACCCAGATCAGCGTGTAGGCGACCGGGTTCTGCATCGACCAGGCGTCCGAGCCCGGACCCACCCCGGTGTTGCCGAACAGGTCGCGGCTGGCCTGGGTGACCGCGGAGACGGGGTTCCACTCGACGAAGGGCTTGAGCACCTTGTTGAACGACTCCGTCGGCACGAACGCGTTGGAGATGAAGGTCAGCGGCATGATCACGATGAACGAGGCGTTGTTGATGACCTCGACGCTGGGGACCATCAGGCCGACCCAGGCCATCACCCAGCTGATCGCGTAGCCGAACACCAGCAGCAGCGCGAACCCGGCCAGTGCCTTGAGGGCGCCCTCGTTGATCCGCCAGCCGACGATCAGCCCGGTCAGCGCCATGATGATCAATGACAGCACGTTGTAGACCACGTCGGAGGCGGTCCGGCCGACGAGCACCGCCGAGTTGGACATCGGCAGCGACCGGAACCGGTCGATGATGCCCTTCTGCATGTCCTCGGCGAGGCCGGCGCCGGTGAAGGTGGCGCCGAAGACGATGGTCTGGCCGAAGATGCCGGCGATCAGCCACTCGCGGTAGTTGACGCCGGGCGTCTCGATCGCGCCGCCGAAGACATAGGCGAACAGCAGCACGAACATGATCGGGCTGACCAGGACGAAGACCAGGATCTCCGGCACCCGGATGATCTTGATCAGGTTGCGCTGGGCGACCACCCAGCCGTCGTTGAGGGCCTGGGCCATGGTGCTCACTGGGGCGCCTCCGCGCTCTCGTCGGTGCTGTCGGTGGTGCTCTCGTGGCCGGTCAGGGTGAGGAAGACGTCGTCGAGGGTCGGGCGACGCAGCCCGACGTCGAGGACCTTCACGGCGTCGCGCTCGAAGCCCTGGAGCACACGCAGCAGGTCGCCCGCCGCGTCCTCGCCGACCGCGGCCGCGAGCTCGCGCCCGCCGCCGTTGACCTTGACCTCGCCCACGGCGACGTCGTTGAGGATCCGGCTCGCGGTCTCGGTGTCGGCGGTGCTGGTGAGCACCACCTCGATCCGCTGCCCGCCGGTCTGTGCCTTGAGCTCGTCGGCGGTGCCGTGGGCGATCTGGCGGCCGTGGTCGATCACCACGATGTCGTCGGCCAGGACATCGGCCTCCTCGAGGTACTGCGTGGTCAGCAGCAGTGTCGCGCCCTCGCCGACCAGCTCGCGGATGACGTCCCACATCAGCTGGCGGCTGCGCGGGTCGAGGCCGGTGGTCGGCTCGTCGAGCACGATCACAGGCGGCGCCGCGACCAGCGCGCCGGCCAGGTCGAGGCGCCGGCGCTGGCCGCCGGAGTAGGTCTTGGTCGGCCGGCTCGCGAACTCGGTGAGGTCGAAGCGCTCGAGCAGCTCCTGCGCCCGCGCCCGGGCCCGGGTGCGGCCGAGGTGGTAGAGCCGGCCGATCATGACCAGGTTCTCGTACGCCGTCAGGTGCTCGTCGACCGCGGCGTACTGCCCCGAGAGGCCGATCTTGGCCTTGGCCGCCGCCGGGTCGGCCAGCACGTCGATGCCGGCGACCGTGGCCGTGCCGGCGTCGGGCTTCAGCAGGGTCGTCAGGCAGCGTACGGCCGTCGTCTTGCCGGCGCCGTTGGGGCCCAGCAGCGCCAGCACCTTGCCCTCGGGCACGGCCAGGTCGAGCCCGGCGAGCGCCTCGACGTCCTTGTAGCGCTTGACCAGTCCGGTCGCGCGGATCATGGGTTCGCTCATCGCAGCCCCTGGGTCTCCTCGTCTGGTTCGTGTCGATCGTCTATCCCGGTTCGCACACTAGGGACCGCCACCGACACCGGAACTCATCGCGGCCGGTCCGGAACTGAGGCAAGGCTCGCTTTCCTGGAACGGTTCAAGAAAAGGTGGCACAGTGGTGGACACCGCAAGAGAACGAACGAAAGGGAGCACCCTCCATGGCCGCCACCGCGACCCAGCACCGCACCCGCCAGCACGTCTCGCACCCCGCCTTCCGTGCCGACGCGACCTTCGCCGGTCACCTCCAGCAGGTCCTCGTCGACCTCAACGACCTGGCCCTCCAGGGCAAGCAGGCGCACTGGAACGCCGTCGGCGCCAACTTCCGCGACCTGCACCTCCAGCTCGACGAGATCGTCGATGCCGCCCGCACCTTCGCCGACGACGTGGCCGAGCGGATGCGCGCGGTCTACGTCGTCCCGGACGGCACCGCCGCCCGGACCGCCGCCCAGTCCAGCCTTCCCGCCTTCCCGGGCGGCGAGGTCGAGACCGGTGCGGCCATCGACGCGATCGTCGCCTCGATCTACGCCGTCGTCGGCACCGCCCGCCGGGTCCACGACGAGATCGACGCGGCCGACCCCACCACCGCCGACCTGCTGCACACGATCATCGAGCGCCTGGAGCAGCTCGCCTGGCTGACCGACGCCGAGCGGCGTACGCCGGGCGCGTCGGTGCCGGAGCCGGTCATCGCCTGAGCTGCCGGCCTGGTGCGCCGCGCAACTACCGAATTCGTCGTGATGACGGCTCGCGGGCAGCACATCTGGTAGTTGAGCCGTCCCTCGCGTCGCCCTGCGACACTAGACAGATTGGTCGACATGTCTCATTGTTGGGGCATGTCGACTGAACTGTCCCAGGGCTACCAGCCGGGCGGCGGGGCCGCCTGGCGTGACCCCTGGGCGTCGTACGCCTGGCTGCGCGACCACGACCCGGTGCACCACGTGGTGCCCGACGGACGGGCGGAGCGTGACCACTACGTGCTGTCCCGCCATGCCGACGTGCTGGCCGCCGCGGTCGACGTGGCGACCTACTCGAGCGCGCGCGGCCTCACCGTCGAGTACGACGAGCTCGAGCGGATCGGCCTGGTCGACAACCCGCCGTTCGTGATGACGGACCCGCCGGCCCACACGACCTTCCGCAAGCTGGTGGCGCGCGGGTTCACGCCGCGGCAGGTGCGCGACCTCGAGCCGGTGGTGCGGGCGTTCGCCGCCGAGCGGCTCGACGCCCTGCGGTCGGTGGGCGGCGGCGACATCGTGGCCGAGCTGTTCAAGCCGCTGCCCAGCCTGGTGGTCGGCCACTACCTCGGCGTCCCGGCCGCCGACCAGCCGCGCTTCGACGACTGGAGCGGCGCGATCGTCGCGGCCAACGTCGCCGGCGAGGGGGAGGTCGCGGCGGCCGGCGCGGCCGATGCCACGCTGGAGCTGATGGCGTACTTCTCCGAGCTCGTCGAGCGCCGGCGCCACGAGCCCGGTGACGACACGGTCTCCCAGCTGGTCCAGGCTGACGTCGAGCTGCTGGAGATCCTCGCGTTCGTCTTCACGATGGTGGCCGGCGGCAACGACACCTCGACCGGCGCGCTCGGCGGCGCGGTCCAGCTGCTCGCCGGGCGTCCCGACCAGCGTGCGCTGCTCGCCGGCGACCCGGGCCTGGTGCCGGACGCGGTCGAGGAGTTCCTCCGGCTCACCTCGCCGGTGCAGGGCCTCGCGCGCACAACCACCCGCGACGTCGAGCTGCACGGCACGACGATCCCCGCGGGCCGCAAGGTCCTCCTGCTGTACGGCGCCGGGAACCGCGACCCGCGCAGGTACGGCCCCGACGCCGACGCGCTCGACGTACGCCGCCGGCCGACCCAGATCCTCAGCTTCAGCCAGGGTCACCACCACTGCCTGGGCGCGGCCGCCGCGCGGCTGCAGATCACCGTTGCGCTGGAGGAGGTGCTGGCGCGGATCCCCTACTTCACGGTCGACGAGGACGCGATCACCTGGGCGTCGGGCCCCTACGTCCGCCGTCCGCTCTCGGTCCCGCTGGCCGTGGCATGAGCCCTGGCATGATCCCTGGCACGAGCCCTGGCACGAGCCGTCGCGCGAACCGCGCCACGAGCCGGCCCGAGAGCACCTGGGTCGACCGCCGGGCCCCCGCGGTGGAGCGGATCCTGGACGCGGCCGGGTCGCTCTTCGCCGAGCGTGGCGTCGACGGGGTCGCGATGGGCGAGATCGCCGCCGCAGCCGGGTGCTCGCGGGCCACGCTCTATCGCTACTTCCCCGACCGACCGGCGCTGCAGCTGGCGTTCGTGCAGCGGGAGGCGATCCGGGTCGGCGCGCTCGTGGTCGCGGATCTCGCCGCCGCGGCGGGCGACCCGGTCACCGAGGCCGTCCTCTCGGCGCTGCGCCACGTGCGCGCGGCGCCGACACTCGCCGCCTGGTTCCGGGAGACCGACGCCGGGCACACCGCCGACCTCGCCCAGGGATCCGAGGTGATCGAGGCGCTCGGCCTGACCATGGCGCCCGACCCGGAGGCCGCCCGCTGGCTGGTGCGCGTGATCGTGTCGCTGCTGACCGTCCCGGGCGGGAACGTGGCCGAGGAGCGCCGGCTGGTCGAGCGCTTCGTCGCCCCGGTGATCGCCCTGACCACCCCCTGACGGGTCCCTGAACGGCCCCTGACCGCCCCGGGATCCGGGTCGTCGTCCCCTACGGTGGAGCCCGTGGGAGCGCTGGTGTGGGTCTACACGGTCGTCACGAGCCTGGTCCTGGCCGCCGGCCTCGCGGCGGTGATCCGCCGCATCCTCGGTGCCCGCGTCGGCTGGCTGCGCACGCTGCTCGTGGGCTGGGTAGCGCTGCTCGTCGGCATCCCGGTCACGGGCAAGCTGGCCGTCGCCGCCGGCGTCGGCACCGAGAGCGGCGAGCTGACCACCTCCGAGGGGACGGCTGCCGCCTTCCTCCTGGTCAGCTGCCTGTGGGTCTTCGCGGCCGCGCTCGCCGTCGTGATGCTGCTCGAGGTGCTGCTCCCCTCGGGCACGGTGCCCGGCCCGCGGGAGGCCGTCGGCCGGCTCCGGGCGTGGCTGCGCCGGACCCGGCGCTACCTCCAGATCGGCCGCGCCGCCACGGGCTCCGGGCTCGGTGCGGTGCTGCGCGGCGGCCCGGGCTCGGCCTCCTTCGGCCCCGCCCTCGCCTCCGTGTTCAACAGGTCCGGCGTCACCTTCGTCAAGCTCGGCCAGATCCTCGCCACCCGCGACGACCTGCTGCCCGCCGAGACCACCCGGGCGCTGGCGACCCTGCAGTCCGACGCCGCCCCGGAGTCGTACGACGCCGTGGCGGCCACGATCGAGGCCGACCTCGGCGACCGGCCCGATGCCCTCTTCGCCGCCTTCGACACCGACCCGCTCGCGGCCGCGTCGGTGGCCCAGGTGCACACCGCGACCACCCACGACGGTCGCGACGTCGTCGTCAAGGTGCAGCGCAGCAAGGCGCGCCGGCAGGTCGAGGTCGACACCGACATCCTCGTCCGGCTGGCCCGCACGGCCGAGCAGCGCTGGCCGTGGGCGCGGGACATGACGGTCTCGCGACTGGCCGCGGGCCTGGCCCAGTCGCTGCGTGAGGAGCTCGACTACCGGATCGAGGCGGGCAACACCGCGTCCGGCGCCGCGGCGCTGCGGGAGCGGACCGACATCGTCGTCCCGGCCGTGGACACCACGCTGAGCACCCGCCGGGTCCTCGTGATGGACCGGCTGCACGGCGTACCCCTGTCGGCCGGGGAGGCCGCGGTCTCCGGCCTCGACCCCGCCCGTCGGGTGGAGCTCGCCGACACCCTCATCGGTGCCCTGCTCGACACGGTCTTCGTCGCCGGCGTCTTCCACGCCGACCTGCACCCCGGCAACATCCTCGTGCTCGACGACGGACGGATCGGGCTGCTCGACTTCGGTGCGGTCGGGATCCTCGACAGCGAGACCCGGCAGCTGCTGGCGCTCCTGCTGTTCGCGATCCTCAGTGACGACGCGGTGTCCGCGGTCGACGCGCTGACCCTGGCCTTCGACGTGCCCGACAGCCTCGACGTCCCGCTGCTGCGCCGCGAGCTGGGCCGCGAGATCGCGGCGCTCCAGCTGCAGACCAACATCGGCGGCGACACCTTCACCCGGATCTTCGCGGTGCTCCGCCGCCACGGGATCGGTGTCCCCGGCGACGTCGCCGCAGCCTTCCGCACCCTCACCTCGGTCGAGGCGGCCGTCACCCTGCTCGATCCCGGCAGCAGCCTGCTCCAGTCGGCCCGCTCCCAGCTGCCGTCCCTGCTGAAGCGGCTCGCCGAGCCGAAGCGGGTCGCGGCCCAGGCCGTCAGCCAGGCCGGTGTCGTCGCGGCGATCGCCCGACGGCTGCCCGAGCGCGTCGAGCACCTCACCAGCGCACTCGGCGACGGCACCTTCACCGTCCGCACCCGCGCCTTCGGCGACGCCGAGGACCGCGCCTGGCTCCGCGACCAGGTCAACAACGGCCTGGCGGCGGCCTTCGGCATCACCGCCTGCATCCTGGCTGTCGTGCTGGGCGGGACCGGCGGCGGGCCGCAGCTGACCGACGAGCTCTCGCTCTTCGGGCTGCTCGGGCTGACTCTCGGGTTCTGCGGTGTCACCCTGGCGCTGCGCGTCGTGGTGCGACTGTTCCAGCGCCGGGAGTAGGGCGGCGGCGAGGACGAGCGCCACCGGTCACTGGGCGACCAGCACCGCCTCCACCTGCTGCTCCACCGACGGCGTCAGTGCGTCGGCGCCGGTGGCGATCTCGACCCACTCGATCCGGCCGGTGAACCGGTACCCGTCGCGGGTGCCGTAGTCGTCGGTGACGGGCGTGCCGCGGTCGATGCCGACATCGAGGGTCTGGTCCATCGAGAACATGCCGGGCAGCGAGCGCTCCAGCCGGCCGTGGCCGACCTCCGCCCCGTCGAGCACGAGGGTGATGTCGGCGCCCTTGCCGAGCCCGCCGCCGTCGTACGCGAACCGGAGCTCGGCGACGTGCTCGCCCTCGGTGAGCGCCACCGTCGCGCGGACGTGGGTCCAGTCGACCGCCGCGTAGCTGTAGGCCCAGGTCAGCGCGCCGTCCTTCACATAGAGCGACCAGCCGCCGAAGTAGCCGCCCTGCGCGACGAGCACCCCGTGCGTCGAGGGCCCGCCGGTGAAGGAGGCGCGGACCAGGTGGGAGGCGTTGCGCACGATCGGTACGGCGTCGTCGCGCAGCCGTCCCGACGTCGGGCCGAGCACGATCGACTCCGGGGGAGCGGGCCGGCTTCCGGCGGAGCGGGCGAAGACCAGCTTGTCGTCCATCGGCAGCACGTGGTTGCGTCGGGCCTCGGCCAGGAAGAGTGCCTGCAGCTCGGCCAGCCGCTCGGGCTGCTCCGCCGCGAGGTCGCGGGCCTGGGTCCAGTCGGTCGTGGTGTCGTACAGCTCCCAGCGGTCGTCCTCGAAGCGCGGCGTCTGCGCGAACCGCGGGTGCCACGGCGCCTTGTGGGCGGCGACCGCGGTCCAGCCCTCGTGGTAGATCCCGCGGTTGCCGAACATCTCGAAGTACTGCGTGGTGTGCCGCTCCGCCGCCTCGGGGGCGTCGAAGGAGTACGCGAACGACACCCCGTCGAGGGGGGCCTGCTCGACGCCGTCGATCGTCTCCGGCACCGGTACGCCGGCCACCTCGAGCAGCGTGGGCAGCACGTCGTTGACGTGGTGCCACTGGTGCCGCACCTCGCCACGCGCCCGGATCCCACGGGGCCAGTGCACGACCAGGCCGTTGCGGGTGCCGCCGTAGTGGGAGGCGACCTGCTTGGTCCACTGGTACGGAGTGTCCATCGCGACCGCCCAGCCCGCGGGGTAGTGCGCGTAGGTGTCCGGGCCGCCCAGCTCGCCCGGGCGCTCCTCGATGAAGCGTGCGATCCGCTCCGGGTCCTCGTCGATCCCGTTGAAGTGCAGGCCCTCGTTGAGCGTGCCGGCGTCGCCGCCCTCGGCCGAGGCCCCGTTGTCGCCGAGGATGTAGAGCACGATCGTGTTGTCCAGCTCGCCACGCTCGCGGAGCGCCTCGACCACCCGCCCCACCTGGGCGTCGGTGTGCTCCGCGAACGCGGCGTACAGCTCCATGAGCTGCTGCCCGGTCTCGCGCTCGAGGTCGGAGACCTCGTCCCAGCGGGGGACACCGGGCGTCCAGGGCGCCAGCTCCGCGTCGGGAGGTACGACGCCCAGCTGCTTCTGCCGCTCGAGGGTGATCTCGCGCTGGCGGTCCCAGCCGTGCGTGAACTCCCCGCGATAGCGGTCCCGCCACGACTCCGGGACCTGGAAGGGCGCATGGGTGGCGCCGAACGCGAGATAGCAGAGCCACGGCTTGTCGGGCGCGTGCCGGCGCACGTCGCCGGTCCAGGCGATCGCGCGGTCGGCCAGATCCTCCGAGAGGTGGTAGCCCTCGGCGGCGGTGCGGGGCGGGTCGACGAAGGTGGTGCCGTCGACGAGGGTCGGCTCGAACTGGCTGGCCTCGCCGCCGAGGAAGCCGTAGAAGCTGTCGAAGCCCTCGCCGGTCGGCCAGCGGTCGAACGGACCGGCCGCGGTCTGCTCCCACGGCGGCGTCTGGTGCCACTTGCCGAAGGCGCCGGTGCTGTAGCCGTTGCCGCGCAGGATCTGCGCGAGGGTCCCCGCGCTGCGCGGTCGCTGGCCGTCGTACCCGGGGGCGCCGGTGGAGATCTCCATGACGGTGCCGACGCCGACGGCGTGGTGGTTGCGGCCGGTCATCAGGGCCGCGCGGGTGGGGGAGCACAGTGCGGTCGTGTGGAAGCGGGTGTAGCGCAGGCCGTCCTCGGCGAGCTCCTCGGCGACCGGCGTCCGGCACGGCCCGCCGAAGACGGACGGCGCGCCGAAGCCCATGTCGTCGAGGAGGACGACGAGGACGTTCGGCGCACCCTCGGGGGCGTGCAGCCGCTCGGGCAGCGGCAGCGGCGCGACCTGGTCGCGGGCGTCCAGCTCGGCCTTGAAGGCCGGGCGGTCCTGATGGAAGGGCAGGTGGGTGCGGGTGTCGGTCATCGGGGCTCCGTTCGGGAGGGGGTCGGGAGGGAGTTGCCGCACCGGAAGCCGATGTTGGCGGAGGCCGAGTCGGGGGTGTTGCCGGTGCGGGCGGCGACGCGATAGCGGTTGCAGTAGGAGTCGTGGCACAGGTACGAGCCGCCGCGCATGACGCGGTGGGTGCCGTGGTCGGGGCCGCGCGGGTCCCGGGCCGGGGAGGCGGCGTAGTAGGTCGGGTCGAACCAGTCGGCGCACCACTCCCACACGTTGCCGACCGTCTGGAACAGCCCGTACCCGTTGGGCCGGTAGGACTTCGCGGGCGCCGTGGTGAGGTGGCCGTCATCGAGCGTGTTGGCCACCGGGAAGTCGCCCTGCCACACGTTGAGCCGCCAGGCACCGCCGTCGTGCAGCTCGTCGCCCCACGGGAACCGGCGCGCGGCCAGCCCGCCGCGAGCGGCGTACTCCCACTCGGCCTCGGTGAGCAGACGCTTGCCCGCCCAGCGGCAGTAGGCCTGTGCGTCGTTCCAGGTGACGTGGACGACCGGGTGGTGCGGCAGGTCGCCGATCGAGGAGCGCGGTCCGGCCGGGTGCCGCCAGTCCGCGCCCTTCACCGCGACCCACCACGGCGTGGTGTCCAGTCGGTGCAGCACGTCGGCCCGGGCCGCCTCGACGGCCAGGTGGAAGACCGCGGACACGCCGAGCCGCTCTGCCTCGGTGACGTAGCCGGTCGTCTTCGCGAAGCGTCCGAAGGCCGCGTTGGTCACCGCCGTCTCGTCCACGAGGTACGGCGCCAGGGCGACCTCGTGCACCGGACCCTCCCCGTCGCCCGGGGCGCCGTCCCCGAAGTGGTCGCCCATCGCGAAGCTGCCGCCGGGGACGGGCTGCTGGCCTCGGGTGTCGCGGTGGGGTGCGGGTTCATCACGGGATGTAGGCGAATCGGAGCCTCCCGTGCGGAGTTCCACCAGGGAAGTGCCGGTCGGACTACATCCCGTGGTGAATCTGCCGCCCCCAGCGCAGCAGGCGCCACTCACGACGCCAGCTCCCGGACCCGGCGCCCGCGGCGGGCCGGATCGGGCACGGGCACCGCGTCGAGCAGCCGGCGGGTGTAGTCCGCCTCGGGCCGGGCGAAGACGGTGCCGACCGGCCCGGTCTCGACCAGCTCGCCGCCGCGGAGCACCGCGACCCGGTCGGCCACCTGGTGCACGACGGCGAGGTCGTGGCTGATGAACAGGCAGGCGAACCCGAGCCGCTCCTGGAGGTCGCGGAAGAGCTCGAGGACCCGCGCCTGCACCGACACGTCCAGGGCACTGGTGGGCTCGTCGGCGACCAGCAGCGTGGGCTCCAGGGCCAGGGCGCGGGCCAGCGCGATCCGCTGTCGCTGGCCGCCGGAGAGCTCGCGCGGCCGCCGCGCGGCGTACGACGCCGGGAGCTGGACCGCGTCGAGCAGCTCGGCCACGCGGGCGTCCCGTTCGGCCGGCGTGCCGACGCGATGGATGTCCAGCGGCTCGCGGATGCTCGCGCCCACCGCGTAGCGCGGGTCGAGGGAGGCCTCGGGGTCCTGGTGCACGAACGCCAGGCCGCGCCGCAGGTGGCGGCGCTCCGCGCGCGGGGCGGCGAGGACGTCCTCGCCCTGCAACAGCACCCGGCCCTCGGCGAGCGGCACCAGGCCCGCGGCCAGCCGGCCCAGGGTGGTCTTGCCCGAGCCGGACTCGCCGACCAGGCCGACCACCTCACCGGGCGCCACCCGCAGCGAGACGTCGGTGACCGCGGGGAAGGCGCGGCCGCGCCGGCGCGACCCGTAGTGCACGTGGACGCCCCGGAACTCGACCGCCGGCACGTCCGGGGCCGGCACGTCCGGGCCCGGCACGTCCGGGCCCGGCACGTCCGAAGCGGGAGCGGAAGGCAGGAGAGCCGAGGGCTCGACGACGCTGTCGAGCTCGGGCAGCCGCAGCACGGAGGCGAGCAGCGTCTTCGTGTACGGCTCCCGGGGGTTCGCGAACAGCGTGCGGGTCTCGCCCTCCTCGACGACGTTGCCGGCCTGGAGGACGACGACCCGGTCGGCGATCTCCGCGACCACGCCCATGTTGTGGGTGATCAGCACGATCGCGGTGCCGGTCCGCTCCCGGATCCGGTCGAGCAGCCGCAGGATCTCGGCCTGCACCGTCACGTCGAGTGCCGTGGTGGGTTCGTCGGCGAGCAGCACCTCCGGCTCGTTCGCGAGGGCGAGGGCGAGGACGACGCGCTGCTTCTGGCCCCCGGAGAGCTGGTGGGGATAGGACCCGAGGCGACGCTCGGGCTCGGGGATCTCCACGGCGCGCAGCAGCTCGACCGCTCGCTCCGCAGCGGCCCTCCGGGACTTCAGGCCGTGCGCGCGCAGGGCCTCGCGCAGCTGCCAGCCGATCGTGCGCACCGGGTTGAGGGCGGTCTGCGGCTCCTGGAAGACCATCGCGATCCGCCGCCCCCTGATCCGGTTGAGGTCGGTCTCGGGGAGGCCGAGGAGCTCCTCGCCGTCGTACCGGATCGAGCCGGCGGCCCGCGCGCCCGGCGGCAGCAGGCCCAGGACGGCGCGCGCGGTCATCGACTTGCCGGAGCCGGACTCGCCCACCAGAGCGAGGATCTCGCCCCGGCGCAGGCTGACCGACACGTCCTCGACCGCGGGCCGCGGCTGGGCGAAGGAGATGGCGAGGTGCTCGATCGCGAGCACCGTCTCGGTGGGGTGGAGGTCAAGCACGGCGGGCCTCCGAGAGCGACTGGGAGATGAGCAGGAGCCCGAGGACCAGCGCGACCACGACGGCGAGCGGGCCCACGGCGAAGAAGGGGGCGTCGTGCAGCAGCCGGACGCCGTCCTTGATGAGCGAGCCGAGGGACGGGTTCGGCGGCCGCACGCCCAGGCCGAGGAAGCTCATCGCTCCCTCGATGAACACCGCGACCGACATCGACACGGCGAGCTGGACGGTCAGTGGCTCCAGCGAGTTGGGCAGCACGTGCTTGCGCAGCACCCACAGCGGGCCGGCACCGACGACCTGCGATGCCTCCACGAACGGCATCTCGCGCACCGTGCGTACCGCGGTGCGCACCAGCCGGCCGAAGACTGGGATCTCCAGCGCGACGATCACGATGCCGACCGTCAGCAGGCCGGGGCCGAAGAAGGCGGTCAGCAGGATGCCGAGGATGAGGGCCGGGAAGGCGAGCAGCAGGTCGAAGGCCCGCTGCGCGACAACGTCGGTGACCGACCACCAGCTGGTGACCAGGCCGAGCAGGACGCCGAGAGCGGCACCGACCGGCACCGCCGCGAAGACGACGACCAGGTCGGCCCGGATGCCGTAGAGCGTGCGGGACAGGATGTCCCGGTTGAGCTCGTCGGTGCCGAGCCAGTGCCCCGTGGACGGCCCCACCAGGTTGGCGCCCGTGACCTGCTCCGTCGCGCCGTACGGCGCGAGCAGCGGACCGAGTACGCCGAGCAGCACCACCGCGCCGACGAGCACGAGGCCCGCCAGGCCGCGGCCGTGGCGCAGCGCGTGCAGCAGCCCGGGCCGCCGGGTGGGTGCGGGATCGCCGGGGACCGGCCCGACGGGAACCGGGACGAGCGGTTCGGCGACGGCGATGTCGGTCATCAGGAGACTCCGTTCAGCCGGACACGCGGGTCGAGCCACGCGTGGATGAGGTCGCCGGCGAGCTGGGTCAGCACGAACACGACCACCGAGAGCAGCAACAGGACCTGCACGACCGGGTAGTCGCGCGCCGAGATCCCCTGCTCGATGAGCCGCCCCAGTCCAGGCCAGGCGAAGACCGCCTCGACCAGGATCGCGCCGCCGAGCAGGGTGCCGAACTGGATGCCCAGCACCGTGACCGACGACGGCAGCGCGTTGCGCAGCGCCTGGGTGAGCACGATCCGGCGCCGCGGGATGCCGAGCGCCCGGGCCGTGGTCACGTACGGCTGCTGCAGCTGGGTGCGCAGCGCCTCGGTCAGGAAGCGGGTCAGCGCCGCCCACGCCGGGAGCGCGAGGGCCAGGCCCGGCAGGAGGAGGTACTGGAAGGCGATGTCGGGGTGGGTGAAGAACCCGCCCGGCGGCGTACCTCCGGCCGGCAGGACCGGGAAGCGCACCGCGAACACCAGCACCAGCACCAGCGCCGTCGCGAAGGTCGGCACCGCGACCGCGGCCGTGTTGAGAGCGGACAGCAGCGAGTTCAGCCACCGCCTGTCCCACACGACCGCGGCGGTGCTGGTGACCAGGGCGCCGACCGAGGCGAGCACCAGCGCGAACAGCGTCAGCACCACGGTGTTGAGCGCGCCGTCGGCGATCAGGCTGCCCACGTCGCCGCCCAGCTTGTACGACGGGCCGAGGTCCAGTCGCGCGAGGTCGCCGAGCCAGTGCGCGTACTGGCTCCAGAACGGCCGGTCCAGCCCGAGCTCCGCGCGGATGGCCGCGCGTGAGGCGGGCGTGGCGTCCGGCCCGGCGAGCACCGAGACCGGGTCGCCGGGCACCAGGCGGATCAGGGCGAAGATCCCGATCGACGCGAGCACCGTCACCAGCAGGGCCGAGCCCAGCCGGTGGAGCAGGTAGCGGATCATCGCGGACTCACCTCGTCAGGTAGCTGTCGTAGAACAGCGGCTCGCCACGCTTGGTCTGTCCGACGTCGTGGACCTCGGTGCTGCTCGCGTCCTGCGGGAGCGTGATCGCGATCTCCAGCAGGAACGAGCCCTCGAGCAGCTGCTCGTTGAGCGCCGCATAGTCGGCGGGGTCGACCGCGCCCGGCTTCTGCTGCCACACGCCCTCCGCCGCCTCCTTGTACTCCGGGTCGACGTAGAGCGAGGCGTTGTGATCGGCGTTGAAGGGGTACGCCGACACGGCGAGGGTCGACGGCGTGTAGTGCGCGTAGCCGTGGCTGAGGATCCACAGCGCGGGGAACTTCGCGCCGATCAGCTGCTGGATCACGCTGGCCTGCTCCTGCGGGTCGAGCTCGACCTCGATGCCCACCTTCGCCAGGTCCGCCTGCACGATCTGCGCGATGGCCCCGTAGATCGGGTTCTCCGAGGGATAGGTCAGCGGCAGCTTCGGGATCGCGACGCCGTCGGCCTTCGCCTCGTCGACGAGCGCCTTCGCCTGGTCGAGGTCGAACTCGTAGGTGGCGTCGGCCTCCTCGTCGTACGCCGGCGAGTAGTCCGGCCACGGCAGGCTGATCGGGATGGCGGCGCCGCGGAAGACCTCGTCGACCACGCGCCGGCGGTCCAGGGCGTAGGCGATGGCCCGGCGGACCCGTACGTCGGAGAGCGCCGGGTTGGTCACATTCGTGCCGACGTACACCTGACCCTCGGCGCCGTTCCACTGGTTGACGTGGAACCGGTCCTCCTTGCCGAGGCTCTCGAAGTCGCGGTACGACGCGCCGAGGATCAGGTCGAGCTGGTGGGCGCGGAGCTGGGAGACCTGGGCCTGCGGGTCCGGGATGACGCTGACGTCGATGCCGTCCAGGGCCGGCTTGCCGCGCCAGTAGTCGTCGTTGCGCTTGAAGCTGATCTTCGCGCCCGGGCTCCAGCTGTCGAACGTGAACGGGCCGGTGCCGACGAACGCCTTGCCCTCGCGGAGCTGGTCGATCGACTCCGCGTCGATGATCGGCAGCATGTCGAGCAGGTCGAAGACGTTGCTCAGCGGGTGCGCGAAGGTCAGCGTGATCGCGTGCTCGTCGCTGGTGTCGAAGCCGGTGATCGCGGCGGCGGTGCGCTGCAGCTGCACCGTCCAGACCGGGTCGGCCCAGGTCTTGATGCTGAACTCCACGTCCTTGCTCGTGAAGGGCCGGCCGGAATGGAAGGTCACGTCGTCGCGCAGCTGCAGGCTCAGCCGGGTGCCGTCCTCCGACAGCTCCCACGACGTCGCCAGCGACGGCTGCGGCTCGAGCTCGTCGAGCGGGTAGTCGATGAGCGAGTCGTAGACGCTGCCGATCAGCAGGTTGATGGAGTCGCTGGAGTTCGTGAAGATCCGCGCCGGGATGATGTCGTTGAGGGCGCCGACGCGCAGGGTGCCGCCCTCCTGACGCTCGCCGGAGCTGGTCTTCAGCTCGTCCACGGCGGAGGAGCACGCGGCGGCCGCCACCAGGGTGGACGTGGCGATGAGCGCGGCGGCCACGCGCCGGACCTGTCGGGGTCGCCGGAGTCGCCGGACTCGTCGGGGTCGTCGGCGGGGACGGGCGGGGACGGCAGGGGACACGGGTGTTCCTTTCGCAGGGTGATGCGGGAGGTCCGAGAGGGGTGGGATGGTCAGGCGCCGCGGCGGCGTCGACACGCGCCGTCCGCCTCGACGCACGCGAGTGGGTCGTCGAGAACGGGACCGAGGGCGACGGTGCAGGCACTGATCGCCTGGATGTCGCTGCCGAAGCGCGTGAACGAGACGGGGACCGGCCGCTCGAGGGCGGAGTGCGCCTCGTAGGCCGCGACGATCACGTCGAGCAGGCCGGGGTCGCCGGTGAAGGCCTGCCCGACCAGCACCACCTGATCGGGGGAGAGCATGTCGCGCACCGAGCCGGCCGTCGCGCCGAGGGTGCGCGCTCGCTCCACGTCGGGGAGTACGTCGATGGCGGCGGCCAGGCAGCCGGACCGGCCGCACGGGCACGGGACGTCCGCACCGGTGGGGAAGTGGGCGAGGCTCGCGGCCCGGGTGACGTCGGTCTGCACGCCCCGGTCGACCGCGACCGACCAGCCGAAGGTGTCCCGGGCGTAGAGATAGAGGGTCAGCCCGCCGGCGTCCGCGGCGCGGTCGGGGTGGCCGGCGCGGTGGCTGTCGCCCTGGCTTTCGCGGTGGCTGTCCCGGCGGTTGTCGCGGCGGTGCAGGAACTCCGCTGCCGCGACCGCCGAGATGTGGTCGCCGGTGCGGACCGGGAGCCCGGTCAGCTCGTGCAGCTCGGCCTCACGCTCGGTCGGGACCAGCCCGATCTCCCGCCAGGGCGCGACCAGCCCGGCCGCGAGCGGGACCCGCCCCGGGTGGGAGCCGAGCAGCGTGGCGGCCTCCCGGCTGAGCTGCTCGAGGTCGGGCTCGGTGCCGAGCGGACGGCGTACCGTCTGCGAGGCGAGGACCCGGCCGGTGAGGTCGCCGAGCGCGACCGTCGCGATCCGGCGGCCGACGTGGACGCCGATGGTGACGTAGTGGTCGGTGTCGATCTCGACGGGGACTCCGGGGCGGCCGGTGACGCCGGGACGGGCGAGGTCGGGGCGCTCGCGCAGCAGGCCGCGCTCGACCAGCAGGGCAGCGGTGCGGCCGACGGTCGCGATGCTCAGCCCGGTGGCCGCGGCGATCTCGTCGCGGGAGGCGCGGCCCGCGGCCCGGACCTGCTCGAGCACCTGGGTCGCGGTCGAGCTGAACCGGCCGCGGGACACGGTGATGATCGGCGAGCGCGTCACGCCGTACCTCCTCGTCCCCGGTCGTCTCGACCTGCAATGTCTACCAACCTACTTGACAAACTCTAGATCACGACGGTGCCTGCGACGCAAGCCGAGCCCGCGATCCGGGCGGGTTCGGCTCACGGTGAGCGAAAGCCTTGTCCGGTGGGGGTTTCCTCCCCACCGTTGGGCCTCGTCCCGATTCCCAGCGACCCGAAGGACCACCCATGACCATCAGCCTCGACCGCGAGAACGCCGCGCCCACCGCCGCGCCCACGAGGATCGGTGTGAGCAAGCTGGGCAGCCGGATCGGCGCCCGCATCGACGGCGTCCGCCTCGGCGGCGACCTCGCACCGGAGACCGTCGCCGAGATCCGCAAGGCCCTCAACGAGCACAAGGTCGTCTTCTTCCGCGGCCAGGACCACCTCGACGATGCCGGCCAGATCGCCTTCGGCGAGCGGCTCGGGCCGCTGACCACCGCGCACCCGACCGTCAACACGGGCAGCGCGCGGGTGCTCGCGCTCAAGGCCACCCAGGGCATGGCCGCCAACTCCTGGCACACCGACGTGACCTTCGTCGACCGGGTGCCGGCGTTCTCGATCCTGCGCGGCGTCACGATCCCGGAGTACGGCGGCAGCACCGTCTGGGCCAACACGGCGACGGCGTACGAGACACTCCCGCCGCAGCTCAAGGCGCTCGTCGACGACCTGTGGGCGGTGCACACCAACGACTACGACTACGCCAACCACTACACCGAGGAGGGCGAGGCGAACTCCCAGTTCAGCCGCGCCGAGTTCGCCTCGACCGTCTACCAGACCGAGCACCCGGTGGTCCGGATCCACCCGGAGACCGGCGAGCGCGCACTGCTCCTGGGCCACTTCGTGAAGAACTTCGTCGGCTTCAACGCCAAGGAGTCGGCCGTCCTCTACAACCTGCTCCAGGACCGCGTCACCAAGCTGGAGAACACCGTCCGCTGGGCGTGGCAGGCCGGCGACGTCGCGATCTGGGACAACCGCGCCACCCAGCACTACGCGGTCGCTGACTTCGACACCCAGCTGCGCGAGGTCCGCCGGATCACCGTGCAGGGCCCCGTGCCGGTGTCGATCGACGGCCGCGAGAGCCGCGTCCTGGAGGGCTCGGCCGACGTCTACAACCGGCTCGACGAGCTGATCAGCTGAATGTCACCGGTCGGCACGCGGGCGTAGCGTCGGCGGCATGACTCCTGCCGCGCTGCTCACCGATGCCCTCTCCCGCGTGCTCGAGACCGTCGAGGCCGTCCTCGACGGTCTCGGCGACGACGTCCTCGTCGAGCGCCCGGGTCCGGACGCCAACACCATCGCCTGGTTGGTGTGGCACCTGACCCGGGTGCAGGACGACCACATCGCCGATGTCGCCGGGACCGGCCAGGTCTGGACCGACGACAGGTACGCCGAGCGCTTCGACCTCCCGTTCGACCCGCACGACATCGGCTACGGCCACACCACCGAGCAGGTCGGCCAGGTCCGCGCCGCCGCCGGCCCGTTGCTGGACTACTACCGCGCCACCCATGCCCGCACCCTGGCCTTCGTCGACACCGTGACGCCCGACGACCTCGACCGGGTCGTCGACACCCGCTGGGACCCGCCCGTCACCCTCGGCGTCCGGCTGGTCAGCGTCGTCAACGACTGCACGCAGCACGCCGGCCAGGCGGCGTACGTGCGGGGACTGCTGGGCGGCGACCGGACGTGAGCCGCCTGTTGGCCTCGATCGACGAGCTCGAGTCGGGACGGAGCGGCGGAGGTCAGTAACACGCCGTCCACCCGACTGGTCGCCGGTTCTCCGCACGACACGCCGGCGAATCAGCGCTTTCCCCGCTGACAACCGCCGGGTAGTCGGGTGCGCGGCGTGTCACAGCACCGCGCCGGGAAGCGGACCGTCAGAGCTCGGCCACCAGCTCCCGCACGATCTCGCCCGCCGGCCGCGCCTGCGCGCTCCGCCAGCCCGTCCCCGCCCACAGGTGCAGCCGGTGCGGGTCGCCCGCGCGTCCGGCGGCGCGGCGCAGGTCGCGGGTCAGGTGGTGCAGCTCCGGATAGCCGTACGGCGCCGCGGCGTGGTGCCGCTCGACGAACCCGTTGCGCAACGCCCGGGCCGGCCGTCCTGTGAAGCAGTGGGTGACCACGGTGCTGTCGAAACCGGGATCCGCCAGCGCGGCGCGGTGGGTGGCGCTCGTGCCCGCCTCGGTGGCGCGGAGCAGGAGGGTGCCGACCGCGACCGCCTCGGCGCCCGCCGCCAGCAGCGCGCGTACGGCGCCCGGCCCGTCGACCCCGCCGGCGGCGACGAGCGGCAGCCGGGTCGCCGCGGCCACGGCGCGCACGACGTCCGCGGTGTCAGTGTCGGTCGCGACCTCGGGGATCGGGCGACGCGGGTCGAAGGTGCCACTGTGCCCGCCGGCCGCAGGCCCTTGGACGATGAGCCCGTCGACCCCGGCCTCCTCGGCGGCGCGCGCCTCGTCGGGCGTGGTCACCGTCGCCAGCACCCGGGAGCCCGCGGCCCGCAGGGCGGCGATGTCGGCGCGATCGGGCAGCCCGAAGGTCAGCGACACCACGGGCACGGGACGCGCCACCAGCAGGGCGATCTTCTCGCGCCAGGCGTCGTCGTCGTGCCGCGGCTCGGCGAGGAGGTCCACGCCCAGCGCCTCGGCCTCACCCCGGATCGTGGTGGCGTACGCGCGATAGGTGTCGGGCGCGATCGCCCCGGGCTGCGGCACGAACAGATTGACCCCGAACGGCTGCCCGGTTCCGTGGGCGGCCGCGAGGTCGGCCTCGAACGCCTCGGCCGACAGGTAGCCCGCCGGCAGGAAGGCGAACCCGCCGGCACGGGTCACAGCCGTGGCGAGGGGCAGGGAGGAGGGCCCGCCGGCCATGGGCGCCGCGGCGAGGGGGAGGGTGGAGTCGAGCAGGGGCACGGCTCCAGCATCCCTCAGGCCCGGGTGGACGTGATCCGGTAGCGCGCTCGTGGGTGGCCTCGTCGTAGAGGTTCATCCCCGCTGGCGCGGGGCGGACTCGCCGTCGCCGACCACCTCGAGGTAGACGTGGGGCTCATCCCCGCTGGCGCGGGGCGGACAGCTTCAGGGGCAGTGAGGCGGCAAGGACCACGGGTTCATCCCCGCTGGCGCGGGGCGGACGCCTTGTTGTTCTCGATGACGAGGGCGCGGGCCGGCTCATCCCCGCTGGCGCGGGGGCGGACCACTGGCTCGACCACCCACGCTCGGCCGCGACGGTTCATCCCCGCTGGCGCGGGGCGGACACACCGTACCCACCGCGGTCGGAGGCCACGCGGGGCTCATCCCCGCTGGCGCGGGGCGGACAAGCTCCGCAGCCCGCGAGGGATGCACGGATGGGGCTCATCCCCGCTGGCGCGAGGCGGACAAGGAGTACCCGTACGAGATCTCCGTCGGCCAGGGCTCATCCCTGCTGGCGCGGGGTGGACTCTCGGAGTCTGGCGGGGGCGACAACGGCGTTGCGCTCATCCCGCTGGCGCGGGGCGGACACGCGCGACACCCCCCGAGCCTGTCTGGCGTGGGGCTCATCCCCGCTGGCGCGGGGCGGACCTCAACGCTAGGAGCCCGCCGGCCCCGGCCACGGGCTCATCCCCGCTGGCGCGGGGCGAACTCGCCCGCCGTGGTGATCCCGATGAGCAGCGCGGGCTCATCCCGCTGGCGCGGGGCGGACTCCGCAAGCTGCTCGAAGCGAAGGACTGCTTCGGGCTCATCCTCGCTGGCGCGGGGCGGACCCCGAGGACACAGTCGTCGTTCCGGCGATCCCAGGGCTCATCCCCGCTGGCGCGGGGCGGACGACGGCCAGATCGTGGTGCCGGACCTGTCGGTGGGCTCATCCCCGCTGGCGCGGGGCGGACAAGGTGTAGCGGCGCGTCAGGACGCCGGGCTGGGGCTCATCCCCGCTGGCGCGGGGCGGACCGAGGAGGGGGCGAGGGAGTCGACGCCGTTGGGGCTCATCCCCGCTGGCGCGGGGCGGACATCCTCGGCCTGCACCCCGCCACCGAGCCGGAGGGCTCATCCCCGCTGGCGCGGGGCGGACCTGACCGAGCGACCCGGCCCGGACGACCACCCGGGCTCATCCCCGCTGGCGCGGGGCGGACTCGAACGCGCGCTCGGTGGAGTCGCCGGCGCGGGGCTCATCCCCGCTGGCGCGGGGCGGACCTGGTGCGAGTTGGCGACGTGCTCGCGGGTCTGGGCTCATCCCCGCTGGCGCGGGGCGGACCGCTTGACGACCGAGGTGTCGATCATCTCCAGGGGCTCATCCCCGCTGGCGCGGGGCGGACCCGATCATGACTGCTGACGAGGGCCGTACCCAGGGCTCATCCCCGCTGGCGCGGGGCGGACCTGTGCCGGCGCTGCCGAAGTTCCGTGCCGCTGCCCTCATCCCCGCTGGCGCGGGGCGGACATCTCGGACAGGTCGTGCGTCCCGGTCGGCGCGGGCTCATCCCCGCTGGCGCGGGGCGGACGGGCTCTCAGGCGAGGCGGAGCCCCTGTGCCGGGGCTCATCCCCGCTGGCGCGGGGCGGACATGTCGAAGTCGATCGAACCGACGCCAGCGCTGGGCTCATCCCCGCTGGCGCGGGGCGGACATGACCGACTCCAACGCCGAGTTCGTCGACGAGGGCTCATCCCCGCTGGCGCGGGGCGGACAAGCTCGAGCTGGCCCGCGCTGACTGCCGGTCCGGCTCATCCCCGCTGGCGCGGGGCGGACCGTGGTGTCCTGTCGTGGACCCGAGTGGGCGACGGCTCATCCCCGCTGGCGCGGGGCGGACCCACGGCGGTCGACGGCGTCGCCCTCGACGATGGGCTCATCCCCGCTGGCGCGGGGCGGACCGTCCGAGCTGGGTGAGCGCCTGCGGTGCGTTGGGCTCATCCCCGCTGGCGCGGGGCGGACGCGCACCGGACCAGCGACGGCGTGGTCGGGACCGGCTCATCCCCGCTGGCGCGGGGCGGACCGTCGCTCCGGCTCGACGCGGCTGATGTGGTAGGGCTCATCCCCGCTGGCGCGGGGCGGACGGCAGCAGTCCGGCGACCAGGGTCACGGCCCGGGCTCATCCCCGCTGGCGCGGGGCGGACGGCTTCTGGTAGACGCCATTGAGGAACGACCAGGGCTCATCCCCGCTGGCGTGGGGCGGACGCCGTCGCGAGCGCATCGTCGGCCCGCTTCCCGGGCTCATCCCCGCTGGCGCGGGGCGGACGCTCGGTCAGCGACTACTCGCTGGATCACGCGGGGCTCATCCCCGCTGGCGCGGGGCGGACTTCGGGGAGCCGTAGTCGAGGAGGGGCCAACCGTGGCTCATCCCCGCTGGCGCGGGGCGGACCCCAACGCACACGACCAGTGGCCGCTCAAGGCAGGCTCATCCCCGCTGGCGCGGGGCGGACGACGCACGACCAGGAGACGAGTTCTACGACCTGGGCTCATCCCCGCTGGCGCGGGGCGGACGCTCGACCGGCGGGGGGTCTGATGTTCTGGGCGGGCTCATCCCCGCTGGCGCGGGGCGGACCGGTCGGCCTGGGAGATGCACAGCGGGTCGATGGGCTCATCCCCGCTGGCGCGGGGCGGACTCGTAGGCCCGGGCCTCCTCGACCGGCGACAGGGGCTCATCCCCGCTGGCGCGGGGCGGACCAGCACGACGTCGGGGAAGTGGAGCTCGCACAGGGCTCATCCCCGCTGGCGCGGGGCGGACATCCGTCGCGACGCCGGCCTCACGCAGGCGCAGGGCTCATCCCCGCTGGCGCGGGGCGGACGTGCGGCTGATCTTCCCCGACGTGATCCACGGGGGCTCATCCCCGCTGGCGCGGGGCGGACCGTGCACGGCGGCCGACCCGCGGCTGCTCCGGGGGCTCATCCCCGCTGGCGCGGGGCGGACGTTCGATGCCGGGCAGCGTGCAGCGTGACCGCGGGCTCATCCCCGCTGGCGCGGGGCGGACACCGTGGATGTCGTCGGTACGGCGGTCGATCTGGGCTCATCCCCGCTGGCGCGGGGCGGACGTGGTCGCGTTGATCGCGTGGGAGACGAACCCGGGCTCATCCCCGCTGGCGCGGGGCGGACGTCCCGGTCCAGCCGCGGTCGTAGGCCGTGAAGGGCTCATCCCCGCTGGCGCGGGGCGGACGAATTCGCCACCGACGGCGACAAGTTGCTCAGGGGCTCATCCCCGCTGGCGCGGGGCGGACCTGCGGAAGATGCGGCGCCGCTGGTTCGGCCCGGGCTCATCCCCGCTGGCGCGGGGCGGACTTGCTGGCGGGGTTGATGGATTTGTTTGTGACGGGCTCATCCCCGCTGGCGCGGGGCGGACGGCCGGTGTTCATCGGTGACGACTGTGGCGCGGGGCTCATCCCCGCTGGCGCGGGGCGGACGGCCGGTGTTCATCGGTGACGACTGTGGCGCGGGGCTCATCCCCGCTGGCGCGGGGCGGACTCCGGCGCGGGCTTCGGGTTCGGCTCGGACGCCGGCTCATCCCCGCTGGCGCGGGGCGGACACCCTTCCGCGGATCCTGTGCCAGACCCAGCAGGGCTCATCCCCGCTGGCGCGGGGCGGACACCCTTCCGCGGATCCTGTGCCAGACCCAGCAGGGCTCATCCCCGCTGGCGCGGGGCGGACCACAAGGGCTGCCACTGCCTCGCCTCGCCCGTGGGCTCATCCCCGCTGGCGCGGGGCGGACTACCGCCTCGCGACGCTCGACTACTCGCCGTTGGGCTCATCCCTGCTGGCGCGGGGCGGACGGCTGCTGCCGGCCGCGAAGCACGCGGGACAGGGGCTCATCCCCGCTGGCCCGGGGCGGACCGGGAACGGTCGGGGGAGCCACGGGCGGAACGGGGCTCATCCCCGCTGGCGCGGGGCGGACATCCCCCGGATATGCCTCTCGATGTCGACGGGGGGCTCATCCCCGCTGGCGCGGGGCGGACCGACAGTGGGCGGCCGATGCCGCCTGGCGACCGGGCTCATCCCCGCTGGCGCGGGGCGGACGCAGTGCGGGGCGGGACGGTGATCGTGTAGCGGGGCTCATCCCGGCTGGCGCGGGGCGGACCCCGCGAACGCCACCTCACTCCGGCTCTTCCCGGGCTCATCCCCGCTGGCGCGGGGCGGACGCCGGCCGATAGAAGGCAGTTCGGCGAGTCGGGGGCTCATCCCCGCTGGCGCGGGGCGGACGCGGAGCAGTCGCTCGGCGCGACCCAGACCGTGGGCTCATCCCCGCTGGCGCGGGGCGGACTGCGATCGCGGCCTAGCTGACGTCGTGGAGAGGGGCTCATCCCCGCTGGCGCGGGGCGGACTGCGATCGCGGCCTAGCTGACGTCGTGGAGAGGGGCTCATCCCCGCTGGCGCGGGGCGGACTCGCAGTCGCCGACCACCTCGAGGTAGACGTGGGGCCCATCCCCGCTGGCGCCGGCCGGCTCATCCCCGCTGGTGCGGGGCGGCCACACCGCGCGGCGAACCCGCGTCGTGGGCTACGGGCTCATCCCCGCTGGCGCGGGGCGGACACCCGGATCAACACGCACACCGTGGCCGGTGCGGGCTCATCCCCGCTGGCGCGGGGCGGACCTCAAGAAGATGGTCCGCGACTGGTGGGGTCCGGGCTCATCCCCGCTGGCGCGGGGCGGACAGGCTTCGGCGAGGAGCGCGACTGCATCTGGTGGGCTCATCCCCGCTGGCGCGGGGCGGACCGCACGGCGAAGTGGCAGCACGCCTTCGACTCGGGCTCATCCCCGCTGGCGCGGGGCGGACGGGCAGGCGATGTCGCAGGCCCAGCAGGCGCTGGGCTCATCCCCGCTGGCGCGGGGCGGACACGCACGCGGCCCACACGTCGAGGGCCTTGCGGGGCTCATCCCCGCTGGCGCGGGGCGGACGTCACCGCGGCGACCGGCAAGGAACAGGCCAAGGGCTCATCCCCGCTGGCGCGGGGCGGACGGCGACATCGGGGACGGTCAGCGGGAGGTCGAGGGCTCATCCCCGCTGGCGCGGGGCGGACGCACTTCGACGTCACCATCGACGAGCTGATGACGGCTCATCCCCGCTGGCGCGGGGCGGACCTCACCGACCCCGTCGAGCCGAACGGCGGCTCGGGCTCATCCCCGCTGGCGCGGGGCGGACGAACATCAGATCACCCCTTCGAGGACCGATGCGGGCTCATCCCCGCTGGCGCGGGGCGGACAACATGTAGATGTTCGGATGCTTGATCGCGTAGGGCTCATCCCCGCTGGCGCGGGGCGGACGCCGCCGTAGATCGACGGGCGTGCGGCGCCGAGGGCTCATCCCCGCTGGCGCGGGGCGGACGCCATCGGTCAGCAGGGACCGCACGATCTGGAGGGCTCATCCCCGCTGGCGCGGGGCGGACGACCCCAGGCTCGCGCGCGCGGACGTGAAGCAGGGCTCATCCCCGCTGGCGCGGGGCGGACGACCGGAAGTTCTACGACTTCCCCAACGAGGGGGGCTCATCCCCGCTGGCGCGGGGCGGACTACACCCCGCCGACCGTGATGATCGACGAGGCGGGCTCATCCCCGCTGGCGCGGGGCGGACAACACCCCCGGTGGTGTCGAGGCGTCCGGAGCGGGCTCATCCCCGCTGGCGCGGGGCGGACGGCGGCGCAGCTCCTCGCGGATGTCGTCGAGCTCGTCGAGCAGGGCTCATCCCCGCTGGCGCGGGGCGGACGAGGCGCCCGAGGATGAGGACTCGTGCGGCGGGGGCTCATCCCCGCTGGCGCGGGGCGGACACGCACCGGTCGAGGTGCCCGAGGGGATGACGGGGCTCATCCCCGCTGGCGCGGGGCGGACTGACGCCACATCTTCGACCCGGACTCTGACCGCGGCTCATCCCCGCTGGCGCGGGGCGGACCTCGGGGCGGTACTCGGCGCAGGGGACGGTGTCGGGCTCATCCCCGCTGGCGCGGGGCGGACACTTGCTGACCTGCGAAGATACCCGCCGCGATGCTGGTTCGAATTCACTTTCGCCGACGTGCCCGCCTGGCCCGAGCAACGCTGCTCCATCCGGGCCTGAGCTCCGGCTGACTACCGGGCTCCTGCGGCCGGAGCATGAGGGACAAGCCGTCGACGTCGACCACTTTCCAGTCGTGGCGATGCACGCGGAAGGACATGCCTTGCTCGGCGTCCGAGCTGAAGACCATGATCGCCCGGCCGTCCTTGCACAGTTCGAGCACCCGGCCCCACATCAGGTCGCGGACCCGGGCGGAGATCTTTCCGACGAACACGCCGGGACTCACCTCAAGGAGCCACCGAGTCAGATGGCCCCGAAGGCCGGCGGGACAGGCGGTGAGGACGAGAACTACCACGGCACGTCAACGTCGTACGACGTTCCGCCGGCCACGTTTCGAGAGCCGCCGTCCCACAGCTGGACCACGTTCCAGTCCTGTCCGTCGTCGTCCGCGTCGGGCAGAAGCAGACGGCGGATGTCGCGGCTACAACGAGCCAGGATCCGCCCGTCCTGGACGGCGTCGCGAACCGCGCGGCGGGTCTCGCCGGGGATGTCCTCGGGGTTGTCGGCGGCGACGTCGAAGGCGACCGGGATGGCGATCTCGGCCTTGTAGAGGTCCGCGATGTCGAAGACGAAGGAGCGGGCGTGACCGTTGTGGACGAAGCCCAAGCCCGGAGAGCAGCCGAGCGCGACGATCACGGCGTGGCTGATGCCGTACAGGCACGTGGTCGCCGCCGACAGCGCCTGGTTGACCGCCGAGCCGCCGGCGAAGTCCTTCACGTCGTAGTCCCGCTTGCTCCAAGGGACTCCGGTGCGCTCGGAGTGCTCGCGGTAGAGCGCGCGGACCCGGGCACCTTCGCGGCCGCGTAGCTGCTGCATGGTGGAGGTCGACACGTCCTCGTCCGGGAAGCGCATGCCGTACATGGCGCGAGCGACACGCAGGCGCGAGGATTGATTGGTGACGGCCGCGGCCTGTGCCTCCAGGAGGCGGGACGATTGGGCTAGTCCGCGGCCGTGGGCGTAGTAGCGCACGCCACGCTCACCGATCCACACCGCGGTGGCACCGCTCTCCGCGAGCAGCACCATTGCTTGGTGGCTGACGTTGGTGCCCGGCCCGAGCAGCAGGGCGCCGAGTGTCGCCGCCGGAATGTGCATCGTCCCGCGCTCGTCCATCGCGGTGATCGCGTTGCCCTCGCGGTGGATCACGCATCGTTCGAGATAGACGAAGCTCAACCGGTCCTGCGCCCGTACGAGTTCCGAGATGTCGACCGGCGCCGGCCCGGGGATCTCCTTCACGGCCGCGGTGCCAGCGTCAGGAGACCGCAGCCATAGCCCTTGGCTCTCCCCAGGCCGTGCCGCATGGAGCGTCGGAGGGGTTCCGGATCCGAGACGGTCAAGGTGCCCTCGTACGTCGCTGTGGTCAGCGTGATCTGTCGCCGGTCGCCGTCGCTGCGCCGCTCGAAGGAAAGACCGCGGCGCGACACGACATCCGCTGTGAGGGGGCCATCCCGGCCGCCGATGTCGAACCCCCATTCGGAGCTGCGCTCAACCAGCCACTCGAGCTGGTGCTGCACCGTGACGTGGCCGACCCGCTTCCCGCGCCCTGATCCCTGCGCGACGCTCCGTACCGGATTGGCGGTGAGCCGGAAGGCCCAGCCCTGCCCGGTCTCCAGCCGGTCGGTGAGCCGCGACAGCGGAGCCGACTGCCAATGGTCCTGTCCGGTCGGCCAGCCGGCCTGCTCGACCATGTGGGCCAGGTCCGGCTTTGCCGGGCTGGAGATCAGCAGCGTGAGCTCGTGCGTCCTGCCGACGTCCAGGCGCCAGAGCACTCGGCCGCTCTCCGTCTCGGTCGGCGTGCCGGGCGGGAAGGCGGACAGCACGGCGGCATGCATCTTCTGGGGTGAGCCGACCAGCGAGCGCGTGCCCCGCCGGGCAGGGTTGAGGTACATCCGGGTGAGGTACATCAGGCCCCTCCGAGCGCCGCGAAGAAGTCGAGATCGGATCGTCCCTCCGGGTTGGCGATCTCGACCGGCCGAGCACGGTGCACGTCGCGCCAGCCGTACTCGCGTCGTACGGGCGAGAAGCTGATCGGTACGTCGCGCACAGTCTCGGTGTCCGGCTCCCCAGGATCCGCATCGAGGACCAGCTCCAGGTGGACCGTTCTGCCTTGCTGACGGCGATACCAGGGACGCGCCAGCCAGTCGGCCGTTCTCAGTGCCTTCTCGAGACCGGTCTCGTGCAGTCCGAGGCTGACGCCGTGCTCGGAGGGAGGGCAGGCGCGTCGTCCCAGGTAGAGCGGAAAGACCGGCGCCTCAATTGCCGCTGCCAGCCCCTCCAGCAGACTCCGGTCGCCCTCGACGCCGGCGATGAAGGCCGCGTCCGCCAGGTAGTAGCGGTACGACAACGGCATCGGTTCCGGCTTCCCCGGGCCACGCCGGATCGCGGTCTGGAAGTCGCGCACCAGGCGTCCCCGCTGGTCGACGCGTACGCCGAATCGCAGCTCCGCCAGGTCCTCGATCGGATCAGTACGCCGGCGCCCCTGCGCCGCCGCAAGCAGCCCGATCACTCCGCTCTTCGTCGGCTCGGTGCGGGTGTGCCTCTTGACGAAGCGGCTCGCGTCCCCCCACGCCTGCAGGGGGCCGTCGAGCCGGAGCAGCAGGACGGTCACCCGATCGTCTCCAGCACGGCCCGGGCGCGCTCCTTGACCGCCGACACCAGCGGGTCGAGCCCCAGCACCTCACCCGTCGAGCCCAAGACCTCGCGGACCGACCCGTTGACCGCCAGCACGAAGCTGTCGGACGGCGCCATGCCGTAGCACTCGTCGATCTCCTGGGCACGGGTCGCGAGTCGCTCGGCGGACAGGGTGGAGATCGACCGGTCACTGTCGGGGCGCACCGGCTCCTCGAATGCGCCGACCAGGTTGATCGGTCGGCCGTCGCGAAGCTGGACCACGACGGCGTCGGGCAGGGTGCCGTTGGCGAAGGTGTTCTGCTTGCCGGTCGGCATGCTCACCACGAAGGACCGGATGAAGGCCTCGGCGGCGCGCGACTCGAGCTCGAGATCACCGAGGTTCTCGTGCAGCTGGTCGAGGTTGATCGTCGCGTAGCGGTACAGCGTGCTCGAGTTGAACTCGATCACACCGATCATCCCCGCCGCGGGATCTCCTTCGGTGTTCCTGTCATCGACGGCGGTGTAGTAGTCGTACTCCGACTCCACCGCGTGGGTGCTCAGCGCGTGCGCGACCTGGACGGCGGCGTCGACGTTGATGGACGCGTCGTCGGCGACCATCCGGCCGAAGAGGGCGACCTCGATGCCGTTGTCGAGCTGGATCGCCTTCTTCGCGGCGGTCTTGTCGATGGCGCCGCTCCGGCCCTCGACCGCCAGCCGGGCGAGGTTCTGGACCTGCTGGTTGCTGACGAACAGCAGGTACTCGCTCAGGTCGAGCTGGTCGTCTCCCTCCTCGCCCTTCTTCTTGCGCGCCGCCTTGAACTTGATGCCGGCCGCTCCCATCACGTTCTTCGCCAGCTCGATCGCCTCGGTCTGCTCGATCGAGTCGTCGATGGCTCGGATCTGCTCGATCAGGTCGGCGATGATCCGGCGCGTGCGGACACCACGCTCGGCGTCCGGCAGGTAACGGGCGAAGTCCTTCCGGGTGGCGCGCTTCCAGGCCTGGGAGCTGACCCGGGCTCGGGTGAAGCCGCCGAAGATCCCCGTCTTCGGCCGGCCGGTGTCGTCACGGTTGATATTGCTCGACGGGACCGTCTGGAGCACGTGGATGTCGATGAAGGTGGTCATGCGTCGTTCTCTCCTGCGGTCGTGGCGGTCGTGGCGGTCGTGGCGGTCGGGACTGGCGGGTCGTCGGTGGCGGTGGACGGGATGGGTCGATGGAAGTCGCGGCTCCAGCGTTCGCGGGCGCGGTGGATGCGGCCGGGGTGCTGGACGTCCTGCAGATCGACCGCGAGCTGTGCGTAGTCGAGGGGGATCTCCGCAGCGCGCAGCTGCGTCACGAGCGCGCGGAGATGCTCGAGGACCGCGTCGAAGGAGCCGGCCCGGACGAGTGCTTGCATGTGGCGTCGTACGCCGTCGGACTCGTTGCGCAGCATCAGCGTGTGTGCGGCGCGGCCGAGGCGGTGCTTGTCGTCGCGTCGATGCATCGACTGCTTGCGCTTCGACTGCTGGTGCAACGCGAAGAACGAGAGCGCCGAGGTGGCTGCCAATTCGTAGGTTGAGGGGGCATCGCCGCCCCCGCGCAACTCTTCAGGGAAGTCGCGGGCCAGGATCTCCCACGCCTCGGGAGGGGTGATCCCACCGCGGGGAAGCGCCCGGCGCAGGCGGGCGAGTTCGGCGACGACACTGCCGCGGTCGGCCTCGTAGCCCTTCCGGAGGCGAGCAGCCTGAGCCTGCACGAACCGTTCGAGCAGCGCACTCCTCTCGCTCCAGATGCTCGGTGGGGGCGTCTCGGTCATGACGTCGCTCCTTCTGCGGGCTGCCGGGTGAGCGGCAGCGCCTTGGCAAGGTTGAGGTAGAACCAGTTGGTCGCGGTCGCGGCGTTGAGCGGGCGGCGTACGTCGTTGTCGATGAGCACGCCCGGCCAGGCGGCGGCGCTGACACTGTCGAGCAACTGACGCATCACGGCGATCACCTCCCGGCGGACCCGCCGCTGCCAGGCTTCCCGAGCAGCACCGCGGTCGGTGTCGACGGAGAGCGTCCGCACCCAGCCGCGGTACGGGGCGTCGAGCGCGGCGTACCCCTGCTCGCGGGCCTCAGCGCGATGACTGCCGCGCAGCTCACGATCCGCTCCGGACGCGCGGGCCAGTTCGTCGGCGAACTGGCCGAGCGCTCGAACCGCCGCGTCGACGTCGTCGACCCCGTTGATGGCGAGGGCCTTGAGCCGGGGGTCGGACAGGACGGCGAGGTTGAGTGGCAAGACGTCGTCGGTGAGGTCGTCGATGACGGAGCTCTGGGCGCCGTAGTGCACGCCCACGGCACGGAGCTGGAGTGGGTACGACGACGGCAGGATGTCCTCCTCCAGCTCGGCGAGCCATTCCAGCCATCGGCCCGACTGGGTGACGGCGCCCCGGTCGGTCCCGGTCAGCAAGCCGGCGAGACCCCTCCACACCGCACGCTCGGGCAGATGCTCGCGAGGCATGAAGATCGGGTCGGCACTCTTCTGTGCCTTCTCCTGGGCCTCGCTACGGCGCCAGCTCGTCATCGTCTCGGCCCGGAACAGGTTGCGCGGGTGCAGGGGATCACCGTTGGCGATGAGGACGCCGGTCACCCGCTCACCGTCGTGCCCGAGACAGATTCTCCGGCTCTGCCAGGTGAGCAGGTCGACCGGGCCGGTGGGCGCTTGTGGCCGGACTTCGACGCCCGGTCCCTGTGGCGGGCGCTCCCACACCGGCAGGTCGTCCTCGGTCCAGGAGGGATCGAACGGGAGGTTGAGCATCAGTGTCTCGAACAGGTTGGCTCCCTCCACGATGACCAGGCCGAGCCAGCCGCACCACGCGGTGCCGATCGGATACCCCTTGCCGCCCTTGACCCGGTCGTCGCCGACGGCCCCGGACTTGATGCCGGAGGGGTCGAAGGAGTGTGCGTGGACGAGCCAGCGTGCCGCCTCGGCGTAGGACATAGATCCGGTCTCGCGGCCGGTGCGGGTGGTGAAGTAGCGATGACCGGCCGGTACGTCGGCGATGAGACGCGTCAGCTCGGTCATCTCGTCCTTCGCCGTGTGCAGCCCGGCCACCTGGAAGAACGGGAGCTCCGGGTGGAGCAGATCGAAACGCTCCGCGTGCCGGCCGAGGTAGTCGTCGATCACGGCTGCGTCGAACCGCCCGTTGCCCCAGAGGACGGCCCAGTCGTCCGGAGTCCTGCCTCCCGGGTACGCGCGTCTCAGCACGGCGAGGAGGAGGCGGAGCACGGCGACGGCCTGCGTCGGCACCTCTCCACCGAGACGCCGGAACTCGTGGGAGCGGACGAGCGCGTCGCGCAAGGAGACGTCGCGCACAGCGTTGTCCGCGTCGGCGACGGTGACCCACGCGGCGTTGATCAGGTCGAATCCGGGGGCTCCGGTGCTGTCCGCCATGCGCGCAGCCTCGCGTGGGGACAGGCCGACCTGCGTCGGTTCGGGTAAGCCGGAGGGGCAGAACCTGGCATGTTGTCAGCCGCGTGATAGGAGTTGGCGAACCATCCCTACACGTGTATGGACATGGATGCGCCCGGAGGTGCTCACGGTCCGGTACCGGTCACCATGAGCCCGGTCTCCAGGTCGTAGCCGATCTGGTAGCCGCCCAGCTCGGCGCGCCAGCTGTCGTCGAGATGCAGCGCCAGCTGCCCGGCGAGCCAGTGGGACTCCTGCCAGCCGACGTGCGCCTGCGCCTCCAGTGCGGCGAGGGTGGCGTCGAACTGGCGGTCGTTGGTCAGCTGCAGCGGCAACCGGACGGTCGTGGCGGCGAGGGCCCGGGCGATGTCGTTGTCTGGCGGCCCGTGGAGAGGCACGACCGGGCGCCCGGCGTACTCGCTGCCGTCCTTGAGGTAGACGATCTCGCCGTCCGTGCGGCGCTGGACGACGATCACCTCGATGCCGTCCTCGCTGTCGCGGACCCGGCTGGCACCGGGCGAGCGCGTGTCGTCGGCCTCCGACCCGCCGCCGAGCTCGAGCCAGCCCCGGAGGTCGCTGGTGGCGGCCACGGCGCGCAGCCGGTAGTCGTCGGCGCGGCGTCGCTGGTCGCCGACGATCAGGCGGTGGCTCTCGTCGGCCTGCACGATGACGTCACCCCAACCGACGGGACCGGGCACCGGGGTGGCGTAGGCCTCCTCGACGAGGGGCCGGATGTCGTGCGGCAGGGTGAGGACCCCGGGAGTTCCTGGCGTGAGGCCGAGCACGGCGGCGCCGCGGAGCAGCAGGCTGAGATCGTAGATGGCGCGGCTGCCGCGGACCGGCTCGGGGACGCCGTCCTCACCCCAGTCCGCGACGCCGGTGACATAGAGCCGGGCGCTGCGCAGCGGCTCCGGCCGGTCGGCTTCGCCGTCGCCCCGGCGGTGGCGGTGCAGCCGACCGACCCGCTGCAGCAGGAGGTCGACCGGTGCCAGGTCACTCGCCATCACGTCGAAGTCCAGGTCGAGAGACTGCTCCAGCACCTGCGTGCCGACGACCACCTGCCGGGCCGGGCGCCGGGCGCCGGGCGGTCCCAGCGCGTTGCGCAGCCGGGTCTCCCGCTGCGCGCGATGCGTGGCGACGAACCGGGAGTGGATCAGTACCACCTCCACCTCCGGGAGGCGCTCGCGGAGGAACCGTGCGGCGTCCTGGGCACGGCCGACCGTGTTGCGGATGACGGCCGCGCACCCGCCCTCGGCGAGCAGCCGCTCCAACGTGGCGGCCAGCGATTCCAGTTCGTCGTCGAGGCAGGTGACCTCGACGGATCGAGGCGGCTCCGGCGGCGTGTCCTCCGGCGAGCCGGTGACCTCCACGCCGGTGCGGCCGACCGTGGTGACGGCGGGATAGGGCGCGTCCTCGGGAACGGCGGCGGAGGGCTCGCCGAGGCCGCGCCGGTAGGCGTCCGCGAGCTCCTGCCGCTGCCCGTGCGGAAGGGTCGCCGACATCAGCACCACCGGGACGCCGTACGCAGCGAGCCACTCCAGCGCGCGGGTGAGGTAGGCCCGCATGTAGTCGTCGGCCGCGTGCGCCTCGTCGATGATCACGACCTTGCCCGCGAACGCGAGGTGGCGCAGCGCCAGGTGCTTGGCCTGGAGTGCGGTGAACAGGAGTTGGTCGATGGTGCCGACCACCATGGTGGCGAGCACTCCCTTCTTCCGCCCAGTGAGCCACGACAGGACGCGGGCCTCGGCCTGCTGCGCGGTGGCGCCGTCGTCGTAGACCGGGCTCACCCGGCGCTGGGCGACGAGCTCCCGGTAGCGATCGTTGAGTCCCGCCTTGCCGTGGGCGAGATGGGTGCTCAACGCGCCGGTCTGGTCGAGCCGGGAGATCCAGCCGAGTACGCGGTCGAACATCGCGTCCGAGGTCGCCATCGTGGGGAGTGCGACGTAGACGCCACCGCAGCCGAACCTCGCCGCCAGGGCCTCGGCGGCGAGGAGCGCCGCCTCGGTCTTGCCGCTGCCCATCGTCGCCTCGACGATGATGAGCGGTGGCTCGCCGGCCGTTCGAGCGGCGGTCAGCGCTATCCGCTGAATGGGGCGTGGGGCGAACGCGGCGAGGGCGGGGAACCGGCGAGCCAGGAGCGCAGCGGCGTCGCCCTCCGGCCGAGAGGGTGCCCAGGGCGCTGGGAGACCGAGATCCTGCCAGGCGCGTTCGGCCCGCTCGCCCTGCCCGCCGCACTCGCCGAAGGGGAAGAGGTCGGTGTTGGACGCCAGCCAGTCCGAGACGATGACGGCGCCGGTCAGCAGCGCCTGAACGGTCGCCGGGAGCACACAGTCGGTCCAGGCCGCGAGCAGCTCATCGAGGTCGAGGCGGCGGGCGGTGGCATCGAGGATCTCGTCTTGGACCTCCGCCCACCGACCCTCGCCCACCAGGTCCGGCCGGCTGCGGACCCGACTCAGCTGCGTTGTCGTCGGTGGGGTGCCGTGGTGGCCCCCGACCACCACGGCCTGGGACCGGGCCTGATGCAGGCCGAACCCGTGGTGCTCGCGCAACCACCGCTGGAGGATGTGGTGACCGACCAGTCCGTGGGGTGCTGTCGAGAACTCGGTCGAGTCCCGGGGCAGCAGGAGACCGTGCTCGCGCATCCGGTCGGCCAGTG
The DNA here is from genome assembly GCF_024614185.1 of Nocardioides carbamazepini. Taxonomy (GTDB): domain Bacteria; phylum Actinomycetota; class Actinomycetes; order Propionibacteriales; family Nocardioidaceae; genus Nocardioides; species Nocardioides carbamazepini. Next base: position 134,768 of record NZ_JAHTLF010000003.1, read on the forward strand.
CCGGCACCTTGGCCGCGAACGGCGGGGAGCACTTGCCGATGTCGTGGACGCCGGCGAGCCACTGGAGTAGCCGCCGGCCGTCACGCGCATTCGGTGGCAGGCTCGCTTCGATCAGCGACCGGATGTGGACCGGGAGCCAGTCCCAGACGAGCGCCGCGACGTCCGCCGAGTCCTCGAGGTGCTGGACCAGCGCCATGGAGTCGGTGCCCGCGAAGTCGGCGGACTTGCCCCACACCGACCACGCGGCATCGCTGTATCGGCCGGGGTCGGTGGACATGGCCGGGAACCTAGTGGCCGCCGCTGACGGAATCAGGGGAACGTCAGATCGATCGTCAACCTCAGGCGGATCTTGTCACCCGGTAGCGCACGAACGACGGCACCGCGAGCGCCGCCACGACCACCAGCACGACGACCAGCACCCCGCCACCGGCCGCCGCGGCCGCCGTACCCACCATGGCGGCGCTCGCGCCGTGCGCGACGTCGGCGATCCGGGGGCCGCCGGCCACGACGACGATGAAGATGCCCTGCAGGCGACCGCGGACCTCGTCGGCGGCCGCGGTCTGCAGCATCGAGGTGCGGAAGGCGGCCGAGGCCATGTCGGCGGCGCCACCGACGACGAGCATGAGGACGGCGAAGACGAGCCAGCCACGGGCGGGGCCCGACGTCGCGTCGGCGCCGAAGACGGCGAGGCCGAAGCCGACCATGGCCAGGCCCCACACGATGATGCACCAGATGACGGCGCGGCCCTGGGCGGTGATGCGCGAGACCCAGCCCGAGAACACACCGCCGAGCACGGCCCCGATGGGGATGCCGGCGAAGAGCAGTGCGAAAGCCAGGCCGCCCTCCTCGGGGCCGAGGAAGCTCTCGTGCGCGATCTCGGGGAACAGCGCCCGGGGCATGCCGAAGAGCATCGCGATGATGTCGACGACGAAGGACATCATCAGCACCGGCTGGCCACGCAGGTAGGTGATGCCCTCGATCACCGAGCGGAGGCCCGGAGCCCCGGAGACGAGACCCTCGATCGGCAGCGCGGGAAGCCGGATGACGGCCCACAGCGTCGCGAGCAGGCACACCGCGTCCGCGAGGTAGAGCCACGAGAAGCCGGTGAACGGGATCAGGACGCCGGCGATGAGCGGTCCGCCGATCGCGCCCGCCTGCATCACCGTCATGTTGAGCGCGTTCGCCGCGGGCAGCATCTCCGCGTCGAGCAGCCGCGGCAGCACGGCCGCGCGGGTCGGCTGGTTGACCGCGAAGAAGCCCTGCTGCACGGCGAACAGCCCGAGCAGCAGCCACACGTTCCCCAGACCCAGGGCGGCCTGCAGGCAGAACAGGGCGGCGGTGCCGATCAGTCCGGTGGTGGTGACCATCAGGATGGTGCGCCGGTCGAAGTGGTCGGCGAGCGCGCCGCCCCACAGGCCGAACACGACGAGGGGAACGAGGCCGAAGACACCGGTCAGGCCGACGTACGCCGACGAGCCGGTGTCCGCGTAGATCTGGGCCGGCACCGCGACGACCGTGAGCTGCGCCCCGACGACCGTGACGATGTTGGCGGTCCACAGCCGCCGGAAGTGCGGATCCTGCAACGGCCGGGTGTCGGCCAGCATCCCGCGAAGACTCACCAGAGAAGGCTACGGACGGTACCGGGCGGGCGATGAATCGAGCCCGGTGCGACGGTCGACACGTCATGAGCACCCCGGAGCAGAGCGGCGTCGGCCCGCTCGACATCACCTTCATCGAGACCCTTCGCCAGAGCGACGCCAAGGGCGGCTGGACCTATGTCATCTGGCCCGACTCCGTCGCGCGCTTCGGCACCCGCGGCCGCGTCAAGGTTCGCGGCACCGTCGACGGCGCCGCGTTCGAGACGTCCTTCATGGCCCTCGGGGACGGCACGCACAAGCTGCCCGTCGCCAACGCGCTGCGCGTCGAGTCCGGCAAGCACGCCGGCGACACCGTCGAGGTCCACCTCACCGAGCGACTGGCCTGACCCCACGCGCCGCGGCCGCGAACCGGACCTGACCCACGGGCGGGGCAGAGGAATCTGAGAAAGTTCGTGGCACGCTGTCGTAGGCAGTGTCCCCCGTTCGTGGAGGGGGTGAGCGGCGGTCATCGGGACCGCCCCGCACCGACTGAACCCAGGAGAATCCCATGACGCAGTACCTGCTTTCCGTGCACGGCAACGAGGAGGAGTACGCCGCGGTCCCCGAGGACCAGTGGCCCGAGATGTTCGCCGCGGTCGAGCGCTTCAACGAGCAGCTGCGCACCGACGGCGTCTGGGTGTTCGCCGGCGGCCTGGAGGGCGCCGAGACCGCGACGGTCGTGGACGCCCAGGGGGACACCCCGGTGTTCACCGACGGCCCCTACCTGGAGACCAAGGAGCACGTGGGTGGCTTCTGGGTCATCGAGGTGCCCGACCTCGACGCCGCGCTGCGCTACGCCACTGCGGGCTCGAAGGCCTGCCAGGGCAAGGTCGAGGTCCGGCCGTTCCAGGCCGAGCCCCCGGCCGAGGCGTGACGGACGACCCCAGGGCTGCCGTCGAGCGGATCTTCCGTGACGAGTACGGCCGGCTGATCGCCTCCCTGGTCCGCCGCTTCGGCGACATCGACATCGCCGAGGACGCGGCCGGGGAGGCGCTCGTCGCCGCCCTCGAGAAGTGGCCGAGGGACGGTGTGCCGCCCAACCCCGGCGCGTGGCTCACCACCACCGCCGGCAACCGGGCGATCGACCGGCTCCGGCGCGAGAAGCTCCGCGACGGCAAGCACCAGGCCGCCATCATGATCGAGGACGACACCCCCCATGAGCCGACCGGCGTCATCGAGGACGACCGGCTCCGGCTGATCTTCACCTGCTGCCACCCGTCGCTCGCGCCGGAGGCACGGATCGCGCTCACCCTGCGCCTGCTCGGCGGTCTCACCGTCGCCGAGATCGCCAGCGCCTTCCTCGTCCAGGAGACGACGATGGCGCAGCGGATCACCCGCGCCAAGGCCAAGATCAAGGGCGCGAACATCCCCTACCGGGTCCCCGAGACCGAGGACCTGCCCGCGCGCGTCGGCACCGTGCTCGCCGTACTCCTGCTCATCTTCAACGAGGGCTACCTCTCCTCCGGCGACGGCGAGCCCGTCCGCGCGGAGCTCACCGGCGAGGCGATCCGGCTGGCCCGGACCCTCCACGAGCTGCTGCCCGCGGACCTCGAGGCGACCGGCCTGCTCGCGATGCTGCTCCTCACCGAGGCCCGCCGCTCGGTGCGGGTCCGCGCCGGGGAGCTGGTCCCGCTCGACGAGCAGGACCGGGGCGGCTGGGACCGCCGCCTGATCGCCGAGGGCCACGCGCTCGTCCGCGCCTGCCTGGCCGCCAACCGGCCCGGCCGCTACCAGATCCTCGCCGCTGTCAACGCCGTCCACACCGACGCACCCACCGCGGCGGCCACCGACTGGTCCCAGGTCGTCGCCCTCTACGACCAGCTCGCCCGACTCGACGCGTCGCCGATCGTCGCCCTCAACCGCGCGGTCGCGGTCGCCGAGCTCGACGGGCCCGAGGTCGCGCTCGCGATCGTCGAGCGACTGCCGCTCGACGGCTACCACGCCTGGCATGCGACCCGCGCCGAGCTGCTCCGCAGGCTCGGGCGCAGCGCCGACGCCCGCGCGCAGTACGACGCGGCGCTGGCCGTCTGCGACAACGTGGCCGAGCGCGCCTACCTCACCCGGAGGCGCGGCCAGCTGGCATCGGCCTGAACCCGGGCCCACGCCGTCGGTCACGGCCCTCGGGTGCCCGTGGCGGCCCGGGGTCATCGGCCCGGGCTCGTCGGCCCAGCAGAAGGGGGACCACGACCCCTGCTGCCCGGGTCATCCGTTCCGGGATCGTCGGTCCGCCCAGCACGAACAGCGGAAGAGGACGAGAAGATGCAGGCTCGACGTACGGCGATATTGACCGCGACCACGGTGATCGGCGCGTCACTGGTGACGATCGGGACGATGCCCGGTGCGAGCGCGGGCCCCCAGCGGGCGGACCTCATGGTCTTCGCGCTGGGCACGCCGCCGGCGACGGTGAAGCACGGCAGCTCCTTCGAGCTCGGTGCCACCGTGGCCAACAAGGGCCGCGCGAGCGCCAAGCGGAGCTCCCTGCGCTTCTACCTCTCCCGGGACCGGGCACGGAGCGCCGACGACATCGTCGGCGGGAGCGTGGCGGTGAAGCGGATCAAGCCTCGCAAGAAGAAGACCGTCAGCGGCAAGGTCCACGTCCCCGTGGGAGCCAGCGGGAGCTACTGGGTGCTCGCCTGCGCGGATGCGACCGCGAAGGTGAGGGAGACCAAGGAGCGCAACAACTGCCGGGTCTCGAAGAGCCAGGTGGAGGTCGACGCGGGTCTGCACGCGGCCCTGGTCGGCCGGCTCACCTTCCTCGACGAGGGGGAGCGGACCGATCCGACCACCGGGCGGGTCGAGACCTGGCGGCGCACGGCGTCCGCCTCGATCTCGATGGCCGTCGACGGGGACCCCCGCAACCCGACCTTCGCCAGCACCGGCAGCACCTACGAGCGCGCCGGATCGGTGGTCGCTCTCGAGGAGTCGGACAGCTGCCGCGTCGAACTGGACCGCGAGGAGACCGGCGGCGGGACTCTGAGGTACGCCGGCGACCGGTTCAACGACGACATCAACGGTCGTTTCACGCGCACCGACCTGAGCGGGCTGCGGATCGGCCTGTCGCTGCGAGCCGACTGGACCGCGACCACCACGCGGACCGGCCGGGGCCAGTTCCCGTGCGACCCCTCGACCACCACCACCCAGGGCACCGTGCTCGACGTCAGCAGCATCGAGCTCGCCGAGGTCTCGTCCACCGCCTCGGGCATCACCTACCGCGTCGTCGGCTGGCTCGGCGAGCAGAACACCCCGTCCGAGTGGGACAGGGTCGAGGGCACGCTGACCCTGACCCCGCGCTGAGAAGATCTCGGCGACGCACGGCGCTCGCGACGGCGCCTCGGCTCGGTGTGTTCCTAGGCTGGGCCCATGACGCTCGCTCCGCTCGCTCTGCCGACCTCGCCCGACGACTGGCCCACCTGGTTCCGGGCCTACACCGAGGCGGAGCTGGACCGGGCGACGGCGCTGGTCGGCGCGCTGCGGGCGGCGCCGCCCACCGACCCGATCGACGCCCTCCGGCAGTGGGACCGCGCCTCGGGCCACCTCGGCAACGCGTCCGCGGCGGGCTCCCTCTTCGGCAACGTCCACCCCGCCGCGGAGGTCCGCGACCTCGCCGACGCGGCCGAGCAGGAGGCGCAGCGGATCGCCACCTCCTGGGGTCTGGACCGGGCGCTGTACGAGGTGTTCGCCGCAATCGACGAAGCCGCGGTCGCCGCCGACCCCGCGGCCGCCCGGATGCTCGCCAAGGTGCGCGACGACTTCCGCCGCTCGGGCGTCGACAAGGACGAGGCCACCCGGACCCGGATCGCGGAGGTCCGGGAGCGGATCACCGAGCTGGACCAGGAGTTCAGCCGGGTGATCCGCGACGACGTACGCACCGTCCGGGTCGCGCCGCGGCAGCTCGCCGGGATGCCCGACGACTGGCTGACCGCCCACCCCGTCGACGACGAGGGCATGGTCACCGTGACCACCGACTACCCGGACTCGGTGCCGGTGCGGATGTTCGCCCGCGACCAGGACGTCCGCCGTGACGTCACCATCGCCTTCCTCGACCGCGGCTGGCCCACCACTGAGCCGCTCCTCGCCGAGCTGTTCGCGCTGCGCCACGAGCTCGCCACCACGGTCGGGTACGCCGACTGGCCGTCGTACGACGCCGACGTGAAGATGATCGGCGACGGGCCGGCGATCCCCGCGTTCATCGAGCGGATCGTCGAGGCGGCCGACGAGCCGATGCGCCGTGACCTCGACCGACTGCTCGAGCGCTACCGCCGCGACTTCCCGGACGCGACGGAGGTCCCCGGCTACGACTACAACCACTACGCCGAGCTGGTCCGTGCCGAGAGGTACGACGTCGACTCGCAACGGGTGCGCACGTACTTCGACTTCGGCAAGGTCCGCCAGGGCCTGCTCGAGGTGACCGGCCGACTGTTCGGGCTGCGCTACGAGCAGGCCGACGCGCCGGTGTGGCACGAGGACGTCACGGTCTACGACGTCTTCCGGGACGGGGAGGCGGAGCGGATCGGCCGGATCCATCTCGACCTGCACCCGCGCGAGGGCAAGTACAAGCACGCCGCGCAGTTCACCCTCGCCGACGGCGTGGCCGGCGAGCAGCTGCCCGAGGGCGTGCTGGTCTGCAACTTCTCCCGGGGCCTGATGGAGCACGACCACGTGGTCACCCTGTTCCACGAGTTCGGCCACCTGCTGCACCACGTGCTGGGTGGCCACGGCGAGTGGTACCGCTTCGCGGGCGTCGCCACCGAGTGGGACTTCGTCGAGGCCCCGAGCCAGATGCTCGAGGAGTGGGCCTGGCATGCCGACGTGCTGCGCACCTTCGCCACCGACGCCGCCGGCGAGCCGATCCCCGCCGACCTGGTCGCCGCGATGCGTGCCGCGGACGACTACGGCAAGGGCATCTACGCGCGGACCCAGATGTTCTACGCCGCGATGTCGTACTGGTTCCACGCCGACCGGGCCGCCGCGCAGGTCCCCGACCTCACCGCGCGGATGATCGAGCTGCAGGACCGCTACGCCGCGCTGCCCTATCTCCCGGGCACCCACATGTTCGCCAGCTTCGGTCACCTCGGCGGCTACAGCTCCGGCTACTACACCTACATGTGGTCGCTGGTGATCGCGAAGGACATGTTCAGCGCCTTCGACGAGTCCGACCTGTTCGCACCCGAGGTGGCACGTCGCTACCGCGACCGCGTACTGGTCCCCGGCGGCGCAGGCAATGCCGCAGATCTGGTCGCCGGCTTCCTCGGGCGGCCGTTCTCCTTCGACGCGTACGCCGCCTGGCTGGCCCGCTGAGGCCGGTGACCGACCAGGTCGGCGTCCGATCCGGAGCCGATGACGCCCGCGGGTCGCGGTCGGCCTCCGCGCGGGTGAGGGCGGCCCGGTCCGAAGCGGCCGCGCCGGCGACGGCGGACCGGGATCGTGTCGCCACGGACGGGCCGCGCCGGACGTGCCGGTCGACCGGGCGGTGCGCCCAGACCCACACGCCGGCGGCCGCGCCCAGGCCCAGGGCGAAGACGATGAAGACCGAGGCGGTGGTCGGCGTGGTCGGCCGGCCGTGGGTGAGCGCCAGCGTCAACGCCGGCCCGGCGACGCCGAGTGCCCCGAAGACCGACACGACGGCGGCCTGCGCCCACCTCATCCTGGTCGGGATCCGCGGTGTGGCGGCGGGCGTGCCGTCGCGGCCCGGCCAGGTCCGGGTCTGCCACGGGCGTGCCGCCAGGAGCACGCCTGCCGCGGTCACGGCGGTCGATGCCGATACGAGTGTGGTGAGAGCCTCTGGATGGGTGCCCATGTTCGGGTTCCGTTCGCAGGGCGGCTGGGCCCGAGATCGAGGCCGCGGTGGTCGGTGCGTCAGGTGCGTCGGGTGCGTCGGAGAAGGACCGGACACCCGGGAGCGGGGTCAGGCAGATCGGCCGATGCGGCGCGATCCGATCCGGACCGCATCGGCCGCGGTGGCGCCGAGCGGGGCGATCATGACGGGTCCGCGTACCGGGCGCGCTGGGATTTCCACGATTCTCCTTCAAGGGCGTAACGCCGATGAGGCCTCGGCGTTGAGCCGGACGAACCCCCGCAGATGCTCTGGGGCCCGCATTGTCCGGCCGACGGATCTGTGCGCCGCCCGAGAAGTGCGCGACCTCCATCTCAACATGGTGCGTCGGCCGGCCCGACCGGCTGGTTCTCGGATTCGATATCGCCGAGCGGCGACGGTGGTGGACACCACGTTGCGCTGCGGGTAAAGACCTCGTTCTGATCCTGGATCCGGCTGCCGACCGTCGTGGGGCTGGTTAGGGTCGGCCAGGTCTCCTGTCGATGGCCAGGCGGGTCTTCAGGTGGGCGCTCTCGGGGAGGGGGTGCCGCCATCTGTGAAAGAGGACCAGGCGAGTGTGGGAGATCATCTCGTCCTTCGAGGCTCGCGCCGCTGCGGGCCATGATTCCCGCGTGTCGTGGGACGGAGGGCAGGCGCGGTGGGTCGCGCTCGAGGGCCGGGCGGCGCTGCTGCACCGCGCGGTGCTCGCCAACAGCCTGGCGCTCGTCCACCTCGCTTCGGCGGACGATGTCGGACACCTCGACGCACTGACCCGTGCGGAGGGGGCGGCCGACATCGCCCGGATCCAGGAACGGGTGCTGGCCCCGATCGATGACCCGGAACGGTCGCTGACGGTCAGGCTGATCGAGAGCCTGGGGCGCCTCGCCTGGGGACGGCGGGCCCGGACGGGGACCTCCGTCATCAGCGGCCGCCCCGAGCTGGAGCAGACGTGTGCCGAGGCCGCGCTGCGCCTGCTGCTGGTGGGGAAGCGGGCCGCCGAGCCGCGGCCCGTCCACGCCGCGGCGGACCTCGACGCGCTGATCGACGGCAAGGACCTGGCAGCGTGGCGAGCCCTGGCCGCGGCCGCGGTCGCCGCACCGTGGACGGGACAGGCCGAGCGTCACCTGGCGTTGATCAGCTCCGGCGGCCGGGTCGGCGAGACCGCGGGCCTGCAGGCCTTCGTGGAGATGGTGCAACGGGTGACCCGTGAGGACGAACGGCGCGCCGTCGCCCACCAGATCCGGTCCAGCGTCGAGAGCACCGGCCTGTCCCAGCGGGAGTTCGCCGCCCTGATCGGGACCTCCCCGTCGCGGCTCTCGACGTACCTGACCGGTGCGGTGGCTCCCTCCGCGACCATGGCCCTGCGCATCGCCCGGGTCGCTCGGTGGGTGGTGGCGACCGCGGTCGCCGGCGTGGACGGGGCCGGTGGCCCCGCGCCTCGGCGGCGCCATCCGAGCGACCACGACCTCGGTCCGGGACCGCGTACCCGGCGCCGGCACGCCCGTAAGCGGCCCGGCCGCGCGTGACGTCCCCCTTGCGTCGGCACCATCGATCGCGTACGGTTGCGATATATCGCGATACGAACACGACCTGTTTCCGCGATATCTCGAACGCAGACCGGGACCCACGAGGTCCCCGACACACCGAAGGAGGTCCCGCCATGGGACGCCATCACGAGAACCCGAGTCAGTACGACGACCGCGACCCCTGGGGTCGCTCCGAGCCCCGCGGATTCCAGCGCCGCCAGCGCGGCGGGGGCCCCGGTCCCTGGGGTGGCTGGGCCGGCTGGGACCAGTGGGGTGAGCCCGGCCGCGGCCGGGGACGCCACGGTGGTCCGGGCCACGGCTTCGGCCCCGGTCCGGGCATGCCCCCGCCGTGGCTGGCCGGCCTCTTCGGCATGGGCCGCCCCGAGCCCGGCCGGGGGCCGCGGGTCCGCCGCGGCGACGTACGCTCCGCCATCCTGGACGTGCTGCGCGACGCCAACCAGCGCGAGGAGTCGCCGAACGGCTACCAGGTGATCCAGGCGATCACCGACCGCAGCGGCGGCGTGTGGAAGCCGAGCCCCGGCTCGGTCTACCCGACCGTCCAGCAGCTCCAGGACGAGGAGCTCGTCGAGATCGACGAGGCCCGCGGCCGCCGCGCCATGCGGCTCACCGCCAAGGGCGCCGCCTGGTGCGCCGAGCACGCCGACGAGCTCGCCGCCGTCTGGGTGCCCTTCGACCGCTCCCGCGAGAAGGCCCAGGCCGGCGACGTCGACCAGGGCCATGCCGACCTCAAGGCGGAGATCGGGCAGGTCATGGGGGCGGTCTGGCAGATCGTCACCGCCGGCTCCGACGCCCAGCGGCAGGCCGCGGTCGGCGTCCTCGTCGACGCCCGCCGCAGTCTCTACGGCATCCTCGCCGACGGCCCGGCCCGGGACGCCGACGACCCGGCCGACCAGGCCGACCCGGAGGATCCCGCCGACCCGGAGGATCCCACGGACCCGACGGACCCCGCCGACCGCTGATCCCGTTGCGCCGACCCGGCGCAGATTGATGAACCGGACGCGCCGACCCGGCGCAGATTGATGAACCGGACGCGCCGGCCCGGCGCACAGCAGCTCAAAACGGAGCTCAGTTTGCGCCGGGTCGGTGCGATTTCGGGCTCAGTTTGCGCCGGGTCGGTGCGATTTCGGGCTCAGTCTGCGCCGGGTCGACGGCCATTCAGATTCAGTCTGCGACGGGTCAGCCGGTGTAGTACTCGTCCGCCACGTCGAGCGCCTCGTCGAGGATCGCGAGCCCCTCGAGCAGCTCCTCCTGCGAGGTGGTGCACGGCGGTGCCACGTGGGTGCGGTTGAAGTGGACGAACGGCCACAGGCCGCGCTCCTTGCAGGCGGCCGTGAAGCGGGCCATCGGCTCGGCGTCCGGGCCGGCGGCGTTGAACGGCACGAGCGGCTCGCGGGTCGCGCGGTCGCGGACCAGCTCGATCGCCCAGAACATCCCCAGTCCGCGGACGTCGCCGACGCTGGGGTGCCGAGCGGCGAGCTCGGCCAACCGCGGCGCGATCACGTCGCTGCCCATCGCGCGCACGTGGTCGAGTACGCCGTCCGACATCACCCGGATCGACGCGACCGCGGCCGCGCAGGCCAGCGGGTGACCGGAGTAGGTGAGGCCGCCCGGGTACGCGCGCTCGCGGAAGGTGTCGAAGATCGACTCCGAGATCACCACGCCGCCGAGCGGCACGTAGCCGGAGTTCACGCCCTTCGCGAAGGTGATCAGGTCCGGTGTCACGCCCCAGTGGTCGACGGCGAACCACTCGCCGCAGCGGCCGAAGCCCGCCATCACCTCGTCGGCGATCAGCACGATGCCGTGCTGGTCGCACAGCTCGCGTACGCCGGCCAGGTAGCCCGGCGGCGGCACCAGGATGCCGTTGGTGCCGACCACCGTCTCCAGCACGACCGCGGCGATCGTCGCGGGGCCCTCGACCATGATCGTGTCGGCGAGGTGCTGCAGGGCGCGGGCGCCCTCTTCCTCCTCCGACGCCGAGTGGAAGGCCGAGCGATAGGTGTACGGACCCCAGAAGTGCACCGATCCGGGGATCGACGGCTCCGACGGCCAACGCCGCGGGTCGCCGGTCAGCGCGATCGCGCCGGCGGTGGCGCCGTGGTAGCTGCGGTAGGTCGACAGCACCTTGTGCCGACCGGTGTGCAGCCGGGCCATCCGGATCGCGTTCTCGTTGGCCTCGGCGCCGCCGTTGGTGAAGAAGACATGGTTCAGCGAGCCGGGCGCGCGCTCGGCGATCAGCCGCGCCGCCTCGCCACGTACGTCGTTGGCGAAGGCGGGCTGCACCATGCACAGTCGCGCGGCCTGCTCCTGGATCGCCGCCACCAGGGCGGGGTGCTGGTAGCCGAGGTTGAGGTTGACCAGCTGGGAGGAGAAGTCGAGGTACGTCCTGCCGTCGTAGTCCCAGAACCGCGATCCCTCGCCACCGGCGATGGGAAGCGGACTGATCCGGTCCTGCGCCGACCAGGAGTGGAAGACGTGCGCGCGGTCGTCGGAGACGACGGCCTCCGCTCCGGAGCCGGTGGTGATCGCGTGCGAGAAGGTCGTCACGGCGTCACCGGTTCCGCGGGAAGCCGAGGTCGATGGTCGAGGTCGCGGGGTCGGGCCAGCGTGAGGTGATGACCTTCGCCCGGGTGAAGAACTCGATGCCCTCGGCTCCGTACATGTGGTGCGAGCCGAAGAGCGACGACTTCCAGCCGCCGAAGGAGTAGTGCGCGACGGGCACGGGGATCGGCACGTTGACGCCGACCATGCCGACCTCGATCTCGCGCTCGAACTTGCGTGCCGCGCCGCCGTCGCGGCTGAACAGCGCGACGCCGTTGGCGAACTCGTTGCGGTTGACCAGGTCGATCGCCTCGTCGAAGGTGTCGACGCGCACGACCGAGAGGACCGGCCCGAAGATCTCGTCGCGGTAGACCGACATCTCCTCGGTGACGTGGTCGATGAGCGAGGGGCCGAGGAAGAAGCCCGACTCCGGGACGTCGGTACGACGGCCGTCGAGCACCACCGTCGCGCCCGCCTCGGCGCCGGCGTCGATGTAGCCGGCGACCCGGTCGCGGTGGGCACCGGTGATGAGCGGACCCATACCAGTATTGGGCTCGGTGCCGTCGCCGACGGTGATGTCGAGGGCGCGGGTCTCGATCTCCTTGACCAGCTGGTCGGCGACGTCCCCGACCGCGACCAGCACGGAGACGGCCATGCAGCGCTCGCCCGCCGAGCCGTAGGCGGCGGAGATGGCCGCGTCGGCGGCCATGCCGAGGTCGGCGTCGGGCAGCACGATCATGTGGTTCTTGGCGCCGCCGAGGGCCTGGACCCGCTTGCCGGCGCGGGTGCCCGCCTCGTAGACGGCCTGGGCGACGGGGGTCGAGCCGACGAAGCTGACCGCCGCGACGTCGCGGTGGGCGAGCAGCTCCTGCACGGTGCCGGCGTCGCCCTGGAGGACGGTGAACACCCCGTCGGGCAGGCCGGCCCGCTGCCAGAGCTCGGCGAGCAGCAGGGACGCGGACGGGTCGCGGTCGCTGGGCTTGAGGATGAACGCGTTGCCGGTCGCGATCGCGTTGGCGCACATCCACAGCGGCACCATGACGGGGAAGTTGAACGGGGTGACGCCGGCGACGACGCCGAGCGGCTCGCGGATGGAGCGGACGTCGACACCGGTGCCGACCTCGGAGGAGAAGGAGCCGCGCAGGTGCTCGGCGATGCCGACGGCATAGTCGACGTTGTCGAGGCCGCGAGCGACCTCGCCGGCGGCGTCGTCGAGGACCTTGCCGTGCTCGGCGGTGATGGCGGCGGCCAGGTCGTCGGCGTGGCCGCGGACCAGCTCGCGGAAGGCGAAGAGGACCTGGGTACGCCGGGCGAGCGAGCTGTTCTTCCAGTCGCGGGCCGCCGCGGCGGCCGAGGCGACGGCGCGCTCGACGAGCGCGGCGTCGGCGAGCTGCACGGCGCCGGTGACCTCACCGGTCGCGGGGTTGAACACGTCGCCCGTCCGCGCGCCGTCGACACTCAGCCGGGCGCCGTCGAGCCAGTGGGGGATGGAGGTCACGGTCATGCTGGTGACCGTAGGTCGGAGACTGCCCGGTCACCAGTGGCAGACTGTCTCAGATCAGTCGATCTGGTTGACACTGTGCCAAGGAGGTCGCGCGCGTGCTGCCCACTCTCGCCGAGGTGCTCGCCCTGCCCGAGCTCCAGCGCGGCGACCCGGCCGTCGTCGCCGCCCGCGACCGTCTCGGCCGCGCTGTGCGCTGGGTCCACGTCAGCGAGCTGAGCGACATCGCCGAGCTGCTCAGCGGCGACGAGCTCCTGCTCACCACGGGCATCGCCCTGCCGTCGTCCCGCCCAGCCCTGCGCCGGTACGTCGACGGGCTGGTCGACGTCCGCATCGCCGGTCTCGCCATCGAGCTCGGCCGGCGCTACACCGACGCACTGCCGCCCGCCCTCGTGGCCGCCGCCGAGGAGCGCGGCCTTCCGCTGATCGCCTTCCGCCGGGAGACGTCGTTCGTGGCAGTCACCCAGGCGGTCCACCAGATCGTCGTCAACGCGCACCTCGCCGAGCTGGAGGCGTCCGAGGAGGCGCACCGGGCCTTCACGCGGCTCACCCTGGGCCGGGCCCGGCCGCAGCAGGTGGTCGACCTGGTGGCCGAGATGGCCGACCGACCGGTGGTGTTCGAGAACCTCGTCCACCACGTCATCGCCTACAACACGGCCGGCCGGGACCACGACGCCGTGATCGGCGACTGGGAGCGGCGCTCCCGCAGTGCCCGGCTGCGTGGTCCAGGTGGTCCAGGTGGTCCGGGCGCGGCGGTCGACGTGGGTCCGGAGCCCGGCCGGTTCGGCCGCCTGGTTCTCCTCACCGACGGCACCGACAGCACCGACGGGGAGGTCACGCCGCGGCACCGGATGCTCCTCGAGCGCGGGGCGACCGCGCTGGCGATGGGCCGCCTCATCGACCGCGACGCCCAGAACCTCGAGCTCCAGGCGCACCGCACCCTGCTCACCGAGCTCGCCGCGGGCGTGGACGTCCCGCACCTGGCGTCCCGGCTCACCTCGCTCGGGCTGCGCTGGAAGGGTCGGCAGGTGACCGGGCTCGTGGTCCGGATGCACGGCCCCGACGGTGGCGCCGGCGAGCTCCGCGCGGTGGCCTCCGACCTGCTGGACGAGCTGCGCGTACGGCGTACCAGCGGGCTGGTCGGCCCGGTCGACGACGAGCGCGTGGTCGCTCTCGTCGCCCACCCGCCCGGGTCGTCCGACGCGGTCGCCGACCGTCTCGTCGAGCGGCTGGCCCGCACCGGAGCCCGCCTGGTCGTCGGCGTCGGCTCGGCCGTCGACGACGTCGCCGGCGCCGGGGCCAGCGTCCGCGAGGCGCTGGTCGTCGCCGACTCGGCCGCGCCCGCGGACCCGCCCCGCGCGGTCCGGCTCTACGACCTGCGCCTGCGCGGCCTGCTCCACCTGCTGCGCACCGACCCACGGCTCCAGCAGTACGTCGAGCGCGAGCTCGGATCCCTCCTGGCCCATGACGCCCGCACCGGTGAGCGGCTCGCCGAGACGCTCGCGGCGTACTGCCGCAGCGGTGGCAACAAGGTCCGCACCGCCGAGCTCTGCCACATCTCCCGCCCGGCGCTCTACGCGCGCCTCCAGCGGATCGGCCAGATCGTCGACATCGACCTGGCCGACCCGGAGAACGTGCTCGCCCTGCATGTCGCGCTGCTCGCCCGCGAGGTGATGGCGGAGCGGACGGGTCAGCCCAGCATCAGGTAGTCCGCCGGCAGCACCAGCGGGTTCTCCTCGTCGGTCCACGGGATCGGGGCGTCGTCGCACCGGCCGTCGACGTCGCACCGGCGCAGCGTGCTGGTGCCGTCGACCTGACCGTCGACCTGACCGTCGACCTGACCGACGACCCGACCGCCGAGGCTCCAGCTGCTCAGGCCGGTGAGCCCCGGCAGCTCCACCGGCGTCCCGCCCGCCGTCGGCTCGATGCTCGCCACGGACCTGGTGTCGTCGAAGCGCACGACGAAGACGTGGTCGCCGTCGGGGGAGAGCGCCGTGGTCTCGATCCGTCGGCCGAGGTCGCGGATGACGTCGCCGGTCGCGGCGTCGACGAGGGTCCAGCGGCCGCCGTCGTCGAACGAGGTCGCCACACCGTCGTGCACGGCGACCGGCGAGAACGGCAGCTCCCGGTCCTCGCCGGTGCGCCAGTCGACCCGGTGCGCCGTGCGCTGGTCGGTCCCGACGTAGGCGAAGTCGCCGTCCAGCTGGATCTCGCGGACGCCGGACGTGCCTCCCTCGGGGATCTTGCCGGGCAGGTCGACCTGCAGGGTGGCGAGCTCCTTGTCGCGCGCCACGTCCCACACGTGGATCCGGCCCTCCTTCTCGAGCGGGACCAGCCAGGCCACCCGGGCGTTGCGCGGGTCGCCGGAGACGGACCAGGCGTCGGCGGGGATCGACAGTGGCGTGACGGTCCCGTCCGGCCGGACCAGGCTGAACGCCTTGCCGCCGGCACCGCCGGCACCGTTGAACTGCTGGGTGACGACGCCCACCGACGTCTGGGCGAGATGGTGGGGCGCCGGGGACAGCTCGGCAGTGGCGTCGCCGACGATGACGTGCTCGCCCACGGAGAACGCCCCGAGCTCGGCGTACGCGTCGCCGGCCGGGTCCTGGGTGGCGACCTGGGAGTTGCGAGCCGGGCGGTCGTCGAGGCCCGCGACGACCGCGCCGCCGATGCCGACGGCCGCGATCGCCGCGGTCGCGGCGGCGACGGTGCCGACCCGACGGCGGGTACGACGGGCGCGGCCCGCCGCGGCGATCGCGGTGGCGTCCGGGTGGGGGATGGGCAGGTCGTCCACGGTGTGGTGGAGCAGGTCGGTGAGGCGCTCAGCCATGGTGGCCTCCGGTGGTCAGTGGCTTGCCGGGGATCGTCTCGGGGAGGTCGACGCCCTCCCCCAGGAGGCGGCGCAGGTTGTCCAGCGCGGCCGAGGTCTGGCTCTTGACGGTGCCGGACGTGATGCCGAGCAGGTCGGCGGTCTCCTCGACGGAGAGGTCGTCGTAGTAGCGCAGCACCACGACCGCCCGCTGCCGTGGCGGCAGCTGGGCGAGGATCGCCAGCAGGTCGATCCGGTCGCCGGTGGCGCCGCGCGGGTCGGTCTCGGCGACAGGCTCGGGCAGCTCCGCGGTCGGCCGCTCCCCGCGGAAGGAGCGCCGCCGGAACCAGCTGGTCGCGGTCGTCACGACCGCCCGCCGCGCGTATGCCCGCGCCGCGCCGACGTCCCGGATCCCCGACCAGTTGCCGTAGGTCTTCGCCAGCGCGGTCTGCACCAGGTCCTCGGCCAGCGCGTGATCGCGGACCAGCAGCACCGCGGTCCGGTACAGGCTCGGCCAGGCGGTGTGGACCAGGTCGGCGAACTGCTCGTCCGTCGGGCTCCGAGATGCGCGCGACGCCATCGGGCCATCCTCTCGTGGTGGGGGTTGCACAGAGAGGGACGCGCGAGGAGCGCATTCGGTTGGGCCCGATCCGGCGCCCGATCAGGAGAGCGTGACCGCGCGGTGCACCCAGGTGGAGGCCGGGCGCATCCCGACCTTCTCGTAGAGGCTCAGGGCTCCGGTGCGGGAGTCCGTCGACAGGCTCGAGGAGGTGGCGCCCCGCGCTCGGCCGGCGCCGAAGGACGCGACGAGGAGGGCCTGCGCCAGCCCGCGGCCACGGTGCTCCCGGGCGACGGCGAGCCGGGACACATAGGTCTCGGTGCGGCCCCCGTCCGTGCTGTTCCAGGCGTTGGACACGCCGACCACGCGCCCGCCGGGCCCGGTGACGACCTGGAGGTGCCACGGCTCGAAGCCGGGCCGGCCCCACACCTGGGCGCCGAAGTCGGCGAGCGTGGCGCGCCCGCGCTCCGACCATTCCAAGAAGGCGTCCTCGGTGACGGTCCAGACCTGTTCGTGGTCGTCCGGCCGTGCGGGGCGCAGCGTGTACGGCGCCGGCAGCGGGCGCTCGTCGATCCGCGCGCCGTCCGGCAGCCGGAGCATCCAGCTGGTCCAGCGCACGTGGTAGCCCAGCGCGATCAGCAGCCGGTCGCCCGCCGATCCTTCGGGCACGGGCATGCCGAGCACGGCCACGCCCCGTCGCCTGGCCAGCTCCTGGACCCAGTGCGCGAGCCAGGTCCCGATCCCGCGCCCGCGGTACGACGGCAGCACCGCGGCGTCGTACCGCTCCTCACCGAGGTGCTCGACATAGGCGACCACCCGGTCGCCGTCGAGCACCGCCACGGAGCTCGACTCGAGGTCGGCCGACGGACGCTGCCAGTCGGCGAGCAGGTCGGCCTCGTCGATCTCGGCGCGGCCCAGGTCGTGGCGCTCCTGCTCGGCGACCAGCTCCGCCACGGCCGCGGCGTCGGCGAGGGTCAGCGGCCGGGTGTCGAGGTCGGGGGGTAGTGCCACGGCGAACATCCGGGTGAGTCTGCATGACTCACCCGGATGTCGCGCGGGATTTTGCGTCGGGTCAGGCGTTCTTGATCGCCGAGATGTCGAACTCGAGCTTGATCTTCTCGGAGACGAGGACGCCGCCGGTCTCGAGCGCGGCGTTCCAGGTCAGGCCCCAGTCCTTGCGGTTGACGGTGACCGAGCCCTCGAAGCCGACCCGGATGTTGCCGAACGGGTCCTTGGCCGAGCCGTTCTCCTCGAAATCGATGGTGACCGACTTGGTGACGCCCTTGATCGTCAGGTCGCCGGTGATGGCCCAGTCGTCGCCGTCGCGGGACACGTCCGTGGAGACGAACGTCCACTCCGGGAAGTTCTCGACGTCGAAGAAGTCGGCGGAGGTCAGGTGGCCGTCGCGGTCGGGGGCACCGGTGCTGACGCTGCCCGGGTTGATGGTGAGCGTGACCGACGAGCCGGCCGGGTTGGCCGCGTCGATGTGCGCCGTCGCGTTCCAGTCGGTGAACTGGCCGCGGACCTTGGTCACCACGGCGTGGCGGGCGACGAAGCCGAGGCGGCTGTGGGCGGTGTCGAGGGTGTAGTCGCCGGTGATGTCGGTGAGGGCTGAGGACTCGCTCATGGTGGGGCTCCTGGATCGTGGGGTTTGTTGAATCTTCAAAGACCGGAACCAATGGTGACACGTCAACCATTCCCGGGCAAGTGCGTGACCCGGGTCACCGTGCCGGGCCCGGCCTCGTGGGGCGGTACCCGCAAATGCGGCAAGCCGCCCCGGTCGGGGCGGCTTGTCGAAGAGAGTCGCGTGCGTCAGGCAGCGTGTGAGTGCGCGGCGGCGGGCTGGCCGACCTCGACCCAGACGGCCTCCATGCGCGTGCGTCCGTCGGCGCCGGTCACCGGCAGCCAGCGCATCTCCAGATGCGTGTCGGTCATGTGCGTGTTGGTCATGGGTCACCTCCTGTTCACCTTGTGTTCACCAAGGTAGCACATCCCCCACCTGGGTGCCTGAAAGCGGGCGATCCGTGCCGTCGGCGCTCCACTTCGGGGAGCAGGTGTCGGTCCCGTCGGGCCTCGCCCCTCCACCTTCTCGTTCAACAGGGGAGATCGAGGGGAATCAGGCACATCTGCCCGATTCCGGGCAGGAATTTGAACAATCGGCTCCAGGGGTGCACGCTCACCGGGTGCACGTCGATCAGCGACTCCTCCAGCACGTCCAGGACAGCACCGGTCTGGGCACCGCGGAGGCGATCCGGCTGGTCCAGGACGTCCTCGCCTTCCACGACGAGACGGTGGAGGCCTGGGTCCGGCGGCGGCACGCGGAGCTCAAGACGCACGGCGCGAGGAACGACGAGATCTTCGCCCGGCTCCGCGAGGAGCTGCGGACCACCGTGGTCGCGGCGCCGGACCTGTCGGAGCGCCAGCTCCGGCGGGTCATCTACGGCTGAGGGAGGACCAGGACATGTGCGGGATAGTCGGCTACATCGGGACCCAGCAGGCGGCACCCCTGCTGCTGGAGGGGCTGGCCCGGCTCGAGCACCGCGGCTACGACTCCGCGGGGGTCGCCGTCCTCGGCAGCGGTGGGCTCAAGGTGGCCAAGCGGGCCGGCCGGGTGCGTGACCTCGCCGACGGCCTGCCCAAGCGGTTCGGCGGCAAGATCGGCATCGGGCACACCCGCTGGGCCACGCACGGCCCGGCCAACGACGCCAACGCCCACCCGCACACCGACGAGGCGGCCCGGGTCGCGGTCGTCCACAACGGCATCATCGACAACGCGGCCGCGCTGCGCGCCGAGCTCGCCGACGACGGGATCGTCCTGGCGTCCGACACGGACACCGAGGTGCTCGCCCACCTGATCGCGCGGTCGGGGGCGGCCACCCTCGAGCAGCGGATCGCCGAGGCTCTCGGCCGGGTGGAGGGCACCTACGGCATCGCCGTCGCCCATGCCGACTTCCCCGACCGCCTCGTCGTCGCGCGCAACGGCAGCCCGCTGATCATCGGCGTCGGCGACCGCGAGATGCACGTGGCCTCCGACCTCGCCGCCCTCGTGCGCTACACGACCACGGTCGCCCACCTCGACGACGGCGAGATGGCGACGATCACCGCCGGCGGCTTCACGACGTACTCCCTGGGCCGGCTCGAGGCCACCGGCCGCACCGAGCTGATGGCCACCGACCGCCGCGCCAAGGAGGTCGACATCGACCCGGCGGCGTACGACGCCGGTGACCACGACTCCTTCATGCACAAGGAGCTCCTCGAGCAGCCCGCCCGCGCGGAGGCGGTGCTCCGGGGTCGACTCGACGACAGGTTCGGCACCGGGCACCTCGGCGGCCTCAACCTCGACGCCCGCGAGCTGCGCGGGATCCGCCGGGTCAAGATCCTCGGCTGCGGATCGGCGTACTACGTCGGGCAGATGGGGGCCTCACTCCTCGAGGAGCTGGCCCGGATCCCGGCCGACGCGGAGCCGGCGAGCGAGTTCCGCTACCGCAACCCGATCGTCGAGCACGACACGCTGTACGTCGCCGTGAGCCAGTCCGGCGAGACCATCGACACGCTGCTGGCCGTCCAGGAGGTCCAGCGCAAGGGCGGTCGCGTGATCGGCCTGGTCAACGTGGTCGGCTCGGCGATCGCACGCCAGGTCGACGGCGGCATCTACCTGCACGCCGGGCCCGAGGTCGCCGTCGCCTCGACCAAGGCGCTGACCAACATGTTCCTGGCGTTCGCGATGCTCGCCGTCCAGCTCGGCCGGGTCCGCGACCTCTCCATCGCCGACGGCCGCCGGCTCATCGCCGGCCTCACCCGGATCCCCGAGCAGGTCGACCAGGTGCTGGCGACCGAGGCCGAGCTCGCTGTCGTCGCGAAGCGCCTCGCGGAGGCCGAGAACCTGTTCTTCGTCGGCCGGGTGCGCGGCTTCCCCGTCGCCCGCGAGGGCGCGCAGAAGTTCAAGGAGATCAGCTACCGGCACGCCGAGGCCTACCAGACCAGTGAGCTCAAGCACGGCCCGCTCGCCCTCATCTCTCCGGAGGTGCCGACCGTCGCGATCGTCCCCGACGACGAGCTGGTCGAGCGCAACGTCGCCGCGCTCCACGAGATCGCGGCCCGCGGCGGCCCGCTCGTGGTGGTCACCCACGCCGGCGTCGACCTCGGCGACCTCGAGCGCCCGGGTGGCGGGGTGGTCGGCCGGATCGACGTGCCGAGGAACGAGCGCGAGCTCGACCCGATCCTGCTCACCATCCCGCTGCAGGTGCTGGCCTACCACGCCGCCCTGGAGCTGGGCCACGACATCGACAAGCCCCGCAACCTCGCCAAGTCCGTCACCGTGGAGTGACTACCTAGTGCCGCGTCTCGGAAGTTCTTGAACGCTTCGCGCACCCAGTGCACGCACCTCGCGGCGTTGCCGACGCTGGCGAGACGACCCGGTATGGCTGCGCGCCGGCGCCTTGCGATGCACGCGCCCTGAGCACGCCAACCGACCAACAACTTCCGAGACGCGACACTAGTCTGGGTGCATCCGACCTGGAGGATGCGCGATGGGTGACGAGCTGCGCGGCCTGGTGGGCCGGTTGCGGAGGCGGCGCGCCGGAGCGGGCGCCGATGCCGTCCTCGGCCTCGTCGCGCGTCACCTCGCCGGCCGTCGGGAGGCGCTCGTCGTCGTGCTCGGACCCGGTCGTGACGACCTCGTAGCCAGGGCCCGGGCGATCGGGCCGCACTGGCAGGTCCTGCGGCCCGACGAGGACGCGGGCGAGCGGCTGGTGGCGCTGGCGCTGGCAGGTCCGGCCGAGGTGGTGATCGACCTACCCGTCGCCGACCAGGGACTGCGCCGGTTCAACGCCCACTTCTTCCAGGTCGCCGCCGGCGGGATCTACGTCGTCCCGGGTGCGGCCGGTGAGCTCGGCCCGACCCCCGGGCCGCTCGGTGCGTTCCTCGCCGAGTGCTGGGCGAGCGATCCGAAGCCGCTGCGCGCCGGCAAGCGCTCGCCCACCGACAGCCGCCGGATCGCTGTCCGGATGCATGTCACCGGCCGGGCCGAGGCCGGTGCCCTGGTCCTGACCCACGACCTCCCCGACGTGCTCGTGAAGCTCGACGAGCCCCAGGGCAATGCGTACCTCGACCGCCTGGGCGGGCCGCATCGGGTGCTGTCCGTCCTCGCCGCGGAGACGCCTCCCGACGCCCGGGTGATCACCGAAGGACCGGAGCAGCGCGAGCCGGCGATGGACCGGCCGGTCGCGGAGGCCGCGATCGCCCTGCGCGACTACCGCGGCGTCGTCGTGGACGTGGAGCAGACCGTGATGACCGACCGGGTCGTGCTGCCCGACACCTTCCGACACAACCAGTGGCATCGGTTGACCACCCGCCGGATCGCGGACGTCGCACCCCGCTTCGGCGTACCGATGACGCCGGTGCCACCGGACCTCCCCCTGCTCGAGGGCACCTATCTCCACCTCGACAGCGAGTTCCGCGGGCACTTCGGCCACCTGATGACCGAGGTGCTCTCCCGGATGTGGAGCTGGCCGGCCGCGCTGGAGGTCGACCCCGACGTACGGGTGCTGGTCGGCGCGGCCCGCAAACGGCCGGAGCTCGCCGCCTGGGAGTACGACTTCTACGCGGCCTGCGGCATCGCCCGCGACCGGATCGTCCGGATCGACGGTCAGGTCCGGGTCGAGCGGCTGCTGTCGGGGACGCCGATGTTCAGCAACCCCAACTACGTGCACCCCCGGATCGTGGAGACCTGGGACCGGGTCGGCGACACCCTCGCGGCCGGCGCCGACGACCGGTCTCGGGCCGAGCGGATCTTCATCGCCCGCCGGATCACGAAGCGGTCCTGCACGAACGCCGAGCAGGTCGAGGGCCTGTTCCGCAGCCACGGGTTCCACGTCGTGTATCCCGAGGACCACCCGCTCGGCGAGCAGGTCGCGATGTTCCGTGCGGCCCGGGTGGTCGCCGGGTACGCCGGCAGTGGCATGTTCACCGCAGCGTTCGTCCCCCACCCGCAGCGTCTCGTCCTGATCGGCTCCGCGGCGTACACGCCCCGCAACGAGGTGCTGATCGCGGCGGTGCGCCGCCACCGGGTCGACTCCGTCGTCTGCCGTGCGGACGACGCGGACGACGTCCACTCCTCGTTCCGCGTCGACCTGGACCGCGAGGGCCCCTACCTGCGCTCGGTCCTGGCCTCGCTGTGACGGGCCCGCGCGTCCGCCGCGCCGGCCCCGCCACAGCGTCGGTCAGGGAATCTGGACCGTGACGCGGACGGGCGCGTGGTCCGACAACAGGTCGGTCCACAGTCCGTTCGCGTAGGGCTCGTCGGTACGCCACGACGTCACCCGCGCGCCCGGCGGGACGAAGACGCGGTCGATGTGGCCGCCCCAGCGGGGGAAGATGCGGGGCGTCGACGACCAGGCGTTGAAGGAGTTGAGGTACGGCAGCGCGGCGTACTCCTCGGCGACGTCGTAGGCGTCGTCGTAGCCGAGCGCGTTGAGGTGCTCGCGAGGCCCGTCCCGGCCGCTGTTCCGGTCGGAGTTGAAGTCGCCGGCGAAGATGATCGGCGGGACGGCTCCCGGGAGGTGACGCGCGGCGACATCGGCCTGGACCGCCGCCACGAAGGCCACCGCCTGGTCGTGGCGCACCTGGTCCGAGGCCTGCGCCGGCGGCGCGAGGTGGAGGCTCGCGATGACGACGGGCCGGTTGCCCGCGCCGGGCGCCTTGTCGGTCAGCTCGACCCAGCAGCCGCCGTGGCTGTATCCCGAGAAGCGCATCCCCCGCGCGGTGTTGGCGACGATGTCGAACTTCGCCGACTTCACGATGAGCGACTGGTTGCGGGCGTTGGGCTGGTCGGGCAGGCCGACGCCGACATTGCAGGCCCGCTCATATCCCGCGGTGTCGTCGAGATCGTCGACCGCCGGGGTCGACTCCTGCAGCGCCACCGCGTCGGGACCGATGGCCGCGATCCGGGCCTGGGCCCGCGCGGCCCGGTCGTTCCACGGGTGGCCGGCGCAGGCGGGTCCGTCGGCGCTGCACACGTTCCACGTCATCATGTTGACCTGGATCCCGCCGCCCGTGAACCGGCTGGCCGGCTCGGTGTACTTGCAGCCGGCCACGCCCCAGGCGCCGGTGCCCAGCGGGCCGCTCGGCCGGACCTGGAAGCAGTAGGTCTGGCTGGGGGCGAAGCCGCCGATGAGCGCGCCCGCCGTACCGGTGCCCGTCGCGTTGACGGTGACGACCTTCTTCTTCTTGTGCTTCTGGATGTCCTTCTCGCCCGGCACGTAGGCGAGCTCGTACGACGTCGCGCCCGGCACCTCGTTCCACCGGAAGGTCAGTGCCAGCGTGCCGCCCTGGGGCTGCTGTCGGTCGACCCACACCGGCTGGACCGGGCCGAGTCGCGGCGACGTACGACACCGGGACTTCGACCACTTGCCCTTGCGCTTGCCGTTGTAGGCCCGCACCTTCACGCAGTAGTCCGCGCCCTGGGCCAGGCCGGTGATGACGTGCGAGGTCTTGCCGGTCCGGGCCTTGTGCGCCTTGCCGCCCGGCACCTTCCACTTCACCTTGTACGACGTCGCGCGGGCCGCGCGCTTCCACTTCACCTTGAACGAGGCGCTCGCGCCGTCGACGCGGGGCTTCTTGAGCTTGACGCCCTTCACCTTCGCCGGCTTCGGCGCGGCGCTGGCCGGTTCGGCGAAGCCGGCGACCAGGCCGGACGTGCACAGGAGGACGGCGATCGCCGCGAGCAGCAGGTGCCGCACGCGGCGGTGAGTGGTGTCGGGCCTCATGAAGTTCTTTCTCGTCGCGGAACATGACCGGGTGCCGAAGGTGAAAGCGGATGCAGTGATTCCGGCATTACATTCCGCTATTACATGCTGTCATTACCAGACGGCGCCCCGTCGAACCCTCCTCGACAACCGGGTGACCCAGCGCACCGCGACGTGGATCACGCTCCGCAGGCTTGACGGCACTACGCTTGACGGGTGAGTGACACCGAGGAGCAGCCCGCCACGTTCGCCGACCTCGGTCTCGGTGACCGCATTCTCAAGGCGCTCAAGGACATCGGCTACGAGTCGCCGTCCGCGATCCAGGCCGAGACCATCCCACACCTGCTTGCGAGCCGCGACGTGATGGGCCTGGCGCAGACCGGCACCGGCAAGACCGCCGCCTTCGCGCTGCCGATCCTCGACCAGCTCGACCTGGCCCAGAAGACGCCGCAGGCGCTGGTCCTCGCCCCCACCCGCGAGCTCGCGCTCCAGGTCTGCGAGGCGTTCGAGAAGTACGCCGCCAACCTGCGCGGCGTGCATGTGCTGCCCGTCTACGGCGGCCAGGGGTACGGCGTGCAGCTGTCCGCGCTGCGCCGCGGCGTCCACGTCGTCGTCGGCACGCCGGGCCGGATCATGGACCACCTGGAGAAGGGCACGCTGGACCTCACCGAGCTGCGCTTCCTGGTCCTCGACGAGGCCGACGAGATGCTCAACATGGGGTTCGCCGAGGACGTCGAGACGATCCTCGCCGACACCCCGGCCGACAAGCAGGTCGCGCTGTTCTCGGCGACCATGCCCAAGCAGATCAAGTCGCTGTCGGCGAAGTACCTGAAGAACCCGGTCGAGATCGCCATCGAGCGCAAGACCCGGACCGCGGAGAACATCCGCCAGCGCTACCTCATGGTCAGCTACCCGCAGAAGGTCGACGCGCTGACCCGGATCCTCGAGGTCGAGAACTTCGAGGGCTCGATCGTCTTCGTGCGGACCAAGAACGAGACCGAGACGCTCGCCGAGAAGCTGCGTGCCCGCGGCTACAGCGCCGCCGCGATCAACGGCGACATCGTGCAGGCCCAGCGGGAGCGGACCGTCAACCAGCTCAAGGACGGCAAGCTCGACATCCTGGTCGCCACCGACGTGGCGGCCCGCGGCATCGACGTGTCGCGGATCAGTCACGTCTTCAACTACGACATCCCGACCGACACCGAGGCCTACGTGCACCGGATCGGCCGCACCGGCCGCGCCGGCCGCAGCGGCGACGCGATCTCCTTCATCACCCCCCGCGAGCGGTACCTCCTCAAGCACATCGAGAAGGCCACCCGCTCCACGCTGGAGCAGATGCAGCTCCCGAGCGTCGACGCGATCAACGAGTCGCGGCTGAGCCGCTTCGACGACCAGATCACCGCGGCCCTCGAGTCGCCGCAGATCTCGTTCTTCCGCGACGTCGTCAGCCACTACATCCGCGAGCACGACGTGCCCGAGGTCGACGTCGCCGCCGCGCTGGCGATCGCGATGCAGGGCGACACCCCGCTGCTGCTGGAGCCCGAGCCCGAGCCGCGCCCCCGCAAGGACCGGTACGACGAGCGGCCGGACCGCGGCGACCGCAAGCGCGACTCGTGGGACCGTGACGGTGGCCGGGCCGACCGGGGCGGACGCGACCGCGGCCCGCGCTCGGGCGAGAAGTTCCAGGCCTACAAGATCCAGGTCGGCAAGCGGCACCGGGTCGAGCCGCGCCAGATCGTCGGCGCGCTGGCCAACGAGGGCGGTCTCGACCGCCGTGACTTCGGCAAGATCACGATCCGGCCGGACTACTCGATCGTGGAGCTGCCCGCGCAGCTGACCGACGACCAGTGGGAGCGGCTCAAGAGCACCCGGATCAGCGGCAAGCTGATCGAGCTCGCCAAGGACTTCGGTCCGCCGAACCGCCGTTCCTGATGGCGTACCGTCGGCGGGCGTGAGGGGTTCGACAGGTGTCGTCGCGTGCGCCGCGGTCGCGCTGCTGGTGAGCGCCTGCGGGGGCACGCCGACCCCGGTGGCGGAGCCCGCCGCAGTGCCCCCGGCCGCATCGACCGCACCGGCGTCGCCGACCGCACCGGCCGAGCCGACCTCCGAGCTCCCGCGCTCCGGAGCCCGGGCCGACGTACCGAGCGCCGAGATCATGGCCCAGCTGGCCCGCCGTGCCGAGCGGATCGCGAAGCGGACGCCGCTGGCGCCGCTGCCCGCCGAGATCGATCCCGGCTCGAACCGGGCTCTCGGCTACCGGGAGATGGTCGAGTTCGGCTTCCCCGCCGACCAGTGGCCCTACCTCGACGCGCTCTGGCAGCGCGAGTCGGGCTGGAACCACCTCGCCGAGAACCGCAGCTCCGGCGCCTACGGCATCCCGCAGTCGCTGCCGGCGACGAAGATGGCGGTCGTCGGCAGCGACTGGCGGACCAACCCCGAGACCCAGATCCGGTGGGGGCTGGCCTACATCGCCGCGAGGTACGGCAACGCCCAGAAGGCGTGGGAGCACTCCGAGCGCACGGGTTGGTATTGAGCTCGTCGGCACCCCGCGTGGTTGGTCTCGACGGCGCAACTGCCGAATTCGTCGCCGCTGGTGCGGTTCTACGACAAATTCGGTAGTTGCGCCGCAAGCAGACCGGCCACGTCAGGCGATCCGGGCGAGGGCGGCGTCCTGGACGCAGGCGGCTGCGGCCATGCCTCCGGCCGCCGCGGCGGCGAGCACTGACGCCATCGGCATCGGCAGGCCGGGGCCCTGGGCCAGGTCGCCGGCGGCGTAGACGCCGGGCAGGCTGGTGCGGCCGAACGCGTCGACCACGACCGCGCCGACCTCCGACATCTCCAGGCCCAGCTGCTCGGCGAACGGGGTGGCCTGCTCCCAGTCCGTCTTCACGAGCAGCCCGCCGAGCGCGAGCTCCGCGCCGTCGGCCAGGGTGACGACCAGGCCGTCTCCCTCCTTGCGGACGCCGGTGACGACCTCCGTCCGCACGGTCGCGCCGGTCCGGGCGAGGGCCGCCGCGGTCGCCTCGTCGAGGGCCGCGCCGTGGGCGAGCACGACCCGGTCCGGCGCGATCGGCAGCAGCATCGAGGCCATCGCGGCGACGTGGGGTGCGGCGCCGAGGATGCCGACCCGGGTGCCGGCGTACTCGTGGCCGTGGCAGAAGGGGCAGTGCGCGACCAGGTCGCCGAAGTTCTCGGCGATGCCGGGTACGTCGGGCAGGGTGTCGCGCACGCCCGTGGCGAGCAGGACCCGGTGGGCGTGGACGGTGGGCTCGCCGTCCACGTCGAGCACGAACGCGCCGAGCTCCCCGGATACCCGGGTGACGCCGGCCCCGGCGGCGTCGAGGAACCGGACGTCGGCGTACGCCTCGGCGTCCTTGCGCGCGGCCAGGCGCAGCTCTGCCGGCGCGGCGCCGTCGTGACCGAGGAAGTTGTGCATGTGGTCGGTCGGGTCGTTGCGGTAGCGGTCGGTGCTGATGACGATCGTCGACTGGTGCATCCGGCCGAGGGTCTGGGCGGCCTGGAGGCCCGCAGATCCGGCGCCGATCACGGCGACGTCGTAGGTGTGCGTCTCGTTCGCGGAGTTGATCATGGGCCCAGCCTGTGACTTCATGTTCACATGAAGTCAAGTCGCAACGACATCCGCTGGTCGGTCGGTGAGCTCGCCGCGCGGTTCGAGCTCGAGACCCACGTGCTGCGCCACTGGGAGGACAAGGGCCTGCTCCGTCCGGAGCGGGACTCCGCCGGGCGTCGGGTCTATGGCGAGGACGACGCCTACCGCGTGGCCGCGATCCTCGCCAGCAAGGCGTCCGGCATGAGCCTGGACCAGATCCGCACCCTCGTCGACGGATCGGTCGCCGGGCGGCGTGACGCGCTGCGCGCCCACCTCGACGAGCTCGACCGGCGACAGGCCGAGCTGGAGCGGTCCCGTCACATGACGAAGCACGCGTTGGAGTGCCGGGCGCACGACATCACGACCTGCTCGGGGTTCCAGGCCCACGTTGCCGACATCGTGGACGGTACGACGCGCGGCATCCGCTTCCTTGCCGGCCACGGGTGACCGGGTTGGCTGGTGGAGCACGACACACTGGGGTCATGCGGCGGACCTCGGCAGCTCTCCTCTCCCTGCTCGTTCTCGGCGGCGCCCTGAGCGCCTGCTCCGGCAACAGCGCCACCGACGAGGCCGATGCCGCCGCCCGGAAGCTGGAGAAGGCACTGGTCGCCGCGGCGGCACCGGGCGAGGAGGGCGATCCGAACCCGTTCGCCGGCCTCGCGTTCAGCAGCGGCACGCCCGACGACGTGCGCGAGGCGTATCGCGCCATCGTCGGCGGGATGGACGGCCTCACGCCGACCGTCGACATCGGCGAGGCGGCCGAGAGCAAGGACCGCTACACCGCCCGGGTCACCTGGTCGTGGCCCGTCGTCGACGGGGCGGACCCGTGGTCCTACGAGACCGTGGCCGAGTTCCACCCCGCGAGCACCGTCGACGAGGGCCCGACCCAGGTCGTCTTCGCTCCCGACCTCGTCGCGCCGGACCTGGCGGAGGGTGAGACCCTCGACGCCGTCACCCAGCAGACCGACCGCGGCGACATCACCGGCGCCGGGGGAGCGGTGCTGGTGACCGAGCGGGCGGTGGTCCGGGTCGGCATCGATCGCTCGCGGGTCGACCCGACAGTGGCGCCGGCCTCCGCGCGCGCCCTGGCGGAGCTGGTCGGGATCGACGTGAAGCCCTACGTGAAGGCGGTCGAGGCAGCGGGACCCCGCGCCTTCGTCGAGGCGATCACCTACCGCGCGGGGGAGGAGCCGGCAGGGTTCGCCGATGCCCTCGCCACCATCGCCGGCGGCCACACGGTGGACGGCGAGATCGCACTCGCCCCGAGCCGGGACTTCGCCGCGCCGATCCTCGGCCGGGTCGGCCCGGTCACCGCCGAGATGGTGGAGGAGGATCCCGAGAAGTACCGCTCCGGCGACGTCGCCGGCCTCTCCGGCCTCCAGGCGCGCTATGACGACCAGCTCCGGGGCAGCGCCGGGCGGGTCGTCTACGCCGTCCCCGAGGCCGAGGGGGCCGAGCGTCGTGAGCTGTACCGCCACGAGGCCGTCCCCGGGCAGCCGCTGGCGATCTCGCTCGACGAGCGGTTGCAGGCGCTGGCCGAGACCGTGCTGGCCACGACCGGCCCGGCCGGCGCCCTGGTCGCCCTGCGCCCGAGCGACGGCGCGATCCTCGCGGCCGCCAACGACGAGGCCACGGGCGGACAGAACTACGCGACCTTCGGGCAGTTCGCCCCCGGATCGACGTTCAAGATCGTCACCTCCCTGGCCCTGCTCCGGGCCGGCCTGACGCCCGACAGCCAGGTCGAGTGCACCCCGACGCTGACGGTCGACGGCAAGCAGTTCAAGAACTACTCCGACTACCCGTCGGGCTCGCTCGGCGCCATCGCCCTGCGCGAGGCGATCGCCCAGTCCTGCAACACGGCCCTCATCGGCCAGCGTGACGTGCTCGGCGGGGGCGACCTGGCGGCTGCCGCCGCCACCCTGGGCCTCGGCATCGACCACGACCTCGGCTTCCCGGCCTACTTCGGCGAGGTCCCCGACCCCGGCAGCGACACCGAGGCCGCGGCGGCGCTGATCGGCCAGGGCAAGGTGCTCGCCTCACCCATGGCGATGGCCACCGTGATCGCCAGCGTGCAGGCCGGGCGGACCGTCGTCCCCCGCCTCGTCGACCAGGTCGACGTCACCGTCCCCGCCGAGGCGACGCCGCTGACGCCCGGCGAGGCCGACCAGCTGCGCGCGATGCTCCGCCAGGTCGTGACGGAGGGCAGCGGCCGCGGGCTGGCCGACGTCCCCGGCCCGGAGGTGATCGCCAAGACCGGCACCGCCGAGTACGCCGAGGACGGCACCGTCCGCACCCACGCCTGGATGGTGGCCGCCCAGGGCGACCTCGCCGTCGCCGTCTTCGTGCGGACCGGCGCCTCCGGCTCCCAGACCGCCGGCCCGGTCATCGAGGACTTCCTCCGCGGTGCCCAGTAGCCGCCAGTCGGCAGTGTGGTGCACGGTCGCGAGCGGGAGGAGGCGTGCCTCCGGTAGTGCCGGGGCGGGCAACGTCGGGTGGGTCGCACCCGACCGCCCCGCCAGGCCGGCAGCGTGTCGCACGGCCGCGAAGCGGCACGGGGCGAAGCCCGCGGGGCGAGCGCAGCGAGTCCCGGGCGGCGAGCCCCGTCTGCGACACGCTCGGCCCAACCAAAACGGAGAGAGCCCCTCATTGCATGGGGTCAACGAGGGGCTCAGTCGTATCGGTGCTCCCTCCGAAGTACGACTGAGGCCCACTCTAGCGCGCTGCCGGTGGGGGACAAGACCTGATACCCAGATTTCCTCCGCAGGCCCTCCGGACTCCGGGACGTCGGTCCCGTCCGCACGGTCTCCCGGGGTGGGGCCCGGAGTGTCAGAGTGGACCCATGACCTTCCGTGACCGTCTCGCCCACCTGCTCCCGGAGTCGCGCCGCCAGCTGTACGTCGGGGGCGAGTGGCGTCCCGGCGCGGGCGGGGCGCGCATCGAGGTGCTCGACCCGGCCGACGGGTCGGTGCTGACCGATGTCGCGGACGGCACGCTCGACGACGCCCGGGCCGCGTTGGACGCGGCGGCGGGAGCCCAGCAGGGGTGGGCGGCCACGGCGCCCCGGGAACGGGGGGAGATCCTGCGTCGCGCCTTCGGCCTGGTGACCGAGCATGCCGACGACCTCGCGCTGGTCATGAGCCTGGAGATGGGCAAGCCGATCGCCGAGGCGAAGGGCGAGGTGACCTATGGGGCCGAGTTCCTGCGCTGGTTCTCCGAGGAGGCGGTGCGGATCCACGGCCGCTGGATGCAGAACCCGGCCGGGGGCAGCCGGCTGCTGACGGTGCGCAAGCCGGTCGGCCCGTGCCTCTTCATCACGCCCTGGAACTTCCCGCTCGCGATGGGGACCCGCAAGATCGGGCCGGCGGTCGCCGCCGGCTGCACGATGGTGGTCAAGCCGGCGTCGCAGACCCCGCTGACCATGCTGCTGCTGGCGGCCCTGCTCGCGGAGGCGGGCCTGCCTGCCGGCGTACTCAACGTCGTGACGACCTCCGACTCCGGCGGTCTCAGCAGGACGCTGCAGTCCGATGCCCGGCTGCGGAAGGTGAGCTTCACCGGCTCGACCGCCGTCGGCAGGTCGCTGGTCGCGCAGTCCGCCGGCCAGCTGCAGCGGGTGTCCATGGAGCTCGGCGGCAACGCCCCGTTCCTGGTCTTCGCGGACGCCGACCTCGACGCCGCCGTCGACGGCGCGATGATCGCCAAGATGCGCAACATGGGCGAGGCCTGCACCTCGGCCAACCGGTTCCTGGTCGAGGCGTCGGTCGCCGACGAGTTCGGCGCCCGGCTCGCCGAGCGGATGGGCGGGCTCAAGGTCGGCCGCGGACAGGACGTCGGCGTCCAGGTCGGCCCGCTGATCGACGCGAAGGCGGTCACCTCCGTCGCGGCGCTCGTCGACGACGCGATCGACCGCGGCGCCCGCCTGCTCACCGGCGGTCGCACCCCCGAGGGCGAGGGGTTCTTCTACCCGCCGACCGTGCTCGCCGGCGTACCCGCCGACGCCGAGGCGGTCCGCAACGAGATCTTCGGCCCGGTCGCCCCGATCACCACCTTCACCGAGGAGGACGAGGCGATCCGGCTCGCGAACGCCACCGAGTACGGCCTCGCGGCCTACGCCTACACCCGCGACCTCGCCCGCACCATCCGCCTCGCCGAGCGGCTGGAGACCGGCATGCTCGGCATCAACACCGGCCTGGTGTCCAACCCGGCCGCGCCCTTCGGCGGGGTGAAGGCGAGCGGGTTCGGCCGCGAGGGCGGGTTCGAGGGCATCGAGGAGTACCTCGACACGACGTACGTCGCCCTGCCGGCCCCCTGAGCGGGGCTTGACCCGAAGCCCGCTCGAGGTTGTCTGCTGGGGAGCCTCCAGCGGCTCGGCGCCGGCCGCCGATGAAATCGATGGCCGATGTCGGTCCTCACGTGCAGACTTCGAAGGACCGCCATGACTGACCAGCTCTCGCCGCTCGTGCCGCCGTCAGGCGAGCCCGACCCCGGGCTCCGCACCCCTCGGCGGCTCCCGCGCGCCCTCACGCCGTTCCGGCACGCCTCCTACCGCCGGCTGGGCGCGGCCCTGGTGCTGACCAGCTTCGGCGGCGGCGTGTGGATCGTGGCGCTGGTCTGGGAGGTGATCCGGATCGGCGGCGGCGCGAGTGCGCTCTCCGCCGTCACGACCGCGGGTGCCGTGGGCGTCCTGCTGCCCGCGCTGCTCGGCGGCGTGGTCGCCGACCGGGTCCCGCAGAAGCTGATCCTCATCGTGACCACGACCGTCGAGCTGCTCGGGATGACGCTGGTCGCGGTGCTGTCCTTCGCCGACGTCACCCAGATCTGGCACCTCGCCACCGTGGCTTTCGTCGCCGGCATGGCGATGGCGTTCTACTACCCGGCCTACTCCGCGTGGCTGCCGGCGCTGGTGCCGGAGGAGGACCTGCTCGCGGTCAACGGGTTCGAGGGCATGGTGCGCCCGACCATCGGCCAGGCGCTCGGTCCCGCCGTCGCCGGTGTCGTGGTCGGCGCCGCCTCGTCGTCAGCGGCGATCTCGGTGGCCGCCGTGTCCTACCTCGGCGGCCTGCTGGTCCTGCTGCTGGTGCCCCTGACCGCCGTACGCCGGGACCTGCCGGCTGTCGTCGAGGGCACGGGCGGGGGCGCGGCCCGCGCGGTGGCGACGGCGCTGGCCGACATGCGCGAGGGGTTCGCCTACATGGTGCGCACGCCGTGGCTGCTCGCCACGCTCCTCTTCGCGTCGGTCATGATGCTCGTGATCATGGGCCCGCTCGAGGTCCTGGTGCCGTTCCTCATCAAGGACGAGCTGGGCGGCGGCCCGGGCGACCATGCCGTCGTGATGGCGTGCTTCGGGATCGGGGGTGCGGTCGGCTCGCTGGCGACCGGCTCGCTGCCGCTGCCGCGGCGCTATCTGAGCTTGATGACCCTGATGTGGGGCGTCGGCTGCCTGCCGTTCCTGGTGGTCGGCTTCGCGACGGCGGTCTGGCAGGTCGCGGCGGCCGCCTTCGTCATCGGCGCGCTGTTCTCCGCGCCGATGGTCATCTGGGGAACGCTCCTGCAGCGCCGGGTCCCTCCGGAGCTCCTGGGCCGGGTGGCGTCGCTCGACTTCTTCGTCTCGATCAGCCTGATGCCGGTCTCGATGGCGCTCGCCGGTCCGGTCGCCGAGCTGATCGGCCTCAAGATGACCTTCGCGATCGCGGCCGTGGTGCCCGTGGTCGCCGCGGTCGTCGCCGTCGTGTGGGCGCGACTGCCCGCCGATGAGCTCGCGCACCCGCTCCGCGACGACTGATCGATCAGCGCAGCCGCATCTCCAGCCCGGCGACCACGCAGTCCACGGTGAAGTCGAACATCTCGGTGAAGGTGCGCTCGCCGTCGCTCGCCCAGCCGTTCAGGAAGCCGTGCATGAGCGCCCAGGCCGGAGCCGTGTCCGGGCCGGGAGCGAACCCGCGGATCCGGTCGGCGACGTCGCCGCGCTCCTGGCCGGTCTCGACCCGGTCGTCGACGAGGGCCACGAGCAGGAGGGCGCTGTTGAGCAGCAGCGAGTAGGCCCGCGGGGCGTCGTCACCGAAGCCGCCGTCGATCAGCCGGGTCAGCCCGCGCTCCATGATCGGCATCGCCGACGGGACCGCCGGCCCGTCGCGGCACAGCCGGCGGGCGACGCCGCGGTACCGGAGCAGCACGTCCCGGCCGTCGCGGAGGAACGAGCGGAACCAGTCCTGCCACGGCAGGTCCGCGGGCGGGTTGGTCATCTCGCCGACGACCCGCTCGACCACGGCCTGGCAGACCTGCTCGCGGGTCCCGACGTGGTAGGAGACCGTGTTCGGCCAGGTGTCGAGGGTGGCCGCGAGGTCGCGCAGGCTCCAGCCGTCGATGCCCCGCTCGCGGGTGAGGTCGAGCGCGGCGCTCACCACCCGGTCGGGCGTGAGCTGGGCGCGGGAGGCGGGCGTTCGGGCGGCCACGGGGTCCACCGTGCCACACGGGGGTTGGCAGGGAACTAACTTAGGGTTACCTTATTGGACACTGTCCAAGAAGGAGTCCGCATGAGTACCCCGACGGCCACCGCGCCGACGACCACCACCACCCGTCCCGGCCTCGTCCTCACGGTGGTCTGCCTGTGCCAGCTGATGGTGGTCCTCGACATCACCGTCGTGAACGTCGCACTGCCGTCCATCCGCGACGACCTCGGCTTCCGGCCCGCCGACCTGCCGTGGGTGGTCAACGCCTACACGCTCACCTTCGGCGGCCTGCTGCTGCTCGGCGGGCGGGTCGCCGACCTGTTCGGCCAGCGCACCGCCGCGATCGCCGGGCTGAGCGTCTTCGGACTGACCTCGCTCGCCGGCGGCCTGGCCGGCGAGCCGGGCCAGCTCATCGCCGCGCGCGGCCTCCAGGGCGTGGCCGGGGCCCTGCTCCTGCCGGTCAGCCTCACCGTCATCACCACGTCCTTCGCGGAGGGCCCGGACCGCCGTCGCGCCCTCGGCGTCTGGGCCGCGGTGATGGGTGTCGGCGGCGCCGCGGGCGTGCTCCTCGGCGGCGCCCTCACCGAGTGGCTCGACTGGCGCTGGGTGTTCTTCGTCAACGTGCCCATCGCCGTGGTCGCCGTACCGTTGGCGATGGCGAGCATCCGCAACCTGCACCGCGGTCGCCCGCGTCTCGACATCGTCGGCGCAGTCCTGGTCACCGGGGCGACCACCGCGCTCGTGTACGCCGTCGTGCGCACCGATCGGCACGCCTGGGACTCGGCCCACACGCTCGGTCTCCTCGGCCTCGCGCTCGTGCTCGGCGTGCTGTTCCTCGTGGTCGAGGCCCGCTTCGCCCGCGAGCCGCTGGTCCGGCTCGGGCTGCTGCGGCAGCGGTCCCTGGCGGTCGCGAGCGTGCTGGTCTTCTTCATCGCGCTCGGCCAGTTCGGGGCGTTCTACCTCGCGTCGATGTACCTGCAGAACGTGCTCCACTACTCGCCGCTGCAGGCGGGCCTCGCCTTCGTGCCGTTCAGTCTCGGCACGGTCGTCGGGACCATGGTCGGCATGCGGCTGGTCGCGGCCCGCGGTCCCTGGCTCCCGGTCCTGCTGGGGCTCGGCCTCACCGCCGTCGGCATCGGCTGGTTCGGCGCGATCAGGCCCGACGGCGCCTTCGTCACCGACATGCTCGGCCCGTCCCTGCTCGCCAGCGTCGGGCTCGGCACCTGCCTGGTCGCCAACACGTCCATGGGCACCACCGGCGTCGACCCGGCCGAGGCGGGCCTCGCGAGCGGCATGCTCAACGCCGCGCGCCAGATCGGTGGCAGCATCGGCCTCGCCGTCCTCGTCACGGTCGCCGGGTCGGTGACCCGGAACCACGACGGTGCGCCGCTGGTCGCCCTGAACGCCGGCTATGCGCGGGGCTTCCTGGTGTCCGGCTGCCTGATCGCGGTCGCGACGGTGATCTGCCTGGTCGCGGCACCGCGGGACGCGCGGTCCGCGGTTCGACGGACCTGACGGCGCCGCGCTGGCTACGATTCCGCGGAGAAAGGTGATGCGACGCCCATGACACCCCCCTCCTCCCCCGCGCGGCGGTCGGGTGCGTTCGCGGCGGTGCTGCGTCACCGGCGTGAGGTCGCCGGCCTGACCCAGGCCGAGCTCGCCGAGCGGTCCGGGATCGGTGAGCGGACGGTCAGCAACCTCGAGCGCGGCATCAACACCTCGCCGTACGCCAGCACGGTCCGGTTGCTGGCCGACGCGCTCGGCCTGACCGGGGCGACCCGCCAGGAGCTCCTCCAGGCCGCTCGCCGGGGCCCCGGCGAGCGGCCTGCTCCGACGGGCGGCTATCTCGGTGCGCTGCCGGTGTCGCGGCTGGTGGCGCGGGAGGCGGAGTGGACGACGATCGCGACCGCGCTGGGAGCCGTCGTCGAGGGGTCGGGCAAGGTCGTGCTGCTGGCCGGGGAGCCGGGCATCGGCAAGACCCGGCTAGCCCAGGAGGTCAGCGCTCGCGCCGCGGAGAGGGGCTTCCTGGTGGCGACGGGACGCTGCTACGAGGCGCGGCGGGAGACGCCGTTCGCCCCGATGCTCGAGGTGGCCGCCGCGCTGCACGCCGCTGTCCGGCCGCGGGACCGCGACGGTATCGTCGACCGGTGGCCGCAGCTCGCGACGCTGCTGCCCGACCAGCCGCCGGCGGCGGAGCCGCGGACCTCGGCCGTGCGGGCGATCGCGGCCGCGCCGGACGCGACGTATCGGCTCCACCGGGCCGCGACCGGTCTCGTCCGTGAGCTCGCCGCCGACCGGCCGGTCGCGGTCCTGCTCGACGACCTGCACTGGGCCGACGTCGCGACGGTCGAGCTCCTGGCGCACCTGGCCCGGCACACGGCCGGCGACCGGGTGCTGCTGATCGGGACCTACCGCGACACCGAGGTCGGGGTCACGCACCCGGTACGACGACTCGGCCGGTCGCTGCAGCGGGAGGGCCTGGTCCAGGTGGTGCCGGTCCCCCGGCTCGACCGCGGGGACACGGCCCGCCTGATCACCGACCGCCTCGACGAGGCCGAGGTCGCCGGTGAGCTCAGCACGCTGGTTCACCGCCAGACCGACGGCAACCCGTTCTTCGTCGTCGAGACCCTCGCCGCCCTCATCGATCGGGGTGACCTCGCCCGGCTCGACGGCGCGTGGGTGCGCAGGGAGATCGACGCCCTCGTCGTCCCGGCCAGCGTGAGCGAGGCGATCGCCGAGCGGGCCGACCGCCTGTCGCCGCCGGCGCGGCACGTGCTCGAGGCGGGCAGCGTGCTCGGTGAGGTGTTCGACCCGGCGGACCTGGCGGACCTGGCGGAGGAACCGGGGCTCGAAGCGGCACTCGACGAGGCGGTGGACGCCGGGCTGCTCACCATCGACGGCGGCCACTACGCGTTCGACCACAGCCTGACCCGCCAGACCCTGTATGCCGCACTGTCCCCGGTGCGCCGCCGCCGGCTGCATCTCGCGATCGGTCGCCGCCTCGCGGACCGGCCGGCCGCCGTACGTCGGCGACGGTCGACCGAGATCGCGCGTCATCTCGAGGCCGGGGACGACCCCGTCCGGGCCATGCCCTTCCTCCTCCTCGCCGGTGACGTGGCCGCCGGGCTGCACTCGCAGAGCGACGCCCTGCGGCACTATCGCCACGCCCTCGAGCTCGCCGACGAGGTGGGGGACGAGGCGGCGGCGGCCGCGGCCCGTGAGGGGCTCGGGCAGGTACAGCTCACCACGGCCGGCTACGACGAGGCGGTCGACCACCTGACCCGGGCCGCGGACGACCACCGTCGGCTCGGCGACCTCGGTGCCCGGCTGCGGGCCGAGGGGCTCCTGGCCCAGGCGCAGTATCGCCGGGGTCAGGGGGAGGCGGGAGCCGCCCGGCTCGCGGCGGTGGTGGCCGGCCTGGCGGAGGAGATCGGTCCGGGCGGTCAGGCCCCGGGGCTGTCCGCACTGTCCATCGGGCTCGCCCGCGTCCGGCTCGCGCTGGGCCAGCGCCGAGCGTGCCTGGAGGCCGCCGAGCACGCCGCGGCACTGGCGCGGCAGGAGGGCGCGGTCGCGAGCGAGGCGGACGCGGAGGCGCTGCGGGGCACCAGCCTGCTCTTCCTGGACCAGCCGGACGAGGCCGTCCGGGCCCTCGAACGGGCGCGCACCCTTGCTCGCGACGTCGACGCCCCGAACGTCGAGAGCGGCGCGATCCTCGCGCTGCAGTGGACGCTCACCATGCGCGGCGAGCTCGACCGGGCCGCGGTCATGGCGGACCGGGGCCTGGAGGTGACCCGCCGCACGGGCGACACCGACGCCGAGGCGCTGCACCTCGCCAACGCGGGGCTCACGGCGTTCTACCGGGGGGACCGGGACGAGGCGCAGCGACACCTCGAGACCGCCATGGAGCTCGCCCGGGCACACTCGCGCACCCTCTTCTCCGGCATCCCGCCGGCCTACCTCGGGGTGCTGCGCGCCGGGCAGGGCGACCCGGCGGCCGCGGCGCTCTGCTTCGCCGCCGCCGCGGCGGCGCCCAATCTGCAGACCTTCGAGTTCCGTGCGTACGTCGAGGCGCGGCGGGCGGCGCTGGAGCTGGTCGCCGGCGACCCGCGGACCGCCCTCGCCCGCCTCGAGCCGTGGCTCGACGTCGAGGCACCGACCCAGATCCACGACGTGATGCTGCTGGCCGTCGCGGCCGAGGCTTGTCTCGAGCTCGGGGGCGCCGAGGACCTCGACCGGGCGGAGGTGCTGGTGGCCCGTGCCCGGCGCCGGGCCGAGGCCACCAGGAACGTGATCGACGGGCTCGACGCCCGTCGACTGGAGGGCCGGTGCCTGCTGGCGCGCGGTCGTCGCGAGGAGGCGGCGGCCCTCCTGGAGGAGGTCGCGGCCCACGCGACGGCGGTGCCCTGCCCCGACGTCGTGGACCGGGTCCGCGACGACCTGGCCCGCCGGGCCTGACCGCCGAGCCCGCCGCACCGAGCCGAGCGACCCACCGACTGCCCACCGACTCCGCCGAGCGTCGTCCCCGCGGACGGCCGGGCTCCTAGCCTCGACTCGCCGACCGCCCGACGTCCGGGCCGTGCACGGACGAGCAAGGAGCTGCATCGTGGGGATCCAGCACAGGTACCAGCCGCGCAGGACGGGACTGTTCGTGCTTGCCGCGGCCCTCGTCGTCTCCGCGACCCAGGCGGCCGGGCCGGCCTCGGCCCGGGTGACGGCGGAGGATCCCCCGACCGACACGATCCTGATCCAGACCAACCCGCTGGTCGCCAGCACGAGCGTGCCGCCGCTGACCGTCAACGAGAACATCGGCACCGGGACGATCACGGTCACCAACCCCGGAGGCACCGCGCCGACCACCCAGCAGTGCGTCCAGGGCGTGACCGACGTCAGCTTCTGCCTCGGCACCTCCGACCAGCTCGTGTACCCCGATGACACCGAGCTCGGCCCGATCACCATCACCGACGCCCCCACCCAGGACAGCGGCCTGCCCGGCTCGGACCTGGACTGGATCATCGACGACGCCGTGAGCAGCGTGGCGCGCACCCACGGAGTCCGGGCCGACGACCTGGTGCGCAGCTACGCGCGCCCCGAGATCCGCGCGTTCGTGGCCATGCGGATCAACAGCATCCTCGACAAGAAGCTGTACGGCGAGCCGATGTCCCCGCAGGAGGACCGGGCCTACGTCGCGCTGGCGGAGATCTACAAGGCCAGGCTGGTCGCCAAGTCCAAGCGGGCACTGCGCGAGTACGACCTGTGGTCCGCGAACCCCTGCGGCTATCCCGTGCCCGCCCCTCCGCCGGGTCTGCCGTACGTCGCCAACGAGGTCGCGGCCAGCCCGGCCTGCCTGCCCAACCAGCTGGTGCAGGCCTTCAAGCTGATCAACAACACGCCGCCCGTCGAGGTGTTCGACGCGTGGGCGAGCTATCGCAACCCCTCGCCGCTCGTGGCCCACGGGAGCGACCCCGAGGTCGTGCGGATGCTCGGCGACACGATGGACAACTACGTCACCCTGGGCAGCCTGGGCGCGGCCCTGGCCGTCGGCGGTGCGACGGGCGCCACGATCACCGCGCTCAACCTGGCGTTGATCCACATCTGGTACTGCGAGGCCAGCAGCAACGGCGTCATCACCTGGACCCTGGCGAGCGGTGGCGTGGCCTCGGTCGTCGCGGCGGTGGTGATCGCGGCCCTCGTCGCCGCGATCGCGATCTGGAAGATCGTCGAGGACGCCAAGCCGGGCATCGAGCTGCGGCGCCGCGTGACCGAGTCGATCGCCAACAACGACCCGTTCGGGATCGCGGCCAGCCAGGCCGACTACGCCGGTCTCGACTACGACAGTCCCGACGGCCCGGAGGACCCGGCCGACGCGGGCAAGAAGGCACTGATCCACCAGGAGGACTTCAACCGGCAGCTCGCCTCGAACACCTACGAGTGGATGATGTTCGACGGCGACGGAGAGCTCGTGCCCGACCCGCTGACCGGGTGGAACGAGGCGGGGACGACCACCGAGGGCGACCTCAAGCTCGTCGACGACGGCACCGGTACGCCGGTGGAACCGCTGGTCGTGCTGGCTCCTGACGGCACCCGGGACCACACCGGGAAGCAGGTCTCCGGCTACCGGGTCAAGGTCGCCCGCGGCTGGCTGCTGGTCTCCACGCAGTACCTCGGCGAGGCTCCCTCGAACGTCTACGAGCCGCGGACGAGCCTGCGCTACCGGACTCCGTCCGGCGGCTCGGCGATGGTCTCGCTGTGGCGCGACCTCAACCCCGAGGGCTCCGCGAAGACCCGGTTCGTGCACACCCGGCCGCTCGCCGCGGGCGAGGACCCGATCGTCGAGGGTGCGAGCTTCGAGCCGACCGTCAGCGACACCTGGACGACGTCGTCGATCGGCTTCTCGCCCCGCACGGTGCGGCTCGACGCGGCCGCCGCCGAGCCCGTGGTCCCGCCAGTCTCGGTCGTGCCCAGCGCCCAGGGCTCGATG
The DNA here is from genome assembly GCF_024614185.1 of Nocardioides carbamazepini. Lineage (GTDB taxonomy): Bacteria > Actinomycetota > Actinomycetes > Propionibacteriales > Nocardioidaceae > Nocardioides > Nocardioides carbamazepini. The sequence goes on from NZ_JAHTLF010000003.1 coordinate 175,450, forward strand.
GTCGCCGGCACCGACGTCCGGCTGAAGGCCAACCTGTCCGACACCTCCGACGGCTCGGGTACCTACGCCTGGACCATCCAGCGCCTCGACGAGTCGGGCGCCGTCGCCCAGATCATTGCGATGCCGGGCAACGTGCCCCCCAACTCGTCCGGCTTCCCGGTCAAGCTCAGCGCTCCGGGCCGCTACCGGGCGATCGTCGACTACACCGACACCTCGCCCGTCCAGCACGCCTCCGGGCGGGTCGAGTTCACCGTCCTCCCACCCGAACCGGAGATCACGGGCACGAGTGCCGGTGATCCGCCGACGGTGCGCGACGACCGGGTCCTCGACGGCTCGTTGTCGCTCGACCTGAGGATGAAGCAGAACACGCCGTCCGACACCTTCGTCGTCGAGGTGGAGTGGGCCGACGACGCCCGCGGCCACAAGGTCGTGCAGACCTACGACGTCCAGTGCGTGGACACCGGCTCGAACACCTGCGACACGGGACCGCTGCCCGTCCCGGCACCGGGTGCGCCGCCGACCAACCCGCAGTGGAGCGCGTCGCCGACGTACCGCATCCCCGATGACCAGAACTACCTGCCCCAGGTGACGGCGCGGATCACCAACGGCTACGGCAACACCGTCACCCGGGTCTTCCCGATCACCGGCGAGCACCGGCCGTCGTACGACGACCTGACGCCGTCGGCGGCGATGCCGGTCGGCACCTTCACGCGGGTCGACCTCGTCGAGGTGTTCCCGTCGCCACTGCTCACCGAGAGCCAGAACCTGACGATCCTGCCGTACGTCTCCGCGATCGCGGACCAGCTGCCGGCGGGGGTGCACGCCGACATCGAGAGGCGCGCCGGGCACTGGTACCTCCAGCTGGCCGGAACGCCCCAGGCCGACGCGGTCGGCGCCTACACGTTCTACTTCCCCTTCGAGCAGGAGCCGATCGGCAAGGCGCTCCGCCCGGCCCCTGCCCTGGCGACCCTGGAGATCAAGGCGGCCACCGAACCCGGCTACCGGGCAGTCCTGCGGGGCACGCCGTCGGAGTTCCTGGACCGGCAGTACCGCAACGCCTATCCCGCCTACCAGGTGCAGGTCGCGCAGGTCCTCGAGGACGAGGAGGACGAGTACGGCACCTTCAGCGGTACGGTGAAGTGCCGGCTGACGGCCGGACCCACCGTGGTCTTCGACAAGCAGTGCGCGGCGAACGCGCCCTTCCCGTGGCCCACCGAGCTCTACAGCGACACGCTCGTCGCGTCGACGTATCTCGAGTCGGGAAGCCAGCCGCTGTCGGCCGACGGCGCGTACACCGTCGACCTCGGCACCCGGTTCGTCGACCCGGTGCTCACCCAGGTCGCCGCGCCCGCCGGAAAGGTGCGCTTCGGCCTGTCCCTGCGCGATCGCGACGCCGTGCTCCCGCCCTACAACGGCTACCAGGTGCTGTGCTCCGTCGACAGCGGCGTGTACGCCGCGTGCTTCGCCGACGGCACCCTGACGCTGCCCCTGCAGGTCGGCGTGCACCGCCTCGACGTCCGCGTCGTCGCGCCCGACCAGGCGGTCGGGACCGCTCAGGCGACCTGGCAGGTCGCCGTACCCGCGGGGCCGGTCAAGGTGAAGACGCCGCACAAGGCGAAGCGCCGCGGCGCGAAGGTGCTGGTCCGGGCGACCGGGTTGCTCCCGGGCGAGCGGTTCGTCGTGCGTATCGACGGGGTCCGGGTCGGGACCGGCACCGTGTCCGCGACCGGCGCCGTGCGGGCGAAGGTGCGGATCCCGCGCCGTGCCGACCTCGGCAAGGTGAAGGTCGTGGTCCGCGGGACGAGCTCCATCCGCAAGGGCACGAGCACGGTGCGGGTCGTCCGCTGACGGGGCGGACCCCGCCGGTCGGTCCCGCCGGTCAGTGGTGGAGGTCCTCCAGCACCTTGAGGTTGTGCCGGTAGCCCACCGTCTCGTAGCCGACCACCGTCACCCAGGGTGTCAGCGAGAGCACGAGCAGGCACCAGACCAGGTCGACGTCGGCCGTCGCCATCAGCACCGACGCGGCGATCGCCACGGCCGAGACGACGAGCAGCACGAGGTGGAAGGTGTCGAAGGTGCGGGTCAGCACCCCGTAGCCGGCGAAGAGCAGCAGGGTGAAGAGGGCGACCGGGATCGCCACCGTGAGCACGGTCGCGACCAGGCCGAGCTTCGAGTGGTGCTCGAGGTAGTAGGCGCCGACGTGCAGGCCGGCGCCGATCGCGACGATGCTGCCGAACAGGCCCATGTGGCCGTAGCCGAAGGAGAAGGAGCGCTCGGGCCGGGCGTGCAGGATGTCGCCGGTCGGCACGACGAAGTAGGACCACCAGATGCCGAAGGTCAGCGCCGTGCCGGCGAGCGCGAAGAGCCCGACGTCCCAGGTGAGGCCGCCCTCCGCGAGGGCGCTGATGGACGCCATCGTGCCGATCATCCCCTCGCCCAGCGCGATGATGACCATCAGGCCGTAGCGCTCCGCCACGTGGTGCGGGTGCCACGGTGTGCCGCCGCGGCGCCGCTCGGCGTACACCGGTCCGCCGATCTCGATGAGGAACGGCACCGCCATCGCGGCGAAGGTCGCGCCCACGGGCAGGTCGACGAGGGCGAGGGCGCACCAGAGCACCTGGGCGGCGAGGATCGAGACGATATAGGTCTGGCACACCGGCCGCCGGGCGGCGTCGTGCCGTCCGGCCCGCCACCACTGGAAGACCATCGCGACCCGCATCACGACGTAGCCCCAGACCATGAGGTCGTTGTTGAGCGTGTCGCCATGGTCGTAGACCGACGTGAACATCGGCCTCAGGCCGAGTGCGAACACGAGCACGCCCACCATCTGCAGCATGGTGGTCAGCCGGTAGATCCAGTCGTCGGTGTCGTACGCCGACGCGAACCAGGTGAAGTTGATCCAGGCCCAGGAGATGCCGAAGGTCGCGAAGCAGAAGGCGGCGATGCCGGCTCCGACGTGGTCCTCGGCCAGCGCGTGCGCGAGCTCGCTCGCCGCCGTACCGAAGGCGACGACGAAGGTCAGGTCGAAGAGCAGCTCCAGCGGGGTCGCGGCGCGGTGGTCCTCGTGCGGGTCGCGGCCGAGCATGCGGCGGGTGCGGTGCCGGACGTGCGGCGCGGTGCTCTCTGACATGGTCGGAAGTGTAGGGAACGCGGACGCCCGCGACGGTTCTGTCGGAGGTGAGCGGACCGGGTCGGGTTACCGGCTCCCGTCCGCGGGTAGGGGGTCGGGGGCCCACGCCGCGGCCCTCGCCATGGATCGACCAGACGGGACCCCCTATGCGCAAGCGACTGACAGCACTCGCCGCGATCGCGACCACCGCCCTCGGACTGGGGGCGCTCGCCGTCCCGACCGCGTCGGCGGCGACGGGATGGGAGACGGTCACGTCATGGGCCGGCGGCCGGACGCTGGTGTGTGCCACACCCAACAGCGACGGCACCTCGACGGTCTACGCCCGGTGGGACGGGCGCAAGTACCCGGACGTCGGCGGTGAGTTCCGGGAGTCCGGTGCCGGTGGTCTCGCACATGTCTCCGACGGCGGCTTCGCCATCTCGGGGTGGACTTACTCGCACAGCGACAAGGGCACGGTCGGCCCGACCGTCTCGCTCCAGCGGCCCAGCAACGGCTGGGTCTACGTGCTCTCGGGCTCGCAGGTGGGGATCACCGTCGAGGCGGTCGTGCCCGTCAAGACGCTCGCCACCTGCCCGGGCGCCGGTCGCGTCGTGTCCGCGGCCCGGCCGGCCGCCGCCGGCGAGGCGGCGCGTGCGGCGAAGTGCGTGTCGAAGAAGGAGTTCCGCCGTATCGACAAGGGGATGCGCCCCGGCGCGGTCAAGCGTGCTGTCGGCTTCGGCGGCCAGCAGGTGACCGCGGCCGAGTTCAGCGCGGTCCGCCTCTACGCCCGGTGCAAGGGTGGCTCCGTGGTGGTCAACTTCAAGCGCGCCGGGGCGGGGAAGCCGCTGAAGGTCGACAGCCGCTTCAAGGGCTGACCTCCTCCGGGGTCAGGGTCGCGGCCTGCGGCCCAGCAGCGCGAGGACGTGGACACCCGCGGATTCGTCGATGTCCACCGGCAGTGGTGGCGCGAACCGCTCGTCGCCGGCGAGCGCGATCCGTAGCGCCGAGGGGAGCAGGGCCGTGGCGAGCGGCTCGGGGAGGGGGCGGCCGTGTCCGGTCGACTGGCGCACGTCCCAGCCGTGGACCGCGATCTCGAGGGCGGCGATCCGCGCGATCGCATCGACGGCCAGCGGATGGCCGCCGACGTCGACGGACGGCTGGTCGGCGTTCATCCAGGCGGCGAGGAGGCTGCAGGCCTTCACCTGCAGTGACTGCACCCGGGTCTCCAGAGGAGTGGGTGCGGCACTGCTCAGGCCCACGGCGCCGTCGGCGGCCTCCGAGAAGGCGTCGAGGGCGTCCTCCATGTGGGCCAGCAGGTCGGCGAGGCTCCATCCGGCACAGGGTGTCGGACGGTCGACGTCGGCGCAGGTGATGGTGGCGAGGGCGCCGCTCGTGTAGTCGAGGGCGCGCTGCAGCAGGTCGAGGCCTGCGACCATCCCGTCCGGCGCGGTGGCGGCGGACACGGGACTCACACCGGGACGTAGTCGGCGGGAAGCCGTTCCGGGAGCCCGAACCGCGCGAACAGCCGGGCATCGAAGAACGCCGTCACGTGCTCGACCCGCAGCTGGTCGCCGGTCCCGGTCAGCTGCAGCACCTGCAGGTGGAAGGGCTCGAAGTGACCGTCGGGCTGGCGCATGTAGAGGCCGAAGGCCGGCTGGCCGTTGGCGACCGTCTCGAGCATCGGCATGTCGTTGCAGCCGCCCGGGCACTTGGTGCCGACGAGCTCGCCGATCGCGGACGCGCCCCGGTAGTGGTTGAGGAACGGGGGCATGTCCCAGGTGGCGTCGTACTTGAGCAGCTGGACGATCTGGTCGATGTCCTTGCGCCAGAACGCCTGCAGATAGGCGTCGAGCAGGGTGCGCTGGGCCTGGTCGAGGTCGGGCTCGACCGTGTCGGGGGACAGGCCGCGCTCGGCGAGCTGGGCGTGGGCACGCTGGAGGGCGGAGTTGACCGCCGCGGTCGTCGTGTCGAGGGCCTGGGCCGTCTCCGCAGCCGACCAGCGGAGCACGTCGCGCAGGATGAGGACGGCCCGCTGGCGGGCCGGCAGGTGCTGAAGCGCCGCGATGAAGGCGAGCCGGATGGTGTCGCGCTCGGCGATCTCGACCGCCGCGTCGGGGATCGGCTCCAGCCACGGCACCTCGTGGTCCTCGAGCAGCTCGTCCGACGGAGCGGAGTCGGCCGTCCCGAGCCCGGTCGGCAGCGGTCGGCGCGGCTTGGCCTCCAGATTGGTCAGGCACACGTTGGTGGCGATCTTGTAGAGCCAGGTGCGCACCGAGCTGCGGCCCTGGAAGCTCGCCGAGGCCTTCCAGGCGCGCAGGAAGGTCTCTTGGACCAGGTCCTCGGCCTCGTGCACCGACCCGCTCATCCGGTAGCAGTGGGCCATCAGCTCGCGCTGGTAGCGCCCGGTGAGGGTGTCGAAGTCGGCGAGCTCGTCACTCGCCGCGCCGGTCGCGCCGGTTGTCCCGGCCGTCACCGTCGTCGCTGTCGTCTTGGCCTCGGTCACCGTGATTCCCATCGCTACCCCCGTGGTCTCGCCAGTCTGCCTGATGGGTGTGACCGGGGTCGATCGGAAAACTCATCGTTGGGTCCTGCGCCACGGCCAGGACCTTCTCGGCGGCGGGGACGGCGAGGGCCCGGTCGGCGGGCACGAGCCCGATCCGGGTACGCCGGTCGAGCAGGTCGGCGACGTCGGCGGCGCCCTCGTGGGTGACGCCGAAGAACAGCTCGGCCCACACGGTCGGGATGCCCGCGCCGATCGGCGCGAGCAGCTCGAGCTCGGTCCAGCCGCTGGCCTCGACGGCCGCGGTGAGCGCGAGGCCCGCGTCGGCGCCGTACCGGCGGACCAGACGGGCCGCGCCGAGGTGGTCGGCCTTCGCGGCCTGCTCGGCGAGGGTCTCGCGCGGCGCGGCACCGGCCAGCGGAAGGGTCGTGGTGACGCACGGACCGGCGGCGAGGCCGGCGTGCGCGAGGGCCGCGTCGACGGCGTCCTCGGCCATCCGGCGGTAGGTCGTGAGCTTGCCGCCGACGATCGTGACGACGCCGGTCGTCGAGGTGAGGACGGCGTGCTTGCGGGAGAGGTCGGCGGTGGAGCCCCCCTCCTCCGGGCCACTGTCGAGCAGTGGGCGGAGGCCGGCGAAGGCGCCGACCACGTCGTCGCGGCGCAGGGGACGGGCGAAGGACGCGCCGACGACGTCGAGCAGGAAGCCGATCTCGACCTCGGTGGGCTCGGCGACGTCCGGCACCGGGCCGTCGACCGGCTCGTCGGTGAGGCCGACGTAGAACTGGCCGTCGGGCTGGGGGAGGACGAGGACGAAGCGGTTGGTCTCACCGGGGATCGGCGCGAAGACCGCGACGTCGAGTCCGGGCAGGGTCTCGGCGCGCAGTACCAGATGGGTGCCGCGCGAGGGACGGAGTCGGACGTCGTCGACCAGGTCGCCGGCCCAGACCCCGGCCGCGTTGATCACGGTGCGGGTGCTGACGGCCGTCGTGGCGCCGGTGAGCTCGTCGCGGAGGTGCACCCGACGGCCGGTCGCGGAGACGACGCGTGCGCGGGTGCGGACGTGCGCGCCGTGCGCGGCCGCGGTCCGGGCGAGGCTGGTGACCAGCCGGGCGTCGTCCTCGAGCTGGCCGTCCCAGCCGAGGTAGGCGCCGCGCAGCCCGGCGGTGCGCAGCGGCGGGGCGAGCCGACGGGTCTCGGCGGCGCTGAGCCGGCGCGGCCGGGGGAGGGTGTCGGCGCTCGTCCCGGCGGCGCGGCGCAGTAGGTCGCCGCCCAGGAACCCGGCGCCGGCGAGGGTGCCCATCGGCCTGCTGACACCGGCGGACAGCGGGATGATCGACGGCAGCGGGCGGGTGAGGTGCGGGGCCGTCGTCTCCATCAGGATCCCGCGCTCGACCGCACTCTCGTGGGCGATGCCGACCTGGCCGGAGGCGAGGTAGCGCAGGCCGCCGTGCACCAGCTTCGAGGAGAAGCGCGACGTGCCGAAGGCCAGGTCGTGGGCGTCGACGGCCAGGACCGAGAGCCCGCGGGAGACGGCGTCGAGCGCGACGCCGGCGCCGGTGACGCCGAGGCCGATCACGAGGACGTCGACCTCGGCGGGGACACCGGCGAGGCCGGGCGTGATGCGGGTGCCGGGCGATCGGGTGGTCATGGCGTGAGGCTCCGGGAGACGAGGGCATGCAGCTCGTCGTCGAGCGCGGGCTGGTCGACCCCGGCCCCCGATTCGTCTGTGTCGACCATGGTGTGGGCGGACAGCACGAAGCCGTGGGCGGCGAGCACCAGGCCGCGGGCGATGGCCCGGGGGTCCCCGTCGGTGATCGCGCCGGCGCGCTGACCTTCGGTGATCGCGGCCTCGAGGACCTGGAGGATCAGCTCCTGCGACCGGCCGCGGCGGGACAGCAGGTAGGGGAGGATCAGCTCGGGGTCGAGCTCGACGATGCGCGTGAACAGCTCGTTCTCACGCAGCGCGTGGACGGTCGCGACCACGGCGTCGGCGATCGCCTCCGGGGTGGGGGTCGCCGAGAGGTCGACCCGGTCGGCGACGAGCGTCCCCCACTCACGGGTCATCAGGTCGCCCAGCAGTGCTGGCATGTCGGACCAGGCCCGGTAGATCGTCATCCGCGAGACGGCTGCCCGCCGGGCCACCTCGGTGAGCGTGGTCCGGCGCCAGCCGACGTCGAGGATGCACTCCCGTGCGGCATCGAGATAGCCGTCGCGGGGGGTGTTTTCAGATTCGCCGTTGTGACGATGTGACGTCATGTGTAACACTGTAACACATGACCATCGAGCGCCCCACCGCCCTGCAGCCCGAGATGCCCGCCACGCGCTGGGGCGACCCGGCCCACGCCGCCGGCCTTCCCGACGGTGTGCGTGACCTCGTCGGCATGGTCTTCCCGATCCAGGAGACCCCCGCCCGGGCCGACGTCGTGGTGCCCGCGACGCGCCTCTCCGCGGCCGAGATCGCCGGCCTGCGTGCCCTCGTCGGCGACGCGAACGTCGTTCTTGACGACGGGCTGCGCCGTCGGCGCACCCGCGGCAAGTCCACGCCCGACCTGCTCCGTCAGCGGGCCGGCGACCTGTCCGACGCGCCGGACGTCGTCGTCCGCCCCGCGGGGCACGACGAGGTCGTCGCCGTGCTCGCGTACGCCGCCGAGCAGCGCATCGCGGTCGTCCCCTTCGGCGGCGGCACCGCGGTCACCGGCGGTCTCGTCGCCGACCCCGCCGGGCTCGCCGGCGTGCTCTCGCTCGACCTCGGCCGGATGCGAGGCCTGCTCGCGCTCGACCCGGTCTCCTCGACCGCGACCCTCGAGCCCGGCCTGCGCGGCCCCGAGGCCGAGGCCCTGCTCGCCGAGCACGGCATGATGCTCGGTCATTTCCCGCAGTCCTTCGAGTACGCCACGATCGGCGGCTTCGCCGCCACCCGCTCGAGCGGCCAGTCCAGCGCCGGCTACGGCCGGTTCGACGCGATGGTCGTCGCGCTGCGCGTGGCCACGCCCGTCGGCGAGGTGCGGCTCGGCGCCTCCCCTGCCAACGCGTCCGGCCCCGACCTGCGCGAGCTCTTCCTCGGCTCCGAGGGCGCCTTCGGCGTGATCACCGAGGTCACCGTCCGGGTCCGCCCGCTGCCCGAGGTCAAGGAGTACGAGGGCTGGCGCTGGGAGTCCTTCGCCGCCGGGTCCGACGCGATGCGCACCCTGGCCCAGTCGGACCTGCTGCCCACGGTCATCCGGCTCTCCGACGAGAACGAGACCGCGATCAACCTCGCCGACCCGGAGTCGATCGGTGGCGAGGGCGATGTCGATGGGGAGGGGGCCGGTTGCCTGATGATCGTCGGCTACGAGGGCACTCCCGCGGCCGTCGCCGCCAAGAAGGCCGCCGTCACCGCGGCGCTCACCGCGCTCGGCGGTGCCCCGCAGGGCTCCGGCCCGGGCGAGGCCTGGGCGCACGGCCGGTTCGACGCGCCCTACCTGCGCGACAGCCTGCTCGACGTCGGCGTCCTCGTCGAGACCCTCGAGACGGTCACCTTCTGGAGCAACCGCGAGAACCTCTACGCCCGCGTGAAGGCCGCGCTGCAGGCGAGCCTGGGCGAGGGCGCGATGGTGCTCTGCCACATCTCGCACGTGTACGCCACCGGCTGCTCGCTCTACTTCACCGTCGCCGCCCCGGGCGGCGGGGACCCGCTCGCCACCTGGCTCCCGGCCAAGGCCGCGGCGTGTGAGGCGATCGTCGCCGCCGGCGCCTCGATCACCCATCATCACGCGGTCGGCACCGACCACAAGCCCTACCTGACCGCCGAGATCGGCGAGGTCGGCGTAGAGGTTCTGCGTGCGGTCAAGAGGGCCGTCGACCCGGCCGGCATCCTCAACCCCGGGGTGCTGATCCCGTGAGCACGGCGGCCCGGGCCTTCGCCTTCCTCGTCAACCCCGCCGCGGGCGGGGGCGCGGCACCGAAGGTCGTCGTCCCGTTGGCGCGGATGCTGCGCGAGGCCGGTGCGGCGGTCGAGGTCACCTACACGACCTCGGTCGCGGAGACCCCCGCACTCGTCGACGCCGCTGTCGCGCGGGACGCGATCGTGGTGTCGGTCGGTGGCGACGGGATGCTCTCCTCGGTCGCGGGCTCGGTCGCCGAGCGCGACGGCGTGCTCGCCGTGGTGCCCGCCGGGCGGGGCAACGACTTCGCCCGGATGCTCGAGGCGCCCACCGACACCCACGCCCAGGCGCGGCTCCTGCTGGCCGGCGAGTCCCGGCGGATCGACCTGCTCCGGGCCACGCAGCCGGGGCCGGCCTGCCCGGCGTCGTACGTCGTGGCGGGGTCGGTGTACGCGGGCGTCGACGCCCGCGCGGCCGAGATCGTGGACCGGTCGCACTGGCTGCCGTCGAGGCTGCAGTACCCCGTCGCCGCTGTCCGGGCCCTCGCGACCTACCGCCCCGTCCAGTGCACCCTCGAGGTCGACGGCGTCCGCACCACCCATCAGGCGGCGACGGTCGTGATCGCGAACTCCCGGTTCTACGGCAAGGGCATGGCGATCGCGCCCGGCGCGGTCGTCGACGACGGCCTGCTCGACGTGATCGTGATCGAGGCGGCCTCCCGCACCGGCCTGATCCGCTCCCTCCCCAAGGTGTACGACGGCAGCCACGTCGCGCTCGACGAGGTGACGGTGCTGACCGGTCGGCGGGTCAGCCTCTCCGGGCGGCACCGCGGGGGTGCCGCGGTCCCGGTGGGCGCCGACGGTGAGGCGCTCGGCGCCCTCCCGGCCGACCCGGCCGATCCACTGACCGTCGAGCTGCTCCCCGGTGCCCTGCGGATCCTCGCCTGATCGCCGCCCGGCCGCTCTCTGAGAACCGTCCCGGTCCCAGGAATACCGGGGGTCGACGGGGCCTTGTGTCTCCATCATTTCAAGTTTGAAATAATGGAGCGACCATGACGACCTGCCCCACCCGTGCCCGCCGGGCGCACTCCGTCGCCGACGTCCCGGCGATCCCGCACGCCCGCGCCGACACACTCGAGCCCGCGGCGGTGCGCACCCGTGTCGTCGTGCCGCTGCGCTTCCCCGACGGCTACGCGGCGACGGCCGACGTGCTCACCTTCGACGGCCTGGCGGACGGCAGGGAGCACCTGCTGCTGGGTCTCGGCGCCTGGCGGACCCGGCTCGACGACCTCGCTCGCGGCGGCCCGGCGCCCCTCGTCCGGCCGCACAGCGAGTGCCTGACGGGCGACGTGTTCGGGTCCCAGCGCTGCGACTGCGGGCCCCAGCTGCGCGAGGCGGTCGAGCGGATCACCGACGAGGGCGGCTTCCTGCTCTACCTGCGCCAGGAGGGTCGCGGGATCGGCCTCTACGCCAAGCTCGACGCCTACGCCCTCCAGGACGCCGGCCTCGACACCTACGAGGCCAATGTGGCACTCGGCCGGGGCGAGGACGAGCGCGACTACCGGGCGGCCGCGCAGATGCTGCGGACCGTGGGCGCCGACCGGATCCGGCTGCTCAGCAACAACCCCGACAAGGCGCGCCAGCTCGGTGCCTACGGGGTGCGCGTCGACGAGCGGATCCCGACCGGGGTGCACCTGTCGCCCGCCAACGAGCGGTACCTCACGGTGAAGCGCGACCACACCGCGCACACCCTCGACCTCAGCGGCCGGCCGGCATGACCGACGCGACCGCTCCCGCCGAGCCGCGCTGGCTGGACGAGGAGGAGATGGCGGCCTGGCTGCCGTTCATCCGGGTCGTCCAGGAGCTGCCGCAGGCGATCGACCGACGGCTGCGGGAGGAGGCCGGCATCACGCACACGTACTACGCGATGCTGGCCAACCTGTCCGCCGTACCGGACCGCGCGCTGTCCATGGGCGAGCTGGCCCGGCTCACGACCACCAGCCCGTCCCGGCTGACCCACGCGATCGCGGTGCTCGAGGAGCGCGGCTGGGTGACCAAGCGGGACTGTCCGCACGACCGACGCAGCCAGTACGCCGTGCTCACCGACGAGGGCCAGGCGCTGCTGGAGCGGATCGCCCCCGGCCACGTTGCGCAGGTGCGTGAGCTGGTCTTCGACCGGCTCGCCCCCCACCAGGTACGCGCCCTCGCCGAGATCACGACGGCCCTCGTCGGCCCGACGGACGCCCTGGGCGAGGGCTGATCGGCCGGAGGCTCAGAGCTCCCACAGCGCTGCCACGGGGAGGCCGTACAACCGGTCGTCCAGCCGGAAGCCGTGCCGACCGGTGTTGAGCACGACCCCGGCGAGGAACCGATCACCGAGTTGGTCACGCAGCTTGCGGAGTCCGGTGAACTGGGCGCTTCGGAAGCTGGAGGCAGCCTTCACCTCGATGGCGATCACCCGCCCGCCGGACAGCTCGAGGACGAGGTCGACCTCGACTCCTGCGCGATCGCGGTAGTGGAAGAGGTCGAACTCGGTGGCGGTCCAACTGCGCTGACGGAGGACCTCCCCGACGACGAAGGCTTCGAGGAATGCGCCGAGGGCTTCGCCATACTCGATCTGACCGAGCTGATCCTCCGAGAGCCGGGCCATGCGGAGGGCCAGTGCGGAGTCGACGACGATGCACTTCGAGCGGCCGACCTCGCGCTTCGCGAGGTTCGGAGTCCAGGGCGCGACCGCGTGGATGAGGCCGGCATCGGCCAGGAGGTCGAGATATCCGGTGATCGTCACCGGCGGCACGGAGGTGCGCTCGGCGAGCCGCGCCTTGACCAGTTCAGAGGCCTGGGAGCCGGCGAGTGCCCGAAGGATCGCCGCTGCCCGGGCCGGGTCGACGTCGCGGCGCATCTCGGTGAGGTCGCGGCGGAGCAGGTTGTCGACGTAGGAGTCGATCCAGCGTCGACGGAATCCAGGGGCCGCGGCGCTCGCCTCGGGATAGCCGCCGGAGGCGATCGCCGTGATGTAGTCGTCTCGCCCCAGCTCGGTGGCGAAGTCCGTCAGCACGGACTGCTCGGACCGGGTGATCCCTGAGGTGAAGTCGTCGGGCCCCTGCCGCAGCTCGCCCTGGCTGAGCGGGTAGAGCGGCAACCGGATGACGCGGCCCGCGAGGCTGTCGGCGAGCCCGCGGACGCGCAGGTAGGACGCTGAACCGGTCAGGATGAACCGGCCCGGCCGCCGGTCGCCGTCGATCGCCACCTTGATGGGAAGGGTGGCTTCGGGCAGACGTTGGATCTCGTCGATGATGATGGGCCGGCCACCAGCGCGATCGATCAGGCCCGGGAGATCATGGGTCGCCGCTGCCCGGGTCTGTTCCTCGTCGAAGTTGAGGACGAGCGCATCCGGGGCCAAGCGCCGAGCCAGGGTGCTCTTGCCGACCTGGCGTGCTCCTTCGAGCACGATGCCGGGTGAATGCTCCAGCATCTCGGTCGCAGTGACCGCCAGGTGACGGTCGACGAAGGTGGGCACGGTCCCCGTGATGTGGGCCTATCCCGTTGAAACGCAACACCTATCCCGTTGAAACGCACAAGCCATCCCGTTGAAACGCAAGTTAGAACGACCAGATCAGCATCTCGGTCGGCACCGCCGCCGTCACGTCGTACGACGCCCCGTCGGTCACGCACAGCGCGTCGCCCGCGGCCAGCGGCTCGGCCAGGGACGAGCGGAGCAGCGCGCCGGTCGTCAGGAAGGCGTGCACGCGGGAGGCCGCGGGAAGGGCGAGGGTCTCGCCGGCGCCGAGCCGGACCACGTCGAGCGCCGCGCCCGCGACCCGCACGGACAAGGGGCCGCCGGCGCCGACCAGGCGCACGGGACCGGTGCCGGGAGCCGCGCCGGCGGTGGCCCGCGCGTAGGCGGGCGGGGCGCCCGGCTCGTCGGGGGTGAGCCAGACCTGGACGAACCGGGCCGGACCGTCGTCGCCCGCGATCTCGGAGTGACGCACGCCCGAGCCCGCCGACAGCACGCCGCAGTCGCCGGCCTGGAGCGTCACCTCGGCCCCCGTGCCGTCGCGGTGCACGAGGGAGCCGGACACCACCCAGGTGACGATCTCGAGATCCTGGTGCGCATGCTCCTCGAAGCCGGTGCGCCGGCCGAGGACGTGGTCGTCATGGCACACCATCGGCCCGAAGGAGAGGCGGTCGGGGTCGAGGTGCGGGCCGAAGGAGAAGCCGTGCTGGCTCAGCCGTCCGGGCTCGCGTTCGACGAACCGGGCGGTTCCCCTGCGGATCTCGACGCTCACGTGTCAGATTGTGCCGGTGTCATGGGAGGCTGGTCCGATGGGGGACAGGGTGGGGGATCTGGCGAGCCGTCTTCCGGCCGAGTTCCGGTTCGGCACCAGCACGGCGTCGTACCAGATCGAGGGGGCCGTGAGCGAGGACGGCCGCGGGCCGTCGGTCTGGGACACGTTCTGCGCGGAGCCCGGCCGGATCGTCGACGGCTCCAGCGGCGCGGTCGCCTGCGACCACTACCACCGTTGGCCCGAGGACGTCGCGCTGATGCGCTCACTGGGGGCGCCGGGCTACCGCTTCTCGATCGCCTGGCCGCGGATCCAGCCGTCCGGCTCCGGCGCGGTCAACCAGGCGGGCCTCGACTTCTACGACCGGCTCGTCGACGGCCTGCTCGAGGCGGGCATCGAGCCGATGGCGACGCTCTTCCACTGGGACCTCCCGCAGGCGCTGGAGGACGACGGCGGCTGGCTGAACCGCGCGACCGTCGACCGGTTCGCCGACTACGCCTCGATCGTCGGCGAGCGCCTCGGCGACCGGGTGACCGACTGGGTCCCGGTCAACGAGCCCAACGTCGTGACCCTGATGGGGTACGGCGTCGCGATGCATGCGCCCGGCAAGGCCCTCATGTTCGACGCGCTCCCCGTGGGGCACCACCTGCTCGTCGCGCACGGCCGGGCCGCGATCGCGCTGCGCGCCGCCGGTGCCACCAGTGTCGGCTGCGCCAACAACCACGCGCCGATCTGGCCGGCCAGCGACGACCCGGCCGACGTCGGTGCCGCGAAGCTCTTCGACCTGCTGTGGAACGCCCACTACCTGGAGGGCATGCTCCTCGGCCGCTACTCCGACGACCTGATGATGCTGCTCGAGGGCCACGTGCGCGAGGGCGACTTCGCGACCATGCGGCAGCCGCTCGACTTCTACGGCGTCAACTACTACAACCCGATGCGGATCGCCGCCGCCGACGAGACCGCCGAGCTGCCGTTCGAGTTCCGTGAGGTGCTCGGCTACCCGATGACCGACTTCGGCTGGCCGGTGGTGCCCGACGCGCTGCGCGAGTGGCTGATCACCTTCCGGGCGCGGTTCCGCGCCGCCGTACCCCCCATCGTCATCACCGAGTCCGGCTGCTCCTACGGCGTCGGGCCCGACGAGCACGGCGTGGTCGACGACCACCAGCGCGTCGACTACCACGCACTGCACCTGACGGCGGTCGCCGAGGCGATCGAGCGCGGCGTCGACGTCCGCGGCTACTACGCCTGGTCGCTCATCGACAACTTCGAGTGGTCCGAGGGCTACACGCAGCGCTTCGGCCTGGTGCACGTCGACTACGAGACCCAGCGGCGCACGCCGAAGCGGTCGTTCAACTGGTACGCCGCGCTGGTGGCCGAGCACGCCCGGCGCTCCGCCGAGGCCTGACGCTACGACGGGACGGTGGCGAGGCTGCCGCTCACCGACCGGTGCAGCTCGGCCGCCCGCGCCGCCGCGGCGGCGCTGCGCTCACCGTCGTCGCGCACGGCCGCGGCCTCCTGGTCGATCTGCCGCGCCGTCTCCGCGACGGTGCTCGTGCGGCTCCGGTCGAGCCGGCGGCGCTTGAGCAGGGCGCCGACGACGAGGCCGGCCCCGGCCCCCAGCGCCAGCAGTCCGAGGAGGAGGAAGCCGCCCGACACCGCGCCCAACAGGCAGCCGACGGCGCCGAGGCCGAGCAGCCCGATCCCGGTGGGCAGCAGGCGCCGGTCGAGGGGATGGCGCCGGTCGAAGCCGGTCATGACCCGCTGCTGCCAGTCGGCGCGGGCACCCTCGCGGTCGACGGTCAGCACCTCGCCGACGACCTCGACGGTCCGCGCGCCGGGTGCGGGCGCGGCGGCCTGCTGGACCAGCTCGTCCCCGATCGCGCCGAGCACGGGTGCGAGGACACGGCGGGCGACGGCGTACCGGCCGTCGGCCACCGGCTCCCCCAGGTCGCGCAGCAGCAGGCTGAGCACGTCGCCGGCACTCGCGTTCCAGATCCTCGCGTCGACCGCGACCCGCTCGTCGAGGAAGCCCATGTCGGCGCGCGCGGTCGCCATCCGGTCGAGGATCTCGGCCTCGCCGGGGGAGCCCTCGTCGATCAGCGAGCGCAGGCAGTCGGCCATCGGGTCCTCGGGCGCCTCCGGCACGGCGCCGCCGGCCGCGGGCTCCGTGGCCGACGGCTCGGCAGCCTCCGGAGCCGCTGACGGGACGCCCGTGCTGAGCACCTGGTGCAGCACCTCCAGCTGAGCGGCGGCCTTCTCGGCGGACAGGGCGTGGCGGTCGGCCGGCACCCGGCCCTCGAGCCACGCCGCGACCTCGTCGGGGCCGGCGCTGCCGGTGGCGGTGACCTGGCGGCCGAGCGCCTCGGCGAGCGCCTCGGCGAACGCCGCCGGGAGGCGGCCCTCGGCGATCGCGAGCCAGGCCTGGCGCTGCGCGTGGGTGACGACGAGGGCGTCGGGCAGGACGCCCTCGTCGGGCGCGGGCGCCCAGCGGGGATCGCGGGTGAGCGCGCCGATCAGGGTGAGGAGAAGGGCGGTCCGGCCGCGGTCACGCAGCGCCGCCTCCTCGAGGAGGGCCGCACCGCCGGCCTCGCCGCGCGCGGTGGCCGCCACCCCGCGCGCCGCCGCGGCCAGCCAGTAGCCGGGGACGTCGGCGGGCTCCAGCGACGCGCGCAGCGCCGCGCCGCCGGTGGCGACCACGGTCGACACGACCTCGCGGGCGTAGCGCCGGCAGGCCGCCGCGTCGGCGTACTGCCCCAGCTCGGAGCGGATGTCCTCATGCTCGACGAGGGCGACCAGGGCCCGGGTGAGCCGGTCGAGCTGGGCCTGGGTGTTGCCCTGCTGGGCCCGCATCTGCTCGGCCAGCCGGTTGCGCGCCCGGCGTTCCGCGGCCAGCTGGGCCTCGGCCTCCTCGATCCGCTGGTCCTGCTTCCAGTCGCCCCACGTGCTGCTCACCCGCGGTCCCTGCCCGGCGCTCGGACCGGGCAAACTCCCGGCGTACGCTCCGGTCCATGCGCGCAGTCCAGGTCGTCACTCCCACCGGTCCCGCCGACGTCGTCGTCCGCGAGGTGCCCGACCCGGCACCCGGTCCGGACGACGTCCTGGTCGAGGTGCACAGCGTCGGGGTGTCCTTCCCGGACCTGCTGCTCAGCCGCGGCCAGTACCAGCTGCGCCCGGAGCCGCCGTTCACGCTCGGCGTCGACTATGCCGGCGTCGTCGTGTCCGGACCGGGCTTCGAGCCGGGCCAGCGGGTCGCCGGCGTCGGCGGGTACGGCGGCGCTTCGGAGCTGGTCGCCGGTCCTCGCCTGTCGACCTTCGCGCTGCCCGACGGGATCGGCTTCGACGAGGCCGTGGCGCTGCCGATGAACTACCTGACCGCACTCTTCGCCCTCGACGAGCGGGCCGGGCTCCGCCCCGACGAGACCGTCCTCGTCCATGGTGCCGCCGGCGGTGTCGGCACCGCCACGATCCAGGTGGCCAAGGGACTCGGCGCCCGCGTCATCGCCGTGGCGAGCACGGAGGAGAAGGCGGCGTACGCGCGGGCGGCGGGCGCCGACGACGCGGTCCTCTTCGCCGGCTTCAAGGACGCCGTCACCGAGCTCACCGGCGGCAGGGGCGTCGACGTCGTCCTCGATGTCGTGGGCGGCGACGCGTTCACCGACTCGCTGCGCGTCCTGGCACCGCAGGGGCGCCTCCTCGTGGTCGGCTTCGCCGCCGGCGCCGGCATCCCCGAGGTCAAGGTCAACCGGCTGCTGCTCAACAACATCGACGTCCGCGGTGTCGGCTGGGGCGCCTACGCCTTCGCCCGGCCCGACTACCTCCAGCAGCAGTGGGCCCAGCTGGTGCCGATGATCGAGTCCGGTGTCGTCAAGCCGCCGGTCGGCAAGGTCTACCCGATGGCCGAGTTCGGCCGGGCGCTGGCCGACATGGACGACCGGGCGGCACTCGGCAAGCTCGTCGTGCGCCTGCGGGACTGATCCACCAGTGCGGCGGCTCGGCGCCCTCCTGTCCGGCTGGAGCGGCGGCGGCGCGGGGCGCGCGGCCGCCGTCCTGATCGTCGCCAACCTCGGTGCCGTGGTCCTGGCCTGGGCCGGGTGGGCGCTGTTCCTGCTCCCCGCGTTCTCCGACGCCCGGCTGCTGCCGAGCATCGTGATGTGGGCGTTCGCGGTCGTCGTGTCGATGACCCTGCTGGTGAAGCTCGGCTTCTGGGGCATGGTGGCGACCAGGGGCGTCGGGCATGGCGAGCACCTGCAGGGCTTCACCCCCGGGAAGGCGCTGGGGCTGGGCCTGCTGCGGTGGGCGCTGCAGATCGTCATGATCAGCGGCGTGTTCGCGGCGGCCGTGGTGACCACCGTCGACCTGCGCTGGTGGCACGTCTTCGGCACCGCCGAGATCCGCGGGCTGCCGGATCGGGTGGCCGCGGTGCCGATCCCGGACGACTGGGAGCCGACCTCGTCCGAGGTGGGCGACGACGGCGGCAACCACCACCCCAACATGCGCCACTGGCTGACCTACGACGTGCCGGCGGCGTACACCTTCGACGACCTGAAGGCCTGGCTGTCCTCGCCGGCCTGGACCGACCGCCCCGACGGCCGGTCCTTCGGCGCCATCCGGGTCGTGGGCTGCGACGCCGAGCAGCAGGCCTGTCGGGCGCAGCTCGTCCCGCCCGACGGCGAGGAGCCGGAGTACTTCGTGTACGTCCAGCGCAGTGATCCGTCGGGCGCCGATCCCGCGGTTGCCGAGGTGGACGTCCAGGTCACCTATCGGCAGTACGTCGAGCCCGACTGGGAGGTCAGCGCCGCCGTGGTGGCACGGGGGAGGGCCATCCCGGTGCCCGACGAGTGGATCCGGGACGACGAGGACTCGTCCGACAGCGACAGCGGGGAGTCCTTCAGCCGCTCCTTCGGCGTGCCCGAGACGTTCACGCCCGCCGACCTCGAGGCCTGGATCACGGGGCCGAGGTTCACCGATCCGGCCGCGGGCTCGCCGTTCGGTGCGATCACCCTGGACGAGTGCCGGTCCTACGACGGGGGCCGGCACGGCTGCGACGCGACCGTCGACGACAGCTGGTACACCGATGCCTACGACATGGAGCGCGCGCGGGACTGGGTCGAGGCGACGCTCGACACCGTGGACCACACGGTGCGGGTCTCGTTCCGGCGCACGGACCGGTACTGATCGGACCGGGTCAGCGGCGGACCAGGTCGATCGTCCACCACAGCTGCCTGCCCTCCGCGTGCACGCCGAGTCCGGCCAGCCGGAGCCGGCAGTCGAGCAGCACCGCGCGGTGCGGCGGACTGGCCAGCCAGCGCTTCAGCGCGCCACGGGCACTCATCGTGCCCATCGCGACCACCTCGCCCATGCGGGAGGCGTCGGCGTACCCCGCCGCGGCGATCCGGTCCCGCAGCGACGCCTCGCCGGGCACCTGGTGGGTGAGCGCGCGATGCGCGGCCATCGCCGTGGAGTGCGCCGCCGCCGAGGCGTGGAGACCCTCGGCGGGGCGCAGGCGGCGGCACCCGGCCTTGCGCCGCGCGCCGTTGACCTGGTGGAGCAGCCGCACCTCGATCCGGGCGGTGTCCGTCGCCGGCGGCACGCGGGCCGCGGCGGCTGTCCAGGTGGTTGCCGGGGCGGCGACCGGGCTGGCTGTTGCGGGCGGTGGCGCCGGGAGCACGGTCAGCAGTGCTGTCGCGACGACGGTGACGATGCTGACGACGGTGAGGAGGAGGGATGCCGAGCGCACGGGCAGCATCATGGCGGTGAACGGGGCGATCCGTCAGCCCCTCAGCGCACCCCGAAGTCCTGGGTCCACCACAGCCGGGGCCCCTCCTGCACCGCGCCGACGCCGACCTCGCGCAGGCCGCAGTCGAGGATGTTGGCGCGATGGGTCGGGCTCTCCATCCAGGCCTTCAGCACCGCGCCCGGGGTGGCGAACCCGGTCGCGACGTTCTCCGCGAGCCGCAGCCAGCCGTCGTACCCCGCCGCGGCCGCCCGCTGCCCGAGCGTCGGCTCGCCCGGCAGGTAGTGCGCCATGGTCCGCGCCGCCGCCATGGCGACGCTGTGGGTGCGGGCCGCCCGCCGCAGCTTGCGGTTGAGTCGCACCGGCGGACAGCCGTGCTCGGCGCGGTGCCTGTTCACGTGCCGGATCACCCGCTGCTCGAGGGCCGGGGCGAGCAGGAGCTCCTCGGCGCCGGCCGTGCTCACGGGCGCGCTTCCCGCCGCGGCCGGCGGCGACTGGAACGGCAGGACGGCGACGACCGCGAGGGCGACAAGAGCGCCGAGGAGTGCCATCAGGACGGTCCGGGAGCAGCGGGGCAGCATGTACCCGATCGTCGTGGGCGGAGGGTCCCGGCCGCGTCGGTGCTCCGTCTCGGCTCTCCTGGCCCCGAAGGGCTAGCAAAATCCGGCGATCGTGTCCCTCAGCGGGTCCCGAAGTCCTGGGTCCACCACAGCTGGTCGTCGTGGAGCACGACGCCGACACCGAGGTCGCGCAGGCGGCAGTTGAGGATGTTCTTGCGGTGGCTGGGGCTGTTCATCCAGGCGGTCATCACCGACTCCGGTGAGCTGAACCCCCGCGCGATGTTCTCCGCCACCAGCGTCCAGCCGCGGTAGCCCGCCCGGGTGATCCGCGTCGAGAACTTCGCCTCTCCTGGCAGCTGGTGGGACATCACACCCGCCACCGACATCGCCACGGTGTGCCGCCGTGCCGCCTTGCGCAGCTTCTTCGACGGCTTCAGCGCCCGACAGCCGTTGCTGGTGCGCTCGGCGTTGGTCAGCTCGAGGATCTGATCCTCCATGGCACGTTGCACCAGCTTGCGGGCCGGTACGACGTCCGGTGAGGCCGGACGCAGCACCGCCGTCGACGTCGTACCGGCGCTCGCTCCGGCCGACATCGGCGCGAGCAGCGCCAGACCGAGCGCGAGGCACCCCACCATTCCGAGTAGGCGGATCATGGAGCACCCATCGGTCACTCCGGTGGGCGGTCTGAGCGTGGTCCCGGAAAGTCAGGACGTTGGTCCCGGCAGGCGTCCCTGGTCCCGACTGCGTAGGCTCGGCGCGTGAGCATCCTCGACGACGCCCGCCCGGGCATGGACCTCGACATCCGCCCCCAGGACGACCTCTTCGGCCACGTCAACGGCACCTGGCTGACCGAGACGGAGATCCCGTCGGACCGGTCCAGCTGGGGGCCCTTCGTCCAGCTCGCCGACCAGGCCGAGGAGGACGTGCGGGCGATCATCACCGAGCTCGCCGCCTCCGCCGGCGAGAGTGCCGACGGGGGCAACGGGGACGCGCGCAAGATCGCCGACCTGTTCAACTCCTTCATGGACCTCGATCGGGTCGAGGCGGCCGGGATCGCCCCCGCCCAACCGCTCATCGACGGGGTCGCCGGACTGCGTGACGTCCGCGACCTCGCGGCGTTCCTCGGCGAGTTCGAGCGGATCGGCGGCTACGGCCTCTTCGGCTCCTATGTCGACACCGACGACCGGCAGTCCGACCGCTACCTCTTCCACCTCGTGCAGGGCGGGCTCGGGCTGCCCGACGAGTCGTACTACCGCGACGAGAAGTTCGCCGAGATCCGCGAGGCGTACGTCGGCTACCTCACCCGGCTGCTCGCCCTCGGCGGTCACGACGCCCCTGCCGCCGCGGCCCAGCGGATCCTCGCCCTCGACACCGAGCTCGCCCAGGGCCACTGGGAGCGCGCCGAGACCCGCGACGTCCAGAAGACCTACAACCTGCTCACCGGCGACGAGCTCAAGGCGCTGTGCCCGGCCTTCGACTGGGACGCCTATGTCACCAACCTGGGCGGACGCGTCGGCGGCGAGCACGCCACGATCGCCGAGGTCGTGGTGCGCCAGCCGTCGTACCTCGAGCACCTCTCCGGCGTCCTCGAGGCGACCCCGATCGAGGTCTGGCGCGACTGGTTCCTGTCCCGCGTGCTGCGCTCGGCGGCGCCGTACCTCACCGACGAGCTGGTGCAGGCCAACTTCGACTTCTACGGCCGCACCCTCTCCGGCACGCCGGAGCTGCGGGCCCGCTGGAAGCGCGCGGTCGCCTTCGTCGAGGGCGCGATGGGCGAGGCGGTCGGCAAGGAGTACGTCGCGCGGCACTTCCCGCCGACGTCCAAGGCGATGATGGACGAGCTGGTCGCCAACCTGCTGGCCGCCTACCGCCAGTCGATCAGCAAGCTCGACTGGATGACCGACGAGACCAAGGAGCGGGCCTACGACAAGCTCGCGACCTTCCGGCCCAAGATCGGCTACCCGGAGCGGTTCCGCGACTACAGTGCGCTGGTCGTCGTACCGGACGATCTGGTGGCCAACGCCCAGGCCGCCGCCGGCTTCGAGACCGACCGTCAGCTCGCCAAGATCGGCTCGCCGGTCGACCGCGACGAGTGGTTCATGCTGCCGCAGACCGTCAACGCCTACTACAACCCCGGCACCAACGAGATCTGCTTCCCCGCGGGCATCCTGCAGAGGCCGTTCTTCAGCCCCGACGCGCTCGCGGCCGAGAACTACGGCGGCATCGGGGCCGTGATCGGGCACGAGGTCGGCCACGGCTTCGACGACCAGGGTGCGCAGTACGACGGCGACGGGAACCTCAACGACTGGTGGACCACCGACGACAAGGCCGCCTTCGAGGTGAAGTCGAAGGCGCTGATCGCCCAGTACGACGGCTTCGCGCCGCGGAACCTGCCCGGCGAGCACGTCAACGGCGCGCTCACCGTGGGCGAGAACATTGGCGACCTCGGCGGCCTGACCATCGCGCACACGGCGTACCTCATCGCGGAGGGGGCGGCGGGCGGCGCGGTCTCCACGGAGGACCGCAAGACCCTGTTCCTCAACTGGGCCTACGTGTGGCGGACCAAGCGCCGTCTCGAGCAGGAGCAGCAGTACCTCACCATCGACCCGCACAGCCCGCCGGAGTTCCGCGCCAACATCGTGCGCAACCTCGACGAGTTCCACGAGGTCTTCGGCACCGCGCCCGGTGACGGTCTGTGGCTGGAGCCGGCCGACCGCGTCCGGATCTGGTGACGCGGATGCCGCACGCCTTCGACCCCGCCGTCGTCGACGCGGTGCTCGCCCACATGAACGGTGACCACCTCGACGACAACCTGCTGATCGTGCGCGCCCACGGAGTGCCCGAGGCGACCGCCGCCTCGATGAGCGACGTCGACGGCGATGCCGGGACCTGGACCGTCATCGGGCCCGAGGGCCCGGTCGGCGAGCGCCGGATCCGATGGCCGGGCGGCCCGATCGTCGAGCGCGCGGAGATCCGTCGCGAGGTCGTCGCGCTGTACGACGCCGCGTGCGCCGCGCTCGGCGTGGAGCCTCGCCCGCACTGATCCGCGTCCGCACTGCTCGGGCTCCGGGCTCAGGCTCCGGGCTCAGGCTCCGGGCTCAGGCTCCGGGCTCAGGCTCCGGGGAGCACGGCGCAGACGGCCCGGAGGGTGAGAGTGTCCCCGCTCTCGCTGAGGCCGGGCGACCACGCGGTTGCACCCGTGGCGGTGATCTCGACCTGGGCCCCGGCGCGACTGCTCGCCAGCCAGGCGTTCGCGGTGACGATCGAGGTGCCGCCGGGGCACGCGGCGACGGCCTTGTTCCAGCCGCCGTTGGGAACGGCCGCCGACGCGTTCACCACCACGACGCCGGTCAGCCCGCGGGCGGCGGCGGCGAGGTCGCTGCTCGTGAGGCTGCCGTCCTGGATGTCCGCACCGCCGAGGGATCCGTCCTTGATGTCCTTGGTGGTGACGGTGTTGTTCTTGATCTGCTTGCCGGTGATCATCGCGCCGGCGACGGCACCGCTCGTGCCGGCCGTCAGGACGAGGCCCGTGGCCACGGCGACGGCGGCGATGCCGGACTTGGTGAAGAGTGCCATGACGGCTCCTGGTCTGTTGCTGGTGGATGAGGGGGCCCGGTCAGGTGGGTCAGGTGGGTCAGGTGGCGTCGACCATCAGCCGCAGCAGCCTCTCGCTGACCGCGACGAGCTCCTCCTCGCTCATGCCGGTGGCCTGCGCGAGGTTGAGCGTGTAGACGACCTGGCCGACGAGCGCGCCCCCACCTACCTGGAGGTTCCCACCGCCGGCGACGGTGCCGATGTCCACGTACGCCGCGTCCCCGATGCCGGCGAGATCGTGTCGGGTCGGCTCGTCCATCGCGCCCTTCGAGCCCGACTGGTAGGCCTCGTACCCGCCGCCGGCCTCGACGTCGATCGCGCCGAGCGAGCCGCTGAGGGCCCGCGGGTCCTCCTGCTCGAACTCGCAGGCGTCGAACGGGCCGGTGCTCGTGGTCATCGCGGCCCCCACCGCCGCGGTGAGCTGGTCGGCGCTCACCAGGTCGCAGAACACCGGCAGGACCGCGTCGTCGGCGTCCCCGCCGTCCCCGTCATCCGTGCCGTCGGCGCTGGGCGCGCCGGTCGCGGCGGACGGCGTCGGGTCCGAACCGGACGCGGCATCGCCGTCGTCGCCGCAGCCCGCCACCAGCATCATCACGAGCAGCAGCCCGCCGATCGTCGCCCCATGCCGCATCTCGGCTCCTCCGTCTCTCGCGACGGCTGACTCTTCCGGACGGGGGTGGGGCGCGTCGGTAGGGAACAGTCGTAATTCGAGAACCGGTCCGATGGCCCCGTGGTCCGTGGGAGCGTTCGAGTCATGGACCGCGACCGCCTGCTCGCCGACGTGCTCCGGCACCTGGCCGACGGGACGGCGGAGGCGGGCCGCGAGGCGGCCCTGGCCGCGGCGCACGACGGTGACGCGGCGGCGTACGGCATCGCTGCGCTCGCGGACTTCTGGCTCGGCGACTTCGCCGACGCCACGCGGCATGCGACCACCGGGCTGGCCGCCGCGGACGACGACCGGGCACGGGGGCTGTGCCTCGCGGTCACGGTGCTCGCCGCGGGCGGCGACCTCGCCGCACCGGCCGCCGACGACGCCGCGCTGCGCGACCTGCTCGCCGCCGTGGACGACGCGGCCTCCCGGTGGTGGTCGGCGGTGCGGTACGTCGCGGCGGAGGCCGCCCTCGTGGGCGCCCGGATCCGCGACGCCGCGGAGCTCGACGCGGCGGGTCCGCCGGCCGGGGCGGCCTGGGCCGGCCACCCGTTCGCGACCCTGATGTGGGTCTGCCAGGCGCGGATCGCCGCCTTCTCCGGCCGGATCGAGCGTGCGGACGCGCTGCTCGGCACGGTCCGGGCATCGGTCGTGCCCGACAGTCGGCTCGCCCCGGTGGTCGAGGCGGTGGCGGTCCTGGTGCGCGGGAACGCGGGCGACGCCGACGGCATCCGGATCGCTGCGGAGATCGCCGCCCACGTCCCCGCCCGCCCGCGCGACTTCATCGACCGCGGGGCGCTGCTCCTGCTGTCGTACGGCGCCATCGCGGTCTACGACGTCGCCGCGGCCGCGGCGCTGGCCTTTCGCGCCGGCGCCGACGAGGCACTGAGCCGATGCACCCTCATCGACCGGGCGATCTGCTTCGAGATGCTGCTCCACGCCGCGCTGCTGGAGGAGGATCGCGGCGCGGTCGAGGCCTGGCTGGCCGCGCTGGCCGACCTCGCCGAGCACCGGGTCAGCGCGCCCACCGTGCAGCGCGCCCGGGCCCGGGTCGCCCTGGCCGCCGGCGACGCCGGCACCGCCGTCGCGCTGCTCACCGACAGCATCGCGGCCTGCGTCGCCGACGAGCGCGGGGTCGAGGCCGCGGAGGGGCAGATACTGCTCGCCCGCGCCCGGATCCTCGAGCGCGACCTCGGTGCCGCCTCGCGCAGTCTGCGCGCGCTCGTCGCCGACAGCGACCGGACCGGCTTCGGCGCCGTACGGCTGGCCGCGGGCGTCACTCTCGCCGCCTCGGGCCGCCGCCTGCCTCCGGTCGCCGGGGCCGGCTGGGACGGCCTGTCCACGCGGGAGGCGGAGGTGGCCCGCGCGGTGCTGGCCGGCCAGGAGGTCGAGGAGATCGCCGCGGCACTGTTCCTCTCCCCGCGCACCGTCCGCACCCATCTCTCGCGGGTGCTCTGTGCCTTCGGTGTCGCCACCCGGGTCGGCCTGCTCGCCGCGGTCAGCACCGTCGGGTCGTCGGGCGCCGGCGCTCCGGTCCTGAGCCCGCGTCAGGCCGAGGTCGCCGCTCTGGTTGCCTCCGGCCGCACCAACCAGCAGATCGCCGGCGAGCTCGGCATCTCCGTGAAGGGCGTCGAGAAGCACGTCGGTGACGTCCTGCTGCGCTGGAACGCCGGGTCGCGGTTCGAGTTGGCGCGGATCTGGTGGTCCGTCGCCTGAGCCGGTCCGTCCAACGGCCGGCAGCGTGGCGCACGGCCGCCAGGCGGCACGGTGCGAAGGTGGCGTGGGGATCGGGCTGGGTGGAGCGGCCGGCAGCGTGGCGCACGGCCGCGAAGCGGCACGGTGCGAAGCCCGCGGGGCGAGCGAAGCGAGTCCCGGGCGGCGAGCGCCGTATGCGACACGCTCGGCCCAACAAAAGAGGCGCAACCGCAGGCGTCTCGGGTCGCCTGCGGTTGCGTGAGCAAGCCTAGGGCACCGTCGCGGGGCGTGTCAGCGGAATCCCGGAAATCAGAGGAGCGGCCGGTGCTGCAGCTCGGTGACGGCCGCGATGGTCTCGAAGTCGGTGTCCTTGTGGAGCAGCGGGACCTCGTGCCGGATCGCGATTGCGGCGATGAGGCAGTCGATCTTCGAGCGCACCGTGCGCCCGTTGCGGCGCACGGCGCGATAGATGGAGGCCGCGGCGTGGAAGTCGAGCTCGGCATCGGCCGAGAGGGTCGTGGTCGAGCCGAGGATCCGCTCGATCCGGCGTACGGTGAGCTCGTCGGTCGGCCCCATCGAGAGCTCCATGACGATGGGCTCCGTCGTCGCCACCTCCTCCCGCCTGACCAGGTCGCGCAGCGGCTCGTTCCCCGGGTGCCCGGGCCGACGGAAGTAGTCGATCCAGACCGAGCTGTCGACCAGGGTCACCATGTCTCGACCGGGTCGTCGCGGATCTCGTCGAGGTCGCCGTCCCAGCCCATGCCTTCGTAGCTGAGGATCTCCTCCGGCGTGAGCTTCGGCCCGGCGGCCCGCCGCAGCGCGAAGTCGACCGCCTCCCGCTTGGTCCGCAGACCGTACTTCTTCATGACACGGGCGATCAGCTCGTCGTCGATCTCGATGTTGGTGCGTGTCATACACATACGTTACACCTCCCGGTTCGGATGCGGCCGACCGTAGCCGAGAAGGCCGACGCCGCGCCCGCGCCCGCCGCGGACCTGTGGACGACCCCGGTTCGGACATCACCTGTGGATGCGCGGGCGACCGTGTCGGGCGGCGCTGGTAGACACGGGACATGGACACCCAGGCCCCGACCGACGCAGCCGTCCGCGAACGCGCGGAGGAGCACCTCCGCGCACTGGTGGGCCGCGCCGACGCGACCTTGTACGACGACCAGTGGGCCGCGATCGCCGCGCTGGTCGTCGAGCGGCGCCGTGCCCTCGTCGTCCAGCGCACCGGGTGGGGCAAGTCGGCGGTCTACTTCGTGGCCACCCTGCTGCTGCGCGAGCGGGGCAGCGGTCCGACGGTCATCATCTCGCCGCTGCTGGCACTGATGCGCAACCAGATCGCCGCCGCGGAGCGGGCCGGCATCCGCGCGGTCACCGTCAACTCCACCAACATGGAGCAGTGGGAGGAGGTGCACCGCGCCATCGCGGCCGGCGAGGTCGACGTGTTGCTGGTCAGTCCCGAGCGCCTCAACAACCCCGGCTTCCGCGACGAGGTTCTCCCGCGGCTGGCGGCGACGTGCGGCCTGCTGGTGGTCGACGAAGCGCACTGCATCTCCGACTGGGGCCACGACTTCCGGCCCGACTACCGCCGGATCCGAACCCTGCTGCGCGACCTGCCCGACGGCATCCCGGTCCTGGCCACCACGGCCACCGCCAACCAGCGCGTCACCGACGACGTGGCTGAGCAGCTCAACGCTGCTGAGTCCGGCAGCGGTGACACCCTGGTGTTGCGGGGCAGCCTGGACCGGTCGTCGCTTCGCCTGGGCGTCGTCCGGCTGACGACCGCCGAGCAGCGGCTGGCCTGGCTCGCCGACCATCTGGCGGAGCAGCCCGGCAGCGGCATCGTCTACTGCCTGACCGTGGCGGCGACCCAGGAGGTCGCCGACTACCTCCGCTCCCGCGGGCACCGGGTGGCCGCCTACTCCGGCCAGACGGAGCAGACCGAGCGGCTGGCGCTCGAGCAGGCCCTCGTGGACGGTGAGGTCAAGGCGCTGGTGGCGACCAGCGCGCTCGGGATGGGCTTCGACGCCGCGCTCGGCTTTGTGGTCAACCTGGGGGCTCCGAACAGCCCGGTCGCCTACTACCAACAGGTCGGCCGCGCCGGCCGCGGTTCGGTCGACGACGCCACCGTCGTCCTGCTGCCGGCCACGGAGGACCGCGACATCTGGGCCTACTTCGCCTCACTCGCGTTCCCGCGCGAGGAGCTGGTCCGAGAGACCTTGACCGTGCTGGCCGAGGAGGGCCGCACGATGAGCACGGCCGCGCTCGAACCACGGGTCGACCTGTCCCGCAACCGGCTCGAGACGATGCTCAAGGTGCTCGACGTCGACGGTGCCGTCCGCCGGGTCCGCGGCGGTTGGGAGGCCACCGGCCGGCCGTGGGACTACGACGCCGAACGCTATGCGCGGGTCGCGTCGGCCCGCCAGTCCGAGCAGCAGGCGATGGTCGACTACCTCTCCTCCGACGTGTGCCGGATGCGCTACCTGCGCCGCCAGCTCGACGACCCGGCGGTGCTGGCCGATCCCGACTGGCGCTGCGGGCGCTGCGACAACTGCGGGGGGCTCCGCCTGTCCACGGACGTGTCCGCGGCTGCGGTCGAGGAGGCGGCCGACCGGATCGCCCGGCCCGGTGTGCCGATCGAGCCGCGCAAGCTGTGGCCGACCGGCCTGGCGGCGATCGGCGTCAGCCGGTCCGGGCGTATCAAGCAGCCCGCCGAGGAGGGCCGGGCGATCGCCCGGCTGACCGATCTTGGCCACGGCGCGGCGCTGCGGGGGTTGTTCGCGCTCCCGACCGACCCGACCACCGGCGGGCAGGACGGTCCGGTGCCCGACAC
This sequence comes from Nocardioides carbamazepini, assembly GCF_024614185.1. Lineage (GTDB taxonomy): Bacteria > Actinomycetota > Actinomycetes > Propionibacteriales > Nocardioidaceae > Nocardioides > Nocardioides carbamazepini. The sequence continues at coordinate 204,277 of NZ_JAHTLF010000003.1, forward strand.
GCTGGCCCGGGCGATGGTCACGATGCTGCAGGACTGGCAGCCCCAGGTCGACGCGATCGTGGTCGCCGAGTCCGAGCGCAGGCCCACGCTCACCGCTGACCTGGCCGCCGGACTGTCCCGGTTCCTGCGTGTCCCGATCGCCGGCCGGTGGGCGGTGGCCGACCCGTCGGTCGGCCCCGACCGCGGCGCCACCAACTCCGCCCAGCGGGTCGCCGCCGTGAGCCGGCGCTGCGCGCTCCGCCTCGACGATCCCGACGCGGTGCGCGACGCCCGGGTGCTGCTCGTCGATGACCGGCTGGTCACCGGCTGGTCGCTCACGCTCGGCGCGGAGGCGCTCCACGAGGCGGGGGCCGCCGCCGTGGTTCCGCTCGTGCTGGGCATCGCAGGCTAGGTGCCCGCCATCCCGGCGCCCTCCCGGCGCCGTGCCGGCGCAGGGGACCTGTAACTACCTGTCCTTGCCCCTACCTGATCGGTAGACCGGTACGGCAGAGGTAAGGACAGGTAGTTACAGCGCGGCGCTGAGCGTCGCTCGCCTGCACGTTCCCCGGGCTCTGCTCATCTAGAGTCGAAAGCATGACCGACGACGCTCCCGCGAACGGCACTCCCGAGCACCCCGTCGGCGGACCGCCGCCGGCACCGACCACCGGCCCGGCCACCGGCCCGGCCACCGGCCCGGCCACCGGCCCGGCCACCGGCCCGGGCGCCTCTCCGGACGCCCCTCCCGGCACCGCCATGACGCCACCCGCCGGGGCGATCGTCACCGATCCCGACCCCGCCACGGACGACCGCGGCGCCGGCAGCGTTCCCCCGCCACCGGTCGGAACCGGCCACCCGGATCCGATCGAGCCGGAGTTCCCCACCCGCGCGACCCGGGCGGGCAGCGCCGGAGGCGTGGTCGCGCTGGGGACCGGCCTGCTCGGTGCCGCGGTGGTCATCGCCGCCGTCCGGGCCCGCGACGACGGGGATCTCGACTGGTCCAACTACGGCGTCGGGCTGGGCGCCACCGCCGTGCTGCTCGTGATCGCCGTCCTCGGCGCGCTCGCGGACCGCCGTGCCGGCGGCCGCGCCCGGGAGGAGGTCGTCACCTGGCCGGGCGTCGTCGGGATCGGCGCCACCGCGCTGATGATCGGCGTCGGGATCAACCGTGACGACGACTGGGTCGCCTACCTCATCGGCGGCACCATGGTCGCGCTCGCCGTGATCGGCTACCTCGCGGCCCGGCGGGCCGCCTTCGTCGTCGTCGCGATCCTCGGCCTCGCCCTGGTCTACGGCGTCGCGTTCGACAGCGTGGTCGCCGACAGCATCGGTGACGGCCATCCGCAGGTCACCGCCGCGGTCCTCGTGGCCGTCTTCGTCGTCGTCGTCACCCTCCTCGGCTGGGCCCTGCCCAGCCGGGCCGTCTCCGGCGTCGCGGTCGGGGCGTTCGGCCTCGTCGGCTTCCTCGGGATCCTCGCGTCCTTCGCCGTCATGCGCTTCTTCGCCGGGGTCTTCGGCGGGATGTCGATGATGCTCGACCGCGAGACGGGAGACGTGACCTCCGTGCTGGCTGCCGGCGGCGGCTTCGAGGAGTCCGACGTGTGGTGGGTGGTCGCCCTCGGCGGCCTGCTCGCCGTGCTGTGGGCGCTGGCCGCCGCGGTGTCCAACCACTCCGGCTTCTCGCTGCTCGCCATCGCGATGCCGGCGCTCGGCGTCCCCCTCGCGTCGGTGGCGCTGGCGGCCGAGCACCCGACCCGGTGGGCCGCGGTCGTCGCCGCGTCCGGCGGGGTCCTGCTGCTCGGCGGCGTCTTCCTCGCTCGGCTGCGCGGACGTCGTACGAGCAGTCCCCAGGGGTAGGCGGCCGAGTAGGGGCTCCGGGCTAGGTTCCCCCTGTGAGCTTCGTTCCCGTCACCGGACCCGCGACCTTCCGGGCCGGTGACCCGGCGACGATCGAGTTCACCGATGCCGCGGGGGCACGCCGGGTGGCGCTGCCCGTCAGCGCGGCGCTGCCCGTCCTGAGCCGGTCGCGTGCCGACGACGACGCCCATCCCAGTGTCCAGCTGCTCAGCGGTGCGGCGCTGCTCGGGCTGCGCCTCGTGGCCGCCGGCAAGGTCGCGCCCGACGCCGCCGGCCGGGCCTGGCGGGTCGACGGGCTGGAGCCGCGCGATCAGGACGCGGTCGAGCGCCTCGCCCTCGCCCGCGCGTACGACGACCTGCCGGCCGCCGATGCCGCCGGCCTGGTCCGCGGGATGCTGGACGCGGTCGCGGACACGCTTCCGCGCGCGGCACCCAGCGGCCGTCGTGCCGCTGGCCCCGAGGCGCCGGCGCCTGCCGGCCCGGGGCGAGCGGAGGACTTCGCCGACCGGGTCCGGCACCGCCTGGCGGTGCGCCGCGACCGACGGCCCGACCGGGGCGCGGACGACGCCGTGCTGCCGGAGCTGGTGCGGGTCTCGCTCCGGGTCGAGGCCGACGAGGAGGAGCTCCTCGCCGGCACGGTCCGGGTGGTGCTCCAGGTCCACGACGAGCGTGACCCGTTGCACGTCCGCGACGCGGCCCTGCTGTGGACCGGCGGGCCGGCCGAGCACGGCTTCGGCAGCCGGGCGCGGGTGCATGCCAGCATCGCGCTCCGGGCCGCGGCGGACGCGTGGCCGGTGCTCGACCGACTGCTCGCCCTGGCGGTGCCCGACCAGCTCACCCTCGACGGAGCAGAGATCGGCAGCCTGCTCGACCACGTGGGCGCCTTGCGCGACACCCGCGTCGACGTGCACTGGCCACGCTCCCTCGGCCCGGACCTGACCACGCGTGCCGTGCTCGACCAGCGCCCCGCGGGGGAGGGGCGCTCCCTCGAGCTGCCGCTGCAGGACAGCCCCTTCTCGACGGACGGCCTGTTCTCCTTCTCGTGGCAGGTCTCCTTGCACGGCGAGGCGCTCACCGTCGACGAGATGGCCGAGCTCGCCCACGCCGCGAGCCCGGTCATCCGGCTGCGCGGCGCATGGACCGTGGTCGACCCGACCACCGCCGCGCGGGCCCGTCGGCGGCTGATCCGCAAGGCCACCGGTGCGCAGGCGCTGGCCGCCGCGCTCACCGGCGTCACCGAGCTGCCTGCCACGGGAGAAGTGCCCCGGGCGAGCGCCGAGGTCGTCGTCGGCGCCAGCCTGCTGCAGGTCCGCGAGCAGCTGCTCGGGGCGGCGACCCGGGCGCCGCTCGCCGAGCCGGCGGGCCTGGCCGCCCGGCTGCGCGACTACCAGCGGCACGGGCTGACCTGGCTCGCGGACCTGACCGGGCTCGGGCTCGGCGCCTGCCTCGCCGACGACATGGGCCTGGGCAAGACGGTCACCCTGATCGCCCTCCACCTGCACCGACTCGAGGACGGTCTCTCCCACGGCGGCCCGACCCTCGTCGTCTGTCCGGCCAGCCTCCTCGGCAACTGGGAGGCCGAGATCGAGCGGTTCGCGCCCGGCATATCCGTCCGTCGCTTCCACGGCGGCGCGCGCTCCCTCGACGGCCTGCGCGGCGGGTTCGTGCTGACCACCTACGGCACGCTGCGGCGCGACATCGACACCCTCGCCGGGCTCACCTGGGACCTCGTGGTCGCCGACGAGGCCCAGCACGTCAAGAACTCCCGTACGTCGACCGCGCGGGCGTTGCGCCGACTGACGAGCCGGGCGCGGGTCGCGCTGACGGGCACTCCGGTCGAGAACGACCTGACCGAGCTGTGGTCGATCCTCGACTGGTGCGTCCCCGGCCTCCTCGGCAGCCGCCAGGCGTTCCGCCGGGTGTGGGGTGCGCCGATCGAGTCCGGGGCGGAGCCCACGAAGGCCCGCCAGTTCGCCGATCTGATCGGCCCCTTCCTGCTGCGCCGCCGCAAGTCGGACCCGGGGATCGCGCCGGAGCTGCCGCCGAAGACGGAGACCGATCACCTGCTCGGCCTGACCCGGGAGCAGGTGGTTCTCTACGAGGCGTTCGTCAAGGACACCATGCAGCGGATCGAACGGGCCGACGAGGAGACCAGGCGTGGTCTGGTGCTCGCGCTGCTGACCGGGCTCAAGCAGATCTGCAACCACCCGGCGCAGTTCCTCAAGCAGTCCGGCGCGATCCGGCTCACGGGCCGCTCCGAGAAGCTGGAGCTGCTCGAGGAGCTGGTCGCGACCGTGCTCGCCGAGGGTGGGGCGGTCCTCGTGTTCACGCAGTACGTCGCCATGGCGCGGCTCGTCGAGCAGCACCTCACCGCGCTCGGGGTGCCCCACCAGTTCCTGCACGGCGGCACGCCCGTCGCTCAGCGCGAGGCGATGGTGCGCCGGTTCCAGGCCCCTGACGACGCCGGTGTGCCGGTGTTCCTGCTCTCGCTCAAGGCCGGTGGCACCGGGCTCAACCTCACGCGCGCCGACCACGTCGTCCACTTCGACCGCTGGTGGAACCCGGCGGTGGAGGAGCAGGCGACCGACCGCGCGTACCGGATCGGACAGACCCGGCCGGTCCAGGTGCACCGGATGGTCACCCGCGGCACCATCGAGGAGCGGGTCGCCCAGCTCCTGGACCGCAAGCGCCGGCTCGCCGACGCCGTCCTCGCCCGCGGCGACGCCGCGTTGACCGAGCTCAGCGACGAGGAGCTGCGCGACCTGGTCACCCTGCGCCGCGAGGCCCGGAGGGCCACCGGCTGATGCGGACCACCTTCAGCCGCCAGACCCGGCCTGTTCGCGGGACCCGCTCGTGGTGGGGCAAGGCCTGGCAGCGCGCGGTCGAGGAGGCGGCGTACTCCGACGCGGAGCTGCGTCCCGGTCGCACCCATGCCCGCCGGGGCGACGTGGGTGCGATCAGCATCGAGCCGGGCGGCCTGCTCGCCGCCTGCCGTGACGGCGACGACGCCTGGACGGTCGAGGTCGGCATCCCGGTCCTGGACGAGGCGGCCCGGACCGCGCTCGTCGAGGTCGTCGCCGCGGAGTCCGGCCGGATCGCCGAGCTGCTCGCGGGCAACCTCCCGCACGACCTCGTCGAGCACGCGGAGGAGGTCGGCGTCGAGCTGCTGCCGTTCGGCGGCGAGCTGACCGCGACCTGCACCTGCCCCCACTACCTCGACCCGTGTCCGCATGCCGTCGCGGTCCTGATCCAGGCCGGCTGGCTGGTCGACACCGATCCGCTGGTGCTGTTCGCGCTGCGCGGCGTCGACCGGGACCTGCTGCTCGCCGGCCTGCACGCGCGCACCAGCGCGCCGCCGGGATCGGGCGGATCGGACGGCGGCGGCGGGGCCACCGCCGACCTCGCCGACGACGTCGAGCTCGTCGTCGACGCGGCGGTGCGGGCCGAGCGGCTGCTGCCGCTCTTCGAGGCGGGTGTGGAGCTGCCCGACGGGCTGGTCTGACCGCCCCGGTCAGTCGACCAGCTCGGCGGGCGTGATGGTGACGGGGAACGGCAGCTCGGCCGTCCAGGACTCCTTGCCGGTGACGTCGGCGACCTCGACGTACTCACCGTCGCGCAGCTCCCAGGCGATCAGGCGCAGCTTGACCGGGTCGATCACCCAGTACGACGTGACGCCCGCGCGCTCGTAGCGCTTGAACTTGGTGTTGAGGTCGTACAGGGCGGTGCTCGGCGAGAGCACCTCGACGACCAGCAGTGGTGCGCCCTCGACGTAGCCGTGGGCGGCCGTGGGCCCCTTGGGGATGACGATGACGTCGGGCTGTACCGCCGTGTCTTCGCTGAGGATGTCGAAGGGTGCGGTCAGCACCTCCGCGCCGGGAGGCTCCGCCGCCAGGAGCAGACCGATCAGGCGCACGACAGCCCGTTGGTGGGGGCGACTGGGACTGGGCATCTCGATCAGCACGCCATCGATGAGCTCATATCGGATGCGTTCATCGCACAGCTCCGCCACGTCGAGCGCGGTCAGCGCGCGGCCGACGGGGATTCCCGCGAGCAGGTCCGCGCCAGGCGACAGACTGGTCATGACTCCCATGGTGCCTCACTTCCGCGCGATTCCCGAGTGTCCTCACGCCGTTCATCGTCACCGCCGCAGGTAGGCCGCGCCAGTGCGGTCAGCGTGCCTGTGGAGAACCGCCCGCCGTCACGCGAGCGGGCGGGCCAGGGCGTCGAGATGGTCGTCGAGCGACCGGGTGGCCGCGCGGCGGAGCCGGGGGTCGCGCATCGTGTGCAGTGCCAGCCCGTCGAGCAGCGCGTGGAGTGTCGTGGTCTCCCGTCCCAGATGGCGATCGGCAGCGACCTGGCCGGCATCGCGGAGGTCGGTGAGGCAGCGCAGGCACAGCCCGCGGATCGCCTCCTGGGCATCGTCGGCCAGTGCGGTCAGCTCCGCGTGCCGCGGGCCCTCGGCCAGCAGGGCGAGGTGGACGTGCATCTCGACGGTGCGCTCGTCGTCGAGGGGGAGCAGCTCACGCAGGGCCGCGACCGCCCGGCGGCGCGGGTCCCGCACCTGGCCGTGGCGAGCGACGCGCGCGGCGGCACGCTCATGGGCCAGGCGCATGGCGAAGGCGAGGAGCTCGGCCTTGGTCGGGAAGCTGTGTCGCAGCGAGCCGAGCACGAGGCCGGCCTCGGCGGCGACGGTCCGCAACGACACGGCGCCGACGCCCTCGCGGAGCACCAGCCGCCACACCGCCTCGCCGATCCGTTGCCGCCGCTCCTCGTGGTCGATCGTTCGCGGCATGGTCTGACATTAGCACGACTGTGCTACGGTCTCGGTTCTAGCATGCTCGTGCTACGAAAGGAGCGATCGTGTTCGTCGCCGGCTTCATCGCCGCCTCCGAGATCGGCCTGTGGGTGCTGCTCGGGCTCGGCCTCGCGCTGCGCTACGTGTTCCGCCGGCGCCGGGCGAGCACCGTCACGCTCGCCCTGATCCCGCTGCTCGACGTCGCCCTCGTGGTCGCGGTCGCGGCGGACCTGCACCGCGGTGCCGAAGCAGGTGCGACCCACGGCCTGGCCGGCATCTATCTCGGCTTCTCCGTCGCCTTCGGTCCGTCGATCGTGCGCTGGGCCGACGTCCGCTTCGCGCACCGCTTCGCCGACGGCCCGCCCCCGGTCAAGCCGCCCAAGCACGGACCGGAGCGGATGGCGGCGCTGTGGCGCGAGTGGTTCCGGGTCGTCCTCGCGGCGGCCATCGCGTCGGTCGTGCTGCTCGGGCTGGTCGCCCTCGTCGCCGACGGGGACCAGGACGGGGTCCTGCTCGACTGGACCCGCCCGCCGTGGACGCTCGTCGGTCTCTGGTTCCTCTTCGGGCCGCTGTGGGAGCTGCCCAGCTCGCGCCGTGGAGCTCAGCGCGACGAGGAGATGGCCAGCTCGCGCAGCTCGTCCTGATAGGCGGCGTAGGCGGTCCGCATCGCGCCCGCCGGCCAGTCCGCCGGCAGCAGGGCGGCGGGCAGCAGCGGGTCGGCCGCGAGATGGCGCACGACGTGCGCCGCGACGGCGAGCCGGGGCGCGGGCGCGGTCGTCCGCTCCAGGCGCCGCAGCAGGCGCCGCCCCTCCCGGGCCCAGGTGGTCAGGTCCCACAGTCGGGCGGCAAGGGCGGCGGGGTCCTCGTCGGGTGTGGCCGTGAAGGTGCCGAGGACCGTCTCGTCCGCATAGCCCCGTGGCCGCCGCAGGTTCGCCGGTCGGGTCCACACGCCCTCCCGCAGCTCCGCCAGGCGGTACGACGCCAGCTGCTCCCGCAGCGCCGCGCGCTCGGCTCCGGTGCGCCCGGTGACCACGACGACCGCCATCTCCCAGGCGCCCTTCCAGGCGGTCTCGGCGTCGAGGACGGCCTCGTCCTGGCGACGCTGACGGGCGGCGAGCCGCTCGCCGAGGGCGTAGCCGGCCGACTGGCCCGCCTCGGTCGCCGGATCGCGTCGCAGGTCGCCCGCGGCGACGGCTCGGGTGAGCGCGACCCGGACGGTCGCGGCGGGGATGCCGAAGTGCTCGCCCGCGCGGATCAGCTCGGCGGCGCTCATCCGGTCGGGGTGGGACCCGAGCAGCAGGCTCAGCATCACCGAGCGCGCCGACAGCGGGGCGATCTCGTCCATGCCCGTCATGCTACACATCTGGACACGGTTGTGGAGCAATGCGTAACATCGAGGAATGGCCGATGAAGCTCCGTGGCGCCGGGCCGCGACCGAGGGCGTGGACTCGCCGTACCGCGCCGCCCCGTCGCCGGGCGACGCGCCGCCGACGTACCGGACCCTGACCTACGAGGTCGACGGCCGGGTGGCGCGGCTGACCTTCGACCGGCCCGAGCAGGGCAACTCCATCACCCCGGACACGCCGATCGAGCTGGCCGACGCGGTCGAGCGCGCGGACCTCGACCCGCGGGTGCACGTGATCGTCCTGAGCGGTCGCGGCAAGGGCTTCTGCGGCGGCTACGACCTCGCGGCCAGCGCCGAGCACCTGATGGACGGCGGCATGACCGGCGGCGCACCGCGCAGCGGCACGGTGCTGGACCCGACCGTGCAGATGCTCAACCACGACCCGGCCGGGACCTGGGACCCGATGGTCGACTACGCGATGATGAGCCGCTTCACGAAGGGCTTCGCCAGCCTGCTGCACGCCGACAAGCCCACGGTGGCGAGGATCCACGGCTTCTGCGTCGCCGGCGGCACCGACATCGCGCTGCACTGCGACCAGATCGTGATCGCCGCCGACGCCAAGATCGGCTACCCGCCGACCCGGGTCTGGGGCGTGCCGAGCGCGGGGCTGTGGGCACACCGCCTCGGTGACCAGCGCGCCAAGCGCCTGCTGCTCACCGGCGACACCCTCACCGGCCGTGAGGCCGCCGCGTGGGGGCTCGCCATCGAGGCGCCGGAGCCCGAGGATCTCGACGAGCGCACCGAGCGGCTGGTGCAGCGGATCGCCGCGATGCCCCTCAACCAGCTGATGATGGTCAAGCTCGCCCTCAACTCCGCCCTGCTCGCCCAGGGCGTGCAGAACAGCCAGTTGATCAGCACCGTCTTCGACGGCATCTCCCGCCACACCCGCGAGGGCCACGCCTTCCAGCAGCGCGCCGCCCAGGCGGGCTTCCGGCAGGCGGTGCGCGAGCGCGACGGCGCGCCGTACGACGACCACGGACCAGCCACCAGCAACGTCACGAACAGCGAGGGATGATCGCCATGACCAGCACCCACGATGGCCAGGATGAAGTACTGAACCAGGTCCCGCCGCTCGTCGGCCACGACACCTCCTCCGACCCGGCGCTGCTCGAGGGCATCGAGCGGGAGGGGGCGGGCTGGGCCCTCGACGACATCCGCGCGATCGGCCGCCTCGCCGGCACGCCCGAGGCCATCGACCTCGGCCGGCTCGCCGAGCGCGTCCCGCCGCGGCTGCACACCCACGACCGCTACGGGCGCCGCATCGACGAGGTGGAGTACGTACCGGCGTACCACCAGCTCATGGAGACCGCCGTCTCCCACGGCATCCACGCGGCGCCGTGGGCCGACGACCGCCCCGGCGCGCACGTCGCCCGCGCGGCGAAGTTCTACTCCTGGAACGTCGACGCCGGCCACGGCTGCCCGATCTCGATGACCTATGCCGTCGTTCCGGCCCTGCGCGCGAACCCCGAGCTCGCCGCCCGCTTCGAGCCGCTGCTCACCAACCGCGAGTACGACTTCGGCCTGCGCGACCCCGAGACCAAGCGCGGCCTGATCGCGGGCATGTCGATGACCGAGAAGCAGGGCGGCTCCGACGTCCGCGCCAACACCACGACCGCGACGGCCCAGCCCGACGGGACCTACCGCATCGTCGGCCACAAGTGGTTCACCTCGGCGCCGATGTCCGACATGTTCCTCACCCTCGCCCAGGCCCCGGGCGGCCTGTCCTGCTTCCTGCTCCCGCGCGTGCTGCCGGGTGGGGAGGCCAACCCGATCCGGTTCCTGCGGCTCAAGGACAAGCTCGGCAACAGGTCCAACGCCTCGTCCGAGATCGAGTACGACAACGCCGTCGGCTGGCTCGTCGGCGAGGAGGGCAAGGGTGTCAAGACCATCGTCGAGATGGTCAACATGACCCGCCTCGACTGCGTGATCGGGTCGGCGTCGGGCATGCGGAGCGCACTGGTCCAGGCGGCCCACCACGCCCGCCACCGTGCCGCCTTCGGCAAGCTGCTGATCGACCAGCCGCTGATGCGCAACGTGCTGGCCGACCTCGCCGTCGAGTCCGAGGCCGCCACCACCGCGATGATGCGGCTGGCCGGCGCCAACGACCGGGCCATCCACGGCGATGCCGGCGAGGCCGCGCTGCGCCGTCTCGCGCTCGCCGCGACCAAGTACTACGTCTGCAAGCGTGGCCCGGTCGTCGCCAACGAGGCGCTCGAGTGCCTCGGCGGCAACGGCTACATCGAGGACTTCGACCTGGCGCGCATCTACCGGGAGGCACCGCTGATGTCGATCTGGGAGGGCTCCGGCAACGTCGCCGCCCTCGACGCGCTGCGCGCCATCGGCCGCGAGCCGGAGTCGCTCGACGCCTTCTTCACCGAGGCCGAGCTGGCCGTCGGCACCGATGCGCGGTACGACGACGCGCTGACCGCCTTGAAGAAGGAGCTCACGGACTTCGACGACATCGAGCTGCGCGCCCGCCGGCTGGTGGAGCAGATCGCGGTGGTCTTCCAGGCCGGCCTGCTGATCCGCTACGCCCCGACCGCCGTCGCCGACGCCTTCTGTGCAACCCGCCTGGCCCGCGACTGGGGCAGCGCCTTCGGCACCCTGCCCGCCGGCCTCGACCTCGCCCCGATCCTGGAGCGGATCGAGCCGGGATTCTGATCCGCCTGTCGTGGCGGTTCAACTACCGAATTCGTCGATGGTCCGGTCGGTTCACGACAAATTCGGTAGTTGAACCGCCGCATCGACCCCGAGCGCCCCCAGCGCCATCGACCCGAGCAGGTCCCGCAGCGCGACGTCGGGGATGCCGTGGCCGGCGCGGGGGGTGGAGTTGAGGAGGCCGAAGGTGGCCTGGGCGGCGGCATGCGCGCGGGCCTTGTCGAGGTCGGGGCGCAGGGCGCGGAGCTCGTCGGCCCACAGGTCGACGTACGCACGCTGGAGCCGGCGGACCTGCTCCCGGGCGTCCTCGGGCAGTGACTCCCAGTCGCGGTCCTGGACGATGATGAGCGGGCGGTGGCCGAGGGCGAACTCGACGTGCCAGTCGACCAGCCCGCGCAGCGCCGCCGCCGGGTCGCCGCTGCCGGCGGCCACCCGCTCGCGGCCCACCTCGAGCAGTCGCTCGCTGATGGAGGTCAGCATCTCGGCGAGCATCGCCTGCTTGGACGCGAAGTGCTTGTAGAGCGCAGGACCGGAGATGCCGCAGGCCGCGCCGAGGTCGGCGACGGAGACGCCGTGGAAGCCCCGCGCGGCGAACATGTCGGCTGCCACGGCCAGGATCTGCTCGCGGCGGGTCGGCTCGGTCACCCCCGAAGGCTAGTGGTCATCACCGCAGGTCGTCCCCTCGATGGGTCATGACGCGGTCGGTCCGACGCTGCTAGGCAGGAGGACGGTGCAGAGTGCGCCATCGACCTCGGAGGGAGCTGGGCATGAGCAAGGCAGCGATCAGGGTGGCAGCGACGGTGATGGCGCTCGCACTCGTGGCGGCCGGAGGGCCGGCCGTGGCCAAGCGCGGCGGGGACGGCGGCGACGGTCCGACCACCATCACCGCGCTCGACGGACCTCGTGGCATCGACGCGCTGGGGCGGGGCCGCACCCTCGTCACCGAGACGGGCGGCGACTTCAGCCTCGTCGTCGAACGCAAGCACAAGCCGGCCCGGGTGATCCCCCTCGGCAACCTGCCGACCGACTTCCCGCCGGCGATCGCCAAGGGTCCCCACGGCACGATCTACCTGCTCACCGGCGCGTCCGGGCCCCCGCCGGAGGAGTCGGCGCGGATGCTGCAGAGCGCCGCCGCGGAGCCGGCCGCCGGAACCACGCTCTTCAAGTGGCGGCCCGGGTGGGACGGGCCTCGGCCGGTCGCCGACATCGGGGCCTACCAGGCGACCGACCCCGACCCTGAGGACCAGGAGGGCTTCCCCGAGGACAGCAACCCGTTCGGCCTCGCCGCGCTGCGCGACGGCACCGTGCTGGTCGCCGACGCGGCGGGCAACGACCTGCTCCGGGTGTGGCCCGACGGACGCATCGTGACGGTGGCGCGCCTCAAGCCGCGTCTCGTGGAGGTGCCGGCCGGCCTGCCCGACGTACCGCCTGAGGAGGGTGGGCCGCTGCCGCCGGCGGGGACGCCGATCCTGGCCGAGGCGGTGGCCACGTCGGTCACGGTCGGGGCGGACGGCTACTGGTACGTCGGCGAGCTGCGCGGCTTCCCGGCCGCCCCTGGCACCTCGCAGATCTGGCGGGTGGCGCCGGGCGCGCAGGATGCCGTGTGCGACCCCGAGCATCCCTGGAGCGGCCCGTGCAAGCGGTACGCCGACGGCCTCACCTCGATCACGGACCTGGCCGCCGGCCAGGAGGGCGTCTACGCGCTCGAGCTGTCGAAGATGAGCTGGCTCGCCTTCGAGCTCGGTCTGCCGGGCTCCGAGGTCGGCGGGCTCTTCCTCGTGCGCAGGCCCGGCCGGAGCCCGCGCGTGGTCGAGCTGCTGCCGGACCAGCTGATCCTGCCGGGCGGCGTCGACGTGAGCGACCGGGTGTACGTCGTCGGGCCGCTGTTCGGGCCGGGGGCGCTGCTGCGGCTCCGCTAGCCTGATCGGAGCAAGGGATTGCCGAACAGGTTAATGGTCATTAACCTGTCCTTGTGTCCGAGACTTCCGAGCCCACGCTCCGTGACCTCGCCGCCGACCTGCGCGAGCGCCTCGACCGCGTGCGCCAGGGCGGCAGCGAGGCGGCCCGCACCAAGCACACCGACCGCGGCAAGCTCCTCGCCCGTGACCGCGTCGACGGGCTGCTCGACCCCGGCAGCCCGTTCCTGGAGCTGGCGCCGCTGGCGGCGTACGGCATGTACGGCAAGCCGGGCGACGATCACGCCGTCCCGGCTGCCGGCGTCGTCGCCGGCATCGGCCGGGTCGAGGGCCGCAACGTCATGGTCGTCGCCAACGACGCGACGGTGAAGGGCGGCACCTACTACCCGATGACGGTCAAGAAGCACCTGCGGGCGCAGACCGTCGCCGCCGAGAACCGGCTGCCGTGCGTCTACCTCGTCGACTCCGGCGGCGCGTTCCTGCCGATGCAGGACGAGGTCTTCCCCGACAAGGAGCACTTCGGCCGGATCTTCTTCAACCAGGCCAACATGTCCGCGCGCGGGATCCCGCAGCTCGCCGCGGTGATGGGCTCCTGCACCGCCGGCGGCGCCTACGTCCCCGCGATGTCCGACGAGACGGTGATCGTCAAGAATCAGGGCACCATCTTCCTCGGCGGCCCGCCGCTGGTGAAGGCCGCGACCGGTGAGGTCGTCAGTGCCGAGGACCTCGGCGGCGGCGACGTGCACGCCCGCAGGAGCGGGGTCGTCGACCACCTCGCCGACGACGACGCGCACGCGCTGCGGATCCTGCGCGGCATCATCGACACGCTGCCCATTGGGCAGAGACCGCATGCTGGAGGCCTGGAATTGCGCGGTTTGGTCCCAAACCGCGACCTTTCTGACGCGCCCGTCGAAGATCCGCACGAGTCGCCGGAGAGCATCTACGACGTGGTGCCGGCCAGCACCCGGACGCCGTACGACGTGCGCGAGGTGATCCGGCGCCTGGTCGACGGGAGCCGGATGCAGGAGTTCAAGCAGCTGTACGGCGAGACGCTGGTCTGCGGCTTCGCCCGGATCCACGGCCACCCGGTGGGCATCGTCGCCAACAACGGCATCCTGTTCTCCGAGAGCGCGCTCAAGGGCGCGCACTTCGTCGAGCTGTGCAACCAGCGCGGCATCCCGCTGCTGTTCCTGCAGAACATCTCCGGCTTCATGGTCGGTCGCGAGTACGAGAACCGCGGCATCGCCCGCGACGGCGCCAAGCTGGTCACCGCGGTCGCCTGCTCCGTCGTACCCAAGCTCACCGTCGTCATCGGCGGCTCCTTCGGCGCCGGCAACTACGGCATGTGCGGGCGTGCCTACGACCCGCGCTTCCTGTGGATGTGGCCCAACTCCCGGATCTCGGTGATGGGCGGCGACCAGGCGGCCAACGTGCTCGCCACCGTCGCCGGACGCGAGGACGATCCCGACGTGGAGGAGTTCAAGCGGCCGATCAAGGAGCAGTACGAGACGCAGGGCTCGCCCTACTACGCCTCCGCGCGGCTGTGGGACGACGGCGTGATCGACCCGGCCGACACCCGGCGGGTGCTCGGCATGGCGCTCGACGTCGTCACCGCCGTCCCCGTCCCCGAGCCGTCCTACGGCATCTTCCGCATGTGATGAGGACAGCGATGACGAACCAGATCAAGACCCTCCTCGTCGCCAACCGCGGCGAGATCGCCCGTCGCGTCTTCCGCACCTGCCGCGACCTCGGCATCCGCTCCGTCGCGGTGTACACCGACCTCGACGCCGACGCGCTCCACGTGCGCGACGCCGACGTCGCGCTGCGCGTGCCGGGCTATCTGGACGCCGACGCGGTGCTCGCGGCCGCGAAGGAGTCCGGTGCCGACGCGATCCACCCGGGCTACGGCTTCCTCTCCGAGAACGCCGGCTTCGCCGCGGCGGTCACCGGCGCCGGCCTCGCCTGGGTCGGGCCGAGCCCGCGCGTCATCGAGCAGATGGGCCGCAAGGACGCCGCCCGTGACCTGGCCGTCGCCGCCGGCCTACCGGTCGTGCCGTCCTATGCCGTCGACGAGGACCCGGCCTCCTTCGCCTACCCCGTCCTGGTCAAGGCCGCCGCCGGCGGTGGCGGCAAGGGCATGCGCGTCGTGCGCGCGGCGGCCGACTTCGACGCCGCCGTCGCGGCCGCGAAGCGCGAGGCGGCCGGCGCCTTCGGTGACGACACGATCCTGATCGAGAAGTACGTCGAGCGCGGCCGCCACATCGAGGTGCAGGTGCTCGGCGACAGCCACGGCACGGTCGTCCACCTCGGCACCCGCGAGTGCTCGGTGCAGCGTCGCCACCAGAAGGTCCTCGAGGAGGCGCCGGCCCCGGCGCTCGCCGACGAGCTGCGCGAGCGGATCCACACGTCGGCCGTCACGCTCTCCGCGTCGGTCGGCTACGAGAACGCCGGCACCATCGAGTACCTCCTCGACGCGAGCACCGGCGACTTCTACTTCCTGGAGATGAACACCCGGCTCCAGGTCGAGCACCCGGTCACCGAGATCCACAGTGGCACCGACCTCGTCGCGCTGCAGATCGCCGTCGCCGCGGGCGATCCGCTGCCGTTCGACCAGGCGGGGCTGCGCTTCGGTGGCCACGCGATCGAGGCCCGGATCTACGCCGAGGACGCCTTCGGCGGCTTCCTCCCGCAGGCCGGTACGGCGACCGTCGTGTCCTGGCCGGAGGGCGCGCGTGTCGACCACGCGCTCGAGTCCGGCCAGGTGGTGAGCACGTCGTACGACCCGATGCTCGGCAAGGTGATCGTCTCCGGGCGCGACCGCGAGGCGGCGCGGCGCGCCCTCGTCGCCGCCCTCGACGACACCGCGATCCTGGGTCTGACGACCAACACCGGCTTCCTGCGGGTGCTCGCGGCGGGGGACGAGTTCGCCGTCCCCGGCGGCATCGACACCGCCTGGCTGGACCGCCACGACGTGCCGGCGCCCGACCCGGCACCCGCCCGGGCGGTCGCGGCCCGGCTCTGGCTCGACGCCAACACCGCCGTGGGCGGCCCCTTCTCCGGTGACGGCTTCCGGATGGGCGCTCCCGCGGCCCCGGTCGTCGTGGAGTTCACCGACGGAGACGTGGTGGTGCGCGGCGGTGGTCGAACCGCTCGATCGAAGGACCCGATCGCCCGGGCGAGCCGGCACCATGTCGAGCTCGCCCACCAGGGCCAGCGCTACGTCTTCCACCGCCCTGACGCGAGTGCCGACCACGGCGCGGCCGCCGGCGACGGCACGATCGTCGCGCCGATGCCGGGCACTGTCCTCGACGTCAAGGTCGCCGTGGGCGACACCGTCGCCGAGGGCGACGTGCTCGGCGTCGTGGAGGCGATGAAGATGGAACTGGCCCTGAAGGCGCCGTACGCCGGCACCGTCACCGCCGTCGGTGCGGCCATTGGCCAGCAGGTCGCTCTGGGCGCCGAGCTGTTCGTCGTCGAGACCGAGGAGGCGTGATGGCGGCGCTGCCGATGGTCGTCCCCGAGCCGGGCCTGCCGACGGAGGTCACGATCTACGAGGTCGGCGCGCGCGACGGCCTGCAGAACGAGAAGGCCGTCGTCCCGACCGAGGTGAAGGCCGACTTCGTCCGCCGCCTGCTGGCCGCCGGCCTGCCGATCGTCGAGGCGACCAGCTTCGTGCACCCCCGGTGGGTGCCCCAGCTCGCGGACGCCGCGGACCTGATGACCAGCCTGACCGCCGATCTCGGCGACGCCGCCCGGCAGCTGCCCGTCCTGGTGCCCAACCAGCGTGGCCTGGACCGAGCGGTCGAGCTCGGCCTGCGTCATGTCGCGGTGTTCGCCTCGGCGACCGAGACCTTCGCGAGCAAGAACCTCAACCGCACGCTCGAGTCGCAGTTCGAGATGTTCGAGCCGACCGTCGCGGCCGCGCTGGCCGCCGGCATGGACGTCCGCGGCTACGTCTCGATGTGCTTCGGCGACCCGTGGGAGGGCGCGGTGCCGGTCGAGCAGGTCGTCGCCGTCGGCAGGCGACTGCTCGACCTCGGCGTCGGCCAGCTCAGCCTCGGCGACACCATCGGCGTCGCGACCGCCGGCCACGTGCGCGCCCTGGTCGCCGCCTTCGCCGCCGCCGGCATCGGCCCCGAGCGGCTCGCCCTCCACTTCCACGACACCTACGGGCAGGCGCTCACCAACGTCCACGCGGGACTGCAGTCGGGCGTCACGACGTACGACGCCTCGGCGGGCGGCCTCGGCGGCTGCCCCTACGCCAAGAGCGCCACCGGCAACCTGGCCACCGAGGACCTGGTCTGGTTCCTCACCGGCCTCGGCATCGAGCACGGCGTCGACCTCGACGCGGTCGTCGCCGCCAGCGTCTGGATGGCCGGCGAGCTCGGTCGACCCAGCCCGTCCGCGGTCGTACGGGCCATGAGGGGCGGCTGACCGGACGAGGCCTGCTGCGCGGCGCGCCGGCACGCACCTGGCGGCGTTGGCGTCGCTCGACGGACGACCCGGGTACGACTTCGCTCCGCCGCCTTGCCATGCACGCACCGGCGCACCGCTCGCGACGGCCTCACCCGGTCAGGCGCCCCTCGGTTCCGTGGATTCCTGACGCACCCTTAACGTTGGGCCATGAGTCGACGACGCGCCTGGGGCTGGGTGGCCGCGTTGCGGGCCGGGTCGACGACGCCGTGGCTCGCGTGGCCGACCGACGGCACCGGTGAGGGCGACGCGCTGGCCGCAGAGTTGCCGGGCGCCCAGCAGCTGGCGCTGCTGCGCCGGCTCAACCTGCACGCCGCCGCGGCCGGACGCACCGTCCCGACGGACATCGCCGACCGGGTCCTCGGCGCCGGCGTCTCCGGGCGTGGACGCAGCGAGCTGGCGCTGGTGGGCGTCGACGAGCCCGGACAGTCCCGTGAGGCCGGGAGCTCCGGGCAGTTCGGCCCGCGTCCCGTCGACCCCGACGCCCTCGCCGACGACGAGCTGCTGCGGGTCGCCAGCGCCCTGGTCGCCGACGACGTCGCGGTCGCGGCCGCCGTCCCCGATCCGGAGCCGAGCCTCGTCGAGAGGGTCCGGTCGGTACGCCGGCCGTGGGTGCGCTCGTTCGTCGTCGTCGGTATGCCGTGGCGTGCGGACGCCGTCCGTGCCGACCTGACCGCGCGCGGCCACCGTCCGGGCGGGCGCCGCCCGACGGCGTACCTCCTCGCCGAGGACCTCGAGACCGTCCTCGTCCAGGCCTGGACCTCCCGCTGCTTCGACCAGGGCGGCGCGACCTGGCGTGGCTTCGTGCGCGCCAACGCCGGCGCCGGCAACCTCCCCCCGCGCGCCGACGTCGCGCGGATGGCGCGCTCCGCCGCCTACAAGTACGGAGCCGAGCGGGTCCGGGTCGTCCTCGACGACCGGCTGATGGCCGACGAGCTCGGGGTGCCCCGGCTCGGCGCGCCGCCCCGGCTCGGCGCCCATGCCGTCGACCTGGTCCGCCGGGTGGGTGAGCCGCTCGGCCTGCTGGTGGCCTCGGAGGAGCGTCCGCGACTGCTCCGCGAGACCCTCGGCGAGCGTCTCGACGGTCGGGGGGGACCGCCGCCGACCCTCCCGCCGCGGTGGGACACCTGGCTGCGCACCCAGGCCGAACGCACCCGGCACGACCTCGCCGCCGCTCGCTACCCTGTGCTCGGCGACCTCGACCAGCTGCTGCCGCGCCCCCTCGGCTCCGAGCAGTCGGGCCCGGTGGTCCCGGTCGACGCCGAGGTGCTGTCCCTCGCGCTGGGCCTGCTCCTCGACCCCGTGACCGCGACAGCCAGGACCCAGGGCAAGGAGGACGCGTGAACCAGCCCACCGCGTTCCACGGCTCCCCCGCTGCACTCCGCCGCCGCACGACTCCGCGCGGCCGCACTACCCTGCGGGGACCCCGGTGAGTCGGCGGGTCCTGCTCCACGTCGGCACGCCCAAGACCGGGACGTCGTACCTCCAGGACGTGCTCTACAAGAACCGCAGCCGCCTGCTCAAGCAGGACGTCAGCTATCCGGCGGACCGGTTCGATGCCCACTTCCTCGCGGCGCTCGACCTGATGCGACTGCGCTGGGGCGGGCTTGAGGCCGAGGCGGTCGGTGCCTGGGACAAGCTCTCCGCGCAGGTCCGTGAGCACGACGGCACCTCGATCATCAGCCACGAGATCCTCGCCTCCGCCTCGCGCAGCCAGGTCGCGCGGGCGCTCGCCTCGCTCGGCCACCGGCCGGGCGGTGACACGAGCGACGGCGGCACCGAGGTCCACCTGATCCTCTCCGTGCGCGACCTCGTCCGGCAGATCCCCGCCGAGTGGCAGGAGAACGTCAAGCACCGGGCACGGTTCGGGTACGGCCGGTTCCTCGAGCTGATCCAGGACCCCGAGCGGGCGCACCGGGTCGGCGCCTGGTTCTGGGGTGTGCAGGAGATCCCCGACATCCTGGACCGCTGGGGCGCCGACCTCCCACCGGAACGGGTCCACCTGGTCACCGTGCCGCCGACGGGCGGCTCGCCCGAGCTGCTGTGGGACCGGTTCAGCACGGCGTTCGGCCTCGCCGAGCTCGACCTGAAGCTCACCACCCAGCGTGCGAACCCGAGCCTCGGTGTCCCCGAGTCGGCGTTGATCCGCCGGATCAACCGGGTCGCCGCCCGCGACCTGCCGCCGCAGCACTACCGGCCGCTGGTGCGCGAGCTGCTCGCGCACCGCACCCTCTCCAAGCGCACCAAGTCGGCGCGGCTCGGGCTGCCGCCGGACCAGTACCCGTGGGTGCGCGAGCTCACCGACAGCTGGATCGCCGAGCTGTCCCGCCGCGGGTACGACGTCGTGGGCGACCTGCAGGACCTGCAGGGTGCGCCCGCGCCGAGCGGGAAGTGGGTCGACCCGGACCACCCGCCGGAGCGGCAGGTGGCCTCGGCCGCCGTCGACGCGATCAAGGCGCTGCTGCTCGACAACGCCGAGGCGCATGCCGAGAACGAGCGGCTGCGCCGCAAGCTCGAGGTGGCCCGCCGCGAGCTGGTCCGGGCCCGCACCCCGCGGCTGATGCGGTCGATGGAGTGGACCGTGCACCGGCTCGAGAGCAGCGGCAAGGGCCGCCAGGCGCTGGAGGTCTACCGCAAGGCCAGGGGCCGGAACTCCCGCCCGGCATAGCGCCCGACCCGGTAGGTGCTCCAGCCGTCGGTCACCGCGCCGACGGCTCCGCCGACGAGCGGGACCCGCTTGCCGACCGTGGTGACCATCCGCTTGCCGATCACCCGGCCGATCAGCTCGCCCGCCAGCACGGTGGACACCGTGCGGTCCAGGGTCGGGTCGTGCTGCGGCGCGGTCGCGATCGCCATCGGCGGCGCGGGCAGCTGGTGCCGCTTCACCATCGACCTCACGGCGTCCTCGCCGAGGATGCAGACCAGGATCGCGTTGCGCACCCGCGGGTCGTCGAGGTCGTAGCCGCGCAGGTAGGCGATGCCGGCCACCATCCGGCACTGGATGATCGCGAGCCCGGTGATGCTCGCCGGTGCCACGATGGCGGCCGTGATCAGGCCGCCCAGGTTGGTCGCCAGGCCCTCCACGCCGGCGTACGCGACGTGGTTCTCGATGAGCTCCCGCACCGCCTTGTCGACGTTGCCGTGCTGCTCCTCGAGCTGGGCCCGCGCTGCCTGGGCCGCCGGCGGCAGCGGCCCGACGCCCACCAGGGCCCGGTGCAGGGCCTCGCGTACGAACGACTGGGTCAGTCCCGGGGCCAGCTGGGTGACCTTCGGGGCGAGTTGCTGGGCGGTGCGCAGTGCCAGGCCCTTCTTGAGCGACGCCATGACCCGATCGTAGGCGGACCCTCCATCCGACGGGCCTACCCTCACCTCCCGCCCTCATAGGATCGGCTCGTGCCCGTCGAGCCCGAGCCCAGCCCATGGGTCTTCCCGAGTCGGGCGGACCTGGCGGCGCTGCCGGTGCTCGACGACCCTGAGGAGTACGACGAGGACGAGGCCGACGACGGGGACGGGACCCACGACGGCAGCGACCTGGTCGCGGTGGGGGCCGATCTCGCGCCCGGCACCCTGCTCGCGGCCTACCGGCACGGGCTGTTCCCGATGCCCGAGGGACGCGCGATCGGCTGGTGGAGCCCGGCCCACCGCGGCGTGCTGCGCCTCGACGATCTCCGCGTCTCCCGCTCACTGCGCCGCTCGGCGCGGGACTTCGAGGTGCGGGTCGACACCGCCTTCGACGATGTCCTCGCCGCCTGCGCCGACCCGCGCCGTCCCCACGGGTGGATCGACGACCGGATCGCCCGGGCGTACGGCGAGCTCCACCGGCTGGGCTGGGCGCACTCCGTCGAGACCTGGCAGGACGGCCGCCTGGTCGGGGGCCTGTACGGCGTCGCGGTCGGGGGCCTGTTCGCGGGCGAGTCGATGTTCCACCACGTCACCGACGCGTCCAAGGTGGCGCTGCTCGGGCTCGTCGACGGGCTCCGTGCCGACGCCGACGGGGCCGTGGGCAACCGGCTGATCGACGTCCAGTGGGCCACGGCGCATCTCACGAGCCTCGGTGTGCGACAGGTCACCCGGGCGTCGTACCTGCGTGAGCTGGGCCGCCTGCTCGACGTGCCGACGGCCGCGTTCTGGCAGGCCTGAGCCGTTCCGGCACCGCGCCGGTCACGGATCGGCTACCTGCTGTTCGCCGCGCCTGTGAATAGTCTGAGCCGGGTGGGGGCAGGGTGACCGCGTGGTCGCCCGCTCGGCCGTGCCCTGCTCACGGGCCAGGTCGAGGCGCCCCGGCTCCCTAGGAAAGGAAACGACATGACCCCGATCAAGCGCCCGCTGGCCATCGCCGGCGCGGCCGTGCTGCTGGGCCTGACCCTGACCGCCTGTGGTGGCAGCAGCTACCCGACCGATGCGTCGGAGAAGGAGTTCTGCGAGGGCTTCGGTGACGTCATCACCGTCACCGGCGCCGTCGAGGGCGACGAGCCCACCGAGGACGAGTGGAAGGACCTCCAGAAGGCCTACGAGGACCTCGGCGACATCGGCACCCCCAAGGACATCGGCGACACCGAGCGCAACGGCTTCGAGGTCATGGTCGACACGATCACCGACCTCGACTACGACGAGGCGAAGAAGTCCTTCGGAGACGAGGACGGCGACGACTCCATCCCCGGCGTCTCCAAGGACGACGAGAAGGATGTCGACAAGTTCTCCGACTACCTCCAGGACACCTGCGCCGACCAGCTCGGCGGCTGAAGCATCCCAGGAAGGGAAGCCCCATGACTCTCATGAAGCGCCCGCTGGCCACTGCCGGCGCCACCGTCCTGCTGGCCCTCTCGCTCACCGCCTGCGGCGGCGGAGCGCCGAGCGACGCGTCCGTCGACGACTTCTGCGACGCCGTCGCCGACGCCAGCGGCCAGGAGTTCCTGACCGCCTTCCAGGAGAAGGACTACGACAAGATCGAGGACATCCTCAAGAAGGCGGCCGAGAAGGTCGAGGAGACCGGCACGCCGAAGGACATCCCCGACGACGCGCGCGAGGGCTTCGAGCTCCAGCTCGACGCGTACGACGACCTCGACGCGGACGACATCAAGAAGGCGCTGGAGGCCGAGACCGGCGAGGACCCGTTCGCCGGTGAGCTCTCGAAGGACGAGGAGAAGAAGGTCGAGGCGTTCATGACCTACCAGTCCGAGACCTGCTCCGACGTCAGCGCCCCGGACGGCGACGACCTGCCGACGGACCTTCCGACCGACCTGCCGACGGACCTTCCGTCGGATCTCCCGACGACCCCGGAGGACCTCGAGAGCCTCATGTCGGATCTCCCGACGTCCCCCGAGGACCTCGAGAGCCTCATGTCGGACCTGCCGACGAGCCCCGAGGACCTCGAGAGCCTGCTCTCGGACCTTCCCACGCAGTGACGCACTGCCCGCAACGACACGGCCCCGCCGACCAGGCCGTCCTGGTCGGCGGGGCCGCGTCGTACGCCGGGAGGCGGGATCAGACGACGTACGGCGGCTGGTCGCCGTCGGCGACCATCGCGCGTCCGGCCCGCTCCCACCCGAGCATGCCGTCGACGAGGTTGACGACGTCATAGCCTTGCTGCGCGAGGTAGGCGACCGCCCGGGCCGAGCGTCCGCCGGCCTTGCAGACCACGAGCGTCTGCGGTGCCTCGAGCTCGACGAACTCACCGAGCCGGGCGGGCAGCTCCATCAGCGGGATGTGCAGCGCGCCGTCGATGTGACCGGCGGCCCACTCGTCGTCCTCACGGACGTCGAGCACCACGAGGCCCTCGGGCAGCGGGTCCGGCAGGCCGTCGATCTCGGTCGTTGGGATCACGCGATCACTCTACGACGGCGACCCGGTCCTACTCGACGGCGAGTGCCGCCTCGGCCGGCCGCCCGCGGGTCGCCCGCCAGGCGGGGAGGACCATGGCGCCGAGCGTCAACAGGAGGGTCGCCGCGACCGTCGAGGCGTAGATCCACGGCGACCCTGGGGGGAGCACCGAGTCGAGGCGTTTGAGGCTGACCGGCACCAGGATCCCGACCGCGGCGGTGGTGCCCAGCGCGTGAAAATTGCCCATTCACGAGTCGCGGCCGAGCCCACTCTCCTACGCTTCGCGAGTGCCATACGAACGGCAATTTGCTGCCCCTCCAACAGCCACGCTCACGGTGCTGGAGAAGGCCATCCGTCAGTTGGAGAAGTTCCGGCGAACGGACCCCGCAGGTCGCACCATCGACTTCGGGACCAAGACCAGCGGTTGGTCGTGGGGATCGGCCTGGCGGATCCATGTCCAGCCGTCCGGATCCGGATGCGTAGCCGTCGCCACCATCGTGAGCGCAGGCAGCGCCGTCGCCGAGACCAGCGAGGGCAAGAAGATCCGTCGAATCTTCGACGTCGCCGAGACCCTGCTCCCGAAGCAGACGACCCCAGCCGCCAGTGGTCTGTTCGGCTCCAGCCCGCTCGAAGCACCCGACCTCGTCCCCAAAGTCCATCCCGACCTGCCAGACAAGCACCGGCACCTCGTCCACCCCATCCTGCAAGCCATCGCCGAGGCAGAGGCCGCAGCCGCAGCGGGTGACGTCGTCGCTGAAGAACTCGCCCTCAACCGCGCTACCCGCACAGCAGCCTCCGCAGGGATGCTCGCCATCCGGCCAGCGGCCTGGTGCGAACAAGAGATCCACGCTCGCACCGTCGCAGGTCGACTTCGCAAGAACGTCGAACTGCTCGGCAAGGTCGGAGCCAACCTCGTCATCATGTCCGACCGGGTCACCCAAGGCGAGAAGGTGCAGGCGATGGACGCACGAGTCACCGCGTCTGTCGAAGTCGGTGGAACCATCGTCCAGTCCACCCGACCCACACTCACCCGCATGGCGATGGGCTCGGTGCTGCCCGGAAGTGCGCTCCTCGTCGGCCTCGCGGTCCCAAAGACCAAGACGCGCGATCTGCGTACCGCGAGTTTCATCCTCGCCCACCCCGAATGGCGACTTATCGAACTCATCGACCCAGACGGCGCACACGAAGTCAGCGGCGTTGCCGCACAAGTCAACGCGAACGCCACGCTCCAGCGGGACCAAGCTGCCGTCCCGCCCCAGCAGCAACCGACCAGCATGGCCGACGAACTTCAGAAACTCGCTTCGCTGCGCGACGCAGGCGTTCTCACCGACGTCGAGTTTGCCGCCGCCAAGGCGCGACTCATCGGCTGAGCAGCCGGCCCGATCGTGTCAGACGGCTTGCCTTCGCCCGGCCAGCCCGGTAGGCGGGCTGTTCACGCAAAGTGAAACAGCGCCGGGACTCGTGTCCACGCAAGTGAGACGGCTACCCGCAAGCGCGAAATGGCCGCCTGAAGCGAAATGTGGTCACTCGATCTGAAATTTCGTAACGTTCTACTTGAGGAGCTTGCTCATCCGCCGGTCGGCGAGGGGCTTGCCGCCGGTCTGGCACGTGGGGCAGTACTGCAGGCTCGAGTCGGCGAAGGAGACCTCGCGCACGATGTCACCGCAGACCGGGCAGGGCTTGCCGGTCTGGCCGTGCACGGCCAGATGTGACTTCTTCTCCCTCTTGAGCTCGCTCGCCGCGAGACCGCGGGAGCGCTCGACCGCGTCGCCGAGGGTGTCACGGATGGCGGCGTACAACGTCGCCAGCTCGTCGTCCGAGAGGCTGTCGGACGGCTTGAAGGGCGACATCCGCGCGGCGTGCAGGATCTCGTCGGAGTAGGCGTTGCCGATGCCCGCGATGGTGCCCTGGTGGCGCAGCACGCCCTTGAGCTGCTTGCGTCCGGCGGCGGTGAGGATGCCGGCCAGCCGCTCCGGGGTGAAGTCCTCGGTGAGCGGGTCGGGGCCGAGGCTGGCGACCCCGGGGATGTCCATCGGATCGCGGACGAGGTAGAGGGCGAGCGACTTCTTGGTGCCGGCCTCGGTGATGTCGAGGCCGGGGGAGACGCCGTCCTGCTCGTCGAGGACGACGCGGACGGCCAGCGTGGACTTGGTGCTGGGCCGCGGCGGCAGTGCCGGGACCTCGTCCTTCCAGCGCACCCAGCCGGCACGCGCCAGGTGGAGCACGAGGTGGAGACCGCTGGCCTCGACGTCGAGGAACTTCCCGTGCCGGCGTACGTCGTCCACCAGGGCACCCTCGATGGCCGACAGCGGCGGGTCGTAGGTCTTGAGCGCGCTGAACGCGGCGATGTGGACGCGGGCGAGGGCACGCCCTGCCAGCCGGCCCCGCAGGTCGAGGGCCAGGGCTTCCACCTCGGGCAGCTCGGGCACGCGCTCAGCCTAGATGAACGAGTCCAGGGGATCGCACGCTCCGGCAGTCCGGGACATAGTCCTGTTTCCGGCTCCGGGCCATGACCCGGCTCCGGGCGTCACGTTGGTCGGTCGTCGGCGCCGCTCGGGGGCCCTCCATCCCTCTCCAGAAGGGCCTTCCCATGCACAGCAGGCACCTGACCCTGGGTTCGCTCGCGCTCGTGGCGCTCCTCGGTGCCGGTTCGGGCCTCGTCCCCGCCGCGGCCGCCACGCCCTCCGCTCCGACCGTCGCCGGTGGCGCGCCCGACTGCGGCCGGCCGGAGATCCCGGCCCAGTGGGGCAGCATCGAGCACCCGGCCGTCACCCGGGTCGTCGACGCCGTCACCCGCACCGAATGGCGCTGGCAGCGGTCGATCGGCACGGTCGAGCGGGAGTACGCCCGGGAGAGCGTCGCCCCCGTCGATCTCCTGCACTGGACCCGCTCCGTCGATGTCGTCGAGGAGACCGACCTCCCGGTCGGCGAGCAGCCCGCCGGGGAGGGTTGGGTCGCCGGCGCCACCGCCGAGATCTCGGCCGCCGAGGAGGAGCGGGTCTGGCTGCCCGACGGGGCGGTGCCCGACGCGGGGTTCGTGGCGACCGGCGCGACCCGGGCCGGGACGCCGCGTCTCGAGAGCACCGCCGTCACGTCGGTCCGGCCGCCGGTCGGCGACGGGTGGATGGCACTCCCCGGCTCCGCTGTCGACGTCGTCGTCACGGCCGCCCGTGAGCTCGTGGTCGAGCCGGCCTGGGTGGAGGACTTCGTCGTCGCGCCCGGACAGCCCGCGACGCCGCCCTGCCCCGCGCCGCACCACGGCGCCTGAGCCGCCGCGGCACCTGCCTCGGCGCCCAGCCTCAGGGCCTCAGGGCCTCAGGGCCTCAGGGCCTCGGGGCCTCAGGGCCTCAGGGCGTCAGGCAGCGAGCAGGGCGACGCTCAGCGCGAGGAAGCACACCAGGCCGACGAGACCGATGCCGAGCACGACCGTGGCCACCATCCGCATGCCCGGGGTGTGGTCCACCGAACCGGACCGGTAGGCAAGGGTCCGGATCACCCCGGCCGGGAGGGTGCCGGCTGTGACGATCAGCGCCACCGACCACGCGAAGAACACCGGATCCATGCTCCTGCGGTGCCCGGCCGGGGCCGCCGCAGACGGACGATGCGACACGCTAGCGATGTATAAGGAAGCCGCTAGAGAGGCCGATAGTGTCGGATCATGGACCCGATCCGCAACCCGTACGCACCCGGCGCCGGGCAGCGCCCGCCCGAGCTCG
Source organism: Nocardioides carbamazepini (assembly GCF_024614185.1). Lineage (GTDB taxonomy): Bacteria > Actinomycetota > Actinomycetes > Propionibacteriales > Nocardioidaceae > Nocardioides > Nocardioides carbamazepini. The sequence goes on from NZ_JAHTLF010000003.1 coordinate 230,893, forward strand.
CGGGCCGCGACGAGCAGCTGACGGCCTTCGAGGTCGTCCTCGAGCGGGTCGCCCGGGGTCGCCCGGAGCGCTCGCTCGTGCTCACCGGCCTGCGCGGGGTCGGCAAGACGGTCCTGCTCAACGCGCTGCGCTCGGCCGCGGTCCGCAAGGGCTGGGGGACCGGCAAGCTCGAGGCGCGGCCCGACCAGTCGCTGCGCCGCCCGCTGTCGTCGGCGTTGCACCAGGCGGTGCGCGAGCTCGGGCACCCGGAGCCCGACGAGGCCGATCATGTGCTCGGCGTCATCCGGTCGTTCGCCCAGCGCGAGGCCGGCGCGGACGCCAAGCTGCGGGACAGGTGGTCGCCGGGGATCGCCGCGCCCGCCGTACGAGGTCGCGCCGACTCCGGCGACGTCGAGATCGACCTGGTCGAGCTGCTCACCGACGTCGGCGGCCTGGCGGCGGATGTCGGCAAGGGGGTCGCCGTGTTCATCGACGAGATGCAGGACCTCGGGACCGACGACGTGTCCGCCCTGTGCGCGGCCTGTCACGAGCTCAGCCAGAACGGCCTGCCCGTCATCGTGGTCGGGGCCGGCCTGCCCCACCTGCCGGCGGTGCTGTCCGCGAGCAAGTCCTACTCCGAGCGGCTCTTCTCCTACCAGCGCATCGACCGCCTCTCGCGCGAGGCCGCGGATCGGGCCCTCGTCGCCCCGGCCGCCGAGGAGGAGGCCGCATTCACGCCCGACGCCCTCGCCGCGATGTACGACGCCACGCGGGGCTACCCCTACTTCATCCAGGCCTACGGCCGATCCGTGTGGGACCTCGCTCCCCGCACGCCGATCACGGCCGACGACGTCGCCGTCGCGGGCCCGGAGGCCGAGGCCGAGCTGGCGGTCGGCTTCTTCGGATCCCGCTACGAGCGCGCCACGCCGGCCGAGCGCGACTACCTGCGCGCGATGGCCGACGCCGCGGTCGCCTCGTCCGACGACGGCGTCGAGGATCCGGTCGGCTCCGTGGCGACGGCCGACGTGGCCGGCGTCCTCGGGAAGAAGCCCCAGTCGCTCTCGCCCGCCCGGGACGCGCTGCTCAAGAAGGGCCTGATCTACTCCGGCGAGCGCGGCCGGATCGCCTTCACGGTGCCCCACTTCGGGCGCTACCTCCGCACCCAGGCGTAGGCCGCGTGGGCCGCGCGTGGGCGGTCTATCGCGGCGCCACGGCGGAGCCCAGCGGCACGATGAGCGGGCCGCCGGTCACCGGGTCCTCGATCAGCACGTTGGGCAGCCCGAAGACCTCCTCGACCAGCGCGGAGGTGATCACCTCGCGCGGCGGGCCCTCGGCCACGATGGCGCCGTCCCGCATGGCGACCAGGTGGGTGGCGTAGCGCGCGGCATGGTTGAGGTCGTGCAGCACGGCCACCAGGGTGCGACCTTCGCGGTTGAGGTGCGCGAAGAGCTCCAACAGCTCGATCTGGTGCGCGATGTCGAGGTAGGTCGTCGGCTCGTCGAGCAGCACGACCGGCGTCCGCTGGGCGAGCACCATCGCGACCCAGACGCGCTGGCGTTGGCCTCCGGAGAGCTCGGTGACCGGACGTGTCGACAGCGCGGTGGTCTGCGTGGCGGCGAGCGCGTCGGCCACGGCCGCGTCGTCCTCGGCGGACCACGGCTGCATCAGCCGCTGGTGCGGGAAGCGGCCGCGGGCGACGAGCTCGGCGACGGTGATGCCGTCGGGGGCCAGTGACGACTGCGGCAGCAGGCCGAGGCGGCGGGCGACCTCCTTGGGCCGGTAGGTCGCGATGTCGCGGCCGTCGAGCACGATCTGGCCGGTCCGCGGCGTCAGCAGGCGGGCGAGGCCGCGGAGGAGCGTGGACTTGCCGGACGCGTTCGGGCCGATGATCACCGTGAACGACCCGTCCGGCACGGCGACGTCCAGGTGCGCGCTGATGACGCGCCGGTCGTAGGCGAGCTCGACGCCGCGTGCCTCCAGACGCGCGTGCCCGGGTCCGTCCGTCATCTCTACCTCCGCAGCTCGCGAACGATCATCCACACCAGGAACGCCCCGCCCAGCACGACCGTGACCACGCCGGCGGGCAGCGTCACCGGCAGCAGGTGCTGCGCGACGAAGTCCGACACCAGGAGGAGCCACCCGCCGAGCAGCGCGCTCAGCGTGAGCGGGAGGTACGGCGTACCGGCCGCCCGTCGCGCGATCTGGGGCGCCGCCAGCGCGATGAAGGCCACCGGGCCGACGACCGCGGTCGCCACGCACACCAGGGCGACGCCGAGCAGCACGGCGGTCGCCTGCACCCGTCCGGGCCGCAGGCCGAGCGCCGCGGCGGCGTCGTCCCCGAGGTCGAGCTGCCGCAGGCCGGGAGCGAGCACGGCGCAGGCCGCGAGGAGCACGGCGACGCATACCCCCGCGCCGAGGACCTGGGGACCGGTGACCCCGTTGAGGCTGCCGGCACCCCAGGCGGAGGCGAACATCGCGGTCTCCACCTCGATCTGGAGCAACATCCAGGTGTTGGCCGATGCCAGCATCGCCGAGATCGCGATCCCGACCACGATGAACCGGAAACCCTCGATCCCGTCGCGGAGGGCCAGCAGGTAGATGAGCGCCCCGGCCACCGCGCCGCCGAGGACCGAGCCCGCCGTGACCAGCAGCCAGGACGTCCCGAGCAGCAGCACGGTCAGCAGCATGCCGGTGAACGCGCCGCTGGAGAGGCCGAGGATGTCGGGGCTGGCGAGCGGGTTGCGCGTGAGCGTCTGGAACAGGGCGCCGGACACCGCGAGCGCCGCGCCGAGCACGACGGCGGCCAGGACCCGCGGCAGGCGCCACTCCAGGACGACCGTCGGGGCCAGTCCCTCCCCGGCCCCCCGGAAGACGGCGATCACCTCGCCGGCTTCGAGGGAGAAGTCGCCGGTCATGAGGGAGAGCACCGACGTGACGACGAGGGCGGCGACGACGCCCGCACCCACCAGGAGACTGCGGGTGCGCAGGATCGCATGCATCCCGGCGGTGCCGATCCGATGGCGCCGGTGGCCGAACTCCACGCGAGGGATCGTGCTCACAGCGCGGCCGCCTTGCGGCGTCGTACCAGGACGATCAGCAGGGGCGCCCCGACGAACGCCGTGACGACGCCGACGGGCATCTCACCGGGCAGGACGAGGAGGCGCCCCAGCACGTCGGCGACCAGGAGCAGGGTCGGTGCGAGCAGGACGGTCCCGGCGAGGATCGTGCGCTGGTCCGGACCGAGGGTCCACCGGACGACGTGCGGGACCATCAGCCCGATGAAGGAGATCGGGCCGGCGACAGCGGTGGCCGACCCCGCGAGGAGAGTCACGGCGCAGACCACGAGCAGCCGGGTGCGTCGTACGTCGACGCCGTGGCTGCGGGCGAGGTCCTCGCCGAGCGCGACGGAGTTGAGACCACCGGCGACGACGAGCGCGAGCAGGAGGCCGAGGCCGGCGAAGGGCAGCACCGGCGCGAGGACGTCGAGTCCGCGGCCGAGCACCGTGCCCGCGTTCCAGCTGCGCATCCTGTCGAACGCCGTGGGGTCGCTCAGGCTCAGACCGGTCGTGAGCCCCGACAGCACGGCGCCGAGCGCGACCCCGGCGAGCGTGAGGCGGACCGGGTCGGCCGCGCCCCGGCCGGTGGATCCGATCACGTAGACCGCCACGGTCACGACGAGCGCGCCGGCGAAGGCGAGCCAGACGTAGCCGGCGATCGACTGGATGCCGAGGAGGCTGACGCCCAGGGCGACGCAGAACGCGGCACCGGCGTTGACGCCGAGGATCCCCGGGTCGGCGAGCGGGTTGCGGGTGAGCGCCTGCATCAGCGCGCCGGCAACGCCGAGCGCGATCCCGACGACGATGCCGACGATCGTCCGCGGCACGCGGAGATCGCGGACCACATACCGGGTCTCGGCCGTGCCGCCGTCGCCGAGCGCGGCCAGGACCTCGGCCGGGCTCAGCGGGTTCGACCCGACGGCCAGGGACAGCACGACCGCCACGCCGAGGGCCGCCGCGAGGCCCAGCAGCCAGCCCGGGCGTGGGGTGGAGCGTGGTCGTGCGGCGGTCCCGGCGTCGGGCGCGGTGGGGAGGTCCAGCGGCATCGAGGGAGCGTCAGCTGCCCTCGGCCAGGATCGCCTCGATGTCGTCGAGGACGGCCTGGCCGCCCAGCGGGCCGACACCGGCGACCCAGTAGGAGAAGTCGACCAGATGCGGGTCGGGGAAGGCGGCGGCGTTGTCCGCGACCGGCGTCGGGAGCGTGCTGGGGTCCGACGGGTCGGTGCTGGTGACGAACACGTGGTCGCCCTGGGCCTCGAGGATCCGCTCCGGCGAGATGTCGATCGAGATCGAGCCGGCCCAGTCCTGCTCGGGGATGGTGAACCCGACGCACTCCAGGGTGCTGCCGGCGAAGGAGGTCGGGCCGTAGATGCTCAGCACGGCCTCGTCGCGCGGGCGCACCAGCTGGGCGGTCGAGCCCTCGAGCCGGAACTCCTCGGCGATCGCGGCGCACCGCTCGTCGTACTCGGCGAGCAGTGCCGCGGCCTCGTCGGGCAGGTCCAGTGCCTCGCCCACGAGCCGCACGTTGTCCTGCCAGGGGTCCTCCTGCGAGGCCATGAAGACGGTGGGCGCGATGTCGCTCAACTGGTCGTAGAGGTCGGAGTGGCGCGACTCGGTGCCGATGATCAGGTCCGGCTCCTGCTCGGCGATCTTCTCCAGCGACGGCTCGGTCACCGTGCCGACGGCCTCGATCTCCGCGGCCGCCTCGCCGAGGTACGCCGGCACGCCGGTCTCCTCGCTGGCGACGGCGGCGCCGACGGGCGTGACGCCGAGCGCGACGGCCGTGTCGAGCTGCACCGGCTCGAGGACGACGACCCGCTTCGGCTCCTCGGGAACCGCGGTCGTGCCGCGGGCGTGCTCCACGTCATGGACCGGACCGGCGTCGGCCGCGTCGTCCTCCGACGAGCAGGCGGTGAGGGAGAGAGCGGCGACGACGGCCGCCGCGAGGAGGGCGACTCGCCGGACGGAGCGGGCGGCGTACGGGGCGCGGGGCATGCGGATCCTTCTGGTTCGAGAGCCGGGTGCGTCACCCTGCGGCGACGGCGGGAGGCCGCGGGAGCACGTCACCGCGGCAGCGGCCCCAACGCTAGAGGTTAGGCTTGCCTCAGTGCCACCGCGTAAGATGACACTTCATGTCCCGATCCCGACATCGTCCGGAGTGTCTGTGAGCCCGCGCACATCCGCTGCCGCGGTTCTCACCAAGCACCTCGTCGAGGACGCTCCCCGGTCGATCGACTGGCACACCCATCGTCGGCATGAGCTGCTCTGGGGCTTCGTGGGGGCCCGCACCGTCGAGACCGAGGGCATCGCCTGGACCCTGCCGCCGACCGCGGGTCTGTGGGTGCCGGCGGGCGTTCGGCACGCCGGCTTCGCCGGGGAGGGCGCACGCCACCACTACACGCTGGTGGACGCCGTGTGCTTCCCCGACCGGTGGGGGCGGCCGATGCTGGTGGCGATGCCCCCGGCGGTCCGCGAGCTGCTGCTCCACCTTCGCGACGCCTCGCTCAGTGCCGGGGAGCGGCACGATGCCGAGCGGGCGGTGATGAGCCTGATCAAGCCGATCGAGGGTGCCGGCATCGCCCTGCCCACCCCGACCGATCCGCGGGCGAGGGCGGTCTCGGTCGCGTTGGTGGAGGATCCGGCCGACCGGCGTACGGCGGAGCAGTGGGGCAGCGAGGTCGGCGTCTCCGGTCGCACCCTCGACCGCCTCTTCACCAGCCAGACCGGGATGACCTTCACCCGGTGGCGGATCCAGGCCCGGGTCCGGGCCGCGGTGCTGCTGATGGCGGACGGCCAGAGCGCCACGGCGGTCGCGCATCTGGTCGGCTACCAGACGGCGAGCGCCTTCGTCCGCGCCTTCCGGCAGGCCACCGCGACCACGCCCCGTGCCTACATGGCGGCGCTGCGCGACCAGCGGCCGGGCTGACGGCCACCCGGCTGTAGGTTAGGTACACCTAAGGCCCATTCCCCGGGTCCGTGGGAAGACGAGTGAGGAGCACAGCGTGTACGGAGAGGTCGTTGCGACGCAGCGCCTGACGCCCCAGTTGGTCCGAGTCGTTCTCGGCGGGCCGGGACTCGACGAGTTCGTGCCTGGCGAGGACGCCGACCAGTACGTCAACTGCTCGTTCCTCGCCGACGAGGTGCCGTACTCCGTGCCGTTCGACGACGAGGCCGTGCGTCAGCTGCCGCGCGAGCAGCGCCCGTTCCCCCGCAGGATCACGGTGCGTGCCTGGAGCGCGGAGCGCCGCGAGCTCACCCTCGACATCGCCGCCCACGGCGAGGTCGGGTACGCCGGGCGGTGGGCCTCCCGTGCCCAGGTGGGCGACCGTCTCCAGCTTCGCGGCCCGGCCGGCAGCTACCACCCGCACGCCGATGCCGACAGCTATCTGCTCGTGGGCGACGAGAGCGCGCTGCCCGCCATCGCCGCGTGCGCGGAGGCGGTGCCGGCGGGGCGCCCGGTCGTCGTGGTCGTCGAGGTCGAGGACGCCGCGGGAGAAGTAGCGCTGACCTCGCCCGGCGACCTCGACCTTCGCTGGGTGCACCGAGCAGGCCGTCACGACGGGCTCGACGACCTGCTCGCCGAGGCCGTGGCCGCGCTGCCCCGCCCGATCGGCACGGTGAGCGCCTTCGTGCACGGCGAGGCCGCGGCGACGCGTGCCGTGCGCCGGATCCTGCTGGGCGCGGGCATCGTCGACCCCGCGCGGCTCTCCTGCTCGCCGTACTGGCGACGTGGGCTGGACGACGAGGGTTGGCGCGCGGTCAAGGCGGCCTGGGTGCGCGAGGTCGCCGCCGAGACCTTCGGATGAGCCGGCCGGCTCGCCGAGGAGGGGCACGCGGACCGGCTCGTTCGCCGGGCGGACGCGATCAGCCGGAGGTGCCCGTCTCCGCCCGGCGGTAGGCGCCCGGGGTCAGCCCCGTCCAGCGCTTGAACGCGCGCACGAAGTTGCTCGGGTCGGCGTACCCCAGGAGCCGGGCGATGTCCTCGACGCCCATCGCCGACCCGCGCAGCAGCCGCAGCGCCTCGGCGCGCCGGGCGTCGGCCGACAGGTCGTGGAAGGTCGTGCCGGTGGCCTGCAGCCGCCGCTTGAGCGTACGGGTGGAGACGTGCATGGCCGCGGCCACCGCCTCGAGGCTGAAGCCCGCCGCCCGTGAGCCGAGCAGCGCCTGCACCCGCGCGACGACGTCGTCGGTCAGGCCGATCCGGTCGCGCTCACCGGAGAGCTCCTCCTGCGCGAGCCGGGCGGCCACCGCGTTCGCGGTGTCGAGCCGTTCGTCCAGTCGCTCCACGGGGAAGCGCACCTGGTGGACGCCGGTCCCGAACCGGGCCGGAGGCAGGCGCTCGCGGTAGCGCGCGAAGTGGTCCGGCTCGGCCCCCTCGAACCACAGCTCGACATCGTGCTGCGGCCGCCCGAGCAGGGCCGGGGTCATCCGGGCGAGCCCGGTGAGGAAGAGGTCGAACATGCACTGGCGGACCTCGCCCAGCGGCCGCGTCTCCCGGACGGCGACCGCGGCCTGGTCGCCGTCCAGCACCAGGCCGAGCGTCAGCATCGGCAGCCGGACGCCGCTGTACTCCACGCCCAGCTCGATCGCCTCCCGCAGGGTCGCGGAGGTCAGCAGCCCGAACCCCATGACGCCGTGCGAGGTCAGGCTGCTGCGCAGGCCGATCTCGTAGCCGAGTCCCGGCTCGCGGGTGAGGTGCATGCCGTGCAGCAGCAGGTGGCCGGCCTGGAGCGGGGTGAGCCGTCCCTGCGGGTCCTCGAGGGCCGTCGTGGACAGGCCGGCGGCGACTAGGAGCTCCGCCCCGACGCCGAACGAGGACGCGACCTCCTCGATCAGCAAGCCGTAGCCGACCGGCACCACGGGCTGGTCGAACCACTCGGTCATGGGCCACTTCCTACCTCCGCTGGCCCGTAATGACAACGACCTTGGCCTCCTCGGCCCTGGCCGGTGCCGCCGCGCGCGCGGATATTTGTCCCACCCCGCATGACTCGTGAAGACCTGAATCGGAGGACCGATGGACGCCAACCGGACACTGGATCGACGCCGCCTGCTCAAGTTCGCTGGAGGAGCCGCTGCCGTAGGAGCGCTGTCGCCCATCGGCGTCCCCGCGCTCTCCGCGCCCGCGCACGCCGCCGGCAACGGCTTCGGCCTCACCATCACCGACCAAGGGGTGTTCGGGCGGATGAACTACTTCCGCTTCGCGACCGCCCAGATCGGCTGGCAGCCCGGTGTCAACGTGCTCCTGCCCGACGACTACTACACCACCAACTGGCGTCGGTACCCGGTCCTCTACCTCCTCCACGGCGGTCTCCAGGACTTCCGCAAGTTCCACATGGAGGACGACATCATCGGGCTCACCGCCGGTCGCAAGCTGATCGTGGTCATGCCCGACGGCGGCGGTGCCGGCTGGTACAGCAACCCGGTCGCGTCCTTCAGCGGACCCCGGAACTGGGAGAGCTTCCACATGAACCAGGTCATCCCCTGGGTCGACGCGAACTTCCGCACCTACGCCGAGTACGACGGCCGCGCGGTGTCCGGGTTCTCGATGGGCGGGTTCGGCGCGCTCAAGTACACCGCGAAGTACTACGGACACTTCGCCTCGGTCAGCTCCCACTCCGGCCCCGCGAGCCTGCGGCGCGACGCCGGCCTGGTCGTGCACTGGGCGAACACCAGCTCCGCGGCCGTCGAGCTCGCGGGCGGCACGGTCTACGGAGCGCCCTTCTGGGACGAGGCGCGCGTCACGGCCGACAACCCGGTGCAGCGGCTCAACAGCTACCAGAACAAGCGGATCTTCCTGGTCTGCGGCCTCGACGAGGACATCAACGAGACCCCGGTCCGCGCCGGCCAGCGCGAGTTCCGCGGCCTGCTCGCCGCGCAGGGCATCCCGCACGAGTGGCACGAGCTCGCCGGCGGCCACTTCGTGCGTCGCGACATGCTGCAGCGCGACATCGACGGTGTGATCGCCCGGCTGAAGAAGGCCTGACCAGCGTCGCGGCGCGGAGCAGGCGGGATCGGTCAGCGTTTCCCTAGGCTGGCGCCATGACCGTCGCTCCGCGGGACGTCCCGAAGCCGCCGTCGCTGGTGGGCAGCGTGCTGCCTCCCGTGCTCTTCCTGCTCGCCGCGGGTGTCGTCGGCCCGATCTTCCTGGTGATGGGTCTGGTCTCCGGCGGCCCCGAGGCGGGCTGGCTGCTGCCCACCGGCGTCGGCATCACCGCGCTCGACGTGGTGATCGGCCTCCTCCTCGGTCGCGGCCGCTACCGCTCGGCCCAGAAGCTCTACCGGCTGCGGAAGGTCGGCCGCTCGGCGATCGCGGAGGTCCTCTCGTTCGACCACACCGGGGTCCGGGTCAACGACCAGCCGATGCTCCTGCTCAAGCTGCGCATCCGGGGTGCCGACATCACGCCCTTCGAGGTGCAGGCCCGCGAGACCGTCCCCGAGATCCACCTTTCGTTGCTGCACGGCGGTGAGCTCCCGGTCCTGGTCGATCCCGAGTCCCACGAGTGGGAGATCGACTGGGATGCAGCCCGCTCGTTCCGGCCCGCCGCACCCACCAGCGGGCCGACGCCCGCCGATCGCCTTGCCGAGCTCGATGACCTGCTCAAGCGGGACCTCGTCAGCCGCGAGGAGTACGACGCCGCGCGGGCCCGGATCCTCGGTGGGATCTAGGGTCCTGGCCTCGGCGGCCCCATAAATCGTTCGCACCGGTGCCCGCCCGGGTCCTAGGCTGGCCCCATCATGCTGATCCTCGCCTGACCCGACTCGCGCCCGCGGCCGTCCCTGCGTCTTCGACCAGTGCCCGGCGAGTCCGACCCCGTCACCGATCGGATCAGCCATGTCAGCGCCCTCCACCGCATCGCTCGCCCCGCTCGTCGTCCGCGACCTCACGGTCGCCTTCGGCCGCCGGACCGTCCTCGACGGGATCGACCTGATCGCCCAGCCGGGCCGGCGGATCGGCCTGATCGGCGAGAACGGCGCGGGCAAGTCCACGCTGCTGCGGGCGGTCACCGGCGCGTTGCCCGAGACCGCCCAGGTGGCCGGCACGATCGAGCGGCCGGCCGACCTGGCGTTCCTCACCCAGGAGCCGCCGTTCGACGATCGCGACACGATCGCCGACGTGCTCGCCACGGCACTGCGGCCGCTGCGCGACGCGGTGGCGAAGGTCGAGACCCTCGCCGACCGGCTGGACGAGCCCGCTGTCGCCGAGGAGTACGCCGGGGCGCTCGAGCTCGCGCTCGCCCACGACGCCTGGGACGCCGACCGGCGGGCGCTGCTGGCCGCCGGGCAGCTCGGTCTCGACCATCTCGCCCAGGACCGGCGGGTGGGGGCTCTGTCCGGCGGTCAGCGCACCCGGCTCGCGCTGGCGACCCTGATGACGCGCCGCCCGCAGTGCCTGCTGCTCGACGAGCCGACCAACCACCTCGACGACGAGGCCGTCGCGCTGCTCGTGGCCTTCCTGCGCGACCTGCCCGGCGTCGTGGTCCTCACCAGCCACGACCGGGTCCTGCTCGACGAGGTCTGCACCGATCTGGTCGACCTCGACCCGGTGGGCATGGGCACCGACGGCCGCGGGGGTCGCAGGTACGGCGGCGGGTGGACGGCGTACGCCGAGGCGCGGGCCGCCGCGCGGCGCCGCTGGGAGGAGAGCTTCGCCGCCCAGCAGGAGGAGCTGGAGCGGCTGCGCGAGGCGACGCGGATCGACAAGAGCGCCGTCGCGCCGGGCCGCGGACCGCGCGACAACGACAAGTTCATCCACGCCTTCAAGGGCGCCAACGTCGACCGCGCGCTGGCCCGGCGCAAGCGCGACGCCGAGCGTCGGCTCGAGGAGGCCGAGCGGACCCAGGTCCCCAAGCCGCCGGTGCCCCTCCGGCTGGCGACCGGCCTCACGGCACTGCCAGCCGCCGGCGGCCGCGCGGTCACCGTGCGCGACCTCACTGTCGAGGGGCGGCTCCGGCTGCCCGTCCTCGACCTCGCCGCCGGCGGTCATCTGCTGGTGACCGGCGCCAACGGGACAGGCAAGTCGACGCTGCTCGGCGTGCTCTCCGGGCGCATCGCGCCGACCACCGGCGTCGTCCAGGTCGGCGCGCGGCGGGTCGCCGAGCTCACCCAGGACCCGGTGTTCCCGGACCTGACCGCCAGCGCGCACGACGCCTACACGACGGCGGTCGGTCCCGACCTCGCCGTACGGCGCCCGCTGCGCGGCCTCGGCCTGCTGCACCCGCGCGAGCACCCGAAGCCGGTCGTGCTGCTGTCGGTCGGCCAGCGCCGCCGGCTGGCGCTGGCGATCGCGGTCGCCACCGAGCCGGACCTGCTGCTGCTCGACGAGCCCACCAACCACCTCTCGCTCTCGCTCGTGACCGAGTTGGAGGAGGCGATCGGCACCAGCCCCGGCACGGTCGTCGTCGCCTCCCACGACCGGTGGCTGCGGCAGCGGTGGGAGGGCGAGCAGGTCGAGCTCACCCGGTGATGCCTCACTGCCGCGTCGGCTGACAGACACATCGGGGAGTGCCGCAGTCACCAGATGACTGCGGAACTCCCCGATCAGGTGTCGTAGCAGTGCGGGCAGGTTGTGGCCGTGCCCTGCCAGCCGCGCAGCCGGAGCAGCCGCCCCACCATGGCGGCGGTCCGGCACGGGCGGCCGACGACCTGTCCGTAGCCGAGCCGGATCGTGTCCGCGCCGTCGAGCGCGGCCTCGAGATCGCGCTCGAGGTCCCGGTCGCGCTCGGCGGCGGTCTCATGCCCGAGTCGGCCGTCGAGCTCGACGACCTGCCGCCAGTGGGGGTCGCGGCCGGCGTACACGACGTCGCGGAAGAGCCGGCGCCCCCGCCGGTCGCGGTCGGGCACCTGGCGCAGGCCCCGGGGGAGGCCGTGCGGCCGCTCGACCCGCACCAGGAAGGCATGCTCGAGCACCGAGCAGTTCCCCTCGGCGATGTCGTCGAGCACGGCGGCGATCCAGGACCGCCGCGTCAGCCGCGCCATGGTGGTGGCCCGGTCGCGCAGCCGAGCGGCCGTCGTACGGCGCGCGCCGCACGCGTCGGCGAGGACCGCGATCGCGGCCAGCTCGTCGCGGGCCCGGTCCGCCAGCTCGATGACGACGTCGTCGTAGTGCCGGCGCGGCGGGCTGAGATGCGGCTGAGTGGCCGCGGCGAAGCGACGCGACCGGCGAACCCGGATCCCGGGTGTCGGTGTGAGGCGTCGGTCGTGCGGCACCATCAGCTCGATCGGCGCCCGCTCGTCGAAGCGCCACCGGCCGGGTCCTTCGTGCGCCCGGATCGCGGACCAGCCGTCCAGGGCCGCCGGCCAGTGGAGAAGCACGGCCGCCCAGGCGCGTTGTCGCCAGGTGAGCGGACCGGTGTGGTCGACGTACACGCCGAGATGGACCGCCACCCATTCCCGGCGCCGGATCCGCCGCCGGATGTCGGCGTCCGAGAGGCCGGCCGCGCGCGCCTGGCGGCGCGCGATCACTCCGTCCTGGGTGGACAGCAGCTGCTCGATCTCGTGCATGCGGACGTTGGTCCCCGGTGGCGTCGTCGGTCATGCCTGTGGGATCCGGAATCCACAGGCGGGCCCCGCGGCGGTCAGGTGGCGGGGGTGCTCCCCGGCGCATGCGTGCCGGACACGACCGTCGCCTCGCGCTCGTCGTCGTGGTGGACCGTGGCGGCCAGGCCGGCGCCGGCGAACGCGTCCCGCGCCGCGGGCGCCTGGTCGAGGGACACCTCGGAGAGCACGGTGCCGCCCGGGCGCAGCCAGGTGGGGGCGAGGGCGGCGACGCGGCGGAGCAGGTCGAGGCCGTCGGCGCCGCCGTCGACGGTGCCGCGCGGCTCGTGGTCGCGGGACTCGGGAGGCATCAGCGCCACGGCGGTGGAGGGGACGTAGGGGACGTTGGCGACGATGACGGCAGCACTGCCCCGCAGCGCGGGTGGCAGGGCCGAGGCGAGGTCGCCGACGGCGGCGGTCCCGCCGACCTCCTCGAGGTTGCGGGCCGCGCAGGCGACCGCCGCGGGGTCGATGTCGCCGGCGTGCAGCCGCAGGCCGGCCACGCGCCGCGCGAGGGCCAGGCCCAGTGCGCCGCTGCCGCAGCACAGGTCGAGGACGGTGTCGCCACGGGTGAGGAGCGGGGCCGCCAGCTCGACGAGGTACGCCGTGCGCTGGCGCGGGACGAACACGCCCGGCTCGACGGCGATCCGGCCGCCGTCGAACTCGACCCAGCCGACGACGTACTCCAAGGGCTCACCCGCGACCCGGCGTCGGACCAGGTCCTCGAGCAGCTCGGGTGACGTCGCCGCGGACCGGAGGACGGCGGCCTCCTCCTCGGCGAACACGCACCCCGCGGCGCGGAGCCGGGCGACGAGCGCGAGGTCGGGCACCCCGTCAGGGTAGGCGGGTCGCTCAGCCGCGCGGCATCAGCCACCAGCCGGCGAGGTAGAGCAGGATGCCGGCACCGCCGGTGAAGATGGTCGCGGCGACCATCAGCAGCCGGACCACGGTGGTGTCGATGCCGACGTGCGCAGCCACGCCGGCGCACACGCCGGCGACCATCTTGTCCTGCTCGCGGCGGGTCAGCCGGCGCGGTGCGGAGGGGCCGTGGGGGGCGGGGTAGCTCTCGTAGTTGCTCATGCCTCCACCTTGCCTCGCCGGCTCCCTCCGGACATCGGGGAACGACCCCGGTTCGACCCGGATCCGACCCTGAGGCCCTCCTCGGACCCAGCCGACCCGAGGGACCTGCCACAATCGGTGCGTGCCCACCGTTCGACCGCAGGTGGTCGCCCATCGCGGCGCCAGTCACGAGCTCGCCGAGCACACCCTGGGTGCCTACCTGGAGGCGCTCGGTGCCGGCGCCGGAGGCCTCGAGTGCGACGTGCGGCTCACCGCCGACGGCCATCTGGTCTGCGTGCACGACCGCGACCTGCGTCGTACGGCCGCGACCAAGGGCTTCGTCTCGACGATGGACCTCGCCGACCTCTCCGAGCTCGACTTCGCCGCCTGGAAGAACCCCTGGGCCGATCTCGACGACGAGGCGCCCGACGAGGACGAGAACCTGCGCGGCGTCCTCACCCTGCGCAAGCTGCTGGAGACCGTCGCCGACTACGACCGCCGCGTCGAGGTGGCGATCGAGACCAAGCATCCGACCCGGTACGGCGGACTCGTGGAGAAGCGGCTCGTCGAGATGCTGCGCGACTTCGGCTGGGACCGTGCCGGCGCGCCGGTGCGCGTGATGAGCTTCTCCTTCACCGCGCTGCAGCGCGTCGAGCGGCTCGCGCCCGAGATCCGGCTGGTCCAGCTGCTCGACAAGCCGACCTCGTGGCCGATGCTGCGCCGCGTGATCGGCCGCGACTGGATCGTCGGCCCCGGCATCAAGATGCTCCGCGACCACCCACGGGTCGGCGAGTCGATCGCCCGCAGCGGCCGCGACATCCACGTCTGGACGGTCAACAAGGAGAAGGACCTCGAGCGCTGCCTCGACCTCGGGGTCGCGGCCGTGATCAGCGACCGGCCGCGGCTCATGCTCGACCTGCTGGAGCAGCGGTTCGGGCCCGACCAGTAGGTTTCCGCGCATGGCGAAGAAGAACCGCACCAAGGCCTCGGCCGTCACCCCCGCGGGCGAGGTCGGCCCCCGGCAACCCTGCCCGTGCGGGTCGGGCAAGCGCTACAAGGCCTGCCACGGCGCGCCCGGCGGGGGCCAGGTCTTCGTCAAGCGCCCGTTCGAGGGACTGGCCTCGGAGTGCGACATCGTCGCCCTGCGTGAGCTGGTGCCGGCGGCGACCGCGTCGCTCACGCTCCAGGGTGAGTACGCCGACCGCGTGGTCAAGCTCTGCACGCTGCTGCCCATGGCGGCTCCCGCGCTCGTCCGCGACAGCGGCGAGATCTGGCTCGGCCTGCAGGTCCAGCACAACTTCGGCGACCCGGCGCGCGACCTCGGCGCGGTCCTGCTCGAGGCACTCGCGGCCGACCCCGGCGCCGGCATGGTCGGCCTGACCGCTCCGCCGGGCCCCGGTCCGCGGCTCCAGGACCTGGTCGCCGACGGCGCCCTCGCCGTCGAGGTCCACGACGGGTTCGACTACTGGGTCTCCGACATGGAGGCGAACTCGGAGCTGGCGCAGGCGCTGGAGCAGGCCGAGGGTGCCGCGTCGCCCACGGCCCGGCTCACCGAGGTGACGGCGGCGTACTGGACCCGGATGGGTGCCAAGGAGCACCTGCGCTGGGTGATGCCCGAGCCCGAGGACGCGCTGCTCGACGCTCTCGCCCGCCTGCACGTCTCCGGCGACGACGTGATCGTCCCGGACGCCCGGTTCGTCGGCATGTTCCGCGCCCACGGACTCCTCACCCCGGTCTGGGACCTCGCGGTCGGCACCGGCGCCGAGCCGCTCGAGGAGGCCGCGACGTCGTTCCGGGCCAAGCTCGACGCGGCGCTGGCCGACACGTCCGATCTCACCACCGAGCAGCGCTCGGCCCGCAACGGCCTGGCGAACCGCCAGGTCACCATCCGCTGACCCGGCGGGGCGGGCACGACACGCACGAGGGGCGGGACCGGCACGATGCCGGTCCCGCCCCTCGTCGTCGGTGCGGCGTCCCTCAGTAGGTGTACTGCTGGATGTCGACGTGCTTCTTCATGCCGCCGGCCTTCACGAAGACCGTCTTCATGGCCTTCAGCTTCGGGCCCTTGGGGACCTTCACGCCCTTGGGGGCCTTGGTCTTGGTGATCTTGTAGCAGTGCTGCGCCAACTTGTTGGTGCGGAAGGTCCAGCCCTTCTGCCAGCCCTTCTTCTTCGCGACCTTGTAGTAGGTCGTCACCGGCTTGTTCTTGTACGGCGCGGACAGCGGGCCGACCTCGGCGCAGAATTTCTTCGCGCTCTTCTCGATGTACTTGATGCCCCGCTCCACGTTGACCGTGAAGACCGGCGACGTCGCCGGCGTGTAGGTGTTGCTGCCGCTGGTGGCACCGGCGTAGACCGCCTGGTACTCGAACGACTCCGACAGCTGGAAGCCCTCGATGACGTACGCGCTGGTGTTGGCGGCCAGCGGCGTCCAGGTGCTGCCACCGATCGGCCGCGAGTTCAGGGTCAGGCCGCCGGCGTACACCCGGTTGCTGGTGCCGGTCTCGTAGACGTAGGCGTAGATGCTGTAGTAGTCGCCGTAGCCGGTGCCGGTCGCCGCGGGCGACTCGAACCGGATCTCGGTTGTCTTGGTGGCCTTGGCCGAGGCCGGGCCGGTCGCGCCGGCGAGGCTGGCGACCGCCATCAGCACCGCGGCCACGACGACGGCGAATGCTCGGGACATGCGCATGTAGCGGAACTCCTGTCTCAGTGGATCGGGCACGCCCCATGGCGTGCCGTCCACGACCTTCCCACGCGCCCGCGGTGGGAAACCGGACGGGGGTGGGGCATCACGGCGAGACCGTGGCCTGCAGCACCCAGACCTTCAGCCGCGAGTAGCCCTTGACGGAGATCCGGCGCAGTCGGCGGAAGCGGTAGGTGCCGGCGTGGTCGGTGTCGTCGTCGCCCTCGCCGCCGGTGAGTGCCGCGTAGGCGCCGAGGTCGATGAGGACCGAGCTCGGCCGCGCCACGGACGTGAGCCGGGCGGCGATGTTGACGACGGGCCCGAACACGTCGCCGAGGCGGGTCACCACCTCGCCGTACGCGATGCCGGCGCGGACCGCCGGGAACGGGTCGTCGGGGTCGGCGCCGCGGCGGGTGAGCTCGAGGGCGATGTCGGCCATCGCCTCGGCGGAGTCGGCGACGATGAGCAGCTCGTCGCCGATGTTCTTGATGATCCGGCCGCCGCGGTCGACGGTCAGGCCGAGCACGACGGACTCGAAGGACTCCAGCCAGCTCACCAGCTCGCGGTCGGTGAGGGTGCGTGAGCGCGACGTGTAGCCGACGATGTCGACGAAGCACACGGCCAGCGTCGCCGTCGGGCCGGAGGACCGCTCCGCCAGCAGACGTGAGCCGGCGCTGAGCAGATGCCGGCGCCAGACGTAGCTCTGCAGCTCCTGGACCCGCGGCAGGGTCTCGTCGGAGATCGCGAGCAGCCCCTCGGTGGGGTCGGCGCCGACCTCGGCGGCCACGGACGCGAGCAGGGCGACCTGCCAGTCGGCGAGCCGGGCGAAGCTGCGCCCCCAGGTCCGGACCAGGCCGTCCTGCCGGTCCTGGCTGAGGATCCCGAGGCGGATCAGGTCGCTGGTGAGCTGCAACGCCCGGACGTCGGCGGTGGTGAACGCCGCCGCGTCGTCGGGGACGTGGGCGAAGCCCAGCAGGTGCCACAGCTCGTTGGCCGTCGCGAGCGGTACGCCGGCCCGCTCCGCGACCTGTCGCTGGGTGAGCCAGGGTGCCTCGCCGAGCAGGTGCTCCTCGAGCGCGGCGACGACCCCGCCGTCCTGCTGGGCGGCGGGGTCGTCGGAGGCCGTCACGGCAGGAGAGCCCGGGCGGGCCGGGTCAGGCCGGGTCGCCGAGGCGCGACTGGGCGACCTCGACGAGTGCCTCGTGGAAGGCGGGCCACTCGGCGTCGAGCTCGCGCAGCGTGTCGTCGGTCAGGTGGATCGTGTCCAGTGGCGTCAGGGCGACCACGGTGGCGTTGCGCAGCCGCTGCCCGACGATCGCCGCCTCGCCGACGATGTCGCCGGGTCCGAGCTGGGCGATCTCGGCGCCGTCGCGGCGCACCGAGACGTTGCCCTCGAGGAGGATGTACGCCTTGTCGGCAGGGGTGTCCTCCCAGATCGGGGACCAGCCCTCGGGGAGCTTCACGCGCCGCCCCGTCGCGCTGATCCGCGCGATCTCCTGGGGTGAGAAGTGCTCGAAGAACGTTGCCATGCTGACCCTTTCGCTGTGCTGGGCGGAGATCCGCCCGGCTCGCCCTCTCTCCCCGACCTGTCACCGCCGACCCTAGTGCGCGGCGGGTCGGCGCGGGAGACAACTGTCACAACGTGTCCGGGACGGCTGCGTTATCCCGGGCGCCGGCCCGCGCGGCGTCGTACGGCAGCCTCAGCCGCGGAACGGGTCGGCCGGGTAGACCCCGAGCACCTTGATGTCGGTGGTGAAGAAGGTCAGCTCCTCCAGTGCCCGCTTGAGGCCGGGGTCGTCGGGGTGCCCGTCGACCTCGGCGAGGAACTGGGTGGCGGCGAACTCGCCGCCCACCATGTAGCTCTCCAGCTTGGTCATGTTGATGCCGTTGGTGGCGAACCCGCCGAGCGCCTTGTAGAGGGCGGACGGCAGGTTGCGGACGTTGAACACGAAGCTCGTGACGACCGGCCCGTTGCCCTGCGGCGCCTGGACGTACTCCGGTGAGAGCAGCACGAACCGCGTGGTGTTGTGGTCCTCGTCCTCGACGTCCTCGCGCAGGATCTCGAGCCCGTAGATCTCCGCGGCCAGGGGCGGTGCGATGGCGGCCTGGGTGGGGTCACCGGCCTCCGCGATCTCACGGGCGGCGCCGGCGGTGTCGCCGGAGATGATCGGCGCCAGCCCGAGCTCGCGGATCACCTTGCGGCACTGGCCGAGCGCGTGGACGTGGCTGTGCACGGTCCGCAGGGTGGCGGCGGAGGTCCCGGGGACCACCATCAGGTGGAACTGGATGCGCAGGAAGTGCTCGGCGACGATGTGCAGCCCCGAGTCGGGCAGGAAGTGGTGGATGTCGGCCACCCGGCCCGCGATCGAGTTGTCGATCGGGATGAGGGCGAGGTCGCAGTCGCCGCTCGCCACGGCAGCGAAGACGTCCTCGAAGGACGCGCAGGCCACCGCCTCCGCCTCCGGGTAGTGCTGCTTGCACACGATGTGCGAGTTGGCGCCGGGTTCCCCCTGGTACGCGATGCGGGCCATGCGCCAAGGGTAGGGCGTGGCACCGGCGCCGCCGCGGGCACCGTCCGTCCGCTGGGCGGGCTCGCCCGGACGGGCAAAGCAGGTTAGCCTCCCCTAAGCCATGACCGCCCTAGCCTCCCCGCGCGCCGAGCAGCGCCGCATCGGTACGCCGCGTCGCGTCGCCGCTCTCGTCGGCGCGGCCGCGGTGCTCGGCATGACCGTCGTGCTGAGCCTGATGATCGGCAACGAGTGGCTCAGCCCCGGCACCGTGCTGCGCGAGCTGGTCGACCCCGGCGCGACCCCGGCCCGCGACATCGTCCGCGGCCTGCGTCTGGACCGCACGGTGATCGCCCTCGTCGTGGGGCTCGCCCTCGGTGCCGCGGGCGCGCTGATGCAGGCGCTCACCCGCAACCCGCTCGCCGACCCCGGTCTGCTCGGCGTCAACGCCGGGGCGGCCGCCGCCGTCGTCACCGGGATCGCGCTCCTCGACGTGACGTCCGCCGGGATCCAGATCTGGTTCGCCTTCGCCGGGGCGGCGGCCGCGTCCGTGATCGTCTACGTGCTCGGGTCCGGTGGCCGGGCGAGCACCACGCCCGTCCGGCTGGCGCTGGCCGGCGCGGCGCTCACGGCCGTGCTGTCGTCGTACGTCAACGGGGTGGCGCTCTCCAGCCAGGCCGCGTTCGACACGATGCGCTTCTGGCTGGTCGGATCCGTCGTCGGGCGGGAGATCTCGGTGCTCGGCACGATCTGGCCGTTCCTCGTCGCGGGCGGGCTGGTCGCGGCGTTCGTGTCGCCGGCGCTCAACGCGATCGCGCTGGGGGAGGACACCGGCCGAGCGCTGGGCGTGAACCTCGGCCGGCTGCGGATCCTCACCGCGCTCGCGATCACCCTGCTGTGCGGAGCGGCGACCGCGCTGGCGGGCCCCATCGCCTTCCTCGGCCTGGTCCTGCCGCACGTCGCGCGGCACCTCGTCGGTCCCGACCAGCGCTGGGTGCTGCCGCTGTCCATGGTGCTCTCTGCCGCGCTGCTGCTCCTGGCCGACACCACCGGGCGGATCGCGTCGGAGCGGGAGGTCGAGGCCGGCATCATGACCGCCTTCATCGGGGCACCGCTGTTCATCGTCCTCGTCCGCCGCCGTCGACTGGCGCATCTGTGACCACCCCGCGCACCTCCCCACCGCCCGTGGGCGCCCCGGTACGCCGCCGCGCCGATCCCGCCGATCCCGCCGGCCCCTCCGGCCGCGGCGCCGGAGCCGTCGACCTCGGCGTCCGGTCCGTGCGGATCGGCCCCGTCGCGTTGCCCGTGGCGCCGCGCTCGGTGCTGGTCGTGGTGCTGCTGCTGGCTCTCGCCGTCGTCGTCGCCGTCTGCTCGGTGCTGTTCGGCGAGATCCAGATGGGCTTCCCCCGCCTGGTCGCGACGCTGAGCGGCGAGGGCTCGGCGTTCGAGGACTACCTCGTCATGGACTCCCGGCTCCCGCGGGTCGTCAACGCCCTCCTCATCGGACTCGCGCTCGGCATGTCCGGCTCGATCTTCCAGACGATCTCCCGCAACCCGCTGGGCAGCCCCGACGTCATCGGCTTCGAGACCGGCGCCTCCACCGGCGGGCTGGTGGCGCTCCTCGTGCTGGGCAGCGGGTTCGCCGGTGCCTCGGTCGGCGCGGTCATCGGCGGCCTGGCCACCGCCGTCGTCGTCTACGCCCTCGCGCTGCGCAACGGGCTCGACGGGCTCCGGCTGGTGCTGATCGGCGTCGGCCTCGGCGCGCTCCTGCTCTCGGTCAACTCGATGCTGATCGTCCAGGCCGACGTCTACGACGCGCAGGAGGCCGGCGGCTGGCTGGTCGGCAACCTGGCCGGCGCGAGCTGGGACGGTGTCGGCTGGCTGGTCGTGACGGTGAGCGTGCTCTGCCTGGCAGCGGTCGGGCTGTCCCGGCCGTTGATGATCGCCGAGCTCGCCGACGACAGCGCGGCCGGCCTCGGGCAGCGCACCGACCGGTTGCGCATGGTCGCGATCGCGGTGGGCGTGCTGCTCAGCAGCATCGCCGTGGCCGCGGCCGGGCCGATCGTGTTCGTGGCGCTCAGCGCCCCGCAGATCGCCCGCCGCCTGACCGGCGCGAGCGGGCCGAACCTCGTCACGTCCGGGCTGACCGGGGCCGTGGTCCTCGTGCTCGCCGACCATGCCGCGCGCGAGCTCTTCCAGCCGCGTCAGGTGCCGGTCGGCGTCGTGACCGGACTCATCGGCGGGGCCTTCCTCGCCTGGCTGCTGACCCGCGAATGGCGGAAGGGACACGCATGAGCACTCTCTCTGGCGACGGGACCGGGCAGCGGCTGCGGGCCGAGGCGGTGACCCTCGGCTACGACAAGCGGGTCATCAGCGAGGACCTCACGCTCGCCGTACCCGACGGGTCGTTCACGGTCATCGTCGGCGCCAACGGCTGCGGCAAGTCCACCCTGCTGCGCGGCCTGGCGCGCCTGCTCAAGCCGCGCTCGGGCGCCGTGCACCTCGACGGGCAGGCGATCCAGCGGTACTCCTCCAAGGAGGTCGCCCGTCGACTCGGCCTGCTGCCCCAGGCCCAGGTCGCGCCGGACGGGATCACCGTCGCCGACCTGGTCGCGCGCGGGCGGTACCCCCACCAGAGCCTGCTGCGCCAGTGGACCCGCGACGACGAGGAGGCAGTCCGCGAGGCGCTGGCCGCCACCGACATCGGCGACCTGGCCGAGCGGCTGGTCGACGAGCTCTCCGGCGGCCAGCGGCAGCGGGTCTGGCTCGCGATGGCGCTGGCGCAGCGCACCGAGATCCTGCTGCTCGACGAGCCCACGACGTACCTCGACATCGCCCATCAGGTCGAGGTCCTCGACCTGTGCGAGCGGCTGCGGACCGAGCGCGGCTACACGCTCGTCGCCGTGCTCCACGACCTCAACCTGGCCTGCCGCTACGCCACGCACCTGGTGGCGATGAAGGACGGCGGCGTGGTGGCGGAGGGCTCCCCGGCGGACGTGATCACCGAGGAGCTGGTCGAGGACGTCTACGGCCTCGCCTGCCGCGTCGTCCCCGACCCCGAGTGCGGGACACCGCTCGTGATCCCGCGCAAGAACGTGTCGACGACCCCGTCGGCCCCATCCGAGGAGGAAACCAGATGACCCGACGACGGTTTGGCGCGCGCCGCGCCCCGATCGCGGTGGCCACCGCGTTCGCGGCGGCGGTCGCCCTCAGTGGCTGCAGCGGCGACACCGACCCGGGCGCGAAGGACGACGCCGGCGACGACACGCTCGCCGAGTGCCAGTCCGCCGCACCGACCGGGGGCTTCGAGTACGTCGACACCCGCGGTACCGAGGTCAGCCTCGACGAGGTGCCGACCACCGTCGTCGCCCAGAACAGCATCGCCGCCTCCTTGTGGGACGCCGGCTACAAGGTCGACGGCATCTACGGCGAGCTCGGCGACGACCCGGCATCGGCATACCAGCGCGGCAACGTGGACCTCGCGGAGCTCACCACGCTCGGCAAGACGTGGGGCGAGTTCGACGTCGACGCCTTCGCTGCCATGGAGCCCGACCTGCTGCTCGACTTCTCCTTCTCCGGCGAGCTCTGGTACGTCCCGAGCAAGCTCGAGAAGCAGATCAACGACCTGGCGCCGATCCTCGGGCTCAACGGTCAGCCGAAGGACATCGACGAGGCCATCGAGCTCTTCGTGGACCTCGCCGGCAAGCTCGGCGCCGACACCACCTGCAACGAGGAGCTCCTCGATGCCAAGGAGGACTACCAGGAGGCGCTGGCGGCCGTCACCGCCAACGAGAAGGACCTGAAGGTCCTCGTCGCCTCGGGCAGCGAGACGTCCCTTTGGGTGGTCAACCCCGACGAGCTCCCGGAGACCGGCACACTCAAGTCCGCCGGCGTCGACCTGATCAGCGCCGAGGGCGCCTCGAACGGCAAGGTCTTCACCGAGCTCAGCTGGGAACAGGCCCCCGGCTTCGCGGACGCCGACGTCATCCTCATGGACATCCGCAACACCGACGCCGTCAAGGAGAAGATGAAGGGCATCGACACCTGGGCCAACCTGCCTGCCGTCAAGGCCGGCCAGGTCTACGAGTGGTACGCGGGTGCGCCGTACTCCTACCAGGCGTACGCCGAGATCTTCGACGAGCTGGCCGACCAGCTCGAGGACGCGAAGCCGCTCGGCTGACATCGCGGCAGGCCGGGTCGGCCCGGCGCGTGCGGACGCGCCGGGCCCGGCCGGGTCCGTACCGTTGCCCGCATGGCCGTCGCGCTCTCGATCCTCGCCCTGCTGCTCGCCGCGGCCGCCCTCGCGGTCGCGCTCCGCAACGGACGGGCCGCCGCCGCGGGTGGCGGAGAGGACCTGCCGGCCGATGCGGCGGGCCTACGTCGCGAGGTCGCCGCGCTGCGGGCCGAGGCGGTGGGCGCGCTGCGCCACCTCGCCGTCGTCCGCTACGACGCCTTCGACGAGATGGGCGGCCGGCTGTCGTGGTCGCTCGCGCTGCTCGACGACGCCGGTGACGGCGTCGTCCTCACCTCGATCCGGGGTCGCAACGAGGCCCGCACCTACGCCAAGTCCGTCGCGGGGTGGAGCAGCGAGCAGGAGCTGTCGCCTGAGGAGGCCGAGGCGGTCGCCCATGCGCGGCTCGCCCGCAGCTAGCTGCTAGCTGCGGGGCACGCGCACCAGCACCCGGCCGTGGATGCACTCCATCCGCAGCTCCGAGCCCAGCCCGATGGTGTCGCCGTCCAGCTGGCGCGGCACCTCGCCCGACGCCCGTACGACGACCTTGCGGCCCGTCATCCGCGCGACGGACTCGCCGGCGTTGCGCTCGCGCCGGGTCACGACCCGCAGCACGAGCGGGATCCAGCTGAGGAAGCGCCGCGGGTAGAGCAGGACGACATCGAGCTGGCCGTCATCGATGGCCGCGTCGGGAAGCAGGTTCATCCCGCCCTGCAGGCTGCCGACGTTGCCGATCACGCAGGTGCGGGCGCGGTGCTTGGTGAACGGGCCGTCGTCGACGGAGATCTCCAGCTTCATCGCCGGGAACATCAGGCCCTTGAGCCCGGACAGCACGTAGGCGAGCCAGCCGACCTTCTTCTTGAGGTCCTCGTTGACGCCCTCCATGATCGCGGCGTCGAAGCCCATGCCGGCCATCACCATGAAGTGCGAGGGCTCGATGCCGTCGCCGTCGACCTCGACCATGTCGATGGCCCGGTCCTGGCCGGTGAGCGCGATGTCGATCGCGGCGCGGATGAAGAGCGGGATCTCGAGGTTGCGGGCCAGCAGGTTGCCGGTGCCCGCCGGTACGACGCCCACCGGGATGCCGGTGCCGGCGAGCTCGGCGCACACCTCGCGCACGGTGCCGTCCCCGCCGCACACGATGACGAGGTCGGCTCCTTCGACCGATGCCTGCTCGGCCTGGCCGGTGCCGGAGTCCTCGACGGTGGTGAGGTACCAGCGCGGCTCGTTCCAGCCGGACTCCAGGGCCAGCTGGGTCACCAGCGACCGGAACTGCTCCACTGACTCGACCTTGATCGGGTTCAGCACGACCGCCAGGTTGCGCGCCGACGGGAACGGCTCGGGCAGCGGCTCGGCCTTGCGCGCATGGCTGCGGGGGAGCGGGTTGTAGAGCGCCACCCCGAGCAGGAGGACACCGAGGCCGAGCAGCGTGCCGCCGACGACGTCGCTGGGGAAGTGGCGCCCGAGGAGGATCCGGTCGGCCGCGACGAGCACCCAGACGAGGACGGCGAGGGTCATGAGCAGCCGCCGGATGCCGGGGCGCCGGACGAGCATCACGGCGAGCAGCACCACGAGGCCGCTGAACGCGGCCGCGGCGGAGGTGTGCCCGGAGGGGAACGCGTTGGAGTGGAGGAAGTACTCCGGGTCCTGCCACACCGGCCGACCGCGACCGACCAGCACCTTGGTGCCGTAGGTGAGGAGGGCGGTCGCCGCCATCACCGCCGCTACCAGGATCCCGGCCCGCCGATGGCCCTTCACGAACAGCGCGACGGCGATCACCGCGGTGATCGCGGTCATGCAGGCGGTGCCGAAGGCGACCTCGACCACGCGCAGCGGGTGGCCCAGCCACTCCTGGTCACCCGCCCACGTGCGTGCCGACTCGCCGTGACCGTCGAGGTCCATCACCCAGGCCCACTCGGCGGCCACGGCCCCGGCCACCGCGCCGAAGAGGGCGAGCAGGATCAGGGCGGCCAGCAGGGGAGTCCGTCGGGGTCGGTCGAGCACCCCCGGAGAATAGGTCAACTGCGGCCGGGACCGCGCAGCGGCGGGGCGGTGGTCCTCCGCCCGGATCAGGCGCCGATCGTCCCCGGCGCCGGCTCGAACGGGGTGAAGAACGGGTTGGCCGGAGCCCCCTCGACCGTGAGCACCAGCGCCGGGACGG
Organism: Nocardioides carbamazepini; assembly: GCF_024614185.1. Lineage (GTDB taxonomy): Bacteria > Actinomycetota > Actinomycetes > Propionibacteriales > Nocardioidaceae > Nocardioides > Nocardioides carbamazepini. The sequence continues at coordinate 256,102 of NZ_JAHTLF010000003.1, forward strand.
AGACGCCGTCCAGCTGCTCGCGGATGATGTCGGCGTGACCGGCGTGACGCGCGAGCTCCTCCACCTGGTGCAGCAGGAAGAAGCGCAGGTGGATCGGCTGCGGCTCGAACCGGCCGTGCCACGGCTCTGCCGGCGCGAGCACCTCGGCGCCCGGATCGGCGTCGGCCAGCGCGGCGAGCAGGTCGGCGCGCGCGGCGTCCCAGGCAGCGAGGACCTCGAGCGTCGTCTCGTCGTCGGTGAGCCGGAACTGCGCGAGGTAGGCCGCGACGCCCGCCTCGCTGGTGTCGTGGGCCGCCGCCTCGCCGCGCAGGCGCCCCACCGCGCCACGCATCCCGTGGAGGGTGTGCTTGAGGAGGCCGCCGATCGACAGGTCGCTGCGACAGGGCGTGGCCCGGGCCTGCTCCTCGGTCAGGCCGTACGCCGCGGCCCGGATCGCGTCGAGCTGCTGGTCGATGTAGCGGGTCAGGCTGGTGATCTCGTCGTCGAGGGCGGGTGCGTACATGAGGCGGCTCCGATTCCGGGTGGGGGTGACGTCGTCAACCTAGGAGCGGGCACCGACACCGGACCGTCACGCTCCCCGACTACCGTCGGGGACATGACGTCCCCCTCCTCCGTGACCCCCTCCGCCGTGACCCTGGGCCGCTCCGGCCTCGTCGTGTCCCGTGTCGGCCTCGGCTGCAACAACCTGGGCCGTCCGGGCGCCGCCACCGAGTCGCAGGAGGGCAGCGACCGTGTGGTGGGCGCCGCTCTGGACGCCGGGATCACCCTCTTCGACGTCGCCGACACGTACGGCGCCACGCCCGGTCTCGCCGAGGAACGGCTCGGGCGATCGCTGGGCGCCCGCCGGCCCGACGTGATCGTCGCCACCAAGTTCGGCATGGACATGGGTGGGATCAACGGGCCGGACTTCGGCGCCCGCGGCTCGCGCCGCTACATCCGCACCGCCGTCGAGGCCTCGCTGCGCCGCCTCGGCACGGACTGGATCGACCTCTACCAGTTCCACACCCCCGACCCGCGCACCCCGATCGAGGAGACGATGTCCGCCCTCGACGACCTGGTCCGCGCGGGCAAGGTGCGCTACCTCGGGCACTCGAACCGGTCCGGCTGGCAGATCGCCCAGGCGGCGTACGTCGCGCGCGAGCTCGGCGTCGAGCGGTTCGTCTCCGCTCAGAACCACTACAACCTCACCGACCGCCGCGCCGAGCTCGAGGTGCTGCCGGCCGCCCGGGAGCTCGGGCTCGGGGTGCTGCCGTACTTCCCGCTGGCCAACGGCCTGCTCACCGGCAAGTACGCGTCCGGCTCCGCTCCCGAGGGCACGCGGCTGGCCCGCACCCGCCGGCATCTCCTCGAGGACGCCGTCTCGCCGACGCTCCAGGCCTACTCGGCGTTCGCCGCCGCCCGGGGCGTCTCGGAGGTCACCGTCGCGATCGGCTGGCTGCTGGCCCAGTCGCCCGTCTCGTCGGTCATCGCGGGCGCGACCTCGCCCCAGCAGGTCGCCGCCAACGCCGCGGCCGACGCCTGGGTCCCCACCTCCGAGGACCTCGCCGAGCTCGACCTGCTCTTCCCCGCCCCCGACCCGATCTCGCCGTTCTGAGGCTGTGGCCGTGCAGGAATCGCCGCTGAGGAGGTGCTTCCTGCGCTTCTTGACCGTTGCAACGCGCAAGAAGTGGCAGTTTCACCGCTTCAGCGGCGATTCCTGCACGGCGCTTCAGACACAAACCGATGCGCGGGGTGTGGGGCCCGGCGGCTAGCCTGAGCGGCATGATCGACCCGCGCATCCTCCGCGACGAGCCCGACCGCGTCCGTGCCTCGCAGGCCAAGCGCGGGGCGTCTCCCGACGTGGTCGACCGCGCGCTGGAGGCCGACACCGCGCGCCGCGCGGCCATCGCCGCCTTCGAGGAGAAGCGCGCCGCGCAGAAGACCTTCGGCAAGCAGGTCGCGCAGGCGAGCGGTGACGAGAAGCAGGCCCTCCTGGCCCAGGTCAAGCAGCTCTCGGTCGAGGTGAAGGACCTGGAGGCCGCGCAGTCCGGCGCCGACGAGGCCTGGACGACGGCCCTCAAGGCGATCCCCAACGTGGTCGCCGACGAGACCCCCGCCGGCGGCGAGGACGACTTCGTGGTCCTCGAGGAGGTCGGTACGCCGCGCGACTTCGCCGCCGAGGGCTTCGAGCCCCGCGACCACGTCGAGCTCGGCCGCATGCTCGGCGCGATCGACCTCGAGCGTGGCGCCAAGGTCAGCGGCAGCCGCTTCTACTTCCTCACCGGCGTCGGCGCCCAGCTCGAGCTGGCGCTGGTCAACCTCGCCATGGAGCAGGCCCGCAACGCCGGCTTCACGCAGGTGATCGCGCCGTCGCTCGTGCGCACGGAGGCGATGGAGGGCACCGGCTACCTCGACCAGGGCGGCGGCGAGGACATCTACCGGATCGAGGGCGAGGACCTCTACCTCGTCGGCACCTCGGAGGTGCCGATGGCGGCGTACCACTCCCAGGAGATCCTGGACGGCGACAGCCTGCCCCGCCGCTACGCGAGCTTCAGCCCGTGCTTCCGCAAGGAGGCCGGCTCGCACGGCAAGGACACCAAGGGGATCATCCGGGTCCACTGGTTCGACAAGGTCGAGATGTTCGTCTACGCCACGCTCGAGGACGCCGCCGCCGAGCACCAGCGGCTGCTCGCGTGGGAGAAGGAGTTCCTCGGCAAGCTGGAGCTGGCCTACCGGGTGGTCGACATCGCCGCGGGCGACCTCGGCGGCAGCGCGATCCGCAAGTTCGACTGCGAGGCGTGGATCCCGACCCAGGGCAAGTACCGCGAGCTGACCTCGACCTCCAACTGCACCGACTTCCAGACCCGGCGCCTCGACACCCGCGGCCGCTTCGGGGACAGGACAGGCCCGATCGCCACCCTCAACGGGACGCTCACCGCGATCACCCGCGCGATCGTCGCCGTGCTCGAGACCCATCAGCAGGCCGACGGATCGGTGCGGGTCCCGAAGGCGCTGCAGCCGTTCATGGGTGGCCTCGAGGTCCTCGAGCCGGTGCAGAGGTGAACCACCCCACGACGAGCACGCCGGCACCGGGCGAGCCCGGCTGGAGTCCGCGCCTGGTCGCCCTCGACATCGACGGCACCCTGCTCAAATGGGTGGCGGGGCTCGGGATGAGCCACGAGGAGGTCACGCCCGCGGTGCACGACGCCGTCCAGCGGGTCCTCGACTCCGGCGCCCACATCGTCCTCTCGTCGGGCCGCGCGCCGCACAACATGACGGTCGTGGCCGACAAGCTCGCTCTCCACGGCCACGGCGAGAAGCTGTGGATCGTCGCCGCCAACGGCGCGGTCGTGCTGCGCTACCCGCCGGCCGAGGTGGTCCACGAGGTCACCTTCGACGCCCGCCCGGCGGTCGCCGCCGTCCTCGAGCAGCACCCCGACGCGCTGGTCGCGGTCGAGGAGCGCGGCGTCGGCTACCGCGTGTCGGGTGCGTTCCCCGACGGCGAGCTCGGCGGTACGACGATCGTGGCCGCCGTCGAGGACATGGTCGCCGAGCCCGTCAGCCGCGTGATCATCCGCGACCCGAAGGCCACCGCCGAGGACTTCGTGGCGCTCGCGGCCAATCTCGGCCTGCACGGCACCGACTACATCGTCGGCTGGACGGCGTGGCTCGACCTCGCGCCCGTCGGGGTCTCCAAGGCGTCCGGCCTCGAGTACGTCGCCCAGCAGCTCGGCGTCGACCGGGCCGACGTGCTCGCCATCGGCGACGGCCGCAACGACATCGAGATGCTGCAGTGGGCCGGTCGCGGGGTCTCGATGGGCCAGGCGGTCGACGACGTGAAGGCGGTCGCCGACGCGGTGACCGACTCCGTCGATGACGACGGCGCCGCCGTCGAGATCGGGCGCTGGTTCCCCGCCGCTGGATCTGGTGGGATGGACAGGTGAGGTCCCCCCGACTGCTCCGTGCCGCCCTGCTCGCGGTGCCCGCGACGCTCGTCGTGCTGCCAGGGGCCGCGTCGGGGCTGGAGGGCGGCCTTCCCGCTGAGTGCGCGCCGGTCGACCTCACCGACGAGATCGCCGTCGACCAGCGCGCGGCCGCGTCGGACGACGTCTTCGTCGGCCGGGTCGACGCCGCGACGCCGACGGCCGGTTCGGGCCGGGTCGCCTACGGCGTCACCGTGCGGCGCACCTGGCGCGGTGACGTCGCCAAGGGCCAGCAGGCCGCGGTCACCGTCGACTGGCCGGTCGGCGCGCAGCCGGGCGTGCAGCAGGGGGCGTCGTACCTCTTCTTCACCCGCGACACCGTCGACGGGATCGTCGCCGACGCCTGCGGCGGCGCCGTGTTGCTGCCCAAGGGGCTGACGCCGAAGATCGCGGCGACGCTCAAGGCCTATCTCGCGTCCGTCGAGCCGCCGCCCGTGCCGGAGCCGCCGCCCGCGCCGGTCGCCTTCCACCAGCCCGACGAGCCGCTGGGCGACCCGCCGCAGATCGGGCGGGTGCTCGCGTCCGGCGGCGCGATCAGCCTGATCGGCCTCCTCGGCCTGTTTCTGGTCTCCCGCCTGGGCCGACGCCGACCCTAGGCTGTCGGCTCAGAGGTACATCCCGCCGGAGGACGGCTGATCGCCGCCCTGCTGGTCCGGGGCGGCCTGCTCGTGCGGCTGGCCGCCCGGCGCGCCACCGGGTCCGCCCGGGCCACCGAGGCTCATGCCCGGGGGCAGGGCGCGGCGGATCTGCTCGAACTGCGCGCGTGCCGCCATCTGCTGGGCGTAGATCGCGGTCTGGATGCCGTGGAAGAGCCCCTCGAGCCAGCCGACCAGCTGGGCCTGGGCGATCCGCAGCTCACCCTCCGACGGGATCGTGTCCTCGGTGAACGGCAGTGAGAGGCGCTCCAGCTCCTCCACCAGCTCGGGGGCCAGGCCCTGCTCGAGCTCGGCGATCGACGAGCGGTGGATCGCGGCGAGCCGGGTGCGGCTGGCCTCGTCGAGGGGCGCGGCCTTCACCTCCTCGAGGAGCTGGCGGATCATGCTGCCGATCCGCATCACCTTCGCCGGCTGCTCGACGAGGTCGGTCAGCCCGCGCTCGCCGTCGCCGTCGTCGTCACCGGTCTGGCTGGTCTGACCGGCCTGGCCGGCCTGCTCGACAGCGGAGGCGGGGACGGTGCCGATCGGCTGGCCGTCGGGCCCGATGACGACGATCTGCTCTTCGCTCCCAGAGGCGTTCTCGCTCATGCCCCCAACCTACCGGCACCCCCGCGCTCGGCCCGGCCGCCCGACTGATCCCCTCGTTGGGGGATGGCGCCGCCGTCGCGTCGGCGTAGGTTGCCAACGGGCCCGGCCGGGGCCCGGTGTGAGCTGCCTCGACCGGTTCTGCGGACCTGCACGACCCAGAAGCGCGACCGAGGAGGCAGCACGATGTTCATCCAGATGATCCAGGGCCCCTGCACCCGGCAGGACGAGGTCCACACGATGCTCGAGGAGTGGCGCCGTGACCTGGCCGCCGGCGCGACCGGCTGGCTGGGCGGCACCTATGGCTTCACCGACGACGACCAGCTGATGGCGGTCGTCCGCTTCACGTCCCGCGACGCCGCGACGGCCAACTCGGACCGTCCCGAGCAGGGTGCCTGGGCCGAGCGGCTCGGCGCGTTGATGGACGGTCCGCCCGTGTTCCACGACTGCGACGACGTCACCCTGCTCCTCGACGGCGGCTCCGACGAGGCCGGCTTCGTCCAGATCATCACGGGGCGGGTCGACGACCCCGGCCGCCTCAAGGCGATGCTGGCCGACACCACGACCCTGCACGAGATGCGCCCGGAGATCCTGGGCGGGACGCTTGCGATCGAGCCCGACGGCTCCTTCGTCGAGACGGTGGCCTTCACCTCGGAGGAGGCCGCGCGGCAGGGTGAGCGGATCGAGCCGCCCGCCGACGTACGCCGCGAGCTGGCGTACGCGATGCAGGACGCGACCTTCCACGACCTCCACCACCCGCGCTTCCAGAGCGCCTGAGGAGGGCCGTCCGATGCTGCTGGAGGGCTGTCAGGTCACCGCGAACATCCCGGCCGCGGATCTCGAGCGCGCCCGTCGGTTCTACGCCGACACCCTCGGCCTCGAGCCGGTCGACGAGAACCCGGGCGGGCTGGTCTACCGGACGGGTGGCACGGACTTCTTCCTCTACGAGACGCAGGAGGCGGGGAAGGCCGGGCACACCATCGCCCAGCTCCACGTGCCCGACGTCCGGCCCGTGGTCGAGGAGCTCAGCGCGTCCGGCCTGACTTTCGAGCACTACGACATGCCGGGCGTCACCTGGGACGGTGACGTGGCCGGGATGGAGGGCATGGGCCACGCCGCCTGGTTCAAGGACAGCGAGGACAACATCCTGTGCCTGGACGACAGCAGGCCGGTCTGATCAGGGGGTGAGCACGACCTTGCCGACCGCGTCGCCGGACTCGATCATCCGGTGCGCCTCGGCGACGTCGTCGAGCGGGAGCACAGCGGACACGACCGGCCGGATCGTGCCGTCGGCCACGTGCGGCCACACGTGCTCGACGACCGACGCGCAGATCCGGGCCTTGCCCTCGACCGGGCGCGACCGGAGGGCGGTCGCGATGACGGCGCCGCGCTTGGACAGCAGCTGGCCGATGTTCAGCTCGGCCTTCGCGCCGCCCTGCATGCCGATGATGACGAGACGGCCCTCGTCGGCGAGGACGTCGACGTTGCGGGCGAGGTACTTCGCGCCCATGCTGTCGAGCACGACGTCGGCACCGGCGCCGTCGGTGGCCGCCCGCACGACCTCGACGAAGTCCTCGTCGCGGTAGTTGATCGCCACCTCGGCGCCCAGCTCGCGGCACCGCGCGAGCTTCTCCTCGCTGCCCGCGGTGGTGAGCACCCGGGCGCCGGACGCCGCGGCCAGCTGGATCGCGAACGTGCCGATCCCGCCGCCACCGCCGTGGACGAGGAAGGCGTCGCCCGGGCGCAGCCCGGCGACCATGAAGACGTTCGACCACACCGTGCACGCCACCTCGGGCAGCGCCGCGGCGCTCACCAGGTCGACGCCGTGGGGGACGGGCATGACCTGCCCCTCCGGTACGACGACCCGGCTCGCGTAGCCGCCGCCGGCCAGCAGCGCGCACACCTCATCACCCACCGTCCACGCCGTCACGCCGGGGCCGACAGCGGTGACGGTGCCGCTGCACTCCAGCCCGATCACGTCCGAGGCGCCGGGCGGCGGCGGGTAGAACCCCTGGCGCTGGAGCAGGTCGGCCCGGTTGACCGCCGTGGCGGCGACGTCGAGGAGGACCTCGCCGGGGCCGGGCACCGGGTCGGCGAGCTCGGTGACGAGAAGGGTCTCGGGGCCGCCGGGGGCGGTCTGGGTGACAGCGCGCATGCAGGCAGTCTGACAGTCGGCGTGGTGGCCGGCCGGCGTCAGACCAAGGAGTCCTCGTCGGAGTAGTCGGCGTCCGCCAGCTCCTCGAAGTCGACGTCGACGTCCTCCTCGGCGGGCGCGCCGGCCGGCCGGTCCCACGACTCGGCGAGGGCCTGGGCCTTCGCGGCGAGCCGCTCGACGGCGTCGGGGTCGGCGCCCCGCTCGCCCGCGGCGAAGCCGAGCAGGAAGGAGGTCACGAATCCGGCAGCGGGGTGGACGTTCTCGTGCGTGATCCCGGCGAGGTCGACCAGCAGGCCCTCGTCAGCCTCGGCCTCGATGTCCAGGACGTCGCACAACTCGTCGATCCAGTCGTGGAGGTTCACCCGACCAGAGTGATACGACGGCCCGCCCGGTGACAAGGGTTTCGGACAGTCCGGGGTCAGTCCAGAGATGGTCCCTGGGAGGCGATGTCGCGCAGGTCGCTCCAGGTGTCGATGTCGCGGGCCTCGTCCCCGACCGGCGCCACCGCGACCAGGTCGAGCGGCGCCAGCAGCGCGCGGACCGACAGACCGTGCTGGCCCTCGTGGTCCGGCCGGACCGCGTCCAGGCGGGCGGTCTCCACGACGAACGCCAGCTGGCGGCGGCCGTCGGCGTCCGCGAGCACCGCGCCCTCGTGGCCCACCGCCGCCTCCTGCAGCCGGCGGAAGGTGCCGGAGTGCAGCCGCGGCATGTCGACCGCGAGCACCGCGAGCGTCGGGAACGTCCGCAGCAGCATGTCGCGCCCGGTCAGCAGCCCGGCCGCCGGCCCGCCGAACCGCGGCTCCTCGCGCACGAAGGTCACCGGGCGCTCGGTCGGCACCGGGTGCCCCACCACGACCACCTCGCTCGCGTCGACCACGGCGTCGAGCGCATGCTCGAGCAGCGGACGACCGTCCACCTCGATGGACGCCTTGTCGACCCCGCCCAGGCGCGACCCCTGCCCGCCGGCCAGCACGATCGCCGCATATCCGGACAGTCCGCGCTCGATCACCACGCCCCCGAGTCTCCCAGAGTGCCGGGTTCCGGGCGGGCCTACGCTGGCACCGTGACCAGTCCCACCCCCCGACAGCTCCGCCTCACCCTGGTGCAGGCCGCGTCGGCGCTCGACCCCGCGACCAACCGGGACGCCCTCACCCGCCTCACCGCCGAGCATGCCGGGGACGCCGACCTCGTGGTGTTCCCGGAGGCCTACGCCCGCGACTTCGGCGAGGCCGGCTCCGACGTCAGCCCGTACGCCGAGCCGGTCGACGGTCCGTTCGGCACCGCGCTCGCTACTGCCGCGGCGGCACAGGGCACCACGGTCGTCGCCGGCATGTTCGAGTCCGGCCCGGACCCCGAGCGGCCCTACAACACCCTGCTCGTGCGCGGCGCCGTCGCGGCGTCGTACCGCAAGGTGCACCTGTACGACTCCTTCGGCTACCGGGAGTCCGACCGGCTCAGCGCCGGTCCGCTCGAGCCGGTCGTCATCGACGTCCGTGGCTGGCAGGTCGGGCTGATGACCTGCTACGACCTGCGGTTCCCCGAGCTCGCGCGCGCCCTGGTCGACCGCGGTGCCGAGCTGATCGTCGTGCCCGCGGCCTGGGTCGCCGGGCCGCGCAAGGTGCACCACTGGCGCACCCTGCTGGCCGCCCGCGCCATCGAGAACACCGTGTACGTCGCCGCCGTCGGCCAGCCCGCGACCCGCTACTGCGGCCACTCCCTGGTGCTCGACCCGTTCGGCGAGGTGCTGGCCGAGGCCGGCCCGGGCTCACCCGAGGAGCCGGAGGTCGTCCGGACCGTGATCGAGCGCACGGTGCTGGAGGAGGCCCGCCGCGTCAACCCGTCGCTCCGCAACCGCCGCCTGCCTCCCGCCGAGCTGTAACTACCCGTCCAGGTCACTGGCGTACTGGTCTACGGGTCAGGTAGCGACAACAACAGACAGTTACAGCTGTCGCCTCCGCTGCGCTGCCACACACCGGATAGGCTGCTCCTCCGTGTCCCGCACCCCCTCTCGTGTCCCGCTCGAGCAGCGCATCGGCGAGTTCGGGGCCTCGCGGGCACCGCTGACCATCTGGTTCGTCCTGGTCGTCCTCGCCGCGGCTGGCCTGGTCTGCGCGATGCTCCCGGTCGGACCCGTCTGGTTCGGGACGGCGGGCGCGGTCGGCGTCGCGACCGCCTTCACCTGGGGCCTGGCGGCTCGGACCGGAGGCCGCCCGCTGGTCTTCGCCCCGCTCGCGCTGGCCTGCGGCCTGGCCGCCGTGGCCTCGGACAACGAGCTGCTGCTGACCGGTGCCGCGGTGGGGACCTCCGCCGTCGCCGCCGTCCTCGGCGTCATGATCACCGTCCCCGCGGCCGGGATCGCCACCGCGGCCCGTGAGTGCGTCGTCGGCCTGCTGGTGGCCGGGGTCGGTGCCATGGCCACGGTGGGCTTCGAACCGGCGATCCAGAAGGAGCGCTTCGAGTACGTCGGGCTCGGGCTCGCGTTCGTGGGCGCCATCGTGCTCGTCCATCGCCTCGGCGCCGGCTTCCACGGCCTCGGCCGCCGCGGCCTGATCATCGTGGCGATCGGCGCGGTCGTGCTCGCCGCGACGCTGCTGTACGCCGAGCTGTTGCGCCGCTACGGCTCCACCGGCCTCGTCGACCAGCTGCTGGACTGGGTGGCGTGGAGCCGCGACACGCTCGGCGCCTTCCCGCGCCCGATCGCGAGCGTCCTCGGCGTCCCGGCCCTCGCCTACGGCTGCCACATGCGGGCCCGGCGCCGCCAGGGCTGGTGGGTGTGCGCCTTCGGCGTCGCCGCGACCTCCTCGACGGCCACCGCCCTCGCCAATCCGGCCGTCTCCGTGCAGGAGGCGGCCCTGTCGGTCGTCTACGGCCTGGTCGTCGGCCTGGTGCTCGGCTGGCTCCTCATCCGGCTCGACCTCGCACTCACCGGCAACCGCGGGCGGGGCAGCCGCGTGGCCGAGCAGGCGGCCGCCGTACGCCCGGAGCCGGGGCGGTTCGCGCCGCTGCTCTGAGGGCGCCCCGGCTTGTAACTAAGGGTTACAGCGCGGATTTCGCTGCACGAGCACCCGGGTAGGTGTCACAGCACCCGGGTAGATGCCCTCGCTGCTGCGCGCCGCCGCAGCAGCCGCTACGCAGAGGGGGCGGGATTCGAACCCGCGGTAGGTCTCCCTACGACCGCTTTCAAGGCGGTTCCGATCGGCCACTCCGGCACCCCTCCTGAGTTCGGTACGACGCACGCGCCGGCCGGACACGCCGTCGAGTCTAGTGGGCGCGCTGCCGCTGCTTTGCCCCGTCCTCGCCCGGCGATGAACAATGCCGGTCATGAGCAGCACGCAGCCCAACCGGGTCACCGACTACCGCCTCGCCCCGCCGGTGATGGCTCGCTTCGTCGGGGCGTACCTCGTCCTGCTCGCGCTGGTGCTGCTCGTCGTGACGGCCGCGGTCGTGGCGGCCGACCTCAACGCCGACCTGCTGGTGCTCGTCCTCGGCGTGGGGATCCTGGGACTGATCGGCCTCGCGTGGTGGCTGCGCTCGCGGCTGGTCGTCGTCCGGCTCACCGAGGCCGGCTACCAGGTCCGGATGATCCGCGCCGCCGGCGCGACCGAGGCCCGCTGGAGCGAGGTCGAGGATGCGGTGGCGGCCGCGCCCTCGGGCATCGACTGCCTGGTGCTGCGTCTGCGCGACGGGCGCAGCACGACCATCCCGATGCAGCTCGTCGCCGCCGACAAGGACGACTTCGCGCGCGACGTACGGGCGCATCTGCGGCGCGCCGCGCGCTGAACCAGGACCCGGGAGTCCGCCGTCGGGGGGCCGATTGGGCCGCTCCCCGGCGATCCTTGTAGCCTTGCCCACGCTGGCCGGTCTGTGACCGGTGCGGTGGAGGAGGCGTCGCCTAGTCTGGTCTATGGCGCCCGCCTGCTAAGCGGGTTTGGGGCTACAACCCCATCGAGGGTTCAAATCCCTCCGCCTCCGCCGCGAGACGAGGCCCCCGGTCGACACGGCCGGGGGCCTCGCATATTCCCCTGGTTTGGGGAAGGATGTTTGAAAGCGTCCTGTGGGGGTAGGCGCCTGCGGCTCGGGTACCCGGAGGGACGGCGCCCGGCCGCCCACCAGTGAGGGGAACACTCATGAAGAAGCTCGCTCGCAAGACCGCTTTCGCGCTGGCCGCGCTCATCACCGCAGCCGGCATCGTCTCACTCCCGACGGCGGCCGAGGCCGACACCGGCTGGGGCTGGCGGGTCTTTCCCGGCGCGCACCGCTGACGGAGGCGCTCGGGTCCTGTCTGGTCAGGACGGCGTGACGTCGTCGTCCTGACCGGCGATGCCCAGCGTCCCCATCGTGTAGCCGAGCTGGAAGCGGGTCTCGGCGTCGTACTCCTCCTTGAGCTCGGCCACGTACCCGGCGTACGTCCGCGGACTGACGCCGAGCCGCTTCGCACTGACCGCGTCGGCGTGCCCCTCGATCAGCATCCGGATCGTCATCGACCGCTGCTCCGACGCGATCTCCTTCGTCACGCTCTGTCCCGCGCTCGCGAACGGTCGCCCGCGGGCGAACGCCCGCTCGAAGACGTCGACGAGATAGGCCACGATCGCCGGCTCGCGTACGACGACCGCGGTCGCCAGGCTGTCGGCGGCCGGGATGAGGGCGACCCGGCGGTCCACCACGATCATCCGGTTGAAGAACTCGTCGAGCGTGCGGACCTCCGCGCCGTGCTCGGTCACCGTGGCGACGTACTTGTGCGTGGCGGGGTGCCGGCGGGCGCTGTGCTGGTAGAGCGTCCGCATCGTCAGGCCCCGCTTGAGCGCGGCCACGTCGCGGACCGCCGCCTCGGCCACGGTCTTCGCGCTGCGCGTCGCCTGCGGCTGCGCCGTCAGCAGTTCCTCCTGGGCCTCGCTGACCAAGGTGGTGAGGTAGGGGTTGATCGCCTCGCCGTGCAGGTAGAGGAACGGCCCCGACTCGCTCGCGGCCGGCGAGCGGCGCCAGCTCTGCGCGAGGTGCGAGAAGGCGCTCGCCCACCGCGCCGACTCCTCCAGCAGGCGCGCGCCCTCGTTGCCCAGGGGGGTCACCACCCGCGACTGCGCGTTGCTCGGCTCCAGTGGTCGCCAGGTCTTGCGCGTCGCGTCCAGCTGCAGCAGACCCAGCTCGACCAGCAGGTCGAACGCCCGGCGCAGTGACGCCCCGTCCTCCAGTCGCGGATCGTCCGCCGCCAGTCCGCCCTCCGCGAGCACCTGCTCGTAGAGTCCGATCGCCTCCTCCTCGAAGAGGGCCCGGTCCTCGGGCTCGTAGGAGGTCATGGCGTCATGCTTCCACACCGTCCCGGGCCCGGTGGCGGCGGTGATTCGGCATCTATGGGCCCCCTCGGCTATTCTCGTGCGGTCGCCCGGCGACGAGCGCCTGTAGCTCAACGGATAGAGCATCTGACTACGGATCAGAAGGTTTGGGGTTCGAATCCCTACAGGCGCGCAGATCGGATTCACCGCATGACCTGCGCAAACAGGTTCCGAGGCCCGCTTCCCCAACCGGGAGGTGGGCCTTTCTCGGCCCAGAAACTGGCTCAAAAACTATTCGGGGCCGCTTTGTCGTCTTCGGTCGGCTCGGGTCGCGAGTCCCCCCAACGTCCCCCCGCGTCCCCCCGGATCTGTGATCGCTCGGGACTGGTTTCTGCACCTTGGTGCCACATGGAGACCACCACGCACCCCAGCACCCTGACCACGACCGCAGCCGACACCCTGCTCCTCACCCTCGACGAGGCCGCCCGGCAGCTGTGCTGCGCACGCCGCAGCGTCGAGCGCCACGTCGCCAGCCACCGACTCCACGCCGTCCACCTCGGCCGGTCCGTGCGCATCGAGCGTCGCGAACTGGAGCGTTTCATCGCCCGGATGCGAGACGGGAACGGGCAGGTGCGGGATGAGTAGGCCACGCAAGGCCGCTGAGGAGACCACCTCCACGATGTACCAAGGCGCCGACGGCAAGTGGCACGCCCGCGTCACCATGGGCCGGCGGCCGGACGGCAGCACCGCCCGTAAGCACGTCCAGCGGCGGACGAAGGCAGAGCTGCGCGACGTAGTCCGCGACCTCGAACGTCGCCGCGACGCCGGCACCTTCGTCTGGACCAGCGATGACATCACGCTGGGTCAGTGGCTCGAGCACTGGCTCGAGTCCGTGCTGCCGATGACCGCGCGATGGAAGACGCTGTCGACGTACCGCAGCCAGATGCGCGTCCACGTCACACCTGCCCTGGGACAGTGGCGACTCAGCGAGATCCGCCCCGAGCATCTTGAGGAGCACTACCGAGGGATGCAGACCGACGGCCACTCTGCGCACGTCATCCGCGGCGTCCACCGTGTCCTGCGGTCCGCCCTGAACGAAGCGGTACGCCGTCGCCGGCTCGCCATCAACCCCGCAGTGGTCGCCAGGCCACCTCGGGCCGAGGACATCGAGGTCGAGCCGCTCTCGGTCGAGGAGAGCCGCCGCGTCATCGCGGCCGCGCAGTCCACCCTGCACCCAGCTCGATGGTCGATCGCCCTGTCGCTCGGACTGCGGCAGGGCGAGACGCTCGGACTCCTCTGGCCAGACGTCGACCTCGACGACGGCGTCCTCCGGATCCGGCGAGCCGTCCAGCGCCACACCTGGGAGCACGGCTGCCAGCTCGATGACGGTTCGCCATCCTGCGAGCGAAAGCGCGGCGCCGAGTGCGAGCACCGGACAGGCGGCGGGCTCCAGCTCGTCGAGCCGAAGACCAAGGCATCGAAACGGACCATCGTGCTGCCCCAGCCGCTCGTCGATGAGTTGAAAGCGCACCGCGCGGTGGTCAACCGCCGGCGACTCGCGGCGGGAGCGGACTGGGACAGCGACCACGACCTGGTCTTCCCAGCGGCGAACGGCGGGCTCATCGATCCAGCCCGGGACCACACCGAATGGAAGGCTCTCCTAGAGCGAGCCGGCGTCAGGGAGGTCCGCCTCCACGACGCCCGACATACAGCAGCAACCCTTCTCCTGCTGCAGAACGTCGACATCCGGACCGTCATGTCCATCATGGGCTGGACCGAGATGGCCACCGCCCAGCGCTACACCCACGCCGTTGACGAGCTACGACGTCGCGCAGCTCGACAGATGGGGACGCTTCTCTGGGATGGACAGGCGGGAGGGTGAACCATGGATCGCATCCGGAGGTAGGGCATTGCGCCCACTGTGGGCGCCCACACCGCCCACTATGACGCAGGTTCACGGCGCCCTGCCAGGTGCGTGCCCGCAAGCGGTAGTTGCAGGAGCGGAGTTGTTGAGTTCGAGTGATTTGGCTGTACCGCGTGTTGTGCGGGCTGCTGACGATGACGTGGTGCCCAACGGGCCGGCGGTCGCCTGATCAGGCCGACGAAGTCGCGTCTGTCTGCGAGTTCCGGACGGCCTGGTAGGCGAGACTGGTGATCGCCTTCTGGAGCTCGGCGTAGTCGTCAATTTCGTCTTGTGGGTCCTCGTGGAGCTTGAACCGCGATCGCCACGACGCGAGGGTCTTCAACACTTCGTCTGCTTCGGCCGAGTAGTCGAGCTGGGCTTCGATCTGCTCGATCAAGTTGAGAACGTCCTCACGGCGTGCCGCTCCCTTCTGGGTGCGGGTGAACTCGCGCTTGATGCGGTTGATTCGCGATGAGATCTGGTCGACGTCTCCGGCGCGGACGCTCTCACGCTGAAGGTAGGCGAGCCGCGACAGGAGTGTGCCGAAGTTCTGCTGGGCGGTCGTGAGGTCAGCAGCCGTGGTTACTCGCGTTCCGGTGTCGTCGTCCTCCCCCGCGAGGATTTCGGTGACCGCTCGTGCGAACGCGATCTTGTCGAGGTGGAAGTCGTCGACCTTCGCGGCGGCGGCGATCGCGCTCTGTAGCGCGTCGAGCAGACCCTTAACTCCGGCATCTGAGCCGTCTTCACCGAAGACCATCGCCTGGGTGAGGTTGAGGCCGTGCACGTCGACAGCCGGAACGAACTCGCGGCAGTAGCGGGCTGCCGCGTCGATCGCGATGTTGAGTGGTAAGAGGTCCTCGATCGCAATCGCTCCGCAAGGGTTGTCGACCGCGTCAGCGTTGATGGCTTCACCGATCTGGAGGACGAACCGGTCGTCCATGACCGGCTTGCCGTTGTTCCCTCGCGTCTGGAGGTCTTGGCGGGCCTTGTCGCCGGGCTTGTCGGAGTCGAGCAGAGCGACGATCGCTGGCTTCTCGACGTCACGGCCACGGGCGAGGTAGACCATGTACGGCACATGTTCGGTGCCGCCGGCCGGGACGATCGTAATGGCGTTGAGGTCGAGCCGGTCACGTGACGCGACCTTGACCGTCTTGAGCCACCGTGTCGCCCCAGCAAGGAGCACCTGGTCGGAGGGGCCCTCGACGACCAGGTTGCAGCCCGAGATGAAGGTGGTTTCGGCGACGAAGCTCCCGAACGCCGACCTGAGGGGTTCGTAGTGGTTGGCTGCGACGCTGCGTACGACTCGGGTCCCCTCGTCGTACTCGCCTTTCTCGAGAACACGGATCCGTCGAGCGTCGTTCTTGTCGATCAAGAACGGTGAGTGGGTGACGTAGACGACCTGGACCGGCTTCCTTTCAGGGTCCTGCGGGTGTGCGAAGTCTTCAAAGATGCGGAGCAGGTCCTGCTGCGCCGAGGAGGAGAGGAACCGGTCGGGCTCATCCATCAGCAGCACTTCGGGCCGAGTGTCGTCGGCACGCTCGTGTGCGAGGTACTGGACGAAGTACGACAGGTAGTACTTAAGGCCGTCACTGCGCTCGTCGAAGCTGTACGACTTGCCGGTGCGGTCGCGGATCTCGAACTGGAGGTCGAAGTCGAGGGCCGACACGACCAGTTCGAAGTGGGAGTCCTGGGACCACCACTTCGGGAAGTTTAGGGCTCTGGCGATCTTGTCGTTGAGGGTATCGACGAGACTGGACGCGTAGCCGTTCTTGTTCTTGACCGCGTTCGCGAGTTCGGCGATCTGTTCACGCTCGATCCGTGCCACCTTGAACAGGAGGTCGGCGCCGAGTTTGTACTGCTGCAAGGTCGCCGGGTCTGGAGTCTCGACGATGTTCGCGGGTGAGAAGTTCGCTGCGATCGCTGCGGCGGACCCTTGGATCGTTGTCTCGTTGGCGAACAGGCCCGAGTGGGTCTTGAACCGGTCGATGATCGAGGTGACGAAATCCCGGCTGAGCGCCTTGTCCGGTGTGTCTCCGATCAGGAAATCCCAGGGGATGGAGTTGGGCAGCGGGACGTCGGCGTCGATCTCGGTGATGGCCGGCATTCGGAGCTTCTCGATGAGGGTCGGCTTCTTGACCTGGTAAGCCTCGGACCAGACACCGCTGGTCTCGACGTAGGCGCGCAGCCTATAAGCGGAGTTCATCCTGAAGAGGGCGAAGCGGGTGGGGTCGCCGATGTCGGTCGCTCCTGTCATCTCGGAGATGACCTTGACGTCGTCCGGGGTGATGTCGGTGAAGATGGCGCCGAATTCGGGGAGCACCATCTCGGCGCCGTCTCCGAAGTAGGGGGAGTAGCGGCAGAAGTCGCTTCGGTCGTACCCGGTCCCGTTGAGGGCGGCTTTGATGGCGCGGAGGATCTGGCTCTTGCCGGACTCGTTCGCGCCGACGATGGTGGTGGTGTCTGGTTCGAGCATGAGGCTGACGAACGGGTAGTCGCTGCCGTTGGGGGTGGTGTCCCACGGGTCGGGTGTGTAGTTCTCGTGGGAGGCGCGGAGGTAGTCGTAGTTGAGCGACCGGTAGAAGCGCGTGTAGATCTTGCGGAGTCGCATGGTGGGCCGCCTCCAGGCGTCGCCGAACGATATCGGCATCTTCGATGGCTGTTCCGGGGGTCGGACCGGGCGCCGCGAACGCAGTGTTCGACGCGCGGTGGCCGACTCACGCTAAATGCGTGACCGCGTCGCTCCAACCTACGGCGACTCGTGTCGAGATTTGCTATTTTCGCTCGATTGGGTTGTCACGAGTTGCGAGGCGGTGCGAGATCGAGTCACGACTTCAAGTCGCACCCTCGACGCGCGCAAGTGCCGACCCGGCCTGTGATTACGGACATCTCCGCCTCGCGCGGACTGGGACTGAGCAGATCTGTGCCAGGTTCGCGACCAGGACCACATCACTCGTCCGTGATCTTGGCCGACGTGGGCAACGACCCCAGTGGGAAGTCCGGGTGCAGCCTCGAGCGGCCAGGCACTCGGCTCGGAGATTGTGTGAACTCGGTGGAGACGATCGTGCAGCATGGTCGCCATGCAGCTCCGCGAGAAAGTCCGGTGATTTCTGATGACGTCGTCCAGTGCCGGGTCGCCCAACGAAGAGGTTCCAGACCTGATTGTGGATGCTCGACACGAGGCAGCCCGCATACGTGAGGAAGCGCGCGAGCAGGGTGCGGCGATCGTCAGCGAGATGCGTGAATCGGCGCAAGGCGAAGCGGTGCGGATCATTGAACACAGCAAGCGACTTATCGAACGCGACCGCCGCAACTCACTGCGCGAGATGTTGCAACCGACGTCACGAGCTGTCAGCAGCAGCTATGCGCCACCAGTCCACACGCGCCTGACAAGCGATGGCGGACCAAGGGTCGACCTGCTCGATGTCTCCGACGACGCGCGTGCACTCGGATCGCTGCTCGCTTCACGGTCGCTGACACCGCCGTTCGTGCTCGGCATCTACGGAGAATGGGGGAGCGGCAAGTCGTTCTTCATGCGACAGGTCGAGGCCAACATTCGAGACTTAACGAAAAGCAAGGTGCCCGGCTCTCCGTTCTGTCGCAACGTCGCGCACGTCTGGTTCAACGCATGGCACTACGAAGACGGCAATTTGTGGGCAAGCCTTATCGACCAGATCTTCGATGTGCTAAGTGAACGTCCCAGCCGCTATCAAGCCCTAGTCCGCGAAGCCATCGAGAATCTGACAAGTGCCGAAGAGGTCACCGCAGTGGCCGAGGCTCGCGTCCAAGCAGCCTCAGATCGTGTCCGCCAGGCGAACGATGCCCTCGACATCGCCCAACGACGCCGTGACGACGCCGTCACCGAGGCCCGGAGGGTCCGAGCTACCGACCTCTGGCAGACGATCACGGTGGCCGCCGCAGACGATGGTCTTGCAGACCAAGTCCGCAGCGCCGCCGGCGAGCTTGGTCTCAATAGCGTCGCCGAAACAGCGACCGAGCTACGCGCGGCCACGGAATCAATCCGCGACACCGCAGACCGTGCACGCGCGCTAGCGACCGTCGGAGGGCTGAGGTCGCCGATCGCCATCGCGATCTACGCCTGGGTCGTTGTCGCCACTGTCGCGGTCCTCGTAGCGTTCCTAGTCGAGGACTGGGGACAGGCGTCGGCATCGATAGCCCTCTACTTCGGCCAGGTCGTCGCAATCGGATCGTCGGCTGCTGCATGGCTCAAACGTCAACAACAGACGGCAAGGCGCCTCCTCGCTCCTGCGGAGCGGCTTCAGGCCAGGTTGGACAGGCAGGTGGAGGCGGCACAGGTCGAGCACGCTGCCGCTCTGGCCGCCGCCGAGGACGAGCTCCGAGCGTCCCAAGCCGAACTACAGGACGCTAGGGCCACCGCTGCTGCCGCCGAGATTGGCGCTGAAAACGCTCGCCGCGAGCGCCATGACTTGACCGGCAGCCGGCTGCTCCACACATATCTGCAAGACCGAGCCGAGAGCACCGATTATCAGAACTATCTCGGTGTCGTCGCACTCGCACACCGCGACTTGCGCGACCTCGTCGAGTTCATGAACGCCGTCGACTCTGACGACAACGATCGACTCGAGCGGATCATCTTGTACATCGACGACCTCGACCGCTGCGAGTCTCAAACGGTCGCCGACGTCCTCGCCGCCATCCATCTGCTCCTTGCTCTTCCGCTCTTCACCGTCGTCGTCGGTGTCAGTCCACAACGGCTCGAAAGGTCTCTGAGCGAGACCCGCGAACACCTCCTCGGTGCTGTCGACGGCGAGAATGCCAACACCTACCTCGAGAAAATCTTCCAACTCACGTTCACGTTGAGACCGATGACAGCAGCCACGACCCGGAACCTCCTGTTCGGGCTTGCCTTCGAATCGATTCACGGCGCCGACGAACTGTCCACGACCCCGGATCTCCACGCCCGCCATCGAGGGCCCGAACAAGACGACGCACTAGACGACATGGGAACGAGTGGCGGCCCCAACCCCGACGGCAGTCGCCGCTACCGGACGCGACTCGGTGACAACCCGTCACCGTCGCCCACCACCCTCGCGTCGGCGCTCAACCTCGACGAACGAGAGTTCGGACTCATCCAAACCGTTGCGCCGCTGCTCTCCACGACGCCTCGACGATCCCAGCGGTTTCTCAACCTGTACCTGGCACTCCGAGCCCGTTACCCCGACTCCGACCAGGCATACGACCAGCTCCTCACCACCACCGCGATCGCGCTTGGCGTCCCCAACGCGTTGCAGGCAACTCTGGATACCCCTCCACGCCAGCACAGCACCGCAGCACGTGAACTCCTCGAACACTCCACCGGGGTCGAGATAGAGAGGTTGAACCAGACGATGTTCGACAACTCCAACGAGATCGCGCTCTCTCGAACAGAGCTCGACCTCTGGATAGATCGGATCTGGCCTTACTTGCCGCGCGGCTACCAACCCGTCTTCATGGCGGACGAGGACGGCGGACGAGGACCGGCCGGTCCCTGATAGCGAAAGTCCCGATCGCCCGGACTGGTCAGCTGCTCGAAAGGCAGCGGACGTCGGTCATCCGGTCGTGACGGGATTTCGAAGGGGACCGGGAGCTTTCGGGTGGCGAGACTGCGCCCGGGGCCGATCTTATCGCCGGTCTTCAAGGTAGGGCCCGGTGCACTCCGAGGTGCGTCCTTCCGCCGCCTTTGCAGCGCGGCAGCGCGAGCGGTTCGGACGTGGCGAGAACGATGTCGGAGCTCTCGAAGTCGCGCGAGCGAGTCTCGAGCGTCCTGCAGGTCGCTTCCGCGTCCGACGTCTGCGCTCGATGCTGACACCGACGGCGAGCATGGTGCGCATACAGCGATGAAGTGCCACACACCTAGTGCATTGTCGGTTGAGTTGCGTCCGGCGCAATCACCGGCGGCGCCAGTGCGTGCCTGGGCGGGGCCGGCGAAGGCGCTCCAGCTCGTCGGCGACGCTGCTCCACTTCGCCTCCTTGAATGCGCCGCGGGCGTCGCGGTCGGCGAGTTCGCGCAGGATTCGTCGGCAGGCGCCGGGGGAGTCCAGGGCTGCGTGGACGTGTTCGTCGAGGCTGGTGGCTTCCTTGATGAACGTGACGGCGGTGTGGCCTGCTTCGGCGGCTCGTCGCTCCTCGGACGCGAGTCGGCGGCAGGCGCTGCTGCACCACCGTCGCGGACGGCCCGGCCTGGGGCGGTCGGAGACGGGGAACGGTTTCCCGCAGCGAGGGCAGGCCGTGATCATTGGTCGCGCTCTACGGTGAGTGTCCAGTCCGCGACGGTGCGGGGATGCCAACGCAGGTGTTTGCCGACACGGAACCCTTTAGGGCCAAGTCCCTTTGCTCGCCAGGCGTAGATGGTCTTGACCGGTACGCCGAGGTGGTCGGCCAGATCTGCAGCGGTCCAGAGACGTTCACCGGTGCTGTCGTTCCCGGTTTTTGCGGGAGTGCTCGGTCGTGACGAAGACTGCACAGCTCGCCGAGGCCGTGCTGATTTGCGCGGTGGTTGCGGTGGCAGCTCCTCCCAGAGACTTGGTTGGTCCTGTTCGTGCTTGTCGTTCCTCATCGCAGCCTCGTCCCGATCCCGTGGATGCCCGTTGCGCCACTGTTGGTCTCCTAGGGGGCGAGTTGTTGTGGGTGCGATCACCGCCAGCACGGGATGACGGCGAGTCGTCCGATCCGAGCGCTGCTCTGCTTGGAGTCGCCGTGCCGGACACGATGGGGACGCGGGGCTCATCGAGCGGCGAGCGCATTGCGCCGGACGATTTCACCCCGACAATGCAAGAGGTGTGTGGCACTTCGTCGGTCGCGGAAATCTGGGGGGACGCTGAGGGGCGCGGGTGACGGCTGGGGCGTCGGGTTCGGATCGGGCTGGCTGGACGGCTCAGTGAGTCGGTGGGGAGCGGATTTCGAAGGGTTCTGGGGTTCGGTGATCGCTCGGGGACCGGGAATGTCGTAGGTGACTGTCAGAGTCCATGTCGACACGAGTGAGGACCGGATGAGTCAGCAGACGATCAAGCAGCAGGCGCGGCGTACGGCGCGGGAGATGGCCGAGAAGCGGCGCAAGGAGCGCGAGGAGCGGGAGCGCCGGGTGATCGACCTGGCCGAGCGGGTCATGGTCGCGATCGGTGAGCGCGACGCTGCGGTGGCTGAGACCGAGAAGCGTGCGGGTGAGGCGCTGCGGGAGTTGACCGAGGTCGAGGGCCTGTCCCTGGGCGAGGCCGTCGAGTGGTGCGGCGAGACGATCACCGTGCGGGAGGCGACGCGGCTGCGGCGGCTGGCCGCCACAGCTCGCCCGTGACGCCATCGATCGCCGCTGCCGCGACCGATCGTGCGTGCACATCGAGCCCAACGCTCGTACGCTCGGTAAACACCGGGGCCTCCCACAATTGTCGGATAGGCCAAGCAGGCAGCCCCTGCTCGGTAACCCACGAATCTTGTGAGTGAGGCCCCGGCCCGCAACCGCCTCAAGGCCGAGCCGGTCACGTCATACCGTCTAGGTAGACGGCCAGCGCATGTGGGGCGAAGAGCTCGGCCGCCTCCGGCGCCAGCAGCCCAACTTGCTCTGCGAAGCCTGTGGTGTGTCGCTCCGCGAGCTCCCCGGCGTCCGAGCCTTTGCCGGCGGCCAACAGTTCTAGAGGGCCCCGGTGCTCGATCTGAAGATCCTGTGCAATGGATCACCACTCATCCGACCCTGCAAGCCCTTCCGTCATTAATCTAGCAAACTGCGCCACTCAGGCTGGACAACATCATCGACGCAATCACGTTGCCCGAGAGTCGGGCCAGGCCCAGGTGGAACTCCACGTCCGCGTGATGAAACTCGTGGAGATTGCGAGCCTCGTCCATGGCGTCAATGAGTCGCGGGGCTGGTTAGCGCCTCATCAGGGACGGGCGCGTTGATTTGCCGCAACGCCCCGCACTCGAGCATCACGCGCGTACGAACGGACCGGAAGGCTGCTCGTCGCTCGTGCATACGGAGGGCGGATGTCCACCCGGCCTCGTGGTCGGCACGACGATCGCGCCGGCTTGAGGTCCCGATCCAACGGAACTCTTGACGACACCCCACCGGGTCAGGCCCGAGGAACATCATCGGGTGCCTTCGATGGTCAGTGCTCACGGCGGACCGCTACGCCAGGAGTGCGCCGGACCTTCCGGCGCCAGTGCAACACGACCGAGCGCGAGGTCGCGGTGTCGCAGGACTCGGCGGTGGACTTATAGTCCGACTCTAACAGTCGGACTATTGACTGAGTGTTTCCAGCGCTCTAGCCTGGGCGGCTGTGACAGCGGTCACGGTCATGCACAAGCCCTGAGGAGGGCCCGATGTCCGACGAACTCCACGGTTTCGCCGATCAGCGCTTCGCGGAGGTCCGCGAGCTCGTCGCACACAACCTCCGTTCGGGCGAAGAGCTGGGCCTTTCGCTCCATGTGGACGTCGACGGCGATGGTGTTCTGGACCTGTGGGGTGGGTACGCAGACTCAGCCCGCGAGCGACCCTGGCGCCATAACACCATCGTAAACCTGTGGTCCTCGACGAAGCCCGTCACCAACATGGCGGCGCTGCTGCTAGCCGACCGGGGACTGATCGACCTCTCGACCCCGGTCGCCGAATACTGGCCAGAGTTCGCTGCCCACGGCAAGGAAGCCATCGAGGTCAGACACGTCATGTCTCACACGTCCGGGGTGTCCGGTTGGGAGACGCCGTGGGTGATCGAAGACATGTACGACTGGGAGCGGTCGACCGCACAACTGGCTCGTCAGGCGCCATGGTGGGAGCCGGGCACCGCATCGGGATACCACGCGTGCAACTTGGGACAACTCGTCGGGGAAGTCGTGCGACGTGTCACGGGCATGACGTTCAAGGAGTTCGTCCGGGAGGAGATCGCGGTTCCCCTCGGGGCCGACTTCCAGATCGGCGTCGTTGAAGCCGACGATCCCCGTGTCGCCGAGATCATCCCTCCGCCGCCAACTGGTTCCGACTTCAGTGCAGTCCCGCCCGATCATCCGATGGTCAAGACGTTCACCGGACCCGTCGGCGATGCCCAAGCAGCGAACACGATCGGGTGGCGCCGGGCCGACATGGGTGCACACAACGGTCACGGCAACGCACGTTCCTTGGCCAGGATGCTGTCCCCCATCTCCCGCGGAGGCGTCGTGGACGGGAAGAAGATGCTCAGCCCGGACACCATCGACCGCATATTCGAAGAGCAGGCCAATGGCATCGATCTCGTGCTCGGCGTCCCTCTGCGGTGGGGGATCGGGTTCGCGCTCCCGGAGCCGCGGACGGTGCCCTCCATTCCGGATGACGGTCGCCGAACGTGCTTCTGGGGTGGTTGGGGTGGGTCGATGGTGGTCATGCATCCAGACGATGGAGTGACCATCGCTTACGCCATGAACAAGATGGCTCCCGGGATCATCGGGTCGGACCGCTCAAACGCCTACATTTCGGCAATCTACGAGGCGCTGTCCTGAACGTCGCTGCCATTTGGCGAGACGGGCGTCACACATCTGTGCCATCTGCTCAATGCTTTGGCGCCGTTCGAGCCTCAATACTGAGTGAGCTCCGGCCAGTGGGCTGGGTCACATTCAGGTGGACGAAGCCGACCTGCGCTCGAAAGCGCCGGCGGCCGAGAGGGCGAGGAACACTTGATCGACAAGTCTACGCAGCTGCTGCTGGAGGCGATCGCGCAGAACCGCACGCGCCCCCTCGTCGACTCCTCGCCCGCGGAAGCCCGTGCCGCGGGTGCCGGCGCCTGGGTGGCCTTTGGCCGTGGTCCCGAGATGTATCGAGTCTTTGACAAGTCCGTACCTGCGCGGGACGGAGCGACTTTCCCCGTACGGATCTTCGTCCCGTCTTCCAGTTCGCGGGGTGTAGTCGTCTACTTCCACGGTGGCGGCTTCGTCCTCGGGGAGATCGACGGCTACGACACCCTCGCTCGCACCCTCGCGGCCGCAGCGAACACAACAGTGATCTTGGTCGGTTATCGGCTCGCGCCGGAGCACCCGTTCCCCGTCCCGGTTGATGACGCCTGGGACGCGTTTCAGTGGGCGGCGAGTGAACTCACCGATGTTCCGGGAATTGCAGGGCGGTGGGTCGTCGCCGGCGACAGCGCTGGAGGCAACCTTGCCATCAACACCGCGTTGCGTGCAGCCGACGCGGGCCGGGAGATCGCTGCAGCGCTCCTAGTCTACCCGGTGACCGACACCGACGTCGATCGACCCTCGTATGTGGATCCGCAGAACCAACTCCTCATCACCCGCGACAGCATGCGCTGGTTCCTCGACCACTACCTCGGAGCCACGGATCGGAGCGACCTCCGGGCGAGCCCTCTCCGGGTTGATGACCTCGCCGGATTCCCGCCCACGGCCATGGTCCTGGCAGAGCACGATCCCCTCCTGGATGAAGGCACTGAGTTCGCCGCGCGACTTCGTTCCGCTGGCGTACCGGTGCAACTACGGCTTTTCGATGGGCAGATGCACGCGTTCTTTCAGATGGTGAACGTCCTGCCTGCCAGCAACGAGGCCATCGAATGGCTTGCCGCGTATCTCCGCAACGCGGTGTTCACGAACAGACAGGAAGTGTCATGAGCAAGTCCACCACCGAACCTTCGCGCCACGACGTTGTCATCATCGGGGCGGGATTCTCCGGAATGCTGCTGATCCACCGGTTGCGCGATGAGCTCGGCTACGACGTCAAGGTCCTCGAGCGCGGCGAGGACGTCGGCGGCACCTGGTTCTGGAACCGCTACCCCGGCGCACGGTGCGATTTCGAGTCGGAGTTCTACTCCTACTCCGACGAGGAGATTCAGCAGGAATGGGACTGGTCCGAGAGGTACGCGGCGCAGCCGGAGATCCTGGATTACATCAACTTCGTTGCTGATCGCTGGGACGTACGCCGCAGTATCGAGTTCGACACGACCGTCACTTCGGCGGCCTTCGATGAGGAGCGCGACGTCTGGATCGTGGAGACCGATCGCGACGCCACCTTTGAGGCGAGGTACCTCATCGCCGCCACTGGCAACTTGTCCGTGCCGTCCGAGCCGAGCTTTCCGGGCATGGAGACCTTCACCGGCCCGATCCACCACACCGGCCGCTGGCCGAAGGGCGGGGTCGACTTCAGCGGACAGCGCGTGGCGGTGATCGGCACTGGGTCGTCCGGGATCCAGTCGATTCCCCTCATCGCCGAGCAGGCCGCGGAACTGACGGTCTTTCAGCGCACGGCGACGTTCACCGTGCCGGCAGCCAACCGGCCATTGACCGAACGGGAGCGGCAGGTCACCAAGCAGAACTACCCCGTGCTCCGGGAGGCGGCCACGCACACGCGCGCAGGGATCCTCGGCGAGCAGCCCATAGGGTCCTTCGCCGACGTCGATCCCGTGCTGGCACGCGGCGAGCTCGAGCGTCGCTGGCGTACGACGGGGCTCGGTGTTGCCGCGACGCTGAACGACACCTTGGTTTCTGAGGTGGCGAACGAGTTCGTCTCGCAGTTCGTGCGCGACAAGATCAACCAGATCGTTAAGGACCCTGCGACGGCGAAGCTGCTCGAGCCGCACGACTACCCGATCGGCACGAAACGACTTGCTCTCGACACCGGCTACTACGAGACGTTCAACCGTTCGAACGTGTCACTGGTGAGCATCCGCGAGACCCCGATCGAGCGATTCAGTCGACACGGCATCGTCGTCGACGGGCACGAGCACGAGTTCGATGCCATCGTCCTGGCCACTGGTTTCGACGCGGTCACCGGCGCCCTCGAGCGGATCGACATCACCGGTCGCGGCGGGCAGTCCCTGACAGACGCGTGGTCCGAGGGCGCCAGGTCCTACCTCGGTCTCGCCGTTCACGGGTTTCCGAACCTGTTCACGGTCACGGGCCCGGGAAGCCCGGCGGTGCTGACGAACGTCCTGGCGTCGATCGAGCACCACGTCGAGTGGATCTCCGACTATCTGGAGCACCTGCGCCGTGAGGGCGTCTCCCGCACCGAGGCCACGGCCGAGGCGCAGGCCGACTGGGTCGCGCGGGTGGCCGAGCTCGCCAGCCACACCCTCTATCCGAAGGCCGCGTCCTGGTACATGGGCGTCAACGTGCCGGGCAAACCTCGCGTGTTCCTCGCCTACCTGGGCGGCTTCGGCCACTACCGCACTGCCTGTTCCGAGGTGGCTGCCTCCGGCTACCCGGGGTTCGCCCACGCACACTCGGTCCGCGAGTCCGCGGCCCGCGAGACCGAAAGGGTCAACGCATGACCGGCACGACGCTCCCGACGACGACTCCCGCACCTGGCCAGAACGTCCGGGCGGCGGTGGTCGACCGCGTGGCCGCCAACCAGTTCACGTTGTCCGAGATCCGCCTCTCGGACCTTCGGCCCGGCGAGGTCCTGGTCGACGTCAAGGCCTCGGGGCTGTGCCACAGCGACTGGAACTTCGTCTCTGAGGACCGCGGGACCCCGTTCCCGGCACTGCTCGGCCACGAGCTCGCCGGCGTCGTCAAGGCGGTGGCCGACGGGGTGACGGAGTTCGCGATCGGCGATCACGTGGTGGGCTGTGGAGTCGGTTCCTGCGGCGAGTGCGACAACTGTCGTGAAGGCCGTTCCATTTGGTGCCGTCACCCCGAACGCGCGGCGCGAGCTGCTGGTGAGCCTCCGCGCATGACGACCGCTGACGGCGATCCGCTGTGGCAGTTCCTCGGGATCGGCAGCTTTGCCGAGCAGACGATCGTGCACCAGAGCATGCTCGTCGCCGTCGATCCGAGAGTGCCGTTCGACCGTGCGGCGGTGCTGGGTTGCGCCGTCGCCACGGGTGCGGGGGTCGTTATGCGCTGCGCGGAGGTGCGTCCTCGGGAGACCGTGGTGGTGTTCGGTGCTGGTGGAGTCGGGCTCAACGCCATCCAGGCGGCGGCCCTGGTCGGCGCCCGCAAGATCATCGCCGTCGACGTCCAGGACGAGAAGCTCGAGCTGGCGAAGAAGTTCGGGGCCACGCACGGCGTCAACGCTCGCGACGTCGATCCGGTGGAGGCAGTCGCCGAGATCACGGGTGGCCACGGGGTCGACCACGTCTTCGAGATGACGGGCCTTCCCGGCCCGCTGGGCCAGGGGTACCGGATGCTTGGCCGCGACGGCACCGTCTACATCGTCGGGATGCAGGCTCCGGGCTCGCGTTTCGAGCTCCCGAGTGCCGAGATTCTGCGTGGCGCGAGCGTGCGGGCCGTGTGGATGGGCTCGTCGAACTTCAAGGTCGACGTCCCCTACTACGCCGAGCTGTACCTGCAGGGTCGCTTCAACCTCGATGACCTAGTTGCCCAGAACATCGCGCTCGACGACATCAATGACGGTTACGCGCGGATGCTCACCGGCGGCGGCGTCGCCCGCAGCGTCATCGCCCACCACTGAAACTCGCACCGACGAAGGGACATCATGACGATCACGACCGAGCAGCGGCTCGACCAGGACCTGTTCACCCGGAACACCCTGTTCATCGGTGGTGTGTGGGTCGAGCCCGCCACCACGAACCGGCTCGACATCATCAACCCGACGACCGAGGACGTCATCGGCTCGATCCCGGAGGCCTCCGAGGCAGACGTCGACCGCGCCATCTCGGCTGCGGTGGAGGCCTTCGCGAACGATCCGTGGCGACGCCTCACCTACGCCGAGCGCGCCGAGTACCTCGAGCGCCTCGCGGTCGAGATCGAAGCGCGCGCCGACCG
Organism: Nocardioides carbamazepini; assembly: GCF_024614185.1. Classification (GTDB taxonomy): domain Bacteria; phylum Actinomycetota; class Actinomycetes; order Propionibacteriales; family Nocardioidaceae; genus Nocardioides; species Nocardioides carbamazepini. The sequence goes on from NZ_JAHTLF010000003.1 coordinate 284,337, forward strand.
CGTGGCGCAGGCTTACGTGCATGACTTCGGTGGAACGATCCGCAGTGGTCAGGTGATGGCCGCTGGCGCAGCCGCCTTGGTCCGAGCGCACGTCGGATACGTCGAGCGCCTCTCGGACGACCCAGAGCGCGTCACGGTCGGCAACCTCGAAGCCCTGCTGGTGCGAGAGCCGATCGGCCCCGTCCTCGGGATCGTGCCGTGGAACACGACCTTTTACGTTTCCGTGGTCAAGATGGCACCTGCTCTCCTCACCGGATGCCCCATCGTCATCAAGATCGCCACGGAAAACCCGCTGGGCAGTTTCGTCCTGGCTGAGGCCATCGAGGCAGCCGGGATCCCGGCTGGCCAGGTCAGCTTCCTTCCCGGGCGTCGTGAAGCGCTCGGAGCGATCACCAAGCGGCCGGAGTTCAACTACATCTCCTTCACCGGCAGCACCGAGGCCGGCATCGAGATCATGAAGGACGCTGCCGACAACGTCACGGCGCTCACGCTCGAGCTTGGCGGCAAATCCGGCGGGATCATCCTGGATGACCTAGATCCCGTGGAGCACGCCCCGTTGGTGTTCGCGGGGACCATGGCCCAGGCCGGACAGATCTGCACAACCTACTCGCGCCTGTTCGTGCCGAAGGCGAAGGAGCAGGCCTGGCGGAACGCGCTCGCAGACTACTACGACGGTCTCGTGGTCGGCGATCCGTCCGATCCGGCCACGGACGTCGGCCCCCTGGTATCGGCGTCGCATCGCGACAAAGTGGAGCGCTACATCGACATCGCCCGAGCGGAGGGCGCCACGATCCTCGCTGGGGGCGGCCGGCCAGACGGCTTGGAGCACGGCTACTTCGTCCGCCCCACGTTGGTCGCCGACGTCACGTCGGACATGCGCATCGTTCGGGAAGAGGTGTTCGGTCCGGTCATCACCCTGCAGCCCTATGAGACCGAGGAAGAGGCCATCGAGATGGCCAACGACTCCGAGTTCGGTCTCGCGGGCGGCATCTTCACGATGTCCGAGGCCCGGGCGATCCCGATCGCGCTCCGCCTCGAGGCCGGCAACATCAGCGTCAACCTCTCGAGCGGCTCCTTCCAGTTGCCATTCGGCGGCTACAAGAAGTCCGGTATCGGACGTGAGGGCGGTTTCGCCGGTGTCGAGGAACTGCTCGAGTGGAAGCAGGTCCAGCTCAAGCGCACCTGACCGTGGCGTACGTCGACTTGTGACGCCAGCACGACCGTCCCCAGCACCTGAGGTGGAAGCCCATGACCCCCATTCCTGACGATCGCTCTCACGCGCCGCTCGATCGCCGGTACCGGAGGCAGCGGTTGATGGCCACGATCGCCGCCTTCGGCATGATGGTGACTGTCTCGACCGTTGCTGCTGCTGGCTTCACGGTGGTGCCTGGCACTGAGCACTTCGGGGTCGGTGCCGGCCGATACCTGATCTGGTACTCGGTCTTCACGCTCGCGACGGCCGCGGTGTACTCCTCCGCGGGCCGGCTGCTGGAGCGCCACGGCGCTCGGGTGATGTCGATCAGCGGCAGCATCGGTGTGGCTGCGAGCTTCACTGGGATGGGTGTCGCGCCCAATCTGGCTGCCTTCTACGCCTGGTCGGCGGTCCTCGGCGTCTCCTGGACGGGGTGCACCTATCTCGTGGCAACACACCTCACGACCGTCTGGCACACCCACAGTCGCCGCGGGACCGTCGTGGGGATCGTGGCCACCGGGTTTTCGTTCGGTGGGTTCCTCTGGGGTCTCGCCTTTCCCCCGATCGTGGCCAGCTTCGGGTTCACGGGAGCGTTCACGGCCATCGCGGCATTTGTCGTCCTGTTCGCCGTGCTGCCCGCCATCTTCCTGGTGCGCGAACCGTCCGAGATCACGGTGGACGTGCCTGACCCTCGTGCGCGGCGAGACGGAGGACCGCGTCTGACACGGGGTTTCGTCGTCGTGACGACTCTGCTCGGGGCCGCGTTCTTCCTCTTCGCCCTCGAGTCCGCGTTCGTCAGCGTCCAGCCCGCGGTGTACGACAACCTCGGTGTCAGTGCGACGACAGCCGGCCTGCTCGTCTCGGTCTACTCGGTCAGTGGCTTGGTCGCCAAGCCCATTCTCGGCTACCTTCACGACCGCTTGGGCGTGATCGCCCTGTACGCCGTGCTGGTCTGCCTGTTCGCCCTGGGACTTCCGATGATCGCCCTGTTCGGAGACCTGGGAGCGGGAGTGCTCTTCCTCCTGCTGCCGGTGGCCGCCCTTTCGCTCTCTGTGCCAACTATCATCGTGCCGCTCGTGACCCTGCGGGCCGTCGGCCAGGAGCGCTTCGCCGTGGTCTACGGATTCGCCCTGTCGGCGTTCGCAGTGGGGCTCGCCGCCGCACTGCCTCTGTGGGGTCTGATCCGAGACCTGACAGGCAGCTACAGCCTCGCGATGCTCGGAGGAGCAGGTCTCGGGATCGTCGGCGTCCTTATCTCCTTCTTCGCCTACCGCGTCGGCCGTGGCCTGCGAGAAAACGACGGCGCAGCTGTGCCGGTGCGGGCACAGGCGTCGAGCGCAGCACACTGACGCCGGCGCGACTAGGCCGACCCTTCCGAGGATCTGGCAGAACTTTTAAAGGTTCGACTTCAACTACGTTGTCTAAAGTTGTATGGTGTGATCCACGGCACACGGGTGTTCGTGGCACGGAGCGCGATCAGGAGACTGCGGTGAATGCACAGAACGTCCTCGATATCGAGGGGATCGGCATCTCGTTCGGCGGCATCAACGCCCTCACGGGTGTGTCCTTCAGCGTCGGCCACGGTGAGATCTGCGGACTCATCGGACCGAACGGGGCTGGCAAGACAACCTTGTTCAACTGCATCACCCGGGTTTACGAACCGACCGTCGGCACCATCCGCTTCCAGGGCGCAGACCTGCTCGCCATGCGACCGCACCGCATTGTGGGAGCGGGAATTGCGCGGACGTTCCAGAACCTCGCGCTCTTCCCCTCCATGTCCGTGCTCGAGAACACGATGTCAGGCGCCTCCGCGCTCGGGCACACCGGTTTCGTGTCCGCAATGCTCGGCCTGCCCGCGTCGCGGCGCGCCCACCGGCAGGTTCGCCACCACGCATGGGAGCTCCTCGAGCGCCTCGACCTCGTCGACGTCGCCCTCGAGGACGCCGACGGGCTGCCCTTCGGCACGCTGAAGCGAGTCGAGCTCGCACGAGCGCTCATCGCCCGCCCTCAACTGCTTCTGCTCGATGAGCCGGCCGGCGGTCTGACCCACTCCGAGGTCGACGAGCTGGGTGTGCTGATCAAAGACCTGAGCCGGTCGCTCGGATTCTCCGTTCTCCTGGTCGAGCACCATATGGGTCTGGTCATGGGAATCTCCGACTCGGTCGTCGCCTTGGACTTCGGACGCGTCCTCGCCCAGGGCGCGCCGCGAGAAGTGCAGGAGAATCCAGACGTCGTGGCCTCCTACCTGGGCACGGCAGCGGCATGAGCGCCCTCGAGATCTCGGGACTGAGTGCCGGGTACGGGGCGGCGGACGTCGTTCGTGACATCTCCATCTCGGTCCCCGCCGGCGAGGTCGTTGTCGTCCTCGGAGCGAACGGCGCCGGTAAGACGACGACGATGCGCGCCATCTGTGGGCTGATCGATCGGCGAGGCAGCGTCCGAGTCGACGGCGTGGAGATCGGGACAAAGCCGGCGGACGTCGTCCGTGCCGGTGTGTCCTTGGTTCCTCAGGGTCGAGGAACGCTGGGCACCTTGACGGTGCTCGACAACCTCCGCGTCGGAGCTGCACTGCGCGGGGACCGGGCGGGTATCGCGGACGACATCGAGCGGTGGACGACGGTGTTCCCCGTCCTCGCCGAACGGGTCGACCAGCGCGCCGGAACGCTGTCCGGAGGCGAGCAGCAGATGCTTGCGGTCGCCCGAGCCTTGATGGCGCGCCCACGTGTGCTGCTCTGTGACGAGCCCAGCCTTGGCCTGGCTCCGCGCATCGTGCAACACCTGTTCGCCACTCTGCGCGACATCAACCGCGAGGACTCCACCTCGATGCTGATCGTCGAGCAGAACGCTGAGCTGGCCATGGACCTAGCCTCGTCGGTCAACCTGCTCGAAGTGGGGCGCATGGTCCGCACCGGAACGCCCGCGTCGTTCCGTGAGGACACCGAGCTCCGTCGCGCCTACCTGGGTTACTGAGGAGACCTCCATGGAACTGTTCGTCGAACGTCTCCTCGCAGGTGTCACCAACGGGTCGATCTTCGCCCTCCTGGCGCTCGCGCTCGTGATGGTCTACCGGAGCACTGGCACCCTGAACTTTGCCCAGGGCGAGTTCGCGCTCTTCAGCGCCTTCTTCGCCTGGTGGCTCGTCGGTACGGGACTGCCCGTCTGGGCGGCGGTGATCGCGGGCATGCTTGCCGGGTTCCTCCTGTGCGCCGCAGCGGAACGCGGCCTGATTCGCCCCGTCCAGAAGAAGAGCGAGCTCGCGACCTTGATCGTGGCGCTCGGGCTCTTCAGCGGACTGAACGCCGCCGTCGCCCTGATCTGGGGGACTGACACCAAGGTCATGCCCAGCATCGTGCCCAACGGCTTGGACGACTACTTCGAGCTCTTCGGTGCGCGCGTGTACGGCGACACCGTCGTCACGTGGGTCGCGCTGGCCGTTGTCACCCTGCTCATGACCGTGCTCTTCACCAAGACCGAGCTCGGCCTGCACATGCGGGCCGTGGCCGACAACGCCGAGTCCGCTGCGCTGACGGGGGTCAACACCAGTCGGATCCTGATGCTGGGCTGGGGTCTGGCAGGTGCGATCGGCGCCTTGGCCGGATCCCTCGCCACGCCGCTGGCGCCTGAACAGCTGTCCGTCACGACGATGTTCCCGATCTTCATCGGGGCCTGTGCCGCTGCGCTGCTGGGCGGGCTGGACAGCCTCGCCGGGGCCGTGATCGGTGGCCTCATCATCGGCGTCGTCGAGGCCATGGTCACCGGGTACGTGCCCCTGGTCGGCGGCGCGATGCAGCAGACCACCGCCATGGTCATGATCGTCCTCATCCTCGTGGTCCGACCCAACGGCCTCTTCGGCAGCAAAGAACTGGAGCGTGTGTGATGCCGACAGTCACCGACCGCGAACGGACGACCGAGCCCCGAACGGAGCGCAGCCCCGTACTCCTCGCCGAAGGCAGCCGCGCCTACCGGATCGTTGCGCTCGTCATCGTCGGGGCCATCACCGGGCTAGCACTCATCGGTACGACCCTCTCGGTCTACCGGATGTCACAGGTGACGGCCGTCATGATCACGGCCATCGCAGTCGTGGGCCTCAATCTGGCCACGGGGTACACGGGCCTGTTGTCGATCGGCCACTCCGCCCTCTTCGGTGTGGGGGCTTACGCGACCGGCATCCTGATCCTGGACTACGCCTACTCGCCGCTCCTGACCCTCCCGGTTGCGACCGCACTCGGATTCGCCGTCGGTCTCATCGTGGGCGTGCCTGCCCTACGGATCCGTGGCCTCTACTTCTCGCTCGTGACCCTGGCCCTCGGCATCGCCTTCCCGGAGATCATCCGCCGCTTCGACGACTTCACCGGAGGTGCCGCCGGCCTGCTCATCAGGTCGCAGTTCCTCACGCCTCCGAGCTGGACCGGTCTGACCCGCTTCGAACGAGGGCTGTGGTTGTACGGACTCTCGTTCGTCTCGCTCGTGGTCGTGATGCTCCTCGTGCGCAACCTCATGCGCAGCCGGACGGGCATCGCCATGCGTGGCGTGCGCGACCACGAGGTCGCCATCAGGTCCAACGGTGTCGACGTGGCCCGCACGAAGGTCATCACCTTCGGCTTGTCGGGCGCGATCACCGGCTACGCGGGCGGGCTCTTCGCGATGAACGTCGGAGCGCTATCGCCCGACGGCGGCTCCTTCACCCTCGTGAAGTCAATCGAGCTCATCACGGCCATGTTCATCGGTGGAGCGGGGACACTGCTCGGTCCGCTGATCGGATCGACCGTGACGGTCTTCCTGCCTGAGCTGACCAGCACCTGGACCACCGGACCGATCTCCGGCGTCCTGTTCGGCGTGACGCTGATCGTCCTGGTCTTCTTCATGCCCGAAGGCATTGCGGGACGACTGCAGATCGTCATCCGACGCTTCGTGCGGGTCGTGCCGTCGGATCATCCGGTGGCCCGACGCCGTGCCTCGTCGACCCAGAACTCGGGAGGAAAAGTCACCGGCGAAGAGCCGGTGGCGGCAGGAGGTGCCGAGCACCCGCCCGGGCCGAACTCAGATGATGCGAGCAGTGAAGGAAGTTCACGATGAAAACCAGCAAGTACGGCGTGATCGGAGTGGCGATCACCCTGGCCCTCGCCAGCGCCTGCGGCACCAACACCGGCGGGACGACCAGCGGTTCTGCGGAGGAGGCACTCTCGAGCGAGAACTGCGCCGACCCCGCGGCTGTGACCGGGGAGATCACCGACGAGTTGGTCGTGGGCATCTCCGCGGCCCTGTCGGGCCCGGCCGCCCAGGCCATCGGCCAGGTGCTCCAGGGCGCAGAGGCGCGATTCGAGCTCGCCAACCAGAACGGTGGCATCGACGGAGTCGAGATCTCTGTCGTCAAGCGCGACGACGGGTTCACGCCCGAGCGCGCCAAAACGAACGTCCAAGCACTCATCGACCAGGACCAGGCCGACGTTCTGACGACGTTGGGCGGCGGCCAGGTCGACGCCATGTCGGACTACCAGAACGAGCAGTGCGTCCCGTTGCTCAACGCGATATCGAGCGTGCCGAAGTACTACGACCCGGTGCAGTTCCCGTGGACTACCCAGGACCTTCCCGCGGCGTCCATCGAAGAGGCTGCGATCGCTCGCCTCATCGAGGAGCGCTACCCGGACGGAGTCGAGGTCGCCATGGCCTCGAACCCGAACGAGTCAGGACAGGCGTACGCGGAGGCCTTCGAGGCCGCCATCGAAGGCACTGACATCAGGCTCGTCAAGAACGAGCCGATCGTCGACCCGGCAACCACCGCATCGACCCTGGAAGCGACCGGCGCCAAGGTGCTGAACATCGGCGGCATCGGCACTGACTGCCTGTCGATGATGAACGCCATCGGTCGGGCCGGCTGGGAGCCGGAGCTCGTGATCGTGCCGTCCAACTGTACGGACGCCAAACTGGTGTTCGAGCCCGCGGGCGAGGCCGCCGACGGAGTCGAGATCCTGCGGTGGTTCAAAGAGCCGATCCTCGAGGAGTATGAGGACGACGACGCTGTCCTCGAGTTCGTCGAGGCGGTGACCGCCGCAGGCGCTGACCCGTCGTCGTCCTACGTCCTCAGCGGTTGGGCAATGGCCGACATCACGGTCAATGCCCTCGAGGAGGCCGCGGTCTCTGACGGCGGTCTGTCGCGCATCGGCATCATGAAGGCGGCGCAGTCCCAGGACTACAAGGCACCGCTGTTCATCGACGGCGTGAGCTTCACGGTCGACGGCGAGTCGGATTCCTTTGGCATTGAGTCGTTCCGACCGTACGCGTGGAACGCGGAGACCAAGAAGTTCGAGCCCGTGGGCGACGTCATCTCCGCGGACTGACCACTGGGTTGCCCGTCGCCGCTCCACCCACCGGGCACGGCGGCAGGCACACGTCGGGACTCTTGGGCTCGGTCGTGTGCCTGCTTCGCTGGCTTTCGAGCAAGGCAGCGGTGTGGGTCACTCCCCGCCGTCGTCCTGCCACAGGCGATATAGGCACAGGCAGATGAAAAGCTGGGCGCGACGATAGGGCTCGGTCAAGGAGTACCCGAGCTCGGCCTCAGCCTTCTGCACCCAGTAAGTCACCGAGTTGTGATGAACATGGACCTGGGCCGCAGCCTTGCGCAGTGAGTCCGTCGTCGCGTAGGCCTCGAGCATCTGGAGGACGTGTTCCCCGTGCTGCTCGGCTAGCGTGGCGAGTGACTTCACATCGGGGACTATCTCGATGTCCGTGCGATCGAGCCGGCACAGCGCCGCAAGCCCGGAGAGGCGGCCACCGTCGAGCCAAACACCCGCGACCGGCTGGTACGGGCCACGGTCGTGAAGCGAGGGGCGGGCGAACCGGTAGGCGTCACGCGCGGTGAGATAGGCCGTTGAAGCGTGGTCGGCTTCCACGACTCGGCCGTGCGCGGCCCGAACTCCTGTCGGGACGCCGGGGACGGCGACCGGTCCGACGTCGGCGGCTGCTAGCAGCACCACGGTCTTGTCGCGGCGTGTGGTGCGCGCGATGACGCGCTCGATGTCCCCGAGTGTGGCGACGAAGCCATCCACGCGGTCGGCCTGACCGCTGCAGATTGCCACCCGGACCAGTGCTCCGGCGGTCAGTCCGAGCTGCTTGCGAGCCCATCCCTGGGCGACCTCGCTGGACGAGGGATCCAGGAGGAGGTCGATCGGCGGTGAGATGGAGCTGGCGCCGGAGATGCCCCAACGCTCCACCACGGTCACGGTCAGGGCAAGACGATCAAGGAAGTGCGCGGCGAGCAACCCGGGTTTGGCGTCCACCCAGACAAGCCCACCAGTGGCGACCGAGCTGGCTGTCGCTCCGTCCGGTGCGACGACCGACAGCGCTCCGCCGCGCGCGTCCCGCGCCGCCCCGCGCCCATCGGCTCGGCGCCGACCGACAGCGCTGCTCACGAGTGCCGCCGCCTGTTCGATCAACCTTTCCAGACTCGTGCCCTGGAGCAGCTGCCCGTCGAAAAAGGCCGTGATCGCCGACTCCGTGGGCCACCCTGGCGGATCCGATCGTGGATCGTCCACGTTTCGGCACCTCCCGCCGTCGCTACGCTGCGTAGACAGTCAGGGCCTCGACCACGCAGGCCGGTTTGGCCGAGCCCTCGAGCTCGATGGTAAACCGCACGGTCACCAACGTCCCGAGTTTGACCGTGCGCGACTCCACCAGTTCGGCCCGGGCACGCAGTCGCGCGTCGACGGGCACTGGCTGCGGGAACCTCACCTTGTTCGTACCGTAGTTCACCGCAACGCTGACGCCGTCGACCCGATACATCTGTTGGGCAAGGAACGGAACGAGGGACAGCGTCAAGAAGCCGTGGGCGATGGTCGACCCGAAGGGGCCCCTCGCGGCGCGGACCGGATCGGTGTGGATCCACTGATGGTCGCCGGTCGCCTCAGAGAACTGGTCGATTCTTTCCTGAGTCACGGTCAACCAGTCACTGACGCCGATCTCAGTGCCGCCCGCGGAGGTCAGCTCACTGAGGCCGTTATAGACACGCATAAGGACTCCCAACGCCCTACGCGGAGGCGGTTAGATCGAGAACGATCTTGCCCATGTGCTGGCTCGATTCGAGACGAGCGTGGGCTGCGGCGACCTGCTCAAGCGGGTACGCGCTGTCGAGTGCTGGCTTGACCGCACCGGACTCGAGCAAGGGCCACACATCGGAGCGCAGCCCCCGGATGACCTCCGCCTTCTCGTCGATCGATCGCGCCTTGAGGGTCGCAGCCTTGATCGTGAGCCGCCGACGCAGCATCACACGGAGGTCGACCGGCGCGACCGACTCCGATGACAGTGTCGCGAGCACAGAGAGGCGGCCATCCAGGGCAAGCGCCTGGAGGTTGCGTTGCATGTAGTCGACTCCCACCAGGTCGACGATGAAGTCGACTCCGCGGTCGTCGGTCCACGCCTTCACCGCCGGTAGGAAGTCGTCCTCGCGGTAGTTGATCGCCAGGTCGGCGCCGAGCTGACGGCAGAACTCCACCTTCGCCTCGTTCCCCGCGGTCGCTGCGACGGTCGCGCCGAGCGCCCGAGCGAGTTGGATCGCCATCGAGCCGAGACCGCTGGACCCGCCGTGCACAAGCACTGTTTCGCCGTCGCGGACCGGACCGCGACGGACGATGGCGTCCCACGCGGTGCAAAGATTCTCCGGCAGGCTCGCGGCCTCGAGCATCGTGAGTCCCTGGGGCACCGGAAGCAGATGCTCGGCGGGCACAACCCCGTAGTCGGCGTTGCCGCCGATCGTCAGAGCGCACACGCGGTCCCCAATGCTCCAACCGTCGACTCCGTCCCCGACCTCGGCGACCTCGCCGGCGAGCTCCAAACCCAGAACGTCGGGGGCGCCCGGCGGCGGGGGGTAGAGGCCCTGCCGCTGGATCGTGTCAGGACGACTGACCGAGCTCGCGAGGACTCGCACCAGCACTTCGCCGGCGCCCGGGCGCGGGACGGATCGACGCACGATCACAGCAGCCTCCGGGCCGCCGGGCTCGGGCGCGACAACGCAGCGCATCTCGGTGGGCAGGCTCAAGGTCATCATCAGGTCCTTCGGTCGGCAGGGCGTGCGAGTTCAGTTCGCAGCCTGGTTCGAATGGTAATCCAAACGTCCGACAATAACAAAAAGCGACAGGTGTAGAAAAACCTCGCTGTGACTGTTGTCGGACCGCAACCTGTATGACTAGGGTCACACGTGTCGCGGCGCCCGCCCGGCAGACCCAAGGAGTTTTGGCATGCGCTCGAGGCTGCTCACCGTCCTGACGTTTCTCTGTATTGCAACGACCACGGCATGTGGTGGAGCGGACGGGAGCACCGACTCCACACCGGACCCGGACGGCACCATCACCGTGCTCGACGTGAACCCGCAGCCCAACGGCACCATGGATCCGCGAACGGCCAAGAACGACTCAGGGCCAAGCCAATCACCGCTCTATGCCGTATTCGACCGTCTGATCGGCTTCGACGAAGAGGGCACCCCCATCCCACAGCTCGCAACGGAATGGTCGTACTCCGATGACCTGACCGTCGTGACGCTCACACTGCGCGAAGGAGTCACCTTCCACGACGGCACCGCATTCGATGCCACGGCAGTGAAGGAGAACCTCGAGGCCGCGAAGACTCTTGACGCTGATGTCGGCTCGACCTTCCGTGCCGCCGCGGCGCAGATCGCCTCAGTCGAGGCGACCTCGCCGACCGAAGTCGCTATCACCCTCACCGCACCCGACGGCGGCTTCATCTACGCGCTCGGCACGCAGATTGGCATGATGATTAGCCCTGCCGCGCTCGGAAGACGCGGCCTCGAGATGGACCCTGTCGGCACCGGTCCGTTCGTCCTCGAAGAGTTCACGCCGAACGAGTCGACGTCGATGGTGCGCTACGACGACTACTGGGATGGGGTCAAGGACCGACCCAAGCGCTTGGTGATGAAGTACGTCACCGACGAGACGACCCGTCTGAACGCTGTCCGCTCAGGCGAGGCGACCGTGGCCAGCGTGACCCCACAACAGATAGCCACCGCGGAGGGCGCGGGACTCGAGGTCAAGATCAACCCGTCCGGCAGCCGATGGACGATGTACCTGAACACGTCAGGCGCCCTTGGGGAACCACTGGTTCGCCAGGCACTGATGTACGCGATCGATCGTAAGTCAATCGCGGCGGCCCTGGGCTTCGGCACCACCGAACCCACCGTGCAGCTCATCCCCAAAGGCCAGCCGGGACACATCGACGGCGCCGAAGACGACTACGCATTCGACCCAGACAAGGCCCGCGAGCTTCTCGAACAGGCGGGCTACCCCGACGGTCTTACTCTCGGGTTCCTGCTCCTGAACCTGTCCGACTACACCCAGATGTTCGACGTGGTCAGTCAGCAACTGAAGGACGTCGGCATCACCCTCGACGTCAAGACGATGGACATCAGCCAGAGCCTCCCGGCCTTCCAAGACGGATCCGGCGGTGACATCTGGATGGTGCGATGGGGCGGCCGCGCCGACCCCCTCCAGACGCTCGAGATCGTCGTCGGGCCGGGTGGCACCTACACGCCAGGCGGGGTCGTCAGCGAGGACCTCGCCGACGCACTCGAAGCCGTGTCGGGATTCAGCGTTGACGACCCGGCCCGCGCAGAAGCGATCGAGGAGGCCAACCGCATCACGATCGAGAGCGCCGCAACCGTCCCGATCATCGACCGCCCGATCATCTATGCCTACAAGAAGGGATGCGTCTCGGGGCTAGAGCCGTATCTGGCGTCGAGCGCCAACGACTGGCGCGACGTGACCGTAGGCGTCGGATGCAGCTGAACGGGGGCGGCTCATGCTGACCTTCGTCCTGCGACGACTCGGGATCCTGCTCCTCACCTTAGGACTGGTCACCGTCATCGGATTCCTCCTGATCCACATCACCCCCGGTGACCCCGCGGTGGCAGCCGCGGGCCCCGACGCAGACCAGGCGACGATCGCGGCGACACGGGTCGAACTCGGGCTCGATCGTCCATTGGTAGTCCAGTTCTGGGAGTACACGACCGGTCTGGTGCGTCTGGACTTCGGGACGTCGTTCGACGGAGGCCGGCCGGTGCTCGACGCGATCACTGACCGGCTGCCGGCAACGCTGAGCCTGGTCATCGCATCGCTTCTCGTGGCACTGCTGATCTCCATCCCGTTGGGGGTCGGCACTGCCGTTCATCGCGGCTCGATCTGGGACAGGATCGGCGTCCTGCTCGCGTCGCTGGGTGTGGCGCTCCCGGACTTCTTCGTCGGGCTCGTCTTGGTGTTGGTCCTGGCGTTGCAACTGGGAATATTCGATGCCACCGGCTACGTGCCACTGTTCGACGATCCGATCCAGTGGGCCTATCTCCTGGTCCTACCGGCTCTGACGCTCGGGACGACCGTGGCCGCGGAACTCACTCGACACATTCGGGCCTCGGTGTCCGATGTGCTAGAGCTCGACTACGTCCGAACGGCGAGGTCTAAGGGGCTTGGCAGCACGCGGGTGATCCTGAAGCACGCGAGCCGCAATGCCGCGATGCCGGTCGTCACCGTCTTCGGTAACCAGATCGCGCGCCTGCTGGGCGGAACCGTGATCGTCGAGCAGATCTTCAGCATCCCGGGCATCGGCCAACTGCTGGTGCAGTCGGTCTTCACCCGCGACATTCCCATGGTCCTGGGCATCGGGATCTTCATCGCCATGATCGTGCTTTTGGTCAACGTCCTGATCGACCTGTCGTACGGATGGTTGAACCCGAGGGTGCGTGCGTGAACAGGAGTCAAGCCGTGAACGTCACTGCGTCCCGAGAGCGCGGCAGGGGACTGCGTCAGACATTGACCCGCGGCGGTGGCGTCGACCGCTTCCGACGTCAGCCTCTGGCTGTGGCCGCCTTGGTGTTCGTCGTCGTCATCACGACGGTCTGCATCCTTGCGCCGCTACTCACCCCGTATCCCTTCGATCGTGGGGTCCTGGCCGACACGCTCCAAGGCCCCAGCGCGAGGCATCCGCTGGGGACCGACGATGTTGGCCGCGATGTACTGAGCCGCCTGCTGTACGGGGGCCGAACGACACTCCTGGCTGCGGTGCAGGCGACAGGGTTCTCCGTGATCCTCGGGGTACCGGCCGGACTCATAGCAGCGTTCGCAGGTGGCTGGGTCGACGCTTGTCTGTCACGAGTCGCAGACGCCATCATGACCTTTCCGGCACTCCTGCTTGCCGTGGTCATCATCGGCATCACAGGACCCGGCCTCACGAACGCAATGATCGCGATCGGCGTCGTCTACGGTCCGCGGCTTTTCAGGGTGGCGAGGGCGGCCGGGTTGGCGGTGCTGAACGAGACCTACATCGCTGCCGCCAAAACCGTCGGCTGCAGTCCGCTCCGGATCCTGATGCGCCACATTCTCCCCAACGCCTTGTCGCCGTTGCTCGTCCAGGTCTCGCTGACGATGGCGACGGCCGTCCTCGCGGAAGGGTCGCTCAGCTTCCTCGGGCTGGGCGTCCAACCCCCTCAGTCCAGTTGGGGAGCGGTCCTCGGCCGATCAGTCCCGCAGATGTCACAGCACCCTGTGCCCGTCATCGCCGCCGGTGTGCTCATCTCCCTGTTGGTGCTGTCCTTCAATCTCCTGGGCGACGGCATCCGTGACTCCATCGGACGGGAGCGGAAGTCATGAACACCGACTTGGTCGGCCAGCACGTGCTCGACATCAACCATCTGACGGTCGAGTTCCGCACAGTCTCCGGGTGGTCACCGGCCGTGCGAGACCTGTCGTTGACCATCGGACGGAACGAGGTGTTCGGCCTCGTCGGAGAGTCCGGCTCGGGCAAGAGCGTCTCGGCAATGAGCATCCTCGGACTCCTGCCGCGTCGCGGCACCCGCATTGGTGGTGGCCACGTCCGACTGGGAAAGACCGATCTGCTCGGGGCGACCTCGAAGCAACTCGACCAGGTCCGAGGCTCACGAGTGGGGATGATCTTCCAAGAGCCGATGACCAGCCTCAACCCGGCCTACACGATCGGTGAGCAGATCGCCGAGAGCGTCCGGCGTCACCGCGGTGCCACGCGGCGACAAGCGTGGGACCGTGCCGTCAGTCTGCTCTCGAGAGTCGGCATCCCCACCGCTGCCAGGAACGCCGAGCGCTACCCCCACCACTTCTCCGGTGGGATGCGTCAGCGAGCAATGATCGCGATGGCCCTCGCATGCGAGCCCGAGCTGCTCATCGCGGATGAGCCGACAACAGCGCTCGACGTGACGGTCCAAGCCCTGATCCTCGATCTCATCGCGGAGCTTCGGGCCGAGTCCGACATGAGCGTCCTACTCATCACGCACGACCTCGCCGTGGTCTCCGAAGTCGCCGATCGAGTCGGCGTGATGTACGCCGGAGAGTTGGTGGAGCAGGCCTCCACGGCTGACGTGTTCAACGCCCCGCAGCACCCGTACACAAGCGGCCTGCTGTCGTCGATCCTCGCGCTCGATTCCACGCGGGAATTCGCCGGCATCCCCGGAAGCGTGCCGAGCGTCGACCGCGAGTTCCCAGGCTGTCGGTTTGCGGACCGCTGCGCCTTTGCGACCGACGCATGCACGATTAGCCCGGTGGCTCTCCGCCGAAGCGCGGGGCGAATCCACCGCTGCCTGCGATCCGACGAGCTGGTCCTGGAGGGTGCACGATGAATCCGATCTTGAATCTAGAGCGAGTCACGGTGGAGTTCGTGCGTCAGCGTGCGGTGGGGCGTCCGCGCCAAGTCCTGCACGCGGTGAACGAGGTAGACCTAGAGATTGCGCCGGGCGAAGCAGTTGGGCTCGTTGGCGAGTCGGGCTCTGGTAAATCCACCGTCGCGCGAGCTATCACCGGTCTCAATCCAGTCACCTCCGGCGCAATAGGCGTCGACGGCAACAGCGTCCTTCGCGCCAAAGGCAAGGACCTGCGAATGCTCAGGCGCCGTTTCCAGATGGTGTTCCAGGACCCGTACTCGTCGCTCGATCCTTCAATGTCCATCGGGTCCACCCTCACCGAGTCGCTGACGGTTCATGGGCTGGAACGAGGGCCGGCGGCCGTGGAACGGGCGGCTGACATGCTCCTCGCGGTGGGGCTTCGCTCAGCCGACCTCGCCAAGTACCCCCACGAGTTCTCTGGGGGCCAGCGCCAGCGGATCGCGATTGCCCGCGCCTTGATGACCGACCCGGATCTGATCATTCTGGATGAAGCCGTGAGCGCGCTCGACGTGTCGACTCGGGCCCAGGTGCTCGACCTTCTCCAGGGATTGCGGCGAGACCGCCGGCTGGCTTACCTCTTCATCGGTCACGACCTCGCGGTCGTACAGCGTATGAGCGACAGAATCGCCGTGATGTATCTCGGCCGGATCGTCGAAGTTGGACCCGCCGATGACGTCATCAGGAACCCGCAACACCCCTACACGGCCTCCCTCCTGGCGTCGGTACCGCAGGTCGGTTCGCGAGGAGCGGAGCGAGCGGCAGAGTTGCGTCGTCGTCTCCATGTCCGCGCCGATCCGCCAGACCCGTGGAATCCTCCGAGTGGATGTGCCTTCGCTACGCGGTGCCCTTTCGTCATGGAGATGTGCCGCGCCGAGACTCCGCCAGCAGTAGAGATTGCCTCAGAAGCGGTCTCCCGCTGTCACCTGGCCACCGACGCGGGCCGAGGGACGGAGTCTGAAGCGCGCTGGGACAGGGCACGCGAGTTTCTCGCCATGCCCAGCCCAGCGTCATGAGCGCAGCAGCGCTTCGCTGATCGATCATCACCCAAGCAACGGAAGGTACGACAAGGTGAACACCACCACCCGCGACACGAAGGACGAGACCATGACTGACCTGACCGATGACCGGCACCGGGGTCCCGACTTCACCGGGCGTGTTGTGGTCGTGACTGGCGGCGCCCAGGGAATTGGTTTCGCCTCGGCTCAGATCATGGGCCGTGGGGGTGCGTCAGTCGCGATCCTGGACTTTGACAAGGACGCGGCGGATCGCGCCGTGGCGGGCCTCTCGGCGCGCGGTGCCCGCGCCCTTGCGCTCCACGCTGACGTCACTGACCAGCTCAGCGTGAAGGCCGCCTTCGACGAGGTGCGAACGACCTTCGGGGACGTCGACGTCCTGGTGAACAATGCCGGCGTGGCGGGACCGAACCGGCCGGTCTGGGAGACGCCCCCCGACTTCATGCGGAGCATGTTCGAGGTCCACGTCATGGGCGCCTACCACTGCATCGTGGAGGCCGTTCCCGGCATGATCGAGGCGGGATACGGCCGTATCGTCAACGTCGCGAGCGTCGCGGGGAAAGAGGGCAACGCAGGCGGGGGAGCCTACTCCGCGGCGAAGGCAGGCCTGATCGGACTGACCAAGTCGCTGGGCAAGGAGCTTGCGCGCAAGGACGTGTTGGCCAATGCTGTCACGCCGGGCATGGTCACGACCGGAATCAGCACGCGAAGTGGCGTCTCCGAGGAACGCAACCGGCAGCTCACCGCACTCATCCCGATGGGGCGCCAGGCGCATCCGGACGAGCTGGGCCAGCTCATCGCCTTCGTCGCCTCGGACCGCCTCACCTTCACCACGGGTTCGGTGTTCGACGCCAGCGGCGGGCGGGCCACGTACTAGCGGACCGAGGCGGGTGCTCTGCCCGAATCGTCCCGAGACAGACATTGGATTGTAAATGTCCAACCTTCTACGGTATGTTCGAGGCGACTGCGGTAGATGGACGCTGCCGTGGAGCGAACGACCGACCTGGATGGATGCGAGGACGAGACGACATGCGCATGAGGCTCTCGAACGACGAGGCGTTGTTCCGTCAGGAGATCCGTCAGTTCTTCAGCACCCAGATCCCCGAGGACATCCAGGAGCGGTCGGCCGCGGGTGAGACCCGCGAGCCGGACGACATCGCGGCCGTGCAGCGAATCCTGAACGAGCACGGCTATGCGGTCCCGAGCTGGCCTACTGCCTGGGGCGGGCGTGACTGGTCGCCGGTGCAGGAGCACGTCTTCCTCGACGAGATGCACCTCGCGCACGTCCCTGAGCCGCTCACGTTCAACGTTGACATGATCGGCCCGGTCCTCTGCGAGTTCGGAACCGACGAGCAGAAGGCGCGGTTCCTGCCCGGCACGGCCAACCTCGACATCTGGTGGTGCCAGGGTTTTTCAGAGCCGGACGCTGGCTCGGACCTCGCCTCACTCCGCACCAGCGCCGTGCGCGACGGCGCCGAATTCGTCGTGAACGGTCAGAAGACCTGGACGACCCTGGCGCAGCATGCGGACTGGATGTTCGCCCTGGTGCGGACCAACCCGGATGCACCCAAGCGCCAGAAGGGCATCAGCTTCCTCCTCATCGACATGCGAAGTCCGGGGATCACCGTCCGACCGATCACGCTGCTCGACGGCAGCGTCGAGGTCAACGAGGTCTTCCTCTCCGACGTGCGAGTGCCCGTCGCGAACCTCGTCGGTGAACAGGACCACGGGTGGACGTACGCCAAGTTCTTGCTCGGGAACGAGCGGACCCGCGTCGCGCGAGTAGGCGTGTCCAAGAACCGACTCGCCCAGGCGAAGCGCCTGGCCGGCGAGACCCCTGCGGGTCGGGGGACCCTGCTCGACGATCCGATCCTGCGGGCGCGGATCGCCGAGATGGAGAACGAGCTCGCGGCCCTCGAGGTGACGCTCTTCCGCGCAACGTCGGGCGATGTCGACCAAGCCGCGATCGCCTCCATCCTCAAGCTCCGGGGCAGTGAGCTGCAGGAGCAGACGACCGAGCTGATCGCCGACATCGCCGGTCCCACTGCCCTCGCGGTCGACGGCCCATCCGACGAAATCCCGCGATGGGCGCAACGGTCAATCCGCTCCTACCTCACCCAGCGGAAGGTCGGCATTTACGGAGGCTCCTCCGAGGTCCAGCGCATGATCATCGCCAAGACCCTGACCGGTCGCTGAGCGCACGACGACGATAGCGAGACATCATGGATTTCACCTTGAGCAGGGAGCAGGCGGCACTTCGTGACGCCGTACGCGAGCTCTACCGACGTTCCTACGACATCGAGCGTCTTCGCGAAACGGCCACCGCAGATCGCGGCTGGCGCGCCGACGTCTGGCGATCCTTGGCTGACACCGGCATCCTCGGGCTGGCCATCCCCGAGGACCTCGGAGGCGCCGGGGCCGGCATCGTCGAGGTCGCCACCGTGATGACGGAGCTGGGCCGAGTCCTGGCCCCGGAACCAGTTCTTGACTCCGCCCTGATCCCCGCCGACCTCCTCCTTCGGAGCAACAATCCACGACAGTGGCAGGAGACCCTCGAGGGAATCGCGAGCGGAGAGCTCCTCGGAGCGATCGCTCACGAGGAATGGGGCGACCGTTGGCCACACCGTGCTATCGCAACGTCGGCGACCGAGACGATTGACGGTTGGATCCTGAGTGGATCGAAGCGCCTCGTCAAGCACGGGGACGTCGCCGACTTCTACCTGGTCTCCGCGCGAGCCGGAGACGACGTCGCCGTCTTCATGGTGGACGGTTCGACGCAGGGCCTATCGAGGACAGCCTTCCGGACGCCCGACCGCCGCCGGGGCGCGCACCTGTTGCTCGAGAAGTCGCCAGCGACACTCATCGAGCTGGGCGACCCCGACGCAGCACTGCGTCGTGTGGAGACCCTCGAACAGGTCGCCCTCTGCGCCGAGGCCATCGGCAGCATGGAGGAAGCGCTGCGGATCACCACCGACTACCTCGGGTCCCGCAAGCAGTTTGGCGCAGCCTTGGTCACCTACCAAGCACTGGCCCATCGGCTGGCTGACCTTCACGTGCTCGTGGAGATGGCGCGCAGCATGAGCCTGTACGCCGTCGCGGTCGTTGAGGACGGGGCGGGCGAAACGAGGATCGCCTCGCGTGCCGCGCTGCAGGTCTGCCGTTCGGCACGCGCCGTCGGGCATGAGTCCATCCATCTGCATGGCGGAATCGGTGTCACCGAGGAGTACGTCATCGGCCAGTACGCCGCCCGCCTCATGGCGATCGAGGCCCGACTTGGTGGCGCGCTCGAGCACCTGCAGCAGCTGGCATCCGGGATCGACAGCTACGACAAAGTCGCCCTGGGATGACCGGAGCGACTCCCCCCGCGACGGCGTACCTCCGCACGCCGACAGACGACCTCGAGAGGACAGGTGTGCGATGCACGGCCTGATGCAGGATCGCCCGCTCACACTGCCGCAGCTGCTACCGGGGATGGAGCGGCAGTACGCCGACTCGCGCGTGATCACCTCGTACGACACTGGCCCGGTCTCGATGACCTTCCTGGAGACCCTTGAGCGAGTCCACGCATTGGCGAGGGCGCTCGACGGGCTCGGAGTCTCAGCGGATGCTCGGGTGGCGACGTTCGCGTGGAACACGCAACGTCACTTCGAGCTGTACCTGGCCGTGCCTTGCTCGGGCCGGGTCCTCCACACCGTGAACCATCGGCTCTTCGCGGAACAGATCGACTACATCCTGCGCGACGCCGGCGACGAGGTTGCCTTCGTCGAGCGGTCGATGCTCGCGACGGTGTGGCCAGTTCTCGAGCGGTCTGCGGCGATCCGGCACGTCGTCGTCGTGAACGACGGGACCGCCGCCCCGGTCCCGGACGACCCGCGAATCCTGGACTACGACCAGCTGGTCGATGCGTCGCTCGGCTCCGAGCACCCGTTCGCCGTCGACGACGAACGTACCGCCAGCGGACTCTGCTACACCTCCGGCACGACCGGTCTGCCGAAGGGCGTCCTCTACGACCACCGATCCACGGTCCTGCATGCCCTTCTCCTGCAGGTGGCCGACGGCTACGCGATCCGACGTCAGGACGTCCTCTTCCCCATCGTCCCGATGTTCCACGTCAACGCCTGGGGCTACCCGTACGCTGCGGTGATGTGCGGCAGCACGTTGTCGCTTCCGGGCCCCGTCACGGCGCCCGAGCGCCTCGCCGCGCAGATGGAACGGGACCGGATCACGCTCGGTGCCGCGGTCACCACGGTGTGGACCACCGTCGCTCCCCACCTGGAGGGTAAGGACCTCTCGTCGGTCCGCAGCCTCATCTGCGGTGGCGGCAAGGTGCCGACGAGCCTGTCCGAGCACTACAAGGCCACGATCGGGGTCCACCTCAGCAGTGGCTGGGGCATGACCGAGACAAGCCCGGCCGCCACCTACGTCGCGCAGGCCGACGCTCCTGGGATGGCCCCCGATCGCATCGACCTCATGAGCCGTCCCGGATCGTCCCTCCCGCTGCTGCAGTTCCGGATCGTCGACCCGCCGGGTAGTACCAGTGAACTGAAGTGGGACGGCGACACCGCGGGGGAGCTGCAGGTCTACGGGCCGACGGTCGCCGGTCAGTACCTCAACCGCGACGCGACAGAAGGCTTCACCGAGGACGGCTGGCTGCGGACCGGCGATCTCGCGACGCTCGACCCACACGGCGCGGTGACGATCGTCGACCGGGTCAAGGACCTGATCAAGTCCGGCGGGGAGTGGATCTCGTCCGCCGACCTGGAGAACCTCCTGGTCAGCCACCCGGCGATCGCCGAGGCAGCGGTCATTGCCCAGGACGACGAGCGGTGGGGGGAACGTCCCCTGGCCTGTCTCGTCCTCGAGCCGGGTCACGCCATGACGGCCGTCGAGATGCGCAATTTCCTCGACGGGAAGGTCGCGAAGTGGTGGATCCCGGACGACATCGCCGTGGTCACGTCACTGCCCAAGACCGGCACGGGAAAGATCTCCAAGCTCCAGCTGCGGACCTCCCTCGCGGTAGCCGCTGACGCCTGACCAGGCCCCCTGCACACTCCGACTCAGAAGGACCCACTCATGAGCATGTCGTTCGACTTCACCGGCCAGACCGTCGTCGTGACCGGCGCCGCGCAAGGCATCGGCCTCGAGATGGCGAGGTTCTTCGTCGACGCAGGCGCCACGACCTACCTCATCGACTTCGAGGACGAGGCGCTGGCGACGGCCGCCGTCGACACCGGCGGACGTGGCGTTCGCGCCGATGTCTCATCGACGGGCGATGTCGAAGCGGTGATCCGACAGGTGATCGAGGAGACCGGCCGTGTCGATGTCCTCGTCAACAATGCCGGCATCCTGAGGGACACCGTCGTCTGGAAGCTAGCGGACGAGGACTGGGACGCCGTCCTGAACGTCCACGCCGGCGGAACCTTCCGCTTCACCCGCGCGTGCGTCCCGCACTTCCGTACCCGGGGATACGGACGGATCATCAACGTCACCTCCTACACCGGACTGCACGGCAATGTCGGTCAGGCCAACTACGCGACGGCGAAGGCCGGCATCATCGGCTTCACGAAGACGACCGCCAAGGAGCTCGCCCGGTTCGGCGTCACCGTCAACGCGATCTCTCCGAACGCCCGGACCCGAATGATCGACTCGATCCCCGCCGACCGTGCTGCTGAGCTGGCAGCCACGATCCCGATGGGCCGCTTCTCGGAGCCGGCAGAGGTCTGCTCGACCGTCGGATTCCTCGCCGCGACCGAGTCGGGCTACGTCACCGGCGTCGTCCTGCCCGTCGACGGCGGGATCTCGATCTGAGCGCCAGCAGCCCGTCCACCGTCGCGCGGGCCCCGCGCGACCAACCGTAGGAGCAACGCATGGCAGAGGCCTATCTCGTCGATGGTGTCCGGACCCCGGTCGGACGTCGCAACGGCGGACTCGCAGAGGTGCACACGGCAGATCTCGGAGCGACGGTGCTGGGCGCCCTCGTGGACCGCGTCGGGATCGATCCGGCACGGGTGGACGACGTCATCTTCGGCTGCCTCGACCAGATCGGCATGCAGGCGGGCAACATCGCGCGGACCAGTTGGTTGACGGCTGGTCTTCCGGAGACGGTGCCGGGCGTCACGATCGACCGCCAGTGCGGATCGTCCCAGCAGGCAGTGCACTTCGCGGCCCAGGCGGTCATGAGCGGCACGCAGCATCTCGTCGTCGCCGGCGGGGTCCAGACGATGAGCCGAGTGCCGATCTCAGCCAGCTGGAGCACCGACACCGTCGCGGACCCCTTCACTGGATCAGTGGGCTGGGAGAAGCGTTACGGCCACGAGGAGATCAACCAGATACGAGCGGCGGACCTCATCGCCGAGAAGTGGGACATCTCGCGCGAACGGATGGAGGAGTTTGCGCTCGAGAGCCATCGGCGAGCGGTCGACGCGGTCGACGCCGGACGGTTCGATGCCCAGATCGTGCCGGTCGGCGAGGTGGCAAGCGACGAGGGTCCGCGCCGAGACAGCTCAGCGGAGAAGCTCTCGAGTCTGAAGCTTCTGCGCCCGGGGGGTCGCCTCACCGCCGCAGTCGCCAGCCAAATCTCCGACGGAGCCTCGGCGATGCTCGTCGCGTCGCAGGAGGCGGTGGACAGGTACGGCTTGACGCCGCGCGCCCGGGTCCACCAGCTGACCGCACGCGGAGACGATCCGGTCCTGATGCTGACTGGGCCGATCTCGGCCACGAGGCACGCCTTGGCGGCCAGTGGCCTGGCGATGGACGACATCGATCTGTTCGAGATCAACGAGGCGTTCGCCTCGGTGGCGCTGGCGTGGCTCGACGAGCTGGATGCCGACCCGGCGCGCCTGAACGTCAACGGTGGCGCGATCGCACTCGGCCACCCGTTGGGTGCATCCGGAACCCGGATCATGATCGACCTGCTGAACGAGATGGAGCGCCGCGACGTCCGATTCGGTCTGCAGAGCATGTGCGAGGGCGGCGGCCTTGCCAACGTGACCATCATCGAACGAATCTGAGGCGGTTTCCATGGGTGACAGCGTGCGGGACAAGGTAGCTGTCGTAACCGGCGGCGGGCGGGGACTAGGCAAAGCCTTTGCGCTCGCCCTGGGTGCCGAAGGGGCCCGCGTGGTCGTGGCGTCCCGCAAGCGCGCAGATCTCGAGGCGGTGGTCCACGAGGCCAAGACCCTGGGGATCGAGGCGTGGGCACGCCCGACGGACGTGACGGATGAGGCGTCGGTCGACGGCCTGATCGCGGAGTCGGTCGACCACTTCGGTCAGGTCGACATCATGGTCAACAACTCCGGTGTGATCGTGACGCGACCGCTGGTCGACCTGACCCTCGAGGAGTGGGACTCGATCGTCGACACCAACCTGCGAGGCGTGTTCCTGGGCTGCAGGGCCGCAGGGCGACATTTCATCGCACGCGGCGGCGGCGGCAAGGTCATCAACATCGCCTCGAACTACGCCCTAAAGGGTTACCCGTGGCATGCGGCGTACTCGGCGTCGAAGGCTGGTGTGGTCGGGTTCACGCGGTCGCTGGCGGTAGAGTGGGCGCGCCACGACATCCAGGTCAACGCCCTGGCGCCAGGCTACACCGAGACAGACATGAGCGCCGTGGCGATGGCCGACGAAGAGTTCAACGACAGGATCCTGCGGACCATCCCGGCCCGGAGAATGGGGCGACCTGACGAGATGGCGCCGTGGGTGGTCCTCCTCGCGGGCCCCGCATCGGACTTCATGACGGGCGAGATCGTGACCGTCGACGGCGGGCAGACGGTCTTTTGAGCGGAACCGACGGCCGATCCGATGTTAGGCTCCGATGCTAACGCTGATGTTTGACATCCGACCTTAGACAGTCGCGGTCGGAGGATGGAGAGGCATGACGATCAACGCTGGCGACCCCGGCCCGCCCAAGGTCATCGGTCAGAAGGTCATGCGGCCTCGGCAGCAGGTCGAGGAAACGATCAGGCAAGCCATCCTCTCGGGCGAGCTCAAGAGCGGTGAGCTGCTTCCTCCAGAGGTTGAGCTCGCGCGCCAGTTCAACGTCAGTCGAACAACCCTGCGCGAGGCACTGCGTGTCCTGACCTCCCAGCACCTCATCACCAAGGTTCCCGGCGCGCGGGGCGGCAACTTCGTGCAGTCGGTCGACTATCAGTCGATCGGCGCTGCCGTGATCGGCGCGGTCGACAACCTCATGGCCCTCGGCAACATCGAGTTCGACGAGGTCGCGGACGTGCGCCAGCAGCTCGAGGTGCCCTCGGTGAGGCTCGCCGCCGCGCACCGGTCCGACGAACAGCTCGCCGAGCTGACCGCGATCGTCGACCGGCAGAAGTCGGCATCGGTCGACGATCCCGACGTCGCCGACCTCGATCGCCAGTTCCACACCCTGATCGCCACGGCGTCGGGAAACCGGGTCCTGGCAGCACTCGTCGCAGCTCTCCACCACGTCACCGAGCCCGTGCACTACCTGGACCTCTCACCCGATGTCGGACGCACGACCGTCAAACAGCATCAGGCGATCCTGCGAGCGATCGCGAAAGGCAACGGGGACGCCGGCGAGAAGGCGATCGTCGAGCACCTGACCTATCTGCGCAAGCACATTTCCGCAAGCTCAGACGCATAGCCACTTCCACCTGCTGCCTAATGTTGGACTTCACTTCACCTGTCTAAAGTAGTAGGATAGGTTCTGTCCGCGAGCCCGCCGACGTTCCGGAGCGGGCCCAGGAGCTTGGCACCGGTCCGCGGTTGCCTGCGCGGCAAAGGCAGGAGATGCGAGATGAGTGCACGACCGAACAGCGACCGTCCGTTGGAGGGTGTGCGGGTCGTGGACGTCACCACCTCCTATGCCGGTCCAACGGCCTCGATGTACCTCGCGGACCTCGGGGCTACCGTCATTAAGGTGGAGAAGCCTGGCGGAGGCGACGACTCCCGCGGATGGGGTCCCCCCTTCATTGACGGCACGTCCGCGTGGTTTGCCACGGCCAACCGCAACAAGTCGTCGGTCGTGCTCGACCTGCGCGACCCGGCTGGACGCGAGGCGCTCCTGCGCCTGGTCGCCTCCGCGGACGTGTTCCTGCAGAACATGAATCCGGCCAAGCTGCAGCGACTGGGGATCGACGGCGCATCGTTGCTGGACCGTCACCCCCGACTGGTGTACTGCGCGATGTCGGGCTTCGGCCTCGACGGCCCCGACAGCCATCTGCCGGGCTATGACCTCGTGGCCCAGGCGAGGTCCGGACTGATGTCGGTGACGGGCGAATCCGGTCGCTCCCCGCAGCGGGTCTCCACCGCACTGTCGGACGTGGTGACGGGGATGTGCGCCGCGATCGCGATCAACGCAGCACTCGTCCGACAGGCCCGACACGGGCGCGGTGAGATCATCGACGTCTCGCTGTTGGACACCGACCTTGCGATGATGGCTCCTCGAATCGGAGCGTTCCACGCCGGGGAACCCGAGCCGGCGCCGAGCGGGGGGACCGACTCCGTCCTGGCGGTCTACCAACCGTTCCAGACGGCAGACCGCGTCATCGTAATCGCGATCGGGAACGACATGATGTGGCAGCGATTCTGCGGAGCCACGGGGCTGGCCGACCTCGGTGCGGAGCCGGAGCTTCGCGACAATGCCGGCAGGCGTGAGCAACGTCCGCGCATCACAGCCCGGATCGCCGAGGTCCTGGCCCAGCGAACGGCAGCCGAGTGGCTCAGCGTGATGGAGTCCGTCAACGTTCCCGCCGCGATGGTCCAGTCGCTCTCGGAGGTCGTCGCGGACCCCCAGGTGGTCGCTCGTTGTGCCCTGATGGACGTGCCCGGAACGGGTGGGTCCCTGGTCACGGTGCGGAGCCCGTTCCGGCTCGCTTCGGCGCCGGAACCGCGCAACGAACGTTTCCCCGATCTGGGGGCCGACACCGAACGGGTGCTGATCGAGCTCGGCTACTCACCTGAGGAGGCGCGTGCCCTCGTGCCAGCTGTCACGGCCAGGGAGGAAGCGTCATGAACACGATCGAGTCCGACTCGAAGGACGAGCGACACGAAGGCGAGCTCGTGGTCGAGCGCGACGGCTTCGTCACCCTGGTGACGATCAACCGGCCGCAGGCTCACAACGCCCTCAACGCGGGGGTGATCGACGCACTGCGGCAGGTCGTCAGTGCGTGCGCCGCGGACGACGGCTGCCGAGTTGTTGTGATCACCGGGTCAGGACGCAAGGCCTTCTGCGCGGGTGCCGACCTGGGCGAGATCGCTGAGCTGACGCCCGATGCGGCCGAGGCGTACATGCGTGCGGGGCAAGCTGCATTCCGTCAGATCGAACGCGCGGACATCCCCGTCATCTGCGCTGTCAACGGGTTGGCGCTGGGCGGGGGATTCGAGCTGATCCTGTCCTCTACCTTCGCGATCCTCTCCTCGGAGGCGTCGATGGGACTGCCCGAGGCCAGCCTGGGTCTGATCCCCGGGTACGGAGGGACCCAGCGCCTTCCGCGGCTCATCGGACGGCAGGCCGCGACCCAGCTCATGCTGACCGGCGGTCGTCTCTCGGCCGACCGCGCCCACCAGCTCGGACTGAGTCCCCTTCCTCCCGTGGCGCCGGACGACCTCCTCCCGTCAGCCCTGGAGGTGGCACGATCCATCGCCCGGCAGGGGCCCCGCGCCGTGCGATCGATCCTGCGAGCAGTGCGCGAGGGACAGGACGCGGCTCTGGACGCCGCGCTCGCCCTCGAGTCGGGCCTCGCCGCCCTGGCGATCGCGGACGACGAGTCCCGCGAAGGTGTGGACGCGTTCCTCTCACGCCGACCACCGCAGTTCCGGGCAGACGTGCCATGAGCGCGCCCCACCGACCTTCGAGCCGACGGACCACGAACGATGGAGACACGCGATGACTGATCGAGCGGACGCATCGGAGCACCCGCGATGAGCGGGCTGCAGCGCACCGTCGCCGTCCTCGGTGCAGGGACCATGGGGTCGGGCATCGCGACCGTCATGGTCCGTGCCGGCCACCGGACCATCCTCTTCGACGTCTCCGAGGACGGCCTCGTGCGGGGCATCGAGACGGTCAATGGTTTCCTCGACAACAGCGCACGACTCGGCAAACTGACTGAGACCCAGGCCGCAGAGGCGAAGGCACTGCTCGTCGGCACGACCCACCTCGCCGACCTCGCCGCGAGTGACGTCGTGGTGGAGGCCGTCTGGGAGGACCTCGCGCTGAAGAAGGACGTGTTCGGGCACCTCGACGACGTGGTCTCGGACCGGACCCTGTTCCACACCAACACCTCGACCCTCTCGGTCACGGGCGTCGCCTCCGGGTCTCGTCTCCCGGAGCGGGTGGTCGGGACCCACTACTGCAACCCGGCGCCGCTCATGAAGCTCGTCGAGGTCGCCAACGGGAGGCACACGGCTTCCTGGGCCACCGAGGCCACCCTCGAGTTCATGACCTCGCTGGGCAAGACCTCGGTCATCACGAAGGACCGTCCAGGGTTCATCGTCAACCGCTTCCTCATCCCGTGGGAGAACAGCTGCATCAACGCGCTGGAAGCGGGCCTGGGATCGGTCGAGACCATCGACGCAGCCGTCCTCGGGTCGGTCGGTCACCCGATGGGACCGTTCCGTCTGCTCGACATCGTCGGCATGGACATCCACCAGCAGGTCGCGACGCGTCTGTACGAACAGCTACGCGACCCGCGCTTCTTCCCGCCGCCGATGGTCGACCGCATGGTCGCGTCGGGCGACCTCGGTCGCAAGACGGGCCGCGGATTTTACGAGTACGGCGACACGAAGCTGTTCGGATCGTGAAGGGACATGACATGGACCAGATCACCCAGGTTGGCCTGATCGGCTTCGGCACCATGGGCACCGGAATCGCCGTGGTCCTGGCCGCCTCGGGCCGGTCGGTCGTCGTGGTCGAGGCCGACCAGGATCGAGTCGATCGCGGCCGAGCTGCTGCCGAGTCCCTGTGCGAGGACCTCCTGCCTGACGGCACGGCCGCGGACCGAAAGGCGATCCTGCGCAGGATCGTGGCATCGATCGACCTGGCTCAGGTCGCGACGACCGAGCTCGTCATCGAAGCTGTGTCTGAGGACCTCGACGTCAAGAAGGCAGTCCTGGCAGATGTCGCAGACCTGGTCGGTGACGAAGTGGTGATCGCCACCGCGACCACGGCGCAGTCCATCACGGAGCTTGCTGCGGCACTCCCCAACCCGGGCCGCATCGCGGGCCTGCACTTCTTCAACCCGGTACCCCACCATCGGACCGTCGAGGTGATCCGTGGTCTGGCGACGCGCGACGACGTGGTCGACGCTCTCGTCGCCTTCGTAGCCTCGCTCGATGAGAAGGAGGCGGTCGTCGTGAAGGACAGCCCGGGATTTCTGGTGAGCTCGATGCAGTTCCCGTATCTGAACGACGTCATCCAAGCGCTCGACGACGAGCTCGCGAGCGCCGACGACCTGGATCTGGCCCTGAAGCTCGGTCTCGGCTACAAGGTCGGCCCGCTGGAGATGCTCGACGCCGCAGGGCTCGACGTACACCTGCAGGGCACCTCGGCTCTGCACGCGGCAACGGGCGACGCCCGTTACGCACCCCCACCGCTGTTGCGTCGCATGGTGGCTGCTGGTCACCTCGGGAACAAGACCGGCCACGGATTTCGCACACACGCCCCCCGGAAGGACGACGCATGACCACATACGACGACATCCTGGTGGACCGAGACGGTCCCGTCTTCACCGTCACGATCAACCGTCTGGACGCCGGCAACAAGCTGCGTCATCAGACCTGCCTGGAGATCTTCCGCGCCCTTCAGGAGTTCCGGGTCGACCCGACCCTTCGGGTGGCGATCCTGACCGGCGCGGGCGACAAGTTCTTCTGCATCGGCGGGGAGCACGACCCGATCACATCACTCGACCAGTCCCAGGTCCTGCCGATCGTGGACGTCTACCAGGCCATCGACACGATCCCCAAGGCCGTGATCGCCGCCGTCAACGGCTTCGCCGTCGGCGGGGGGAACGTACTCCACACAGTGTGCGACCTGACGATCGCCTCCGACAACGCCGTGTTCCGCCAGGTCGGCCCCTCTGTCGGCAGCTTCGATGCCGGATACGGCAGCTGGTACCTGGAGGACACGATCGGGCGCAAGCGTGCCAAGGAGATGTGGTTCCTGAACCGCAAGTACACCGCCGACCGTG
The DNA here is from genome assembly GCF_024614185.1 of Nocardioides carbamazepini. Lineage (GTDB taxonomy): Bacteria > Actinomycetota > Actinomycetes > Propionibacteriales > Nocardioidaceae > Nocardioides > Nocardioides carbamazepini. The sequence goes on from NZ_JAHTLF010000003.1 coordinate 313,386, forward strand.
CCCTGGAGATGGGCCTCGTCAACGAGGTGGTGCCCGCCGACCAGCTCCGTGCCCGGGCGCTCGAGGTCGCTCAGGACCTCGCCACCCGCAGCCCGATGGCGATCGGTGGCATGAAGGGTGCGTTCTCGGCCCGCCACAACGGAGTCTCGGGGCAGGCGAGGATGGCCCACGACCAACACCTCACGCTATACCTCCAGACGCGGGAGGCCCACGAGCTCAGCGAGGCTTTCGGAGAGCGTCGCCAGCCCGACAGCGAGACCTTCTACTCGTGAGCTCGCCCGATTCTTCTGCCGACCTGTATTTCGACGACGTCCCGGTCGGGACGTCATGGATGACGACGTCGCGCACCATCACCGAGGCAGACGTCGTCAACTTCGCCGGTCTGACCGGTGACCGGTTCCCGCTGCACACCAGCGAGGAGTTCGCACGGCAGACGCCCTTCGGTACCCGCGTCGCCCACGGCCTGGTCGGACTGACGTTCGCCCTCGGCCTGATGTGGCCGCGGACCGGACAGTTCGACCGTTCATCGATCGCCTTCCTGGGCGTGAAGGACTGGAACTTCCTGGCACCCGTCGCCTTCGGAGAGACGATTCACGTCGAGTACGAGGTGACCTCACACCGGGCATCCCGCACGAAGAGCGACCGAGGCATCGTCGAGTTCGACGTCCGTCTCGTCGATGCCAGTGGCGACGTCCTCCAGAGAGGCACCTTCGCCTTGCTCCTCTCGCGCCGCCCGGCGGACCCCGCATGACCTCTGCGCATCTGTACGCCGCCTCCCGGACGCCGTTCGGCCGGTTCGGCGGAGGGCTGGCCGGAATCCGTCCCGACGACCTCGCCGCCGCGACCCTCACCTCCTTGGTCGCGAAGGCTCCCGACCTGGACCCGGCCCTCATCAGCGACGTCTACTGGGGCAACGCGAACGGCGCTGGCGAGGAGAACCGCAACGTCGGCCGCATGGCGGTGCTCCTGGCGGGGCTCCCGACCAGCGTCCCGGCGACCACGGTCAACCGCCTGTGCGGCTCCTCCCTCGACGCCGCGATGATGGCATCGCGAGCCGTGGAGACCGGTGACGTCGAGATCGCCGTCGTCGGCGGCGTCGAGTCGATGACCCGTGCTCCGTGGGTGCTCCCCAAGCCCGCCAAGGCCTACGCGCCGGGCGACATGCAGGCGGTGTCCACCACATTGGGTTGGCGCCTGGTCAACCCGACCATGCCAGCGACCTGGACGGCGAGCCTCGGCGAGTGCAACGAGCTACTCGCCGACCGCCTCTCGATCGGTCGTGAGCGTCAGGACGCCTTCGCCGAGCGCTCGCACCGACTCGCCGCGGCCGCGTGGGACGAAGGCTTCTACGCCGACCTCGTCGCCGCGGTCCCCGGCGCACAACTGGAGCGGGACGAGAGCATCCGTCCCGGCACCACCCCCGAGTCCTTGGCTGGCCTCAAGCCGTCCTTCCGGCCCGACGGGACGATCACCGCCGGCAATGCCTCTCCGCTGAGCGACGGCGCCGCGTCACTGCTCATCGCCGCGGAGTCGGCCGCCGAGCAGATCGGTGTGGCACCGCTGGCACGAATCGCAGGCCGAGGAGTGCACGCCGTCGATCCCCAGGACTTCGGCATCGCGCCGGTGCACGCGGCGCACCGCGCGCTCGCGGCAGCCGGTGTCGGTTGGGGTGAGGTGGGTGCGGTCGAGCTCAACGAGGCCTTCGCGGTGCAGTCGATCGCTTGCGTCGACGCCTGGGACATCGATCCTGAGATTGTGAACACCAGGGGTGGTGCCATCGCCCTCGGCCATCCCCTTGGTGCGTCCGGAGCGCGGGTGCTCGGAACGCTGGCCCACCGCCTTCGTGATTCCGGTGAGCGCTGGGGCGTCGCTGGCATCTGCATCGGCGTCGGTCAGGCCCTGGCCGTCGTCCTCGAGAACACCAACGTCTGATCGATGACTGCGCGCGGTCCAGGAGAACCCATGTCCCTAGTACTTCCCCCTCACGTCGGTGTCTTCGGCGGCGGGCGCATGGGAGCCGGAATCGCCCACGCGTTCTTGCTCGCCGGCAGCCGCGTGAGCGTGATCGAGACCGACGCCGTCGCCGCCGCCGCCGCACGGCAGAGGGTGGAGTCCAGCACTGCTCAGGCTGCGACTCGCGGCCTGTTCCCCCCGGGGGGCGCAGCGGCCGTCCAGGACCGTCTGACGGTCACGGTCGATGCCGCGGCCCTCCGGGACGCCGCCTTGGTGATCGAGGCCGTACCTGAGGTACCGACGCTCAAGGCCGACGTGCTACGCATCGTCGAGGAACACGTGAACAGTGTCGCCGTCATCGCAACCAACACCAGCAGTCTGTCCGTGGACGACCTCGCGTCGGAACTGGCGGATCCCAGCAGGTTCCTCGGTCTGCACTTCTTCAACCCGGTTCCTGCGAGCGCGCTCGTCGAGATCGTCCAGGGGTCGAGGACTGGGAGCGACCTCGTGACCCGGGCCCGGGCCTGGGTCGAAGCGCTGGGGAAGACAGCGATCGTCGTCACGGATTCACCCGGATTCGCCTCGAGCCGCCTCGGAGTCGCGATCGCGATCGAGGCGATGCGGATGGTCGAGAGCGGTGTGGCCTCGGCCGAGGACATCGATCTGGCGATGACGCTCGGATACAAGCACCCCATGGGGCCGCTACGCACGACCGACGTCGTCGGGCTCGACGTGCGCCTAGCGATCGCCGACCATCTCGCGCGGGAGGTCGGCGACCACTTCACGCCTCCCCAGATCCTGCGCGACAAGGTGGAGCGGGGCGACCTGGGGCGCAAGTCCGGACGAGGGTTCTTCGACTGGTGACGGTCGTCGAGGTGCTAGCCGGTCGTCAGCAGCTGCACGGCGGCATCGCCGAACCAGTACGCGAGCTTCGATTCCGAGACGCCCTCGCGAGCTGACAGTGCTCGAACCTGCCGGGGGCCTGCGAGGTCGACAAGGATCTCGACCGCGACGTCGACGTCCGCGCTGGACATCTTCCCTTGATCGATCCCGCGACGGATCACCCCCGACCAGAGCTCTCGGATCTCGTCGTGGCAGTCAGACAGGCGCCGCGCGACGGGCTCGGACAGGTGGAGCGCATCCCGATCGGCCACGACCATCGCCTCGTGATGACCGAGCTTGAATCGTGACTGCTCCTCGATGCCCCGGCGGGCCTGCTCGACGGGGTCGTCGGCCAGAGACAAGCCGCTGGCGATGGCGTCGCGCAGGCCCAGGGTGTACGCGAGCACAACTTCATCGAGGATCTGCTGCTTGGAGTCGACGTAGTTGTACAGACTCGGTGCCTGGACGCCCAACTCGTGGCCGATGTCCTTCATGTTGGTGCCGCTGTAGCCCTGGCGAGCGAAGAGGCGGGTGGCCCCCTCCCGGACCTGCTCGACGCCGCCGGCCAGTGGTCGCCCGCGGCGGGTCTCGGGATCGGCGGTAGGCATGGAGGGGACTCTACTGGGGTGTGCGCCTGCGCCCTAGGGCGTCGTCTGCTCGTCGACGGGATGGGCGGAGTGGCGGTCGAAGAAGCGACGCTTGATGTCCGCGTGGTAGGCGCGGACAGCCTCGGCGGTCGCGTCGCGGTCACGTGCCTCCAGACCCTCCACGATGTGAAGCCGGCCCTCGCTCCATGCGGCGTGGATGTCGACGGCGCCGACGTCGGGAAGAACTTGTCGGAAGGCAGCCGAGATCTTGAGGCTCCGGAGCATGTCGAGCAGCAGGTGGTTCTCCGCGAGGCCGATCAGGACCTCGTTGAAGGGAACCACCGTGTCGGTCAGCTCGCTGAGGTCCATCACGCCGTCGGCCGTGGCCGGGTTGGGTACCGCCGCTTCGGCGACAGCGCGCAGCCTCGCGACTTGTTCGTCGCGGAGGTCGTGGACGACCATGTCGACCACGCCGAGCGAAAGGGCGCAGCGAGCGTCGAGGATCCGGGCAAGATTGCGTTCTTCCGAGGCGGTGAGTGTCGTGGTCAAGACCTTGTCTCCCCTAGGCGATGCCGAATCCTCCGATGCTAGCGGCGTGCTCCAGCACCGGCAATCAGGGGGGAGTGCGCGTCACGCGCTGGCGCGCTCGCGCACGGCCGTGCCCCAAGGGGTGAAGTCTCCGAATCCGCCCTTGAAGTAGGTGAGCGGCTCTCCGCCGGCCACACAGGCCGCGACAGCCCGGGCGATGAGGATGCGGTGAGTGCCGCCGTACGACGTGTCGACGACCTTGCATCGGACCCATCCCAGCGCACCGTCCAGCACCGGGTGCTCGCCTGGACCCGAATCGAGGGCCACGCCGTCGAACTTCGCCGACGAGCGCGAGGCGAAACGCATGGCCAGGTCGGACTGGCTGTCGCTCAGGAAGTTCACCGTGAAGTCGCCCACCTCGGCAATGGCGGTGCCGGTCTCGGAGGTGCGGTTCAGGCACACGAGAAGCATGGGCGGTTCCATCGACAACGAGCTGAAGGCACTCACCGTCGCGCCGAGCGGAACGCTGTTATGAAGAGTCGTCACGACGGTCACGCCGGTGACGAAGTGCCCCATCGCGTCGCGAAACGTGGTTTCGCTGAGGAGTTGAGTGGCGTCGGCCTGGGCAGTGATGGTGCTCATCTGTTGCTCCCTTCGCTGGTAACTAATGAACATTAGTAAAGCGCATCTGCGGCCGTGCGGCAATGGGTCACATTAGTCCGGGAGCGCCCAGCGGCAGCCGAGACGCGTGTACGCTGAGTCAGCCAGTTGACGAGGCCGTCGCCGCGTCGCGCGCGAGATCTCTGTCGCCGAGGCAACGTCCGCTGTGTTGACTAATGACTGTTCGTAAGTAACATCTTCTGATGAGACCTACTTGCGTTGGCAGGTGGGCGATTAGGCGGCAGGTGCCGCGAAGGAGGAGTCATGCAGGTAGGCGTCATGGTGACGAGCTACAACCAGCGGGACTGGGATCGTGTCCTGGCCGGGGACAACGACAAGCCCCCGGTGAACCCCGACATCCCCATCGTCGATAACAGCCTGGCGTTGGGCGCGATGGTCGAGCCCCTCGGCTATGACTCGATCTGGTGCGCCGAGCACTACGGGTCGCCGTACTCGATGCAGTCCAACCCGCTGCAGTGGTTGAGCTACTGGGCCGGTCGCACCGAGCGCATCGACATGGGCACCGCGGTCATCGTGGCTCCGTGGTGGCAGCCCGTGAAGCTGGCCCACGAGATCGCGATGCTGGACACCCTCCTGGACGGACGGCGTCTTCACCTGGGTATCGGCCGTGGTGTCGCCGCTCACGAGTACGCCGGCTTCGGCATCGATCGGGAGGAGTCGCGCGACCGGTTCCGCGAGCTCATCGAGATCCTCCGCCTGGCTGATTCCCAGGAGTCCTTCGAGTACGACGGGGAGATCTACAAGATTCCCGAGACCCAGGTCCGTCCGCAGGCGCGCAACAAGGGCAGGTTGATGGAGACGGCCAAGGCCGCTTTCAACACGCCGGCGTCGATGGACATGGCTGCCGATCTCGGTCTCGGACAGCTGTTCGTGGCTGCCGAGGGCGAGGACCAGATGATCTCGCAGGTGGCGAAGTTCAACGCGATCCGCGCGCAGAAGGGCCTCGCGCCGAACCAGCCGACCACGATGCTCTACCTACACTGCTCGACCGACGAGGAGGAGCTCGAGAAGGGCTGGCGCTACGTGGCGCAGCAGACTTGGGCGGCACGCAACCACTACGCGGTCTGGAAGACGGAGTCCTTCGCCAACACGAAGGGGTACGAGGAATACGCGGCCCGTTTCGAGCAAGACGCCGAGGTCGACGAGAACAAGGGCACGCACCGCGTGAAGCAGACCGGCCTGGTCGGCACGCCGGAGCAGATCTTCGACCAGATCGAGCGTTTGCAGAAGAGCATCAGCCTGGAGTACCTGATCGTGCACCCGGCGCACGGAGCCAAGCCGGCTCCCGAGGCGCAGGCGAGCCTGAAGCTGTTCGCCGAGGAGGTTCTCCCTGCCGTCCACGCTATGGAGACGCCGCTTCACGAGCACAACCTGGGCAAGCCCGAGGACCTCGACTTCGTCCCCAGCATCGGCGGAGCCGTCGGCTGAAGATGGCTGATCACGGAGGATCCACGACAAGCCGGACGAGCCGAGCACTGGTACTCGGAGGGGGTGGTGTCACCGGCATCGCGTGGGAGACGGGATTCCTTGCCGGGATGACCGAGCTCGGGCTCGATCCCCTCGCGGCCGATCTCGTCGTGGGTACTTCGGCCGGGGCGACCGTCGCGGCCCAGGTCACCAGTGGTGTTGCCATCGATGCTCTCCTGGCCGCACAGATCGATCCCGACGGAGGCGCGGAGCCGCCACCGACGGTCGACCTGAGATCGGTGCTGGACGAGATCGACGAGCTGCTGGCCTCGAGCAACGACCCCCTCGAAGCACGACAGCGTGTCGGCCAGTTCGCGCTCGCGTCGAGCGTGCCGTCCGAGGCGTATCGGCTCGATATCATCCGCCGCCGCCTGCCGGACCATGAGTGGCCATCGGTGCGGCTGATCATCACCGCGGTCGATGCCGCCACGGGTGCGCTGGTCGAACTCGACCGCTCCAGTGGCCTCGCGCTGGTGGACGCGGTGGCGGCGAGCTGCGCGATCCCGGGAGTCTGGCCCGCGGTCACCGACGGCGGGCGGCGTCTGATGGACGGCGGCATCCGCACGGGGTCGAACGCCGACCTCGCCCACGGGCACGACCGGGTCCTGGTGCTCGAACCGTTCGGGCGGTCGTCCCTGCCATCCGACTTCGTGCCGCTTGCGTCGGAAGCGGTCCTCGTCGTCGAACCCGATCTTGAGTACCGAGAGGTCGCACCCAACGCCCTCGACCCGGCGGCGCGGCCACGAGCCGCCCAGATCGGGCGTGCTCATGCGCACCGAGAAGCCGCCCGCATGGCCCCCTTCTGGGACGTCGGCAAACCGACCAACATCTCTGCAGCGCCGTCCGGCGCCTCCATGAAAGGACCAAGGACGCCACGATGGTGACGACCCGATTCACCGAGACCTTCGGTGTCACACACCCCGTCGTCCAGGGCGGCATGCAGTGGGTCGGCACCGCCGACCTTGCCGCAGCGGTCTCGAACGGAGGGGGCCTTGGGCTCATCACGGGCCTGACTCAGCCGACTCCGGAGGCGCTCACGAACGAGATCGCGCGGTGTCGAGAGCTGACGGACCAGCCGTTCGGGGTCAACCTGACGATCTTGCCGACGATCACGCCGGTGCCCTATGACGAGTACCGCGACGCCATCGTCGAGTCCGGAGTGCGGATCGTAGAGACCGCGGGGTCCAACCCCGAGCCCCACATGCCGTACTTCCGCGAGCACGGCGTGAAGGTCATTCACAAGTGCACGAGCGTCCGCCATGCCATGAAGGCCGAGCGCGTAGGCGTCGATGCCGTCAGCATCGATGGTTTCGAGTGTGCCGGCCACCCAGGCGAGGACGATATCCCTGGACTCGTTCTGATCCCGGCAGCCGCCGCTCAGCTCTCGATCCCGATGATCGCCTCTGGCGGCTTCGCGGACGGACGCGGCTTGGCTGCTGCCATCGCGCTTGGAGCCGACGGCATCAACATGGGCACACGCTTCCTGTGCACCACGGAGTCGCCGGTCCACCCTCTGGTGAAGCAGAGGATCGTCGAAGCGACCGAGCTCGACACCGAGCTGATCTTCCGTCCGCTGCGCAACACGTCGCGGGTCGCCTCGAATGCCGTCAGTCGCGAGGCCGTCCAGATCCTCGACGCGGGCGGTTCGTTCGAGGACGTGCGACACCTGGTCAATGGGCAGCGTGGGCGCGGGGTTTACGAATCGGGCGACATCGAGGCGGGGGTGTGGTCGGTCGGCCTCGTGCAGGGGCTCATCCGCGACATCCCATCGGCGACCGAGCTCGTCGGTCGGATCGTCGCCGAGGCCGAGGCGGTCGTGCGGGATCGTCTGTCGAGCTTCGTCTCCGCGGATGCCAGGTCGCTCTCGTGACCGCGAGCGCCGACGAAGTCACCGTCCGTCGGGACGGCGGGGTGGTCACGATCGAGCTCTCGGCTCCACAGCGGCTGAATGCCGTCAGCTCCGTGATGCTGGACCAGCTCCGGTCGAACCTCGCCAAGGCCGACGCCGACCCGACGGTGCGCGTCGTGGTGGTCACGGGAGCTGGGAAGGCTTTCTGTTCGGGTGCTCACCTGCAGCTGGACGTCCACCGCGAGAGCGACGCTCCGGACACCTCGACCTTGGCGTCAGCCAACCAGGTGGTCACGACGCTGACGGGTATGCAGACCATCGTCATTTGTGGGCTGAACGGTCCCGCGGCGGGCGTAGGCGTCTCGATCGCGCTGGCCTGTGATCTGGTCCTGGCGAGTGAGGACGCCTACTTCCTGTTGGCGTTCACTCGCATCGGTCTGATGCCGGACGGCGGGGCGACGGCAGTCGTGGCGGCATCCGTCGGCCGCAGCAGGGCGCTGCAGCTGGCGCTCCTGGCCGATCGTCTCTCGGCGTCAGAGGCTGAGAGGGTGGGCCTGGTCTGGAGCACCCATCCGCCCGAAGAGCTCGCTGGCGCGGTGACCCAACTGGCAGACCGGATTGCTGCCGGACCTGTTGCGGCGCTCGGCATGACGAAACGAGCCGTCAACGCAGCGACCCTCGGCGGTCTCGACGACGCCCTGCGCCGGGAGTGGGACGGGCAGCTCGTCTTGTTGGTGGGACCCGAGTTCGCCGAAGGGGTCGACGCGTTCCTCGGCCGGCGGCCCGCTGACTTCGCACAGTGACCGTCGGGGACGCCGTGCCTCTCGGCAGGCAGGTCCGGACCCATAGCAGTCCGGAGTCGGCGGTCTCGGCCGTACGCGATGGGGACACCGTGCTGGTCGGTGGTTACGGGATGGCCGGCATGCCGTCACCTTGATCGACGCGCTGATAGGCGCCGGTCCGACCCACCTGACAATCACATCCAACAACGCCGGCAACGGCGACACCGGACTGCTGCACTGCTCAAGGCCGGACGGGGTCCGCAACTCGTCTGCTCGTTCCCACGCCAACACGACTCGCACGTATTCCACGACCTGTGTTTCTCTGGGCAGGTCGAAGTCGAACTTGTGGCGCAGAGGAACGCCCGTGGAAACGTATGCGCGCTGCCGACATTGCCGGTTTGTTTACCCCCACGGGCGTCGGGACCCTGCTGGCCGAGGGCAAGGAGACCCGCACGATTGACGGACGCGACTACGTGCTCGAGCTGCCGATCCGCCGCGACGTCGCCCTGATCACCGCCCACCGGTCCGACCGAATGGGCAAACTCGTTCACCGCAAGGCCGCCCGCAACTTCGACCCGTCATGGCCACCACCGCGACCACGACGATCGTCGAGGTCAGCCGTGGCGTCGAGACCGGTGCCATCGACCCCGAGAACGTCATCATCTACGGACCGCTCGGCCCTTGTCGGGGCGAGCCACCGCATGAGTTTTGCCCCTATGTCAACGTCCGGTGTTCCAGGCCGGGGAACACGACCTGCAGGTGTGCGCGGATCTGGCTGGCTGTCAGATGTGCCAGATTGAGTGAGGCGCCGCCGCCTCCTCAATGCGACAGGACATTATCGCGAACGAAAGCGATCTGGTCGCAGCCTTGCTGTAGCCATTGAGAAGGCCCATTCCCACAGACCATGAGCGTGTCGGCCGGTCGAAACCTGAGGAGAAGCCGGCGGCATTGCCGCGGCCGTGAGGCTGAACGGGCTGCGCTTCTCTTGAACCAGATCGACGAGGACGACCTTCCCGTCCTGCGACGGAGACTCCGCGAGACGTTTCGACCAGACAGGTCCGCCTGTCGCCGACTACCGTGGCAGTGACACCGCTAGATGCTCATTCAACTGAACAATGGCTGGTGCACCCCCCTTGGGAGCACGGACCCGGGGTAACGGGAGTCAACCGGAGGCAGCGGGACACCGGTTTCACGCTCAGAACTACCATCCAAGCGTGATCCAGCGGGGCGTCCCCACGGTTTAACTCCCCCCTCGCGCAGCTCGGGCGACGCCCAGTTTGGTGCTTGGGAAGGAGCGATAACGTCGAATGCTTGGGCCAGGTGCGCACCAGGGGTGCACCGGCAAGCAGGCGCTAGATAGCGGCGCCGGATGCCTGGCTCAAGAACGGCTCATTAACCTCGCCGATCGACCTCGAAGACGACCGATCGCGACTCGTCCCGCCAGACGCCGTCACTGGTCCAGGAGTATGCTCTGACCTGCTGCTTTCAAGCATCATGACGTCGGCTGTAGGCGTGCTGAGTCGGCGTCGGACCCCTCGCCATCAATCTACGGATCAGAAGGTTTGGGGTTCGAATCCCTACAGGCGCGCAAGAGTCTTCGCAGGTCAGGCCCGGGTCCCGGGCCTGACCTGCTGGCATTTCGTGGGTCGCGAGCGGCTCGACGCGGCGCGCGTCGCGAGGGGTGTCTCAGGTCGCTTGACATCGCTCGACACCCGACGGCTACCGTGGCGCATGGATGTCGACGCTGACTCCCCTGCCGAGGCGCTGCGCGACCTCACGCGATTCTCGGTCGGCTCGGCGGTGTGGCTGGGGTTGGTGGGGATCGGCGGGTTCGTCTACGCGGCCACGCTCGGCACGAGCGACCGGGACCAGGTGCGATTCGTCGGTCTCGCCGTCGGGACGGGCTTCGTGCTCGTCTCGCTGGGATTCCTGGCCGCGCTCCTCAGGGCGTGGCGGAGAGACGTGAGAGCGGCGCCGCTCGTCGCCGGTGATCGCCCTGAGTGCGCGAGTGGTGGGGCGGCGATGTTCTACGAGGGCTACGTCTCCCTGGTGAGCGTGGTGGTGGCCGTGGCGGTCGCGGTGTTCGGCATCGTGTTCGTGCCCGCCGCCGCCGATGGAGCGGCGTGGGGCTGGTTCACCCCGGTGCTCATGGGGGTGGTGGCCGTCAGCTCCGCGCTGTTCGTGCGGTGGCGCGGCAATGAGTACGTCGGCGTCCACCCGGAGGGGATCCGGATGATCCGCCGCGGGAGACTCGAGACCGCGCCCTGGGCCAGGGTGCTGTACTTCGAGAGCGGGCAGGTCGGGATCGAGGGACGGCCGGACCGGGCCGGTGTGAGTGACGAGGTCGAGACGCGCATCCGCGAGCTGGCCGTCGCGGCCGGACTCGCCACGTTCGACGAGCGCCTACGCGCGGGCGAGTCGATCGACCTGGGCGCCGTGACCCTCCAGCCACAGGTGTTGCTGCTCGAGGGTGAGCCGATGAGGTGGGACGAGATCGACTCGGTCACCTACGAGCACGACGGAGAGAACAACTGGACCCATGTGCTGGTCCGCGGTCGGCGGCGCCGGCACCGCGCCAAGGTGAGGGAGTCGGGGATCGCCAACTTCCCCGTCTTCGAGGAAGCGCTCCGCACGTACACGGGACTGCGGGTCTTCGACCCCCGATGAGCGCGATGGCGTGATGTCGCGCGAGGGTCGGCGCGCAACCGCCGGGCCGATGGACATCGCGCTACGTCGTACGTCCTCGGCTTCGGCTTCGGCTTCGAGGAGCCTCGGACGCCGGCGCCGGCGTCGAGCGGCCCCAGCCGGTGTCCTCGGTCAGCTTGTGCAGCAGTGGTTGGACGCGAAAGGGCACGGGGGTCGCGACGGAGAAGGTCGAGTTCGTCTTGCGGACCCCGTCGATCGCGACGATGGATGCCGTCAGGACCTGGAGCGCCTCCAGCGAGCTGATGGCCACGTGGACCAAGATGTCCTCCCGTCCCGCCTGGATCTTCACCTCGATCACTTCGGGGAGCTGGGCCAGTCCGTGCACGATCGGTCCGAGCAGGCGTTGGTCGAGCTCGACGCTGACCAACGCCTGGACCGGCATCCCGATCGCGGCGAGGTCGATCACCGGCCTGAAGCCCTTCAAGATCCCTTGGTCGACCAGTCGGCTCATCCGCAGCTGGATGGTGTTGCGGCTGACGCTCAACCGCTCCGCCATCTCCGCGACGCCCGCGCGGGCGTCGTCCGTCAGCAGCCGCAGAATCTCGGCGTCCAGTCGATCGATCGTTGGCATCGTGACAGTCTCCGCATTCGTCCCGGGTCGTTAGCAACACACTATGCGCAGTTGTCTTGCATTCTGTTGACCAACTGAGCGGCAGTAGGCGATTCTTCTCATCGAAATGACCAGCGCGATCCGCTGGGACTCACCGGACGGCCAGCCACAAGCCATGCCGTCACCTTCGAAGAGAGCTTCAGCCATGAGCACAGAAGTACGAGATCGACAGGTTCAGCGACTCGGGGTCTTCGACCGCGATGACGACCTCCGGGACGCCGAGCACGAGCAGGTCGTGTTCTGCCGGGATCGGCGCACCGGACTGCGCGCCATCATCGCGCTGCACGACACCACGCTCGGGCCGGGCCTCGGCGGCACGCGGTTCTTCCCCTACCGGCACGAGTCCGACGCCATCACGGACGTGCTCCGTCTCTCCGAGGGCATGACCCGCAAGGCGGCTGTCGCCGGCATGCCTCTCGGGGGAGCCAAGGCCGTCATCATCGGTGACCCTGCGACAGACCGGTCGGAGGAGCTGCTCGAGGCGTACGGCAGGTTCGTCGAGTCGTTGGGCGGGCGCTACTACACGGCAGCAGACGTCGGCACGACCACCGACGATCTCGACGTGATCGGTCGCACCAGCCGCTACGTGGTCGGGCGAAGTGTCGGCGCTGGAGGCTCGGGAGACAGCGGCTACTCGACGGCACTCGGCGTGTTCAGCGCCATGCAGGCAGCCGCAACCGCGACCTGGGCCGAGAGCGGCATCGCCGGCAGGCGAGTCGGGGTCGAGGGTGTCGGGAAGGTGGGACGCCACCTCGTCGACATGCTCCTCGACGCCGGCGCGCGGGTCGTGGTCTGTGATCCGCGCCCCGACGCTCTCGACAGCATCGGCGCGCGATCTGCGGCAGTGGAGCGGGTCTCGTCGGTTCTGGTCGAGGACCTCGACGTCTACGCGCCGTGTGCGCTCGGAGCCAGCCTCACGCCGCAGACGGTGGCGACGCTCTCCGCTCGCGTCGTGTGCGGCGCGGCCAACAACCAGCTGCTCCACCGCGACGTCGCGGAGCTGCTCCGACGGCGATCGATCCAGTGGGTGCCCGACTACGTCGCCAACGCCGGGGGCCTGATCCAGGTGGGCAGCGAGCTGACCGGTGCCACCCGCGACGAGGTCGAGAGCAAGGTGCGACACGTCGCGGACACCACCCGCGAGATCCTCCACCTCGCGGGCGACCAGGACGTGACCACCTGGGAGGCGGCCCGGCGCATCGTCGCCGGTCGCCTGGAAGCGGCGCGGGCCTGACCCGACCTGCCCTGTCCGCACACTCCGACAGGAGAAGCAATGACACTCACCGTGAGTCTGCCCGCCGCTGACCGCGACCCGGAAGGAGGCGCCGTGTCCACTGCCCTCGCCACCGTGCTCGGCGCTCGCCAGGACGACCCTCGTTCCGTCCCACCCTTCCAGCTGATCGACGAGGACGGAGAGCCGACCGCGCTCGGTGTCAGCATCGGGATCGACCTGAACCTCGCTCAGGAGATGCATGCCGACATGGTGCTCGCGCGCCGTCTCGACTCGGAGGCGCTCGCGCTGCAGCGCCAGGGGGAGCTGCACCTGTGGCTGATGAGCTGGGGCCAGGAGGCCGCACAGGTCGGCTCGGTCCGCGCCGTCCGCGACTCCGACATGATCTTCCCGAGCTACCGAGAGCACGCCGTCGCCCTGTGCCGGCGGATCGCCCCCGCCGACATCATGCGTCAGTGGCGCGGCGTGTCCCACTCGGGCTGGGATCCCGCCGAGTCGAAGGTGCACATCAACTCCCTGGTACTCGGGACCCAGACCCTGCACGCGACCGGCTACGCCGCCGGCGTCCGCATGGACCGGTCCGACGACGTGGTCCTCACCTACTTCGGTGACGGGTCGGCGAGCCAGGGAGACGTCAACGAGGCACTCAACTGGGCCGCCGCCGGCTCGCTGCCGGTCCTCTTCTTCTGCCAGAACAACCAGTGGGCCATCTCGACGCCGACGCACACCCAGATGCGGACCCCGCTCCACGTTCGCGCAGCAGGCTTCGGAGTGACGGGGTACCACGTCGACGGCAACGACGCCATGGCCGTGCACGCGGTGACGCAGTACGCCGCGGAGCAGGTGCGCGGTGGAGCGGGCCCGGCGCTGATCGAGGCGCAGACCTACCGGCTCGCCGGTCACTCCAGCTCGGACGACCCCAAGCGCTATCGCACCGAGGACGACCTGGCCGCGTGGCTGAAGAAGGATCCCATCGTCCGGCTCGAGCGCTTCCTGCGCCGAGCAGGGGTGGAGGACGCTCACTTCGAGGATCTCGCCGCGCGCGAGGAGGCCTTCGCCGCGACGGTCCGTGAACAGTGCAAGGCACTGCGCGGAGACGACCTCGCCGCGGTGTTCGACCAGACCTATGCCGAGGCCCATCCCGTCATGGACCGCGAGAAGGCCGAGTTCCTCGGCCGTCGAGACCGGACGGTGGCTTGAGATGACGACGACGTACTCGCTCGGCGCCGCGATCAACGCCGGTCTCCGCGCGGCCATGGCAGGTGACGACAAGGTCGTCGTGATGGGGGAGGACGTCGGCACCCTCGGCGGCGTCTTCCGGGTGACCGACGGCCTGGTCGGCGAGTTCGGAGCCGACCGCGTCGTCGACACCCCCCTCGCCGAGTCCGGCATCGTCGGTACCGCCATCGGCCTGGCGTTGCGCGGCTACCGACCCGTCTGCGAGATCCAGTTCGACGGGTTCGTCTATCCCGCGTTCGACCAGATCGTCAGCCAGCTCGCCAAGATGCGTGCCCGCTCGCGGGGCCGGCTCTCGCTGCCGGTGGTGATCCGCATTCCCGTGGGGGGTGGCATCGGTGCGGTGGAGCACCACTCCGAGTCGAACGAGGCCTACTTCGCGCACACCGCCGGACTGCGCGTGGTCTCCTGCTCGAACCCCGACGATGCCTTCCACATGATCCAGCAGGCCATCGCCTCCGACGACCCTGTCATCTTCTACGAGCCCAAGCGCCGCTACTGGGACAAGGGCGAGGTCTCGACCGAGCCGACGCGCTCGCTGCACGAGGCAGCCGTGCTCCGCGAGGGCAGCGACTGCACGCTGGTGGCGCACGGACCGACCGTGGCCACCGCGCTCGCTGCCGCGGATGCGGCACGGGAGGACGGGTTCTCCATCGGAGTCGTCGACCTCCGGTCGCTCTCGCCGCTCGACGTCCCCACGCTCCGCAAGGTGGCTGCCGAGTCCCACCGCATGGTCGTGGTCCACGAGGCCTCGACCTTCCTCGGCATCGGCGCCGAGATCGCGGCGACCGTCACCGAGTCCTGCTTCTACGACCTCGAGGCCCCCGTGCTCCGGGTCGGCGCCTACAACCTGCCGTACCCGCCCGCGCACATGGAGAACGACTTCCTGCCGGACATCGACCGCGTGCTCGAGGCCGTCGAGACCAGCCTCAACTTCTAGGAGACCCGCACCGTGTTCGACTTCAAGCTCCCCGACGTCGGCGAAGGACTGACCGAGGCGGACATCCTGGCGTGGCACGTCAGCGTCGGTGACGTCGTCGAGGTCAACCAGACGCTCGTCGAGATCGAGACCGCGAAGTCGGTCGTGGAGCTGCCGTCCCCGGCGGCCGGCACCGTGACGGCACTGCACGTCGAGGTCGGTCGGACCGTCCCCGTGGGCACGGTCATCGTCAGCATCGCCGACCATGCCGAGACCGAGCCGACGAGCACCCCGCCCGTCGCGCCGGCGCAGCAGGGACAGGGTGGTGCCGACGGCGAGGACGAACAGCCACTCGTGCTGGTGGGCACGGGGCCCGCGCCCGCCGTCGCGCGGACCCGGCGCCTGTCGCGTCGGGCGGACGCCCCCACCACGACGCCGACCTCGGCGAACGTCGCGCCCACGGCGAACGTCGAGCTCACGACGTACGTCGCGGGCGCGCCGCGCGCCAAGCCGCCCGTGCGGCTCCTCGCCCGCCAGCTGGGCGTCGAGCTGGCGTCGGTGACCCCGTCACACGGGGACGTCATCTCCCGCAGCGACGTCGAAGCAGCTGCCGCCACCGCCCGCGATGCGCCGGACGGAGCGCAGGCGACGAGCCGTCCCACGGATCCGGATCGGGAGGTCCGCACGGCGATCAGGGGCGTGCGCAAGGCGACCGCTGCGGCGATGACGGCGTCGGCGTTCACCGCGCCCCACGTCACGGAGTTCCTGACGGTCGATGTCACCGAGACCATGAACCTGCTCGCGCGCCTCAAGGCCGACCGGCGCTGGACCGGCGTCCGCCTGACGCCGCTGGTGCTCGTCGCCCGAGCGCTCCTGCTCACCATTCGCACGTACCCCGGCATCAACGCGCGCTGGGACGAGGGCGCGCAGGAGATCGTGGAGCCGCGGTATGTGAACCTCGGGCTGGCCGCCGCCACCCCTCGTGGCCTCATCGTCCCGAACGTCAAGGACGCCGACCGGATGGCCCTCCGCGAGCTTGCCGACGCGATCGAGGCCCTCGTCACCACGGCTCGCGCCGGCAAGACCTCACCGGAGCAGATGGCGCGCGGCACCATCACCATCACCAACATCGGCGCCCTCGGTGTGGACGCCGGAACGCCGATCCTCAACCCGGGCGAGGCCGCCATCCTCGCCTTCGGCAACGTCCGCGACATGCCATGGGTCGTCGACGGCCGGATCGAGGTCCGCAAGGTCACCCAGCTCGCGTTGTCCTTCGACCATCGCCTGGTCGACGGAGAGCTCGGCTCGAACGTCCTGGCGACGCTGGGCCGGCTGCTCGCCGACCCCAGTGAGGCCTTCGCACTGGCATGAGCCCGGGAGTGACGCTCGCCCATCCGGGCGAAGGAGTGGCGGGGCTGGTCGTGCTGACGGTCTATGCGCGTGCCGACCTGGCGGTGTGCTCACGGGTGCTGCAGACGTTCACCGTCCGTCAGTTCGCCGTGGAGCGGCTCGTCGCGGACCTCAGCAGGTTCGACCATCGCGCGGTGAAGGGCCTCGAGGACGTCCGCGGACCCGTGATGCGGATCGCCCTCGTCCTCTCCCTCCAGCGTGAGGACGACCTCGAGCGTGCAGGCAAGCTGCTCAACCGGGTCGTGGACGTCTACAAGGTCGAGCAGACCTTCAAGGCGTGAGGACTGAGCACCGCGCGCCCCCGCTGCCCTGCACGCCGCCATCAGCTTGAGAGGCAAGCCATGACCACCACCACGTTCGACATCGTCATCCTGGGCGGAGGCAGCGGCGGATATGCGACCGCCCTCCGCGCGAGCCAGCTCGGCATGAGCGTCGCGCTCATCGAGAAGGACCGGCTGGGCGGCACCTGCCTGCACAACGGTTGCATCCCGACCAAGGCGCTCCTGCACGCCGCCGAGGTCGCGGACGCGGCGCGCGAGGCGAGGACGTTCGGCGTCCGGGCAACCTTGGACGGCATCGACATGCCCGGAGTCCACGCGTACAAGGATGCTGTCGTCCATCGGCTGCACAAGGGTCTGCGGGGGCTGATCGAGTCCGCCGGCGTCGCGATCGTCGAGGGTGACGGTCGCCTCGCCCAGACCCTTCCCGAGGGCGGAGGCATCATCGACGTGAGCGGCGATCGGTATCAAGGCCGCAGCCTGGTCCTCGCGACCGGTTCCGCTGCGCGCAGCGTTCCCGGGCTGGAGATCGGAGGACGAGTGCTCACCTCCGACGAAGCACTTCGACTGCCCGAGGTGCCTCAGCGTGCCGTGGTCGTCGGCGGATCGGTGATCGGCGTCGAGTTCGCCAGCCTGTGGCGCTCGTTCGGTGCCGAAGTGACGGTGGTTGAAGCACTGCCGACGCTGGTGCCACTGGAGGACCCTTCGCTCTCCAAGCAACTCGAACGAGCGTTTCGCAAGCGCGGCATCGCCTTCCGGACCGGGACCCGGCTCACGGGCGTCGTACAGTCCGAGAGCGCGGCGACGGTCACCCTGGACGACGGCTCGACCCTCGACGCCGACGTCGTGCTGGTCGCCGTGGGCCGCGCGCCGCGCACGGAGGGGCTCGGGTACGCCGAGGGCGGAGTTCGGCTCGACCGTGGCTGGGTCGTGACCGACGAGCGTCTCGCGACCACCGTCAAGGGTGTCTATGCCGTTGGTGATCTCGTGCCGGGCCTGCAGCTGGCACACCGCGGCTTCGCCCACGGCATCTTCGTCGCGGAGGAGATCGCCGGCCTGACTCCGCAACCGGTCCGCGACGTGACCATCCCCCGGGTCACCTACTGCGAGCCGGAGCTCGCGAGCGTGGGACTCACCGAGCCGCAGGCTCGCGACCAGTACGGTCAGGACGCCATCGAGGTCGTCGACTACAACCTGGGCGGCAACGGCAGGAGCCAGGTCCTGCGGACCGCCGGCAGCGCCAAGCTGGTCCGCGTGCGGAACGGGCCGGTCGTCGGTGTCCACCTGATCGGCAGCCGGATGGGCGAACAGATCGGCGAAGCAGCGCTCATCGTCGGGTGGGAGGCACACCCCGAGGACGTCGCTGCCCTGATCCACGCTCATCCCACCCAGAACGAGGCGCTGGGTGAAGCGGCCCTGGTGCTCGCGGGCAAGCCTCTGCACGCCCACGCCTGAGCGTCCCGCCCGCCGACGGACGGCAGTGACCCCGGATGAGGGCGAGCCGCTCGTGCTGACCGCTGGCACCGCCGCCGTTCCCGATCGGCCGGGTCGGCACGTGGGAGGTCGCTGAGCAGACCCGCGGGCTTCTTTCGTCGTCGACTGCGGCTGACGCGCCCCCGCCTCACCTGTCGACGCGATCCGAGATCGCGCCGAGAGGTCGGCCGGGCTCGACGGGCGCCAGCAGCGCGCCGTAGGTGTCGGGCCGGCGGGTGGTCAGGAACGGGAAGAGCTCCAGCCAGTCCCGCCTCTGGTCGAGGTCGAGATCGGCCACCACGACCGCTTCGGCTCCCCGTGGAGCCTGTGCCAGAACGCGGCCATACGGGTCGGAGATGAACGACGTCCCGTAGAACGTGAGCGGGCCCTCGACGCCTGTCCGGTTCGGAACCACCATGAACGTGCCGGCCGTGATGCCGTTCGCCACGATGACGCTCTGCCACAGCGGCTGGGTGTCGAAGCCCGGGTGTGCCGGCTCCGATCCGATCGCGGTCGGGTAGACGAGGACCTCGGCGCCGGCGAGGGAGTAGGCGCGCGCCAACTCGGGGAACCACTCGTCCCAGCAGGTGGGCAGGCCGATCCGGCACTCGCTCAGCCGCGGGACCTCGTAGACCGGGTGCGGGTCGGTGGCAGGACCGGGCCGGAAGTAGGTGTCCTCGTAGTAGCCGTCGGTGACCGGGATGTGGAGCTTGCGGGTGCGGCCGACCAGATCCCCTTCGGGGTCCACCAGGAAGGCGGTGTTGTATCCGAGGCCGTCCTCCCCGGAGACACGCTCGTAGAGCGAGGCGTGGACGAAGATGCCGAGTCGCTGCGCGGTCTCGCGGGCGAAGGCCATCGTGGGCCCATCGCTCAACGACTCGGCCTGATCCACCGGTCGGTGACCTCCGCGGACGGCGGCCGGATATCTCGCCAGGGTGAGCTCAGGGAAGAACACCACGCCGGCGCCGGCCCGGGCAGCCTGTTCGGCGCCACCTCGCAGCGCGGATAGCAGCGCCGCGGCGTCGGCGCGCCACCTGTGCTGGACGAGCCCGACCCTGAGCGGGGGCCGGGCGCTGGGGCGGGTCCGCGCCGGGGACCCCGGCAGATCATCGATCCGGCAGATGAGTTCCACAGGTCCATTCCTCACGAAAGCGCGTCAACAGATCGACCACGACGGTGTCATCGTAGTCATATCCTACCGGCATTCCAATGATGGGACGCCGTGGCCGCGCGACTCAGCGGAAGCGACGCAGGATGTGGATGTTGACCGATTCGACGTGGGTGCGCATGGCTCTCTCGGCCTGCGCCGGGTCGCGAGACTCGAGTGCTTCGAGGATCGTCACGTGCTCGTCGAAGGACAGCCGGTAACGGCGCTCGTCCTTGCCGATGAGCTCGTTGATGCCGCGGTTCACCTGGTTGCGCACCGTGGCGAGGATCTGCTCCATCTTCGCGTTGTTGGCGGCACGCAGGATCGTTCCGTGCAGGAGGTCGTTGACCCGCTTCATCGCCTCGATGTCCGCGGCAGGGTCGTCGCCGAGTCGCGCCGCCGTCTCGTCGAACGTCTCTCGTAGTTCGGTGAGCTCGGCATCGCCGATCCGGTCGGTCGCGAGCATGGCCAGGTAGCCCTCGACCGCCTCGCGCACCTCCAGTGCCTCACGCAACTCCAAGTAGGACAGGTGGGGAATCAGGTACCCCACGTGAGGAATGGGGGAGACGAGTCCCTCGGACTCCAGGCGCAGGAGGGCCTCGCGCACCGGAGTCTTCGACATGCCGAGAGTGGTCGCGAGCTCGGTCTCGGACAGGCGGGAGCCGGCCGGCAGGCCGGACACGACCAGCTCGACGAGGCGCTCGTAGGCCTGGTCGGCCAGCCGCGGTTTGGCGGCCGCCGGTCCTGTCGCCTTCGCGGCTGGTGTGGACACAGTGAACTCCCTTTGTGCAGATGTCGCGGGCGCGGACGCCCCTGGGTGCTCCGACCTCACCGGACGCGGCACCCCGCGCGGGGTGCCGCGCTCCTAGCAGGATAGCGGCTCGACATCACCGGCCTAACACGGTGGCCGTCGCCTGCTTCCTCCTGGCGGGCGGACGACGGCGGACCTGCGTCGCGGAGGCGCCTGGCGTCCCACCATCCAATACACTAGTGACATATTACTCATCCATCGGTTAGATTCCACTAAGCCCGTTGAGAGGAGCCGCCGTCGTGTCGCTGAAGCCCACGTCGCACCAGTCCCCTGACGAGACGTTCCCGCAGCGGGGAGCGCCACTCGCCGAGGTGGAGGACATGCTGAATGCCCTGTACGACCAGGTCCCTCCGGTTCGGCAGGGCCGGTTCGGGATGTTCTCGCTGCGCGGCAATGACGAGATCCAGGAGGCCGCTCGGCGCGGGTACGAGCGCTTCTTCAGCATCAACGGGCTCTTCGCCCGGGTGTTGCCCAGCCTCAAGCTCATGCACGACGAGCTGCTGGCTGCCTGGGCGTCGGAGCTCCACACGACCGCCGACTGCGGTGTCCTCACCTCGGGTGGCTCGGACAGCATCTTCAATGCCGTGCACTCCATCCGTGAGTGGGCCCGGGAACGTCACGGGGACGAGGCGGACGTCGAGATCGTCGCACCGTTCTCAGCGCATGCCGCCTTCACCAAGGCCTGCCACTTCCTGGGCGTACGCCTGGTTCGGGTCCCGCTCACAGGCGAGTACCGGGTGGACCTCGCCGCGATGGAGGCGGCCATCACCGACCGCACCGCAGCGCTGATCGCCTCGGCGCCGTCGTGGCCGCACGGCGTCTACGACCCGATCGCCGCGGTGGGCGCGCTGGCCCGTGAGCGAGACCTCTGGCTGCATGTCGATGCGTGTGTCGGCGGGTGCATGACGCCGTTCGTGCGCGATCTGGGATATCCCGTTCCGGCGTTCGCGTTCGACGTCGAGGGCGTGTCGTCGGTGAGCCTTGATCTGCACAAGTACGGCTACGCGCCCAAGCCGTGTTCGGCGCTGTTCTACGCCAGTCCGGATCTGCGGCGGTTCCAGGGCTTCAGCACCGAGGACTGGTCGAACGGTCTCTACCGCACGGATGCGTTCGTCGGCTCCCGGCCGGCCGGCGCGATATCCGGTGCCTGGGCGGTCCTCCGTCACCTGGGCCGCGACGGATATCTGCGGACAGCGCAACGGACCATGGCCGTGCGGGACCGCGTGATCGCCGCGGTCGAGCAGATTCCCGAGCTGCACGTGGTGGGCAGCGAGATGTCCCTGGTCGCGATCGGGGCTGCGGAGCTGGACATCACCGAGATCGGCCAGGGCCTCTCGGGACGCGGATGGTCGGTCTTCGGCGTCGCTCATCCGCCACTGATCCATCTGACCTGCGACGCCGTGGACGACGAGCTGGTGGACGAGTTCCTCGCCGATCTGGTCGCCGTGACCGCCGACGTCTCGCAAGGGGTCGCGGTCGCGGATGGAGACATCAGCTACACCTAACCGGCCCCCAGGGGCGTCAACGGATCACCGGGTCGGTGTCAAGCAGGCCTCGCCCGGCTTACACAAGAAGGCAGGGGATGTTCGTGGTCAGGAAGCATGACGGGATCGCAGATGTGGCCGGGCACGTGTTGTCACGGCGCTCCATGCTCTTCCGCATGGGCGTCGGCGGTGCGATGGTCGTCGGCCTGCCCTCGCTGTTGGCCGCCTGCGGTGACTCGGGGTCGTCGGGCGGCAACGCCGCCACGCTCCGCATCGGATTGACCTCGGAGATGGACTCTCTCAACCCGTTCGTGCAGCAGAGCGCGGCGGCGGTGATCGCCACGCACCTGCTGTACCCCACCCTGTTGCGGCTCGAGGGCGACGACTTCGCTGTCGAGCCGGACCTGGCCGACGACTACGAGGTGGCCCCCGACGGCAGGTTGATCACGTTCACCCTCAAGACCACTGCCAAGTGGTCCGACGGCGAGCCCGTCACGGCTCGGGACGCGGCGTTCACCATCAACATGCTGGTGCAGCACCGTGAGGGCGCGGCCGCACTGCTGGCGCAGTACGTCGTCGGCATCACCGAGGCCGAGGCGACCGACGACGAGACGCTGGTGGTGCGGTACAGCGAGCCCATCGCCAATGCGACGGGTCTGTTGACGCGGGTCGTGATCCTGCCCGAGCACGCTTGGAGCGAGCCGGCCTCGGGCGACGGCGCTGCCCTCAAGACCGTCGAGTTCAACGAAGGCACCGTCTGCGGCGGCCAGTTCGTGCTCACGAAGTACACCCCGAAGGAGATCGTCCTGCTCGAGGCGCACGCCGACTGGTACGGCGACAAGCAGTCGATCTCGACTCTCGGGTTCGTGACCTTCGGCGCCCCGGACGCGATGATCAAGGCGTTGGAGTCCAGCGAGATCGACGCTGTCGCCCTGCTCTCGCCCAGCACGGTCGGGGGCAGCCTCGACCAGCTCGAGGGGAAGGGACTCACCACCGACCAGGCGCCCGGGTTCGTCATGAACAACGTCTACTTCAACGTCAACCCGAAGAAGACCCAGCACCGCGAGCTCCTGGAGCCCGAGGTCCGCCGGGCGCTGTCGATGGGGATTGATCGCGAGCGCATCGTCGAGGTGGTCCTCTTCGGGATGGGCGAGCCCGCGGGATCGCTGGTCTACCCCGCCATGGGCGACTGGCACGACTCGAGCCTCGTTCCCGATGCCTTCGACGTCGACGGGGCGAACGAGATCCTCGACGGTCTCGGTTTCGAGCGTGGCTCCGACGGGATCCGGATGGCCGGCGACGAGAAGATGTCGTACACCGTCAACCTGGCGAGCGGCCTCGCCGGCGGCGACCGCATCCTGCAGATCATCAGTGACGGATGGACGCAGCTCGGCGTCGCGGTGAAGCCCAGCACGCTCGATGCGGCGGCGATGATCGACGCCATCAGCGCGCCGGACGGGAAGTACCTCACCAATGACATCGCCGTGTGGGGCTTCTTGCCTGCGTCGCCGGATCCCTCGGCGGTCCTCGACCACTTCATCACCGCGTCGATCGGCGGCTTCAACAACTGCCACTACTCCGATCCGGAGTTCGACCGGATGTACGACGAGCAGAACGCCACCCTCGACGTGGACGGGCGCCGGCGGATGGTCTACGACCTGCAGCGACGCTTCTTCGATGCCCGGGCGATGCTCGCGCTGGTCTACGTCAACGCCCTGGCCGCCTCGGGCTCGAAGCTGACGGGGTACCAGATGTCCGGCTTCGGGCCCTTCAACGCCGTGTCGCGTGACCAGGTCACGCAGCTACGCCCGGCGTAGGGGTCGGCCAGGTGGGTGCTCTGCGCACGATCGGCAGGCGGCTCGTGGGAGCCGTCCTGCTGATCTGGCTGGCGGTGACGTTCGACTTCTTCCTCTTTCGCCTCGCGCCGGGCAATCCGGTCGATCAGATGAGCCGGATCCCGCAGGGGAGTGCTGAGCTGCAGGCCCAGCTGAATCGCGAGTTCGGCCTCGACCAGCCGATGCTGGTGCAGTACCTGCGGTACCTGGAGCAGCTGTCCCAGGGCAATCTGGGCGTCTCCTTCGTGAACCGGAGGCCGGTCCGGGAGAACCTGGTCGATGCCCTCCTCAACACGCTGCCGCTCGTCGGTCTGGGGCTCCTGGTCGCGATCGCTCTCGGCATCGGCCTGGGCGTCCTGGCCGGCGCCTACCGGGGCCGATCGGTCGACCACGGCGCGGTGACGCTCGCGACGTTCATGTACTCCCTCCCGCCCCAATGGGTCGGCATGGTGCTTCTCTTCCTCTTCTCCGGGCTGCTGCCGACGGGTGGGATGACCGACCAGTTCCTCATCGATCCCACCCCCGCGCAGAAGCTGCTCGACGTCGGCCGTCATCTGCTCCTGCCGGCGCTGACCCTGGGACTGGTGATGTTCGGGCAGTACACGCTGATCATGCGCTCCTCGATGGTCGAGACCCTCAGCGACGACTATGTGCTCACCGCTCGGGCCAAGGGCTTCCGACCCCGCTATGTCCTCCGTCGGCACGCTCTCCGCAACGCGCTGCTGCCCACCGTCACTCTCATCGGGCTCTCGGTCGGCGCCATGGTGGGTGGCGCGATCCTCATCGAGGTCGTCTTCTCCTGGCCCGGGGTGGGACGGACGATCTACGACTCGATCGTGGCTCGGGACTACCCGATGATGCAGGGAGCCTTCCTGGTGTTCACCGTCTCGGTCGTGCTGTTCAACCTGCTGGCGGACGCGACCTACAGCCTCCTCGACCCGCGAGTACGCCGTGCGGGAGCGGGCCGGTGAGCGCGCTTGCCGAGTCCGCGCGCTCGACGCGCAGGACCGCGAGGCGGCCGACGCCGGGACTCGTCTTCAGCATCGCCGTCCTGTCCCTCTTCACCGCCGGCGCGCTGTTGGCGCCGGCACTGTTCCCCGCCGGGTCGGGCGCCCAGGTGGGCGACCCCTACGCCTTCCCCTCGAGCTCCCACGTGCTGGGACTCGACGACGCCGGCTCCGACGTGGTGGCGGAGCTGCTCTGGGGAGCGCGCGTCTCCTTGTTGGTCGGTGTCCTGGCCGGTGTCATGACGGTCGTGCTCGGTGGGATCGCCGGGCTGGTCAGCGGGTACTTCGGAGGGTGGTTCGAGACCCTGCTGATGCGGACCACGGACTTCTTCCTGGTCATCCCGGTGTTGCCGGTGATGATCGTGGTCGCCGCGCTCTACGGCACCCGCCTGGTCAACACCATCGTGATCATCGGCCTGCTGTCGTGGCCGGGCACCGCGCGGGTGGTGCGGTCGCAGGCCAAGACCGTGCGCCAGCGGCTCTATGTGCGCCGGGCGCGGGCCATGGGTGCCAGTCACGGACGCACTCTGATCCAGCACGTGCTGCCGCAGGTGGTGCCGCTGCTGGGCGCGAGCACGGCACTGGCGATCGGCCACGCGATCTTCTTCGAGGCGGCGCTGCGCTTCCTCGGTCTCGCCGACCGCAGCACGACCTCGTGGGGCCAGATGATCGCCGACTCCTTCGAACGGGGTGCGATCACCGCCGAGGCGTGGTGGGTGCTCCTGCCCCCCGGCCTGGCCATCGGCCTGGTCCTGCTCAGCACGACCGTCATCGGACGGCAGCTCGAGCAGCGGACCAACCCGCGGCTGTCGGTCTCCCACCTCGGGTTGCGGTCGTTCCGCCGGCCCACGCCCGTCCAGGAGGCGCAGTGAACGACATGACGCCGTGTCTCGACGTGCGCGGGCTCGACGTGCTGCTGCGTTCCGAGGGCCGTGACCTCCACCTGGTGCGCGACGTGTCGTTCACGGTGCAGAACGGCGAACGATTCGGGCTGATCGGCGAGTCCGGTTGCGGGAAGACCACCACGTTGATGGCGCTGATGGGGCTGCTCTCCGACAACGCAACGGTGGGCGGCGAGGTGCGGATCGACGGTACCGAGATCCTCGGGGGCGGCGAGAAGCACGTCCGCCGGCATCGCTGGCGCGACATCGCGGTCGTCTTCCAGAGCGCCATGAACTCGCTGAACCCGGTCCTGACCGTCGGGCGACAGATCGCCGAGGCCGCCTCCCGGAGCACCACGGCGCCCCAGGCTCCCTGCGCGAGCGGGTGTCGCGGGTCCTCGAAGTCGTGGGGCTCCGTGCCGAGGTCGCTCAGCGCTACCCGCATGAACTGTCCGGCGGCATGCGGCAGCGGGTGGCGATCGCCATGGCCGTCGCCTGTGAGCCGCGGGTCCTGCTGGCCGATGAGCCCACGACCGCCCTCGACGTCATCGTCCAGGCGCAGGTGCTGACCGCGCTGGAGAGGGCGTGCGCCGAGACCGGAGCGGCACTGGTCCTCGTCTCCCACGACATGGGAGTCATCGGTGAGGTCTGCGACCGGGCTGCCGTGATGTACGGCGGGCAGGTCATCGAGACGGGCACGATCGGGGCCCTGCTGCACGACCCGGCGCATCCCTACACCCGCCTGCTCGTCGACGCGAGCCCGAAGCTCGCGGATCCGAGCCGCGAGCTGGTCTCGATCCCGGGGGCGCCGCCTCGTCCCGGCATCGACTTCCCCGGATGCAGCTTCGCGGAGCGGTGCCCGAGCAGGTTCGCCCCCTGCGCCGACGACCTCCCGGCGCTCGTGCGCCTGGGGTCCGGACATCACCAGGCCAGATGCCATCTCTACAACGACCCGGCCGAGGAGGACCAGTGAGCGAGGAGTCACCCGCCCTGGTGATCGACCACCTGGACGTGCGGTACGGAGCCCGGCGGGCCGTCGACGACGTCTCGATCACGGTGCGCGGTGGGGAGCTCGTGGCGGTGGTCGGTGAGTCCGGCTGCGGAAAGAGCTCGACCGCGATGGCAGCCGTGGGCCTCCTGAAGCCGGCGGCCGGCTCCGTCCGAGTGACCGGCACCGACCTCGTGAGTGCGCGGGGCCGCGGGCGACGCGAGCTGTTGCGGTCGATACAGCTGATCTGCCAGGACCCCTACGAGGCGCTCGACCCGCGGTTCACCGTCGAGGACGTCGTCGCGGAGCCATTGTTGGTGCACCGCGTCACCACGAGCGCTGCCAAGCGCCGTGCGCTGGTCGTCGGTGCACTGGAGCGGGCCGGCGTTCCCGCGGCGGAGGGCTACCTCGGCCGTTACCCCCACCAGCTCTCGGGAGGCCAGCTGCAACGCATCGCCATCGCCTCGGCGATCGTGCTCGAGCCCCGCGTGCTGATCGCGGACGAGCCGGTGTCGATGCTCGACGTGTCCCTACGCGCCGGGGTCCTCAAGCTGTTCGCGGACCTGCGGGACTCCGGAATCGCCATCCTGATGATCACTCACGACCTCGTGACCGCCGCGCAGTACGCCGACCGAGTGGTGGTCATGTACGCCGGCCGGGTCGTCGAGGAGGGCCGCCCCGACGTCGTCCTCTCCTCGCCACGGCACCCCTACACCCAGGCGCTGCTGGCTGCCGTCCCCGACCCGGAGCGGTCGCGGAGCTCCCCGCGCCCCGAGCTTCCCGGGGAGCCGCCGGACCTGGCGGCGTTGCCTCCCGGATGCCGGTTCCAACCGCGCTGCCCGGTGTCGCTGGACGAATGCGCCCTGGTCGACCCGGAACTGCACGCGCAGCCGAGCATCTCGCCGACCCACGCCATCCATCTCGTCGCGTGCGTCCGTGCGTTCCCCGGCGCCGACGACGTCCCTACCCGCGCCCCTGAGGCCGCGGCCGTCCAGAGCCGCGGCGCCCCGTCCGAGCTCTCCTCCCACGACGGACCTGCGTCGTGACGGCGCTTCCGGCGGCACCCCTCCCGCAGCGGCGCGCGCACGAGGGCGGGCCGCTGCCCCGCTACGAGCACTTCGTCGCCGGCTCGTGGATGCCGCCGGGGGGTGGTCGCTATCTGGAGAGCACCGACCCCACCTCCGCTCAGCCGTGGTACGAGTTCGCCCGAGGGGACGAGGACGACGCGCGACTCGCGGTCGGGGCAGCGTACGAGGCCTTCCACGACTCCAGCTGGCGCGACCTGCCGCAGAGCCGCCGCAGCTCCTTGCTGCGGCGGCTGGCCGGCTTGGTTCACGAGCATGTCGAGGATCTGGCGCTCACCGAGACGCTCGACAACGGCAAGCTGCTGTCGGAGATGCGCGGTCAGCTCGCCAGCCTTCCGGCGCATCTCCACTACTACGCCGGCCTCGCCGAGCAGCTGTGCGGGGAGACGGTGCCGGGCCCGCATCCGGCGATCCTGAACTACACCCTGCGCGAACCGCTCGGCGTCGTGGTGGCCATCACGCCGTGGAACTCCCCCCTGCTGCTGACCACGAGCAAGATCGGTCCCGCCCTGGCGGCCGGCAACACCGTCGTGGTCAAGCCCTCGGAGCACACGTCGGCCTCGGTGCTGCGGCTCGCGCCCCTGTTCGAGGAGGCGGGATTCCCGCCTGGTGTGTTCAACGTGGTCACCGGGCTCGGCCGCGAGGTGGGCCAGGCCCTCGTGGAGGACTCGCGGGTCGCGAAGGTCAGCTTCACCGGCAGTACGCACACCGGTTCGGAGCTGGCCGCGAGCTGCGGCGCCCGGTTCGTGCGGACCACACTGGAGCTGGGCGGCAAGTCACCGCATCTGGTGTTCCCTGGCGCCGACCTGGACCAGGCGGCGGTGGGCATCGTCGCCGGTGTGTTCGCTGCCGCCGGCCAGAGCTGTGTGGCCGGCAGCCGGGTCCTGGTCCCGCGGTCGCTGCACGACGAGCTGGCCGAGCGGGTCGTCGAGCGGGCGCGCAGCATCCGGATCGGCGACCCGCTCGAGCCGGCCACCCAGCTCGGCCAGCTCGCCACCGCGCAGCAGTTGGCGCGGGTCGAGGAGTATGTCGCTCTCGGGGTGGCCGAGGGTGCGCGCGTCCTCACCGGAGGGGACCGGCGCTCGATCGCCGGGCTGGCGGGCTACTTCATGGAGCCGACGGTGTTCGTCGGCGGGGACAATCGCATGCGGTTGTGCCAGGAGGAGATCTTCGGGCCCGTGGTCACGTTCATCTCCGTCGACTCCGAGGACGAGGCGATCGACCTGGCGAACCACACGCGGTACGGGCTGGCGGCGGGGGTGTGGACCGCCGACCTGTCCAGGGCCCACCGGGTGGCGGCGCGCCTCGACGCCGGCACGGTGTGGATCAACACCTACCGATGCACCTCGCCCATGTCGCCGCGCTCGGGGTTCAAGGACAGCGGGATCGGCATCGAGCACAGCGCGCACTCGATGGCGGAGTACACCCGGCTCAAGAGCGTCTGGGTCGAGACCCGCGAGGGGTTCGCCGACGACCCGTTCGTCCTGCGGACATGACTGGACGCGCCACGCAGCATATGAGTAATATCTTGGTATCGCCCATGTAGAACACCACTAGTACTCTACCTACCGACCACCCAAGGAGCAGCCTCGTGTCGTTGAACCAGAACCCAGATGTCGTCGTGGTGGGAGCGGGAGCGGTGGGCACGTCGTGCGCCTACCACCTCGCGGCAGCCGGGCTGAAGGTGCTCGTGGTCGAGCAGGACCGCGTCGCGGCCGGTTCCTCGACCTGTGCCACCGGCGCGATGTACTCCATCTCGGCCGACTTCAACGACGCCGACTACCTGCGCTGGGGCGTGCGGGGGCACCACTCGACGAAGGCCATCGTGCCGGTCCTCGAAGACCTCTCGGGAGTCAGGACCGGCTACCAGTGCCGCCCCGCCATGCGGCTGGCGGTCGACGACGAGGAGGAGCGTCAGGTCCGCGCGGACCTCGAGTGGCAGGCCGAGGTCATGAACACTCGCTGGCTGGACCCCGACGATGTCCGGGCGATCGAGCCGGCCATCACCCCTGAGGTCCGCGGCGCGGCATTCGAGCCCGAGGCGCTGCAGGTCCCGGCCGACCGGCTCTCGCATGCGTTCATGCGCTCTGCTGAGCGCTTCGGTGCGGCACTCTTCCCTTCGACGATCACCGGCCTCGAGCGCCGTGGCGACCGGGTGGTCGGGGTGACCCACAAGCAGGGAACGATCGCATGCGACAACGTCGTGCTCGCCATGGGCGCCTCGGCCGCGCTCGCCTCGAAGTGGCTCGGCTACGCGGTGCCCGTGCGTCCGCTGCGCGGCGAGCGACTGATGCTGCGCTGGCCGTCCCAGCCGCTGCAGGCCATCCTGTCCACCCCTCGCCGCGGCCATCTGATCAGCAGGCTCGACGGCTACCTCAGCGTCGGCAGCACGGGCGGCCGGGACTTCGACGACCGGGAGAACTGGATCGTCGGCCAGGACGAGGCGGTGGCGGATCCGCACCCCGAGCCGAGTCCGGAAGCTCGTGAAGAGCTCCTGCGGCGGGCCACCGAGGTGCTGCCCACGGTCAAGTACGCCACTGTCGGGCAGCACATCACCGGCATCCGGCCCCTGTCGCGCGACACCCGACCGCTCATCGGCGCGGTGCCCGGCATCGAGGGCGCCTACCTCGCCACCGGTCACACCCACCGAGGCATCCACCTCGCGGCCGCCACCGGCGAGCTGGTGCGCGACCTGCTCGTGCACGGCCGCTCGCTGCAGCCGAGCTGCGACCCGGCCCTGTTCGACCCGGCCCGCTTTCTCTGACCGGGCCGCGGCCGGTCGGCCGCGCACCGTACGGAGGATCCAGAGGCGCGAAGAAGGAGATCACAGGAGATGAAGTCCCCGGACAACATGCTGCGGGCGGCCGTCGAGGGCTACGTCAGTGGCGGACGGAGCTTCGTGGCCGGCGAGACCGTGAAGGTGCACTGCAGCTCGGAGCGACCGGCGTTCGACGTCCAGATCGCGCGTCGCGGAGCGAACCGGCACGTCGTGTGGGCGGCGAGCGGCCTCCCCGGGCGGCACCACGACGTGCCGGACGACGTCGGCGCCCGGGGTTGCGGCTGGCCGCCCTCGTTCGAGGTGGAGGTGTCACCTGACTGGGCCCCCGGCTACTACGAGGTGCGGTTCAACTGGCCCGACAAGTCGCTGGACGAGCTCGACCAGCCGGCGTTCTTCGTGGTCCGCAGTGCGGAGCCGGCTGGTTCCCGGCCGGCCACGCTGATGCTGATCACCGACACGACGTACAACGCCTACAACGACTGGAACCACAGCCTCAGCCTCTACACCGGTGGCGTGCGCGTCTCTTGGGAGCGACCGTTCGCACCGGGGTTCCTCAGCCGTCCACCGGACATCAAGCTCCGTGCCGCGACCGCGATGGGTGTCTACGACCCCGACTTCCGCGACCAGCGGGAGACGGTCGACGCGTACCGCCTCTCCGGCTGGTGCTACGGGTCGGGGTTCCACCAGTGGGAGCGGCCGTTCGTCTCCTGGGCCGAGCGGGAGGGGTTCGAGCTCGACTTCGCGGTGAGCTCGGACCTCGAGCTCCGGCCGGAGATCCTCGAGGGCCGTCGGCTGGTGGTCAGCGTCGGGCATGACGAGTACTGGTCGGCCGGGATGCGCGACTCGATCGAGCGCTACATCGCCGAGGGCGGCAATGCCGCCTTCCTGACCGGCAACGCGGTGTTCTGGCAGGTCCGTCTCGAGGACGGTGGGCGGGCGATGACCTGCTACAAGTACGCCGCGCCGAACGATGATCCGGAGCGGGGGACCCCGTTGCAGAGCGGGATGTGGTCTGACCACGTCGTCGGCCGCCCGGAGAACCACCTGACGGGGGTCAGCTTCACCCGGGGCGGCTACGTACGAGCCGGGCAGGCAACGCCCCGCGGTCCGGGGGGCTACCTCGTCTGGCGACCTGATCACTGGGTGTTCGAGGGCACCGACCTGAGGTACGGCGACCTGCTCGGTGCCAAGCACGGCGTGGTCGGCTACGAGGCCGACGGGTGTGAGCTCACCTACGGCGAGGACGGGCTGCCCGCCGCCACGCACGCGGACGGCACCCCGGACTCGTTCGAGGTGCTGGCGACCTCACCGGCTCGCCTGTGGGCCAAGGCCGACCTGCCGCCGACGACCGAGGGGGTCGACGGGGGGATGTCCGACCTGGGCTACACGCAGTGGCGGGTGCTCGGCATCGAGCCGGACCGCCTCGAGCGCGACCTCGATCCGGCCGCGGAGAGGCTGGGCCACGGCAACGCCGTGATGGGGGTCTACACCCGAGGAGGCACGGTGTTCACCAGCGGCTGCACCGACTGGGTACACGGCTTGGAGGGCCGGGATCCGCTGGTCACCCGGATCACCCACAACCTGCTCACGCGTCTCGGTGGCGACGGTGCGTAGCGCCCCGGACGGGCACCGCCAGCTGGGCCTCCTCACCTCGTCGGTGGACCCGGTGCTCGTCGACTCGGTCACCCAGGCCGGGATGGACTTCCTCTGGCTCGACGCCGAGTACACCGGCCTCACGCCGAACCAGGTCGGCGACGTGGTTCGCCGACTCGCCAACAGCGGGACTCGAACGATGGTGCGGGTGCCGAACCTCGACCCGGGGACCCTGCTCACCTTCGCCAACACGGGCGTCGACGAGCTCGTGCTGCCCAGGGTCCGCACGCTCGAGGACATCGAGCAGGCCCGTGCCTGGCTGACCTACCCGCCGGCCGGGATACGACCGCGCCAGGTCGTGCCGGCCACCGACTGGGGGACGTCGTACGACAGGCAGCCGGACGTCAGCATCATCGTGGAGACGATGGAGGCGGTGCGCTGCCTGGACCGGATCGCCCAGGCGGGCTGCGTCGCCACCTACTGGCTCGGGCCGAAGGACCTCAGCGACGACCACGAGCACGAAGGCGGTGCCCGCGGCGCCTTCGACGACGTGCTGAACGCGCTGCTGGACACGCTGCGTGACGCCGACCTCCAGTTCGGCTGGGGGGTGCCCGACCCATCCGACGTCGCCTCGGTCTGGCAGGCGGGGGCGAGTCGCTGTGCCCTGTACTGGGACGTCCACCTGGCCCGACACCTGACGCGCTCCACCGGCACCGGGATCGTGCGGAGCCCTGCGCCGGTCGCGGGCGTCGACCCGGTGACCCGGTGACGCTCGACGAACGACGTCGGCTCACGCTGAGCGATCGGTACGAGAAGGAGGCCGGCGAGGTCTATCTCTCCGGGCTCCAGGCGCTGGTCCGCATCCCGCTCGACCAGCATCGGCTCGACGCTGCCCAGGGGCGGAGCGTTCGCACGCTGATCTCGGGCTACGAGGGCTCCCCGCTCGCGGGCTACGACCTCGAGATCGCTCGGCGGTCCGCACTCCTGGAGGCGGCCGGTGTCGTCTTCCGGCCGTCGGTCAACGAGGAGCTCGCGGCCAACGCGGTGCAGGGATCGCAGCTCGCCTCCGCCTCTCCGGACAGGAGCGCCGACGGCGTCGTGGGAATCTGGTACGGCAAGGCGCCCGGGCTCGACAGGGCAACCGACGCACTGCGTCACGGGAACCTCGGTGGAGCCGACCCGCGCGGCGGCGTCCTGGTCCTGGTGGGCGACGACTCCATCGCGAAGTCGTCCACCGTGCCCAGTGCATCGGAGGTGGCCATGGCGGAGATCGGGCTGCCCGTCCTAGCACCCGCAGACCCACAGGACGTCCTGGACCTGGGCCTGCACGGCATCGCGCTGTCGAGGTTCTGCGGCCTCTGGACCGGGCTCAAGCTCGCCACCAACGTCGTGGACGGTGCGGCGTCCGCCCGAGTGTCACCCGGACGCGTTGTGCCGGTGACCCCCAGCAGGGAGATCGCCGGGGCGGAGTTCGCCCACGAGGTCTCTGCCCACTTCCTCCAGCCGCAGCTGGGCCGCCTCGAGCAGACCCTGATGAACGAGCGGGTGGAGCTTGCTCGTCGCTACGCGGCGGCGAACGGGCTGAACGTGATCTCCGGTGACGGAGACGCGCGGGTGGGCGTCATCGCTGGAGGGGCCACCTACCTCGACGTGTGTCAGGCGCTGACGCTCCTGGGACTCGACCCTGCGCGGCTCGAAGGAACCGGGGTGCGGCTGCTGAAGCTCGGCATGATCTCGCCACTCGAGCCCGGGATCATCGAGGAGTTCTGCCGCGACCTCGACGAGGTGGTCGTCGTGGAGGAGAAGCGGTCCTTCATCGAGGCGGCCGTCAAGGACCAGCTCTACGGCTCGGTCGGCGCTCCGTCCGTCAGCGGCCGCCGCACCCCCGACGGGCGGGAGCTCTTCCGGTCCTACGGCGACCTGCCTCCCGACCTCATCGCCGAGCGCCTTGGCCCTCGGCTTCCCGGCGGTCCCGGCCGCCTGTCGGTGGCCGGCGAGCCCACCCGTCGGCTGCTCCCGATGGTCAGCCGCACGCCGTACTTCTGCTCGGGGTGCCCGCACAACCGCTCGACCGAGGTTCCGGACGGCTCGCTCGTCGGGGCCGGTATCGGCTGCTCGGCCCTGGCGGCCCTGATGCCGGCGGAACGTGTGGGCAACGTCATCGGCTTCACCCAGATGGGCGGCGAGGGCGGCTCCTGGATCGGGATGGCGCCCTTCGTCAAGCAGCAGCACCTGATCCAGAACGTCGGCGACGGGACCTTCCACCACTCCGCGAGTCTGGCGGTCCGCGCAGCGGTCGCCTCCGGGGTCCGAATGACCTACAAGATCCTCTACAACGACGCGGTCGCCATGACCGGCGGGCAGGAGGCGGTCGGCAAGATGACGGTCTCCGCACTGGTCCGCTCACTGGCGGCCGAGGGAGTGTCGCGGACGGTCATCACGACGGACGCACCGAAGAAGTACCGCAGGGTTCGGCTGCCGCGCGGCGTGACCGTCGCACACAGGGACCGGCTGACCGCCGTACAGGAGGAGCTTGCCCAGGTCGACGGCGTCACGGTGATCGTGCACGACCAGGAGTGCGCCACCGAGCTGCGGCGCAAGCGCAAGCGGAACCTGGCCCCTGACAGTGAGCTGCGGGTGATGATCAACGAGCGGGTGTGCGAAGGGTGCGGCGACTGCGGGGTCAAGTCGAACTGCCTGTCGGTGCAGCCGGTCGACACCGAGTTCGGTCGGAAGACCCGCATCCACCAGGCCTCCTGCAACGGCGACGTCTCCTGCCTCGACGGCGACTGTCCGTCGTTCATCGCGATCAAGCCCGGCAAGCGCAGCACAGCACGCGCTCGTCGGGGGGCGGATGTCCCGGTCGACGCTCTGCCGGACCCTCGGCTGCGGGTGCCGGTCGACCGCTTCAATCTGCGCATCACCGGCGTGGGCGGCACCGGTGTCGTCACCATCGCGCAGGTGATCGCCACTGCCGCGTCCATCGAGGGCAGGTATGTGCGCAGCCTCGACCAGCTGGGCATGGCCCAGAAGGGCGGTGCGGTCGTCTCCGATGTTCGGATGGGACTCACCGCCTTCCAGGGCGCCAACAAGGTCGACCCCGGCGAGTGCGACCTCTACCTCGGGTGCGACCTGCTGGTCGCGGCGAGCGACGCCAACCTGGCTGTGCTTTCGCCGGAGCGGTCGATCGCGGTCGTGTCGACGTCCAATGTGCCCACCGGCCAGATGGTGACGGACCCGTCGGTGACGTACCCGGAGGTCGGCTCCACGGTCGAGCGGGTGCTGGGCGGCTCGCGGCGCGAGCACGCCGTGACCGTCGATGCTCGCGAGGCGGTGCTGGCGCTGCTCGGTGACGACCAGTACGCCAACGTGTTCCTGGTGGGTGCTGCCGTGCAGGCAGGTGCGCTCCCGATCGCCCCGGCGATCCTCGAGGAGGCGCTGGCGTTGAACGACGTCGCCGTCGACCGCAACCTGCAGGCGTTCCGATGGGGACGGTGGTACGTCGCCGACCCGAACGTCGTGCGCCGCGCGATGGCGTCCGCTGGACCTCGTCCAGTTGACGGTCAGGCAGCCGTGCCGTCGACCGACCCCGATGAGGACGACGTGGCGCGCCTGGTCGCCGCGCGCGTCGGCGACCTCACCGCCTACCAGGATGAGGACTACGCCGCGCGCTACGCCCGCGAGGTCGGCATCGTCGCCCGTGCCGAGCGGGAGGCGCTCGGATCGATCGGCGGGCTCTCGTACTCGTACGCCCGCCACCTCTACAAGCTGATGGCCTACAAGGACGAGTACGAGGTGGCGCGACTCTCGCTCGACCCGGCGGTCGACCAGGCGGTCCGCGACGCCTTCGGCGAGGACGCGAGGTACTGGTACCGCCTCCACCCGCCGATCCTCCGGGCCCTCGGGATGAAGCGGAAGATCGCGGTGGGCCCGTGGTTCCGGGTGGTCTTCCGGGGCCTGTATGCCTTGCGGTGGCTGCGGGGGACGGCCTTCGACCCGTTCGGCCGCGGTGAGGTACGCGCGGTCGAACGCGCGTTGGCCGGCGAGTACCGCGACCTGGTGGAGCGGTCCGTGGAGCGACTCGAGCCGGCCACGGCGAAGACGGTCCAGGCCCTGGTGGACCTCCCGGACGCCGTCCGCGGCTACGAGCAGATCAAGCTGGACAGCATCCGGGGCTTCCGGGCCGCCGCGGCCGCCCTCGAGCGACAGCTGTCCGAACAGGCCGACCAGGTGGGGCGGTGACCACGACCGGCGACAGTGCGGCCGGCGACGCCGCGGCCCGGCGTCACCACGAGAGCTCGTTGCAGGCGGTGGCGTCCGACTCGACCTGGAGCGTGGCGTGGTCGACGCCGTACTTCTCCCGCAGGGTCGCCTGCGCGGCGACGAGGACGTCGCGGGACGCGCCGGGCGCGGCGACCAGATGGGCGGTGGCGACGTTCATGCCGGAGGTGAGCGCCCACAGGTGCAGGTCATGGACCTCCGCGACGCCGTCGACGGCGACGAGGGTCGCCTCGACCTCGGCGGGATCCATCCCGGCGGGCGCGTGCTGGCCGAGCACGCTGAGGACCTCGCGGCCGAGCATCAGGGCACGGACGACCACGAAGGCCGCGATGGCCAGGGCGATGCCGGTGTCCCACCAGGCGCTGCCGGTGAGGGCGATCATGAGGCCGGCGGCGATCACACCGACCGAGCCGACGGTGTCGGCGACGACCTCCAGGTAGGCGCCCTTGACATTGATGCTCTCGCCGGCGCCGCCGCGCAGGAGGCCGAGGGCCACCAGGTTGATGAGGAGGCCGATGGCGCCGACCAGCATCACCGCGCCCGACTCGAGCTCGACCGTCTCGCCGATGCGCTTGATGCCCTCGATGGCGACATAGGCGCCGGCGCCGAGCATGAGCAGGACGGTCAGGCCGGAGGCGAAGACCTCAGCCCGGTAGGAGCCGAAGGTCTTGCGTCCGGTGCGGTCGGTCATCGTGGCGATGCGGGTCGCGGCGAGCGCGGCGCCCAGGGCGACGACGTCCGCCGCCATGTGTCCGGCATCCGAGAGGAGGGCCAGGGATCCCGACCAGAGGCCGACGGCGAGCTCGACGCCGAAGAACGAGCCGACGAGACCGAAGGCGAGCGCCAGGCGCCAGCGGTGGCGCCCGCCCGCGTGCCCGTGACCGTGTCCGGCGCCCATCAGCCGGCCATCCTCGTGTTGGGGCACAGGACGACCGCGTCGCCCGTGGCCGACAGCAGCGTCTCGGCCGCGGCGAACACCCCGACCACCGCGGCGGGCTGGGTGAGCGTGAAGACGGATGCGCGCCCGACCGGTCGCGATGTCACCAGACCGCAGTCGCGCAGGCAGGCGAGGTGCTTGGAGACCGTCGACTGGGCCAGACCCAGGTGCGAGGTCAGCTCGGCCACGTTGTGCTCGCCCAGCAGCAGGTGGCGCAGGATCGCCACCCGGGACGGGTCGCCCATCGCCCGGAACAGACAGGCCGCCGCGACCGCCGCGGCCTGTTCGTCGACCTCGACGTCCTCGAGAGAGGGGTTCGTCCCGGAATTCATCGCCATGCGACGATGATAGCGACAGTTGGTCGGGGTAGGTCAAGTCCGGGCAGTGAGGGTGCCCGCACCGGCCCGCCATCGACCCGTGGCGGCGGCGGGTCCGCGTCTCGGGCACACTCGCTCCATGATGACCGCCGAGCAGATCGGGGCAGCCCTGACGCCGAGCTTCCTGACCACGGTCGTGGTCGGCGAGGCGCGGCAGGTGAGCGGCCTGGAGCTGGTCGAGGCCGGGACGCGGGAGGCCGTGCTCCCCGGTGACCTGACCGTGGCCGTCGGCGTGCGGGACGAGGCGGACCTGCTGGTCGTCGTCGACGCCGTCCGCGCCTGTGCCGGTCTCGTCGCCCGGCGCGCGCTGGCCGTCTCCCCGGCGGTGGCCGCGGCCTGTCGGGAGCGCGGACTGACGCTGCTGGCGCTCGCCGACGACACGGCGCTGTCGGCGGCCGTGACGGTGCTGCGCGACGTCGTCGCCCAGACGGGCCGCGACGCCGACGGATGGTCGTCCGGCAGCGTGTACACCGACCTGTTCGCGCTCGCCGACGTCCTCGCCGCGCTGCTCGACGCGCCGGTCACCATCGAGGACGCCCGGTCCCGGGTGCTGGCGTACTCGAGCGGCCAGCACGGCATCGACGACGCGCGGACCTCCACGATCATCGGCCGACAGGTCCCGCGCGAGGTTCGCGACCACTTCCGGTCGCTGGGGGTGTTCCGGCGGATCGCCCACTCCGACGAGCCGGTGTTCGTGCCCGCGGGCGGCGCGGAGGTGAAGCCACGGCTGGTGATCCCGGTCCGTGCCGGCGGCGAGTGGCTCGGCTCGGTGTGGGCGGTCGTGGCCGCCGAGCCCGCGGCGGACGCCGTAGCCCGCGCCCGGACGGCGGCGGAGGTGCTCGCCCTCCACTTCCTGCGTCTGCGGACGCGCGGGGAGCTGCACCGGCGTCTCGAGAGCGAGCAGGTGCGCGCGGTCCTCCGCGGCGAGGCGGCGACCCTGCCAGGAGGGAGTGACGGTCCCTGGCGAGCCGTCGCGCTGGCCGGGCCCCGCAGCGACCTGGAGCCGGAGGAGCGGGTCACGGTCTGGACGGCACTCGCCCAGCGCCACGGATGGCGCGCGCCGCTCCTGTGTGACGTGGACGGCGTCGTCTGTGCCGTGGTGCGGGACCGACCTGCCGCCGGACCCGGCAGCTGGACCTGGCTGCGCGACCTGGTGGAGGCCGAGGCGCGGGCCGACCCGACCCTGGCGGCGGCAGCGGGCGGCGCGGTCGACACCACCGAACGACTCGTCGTCTCGGCCGCGCAGGCCGTCGAGGTGGCCGGGCTGCGCCGTACCGCCGGACGACCGGTGCCCGCCGTCTCCACTGTCGACGAGGCGTGGCCGGCGCTCGTGCTCGCCCGTGCGGTGCGCGGCGCCGGAGCCGCCGCGCCGGTCTCGCCGATCGCGGCGCTCGTCGAGCAGGACCGCGAGCACGACAGCGAGCTCGTCGCGACGCTCTGCGCCGTGATCGACCACTGGGGAGAGCCGCAGCGCGCGGCGCGCGCGCTCGGCGTGCACCCCAACACCGTCCGGAACCGGTTGGCCCGGCTGACCCGGGCGGTGCCCGTCGATCTCGAGGAACCGGTGACCCGGTTGGCGCTGCGGCTCGAGGCCCTCCACCCGGACCTCATCGATCCCGCCGGTCCCGCCGGTCCCGTCGATCGCGGCGCCGGCTGAGCCCTGGGTAGGGAATCAGCGCAGCGGGTCGACGGCGCGCAGCGCCTCGGGCGTGCGCCCGGTGACGATCTGCTCGGCGAGCAGCTTCCCGGTGACGGGACCGAGCGTGATCCCCCACATGCCGTGGCCGCCCGCGACGAACACCCGGGGGTCGCGGGTCGCGCCGATCAGCGGCAGGCCGTCGGCCGTGCAGGGGCGGGCGCCGACCCACTCGTCCTTGCGCTCCTCGAGATGCGCGCCGACGAGGAGGCCGTCCGCCGCCCGCACCAGGGCCTGGATCCGGCGAGGATCCAGTGGCGCGTCGACGTCGCGGAACTCCATCATCCCGGCGATGCGCAGGCGCCCGTCGAGCGGCGTACAGGCCAGCCGCTGGGCCGGGAGGTAGACCGGTCCGCGCGGCAGCTGGTCGACCTCGACCGTGAAGCTGTAGCCCCGACCGGCCTGGACGATGCTGCGGACGCCGAAGGGACGGGCCAGCCGGCCGAGCCGGGCGCCGGTCGCGACCACCACGGCGTCGTACGTGCCATCGCCCACCCGCACGTCGGTGGCGCCGGAGGCGAGCGCCGTGACGTCGTGCCCGCCTCGGATCTCGCCACCCCGGCCGCGGACCGCGTCGGCGAGCGCGTGCACGTAGGCGGCCGGGTCGATGAACCGCTCACCGGTGAACCGGACGGCGGCATTGATCTCGCCGGAGAGCATCGGCTCCTCGCGTCGCGCCGCGGCACCGTCCAGCACGTCGAAGTCGACCTGCTGGCCGCAGTCGCGGATGTGGCGGATCTCCTCCAGGAGCAGCTCCCGCTCGGCCGGGGTGCGGTACGCCGCGAGGAACGGCTCGGCGGGCCGGGTGCTCGCCTCGACGCCCCCGGCCTCCAGCTCCGCGAACGCGGCGAGCGCCTGGTTGTTGAGCGGGATCAGGGCGCGCATCGCCCGCTGCCAGCGCGCGGGCGTGCAGTTGCGGGTGAACCGTGCCAGGAAGCGCAGCAGCCGCAGGTCGGCGGTCGGCGGCACATAGACGGGGGACGACGGGCTGAGGACCGCGCGGACGCCGAACTTCAGCACCGCCGGCTCCGGCAGGGGCACCGCGATGCTCGGGGTCAGCCAGCCGGCGTTGCCCCAGCTCGACCCGGCGGCCACGCCGTCACGGTCGAGCACCGTCACCTCGACACCCTGCTCCTGCAGGTGCCAGGCCGTCGCCAGGCCGACCATGCCGGCACCCACGACCGCGACCCGGCGCGGCGTCCGATTCCCTGAGCTGCTCATGCCGGACAGCCTGCCGGGGCCGGGCCACCCCGGCGCTGTCGTCTTCCCACAGCGGGCGGTCGCGGCGCTGGCCCCGGAGCACAGCGACGGATCAGGCCACCCGGCCGGGAGGGGCGGGGTGGCCTGACGTGGTGAGCATGCCGCGCACCGCTCAGCGCAGGAGGGGAAGCCTGCGGACGATCTCCGTGCGGGCCCAGAGCCGGCCGACGCCCCAGGTGTCTCCGGCGAGGGTGAGGGCGAGGACCAGCAGGGTCACCGCGCCGAGGAGGTGCTCGTCGAGGACCGGGTTGTTGGCGAGCGGCCAGGAGGCGACCCACATCAGCAGGTAGAGCGCGGCGCCGGTGATCGCGGCGAGGCGGATGCCGGCGCCGAGGGTCAGGGCGAGACCGATGCCGAGCAGGCCGAGCATGAAGAGCCAGTCCGCCCAGGCCGCGCCCGCGATCGAGGTGAAGGTCCCGTGGAACGGGTTGTCCGGCGAGACGCCGAAGTTGAGGAAGCCGAAGGTCGGGCTGCCTCCGTTGATCCAGGCGTCCGGGCCGAAGCGGTCGACGGCGCCGGTCTCGGCGTTGGTCCCCGTGGCATAGCCGAGGGCCAGCAGCTTGTCGAGGAAGGCCCACAGGAAGGTGAGGCCGAAGCCGACGCGCAGCACGGCGAGGGCGCGGCGCGCCGCGGAGTGCGTGACGACGTCCTGTTCGAGGAGGACGGCATCGTGGGTGGTCGAGGTGGCGGACATCGGATCCTCCTGGCTGGACGGTTGGTCGATGCCTTCAGGATCGTCCCGCCGTCCGGCGGCCGCCATGGTCGAAAGTCCCGGGAGGGCAGGGCCGCTGTTCCTGTCCCTGCCCTCCCGGGCGCGTTCGGTGCGCGCGGGGCTCAGCTCACCGTCGCCGGCGGGGTGACGCCGAGCTCGCGCAGGGCGGCGACGTACTGCTCGACGTTGCGCAGCTTGACGCTCTCGTAGCCGCGGACCAGGTCGGGGAGCTCGGCGAGCCGCACCGCGCGGTCGTACGACGCGAGGTCGAGCGTCGCGGCGAGGTCGGTGACCATCGTGCGGTAGTGGTCGCGGAGGTCGCGCTCCACCCGGCGCAGGTGGGCGTAGCCGAACACGTCGGCACGGGTGCCGCGCAGCGACTTCATCCGGGCCAGGGCACGCAGGGTGCCGTGCGACCGCGGCCCGAAGGAGAGCTTCTTCGTGCGGCCCATCGCCCGCAGCACGGGCGGGTGCAGCTTGAACGAGACGGTGCCGCCGGGGAAGGCGTCGCCCGTCGAGGCGAGGAACGCCGGGTCGGTGAGGAGCCGGGCGACCTCGTACTCGTCCTTGTACGCCGTCAGCTTGAACAGGTGCCGCGCGACGGCCTCGCTGAACCTGGTCTCGGTCGTGACGGCGCGCTCGGCTGCCGCGACCTCCGCGACGATGGCGACATAGGAGTCCGCCAGCCGCTCGTCCTGGTAGCCGACGAGGTCGGTGGCGCGCCGGGCGACCAGGCGCAGCACCTCGCCCTCGAGGCCGGAGCCGGCGACCGAGGCGGGCACCGGGATCTCGGGGACCGGTGTCGGCGGGGCGGCGACCGTGCCGGCGGCACCGAAGGCGGCGGGGTCGGTCACCGCGACCCGGCCCCAGCGGAACGCGGCGACGTTGGCCGCGACCGCGGTGCCGTTGATCTCGATGGCCTCCTCGATCGCGGCGGCGGGCAACCGGAGCGCGCCGGTCTGGTACGCCGCACCGACGAGCAGGAAGTTCGCGGCGACCGTGTTGCCGAAGATCCGGTCCGCGGCCTCGAGCGCGTCGAAGTCGAAGAGCTCCACGCTGGCGGTGCGGACCCGCTCCAGCAGGCCGGCCTCGTCGGGGTGCTGGACCCTCGGGTCGTGGACCATCGCGCCGGTCGCGGTGCGGCTGGTCGAGACGACGGCCCGGGTCGCGGCGGCGCTGCCGTAGGCCAGGTTGCGGTCCTCGGCCAGGGTGAGCAGGTCGAAGCCGAGGAAGCAGTCGGCGGACCCCGGCGTCAGCCGGTTGGCCGGCTCGAGGTCGCCGTCGGCGAACCGCAGGTGGCCGGTGACCGGCCCCGCCTTCTGGCTCAGCCCGGTCTGGTCGAGCGACTCGACGGCGTACCCGGCCCGGAGGGCGGCGGTCGCGAGCACCTGGTTGACGGTCACGATGCCGGTGCCGCCGATGCCGGTCATGAAGACGTTCTGGGTCGTGGTCGCCCGGTCCTCCGCCGAGCTGGCCGCCACGGTCGGCGGAGTCGGGTAGCCCTTGCGGGCGGGCTTGCCCGCCGTGCGTGCGCGACGGCGCGAGCCCTTGGCCGGGGCCGTCTCCACGGTCACGAACGACGGGCAGTCGCCGTCGAGGCAGCTGTAGTCGGTGTTGCACGACGTCTGCTCGATCCGGGTCTTGCGGCCGTACTCCGTGTCGACCGGCTGCACCGAGAGGCAGTTGCTCTTCACGCCGCAGTCGCCGCAGCCCTCGCAGACGGCCTCGTTGATCACCACGCGCTGCGTGCGTGCGGGGAGGCCACCGCGCTTGCGCTGGCGGCGCGCGTCGGCGGCGCAGTGCTGGTCGTAGATCAGCACGGTCACGCCGGGGACCTCGCGCAGCATCCGCTGCGCCTCGTCGAGGCGGTCGCGGTCCCAGAGCAGGGTGCCGGGGGCGAGGTCGCGCCGGCGGTGCCGGCTCGGGTCCTCGGCGCACACGACGATCTTGGCGGCGCCCTCGGTGTGCAGCTTGTGGGTCAGCTGCGGGACCGACAGCGCGCCCTCGGCGTCCTGGGCACCGGTCATGGCGACGACGTCGTTGTAGAGCACCTTGTAGGTGATGTTGACGCCGGCGGCGATGCACGCCTGCACGGCGAGCTGCGCGGAGTGG
Source organism: Nocardioides carbamazepini (assembly GCF_024614185.1). GTDB lineage: Bacteria > Actinomycetota > Actinomycetes > Propionibacteriales > Nocardioidaceae > Nocardioides > Nocardioides carbamazepini. The sequence continues at coordinate 356,963 of NZ_JAHTLF010000003.1, forward strand.
AAGAAGGTGCCGTCGCCGACGTTCTGGAAGATGTGGCCGGCATCGGTGAACCAGGTCTGGCCGATCCACTGGGCACCCTCGCCCCCCATCTGGGTGACGCCGGTGACGGTGTCCTCGGGCCGGTCGGAGATGGTCACCATGGCGTGGCAGCCGATGCCGCCGCCGCCCATGGAGCCCTCGGGGAGCACGGTGGAGCGGTTGTGCGGGCATCCCGAGCAGAAGTACGCCGACCGGTTGACCGGCAGCAGCGGCAGCGAGGTGCGGGGGCGCTGCGGCGGTGTCACGGTCACCCAGTCCTCCAGGGCGTGACGCAGCGGAGCGAGCAGACGCCCCGCAGTGAGCTCACCGTCGGCCGGGACGAGCCGCCGGCCGGTCGCGTCCAGCTTGCCGAGGATGCGCGGTGCGTGGTCGGAGCCGTAGAGGAGGTCGCGGATCTGCATCTCCATGAAGGAGGTCTTGTCCTCCACGACGAGGATCTCGTCCAGCCCGTCGGCGAACCGCCGGACAGCCGCCGGCTCGACCGGGCTCATCATCCCCATCCGCATCAGCCGGATGCCTGCCGCCACCAGGGCGTCGTCGGTGACGCCGAGGTCGGTGAGCGCCTGGCGCAGGGAGTCGAAGCAGCTGCCCGACGCCACCAGCCCGAGCCGCGCCCCCGGCGCGTCCACCTCGATGACATTGAGGCCGTTGCGGGCGGAGTAGTCATGGACCAGTGCGGTGCGCGGGCCCACCAGCTCGGCCTCGGCGCCCACGATCATCGGCGGCCGCAGCACGATCGGGCTCTGCGTGTAGGCGTAGGGATGACCGTCCCAGTCGATGGCGGGCGCGACCGGGGTGACGTCGATGTCGGCACCGTCGACCACCCAGGCGCCGTCGGCGACGTCGGCGACGATCTTGAGGGCGACGACGCAGCCCGAGGTGCGCGACATCTCGATCGCGTGGAGTCCGAGGGTGACGATCTCGGTGGCGTTGCGGGGGAACAGTACGGGGATCCCGAGCGCCGCCAGGGACCGCTCGCTCACCGCCGGCACGGTGGAGGACTTCGAGGCCGGGTCGTCGCCGACCAGGAGCACGGCGCCGCCGCGCCGGTTGACGCCGTACATGTTGGCGTGGCGCAGGGCGTCGGTCGCCCGGTCGACGCCGGGGCCCTTGCCGTACCAGAAGCCGGTCACGCCGTCGTGGGTGCTGGTGCCCAGCGGCAGCTCGATCTGGCTGCCCCACACCGAGGTGGCGGCGAGCTCCTCGTTGAGGCCGGGGACGAAGCGGATGTCGTTCTCGTCGAGCACGTCCTGCATGTCCGCGAGCATCCGGTCCAGTCCGCCGAGGGGGCTGCCCTGGTAGCCGGACACGAACGACGCGGTGCGCAGGCCGCGGCGGCGGTCGAGGGCACGGTGCTCGACGAGGAGGCGGGCGATGGCCTGCACACCCGTGAGCAGGGTCGGCGGTGCGTCGACGCGGAAGCGGTCGTCGAGGTCGTACGGCGCCGCCGGCTCGCCGGCGGGGCGGTGGAGAAGCTCGGTCATGCGCGGACTCCCTCGGTCGGTCGGGACGGCGCGGCGGCGAGGCGCTCCGCGACGATCTCGGCAGCCACCTCGCTCGGCAGCCGGCCGCTCTCGTCGGAGCGGCGCAGGATGTCACGCACGGTGTCGGCGATGCGCGCGACGTCGCCGCGGACCTCGTCCGCGGTGCGCTCCCAGATCTCGCCGCCGACCTGGATCAGGCCGCCCGCGTTGGCCACGTAGTCGGGCACCCAGGTGATGTCGCGCCGCCGGAGCAGCGCCGCGACCGAGGAGTCGAGGAGCTGGTTGTTGGCGGCGCCGCACACGATGCTCGCGCGGATCGCGTCCACCGAGCCGGGCGTGAGGGTGGCACCCAGCGCACACGGGGCGTAGACGTCGACCGGCGCGTCGAGCACGGCGTGCCGGACCGTGACCCGGGGGTGCCGCTCGAGCACGCGGGCCAGCGCGTCGCCCGATGCGTCGGACACGGTGACCTCGGCCCCCTCCTCCAGGAGCAGGCCGACCAGGTGGGCGCCGACCTTGCCGACGCCCTCGACGCCGACCCGCCTGCCGCGCAGCCCGTCCGGCCCCCATCGATGCTCGGCCGCCGCGCGCAGCGCGCTGAAGACGCCGTACGCCGTCGAGGGGCCGCTGTCGCCCGAGCCGCCGTTGCTGCCCACGACGTACCGGGTCGCCGTCGCGACGATGTCGAGGTCCTGGGCGGTCGTGCCCACGTCGCCGGCGGTGAGATAGCGCCCCGAGAGGGAGTCGACGAACCGGCCGTAGGCCGCGAGCAGCGCGGGGGTCTTGACGGTCGCCGGGTCGCCGATGATGACGGCCTTGCCGCCACCCAGGGCGAGGCCGGCGGCGGCCGCCTTGTGGGTCATGCCCTGCGAGAGTCGCAGCACGTCGGTGAGTGCCTCGGCCTCGGTGGCGTAGGGGTAGAACCGGGTGCCACCCAGCGCCGGGCCCAGCCGGGTGTCATGGATCGCGATGATCGCGCGCAGTCCGGTGGCCCGGTCGCGGCAGAAGACGACCTGCTCGTGTCCGGCGGTGCCGAGCTCGTCGGTGCGCTCGAAGACGAGGTCGGCGGGGGCAGCGGTGAGGGTCATGCGCACGAGCCTGGGGCATCGTGGGCCCGGTCACAACTCCTGTCGCCGGGATTGGCGTCGATCCGCAATCCGATCGCCGCATGCAGGGCCGTCTGCGCAACATGGTCTCCGTGCGGAGTAGATTCTGTTGCGTGACCGATGCGAAGCAGCGGAGGAGCGGGACGACCGACCACCAGCCGGCGGTCCTCGACGCGACCGACCGCGCGATCCTCGACCTCCTGCGCGAGAACGCGCGGCGGCCGCTGCGCGAGATCGCGACCGCCGTCGGCCTGACCGTCGCGCCCGTCCAGCGACGGATCGCGCGGCTGGAGAAGGTGGGGGTGATCGAGCGCTACACCGTGCAGATCAACCACGGCCGGATCGCCACGGGCATCGAGGCGATGACCGAGCTGCACTTCGCCGACGACCTCGACCTCGCCCAGATCATGGAGTTCGTCGCCCAGATCCCCGAGGTCGAGGAGGTGCTCACCCTCGCCGGGGATCCCGACGCGCTGGTCCGGATCCGGGTCAACGGCGTCGAGGACCTGCGTCGCGTGGTCAGCTCGCTGCGCTCGGGCGGTGCCGTGGCCAGCACGAAGACCCTCGTCGTCCTGGAGCAGTGGACCCGGTTCGGCTGAGGCCGGCCGACCTTGTAACTACCTGTTAGGTACGGTTTGGAACGATCAAGTCGTGGAGAACCGTGCTGTAACACTTAGTTACAAGGGCCGCTTGCCGCCACGTTCGTAGCGCTGGAACCGCTCGGGGAGCTGCTCGGACCCGGTGGTCTTGGTGCCCGCGACCCGGACCTTGCGGGCCTTGATCCGCCAGCGGTCGCCCTCGTCGACGAGCTCGTCCTCGTAGCAGCCCCACACGTGGAGGTGGAGGTCCTGCTCCGCGTTGTCGTGGAAGGCGTAGACGTAGGCGATGGTCCGAGCGGTCCCGTCGCCGACCTCGAGGAAGCTCACGGTCGAGACGTGGTGGCTGGTCGCGGTGTAGCGGCCGGTGGCGGCCTCGAACAGGCCGCGCAGGTCGGCGCGCCCGGTCGTGACGTTGCCGTGTCCGTAGTCGAAGGTGGCGTCCTCGCTGAACAGGTCGGCCAGCAGGTCGATGTCGCACCGGTCCACGCCGCGGCTGTAGGCGTGCAGCGTGTCACTGATCTCGGCGCGGGCGACGAGGTCGTCGGCGGTCAGTCGGCTCATCGGGTCACCTCACGCGCCGGCGGCGCTGGTCGCGGGGACGGGGTCGTCGGCGAAGGCGGCCAGGATGGCGCGCAGCCGGTCGGGGTCGCCGGTCGGCCAGCCGAAGTACGACGAGACCCGGTCGATGCGGCCGCCGAACCGCTCCTTGCACAGGCGCGGCATGTCCTCAGGCGTGCCGACCAGGGCGATCTCGTGGAAGAGCCGCTCGTCGATCAGGTCGCCCATCTCGGCCCACTTGTTCTCGCGGGACAGGGTCCGCAGCTCGGGCTGGAGGTTCTCGTAGCCGACGCTCTCCAGGACCTTCGCGTAGGCCGGGGTCGAGGCGTAGAACGCGATCTGCTCGCGGGTGCGCCGCGTCACGTCGGCGATCTCCTCCTCGGTGTCGCCCATCACCAGGAAGAGCGGAACGTAGAGCTCAAGGGCGTCGCGGCCGCGGCCGGAGGTGGCGAGGCCACGGTCGACGGCGGGCAGCGTCACCTGGTCGAGGTACGCCGTGGTGGTCATGCCGTGCAGCAGCAGGCCGTCACACAGCTCCCCGCCGAGCTCGGTCATCTTGGCGCCCACGGCGGCGACCATCGTCGGGATCCGGTGCGTGTGGTGGTGCGGCGTGAACACCGGCGTCATCAGCGTGTGCTGGTAGTGCTCGCCGCGGTAGTCGAGGCGGGTGCCGTCGCGCCAGGAGGTGAAGATGGCGTCGAGGGCCAGCAGGAAGTCCCGCATCCGGTCGACCGGCGAGCTCCACTCCATCGAGAAGCGGCGCTCGACGTGGGCCTGGACCTGGCTGCCGAGACCGAGCACGAAGCGCCCGTCGGACATGGCGGCGAGGTCCCAGGAGAGGTAGGCGACCGACATCGGGTTGCGGGCGAAGGCGACCGCGATCGCCGTACCGACGGAGAGGCGCTCGGTGGTGAGCAGCGCCGCCTGGGACTGGAGGAAGGCATCGGTGACGCTCTCGCTCGCCCAGACGCCGTCGAAGCCCTGCGCCTCGGCGTCCGCCGCGATCGGTCCGCAGCCGGCGGCGGAGGATCCGATCATGCCCATGTCGATCTTCATCGTGCGTCCTTCGGTAGGTGGAGGACCCGTTCGCCGACGGCGTTCTTGAGGATCTCGTCGGTGCCTCCGCCGACGCGGAGGCCGGGCAGGCCGAGGGTGAGCTCGGACCAGGCGTAGGTGCCCCACGCCCCGCTGTCGGCGACGTGCCCGGCACCGAGGACGTCGGCGGCGACGTCGCTCATCTGGCGCAGCAGGTCCGTCGTGAGCAGCTTGGTCATGGCCAGCTCGGGGCCGGGCGTCCCGCCTCCGTCGAGGTAGCGGGCGGTGGTGAGCTGCGCGGCCCAGGCCCGCACCACGACGTCGGCGAGCTGGTCGCGGGTGCGGTCGTCGACCGGCTGCTGCACGTGGCGCGCGAGGTCGACGAGCCGGTCGACGAGGGCGTCGTCGACCCCGACCTCCCGGCCGATGGCGGAGCGCTCGTTGAGGAGCGAGGTCACGACGACGCTCCAGCCGCCGTCGATCTCGCCGACCCGCGCCGTGTCGGGGACGTGGACGTCGGTGAGGAACACCTCGTCGAACGACGCCCCGCCGGTCAGCTGGCGGATCGGGCGGATCTCGATGCCCGGCGCCCGGAGATCGACGAGGAAGGTGGTCAGGCCGGCGTGCTTCGGCAGAGTGGGGTCGGTGCGGGCGATGCAGAGACCGAGGTCGCTGTAGTGGGCGCCCGAGCTCCACACCTTCTGGCCGTTGAGTCGCCACCCGTCGCCGTCGCGCTCGGCCCGCGTCGAGAGTCCGGCCAGGTCGGACCCGGCGCCGGGCTCGCTGTAGAGCTGGCAGGCGATGATCTCGGCGGTCCGCAGCCGGCGGAGCAGACCGGTGCGCTGCTCCTCGGTGCCGTGCTCGAGGAGCGTGGGGCACAGCGTGGAGGCGCTGAAGCGGAGATAGGCGTCATCGGGGAGCTCGTGCTCCGCCTCGACCTCGCGCACGAGGTCCGTGTGCCGGGTCGACAGGCCCGCGCCGCCGTACGCCGCGGGGCCCTCGACCCACGCGAGCCCGTGGGCGTCGAGATGGGCGCGGTAGCGCCGCAGCTCGGCGATCTCCTCGGCCTCGCCCTCGGAGCGCTCGGCCACGACCGAGACCCGGTCGTCGCCCTCGCCCCATGCGTTCCCGGCGTCGGCCCGACGCGGGGCGAACGCGCCGATCACCTCGGTGACGCGCTGCCGGAAATCCTGCTCACTCACGGTCGACATCGTCCTCCGATCGGGGCTCCTGGCCCGACGCACGGTTGCGTCGGTGGGGCGGCGCACCTAAGATATCAAAGCAAGTGCTTGATTGAAAGTGTCTCCGGAGACGGGGCAGAAGGAGGTGCCGTGGTCGGCATCGAGTCATATGCGGTCTACCTGCCCGTGCCGCGCCTGGACCGGGCCGACGTGGCCCGGGTCGTCGGCGGCCGGGGCAAGGGCGTGCGCCCCGTGGCGTCGTACGACGAGGACGCCACCACCATGGGTGTGGCGGCGGCCCGGGCCGCCCTGCGCGGGACCGCCGGCAGCGAGAGCCTCTGGTTCGCGACGACCCGCCCCGCCTACCTGGAGAAGTCGAACGCGGCCACCGTCGCGGCCGCCTCCGGCCTGGCCGCGGAGGTCGCGGCCTACGACCTGTCCGGCGCGCTGCGCGGCGGTGCGGGCGCATTGCGCGCCGGCCTGTCCGCGGGTGCGTCCGTGGTCGTCGCGAGCGACGTCCGCTACGGCCTGCCCGGTTCGGCGGACGAGGCCGAGGGCGCCGACGCCGCGGCCGCGCTCGTCGTCGGCCCCGACCCGGTCGCCGAGCTGGTCGGCACCGCGTCGCTGACGAGCGAGTTCCTCGACCGCTGGCGGATCCCCGGCGAGGTCCGCACCCGGACCTGGGAGGAGCGCTTCGGGGTCGAGGAGTACGTCCCGCTCGTCGAACGGGTCGTCGACGACGTCCTCGGTCGCTGCGAGCTCAAGCGCGAGCAGATCGACCACGTCGTCATCAGCACCCCCCACGCGCGGGCCCGCGCCACGGCCCGCCGCGGCTTCGAGACCGCGCAGCTGGCTGCCTCCGACGCGGCGGGCCTCGGCTACGCCGGTGCCGCCGACCTCGCCGTCGGCCTGGCGCTGGCACTCGACGCCGCCTCGCCCGGTGACGTGGTCCTGGCGGTGTCGGCCACCGACGGCGCCGACGCCTTCGTCTTCCGGGTGACCGAGAAGCACGCGGCGGGCGCCCGCAGCGGCCTCGCCGACGCCCCTCCCGGACAGCCCGTCTCCTACGGCGACTTCCTCAACTGGCGAGGCCTGCTGCCGCGCGAGCCGGCCCGGCGTCCCGACGTCAAGCCGCCGGTCCCGCCGGCCGCGCGGCGTACCGCCGCCTGGAAGTTCGGCTTCGTGGCCGCTCAGTGCGGGTCGTGCGGCTATCGCAACCTCCCGCCGCGCCGGGTGTGCCTGCGCTGCTCGGCGACCGAGGGTTTCGAGCCGGTCTCGATGGTCGACGTCCCGGGCCGGATCGCGACGTTCACCGACGACTGGCTCTCCGAGTCCGTCCAGCTGCCGGCCCGCGTGGTCGCGGTCGACTTTGACGGAGGTGGTCGCTTCGAGTGCGAGATGACCGACGCCGTCGGTCGTGAGCTCGCGATCGGTGACCGGGTGAGCCCGACCTTCCGGCTGGCCAGCGTGGCCGGCAACGGGGTCAGGAACTACGTGTGGAAGGTGCGTCCGCACCTCGAGGAGGAGGACTGATGGGATCTCACGCCCTGGCGACGCCGGTCGCCGTGGTCGGCATGGCCTGCACCAACTTCGGTGAGCTCTGGGACCGCAACGTCGACGACCTGCTCGTCGAGGCGACCCACGGTGCCCTCGACTCCGCCGGCGGGCTCGGGGTGGGCGACGTCGACGCCTTCTGGCTCGGCTCGATGATCTCCGGCGTCTCCGGCCTGACCCTCACCCGCCCGCTGAACATCTCCCACAAGCCCGTCACCCGGGTCGAGAACATGTGCGCGACGGGGTCCGAGGCCTTCCGCAACGCCTGCTACGCGGTCTCGTCCGGCGCGTACGACGTCGTGATGGCGGTCGGCGGCGAGAAGCTCAAGGACGCGGGCTACTCCGGCCTCGAGATGCCGAGCGTGCCCAACGACGGTACGCCGCCGGTGCTCAGCGCACCCGCGATGTATTCGATGATCGTGCCCGCCTACGCCCGCCGCTACGGCGTGTCCGAGGAGCAGATCAAGGAGGCGATGACGCACATCGCCTGGAAGAACCACAGCAACGGGGCCCGGAACCCGCGCGCGCAGTTCCGCAAGGAGGTGCCGAAGGAGACCATCGCCGCGGCGCCCACCCTCGCCGGGCGGCTCAGCGTCTTCGACTGCTCCGGCGTCGCCGACGGCGCGGCCGCGGCCGTGATCGTCCGCGCCGAGGACGCGCTGAAGTACACCGACAAGCCGCTCTACGTGCACGCGCTGGCGCTCGACGCCGGCTCCGGCACGGGCCGCAACGACAGCGACTACGACTACTCCGACCTCGCCGAGGCGGCGGCGTCGGCGCGCACGGCGTACGCGCAGGCGGGGATCACCGACCCCGCCACCGAGATCTCGCTGGCCGAGGTGCATGACTGCTTCACGCCGACCGAGCTGGTCCTCATGGAGGAGCTCGGCTTCTCCGAGCGCGGCAAGGCGTGGCGCGACGTCCTCGACGGTCGCTATGACCGCGACGGCGCGCTGCCGGTCAACATCGACGGCGGCCTGAAGAGCTTCGGGCACCCGATCGGCGCCAGCGGGCTGCGGATGATCTACGAGATGTGGCTGCAGTTCCGCGGCGAGGCGGGGGACCGCCAGGTCGCGGACCCCCGGTTCGGACTGGTCCAGAACCAGGGCGGCAGCCCCGGCGACCTCGTCAGCGCCGTCACCATCGTCTCCGGCCGTCGACCCTGACATGCACCGTCCGTGCGTACGCCGCCCGGCGTGGATCCCTTCCGTTAAGGTGTCCGAGCACATGGACCGGTTGCAGAAAGGCAGCGCAGCGTGAGTACTACCCGTCGCCGCTCGACCGGCTCCCCGACGGGCGTCGCCCGCAAGGAGCTGATCCTGCGTGCCGCGGCCAAGGTGTTCTCGGAGAAGGGCTTCTCCGCGGCCACCGTCCGTGACATCGCCGACGACGCCGACATGCTGTCGGGGAGCCTCTACTACTACTTCGACTCCAAGGAGGCGATGGTCGAGGAGGTGCTCGTCGAGTACCTCGACTCGATGGTCCGGGGGTACGACGTGGCGGTCTCCGAGGCGGACGGCCCGGTCGTCGCGCTCGAGCAGCTCGTCGCCTGTGCCCTGCGGGGCCTGGTCGAGAACCGGCAGCACGTCACGATCCTGCAGAACGACTGGCACTACGTCGGTCCGATGAAGGGCATCGTCGAGCGCCAGCACCAGATCGAGAAGGTGTGGTTGGAGACGATCCAGCGCGGCATCGACGCGGGCGAGATCCGTGACGACATCGATGCCCGGATGATCTACCGCACGATCATGGGCGCGATCCAGGCGGTCATCCGCTGGTTCAACCCCCGCGGCCGGGTCGGCATCGACCGGGTCATCGAGGTGCAGACCGCGATCCTGCTCGACGGGATCCGGACGGCCTGACGGAGGCCGGACGAGAGCGCGCCGCCCGCGGCGCCCTCTCTTGTCAGCAGAGCATAGCAAGCGCTTGCTCGACATCGAGCGGGAGGAGACGTCATGGCAGGTCTGGTTCTCAGTGCCGAGCTGTCGCCGGTGTTCGCGCGGTTCATGGACCAGCGCAGCCCGGTGGAGGTGAGCCGCCTCGGTGGGGCCGGGCTTCCCGAGCTGTGGGCCGGCCTGGTCGGCGAGGTCGGCGCCGCCGGCCTTCTCGTCGAGGACGAGTACGGCGGTCAGGGGGCCACGCTCACCGAGCTGGCCGCCGCGGTCGCCGAGACCTCGCGCTGCGGCTGGTCCGGCCCGCTGGTCGCGGCGTCCGGCGTCGCCGCCACCCTGCTGCGCCTGGTCGATCCCACGGATGCCACCGGCCTGCGCCGGGCGCTCGCCGAGGACGGGCGGGTCGTCGTACCCGCGCTGCACGAGGACGGTGCCGGCGCGGTCCTCGACGCGGCCGCCCGGCTCGACGGAGACGGCGCCACGCTCACGATCAGCGGGCGCAAGACGTTCGTGGACAGCGGCACCCATGCCGACGCCTTCCTGGTCACGGCCGCCGGTGCCGATGGCGCCGTCGAGGTGGTGCTCGTGGACGCCACGGCGCCGGGAGTGCTCGTGACCGCCATGGAGGCGGTCGACCCCGGGCGCGGCCTGGCCCTCCTCGATCTCGACGGGGCGCGGGCCACCGTGGTGACATCGGGACCGGAGACGGCCGCGGCGGTGCGCGATGCCTGGCTGGTCGGAGCCCTCCTCACGGCCGTGGACGCCCTCGCCGCCGCCGACCGCGCGTTCCGGCTCGCCCGGGACTACGCGGTCGACCGCCAGCAGTTCGGCCGGTCGGTCGCCTCCTTCCAGAGCGTCAAGCACAAGCTCGTCGACATGTACGCCGAGCTCGAGACGGCGACCAGCGCCGTGCTGGTCGCGGTGGCCGCCGCGGCCGAGCAGGCGGACGACTGGCGCTTCGCCGCGTCCGCGGCCAAGGTCCGGGCCGGCGACGCGGCGATGCTCGTGCTGCGTGAGGCGGTCCAGGTCCACGGCGGCATCGGCTTCACCTGGGAGCACGAGATCTCCCACCACTTCCGCCGCGTCACCGCCGCGCGCGCCCTCTACGGCACGCCGACCGCCCACCGGGCGCTGGTGGCGGCGGAGCGGGGCTTCTGATGGGCGACGTCCCCTCCCGGGTCGTGCTGCGCGAGGTCGGCCCCCGCGACGGCCTGCAGAACGAGCCGCCCGTTGCCACGGCCGGCAAGGTCGAGCTCGTCGACGCGCTCGGGACGACGGGCCTGAGCGAGATCGAGACCGTCTCCTACGTGCACCCGCGGGCGATCCCCCAGATGGCCGACGCCGCCGAGGTGTGGTCGGCGGTTCGGCGCCGCGACGACGTGCGCTACTCGGCGCTGGTGCCCAACCTGGTCGGCGCCCGCCGGGCGCTCGACGCCGGCTTCCGCGACATCGAGGTCGTCGTCTCGGCGTCGACCACCCACAACCTGCGCAACATCAACCGCACGCCGGAGGAGTCCCTCGACGGCATCGCGGAGGTGATCGACCTGGCCCACGGCGCGGGAGCGCAGTGCCAGGTGATCGTGGCGACCGCGTTCGGCTGCCCCTACGAGGGGGAGGTCGCGGAGGACGTCGTGGCGTCGTACGCCGCCCGGGCGCGTCGCGACGGCGCCGACAGCATCTGCTTCGGTGACACCACCGGCATGGGCTCCCCGCCGCGGGTGCGCCGGCTCGTCGGCCGCTTCCGCGAGCTCGACGCGGACGCCCCGCTGACCCTGCACCTGCACGACACGCGGGGGACCGGCATGGCCAATCTCGTCGCGGGCCTGGAGATGGGGGTGTGGCGGTTCGACGCCAGCGTCGGCGGCCTCGGCGGCTGCCCGTACGCCCCGGGGGCGAGCGGCAACATCGCCACCGAGGAGGCGGTCTACCTGCTCGAGGAGCTCGGCATCGAGACCGGTGTCGACCTGGAGCGCCTCCTCGACGTCGCCGAGCTCGCGCAGCGCCTGGTCGGCCGCGAGCTGCCGTCCCGCCTGCTCAAGGCCGGGCCTCGCACCCGCCTGTCCGTCTGACCCGGCGCCGGCCGGCCACCCATCCACCCGCACGCCCTCAGGAGGAAGCCATGCCCCTCGACCCGACCCGCGTCGGCATGGTCACCGGACCCCACCCGGTGACCTGGACCGACAAGGACTCGCTGCTCTACGCCCTCGCCGTCGGCGCCGGCCAGGACGACCCGCTCGCCGAGCTCGGCTTCACGACGGAGAACAGCGAAGGCGTCACCCAGCAGGTGATCCCGACCTTCGCGGTGGTCCTCGGGCTGGCCCACGGCCTGCCGGACGTGGGCGACTTCGACCCGACCCGGGCGGTGCACGCCGAGCAGGAGTTCGAGGTGGACGGGCCGCTCCCGGCGGCCGGTGAGGCGCAGGTCGTCACGACCGTGACCGAGATCTGGGACAAGGACCCGCACGCGGTCATGTGGACCGAGTCGGAGATGGTCGACGCCGCGACCGGCCGGCGGCTGATGCGCAGCCGGCTGGGCGCCTTCTTCGGCGGCGCCGGCGGCTTCGGCGGCGAGCGTGGCCCCAGTCCCACCTGGACCGCGCCGGACCGGGCGGCGGACCTGGAGATCGACTTCGCCAGCCGGCCCGACCAGGCGCTCCTGTACCGCCTGACCGGGGACCGCAACCCGCTGCACGCCGACCCGGTGTTCGCCGCCCGGGGCGGCTTCGAGCGCCCGATCCTGCACGGCATGTGCACCTACGGCTGTGCCGCGCGACTGCTGATCAACCATCTCGCCGGCGGTGACGCCGGCGCGCTGCGGTCCATGGCGGGCCGCTTCACCCGGCCGGTCCTGCCGGGCGACGCGCTGCGCCTGGTGGTGTGGCGCGACGGCGACGAGGGTCTGTTCCAGGTGCTGACCCCCGCCGGGGACGTCGTCATCGACCGCGGCAGGTTCGAGCTGACCCGTTCGGAGGTGCCTCAGGGCGCCCGCGGCTGAGCCTCACTGCGAAATACGTCGGAAATGCGACCTCGGGCCATTGCGTGACCGGCATCACTGTGCTTAAGATCAAGCACTTGCTTCACATTAATCAAGCATTTGCTTGACCCTCCCGCAAGAAAGGGACGCTCGTGTCTCGACTCATCACCCCCCGCCGCCGGTTCCGTACCGTTGCTGCGGCCATCACCACGGCGGCACTGGTCGCCCTCTCGGGATGCAGCTCCTCCGACGAGGGAGGCGACACCGAGTACCTCGTCGGCTTCCCCGCCCTCACCTCCGGCCCGGCCGCCTTCGCCGGCGTGCCGATCACCGAGGGTGCGAAGCTCGCCGTCGAGGAGATCAACGACAGCGACTTCCTCGGCGACGGGAAGACGATCAACCTCAAGATCGACGACATCAAGGGCGACCCGGCCCAGGCCATCGCGCTGTACAAGCAGTACGCCGCGGACGGCGCGTCCGGCGTCCTGTGCTGCGGCCTCTCCTCCGAGGCCGGTGCCCTCGCGCCGATGATCAAGCAGAGCAAGGTCCCCGCGATCGTCACCTCGGCGATCCTCGCCGGACTCGCCGAGCCGCCGTACGTCTACCGGCCGGTCGTGCTGCCCGCGGAGTCGGAGGGCATCTACGACCAGTTCGTCGACACCGTCGTCCCGGCCGAGGGCATCAAGACCGCCGTGCTCGTGGTCACCTCCGACAACGACGGCATGGTCGGTGACGCCGAGATCTGGAAGGCGGCGCTGGAGCGCAACGGCGTGGACGTGGTGAAGACCATCAACACGTCGTCGACCGACACCAACTACACCCAGGCCGCCACCGAGATCCAGTCGCTGGACCCCGACACCGTCGTCGCCAGCATGCTCGGCACCCCCGCCGCGCTCCTCGCCAAGTCGCTGCGCGAGCGCGACTACGACAAGCGGATCCTGACCAGCTACGGCGTCGACAGCGTCGAGCTCTTCAAGTCCTCTGGCGGCGGCCTCGCCGGTGCGCTGTTCGCTGTGCCCTTCCAGGCCGGCTTCACCGACAACGAGCTCGCCACGAAGTTCACCGAGGCCTACCAGGCCGAGTACGGCAAGGAGCCCGACATGTACGGCGCTCAGGGCTACACCGCCATGTGGCTGCTCGCCGAGGCCATCAAGGAGGCCGGCGACAAGGACCCGGCCAAGGTGGCCAAGGCGCTCGAGGGGATCACCTCGCAGGACAGCGTCTACGGCGAGCTCGTCTACAAGGACGGCCAGGCCAGCCTGAACGCGCCGGGCTCCTATCTGGAGTGGAGCGCCGAAGGCACGCTCACCGAGTGGGCCGGCTGACGATCGCCGCGTGAGGGAGAGGATGTCGATGGACCTCGGAATCGCCTGCAGCTTCCGGACGACCGGAGGAGAGGCGCTCGGCACCGCGATCGCGCGGGCCGGCGTGGCCGCCGAGCAGGCGGGGCTCGCCTCCTGGTGGGCCGGTGGCGACCGCGAGGCCGCCACCGACCGGGCGCACGACCCGAACCTGGGCCTGCAGCGCCTCGCCCGGGCGACGAGCGGGATCCGACTCGGGCTGTCCGGCGACCTCCTCTCCCTCCACAGCGCGGCGGTCCGTGCCAAGCAGATCGCCAGCATCGACTGGTTCGGCGGCGGGCGGCTGGAGCTGGGGCTCGACCTCGGCACTCCGCCCGCTGCCCTGGCGGACCCGTTCCGCGACGTCGACGACCACGTCGGCCGATCCCTCGACAACCTCGGCGCCATGCGTGCCCTGTGGACCGAGCGCCGCGCGTCGTACGCCGGCGAGCACGTCTCCTTCACCGGCGCCATCGCGCTCCCCAAGCCGGTGGGCGCGAGGGTGCCGGCCACCCACCTGCGTGCCACCTCGGCCGACGTCCTGGACCGGTACGTCGCCGCCCACGGCGCCCCCGCCGGATGGCTCGCCTGGCAGGCCGGTCGCGACGACCTGACCGCCTCGGTCGAGGTCCTCGGCAAGGTGCTCGGCGACGCCGCCGACGGCGTACGACGCACCTGGTGCGTCCCGGTCGCCGACCTGCCCGTGGCCCGCGAGGCGATCGCCTCGCTGCCGGTCCGCGTCGACGAGCTGGTCGCCGACCTGGACCACCTGCCGACCGACGAGGAGATCGCCGCCATCGCGGCGTTCGCCTGAGTCGCGGCACCCATCGACACACCCATCCAGCCACGCACGACCACGAGAGGAGCCTCGGTGGAGATCGGTCTGGTCGACCTGTTCGACGGCAGCGCCGAGCGGGACCCCGCCTTCATGGCACAGTTCGGGAGGACGGCCGAGGAGCTGGGGTTCACCGGCATCTGGCTGCCGGAGCACATCGTGTTCTTCGACGAGTACACCTCGGAGTACCCGTACCCCGAGGCGCCGTCCGCGACCGACCCCGAGAAGGTCGAGCGGCACAACAAGACCGTGGACGGCAAGGCGCGCGTCGAGGCCGCCGCCGACCAGGGGCTGCTCGACGTGCTCCAGGCCGCGGCGGAGGTGTGCGCCGCCACGACCCGGCTGCGGATCGGCAGCTCGGTCATGCTGCTCCCGCTGCGCAACCCGCGCCTGCTGGCCCGCGACCTGATGACGGTCGCCGCCCTCACCGACGGCCGGGTCGACCTCGGCGTCGGCGTCGGCTGGTCGGCCGAGGAGTTCGCCGCCTGCCAGACCGAGTTCAAGACCCGCGGCCGCCGCTGTGGCGAGGGGATCGCCGAGCTCACCCGGCTCTGGGAGGACCCCGACGGCATCTACCCGGAGGACCGCGCACCGATGCCGCGGATGCTGGTCGGCGGGCACTCGCCGGCCGCGCTCCGCCGCGCCGCCGCCGTCGCGACCGGCTGGTACCCCTGGAACCTGACCCCCTCGCAGTTCACCGAGCACCACGCGACGTACTGCGCCCAGCTCGAGGAGGCCGGCCGCGACCGGTCGGAGCAGCACGTGATCGCCGGGCTCCGCTTCACGGGCGAGATGGACGCCCTGCCGGCCGTGGTCGAGCGCTACCTCGAGCTCGGGGCCGACGGCGTCAACCTGTCCCTGCGGATGGGGACGGACGACTACGCCGAGACCATGCAGGCCGTCTCCGACGCCCTGGGACTCGCGGCATGAACCACCCCGTCACCGAGGCCGACGTGGAGGAGTTCCGCGCCGAGGTCCGCGCCTGGCTCGCCGAGAACGTCCCGGCCGAGCCGTTGCCCCCGTGGACCGAGCGGGAGGGCTTCGACCTGCACCGCGCCTGGGAGGGCCGGCTCTTCGAGGGCGGGTACGCCGCCGTCGACTGGCCAGCCGAGTACGGCGGCCGCGACGCCGGGTTGCGCCGGTCGATGGCGTTCGCCGAGGAGTACTACCGGGCCGGCGCTCCGGAGCGGATCAACATGGGCGGGCTCTACCTGCTCGGCCCGGTGCTGATGCAGTACGGCACGCCCGAGCAGTGCGCCCGCTGGATCCCCGACCTGCTGGCCTGTCGCACCATCTGGTGCCAGGGCTTCAGCGAGCCCGGCTCCGGCTCCGACCTCGCCTCGCTGCGGACCCGGGCCGAGCGCGACGGCGACCACTTCGTCGTCAACGGCCAGAAGATCTGGACCTCGATGGGCGGCTTCGCCGACTGGATCTTCGCGCTGGTGCGCACCGATCCGGAGGCGGGCCGCAAGCGCAAGCACGACGGCATCACCTTCTTGTGCATCGACCTGCGCTCGCCGGGTGTCGAGGTGCGGCCGCTGGCGATGGTCGACGGCACCCGCGGCTTCGCGGAGGTCTTCTTCACCGACGTCCGGGTCCCGGTCGAGAACGTCGTCGGCGAGATCGACCGCGGCTGGGCCGTGGCGATGTCGACGCTCGGCTTCGAGCGGGGTGCGGTGTTCGGGGACCACGCCAAGTTCTCCAACGACGTCGCCGACCTGGCGGCGCTCGTCGACGCACGCGACCTCGGCGAGGACACGCACGCGCTCGACGAGCTGGGCCGGGTCCTGGTGCAGACCGAGGTCTACCGCGCCAACGTCTACCGCCTGGCCGCCCGCGCGGAGGCGGGTGGCGAGCTCGACAGCACCGCCAGCATCAACAAGGTCTTCTGGACCCAGATGCAGCACGACATCTTCGACACCGGCATCCGGCTGCTCGCCGAGGACGGGGCCGCCGTCGGCGACCCGGGCTCGCTGCCGGACGCCGACCCCGCCACGCTGCGCGCGTGGTCCCAGTGGCACCACCGCTACTGGTACGCCCGGGCCGCCATGATCTTCGGCGGCACCAACGAGATCCAGCGCAACATCATCAGCGAGCGGGTGCTGGGCCTGCCGATGGAGCCGCGACGATGACCCTCCACGACACCCTCGACCAGGACCGGCGCGAGCTGGTCGAGCTCACCGACGACCTGCTCGGCAGGCACTGCGACCTCGACTTCCTGCGCGCCCGGATCGACGACGGCACCGCCCACACCCCCGGACTCTGGAGCCGTCTGGCCGAGACCGGCCTGGTCTCCGCGCTCGTCGCGGAGGAGCAGGGCGGCGCCGGGCTGTCGCCGGCCCACCTCTCGGGTGTGCTGCACAGCCTCGGCCGGCACGCGGTCCCCGAGCCCTACCTGGAGACGGCGGTGCTCGCCGCGACCGTGCTCGGCGCCCTGCCCGGCCCGGTCGCGGACACCTGGCTGCCGCGGATCGCCGCGGGCGACGCGATCGTCGTGGTCCGCCTCGGCGAGCTCACGCCGCTCGTGCCGTACGCCGCCGACGCCGACCTGCTCCTCGACCTCGCCGACGACGGTGCCGTGCGCGCCTTCACCGCCGACGAGCTCGAGGTCACCCCTGTCGCCGCGCTCGACCCGTTGCGTCCCCTGGCCCGGGTCGTCCTCGCGGGGGCGGGCACCGAGGTCGGTGACGACAGCGCCGTCGTCGCCCGTACCCGGACCCTCGCCCTCGCCGGCGCGGCCTGCCTGCTCGCGGGCGCCTCCCAGCGGCTGCTCGACCTCACCGTCGAGTACGTCGCCGTCCGCGAGCAGTTCGGCCGCCCGGTCGGCTCCTTCCAGGCGGTCAAGCACAAGGCGGCCGACCTCGCCGTCATGGTCGACATGGCCACGGCGGCGGCGCTCTCGGCCTTCGACGCCGTCGACGAGCCGGACGGCCCGCGCCGCGCGGCCGCGGCCAAGGCGTACGCCGGCGATGCCGCCGCCCGGGCCAACGTCGACGCGCTGCAGCTGCACGGTGGGATCGGCTTCACCTGGGAGTACCACCTGCACATCTGGCTCAAGCGGGCGATGGGCCTCGCCGCGTCGTACGGCACGACGACGGCGCTGCGCCGCGACCTCGCCCGCGAACTGCTGGCGCGGGTCGCGGGGGAGCGGCGCGGATGAGCGAGCTGGGCTTCTGGCGTCTGGCCGCCACCGCCCCGGGGGCGTGTGCCGTGGTCGAGCCCGACGGCACCGCCGTCACCCGCGGGGAGCTGCTGGCCCGGGCCAATGCGACGGCGCGGCTGCTGCGTGACCTGGGCCTCGAGGGCGGCGACCGCGTCGTCGGTGTCGTCGCCAACGAGTCGTGGGCGATCGCCCTGGTGCTCGCCTGCCAGCAGGTCGGCGCCTACTACGTCCCGGTCAACACGGCGCTGACCACGACCGAGGTCGGCTACATCGTCGAGGACGCGGCCCCGGTGGCCGTGCTCTGCTCGCTCGCGTACGCCGACACGGTGCGCTCGGCGGCGGACGCGAGCGACCTCCCGGCCGAGCGCCGCCTCGCCTTCGGCGCGGCCGCGGGCTTCCGCGACCTCACCACCGAGGTCGCCGGCGTGCCCACCGGACCCCTGGAGGACCGGTCACCGGGCTCCTACCTCGGCTACACCTCCGGCACGACGGGTCGTCCCAAGGGCGTGCTGCGCCGGCTGCCCGAGGGCGACCCGGACGACGTGTTCGCGGCCGGCGCCGCCTGGCAGCTCGGCATGTTCGGCATCACCCCGCTCGACGACGGGGTGCACCTGGTGACCTCGCCGCTGAGCCACACCGCGGTCAGCGGGCTCGCGGTCACGTCCCTCCACTACGGGCACGCTGTCGTGCTGACGGGCCGCTTCGACGCGGAGCAGGTGCTGCGGCTGATCCAGGAGCACCGGGTCACCACGACCCACATGGTGCCGACCCAGCTGCACCGGCTGCTGCGCCTGCCCGAGGAGACCCGGGCGGCGTACGACGTCGGCAGCATGCGCAACCTCGTGCACGGAGCCGGGCCCTGCCCCGAGTCGGTGAAGCGCGCGGTCATCGCGTGGTTCGGCCCCGTCGTGTGGGAGTACTACGGCGCGACCGAGGCCGCCGGCACCGCCATCTCCAGCGCCGAATGGCTCGAGCGTCCCGGCAGCGTGGGACGTCCCCAGCCCGGCGCCGAGGTCCGGGTCCTCGGCGACGACGGTGAGCAGGTCCCGACCGGCACCGCGGGTGCGGTCTACCTCCGGATGGGCGCGAACGCGTTCGAGTACCGCGGCGACGACGCCAAGACCCAGGCCGGTCGCGTCGGCGACTTCGTCACCGTCGGCGACGTCGGCCACCTCGACGAGGCCGGCTACCTCTTCCTGCTCGGCCGCTCGGCCGAGGTCATCGTCAGCGGCGGGGTCAACATCTACCCCGCCGAGGTCGAGGCCGCGCTGCTCGAGCACCCCGACATCCAGGACGCCGGCGTCGTGGGACTGCCCGACCCCGAGTGGGGCGAGCTCTCGTGCGCCGTCATCCAGGCCGTGCCCGGCTCCGCACTCTTCGGCGCCGACGTCGCCGACCTGCTCGGGCCCTTCCTCCACGACCGGCTCGCGCGCTACAAGGTGCCGCGCCAGTACCAGGTCGTCGCCGAGCTGCCCCGCGGCGCCAACGGCAAGCTCCGCAAGCACCTGCTGCCCGATCTCGTTCAGGAGTGACCTCGTGAAGCCCGTCCCCCTCGCCACCCCGGACACCCAGGAGTGGCTCGACCGGATCGATGCCGGCGAGCTGACCGTGCCCCGCTGCACGGCCTGCGCATCGTCCTTCCTCTACCCGCGCAGCAGCTGCCCCCGCTGCGGCGCGCGCTCGGTGGAGCTGGTGCCGGCCGCCGGCACCGGGGTCCTGCTGTCGTTCGTCGTCAACCACCGTGCCCCGGCCGGCTTCGAGGCGCCGTACGCGCTGGGCGTCGTCCGGCTGGCGGAGGGACCGCACCTGACCGGCGTCGTCCGCACCGACCGCCCGGACCTGCTGGAGGTCGACGCCGCCGTGCGGGTCGGCTTCGAGGAGCGCGGCGAGCGCCGCGTCGTCTGCTTCGACCTCGAGGAGGCCGGACGATGAGCGTCCGTGGGACCGACCTGCGCGGAGCGATCGCGATCGTCGGTGCGGCCGAGAGCACCGACCTGGGGAAGATCCCCGACAAGTCCGCCCTGGAGCTGCACGTCGACGCCGCGCTCAACGCGCTGGCCGACTGCGGCCTCGCCCCGGCCGACATCGACGGCGTCGCCTCGGCCGGCGAGCTTCCCAATGACATCGCCGACTACCTGGGCATCGTGCCGGAGTACCTCGACGGCACCAACGTCGGCGGCTCGTCGTACATGCTGCACGTGCGGCACGCGATGGCCGCCATCAGCGCCGGCCTGTGCGAGACCGTGCTCGTCACCCACGGCGAGTCCGGACGCTCGCGCATCGGCATGACGCCGTGGGCGCCCGCCCCGCAGTCGTTCATGGCGCAGCTGGAGATCCCGCACGGCCCGGTCGGCGCCCCCTCGCTGTTCCCGATGGGCGTGCGGCGCTACATGGCGGAGTACGGCATGACGCGCGAGCAGCTCGCGCTGGTGCCGGTCGTGCAGCGGCAGTGGGCGGCGATGAACCCGCGCGCCAAGCTGCGCGACCCGATCACCGTCGAGGACGTGTTCGCCTCGCCCGTGATCGCCGACCCCGTGCACCTGCTGCACTGTTGCCTGGTCACCGACGGCGGCGGCGCGCTCGTGCTCACCTCGGCCGAGCGGGCCCGCTCGCTCGACCTGCCGAACCCGCCCGTCTACGTCCTCGGCGCCGGCGAGTCCAGCGAGTCGTCGGTGGTCTCCGGCCTGGAGAGCCTGACCTCGTCGCGCGCCATCCGCCTCGGTGGCGAGCGCGCCCTCGCGCAGTCCGGGGTCGCCCACGCCGACGTCGACCACCTGATGGTCTACGACGCCTTCGCGCATGTCCCGATCTACGGCCTCGAGGACCTCGGGTTCGTCGGCCGCGGCGAGGCGCCGGCCTTCATCGAGGACGGCCACACCGCCCCCGGTGGCAGCCTGCCGATGAACACCAACGGCGGCGGCCTGTCCTACACCCACACCGGGATGTACGGCATGTTCGCGATCCAGGAGTCCGTGCGCCAGGTCCGCGGCACCGCCCCGGCACAGGTCGACGGCGTCGACATCAGCGTCTGCACCGGTGTGGGCGGCATGTTCATGAGCTCCGGCACCCTCGTGCTCGGCAGCGCGGCCACCCTCTGAGATCCACCCCGACAGGAGATCCACCCATGCGCAGAGCCGTCCGCACCGCCGGCGCCCTCACCGTCCTCGCCGTCGCCGGCACCGTCCTCGCCGGATGCTCCTCCTCGGACGAGGAGGGCGGCGCCACGACGTACCTCGTCGGCGCACCGATCGTGCAGTCCGGTCCGGGCGCGTTCGCCGGCAAGCCGGTGGCGCAGGGGATCGAGCTCGCCGTCGCGGAGATCAACGACAGCGACTTCCTCGGCGACGGCTCGGAGATCGAGCTCGAGATCGTCGACACCGCCGGTGACCCGGGCAAGGCGATCGCCGCCTACCGGCAGCTCGAGGCCGACGACGCCTCGGCCGTGCTCTGCTGCACCCTGGGCGGCGAGGCCGGCGCGCTCTCGCCGCTGCTGCGGGAGAGCACCGTGCCCGGCGTCGTGACCGTCTCCATCCTCGACGACCTGGCTGACCCGCCGTACCTGTTCCGGCCGTTCGAGGTGCCCTCGGCGCCCGGCGGCATGTACGACCAGTTCCTCGACACCGTGCTCCCGGCGGGGGACTTCGCGGACGCCGTCATGGTCGTCAACGACGACAACGACGCGATGGTGCAGGACGCGGCGGTGTACGAGGCCGGCCTGGAGCGCAACGGGGTGGGCCTCGCCAAGACGATCCGCGTCGGCACCGCCGAGACGTCCTTCACGGGCGTCGCCACCGAGATAGCCAGCATCGACCCGGACGTCGTGGTCGCCAGCACCATCGGCTCCTCGACCGCCAACCTCGCGAAGGCGCTGCGCAGCCGTGGCTACGACAAGCCGATCGTCTCCAACGTCGGTGCCGACAGCCGGGCTGCCTACGACGCGTCCGGCGGCGACCTGGCCGGCACGATCTTCCCGACCCCCTTCAGCGCCGCGTTCACCGTCAACGACGAGGGCGCGGAGTTCGCCGCCGCCTACGAGGAGGAGTACGGCGAGGCGCCCGACATGTTCGCCGCCCAGGGCTACACCGCCATGTGGCTGGTCGCGACCGCCATCCGCGACGCCGGCAGCGGCGACCCGGCGGAGGTCGCCGAGGCGCTCGCCGCCGTCGAGGAGCAGGTGTCGGTCTACGGCACCCTGAGCTACACCGACGGCCAGGCCGAGGCCGAGGAGCCCGGTCAGTACCTCGTCTGGGGCGCGGACGGCTCGCTCACCCCCTGGCCCGCCTGACCGCCGACCCGGCTCAAACTGAATCTGAGATCACGCCGACCCGGCTCAAACTGAATCCCGGACAACGCCGACCCGGCGCAGATTGAACTCAAGCGGAGTTCAATC
>NZ_JAHTLF010000012.1:0-215749 GCF_024614185.1 Nocardioides carbamazepini
CCTGCGACCGGCTCGCCGCCACCGACGACCTGCCCCGCGACCACGGCTCGAAGCCCCGCGTGATCGTGCTCATCGACCAGGACTCGTTGAAGCAGCAGGTCATCGACGCCGGCTACGCCCGCGGCGGGCAGACCCCCACCGGAGCCCGCCTCTCCGCCACCGCCGTGCGGCGGATGGCGTGTGATGCCGAGATCATCCCCGGTGTCCTCGGCGCACACGGCCAGGTGCTGGACGTCGGACGCGCCCAACGGCTCGTCACCGCCGCGATCTGGATCGCGCTGGTCATCCGGGACCGGCACTGCTCGTTCCCCGGCTGCACCCGCATGCCGCTGGCCTGCGACGCCCACCACATCACCCACTGGGCCGACGGCGGCACCACGAGCCTCGACAACCTGGTCATGCTGTGCCGCCACCACCACGTCCTCATCCACCACACGCCCTGGATCGTCCACATCGACCACGACACCGGACAACCCGTCTGGACCCCACCGCCCAGAGCCACCCTCAACGGTCTCCGAGGAAAAGCGACCTACGCACCCGCCCGACCACGCGCCGCGTAGGCCCGGGCCGGATCCGATCCAGCCCGGGCGGGAGGCGCGCCCTACCCCTCCTTGCCGTCGAGGGTGACCTCGACCTTCTGCTCCTTCGAGCCGCGGGTGATGGTGAACTCGACGGTCTCGCCGGGCTGGTGGGTCCGGATCGCGACGATGAGGGCGTTGCCGTCGCTCACCCGGCTGCCGTTGACGTGGGTGATCACGTCGCCCTTGCGCAGTCCGGCCTTCTCGGCCGGGCTGCCGGAGTTGATCTCGTTGATCTCGGCGCCCGTGCCGGTGGGGACGCCGCCGGTCTTCACCGTGGCGCCGATGAGCGGGTACTGCGCCTTGCCGGTCTTCAGGATCTGGTCGACGGTGACCCGGACCTGCTCGACGGGGATCGCGAAGCCGACGCCGATGTTGCCGGCCTCGGAGTCGATCGAGCCGCCCCCGGCAGTGGCGATCGCAGAGTTGACGCCGATCACCTCGCCCTTCTGGTTGACCAGCGGCCCGCCCGAGTTGCCGGGGTTGATGGCCGCGTCCGTCTGGATCGCGTCGATCCAGGACTGGGAGTCGACGGCGCCGGTGGTGACCGGGCGGTGCAGATAGCTGACGATGCCCGAGGTCACCGTGTCGGGCAGGCTCAGCGGCGAGCCGATGGCCACGACCGGCTCGCCGACCTGGAGCTTCGTGGAGGCGCCCATCGCGGCGGGCTTCAGCTTGTCGCTCTCCTTGACGTAGAGGACGGCCAGGTCGTAGATGGGGCTGCGACCGACCACCTCGGCGTCGTACCGGTTGCGATCGTGGTCGACCACGACGATCGGGCCGTTGTTCTTGGCCGCGTCGGCGACCACGTGGTTGTTGGTGACGATGTGGCCGTTGCCGTCCATCACCCAGCCGGACCCGCTCGCGCCGGTCGCCTCGCCGCCGTACTCGGCGATGATCTGGACGGTGCTCGGCAACACGGCCTGGGCGACCGCCGCGACCGAGCCGGGCGCGGCCAGCGGCGGCGAGTCCTTGAGGTCGACGCCCGCGAGGCCGTCATCGGAGTAGCCGGCGCCGGCCGGCGAGTCGTCGGAGATCCGGTCGTAGGCGAGTGCGCCGAGCAGGCCGCCGCCGAGACCGACGACCAGGGCGACCGCGGCGACCACGGGGATCAGCCAGGCCGGGGACCGGGGAGCACTGCGGTCGGCGTGCGCGGCGGGCATCCGGACCGTGAGATCGGCCGGCGCCCCCGCCGGGGCCAGGACGGGCGGCACGGGCGGCACAGGCGGGGGCGGCAGCAGCGAGGGCGCGAGCCCCGGCAACGGGGTCGTCGGCTCGGGCGCGGATCCGGGCGCGGGCGGTGCCCACTGGGGTCGGACGAGCTCGACCGGCTCGACGGGCTCCGGCTCGACGGGCTCCGGCTCGACCGGCTCGACGGGCTCCGGCTCGACGGGCTCCGGCTCGACCGGCTCGACGGGCTCCGGCTCGACGGGCTCCGGCTCGACCGGCTCGGCGGGCTCCGGTTCGAGCTGCTCACGCGGCTGGAGCGGCTCGGTGGGCTCGCGGTCGGAGTCGGGCACGTCGTTCACGGGTCCATCATGTCCGATGGGCCCGTAGGGAGCGGGTCAGGGCAGCATCCGACGCACAGGCGCGATGCCGGGCATGCCGGACATGCCGGACAGCCCCACGGAGCCGGCGCCGGTGGAGCCCGGGCTCGGGGAGCCGGACGGCGTCGGGACCGTCGTGTTGATCTGGGAGGCGGGTGGACGGCGGTCCGCCGGCGGCCCGGAGCCCGGGGCGAAGCCGAGGGCGAGGACGCCGAGCATCGCGGCACCGATCGCGCCGCCGCCGAGCATCACGGCACCGGTCGTGCGGCGATGCGCGACATGGGGCTCATGGACGGCCAGCAGTGCCTCGCCGGGAGGCATGCTGAGCAGGGATCCCTTGAGACCGGAGGGCACGCCGCGCTCACCCTCGTGCAGGCCGGCCAGCCGGGTCTTGACCCAGCCCTCCCGCTCGACGAGGTCGCGGCACGCGTGGCAGGTGTAGACGTGCGACCACGCCTCCTCGGTCTCCCGCGTGGAGAGCTGACCGTCGAGCAGCGCGCTGACCCGGTTGCCGAGGTGACCGATCACCGGGGTCCCCGATCGATTGTTCGCCGGAGGAGCGAAGCGGGGGAGGTGAAGAATCGAGTGGGGTGGTTCACGTCGCTCCCCCGCTGACGGCCAACGGCGCGGGACCGGCGTACCGCGTCCGTCCGGCGGCCGGGGCGCGGTGGGCCAGTGCGGTGCGCAGCAGCGCGCGTCCGCGGTGGATCCGGGAGCGGACCGTGCCGAGCTTGGCGCCGAGGATCTCGGCGATCTCCTCGTAGCTCAGACCCTCGATGTCGCAGAGCACGACGGCCGCGCGGAAGTCCGGCGGGAGGGCAGCCAGGGCCGCGGAGACGTCGTCGTCGAAGGTCTGGTCGGCGAACGCCAGGTCAGGCGCCGGGGAGGCGCTCGCCAGCCGGGCGGCACGCTCGTCGGAGAGGGCGTCGAACCGGATCCGCTGCTTGCGGCGGGCCTGGTCGAGGAAGAGGTTGGTGGTGATCCGGTGCAGCCAGCCCTCGAAGGTGCCGGGCGTGTAGGTGTGCAGCGAGCGGAAGACCCGGACGAAGACCTCCTGGGTGAGGTCCTCGGCGTCGTGGCGGTTGCCGGTCAGCCGCAGGGCCAGCCGGTAGACACGGTCGGAGTGCTCCTCGACGATGCGTCCCCAGTCCAGGTCGGACTGCCCCTGCCCGGCGAGCGGGAGGTGAGGATCGACGGGCTCCTTCATCGTGGCCTTCTTCCGCTGGATCAGCGCCAAGGTCTCCTGGCTCCTCTCACCGTAGGGGTGGGAACTGAGCGTTCCCTGTGAACTGCCCAATCATTGGCCACAACGATCGGCGACCATCGGGTGTTCCCGGCGACGGTCCACGGTCCCGGGCGCCGGACGCAATAAGGTGAGCCTGTGGCTCCGACACCGATCAACGCGACCAGCTGGACCTTCGCCGACACCTACGTCACCGAGGACGAGGTCCTCGTGGCCGCACGCACGCGTGCCGAGGAGGTCGGCGTCGTTCCGATCGGTGCCGGGACAGGCGCCACGCTGCGCTTCATCGCCGCCGCGCTCGAGGCGCGCGCGGTCGTCGAGATCGGCACCGGCACCGGCGTCTCCGGCGTATGGCTGCTGCGCGGGATGCGCCCCGACGGCGTGCTGACGACGGTCGACGTGGAGGCCGAGCACCAGCGCCTGGCCAAGGAGTCGTTCAAGGAGGCCGGCGTCCCCCCGCAGCGTGTGCGGACGATCGCCGGCTCGGCGCTCGACGTGCTCCCCCGGCTGACCGACGGCCACTACGACATCGTCTTCGCCGATGGCGACAAGCGGGAGTACGCCGCCTATCTCGCCGAGGCGCTGCGCCTGCTCCGCCCCGGCGGCGTGGTCGCGTTCGACAACGCCCTATGGCACGACCGGGTCGCCGACCCGGCCCAGCGCGACGACGAGACGGTCGCGATCCGCGACCTCGTGCAGCAGGTCGCGGCGACCGACGGCCTCGTGCCGGCCCTGCTGCCGGTGGGCGACGGGCTGCTGGTCGCGAAGAAGGAGTGGGTGCCGGAGGCGGACTGACGCCTCAGGCGCCGATCCCGGCCAGCGGGTCGGCCGAGCCCAGCCACGACAGCAGCAGCCGGGAGCCGAAGCCGGAGGGACCGACGGTCCACTCGTGCCACTCCTTCTCGACGTCGCCCACGGAGGCGATGTCGAGGTGCGCCCACGGGACGTCGCCCACGAACGGCTGGAGGAAGAGCGCGGCCGTGATGGCCCCGGCACCGCCGGGGTCGTTGGCCGCGTCGGCGACCTTCGACGCGAGCTTGTCCTCGTAGCCGCGGTAGAGCGGGAAGCGCCACAGCGGCTCCCCCGCCCGCTCGCCCGCCGTGTCGAGCGCGGCGGCCAGGGCGTCGTCGTTGGCGAACAGCCCGCCGACCTGCTGGCCGAGGGCGACCTTGACGGCGCCGGTGAGGGTGGCGATGTCGACCACGACCACGGGATCGAGCTCGGTGGCGGCGTACGCCAGGGCGTCGGCGAGGACCAGGCGGCCCTCGGCGTCGGTGTTGCCGACCTCGGTGGTGCGTCCGCCGTGGTGGCGGATCACGTCGCCGGGGCGCAGCGCACTGCCCGAGATGGCGTTCTCCGCGGCGGCGACGAGACCGACCACGCGGACCGGGCAGTCGACGTCGGCCAGCGCGGCCATGGTCGCGAGGACCACGGCGCCGCCGGTCATGTCGCGCTTCATCGAGCCCATCGAGGCGGCCGGCTTGATGGACAGGCCGCCGGAGTCGAAGGTGATGCCCTTGCCGACGAGCACGACGACGGGCAGCTTCTTCGCGGCGCGGGCGGACACGCCGCCCGGGGTGTAGTCGAGGCGGATCAGGCGGGGCGGGGTCGCGGAGGCGGCACCCACGGCGAGGATGCCGCCGAAGCCGTCGCGGTCGAGGTCGCCCTCGTCCCAGACCCGTACGCCGAGCCCGCTCGTGGCCGCGATCTCCTCTGCCTGCGTCGCCAGCCAGGCGGGGTTCTTCAGGTTGGAGGGGACGGTGGCCAGCAGGCGGGAGCGCCAGCCGGCCCCGCCGAGCGCCACCGCGCGCTCCAGCGCTGCCCGGTCCGTCGTCGCGCCGGCGAGCACCACGCGTCGGACGGGCTGGTGCTCGGGGCCGGTCGAGCGCCAGTGGAAGACGAACGAGCCGAGCATGGTGCCGGCGACGAAGGCCTCGAGCGCGACCGGGTCGTCGGGCGAGGCGTCCTCCGCGACGGCTGGGATCGAGGTGGCGACCGCGGCCCGGTCACGCGCCGCCTTCGCGAGCGCGGCGCCGGCCCGGCGCAGGTCGATCGGCCGCGCGGCACCGACGCCGACGAGCAGGACGACGCGCAGGGCGGGATTGGCCGGGGCGCCGTCGGGCACGGGGACGACCGCGACCTCGGCGCTCGCTCCGGTCAGGCCGTGGACCTCGGCGATGCCGACGAGATCGAGGCCGAGCTCGTCGGCCAGCTCGGCGGCGCCGGGTCCGAGCAGCACACCGCCGTCGTCGCCCGGCAGGACCGGGAGCGCGACGACATCGACACCCTTGATGGCGCCGGGTGGCAGCTCGCTGGCCGCGAACTCAGGGGGTGAGACCTGACCCGGGAGGACCGGGCCGGAGGAGCGGGTCGCCGGAGAGGTCACCCGACGACGTTCTTGAGCGCGTCGCCGAGCGCGGCAGCCTCCTCGGCATTGAGCTCGACCACGAGTCGGCCACCACCTTCGAGCGGAACGCGCATCACGATGCCGCGACCCTCTTTGGTGACCTCGAGCGGACCGTCGCCGGTCCGAGGCTTCATCGCCGCCATGCGGCACCCCTCTTCCACTACCTCTGCGATCCGCCGGACGCCCTGTGCATCCGACTGTGCGCCAGATCATTATCCCTCATGCCGCACAGCAGATGCAGCCGGACTCTCAGCGGGTCGCTTCCTCGGCCGTCAGCGCGGCCTCGACGAAGAAGATGACGCTGTCGCTCTCGTTGCCGTCGTAGCGCTCCATCGCCTTGCCGATGGGGTTCTCGAAACGACCCGAGGGCATCTCGACGACCGGCATCCCGTCGAAGGCCGGGTGCTGCGACCAGCGCGCGCCGGGGACCGCGCGGACCAGCACCTCGCCGAGGTAGCTGCCGGCCGCCCACACGTCGGCGACGCCCTGCGCCGGACCGCGCTCGGATCGTCGGGACCACTGGTCGAGGGAGGACTCCACCTGGTCGACGCTCTCGGTGGTGAAGTCGAGGATGTCGCTGCCCGCCGGATGCTTGGCGGCCCAGGTCTCGGCCAGCACCCGCACCAGGGCGGCCGGCGCCGGCGCCGCCCGCGCCTGGGGTACGTCGGTGGGCCGGTCATCCTCCAGCTCGCGGGCGAGCCGGCTGAGCAGCTCGTCGACCTCGCCCATCCGGTAGCCGCGGAGCGCGAGCGAGAAGCGCACCCGCCGCAGGTCGTCGGGTGCGACCGGACGGCTCGCGGGGACGAGAGCGTCCGGCCGGTCGTCGTACGCCGGCGCCATCGGCTCCCCGCGACCGGCGGCCAGCAGGGCGACGCCGCCCATCGCGAGCACGATGAGGACGGCGAACACCCACATCATCGGGTGGGACATCGGCAGCGGTCTCAGCCGTGCCGCTCGCGGGCCGCGACCATCAGCGCCACGGCCTCGTCGACGTCGTCGGTCAGGGTCAGCATGTCGACGTCGGACTGCTTGATCCGGGCGTCCTCCAGCATCGAGCCCTGCATCCAGTCGATCAGGCCCTGCCAGTGCTCGACGCCCATCAGCACGATCGGGAACTGCGTGATCTTGAGGGTCTGGGCGAGCGTCATCGCCTCGAACAGCTCGTCGAGCGTGCCGAGGCCACCGGGCAGCACGACGTAGCCCTGGCTGTACTTGACGAACATCATCTTGCGGACGAAGAAGTAGCGGAAGTTGAGCCCGAAGCCGACGTAGTCGTTGAGCTTGGCCTCCCACGGCAGCTCGATGCCGAGGCCGACGCTCTCGCCACCGGCCTCCGTCGCACCCCGGTTGGCCGCCTCCATGGCGCCGGGACCGCCGCCCGTGATGACCGCGAATCCCGCCTTCGCGAGCGCGGCGCCCACCCGGAGGCCGATGTCGTAGGCCGGGTGCGTCTCCGGGATCCGGGCCGACCCGAACACGGAGATCGCCGGACCCAGCTCGGCGAGGTCGTTGAAGCCCTCGACGAACTCGGCCTGGATCTTCAGCACGCGCCAGGTGTCGGTGTGGACCCAGCCGCCGTCGCCGCGGCTGTCGAGGAGCCGCTGGTCGGTGGTGGATCCCTCGGGACGTCCCTTGCTCGGTCGCGGACCGGGTCCGTTGCGCCTGGTCATTGCTGATCCTCCGTTTTCGCTCGGATGCCGTCCAGCAGCCACGCCCGGAGCTGCCGCTCGCACGTCTCGACCTGGGCGACCTCGACGTGCTCGTCCTGCTTGTGGGCCAGCATCGGGTCGCCGGGGCCGTAGTTGACCGCAGGCACGCCGAGGGCGGTGAACCGGGCGACATCGGTCCAGCCGAACTTCGGGGCGACCTGGCCACCCACGGCCTCGATGAAGGCCTTCGCGGCAGGTCGATCCAGCCCGGGCAGCGCGCCGGGGGCGGTGTCGGTCAGGACGATCTCGAAGCCGTCGAAGAACTCCCGGACGAAGGCCAGCGCCTCCGCCTCCGAGCGGTCCGGCGCGAAGCGGTGGTTGACGGTCACGACGCACTCGTCGGGGATCACGTTGCCGGCGACGCCACCGCGGATCCCGACCGCGTTGAGCCCCTCGTGGTACTCCAGCCCGTCGATGACCGGCTTGCGGGCCTCGTAGGCGTTGAGGCGGGTGAGGATCTCGGCGGCGCCGTGGATCGCGTTGACCCCGCGCCAGCTGCGCGCGGAGTGGGCCCGCTCCCCCGTCGTGCGGACGTCGACGCGCAGCGTGCCCTGGCAGCCCGCCTCGACACCCGCGTTGGACGGCTCCATCAGGATCGCGAAGTCGGCGACGAGCAGGTCGGGATCGGACTCCCCCAGCAGCCGCAGCCCGTTGTAGGCGGACTCGATCTCCTCGGCCTCGTAGAGCACGTAGGTGACGTCGTGGACCGGCTCGGACAGGCTCGCCGCGAGCTTGAGGATGACGGCGTCGCCGCCCTTCATGTCGCAGGTGCCGAGGCCGTGCAGGATCCCCGCCGCCTCGTCGTACCGGCTCGGGAGGTTGTCGTTGACCGGCACCGTGTCGAGGTGACCGGCGATCACCACCCGGCTCGGCCGGCCGAGGTCGGTGCGGGCGACGACCGTGTGCCCCCGCCGGGTCACGGTGAGGTGCGGCAGGGCCTGGAGGGCGGCCTCGACGGCGTCCGCGATGGCCTGCTCGTCACGGCTGACCGACTCGATGTCGACCAGCTGGCGGGTCAGGGTCACGACGTCGGCGGCGAGGTCGAGCTGCGGAGCGGGCACGGGTGACAGTCAACCAGCCCGACGGTCGCGCGCGGCGACGGGAGGCGCCCGCCCGTCAGTGGAAGATGCGGCTGGTCACCTGGGCCAGCGCGACGACCCGATCGCCGGTGTCGCGGACGACGACCTGGCTGTGGGTCGCGAAGCGGGTACGACGCAGGACCGTCGCGGTCGCCCGCAGGTCGGTGGTCGCCGCGTCGGCGTACGAGACGTCGAGCTGCGTCGTCGCGCCACCCGTGGCGGCGTCCTCCGGCGTGAGGCCCGAGGCCGAGGCGGCAGCGCCGGCGATGTCGACGAGCGTCGCCACGACGCCGCCGTGGAGGACGCCCGGCACGGTCGTCAGGTCGTCGCGGAACGCGAGCGCGAGCACGGCCTCCTCCGGCCGGGCGGAGACCACCTCGATCCCGAGGGCACGGGCGACCGGGGAGGCCGCGAGGACGTCGTCGATCCAGCTGCGGGCGAGCGTGTGCATGTGCCCATCCTCTGCAGCGGCGCGCCTGCCGGCCATGACCCGCGAGGTCATGACCGGCAGGCGCCGCGCCGGGTCAGGCCAGCTGGACGGCGATCGCCGCCTTCTCGCCCTCGCCCACGACGACCTCGGTGGCGCCGGCCGGCGTCTCCTCCGCCACGGTGTACGACGTCGCGAGGGTCTCGCCCGCGATCAGCGCCTCGTGGGTGCGGGCCGCGGCCAGCACCGGTGCCGAGCCGGCGATCGTGAGCTCGATCCGGTCGGTGACCTGGAAGTCGGCGTCGCGGCGTGCCTGCTGGACGGCGCGGACCAGGTCGCGGGCCACGCCCTCCTCGGCGAGCTCGGGGGTGACGACGGTGTCGAGCACGACGAAGCCTCCACCCGGGAGCATGCCGGTCGCGATCCCGTCGGCGGCGGCGCCGACGGCCGTCTCGAGGGCGTACTCGCCCTCGACGAGCGTCAGCCCGCCGGCGGTGACGGTGCCGTCGGCGGCCACCGACCAGTCGCCCGACTTCGAGCCCTTGATCGCGAGCTGGACGTCCTTGCCCAGGCGCGGGCCGGCGGCACGGGCGTTGACCGTGAGCTTCTGCTCGACGCCGTAGCCGGCGGCCTCGTCGGAGCCGGCGGCCACCAGGCGCACCGACTTCAGGTTGAGCTCGTCGGCGACGATCACGGCGAACGGCTCGAGTGCCGCGGGGTCGGACACGACCACCGTGAGCTGTGCCAGCGGCAGCCGGTTGCGGAGCTTGGCGGCCTTGCGCAGCGCGGACGTGGTCGAGCAGACCTCACGCACCTCGTCCATCGCGTCCACCAGCGAGGCATCGGCCGGCAGGCCCGAGACGTCGGGCCAGTCGGCCAGGTGCACCGAGCGGCCGCCCGTGAGGCCCCGCCAGATCTCCTCGGTGGTCAGCGGCAGCAGCGGCGCCACCACCCGGCAGACCACGTCGAGGACGGCGGCCAGGGTCTCGAACGCCTCCGGCTTCCCCTCCCAGAAGCGCTCGCGGGAGCGGCGGACGTACCAGTTGGTCAGCACGTCGAGGAAGGACCGCGTCGTCTCGCAGGCGTCGGCGATGGCGTAGGCGTCCATCTCGGCCGTGAGCTTCTCGACGAACTGCCGGGTCTTGGCGAGCAGGTACCGGTCGAGCGGGTCGGTCGAGTCGGTGCGGCCAGTGGCGTCGTACTGCTCGGCGTTGGCGTAGAGCGCGAAGAAGTACCACGTGTTCCACAACGGGATCATCACCTGGCGCACGGAGTCGCGGATGCCCTGCTCGGTGACGACCAGGTTGCCGCCACGCAGGATCGGCGAGGCCATCAGGAACCAGCGCATCGCGTCGGCGCCGTCGCGGTCGAAGACCTCGGAGACGTCGGGGTAGTTGCGCAGCGACTTCGACATCTTGTTGCCGTCGGAGCCGAGCACGATGCCGTGGCTGATGCACGACGAGAACGCCGGCTTGTCGAAGAGCGCGGTGGCCAGGATGTGCAGCGTGTAGAACCAGCCGCGGGTCTGGCCGATGTACTCGACGATGAAGTCGGCCGGGAAGTGCTCCTCGAACCACTGCTTGTTCTCGAACGGGTAGTGCACCTGCCCGAACGACATCGAGCCGGAGTCGAACCACACGTCGAGCACGTCGGAGACGCGGCGCATCGTCGACCGGCCCGTCGGGTCGTCGGGGTTGGGCCGGGTCAGGTCGTCGATCCACGGCCGGTGCAGGTCGGGCTGGCCCTGCGCGTTGAGCGGCAGCCGTCCGAAGTCGCGCTCGATCTCCTCGAAGGAGCCGTAGACGTCGATGCGGGGGTACGCCGGGTCGTCGGACTTCCACACCGGGACGGGGCTGCCCCAGAAGCGGTTGCGGGTGATCGACCAGTCGCGGGCGTTGTCGACCCACTTGCCGAACTGGCCGTCCTTGATGTGCTCGGGGACCCAGCGGATGTCCTGGTTGAGCTCGGCCATCCGCTGCTTGATCGCCGTCACCTCGACGAACCAGCTGCTCACGCCCTTGTAGATCAGGGGCTCGCGGCAGCGCCAGCAGTGCGGGTAGGAGTGGTCGTAGGTCTCGCGGCGCAGCAGCACCGTGCCGGGCGTGACCGCACCCGTGCGGTTCTTGAGGTCGTCGATGATGTGCGGGTTGGCGTCGAAGACCAGCATCCCGGCGTACTCGGTGACGGGCGCGGTGAACCGACCGTCCTTGCCGACCGGCATGACCGCCTCGATGTCCTCGCGGTCGGTCACCTCCTTGTCGACCTCACCGAAGGCGCCGGCGGTGTGCACCAGCCCGGAGCCGTCGGTCGTGGTGACGGCGTCGTCGGCGGCGACCACGCGGAAGGCGTTCGCGTGGCCCTCGTAGTAGCGGAACGGCGGCACGTAGGTCAGCCCGAGCAGGTCGGTGCCCTTGCCCTGCCACACGATCGTCGGCTCGTCGCCCAGCTCGCGCGCGTACGCCGCCACGCGGGCCTGCGCCAGCACCAGCCGGTCGCCCTCGTGCTCGACCATCACGTAGTCGATGTCGGAGCCGACCATCACCGCGAGGTTGCTGGGCAGCGTCCACGGCGTGGTGGTCCAGATCAGCAGCTTGGCGCCCTGGAACGCGCCGGGCGTCGAGACCTCGTAGCCGACGGTGACGGCGGGGTCCTGCCGCATCTGGTAGACGTCGTCGTCCATCCGCAGCTCGTGGTTGGACAGGGGGGTCTCGTCGTTCCAGCAGTAGGGCAGCACGCGGAAGCCCTCGTAGACCAGGCCCTTGTCGAACAGGCCCTTGAACGCCCACAGCACCGACTCCATGAACTCGGGGTTCATGGTCCGGTAGTCGTTGTCGAAGTCGACCCAGCGCGCCTGGCGGGTGACGTAGTCACGCCACTCGCCGGTGTACTTGAGCACCGACGCGCGGCAGGCGTCGTTGAACTTGTCGATGCCCATCTCGACGATCTCGTCGGTGGTCTTGATGCCGTTGAGGCGCATCGCCTCCAGCTCGGCGGGCAGGCCGTGCGTGTCCCAGCCGAAGCGCCGCTCGACGCGCTTGCCGCGCATCGTCTGGTAGCGCGGCACGATGTCCTTGACGTACCCGGTCAGCAGGTGGCCGTAGTGCGGCAGGCCGTTGGCGAACGGCGGGCCGTCGTAGAAGACGAACTCGTTCTCGCCGTTGGCGCCGGGGTCGCGCTGCGCGACCGAGGCACGGAAGGTGTCGTCCTCGGCCCAGTAGGCGAGGACCCCCTCCTCGATGCGGGGGAAGCGCGGCGAGCTCGGGACGGCTCGGTGCTCTGCGGCGGGGCCGGCGGTCGGGTCGGTGGTGACCTTCGGATAGGTCATCGGGTCGTGGTCTCCTGCGTCTCGGATTTCGTTGGTTGAGCTTGTCGAAACCCAGGGACGATCCTCGAGGACCGCGGTACCACCCTGCTTGCCCCCCTCAGGGGACCACTTCGTTCACGGCTGTGACGGGCCTGCCCGCCGGGTTCTACTCGCCCCCGCTGGCTGCTGGCGGCCTTCTTCCCGGAGCTCGCCGCTGATGACGGCTCGAACGCTGTGCCCCCAGGGTACGGCGGCCGGGCGTCGTACGGGAAACCGGATTGCACTCGGCCCTACGGTGGGCCCATGACCGGCGAGCTGGCGAACTACCGCGACTACCTCACGCAGTACCGCGCGACCCTCGAGCGAAAGTGCGCCGGCCTGACCCCGGAGCAGCTGGCCACCCGCTCGGTGCCGCCGAGCACGCTGAGCCTGCTGGGCATGGTGCGGCACCTGGCGCGGGTCGAGCACTTCTGGTTCCAGCGCGCGCTGGTGGAGGTCGACGGCGAGCGCCTGTACGACGACGGGGACGCCGGGTTCGCCGTCGTGGAGCCGACCGAGGACGCGGTCGCCGAGGCCTGGGCGGCCTGGCGCGAGCAGGTCGCGCTCGCCGACGCCTGGCTCGACCGGCTCACCGACGACGGCCTCGGCCGCGTGGTGACCTTCCGCAAGGGCACCGAGACGGCCAGCGTGCGCGACATCCTCGTGCACATGATCGAGGAGTACGCCCGGCACTGCGGGCACGCCGACCTGCTGCGGGAGTGCATCGACGGCGTCACCGGCGAGTAGTCCTCGTGACCAGCGCCACGTCGCCGGTGTCCACGGGCTCCGGCACGATGGAGGGGTGAGCTACCTCCTCGACGACGCGGTCACCGCGGAGCCCCTCGGTGACGGCCGCTACCGGGTCCGGGTGACCGCCGACTGGAACACCGCGAACCAGACGCCCAACGGCGGCTACGTCCTCGCCCTGCTCCAGCACGCGGTGCTCCTCGAGTCGGTCCACCCGGACGCGCTGAGCATCTCGATCACCTACTTCCGGCCCGGTCTGCCCGGCCCGGCGGACATCGCGGTGCGCGAGGTCCGCAAGGGCCGCCGCGTGTCGACGTACGACGCCGTGCTGGTGCAGGACGGCAAGGAGATCGCGCACGCCGTCGTCAGCACCCACGACTGGGACGCGACCGGCTCGGCCGAGCACGTCCCGCACGCCGCGCCGGACGTCCCCCGGCCCGAGGACTGCGCCGACGTGAGCGCGCTGATCCCGAAGGGGATGATGGCGATCCTCGATCGGTACCGCTACCGCGCGCCCGTGGTGCCCGGCTGGTTCCGCGGCGAGCCGTCGGGCGTCAGCGAGGCGGTCTGCTGGATCCGGACCGCCGACGAGCGCCCGGTCGACGCCCTGCTCGCCGGTGCCATGGTCGACGCCTTCCCGCCCGCCACCGCCGAGATCGGGCTCCTCGCCTCGGCCACGATCCAGCTCACCGTGCACTACCGGCGGCGCCCCACCGGGACCGCGTGGGCGCTCGGTCACGTCACGGCCCGGCACGTCATCGCGGGCTACCACGACGAGGACGTCGAGCTCTGGGACGAGCACGGCCGGCTGATCGCGCAGAGCCGGCAGCTGGCGATCCTCGCCGAGGGATAGGATCTCCTCACGTGACTGCCGCCTGGGGCTTCGGCCTGACGACCTACGCCGCCGACCAGACCATCCTCGACACCTGGTTCCCCGCGCCCGCGCTGGGCGAGCGGCCCGCCGACGCGCAGGCTCCGGCCGAGCTGGTGGCGCTGGAGGGCACCGACGAGGCCCGCGGCGTCGTCCGCAAGGTCAACCTGGTGGAGATCGCCGACCTGACCACGGCACCGGCCGACACCGCTGACGTGTGGCTGCGGCTCCACCTGCTCTCCCATCGTCTCGTCGCCCCGCACGGCCAGAGCCTGGACGGCGTCTTCGGCCTGCTCGCCAACGTGGTGTGGACCTCCGCCGGTCCCTGCGCGGTCGAGGGCTTCGAGCTCACCCGCGCGCGCCTGCAGGCCACGGGCCAGCACGTCACCGTCTACGGCGTCGACAAGTTCCCCCGCCTGGTCGACTACGTCATCCCCGCCGGCGTCCGGATCGCCGACGCCGACCGGGTCCGCCTCGGCGCGCACCTCGCCGCGGGCACCACGGTCATGCACGAGGGCTTCGTGAACTTCAACGCCGGCACCCTCGGCACCTCCATGGTCGAGGGCCGGATCTCGGCCGGCGTCGTCGTGGGCGACGGCTCCGACATCGGTGGCGGCGCCTCGATCATGGGCACCCTGTCCGGCGGCGGCAAGCAGGTCATCTCGGTCGGCCGGCGCTGTCTGCTCGGCGCCAACGCCGGCATCGGCATCTCGCTCGGCGACGACTGTGTCGTCGAGGCCGGCTGCTACGTCACCGCGGGCACCAAGGTGACCGTCCTCGAGCCCGGCAAGGACGCCCACGTCGTGAAGGCGTCCGAGCTGTCCGGCGCCAGCAACGTGCTGTTCCGCCGCAACTCGGTGTCGGGCGCGATCGAGGCCGTGCCGTGGCAGGGCGAGGGCATCGCCCTCAACGCCGCGCTGCACGCCAACTGAGCCGCGGGTCACCAACCCCCACGCACACTGGGTCCGTGAAGAACCGTGCCTGGGCGGTCGTCATCGGCCTCGCGGTCCTGGCGACCGTCGCGGCCGTCGCCATCGGCGCCCTCAAGGCGACGGACCGGCTGGTCGGCGGACCCGACGGCGACTGCACCGTCACCGTCGCCGACCACACCGTCGAGGTCAGCGGCGAGCAGGCCGAGAACGCGGCGCTGATCGCCGCGATCGCCGTACGACGCGGGCTGCCGGCCCGGGCGACCTCGATCGCGCTCGCCACGGCGTACCAGGAGTCGAAGCTGCTCAACATCGACTACGGCGACCGGGACTCCCTGGGCCTGTTCCAGCAGCGGCCGTCGCAGGGCTGGGGCACGCCCGACCAGGTCCTCGACCCCGTCTATTCGACCAACGCGTTCTACGACGCGCTCGTGGAGGTCGACGGCTACGAGAGCATGGAGATCACCGTCGCCGCGCAGGCCGTGCAGCGCTCGGCCTTCCCGGAGGCGTACGCCGACCACGAGGCCGACGGGCGGGCCCTCGCCTCCGCGCTGACCGGCTACTCCCCCGCGACCTTCAGCTGCGACCTCGACGGCGGCGCCCCGGCGGCCGATGTCGAGCTGGTGGCCAGCGGCCTCACGCCGCGCGCCGACACGGTCCGCACCGAGCTGCTCGACCGCTTCGGTCGCCTGCAGCTCGGGGGCTTCGAGCCGGACGGCGTCTCCACCGGCCACATGGAGGGCTCGGCCCACTACGACGGGCGTGCCATCGACGTGTTCGTGCGCCCGATCAACAAGAAGAACACCGCGAAGGGCTGGGCGATGGCGCACTGGGCGGTCGCCAACGCCGCGCGCCTCGGCATCCGCACCGTGATCTTCGACGACCGGATCTGGACCGCGGGACGCGAGGGCTGGCGTGACTACGACCCGCCCGACCGCGTGGGCGACATCAAGATCCTCGAGCACCGCGACCACGTGCACGTCGACGTGTTCCGCTGACCGGTCGGCGCAGGTTGTCCACAGGCCCCGGGATCTGCGTTGCGCATACGATTGTATGCGCCTAGTCTGGGTGGCATGGCCCGGATCACCATCAACGTCGACGACGACACCGGCAGCGCCATCCGCGAGGCGGCCGCGAGCTCCGGCGAGTCCGTGAGCGCCTGGATGTCGCGCGCCGCCGAGATGAAGCTGCGCAATCAGCTGCTGGGCAAGGCCCTCGACGAGTACGAGGCCGAGTACGGCGCGTTCACCGAGGAGGAGCTGGCCGAGGCCCGAGCATTCTTCCGCCAGAAGCCCGCCCGCTGGACCGAGGAGCCCTCGACATGAGCCTGGTCCTGGACACGGGGGCGCTGCTCGCCGTCGAGTGGCGCCACCGGGCGGTGCTCGCCAAGATCCGCACCGCGCAGATGGAGGGCGTTCCGGTGCGGACCAGCAGCGGCGCGGTGTCTCAGGTCTGGCGCAACGGAGCCCGGCAGGCGCTCCTGGCCACCACCCTGCGCGGCATCGAGGAGCGGCCGATCGACGCCGCGTCGTCACGACGGATCGGCCGCGTCCTGGCCGACACCGGCACGAGCGACGTCGTCGACGCGCACGTGGCCGTGCTCTGCGACGACGACTCCCACCTGCTGACGTCGGACCCGGGCGACCTCGACCACCTGCTCCGCGTGCTCGGTCGGAGCGCGACGATCAGCCGCGTGTGAGCCGCTCCACCGCCGCGTCGATCCGCTCGTCGGTCGCGGTGAGCGCGATCCGGACGTGGTGGGAGCCGGCGGCGCCGTAGAACGCGCCCGGGGCGACGAGGATGCCTCGGTCGGCGAGGTCGGCGACCAGCTCCCAGCAGTCCGGGCCGTCGGGGCCGCGGGTGGTCCACAGGTAGAGCGAGGCCTCGGAGTGCTCGATCGTGTAGCCGGCCGACTCCAGTGCCGCCCGCAGCGTCGTACGCCGGGCGCGGTAGCGCTCGTGCTGCTCCTTGACGTGTGCCTCGTCGCCGAGGACGGCGGCCATGGCGTGCTGCTGCGGCGCGGGCATCATCAGGCCGAGGTTCTTGCGGACCGCCAGCAGCTCGGCGATGACCTTCCGGTCACCGGCGACGAACGCGCAGCGGTAGCCGGCGAGGTTGGAGCGCTTGGAGAGCGAGTGGACGACGAGGATGCCCTCGGCCGAGCCACCGGAGATGTCGGGATGCAGGACGGAGAGCGCCTCACCCTCCCAGACGCAGTCGAGGTAGCACTCGTCGGAGACGAGCAGCACGCCCCGCTCCCGGCACCAGTCGACGACCTTCTTGAGGTGCTCCTTGGGGAGCACCCGGCCCGACGGGTTCGACGGCGAGTTGACCCACAGCAGCCTCGGCGTCTCGGGGCCGAAGGTGGTCAGCGCGTCGGTGGGGACGGCCCGCGCGCCCACCAGCGCGGCCCCGACCTCGTAGGTCGGGTAGGCGAGCGCCGGGTAGCCGATCAGGTCGCCGGCGCCGAGGCCGAGGTACGTCGGCAGCGAGGCGATGAACTCCTTGGACCCGATCAGCGGCAGCACCTGGTCGAGGCCGAGACCGGTCACACCGTGGGTGCCGGCCAGCCAGTCGACGACGGCCTGCCGGACCTCGGTGGTGCCGACGGTCACGGGGTACCCGGGCGCGTCAGCGGCCCGGGTGAGCGCGGCGCGGGCGACCTCGGGGGTCGGG
The DNA here is from genome assembly GCF_024614185.1 of Nocardioides carbamazepini. Taxonomy (GTDB): domain Bacteria; phylum Actinomycetota; class Actinomycetes; order Propionibacteriales; family Nocardioidaceae; genus Nocardioides; species Nocardioides carbamazepini. Next base: position 17,557 of record NZ_JAHTLF010000012.1, read on the forward strand.
TCGACCGGCGTGCCGATCGACAGGTCGACGATCCCCTCGGGGTGTGCGCGCGCCCGCTCGGCGTACTGGGCCAGCTTGTCCCAGGGGAAGTCCGGGAGCCGCTGGGAGACCGGGGTGCTCAGTCGGCCCTCGTGGCTCAATGATCCGCGTTCTGCGGGTCGAGCGCAGCGATGAACTCGGCGTCCTTGTCGATCTCACCCATCTTGGCGGCACCGCCGGGCGAGCCGAGGTCGTCGAAGAACTTCACGTTGGCGTCGTAGTAGTCCTTCCACTCCTCCGGGACGTCGTCCTCGTAGAAGATGGCCTCCACCGGGCAGACCGGCTCGCAGGCACCGCAGTCGACGCACTCGTCGGGGTGGATGTAGAGCATCCGCTTGCCCTCGTAGATGCAGTCGACCGGACACTCATCGACGCACGCACGGTCCTTAACATCGACGCACGGCTGCGAGATGATGTAGGTCATCTGTTCCTCCTGGACCAGGACTAGCGGCAGAGTCAGACACGAATGTCTTTCGTATCGGGGTCAGCCTAGTATCCCCGGCGTGGCCGACGCGCGCAGACCCCCGGATTCTGGACGCCATCTCCTCGGACCGCATGTCGTGGGCCAGCGGATCGTCGTGCGCCGTGTCCTGCGCGGGCAGACCGGGCCGAGCGGCGGCCCCGCCTTCACCGACGTCCTCGGCACCTGCCTGGCGTGGGACGCCGACACCTGCCTGGTCGAGCGGGCCGACGGCGAGAAGGTCCGGATCGCGCTGGCCGACGTCGTCTCCGGCAAGCCGGTCCCGCCGCGCCCGCCCGCCCGGATGCGGGTGAGCGCCCGCGACGCCGAGGCGCACACCGCGGCGCTCTGGCCGAGCGTCGAGACGGCGCCGCTGGGCGCCTGGGTGCTGCGCTGCGAGACCCGGCCGTCCGGCCGGCTCCTCAAGCGCGCGAACTCCTGCCTGGCGATGGGCGAGCCGGACCGGCCCGTCGCCGCGGCGCTCGCCGAGATCGCGACGTACTACGCCGCGCGCGGGCGCGACCCGCTCGTCCAGGTCGAGACCGGCTCGGACGTCGAGGCGGCCGTGGCCGCCGCGGGCTGGCGGCCGCTGCCGACGGGCGACTCCGAGCTCCGCCTGGCGTCGGTGTCCCGGGTGCGCCGCGACCTCCCCCCGGCCGCGACCCGGCCGGCGACGCCGGTCGAGCTGAGCGTCACCGGCGTGCACGCGCTGGCCGGGGCCGGCACCGGGTGCGACCCGATCGCCGAGGGACGGGCCGCGGTCGACGGCGACTGGGTGGGCCTGCACGGCCTGAGCGTCGACCCGGCCCACCGTCGGCGCGGGCTGGGCGCCGCCGTCGTCGCGCGGCTGCTGGGCTGGGCGGCCGAGCAGGGCGCGCTGACCGCGTGGCTGCACGTCGAGACCGACAACGCCGACGGGCGGGCGTTCTGGGAGGCGCTGGGCTTCGTGGCCCACCACACCTGCCGCTACTACGCCCCGAGCTCCGCGAGCGCGTGGCCGGACAGCCGGTAGGTCGTCCACTCCTCCATCGGGCGGGCGCCCAGCGCCTCGTAGAACTCGATCGACGGCGTGTTCCAGTCGAGCACCGCCCACTCGACGCGGCGGTACCCGCGGTCCATGGCGATCCGCGCGAGCGCCGTCAGCAGCGCCTTGCCCAGGCCGCTGCCACGCGACGCCGGGTCGACGTACAGGTCCTCGAGGTAGATGCCCGGCACACCGGTCCACGTCGAGTACGTGCGGAACCACAGCGCCATCCCGACCACCGCCCCGTCACCGGACTCCGCGACCAGGACGCTGGCGACCGGGTCGTCGCCGAACACCCAGCGGCGCAGGTCGTCCTCGGTCGTCTCGACGGCGTCGGGCTCGCGCTCGTAGTCCGCGAGCGCCCGGATCAGCCGGAGGACGTCGGGGACGTCCTCCGGTGTCGCCTGGCGGACACCGGCCGGGAGGTCGGGTCCGCCGTCAGCCACGGGCGAGGAAGTTGAGCAGGTCGTGCCGGGTCAGCACGCCGACCGGCTTGCCGTCCTCGTGGACCAGCACCGCGTCGGCCGACTCGAGCAGCGGCACGGCGGCCGTCGCGTCCTCGGTCGAGCCGATGGTCGGCAGGGCCGCGGACATGTGCTGCTCGACCGACTCGGTCAGCGTGGCCTTGCCGGTGAACAGCGCGTCGAGCAGGGCCCGCTCCGAGACCGAGCCCGCGACCTCGGCCGCCACGATCGGCGGCTCCGCGCGCACGACGGGCATCTGCGAGACGCCGTACTCCTGGAGGATCTGGACCGCCTCGGCGATGGTCTCGTTGGGGTGCGTGTGCACGAGCGCCGGCAGGCCACGGGACTTGCCGCGCAGCACCTCGCCGATGGTCTGCGCGGGCCGCGGCTGGCCGGTGCTGAAGCCGTACTGCGCGAGCCAGTCGTCGTTGAAGACCTTGCTGAGGTAGCCGCGGCCCGAGTCGGGCAGCAGCACGACGATGACGGCGTCGTCGCGGCCCTCGGCGGCGAGCTCCTGGGCGAGCTGGCGCGCGGCGTACGCGGCCATGCCCGAGGAGCCGCCGACCAGCATCGCCTCCTCGCGGGCGAGACGGCGGGTGAAGGCGAACGAGTCGGCGTCGGAGACCTCGATGATCCGGTCGGCGACCGTGCGGTCGTAGGTCTCCGGCCAGAAGTCCTCACCCACGCCCTCGACGAGATAGGGGCGGCCGGTGCCGCCGGAGTAGACCGAGCCGGCCGGGTCGGCGCCGACGACCTGGACCCCGGCCCCTCCCCTTTCAGCAGCGCGCTCCTTGAGGTACCGGCCGATGCCGGAGATGGTGCCGCCGGTGCCGATGCCCGCGACGAAGTGGGTGATCCGCCCCTCCGTCTGGCGCCACAGCTCGGGGCCGGTCTCCTCGTAGTGGGAGCGCGGGTTGTGCGGGTTGGAGTACTGGTCGGGCTTCCATGCACCGGGCTGGCTCGCCAGCCGGTCGGACACGTTGTAGTAGGAGTCGGGGTGCTCGGGCGCGACGGCCGTCGGGCAGACGACCACCTCGGCGCCGTACGCCTTGAGGACGTTGCGCTTGTCCTCACTCACCTTGTCGGGGCACACGAAGACGCACTTGTAGCCCTTCTGCTGGGCCACCATCGCCAGCCCGACGCCGGTGTTGCCGGACGTCGGCTCGACGATCGTGCCGCCGGGCTCGAGGGCGCCGGACTCCTCGGCGGCCTCGATCATCCGGGTGGCGATCCGGTCCTTCACGGAACCACCCGGGTTGAGGTACTCCACCTTGGCCAGCACCAGCGGTCCGCCGGTACCGCCGTCCGGCAGGTCGAGGGAACGGTTGAGCCGGACCAGCGGGGTGTTGCCGATCAGCTCCAGCAGGGACTCGACGTACTCCATGCCCCCACCGTATCGGTGCCTCCGTAGAGTTGCGGCCGTGAGCAAGGCGTCCGCAGCCCGCAAGCTCGCCGCCGCCGCACTGTACGGCGGGGGCGGGCTCTCCGCGCTCGGCGCGGGCCTCTACGGCATCCTCTCCGCGGAGGCGAGGATCGCCCGCAAGACGATCGGCCCCGCCCGCGACGAGCCGCCGCCGGACGCGACCGGCTGGTACGGCCGCGGCCGACCCGGCCCCGCCATCCGGATCGCCCTGCTCGGCGACTCCAGCGCCGCCGGCTACGGCGTGGAGCGGGTCGAGGAGACACCTGGCGCACTGATCGCCTCCGCCGTCGCCGAGCACGCCGACCGGCGGGTCTACCTGCGCGAGTACTGCGTCGTCGGGGCGAAGTCGTCCGACCTCGCGGCCCAGGTCGACCGGGCGCTGCCGATCGAGCCCGACGCCGCCGTCATCCTGATCGGTGGCAACGACGTCACCCACACGGTGCGGCCCTCCCACTCGGTGCGCTCGCTGTCGGACGGCGTACGACGACTGATCGGGGCGGGGGCGACCGTGGTCGTGGGCACCTGCCCGGACCTGGGCACCGTCCAGCCGATCGCTCCCCCGCTGCGCCAGGTCGCGCGGGCCTGGTCGCGGCGGCTGGCCGCGGCGCAGACCATCGCGGTGGTCGAGGAGGGCGGCCGGACCGTGTCGCTCGGCGACATCCTCGGGCCGGAGTTCGCGGCGGCACCCGCGCTGCTCTTCGGTCCCGACCAGTTCCACCCCTCCGCCGAGGGCTACCAGGCACTGGCCGGGGTCCTCGTCCCGTCGGTCCTCGCCGCGCTCGAGCACGCTCCCGACGAGGCGGGCCTCGAGGCCTACCGCGGCGAGGGCGTGCTGCCCGTGACCCGCGCGGCCGTCCAGGCCGTCAACGAGCCCGGCACCGAGCTGGGCGGCACCGAGGTCGGCGGTCGCCGGGCCGGTGTCCGCGGCCTGTGGGTGGAGCTGCGGCACCGCCGCGGACGCAAGCACGTCCCCGGCGAGGCTCCCGAGCAGCACGAGACGGCCCCGGATCCCGCCTGAGGCTGGTCTGGGTTCTCGGTTCAACTACCGAACAAGACACGACGGCCCCGACCCCACCGAGGTGGGGCCGGGGCCGTCGTACGACGCGGAGGTCAGTCCTGCTGGAGGATCGCGAGGATGCGCAGCAGGTTGGTGTAGATCCAGACCAGGCTGACGGTCATCGCGAACGACGCCCGCCACGACTCGCGCTCCGGGATGCCGTTGCGGACACCCTGCTCGACGAAGTCGAAGTCCATGACCAGCATGAACACACCGAGCACGAGGCCGGCGACCGCGAACAGCAGGCCCATCGGGCCGAAGCCGAACAGGCCGAGGTCGGCGCTGAACATGCTGAGGACGATCTCCATGAGGCCGAGGCCGACCATGCCGAACATCGCGGCCGTCACCATGGTGCGGAACTTGTTGCCGACCTTGATGTCGAAGAACTTGTACGCCGCCAGCGTGCCGGCGAACGCGGCCATGGTGCCCAGGACGGCCTGCAGGACGATCGTGTCGCCGATGAAGGCGTCGAACGTCTTGCTGATCGCGCCGAGCGCGACGCCCTCGGCGGCCGCGAAGGCGAGCACGAGCGCCGGGCTGATCTCCCGCTTGAACGAGTTCACCAGCGACAGCACGAACGCGAGGATGCCGCCGATCGCCGACGCGGCGTAGAGCGGCGCCAGGTCCTGGGCGACGTCCGCACCCTCGATGGCCGGGGTGAGGAACCAGGTGGCACCCGCCGTCACGAAGACGACGGCCAGGGTGATCGCGGTCGACTGGACGACCGAGTCGATGGTCATCCGGCCCGGGCGAGCGCCGGTCGGCGCCTCCGGGGCGGGGTAGCCGGGCTGCTGGTAGCCGCCGTACTGCGGCTCACCGAAGCCCTGGTAGGCAGCGGCTCCGGACCGGTTGAACTCCTCGGAGCGCCGGAACACCGGGTTGTTGCTCTGCATGGTCTCCTCCGCAGGCTTGCGAGTCTGCTGGGCGGCCACGGTGGACGCCCTTCCACCTACAGTCTAGGTGTCTCGATGCTGGTGCAACGCTCGGTCGTTGCCAAAGGTTCCCGAAAGCGGACTTCGGCGTGCCGGCGGCGGCCCGATCAGCGTCGGCGCAGCCGCACCACGGTGTCCCGCACGAGCAGCGGCCCGTCGGGCGTGGCCTGCTCGCGCACGGGGGTGTCGGCGACCTCGACGTCCCAGTCGCCGTCGGGCCCGGCACCGAGCGTCTCGAGGACGCGGTCCGGCTCGAACATCAGCCCCGGACCGTGGTCGTGGCGGGCTCCGGTGGTGACGTCGTCGGGGTGGTGGGCGGTGACGAGGAGGCGGCCACCGGGGGCGACGGCGTCCGCGACGCCGCGGTAGACCGCGGCGAAGTCGGGCTCCGGGACGTGGAGGAAGCTGACCGTCACCAGGTCGAAGGTGTGCCGGCCGGCCGGGCGCGGGTCGGCGAGGGCGTCGTAGAAGCCGATCCGGATCCGCTCGCCGATCCCCTCGTCCCCGGCGTGCGCGGCGACCTTGGCCAGCGCCACCTGGGACACGTCGACGGCGGTCACCTGCCAGCCCTGCTTGGCCAGCCAGATCGCGTCGCCACCCTCGCCGCACGCCACGTCGAGCGCGGTCCCGGGCCGCAGGTCCGCGGTCTGCTCGACCAGTCGCTGGTTGGGCCTCCCGCTCCAGACCCGGTCGCTGCCGCCGTACCGCTCGTCCCAGAAGCCGGCCGTCAGGGCGTCGCGCAGCGTCTCGAGCGTTGAGTCGTGATCATGGTCGTGTCGGTGCATGCCACCACTCTCCCGCTTCAGGTGGACATGAAGTCAAGCGCTGCTGTCGGCAGCGGCCCGCTGCCGTGGGCGGAACCGCCTGGTCCGGGCCACGCGTGCCGCCGACAGTGGGGACATGAGCGACGAAAACCGACCCCGCATGTTCGACGACCGGGTACGACGCGAGCTGCTCCAGCAGCGCGTGCTGGTCCTGGACGGAGCCCTGGACGACGACAACGGCGTGCTGCTGACGACCCAGCTGGTGGCCCTCGCCGCCGACGACCCGAACGCCGACATCGTGCTGTGGATCCACTCCCCCGGCGGCTCGGTGCCGGCGATGCTCGCGATCCGCGACGTGATGCGGCTGGTGCCGTGCGACGTCGCGACCCTCGCGCTCGGCATCGCCTGCAGCGCCGGACAGTTCCTGCTGTCCTCGGGCACGCGGGGCAAGCGGCGGGCGCTCCCCCATGCCCGGGTCCTCATGCACCAGGGGTCCGCCGGGATCGCCGGCACCGCGGTCGACATCGAGCTGCAGGCGCAGGACCTGCGACACACCCGCGACACCGTGCTCGCGCTCATCGCCGAGGACACGGGGCAGCCGCTGGAGCGGGTGTTCGAGGACTCGCTGCACGACCGGTGGTACTCCGCCCAGCAGGCGCTGGAGTACGGCTTCGTCGACGAGATCGTGTCGTCGTACGACGTGCTGGTGCCGCCGCGACGCGGCCCGCTCGGGCTCGGCGGCTTCGCGGCGACCGGGACGGGAGCGGCCCGATGAGCAGCTACCTGGTCCCCAACGTGATCGCCCAGCACCCCCGGGGCGAGCGGATCATGGACGTCTACTCCCACCTGCTGACCGAGCGCGTGGTCTACCTCGGCACCGCGATCGACGCGGGCGTCGCGAACTCACTGGTCGCGCAGCTCCTGCACCTCGAGGCCGACAACCCGGACCGCGACATCCACCTCTACATCAACTGCGAGGGCGGCGACCCGAGCGCGATGCTGGCGGTGCACGACACGATGCAGTTCATCCGCCCCCACGTCGCGACGACCTGCGTGGGCCAGGCGATCGCGGTCGGAGCCGTGCTGCTGGCCGCCGGGGCGGCGGGCAAGCGGGCGGCGCTTCCGCACGCCCGGGTGGTGCTGCACCAGCCGGCCGTCCAGGGCCGGGGCCCGATCCCCGACCTGATCCTGCAGGCCGACGAGGTGGTGCGGGTGCGCGCCGACATCGAGCAGATCCTGTCCCGGCACACGGGCCAGGACACCGCGACCCTGCGGGCCGACACCGACCACGACCGGGTGTTCACGGCGGCCGCCGCCCGGGAGTACGGGCTGATCGACCACGTGATCGAGAACCGGGCGCCGGCCTCGATCGCTCAGGCCGCGAGGGCGTAGACCGAGCCCGAGACGGCCACCGGGACGGCCAGGGGCACCGTCACGGGCCGCAGGTCGCCGGCGACCGAGGTCGTGAGGTCGAGGAGCGTCGTGCCGAGGGCACCGAGGACGGCCGCGATCATCTCGCTGCTCGGCTCCTTGACGCCCCGCTCGATCTCGGAGAGGTACTGCGGCGAGATGCCGGCCCGCCCCGCCGTCTCGGTCAGCGTCTCGCCGCGCCCCCGGCGCAGGTCGCGCAGCCGTCGTCCCACCAGGTCCCGCCACAGCGGCTCCGCCGCCCTCTGCTCCTCGGCCATGCCTCATCGTAGGTGGGCGACCGGGCCCGACCGGGGCCTGCGCGAGGAGTTCTGCTCTGAGCAGAAGACAGCGGGCGTCAGTCCCGGACGTCAGCCCCGGACGTCGCGCTGGACGTCGCCCTGGACGTCGCCCTGGACCGGCGGTGGCGCCGTACCGCGTCGCGGTTCGCACACGGGTGCGAGCAGTAGCGCTGGCGGCCGGGGCGACTGAGATCGACGAATACCCGACGACAGTTCGCCCGGGCGCACCGCCCGATCCGGTGCATCCCGTTGCGGGTGAGGTGCTCGGCGGTCGCGACGCTGACCGACGCCGCGAGGGTCTCGCCGAGGCTCGCGTCGGCCGCGCGGTAGTGCAGGTGCCAACCGCTGCCGTCGTGGTCGGTGACGAGCGGGGCGCTGGCGAAGCGACGGAGCAGCCCGTTGAGCAGCACCACGCGGGCACCCTCGTCGGCTTCGTCGGCCAGCGCCTCCCAGGCGTCGAGGAAGCGGCGCACCGCGCCGGTGTCGCGAGGCCCGGCGGGGTTGTCGACCGGCATGCCGAACGAGCGCCACCGCTCCTCCAGCTCACCGAGGTCCGCGGGACGCTCGTTGACGAGCGAGGCGACGACGCCCAGGAGCTCCGGCACGTAAGGGTTTACCCGCACAAGAGCATTACATCACCGTAGGCGTATGCCCGTGCCGTCCACGACGCCCGAGACATCCGACGCGTCCGAGATCTCGGAGACGACCGGCTGGCGGCCACTCGTCGCCTGCTGCCTCGGCACCTTCCTGCTGATGGCCTACACCGCCGTCCTGACCGTGGCCCTCCCGGCCATCGGCGCCGACCTCCGGGCCGGCGTCGGCGCCCTGCAGTGGGTCGTGAACAGCTACCCGGTGGCGCTGGCCGGCCTCCTGCTCGGCGCGGGGTCGATCGGAGACGCGTTCGGGACCCAGCGGGTCTACGTCATCGGTGTCGCCGGCTTCACCGGCGCGACGCTCGTCGCCGGGCTCGCACCCGACGTCGCCTGGCTGATCGCCGGCCGCACCGCGCAGGGCGTCGCGGGCGCGCTCATGTTCGGCTGCATCCCCGCACTCATCGGCACGGTCTACACCGAGGCGCGCCGCCGAGCGCTCGCCTTCGCGATCTGGGGCGCCGTGGCCGGGGCGTCGTCGGCCGTCGGTACGGTCGCCGGCGGGCTGCTCACCGGGCTCCTCGGCTGGCGCTGGCTCTTCCTCGCCGCCCTCCCCTTCTGCGCCCTGTCGCTGCTGCTGATCAGTGGTCTCCGGCTGTCCCCCTCCGACCGCGGGCACGCGCCGGCCTCGCCCGTGAAGGTCGACTGGGCCGGCACGGCGCTGGCGACGACCGCGGTCACCGGCCTCGCCTACGCCGTCGCCCGCCTCGGCAGCACCACCGCGCGCGACGCCCAGGTGCTCGGGTCCGTCGCGGTCGCCGCGCTCGCGCTCGCCGGTCTCGTGGCCGTCGAGCGCGCTGCGGCGCATCCGGTGCTGCCACCCGGGATCCTGCGGTCGCGACGCTTCGTCGCCGTGCTCGTCACGTCGTTCGCCTACTACTTCGCGACGTTCGGTGCCCTTCCCGGCATCGCCACCTGGCTGCAGGTGTCCGTCGGCATCGCCGCGTTCCCCGTCTCGCTCCTGCTGGTGGTCCAGCTCGGCGCGTTCATCGCGGCATCGGGTCTGCTCAGTCCCCGGCTTCGCCGCACGCGGGCGTCATGGACGCTCGGCGCGACGACCCTGGCGATCGGCGTCGCCGCCGCCAGCGGGACCTGCGTCGCGCTCGACCTCGGCTGGGCCGGGCTGCTCCCGTTCCTCGTCGTGTCCGGGCTCGCGGCGGGGGTGGTCTCGCCCGCGTTGCCGATTCTCACGCTCGAGGCGGCACCGCAGGGCTCCGAGGCGGCCGCCACGAGCGCGGTGAACGCGGTCCGGCAGCTCGGCCTCGCGGTCGGTGTCGCCGTCTGCAGCAGCCTCACCGCGCGCCCCGACGCCGCGTCGGCGGCCCGGGCCCTCGGTGCCTGCGCGGTGGTCGCCATCCTCGCCGGCGCGGCGGTCGTCGTGCTGCTTCTCGACCGCTGGACGGGTGCCCCCGGTGGGAGTCGAACCCACACTTGAACCGCTTTTAAGGCGGCTTCCTCTGCCAGTTGGGATACGGGGGCGGAACCGGTAGCTGCCGGCTGATCCCTATAAGTAGGTCTGGCGCGGGTAGATCGCGTGCGCCCCGGCGACCCGGTCGAGGAAGAGCAGCCCGTCGGTGTGGTCGATCTCGTGCTGCAGGGCGCGTGCCTCGAAGGCGTCGGTGCTGAACTCGACCTTCTCGCCCGTACCGGGCAGCTCGCCGCGGACGGTGAGCCGCGCGGCCCGCTTCACGTCGCCGGTGAGGTCCGGGACGCTCATGCAGCCCTCGCGGGCCCTCTCGTTGCGGCTGGACTCGACGACCTCGGCGTTGCAGAGGACGAAGGTGCCGTGCTGGGTGCGGGTCTTGGGGTGCTCGACGACGTCGACGCAGAACATCCGGACGCCGACGCCGACCTGGTTGGCGGCGAGGCCGACGCAGCCGGGGCTGACCCGCATCGTCGCGACCAGGTCGGCGGCGAGCTGCACGATGTCGGCGGACGTCGGGTCGACGTCGGCACCGCGCGCGGAGAGCACGCCGTCGGGCGCCCGGACGACGTCGAGCACGCGGCCCTCGACACCGAGCTCGGCCTCGGTCCAGGCCGCCACCCGCTCGCTGTTCACAGCTCGTCGGCCTCGGCGAGGCGCAGGGTCGCGGTGACGCCGACCCGCTCGGCCGCGGTCCGGATGGCCCTCTCGACCGCGGCGACGTCGGCGTCCACCGGCAGGTCGAGCTCGGCGACGAGCAGGTAGAGGTCGCCCGCGAGACGGGTGGTCAGGTCCGTGATGTTCCCCCCGGCGGCGGCGACCTCGGTGACGACCGCGGAGACGATGCCGGAGCGGTCCCCGCCGTGGACGGTCAGCACCCAGGCACTGCCTCCGGCGGCGGGCGTGGGACCGGCGGCGACCGGCCGGACGGCGACATCGAGGTCCCCGCCGGCGGCGAGTGGGGCGAGGGCCCGCTCGATGGCGGCGACGTCGGAGCCGCCGCGGCACAGCAGCATCATGGCGAAGTGCCCGCGCAGCAGGGTCATGGTGGAGTCCTCGATGTTGAGCCCGAGCTCCGCGAGGCCGGCCGTGGTGGCGGCGATGATGCCGGGACGGTCGTGGCCGAGGACGGTGACGGCGTACAGGTCGGTGCTCACGCCCCCATCATCCCAGCCCCGCGGGGTCGGTTGCGCAGCAATGCGACAACGTTCCCGAACAGGACGGGGTCGAGCACCCGGCTCGCGGCGGCCCAGACCAGCAGGAACGCCCCCGCGCCGGCGGGCAGGGCGAGCGCGACGTCGGCGACCAGCTCGACCACGACACCGGCGACGACCGTTCCGGGGACGAGGGCCAGGAGCGGCCGGAGCCGGCAGAACCGGCCGGCGACCCGGGTGAGCGCCACCCCGAGGACGACGGACTCCACCAGGAACGCGGTCGTGGTGGCCACCGCGGCAGCCGTGATGCCCCACCGCGGGACGAGGAGGACGTTCATGCCGATGTTCACCGCCAGCGCGAGCACGCTCGCGACCAGGACGACGGGGTCGGGCCGCAGCGCGAGGAGCACGGAGGCGCACACGTGGGTGACGCCGAACAGCAGCGGGGCGGCGGCGAGGCCGAGCAGCACGCCGGGGTGGACGTACTGGTCACCGAAGAGGAGGGCCACCAGGTCGTCGCCCCGCAGCGCGATCACCACGCCGTACGGCAGGTAGACCGCGCACGCCACGACCAGTCCCCGCTCGGCCCACGTCCGGATGTGCCGGCGGTCGTCGGGACGGCTGGCGATGACCGGGACGTACGCACGCGAGAGGGTCCAGCTCACGAAGAGGATCGACTCGAAGACCCGGTAGCCCGCGCCGTAGATGCCGACGGCGGTGGTGCCGAGCATGACGCCGATCAGGGCCGCGTCGATGCGGAAGACGCCCATCGCCGCGATGTCTCCGAGCCCGGTGACAGGCGCGGCCCGCAGCACCAGGCGGACCTCGGCCCTGCTCCCCCGGACCCGCATCCGGGCCCCGGCCCGGCGCGCGGCCGCCTGCATGCCGAGGACGCCGACCGCCGTGCCGAGCAGGTAGCCGACGGCACCGTCGACGGCGCTCCGCGTGGCCAGCAGCATCCCCCCGCACAGCACCAGCACCGAGAACCGCTGGAGCACGAGCACCAGGGCCGAGAGCTGCTGACGCTGGCGGGCGGCGCAGGCCGCCCGGGACGCGTCGGTGACCGTGTCGAGCAGGCAGCTCGCGACCAGCAGCGCGACGATCTCGGCCTCGTGCGGCGCCATCGTGGCGAACAGGACGGCCGCGGTCGCCGCGAGCACGGCGCTCGCGAGCACGAGCCGGATCCCGACCAGCCCGCCGTAGCACCGGTCCAGGAGCTCGGGCCGCGCGCTGCCGAGCTGGATCAGCCGCGCGTCCAGGCCCAGCCCCGAGAGCACGGACAGCAGCAGGCCGAGGCTGAGACCGAAGGAGAGCAGACCGAAGTCGGCCACCCCGAGCAGCCGTGCCATCACGAGCACCGTGAGGAAGGTGGCCACCTTGCCCAGGAGCTCCGAGGCGCCGAGGGCGAGCACGGTCGCGCCGGTACGCCGCAGGGTCTCGGTCTGCTCCGCGACCTGCGTCATCGCGCGACGAGGCTGCGCACGAGGGACGCGGGCACGGCGGCGCGCGCCCTGCGGCGCAGTCCGTCCGCCCACGCATCGACGGCCACGACCACGGCCCCGGAGGCGGCGCGCACGGCCACCCTCCGGGTCTCGTGGTCGCCGAACTTGGCCTCGGTCCGTCCCCGCAGCCAGTCGAAGGTGGTGACGCCGGGCGCCTCCGCGGCCCGGACCACGGCGAGCATGTCGCAGACGATGCCGCCCTGGTAGCGCTGCCATTCCTCCGCGACCCGGCCGTCGAACAGGCGGTAGGTCTCGCCGTCGACCATCGTCACGGCGTAGCCGGCGACGTCGTCGTCGACGACCAGCACGTCGACCACCAGCCGACCGCGGGCGGCCGCGTCGAGGAGCACCGCCTCGTGGAACGACCTCATCCGGGGGTCGTCGAGGTGACTGCGGCGCCCCGCGGCATGGTCGCGTCGCCGCCGTACCTCGACCAGGACGGGCAGCCAGCGCTCGACGTCGTCGAGGTCCGTGGCCACGACCGTCCGCCAGGCCCGGCCGTCCGCGTCGAGCCGGCCCGTGGCCCGGCGGACGCTGCGCCGCCGGTTGCGGCTGATCCGGAAGGTGCCGCCGACGCCCTCGATCCGCGGCATCGGCGGGCCGGTCTCGACCCGGCAGCCCGGCAGCCGCTCCGTGAGCACCCGCACGGCCGCGTCGTCGGGGTCCAGCTGGTCGAGGTCGAGCGACCACGACCGGTGCGACGCCAGCCACCGGACCAGAGCGTCGGCGAGGGCCGCCGCGGCCACGTCGTCCTCGTGGAAGAGCCGTCCGTAGTCGTTGAGGTCACCGCCCAGGAGCTCGATCCGGCGGATGCCGCGGCGCGAGCCCAGCGACAGGGCGGCCAGCGCCGCCGGCGCGTCGGCAGGCCCGACGGTGATCACGACCGGAGTCCCGGGCAGGTGCCGGGCCGCGGCCCGGAGCCAGTCGGCGGTGGTGCAGAACTCCGCGCTGCGCTCGTCGATCCAGCCGGACAGCCGGCCCAGCCGGGCCGTGGCCGCCCCGCCGACCTCCACCTGCGTCGTGAACGTCGTCATGATGCCTCCCGATCCGGGTGCCGGCCACGGGACCAGGCCCGGGCGTCCTCGATGCCGTCCGCGAGGGTCCGCTCGGGCCGCCAGCCGAGCAGGCGTCGCGCGCGGGTGCTGCGGGTGAACGCGCCGACCGTGTCGCCCGCACGGCGAGGTGCCTCGACCACCGGCAGCTGCCGCCCGGTCACCTGCTCGAACGTCGTGATCAGCTGGCGCACCGTCGTACCGCTGCCCGTGCCGAGGTCGACGGCGGCATGACGTGCGTCCCCGAGAGCGCGGTCGAAGTGCCGGAGGGCGGCGACATGGGCCCGGGCCAGGTCCCAGACGTGGACGTAGTCGCGCACGCCCGTGCCGTCGACCGTCGGGTAGTCGACCCCGGTGAGGGGGAAGGGCCGCCCGGTCCGATGTGCCGTCAGGAGCCGGCCGAGCACATGGCTCGGATCCGGCTGGTAGGGACCCGTCCGCAGCCATGGGTCCGCGCCCACGGGGTTGAAGTAGCGCAGCGAGAGGACGCGGAGCGACGTCGCCGCGGCGAGGTCGGCCAGCAACGTCTCGGCGACCGCCTTGGTCCGCGCGTAGGGGCTCCGCGGGTCCCACGGCGACGACTCGTCGACACCCAGGTCCGGGCCCGGCGCATAGATCGCCGCCGAGCCGCTGAACACGAGTCGGGTGACGCCGCAGGCCAGCAGCGTCTCCGCGAGCTCGAAGGTGCCCGCGACGTTCGTGCGGTAGTACGCCGCCGGCTCGCGCACGGACTCCGGGACCACCACCCGGGCGGCGCAGTGCACGACGGTCCGCACGCCGGGATTCTCCCGGAGCACCCGCCGGAGAAGGGCACGGTCGGCGATGTCGCCGACGTATGCCGCGCGACCACGCAGGAACGCGCGCCGTCCGGCCGAGAGGTCGTCGAGCACGACCGGCCGGTGACCGGCGTCCGAGAGCGCCGAGACCACGGTGCTGCCGATGTAGCCGGCTCCACCGGTGACCAGGACGTCCGCGCCCGTCGTCACGGGATGGCTCATCGGCACCGCCCCGGCACGTGCGGACGCACCCCGTCCGGGATCGGGTAGGCCAGCACGCGATCGAGGCGGAGGCCGGGCGGCACGGCGTGGAACAGATGCAGGCGGACCGTGCGGGCGGCACCGGGACGGAAGCAGTAGAAGCGGCCCGAGATCACCTGGGCCACCTCGCCCTCCCCGTCGACGAGCAGCGCCTGGACGGCGACGAAGCCGGAGAGCCGGCCGCGCGCCTTCAACCGGACGGCGACGACCGTGTCGTCGTCGTACCGGCGGAGGTCGGCGGCGCCCACGCGCACCGTCGCGTCCGCGGGGGAACCCGTCTCGGCGCTCAGCGTCTCGACGGCCACGGTGGCGATCTCGGGCACGTCCGCAGCGAGCGGGACGAACAGGCCGAACTCCGCGCCGGCCGGCAGCCCGACGACCGAGCAGCACACATCGGCGTCGGTGCCGCTCGTCGACAGGACCACGGCGCCCGCCGCGTCGCGGGCGATCACCCGGACCCGCGCGCTCGCGATCGGCTCCGTCGACTCGTTGCCCACCAGCACCGCCAGCTGACCGGCCTCCCGGCCCCACGAGCGCACCGCCAGCACGTCGCCGTCCGCGGCCGGACCGGCCGCCGGATCAACCGCCGGATCCGCCGCCGGGCCGGGCGGCTGCGGCATGATCAGGCCGACCTGGAGCCGGGTCCGATCGCGACGCTCGTCAGGTCCGCCGATCACGCCGGTCAGCAGCAGGCCGCCGGCGACCAGGCCGGCGAGCACCAGCAGCACGCCGGCGCGGAGCGACCAGCTGTGTCGTCGGCGGCTGCGGCTCGGGTGGTGATTCATCGGGTCACTCCTGTCCCCATCCGCCGGTCGCCGGGGCGACCGGCGAGACGCAGGTAGATGTCGTCGTAGTGCGCGACCATGCGGGCCACCGAGAAGCGGCTCGTCACCCGTGCCCGTCCCCGTCGCGCCAGCTCCGCCCGGAGGCCCTCCTGGTCCACCAGGTCGACCAGGCCCGCGGCGAGGGCCGCGACCGACCCGGGCGCCACGAACCGGACCGCACCGCCGAAGTGCTCGACCAGCCCGCTCACGCCGGAGGCGAGCACAGGAAGACCGGCGGCGAGCGCCTCGAGCACCGCGACCGGCAGCCCCTCCCAGTCGGTCGGCAGCACCAGGAAGTCGCTGGCCGCCAGCAGTCGCGGGACGTCGGCGCGCTCCCCGAGCGGGTGGACGCTCGCACCGACCCCGTGGCGGTCGATGTCGGCCAGCACCCGTCCCCGTCGCGGACCGTCACCGGCGAGGAGCAGGAGGGCACGGTCCGCGACGACGGGCCACGCCTCGACCAGCAGGTCGTGGCGCTTCTGCGGCACCATCCGGGCCAGGCACAGCCCGACGGGCACGTCGGGTGGCAGGCCGAGCTCGGCGCGCGCCCGTCCGCGCGGGTACGCCGGCAGCGGCTCGAGCGCGGTCGGCACGACGTCGATCCGGGAGCCCGGGTAGCCCTCCCCCGCCAGGGCCTCACCGAGGTGGGGCGAGACGACCACGACACGATCGCTCACCCGGCGCAGGATGCGCGCGGCGCGGCGGCTGTCGTGGCCCGCCACCCCGTGCAGGGTGGTGAGCACGGGCGCCCGTCCGCCGAGCGCCAGGCCTGCCACGAGCGAGGCCTTGGGGTTGTGGGCGTGGACGAGATCGGGCGGCGGCAGCGAGCGCAGCCGACGGAGCGAACGGGCCAGGCCGGCCGGACCGCGACCGACGAGCGGCACCGGTACGTGGCGCACGCCGGCGGCCTCCAGCGCGGGGATCCGGTGGCCGGGCCCGCTCGCCACCCAGACCTCGTGGCCGTCGGCGGCGGCAGCACTCGCCAGGGCCACCGCGATCGTCTCGGCGCCTCCGACGCCGAGCTCGGCGATGACGGTCAGGATCCTCATCCGATCTCCTCATAGACAGCGAGCAGCTCGCGCGCGCAGCGCTCGGCGGTGAACCGCTCGGCCACCCGCCGGCGTGCCGCCGCGCCCATCCGGGTGCGCAGCGGCGCGTCGGCGGCCAGTGCCCGCAGCGCGGCGACGAGCTGGTCCTCGGCACCGGCGTCGACGAGCAGCCCGTCGACGCCGTCGCGGACGATCTCGGGGATGCCGCCGACCCGGGTGGCGACGACGGGAAGGCCGGACGCCATCGCCTGGAGGACCGCCATCGGGCACGCCTCGGCGGCCGACGGCAGGACGAGCAGGTCGGCGGCGCGCAGCTGCGGTGCCGGGTCGGGAAGGAACCCGAGGAACCGCACCCGATCGGCGCAACCGGTGCGGGCCACGGCCGCCTCGACCCGCGCGCGCTGCGGGCCGTCCCCGATCAGGTCGAGGGTGAGGTCCGGCACCCGGGCGACGGCCCGGACCAGGTCGGGCACCCGCTTGACCGGCTGCATCACACCGAGCCAGGCGGCGGTGACGCGGCCGACCGGTCGCCGGTCCGGTCCCGGTAGGTCCAGCCAGGTCCGGCCGACGCCGTTGGGAACGGTGCGGACCCGGGCCGCGGGGACTCCGACGTGGTCGCGCGCGTACGTCGTCAGCGCCTCGCACGGCGTGACGACGACGGTGCGCCGGGTGGCTGCCAGCAGCCGCTCCCCGGTCAGGTAGGCGACCCGGTCCCGGCGACGTGCCGGCCCCGTCGAGAGGTTGCCCGGCACCAGGCCGGCGAGCTGGTCCGGCACGCCGTGCAGCGTGTAGACCGCGGGGATGCCGTGCCGTCGGGCGAGGATCCGGCCGACGAGGCCGGCACGGCGGTCCTGCAGGTGGACGAGGTCGGGCCGCACGCCGGCGAGCAGTGTGGCCGCCGCCCGCAGGCCGCGGAGGTCGGAGCCGCTGTGGATGCTGAGGAGGTGCGTGCGCACTCCTCCTGCCGCCGCTCGGACCAGGTGGGGTCCCGCGGGGCCGGCCAGTCGGCTGTCGTGGCCGAGCGCGGCGAGCTCGATGGCGACGTCGACCGCGTGATCGACCGGACCGCCGTGGGCCTGGGTCAGCACCTGGAGCACGCGCCGGGTCATCGCCGCTCTCCCCAGGGGGCCGAGAGACGGGTGCGCAGCGGTTCGATGCCCAGGCCGAGGGCGGCGAGCAGCCAGATCGGCAGGAAGTACTGCTCGCTGAGGAAGCAGGCGGCGGTGGCGGCGCCGGCCAGCGCCACCAGGACGGCGTCGGCCAGCGAGCGGTCCTGGCCTGTCCGGCGGTCCTCCCCCGTCCGGCGGCCCTGGCCCGTCCGGCGGGCCCGCAGCGCCCCCCGGGCGGCGAGCACCAGGACGGCGAGGAAGGCGGCCAGACCGGCCAGGCCGAGCTCGGCACTGACGTCGAGGTACATCTGGTGGGCGACGGTCTCGCGGACCCCGGTCCCGCCGGCCGGGAGGAAGCGCGTCCGCTCCGCCGCGAACCCGCCAGGTCCCTGTCCGAGGACCGGGTTGGCGGCGGTCATGTCGACGGCGACCGTCGCGGCCGTCAGGCGTTGGGCGACGTTGCCGGCCGCAACGTGCTCCTTCTCGGCCAGGCCGCGGGCGACCACGTCCCCGTGGGTCACGCCGACCACGATCGCGCAGACGGCCGCCAGCGCTCCGACGCCGAGGAGCGTCACCGGCCGGACGGCGCGGAGCAGCAGGGCGACCACGACCATCGCCAGGAGGCCGACCAGCGCACCGCGGGAGAAGGTGGCGAGTGTGGCGACGAGGAGCACCGCTCCACAGCCGTTCCCCCAGGTAGCGGCTGTGGAGCGGCGGTCATGGAGCACGGCGAAGGGCAGCGCCGTGATCAGGAAGAAGGCCAGGTCGTTCGGGTCCGCCAGCGGTCCGGCCGCGCGGCCGCCGTGGACCAGGAACGAGACCAGGCCGACCGCCCCCGCGGCGGTGCAGGACAGGACGTAGGCGGTCGCGAGCCGGCGTGCGAACGCCGTGGGACCGGGACGGCTGCGGCGCAGGAGGTCGACCAGGACCACCACGACCAGAGCATGGGCGGCATAGCTCACGACGTGGTCGCCACCGGCGACCACGTCGGCGCCGTTGGCAACGAAGGACGCGACCAGGACCACGACCAGCGCCCCGAGCGCGACCAGTCCGGGGCGCCGCAGCCCCCGCGGGCGCGGATCATGCAGCACCCGCACCGACCAGGACACGAACAGGACCGCTCCCGCCGCCTTGAAGGCCGCCGGGTGGATCTCCTCCTGGAGCAGGTGGGCGAAGGGCGCGGCGACGACGAGCGCGATCGCCGCCCACTCGACGCGCAGGACGGCGGCGGCGAGCGCGGCCAGGCCGGCGACCACCGCGAGCGCGACGTACGGCGCGCGCGCCGCCACGAGCCCGGCACCCACCGCCAGCACGACCAGCACGGCCGGCGCGAGCACGGTCGCCACGAGGCGGCGTGGCCGGCCGGGCGAGCGGGACAGCGCGTCGGCGACGGCCCGCGCCGGCATCAGCGGCACCGTCCGCCGGGCGAGGTCCGACCACCGGAACCCCGGCACCCGGACGGTGACCAGGACCGCGGCCGCGGCCAGGGTGACGAGGGCGGCAGCCAGCTGGGTGACGGCGACCGCGGTGATCCCGCGCTCGACGTAGCGGCCGAGGAGCAGGACCAGCAGGACGACGTGCAGTGCGGCGAGGCCGAGGGTGTCGGCGGTGCGGCCCACCGCGCGGAGCGCGACGAGCAGGGGCTCCAGCACGCTCAGCACCAGGCCGTAGGCCGCGAGCCAGCGCAGTGCCGGCACGGCGACCGCCCATTCGTCGCCCAGCAGCCGCAGGAGGGGGGCAAGCACCACCATCGCCGTATAGACCGGCACGAGCAGGCGCTGGACCACGACCGTCGCCGCGACGGCGGACTCGCCGACCGCTGCGCCCCGCAGCCGGCACAGCTGCGGGAAGACCGCGCCGCCGATCACGACGGCGACGAGCAGGTAGGGCATGAACGCGATCCGGAACGCCATCGAGTAGGCGCCCAGGTCGTCGGCGCCGAGCCGGTGCGCGACGAGGGCGTAGTCGACGTTGAGCATGACGAGGGACAGCAGGGCGCCACCGGCGAGACCGCTGCCGTACGACAGCAGCGTCGCGGCGTCGCGGGCGGACCAGCCCGGTCGCACCGGCGGGCGCAGGGTCCACAGCAGGGCGAGCGCGACCACGGCCTGGGCGAGCTGGCCCGGGACCAGGGCGAACGCACCGGCACCGGCCGCCAGCGCGACGCCGGTGACGGCCGCGCCGACCGCGCTGCCCACGACATCGGGCAGGATCCGCCGGCGGAAGTCGAGGCGCCGGCGCAGCAGCTCGGCGCTGATCCCGCCCACCGCGGCCAACGGCACGCACAGCACGACGCCGCGGAACACCTCGGCGCCGGGCGCGCCGACCCGGAGCAGGCCGGCGAGCCACGGCGCGGCGACCCAGACGACAGTCACCAGGCCGAGCGAGGTGACCAGCGCGAGCGTGACCGCGGACCGGGCCGCCCGCTCGGCATCGCCCCGGAAGTGGACGAGGGCGGTGGCGGTGCCCAGATCCGCCAGCACCGTCGTCACGTTGAGCAGCGCCGCGCCGAGTGCCACGACGCCCAGGGCAGCAGGATCGAGCACCGCCGCGACGAGCAGCAGCACCAGGGTCTGCGACGCCTTGGACGCGACGGCGCCGAGCGCCAGCCATCCCGCGCCCGCCGGCAGGCTCGGCAGCAGGTTCGGCAGCAGAGCCCGCACCGATCGCCCCGTGGCGCGGGGGCGCGCCGGCGACGGCCCCACCTCGGGGGCCGCGCGGGAGACGATCACCGTCATGTCACTCCAGTGCCGGTCGGGTCGGGGGTTGATCCATCACCGCGGTCATCGGCCGCGGGCCGCGTCCCGCAGCGCGCGCAGAGCCGGCTTCGGGCGGAGGCCGGGGTGCAGCAGGCCGAAGCCGTCCTGGTAGGTGTCCGTCGGGCCGTCGACGTCGCGGTACCAGATGATCGGTCCGACATAGGGGTACCTGGAGCGGACCAGCCGCACCGCGTCGCCGAGGTACGCCGCCTGCTGGCGCGGGGTGACCGACCGGTCCCACGGGTTGCCGTCGCTGTCCGGTCCCGAGGACCAGCCGAGCTCGGTGATCCAGATCTGCTTGTCGCCGTCGGCCCACTCCTCCATCACCGCCCGCACCGCCGGGGTGTGGGTGAGTCGCCAGACGGCGCCGACCGCCGGCGTGTCCGGCGGCGCGTCGCTCGGGCCGACGTAGGGATGGGTCGCCAGGACGTCGAAGCAGTCCTTCGCGCCGGCCTCGTAGGCCTGCCGGAGCCAGCCGTCGTCGTTGTACATGAGGCCGCCGAAGACGACGGGCGAGTCGTCGTACCGCTTGACCGCGGGGTAGGCCGCGCACAGCAGGCGGGTGTAGGTGGCCGGATCGGCGCCTTCGAAGAACACGGGGAAGTTCGGCTCGTTCCAGATCTCCCACGCGGCCACGTCGGCGCCCCAGCGGCGGGCCGCGGTCGCGATCGCGTCGGCGTAGTCCTCGACGTCGTCCGGCGGTGCGTAGGGACTGCCGCCGTCGCTCGCCCAGGCCGGGGACAGCCAGAGCGAGACGATGACCTGCAGGCCTCGCTCGCGGGCGCCGGTGAGGACGTCGTCGAGCAGGTCGACGTACCACCGCTCGAAGGGACCCGGCCCCTCCGGCTGGAGGGTCTGCCAGCCGACGTCGACGCGGACCCACCGCGCTCCCGCGCGCTGCAGGCGGTCCATGACGGCGATCGCGCGGTCGGCCCGGTCGCTGTGGTGGGCGGAGAGCTGGAAGCCGAGGTCGACGTCTCCGCCCGGAGCCCGGGACGTGGCCGGCTCCGGCGTGGGCGTCACCTCCGCCGTCGTCCCCACGCCCTGGCGCCCGGGATCCGGTTGGGCGCCGAGCGGCGAGGGTGCCGTGGAGCCGACGAGCAGCACGCCGACGACCCCGGCCACCGCCAGGATCGCGATCGCGGCCGTCGAGCGGCGCACCAGGCCGGTCATCGCGCACCCGCCGGGTCGGGGAGGTCGACTGTCCGCTCACGCGGGGCGCGGCCGAGGAGGTCGTGGACGACACGGCGTACTGCGGGCACGCGGCCGGACACGCGCCGCGCGCGGGGATACAGCGGATGGAGCTTGAGCCGGAAGGTGCGCATCGTGTCGACGGCGTTGACGTCGACGCGGCCGACGGCGAATCCGCCGTCGGCCTCGTGCACGGCGAAGGCCGTCTCATAGCCCGCGGCCCGCACCGCCGCACGCACCCGCGCGTCGTGGCTGCCGAACGGGAAGGCGAAGGAGGTCACGGGTCGGCCGAGCAGCTCGCCCAGCGCCCGACGGGCGCCGGCGGTCTGGCGCCGCAGCTCGTCGCCGGACACCCGGGTGAGGTCCCGGTGGTCGGTCCCGTGGGCTCCGACGGCCATGCCTCGACGGTCGACGGCCCGCAGCTCCTCGCCGCTCATCAGCGGGTGCCGGTGGCGCGGCTCCAGCCAGTCCGAGCAGCCGCCCACCAGAGCGGCGGGCACGTAGAGGACGCTCGGCACGCCGAACGACTCCAGGACCGGCGCGGCGTGCTCGCCGACGCCGACGTAGCCGTCGTCGAAGGTGATCAGCACCGACCGCGACGGCAGCGTGCCGGATCGTCGCCCCTCGACGAACGCCTGCTCCGACAACGGGACGAAGCCCTCCTCGAGGAGGTGCTCGATCTGGGCCCGGAAGGCATCCGGCGTCACGAACATGGCGTACGGATCGCGATCCTCGGGCACCCGGTCGACCCCGTGGTACATCAGGACCAGGGGCGCACGGCGGCTCATGGCGTCCGCTCCCGGATCCGGTACAGGCCACCGGCCAGCAGCAGCGCCGCGACAGCCACGAGCGCGGCGAAGTAGAGGTGGCGCGGCGGGCCGGACGTGACCCCCGCCGTGCCGGCACGGACGGCCACGACCACCTGGGCCATCTGGTCGACCCCACCGAGCTCCTCGGCCCGCTCGGCAAGGCCGTTGGCGACCTCGACCGCGATGTCCCGGTTCGTGGAGGACACCGCGATCCTGATCGTCGCGGTGCCCGGGTCCCGGGTGGCGGTGGCCTCGACCCGCGGGGGCCGGTCGGGCGCGACCGACGCGAGAACGGCGGCCGCGGACTCCTTCGCGCCGAGGGTCACGCTGAACTCGTGCGCCTGCATCTCGATGCTGTCGGCGGACTGCTCGGCGGTCAGCGGCCGGAGGGCCACCGCGCTGGTGGCTGTGTAGGTCGTCGGCACCAGCAGGATCAGCTGCGCGCCGAGGGTGACCAGCAGGGCCAGCCCTCCGACGAGCAGGCCGATGGTCCGCCACCGGTCGCCGAGTCGCTGCACCTCATGTGTGGTGGTCAACATGTCACGGGGACCCACTTCCTCCGGTTCGTCGTTGTGTCGTGGCCGGCGGCGTAGCGCGTGAGCGGGACGGTCTCCGCCACGACGGCCAGGCCGAGGAGCGTCCAGACCAGGCCGGACACGATCGGGTTGCGCAGGGGCATGTCGAAGCCGCCGTGGACCGCCACCGCGGCGAGGCCGGCGATGACCGCGATGCTGCGGATCCGCAGCACCCGGACGGCAGGATCCGCCTGCTGCGGCGACAGGACGTGGCGACGGACCGCGAGGACGCAGCCCGCCACGACCACGATCCCGAGAGCGGCACCGACGACACCGCGGTCGGCCAGGACCGTGAGCAGCAGGTTGTGCGGGTGCTCCGGGGGCTGCGCGGCCACGGCGCTCACCGAGTCGGTGGCCGCCGAGCGGAAGCCGCCGGGACCGACCCCCAGCCAGGGATGATCGGCGGCCTGGCGCCACGCCTCCGCCCACACCAGCGGGCGGTCGTCGTACTGGTTCTGGGTGGGGTCGCCGAGGGTGCGGATCCGGGCGCCGACCACCCCCAGGACCGGTACGCCGACGGGCGCGACGAGTGCGGCACCACAGATCGCGGCGGCGGCCAGCCCGATCGCCAGCAGCGCCCGGCGCAGGGCCGGCTCACAGGCCGCCAGGCACACGAACGACGCCAGCGCGCCGATCCAGGCCCCCCGGGACATGCTCAGGACGCAGGCCACGGCGAGGCTGGCCGTGGCCGCGGAGAGGAGCGCGGCGCGACGCCACGACGAGCTCGTCACGACACAGGCGAGCGCCACCGGGAGCAGCGCCGCGCAGAAGATCCCCAGCTCGTTGGGCTGGGAGAACGGCCCGGTCAGACGCCCGTTGACGACATTGCCGGCCTCCGCCGCCTGGAGGCGGCCGACCGACACGAGGGCCGACGCCGCGGTCACCCCGCCCACGATCACCAGCAGCTCCAGGCCGGCGAGATCCTCGCCGGGCCGGTGGGCGAGTGCCACGGCCAGCGCGTAGCACGTCGTGATCGCCGAGCCGACGACGAGCGGGACCGATCGGGACGGGTCGACGCCGTCGGCTCCCGACACGACGCCGGAGACCAGGCCGAGGCCGCACCCGATCAGGACGACCGAGCCCGGGATCCGTGCTCCGCGCACGACCACCTGATGGAGGGCCAGCGCCGCCGGCACCAGCATCGCGACGTGGACCAGCCGCATCCCCAGCACGGGGACTGACGTGTCCCCGAACGGCAGCAGCACGACCACGGCCACCACGCCCGCCCGGAGCGCCCAGGGACGCGACGCGGTCATCGCCGCCCTCGCGCGCCCGCGGCGACGGCGGACAGGGCGCCCCACGCCTTCGCCAGGTCCCGGGCGGCCGCGACGGGCGGCACGAGCACGGTCGCGGCGAGGGGGCGCGGGCCGCGGGCAGCACGGACCGCGGGCAGCGACAGGTAGGCGGCCGCACCGGCCGCCACCACCGCCCGCGAGGTCCGGCCGCCGCGGGCGAGGAGCACCGCGCCCACGCCGTACGACGCCGCGCGGGCCAGGTCCCGGCCGAGGAGCCGTCGATCGAGCGAGTGACCGCTGCCCTCGCCGTAGCGGCGGAACATGCGCAGGTTCGCCAGCAGCGTCGGCCGCTGGGCCCAGGCGACCTCGGCGTCGCGGACCATCCGCGCCCGGTGGCCGGCCGCGACGATGCTCCGCCCGAAGAGGACGTCCTCGCCGGTGGCGAGGTGCTCGGGGAAGCCGCCCGCGTCCGCCCAGGCCCGACGAGTGAAGGCGACCGAGCGGCCCGTCGGCATCGACGGGTCGAAGCTGCGGCCGAAGAGGCGGCCGTAGGCGCGGACGCCCGGGCCGGGCCGGGCGAGCTCGTCGATCGACGGGTAGCCGACGGCGGCCAGGGCGAGCTCCCAGGGCTTGTCGGCGACCACGCGGTAGGTGCCGGTCCACAGGCCCACGTCCGGGTGCCGGTCGGAGGCGGCGCGCAGCGCGGCCAGCCAGCCGGGCGTGGGCACGCAGCCGGCGTCGGTGCAGGCGATGGTGTCGTGGCGGGCAAGGCCGATGCCGACGTTGCGGCCACGGGAGATGCCGGCGCCGGGCCGGACGACCAGCCGGATCCGGGAGTCCGCCTCCGCGGCGCGCCGCGCCACCTCGGCCGTGCCGTCGGTCGAGCCACCGTCGACGACGACCAGCTCGTCGTCCTGCGCCAGCTGGGGCACGAGGGCGGTCAGCAGCTCGGTGAGTCCCTGCTCGTCGTCGAGCACCGTGGTCACCACGCTCATCGGAGCCGCGGCGCGGTGGCCGGCACCCGGGCGGTGCACGAGCAGCGCCAGGAAGTCGGCCAGCCGCTCGCCGGCCACGTCGGCGGTGGGGAAGTCCTGGGCCCGCCGGCGGGCGGCACGGCCGGTGCGGCGGCGCACCTCGGCGTCGGCCAGGGTCGCGAGGGCGGCGGCGACGTCGGCGGGCCGCTCGACCCGCACGGGGAGGCCGCCTGCCGCGGCGATGTCGTCGACCGGCGGCACGGCCACGACCGGCACCCCGCCGGTCAGCGCCTCCAGCGCGGACATCCCGAAGGCCTCCCGCAGCCAGGGCTCGGCCGCCGTGGGCTTGGTGAGCACCGCGAGGGCGTCGAACGCGGACACGACCCGGGCGACGTCGGGCACCTCGCCGAGGAACCGGACCCGTTCGGCCACGCCGAGCTCGGCCGCGATCTTGACCAACCGGTCCTGCTCGTCCGGCTCCGCCGGGTCGGTGACGCCGGCGACGACGAGCTCCCACGCGGCGGCGCCGGGCAGCGCCAACGCCCGCACGGCGTCCTCGATGCCCTTGTGACGGACGATCCGGGCCGCCATGCCGAGCACCAGCTCGCCCGGAGCGGGATCGATGCCGAGGACGGCCCGGGCCTCCGCGGCCGGCATCGGCTCGGGCATCCGGGGCGGGTTGACCACCGTGCCGGCGCGGGGGGTCCTCCCCTCGAGCAGCCACGAGCTGGTGGCGACCTGCCCCTGGGTCAGCCGGTCGAGCAGCCCGACGAGCGCACCGCCGTACGACGCGTCGTGGCGGACCCAGACGACGGGGATCCCTCCGGGACGCGCCGCGACGGTCGCGACCAGACCGGCCTTGACCCCGTGGGCCAGCACGACGTCGGGCCGGGTGCGTGCCAGCACCCGGCGCAGCCGCCAGGCGGCCCTCGCGAGCCGGGTGACGGACCTCCCTGCCGGCACCGTAGCGACCGGCCAGCCGCGTCCGGCCCAGGCCGCGGTCGTCGCACCCGCCCCGAGGCCGACGGCCGTGACGCTGAGCCGGTCCGTGGCGTCCGCGAGATGCAGCTGCCAGCGCTCGGCGCCACCGAGCACGCCGCCCTGCTGGACGACGGCCACCCGCAGACCCGGACGCATCAGACCTCGCTGACCCGGCGCCGGCGCGGCGCGCGGACGCCGACCAGGATGCTGCCGAGGATCCGCAGCTGGATGTCCCGCAGGTGCTCGGCCGCCCGCTGCACCGTGCGCGGGTGGACGGATCCGGACGGCACGGTCAGCAGGAGCGCACCGTGGATCGCCATGATCCGCGCGTCCTCGGACGACGCGACGGGAGCGGCGTGGACGAGGACGACGTCGTAGGCGCCCTCGGTGCTCTCCAGGAGTCCGTCGAACCTCATCTCCAGCAGGCTGGGCGGCGCCAGGTGCGCCTGTCCGACGGAGAGGAGGTCGACGTTCTCCGTCGGCCCCTCCCGGACCGCGTCCACCAGGTCGAGCTCGCCGGCGAGCACGTCGTACAGCCCCGGCTCCCCACCCGGCGCCTGCAGCGCCGGGTGGATCTCGGGGTCGCCGCTCGTGTCCACCACGAGGACCCGGTGGCCGACCTCGGCGAGGGCGACGGCGAGGTTGACCTCGATCCAGCCGGCCCACGGGTCCGAGGTGCCGGCCGAGGTCACGACGAGGAGCCGGCTCGGGTCCTCGGCGCTCGCGAACTCCACCGCGATGCGCAGGGCGCGGATCGACTGGAACTCCGGCGCCCAGTAGTCGATGGCCCCCGACTGCCGGGGATCGGCGGGCCTCGGGATCACGCCCAGCACCGGGGTGTCGGCGAGCTCGCCCATCTCCTCGGCGTCGCTCACCGTGCGGAACAGCCGGTCGACGACGACGGCGGCCACGATCGCGAGGAGGAACGCCAGCACCAGACCGGCCAGGGCCGCCACCGGGACGTTCGGCGAGCTCGGCTCGTCCGGGACCACCGCCTCCTCGGTGACGTGGTAGTTGAAGGCACCGCCGGCGGGATCGTCGGAGGGCAGCAGCTCGACGATCAGGTTCGCCGTCCGGGCCGCCCGCTCGGCGTCGGTGTCGGTCACCGAGACCTGGACGATCACGGTGCCGTCGACCACCGCGCCCTCGACGTCGTCACGCAACTGGTCGGCGGACCTGCCCGGCACCTGGTCCGCGACCTCCTCGAGGAGCGGCCAGGACCTCCCGATGTCGGCGATCGTGCCGAGCAGATCGGTGTAGTCGACCGTGGACGGCGGCAGGTCCGGGCGGGGGGTCACGGCGATCCGCGCCGACGCGGTGTACTCGCGGTCGGTGAGGACCAGTCCGGCGGCGACGCCGTTCGCCACCAGGACCACGACGAGCGCGACGATCCAGCGGCGGCGCCACAGCAGGGCACCGAGGGCGCGGGCACTCCCCCGGACCGCGGACGGCTCCGGGCGGTCGACGTACTCCGCGGGGACAGCGTGGGTGGTGGACATCTGGTTCCTATCTGAGCCTGGAGCTTTGGACGAGATCCGGGGTGGCGAGCCCGTAGGCGGCGGTCAGGCGATCGCGCTGGCGGCGAAGCGTGTGGCCGGCGGCGAAGTGCAGCGAGCGCTGCTGCTCCGCCGACCACAGGTCGGGGTCGCGGAGCCGGCCGATCCGGTCCGCGAGGTCGGCCGCCGTCCGCGTCGCACCGGGCACGTCGAGGCTGAGAAGCCCGGGGATGCCGCGGACGACGAGGGGCAGGCCGAGGGCGGCGGCCTCGAGGATGCTGATCGGCGCGCCTTCCCACGCGGCGGTGTGCACATAGACGTGGGCCCGGCTCAGGCGCTCCAGGACCTGGGTCCGCGGGAGCCAGCCCGCGACCGAGACGCCGTGGGCACGCAGCGTCCGCTCGGCGTCTCGGTCGCCTCCGCCCAGCCATTCCCACTCGACGTGGCAGCCGAGCACGTCCTCGAGATAGCCCTTGGCCCGCAGGAGGTACGGCCAGTCCTTCTGCGGTCCGATCCGCCCGACGGTGACCACCCGCAGGTCCGGGGAGAACCGGGCGCGCAGGTCCGGTACGTCGAGCGCCCGGTTGGGGACGGTCACGACCCGCCGGTGCCCCAGGGCACGGGCGAGGGCCGCCTCGCGGGGTGAGCAGGCGACCAGCACCGCCGTGCGTCCGGCCAGCGATCGCTCGATCCGGCGCACGCCGGCGCGGGTCGCCGCACCGAGGTCCTGCCGCTCGAACGCGAAGCAGTGGGGGCTGTAGGCGACGTCCACCGCGGGGTTGAGGATCCGGGCCAGCAGGCCGGCGTACGACGAGTGCGCGTGCACCTGGTCGGGGCCGAGGCCGTGGACCAGGTCGTCCGCGGCCCGGAGCGCCTGGGGCAGCGGACGGCGCAGCTCGTGGACGCCGCTGAACGCGTCCAACCGGTCACCGGTGTCCGCATGGGACCGTCGCGGCCAGACCGCGACGTGGTGCTCGACCGCGGGCGTCGCGTCGACCATGGCGAGCACCGAGCTCAGCACCCCGCCCCCGAGGGACTCGATCAGGTGGAGGACACGCATCGTCAGGCTCCGATCCTCAGTAGGCGCCGCGGCCGCGGACGACCGCCGGCAGGGTGCGGAGGAGGATCTCGAGATCGAGGCGCAGCGAGCGGGACGCGACGTAGTGCAGGTCCATCGCGACCGCGTCCTCCCAGGCGAGGTCGCTGCGGCCGCTCACCTGGCTGATGCCCGTGATGCCGGGGCGGACCGCGTGGCGGTGGTGGTCGCGGTCCGCGAACCGCGCCACCTCCGCGGGAGTCGTCGGCCGGGGCCCGACCAGGGCCATGGTGCCGTTGAGCACGTTCCACAGCTGCGGCAGCTCGTCGAGCGAGAAGCGGCGCAGTACCCGCCCCACCCGCGTGACGCGCGGGTCGGCGTGGATCTTGGTGAGCGGGCCGGACCCGTCGTTGCGCTGCGCGAAGAGCGCAGCGGCCTGGACCTCCGCGTCGCGACGCATCGTGCGGAACTTGACGATCTCGAACGGCCGGCCGCCGACACCCACGCGACGCTGCCGGTAGAGCACCGGCCCGCGGCTGGTGCCCGCCACCAGGAGCGCCACGACGACCAGCACCGGCAGGAGCGCCACGAGGAGGCCGGTCGCGACGGTCAGCTCGATGAGTCGTCGGACCCGGCCGTGCGCGACCGCCTCGACGACGGGCGCGTCGGCCGGCGCCTCGACGAGGGCCTGGACCGGCGCCGTCGGCAGGTCGAGCGGGACGCGCGCGACGCTCATCGCTCGCTCCGTCCGTCACTGGTGGTCTTCACACCTCACTGGTGCGGGGAGCGGGCGGTTTGATCCACCCCCTGCCGAGAAGTCGGCACGGATTCAGGCAGCCTCAGCCCCGAGCGGTGCGCAGGCCGCGCTCGAAGCGCGCGTACGACGCCAGCTCGCGCCGCGCCGGAGCGAGCACGTGCTCGCGCACGACCCGGGTGACCACCTCGCGGCAGCCGTCGTCGACCTGGTCGGCACGCGCGGCACCGCGCGGGGCGGCACGCCGGGTCAGCACACCTGCCCCCGTGACGGCAGCCACGAGGAGGCCACCGGCGACGAGCGCGACCGTCGGCGGGAGGACGCCGGTCGCCCAGGACGCCGCGACCGCGACCGCCATGAGGACGGCGGCGAGTGCCACGACCCCACGCGCTCCGATCCGCATCGGCCGCGCAGCCGGGGCGGGGAGTGCGGCGAGCTCGGCGTCGAGCCGGTCGTCGGTGTCGCCGAGCCGCTGGGTGACGGCCGTCCGGACCGCGCGCCCCCAGCCGGGGGCCAGGTCACGGCACAGGCGGTCGACGAGACCGCGGACGGCGTTGTCGACGGTGGGCCGGTCGACCGGTCCACGGCGGGCCGGTGGACGCCCGGCGGCGTCGGCCACCCGGCGCTCGAGGTCGGCGACCCACACGTCGGGCACCGGGTACGGCGCGCGGCCGGCCGCCTCCTCGAGCCGGGCCACGGCCGAGCGGATGTCCGCGTCGATGCGCAGGACGGTGTTCTGCTTCTCCTGGACGCGCCGGGTGATCGCCCGGCGCAGGTCGTCGATCCCCGTACCGTGCCGGGCGCTGGTCGCCAGGATCCGCGGGTCGCGGATCCCGTCGGCGACGAGGAGCTTCCGGAGATCGGCGAGCATGCTCCGCCGACGGTCCTCGGGGACCGTGTCGATGTGGTTGAGGACCACCATCGTCACCGCCCGGTGACCGGCCAGCGGCTGGAGGAACTCGCGGTGGATCGCGGCGTCGGCGTACTTCTGCGGGTCGACGACCCAGACCAGGACGTCCGCGAGCTCCACCACCCGCCGTGCCTCCTCGTGGTGGGCGGCCTCGATCGAGTCGTGGTCGGGCAGGTCGAGGAGGACCAGGCCCTCGGGGAGCCGTGCGGGTGACGCCGGCGACCCGTGCCGGTGACGGTCGGCGGCCCGGATGCCGAGCCAGGTGAGCATCTCGTCCGGATCGTCGTCGCCCCGGACCAGCGCCTGGGCGGTCGCGGTCGTCGGGCGCCGGGCACCGGAGGTCGAGATCTCGGCGCCGGCGAGGGCGTTGAAGAGCGTCGACTTGCCGGAGCCGGTCGCTCCGGCGATCGCCACGACCGTGTGCCGCTCCGAGAGCCGCAACCGGCCGCTCGACCGGTCGGCACCGGCCCGGATGTCGTCGAGGAGCGCCTGGTCGAGGCGGCCTTCGGCGGCGTCCGCGGCCGTGCGGAGGCCCTCGATCCGTGCCTGGAGATTCATCCGATCGGGCCTCTCGTCTCGTGCCGGGCCAGCGCCCGGGCAGCATGGTCGGCGGCGACACGCAGCTGGTCCGACGCGTCCGGTGCGAGGGTCCGGTCCAGGACGGGACGGAGGTAGCGGTCCCGGTCCGCGGTGAGCAGCGCCGCGAGCGCGTCGCCGAGGAGGGTCGAGGTGCCGACGGCATCCGCCTCCGGGGAGTCGGTCCGCCGGCGAGCGCCGCGGATCGCCGTACGGGCGCGGTGGCCCAGGCCCTTCCCGGGGCGGCTGAGGTCCTCGGTGCTCCAGTCGAGCAGGGCGCTGCCGTGCGCCGTGGCACGCAGCTCGGCGCTGGCCCGCTCGGCCGCCCGCCAGGCGTGGTCGAGGAGCAGGCCCTCCAGGGCGAGGTCGACGGCGAGGTCGGTCCGGTCCATGCCGTCGTCCGGACCAGGACTCCGGACCGGGGTGCGGGTGTCGAGGCCGGCGAGGAGCTCGGGCAGGGCGCTCGCCAGGGCGTCCAGCTCTGCGGCGTAGACCCGGTCGGCGACGGTCAGGAGCTCGCCGATCGCGTCCACCTGCCGTGCCGCCGCCTCCGCGACCGCGGCGGCGACGGTGACCGCGCGTCGAACGGCCCCGGTGACCGTCTGCTCGGCCTCCGCCGTCCGCGCCGCGCTGTCGGCGGCGAGCGCGTCCAGCCAGGTGCGCATCGGGCGCACCAGCGCCCGGGGCAGCAGGGCGGGGTCGTCGAGCTCTGCCTGCTCGACGAGGAAGACACGCTCGCCGGTCACGTCCCTGGCCCCGGCCATCCGGCGGAGGTCGGGGACGACGGTGGCGTGGTCGGCGGCCGGGATCCGGTTCAGCACGATGGCGACCGAGGTGCCGCGCTCCACCGCGAGGTCGAGGTGCTGCCAGGACAGCCGGTCGGAGTAGCGCGCCGCCGAGGTCACGAACAGCAGGAGGTCCGCTGCGGCGATGAGCTTCGCCGCCAGCGCCCGGTTGTCGTCGTCGACCGAGTCGAAGTCGGGGGCGTCCAGGATCGCGATCCCACGGGGCACCGTGGGCGAGGCGACCAGCTGGACACACCCCCGGTCGCCGGCCGCCCGGGTGACGCGACGCAGTCCCGGGAGGATCCGGTCGTCCCGGAACCACGACCGGTCGCCGGGGTGGTGGACCAGTACCGGGGAGCGGGTGGTCGGGCGCAGCAGGCCCGGCGTCGTCACCACGCGCCCGGCCAGGCTGTTGACGAGCGTCGACTTGCCGGCGCCCGTGGGGCCGCCGACGACGACCAGCACGGGCGCCGTCCGCTCCGCCAGCCGCGGCAGCACGTGGTCGGCGAACTGCTCGATCGTGCGCGTGCGCTCGACGCGCACGTCCTCGACCCCGGGGAGGTTCAGTGGCAGCCGAGCCTCGGCCAGCGTTCGCTGCAGTGCCGTCGCGGCGGCCAGGAGGCGCTCGGTCGCGACCGGCGCGGGCCGGGTCTCAATGACCGCTGGCGCGACCATGGTGCCCCTGGCGCCGGAACATGGAGCCGAGCTGTCGGTCCGGCTCGGTGAGCTCGTCGGACGCGCTCACGACGTCCTCCGACGGGAACGGGTCCTCGGCGTCGAGCTCGACGGCGTCCGACGCCTCGTCGTCCAGGTCCCCGGCACCGAGGTCCTCGGCACCAAGGTCCTGGTCGCCGAGGTCCTCGGCGACCGGCCCCTGCTCCGGGGCCTCGTCCGGGTCCTCGGCGACCAGGTCCCCGGGCTCCGGCTCCGGGGCGGGGTTCTCGGCGAGCAGCCGCTCCATCGCCGTACCTGCGTCCTGGAGCCGGGACCGGACGGCCGACGCAGCCGCGGTCAGGTCCGTGATCGCCTCCCCCACCTCCTCGCCGAGCTCGCTCGCGCGCTCGAGGACCAGGCGCGCCTCGGTCCTGATCGCCTCGGCGTCGCGCTGCGCTCCCTCGGCCGCCTCGGCGACGTAGCGCCGGGCGGTCTCCTCCGCCTCGGCCATCGAGGTCCGCAGTGCCTCGGCCCGGATGGTGTCGGCGTCGCGGCGCGCGGACGCGGCCAGGTCGGCCGCGAGGGCGTCGACCTTGGCTCGCTGTGCGGCGGCCCAGCCGGCGACCTCCTGCCGCGTGCGCTCGGCGGCGTCGCGCGCCTCGAGGACGATGCGCTCGGCCTCCTCGCTCGCCTCCTCACGGGCCTGGCTGGCCAAGGTGAGCATGGCCTGGGCCTCGCGGTGGGCGCCGCGGGTGGCTCGCAGGGTCGCGGCGTGCTCCTCCGCGTCGGCGGCCACCGTCGCCACGTCCGGCTCCGCCGCGGGCGAGCCGGGCGGCTGCAGGGCGGACAGCACCTGGTCGAAGGCACGGGCGGCCTCGTCGCCGGTGGACTCGGGGGGTGCGTCCGCCTGCGGCTCACCCTCTGCTGCGGACCGGGATCGACTGAACATGTCCCACTAGTGCTCCACGTCGGGCGATTGATCCGGCACGACGCGAATCCGTTCTCGACGGGCCGACCCCGCGGCACGCTCCTGCACCCGGATCGACTCGCGCGCGGCCGCCACCAGCCGCTCTCCCTCGTCGATCGCCTCGACGACGATCCGCTGCGCCTCCCGGTCGGCCTCGGACAGCTTGGCGGTCACGAGCCGCACCACCGTGGTCCGCAGCCGTTGTGCCTCGCCGGCCACGAGACCGAGCAGGTGGTGGGCGTCGGCATGGTCCGCCGAGCCACCGCTCGCGAGCCGGTCGATCAAGGCGTCGATCTCCAGGTGGGGGAAGGTCGGCGGCCAGACGGCTCCTCCCTGGTCCCC
The DNA here is from genome assembly GCF_024614185.1 of Nocardioides carbamazepini. Classification (GTDB taxonomy): domain Bacteria; phylum Actinomycetota; class Actinomycetes; order Propionibacteriales; family Nocardioidaceae; genus Nocardioides; species Nocardioides carbamazepini. The sequence continues at coordinate 51,273 of NZ_JAHTLF010000012.1, forward strand.
GTCCTCCGCCCCCTCCGAGGCCGATCGCCCGTCCATCGGTTGAACCACGTCCGAACCACTCCCTCTCGTGCTGCGCACGACCCTCGACCACCGGCACTCGGCGCCGTCGCGGCGCCCGGATGACTGGTGCTGTGGGGACCGGGATTGATCCGTCGTCACCGAGGCGCGTCGGTCCGGCCCACGAAGCGGAACGCCCCCCAGTAGTAGGGATGCGGGTAGCGCCGGGCCACCTGTCGCCGGGCCTGGCGGAGGGCCGTGGACGGTGCCGCGCCGGCCGCGAGGGCTCGGTAGAAGTGGGTCATCAGCTCGAGCGTCACCTCGTCGTCCACGACCCACAACGCCGCCACCACGCCGCGGGCACCGGCGGCGAGGCACGCCGACACCAGCCCGACGGGCTCGCTGGTGTGGTCGGAGGAGCGCCCCGAGCTGCAGGCGCTCAACACCACGACCGCGCCGTCGAGGGCGGGCGTCCCGGTCGCGATGTCCCGGGCCCGGAGCCAGCCGTCGGCGAGCCGGAGACCCGACGACAGCGGATCGTCCTGGTGGAAGACCCCGTGACAGGCGAGGTGCACCACGTCGGCTCCCGCCGAACGACGCACGAGTGCGCCCCTCGTGGCCTCGCCCGCGACGAGCACCTGCGCCGTGGGGAGGAACCGGAGGATCATCTCGGCCTCCCTCGTGATGGAGGGAGCATTGTCGTCCGGTACGGCGAGCACGAGGGCCGTCAGCTCGGGAGCCTCCGAGGGCACCCGCTCGGGCGGGAGCAGCGGCCGGGCGAGACTCGCGTACCACGGCCCGACCTCGTCGAGCAGCGCGTCGAACGGCACCGCGTGCAGATGACGGTGCCCCACCACGTGGAGCTCGTCGTCGAGGTCGGCCAGCAGCTCCACGACGGGCGCGAGCAGGAGGTCGAAGAGTCCGTCCAGCGCCGCCGAGGAGGTGAACCCGGGGTGATCGCGGCCGCCCGGGGCCATCAAGGTGCACTCCTGCTGCCAGGCGTTGACGAGGCGTCGGGTGCTCTCGCCCGTCCGCGACAGCACCCGCGCATCGACGTGGCCGTCGCGGACGACGAACACCACGATGTCGTCCCCGGCGACGTAGTACTCGATGAGCGAGCCGTCGGGGACGGCCGGCAGCGCCTCGTCGACGTCGTCGGCCACGACCGTGATCGGCGCGACGGCGTCCGACAGCAGACGCTCCAGACGACGGCCACCGTCGCCCCGAGCGCCGTCGCTCCGCGCTCCGACGGCCCCCGCGGCGCGCTGCGGATCGACCATGACCGCCTTCGCCGCACGCGCGCGACGCAGCGCCTCGACCCGGCCGGCGTGGTCGCCGCGCTCGAGCAGCAGCAGGATCAGCTCCTCGGTCGCCTCCGTGAGGGACGGGCACACGACGCTCCCGCGATGGCCGAGCCGCTGCGCCCATCCCCTGCCCACACTCAGCACGCGGTGCAGCGACGCGACCGCCTGCGCGACCTGCCCGGTGCGGCGCTCATGACGCGCCCGGGCGAGGAGTACGTCGGCCCGCAGCTCGGGAGTCCCGACGCCCGCGGCGCGCGCGGCGGCGGCGTCCAGCAGGGCGGCCGCGGCGTCCGGCTCCGCGACGCGGGCCGCCAGCACGCGGGCCCGCACGGTGACGAACGCCGGCGTGTCGTCGACCTCCGCGGCGACGACCCGGTCGCAGATCGCGCGGCAGGTCTCCGGCTCCCCGAGTGCCCAGGCGACCTCGGCCTGGAGCAGCCAGGTGTGCATCCGCATCAGCCGGCTGCCGCAGTCACCGAAGAGTCGCTCCGCCACCTCGAGCTCCGAGGCCGCCGCCCGTCGCCGGCCCCAGGCGAGGGACGCCCGGGCACAGGCGAGGGCTGCGCGCGCGGAGCACTCCACCGCGCCGATCTCCATGAACACCTCCTCGGCGGCGCAGGCCTCCGCGTGCGCCTCCGCGGCGAACCCGGAGCGCAGCAACGCGTCCGAGCGGACGAGGGCGTGGAGCGCCACGTGCCACCGCGTGCCGGGGAGCTCGGGAGCCAGGCAGTCCAGCACGTCGAGGGCGCGCGCGACCTGTCCCGTCGCGGAGAACGCCTCGGCGACGAGCGCCGCCGCGGCCGCGGCGCGGGGGCCCTGGCCGGAGGCCTGGTAGGACACCCGGGCCCGGTTCAGCTCCAGCAGCGCGTTGTGCATGAGTCCCGCGTCCAGTGCCGCCCGGCCTCGGCTGAGCTGCACCTGGGCGATGCTGTCGGAGTCGCCCAGCGCCCCGAAGAGGTTCTCGGCCGCGTCGTACTGCCGCAGTGCGGCCGAGACCTGGCCCCGGCCGGCACGGGCGTCGGCGAGCTGGCGCTGGACCAGCGCGCCGAGGCGCGCGACCCCGGCGTCCTCGTGGGGCACCCGGCCCAGCTCGGCCTGCAGCCGCTTCAGGCCGGCCTCGGCCGCCTCGAACTCGCCCACGAGCAGCTGCACCTGCGTCACGCCGACGGCGGCCCGCACCGCCTCGACGGACCGGTCTGCGGCGAGCCAGTTGCGCCGCGCGTTGCGATAGGCGGAGGCCGCGGCCCCGAGCTCCCCGTCGGCGACCGCGAGGTCGCCACGGACCATGTTGATCCACGCCAACCGGCCGGCGTCGCGCTGCCCGTTCAGTCCGGCCTCGGCGCACTCGATCAGCGCGCGACACCGCTCGGCGTCCCGGTTCAGCCAGCTCTCCGCCTCCCTGATCAGCTCGTCGATCTCCGCCGTGGCACCGGCCGCGGCGTGTTTCGCGATGCTCATGTCCGCGCGCTCAGCGACGGAGGTCGAGGGTCGCGCGCACCCGGGTCGGCCCCGACGTGAGCCACAGCTCGTCCACGTCCACCGGCACCCCGCGGGCATCGAACCTGCCGTCGGCGGTCGTCCTGGCCGCTCGCCGGAGGTCACCGTGGGCGAGGAACGCGAGGTCCACGCCACGGGATCCGGGCGCGAGCATGACCAGGCCCTGGACGTCGACCTCGCCGACGCCCGCCACGGTGGCGTCCAGGACGAACCGGCCGAGCTCGCTGTCGAAGGCCAGGTGCACGCCACCGTCCTCGGCCGAGCGCACGCCTGCGGCCAAGCCGGTGCGCGCGTCCCGCAGCAGCCATGCGTCGGACCAGCCGTCGCCCCGCATGGGATGGTGCAGCTGGTCGAAGACGTCGCGCAGCCGGGCGCTGAGCTCCGGCGGCGGCTGGCTCAGCGGCATCGAGCCGGCGTCCTCGAGGAAGGCGCGGATCCACGCGACGCTGGCCGCCGTCGCCGGGTCACCGGACGCGACGTACGACGCGACCGCCTCGGCGGCCTCGTCGGGGAGACGGCCCTCGATCCAGTCGAGCAGCTCGGTGAAGGTCGGCCGGACGGTCATCATGCCTCCTCCCCCATGATCGCGCGGAGCTTGTCGAGACACCGGCCGCGCAGGGGCCCGATGCCTCCGATGGACCGGCCGAAGCGTTGCGCGATCTCGGCATAGCTCGGGGCGTCCGGCTCGAAGTAGAGAGCGATCAGGAGCTCGCGGCAGGTCCCGCCGAGGGTGGCGAGAGCCTCGTGGAGGGTCGTGGTCGCCGCCCAGTCGGCGAACGGGTCGGTCGCGCCCTCCGGTGCCGCCTCGAGCGTGGTGGTGCGCCGGCTCAGGTTGCGGGCGCGCCAGGCCTGGCGACGGGCGACGGTCATCAGCCACGACGCGATCTTCTCGTCGTCGCGGAGCCGGTCGAGGGCATCGACCAGGGCCACGAACGTCGCCTGGGTGACGTCGGCCGCGTCCTCGGCGCCGAGGCCGTTGCGCAACGCCACGGTGTAGACGAGCCGCTCGTAGCGGCCGACCAGCTGGTTCCAGGCCTCCCCGTCGCGGCGCCGGCATCGGCGCAGCAGGTCGGAGTCGGTGACCACCTCGCTGTGGCGAGGGGGCGGGTTACCGGCCCGGCCGGTGGGCCGGAGCTCGGTGACGCGAGCCTGGGGCTCGCTCAATGACGTCATTTTTCGGGTCCCCAAGAGAAGTCATGGAACGCACCCACATGCGTTCCGGAGATGGGAGAGCCCACGCCAGGTACTGCTGCGATCCGCCCGAGAGAGCTGTCGGTTGGACCCGGCCGGCGCTGGCCCTCGGGTCGTTTCGACCATAAGCGGCAGATCGCGGCGCCGACAACCCTCGGTCCGGCTCTCCACACCCCGCCGGATCAGACCGGCACTCGCGATGCACCAGTGCTGTGTGACCGTCTCCGCGCCTCGTCGTCCCTCGCGCCGCCGCTCCGGCCGCCGAGGGCCCCGAGACCCCCCGGCGACACCTGGAGCTCCCGCCCGAGCCGAGTGCGTCGCCACGATCGCGGCACCCGAAGCCGCGGCTCTCCTCGTGCCGGCGTCTGGGACAGGAACCTAGCACGGGATCGCCTCCCGGGATTCCCGAGTTGACCAAGATATGACAATCTCGATGGCAAATCCGCGATCGGGCGTCCCGCCCGCCGCACTCCCCCCCGAAGGAGAACCCCGATGAAGACTCGCAAGATCCTCGCCGCCACCGCCGCCGCCCTCGCCGCCACGCTGGCGGTCTCCCTCGGCACCCCGTCCCAGGGTGCGTCGGTCGTGATGGCCGATCGGCCGTCCGGCTGCTGCTAGGAGGCGTCCTGGCGGATCCGGCTCGCGCGGCGGTCGCCGCCGCGCAGCCGGAGGCCGCTGGCGCTCGCCGCCGCCTTGAAGGCGGCGTGGGCCTCGGCGCCGGCACCCAGGAGATCGAACAGCTCCGCCAGCTCGCACCAGGCCTGGGCGACCCATCGGTCGGTCCTCGTCAGGGCGGAGAGGAGGGCGGCCGCCTCGCGGCCGACCTCGAGCGCCTCGCCGGTGCGGCCGAGCTCCGCGAGTGCGTCCCCGTGCGCGATCGCCGCCTCGGCCGCGCCGAGGGAGGCCTGGTCGGGGTTCGCCTCGCGCGCCGCCACGACGACGTCGAGCGCCTGCTCGGGGCGACCGTCCACGATCAGCGCGTGCGCCAGCACCACCTGCGCCTGCGCGATCTCGGCGCGCGATGCGCTGGTGCCGCGCAGCTCCTCGTTGGCGCGCTCCAGCTGCACGAGCGCACGAGGGGCGTCCGGCGGATCGAGTGCGAGCTGGAGCCGGCCGAGCTCGAGACGCAGCCGAGCGAGGTTGCGCGTGTCCTGTCCCTCGCCGAGCAGGCCGAGAGCACGGGTCGCCAGGGCCAGCGCGGCCTGCGTCTCGCCACGCTCGGAGTAGACGATGCTCGCGTTCCAGTAGGCGGCGCTGCGTGCCGTCGGCGACGCGACCTCCTCCGCGAGCGCGATGGCCTCCGTGCAGATCCGGGTCGCCCGATGGAGGTCGCCGCGCTCGATGTAGGCGAGCGCGACGGTCATCGCCAGCTGCACCGCCTCGTCGCTGCGCTCCAGGCCGCCGTCCGCGATGACGGGGCCGATCCGGTCGCCGACCTCGACGGCGAGATGGAGGTCGCCCGCCTCGCGATAGCACCGGCTCAACGCGATGCCGCAGCGCACGGCCGCCAGGCCGTCGACGTCCGCGAACAGCGACTCCAGCTCGAGGATCGCCTCGTCCAGCTGACCCATCGCCTCCAACGCCCGGGCGACGACGAACCGTCCCCGGGTCGTGAGGTCGGGGATCGACGCTCCCTCGGCGCGCGCGAGCGTCTGCCGGGCCTGGTGCTCGGCGTCGACCGCCTCACCGTTCTCCAGCGCGAGCTCGGCGTAGCTGAACCCGAGGCGGATCTCGTCGATCTCCTGCTCGGAGGCGCCCGCCACGAGCTCGCCCACCGACATCCCGAGGCGCTCGCTGATCACGGTGATCGCCGCGACGGTCGGCCGCCGGCCTCCCGACTCGATGCGCGAGACATAGCCGACGGAATAGTCATCGCCGGCGAGGTCCGCCTGGTTGAGCCCCTGGGCCACCCGCGCCGAGCGCACCCGCGAGCCGAGGACGACCGGGTCGACCGTCCTCAGCAGCTGCGCCCATCGCGCGTCGACTTGACTCACGAGGATGCATGCTAGGCGAACCCTGATCGCCTTCGCTGGCAAACCGTCTCGGCGACGCCCCCCGCGGCGGGTGATCTTCCGGGGGACGACGGGTTCTCCGGACCAGGTGGGGCGACGGTCGGCCATGCCTCGGAGGCGGTCCGTCAGGCGCCGCCGCGGCCCTTCCCACGCCCGGCACCGGGCGCCCCGCCGAACGGCCGTCGCCACCACGAACGGCACCCGTCGTACCCTCGAACCGGCGAAAGTAAAATCTTCCGGAAACCTCCGCGGACCGACACCGGATATGAGAATGCGCGAGCACGAGGTGGCCTGACGGCGTGGCCGTACCCCCGTTCAGCGCACCAGCGACCAGGCGATCCCGTCGAGGATGTCGGTCTCGGCGACGGTGATCGAGGCGACCGAGAGCCGGTCCAGCACCCGGGAGACGATGAGCGCGCCCGCGTCGATGACGTCGGCGCGCCCGGGATGCATCCAGCCGAGGCCGCGGCGCTCGGCGACGCTCATTGCGAGCAGGCGCTGGACCTGTGCCTGCACGTCCGCCACCGCCAGCTCCCGGCCGTGGATCAGGGCGCGGTCGTAGGCGGCGAGGCCGAGGGTGCCGGCGGCGATCGTCGTGTTGGTGCCGGCGACGGCGAGGACGGAGCGGGCGGCGGCGGGGTCGACCGGACACCCGTCGAGCGCGGCGTCGACGTCGGCGACCACCGCGGCGATCTCCTCGCGCGTGAGCGGGTCGTGTCGCACGTGGCGCTCGTGGAGCCGCACCGAGCCGATGTCCATCGAGTGCGCCACGCTCGGACCGGTCTCCGGGTCGCCAAGGATGAGCTCGGTCGAGCCGCCGCCGATGTCGACGACGAGCGCGGGGCCGCGCACCTCGACCGCGGCCGCGGCGAGACCCCGGATCGCGCCGTCGAAGGCCAGCCGCGCCTCCTCCTCACCGGACAGCACCTCGGGGTCGGTGCCCAGGCGGGCGCGTACGCCGGCGGCGAACTCCGCCGCGTTCGAGGCGTCCCTGGTCGCCGACGTCGCGCAGAACCGGATCCGCTCCGGGCCGACGCCGGCCGCGCGGATGAGGGCGGCGTACTCGTCGAGCGCCGCCCAAGCGCGCTCCAGCGCCTGCGGCGCCAGCCGTCCGGTGGCATCGACACCCTGGCCGAGCCGGATCATCCGGCTCTCCCGGCGCACGCCGTCGGGCTCGCGGGCGGGATCGCCCACGAGGAGCTTGATCGTGTTGGTGCCGCAGTCGACCGCGGCGACCGGGTCACTCACCGGCGGGATCCGCCGGCGTCACGCAGGGCCCCTTGGCCCACCAGTCGCCGAGGATCTCCAGCACCTCGTCGCCGAGCGGGTTGACCCCCGGCCCGGCGGCCAGCGCGTGGCCGGCCAGCACGTGCAGGCACTTCACCCGGTCGGGCATTCCGCCGGCGGAGATGCCCTCGATCTCGGGGACCTCGAAGCCACCGGCGGCACCGACGGCAGCGCGGTCGGCGAGGTACGCCTCGTGCGCCGCCCGGTACGCCGCGGCGAGCTCGGGGTCGGAGCCGAGCCGCTCCTGCATCTGCTTCATCAGACCCGACGCCTCGAGCGTCCCGATCCGGGAGCTCACCCGCGGGCAGGTGAGGTAGTAGGTCGTCGGGAACGGCGTCCCGTTGGGCAGCCGCGGCTGGGTGGCGACCACGTCCGGGTTGCCGCACGGGCAGCGGTGCCCGATCGCGTGCACCCCGCGCGGCGGCCGGCCGAGCTGGGCCGCGATGACCGCCTCGTCACTGCTGGTCATGGCGTCGGTCACTCGGACAGGTCCTCCTGAGGCGCCTGGATCTCGTTCTTGGGGGCACGCACCTTCGTCGGCGGGTTGCCCGCGATCTTCATCGAGTCCCACGCGTCCTCGTACCAGGTCCGCTGGTCCGGGTCGGCCACCTGGGCCGGGTCGCCGAGCTCGGCGGCGGTGTCGAGGGGCTCGCCGTTCTCGTCGACCACGACGAACGGCGTCTCGCCCCGGGCGACGTACCCGAACCGGGCACGGGCCTGCTGCGCGACGTACGCCGGGTCCTCCCAGCGCCGCTTCTCGTCCTTGAGGTCGTCGATCTTCGCCTCGCGCTCGGCGATCTGTGCCTGCAGGGCCTCGATGCTGCCGCGCTGTTGCAGGTACGCCCGCAGCGAGGACGCGTAGGAGACCGCGAGCACCGCGAGGACGAGCACCAGGACCGCGGCGCGGCTGGTCAGCCGGGCCTTCTGCTGGTGCTCCGTGCGGGCGCGGGCCAGCGCCGCCTCACGCTCGCGGGCGGCCTTCTTCCGCTCGGCCTTGAGGCGCTCGGCGTAGCGCGGCCCGGACCGTCCCTGCGCGGGACGGCCGGGCTTGCGCGACGTACGACGGTCGCCCGGTGTCACAGCCATGGCGGCTCCTGGTGGAAGTGGTCAGCCCTGGTAGCGGGGGAAGGCGGCCGCGCCGGCGTAGCGGGCGGCGTCGCCCAGCTCGTCCTCGATGCGGAGGAGCTGGTTGTACTTCGCGACCCGCTCGGACCGGGCCGGGGCGCCGGTCTTGATCTGGCCGCAGTTGGTCGCGACCGCGAGGTCGGCGATCGTGGTGTCCTCGGTCTCGCCCGAACGGTGGCTCATCATGTTGCGGAAGCCGTTGCGGTGGGCCAGCTCGACGGCGTCGAGGGTCTCGGTGAGCGAGCCGATCTGGTTGACCTTGACCAGCATCGCGTTGGCCTGACCACCGGTGATGCCGCGCTGCAGCCGCTCGACATTGGTGACGAAGAGGTCGTCGCCGACCAGCTGGGTCTTAGTGCCGAGCTGGTCGGTGATGGCCTTCCAGCCGTCCCAGTCGTCCTCGTCGAGCGGATCCTCGATGCTGACGATCGGGTACGACGCGACGAGGTCGGCGTAGTAGGCGGTCATCTGCTCCGCCGTCTTCTGCTCGCCCTCGAAGGTGTAGGCGCCCGCCCCCGAGTCCGACGCGGCGAAGAACTCCGAGGCCGCGACGTCCAGCGCGAGCGCGACGTCCTTGCCGAGCTCGTAGCCGGCCTTGGCGACGGCCTCGGCGATGAGGTCGAGCGCGGCCCGGTTGGACGGGAGGTCCGGCGCGAAGCCGCCCTCGTCGCCGACGCCGGTGGCCAGGCCCTTGTCCTTGAGCACCGACTTGAGCGCCTGGTAGACCTCCGCGCCGACGCGCAGCGCCTCGCGGAAGGTCGGCGCGCCGATCGGCGCGATCATGAACTCCTGGATGTCGACGTTGGTGTCCGCGTGGGCACCGCCGTTGAGGATGTTCATCATCGGGACCGGCAGCAGGTGGGCGTTGGGGCCACCGACGTAGCGGTAGAGCGGGAGGTCCGCCGAGTCGGCCGCGGCGCGGGCGACGGCGAGCGAGACGCCGAGGATCGCGTTCGCGCCCACCTGGGCCTTGTTGGGCGTGCCGTCGACCTCGAGCAGGGTCTGGTCGATCAGCCGCTGGTCGGCGGCGTCGAGGCCCTCGACGGCCGGGCCGAGCGTCTGGATCACGGCGTCGACGGCCTTGCGGACCCCTTTGCCGGCGTACCGGTCGCCACCGTCGCGCAGCTCGACCGCCTCGAAGGCGCCGGTCGAGGCACCGCTGGGCACCGCCGCGCGGGCGAAGGACCCGTCATCGAGCAGGACCTCGACCTCGACGGTGGGGTTGCCGCGGGAGTCGAGGATCTCGCGTGCTCCGACGGCTTCGATCGCTGCCACGTGTACTGCTCCTGGAGTCGGGGACGGGCTCGTCGCGGTCAGCCTAGACCGAGGACGGCCTCGGACCGGGCAGCACCCACCGGGCGTGGCTCACGCCTCGAGGCCCAGCTCCGCCATCCGCGCCAGGTGGCGCTCGGTGAGCCGGGTGAACATCCGGCCCATCGCGGCCAGGTCGAGACCGGGCCGGTCCACGCCACCGGCGAGGAGGGCGGTGAGTGCGTCGCGGTCGGCGGCGACCCGCTGGGCCTGGGTCAGCGCCTCTCCCATCAGCCGGCGGCCCCACAGCGCGAGCCGGCCGCCGAGGCGGGCGTCCTCGGCGATGGCGGCCCGGACCCGGTCGACGACGAAGGTCGCGTGACTGCCCTCCTCCATCGAGGAGACGACGAGGTCACGGGTCTCGGGGTCGAGATAGGCCGCGATCTCACGGTAGAAGTCGTTGGCGAGCCCGTCCCCGACGTACGCCTTGACCAGGCCCTCGTACCAGTCCGCCGGCGCCGTGTGCCGGTGGAACTCGTCGAGCGGCGCGCGGAACGGGAGCATCGCCGCGAACGGGTCGGCGCCGAAGGCACGGATCCGGTCGTGGAGGGCGTGCACCTTGGTCAGCTCGCCGCTCGCCATCGTCGCCAGGTCGACCTTGTCGGCCAGGGTCGGCGCCAGCTTGGCGTCCTCCGCGAGCCGCTCGAACGCGGAGATCTCGCCGTAGGCGATCGCCGCCAGCAGGTCGATCACGGCCTCTCGGTAGGCCGGGTCGGCGTCGGCGGTCGGGACGCTCGCGTCGGCGGATTCAGCCATGCGCCGAGCGTACAAGTCGGGTTCGGTCGAGCGCGCCTCCGCCACGACTTCGGGCAGCGAACCGCCGCCGATGGCCCTCGTCTCGCCGCCGGCTTGTAGACTCGATAACGGCGAGAGCCTGTCCGCACCCTCCCGGGACCGCGACGGCCCGCCCGGGCACCCGCCCACGTATGTGCGCGGCTGAGTGTGAACAGCCGCATTGATCTGGCGCCTGCCGACCGGCTGACGACACTCACCGAAAGCGAACAGAACACTGACTTCCAACGACACCACCGCTGCGTCCACCCCTGTCACCGACGCCGCGGAGGGCCCGACCTTCCGCGACCTCGGTGTCATGCCGCTGATCTGCGACGCGCTCGACCGCGCCGGGATCACCCACCCGTTCGCCATCCAGGAGATGACCCTCTCCGTCGCGCTCATGGGCACCGACCTGATCGGCCAGGCCCGCACCGGCACCGGCAAGACCCTCGCCTTCGGCATCCCGGTGATCCAGCGCAGTGTCGCGCCGAGCGACCCCGACTACGCGGAGATCCCGCAGGGCAAGCCGCAGGCGCTGATCGTCGCGCCGACCCGCGAGCTCGCCCTCCAGGTGTCCAGCGACCTCGAGATCGCCAGCCGTGACCGCGGCCTGCGCGTCCTCACGATCTACGGCGGCGTCGGCTACGAGTCCCAGATCGAGGCCCTCGAGACCGGCGTCGACATCGTCATCGGCACCCCCGGTCGCCTCATCGACCTGGCCAACCGCCGGGTCCTCGACCTGTCCCACGTGCACGCGCTCGTGCTCGACGAGGCCGACGAGATGCTCGACCTGGGCTTCCTCCCCGACGTGGAGAAGCTGCTCCGGATGACTCCCGAGACCCGGCAGACCATGCTGTTCTCGGCGACCATGCCCGCCGCGATCGTCTCGCTGGCCCGCATTCACATGCGGCACCCGATGAACATCCGCGCCGAGTCGTCGTACGAGAACGCGACGGTGCCGGCCACCGCTCAGTTCATCTACCTCGCCCACGACCTCGACAAGCCGGAGATCATCGGCCGCCTCCTGCAGGCCGAGGACGCCGACAAGATGATCGTCTTCACCCGCACCAAGCGCCAGGCGCAGCGGGTGGCCGACGACCTCGTCGAGCGCGGCTTCAAGGCCAGCCCGCTGCACGGCGACATGGCCCAGGTGGCGCGGGAGAAGGCGCTGACCAGGTTCCGCGAGGACAAGATCAAGGTCCTCGTCGCGACCGACGTCGCTGCGCGCGGCATCGACGTCTCCGGCGTCAGCCACGTCGTCAACTACACCTGCCCCGAGGACGACAAGACCTATGTCCACCGGATCGGCCGCACCGGCCGCGCCGGCGCGTCGGGCATCGCGATCACGCTGGTCGACGCCACCGACGTGCACCGCTGGAAGATGATCAACAAGGCCCTCGACCTGCCCTTCGACGAGCCGATCGAGACCTACTCCACCTCCGAGCACCTCTTCCACGACCAGGGCATCGCACCCGGCACCAAGGGCCGGATCGTTCCGCCGGCCCCGCCGGCACCCAAGGCCGACCGGGGCGACCGCGGCGACCGGGGCGACCGCGGCGAGCGGTCGGGTGAGCGGGGCGGCCGCTCCGGCGAGCGCCGCTCCGCTGAGCGCACCCGGACCCGGACCCGGACCCGGACCCGGAGCGGCCAGCCCGTCGAGGGTGGCGCCGCGGAGCAGACCGGCGCCACCACCACCGCCGCCGAGGGTTCCGAGGGCGGCAACCGCAACCGGCGCCGCCGTCGCCGCGGCAGTGGCGGCGGGTCCGCGCCGGCCGCCGACTCCGCGTCGACCCCGTCGGCCTGACGACTGATCAGGACCTGACGGAACGCGAACGGAGCCCGGGCTGTGCCCGGGCTCCGTTCGCGTTCGCTGGTACTCAGACCTTGGGCGGCAGCGGCTCCACCCAGACGTTGCCGACCAGCATCGGGTGGTCGCTGATGCCGTTGTAGACCTTGCGGTAGTCGCTGAACTTCGTGCCGGTCCAGGTCGCGAGCATCCAGTCGGGCCCGGCCTTGGGCGGCACCGGACAGGGGTTGCGCTTGGTGCCACCGAGCGAGACCAGGTCGGTGGCCTTGGCCACCCGCTGGCAGAACTCGACGCGCTCGTTCATGTCACCCATGACCAGCACCGGCTTGCCCTTGGCGCCGAGTCGCTTGATGAGCTTGATCTCGCGCACGGTCGAGATGTCCCGCTCGGCCTCGAGGCCACCGGGGGCGTTGTGGATCGCCACGACGTAGACGACGCGCTTGGTCGTGCGGTGCTTGAGCTTGACCCACGGGATCGCCCGCATCTTGCCCATGGACGGCCGGTAGATCTCGCCCTTCTCGAGGGCGTCGTACTCGCCGGTGTGCCAGGCGATCTGGATCGCGCCGCTGAAGTTGTCGAGGGTGCGGCGCGGGTAGAACTTGAACCGCGGCAGGCGGTTCTGCAGCACCTTCAGCTGCGACTGGTGCACCTCCTGGAAGGCCACGACGGTGCGCTTGTTGCTCTGCACCTCGGTGGCCGCCCGGTGCGCCCGGGTCGCGCCGCCGGGTGCCATCGAGGCGGTGAGGATGTTGAAGGACATCGCCCGGATCTCGAAGCCGCCACCCTTCTGGGAGGTGGCCGGGTCCGGGACCGTCACCGGCTCCGGGTTCGAGGGCGCCGCGACGGACTGCGCGGGCGCGAAGGTCACGGCGAGGGTCAGGACCGTCAGCGTGGCGACGGTCGTGGCGAGGTGCTTTCCGAGGTGGGCGAGCATCCGGGCACCCTAGACAGACGCCCCCCGGACAGGGCAAATCGTGCCCGGCCCGACCTGGGGCTGCCGAGGCGCCTGGGGCTGGTGGGCTCAGCGTGGCTCAGACGGTGACGACGACCTTGGTGCCGATGGGCGCGAACTCCCACATCGCGATCGCGTTGGGTCGTGCCTGGCGGATGCAGCCGTGCGAGAGCGGGGTGCCGAGCTGGGCGATCGTCTGCACCGGCTCGCCCTCGTCGACCGGGATCGTGTGGAACCCGATCGCGGCCCCCTGCGTGCCCTGGGTGAACCGGACGAAGTACTCCATCGTGCCGGAGTCGTCGATGCCGATCGCGTTGCGGCTGCGGGAGTAGACGGCATAGGTGCCGGGCTCGAGATTGTCGTAGACACTGCCCGAGACGAGGTAGGTCCGCTCGACCGAGCCCGCTCCGTCGACCAGCCAGACCCGCTGCCGCTCCTCGCTGAACACCACCCGGCGGCCGGTGCCGGACGCCGCCGGCAGCTCGGTCGAACCGGACTCCGCCGCGATCGGGGTGCCGGCGTCGGCGAGCTCGCCGTTGACGGGACCGTCGAGCGCGAGGGCCTTCTCCGGATCCGGGGTGTCCTCGCCGGCCGGCCGGTCGGCAGCCGGCGAGCCGGTCGCGGACGAGCCGGCACCCGACGAGCCGGCACTCGACGAGCCGGCGCCCGACGAGCCGGCCGCGGCGGGCCCGCCGCTCGTCGGCAGTAGTCCGAACCCACCGGCGACGGCCACCGCTGTCACCGTCACCGCCGCGGCGACCGCGCCGATCCGGCCGTACCGCGGGCGGGTCCGGGCGCGGTGCCGGCCGCTCCCCCGGCGTACTGCGTGCTTCGCCACGGCGCCTCAGCGCCCCGCGCGGACGAGGAGTGCGGAGGCGACCTCGCGATAGGCCTGGGCGCCCTTGCTCGTGCGACTGGTCGCGAGGATCGAGCGTCCCGCGGCCGGCGCCTCGGCGAACTTGATGGTCTTGGGGATCGGCGGCTCGACGACCTCGAGGTCGTAGGTCTGCGAGATCGTCTCCAGGACGGTCCGCGCGTGGGTGGTCCGGCCGTCGTAGAGCGTCGGGAGGACACCCCACACGGCCAGGTCGCGGTTGGTGAAGCGGCGTACGTCGTGGACGGTGTCGAGGAGCTGTCCGACGCCACGGTGCGACAGCGTCTCGCACTGGAGCGGGATGAGCACGCCCTCGGCCGCCGTGAGCGCCGCGACGGTGAGCACGCCGAGCGAGGGCGGGCAGTCGAGCAGGACCCAGTCGTAGCTCCGGCCACTCTCCCGGAGGTCGTCCATCACGGCGCGCAGGACGTGCTCGCGGCCGGTGCGGGTCAGCAGGTCCGCCTCCGCGCGGGCCAGCTCGATCGTCGCCGGCAGCAGGTCGACGCCGTCGTCGGTCTCGATGATCACCTCGCCGACGGCCGTACCCTTGGTCAGCACGTGGTGGATGGACAGCTCCAGGTCCTCGGGGTCGATCCCCAGCGAGAAGGTCAGGCAGGACTGCGGGTCGAGGTCGACCAGGAGCACCGACTGGTCCCGCTCCGCGAGGGCCGCGCCGATCGAGGCGACGCTGGTGGTCTTCGCGACGCCACCCTTCTGGTTGGCGACAGCGAGGATCGTGGGGGGAGCCGGCACGCTGTTCATCACCACCATCATGCCGGATGCCCTGCGGCGCGTCCCCGCACCGGGCCGCCGGACTCCTACTCTTGCGACATGCCCACCGCCCTCGTCACCGGCGCGACCGCCGGCATCGGCCTGGAGTTCGCCCGCCAGCTCGCCGCCCGCGGCCACGACCTGGTCCTCGTGGCCCGCGACGAGGCCCGGCTCGCGGCCGTCGCCGAGGAGCTCGGCTCGTCGTACGGCGTCGCGGTGGAGGTGCTCCCCGCCGACCTGACCGCGCCCGACGCCCTGGCGCGGGTCGAGACCCGGCTGGCGGACCGCGCCGCGCCCGTCGACCTGCTGGTCAACAACGCCGGGTTCGGCCTCAGGCGACGCTTCCTCGACAACCCGGTCGACGTCGAGCAGGCCCAGCAGGACGTGCTGGTCCGCGCGGTGCTGCGGCTCACCCACGCGGCCCTCGGCGGCATGGTCGAGCGCCGGCACGGCGGCGTGATCAACGTGTCGAGCGTCGCGGCCTTCCTCCCCCGCGGCACCTACAGCGCGGCGAAGGCGTGGGTGAACTCGTTCAGCGCCTGGGCGCACCAGGAGTACGCCGGGCAGGGCGTCACGGTGATGGCGCTGTGCCCCGGCTTCGTGAAGACGGAGTTCCACCAGCGCCTCGGCATCGACCGCGACTCCTCCGCCCCCCGGCTGCTCTGGCTCGAACCCGAGCGGCTGGTCCGCGACGCCCTCGCCGACTTCGACCGCGGTCGCGCGATGTCGATCCCCTCGAAGCGCTACAAGACCATCGTCACCGCCAGCCGCCTGGTCCCCCGCTCGGCCCTGCAGCGACTCCAGTCCCTCGGCCGCAAGTGACGTTGAGTCGTCGCATCTGACCGGTCGAGTCGTCGCATCTGACCGGTCGAGTTCGACTCCGATGCAGAACTCGGCAACCGAGCAGGTCAGAAGTGACGACTCATGGAGTCAGATCTGACGACTCAACGGGTCAGATGCGACGACTCAACACTTCAACAGGGCCAGCAGTTCAGCCTTCGCCGGCGATGAAGGCGCGGACGGCGTCGGCGACGAGCTGGACGGCGATGGCGGAGAGCAGGAGGCCGGCGATCCGGGTGACGAGCAGGACACCGCCCTCACGGATCAGGCGGAGGATGGGCAGCGAGTAGCGCATCGCGGCCCACAGGGCGAGGTGGACACCGATGACGCCGAGAGCGACCGCGATGCCGTCGCCCCAGGTGTCGATGTCCTGCACGAAGAGCATGGTGGCGACGATGGCGCCGGGGCCGGCGAGGAGCGGCGTGCCGAGCGGGACCAGCGCGATGTTGGCATCGGTCGATGCTGTCATCGCCTCCTCCTTGCCGGTCAGCAGCTCGAGCGCGACGAGGAGCAGCAGCAGGCCGCCGGCGCATTGGAGGGCGGGCAGGGAGATGTGCAGGTAGTTGAGGATCTGCTGGCCGAAGAACGCGAACAGCGTGATCACCAGGAAGGACACCGCCACGGCCTGCCAGGCGGCGCGGCGGGCCGTGGCCGGACTGCGACCCGCGGTGAGCGACAGGAAGATCGGCACCGTGCCGACCGGGTCCATGATGACGAAGAGGGTGACGAAGACCTCCACGAGCAGGACGTACTCGATCATCGGCGTTCCCGTCCGACCAGGCCCGTCGGGGAGCCGAGGGCGGCGGCCCGCTCGAGGATCCGGTCCAGCTGGCCCGGTGCGGTCGTCTCGCTGCCGAGGTCGTGCCCGGTCTTGCCGGTGCCATGGTGGTCGCTGGCGCCGGTGACCACCAGACCGAGCCGGGCGGCGATCCCCCGCAGCCCGGACCGGGCCATCCGGTCGTGGTCGAGGTGGTCGACCTCGATGCCGCTGAGCCCGGCACCGGCCAGGTCGGCGAACGCCGCCTCGTCGAGGACCGCCGCGGAGCCCCGACCCCACGGGTGGGCGACCACGGCGACGCCGCCGGCTCCGGTGACCAGGCCGAGCATGGTGACCAGGTCGGCGGCGTACCGGTCGACGAAGGCCGGGCCGCCGTCGTACAGGTACCGGGCGAACGCCTCGTCGCGGTCCCGCACCGCGCCGAGTCGCACCAGCAGGTCCGCGACGTGCGGCCGTCCGGTGACCCGGTTGTCGGGGCTGACCTCGGCCAGCGCCTCCTCCGTCACCGGGATGCCGAGCTCCCGCAGCCGGGCGAGCATCCCCGGCACGCGGTCCTCCCGGCCCACGACGATCCGGTCGAGCTCGGCCCGCAGTGACGGGTCGTCGGGGTCGGGGAGGTAGGCCAGCAGGTGCACACCCGCGTCGCGGTAGCGGGTGCTGATCTCGATCCCTCGGACGAGGCCGATGCCGGCCTCCTCGGCGGCGGCGGCCGCCTCCCCCCAGCCCGCGGTGGTGTCGTGGTCGGTGAGGGCGACGACGTCCAGCCCGGCCACGGCCGCGGCCCGCACCAGATCGGCGGGCGACGCGGTGCCGTCGCTGACGCTGGAGTGCGTATGGAGGTCGATCGTCACCGTACGAGGCTAGTGCCCGCGCGCGGTCCAGGACGTCAGGCGGCGACCTTCACCTGCTCGGTCGTCCGGTCCGGGACGGTGACCCCGGCGGGCGGTGCGGGCCGGGCCGGGCGGGTGAGGTGCGTTCCGACATCCCGCGTCGCGGGGGTGACGAGGTAGGCCACCAGGACGGCGGCGCCGATCCGGGGCAGGTCGGCGAACGAGCGGTAGGTCAGGTGCAGCGGCTCGCAGCGGGGCGAGAACTTCGCCTTGAACGCGTGGAGGGAGGCGAACCCGTACAGCGGCTCGAGCACCCGGGCCGAACGCTCGAGGCCCCGCTGCAGCCAGCCGTCCGGCTCGCCCGCGCTGCGCGCCAGCGGCGCCGCCGACAGCGACACGACCCGGGCGCCCTCCTCCCGGAAGGCCAGGCACGACTCGGCGATCAGGAACTCGATCACCGGCCGGAAGCCGTCGTCGGGCCGGCGCATCAGGTCCAGGGTCCACCCGTCGACACGGCCGCCTCCCCCGTGGACGGGCAGCCACGAGAGGAACCCGTGCACCCGGTCGTCGGCGTCGAGGGCCAGCGCGACCCGCACCCGCGGGTCCATCGCGTGGTCGACCCCGCCGAGCGTGAAGCCGAGCTCGGGGGTCCGCTGACGCCGCAGCCAGCCCTCGCTGATCGCCCGGACCTGGGCGACGACCCGCGGGTCGGCGTCGGCCAGTACGACGAGCTCGAAGCGGATGCCGTCGCGGGCAGCGCGGTTGCGCGCCGTACGGACGTCCTGCCACCTCTTCCCGCGGAACTCCAGCCCGGGGAGGTCGAGCAGGGTGTCCTCACCGATCTGCAGGCTGCGCCCGCCGATGGCTCGCGCGACCCGCCCGCTGACCGCGAAGTGACTGGGGATGAGGTGCTCGTCGGCGCAGAAGGCGGCGAACGTGGCCGGTGCGCGGTCCCGCCAGCCGGCCGTGCCGATCGGGTCGCCGAGGGCGAGGGCGATGCCGAGGTGGCGACGGTAGGCGATGTACCCCTCGCCCCGCGGGTCGTAGAAGTAGCGCACGCCCGGCCACGTGGTCATCCACGAGATCGAGCCGCCGCCCTCGCGTTGCAGGTGACCGACGGCCCGGTCCCGGTTGACGACGGGGCTGCGCCGGGGGCCGATCGCCGATCCGATCAGCAGGCCGCCGGCGACCGCGACCAGGTGGACGACGTCCGCGAGGTGACCGACGGCGAGGAGCGCGACGACCGCGTAGCCGACCAGCGCGCCCCGGGCGACCCGGCGCATCGCGGTGCCGAGGAAGGCGGTCATCGCCGCTCCGACGGCCAGCGCCCCTCCCGAGGGCCCCACGTCCAGGGCCTGACGGAGGGACTCCGGGCCGACGGCCAGGATCAGCGCGCTGGCGACCAGCACGCTGCCGACCTGGGTGCCCAGCCACAGCAACGCGGTCCGTAGCGTGCCGAGCCGGGGCTCGGCGTAGCCGACCGCGACCCCGAAGCTCAGCAGCACGGGCAGGTAGCACCAGGGCGCGATGGCCAGCAGCGGCCCGGTGAGCACGGACCACCAGCGGCCGCCCTCGAGCGCGCTCGGTCCGTAGGCGAGGTCCCGCGCCCAGGCGTGGCCGAGTATGTCGCCGGTGAGGGCGCCGGTGCCGAGCCCGACCACGACGATGAGGAGCAGTCCGAGGGCGGTGAACGGCCGGCGCCGCACCGCGGTGAAGCGGCGCGATGCGGGGAACGACTCGCGGGCGGTGGCTTCCTTGGCTGGCATGCCTCCAGCCTCGCCGGGCGGGGCCGTGAGGTCAGTAGCGCACCGACCCGACCTGGGGTGGTGCGTGCACCACCCTCACCAGGAGGGTGCGGGCCCGCCGAAGGGCAGGGCGACGAGCTGGGGTCCGGTGGTGGAGATGTCGCGGAGGATCCAGTCGTCGCGCAGCAGCAGCACCGCCGAGGCGGGACGCAGGATCAGCCACAGCCACCGGCCACCGGCCTCCCCGGCGAGCACGGAGCGGTCCCACTCCCCCGGCACGGCACTCACCGAGACCGGCCACAGGCCGACGGGGTACTTGTCGACCCGCACCCGGACCGGGGGCGGGCCGTCGCCGACCTCGTGCCCCGGGTCGAGGCGCTCGGGGTCCTCAGGCGCGCAGAGGCCGGCGACGCGGGCCCCGAAGCCCGTGCCGGGCTCCTCGCTGATCACCATCACGTCCACCGGCCCGTCGAGCTGGCTGGTCCCGGAGACGCAGGCCATCGTGGCGTGCGCGGTGTCGCCGGGGGTGACCACGGCCGCGAAGTCGCTGACCGTCCATCCGGGCCCGAGCGGCCAGGGCAGCAAGGTCGGGAAGAGCGGTCCCACGCGGCGCAGGTGGGAGGCGAACTCGTCGTACGACGACATGACCGGCCGCCAGAGCGGTACGACGATCCCGTGGTCCGGGCACGACCACCGACCGTCGCCCACCTCGGCCACCGGCGCGGGACAGCGCGGGCACTCCACGCGCACCCCGTCACGGCCGCCGTGGGGCGGCGCGGGCTCATCGGTCGGCATGTCCGACACCGTGCTGCGCCGCGGCCGGTTCGTCAAGCATGACGGGCAGGTCGGCGTGGGCTCAGCTGTTCCAGCGCAGCAGCACCGGTGTCTCCCGCTCGTGACCGAGCTCGGAGAGCGTGGCCGTGTCGAGCCGGAACAGGCGTCCGTCGGCGACGGGCAGGCCGAGCCACCGGGCGGCCAGCGCACGCAGCACATGGCCGTGGGCGACGACCAGGACCGGCCCTGCGGCGGCCCGGATCCGGGCGACAACCCGGTCGCAGCGGGCCGCGACGGCGGCCGCGGACTCCCCGTTGGGGGACGGGTGGGTCCAGACGGTCCAGCCGGGCACCTGCTCGCGGATCTCGGCCGTGGTGCGGCCCTCGTAGTCGCCGTAGCCCCACTCACGGAGGTCGTCGCAGACCTCCGCGTCGGGGAAGCCCGCGAGCTCGGCGGTGCGCCGGGCGCGCCGCAGCGGGCTGGTCAGGACCTCGGCGAAGGCGACACCCGCGAGCCGGGCGGCCAGCCCGCGCGCGACCTCCTCGCCCTCGGGGAGCAGGGGCAGGTCCGTGCGGGAGGTGTGCCGCCCGGACACGCTCCACTCCGTCGCGCCGTGGCGGGCCAGGAACGCGGAATCGGCCATGCGGACATCCTGCCAGTCGGGCGCGCGGCGGCCCCGACGGTGGCAGGATCCCGGCATGCCCTCGACCGACCTCCCGACCGGCACGCTGGCCCGCTACCGGCTGGCCGTCGCGCTCGGCTTCGCCACCCAGGGCTTCGTCTTCATCGGGCTCACCACCCGTCTGCCCGACCTCAAGGACCGCTGGGACCTGTCGGAGCTGGCGATCTCGGGGGTCCTGCTGGCGATCGTGCTGCTCGCGGGGGGCGGATCGGTGCTCGCGGAGCGGCTCGCCGCCCGGACGGCGAGCGCCCGGGTGCTGCGGGCCGGCCTGGTGCTGGTCGCGGGCGGTGCCGCGCTGATGCTCGCATCGCCCGTGTGGGCGGCGTACCTCCTCGGCGTCGGCGTGTACGGCGTGGGCCTGGGCATGGTCGACGCGACCACCAACATGCAGGCGGTCGCCCTGGAGCGGCGCTACGGCCGCACCATCCTCCCGAGCTTCCACGGCGCCTGGACCTTCGGCGGCCTGCTCGGCGCCGCCGTCACGCTCGCGACCGCGGACGTCGACCTCGCATGGACCGCCGTGATCGCCGTGGTCCCACTGCTCGCCGCCGGGGTGGCGTTCCTGCCCCGCGACGAGGGCACGGAGGCGCCGGGTGGCACCGGCGTGACCACCGGTCCGGCGATCCCGTGGCGGCCGATCCTCATGGTCGGCCTGGGCATGGTCGTGTTCTACATGGTCGACACCGCCGCGCAGACCTGGGGCGCCGTCTACCTCGACGACGTCGTCGACGCGCCCTCCCGTTGGGTCGCGCTGGCGACCCTGCCGTACCTGATGGCGAGCCTGGTGGTGCGCCTGGCCGGCGACTCCCTCGTCGAGCGGTACGGCGTCACGCCGGTCCTGCGCGTCGGCGCGGTGGTCGCCTGCGCCGGTCTGGTGGTGGTGACGGCCGCGCCGACGTGGCCGGTCGCCGTCCTCGGCTTCACGGTGACCGGCGCCGGCATCTCCGTCGTGGCACCGCTGAGCTTCTCGGCGGCGGCGCGGATCGCCGGCGGCTCGGTCGAGCGGGTGGACGCGGTGATCGCCCGGTTCAACCAGTTCAACTACGTCGGTGGCCTGCTCGGCGCGGTGCTGACCGGTGTCGTCGGGCAGGACGAGCTGCGGTTCGGCTTCGTCGTGCCGATGGTCCTGGTCCTCAGCCTGCTCCCCCTGGCCCGCTGGTTCGCCGCGCGCGGCGGATCCGAGGTGACGCCGACCCGGCGCAGTCTTCATCGGAATTGACGCCGACCCGGCGCAGATTGAAGTTCAATCTGCGCCGGGTCGGCGTCATCTCGGGCTTCATCTGAGCCGGGTCGGCGGAACCAATCGCGGTCAGCGCCGAGCGGTCGGCCGGCACACCCGGCACGCAGCCAGGTGCGCGTTGTCCTCGCCCACCGGGGCGAGGTCGTCGCGATGCGCGATCAGCGCGCAGTCGCGCCGGTGCATGGTGGTGCCGCCGCCCGCGACGACGGGGATCGCACCCACGTCGAGGCCATGCTCGTCGGTGCGCGCGGTCGTCGCCGTGACCTCGGCGAGCACCAGCAGCGTGTCGGCGAGCCGCTTCGACGACTCCCGGCCGTCGGCCGCGATCCGTGCCAGCCAGGCCCCGAAGTAGAGGAAGCCGCCGACGAAGGTCAGGCCGAGGCCGAGCATGCCGCCGGAGACGACGTAGGACATCTGGTCCCACTGGTACGGCGTGTTGGCGGCGCCGTACCAGCCCAGGATGATCACCACGATCCCGAGCGGCAGCATGATCGCGCCCGCCCAGAAGAGCACGACCTGGAGCAGGGCGTAGTGGTTGTCCTTGAGCGGCGCGATGCCGGAGCGGCCGACGGGCTCCCCCGCTCGTGGCAGGCCCTGCAGACGGCCGGCGCGACTGCCGGACGGGGTGGCGGCTGTGGTCATGGCTCAGGCCTTTCGGAGGTCGGGAAGGCCGCTGTCGAGGCCGTGGGGGCAGGAGGAGCCGATGCCGAGGGCCGCGGCCCCGAGCCGGCGGAACCAGGATCCGGCGACCGCCGCGACGGCGAAGGCCGCGACGAGGAGCATGCCGGGGATGGAGAACAGCTCGGGCAGTCCGGCGCTGGCCGGTGCGGCGCCCGCCAGGTCGCCGGCCGACCCAGCACCCGCCGGCGGGATCGCCCCGACCGGTGCCGGCACCGGCACGACGGCCGACGGTACGCCGACCCCGCCTGCCTCGGGTGCGGGCGCCGCCTCGGGGGCGGCTGCCGGCGGCGCGGCCTCCGCCGCGGGCGGCGGGGCGAGGATCTCGATCGGCGGCACCGTGTCCACCTCCGCCTCGGCGATGCCGAGCGTGACGACGACCTTCGGCGCGAGGTTGGACAGTCCGGACACGATGCCCTTCAGCGGACCGGCCTGGGCCGGGATCAGCTCCGCGAGGAGGTTGGTGGGCAGCGTCTTGAGCAGCGGAGCGAGGAGCTGGGTGTCGATGGTGATCCGCAGGCCCTCCGAGACGCTGGTGCCGGCATCGCCCTCGACGGTGCGGACCTGCTGGGGCACCTCGATGGTGACGCCGAGCGCCTTGAGCGCGTCGAGCGGCAGCTTGTCGAGGCCGGGGATCGGCACGGTCTTGCCCATCGTGATCGCACCGTCCGGACCGATGCCGAACTCCTGCCCGGCGATCGCGAGCCGGCCCCACGTGGCCGACCCGGTCGCCGTACCGGTGGCGCCGTCGGAGGTCGACTTCGCGACGGCCTCGACGCCGCCGAGGGTGATCAGTCCGCCGAGGAGCCGGATCTCGCCGAGCGTCGCCCGGGAGACGCCGACGACCTTGCCCTGGGTGGCGTCCATCCGGCTGGTCGACACGTAGCCGTCGATGTCGATGAGCGCGGCCAGCTGGGGCGGCAGGCCGGGCGCGGCCGCCCGGGACTGCCCGCCGGCCGGGCCGCCGCCCAGACCCCCGCCCAGACCATCGGTGAGCAGTCCGGTGACGCCGTTGAGCAGGTCCAGCAGGCCGCTCTTGGTCCCCGGGTCCGCGGTGGCGCCCTCGGGTCCGAGCACGGCGCCGTCGGGCGAGAACCCGGTCTCGGCGGACGCGGTCCTGTCGCCCGAGGTCGTCGTCATGATCGCGCCGGGGATCGACTCGTCCTTCTGGGTCGGCGTGTCGCCGGGGTACTGCGAGTTGACCTGCACCGGGTAGCCGCCGTCGGTGAGCGGGTTCGACGGCATCCCGAGCTGCTCGGCGAAGGTCTTCAGGCCCTCGCCCACCGGGTCGCCCGGCCAGAACAGGCTCGCCCTCCCCCGCGACTCGCCGGAGTCGGCCTTGACCTTGCTGTAGCCCATGTCGAACTCCAGCTGGGCGATGCCGGCGTCGACGGGGATCGGCAGGCTCGGCTCGAAGACCTCGACCCGGATCGGGGCCGACCAGGCCTGTGCGGTGTAGCCGCCGTACGCCGCGGCGGCGCCGTCGTCGGCCCCCGCCGGCATCGCCGCGGGACCGGCCGCCAGCAGGGCGAGCGAGCCGATCATGCCCCCGGTGACGAAGAGCTTCGTGGGTTGTCTCATGCCGCCCCTCCCAGGATGACGTCGGCCATGGTGTCGAGGATCTCGCCGGGCTCGCCGGTGGCGACGATGCGACCGCCGCTCATCACGGCGGCGTAGTCGGCGACCCGCAGCGCGGTGCGGGCGAACTGTTCGATGCAGAGGATGGAGACGCCGGACTCGGCGATCCGGGCGACGGTCTCGTAGAGCTCGTCGACGATCAGCGGCGCCAGGCCCATCGACAGCTCGTCGAGCAGGAGCAGCGCCGGGTCGGAGGCCAGCGCCCGCGACATGGCGAGCATCTGCTGCTCGCCGCCCGACATGGTGCCGGCCAGCTGGTGCCGGCGCTCGTGCAGGCGCGGGAAGTAGGCATAGGCGGTGTCGAGGATCGCGCCGGCCGGCACGCCGGCGTACGACATGAGGACCAGGTTCTCCTCGACGGTGAGGTTCGGGAACACCGAGCGGCCCTCGGGGATCGTGCACAGACCGACCCTGGCGAGATCGTCCGAGCGAGCTGCCTGGACGTGCACGCCGGCCAGGTGGATGTCC
Source organism: Nocardioides carbamazepini (assembly GCF_024614185.1). Taxonomy (GTDB): domain Bacteria; phylum Actinomycetota; class Actinomycetes; order Propionibacteriales; family Nocardioidaceae; genus Nocardioides; species Nocardioides carbamazepini. Next base: position 75,848 of record NZ_JAHTLF010000012.1, read on the forward strand.
CCCGAGGTGGCCTCCTTCTGGCCGCTGACCACCTTCACCAGGGTCGACTTGCCGGCACCGTTGGGGCCGAGCAGGGCCATCACCGCTCCGCGCGGGACGGACAGGTCGACCCCGCGCAGCACCTCGATCCGCCCGTAGGCGGCATGCAGGTCGATGACGTCGAGGATCGGGACGCTCATGACAGCACCTCCTGCGCCACCGGCTCCAGCACCCCGGTGTCGCCATCGGTCTCGGCGTAGCCGAGGTAGGCACGCTGGACGTTCGGGTCGGTGCGGATGTCGGCCGGCGCGCCCGAGGCGATGATCTCGCCGAAGTCGAGCACGTGGATGTCGTGGCACACGCTCATCACCAGGTCCATGTCGTGCTCGACCATGAGGATCGAGCAGCCCTCGGCGGCGAGGTCGACGAGCAGCCTCCCGAAGGCGTCGGTCTCGGTCTCGTCGAGGCCCGAGGACGGCTCGTCGAGGAGCAGCAGCTGCGGGTCGCCGGCCAGGCACCGGGCCAGCTCGAGCAGCCGCGCGGTGCCGGTCGGGATCGAGTCGGCCCGCTCGTCGGCGTACTCCGCGATCCCGACCCGGTCGAGCAGCAGGTCGACGCCGCCACCTCGACCGGTGCCCCGCCGGCCAATGAGCGACCCACCCAGCCAGGTGAGCGGCCCCCCGTGGATCTCGTGGGCGACCCGGACGTTGTCGCGCACCGACAGCGAGCCGAAGGCCTCGAGCCGCTGGAAGGTGCGGCCCACGCCGTGCCGGGCGCGCCGATGGACGGGCCAGCCGGTCACGTCGCGGTCGCGGTAGCGGACCCGGCCCTTCGTGGGTCGCTGCAGGCCGGTGATCACGTTGAAGCAGGTCGTCTTGCCGGCGCCGTTGGGACCGATCAGACCGGTGATCACGCCACGGTCCGCGGTGAACGTCGCCCGGTTGACGGCGGTCACGCCACCGAACCGGACCACGATGTCGTCGACCTCGAGCAGCGCCACGTCAGACCACCTTCTCGATCACCCTGGTGCCGGCGGCGCCTCCGTCAGGGCCACCCGACACGTCCGCCAGCGGCACGTCCACCAGCGGTACGTCGACCGCGCCGTCCGCGCCGTCGGCGGTCCCCCCGCGCGGCAGCAGTCCCTGCAACCGCCCCTCCAGCCCCGGTGCGACCCGCGCGCGCAGCCAGCGCCCCACCCGGAACAGGTGGTTGGCGATGCCGTTGGGGTCGCGGCCGAGCAGCACCGCGCCGAAGCCGATCACGGCGAACAGCAGGCCGGCCATGCCCGGCGAGGCCGCCTGGAACTCGGGCAGCAGCATCAGCGCGACGCCGCCGAGCAGCGCGCCGGTCACCGAGGTGGCGCCGAAGACGACGGCCAGCAGCAGCACGAGCAGCGACTGGAAGTAGAGGAAGTCCGCGGCGCCGACCGTGCCGCGCAGGCCGGCGAACAGCCCGCCCGCCAGGCCGGCGATGCCCGCCGACAGCGCGAACAGCCCGACCCGGAACCAGCGCATGTCCAGCCCGAGCGTGCCGCAGGCCGACGGGCTGTCGCGCATCGCGATGAGCAGCCGGCCCAGCGCGCCGCGGCGCAGCACCAGCAGGCCCAGTGAGAGCAGCACGAAGGCCAGCACCATGAACCAGACGTAGGAGGTGTCCGACCCGATCCGCAGCCCGAGGATCGAGAGCCGCTCCGCGGCCAGGGTGCCGTTGAACTTGAACGCGAAGTCGGCGTTGAAGACGACCTTGTCCATGAGGACGGCGAACGCCATCGTGGACAGTGCCAGGTAGAGACCGGTCAGCCGCAGCACCGGCAGCGCGACGAGCGCGCCGACCGCGGCCGCTATCAGCGCCGACACGAGCAGCCCGAAGAGGTTCGGCTCGTCGAGCTTGGCGTAGGCGAGCGCGCCGACGCCCGCGAAGGTGAACTGGGCGAGCGAGACGTGCCCGCCGTACCCGGTCAGCAGGACCAGCGACAGCATCACCATCGCGTACGTCGCCGCGACGCCGATGAGCACCACCTGGTTGGGCGCGACGAGGTTGACGAGCAGCAGCGCGACCAGCAGGAGCCCCGAGCCGGAGCCGATCGACATCCGCAGCGACGGGACCGGCGCGGTGACGATGCCCTTGACCTGGCCGATCCGGAGCTGGGCCTGGGGCATCAGCACCACGATCGCGAACAGGAAGAGAGCGGGGATCACCGGGCGCAAGGACGCGAGGAAGCCGTCGGTGGGGAGGTAGCCGACCGCCCACGACTCGAGGATGCCCAGCGTCATCGCTCCGGCGAAGGTCATCGGGAGGCTCTTGAGCCGGCCGAGCATGGCGGCGGCGTAGGCGTTGATGACCAGCAGCGTGAGCGCGTAGTAGTCGAGCTGGACCACCGGCGTCAGCAGGATGCCGCCGAGTGCGGCGAGCGACATGCCGATCGCCCACGACAGCGCCGCGACCCGGTCCGGCTTGCCGCCGAAGAGCTTGAGCAGCTCGGGGTTGTCGACCGAGGCGCGCATCGCCGTGCCGATCCGGGTGCGGCTGAGCAGGAGGTAGAGGCCGAAGGCGACCGCGATCGCGCAGAGCAGCGTGACCAGCTGGTGGGCCGTGACGTAGGTGTCGCCGATCCGCCAGCCGGTGTCCGACCAGAAGGGCAGCAGCACCCGCGGCTCCGGCGGCCAGATCTGCTGGGCCAGTCCGATCAGGCCCACCAGCAGGCCGACGGTGACCACGAGCGCCACCGACACCGGCCCCTCGCCGAGGCCGCGCGTCACGAAGCGCTGGACGAACCAGCCGATCGCCGGTGCCACGACGCCGAGGACCAGGATCAGCGAGAGCACGGTCGGCACGCCCTGGCGCTGGGTGAAGTCCCAGAACACGAAGGACAGGAACATGCCGAACGCGCCGTGCGCGATGTTGAACACCCGGGTGGTCGTGTAGGTCAGCACCAGGCCGCTGGCCATGATCGCGTACGCCGCGCCGGTGAACAGGCCCAGCAGGGTGAAGGCGAAGAGGGAGGACACCGACCGTCAGCCCCCGATGCCGGAGTCGACGACGGTGCCGCACATGTAGTCGCCCGGCGAGACCTGCTGCCACTTGCCGCCGGTGTACTGCACGACCTTCAGGCACGGCGGCGTGGTGGCCGCCGAGAGGTTCATCGCCGTGTGCGCGCCATTGCCGGTCCACGCGCTCGTCGCCCGCAGCGCGCCCACCAGGGACTCCCGGGTCAGCTTGCCGCCGAGCGAGATCGCCTTCTCCACGAACAGCCGGGCCGCGGACCACGCGTAGAGACCGTAGTAGTTGGGGATCGCCCCCGGCTTCACCTGCTGCAGCCAGGACAGGTAGAGCTGCACCTCGGCGTTGTTGGTGTTCTCGAACAGGTCGTTGGCCGAGTAGATGTACACGCCCTCGGCCGCCGAGCCCGCCTGCTGGATGTAGCGCCGGTCGTAGATCGTCGGGTCCTGCAGGTAGAAGTCGGGCTTGAAGCCCTGCTGGGCCATGGCCTGCTGCAGCTTCACCGAGTTCTGGTACGGCCCCTGGTAGGTGACCGCGCGGATGCCCTTGTCCTTCATCTGCTGGACGTACGGCGCGAAGTTGAACTCGGCCACGTCGATGCCCTGGAGGTAGTTGACCTTCCAGCCGGCGCCCTTCTCGAAGCCGGCCGCCATGCTCTTGGCGTTGACCGGGGCGGCGCCGGCGTTGATGTAGAGCACCGCTGCGTTCTTCACGGCGTCGGGGAACTTCTGCGCGAACCACTTCGACGCCGCGTCGGAGATCAGGTTGGTGCGGATCGAGTAGGCGCCGAAGCACGACTTGCAGGACTGGCGCTCCGGGTTGACGATCGTCGAGCGGATGTCGGGAAGCCCGCACGAGTCGGCGGTGGCGGCGCCGCCCGAGTCGAAGGCGGACATCGATCCGACGGCGGCGAAGGCGTCGCTGCAGGCCTTGATGTAGGCCTGCTGGTCGGCACCGGCGTCGGCCCGGCTGTCGAGGTTCGTCAGCGCGAGCTTGCGGCCGCAGATCGTGTTCTGGGAGTTGAAGTACTCCACGTAGGCGCGGGTCGCCTGCTGCGCCGACTCGAAGATGCCGGGCACCGGCCCGGAGATGTCCGAGACGTTGGCCAGGGAGATCGTGCTGTCGGTGATGCCGGTCTGGTTCTTGAAGCCCTCGCAGGAGGCGGCCTTGGCACCGCCGGTCGGCGAGCCCTTGCCCTTGGCCTTCCCGCCGTCGGCAGCCGCGCCGGCACCGCCCGTGCCTCCGGCAGCCGGCGCACCCGGGTCACCCGCGGGACCGGCGGCAGGCGCCTCTCCCCCGGCCGGTACGTCGCCGGCGGCCGGCACCTCACCGGCCGGGAGCCCGGTGTCGCCCGTCGTGCCGGAGCTGGTCCCCGTCGTACCGTCCTGGCCGCTCGCCTTCGCGACGGTCGCCGGGTCGAGCTGGGAACCACAGGCCGTGAGCGCCAGCAGGACCAGGACGACCCCGGTCGTCCTGCGCAAGCGTGTGCTCGTCACCACTGATCACTCACCTCATCTTGAGTCGGACCGCTGTCCGACCAACGAGGCGCACGTGACCCAGGTCACGCCCAGAATGAAACGTGTTCCAGTCTGCTGGTGTGGGGGTGTGAGGGGAACCGTTGGGCACCGCCGGACGTCCCAGGCATCATGAGCACCATGCGTCCGACAGCCACCCGCGCCACCCTCGCCGCACTGACCGTCCCCCTGCTGCTGACGGCGTCCGCATGCAGCAAGGAGTCCGACCGCGCGGCGGACCGGACGACGGCGTCGGCGAGCCCGAGCGCGGGCGAGACCAGCACCGCGACGACCGGCTCACCCGACCCGACCGGCACGGGGGCGTACCCGGCCTATGCGCCCCAGGACTACAGCTACCAGCTCGAGGTGCTCTGCTACTGCCCCCAGGTGGGGACGGTCGAGGTCGTCGTCCGCGACGGCGAGGTCACCGACGCGACGTCCCTCGACGGCCCGACCGCCGGTCGCCCGGCCCCGGAGTTCGCCCGGCTCACCATCGACGAGATCATCGCCATGGCCAACGACCCGCAGGTCGCCAAGGCCAGGGTGGAGTGGCCCGACGGCCAGGACCATCCCGGCTCGGTCATGCTCGACCGGATCGCCCAGGCCGTCGACGACGAGGTGACCTACACGATCAAGGCCGTGGAGGTCGTCCCCGCCGGGTGAGCGCCGCTCAGCGCGGGACGAACGCCCAGTAGTCGAGGTCGAGCAGCACGCCGGGGCCGTACTTGCCGTCCTCGCCGCGCAGGGTCATCGAGGGGTCGCGGCCCTTGGTCGCGACCAGCCGGAGCCGGAGCACCCCGATGTTGCGGTCACCCGGGACCTCGGCCTTGTCCAGGACCTCGGACCACGCGTAGATCGTGTCGCCCGCGAAGGCCGGGGCGGTGTGCGCGCCCGCGTTGATCGCGGCGATCAGCTGGGCGTTGGCCAGCCCGTTGAACGACAGCGCCCGGGCCATCGAGATCACGTGACCGCCGTAGACCAGGCGGTTGCCGTCGGGGCGGGCCTCGACGTTGAAGTGCACCTTCGCGGTGTTCTGCCACAGCCGGGTCGCCTGCTGGTGCTCGGACTCGGTCAGCGTGACGCCGTCGACGTGGTCGATCCGCTCCCCCACGACGTAGTCGTCGAAGCGATGCGGCTCGCCGGCCGCCTCCGCGTCGTACGACGAGAAGTCGAGGCCGGCGGGCACGATCAGGTCGGTCGCGGCGACCGCGGGGGCGAGCTCGGGCACGACCGCATCCGGGGCCGGCGCCTCGGGATCGCGCTTGTGCACCATCACCCAGCGCGCCCAGTCCAGAGCGATCTCGCCGCGCTGGTTGGTGGCGGTCGAGCGGACGTAGACCACGCCGCTCCTGCCGTTGGAGTTCTGCTTGAGCCCGATCACCTCGGAGGTGGTGCTGAGCGTGTCGCCGGGCACCACCGGACGGTGGAAGCGGCACTCGGCATAGCCGAGATTGGCCACGGCGTTCAGCGAGACGTCCGGCACCGTCTTGCCGAAGGCGATGTGGAACGCGATCAGCTCCTCGACCGGGTGCCCCGTTCCGTCCGGCGCCGCGAGGCCGACCGACGCGGCGAAGGCCGCCGACGACGGCACCGCGAACCGGGTCGGGTACAGCGAGCCGTAGACGGCGCGGTCGCCCTCGGTCACGGTGCGCGGCGTGGCGTGGCGGATCACCTGGCCGAGCTGGAAGTCCTCGAAGAAGTTGCCCGACCACGTCTTCGAGCCCTGTGTGTTCCCCGAGGGCGCGCCGCTGGTCACTTGAGCTTGTACTCCTTGAGGAGCGACCGGCCGATGATCATCTTCTGGATGTCCGAGGTGCCCTCACCGATGAGCATGAACTTGACCTCGCGCATCAGCCGCTCGATCTCGTACTCCTTCGAGTAGCCGTAGCCCCCGTGGATCCGGAAGGAGTCCTCCACGACCTCGTTGGCGTACTCGGAGGCGACCATCTTGGCCATGCCGGCCTCGACGTCCATCCGCTGGCCGGTGTCCTTGAGGCGGGCGGCGCGCACCATCATGTTGTGCGCGACCTCGACCTTGGTCGCCATCTCCGCGATCCGGAAGAGCACGGCCTGGTGCTCGGCGATGATCTTGCCGAAGGTCTTGCGCTGCTGGGCGTAGGCCACGCCGAGCTCGAAGCCCCGCCAGGCCAGGCCGCACGCGCGCGCGGCGACGTTGACGCGGCCGACCTCGACGCCGTCCATCATCTGGAAGAAGCCCTTGCCCGGCTCGCCGCCGAGGATCTGGTCCGCGGCGATCCGGTGGCCCTCGAGGATGAGCTCGGTCGTCTCGACGCCCTTGTAGCCCATCTTGTCGATCTTGCCGGGCACGGTGACGCCCTGGGCGGTCTCGCCGAAGCCGGGCTCCTTCTCGACGAGGAAGGTGGTCATGTTCTTGTAGACGCTCTCGGCGCCCTCGTCGGTCTTGACGAGCAGCGCGACGAGCGTCGACGTGGCGCCGTTGGTCAGCCACATCTTCTGCCCGGTGATCGAGTAGCTGCCGTCGTCCTGCTTGGTCGCCTTGGTGGAGACCGCGGAGACGTCGGAGCCCAGGCCGGGCTCGGACATCGAGAACGCGCCGCGGACCTCGCCCGTCGCCATCCGCGGCAGGTACTTCTGCTTCTGCTCCTCGGTGCCGTGCTGCATCAGCAGGTAGGCCACGATGAAGTGGGTGTTGATGACACCGGAGACGCTCATCCAGCCGCGCGCGATCTCCTCGACCACCAGGGCGTAGGTCAGCAGGGACTCGCCCAGGCCGCCGAACTCCTCGGGGATGGTGAGGCCGAAGACGCCCAGCTCCTTGAGCCCGTCGATGATCTCCTGCGGGTAGGTGTCGGAGTGCTCGAGCTCCTGGGCCACCGGGATGATCTGCTCGTCCACGAAGACCCGCACGGCCTTCAGGATCTCGGACTGGTCCTCGGAGAGGCCTTCGGTCTGACAAAGCCGGGTCATCAGCTCTTCCCCTTCAGCAACGGCACAGCACTGGTCGTGCCGGAGCACTGTACCCGCGAACCGACCCGCCGGCGCCCCCCGAACAGTGCCCGAGGTCAGTGACAAGAGTCATGTCATCGAGCCTTCGGACGGCGTTCAGATGGAGCGTCCCACCGCCGCGAAGAAGCGGACGAACATCTCGTCGTAGCCGAACTGGTCCGAGCGGATCTGGGCGACCGAGCCGGAGCGCTTCTGGTCCTTGGGGACCCACGACCGGTTGAAGTCGATCCGGACGGCGCGAGTGCCCCCGGACGTGCTGGCGAGCACGAGCGCCCGCGGCAGGCCGGTCTTGCCCCAGTTCGACTTCCGCTTGGCCCAGGACTTGTGCTTCTTCTTCGTGCCGAGCAGCTTCGCGAGCTTGGTGTCGAGCGAGGTGGCCTTGCGGTGCCCCGTGATGATCTGCACCTCGACGCCGCGGGCGCGGGCGTTCACGATCGCCTTGTAGATGCCCTTGCCCGCGAGCTTCTTGCTCGCCAGGTGGAGGGCCGATCCCGGCGGAGCCTGGTCGATGGCGCTGCGGGCCAGGCGCCAGGTGGTCTTGGCGTCGTCCTTGTTGGACATCCAGCCGGGTGCGAAGGCACCGGCACGCTGACCGACGTTGCCGAGGTCGACGACGACCAGGTGGTGGTCGGAGTGGAGCCCCACGGTGGTCAGGTTGGTCACCGGGAGCAGCGGGTCGCCCTGGTAGAGGTAGGCGTGGTCGATGACCGCGCCACTGTCGTGCGTGGCCGGGGCGACGCCGAACAGGTCGAAGACGTTGACCAGGCCCAGCGCGGCGATCTCGTTGCGCGGGTAGGCCGCCGTGCGGAAGTTGACGTTGACGTCACCGCCCATGAGCACCGGGCCGTGTGCCGACAGGGTCTGGGCGAGGGCGGCCATCCGCTGGTACGACGGCACCGTCAGGCCCATCGTGTACTTCGTCGCCGGCGCGAAGTGCACCGCGACGACGGAGACCGTCTTGCCCTCGGCGTTGCGCACGGTGACCCAGTTGGCGTACCGCACGCCCCAGTGCACCTTCTGCTTCTTGGACTTCCCCCACACCTCGGAGATGTTGTAGGTGCCGGAGGCGATCTTGGTCCAGCGGGTGGTGTCCCAGACCACCGCCGTCGCTCCCGTGTAGGTGCCCGGGGTGCGCTGGATGGCATAGCCCGGAGGCGCCAGCATGGCGTCGGGACGGCTGGAGACCTCGTTGTAGGTGATGAAGTCCGGCAGCTGGGCGAAGACCTGCCCGAGGTCGGAGGCGGTGTTCGAGCCCGACATGCCGGACTTGATGTTGGCCTGCACCATGCGGATGCCGCTCGTGCTGCCGGGGTCGGTGGCGGCCGCGGCGTTCTCGAGCTCGCCCCGCCCGCCGCCAGTGGTGGTGGTCGCGAGGACCAGGAGGGTCGCCAGGACCGCGAGCGCCGCGACCGTCGCCGGTAGACCACGGGACCATCGGGGCCGTCGAAGCGAGCTCTGGGTGCGCATGGGACCTCCCGGAAAACGGTGCCGAATGCACCGAGCGAACAATTGCCTCAGGAATCACACCAGTAACAACTTCACCATGTCCATACAGCGCGAATAACTACAATCATGTAATTCGCCGAATGACACCATTGTCATTATTCCGGGGAGATCACCCCGGATCCGCGAACTGCGGATCAGGCGCCGGCAGCCGGCTCCCTGACCAGGTCCCACGGCTCGACGCCCAAGGCGTCGGCGAGGCCGAACAGCGTGCTCAACCGCAGATTGATCGGCCGGCCCAGATCGGCCCGTCCCGCGGCCTCGATCACCTGCACGTGGTTCTTGGAACAGCCGGCGCGGCAGGCCAGCGCCTCCTGGGACATCGCCCGCCGCTCGCGAAGCTGGCGCACCCGCCCGCCGAGCAGGCGGGCCACCTCGTCGTCCCACGGCACCACGACATCGTCACGACAAGGCCTTTTCGCGAACACCAGACAGGTATGGCCTTCTATAGCATGCTGGGTAACGGGGCATGATGACGCGCATTGGTCCGACGGGGGGGTGAGCCATGGAGTTCGACGAGTTCGTCGCGCCCTACCGCCGGGAGCCGGGCCGCTACCCGAGCTACCCCACCGAGCTGGAGGCCAGGCTCGTCGACGTCCGCCGTCTCGCGGTCCAGTGGGGCGAGATCCTCCACGACGCCCTCGCACTGGGACAGGCACCGCCGCTGGAGCAGATCAGGGCCTTCAGCCTCACCTACACCGCCTGGGCCAACGCCGGCTTCGGGGGCGTCAGCGGCTTCGTCGAACGATGGGTCGACTCCCGGGCGGACAGCCTCGAGGAGTCGGATGCCGCCGGGATCACCGAGTTCCTCGACGATCTCGCCCTCCTGAGCAGCGAGCTGAGCTTCCACCGGCTCAACGCCCACGCCGGGACGTTCTGGGCCTCGTTCCTGTGCGGCATCCCGGGCCTGGCCGGGCGCGAGATCGTGGAGTCGACCTGCTTCCACCTGGCCCGGGAGGTCCTGACGTTCGCGGAGTATCGCAACCTGCTCATCGAGGACGACCTGTTCTTCGGCGACGAGGCCCGGATCGGCCGAGCCATGCACACCGGCGCGCTCACCGAGATCGACGCCTACATCGCCCTGCTCGACCTGACCCGACGCAACCGGCGACTGATCGTCCTGCCCGGCCCGCCCCAGTTCGAGCGGTGGGCCGGTTCCGCCAACGCCGACTTCCTCGTCATCGACACCGAGCGGGGCTCGATCCGGGGCGTCCAGGTCAAGTCCATGGTCGAACGACGAGAGGTCGAGCGCTACGACCCGGCGCGGATCACCCTGATCGACGGCGCGCGGGACCTGCAGAACAGCCGGGCGATGCGCACCGACCCCCGGCGTTCGGACCGGCGCGTCGTCTCCTGGCCCGGGATGATCGGCGCCCACTACCTGCGTGAGCTGAAGCCGGGGCCGCTCACCGACCGGTGGATCGAGCGCCGTTCACTGCTGCTGACGAAGTACGCCGCCGTGCACTACGCGGGCGCCGTCGGGTCGCAGAACAAGTCGGCCTATGCCGCCGTGCGGGAGCGTGTCATCCACGATCTCTCGTCGCGGCCCGCCTCCTGAGCCTGGATGACGCGGGCACCGACACCGACACAGGTCAGCGGCGACGCAGAACGCCCCGCAGGCCGCGCCGGCCCGTCTCGGGAGGAACGGCCCGCTCGACCCGGAGGTCGCGGACGTCGGCGAGCAGGGTCGCGACGAGGTCGGTGGCGACCGCGGACACCTCGGCCTCCGTCACCGAGTCCGGCGTACGACGGGGCGGCAGGTCCGCCGGGATCTCGAGCCGGGTGAGGTCGCCCACCACGTCGACCGGATGGGTGCGCAGGTAGTCGAGGGCGGCCTCGTTGCGCGCCCGGCACTCGGCGACCCGATCCGGCTGCGGCCAGAACTTCTCGCCCTGGCGCGGCACCAGCCGCTCGTCGGCGAGGAAGGTGCGGATGAACATGCCGCGATCGCGGGCCGGTCCCAGCGCCTTGCGCGCGACCAGATGCTCGTTGACCCGGCGCAGCACCTCGGCCTCGACGACGCCCATCGACTCGTTGGGGAAGGAGCGACTCAGGTCGTAGGCGTCCGCACGCAGACCGAGCAGCCCGGCGAACCGCTGCCAGATCTCGTCGCGCGGGGCGGACGTGTCGAGCGGGAGCACGTGGATCCGCTCGTGCGCGACAGCCTCCGACCAGCGCCGGAGGACCAGGTGCAGGTCGAGGGTGCGCCAGTTCCACACGTCGCGGGGGTCCTCGGAGACCTCGCGGGAGTAGTCGCCCATCGGCACCGTGCCGCGGTTCTTCAGGCTCTCCTGCCAGCTGGCCGTGAACAGCCCCAGCAGGTCGCGGGCGGTGATCACGACATGCACCTCGGCGGGGGCGAGCTGATCGGCCATCCGGCTGGCCTGCTCGGCACTCGCCGCGGCGAAGAACTCGTGGGTGACCAGCGCGTCGCCGTCGTACGCCGCGATCTCGGCCCGCAGCCGCTCCCACGCCGTGCGGTGCTCCTCGGACGCCTGGGGCAGCCGCGGGTCGTCGCGCACGATCCGGCTGCTCCACAGGTGGTCGAAGCGGCCCAGCCCGGGCAACAGCACCCCGTCCTCCCGCAGCCGGTCCCGGGAGGACCAGACGATGGTCTGCAGATAGGTGGTGGCCGTCTTGGGCAGGCCGATGTGGACGAAGACGCGACGGGCCACGACCGGTTCCCTACAGACTCTTGTCGAACGCCTCGATCGCCTCGGCGATCCGGGCCTCGTCGCGCTGGGCGACGGGGAGCAGCAGCTCCTGGACGACGTCGACCAGCTCCGCGACCCGCACGTAGTGCCGCTGCAGCTCGACCACCTCGGCCTCGAGAGCCTCGATCCGCAGCCGCTGCGCACGCACGGTCGCGAACAGGTTCCAGCGATTCTGTGTCATCTCATCCTTCACCACTGCACTCACCGGACTCACCACTGGGCGATCACGACGGCCCGGCCGGCTCGGCCGTCGGCGCCGGGCTCGACATCGGCCGACACGACCGATCCGCCGAACCGCCCGATCGACGCGAGGACCCCGTCGAGTGGAACAGGATACAAACCCTCGTCGGTCTCCCCCTCGCCCGTCGCGAACTCGGCGTGCAGCCGGCCCCCGCCGCGCAGCGCCATCGCAGCGAACCGCAGCACGCCCTCGCGACCGCGCTCGGTCGTCGCGTCGAGCACGTGGCGCGCCAGCACGGCGCGGGGCCCCTCCTGGCGCGCGACCCGGGCGCCCTCGGCGAGGACCGAACGGAGCTGGGTGAGGCTGATCGTCCGTACGTCGAGGGGTGCACCCTCACGGCCGGCCCGCCGCTCGGCCTTGCGCAGGGTCTGCGGCACGTAGTCGTAGGCCGTCGTGCGGAAGCCCGCCCGAGCGAGGTGCAGCGCGTCGCTCCCCCGCCCGGCGCCGACGTCGAGGACGTGCGTGCCCGGCGCGGCCGACGCCGCGACCTGACGGGCGAGATCGGATGCGGGTGCGTCCACCGGGCCCTTGCGGTGGTCCCGGTTCGTCTGCCAGTCGCGGCGGTACGGCGAGAGGCCGCGGAACCAGTTGTCGAGCCGGGCCTTGGTCGCGGCCGAGGTCTCGAACTTGAAGGCCGGGTCCGGCACCCGCCAGTGCGGGCCGTACATCGCCTCGAGGAGCCGTTCCGGCTCGGCGGGCGCCGGGAACTCGTGACCCGCCAACGTGACCGTGGACATCGGGTTGATCCACTCCTCGCGGAAGTCCACCCCCACCTCGCCCATCAGGTAGAGCCTCCCGTCGCCGGCGAAGAAGCCGCCGAAGAGGTCCAGCCCGCGCACCGAGCCGTCGCTCTCCTCCACGTCGATCCGGAACGCGCCACCGCTGTAGCGGAAGGTCGCCATCCCCCGCGCGGCCAGCGCCCGCTGCAGCCGGAACGACTCGCGCACCACGTCGACCGGCGACGCGTGCCGGGAGACGTAGCCGAGGTCGGCGTCGGAGTCGTGGCCGAGGAAGTCCTGCTCCCGGACCGCGCCCAGCAGGGTGCCGTACGCCGGGAACGCGGCGATCCCCTCGTCCTCGAGGACGGAGATCACCAGGTGCATCGCCTCGAGCAGCGGCTCGAGCTGGTCGCCGCTGCGGACCGAGAACTCCGGGTGGAAGCGACCGGACTTGTCGAGCGCGATCGGCAGGCCCTGCTTGTTGACGAACGCGATCCGCTCCTCACCGGCGCCGAAGGACGTCTGCTCGTCGTGCAGGACGGTGCCCGCGACGTGATCGCGGACAGCGAGCCGGGTGGGGCCGTCGAGGAAGCGGAGCATCCGCTCGGGCCACGCGATCCGGCGCTCGCCGGGACGGTCGGGGGCGGCCTCATCGGTGTCGCGCAGGGACCAGAAGGACCAGATCCGCCGGTCGTCGAAGAGGACGTCGAGCGCACGGTCCTCGAGGACCCCTGAGAGGAGGAGGCCCTCCTCGTCGGCGGTCGTGACCGCCAGGACCGGCTCGTTGCTCATGGAGGCCAGCCTGTCAGAACAGGTCGCGGAGCTCGTCGGGGATCCGGACATAGGGCGGCCGGACGAGCGCGAGGTGCTGGCCGGCGCCCGTCGCACGCCACAGGTCGCCCTCGTTCTCCACGATCGACGCGATCTTCTTCGGGCCGGGCCGGAACCGGCCCAGCTCACCCTGCGCCTCGGCCTGCTCGACGTGCGCCGCGGCGGTCCGCAGCGCCTCGACGATCTCGTCGGTCGGCCGGCTCCAGCTGGACTTCACCGCCCGGCCCTCGACGACCGCCGCCCGGTGACGGTGCTCGGCGAGCAGCTCGAGCTGGCCGAGGTCGGCGAACTTGAGGTGGAACATGAACAGCTCGGGGTCCGGCGCGAACGGGTGCCGGATGCCGTGCGAGGCGTGCGCCCAGTCGGCGTCGACCCACTTGAGGGCCGGCTTGCACATGAGAGGTGTGAACCGGGCGAACTCCCGCTGCCGCAGCAGCGACGGCGCGTCGAAGTCGAGGGCCGGCTCGGCACCGACCCGGTGGATGACGTTGTAGCCGAGGACCCCGGCGACATCCGTGCCCGCGCGAGCGGCGGCGAAGTGTCGCAGGGAGGCGTGCTGCGCCGGGTCGGCGACGACGAACTCGTCGGCGTCGGCGAGCAGGACGGCGTCGTAGGCGAAGAGGAGGGACTTCGCCAGGCCGCTGAGGATGCCCATCCGGGACGGCTCGAAGGAGTACTTGTCGAGGTAGGGCAGGCGCAGCACCGTGCAGGGCAGTTCCTCGGTCGAGCCGTCGACGCTGTGGTCGTCGATGACGAAGACGTCCTCGGCACCCAGCTGACGCTGGTAGTGCTCGACCCAGTGCCGCAGCACCGGGCCACTGTCGCGGCTCATCGTGATGGCCGCGACCCGGGGCAGTCCGTCCCCCGACGACCGGGTGGTGCCGGCCGGTCCGGGCTCGGTCCCGGTCTCGCGGCGTCCCCGCCACTTCATTCCTGGTCCCCCTCGTCCTGCCCGGCCCGGACCCGCGCCCACCGGTCCAGGGCGATGCCCAGGGCGTCGATCGCGGCCGCGAGCACGTCCTCGGTGGGCAGGTCGGCGGGCTGGAGGCCCGGCACCGGGCGTGGACGGAGCTCGTCGAGGTCGCCGACGACGCGGTGCCTGCCCTTGCGGAGGCGGGTGACCTGCTCCTCGCCCTGGGCGCGGGCCCACGGGTCGTCGTACCCCAGCCGCTGGCCGCCGCCGGCACGCAGTGACAGTCCCCGCTTGGCCAGCTGGTGCTTGACCTGTCGGTCGTAGAACGGCGGCAGCTCGCCGCGGCCGTCCGGGCGGAGGTGCCGGTTCAGCTCGAGCAGCAGCAGCGCGCTCGGCAGGTCGATGCTCGGGTTGCTGCGGACGTCGAGCCGGGTGCCCTCCGCGCTGATGCCCAGCACCTCGGCGAACCGGCGCCACAGCAGGTCGTCCGGGGCTCCCGGAGGCGGCACCGTGACCAGGCTCACCGCTCCCCGCTGGAGGCCCTTCGCCCAGCGGGCGGCGATCGTCGGAACGTCCTGGTGACGCCAGAACCGGCTCGCCACCGCGCTCTCGTCCTTGCGGTCACCGAGAGCGGCCACGAAGTCGGGCCACGCCGTGGTACCGCCGTTCTGCACCGACTCCAGCCACATCGCGGGGACGTTGCGACCGAGGTCGCGGCAGGTGACCACCGCCTCGACCCGGCTCTGCGGGAAGGCCTTGCGGATCCGCTGGATCTGGCCCTCGTCGCGGGGGGCGAGGTACTCCATGGACACCACGGCCGTGCCCGGCCAGGCCCGGATCTCGTCGACCAGCTGCTGCCACGGGCCGTCCGCCGGCATCGGCGGCTGACCGGGACCGCCGTGAGCGATCAGCTCCTTGACCGCCCGCACCTGCCGGCGCCACCGACGGCCGGGGAAGAGCACGCCCCGCTCGGCCAGCAGTGCCTTGTTCTCGCCGAGCACGTTCTGCAGGAAGCTGGTCCCCGACTTCATGGTGCCGACGTGCAGCACCACCCGTTGCGCCATCAGGAGAGCGCCATCAGGAGAGCTCGGCCTCGAGTTCGTGGAAGGGGTAGTCCTCCGGGCTGAGGTACTCGGTGCCCGGCTTGACCCGGACCACCGGGTCGGGGTCGGCCGAGTTGACGTAGTTGGCCAGCGTGCGCGGCGCGGTGTTGTAGATCATGTCCACCCAGTCGGCGTACTTCGCGGCCATCGGGGCGTCGTCCCAGAAGATCACGTCGTGCTCGTCGGAGAACCAGCCGAGCTGGGTCCAGTTCTCGCTGCTGGAGAGCACCGCGCTCGCACCGGGGTTGCCGTCGAGGTTGCCCTCCACGGAGAGACCCTTGAGGTGGACGTAGCGGTCCTTGAACTTGTTGGCGGTCTCACCGGTGATGTAGACCATCTGCTTCGCCGGGACCGGCGCGAGGATGCTCCGGATGTTGCCGGACATCATCATGAACACCACGCGGACGTCACAGCCCTGGAAGTGGAGCTCGCGGACCTTCCGCGCGATCCGTGCCCCGCGCTCGTCGCCCCACACGGCGTTGGCGACCCGGACCTTGGTGCGGCCGTTGGCCGTGTTGGTCGCGCCGTTGCACTGCACCTTGTTGAGGACCCGGAGCGGGGGGTCGACCTGGTCGCGGTGGGGGGCGAACATGGTCGTGATGCTGGCGCCGGGGATGGTGGTGCTGGGGACGGTGAACTGCAGGGCGGGGAAGCTCTTGTCCTTCTTGGCCTGGTTCCACATCGTCATCCAGCCGTCGTAGAGGGCCTGGTTCTCGGTGGTCGTGGTCCAGTCGTTGAACTGCTGGACGGCCGCCGCGCCGGTGAAGTTGCCCGAGCCCTGCATCACGATCCAGTTGGTGGCGCCGGACCTGCTGACCAGCATCATCTTGTTGTGCATCGCGCCGCCCTTGCCGCGACAGGTGGCCGAGCAGGTGCGGATCCAGCTGCGCAGCTCCTTGGGCCGGTCGGCGTTGCCCTTCTTCAGCGCGCGGAGCAGGACACCGTAGGAACGGTGCATCCCCTGCTCGCGGGCCAGGCCCCGCGCCATGATGACCTGCACCGAGACGCCGCGCTTGTGAGCCGCGATGACCTTGCTCGCGAGGTACGGCGAGTCGAAGTTCCAGCTCATGATGCGGACGGTCTGGCCCTCCTCGACGTTCTTCAGCGTCTTGACGATCTTGCGATGGATCGCGCCCCGCTTGCTCTTCTTGAAGGGGTGGTTGAACGTGATGCCGGGCTTGACGACGAAGCCCGGGTTGGGCTTGTTCCTCGCCGCCGGCGTCGCCGGGGCCTCCGCGGTCGCGGGTGCTGCGGCGACCGGTGCGGCGTCGGCCCGGGTCACCCCGGCCTGTCCGGCGACCAGCAGCCCGACCGCGAGGAGCAGCGCGGCGATCGCCGCCACCGCCCGGGTCCGTCCCGCAGCCGACCGGGTCCCCCACACATTCGCCACGTCCCTGACTCCTACCCACTCCACCCGAGAATTGACCGGGTTCCGAACGGGCGCTCCCTGGCGGGGCAGGCGGCTCTCGACCCTTTGACCCGGGCACTATACCCGCCTGCGCGCGGCGAAAACCGGGTCACTGCGGCGTGCCGCTCTCCTCCTGCGCCGGCTCCTCGGGCTCTCCGGCCTTGTCGGATTTCTTGGACTTGGACTTGGGCTCGCCGCTGCACTTCTCCGTCTTGATCCCGCCGAGCGTGAAGACCGAACGGACCGGCAGGTGGTCGGAGCCGCCCTCGGACATGACGGCGGAGCTGGTCGCTGTCAGGTCGGGGCCGCCGTACAGGAGGTAGTCGATGCGGGTGCGCGGTCGACTCGCCGGGTGGGTCGGCCCGCTGCCGCTGCCGGCGTCGACGAAGCTGTCGCTGAGCCGTGAGGTGAGGATCTGCTCCGGCCCGGAGCCCGGCCACGTGTTCATGTCGCCGCCGAGGAGCTTGGGGCGCGGGTCGGCGGCCAGGATGCTGGAGATCCGGCTGGCCTGCTGGGTGCGGATGTTGGCCGACGTGTTGTCGAGGTGTGTGCTGTAGAGGCTGACCTCGACGCCCTCGATGTCGATCACGACGTGGAGCAGCCCGCGCGGTTGGGCACGACCGATGTTGGGCAGCGGCGTGTTCACGGAGGACACGATCGGGTACTTCGAGACGACCGCGGTGCCGTAGAGCCCGTCGCCGAAGGTCACGTTGCGGCCGAACGCGGAGTTCCACCCGCCGAGGCGCTCGGCGAACCAGGCGGCCTGGTCGACGCTGCCCGTGCTGCGCCGCCGGTTGTCCACCTCCTGGAGCAGGAGGACCTCGGCGCCGGAGCGCTGCATGACGCCGAGCAGGCGCTCGAGGCTGCCGGCCCGGGCCGACTTGATGTTGTAGGCGAGCGCCGTGAGCTCCGTGGTGCCGATCAGCGCCTGGCACACGAGCTGGGCGGACTGCCTCTCGGCCTCCATGGCCAGGGGCGGCACCACGACCTCGCCACCCTCGGGGACGACCGGGTCGGCGGCCACCTGCGGCGGGGTCACGGCTGCCGGAGCCCGCCGCCCCTCGTGGGCGACGGGAGGCTCCGGGGCGTCGGGCGGGAAGATCAGCGCGAAGCTGAGACCGGCCAGGACGACCACCACGGCCACGAGCGTGACGACCAGGTCGAGGGAGGAGACGGCAGGGCCCTGTCGTCTGCCCGCGCGCCCACCCGGGCGCTCCTCCTGCTCATCCTGCTCCTCCACGTCCCGAATGGTAAACGACGACCCCGCCTCGCCGGGCCGCATCGCATGCTGGGGCAGACTGGTCGGCGATGTCCGATCAGCGTCCCTGTTGCGTCCCTGCCGGCCCCGGCTCCTCCGCGGGGGCGGCCGACGACGCCGCCGCGGGTACCGCGGGGGGCGCGCCGGCGTCGGGACCGCGCGGCGTCGACCCGACGGCGATGGCGGCGATCCCGGCCGGGCACGCCGTCCTCGGCGACCACTTCGGCGACGGCTACGCGGGGGACGGCGAGGCTCCGGTGCACGAGGTCGAGGTGTCCGCCTTCCGGCTCGGCACGACCACGGTGACCAACCGGGCGTTCGCCGCCTTCGTCGACGCGACGGGGCACCGGACCACGGCGGAGACCGAGGGCTACTCGGCCGTCTTCCACACGGACGTCGCGGCCGCGGTCGCCGACGTCCTCGGCCGCTCCCCCGCGACGCCGTGGTGGGTCGGTGTGCGTGGCGCCGACTGGCGGCACCCCGAGGGCCCCCGCTCCGACCTCGACGACCGGGCCGAGCATCCGGTGGTCCACGTCTCCTACGACGACGCCCTCGCCTTCGCCCGGTGGGCCGGGAGCCGGCTGCCCACCGAGGCCGAGTGGGAGTACGCCGCCCGCGGCGGCCTCGTCGGCCGGCGCTATCCCTGGGGCGACGACCTGATGGCCGGCGACACCTGGCAGTGCAACATCTTCCAGGGCAGCTTCCCCGCCACCAACACCGCCGACGACGGCTGGACGACGACAGCCCCCGCCACGGCGTACTCCCCCAACGGCTACGGCCTGCACCAGATGGTCGGCAACGTGTGGGAATGGTGCTCCGACTGGTTCGATCCGGCGGCCTACGACGCCCGCACACGGCGCGATCCGAGGGGACCGGCCTCTGGTACGGTCCGCGTCATGCGCGGGGGGTCGTTCCTGTGCCACGACTCGTACTGCAACCGCTACCGGGTCGCCGCCCGCTCGGCGGCACCGCCGGACTCCTCCGCCTCGAACCTCGGCTTCCGCTGTGCTGCCGACGCCCCCCTCGACATTCCGATCGACACCCCCGTCAGCAAGGAGATCGACGCGTGAGTCGCCCCGGCCGCCTCCGTCTGGCCACCGCCGCCGTCCTGAGCGCCAGCGTGCTCGCCGCCTGCTCCGGCGGAGGTGGCGGGGGTGACGGATCCGGCGAGCGTCCCCCCGCGGTGAAGTACCAGCCCCCGGGCGAGCAGGCGGAGGTCGCCGCGCCGACCAAGGCCGACACGGTCCTCGGCCCCGACGCCACGCCCGCCCCGGTGACCTCGCCCGAGCAGCCGAACCTGCTGATGATCACCATGGACGACGCGGCACTCAAGGACATGCAGTTCATGCCCCACCTGCAGGAGGTCGTGGCCGACCAGGGCGTGACGATCGCCAACGGGCTCGCACCCACGCCGATCTGCGTCCCGGCCCGCGCCTCCCTGCTCACCGGCCAGTACGCCCACAACCACGGCACGGTCACGGTCGCCGGCGAGGGCGGCAGCTACAAGGCGTTCGACGACGAGGACACCCTGCCGGGCAGCCTGCAGAAGGCCGGCTACGACACGATGATGGTCGGCAAGTACCTCAACGGCTACACCCGTCACGAGGTCGACCACGAGCCGCCGGGCTGGACCGTGTGGCGCCCGACCGTCGACTTCGCGACCTACGACTTCGAGCATCCGCAGCTGCTCGTGGACGGCACGATCAAGGAGTACGACCAGTACTCGACGACCCTGCTCAGCGACCAGTCGAACAGCCTGATCGAGAAGCAGGCCGACGGCGACGACCCGTGGTACCTCTGGGTCAACTACGTCGCACCCCACCACGGCAGCCCGATCGAGGACGACGATCCCGAGGGGATCTCGACGACGGTGCCGGAGAAGCGGGACCGCAACACCTTCGAGGACCTCGAGCTCGACACCACGCCCGAGATGTTCGAGGAGGATCCCAGCGACAAGGCCCTGATCCGGGCCGCACGGCAGAAGAGCTCGGAGGAGCGCCGGGCCGGCCTGCGCGAGGAGCGCCAGCAGCGGGTCGAGGCGCTCCAGGCCGTCGACCGCGCGATCGCGCGGACCATCGACACGCTGAAGGAGACCGGACAGCTCGACAACACCTATGTCGTGGTCACCTCCGACAACGGGTTCATGACCGGCGAGCACAACCTCAACGGCAAGCTCTGGTACTTCCGCGACAGCATCGGCATCCCCATGTACGTCCGCGGCCCGGGCCTGCCCGCCGGCACCACCACCCAGGCGCCGGTCACCAACGCCGACTGGGCCCCGACCTTCGCCGCGCTGGCCGGCGCCACGCTCGACCGCGACGCGGACGGCGTCGACGTGCTGCCCTGGCTCGACAGCGACGCCACCCGGCGAGTCGTCCCGGTCGCGGGCTGGCCGGTCAAGGGCGGCCTCGAGCCGCTCTACACCGGCGTCATCGTCGGCCCGTGGACCTACGTCCGCGGGCGCAAGGGCCGCGGGGAGATGTACTACACCAAGAACGATCCCTACCAGCTCTACAACCTGTACCGCGACCCCCGCTACAAGGGGGCGCGCAAGGAGCTGCGGACGCTGTGGCTCGAGAGCCGCGACTGCGCCGGCGCGACGTGCCCGCGCACGTTCATGAAGTAGCTCCCGCCCACGGGTGGCAGCCGCTGCGCACCGTCCGCGACCGGTAGCGTTGCGTCCCGTGAGCACCACCCCCTCCCGCGTGTTCGCGGCCAGGCTGGTCGGGCTCCCGATCTTCGACCCCCAGGGCGACCAGGTCGGGAAGGTCCGCGACCTGGTCGTCACGATGCGCACCGAGGGGACCCAGCCGCGCGTGCTCGGGATGGTGGCCGAGGTGTTCGGCCGGCGCCGGATCTTCGTCCCCATGACCCGGGTGACCAATATCGACAGCGGCCACGTCTACACCACCGGCCTGCTCAACATGCGCCGCTTCGAGCAGCGCTCCACCGAGACGCTCGTGATCGGGCAGATGCTCGATCGCACCGTGACCATCCGCGACAGCGGCATCGGCGGCACCGTGTACGACGTCGCGATGGAGCCCGCCCGGACCCGGGACTGGGTGCTGAGCCGGGTCGCCGTGCGCGAGCCGTCCAAGGGCTTCCGCCGGCGCGGGCAGACCCACATCGTGGAGTGGCGCGACGTGGTCGGCCTGACCCGCAGCGACGACCGGCAGGGCGCCACCCACCTGGTCGCCGCCCTCAACGAGATGCGCCCCGCCGACGCGGCGAGCATCCTGCACGACCTGCCGCCGGAGCGGCGCACCGCCGTCGCGCTGGCCCTCGACGACGAGCGGCTCGCCGACGTCCTCGAGGAGCTGCCCGAGGACGACCAGGTCGAGATCCTCAAGGGCCTCGACTCCGAGCGGGCGGCCGACGTGCTCGAGGAGATGTCGCCCGACGACGCGGCCGACCTCGTTCGCGACCTGCCGCCGGAGACCGCCGAGATCCTGCTCGACCTGATGGAGCCCGACGAGGCCGAGGACGTGCGCCGGCTGCTCAGCTACGTCGAGAACACCGCCGGCGCGATGATGACGCCCGAGCCCGTCATCCTCGGCCCGGACGCGACCATCGCCGACGCGCTCGCCCACGTCCGCAACCCCGAGCTCACCCCCGCCCTGGCCGCGCTGGTCTACGTCTGCCGGCCGCCGCTGGAGACGCCCACCGGCAAGCTGCTCGGCGTCGCCCACATCCAGCGGCTGCTCCGCGAGCCGCCCTCGACGCTCGTGGCCGGCGCCCTCGACGACTCGATGGAGTGGTTGCGCCCCGAGGCGGCCATCGACGAGGTCGCGGCCCACCTCGCGACGTACAACCTGGTGGCGGCGCCCGTCGTCGACGAGGACCGGCGCCTGCTCGGCGCGGTCACCGTCGACGACCTGCTCGACCACATGCTCCCGGCCAACTGGCGCGAGCGCGCCCGCGAGCGCGGGACGGGCGCGTCATGAGCGACACCCGCCGCACCCGGGAGCGGCTGGACGCCCCGCGGGAGGAGCGGCGGCGGCTGGTGCGGCGTCCGTCGTACAACGCCGACACCTTCGGCGTGTTCGCCGAGCAGTTCGCCCGCTTCATGGGCACCGCGACGTTCCTGATCTACATGACGGCGTTCGTGCTGTTCTGGATCGGCTGGAACCTGCTGGTCCCCGACGACCTCCGCTTCGACAACTACCCGTTCATCTTCCTGACCCTGATGCTGAGCCTGCAGGCGTCGTACGCCGCCCCGCTGATCCTGCTCGCGCAGAACCGTCAGGAGGCCCGCGACCGGGTGATCGCCGAGCAGGACCGTCAGGCCGACGCCCGGGCGCACGCCGACATGGAGTTCCTCGCCCGCGAGGTCGCCTCGCTGCGGATGGCGGTCGGCGAGGTCACCACCCGCGACTTCCTGCGCTCGGAGCTGCGCAACCTGCTGTCCGAGCTCGAGGAGCGTGCGCCGTCTCACGGGGACGGCGCCGACGAGGATGCACCGGGCGCTCCGTAGACTCAGACGTTGTGAGCAGTGCGACGCAGTCCCCGTCCGTCGAGCAGGTCATGACCGCGCTCAGCAAGGTCAACGATCCCGAGATCAAGCGCCCGATCACCGAGCTCGGCATGGTCGAGGGTGTGGACATCGCCGCGGGCGACGGCGGCTCGGTGGTGACGGTCAGGGCGCTGCTGACCGTGGCGGGGTGCCCGCTCAAGGACACCATCACCAGCGACGTGACGGCCGCCGTGGCCGCCCTCCCCGGCGTGACCCGGGTCGAGGTCCAGCTCGGGGTGATGAGCGCCGAGCAGCGCTCGGGCCTGCACGAGACCCTGCGGGGCGGCCAGGCGCAGCGGGAGATCCCGTTCGCGCAGCCCGGCTCGCTCACCAAGGTGTTCGCGATCGCGTCGGGCAAGGGCGGCGTCGGCAAGTCGTCGGTGACGGTCAACCTGGCTCTCGCGCTGGCGAAGGCCGGGCGCAAGGTCGGCCTCGTCGACGCCGACATCTACGGCCACTCGGTCCCCGCGATGCTCGGTGTCGCGGACTCGCGGCCGACCCAGGTCGACGACCTGATCATGCCCGTGCCGACCCCGTCGGGCGTCTCGGTGATCTCGATCGGCATGCTCAAGCCGCGCCGCGACCAGGTCGTCGCCTGGCGCGGACCGATGCTCGACCGGGCGCTCGTCCAGATGCTCGCGGACGTCTACTGGGGCGACCTCGACGTGCTCCTCCTCGACCTGCCCCCGGGCACGGGCGACGTGGCCATCTCCCTGGGCCAGCACCTGCCGGGCGCCGAGGTCGTCGTGGTGACGACGCCGCAGGAGGCCGCGGCCGAGGTCGCCGAGCGGGCCGGCACGATGGCCTCGATGATGCACCAGCGCGTGGTGGGCGTCGTCGAGAACATGAGCTACCTGCCCTGCCCCCACTGCGCCGCCGAGGGCAAGGACCACCAGCTCGAGATCTTCGGCACCGGGGGCGGCGACCGGGTGGCCGCGACGTTGTCCGAGCGCTTCGGCTACGACGTCCCCGTGCTCGGCCGGATCCCGCTCGACGTCGCGCTGCGCGAGGGCGGCGACGTCGGCAAGCCGATCGTCGAGGCCGACCCGACCGCGCCGGCGGCCATGACGCTCCAGGCGATCGCGGACCGTCTCGACGGCCGGGGCCGCGGACTGGCCGGCATGCAGCTCGGACTCACCCCGACCAGTAAGTTCTGACCCGCACGCTTTCGCGAGGCACGGAGGAAGGGGCTGGCCGGTGTTCGGTATCGGTTTCGGCGAGCTCGCGGTCATCGCCTTCCTGGCCGTGCTCGTCTTCGGCCCCGACAAGCTGCCCGACCTGGCCCGCCAGGCCGGCCGGCTGGTCCGCGACCTACGGTCGTTCGCGAACAACGCGCGAGACGAGCTCCGCTCGGAGCTGGGGCCGGAGTACGCCGACCTCGAGCTCACCGACCTCGACCCGCGCGCCATCGTCCGCAAGCACATCGCCGAG
The DNA here is from genome assembly GCF_024614185.1 of Nocardioides carbamazepini. Classification (GTDB taxonomy): domain Bacteria; phylum Actinomycetota; class Actinomycetes; order Propionibacteriales; family Nocardioidaceae; genus Nocardioides; species Nocardioides carbamazepini. Next base: position 99,963 of record NZ_JAHTLF010000012.1, read on the forward strand.
GCGATGGCCGAGCTCGACGGGCTCGAGGACACGATCCGCAACGCCGGCGAGGACGACTCGGAGCTGGTGCGGCCGCTGGAGCCGGGCGAGCGGCCGCCGTACGACCTCGATGCGACGTGATCCTGGGCGGAATGACTCGTCAGTAGGTCGTGCGGTTTGGGACCAAACCGCACAATTCCCGGCCCGGAGCGTGCAGTCTCTGCCCAATCGACGGGTGCAATCAGGCGCGTGACCGCGCCGCGGCGAGGGCGCTGAACGCGACCAGCACGGTACGCCGCCCCTCTCCCACCACCAGCTCACAGAAGTCGGCGCCCACCCGCCGCACGACGCCGTTGTGCAGGCCGCCGTCGCGCAGGTGGAGCAGGCACGGCTCCCCGGCCTCGGCGATCCGGCGCAGTGCGGAGGCCAGGCCGAGGCGGGTGAACGGCGACCAGGCGACGGCGGGCACCGAGCGCGGGGACGCGCCCTCGACGGTGGTGAGCGCCGCGAGGGCGACCACCCAGTCGTGATCGCCGGACGCGAGCAGGAGCCACCCGTCGGCGACCCGCTGGAGGGTCCCGGTCACGCTGCCGATGCCGAGCACCCCGAGCGTCACCTCACCGCCGACGGTCGCCATCAGCCGGCCGGCCAGCCCGACCTGCTGGTACTCGGCCCGGCTGCGGTCGGCCACCTCGAGGTCGCGCTCCGCGGCGAAGAGGGCACCGGCCCGGCCCTCGAGGTCGTCGAAGAGTGCGAACAGCTCGTCCTCCCAGCCCATGGGCCCACCCTCGCACGGCGTCATCCACAGGCCGGAAACGAATGATTGACAATGGCCGCGAACAAATTCATCCTGAATCAAACGGAAGCAAACGCAAAGGTTCTCGGGATGGAACTCGTCGCTGCCGGCCGGGTGCGCGTCCGCGCCACCCTGCTCTGGCTCACCGCCACCGCCGCTCTGGCCGGCCTCGGCGCGCTCACCCTGCCGCCGGTCCGGGCGCTGACCACCGCCCCGGGCCCCACCTTCGCCGACGCGCTCGTCCAGGCCTGCTCGGCCGCCGCCCTGGTCGCCGGCGCTGCGCTCTGGGTCGCCGCGACCGACGTCGTGGGGAGCGTGCTGCGCACCGGCGGTACGCCGCCGCGGCGAGGCGTCGGTCCACTGCGCCGCCTGCTCCTCGCCGCCTGTGGCGTGGCCGTCCTGGCCGGCACCAGCCCCGCTGCGGCCGAGGCGCCCGCCAGTCCCGCGCCACCCGCCGCCCCCGCCGCCCCCGAGGCACCCGGAGCCGACATGCTCGACGGGCTGCCACTGCCCGACCGGCCCGTCGGACGACGATCCGCCGGTTCCGGGCCGGGGCCGGGCCCCGCGGGTCCGGCGGTCGTCGTGGTCCGGCCCGGCGACTCGCTGTGGACCATCGCCGCCCACCGACTCGGCCCTGGCGCGTCGCAGACCGACGTGGCGTCGTACTGGCTGCGGGTGCGGGCGCTCAATGCCGCCGTCATCGGCCCCGACCACGACCTCATCCGGCCCGGACAGTCGCTCCGGCTGCCGCCCGCCTGACCCGCCCATCCAGGAGGATCCATGCCCGCAGTCCCGCACGAGCTGGTCGGCCTCCGGCTGCCCGTCCCGGTCAGCCCCACCCAGGGAACGCTCGCCATCGCCCTCCTCCCCCGTCAGTCCCCACCCCGCCCGGCCGGCCGCCCGCCGCGGCGGCCACCGTCGCGGCCCGGCGCGGTCGTCGTGCCCATCGACCAGCGGCTACGTCACGCCATCGAGGAGTGGACACACCGGTTCGTCCAGGCGGCCGTCGAGATCGTCGGCGGCGACCGGCCCGTCTCCCAGCTGGTCCGCTGGACCACCCGCGACGTGTACGCCGATCTCCACCGTCGCGCCCTCCTCGTCGCCCGCGCCGGCGGTCACCAGCCGGGCCTCGCGCGCGTGCAGCCCGTCCGGCCGCGGGTGCAGAGCGTGCACGCCTGCTTCCTCAGCGACGCCGTCGTGGAGTGCGGGGTGCACGTGCGGCACGGGGAGCGGTCCCGCGCCGTCGCGGCCCGGTTCGAGCGCCGCGACCAGCGCTGGGTCTGTACCGCGCTCGACTTCTCCTAGCCGACCCGACATCGACCCGGCGCGTCCGAACGCGCCGGGTCGATGTCTCTCAGACGTTCAGATGCGCCGGGTCAGCCGCTGACGCGGGTCGTGTAGCCGCTGGCCCCACCGGGGGCACCGTGGCAGCGCTTGTACTTCTTGCCGGAGCCGCAGGGACACAGCGCGTTGCGACCGACGTCGCCGAACTCGTCGTCGGCGTTCGAGGCCGTGCCGCTGCCCCGGACCTCCTCGTGCCCGGTCTCGTCGGGCGCGGAGTAGGTCAGGTTCTGCGGCTGCTTCGGGGCGTCGAGGCCCTTGGCGGTGACCTTGGGGGCCTTGAGCTCGGAGGAGATCGACGCCAGGTCGACCTGACCGCCCGCACCGGCCCCGATGCCGACCGGGGGCTCGGCGAACGCGCCCTCGTGCATCGGACCGGCGTGCCGGGTGCCGTCGGCGTGGTAGTGGAACTCGTCGTCCTCGTCGTCCTCGACCTGGACCTCCAGGTTGAAGAGGAACCCGACGGTCTCCTCCTTGATGCCGTCCATCATGGCGGCGAACATGTCGAAGCCCTCGCGCTGGTACTCGACCAGCGGGTCGCGCTGCGAGTACGCCCGCAGGTAGATGCCCTCGCGGAGGTAGTCCATCTCGTAGAGGTGCTCGCGCCACTTGCGGTCGAGCACGGAGAGGAGCACGCGGCGCTCGAGCTCGCGCGCGACCTCCTCGCCCACCTCCTCCTCGCGACGGTCGTACGCCGCGTGGGCGTCCTGCTTGAGCTTCTCGATCAGGTCCGCCTTCTCGATGGCCGCCTGGCCGCCGGCCTCCTCGGCCAGGTCCTCCCAGGCGAGCGAGACCGGCCAGAACTGCTTGAGGTCGGTCCAGAGCTGGTCGAGGTCCCACTGCTCGGCGAACTCGTCGAGCGAGCCGTTGACGAAGCCGGTGACGACGTCGTCGATGAACTCTCGAACCTGCGCCTCCAGGTCGACTCCCTCGAGGACCTCGCGGCGCTCGCCGTAGATGACCTTGCGCTGGCGGTCCATCACGTCGTCGTACTTGAGGACGTTCTTGCGGGACTCGAAGTTCTGCGACTCGACCTGGCCCTGGGCGTTGGCGATCGCGTTGGTGACCCGCTTGTTCTCGATCGGGACGTCGTCCGGGATCTTGAGCATCAGCAGGACCCGGTCGACCCAGTCGGACTTGAAGAGCCGCATGAGCTCGTCCTGCAGGGAGAGGTAGAAGCGGCTCTCGCCGGGGTCGCCCTGACGGCCGGAACGACCGCGGAGCTGGTTGTCGATGCGGCGCGACTCGTGGCGCTCGGTGCCGATGACGTAGAGGCCGCCGAGGTCCCTGACCTCGTCGTGCTCCTTGGCGACCTCGTCCTTGAACCTCTCGATCATCGCCGGCCAGGCGGCCTCGTACTCGTCGGCCGTGTCCCCCGTGGGCTCGAGGCCCTGCTTGCGCAGCTCGGCGTCGGCGAGGAACTCGACGGAGCCGCCGAGCATGATGTCGGTGCCACGACCGGCCATGTTGGTCGCGACGGTGACCGCGCCCTTGTGGCCGGCCATCGCGACGATCTTGGCCTCCTCGGCGTGGACCTTCGCGTTGAGGACCGAGTGTGCGACGCCCCGCTTGGTGAGGTGCTGGTGGAGGTACTCGGACTTCTCGACCGACACGGTGCCGACGAGGACCGGCTGGCCCTTCTCGTGGCGCTCGACGATGTCGTCGACCACGGCGTCGTACTTCGCCTCCTCGGTGCGGTAGACGAGGTCCGGCTGGTCCTTGCGCAGCATCGGCTTGTTGGTCGGGATCGGGACCACGCCGAGCTTGTAGATCTTGTCGAACTCGGAGGCCTCGGTGAGGGCCGTACCCGTCATGCCGGAGAGCTTCTCGTAGAGACGGAAGTAGTTCTGCAGGGTGACGGTGGCGAGGGTCTGGTACTCCTCGCGGACCTTCACGCCCTCCTTGGCCTCGATGGCCTGGTGCAGGCCGTCGTTGTAGCGGCGCCCCGCCAGCATGCGGCCGGTGTGCTCGTCGACGATGAGCACCTCGCCCTCCATGACGACGTACTCCTTGTCGTTGCGGAACAGCTCCTTGGCCTTGATGGAGTTGTGCAGGAAGGAGATGAGCGGGGTGTTGGCCGACTCGTAGAGGTTCTCGATGCCGAGGTGGTCCTCGACCCGGGTGATGCCGTCCTCGAGGACGGAGATGGTGCGCTTCTTCTCGTCGACCTCGTAGTCGACGTCCTTGGTGAGCTTCTGCGCGATCTTGGCGAACTCGCCGTACCACTTGACCTCGTCCTGGGTCGGACCGCTGATGATCAGCGGGGTCCGTGCCTCGTCGATGAGGATCGAGTCGACCTCGTCGACGATGGCGAAGTGGTGGCTGCGCTGGACGCACTCCTCGAGCGAGGAGGCCATGTTGTCGCGCAGGTAGTCGAAGCCGAGCTCGTTGTTGGTGCCGTAGGTGATGTCGCAGGCGTAGGCCTTGCGCCGCTCGTCGGGGCGCATGCTCGGCAGGATGACGCCGACCGAGAGGCCCAGGAAGTGGTGGATCCGGCCCATCATCTCGGACTGGAACTTGGCCAGGTAGTCGTTGACCGTGACGACGTGGACGCCCTTGCCTTCGAGCGCGTTGAGGTACGCCGGCAGCGTCGAGACGAGGGTCTTGCCCTCACCGGTCTTCATCTCGGCGATGTTGCCCATGTGCAGCGCGGCGCCGCCCATGACCTGGACGTCGAAGTGGCGCTGCCCGATCACCCGGCGCGCGGCCTCCCGGACCGTCGCGAACGCCTCGGGCATGAGGTCGTCGAGATCCTCACCGTCCGAGAGGCGCTTGCGGAACTCGTCCGTCATGCCCCGCAACTCGTCGTCGGACATCGCCTTGAAGTCGTCTTCGATGGCGTTGACGGCCTTCGCGATGCCCTCGAGCTGGCGGAGGATCTTGCCCTCTCCGATGCGGAGGAGCTTGTCGATGATCACTGGCACGCGGTCACTCTACCCAGTGCCCCGAGGCGGTCACGAACCTTCGGATCCCTGGTGCTGGTCGTAGGTGGCGAAGGCGGCCGCCCGCTCGTTCTCGATCTTGCGCCCGAGGCCGTAGGCGGTGCCCCACAGCAGGGCGAAGACGCCACCGACCACGAACATGAGCGGGGCGAGGAACCCGAGGGCCACGGCGCCGACCTGCAGCACGTGGCCGAGGACGTACGCCGACTCGCGGCGCAGCATCCCCGCGACCAGCACGCACAGCACGGCCAGCCCCAGGCCGAGCGGCAGCGCGACGGCCGGCCGGATGTCGGAGATGCCGATCATCACCGGGGTGGACAGGCCGACCGCGATCGCCTCGAGGGTGAGCACCGCGGCGCACATCCCCCGGCGCGGCGACTTCTCCCGCTCCGGGTCGACCGGTGCGTCCGGGCTCCGGGACTCGTCGCTCACTTGCGGCCTCCCAGCAGCGTGCGAGCCTCGCCGACGGTGACGACCGAGCCCGTGACCAGCACGGCGCCGGAGCTGAGCGCGTCGCTGCCCTCGGCCTCGGCGATCGCGGCCGCGGCGTCGATGGCGTCGCCGAGCAGGGGCACCACCGTGACCCGGTCCTCGCCGAACACCTCGCGGGCCACGACGGCGAGCCGCTCGGCCCGCATCGCGCGCTCGGCGGAGTTCTGCGTGATCACGACGTGCGCCAGCAGTGGTTCGAAGGCGGCGAGCAGGCCCTCGGCGTCCTTGTCGCCCATCAAGCCGATCACGCCGATCAGCGGGTCGAACTGGAAGGAGTCCTCCAGCGCGGCCGCGGTCGCCTCCGCGCCGTGCGGGTTGTGGGCCGCGTCGAGCACGATCGTGGGGCTGCGCCGGACGACCTCCAGCCGACCCGGTGAGGTGATCTCGGCGAAGGCGCCGCGGACGATGTCGTCGCCGAGCGGCTCCTCCCCCCCGATGAACGCCTCGACGGCGGCGAGGGCGGTCGCGGCGTTCTGCGCCTGGTGGGCGCCGTAGAGCGGCAGGAAGAGGTCGTCGTACCGGCCGCGGAGGCCCTGGAGCGTCACGACCTGGCCGCCGACGGCGGGGGCCCGCGCGACGACGCCGAACTCGAGGCCCTCGCGGGCGGCCGTGGCGCCGACCTCGGCGATCCGCTCGAGGAGGACGGTGGCGACGTCGGCGCTCTGCTGGGCGAGCACGGCGACCGAGCCGGGCTTGATGATCCCGGCCTTCTCGCGGGCGATCTCGACGGCGGTGCCGCCGAGGTACTGGGTGTGGTCGACGGCGATCGGGGTCACGACGGCGACATCGGCGTCGATGACGTTGGTGGCGTCCCAGGACCCGCCCATCCCGACCTCGACGACCGCCACGTCGACCGGGGCGTCGGCGAACGCGGCGTACGCCATCGCGACCACGGCCTCGAAGAAGCTCAGCGGGTGGGCCTCGGCGGCGTCGACCAGGTGCATGTACGGCGCCACGTCGTTGAACGCCCGGACGAACGCCTCGTCGTCCAGCGGCTCCCCGTCGACGCTGATCCGCTCGCTCATCCTCTCGACGTGCGGGCTGGTGAACCGCCCCGTGCGCAGGTCGAGGCCACGCAGCAGCGCGTCGATCATCCGCGAGGTCGACGTCTTGCCGTTGGTGCCGGTGAGGTGTATCGAGCGGTAGGCGCGCTGGGGGTCGCCGAGCAGCTCGACGAAGGCGCGGATCCGATCGAGCGAGGGCTCCAGCCGGGTCTCGGGCCACCGGGACAGGAGGGCGTCCTCGGCCTCGGCGAAGGTCTCGGCTGGGCGCGCTACAGGCTGGTTCATGGCGCAGCCGAGTCTAGGGGCGCAGGGGCCGAGGGCGAGAATGTCAGGGTCGCACCCTGACGCGGGCGCGCGACCGGGAGCCCGACGATGACCCGGTGCGACGAGTACTGCTGAGCCTGCTTGCCCTGCTGCTGACCGCCGTGGCCGTGCCGGCGCTGTCCGTCCCCATGGCCGTCCCGGCCCGGGCGGTCGTGGCGGGGACCATCACCGGTGCGGTGACCGTGCCCGCCGGGTACGACGTGCGGGCCGTGCAGGTGTTCGCGACCACGACGGCCGCCCCGACCGGCATCTCACCGGGGAACGGGACCTGGGTCCAGCCGGACGGCACGTTCGAGATCACCGGGCTGGCCGCGGGCACCTACCACCTCGCCTTCGGCACCTACTGGTCGGACATGAACCCGTGCAGCTACGGCCGGGACCGGTGGTGGACCTCCCCCGGCGTCGCCACCGGCACGTGCAACGCCGGCACGCTCAGCGGGGCGGGGACGGTCACGATCACCGACGGCGTCGCCACCGCGCTGGGGACCACGCCCCTGCTGACCGAGTTCCCGGCCCACCACTACAGCGGTCGGGCGGTCGCGGCTCCGGGGCGCAGCGTGGCGGGCGTCCAGGTCGAGCTGTGGGGAGCCAGCGACGGCGCGTGGAACATCCCGGGCGACTGGTACCGCCTCGACAGCGTCCCCACCCGGACGCTGACCACCAGCGGCTCCTTCGGCTTCGACCTCCCGACGCTGCCCAACGGTCTCCGGCTCGCGCTGCGGTTCGTCGCGCCGGGCGGCAGTGACTACGTCTTCTCCTTCGCCGACTCCGGGCTCACCGGCGCGACGACGGGCGCGGGCGGCGTGCCCTTCGGCTCCGGGGCGGTCGGTCTCACCGTGCTCCCGCTGGCGGCCAACGCCGACACCGATCTGGGGACCCGCACCCTCAAGACCGCGACCACCCATGTCAGCGGCGGCGTCACGATCACCGGCGCCCCCGAGTGGGGCCGGACCCTGAGCGCACACTCCGACGTCGTGTGGGGCGACGCCGGGGTCGGAACGGTCCTCCAGTGGTTGCGCAACGGCGTGGTGATCGACGGCCTGACCGGGCCCGAGCTGGTCCTGGACGGTCTCGACGACGGCTGGGAGGTGGAGCTGTCGGTGCGCGCGGTGCCCGACGGCTTCCACGCCTGGACGGGCGCTCCGGTCGAGTCGGCACCGGTGGTCGTCGTCAACACCACGCCGTTCGGCGCGGTCGCGCCGGTCGTGACGGGGACACCGTCAGTGGGCCGGGCGCTGACGGCCTCGCCGGGGCTGTGGCGACCGACCGTGGCGACGTACTCCTACGGCTACCAGTGGCTGCGCGACGGGGCGCCCATCCCGGGCGCGACCGCGGCCACCTACCCGCTCGGGGCGGGCGACGTCGGCCGCCGGTTCGCGGTCGAGGTCACCGCGAGCCGTCCCGCCGACGCCGGGGCGAGCAATCCGTGGTTCACCGGCCCGGGCACGGCCCGCTCCGCGGCGACGGACGCCGTGACACCCGCCGCGCTGCCGCCCGGCACCGTGCGGGCGTGGCCGGCCCGGAAGCCGCCGAGACGGAAGGCCGAGGTGGCGACGCGGGTCCGGGTCTCGCGACCGGCGCTGTCCCCGGACGCCGCCGCGCTCGGCGTCCGCGTCGACTACCAGTGGTACGCCGGCAAGCGGGTCGTGCGCGGCGCCACCGGTCGCGCGCTGAAGGTGCGCAAGACCTTCCGTGGCTCGGTGGTAGCGGTGCGGGTGACCGTGTCCGCGCCCGGCCATCTGCCGCAGACCCGGACGATCCGCTTCGGCCGACCCTGAGACCGCCGCTCCCCCGTCCTCTATCGTGGCGGGCCTCTATCGTGGCGGCCCGGGAGGAGGCGGGATGCGCAGCAGGAGCGTCGCGGTCACGGCCGTGCTGGTCGTCGTCGCGCTGGCCGCGGCCGCCTGCGGCTCCGGTGCGGCCGCGCCGCCGGACGCCGCCGGCACGTCCGCCGGCGCCTCCGCCGAGGAGCCGCTGATCCCGGAGCCGAGCGACCTGCCCACGACGCTGCCCGCCGACGTGCTGGCCGGCGAGATGCAGGACCTCGCGAAGCTCGCCGAGCGGCTCGCCCAGCAGCTGCCCGCCCAGCGCCGGCCGGAGCCGGTGCGGATCGCCGGCAGCAGCTCCCGGTGGCAGCCGGGGGCGGCGTACCGCGGGGTCTTCGCGGACCCGGACATCGTCCGGCACCAGGGCCGCTGGTACGCCTACGCGACCAACACCTCCCACCTGCGGCTGCCGACGCTCACCTCACGCGACCTGGTCACCTGGACCCCGCTGGCCACCCGCGGAGGCGGGCGGGTCGACCCGATCGAGACCGCCGGCTGGGTGCGCAGCGGCGACGGCGGGCGCGACCTGTGGGCCCCCGGCGTCGACAAGGTCGGCGACGGCTGGACGGCGGCGTACGCCGCTCCGGCGGGCACCCAGGGCGGGCAGCGGCACAACTGCATCGGCCTGACCCGTGGGCCCTCGCCCGCCGGTCCGTTCCGGCCGGTGGGCGAGCCGATCTGCTACGGCGAGGCGCAGCTCGGCGTCATCGACCCCGACGTGTTCGTCGACGAGCAGGGGGTCCCGTGGCTGCTGTGGAAGTTCTCCGGTGTCGTGAACCGTCGCCCGGCCGGGCTGTTCATCCGTCGGCTCAACGCGGACGGGACCGGCTTCGCCGACGGCTCCCGGACCCGCGAGCTGCTCACCCTCGACCGGGCGTGGGAGGGCGACACCATCGAGAACCCGAGCATGGTGCAGTTCCGCGGCGTCACCTACCTCTTCTACTCCGGCAACTCCTGGGAGCGCGCCGACTACGCGACCGGCTACGCCATCTGCGCCGGCCCGGAGGGCCCGTGCGTGCGCCAGAACGGCGGGGAGCCGCTGCTCTCCACCGGCTCGACCGGACGCCTCGGGCCGGGTGGCGCCTCGGCGTTCATCGACCACAGTTCACTGCGGCTGATCTACCACGCGTGGGACCAGGTCGGCCGGACCCGGCAACTGCACATCGCCAGCCTGTGGCAGCGCGACGACGGCACCCTCGAGGTCGTCGACCCCGGCTGAGCACCTCTCAGCCCGGCTCAGGCGGCGAAGTCGTCGGCGAGGACGAGGGCTTGGTGTTCGAGCACGCGGTATTCGAGGTGGGTCTTGGCTCGGTGGTGGTGTCGGGTCAACGGGGTGTCGTTGTGGTCGCCGGTCTGGCCGGGTGGCCCGTGGGTGTCGTAGGGCCTCGTGTGGTCGTGGTCGGGTGGCCGGCCGTGCTTGGCGAACAGACCGGTGGCGTGGGGAAACACGTCGCCCACGGTCCTGAGTTGAGTGCGGTGTTTGACGTCGGTGGGGTGTTCGTAGCCGTTGACCGACCTGCCGGTGTGGAGATCGACGACGGGGGCGATGCTCACGTGGGCGTGGTGGGCGAGAAGGTCCCGGACCTGGTCGAGCAGTCGCGGGCCCAGCCGCTCGACGCGGGCGAAGATCGACGCGACACCAGCGGTGTTGTCGGGGTCCTCGACCTGATCACCGGGGCGGGGCTGGGAGTACCAGACGCCCAACTTGCCCCGGTTCGCCTTGATCCGCTCGGCATGAGTGGCGGGGTCGGCCTCGATGACCTTGGCCTCGGCGATGGCGAGGATCCGTGACGGTGCCTCGTCCAGCGCGGCGGCGACCGCGTCGTCGACGATCCTCACCTGGTCGCGGTCGAGCCTGCGGGACATCCGGGCGACTCGGCGCACCACCCACACCTCACACCGGCCTTCGCGAACCCCCGTCCACACCGACGGGAGGCGGTGGCGCAGGTCGAGGGCGTCGGCCAGGGTGTTGCGGGTCGCCATGACGCCCTCGTGACGGGCGATCGCCATCTCGACCAGCGCGAGGTCCGCGACCTGTGGAGTCCCGTCCCCGGCGAGGGAGACGAGTCGAGGGCCGCCGTACCGGACCGGGACCGCGTCGGGCTCGTCCTGTGCCCGAGAAGCCAGGCCCATGCCCGCAACCGCGGCCCCCGGTCAGCCCGCAGGAGCGAGCGCGGTGATCAGGAACTGCAGCTGCACCTCGTGGTCCGGAGCCACCCCGAACCGGCGGTCCAGCTCGAGGATGCTCCGCAGCGGGGTGACCGAGACGTCCTCGAAGCCCGCGGCGGCGACGACGTCGCGGGTGGCGTCGATCGACGTCGTGGCGGCGAGGGGCAGCAGCGCCCGGACGCCGTCGTCGTAGAGCTCGACGAAGTCCGTGGCGGTGTCGCGGTCCAGCCCGGTGGGGAACCACGTCGAGTCGACGAGAGCCAGCACGCCACCGGGGCGCAGCAGGCGGCGCCAGTTCGCGAGCGCCTGCTCCGGCTCGCGCAGCGTCCACATCAGGTAGCGGTTCGTGATCGCGTCGAACGACCCGTCGGGGAAGTCCGGCGCGACGGCATCGCCCTGCAGGAACCGGGGGGCGCGCTCGGCCCGGGCGGCGTGCGCCCGCGCCCGCGCCAGCATCCCCTCGGACAGGTCGGTGGCGGTGACGTCGTGGCCCAGCCCGGCGAGGAGCAGCGCGACGTACCCGCTGCCGGTGCCGAGGTCGAGGACGGCGGCGGGCGCCGGAGGCAGCACCGCACCGAAGACCTCCGCCCACGCCGCCCGGTCGTGCTCGACCCGCTCGGGGCGCTGCTGGTAGTCGTCGTACTCCGGTGCGCGGCCGGTCCAGTAGGCGTTGATGCCGTCCTGCGGCTGGGGGCGGGTGGTCATGCGGAGATCCTCTCGGGGTTGGCGGCGAGCGGGTGGAAGAGCAGCTGCGGGTGACCCGCCGCCTCGGTGCGGGTGACGCCGATGCCGTAGACGCGCTCGAGCAGGTCCGGGTCGAGGACGAGGCCCGGCGGTCCCGCGGCCGCGACCCGGCCGCGATCCAGCAGCACCAGGTCGTCGCAGTAGCGCGCCGCGAGGTTGAGGTCGTGAAGCACGACGACCGCGCTGGTCGCGACGTCACGGACCAGGCCGAGCACCTCGTGCTGGTAGCGGATGTCGAGGTGGTTGGTCGGCTCGTCGAGGAGCAGGAAGTCCGCCTCCTGGGCCAGCGCCCGGGCGACGAGGACGCGCTGCCGCTCACCGCCGGACAGCTCCGCGTAGGCCCGGGCGGCCAGGTGGGTGGCCCCGACCCGGGCCAGCGCGGCATCGACCGCGTGCCGGTCGGCGGGACCGGTGCGCTGGAAGGTGCCCAGGCGCGGCAGCCGGCCCAGGGTCACCATCTCGCGCACCGTCAGCATCGTGTCGGCATCGGACTCCTGCACCACGACCGCGATCTGCTGCGCGACCTCGCGCGGGCGCAGGGTCGCCAGCGGCCGGCCACCCACCGTCACCCGGCCGCGAGCGGGTCGCAGCGACCCGTAGAGCATCCGCAGCGCGGTGGTCTTGCCGCTGCCGTTGGGGCCGAGCAGGCCGAGCACCCGGCCGGGCCGGGCCTCGAGCCCGACGCCGTGCAGCACCGGGCGCGCGTCGTACCCGAAGTGCAGGTTCTCCGCGACGATCATGAGGCGAACCTCGCCCGGACCTGCTCGAGACCATCGAGCGCCAGCGGGGTGGGCGGCTCGACGTAGTTGAACAGCAGCGGCATCAGGTCGTCCTCGCGGACAGCGGCGATGCTCTGCGCGCCGGGGAGGGCGGTGACCGCCTCGGCGACCTTCGCCGGGTCGCCGGCGCTGTGGAGCAGGATCAGCACGTCGGGGTCGCGGCCGATCAGCTCCTCGGGCGTCACCTCGAAGACCCGTTCGTCGGTGTCGGCGAAGACGTTCTCGAAGCCGGCCGCCTCGAGGATCGGGTGCGCCATGCTGCGGGTGCCGTAGGCGTAGGTGACGCCGCCGCCGACGGTCGGGTAGAGCACGGCCGCGGTACGACGCCGCGCGGCGGGCTCCGCCGTCAGCGCGGCCACCCGCTCCTCCAGCGCCGCGTTGGCCGCCGCCGCCTCCTCGGACCGGTCGAAGATCTCCCCATAGGTCGTCATCTGGTCGCGGATGTCGTCGAAGCCGGGCTCGTCGAGCCCGGCCGCGCACATCGCGGGCTCCTCGATCAGCGGGATCCCGACGTCGCCGAGGGTGTCGCGGCTCAGGTTGTCCACCTCCCCGAGCACCAGATCGGGCTCCTGGTCGATGACGACCTCCTTCGAGACCAGCAGGTGGCCGGACGTATCGGTCTTCCCGGTCAGCGCCGGGATGTCCTCGAGCGCGGCCCAGGTGGCGTCGTCGTAGTACGCCCGGGGGTACTCCCCGGCCCGGGCGGTCACCCGGTCGAGGACGCCGAGCGACGCCAGGTAGGGCACGGCGGCGCTCTTGAGCAGCACCACGTGCTCGGGCGCGGCGTCGAAGGTGACCTCGGCGCCGCAGTTCTCGACGGTCAGCGGGTAGGGGCCGGAGCCGCCCTCGGCGGGCTTCTCGGCGGCGTTCAGGCCGCAGGCGGACAGCGCGAGCACGGCGGCGGTCGTGGCGAGGGCGACGAGGGGACGGCGCATGGGTTCTCCTGGTGGGATCGGCTGGGTTCAGGCCGCGGTGGCCTGGAGGCGACGGACGAGGATCAGCAGGAACGGGGCGCCGACGACCGCGGTGATGATCCCGATCGGGATCTCCTGCGGGGCGAGCAGCACGCGGGCCACGACATCGGCCCAGATCAGGAGGATCGCGCCCATCAGGGCGGCGACCGGGACGGCACGGGTGTGGGCGGCACCGACCGCCCGCCGGGCCAGGTGCGGCACCACGAGGCCGACGAACCCGACGGCGCCGGCGGCCGAGACGACGACGGCCACGCAGAGCGCGACCAGGACGAGCAGGCCGGTGCGGAACCGCTCCGGGGGTACGCCGAGCGCGAGTGCCGTCTCGTCGCCGACCGCGAGCGCGTCCAGCTGCCGGCCGAGCACGGTGAGCACGGCGACGGCGAGGAGCACCACCACGACGGCGACGGCGAGCGGCTGGCCCCAGGCCGCGAGCGCCAGCGAGCCGAGCAGCCAGAACATCACCGACCGGGCGCCCTCGGCGGAGTCCGAGGCGAAGATGAGGAAGCTGGTGACCGCCTGGAGGGCGTAGCCCACCGCGACCCCCGCGAGCAGGAGGCGGGTGGAGGTCACCCGGCCGGCGGAGCGGGCGACGACGTACACGAGCGTGGACGCCGCGATCGCGCCCACGAACGCGCTCGCCGACAGCACGTGCTCACCGAGGCCGAGGGTGACGCCGAACAGGATCGCCGCCGCCGCGCCGGTGGAGGCGCCGGAGCTGACACCGAGGAGGTAGGGGTCGGCCAGCAGGTTGCGCACCATCGCCTGCAGGGCCATTCCGGAGACCGCGAGGCCCGCGCCGACGACGGCGGCGAGCAGGACGCGCGGCAGCCGGACCTCCCAGACGATGGAGTCGCGCGGCGCACTCCAGGTCTGCTCGCCGGGCAGCAGGAACAGGTGGTGTCCCACGACCTGCACGACGCTGCCGAACGGGACGTGGATCGCGCCGAGGGCGGTGCCGGCGACCACGGAGAGGAGGAGGACGGCGAGCAGGCCGGCGGTCCAGCGACGCGCCACCCTCCACCTCCTTGTTGCAATGAGTTTGCAACAAGGAAACTACCGCAGCAGTCAGGGCCGGCGGCGACCGGCCCTGCCCACGTGCATCCGCATCCAGCCGGCGACCTGCCACATCAGCGGCTCGGCCGCGTCGAAGACGTCGGTGTGCCGCCAGAAGCCGTGCACCTGACCGAGGGAGCGGGTGCCGACGACCTCGACCCCGGCCTCGGCGAGCAGCAGCGCCAGGTGCTCCCCCTCGTCGCGCAGCGGGTCGTGCTCGGCGGTGGTGACCAAGGTCGGCGGCAGCGTGCCGAGGGCGTCCGAGCGCAGCGGCGCCAGGTCCGGGTGCTCGAGGTCGGCCGGCGTGGCGGCGTACTGCTGCCAGTACCAGGCGGCCTCCGCCGGGTCGAAGCCCTCGGGGCCGGTCGCATAGGACTCGAAGGCCGCGGTGGGGTCGAGGAACGGGTAGACGAGCGCGACCCCCGTGAACCGGCCCGGGTGCCGCAGCGCCGTGACCAGGGCGAGGTTCCCGCCGGCACTGTCGCCGTGGACGAAGGTGGGCAGCGCGGCCAGCTCGGGCCGGTCGTCCAGCCAGCGCACCGCCGCGGACATGTCGTCGGGCGCGGCCGGGAACCGGTGCTCCGGCGGCCGCCGGTAGTCGACGCTCAGCACGGCCATGCCGCTGAGGTTCGCGAACCGCCGCACGGCGGCGTCGTGCACGTCGATGTCGTTGAACACGAACCCGCCCCCGTGGGCGTGCACCACCACGGCGTCGTATCCCTCGGGGAGGTAGAGGCGGGCGGGCACGCCGCCCGCGTCGACCTCACGCACCTCCGCGACCGCCGGCCGCTCCTGCGCCAGGGCGGCCGCGCGGGCGCGCGCCCGCTCCGCGGCGATGTCGTAGCCGGGGTCGGTCACCGGGAGCTGCCCCGCGGCGTTCGCGGCGGCCTTGCGGGCCTGGGGGTGGAGAGCCATGCCCGCACCCTAGGCCGCCCTACGGCCGCCCTCGCCGGGGATCAGTCGATGTCGACCCGCACGGTGTCGGCGACCGCGACGTAGCCGAGCGCCTGGTAGAGCGCGTTGGAGGTCGGGTTCGCCTGGTCGGTGAACAGGATGACGCGGTCGCCGCGCTCCCGCAGCAGCCGCGAGACCTCGGCGACGGCGGCGCCCGCCCAGCCGCGGCCGCGCTCCTCCCTCGGTGTGTAGACCGGCCCGATCCGGCTGACCCCGAAGGCGGGCGGGTTCGCGCCGGTCAGGTGCACCGGCCGGTCCGCGTCGTCGACCCAGAACCACAGCACGCCCTCGGCGAGCTTGCGCCGCACGTCCTCGATCCCGAACGCCCCCGCCTCGCCGTCGTGGCCGGCAGCGCGACCGGCCTGCTCGTCGGCGTCGACGAAGAACTGCCGCATCCAGGCGAGTGCCTGCTCCGCCTCGTCCTCGCGGACCGCCCGCAGGCGACCCGGCACGGGCCGCGGGTCGACCAGCGCGCCCAGCTCGAACAGGCGGTGGTGCAGCTCCCCGCCCACCGTGCGGGCGGTCGCCTCGGCGAGCGCGGCGGCGAACACGTCCGTCGCCGGCCGCAGCCCGGTGGCCCCACCGACGTCCTCCCCACGAGCCAGGAGCGCGTCGGCCAGCGCCGCCGCGGCGGCGTCGGGCATCGCGAGCAGATAGACGGGGTACGGCGCGAACGGCGCCGTGCGCATCGCGATCCCCGCGAAGCCGCCGTCCGGGGCGGTCACGACCGCGAACCAGCAGTGCGGCAGGTCTCCCCGCCCGTGGTCGCGGATCCGGTGGGCGATGGTGCTGACGACCGTGCTCGTCACCGGGTCGCCGGTGAGCCGCTCCCCGGCGCGTGCCAGGAACTCCGCGGCGTCCTCGGTGAACCAGACGTCGTGCCCGTGACCCATGTCAGCCGCGCTCCAGCTTGTAGTGCAGCCGCATCGCGGTCGCGCCCCACATCCGCAGCTCGTGGTCGGTGCGCAGCACGCCGCGGTCGTCGAGATGGACGTGGAAGGTCTCGTGCACGGGCGCCCGCGAAGCGTGGGTGCGCCCACCGTCCTCGACGACGACGTAGGCGCCGTCGGCACCGAACGGCCCGGGCGGCGAGTCCAGCCGGAAGGAGCCGTCCGGCAGGACCCGCGGCCGGAGGAAGACCTGGACGTTGCCGGACTCCAGCGGGAAGGCGACGTGCACCGACGGCCGGTCGGCACCCGGGAGCGTGCGGACGGAGTAGCAGCCGCTGAAGACGACCTCGCCCGTGGCACGCAGGGCGCGCAGCCAGCCGGCAGCGACCTGGCGGCCGGCGGCGTCGCGGATCACCGACACCCGCGAGTCCATGCCGTGAGCCACGTCGAGCGGCCGCATCGGCAGCGCGAGCTGCTCGACCCGCTTGCCGAAGAGACGGGACACCAGCTCGCCGCCCGGCCAGGCCCAGGGCGCCCACGAGCTCCACACCTCGACCCGCCAGTCGGAGGTGTGCTCGTAGAAGTCCCGGACCTCCGGGGCCAGGTCGACCGCCCGGAACCCGGGACCGTCGAGAGCCGCCATGGACGGCAGCAGGCCGGCGCCGGGCGACTCCTCGTCGACGTACCCGCCCTGACGGTCGGCCTCGGCGGCCAGCCACCCGTCGCGGACGACGGCGCCCGTGCTCGTCGGGGCGCGCAGCCACGGATGCTCGCCGGCGAGGTCGACCGGGCGGCCGAGGGCGCGCCAGAGCTTCCGGCTCCCCAGGTCGAGCAGCGGCATCACGGCTGGTCGTCTCCCCTCCGGCTCAGCCGTCCAGGCGAGCCAGCTCCTCCTCGACGAGCGCGGGGTCGAGCTTCACGAAGACCGGGGTCGGCTTCGCGACGGCACGACCGACCTCGACCGGGTGCCGCCGCCACGAGGGGAAGCCGGTGTAGTCGCCGGTGATGATCGGATAGCTCCGCTCCGGGTCGTCGAGGTCGGTGACGTCCTCGATGACCGGCATGGGGGCGACCGCGCCGGTGCCACCCAGCGCCTTGTCGACCTCGTTGGCCGAGAACGGCAGGAACGGACTGAGCACCAGGTTGAGGTCGGCCACGCACTGTGCCATCACGTGCAGGACCGTGCCGAGACGCTCCGGGTCGTCCTTGATCTTCCAGGGCTCGGAGTCGGACACGTACTTGTTGACGTCCGCGACCGCCCGCATCGCCTCGCCGATGGCCTGCTTCTGGCGGTGGCGGCCGATCAGGTCGCCGACCGTGTCGAAGGCGGCCTCGGTGGCGGCCAGCACGGCCTCGTCCTCCGGCGCCAGCGGGCCGGCGGCCGGGATCTCCCCGAAGTTCTTGGCGATCAGCGTCGCGGTCCGGTTGACCAGGTTGCCCCAGCCGGCGACCAGCTCGTCGTTGGTACGCCGGACGAACTCGGCCCACGTGAAGTCGGAGTCCTGGCTCTCGGGCCCGGCCGCGGCGACGAAGTAGCGGAAGGCGTCGGGCTGGTAGCGGGCGAGCAGGTCGCGGACGTAGATCACGACCTTCTTCGAGGACGAGAACTTCCTGCCCTCCATGGTGAGGAACTCGCTCGAGACCACCTCGGTCGGCAGGTTCAGCTCGCCGTACTCGCGCGGCGTGCCGCCCTTGTCGCCCTTCCCGGCGTAGGCGAGCAGCTCGGCCGGCCAGATCTGGGAGTGGAAGGTGATGTTGTCCTTGCCCATGAAGTAGTAGGACAGGGCCCCCGTCGACGCAGCGTCGTTCCACCAGGCGCGCCAGGCGTCGGGGTCGCCCGTGCGGCGGGCCCACTCGATGGAGGCCGACAGGTAGCCGATGACGGCGTCGAACCAGACGTAGAGCTTCTTGGTCGGGTTGTCCTGCCAGCCCTCGAGCGGGACCGCGATGCCCCAGTCGATGTCGCGGGTCATCGCCCGCGGCCGGATCTCCTCGAGGATGTTCTTCGAGAACCGGATCACGTTGGGCCGCCACAGCCCGGTCGCCTCGCGGCCGTCGAGCCATGCGGTGAGCGCCTCGGCCAGCGCCGGCAGGTCGAGGAAGAAGTGCTGGGTCTCGATGAACTCCGGCTTCTCGCCGTTGATCTTCGAGCGCGGGTCGATCAGGTCGTGCGGGTCCAGCTGGTTGCCGCAGTTGTCGCACTGGTCGCCGCGGGCGCCGTCGTATCCGCAGATCGGGCAGGTGCCCTCGATGTAGCGGTCCGGCAGGGTGCGTCCGGTGGAGGGCGAGATGGCGCCGTACGTCGTCTGCTCGACGAAGTAGCCGTTCTCGTAGACGCCGAGGAAGAGCTCCTGCACGACCGCGTGGTGGTTGCGCGTGGTGGTGCGGGTGTAGAGGTCGTAGCTGACGCCCAGGCCGACGAGATCCTCGACGATCAGGCGGTGGTTCTTGTCGGCCAGCTCCTGGGGGGTCACCCCCGCCTCGTCGGCGGCGATCAGGATCGGCGTCCCGTGCTCGTCGGAGCCCGACACCATGAGGACGTCGCTGCCCGCCATCCGCTGGTACCGGCTGAAGACGTCGGAGGGCACACCGAAGCCGGCCACGTGGCCGATGTGACGGGGGCCGTTCGCGTAGGGCCAGGCGACAGCGGAGAGGACATGCGTCATGACCTGAATCCTAGGGTCGCTCCCGCCACCGGGCGTCAGCGGCGGGCTCTCCGGATCCGGCGGGCGGTGCGCAGCCGGATGTCGGGGAGGGCGTCGTAGAGGTACTGACCGGGGCACTCGGTCTCGTTCGTGTCGCGGTGGCCGTCGATCACGGGCAGCGTCACCCAGGTGTCCGCCGGGTAGAGGTCGCTGCCGTGCGACCTCACGGACGTCGTCGCGAGCGGGTCGCGGTGGTACTTCCGCAGCTTCCAGGCCGCGATCTTCGCGATCCCGGCCAGCACCCTGGGCGTCGGGGCGGCCTCCTGGTAGGAGCCGAGGACGGCGATGCCGACCGAGGTGTGGTTGAACCCGAGCGTGTGCGCGCCGCGGATCTCCCGGTCCGGGTCCCGGCGCCCGGCCCAGATCCGGCCGAACCGGTCGACGAAGAAGTTGTAGCCGACGTCGGACCAGCCGAGGCTCTGCGTGTGGTAGCGGTAGATCGCCCGCAGGATGCGGGGGACATCGCGCCTGCGGTAGTCGTTGCCGGTCGCCGTGTGGTGCACGTGCACCTGCTCGACGGTCTTCACCTTCTTCGGCCGGCCGCTCGCCCAGCGCTCCTTGGCACCCCACGAGCGGCGGCTGCGGACCTTCGGGCGCAGCGACCTGCGCCGTGGGCGGCCTACGTGGCCGTCGTCGTGGCCGTCGTCGCGCGGGTCGTCGCCCGGGTCGACCAGGGTCAGCACCGGGTCTCGCACCGCGCCGGTCACCTCGACCTGGACGCCGTCGCTGTCGCCGACCCACAGCGGCTCGGTCCCCGGACGCGGCCGGCGGCCCTCGACGGTGTCGCGGTCCGGCAGGTCCCGCAGCGCCGGGACGGCCCGCCACGGACCCCACGCACCGCCCACCCCACGGACCCGCACCCGCACCTGACCGGCTCCGGCCGACCAGGTGACGCCGAGCAGCGCGAACCGGTCGGTACGACGGGCGGCGGTCCGCAGCACCGCGCCCCGGGCCGCGACCTGCGGGTCCGGGGTCAGCGCGACGTCGACCGCGCCGCCGGGCCCGCCCCGGTCAGGGCGCAGCCGGAGTCGGGCACCTGCGGTCGCCGGCGCCGCCGCGGCCGGGCCCGGGCGAAGCCCGACGAGCGGCAGCGCCACGACGGCGGCTCCGAGCGTGGCGAGGTCGCGGCGGCGCAGCGAGAGGTCCGAGAAGGTCATGACTCCCGAGCATGCGCCATCACCCCCGGCCGCGCACGGGCCCGGGCCCGCGTGTCAGGAGAAATCGAGGTCGCCGGTGCGCGTCCGCTTGAGCTCGTAGAAGTACGGGAACGACGCGACGGCGACGCAGCCGTCCCACAGCCGCCCGGCCTCCTCGCCCCGCGGGATCTTGGAGAGCACGGGTCCGAAGAAGGCCGATCCGTCGATGTGGATCGTCGGCGTCCCGACGTCGTCGCCGACCGCGTCCATGCCCTCGTGGTGCGAGCGCGCCACCGCGTCGTCGTACGACGCGTCGGTGGCGGCCTCGATCAGGTCGGCCTCGAGCCCGGCCTCGGCCAGCACCTCGGCGATCAGCGCGATCCCGCCGTCCGGCTCCTCGTGGAGCCGGCGGCCGTCGACATGGATCCGCTGCCCGAACGCGTCGTACAGGGGACGCAGGACCTTGTCGCCGTACCGCTGCTGGGCCGCGATCAGGACCCGGACCGGACCCCAGGCCGGGGCCAGGATGGTGCGGTACTCCTCGGGGAGCTCCCTGTCCTTGTTGAGGTAGCCGAGGCTCATGACGTGCCACGCGACCTCGATGTCGCGGACCTGCTCGACCTCGAGGATCCAGCGGGACGAGATCCAGGCGAAGGGGCACAGCGGGTCGAACCAGAAGTCGGCCCGGTGGGGCGCGGGCGCGGAGTTGTCAGCCATGACCGGCCCAACCCCGAGCCGGGCGCGGGCATTCCCCGCGCCCGTTCCGTGGCGGGGTCAGGAGACGTCGACCGTGCCGGTCACCTTCGGCGACCGGGGCACGACCGCCGAGCCCAGGTAGCGCACGCGCACCGCCTTCGTGCCCCGCGCCATCGGCACCTTGACCTTCACGAGCCCGTCGCGGAGGCGGACCTCGCCCTTCCACGACCCGATCCGGACCAGCACCTTGCCCGTGACCGGCAGCTTCCCCGCTGCGGTCACGCGCACCTTGGCGATGGCCCGCCCGTTCTTCGACTTGGTCTTGAGGGTGACGACCGCCGCACTGGTCACCCGCGGCGTCGCGGGCAGGGTCTCCGTGTGGGCGAGGAACTGCGGCTTCGCGCCGGTGACCTGCACCGACACCGACGTGCCGACGTCCTCGGCCGCGAGCTGGTACGTCGCCCCGGTGGCGCCCGCGACGGGGGCACCATCGCGCAGCCACTGGTAGCTCACCGCCGCGTCCAGCTGGTCGTAGGCGCCGGGGGTCACCGTCAGCAGCTGGCCGAGCTCCGGCGTACCGCTCATCGTCGCCGGGGCCGTCGGGTGGACCACGCCGGCGACGACGGGCCCGACGTCGTAGAACGGCGAGACGTAGGTCGTGTACCCCTCCTGCTTCGCCACCACGCGGAGGCTGATCTGCTTCCCCACCAGGTCCGGGGTCAGCGCCAGGCTGGACGTGATGTTGTCGGCGATCCGGACGCCGTCGGCGAACCAGCGCCACCGGTTCTCGGCGGGCACCGGGGACCAGCTGCCCGCGGTCGCGCTGACCGTCGTGTCGACCACCAGCGGCCCGTTGACGACGGGGGCGCCGGTCTGGGTGAACACCGGGTCGGTCGGGGTCGGCGTCGGGGTCGGAGTCGGGGTCGGAGTCGGGGTGGTCGGGCGGTCGACGAAGTGGATGAAGCCGGTCGGCCACCGCCCGCTGGCCCGGGTGATCGAGCGCCAGTGGAAGGTGCCGCCCCACGAGTCCTCGGAGACGATGATCTCGTCCGGTGACACCACCCGCTCGACGTAGGCGAGATGGCCCGCGGAGCCCGATCCGTTCGAGTACTTGCCCCACCACGCGATGGCGCCGACGTTCGGCGTCTGGTCGGTGATGGAGCTCATGTACTTGCCCCACTCGCTCGCGTTGCCGCCGCCGGTCCAGGGACGCTTGTTGGGCATCCCGGCCCGGATCATCCGGTAGGCCGCGTAGTTGGTGCAGTTGTGACCGGCGTACATCTGCCAGTACATCGTGCCGTTGGCGGCGCCGTAGCCCGCGTCGGAGTAGCCCGCCTGGTTGCAGGCGGCGTAGCCGCTGCACAGGTAGGTGGTGCCGGCCGATGGGATCACCGGTTCCGCGGTGGTGGTGGTCGAGGGACCGGCGAGGACGAGGTACGACGCCAACAGCGTGCTGGCAGCGGTCGTGGTCCCCCAGCGCGCGGTCCGGCCTGGAGTGCGCATGCTGAACACCATCGGGCACAACCGCCCCAGAACGCAACAAAAGTCCCGAAAATCTCACCAGTCACTGGCGTGTCGCGTTGACATTTGCGAGTTACATCGCTGTAGTTCGCGCCTTGCCTGAGGATTGTCGGACAACTTCGCGCGGATGCGAGGATGACCCCCATGCCCGGCACCAACCTCACCCGCGACGAGGCGGCTACCCGCGCCGCCCTCGTCGACGTGACGTCCTACGTGATCGACCTCGACCTCTCCGGCGCGACGGAGGAGGGCGTGACGACCTTCGGGTCGACCACCACGCTGACCTTCACCTGCCGCCAGCCCGGATCGGCCACCTTCGCCGACCTGGTCGACGCGACCATCCACGAGCTCACCCTCAACGGCGCGCCGCTCGACCCCGCCACGGCGTACGCCGACAGCAGGATCGCGCTGCCCGACCTCCAGGCCGAGAACGTGCTGGTCGTCAAGGCCGACTGCACCTACTCCCACACGGGCGAGGGCCTGCACCACTTCATCGACCCGGCCGACGGCCGGGTCTACCTCTACTCGCAGTTCGAGGTCCCCGACGCCCGCCGCGTCTACACGACCTTCGAGCAGCCCGACCTCAAGGCGCCGTTCACGTTCAACGTGACCGCTCCCGCCCACTGGAAGGTCGTCTCCAACGCGGCGACCCCGGAGCCGGCGCCCGTGCGCGACGGCGTCGCGATCTGGAACTTCCCGGCGACCAAGCCGATGTCGACCTACATCACCGCGATCGTCGCCGGCGACTACTACGAGATCCAGGACGTCTACGAGGGCGCCCACGGAACCATCCCGCTCGGCCACTACAGCCGCCAGTCGCTCAAGGAATACCTCGAGCGCGACCGCGACGAGATCGTCACCCTGACCAAGCAGGGCTTCGCCTTCTTCGAGGAGGCCTTCGGCTACCCGTACCCGTTCGGCAAGTACGACCAGCTCTACGTGCCGGAGTACAACATGGGCGCGATGGAGAACGCCGGCGCGGTGACCCTGCGCGACGAGTACCTCCCCCGCTCCCGCCAGCCGCGCTCGTTCTACGAGTTCCGCGCCTCGGTGATCCTGCACGAGATGGCCCACATGTGGTTCGGCGATCTCGTCACCATGAAGTGGTGGGACGACCTGTGGCTCAACGAGTCCTTCGCGGAGTGGGCCTGCTACCACGCCGAGGCGCTCGCGACGTCGTACGACGACGCGTGGACCGGCTTCACGAACGCCCGCAAGCAGACCGGCTACCGCGCCGACTCGCTGCCCTCGACGCACCCGATCGCGGCCGACAACGTCGACCTGCACGCGGTCGAGGTCAACTTCGACATGATCACCTACGCCAAGGGCGCGGCGGTGCTCAAGCAGCTCGTCGCCTGGGTGGGCCTCGACCCGTTCCTGGCCGGGCTCAAGCAGTACTTCCACGACCACGCGTTCGGCAACACCGAGTTCTCCGACCTGCTGACCGCGCTCGAGAAGGCGTCGGGCCGCGAGCTGACCGGCTGGGCCCAGGAGTGGCTGCAGACCGCCGGCACCAACACCCTCTCCCCCGCCTTCGAGCTGGCCGCCGACGGCACCTACGCGTCGTTCGCGGTCAACCAGGCGGCGCCGGCGGATCACCCGACGCTGCGGCGTCACCGGGTCGGCATCGGCTTCTACAACAGCTCGGACACCGGGCGCCTGGTGCGCACCGACTACGTCGAGGTCGACATCGAGGGCGGCCGCACCGAGCTCGCCGAGCTGGTCGGCAAGGCCCAGCCCGAGCTGCTCCTGCTCAACGACCAGGACCTGGCGTTCGCCAAGATCCGCCTCGACGAGCGTTCCCGGGCGACCGCCGTCGCGCGCCTCTCCGACCTCGACGACTCGCTCGCCCGGGCCCTGGTCTGGAGCGCCGCGTGGGACATGACCCGCGACGCCGAGCTCGCCGCCACCGACTTCGTCGAGCTGGTGCTCGGCAACATCGGCAGCGAGACCGACGCCTGGGGCGTCAGCCGGATCCCGGCGTACGCCGCCCAGGCCGTCGCCGTCTACAGCGACCCGGCCGGCCGCTCCGCACTGGCCGCCCGCTGGGAGCAGGGCCTGCGCGACCTGCTCGCCGCGGCCGAGCCCGGCACCGACCACCAGCTCACCTTCGCCCGCGCCTACGCCGCGGCCGCGGCCAGCGAGACGGCGGTCAACGAGGTGGAGGGGCTGCTCGACGGCTCGCTGACCTTCGACGGCCTCGCGGTCGACCAGGACCTGCGCTGGACGCTCCTGAGCGCACTGGCCCGCGTCGGTCGCGCCGACGACGCGCGGATCGACGCGGAGCTGGCCGCCGACAACACCATCTCCGGGCAGGAGAAGTCCGCCGCCGTCCGCGCCGCCCAGGGCACCGCCGACGCCAAGGAGCGCGCCTGGACCCAGGCGCTGCTCGACCCGTCCGTGCCCAACGAGACCCAGCGCAGCGTCGTCTTCGCGTTCTGGCAGTCCGGCCAGGACGACGTCCTGGCGCCGTACGTCGAGCGCTATCTCGCCGAGGTCGCCGGCGCCTGGGAGCGACTCGGCAGCCACAAGGCGTCGGTCGCGCTGGAGCACATCTTCCCGCGGTTGATCGCCACGCAGGCGACGCTCGACACCGTCGACGCCTGGCTGGCCACGCACGCCGAGACGGTCAACCCCGGCGCCATTCGCTACGTCCGCGAGGGCCGGGCCGACGTGGCCCGCGCACTCGCCGCCCAGGCCACCGACGCCGCCCGCTAGCCCGACCCGGCGCAGATTGAGGCCGGAAACGCGCCGACCCGGCGCAGATTGAATGATCCGAATTCAATCTGCGCCGGGTCGGCGCTTTGCGCAGTTCAATCTGCGCCGGGTCGGCGCTTTGCGCAGTTCAATCTGCGCCGGGTCGGCGGCGCAGGGGCCGGCCGGGTCAGTCCTTGGCGAGCTCGCCGAGGAGCTCGATGCCGCGGGTCAGCCCACCGGCGAGGTCACCGGACGCGAACGACTCGGTCATCGCGGCGACGGCCTGGTCCGACTCCTCGTCCGTGAGCCGCTCACGGGTGTGACCGCCCGTGACGATCTCGACCACGCGGCGCTCGGGATCGACCATGATCAGGATGCTGCGCGCGGGCAGCACGAGCGTGTTGTGCAGA
The DNA here is from genome assembly GCF_024614185.1 of Nocardioides carbamazepini. GTDB lineage: Bacteria > Actinomycetota > Actinomycetes > Propionibacteriales > Nocardioidaceae > Nocardioides > Nocardioides carbamazepini. The sequence goes on from NZ_JAHTLF010000012.1 coordinate 125,395, forward strand.
CTGGTCGCGAAGTCCCTCGGGTTCCCGCTCGCGGAGCCCACGAACACCGAGATCTCGGCTCGGCACGCCTGCTCGGCGGTGCGGATGGTGACATCGAGGGCAGCGCGCTCGGTGGCGCTCAGCGTGGGGGTGCTCATGGCGGCGGACTACCAGCTGCCGCCGGCGCCGCCGGCCTTGGAGTCCTCGGAGTCGGGGGCCGCCAGCTCACCGGCCGCCTTGCGCGGACCGCCGAGCCACTGGTTCTCGGTCTCGAGCGCACTGATGCCGAGGTTCTCGCCGCGGGCGAGTGCCGGGGCGACGTAGAGCAGCGTGATGACCACGAACACCAGCAGCGGGACACCGCCGAGGTAGAGCCAGGCGTTGAGGACGTCGATGTCGGGCTTGGGCTCCCAGCTGGCCGCACCGTTGCCCGGGCGCGGCTCCGGGGTGTCGGCCGAGGCGGAGCCCGCTCCGGCGACGACGAGCAGGGCGCTCACCCCGACGAGGGAGCACACGGCGATCAGGCGGCGTACGGCAGTGCTGGTCACGAGGAGGATGCTATCGGCTCCCGATCCCGCGTGGAGGGGTGGTGTCCCCGGCGGCTGTCAGGCGGCTTTGGGACACTGGGCGGATGGAAAGCCCCTGCGCCGATGGAGAGACCGTCTGCGACCTGGCCTGGGACGTGACCGGGAACCGTCGCCTGTCCGAGTGGTCCGACGTCCTCATCGGGACACCGCTCGCCATCATCGGCCTGATCCTGCTCGGCCTGGTGATCCGCTGGCTGCTGCACCGGGTCGTCGGCCGGCTCGCCCGGCGCGCCGAGCGAGGCGTGCTCCCCGAGCGGGTGGAGAGTGCCGTCGCGGCGCGGCGCAAGCAGCGGGCCGCCACCATGAGCGGCGTCCTGAAGAGCATCATCACGTTCGTCATCGTCGCGATCGTCGGGACGATGGTGCTCAGCGAGGTCGGCGTCGACATCGCCCCGATCATCGCCAGCGCCGGCATCATCGGCATCGCACTCGGCTTCGGCGCGCAGTCGCTGGTCAAGGACTTCCTCGCGGGCATCTTCATCTTCATCGAGGACCAGTACGGCGTGGGCGACGTCGTCGACGTCGGCGACGCCAACGGCACCGTCGAGCTGGTCACGCTGCGGATGACCCGGCTGCGCGACATCAACGGCACGGTCTGGTACGTCCCCAACGGGGAGATCGTCCGGGTCGGCAACAAGAGCCAGAACTGGTCGCGCGCGGTGGTCGACATCGGCGTCGGGTACGCCGAGGACCTGGCCCGCGTGCAGCGCGTACTGCGCGAGGTCGCCCACGACCTGTGGCAGGACGACGAGTTCAGTCACGTGATCATCGAGGAGCCGGAGGTGACCGGCGTCGAGATGCTCGCCCCCGACTCGGTGACGCTGCGGGTGATGGTCAAGACCGCCCCGCTCGAGCAGTGGGCCGTCGCCCGGGCGCTGCGCCAGCGGATCAAGGCACGCTTCGACCACGAGGGCATCGAGATCCCGTTCGCCCAGCGGGTCGTCTGGCACCGCGAGGACCGCCGGCACCTCGACCAGGAGCCGGGGGCGACGCCGGCCGCCTCGGGCCACGAGGGATGATGGCTGCATGACCACGGGACCCCGGACGAGCGAGGAGACGAGCTTCTACGAGGAGATCGGCGGGTTCGAGACCTTCCGGCGGATCGTGGCGACCTTCTACGAGGGCGTGGCCGCCGACGACGTGCTCCGTGCGATGTACCCCGAGGAGGACCTCGGTCCCGCCGAGGAGCGCTTCCTGCTCTTCCTCGTGCAGTACTGGGGCGGCCCGACGACGTACTCCGAGAACCGCGGGCACCCGCGCCTGCGGATGCGGCACGCCCCGTTCGAGGTGAACACGGACGCGCGGGACCGCTGGCTGAAGCACTTCCGCGCGGGCCTCGACAGCGTCGACCTCACCCCGGAGCAGGACGCCCGGTTCTGGGAGTACGTCACCCACGCGGCCACCTTCATGGTGAACACCCCCGGCTGAGCCGCTCCCTCCGCGAACTTTCTCCGCGCTGATGTAACACCTCGCCGGCGCGGCGACATGTTCCGGTTGAGAGCGGTCCCCGATCCGGGTGGGGACCGAGATCGCCGCCGCATCCCCCCGCACCAGCAGAGCAGGCCATGATCCGCAAGCGCCCGACCGAGCGCCTCCGCGTCGACGTACCGACGCTGGAGCCGGACCCGACGTTCCTCGGCATGCTCACCCACCTGAGTGCCGGCTCGCAGGCGGCGAACCCCCGATCGACTCGGTCGGCCGGACTCCGTGCGGTCGTCGCGACCGGCTTCGTCGCCGTCATCGCGACCGCCACCTGGGCAGCGGGCATCCCCACCGGCGGCGGGAGCCCACACTCCCCCGCCGACAGCCCGTCCCGGATCGGACCGTCCGGCACACCGAGTCCCGGAGACGTCGGAACCCCACACTCCGACGTAGCCACGCCCGGCAGTCCCCTGTCCCCGGGGCTGCCGGGCACCTCCACGTCCTCCACGCCCGACCGCGCCACCGATCCGGGCGGCGCCGGCGCGGAGAAGGGCCGCGGCGACGGGACCGGCCAAGGCACCCCGGGCGGCCGGGACGGCCAGGCCACCCCGGGCAACGGCAAGGCGAAGGGCAAGGGCGCGTCGCAGGGATCCCACGGCAAGGCCAAGGGCCATCAGAAGGACAAGGCGCGCGGCGAGGCGAAGGGCCACGATCGAGAGCCCGGCGAGGGTGCCTCACCCGGCGGCCCGGTCGACGGCCCGAGGGGCCCGAACGGCGTGGGCGACCAGCAGCGCCCGACGCACTGATCGAGCGCAAATGTCCCGCTTCAGGCTCGCGGGCGGGACAATGGGACGCGTGGTCCGGGGAGAGGTCCGGACCTTGCCAGGACAACAGGGGTGGGGACACGTCCGGTGCGGGCCGACGACGAGCTCGTCACTGCTGCGAAGCGCGGTGACTCCACAGCGTGGCGCGAGCTCTATCGCGCGCACGCGGGTCGGCTGCTGCTGTGGCTCGAGGCCCGCTCCTCGCCCGGCGGCGAGGCCCCCGACGACATCGCCGCCGCGGCCTGGCTGGTCGCGGCCGAGCGGATCGCCGACTTCACCGGGAGCTCGTCGGACTTCGGTGGCTGGCTGTTCGGCATCGCGCGCAAGCACGCGGCCAATGCGTCGCGTCGCACGGCCACCCGAATCCGGGGGCTCGACACTCTCGCCGCCGACGCGGAGCGGCCCGCCCCCGGGCCCGAGACCGGTCTCCTCGCCGACGAGTGGGTACGACAGGCGCTGGCGGTGCTGCCGCCGCGGGAGCGCGATGTCATCGCCTGCACCGAGGTGCTCGACCTCGACGTGAGCCAGACGGCCGCGGCTCTGGGCATGACCGCCGTCGCGGTCCGGGTCGCCCGGCACCGTGGGCTCAAGCGGCTGCGGGCGCGGCTCGGCGGCACCTCCCCGGACACCGGTTAGAACAGGTTCTATCCTGGGCGCATGACGCTGCAGGTCTGCGACGAGAACCGGGTCCGCACCCTGACCCTCGACCGCCCCGAGGCGCTGAACGCCTTCAACGAGGAGCTGTACGACGCCACGGCGGACGCTCTTCTCGCCGCGGCCGTGGACCCCGAGGTCGCCGTCGTGCTGCTGACCGGGGCGGGGCGTGCCTTCAGCGCCGGCACCGACCTGCTGGAGATGCACCGGCTGGCCACGGATCCGGGCTTCCCCCGCGGCAAGCACGGCTTCGTCGGCCTCGTCGACGCGCTGGTGGACTTCCCGAAGCCGCTCGTCGTGGCCGTCAACGGGTTGGGGCTGGGGATCGGCGCCACGATCCTCGGCTTCGCGGACCTCGGCCTCATGTCCGCCGAGGCCCGGCTCAAGTGCCCGTTCACCTCACTCGGGGTCGCGCCCGAGGCGGCGTCGTCGTACCTCTTCCCGGCGCTGGTCGGCCGCCAGAACGCGGCCTGGGCGCTCCTGTCCTCGGCCTGGATCAGCGCGTCCGAGGCGCGGGAGATGGGCCTGGTCAAGGAGGTCTGCGCGCCCGAGGACCTGATGGGCACCGCGCGCCGGCACGCCGAGGTGCTCGCCGCGAAGCCGATCTCGTCGCTGGTCGCGGTCAAGCGGGCGTTGGTCGAGCCGCATCGCGCCGCGATCCGGGCCGCCCGGGACCGGGAGAACGCGGCCTTCGCCGAGCTGATGGGCGGGCCGGCCAACATCGAGGCACTGACCGCCTTCGCCGAGGGCCGGGAACCCGACTTCACCCGCCTGCCGCCCGGCTGGTGATCAGCCGACGACCATGTCGCCGAGCGTCTCGATGAGAGCCTCGCGGAAGCCCGCGGCGGGTGTCACGGAGCGCTGGGTCTCGACGTCGAAGAAGACGAGCGCCACCTTCGAGCGGGCCAGCACCGCCCCACCGGCCGAGCCGTCGGTGCCGTCGGTGCCGTCGGTGATCTCGGACTCGATGACCATCGACTTGTTGCCGATCCGGGAGATCACCGACCAGCAGTCGTAGGACTGCGGCCGCAGCACGATCGGGGCGACGTACTCCACGTCCGCCTGGGCGATCACGCTCGCGATCCGGGGGAAGTCCTTCAGCCCGTGCTGCACGCGCCGGATCGTCGCGATCCGCGCCTCCTGGAAGTACTCGAAGTACTTCACGTTGTTGACGTGGCGGTAGATGTCGAGGTCGGAGAAGCGGACCTGTACCGGGTAGTGCGAGGCCCGGTCCCGGGGTACGTCGACCAGCACCGGCCGCGAGCGCACCTCGCCCAGCTCGGCGTACGGCGCCAACGCGTTCCGCTCCTGGTCGTCGAGGCGGCGCGGCGTCCCGGTCTCGAGGACGAAGGGCGCCAGGACCGTGCGGGCACGCAGGTAGACCGTGCGGGTGCCGTCGGCCTGCTCCTCGAACACCTCGTGGTCGAGGGTGAAGCTGGCCGCGCGGATCTCGCTCACCCAGGAGTCGATCGCCACCGCCTGGAACCGGAAGCGCAGCGGTGCTCGGAAGGTCACCTCGTGACGGCGCACGACGTAGGCGTCGTTGTGGTGATGCTCGACCCCCGCGGCCGTTCGGCAGGCGTGGAGCAGGGCGCCCCGCGCCTCCTGGAGGTAGTCGACGTACTTCACGTTGTTGACGTGGCTCAGCTGGTCGATGTCACCCCAGCGCAGGGGGCAGTCGTAGCGGTGACGCACGCGGCGCAGACTACGCTGTGCTGGTTCCGCCTCTCATCTCGCATCTAGGAGTCTCCATGCCTGAGGCCGTGATCGTTTCCGCAGCTCGTACGCCGATCGGCCGGGCCAACAAGGGATCGCTCAAGGACTTCCGTCCCGACGACCTGACCGCCTTCATCGCCCAGGCCGCGCTGGACAAGGTCCCCGCGCTCGACCCCAACGACGTCGACGACCTGCTCCTCGGCTGCGGTCTTCCCGGTGGCGAGGCCGGCAACAACATGGCCCGGATCGTGACCGCCCTGATGGGCTACGAGATCCCGGGCGCCACGGTCACCCGCTACTGCTCCTCGTCGGTGCAGACCTCGCGGATGGCCTTCCACGCGATCAAGGCCGGCGAGGGCGACGTCTTCATCTCCGCCGGCGTCGAGACCGTGTCGCGCTTCCAGTTCGGCACCTCCGACCACATCCCGAACACCAAGAACCCGCTGTTCGCCGACGCCGAGGGGCGCACCCAGGGGTACGCCGAGGGCGGGCGCGACTGGCACGACCCGCGCGAGGACGGCCTGCTCCCCGACGTCTACATCGCCATGGGCCAGACCGCCGAGAACGTCGCGCGGATGCGCGGCCTCAAGCGCGAGGACCTCGACCACTTCGGCGTCCGCTCGCAGAACCTCGCCGAGAAGGCGATCGCCGAGGGCTTCTGGGAGCGCGAGATCACCCCGGTCACCCTCGCCGACGGCACCGTGGTGACCAAGGACGACGGCCCGCGCGCCGGCGTCACCTACGACGCCATCTCGCAGCTGCAGCCGGTCTTCCGCCCCGACGGCGTGGTCACCGCCGGCAACTGCTGCCCGCTCAACGACGGTGCCGCCGCGGTCGTGATCATGTCCGACACCAAGGCCGCCGAGCTGGGCCTGACCCCGCTCGCCCGGATCGTCTCCACCGGCGTCTCGGGCCTGTCCCCCGAGATCATGGGCCTGGGCCCGGTCGAGGCCACGCGCAACGCCCTCAAGTACGCCGGCATGAGCATCGAGGACATCGACCTCGCCGAGATCAACGAGGCCTTCGCCGCCCAGGTCCTGCCGTCCGCCGAGGACCTCGGCATCCCGATCGAGAAGCTCAACGTCAACGGCGGCGCCATCGCCGTGGGGCACCCCTTCGGCATGACCGGTGCCCGCCTGCAGAACACGATGCTCAACTCCCTGCAGTGGCACGACAAGTCGACCGGCCTGATCACCATGTGCGTCGGCGGCGGCCAGGGCATGGCGATGATCCTGGAGCGGCTCAGCTGATTCCCCGACCCGGCGCAGATTGAACACGCCTGACCCCCGACCCGGCGCAGATTGAACAGTTGGCACCTCAATCTGCGCCGGGTCGGCGTCGTCTGCAGTTCAACCTGAGCCGGGTGGGTGTCGGTGGCGGGCCGTACCTTGCGGTGCATGAGCATCGAGGTGCGGCCCGCCACCGTTTTCGAGGACGTGAAGGCGCTGGTCGGGCCCAAGCGGGCGGACGCGAGCGTGTGCTGGTGCCTGAGCTATCGGATCCCGTCCACGGTCAACAACGCGATGCGCGGCGAGGAGCGCGGTGCGTACGTCGCCCGGCTGCTCGAGGACGGGCCGCTCGGCGTGCTGGCCTACGACGGCGACGTACCGGTCGGCTGGGCGGCGGTCGCGCCCCGCTCGGCGACGACCTTCGCCCGCAACCGCAAGATCCCCCAGGTCGACGACCTGCCGGTGTGGTCGCTGTGGTGCATCCGGGTCCGGCCGGGGCACCGCGGCCAGGGCATCTCCCATGACCTCATCGCCGGTGCCGTCGAGTTCGCGCGCGGGCAGGGAGCACCCGCGGTCGAGGCGTACCCGCTCGACAACGGTGCCGCGAAGGTCGACCAGACCATGGCCTACGCCGGCCTGCGGGCCAACTTCGAGGCGGCCGACTTCCGGTACGTCGCCGACACCACGTCCGTCCTGAACGGACACCCTCGGGTGCTGATGAGGATCGCCTTAGACTGACGCGGTGACTGACGAGAGCGCTGGGCCCGTGGCGACCGGCCACGAGCCGCGGTGGCTCGACCAGGACCAGCAAGGCGCCTGGCGCTCGTTCCTCCTCGGCACCACCCTGCTCCTGGACCGCCTCGACGAGGACCTGCGCCGCGAGCACGGACTCTCCGCCGTCGAGTACGAGATCCTGGTCCGGCTCTCCGAGGCCGAGGGGACCCTGCGGATGGCCCAGCTCGCCGCCGCGCTCGCCCACAGCCGTAGCCGCGTCACGCACACCGTCAAGCGGATGGAGGCAGCGGGTCTCGTCGTCCGCGAGGATTCCCCCGAGGATGGTCGCGGCGTCGACTGCCGACTCACCGACGCCGGCCAGGACATGCTGCGCACAGCGGCTCCCGACCACGTCGAGACCGTGCGCCAGTCGCTCATCGACCTCGTCGACCCTGACGACCTGCTGGCGTTGGGCCGGGTGATGAACGCGGTCTGCGACCAGCTGATCTGCGCGCACCCGGAGCGCGAGATCAGGTAGCCGGGCTCTGCGGCGCGAGGCACGAGCGACGCGCTCGCGCCATCAATACCGACCGTGTGGCCGCCAGGCGAACGGTGGGCCTACGAAGGCCAACCGCGCGCGCGGCAGCGTGGCGCCGCCAGGGGCGAGCCGCGCAGGCCGGAGGAACGTGAGACGCAGGGAGCGAGGAACGAGCGACCGGAGCGAGCGTGCCGCCGGCCGGAGCGGGAGCCCCGCCCGGCGGCGACACGCTCGCGCCTAATCACGCGTCAGGCGGCGGTGGGTGACCCGGTGCGGCCGGGCCGCCTCGACGCCGAGGCGTTCGATCTTGTTCTCCTCGTAGGAGGCGAAGTTGCCCTCGAACCAGAACCACTCGCCCTCGCTGTCCTCGGTGCCCTCCCACGCGAGGATGTGCGTGGCGACACGGTCGAGGAACCAGCGGTCGTGGGAGGTCACGACGGCACAGCCCGGGAAGTCGAGCAGCGCGTCCTCGAGCGCGGACAGGGTCTCGACGTCGAGGTCGTTGGTCGGCTCGTCGAGGAGCAGCATGTTGCCGCCCTGCTTGAGGGTCAGCGCCAGGTTGAGACGGTTGCGCTCTCCGCCGGAGAGCACGCCGGCCTTCTTCTGCTGGTCCGGACCCTTGAAGCCGAACGACGCGACGTAGGCGCGGCTGTTCATCTCGAAGTTGGCGACCTTGATGAAGTCCAGGCCGTCGGAGACGACCTCCCAGACGTTCTTCTGGGGGTCGATGCCGCCCCGGCTCTGGTCGACGTAGGAGATCTTCACCGTCTGGCCGACGTTGAGCTTCCCGGAGTCCGGCTCCTCGCCACCGGTGATCATCCGGAACAGCGTCGTCTTGCCGACACCGTTGGGACCGACGACGCCGACGATGCCGGCGCGCGGGAGCGTGAAGGAGATGTCGTTCCACAGCACCCGGCCCTCGAAGCCCTTGGTGAGGTGCTCGGCCTCGAGGACGACGTCACCGAGGCGCGGACCCGGCGGGATGTTGATGTCGGCGGCGTCGATCTTGCGGGCCTTGTCGGCCTCCGCGGCCAGCTCCTCGTAGCGGGCGAGACGCGACTTGGACTTGGTCTGGCGCGCCTTGGCGTTGGAGCGCACCCACTCCAGCTCCTTCTCGAGCATCTTGGCGCGCTTGGCGTCCTTGGCGCCCTCGACCTTGAGCCGGTCCTTCTTGGTCTCGAGGTAGGTCGAGTAGTTGCCCTCGTAGCCGTGGATCGAGCCGCGGTCGACCTCGGCGATCCACTGGGCGACGTTGTCGAGGAAGTACCGGTCGTGGGTGACGGCCAGGACGGCGCCCGGGTAGGACTTGAGGTGTCCTTCGAGCCACTGGACCGACTCGGCGTCGAGGTGGTTGGTGGGCTCGTCGAGCAGCAGCAGGTCGGGCTGCAGCAGCAGCAGCTTGCACAGCGCGACGCGGCGGCGCTCACCACCGGACAGGTTGTCGACGAGCACGTCCGACGGCGGGCAGCGCAACGCGTCCATCGCCTGCTCCAGGCGGCTGTCGAGGTCCCACGCGTTCATGTTGTCGAGCTCGGTCTGCAGCTCGCCGGTCTCGGCCATGAGCGCGTCCTGGTCGGCGTCGGGCTCGCCCATCTCCATGTAGGCGTCCTCCAGGCGCTTCATCTTCGCCTTGGTGTCGGCGACCGCCTCCTCGACGTTCTCGAGCACCGTCTTGCCCTCGGTGAGCGGCGGCTCCTGCTGGAGCATGCCGACCGTGGCGTCGGGATCGCGGACGATGTCGCCGTTGTTGGGCTGGTCGAGCCCGGCCATCAGCTTGAGCAGCGAGGACTTGCCCATGCCGTTGGGGCCGACGACGCCGATCTTCGCGCCGTGCAGGAACGACAGCGTGACATTGTCGAGGACCACCTTGTCGCCGTGGGCCTTGCGCACATTGCGCAGAGAGAGGACGTACTCAGCCATGCCCCCAGGCTACGCAGCGGCGGCCCCCCGGTCGTGGTCGGGGTCTCCCGCCGCAGCGGCGGAGGCGGCCTTGACGAAGGTCGCGACGCCGCGGGTGAGGTCGTGGCCGATGGTCAGGGCCTCGATCTCGAGGGCGACGACCTCCAGGCCGCTCTTGTTCACGTAGGTGCGGTGCTCGAGCCGGCCGTGCACGAGGACCGGGTCACCCTGGTGCAGGGACGGCCCGCCGTGGGTCGCGAGACGGCGCCACGCGCTGACGCCGTACCACTGCGGCTGGCCGTCGACCCAGGTGCCGGAGGCGCGGCTGAAGTGGCGTGGGGTGCAGCCCAGCCGGAAGTTGAGGACGGGCACCCCACCGACCTCCCTCAGCATCGGCGTGGTGCCGATCCAGCCCTGCACGGTGACCATCGTCTGGTGGGACATCTCGGTCTCTCCTCTCGTCGGTGCCGGCCGCGGGAGCGACCGGTCGCCGACGAGTCCACGCCACCGGGCCGACGGTGCGCCCCAGGGCATGGGCCACCTGTGGACGGAGCCGTGCACCGACGGGTCCTGTGGAGATCCGACGGCCTCCCCACAGAGCCCTGTGCCGCGCGGGACTGGACCTACGCGGACCTCAGCCGCGCGCGGTCTCGATGCCGCGACGGAAGGCGGCGTACGACGCCAGCTCGGCCCCGATCGGCTGCACGACGTCGCTCTCGAGGACCTGGTGGACGACGCCGCGCAGGCGCTCGTCGGCCTGGTCGGCGCGCTGGCGGGCCAGACCCCGGACCAGCATCCCGCCGACCCCGGCGAGCAGCAGCCCGAGCACGAGCCCGCCGATGCCGAGCACCGCGGGGAGCCGGAGGCCGGCCACCTCGGACAGGTCCTTCGTGGTGCCCTGCACCGCAGCGACGCCCCACCAGACGAAGCCGCCGACGGCGGCGAGCAGGAGCAGCCAGTGGAGCAGCCGGACGAGACTCACCCAGGCGGGCAGACGGCCACCGAGGTCGACGCCGCGCAGGCCCTTCTCGAGCCGCTCGCCGGTCGCGGCCAGCCGCGCCGACGCGGCGTCACGGACCCGCGGCGCCCAGGCCGGGCCGATGCCGTCGGAGACCTCGTCGGCGAGCGCCCGGACCGTGGTGTCGACCGCGGCCCGGTCCAGCGGCGCGACCTCGGGGTCGGACCCCGTTGCGTCCTCGCCGCGCCGCAGCAGTGCGATGGGCGGCCACGAGACCGCGCTCCGGGCCCGCTCCCCCACGGTCCGCTCGATGCCCTCGACGACCGCGGAGATGCCGGCAGCGTCGGCGATGCGGTCCTCGACCTCCTCGACGCGATGTCCGGGCAGCTCGGGCGCGGCCGTCGTGCCGCCGGCCTGCTCGAGGCGGCCCGCGGCCGCGTCGATGTCGGCCTCAACCCGCAGGCTGGTGCTGCGCTTGTCGTTGACCCGACGCAGGATCTCGGCGCGGAGCTCGGCCATGCCGATGCCCTCCTTCGCCGAGATCGGCAGCACCTGCACCTGGGGCAGCCCGTCCTCGGCGAGCAGCCGCTTGACGTCGTCGATCATCGCCTGGCGGCGCTCGGGGGGCACGGTGTCGATGTGGTTGAGCGCGACCAGCATGACGCCCTGGTGGGTACCCATCGGCTTGAAGTAGCGGTCGTGGACCGCCGCGTCGGCGTACTTCTGCGGGTCGAGGATCCACACCATCAGGTCGGCGACCGCGACGAGCCGGTCGACCTCCAGGTGATGGGCGACCTCGGTGGAGTCGTGGTCCGGGAGGTCGAGGAGGACGACGCCGTCGAACTCCGACTCCGACCGGGTGTCGAGCATCGAGTCACGCATGGTCTGGTGCCGCGGCGGGATGCCGAGCCAGTCCAGCAGCTCCCCGGCGCCCTCGCTCCCCCACACCACGGCCGTGGCCCAGGAGGTCGTGGGGCGGCGGATGCCGACCGAGGACAGCTCGAGGCCGGTCAGGGCGTTGTAGGTCGACGACTTGCCCGAGCCGGTCGCGCCGGCGATGGCCACCACCGTGTGCCGGGCCGAGAGGCGCAGGCGCCCGGTGGACTTCTCCACGGCCGTGGCGACGTCGTCGAGCACCGCGTCCGCCACCCGACCGCGGGCGGCGTCGACCGCCGCGCCGAGGCCGGCGACCCGGGTGCCGATCGAGGTGCCACGGGTCGCGAGGTCCCCCGGGATCCTGTCGTCGAGCCCTTCAGCCAACGGTGCAGTCACAGGTGTCCACCCGTCCCCTTCTTCGCCGCGGCGAACCGCAGGTCGTCCACTCGTCGGGCTGCCTGGCGCAGCTGGTCCGGAGCATCCGGCTTGAGCTCCCACTGAGCGGCCGGCGCGAGGTACCGGGCGCGCTCGGCGGCCATCAGGGTGGTGAGCCGACGCGTCAGCGTGCCGCGGGCCTGGTCGACCACGCGGGCGGCGCCGGCGGCGCCGAGGGTGCTCTCCAACAGGGTCCGGCCCAGCCGCACCGACTCGGCCGCGGCACCCTGTGGTTCCGGGCCGGCCAGCGCCACGACGCCCAGCGTGACGGCGAGTCCGCGCGCCCCGAGCGCGAGGAAGCGGGCACTGTGGCGCGCGTCGCCGGCCTCGTGCTTGACGAACTCCTGGAGCTCCTCGTGCCAGCTCCGGATCTCCTGCTCCGCGTGCGAGCGCAGACCACGCCCGGCCCGGGTGAGGTCGTCGGTCGTCGACCTGAGCAGCGCCTCGCCGTACGACCGCTCCCGCCAGGCGGCGGCCGCCGTCGCGGCCGCCCGCTCCGCATGGTCGGCGACCAGTGCCTCGATGCCCATCTCGATCGCCACGCCGACCCGCTCGGCCTGCTGCGGCTTGCCCTTGATCGCGTTGACCAGTCGCTCGCGCACGAAGCCCACCTTGGCCTCGAGGGTGCGGGTCAGCTCACCGCTGCCGACGAACTCCTGCCAGCGCGCCAGCAGGTCACCGCGCAGGAGCGTGCCGTCACCGCCGGCGGCGAGCAGCGCGGTCTGCGCGTCGTCGTACACCTGGTCGGCGACCGTCAGCAGCTCGCCGACCGCCTCGACCTGCTGGGCGACGGCATCGGCGATGGGGAACGCCTTGCGGGTCACCGTGCGCACCGCGCCGGCGACGGTCTGGTTGACGACCTCGCGCTTGGCGGCCACGTCGGCCGCGAGCGCCTCGAGCCAGCCCTTGATCTCGGTGCCGTACGACGCCGGCAGCAGTCCCTCGTCGCTGACCGTGCCCTGTGGGACGGCGAACAGCGGGCTGTCCTTGAGCCCGCGGGCCGCCATCATCCGGGCGAGGTGGACCGAGACGGTCGCGACGTCCTCCTCCGGCGTCCGGCTCAGGACGAGGGCGACGGCGGTGTTGCGGTCGACGGCGTTCTTGAGGTGCTCCCACGGGACCTGGTCGGAGTAGCGCGCCGCGGAGGTCACGAACAGCCACAGGTCGGCGGCAGCGAGGAGCTGGGCGGCGAGCTCGCGGTTGCGCTCGTCGACCGAGTCGACGTCGGGGGCGTCGAGGACCGCCAGCCCGCGCGGCACCGCGGTGCTGGGGACGAGCTGGATCGCGAACTGGTCGTTGGTGGCCTGCTGGACGCGCGCGAGCTCGGGCAGCAGCCGGTCGGCACCGAACCAGCGGCCGTCCTCGGGGTGGTGGACCAGGACGGGCGAGCGGGTCGTGGGACGCAGCAGGCCCGGGACGGTGACCCGGCTGCCGACCAGTGTGTTGACGAGGGTGGACTTGCCGGCTCCCGTCGAGCCACCGACCACCACCAGCAGCGGGGCGTCGAGCTCGGTGAGCCGCGGGATGATGTAGTCCTCGAGCTGCTCGATGATGTGCTCGCGCCCCACCCGCAGCGCGCCCACGCCCGGGAGGTCGAGCGGGAGCGGCGCGTTGAGCAGGGATCCGTGCAGACGGACCACCTCGGTGAGCATCCTGCTCCCGAGGAAGCTGTCGCTGAGATCGGCGCCGAGGGTCATCGCTGGGGTACCACCTGTCCGGGAAATGCGATCCGCGGCCGGGCCGCCTGGATCCGACCGAGGAAGTCCTGACCGCGCGTCTGCCAGTCGGCAGGGGCGGTGCCTCGCAGCAGCCGGTGGTGCAGATAGCCGAGCTCGATGGCGGCCTGCTGATAGTCGCGCATCGCGCGCTCCGCCTCCGGCCCGCCCTGCAGGCGGGCGTGGCGACGGGCGTCGCGACGGGCGCGCAGGTCCACGACCCACCCGATGTCGGTGGCCGGCAGGAGGCCGCGCCGCGCGGCGTCGGTGAGCGCCATCCGCAGCACGTGGGCCTCGGTCTCCCGGGCCCACCACGCCAGCGCGATCATGCCGATGAACGCCGGCGCCATGATCACGACGTACACGATGGCGAAGCTGCCGAACCCGAACACGGTCGAGCCGTTCCAGACGGCGTGGGCGAGCACCGCGAGGAGGTAGCCGCCGAGCGGGGCCAGCCACCGCACCGTCCTGCTCCTAGAGCTGACGGCGATGCCGATGCCGATGCCGAGGAACGCGGTGAACAGCGGGTGCGCGAAGGGGCTGAAGATGCAGCGGATCACGAAGGTCCCGGTCACGGCCTCGATGCCGCCGGGGCCCAGGCCGTCGGTGCCGTTCCAGGCGGCGGCGAGGTAGAGGATGTTCTCGGTGAAGGCGAAGCCGACACCGACCATGCCGGCGTACACGATGCCGTCGAGGATCCCGTCCACCTCCGCGCGCCGCCACCACAGCAGCAGCACCAGGAACAGGCCCTTGCTGGCCTCCTCGATCACCGGCGCCGCGACAGCCAGGGAGAAGTCGTCGGTGAAGCCGACGAGCAGGCCGCCGAGCCCCTGGACGACGATCGCGGCCATGGTCGCGACGAAGGCGCCCCACGCGAGGCCGGCGACGAGCAGCGCGCGCGGCTCGGGCTCGTAGCGGTCCAGCCAGAGGTACGCCGCCAGCACCGGTCCGACCGGCAGCGCGGCGAGGGCCGTCGCCAGCAACGTGATGGTCGGGGCGCCCGACAGGGCGAGGATCAGTAGGGTGAGCAGCGCGCCGAGCGCCACCGCCACGGTCACGAGGACCGTGAAGGCAACACTGTTGCGGCGGGCTGCAGGCATGGGGGAACCCTATCGGGAGCGGCTGCCGCGCCCCCGATCGCCGTGTGTGCGGGCGAGCGTACAGTGACGATGTGAGTGCGGACATCACCAGCGACAGCCCCCAGAACGCCCCCAAGACGGAGCAGCACGACCCGGCCGTCCCCGAGGCCTACGCCGCCTTCATGCGGACTGGTTGGGACGAGCGCGAGGACGATGTCGCGCGCCATCCGGTCGCCGACCTCGCCGCCGCCCGCCGTACCCGCCTGGCCGAGGCCTTCCCCGGCGAGCGCCTGGTCCTGCCCGGCGGCGGCTACCAGGTGCGCGCCTACGACACGGACTACCGCTTCCGCGCCGACACCGCGCACGCCTACTACTCCGGCAACCACACGTCCGACGCCGTCCTGGTCGTCGAGCCCGACGGCTCCTCGGTGCTCTACGCGCGCCCGCGCTCGGGTCGTGACACGGACGAGTTCTTCCGCGACCGGCAGTACGGCGCCCTGTGGGCCGGCAAGCGCCCGTCCGCCGGCGAGCTGGAGGCGGCCCTCGGCCTGCCGGTCAAGCACGTCGACGAGCTCGAGGCGGATCTGGCGAAGGGCGCGAAGACCCGCGTGCATCGCGGCGTCTCCGCCGTCGTGGACGGCCTGGTGGCCGGAGACGTGGGCCGCGACGGCGAGCTGGCCCGGGTCGCCTCGGAGATGCGCCTGGTCAAGGACGCCTGGGAGGTCGCGGAGCTGCAGGCCGCGGTCGACGCGACCACGCTGGGCTTCGAGGACTGCGTGCGCGAGTGGGACCGGGTGATCGAGCACGGCGAGCGCTGGCTCGAGGGCACCTTCTTCCGCCGCGCCCGCACGATGGGCAACGACCTCGGCTACGAGTCGATCGTGGCCGGCGGCCCCCACGCGACCACCCTGCACTGGATCGAGAACTCCGGCCCGATCGTCCCCGGCCAGCTGGTCCTGTGCGATATGGGCGTCGAGGGCGCGAACCTCTACACCGCCGACGTCACCCGCACGCTGCCGGTCAGCGGCACCTTCTCGCCGCTCCAGCGCGACCTCTACACGCTGGTGCTGCGGGCGCAGGACGCCGCGTTGGCGGCTCTGCGCCCCGGCGAGCGCTTCCTCGCCGGGCACGACGCCGCGATGCAGGTCCTGGCCCACGGGCTCGGTGACCTCGGCCTGCTGCCGGTCAGCGTCGACGAGGCGCTCTCCCCCGACTCGCGCGTCTACGCCCGCTGGACGCTGCACGGCGTGAGCCACATGCTCGGCATGGACGTCCACGACTGCGGCCAGGCCGCCCCGGAGGCCTACCGCGAGGCCGAGCTGGTCGAGGGCATGGTGCTGACCGTCGAGCCCGGCCTCTACTTCCAGGCCGACGACCTGCTCGTCCCCGAGGAGCTGCGCGGCATCGGCATCCGGATCGAGGACGACGTCGTCGTCACCGCCGACGGCGTCGACAACCTCTCGGCCGCGCTCCCGCGCAGCCCCGAGGCCGTCGAGGAGTGGATGGCCGCCCTCCGCGGGTGATGTGACCCCGCGTGGTGCCGTGCCGCTGCGCTACGTTGCTGCCCTGACAACTCGGTCGGGCTCGGACAGGAGTGAGCGATGGCGGACAAGACGATCGTGACCGGCGTGGACGGCAGCGACACCGCGCTGGCAGCGGCCGAGAAGGCCGCCACCCTGGCCCAGGCCCTGGGAGCGCGGCTGCACATCGTCTCCGCCTTCGGCCGGTACGAGTCCGAGACCGTGCAGATCGGGAGCGACACCCTGATCCTCAGCTCCGAGCGGGACGCCGAGGAGGTCGCCGCCAAGGTCGCGAACGCGCTGCGCGGCACCCACCCCGGGGTCGAGGTCACCACCGCCGCCTCCGACGGCAAGCCCGGCGAGGCGCTGGTGGCCGCGGCCGAGCAGCTCGGCGCCGAGCTGATCGTCGTCGGCAACAAGCGGGTCCAGGGCATCGCCGGCCGGGTCCTCGGCAGCATCGCCCGCGACGTGGCCGCGCACGCCTCCTGCGACGTGTACGTCGCGCACACGCACGAGCGCAAGTAGCCGGTGGCCGGCCCGCGCGATCGCCCGAGGACGCCCGCGACTTCCGAGTAACCCCCGGACGGGTCGAGACTGGGTCCGTGCCCACCAGGACTGCCACTGCCTCGTCGTACTCCATCACGATGCGCCTCCACACGACCGTCGACCACGGCGTCGTGGGCGAGGTCGCCACCGCGATCGCCGGAGCCGGCGGGATGGTGACCGCGATCGACGTCGCGGACTCCAGCCCCCAGCGGCTCACCGTCGACGTCACCTGCTCGGCGGCCGACGCCGAGCACGCCGCCGACCTCCAGACCGCAGTCGCGGCGGTCGCGGGCGTCGAGGTCCACAAGGTCTCCGACCGCACCTTCCTCATCCACCTCGGCGGCAAGATCGAGGTCGCCTCCAAGGTCCCGCTGCGGACCCGCGACGACCTGTCGCTCGCCTACACCCCCGGCGTCGGTCGAGTGTCGATGGCGATCGCGGAGAACCCCGAGGACGTACGCCGCCTCACCATCAAGGGCAACGCCGTCGCGGTCGTCACCGACGGCTCCGCCGTCCTGGGCCTGGGCAACATCGGGCCGGGCGCGGCGCTGCCGGTCATGGAGGGCAAGGCCGCGCTCTTCAAGCGGTTCGGCGAGATCGACGCCTGGCCGATCTGCCTCGACACCCAGGACACCGACGAGATCGTGCGCGCCGTCGAGCTGATCGCACCTGGGTTCGGCGGCATCAACCTCGAGGACATCGCGGCACCGCGGTGCTTCGAGATCGAGGCCCGGCTGCGCGAGCGTCTCGACATCCCGGTCTTCCACGACGACCAGCACGGGACGGCGATCGTCGTGCTCGCCGCCCTCACCAACGCGCTGCGCGTGGTGAAGAAGGAGGTCGGTACGGCGCGCATCGTCGTCTCCGGCGGCGGCGCGGCCGGCACCGCGATCGTGAAGCTGCTGCTCGCGGCCGGCGTGCGCGACGTCGTGGTCGTCGACCGCAACGGCGCACTCGTCGACGGGGCCCCGGACCTGTCCGCCGCGCACCGGGAGCTGGCCGCGCTCACCAACCGGGAACGGCGGACCGGCGGCCTGCAGCAGGTGCTCGAGGGCGCCGACGTGTTCATCGGCGTCAGCGCCCCCGGCATCCTCAGGCCGGAGTGGATCCCGACCATGGCCGCCGACCCGGTCGTCTTCGCCCTCGCGAATCCCGACCCCGAGGTCGACCCGGCCGCCGCCGCGCGCTTCGCCGCCGTCGTCGCGTCGGGCCGCTCCGACTTCCCGAACCAGATCAACAACGTGCTCGCCTTCCCCGGGGTCTTCCGGGGCCTGCTCGACGCCCGCGCCTCCGAGGTGACGATGGAGATGATGCTCCGCGCCGCCGAGGCCATCGCGCACGTCGTACGCGACGACGAGCTGAACGCCAACTTCATCATGCCCTCCGTCTTCCACCCCGAGGTGCATCACGCGGTCGCCGCCGCGATCGCCGGACACTGAGCGATACCCTCGGCCCCAGGCCCCCGTGGCGCAATGGATAGCGCAGCGGATTTCTACTCCGATGGTTGCGGGTTCGACTCCTGCCGGGGGCGCCCATCGTCCGACCGGCTCGCCGCCCAGGCGGTCGAGCCGTCGTCGGAGCGGTACTCGACGAGGGTGAGCGGCTCGGTGTCGGCACCGGCCCCCACCCCCGTCCGGTACGACGCCAGCACGGTCCCTCTCGAGGCCGCGTCCTGCGCGGCGCCCGTCAGGTACGTCCTCTCGAACAGCGCCCACAGCTGCGCCGCGGTGACCTCGCCACCGGTCGCGTCGGTGTGCACCTGGACCCGGCGGCTGAAGTCGATCTGCAGCCGCCGCGGCAGCTCGACCCCGAACACCGTCTCGAGCAGGTGGGCGATGCCGCCCTTGCCGGACTGGGAGTTGACCCGGATCACCTCGTCGTAGCTGCGGCCGAGGTCGGCGGGGTCGACCGGCAGGTAGGGCACCCGCCACTCGATCTCGCCCTCCGGCTTGCCGAGCTCCGCGGCGCGGGTGCGGTGCTCGGCGAGGCCCTTGCGGATGGCGTCCTGGTGGGTGCCGCTGAACGCGGTGTGGACCAGGTCGCCGACGTAGGGATGACGCGGGTGGATCTCGATCCGGTTGCAGTGCTCGACGGTGCGGCGGATCTCGTCGATGTCGGAGAAGTCGACCATCGGGTCGATGCCCTGGGCGTGCAGGTTGAGCGCGAGGGTGGCGATGTCGACGTTGCCGGTGCGCTCGCCGTTGCCGAACACGCAGCCCTCGACCCGCTGCGCGCCGGCGAGCACGGCGAGCTCGGCGCAGGCGATGCCGGTGCCACGGTCGTTGTGCGGGTGGACGGAGAGGATCACGGAGTCGCGGCGGGCCAGCGACGTGTGCATGTGCTCGATCTGGTCGGCGTACACATTGGGCGTGGCGACCTCGACCGTGGCGGGGAGGTTGAGGATCACCGGCCGCTCGGGGGTGGCGTCCCACAGGGCCGGGGCCGTCACCGCGTCGCAGATGTCGAGGACGTAGTCGGGCTCGGTGAGGTTGAAGACCTCGGGCGAGAACTCGAACCGCACGTCGGGCAGGTCCGCGGACAGCTCGAGGACGTCACGGGCTCCCTCCAGCACCAGCGTCCTCAGGGCGTCGCGCGAGTGCCCGAGCACGACGTCGCGCCAGGTCGGTGCGGTCGCCGTGTAGAGGTGGATCACGACCGGGTTGCGCAGCCCGCGCACGGAGTCCACCGTCCGCTCGATCAGGTCGCGGCGCGCCGGCGTGAACACCACGATCGTCACGTCGGGCGGCGCCAGGTCGGACGACGCGAGCAGCCGGACGAAGTCGAAGTCGGTCTGCGAGGCGGACGGGTAGCCGACCTCGATCTCCTTGTAGCCCATCGCGACGAGCAGCTCGAAGAACCGACGCTTGCGCTCCGGATCCATCGGCTCGGCGAGGGCCTGGTTGCCGTCGCGCAGGTCGACGGGCACCCACAGCGGTGCGGCCGTGAGCCGGCGTGCCGGCCACGCGCGCTCGGTGAGGGGGACGTCGACGCGGTCGAAGACGTCGCGGTAGCGATGGGACGGCATCCCGGAGGGACGCTGGCGGTTCCAGGTGGTGGTCATGCTGGTCATGCGGGTGTTCCTTGCCGATCGTGGAGGTGGCCGGCGCACGCATCACTCCACGACGGGGAGCCAGCCGCACCAGGCCCCGCCGCGGCAGGGAAGGAGGAGGCCGGTGATCCGCATGGCCTAGACTCTAGCCACTCCTCAGACAAGTAGACAAGCGCAGACAAGCAAGGAACCGCCTGACATGAGCCCGACCGTCCTCGACCTGCACGACGTCGTCTTCCGCCGCGGAGGCAACGAGATCCTCCACGGCGTGGATCTCACGGTGCGGGCCGGCGAGCACTGGGCGCTGCTCGGCCCCAACGGCGCCGGGAAGAGCACGCTGCTCGGGTTCTGCAGCGCCCAGGTCCACCCGACCTCCGGCACGGTCGACGTCCTCGGCAAGCGGCTGGGCCGGGTCGAGCTGCAGGAGCTGCGCCGCCACATCGGCCATGTCAACCCGCGCCACCCGCTCCAGTCCGGACTGAGCGTCCACCAGGTGGTACTCACGGGGATCACCGGCACCATCGAGCTGCCGATGCGCTGGTCCGCCACCGAGGAGCAGATGCGGACCGCCGACGAGCTGATCGCCGAGGTCGGCCTCACCCATCGGCGCGACGCCCGCTGGCCCAACCTCTCCCAGGGCGAGCGCGGCCGGACGCTGATCGCGCGGGCCCTCATCGCCCAGCCCGAGCTGCTGCTCCTCGACGAGCCGACGACCGGCCTCGAC
The DNA here is from genome assembly GCF_024614185.1 of Nocardioides carbamazepini. Taxonomy (GTDB): domain Bacteria; phylum Actinomycetota; class Actinomycetes; order Propionibacteriales; family Nocardioidaceae; genus Nocardioides; species Nocardioides carbamazepini. The sequence goes on from NZ_JAHTLF010000012.1 coordinate 145,859, forward strand.
GTCGCCGCCCGCGAGCAGCTGCTCTCGGTGCTCGACCGGCTGGCCCACACGGCGCCGGAGGTCGCGTCGGTGCTGGTCACCCACCACCTCGAGGAGCTGCCGACGAGCACGTCCCACGCGCTGCTGCTCGCGCACGGTCGGGTCGTCATCGCCGGCCCGGTCGCCGAGGCGGTCACGACCGAGACCATCACCCGCACCTTCGAGCACCCGATCGAGGTCGACCACGACGCCGGCCGCTGGCGCGCCCGCGCACTGCCCCCGGCCCGGCTGCACAGCGCCTGACCGGGGTACCACGGGGCCATGGCCAACCCCGTGATCACCACCGCAGCCGACCTCGCCGGACGCGCCCTGGCGACGGTCACCCGTGGCGTCGCCGCGGTCCGACACCCCGACAAGCCCCTCCACCCCGACGGCGAGATGTACGCCGGCCGGTTGGCCCGCCCCGGATCGGGCCGGCCGATCGGCGTGCCGTGGATCGACCAGGGCGGGGAGGACGAGGTGATCGTCCGGATCTCCCGTGCCCTCGGCCTGCCCGGACCCGTCCCCGACGTGCACGGCCTGGCGCTGCGCCTGCGCAAGGGCCAGACCCGGTACGCCGACCTGCTGCTCGCGAGCACCGGCTGGGACCCGATCACCCGGCACCTGCTGATGCCGGCGTGGAACGCGCACTGGCCGCTGACGACCCTGCTCCCCTACCGCAGCCCCATCGGCCCCCTGGTCATCGGCGCCCGGCCCGTCGACGTCCGGGGCTACGAGCTGTGCTGGGCCGCCGTGGGCCGCGAGTGGCACCCGCTCGGCGACCTCACCTTGGAGATGCCGCTGCCGGAGGAGACCGAGGTGTCGTTCGACCCGGTGGTCAACCCGCTGCCGGGGCTGGCGCAGTACGCCTGGGTCGAACGGCTGCGCGAGCAGTCCTACGCCGCAGCCCGCCGACTGCGGCGCGCCTCCCACGCCTGACCCGGCGCACGCCGTACAACGGTGACAGCCCCGCGGGAGGTATGAGCCCCGTGGGGCTGACGCTTTCCCAACGGCCCTTCTAGCGGGCGTACGCCGCGATCTCGGCCCGCAGCCGGGCCCTGACGTCGTCCGGGGCGAACGACGCGTCCACGCCGGCGCGGGCCAGGTCGGCCAGTCCGGCCTCGTCGAGGCCGAGCAGCTCGGCTGCGATCTCGTACTCCCGGTTGAGCGTGGTCCCGAACATCGGCGGGTCGTCGGAGTTGATCGTCACCACGACCCCCGCGTCCACGAAGATCGGCAGCGGGTGCTCGGCGAGCGAGGCGACCGCGCGGGTGGCGACATTGGACGACGGGCAGACCTCGAGCGGGATCCGGCGCTCGGCGAGGTGGGCGAGCAGGGCCGGGTCCTGCGCGGCCGACGTGCCGTGCCCGATCCGCTCGGCGCCGAGCTCACGCAGCGAGGTCCAGATCGTCTCGGGCCCGGTCGTCTCGCCGGCGTGCGGCACCGAGCGCAGCCCGGCCGCACGGGCTGCCGCGAAGTGCGGGGCGAACTGCTCGCGCGGCACCCCGATCTCCGGGCCGCCGAGGCCGAACGCCACCAGCCCCTCGGGGGCGTGGTCGAGCGCGAACCCGAGGGTGGCGTCGGCCGCCGGGACACCAGACTCCCCCGGGATGTCGTAGATCCAGCGCAGCACCAGGCCGAAGTCGCGCTCGGCGGCGACCCGGGCGTCCTCGATCGCCTCGGTGTACGCCTCGATCGGCATGCCACGGGCGGGGTCGTCGGGCAGCACCGAGGTGTACGGCGTGCAGGTGAGCTCGGCGTACCGGACGGACTGGCCCTCGTGCAGCTCGCGGGCGACCTCGTAGGTGAGGTACCGGACGTCCTCGGGCGTGCGGACCAGGTCGACGACGGTGAGGTAGACCTCGATGAAGTGGGCGAAGTCGCGGAAGGCGAAGAAGTCCCGCAGCAGGTCCGGGTCGGACGGGACCGTGCCCGGGTGGCGCTCGGCCAGCTCGGACACGATCCGCGGCGACGCGGAGCCGACGTGGTGGACGTGGAGCTCGGCCTTCGGCAGGCCCGCCACGAAGTTGCTCAGCACGGGGCGATCCTGCCAGTCGGCCGCACCCCGGTCACTCGAGTTCCGCGACCAGGTTCTCGGCGAGGTCCTGGATCGTGCGTCCGTCCTGGTAGACCTCGCCGTCGAGCAGGACCGTGGGCGTCCCCTGGATGCCGGCCTTGTCGGCCTCGGCAGTCGCCTTGGTCACCCAGTCCTTGTGGGAGACGCCCTCGATGCCCTCACGGACGTCGGCCTCGGTCGCGCCCGCCTCGACGGCCAGGTCGACCAGGTCGTCGTCGGTCACCGAGTCCGGCTCCTCCTCGGAGGGCTGGTTCTCGTAGAGCAGGTCGTGGAACTTCTTCGCGACCTCGGGGCCGGACTTCTCCAGCACCAGGGCGAAGGCGCTCGCCGCGCGGATCGGGTAGTCGCCGAAGCTCTGGCTGAGCAGGTCGAACGGGCGGTACTCGACGAACACCTTGCCGTCGGCCGCGAGCCGCTCGAAGTCGGCGCGCGTCGCGGTCTCGAGCTGCCCACAGAAGGGACACAGGAAGTCCTCGTAGACGATGACCGAGTGCGGTGCGTCCGCGTCGCCGATGGTCACGCCGTAGTCGCTGGACCCGGCACCCACCGCCTTGACCTCCTCCTTGTTGAGGACGCTGACGAGGATCGAACCGCCCACGATGAGCACCATGACGCCGAGCACGGCCCCGATGGTGATGATCCGGCGCCGGCTCTCGCGCTGGGCCTGCGCGGCCCGCTCCGCGGCGGCCTTCTCCGCCCGGACCTTGGCCTTCGAGTTCGACGACATCAGTGCACGGCTCCTTCGGTGACGGTGGCCCGCTCATCGGGCCCCGGGTTGAACAGTAGGGAATCGAGGGACAGTCGGGTCCGTCGTACGAACGCGACGAGGAGGGAGGCGGCGAGGAGCGCCACGTCACGGGCGATCTCCCAGGGGTACGCCGACGCGGCGCCGGCCTTCGCCCCGCCACCACCGAAGCAGCCGCAGTCGATCTCGATGCCACGCGCCCACACCGACGCGATGCCGACGATGAACGCCGCGAACAGCACGGCGGACACGATCGCCGCGCCCCGCGCGAACACGCCCAGTACCAGCGCCAGGCCGACGACCAGCTCGACCGAGGGCAGCGCGATGCCCACGACCTCGGCCACCGAGGACGGCAGCAGCTGGTAGGCCCGCACGGCCGCGATGCTCGCGTCCGGCTCGGTGATCTTCAGCGCACCGGCGACGATCCACACGCCACCGGTCACCAGCCGGGCGGCCAGACCCACCCAGGCCAGTGTCCCTCTCATGGCGGCGAGGCTAACCGGCCCCGCTGAGCGGCTCCTGAGAACCCGGCGCCCAGAACCCGACAGTGCGACGGCGTACGGCGTAGGGTGCAGGCTCGTGAACGAACGACTGGTCTGGATCGACTGTGAGATGACCGGCCTCGACCTCGGAGCGGACGCGCTCATCGAGGTCGCGGCGCTGGTGACGGACTTCGACCTCAACGTGCTCGGCGACGGCGTCGACGTCATCATCAAGCCGCCCGCGGAGGCGCTGGACCAGATGATCGAGTTCGTCCGCACCATGCACGAGTCCTCGGGCCTGCTCGCCGAGCTCGAGCAGGGCGTGACGCTGCAGGAGGCCGAGGAGCAGGTGATGGACTACCTGCGCCAGCACTGCCCGCCCGACAGCCGGCCGCCGCTCGCCGGCAACTCGGTGGCGACCGACCGCGGCTTCGTGGCCCGAGACATGGCGGTGCTGGACGCCTTCCTGCACTACCGGATCGTCGACGTCTCCTCGATCAAGGAGCTGTCGAGGCGCTGGTTCCCGCGCGCGTACTTCAACGCCCCCACCAAGCGCGGCAACCACCGCGCCCTGGCCGACATCCAGGAGAGCATCGAGGAGCTGCGTTACTACCGCGACACGGTCTTCGTGCCGCTCCCCGGCCCGGACTCCGACGCCGCCAAGGAGGCCGCGGCGCGCCACGGTGGCTCGATCACCGGCCTCGGCACCGCCTGATCGCCTACCGATTCCTCGTTCGGGACCGATTGCCTCTACACTCGTCCCCGGCTCTTCGAGAGCCATGGTGGGTATAGCTCAGCTGGTAGAGCGCCGCGTTGTGGTCGCGGATGTCGCGGGTTCAAGTCCCGTTACTCACCCCAGATGGCGAGGCCCAGTCCCTCGGTCGGAGGATCACTCCGGTCCGGGCTGGGCCTCTCCGTTCTACGGTCTCGGACGACTACTGGTCGCCCACGACCGCAAGCAACCGGGTCCACCGCGAACAGTCTCGACTCGGCCGAGCACGCCCTCCTCGTTCCGTCACGACGCAGGACCGAAGAGTCGGTCCAGGTGCTGGTCGATGGCCGCGAGCGCTGCCTGCGGTTCGACGACGTTGAGCTCCAGGAGCGGCGCGAAGCCGGTCAACGCAAGGATGAGATCCGTCTCGATCGCCGGGTCGCGGTTCGGGGATATCTGCCCGTCGCTCACCGCCTGTCGAACGAGGCGCTCGACCATCGCGCGGCCGTCGCGTAGCCCGACGGCAACCTGCTGATGCAGCGTCGGGTCGTGCATCGCTTCGAGAACGTAAGCCGCGTTCACACGACTCGTGGCCCGAGCGTCAGGTCGAAGAGGGAGAAGTTCGACGAGAACCACGCGCAGCACGTCGCGAGGATGCGGAGGCTGGTCGAGCACAGCCATGCCCTGCGCGACACGCTGCGACGTCCGCTCGGCGGCGAACTCGATGGCGAAGGCCAGCATCTCCGCACGAGACGAGAAGTAGTGCTGTAGCTGTCCCAGCGACACCCCCGCTTCGCGGGCGACCTCGCGCATGGTCGCTCGCGCCCAGCCCTGCTGGTCGACGATCGTCCACAGCGCATGGGCGATGGACTCGCGTCGCTCGCGATGATCGACCTGCTTGGGCACCGTGCCTCCTCGTTTCCAATACACATGACATAATACAGGTGACTGGAGACCCGGCCGACAGGAGGGCTGATGACGGAGCCAGAGTCGCGACCGCCCCTCGCGTTCTACGACCCCGCCGCCTTCGCGTTCGACACCGAGGTGGCGATCGCGCTGATCGCCGACATGCGGATACGCAAGGCGATCGAGCGCGGCGAGTTCGACAACCTGCCGGGCAGCGGCAAGCCGCTCGACCTGCCCGACCACCACGACCCCGACTGGTGGTTCAAGAGCCTCATGAGGCGGGAGCGGATCGTGATGGTGCCGCCGTCGATCCAGCTCCGCAAAGATGACGCCGCGCTGGACGAGCAGCTCGATCGACTCTCGAACGAGTTCGCCGTGCGCCGCGAGGTCGAGCAGTTCAACGAGCGAGTCATCCGCGCCCGTTACCAACTCCCAGCGGGGCCGCCCCTGATCACCATGCCGCGTGACATCGAGGCCACCGTGGCCGCGTGGGCCGATCGCAGAGCGGCCCGAGCCGAGGAAGCCCGCAAGAAGGCCGACGAAGCTGCCAAGGCGCGCGCAGAAGCGAAGCCGAATGACCGCAATCGCCGACGACTCTTCCGAAGGCGAACCCGTCGGCGCAGGACCCCTCCCGCCCCGGCGACCTCGCGAAGGCACGTCGTTCCCGAGTCCGTCGCCCCCAACCCCGTTATCCCCAGCCTGGGCGACGGGTTAGAACGTCTGTTCGGTCGAGGGTAGGATGGGCGCAGGCCGTACGGCGGGATGCTCCGAGTGGTCCCGGGGACCTGAGGCCCAGCGTTGCAGGACAGGGCGCGCACCTGCCAGGTGCGTTACGACCGCTGAGCCGCCGAGGCTCCTCCTGGAAGGCGAGACCTCGTTGTCGCGCCCACCGGAAGGAGCAGCCGATGTCCGCCGCCACACTCGCCGCGTTGCACCCGGTGGTGGCGTGCGCGAGCGAGGTCTGCGACGTGCTGGACCGGGTTGCGGATGTGCAGCCGGTGTTCATGTCGGTCACCGACAAACAGGCCGCGCTGGTCGACCTCACCCGGGCCGAGGCCCAGGTCGCCGAGCTCAAGGCCCGGATCCTCGCCACCAGCGACGACATCGCCGCCGAGCACGGTGCTCATGACGTGGCGGCCTGGCTGGCCCACGCGACCCGGACCGACCCCCGCACCGCCCGCGCCGACCTGCACCTCGCCACGGCGTTGGAGCAGCACCCCGCGGTGGCAGCCGGGATGCGCGCCGGGACCGTGTCCACAGCCCAGGCCCGGGTCATCACCACCGCGGTCGACGAGCTCCCCACCGACCTCGGTCCCGAGCTGGCAGCCGAGGCCGAGGCGACGCTGATCGGGTACGCCGCCCACCACCCGCCCCGCGACCTCAAACGGCTGGGCCAGCGGATCCTGGAAGTCGTCGCCCCCGACATCGCCGAGGCCGAGGACGGTCGACGACTCGAGGACGAGGAACGCCGAGCCCGCCAGAAGGCATCCCTACGCTTCCGCGACCTCGGCGACGGCCGCACCCGGATCACCGGAACCCTGCCCACCCCGGTGACACAACGGCTCCAGCACTACCTGCACGCCTACACCTCACCCCGGCGTCTCCACCGTGGATCGACAAACGGCGAGACCGGGGACATCGGCGAACGGATGCCACAGCACCGCGCCTACGCCCACGCCCTGACCGCCCTGCTCGAAGCCCTCGACCCCGACCAGCTCCCCGAGCACGGCGGCGATGCCACCACCGTGCTCGTGACCCTCAGCCTCGCCCAACTGCTGAGCGACCTCGCGTCCGCGGGCGTGATCGCCGGCGACGGCGAAGAAGCCATCTCCGCGCAGGAAGCACGCCGGCTGGCCTGCCAGGCCTCGATCATCCCCGCCGTCCTCGGCGCCAACAGCGAGGTCCTCGACCTCGGCCGACGGATGCGACTGTTCACCAAAGCCCAACGCCGTGCGCTGCGGCTACGCGACCGACACTGCCGCGCCGAGGGCTGCTCGATCCCCGCCGCGTGGACCGAGGCCCACCACCTCACCCCCTGGTCCGAAGGTGGATCCACCGACCTCGCCGACGCGATCAGCCTGTGCAACCACCACCATCACCGCATCCACGACCACGCCTATATCCACGACCGGCTCCCCAACGGCGACATCCGCTTCCACCGACGCACATAGGCCGACAGATGCTCTTCGTCCTTCCGGACGCGACGGCCGAGGCACCCGCCGGCGACTCACTCGCCTGCCGGCACCACGCTCAGTCGCGCTCGAGCTGCCCGACGACCCCGCGCAGGAAGTCCCCCACCAGGCGCGCCGCCAACTCGTTACGGCGCGGAGGCGTGGCCAGTCGCGCGGTCCAACTCAGGTAGATGTCGACGCAGGCGGTGAGTGCCGCAGCCGCCTCGGCGGCGTCGTACCCGCTGACGGTCGACCGGAGGTCGCTCGCAAGGTCCGGTGCAAAGGCCTCGATGCGACGTACGCCGCGGGGACCGGTGCCGGTGAGCTCCGCGGCCAACGGACCGTAGACCACCTCGCGCAGGAACCCGAGGAAGCCGATCACCTCGAAGAGCTCACCCCGGGCGAGCTTCGTCGCGCCGTAGTGGATCCAGGTCCAGAAGCGGTCCTCGACCCACGGGGCGTCGTACCGCTCCCTCGCCGGGGGCTGCGCCGCCAACGCCCGGGCGACGGTGCCATCGCGCTCCCAGACGACGACCGGGTCGCCGACGCGGTCCGCGACGTCGGAGATCCGGACGAACTTGAAGTCGACGTGGAGCAGCGGTGGGCCGACGAGCGCGATGATCAGCCGCGGCTCGCCGACGTGCTCGCCGGTGAACCCGTCGACGAACGACGTCCAGGACCGGAGCAGCCCGAGCCGGTCGGCCATCACCTCGTCGTAGGCCTCGTCACGGAGGACGACGACGAGGTCGACGTCGGAGTGCTCGTCCGCCGTCCCGTCGGCCATCGAGCCCGACAGGCCCAGTCCCACGATCCTCTCGTCCCGTTGGAGGATCGGCGTCAGTCGGTCGAGGAACTCCATGTGCGCATGCACGTCGTCATCCTTTGCGGCTCAGCAGTCCGGCAGAGGCGGAGCACCGTAACAAGCGGAGCACGCCACTCGACAGCGATATTTCATCTGACTAAAGTCAGAGAATGCTCACGGACGTCCTGCGCCGGTTCAACCGGACCTACACCCAGCGGATCGGGGTGCTCGACGACTCCTTCCTCGGGACCGGCAGACCGCTGGCGGTGTCGAGGCTGCTGTTCGAGGTCGGCGAGACCCCCGGCACGACCGTGCGCGCGCTGCGCGACCGGCTCGATCTCGACTCGGGCCAGCTGTCCCGGATGCTGCGCCGGCTCGAGGCCGACGGCCTGGTCACGACCGTTCCCGACGAGACCGACCGCCGCCGCCGGCTGGTCCGGCTCACGCCCACCGGCCAGGACGCGTACGACGACCTCGAGCATCGCTCCGAACGGCGAGCCGTCGAGCTGGTCGCCCCACTGACCGGGCGCCAGCAGGAGCGCCTGGCCGACGCCCTGCGGACCGCCGACATCCTCGTGCGGGCGGCGACGGTCCGGCTGGAGGAGGTGGCCTCGGACGCGCCGGTGGCCCGGGAGGCGACCCGGCGCTACTTCGCCGAGCTCGACGCCCGCCTCCCCGCCGGGTTCGATCCGGGCGGGCCCGACGCACCCGAGCCAGGGGCGACGTATGTCATCGCGACCTCGGGCGGCGAACCGGTCGCGTACGGCGGGATCCGTCCCGTCCTCGACGACGGGACGGCCGAGATCAAGCGGATGTGGGTGCACGGCGACTGGCGTGGCGCCGGCCTGGGCGGGCGGATGCTGCGCCACCTGGAGGCGCTCGCGGCCGGGCAGGGCCACCGCCGCGTCGTCCTCGACACGAACGGGACCCTGCTCGAGGCGATCGCGATGTACGAGCGCGCCGGCTACACGCGGATAGCGCGCTACAACGACAACCCGTACGCCGAGGCGTTCTTCGAGAAGCCGCTCTAGCGATCAGCCGCCGATCGGCAGCCCGAACCGGCCCTTCTGGAAGTCCTCGTAGGCAGCCATCACCTCGGCCTTGGTGTTCATCACGAACGGCCCCGCCCACGCGATCGGCTCGCGGATCGGGCGGCCACCGACCACGATCACGTCGAGCTTCGGCGAGCGGCCCTCCTGCCGTCCGTCGGCGGTGATGGTCAGGTAGTCGCCGCCGCCGAGGACGGCGGTCTGGCCGGTGTGGAGCGGGCTGGGCTCGGTGGCGCCGACCGTGCCGGAGCCGTTGAGGACGTAGACCAGGGCGTTGTGCTCCACCTGCCACGGCAGGTCGAGCCGGGCACCCGGCTCGATCGTGGCGTGCACGAGGGCCATCGGGCTGTACGTCGACCCGGGGCCGGCATGCCCGTCGACACTGCCCGCGATCACCCGGACCAGGGCGCCCGCGTCGTCGGTGGTGAGCAGCGCGACCTCCCCGGAGCGGATGTCCTGGTAGCGCGGGTCGTTCATCTTGTCGGCCTTGGGCAGGTTGACCCAGAGCTGGATGCCGTGGAACAGGCCGCCCTGCTGGACCAGCCACTCGGGCGGCGTCTCGATGTGCAGCAGCCCGCTGCCGGCGGTCATCCACTGGGTGTCGCCGTTGGTGATGCTGCCGCCGCCCCCGTGGCTGTCCTGGTGGTCGAAGACGCCGTCGATGATGTAGGTGACGGTCTCGAAGCCGCGGTGCGGGTGCCAGGGCGTGCCCTTGGGCTCACCGGGCGCGTACTCCACCTCGCCCATCTGGTCCATCATGATGAACGGGTCGAGGTGCGACATGTCGATCCCGGCGAACGCCCGCCGGACCGGGAAGCCCTCCCCCTCGTAGCCCTGCGGCGCGGTGCTCACCTGCCAGACAGGGCGGGGTTGGTCGCCGAGTCCCGGCGTCGTGAGACGCGGCAGGACGGTCAGGTCGTCGACGGTGATGGCAGGCATCGCATCCACCTCCAGGTGGCTGGTCGGATTGGTTGCCATGTCAACCATAACTCACCACGAGTCATTCCCGCACCCCTAGGCTCCCCTCATGACCCGGGGGAAGTACGACGCCGTCATCGTCGGCGCCGGCCACAACGGCCTGACCGCGGCGGCCTATCTGGCCCGCGCCGGACTCTCGGTCCTGGTGCTCGAACGGCTCGGCCACGTCGGTGGCGCCGCGGTCTCGGCCCCGGCGTTCCCCGGCTTCCCGACCCGGCTGTCGCGCTACTCCTACCTGGTGTCGCTGCTACCCGACCGGATCGTCACCGACCTCGGGCTCGACCTCGCCCTCGTGAGCCGCTCGACGGCGTCGTACTCCCCCACGGTGCGCGACGGCCGCCCCACCGGGCTCCTGGTGGAGCGCACCGAGGGCGAGGCCACCCGCGCCTCCTTCCGCGAGCTGACCGGCAACGACGACGAGTACGACGCCTGGCGCGCGTTCTACGACGGCGTGTCTGATCTCGCCCGGGCCGTGGCGCCCACCCTGACCCAGCCGCTGGCCACCGACGCCGCGCTGCGCGCCCAGGTCGACCCACAGATCTGGCGCGACGTCGTCGAGCAGCCGATCGGCGTCGCCATCGGGCGCCGCTTCCGCGACGACCTGGTGCGCGGCGTCGTGGGCACCGATGCGCTGATCGGGACCTTCGCGTCACTCCACGACCGGTCCCTGGTGCAGAACCGCTGCTTCCTCTACCACCTGATCGGCAACGGGACGGGCGAGTGGCGGGTGCCCATCGGCGGGATGGGCGCTGTCACCGACGCCCTTGCCCGGGCCGCGACCGAGGCAGGCGCCGAGATCGTGACCGGCGCCGGCGTGAGCGCGATCCGCCCGCAGGGCGACGCGGCGGGCGACCCGGTCGAGGTGCGCTGGCACGACGGCGCCCGCGAGCACACCGTCGAGGCGACGTCGGTGCTGGCCAACGTCGCGCCCTGGGTGCTGCGGATCCTGCTCGGTGAGGGGGAGGACCCCGCCAGCAAGCCCCAGGGTGCCCAGCTCAAGGTGAACCTCCTCCTCTCCCGGCTGCCCCGGCTGCGCTCCGGCGTCGACCCGGAGGTCGCCTTCGCCGGCACCCTCCATCTCGCGGAGACGGCATCCGACCTCGAGGTCGCCTGGGCCGCGGCCCGGCGCGGCGAGCTGCCCGACCCGCTGCCGGGCGAGGTCTACTGCCACTCGCTCACCGACCCGAGCATCCTCGGCGACGTCCCACCCGGCACCCACACGTTGACCTACTTCGGCCTGCACACCCCGGCCCGTCTCTTCGACGCCGACCCCGACGGCATGCGCGAGGAGGCGGTCCGCCGGGCGATCGCGTCACTCGACGCGGTGCTCGTGGACCCGATCGAGGACGTCGTGCTGCGCGCCCCCGACGGCACGCCCTGCATCGAGGCCAAGATCCCCCAGGACATCGAGGCGGACCTCGCGATGCCCGGGGGGCACATCTTCCACGGGGACCTCGAGTGGCCCTGGGCCCCGGCCCGCGCCCGGCTCGAGACACCGGCCGAGCGCTGGGGTGTCCAGACCGGGCACAGCGCCGTGCTCCTCTGCGGATCGGGAGCCCGGCGCGGCGGCGCGGTCTCCGGCCTGGGCGGGCACAACGCCGCGCGGGCCGCGCTCGAGTCCCGCTGAGGCCGGGGACGGGCGGCGATTTCACCCGGCTCGGCGTACGCTGGTAATGTTCCATCTCGCGTTCAACGCATGCGCCATTAGCTCAATTGGCAGAGCAGCTGACTCTTAATCAGCGGGTTCGGGGTTCGAGTCCCTGATGGCGTACCAAGCAGGATCGAGGCCCTCCTCCCCCCGGGGACGAGGGCCTCGAGTCGTCTCGGGCCGGCGTTCACTACGATGCCCGGCGTGGAACCGACCCAGCCCGCTCTCCTCCTGCCCGGCGTGGAGCTGATCGAGCAGATCGGCCGGGGCGGCTTCGCCACGGTCTGGCGCGGGCGGCAGCTCGCGGTGGACCGCGACGTCGCGGTGAAGATCGACAACCGGGTGCTCGACGAGGGCAGCAACCGCCGTCGGTTCGTACGCGAGGCCACGGCGGTGAGCCGGATCAGCGGCCACCCCCACGTGGTGTCGCTGATCGACGTCGGCATCACCCGGGACAACCGGCCCTACCTCGTGATGGAGCTGTGCACCCACGGCAGCCTGGCCTCCTATCTCACGCAGAACGGGCCGATGCGGGTGGCGGAGGCGATCGAGGTCGGGCTCGCCGTCACCAGTGCCCTCGCCGCCGCGCACGAGGCCGGGATCCTGCACCGCGACATCAAGCCCGGCAACATCCTGATCGACGCCTGGGGCACCCCGCGGCTCTCGGACTTCGGCCTGGCCGCGCTCCCCCAGCCCGGCCAGGACCCGTCCGTGAGCCTCGAGGCCCTGACCCCCGCCTACGCCTCTCCGGAGGCCTTCTCGTTCTCGGCCCCCGCGCCCCAGTCCGACGTGTTCTCGATGGGCGCGACCCTGCACGCCATGATCTCCGGCGCCTCACCCCGGCGCTCCCGGGACGGCAGCCCGGTCCCGATCGACCAGGTGCTCGCCAGCCTGCGCACGGAGTTCCCCGACCCCTCGGTGCCCGGCAGCGAGGCGCTGATGCGGGTGATCCGGGTCGCCACGGCGTACGACGCCGCCGACCGGTATCGGACCGCGCGCGAGCTGCACGACGCGCTGCGGGAGATCCGGGCGGGCGGTGCCGAGGCGAGTGGCGGGGTCGTCGTCGGTGGCCCGCAGGCCAGCTTCACCCAGCTCCGCCCCCTGCCGCCGCCTCCGCCGTCCCGGCCGGCCACGTCCGCGCGTCGACGCTGGCCGCTCGCCCTCGCCGCCGCGGTGGCCGGGCTCGGCATCGGCGGCCTGGGCGGAGTGCTGCTCGCCCCGGAGGACGGCGGCGACCCACCCGCCGGAGCCCGGCCTGGCCCGACGGACGAGACGGACGCGACGGATCGGACGAACGCCGTGGACCCGCTGACCGGCGCACCCGAGCTCGGCGCCTGCTACAGCGGGGTCCAGCAGCTGGGCCAGACCCTGAGCGCCACGCAGGGCGACTGCGCCGACGACAACTGGTTCACCTTCGCGGTCGGGCAGCTCGCCGACGACACGACCGACGTCACCACGGACGCCGTCGATGCGGACACCGAGGCGGTGGGCACCTGTACCGCCGCCACCCTGCGCGCCTACGACGCCGGCACCGGGGGCACCCGCCCGAAGGGCGAGTACGACGTGTTCGTGCTGCCGCCCAGCGGCACGGCGTTCGTGCAGGGTCAGCGCTGGTTCGCCTGCCTGGCGCGGTCGACGTCCTGAGAGCGGTCGGTGCGCCGATCCCGGCCGCGGTCGTCTGACACGGACGTGGGCCGGGTACCTGGTGCCCGACCCCAGGAGGTGTCCCCCGGATGCTCCACGACCAAGGCAGCGTCGCCGCGGCCCTGACCGAAGCGGCCCTGACCATCAACAGCCACCGCTCCCTCGACGACACCCTCGACGCCATCGTCCGCGCGGCGCAGCAGACGGTGCCGGGCTTCGAGCACGTCGGGATCTCGATCACCCACGGCAACCGACGGATCGAGACCCGATCGGGGACCGGCCCGCTGGTGTGGGAGATCGACGAGCTCCAGTACAAGCTCGGGGAGGGTCCCTGCTACGACGCGATCCGCACCGGCGGCGTGACGGTCATGGAGGACATCGCGACCGAGCAGCGCTGGCCGCGCTACGTCGAGGAGGCGGCCGGTCACGGCCTCCACGCCCAGATGGGGCTCCAGCTCTACAGCGACCAGAGCACCCTCGGCGGCCTCAACTTCTACTCCTGGGAGCCGGGCATCGATCCCGACGCGATCCAGCTCGCCGAGCTGTTCGCCGCGCACGCGTCGATCGCGCTGGGCCGGGCGAGGCACGAGCACCAGCTCAACGAGTCGGTGACGACGCGCCAGGCGATCGGTACGGCGATCGGGATCATCATGGAGCGCTACCGGATCCCCGAGGACCGAGCCTTCCAGTTCCTCGTGCGCGCGAGCAGCACCGGCAACATCAAGCTGCGCGACATCGCGCAGGAGGTCGTCGACACGGCCAGCCGGCAGTTCGCCGACCCTCCCCCGAACGGAGGCTGACTCAGGACCCGACCGGGACGACCTGGTCGGCGGGGACCCACTGGGTGTGGACGCGGCCGTCGGCCTCGTAGGTGACCAGCGCGTTGGCCCGGTGGCGGTCCCACTTCAGGACGAGGCCGGGGACGGGCGAGCCGTCGACGGTGACGTGGACGCTGGCCTGGTCGGACATGCGGGCTCCTGCTGTGCCGTGGGGTCGACCGACCCCCGTGGCAGCCCGCGTCCTGAGCTGCGGCGCCATCGTACCGGCGCCCGTCACGCGGGACGCGGCGACGTGTGGTGGAGGAGCAGCTCCTCGGCGAGCACGACCCCGGCGCTGTCGAGCGCGGGCGGGTCGAGCACCGTCGCGGTCGGGCCGGCGGTGAGCAGCAGCCGGCCGATCCGGTCCTCGACCGGCGGGAGCAGCTCGAGGTCGACGACGACGTCCCGCTCGTCGTCCTCGACGAAGCTCACCTGCTCGGCATAGAAGTCCGCCACCCAGCGGGACTCCTGCGGCAGCAGCACCCGCACGCGCGTGGTGGCACGCTGGCGGGCCAGCAGGTCGTCCACGTCATCGGGGACGACGAAGGCGCGGTCGAGCACCTCGACCGAGCGGATGTTGGAGATCAGGTAGGTGCGGATCCGCCCCTGGTCGTCGACCGGCCCGGCATCGACCTCCCAGCCGCGTCGGGTCTGCACCAGCCGCCAGGGCTCGATCTCGCGCTCGGTGACGCCCGGCTCCCAGGCCCGCGAGTACACGATCCGGACCACCCGGCCCTCCCCCTGCGCCCGGCGCAGCCGCGGCAGCAGCCCGTTCGGGGCGGCGGCCGGGGACTCCGTGCCGGCGCCGTCGGTCGTCGCCTCGCCGGCGGCCTGACCGAACATCGTCTCGGCCAGTACGTCGAGGGCCTCGGCCAGCTCGACGTTGTCCGGCTCGATCTCCAGCAGCGCCTGGGCCGCGGCGTGGACGCGGCCCAGCTCACCGGCGTCGACGTACTCGACGCCCAGGTCGATCGGGCTCTCCGCGACGAGCCGGACGACGTCGGCCGTCCCGGGGTCCTCGGTGTCGCCGTCGGGTCCCAGGAACTCCAGCACCTCAGGTCGCGAGAGCAGCCACTCGCCGCCGATGTCGGCGGTGTAGAACGCCAGCAGGTCCTGCCGCAGCTCGGCCACGGAGGTGTCGAAGGCGTCGGCCAGGTCCTGCAGGGCGAGCCCGTCGGGGCTGGCCGCGAGCCGGGCGAACACCTCGGGCAGCCGGGCGATCCTGGTGACGTACTTCGGGACGTCGCTCACCGGTCGGCCCCCGCGCCTCGTGCGGCCGCCAGGAAGGCGACCAGGTCCGCCTGTGCCTCGGGAGGGCCCTCGATCCGGACCCGGTCATCGAGCTCGACCAGCCGCGCATGGAGCGCCGCGCGATGGGTGACCCGGTAGCGCAGCAGCACGTCGTCGCCGTCGGCCTCGACCGCGAGCGGCTCCCCCAGCCAACGGCGTACGTCGGGCTCGAAGCCGGCCGGCGTCCGGAGGGTCACCTCGACCGGCGGGTCGATCTCCCAGGACAGGGGGTGCAGCTCGGGATGTCGCACCGGCGGCAGCGACCGTGCGCTGCGCAGGTCGTCGGACTCGACGTCGAGCATCCGGGAGACGACGAACGTCTTCACGACCGCGCCCTCGGGATCGGGATCGGGATCGGCGACATCGCCCTCCTCGATGCCGCGCACGTACCAGACACCGTTCTGGCTGCGGACCGACTCCGGATGGACGACGCGCGGCGCGCCCTTGTAGCCGAACCGCAGCACCCGCTGGTCGCGGACCGCGTCGACGACCAGGCGCAGCGGCTCCGGCGCGGCCACCTGCACCGCGGCCGGGACCGTCGGAACCGGCGCGTCGGACCGGTCTCTCGTGGGCGCACCGATGTCGTCGGTCAGGCCGAGCCGCTGGGCGAGATCGCCGCGGTCGGCGAGCAGCACGGCCCGCCGCAGCGCCGCCTGCTGGCCGAGCGTGAGACGCACGCGCAGGCGGTTGTCGACCGTCGTCATCCGGTAGACCGCGGGCGAGCCGGCCGGGGCGATGTTCTCGATCCGCCAGCCCTGCCGCTCGAGGTGCCGGATCTCGCGCTTGAGCTGGTCGTGCCCCGGCGACGCGGGGAACCCGGCGACCCGGTCGAGCCGAGCCGCGCTCACGCCGGCCTGGGGATAGGCCTGGAGCACGGCAGCGATGCGCACGAGTCGCTCCATCGGTCCGCGCTGGTCCCGTCCCGGTACCTTGGCCACCCCGGCCCCTCCCCACTCGTCCTGTGTGAGCCCGTGGGGATGACGCTACTTGCCACGTACGACGACCGTCCGCACCAGGCCCCAGGCTCGGGCCGGCTGTCAGAGGTAGAGGCCCGCTGCCTCGTCGCCGAGACGCTCGGCGGCGACCGCGTGGATGTCCCGCTCGCGCATGACGACGTACACGTCGCCGGAGACCTCCACCTCGGCCTTGTCCTCGGGGTCGTAGAGCACCTTGTCGCCGGTGACGACGGATCGGCAGTGCGGGCCGACAGCCACGACACGCGACCAGGCCAGGCGGCGGGCGCCCATCGCGGCGGTCGCGGGGATGACGATGCCCCCGGAGGAGCGGCGCTCGCCGGCCTCGGTGTCGGCCTCGCACAGGATGCGGTCGTGCAGCATCTTGATGGGGGTCTTGTCGGACACGTGCGCGTTCACCCTGGTCGGGGTCTCAGCGGGTGATCTTGCGCAGGACGGCGAAAAGCGCGATCACGCCGACGACGCCACCGACGGCCTTGAGGATGTTGTCGGTGCGCGGCTCCCCGGTCACGGTGTCGACGAAGTGGGCCTTCACCTGGGCCACCTCGCGACTGACGATCGTCTTGGGGTGCGAGCGGTAGAGCAGCTGGTCGATCGTGCCCGCGAGGCGCTCGCGCGCCTCCTCGATCTCACGCTCGATGTCAGAGGGAGTCTCACTCACCGGGGCAGGCTATCAACCGCGATGGTGCGTGGGTCGAAACCCCAGGGCAGTTCCAACCGGTGGGCACGCATCAGGGCCTCGTCGGTGAGCGCGTCGTACGTCCTCCCGTCGGCCACGACCCTGCCGTCGCTGAGCACGACCGCCCGCGGGCAGAGCTCCAGGGCGTAGGGCAGGTCGTGGGTGACCATCAGCAGCGTGACGTCCAGGTCGCGCAGGATGTCGGCGAGCTCGCGACGCGAGGCGGGGTCGAGGTTGGAGCTGGGCTCGTCGAGCACCAGGATCTCCGGCTCCATCGCCAGCACGGTCGCGACCGCGACCCGGCGGCGCTGGCCGAAGGAGAGGTGGTGGGGCGGCCGGTCGGCGAAGTCGGCCATGCCGACCCGGTCGAGCGCGTCCAGCACCCGCTTCTCGAGCGCGGCGCCCTTGAGACCGAGGTTGGCCGGGCCGAAGGCGACGTCGGCACGGACCGAGCCCATGAACAGCTGGTCGTCGGGGTCCTGGAAGACCACGCCGACCCGGCGGCGGATCTCGAGCAGGTTCTTCTTCGTGACGGGCAGGCCGCTGACCGCGACACTGCCGTCCCCGTGGCCGGTCTCCCCGGACAGGATCCCGTTGAGGTGCAGCACCAGCGTGGTCTTTCCGGCACCGTTGGGCCCGAGCAGCGCGACCCGCTCGCCCTGGTGGACGTGGAGGTCCACGCCGAAGAGCGCCTGGTGGCCGTCGGGATAGGCGAAGGCGAGATCGCGGATCTCCAGGACGGGCGTCATCGCGCGTCCCCGGGCAGCCGGCCGTCGTACCCGCGGGACAGCATGGCGAGGTGCACCCGCTCCCCCCTCTCGTAGGACCGCACGAACAGCGCCCCGAGCGTACGCGCCAGCGCCGGCCAGTGGCGCGGTGACCGGGGGTCGACCCCACGCGAGCGCATGGCGGTGAGCATCCGTCCGAGGTCGCTGGTGACCACGTCGAGGTAGCGGATCATGAAGCCCATGATCTGGACGAGCAGGTCGGGCAGCCGCAGCCGTTGCAGGCCACGGAGCACGTCGGTCGGCTCTGTGGTCGCGGCCAGGGTCAGCGAGGCCAGCACGCCGAGCGTGCCCTTGACCGCCAGGCCCCAGGCGGCCATCAGGCCGGACTCGGACACCGAGACCTCCCACCCGCCGAGCGGGAGGGCGACCCGCGGGCCCTCGGCGACGAACGGCATCAGCGCAGCGAACAGGAGGAAGGGCACCTCGACGACCATCCGCGGCAGCAGGTAGGTCAGCGGCACCCGTGCCAGGAGCACCACACCGAGCAGGAGCGCCAGATAGCCGCCGAAGACGGGGTACCACTCCCGGGGCGTGGCGACGACCGTCAGCACGAAGCCGAGCAGCAGCAGGATCTTCAGGTGGGCCGGAGCGCGGTGCACCACGGAGTGTCCGTGGAAGTGCAGCCGGTGCCCGTGCCCCGCGCCCATGGCGGTCCCGTCAGTCCTGGGGCTCGCGGCGGCGCAGCGCCCAGAACAGGCCGCCGCCGATGAGCAGCGTCAGTCCGACGCCGGCGACGCCGGCGACGCCACCGCTGAGCCGGTCGTTGTCGACGCCCAACGTCTCATAGTCCGCGAACGGGGACCCGGTGTCGACCGGGTCCTTCGCCGAGTCGCCGAACCCGGTCTTGCCGGCGACGTACTCGAGACCGTCGGGGTGGCTGCTGGCGTAGTAGCTGCCGACGCCGGCCAGGAGGAGGGCGACGAGCAGCCCGGCGAGCAGGAAGCGACGGTTCCTCATGCCGCGACCTCCCCGGTGCGCAGGGCCGTCCGCCGGGCCAGGCCGCGGGCGCCGTGGACCAGGTCGGGCCGTGAGGCGATGACCGCGCTGACCACCAGGCCGGTCACGACGGCCTCGCCGATGCCGATGACGACGTGCCAGCCGACCATCGCGGCCAGCACCTTGCCCACGGAGACGTCGGCGGTGCCGCCGATCGCGAAGAGCAGGGTGAAGACCGTGGCGGCCGCGGGCACGGACACGAGGGCGCCGAGGGCGGCGGCCACCGGCACCGAGCCGAGCTTGCGGGGCAGGACGACGAGCACGAGCCGGAACACGGCGTACCCGACGACGACGCCGACCAGGCCCATCAGCGTGATGTTGGTGCCGAGGGCGGTCAGGCCGCCGTCGGCCATGAAGAGGCTCTGGACGAGGAGGACGACGCTGATGCACAGCGCCCCCGTCCACGGGCCGACCAGCACGGCCGCCAGCGCACCGCCGAGCAGGTGGCCGCTGGTGCCGGCACCGACCGGGAAGTTGATCATCTGGCCCGCGAAGACGAAGGCGGCCACCAGTCCGGCCATCGGCGCCGTGCGGTCGTCGAGCTCGGCGCGCGCCCTGCGCAGGGCGATGCCCACGCCGGCAGCGGCGACGACGCCGGTCGCGACCGAGGTCGGGGCGTCGAGGAAGCCGTCCGGGACGTGCATGGTTGCTCCTGTACTCGATCCGGTGTTCGGCGGTCCGCCACCGGGGTAGTTAGATGGTCACGAGCACTGACTCATTCTTCGGCCACCTTATTGCATTGCTGTTGCAACAGCACCCGCCCACCAAGAGAGTACGCATCCCATGAGCGACCAGGCCAGGCTGTCCGCCGGCGACCGCGCGCCGGACTTCTCCCTCGCGTCCGACCAGGACGGGGAGGTCGACCTCTACGACCTCCTGAAGCAGGGCCGGAAGGTGATCGTCTACTTCTACCCGGCGGCGATGACGCCCGGCTGCACCAAGCAGGCGTGCGACTTCACCGACTCCCTCGACTCCCTGCAGGCAGCGGGCTACACCGTGGTCGGCATCTCGAAGGACACCACGACGAAGCTCGCCAAGTTCCGCGAGCGCGACGGTCTCACCATCACCCTGCTCTCCGACCCCGAGCTCGCCGTCCACCGCGCGTACGGCGCGTACGGCGAGAAGAAGCTCTACGGCAAGGTCGTCGAGGGCGTCATCCGCTCGACCTTCGTCGTCGACACCGACGGCGGGATCGAGCTCGCGCAGTACAACGTCAAGGCGACCGGACACGTGGCGAAGCTCCGCAAGGACCTCGGCCTTCCCGTCCCGCCTGCCTGACCCGGATCCGAAGGACACCCGATGAAGCTGCACCAGTCGCTCGCCCAGCTCGCCCGCGACCACGGCCACACACTGTTCCGCGACGCCGCCGCCTTCCGCGGCTCCCTCGACGACTACCTCGACGAGGGCCAGGCCTCCGGCGGCACCATCAACCTGCTCACCGACGCGGTGCGACTGGGCGCCCTCGACGCTCTCGTCTCCATGCTCGACAGCGGCGCCAACCCGACCGACGCGGTCGAGTCCGCCGGCCAGCGCCTCGCCCGGGACCGCGGCAGCGCCGACGTCCGCGGCTGCCAGTGGGCGGTCGCGGTGCTCGGCTTCGCGCTGGGCCGGGTGCCCGAGCCGCTGGTCGCCGGCCTCGACCCGGATGCCGGGACCGCCGCTCCTCCGGGCTACGGCCCCGGCGGCACCGCCCCCACGCAGCCCCCGGTCACCTCGCCGATGGCACCGCCGACGACCTCGCCGGTGACACCCCCGCAGCAGCCGATCATGCCGCCGCCCCAGCCCACGCCGCAGCAGCCCGCCCCGCCGTACGGCGCGCCGGCTCCGCCCCCGGCGGCCTGGTCCCAGCCGACGCCGCCGAAGAAGTCCAAGACCGGCCTCATCGTCGCGGCCATCGCCGTGGCCCTCGTGCTCGTCGTCGCCGGCATCATCGGCATCATCGCCGTCGTCGGCAGCGACGACGACAAGGCCGCCGACGATCCGGCATCGCAGACCACCGACTCGGCCGAGCCCACGGACTCCACGGACCCCTCCGACGACCCCGACGACACCGACGAGCCCACTGACGACGGCAGCGACGCCCCCGACCTCGGGGGTCCGGCGATCCAGGGCACCGGCTACGAGGCACACCTGCCGAAGGGCTGGATCGACGGCACCGACGAGCTCACGGCGCAGAGCCCCGACGCGGCCACCCTCGACCGGGTGTTCATCTGGGGCGCCACCTTCAACGCCGCGCGCGGCAACGTGATCGTCGAGATCCAGTCGGCCTACGGCAGCAGCGACCCGGCGGACCTCAAGGACGACTGGAAGGAGGCGCTGACGGCCGGCGACGCCACGGCGTCCACGATCGACATCGACGACACCACGATCGACGGCCAGAGCGCGCTCGGCGTCGACATCAGCCGCACCAACGACAACGACGTCGACGTCGCGCAGCGCTCCTATCTCGTCATCAGCGGCGACACGGCCTACTCCATCACCGTCTCCCTCAAGGACGGCGATGACGACGTGCTCGACAGGTTCACCGAGATCCTCGACGCCTGGCAGTGGACGGAGTGAGCCGGATCCGGCCACGTCACCAGAGTCACTAGACTCGTGCCCGCTCAGGCCGGAGTGGTGGAACTGGTAGACACGCAGGTTTTAGGTACCTGTGCCTTCGGGTGTGCGGGTTCGAGTCCCGCCTTCGGCACCGGCCCTCGTCCTGGGCTCAGCAGACGGAGTCCACCGACGCGACGGCGGTCGCGACGGTGGCCCGAGCGTCGTTGCGGCGCTGCTTCAGCTTCTTGGCCTTCTTCCTCAGCTTCTTGACCTGGGCCGTCTTCTTCGCCTTCTTGAGCTTGGCCTTGACGCTCTTGAGCCGTTCGCCGGCCTCGGCCAGCACGGCCTGAGCCGAGGCGAGGGTGTCGGTCGCGCTCGCACAGGCAGGGCTGTCCGGACCGACAGAGGGATCCGTCACACCACCCCCGCCCCCACCGCCGACGGCCGCACGGACCTCGGCCGTGGCGGCGGTCGTGACGCGGAGCGACGCGCCGTTTCTCGTCGCCGTCACCTGCACCGTGATCGCCTTGCCCAGCTCGGCGATGGTCAGCGTGAGGCCGGTGCCGGTGGCGCCCTGGATCGCCGTGCCTGCGGCGAACCACGCATAGCTCAACACGACGTCCACCGGCGACCAGGTGCCGGTCGTGACGGTGAGCGTCTCACCGACCGTGGGAGTGCCGGTGATCGCCGGGCGCACGTCGTTCGCGATCGTCGGCTCCTGCGGCCCGTCGGCGACGGCGAGCACCGGACTCCGGGCGACGCCGGGCTGGAACCCGTCCCGTACGGCGGTGATCTCGACGCGCAGCGCGTGTCCCGCGTCCTGCGCCGTGACCTGGTAGGTGGCGGCGCTCGCCCCGCCTATCGGCTCACCGTCTCGCAGCCACCGGATCGCCGAGCTCGCCGGCTGCGGGATCCAGTCGCCCGATGCGGTGAGCGTGACACCGGGCACGATGGGCTCGCCCGGCGCCACGTCGGCGGTGATGGCCGGCTCACCCACGGACACCAGTGCCGGATCCGGCTGCGGGGCGAGGGTGACATCGGCTGACGCGGAGCGACCGTCCTGGGTCGTGACCGTCACCATGGCCGACGGCGCGACGCCCGTCGGGAACTGGTGGTCGACGACTCGCCCGGTGGCGGTGGTGCCGTCGGCGAAGAGCCAGTCGACGTCAAGCTCCTCGTCGCCCTGGCCGTGGGAGTCGGAGGCGTCGAACCGGTAGGAGCCGGCAGTGGGGCCGGACACGGTGGCCGACGCGACCGGTGTCCCCGGATCCGACTGGACCGACAGCTCGACCTCGACCAGTGTGGGGGCCGACGGCTCGTCGGGGTCGACGACCCCGGCCAGGAGCGTCCGCAGGCTCGCGCCCTCGGCCGGTGCCGGGTCGGCCAACTCGACCTGGACCCTCCACAGTCCGGGCGCCGGATCGGCCAGCCGGAGCCAGGCCACACCGTCGGCGTCCCCGGAGGTGGTGCCCTCGTCTCCCGCACGGACGATCTGCCCACCGGGACCGAGGAGGCTCACCTCGACCGGGGTCACCGCGGAGTGGCGGACCCGGGCCACCACGGCCGCCGTGAAGGGAGGGACCTCGCCCTGCGCCGCCTGGATCGAGGACGTGTCGATCTCCACCAGCTCGCGGGTCTGGCCGGTCATCGCCGCCTGGAACGCGTCGCGGTAGAGCTCCTGCCCGCGCTTGTTGGGGTGGAAGGAGTACGCGACGGCGCCGTAGGCGTCGGGCCAGCTCAAGGCGGGATTGATCAGCGGGTTGAAGGCCGTCTCGGGGTTCAGCTCGCCGTCGACACACAGCTCATGACCCTGGAACCTGGAGGCCACCGGGACGTAGACCACCGACCGGTCCGGGTGGCGGGCCTGCACCTTCGCCAGCGCGGCCCGGATCTGCTCGTTGAGGTCGTCGACGAAGCCGTTGAGCAGCACGCCCTCGACGGGGTCGATGACGCTAAACCCGCCGAGCGGGGTCACCTCGCAGGCCTTCGAGGCGCGGCCGGCGCTCAGCTGCTTGGGGTAGTCGGCGACGTACAGCGTCGCGTTCGGGGCCTTGCCGAGGGCATCCTCGTACGACGCCTCCAGCCGCTTGCTGAGCTGTCCGGCGTAGACGAACATCGCCGACGCGTCCCGGTCCCGGTCGCCGCCGAGGCGCTTCAGCGCCAGCCCGTAGTCGCGCATCTTTCTGGCGCAGTCGACGAGTCCGATCATCGTGGCCGCCGCGGCACACGTGCTCACCACCTCGGCTGCGCTGGTGACCGTGTCGAAGGCCTTGGTCAGCTCGACCTCGGTGCGCGCCAGCCACTCCCAGCGCACC
Organism: Nocardioides carbamazepini; assembly: GCF_024614185.1. GTDB lineage: Bacteria > Actinomycetota > Actinomycetes > Propionibacteriales > Nocardioidaceae > Nocardioides > Nocardioides carbamazepini. The sequence continues at coordinate 169,489 of NZ_JAHTLF010000012.1, forward strand.
CCTGAGTTGCCGTACAGCTCGGCGGCACACGACTTCACCGGGTTGAGACAGGACGCGATGATGCCGCCGAAGTCGGCGTCGTTGCCGCCCATCGTCAGGGTCACCGCCCGGGTGGCCTGGGAGAGGGACGCGTTCTGGGCCGGCTCGTGCTGGTTGTTCGGGTTGGGCTCGGCGAGGTCCTTGGCGATGGCACCGCTGCAGGCGGCGAACATGGCCGGCGTCAGCCACTCCTCGAACTGCGGCTCGGAGGCCAGTAGGCGGGAGTAGGACTTGCCCGAGCGGTGACAGGTGTTACCGACCTCGTCCCCCGTGACGAGGGCCCAGGCCTTCTCCCAGGTCGAGGGCCCGTCGTCGGGATCGAGATCGGTTGCGGTGCCCGGGTCGAAGACCGGCACCCCCTCCCCGGAGCTGAACGAGTCGCCCATCGCGACGTAGCGCGGTGGCCCGAAGGCGAGCCGGTGCGTCGCCAGCGTGCCGCCGGCGTAGACGGCGATCACGGTGAAGTAGCCGCCGAGGCCGGGCATCCCGAGGGGATAGCTCGCCTGTGTGGTGCCGGCGGGCCAGGTCGTGGACCCCGTCCCGGCCGGAAGCACCCGCCAGGTCCCGCCGGTGAGTGAGTCACGCGTGTAGACGCGATAGCCCGTCACCGTCCGACCCGGCAGGCTCACCGGGTCCCAGGTGAGCTCGATCCGCTCGTCGCCCGTGCCGTTGTCGGCGGTCTCGATCGTGACAGGGGTGTGCGGGGTGAGGTCCGGGTGGACGTGGATCTCGTCGTCGATGTTGATCTCGGTACCACCGGTCTGGGCCAGCATGCTTCGGGCCGTGTCGAGCTGCATCACGCGCACGACCTTCTCCTTGACCACCTCCGCATCCCCCAAAGGGACCGGCGTCGCCGGATCGTCGTCATCGGTCCCGATGCCCGGCATGACGATCGTGTCCACCGAGACCGACTCGCCGGGAGCCAGACTCATCGCGAAGGCCTCGGTCTGCTCGTTCGGCCCGTACACGAAGCGCGCCTGGTCGGCCGGTGCGTCCTCCGGTCGCTCGCCGAGAGCCAGCCGGACGTTGTGCAACGTCGGCCCGATCTCGTCGCAGCCGGCTCCGAGCGCGGCGCAGGTGCTGTTGGTCAGCGTGGTGGTGACCCGGTAGGGCATCCACCGCTCCACCTCGGCGTCGACCTCGACCCCGAGGGTCAGCGCCGAGCCCGCCCACACGTGCAGCGGGCTCGCGCTCCTGGCGAGGAGACTGATCGGGGCGTCGAACGGGTCCAGGACAGAGTCGTAGCTCGCATGGAGGTCGTAGCGACCCTGCATGTCCCCGCGCACGGTCCAGCTGATGGTCTCGCTGCCGCCGGCCGGGATGGCAGGCACGTCACGGGTCAGCGCCTGCTGGTCGCCCTCCCAGGTCGTCGCGAGCGAGAGGCCCGTCGGCAGCTCGAGGGTGGCCAGACCCGGACGGAAGGCGGCCGCTCCCGTCCCGAGGTTCTGCACGATCATGGACACGTCGAAGAACTCCTTCGCCCACGAGCCACGGACCGGGATCACCAGCCACTCGATGATCGGGGCACCCTCGACAACGATGATCGTAGGCGTGTACGTCGCGCCGCCCAGCGTGAGCCCGCCGCCGCTGCCGCCGCCCCCGCCCGGGCATCCGGCCGCGCAGCCGAGGTGGTAGCCGCCGCCCTCCACGGCGACGAGCGTGACCGGGAGGCTGGCGGGCTCGTAGGTGCGCGGATCCTCCGGCTCGGGCTGCTCCACCTCCTGGACGAAGTGGAGCTGGATCTCGGCTTCGAAGATGTGCTGGTTCTCGGCGGCGTCCAGGTCGATGCCACGATCCCAGAGCTCGTCGAGAGTGAGCGGGTGCGACTCGATGACCGCCGAGCCGACATCGCCGCGGACCAGGGCGACATCGAGGCTGCCGCCGCCGTCGGTCAGGGTCGACGCCACGGTGGCAGGCAGGTAGCCCGGCGCCCACACGTCGACGGCCGCGCTGCCATCCGGGAGCCCGTGCAGCGTGGTGCTTCCGGTGCCGTCGGTCACGCCACTGATCCGAGACCCGTCGGGAAGCCTGACCGTCGCCTGAGCACCGGACAGCGGCGTCGAGCCGTCCTTGATCCGGACCTGGAGCCCGGGAGCGACCGGCGCTGCCGTGACGGTGACCGTCGTCGTGGCCGTGGCCACCTCGGAGCCGGCCGTCACGGTGAGGGCGACGGTGTAGGTGCCGGGAGCGGCATAGGTGTGGCGAGCCGCCACTCCGGAACCGTGGTGACCGTCGCCGAAGTCCCAGGCATACGAGTCGATGAGACCGGCCGGCCGGGAGGCGCCCGCGTCCAGAGCGACCGATGCTCCGGCCACAGCGGTGACCGGGTCGCCGCCGACTGCCACGAGCGGCTCGGGCAGCAGCGCGGTCACGCGGAAGATCCGGGTCGTCGTGCTCTCCCCGTCGCCGACCTGGACCCGGACCGCGAACGAGCCGACGGCCGTGAAGAGGTGGTCGATCACCGCGGTCGAGTCGGAGAGGCTGCCGGTCTGCGGTGCCGTGCCGTCCCCGAGGTCGATGCGGTAGGTGAGCGGATCGCCCTCCGGGTCGTCCCCGCGGACCTCGATCGTGGTCTGGTACGGCGCCGCGCCGGTCGGGCCGGGCGTGACGGTGACCTCGGCCGACGGTGCGTGGTTGGCCGCCCGGATCGCCGCCGTCGGGGCCGACGCGGCGGCGGCCGGCTGATAGCCGGCCTTGGTGGCGGTGACCCGCAGACCCATCTCGCTCGACAGGTCCTCGTCGGTCAGGAGATAGGTGGCGTCGGTGGCGTCGTCGATCGGGTCGCCGTCGCGCAGCCACTGGTAGGCGTAGGCGTCCACCGAGACCGGCGACCAGGCTCCGGGCTCGGCACTCAGGGTCCGCTCGACGCGGGTGATGCCGTTGATCGAGGGCAAGGTCACGTTGCTCAGCACCCCCTCCGTCACCGCGGCCGTCTCCGCCGAGGTCGTCCGACCGGGATCGTGACCCGCCAGCGACGCGGTGACCTCGACGCTGATGCGCGCGCCGAGGTCCGCGGCGCGCAGCACCCGGGTGCGCGCCGTCGCGCCGGGGATGGGCGAGCCGTCGCGGAGCCACTGGTAGGCCGCCGCGGTGCCGGTCGGCGCCCAGTCGCCGTCGGTGGCGGTGAGCGTCTCGCCGACCCGAGCGGTGCCGGTGACGCTCGGCGGTGCCAGGCTCGTGACGACGTCGTAGGTGACCGGACCGACCTCGGGGCTCACCGCCGGCGATGCGGCGTACCCCTCCAGCGTCGCGGTGACCGCGACCGTGATCCGGGCGTTCGCGTCGGCCGGGACGAGCAGGTACGTCGATGCGGTGGCTCCCCCGATCGGCTCCCCGTCGCGGCGCCACTGGTAGGCCGGCGTGACTCCGGCCGGTGCCCAGGCACCGGCGCTGGCGCTGAGCGTCTTCCCGACCCGGGCCGAGCCGCTGATCGTGGGCTCCTCGGTGTTGTCGAGCTGTCCCAGCGCGACCGCCGTGGTGTCCTCGCTGCGCAGCACCGCCGGCTCGTAGGCGTCGCGGGTGACGCGCACCTCGACCGAGATCCGGCCGTCGACGTCGGCCGGGCCGGGCAGATAGGAGGTCTCGGTCGCCCCGTCGATCGGGTCGCCGTCGCGCAGCCACTGGTAGGTGGCGGCCTGCGGCGTCGGCTCCCAGGAGTTGCCGGCGATGCTCAGTCTTCCGCCCACCTGCGGGGTGCCCTCGACCGAGGGCGGCGCGATGCTGGCGAAGTGTCCGAGCGCGATCGGCCCGACCGCGGCCGAGGTGGCCGAGCCGGGGTCGTAGTCCGCGCGGGTGGCCTCGACCCGGACCGAGATCTCGTGGTCGAGGTCGGCGGCCGCGAGCTGGTAGCTGTCGCCCGTCGCTCCGGTGGGCTGGCCGTCGCGCAGCCAGTGGTAGGCGAGCGTGAGGTCGTCGGTGCTCCAGGCACCGGGATCGACGCTCAACATCTGCCCGACCCGGATGGTGCCGCCGACCGAGGGCGCCGTCGTGTTCGCGATGAGCCCGTAGGTCACTCGCGGGGTGGCCGAGGAGGTCGAGCCGGTCGGGGCGTACGCCGTCTTGGTGGCCGTCACCTCGACGGAGACCGCGTGGGTCGCGTCGGCCTCGGTGAGCAGGTAGGTCTGCTCGGTGCCGCCGCCGATGGGCTGACCGTCGCGGAGCCACTGGTAGCGCGGGGTCACGTCGGCGGGGTGCCACGTCCCCGGGTCGGCGGTCAGGGTCTCACCGGCTCGCGGGATGCCGCTCAGGGCCGCGCTGCTCTGGTTGACGATGACGCCCAGCGCCACCTCCTCGGTCACCGCGCTGCTCGCCGAGGCCGTGACGTACGCGTCCTTGCTGGCACTCGCCCGGACCGAGATCCGGGCGCCGAGGTCGGCGGCGGCGAGTGGGTAGGACGTGCCCGTGACTCCGGTGGGCCGGTCGTCGCGCAGCCAGGTGTAGGCGCGCGTGACCGAGGCCGGCTGCCAGGTGTCGCCCCCGGCCGACAGCGTCTCCCCTACCCGGGCCGTGCCACTGATCGCGGGCGGCGTCAGGTTGGCGATGAGGCCCGGCAGGACGGGGCCGACGGCCGCGGACGCGACCTCCGTCGGGAGGTGGCCCGGCTTGGCCGCGGTGACGTGGACCGTGAGCTGGGTGCCCAGGTCGGTGCCGTAGAGCCAGGCGTTGTCGTTGGTGGGCGTGTAGGACGGGCCGACGGCGTACATGGAGCCGTCCGTCTGGTTCCCGTCGACGATCGGCGCCCCGTCCCGGTACCACTGGTAGGTGTAGGTCGCGTCGTCGTAGTTCCAGGTGCCGACGTCCACGGTGAGGAGCTCCCCGATCCGCGGGGTGCCCTCGATCGTGGGGGCCGCGACGTTGGCGATCCGAGGAGCGAGCACGGCGTCGGCGGTGACGCTCTCGCCCAGGTCGAGCTCCAGGTCCTGCGCCTGGTCCAGGGAGGCGGTGTCGTCGAAGTACTCGGTGGCATGGGTCTGCTCGTGCCGGTAGCCGAGGCGGTAGGTGCCCGCGGGCAGCGGTCCGAAGCGATAGCGACCGTCCGCTCCGGTCGACGCCGTGCGCTCGGCCGACGTGCCGGTGTCGGGGTCGACGCGATAGAGCGTGACCGTCACGTCCGTGAGCGGCTCGCTGTCGGCGCCGGTCACGAGCCCGGCGATCGCCGCGCCGACCGCGAGGGTCGCGTCGACGGTGGTCAGCTCACCGAGTCGAAGGTCGATGTCGGTGGCGCCGGCCAGGTCCGCGCCGCCGTGGAAGCCGGACAGGTGCACGCCGTCGTCGGTCTCGAAGCCGATCCGGTAGGTGCCGGCGGGCTGGCGACGGAAGCGGTACCCACCATCGCTCGTCGTCGACGTCCAGGCCACGGCGTACCAGCCGCCGGGATCGCCGTCGTGGCGGTAAAGCGTCGCCCGGACGTGATCGAGGGGCGAGCCCTCGGCTCCGCGGACGGTCCCGGTGAGGGCGCCGCCGACGACGGGCAGGTCCGCATCCGCGGTGGTGGTGTCGCCGAGGGTCACCGTGACCGGCGTGGCCTGGTCGGCGGTGGCCGCGCCGTCGTAGTACTCCGGTCCGTGGAAGTCGTCGGCCCCGGTGTCGAAGAGGACCCGGTAGGCGTCGGGAGTGAGTCGGGCGAGGCGGTAGCTGCCGTCCTCGGCCGTGATGGTCGAGTACCACGAGCCGCTGCCGTCCTCGGCGCTCACCCAGACATCGGCCAGCGGCTCGTCGTCGGCGCCGGTCACGACGCCCGAGATCGCGCCGTACGCGAGGGTCAACGTCGCATCGACGGTGGCGACCTGTCCCTGGGCGAGCGTCACGTCGTCGGCGTCCTCGAGGGTGGCGGCGTCGTCGAAGTACTCCTCGCGGTGGAACGGGTCGTCGGGCCGGAACTCGACCCGGTAGGTCCCCGGGACCAGTCCGCCGATCGTATAGCTGCCGTCCGGGCTCCAGGCACTGTCCGCCCAGAGCCAGTCCTGGCTCGCCGGGTCCAGCCGGTAGGCCGTGACGCCCACCTCGGCCAGGGGTTGTGCGTCCTCTCCCCTGATCGTCCCGGTGATCTGTGCGGCCCGGGCGAGCACGGCGTCGGCGGTGAAGGTCTGCTGGCCACCGAGCACGATGTCGGTGGCCTGCGCGAGGCTGTCCTGGTCGTCGTAGTACTCCTCGACGTACGCGCCGTCGTCCGACAGGAACCGGACCCGGTAGGTCGTGTCCGGGCTCAGCCCGCCGATCGCGTAGTGCCCGTCCTCGTCGGTCGCGGAGTCGTTCCACCAGTACCAGGAGTCGTAGTCGGGCTCGTACTGGTAGACCACCGCGCGGACGGCCTCCAGCGGCGCGCCGTCCTCGTCGCTGACGGTGCCGGTGATCGAGGAGCCGAGCTCGAGGCTGGCGTCGGCGACGACGGTGCCGTTCTCGCCGACGATGATCTCGTCGGCCTGCTGGAGGGTCGACTGATCGTCGTAGAACTCGCTGCGGTGGACCCCGGCGGGGTCCTCGAACCCGAGCGTGTAGCGCCCTGGGGCGACCGCGATCCGGTAGTTACCGCCGGCGTCGGTCTGCCAGCAGCACGTCGACGAGTTCCACTCGCCGGTACCGGCGTCGCCGTCGTACAGCTCCACCGAGATGTCGGCCAAGGCAGCACCGCCCTCGTCGGTGACGGTGCCGGTGATGACGCTCAACAGGCCCAGCTGCGCATCCGCGGCCAGCGTCGCGGAGCCGGCCAGGTGCAGCACGTCCGCCTGCTCGAGGGTGGGCCGGTCGTCGTAGAACTCGTGCGCGTGGACCTCGTCATAGGGCTGGAACGCGACGCGGTAGTCGCCGTCCGGCAGGCCGCCGACCTCGTAGGAGCCGTCCGCCTCGGTGTACCCGTAGAACTCGGCCGCGGAGAGGTCCCCGTCCACCTCGCGGTGGACCTCGATCTCGACGTCCGGCATCGGCTCTCCGTCGGCCGCGGTCACCACTCCGGCGATCCTGCCGGCGGTCGCCAGGGCCGCGTCGGCCGTGAAGGTCTGCTCCTCGGCGAGCACGATGTCCGTGGCCCGGTCGAGGCTGTCCCGGTCGTCGTAGAACTCGCCGACGTACGTGCCGTCGTTCGACTCGAAGCCGATCCGGTACGGCGTCCCAGGCGTCAGGGCGCGCAGCGCATAGTGACCGGCGGCATCCGTCGTGGTGTTGTCCCACCAGTCCCAGTAGTCGTAGACCGGCTCGTACTGGTACACCGTCACGCTCACGTCCTCCAGCGGCGCACCGTCCTCGTCGGTGACGGTGCCGGAGATCGAGGCGCCCGTCCCGAGGCCGGCGTCGGCGGTGAGCGTCGCTGCGTCGCGCACCTGCAGCGGATCCGCCGCTTGGAGGCTGGGCTGGTCGGCGTAGAACTCGGAGACGTACCCCCAGGCGGAGAAGGCGAGCCGGTAGTCGCCGTCGGGCAGGGGCCCGAGGGTGTAGTACCCGTCGTCGTCGGTGAAGGCGTAGAGCTCCTCGGCCCCCAGGTCACCGTCGTCCTCGCGGTAGGCCTCGATGTCGGCGGAGTCCAGTGACAGGCCGTCGGGGTCGGTGACCCGCCCGGTGATGCGGCCGCCGCGACGGAGGCTCTCGTCGATCCCCGTGACCACGGCGTCGGCGCCGAGTGTCACGTCCGCGGCGTTCTCGACGAGCTCGGCCCGCGGGTAGTACTCGGCGAAGTGGCTCCGCTCGGGGTCGACGAACCCGATCCGGTAGCTGCCCGGTGGCATCGTCAGCTGGTAGTGCCCGTCACTCGCGGTCACCGTGGTGATCGGCTCGCCGAGATCGTCCCAGCACCACTCCCAGTAGGAGTATCCGTCGCCGTCGTAGCTGCAGTAGGCGGTGACGTCGATCCCGCCGAGCCCCAGGCCGCTGTCGGTGTCGGTCACCGCGCCCGAGACCGTTCCGGCGCCCTCGGTCGCGATCGCCCTGGGGGTGGTGGCAGTGGTCTCGGCGGCGACGGCCCGAGGGCCCAGCGACGCGCACAGGCCGAGCGTCAACAGCAGGGCGGCGAGGCACGCCACGGCCCGGCGCGGGCCGGTCACCGGCGTACTCACCCCTCACTCCGTCCGGGGACGTCGATGCCTGCGCAGCTGCCCTTCTTGCGGTTGCCCATGCCGTCGACCAGCCAGGTCCCGTCCTGCTCGACCACGCCGATCACGACCGGGATGACCTCGCGCGGCTCGCGTCGCGGGTCCGTGCGCGACTCCTGCGACCAGCCGCCGATCCAGACGCACGCCCGGACCATGGTCACGTCCTCGTCGTTCGGCTCGGGGATGCCGACCACCGTCACCGGCAGCGGTCCGGGGAAGTACCGCCCCCGGTCGCGCCGGGTGTAGATCGCCATCCGCTCCAGGCCGGCGCTCGTCATGGTGGGTGCCGCCGCCGCGAAGTCGTCCTCCTCGGCGTTGACCACCTCGGCGAAGGCGGCGGCCCACCGCTGGATCACCCGGGTCTCCGGTCGTGCCAGCAGCTCGGTCTCGTCGCTCGGCCTCGGCGGCGGGTCGGCCGCGGCCGCCGCTGTCAGATCCGCCGTCGGGCCCGCGACCGGTGTGCTCGTCGGCCCCGTCCCGTCCGAGCACGCGCTGAGGAGGCCGGCAAGCACGACGGCGAGCACGACGCCAGCGCCCGTCTCTCGGGACAGACGGGACGACAAGGACATACGGCCACCTCGGAGCGAAGGATCCCGGATTCGACCTCGGAGCCTAGGGCCAGCCCCACGGCCGCCGGAGGGCTTCGCGAGATTCTTGACTCTCGACCGGATCAGCCCGGCAGCCGCGCCACCAGTGGCGCGACCTCGCGCAGCGCCCTGCCGCGGTGGGAGATGGCGTCCTTGTCCTCGCGGGACAGCTCCGCGGTGGTGAGGCCGGGGTGCTCGTCGGCGACGAAGAGGACGTCGTAGCCGAAGCCGCCGCTCCCCCGCACCTCGCGGATGATCCGGCCGTCCATCCGGCCCTCGACGACGAGCTCGCGGCCGTCGGGGTGGACGACGGCGACGGCGCAGGTGAAGTGGGCCGTACGACGCTCGTCGGGGACGTCGTGCAGCTGGGCGAGGAGCAGCTCGTTGTTGCGGTCGTCACTCTTCGGCGGGCCGGACCAGCGGGCCGACAGCACGCCGGGCATGCCGTTGAGGGCGTCGACGCACAGACCGGAGTCGTCGGCGAGGGTGGGCAGGCCGGTGGCCACCACCCCCGCGCGCGCCTTGAGCAGGGCGTTGCCCTCGAACGTCGGCTGGTCCTCGACCGGCTCGTCGAACGCGGCGACGTCGTCGAGACCGACCACCTCGACCGCGCGCTCGGTCAGGTGCTCGGCGAGGATCCGGCGCATCTCCTCGAGCTTCTTGGCGTTGCGGGACGCGACGAGGACCTTCACGAACGCAGGGAATCCTGCTGCAGGCGGGTGAGATCGGCGCACCCCTTCTCGGCGAGCGCCAGGAGGGCGTCGAGCTCGGCGCGGTCGAAGGCGGCACCCTCGGCGGTCCCCTGGACCTCGACGAACTTGCCGTCGCCGGTCATCACGACGTTCATGTCGGTCTCGGCCCGCACGTCCTCGACATAGGGCAGGTCGAGGCGCGGTACGCCGTCGATGATGCCGACGCTCACGGCGGCCACCGAGCCGGTGAGCGCGCCAGGAACGCCGAGCTTCGCGCAGGCGTCGGCGAGGGCGACGTACGCGCCGGTGATGGCGGCGGTGCGGGTGCCGCCGTCGGCCTGGAGCACGTCGCAGTCGATCTGGATCGTGTTCTCCCGCAGCGCCTTGTCGTCGATGACCGCCCGCAGGGAACGGCCGATGAGGCGGCTGATCTCGTGGGTGCGGCCGCCGATCCGGCCCTTGACCGACTCGCGGTCCGAGCGGGTGTTGGTGGAGGCGGGGAGCATGGCGTACTCCGCGGTGACCCAGCCCAGACCGGAGCCCTTGCGCCACCGCGGCACGCCCTCGGACGCGGATGCCGCGCACAGCACACGGGTCCGGCCGAACTCGACCAGCACCGAGCCGGCGGGGTGGTCGAGCCAGTTGCGGGTGATCTTGATCGGGCGCAGCTCGTCGTCGGCGCGGCCGTCCTCACGGGTGCTCATGGAGAGCAACCTACCGAGGACTCAGCGCGTTGCCGCCAGCGCCCGGCGGACCGCCCACGGCCCCAGGTCCCGCGCACGCCGGCCGAACCACGGCGCCCCCTCGGCGACCATCCACGCCACGTCGCGGCGCCAGCTCGGCGGGCGGCCGCCGCCGGGCTCCAGGCTCGGCAGGGGGAACTCCAGGCCGGTGGCGCGCAGCCGCTCCCCCCACGCCCGCGCCAGGGCGCGGTGCCCGGACTCAGAGGGATGGAACCGGTCGATCGACCAGCAGGCGCGGTCGAGCACCTCCGGCATCAGCGCGAGGTCGAGGCGGAGCCCGCCGTACGTCGCGTGCAGGTCGTCGTACACCTCGTTGACGGTGGCGATGCGGTCCGCCATCGGTCGCACCAGGACCCGCGGCAGGCCGAGCAGCGCCGCGTGGTCGTGCCAGCGGACGGTCATCAGCGTGGCGCCGCCACCGACCAGCGCTCCCGCGACGTGGTGCAGGTCGGCATGCAGCCGGTCGGGGTCCCAGGTCGAGCGCAGCGTGTCGTTGACGCCGACGAGCAGCGAGGCGAGGTCCGGCCGGTGGGCCAGGGCCTCGTCGAGCTGGCGCTCCCGCACGATGGCGGCGGTGGCGCCCGAGACGGCGACATTGCAGAACGAGACGTCGTACGACGCCCGCAACGACTCGGCCAGCAGCCGGGCCCAGCCCCGCCATCCCCCGCCGGGGAGCGGATCTCCGAGCCCGACGGTGGTGCTGTCGCCGAGGGCGGCGAACCGCAGGTATCCGTTGCCCACGGGACAACCGTGGCGGAGCCCGCTACACGCAGGCTCCGCCACGGTGACGTGTCCGGCAATCTTCGGTGAAGCGCCGGGGTGGGTGGTGCTAGTCGATCACTTGAACTCGATGCGCAGCAGACGCATCACGCCGAAGACCAGCGGGATCACCAGCCAGATGACCCCGGAGGTCGCGATCTGCGCCCACTCCTCGCCCGAGGGCTGGTAGTCGCCGGTGAACAGCGGCATCTGGGCGGTGTTGAACTCGATCCAGGGCGCGATCTTCTCGAATCCGGAGCTCAGCTCGCTGAGGATGCCGACCGCGGTCGGCAGGATCAGGGCGTAGACGAAGTAGGCGACGATGCCCGCCGGGGTGTTCATCAGCAGCGTCGCGATGGCGAAGCCGACGAGGATGCCGATCAGGTTGGCCAGCACGAAGCCGTTGAACAGCAGGTTGCCGTCGACCGACCACTCGGGCGAGGCGCCGGTCGCGGCGGCGATCCCGGTGAAGACGACGGCCAGCAGTGCGGCGAGCACCATCACCGTGGCGGCCAGGCTGACTCCGGCCAGGAACTTGGCCACCACCACCCGCGAGCGCTGGGGCTCCAGCGTGAAGGTGACCAGGCCGTTGCGCTGCGACTGCTCGCTCGTGACCAGCATGATGACCAGGATCGGCAGGAAGTAGCCGAGCACACCGCCACCGACGCCGAGCAGGTCCTCGAAGTTCTTGTCGCTGTCGGGCGCGGCGAGGGTGTAGATCAGCAGGACGACGAGGACCAGGCCCACGATCGAGGTCGCGAACCAGAAGCCGGCGCGGGTGTCGATAGCCTTGCGGACCTCGACCCCGACCAGCCGGGAGAGCGGCGTCCGCGGCGTACCGGAGACGTCGAGGGTGGGGGCTGCGGTAGTGCTCATGCCGGGATACCTCCGGTGGTCGGGGCGCCGACGCCGGCGACGGCCTCGCGGGCGTCGGCCGAGGTCAGCTCGAGGAACAGGTCCTCCAGGCCGGCGCCGCCGGACCGGAGGTCGGTGAGGACGACGCCCGCGGTCAGGGCGGCGCGACCGACCTGCTCCGGGCTCGCCTGCACCTTGAGGCCCGCGCCGGCGGGCTCCACGGCGTGACCGGCATGGGTCAGCGCCGCGCCGAGCGCGGTGTTGTCGAGCGAGATCACCATGGTGACCGGCGTGCCGTTGGCCCCGGCGAGCAGGGTGTCGCGGTCGCCCTGGGCGACGATCTTGCCCCGCCCGATGAGGATCATCTCGTCGGCGATCTGCTCGACCTCGTGCAGCAGGTGGCTGGACAGCAGCACCGTGCCGCCGCGGTCGGCGTACCCCTTGAGCAGGCCGCGCATCCAGCGGATGCCGGCCGGGTCGAGACCGTTGGCGGGCTCGTCGAGGATGAGGACCGAGGGGTCGCCGAGCAGCGCGTGGGCGATGCCGAGGCGCTGCTTCATGCCCAGGGAGTAGTTGCGCAGGCGGCGACCGGCCTCGTCGTCGTTGAGCCCGACCAGGGCGAGCATCTCGTCGACCCGGGTCTTCGGCAGGCCCATCGTCTGCGCGGCGATGGAGAGGATCTCCCGGCCGGAGCGTCCGACGTGCTGCGCCGACGCGTCGAGCAGCGTGCCGACGTGACGGCCCGGGTTCGGGATGTCGTGGTACTGCAGGCCACCGATGGTGATCTGGCCACGGGTCGGCAGGGTGAGGCCGACCATCACCCGCATGGTGGTCGTCTTGCCGGCACCGTTGGGACCGAGGAAGCCGGTCACCCGGCCGGGCTGGCAGGCGAAGCTGACGTCGTCCACGGCGGTGTACGCGCCGTAGGTCTTGGTGAGTCGATCGACTGTGATCATGGCTCCAGCCTGCCCGACCCGACGCCCGCGCACATCGAACCCGCGTCGCGAGTCGCCCCGACCAAAGTAGGTGTCGCTCCGGTCCCGGGGCGCTGCCCGCCACCCGCCCGCAGGTCCTAGCCTCGACCCATGGACGCGCCCACGCCCGACGACTACCAGCCTCCCCTGCGCTGGTACAGCCAGGTCTGGCGCTACCTCCTCGCCGCCGCCATCGGCCTGCTGGTGTGGACACCGATCATGGACGCGCAGCTCGACCGCAGCCCGGTGCTGTTCTGGGTCGATCTCGTGGTCGGCCTGCTCGCCTTCGTGCTTGTCGCCTTCCGCCGGCGGTGGCCGTTCACCATCGCGATCCTCACCCTGCTCGTGGCGCCGGTCAGCTCACTTTCCGCGGGGCCGGCGACGCTCGCGACGGTGTCGCTGGCCACGCGGCGCCGGTGGTGGCAGGTGATCGTCGCCGGCGTCCTCAACGTCGTGGTCAGCCTCATCTACTACGCCGTCCAGCCGAGCGAGACGGTCGATCCGTGGTGGGTGAACGTCACAGTCACCGTGGCAGTGGTGCTGGCGATCATGGCGTGGGGCATGTTCATCGGCTCGCGTCGCGAGCTGGTGTGGACGCTGCGCCAGCGCGCCGAGACCGCCGAGGCGGACCGCGACCTGCGCGCCACCCAGGCCCGGTCGACCGAACGGGCCAGGATCGCCCGCGAGATGCACGACGTGCTCGCCCACCGGATCTCCCAGATCTCCATGCACGCCGGCGCTCTCACCTACCGCGAAGACCTTTCCGCCGACGAGATGCGCAGCAGCGTCGCGGTCATCCAGGCCAAGGCCCACGAGGCCCTCAACGACCTGCGCGAGGTGCTCGGCGTGCTTCGCGACACCAACGGCACCGAGGGCACCGGCCCGCTGACGGGGCCGCAGCCGACCCACCGGGACCTCGAGGCACTCATCGCGGACGCCCGGCAGGCCGGCACCGCCATCGAGTACGACGACGAGCTGGTGGCTGCCGATGGCGCGCTGCCTGACATCGTCGGCCGCACCGTGTACCGGATCGTGCAGGAGGGCATCACCAACGCCGCCAAGCACGCGCCCGCGGCCACGCTGCGGATCCGGGTCAGCGGCTCGCCGGCCGACGGGGTCGACGTCGTGCTGGTCAACGCCCTCGGCTTCGGCCCCACTCGGACCCCCGGCGCCGGCCTCGGCCTGGTCGGCCTCACCGAGCGGGCCGAGCTGCGCGGCGGCACCCTCGAGCACCGCATCGAGCGGTGCCCCGACACCCCGGGGGCCGACGTCTTCGTCCTGCACGCCTGGCTACCGTGGGCGGCCGAGCAGGAACCCGGCCACGAGGAGACACCATGACGGACCAGGCGAGCGAGCAGATCCGCGTCGTCGTCGTCGACGACGACCCGCTGGTGCGCTCCGCGCTGACCCTGATGCTCGGAGGCCAGGCCGACATCGCGGTCGTCGGCGAGGCCGCGGACGGCCGCGCCGGCATCGCCCTCGCCCGCGAGCTCAGGCCTGACGTGGTCCTCATGGACATCCGGATGCCCGTCCTCGACGGCCTCGCGGCGACCCGGATCCTGCACGCCGACCCGTGTCCGCCCCACGTGATCGTGCTGACGACGTTCGACGCCGACGACTACGTCGTGGGCGCCCTCGCGGCCGGGGCGGACGGCTTCCTGCTCAAGGACACGGCACCGCCGGAGATCGTCGCCGCCCTCCGCAAGGTGGCCGACGGCGACCCCATGCTCTCCCCGTCCGTCACCCGCACCCTGATCGAGCGGGTCCGCACCGGCTCCGGCGACGGCCGCGCCGCCGACGCCCAGCGCCGCCTCGACCGCCTGACCGAGCGCGAGCTCGACGTTGCCGGCGCCGTCGGGCGCGGTCTCTCCAACGCCGAGATCGCCGCCGAGCTCCACCTGTCGGTACCGACCGTCAAGGGGCATGTGTCGAAGCTGTTCGAGAAGCTGGAGACCACCAACCGGGTCCAGATCGCGTTGACGATCAGGGACGCGGGTCACCCGCCCGAATAGGGATGGCCACCCGAACGCGGGTGCTGTTGACTGACGCGGGTGCCCCTTCCGTTCCCCTGGCCGGAGAGCCCCGAGCGCGTGGAGCGACGCCTGCACGGCTTGGTCGCGAGCCTGCTGAGCCCGGCCGAGCTCTGCGAGGTGCGGCTCGAGTGGGTCACTCCCCGCGCGCACCACTTCGACCTGCCTGAGCCCGGGTGGGTCGCCCTGCGGCTGACGGTCGTGGCGATCGACGACGAGGTGTTCCAGAAGGAGATCTGGGGGCCGGAGCCGTACCGGGATTGGGAGGCCGAGATCCATCAGCTCTCGAGCGACCTGGAGGACTGGGTGTGCGAGACCCGGTTCGGCTGGGGCCAGCAACGGCTCGCGTCCGTTCCGGACTGAGTTCATCGCAGGGACGCGGCATGCGTATTGCATGCGGCTAGACTGGAATGCATGTCCACCCTCCAGGTCCGCAACGTCTCCGACGACCTGCGTCGCGTCCTCAAGGAGCGCGCGGCTCGCCGGGGCATGAGCCTGTCCGACTACGTCCGCGAGGAGCTCGAACGGACGGCCTCCCGACCGACCTACGAAGAGTGGCGCGACCGGGTTCGGCTCCGGGGTGCGACGGCACCCGCCACCAGCGCGGCCGACGTCCTGCAGGCCGAGCGCGAGCGGTGACGGCAGTCCTCGACGCCTCGGCCCTCGCGGAGCTCGTCATGAACACCCCGCGAGCCGCCGCGATCGACGAGCGCCTCGCGGGCCATGCAGGCGACCTGCACCTCCCGCATCTCGCCGTGGTCGAGACGGCCTCGGTCCTGCGCGGCTGGGCACGCAGCGATCAGATCACCGCATCGCGGGCCGCCGCCGCGTTGGAGGACCTCGCCGTGTTCCCCGCGCGTCGATGGGCGGTCGACGACCTGCTCCCCCGGATCTGGTCGCTGCGCGACAACCTCACCGCCTACGACGCGACCTACCTGGCGCTGGCCGAGAGCCTCGATGCCACCCTGGTCACCTGCGACGCTCGCCTGCGCCGTGGCGCCTCGGGCCACAGCAACGCGGATGTCGTGGTCGCCTGACCGGTCACGCGGCCGGCGGCGCGGATCGATCACCGGCCCGAGCCGGGCTCTCGTCGCTTCCTCGGCTCCTCGGCCTTCGCCAGCGACTCCTGGAGCTCGCCCGGTGGCGTCGTCCACCTCACAGCTCGTAGACGGTGCCCTGCGCGGCCAGCTCGGTCGGCCCGTCGTACGCCCCCGCGGCCTCGGCGAGCATCGTCTGCGCGTCGTGCCAGGGCGGGACGTGGGTGACGACGAGGCGCTTGACGGCGGCCTTGGTCGCCACCTCGCCGGCCTCGACGCCGGTGAGGTGCAGGTTCGGGGGGTTGTCGTCGCAGTCGCGGAAGGACGCCTCGCAGAGGAAGAGGTCGGCGTCGGCCGCGATGTCCATCAATGCCGGGGTGGGGCCGGTGTCGCCGCTGTAGGCCAGGACCTTGCCGAAGGCGGAGACGCGCAGGCCGTACGCCGGGACGGGATGGTCGACCTCGTAGGGCTCGACGCGGAACGGACCGATGTCGACCGGGTCGCCGTAGACGCGGAAGGAGAACTCCTCCTCCATGCCGGGCTTGCGGGGCAGGTCGTAGGCCTTGGCCAGTCGCTTGGCGGTGCCCTTCGGGCCCCAGACGGGGATCTTCGGCTGGGTACCGGTGGGGTGGTACTTGCGCAGCACGTAGTAGCTGGTCATGTCGACGCAGTGGTCGGCATGCAGGTGGCTGATGAAGACGGCGTCCACCTGGAGCGGGTCGACGTAGCGCTGCAGGGCGCCGAGCGCGCCGTTGCCCATGTCGAGCACCAGGCTCCAGGTGCGCAGCGCGTCGGTGGCCTGCACGAGGTAGCAGCTGGCCGGCGAGTCCGGACCCGGGTAGGAGCCCGAACAGCCGACGATCGTCACCTTCACGGAATTGTCGGCGGGCGGCACCCGCAGCGCCGTCGTCTCCGGCGCCATCTCGGCATCGTTGCTGTCACCCGTCAACGCACACCCCCTGCGAACTGACCTGCCGCGACGAGCTCGGGTCCGAGGAACCGCTGCCCGATCGTCTCGAACTCCGCCGGCGAGCCGGTCGTCGCGAAAGAGTACGACGGCGCGCCGGTCGGCCGCATGAGGCCGGTGTCGGCCAGCATCCGGTAGACGTCCTTGGCGCACTCCTCCGCGCTGCTGACCAGCGTGACGTCGTCGCCCATCACGTAGGAGATGACGCCGGTCAGGAGCGGGTAGTGGGTGCAGCCGAGGATCAGGGTGTCGATGCCGAGCTCGGTGAGCGGGTCGAGGTACTCGTGGGCGACGGCGATGAGCTCGTCACCACCGGTCACCCCCGCCTCCACGTAGTCGACGAAGCGCGGGCAGGCCCGCGTGGTGAGGGAGATCTGGGGCGCCGCGGCGAAGGCGTCGTCGTAGGCCATCGACTCGGCGGTCGAGCGGGTGCAGATCACGCCGATCCGGCCGTTGCGGGTGGCGGCCACCGCGCGCCGGGTGGCCGGGTAGATCACCTCGACCACGGGGACGTCGTACCGCTCGCGGGCGTCGCGCAGCATCGCGGCGCTGGCGGAGTTGCAGGCGATGACGAGGGCCTTCACCCCCTGCGCGACGAGGTGGTCGAGGCACTCGAGGGCGTACTCGCGGACCTCGCCGATCGGCTTGGGGCCGTAGGGCTGGCGCGCCGTGTCGCCGACATAGGTGATCGACTCGTGCGGCAGCTGGTCGATGACCGACCGCGCGACCGTGAGGCCCCCGAAGCCGGAGTCGAAGATCCCGATCGGCGCGTCGAGGTCGGGGTGGTCCAGGTGCCGCACCCGGTCAGACTACGGCGTCGTAGTGGCCCCGGTCGGCATTCCGGGACCGAGATCACGTCCCCGGCGTGCCGGCGACGTAGGCTCGTCCGGTGATCATCCTGCGTCGTCCTGCTGCCCTGGCCGTTGCCATCGCCGCCGTCGTGGCCGGCTTCGGGCTCCCCGGATCCGGGCCCGCCACGGCCGACCGTGCCGACCCCGGTCGCGACACGGTCAACAACAAGCACGTCGTCGCGATCTCGGTCGACGGCCTCAACCCCCGTGCGCTGAAGAGGCTCGGCCGGACCGGCACGCCGAACCTGCACCGACTCATCAAGGACGAGGGCGCCGGCACCCTGAACGCCCGCACCCAGCTCGAGATGACGGTCACCCTGCCCAACCACACCAGCATGGTCACCGGCCGCCGGATCAAGGCGGCCAAGGGCGGACACGGCGTCACCTGGAACGACGACACCGTGACCAAGACGGTGCAGCAGGCCGCCGGTCACGACGTCGACTCGGTGTTCTCCCAGGTCCGGGCGGCCGGCGGCACCACCGCGGTCTACGCGACCAAGTCGAAGTTCTGGCTGTTCGAGCGGTCCTGGCCGGCCGCCATCGAGCCCAACGTGATCCAGGTCGAGAAGGACGGTGCCGTCGCGAAGGCGCTGCGCTCCGACCTCGCCACCGACCCGGCGTCGTTCTCGTTCCTCCACCTCGGCAAGCCCGATCAGGTCGGGCATGACCACGGCTGGATGTCCGCGACCTACCTGAAGGCGGTCTCGAAGGTCGACCGGATCGTCGGCAAGATCATGGCCCAGATCGAGTCCACGCCGGCGCTGCGCAGCAACACGGTCGTCGTGCTCACCTCCGACCACGGCGGCATCCCCGGCACGCGGAACCACGCGATCAAGACCAACCGCGAGAACTACCGGGTCGCGTTCGCCTTCTGGGGCCCCGGCGCCGGGGTGCCGAACACGGAGCTCTACAAGCTCAACCCCGACCGCGCCAAGCCGGGTCGCGCCCGCCCCGGCTTCGGGGCCGTCCCGCAGCCGATCCGCAACGGCGAGGTCGCCAACGTCAGCCTCGACATCCTCGGCGTCGGGCCCGTGCCCGACAGCCTGTGGAACCACGCCCAGGACCTGACCTGGAAGTGACCTGGACCCGCCTGGACGTGAGGACCTGGCGGGCTCCGCCCGTCGGCGTCTCTCACACCAGGTCAGCGGCCGAGCTCGCGCGGCGTGGGCCAGGGGTTGAAGCGACAGCCCTGGGTCCCCTTGGACTGCTGCATCATCACCGGCGCGAGCGCACCCCGGCGCGGGCAGGAGGCGTGACCGCGGCCGAGCCAGTGCCCGGTCTCGTGATTGACGACCATGTGCCGGTAGTCGCGCAGCGAGCGGCCGGCGCCGTTCCACGCCGGTGACGCGTCGCGCCAGCGGTCCACGTTGATGATCACGTTGCGGCCGACCCGGCACGACCAGGTCGCGCTGCAGGAGCCCGAGAACGACGGCACCAGCCGCGCCTGGGAGAGCCACAGCGTGAACGCGCCGCCGTGCTTCACCTGCCGGAAGCGGACGCCCCGCGCCCGCCAGCCGCGCGGGTCGTCGTAGGTCTCCTGGGCGAGACGGCGGAAGTCGGCGACGTCGACGCCGCCGACCGCGCCGCGGGTACGGACGCTGTAGCGGACGGTACGACGCACGCCGACCCGATGCTTGACCCGACCCACCCGCACCTGGACGGCGGTGTCGGCGTACCCGGTCGCGCCGACGACGACCACCAGGTCGAGCCGGTGGCCGACGTCCTCGGGCACGATCTCGTGCCGGCGGCTCACCTCGCCGGAGATCGGGACCCCGTCGCGCAGCCACTGGTAGCCGATCCGCTCGGGTGCCGGCGCCCAGGTGCCGGGGTCGGCCTTCAGGGTGCGGCCATACTTCCGGGCGCCGTCGTACGACGGCGGCTGGACCTGGGCGAGCGGCGGCAGGTCATCGGCGGCCGCGGGAGCCGCCGGGAACGCCAGCGCGGCGGAGAGTGCCAGCAGGAGCCCGATGAGCGCTCTAGGAACCATCATCCGGCTGAGGAATCGGGGTCCCGTGGCGTTGTTCGGGGGAGCGAAGCGGAGGACAAGAACGCCGTGGGGTGATCTCATGCCCAGAGCTGGCCCTCGAGCCGGTCCTCGGCCTCGTCGACGGTGCCCTCATAGGCACCGGTGGAGAGGTACTTCCAGCCACCGTCGGCGACGACGAACGCGATGTCGGCGGCCTCCCCGGCCTTCGCCGCCTTCGCGGCCTGGCCGAGCGCGGCGTGCAGGATCGCGCCGGTGGAGATGCCGGCGAAGATGCCCTCGAGCTCGAGCAGCTCCCGGACCCGGCGTACGGCGTCGCGCGGGCCGACCGAGAAGCGGCTGTCGATCAGCTCCGCGTCGTACAGCTCGGGAACGAAGCCCTCGTCGAGGTTGCGCAGGCCGTAGACGAGCTCGCCGTAGCGCGGCTCCGCGGCGACGATGCGCACGTCGGGCTTCGCGCGACGGAAGAAGCGGGAGACACCCATCAGCGTGCCCGTGGTGCCCAGGCCAGCGACGAAGTGCGTGATCGAGGGCAGGTCAGCGAGGATCTCGGGGCCGGTGCCCTCCTCGTGCGCGAGCGCGTTGGCGGCGTTGCCGTACTGGTAGAGCATCACCCAGTCGGGGTGCTCCGCCGCGATCTGCTTGGCCACGCGGACCGCCTCGTTGGAGCCGCCGGCGGCCGGCGAGGACACGATCTCGGCGCCCCACATCCGCAGCAGCTGGCGCCGCTCCTCGGAGGTGTTCTCCGGCATCACGAAGACGGTGCGGTAGCCCTTGAGCTTGGCCGCCATCGCGATCGAGATGCCGGTGTTGCCCGAGGTGGGCTCGAGGATCGTGCAGCCGGGACGCAGGATGCCGTCCTTCTCCGCCTCCTCGATCATCCGCAGGGCCGGGCGATCCTTGATCGAGCCGGTCGGGTTGCGGTCCTCGAGCTTGGCCCAGATCCGGATCCCGCGACCGTCCGGCGAGCCCGCGGTGTTGAACGGCGCCGACAGCCGCGGGAGCCCGACCAGCGGCGTGTTGCCGACGGAGGCGAGCAGGCTGTCGTAGCGCGTCATGGGCTCAGCGGGCGATCAGCGCGCGCCGCCGGCGACCGCCGGCAGGATGACGACCTGGTCGCCGTCGGAGAGCGCTGCCTCGAGGCTGCCGATGAAGCGAACGTCCTCGTCGTTGATGTAGATGTTCACGAACCGGCGCAGGTCCTCGCCGTCGATCAGGCGGTCCTTGATGCCGGGGTGGTTGGCCTCGAGGGAGTCGATCAGCGCGCTCAGCGTGCCCGCACCGGCGCTGTCGGCGTTGACCGCCTTCTCGCCACCCGTGTAGGTGCGCAGGATGGTCGGGATCCGGACCTCGATGGCCATGTCAGCTGTGCTCCTCTGCTGCGTCATTGGTGTCGACTGCCGCGGCGATCGTGACCTCTTCCTCGGTCACCACGCCGTCGATGATTCTGTAGGACCTGAACTCCACGGGGCCCGCGTTATTCCCGTGCTCCTGCGTGCTGACCAGCACGTAGTGCGCGCCGGGCTCGCTCGCCAGGTTGATGTCGGTGACGCTCGGGTATGCCTCGGTCGCGGTGTGGGAGTGGTAGATCACCACCGGCTCCTCGTCGCGGTCGTCGAGCTCGCGGTAGAGACGCAGCAGGTCCGTCGAGTCGTACTCGTAGAAGGTGGGGCTGCCCGCAGCGTTGACCATCTCGATCAGCCGCACGGGCCGGTCGCTGCCGAGGGGGCCCGCGACCATCCCGCACGCCTCGACCGGGTGGTCCCGCCGGGCATGCTCCACGATGGCGTCGTACGTCGCCTGATCGATGCGCAACACGCGGTCAAGCGTAGGGCGTCGCGCGGGCTCGGCCGGCATCGGCCCGAAGGGCGGCCACGGCAGCGGCGGCGATTGGGCACAAACCCCATGCCGCAGACCCGAATCGTTGCGGTTTGGTCCCAAACCGCAACGATTACTGACGAGTCATTCCGCCACTCAGCCGGCGGGCGTGACCGACTTCGCCCGGATCCGCTCCGGCGTGGGCCAGCGGACGTCGCGCACCCAGCCGAGCTTCTCCAGCACCCAGATGATCCGGGCGGAGGTGTCGAACTGGAAGCGCTGCACGCCGTGGCGCGCGGACGTCGGGTCGGCGTGGTGGAGGTTGTGCCAGGACTCGCCACCCGACGGGATCGCCAGCCACCACACGTTGCCCGAGAAGTCGCGCGACGCGAAGGGGCGCTCGCCGAGCGTATGGCAGATGGAGTTGATCGACCAGGTGACGTGGTGGATCAGGCCGATCCGGACCACCGTGCCCCAGAAGAACGCCGTCAGCGCGCCCTGCCACGACCAGGTGAGCAGGAAGCCGAGCAGCGGTGGGAGGAGGATCGAGGTGAGCACCCACAGCCAGAACAGCCGGGAGATCCGGATCAGGTCGCGGTCCTTGGCCAGGTCGGGGGCGTACTTGTCGATCGGGGTCTGCTCGGGATCGAACAGCCAGCCGACGTGCGCCCAGACGAAGCCCTTGGTCAGGCCGCGCAGGCTGTTGCCGTAGCGCCACGGGGAGTGCGGATCGCCGTCACGGTCGGAGTACTTGTGGTGCTTGCGGTGGTCGGCGACCCAGCGGATCACCGGGCCCTCGATCGCCATCGAGCCGAGGACCGCCAGGGTGATCTTCACGGCCCGGTTGGGCTTGAAGGACTTGTGGGTGAAGAGCCGGTGGTAGCCGACGGTCACTCCGTGCAGGGTCAGGCCGTACATCACGAAGGTGATCGCGACGTCGCTCCAGCCGAGCCACCCGCCCCACGCGACCGGGACGGCGGCGAGGAAGGCGATGAAGGGCACGGCGATGAACAGTCCGAGCGCGAGACGTTCCCAGAAGCCCTGGGTGTCGCCGGCCATGGTGGCCCGCAGGGCCGCCGGCTGCGTCGGTGGCTGGGTCGGTGGCTCGGGACGATCGTCGATCGCGGTCACGAAGCCAAGCCTAAGCCTTGACCCGGTACCGCCGCTCCGGGCGTCCGGTGCCGCCGTACCGCAGCCGCACCTCGGCAGTGCCGATGTCGACGAAGTGCTCGAGATAGCGCCGTGCCGTGACCCGGGAGAGGCCCACGGCCTCGGCCGTCTCCGACGCCGAGATCTCGCCGGCGGCACGAGCGGCCCGCAGCACGAGCTCAGCCGTCTCCGGGCTCAGTCCCTTGGGCAGGCCCGGCGGCGGGTCAGCGGGGCGCCCCGCCCCGAACGCCCGGTCGATCGTGGCCTGGTCGACCTCCTCCTCGCGCTCGCCGCCGCTGCCCGGCAAGGTGGCGAGCGTGGCCGCGACCCGGCGCAGGCGGTCGGCCAGGTCGTCGTACTCGAAGGGCTTGACGAGGTACTGCAGAGCGCCGCCGTGGAGGGCGGCACGCACGGCGGCGGCACCGCGCTCGGCGGTGACCATGACCACCGCGACATCGCGGCCCTGCTCCCGGGACTGGCCGCGCAGTCCCTCGAGGACCTCGAGTCCGGAGAGGTCGGGCAGGTGTACGTCGAGCAGCACCAGATCCGGCCGCAGGGTGGCGGCGAGCTCCAGGGCCTCGGCGCCGGTGCGGGCGGTGCCGGCGACCTCGAAGCCGTCGGTCTGCTCGACGAACCGGCCGTGGATGCGCGCGACCATGAAGTCGTCGTCGACGACGAGGACGCGCAACACCCGGCTCACGGTCGCCCATCCTGACCGACGACGGGACCGATGGGGAGCACGACACGGAACTCGGCGCCGCCTCCCCCGTCTCCTCCGGCCCCCGGCCTGTCTCCTCCGAGCGACGGGTCCGCGTCGTCCACGACCACCTCGCCGCCGCGCTGCACGCAGATGAGCCGGACCAGGGGCAGCCCGATGCCGCGACCGCCGAGCACCTCCTCCTTGGTGGAGAAGCCGCGCACGAAGATGGCGTCGCGCAGGTCGTCGGGAATGCCGGAGCCGTTGTCGCGGACCCGGACCTGGACGGAGAGGTCGTCGGCGAGCACCCAGACCTCGACCAGCGCGCCCGGCCGCCCGGCGCAGGCGTCGACCGCGTTGTCGACGAGATTGCCGAGGACCGTCGTCAGGTCGGCACTCGCGTCGGGCGCGAGCGCGGGCAGGCGCGAGCCGGGGTCGAGCTCGAGCACGACGCCGCGCTCCTCGGCGACGGCGTGCTTGGCGACCACGAGCGCGGCCACCGCGGGGTCCGCGAGCCGCCGCGCCACGCGCTCCCCCACGTCCGCCCGATGCCGGGTCAGCGTGCCGACGAGGGCGGCGACCTCGTCGTACTCCCCCAGCTGGACCAGCCCGGAGATCGTGTGCAGCCGGTTGTCGAACTCGTGGGTCTGCGCGCGCAGGGTGTCGGTGATCGACAGGTTCGAGCTGAGCTGGCTCTGCAGCGAGACGAGCTCGGTGCGGTCCCGCAGGGTCGTGACGGTGCCGATCCCGCGGCCCTCCGCGGAGGCGTCGCCGCGGTTGAACACGACGACCCGGGTGCCGACCAGCGCGAGCGCGTCGCGTACCTGCTCGGAGTCCGGGGCGCCCGCGCCGGTCAGCAGTGCCACGACATGCGGGTCCAGGCCGAGGTCGTCGACCCTTCGGCCGACCGGGTCCGGCACGCCGTCGAGGCCGAGGGTGGCGCGGGCCGCGTCGTTCATCACCGTCACCCGGCCGTCGGTGCCGACGCCGACGACACCCTCCCGGATGGCGTGCAGGAGCGCCTCGCGGTGGTCGGCCAGGTGCGTGAGCTCGGTGGTGCCGAGGCCGCGCGTGGAGCGCCGGACGACGCGCGCGACCAGCCCGGTACCGACGAGGCCGAGCACCGCGCCCAGCCCCAGGAAGAGGCCCAGCTCGGGCACCGCCTCGGCGAGCTGGTCGCCCAGGGACGGATAGGCGGCCTCGGCGACGATGGCACCGACGGCGCCATTGTCCCCGGGAGCGTCCGCGATGACGGGCGCGTAGGCGGCCACCCGGCGCTCGCCCCCCGCGTCGACGTCGGTCGTCCCGCCCCGGCCGGCCGCCACCTCGTCGCCGCCGAGGTCGGCCCGCTCGCCCACCCGGCTGGCGTCGGTGGCCGCGAGGACGGTGCCGTCGGGACCGACGACGAGGACGTCGGTCGCACCCGAGAGACGCACCCCCCGCTCGGCGTACGACGTGAGGTCGGCCGTGACCTGCCACAGCTCGGCGCCGCCGCGCACGTCCTCGAGCCCGGTCCGGACGAAGTCCTGCACGGCGACGTACTCCGCCACGGAGCGCATCTGCGCGCCCCGCTCGTCGGCGAAGTCGGCGTTGGACTGGCGGATGCTCAGCACGCCGACCGCGACGAGCAGCACCACGATCACGACGAGCTGCAGGAGCAGCACCTTCGCCGCCAGCGTCAGCTCGCCGCGGCGCCAGTTCAACCGCCTGATCGGCGTGACCACAACGACCACAACCTCCTTTGCGTCCGCAAGCGTGACGCCCGCCACAGCCACCGACATGCTGGCACGGATCGCACGTGACAGCGGTCACCACCCGATCCGGAGGTTCCCATGCATCGCCCAGGACGCACGCTCGTCGCGCTCCTCCTCGCCCTGGCGCTCGCCGCGGTCGTCAGCGGCTGCGGGGTCACCCGCGGCTCGGACGACCCGAGCAATCGGCGGCTGCGGATGATGATCCCCAACAGCGTCGGCGGCGGCTACGACCTCACCGGCCGGGCGGCGGCCCGGGCCATGGAGGACAACGACCTCACCGGCCGCTTCGAGATCACCAACGTGCAGGGCGCGAGCGGCACGGTCGCGATGCAGCGGCTGGTCAACGAGAAGGGCGCCGACGACCTCATGATGCTGATGGGGCTCGGGGTGGTCGGCGCCGTCTACACCAACAGGTCCGGAGCCACCCCGCTCAAGATGACGCCGATCGCCCGGCTGGTCGAGGAGCAGGAGGGCATCCTCGTGCCCGCCGACTCGCCGTTCGAGACGATCGACGACCTGGTCGACGCGTGGCGCGAGGACCCGGGCGGCCTCGCCGTCGGCGGCGGCTCCAGCAACGGCGGCCCGGACCACCTGTTCCCGATGCAGCTCGCCGACGCGATCGGGGTGGACCCCACGAAGGTCAACTACATCTCCTACGACGGCGGCGGCCCGCTCACGACCGCGCTCCTCGGCGCCAAGATCGACGTCGGCATGTCCGGTCTCGGCGAGTTCGAGGGCCAGATCGAGGACGGCAAGCTGCGGGTACTGGCCGTCTCCGGCGCCGAGCGGCTCGAGGGGATCGACGCACCCACCCTGACCGAGGCCGGGGTGGACCTGGTCTTCACCAACTGGCGCGGTGTCCTCGCGCCGCCCGGCATCTCCGACGCACAGCGGGAGTACCTCACCGAGCTCCTCACCGAGATGCACGACACGGCCGAGTGGCGCGAGGCCCTCGAGGCCAACGGCTGGACCGACAACTTCGCCACCGGCCAGGAGTTCGAGGACTTCCTCGCCGAGCAGGACGACCGCGTCGCCGACACCCTCAAGGAGCTGGGACTGGCATGAGCACCCACGAGATCCCCGAGCCCGGCGGCCAGCCCGGCAGCCAGCCCGGCAGCCGGGTCGTCGACAAGGCGCAGTACGGCCTGGCCGCCTTCCTGGTGCTCGCCGGAGGCTATGTCCTCATCGACGCCGGGGGCCTGGAGGACGGCTTCGCCGACCAGCCGGTCCAGCCCTACACCCTCCCGTACGTCGTCGGCGGGGTCCTGGTGCTCCTCGGCGTCCTGCTCGCCGTCGCCACCGCGCGCGGCGACCGGCCGGAGGCCGAGGAGGGCGAGGACATCGACCTGACCCAGGGCACCGACGTGCGCACCGTGGGCCTGCTCGCCCTGGTGCTGGTCGCGAACATCGCGCTGATCGACGTGCTGGGCTGGGCGATCACCGGCGCGCTGCTCTTCGCCGGCTCGGCCGCCGTGCTCGGCAGCCGCAACTGGGTGCGGGACATCGCCGTCGGCGTCGCCCTGTCGCTCGGCAGCTGGTACGGCTTCTACGTCGGTCTCGGGATCCCCATCCCCGCCGGCATTCTGGACGGTGTGCTCTGATGGACCTGCTGCTCGACGGCTTCCAGACCGCCCTCACCCCGGAGAACCTGCTCTTCGCCGCGCTCGGCGTACTGCTCGGCACGGCTGTCGGCGTACTCCCCGGCATCGGGCCGGCGATGACCCTGGCCCTGCTGCTCCCGGTGACCTACAGCGTCGGTGCCGACAGCGCGATCATCATGTTCGCCGGCATCTACTACGGCGGCATGTACGGCGGCTCGACCACCTCGATCCTGCTCAACACGCCGGGCGAGTCGTCCTCGGTGATCACCGCCATCGAGGGCAACAAGATGGCCAAGGCCGGACGAGCGGCGCAGGCCCTCGCCACCGCCGCGATCGGCTCGTTCGTGGCGGGCAGCATCGCGACGGTGCTGCTGTGGATCGTCACCCCGCAGGTGGCCGACATCGTGGTCACCCTCGGCTCGCCGTCGTACTTCGCGCTGATGATGCTGGCGCTGTTCGCCGTCACCGCCGTGCTCGGCGCGTCCAAGCTGCGCGGGTTCATCGCGCTCTTCCTCGGCCTGGCGATCGGCCTGGTCGGCACCAGCACCGGGCAGGCCCGGCTCACCTTCGGCGAGCCGCTGCTCGCCGACGGCATCGACATCGTCGTGGTCGCGGTCGCGCTGTTCGCGATCGGCGAGGCCCTCTGGGTCGCCGCGCACCTGCGCCGCAAGCCGCTGGAGATCATCCCCGTCGGGCAGCCCTGGATGAGCAAGGAGGACTGGGGCCGCTCCTGGAAGCCGTGGCTGCGCGGCACCGCCTTCGGGTTCCCGTTCGGCGCGCTGCCGGCCGGCGGCGCCGAGCTGCCGACGTTCCTGTCCTATGCGACGGAGAAGAGGCTCACCAAGCACCCCGAGGAGTTCGGCAAGGGCGCGATCGAGGGCGTCGCCGGACCGGAGGCCGCCAACAACGCCTCGGCCGCCGGCACCCTGGTGCCGCTGCTCGCCCTCGGCCTGCCGACCACGGCGACCGCCGCGATCATGCTCGTCGCGCTGCAGGGCTACGGCTTCCAGACCGGCCCGACCCTGATGGACGACCACCCGGACCTGGTGTGGGGCCTGCTGGCGAGCCTGTTCGTCGCCAACGCGCTGCTGCTCGTCCTCAACCTGCCCATGGCGCCACTGTGGGCCAGGCTGCTGCGGATCCCCCGGCCCTATCTCTACGCCGGCATCCTCTTCTTCGCCTCCCTCGGCGCCTACAGCGTGAACTTCCAGGCCTTCGACCTGGCGCTGCTGCTGGTCCTCGGCATCCTCGGCTTCTTCATGCGCCGCTTCGGGATCCCCGTGCTGCCACTGATCATCGGCGTGATCCTCGGCCCCAAGCTCGAGGAGCAGCTGACGACCGCACTGAAGATCTCGCAGGGCGACGTCAGCACCCTGTGGAGCGAGCCGGTCGCCGTCGTCGTGTACGCCGTCATGGCGCTGCTGCTCGTCGCCATGGCCGTCGCGGGCCTCCGCAGGCCGGCCGAGCCGCCCGCCCCCAGCCCGCAGGACGAGAAGGAGCTGATCGAGCGATGAGCCACCCCGCGAGCATCGTGGTCGCCTACAGCGCGGACCGGTACGGCGAGGCCGCCCTCGAGCACGCCGCCGGACTCGCCCGCAAGGACGGCGCCCGCCTGGTCGTCGTCAACGCGACGCTGGGCAGCAGCCTGGTCGACGCCCGGTTCGCCCACGACGCGGACATCGCCGCGCTGCGCGACCGGCTGGTCGCCGACGGGCTCGAGGTCGTCGTACGCCACGACGTGGTGAACGACGTCGCCGACGCGGTCATCGCGGCCGCCGACCAGGAGCAGGCCACGCTGATCGTCGTCGGGATCCGGCACCGGACCCCGGTCGGCAAGCTGCTGCTCGGCAGCGTCGCCCAGCGGATCATCCTCGAGGCGCAGTGCCCCGTCCTGGCGGTCAAGCCGGCTGGCTGATGTGACCGGCGGCGATCCCCGGCTCAGCGCACGGCGTGGACCAGGGTCTCCTGCAGGAAGCCCAGCCACTCGTAGATGTGGTGGGCCTGGGCCCGCGGGTCGTCGTCGGGCAGGGAGTACCAGTACTCCTCGTCGCCCTCCTCGACCCCGAGCCGGGTGCCGAGCGCGAGCCGCAGGTCGGTGAACGAGCGCATCCAGACCAGCGCCGTCTCCTGGTCGAGCTCGACGTCGATCGTGAGGTCCTCGTCGGTCGGCTCGGTCGGCAGCCCGGCCTCCTCGAGCACGTCGATGATCGTCGCGGCGGCGCGGGACTTGCCGTCGCGCAGGGCTCCCTCGGTGAACCGCCGGAACTCCCCCGCCGACTCCTCGTCGTTGCGGTAGGCGTTGGGGAACAGCCGCAACAGGACCGGGTCCTCGGGCTCGGTGGTCGGACCCGAGAAGTCCAGCATCTGCTCCAGCGGATCGCGGGTGGCGCTGGGGATCGCCGACTCGTTGTGGAGCAGCTCGACGATCTGCGCGGCGAGGGACCGGAGCAGGTCCGCCTCGAAGACCGGGAAGGTCGCGTGGATGCGCTTGCTCCGGCGATGCCGGACGAAACCAGACATGGTGCGCTCACTCAGCCTTCGACAGGGTGGCCCACAGGCCGTACTCGTGCATGGCCTGGACGTCGCGTTCCATCTCCTCGCGGGTCCCGGTGCTGACCACGGACTTCCCTTCCTCGTGGACCTCGTGCATCAGCTTCTCCGCCTTCTTCTTGCCGTAGCCGAAGTGCTTCTGGAAGACGAAGGTGACGTAGGACATCAGGTTCACGGGGTCGTTCCACACGATCGTCACCCAGGGGGTGTCGAGTCTCGTGGTCGCGTCGAGGGAGAGGTCCTCCTGGACTCCCGGATCCACCTCGACAGGGCTCGCGGTTGTCACGACTCCATGGTGTCACAGGAGGCGATCAGGCCCACTTCTCGGCCAGGGTGGTGACGACGTTGACGTTGCGGTTGGTCGCCACGACGTCGAGCCCCCTCTCCGTCTTGTACGGGTCCACTCCCCCGGCGACGTACCCCGGCCCGAGCAGCACGTGCGCCACCCGGCCGCGGACCACGACGGTGTTGACGTCGTCGCCGCGCTGCTCCATCGCGGCGATCGCCGCCGGGTCCGGTTCCTGCTTGAGCAGGTAGAGATAGTGGCGCTCGAGGTCAGGGCGCTCGGCGCCGAGGGCACGGGCGTCCTCGGCGATCGCGACCAGTTCGGCAGGAGTGAAGACGATGGTGGGGACGGCGAAGCCGGTCTGCGCCTCGTAGGCGTTCTCGAGCGCCGCCTCCACCTTGGCGCGCGACCGCAGCCCGATCGTGAGCCGCACGTTGCCGGTGTTGATGTGGGTGCGGACGTCCGTCCCGCCCGCGGCCTCCGTGGCCGCGACGATGTCGGCCTTCGGGAACTTGCGGTTCGGCCCGAGGTTGATGGCGCGCAGGAACGCGACGTAGGTCGGCATGGTGCTCATTATCCCGGTGTGGGGTGCGCCACCATCCCGTGACTTTTCCATAGGTTTCCTATGTAGACTGGCGGATGTGAGCACCCCCGACACCGACGGCCTCAGCAGCGACCTCACGGTGTACGCCGCCCGGCTGGTGCGACTCGTCCGGCGCGAGCACGCCCCGAGCGCCGGCACCCGCGTGCTCTCGATCCTCGACGAGCTCAGCCCCCTCGGCATCACCGCGCTCGCCCAGGTCGACCGCTGCTCGCAGCCGACGATGACCGGCCAGATCCGCCAGCTCGTCGAGCTGGGCTGGGTGTCCAAGGCGCCCAACCCGGCCGACGCCCGCAGCAGCCTCGTCGACCTCACCGACGCCGGCCGCGCCGAGCTGCGGCGCATCCGGCGGCTCAGCGCCGCGCTCGTGTCCGAGCGCCTCGCCCGTCGTACGGACCTCTCCCCTGACGACCTCGCGACCGCCGTGGCCGTGCTCCAGGCCGTCCTCGAACCCACGGAAGGACACTCGTGACCGCCACCGCCGACTCCGGCACCCATACGCCCATCGCCGCCGACTCCGGCGGCTCGTTCCTGCGCCAGCCGCGCGCGGTGTGGGCGGTCGCCTTCGCCTGCGTCATCGCGTTCATGGGGATCGGCCTGGTCGACCCGATCCTCAAGGAGATCGCCGCCAAGCTCGAGGCGACGCCGAGCCAGGTGTCGCTGCTGTTCACCAGCTACATGGCGGTGATGGGCGTCGCGATGCTGATCACCGGTGTCGTCTCGACCCGGATCGGCGCCAAGCGGACGCTGCTCACCGGCCTGGCCCTGATCATCGTCTTCGCCGGCCTGGCCGGCATGTCCGGCTCGGTGGGTGCCGTGATCGGCTTCCGTGCCGGCTGGGGCCTGGGCAACGCCCTGTTCATCGCGACGGCGCTCTCCACGATCGTGAGCTCGTCGAAGGGCTCGCTCGGGCAGGCCATCATCCTGTTCGAGGCCGCCCTCGGGCTCGGCATCGCGTCCGGCCCCCTCGTCGGCGGCCTGCTCGGCGAGCAGTCGTGGCGCGGCCCGTTCTTCGGCGTGTCCGTGCTGATGACGGTCGCACTCGTCGCGACGGCGGTCCTGCTGCCCGCGACCCCGCCCGCGCCGCGTCGTACGACGCTCGCCGACCCGTTCAAGGCGCTCGCCCACCCTGCCCTCGCGGTGATCGCGGCCGTCGCGGTCTGCTACAACCTCGGCTTCTTCTCGCTGCTCGCCGCCGGACCGTTCGCCCTGCCTGAGGCCGGGATCATGCAGATCGGCTGGATCTTCTTCGGCTGGGGCGTGCTGCTCGCGATCGCGTCCGTCGCGCTCGCGCCGTGGGTGCGGCGCCGGGTCGGCACCGTGCCCGCCCTCGTCGGGGCGCTTGCGCTGTTCGCGCTCGACCTGCTCGCGATGGCGCTCGGCGCCGACACCGCCGCCGTCGTGATCGTCGGCATCGTCGTGGCCGGCGCCTTCCTCGGCGTCATCAACACCCTGGTCACCGAGGCCGTCATGGGCGCGGCCCCGGTCGAGCGACCGGTCGCGTCGTCGGCGTACTCGTTCGTGCGCTTCACGGGCGGCGCCGTCGGACCGTATGTCGCGCTCAAGCTGGCCGAGCACCAGGGCTCGGCGGCGCCGTTCTGGTTCGGCGGCATCGCCGTGGCCGTCGGCGTCGTGGTGATGCTCGCCGGGGCGCGCACCGTCAGCACCGCGCTGCACGACGAGGCACCGGCCCCGCACTCGCCCGAGGAGGCCCAGGCCGAGGCGCTGGGCGATCTGGCCTGACGCCGACCCGGCTCAGATTGAGCTCGGATTGACGCCGACCCGGCTCAGATTGAACAAGATTCGACGCCCACCCGGCGCAGGTTGAACGACTGCCCGTTCAATCTGCGCCGGGTCAGGGCGAATCGGGGTTCAAACTGCGCCGGGTCGCGCTAGCTGAAGATCATGCAGCTGGAGCTGGCGTAGGCGGCCAGCTTCCCGCGGCCGTCGTACAGTTTCGCCTCCGCCAGAGCGGTACGGCGACCACGCTGCAGCACCGTCCCGACGGCGCGCAGCCGACCGGAGTCGACGGTGACGGGCCTGAGGAACTTCACGGTCAGGTCGAGCGAGGTGTAGCCCTCGCCGACCGCGAGCGTGGAGTGGACCGCGCACCCGCAGGCGGAGTCGAGGAGGGTCGCGAACACCCCGCCGTGCACGCTGCCGATCGGGTTGTAGTGGCGCAGCTCGGGGTCGAGCTCGAAGATCGCGGTCCCACGCTCGGGCACCTCGAAGCCCACGAACCCCAGGGTCTCCGCGATCGGCGCGGTCGGGAGCCGGCCCTCGAGCATCGCGTGCAGCTGCTCGAAGCCGTCGAGGGTCAGGGGGTCGACGGCGTCGAGCTGGGTCTTGGTCGCGGACTCAGTCATGGCTGCCATCAGACCAGCGCAGGCTGAGTCTGTCAATGAGACCTGGGTCGCCCTATGCTGGCCCGATGAGCAGCACCACCACCGACGCTCCCCCGAGCTCCCCGCCCGCGCTCGCCTGGTCGGTCGACAACTGCACGCTCGGCCGGGCGATGGCGATCCTGGGCGAGCGGTGGACGGTCGTCGTGCTGCGCGAGGTGTTCCTCGGCGTACGCCGCTTCGACGACATCCGCCGGCACGCCGGCATCCCCCGCCAGGTGTTGACCAACCGGCTGACGTCCCTGGTCGAGCAGGGCATCCTGCGCAAGGAGCCCTACCGCGAGGACGGCGCCCGCACCCGGCACGAGTACCGGCTCACCGCGAAGGGACTCGAGCTGCAGCCGATCCTGCTCGCGATCAGCCACTGGGGCGACCGCCACCTGGCCGACCCCGGCGGCCCGCCGACCGTGTTCGTGCACCGCGACTGCGAGGAGCCGGTGCACGTCGAGCTGCGGTG
The DNA here is from genome assembly GCF_024614185.1 of Nocardioides carbamazepini. Classification (GTDB taxonomy): domain Bacteria; phylum Actinomycetota; class Actinomycetes; order Propionibacteriales; family Nocardioidaceae; genus Nocardioides; species Nocardioides carbamazepini. The sequence continues at coordinate 202,403 of NZ_JAHTLF010000012.1, forward strand.
CGCGGCCGGTCACCACCTGGCCGACCCCCGGCAGGTCGCCACCCGACCGGGGCCGGGCGTCCGACCCTTCGCCGGCTGACCCGGCAGCGGGACTCAGGCCCGGGAGCGGGCCAGCAGGTAGACGAAGTACGGCGCGCCGATCAGCGCCACCACCAGCCCGGCGGGGACCTGGGCCGGCGCGATCACGGTCCGGCCGATGAGATCGGCGCCGCCGAGCAGCACCGCGCCGATGAGGATGGCCACCGGCACCGAGCGGGCGTGCCGCCCGCCGACCAGCGCCCGCGCCATGTGCGGCGCGACCAGTCCCACGAAGCCGACCACGCCGACCGCGGCGACACTGGTCGCGGCGAGCAGGGCCGCCGTGACCAGCACGACGAGCCGGACGGCCTCGAGGCGCACCCCCACCAGGCGCGGCGTGTCCTCGTCGAGGGCGAGCAGGTCCAGCTCGCGACGCACCAGCCAGGCCAGCGGCAGCGCCAGAGCGAGCACGACCGCGACGGGCAGCACCTGCTCGAAGGTGCGACCGTACGTCGTCCCCGACATCCAGGTGTAGATCCGCGGGGTGTCCCAGGGGTTCGAGCGCACCAGCAGGAACGTGGTGAGCGCCGCGGCGCCGTACCAGGTGCCGATGCCGATGAGCAGCAGTCGATCGGCGTCGAGTCCGTGCCGCCAGGCGAGGCCGTAGACGAGGGCGAAGGCGACGAGGGCGCCGGTCACCGCGCCCACCAGGATCGCGCCGTTGCTCGCGGCCTGCGAGACGCCGGCACCGGTCACGACCACCACGGCGCCGACGCCGGCGCCACCGGTGATGCCGAGGATCCCCGGCTCGGCCAGGGGGTTGCGGCAGGTCGCCTGGACCAGGGCGCCGGAGAGCGCCAGCGCCGCGCCGCCCAGCACGGCCGCGGCCACGCGGGGGGCGCGCTCGTCGAGCGCGAACTGGATGAGCGGCGCGGCCTCCCCCCGCAGCCACAGAGAGAGGTCGCCGGCCTTCAGCCAGGTGTCGCCGGCGAGCAGGCTGAGCAGGGTCACGGCGACAGTGGCCACGACCACCACCGCGAGCACCACCAGGAAGCGGACCCGGCTGCCCACCCGCACCCGCGCCGCCGCGGTCTGCCGGGTCGGCCCGGAGTCGCGGCTGCGGCGGGCCAGGACGATCATCACCAGCGCACCCATCAGCGTGGTGGTGATGCCGGTCGGGATCGAGATCGCCTCGTCGGCGCCGAGCATCGCCCGGATGAGGGCATCGGCGGCGACGACGACGACCGCACCGGTCAGTCCCGCCGCGGGGATGAGCACGGCGTGCCGGTTCAGCGCCGGCAGCACCCGGCCGCACAGGCGCACGATCACGGGGGCGAACAGGCCGACGAAGCCGATCGGGCCGGCCAGGGTCACCGACGCCGCGGTGAGCAGCACCGCGAGCACCGTGCCGACCGCACGCGTCGAGCGGACCGGTACGCCGAGCACGGCCGCGCTGTCGTCGCCCAGGCCGAGCAGGTCGAGGCGGCGGGCGAGCAGCAGCGCCGCGCCGGTGCACACGACGACGACCGGCGCGGCCTGCTGGAAGGTGCGCAGGCCCAGCTGGCTGAGCGAGCCGCTCCCCCAGGCGAACAGGCTGGTGGTCTCCTCCTGGAACAGGATCAGCAGCGTGGACGTGCCAGCCTGCAGGGCCAGGGCGACCGCCGAGCCGGCCAGGACCAGCCGCGTCGTGGCCGTACCGGCGCCGCCGGCGAGACCGAGCACCAGGAAGGCGGCGATCGAGCCGCCGACGAAGGCGGTGAGGCCCGACGCCCAGATCGGCACCGTGACGCCGAAGGCGGCCACGACGGTCACGGCGAGATAGGCGCCGCCGGTGACGGCGAGGGTGTCGGGCGACGCGAGGGCGTTGCGGGCCAGCGACTGGAAGAGGGCACCCGCCACGCCGAGGGCGAAGCCGACGGCGATGCCCGCCGCGAGCCGCGGGACGCGGGATCCGATCAGGACGTCGCCGGCGTCGGCCCCCGGGCCCGAGCCGTCACGGTCGCCGAACAGCCAGCGGACGAGGTCGCCCGCGCCGATCGCCGACGTGCCCTGGGTCAGGTGCCACAGCGACGCCCCCAGCAGGACGACGACGAGCAGCAGCAGCGCGCCGGTGGCGCCCGCGAGGCCGGGGGCCCCGAGCCGTGGCCTTGCCTCGGTCGGCTCGGTCCGGTCCGCGGTGACGGGCTGCTGCTGCTCGACGGTCATCGCTGCGTGCCTACGCTGCCTACTTGGTCAGGAGGTCGACGTACGCGTCGATGATCTGCTCCGCCGAGCGCGGACCGCCGAAGGTCCAGATGCCGGCCGGGAAGGCGTGGCTGCGGCCCTCGGCGACGGCCGGGATCTTCTGCCAGACGGCGTTCTCGGCGAGGGTGGCGTTCACGTCGCCCTCGGGATCCACGGTTCCGGTGTAGAAGAAGGTGGCGTCACCCAGCTCGCTCATGCCCTCGATGTCGGTCTGGCCGAGGCCGTAGGCCTCGTCGACCTCTCCCGTCCAGGCGTTGGTGAGACCGAGCGCCTCGCCCAGCTCGCCGATCAGCGAACCCTGGCCGAAGGGCCGGATCGAGACGTTGCCGCCCTGGACCCAGCCGTCGAAGTAGACGAACTCCGTGGCGTCGGTGGCCGCGACCTTCTCCTTCGCCTCGGCCAGGTGGGCGTTGAAGTCGTCGACGACGACCTGCGCCCGCTCCTCGCGGCCGGTCGCCTGCGCGATCAGCTCGAAGGTGCCGAGCATGTTGGCCACCGGGTCGGCGGCGTCGGCGCCCTTGGTGGCGAGCACCGGGACGTCGTACTTCGCGAGCTGCTTGAGGATCTCGTCCTCGGCCGTGTAGGCCTCGACGATGACCAGGTCGGGGTTGGTCCCGAACAGGGTCTCGAGGTTCGGCTCGCCGCGCGTGCCCACGTCGGTGACGCCATCGGGCAGCTCCTCCGCGGTGTCCCACGTGGCATAGCCCTCGGCGTCGGCGACCGCGACGGGGGTCAGGCACAGGGTGAGCACGTCCTCGACCTGCTGCCACTCGAGCACGGCCACGCGCTCGGCGGGCTTGTCGAGCTCCACGGTCCGGCCGTAGCTGTCGGTGAGCGTCACCGGCCCGGTCGAGGTCGTGGTCTCGTCGGCGGAGCACTCGGCCGAGTCGTTGGCCTTGGGGGCCGCCTTGTCGTCGGATCCGGTGTCGGTGGTGCCGCAGGCCGCCAGGAGCAGGCCGAGCGGCAGCGCCAGCGCCGGCGTCAGGGCAGCGGTCATCGGTCGGGTCTTCATCGGGTTCCTCACTGTGGTTCGGTGGGGGTTCGGTTGGCGTTCGGTGGGTCGGCGCGTCAGCCGGAGCGGTGCCGGTGGTGCCTGCCCTGGGCCTCCACCCGCACCGCGCCCGTGTCCGGGTCGACGAAGGCGCGGATGGGCAGTCCGTACACGGCCGAGAGGTGCTCGGCCGTGAGTACGTCGGCGGGCGCGCCGACCGCGCGGACGGTGCCCTGGTGCAGCAGCACGACCTGGTCGGCCACGGTGGCGGCATGGTTCAGGTCGTGGAGAACGACGCCGAGCGCCGTCCCATGCCGGTCCGCGAGATCGCGGACCAGATCGAGGGTCTCGACCTGGTAGCGCAGGTCGAGATGGTTGGTCGGCTCGTCGAGGAGCACGACTGCGGTGTCCTGCGCCAGGCAGGTGGCCAGCCAGACCCGCTGGAGCTCGCCGCCGGAGAGCTGGTCGACGGGCCGGTCGGCCATGTCGTCGATGCCGGTGACCTCCATGGCATGGTCGACGGCGGCCCGGTCGGCGTCGGTGACGCCGGCGAAGCGGCCGCGGTGGGGATGGCGGCCGAAGGCGACGACGTCGCGGACCTCGAGGCCCGACGGGTGCGGCCGCGACTGGGACAGCAGGGTCACCCGGCGGGCGAACTCCTTCGCGCTCAGCGGGGCGGCGTCCGCATCGTCGAGGGTGATCCGCCCCTCGGCGACCGGATGGAGCCGGGCCAGCGAGCGGAGCACCGTGGACTTGCCGCTGCCGTTGGGACCGATCAACGCGGTCACCTGACCGGGCACGAGGCGCACGGAGACCCCGTGCACCACCGTGGCGCGCTGGTAGCCCAGCACCAGGTCGCGTCCTTCGAGCACCGTCGTCACGCGACGCAGCGTAACCTAAGTTAGGCCAGGCTTCCCTATAGGGCGGCCCGTGCGTGGGTCACGACGTCTTGCGGACCGCCCACTCCCGGATCCGGTCGATCCGCTTCTGCAGCTGGTCGCCGTTGGCGACCGCCGCCGCCGGTCCGCCGCACTCCTTGCGCAAGGCGGCGTGGGTGATCCCGTGCGCCTGCCCGGTGCGGTGGTGCCACGAGGCGACGAGCGAGTTCAGCTCGCGGCGCAGCAGACCCAGGTGCTCGTGCGTGGTCACCTCGGCGACCGTGTCGGCCGCACGCTCGGTCCCGGACGACTCCGGGCGCCGGGTACGACGGCGGTCCGCCTGCCGCTGCTGCAACAGCGCGCTGACCTGGTCGGGCTCGAGCAGGCCCGGGATGCCGAGGAAGTCCATCTCCTCCTCCGAGCCCACGTGGACCTCGCCCTCGTGACCGAACTGCGCGCCGTCGTACAGCGCGTGGTCGAAGCGCGCCTCGGAGCCGAGCGCCTCGAACGGCATCATCTCCAGCTCGTCGGAGGCGCCGTCGCCCTGGTTGGCCTGGTTCATCAGGTCCTCCTCGGCGGCGAAGATGTCGCCGTCGCTGCTGACCTTGCGCTTGAGGACGTGGTCGCGCTGCGCCTCGAGCTCCCCGGCGAAGGAGAGCAGGTTCGGCACCGACGGCAGGAACACCGAGGCGATCTCACCGCGCTTGCGGGCGCGCACGAAGCGGCCGACGGCCTGCGCGAAGAACAGCGGCGTCGACGTCGTCGTCGCCCACACGCCGACCGCGAGCCGGGGGACGTCGACGCCCTCGGACACCATCCGGACCGCGACCATCCAGCGGCTGTCGCCCTCGCTGAAGGCCGAGATCTTCTTCGACGACGCCTTCTCGTCGGAGAGCACCACCGTCGCCGACTCGCCGCTGATCTGCTTGAGCAGCTTGGCGTAGGCGCGGGCGCTGTCCTGGTCGGAGGCGATCACGAGCCCACCCGCGTCAGGCACGTGGCGGCGCACCTCGGAGAGACGCTTGTCGGCCGCGGCCAGCACCGACGGGATCCACGCGCCCTGGGGATCCAGCGCGGTGCGCAGCGCCTGCGAGGTCATGTCCTTGGTGAGCGGCTCTCCCAGCGACGCGGCGACCTCGTCGCCGGCCCGGGTCCGCCAGCTCATCTGTCCGGAGTAGGCCAGGAACAGCACCGGCCGCACGACGTGGTCCGACAGCGCCTCGGCGTACCCGTAGGTGTAGTCGGCCACCGACGTCGGCACGCCGTCCTCGCCGGGCGCGTAGGTGACGAACGGGATCGGGTTGATGTCGGAGCGGAACGGCGTACCCGTCAGCGCCAGCCGGCGCGCCGCCGGCTCGAAGGCCTCCCGCACCCCCTCGCCCCAGCTCATCGAGTCACCGGCGTGGTGGATCTCGTCGAGGATGACGAGGGTCTTGAAGCGCTCGGTGCGGATCCGCATCGCCAGCGGGTTGACCCCCACCCCGGCGTAGGTGACGGCGACGCCGACGTAGTCGCTGGAGATCTTGCCGGAGCCGGCCGAGTAGGTCGGGTCGATCGGCAGGCCCGCCCGCGCGGCGGCCTCGGCCCACTGCATCTTGAGGTGCTCGGTGGGCGCGACGATGATCAGCCGGTCGACCAGCCGCCGGCCGAGCAGCTCGGCGGCGACGGTGAGGGCGAAGGTCGTCTTGCCGGCGCCGGGGGTCGCGACGGCGAGGAAGTCACGCGGGGTGCGGGCGAGGTAGTCGGCCAGCGCGGCGGACTGCCAGGCACGCAGCGACGGCGCCGTGCCCCAGGCTGCCCGCTCCGGCCAGGCCGGACCGAGCGAGGTCATGCGTCGGGACCGGACCCTTCCGGACCCTTGCCATCGCCCTTGCCGTCGCCCAGGCCCTCCCAGATCTCCTTGCACTCCGGGCAGACCGGGAACTTCTCCGGCGCCCGGCTGGGCACCCAGACCTTCCCGCACAGGGCCACGACCGGCGTGCCCATGACCATCGCCTCGGTGAGCTTGTCCTTCTCCACGTAGTGGGAGAAACGCTCGTGGTCGCCCTCATCGGTCGGGACCGTGCGGCGGTCCTCGCGGACGTCCGTTTCTGTCGAGAAGCCGATCGTGGTCACGTCGTGCAGTCTAGTGGTCGTCAGTGACCGCCGGACACATCGACGTCCTTCGGGAGTCCGCGCCACACCAGGACCGCCACGACCAGGGTGATCACCGCGCCGACGAGGCCGACGACCCCGAACGCGTCGGTGTACGACGCCAGCGCCGCCGACTCGAACGGCGTCCCGAGCGCGCCCGAGACGGACTCGACGGCCGCGGCATCCGCACCCACCGGGAGGCCGTGGCGGTAGACCACGCCGGCGAGGCTGCCGAGCACGGCGATGCCGAGCACGCCGCCGACCTCGTAGGACATCTCCTCGACCGCGGCGGCGGAACCGGCCTGGTGGACCGGCGCCGAGCCCATGATCAGCGCGGAGCCGAGACCCAGGGCCGCGGTACCGAAGCCGACGAGGAGCAGCGCGACGGCGATGCCGACGTAGGGCATCGGGCGGGGCAGCAGCCACAGCGTGAGCAGTCCGGCGGCGAGGACCACGAGACCCGCGACGATGACGTTGCGCGCGCCGAACCGGTCGGCGACGGCCGGAGCGAGCGGCGGGCCGATCAGGCCACCGAGGGCCATCGGCAGTAGTGCGACCCCTGCCATCAGCGGGCTCCAGCCCTGGACCAGCTGCAGCCACTGCGAGCCGACGAACAGCAGCGCGATCATCGCGGTGCTGCTCACCAGCGCCGTGGCGACACCGGAGCGGAAGACCGGGTTGGCGAAGAGGCGGACGGCGAGCATCGGCTCGTCCTGACGCAGGCAGCGTCGCACGAAGAGCGTCAGCAGCAGGAAGCCGGCGACCAGGACGAGCACGGTGACGACGTCGAGATCGCCCTTGCCGAGGTGCTTGATGCCGTAGACGGCCGCGATCATGCCGCCCACGGAGAGCAGTACGCCGAGCGCGTCGACCCGGCCGGGCTTCTCCGACCGGCTCTCGGGGAGCAGGAGGAGCCCGGCGACCAGCGCGACCACCATGAGGGGCACGTTGACCAGGAAGGCGGCGTGCCAGCTGAACGCACTGAGCAGCGCACCGCCGACGATCGGGCCGATGGCACCGCCGACGGCGGCGGTCGCGGCCCACAGGCCGAGGGCGAACGCCCGCTCCCTGGCGTCCGGGAAGAGCGCCCGGATCAGCGAGAGCGTGGCCGGCATGATCATCGCGCCGCCGATGCCGAGCAGGGCGCGCACCGCGATGACGTCACCCGGGCTCCGCGCGATCAGCGCGCCGAGGGAGGCGACGGCGAAGATGGCGAAGCCGGTGAGCAGCATCCGGCGCCGGCCCCAGCGGTCGGCGAGCGCCGCCACGGGGACGAGCAGGCCGGCGAGCACCAGTGAGTAGACGTCGACGATCCACAGCTGCGCGAGCGCGCCGGCGTGGAGGTCCTCGGTCAGGTCGGGCAGCGCCACATTGAGGACGGTCATGTCCATCACGACGACGAGCAGGCTGGCCGCGAGCACGGCCAGGCCGCCCCAGCGGCGACGGTCCTGATGAGCGGCGGTGCGCGGGGTCGCGCTGCGGGGGGCCGTGGCGGTCATCGGACCGCACCTCCCTCGAGGAACGTGGAGCGGACGAGCGCCTGCGCGTCCCGTGGGGCGATGTCACCGGCGAGGAGGGCGTCGCGGATGGCGACGAGCAGGCCGTAGACGGTGTGGCCCAGCCAGCGGGCCGGGACGTCGGAGCGCAGCAGGCCGGCGGCCTGGGCCGCGGCGTACAGCGTGATCTCCTGGGTGAAGAGCTCGTCGGCGCGCTCGCGCAGGGCGGGGGCGTTGACGACGGTCGGGTCGGTCAACGCGATCCCGTGCTCGTCGGCGTCGACGACGAAGCGCCCGATCACGTCGTCGAGGCAGGCGCGGATCCGCTCGGGATCGGCGGACGCGACGGCCTCGGCCAGGCCCGCCTCGGCCATGCTCTCGGCCCAGCGGTCGAGCGAGCGGCGGCCGATCTCGTGAAGCAGGTCCTCGCGGCTGGCGAAGTGCCGGTGGACGGTCGCTCGCCCCACACCGGCCGCGGTGGCGATCTGCGCCATCGACGCGGTCGGGTCGGTGGCGAGCAGGCGCTGGGCGGCGGCCAGCACCGTGTCCCGGGTCGTCATGATCTCCTCCTAGATGAGACTTCAATGTCTCACATGAGACATTGAAGTATCAAATCGAGGCGGAAGGTCAGTTGAGCTCCGGGTCCGACGGGCGTGTGGCGTGCAGCGCCAGGTCGCCGGGCTGGCGTCGCAGCACCTGACGCCGCAGGTCGCGGGTGTCACCGCCGAAGACGTCGTCGACCTGCCCCGGTACGACGTACCAGCTGCCCTCGGCGATCTCCGCCTGGAGCTGCCCCGCACCCCAGCCGGAGTACCCGGCGAAGATCCGCAGCCGGTCGACGCTGCCGTCGACCAGCTCGCGCGGGGTGTCGAGGTCGAGCAGGCCGATCCGGTCCCACACCGGGCGGAACCCGGCGGCGTCCTCGCCTCCCGGCGCGGCGAGCGCCACCGCCAGGGCGCCGTCGGTCGCGACCGGGCCGCCCTGGAAGAGCACCTCCGGCTCCTCGACCACCTCGCCCCACTCCCCCAGCACCTCGGAGACCGGCAGCGCCGTGGGTCGGTTGAGGACGACGCCGAGGGCGCCGTCGTCGTTCACGTCGAGCAGCAGCACCACGGTGTCGACGAAGTTGGGATCCAACAGGTCGGGCGACGCCAGCAGCAGGTCTCCGGCACTCAGCTCGCTCGACATGCCTCCATCATCCCCTGTGCGGACGCAAAGCGACCCCGGACCCGGGCGCGGTTCCGGGAGGAGGTCGCGTCGGGCCCGGGGCCGCACCCGGAGGGGTTCGGTGGGCCGGCGCCTCAGGCGGCGACCACGGCACGCAGCCGCTCGAACAGCGAACCGCGGACCTCGGGCTCGACGTACACCGCGTCCGGGGCGATCATCGGGAGGCCGCGGTGGAGCAGGCGGGCCCGCTCCTCGATCTCGGCACCGATCCGGGCCGCCGCCGCGTCGCCGAGGCTGGTGCGGCCGGCCATCACCGCGAGCAGGTGGCGCTCCTTGAAGCAGGCCACGGCCATCGCCGACGCCATCGCGTCGTCGAGCGGGTGGGTCCGGTAGTGGTCGATGATCATCCGCACGCCGGGCAGCTCGTGGGCGGTGTTGCTCCACGCGATCGCGACGGCCTCGTCGAGGTCCATCGGCTGGTGGGCGAGCATCCGCTCGATCTGCCCGGACAGGCGGGTGTGCCACTTCAGGGTGAGGGCAGCCAGCAGGTCGAGCTCGTCGCGGAACGCAGTGGACACGCCGTCGACGTCCATGGGCAGGATGCCGTCACGGCGGACGGCGGAGGTCGCGATGACGGAGCGGAGGGTCTCGCCCCGGTTGTGAAAGGCCGTCCAGGTCATGGTCAGCACTCCTCGGTTCGATCGGCGGTCGTTCGGACTCGGGAGATCCGACATACCGCTGGTACGTACTACGAGTATGGAGCAGACCAGCGGTACGCCCAAGGGCACGACACCGTGATCCCGCCCACGACGGGCAGTGACCGGTGTCACGCGCGACCGCGACGCGCGCCTATGCTGAGTCGGTGGCGAAGGCATCGGTGTCGAAACTCGTCCCCAAGGTCCCCGTGCCGGGCGTTCCAGGTGGCTCGCGGCGGGCGTCGTACTCCGCCTCGACCAAGCGAGCCCTCGTCGACGTCGCGGAGCGACTGTTCGCCGAGAAGGGGTACGCCGCCACCTCGCTCGACGCGATCGTGTCCGGGGCCCGGGTCACCAAGGGCGCGCTCTACCACCACTTCTCCGGCAAGCAGGCCCTGTTCGAGTCCGTCTTCGAACGGGTCGAGCAGGAGGCGGCGAAGCGGATCCAGAAGTCGCTGCGTGGCCAGAAGGACCCGTGGCGCAAGGCGACCGAGGGCCTGCGCTCCTTCCTCGACGTCGTCCAGGAGTCGCCGTACCGGCGCATCGTGATCCAGGACGGGCCCGCGGTCCTCGGCTACGAGCGCTACCGCGAGCAGGAGGAGCGCTCGACCTTCGCCAATATCGTCGAGATCGTCCGGGCCACCCTCGACGCGGGCGCGTGGGACCTCGACGAGGACATGCTGCAGACCTTCGCGCGGATCTTCTTCGGCGCGATGTCCTCGGCCGGCGAGTCCGTCGCCACCGCCGCCGACCCAGAGGCCGCGGCCCGCCGGGTCGAGAGCGCCATCGGCTTCCTGCTCGCCGGCGTGCAGAGCCTGGTGGAGCAGGGCATCGCGCTGCCGAGCACGGTCGAGGTCGCCGACGGCAAGGGCACCGCCGACCCGGAGTGACGGCCGCCGCTACTGGCCGACGGTCACCGATCCGTTGTCGGCGTCGACCGGCACCAGCTCGATCCAGACCTTGCCGGCCGGGACCTTGAGCTCCGCGCCGTCAGCCGTGGCCAAGGTCAGCGTCGAGTTGACCTTGTCCTTGGACCAGGTGCCCTCGACCACCTGGCCGTTGTGGAACAGCTGCGCGGCGCCGGTGCCCTCGAACCTGCTCTCCGGCACGAAGCTGCCCGCGGGATCCGTGTAGCCGGCGTCGACCACCTTCACCCGCAGGACCAGCACCGAGCCAGCCTCGAAGTGGTCGCCCTGGGCGGCGTTGGAGTTCGTGTTGGTGTAGGTGCCGTTCTCGAAGCGCCAGTTCGTCGTCCGGCTGCCGAAGTGCGCGGACAGGGTGGGGGCCGGCGTACCGCCCGCGAAGTCCGCCTCGGTGCCCCACGGCAGGTAGTCGGCCGGGCGCGACGTCTTGCCGTCCTCGGCCGCCTCGGCGACCTTCTTCAGGTCGGTGAAGAGGTTGTACGGCGCGCTGCGGCCGGACTTGCGGTAGAAGCCGGGCCCGCCCTCGCTGAAATACTTGATCTTGGCGCGGTCGATGCGGGGCAGTGTCTCCCGAGCGGCACCGCTCGTCGCGATGACTGCACCGACGGGCGCCACGATGCCGATGTCGCTGGCCCGCATCGACCTGACCGGGCCGATGTCGCCGGGGAGCTGGGAGTAGTAGAACGCAGCGAGCCGGGTGATCCCGCCCTCCACCAGCTCCTCGACCACGAGGTCGGCCTTGCTGAGCCCGACCTGCGGTGAGCTCGACGGCGAGTTGTCGATCTTGGTCACCACCACCGGATGGTCCAGCTCGACGGATTCGCCCGCCTCCGCCTCGAGGCCGGTCAGCGGCCAGATCTGCGGCACCTCCGGCTCCGGGGTCGTCTCCGAGCTCCCGCCGTCCCCCGACTTCTTGTCACCGTCGTCCCCACCTCCGCATCCGGCGAGCACGAGGCTCAGCACGACGAGCGAGGCGGGCAGGGCGCTGCGGAGGGTGGAAGCACGCACCCGGTCAGTCTGTCCCACGCCGCGCCCCGAGGATGGAGCCGCCCCCGCGTGTCGCGCGGCGGGGTCCGCTTCCGCGGCGACGGCCTGTGACGGGATGGGCGCACGATGCGTCGTACAGGAGGAAGCGCAACGACGTCCCAGGAGTGCCGTGTTCGAGCCTGACCCCCCGGTCCCCGATCCGTTCGAGGAGTTCGCCCGCGCGCGGGCGCCACACCTCTACCGCGCCGCGTGGCTGCTCTGCGGCCACCGGGCCGAGGCCGAGGACCTGGTCCAGGAGACCCTGGCGAAGGTCTACGTGCGGATGCACCGCCGCCGCGGACCGCGCCTGGACAACCCGGCGGCGTACGCCCAGACGGTGCTGACCCGCACCTTCATCAGTGCCCGGCGGCGGGCGAGCAGCACCGAGGTGCCGTACGCCGACCTGCCGGGCCTCGACACGGCCGGCGCCGACGGCGGTGCGGATCACGCCGGGACGACCGACCTGCGACTCGCGCTCACCGAGGCACTCGCCGACCTCGCGCCGGTCGACCGGGCCGTCGTGGTGCTGCGGCACCTCGACGGCCTGTCCGTCGAGGAGGTCGCGCACGCCCTGGGACTCACCTCGGGAGCGGTCCGCAATCGGAGCATGCGCGCCCTGGCGCGGATGCGGAAGGAGGCACTGCGATGAACGAGCACGACCTGACCACCGTCATGGAGCGCGCCGCGGAGCGGCTGGACCCGGACGTCGCGGACCTGGTGGCCGGCGGCGCCCGCCGGGGCCGCCGTCGGCTGCGCCGGCGCCGCGCGACCGTCGGCGTCTCCGGCGCGGTGGTCGCCGCCCTGGCCGTCGGCGCCGTCGCCTGGGCGTCGTCCCCCGGCGGCGGGACGGCGCGCGACCTCCCGGTCGCCACCCCGCCCGCGGGCGGAAGCACCGCGCCGGGCGACGGCCAGCGCGGCCTGCCCGACGACGACGCCCTGGTGCAGCGGCTGCTCGACCACCTGCCCGACGGCGAGGTCACCGACCTCACGACCACGCCGGTGTGGGACCAGCCCGATGCGCCCTACCAGCGCGGCCTGGAGATCGGACTGCGCCTCGACGGCGCGGCCGTCGAGGTCAGGTTCTACGACGGGAGCGTCGACCCGGAGGGCTGGGCCCGGTCCCTGGACCCCGGCCCGAAGCCCGCGGGCTGTGACGCGTCGCTGGTCGACGCGGACCAGAAGACCTGGAGCCAGGCCATCCGCGACGCCGCCGAGACCGCCACGGACGTGAGAGGGTTCGATCGGGCCAACCCGCCGCCGGCGCTGCCTCCCCGCTCCCCTGAACAGGAGTGCATCTCGTGGGCCAGCGGGATGCGCGAGCAGAAGTGCGCCGCCGATCCGGCCTGCCTGGCCAAGCGGACGGCGTACTCGCCGGAGAAGAGGTGTGGGCCCGAGGGCCGTCAGCTCCCCGACGGGTCCTGGCTGTGGCCGCGCTCCGGCGACGGCGGCGACGGCTCCGACACCAGCGGCTTCACGGGCAACTGGGCCTCGATCTGCCGCGCCGACGGCTGGACGGTCGACGTCAGCGCCTTCAACAGCCCCGACGGCGACACCCAACCGACGACGGTCGTGTCCGACGAGCCGCCGCTCTCGCTTGAGCAGGTGACCTCGCCGACGGGGTAGTCACCGTGGGTCAGCAGCCGGTCGAGCTGGATCCGGTCGCGGCCTACAGCGACGATGTCGAAGCTTCCGTCCTCACGGGCCTCGACGTCGGTCAGCTGCAGTCGCACGCCGACCCGGTAGAGCGACTGGTTGCCGTGGTCGCCGACCTCGTAG
>NZ_JAHTLF010000012.1:215759-278008 GCF_024614185.1 Nocardioides carbamazepini
CCCCCCCCCCCCCCCCCCGACTCCGGCTCAGGTGCCGAGCGAGACGCCGCCGTCGACGTAGAGGGTCTGGCCGGTGATGTACGACGCCTCGTCGCTGGACAGGAAGGTCACCGCCGCGGCGATGTCGGCAGGGAAGCCGACCCGCTTGACCGGGTTGGCCTCCGCGCTGAGACGACGGAACTCCTCGACGTCCATCTTCAGCCGCGCCGCGGTCGCGTCGGTCATCTCGGTCGCGATGAAGCCTGGCGCCACCGCGTTGACGTTGATGCCGAACGGGCCCAGCTCGATACCGAGGGTCCGGGTGAACCCCTGGATGCCCATCTTGGCCGCCGAGTAGTTCGCCTGACCCCGGTTGCCCAGCGCCGAGATCGAGGAGATGTTCACGACCTTGCCGTACTTCTGCTCCACGAAGTGCCGCTGCGCGGCCTTGGTCATCAAGAACGCGCCCTTGAGGTGCACGCCCATGACCAGGTCCCAGTCGTCCTCGGTCATCTTGAACAGCAGGTTGTCGCGGGTGATGCCCGCGTTGTTGACCAGGACGTGGATGCCGCCCAGCTCGGCCACCACCCGCTCGACCGCGGCGTCGACCGACGCGCCGTCGGAGACGTTGGCGCCGATGCCCACGGCCGACGCGTTCTCGACCAGCGGCAGCTTGGCGGCCGCCTCCGCGGCGGCGGCCTCGTCGAGGTCGACGATCGCGACCGACGCGCCCTCCTCGGCGTAGCGGGATGCGGTGCCGAACCCGATCCCTCGTGCGGCTCCGGTGATGACGGCGACGCGCCCGTCGAAACGACCCATGGTGCTTACCTCAGCTCTTCCAGCTCGAGTCCAGTCCGATCGGGTCGCAGCCTACGACCCCAGCGCGGCGCGCAGGCGCGCGGCATAGTCGCCGGCCTCCCCCGCGGCGTACTTCGTCCGGGGCCAGAAGAAGCCGCGCAGCCCGTCGCCCTTGGTGCGGGGGACGACGTGCAGGTGCAGGTGCGGCACCGACTGGCTGACCACGTTGTTCATCGCGACGAAGCTGCCCTGGGCGCCGAGTCCCTCGACGACGGCCGTGGCGAGCCGCTGGGCAGCGGCCAGGAAGCCGTCGCGCTGCCCGGCCGGCAGGTCGGGCAGCGTGACGACGTGGGTGCGCGGGACGAGCAGGACGTGGCCCTTGAACACCGGGCGCCGGTCGAGGAACGCGAGCAGCTCGGGCTCGTCGAGGACGACGTCGGCCTCGGCATCGCCGGCCACGATGGTGCAGAAGACGCAGTCCGCCATGGCGCCGAATCTAGCGGCGCCGAGCCAGGGGTACGACGCTCAGGCCGCGCCCTGCTCCTCGGCCCAGGCGTCCCGGGCGTCGACGGCGATGTCGGGGTTGTCGGAGAAGAGCGCGTCGACCCCCGCCTCGAGGAAGGCCTCGATCTCGCCGGCGAGGTCGCCGGGCGCGTTCGGGTCCGTTCCGAGGCGGTGGTTGGCGGGGAGGAACTGGTTCTCCACCCGCAGTGTCCACGTGACGACCTGGAGGCCCGCGGCGTGCGCGTCGGCGACCACGCTGCTGGGAGCGCCGATCGCGCCGCCGGCGTCGCGCGGCAGGATCCGGTTCTTGGCCGGCGCCACCCACTCGGCGTAGCTCGCGATGTCCGCGAGTCCCGCGGGCGTCAGCAGGTCCGCGTAGGTCGTCGTACTGCCCGCCGCCACCAGGTCGTAGGGCGCGCCCGCACCGTCGACGAGCTGGGCCAGGGGCACGCGGGTCAGTCCGTCGAGCTCACGCAGGTTGGCGGTCTCGAAGGACTGCACGACGACCTTCGCGTTGGGGCGGTCGAGGCCGGTGCGGCGCAGCGTGCCCACGAGCGGCTCCTCGAGCGAGAGCCCGATCGAGTCGAAGTAGGTCGGGTGCTTGGTCTCCGGTGCGATGCCGATGGTGCGCCCGCTGCGGCCGGACTCACGCTTGACCAACCGGATGACCTCCTCGAGGGTCGGCACCTCGAACTGGCCGTCGTAGCGGGTGTTGCCGGGGCGGACCTGCGGCAGCCGCTCCTGGGCGCGCAGCGTCTTGAGCTCGGCGAGGGTGAAGTCCTCGGTGAACCAGCCGGTGACGGCGACGCCGTCGATCGTCTTGGTCGTCCGCCGCTCGGCGAACTCAGGATGCGCGGCGACGTCCGTCGTCCCGCCGATCTCGTTCTCGTGACGCGCGACGAGCACCCCGTCCTTGGTCGAGACGAGGTCGGGCTCGACGTAGTCCGCGCCCTGGCGGATGGCGAGGCGGTAGGCGGCGAGGGTGTGCTCGGGCCGGTAGCCGGAGGCACCGCGGTGGGCGATCACGATCGGCTCGCCGGCGCGGTGGCGGACGTGGTCGGATCCACGGGCGTCGTCCGGGGTCGCCTGCGCGGGGACGGCGGCCATCCCGAGGACGACGGCGGTGGACGTGAGGGTCAGCAGGGCGCGACGCGGCGCGCGGTTCTTCCGAGAGGTCATGACCGCCAGCCGACCAGCCGCAGGTGGCCCAGCAGGGAGGTCCGGATGAACGTCAGTCGGCGAGCAGGAGGATCCCGCCCACCAGCAGGACGACGGCGAGCGATGTGGCCATGACCACAGCCCCTCCCTCCCTTCGGGGGTAGGGCGCCAGGACGCGCGACCGGGAGAATGGCGCGGTGGCGTACTGGCAGCGGACCGCACCGCACACCTTCACCCCCACCGAGCACGTGGGGGGCGCCTGGGACCGCGCGACCCAGCACATCGCGCCCGCCCTCGGCGTCCTCGCCCACGAGGTCGAGCGCCACCGCGACGCACGGCGCTCCGACGGGCTCGTGGTGAGCCGGCTGTCCTACGACATCCTCGGCACGGTGCCGATCGAGCCGATCGACGTCACGATCGAGGTGCTCCGCCCGGGCCGCACCATCGAGCTGGTGCAGGCGACGGCGTCGTACGCCGGCCGGGCGGTCGTCCTGCTGCGGGCATGGCTCGCCGAGCCCTACGACACCGCTCCCCTCGCGGGCACCGACCTGCCGTCGATCCCGCCCGCGGCCGAGATGGAGCCCTGGGACATGGCGGGGCTGTGGCCCGGCGGGTTCATCGCCTCCATCGAGGTCCGCCGCAAGGACCTGGGCCCGGGACGGTCGATGGTCTGGGTCCGCACCCCGCACGCGCTCGTCGCCGACGAGCCGGTCAGCCGCCTCGCCGCCGTCGCCGGCCTGGTCGACGTCACCAACGGCATCGCCGTCCGCTCCGACCCCACCGAGGTCTCCTTCCCGAACCTCGACCTGACCGCCCACTTCCTGCACGCGCCCGCCGAGGGCTGGCTCGGACTCGACACGACCCAGTCGTACGGCGCCGGCGGCATCGGCGTGACCAGCTCGAAGATGCACGACGAGAACGGCCCGCTCGGCACGATCGCGCAGACGCTGACCGTGCGCCCGTAGCGAAAGTCGGTCATCTGCCCGATCCGCTCGCTCCTCCGACCGCCCTACGGTGCGCGGAACCCCGAGCAGAGGAGCCAGAGATGACCGACCCCACCCCCACCCCCACCGACGAGATCGGCTGGATGAGCGCCACCGAGATCGCCGCGGCGGTCCGGACGCGGCGACTGCGCGTCGCCGACGTCGCGGAGGCCATGATCGAGCGCGTCGAGCGGATCAACCCCGCGGTCAACGCACTGGTGTGGTTCGACCCCGCGCAGGTACGCCGGGACGCGGCGGCGCTCGACGCGGCCCAGGACGCGGGCACCGCGACCGGGCCACTGCACGGCGTGCCGTTCACGATCAAGGACCTCACCGCGGTCGCCGACGTCCCGCTGACGTTCGGGATGAAGCCGCTGCGCGACAACGTCGCCGACCACGACGCCGTGATCGTCGAGCGCCTCAAGGCCGCCGGCGGGCTGTTCCTCGGGAAGACCAACACGCCGGAGTCCGGCTACAAGGGAGCGACCGACAACCACCTGTTCGGCGCGACCCACAACCCGTGGCGTCCCGGTCACACCGCGGGCGGCTCGTCGGGCGGCGCCGGGGCAGCAGTCGCCGCCGGCCTGGGACCGCTCGCCGAGGCCAGCGACGGCGGCGGGTCGGTGCGGATCCCGGCGTCGCTGTGCGGCGTCGTCGGCGTGAAGCCCTCGACCGGGCGGATCCCCCAGACCATCCTCCCCGGCCGGTTCTACTCGTGGGCCTACCACGGGCCGATCACCCGCACCGTCGCCGATGCCGCGCTCATGCTGGACGTCGTCAGCGGCCCCGACCGGCGCGACCCGCTGAGCCTGCCGGACCGGGTCGACTTCACCGCCGCGATCGCCGACCGCGACCTGACCGGCGTCCGCGTCGCCTGGTCGACCGACCTCGGCCTCGGCATCGCGGTCGACCCGGAGATCGAGAAGCTCTGCCGGACGGCGGTGCAGGCGCTGGCCGACGCCGGTGCCATCGTCGAGGAGGCCACCCCTGACTGGAACGGCGCCGATCCGCAGACCGCCATGTGGAACGGCATCTGGGTTCCGGGCTTCGCCTCCGAGCACGACCTGCTCGACTGGGCCTCGCTGCGCGGCGAGGTCGACGACGAGCTCATCGAGCTGATCGCCGAGGGCGAGCGGCTGACCGGCGTGGACGTCGGCCGGGCGGACGCCGCGC
The DNA here is from genome assembly GCF_024614185.1 of Nocardioides carbamazepini. GTDB lineage: Bacteria > Actinomycetota > Actinomycetes > Propionibacteriales > Nocardioidaceae > Nocardioides > Nocardioides carbamazepini. Next base: position 220,355 of record NZ_JAHTLF010000012.1, read on the forward strand.
GTGGCGTGATGTGGGACGCCTTCGCCCGCTTCCTCGGGCGCTACGACGTCCTCGTGTCGCCGACCGTCGCGACACCGGCGTTCCCGCACGGCCAGTTCGCGCCGGACCACCTCGCCGGGCGGCCGCTGCGCGAGCAGCTGCTCGGCTGGTTCCTGACCTATCCCTTCAACCTGCTGACGACGCCGGCGATGTCGGTGCCGGCCGGGTTCACCCCGGACGGCTGTCCGGTCGGCCTGCAGCTCGCCACGGGGCTGCACCAGGACGCGCTGATGCTCCGCGCCGCCGCGGTCGTGGAGGAGCGTGCGCCGTGGGCGCAGCACTGTCCACCGAGCTGTCGCTGACCGATACTGGCGCGGTGACCCCAGCCGCGCCGGTCGGCGCCTACCCGTCGACCTCGCGCCGCGCTCGTCAGCTTCTGGAGCTGGCGAGCGCGGCGGTGCCGTTCTGCGCGTGGGTGCTGGGCTACCGGGACGCGCACACCGGGCGGATGCGGCCGCTGGTGCAGGCCGGCTACCGGCCCGAGGTGGTCGACTTCATCTTCGGCGACTTCACCGCCCATCCCCTCGTCCGGCGGCTGATGACACAGCCCGGGACGGCGTACTTCTGGGAGGACGTCGCGGGCTTCGCCGACGACACCGTCGCCCGTGAGGTGCTGCGGCCCTGCGGGTTCGCCGAGGGCACCTCCGTCGCCCTGCGCGGCACCGACGGCCAGCCGGTCGGGGTCGCCCACCTCAGCCTCCCCGAGCCGTACGTGCCCGCGAACGCGCGCGCCGTCCTGGCCAGCCTCTCCCCCGCACTCGGCGACCTCGCCGCCGCCACCGCGCGCGCCTCCGCGCTCGGGCTGACGCCGCGCGAGCTGGAGATCCTCGGCCTCCTCGCCCGCGGCCACACCAACCCGCAGGTCTGCGCCGAGCTCGTCCTCTCCCGCAGCACCGTCGGCACCCACGTCGAGCACATCCTCACCAAGATGGGCGTCACCACCCGGGTCGAGGCCGTCGCTACCGCGATCGGGCTCGGCCTCGTCGAGACCTGAGCCGCGCTACGCGCTCGGCGTACGGTGGTCGCATGCGCGTCGCCGTCGTCGGAGGTCACGGACAGATCGCCCGCCTGCTGCACCCCTTGCTCGTCGCGGCCGGGCACCGACCGGTGGCGCTGGTGCGCCGCGAGGAACAGCGGCCGGCACTCGAGAGACAGGGCGCCGAGGTCCGGCTGCTCGACATCGAGAACGACGACGTCCCCGCCTTCACCGGCGTCTTCGAGGGATGCGACGCCGTCGTGTTCAGCGCGGGCGGTGGCCCGGACGGCAACTCCGGGCGCAAGCGGACGGTCGACCTCGAGGGCTCGCTGAAGTCGGCCGCGGCCGCCTCCGCCGCCGGCATCCGCCGGTTCGTCCAGGTCTCGGCGATCGACGTCGACCGCCCGGTCGCGCCCGACGCGGGCGAGGTGTGGGCGGCGTACGTCGCCGCGAAGCGCGACGCCGACGCCGCCCTGCGCGCGGGTCCCCTGGACTGGACGATCCTGCGACCCGGACGGCTCACCGACGACCCGGCGACCGGACGGGTCGCGCTCGGCCCGGACGTGGCGCGCGGCGACGTGACCCGGGCGGACGTCGCGGCCGTGCTGGCCGAGGTGCTGGGCCGTCCCGAGACGATCGGCCATCAGTGGAACCTGGTCGGCGGCGACGTGCCGGTCGCCGAGGCGGTCGGCGCGGCCGTCCGGGACTAATCGGTAGGCCCGTGACGTTGGGACCGGTAGACTGACGTCGACACAACTCAAGAGGGGCTGATCGGTTTCGACTTGGGACGTTTGTTCCAGGGGAAGCGGGTCGAGAAGCCAGCGTCATCTCGTAAACGATCGCTGGAAACCAATAACTGCCGACTCTAAGCGCAGTTCCTTCGCTCTCGCTGCCTGAGCAGTGATCGAAGCGTCTGACCGGGCATCCGTCTCCGTCCCGGATCCAGACGTCATCTAGGAGACTCGCTGCGTCGCTCTCGCCGGGAGGGTGACGCGGGACTCAAACCCGGCTGGGCCTGTCGATGACGTGTTCGTGCGAGCATCGGGGCCGAGAAAACGCCAGCACGGACTGCACCCGGAGAAGACCTGGCTCGGCGCTCGAGGACCGGGGTTCGATTCCCCGCAGCTCCACTCTCGTGAGGAGACCGACGTGGCCCGCGCATCGCGCGGACCACGTCGGTCTCGTCATGTCCGGCCGGCCCGTCAGCCCAGGAAGCCGGCCAGCCAGTCCGCGACCACGGGGATGTCGATGCGCTGGTAGCCGTCGAGGTAGCGGCAGTTCGCCGTGTAGCCGTACGACGTCACCCCGACCACGACGCCGCCGAGCCACAACGAGCCACCGGAGTCGCCGAAGCAGGTGCCGCCGGTCCCGAACGGGTCGTTCTCGTTGCCATTGGTCTGGATGATCTGCGGCGTGATCTTCTGGCCGGGCATGTCGACGTAGCGCCGGATGATCGGGTAGCTCATCGGGGTCGGCTTCTGCGGCCCCGTCTCGGCCTGGCGCACCTCGGTGCCGTAGCCGACGGCACGGAACAGCGTCTTGCGGGGCTGCTCGACCGCGTCGGCGGTGCCCACGTCGGCGACCGGGGCGGGCGCGATGCCGGTGACCGGCGCGTCGAGCACCACGACCCCGACATCGTTCCAGTTCCGCAGGTCCGTGAAGTCGCTGTAGGCGGGATGGGTGTGGGCCGTGCCGGACAGGTAGCCCGCCGCGGCGAGCTCGGCGGCGGTGTAGCCGGCCGCCGGGTCCGCGGCCTCCGGCAGCGGGGACGGTGGCGCCTCGGCGACCACGCTGTCGAAGGTCACCAGGGTCTTGCCCAGGGTCCCGGAGGTGCAGTGGGCAGCGGTGACCAGGACGGTCGGGCTGATCAGTGTCGCCGAGCAGCGGAACCGGCCCTCGGCGTCGTAGAACGCGATCAGGCCGACATTCGGATGGGTCTCGCCGTCGACGGTGCCGCCGGTGCTGGCGGCCACCGGCGCGGCCGGTAGGACGAGTCCGAGGCCGGCCAGAGCGGCGACGACCAGGGTCAGGAGACGAGCACGCATAGTTCTTTCCCCCCTTGCGTGAGCTCGGGTGAGCTCGGCCCTCAGTCCAGCACTGCACAGGCCGTAGGGGAAGGGGCCGGGGTCAGCGGGTGGCGGCATCCTCGCCGAGCAGCCGGACGGCGTTGTGCCAGCACACGTCCCGCAGCCAGTCGTCGCCGAGCTCCAGGCGAGCCAGGCCCTCGAGCTGCTTGGCGTAGGAGTACGGGATCGTGGGGAAGTCCGAGCCGAGCAGCACCTTGGGCCGCAGGTCCGCCAACCGCGGCAGCAGGCGGGCCGGGTAGGCGGCGTCCTGGTCGAAGAAGTCGGTGAAGACCATCGTGGTGTCGAGGTGGACGTTCTCGTAGCGCTCGGCGAGCACCAGGAAGTCCTCGTACTCCGGTGCCCCCATGTGCGCGACGAGCAGCCGCAGGCGCGGGTGCCGGCGCAGCAGGCGTGCCACGGAGTCCGGTCCGGTGAACTCGTTGCCGACCGGCCCCGATCCGGCGTGCACCGTCACGGGAGTCCCGGCGTCCTCGAGGACTCCCCAGACCGGGTCGAGGATCGGGTCGTCGGCGACGAACTCGCCCACCTGGAGATGGATCTTGAAGATCCGGACGCCGTCCTCGACCAGCGCGGCGACGTACCGCGCGGCCTCGGGCTCGGGATAGAAGGTGGCCGACCACACGATCTCGGGCTCCGTCGTGGCGAACTCCCGGGACCAGTCGTTGAGGTAGGTGGCCACCCCCGGCTTGTGGGCGTAGGGGTGGGTCGGGAAGCGGCGCACGCCGAAGGAGCGCAGCTGGGCGATCCGCTCCGCCATCGAGCCGCGGTAGCGGATCGGCCAGGGCCGTCCGATCTTCGGGCCCGCGGCGTCGAAGACCGCCCACACCGCGCGCTCGATGTTCGGCGGCAGGAAGTGGGTGTGCAGGTCGATGAGCCCGGGCAGGCCGAGCTGCTCCCAGACCGCCCGCACCTCGGGAGCGTCGTCAGTCACGCATGCCCTTGAGCCGGCGACCGATGGCCTCCTGCTTCTCGCGGTCGGCAGTGCGCTCGGCGATGGCCTGGCGCTTGTCCCACGACTTCTTGCCCTTGGCGAGCCCGATCTCGATCTTGGCGCGGCCCTTGACGAAGTAGAGCGAGAGGGGGATCACGGTGTGCCCCTTCTCGCTGACCTTGCGCTCGATCTTGTCGATCTCGGCCCGGTTGAGGAGCAGCTTGCGCTTGCGGCGCGCGGCGTGGTTGGTCCAGGTGCCCTGGGCGTACTCCGGGATGTGCACGCCGTGCAGCCAGGCCTCACCGCGCTCGATGTCGACGAAGCCGTCGACCAGGCTGGCCCGGCCCAGCCGCAGGGACTTCACCTCGGTGCCCTGGAGCACCAGGCCGGCCTCGAAGGTGTCCTCGATGTGGTAGTCGTGGCGCGCCTTCTTGTTGGACGCGACGACCTTGCGCCCGCTCGCGTCCTCCCCCTGCGCACCCGACTTCCCCGACGACTTGGCCATGCCCTGATTCTCTCAGGAGCGCGCAACGCGTTTCCGCGGAGGTGCGCCCAGAGGTCGCCCAGAGGTTGCCCAGAGGTCGCTCAGAGGTACTGCATGGGGTCGACGGGGTCGCCGTTGCGCAGCACGATGAAGTGCAGGTGGCAGCCGGTGGACCAGCCGGTGGAGCCGGAGTAGCCGACGACCTGACCGCGGGTGACCGTCGCGCCCTTGCTCACCGCGTACCTGGTCAGGTGGTTGTAGACCAGGACGATGTCGGCGCCGTTGACCTTGCCGATCGCGAGGTAGAGCCGGTTGCCGTAGATCTCGTCGTAGTACGTGTCGATCACGGTGCCGGACTCGCCGGCCCGCAGCGCCGCGCCGCAGCCGGTGCCGAAGTCGGTGCCGTTGTGCAGGCCCCAGTAGCCGTAGATCGGGTGGATCCGGTAGCCGAACGGCGAGGTGACCGGCCCGGGGCCGGGGCGGGCGAGGAGGCCGGCCGTCTCGCCGTCGTAGCTGCCGCCCTGCTGCTTGGCCAGCTCGATGATCTTCTGCCGGATCTTCGCCTCGCGCTTCTCCAGACGGCGCAGCGCCGCGCGGTCGGCCTCGCGGGCGGCCTCGACCTCCACGCGCGCCCCCTCGGTCTGGACGACCAGGCCCTCGACCTCGGACTCGGTGGCCGCGGCCTCGTCGACCAGCCCGCTGATCGTGGCGACGTTGTCGTCGGCGGCCTGCTTGGCGTCGGCGACCTGGTCACGCGCGGTGCGGACCTCGGTGCGCTGCTGCGCCAGCGCGTCCTCGGCGGCCTTGAGCTGGACCAGGGCGTCGTTCTGGCGGCCGACGACCAGCTCGTTGGCCGTCTCCCCCATCAGCACGTCCTCGATGGTGCCGGCGTCGGCGTACGCCGCCAGGAGGGCCAGGCGCGCGTCCCCCTGCTGCGCGATGGCGATGAGCGTGTCACGGCTGGCGATGCGCTGGACCGCGACGTCGGCCCGGGCCTGGGTCAGTGCCGCCTTCGCCTCGATCAGACGGCCCTGCGCCTCGGTGAGCTGCGTCGCGAGCGTCGCCGCCGCGGCCTGCGCGGTGGCGAGGTCGGCGCGCACCGACGCGAGCCGGGAGCGCGCGTCACCGAGCCGGGCCTGGGCCTTCTCCAGCCGCTTGGCGATCTTGGCCACCTGCTGGCTGGCCTCGTGGATGCTGCCCTTGACGCTGGCGATCTCGCCCTTGACCGCGTTCTGCTTGTCCTTGAGGTCGTCACCGTCGTCGGCGTGGGCCAACGGGACGGCCAGGCCGGCGACGGCGATGACGACGGCGACCGCGGTCACCAGCCATTGGGGGTGGGCCCACACGGGCAGGCGATCGCGCAGGTCGGGCAGGGCACGGCGCAGCCACGGGGCGCTGGGGAAGGAGCGCACAGTAAGACCAATCGGTGTTCGGGGAAGTGTTGCCCGACTCGCTCGCTGACGCTCGCTCGCCGAACCCCTCGACCGTAGCCGCCGACGATCAGACTTTGACGTATTTGCGGGTCAGCAGGAGTGTCGGGATCAGGGTCAGCGCCGGGCCGAGGATCACGATGCCGGGCGGGAAGAGGCCGATCAGCGCCTGCGTGTAGTCCCCCCAGTCGACCCAGGGCAGGAACTGGACGTGGTCGGAGAGCGCCTTCTCCACGCCCCAGTACTGGAACGCCGCGAGCAGCCCGGCGGCCAGCGCGACGCCGACGATGGCCGCGACGAGGGCCTCCAGGAGGAAGGGCAGCGCGATGTAGAGCGTGGACGCTCCGACCAGCCGCATGATCGCGATCTCGCGCCGCCGGGCGAGCGCCGCCAACCGGATCGTGTTGGTGACCTGCAGCAGGGCCGCGAACAGCAGGAAGCCGGCACCGATCCACGAGCCGTACTTGAGCACCGTCATGATGCCGAAGATCTGCCCGAGCGCCTTGCGCTGGTCCTTGATCACCGACACGCCGTCGAGACCCTCGAGCGCGCTGATGATGCCGTCGGCGCGCTCGGGCGTCTTGAGCGTGACCCAGTACGCCGCCGGCCACCGCTCGACGGTGACGACCGGGTCGGGCCCCTCGAAGGCGGCCTGCGTGTTGTTGCGCTTGGCCTGCTCGTACGCCCGCTCGTAGCCCTCCTCCTTGGACTGGAAGGAGGAGGAGGCGACCTCGTCGCTGTCGGCGATCTCCTTCTCGATCCGCTGCTGCTGGTCGGCGGTGACCTCGCCGCTGGCGCAGTTGGGGCTGTGGGAGGGGTCCTCGTCGGTGCACAGGTTGACGAGGATCTTCAGCTCGTCGCCCAGGCTGTCGCGGGCGACGGTGGCCTCGCGCTGGACGAGGATGCCGATGCCGGCCAGGGACAGGGACACAAAGAGGGTGACGATCACCGCGAGGTGCATCGACAGGTTGCGACGCAGGCCGGTGCGGAGCTCGGTGAAGACATAGCGCAGCTGCATGGGAGGGCTCTCTGGTCGGGTCCGGGTCAGTGCTGGAAGCCGTAGCTGCCCGACGCCTCGTCGCGCACGACCTTGCCGTGGTCGAGCTCGATCACCCGCTTGGTGAACTGGTCGACGATGCCGTGGTCGTGGGTGGCCATCACGACCGTCGTCCCGGTCTGGTTGATGTCACCGAGGAGGTTCATGATGCCGGCGGACGTGGCCGGGTCGAGGTTGCCGGTCGGCTCGTCGGCGATGAGGATCATCGGTCGGTTGACGAACGCGCGGGCGATCGCGACACGCTGCTGCTCACCACCCGACAGCTCGTCGGGCATCCGGTCGCCCTTGTCCTTGAGGCCGACCAGCTCGAGGGTCTCGGGGACGACCTTGCCGATCTCGCGGCGGGACTTGCCGATCACCTGCTGGGCGAAGGCGACGTTCTCCGTGACCGTCTTGTTGGGCAGCAGCCGGAAGTCCTGGAAGACGGTGCCGATCTGGCGCCGCAGCCGCGGCACCTTCCACCCCGCCATCCGGTTGATCTCCTTGCCGGCGACGTGGACGTGGCCGGTGGTCGGGCGCAGCTCGCGCAGGACCAGGCGCAGGGCGGTCGACTTGCCGGAGCCCGACGTGCCGACGAGATAGACGAACTCGCCCTTGTCGATGTCGAGGGTGACCTGGTCGAGCGCCGGCCGGCCGGGGCCGGGGTAGCGCTTGGTGACCTTCTCGAAGCGAATCACTGACCTGACGGTACGCGACGGCCGAAGACGACCGACGGACCCGTCCCCGGTGGGTCGCGGTGGCTCAGGTCACCGGCTCCAGACACGGCGTCGGTAGGGTGACGACCGTGCCGACGGTCCTGCGTGCGCTGCTCCTCTCAGCGCTGCTCACGCTCGTTCCCGTCGCCGTCGGCGTGGCCCGGTCCGGTGACGAGACCCTGTCGCGCGATCCCGCCGCCTACCAGGGCACCCCCCTGGCCGACTTCGACACCGCGAAGGCGGTCGTGCAGCGGGTGCCGTTCTGCGACCTGGTGCCGGAGCCGGCGGTCACGGAGGCGCTGGGCCAGGAGGCGACGCTGGCGCCCTACGGCAACGGCGAGAGGTCCGACGCCTTCCCAGGGGGCGACGTCGCCCATGAGTACGGCTGCCGCTTCTCCCCCGCCGACACCGCGGCGACGGCCGAGGCGCGGGGCTGGGTGTTCGCTCCTCCGGTCACCCCGGAGGCGGCGCAGCGGATGGTCGAGACGCCCGTGGCCAAGACGTGCACGGCGCTACCCGCCGCCCCGGCGTACGGCGCCCCCTCCGCCGGGACCCTGTGCCCCGGCGACGGTGTGCAGACCGTCTCCTTCCGGGGACTGTTCGGCGACGCCTGGCTCGCGTGCAGCCTGACCCTCCCGGCCGACGTGCCGCAGGATGACGTCGTCGACCGGGCCGGGCGCTGGTGTGTGGCGGTCGCGCAGGCGGCTTCGGTCCCTCTCACCTGATCGGTCCGGTCGCCCGGGACCAAGGTCCCGATCTGACCGGCCCTCGCTCAGGGCCGCGGCGGCGCGGCCGATCGGGTGTCCATGCAGCACCTCCTGCGCGCGGGGACCGGCCTCGCCGGACTGGCCCTCGCGGTCGGGGCGCTCACCCTGCCGGCGGCCGCCGCGGAACCCGCCCCGGGCATCCCCGGCCTGACTGCGGCGGAGCAACGGCTGCTCGCCGAGGACCCGTCCGTCGGCGTGGCCGCCGACGGCACCCTGTTCGCGGTCGACGACTGGCACCCGCCCGCCGCCGAGGCCGCGGCCTCGGCCGCCGACCCGGACACCGCCGCCGACCTCGCGGGGGCGCTCGCGGACGCCGCCCCGACCGACGCCTTCGCGTTGCACAGCCGTCCCGGCGCCGCCCGCACGATCTACCTCGACTTCGACGGCGGCGGGCTGCTCGGCTCCAACTCCTGGCTCCTGCAGGGCCTCACCAACCTGCTCTTCGGCGGCTGGTCGCTGGACGGCTCGCCGTTCTTCTCCGACGGCGAGCAGGCCGTCATCCGGGAGGTCTGGGCCCGCGTCGCCGAGGACTTCTCCCCGTGGGACGTCGACGTCACCACCCAGGAGCCGCCGCTGGGCGCCCTGTGGCGCGGCTCGGTCGGCGACCCGACGTACGGCGCCCGGGTGGCCTTCACCAACGACAGCGCGGTCCAGGCGCAGCTCTGCAGCGGCGGGTGCGGAGGAATCGCCTGGATCGGCACGTTCGACGCGGTCACCGCCGGCGAGACCCGCAGTCCCGCCTGGGTGTTCCCAGGCTCGCTGGGCCACCGGGCGAAGAACATGGCCGAGGCCGCCTCGCACGAGGCCGGGCACACCCTCGGCCTCTCCCACGACGGCGCCGGCAGCAGCGGGTACTACTCCGGCACCTCGCTGTGGGGACCGTTGATGGGCAGCCCGTACTCCTCGGCGATCACCCAGTGGTCGAAGGGCGACTACGCGGGCGCCAACAACCGCCAGGACGATCTCGCGGTGCTGCGCGCGCACGGTCTGCCGCCCCGCACCGACGAGGCGGGCAGCACCCCCGCGAGTGCCGCCGCGCTGGCGACGCTTCCCGACAACCGGGGCGTGATCTCGAGCCCCGCCGACAGCGACTGGTACGCCCTGACCGACTGCGAGGGCACGCTCACCACCGCCGCCACGTCGGCGACCGTCGGCCCGAACCTCGACGTCGTCCTCGAGCTGCGTGACGCCGCCGGCGACCTGATGGCGTCCCAGGCGCCGGCCACGAGCCGCACGTCCACAGGCATGCTCAGCGGGATGGGCGCCTCGTTGACGGTCCCGCTCGCCGGCGGTCCCTACTACCTGGCCGTCTCCGGCGGCGGCTCCGGACCGGACGGGAGCAGCGGCTGGGGCAGCGGGGGGTACGACGGCTACGGCAGCGTCGGGACCTACCAGCTCCTCATGGCGGGCTGCGCGGGCGGCACCGGCGTACCGGTGCCGCCGCCCGCCGAGGTCGCGCTCGACCCGTCCGGACCCTCGGGTCCCGGCGCCGGGTCGGCCGGCTCGCCGACCTCACGCCCGGGGACCCCGCACGCCCCAGCCGCCCGCAAGGGCACCCGCGGCGGCCGGGCGAGCATCGGCGTCGCCTGGACCCCGCCGGCCACCGGCGGTGGCGCCATCACGGGCTACGTCATCAAGGCCTTCCGCGTCGACGCCCGTGGCCGGGTGCTCGCCCGCCGGAAGTCCGCCGTGCTGCCCGGCACGCTGGTGGGCACCGAGCTGGTCGTGCCGCGCAAGGGACGCTGGGCGGTGCGGATCAAGGCGCGCAACGACCTCGGCTGGGGACGGTTCAGCCCCCGGTCGTCGCCCGCGACGGCCCGCTGACCACGACATGTCGAGGAGCGTCCAGCGCGCCGACGCCGGCCGCCGACCCGGCGACCGGCGCCTTGCTGGCTTTACCAGGGCATGAACACGCCGTCGAACCACTGCCCGTTGCCGTTGTCCGAGTAGTCGTCGACGTTGAACGAATAGGCGCCGTGGTTGCCTCCCCAGATGTATCCCGGCACACCGGAGGGCGCTTGCGTGTCGCAGACGTAGTCGTTGGTGCAGATCGACACGACGGGGATGTTGCCGAAGAACCGGTCGACGCCCGAGAGCGGTGCGCCCACGAAGTAGGTGAACCACTCCCCCGACACGCCGTTGCCGCGCGGGCCGCCCTGGCGCTTGGGGTCGGCGATCAGCACAGCGTTGACGTTGCCGAAGGTCGTCCAGTTCTCGGTGACCCAGGTGTGGACGACAGCCGCGCCCAACGAGTACCCCAACATCTTCACGTGCTGCCCCGGACACAGGTTCCGCTGGTTGCGAACCAGGCGGTTCAGCTCGTTGGTGCCCTGCCGAGCACCCCAACCGGTCGTTTCGGCGGGATAGCCGACCCGCTGGCTGATGTTGCCGTGGAAGACCATCGAGTTGTTGTCGCCGGCGCCGCCGACGACGATCGTGTAGGTCCCGACGCACGACGCGGCCGACGCTGGTTGCGCCAGGGGGAACACGGCGCTGATCGACGCCAGGAGTGCTCCCACGGCGAGTATTCGTAGGGTTCGCATCATCATTCGCTCTTTTCGCGGGTGGAGGGTGGCGTTGTCGTCTCATGCCGGCCGCCTCGCCTGTTCGACGGCGGGCAGGACCCGATGGGCGAGCTGAGGACGCCTTCCCCCGGTCGAGCCAGCTACCGGCGGTCGGGACCACAACGACATCTCCTCGCGGGCTCGGGCGCACCACGACCGTAACACGCTGTTACAGAATTTGTAACAGCGTGTTACGCGATGGGCCGGAAGACCGCGCGGCCGCGCACCTGTCGCGAAGCGCCTACCGGACGAGCCGTCGCGTCAGCTCGCGTCGGCGTTCTCCGCGCCGCGGCGCCAGCGGATGCCGGCCTCGAGGAAGCCGTCGATCTCGCCGTCGAACACCGCCTGCGGGTTGCCGGTCTCGTAGCCGGTGCGCAGGTCCTTGACGATCTGGTACGGGTTGAGGACGTAGTTGCGCATCTGGTCGCCCCAGCTGGCGGCGACGTCGCCCTTGAGGTCCTTCTTGAGCGCGGCCTCCTCGGCCTTCTTCTTCGCGAGGAGCTTGGCCTTGAGGACGATCATCGCGGCCGCCTTGTTCTGCAGCTGCGACTTCTCGTTCTGGCACGACACCACGATGCCGGTGGGGATGTGCGTGAGACGCACCGCGGAGTCGGTGGTGTTGACCGACTGTCCGCCGGGTCCGCCGGAGCGGAAGACGTCGGTGCGGATGTCGTTCTCGTCGACCTCGATCTCGTCGGTCTGCTCGAGCTGGGGCACCACCTCGACGGCGGCGAACGACGTCTGGCGCCGGCCCTGGTTGTCGAACGGGCTGATCCGCACCAGGCGGTGGGTGCCGGCGTCGACGGAGAGGGTGCCGTAGGCGTACGGCGCGTGGATCGCGAACTCGGCCGACTTGATGCCCGCCTCCTCCGCGTAGGAGACGTCATAGACCTCGACGGGGTACTTGTTGCGCTCCGCCCAGCGGGTGTACATCCGCATCAGCATCTCGGCGAAGTCGGCCGCGTCGACGCCGCCGGCGCCGGAGCGGATGCTGACGATGGCCTCGCGCTCGTCGTACTCGCCGGACAGCAGCGTGCGGACCTCGAGACCCTCGACGGCCTGCTTGATCCTCCCGAGCTCGGTCTCGGCCTCGGCCAGGGAGTCCTCGTCGCTCTCGTCGGCGGCCAGCTCGGCGAGGATCGCGAGGTCGTCGATGCGCTGCTGGAGGGCGCGGAACCGGTCGACCTGGCCCTGCAGCCCGGAGAGGCGGCCGGTGACCCGGGTCGCGTTGGCCTGGTCGTCCCACAGGTCGGGGGCGGCGACCTGGACCCCGAGGTCGGCGATCTCCCGCTCCATCCTGGGCAGGTCGAGGACCTGCTCGATGGTGTGCATCGTCGCAGTCAGCTGCTTGATCTCGGAGTCGTAATCGGGGCCCGCCACAAGGAGCAAGGTTACGGCGCGCGGCGCGAATCGCCGAGCCGGGGCGTCCGCGGGGTCGGACGCGCCCTCCGGCCTCGATGAAGAAAACGTGAACCCTTTTCAGAAAACCGGTGTGCGCGCGGTCACAACCTGCTTGAATCCCGGACACTCCCTCCGCCACACGGTCCCCGTGGCCGTCCTTCTCGGGTGGCACCCCTCCTCACGGGACGGTGACGCATGCTCCCTGCGCCGATCGACAACTCACTCCTGCCCGCGGGCCGCCCCCGCGCGGCCCGCGCGTTCCGACGACGGCTGGCCTGGCTCAGCGTCCTCGCGACGGTCGTCGCGAGCCTGGTCGCCACGGCGGCACCCACGCAGGCCGCCCAGGCCGGGGGCGACGACGTCGCTGCCTGGAGCCCGGGCTGGTCGTGGACCTACCAGACCGCGTTCCGCTACACGGGCGACACCGCGGACGTCACGATCAACGAGAACGTGACCTACACCGTCGTCGGCGTGGACACGTTCCAGGGACAGAGCGCCTACAGGCTCAACATCACCGGCAACATCACCGGTGGCTCGGGCAGCGCCAAGGTCGACGGCGTCGGCACGGCGAACCTCAGCAACTTCTCCGGGTCCGTGAGCGGCACGCGCTACGTCCGCCGCTCCGACCTGGCCCTGCTGCAGGAGAAGCAGCACCAGAACCTCAACGCGAAGGCCTCGGTCTCGATCCTGTCGGTGAACATCACCGCGGCCGTCGACCTCGAGATGACCCCGCGCGGCGGCTGGCGCGTCATCGACTTCCCGGTCGAGGCCGGGCAGTCGTGGCACAACGACGTCGACGTCGACTACACCGGTGGCTTCACGTACGACGCCGGCAGCTACGGCACCGGTGCGGACACCTTCGAGGGCGTCTTCTCCCTCGACGCGCCCGTCGACGTGACCAACGCGACCATCAACGCCGCGGGCGGGAGCGTCGCGACCCGGAGGGTCCACTCCCAGAGCCCCGACGGCCAGCTGGTGAGCACCGACTGGTGGTCGCCGACGCACCGCAACGACGCGCAGCAGTACCTCAGGCTGCCTCTCGACGGGGCGGCCCTGACCCTGGACCGCAGGCTGTCGTCGGCCTCGACGCCGGCCGCGGCCACCACCCTGACCGGCGCGATCACCCCCTCCCTGTCCTGCGCGGGCGGTGACGTGACCGTCGCCGGGCGGCTCAGCAGCGGCGCCGCGGGCGTCCCGGTGACCGTGACCCTCGACAAGTCGCAGCTCGCGCCCGGCCAGGGCGTCACCGTGAACACGACGACGACCTCCGGCGGCAACTACGCCGCCACCCTGGCCGCGCCGGCCGAGGCCGACGGGCTGCAGAAGAACGGCGCCCGTGGCAGCTGGGGCGTCCTCGTGACGGCCGGTGGCGTCACCACCGCGGCCACCCTGGTCGTCACCCCGAAGAACTGCAGCACCCTGACCTACGACGGCACCACGTCCGCGGCCCAGGGCAGCACGGCGACCGTGCGCGCGGTCCTCGCCGACCTCGCCGGCGGCGGCGTCGCCGGCCGCACGGTCACCTTCACCCTGGGCAGCACCTCGGTGAACGCCACCACCAACGCGTCCGGCGTCGCCGAGACCCAGATCAACGTGGCGGGCCCGCCGCGCGCGGCGACCCTCACGGCGTCGTACGCGGGCGACGGCGGGCTCGAGCCGGCCTCGGCCTCGACCCCGTTCGCCGTCGGCACCATCGCGACCACGACCACCGTGCTCGCCGACCCGGGCGTCGTCACCGTCGGCGACCCGGTCCGGTTCACGGCGACCGTCGCGGCGCAGCACGGCGCGACCCCGTCGGGCACGGTCCGCTTCGTCGTCGACGGCTCGGACTTCGGCGCCCCCGTCGCGCTGAGCGGCGGCCAGGCCACCAGCCCGCCGCTGTCGACCCTCGGCCTCGGCAACCACACCGTGACCGCGGTCTACAGCGGCTCGGTGGACAACACCGCCAGCTCGTCGAGTGCCGTCACCTTCCGGGTCCGCGAGCCGCTGCTCGGCACCAGCACGGCGTCCTCGGTCTCTCCCTCCGCCGCGGTGCACGGCCAGCCGGTCACGCTGTCGGCGAACGTCTCGACCGGTGCCGGAACCCCGACCGGCGACGTCGTGTTCACCGTCGACGGGACCGAGGTCGGCCGCGCCGGCGTCGATGCCGCGGGCGCCGCCTCGGTCGTCGTCGACGACCTGGCCGTCGGCGGCAACCCCGTCGTCGCGACCTACACCGGCGACGACGTGTACGCCGGCAGCGCGGCCTCACCGCGGACCGTGACCGTCGCCAAGGCGTCGGTGTCCGTCACGCTCGACTCCTCCGCCGGCACCACGGTGAGCGGCGAGGCGATCGGCTACACCGCGACCGTGGCGGTCCAGGCCCCCGGTGGCGGCACTCCGGCCGGCTCGGTCCAGCTGCTGGTCGACGGCGGCGCCGTCGGCGGGCCGGTGGCCCTCGACAACGGCGTCGCCGTGTTCTCGCCGCTCACCTCGCTCGGTGCGGGCACCCACACCGTCGAGGCGCAGTACGCCGGGAACGGGCAGTACCAGGGCGGCTCCGACCAGGTCGAGCAGGTCGTCGGCCAGGCCGACACCACGACCGTCGTGCAGGCGAACCCGTCGCCGTCGGTGCAGGACCAGAACGTGCAGCTGACCGCGGCCGTCGCCGCCGTCAGCCCCGGCTCGGGCGCCCCGACCGGCACCGTGACCTTCTACGCGGGCGGTGAGTCGCTGGGCGCCGTCCCGCTCGTCGCCTCCGCGTCGGGCAGCGTCGCCACCCTCGACGTCGACGACCTGGCACCGGGCACGCACCAGATCACCGCCCGCTACGCCGGCGACACCGACTACCGCTCCAGCGAGGCCGCGGCCGTCGCCCACACGGTGATCCCGGGCACCGCGGTCGTGGCGACCACGACCACGCTGACGTCGAGCACCAACCCGTCGTCGTACGGCCAGCAGGTGACCTTCCGCGCCACGGTCGCCACGGAGAGCGACAGCCCGGTCGGCACCGTCCAGTTCTCGGTCGACGGCCAGGAGCTCGGCTCCCCCGTGACCGTGGCGGACGGCGTGGCGGTGAGCCCGCCGGTCGACTCGGCCGAGCCCGGCGACCACACGGTCATCGCGAGCTTCGAGGCGGCGCCGGGCTTCTCCGGCAGCGGCGACATCCTCACCCAGACGGTGACGACCGGCATCCCGGAGGTGTCACTCACGTCCTCGACGCCCTCCTCGGGTCCCGGCCAGGGCGTGCGGTTCACCGTCGAGGTGACCTCGGGCGCGGGGCTCGCCCCGTCCGGCTTCGTCCAGTTCGCCGTCGACGGCCAGTCCCTCGGCGCCGCTGTCGCTCTGGTGGACGGCACCGCGACCAGCCCCCAGGTCACCGACCTGACGGCCGGCGAGCACACCGTGTCGGTCCTCTACTCCGGCGACCTGCGCTACGGCGCGGGCACCGCGCAGCTGACCCAGACCGTGGTGCAGACCGCGACCACGACCACGCTGCACGTCTCGCCGAACACCGCGACCTACGGCGACCCGGTGGTCCTGACGGCGATCGTCACGCCGGCACCGGGCGGTCTCCCGGGGCCGACCGGACCGGTCACCTTCCTCGCCGACGGTGCCCCCATCGGCACCGTGTCGACCACGCCGATCACCGGGCCCAGCGACGGCGTCTCCACGCTCGCGCGGCTGACGGTGGCGTTGCCGGCCGGCACCCACGTGGTGAAGGCGGTCTACGCCGGCAGCGCGCAGTTCCAGGGCAGCAGCTCGGCGAACGCCGGTCTCACCGTCGAGAAGCGGGCGACCACGATCACCGCAGCACCCGCGGCGGTGAGGCTGCTGCCGCTGATGCTGCCGCTCGGCCAGCTCCGGGCGACGGTGACGGGCACCGGGAGCGGTCCCGTGGCGGGCGTCCCGGTCGAGTTCCGCGCCGGCGCCAAGCTGCTCTGCGTCGCGCCGACGAACGAGTCCGGCATCGCCGTGTGCAACGCGGGATCGCAGATCCTCGCGCTCACGCTCGCCCTCGGCTACACGGCCACCTTCGCCGGTGACGCCAACCACCTCTCCTCCACGGCGCGCGGCGCCCTCCTGAAGTGAGGCCCGCTCCGATGAAAGGAACCACTGTGCGGCGCATGATCGCGGCCCTCGCGGCCACCACTCTGGGACTGGGGATCCCGGTCGTCCTGGCCTCCTCGGCCGCGGCCGACATCACGGCTCCGGCCAACGGGGCCGTGCTGCGGGGCAACGCGACGCTCTCGTCCAGCGGCGTCGGTGACGGCACGCTGTGCGCGAACGCCACGAAGCCCAACGTGACACTCCAGCTGATCAACAGCGGCGGAGGCGTCGTCTTCTCACAGAAGCAGGAGGGGACCGGCGCGAAGTCCGTCACGATCGACACCCACAGCTACCCCAACGGGGCCTACACCGTGCGCTCGATCGAGCAGAAGCGGTCCGGCTTCGCCTACTGCACCAACTCCACGAGCACCTTCAACCGGTCGGTGACGATCGACAACATCACCCAGCTCGCCTACTCGGGCGCCACCGAGGCGCCGCAGAACACGTCGGCGACCGTCAGGGCCACGCTGACCGACCCGCACCTGTCCTCGTCCGTCCTGCCCAACCGGACGGTGACCTTCTCGCTGTCGAACGGCACGTCGGTCAACGCCGTCACCGACGGCAGCGGCGTCGCCACGGCGTCCCTGCCCATCTCCGGCGGGCCACGGACCGCCACGGTGAGCGCCTCCTTCGCGCCGACGGCCTACTACCAGGGGTCGTCGGCCTCGACGCCGTTCGTGGTGCAGAAGAACCCGACGACGACCACGCTGGTGCAGCCGGCACCGGTCGTCCACGGCCAGGCGGTGTCCTTCACCGCGCAGGTCACCCCGACCAGCGGCACGAGCGCGCCGACCGGCACCGTCCAGTTCACCGTCGACGGCGACGACTTCGGTGCTCCGGTGGCCGTGTCCGCCGGTACGGCGACCTCCGGGTCGACCGCCACCCTCAGCACGGGCGCGCACACCATCGGGGCGCGCTACAGCGGCGACCAGAACCTGGTGGACAGCGCGGCGGCGACGAAGCAGCTGAGCGTCGGCAAGGCACCCACCAGCACCCAGCTGACCAGCACCGGCTCCCCCACCGTCAGCGGCGAGGCCGTGACGTTCACCGCCACGGTCGGCGTCGTGTCCCCCGGCGTCGGCGACCCGGCGGGCGGCGTCCAGTTCAACGTCGACGGCGACCCGTACGGCACCGCCGTGCCGCTGAACGGCGACACCGCGGAGCTCACCATCGCCAACCTGCCGGCGGGCAACCACACCGTGCAGGCGACCTACAACGGCAACGCCGACTTCGCCGGCAGCTCCTCCGGAGAGGTCACCCACGGCGTCAACCGTGCCGACACGACGGTCGCGCTGAGCACCTCCAACCCCGACGCCGTCGCGGGCGAGGCGCTCACCTTCACCGCGGACGTCGACGTGGTCGGCCCCGGCGCCGGTGACCCGAGCGGCTCCGTGCGATTCTTCGCCGACGGTGAGGCGATCGGCGCGCCCGTCCCGCTCAGCGGCGGCACCGCCGTGTCGGCACCCGTGCGGCTGAACGCCGGCGACCACGTGATCACCGTCGACTACGAGGGCGACGACCGGTTCGCCGGCGCCACCGACGCGCTCGACCAGGAGGTCGCCGCCGCGGCGACCACGACCGCCGTGGACGTCTCCCCCAGCCCGTCGGTCGTCGGCCAGCCGGTCACCGTCCGCGCGACGGTCACCCCGGTCGCACCGGCCACCGGCGACCCGGAGGGCGCCGTCCAGTTCGAGATCGACGGTCAGCCCGGCGCCTTCGTGGACCTCATCGACGGTGTCGCCGAGCTCTCCACGAGCACGCTGACCCGCGGCGGCCACCAGATCCGGGCACGCTACTTCAGCGCCGACCCGAACTTCGTCACCAGCACGTCGACCACCGTGGGACACACGGTCAACAAGGCGGCGACGAAGACCACCGTCACCAGCACCGCGCCGGTCGCCGTCTTCGGACAGCCGGTCACCTTCACCGCCACCGTCGCCGTGCTGGCGCCGGGTGCCGGGTCGGCCTCGGGCACCGTCACCTTCACCGACGGCGACACCGTGCTCGGCGCGGCTCCGGTCGGCTCCGCCACCGGAGGGGTCGCCTCGATCACGGTCGACTCGCTCACCGTCGGCCAGCACGCCGTCGTCGCCACCTACGACGGCGACGACAGCTTCTCGGCCAGCCTCGGCTCGGTCGCCCAGAAGGTGCAGCGGGCGCAGACCTCGACCCTCGTCGCCTCGACGGCCAACCCGTCCCAGCCCGGCGCCGCGGTCCGCTTCACCGCCACGGTCAGCCCGGTGGCACCGGGCGCCGGCAACCCCGGCGGCACGGTCCAGTTCAAGGTCAACGGAGCCGCCCTCGGCGCCCCGGTGCCGATCGCCGGCGGCACGGCGACCAGCCCTGACTTCGCCAACCTGGCCCCCGGCACCTACCGGATCTCGGCGGTCTACAGCGGCGAGCCGCGGTTCGTGGGCAGCACCGGCCTGCTCGACCAGGGCAACGGCCAGACCGTCGGCAAGGCCGGCACCTCGACCGAGCTCGCCTCCGACGACGCCGAGGCCGACCAGGGGCAGGCGGTGACCTTCACGGCCACGGTCCGCGCGGTCGCCCCCGCCACCGGCCGGCCCACCGGCGTCGTGCAGTTCTGGTCGGGCAGCACCCTGCTCGGCGCGACCAGCCTGGCACCGGCCTCCGCGGCCAACACCAGCACGGCGTCCTACACGACGACCACGCTGACGGCCGGCACCCACGAGGTCCGGGCGACCTACGGCGGCAGCGTGACCTTCGAGGGCTCGACGGAGACCACCTCCCAGGTCGTCGGCGTCGGCGTGACGGTGACCGGGATCGCGTCCAGCGCCAACCCCTCGTCGTACGGCGACCGGGTGACGCTGACCGCGACCGTGGCCGACACGACGCCCACCTCCGGGAAGCCCACCGGGACGGTGACCTTCCGGTCCGGCGGCGACGTGCTCGGCACGGCGACGCTGGCGACGGTCGACGGCAGCCAGCGGGCGACGCTCGACGTCGACGGGCTGGCCACCGGGAGCCACACTCTGACGGCGTCGTACTCGGGGAGCGGCTCACGGGCCGCCAGCACCTCCCCGGAGCTGACCCAGGTGGTCGACCGGGCCGTGGCCCGGCTCGACGACCTGCGCACGGCGCTCGTCCTCGGCTACGTGCGGGACGTCTACGCCACCCTGAACGACCCGCAGGGTCGGCCGCTCGCCGGCCGGCCGCTGGTCTTCCGCACCGCAGCGTCGCTCCCGGGCGGTGACGGTCAGCGGCTGATCTGCGAGACGGTCACGAACCAGGACGGCGTCGGTCACTGCTCCGTCGACTCGCGGTGGCGGTCGATGGTGACCTCGAGCGGGTTCGACGTGTTCTTCGCCGGCGACGAGAGCTATCTGCCGACGTCCGATCACGGCGGCCGCTAGCGGGCGGCGACCGACCACAGGACCCCGCAACGACGAGGGGCGTGCCCGTTCGGGCACGCCCCTCGTCGTGTCGGTGCGGGTCAGCCCTGGCCGGCGATCTCGACGCTCGCGAGCATCTGCTCGATCAGCTGGTCACCGTCCGGCACCGTGGCCGGCACGACGAACTCGACGGAGAAGAAGCGGCCGCCGGTCACACCGCCGACGATATAGCGGTGCCCCTCGCCGGTGCGCGCCTCGAGCACGAAGCAGGTCGTCCCGTCGACGACCCGGTCGGCGACGCGGGTCGGTGGCAGCGGCGTACCCGCCAGCGAGCGCTCGTAGGAGACCGCCTTGTCCTCCGTGTCCAGCCCGGGCCCGGCGAGGATGTCGGTCACGGTGGCGTTGACGATGCCCGCCCCCTCGACGTAGAGGCCCCCGGTGACGGTCGTCCCGAACCGGCTGACCTTCCAGTCCGGCGACGCGGTCAGCCGCATGCTCACGGACTCGACACTGATCTCCGTTCCGGTCGCGGGCGCCACGGACGGCGTCGGAGCCGGTGAACCGGTGTCCGTCGGCGTCGTGGCGGTCGTGCCGGTCGTGGAGGCCGTCGTGGGGTCGGCCCCGGGGCCGGACCGGTCGTCGTCGGAGCAGCCGGCCAGCGCGAGCACCAGGAGCCCGGCCAGCATCGGACGCAGGGCCGGACGCACCACCCGAGAGATCATCGGACCATCCTCTCCAGACCCCGGCGGACGGCACCGAGAGTAGCAACCGGCAACATGGTCGTTTGCCCGGGCGACCCGATGGGTAGCCCCCTCCTGTCGCCTGTCCCTCGGGAACCTCAAAGGAACGCGCATGACCATCGGACCGCTCCCCCTACCGCCGATCTTCCCGCCGCTGTTCAACCCGGCGTTCCTGGTCGGGCTGAAGGACCTCGAGCTGCTGATCATCGAGGCGCAGGTCGCCTCGGTCTACAAGACGCTCGACGAGCAGATCGAGGCCATCAAGGGCCTGAAGTTCACCGGCGACGGTGCGATCCCCGCCGGCTCCTTCGGCCAGGGCATCGAGTCGACCCGGCTGGCCAACGAGCACACCCGCGCGCACGGCGTGATCGTCGACTCCCTCGTGGAGATGCGCGAGGACCTCGGTGTCTTCCAGTCCGCGATCCTGGCGGCCAAGGGCGTCATCACCGAGGCGGACGAGCAGGCCGAGGCGGACCTGCGACTGGCCCTGAACCGCACCGTGGGCCTCGATCTCGGGACCGACAGCGACGAGGATGGTGAGCTCTGATGGCCGGCGTGCACCTGCAGGACCTGCTCCGCCGCACGACGGGGATGTCCAGTGACGACGTGACGACCGCCCAGGCCTCGTGGGCCGCCACCACCATCGCGCTCGGGACGATCCACGAAGCGCTCGACACCGCCAGCACCGCGATCCCGGCCGGCATCGGTGGCCCCGAGACCCGCGACGCGGCCAAGACCGCGTTCACCCAGGCGGCCGCCAAGATCGGCAAGCGACGCGACCAGATGAGCGCGGTGTCGACCGCGCTCAGTGCCGCCGCGACCGCCATGGCCGAGGCGGAGAAGGCCGCGCTGGGAGCACCGGACGCTCCGCCGGCCACCGCTCCGACCGCCCCCGAGCTGACGGGCGACGTCGATGCCGACGCCGACGCCATCGCGAAGTACGCCGACAAGGTCACGACCTACAACGACAAGGTCACGACCTACGGCGACGCCGACGAGAAGGCACGCGAGAAGATCAAGGCCCTGCTCACCCGCTACGACGAGGCCGTCACCGCCCTGGAGAAGATCGAGGGACAGCCGAAGCAGCCCGGGGACAACGGCGGCAAGGGGCCCGGTGGGCCTGGCCTCCCCCACGTCCCGCTGATCCCGGGCCCCAACGGCACCATGCCGGGGCACTGGGTCGGTTCCGGCGACCTGCCCGGTCCGAACGGGACCTACCCCGGGCTGCCACACCCGAACGGCCCCGGCGTCGGCGGCGTGCATCCCGCCGGCAGCCCCCCGATCGTGCACACGCTCAACCCGGATCTCCCGCCGCTCGAGCAGGGTCCCGAGGGCGGCACCGGCGGCGGCCCCGACCTCGGCCAGATGGGGCCGGCCGTGCTGGGAGGCGGCCTCGCGGCCGGCGCCTTCGGCGCGCCCGGGCTGATCCGCGGCATCAAGGGCCTCGTCGGCGGCCGTGGCCTCAGCGGCAACAGCGTCGGCTCCATCGGCTCCAGCGCACGGACCGGTGCCCCCGGCTCGCTGGGCCGGGGCGGCGTCGGCGGCCCGGGTGCCGCCGGCAGTCCGGTCAGCCGGGCCGGCGGTCGGGGCACCGGTGGGGGCCGGGGCGGTGCCGGCGGCCGGGGCGGTGCCGCGGGCGGCGCCGGGGGCCGGGGCCGCCGGCGCGACCAGCGCGAGGGTGAGGACCGGGACCTCTTCGACGACGGGCAGGACTGGGTGGACGACGAGGGCGCCGCGCCCGGGGTCCTCGACTGATCACTGGCCGATCACCCGCCACGTCAGCCGGTCTCAGGGTCGACGACCGCGGAGCCGACCGCCCGCACCACCGGCTCCTCGGGTGTTCCGGGCAGGCGCAGCGGCAGGTCGACGGGAGCGGTGAGCTCGACGACCAGCCGGTCGCCGTCCACGCGCACCGTCGCACGGATCCCGGGGTGGTCGAGCGCCGCCCGGGTGTCGCGGAGGTAGGCGCGGACGGCCGCCTCGGCCTCCGCCCGCGAGATGGCGAGGTCGCCGGCCGCCAGTCCGCCGTCGTACGCGTCGGCGCCCTGTGCCCCGACGTCGGCCCCCTGGAGCGCCGCGCCGTCGGCGAGGGCGTCGAGCCGCTGCCGGGCGAGGTAGGCGGCGCTGGCGTCGACGACGACGGCCACGAGGAGCAGGACGATCGCGGTGAAGGCGATGACGAGCGGCGCGGAGCTGCCGCGGTCGGTGCGACCCCTCATCGAGCCCCGCCGGTCTCCTGGTAGCGACCGATCGGGACCGTTGCCCGCGCGTCGAGCGCGAAGCTCGGCCGCCCGAGACCGAACAGGTCGGGCAGCAGCGGCAGCGCGACGGACGACCCGACCCGCACGGTGATGACCGAGGTGCCCGCATGGCAGCTCCTCGGGTACGGCGAGCAGGTGATCCCGACGTCGATCGGGACGTCGACCAGGCCCTGGTCGGCCAGCGCCTGCCGCGCGACCGCCCGGGCCCGCTGCTCGCCGACCACGTCGTTGGGGGCGAGCGCGTAGGCGCGGGCCGCGGCCCGCGCGGCGCCGCTGACGCCGAACGAGCCGCGCTGCACCTCGAACACCGACAGCACGATCCACAGCAGGGGCAGCAGGAGCAGGAGTCCGAGCCACACCACCTCGACCAGACCGCTCCCCCGCTGGTCGCGCCTCATCGCGGGTCCTCCTCGACGGCCCGTCCTGCGACAGTCAGCCCGACCGCGGGCCCGCCGAGGCCGAGGGCGGGCACCTCGGCGCGGACCACGATCTCGACGCCGGGGGCACCGTCGACCAGTACCCTCCGCACCTCCACGTCCTGCGCATAGCGACCCGCCAGCGCGTCGGCGATCTGCGACCGGGTCCGGGCCACACCGTCGCCCGGACCGCGATCCGCGGTCGCCGCCAACCGGGCGCCCTCGGACGCGGCGGCCGCGAGGGTCGCGCGCACGTGCAGGACGAGCGCGACCTGGATCAGGCCGAGCACGAGCGGCACCAGCAGCAGGGTGACCAGGGTGAAGTCGACCAGCGCCGAGCCGCGCTCGTCGCGGCTCACCGCACGGAGTCGAGGGCCGACTGCAGGATGCCGACGAGCTGGGGCTGCGCGATCCCCCACAGGGCCACGCCGATCGAGATGGTCATCAACGTGATCAGCACCCAGCCGGGCACGTCGCCGCGTTGGTCGTGGCGTCTGGTTCGAGGTGGTCGATGCACGGTGGTTCCTTCCCGAGATTCCGTGGCGGGTCAGTAGCTGAGCGAGAGGCCGATCAGGCCGGGCCAGAAGGCGAAGAGCACCGTGGTCGGAAGCACCAGGAACACGACCGGCACCATCATCGCGATCTCCTTGCGGGCGGCCTGCTCGATGAGCTCGCGGCGCCCCGCCTCGCGGACGTCGGCCGCCTGGGCGTGCAGCACGTCGGCCAACGGCGTGCCACGCTCGATAGCCACGGCGACGCCGTGGGCGAAGCGGGCCACGACGGACAGCCCGGTGGTCGCGGCGAGGCCGTCGAAGGCGACGGCGACCGGCTGCCCGGTGCGGATCCGGGCGAGCAGGTCACCGAGCTCGCGGGACAGCTCGCCGCCGCTGCGCCGCACGACCCGGTCCAGCGCTCCCACGGGCGACTCCCCCGCCGCGACGCTCAACGCGAGCAGCTCCGCGACGGCCGGGAACTCCGCGAGCATCGCGGCCTCCCGCCGACGCACCTGCGCGCTGAGCCGGTTGTCGCGCAGCAGCACGCCGCAGGCGAAGGCGCCGACGCACGCCAGCAGCAGCGGGAGCGGGTTACCGGGCCGGGTCCAGGTGCGCAGCACCCCGTAGGCAGCGGCGAGCGCGAAGCCGACCAGGCCCCACTGCACCTGCTGCACGCGGAACTCGTGGAGCGTGAGCGGGCTGCCCGCGCGCACCAGCCGGCGGCGTACCGACGTGGCGCCGCCCACCACCCGCTCCACCCCGTCGGCGGCGCGGCGCAGGATCGGGCCGAACACCACGACGGCCGTCGCCCGGGAACCGGCCGGAGCCGGCGTACGGCGGGCGGGCACGAGGTCGCGGACGTACGGCAGCACCCGGTCCTCGAGCCGCGGCCGGCGGATCGCCACCACCCGCGTCACGACCAGGCCGAGGCCGAGGGCGGCGGTGAGGCCGAGGAGGGCGCCCGCGGCCGCCGCGCTCACCATCCGGGGTCCCTGCGGCGTTGTTCGGTGGAGGAGCGCAGCGGGGGAACCGGAGAACGGCGTGGGGTGGTGTGCAGGATCCTTCGCTCGGCGGGGAGCCGGCCGAGCCGCATCATCAGCCGGTAGGCGACCGCACAGGTCCCGGCGCCGACCGCCAGCACGACCGCGCCAGCCGCGGACTGATAGCGCTCGATGACCGTCGGCTGGGACGACATCACGAGCAGCACGACCCAGGGTGCCGCGACGGCGACCCGGGCACCATTGACCGCCCAGGACTGGCGCGCCTCGAGCTCGGCGCGGGTACGCAGGTCGTCGCGCAGGTAGCCCGACAGGTTGCGGAGCAGCCGGCCGAGCTCGCCCCCGCCGACCTCGCGCGCGATCCGCAGCCCCTCGACGACGCGGTCGCCCACGGGATCGGCGAGCCGCTCCTTGAGCCGGTCGAGGCACTCGCCGAACCGGCCCGAGACCTGGTAGTCGAGGGCGAAGGAGTCGAAGGCCGGTCGCAAGGCGTCGGGGCCACGGACGGCGAGCGCGGCCACCGCGTCGGGGAGCGACATCCCCGCCCGCACCGCCGAGGCGAGGTCGTCGACGGCCTCCGGCCAGACCTGCGCGAACTCGCGGCGGCGGCGTCGTACCCGACCCGCGACGACCGCCCACGGCAGGTAGCCCGCCCCGATCGCGAGCACCGTCGCGATCGGCACGGTCCGGGTGATGCCGAGGACGACCACGAAGCCGGTCAGGCCCGCGCCGACGGAGAGGAGGGCCAGCGAGCGTGGCGCGACGGCACGCAGGCCGGCCTCCGCGAGGAGCCGCTGCGCCCGGCCGGTCGCGGGAGCCGGCCGGTCCTCGCGCGGCCACCGGAAGGCCGCCCACACGAGCAGGCTGCCGAGCCCGAACCCCAGCCCGACCAGCGCACCCATCGCTCAGCCCGCCTCGTTCAGCAAGCCGACGACGTCGATGCCGAGGCGCTCGAACCGCTCGAGCCGCGGCGGCAGCCCGATCCCCCGCCGCAGTGCCCCGTCGCGCCACTCGAACACCGGCTCCGTCTCGATCACGTCACCCTCCATCCGGCCCGGCACCGCGACGATCTCGGTCACCCGGCGCGCACCGTGGGGATCGAGGGCCAGCTGGACGACGAGGTCGACCGACGCCGCGACGGTGGGGACCACGAAGCGCGCCGAGATGTTCTCGCCCGCCAGGAGTGGCAGCGTGCAGACCTTCGTCAGTGCCTCCCGGGCGCTGTTGGCGTGCAGCGTGCACATCCCCGGCAGCCCGGCGTTCAGGGCGAGGATCAGGTCGAGGCACTCCTCGGCCCGTACCTCCCCGACGATCAGCCGCGACGGCCGCATCCGCAGCGACTCCTTGACCAGGTCCCGCAGCCGGATCTCGCCGGTGCCCTCGAGGCCCGGCTGACGGGTCTGCAGGGCGACCCAGTCGGGATGCGGGAAGCGCACCTCGAAGACCTCCTCCGCAGAGACCACCCGCTCCCCGCCGGGGATCGCGGCGGCCAGGCAGTTGAGCAGGGTCGTCTTCCCGACGTGGGTCCCTCCGGTCACCAAGATGTTGAGCCCGGCGCGCACCGACGCGTCCAGGAAGCGCGCCGCCGGCGACGTCAGCGTGCCGAGCTCGACCAGCTCCGAGAGACGCGACGCGCGCACCACGAACTTGCGGATGTTGACCGCAGTAAAGAAAACCACTGCCGCCTGTGGGACGCTCCGCGCACTCGCTTCAGAGCGATGATCGGCAGGCTCAGGTCATCATGTCACCAACGCGCGCAGCAGACCCGGGCGTCCAGCTGAGAGCTAACCCGTTGCGTAGTGAGGCGGGACGACCGCCAACCGATCCCGGTGCGCCCGACAGATAGTGCGCCGTCACCCGGTGCGCCTCAGCCCGTCACAGCGCGGAGTGGTCGATCGCGTGGTGGCATGAGGCGGTTGTGGTCCGGGGAGCGGTAGCCGGCGACATGCGCAAGTTCGCCGTCGTCGAGGCCCCGTCCGTGGAGGTGTGCGCTGATGTGGTCGAGGAGTTCGGGCTTCTCGGGGGCGATCTCGTCGCTGGCGGGTTCGCGAACTCGCCAACCTCGGGCGGAGAGCTGCTTGAAGAGGCTGGTCCGTCGTGAGTCGGGAAGGACACCCAACTGGTGGGCGCGCTGGATGAGTGCCGCGACCGAGACGCCCCACTGACGTTTCAGGTCCAGGGCCTTGCCGAGGGTGAGGTTGGACAGCTCGGGCCTGATCAGGAGTCCGGGCATGAGGAACTCGGCGGCGAACGCGTCGGCCTCGCGTTCCACGTCGTCGGTAGCGTCCTCACGATGCAGCACCAGGTGCCCGATCTCGTGCGCAAGGGTCCACCGGATCCTGTCGGTAGGGATGGCCGAGTTGACGACGATGACGGGGTGGTCTGCGGTCCACTGCGAGAGCCCGTCCACGCGCTGGTTTCCAAGGTCGGTCATGAGCACGACACTGCCTGCAGCTTCGATCCACCGGACGAGAGATCGAACCGGTCCGGCGGGCATCTGCCATTGGGTGCGCGTCATTCGGGCGGCGTCGGCAGGGTCGACGGCAAACGGGTCGAATCCCGGCATAGCGAAACTGGCTGCGAGCGCTACCTCCTCACGGAGGAAGTCGGAGTGCATGCGCAGCATGTTCAGTTGCGCCTCCATTTGCCGCCACACGGTCGGCTTGGCGGTGGCGCGGCGCCGCATATGTGCGTCGACCGCAAGCGCGGCGGCAGGGCGGCTGGCGCGCTCCAGGAACCGGACGGTAACGCCAAGAGCGTCGGCGATCCGCTCGACCGTGTCCGCGTCGGGCTCACGCAAGTCGTTCTCGTACCTGGACATCGCGGCTTGCGTGACACCGACGGTGTTCGCCATGTCCTCCTGGGTCATTCCGGCAGCGACGCGGCCGGTGATGATGACCTCGCCGATGCTGCTCATTGGGTCCCGGAATCCTTCTCGATCTCGACTGTCTCGACGATCGTCGGGAGCGACGGGAGGTTCGGGTCCACGCCCTGCGGCTGGAAGTGCACGAGTCCGTCGGCGCCGGCCGCCGATTCAGCGAGTTCGACAACCCACAGCACATTGCTCTTGCCATCGCGCGCGGACAGAACCGCGGTACCGATCTCACGGGTCTCCGAGTCCCAGCGGTAGCCGCCAATGAGGCGGACCTCCTGGATCAACTGGGGCGGGTCTTGGAGAGCGAACGCGAGAAACGCATCGGTTGGATACGAAGACACCATGTCGTCATTGGCGTGCTTCTTAAGCCGGAACCGGAAGGTGTGCCCGACGAAGATGTCGCGAGTCGGCTCGCGGTCAAGGACGCTGGTGCCCTCGACGTTGGACTCGAATTGGACGCGCGCATGTGCGAAGAACTGGTCGTGGACCCAGTTCAGAATGCCCCGCTGGCTGTGCCGCGCGGCCATCGCGGGCAACGTGGAGCGGTAGGTCCCAAGATCGGCCCGCGTGTCACGGACGGCGGCTCCGATGGCGTCCAGCGGCGACTGACCGAGTGCCTCAACTACCGACTGTGCATTTCGTGGGTCAACCATACCGGAAAACATACCATGCCAGCGGCCCGTTCCTTGAGTCAGTCGCGGGTGTTGGCCAGTCGCTGCCATCTCAGTCACTCCGCAAGCGGTCCGTACACACTGGGCGAGCGCAGAGCCTGGCCCGAGCGGTCGGCACAACCGCCTCCTGGGGCCGTGTACGTGTACGTGTCGCCTAGACTTCACGCCCGTGAGCCGTCGCCGACGCGGCCAGCGCGAAAAGATCGGCAAGAAGCTGGCTGAACGTGCTGGCGAGATCGGACCGATCTACGTCGTCCCGACCTCCTGAGCAAACGACCCATCACATCGCTTCTCCTTCGATTACCTCGCCTCACGATTCCTACTCGGGACAGGGTCTGATCAGCTTGGCCGGTAGCGCCGTCAACAGTTTCCTGTTCGCGTCCTGGTGGAGCAACCCGCCGACCCGTGCGCTGGCCGAGGCGCGAGCACTCCCAACACCGGAGGCGAGGCGGGACGTCTCACACGTCAACCCCTCAACATCGAGGAAGACTCGAAACGGGTGCCGCGACGTCCTCGACATGGAGGCGATCCTCGCGCTGGTCGAGCACAGTCCGACGCTTGGACTGCCGTCGGTGCGGGGCGGTCTGGTCTAGCGGCACCCCGAATCGATCGCGAGGAGCAAGCCTCGGCATCTGGGCAACTGCTAGATACGCGACCACAGCCTCCGTGGCCGCGGCTCGTTGCCCGCGAGCGCCTGAATCGGAACCTTGTGGCATTGGCCGGCCTCGCTGTCGGAGGCCGCCGTTATCGTCCGATGTCATGAGTCAAAAGCAGCACTGGAGGTTCGCGCTCCGCATCGTCGATGGGCCCAACGCCGGACTAGGCGCCGGCTCATGGCGACTCTGGGTCCATAGGGACGAGGTCTACATCTCCGCCGCAAACCAGATCAACACCATCAAGGTGTCGTTGCACGACAGTGACAAGTGGCGCGTCGCCTACACGGCCGAGCACATGGCTCAGGAGCAGCCACTTTGGAGCCGGAAGGCCGATCGGGCGCCGTGGAAGTTCGATGCGCCGCCGTTCGTCGATGGTGTTCAAGAGGCGTTCGTCGTCGCCGCTGTCCGCGCTGCCCTCACCCCGAACGATGTAGACGAGCGCGAGACCGTGGTCGCGATTGAGGACCGCTGGGATCGTGTCAGTGGCGTACGGATCATCATCAGTGAACCCAACATCGCGGTCGCTGCCCGAGAGCTGGTCTTCCCTGCTCCGCTGACGCTGAAGAACGGACGTCTCGTCTGGCTCAGCTCGTTCCAAGAGCCAGTGGATGCAATCGAGCCCGAGCCGGTGCCGGCCGGAAGCCTGGTGCGCGTACTCACCCCGAAGACGAACGGCGTCAGTTGTCCTGGCTATCTCCTCGTGGGGGTCAACCTCGCATGATGGACCTCCCCTACTCCGCTGCTACAGAGCCGGACGATCGAGCTGCAGATCGAGCACATCTCGATGCTGCCCGACAGTGCGTGCTGCTGTGGCACCAGTCACCAAAGGCGATGGAGGCGCCAGCGGCACTCAATGTGAAGTTCCGCGTGTCCTACCCGATGCTCGCACACGCTCTCAATCATGTGCACCAAGCTCTCGCAGCGATGGAGCGGTTCCCTCTCGTCGCCACGACGTCGGCACGTATCGCTCTGGAACATGCCCTGACAGCTCAGTGGATCCTCCTGACTCACGGCGGCGAGCTTGTGGTTGCGAACCACATGAAGCACTCCTGGATGACGAGGTCCCGACTCTTCGCCGAGGCCACCGGAACCCAAGACGAACTGCGACCAATCCTCGATCTCGATCCCATTCCCGGCAACGAACGGAGCTTTTCGGCTCAGGTCCTCTGCCACCGATTCGATGAGAGCGGCCTGTTCTACGACCTCTACCGCGAGCTCTCGCAAGGTGTTCACCCGTCGTACGGCACGATCTCCGCGCACTTCGAGATCGTTGGCGAGGTCGATGATAATCAGCGAGCCCTCACGTCGACCTCGCGAAACGGTGCGGCACAGCGCGTCGATGCCACGGCAACCGGTCTTGGACTCGCTGCCGTTCTCGCAATTGATGCATTCGAGCGTTTCCGCGACGGCTCTCCTCGTCTCCCTGAGGTCGAAGCTATTGCGACCGCAGCAGGTCTGCCGCATGACCTCCGTTTCAGTGACCAGCTTCCCGATCTGCAGAAACCGAGCGGCAGCGCCTGAACAAGCACTGAAACATCGACCGAAGCAGCGTGACCTCAGCGGCAACAAGCGCGCCGAGCGCAGCCACTCACCTGCGGCAAGATTTCTTGGCGGAGTTGATCGCTCCGGCCCATCCCGTTCCCCTAGGTGGATAGGGGTCACCCTGCGCGTGCATACGGATGTTGACTGCAGTGAAGAAGACCCCTGCAGCCCTGACCTGGCCGAACGTGCTGCACCGAACAACGGGCGCGATCGTGACAGGTGCGCGGTGCGGCGCTGGCCGCAGATCATGCTGCCACTACATCCTGCAACGGGCACTCGAGTCCTTGAAGTGCCTGGGGTACGACGCTTGGGCGCTTGCGCGACAGGGGCGCAGCGGCAATGAGCGCCCCTCATACCGCTAGCGTGGGGGCATGACGCCGGACGAATTGGTGCGGGCGTTCGGCACCGCCATCGACGCGCGGCAAGCGAGTCTGCTGGTCGGCGCTGGCTTGTCGCGCGGGGCAGGTTTCCCGCTCTGGGAGGACCTCGTTGACGGCGCTGCGGTGCAGGTCGGGGTCCCAAGGCTGGACGACTTCCCGTTGTGGGCGCAATACGTCGAAGATGCCCCCGGCGGAGCCGCGATCTTGATAGATGAGGTCGTGAGGCGGATCGCATCCGTCGAGCCAGTGCCGATGCAAAATCACCGCCTGATGGTGAAACTGCCGATCAGCGACTTCTGGACCACGAACTACGACGCGATGATTGAGACCGTCGACTCAGCCCTGGACGTCGTCGAGCACGACGAGGCACTGGTGTTGCGGCGCGCGGGCGACCGGCGGCTTTACAAGATGCACGGGTCGATTCCCTACGGAGTGACCACACCGGTCGGGGGCAGGGACCAACTGGTCATCACCCGGAACGACTACGAGCGCTACGCCGAGGCAACACACCCGCGGCTGTGGCGCCTGCTTCAGGCGCAGTTTCTAACTTCAAGTTTCCTGTTCGTGGGCTTCTCCTTCGACGACCCGAACTTCGGGGAGATCTTCAAGATGATTCGCCGCGCGATCACCGACGGCCCGTTGATGCCGCACTACGCCTTGATGAAGCGCCCCGATGACGATGACGGACACTTTGCGGCCAGGACACGCGACCTCGAACAGGCAGGTATCAATGTCGTTGAAATTCCCGACTACAACGAGATCACCTCGCTGCTAGGGCGACTGGTTGCTCGAACCCTCCCGATGCGGTTGCTCGTCTCCGGATCAGCCCGCTCGCCCAACCAACCGACATGGACCACCGGGACCTATCCGACCGTGGCGACACCCGACGACCTCAACGAGCTCGCCACCGCTATGGGCGCAGCACTGGCCGCCGCGGACGTACCGGGCCTCCTGGCCGCCGGCGACGTCGGGGCACGCGTCGGCTACTCCTACCTCCAAGCCCTTGACGCCTACGACCCGGCCCGTTTCGTGCTGCTGCGGCGTCGGGACGACGAGCGCGACCTCACCCCACCGAGCAGACGTCTCGGTGAGATTCGCCTCGCAGAGACCGAACCGTCCCAACTGCGTGACCGCGCCTTCGACTCGGTGCGGTGCGTCCTCCTCCTCGGTGGCGGGCGCGGCACCCTGGACGAGGTCAGGCGAGCCCGTGCCGCAGGGATGAGCGTGGTCCCTCTCGCTGTTTCCGGCGGTGCCGCCGAACAGGTCTGGACCGAAATGCGCTCCGACCTGCCGAACCACGCCATCGGCCAGCAACCGGTGCCGGTCGACCTGTTCGACCAACTCGCCGCTGACCGCACAACTGCGATCCCCGCGGCGGTCCGGCTGGTCGCGCTAGGTCTGTTTTTGCAGTAGGGCCCTTCCTAGGCACTGATTCTGTCGGACCCACTGTCTACGATCGTAGGCATGATCAGTGAACGGGTTAGTCCTGGGAATGCGACGCTCGCGGCCAAAGTCACGGCTGCCTCGCGGGCCGCGGACCGGTGGGCCCAACCGCCTAGCCAGGTGGGTCGACCTCTCTCCGGCGCCGAACTACTCTCGATCACCGATCCCCTTTTCCCACGGATGCTGCGGTCGATCGAGGACCCCCCGCCGCACCTATACGTCCGCGGCTCGCTCGGCCACCCGTGCGATGAGTCTTCCCTGGCCATCGTCGGCAGCCGAGACGCGACCGCAGAAGGCATCCGAGTCGCCGAGGCCGTGGCCGGGCACGTGGCGTCACTCGGGCACACCATCGTGTCCGGTCTCGCAGCCGGAATCGACGCAGCCGCGCACCGCGGAGCGCTGGCAACAAACTGCCGGACAATCGCGGTCATCGGGACCGGCGTGGACCGCATCTACCCCGCCGCCAACGCCGCGCTTCGGGACCGCATCGCCGAACGCGGTGCCGTGATCTCGCAGTTCGAACTCGGCCAGCCGCCGAGCAAGACCACCTTCCCTGCGCGCAACGTGCTGATCGCGGGGCTCACCCGCGCCAGCCTGCTCGTCGAACTGACCGAGCGAAGCGGCACACGAATCGAGGCAACTATCGCTCAGGAGCAGGGCAAGCCCGTGCTGCTCTGGGAGCCCCTACTCGGTCACCTACCGTGGGCCCGCAGCTACGCTGCCGAGTCGCTGGTGCACTTCGTCGACAGCGCCGCATCCGTCGTTCAAGCACTCGAAGCCACCGTAGCGGCAACGTGACCCCGGGCTTGATCACCAGCTCAGAGATGCTCGTACCGGAGCTGGTACCGATGGCACAGGACGCCCCGGACGTGTGCCCGCTCTGTCGGTCTGGGCGGACCCGGCCGGACCAGCCCTGTTTCAGTTGCGAACGCACCTCGGCTCAGGTCTCGCACCCGTGCGAACTGGTCATCCCGATTAGTTACTACACCACACCGTCGGTCCTGCGTGACCGGATGCACGACTACAAGGAACACCCCGACCCCGCGGTACGCGCGGAACAGTCTCACTACGTCGCCGCGATCCTGGCCCGCTACATGGTCGAGCACCACCACGCGCTTGTCGCCCGGTTCGGGGCCTGGGACGACGCTGTAGCAGTTCCTTCTACTCATCACGCCAACCAACCTGCCCTCCAGACGGCAATCGAGGCCAACTTCCCCGATGCGCTCGGTCCCTTCACCAGGCCACTCGAGCTTGGCCCGGGCGCGATGACGTTCAACAAGGCCAGCCCCACCGGCTTCATTCCGATTGCCGGCTCGGCCATCTCGGGCCGCAAGGTGCTGCTTATCGACGACACCTACACCACCGGAGCCCGCCTACAGTCCGCTCACCACGGGCTGGTAGCGGCCGGCTCCACCGTAGTTGCGGCAATCGTGGTCACCCGCAAGATCAACCCAGACCCGCGGTACGGATCAGACCGTCTCTGGGAGCGACAGACCGCCGAACCCTTTGACTTCTCCTCCCCACCGTGGTGGGTACGGCCGTGATGATCGCTACGACCGACGTCGTCCTCAAGCGGAGGTCGACCCGCTCATGGTCTGCGGGAACTGGCCTTCTCATGGTCTAAAGACCTGCGTTGAGGAGTGCCTTAGCGATTGCGACGCCGACCTGCACCCTGTCCTCGGCGTCGAGGTTGTCCGGCCCGGTCCGCTTCACCGGGATGAAGTTGGCGGCGTCGATCACGAATTGAGTGAGTACTGTTCGAGCCACCAAGTGAGCCCACCGACGCCCGCGGCGTGCCTGCCCTGCGTCGTGGCGGTCGACCAGTGCCCCACCCACGCCGGCCGGCGATGTCGTGCCTGCGGTGGCCAGCTGCACCGCGTCGTCGTCGACGAGGGCTTCGAACCCATCCGTGCTGCGACCGCCCCGGTGAGCATGGATCCCTGACGGTCGTCGAGGACACCGCCCAGCTGCTGGGAGCCACGCTGCTGGCACAGCCGACCTGACCTGCCCGGGGCGCCAACCGGATCAGCCGAAGTGATCGCTCCCACCGCTGGTCCGCACTTAGGAGACCAAGGAGGACTGGCGCAGCCGGTGCCGGTCCACGGGATCCATGGGAGTTCAGATGAGTGACGCCGCTCGCAAGGAAGCCGCGCTCGAGGAAGAGGCCCGTCAGCACGCCGAGGAGATCAGGGCCACCGAGGAGGCCACCCAGGCCGCGGCCGCCGACACCGGCCCCTCCCCCGACGCCGAGATCGCGCAGGTCCACCGGTCCGGTCGCCAGCACGACCACACCGACACGGCCGCGCACCGGCGGCCCCAGCTCGGCCGCCGCCGCGGCCCGCGCCGCTAGGAGGTTCGCGATGGCTACCGCACTCGCATCAGCGGACGCCAGCCGCATCGCCGGCCGCACCACGGTCCGCTGGGTCGACTGCTCCCACAAGCTGGGGTCGCTGCCCTGCATGAACCACAAGCCGCACGAGGGCAACGGCCGCGGCTGCGTGCACCACTCCACGTCCGGCTTCCAGGAAGACGAGTAGCCCGCGGACCTGCAACGCCCAAAGAGTGTCCTCAGCCGTGCACCAGGTGCAGCCGCGGCCGCTGAGGCTGCTCGACGGCCGTCTCCAGGCGCTGCAGCCGCTCGAGCGTCATCGGATGCCCATGACGCCGGAACAGACCAGCCAGCACGGAGCCCAGGCCGAGGGAGACCACCAGCTGGTCGGCCGCGGCCTCCGACCAGGCCTCAATCCGCCGGCTGGCCGCCGGCACCAGGTAGGTCAGGGCGATCACCGCGCCGCCCAGGATCCCCGGAGCTGCCCGGCCCTCAGCGACCGACTGCACGATGCAGATCACCCCAACGACACCCCGCAGCGTCCACGCCAGCCGCATGAACGGAAGCCAGGCGAAGGCCCGGCCAACGCCACGGAACGTCGCGACTAGCAGCCGCCACGGCGTCGTCGCGGCGAGCACAGCGAGCTCCAGCCGTGGCCGGATCAGTCGCCGCCGGCCGACGGCATGAGCCATCGCGGCGGCCGCTTCCGCAGCGGTCACTCCCCCGCGGTATGTGGCATCGACCAGTCCGGGGGTGATCACGACGGCGCGATCCGCGATCGCCAGCGACACCGGGGTGCTCGGACCCTGGCGCCGGCGCACGAACAGGGCGTCGACGCCGACGCTGCGGCCACCCAGCTCGGCGAGCACGGGCGCCATCACCTGGAGCTCAGCTGCGGTCGCGGGACGCGATCGGGTCAGCATTGCGATCGCGGGCACCTCGAACTGGCCGATCGCCAGCGCAACGAGCAGGCCGGCTGCAACCAGGAACGCCACCAGGCCAAGGGCCGGCGGGAGCAGGGCGCACACCACCACGGTGAGGACGAAGCTCACCAGCAGCGCCGGCGCCAGCGTCATCACCCTCAGCACGGTCATCGGGAACCTCATCATCACGTCCCTCCTCCATCTGTCAGCACTAGTGCGAATCTCTTGACTTTGCTTGCGGTGATCGTCCGGCGACCGCCGTACGACATAGGCGAACGAGACCAGTTTGCGCCCAGCCGCCGACACGCCCCCGAGTTATCCACAGCCCGCCGGTCACCGGAGCGGGGACAGACCCGGACGTGGGTTCATGAGCCAGACCGACCTCCGACCGAAAGGAACACCCGTGGACACCCTCAACGCTGACGGCACCTGGGACCGCCTCGGCTCGATCGCCCTCCTGCTGCACCAGGCCGCCACCCAGGTGTGGAGCGACGCCGACCGGTCCGCCGCCGACTCGCCGCTGCACGACCTCGGCCTCGGCGTCTATCTCGCGCACTCCCAGGCCAGCGCTCTGCTGCCCGACGACTACGAGCTGCCCAACGTCGACGACGACGCGGAGCTCGAAGAGCGCACGCCGCTGCAGCTGCTCACCGAGGCCGAGGAGCTGACCCGTCCCCTGCCGCTGCACCGGCCCGACCTGGTGCACGGTTCCCAACTGGTCGTCGACCTGTGCGACCTCATCCGGGAAGCCCGCGGCCTTGGCTACTGACCTGCGGCTGGCGTACGCCGACATCGACGAGGAGCTCTTCGACGTCGACCAGATCCCGATGACCTCGCGTGACGTGCGCAGCGTCGGCGAGATGCTCTTCGACGTCGACTACCTGGCGCGCCAGCTGCTGATGGACGTCGACGGAGACGCGGCCGGCACGCTGCTGCGCAGCTGGCCAACGATGGTCGCGGCCGCCGAGGACCTGTGGGCATCCCTGCCCGGTCGACGACCTGCCGTCGACGAGCGTGACCGGCCCATCACCAGCCTCTCCGCCCAGGCCGCCACCATCGAGGCCAGCCTCTCCGGCCGCACGGCGTGGCCAGGGCAAGGCCCGACCAGCCCCCGCATCGACCAGATGACCCAGACATTCGTCAACGCCGCCTCGCTGGTCCGCCGCTACGGCGCCGAGATCCGCCACGAGCAGCCCGACGCTCACCGCGACCTCGAGGCAGCACGCACCCGGATCATGCACGGGCTCTACCTCACTGCCCACGCCGTGAACGTCGCGCTCCACGAGCACAGCCGCGACCGCGTCAACGACGCCCGCAGCGCCGGCCGACGGATCCACTTGGCACAGCGCCACTCCCCCTACGCGATCGCCCCCACCGGTGTCTGGATCGACCGGATCTCCGCCTGCGAGAACACCGCCCGCAGCTACCTGACCGACCGGTTCGCCCAAGCCCTCGCCGGCGAAGCGATGCGCCCCGTCGACGACCCCGGCCGGCTGGCGCAAGCACTGGCCAACTGGGACATCCAGACCCACCGCGCGCTGGCCCGCGACCTCGAACCGTCCAACATCCTGCTGATCTCCCGCACCCAGGGGCTGATCGCCGGCGCGAGCATGGTCCTCGTCGACGCGGCCGCGACCGCCGGCGTGCTCGAGCGTTCCGATCGCCTGGTCCCGGCCATCGCCGACGCAGGGCGGTCCTGGAGCAACCTGGCCAGCCGCTGGGGCGACCTCGCTCCCCCAGGAGCCCGCCTCGAGGAGCCGCTGGCCCTCGCGGCCGCGGAGGTCCGCGCCGCGTACCGCCAGGTCACCCACGACAAGACCACCCTGGCCAGCGCCGAGGTCATCGCCCGCCGCCCAGGGCTGCCCCAAGCCGTGCCCGCAACGCTGCGTGCGATTGAGGCCGGGTCTGAGCTCGCGGTGGTCGTCGCCGAGAAGGCCGACGCACCCGACCTCATCGGGCCGGCCCGAGCCCTGTCGCGCCGGGCGCACAACGATGTTGAGGCCGGCATGGCCACCCCGCCGGCCGAGGGCGACGTCGTCTGGGTCTCCCCCACCAACATCTTCGCCAAGCGCCTCGTGCCACTCCCCCCGCCTGTCGCGGAAACCCTGCGCGCGGCCAGCGACGCCACGATCGACGCCACCAGCTCGGCCTCAGCGGTGGCCACACTGCATCAGCGCGAGGACATGGCGGCAACTCCTGACGGGGACCCTGGGTTGCGCGGCAAGACCGTGCCCGAGGTCGGACGCCCACCAATCGCGACGTCCACCGGGCCGCAGCGGTGACCCGCACAACGCCTGTCATATGCGGCCGGAGAGAACGCTGCCACCGAGCATGCAGAGGCCCACATTGGCGTCAGAAGCTGCCGACGAAGGAAAAGCAACCCGCCAGGCGGGAACACCAATCTCATCTTAAACACAGGAGCCGGCCGCACCGCCGCAACTACTCTCAGGAACATGGGCGAATCAAGGGGCACTACGAGTGGGATGACGACGACCTCACCCCAGGCCATAAGAAGGAAGGTGGCCTCCACCAGAACCTCTTCTACGGCGATGGCAACCTCAAAGGAAGCGCCCGCTTCATCCCTGACGACGAAACCGAGTCCGACGAGCTCGTCATCACAGAGACCGTCTACGTTCCGATCGAACAGCGTCGGAAGTCTCGCGAGCAGGAGGAACTCGAGGAGGCAATCGCCGGGATCGTCTCCCACCTGATCGATCGGGGAATAGCGCGAGCGAAGCCCATCCTCGCGCAGTGGTGCCGGGAGACAGGCCAGCCGGCCTTCGACGCCCAACGAGCCAAGATCGTTGCGCGGCGCGCACGCGGGAAGGCGCGCAAGACCGGCGTGATCGACGTAGCCAACGTTGAGCCAGGGCAGGAAGTCATCGAGGCGCCGGCGGAGGACCGACCGGACATGTCGCAAGCAGAGGCGCAGGCTAGCTACTTAGCTGCCCTTGCAGCCCGTGCCTACAGCGATGAGCAGATGAGACTGGTGGCGAGCGCCAACATCGTCGACAGAGAAGGCGACGGCATTGCCGAGCTCGAACGGTCGCTGGCGGAACTCCCGCCAGCTCAAGTAAGAAGCTTGCTCGAGGCCATGGCGACCGATCCGACCATGCTCCGCGAGGACACACTGGCGGAGTTGGCAAGCATCCTCGGGCGACGAGACCCCTCGCCCGCCGAGAACGTCCGACGGCTTCATTAAAGGCAGCGCGCAGAACCTCCGGAATCGGTCTCTAGTGTCGGGCGCCTGTGCTTCCCTTGCAGCACCGCCAAAACGGGCGCGCCTGAACAGAGAAGGACCGGCAGGATGGGCTACGCCTATCGCTTGCAACCCGCCCACCGACGGAAGCTTCGTCGGATGCGGGAGCTCGTGGACGCTGCGGACGGATCACTCACGCCTGATGAACTTGCCGCCGCCGAGGAGTACCTCTCCCTCCATGCTTCCTGCGAGGCGTATCTGCAGGCCCAGATGACCCAGACGGCTCCGCCCGAGCGACCTCGCTGCGCACAGGGCTACGGCAAGCGGGGCAGGGTCACCGCACCTGTCCAGACGAAGGTTTGCCCGGTCTGCAAGAAGCAGAAGTCGGTGCTCTCCTTCGACGACGAGCTGGGCAAGTGCATCAAGTGCAAGTACAAGAAGACCAGCAGAGGCACCGGCAAGGGGAAGAGCGGCGGCGAGACGAAGAAGCCCGCGCCCACTCGAACCCGGAAGTGCCCAGTGTGCTTGCAGAGCGTGACCGTCACGCTGAAGGTAGGCGACTGGACAGTGGAAGCCCACACCAAGCAGACGCGCGCGGGCGTGACCGAGTGCAGCGGCGGCGGGCAGGTCACCTACCACGAACGGCGGGACGCCATGGATCGCCTCGTTCCCGGCAGCTTTGAGGGAGGCAAGAGGCGGTAGTCGTCCCAGACCTCTCGGACGGCGCCAACCGGTCCCTCATCGCCGCTTCGCCGACGGAGAGACCGGTGGCCCAGCAAACCCATTCGTGCGTTAGTCAACGCACAGGTAGGGTGGACCTACCGATGCCCAGGGACCACCGAGGTTCAGGGCCGGCCCCTACCGAAGGGACAACACATGCCGCTGCCGACGTTCGCTCCACCCGCGACACCCACGCCCAAGTCCGACACCCTCACCCGCACCCAGGCCGCCGCCCGGCTCGAGCTCAACCCAGCCGGCGTCGACAAGCTCGTCCGGGCTGGGATCCTGAGCACGCCGATCACAGCCACGGCGGTCGAGCACCTGACAGGCCGTGACCGGCTCCAGGTGACGTCGGGCGCCCTCACCGTGCTGCGCACCGATGCACGGGAAGAGGCCGACCGCACGAAGTACCCCGCCGACCCCCGCCGGTGGATGGGCTTCCACGTCGAGCACAGCGACGACGAGCTCGAGGCCGCCAGCCTCCGGTGGTGGCGCTCCGACCCCGCCAAGGTCGTCGACAACGAGCTGTTCGTCGTGACCGTGGCGACCTTCCCGGTCGCGGCCTACCGGATCCTCGAGCGAGCCGACAGCATCACCAGGGCCGACGAGGACGTCCCGCGGCACCACTACGCAGGGCAGCTGCTCGCACGCGTTCACCCAGGTATGTCGGTGACCTACCCCCAGAACACGCCGGGCCACCTGCGCCGGATGGCCAAGCAGATTATGGACAGCTGCATCGCCGTCTCCAGCGGCGGTCCGATCGGTTACCTCGAGCCGAAGACGACCTAGTGAGCACCACGACAGCCCACAAGGCAACACCAGACCCTGGCTCAGGTCCCTGCCTGCTGTGCGGTGCGCTCGCCGATCCGACACTCGAGCACATCATCCCGCAGACCCTGTGGAAGCGGTTCGGCATCGACCCCAACCGCGAGGACCTCGCTCAGTTCTGGACGACCCTCTGCGACGCGCACAACCAGGCGACGAGCGCCCTGCACATGCGGCCCGACATGATGAGCCTGATCGAGACGGGCGAGCCCGTGACCCGCAAGACGCTGGACCACCTCGGCGACTGGGCGGTCTGGGTCACGCTGCTGTTCGCCCTCGAGCGTGGTTCCGGGGTGCTCGCCGCCGAGACCAGTAGGGAACTGCTCCTGCGACGCTTCAGCACAGGCCACGGCGGCACGCCCAAGGGCGTTCGGGTATACGCCGCGCGGGTCGCCGACTACGTCGAGCCCGCTGATCCGCCCAGGGTCCCCTACGCCCTCGCGCTCCACGGGGACTCCCGGGTCTACCTCGACGCTCTCCGTCGACCGAGCGGTTTCAGCATCCAGACCGGGCCGATCAACGCCTCCGAGTCCATCGGCATCGGCAAGGTCGTGCTGCTGGTCGTCGGCCGCACCTACCCGTCGGGACCGGATCACGACGACCGCTTGGACCAGGCCGCTGCTCAGGTCGGGTTGGAGCGCATCCGCCCGCTCGGCGCCGCACTCCCGGCCCTGAACCCGGCCCAGATCAGCATGGCCGACGTGAGCAAGGTCTTCACCGTGATCCCGTTCGGCGCCGACATGTCCTTGATGCCCGAGCAGATCCGGGCCCTGCCTTCTCTGTAGCGCCGCCCAAGCACCATGGCCCGGGCTGCCTCGTTCTGTTCTCGCCCGGCCAAGGGGCCCGGCGTGCCACGATTCACCCGTGGGACTCTTCAAGCGCAGCGAGGCCGTCCGTGCCAAGAAGATCGGGGCTCATGCCCGACACGTCGACGAGGACGTCCAGCGCATCGACCTCAAGGTCACCAGCATCGACGGGGAGACGGCGACGATCGACCTGAGCCTCGACCAGACCCGTCAGCTGGTGATCGACCTGACCAACGCCTACGGAGCCTGCCGGCCGGCGCTCCTCGACCAGAAGCAGGTCGACCGGATCACCTCGTTCTTCGGGATGCGCTGATGGTCCGCTACGAGTACGACGAGGAAGCCAGCGCGGCCGAGCACATGGACGTGGTGTACGAGGTGGACGACAGCCCGGCACCAGTCTCGAGGTGGGTGGACGCCATGCGTCGACTCAACACGATCAACGACCCGCTCGCCCGCAAGTTCATCGCATTACACCGCGACTGCGGATCCGGCTCGGGAGTCTGCGACGACATCGACGACGATCCCGACCCGATGGATCGCCGCGCCGGCTGGGGCTGCGAGACGCCCGAGATCATCGCCTCGCACTTCGACATCGAGTACCCGCGAGGAACGGCGAGCGATCACCCGTGAGCTCGCGCGACTCCAACGCCCGGCTCGTCGACCTCATCCGTGCTGGCCTGAACCGCGCCGACCAACTCGGCCGCGCCCGGGTCCCGCTCAAGGCCTACCCGGCCGAGGAGCAGGAAGAGCTCCTCACACTCCTCCACGCCTACCTGTGGGACACCGCGGCGCCCTACGACGACGACTGGCACCGCTCCCCCGGAAACATCATGACCCTGTGGGCCGAACTGCTCGAGATCGGCACCGAGACCCGCCACCGGCTGATCCCGCTCCGCACGGACCTGGTCAAGGTCCTTACCCAGCGCGGCCTGGGCTACCGGACGCACCCACGGTCGGTTCCCGTCCTGGTGCGGGAGTACAGCGGCCCCATCGAAACACCGGTCCACCCCGGCGACCCGCGCGAGACCTCGAGCACGATCGCCGTCGGAGCTTGGGGAGCCGGTTTCGGCGACGCCGCTACGACCGCAATCCGCAACGACGGCCAGGAGCGTCACATCGAGGTCAAGGGCGTCTCGAGTTCCATGCCCTCGGTCCTCCTGACGCGCAACGAGCTGCGCGCCGCCGAGACCGACACTGCGTGGCTCCTGGCAGTGGTGACCAACGCGCTCACCGACCCAACGCTGGCCGAGTACGACCGCAAGACCGTAGCCGCGGCCGCGGATCCGACCATCTACCGCGTCAACCTCGCCCCGTGACGCCGATGGAAACGCGAGTCGTTGCCGTCGACGTCGGCTCGGTTCGGAACAACTTCGCCTGGGCCGCTCTTGACCTTCCCGGCCGACGACCGGTCGGCGAGGGTGGCAGCCATCCCGAGGGCGCGGCCCTCGCTGTACTCGAGGCACTCGCCGGCGGCGTGCCCGTGGCGCTCGGGTTCGAGGCTCCCCTGATGGTTCCGGTCAGTCCGATCGGGCCCGTCGACGGATGGAGGACCCTGGGGCAGGCGCGCCAGGGCGAGACCGCCGACGGTCACTCCAGGCCCTGGTCGGCCGGCGCCGGCAGCGGCGCCCTGGCCGCGGGGCTGGTGCAGATGGCCTGGGTGCTCGAGCGGGTGGGCTCCGGGGTCCCCGGGCTGCGGTGCACCACCCGGCCCGACCCGTGGCTGGCCGGCGACGCAGAACTGTTCGTGTGGGAGGCATTCGTGTCCGGCGTCGGAAAGCCCGTACCGGCGGGGATCACCCAGCACGCAGCTGACGCGGCCGCGGCCGCCGACACCTTCGCCGACCGCCTCGAGGACGGCTCGCTGAGTGCCTCCGACGTCGTCTGCACGCCAGCTTCGTCGTTCAACCTGGCAGCCGCGGCCGCGGCGTTCGCCGGTCTGGCGATCGCCAGCAACGAGCTCCGCGACCAGGTTCAGGTCTACCGCACCCGCCCGGCCCTCCTGTAGGTCACCCCGGGCGGCCGCGGCTGGTCCGGAATCTCCACCTCGAACAGCACGATCCGTTGCTTGGATCCGCACGCCCGCGCGAGGGCGCGCCGCTCAGCCTCGGTGGCGACGAACAGCGTCAGGCCGCGGAGCCGCTCGAGGACCTCGGCCGACATCCTGCTGACGACCGGGCTGATCACCCCCTGCGGCATGTCGTGGACGAACAGCGGCACGCCCATCGCCCACTCCGGCGCCGCGTCTCGCACGCCGACGTAGCCCCGCGCCTCCCGGCGAACGAGCTCGACCGCCCGCGGCGTGAGTGCCTGCTGGCGGGCGAGCTTGGCCGCCGCACAGGACTGACAGAAGTGGGCGGATCAGTTGCGGTTGAGGCCGTACCGGCGTGAGTCGAGGGCGTACTTGTAGTGGCTTTCGGCGGCGTCGATCTCGCGGGTGGGGGTTGCCGGGTCGAAGACCCGCAGCACCGACAGGCGGAAGCTGGCCGGGTCCAGGTTGCGGAGCTCCACGTTGCCGCCGTGGCCCTTGGTCGCGTAGGCGGCCCAGCGCTGGAGGATGTTCTCGGCGCCGTCGGCCTTGCCGACGTAGTGGCGGCCGTCGCGGGTGTCGGTGATGAGGTAGACCCCGATCACTGATGAGAGGGCGGTGCGCCATGCGGCGTAGCGGTGCTCTCGGATGACGGCCTGCAGCTGGGGGTAGTCCAGCGTGAGGGCGTCGAAGCCGGGGAACCTCACGGGCTCGGCGTCGGCGATCTCCATCACCGGATACGCGGCCGCGGTGGTCGCGTTGATCCTCCAGGTGCGCGGGGAGCGCCACTGGATCACCAACCGGTTCCGCAGGTCGCTCATCAGTTCCGACGGCTCGAGGTGGAAGGTGCGGAGCAGCCCGTCGTGCGCGGTCTCGCCGTTGTTGACCAGGACCGACCACAGCCGTGCGCGATCACCGCCCTCAGGCCGGAACACGATCCAGACCCTGGGAGGCGCGGCCGGGAAGGTGCGGGT
This sequence comes from Nocardioides carbamazepini, assembly GCF_024614185.1. GTDB lineage: Bacteria > Actinomycetota > Actinomycetes > Propionibacteriales > Nocardioidaceae > Nocardioides > Nocardioides carbamazepini. Next base: position 264,509 of record NZ_JAHTLF010000012.1, read on the forward strand.
GTTGGCCGACTGGACGCTCGTGTAGGCCAGGATCTCGACGTCGGAGGAGTCTCCGTGGATGCCCACGGTCCCGTTCTTCGTGCTCACGCACGTAGGCGTGCCGGATGACCGGCGCCTCAGCCGGGTCGAGGCCAGCGCTCGCGATGATCGAGGCGAAGGTGAGCGTCACTGGGGACCTTCCATTCCGGGAGCGGCGGCCGGCGCCGCAGCGATGCTGACCAGCACGTCGTGGCCGATTGAGGGGTCTACAGCGACGTGCAGTCCGAGGTCGGTGATCCGGCCGTCCTTGGGATGCCAGTCACGGTCGGGTCGGGTGCGTCCGAGTAGCGGGTCCAGGGCATCGATCGTGGGTTTCCAGAGGCTGAGCCAGTTGCGTTGAGGGCCGACGACGAAGGCGAGCTGCAGCTGGACGGCACCAGCGGGAATCTCAGCGGCGCCGGCGACCGCGGTGCGCACCTGCTCCTTGTAGACCTCGGTCTGGGACGAGGCGGTGGTGCGCACGGTGTAGGTCGGTGCCGGTGCGGGGGTCTCGTGCGCGGGTGCGACAAGGACGCTTGAGATGTCCGCGTGTCCCTTGGTGCACCACATCGACACCAGGTGCTGGCTCCGGAGGTGGGTGGCCAGCGGGAAGGCGTAGTTGTCGAGGTCGGCCATGTCGATGAGGTCGCGCCCGCGTGGCAGCCCGACGTCGAGGCGGAGCGCCCAGGGGCCGCTCACCATCGCGGGTGCCAGCAGCTCGGCGGTGTCCTCGAGGTACTCGCGCAGCCGGACCTGGTCGGGGTCGGTGGCTTTGTTCCAGCTTGCCAGTCGCGGGACCTTCCGGAGCGTCATCCCCTCACCCTCCGGCCTCGCGTACCAGCGGGCAGCGGTCACGGTCGGTGCACCGTGCCGGCCCGGTCGACCCACCACACCTCGATGTGCGCCGCGGCAAGTGACCCAGCCGTCTCGGCACACAAGGCGCGGTAGCGCGGGAAGTCGGGCAGCGCGATAACGCTGCGCCACCCCGGCTCTTTGCCACGCAGCCGCATCGCGGCTAGCACCGCCTGGGAGTACCAGTGGCCCGCCTGCGTGCTCGGGCTGGTGCGCTTGACCTCGTTCGCGCGCGCTGGGTCGGCGTAACCGCGGCTGGGGAATCCCTTGACCTCGATGCCGACCGTCTGGCCGTCTCGGGAGGCGATCACGTCAATGCCGTGTTCCTTGGTCGCAGTGTTCGCCACAGACAGGATCCGCCACCCATCGGCCGCCAATGCGGTCACCAGGGATGCCTGGACGTTGGCCTCGGTGTGCCACTCCCCCGCCAGCTCCGCTGGCTCGTCGGGATCCCGCGGGGACGCCGCGGCGGCCGGCGTGACCGCGCTGTGGACCACCGGCGGTGCGGTGCGCGGCTCGACGTCGCCGGCGATCTCGTAACCGAGTGCCGCCAGGTGCCGGCGGGCGGTGTTCGACATGAACTCCGATCGCGGGATCCCGGTGGCAACCTCGAACGCCTGGATGACCGGGAACCAGCTGCCGTTGACCATCACGGCGTGCTTGCGGATCGCGTCGGGTGCAACGTCGGCCAGGCGGCTCTCCACGTCGTCACGGGACAACTCGTGGCGCTGCCCGTTCAGGGTGAAACGGATTGACGCGCGGCCCTGAGTCTCCATGGGCAGAAACTACGGCAACCGACCGACTCAGCCTGGCGAGCTCGAGGCACGCCCCGGCCGAAGGGGTTCGACCACAGAGGGTCGCCCTCGGCTGGAGAGGTCTAGGCGCAGCCGGCGGTAGCGGGTGAGATGCCGCCACCGTCCGTGCTCGAACGCGGTGTCCGCCTCGACCTCGACGATCACCGTGGGCTCGACTCGGGTGATCGCCCGGGTTCGCGGCTGAACCGGCCCAGCTGGCGGGTGCTGAGTTCTGCCGGCCACGGGTGGTCATCGGCGCCGACGAGCACCGCGGCGAGCTCGGCCGACTCCCTGGAGCTGAGCGGATGGGTCGCGCCGGCAACCCGAAGGCGGCCGGCTCCGTCGACCAGGCCGAGGATCAGCCGCACCGGCTGCTCGACAGGACCGATGACTGCTCCGACGGTGGCCTCCTGTGTGTTGTGGATCCGCAGCTTCACCCAGCCTCGCTGGCCGGGGAGGTATCGCTGGCTGGCGCCCTTGGCGACCAGGCCCTCAACGCCGACGTCGGCCCCGGCGTATTCCTCCAGCCACCGCCTCGCTTGGGCGGGGTCGGCGGTCTGCGGGGTCAACTGCAGCGGCGGCCGCCGAGTCTCGGCGAGCTGCTCGAGAAGCGATCGCCTCACCCGCAACGGCTCCCCCCGCACGTCGGCGTCGTCGGCGGCGAGTAGGTCGAAGGCCAGAAAGGCCGCAGGCGCCAGCTGAGCTGGTGGCCGGCGGCGGCCGCGGTAGGCCAGCCGCGGGGCTAGAGCGGCGAAGTCCAGGCGCCCTCGCGCCACACCACGAGCTCGCCGTCGAACACGCTGCCCGGCTGCAGTTGCTCACACGCGGCGTCGACGATGTCGGGGAAGCCGGCGGTGAGGTCCGCGCCGTTGCGGGACCACACCCGACAGCCCTCAGGTGTCCGCTCGAGGATGGCCCGGTAGCCGTCCCACTCGGGCTCGTAGACGGTGCCGCCGGGCAGAGCCGAGCCGGCCGGCAGCGTGGCTGCAGGCTTGGCCAGCATGGGCTCCCAGCGGGTTGGCACTCACTCAGCGTACGAACCCGCTCCGGCAGTGCTGATCGAACACCTGTTCTATTCTAGAAGGCATGGCGGGCGGTTACGGGCGCGGGGCGGGCATCCCCTTGAAGGACCGTGTGCGCGTCGACCAGGCCGGAGCGCCAGCGCGGCCGCCGGCAAACAGCGCGGCCGGAGGACAGGATCACCCAGGGCGACACTGCTGGGTCAGCGTGCCCGTCGACGGCTCGCAGCCTCGCCCCGGCCTGCTCCTCGAGTGGCGCCGCGCTGGCCACCTGTGGGCGGGCCGGGTCGTCTACGTGGCGCAGCTGCGGCCTGGGCGCTGGGCCACGGTCGAGGAGTGGGTCCCGGCCGAGCTGCTCAGCACCGAGTGAGTGACGTTGTGTCTGCCAACCCGCCGAAGAACGATGCTTGGAGACCGTACGGCGACGTGCGGTTCGTGCTGATCAGGAACGCGGGCCGGCTCAAGCCGTCCCGGGGGCTCGTCCTCGACTGGAAGCGTGAGGGCCGACGCTGGGACGCCTTGGTCGTCTGGCACGACGATGCCGCGCTCAAGCCGGTCGTGAAGATGGACTGGCTGCCGGTCGAGGACCTGATCCCGGTCCCGGTTGACCCGAACTGGACGGGCCAGGTCGGCTAGCGCCGCTCGGCGAGACCGAGGCCGCCGGAACAGCGGCAAGCGCGGCGGCCAGGGAGTCGGGGACCTGGGCGAGCCGGGCGTAGTCGAGGGTGTCCGGGGTGGAGGCTGCCGGGCACGTCGCGGTGCCGCGGCGTCGGGCAGAGGCGTCGACGTCGCGCCGGAGCCGCATTTCGCTTGTCACGAGCAGCTGGTCAGCTCGCCCAGCTGAGCAGGTCCGGCGGACCCTCCAGGACGCGCTCAACGCTCACGGTCCAGATCCAGTCGACGCGGACGGCCGGCGCGGCCGGCGGGTCGGTCAGATTGATCATCGGTGTTGCCTCCTTGTCAGTTCAACAGCGTAGGCGTGGACGCCGGCGACATCGGGTTATCCACAGGGGCGCGGTTGGGCTCATCGTCGAGGCGCGGAGGCCGGCGGGATCGAGCTCGGGGCCTGGCCCTGCGGCGAGCGCACCGGCCCGGGGACGAAGGACTCGTCGAGCTGATCTCTCGCCGCCGAGTAGGCGTGGGTGGCGAGATCGGTGATGACCTCCTGGGCGGTGGTGACCATGCTGGCCTGGCCGAGCCGGATCAGCTGGTTCACACCGACCGAGGCGGCGCTGGTGACGGGCCCTGGGGACGCCCATGACGGGCCGGTGCAGGGCCTCGGCCCACCGGGCCATGCTGAGGGTGCCGCTGCGGATGGCGCCCTCGACGACCACGGTGCCTTCGGTCAGGCCGGCGACAATCCTGTTCCGGGCGAGGAACCGGGCGCGGGTGGGCGCGGCTCCCGGTGGCGCCTCGGCGACGACCAGGCCGCGGTCGGCGATCGCCTCGAGCAGCTGGGCGTGCGCGGCCGGGTAGGGCCGGTCGACCCCGCAGGGCATGACGGCGATGGTCGGGCCGCCGGCGAGGAGGGCGCCGCGGTGCGCTGCCTGGTCCACGCCGTACGCGAGTCCGCTGACGACGGTGTGGCCCATGGTCGCGAGGTCCCGGCTCAGCTCCGTCGCCTGATGTGTGCCGTAGCTTGTCGCGGCGCGCGACCCAACCACGGCCACCGCGTTAGCTGCGAGCCGGTTCAAGTCGCCGGCTCCCCTGATCCACAGCCCGACTGGTTCGCCGCCGCGATCGTGCAGTGCGCCGGCGCCACGCAGGCCCGCGAGGCGGTCGGGCCACTCGGCATCGCCGGGGATGACGAACCGGATGCCCCGCTCGACGGCCTGCTCGAGGACCTTGCCGGGATCGACGTGGGCGAGCTCGTGGCCGATGGTGAAGCCCCAGTGATTCTCTACCTCGCCGGCGGCCTCGAGGTAGTCGAGGACCTTGACGGCGCCGAGCTCGCCGACCAGCCCGGTGACGCGCAGGTCGCCGGGCTCGATGGCACTGCTGAGCTTGACGCGGGCCAGCCTGTCGGCGTCGTCGACGTCGGCGTGCGGGGTGCTCATGACGCCTGCTCGTAGGGTCCGAACAGCCAGCAGCGGGCCTCCCAAAGGGTGAGGTCCAAGATCTCCATGTCCGTTACGCCGGCGAGCCGGAGCGCTTCCCTCCCGTTGCCCAGGAGGTCCAGTGCCTGCCAGACATCGCAGGATTGCATCAGGAGGTAGACGCGCTCCCCCACCTTCTCCTCGTCGCCCAGGAGTGCGTCGTCGTCACGCGAGAACTCGAAGGCCACGTCGGCGCTGAGCCTGTTCAGCAGCTGCGCCGCTTCAACTTGTTCCTGGTTGCAGCTGGGAGTGGGGCCGGTGAGCCGCGCAACCAAGAGTGCGCTGAGCAGATGCACCAGCGCAGTTGCGGTGTCCCAGGGAATCGCGAGCTCGACTCGCGAGGTCTGGGGGTTCTCGGGGTAGTAGGGCTGGCCTGCGTAGTGAACGGCAGCGCAGGCGACAGACTCTGCGAACCCGGTCTCCTGCCACCGGGGAATCTCCTGCTGGGGCAACGGAGTGAACGTGCCGCCGTCGTCGATGACGAAAACCGGCCCGGACAACAGTTCGACGGTGCGTCGCAGCCGTTCCGCTGCCTCCGACCACGTGATGGGCACGCCGTGGCGTGCAACATTCCGGGTGACCTCCGCCGCGCTCGCGAGCACCCATTCGTCGACGTCGGTGCGAGGGGTGCTCATTCCTGGCCTCCCCACAGCAGGTCGAGGTCGGGTTCGTGAATGACGTCAAGGCGCTTGTCGGCGGCGTAGGCCGCGGGCTCGGGCACGACCAGGCGTCGCAGCTGTCGCTCGGTCGCGCTGTGCTGCACCGGGGTGTCGTCGTCGTGGTTCATCGCGGTCCTCCTCAGCGGCCCGGGGCCGGGCGGTCGGTGACGGGCTGCGTGCCCGGGATGTCGCGCTGCTGGCCGGGTGGCTTGGGGACGAAGGACTCGTCCAGGTCGGCGGCGATGTCGCGCATCTGGGTCTGGTATCGCTCCCACTCGCGGGGGTGGATGCCGTTCTGCAAGGCCGAGGCGACGATGGCGGCCATGGAGTAGGGCCGGTCGACGGGCACCTGGTCGAGCGCGCACCAGGCCTTGGCGCCGTCGCCGTGCAGCCAGCTGGCGAAGCCGAGCATGGAGGCCGGCGCCGCCCGGACCTCGTCCGGGCCGCGGCGGGTGAGGTCGGTCCAGATGGCCATGTGGGAGGTGGAGTTCTCCCGACTCATGTCCTCCCAGAGCGCGTCCCGGGTGCTGATCGTCTCCAGCGCCACCAGCATCCGCGCGCCGTCGACGTCGGAGAGCCGGTTGCCGTCGGCGTGGAACTGCTCGAGGCGGTCCAGGGCCCAGTCCCGCTCCGCAGCGGGTGTGCTGGCCGCGGCCGCTGCTCGAGCCGCGGGGAGCAGCTGGGCGATGGGCTCGCGGTCGCCGACCAACGAGGCAGCCAGGGACTCGCGGCTGGCGGCCGGCTGGGCGGCGCCGGTGAGCACGGTCGCGGCCGCGATCCGCTCAGCGGTCGAGGGGGTCTGCAGCCCGGTCTGGCCGGTGTTGAACTCGCGCCAGCGCTCGCCGTCGGACCACAGCCTGATGTGGGTGGTGATGCCGACGTCCTGGAGACGGGTGGACAGGTGCTGGCTGGCCAGCTCGGCGCTGCGGCGGTCCTCGGTGATGCAGATGATGGCGAGGCGGGCACCGGGCCGGGCGTGGCGGCCGTACGGGCCGCTGAGTGCGTCCCAGACCTCCTCGCGATCAGCGGCGGTCCGGGGCAGGTCGACGCGGGTGATCGGCAGTCCGGGCCGGAAGGGCACCAGGACGATCGACTCCTCGGGCTTGAAGCCGAGGACGTGCGGCACCGCGGCGAGCAGCTCGTCCGGGGACTGAACGACGAGATCCATCGGAGCGAACCTCCTCAGCTGGCCTGGGCCGCGTGCGGGGCGCGGTCGATGCGCGCGGACACGTACTTGAGCGAGATGCCAACCTCGCCGAAGCGGTTGTCGACGACCACGACGTCCTTGGTGCGCTTCTCGCCGGTCTCCTTGTCCGGCCAGCTCTCGGTGCGCTCGAGGCCGTGGACGAAGATCGGGTCACCGGATCCGCAGCTGTCGTGTACGTGCGTGGCGGCCGAGCCGAAGACCTTGACGTTGTGGGCGGTGGGCTCGTCGCTGACCCACTCCCCCTGGTCGTTCTGGACCCGGCGGTTGACCAGGACGCGGCAGGTGACGAACGGCTTGTTGTTCTCCCGGGTGTGGTGCAGCTCCGGTGCCTCGGCCAGGTTGCCGGCGAAGGTGACGGTGGTGGACATGGCTTCCTCCTAGGTGAGTGCGAGACGTTGATGGGTCCCGCAGTCACCTACGTGTCATCCAGGCCCGGCAGCGATCACATCGGCCGAAGTCGTTTCCACCGCTCGAGCCCGGCTGGCGGCGCAGCGGGCCCAGGGCACGCAGAAGCGCCCCGACCGGCTCTCGGGTACCGGATCGGGGCGCTGGGAAGCACGCTAGGACCAGGTGCCGACCCAAACTGCCGGCGTCGCCCTCGCCGGCTACCGGGCAGGCCGGCGCCGCGGCGGTCGGTTGCTGAGCTTCTGCGGTGGCGGCGGCAGCTCGCGGCCCAGGCGCCGGCGGGCCGCCTCGGCCGCGACGATCACTGCCTCCTGGGCGAACCCCGAACGGGCGAGCATCCGGCCGAGCTCCTGACGGTCGGCCACGAGCGCGTCTTCGACCGCCTCGATGGTCGAGGCGGGCAGGTCGTGCTTCTTGTTGAAGCTCTTGCGGGTCACGCTGACCAGGGCGGGATGCTTCTCGCCCGCGGCCGCGAGCTCGACCCGCTGCTGCGGTGAGCGCCGGGCGTGGAGCTCGAGCGCCTGGGCGAGCCAGCCAACGAACGAGCCGGGTGAGTCGGCGTCGGTGTCCAGGTCTGCGAGGTAGGCCGATCGTGCGAGGTCCCACACGCCGGGTTTCCAGTAGATCCCGACCGGGATCGTGGTCTGGCTCGTCACCTGATCACTCCCCTGGTCTCCTCCGCCGGCGTCGAGCTGCAGCGGCTAACACCAACGCCGCTGCATTCCCGGTCGGGGTCCTGCGCAGCCGTTCCCACGCTCGCTCGGTTCCTTCCGTTCCAGCCAGCTACGAGGTGCAGCTGCGCCGCGCCGCCGCAGCGGAGTCCGCGCCCGGTGAGGCCGGGTCTTCCCCACCCTCGCCGGGTGCCCACCTTTCCACAGGTCCGCCCTGTGGCCCGGTAGGCGTCGGCCCCCGCTGGGAGACTTAGTCCTGTCAGTTCTTTCTATTCTACTCATGGAGGACAGCCGCATGACCGACACCATCCAGACCCCCGCCGCGACCGCCACCGACGAGGCCTCCGAGGCCGTCCAGGCTGAGGAGTTCCTGTACCTCGACCCCGCCGCGATCATCATCGGCACGAACGTCCGAACCGACCTGCGCGCCGACCACAAGGAGTTCCGCAAGTCGATCAAGGAGCGCGGCGTGCTGGAGGCCGTCACGGTCTACCGCAACGAGGACGGCCAGTACGTCCTGCTGCGCGGCCAGCGCCGGACCGTCACCGCCGCCGAGGTCGGCACCCCCACCGGCCTCATCCCTGCCCGCGTCGTCCCCCAGCCCGCCGACGCCGACCGGATCGGTGACCAGATGGTCGAGAACATCCACCGCGCCGCGATGCGCGAGGCCGAGATCGTCGCGGGCGTGGAGCAGCTGGCCCTGCTCGGCGTGAGCGCCGCGCAGATCGCCAAGCGCACCAGCATCGACCGCCCGACCGTGAACGCCGCCCTGGTGGTCACCAAGGCCGACCAGAGCCGCAACCGGCTCGACTCCGGTGACCTGACGTTGGAGGAGGCCGCGATCTTCGCCGAGTTCGAGCACGACCCCGAGGCCGTCGAGCGCCTGGAGAACGCCAAGCGGTGGCGTCGCTCGCTCGCGCACGAGGCCCAGCGGCTGCGCGACGAGGCCGCCGAGCGCGAGGCCGACGCCGCCGAGGTCGAGCGGCTGCGCGCCGAGGGCCTGCCGGTGCTGAGCGCCGAGGATGTCGCGGAGGCCGACGAGGTGCTGCGCATCGAGCGGCTGGTCACCGAGGACGGCGAGTCGCTGCCCGCGGAGGAGTGGCCCAACGTTCCCGGCGCTCGCGTCCAGGTCGTCAAGGAGTGGGTCTACCCCGAGGACGAGTACGACGAGGAGCACGAGGACGACAGCGACGAGGAGCACGAGGACGACGAGCCCGCCGAGCCCTACCAGCAGTACGTGCCGGTGTGGGTCGTCACCGACCTCGCCGCCTCCGGCCTGCGTCGTCGCGGCGGCGGGTCCAGCAGCACCGCCAGCGCGGACGAGGGCGGCGAGAGCGAGGAGGAGGCCCGCCGCGAGGAGCGCCGCCGCGTGATCGCCAACAACAAGGCCTGGACGAGCGCGGAGACGGTGCGCCGCGAGTGGCTGGCCACGTTCGTGGCCCGCAAGACCGCCCCGAAGGGTGCCGAGGCCCTGATCTGCGAGGCCGTCGTCACCGGTCACCACTCGCTGAGCAAGGCCATGGACCACCGGCACCCGATGCTCTTCACGCTGCTCGGGATCGACGTCCCGACCGGCTACTACGGCGCGGGGTACGAGGAGTGCCACAAGATCGCGACCAAGGCGAGCACGCCGAAGGCCGCGACCATGACCACCCTCGCCGCGATCGTCGCCGCGTGGGAGGCCACGACCGGCAAGCACTCGTGGCGCAACCCGACCGCGTGGGACGCCCGCGTGCTCGGCGCGCTCGTGGAGTGGGGCTACCAGCCCAGCGAGGTCGAGCGGATCCTGCTCGGCGGGGAGCCGCAGCCGAGCACCGAGGACGACAGCGACGACGACGCCGACGAGGCCAGCGACAGCGCCGCCTGACCGGCTCCCCTCCCCCGTCTGAGGGCGGTTCTTCCTGTGGAGAACCGCCCTCAGTGGAATAGAAACCATAGAATGAACTCAGTTCATCTGATCCGCTACCCGGGAGGACCCCGACATGTCACACGAGATCGAGACCCACGGCACGCAGGCCGCAGCCGTCTTCGCCCGCAAGGACGCCTGGCACCGCCTGGGCACCACCGTCCGTGACCGCGCGTTCACCGCCGAGGAAGCCATGAGGCTCGGCCACCTGGGCGGCTGGGACGTCCGCAAGTTGCCGCTCACCACCGCCGAGGTCAGCGAGGGCGGCGTCACCCCGATCGAGGTCCCCGGCTTCGCCACGGTGCGCACCAACCCGTTCACCGGAGCGCCCGAGGCGCTCGGCGTCGTCGGCGGCGGCTACACCCCGTTGCAGAACGAGGACCACGCCGAGTTCCTGAACCTGCTGGCCGACGAGTCGGGCGCGATCTTCGACACCGCCGGGTCGCTGCGCGGCGGGCGGCAGGTGTTCATCACCATGCAGCTGCCGGACTCGCTCACGGTCGGCGGCACCGACCGCGTCGACCTGAACATCGCCGCGCTCAACAGCCACGACGGCTCAAGCGCGTTCCGCATCCTCGTCACCCCGGTCCGCGTCGTGTGTGCGAACACCCAGAGCGCGGCCCTGCGCAACCACGAGTCGTCGTTCTCGATCCGGCACACCCGCAACGCCAAGGCCGCCGTGCAGGCCGCCCGCGACGCGCTCGGGCTGACGTTCACCTACGTCGACGCGTTCCAGGTCGAGGCCGAGCGGCTGATCCAGCAGACCATGACCGACGCCGCGTTCGATGCCCTGATCGACGCCACGTTCGGCAAGGCCGAGGCGAACGCCACCAAGCGAGCCCGCGAGACCGAGCGCCGCCGCCGCTCCCGACTGCACTGGCTGTTCGCCGACGCCGACACCCAGGCCGGCATCCGCGACACCGCGTGGGCCGGCTACCAGGCCGTGGCCGAGTACGTCGACCACTACGCCCCGGTCCGCACCAAGGGCGACGAGCACACCGCCCGCGCCACGCGGGTGCTCACCAGCGACGACCCCGACCGGATCAAGCGCCGCGCCTGGACCGCGCTCGCCCCGGCCTGACCATCTCGCCAGTTCCTCCGGCGGCGGGCTGAGACCCCCGAGTCCGGCCCGCCACCGGCCCAACCGAAGGAGGAGCCATGACCGACACGACCACCCACGCCAGCGCCGCCACGACGACGCCCGACAGCACGCCGGTGGAGTGGCACACCGCAGACGCCGACGACCGTTGGCCGGGTCGCTGGACCGCGCACACCGCCAGCGTCCACGCGCACGGGCGCACCTACCTGATCCGGATCACGCCCGGTGACCACGCGACCTACCTCGCCCCGGGGTTCTACGCCGACATCGACGGCGGCTACGGGCAGCGCTGGGCGATCAACACCCGCACGCTCGACGAGGCCAAGCGCCGCGCAGTCGAGGACGTCCTGCGATGAGCCAGCCGACCGCCACGCCCGCCGACGTCGACGCCAGCGCCGCCAAGGACCGGCACACCCTCAGCGAGACGGCCTGCGACCTGATCGTCATCGAGCACCGGCTGCGCGACGTACGCCGCTGGACCCCCGAGGCCGCCCGCGCCCACCTGGACGCGGCCCTGTCCAGTGTCGCCACGGCACTGGACGCCCTGCACGCCGAGCACACCCACCGCACCACCGAACAGGAGCAGTCATGACCGAGCAGACCCAGCCCGACCCGACCGGCACTGTGATCAGCGCGGATGACCAGCGCGCCATCCGCGTAGCCATGAACGCAGTTCCCTACGCGGCTGACCTTCGCGTGCCGATCCCGCCACGCGGAGACCTCAGCGCCCGCGACGTTGTCGCCTTCCTCGACGGCCTGCGGGAGGTGCTGACCGAGGTCGCCGCACGAGCCGACGATCAGCACCGGCGTCTGCTCACCCTGGAGGCCGACGTGGAGGCGTTCCGCCGCCTCATCGGCACCGCGCCCGCCGAGGTGACCCCATGAGCGCGCACATCGAGTGGCTGGCCGCTCGCGAGACCAGCGTCCAGGTGTTCACCCCCGGCGAGGACTGGGTGGGTGCCGGTGAGCATCGTCAGCCGGTCCTCACCCTCGCCGGTGACGACGTGGTGGCGATCCAGGGCACGCCCGCCGAGTTGCGGGCGCTGGCCGCCCGGATCACCGCCGTGGCGACCGCTGCATCCGGGCGGCTCGACCTCGCCGCCCGGGAGGACCAGCCCGCATGAGCGACGACGCCAACCTGCGCGCTCTGGAGGCACGCGCCACGCCCGGCCCCTGGACTCCGGACGGTGACAAGATCCGCGCCACCGCCGCCGACGCCCTGCTGCCCGACAACATCCTCGTGGCTTACTACACCGGGCACAACCACCGGCTTGGCCTCAAGACCACCGGCCATGCCGCCGATGTCGAGTTCATCGCCGCCGCCCGTGACGCGCTCCCCGACCGTCTCGACCGACTCGACCGCATCCGCGATCTTCACGCCAAGTGGAGCGAGCAGTCGCCCGAGAACGCTGACGGCTACCTCGACCTGTGGGAGACGCTCGGTCGCCTCCTCGACGGCGAGCCCGCCTGACCCTCAGTCAGAAGGCCGCCCGTAGCGCTGTCCGCTGCGGGCGGCCTTCTGCGTCGGCCCAACCTCACCAGAGCGTCAGTTGCTCGCCCAGCAGCTCCTGGAGCCGCGCGAGGTCGTCGGCCACCAGCTGCGGGTCCTCGCGCGCCAGGTCGCGCAGTTCCCGCGCCCGCCGTCGCGGCCCGCGCGGATCGGCCAGCGGGCTGTACGGCAGCCGCCGCTGCACCGACCACTCCCGGCGGTTCTGCGCCGCGCTCGACACCACGACGTGATCCGGTGCGATCCGCTGGCACAGCGGGTTGTGACACCGATGCCCGAGCAGCCGCGCCTCCGCGAGCACGTCCACCCCGTTCATCACCGCGAACGCGAACCGGTGCGCGATGATCACCCGCCCTGGCGCGTACCAGAACCGGCCATGTCCGCCGCCGTCCGTGCGCTCACGATCGGACCGACCGGCAACCGCACCGGTCCACCACAGGCACTCGCTCCCCGGCACCGTGGCGACCTTCGCCCGGTACCGCGCGAGCACGGCCGGATCGGTGATCGCTGCCGCGACCGCCGCGAGGCCGGCGTCATCCAGCCGACGAACCGGCATCCGCTCCTCCACTCCCAGCGGTCGCCAGCGCCGCATCGTCGCCGCCCTGCGCGCCGTCACGGTCGCTGTCCTGCTCGCCGTCGTCGCCTGCCTGCGGCTCACTGGCGAGCCGCCGCAGTCGCGTCGCCTCGCGCACGGTGATCGTCTCGCCGCACCACTCGACGGCCTCGCCCAAGGACAGGCCCTCGCGCTCGGTCAACTCCCGCAGCGCCTCACCCGCGCGCTTCTCGGTCTCGGCCACCGCCGCGTCGCGCTCACCGATCGCGACCATGACCCGCTCGGCCAGGTCGATCACCCGGCGCTCCCGCTCTTCGCGCTCGCGCCGCCGCTTCTCGGCCATCTCCCGCGCCGTACGCCGTGCCTGCTGCTTGATCGTCTGCTGACTCATCCGGTCCTCACTCGTGTCGACATGGACTCTGACAGTCACCTACGACATTTCCCGGACCCCGAGCGATCACCGAACCGCAGAAACCTTCAAACCCGCTCCCTCGACCCGTTCAGCCCACCCGATCCGAACCCGACGCCCCAGCCGTCACCCACGCCCCTCAGCGTCCCCCCAGATTTCCGCGACCGACCAAGTGCCACACAGACCCGTGAATCACCTGTACCGGCGCAGGCGCGTGAGCGCGTCGGGCGGAGCCCGACACGATGGCAGTGGACTCGCTGCTCAGCTAGCGGCGTCGAGTTGCACGGTGTGTCCGAGTCGTTCGA
>NZ_JAHTLF010000024.1:0-41734 GCF_024614185.1 Nocardioides carbamazepini
CCACACCCCGCGCCCCAGAACACCCGCCCCGTCGCGGGGGCGCGTGGGGGGCCCCCTCCGGGCGGGGATACCGGGTGCGGGGGCTCCTGGCCGCGCCCCCGACCCCCCCGGGCGGGTGGGGGGGACCGCCCCCGGCCCTAACGCGGGGGGCGCGCCCGCGCCGGGCCCCCGCCGCCGTCGTACGTCCGGGGTCGGCGTGAGTACCGGGACGGTCGGGGCGACGACCGGGGCCGGACGCATGGCAGCGGTCACCGTCTGCGGCGCCACGGCGGGAATGCTGCTGCTGGACATCCACAAGGTCTCGCTCGCCATCCCCTCCATCGAGCGGTCCCTGGGCGCCGGACCAACCGGGATCCAGCTCGTCTCAGCCGCCTACGTCGTCCTGTTCGCCATCACACTCGTCCCGGCCGGGCAGATCGGAGACCGCGGCTACCGGATGCGCCTGGCCTACCTGGGCCTGTGGGGCGGACTGCTGGCCGGCCTCATCTGCACGCTGGCCCCCAGCATCGAGGTGCTGGTGCTCGGACGAGCCCTGGCCGGCATCGCGGCAGGAATGCTGATGCCCCAGATGATGGGCATCGTCCAGCAGCTGTTCGAGCCGGCCGAACGGGGTCGCGCCTTCGGCCGGTACGGCGTGTGCGTGAGCCTCGCGACGGCGCTCGGGCCCAGCCTGGGTGGCGTCCTGATGGCGCTGCCCCAGCTCGGCTGGCGTGGGGTGTTCGCGCTCAACGTGCCGATCATCCTGGGCCTGCTCGTCGCGGCGTACCGGGTACTGGACGGCGTGGCTGCCACGCGGGCCGAGGAGCAGCACCGCCTCGACGTGGACCTGACCGGGGTCCTCCTCGGCAGTACGGCGTTGGTGCTCGTGCTCGCACCGCTCGTCACCACGACGGGCCGGGCAGACGACTCGCCCGCACGGTGGCTGGTCCTGGTGCCCGCCGCTGCGCTCACCGCGGCCTTCGTCGTGCACTGCCGGCGCCGCAGCGCCCTCGGCCGCACCAGCGTGGTGGACCCCCGCCTGCTCCGGATCGCGACGTTCCGCAGCGGCGTGCTGGTCTCGCTCACCTGGTTCGCCAGCGGTCCCGGCGTCAACCTGGCGCTGATGATCTACCTCCAGTCGGCGCGCGGCCTGAGCGCCCTCGAGGTCGGCCTGCTGACCCTGCCGGCGTCGCTCACCTCGGTTCTCGGCGCCCACCTGGGCGGTCGGCTCGTCGACCAGTGGGGCCGGGCCCTGACCGTCGCCGGGATCCTGGTCTCGGCGGGCGGAGTGCTGGGTGTCCTCGGTCTGGTCCGGGCCGAGGCGCCGACCGCGACCTTGGCGGTCGCCCTCCCCTGCCTCCAGCTGCTGTCGGGCCTCGGGGCAGGGCTCGTCGTCTCGCCGAACCACACCCTGACTCTGCAGGACGTGCCCCGCGACCGCGGCAGTGCCGCCGGCGCCATCGGCCAGCTCGGGCAGCGGATCGCCAACAGCCTCGGGGTCGCGAGTGCCTCGATGGCCTACTACGCACCGGTCTACGGCGCCGGTCTGAGCCTGCAGTCAGCGCCGGAACAGGTCCACCGCACCGCGCTCTTCAGCGCTACAGCCGTCGCCCTCGGCTTTCTCGTCGTCGCGCTGCTGGTGGCCGTACGTGACCTCGTCCTGGCACGTGCCCGACCTGGTGTCCACCGTCCACCGGGTCGTTGAGGGGTGGTCGCTGCCGCGATCTCCACCACGGGACCTGACCGAAATGCCGCAGAAATGCAACCGAATCACCCTCGCCTCATGATGTCGCTACCGTCGCCTCCGGATCGGGCGAGAGACTCGTGCCGACCGGTCGGACGGAGGTCGTGGATTGCGGGACGACAGGCGGCACCGTCCCCAGTTCCGCGACCGGTCCGTCTTCGACGGTCTGGCTCGGCGCCGGGTCGACCAGGTCGATCTGGTCGCCCATTCCGTCGCGGTCCTCACTCCCTCGCTGAGCGCCCTGGGTACGGGGCTGGCCCTACCGGCCATGGTCGGGCCGGGCTTCTGGGTGAGCACCCTTCTCGGGTTCGGTCTCGCGGCGTTGCTGGCGCTGGTGTTCGACCAGTTCGCCTCCCGCTTCAACGCCGCCGGTTCTCTCTACACCTACGTGGCCAAGGGCCTCGGCACGTCGATCGCGCTCGTGGTCGGCGTCGCGATGGTCCTGGGCTACGGCGCGCTAGCCGGGTTCGGTCTGACCGGTGGCGCCCGCCGGCTCGAGGCCGCGTGGATCGCCAGCGGCGGCGACGAGCCCGGCGAGCACACCGGCCTGCTGCTCGTGCTGCTCCTCACCGCCGTCTGCCTGTTCGTGATCCATCGCGGCATTCACTGGTCGACTCGCGCGGCGTTGGCGACCGAGGTGGTGAGTGTGTCGCTGCTGGTCGTCATCCTCGCTCTGTGGCTGATCCGCTACGGCGTACCGGGCCCCGAGGTCTTCTCGCTGGCAGGTGCGTCGCCGGAGCGGATCATGGCCGGTGCCGCGCTGATCGCCACCCTCACGGTCGCCTTCGAGAGCTGCGCCTCGCTGGGACTCGAGGCCGATCGGCCCTTGCGGGCCGTTCCGGTCTCGATGCGCATCAGTCTGCTCG
Organism: Nocardioides carbamazepini; assembly: GCF_024614185.1. Lineage (GTDB taxonomy): Bacteria > Actinomycetota > Actinomycetes > Propionibacteriales > Nocardioidaceae > Nocardioides > Nocardioides carbamazepini. The sequence continues at coordinate 2,590 of NZ_JAHTLF010000024.1, forward strand.
TGGCAGGCGGGCTCTTCTTCGCTGCGAGCCTGGTCGGCACCGTCCAGCCCACTCGCGACTCCGCCATCACGTGGCGCTGGTTCGCCGTCGGGCATCAGGTCTCCCGCCTCGACGCCGCTGCGCTCGTCATCCTCGGCATGTCGATGGTGGCCCTCGCGCTGTGCGTGTGGACGGCACTGTCACGACTGCTGTTCTCCTTCGCACGCGAGGGCATCGTGTGGGCCGGCCTGGGGCTCACCAACCCCCGCGGCGTTCCCGTCGTCGCCACCTGGTGCGTGGTCCCCGTCGCCCTGGCCGGCCCCCTGGTCGCGTGGGTGATGGGGAGGAGCGCGTCCGCAGCGTCTTGGAACCTGCTCCAGGCCACCACCGTCATCATGTGCATCACCTATGCCTGTACAGCGCTGGCGCTGGTGCCCTTCCTGCGCTCGCTCGACGAGCTTCGGCCGGCGACGGCGGCGCTGGCGATCCTGGCCCTGCTGGGGGTGGGCAGCGTCACCTGGCGCTGGGCGACCGGCAACTTCTCCTCCCTTGCGGTCTCCTTGGTGTGCGGCACCGTCGTTCTCGGTCTGGGTTGGCGAGTCGTGCTGGGCGTCCTCCTCCCCCGCCGGCTTCGCCGGGTGGGCACGCACGAGGAGCCACTGGCGTGCGACGTGCTGATCCCCGCGGCGCCGGAGGACCATCCTGACCGCCGGTGACGGGGGCGACGGCTTCCTGGCACGCCAGCCCGCAGCCGTCGACAGCGCCTTCGCGGTGCTCGAGGCCGTGGCCGAGCTGGGGGCAGGGGTGAGCACGCGCGAACTGGTGGATCGGCTGCCGATGTCGCGGGCGACCGTCTACCGGATCCTGAAGCACCTGGTCGCCCAGGAGTACCTGGTCAGGACGCCCGACCTTCGCGGCTTCGCCCTGGGCGCGCGCGTACGGGCGCTCGGCGTCGCGGCCGCCGGCCTGATGGAGCCCGAGTCGGCCGAGACGGCGGGCTGAGCGTCCCGGTCGTCTCATTTGGACTCACACCGTCGTAGCGCCGGCGGAACGGTTCCGGCACCCAGCGGTGATCGACTCGGGTCCAGGTCGGCTCGTGCGGGTCGGCCCTGAGTGACCTGAGCGAAGAGAGAGTCCATGTACACACGAATTCCCCAGTTGCGGAGCGGGATGCGCCGGGCCGGTTCGGTGCTGCTCGCCGGATCGGTCCTGTCGGCCGGTGCGGTGACGGCAGTGACGGCCGCACCTGCGAGCGGAGCCGTCGACGCTTCGGCGCTCATCCTGGCGGACACCGATCGGGACGGGGTGCTGAGTGCGGCAGACGCCGAGGGCCGCGACGCCTGGTCGCAGGACCGAGGCGCCTTGTTCCTGGCGAACCTGGACGACGACACCAGCCGGTGCCCGACGATCGCCGCCCACGGCAGTCAGCTCACCGACGTCCAGCTGGCGTCGTGCAACGACGCCGCCGACCGGACCGTCAACGGAGACACCGACGTCAAGGACCTCGCCCGCGTCCAGGTGCAGCCCGTCGACACCGACGAGGTCGGCTCGATTCGCGTCGAGCTCCGCGGGGTCGGTGCGGCCAAGGTCAACGTCTTCGTCAAGGGCGGTGACGGCGCCTCGGCAGAGGACTGGACCCCGCTGGCCGCCAACGGCGCCCTGCCCGCCGGCCTGATCGGCGAGGGTGTCGAGCTCGGGGTCGAGGGCAAGGACATCATCCGCGACGGATCGTGGGACGGCACCGTGGTCCTTCGGGTCGTGCATCGCCGTGGCACGACGCAGGTCGCCACCGACCAGGTGGAGATGCGGGTCGCGCCGCTGCTGTTCGCCACCGATCGCATGCCGATCCAGAAGCTCTACATGGCCGACAACGAGACGTCCGTCTACGAAGGGGCCGAGCTGCCCGAGCCGACGGCGGGACTGCTGCGCAGCCAGCACAACGCCGAGGCCCTGGCGACCGACTTCCTGGCGGGCATGGAGCGCATGGGCGCCGATGTCGAGCTGGAGCGGCTGCCCAGCCTGCAAGGCGCCCGCGGTGGCGGCAACGGGACCGACATCTGGACGCAGGACATCATGGAGCCCGGGCTCATGTCGATCCCGTCCGCCGAGGGCGAGCAGCAGATGCGCGTGTTCGTCCGGGCGCCGGTGCGCGACGGTCGCGACAATGCCGGTGGCAACCCGTTCCGGCAGACCGGGCGGGTGGTCTTCACCGAGCTGCGGGGGCCCGACGTCGCTGGCATCCAGCACTTCGATCCCGCCTACGTGCCGCCGACCATCCCCGGGATGAGCTACGACAGCCGCGGCTCCACCGGCAACTACGGCACGATCCCGGCCTACGAGCACGACGGCAAGAGGTACCCGCTCGGCCGCAAGGTCCTCGGGGCCGTACCGGGGACGGAGTACACGGCTGATCCTGCCTTCAACAAGATGCTCGAGCTGCAGGGCTTCCAGGACCCGATCACCCTGGACACGAGCTGGCTGAGCGTCGGTCACATCGACGAGTTCATCTCGGTGATCCCCGCCGACAACGAGCGCGGCTGGGCTCTGGTCGCCGCGGACCCGCAGCTGGCCATGAACCTGCTCGAGGAGCTCGTCGACGCGGGCCGCGGTGACGAGCAGCTCTACGCGCCCTACGGCCTGGTGCCGCCGACCGGATCGAACCCGCCGAGCATGACGGTGGCCGAGGCGGTCAGCGACGCGCGGATCATCAGTGGCGTCGCGATCGGCCACGCCGGCGTCAACCGTGGACTGCGCGTCCTTCGCGAGGAGGTCGGACTCACCGAGGACGACATCATCCGCGTCCCCGTGCTCTACCGCGACAACGGGTACGGACGGGTCGGCGTGCAGATTCCCAACGCCGCCAACCTGATCGGCACGGGCCACAACGTGGTCTTCATCCCCAAGCAGCACGTGCCGGCGGTCGACGGCCAGGATCTGTTCCAGGCCGAGATCGAGACGCGGTTCGCCGAGGTCGGGACCGACATCCAATGGGCGGAGGACTACTTCTACACCAGCCGCAGCGGGCAGATCCACTGCGTCACGAACACCCTGCGCGACACGACCTACGGCGACTCGTGGTGGTCCGAGGGCGAGGAGCGGTCCGAGGAGCCGGGACCCCGGGAGTTCGTCGCGCTCTCACAGCCCGCGGTCTCCGGCGTACTCGAGGCTGGTCGGACGCTGACGGTCCATCAGGGCGCCCTGACTCCGTCACCGGACTCGGTCTCCTACCAGTGGTACCGCGGGACCACCGCGATTCCGGGCGCGACCTCCCCGCAGCTCGAGCTCAGCGCGGCGTGGGCCGGACAGACGATCCAGGTCGCGATCGTCAGCCGCAAGGCGGGCTACTCGACGCTGACCACGGTGACCACCATCGGCACGGTTCCGGGCAGCTTCACCCAGGCCAAGCAGCCCTCGGTGCGCGGTGTGAAGAAGGTCGGCCGGACGCTCACCGCCCGGCCGGGGTCGCTGAGCCCGGAGGCATCGAAGGTCAGCTACCGCTGGTACGTCGGCAACAAGCCGATCGCTGGTGCCACCACGTCGCGGCTGAAGCTCGAGAGGCGGTGGGCCGGCAAGTCCGTCAAGGTCGTGATCACGGCCCGGACGCCCGGCTACACGCCGCTCAAGACGACGCTCAAGGTGGGCAAGGTGCGTCGCTGAACCCCGGGACGCCGAACACCAGGCAGTAGCCGCAGACGCCCGTCCCTCCCGCGGTCCGCGGGAGGGACGGGCGTCTGCGAGGTCGAGGCACCGCGCAGAGTCAGATCGACACGGTTGTCGCTACCTCCACCGGCTTCTCCACCGACGCGGAGTCCAGCTCCGGCAGCAGCCGGTCCAGCCATCCCGGCAGCCACCAGTTCGCGTCGCCCAGCAGCTTCATGGTGGCCGGCACGAGCACCAGCCGTACGACGGTCGCGTCGAGGAAGATCGCCGTGGCCAGTCCCAGTCCCGTCATCTTGATCGCCGGGTCACTGCCCAGGATGAAGCCGGAGAAGACCGCCACCATGATCAGCGCGGCTGCGGTGATGGTGCGCCCGGTGTTGGCGATCCCCGCGACGACCGCGCGGGTGTTGTCGCCATGGCGGCGGTACTCCTCGCGCACCCGCGACAGCAGGAACACCTCGTAGTCCATGGAGAGCCCGAACAGGATCGCGAACATGAACAGCGGGATGAACGACACGATCGGCACCGTCGACTCCACGCCGATCAGCCCGGCCGCCCAGCCCCACTGGAAGACCATAACCAGCACGCCGTACGCCGCGCCGACGCTCAGCAGGTTCAGCAGGACCGCCTTCAGCGGCACCAGGACCGACCGGAACAGCAGCATGAGCAACAGGAACGACAGCACCAGCACCGCCGCGACGAAGCGCGGCATCCGCTCCTGCACCCGGTCACCGAGGTCGGCGAAGGTCGCGGTCTGGCCGCCGACGTGGGCGGTCGCCGCGGTGCCGTCGAGCACCGTGGGGATGACCTCGCTCCGCAGCCGCGCGACGGTCTCCTGCGTGGTCTCGTCCTGGGGCGACGTGGTCGGCTGGGCCACCAGGGTCGCCACGCCCGCGGCGACGTCGATGGTCGGCTCGCCGACCGAGGTGATGCCCGGGTCGGCCGCGACGGCCTCGGCGAGCGGCGTCACGACGGACTCGTCCCGCGAGATGTCGACGGCGATCACCAGCGGGCCGTTGGCGCCCGGGCCGAAGCCGTCGGCGATCAGGTCGTAGGCGCGTCGTTCGGTCCGCGACTCAGGCTTGGTCCCGTCGTCGGGGAAGCCCAGGTTGAGGGCGAGGACCGGCGCGGCCAGGGCGACCATGAACACCGCTCCTGCGACGAGGTACGCCGTGGCGTGACGCGTCACGTGGGTGCCCCACCGGGTCCAGCCGGCGCTCGGCCGGTGTGGCGTACGCCGGCGTCCGTTGATCCGGTGCCCCGCCAGTCCGAGGAGTGCCGGCAGCAAGGTGACCGAGGCGAGCACCATCACGAGCACCATCGCGGAGATGGCGACCCCGCCACCGGTCACGAACGGGATCCCCGCGACGAGCAGCCCGAGGATCGCCACGACGACGGTGCCTCCGGCGAAGATCACCGCCTGTCCCGCGGTAGCCAGGGCCCGGCCGACCGATTCGGCGACCGGCATCCCGAGGGCCAGGTTCTCCCGGTGCCGGGTGACCAGGAAGAGCGCGTAGTCGATGCCGACGCCGAGCCCGACCATCGCCGCCAGCTGCGGCGCCCACGCCGGGATGTCGACCAGGTACGTCACCAGCTTCATCGACGTGATGCCGATGACCAGGCCGAACAGCGCCATCCCGATCGGCAGCCCCATCGCGACGAACGAGCCGAAGGCGATCAGCAGGACGATCATCGCGACGACGATCCCCGCGACCTCCCCGAGCCCGGTGGGTGCCTCCTCGAACGCGAAGAACAGGTCGCCTCCGGCCTCCAGTGTCAGCTCCGACCCGTCACGCAGGTCGGCGACGGCGTCCTTGAGGTGGCCCAGGTCGGAGGCATCGAGGTGCTCGATCGCGGGGTACTGAACCCGCACGAGGGCGACGGTGCCGTCCGGGGAGACGTCGCTGGTCGTCATGAGCACGCGAGGAAGTGCCGCGAGAGCGGCCTCCACCGGCGCCAGCCGTGCCGCCGCGTCGTGGGCCTCGGCCTCGAGGACGACGTGGGCGGTGACCCCGCCCTCGTCGGCCTGGGCCTCCGCGAGCAGCTCCGCGGCCTGGTAGGAGTCGAGGCCGGGTGCCTCGAAGCTCTCCTCGAGGTCGCGCCCGAAGGCGACGGAGGAGGAGATGACGACGAGCGCGAGGACGACCCAGGCGCCGATGGCGACCCAAGGCCGGGTCGCGGCGGACCGACCGAGTCGGTGGAGGAGGTTCGACATGTCTCCACGGTGACCCGGCGGCGGACGATCCGCATCGGGCCAAGGACCGGCCAGCTCCTCAGCCGAAAGTACGACGAGCAGCTCGTGCTTGTGCCCCGTACGACGGGCGTCTCCGCTCTCTAGGCTGCAGAGGTGCCCACCGCCTTCGTCCGCTCGATCCTCGCCGAGCCCCGTGCCCCGGACCTTCCGGCACGGGCGTGGTGGGACTGGGCCCTGGTCGCCGCCCTGCTCGTCGCGGCCGCGGCCGAGGCGACCTTCCGCGCCGACGTACCGGCGCGGCCCCTGGCCACCGTGGTCGCGCTCCTGGTGATCCCGGCCCTGCTCTGGCGGCGTACCCATCCGCTCCGGGCGACCGCGATCGGCTTCGGCGGCGCGATGGTCATGCACGTCCCGATGCTCGTCGACGGCATCGCCAACGCCGGGCTCAACACCATGGTCTGCCTGCTGCTCCTGCCGTACGCCTTGTACCGCTGGGCCTCCGGCCGCGAGGCACTGATCGGTACGGCGATCGTCGCCGTACCGGCAGTCCTGGGTCTCGCGACCAGCGGGAACCTCGGGGACGTGATCGGTGGCACCACCGTGCTGGTCGCGGCGTTCGCCCTGGGGGCCGCGATGCGCTACCGGGCGGTGGCGCGCCAGCGCGAGGTGCAGCAGGTCCGGACACTCGAGCGCGGCGAGCTCGCCCGCGAGCTGCACGACACCGTCGCCCACCACGTGTCGGCCATCGCGATCCAGGCCCAGGCGGGCCGGGCGGTGGCCGCCATCGACCCGGCGTCGGCAGTCGAGGCGCTGGCGGTGATCGAGGCGGAGGCGTCCCGGACCCTGCACGAGATGCGCACGATGGTCCGGGTGCTCCGTGACGGCGAGGTGGCGGACTACGCACCGCAGCGCGGCATCGCGGACCTGGACGAGCTGACCCGGATGAGCCCCCTGGTGCGGGTGCACCGCGACGGTGACCTCGCCGACCTGCCGCAACCGGTGGAGACGGCGGTCTACCGGATCTGCCAGGAGGCGGTCACCAACGCGATCCGGCATCCGCTGAACGCCACGTCGGTCACGGTGGAGGTCACCGGGGACGTCGGCGTCGTACGGTTGCGTGTGCACGACGACGGCGAGGCGGCCCGCCCCGCGACCACCGTGGGCTACGGCCTGCTCGGGATGGCAGAACGCGCGAAGCTGCTCGGCGGCGTCTGTCAGGCCGGGCCGGATCCGACCGGCGGCTGGACCGTCGAGGCGACCCTGCCGCGGGAGATGGCCCGAGAGATGGCGCGGGAGGTGCCGCAGTGACCATCCGGGTGGTGGTCGCCGACGACCAGATGCTGGTCCGCACCGGGCTCACCACGATCCTCAACGCGCAGCCCGGGATCGAGGTCGTCGGCGAGGCGACGGACGGTCACGAGGCGGTGGCCGTGGCACGCGAGCTGCGTCCCGACGTCTGCCTCTTCGACATCCGGATGCCCGGCATCGACGGCGTCGAGGCCACCCGCCGGCTCGCCGGCCCCGGCGTCGAGAACCCCTTGGCCGTCGTGATCATCACGACCTTCGATCTCGACGAGTACGTCCATGGCGCCCTCAAGGCCGGCGCCCGGGGCTTCCTCCTCAAGGACGCCGGTCCCGAGCTGCTGGTCCAGGCGATCAACGCAGCCGCGAACGGCGATGCGCTCATCTCGCCCGACATCACCCGCCGCCTGCTCACCACGCTGGCCGGCCTGGAGCGAGCAACGCCCCCGGCCCAGCCGATCGAGCCGCTCACCGAACGGGAGGAAGAGGTCCTGCTCACCGTCGCCCGCGGGCGTACCAACGCCGAGATCGCCGAGGAGCTGCACATCACCCTGAGCACCGTGAAGACCCACGTCGCCGCACTGATGAACAAGATCGGTGCCCGCAACCGGGTCGAGGTCGCGATGTGGGCGTACGAGACCCGGCGCGTCCAGGGATAGGGCCGGGCGGCGGGGACGACGGCGTGGCCGTTCCCGTCACGTCGGCGGGGTGAGACGCGGCCGGAACAGTCCGAACGCCTTCAGGAGCCTCAGGCCGACGACCGGGAAGCGCCGGTGGAGCCAGGTGACGAGTGCGAGCTGCCAGGGGAAGATCACCTCACGTTGGTCTCTCCGGATCGCCTGCACCGTCCGACGCGCGACCGCCTCCGGTTCGAGCACGGGGAACCAGCTGGACATGCGGGGATACCAGCCCATGTCGGCGTCATTGCGCTCGAAGTAGCCGGTGTTGACCTCCGAGGGACACACGAGCGAGACGCCGACGCCGTAGCGGCCGACCTCCTCGCGGAGGCTGGTGGAGAGGCCGACGATGGCGTGCCTGGTGGCGGTGTAGGGAACCATGAACGGCAGCGGGAAGTAGCCCGCGGGACTGGTCATGTTGACGATGTGGCCCTCGCGGCGGCGGACCATGCCCGGAAGGACTGCCCGGCTGGCATGCAGCGCTGCCGCGAGCGGCAGGTCGATGGTCATCGCGATCTCGCGCTGCTCGATCTGCTGCAGGGGCTTGAACGTTCCCGCGCCCACGTTGTTGACGAGAATGGCCACCGGCCCGAGGTCGCGCTCCACGTGGGCGACCATGGCTTCGATCGCCTCCGGATCGCTCATGTCGCACGGATACGACCGGGCGGATGCGCCGATCTTCGCCGCCTCGGCCTCCAGGGCCTCACGTCCGCGTGCCACGAGCGCCACCTGTACGCCTTCGCGCGCCAGCTCCTCGGCGATCGCCGCACCGATCCCCATCGACGCACCGGTGACGATCGCGACCTTTCCCTCGAGTGTGCGCATGACGACTCAGGCGTCGTAGTCGACCGCGACCGACGGTGTCGTCGGACGGGACTGGCAGGTGAGCACGTGGCCGGCCTGGAGGTCAGCCGCGGAGAGGGCGAAGTTCTGCTCCATCGCGACCGACCCCAGCAGCACCTTCGCCTGGCAGGTGCCGCAGGCACCTCCGAGGCAGGCGTACGGCGCGTCCAGTCCTGCCTTCAGCGCCGCCTCGAGGACGGTGTCTCCGGCTTCCAGGGAGACTTCGTGCTGGCGGCCGCGCAGGGTCACGGAGGCCGCCGCGGAGGTGAAGCCGTCGGCGACCCTTGCCTTCTGGTAGCCGTGGAAGAGCTCGACATGGACGCGGTCCGGCTCGGCTCCTCGTTCGAGGAGCAGGTCGCGCAGGTCGCTCACCATGGCGACGGGACCACACAGGAACCACTCGTCGACGGTGCTCGTCGGGAAGTCGGCGCCGAGCCATCGTTCGAGCTTGGAGCGGTCGATGCGCCCCCGGAGATGAGCCGGGTGCCTCGGCTCGCGGGAGCGCACGTGGAGGTTCCGGAGCCGGTCCGCGTAGCGCGCCTCCAGGTCCGCCAGCTCATCGCGGAACATCGTGCTCTCGTCGTCCCGGTTGCCGTAGACCAGGGTGAAGCGGCTCTCGGTCTCGACGGCGAGTGTCGTGCGCAGGATCGAGAGGATGGGAGTGATGCCGCTGCCGGCGGCGATCGCCACGTAGTTCCTTCTCGCGAGCGGATCGAGCGGCGTGCCGAAGGAGCCGGTGGGGGTCATCAGCTCGAGCGTGTCGCCGGCGCGGAGCCGGTCCATCGCGAACGTGGAGAAGGCGCCCTCGGGAATGTGCTTCACGGCGATCTCCAGGCTGCCGGAGGTGGCTGCCGAGCAGATGGAGTAGTTGCGGCGTACCCCTTCGCCGCCGAGGTCGGTACGGACCGTGACGTGCTGCCCGGGCTCGAAGGAGAACTTGTCGAGCAGCCGGTCCGGTACGTCGAAGCGGATCAGCACACTGTCGGCGGTCAGCCGATCGACGCCGGCGACGGGGACCGGATGGAACTCCGCGGCCCGGGCGGAGGATCGCTTCGGCATCCGCACCGGGAGAAGGCGGGCCAGCTTGCCGTTCAGCCGTTTCCACTCGCGGTACTCGTCAGCGTCCAGCTGCTGGCCGAACACCGTGCCCACCGCGGCGTCACGCTCGAGGTATGCCTCCTCGTTGCGCCGCCACGCCGCGACGTAGCGGTAGAACGGGATCGAGGGGTGCAGGTGGTGCACCAGGTGGTAGTTCTGCGAGAGGAGCAGCGGGGTGAGGACCCACTCGGAGCCGACGCGGTTGCGGGTCGCGCGGTAGCGGTTCTCCTGCTGCGTGTCCTCGAGGTCGTGGTGGGGCAGCCAGTCGAACCACCAGGCCAGGACGAACATGGCGACCCGCTCGGGGATCAGGTAGAGCACCGCCAACGTCCACAGGTGACCGGTCAGCGCGCATGCGACGATCACGGAGACGCTCAGGACCATCAGCAGCGACGTCTCCAGCACCTCTGCCCGGGGCCGGCGCCTCACGTTGCGCACCAGGAAGGTCAGGTACGGAAGGTCCATCAGCGGAAAGCGCACGGGGACCTGCCACCACGGTGCGCCGCTGACGAAGTGATCCGGGTCGTTGTCGTCGTCGTTGGTGTTGCGGTGGTGCTCGATGTGGATGAACGCGAACGACCTGAACGAGATCAGCGACGACACGAACAGCATCGCGACCCGGCCGAAGGCCACGTTGACCCAGCGGTGCGTGCTGATCGAGTAGTGCGCTGCGTCGTGCAGCACCGTGAACAGCACGAAGATCGCGGTCGCGCTGAGCAGGATCGTCACCGGCTCCGCGAGCGCCCCACCCAACGCCGCCCATGTGGAGAAGGCGAAGAGCGCGAGGGCTGCGCAGAAGATGGCCACGATGGGCCACGAGATCGTCGGAACCCTCTCGCCCGGGTCAGGGAGCGCGTGACGAGAGGCGGCGGATTGCTCCGTGGTTGCTGACATGCCTGGCAACGTACGAACCAGGAACCGGCCCCGCGAGGGGTGCCGAGCCCATGCCCATGTGCGGGCAGCACATCACGATCAGGCCTGGCCCGACACCGGCGCCAGCACCACCGGGCCAAGGACCTGAGCCAGACGCAACGCAGCGTGCAGCTCGGCCACGCGCTCGGTCGCCGCACGCCCTCGTCGCTCCTCGGCCCGCCGCATCCGCTGGAGCACCGTGTTGCGATGCACCCCCAGCGCCTCGGCCGCCGCAGCCAGTCCGCCCTGCGCGTCGAGGACCGCGAGCAGCGCCCGTCGCTCCTCGTCCTCCCGCCGGCCCACGACCGCCAGGGCACCGAGCTCGGCAGCGACGAAGGACCGGGCCAGGTCCAGATCGCCGCTCATCGTGTCCACGAGCGCGATCCCCGCGTAGGACGTGACCGGTGCTGAGCGCCCACCGAGCTCGACGATCCGTCGTCCGCGCTGCGCCTGGACGTGCGAGGCCCGGAAGCCCCCGGCATCCTGCGCGGGCATGCCCACGGTGACCCGGACAGCATCCGGTACCTGCTCGACCAGAGACCGGAGATCGCTCTCCGCGACCCCAGGGGCGGCGGGCGTGGAGACCCATCCCCAGAGCGCCTGGGCCCCGTCCGGGACGAGCAGCGGGTGAGACGAGCCGAGCTGGGCGCCGACCGCTGCCCCCAGTCGCATGAGGTCGACATCATCACGATCGGTCCAGCAGACGAAGGCCGTCTGCCATCCGGTGAGCCGGTGGGACAAGGTGCGCTCCGCGCGGCGCAGGTCGACCCGTCCGCCCGAGATCAACGCACGCACCGCATCCGTCCTCGCTGCCCGGGCCCGGGTCTGGATACGGTCGAGCTCGGCGACGTACTCGGCGGCAACCTCGCTGGAGATGCGGTCGACGTACGCGAACGCGTAGCGCTGCAGGCTGTCCAGGACGTCGACCGCGAGGCCCGGGTCCGGCACGAGCTCGGTGATGCCGGCCAGGATTCGCTCGGTGAAGTAGGCGTGGCCCATGCGGTAGAAGCGCAACATCACGTCGACGCTGTAGCCACGGGCCGCCATGGCGCGGGCGTGCTCGAGCGCGGTGACCGGTGCTGCCGCGGCGCTCACGTCGATGCCGTGTCGCACCATCGACAGCGCCGCCTCGAGGTTCGACGAGCACGACCCCAGCGTCAGCCCACGGAGCTCGTCATCGGCGCTGGCCTCGGGGATCCGCTCGACGATGTAGGTGAGCATGTCGTCGGCGTACGAGGACACGTTCCCCAACAGCTCGGCCGCAGTACGGCGCAGCTGGACCAGCACCGACTCGGGAAGGTCTGCCTCCTCCCCCACGCTCACGCCCATGGTCGGAGACTATCGAGCGCTCTGGGTGATTGCGGATGCCGTCGACAACACCTGTGAGATCTGCCGAGCCGCCTACCCGTCCCGCTGCGTCCACGCCAGCCTCATGCACGGCACCATCGGCACCCAGTCCGACCGCGCGCGCATCCCCTACGCCGACGGCACTCTTTCCCTAGCGGTCGGGGAAGCCGGCATCGAGGTTCCGCACGCAGGTGCGGACCAGGTCGAGCAGGTCGGTGCGCTGACCCTCGGGGACTTCGTGGAGCATCCTGGCCTCGATGGCGTCGGCCACGACGTCGCACTGCGCGGTGACGGCATGTCCGTCCTCGGTGAGCGTCAGCTCCAGGATCTTGCGGTGGTCGCTGGACGGCGCGCGGTCGACGAGACCGCGGTCGACGAGGGCTGCGAGCACCTGGGTCATCGAGGCCCGGGTGACGCTTGCTCGCCGGGCGAGCTGGGCGCTGCTGAGGCCGCTGCGGGCACGCAGCATGGTGAGGGTGGCGTACTGCGGACGGGAGATCCCCAGCGGCTCGAGGCCCGCCTGCAGCTCGTTGCGGATCGCCCGGTCGAGGCGGCCCACGGCGTACAGCAGGCGCAGCTCCGCAGGACGCCGTTCCGGGGACACCGACACGTCGCGAACCCTATCGGCCGGCAGGGCGGCAGGCACGGGACTTCCGGTGAGGCCGCGGTCCGGGACGGGTGCGGACGCAGGGAGCGAGGGCTGGTGGGCGGAGACGCTCACACCACACGCTCAGAGCGCGGCCACGGCCGCGACGACCGCCACCGAGCGGTCGATGACACCGAAGCGGTGGAAGAGATCGGCGGCGTGCTGCTGCTCGGCCACCACCTCGCCGCTCATCGGGTGCACGCCCCAGTGCCGCCGGGTCAGTGCGGGCAGCCAGGTCTCGGGGTGACCGCCGCGCTTGCTCGTCGAGAGCAGGGCCGCCACCTCCTCGACGTGCTCCGCGGCCCACTGCTCGGTGGCGCCGAGCGCGGCGACATAGGCAGCGACGGTCTCGGGGTTCTCGCGGACCCAGGCCCCGCGGCCGAAGAACATCGACCGGTTGTGCACCAGGGACTCCGTCGGCGCGACGACGCGGACGTCGACCAGCCCGGCCAGGCCGGTGTACGTGGGGTCGACGAGCAGCCAGGCGTCCGCACCGGTGTCGAGGAACTCCTGCGCGTGCGCCGTCGCGGGGACGTCGAGGATCGTCACGTCATCCCAGGCGATGCCGGCACGGTCGACCGCGACGGCCAGCGCGTGGGTCTGCCAGGACCCGACCGCGAAGGCGATGGAGCGCCCGGCGAGGTCGGCGAGCTCGCGGATCGGCGAGTCGGCGGGCACGACGATCCCGCCGGGGTCGGGGTGCGACTCGGACGCGGCGAGGTAGACCACGTCGAGGCCCTCCGCCTGCGCGCTGATCGGCGGGGTGGTGCCGGTCGCTCCCACGTCGATCGTGCCGTCGACCAGGTAGGGCATCGTCTGGCGGCCGTCGTCGTAGGTCACGAACGCGACGTCGGTCACCGCGCGCAGCGACGCCTGCAGGTGCGGGGTGTGCGCGAGGATCCAGGTGGCGAGGTTGTTGGGGTGGGTGCCGATCGTGATGCTCATCAGTCGTCCTTCGTAGGGTTGAGGGCGGGCGGATGCGGAACGGTGGTGCTGTCGGTGAGGCCGGTGCCGTCAGTCCCGTCAGTGCCGTCTAGGAGCGCCGCGGAGGCCAGGAGCGGCCGGCGGTCGGCCCAGTCGGCGACCGTGAAGGAGTCGGCGACGATGTTGTGGCGCACCAGGAACCGGCGCTGGTCCTCCAGGAGGTCGAGCCAGGTGTCGGGCAGGGCGGGCTCGAGGCGGGCGTGCAGATCGGGGCCGTACGCCCGTGCGACACCCGCCGGGCTGGATCCGGTCTCCTCGGTGACGACGGCGGCGACCTCGGCCGGGTGGGAGGCCGCCCACCTGGCGGTGCGGCGCAGGGTGGCGACGTACTGCGCGACGATGTCGGGACGCTCGTCGAGCAGCGCGGCGCTGACCGTCAGGGTCCGCGGCGTCCCGTTGTTGACCTGGCCCCGGCGATCGTCGCCGGTGGCGAGGTCGTGGAGCACGACCAGGTCGGCGGCGGCCAGGGCGTCCGCCCCCGGCGCGCCCTTGAGGTAGGCGACATCGCCGAGTCCCTCCTCGAGCGCGCGGAGGGTGGAGCCGTAGAAGCCCTCCGCTCCGGTGTCGGTGACGCCGGGCAGGGCCGAGGGCACGTCGACGAGCACGATGTCGCGCAGGTCGAGCCCGTGCGCGCGCAGCGTCGCGTCGATGCCCCTCAGCGCCATCGCGCGGAAGAAGTCGACCCGGTCGCCGCCGTGGGTGGGCAGGACCACCCGCGCTCCGGCCAGGTCCGAGGCGTCCCGCAGTCCGCTGTCCCGCCGGGCGACGATCGCCTGCATCTCGGGTACCCAGGTGAGGCCGATCAGCCGGGTGTCCTCACCGCGGCCACGTGCCCAGAGCGCGGGGACGTTGCCGCCCTCCCGGAACAGCGCGGGCAGCCGGTGGTCGAAGTGCGCCTCGCCCGCCGCCGTGCCGGTGATCGAGGCGACCCGGGCCCCGCACCGGGCGAGGCCCTCGGACAGCAGCCCGGTGTCGATGGCGACGCCAGTGGCGGTCGGGACCGGGCATCGGGTGCACCAGACCGCCACCGGCGGGGCCGACGCCGTCACGACGCGACCGCCCGCGTGTCGACATCGGTCGAGGGCTCGCCGGTGAGCTGGGCGAGGAAGCGCCGCGCCCGTGGGTGCTGCGGATGCTCGAGCACCTCCGCCGGTGTGCCGACCTCGACGATCCGGCCCTCGTCGACGAAGGCGACCCGGTCCGCCACGTGGCGGGCGAAGTCGAGCTCGTGGGTGACGACCAGCATCGTCATGCCGGCCCGGGCCAGGTCGCGCATGACACCGAGGACGTCGGCGACGAGCTCGGGGTCCAGCGCGCTGGTCGGCTCGTCGAAGAGCATCACCTTGGGGTCCATCGCCAGCGCGCGGGCGATGGCGACCCGCTGCTGCTGTCCACCGGAGAGCTGACGCGGATAGGCATCGGCACGGTCGGCGAGGCCGACCTGGTCGAGCAGCTCCAGCGCGGTCGCCCGGGCCCGGGCGACGCTCCGGCCGCGGACGGCGACGGGAGCCTCGATGACGTTCTGCAGCACCGTCAGGTGCGGGAACAGGTTGAAGGACTGGAAGACCATGCCGATGTCGGCCTGCTGGCGACGCAGCTCGCGTGGGGCGAGGGCGCGCAGCGCGTCGGGGCGGCGTCGGTCGGGGCGGAAGCCGATCAGATCGCCGTCGATGTGGACCGTGCCGCCGTCGGGGCGTTCGAGCTGGTTGACGCAGCGCAGGATGGTGCTCTTGCCGGAGCCCGACGCGCCGAGCAGGCAGACCACCGCGCCCACGGCCACGTCGAGATCGACGCCATGCAGGACCGGCTGGTCGCCGAAGGACTTCCGTAGGCCGCGGATGGTGACCCGGGGCGCAGGGATGGTGCTCATGGTGCCTCCTTGCCGAGCGAGGGGACGAGCCTGGCTCGCGTGAGGGCGCGCCTGGCCCGCTGGACCGGGGTGGGAGTGAGCCCGTTGCGCGAGCCGCGCGCGAAGTGCCGCTCGACGTAGTACTGGCAGACCGACAGGACGGTGGTGACGAGCAGGTACCAGAGGGTGGCGACCAGGAGGAGCGGCACCACCTGGTAGGTGCGGTTGTAGACGAACTGGACGGAGTAGAGGAGGTCGCCCACCGCGATCACGCTCACCATCGAGGTGCCCTTGAGGGTGCCGATCAGCAGGTTGCCGGTGGCCGGGACGATGCTCCGCATCGCCTGCGGGAGCACGATCCGGCGGAAGATCCGGCTGCCGCTCATCCCGAGCGCGGTGCCGGCCTCGGCCTGGCCGCCGTCGACGGCGAGGATGCCGCCCCGGATGATCTCGCCGGCGTGGGCAGCCTCGTGGAGGGTGAGTCCGAGGACCGCCGCGGTCGTGGCGCTGATCAGGTCGTTGGAGCTGGCCTCGAGCAGCGCCGGACCGCCGGGGATGCCGAGCGTGATCTTCGGGTAGAGATAGCCGATGTTGAACCAGAACAGCAGCTGTACCAGGACCGGGACCGACCGGAAGAACCACACGTAGGCCCAGCTGACGGCCTGCAGCACAGGATTGCGCGACAGCCTCATCGCCGCGATCCCGATGCCGCCGAGGAACCCGAGGGCGGTCACCACCGCCGTCAGCCACAGCGTCAGCCACAGGCCGTCCAGCACCTGGGCCGTGGTGAGGTACTCAGCCACCACGTCCCACTCCATGGCAGGATTGCGGGCCAGGGACAGCACCAGGGCGACGACGAGCGCGGTCGCGACCAGCCCGCTGACCCAGGTGAGGGGACGGCGGCGGTCGAGAAGGACCGGGCCCGCGACGCCGCTCATGCCAGCCCCAGGATCGCGCAGGTGACGCGGGCGGTCGCGACCCGCCGCTCGAGGTCGTCGGTGACGACAACCTCGTACGACGCTCGGGTCCGGCCGCGGTGGAGGGCGGCGGCCCGCGCGGTGACATCGCCGTCCCGGACCCCTCGATGGTGGGTGATGTTGAGCTCGACGCCGACTGCGACGGCACCGAGCCCGGCGGCATGGAGACTCGCGGCCTGGGAGGCCGTGCTCTCGGCCAGCATGCAGGACGCGCCCCCGGCCAGCAGCCCGGCCGGCTGGCGGTTGCCCTCGACCGGCATCCGGGCGACGACCAGGTCCGCCGACGCCTCGAGCACCTCGATGCCGAGGCGCTCGCGCAGGAGGCCGGTGGCCGGCGGAGTGACGGTCATCGCCGCGCTCCCGTGGAGGCGAGGTCGGTCAGGATGCGGGTCACGCTGGTGATCTCCTCGGTGGTGGTGAAGGGGGCGACACAGAGGCGGGTCGCGTCGACCGCGGCCACGTCCCGCGTCAGGACGCCGGCCGCGCCGAGCTGTCGAGCGACCTCGACCGACGGATGGCCGGCCACCCGAACGCTGACCAGGCCGGCGTGCCGATCGGGCGTGAGGACCGTGATGCCGGGCACGGCAGCGAGCCCGGCATGCAGCCGGGCCGCGCCGTCGGCGACGCGCCGCGCCAGCCACGCCTCGCCGTACGACGCGCGCCAGGCCAGAGCGGCGAGCAGCCCGGCGACCTGGACGCCGCTCGGCAGACGGATGTCCAGGGCGGGGGTCGGGTCCCGGGAGACGAGGACGCCCGTGCCCTCGGGGCCGCACAGCCACTTCTGGCCGGGCAGGGCGTAGAAGTCCGCCCCGCTGGCGGCGACGTCCACGGCGAGGGCGCCGGCCGCCTGCGCTCCGTCGACGATGAGCACTCCCCCGCGCCCGCGCACGAGATCGCCCAGGTCGGTGACCGGCAGCAGGCTGCCGGTGGCGTAGGCGACGTGCGAGACGACGGCCAGCCTGATCCGGTCCGGCAGCCGGACGGCGACCGCGTCGGGCACGTCCGCGGGGCCGACGCCGTCGAGGTCGACGACGAGCAGTCGGGCGGCCCGCTCGGCGGCCAGCTCGCGCAGGAAGGCCAGCACCTCGGGGTGCTCCATCGACGTGGTGACCACGACATCGCCGGTGGCGATGTCCGCTGCCCCGGCGGCGCGGCGGATCCCGTCCACGGTGCCGGCGGTGAGCGTGCACTGCTCGGGCCGTACGCCGAGCAGGGTGGCGAGCGCCTCCCGCAGCGCGTCGCGACGCTCGGCCAGCAGCCGGAAGCGCCGTCCGGTGGCCCGGCCGCGGGCGAGGTCCGTGTCGAGCGCCTCGACCATGGCGCCGTGCACCGGCGTCGGCAGCGGACCGGCCGTGCCGGTGTTGAGATAGACGAGCCGCTGGATCGCCGGCAGGTCGGCGCGCAGCGCCGCAACCGGGTCGGGCGCGGTCATCGCGCGCCTCCGGATCGCGCTTCCCCGGCCGGAGCGATCGCGCGGCGGTTGGCGGCATGCAGGATGTCGTCGGCGGCGTCGACCGCCCCCGCGAACGTCGCCGGAGCCCCGGTCGAGCGCAGCCGGCGCAGCCAGCCGTGGGTCGCCCGCAGGGCATCGGCGGGCAGTGCGGCGATCGCCGCGGCGAGGGAGACGGCGGTGTCGAGCTCGTCGCCGTCGGCGACCACCCGGGCGGCGAGACCGAGGCGCACCGCCTCCTCGGCGCCGACCCATCGGCCGGTGAGGACGAGGTCGGCCGCGACCTGCGCCCCGACCCGCTGATGGAGCAGCCAGCCGCCGAGGATCGCCGGCATGCCGGCGGCCAGCTCGCGCATGGCCAGCCGGCCGGACCTGCCGACGACGACCAGGTCGCTGTGCAACAGCAGCTGGAAGGACGCGCCCACGGCGATGCCCCGCACCGCGGCGACCACCGGCAGCGCGCCGTCGGCCAGGGTGCGCTGCAGGCGCAGCATCGCCGCCTGGTGCCGGTCACGCTGCTCGACCGATCCCTCGGCGAGCTCGCGAACGTCGATCCCGGCGCCGAAGGCGCGCTCGCCGGCCCCGGTCAGCACCACGACCCGGGTGCGATCGTCCGTGGCCCGGGCCACGAGCTCGTCGGCGAGCTGGTCTGCCAGGGCGGCCGAAAGGGCGTTGAGTCGCTCGGGCCGGCTCAGGGTGAGCACGGCGACGCCGTCCGCGGGCTCGTCGACCCGGAGCACCTGCGCGCTCACGCGGCCGGCTCGCCCGGTCGCGGGACGACGGTGGCGGTGTGCTCCCCGACCGCCGGGACCCGGCGGGGCAGGATCCGCTCGTCCCAGCCGCCGAAGCGCAGGGGCGTGCGCACCAGGCGCAGTGCGCTGCCGTCGTGGTCCGAGCCGCCGACGAACGAGTCGTCGGGCGCGGCCGCGACGGCATCGGCGTAGGTTGCGATCCGGCCGGCCGTCAGGCCGGCCTCGGCGAAGACCCCCAGCCACTGCGCCACCGTCCGGGTGCCCAGGACGGACTCGATCGCGGCGGTGAGCTCCTCGCGGTGCGCCACCCGGGCGCCGACCGTGGCGAACCGCTCGTCGCCCGCCCACTCAGGATGACCGAGCAGCTCGGTGAGCCGAGTCCAGTGGGTCGGCAGGTGGGCGGAGAGGACCAGGTCGCCGTCCGCGGCGCGGAACACGTCGGCGGGCGCGGCGTACGGCGCGGCGTTGCCGACCCGCTCTGGCTCCTGACCCGACTCAAGGAACTCCGCGAGGGGTTGGGCCTGCAGGTGCAGCCCGACATCGCGCATCGAGACGTCGACCTGCTCGGCCCCGCCGCCACGCTCGCGGCCGAGCAGCGCAGCCACGATGCCCAACGCCAGCACGTACGCCGACGCGGCGTCGACGATGGGCAGGCCCACCTTGGTGGGCGGCTGGTCGGCCCCGCCAGTGACCGCCATCAGGCCGGTCTCCGCCTGCAGCACGATGTCGACGCCACCACGGTCCGCCTCCGCACCGGTTCCGAACGCCGACAGCCGTGCCACGACGACCCGCGGATTCACCTCGCGCAGTCGCTCGACGCCCAGGCCGAGGCGATCCATGACACCGGGCCGGAACGCGCTGACGACCACATCCGCCTCAGCGCACAGGTCGAGAGCCCGGGCGTGTCCCTCGGGCGTCTTGAGGTCCAGCACCACCGACCGCTTCATCACGTTGTACGCCGCGAACGACGGCGCGGTCAGGCCGTGCTCGACCCGACGGGAGCGGGCGTTGCGCATCGCGTCACCCGCGGCGTCCTCGACCTTGACCACGTCGGCACCCATCGCGGCCAGCAGGTCGCCGGCCGCGGGGCCGGCGATCAGCCGGGTGAGGTCGACGATCCTGATGCCGGCCAGTGGTGCCTGGCTCACGCGCCGAACCCGCTCGCCTGGTCGCCGACGTTGACGCCGGGCGCGATCTTGTTCGGCGTCAGACCCCAACGCTCGAACGCCTCGTCGTAGTAGCCGTCCTCGACCAGCCGCTGCAGCGCACCGGCAACCGCGTCACGCAGGCCGTCGTTGCCCTTGAGCAGGGTCCAGCCGAGCACCAGGTCGCCGGCCTCGGGAAGCTCGACCGCTTCGACCCGCTGGCCCTGGGACTGGTCCCAGACCACCGAGAAGTCGCTGCCGATGTAGGTGTCGATCCGGCCCGACGTGAGGGCGAGCTGCATGGCGGGCACATCGTCGAAGGTCGACAGCTCCGGCTCGTCCAGCCCGGCGTCGGCGCAGACCTCCTGGATCACGCTCAGCAGCGAGAACGAGCCCTTGACCTCGCCGAACGCCCTGCCGCAGACGTCCGTGGCGGCCTCGATGTGCTGCGGGTTGCCGGCCGCGACCAGCAGCACGTTGCCGGAGATGAGCGTGTCGACGAAGTCGTACTTCTGCTGCCGCTCCGCCGTGTCGCCGTTCGTCGAGGTCGTCAACGCCACCCGCCCGGAGTCGAGCGCCAGGAGCTGGGCCGCCGTGCTCGGGTAGATCTCCGAGTCGAACTCCAGCCCGAGCAGCTGCTCGACAGCCGCGATGAGGTCGGCGTTGAGCCCCTTCACCTCGTCCCCGTCGGCGCCCGGGAAGTTGATCGGCGCAAGGCCCACGCTCGTCGCGGTGGCGACACTCCCGGCATCGCGGATCTCCTGGGGAAGCAGTGCCACCAGCTCGGCGTCCGGTTCGAAGTCGGGCACGAGCTGCGGCTGCGTCGCCAGGTCGGTGGTGCCCTCACTGGCGCCGGAGGGCGGCGATCCCGCTCCCCCGGCGTCGTCACTGCCGCACGCGCTCAGCCCGAGCGACAGCGCGACGACGGCGGCCACGGCGACACCGAGCCGGGCCGAGCGGCGGGACCAAGGAGCAGTGGACATCGTGATGCCTTTCGTAGGTGTCCCGAGAGGAGGTGACCCCTGAATGCTAAGTCACCTAACACGCTAAACAAAAGGTCATTACGCGTGAACTGCTTCACACCGGCGCAGGTCCCCGGCCGCCGACCCTGGGGCCGGATCGGCGGCGTCTCCAAGAGCAGCTCGAGGCCAGAGGATGTCTGACCTCGAGCTGGTCACCTGGATCGTTCGCGGACAGCTCAGCCCACGCGGGTCGGCTCGTCACTCAACGTCGGGGGCGAGGTGCGTTCGTACGTGCTGTGGCCGGCGCGCTGCGGGGATCCTCGGGCCAGGCGTGCTTGGGATAGCGCCCGCGCAGGTCAGCACGCACGCCCGGGTAGCCGTTGTCCCAGAAGGACTCCAGGTCTGCCGTGACGGCTGCCGGGCGTCGCGCCGGGGAGAGCAGGTGCAGCAGGAGCGGGACCCTGCCGTCCGCGAGGACCGGTGCTGCGGTCCAGCCGAAGACCTCCTGCAGTCGTACGGCGACCACCGGTTGCTCGGCGGAGTAGTCGATCCGCACGCTCGACCCGCTGGGGACCTGCACTCGCTCGGGAGCCAGGTCGTTGAGCCTGCCCGCCTGGGGCCACGGCACCATCGCCCGCAGCGCGGCAGCCACGTCGATGCGACGCAGGTCCTGGGCGGAGCGGACCCGTGCCAGCTGCGGTCCGAGCCACGACTGGAGGTTCTGGGTCAGTGCCGCGTCGCTGACATCGGGCCACGGGTCGCCGAGCGCGCGGTGCAGGAAGTCGAGGCGGGCACGCAGCGCCGTGGCCGCGTCCGTCCAGGCGAGGAGCGCGATCCCCTCACTCGCCAGCGCCTCCCGGATGGCGTCGCTCACGGCCTGCGCCGGTGGATCGCTGACCGGGACGGAGCTGAGCTCGATCGCGCCCAGCAGCGTCCGCCGGCGAGCCAGCACCCGCCCTCCGGTCCAGGTGACCTCGTCCGCCTCGGTCCACAGGGACCCCGCCGCCTCCAGCGCGAGGTTCTCGGTGAGTGGTGCTGCCGCTCGGATCCGGGCCTCACGTTGCCCGGGCCGCCGCTCCGCGTCGCCGACCGCGAGCCACTCCAGCCCGGCCAGCGGCCCCGGGGCACGCGGATCGAGTGCCGCGCCCGTCCCGGACGCCATCAGGTAGCTCGAGGAGCCGGAGCGCTTGCGCGCGATCCGGTCCGGATGCGCCAGGGCCACCACCAGCCCCACCGCCACGTCGTCGGTGAGTGCTCCGGCGTGGTCCGGTGCCCCTCTCCGGTCGCCGGCGGTGTCCTGCTTCTCCACGATCTTCTCCAGCCGGGCGACCTGGCTGCGCCACGAGCCCGCCCGCCGGTCAGCGCGCAGCGACCGGAGCGCAGCAACCAGGTCGCCACCGGGAGCGCGCACGTCCTCGCTCAGCATGGCGACCACCTCTGCGGCCCGCCGGGTCCCGACGAGACCAGCCCCGTCGATGAGGGCGCGCGCCAGCCTGGGATCAGCCGGCACGCCGGCGATCACCCGGCCCCGCGGGGTGGCCCTTCCGTCCTCGGTCATCGCCCCCAGCTCCACCAGCACGTCCCTGGCCGAGGACAGTGCGTGCACCGGAGGCTGGTCGAGCAGTGCCAGGTCGTGCACGTCGTGACTGCCCCAGCACGCCACCTCCAGGGCGAAGGCCGTCAGATCGGCCGTGGCGATCTCGGGCTCCGGGTGAGCGGCCAGGTGCGCGTGCTCCGCCTCCGACCAGCAACGCAGGACGGCCCCCGGCCCCAGTCGTCCGGCCCGTCCCGCCCGCTGCTCGGCCGCTGCCCGGCTCACGGCGACGGTGACGAGAGACGCCAGTCCGCGACGGTGGTCGGTGCGCGGCTCGCGCGAGAACCCGGCATCCACCACCACACGTACCCCAGGCACCGTCAGCGACGACTCGGCGACCGCGGTCGAGACGATCACCCGACGCGGACCGTCGCTGAGCGCACGATCCTGCTCGGCGCCGGACAGGCGTCCGTGCAGGGCGTGCACGTCCGCGTCGACGCCGGCCAGGCGACGTACGGTGGCCTCGACCTCCGCGACACCGGGCACGAAGACCAGGACGTCACCCTCGTGCTCGACGAGCGCACGACGTACGGTCGCCGCGACATGGTCGTGGAAGGCCGGCGTGATCCCCCGGTCGTCGGTACGGCGCGCCCCAGCAGACAGCGGGCACCAGACCGCTCGGACCGGGTGCAGCGCACCCGGGACGCGGATCACCGGAGCCCCGTCAGCACCGTCGTCCCCTCCGAGCAGGGCGGCCGTCCGCTCGGCCTCGATGGTGGCCGACATCGCCACCAGTGCCAGGTCCTCGCGCAGGTTGGCCCGGACGTCGATGAGCAGCGCCAGGGTCAGATCGGCGTCGAGGTGACGCTCGTGCACTTCGTCGAGCACGACGGCCCCGACGCCGGCCAGCTCGGGATCGTGCTGGATCCGCCGGAGCAGCAGGCCGGTCGTGACGATCTCGACACGTGTGCGTCGGCTGGTGCGCCGGTCTCCGCGTACGGAGTACCCGACCGTCTCCCCGACCGGCTCACCCAGCAGATGCGCCAGCCGACGGGCGGCAGCCCGGGCTGCGATGCGGCTGGGCTGCGTGACGACGACCCGGCCGGTGACGACCTCGGCGACCGCGGGTGGGACCAACGTGGTCTTGCCGGTACCGGGCGGTGCGTGGACCACCGCGATCCCGCGGGTGCGAAGCGCCTCGTCGAGAGCGGCCAGGCCCGCGGTGACCGGGAGGTCGGGTGGCGCGGCGATCAGGTCGCGCAGCGGGTCGGACACTCCTGCAGTGTGCCTGACGCGGAGGCGGCGGATCGACCCAGCTGGAACTGCGCGGATCGCGGCAGATCCGAACACATTCGAGCGCAAAGCCCGGTCGGTTCGAGTCACCGGCCCGGGTCCTAGGTCGTTTCCGAGCCAGCGAGGCGGGACATCGGGCAAGATCCGCCCTACGTTTGTGCGGTGCCGCTCCGCGGTTCCATCCCCTGACAGGAGACCCCATGCCCCACGACCCGAGCCAGTCGAAGACCGTCCGGCCCTTCACCCGGCAATCCACGGTGCTTGAACTGGCCTCGACACTGCCCGGGCGCGCGTTCAAGGCGCTGATCGTGCGCCAGCTCCCTCCGGTGGCCACCGAGAAGGAGCGTCAGGAGCTGGAGGACATGACCGTCGGTCTTCCGCTGGAGACCTTGGTGGAGCTGTCCGAGGGCAAGCTCACCTGGGGGATCGCCGACTCCGTCGTCGATCTGGCGAACCGCAAGCCGCATCGCGTCATCGCTCGTGGTGCGGGCGCGGGTGCGGGCGTCCTGAAGAAGGCCACGCGCGCGGTCCGCCGCTGATTGGGCGCCCGATCGCATCGATCCGTGGTCGCGCGAGATCACGTACGCCATCGGTGGCTCCCCCGGCACTCGGCACGTGAGGAGGTGGCCGGCGCGAAGACAACGCGAGCGGTCGTGCGCAACCGCCATCTCCGGCTACGCGGGTCTCGGCCAACACGTCACGACCCTCGCCTCCTCATGACCGACAGCACGATCGGCATGACGAGCAGGACGGTGAGCAGTCGCGCGATCTGGGTGACCGACACCAGGGCGGCGTCACCCCCGGAGTCGAGGGATGCGGCGAGCACGACCGGGAGCCCTCCGGGCGAGGTCGCGAGATAGCCGTCGAGGGACGAGACGCCGGCCCAGGAGGCGAAGGGCACGGCGATCGCCGCACAGAAGGCGACCAGGAGAGCACTCGTGACCACGGCGACCGGCAGGAGCCCGCGCAGATCGGCGAGCGTCCGGCGATCGAAGCCGCGGCCGGACTGGAGCCCGATCACCAGGAGCGCCGCGGACTGGACCAGAGGCGGGGTCAGTGCGGCGTCGAAGGGCGGCGTCAGCATCAGCAGCGTCCCGGCGAGCAGCGCACCCACCACCGCCGGCGCGGGCAGCCGGAGCAGGTGGCCCACCAGGAGTCCGGCCGGCGCTGCGGCCGCGACGTACGCCCAGTCCCAGGCATCGATGCCGGACGGTACCGGCGGGCGCCCCGCCGACACTCCGAAGACCGTGGCCAGGAGCACGGGAAGCGTGACGATCACCACGACGACTCGCAGGTACTGCACCACGACGACGACGCGCTGGTCGGCGCCGAGGTCCGCCGCGATCGCCGTCACGGTCGAGGCGCCGCCCGGCACCGACGCGAGGACGGCGGTCGTGCGCGAGACGCCGTGCCGGCGCAGCAGATGGCCCATCGCGACCGCGACGACGATGGTCAGCGTCCCGGCCGCGAGGACGGCCGGCAGTTGGGCGTGCACGCTCCCCCACCCGTCGACGTCCACCTGCGTGGCGACGCTCCCGCCCAGCACCGCCTGCGCGCTGCGGCCCAGGGCCGTGGGAACGACCACGTGCCGCTCCAGCAGCAGTGCGAGCGCCACCGCCGTGGTGAATCCCACGAACAGCGCGGGCGCCGGCGCGGAGACGACGATCACGAGTGCACTCACACCGCCGATCACTGCCACGGCGAGCGCGATGCGCCCCACCGACGGCCTCACCGGCCCACCGCATCGCCGAGACAGCCAGGGCAGCCAGGGCAGCCGGGAGTGAACGCAGCGGACACGGATGGTCCCCCTTCAGGCCGTTTCCCGCTCCTGCTGGCGGGCGGCCTGCTCGAGGGTGCGGCAGGCCTGCTTGTAGTTGGCCACGTCGATGAACCTCCCCTGGTGCATGAGCGAGCCCCTCCCCTCCCGGGCCGCCTCCTCGAAGGCCGCGACCACCTCGCGCGCCGCCTCCACCTCGGCGTGCTGGAGACCGAAGACCTCATTCAGGACAGGCACCTGGGAGGGATGGATGCAAGGCGCACCCCGACTGCCCAGGCTCCTGGCCTCCTCCGCCAATCGGCGGAAGGCATCGATGTCGCTGAAGTCGACGATCAGACCGGGCAGGCCCAGCGGCCGCACGCCGGCGGCGCGGGCCGCCAGGGTCACCTCGAGGAACGCCTGCCTGATCCCGTCGCCGTCGGGAGCGAGCCGGGACTCGATCGCGAGATCGCCGGTGCCGATCGCCGTTGCGACGACCCGCTCGCTCGCGCCGAGGATGTCGTCGATCCGGCGGACTCCGCGGGCCGTCTCGATGCGAACGAAGATCCGCACATGCCCCGGCTCCAGGCCGCGGTGTGCCTCCAACTCGTCCAGCATCTCCGAGACGACCCGTACGACGCCGGGGTCGTCGACCTTCGGCAGGTTGATCGCCGCCACGGCGGGGTGCACCGTCGCAGCGAGATCGGGAACGAGGTCCGACCAGTTCCGGTTCACCCGGACCAGGACGTCACCGCTCCCCTGCGCGACGGTCTCGATCGCCGCAGGGAGGCCCGCCCGGGCAGCCGCCTTCTGCTCCTGCGGCACCGAGTCCTCCAGATCGAGGATGACGGCATCGGCTCGGCGCGCGACAGCGCCGGCGACGAACCGGGGCCGATTGGACGGGACGTACAGCAGCGAGCGCCAGGAGGCGGCGGCGTGCTCACTCATGGTTCTCCTCGATGATCTCGTCGGCCAGCAGGGCGGTGATCCGCTCGGGTGCGATCCCGGCCTCGCGGAGCACGTCGGTGGTGTCCTCACCGAGCAGGGGCGCGGGTCGGCGGATCCCCGACGGGGTGACCGACAGGTGCGGAACGATGTTGTGCATGGCGATCCGCTCCGGTTCGCCCGGACGGCCGGGGAGGTCCACGAACACGTTGCGCGCCCGGAAGTGCGGGTCGCGGCGGGCGTCGGCCACGGCGTAGAGAGGGCCGGCCGTCACACCGTGGCTGTGGAAGTGCGCCAGTGCCTCCTCCCGCGAGCGCTGCGCGACCCAGGCGCCGATGATCGCGTTGATCTCCTCGCGGTTCTCGAGCCGGTCGTCGTACGTCGCGAACCGGGAGTCGGCGGCGAAGTCGCCCATGCCGAGCGCCTCGAAGACCCGCTGCACGATCGAGTCCGTCCCCGCCGACAGGGCGATCCAGAGGCCGTCGGAGCACTCGAAGATGCCCTTGACCGAGGAAGCACGCGTCCCCTCACCCCGCACCGGGAGCCGACCGAGCTGGTCGAGCAGTGCGTCCGGCCCCATGATCGAGGTCATCGGCTCGAACAGCGACACGTCGACGACCTGGCCCGGTCCCCCGTCGCGGACATGGAGAACGGCCGCGATGGTGGCGCAGGCGCCATAGAGACCGGCGACCATGTCGGCCAGCGCGGTGGGAGCCGGCACCGGCGGGCGATCGGCGTACCCGTTGCGCAGCATGTAGCCCGAGACCGCCTCGGCGAGGGTGCCGAACCCGGGGCGGTTCGCATACGGGCCGGTCTGGCCCCACCCCGACAGCCTGGTGATGACCAGGCCGGGGTGACGCGCCAGCAAGGCGTCGGGACCGAGCCCGAGGGACTCCAACGTCCCGGGACGGAAGTTCTCGGCCAGGACGTCGAACTGCGGCAGGATCTCCAACAGCAGCTCGCGACCCGCATCCGACTTCAGGTCGAGGGCCAGGCTCCGCTTGTTGCGGTTGTAGACGACCCAGTAGGGCGACAGGGCAGCGCGCCCCATCCCGCGCATCTCGTCGCCGACCTTCGGCTTCTCCACCTTCACCACGTCGGCGCCGAGGTCGGCGAGCACCAGTCCGCAGTGCCCGCCCGCCGCGAGCCGGCCGAGGTCGAGGACCCGCACCCCCTCCAAGGGTCCGCGGGCATCGGGCTGGTAGTCGACGGGGTTCAACGGCGGGGCGATCGTGAGTTCAGGCATGGACAGGCTCCTGGTTCGAGGGGGCGGAGGGCGTCGCGTCGAACACGCGCGCGCCGCTGGGGATGTGGGCATAGGCCGACGCGCCGGTGATCGCGTCCCGGCTGTCGACGAAGAACGAGATGCCGGCATGCTCGACGCCATAGCGGTAGTGCGCTCCGAGGAACATCCGGGACTCGATCCGGACCGGGATCGCCGACTGGTCCCGCGCCTGCCCGCTCAAGCGGACCTCCTCGGGACGCACCATCAGCTGGACTTCGGCCACGCCTGCGGGGACCGGTCCATCGACCGACACCACCGCTCCGTCCCGTCCGATCCGGACGTCGGTGCGTCCGGCCGAGGCGCCCACGACCGTGCCGGCGATCAGGTTGCTCGACCCCAGGAACGAGGCGACGAACGGCGAGGACGGCTCGCGATAGACCTCCTCCGGAGCTCCGATCTGCTCGATCGCGCCGTCCTTCATGACGACGATCCGGTCGGACATCGCCAGAGCCTCGTCCTGGTCGTGGGTGACGAAGATCGTGGTGAGCCCGAGGCGCGCCTGGATGTCCTTGAGCCACACCCGGGCCTGCTCGCGGAGCTTCGCGTCGAGGTTGGACAGCGGCTCGTCCAGCAGCAGGACCTGGGGCGAGTAGACCACCGCACGCGCCATGGCGACGCGTTGCTGCTGGCCGCCCGACAGCTCGTGCGGGTAGCGCTGGGCGAGCTCGCCCAGCCCGACGAGCGCAAGGGTCTGCGCGACCGCCGCCGCGATCTCCGCCTTGGGCCGGCGGCGCAATCTCAGCGGGTAGGCGACGTTGTCGGCGACACTCATGTGCGGCCAGATCGCGTAGGACTGGAAGACGACGCCGCAGTCACGACGCTCCGGAGGCCGGTTGATCCGCTTCGCGCCGTCGAACAGCGTCACCTCGCCGCAGGAGATGGAGCCGCGGGTCGGCTCGGCCAGCCCGGCGATCGACATCAGCGTGGTCGTCTTCCCGCAGCCACTGGGCCCGAGCAGGGTGACGAACTCTCCCTCCGCGACGTTGAAGGAGATGTCCTTCAAGACGGTGGTGTCGCCGTAGTCCAGTCCGAGCTGGCGGATGGTGACGTCAGACATGGGCTTTCACTCCAAAGAACAGGCGGCCCGCGCCGAGGACGAGTGCCGTGATGAGCATCTGGACGACCCCGAGGGCGGCGACCGGGCCGGCGAATCCCGCCAGCCACTGCCGCAGCATGGTCAGGCCGATGACCTCGTTCCCGGACGTCATCAGGAAGATCGCCGGGTCGTAGTCGTTGAGTAGCGCGACGAACATGAGGATGAAGCAGGCGCCGAGCGCCGGCCGCAGGAGCGGGATGACGATGGTCCATCCGGTGCGCAGCCAGCCGGCACCACAGGTCCGCGCTGCCCCGTCGAGCTCGCTGCTGATCGACAGCAGGGTCGACTCGATGGCCGCGTAGCCCACAGCGGTGTTGCGGACGATGAAGGCGATCATGATCCCCCAGATCGACGTGCGGACCCAGCCGGAGGGGTCGACCACCACGAAGGCCCAGAACAGGCCCATGCCGACGACGATCCCGGGCATCGCCCGTGGGAAGAGGAGCAGCGGCGGGAGCGCCGTACGGAACCGGAACTCCGAGCGGTGCGCCACCAGGGCGGCCACGGTCAGGGCGACGGTCGAGACGATGGCACCCACGACCGCGACGATGATGCTGTTGCGGATCGAGCGCACGAACGCCGGGCTCTCGAAGACGGTCGAGAAGTTGTGGGTGGTCAGCACCTCCCACGGCGAGATCAACGGGGAGAAGATCTGGGTGAACGCGGTCATCAGGAGGCCGAAGGTCGGCATGACGATCGCGAGCATCACCCACGCCAGGCACAGGGCCGACGCCAGCGGACCAAGGACGCCGAGCTGGAGCGGACGACGCGCCTTGGGCTTCCCCGAGCTCGTGATGAACCGCTTGCTGTCGCCTTCGAGCCTGCTCCGCAGCAGCATCATCAGCGTGACGATGAGCAGGAGGGTCGATGCGGTGGCCGAGACCAGGCCCTGGTTGTCGGCCGAGCTCGTCCAGTTGTTGTAGATGTACGTCGACACGGTCTCGATCCCCGACGACGTGCCCAGCAGCAGCGGCAGACCGAGCGACTCGAACACCATCATGCTGATCAGCACGCCGGCCAGCAGCAGGGACGGCCGCATCATCGGCAGCGTGATCGTGCGCAGGATCCGCATCGGTCCGGCGCCCGCCGACCGCGCGGCGTCCTCGATCGAGGAGTCGAGGGTCGAGAGCCGGGCTCGCGCGAGGAGGTACACCATGGGCACGGTCCGCTCGAGCGAGACCAGGGCCATGCCCGGGATCGAGTACAGGTTCCAGGGGACACCGCCGAAGGTGTTCGCGAACCAGGTGGAGATGTAGCCGCTGGGGGCGTACATCGACACCCAGCCGAGCGTGGCCCCCAACCCGGGGAACAGCAGCGGCGCGAGGAGCAGCACCCCGATCAGGGACCGGCCGGGCATGTTCGTCCGGGTGACCAGCACCGCCAGCGCGGTGCCGATCAGAATGGACGGGACCGCGGTCAGCACGGCGAGCAGGCTCGTGTTGCGCAGTGCGGTCCAGAAGGCCGGATCCGAGAGGAACGCGGTGTAGTTCTCGAGGGTGAACGACCCGCCGGACTCGTAGAGCGGGACCGAGCGCAGCGCGGCGTACCCGATCGGGAGGACGGCCCCGAGCAGGAGGAGCGCGGAGACCGCGAGGGTCGCCCACCAGGTCAGCGACGCCGCCGACAGCCACCGCCGGTCGCGCGCCGCTGCGCGACCGGCGTCGTTGGGAAGCGACACGCTCAGTCCTCGACGAGCGCGTCGACCCGCGCCTCGAAGTCGGGCTTGCCCTCGAACACCTGGGGGCCGAACGGCACGAGGTGGACGTTCTCCTCGCCCAACTGGTCCTGGATGTGCCTGAGCGCGAAGTCACCGCAGGTGTCGACGACGTCCTCGCGCACCGCGGTGAGGCCGCTCGCGCACACGACGGTCTGCCCCTCGGCGGACAGCAGATAGTCCTGGAGCAACGCTGCCGCATGGGGGTGCTCGGCGTTCTTCAACGGGGCGGCGTACCGCGGCTGGACCGGCGTGCCGTCGGCGGCGTACGACCAGCCGACGAGCTTGTCGTAGCCCATCGGCTTGAGCAGGCCGCGCGCCAGACCGGACTGGAAGTAGCCGCCGACGTACTCGCCCTGGGCGACCTTCTGGAGCATCGTGCCGCCCGCCGACTCGTAGGTCGTCTCGGGGACCAGGTCGGCGTACAGGTCCCATGCCGCGTCGCCGACGGCGTCGGCCAGCGTCCACATCTGGCTGTAGCCGTTGTCGTTGCCGAGGTCGTACGTCGTCAGCTTCCCCGGGTGCGCGGCACCGATCTCGGCAAGCTCGGTCATCGACGCCGGGTACTCGTCCTTCGGCAGGACCGCCTTGTTGTAGACCAGGATCCCCGGATCCGCCGCGAAGGCGTAGATGCCGCTCTCCGGCTGGGTGAACGCGGGGAGCTCGTCGGTGAACGGCGAGGTGCGCGGCGCGACCTCGTCCGCCAGGTCGAGGAACGTCTTGCTGTTCGAGTCGATGACCAGGTCGGCCGATCCGGCGCCGGTCTTGGCCTCGGAGAGGACGCGCTGGACGAGCTCGGAGCCACCGAGGTCCACGGTCTCGATCGTGATGCCCGGGTACGCCTTCTCGAAGGTCGGGATCAACCGCTTCCACATGTCCTCCGGCGGGTTGCCATAGACGACGACCTTCCCCTCGGCGGTGGCCTCGTCGACCTCGTCCTGGCCGATCCCGGCGGCGGCCTCGGTACTCCTGGCGATCGGCTGACCGGCATCTCCGCTGTCGGAGCAGGCCGTCAGGAGCCCGCCGGACAGCAGGGCCACCGCACTGACCGCGAGCCAGCGTCGGGTCGAAATCTTCATGGTCGTCCTTCCTCTCGAGTCGAGTCGTGTGTCGAGCGCCACACGACCGAACGGCCGTGAGCCTAGGCCGCCGTCCGCGCCGTTTGCAATAGCAAAGTGCTAATGCTGCTGCAACAGTTTTGCAACATGAATTTGATATCCAGGAACTTTGCTATCTGTAGTAGCATCCGGCCCATGCCTCCCGCGCTGGAACGACTCGAGACGCAGAGCGTGGCCGATCGCTGCTACGAAGCGATCAGTCTCGCCATCACCCAAGGGGAGCTGCGGGCCGGCGAGCGTCTGACCGAGCGCGCCCTGGCCGCCAGCCTCAACGTCAGCGCCACCCCGATCCGCGAAGCGATCAAGCGCCTCGAGCGCGAGGGACTGGTGGAGCGCCCGGCCCCGCGCACGCTGGTCGTGACCGCAATGACTCCCGCCACGCTGAGCCAGATCATCGAAGCGCGCGCGGCGATCCGCGGCGTGCTGGCGCGGTTCGCCGCCCGCCACGCCACCCAGGAGCAGATCGACGAGCTGTCGAGCGTCCTCGACGAGTCCGACGACCTGTGGCGCCTGATCGCGAGCCGCCGCGCGGACGGCCTACCCATCGACGACCACCTCAGCCGCGTCGCCGACATGACCGATCGCTTCAACCGCCTTCAGTACACATGCGCAGGCAACCCGCTGCTCGTCCGCCTGCTCGAGCAGACCGAGGCGTTCAACCACCGCGAGATGCGCGAGCGCACCCAGCGCGCCATGGTCGACCAACAGGTTCCCGGCAACTACCGCTGGAAGGATGACCGCGCGGTCGTCGAAGCGATCGCCCGCCGCGACGAGGAGGCGGCCGAGCGGATCACGATCCAGCACGTACGCAAGGCCATGACCGAGGTCCTCGAGATCTGGTCGCAGGACACCGGCGCCGAGCGGGCGCCCGCGCCCGAACGACAGCACGGGAGGCCCGACACCCCCACGGAAGACGAGACCGCCCCGGGCTGATGAGGAAGGACCCGAGCTGAGGGACCCGAACTGAGGAGCCCGCGGCGCTGGCGAGCACCTCCCGGGACCAGGCTCAGTCGGGCCGCGGCACCCTGATCACCTCCGGCGGCAGGCCCCACTCATCGCCGCCCAGCCGCGATATCGGGGCGAGCCGCTCGGGGGAGGGCCGGCCGTCGACCAGGACGTCGGGATCGACGGTGACCGCCACGACCTCGCCGAGGACGATGGTCGAGTCGCCGACCGGCACCGTCCTGATCAGCCGGCACTCGAGGGACGCCGGCGACGCCGCCACCCGAGGCGGCGCGACCACGACGCTCGGCCGCATCTCGATATCGAGCTCCCGCGCCTCGTCCACCCCCGCTTCGTACGTCGCACTCGACGCGTTGACCGCGCCGAGCAGCGGTCGGCTCGCCACGCTGATGGTGAACTCACGGGTCGCCAGGACGTTGCTCAGAGTGTCCTTCGCGCCGACCGACGTGAACTGGACGACCGGCGGACGAGCACTCGCCACGGTGAAGAACGAGTGCGGCGCCAGGTTGCCGATGCCCGCGGCCGAGATGCTGGAGACCCAGGCGATAGGACGAGGGACGACGAGACCGGTCAGCCATCGGTACCCGTTGACGCCGTCCTCGCCGGGACGCAGGACCAGGTGCTCGGAAGCCATGGCTCGATCACGCCGGGAAGGTGTGTCGCTGAACCGGACGGGGCGGTCGGACAACGGGTGGTGGTCACACGCCCCGCGCAGGGCGTCAGGATCGGCCCGGCCGCGGTCTCGCGACCGGGCCACGGTGTTCGAGTGCGACGACGCATGCCGCACCGAGGAGACAGGCGGACGTCGCCAGCGCGAGCGGCAACGCACTGGCCGCGCCACCGAGCCCGGCCAGGGTCGCGACCACCGCGCCGGTGCCGAACTGCACCACGCCGAGCACCCCCGACGCCGTCGCCGCCCGCTCGCCTTGGGCGCGCATCGCCCACGCGGTCGCGGGCGGTACGACGAGCCCGACCGCGCTCACCATCGCCAACAGGGGCACCGCCAGAACGGGCCAGGGCAGGTCCGTGGGCCCGGGCGGGCCGCCCGCCCGGTCCAGCGTGGCCATCGCCAACGACGCGGCACCGGCGACGACCAGTCCGGTCAGTGCCGTGCGTCGTTGTCCCCAGCGGCCGCTGAGGCGGATGCTGGCCTGCGCGGCGAGGAGGTGGCCCAGCCCGTTGAGACCGAAGAGGAGACTGAAGACCAGCGTGGGCACGGCGTACCGCTCCTCGTAGACGAACGACGACAAGGAGACGTAGGAGAAGACGCTGGCATAGCCGGCGGCCACCGCCAGGGTGCCGACGAGGAAACCGCGATCGCGCAGCAGCGCTCGAGCTGCCGAGGGGCGCGGGCCGTCCGAGACGACCTCAGCGGCGCGGCTCCCTGTCTCCGGAAGGGTGCGCCAGGCGATGACCAGCGTCACCGCGCCGATCGCGCCGAGGACCGCGAAGACCACGCGCCACGGCGCGACGAGGAGGACGGCGCTGCCCAGCAGCGGGCTGACCACCGGCGCGACTCCGCTGACCAGCGCCAGCCGGGCGTAGCCGCGGACCAGCGCATCACCGGAGGCGAGGTCACGGACCACCGCTCGGGCGAGGGCCATCGCGATGCCGCCACCGACGCCCTGGACGAAACGGAGCAGGTTGAGGACGGCGATCTCCCCCACCAGGGCGGACGCGAGCGAGGACCCCGACCATGCCATGAGGGCGAGCAGCAGCGGCCCTCGTCGGCCGAGCCGATCAGCGATCGGGCCGATCACGGCCTGCCCGGTCGCGATGCCGAGGATGCAGGAGGTCAACGTCGCCTGGGCGGCTGCGGTCGTCGTACCGAGATCGTCGGCCAGGCTGGGCAGAGCAGGCACGACCACGCTCATCGAGGACGGCCCGAGCACCGTCAGCAGACCGAGGAGCACGATCCTGCCAGGGCCGAGCCCGGACGCGGGAGCCCGGCCCGGGCGGGTCGTCGTCACGCGCTCAGAACTCCAGCAGGTTCTCGCGCAGCGTCGGGTAGGCGTAGGCCTCCCGGAGCAGCCCTCGGCGGGCCAGCGCGGGGGCGAGACCGTCGGTGACTTCGTAGACCGTGCGCCGGTTGATCGGGAGCGCGATCAGGAAGCCGTCGCCGCCGACCGCCCCGTTGATCTCCTCCATCTGCGCGGCGACCGCGTCCGGGGAGCCGACCAGGTCGACACAGCCCCGTTCCGGCCGGCTGCAGAACTCCCGCAGCGTCGCGCCCTCGCTCTTGACCCGGTTGTGCTCGATGGTCGTCTTGCTCGCGTTGGTCCGCACCACGGGCATGGGTGCGTCCAGGTCGAACTGGCCGAAGTCCACTCCCGAGTAGTAGGTGAGGATGGCGAGATTGCGCTCGATATTGCCCTCGACATCGTCGAGCATCCGCTGCCAGCGCCCCGACGCCTCGGCGTCGGTCTCTCCCAGCACCGGGGAGACCAGGTAGAGCACCTTGCAGTCGCCGGGATCGCGGCCGTGACCGACGAGCCGGCGCGAGATGTCCTCGCGATACTCGCGCATCGAGTCGATCCCCTGCGCGTTGCAGATGACGAGGTCGGCGAAGCGCGCCGCGAAGTCGCGTCCGGCCGGTGACGCCCCGGCCTGGCAGATCACGGGCCGGCCCTGCGGTGACGGGGCGACGTTGAGTGGCCCACGGCTGCGGTACCAGGTGCCCTCGTAGTCCAGGCGGTGCACCTTCGCCGGGTCGGCATACACCCCGGCCTCGGCATCCTTGACGATCGCATCGGGCTCCCACGTCTCCCACAGCCGGCCCACCAGCTCGGCCCATTCGTGACCCACCTCGTAGCGCTGGCCGTGCTCGCGTTGTGCGTCGTAGCCGAAGTTCTGCGCGGTGCGGTCGTTGTGGGACATCACGAGGTTGGCGCCGACCCGGCCCCGGGTGACATGGTCGAGCGTGCTGAGCAGCCGAGCGGCGAGGTACGGCGGGTAGAAGGTCGTGGTCACCGTCGGGATGACGCCCAGGTGCCGGGTCGCCGCCGCGATGACCGGCACGTAGGGCATCGGGTCGTGCTTGGGTGCGTAGAGCGCGTGCTCCAGCGTCCAGTCCGCGGACCCGCGGAACACGTCCGGCACGAACAGCGCGTCCTCGATCACCATGCAGTCGAAGCGCGCCCGCTCCATCGCCTGCGCTGCCTCGACGTAGATCTCCGGAGTCATCCAGTCGGTGTCCCCGTCGCCTGACCAGACCTGGTTCCAGGACTGGACCTGGAAGCCGAAGAACCAGCCCAGGTGCATCTTGCGTGGCATCAGAACTCCAGCAGGTTCTCGCGGAAGGTCGAGTGGCCGTAGCCGCTGCGGACCACGCCGCGCCTGCGCAGTGCCGGGACCAGGCCGTCGGCGATGCCCGCGACGGTGCGCCGGTCGATGTCGCAGGCCAGCAGGAAGCCGTCGCCGCCGACCTCCTCCATCGCCTCAGCCATCTGGGCGGCCACGGTGTCCGGCGAGCCGACCAGCTCCAGCGACTCGACGACGTCGTGGCCCAGCGCCAGCTCGCGCAGGGTCTTCCCGTCCTCACTGTCCTTGGCGTAGCGCGCCATCGAGCTCTGGTGACCGTTGACCTTGCCGGTGAGGTCGGGCAACGGCTGGTCGAGATCGAACTGCGAGAAGTCGATGCCGGAGAAGTAGGACATCGTCGCCAGCGCCCGGTGCAGAGCCCCCTCGGAGCGCATCCGCACCCGCCGTCGGGCGAGCTCCTCGCGGGCCTCGGCGTCGGTCTCGGCCACGACCGGGTTGACCAGATACATCACCTTGCACTCGTCGGGCTTGCGACCGGCGGCGACCATCCGGTCGGAGATGTCCTCCCGGTATGCCTTCATGCCCTCGACCCCGACGGGGACCGAGATGATCGTGTCGGAGTTGCGCGCCGCGAACGCACGGCCCGCGGGGGAACCCCCGGCCTGGGAGATCACGGGACGTCCCTGCGGTCCGGGCGGCGCGTTGAGCGGGCCACGAGACTTGAAGAACTCGCCCTCGAAGTTGATCTCGTGGACCTTGCTCGCGTCGGCGAAGATGTCCGCCTCCTGGTCGAGGACGACGGCGCCCGGCTCCCAGGAGTCCCACAGCCTCGTCACCAGCTGTACCCACTCGTCGGCCATCCGGTAGCGCAGGTCGTGCTCGAAGTGCTGCTCGTAGCCGAAGTTCTGGGCGGCGCGGTGGCTGGAGGAGGTGACGAGGTTGCCGCCCGCGCGTCCGCCGGTGAGGTGGTCGAGCGTGACCAGCGACCGGGCGGCCATGAACGGCGGGTAGAAGGACGTCGAGATGGTCGGGATCAGGCCGATGTGCTCGGTCGCCTGCCCGATGATGCCGACGAGCATCGTCGGGTCCAGCCGAGGTGCCTCCAGGCCGTAGCGCAGGTAGGCGTCCAGCTTGCCCTGGTAGGCGTCCGGGATCATCAGCCCGTCCTCGAAGATCATGTAGTCGAAGCCGGCCCGTTCCAGGGCGCGAGCGGTGTCGACGTACAGCTGCGGTCTCATCCACTCCTGGGCGCCGACGCCCGACCACGGGCCGCGCCAGGACTGGAGGCTGTAGCCGCTGCCGACGAACCAGGCGAGGTGGAACATGGGGAGACTCCTTCGTGTGTAGGGATGCGCGAGTGCGCAGGCACCAGTCGAGTGCCGCGGGGTTGCCCGGCGATATCCGCGCCGTTGAGGTCGCATTGCGCCAGATCCGCGTGCCGCAGCAGGCCTGCTGACCTGCGGATTCCGGCGCTGCGGGAGAGATGCAGCCCCCCGTCCGCCGCGCGGGGACGCGATCGCGCCCCGGCGGCGGGCGGGGCGTCAGTCGCTCTTGGCGATGTGGGCGAAGTCGAGCGTGCCCTCGGTCCGGTTCGCGAAGCCGTCGACCTCGTCGGCGAACGCGACCAGAGGCTGGACGAACGCCACGGTGATCATCGGCAGCTGCTGCTGCCAGATCAGCTGCGCGGCCAGCCACTCTCGACCAGCGGCCTCGGACAGGGCGTCGCCCGCGGCGATCCCGCGGTCGACGGCGTCATAGAAGGACTGGTCGGTCCACCCGGTGGCGTTCAGCGGCGAGTCCTTGGTGAACTCCAGCATCAGCTCGTACGGCGGGGCCTGGCTGATCGCCTGGTCGCGCTGCAGGTAGGCCTGGAAGTTGCCGGTGCCGGTCGCCTCGCTCACCGCCGCTGACGACTGGTTCACCACCGAGATGTCGAAGCCCGCGTCGGCGGCGTACGACGCCATCTGCACCGCGACCTCCTGAAGGTCGGGCACGGCGTTGCTCACCAGCAGGTCGAAGGGGACCGTGTCCAGGCCGGCTTCGACGAGCAGCGCCTTGGCCGCGGCAGGGTCGTAGGTGCCCTGGTCGAGCCCGGTGTCGTCAGCGCCGGGGTAGTTCGGGTTGATGAACCCCTTCATCGGCACGGCCCGGTCGCGGTAGACGTCCGTGATGATCTCGTCGTACGGAATCGCCAGGCGCAGCGCCTGCCGGACCCGTAGGTCGTCGAACGGCGCCTCCAGCACGTTCATCTTCAGCCGCGTGTAGTTGACCGAGTCCACCCCGTCGAAGGTCTTCACCCCCTCGGTCGACTCCAGCTCGGCGATGTCGGTCGGGCGCAACTGGACGGCCACGTCGACATCGCCGTTGCGCAGGAGACTGGCGCGCATGCCCGGATCCTCGACCACGCGCTGCACGATCTTCTTGACCTCCGGCTCACCTTCCCAGTAGTTGGGATTCGCCTCCAGGACGAGCTTCTCGCCCGGCGTGAACGACGTCATCTCGTATGCGCCGAACCCGTAGTTCCCGTTCTCCGCCGACCAGGCGATCGCGTGCGGGTCCTCGGGTGTGACGTGCTCCTTGAGCAGCGTGCTGTCGTAGATGTCGGCGCTGACGTTGGCCAGCAGCGACAGCAGGGTGATGCCGTCGCCTGCCCGGTCGAGCGTGATCGAGACGGTCATGTCATCGACCTTCTTCATCTGCCGGACCGGGTCCACGATGGCCGGGTAGTTGATGAACGGTGCGACGCTCTCCCCACCCCACTTGCGTTCGTACGACCAGATCACGTCGTCCGCGGTGAGCTGGTTCCCTGCGACGCTCTGCACACCCTCGCGCAGATGGAAGGTGTAGGTGAGGCCGTCGTCGCTGACGTCGTAGCTCTCGGCGAGCTCGCCCTCGAAGGTGAACAGGTCCTGTTGCCGGACGCCGTCGCCGACCTCCTCGTAGGGATTGCGGACCAGCTGGGCCTGGGTGTTGACCTGGAACTCGAAGCCGGCGTAGTCGAAGGCGCCCGCGTCGTAGGCGAAGGCGGTGGGCAGCGACGGCACGGCCTCGACGAGCACGGCGGGATCCTCGCTGCCCGTGGCGGGAGTCGTACCCGAGCAGGCACTCAGGAGGGCTGCCGCGGTAGCTCCCGCGGCAGCGAGGACGATCTGCTTTCTCATGATGGTTCCGTTTCTCGTGGACGTGCCGTGGCGGTGGGCGCTCGGGGCTGGTGGACCGCAGGCCGACCAAGCCCGCGCGCTCGCCCCCGGCGGGGTGGGGGGAGTGGTGGTGGGGGCGATGGGAAGAGGGGCGGGGTGGGGAGGGGGGGGGGGGGGGGGGGGGGGGGGGGGGGGGGGGGGGGGGGGGGGGGGGGGGGGGGGGGGGGGGGGGGGGGGGGGGGGGGGGGGGGGGGGGGGGGGGG
>NZ_JAHTLF010000024.1:41744-250024 GCF_024614185.1 Nocardioides carbamazepini
ACAAGCGGCCGCTGCTCGCGACCTCGACCGACGGCGTGGGCACCAAGGTCGCCGTCGCGCAGCTGATGGACAAGCACGACACGATCGGCTTCGACCTCGTCGGCATGGTTGTCGACGACCTCGTCGTGTGCGGTGCCGAGCCGCTCTTCATGACCGACTACATCGCGACCGGCAAGGTCGTGCCCGAGCGCTCGCCCGCGGCGGGGTGAGCGGAGATGAGGTGGAGCTGAGGTGGAAGGGTCCCGAGACCGGGTCAGCGACGTTGCCGCCCCTGCTGGAAGGTGGAGAAGGCCGCCGTGACGGCCAGGACGGTGAGGATGAGCACGGTCAGCGGGAACAGTGCGGGCCACCAGTGGCCGAGCGAGGCGTCGGTCGCGCCCCGCGAGATCATGGCGCCCCACTCGGGCGTCGGCGCCGCGACACCGACGCCGAGGAAGCCGAGCGCGGCGGTGAGCATGATGCTGACACCGAAGAGCACCGACATGTAGAGCACCGCCGGCCGGGCGACATTGGGCAACACGTGGCGAACGGTCAGGCGCAGCTCGCTGGTGCCGGCCATGCGCGCCGCGTCCAGATACGCCTCGCCGCGGACCTGGAGCACCTCGGTACGCACGAGGCGGGCCTGCATCGGCATCAAGATGATCACGATCGCCACCGTGATCGTCACCGGCGTCGAGCCATAGAGGCCGACGGCGACCAGACCGACCAGGACCGCGGGCACAGCCTGCACGAAGTCGGCGGCCCGAGCGCCGGCCCGAGCCAGAACCCCGATGCCCCCACGGCCCGACTCGTTCATGCCGATCGCGAGGCCGGCGGCCATCCCCAGCGCTGTGGCGGCGAGGACCGTCGTCACCGCGATCAGCACGTCGAGCCGGGTCGCCATCACCGTCTGGGAGAAGACGTCCAGTCCGTTGGAGTCGGTGCCGAACCAGTGCTCGCCCGACGGCTTCATGAGGGGCGGCCCGGCGATCTTCCGCGCGTCATAGGGCGCAAGGAGCGGGGCGAACGCGGCGACCAGAAGGACCAGTCCGGCGCCGGCGAGGCCGGCCCAGCGCCATCCGCCGGCCCTCACGCGGCACCGCCGGAGCCAGGACGACGGCGTGGATCGAGCGCCATGTTGATCAGGTCGACGAGCAGGAAGACCACGAGTGAGACGGCGGCGATCACGACGAGCAGGCCCTGCAGCGCGGTGAGGTCGGCGGAGGTGACGGCATCGGTGAGGTACTGCCCCATCCCGCCGAACCCGAACAGCCCCTCGAGGACGACGGCACCGCCGACCATATAGCCGAAGAGCGTGCCGGACATGGTCACCGTCGCCGGCAGTGCCCGCCGGTAGATGCTGGCCAGGACGACCCACCGCGGCGCACCGGTCGAGATCCGGAATCTCGTTGCAGGGCGGGCCAGCTCGACCTCGAGCTGGGAGCACAGCAGTCGCAGCAGAACGGCGGAGTTGGCGACGACCATCGCGAACACGGGCAGCACGAGGTGCAGCAGCATCGAGCCCACCACCTGCGGGTTCCCGGTCAGCACCGCGTCCAGGAGGGGGAAGCGGGTGACCGGGGTCGGCACCGGGTCGTCGGGCCCGAGCCGTCCCAGGGGACTCGGCAGCCAGTGCAGCGAGGCGTAGAAGACGAAGATGCCGGCGACGGCGACCGCGAACTCGGGGATCGCTCCGGCGGAGCGGGCGTAGGCCATCGCCAGCCGTGAGATCACGCCGCGCGGCCGGAGCAGCACCACCGCGGACAACGCGAGGACCACCACCAGGGAGACGCTCAGGCCGAGCGCGGCCAGCTCCAGGGTCTGCGGCAGCCGCGAGCCGAACTCCTCGGTGACCGAGCGGCCCGTGATCAGCGAGTCGCCGAGGTCGAGCCGCAGCAGCCGACCGAAGTACTCACCGGCCTGGTGGGCCAGGGACCCGTCGAGACCGAGCCGTCGCTGGACGTCGGCGTACTGGTCGTCGCTGATCTGGTTGCCGGTGACGACCAGGACCGGGTCGCCCGGGATCGTGCGCACGAGCGCGAACGCCACAAGCGCAAAGACGAGAAGATGCACGGGAAGCAGGAGGAGGCGGCGCAGCCACCAGCCGTTGTGGTGCAGCCAGGGCCTCATGCGGCACTCCCCGCGCCTCGGCCGCGGAAGGCCGCGACCAGCTGACGGGTGTAGGGGTGGGCCGGGGCCGTGAGCACCTCGTCGCAGGTACCTCGCTCCACGATGCGCCCGTGCCGCATCACCACCAGCTCCTCGGCGACGAAGGCCGTCGCCGGCAGTCCGTGGGAGACGAACGCCAGCGCCGCCCCGGTGCGCTCGCAGTAGTCCTTGATCAGGTTGAGCACCTGCCCCTGGACCGAGACGTCGAGGGCGGAGACCACCTCGTCGCAGACGATCAGCCGCGGCTGCACGACCATCGCGCGGGCCAGCGAGCAGCGCTGTCGTTGACCACCGGAGAGCTCGTGGGGCCGACGGTCCAGCAGGTCCGGGGACAGGCCGAGGGCGGACACGGTCTCGTCGGCCAGCGCGTCAGCGGCGGCGCGGCCGAGACCGCAGAGCTGCTCGGCGGGCGTGCGGACGGCATCGCGCACCGTGCGCAGCGGGTCGAACGACGACATCGAGTCCTGCGCGACGAGCTGGACGACGCGCCGGTACTCCACCCGTTGGCTCCGGGAGCGCAGCACCTGCCGCAGCGGACGCCCGTCGACCACGACATCGCCCTCGTCGGGCTCATCGAGGCCGGCGATCATCCGGGCCAGCGTGGACTTGCCGGATCCGGACTCGCCGACGATACCGATCCGGCGGCCCACCGGGATCTCCAGATCCAGCTCGGCGACGGCCGTGAACCGCTCGGCGCCGCGGCCGAAATGACGGGACAGGCCCTCGGCTGCGACCGAGGTCAACCGCCCCGCCCGGATGGTCGTGGTGCTCACGGGGGCACTCATGCGGCGTCAGGGGAGATGACGTCGAAGTCGGCCAGCGTGGGTAGGCGGTCGAGGCCTGCCGACGCGAGCGTCGGCACACAGGCCAGCAGCGCGCGGGTGTAGGGGTGCTGCGCGGCGGCGAGCCGCCGCGCCGACAGCACCTCCACGATCTCTCCGCGATACATGACGGCGATCCGGTCGACGTACTCGGAGACGAGCGTGATGTCGTGGGTGACGACGAGCGCGGACGCTCGGCTCTGTTCGGTGAGCTCCAGCAACAGCTCCATCACCTCGCGGGCCAGGCCGGCGTCGAGGGCGCTCGTCGGCTCGTCGGCGATGAGCAGCCGCGGGCCACTGGCCAGCGCGATCGCCATCATCACCCGTTGGCGCATGCCGCCGGACAGCTCGCCCGGGCGCGCTGCCATGACCCGCTCGGTGTCGGCGAGCCCGACCCGACGCAGCCAGTGGCGGCAGCGCTCCTGGCGGTCCCGCCGGTCGACCTCCTCTCGGGCACCGACGACCGCGCGCAACTGGCTGCCGACGGTCCAGACCGGATCCAGCGATGTCATCGCGTCCTGGAACATCATCGTCACTCCGTCGCGGGCGCGAGGGAGCCGGTCGCCCACGACGGCCGGCACGTCGCGTCCCATCACCGCGAGCCGGTCGAGGGTGACCTCGCTCTGTTGCGTCCCCAGGAAGCCTGCCACGGCCAGGGCCAGCGTCGACTTGCCGGACCCCGACTCGCCGACGACCGCGACGCGCTCCCCCGCCGTGATCGTCAGGGAGACGTCACTGACCACGGCAGGCCCGAGATGCCCGCCGGGCAGCCGATAGCGGACGCTGAGCCGGTCGGCGACCAGCACGGGGTCGGCCGACGTCGCCGACCCGGGTGCCGCCGCCTTCGGCGCAGCGGCGGAGCGCCTGCGCGCGGAACGTCGTGCCGGGTGGGAGCTCGCCACCCGCGATGTCGTGGTCTCGGTGCTCATCGCGCCTCATCTCCGTCTCGATCGCCGGGGTGCACCATGCTTGTCGCGCGTTGTTTCGCGGGTGCCTGTCGCCTGTGAATCGTTGATTGCGCCGCCCGCGGCAGCGGCTGACCCGCGCAGACGCCGCCGCCCGGTGGACTCGCCGCCGGGCTCGGCCTGTCCGGACTCAGCCTGCGAAGTCGTCGGCGAAGGCCACGCCGCTGAGCGCGATCCGGTCGCTGCGCAGATGCGTGTAGCTCAGCTCCTGCGCGACACCGTCGATGTCGAAGACGACCGACTCCCGCAGCAGCACCGGCGCTCCCGCACCGACCTCGAGCGACAGCGCCGTGTGGTCCTCGCACGGGATGGCGGCGAGCACCGAACTGCTCCAGCCGAATGGCCGTCCATAGAGGATCTCGAAGACCTCCGGGTACGGAGGGGGCGCGGTATCCACCTCCTCGCGGGCCACCAGCAGGCGGTCGTGGGCATGGACGCGGGCGTAGCCGGTGCGCACGCAGATCGGGGCCCCGTCGGCGTGGAAGGTCTGCTCGATACGGACCACCTCGGTCACGTCCGGGCCGAGGCGGGCCCGTACCACGGACGTCGCCGGCACGGCCTCGACGGACGTGGTGTCGATCAGCAGTCGGTGCCGGGCCGCGTTGCCGAGCAGGACTCGCGGCACGACCTCGCCTCCAGCCAGCTCGATCTGGTCCCGCGCGAGGCGGGTGCCGAGCTTGGGCTGCCTGCTCAGCAGGCCCTCCTCCGCCAGCAGACGCAGCGCTCGTCGTACGGCGTTGCGGCTGGCGTCGAGCAGGGTGATCAACTGTGCCTCGCCGAGCAGGTCCGCGGTGCTGAGCTCACCGGAGCGCAGCAGCGTGCGGAGCATCTCGTAGGCCCGTCGGGTGGCCATCGGCCCGGAGCCACCGGGAGGCGGTTCGACTCGCTGGCTGCGATAGAACGACGATCGCCGTTCCTCGGGCTGGGAGAAGCCACTGCGGAGATGCGTTGGCACGGGCACTACAGCCTCCTCTGGACGGGAAGGGCCGCCGACCACGGCAGGGTTGGCGGCCATCGGGCGATCGATCCCCGAGATGCGGGTGACCGGTCCGTGGCGGACCCGGTCAGTCACTCAGCTCGCGAGCTGAGTGAAGGCAGAGCGATGCCAGACAAGCGGGCTGTGCTCGAAGTCGCTGTGGAAGGCATGCACACGGAGAACCACGATGTCGTGGTCGCCCGCTGGGTAGAGGTGCTCCACGGAGCACTCCATCCAGATCGGCGCATCCTCGAGCAGCACCGCGCCCGCCTCGGTCATCGCGTAGCGGACACCCTCGAAGCGCCGCTTCTTGTCCTTCGCGGCGAGCTGTCGCGCCTGCTCGGCGTGCGTGACCCCGAGCACGGAGACGCCGATCGCGTCGGCGCGGCCCAGGAGCGGCCAGGTGCTCGAGCTCTTCTGCACCGCGAACATCACCATCGGCGGATCCTGGGAGACGCCGACGGTGAAGGAGGACGCGATGAGGACGTGCTGCTCACCGTCGACCTCGGCGGCGACCGCGGCCACGCCGCACGGGAAACCGGAGAACGCCGACCGCAGCGCAGTCAGGTCGTCAGAGCAGGCGCGGATCATGCGGATACCTCCTGAAGGAGTCGGCGAACCACCGGCGCCCAACGGCTGAGCCACACGGCGCGGGAGTCATCGGTGTCGAACGTGGAGTCGAGCTGGTAGAGGGCCGCGGTCGGGCAGACGGCCCCGAGCTCGACGAGCACGGGCTTGAGCGAGAGCTCCGGGGCCAGGGCGTGATCACGCCCCGCGCCGAGCATCAGCGGCACCGCGACCTGACCGGCCAGACCGGTCTGCCCGGCGAACTGGTCGAGGAAGAGCTTGAGCAGACCGGTGTAGGTCGCCTTGAACGTCGGCGAGGCGAACACGACGAGATC
Organism: Nocardioides carbamazepini; assembly: GCF_024614185.1. Lineage (GTDB taxonomy): Bacteria > Actinomycetota > Actinomycetes > Propionibacteriales > Nocardioidaceae > Nocardioides > Nocardioides carbamazepini. The sequence continues at coordinate 47,557 of NZ_JAHTLF010000024.1, forward strand.
GCTCGCCTGCACGCTCCGCACCGCCGCAGCGACGGCAGCGTCACCCCATCCCAGCAGGCCGGATCCGAGGTCGGCGAGCTCGATCACCTCCCTGTTCGTCGCCCCGAGCCCCCCGGCGAGCATCTCGGCAGCGGCGCGGGTGCGTGATCCCCGCTTCGGGTTGCCGACCACGACAACGGCTCTCATGTGCTCACTCCCGGCTACTGCGATCCGGACTCCCCGGCGCGACTGGATCCATGCTGGACCGAGCACGTCACAGCCCTATTGCGCCGACCCTGTCGGCTGTAACGCCTTGGTCGCGCCGCTTCCGAGGGCGGCTCACGCACGGGACTCCGCCGGAGCGTCGACGCATCTCGCCAGACCCACCCGACCCGGTTCTCGATATCCGCCGCCTCGAGGAGTGGTCGCACATGCACTCGCCGTCAGCCGGGGTGGTCGCAGCCGAGTTCACGCCGTCACCGCCATGCCCGTCGAGCGCTCCACGCCGTAGACCGACGCACGGAGGTCAAGAGCGGCTTGGCAGGCGACTAACGAGCACCTGTTTGATAGCTATGTATAGTCGCTGATGTGACCGCGCGCCCGATGACTGGCAACTCCGACCCGCGTGCGCGGCGTGCGCGTCAGGCGCTGATCGAAGCGTTCGAGTCCAAGGTCGTCGACCACGGCCTCGAGGAGATGACGGTCAGTGCCCTGTGCCGGGCGGCGGGCGTCACCAGGTCGACCTTCTACCAGCACTTCGCCTCGCCCGACGAGCTCGCCCTGGAGAGCCTTGGCGCGCTGTTCGACCACCTCCGAGACGCCGACATCGTGCTGCGCAGCGCGGGCAGCAAGGTGACCCCGGCCGAAGCCAGCCGTCACGCGATCGCGGGCATCGTCGGCCTCGTCGGGGGGCACCGCACGCTCTACGCCCGCCTGCTCGGGCCGACGGCTCCTCCTCGGCTGCGGACCGCGGTGACGACTGCGTTCGCCGAGCACAGCGTCGAGCCTTTGACCCGCATGTCCGTACGCCCCGCCGGCGTCGATCCGCGCACGGTCGCCGACTACCTCGCAGGGGGCGTCCTCGCCGTGCTCGGCTCCTGGCTCGCCAACCCCGACGACAGCGCCCGCACGGCCGACCACGTGGTCGAGGAGATCCTCCTGTGCCTGCCCGCCTGGCTCATGGGCGCTCACGACAGATCCAGCTGAGCGACAACCCGTCGCTCATCACTGCTCAACTGACGAAAGAGGACACGGATCATGGGACAGCTCGAGGGCAAAGTCGCCTTCATCACCGGTGCAGCACGCGGCCAGGGACGCAGCCACGCGATCGGGCTCGCTCGTGAGGGTGCGGACATCATCGCCGTGGACCTGTGCGCCCAGGCCGAGCACGTGCCGTACCCGATGGCGACCGCCGACGACCTCGCCGAGACTGTCCGCGACGTGGAGTCGCTCGGCCGCCGCATCCTCGCCTCGCAGGTCGACGTCAGGGACCTGAACGGCCTCCGCACCGCAGTGGATGCCGGCGTGGCCGAGCTCGGCCGCCTCGACATCGTGCTCGCCAATGCCGGCATCAACTCGATGGCCCCGACCCTCGAGATGGACGAGGCGATGTGGGACGAGATGATCGAGATCAACCTGACCGGGCAGTGGAAGACGATCCGGGCCGCCGTCCCCCACGTCGTCGCCGGCGGACGCGGCGGCTCGGTCGTCATCACCAGCTCGCTGGCCGCGATGTCGACGAACGAGAACATCGCCCACTACACCGCCGCGAAGGCGGGTCTCATCGGCCTGATGCGCGTCCTCGCCAAGGAGCTTGCTCCGCACAGCATCCGGGTCAACAGCCTGCACCCGACCACCGTCGCCACCGGGATGATCCTCAACGACGCCACCTACCGCCTCTTCCGCCCCGACATCGACAACCCCACCCGCGAGGACTTCGAGGTCGCCGCCCGCACCCTCAACAAGCTCCCCACCGCTGCGCTGGAGTCCGGGGACATCACCGCCGCCGTGCTCTACCTCGTCGGCGAGAGCGGTCGCTACATCACCGGCATCACCCACGTGCTCGATGCCGGCGGTCAGCTCGGCTGAACCGCCGATCCGTCGGACCCATCTAGCCACAGCACTGCAAGAGGAGAGCCAGTACATGCCCACGTTCAGCGACAAGGTCGCCATCGTCACTGGAGCCACGACCGTCGAGCCGGGCGGCCTCAACATCGGCGGCGCGACCGCCGTCGAGCTCGCCGCCGGCGGCGCCAAGGTCGCGCTCGCCGACATCAACATCCAGGGCGCACAGGCGCTGGCCGACCTCCTCAACGAGCGCCACGGCGACGGCACCGCGATCGCGGTCGAGACCGACGTCCGCTCCGAGGACCAGATCGAGCGACTCGTCGCGACCACCGTCCAGCAGCTGGGCGAGCCGACCATCACCATCAACATCGCCGGCATCTTCCCTGCGGACGACACCGAGGTCGCCACCATGACCGTCGAGGCGTGGGATGACGTCATGGCAGTCAACCTGCGCAGCGTCATGCTGCTCAGCAAGCACACCCTCCCCTACCTCCGGAAGTCAGGTGGCGCCATCGTCAGCACCGCGTCCACCCACGGCTCCGCGGGCGACACCAGCCTCAGCGGCTACGGCGCCTCCAAGGCCGGCGTCATCGCCCTGACCAAGTTCCTCGCCACCCAGTACGGCCTTGAGGGAGTGCGCTGCAACGCCGTCAGCCCTGGAACGACCCAGTCACCTCCGGCCCAGCAGCTGCCCCAGAACATCAAGGACATCTTCCAGCGCCAGAACCTCAATCCCTCGATGCCGACGCCCGAGCAGCAGGCCAAGGTCTTCGCCTTCCTCGCTTCCGACGACGCCGCCGGCATCAACGGCCAAGAGGTCAAGGTCGACGCCGGCCTGCTGTCCCACCAGCCCATGGTCGCCGACATGCGAGCCCTCGGAGCGACCACGGTCTAGGTGAAGCGCCCAGGTTTGATGCCGCTCCTGTTGGAGTCCAGGACGATGAGCACCACTCCGAAGAAGATCGATGATGAGCTGAAGACCCGGGGGGTGGCCGGTGAATGGTCACCAGGGCGAGTACTCGTCGATGACGGCCGCACGCGCCTGCCCCAGCTCGGCATACCCGTCGAGGACGTCGGCCAGCGGCGACAACTGCGCGTCACGGTGATCCGCTACGGCTTCGATCGCCTCGCGCAGGTCATTGGCCGAGACTGAGTGCCGCCGGGATAGCGTCCAGACGTCTCCGAAGCCCCACCACCGCGTGTTGGCCAGGTCTCGCTGGGTCGCGTCACGATCCTCTCCGCAGCTCGGACGAACAGCAGAGCCTCTCGCGCAGAGGATCTCCTACGAAGTCTCCCAGTACGCAAGGTGCGACCGGTGGAGCCAGTCATCAACCCACTCCCGATCGGGCTCATCTGGGACAGCGGCGTCGGCCTCTGCCGCGGCCAGCTCGGCTTCGGATGCATCGAGCGCTTTCAGTACCTCGGGCAACGAGACCTCCCCACGGCGTACCGACCGCAGGAACGACAGGTCCGGCTCCGGAACGGGAAGGGTGATCCGGCCGGTGCCCAACAGCTCGACTCCCTGAATGCCCAGGCGAAGCGCGTGCATCGCGAACTTCGTGTCATAGCCGTGCACAGCGACAAGCTCCGGGCGATTCGTGTGCGCGCCGGATTCGCCGAGCATCGCGGACTTCTGGCTCTGCAGGTAGCCGAGGAACCGGGCCGCCGCGAGCTTGGAGACGAAGCGGTGCGCGTTGTCGACCAGCTCGGCTCCTACCTCGTTTCTGAACACCACTTCCTCGTCCGGTACGAACAGCGCGAGCAGGACCGTCGGGTTCCCGGCCAGCGCAAGCCGGCACCACTTGCGCGCCGAGTAGATGACCACGTCAAGATCGCCTGCGCCGGACCGGTTCGCCAGTCCGCCGGGCTTGTCCCAAACGGTGTGGCGCTGGTACTGCTCGAACTCGACTTCGGCCTCGCCATCGATGCCACGAGGAACCCGCGCGAGGCCAGTGACGAACTCACGCGGCTCGAGGCAGATGCCCATCTCATCGCGGTCGTCCTGGCCACTGATGGACGTCCCGTGCACCCCCGAGCCGACCTGGACCCGCAGGATCAGGCCCGCCTCAGCGATCGCGCGGGCCTCCTCGGACGCGTGCGGGTGATTGAAACCCGCCGGCAACGAGCGGTCGCCGAGGATCGCTCTGGCCATACTCATGAGCGAACGCTATCCGTGCGCCAGCGTGACCAGCGACCACTTTCGTCCAGGTCTCCCGTTGGATTCATGCTCGGCGCACGGCGGACTTCGTCGGGCCGCGCACGCTCGTGCTCCTCGCTCCGCCCAAGGCGCCCGGGACGAACCGAGCGATCGCCAGACGACGCCCTCGGTCTCGGGGCTCGCTACGCTCGCGCCTCAAGCGGCGGGCGAAAGCGGGGCTATAGGCCCCGAAAGCAGATCGAGGCCAGACGATGTCTGGCCTCGATCTTTGGTAGCGGGGGCAGGATTTGAACCTGCGACCTCTGGACGAGGTCGGGGCGCCTGCGACAACTACGGAGTCAAGACGGTTGCTACGGAGTTCCCTTGTTTTGAGGGGGAAACCGGGCTGCTTCCAGTCACAGGGTACCCGTTGGATACGGACTCGCGGCGACTCAATCTGGACCCATTGTGGACAGGGGCTAATTCCCGTCTCCGCTCGTCTGCGCAACTCTCCTTGCATCCACTTCGGTGGAGGTGGAGATGAGCTGACTCGACCCCCTGACCGGATCGCCCCGTCAACGAGTTCGCCCTGCCCCTCGTCGGAGACGTGCACGATCGGCAGCCCGTTCGCCGCCTCGAGTCTCGCAGATCCGCGATATCCGGGTGCACAGCGCGCCTCCAGGGCGACCGGATCACGCCCTCGGTCGGAGACCTGGGCATGGTCGAGGTCACCCTCGCGCGCCGCGATGATCCGGTCCACATCCCACGCAGAGACCACCTGCGCTCAGGCCTGTCGAAGAGCTCGCGACGCGGTGACCAACATCCTGGCGGTCATTTCGGCCGTCTGCAGGAAAACGAACAGACCTGACGCCGGACCGCGCGAGCCTAGGCAGCCCGGCGGTCCGGCGTGTGCTCAACGACCGCACATCACAGACCGAGCACTTTCTGCATCCTCTGCCCCAAGGATCCACCTCCGCCATTTCCGGGAAGTGGGCGACGTGCTCGCACGTCGCCGCCATCTTGGGCAGCTACTCGATCCTCAGGAAGACGTCGTAGCTGTACGCCCCTTCCGGCTCGCCGACGATATTCCACGACCGGGACGAGAACACGATCCTGCGACCATCAGCGGCCATCGCCACGGGGCTGTGGACACCCGCGTTGGTCTCTCCGCCGTCCGGGCGCTGCGCGATCAGCTGCGTGCGGCCATCCGACAGGTCGACGACATATCCCTCGGGAAGCCAGCTCGTCGTTCCGGGCACGAGCTCGACGGAGCGGTAGGTATAGGACACTCGGCCTCCGTCGGCGGAGACCTGAACACTGTTCCCGCCTGCTGATGACGGCAGACGTCCGTCGGGTGTCAGCGATACGACGCGCACCGTGTCGGTCCAGCGATCCCAGAGCTGGGCAACGTAGATGTCGGGGCCAGATCCCGGGACGGGATGGGGGATCGGCGTGGAACCCTTGAACGCGACGAAACGGCCGTTCCCCGAGATGCTCGGCATTCCGGCGGAACCCGGCCCGGCTGGGCTGACAATGAGCGGATCGAAGGTCCCGGTCAGACGATCCCAGACGGCGACGTCGTCGCCGGGGTTGGTGTCGGCCCAGAGGTTCGTGGCCCGGGTCTCGAACACTACGTACCGGCCATCGGCTGAGATCACCGGAGTCACGGAGAAACTGTCGGCTGGCGCCCCGCCGGGCGCCCCGGTCACGAGTTGGGTCTGTCGCGTCACGCGATCCCACACGAAGATGTTGGCCTGCGCTGTCACGACATCGTCGGTCAGATTCGTCGCCGTCGACTCGAAGGCGACGTAACGGCCGTCTGCTGAGATCGATTGGTGGCGAAGATGGCCGTTCGGAGCGGGTTGGTCGTCCGGCGCGGCGACGGTGATGCTGCGACCGTCGTCGCGATCCCAGAGCACCAGCGAGACCGGGTCCAGCGGACTACCCGGGGGGATCTGCGGCGCTGATTGGTAGACGACGAATCTGCCGTCTCCGGAGATCTCCGGCCTGGTGTAGGCGCGCGGTGAGACGTCGCCGACAGGTTGCGTGCTCACCTGCTGAGTGATTCCCGTGACCGCATCGAAGGCGAAGACATCGGTCGCTCCAGCGTCGTCCGGAGAACCCTCGAGGAACCCGTTCGAGTGGTAGACGACATGGCGGCCGTCTCCGGAGATGGCAGGCTGGTACGACCAGCCACCGCTCTTGTCCATCGCCGCGCTGACCCGGACGAAGACAGGACCTTTCCTCGTCGTCGGGGCCGATGGCTGCGTCGTCACTACTCTGCGTTTGGGCGTCGCCACAGGGCGATGGCGCTTAGCGCCGAGCCGTACATCGCGCGCATAGACCCGGTAGGTCGTGGTGGCTGAGCGCACGTGAGACTTGAATCGAAATGAGCCGTTCCGCGCAGTCCGCGAGGACGACACAGTGACCCACCCCTTGCCCGTCTTTCGTTGCAGCACAACGGGACGCGATTGACGAGGTGGCAGCTTTCCTCGGAAGGTGATCGCGGCTCCAGCCACGCCAGCGCTCGGGGTGACACGGAGAGATCCGGCCACGGCTGCCGATGCCCGCGGCGGCTGCGCAACGAGTACGCCGAGGAGGAGCCCGGCAAGACACATCACGACACTGGCGGTTCTCAACCTATTGCGGACGGCAACCCGTCGGAGCATACGGGGCATTCGGGCATGCTAGACCGGTCGGACACGGGAGCGGAGGCAATCGGCGGGGTACCGCCGGGCGGTGACGGTCGAGGTGCTTGAGTTGATCACGGAGTATCGCGGCAACGGATTCGGAGTTCGGGTCCACCGAACACCAACGGCGGCCCTGGATCCCGATCTACCCGCACGCCGCGCGCCATCCAGGACGGTCCGGTCGGCAGGGGCTTGCAGACCTCGATGACGTCGTACGTGCCGATCGCAGCTTGTGGGCGCGTCCACCAGCCATGCGATGTCCCGCGGCGGTGCCGGACAGCGGGACGCCGGGGGTCCATGCCGGACAGGTGCGCCAGCCACGACGAGGCAGGAGCGAGCCGGCTCGGAGCACGACCAGGGACATGGCGGGGCAGGCCAGGGCACGGTGACGTATCGAGCAAGTTTGTGGCCATGTGATCAAGTCTCAAATGCACTCAGGCTCGGAGGACCACGGTACATCGTGCGAGTGGACTCGGCATGGGAGGCGGTGATCGCCTCAGCGATCCGGACGGCCTCCTCGATGCTCAGGCCGGCGGGCAGAGGGAGGTCGTCGGGCGCGGACGTCAGGGATGGGTTCACCCAGAGGTTGTACGGGACCGGGACTCCCCCACTGGATCTGGCCCGGTAACGCCGCCACCGGGGCCAGTCGTCGAACCACACGCGACTCATGCGCGGAACGCTCTGTTGCACTCGATCTACGACCAGCCCGATGCCGACGCGGTCCACGCCCAGTTCGACCGCGTCGTCGACGCCCTCGCGGAGAAGCTGCCCACCGTGGCTGAGCACCTCGAGGAAGCCCGTGCGGACATCCTGGCGGTCAGCGCGTTCCCCAAGGAGATCTGGCGCCAGATCTGGTCGAACAACCCCAGCGAACGGCTCAACCGCGAGATCCGCCGCCGCACCGACGTGGTCGGGATCATCCCCGACCGGCCCAGCATCATCCGCCTCGTCGGTGCGGTCCTGGCCGAGCAGCACGACGAGTGGGCCGAAGGCCGCCGCTGCCTCGGACTCGACGTCTCACCCGCGCTCAAGCAGTCGATGCGCCCAGCGTCGAGGAGGTGACCGAGCCCGAACTCCAGGCCCTCACGGCCTAACCGACACGCCCAACCGAGGGCTCAACCTCGTACACCACCCCAGCGGACTTGACCTCTTCGCGGTGCAGCGGTCGGTGGCGATCAGGGTGCCGTCCAGGCGCACGAATTCCCAGCCCTCCCGTAGCGCCTTCGCGAGCACCTCACACAGGTCTGGTGCTCGGGCAGCGATCACGTCGATGCCCTCGCGCAGGTAGCGGTAGGCGGTCGCGATCGAAACCTTCGCGTCACGCGCCAGCATCTGCAAGTCGGTGTCGTCTTTTGAACCAGCGCAGCACTATGAGCGCCTGGATGTAGACCGTGGCGGCCCGTTGCCACGGGCGTGCGTCGTTATCTAGGAAAACCCCCTATGCTTACGACACGCACGGTAGGCGATGGACGCACCCAGCGTCCGGAGCAAAAGCCCTGACCAGAGAGTTTAATTTGCGAAGACTCTCGACACCACGAGGGCGACCGTGCGCGCCAAGGAAACCCTGCCGACCCGCGAATAGAACAGGATTTCATACAACATGATTTTCCGTGTCCGCAACCTGATGCTAACTCTTGTGTCGATTGCCACGATCAGCCTTGCCGTCTTGCCGAGTGCGCGTGCCGATACGCCGGAACCAGACGTTGAACCGATGTCAGTCGTGACCTGCGGACAATCCCATCACATGATGAGGGCGGTCCCATATGGCTCCGGGCCCAACTGGCTCGAATTCGGTGCCTATGTCTTCTGCAGCTTCCCGAGGGATTTGAGCGCCGATATCGTGATTGAGCGCAAGTTCCCAAGCACCAACACCTTCAGGCCCGTGGCTCGCGCTACCCGCTACTCGGTGGCCTCGGCAATGACCGTGTCTGACACGGAGCAGTGCACGAAGAAAGACAAGTATTTCGAGTACAAGATGACGGTCTACGCAACGCTCAATGGAGTCCAGCAGACCCCCTACGTCCTGAGGGAGGCGCTTATGTGCAAGTTGCCCTCTCTCTACTAGCAAGCATCCACCTGATTTGCGGCGTAGTGAGCCGCAGTCTGGCGGAGGCCCCCTCGCTGGAGTCGTACAGGCGTCACCAGCAAGGGGGCCTTCGGGGCCCTTCCTCTCCAGTTGTCCCAAGCATTTAGCGGGCTTCAAACGGTAATCGTCACTTCGTCAAAGGATCTTACGATGAACTTGTCCGCCAGCGACATCGTCCGCGCCAATGGCCTCACCTACGTTCGGCGCCTTTACGAAGGGGAAACGGAAAACGGTTCGCGCGCCACAGGAAGTCTCGAAGATCGGTTCGCCTCCAAGCCAACAGACGACATAACAACATTGGTAGGATCAGCCCGCAGGTACGCACGAAATTGTCGCTATTCAATTAGCGAGTATGCCGAGGATTTTCATATTGCTGTCGCAGAGACGCTCGAGGTGAAAGACGCGAGAGATGCTCTACCGTGGCAGGTTGCCGATTCATCTGGCGTGATCTCCGCCCTCATATCCCCTCCATTGATTGGGCGCCGAGTCAAGTTGACGAACGTATTCCTGACGGTAACCGATCACCCAGTCCGACCTGGCGCTCTTCACCTCTGGAGTTATGAGCGAGTATTCAACGAAGCCCGTGACGAGCGCCTTCTGTCTTTCGGGTGCGATCAGATGGATTCGGCGGTGCTGGCGTCAGCAATACTGACCGTGGGCTAACCCGGATCTTTCACCGCTCGGCTGCCTGATCGGCGTGTAGAAGCACGGAAGTGCCCGTCCTGCTTGGGATTCTTGTTCTTGCGACAGTCCAAGAAGCTCGAGCTGGAGGGCACTCCGTAGGTGAAGCGTACTTCGTGGTCTACAGGCTTGTCCGTGTCCGCTGATGGTGTCGGCGTGGTGGCCCACGCGGGCAGCGTCGCGACCCGGCTTCTGGCCGACCGGACCAGCCTGACCGGCGAGTTGTCCAAGGCGAGGGTCTGCTGCGCGGATAGGTGACATCTTGTCCTGCCCAGCCGATGACCCACGGATATGTCAGGAGAGCCGCCATTCCGTGGCCGGTCGCGGGCGTCACGAACCCCGCTCCGCGATTTCGCAACAGCCACCTGATGCCTGGGAACTCCCTGTCAACGACCACCCGACCGGCGTTCTATTTGAATCGTATGTGAAACACACTGTCCGGACCCCGGCGTTGGTCACGATTCAGCGGGGACGCTGCTGCCCCGACTCTGTGCCGTGTCAGCCTCTGGGCCCCGCGACTCGGAGAAGCCGCCACCAACGCCGACAGATCCAAGCTCGCTCAACTGCCCGGCGCCACTTGCGCCAGTTGCACGCCCAGTCGTTGAACCAGGGTGATCGCAGATTCCGCGCTGAGCACGAGTCTGGGCTCGCGCCTTTCGTCGGGCTCGATGACGACCCACGTGAGCGTGTCGCCGATGTGACGGCCCAGCCAGACCTGGAGATCGGTGCCCTGCAAAGATGCCGTGACGGGGATCGTGTCCTCCATCGCGACCACAGCAGGAAGGTACGACGCCTCGCTGCAGTGATAGCGGTCCGCAGGCTGGTCATCAGCATGGTGCTCGCGGACGCACCAGGACGGGCATACCTCGTCGAACCAGTCCCGTGTACACATCAGTGCGCCACCCGCCCTGACGCGCCGGCCGACGCGCCACGGACGCGCACATCCCCCACAAGAGCAGAGACCATCACGCGCATCGCCGTGACCACTCCAAACCCCGCGAACTTCATCCCGTCCCACGCCAGCAGCATCACCACCACATACAGCCAGCGCGGCGCACCGGACAGCACAACGAGATGGACAGCGTGTGCCAGCGCGATCGCTGCGAACCCCAGCGCGATGAGCACCGCGGCGTCGTGGATCCGCCGTGACCGTCGCCGTCGCCATCGGGCAAGGAGGAGGTTGGAAGGGGCGTAGGGGTGCAGGTATCGGTGAACGAGTGCGACCGGCACGATCACCGACGCGATGAGCAGCATAGGCATGGCGACTCCTACGAGAGTTGGAAGTGACCATCCCGGTGTACGTGGCAGATTCGGCGCGCGCCTGCTCACGCCTTGATCCTGTGGATGACAGGCGCTGTGGTGCGCCTGTGCGGCATCTGGGGTCACGCGGCTCGTGGGCGGGATCGAGCAAGTCGCCACTAATCTGCCCGTCGCGCGGATGGTTTACCTCGATCACGAAGTGGCTGCCCACCACGCCCCCTCGCTCGCGCCACCAAGTCGCGCTGCCAAGTCGCGTCTGAGCATCGTCCGAGGTGCGGAGCGGTGAGGGGTGGTGCGGGAGACGTCCCTACGCCACCCCTCGCCGGGCTCAACGGGTCAGCGGATCAGCGGGTCACCCGGATGCTCCTGGTGACCTTGACTCCGCGGAGCAGCGGATCGTCCGCGTACCGCACCGCGATGGAGCGTCGCCCGAGGCCGGCGGTGCGGGGGATCTTGATCCGCACGACCGCGCGTCCCCGCGCGTTCACCGGCACCGTCACCGTGCGGCTTCCGACCCGCAGGGTCACCGTCCCGGAGGGTCTGATGCCCGATGCCCGCACCTGGACCCGGACGGCGGCCGTCCTGCCACGCCGCACCGTCGGCTCGAGCCGGATCACTCGGAGCCGCGCGTCGGCCTTGACGATCCGCACCCGGGCCGTGGCTTGCGACGGCGCGAATCGACCAGGGACCCCGGTGTACCGGACCGTGAGGCGGTGGGTGCCGGGCATGAGCGCCTTGGCCGGCAGCAGCACGGTCGCTTCGCCGTCGGACAGCTCTGCCTGCTGTGGGGTCGAGCCCGGCAGGTCCACCACCACCGATCCGGTCGCGTTCGGGGTGAGGCGCACCCGGAGCCGGGTCGGCTTGCCGTAGACCTGACGGCTCGGACTCACCAACGCCGAGGTGGCCGTGGCGACGGGTTCTGGGCCGGGGTCCTCGCCCGGCCCGACCGCCAGGGTCACCGCGGGCGAGGGTCCGTAGCCGACCGCTCCCCCGGGCTTGAGGAGGCTGACCCGGTACTGGGTGCCGTCGTCGGCCGCATCGGCTGGGAAGGACAGTTCCGCACCGGTCTCGTCTTCGACGGTGGTCCACTCCTCGGCACCGGCGACCCGCTTCTCCCATCGGTGCTCGGTGAGCACGGTCGCGCCGTTCTCCGGCAGCTCCCGGGTCAGGGTGACCAGGTTCCCCGCGGTGTACGACGTCGCACCGCCGACGGTGGGCTGCTGCCGGGGCGCCCCGCCGTGGTCGTCGTGCTGGATGGTCACCGGGTCGGTCACCAGGGTCTCGTCGGAGTCGCCGTACTCCAGCCTGGCCCGCACCTCCACCCCGGCGAGCGCCTGCTCGGCGATCAGGTGGTGCGACAGCCCCGAGGCACCGGGGAAGGGCACCCAGTCGGCGCCGGGCCACTTCCACTCCCAGACGAGGGTGTCTCCCGCGTCGATCTCGGGGTCGGCCACCAGGTTGAGATCGATGTCGTAGCCCTGATGGTAGTGCTGGCTGAGGTTCTCGAAGAACAGCAGCTGGGTCCCAGGGTCGGCATCGGAGACCTTGACGGTGGTGCTCCACTGAGCCGCCCAGATCTCGTCCCCATAGAGAGGGCCGGCGCCGTTCGCCTCGGCGACGGCGACGAAGTGGAGCGGCTTGTCGTGCCAGTCCATCGTCATCGGCAACTCGATGCTGAGCGCGTCGGGGCCCTCCTTCAAGGTGGTGGTCTCGGACCCGTCGACGGTGAACCATCGGTAGGTCAGGCCCTCGCGAGGCGGGTACACCTCCGCGGTGGCCGTCAGGCTCTGGCCGACTCGGTAGACGCCACGGACGCCCTGCACCAGCACCTCACGCGCCTTCACCTCTCCGGTGACCGGCGTGGACATCGCCACCACCACACCGTCCCGGAGGGTCTGGACGGCGAACTCCGAGGCTCCCATCGGGTAGGGCGGCCGGGCCACGATCGTGTCGTCGACCCGCTGCGTGCCCGGCACGTCGAACCAGGGGCTACCGCTGCGGTAGACCAGTCGCGCCGACTCACCGGCAGCCGGCTCGGGGCCGTCGAGGGGGAAGACGAGGTCGTCGCCGAGGTACTGCATGCCCTGCGGGAAGGCGGTCGTGACCGGGGCCACGGCGTTCTCCACCCGGAGCGGTACCCAGGCGGTGTCCTTGCCGGTGACGTACGCCGTCCCTTGGCGCAGTCGGGCCCGGATCTCGTACCCGTCGTGCCGGACGTCGAGCAGCTGTCGCAGGCGGCCCTGGGAGGCCTCGGTGCTGTCGCCGTCGCCGTAGAGGACGTAGCCGCCGGTGGTCGCTCCGACCGGGCGGATGATCCACCGCCAGCTCTGCTCCTCGGTGAGCTCGTGCCCCACGACGCGCGCCCGGAGGACGTCGCCGACCTGGTACGACGCGTCGATACCGGCGATGCCGAGCTCGGTGGCCGTCTCGTCGGTGACGCTGACCGTGACCGGCTCGGACGGTCCGTAGGCGACCTCTCCGGTCGGCTTCAGGATCGAGACCCGGTACGACGCGCCGTCGTCGCTCGGTCGGGCAGGCAGCGCGAGCTCCTTGCCCGACTGCCCCTCCAGGACCGCCCACTCCTGGGCACCGGCCGCCTTCCGCTCCCAGCGGTGGCCGGTGAGGATGGTGGGGCCGTTGCCGGGGAGCTCCAGACGCAGGGCCAGGCTCTCCCCCGCGGTGTAGCCGGCGCTCGCGCCGGCTACCGAGGGGAGCTGGCGCGCGGGCGCGCCGTGGTCGTCGACGGCGATCGTCACCGGGCCGGCGATCATCGACTCCTGGGCCTGGTCGGCGAAGGTGAGCCGGGCACGGACCTGCACCCCGTCCAGTGCCTGCTCGGAGTTGATCTGCTCACCGGCGGCGGCGATACCGGGGAACGGCTCCCAGTCCGACTCCGCCCCGGGCCACTTCCACTCCCAGGTGATCTGGTCGCCCTCGGCCAGCGCCGGATCGATCGCCAGCCGCAGGTCGATCGGGTCGTTTTGGTGGTAGTGGGCGAGCAGGCTGGGCAGCTCGAAGAGCTGGCCGGTCTGCTCGGTGACGTTGATGGTCGTCGACGCGCCCGATGAGGAGCCGTCGGGGCGGGTGACGGCAAGGCCGAGTCGGGCACCGTCGTCGGCCAGGCTCAGCTCGCGCAGGACCGGGGTCGGCGGCGTACCGATGCCCTCGGCGATCACCGTCGCCGAGCCGCCGGGCGGGGTCCACCGCCAGGTATAGGTGACGTCGTCGACGCCGTCGCGGACGGGAAAGTAGCGGCCGGTCGCCGACAGGGTCTCACCGACGCGGTACAGACTCCGCACGTCCTCGATGTGCACCTCGTAGAAGCGGATCGTCAGCGCGACGGGCGCGGACTGACGCACCGGCACGCCGTCCCGGACGACCCGGACGGCGAATTCCCGCTCGGCGGGGTTGCGGACCCGGAAGCTCGACTGGGTCTCGCCCACTGCGACGTTGGTGAAGGTGGCGTTCAGGACGGCCCACCGGGTCGCCGAGGTGCGGGTCACCACCTCCAAGGACTCACCGTCGGCGAGGCCGGTTCCCGGATGGTCCAGTACGACCGTGTCGCCGGTGAAGAACGGGGCGGGGGTGGCAGTATTGATGGCCAATGACGGGCCGGTGCCCTCGGGCGTCACGGTGATCGGCACCCAGCCGGTGGTGGCGACCGGGGTGGTGCCCTGGCGGACCTGGGCGCTGATCTCGTAGCCGTCGTCGGAGGCGCCGAGGACCGTCGTGTACGTCGTGCTCGCCGCTGTCGCCAGGGTCGCGCCGTTGGCACTGGTGGAGCCCTGCGATCGGATCCGCCAGCGCACCTGCTCCCCGTCGGCGAGGGTGTAGCCGCTCAGCGTCGCGGTCAGGGTGTCGCCCGGCTGGTACGCCGCCTCGATGCCGGTGACAGCGAACGGCTCGCCGGAGGCATCGGTGACCGTCACCGTGACGGGTGACGAGGTGGAGGCGGTGGCGAGGTTCGTGGTGGTGGGCACGAACGCGGCGGTGAGCGCGTGGGCCCCGACCGCCAGGGCAGGGACGGTGAGCTGTGCGATCCCGGTCTCGTCGACCGGGTCGTGGCCCAGGACCGTGGCGCCGTTGCGGAACTCGACCGCCCCGGCGATGCCCTCGATCCCGGCCGGACTCACCCTCGCCGTCAGCTCCACCGGGTCACCCGCGCTCAGCTCGGTCACCGAGGCGGTCAAGCTGGTGGAAGTCAGCACCTGCTCGGGCAGGTCGCCGACGACGAAGGTGTAGACAGCGGTGTCGGAGACCGGCTGCCCGGCCACAGCGGCATCGGCGCGGACCGTGAGCTCGTAGACCCCCGGCGCGGTGAAGGCCCAGTTGGCGTGCAGGTGGGTGCGTGGGCGGGTGAACGCGCGGTGCGCAGGCTCGTCGCTGGACCAGAGCCGCTCCGTGACGGCTCCGCCCATCCCCGACTGCCAGATCTCGACGTCGCCGGGTCCGGTCACGTCGAGGAGCGAGAGCGTGGTGGCGTTCTCATCGAGAGTGCCGGCCGGGACCGACTCGGTGGAGAAGCCGGGCCAGAGCTGCCCGGGTCCCTGGTCCTGCGGTGCCAGCCAGACGGTCGAGCCCTGCGGGGCCACGAACTCCGGACCCGTGCCGGGCCAGCTCGCGACCCGGGAGTCGTCGTCGACGTGGAACCACACCTCGTCCGCGTCATACCGCGTGCCTGGTGCGGGAGTGTCGGCCCGTGAGGCCAACCTGAGCTCACCGTCCTCCCAGAAGGTCGCAATGGCGTCGGTGTGGACGTCGGCGACCACGGTGCGCTGCGTCGACGGCGGTGCCGGCCCGTCCGCCGCTTGTGATGACGCCGAACCGGTACTGAGGACCAGGCCCGCAGCGGTCACGAGAGCAAGGAACGCGGTAGCCGGACGAGTCCGCCTTCGGCGCATGGCCGTCGACTTCACAGATGGCATCTTCAACTTCCCACTAGATCAATAATGAGAGTCATTATCACTTGTCGGGGATGGCGGTGCAAACTGGCCCCGCTCCGCGTGTGCAGGTCGCCCCCTCCCTGCCGCGCGTTGCGGCCCGGGATCCCTCCCGTCGATCCGGCAGAGGTACGCGGCGGCCACCTGCCGCTCTGAGGTCATCTATCGAGGATCGGCCCAGACCATGCTCTGGGGCGCTGGCGCGGAGGCTTGTCGACCAAGATCCACCGGCTCGTCAATGGCCGCAGCCATCCGCTCGTGATCGCGTTGACGTCTGGCCCGGCTGACGATTGCCGATGCTGGAGCCGTTGTTGTCGCAGGTCGCGGTCAAACGGCTTGGTCGTGGCCGTCCCCGAATGCCGCCCGACGCAGTGCTCGGCGACAAGGCCTACTCATCCGGAGTGATCCGCGCCAAACTCCGCTCGTGTGGGATCCAGGCCGTGATCCCACAACCAATGCTCCTCTTGGCCGTCAAGGCCGACAGGGCTCAGCGCTGCAAGATCAGTTGCCAGGCGAATCCGACGCGGTTGAATGGCTCTCGGTCGCAGAGCTCCACCTCGAGCGCCAGCAGGTCCTCGAAGAAGGCAGGGTCGTGCTTGGCGGTGTTGTCGATCAGCAGGTCGTTCGCGATCCGGTTGCCGTAGACCCCGAGGGGGGCCATGCCTGCCTCGGCTGCTTGGCTCGCGATGGCGTCGACACTGACCTTCCTAGCATCAGTTTGGAAGGTCTCGACCTTGGCTCGCTCGGCCTGTAGCTCAGCGAGTGCCGCAGCGGGGCCACCATTCAGCAACTCGCGAAGGACACGGCCGTCCGGGTTGACGTCCATGATCGAGAGCCGCCCGCCAGGACGGACGCGACTCGCAAGGGCCGCGACATCACCGTCGGCGCCGCTTCGGTAGCGCAGCACGAAGTGACACATCACAAGGTCCCATTCACCGACGGGCAGGTCATCCAGTCCACCACGAATCGTCGCGACGTTGGTGCCCGCAGTGGCCGCGCGCCGCGTGACCTCTTCCAGCCACTCTGCTGAGGGATCGACGATGGTCACGTCGTGGCCCGCCAGCGCGAGCGGTAGTGCGTCCATGCCGTCGCCGCCACCGACGTCCAGGACGCGGATCTGCTCGCCGAGGTGTTCGCACTGACGTCGCAGGACCTCCTCGACTACGCCGTACCGAATCCGCGCCCACGGAGTTTCGGTGTAGTCGCGCCAGGCTGCCAACTTCTCGCTAAACACATCAGTCACGTGGCCAGTCTGCCGTCCGATGATTGTTGGGCATCATGCGACGGCCAGCAGTCACAGGCCGTCGACGCCCCGGACCGCGACCGGCGTGGCGAGCAGCCGGAAAGCCTCGCGCGCGATCGCGCGCTTGAGCTTGCGCAGGATGTCACGGCTGCTGAACCCAGCGTCGCGCTGACGGCCCACGAACTCCTTGGTCCGCAGATCGCTCGACATACGCACCAGCGCGATCCGATAGAGCTCCCTTACTGAGCCGAGATGGCCTCGACTCCAACCGCCGCCGACCGAGGCTCCAGATGCTCGGCGGATTCGACCCTCCCCGCGTCCCGGGCTGCGCACTGGGCACGCAAGCGGTCCGCGCGCTGCGAGTCACTTACCGCTCCCCCGCCGACCGGCTGGTCCGCTGTGATCCGGTAGCGGTCGCGGTAAGCAGCCACGGTAGACGTCACCTCCAGCCAGAATTCGCGCTCGGCGCCCGTAGGAGGGGGCGTGCCGAGCCGACGGACCCACGGCTCGCCTGCGCAGACCGCTTCTTCTATGAGCGCCCGGGCGCGGGCCTCGATCAATATCTTGCGCTCATCGATCGCCTGGCGATCCTCCTGGTTCATGGCTCCGAGAGGTTCCGGGATGAGCCCGGCGATCAGCCTCGGGCGTAGTCGGCAACCCCGCGGAGGCCAGGCGGCAACCCGATCGACGCGGTACCGAAGGACAGCTGCGATGTCGGCGGCGTCATCGAGACCATGCTGCCCCACGATCAGAGGAACCAGTGTCTCCAGATCATGGTGATAGGCCTCAGCCCTCCGGAGTGCGGCGGAGAGCGGGCCGAAGACGGAGGAATCGAGGACGGCAGCGTGCTGGTCGGCCCTCAGGCCCGAGCGCCGCAGGAGGTCGACGAACCTGTCGTGCTGAGCCTCGGCCGCGATCGTCTCAAGCTCCGCGGCGAGCCGGTCTATCCCGCCATGGATTGCGTACTCGGCCTCCATCGTCTGGTGTGCGGACATGCTTGCTCCGCTGTGTTGGAGCACCCCGAAGAGCACGGTGTGAGCCGTGACATCGTCGGGTTCGGGAGTTGAGTGGCTGTCGTCGGGCTGGTCGAGGGCTACGTAAGCAATGTTCGACTCCCGGCCGCGGCTCATTGACACGTAGAGGTTCTCCCTGGTCGTCGACGGGGCGACAACGACGTGGGAGGTGTCGACGGTGATGCCCTGGGCCCGATGTGCCGTGACCGCGTAACCGAGGTCGACGTACCCCCGAACATACTCAGCCGACAGCACCGTCTTGCCTCGACGTCGCGGGTCGAGCCGGTCGACCAGCATCGAGCCGTCGCGACGGATGTCGACCACGCGCCAGCGGTCACCGTTCTTGACCCAGCCACCGCGAGAGGTCCGAACAGTGCGCTCGTTCCGCCGAGTGATGACCACATCCCCCACCGACGCGCTGTTGCCGGCGGCCAAAGGGACCTCACGACCATCGACAGCGCCGTCGAGCAGCAGCCGTTCTGCGCGGGCCCGCTCGTTCAGAACTCTCACAGCGTGCGACGACTCGGTCACCAGGATGCTGGCCTTGCCCGCGCTGGAGTCCGCTCGCCATGCCTCGTAGGCCCGGTCGAGCATGTCTTCAGTCAGCCCTTCGCGGACTCGCTTCTGACCCACGTACGTCGCGATCACCTCGACCTCACCGCGGCGAAGGGCGAGAGAGGCATGCCTCTCCCATTCGCTGACGAAGCGATGAATGTCGGTCAACTCGGGAACGTCGGTGCGGCGATCGACCAGGAGCGCGAAGGCGCCCCCGGCTTCCACAGACTGAAGCTGATGGGGGTCGCCGACGAGCAGGACCTTGGCTCCCGCCGCCTCGGCGACGCCACCGATCCGGTCGAGCGTCGCCGTTCCCGCGAGCGTGGCCTCGTCGACGATCACCAACTGCCCGGCGCGGAGACCTGTGCGTCCGTTGTCGTACTCATGCAACCACTTCGCCGTGTTGTCACAGGCGACCCCCAGGTCGTCGGCCAGCGCCTGCGCAGCTGTCGCGGACGGCGCCAGACCAATGACTCCCCGCTGCCCGTGCTCGACGATCCACGCGGAACGAAGGGCGCGCATCAATGTCGTCTTGCCAGCACCCGCGGGACCGACCAACAGGTCCACCGGTCGACCGGACGTGGCGATGCTCTCGAGGGCGGTCCGCTGCTGAGCGCTGAGCCGACCGTTCGAGTGCATCACCACCCGTGCCAGCGCGCTGAGGCGCACTGTCGGCGCGCCCGTCCCTTCCGAGCGGTTCAGAAGTCGTGCTTCTGCCTCGATGATCGCGGTCGATGAGTACTTGGCCGAGTGCCGCGGTCGGAAGAGGCTCGTGCCGTCCTCACGCTGGAAGCGAACCGGACTAATCGCCAGCTCCGGCGGGGTCAGCGACACCGACTTCCCCTGAGCGGCGTCGACCACCATGGACACGACCGCCTCACGGTCCGAGGTGGTTGCGAACCGGAGGTCCATCGTCTGCTTCGACGCCTCGGCCATGAGGTTCCAGTGGTTCCACACTGCCCTCCTCACCTCAACCGCCGCCACGACCTCAGCGCCGATCGCATCGATCGCTGCCAGCGGAACGTCGTGGACGGTGAGCGGAGCGCCACCTACACCGAGGAGCGTCGCCGCCCACGTGGTTGCATCGACACCCAGTCGCTCAGATGCGCGGCTTCGCCACTCTGCGGTCAGGTCAACGAGAGACCGCAGCTCCTTGGGTGGCCGAGTCGCCAAGGTCGCCTGGGCGCGTAGCTCCACGATGGTCTTCGGCGACGGCATCCGACCGTGCCGTGCGACGTACTCGGCGATGAGTTCGTCCTTCTTGAGCTCGATCTCGTGGGTGCGGCTCGAGAACTCTGCGATGAGCTCATCGCTGATGCCAGCGATCTCCCATTGCGGGTTGCGGTCGGCGCCGCGTTGGCGGAGTTCCCACTCGACGCCGATGTCTCGGCTGAGTCGGTCGGCGAGCAGGGCGTTGTAGTGCGCTGACAGTCCAGTGACGGAAGAGAACACCGGGCGGCCGTCGAGGCTGCGCCACCGACCGTCGCGCAGCGTGAGGACCTTGTTCGACACCACTAGATGGGTGTGCAGCTGGGGGTCCCCTGCACGGGAGCCGAAGTGGTCGTAGGCGACCGCCGCGACGCCCGCGACTTCAACCTGCGTGACCGCACCACCATCACCGTGGCTGCCAGTGTCGGCGAACCCGGACCGAGTGGCGGCCACCTCCCGCTCGACAAACTCCAACACGTCCGCCACGGCCGCATGATGCGCAGCAACGATCCTCTCCTGCGTGGACGCGTCGGTGATCCCCCACAGCACCGAGACCGACTTCGGGACGCTGAAGGTGAGGTCGTAGCCAGCAACCGCCCGACGTACCCCCGCGGCGGCCTCCTCGATCTCGATCCGTGCCACTTCCGCAGCACAGTCCCCGACCGACAGCTCGGAGTCCAGACGTCCTACGCGCTCGTCGACCCGGGACCTCAGCGACGGGTACTCGGGGTAGGCACGGCCCAGTTGTTCGCCAGTCATCGGATCACGGCCCATCCCGATCAGCAGCGCCAACTGCGCCTCCGTGACCTCCATGCCGGGCGCGATCTGGCCGCCGCCGAGCGCCGCGAGCCCGCTACCCATCCATCGCCCAGGTGGGGTGCCAGCCTCGGCGTAGTACCGCGTCATCGGAGTCGTCAGCGCTCTGTTTCCGTCGCCGGCCGCGACGGACCGCAGCAGGTATTGGTACCCGGCCCCCGCCGACATTCTGCGCAACGACACCGTCACCGAAGTCTCACCCCTCCATGGCCTCAGGTGGGCAGGGCGTCCCAGTCCCCCTCGATCTGCAATGCGTGTGAAGCGCGGGAGGAAGTCGGGTCGAAGGCAAGACGGGCATGACTAGGCGAGGCGGTGGCGAGTGGTAGCGATGGGCTACCTGATGGACGAGCCCTGTGGAGAGGCATGGGCAAAAAGGAAGATCGGGCTTACGATGTGGACCCAGACGATCGGCACACCGGTGTCGCATCGGCTGGAAACCTCGAGCCCGTAGGGCGAGAGGACTCGGGAACTCCAATGACTCATCCACTCGGGTTGAAGTCGTGGGCGACCGGCGCACTGATGCTGGCCGCAATGAGCGCCTGTGCCAGCGACGGCCTAGATCCAGACCTCCCGGCGCCGCCACCCGAGAACCCGTCGATGACGACTACGGCGACACCGAGCTCCTCATCCTCGTCGGCTTCAGATGCCGCGACCGCCACGGCGACGAACCTGCTCGCCAGGTACTTCGAGACCGTCGACCAGGTCAGGTCGGACCCAGCGGCATCGGTCGACAAGCTCAAGGACGTCGCGATCGGCATCCAGCTCGACGCACAGTCAAACCTAGTCCGGCGTGAGCGGGCTGACGGCCGACGCCAGGTCGGCACTACGAGCGTCGCCGTGTCGAAGGTGCAGTCGGTCAGCCTCGACAACACCGATCCCGCGAATGGCGTCGTGCCCACGGTCGTGGTCGACGTCTGCTGGGACGTGAGCGATGTGGACATCGTGGACACCACGGGCAAGTCAGTGGTCACCCCGGCCCGGCAGGATCGCGGTTGGACGCGCTACACCGTGGCCAACTACCAGTGGAACGACGACCCCGAGGGCGGATGGCGGGTCGCATCCGGCGAGGACCTCGAGGAGGAGCCATGCGCGCCCTGACCGCCGGGCTGCTGCTCTCACTCGCGTTCGTGATCGCCGGCGTTACCTTGAGTGCTGAGCCGACGTACGCCGACACGAAGTGCGTGCAGACGGATCCGGCCACCGGGACCTGCCTGGTCACCATCGAGGCACCGGACCCGGACCCGGCGCCAGACCCTGCCGGCGATCCGAAGGACACGGGCTCCGGCGCAGCGTGCTACTGGGACCCGAGTAAGCAGGGGGTGAAGAGCCCGCCTGCTGGGCCGGTGCCCTGTACGGCTGCGGAGGGCTACTGGTCCAACGCATACAACTGCTACATCAGTCCGTTGAGCCCGCAGCCGCCGGCGAATGATCCCTCGTGGCAGGGGCACCAGCCCGGCGACGGTGCGGTCTACAACTGCTTCCAGCCACAGACCCAACTCCTGGTGTCGATCTGGGCGGCGACGGCCCCGCCCGGCTCCGGAAGCGGACCAACACCTAGGGATGTCGCGCAGATCGCGATCGGCCAGATGGATCTGAGGGCGATCCGGATCGGGATCTTGCCGAAGCCGGGACCGGACAGTGTCGGCGTCGTCGGGATGCCGGTGTGGATGTGGGCGCGGACTCCGGACGCCCACACCTACGGACCGATCACCGCGTCTGCGTCCGCGGGAGGCATCACGATCACCGCCACCGCTCGTGTCCGTCAGATCACCTGGGACATGGGTGACGGCACCAAGGTCGTGTGCAGGAAGCCGGGCACGCCCTACCAGCCGTCGTACGGCCGCAAGCCATCGCCCGACTGCGGCCACACCTACACCACGTCGAGTGCCCACGAGCCGCAGCAGACGTACGCCGTGACGGCGACCTCGGACTGGATCGTCCAATGGTCCGGCGCCGGCCAGACCGGCACGATCCGGCTCAACGGACTCGTCCGCAGAACACAGATCACGGTCGGCGAGGCACAGGTGCTCGTGAACTAGCCATGAGCACTGCGAGAGGACGCGAAGCATGACGACCACATCCTCACGAGACGACCGAACGGCCGCCCCGCCGCAGAGTGCTGCGCCGTCGCCGATGCCGCCGCCGCGGATCAGGCGACGCCCGTCCCTGGTCACAGCCGGCATCGCGGCCATCTGCCTCGGTGCACTACTCGCCGTATCGGCATGGACGTCAACGACCAAGACCCAGGAGGTCCTCGCAGCTCGCACTACGATCCACCAGGGCGAGACCATCGAGGCCGACGACCTCCAGCGGGTGCGGATCAACGGCGACCCAGCACTGGACGCGGTGCCGGCATCGGCATACGACACGATCGTCGGCCGACGAGCCGCCCTCGACATCGCCGCGGGCGGCCTGCTCACTGCAGCGTCGAGCACCGATGCCGCGGTGCCTCCCGAGGGCCAGTCCATCGTGGGGATCTCCCTGGCTGCGGGTCAGGTTCCGTCGGTGCCGCTGCGCGGTGGGGATCGCGTGCGGGTCATCCTCACGCCGGGCCAAGACGGCGAACCCGGAGCCGGTCCCGCGGAGTTCACCGCCGCGACCGTTGTCGCCACCCGCGTCGACGAGACCACGGGGAACACCGTCGTCGATGTACAGGTTCCCTATACCCAGGCCGGTGCGCTTGCCGAACGTGTCGCCACGGGCCGTGTCGCTGTCGTCCTCGACTCGAGTGACTCAGGTGAGCAGTGATGGCAGTCATCGCCCTCACCTCGGCCTCCGGCTCTCCCGGTGTCACCACGACCGCCGTCGCGATGGCCCTGAACTGGCCACGACCGGTCGTTCTCGTCGAGGCCGATCCGACGGGCGGCTCCGGGATCCTCGCTGGGTTCTTGCGCGGCACGACGGCGTACGACGGCGGACTGGTCGAGATCGCGCTCTCCCCGCATGTCGTGGCCGAGTCGCTTCGCGATGTCGTGAGACCGCTCGCTCCGGATGTGTCGTTCGTTGCCGGTCCTCGTACGCATACCCAGGCCGCCGCGCTCCGTGATGTGTGGGAGCCGTTGGGTGCAGCGCTCGCCGATCTGGATGAGAACGGCCAGGACGTCGTCATCGACTGTGGCCGTCTTGGCCTCGTCGGCTCTCCCGCGCCGCTGCTCGAGCGTGCCGACCTGTCTCTCCTTCTCAGCCGCGCCACGCTCCCGGCTCTCGCCGCCGCGCGCTCGTGGGCCGAGCTCGCGCGGAACCCGACAACCGGTTGGCAGCAGGCTGGTGTGTTCCTGATCGGCGAGGGACAGCCATATCGCGCGAGCGAGGTGAGCAAGGTCCTCGGCATACCGGTCGTGACCGACCTTCCCGATGATCCCGAAGAGGCGGCTGTCTATCACCGCGGGACCCAACCCGCCCGGAACCACGGCGCAGGCGTCTACGCACGCGCGGTCACCTCCGCAGTACAGGCGATACGCGCCCGTGTCGCGCGCCGGCGATTCAACAAGGTCAACGTGGCCGACGTGGGCGGCGTGGCCAAGGGGGTTCCGCGATGACGGAGGCTGCCAAGCTGGGGACGGCGTATGGCGACATCACCCGCCTGCCCGTGTTCGCTGAACCCGCCGCGAACGTCGATGGCGCCGACAGGAATGTCGTCCGGCCGATCCACGCCGGTGCGACAGCTGACGGACCATCCGCTCGGGAGATGGACTGGACACTGGTCACCGCCCTGCGAGCTCAAGCCTCGGAGCAGCTGAGCCAGTCGGTGGCGGCGGACCGGACTCGGCTGGACCGCGCCGCGCAGGAGGAGCTGGGACGTGCCGTCGTGCTCGACCTGGTCGACGCCGCGATGGCCGAGGCCGTCAACGCAGGTGAGAGTGCGTGGTCGCCGCAGCGTCAGCGCGTGATAGCCCAGGCAGTCTTCGACGCGCTGTTCCGGCTCGGTCGGCTCCAGCCGCTCGTCGATGACGACAGGGT
This sequence comes from Nocardioides carbamazepini, assembly GCF_024614185.1. Classification (GTDB taxonomy): domain Bacteria; phylum Actinomycetota; class Actinomycetes; order Propionibacteriales; family Nocardioidaceae; genus Nocardioides; species Nocardioides carbamazepini. The sequence goes on from NZ_JAHTLF010000024.1 coordinate 72,193, forward strand.
CGAGAACATCATCATCGCCGGCTTCGACCACGTGCTCCTCGAGCTCGTCGACGGCTCGCTCGTGGACGGGCCACGGGTCGCGGAGTCCGATGAGGAGCTGATCGACTTCCTGGTGTTCCTCGCCTCACGCAGCGAGGTCAACGCCCGCTCGTTCTCACAAGCACAGCCACGGCTGCACCTGCGGCTCGACGGCGGCTCCCGACTCGCTGCCGCGGCCTGGGTGACCCCTCGCCCATCCGTGGTCATCCGCCGCCACCGGCTGATGCACGTCACCCTCGAGGATCTCGTCGAACGTGGCGCCATGACGCCGGTCGTGGCGTCGTTCCTCCGGGCCGCCGTCCGTGCTCGGAAGTCGATCGTGGTCTCGGGCGAGCAGGGCGCCGGCAAGACCACACTGGTACGGGCGCTGTGCGCGGAAATCGACCCGCTCGAGGCGATCGGTACCTTCGAGACCGAGTACGAGCTGCACCTGCACGAGCTCGGTCGCCACAAGATCGTCCACCCATGGGAGGCGCGACCAGGCTCCGGCGAGCGCGGCCCCGACGGACGCCAGGCAGGCGAGTTCACCCTCGACGAGGCGTTGGTCGACTCCTTCCGCTTCAACCTCTCCCGCCAGATCGTGGGCGAAGTCCGCGGCCGTGAGATCTGGGCCATGATCAAGGCGATGGAGTCCGGCACCGGCTCGATCTCCACCACTCACTCCACGGACGCTGTCGCCGCCGTACGCAAGCTCGTCACCTGCGCGATGGAGGCCGGCGCCCATGTCACCCACGAGCTGGCCACCAGCAAACTGGCGGCGACCGTCGACCTGATCGTCCACCTCACCATGGACAGCATCCACACCGTCCAGGGCGGCGATCACTCGCGCCGTCGCCGCCGGGTCACGGAGGTCGTCGCCGTCGCGCCAGGCGAGCGAGCGACCGGCTACGCCACGACCCACGTGTTCCGAACCGACTCGCCGGAGTCGGGGTCGTCGGCTGGGGCGCTGCCCGGCGTCCTGCCCGATGACTACCGGGCACTCGCGGAACACGGCTTCGACCTCGCCGGGTACCTCGCCGGCCAACCGACCGGGGTACGGCCATGATCGCGCTCGTTCCCGGACTGGCCGGTGCCCTTGTGGTCGCGGGCATGCTCAGTGTCTGTCTCGGGCTCCGCCGTGCACCGGTCTCCGCGACCACACAGCCTCGACGACCGCGACGGGGCGGCCGGTCGAGCTTGCTTGTCTCTCGACGCACCCGAGTCCTGCTCCTGGCTGGAGTCGGGCTCGGGGTCGTGGGCTGGCTGATCACGGGCTGGGCACTGGCGCTGATCATCGCGCCGGTCACGGTCATCGGGCTGCCGATGCTGCTGGCCGCTCCCCCGGCCGTTGCTCAGATCGCGCGCCTGGAGGCGATGGAGGAGTGGACCCGCTCGCTGTCGGGCGTCCTGACCGTCGGGATCGGCTTGGAACAAGCCCTGACGGCCACGCTGCGCTCGACGCCGGCGGCCATCGCCCCTGAGGTCGGGCGCCTGGTGGCCCGCCTGCGGGCGCGGTGGGACACCGAGGATGCGCTGCGTGCCTTCGCTGAGGAGCTCGATGATGCGACCGGCGACCTGATCGCCCTGAACCTCATCCGCGGCGCGCAACGCCGGGGCACCGGTCTCGCGAACGTCCTGGACGGACTCGCCGAATCGGTTGCGGCCGATGTCCGCGGACGGCGACAGGTCGAGGCCGATCGAGCGAAACCCCGCGCCACAGCACGCTGGGTGACCCTGATCAGCTCATCGGTCCTCATCGTCCTCGCGCTCTCCGGCTCCTACGTCGCCCCCTACCGCAGTGCGCTCGGCCAGATCGTCCTCCTCGCCTTGCTGACCGGCTACGTCGCCACCTTGATCTGGATGCGCACGATGACCAACGGCCGACCAATCCCCCGACTGCTCACCACCGGTGCCGGATCTTCTCTGCCAGCGGCTGGGAGACTGCGATGAGCACGGCGCTCCAGCTGATGGTCCTTGCCGGTGGGCTGGCCGGGCTCGGCATCACGCTCCTCGTCGCCCGAGCTCTGCCCGCCGAGCCGGACCTCGCCGATGCCCTCGCCCGCCTGGACCGCACCACGACGCGCACGCCACAGGTGGACAAGGGTCCATCGACGGGGAAGGAGCGGGTGGGGCTGTGGGCGATGCGGACGTTGCCGAGCCCCCTGTGGGGTCGCACGCCCGCCCGGGAGCTCGCACTGCTCCGCATCCCGATCGCCCGGTTCTACGGCGACAAGCTCGCCTACGCCGCCATGGGTCTGGTCATCCCACCGCTGCTGACCTGGTTCTTCGGCCTGATCGGCCTGAGCCTGCCGATCGTCGTGCCGGCGGCCGCGTCCCTGGGCTTGGCCGGTGTGATGTTCCTCCTGCCGAACTACAACGCGATCGACGACGCGCGCCGTGCCCGCAAGGAGTTCACTCGCGCTCTCGCCGCCTACATCGATCTCGTCGCGCTCGAACGCAACAATGGCGCCGGGGCTCGTCAGGCGATGGAGGCGGCGGCCGAGGTCGGCGATTCGTGGGTGTTCACCCGGCTTGCCGAGGAGCTGGCCCGATCACGCTGGTCCGGTCTCCCGCCCTGGGATGCACTGCACACCTTGTCCACGGAGCTCGGGCTGCCCGAGCTCGATGACTTCGCCGACATCATGCGGCTCTCGGGAGAGGAAGGGGCGAGCGTCCACACCATCCTGCGCGCCCGCTCAGCCGCGATGCGCACTGCCCTCCTCAACGACGAGATCGCCGAAGCCAACGCCGTCGGCGAACGCATGAGCATCCCCGGATCCCTCCTCGGCGTGATCTTCATGGCGCTCCTCGTCGCCCCGTCACTGCTTCGCATGTTCAACGACACCTGAACCGCCACAACAGCACAGGCCACACCAGGAGCCGGTACCAGCAACCCCGGATCAGCACTGTCTCGGAAGGAACCGCCAGGAGGATTCCATGTTGAAACTGCTCGTCACCATCCACGCGATCGCCCACCGACTCCCAGCGCGCCTACATCGCCAAGCATCCGAGCGCGGCTCGGTCACCATCGAGCACGTTCTGTGGGCGGTGGCGGCGATCGGGTTCGTCGGCTTGGTCGCCGCAGCGGTGAAGGCCTATGTCACGGCCCAGGCCGGCAACATCAAGTAGCCGCCGGTCGGCCGGCAGCATACGGGGCTCGGTGAGCATCGAGCTCGTCATCGTGCTGCCCGCACTGTTCGCGATCCTGTTCCTCGGCATGCAGGCCGCGCTCTACCACCACGCCCGCACGGTCGCCATCGCCGCCGCCCAGGAGGGAGCCCGCGCGGCAGGCGCCGAACATGGCACCGAGAGTGCGGGCGTCACAGCCGCGACCGCATTCGTAGCCACCGCCGGCGGTGACGACGTCCTCGCGACGGCGACCGCAACGGCCGACCGCACCACCACGACCGTGACGGTCACCGTCACCGGTGTCAGCCTCAGCGTCATCCCCGGCTGGCACCCCCGCGTCACCCAGACCGCGAGCGTCCCCGTCGAACGGCTGACCGCACCCTCAGGTGAGTTCGCGAATTCTGAAGGGGTGAACCGTGGGAACTGACGGGTTCAGCCTCTCACAGACCGTGATCGCGGCCTTGAGTTCGCGAACTCAGGGCCCGTCGCGTGGTGGCTGGAGGTCAGAGGTCCTCGAGGTCGGGGCTGGGGAGGTAGCGCAGGGCGGTTTCGACCTTGATGCCGAAGAGTTCGCAGATGCGACGCAGGTCGCCGCCGGTGGCGTTGACCTCGTGGAGGATCCGGTCGTCGCGGATGACGCTGACGGGCACGTCCATGGTGCGGCTGACCCAGTGGAAGCCGACCGGGGTGAGGTTCCCGGCGTTGCGGTGGTTGATGAACATGTAGGGGTTGGCGGTGTTGGGCCATCGTCGGGTGCGCTGGTCGAGCCAGGCGGCGAGTCGGATCTTGACGGGTTCGGCGAGCAGGATGTTGCGCTTGTCCTTGGGCTGGTCGATGCGCAGGCGCCCGTCGGCCAGGTCGGCGAGCAGCATGTAGCGGATGTCGCGGGTGCGGACGCCGTGGAAGGCCGCGAGGGCGGCGATCGCGGCGCAGGCGCGCTCGGGCGAGTTCAGTGCGTTCTGGATACTCGCGGTGTCCAGGGGCAGGGGTTGGCGGCGTTCGTGGGTACCGGTCCGGACGCGTGCGATGGGGTTGACGAACAGGACTTTGCGGGCCTTGAGCAGCGTGAAGATGGAGCGGAGCCCGGCTCCCATGATCGAGCGCGGGTTGCCCGACGGCGGCAGGGTCGCGATGACGTCGGCGTGGGTGATCTCGCGCAGCGAGGTGTGTCCCTGACCGGCCCAGATCGTCAGGGCGGGCATGGCGCCGCGCAGGTAGTGCCGCATGGTCTCCTGTTCACGGGGACGTCGTCGCGGTGGCGTGGTCGACCCGTTGAGCATGATGTCGAACCAGTCGCGCAGCTCTGCCTGCATGGGAGCGGGCAGGTCGGCGATGGTGTCGGCGAACCAGCGGTCGATCGCTGGCTCCCGGTCGTCGAGCATGACCCCGATCGCGGTAGCGATGTCGATGACCGGGATCGCTGCCAGCTCGATGTCGTTGAGCAGCATCGCGTCGCTCGCCGAGAGCATGGCGCCGGGGGTGTCCTGCATCAGTTGGAGGACCCGCATCGACCTCTGGGCACGGTGGGTGCTGGACTTGGACCAGCCGTGGCGGCGGGCGTGGTCGCGCACCGCGGCGTCGAGGTAAGCGTCCATCCGCGGGTGCGGCGGATCCGGGTATCCGCCGTTGCGTTCGGCGGCAGCGCGGGCCGCAGGCAGGTCACGGGGCATGTCAAACAGGGTCAGCTGGACCTCTTCGACGGGATAGAACGCGAGGCGGTCCCTGGCACGTTGGTCGGCCCGCCGAGCGGCGCGCGGGTTCAAGGGGATGGCGCGTCGTCGCGCGGTTCCATGCGCCGTGCGGGTCGGTTCCCAGGAGATGTTGGCCAGGTAGAGCTGCTGTCCGCCGGCGTTGGCTTCCTCGAGACTGGATCCGAGGGCGATTACTCGCTGTCGGTCGCACAGGTTGCACACCTCGTCGGGCGTGACGGGAAGGTCGGGGCGGCGGCAGATCCGACAGGTTCCTCGGTCGAGTCGCGCACGCCAGCTGGTGCAGCGCCAGCACAGCCACTTGTACTTGCGGATCACACCCCAGGCCAGGCAATGACGACACGACTCGACGTGCTGCGGCGCCTTCGGGTGGCAGCGGGTGCACAGACCCTGGGAGTAGTAGGCGACGTCGTAGGGGTAGCCGTTGTTCCCGTCGTCGTGCCCATCGTGGTGCCGATCGTCGTGCCTGTCATTGCCCTCATCGGCGGTTCCGCCGGTTCCGCAGCGGCTGCAGGCGGGCGGGGCGAAGGGACCGCCGGGCAGGCAGTCGTAGCAGTAGTCGACGCGCGGGGTGGTCCAGGCGACTGGACGAGCGCGGCAGATGGTGCAGGGCTTGGGTGGTTTCGCCACTTCTGTGCCGGCGCCGTTCCCTGTGCCTACGCCGGCGGCTTGGTGCGGTTGCGGCCGAGTCGTGGCTGCACCGCCGGGCCGGGAGCAGCCTGGGGCTCCTCACCGGTCGCGGTCTTCGCCGACCTGCGTGCCGCGACCTTGTCGGGTTCGCGGATCAGCAGCTTGGTGGGCTCGCAGTCGAGGACCGCGCAGATCACGTCGAGGTCGTCGAGGCGGATGGTGGTCGGGGTGCCGGTCCACAACGCCGACATCTTGCCGGCGGAGATCTCGAGTCCGGCTTCGGCGAAGAGCCGCCGCAACTCGGTGGACTTCCAGATGCCGCGTTCGGCCGCAGCCATGCGCAGGTTCCACTGCATCGGATCATCGCTCCTTCGAGTCGGCGTTGAAGTCGGTACCGAGAGCGAACCGGTCGGTGAGGCGCTGGTTCGATTCGGCCCAGGCGTGCTCGATGTGGTCGCTGTGGACGTGGACGTAGACGGTGGTTGTCTTGAGCCACTCGTGGCCGAGCAGCTCCTGGATGGCCTTGAGCGCCATGCCGCGGTGGTAGAGCGTGCTGGCGCAGTAGTGCCGCAACACGTGCGGTGTCAGGCGGCCGTTCCAGCCCGGCAACCATCGTTCGACGGCCCCGACCAAACCGGAACGCAGCGTGTCGGGGCCCGCCCTGGTGGGGAGGTTGGTCATCGGGTCGTGGCGCTCGCTCGGCAGCAGTGGCGCTTCGGGGTTCTCCCAGTCGTCGCCGAACTGGTGGCGTACGTCTCTCAGCCACCAGGTCAGCAGGTCGTCGACGCCATTGATGGCCGGTACCAGCCGGGTCTTCGGTCCGCGACCGCGCGAGCCCTTGCCGTAGCGGACATGGAGCTTGCCGTACTCACCGAGGTCGGGGCGCCAGTCACGCAGGTCGAGCATGACGGTCTCGTTGAGCCGCAGCCCGACGCGTCGCCACAGCGATGCAGCCATGTAGTCGCGGGCAGCGGTCAGGTACTTGCGCTGGTCGGGCAGCGCGTCGCCCCAGCTGGCGAAGAGGTGGTCGACATCGTCGTCGCTGGGCGGTACTCGCACGGCGCGGGTCCAGGTCGACGCGGGACGGTTGAACTCGTCGATCGGCTGGGCGACAACGACGCCCGTGAGTGCGTGGATGTCGCCCTGGTAGCGGGCGATCATGAACTCGAAGAACCGTGCCACGGCGGTCGCCTTGGACTCCACCGTGGATCGGGCCAGGCCGCGGTCGCGTCGCAGCCAGGTCAGGTAGCGGTCGGCGTCGTCGCCGGTGGCCTTCCACACCGGCTCGCCAAGGTAGCGGGCGAACTCGATCACCGCGGAGCGCTCGGCGTCGATGTAGCCGTCGGTCAGTCCGGCGCCCACCATCGCCAGTGCGTGCTGGTCAACGATGTCCTGCTCGAACTCCTCGATGTCGGCAGCCGAGGCAAGCCGTCGCGGAGAGTCGATCGACCGCACCACCGCCAGCGTCACGAGCGGACCTTGGGATCACGAATCAGATGCACAGGTCATAGATATCAGACGCTGTTCGGGAATCCCGACATTCTCTCGAAGATGGATGGAGGTGTCGGATGCCCGCGTTGAGCAGGAACAACGGCCACAGACGGAAATCAGGGGGTTGGGGAACCCACGGCATTAGGGACACCATGAGCCGGAGTTCGATGATGAGACCGCCAATGGAGCGGGGATCCGCCTCGATCGAAGCAGCCGTCGGCGTACCCGCCTTCGTCCTCTTCATCGGCCTGATCATCCTCGGCGGACGCACCGCCACCAGCCACCAGGCCCTCCAGAGCGCCGCAGCCGACGCCGCACGTTCCGCCTCCATCGCACGCGACGCCACCGCCGCCAAAGCCGACGCACTGACAGCAGCGAAGTCGAGTCTCGCCAACCAGGATGTCCCATGCACCGCAGTGTTCGCCACGGTCGACACCGCAGCATTCCTCAAGCCCCCGGGCGAACCCGGCGTCGTCTCGGTGACCGTCTCCTGCCGACTCGACCTGTCGGACCTCGCCATTCCCGGCATCCCCGGCAGTCGCATCCTCCGCTCGACGATGTCGAGCCCACTCGACACGTGGCGGGAGCGGACATGACACACCTGGACCTGCGAAAGGGCCGCGGCGAGCGCGGGTCCGTGAGCATCTGGCTGGTCACCTCGAGCCTCGCGATGATCCTGCTGGTCGGCCTCGCCGTCGACCTCGGCGGTCAGGTCCACGCGCAGCAGCGCGCGCACGACCTCGCCGCACAAGCCGCCCGCGCCGGCGGACAGGAAGTCCAAGGGCCACCGGCCATCGAGGGCAGCAGCCTCGCGATCGATGTCGCCGCGGCACGCGCAGCGGCGCTGCGCTACCTCGAAACCGCAGGCCTCACCGGAACCGTCGAGGTCTCCAGCGCCGACACCATCACCGTCACCGTTCACGACCGCTACGAGCCGCGATTCCTCGGCGCGGTCGTCGCCGGCGACCTGCCGGTCACCGGTAGGGCTACAGCCCACCTCGTCCGCACCCTGGGAGGCGACCCCCGATGAAGAGGAACCTGACACCGTCCCACCTCAGGACGCGCGCAGCCGGGCTGGGAGCAGTCGTCGTGCTGCTCGTCTTCGTCCTCGGCACGCCGGCACTGCTCCTGGCCATCGAGGCCGGACCGTCGGCCACGGCGTTCGGCTGGTCCACACTCACCTCACGTGACGACGGCACCCTCGCCCTCGCGGTCATCGGCACCGTCGCCTGGGTCGCGTGGGGAATCTTCAGCGCCTCCATCATCCTCGAACTCGTCGCCCGCGTCCGCGGCGTCCGCGCACCTCACCTGCCGGGGCTGGCCGTACCGCAGATGGCATCGGCCCGCTTGGTCGGCGCCGCCTCGCTCTTGTTCATCGCCCTACCCACCCTCAGTGCCGTCACCGCGGCCGTGAACACTCCGCGCGCGGACGCGGCCCCAGCTCCTGTCCATGTCCCTGCCACGCGCCCTATGAACTCGCCAACCCCGGCAGTCGCTCCCTCATCCCCGCCGACAGCAACATCAACGCCGGCATCGGCGGGGGTCTCGACAGCGATCGGGGCGGCGACGGCGCACGTCGACGAGACGAGCGGAACAGAGGCATACACCGTGCGTCGCGGCGACAGCCTCTGGAAGATCGCCAAGGAACGGCTCGGCGACGGCACCCGGTACGTCGAACTGGTCGACCTCAACCGCGGAGTGCTCAACGGGCGACCCGACTTCCTCACCCCAGGGACCGTCCTCCGCGTTCCCTCCGTCAACCAGACCGACGATAGCCGCGGCGAGAGGCCCAGCGAAGATCTCGGCGGAGATCTGGGCAGAGACCTCGGCGAGACGACCTATGTCGTCCAGCCCGGCGACACGCTCTCCGAGATCGCCAACAAGACCGTCGGTGATGCCACGGCCTACCCGCGGCTGTATCGAGCCAGCATCGGAACCCCCCAACCCGATGGCGCCCACCTCACCGACCCGGACCTCATCAGACCGGGCTGGCACATCACCATCCCCGCCAACGACCCGACAGAACGGGAAGGCAGTCCGGCTAGCCCGGACCCAGAGCAAGAACTCGGCCCGCCGCCGAGCCCCGGCGACGCCCGTCCAGGTTTCCCACCCCCACCTCCGCCAACGACAGCTGCAGAAGCGGAACCGACCCGCTCCTCAGACGCCGTTGTGTCTCAGCACGACGACGACCGCCAAACACCAGGATGGCTGCTGCCCGGCCTGACCGCAGGCGGTGCCGGATTGGCAGGCGCCTTGCTGATCGCCCTACGACAGCACCGACGTACCCAACAGCGCTACCGCCGACCAGGCAGGATCCTCCAAGCCCCGCCAACCGAGCTACGCGCGACCGAGAAGTCGATCCATGCAAGCGGGTCGCTCACCGCTCCCCGCATCGAGGACATGGACCGCGCATTGCGCGCTCTCTCGGCGACCCACCCGTCAGTGGGCATCAAGACCGCGCGGCTCAGCGACACACTGCTCTCGCTCGAACTCGATGAAGCCGACCACCTGCCGAGCCCGTGGCAAGGAGCGAACACGACCTGGACCCTGGATCTCCGAGACCAACTGGCACCGGAGGCCGACGACGATGCCGACATCGCGGCACCGTGCCCGCTCCTGGTCAGCATCGGACAGACCAGTGACGGCTCGCTCGTGTTCGTGAATCTCGAGCGCTTGCGCGTCGTCACCCTGACCGGCGACCGCCAGCTGTCCGAGGCGCTCGGGCGGCACATTGCAGCCGAACTCTCGCTCAACCCCTGGTCACGACTCGTCGAGATCGACACTCTCGGCATCGGTGCCGAGTTGGTCGAGATCGACCCGCTGCGCATGCGCCACCATGCTGACGGCGACACCGCGTTCCTCGAGCAGATCGGAACCGATCTGGAATCAGAGGACCCGCACCTTGAGCCTGACCGCTTCCGGGCCGTCGTCGCCAGTGCGGAGCTGGCCGATCCCGGCATCCACGACAAGGTCGCCACGATCGTGACCAGCCACCCACGCCGGCCCGGAGCCACGATCATCACCATCGGCGGCCAACCCTCCGCCCACAGCGCCGTCGTTCACCTCTCGCAGGGTCGGTTGCGGATCGAAACCGTGGGCCTCGACCTCATTGCAGCAGGCCTTACGAGCGAGGAGGCAGCGGCGTGCGCCGCGCTGGTCGACATCACCCGCGACTACCCGACCAACATCGACATCCCCGCCAGTCCAGCCGAAGCCAACGGATCTCGGGTCGACCCGAACATCACCGTCTCGCGCGACACTACCGCCACCGACGCAGCCGGCGCACTCGCAGCAGCACTGACCCAGCCGCGTCCAGTGGGTCCTGCGGGTGAGGGATCACTGCTTCCCCTAGACGCCGCGGGGTACGAACACAGTGCGGCCACCACAGCCGATGACATCGACCGCCTCGCACCGCTCGCAACCGACGACGCCGCGAACGCGATCCGAGAGTCCGACCCGACCCTCGATGACGACCTGGCCCGCTGGGAGGCACCCGTCGTCCTCGTACCCCAGCTGACGCTCCTCGGTCCGGCCAACGCCCGCACTGCCGGCGACGCGAAGCAAGTCGCCCGCCGCAAGCCCTACTACGTCGAAATGCTGGCCTACCTGGCCCTCCACCCCCAAGGAGCGAGTGCAGCCGAGGTCGCCGATGCCTTCGGCATCCGAGTCGAGCGCGCACGGACCGACCTCAGCGTCCTACGACACTGGCTCGGCAACGACCCCACCACCGGGCAACCGCACCTCCCGAGCGCGCGGTCACGGAAGGCTCCTGGTGAGCCTGGTGGGGCGAAGTACGCGCTTCAGGGTGTTCTCACCGACTTCGACCTCTTCCGGCGACTTCGCGCCCGTGGGCAGAGCCGTGGCGCCCATGGCATCGATGATCTCGTCCAGGCGCTCAGGCTCGTTGCCGGCGAACCGTTCTCGCAGTTGCGTGCCGAAGGATGGACATGGCTCCTCGACGGCGACCGACTCGACCACATCGCCACCTGCGCCGTTGTCGACGTCGCCCACATCGTCACCACCCACGCGTTGGCCATCGAGGACCTCGAGCTTGCCCGCTTCTCCGCCGAAACCAGCCACCACGCAGCTCCATACGACGAAACCGGCAGACTCGACCTCATCACCGTCGCCGCCGCCACCGGCCACACAGCAGCAGCCGAACGACAAATCACCAACGGCATCCTGCTCCGCACAGACGACCACCTCGGCCCAGTCGAACTCCCTGAGCGTTCAGCGGCCCTCCTCCGAAGCCGCAGTCCGAAACGTCATACCGGTGAAGAGACGCGACCTTGACGTCGCCATTCAACAACCGGTCGACCAGTTCGGCGCAGTCCATACAGAAGGGCGAGTGCCGCTTACGCATCAGCCAATGGCCCCTGTCCCAAGTCGAACTCATCCCCTCGCAGGACCCCCGAGGGCGAGGTTCGCCGGCGGTGTCCGTCCGGATCAACTCGCTCTGGGGACATTGGCGATCAGGTTCTCCAGGAACGACTCCAGCCCGGAGCCACTGCTCTCTGGCCGCTCCTTCCACCCGCCGTCACCGACGTTCGCACATACCAATCACGTCGCCGGCCATGTTCTCCACTCACCAGCAGCTCTCTTCTTTTGCCGGACCCGAGGCGGAACCAGAGGTAGACCGGTGTTTCTCGGGAAGCCGAGCACGAACTCTCTGAATCTCAAACAGCCACGCCCGATCCAGCAACCCTCGTTGGCCAGCCCGAGTGCGTTCTGCCCAGCTGCTGCCATGCGTCGGAAGTGGATCCGGCTCCGGCCTCGGCCTAGGGTGGATCACTATCACCCCTAGATTTCCCCTTTTGGAAGGCGCCCCGTCATGGCCCAGCGTGTAGTGACTCAACTGATCAGTGACCTCTCCGGCGAGGAGATCAAGACCGGCAAGGGCGAGAGCATCGAGTTCGCCTACCGCGGCATCGCCTACCGCATCGACCTCACCAACAAGGAAGCAGCTGGCTTCGACAAGGCGATCGCTACCTACCTGCAGCAGGCCACCAAGACGAGCGGACGCCGCAAGGTCACCTCCGCATCCTCCAAGAACGGCTATGTCGCCAAGGATGTCCGCGCCTGGGCTGTGGCTCACGGCATCGATGTGCCCGGGCGCGGTCGCATTCCTGCCGGAGTGCTTGAGGCATATGACGCCCGGCGATGAGCTTCCGGACACATCCCTGCGTTTGGACAGAGCCCCCGAGGGGTGGCGGGTTTTGAGGTAATCCTCAGTGCCTACACGTCGCTGCTCCCGATGGCGGCGACCGGCTCAGTATCGCTGGCGTCGTAGAGCTTGGCCATAGACCCCTCGGACAGGTAGCGGCGCTCGCCAGCGATCCACTCGTCGTGCATGTCGATCAGCACCGCTCCCACCAGCCGGATCACCGCGGCGGCGTTAGGGAAGATGCCCACGACCCGGCTGCGGCGCTTGATTCCCTTGTTGACCAACCCACTCGAGCGGGTTGGTCAACCAGATCCTGCGCCAGTGCTCGCGTGGGAAGGCGGTGAACGCGGTGGCCTCAGCCTTCCCCTCGTCCATCAGCGGGCCGAGCTTGGGGAATCGGGCGGCGAGCTCGTCGCGGGTCCCGTCCCACGCCGCATGGACGTCCCCGGCGGTGGGCTGGGCGAAGATCATCCGGAACGCCGCAGCAACATAGTCGGCCTGCCCCTTGTGGAGGTGGGTGATCAGGTTGCGGGCGACGTGGACCCGGCACCGCTGATGCGCAACACCTTGGAACGCCCGCTTCAACGCTTTCACGAGGCCGGAATGCTGGTCGCTGATCACGAGATTCACACCGGCCAGTCCGCGTTGCTTGAGGCTAAAGCAGGAAGCTGCGCCAGAACACTGCGTCTTCGCCGATCCGCACTGTCGTCGACGCCCAGGCCGAGGATCTCCCGTTCACCGGTGGCGGTGACACCAGTCGCGACGACCACGGCCATCGACACACGACCTGTCCGCCCTTGCCGGGGGCATTGTGGACGTGGAGGTAGGTCGCATCCAGGTAGACGTAGGGGAAACTCGACGTGGTCCAGGGTGCGGGCGCCGAACGCACCGACGGTCTCGTCGATCCCGGCGCAGATCCGCGAGACCTCAGACTTCGAGACACCGGTGCCGCCCATCGCTTCGACGAGGTCGTCGACGCTGCGGGTGGAGATGCAGTGGACGTAGGCCTCCATCACGACCGCGTACAACGCCTGGTCAATGTGACGGCGGGGTCGAGGATCATCGGGAAGAACGACCCCTCGCGCAGCTTCGGGATCCGCAGCTCGACATCGCCGGCCTTGGTGGTCAACTGCCGCGGACGGTGACCGTTGCGTTCAGCAACGCGGACCTCGGTGCGTTCATAGGGTGCGGCGCCGTGCGTTCGGTGGCTTCGAGCTCGATCAACTCCTCCAGCGCGACCCGGACCGAATCACGGACCAGATCAACGCCATCACCGGTGCGGAATGCCTCGACGAGTTCGGACAGAGCAGACCGGGTAAGGCCATCGGTGGACCTCCTTCTTCGATGAGTGCTTGGCCGTACACACCGAAGATCCCGCCGATGGCCCTCTACGTCTTCACGCCTCGCTGCCGGCCCTCAAACCCACCACTCCCCGGGACTCTCCTCCTGTCCGCGGTCGCGCCACCGAATCAGAGTTGGGGCCGCGACCTCTTCCGTACTGCGTCGCACTACTGGTTGAGGGTTGTCCATCTACCAACAGGGCTCTACAGTTAGCCCTTACCAGAATGCATATCCCGAGGAGGGACCGCCGCATGAGCGCCATCGGAATCGGTCGAACGATGCCTACCCGCCACCATCGCATCGCGCACTTGGAACTGATCACGGAGCTTGAAGAAGCCGACGTCGTGACCGACGACGACGACGGCTCCGCCGAATAGGCGCAGGCTTGCACAACGCCAACGCGGATGGCGTCGAGCCTTTCCATGCCGAAAGCGGGCTTCGCTTGGGACGCCGTAAGCGCGGAGACCGTCCTCTATATTGAGTCAGCGAACGTCGCTGGCGTGACAACATCTGCTCAATGGGCAGTCCGCCACTTCGAGGACAAGATTCAGGACGCGAACGTAACGCGTGTCGTCGCGCGCATACCTTGCGACCGACTTGAGCTGCCACTGGCCGACTGGCAGAGAACCACGACGTACGTCCGCTGGAAGGGCGATGACCAGCCCTATGGACCTGACGCGCCCCTTGCAAGTACGAAGCATCAGGTCCAGACCTGCCGTTCCCGTAGCGCGCACGACGACCTGCTGGTCGAACGTTGGCTAGCCCGAGCCATCAAGGACGGCACGCGGCTGGCTCTAGGTCGTACCGTGCTGGATGATCGTGTCACCGAATACGTAGACGCGTGGATGTCGGATCCTCGCCGGATATCGTACGTCGCGCTCTGTGACGAATGTCGGTCCACAGTGGGGCACGCGACGCTCCTGTCACCATGTCCGAACGATGGGCAATCGTCCACCCCGTTCATGGAACTGGTTGACCTGCTGGTGGAGGATGGGCCGTGCGCGAGCACGGCACGGCGCGCTCTTACTAGGGAAGCCATCGTCGCGGCGAACAATCGCAAGCAGGACCTTGTGGGCAACGTGACCCATCTCCCAGGCGAAGGCACCGGTCGCAGCGGCGCTCGCACGATCTTGGACCGCTTGATCGAAAGTGGGTGGATTCCGCTCTACGCCCTCCTTCAAAGAGACATATCTTCATTTTGAGTCGGCGGCCTTTGGCGCCACGGAGAACTATTTCAGGTAGGCGATCTCGTGATTCATGCGGGAAATACGGAAATTCCAATGACCGTGGAGTTTTCCGAAGAGAAATTGCGGCAAATTCTATCTGCTCCACGAGGCTTCGGGCCGGCCCAATTGCTGTCAAAGGCTCGGCTGAACAGTTCTGGAAGTCGTATCGCCGCTCTGGTGATATCTATTCTAGCTCACGAAAACCCACATCTCTTAACTCGTGGAGCCAAAGACGAGCTCGACCGAGCCCGAGATCGCGCGGAGATCTATAGCGCAGTTTGGCAAGCCGTGGCCGCGAGGTCGCCCTCGGCGTTCGTCATCAAGGGACCTGAGTTATCGTCGCTGTACCCGCGAGGGATTGTGCGTCCTGTAGGAGATCTGGACGTAGTTTGTCCGAGCCAAGATCGGTCAGATTTCTGGAGCGCCGTAATCGCGGCCAGACGGGCGTTCGATCCGAAACGAGTTCGGCTTGAGATCTTCGAGTGCTCGGACGAACAGACCCACTATGTCGTGAGTCTCCACCGGCCGTCGCCTGACCCTCTTCTGGATCCGGAGCTCCGCCTTGAGATCAGCACATTCGCCTTCATCAACCACTCGAAGCAAGTGCCGATTCGACGTGACATCCCGCAGACCGGACCAGTCAGGCAGCTTATCTCGATTGCGAACGAGGGCTTCACAAGAACCTGGTCTACGTGTGACATTTTCGACGCGCTCTTGGTTCTGAAGCTTCTGACAGAAGCAGAATGGGAATCCGCTGTTGACGCCGCAATGAATTCGCTTGTAGCGCCAGAATTGGCATCGCTGATCCAGCGTGTCGTCGAGGTCTTTCCTGAGATGTGCGAATCATCTGCGCGGTTCTTGTCCATGTTGTCCGCCGCCGACGAGGCAGAGCGCCAACGGCGCGCTGACGCCGACAGGTCGCCGCCCGTGGCGGACCTGGGCGCTCAGCCTCTCACATATCCATCGTCGCAGTACAGCGGGTTTGAGATTAGGCGCACCGCGCTCTCAGCGCGGGGCGTGGTGGTTCTTGAACTCGATCAAGAAACGGTTTGCGAAACACCTGTCGGACATTTCCTGATTCCCGGAGCAGGGACGAACCGTGACTCGATTCGGCGCGTTCGCGAACTGGTTGACCAGAGGCCGTGAGTATCGGGAAGGGGCCGCACAAGGCGCCTCGGCTGCCGGTTTCCAAGCCTTCAGGTGAAATCTCCATGGCTACCCACGTTTCCCGAGCACGCATTCCGTGATCAACCTCTCAAGACTTGCGTCAAAATCGCCCGGCACAGGGCGTCTGCGCCTGAACCTGAACTTGTTCGTCGAGAGCGTACGCACCAGCGCTTCGCTCGAGCCACGCCTGTTCGCCGCTTCTCTTGCGCTTCATCTGACAGTCGCTGTCGGATCAGTTCTAGGGCTGCTATGCATCAGGACCGTCATTCGTGCCTTAGAGAGCTATCCGGACACAAGCGCTTTGACGATTTTGCCGTGGTCGGCGCTACTGGCGGCAACCATGGGCACAGCACGTGCGGCCACAATCTTGAACTCCCGGACGAGGGCAGCCATCGGCAAGAGCGTGGACCGAGTGATCGAGCAGGAAGTTGTCAAACTATCTCTATTGGCGCCTACGCGCACTCACGACGATCAGAACTTCTTGCACGTTCGCGAACGGGGCGCGTACTCAGTGTCCCGGCTCAGCGACAAGGTAGTCGCCGCCTGGCTCGGTTCCTATCTGCCGCTCGCTGCAATCGGGAGTGTTCTCGTTAGCGTGAGCTGGCTATTGCCGGCAACTGTTGCAATCGCGTCGTGGGTAGCGTACTGGACATCCAAGCGCATGGGCGTCGCCGCTGGACAGCAACGGCGCATCGAGTCGCGATCACAACGACAGAAGGACTCTCTTGCTGACGCGCTGTTCAGCGACAGCGGGGCCTTGGAGCGCTATTTCCACGGCGTCGATTCCGTTCTCTATGCCGCGTATCTGGAAGCGGCTGATCGCGAGTTCGCTGCCACGAAATCGGGGATGCGCTCGCTCAGTCGGTTGAACATGAAGAACTCGATCTACCGTGGGATGGCAAACTGTCTCGTCTATTCGAGTCTTGGTTTCGCTGTCTTCTCAGGAGCGGCAGGCGTAGCTGACGTTGGCATGGCAGTCGCGGCGCTCGCTATGGCGAGGAGATTTCTCAAGACAGGTGCGTCGGCCAGCGGCCAGATCGCGGAGGAGTTCAGTTCTTTCGAGGAACTGGTGAACGAGCTTGGCCAAGTTGATCGAGACCCGACGTGCCGTATTGATATCAACATCGGAGCGAAAGCTCCGGTCGTGACGTTTTCAAATGTCAGCTTTCGCTACCCGAGTAGTGAGGGTTTTGCACTGGAAGGCGTATCCTTCTCAGCCTATGCTGGACAGGTTGTTCTTGTGCTCGGAGCGAATGGCGCAGGCAAGAGCACGGCACTTCGTTTGGCAACGTCGCTGTTTCAGCCAACCCAGGGACGCGTCTCGTACTCCGAGGGCTTCAAGCCACCAGTGGACATTGCCTATCTTGGCGCCGACAGCACGGCATACCCTGTGCCTGTCGGCGCCCTATCAGGTGAGCTCCAGGTCGCGAAGTTGAGTGTAGAGATGGGCGGCGAAGGGCTTGCTCCTTGTCGGCCAGGTGGAAAGTCGTGGAGATTCGACTGCTCCGACCACTTGCAGGTTCCAGTGGGGAATCTGTCGACCGGCCAGCTTCGCCGTATGGAATTGACCAGGACGATGTCGAAGCCCGCGCGACTCGTCATCTTGGATGAGCCAACTCGTGGTCTCGATGTTGCTTCGGTTCAGCAGTTCTTTCGTACGGTCCGCGAGACCGCGGATCTAGGCGTCGCCGTCGTGCTTGCCGACCACTCGCCCGTTGCTCGTACGATCAGTGACGTTGTGGTCGTTCTGGACGACACGGAGGGTGCTGCTGGCCACGCAACGTGATGTCGAGAGACCGAGAGCTCTCGTTTCGTGCGGTAGCTGCGGCCGCCGAGGCGGCGCGTGCGAGGTGTACTTTCCCAAGGGCCAGTGCACCGACTGGGCTCCTACCCGCCGGACCATCTTTCTTAGGCACCCCGTGTCCATGGAGGTTTCAATTGAGGTACGTCTCCTACAGCGGTCCCACGATCAGTCCGCAAGAGGTCCGACAGCATTGGGAACAGCGCACTCCGATTGAAGCTCGCCCTCCGGTGCGCCATGGTGACCTTCTCGCCACCGGGTTGAAGATGGGCGATTCCGTTCTTATCATCGATGGGAACTTTCATCAGGAAAGAGCGGTTCGGCACAAGGAGATCCTCGTTCTTCTCGACGCCGGTGTGTCTGTTCATGGTTGCTCGAGCCTTGGGGCCCTACGCGCTGCCGAGCTTTGTCGTTACGGCATGGTCGGGCACGGAACAGTTTTCGCGCGCTTCCGCAGCGGAGAACTCGAGGGTGATGATGAAGTTGCGGTGGCTCAGGCTTCTGCCGACGACGTCAGGGCAGTGAGTGTGCCGATGGTTCGTGTCCGCGAGTGGGTTGCGCTCGCGGCGGAGACGGGAGTGTTGGGCGGGAATGATCGGGCGGCCGAGTTCATTGACACAGCCCGAAATATCTACTATCCGCTACGCAGTATGCCTGCCTTGACGAAGGCGTGGAGAGGTGTCGGCCATGACGGCGTGAATCTGTGCGCGTGGCTGACGTCCATGCTGGGCCGAGACGCTCGGTTCGGCGATGTCAAGTGGGTCGACGCAGTCGGTGCCCTGCGGGCACTGCCTCAGCCTGGCCAACACCTGGCGAGCGACAGGTACACGTCTGAGCGCGATCTCGGTCCATGGTGGCGGACTCCGCTGGTGAACGCGTGGAGTGATCGGTATGCCTCAGCGCATGATCGACCTTCCCACCGGGAAAGAGTATTGTATCAGCAAGTATTCGGTATTGATTTCAGTTCACATTGGCGTGAATACATGGAGATCCTGTCGCTTGATGAGAGCCTGCGCCTGGTTGACCGCCTGCACACAATTCTTCCATATGTGAGGCCAGCGAATATCGAGACTGCCAGTGAGTTGTGGTGTCCTCAACTACCTACCTCCCCTGGCGACTTCGATGTTCTGCTAAGGGACGAGTCTGCCGCGGACGTGGAGCGGCTGGTGGCGTACCTCCAATTGTGGCGGTGGGACCTGGCCCGTGAGTCCGGGCCGTCCGACCTGAGCGCGCTCCAGATCGAACATGCACTGTCCCAGATCTGGGGCGTGCCGCGCGGAGGTCTGGGCCGGGAAGCTCGTGCGCGAGGGTTCGCTTCGAGGGAGGATTGCCTGACCTCCACGCCAAAGGTGCTGCTTGGCCATCTCTACGACCAGCACCGACGACGGGCGCGCGAGGAGCCCGATCTCTCATGATCGAACGTCTGCGGCTTCCTGGAACATATCGCTCGGTATCCCCAGAGGAAACCTGGGAATCTGCACGCGTCCTCTTCGACGCAGCGGGCATCACGAGAGTGAGCGATGTGACGCATCTCGACCACATAGGCATACCGGTGGCGATTGCGTGCCGGCCGACATCGGCCACCCTCGCGGTAGCGCAAGGCAAAGGCGCTACGTTGTCCTTAGCCAGAGTTTCGGCCGCAATGGAGAGTCTGGAGCTCTGGCATGCTGAGCGAAGCATCGATGCCGCTCATACAGGGTGCGCGCGCGATCTCAAGCTTCCCTACTCAATACACCGCCTGGCGGGTAGACGGATCGCTGATGGCTACATCGACCAGTTGGTACTCGATTGGACGCCGGGCATTGGGATGTTGTCGGGTGCGAGTATCCTTGTGCCGGTCGATGCAGTACGGCTCAACTTCTCCGAGCGGTCGCCGTGGCATCTTCGGGCGTTCGCTTCCTCGAGCAACGGCATCGCATCAGGAAATAGCCGATCGGAAGCAGCTCTGCACGGTCTCTATGAGCTCATAGAAAGACACCTGGCCGGCGGCCTGACGGCAGGCAGGAAAGACGCACGGCGATTGGTCGATATCACGAGCATCGACGACGCCTCTCTCCTGTCGCTTGTTGCTCGCCTAGACCAGGCGCACGTCACCCTGGAGTTGGCGGAGATTCCCAACACGTTTGGCGTCTCGTGCTTTGTGGCACATATCTGGTCGGAGGAATACCCGATAGTCTGTGGGGGCTCCGGGTGCCACTCTGACACTTCGATCGCCGCATCCCGTGCGATAACAGAGGCGGTGCAGTCGCGACTTACGCAGATAAGCGGTACCCGCGACGACATAGCCTCGCGGACCGACCGATTAGTGACGTTCACCAATCCACTTCTGCCGGGAACTATGAAGTGGAGCGAGGTGGTGACGGACTTGCCCACACGACGTCTCGATGAGGAGGTCGAGTGGGCGGCGGAGAAGATTGTGCAAAGTACGTCGGCGGAGCCGATCATTGTCGAGTTCGACAACTCGATGTCCGACCTTGCCTTTCTTCGCGTCCTAGCCCCGGGCCTGACGATCGGCGATCTGCGGACAGTTCCGGTCTGACAGCGTCCTCAGGATCTCCCCCTGCCGCCAACTTGGTTCGGCGCACCTTCGCTATGGAGGACACCGCCCACTGGATGGCGCACGGATCATGGCGCTGCCCGGCCAGCGCGATCCACTCCGGGCCGAGGTGGAGGATCTCTGGTCGAGTCCATCTCCGACTATTTGCGGGAGTCACGCCCCGTGGCCGCCTCGGACCGGGCGCATCTACTCCAAGGTGCCTGGTCGCCGCCTTGTGCGAGTAATGCCCATCCGTGACCGCGCCCCGTCTCGCGATCTAGCTGCCGTCGTGAACTGACGGCCACGGAAGGGGAGGGCTCCGGCTGCCCGGCTGGCAGTTCAGTTCAGGTGTGATTCACAGGCTACAGTTTGCCCAACGCGGTCGGTCCCCAGTCGGCCGGGCGCTACCGATGATTCCGAGTTCGACGATGTCCTGTTGGTTGAGGGGTGCGTTCCCAATGTCGCTCAGCGAGAAGTTTCCGTCCGTGTGCATCATCGTGAACGGTCCATCTGCGGTCGGGAAGTCGACGCTCACTAGCGGGCTCCAGCAACTATCGCACGAGCCGCTCCTTAGATTCGGCGTGGACGAGTTCTACAAGACTATTCCCGCGAAATGGTTGGCTGGAACGCCGAACAATCTTGGCAAGCGTGGCTTTCAGTACGTCGAGCACGGCGAAACCGCCTCGGGCATTCGCCTCCGCAATCTAGAGAGCGGAGTGGAGGCCATCCAGATGTTGCTCGTCATGAATGTTGCCATCGAAGCGATGCTGAGGGCAGGGGCATCCTTGATCGTCGACGGGCAGACGTTCGATCAGCCGGTGACAACCGATTTGTGGCGCCGGCTCAAGATGCTGGAGAAGGAAGGGGTTTCCATGCCCCTCTTCATCGAACTTAGCGCCGATCCGCGAACGATAGACAAGAGAAATTCGCGTCATGCGCATCCTTCCTATATCGGTGTGTATCAGTCGACCTTGGCTTCGCAGAACCATGAGGTTGATCTACAGCTTGACACGTCGGCTCTTAGCGCACCACAGGTCCTCCAGCGCGTAGTCCTCTACCTGGAGTCACGGGGCGTTGTGCTGCGGGCCCGCGC
Organism: Nocardioides carbamazepini; assembly: GCF_024614185.1. Lineage (GTDB taxonomy): Bacteria > Actinomycetota > Actinomycetes > Propionibacteriales > Nocardioidaceae > Nocardioides > Nocardioides carbamazepini. The sequence continues at coordinate 93,498 of NZ_JAHTLF010000024.1, forward strand.
CCATGGTGACCATGTCGAAGGATGAGGCGTCGGCAGATGCTGCCGCGTTGTCTTCGTCCTCCGTCGGCGACGCCAGCTCAAGTGGTGGACACACTCAACTCGGCATCTCGGTAGTTGAGGCCGAGGAGGCGATGGCAATGGGCGCTCGTTGGGGCTTGGAATACAGGAACAAGGCGCCCAACGCGATGACCGGCGTCGATTCGTTCCTCAACCTGTGGATGAACCCGAAACGTATCCGCCAGCGGGCGACGTTGCATGTCAGCAGCGAGGGTAACATCAATCGCGTCGGGATGTCTGGCGAGCACGCGGCTGATGATCTCGACCCCTTGCATCCGTCATGGACGGCAGCCATCGAGCCGCGCATCCTCCCACTTGTCAATGTCCTCGCCCAAGAATTCGGCGTCGTCACGTATGACAGTTGCGAGGGCCATCGATCGCGGAATAGACCCGCAGCGAGGGTTGGGGTTCTGCCGCGAACCCACAGCGAGGGGGACCTCTTAGCACGCGCCGCGCTACGCGCTGTCAGCAACCGAATCTCGGAGACCCCGTGGACCTGGGCGGCGTTCGTGTCAACCTTGAAATGTAGCGACACGGGAAGGAGATTCGTTTCGATTGAGCTCCGGCTGGACTCATCAACCTTCGCCGACCGCACTACATTCTTCAGGCTCCGCGGGCGGGCCGTCGAACTGTTTGCATCCGAGATGCGTCGGAGTCTCGCGAACATCGGAGATCTTGAGTCCGTGAAACGTCCAGCAGGGCGTCGGATACGCCGTGCTTGAGCCGACAGTGATCCTCGCTGGCCCCGTCGTCTTCAAGATCCTCAGTACTATAGACGTCGGTGGGTGGAATCTCGCCTGCGCCGAGTCTGCTCCGGCGCCGCAGGTGCTCCTCCACACGCGTGTGAGTAGACAACGTTCGATGGTCGTCACACGCCGTGCACCCGGCGCCGCGCCCAACGTCTGGTCAGCCAAGCGGACCTGCCTGTTGTCCTACCTCACGTTCCAGGAGGCATGCGCTGATCGCGCCACAACAAAGAACTTCTCGATAGCCTCGGAGCCGGAGATCAGAGGATGGGATCGGTATGTCGATCTCGCCCACGCGGACGAGTTCGACAATCGTGTGCTTACGTGGGCGTTGGCGGACGAGCGCGATGAAGTACTTCATCGGTATCCCTCGGCACATCGACGCTTGGTTGCTGCGGCACGGCGAGCAGTGTGGACTGGGAAACAAGTCTTGGTTCATGCCGATTTTCATTTCGACAACTGCCTGGTGTCGACCGGCGGAGATCGTGTCGTGATCTTGGACTGGGACGGCGCCTACCGAGGGTGCCTGGGTGAGGGCCTCGATTTGGTGTGGGCCGATATGGTCGAACGTGGCCAGGACCCCGCTGTCGCTCTTGAACTTGTGTACAACTGCCGGTTGCGGTACGGACACGAGAGCCTCGAGGCCTTTTGTGCTGTGCTGCTCCGCGGCGCGTCACGTCGACTGATTCGACTGATCGACTCGATGCTTGCTAGGAAGAGACAGCCTGCACGGATTGGCGCCTATGTCATGGCCTGGTATTCACGATACCACTACGTGATAAACATGCTCGGCAGTCACTCCATGTTGTTGGGCGAAGATCTCGAATGAACAAAATGGGCATCCTCTCGGCTGGGGTAGTCCTGGGGATTCCGTCCGCCCGGCCCGACCGGCGCTACGGGCGTTGTGTTGAGCATCGTGGCATAGTCTGGTCAGTTGACACGGTGACCTGCGTGTTGATGCCAATTAACGGATCTTCGCCAATGGTCGCGTTGGAGAAGCCCTTCAATGATTGCTTCGTGGCGGATATTTGCAGCTCCGGCGAAAACCTGGTCGTTGTATTCGGCGCCCGGTCGTGGAGTTCATATAGTGGCACGTGGCAAGTGTGGCGAGTCAGCCGCGAAGGCCTTCTCTTGCAACATGTCGCAGTGCCGCTCGACGGTATTCCGAGTGCCGTGTCTGGCGATGGCGATAGCCTTCTCGTTGGTGTTTCATCTCTAGAAATCTCCGCCACAGATGAGTGGGCCGGTGGCGGAATTGTCTCGATGGGTCCACGCGGCGACGACGTGCTCTACCGCCACAGCTCGCTATCGACGCGATTCTCCCCGTCCGGACTAGCGGCCGGCCCGCACGGGGTGCTGTACTTCGTCGATCAAGGCATGCATGTGTTGGGCCGACTCGACTCGGCGGGTCCCAAGGTCGTCTTTGGTGAATTGGGCATCCCGCGCGGAGATTGCACCGGCCTCTCCGTCCCGATGGGTGTGGCTCTGAGCGGTGATGTCATCTATATCGCGGACTCTAGGAATGGTCGTATCGTCGCGGTCGACGTAGGTGGGACATTCCTGGGTACAAGTCCTCAGGGTCGCCTGGCTGACCCTCGGTCGGTCGTCTGCAGCCAGGGAATTCTCCACGTAGCTGACACCCGGCGGCCAGAACTAGTCGAACTGAAGGCAGGCGACCTCGTCGCTGGGGACTCGGACGAGCCAGTACTTGAGCGCGAGACCGAACTGTCGTTCCCGCGAGTGATCCGATCGAGCGATGGCGTCCTCCTTGTGGCTGACACCAATCACAATCGCGTGCTGTCCGTAACGTTGGATGACAGGATGAAAGCCGTGGAAGTAGCCGCGCTTGAGTGCTCAACCACATGGCCGCGAGGCGCTTCACTCTCCCCCGACGGGACGCACGTCGCGATCTGCGACGGTGTCGGCGCGGCTGTCAAGATCGTGCAACGTTCCTCGGGCGAGCAGGTCGCCATCGTCGACTCGGTTGACGGTCGACGAATCGTGGACCCGCACGACGCAGTCTGGATCAGTGAGACAGCACTCGTCGTCGCGGACGGTATGGACGTCGCGCGCGTTGATGGGTTCAAAGAAACGGTGTGGTGCATTCGATCGCCAGACCCGCATCAACTCGCCCTCGGCGAAGGCGAGAGCATCCATGTTGCTGATCCGACTTCGGGCTGCATCCTCCAATTGGACCGCAACTCAGGTGCTGTGATGGGCTCGTTGTCGCACGCCCGAAGTTCCGGTGGAGGCACCATCTCTCTTCGCAGGCCCCGCGCAGTCGCGGCAGCGCGCAATCTACTGGCTGTAGCCGACGAGAATGGCTCGGTGCTGTTCATCCGGGACCGTCAACTGTACGCGTTGTGGGATGGCACCTACGAGGTCGATGGAACCCAGTACGTCGCGCAGGCCGTGCGGGGCCTCGACTTCCTGGGTGACCACTTGCTCGTGAGCGACCACCGCAACCACATGGTGATTGCGGTTCGCCCGAGCTTCGGCGGAGGGTTCGCCAACTGCGGCTAGACACCTCCGTGCGGGGTCCATATGATGTGACACGATCAACTACTGTGCAACGACGTGAGCGAGTGTAGAGCCACTGCGAGGTGGCGGTCCACCAAGGAGAGTTTAAAATGGAACCTGATTTCGACGCCGATAGCTTCGCTGAATTTGTCGACGCTCTGGACAGTGCTTCGGCCTCTGAGGCGGAAGCAACCTCGCACCATCACTCAAGTGTTTCCACGCGCGACTGGGAGGTTATTCGGTCCCTGACCGACGACTCCGTGGCGTGACGATCGCGTCTCCGGCTGATGCAAGAAGCGGCCCGCCCCACGGCCCGCTTCTTGCGATTTTGAAACTTGCCGGCCAGCAATGCAATCTCGATTGTCTTTATTGCTACGAGAGGCGCAAGCCAGCCACGCGGGGACACTTGTCGCCGGAAGTCTTGGAACGGTTCCTTGACAAGTTGAACGGCGAGCGGCTCAAAGTTGTCCTGCAAGGTGGCGAGCCACTCTTGGTATCGAAGGACCGAATGGCGGCGCTCCTTCAGGTCTTGAGTTCCTACGCGGCGCTCGACAGGATTGCGATACAGACCAACGGGACGCTCATCGACCAGTCGTGGTTAGAACTCTTCGCAGAGTTGGCGCCCTCGATCGAGTGGGGCGTCAGTTTTGATGGTCTAGGCGACTACTCCAGCCTTCGGCAAACTCATGACGGCGAAGCATCGTGGATGCAGACAGTCCGCGGTATTGAGCAGCTGGAAGGGTCACAGATTCGTTACGGACTGATTACCGTGGTCACCTCTCGGCACACAGAGCACCCGATGCCTCGAGAGTTCTTGGCTGGCCTCGACTCGTTCTCGTACCTCACGAATCTCAAGTTGGTTCCGTGCCTCGACGGTCCGCAGACGGCACCAAGCCGACGTCAGACGGTGAGCGCAGTCCGTCAGCGCGCGGGACTTAGACCCGGTGCGCCGCCCTCTTGGGCTGTTAGCCCCAATGAGTTCCATTCTTTCGTCGAAGTTGTCGAACGAGATTGGATCAACCGAGGCCATTGGCGGCGATACCGGCTGGATCCAATCGCTTCCGTTGTCGAGAACCTGCTCGGCCGCGGATCGAACTACTCGGACTTCAGTGGGGGCAGCGACGCCGATGTCGTGACGCTGTATCCCGACGAGACCATTGCCATCAACGACCGTTCCATCGAGTCGATGTCCGGTGAAGCCGACCTCTCTGCGATTGGCGACGTCCGGGTATACCTGGCCAAGCGCCGTAGTCAACTCGCCGACGAATGGCATCGTGAGTATCTTCCTATGTGCAGTCCGTGCCCCGCGTGGGACGGCTGCGGTGGCAGCGAGCTCTACATGCGCAGGTCGTTGCGAGAGTCGTCGCGCGAGGAAGAATTCTGTCATGGGCGACGGCAGATGGTGGCCAACGTCAAGCAACTGTTGGCCAGCATCGGTCGTGCTCAACCCACACGAAAGGCCGCGAGATGATGCTCGCTATCGGTGACGAGCAAAGGTTCTCTGACGAGTTGCTCGCTTCGCGAGTGGGCGCCTTTAGTGACATGTTTTCACGTCTGGGAATCGATCTAGCTGCGCGGCTGCCAAGAGCTACACCTGCCGCCCAGGTGGCGGTCATGTTCCAGGTGGCACATGTCATTCGCAAGCACCGGTCCGTCAAGGAAGCTGATGTCATTGTCGACTCACTCGCGTGGCTGTCCAATGGTTCGGCGCTCCTGCGCGTCGCGGGCTTGCCCAACGGCAAGCCAGTGGCCACGGCGGAGCGGATTGTTTCGGCGTCCGCTGATAGAGGTTTGATGGATGCTGCGCTCGAACTTGTCTCTGCGACGGGCTGGCGTCAGCGGGTTGACGCCAACGTTGGATTGGTCGTCATTATTGGAGATGTCGTTTCGGGCACACAGATCTGCAGTTGGACGAATCCGACCATTCTGCACACCATTCATCAAGATTTGATTCAGTCAAGGCTGATCATGGCCCGTGATTTGGTTCACGAAGCTACGCATCTAGCGCTCAACAATGCTCTTGAATCTCTGGACCTGAAACTTGACCGCGATACGCCGGCCTACTATTCTCCATGGAAGAAGGTAGATCGCCCTGAGTTCGGTTTCCTTCACTCAATCGCGAGTTTCGTCACGGTCGTCGATTTTCTTGAATCGGCTCTCGCTCACCTCTCAGGCACGGAGGCGGATGTGTGCGCACGCCTCATCAAGGCTGAAGTAGAGCGATTGGCTCAAGCTCGTCCAGCCGCGGAGAGGTTCGCAACAGAGGCCCGCTCCGATGCGGTCAGCCTTGCCGAACCAATCTTCGGCCGTCTGTTCGAACTCACGTCAGACAAGACGTGAGTCTCCACTCTCAACTGTCGCAAGACCAGTTGGGGAACGCAGTCGCGCGGCGGCAAGGGGATGGCGACATCGCGATCTCTGTAGCGGGCCTCGCGTCCTTGGAGAACGACGTACGGTTTTCCGAGTCTTCTCGGGTAAACCTCGGATCGCTTGCGAAGCTGGCGACAGGGGCGATGATATGTCGACTCTGGCCCGAAAGGCTAGAGCGCAGCTCGATCGCTCTTCATTCCGTGATTCCTTCGCTTCGAGGTAGTTGGCTGGGCGAATGCACGATTGAGATGCTCCTAGAGCATCGCGCAGGATTGTTCGACTACCGGACGCTCCTCGAACTGCGGGACTACATCGGGCCGCTCTACGTGACAAGGCGTGAGATTGCGATGCTCGCCGTGGCCCAGGGGGGACCCGCTGTGGATCTGGACCAATACAGCAACACCGGATACGTCCTGCTGCGCATGGCGCTTGAGGCAGCCACAGGGATGAGTATCGAGCAATGCTGGCGTGAAGCCACCGGAGGACGTGAGGATATCGGCTTTTGGGTCACCAATCCTGAGCTGCCGATCGCCTCCAGGGCTTGGGGGTACCGCCAATCAGTCAGTGGATTCGCTCGACTGTGGAGCTTGGCAGCCGATGATGCTGGAGCCTCGAACTACTGGGGAACGGTAGCGGAGGCCATGCGGCTCGCTGAGTTCATCGATGCGGCCTACCGGTGCTGCGGCGTCCTACGCGACAACCTCAGTGGTCCCTATGGCGCCGCTGCAGTTCGATCTGATGGCTGGCTTGCCACAGGAGCCGATGGAGGGTTCAGCGCTGCTGTGTTCGTCGACAACGGGCGCTCGAGATGCGCGGCTGTCACGAACCGGTGCGATACCTCTGCGATCGACCTCGTCGCCAGCTACATAGACGGCGACGAATTCCAGATCCCGGCCTACGGAGATGGCATTCAGCCTTCGAGCGCGTTAGGACGTCTGGGCCACGCGGCGCCGGCAGACGGGATCTACCACCATGATGGATTGCGCCTGTCGGTGGAGATGGTGACAGTCGACGGGCACCGGCGACTGCGCGCGGGCCGTCGAGTGTACGACGAGTCCGAGGTATGGGCGGTGGCGGAGGGTTCGAACTCGATGAGGCTCAGTTTTGGGCATCTCAGAGGCGTACGACTTGTCCGCGTCGCCTGACCCGCGGCCTGGTCCAGTTGGCCGACCTACCCGGACCAGGCGGCCGGCCGCACGCGGGCCCTCAGCGTGCTGCCCGAAACCATTAGGCTCGCCCGCCGCACCTACGAACGATCCGTGGAAACCTGGCCTGGGCCTTCAGCTACGTCATCGCCGCCATCCCCATCGCTTCAGCAGGACTACTTGACCCTTTCATCACCGCAGCAGCCATGGCAGCCTCACTCCTCGTCACCTACAACAGCTCGCGTCTCAACTCGCACAGGTCTCTCATCACTCGATCGACCGTCGACCATGCGGAAGGTCGGCGCCGACCTTCCGAACACCCGTTGCTGGCGGGATAGCGGGGCTCATTCTGGAGCAGTCGATGTGCGTCGCCGACGCAGTTGCACCACCACGAACACCAGCATCACGGCGACGATCCCGGCCGCCCACAGGCCGATCCCGCCGCGCACCGGCTCGAGATCGACCCGCTCGGCCGGGCCGTCGGTCTCGGCGAGCACCGGGAGCCGGCATCTCTTCTCGCCCGAGGCGTTGTAGCACCAGCCTTCGATGCTGCCGGGAGCCGGCCGGTGCTCACCGGCGCCCTTCGGGGAGTACGCCCAGGGGGCGGCGTCCGAGGCGGCGTGCCAGTACTGCCAGTACTGGCCGGTGAACCGGCCGGGACATCGATCCGGGTACCCGGCGAGGGTGCACAGATACCCGCCCTTGGCCTCGGTGGTGGCGACGTCCGCCGCCGCCAGCGCCTCCAGGCCGGTCGTGGGCGTGCCGACGCACTCGCTGCGGAGCACCTCGCCGGCGTCTGTCCTGACGTGCAGCCAGATCTCGCCGTGTCCCAGGCACTCCCCGATCGTGGCGGGACTCGGGGTCGGGACGTCGACGGTCCCTGACGCCGGCACGGGCGACAGAAGCAGAACGCCGAGCAGGACGCCGAGCAGGACGCGCCTACCAGGTCCGATCGGGTCCATCGACCGGCTCCTCGCTCTGTTGCTGCTGGTCCTCGGCGCGCCGCTTGTCCTGGGCGGCGCCGCGGTTGCGCTCGTCGAGCCGCTCGGCCTGCTGTTGTTCCCTACTCGACTCCGTCCGCTGCTCGGTCCCCGGCTCGTCGCTGCCGTCCGCGGCTCCATTGCTGAGCTTGTCGTCGAGGCGGCCCTCGGTCTCCTGTGCGGACGAGGACGACCGGGGCGGCTCGGCCGCGCCGCCGCCCTCGCATTCGTCGACCTGCCCGAGCACCGACTTGGCCGCGGACCAGCGCCCGGCGGCGGCCGGGTCGCCGCTCGAGGCGAGCTCGTCGCCCGCGGCCTCCAGCGACCAGGCCCAGCTCAGGGCGACCCGGCAGCGTGCCGACTCGGGGGCCAGCGCCATCGCCTGCTCGAACCAGTCGGCGGCGTCGGCCCACTCACGGCGCTCGTGCGCCGCCACCCCGCGGTTGAACGGCGAGATCCAGCGCTGGACGACATTGAGCCGGCCGGTGAGCGAGAAGAGCCGTTCCGCGGCGGCCGGGTCCCCGGAGCGCCAGGCCCGCTCCCCCAGCGTCTGGGCGATCTGCATCGAGGTGATCTTGGCCGCCACGGCACCCAGCAAGAACACGGCCAGGACGGCCGTCGTCACGATCCGGCGGCGCCGGCCGCGGGCCAGGGGGTCAGCGGGTCGCATCGCTCAGCTCCTCCCGCGCCGCGCGCATCCCCGCGACCGAGGCCGCCAGCAGGTACAGCAGGCCACCCGACGCGGCGATCGCCACGATCCAGTAGTACTCGTCGCCGGGCACCTGCGCGGTCGCGGTCGCGGACGAGCCCGACGGCACCAGCTCGGGCAGGTCGCTCGGAGCCGTCCGGTGCTGGTAGGCGCCTCCGGTCTGCTCGGCGAGCGCGGCGAGCGTCGGCTCGTCGATCCGGGACAGCTGGACCTGGCCGTCAACGCGGATCAACTCGTCGCTGTCGTCGCTGGTCGCCATCGGCCCGCCGGCCTCCGTACCGTAGCCGAGGACGAGGGCGCCCGCGAGCAGGCCGCGCAGCGGCGCGAACGAGGTGGGGGGCGTGGCGGCCGTCTGCTCGCCGTCGCCGACGTAGACCAGGTAGCGGTCGTGGCCGGGGCGCTCCTCGGCCGCGCGGCGCAGCAGCTGCTCGGCAAGGTCCGCGGCGACCGCGACGTCCGAGCCGGACGCCTTGGCCGAGGGTCGCCAGCCGACTGTCTGCCAGAACCCGGCCAGGGTGGTGGCGTCGGTCGTGAACGGCACGGCGAGACGCGCGTCGTCGTCGAAGACGATGACGGCGACGCGGGCGCCGGCGACCTGTTCGACGAGGCGGGTCAGGTCGGCAGCGGCGCCCGTCATCCGCGGCCGGCCGTCCGCGTAGTCCCGGGCGCCCATCGAGGTGGTGCGGTCCACGACGATCACGACGTCCGTCGTCGTCTCCCGGGGCACGCTGACGCGCACCGTGCCCACCGGGTGGAGGCCGATCACGACGGCCGCGGCGGTGAGCAGCAGCCGGACCCCCGCGGCGATCCGTGCGGGGCGGGACTGCCCGGGCCAGCGCCGCCATGTCCAGAGCGCCGTGACGCCCAGCAGCAGGAGCGCCCCCGCCAGCACTGGCCAGATCGGTTGCACCATCATGGCCGCCTCCCTCGGGCGACGAGGGATCCGGCCAGGCCGAGGAGGAACAGCACGGCCCCGGGGGTCACCAGGTCGAAGCTGCGGTCCTGGGCCGATGCCAGGACCGCCGTCTTCTGCTGCGCCTTGATCGCGGAGCTGATCCGGGCCACGTTCGTGCGTTCCCCAGGCTCGATCGAGAGCACCTCGCCGGACGTCGGCGCGACCGCCGCGCGCAGCTCGTCGACCAGCTCCGGCTCGGCACGCTCGGGCATGATGCCGAAGACCATGACGCCGCTCTCCTCGGCGAGCCTCGCCGCCTGCGGAAGGGTGTAGACCGCATCGCCCGCGAGCTCGTTGTCGGTGGCCAGCACGATGGTGCGCGACCGGAGCGCGTCGGGCCGGTCGAAGTGCCGCACGCAGGTGGCCAGGCCGTCGCCGATCAGCGACGAGCCCACCTGGTACGCCGTCACTCCGGGCAGTGCCGTCGTCCCCTTGTCCGCGACCGCCTTCCTGGCCGCGTTCAGCTGCTCGATGACGTACTCCCGATCGGTGGTGAGTGGGAAGACCGTCACGGCGTTCGCGTCGAAGACGACGAAGCCGATCCGCTCCTCGCGCAACCGGCCCGCAAGCTCGAGGTAGGTGTCGATGACATCCGCGTCGAGCTCCCTCATCGAGCCCGAGACGTCCAGGCAGAGCACCACCTCGCGGGTGCGCATCTCCTCCGCGTCGTCACTGACCCCGACCAGCCGGGCGGCCATCAGCGCGGCGCCGGCGAGGGCGAGCACGAGACAGGCCGTCTCCAGGAGTCGCCGACGCCACTCCTGCCGGGCCAGCGCCCGGAACGCCGGCAGCGCACGGACCCGGTCCAGGGAGGAGGCGAGCACCGCGGCGCCGCCGGTACGCCGGGGCCGCGCCAACCGCCAGGAGACGAGGCCCGCCACCGCGGCGGCCGCGACGATAGCGCCGCCGACCCACCACTGGATCACGCCCACTGCCGGACCACCTCCCGCGCCTGCTCGAAAGCCCCAGCGAGCCCGGCGTCGCCCGAAGGTCCCGACGGCGCGAAGGCGGTCGACTCGACCCCTGCCACGACGGCGACGACGGGCTCCAGCCGTGCGTCCACGAGAGCCGCGCGGCGCAGCTCGGGCAGGACGAGGTAGTCGGCGTTCCCGTTGGTGACAGTGCCGGCGAACCGGCGTACCTCGGCGCTGAGGCGCGCCGCGGCCCGGGCGGTGGTCAGATCGCCGGAGGCGAGTGCCGCCGCGATGCCGTCGATCCGGGCGAGGGTCTCGCCGCGGACCTTCTCGAGCAGGGCGCCGCCGCCGTCCCCGTCGTCCAGGGTGCGCAGCGCGCGCCGCGCCCACCACAGGACGGCGAGCATGCCGAGCAGGCAGAGCGCGACCACCAGCCACCACCACGGCGAGTAGGACTCCGGTGGGTAGACGGATCTCTCCATCCTCGCCATCGACAGGTCCTCAGCGGACACGACGCATCCTCTCGACGAGCGCGAGCAGGTCACCGATCACCCGGTCCGGGTCGTCGAGGTGGAGGTGGGCGACACCGAGACGTGTCAACGTCGTACGCCGCCGCTCGGCCCGGTCCGCGGTGGCCGCCTCGATCTCGGCTGCCAGCGTCGCGCTCTCCGCGGCGAAGCGGGGGAAGCGGCGTCCGGTGCCGACGTCGCGCACCGCGCGACCGGACCGCCCCGGTCCGGTGGGGTCGAGGTCGCCGACCGTGATCAGCACGACCTCGTGCTGGACCAGCAGGCGGCGCAGGACGGCCTCGATCCCTCCGTCGACCTCGATGTCGCCCAGGAGCAGGAACATGATGGTACGGCGCCGGATCGACATGACGGCGTGCTCCATCACGGCCACGGGATCCTGGTTGCCGGACGTCGCGCGGCTCGAGGCCTCGATCAGGCCGAGCATCCGCTCCAGCTCGAGCTCACTGGTCGACGGCCGCAGGATCGTCGGCCCGTCGTCGCCCCCGTGGACCAGGCCGACGTAGTCGCCATGGCTGATGGCGATCCAGCCGAGCACCCCGGCCGCGGTGATCACCAGGTCGCGCCGCGCCGCGCCCGGACCGTCCGCACCGGGGCCGTCCGCCCCGGGTCCGTCCGGGCGCCAGCCGGCCAGCGCGGCGAGCTCCCGGCCGGTGTCGACGACGAGGAACACGGTGTGCTTGCGATCGGCGACATAGCGCTTGACGAGCAGACCACCGTGCCGGGCCGACGCCTTCCAGTCGATGTCCGCGACGTCGTCGCCGGGCTGGTACTCACGCAGGTCGGAGAAGTCGAGGCTGCGACCGGCCAGCGTCGAGGCGTACCGGCCCTCGAGCAGGCCGGACACCGGCCGTCGCGCGTGCAGCGCGAGCCGGGTCTTGATCTTGGTCAGCAGGGCCATCGGCGCAGTCGTCTAGGGGGTGGGCACGGCGTCGAAGATCGCGTCGATCAGGTCCTCGGGCCGCACCCGCGACGCCAGCGCCTCGAACGTGAGCAGGAGGCGGTGGCGCAGCACGGAGTAGCGCATCGCCACGACGTCCTCGGGCAGGACGTGCCCGCGCCCCGCGAGCAGTGCGTGCGCACGCGCCACCTGCAGGAACGCGATCGAGCCGCGGGGGCTCGCGCCGTGCTCGACGTAGCGGGCGGTCTCGGTCGGCAGGAACCGGTCGGGATGACGGGTCACGTTGACGATCTCGATGATGTAGCGGTTGATCGAGTCGGCGATGTGCACCTGGGAGACCAGCGACTGCAGGAAGAGCACGTCCTCGAGCGTCGCGACGGGTGCGACCTGCTGGGTCTCCAGCTGGCCGGCTGCGATCCGCCCGAGCACCTCGGCCTCCTCGGTGGGCGAGGGATAGTCGAGCACCTCCTTGAGCAGGAACCGGTCCAGCTGCGCCTGCGGGAGGACGTAGGTGCCTTCCTCGTCGATCGGGTTCTGCGTCGCCAGCACCATGAACGGCACGGGCAGCCGGTGCGTCTCGCCGCCGATCGTCGTCTGCCGCTCCTGCATCGCCTCGAGCATCGCCGACTGCGTCTTGGCCGAGGAGCGGTTGATCTCGTCGAGCAGCACGAAGTTGGCGTGCACCGGGCCGAGCTGCGTGCGGAAGGCGGCCGTCGCGGGGTTGAACACCTGGGTGCCGATGATGTCGGAGGGCAGCAGGTCCGGCGTGCACTGGATGCGGGAGAACTCGGCCCGGACCGCCGAGGCGAGGACGGACGACGACAGCGTCTTCGCCAGGCCGGGCACCGACTCCAGCAGGACGTGGCCGCGGGTCATCAGCGCCACGAGCAGCCCGCGCAGCAGGTCGTGCTGGCCGACGACCTTGCTCGTGAAGGCGGTGCCGATGGCCTCGGTGATCCGCGCCGCCCGGGCGAGGTCGGCATCCGACACCGCGCCGCGGCTCGGGGCGGTGGTGGTCGGCGTCTCGGTCATGGTCGGTCTCCTTCGTTCCACAGACGATCAAGTCGGCTCCGGTCCTCCCGGCGGTCGATCGAGTAGGGCTCGATCGCTTCCCGGGGCACGACGGGCACCGGGACGGCATCGGACCCGGCGCCGCGTCGCAGGGCGACCAGCAGCGGGTGCCCGACGACAGCGAGGACCAACGCGGTCGTGACCCCGCGGGTCAGGTCGTAGACCAGCGAGGTCTCCAGCGTGTAGCTCCACAGACGTGCCGCGGCCTCGGACGGGGGCAGCCCCCGGAAGAAGCTCGTCAGCGTCGTCCCCGGCTCCTGACCCCAGCCCATCAGGTTGAGCAGCACTCCGCTGCCGAGGCCGGCGAGCAGGGCGAGCGGCAAGGAGGCCAGCCAGGCCGCCCGCGGACGCATCCGCCACAGCAGCCCGCCCAGCATCCCGCTGAGCCCCCACACGAGTGCCTGCGTCGGCAGGGTTGCGGCCGGCTCGCCGACGGCGATCGTCGAGAGGAGCGCGGAGCCCGCGCCGACCAGGAAGCCGGCGGGCGCACCGGCGGCCATGCCCGCGAGCAGCGGGAGCGCGTGGACGAGCTCGACGCCGTTCGCCGACGGGCTGAGCACCGACCGGACGACAGTGTTGGCGACGATCAGGCTCGCCAGCACGGCCAGGGCGTCGAGACGACGCCCGGCATCGAGCCACAGCGCAACCGCGAGGGCGAACAGTCCGCACACCAGGGCCGCCATCAGCCACGGCGCCTCGGCCTGGGCCTGGGCCCGGTCGGGTGCGGTCAGGGAGTCCCACAGCGGCCAGCCGATCCAGGCCAGCCCGGCACCCACCAGGACGACGAGCAGGACGACCGAGCGCCAGCCGTGCGGCACCCCCACGCGCCGCCAGCGCGGGGGCGTCACCGGGCCGTCTCCCGCCGGGCAGGCCCGGGCGCGAGGTCGGCGACGCGGAGGGCTCGCACGCCGAGCCGGACCAGCTGCGGTGGGCGCGGGAGATGTCCGAGCACCGCGAGAGGAGCTCCGTCGGCGACCACGGCGCCGTCGGCGACCACGAGGAGGCGGTGGCAGGCACGGGAGAGCATCTCGACGTCGCTGGAGACCACGCAGGTCATCGAGGTCGTGTCGTCGTCGCGCAGGGTGCGGGCCATCTGGCGGCGTCCGGCCGGGTCCAGGCCGCGGGTCGGCTCGATCAGCAGCCGCGGGCCGGGCCGGCTGAGCGCGAGGCCCCAGGCCAGCGCCGCCCGCTCCCCCGGCGAGTGCTGCCCGACGGACCTCTCCGGCGTGAGGCGCGCCAGCGGCTCGACGTACGAGCCGACGGTGCCGTGGGCCAGGTCGTGCCGCCGTTCCCAGCCCGCGACGAGCCTCCCGACCTGCGGCGCCCGGGGCAGGTGCAGAGGTGACGAGAGTGTGCGGGCGCCGCGGGCGACGGCGACGAGGCGGCGGGCGACGTCGGTCTCCGCCGCTCGATCGCCGTCACGGGAGACGATGCCGAGACACTCGCCGTGTCGGAGCTCGATCGGCCGGTTCAGACGGGTCAGCTCAGGGGGCGCGGTGACGAGGCGATCGCCCGGCGGCCGGCGGTGCGCACTGGTGCGCGGCGCGAGCCCGGCATGGCCGTCCGGCTCCTCGTCGGGAGACAGGCCGAGCGCCCTGCTCAGGGCCATGGCCGGTGGCGCCGGGAGCGTCCGGGGACGCCAGGTGGCGGCCGGGGCCGAGGCCACCCGGGCCGGGCCCTCGATCTCCAGCACGTGGTCGGCCGCGGACACGGCGTCCTCCAGGAGGTGCTCGGCCCACAGCACGGTGGCACCGGCGGCGGCGCGGGCGCGGATGGCGGCGCACGCCGCGGCCCGGTGGGTCGGTTGGAGGTCGAACAGCGGCTGGTCGAGCAGGACCAGCCGCGCGTCGCGGCCGGAGAGCGCGCGGACCAGCCGGAGCGCGGCGCGGCGCTCGGGGGCCCGTGCGCCGGCGGCGGACGCGAGGCCGAGGGACGCGAGGAGGGCGGGGTCGGCAGCGCGGAGGACCTCGGCGGCCGCGTCGTCGGGGAGCTCGCCGAGATGGGACGCGTCGACGACCCCCGTCAGCTCGTCGCCGGTCAGGCCGAGGAGCGGGCGCCCGCCGGCCTCGATCGTGCCGGCGACCCGAGCGCCCGCCGGGAGTGTTCCGGCCGCGGCGCGCAGCAGCGTGCTCGCCCCGCTGCCGCTGCGGCACACCAGGAGGGTGACCCCGGACGCCTCGGCAAAGACCGAGGACAGCACCGTGCCGCGCGCGGGCAGCCAGAGGGAGAACCCGTCGATCCGCAACGCTGTCGGAGTCGTCGGCGTGGTCGGGGTCACCGGCGTCCTCCGCCCGCGAGAGCGAGCACCGGCAACGCCGCCAGGGACAGCAGCAGGATCACGGGGAGCGGCGGCGCCCGCCCGAAGTCGACCAGCACCGCCCCCGCGTCACCAGTGAGGTCCCGGGCGAACCACGCCGCCGCGACCACGACGGCACTCACCACGGGGACCACGTCTCCCGCCTCCGGTCCGGGTACGGCGCCGCGGTGCAACGCAATGCCGAAAGCGGCCAGGACCGCGGCCGCGAGGAGCGTCCGCTCCATCCCGGAGACCGTGGGCCACCCTCCGGGATCGATCGCCGTCACCGCCCACCACACGGACAGCGCGAGGACGGCCATCAGTCCGACCGGCCCGGCTAGAACAGCTAGGCCGCGCGTGCCGGACCGGACCGGGCGGTGGTGGGCGAACCAATCCTCGGCCAGCGTCCGCGCCCGATCCGTCACGTCGACCACCGTGGCGCCCGGGCCACCTGCGTCGAGGCCGGAGCGGCGGGCGCGCGTCCGAGCGTCGTGCTCGGCGGCATAGGCCTCACCGAGACAGAGCAACGGTCCCCAGAGGCGGGCGGCGCGACCCCAGGTCGCCGCGGCCAGCCGCAGCCAGCCCCCGGCGGAGACGACCTGGGCGAGGACGCCGAGGACCGCGACCACGGCCACGGCCTGTGCGGCGCGCGCGGCCGCGAAGTGGAGCTGCCCCAGGGTCACGGCACCACCGAACTCGCCGCCGGTCTCGCTGGACCACGCGGGGAGGAACCAGACGACCTCGCCGCCGAGACCGGCCCGGTGGATCAGCACCCCCAGGACCGCCCACACAGCGACGAGAGTCAGGGAGAGTCCGCCGACGACACGGGACACCACTGCGCGGGGCCCGCCGACGCCGTACATGGTCAGCCAGCAGCCGAGCGCGACCGCGACCAGCACCACGACGTTGGTGGTCGAGGTGACGACGAGCGCCATGACCCCGGCCCAGAGCGCCCAGGGCAGCGCGGTGAACTGCTCCTCCCACGCCTCCCTGCGCACGCTAGCCATGACGCCGCCTCATCCCGGTCGCCGCGCCGAGCAGGCAGGCCAGCACGGCGAGGGCAACGAGGGTCAGGGAGGCCCGGTGCACGGTCGCGACGGAGTGCCCCCGCGAGTGCGCGCCGCCGACGGCGTCGGGGAGGTCAGGGGTCTTCCAGCGGGGCCGGGGCACCGGGTTGGAGGCCACGCCGTCCGCCTCGGTCACCGAGCCCGGTACGGCGGCTCCGACCGCGTGGGTGGCAGGCAGTGGCGCCCGGGCTTCCGGGTCGCCCTCCTCCGAGGGCAGCACCGTCCAGGAGGCGACGGGCGTACCGCTGGCGCGGTCGACCAGCCGCACATCGTGCTCGACCGGGTCCAGGCCGCGAGGGATCTCATAGCCGACCGAGCAGGTCGCGACGGCGTCCAGGCAGGTGGTGCCGTTGCTGCTGACCGGCTGCCACTGCCCGTCGCGCTCGATCTCGACCTCGAACCGCGCGCCCGGCAGCGCCGCGGTCAGGTCGAGGCGGAGCGGGGTCCCCACCGGCTTGGCGGTGCCGAAGCCGTCGCCGAGGACCACCGGACGGCGGGACGCGAGCACGGTCCAGGTGCCGAGCACGGTGGCGAGGTCGGCGCCGGTGCTGTCCTCGAGGGCGAGCAGCAGGGGTCCGCCGGTCTCGTCCTCGGTGACGGCGGGGAGCTGGAGGTCGGCGCGTCCGAACCCGTTGTCGTCGGTGGAGACTCGCACCGCGGGACCGGCCGGGACGAGCTTCGCCTTCCGTCCGTCGGCGGCCGTGACCCGGAACGCCCGCACGCCGACCTCGACGTCGGAGCGGCCGGTCACGGCGACCTCCGCGGTCCTTCCCTCCATCCAGGTCGGCGCGACCTGGACGGAGCAGGACACGGTCGCCTCCACGCACAGGGCGTCGGTCTGTGGAGAGGGGGTGGCAGGCTCGATCGCCTGCCCGGGTGCCGGTGTGGCCGCCATGAGGAGGACGGCCACGCACAGCCCCCGCACGACCGCGCGCCGGGGAGCGAGGATCACGCCAGCGGCTCCTCGGCGTCGCGGGCGGCCCACCGGCGGCTGAGGCGCCACCAGGCGCCCGGCGCGAGGAGGAGCAGGACGCCGAGCAGCCCGAGCACGCGGCCCAGACCCGGCGACGCCTGCAGCACAGGTCCCGCCGTACTGCTCGTCGTGGCCTCACGGCCCCATACCGAGCCCGCGGGCCCCGTCTGCCCCGTCTGCCCCGTCTGCCCGGTGTCGGCGGCGAGCGGAGGGGCCGCGGCGGTCACGGAGGGCGGGGCCTGCTCGCCTCCGCCGGCCGGGGCGGGCGCGGTCCCGGTCGGCGCCGTTGCGGTCGGCGCCGTTGCGGCCGCGCCTCCGGCATCGGCAGGAGGCGACGGGTCGGGTGCCTTCTCCGACGGCTTGGGCTTCGGCGACCCGCTCGGCTCGGGCTGGCCGGTCGGCTGAGGTTGTGTGGTCGGCGTCGGTGACGGCTGCGATGGAGGGTCCCAGCCCACGTCGGGATCGTTCAGCGCCTCGGCGAACGGCTCGAGGTCGGCCTGTCCCGGGGCCAGCGTCTTGTCGAATTCCTTGCCCTGCTCCTTTGTGGGCAGGTTCTGGGCCGCGGTGTCGGAGGGACGCACCCGCCACCAGATGGCCGCAGGCTCGGCGACCGGCGTCTTGAGGTCCCGATCGTAGTTCAGGCTGGAGTTGACCCGGAACCGGTATTCCTTGTCCCTGGTGAGCGTGTCCGGCACGACATAGGTCAGCTGGCGGCGCTGGTCCGGCGGCCCGTCGAGTTTCGGCGCGTCCCCGAAGCCCGGGCCCGCCGGCAGCCACGTGCCGGCCTCGGTCTCGTACTCGACCCAGTACCGCTCGCCCGGCACCTGGCCGATGACGTCGAGCTTCAACTCGGTGCCGACCGGCTTCTGCTCCGCGTAGGTGTCGCCGAGGGAGCGCAGCGTGGCGCCGCCGTACGGGAGGAGCGTGCCGGTCTGGATCTGCGTCGCCAGGTCGCTGGTGTCGTCGGCCAGGCCGACGAGCAGCCAACCACCGGAGGGCGACGAGGCGGGCGGCCTGGCTGTCAGCATCATCGGTTGCGGCGACCATCCCTCGCTCGGGTTCCCGCTCTTGGGAATGGTGCGACTGGCCTGGGGGTCACTCACTGGAACCAGGCCAGTGATGGCACCCGAGGCATTGAAATCGACGAGGTACAGCATGACCGCGACGGCGACGCCGGCGTTTCCCCAGACCGTCGCCATGACCTGACCGCCGCCGTTGATCTCCGTCCCGCTGGCCTCCACCCGGCAGCCGCCGGCGCCCGCATAGCCGTCGCACAGCGCCGATCGCATCGACGCGGCAGCGTGCGCGGCCCCGGGGAGGCACGCGAGCAGGCCCGCGGCCACGAGGACGGCGAGTCCTCGTCGCCGGCGACCTACCCACGGCCTTCGGAGTGCCCTACTCATGCTCAGCTCCGGCGATCAGCGCACTCGGAGCCGGTAGGTCGCCGCCGCTGCCGGGTGGGTGGCGTCGCCGAGGTAGCGGACCGTGACCTTCCAGACGCCCTTCGCCAGTCTCGGCAGCCTGACTTTCGCGCCGCCGCCGGTGAGCGTGGCCTTGGCCCTGCGCTTGGCCGCCCCCTTCTTCAGCACGACCTTGACCCGGCCGGTTGCCGCGGCCTGGCCGGCGGCCGAGGCGACGTCGACCCGCACCGTGCCTGCCCGCGTGGTGGTGGGCTTCCTCGTGACCTTGAGGGTGGGCTGCACCGGGGCTGCCGGCGGTTGCGGGTCGGTGGCCGGCGACGGGAGGGCGGGCGCACCGGCGCCGAACTGCGGGGGGATCCGCGGGCTGCACGGCGCGTCGCTGAGGCAGACACCGTAGAACCAGTCGGTGAGGCTCTGCGTGCCGTCCAGGGACCAGTCGTTCGTCCAGCCGGTCGTGCCCTCGGAGCTGGAGTACGTCCACCACGGTGGCGAGCCACAACTCGCGCTCCCCAGACCATCGATACGGAGCACCAGCCCACAGTCCACGCCGACGCCGTACCCGACGGCCTCGAGCGCCGAGATCCGGCTGTCGCTCAGCGGGGCGCCTCCGATCCGGCAGCGCGCCTCCCAACCGCGCTCGGAGGTCGCGCCGAAGTCGACGACGACGGTCAGTCCCTCGTTCTGCGCGCACCGACCCGCGCGCCAGCCACTGGTGGCCGGCTCCGCGGACGCGGAGACGACGCCCAGCAGGGAGAAGGCGAGGATCAGGGCGAGGACCAGCCCGTACGAGCGCTGTCTCATGAAACGTTCTCCCACTCCGCTCGGGAGGAGAGTCACGGGCTTCGAGGCGCCATGCCCACCCACCCGCTGTCCACGACGGTTGATGTGTCCTTGCTGCCTCCGGGGCCAGTCCGACTCGTCAGCGGGGTTCCGCTCGACTCACGGTTGCGGGTCAGCGCCGGATTCGCACCGGCTTTGGACACCACGGAGGGCTGTTCAGTTGTTCTCAGGCACACGAGGCCCGAGCCGAGTATGCGCCCGGGTGGCGACCACGGCAAATCGGAGATCGCCGCGCCAGAGGGACGCTGAACCAGTCCGGCGTCGCGCAGCGTGGCGGGGAGTGGGACGGGGCCCTGCCGCCGCCGCGGCAGGACCCCGTCCTGGTCTCACCCGGAACTCACCGGGTCACGCGGGTCTTGGCCTTGACCTTCGCGGGATCGACGTGGGCGTCGCCCCCGTAGGTCGCCTTCACCTTCTTCGCCCCCGGCTTGGTCGTCCTCTTGACCTTGACCTTGACCACGGCGACGCCCTGACCGTCGACCGTCACGGTCTTCGACCTCCCGGCGATCCGCACCGTGACCTTGCCGGTCGGCGTGACGCCGGGCGCGGTGATAGCGATGCGGTAGATCGCGACCTTGCCGCGCGCGACCTTCTTCGCCCTCTTCTCGATCGTGAGCGTCGGCGTCGCCCGGGCCACCTTCACCGTGACCTGGGTCGACGACGCGTTGAACCGGCCGTCGGCGCCCTCGTAGGCGATGGTGAGACCGGTCGTACCGGGTTCGAGCGACCTGGCGGGAATCTCCAGCGTCGCGCGACCGTCGCTCAGCGCGCCGGTGACGGTCCGGCCCGCGATCTTCGCCGAGACCGTCCCGGTCGGGGACTCCTGGCCCGACGCCGCGGAGACGGTCACCCGGACCCGGCCGGCCTGGCCGTAGGCCACGTCCGGCGCGGTGGCCGACACCGAGGTGGCGATCAGAGCGGCCGCCACGGTGACCTCGGCCGAGGCGGCCGAGGCGGCCGAGTCACCCTTCGCGTTGGTCGCGGTGACCGTGGCGGTGTAGGTGCCGGCCGGCAGGTCGTCGACGACGGCACTGGTCGCGCCCGCGCCCGCGGTACGGGTCACCGCAGCTCCCCCGGCAGGGGTCAGCGCGACGGTGTAGCCGGTGATCGGCGAGCCGCTGTCCTGCGGGGCGACCCAGGTGACGGTCACGGCGTCGCCGTCCACCGAGACCTCGGGCTTCGCCGGCGCCTCCGGCGCGGTGACCGGCACCAGCTGGTCGATCGCGTCGTCGAGGACCGTCGCGGCCTGGTCGACCTCGCCCTGCGTGGCGTCCTCGTCGGCGGCCACCGCCGTCGCTGCGCCCACGGCCGCCTGCAGGGTCGTCCAGCTGACCGCGGTGTAGTCGGCCTCGTCGAGCTCCCCCGCCGCGGAGAGCGCAGTCTGCAACGCCTCCGTGTCCACGGGGATCACGTCCGGAGCGGTGGTCAGCCGGCCGTCGTAGAGGTAGACCGGCGGCGTGGCGCCCAGGTCGTAGGGACCGATGGCCACGGCGTTGAGGTTCGCCGGCTTGCCCTCCAGCGGGATGATCCGGTGGTAGGGCCACTCCGAGCCGAGACCGCCGATGGACAGGTGCCCGTTGAGGGTCGCCTCGGTGGCGGCGGGCACGGTGTAGTCGAGCGCATAGGTCGTGGTGGCGCTCGTGTATTGGCCGCCCTCGTTGCTCTGGATGCTGGACATCCCGTCGGAGTAGGTCAGCTTCGGCCTCGTCCCCGCCACGAAGGCCGGGTTATAGATGCCGCCCAGCTTCTCAATGCCGCCCTCGACCCCGACCATGCTGATTCGCGCGACGTCACCGGTCTCGAACTCCTGGCCCGGATCGGTCGTGTTCTCTATCGAGACGTCGATGGCCTTGGCACGCACGACGTAGTACGTCGTCTCGCCGCCGTTCGTCAGCTCGATGATGTTGCGCCCGCCCCGGAGCCTGACGGTGAACTCTCCGTCCTCCGCGGGCTCGTAGCCCCGCCATCCGGTGCCCCAGGACTTGCGGTTGAGCGGCTGGTGCACCCGCACCGTCGTCCCCGCGTCAGGCGTGAAGGCGAACGGCCGATAGCCGACCTCCTCGTCGAAGTAGTAGGTGTCGAGCTCGTTGCGAACGTCGATCCCGGTGTCGAACGACGGGTCGTCCCCGCCGACGTTCACGACGACCAGACCGGTGTTCTGCTCCTCGATGCCGTTGAACGACCAGTTCGTGTTGCCCGGCGTCCCGTTGTCGTTGGCAGCCAGGTAGTGCAGCGGGTCGTAGGTGATCTTGATGACGCTCACACCCGGCTGCTCGGCGTCGATGCGCAACTGCCGGCGCCCCTCGTAGCCGACCTCGCTGGTCGTGACGCTGTCTCCGGACACCTCGAAGGTGTAGTCGGGCTCGATGAACAGGTTGTTGACCTGGTCGAGCTGCGCTTGCGAGGTCCTGTAGGTGTCGAGGTCGAAGTGCTCCCCCACCTCCAGGTTGACCACGCCGGTGTCGTCCAGGTTGGTGTAGAGGTTGCGAGGATCGCCCGCGCCCAGACCGGGGATCGCCAGCGACGTGTCGACGCGTCCCTCTAGCGGCGTGAGGTCGAGCGTGTACTGCGTCTCTGCCGAGCCCGCGTTCACGGTGAAGATCTTGGCGACCTTGTCGGTCTCGCCCTCAATGACCGCCGTGGCGATCTTCTGCGAGCTGTAGGCGACCGGCGTGGTCGGGACGTAGACGTCGTGGCTGGCGTCGGAGAGCGCGTCGACCTTCGCGACCGGGTACGACACGAACTCCGCGTAGTGCTGGGCGGTGCCGTTCTTCCACGACAGGGTCACGTCGGCGCCTTTGGTGACCTTGACGGAAAGGCCGGGGCCGTCGAAGCCCACCCGGCCGATCGCGGTCTGCAAGACCAGGCGCGCCTGGTGGAGGTCGGCAGCGGTCGCAGCGGGATCGCGACGGACCACGGTGGCCGTGGCGAGCGCGTCCTGGAGCAGGGTCCAGCGGAAGGGCACCGCCGCCCCCTCACCGATCGAGCTGGCCTCGTCGATCACGGACCGCACTTCGAGACGGTCGTCGCGGGTGGGAGCCTCGACGACATCGGAGAAGTACGACGAGAAGGTCGTCTTGTCGTAGTCGCCCCTGGTCTCGTCCGGCACCACGGCGACGACCGTGCGGTTCTCCGGGTCGGCGTTGTTGGACCCGTTGAACGTGCTGGCGTTGAACCGAGGCTTCGTCGGGTGCAGGAAGATGATCCGCTCAAGCGTCGTGATGCCGTTGAAAGTCGTCGCAGAGCCGAAGTCGTAGGTCTCGGCAGCGACCACCACGTTGCGCAGGCTGGAGTTGCCCTGGAACGGGTTGGCGACGTTGTACGACGCGACCGGCGGCAGGCTGACGTCGGTGAGCGCGGTCATCCCGTTGAGCGCGTACGTCGTCCCGTCGATCACGCCCGACAGGTCGAGCTCCTCGATGCTGGTGCCGGCATAGGCAGGGTTGCGCAGGTCGGCGTAGTCCTGGCTGTTGAGCGAACCGGTGATCCGGACCTTCTCGAGCACGCTGTAGTCGTAGCTGTCGGGGTTCTGGCCGAACTCGTTGCGCAGCGCTCGCTGCATCCGGTTCAGCAACAGGCCTTGCGACGGGGGCGCGATCGTGACCCACGGCTCGACCACCGCGGTCGCCTGCGTGAGCGCCAGGATCGCCTCATCGACCTCAACCTCGGTGGCGAGCGGGTCGATCGCGACGTCCAGTCCGTCCTCGATCTCCGCTTCGGTGGCGGTCGCCGGGGCGGGATCGGCGAGGGTCCGGATCAGTTCGGACTTGTCCGCCATCGTGAAGTAGGGCTCGGCACCCCAGCAGCCGGTCGGCACACCGGTGTCGCAGCCATAGCCGTGCATGGTGAACTGCCAGCGCATCACCTCGCCGTCGGTGAGTTCCCAGGCGCCGGCCCCCACGGGCGCCATCACGTTGTCGACGGTGTACATCCAGCCCGACATCTGCGAGTAGTCGAACTGGCCGAGGTAGCCGTCGCCGTCCTCGGCGATGAGCTGGAAGCCCGGCTGGCTGGTGACATGCGACGGGACGTTCACCACGCCGGTGTCGAAGCCCTTCACCTTGGCCAGGTACCAGCCGCCGGACGTGGGGTCGCCCGGGTCGTCGAAGTCGTGGTCCCCGTCCTCTAGGACGGACTCGGTGACCTCCGCTGCGGTGGTGCCGTCGGGCACGGTCAGCTTCACGGGCTCGGCGTAGTAGCCCTGGCCGAGGTTGTAGCCCTCGAAGGTGACGTAGACGTCGATGGTGCCCGGGTCGGGCTCGTCGTCCGGTGCCGCCGAGGCGGCCGGCGCGAGCCCCAGGACGAGGGCGAGCGCCGTCAGTACGCCGCACAGCAGCGCGGTCCCGCGGTGGCGCGGGCGATGGATGGGTCTCGGGCCCATGTGTTCTCTCCTTGTTGCCACTGCGTGGAGAGACGATGAGAGGAACGAACCACCCCAGCGGGCGGTTCAGGCCACTTTCCCGTTGTCCACGACAGGAACTGAGCCAGACACCCGTGGCAGGTACTCCGACTCGCGGCACGATCGACTCGTGCCACACACGGTTGCGGGACAGCGCCGGATTCTCACCGACTTCCCCCGCCACGAATGCAACTGGTAGAGCAAGCCACGACCGGCGCGACCCAGGCCGCACCCTAGCGCAGGCGACGCCCGATCCGGATCCCGTCTCCGATATCGGGCGCCGGCCTGCTCAGGTCAGCGCTTGACCTTGACCACCTTGCCGGTCGCGTAGCTGGCTGGCTCCACGAGGGAGTCGCCGAGGTAGTCGACCTTGACCGCCTTCCTGCCCGGCTTGATGCGCGGCTTGACCTTGATGCGCACCGTCGCAGTACCGTGGGCATCCACCGTCGCAATGACCTTCCTGCCCGCGAACCTCACGCGCACTTGGCCGGTCGGGACGACGCCGGCGGCGCTCACCTCGACCGTGACTGCGAGCCTCTTGCCCCGCTTGACGCGGGCCTTCTGCGTCACCTCGACGACGGCGGCGGCCTTGGTCGCGGTCGGCGGCGGCTGGACGACCGGGGCCCCGAAGTCACGCGGCTCCACGTCGGTCATATCGTAGAGCCGGTTCTCGCCGTCGACGAAACGCAGATAGTCGGCGATGCCGTAGAAGCCCTGCTCCGTCGACATGCTGTTGCGGATGGTCGAGGGCGTCGACCACCAGAAGCCGCCTCCGTCGATGTGGAAATCGGCGACGGCCGACGCCGCGCTGCCACCGCCCTTGACGAACCGCGTGTCGACGGCCGGGTCGATGCCCAGGCCGGTCAGGGCGAGCGTGGCCTGCACCGTACTCTCGACGCTCTCGCCGAAGCTCGCGTAGGCCCCACCGGGCTTCTGGATGTCGGAGAGCACGGCGACACCGCGCTCCAGCGCGGCGGCAACCTCCGGCTGATCCCGGTAGGGGATCAGCGCCTGCATGGTCATCCCCGTCATGTCGGGATCGGGAATGCTGCCGAAGAACGCCCAGCCGCCGCTGGCGAGTTCCGCACCGAGGATCAGGTCGACCAGTCCCTGGCGGGTGGTGGGCATCGTGACGCCCGCGACCTCGGGAATGGCGTAGTTCTTGGAGTCCAGGGCGATCAGTGCGAAGACACGCTGGTTGAGCAGGGTGATCTTGGACTGGTCGGCCAGGCCCGCGAGCAGGTTGTGGCCGCCCACATCGGTGGGGTCGCCGCCGATGGCGGTGACGGCCAGGATCACCCGCTCGTACTCGGTGGCCGCACCGAGGACTCCGCCCTTGGCGGTCACGTCGTCGGCGAGGTTGGCGTAGTAGGTATCGATCCAGGCATCGGCGCCGGGGGTGCCGTTGCGCGCGAGCCCAAGCGCCTTCCACTCCACGCCGAGACCGCTCGGCTCGTAGTGGTCGAGGATGTACCGGCCGGTCTCGGCCTGCATCGTGCGGTAGCGGGCGATGAGCTGGTCGTCCGAGTCCGCGGCGGCGGGCGCGAAGGGTCTGGCCTGGGCAGGAGCGGCGACGAGGGCCGGGGAGAACCCGACGACGAGCGCCAGTACGGCGAGGAGTGGAGCGAGCGCAGCGGCGCCTCGACCCTTGGTGGGCGACTTCATGGTTTCCTTCCGGCTGCAAGAAACAGGGAAGGGAGCCCGCACCCGTGCGGGTCACGCCCCTGCTGTCGCGGCAGCGAGTGGTGATGGTGTCCGGCCCAGCCAGGTCTCCCGACTCTCCGCCGATGTTCGACGGACCACGGTTGCGCGTCAGCGCCGGCTTCCGACCGGCTTCCCCTGCGCTGGGCCTTTGTTGAGTTGTCGGCCGACAGGGTATCTCCTCTGTTCCTGAGATCGCCTCGCGTGCGCCACGGATGCGCCGCACTGGCCCAGCACCGGGTGTCGATCCCGACTAGGGCCTCCGAGAGTCCATCCACCTCGCCCGCCGTCTGCGGGACTAGCGAGGGCTGCGTTCCACCCCATGTCACGACCATTTGGGGAATGCCGCCGACCTGTGCAAACGCAACGTACCCCCGCCGATACCCGCGCCTTGGGGGTACGAAGTCGGGGATGTTCGCTAGGCACCGTCGGCGGTATGAACACCATCGATGCCCCGCACTGGACGGTCCACACCATGGCGCGCGTCGCGGCCGCCGATGAGACATTGGCCGAGGTTGCTCTGCGCTATGCCAATCTCGGCATCCCGGTCTTCGCGTGTGTGCCTGGCGGCAAGCAGCCGATCACGCCGAACGGGTTCCACGACGCGACAGCCTCCACCCGCGCCGTGCGCCACTGGTGGGCCCGAACCCCGGACGCGAACATCGGACTCCCTACGGGCTCGATGACCGGGGTCCTTGTCGTCGATGTCGACGTCCACGGTGCTGACAGCGGATACGGGGGCTTCGAGCGTTCCCGCAAGGCCGGCATCGCCGAGGGCTGGGGATGGCTCGTGCGGACCCCCTCGGGCGGCCTGCATGCCTACTACCCCGCCGCCCGCGGCCGGGAGCAGCGCTCCTGGCAGGCCCCAAGCGCGCACGTTGACTTCCGCGGCGACGGCGGGTACGTGATCGCACCGCCCTCACGCATCACGGTCGACGGCGCCCCGACCACCTACGAGGTGATCGCGGTCGCACACCATCGCCCGCAACCGATCGACGCCGGACAGCTTCGGCAGTTCCTCGAACCTTCTCGACAACAACCGGCCCCATCGGCTCTCCCGGCTCTCCCGGCTCTGGGAGCCCATCCGGACAGACTCGCCGGCTGGGTGGCCCAGCGCCCGGAGGGCGGGCGCAACGCCGGTCTGTTCTGGGCGGCCTGCCGCATGGCCGAGGGCGGGCACCAGTATGACGACGCCGTCGGACTCCTCGGCAATGCCGGACGGACAGCCGGGCTCCCTGACCGTGAGATCGAGACGACGATCCGCTCGGCGTACCGGATCACATCCCGCCTCTCCCCTAGTCCACGCGCCGCGGCGCCCATCACTGGATCGGGGCAAGCGAGCCGCCCAGGCCCTACTGAGCAGGCAGGGGTGATCGGACTGTGAACACCCACCCCGAGTACCGCCGCTACCGCCCCGCGCGGCCAACAGAGCCGAGCGCACGCCCGAACGGGCCCGCCACCGACTGGGCACCACCGCCGCTCGACAGCGACCAGAGCATCCCAGTCCGACCCACCGACATCGCCTCACGCACGGGCAAGCGGATCGCCTGGATCCGTCCGACCGAGCTCGCCAGCTTCGCCTCGCCGGCAATCACGCGCGGCATCAACCTGCAGACCGAGCTGTCCCGCCGGCTCCGGCGCTCTCCCACGGCCCTGCGCCGGGCAATGCACCGCACACCAACGCCGGCACCGGCACCGGTGTCGTCGGCATCATCGGGGCGGATGGTTGAGCAGGAAGGACTCCCGCTGTGAGGCCCCCGTTCGCCACCGCAGAAGGGCTGCGGAGCACGCTGTGCCGTCTCCACGAGGCGGGCCCGGCCGCGTGGCGGTCCGACCGCGAAGCAGAGCAGTTGATGACCTACACGATCAGCAAGTACCGCCCCCTCGCCCACGCCCATCGCTGTGAACCCGAAGACTCCGCTGTCGCCGCGTTCGAGGCGATGAGGACGCGCGCGGTGCGGACCGCGGCCGACCCGTGGGCGGTCGTGACTCGGGCGGTCCAGGTCAGTCTGATCGCCGAGGAGCGCGCCAACGGTCTGCTCTGCTCACCGGCACGAGCTCGCCGCTCCTGGGTCAACGGTCACCACGAGGCCCGCCGGTTCAGTGACACCGAGGCTAATCTGTTGGAGTTCCACCCGGCGTTTCGTGTGCCTGCCGAGGAACCGTGGGATGCGACTGCGCAGGTCCGCGAGCGTGGTGCAGGCGCGAGCCCGACCGGGACCGCGGCCGGTGTCTGTGAGGAGCCGACAACCGCGTTCGGGGCGTGCGAGCAGGCCGTCGGGATCTTCGTTGCCCTGGGCTGGCCCTCGGACACCGCCACGGCGGCGGTCGAGTACGTCGCGGCGCGGCTCATCGAATCCGGGTCACGGACCGCGGCCCACGCGATGCTGCGCCGTGACCACTCGGCTCGTGCGCTGTTCGACCTCACCCGTGCCTCCTGGGCCACGCTGCTGCGGCTCCTGATCGGCAACCCGAATCCCGACGAGGCCTATACCTCTGCCGGTCACGGCATCCTGCTGCGACTGCTGATCGGCCACCCGGTCGCCGATCTCCTTGCCGATGACGACATCGTCATCGACATCAGCCGCTCGGCCCCGAAGACGACGCCATCGACGACAGGAACGCGTGCCAGAGAGAGCGCGGCCACGAGGACGATGCCCGACGAGTCGGACGACAGCACGAGCACCGCGCCGGGTCGCGCACCAGGCACCCAGACCGGTCGGTGGAGTCATGGCTGACAAGGACGGGCGCATCGAGCTCGAGCGCAGCATCGACTCCATCGTCGTCGGGGTGCGGCACCGCAAGGACCTCGGCGACATCGACGCGCTGATGCGCTCGATCCAGGAGATCGGGCTGGTCCAGCCGATCACCATCACCCCCGACGGGGTGCTCGTGTGCGGGGCACGGCGGTTGGAGGCCCTGCGCCGACTCGGTGAGCGCACCTTGAAGGTATGGGTGCGTTCGGGGGTCTCCGACGAACTGTCGCGACTGCTCGCGCAGCAGGACGAGAACGCGCTGCACAAGCCCCTGTCCCCGCTCGAGGCCGAGACCCTCTTCCGGGAGGCCAAGAGGCTCCTTGCCGAGGAAGCGCAGCGTCGTCAGGAGGCGACGCGCTTCGGCAGCTCCGGCGACATCTCCGGCGACATGTCCGGTGGCCTGCCACGTGACCACTCGGGTGACATGGGGGAAGTGAACGGTGCCGGGGGCCGCGCGGGACCGCAGAGGCACGGCGATTCGCGGGCGCAGGCTGCCAAGCTGGTTACCGGTGCCGAGTCCTACAAGCGACTCGAGCAGATCGGCTGGTTGAAGCGTCTCGCCGACGACACCCACCAGCGACCGCACCTGCGAGGCATGGCCAGCGCAGCCCTGGAGGCCATCGAGAACGGCGGGGCGGTGGAGCCGGCGTACAAACAGGTCAAAGCCGCTGTCGAGCTCGACACCACCCATCCCGGCCAGCCGCAAACCGTCACTCCCGACGAGCTCGAACGCCTCGCAGCAGAGGCTTTGGAGCGGGTGCGCCAGAACGACTCCCGCAAGGGAGTCCGGGCGCTCAAGCGCACCCGCAGTGTCGCCACTCATCGCAGCGTGAGGTCGTTCATCCTCACGTGGACCGAGCTCGACGGGTGGGCCGAGCTGTACGACATAGCCGAGCTTGCCCGCGAGCTCACCGACGAGGAGTGGCAGCGCTTCGAGCGCGTGGTCGCCGACAGCGCGGCGTTCGCGCAGCGGCTCCACGAGGCCCGCATCCACCTCACCGCCTCGGCCTGACCGGACCCTCGCGAGCACCTGTCCACCATCAGCCAACCGCGCGATCCGTCGGCCCGCCCGTCGGCCCGCCCGTCGGCCGGCCGGCTGGTGATGCGACGACCTGCGAGGAGGACTTGATGCTCACCAGCATCTCCGGGGTGCGGCGACGCGTGATCGTCGTGCTCCTCATGCTGACGGTGGCGGCGCTGTTGACGCTCGTGGGGATCGGTTCGTACCTTGCGTTCTCCGGTCAGCCGTCGCCTGCCGAGCCACGCAGTGACCGATCGATCACCTCGCCCGTCGAGGTCCGGCCCGGGGTGGTCGTTGATGACCAGGAGGCCGCGTCGCTGGGGTCGATCAGTGAACCCGAGGCCTTCGCCGAGGCTGTGGCTCACGCTCTCTTCGACTGGGACACCGCGGCCGCGCGCCCGCTGGCTGCATACGCGGGTCGGCTTTTTGCGGTGGCAGACCCGACCGGCGCGGAGTCGGCGGCGCTGGTCGGCGACCTTGCCGCCTACCTGCCCACGGCCGCGTCCTGGGCTCAGCTCAAGCCCTACTACACCCGCCAGTGGCTTGAGATCGATGCGATCGAGGTCCCCGATCTCTGGTCGCAAGCCGAAGCCGAAGCCGGTCCCGGTGGGTTCGCGCCGGGCACGACCGCCTACACGGTCACAGGAACCCGGCACCGTGCCGGTGTGTGGGAGGGCGAGGACGTCACCTCCCGTCACCGCGTCGCCTTCACCGCCTTCATGGTGTGCGCACCGACGTACCCCTCCTGCCGGCTGCTGCGGCTCTCGCGTCTCAACGAGCCCCTGGACTGACCAGGACTGACCAGGATTTGATCGGGACTGATCAGGTTGTTCAAGCTCGGGATCTGGCTCGGCATCGCTGGCCTCCTCTTTGGGCCGGCTGTGGTCCTGCTGGGTGTCGGGACGCTGCTGAATCCCGCCGCACAGGGCTCGTGCCTTCCCCCACCAGCGGGCCAGAACCATGGACTGCTCGACGTTCCCTTGAGCCTCACCGCCAGGCTCCGCGACGGCACCCGAATCACGCTCGGCCGGACCCAGCTCGAGCGCGCCGCAACCATCGTCACCGTCGGCGCACGAACTGGCGGCGTGGGCGACAACGGGATCCGTATCGCGCTGATGGCAGCGCTCACCGAGTCCAACCTGAAGATGCTGGCCAACGCGACCGCCTACCCGGAGTCGACGAGCTACCCGAACGACGGCGACGGATCCGACCACGACTCACTCGGCCTGTTCCAGATGCGGCCCAGCAGCGGCTGGGGCAGCGTCCACCAGTTGATGGGCGCCACCTACCAGGCCCGCGCCTTCTTCGGCGGCCCGACCGGGCCGAACCGCGGCTCGCCTCGTGGGCTCCTCGACATCCCCGGCTGGCGCGGTCTGAACCCCGCAGCGGCAGCGCAGGCCGTGGAGAGATCGGCCCACCCGCAGCGCTACGCCAACACCGAGCCGGTCGCCGACGCCATCATCGCGGCCTTAGCAGCCAACACCCGTCATCCGTCGGTGAGCCAGCCCGTAGACCACTCGGCAGGCCAGTCTGTGGGCCACTCCGTGGGCCAGTCTGTGGGCCGGTCGGGTACCGGGCGACGGCTGGGACAGATGCCGCTCATCCAAGCCCGTCCCGGCGGGCCGGTGAACGGACGCATCAAGACGGCCAACGCCAACCTCAAGTACCCGAAGACCACCCCGGCCGCGCTGCGCCTCATCGCGGCGCAGGCGGCCCCGGACTTCATCACGCTCAACGAGATCCACCGGTTCAGTGCCCGCGCTCTCGAGCGGGCACTGCCCGGGTACGGCGCCTACAAGGACCCGGTCGCGATCGCGGGCGGGAACCCGGCACAGTCGATCAACAACGCCATCATGTGGCGCCAAGACGCCTGGCGGATGGTCGACGGCGGCCGGGTGAAGATCGTCGAGGACGACCTGGCGATCTTCCACGGCAAACAGGTCCGCTGGGATCGTTACGCGATCTGGGGAGTCTTCGAGAGGCTCAGCGATCGCGCCGTCATACCGGTCATCGCCACCCACCACATGACCAACGTGAAGACCATGCCGGCCCAGTGGGGCAACCCACCACTCGCCCGCAGGCAGCAGTACGGCCTCGGCATGGACATCCTGCTCCAGCTCGCCACCCTGCTCGGCGCCTACGGGCCGGTACTCGTCGGTGGCGACATGAACAGCAACCCCGGCGACGGGGCCTTCGCCGCCGCCCCGCGCATGGAGGCGGCCGGCTTCAGCTACACCAAGGACCGGGGCGTGATGTACCAGTTCTTCCCCCGCCAGGTCGCCGTCGCCGCTCACCGTCAGGTCACGGTGCCCTCCGACCATCCCGCGAACATCACCTCCCTCGAGATGAACGGCATCGGCCCAGGAGCAGCCTCAGCCACACCCCACGGCGAGGCTGGCTCCTTGCCCGCCGGATCCGACAGCAAGCTGCCGGAAAGCTGTGCTCCGTGTCCGAGGCTCGCGGGGCTCGTCCCGCTCCCCGGCTCCGATCAGACCGCACCGTCCATGGCCGGGCCCTACGACCTCGGGCCAGTGACCCCGAGCCTGCGCAGGCTCGTCGAGATCTTGGCCCCGATGTTCGGGATCAAGGTCGTGGGCGGCTACCGCCCATCAGCACGCGACCCAGGTGGCCATCCCTCCGGGAACGCAGCCGACTTCGTGGTCCCCGCCACCTCGACCGGTTGGGCGACCGGCGAGGGTCGACAGGTGGGGGATGCGCTCGCCGCCTATGCACAGGCGCACGCCTCCGAGCTGAATGTCGACTACATCATCTGGTGGCAGCACATCTGGTCCGTCGAGCGGGCGAGTGAGGGGTGGCGGCCGATGGAATCTCGGGGCAGCTCGACTCAAGATCACCGCGACCACGTGCACGTGAATGTCCAGCCGGGCCCCGGCGGGATGCAGCCGTGGGCAGTTCAGTCCGGAGACGGGCTCTCAGCATCGGGTTGCGGCCCGGCGCTCTGGAAGTGACACGGGAGCTGACCGGGCCTCGTCGCCGTGGCGGTTGGTCGTCGCCGTCCACCTGACTCTCATGTCACCGTTCTTGCCCCTCGCAGTAGTCCAGGTCTCTACGACGCCAGCACCGGACTTCAGTGCTGTTGCGCAGGCACCGGCCTTCGGCCACGTCGTCGGGGCGCTCGTGACCTACGGGCTCGTGACGGCAGTCCTGATGGTCGTGTTCTGTGCCACCACCTGGGTGATCGCGTCGGCCGGCGGGAGCTGGCATCTGGCGTCCAAGGCCCGGGCCGGCCTGCTCGTCGCCCTGCTCGGGTCAATCCTCACTGGCGCCGCGCTCGGGTGGGGCAACTGGCTCCTCGACCTCGGCGCCT
This sequence comes from Nocardioides carbamazepini, assembly GCF_024614185.1. Classification (GTDB taxonomy): domain Bacteria; phylum Actinomycetota; class Actinomycetes; order Propionibacteriales; family Nocardioidaceae; genus Nocardioides; species Nocardioides carbamazepini. The sequence continues at coordinate 126,195 of NZ_JAHTLF010000024.1, forward strand.
CCCTGTAGCGCCCCGAGCACCTATCCGTAGGTCGCCCTGACACACACCCGGGCCGCTCGACGATCGCCGTCCACGGCCAGAACTGGGAGGGGACCCATGCCTTCGGCCATTGGAGCATTCGTGTTGGCGCGTGTGCTGCCGCTCGACATCAGTATCGAGCCGAACTCCGATGGCCTGCCCGGGATCGCGCAGCTCAAGACGCTCGTCGGGGCTGCCATGACCGTCGGGCTCATCCTGGCGGTGCTCGGGCTCATCGTGTCGGCGATCGTGTGGACCACGGGATCGCACTCATCGAACCCGCACCTGGCCGGCCGCGGGAAGGTCGGGGTCCTCGTCGCGCTGGGAGCCGCCGTCATCTGCGGCGCAGCGGTCACCCTCGTGAACTTCTTCTGGAACATCGGCCAATCCGTCTGAACCACCACCCAGCCACTGCGCGAACCGCCGTCTGCGCTGAGTGCTACGCCCGCCATCCAAGCAGCCGACCAGTGTCCTGATCTGAGCAGATTTGAGGAGGGAGGAGGACATCGTGGTCGACGTCTGCGAGGTGCCCGTCATCTCCGGTGTCTGCGACAAGGCAGGTGACGCTGCCGCCAGCCTGGTCACCGCGCCCTTCGACTGGCTCGCGACCGCCATGGGCGGTGCGGCGCAGTGGATGTTCGAGTCGGTATGGGACGTCTTCGACGCCACCACCTACGTCGACGTCACCAGCGGCGAGTTCACCAAGGTCTACAGCATCCTGTTCGGCGTCGCGGTCTTCGTCATGCTCGGGTTCTTCATGCTGCAGGTCATCGGCGCCATGATCCGCCGCGAGCCCGCAGCTCTAGGTCGAGCCGCCTTGGGTCTCGCGAAGTCGATCCTTGGTTCCTTTGTCGCCCTCACCTTGCTCGCCACCGCGCTCGAGATCACCGACCAGCTGTGCATCGCCATCGTGAACGCGGCCGGCACAGACATGGACCAGATGGGCGAACGCATCGCACTCCTCACGGCAGGGCTGACGACCATCAACGTCACCGCACCCGGCGCCGGCGCGGTGATCACCATCTTCATAGCCAGCATGGCCATCGGCGCCGCCGCACTGGTCTGGATCAGCCTACTGATCCGCAAGGCGCTGCTGCTCATCGCCATCGTCTTCGCACCCATCGCCCTGGCCGGCGTCAGCTGGGACCACACACGAGGATGGGTGAGCAGGTGGGCCGGCGTCGTCCTAGCACTGATCTTGTCCAAGGTGGCCGTGGTGGTGATCTTCCTGCTGGCCACCGCCCAGGTCTCCGCGCCGATCGACACCGATCTGAGATCGGCCAGCGAACCCCTCTCCGGTGTCGTGCTCATGTTGATCGCCGGATTCGCGCCCTACATCGCCTACAAGGCCCTCAGCTTCATGGGATTCGACACCTACCACGCCATGTCAGCCGAGCAGGAGGCCAAGTCATCCCTAAACCGGCCGGTCCCGATCCCTCTGTCGCACCGGAACGGAATCGAGCCACCCAAGATCTTGAACGGCTCCGATGGCAGGACCGGCGGCGGCCTCAGCGGCACAGATCAAGGTGCCGTTCCGCCGGCCTCCGGCGACCAAACACAGGCGGCCCCGCCGTTGGGCACATCCAGTGGAGCAGCAGCCGGCTCCGGCTCGTCAGCGGCAGCAGGGGCGGCTGGCGGTGCGATCGCGGGCGGTGTCGTCGTCGCCAAGCAGGCTGCGGCAGCCGGTCCACAGGTCGGAGGACTCCTCGCTACCGCCAGCGACAACCAGACCGAGGTGGCGAACAGCAGCCCGGTCTCTACTCCTCCGCTTCATCAGGGTGATCCGCTGCTGGAAGAACAACGTCGTGAGAGCGGTGGGGCGTGAGCACGAGTCCGCGTTCACCCGTCAACTCGCCGGTCTATTCGCCGGTCGATGTGGGTCTCACGCCGGTGAAATTCTCCCGCCTCGCGCGGCGCGGCGTACTGCTGGGGATGTCCGGCAGTCAGCTCGTCACGGTGAGTCTGGGAGCAGTAATGCTCGTGGTCGGGCTCTACCTGGGCACCCTCCTCGCCGCACTACCGATGGTCACCGCTACCGCAGCGCTCGCCTTCGGCCGCCTCGGCGGGCGGCGGGTCATCGAATGGGCCCCGATCGGTGTGACGTGGCTGTGGCGCTGGAGTGGCGGACAACTGGTGTTCCGTCGCCGGATCACCAAGCCCCGCCCCGCCGGCACCTTGTCACTGCCCGGCGACGCCGCACGCCTACGACAATGGGTCGACCCCGACACCGGCGCCGTCATGGTGCACGACCCCCACGCCGCCACGTTCACCGCCATCATCGGCGTCTCCCACCCGGCCTTCGTCCTCCTCGATCCCGCCGAGCAGCAACGGCGCGTGACCGCCTGGGGCCGAGTCCTCGCCACCGCATGCCGGTCCGGCCGGATCGCCACGCTGCAGGTCATGGAACGCACGCTCCCCGACTCCGGCAGCGGTCTCGCGCAGTGGTGGCAGCGACACGGGTCCCAGGACCAGACCTGGGTCGCATCGACATACGCCGAGCTCATCGACCGCGCCGGACCAGCCGGTGAACGGCACGCCAGCACCATCTCGATCTCGCTGGACCTCAAAGCCGCCGCACGAGCGATCCGTGCCGCCGGCGGCGGCAGCCGCGGTGCGGCCGCCGTGCTGCGTCAAGAGATGACGAGCGTGGTCGCCGCCCTTCGCTCCGCCGACCTCGCACCAACCGAGTGGCTCACCCCTGGGGACCTGGCCCTCATTCTGCGGTCGGCCTACGACCCCGCCCTCGCCAGCGCCCTCGAACGACACGGAGACCTCGGTCGCGACCTGGCCACCGCCGGACCCGTCGCAGTGAGGGAGTCATGGGGCACGGTGCGCAGCGACTCTGCCCACCATTGCGTCTTGTGGATCAGTGAATGGCCCCGCTCGCTCGTGTTCCCCGGCTTTCTGGCGCCCGTGCTTCTCTCCTCCGGCATCCGGCGGACCTTCACCCTGCTATACACGCCACTGCGTACGGACCGGGCTGCTCGCGACATCCGGAAGAAGAAGACCGAGTACATCTCCGATGCCGCCCAACGCCAACGCATCGGCCAGATCGAGGACGCCCAGCAGACCGCGGAGTACCACGACCTCCTCCAGCAAGAAGCCGACCTCACCGCAGGCCACGGCCTGCTGCGCTGCACCGGACTGATCGCAGTCAGCGGATCCGACCCGGACGAGCTCGAACGCGCCGGCGCCGCCATCGAGCAGGCCGCGATCCAAGCCTCCTGCGAGACACGGCGGCTATGGGGGCAGCAGGCCCAAGCCTTCACAGCAGCCGCTCTCCCGCTCTGCCGGCCGCTCTAAGCGCAACATCCTCCCAAGCCCAGCGCCCGCCAACGTGTCAAAGGAGAGTGGAGCGGATCCTGACCTCCTCGCCATCTGGTCAGTCGCTCTTTCGCCAGATCGCGCAGCAGTCCCTCAGGTCTTTTGTGTCGGACGGTCGTGATGCCCTTGCCTTCTGAGTTGAGGGGACGTTCCCCAGGGCGCCGCTCAGGATGACGACTCAACGAGTCGGCTTCGTGGATCGGAGGATGATGGCAGGCTTCTGGAGGTCGGTGGGAAGGCTCAGGCAGCGTTGCTGCCACGGCCCGGGCGGCTCGACCTATCGCATTTCCGCGCTGGTCCATCTCGTTCGCGCGATTGCATTTGGCATCGGATGCGTGCTCACCGTCGCGACGTGCATTGTGGGTGTCGCGGGGTGGATCTGGGCGACGCCATCTTGGCTTGTCGAGTCGGTTGCCGGTGCCACCTCGGTGGCCTGGGCTTCTTGCTTCTTCGTCGCGCTCGGTGCCGAACCGTCGGCAGTGTGGGAACGCCGCGACCTCAAGCGGCGGCGATCGCCGTGATCGCCGGTATCGTCTTCGTCGCGGTCCTACCGCTCCTCGCGTGGGCACTTGGACACATGAGTCTGTGCAACATGCGTCGTTATCGCCATGCACGACGCATGCCTCCGCTGCCGACCGCAGGTTCGTCACGCAGGGTTTCCCAAGGACCTTGGGACGGCTCGTGGCAACCGTGGCCCGAACCCAATCCGGACGCACTGCCGCCCGAGTTGGCCTGGCGATACGCCGACCTGTGTGCGAGCAAGGCGTCGAACCAAAGGCTGACGTCGGAGCTGACACTTCTCATCCTGGCCGCGGCGCTTGGCGCGGCAGTCCCCAAGCTGTTCACTCCCGCAGGAACCTCAGCGTCTTTCAGTGAGCAACTGCTCGTGGTCAGCCTGGTCCTCTGGTGCGTTGGCGCCATCGGCCTCCGGCGGCGCGCCTCCCACTGGGACAGAGTCGCGTCAGCCTACGACGAGACCGCGGCAATCGCAGCCGAGAATGCTCGAGTCAACGTCGAAGCGCGCGCTCAGGCTGTAGCCGAGGCCGTGGCAGCATCTCGTTGGTGGCGAAAAGTAGTCGCTCGTTTAGGCAGGGTTCTGCGGCGACGGCGATGGGCAGCTTAGGGAAAGACACGAGCCGCTTGTTGAGCGTCTTGGCCACACGACGCGACGGTCGTTTCAAGTCGGCCAACCAGACATGTCAGGCGACGGGAAGCCAGCCACCTGTTCGATTCCATGGATCCCATTGAAGCCACTTCCCGCGAGCGAGTACGCGGTCGAGAGGCCTGTAGTCGGCAGAGCAGCTTCGGCGGAGATCTCCCCGTCAACCCTTCCTGCCCGGCGGCCGGAGCCACGACTGCGGAATGAGTGCATCTCCGTCGCGCCAGATCTCGGTGATGGAATCCTGAAACCACTGATCGCCTCTGAAGTCAGCGTGGTCGAATGCGATGATCTGCAGTCGTCCTTCGAGCGCAGCGACGACGTCGTACATCATCCTGTAGAGCTTTTTGGTGTTGTCGCGATCAGTATCGGAAAGTTCTTCCAAGTCGCCGCCGGTGATGCGGTCTCGCGGGAAAAAGGCCTGACTGGGCTGGTCTAGAACGAGAAAGCTCGGCACTGGACGCGCCGCTCTGATGAAGAAGTCCTGAAGCGCGAGGTATGCGGTCAGGTGATATCCGACCCAACTCATTCCGCTGCCAATGGCGCCAGCATCCATGTACGCAGGACCTTGCAGAGTGTCTGCCACGACCGTCAGTCGGTAGGGGTCGATCCTCACGCCATGCTCCGAATGCTCCAGCGGAAGGGCTCGTGCGAGCTCCGTCATACCCCGGCTGGCGATTGCGAGTTGAGACTGAACGGCTGACCGCAACGTTTCAGGATCGAGGTCCTCCGCGAGGGCCTCTGCGCGGGCGTTCAGCTCGTTGAGTTGCCTCTCGAGTACGGCGACGGCGACAACGGGATCGTTCGTCGCTGTCTCCAGGAACTGGGTGATCCGTCCCCGCACGAAGCTCTGATGGGTCGCGAGTCCGCGTGCCGCCTCGCGGCCTTCTTCGTCCTGGGCGAGGGCCTCGAGAGCTGTGTCGATGTCTGAGAGCTCGCGCCGGGCGGCACGGCGTTGGTCCAGCAGCTCCGCTCGGGCAGTATCGATGAGAGGCCGGTCGCGTTGGGCCAGTTCGAGCCTTCGGGTGACGCGTGACAGGTGCGCTTGGATGCTGTCGCTGCTGGGGTCTGCAGGTATGGGTCTGGCACAGAGCGGGCATGGTGCTTCATCAGTTGGGGCGTCTGGAACGAGTCCGATTGACGCAAGTCTCGCGCGATGCTCGTTGAGTTCCCTCCCGTAGGACGTGCTCACGTTGGCATAGTCATCCAGGCCGCGAAGCTTGTCGTTGAGCTCGCGGATGCGGTCGCGGAGATCGTTTCGTACCTGGACGAGTCGCTCAGTCTGTGCAAGATCGTCATCGTCGGCAATCGGGGTCAGTGGGTGGTCGCCCGATACGACGTTCGTGAGCAGGGTTGTCGCGTCGCCTGTCGTTAACGGCAGTGTGGTCGTCTCAATCAGGCCAGCGGATCGAGCCTGAGCGAGGAGACCGCTGATTCGTCCGAGTCCTTGTTCGCGTTCGTCCCGGGCGCGTTCGAGCTCAAGGTTCGTCTGCCGGATGCGTCGCCGCAGTCGGCTGAGTTCTTCGCGCTTCCTCAGCGCGTCCATTCCCTGCGCCCCGAGGAAGTAGGGCAGTGTGTCTCGGATAGCCTGCTTCTGGAAGTCACGGTTCTGGTGGTGGAATAGCAGATCTGGGTTCGCGATCTCCCCCTGCCTCTGGAAGCAGTAGTACAGAGCATGGCGGAGATTTGCAGCGAGCGGCCGGCGGGTGTGGCCCTCTGGTGGCACGAAGAGGTTGTCCTCGATACCGACGAGTCCGCCTAGGTAGGCGACGAGTTCATCGGTGTTGATGTTGGTCAGCAGTGATTCGAACGGCGGCAGCTCCTGTAGTCCCACGGAGAGCATCACCTGGGTTGTGGTGACGCCATGTGCCGGGGCGGGGCGAGCCACGAAGAAGGCCGTCTCGCCGACGTGTGCTAGTAGGCCGTACCACGCGACCGTGTTCTGGATCGGACCAAGAGGAACATGAGGGCTGTCGTCGCACAGCAGAAAACGGAGGATCCCGATGAGGCTCGTCTTGCCGGTGCCAGAGTCCCCGGTGATGATGTTGAGCCGCCCGGGTTCGAAGTTGATCCGCCGGATGTCACCCGTCGCGTTGTACAGGGCCAATGTGTCGAGTTGCATCATGGCCGCAGCCCCCATTGCGCTAAGGTTGTCGGCTCGTCGTTTCCTGATCCTCCGAGCCACTTACCGAGGAAGTCCGCGGCTCGCATGCATGATTCCCAATCGCCGGTTGGCTGAAGAGCACGCGAGCGACGTCGTAGGTGGCCTGCCTCTAGTGCGCCGTCGCGGGTTCCCAGCACCGCGTGGCGGATTCCAAAAATGATCGCCTCCGAGGTGACGCCGCGGAATGACCGCACACGCACTGCTAGATCCGACAGGACCAAGGGATTCTCGCGCAACCAGCGGTGCATCGACCTCCCCACTGTGCCTGGCAAGGCGGTGCGAGTCGGCATGTGGAGTGCCGACGGCAGGACCAGGTATGCGTAGGTGAGTGGCATCAGGTGGCCTGCCTTGGATTCGAAGCCAGCACAAGCGCGGTTGAGCACCACTGCACCGAAGGCCGGGTTGAACAATGCGCTTGCCTCAGTGTCGCCACGCACCGCTCTGCTGTGGTCGATCTCATCGGCCATCAGGCAACACCTGGCTGGGGCATCTCGGACTCTGGGGAGTCGAGCCGGTCCGTCAGCAGACGGAGCCAGTCAGGATGCCACCCGATTTCGAGGCGATCAGCCAGAATGTGCAACGAGCCGAGAGGGATGTACCCGGAGCGGACCTCGGGCCGAACCTCCGGGAGGGGGCGCTGTCCGAGCGCCATGTAGCGGTTGAGTGCCGCTCGTCGACTGGCTTCTTCATCTTGTTCATCAGCACTAGGTGGTTCCTCGATCGGCAGGAACACGCGCTTCCATTCCTCGACCAAGAGGCGGTCATAGTCCTTCAGATGCTCAGGATCCAGCAGGTGTTCGCGCTGCCAGCGAGACCGCTGCTCGAAAGCACGATTGTGGTCGTAGACTGCCATCCTGATGCGTTCATGATGGAGCATGATGAGCCGCAGTTGCTCAACAAACACTCGGTCGTCCTGCGCCGCTTCCTCTGGCGTGGGCTCGGGAAGGTCTCCGTAGTCCAGAGGTAGATTCTCGTCTCGCAGCGACTGCGCGATTCGATGGAGTTGGTTTTCCACCTCCACCATGTCGATCCAGTCGATGCTGCCAGTCGCGATCAGGTCGAGATGCTGGATCGCCCGGGCATGCCACCAACCGCGTAACCGCTCAACAAGGGCACGCCTCCGAAGCGCCGGAACGGTCTTCCTAACGGAGGCGACCAGCTGATCGGTCATGTCGGTCGCGCGAGACGCACCTCCGAGAATGGTGACGCGGCACAGCAGCTCAAATCGCTGATCTGCGGTCAGATCGAGGAACCGGGTGTAGTAGGCAGCATGGTCGTCATTGCCCGCCTTGCGAGCAACTGCCTCGAGTTGCTGTTGCGCAGCGCGAACATCGTCGGCGGTTCGACTTTGCGCAAGGAGAGCCGCCGCCGTGGCGGCTGATGCGGAAGCGGTTGAAAACAACACGAGCTCACAGTCGTTTTCTGCGGTCTCGATCCAGTTGTGCAGACTCTTCCAAATATCGGGACTGGAGTTGCCGAGGCTCCCCCGGCGGACGAGGTGATGCTTGGTCTGCCAGAGCTCGCGTGCCTCGATGCCTGACGGATCATCGAACTCGATGTCGTCCGCTGTCTCCATCGACAGCCGCAAGGTCACTTCATCGTCCATGCGCCGTAGGACGAGGAGGAGCCCGTACTCGACCTGAGCAAGGTACCCGAGAGCAGATCCTGCTGCACCGAATCGGCTACTTTTACCGCTAGCTGCCACCTGCGGGACCGTAGCAGCGTTCCAACCGTCGCGAGGGGCAAATTCGCGAACCCTCGTCATGAATCCGAACGATGAGTCTCGACCCTTCGCTGGCATCGGATCCCGCTGCCAAAGACCTCCAGCGCCCAGGACAGGCGTCGATGCCCGCCGAAATGCGACACCTCAGATTGCGCTATTCGGCGACAAGCCGCCGTGCAAGCCTAGCCACGAGTTGACGGTCCGCGTTCGAGAGCTTCGCCAGGTCCTTGAGGATTCCCTGCGCCCACTGCAGGTCGTGTCCATCAGCGGCAGGGCGATTCACCAGCGGGAAGTAGGTCGTGTCCAACTCGTCGGAACCGGGATCAAGGACAACCAGGATTCGCGCTGACTCCAGGGCGCTTAGGACCGCCGGGCCAAGGTCCGAATGGTTGTGGCCATCGCGACACAGAGGCGCAACCACGTCCGCGCCCAGGTACTCGCTCGTCGGACGCGTCAGGTGGGGCAGCACTGCCCCCGCCGCGAGGTTTAGAGCTTGGCCAGCTTGCACGGGCGTGCAGAGATGTGGCCTGACCAGACTGAGCACCTGAAGCGCGTCTCCACGGAACGGGGTCACTTTCCCCGACTCCCAGCGCTCGATGGTGGCTCTTCCCAGTCCACACAGTTCTGCGAAGTCCGTCTGCGCGAGGGCGAACGATCCGCGCAAGCCGCGGACGACGGCAGGCCAATCGGTGGCGATGGGCCACTCTGGTGCGAAATCGGTATGGAAGACGGTGGCGTAGAAGTAGGACTCGAAAGCGTCGCTGCCACGGCCGCTGCGTCCATTGCGATGGTTTGCGTGCTCGACGAACTGGGACGGTGTCCGCTGCTGCGCTTGCGGACTGCCAGGAAACGCGGCCCCACGGGCGTCGGCGTAGGTTGCGACGCGTGTGTCGAATCGGTCCACCATCACAGAATAAGTGATGGTGGAACCATCGCACTAGTGATGGAACAATTGAGCCGCGGGACGCTCGAGCCTTTGGCCCGACCTAGCCGCCCGGCTCTCCCGCCCCACACCGGCCACCAGCAGAAGGAACGACGATGGCGCCAACTACTGCGGTAGAGCTGATGGGAACCGGGGCGTGGGCCTTGGTCGCGTGCTTGCTCGGTTCCCTCACCGTTGTATCCGTGACCTGTCTCGTCTTGGCACGCCAACCGAACGCCGTTGCCCTCGTCCGGGCGTTCGCTGAAGTTCTGCGAAGCTTGCGGATCCCTCCGGGCCAACATCCAATGCGAAGTGATGCTGCCCTACCGCTCCACTTGGCAGCCGAGCGCTACCCGCCCCAGGGCACCGGCAGGAATCAGAGCCGTTTCCTGCCGTACCCGCGAGGGAACGAGCGATAGGACCACGGAGAGATCACACGCTGGCATGACGGAGGATCTATGTCGCTACTCATCACTCTCGCCGGTTTGCTCTTCCAGCCTCGCTCGGCACCAACCGAGGACCGCTACCTGCGACTCTCATGGTTCCTCGCCCCGATCGCCGTGTTCGCTGTGATTGTGGACAAGCCTGTCAGCGTCCTAATCGGGAAGGCACTGCACGGGGTGGTCCCGGCGAACCTGATCCCGTCGATGGATACGCCGCCGATTCTGGAGGTAAGAAGCCAAGCCGCCAGCGGGTGGCTCGTCGGCACGGCCGTTCTACTTGTGGTCGGGGCGTGCATCGTGATCACCGCCCAAGAGCAGTTCGATCTCCGGGGGACGATTCACCGTGCCGATCTCCTCCGCGGTGCCCGAGTGCTTGCAACCACCTGGCTGCTCGTCGCTGCCGCGACCCAAGTGGGCTCGCTGCGCCAACTCGGCATCGACGCCCAGGCGACTCTGTCAGGACGGGGGCCATCCGCCCAGAACCTTGTGATCGCCAGTGTGGCGCTGGTCCTCAGTGTCGCGCTCGTCCTCGCAGCAGACCGCTGGGAGGGGCCGCACCTTGTTCTGCGCGCGGTTTGGGTCGTCGTCCGGATTCCCGTGCGTCGTGCACTGGGCGGAGTCCTGGCACTGGCGACCTCGCTGTACGTAGCTACCGTCGCGACGGCGCTGTGGCCGCTGTCCTACCCCATGCGCCTGGTCCCGTTACTGGTCGGCATCACCCCCGACTCCGTCCTCCGCGACGAGCTTGCATCGCTGCCCGACCCTCCGACCGGAGCGGCAGTGGTGCCTCTTCGCGGCCAGTTCTGAGAAGGCGCGGCCGCAAGGCCTGGTCGGCGGACTCTCACACCAACGCTTCCCCTTCGTCAGCCATCACCGCTGGGAGTAGTTCGACCGTTTGCCGTCTGGACTTCGCGGCGCCCACGTTTTGGCAGGTCTTCGGAACGTGAGGAGGCGCAAGGCGTTTTTCCCATGAACCAGGCCGAATGGGGAGCCCACCTCGGCGAATACGTCGAGGCCAAGACGCGGACCCAGGAGAGAAGCCAACACGTCGCGCCACAGGTCACTCGCGCTGCACCGATGAACCCACCCGCCTGGCCCGGCCCAACAGGGGCAACCTGCACTTTCAGGCTCAAACAGCATCTGTAGGGCTCGCCGGCGGCGGATCAAACCGGTATGCCGGCCACGCCACGGCCGGCGCCGTGGGCGTACCTCATCGGCGAAACGAACCCTCGCCGAGGAGTCCCCGATGCCGACCTTCACCCATCCAGCCGACGACGCCGCCGAGGCGCAACAGGCTCTTCGCGGGCTCGCCCATGCAACCCGGATCGTCAGCGACTCCTCGGACATCTACCGTGTCCTCGGGGCCCTCACCGATGGCCTCGGATCCCTGTCACAGGCACTGCACCAGTTGGCCGGCTTCCACGACCGCACGCCAGACCAGCCTGATCCGACCTGGCCGGACGCAACCGACGGGACCAGGGAGACCCGGGTCGTGTCGTTCCTCAGTCGCGAGGATCGAGCGGCGTCGTGTCAGGTCTCGTGGGAGCTGCATCGGGCGGCCGAGATGGTGCGACAGGTCTGTGGGGTCATCGGCCGTGCCCACGAGGCCGAGTCCACCATCACCTACCCCCATATCCCCCACCCGACGAGCGGTCCCCGCGGGATCCACCGAGCGGCCGTCTCTCGCCCGGATGTCGGACCGGGGCTGTCCCTGTGACACCGATGAACCCGGACACCCCGGACCAGCGCAGCCGGCTCCACTCAAGTGTCCTGGTAGCCCCCTCACGGGAGAGCCGTCGCGACCGCAAGGCACGCAGAGCAGCTGCCCGAGCACTGGTCGCGCAGGATCGCGGCGTCACGCGAGACAAGGCACAGGCTCGGGCGTCCCGGTTGGCGGCGGAGAAGCGCGGCACCGTCGTACTCCCCCGCTCCGGCGAGCCGGGCCCCGCTGCCCTGCGCACCCCCGGGCGACTTCGCCTGCCGCGCCACCAGGACACCTCGGCCACCCTGGCCGGATCCTACCCGTTCCTGGCCGAAGGCGGTCTCGGCAGTGAAGGGGTGTTCGTCGGTCACGACATGTACTCCGGCTCGTCCTTCGTCTACGACCCGTGGGTGCTCTACAACCGCGGGCTGATCACCGCACCCAACGTCGTGCTGGCCGGCATCGTCGGCTCCGGAAAGTCATCGCTCGCCAAGAGCCTCTACACCCGCTCCATCCCGTTCGGACGCCGCGTGTACGTGCCCGGAGATCCCAAGGGCGAGCACACTCCCGTCGCCGAAGCGGTCGGGGGACGCGCGATCGCGCTCGGGCCAGGAATGTCGAACCGGCTCAACCCACTCGACGAGAGCCACCGCCCCGACGGCCTCGATGACGGCCGGTGGGCCAGCCAGGTCGCCTCGCGCCGACGTGACCTCATCGGCGCCCTCACCGAGACCGTGCTCGACCGCCACCTCACACCCCTTGAGCACACCGCCGTCGACATCGCGCTGGACCGCACCGTCCGCTCCGCCGACGTGCCCGTTCTCCCCCGAGTGGTCGACCACCTCCTCGCCCCCGACCCCAGGGACGACCACGACGGGCGACTCGGCGAGGACGGCCGGCTCGTCGGTCACGCGCTTCGGCGCCTCGTCGCCGGCGACCTCGCCGGGCTCTTCGACGGCCCCTCCACTGTTACCTTCGACCCCACACTCCCGATGATCTCCCTCGACCTGTCCCGGGTGAGCGAGAATGCGACCCTGATCTCGGTGCTGATGACCTGCGCCTCAGCGTGGATGGAGTCCGCACTCATGGACCCCGCCGGCGGCCAACGCTGGGTCGTGTACGACGAAGCGTGGCGACTCATGTCCCACCCAGCACTGCTGCGCCGCATGGACGCCCACTGGCGCCTCGCGCGCCACTACGGGATCGCCAACATGCTGATCTTCCACAAGCTCACCGACCTCGACAACGTGGGTGACTCCGGCTCCGCCCTGCGCGCCCTCGCGTCCTCACTGCTCGCGAACGCCGAGACCCGGATCGTGTACCGCCAAGAGTCCGACCAGCTCGGTGCGACCGCCCACGCGCTCGGCCTCACAGGCACCGAGCAATCTCTCCTGCCCACCTTGGGCACCGGACAGGGGCTGTGGCGGATCAAGCACCGCTCCTTCGTGGTCCAGCACCAGCTGCACCCCGCCGAGCTCGAACTCTTCGACACCACAGCCCGCATGACAGGCGGCGATTCCCGATGACCCGACACGCCACCAGATCCGCCGACCACAGCCACCAGTCCAACCGGCCCGACCGAACAGCCCGTGACGCCAAGCTCGAGGCGCTCCAGGAACAACTGGCCAGCTCTGTCGCCGCGCTGGTGACCGGCGAGGACTGGAAGCAGGCGCTGGTCTTCGCCGCGCAGTTCCGGTCGAGGTCGTTCAACAACACGATGCTGATCTATCGCCAGCACCTCGCCGCATGCAGCGAGGGGCGAGTCCCGCACCCGACGCCGACCTATGTCGCCGGGTTCAAGCAGTGGCTCGCGCTCGGACGGCATGTGCAGAAGGGCCAGCAGGGCTACGGGATCCTCGCTCCGGTCACCGCACGGATGGCCTCAACCAACCCGACGGCCCCGGGCTCGTGGCGACGTCTCGCGCGAGGAGAGAAGCCCAAGTCCGGCGAGGTCGTCCGCTCCCGCATGGTCGGCCTCAAGCCGGCCTACGTGTGGGACATCTCCCAGACCGAGGGCGACCCGGTCCCCGAGCTCCCCCACCCCGCCTTGCTGACCGGCCAGGCACCCGGCGGGCTGTGGGACGGCCTGGCCGACCAGATCACCGACCGCGGCTTCGAGCTGCGGCTCGTGTCCTCAGCCGCAGCCATCGGCGGTGCCAACGGATTGACCGACTTCCTCAGCCGCGACGTTTCGGTCCGGGCGGACATGGACGACGCGGCCCAGGTCAAGACTCTCGCCCACGATCTGTTGACCGCACCAACTGGAGCGGCCTGAGTCGTCCGCAGGCGACACGTGCAGAACGACTCGCCGGACGATGTCGATGTCCACCATTGCCATGGCTTTGCGTGCTGCCGTTCGTCGCGACGACGAGCGGAAGGACATCTGGGATGGAGCGTGACGTGACGGCATTGGTCGTCCCGGCCATCGGCGCCGTGGCCAAGATCGACGCAGCGCCGGGCACGGTGCTCCTCAATGCGGCGGGCGAACCGGTCGAGGAGGTCAGCGAGTTCTTCGCCACGATGCTGGCCTGTGGCGCGAGCTTCAGCTCGCTGCGCTCCTACGGCCTGGCGCTGCTGCGATGGTGGCGGTTCCTGGCCGCCATCGAGGTGACATGGCAGCGCGCGAGTCGGATCGAGGCACGCGACTTCGTGTTGTGGATGCGGCTGGTCGGCCCAGTGGGCCGGCAGGGCGGGTACGCGCCTGCGACCATCAACCACGCCCTCGCGGTGGTGAAGATGTTCTACGCCGACCGGATCAGCGCCGGCGACGGGCCTCTGATCAACCCAGTCCCCGACGCGGACCACCGAGCCGGACGAAGGTCGCAAGCGCACCACAATCCGATGCAGCCCTTCGCGCCGGGACCGCGAGCACCGTTCCGGCAGAAGATGCCCGAGCGGATCCCACGGCACCTGCCGGACCGGCTCTTCGACGAGCTGTTCGCGACGCTGCGCTCGGACCGGGACCGAGCACTGCTCGCGTTCTACGTCTCGACCGGTGCCCGCGCCTCGGAGCTGCTCGGCGTCACCGTGGACCGCGTGAACGTCGGCGACCAGCGCATCGGGTCCACCGGAAGGGCTCGGGACGGTTGCAATGGCTGCCAGCCTCGGCGGACGCGTTCGTGTGGCTTCGCCTCTACGAGCAACAGACAATGCGACCGGACCGCGAACAGGCGTTGTGGCTGACCCGCCGCCGTCCAGTGCGCCCGCTGACCTACTCCGCAACACGACGGATGCTTCAGCGCGCGAACGACTCGCTGGGCACCACCTGGACACTGCACGACCTGCGACACACCGCCGCGCAACGGATGGTCGATGACCCGAACATGTCGCTGAGCGACGTGCAGTGGGTGCTGGGTCACGCCCACATCACCACCACCCAGATCTACCTGCGTCCGCGGGAGGAAGAGGTCGTGAGCCGATTGCTGGCCCATCACCGCGACCGGGCCGAACGCCCGATCCCATCACCCCTGCCACCGGTCGACACCCGGGGATACTCCGCTGAGGTGCTGGCGGTGCTGTTCGGCGGGCCGCGCACATGAGCGACCACGTCGACCCAGTCGCGCATCTACAAAAGGCCGCGCGACCATCGCGCCACGTCCCAACCCAGAACGGCGCCCTACGCCCCAAGGCACCGACACCGGCGCTGCCGACACCAGCGATCGCCCGACCGACCGTGTGGCCCTCCTCCCAGATGAGCTATCAGGAGATTCTCGACGCGGTCCGCGCTCTGGAACTCGCGAACGACACCACCTCGCCGAAGCAGGTCCGCAGCCAGGTGCTGTTCGCGGAAACTCTGCTTCAGTGGCTGCTGAGGTTGCCCGGGGAGTCGTGGCAGCAGCGTTGGCACGCCTCAGGAGCGAACGCGGCCGGTAACGAGTGGACCACGTTGGCTGCCCTGCCCGACAAGCACGGCCACCTCGTCGCTGCCGCGGGCAGGCTGCTCATGCTCGACGTGATCCGGCCCGATTACTCCTGGCTCTACGCCACGCACGCCACACCCAGGCTCTACGAGCGACTGCGGGCGCTGCGCGATCCCGCGGGGTTCGCCATCATCGAGCGCCTATGCGACACGGACGCGCGGATGCTCCCGAGCGACCGCCGTCACGCGCTCAACCAGCTCACCAGGATGCTGGTCCACAACGGCGGGACATTGGGCGAGATCACCTTGTCGGACTGCATCGAGGCCCACCGGGGACAAGACGGCTACCGTGGCAGGTCCCAGCCTCGCTGGTACACCCTGCTCCGGGAAGCCGCGATCCTGCCGACGGACAGTCCACCAACCATCTTCGCTGCGTCCAGGCGAGGGCAGCTGACTATTGAGGAGATGGTCGACCGCTACGACGTCGCGTGCCGCCCGATCAGGGACTTGTTCGTTGCCTACCTGTACGAACGCCGTCCCGCGATGGATTACAACTCCATTCGCTATCTGGCGGCCAAGCTCGTGCTGCTGTTCTGGCGGGACCTGGAGATCCACGAGCCCGGCATTGACTCCCTGAACCTGTCCGACGAGATTGCCCGTCGCTGGAAGACGAGACTCACCGGCCCGGTGCTGTACGGCAGCAACCGCGTCGGGAAGAAGCGCGAGGACCCGTACACGATCCTCATGGCCGTCCGTGCCTTCTACGCCGACTTGTCCCACTGGGCGCTGGAGGACCCCGTCCGGTGGGCGGCATGGGCCGCGCCTTCGCCGGTGGACTCCAGGGACCTGGCAGGCATGAACAAGATGCTCAAGCAGTCGCGCTCACGCACGCACCAGCGCATCCGGGAACTGGCGCCGCTGCTTCCACGGCTCGTCGACGCAGCCAGCGACAACCGAGCCGCGGCCAAGGCCCTGCTCGATACCGCCGCCGCAGCTCTGCCTGGCGAGTCGTTCACCCAGGCCGGGCACACGCTACGACGGACGACCCTGAGCGACGACGGGAGCGGCGGCAGGAAGGTCAGTCGTGGGCATGTGTACGTCGATACGCCGGTACTCGGCGGCACCAGCGAACGGCCCCAGGACAACCGGAGAAACCTGAGCCTTGAGTCCGACCGGGCGTTCTGGGCGTGGGCACTGGTCGAGGTTCTGCGTCACACCGGAGCAAGGATCGAGGAGGTCCTCGAGATCACCCACCGCTCCTTCGTGTCCTACCGGCTCCCGTCGACCGGTGAGGTGATCCCGATGCTGCAGATCACCCCGTCCAAGACCGACAAGGAACGGCTCCTGGTCATTGGACCCGAGCTCGCGGTGGCGTTCGCCGAGATCATCTCCCACGTCCGCGGCGACAAAGAGCAGCTGCCGCTGATAAGTCGCTACGACAGCGCCGAACGCGTCCACAGCCCAGAACTTCCATTCCTGTTCCAACGGCCATGGGGCACAGGCAGGATCGCCATGAGCTCCTCCTACGTCATCAAGTTGCTCGACGAGCTGGTCACCACCGCGAGGATCACCAACACCGACGGCAGCCCTGCCAAGTTCAGCCCTCACGACTTCCGGAGGATCTTCGCAACCGACGCCGTTGCGTCCGGCCTGCCCGTGCACATCACCGCCAAGATCCTGGGCCACGACTCGATTGCCACCACGCAGACCTACGTCGCGGTCTACGACCACGACGTGATCGACCACCACCGCGCCTACATCGCCCGGCGGCGGGCACTTCGACCATCCCAGGAGTACCGCGAGCCCACCGACAGCGAGTGGGACGAGTTCCTCGGCCACTTCGCTCAACGCAAGCTCGAGCTCGGAACCTGCGGACGTGCCTACGGCTCCGGCTGCCAACACGAACACGCCTGCATCCGCTGCCCGATGCTCCGCCCCGACCCCGACCAGCACGAACGACTCCGAGGCATCATCGACAGCCTGGAAGAACGCATCGCCGAAGCCACCGAACGTGGCTGGTTCGGCGAAGTCGACGGTCTGCGGACCAGTCTCGCCGCTGCCGGGCAGAAACTAATCCAGATGCAGCGCACCGCGACCAACCTCGGCATGCCGAACGTCCCGCGCCGACCAGACAATACGCGGTAGCGTCCGACTCTGGCTCCCCTCTGTGTCAGAAGCAGCCGGGAATGGCCAGTGGCGAGGACCAGCTCTTGGCGAAGCCTAGGCAAGGCCGGCCTCGTACGCGGCGATCACGAGGTGGACCCGATCGCGGGCACCCAACTTCGCGAGGATCCGGCTCACGTGAGTCTTGGCAGTGAGCGGGCTGAGGACCAGCTCGTCTGCGATCTCCTGGTTGCTTCGGCCCGCGGCGACCAGCCGAAGCACCTCGTGTTCGCGCGCCGTCAGGCTGGCCAGACGCTCAGTCGCAGGCACGTCTGGGCGACTCAGTGCACGGGTCATGACCGCTCTGGTCGCGCCGGGCGACAGCAGCGCCTCCCCTGACGCGATGGTGCGAATGGCATCCAGGAGCGCGTCCGGACGGGTGTCCTTGGGCAGGAACCCACACGCACCCGCGCGAAGCCCGCGCAGCACATTAGCGTCGGTTTCGAAGGTGGTCAGGATGAGCACCTTGCTGCTGCTCAACCCTTCCGCAGCAACGATCTGGCGAGTCGCCTCGATGCCGTCGGTGCTCGGCATCCTGATGTCCATCAAGACGACGTCGGGGCAAAGTTCCCGAGTCAATGTCACGGCCTCGTCACCGGTGCCGGCCTCCGCGATCACCTCCATGTCCTCAGCGGAGTTGACCAGCAGCACGAACGCGCCACGTACCAGAGTCTGGTCGTCGGCGAGCAGGACCCGGATCACACCGGCACCCGCCAGATCTCCGGTACCGGCAGGCTGGCCGATACCTCGAATCCTCCGGACTCCCCCGGCCCGGCGGACAGCTCGCCGCCGACGGCCTGCGCTCGCCCGGTCATGCCGGCGATCCCGAACCCGGCCGGTGTCATTGTTGATTCCGGTCGCGCGGGCCCGTGATCGATGACCGCGATCCGCAGGCGGTGGCCGTCCTGGTCGAGGCGGACGGTGGCGCGCTTGGCTGTCGAGTGTCGGATGACATTGGTGAGCGATTCCTGGATGATCCGATAGGCCACGACGGAGACCGTCGCCGGCAACTCATGTGACAGTCCGTCAGACTCCACGTCGACCCGGACGTCAGCAGCCTCGGCCATCTCCACCAGTCTCTGCAGTTCGCCGAGGTGGTGCGCCGGCTCGGTTGGCTCGGCCTCGCCACCGTGCAGCACGTCCAGGACGGCACGTAGCTCATGGAGTGTGGCCCGACTCGTGTCCGACAGGCTGTGCAGCGTGCCGGACAGCTCCTGCAGCGGCGCATCCTGCCGCATTGGCAGTTGGTCGATCAGGTGCGCAGCGACGGACGCCTGGACGTTTGCGACCGCGAGGCCGTGCGCCAAGACGTCGTGCAGCTCGGCAGCGATCAGTACCCGCTCTTCGGCGACCCGCCGTTCGACCTCGTCGGTCCGCTCCTGTTCGAGCCGAGCGGCGACGGCGGCCTTCCAGGCTTGATGGAAGCGGACCGCGAGTCCGGCAAAGAAGGCCATCAAGAGCCAGCCGACGCCGAGGAGAGCGTTACCGGGTGCACCCGACGCGGCGACGACTGGCAGTATCACCGCGGCCACCGCCACCAAGGCGGCGTAGGCCGGTCGCGGTCGCTCGCTGTAGCGCGCCGCCGTGAACGCCGCCACGAGCAAGGCCGGCATCGTGGCCTCATGGGGGTAGTCGAGGAGGTGGTACGGCGTCGACACGGCGAGGACCGCTAGGACGACGGGGATCGGCCAGCGCCGACGGGCCAGGAGCGGGGCCGACATCGCGCCCAGGAGCATGATTGCCCACATATCGACGCTGCGCTCGTCCTCACCAGCGACCGCCTCGAGCGTGAACGCGACGACGATGCCGAGCGCGAACGACCCGGCCGCCAGCAGCCGATCGGCCACTGGCGGACGGAGCGCCGTCATCGTTCACACACGGTCATCGACACTGTCCTCACTCGTGCGCCAGAGCTTGCTGGGCCACCAGATCCGCGAACCCAGCGACATCGTCAGTGCGGGAACCACGATGGACCGCACCAGCAAGGTGTCGATCAGTACGCCGACGGCCACCAGTATCCCAATCTGGATGAGCATGACGAGCGGCAGCGTGGCGAGCACCGCGAATGTCGCCGCCAGCACGATGCCGGCCGAGGTGATCACGCCGCCGGTCACCGCGAGGCCACGATTCGTACCCTCGACAGTGCCGTGCCGGACGGCTTCCTCACGTACCCGGGTCATCAAGAAGATGTTGTAGTCGACACCGAGCGCGACCAGGAAGAGGAACCCGATCAGGGGCACCGACGACTCCCACCCGCCGAATCCGAGCACCTGGTCGAACAACAGGTTGCACAGTCCGAGGGCTCCGAAGTACGACACCACGACGGTGGCCATCAACAGGAGTGGCGCCGTGATTGCCCGCAGCAGTAGCCCGAGGATGAGGAGCACCACCAGCAGGATCAGCGGCATCACCAGATTGCGGTCGCTCTTGTTGGTCTCGTCGGTGTCCAGCAGCTCGGCACTCGGCCCGCCGACTAGTGCGGCGTCACCGGCGACTTCGTGCAGGTGTGCCCGCAGCCGTTTGATCGTTGCTGTCTCACCCGCACTTTCTGGCGAGTCGACCGGGATTGCAATGATCTCCACCCAGTCGTCGCTGGCCCGGCGAATCTCGGCGTTGGCCACCCCGGGCGTACTTTCGACGGCGGCCAGGACCTCACGGCTCTGGTCCGGGCGAGCCATCACCCTGACCGGCTGACCGCCCTGACCGGGGAAGCGCTCGTCGATCGTCTTCGCTCCCGTCACCGAGTCCGGTGCCGAACGGGCGAACTGGTCCAACTGCGGAAGCGAGCCGCTCGCCCCCACCAGACCCAGCGACAGAGCGCCCAGGACCGCCAGCGGCACCGCCCAGCTGACGACGCGGCGGCGATCGACCAGCTCGCCGAGCCGAGCCCACCGAGAACCAGATGCTTGTGCCTCAACCCCGAGTCGCGGCACGAACGGCCAGAAGACGCGGCGCCCGAGCACCACCAGCAAGGCGGGAAGGAGCGTCAGCATGACGAACAGCGCGGACACAATGCCCGCCGCACCCACCGGCCCGAGACCGCTGCTGCTATTCAGATCCGCGACCAACAGGCACAACAGACCGGCGACCACCGTACCCGCCGAAGCCAGGATGGCCGGGCCGACCCCGCGCAGCGCCGCCAGCATCGCGTCGATCGGCCGCGCGTGGCGGTGCAGTTCCTCACGGTAGCGAGACACAAGCAGCAAGGCATAGTCGGTGCCCACACCGAAGACCAGCACGATCATCAGTGCCGAGCTCATGCTCGTGATGGTGAAGTCAAAGACCTGGGTGAGTGCGTAGACGACACCCATCGACATGATTGCCGCGACCCCGACAGAGGCGAGCGGGACCAGCCACAGCAGCGGACTGCGATACGTCAGGATCAGCAGGAGCGCCACCACGACGGCAGTAACGAGCATCAACTTCGCATCGACGGAGTCGAAGACCTCGTCCATGTCTGCCCCGATGGCCGACGGACCGGTGACATAGGCGTTCAGACCGTCCGGCCGGTCAGCGAGAAGGGCACGGGCATCCGCTACCGTCGTGGCCTCGGCCTCATCGAGGACCCACTCGCGGTCGAGCGGTAGCCCGAACATCAACGCCGTGCCATCGTCGGACTCGACGATCTCCGCAGGTGCGTCCGTGTCGTTGCCGAATCGCTCCGCCAGCTCGGTATAGCCGCGTGCGGCCGCCTCCCGATCACCCGGTTCGATGCCACCGGCTCGCTCGTACACGACCGCGAGTAGGCCATCCTCACCGCCGGGCAGCCCGGCCTCGGCCAGGAGCACCTTGGTCGATTGTGCGCTGGCCGGCAGGTAGTCCGCCTGATTGTCGCGAGTCACCGAATCGAGCTTGCCGACCAGCGAGAAGCTACCCACCACCAGCCCGATCCACACCGCCAGCATCAGCCACGGCAGCACGGACTTGGTCCGTGAGTCCTTCGGTCTTGTATCGGCACCGGAGTGGCCAGGCGCCCGTAGTTCAGAAGTCATAGCGATCACGCTGTCAGCCGGCGGAGGCTGACGCGTCCGGCCACAGCAGACAGTTCGCCGTACTCCGTGCGGAGTACGGGCGAAATGGCCGCGAAAGGAGGCGGGCGCTCTTGCCGGGTGCGTCCCGACGCCTCGAGCTGACCATGGATGCTCCGGTCTTGGCCTGATATGCGGATGCGAACGTCGTCCAGTCTCCTAGCCGGGAAGGCGCCGTTTCGGGGCGGCACGGAGGTGTGCCCGTTCGCCTTGCTTGCCGACGAGGCTGAGGAACTCCACGGGTCCGTCGCTGGTTGCACCGAACCAGTGGGGGGTGCGGGTGTCGAACTCGGCGGCCTCGCCCGGCTCGAGGATCAGGTCGTGCTCGCCGAGCACGAGGCGAAGGCGTCCACTGAGGACGAAGGCCCAGTCGTAGCCTTCGTGGGTTCGCAGGTCAGGCTCTTGGTCGTCTGTCCCGGCGGGGAGGACGAACTTGTAGGCCTGGATGCCGCCAGGGCGCCGGCTCAACGGCAGGATGGTGCGCCCGTCATTGGTGGGGAGCGGCCGCAGATTGACCCTGGGGTCGCCGGTGGGTGGGGCGTCGACAAGCTCGTCGAGGGTCACGCCATAGGAGCGCGCCAGCGGCAGCAGTTGCTCGAGCGTCGGGCGACGAAGACCTGCCTCGAGCCTGGACAGAGTGCTGATCGAGATGCCGGTCTCGTCCCCGAGCTCGTTCAAAGTGATGTCGCGCCGCTGGCGCAGTTCCTTGAGCCGGGGCCCCACGGCGTCCAGCGTGCGGTCGGTGTCATCCATGCGAAGAGTTTGCCATTCGGCAACAACGTTTGCAAATCGGAGGGTTGAGAGTCATTCTCGTTTGTGTCGCCGAAACCGGCGACACCACAGAGCGGGGAGGCACTTCGTGAATCACACCTTCGACAAGTCGTACTGGGACGACATCTGGTCCAGCGAGCGCGCGGGGTCGATGAGCACCAGCGACCCCAACCCTCACCTCATCCGCCAGGTCGAAGCTTTGAGACCAGGTTCGGCCATCGACGCGGGCTGCGGCGCAGGCGCCGAAGCGATCTGGCTGACCGGCGCGGGTTGGGCCGTTACTGCGGCCGACGTGGCAGCGGGCGCTCTCGCGTTCGGCGAGCAGCGAGCAGCCGACGCGGGACTCTCCGACCGCATTCAGTGGGTGCAGGCCGACCTGTCGTCCTGGGAGCCGAACCAGCAATACGACCTGGTCACCACCCACTACGCCCACCCCGCAATCGGGCAACTCGAGTTCTACCGCCGCATCGCGACCTGGGTCGCACCCAAGGGAACCCTCCTGATCGTGGGCCACCTCCACCGCCACGACGACGCCGAGGACCATGACCACGGGCAGCGCCAGGGCCAGGGTCACAGCCACGGTCACGGCCACGGCCACGGGAGCGACGAGGACTCGGAACACGAGGGCAGGCCCCCGACGGAAGCGTCCACAACGGCCGCTGCCATCACCGAGTTGCTCGACGGTGACATCTGGGAGATCGAGACCGCCGAGGAGCCCCAGCGGACCATGACCGGCCCCGGCGGTCGCGTCACCACCATCCATGACGTCGTCGTACGGGCCACCCGCCGCAACTAGGTCGCGTCTCCCAAGTCCCGACAGCCCGCCGCACGCTAGCCAGCGCCTGCCGACCCGGCACGGCGCTGGCGGACCACGCCTTCGAGAGGAACAGCCGTGAGTCACAACCCCACAGCCACCAGCCAGCCAGAACCGATCATCGACGACCCAGGCAAGAGACGCGCTGTCCTGATCGCGGTCTGCATCGCCCTCATGGCCGTCATCGCATCAGTGACCGGCCTCAACGTTGCCCAACCCGAGCTCGCGGTCGACTTCGACGCCTCGCAGAGCGAGGTGCTCTGGTTCATCAACCTCTACACCCTCAGCCTCGCGGCACTCCTGCTCCCCCTCGGTGCGCTCGGCGACCGATGGGGCCGCAAGCCCATGCTGCTGGCCGGCCTGACCGTCTTCGGGGTAGCGAACGCTGCCGCCGCGCTGGCCAACTCCTCCGAGATGATGCTGGCGTCCCGCTTCTTCTCCGGCGTCGGCGCCGCGATGATCATGCCCGTCACGTTGGCCGTCATCACCTCCACCTTCCCCGAGGAGGAGCGGGCCAAGGGCATCGGCGCCTGGACCGCCGTCGGTGGCGGTGGAGGGCTGCTCGGCATGTACCTCTCCGCCGTCCTCGTCGACGTCGCATCCTGGCGGTGGCTGTTCGCATTTCCCATCACCCTGGTCGTCATCGCCGTGGCCATGACGCTGCGCTCGGTGCCCAACACCCGCGAAGCAGGTGAGCACCGGTTCGACACCATCGGCTCTCTTGCCTCGGTCCTCGCCGTACTCGGCCTCGTCTACGCCCTCCACGAAGGCCCCGTCCACGGCTGGAACGAGCCTGCGACTCTCACCGCGCTCGCAGTCGGCATTGCAGCCGCCGTCGGATTCCTGGCCTGGGAGCTTCGAGCCGAAGCACCGCTCCTGGACATCCGGCTGTTCCGCGACCGACGACTGGCCACCGGATCGGTCTCCATTCTGACCGTGTTCGGAGTCCAGGCCGGCATCCTCGTCGTCCTGTTCCCCTTCCTGCAGGTCGTCCTCGGCTGGTCGGCCTTACACGCCACCGTAGGGATGCTGCCGATGGCCGTTCTGATGATGGCCTCCTCGGTACTCGCGCCCAAGGTCGCCGCACGGGCCGGGAACCGGCCAACCATGGCCCTCGGCGCCGGGCTCGTAGCCGCTGGACTGGTGCTCATGGCAACCCTGATCTCGATCGACGGCGGCTACCTGACCGTGCTGCCCGGCATGCTCACCCTCGGGTTCGGAATGGGGCTGGCCATGACCCCCTCCACCGAGGCCATCACCGGGTCCCTATCACGCGACAAGCAGGGACTGGCCTCGGCGCTCAACGACGTCACCCGAGAGTTCGGCACCGCCATCGGCGTCGCATTACTCGGCGCCGTCCTCACAGCCGGCTACCGAAACGCCATCGAACCCGACCTTGCCCAGCTCCCCAACGACGTCGCCGGACCGGCCCGCGAGGGCCTCGCCAACGCCGTTGCAGCGGCAGACAACCTGGGCACCCAATCGCAGACCCTCGTCGTGGTCGCACAACAGTCGTTCATCGACGGCTGGCAGAACGCCATGTGGGCCGGCGGCGCCGTCATGGCAGCCCTGTTCGTATATCTCGTCGTCCGCCCCGAAGGGCGCGAGGAAACTGATCCCACCAGTTCCGAACAGCGGCACAGCGCGCACACCTAACAGCCATGAGCACAGCAAGCGTGATAGGCCCTCGGCTCTGGTGCAGAAAAGAGCTCGGCCACGTCCTGCTCCACGCACCCCGATCCGAGGACCTGTCGGCCGAACACCTGTCCACCCAGGTCGCCGCCGACGCCGCGCTGCACCGCGGCACCGCCGAGGTCGAGGCCGAATCCGTCGCCCTCATGGTCGCGGCCGCCCACGGCCTCGACGCCAGCTCCTACACCGTCCCCTACGTTGCCTCATGGGCCAGGACCGTGCCCGGCAAGTCACCCGCCGAGGTCATCCAAGCCACCGCCGACCGAGTCCGGACCACCGCCATGGGGATCCTCGACCAGCTCGACACCCCGCAGGTCGGCGACGGCAACCCGCCTGGCCTCGACCGTGAGGCACTCTCCCATCGCACCGGCACCGCCACGATCGACACCATTGCTCCCCGAGAGACACCACGACGCGACGCGGCGCTCGAGCTATGAAGGTGCCGATCACCCTCCCCGTCGTCCACGTGCACGTCGGTGCCGACGACACGCTGTCAGTCACCGTCGGCACCCAGCACTACGCCGACAGGCTGACCCGCCACGACCTGCCCCGCGCCCTCGCCGAGATCACCAAGCGCCTGAACTCGCCCGTCCGCGTCGAGGTCACCGAAACCGACGGCACGACCTACGCCGACATCGCCACGTCCCAAGACTGGCCGACTAGTGACGACGTCCCGGTCGACGCCGGCACGCAGGCAGACGTTCCCGGCATCACCGGGACAGGCTTTCGGCCCGGAGAAGACGTCGCCGTCACCTACGTCATCACACGCCAAGCTGCTGATGCGACCGGTACGACGCAGTTGAGGTTGCCGGCGGTGGCCGCTGGCCTGCGCGACATCCAGATCCTCCTCGTCGGCATGAACTCCGGCATCACCGCGACAGCAGAAGACACATGAACCGCGGGCCCCGGTCCATCGACAACGACCTCGTCAACGTCGGCCTAGCAGTCGTCTCGGCGGCCTGCGCAACGACACTCCTCCTCCGTGTCGCCGGCACCGTCGCCGCGAGACTGACGCAGTCCGCCCAGCCCGTAGGGGAACCGGCATCCGGGCTGCGGGTGCTGGCCAACCCCGACGACCCGGCGCGTGCGCTCGCGGCACCCGGCCTCTCGGCCGTCGCGTACTGGCTCGTCCTGGCACTCCTCCTCACAATCCTCAGCCTGTCGGCCATCAGCTGCTGGCGCATCGCCACCCACATCCGCCACCACCATGAACGCGACCCACGCCGGATCCCCGGAACAGCCACACGGCGCGACATCGACACCGCCGCCTCACGACGTGCCCTCCTCGCCCGCGGACGCACCCTCCGCCCCTCCCTGACCAGTCCTCAAGCCAACGAGATCGGCTACCTCCTCGGCCACTCCCGCGGCCGCGAGATCTGGGCATCCGTCGAAGACTCGATCCTGGTCATCGGCCCCCCTCGCTCTGGCAAGGGCCTCCATCTCGTCATCAACACGATCCTCGACGCCCCTGGCCCTGTCGTCACCACATCAACGCGGCCGGACAACCTCACCGCGACCATCGACGCACGACGCCAGACCGGCCCAGTCGCCGTGTTCGACCCGCAATGCCTGGTCGGATCCCATCCGTCCGGGCTGCGATGGTCGCCGATCCGCGGCTGCGAGCGCCCCATCACGGCCATGATCCGCGCCGCCGGCCTCGCCGCCACCACCGGACTCTCCAGCGGCGGTGTCGAGTCAGGCGGATTCTGGGAAGGCCGAACCCGAGCCGCTCTCCAAGCGCTCCTCCATGCCGCCGCGCTCGAGAAGCTGTCGACTCGAACTCTCTTCGAATGGTCGCTCTCCCCCGCCGCAGCCGCCGACGCCGTCGGGATCCTGTCCAGTCACCCGCGGGCGGCGACCGGCTGGCGCGAGTCTCTCGACGCGATGATCAATGCCGACCCCCGCACCCGCGACTCCATCTGGATGGCCGTCTCCCAAGCGCTCGCAAGCCTGGCCGACCCCCGCGTGCTCGACGCGCTGAGCCCACGCCCAGGCGAGGAGTTCGATCCCACTACCTTCCTCGCCGACAACGGGACTCTCTACTTGCTGGCCACCGGTGCGGGAGCCGGCGCCTCCTGGCCACTCGTCGCTGCCCTCATCGAAGACCTCACCGAGACCGCCCGCCACCTCGCCGCGGCTTCTGCCGGAGCTCGACTCGATCCGCCGCTGCTCCTCGCCCTCGATGAGATCGGAAACCTCGCGCCCCTCCCCTCCCTCCCCGTCTTGATGGCCGAAGGCGGAGGCACCGGGATCACGACCATGCCCGTCCTGCAATCCCTCTCCCAAGCACGCAACAGATGGGGAGACCACGCCGCCAACACCATCTGGGACGCATCCATCGTCAAAGTCATCCTCGGCGGCGCCTCAGCCTCCAAAGACCTCCAAGAACTGTCCGTGCTCATCGGCGAACGCGACGAACAAACCGACACGATCGCCATCGGCGACCACGGGACACGATCACTCCAGCGCCCGACCCGCCGAGCCCCCATCATGCCGCCCGAACGCATCCGCACCTTTCCCTTCGGCAAAGCCCTGGTTCTCCTCCGGTCCTCGCCACCGCTCGTCGTCGACCTGAGAACGTGGCAGTCTCGGCGCGCCAGCCGGGGCTAGGCTCTCGATCCTCTTGAGCGACTCGCTGTCTAAGCCAGACCGCGCTCTACGGAAAGGGACGCAACGGGCGCGGCAAGGTGCACCGAACACTCACCGAACGTCGACGATGGTCGTTGGGTCCCACATCAGCTCACATCCCTGGGTCGCCGAAAGCTCCGGCCAGTGTTCTGGGACGGGTTGAGAGCTGACGTAGAGAACCTTGCGAGCGATGATGTGGCCTGCCGCTTGCAGGAGGAATGCGTACTCCAGCAGTTGCGAAAGTCCGCGTCGTAACTGGTCGACCTCATTGCGCTGAGTGGTGCTCTTGACCTCGACGAGCACCAGACCCATCTCGGTGCACCACGCGAGGTCGATGTCGGGATTCCGCTGTTCAGGCTGGAAGATGTCATGCCCGGCCATCTCCACTCGTTCACGAAGCCTGGCGAGCATCTCGTTGTGGCGAAGGGACCGGGAAATCACCGGCGCCAGCGCCGGCGTCTGCGGGGTTCCCCACGGCCGGAGTCGGCCACCGAGATCGTCTGTAGTCGCCGCCACGGCCACGTCGGCCGAGGGTCCGCCACGATCGAGGGGATTAAGCACGAGCGGTGACGAGGTATCCGCTATCGCTTGCAGCTCAGTTGCTTTAGCCGGCACGTTCACGCACTCCCCCAAGTACTGGTAGGACCCGGAGGCCGTACGTCGACTGAACACATGGACTGCACGGCCCTGATGGACATGGTCAGCTACGACCTCCCGTCGCGACTCGCAGTGCAACTCCAAAGTCCCGTCAGCCATCACCCGCGCCGCTCCCGATTGTCCGGCCACACGTTCATCCAAGAACAGCAGCACCCGCTGACCAGCTCGGCTGATCAGGCCACTGCGATCGCCGCGATACCTGTCATGGATATCCCGCCGCCGCATCACGGTGCCAGGTTCAATGGCCCAGCCATCGCCGAGCATGCGCTGGTGCTCGGCGGCAACTGCTCACATGTGCTCTACCTGATTCTCATCGATCTCGATGGCGCGTGGAATCCGTTGCACCGGTGACACCATCTGCTCGACGGCGTCACCGAGCTTGCGTCTCGGCACGGGCGCCTCAGGAAAGGTGAACGTCGTGTCGATTTGTGCACGGTAGCGTGTCCACGCTTGTGAACTTCCTTCCATCTCTCTCATCAGCAGCATGCTGATCGAACACAGTGAGACAGCGCCTCCACGACGACCGCGGCGCCAAAACAGCACGAGGTCCCCAACGCGCGGCCAGGGACAGTCCTCCTGGCCAGACAGGGTCGGCGTGGAGAACTCGAGGTGACCTGCCGATCCCCGTTGCCCCGCTTCGGCAGTCGTATCCACCACCCACAGAGTCCGGCTTCCACACGGCTGGTCAGCGGCATCGACAAGGGTCCAGTCTGTCGGCCTCTGCACGACAGTCGGTCGCTCAAGGAACCTTGCACTCTCGGGCCCGTCAAGGCCGCAAAGGCGCACGATGGCCTCCCGGGTTTGCCGGAGCCGGGCCTCACGGTCAGCCCACCTGAGCATGAAGTCGGGAACTTGGTTAGTCATCGTCGGATTCTGCACGGCGGCGCTCCACCTCTGGCTGCGGCCATCGCCGTCGGAGGCAGCGTTCAACTAGCCATCGCGAGCGCTCTCACCACCGGGACCAAGGCCGCAACCCTCGCCCCAACTCTTCGTATGCCCGCGCAAGGGGCAATCGCGTGCCGTAGCGAGCCATGAGGAAGACGATGCACCAGCGGACCGACCGGAAAGCGACGTCGATCGGATGCCGCGCGACCGCGACACCCTCGTGGAGCTAGGCCGGGCCATGTCGGCGGCCGGCGCGGATGCACACCGGCGCGAGCGATCTGATCCGGCAATTGGGCGGCGCACCATCCGCTCCCCCAACACCCGCCTCTGGTCTCCCTGGCCCCTGCTCACCGGCTCGGGGTATTGGTCGACCCCACACACCTGAGTGACAAACCCGGCGCGTCCGCCAGCGGGCCGCATCACCCAGGAGTCCGAAATGCCTATCCGCACACAGATGAGTCTTGTCGGTTTCATCGCCAACGATCCCGAACTCCACTTCACCGAGGCTGGCAACGAGTACGGCCGAGTCCGGGTCGGCATCGAGCATTGGCGCAAGGAAGCAGACGGCTCGTTCACCAAGCTCGATCCCACCTTTCACGACATGGTCACGTTCGACAGCACCGCACGGGAGACCTATGCGCGTTTCCGCAAGGGCGACTCGTTCATTGCCAGCGGTTACGTGCACGAGTACGAGGACAAGCGCACCGGCACCGTGAAGGAGGAGTTCGTCGCTCGGACGATGGGCCACAACGTCACCAGGACGGCGTACGAGGTCGATCGACGCCGCAAGGCACAGGTCGAGCCTGCACGAAATCCTCCGGCGGCAACTCCGGCCGTCGGCCTGTGAGCGAGCGACGATGGATGAGCTCGGGCAGACATCGCTTGACGACTACGGACCCTTCGACGGGATCAATGAGCGACCACCGGCACCGGTCGACTGGAACCTGCTCGACGCCGACAACGCTGAGATCGAGTGGCGCGACCTCGATGCCTGGGTGACCTGGCTGAAGACCACCTTCGGTCTACCGCCAGCGGTCGTGCCGCCGTACTGGCATCGTCACGACGAGCTGATCTGGGAGCTCTCGGCGCTCCACACCCACTTCCTCGCCTGCCACGATCGCGATGCCTCTCCCTCGGCACCCAACATGTGGATGCGCGACTTCGCCGACACCCGCCACCGGCTCCGCGACTGGGTGTCGATCTGCGGCACCCGACTCGATCGCGACCGGCCCACCAGGCAGACCACCTGGCCAGGCGAAACCGAGACACGCACCGCCGGCGAGGTCGAGATTCACGACCGCTCAGCGGACTTCGAGGAGTTCGTGCGAGCGGACGTCCTTCGTCGCCGACGGATCCAGCACCTCGTGACAACGGACTGGTCGACCTGACAAGCGGCCACCGCCGGCCCCGTGTGCGCCTCCAGGACCACCGGGGGTCGGTCTCTCCACAGGAGGGGGAGCGGTCGTCACCGCGTCCCGGACCGCTGACAACACTCCAGGCCACCGATGAAAAGGAGCACCGAGCATGTCGACCACATCCGTCCTCATCCAAGCCCGGTCCTGTCTGGCAGCGCTCGCCGACGGCGCGAAGCGCCTCGACGCGGCGTCGGCCTACGAACAGACACTCATCGAGCTCGACCGGCTCTACGCCGACGACCTGCCAGCGCTCGACACGACCAGTCTCCCTGCCGACCGAACAGTCCTCTACGTCTCCGCAGCGTCGTCCATCGAAGAGCTTGTCGAGCACGGTGCCGATGCGCTGCAGATCGAGCTGATTCTCGCCAGGCTGGAGGACGCCCGCCAACTAGATGACCTCGGCGCACGGGACGGGTCCTGATGTACGGCGAGACAGGCCCGCGCATGCGGACTGAGCTGGCCACGCTTCTCCGGCAACACCGGACCCGGCGCTTGAGCGGCATCGCCCTCGACGGACCATCCGAACGCGCCACGAACAGCGCACTCGCCCTCCGCCACCGCCAATCGGTCCTCACCTGGTGCGCCCAAGCAGCGCTCACAGCACGCCCGCTGGCGTTCTCCAACCGTCCGTTGAAGCCCGGCAACCCGTTCCTGCCTGTCGCCGGCGACGTACCCCCCGTCGTCGAACTCGCCCGCGCACTCGAGTTCACAGCATCCAACTCCCCTGTCGGACTGCCCACGATCGACGACCTCACCACCACGCAACCCAACGAGACCGTCGAGCACTGGCGCCGGGCCGCTCGCGCCGCCGCACTCGCCGAGCACGACACCGGACCAGACCTGCACGGTCGGCTCACCACACCGCAGGCCCACGCCCTTCTCGGCGACGTCGCCGTGGTCACTCAGGCCCTGATCGTCCTCGACCACAGATACGCCCTGATCCCCGGCTGGGAGCGACTGGCCGGGTCCCGTCGGCTCGCGTGGTGCGCCCTCGCCTGCGCTCTGGATGTCGGTCTCGGCGAGCCGGACTACTCGGTCGACCGGCTCGGCTGGACAGCACGGGGCAAAGTCATCGGAGGTCCTGTGAAGCCCGGGATCCTGGGCGTGCTCCAGGCCCAGCACAACCTCGTCGTCCGGTTGAGGATCTTCCCCAACGCACTCAACCTGCGCCGGGTCGTCGACTCGCAGCGAATCCTGTCAGCCGGTCTGGCCGACCTCGCCCGCACCGTCGCGCCGGACCTCGGTCGCAGCTGGGCCGAGCGCAGCGAGACCTACGCCGCCATCCAGCGACAGCTCCGCAACATCGGCGGGAACCTCGGCGGCAAGATCGGGACGGGCGGCCTCGCCGCAGCGGAGGGTGCCAACGCGGTCAGTCGCCTGCAACACGTGCCCGCAGACACGATCATCGAGCCACGCGTGCTTGCCGGATTCGAGACCCTGTTCACCCACGTCGACCGACGCGTCGGCGACATCATCGAGGAGGGCGTACGTCGCGGCGCCTACGTGCAACGCGTGACCGTCCCCGAAGTCACCTCAGGCGCAAGGCGGATGGTGCATCCACTCGAAGAGCGGTACGTCGTCGTCTCCGAGCCAGCAGAACTCGAGGTGATCACAACCGTTCGGAAGCGACTGCTCCCCAGAGCCGCGCAGCCGCAACGGCAGCGCCCCGACCCGAGCCGGGTCGACCTTCACCTCGCGCTCGCTCAAGATCCCGAGGTCCGCGGCCGGGGCTTGGGATTCTGACCACGGCCACAACGCATCCTCTCCTCGCCGCCGTACTCAGTCACCACCATCAGTCACCGCTATCGGTGAGGATGGGTGCGTAGTCGCGGCGTCGCCATCCCACTGCCCGCCTCCCTCGTCCCAGCCTTGCCAGGCGATCGTTCCCGGCCATCAGCGATCCACTTCTTGCAGATGCCATGTGCCCGGGATGCTTGTTGGCCCTGACAGCAAGTGGGACGCTTGGGATTCGTTCACGACGCTCCCTCAGGTCGCTGGGGTGCCAGGGATTCCAGGATCTGGGCCGTGACCGGGTCGACTGCTTCGTCGGGCTGGATGTAGTGCTCCTTGGTGATCTTCGATGACGTGTGCCCCAGTAGGTCCGCCGCAAGGTCCGGGCCGCTGGCGCGGTCGATGACTGTCGCGACCGTGCGTCGGAAGGCGTGCGGGGTGACGCCCTCGATCCCCACCTCAGCCAAGATGGCGCGTAGCCGCCGACGGATGTTGTTCGTCGTCAGGGGTGACCCCTTGCGCGTGAAGAAGAGCAGGTGGTCGGGTGCCTCCTGTCCCACCCGGACGAGACGCTGTCGCAGGACCTCAGCTACGAAGTTCGGCACCGACACCACGCGCGTCGACTTGTGTGTCTTCGTGTGCGGCTGTCGAGACGTCGGCTTGCCGCTGGGCGACACGATCGTGCCGCAGATCCTCACCGTCGCCGGGGTCACCGTGACATCGACATCGCACTTTCGGAGCGCCAGCACCTCACCGATCCGCGCCGAGGTGCCCAGCATCACCTCGATGATCTGCTCCAGCTGGCCGTCTGGCGGCGGCCCGGGAACGCCCGGCCCACGCCGCCAACCGCGCACAGCGGCACGGATCGCGTCGACCTGCTCCAACGTGAGCGCCATCGTCTGGGACGACGGCTTGTGCAACCGCGCGGTGTCACGCACCGGGTTCTTGACTATCGCGTCGTACCGCACCGCCAGCCCCAGCGCGAGACCCAGCACGGTGCGGGCCTGCCTGCCCATGCTGTAGCTCCGTGTGGTCGCCAGTGTCTTGATGAACTGGTCGACCTTGCGCACGGTGATCTCTCGGAGCAGATAGTGCTCGAAAGCCGGCATCACGAGTTGTCGCATATTGCGCTCGTACAACGCACGCGTGCTGGGAGCGAGCTGGTTCGTCAGGTCCAGGTCCTCGAGCCAGACCTCGACGAGCTTGGCGAAGGAGGTGTCGCCGGTGATCTCGCCAGTGGCGACATGGCTGGCTCGCTGCGCAAGCGAGGCCTTCAGAGCCCGGAGCGCGTCCTTGTTCGACGAGCCGGTCGCAGAGGGGCGGCGAACCTGGCCGTCATCGTCGCGGTAGCGCGTGCGGGCACGAACCCTGCCACCGGGCATCTTGACGTAGGTGACGTCCCCGAACGTTCCGATCGGAGTGCGCGGCCTTCCCACGTCAGATCACCGCCCCTCGGGAGCGCGCCCCGTGAGGTCCTCGCGCTGCTGCTCGAGCCACTCGTTGACGTCGGTGACGAAGTAGCGCAGTTGCCGACCAACATGAACCGCACGCGGGCCTCGACCGGCCAACCGCCAGTCGTACAAGGTTCGCGTGGGCACATTGAGGTACTCGGAGAGTTCCTCGATCGAGATCAGCGGCGCGAGGCCGCTCAAGGTGGGCGCCGTGCCGTCCATGCCGGTGAGGTGTGCCGGCCGGACCGCCCGAGTCCGCGCCAATCGGCCCGACTCCGTACCCGCGTCGGAGCTGAGCCCGCTGACGGGCATCTGGACAGGGTTTGTGGACCCTAAGTGGACATGTGATCAAGTCCCAAGAACCTTTCAGGCGCGGAACCCGTAGGTTCCGCGCCTGAACTTTGTAGCGGGGGCAGGATTTGAACCTGCGACCTCTGGGTTATGAGCCCAGCGAGCTACCGAGCTGCTCCACCCCGCGTCGGTGAACCCAACGTTAGGGCATGGACCCAAACCGCACCAAATCGGGGCCGACTCGCGACCAACTCGGGACGTTCAGGAGGAGGTCGGTGGGCCCAGGCGGGGCACGGGCGCCCGCCAGCCGCGGTGGACCGCCAGCAGCCGCCACCCGATCGTGACGGCCGCGGCCGGGGCGGCGATCACGCCGTGGGCGACGCCGAGCTCGGCGCCGGTGGCCGCGATGGCGGCGCCGGCGAGTGCCGGGATGGCGTAGAGCTCGCCGTGCCGGAAGATCACCGGGACCCGGCCGGCGAGCAGGTCGCGGATGATGCCGCCGCCGACCCCGGTGACCATGCCGAGGGCGGCGGAGGGGACGGGGCCGAGCCCGTACTCCTGAGCCTTCAACGCACCGGCCACGCAGAACAGCCCGAGGCCGGAGGCGTCGAAGACGGTGATCACGCGCTCCAGCCGGCCGACGGCCGGGTGCAGCCAGAAGGTGACCAGGCCGCCGATGAGCGGGACGAGCAGGTAGCGCCAGTCGGCGATCGCCGGCGGCGGCACGGCGCCGATCACGACGTCGCGGATCACACCGCCACCGAGCCCGGTCGCCATCGCCAGCACCACGACCCCGACGATGTCGAGCTGGTTGCGCACGGCCACCAGGCCGCCGGAGATCGCGAAGACGAAGATCCCGACCAGGTCGAGCGTCAGCAGCATGCGGCGATGATGCCGCATGCCGCTGATCCGGCGGGAACCGAGCCGCTACTGGTTGTCGCGCTCGTTCGCCAGCTGGACGGCCTTCTCGACCGCCGCCTGGGCGAGGTCGAGCTGCTTGGCCCACTCGGCCGTGTCGTTCTCGGCCTGTGCCGCGGCCGCCGCCTTGAACGCCTCGTCGGCCTCGCGCAGCGCGACCGCGATCTGCTCGTCGAGGGTGCCGCTCGGCTCCTCGGGCGGCGTCTCCTCCCCCGGCTGCTCGCCTGGCTCACCCGGTGTACCGGGCTCGACGGGCGGCTCGGGAGTCTGCTGCCCCGTCCCGAGGTCGACGTCGAGCGCGACGCCCAGCGCCTCGGCCAGGTTCTGCCCGATGCCGACCTGCTCGCCGTACTTCACGATGACGAACTGGAGGATCGGGAAGGCCGACGCGCCCGTCGTCCGCACGGCGTACACCGGCTGGATGTAGATGAGCCCACCCTCCACCGGCAGGGTCAGCAGGTTGCCGAAGCGCGGCGGCGTCGCGCCCTGGACGCGGTACGGCGTCAGCGCGTCGACGACCTCCTTCTCCTGCTGCATCTGGTTGGCGACCTGCCCGGGGCCGGGCGTGTTGGCGTCGGTCATCTCGAGCAGCCGGAGCTTGCCGAAGTTCGGCGAGTTGGCGTCCGAGTTCACCTGGAGGTACGACGCCAGGGTGCCCTTGCCCCGCGGCACGAACACCGACGTGAGCGACCAGTCGTTGGTGCCGTCGACCCCGGTCGAGAACAGGCGGTACGGCGGTTGGAACACCTGCCGCTGCGCGTTCGGGTCCTCGGGGACGTCCCAGCGGTTGTTGGCGGAGTAGAACTCGCCGGCGTCGGTGACGTGGTACTTCGCGAGCTGGTAGCGCTGCACCTTGAACAGGTCCTCGGGGTAGCGCAGGTGGCTCTTCAGCTCGGCCGGGATCTCGCTGTTGGGCGTGACCGACTCCGGGAACACCTTCATCCACGTCTTGAGGATCGGGTCGCCAGTGTCCCACTGGTAGAGCGTGACCGTGCCGTCGTAGGCGTCGACCGTCGCCTTCACCGCCGAGCGCATGTAGTTGATCTCGTCGGTGGGGATGGTCTGCAGCCCGGTGTCCTGCTGCAGCGAGTCGTCGATCATCGAGTCGAACGACTCCCGCTGCGCGTTGGGATAGCGGTCGGTGGTGGTGTAGCCGTCCAGGATCCACACGATCTTGCCGTCGACCACCGCCGGGTACGGGTCGCCGTCGACAGTCAGCCAGGGCGCGACCTTCTCGACCCGCTCGGTGGGCGTGCGGTTGTAGAGCACCTTCGAGTTGTCGTTGACCCGCCCGGAGAGCAGGAAGTTCGGCTCGCCGAACTTGATGGCGTACATCAGCTGGTTGAAGGTGCTGCCCACCGACACCCCGCCCTTGCCGTCGTACGTCGTTCGCTGGTCTCCCTCGTCGGCGTCGGTGTTGGCGAGCCCGAGCTCCACACTCGAGGCGTCCTTGCTCGCCTTGCCCACCACGGAGTACGCCGGGCTCTGCTCGCCGAAGTAGATCCGCTGCTCGAACTCCTCGGACTTGGTCAGGTCGCTGGCACCACTCGTGCCCGCGCCGCTGATGCCCTCGGCCCACACGATGCGACCGTTGACCTCGCTGTCGGAGATCTGGTTGGCGTAGGCGGCGATCAGGCCCTCGCCGTGCGTGTAGACGGTGTGCAGGTTGGACCAGTTCTGGTCCGAGGAGTTGATGCCGGACTGGTCGAGCTCGCGGACGCCGAGGACGAGCGGGACCTCCTTGCCGTCAATCGTGTAGCGGTCGACGTCGAGGACGGAGGCCACCGAGTAGTAGGCGCGGACCTGCTGACGCTGCTGGAAGGTGTCGCGCACCTGCTGTGGGTCGACGACCGGAGTGGTCGATAGCTGTCCGAGCACGGTCTGCGCCTCGGGCGGCGTGGGGTCGCCGGTGGGCGTGCCCTCGTAGCGCTCACTCTCGACGCCGCTGAGCCCGTAGGCCTCACGGGTGGCGTCGATATTGGCCTTGATGTAGCTGTTCTCCTTGTCGGCCTCCGAGGGCTTCACCTGGAAGTTCTGCACGATGGCCGGCCAGATCATGCCGAGCAGCACCGCCGAGAGGGCGAGCAGCGCGAGGCCGACGGACGGCAGCTGCCAGGTCTTGCGCCAGATGTTGAGGAAGAACAGCACCGCGCAGATCAGCGCGACCCCGACGAGGATGTTGCGCGCTGGCAGCATCGCGTTCTCGGCCGTGTAGTTCATGCCGGTGAAGAGCCGGTGGTCGTCGGTGACGAGGTCGTAGCGGTCGAGGAAGTAGTCGACCGACTTCGCCAGCACGAACACGCCGAGCAGCACGGAGACCTGGACCTGGGCGGACGCGGAGAACCGGTCGTGGGAGACCTGGAGCCGGATGCCGCCGTACAGGTAGTGGACGACGGCCGTGGCGATCAGCGACACGATGGCGACGGCCATCACGAAGTCGATGACGAAGTTCCACCACGGCAGGTCGAAGACGTAGAAGCTGATGTCCTTCTTGAAATAGGCGTCCTTGCTGCCCCAGTCCTCGGCGTTGCGCCACAGCAGGAACGTGCGCCACTGCCCGATCGCCGAGGTGCCGGCGAAGATGCCGACCACCACGCCGACGCCGGCCAGCAGCCAGCCGCGGATCGGGGTGACGGCGTCGCGGTAGCGGTCGACGCCCTCGCCCCCGGCCATGAGGAACATCGGCCGGAACCGGAACGCGAGGTACATGTTGAGGGCGACGATGCCGCCCATCAGCGCCCCGAAGGCCAGGAACAGCCCGACCCGCGTCCAGAGCATCGTGCTGAACACGTTGCCGAAGCCGACCTCCGCGTACCAGAGGCGGTCGGTGTAGATGCCCGCGAAGGCACTGAGCAGGAAGAACCCGACGATCAGCACCACACCGGTGATGACCAGGGCTCGCGTACGGCGGCCCGGCCGCTCGGGTGCGGGGCGCTCCGGCTCCTCGTCGAACAGCTCACTCATCCGTCTCGTCCTCCAGCAGGGTGGTCCGGAGCAGCTCGATGAGCCCCGGTACCAGGTCGTTGCCGCCCATGACGGCACTGTCCTCGTCGTGACTGCGCATCCGCAAGGCGCAGTAGCTCGCGCCGTGGCGGGTCACACCGGCGACGATGCGGACCTCCTCGGCGTCGGGGTGCTCGCGCGCGAACTCCGCGGCGGCCACCGGATCCTCGGGAACCTGGCCGTCCACGGCCGGCGGCAGCACCAGGCGCTCGACCATGGCCGCGCAGCCGGCGACCACGCCGGGCCACTGGATGCCGGGGAGCACCTCCTCCAGCTCCTGGCCGGGCGGGAGGTCCTCCTGCTCGACCGGCGTCAGCGACCCCTGCTCGGCAGGCGCGTCCAGGCCCAGCTGCGCGGCGAGCGCGGGCTCCTGGGCGACCAGGTGGCCGGTGTCGACGAGGGCGTAGAGCCGCGCGGGCTGATCCCATCCCGCGCGGGCGTGGTGCGCCTCGAGCTCGAGCACCGCGGCGGCCAGGGCCGGGTCGACGTCCAGTTCGTAGTCCATCGGGGTCCTTGCTTCGTCAGCAGCTCGGCAGGGCGGCGTCGGGGTCGTCGACCCACGTCTCCAGCGCGAGGCGTGCCTCGTGCATCGTGGTCGCCTTGACCAGGCGCAGGTCGGGGTCGAGGCCCTTGACGTCGGAGCAGTTGTCCTTCGGCACGAAGAACAGCTTCGCGCCCGAGGCCTGCGCCCCCGCGATCTTCTGCTCGATGCCGCCGATCGGCCCGACCTTCCCGTCGGCGCCCAGCTCACCGGTGCCGGCGACGGTCGCGCCGCCGGTCAGCGAGCCGGGGGTGAGCGTGTCGTAGATGGCCAGCGAGAACATGAGGCCAGCGCTGGGCCCCCCGACCGTGGGGTCGACGCGCAGGTTGATGGCGAACGGGAACTCGTAGCCCAGACCCAGTGAGACGCCGACGCGCGGCGTGCCCTCGACCTGCTCGGGCTTGATCCGGACGGTGAGCTCCTTCTTGTCGCGCAGGATCCGGAACTCGACCAGCGAACCGTCGTCGTGCTTGCGGACCGCCTTGACGATCTGGTCGGCGTCGGTGACCGGCTCCCCGTCGACCTCCTTGAAGACGTCGCGCACGAGCAGCTTGTCCGTGGCCGGGCCCTCCTCGTCGACCATGGCGACCTGCACGGCGGTCGGCACCTGGTAGCCGAGCTCGGTCAGTGCGACCGCCTTGGCGACATCCTGCGAGGTCGTCATCTGGACGGCGCTCTCGGCCTTCTCGTCGGCCTGTGTCGTGTCCGGCGGGTGCACGACGTCGTACGGGAGGATCGCCTTGTCGGGGTCGAGCCAGCGCGACAGCGCCGCGCCCAGCGAGAGCTTCTGGCCGTACGACGACGCGACGACGGTGGTGAACCGGATCTGGCCGTCGTCGTAGTAGGCGTCGTGCCCGTCGACCTGGATGACCTCGGCCTGGTCGGTGTCCTTGCCGAGGATGTCGTACGTCGGCCCGGGGCTGTACGACGCGTACGGCAGCGGCACGACGAGCGCGATCCCGCCCAGGATCAGCACCAACGGCGCCGCGACGCACGCGGCGATCAGGCGCTGGCTCATGGCGCCTACCTTGTCAGACGCGTCCAATCAGGATGCGCGCCGGTCACCCGTCACGGACCCACCCTCGGCCGCCGGGCTCTCCTCCTCGTGGGCGGGCTGCTCGACGGGGCGGCCCGTCGACGCCCGGAGCGCTACCCCGGTGTGCCGGTCCGGCTCGCGCGCGGGGGCGGCGTACCCGGGTCGCGCGTGCTGCTCGCGGGTCAGCGCCTCGCCGAGGCGTCGCGCGGCCGTCTCGCGGTCGACCTCGCCCCGGCCGGCACGCCCCCACCACGCGACCCACGCCATGGAGGCGAGGGTGAGCACGGCGGCGGGCAGCAGCCAGAGCAGGATCTCCACTCCCCGAGGGTAGGTCGGCGCCGGTCACGGACCGGTCAGGACACGCGCGTCGTACCAGTGCGTGCCGGACGCTCAGGGTGATCCGACCCACTCGTCGGAGCCGTCGGCGAACCGCTGGTGCTTCCAGATCGGCACCTCCGCCTTGAGGGTGTCGATCAGCGCCCGGCTGGCCTCGAAGGACGAGCCGCGGTGGCCCGCCGTGGTCGCGACGACGACGGCGAGGTCACCGATCTCGAGGTCGCCGACCCGGTGCACCGCGGCGACCGCCGTGACGTCGTGCTCCTCCGCGATGCGCTCGCACACCTCCCGCAGCCGGTCGAGGGCCGAGGGGTGGGCGGAGTAGGACAGTCCGGTGACGCCCTGCCCGTGGTCGTGGTCGCGGACCCGGCCGACGAAGAGCACCAGTCCGCCCGACCCGGCGTCGTCGAGACGCTCCAGCACGTCGCTGACCGAGAGCGGCTGGTCGGAGATCGCGACGAGGCGCACGGCGGGGTTGGTCATGCGGCTCACTCTAGGAGGAAGGACCGGGGTCCGCTCAGGGCTGTCCCCGACACCGCCGGTTGGCGATCAGGCGTAGTTTTGGGTCATGAGCAACGATCCGGGCACCCCGGGCGACGACCAGCCGAACCCGTTCAAGGGCACGCCGTTCGAGCAGATCTTCAGCGCGCTCGGTGGCGCGCTCGGCGGTGGCGGAGCGGCAGGCGTCCCGGGCGGCATGGCCTTCTTCCAGCAGCTGCAGTCGCTCATGCAACCCCACGACGGCCCGCTCAACTGGACCGCCGCCACCGACATGGCGCGCCAGGCCATCGCCCAGGAGCCCGACCCCTCTCCCACACAGCGCGACCAGGACCGGGTCGCCGACGCCGTGCGCCTGGCCGACCACTGGCTCGACACGGCGACCGGCTTCCCCTCCGGCGTCGGTACGACGGCCGCGTGGAGCCGTGCCGAGTGGCTGGTCGAGACGCAGCCGGTGTGGCAGGTGCTCGTCGAGCCCGTCGCGGCACGCTCCGTGACCGGTCTGTCCAGTGGCCTGCCCGAGGAGATGAAGGCCGCGGCCGGTCCGCTCGTCGGCATCATCGGCCAGGCGGTCGGCGGGATGATGGCGATGCAGATCGGGCAGGGCCTCGGCGCGTTGGGCGGTGAGGTCCTCACCGCCTCCGACATCGGCCTCCCGCTCGGCGCCCCCGGCAAGGCGGCGCTGGTGATGAGCAACGTGCGCGCCTTCGCCGACGGTCTCGACGTCACCGAGGACGACCTCGTGCTCTATCTGGCGCTGCGCGAGGCCGCCCACCAGCGGCTGTTCGCCCACGTGCCGTGGCTGCGCGAGCACCTCATCGGCGCGGTGACCGACTACGCCCGCGGGCTGGAGGTCAACGCCCAGCAGATCCAGGACCGGGTCCAGGAGCAGCTGCGCGGCATCGATCCCGCCAACCTGGAGGCGATGCAGGGACTGATCGAGGGCGGCATGTTCGACCCGCCGCAGACCGAGGCGCAGACGGCCGCCCTGTCCCGGCTCGAGATCGCGCTCGCGCTGGTCGAGGGCTGGGTCGACGAGGTGGTCGGCCAGGCCACGGCCGAGCGGATGCCGGCGGCGACCAAGCTGCGCGAGGCGGTCCGCCGCCGTCGTGCGGCCGGCGGTCCGGCCGAGCAGACCTTCGCCGCCCTGGTGGGGCTCGAGCTGCGCCCGCGCCGCCTGCGCGACGCCTCCACGCTGTGGGGCGGCCTGCGGACGCGGTCCGGCCAGGAGGCCCGCGACGGCGTGTGGATGC
Organism: Nocardioides carbamazepini; assembly: GCF_024614185.1. Taxonomy (GTDB): domain Bacteria; phylum Actinomycetota; class Actinomycetes; order Propionibacteriales; family Nocardioidaceae; genus Nocardioides; species Nocardioides carbamazepini. The sequence continues at coordinate 167,620 of NZ_JAHTLF010000024.1, forward strand.
ACCCCGACCTGCTGCCCACCGCGGCCGACCTCGACGACCCGCTGTCCTTCCGCGCCGAGGTCACCCAGCCCGAGGAGCTGAGTGCCGACGAGTTCGACGCCGAGCTGCGCAGGCTGCTCGACGGCCCCGACTCCCCCGGCTCCGACGCCTCCGGCCCCGACTCCCCCGGCCCCGACTCCGAGTGACCACCCTCCATGCGGACGCCCTGGGCGTCCTGACGGGCTGGCGCGCGCCCGACGAGGCCGAGGAGGCGCTGCGCCGACGCTACGTCGCCCATCTGGAGTCGGCCTCGGACGGCATGTGGCGCTCGTCGTACCCGGACCACCTGACGGCCGGCACCCTCGTCCTCGACGCGACCGGCGACCGGGTGCTGCTCAACCTGCACCGCAAGGCGGGTCGCTGGTTCCACTTCGGCGGCCACGCGGAGGAGGGCGACCCGACCCTCGCGTCGGTCGCGCTGCGCGAGGCGCACGAGGAGAGTGGGCTGGCCGACCTGGACTTCCACCCGGAGCCGCTCCAGCTCGACGTCCACGTCGTCCCGTTCTGCGACCCGCGCGGCGGGGTGAGCCACCTCGACGTCCGGTACGCCGCCCTCGCCCGGCCCGGGGCCCGGGAGGCCGTCAGCGACGAGTCCCTCGCCCTGCGCTGGTGGCCGCTGGACGGACTCCCGGAGCTCGAGCCGGCGATGCACGTGCTCATCGCCCGCGCCCGCGCGGTCCTGTGCTGACGGTTCAACTACCGGATTCGTCGCCAGGACGGCCCGGAGACGACACATTCGGTAGTTGAACCGTCCAGAACGGCCTAGTCGACGTCCTCGCCCGGGACGACCTGCTCCGACGGCGGCCGGTCGATCCGGGCGGCGTCGGACCAGCCGGCGAGGTAGCCCTTCGCCTTCTCGGCGGCCGGGTAGTGCGCGACCCAGCCCCAGAACCGCTCGTCGTGGTGCGGCTCGATCAGGTGGGCCAGCTCGTGCACGATCACGTAGTCGATCACCCACTCCGGCATCCGCTGCAGCCGCTCGGAGAGCCGGATCGAGCGGTCCTTCGGCGTGCACGACCCCCACCGCGTCCGCTGGTTGCCGACCCAGCGGATCGACTCCGGCACCACGAGGCCGCCGAGGTACTCGTCGCTCAGCTCCTGGGCGCGCTGCATCAGGTCGTCGTCGCTCCACCGGCGGGGCATGACGGCCCGGCGCTCCTTGCGCTCGACCCGGGCGACCATCTTCGACACCCAGGCCCGCTCCTCGGTGACCGAGAGGTTGTCCGGCACCAGGACGACGATGGTCTCGCCCTCGCGATAGGCCGTGACCGTACGACGGCGGCGCTGCGACCGTCGTACCTCCACGCGCGGGGTGGGCATGAGCCGACCCTACGGCGGGTCACGGGTCCGTGGTGGGACCCTCAGGGCCGGGCCCACTCCAGCAGGCGCTCGACGGGCCAGGTGTTGACGATCCGGTCCGCGTCGATGCCGGCCGCCTCCGCGCGCTCGCACCCGAGCAGCGGGTAGTCGAGCTGACCGGGAGCGTGGGCGTCGCTGTCGATCGAGAACAGGCAGCCGACGTCTCGCGCCAGCTCCAGCAGCCGGGTGGGAGGGTCGCGGCGCTCGGGGCGGGAGTTGATCTCGACCGCGACGCCCTCCTCGGCGCAGGCCTCGAAGACCGTGCGGGCGTCGAACCGGGACTCCGCGCGGGTCCCGCGGTTGCCGGTGACCAGCCGCCCGGTGCAGTGGCCGAGCACGTTGGTGAACGGGTTGCGCACCGCCGCCACCATCCGCCGGGTCAGCGGCTCGGGGTCCATCGCGAGCTTCGAGTGCACGCTGGCGACCCGGACCTCGAGACGGCCCAGCATCTCCTCGGTCTGGTCGAGCGAGCCGTCGTCGAGGATGTCGACCTCGATCCCCTTGAGGAGCCGGAAGCCACCGTCGAGGTGCGCGTTGACGGCCTCGACGACCGCCAGCTGCCGGGTGAGCCGCTCGGCGGACAGGCCACGGGCGACCTTGAGCCGCGGCGAGTGGTCGGTGAGCACGAGGTAGTCGTGGCCCAGCTCCATCGCCGTCATCGCCATCTCCTCGATGGGCGAGCCGCCGTCGGACCAGTCGGAGTGGGAGTGCAGGTCGCCGCGCAGCTTCGCCCGCAGCGCGGTGCCGGCCCCGCCGGCGGTCAGCGGCGTGCCGTACTGCTCCTCGACCTCGGCCAGCTTCTCCGGCATCAGCCCCTGCACCGCCTGGGCGATCACCCGGGCGGTGCTGGCGCCGACGCCGGGCAGCTCGGTCAGCGTCCCGGCCGACGCGCGGGCGGCAAGCTCGTCCGGCGCCAGCGGCAGCACCGCCGACGCGGCGCCGCGATAGGCCTTGACCTTGTAGCTGTCCGCGCGGCCGCGCTCCAGGAGGAACGCGATCCGGCGCAGCGCCGCGACCGGCGTGCCGTCGTACCCCTGCTCGGTCACGTCCTCACCGTCCTCCAGAAAATCTCTGTCCACAGGCCGTGGATGACTCTGTGAGCACCATCCTTGCTGGTCACCCGACGGTACGACGCCCGCGGGGTGCGCCGCCGCGGGGATTCCTCCACAGGCAGATCGCGGTTCTCCCCCGCCCATCCACGGCTCCGGCCCGTCCTCCACAGGTTTTTCCACAGGCTTGTCCACAGCTGGGGCCGGGTCTGGATTGACCGCGCCCCCCGCGATGCCTAGCGTCATCCCCGACGAGGCCCCTGGGGCCGCAGCTCCTCGCTCGCAAGGGGAAGGCAAGCGAGGCGCCGCGGCACCGGGGGTCTCTTCGCGTCCCGGCGACCCAGCGGCGGCTCAGCGGCCGGTGAAGACAGGGGGCCGCTTCTCCTGAGCCGCCCGGATCCCCTCGAGCAGGTCCGCGGTGGCGAGCGTGACCGGCTGGGCCAGTCCCTCCCACTCCAGCGCGGTCTCGATGCTCGCGTGCCCGTGCTGCAGCGCCCGCTTGGTGAGCCGGGTGGCGATCGGCGCCGCCGCCGCGATGTCCGCGGCCGTCTCCAGCACCCCCGCCCGGAAGTCCTCGGGCTCCCACACCCGGGAGACCAGGCCGAGCCCGAGCGCCTCGTCGGCGTCCACGATCCGACCGGTCAGGAAGAGATCGCGGGCCGCGGCCGGACCGACCACGCCGGGCAGCAGGTGGGTGCCGGCCATGCCCGGGTGGATCCCCAGCTTCGTGAACGGCACGCCCATCCGGGCCCCGCGGGCGGCGTACCGCAGGTCGCAGGCCAGCGCCAGGCACAGGCCGGCCCCGATGGCCGCGCCGTTGATCGCGGCGATCGTCGGCACCTCCAGGCGACGGATGGAGAGCCAGGCCCGGTAGAAGGGCAGCATCCGGGCCCGCAGGTCGTCGACCGTGGCGTCCGGCTCGGAGGCCAGCCAGGACAGGTTGCCACCGGAGCAGAACCCCTTGCCCTCGCCGGTCACCACCACGACCCGCACGGTGGGGTCGGCGGCGAGGTGGTCGACCGCCCGGACCCATGACGCGGTCATCTCGTCGCTCATCGCGTTGCGCAGCTCGGGCAGGTCCAGGACCAGCACCGCGACCCCCGCGGAGGGCCGTTCGAGGCGCAGGTGCGTCAGGGAGGGCGGCTCGACTGGGTTCACAGCGGTTTCAGACATGCGGGGCACGCTACTGCGACTCCGCAGCCGTGTGCCGTAGGGTCGGGGAGGTTCGGAGGCTTCTCCGGACCCCGGCGGGCTTCCCCCCGTGTCCCCGTCGCGACGACCGAACGAACAAGATGAGCAAGGAGGCCGTCATGGCGGAGACCTGGAGCGGCGAGTTCTACTGCGTCAAGTGCAAGGAGAAGCGCGAGGCCGAGGGCGAGGTCAAGGTCAACGAGAAGGGCACCCGGATGGCCAAGGCCGTCTGCCCGGTCTGCGGCACGAACCTCAACCGCATCCTCGGCAAGGCCTGAGCACCCCCACGCTCAGCCGGCATTGAGCCGACTGTCACGGGCGGCTCCGCTTCGGCGGAGCCGCCCGTGGCGCGTTTTTCGACGGCGGCCTGTGGAGGAGCGCCGCACCGCAGGACGCTCACGTGCGACGCTGCCGCCATGGCGTCCCGGGCCCCGCACCACCTGCTGCGGCCCGGCACGCCCGTCCTGGCCCGGTCACCCGGCGTGCTCCAGGTGGGCTTGTCCGGTCCGCGTCTCCGGCTGCCCGACGTCCCCGAGATCCGCCACCTGCTCACCGGTCTCGGCGGCCCCGGCGGCCCCGGCGGCCCCGGTGGTCCGACCGCTCCGAGCGACCCGGCCGACCTGTCCCCCGTCGCCGCCGACGCCCTGGACCGCCTGCTGGGCGCAGGGCTCGTCGTGGCCGCTCCGCCGGACCCGAGCGACCCCGCGCTGGCCACGCTGATCGCGCAGACCGGTTCCGACGGCGTACGACGCCGGGCCGCTCGGGCCGCGGTGGGCGTGGCCGTCGACAGCCCGGACCGGCTGCGCGCCCTCCTCGACCCGCTGCTCTCCGCCGCGGGGCTGCGCCCCGCCCCGGCGACCGAGGACGCCGGGGTCCGCCTCGTCGTCGCCGACGGGCAGGTCGCCCGCGACCGCCTCGACCCGCTGGTCCGCGCCTCGCTGCCCCACCTGCTCGTCACCGGCGACGCCACCGCGGTCCGGGTCGGCCCGTTCGTGCAGCCGGGCCGGACCGCCTGCCTGCGCTGCGTCGACGCCCACGAGTCGCTGCCGGACCCACGGCTGCCGCTGCTCGTGGCTCAGGCGGCCGCCCAGTGCGCCGAGCGTCCGCCGCCGCGCGATCCCGTGCTCGACCACCTGGCGCTCGCCTGGGCGGTGCGCGATCTCGCCCGCCACCTGGAGGGCGACGAGCCCAGCACCTGGTCGACGACGGTCGACCTCACTCCGGCGGGCGCGCCCGTGCTCACCCGGTGGGGGCGCCATCCCTACTGCGGCTGCGCCTGGGACGGCTTCCTGGACCTGCCCTGAGCCTGGTCCCACCGGCGCGCGCGGCCGGCGATCACCACCAGTCGCTGTCGAGCTTGGCCTCCATGGAGCGCAGGTGTGCGCGCGAGCACTCGTCGCAGTAGTACCGGACCCGGTCACGCTCGACCGACGTGCTCCAGGTCAGCGGGAGCTCGTCGCCCTCGGCCGGGCGGCCGCAGAAGTCGCAGGTGAGCGCCACCGTCCCAGCGTAGGCACCGGGGCGGTCGCCTCCGCGTCGACCTGCCGCGGAAATGCCGGAAGGGCCGGCCCGACGATCGGTCGGTCCGGCCCTTCCTTCTCACCCGCGATCAGGTGCTCTTCGAGGAGGCCTCGAAGAAATCCGGTCTCGCTGGTCCGCGATGCGGACTCAGAGTGCGCGAGCGAGGGCGAGACGAGCCTGCTGCGCTGCGCGCTCGGCCTTGCGGCTCAAGCGACGGGCGCGGGCCATCCTGCTGGCCGCGCGCAGCTGCTGCGCCTCTCCCAGGCGCGTGGCCATCTGCGCACGCGCCATCTCTTCGTTGATCAAGTAGGACATCTCAAGCTCCCATGGTTGCTTCGGATTGTTCGGATCGTTCGTTCGGGGTGCGGGTGGACTACGCCGCGGCGTCCTTGCGCGGGCGGCCCCGGGGCCGCTTGCGTGGGATCACCACGCCGGCCAGGAACAGCTCGCCGCCCCAGACGCCCCACGGCTCGCGCCGCTCCAGGGCGCCCGAGAGGCACATGCTCTGGACCGGGCAGTCCAGGCACAGCGCCTTCGCGGCCTCGACGTCCGACGGGGACTCTGCGAACCACAGCTCCGCGTCGTTCAGCCGGCACGGCAGCAGCTCGTCCAGCGTCGGCTCGAGAACACTGGTCGTCATCTGCTTTTCACCTCCTCAGTTCTGACCTGATCGCGTTGTCATTTCCGTGGGATCCGGTGGACTTCGCGGTTCTCGGTCTGAGAAGTACGAAGGCCGCGGATCCCGGTCTATTCGGGTTCCGCGGCCTGGAGGCTGCCGAGCTGATCAGGTGTCAGATCGGTGGGCTCCAGGCGAGAAGACCCGGGACGTAGGCGGCATTGCTGCCACGGTGGTCCGTGCCGGTGATGGCGCGCTCCCGCTTGGCGGCATCGGCAGCCACGGCGACGCACGACGCGCCGGCAAACGGCGCAAAGGCGGTCGGAACCGTGGCCGGACGCGCGGCAATGCCCTGGACCTCAAGGGTCGCGAGAGCAGAGGTGGCGCAGCCGAGGGTCGCGGACAGCGTGGGCTGCCAAGCGGACGTCATCACCGGGAAGACCGGGTTCATCGTCGTGTTCTCCATGGGGCCACCTCCTTCGGTGCGTGCGGGCGCCAGCCGTGCCAGGGCTGTGATGCGCAGTGGAACTTGCCTGACGACGGTAATGGCCCGTCGCCGGGACGCGCAAATCATTTATCGCGTTTTTTCGAGGTTTTTCTCAAACTCCGCGGTCGGCACCCCGTCAGCCGCCCTCGGAGACGAGTGCGAGGACCGCGTCGCCGTAGCGCTCGATCTTGTGGGGACCCACCCCGTTGACCTTCGCCAGGGCGGCCATCGAGGTCGGCTTGTGCTCGGCGATCAGCTCGAGAGTCGCGTCGGTGAAGACGACGTACGCCGGCAGCGGCTTGCCGTCCTCGCCGGCCTCCCGCGCGGTCTCGAGGCGCCAGGCCTTGAGCCGCTCGAACAGCGCCTCGTCGTAGCGCACGGGGTGGTGGGCGCAGCGCCCCCGCTTCTTCTCCGCGGCGGTCGACAGCGGCTGGAGGCAGTCGCGACAGCGTGCGACCTTGGTCCGGCCGCGGGTCTGCTGCGGCTGCTGGCCGGCCGGGAGCATCGGCACGATGAACCGGGAGGGCTGGCGTCGCGGCGCCTGTCCGGGGTTGCGGGCGGCCGACCACGAGACCGTCAGCTCGCGGCGGGCCCGGGTCACGCCGACGTAGAGCAGGCGCCGCTCCTCCTCGACCGCGTCGGGCCGGGCGCCGCCCTGCTCGGCGTAGACGATCGGCACGGTGCCGTCCTGGACCCCGCAGCAGAACACGGCGTCCCACTCCAGGCCCTTGGCCGCATGGAAGGTGGCCAGGGTGACGCCGTCGGCACTCGGCGCGTGCTGCTCGGTCGTGCGCCGGTCGAGCTCGTCGACGAAGGTCGTCACCGACGCCTCGATGCCGTGCTCGGTGGCGAACTCCTCGGCCTGGTCGGCCAGCGCCTGGAAGGACTCCCACCGGTCGCGGACCTGACCGCGGGAGGTCGGCGGCTCGGCCGTCCAGCCCATGCCGCCGAGGACGCCCTTGACGACCTCGAGCCACGGGCTGCCGTCGCTCTCGCCCGACCGGGCGGCACCGCGCAGCCGGGTGACGGCCTCACGCACCTCGCGCCGCTCGAAGAACCGGGCCGCGCCCCGCACGATGTAGGGGATGCCGCGGTCGGCCAGGGCGTCCTCGAAGGTCTCGGACTGCGCGTTGATCCGGAACAGCACCGCCATCTCGCCGTACGCCGTCCCCGCGCGCTGGAGCCGCAGGATCCGGTCGGCCACGCCGCGCGCCTCGGCCACCTCGTCGGGCTCTCCCACGAACCGCACCGCCGACCCGGCCTTCTGCTGCGAGCGCAGGTCCACGCCGGCGCTCGACGTCCCCGACAGCAGCGTGTTGGCGGTCGCGACCACCTCCGGCGTCGAGCGGTAGTTGCGCACCAGCTCGATCGACGTCGTGCCGTCGTAGCGCTTCGGGAAGTCGCGGAGGTAGGTCGCGTCGGCGCCGGCGAAGCTGTAGATCGTCTGGGCCGGGTCGCCGACCACGCACAGCTCGTCACGACCGCCCAGCCACAGGTCGAGCAACGCCGACTGCAGGGGTGAGACGTCTTGGAACTCGTCGACGACGAACCACTTGTACTGTCGCCGCACCTGCGCCGCGACCCGCTCGTCGGAGGCCAGCACGCCCGCGGTCAGCAGCAGGACGTCCTCCATGTCCATCCGCCCCTGGTCACGCTTGACCTGCTCGTAGGCCGCGATCACCCGGCCGATCGTCTCCGGGGTCTGGTCCGCGACCGAGCGGCCCTTGGCCGGTGCGATCCGCGGGTAGTCGTCGGCGCCGACGTTGCTGACCTTGGCCCACTCGATCTCGGAGGCGAGGTCACGCAGCAGCGCCTGCTCGGCCCGCAGCCCCAGGTTGCGGCAGGCACCGGCCAGCATCGGGATCTTGGACTCGGTCAGCATCGGCAGCTCGGTGCCGTGCACGTGGGGCCAGAAGTAGCGCAGCTGGCGCAGCGCGGCGCTGTGGAAGGTCCGGGCCTGCACCCCTGGCGCACCGAGCTGGCGCAGCCGCTGCCGCAGCTCGCCGGCGGCCCGCGTGGTGAAGGTGACCGCCAGCACCTCGGTCGGCGCGTAGACCCCGCTCATCACGCCGTGCGCGATCCGGTGGGTGATCGCCCGCGTCTTGCCCGTCCCCGCCCCCGCCAGCACGCACACCGGCCCGCGCAGCGTCTCCGCCACCTGCCGCTGCTCCGGGTCGAGCGCGGAGAGGAGTCGTTCGATGGACTCGGACATGGCGGGGGAACATCTCCTTCACGGGCGTGGTTGGGTGGACGCACAGACCCTAGACGGCGGAGGCGACACAACGATGAGCTCGTTCACGATGTACACCACTCCCTGGTGCGGCTACTGCAAGCGCCTCAAGAGCCAGCTCGACCGGGAGGGCATCGCCTTCGACATCGTCGACATCGAGCAGCAGCCCGAGGCCGCCGCGATCGTCGAGTCCGCCAACAACGGCAACCAGACCGTGCCGACCCTCGTCTACACCGACGGCACCGCGCAGACCAACCCGAGCGTCGCCCAGGTCAAGGCCAAGCTCGACGAGCTCCAGCAGATCGGGGCCTGACCTCACCAGCTGCCCGGAAGCGGCCCGCCGTACCAGTCCTCGACCAGCGAGCGGCTGATCGACACTCCTCCGGGCAGCACCAGGGTGCCGTCGGCGGCCTGGCGGCGCATCTCCTCGCGGGTGAACCAGCGCGCGTCCTCGACGTCGTCGTCGTCGAGCCGGATCTGCTCGGACACCGCCCGTCCGTGGAAGCCCAGCATCAGGCTCGACGGCAGCGGCCAGGGCTGGTTGCCGAAGTAGGTCACCTCACCGACGCCCACGCCGGTCTCCTCCAGCACCTCCCGGCGCACGGCGTCCTCCAGCGACTCCCCCGGCTCGCAGAACCCGGCCAGCGTCGAGAACCGGCCCTCGGGCCAGCTGTGGTTGCGCCCGAGCAGGCAGCGCTCGTCGGGCGCTCCCGGCTCCCCCGCCGCGATCAGCATGATCACGGCCGGGTCCGAGCGCGGGAACTGCGGCTTGCCGCAGTCCACGCACACCAGCTCGTGCCCCGCCGCCCGCGGGACGAGCGATCCCCCGCAGCGGGGGCAGAAGCGGTGTGCCCAGTGCCATTCGGCCAGCCCGATCGCATGGAACACCAGCGGCGCGACACCCGGCCCGTCGCCCGGTCCGACGCGCCGCCCGTCGCGCTGGCCGTCGCCCTGGCCGGCACCGAGGAACGGGAGCAGCCCACGCAGCGGCAGCCACCGCTCCGGCTCGGCCGACGCGGCCTCGCCCGGCACGATCACCGCCCACCAGGTCACCTCGCCGCGCGCCCCCAGCAGCACCCGTACGCCGTCCGGCGCGTCCGCGGTCGACATCCACTCGAGCCCGTCCGGTCCGGGGCGGACCCGGGTGCCGGCGATCACGAGCACCCGACCGGTCGGGTCGGCCCAGCGCTCCTCCAGCCATGCGGCGTCGCTGCGGAGCAGCCCGAGGCGGTCATGGGGGTCGGCGACCAGCGAGAGGTGCGGGAACGTCACACGCCGAGCCTAGGGGCCTAGGCTGAACCATGGACGCCAGCACCCTGCGCGCCGCTCAGGCGCCCCTCAAGGAGCGGTACCGCACCGACCCGGCCGCCGCCCGGATCCCGGCCATCGCCGCGGGCGACTACCGCGATCCCGGCGTCACGGCGACCGTCGGCGGCTTCGCCGGCCTGGTCCGGGCCGGGCTGCACCCGGCCGCGGGGGGTGACGGCGAGGACGCCTGCTCGGCCGACCTCCTGCTGCAGGCCATCCTGGCGTGCGCCGGGGTCACGCTGCGCGCCGTGGCAACGGCGATGGGGGTCGAGATCCGCTCCGCGCGGCTCGCTGCCGACGGATGGTGGGACGCCCGCGGCACGCTCGCCATCGACCGGGACGCGCCGGTCGGCGTCCGGGACATCGTGGTCGTCATCGCCGTCGACACCGACGCCGACGACGCCGCGCTGGCCCGGCTCGCCACCGCGACCGAGCGCTACTGCGTGGTCGGCCAGAGTCTCGCCGAGCCCCCGGAGATCCGCGTCGTCCGGCTCTGAGCCTCGATCCGTGGAAGGGCACCGTCGCGAGCGGCACCACAGGGGTGCGATGGCAAGGCGCAGCCGCGAGGGCAGTCCGGGTTGCACTGTTGAGCGGCTGCAACGCCGCCAGCGCGCCGCTGTGGTGTCGCGTAGCAGGTGGCCTTCCACGGATCGAGGCTGAGCCCACCTGGCGACGCTCAACCGAGGAGCTTCTCCACCTCACCGCGGTCCGGCAGGTCGTCGTGGACGACGAGCTCGCCGGTGCGGACGTAGAAGAAGCCCGCACGCACCCGATCGGGGTCGACGCCCTCGAGCTCGGCCCAGGCCAGCCGGTAGAGCGCGAGCTGGAACGGGTCGGCGTCGTGCCGGGTGCCCGTCTTCCAGTCGACGACCAGGAAGGTGCCGTCGGGCTCGGCGTAGACCGCGTCGATCCGGCCCCGGACGACCTGGCGCCGGCCGTCGCCGCCGCCGAGGACGAGTGCGAAGGGCGCCTCGACCGCATGTGGCTCACGGCTGCCGAACGGCCCCTCCTCGAAGCGGGCGACCAGCTCCTTGAGGTCCGCCTCGTCATCGATCCCGGCGTCGGCGCGGCCCGCGAGCTCGTCGGGATCGAAGAGGCCCTGCTGGCCGAACCGCGCCTCGACCCAGGCGTGGAAGCGGGTCCCGAACCGCGCCGCGGGCGCGGGCGGGCGCGGCATCGGGCGCGCCAGGTCGCGGGCGAAGTCCTCCGGGTCGTCGCGCAGCCGGCCGAGGGCGGTGGCCGACAGCGACGACGGCAGCGGGACGACGATCTCGCTGCCCGCCCCCGACGCGAGGCGGGCCTCGGCGAGGAGCTGCTCGATCTCGGCGTCCCACTCGGCGACCCGCGCGGCGGTGACGATGTCGAGGTCCCGGTCGACGGCGGCGGGGTCGGCCGCGGCCACCCGCGCCGCCGCGTCGAGGCGCAGCCGCGCCTCCTCACCCAGACCGTCGACCGGCCAGGGCCGCGACGGATCCTCGGCGTCGTAGGGGTTGGCGGCGCCCTTCTCGGGGCGGGTGAGCCACGGCTCGGGCGGCATGCCCCACGACGTGAGGACCTCCCGGACCGCCTCCTGGAAGGCCGAGGGACCGTAGGGCGTCTTGCGCGGCCCCCACTGGTAGGAGGACACCGCGAGCCGGCGCGCGGCCCGGGTGAAGGCGACGTACCCGAGCCGGAGCTCCTCGTCGGCCTCGTGTGCCTTCGTCCGTCGCCGATAGTCGTCGAGCGCCGCCTTGTCGAACCCCTCGAGCTGCGGGAGGTCCCCGGCGTCGCCACGCAGCGGCGCCGGCAGCACCGCCGGGGACGACACCCACAGGGTCCGCCCCTGGGCGGACGGGAACCGCGACTCGCAGACCCCGACGCAGAACACCGTGCCCCACTCCAGGCCCTTGGAGCGGTGGACGGTGAGCAGCTTGACCGAGTCGGCCTCGGTCGGCGTCGCGACGTCGAGGCCGTTGCCCTGGTCGTCCTCGGCCGTGAGATAGGCGAGCAGGGCCGGCAGGGAGACGTCACCGTCGACCGCCTGGAAGTCGGCGACCGCCTTGACGAAGAGGTCGAGGTTGTCGCGGCGGGCCGCCGCAGCCGGGCTCACCGCGGAGGCGAGCTCGACGTCGGCGCCGGTGACGTCGATGATCCGCCGGACCAGGTCCAGCAGCGGCTCTCCCACCGAGGAGCGCAGCAGTCGCAGCTCGTCGCGGAGCAGCCCGAACCGCGACCGCGCCTCCGCGGAGTAGGCGGCCTCCCCCGGATCGGCGAGCGCGTCGTCGAGGCACGGGGTCTCGGCGGGGTCGATGCCGTCGGCGATCGCGACGAGCTGCTCGGCCACGGACACCTGCTCGGCGGACCGGCCGCGACGACCGGCCAGGTCGCCGGCCCGCTGGCCGAGCAGCCGCAGGTCGCGCGGGCCGATCGCCCAGCGCGGGCCGGCCAGCAGGGTCAGCAGGGCGGCGTTGTCGGTCACATCGTGCAACAGCCGCAGCACCGCCACGATCTCGGCGATCTCGGGCAGCCGCAACAGCCCGGACAGGCCGACGATCTCGACCGGCACCCCGGCGCTGGTCAGCGCGTCGAAGACCAGCTCTGCATGCGCGTTGTCACGCGTGAGCACCCCGATGCCGGCCCAGTCACCCGGCTCACCCCCGTGGGCGTCGCGCACCGCGTCGGCCAGCCAGGTCAGCTCGTCACGCTGCGTCTCGAACGTGCGCGCCTCCACGGCGCCGTCCGCGGCACCGTCGGGAGCGCGCAGCCGGGCGACGCCTGCGCCACGCAGCTCCAGGGCGCCGTACAACGGCTCGGCGAGGTGACTGGCGACCGCGAGGATCCGCCGGTCGGAGCGCCGGTTGACGGTCAGCGCGTAGGTCGTGGGCGTGCCGTCGGTCGCCGGGAAGGTCTCGGCGAAGTTGAGGATGTTGGCGACCGACGCACCACGCCAGCCGTAGATCGCCTGGTTGGGGTCACCGACCGCCGTCACCGCGTGCCCGAGCCCCGCGCCGGGATCGGGCCCGGAGAAGAGTCGGGACAGCATGATCGCCTGGGCGACCGAGGTGTCCTGGTACTCGTCGAGCAGCACCACCTTGAACCGGCCGCGCTCGACCGCCCCGACCTCGGGGCGCTCGGCCGCGAGCCGGGCACCGAGCTCGATCTGGTCGGAGAAGTCCATCAGGCCCAGGTCGCGCTTCAGCCGCCGGTACGCCGCCACGAGCTGCAGCAGCTCGGCCCTCCGGTCGATCGCGCTGATCGCCTTGTCGATGGCGTCGACGTAGGTCTTGCGCGCCTTGCCGGCCAGCTCCTCGTTGCGCGCCCGGTCGAACCCGCGCCGCGCCGCCGCGTCGTGGTCGAGCACCCGGTCGGGCGTGACCAGGTGCTCGCTCATCGCGGAGTCGAGGGCGAGCAGGTTCTGGATCGCGGTCTCAGGATGGTCGGTGAGCAGGTCGATCTGGCCGGTGAACCGGTCGACCGCCCGCGCGCCGAGCTGGTAGCGCGCGGCGTCGGTGATCACCCGGGTGTCGGGCTCGTGCCCGATCCGCAGGCCGTGGTCGGTGAGCAGGCCGGAGGCGTAGGCGTTGTAGGTCGCGACGGTCGGCTCCAGCACCTCGTCGGCCTCGCCGTCGAGGTCCACGGGGCCGCCGACCGGGTCCAGGGCGCCGGCGTCGCGCAGCGCCGTGCGGATCCGCTGCCGGAGCTCGGCGGCGGCCTTGGTCGTGAAGGTCAGGCCGAGCACCTCCTCGGGACGGACCTGACCGGTCAGCACGAGGTAGACCACCCGGGCCGCCATCAGCGTGGTCTTGCCCGACCCGGCGCCGGCGATCACGACGGCGGGACGCAGCGGCGCGCTGATCGCGGCCCACTGCTCGTCGCTCGGCGGGAACGGCGCCTTCATCGCACGCTGCAGGTCGGCGGGCGTCTCGATCGCCATCGGGATCCGGGCGGCCGTCACGGCGTTCACTGGGCCACCACCGCTCCCGCGCTCTTCGCCGGGCACAGGGACACGAAGGTGCAGGTCCGGCACTGCTGGCCGGCGACCGCCGGGAAGTGCTCCTCCCGGATCAGCATGGCCGCGTGCGACAGGCGGGCGCGCAGCTCGTCGCGCTCCGGGCCGTCGTCGGCATGGACCGGCTGCCGCTGGACGGTCGCGTCCGGCCCGCCGTCCGTCAACCCGAGCTGGACCAGCTCGGCGCCGCCCGCCTGGTGCGGTGCCGTGGCCAGCTCCCCCGGCGGCGGGTCGAGCGCACCGTGGTCGACGGCGTACTGGTAGAGCGCGAGCTGGACGTGCGTCTTGACCGAGGTGTCGCTCGGCTTGGAGCGCCCGGTCTTGAGGTCGACCACCACGACCCGGCCGTCGGCGTCGAGCTCGACCCGGTCGGCATAGCCGGTCACCTGGACCTGCTCGTCACCCACCTCGACCACGGTCGAGAACCGCTCCTCGCGGCCGACCAGCTCGCGTGGGTTGGCCTCGTGCCAGTCGACGAACCGCTCCAGGGCCGCCCGGACCCGCTCGTGCTCACGCTGCTTGGACCACGGCGTGCGGAAGTCGAGGCGGTCCCACACCTCGTCGACATGGGCCATCAGCGCATCGGGGTCGGGCGGCGCGTCGCCCGAGGCCACCCGCTCGGCGAGGGCGTGCACCAGCTCGCCGAGGTTGGCCGACTGATGGGCACGGCCGACGCCGCCCGCCTCGCGGATCAGGAACCACTGGGTCGGGCAGACGGCGAGGGCGTCGAGCATGCTCGCCGACACCGGAACCGGCCGGTCCTCGTCGCGGATCGGCTCCGCGGACCGGCTGGGGGCGCGGGTGCCCCACCAGGTCGCCGGGTCGGCCGCCGGCGCCGCGAGGCGGCGCCCGACCCGCTCGCGGGCGAGCCGGGCCAGACGCCGCGCCGCGGCGTCCCGCAGGGCGGGATCGGCGTCGGGGTCGGCGAGGGTGCGACGCAGCTCGGCCACGAGCCCATCGAGGGAGAGCGGGCGCGGCGGGCGGCCGACGACGTGCTCCACGGTGGAGCCCAGCTCGTCGAGGAAGCGCGACGGCTGCTCCCCCTCGTCCTCGCTCGAGCGCACCGCGGTCACGACGAGTCGCTCGCGGGCGCGGGTGCACCCGACGTAGAACAGTCGCCGCTCCTCCATCAGCAGCTCCCGGGTGGTCAGGGGCGGGACGACCGAGCCGACCAGACCTCCCTCGGTCGTGGGCCCGATCCGGTCCGCCTGGAGCAGTGTCGAGCGGCGCCGGAGGTCCGGCCACCCCTCCGCCTGCACGTGGGCGAGGACGACCAGGCGCCATTCGAGGCCCTTGCTGCGGTGGGCGGTCAACAGCCGCACGGCCGCGCCGCGGGCCCCGCGATCCGCCAGCGTGTCGGCCGGGATCTCCTGCTGGACCAGGCCCTCCAGGAACGGTGCCACGGCGAGATGCTCGCGACGCTCGCCGGCGCGGACCGCGACGTCGAAGAGGGCACAGATCGAGTCGAGGTCGCGGTGTGCCCGACGTGCCGCGCCGCCTCCGGTCTCGACCGAGCGCCGCAGCCGCTGTGGCCAGGAGGTGCCGGACCACAGGGTCCACAACAGCTCCTCAGCGCTCGCCCCGGCCTCGAGCTCGGCACGCGCGCGGCCCAGGAGGACGGCGAGGCCACGCGCCCGCTCCGCCTCGGGCGCGTCGACCGCGGCGAGGTGGGACGCGTCGAGGACCGCGAGGCGGACCAGCTCCCGCGAGCTGCGGGGAGTGCCCCCGGTCTCCTGGCACAGGTCCTTCTCACGGTTGCGCAGCAGCCGCGCCAGCCGGCGGACGTCGCCGGCGTCGAGACCGCCGAGTGGTCCGGTGAGCAGCGCCTCGGCCCGGGCGGCGTCGACGTGCTCCACGTGCTCGGGGTCGTCGTTGTCGAGGTTGACGACCGCCCGCAACCCCTCGAGCAGCGGCAGCACCGCGGGGTCACGGACCAGCGGCACCTCGTCGCGGGCGACCTCCACCGGCACCCCGGCCGCGCCGAGCGCCCGGCGCAGGGGCGCGATGCTCGCCCGCCCCGACCGCACGAGCACGGCCATCTCGTCCCAGGGCACCCCGTCCTCGAGGTGGGCACGGCGGAGCAGGTCGGCGAGGTGCTCGGCCTCGGCCCGCTCGGTGTCGAAGGTGCGGACCTGCACCCGACCCGGCCCGTACGCCGACCCGTCGGCCCGGGGAGCGAGGAACCGCTCGCGGGCCTCGGCAGGGATGGTCCCCCGTAGTCCGATCCGGCCGGCCACCCGCTGAGCGGGCGCCAGGATGCCGGGGCCGAAGCGCCGCACCGTCCGCAGCGCCACGACGTCGGCGGGCGTGCCGTCGGCGCGCGGGAACGCCGTCGGGAACTCGAGGATGCCGCGCACCTCCGCCCCCCGGAACCCGTAGATCGACTGGTGCGGGTCGCCGACGGCCACGAGGTCACGGCCGTCACCGGCGATCGCCTGCAGCAGGGCCACCTGGCCGGGGTCGGTGTCCTGGTACTCGTCGACGAACACGTGCCGGAACTGCTCGCGCAGCTCGGTGCGATGGTCCTCGGCCTCGATCCGCGCCCGCCGGATGAGGTCGGCGTAGTCGGTCGCGCCGAGGGAGTCGAGGGAGTCGAGGTACTGCTCCAGGAAGAGGCCCGCGGCGACGTACTCCTCGATGCCCTCGGTCTCGCCCAGCCGGCGCAGCGCCTCGCCGTCGAGCCCCTTCTCCCGCGCCCGGCCGAGCACGGCGTGCACCTCGCGCGCGAAGCCGCGGGTGGCCATCGCCTGCCGGAACCGCTCGGGCCACCGCACGGACTCGGGATGGTCGGCGAGCAGCTCGCGCAGGATCACGTCCTGCTCGGGCGCGGACAGCAGGCGCAGCGGCGCCTCGTAGAGACCGGCCGGCGCGTAGCGGCGGACGAGGGCGTAGGCGAAGGAGTGGAACGTGGAGCTCAGCTGCGTGCCGGTCGTGCGGCCCAGGCGGGCCGTCACCCGGTCGCGGAGCTGGTCGGCCGCCTTGCGGGAGAACGTCAGCGCCAGCACCTGGTCGGGCCGCGCCCCGCGCCGCTCGATCCGGTCGACGATCGCCTCGACCAGGGTCGTGGTCTTCCCCGTGCCGGGGCCCGCCAGCACCAGCAACGGCCCGCCCGGGTGGTCGACGACCTGCTGCTGGTGCTCGTCGAGCACCGGCACCGCCGCGACCGCGGCGGGCGGGGCGAAGCGGTAGCTGGTCGGGGCGGTCGAGGGGTCCACGGGCGCCACTCAACCACCCCGGTCCGACAGAAATGGGCGAAGGGCCCCTCGCGAGTATGAGTCGCAAGGGGCCCTTCTGGTGACCGGTACTGGTGACGCTCCCGATCGATCGTCCGGCTGCTGCGATCCCGCGAGCCTCGTCACCCGGCTCGCGCGGCCAGCGTCCCCGTGAGGGGCCGCCTCGCCTCGACCCGAAGGTCGTGGCCGGCCGGCTGGATCGTCGCCTTCCGGCTGATCCCGCTCTCCCGGAGGAGTGCGTGGGAGAAGTTCTACGCCCGTCCACCCGTGGGTGGCAAGGGGTTTCGCCAGGTTTTTACGGGGGTTCTCGCTCATCCACCGTTGCTCGGCGTGTCGTCCACAGACACGCCGAGCCTTGTCCACAGGCCGACCCGCGTCATCCCCAGGACGGGACCGGACCTGTGGAGGAAGCGGGTCCTGAGTACCGATGCTCAGCGGGGTCTGAGTGGCGCGTCGCTGGCGGCCGGCGGCGACAGATGGGGGAATGTACTCATGCGCTACGCCGACCCGTCGCTCTGCCCCGACTGCCGCTCCGCTCTGCCCACCGGCATCTCCGTCTGCCCGGCCTGCGACCTGCTCGTCCGCCACCCCGTCGCGGCCGACCTGTTCGGCGCGCTCCAGCGGGCCGACGGGCTCCTGGCGCGGCTCCGCACCGCGAGCGACGCCTTCCACGACCGGCCCGCCGAGGTCGCCGCGCCGAGCAGCCTGGGCGGTCCGCTCGTGCCTCCCGCCGCGCCGACGCCGCCGAAGCGCGCGGCGACGGCCGGCCTGCCGTCCTACCCCGGCCCGGTCCCCCCGCCTCCCGCTCCGCCGCCCGCACCGCCGCTCGTGCTCGCCTCTCCCGGCGGCGTCTCGTTCGCCTCGGTCCCGAAGATCCTGCTCGGGCTCGGGGCGTTCTGCCTCCTGGTCGCGGCGGTGATCTTCCTGGCCGTGTCCTGGTCGGCGTTGGGCGTGGGCGGCCGCACCGCGGTCCTCGCGGGTCTCACCCTGACGGCCGGCGCCGCCGCGCTGCTGCTGCACCGGGTCGGGCTCCGCATCGCCGGCGAGTCGCTCGTGGTCGTGGCACTCGGCCTGCTCGCGCTCGACGTCGTCGGCGCCGGTGCCGCGGGCTGGTTCGGCGACGGCCCGGACGGCGCGATCGTCTGCGCCACCGGCCTGGTCGTCGCCCTCGCGGGCGCCGGGCTCGGCCTGGTCCGGGTCGGCGACCGGCCGAGGCTGGTGGCGCCCCAGGTGATCGCCGGCATCGGCCTGTTCACCGGGTACGCCGGCGCGGCCAGCGCCACCGACCACTGGCTGGTCGCCGGCCACGTCATCACCGCTCTGGCGGTGGGCGCGGTCCTGCTCGGCCGCCGCACCGGTGCCGCCGCTCTGCTGTGGAGCGCCGCCGGCGCTGCCGGCCTCGTCTGGCTCTGCACGGCCGGTGCCGCGTTCGCCGAGTCCCTCGCGACGCCCGACCTGCGCCGGCTCTGGATCGACGGCACCGGCTGGTCGCTGCTCGTCAGCGCAGCCGTGCTGCTGGTCCCCGGCGCCGTCGTCCGGCACCGCGCCCTGCTGCTCGCCGGCGCCAGCGGCGCCGCGATGCTCGTGACCGTCGTCCTCACCCTCCCGTCCGTCGACACCGATGCCCGCACCGTGGGTCTCGTCGCCCTCGGGACGACGGCCGCCTGGGTGCTCGCCCTGGGCGCGCTCCCCCGGGCGGCCCGGATCGTCGCCATCGCTCCCGCCGCCACCGGCAGCCTCGTGCTCGTCGGCCTCGCGCTGCGGACGACCGCCGACGCGCTCGACCGCTGGTCCCAGGTGGCCGACGTCCTGGACCGGCCGTTCGGCGTACGGCTCACGACGCCCGACCCGGTGACCGAGCCGGCCCTGCTGGTTCCCTCCCTCCTGACGGTTCTCGCCTGCGTCGCCCTCATCGACCGAGACCGCACGCTGCGTACGCTGCCCGCCTGGGGCCGGGTCGCCGGCCTCGTCACGGGCGTCTCCCTCGCCACCACCGTCGCCTCGTACGACGTCCCGCTGGCCGCGCCGCTCGCCGTGCTCGCCGTGGTGGCCCTCGGCGGCGCGGTGCTCGCGCTGCGGACGGCCGGCGTGGAGGCCACGGTGTGGGCCCTCGTGACCGTGACGGTGACGGCGGCGGTCGCGATGGGCGCGCTGCCCAGCGACGGCCTCGTGCTGGTCCACGTCGCACCGCTGGCCGTGGGGCTCGTCGCCGTGGCCGTCCTCGGCCGGCAGCAGGCGACCCGCGTCGTGGCGGGCATCGGCGCCCCGGCGGCGCTCGGCCTGGCCACGGCCGCGGCGGTCATGGTGATCGGCGACGACGCCGCCTGGGTCTCGATCCCGGTCCTGCTCGTCGTGGGCGTGCTCGCCCTCGCCCTGCCCCGCATCGACGTCGAGGCGTCCGCGACCGTGGTCGCCCTCCTCGCCCTGCCCGTCTCGCTGTCGACCACCACGGACGTCGGCGGCTACGCGGCACTGTGGCTGACGGTGGGCGGCTTCCTGCTGTGCGGGACGGCGCTGCTGCACGAGTCGCGCCGCGGCTGCGCGTTCGCGGGCGCCGGACTCCTGCTGCTGGCCAGCTGGGTGCGGCTGGCCGACCTCGACGTCGCCGAGCCGGAGCCGTACACGCTGCCTCTCTCGGCCGCGCTGCTCGCGTTCGGCCTGTGGCGGCTCCGGCGCTCGGCGGCGGTCGGCACCGTCGAGGCGCTGCTCCCCGGGCTGCTGCTCGCGACCGTGCCCTCCCTGATCTGGGTGCTCGGCGACCCCGTGTCGCTGCGGGCGCTGGCCCTCGGCGGTGCCTGCCTGGCGCTGACCGTGGCCGGCGCGGCGATGCGCTGGAGCGCGCCGCTGGTCGTGGGCGCGGGCGTCGGTGCGGCGGTGGTGCTGCGCGAGCTCGGGCCCTACGCCGGCGAGTTCCCGAAGTGGGTCTGGATCGGGCTGGCCGGGGCGCTGCTGACGGTCGTCGGGATCACCTGGGAGCGACGCCTGCTCGACGTGCGCAAGGCCGCCGGCCTCC
Organism: Nocardioides carbamazepini; assembly: GCF_024614185.1. Taxonomy (GTDB): domain Bacteria; phylum Actinomycetota; class Actinomycetes; order Propionibacteriales; family Nocardioidaceae; genus Nocardioides; species Nocardioides carbamazepini. The sequence goes on from NZ_JAHTLF010000024.1 coordinate 187,654, forward strand.
TCGGCCGCCTCCGGTGACGGACGGCGTACGGTCACCTGCTAGACAAGGGGACATGGCTACCACTGCACTCGGGGGGAACCCCGTCCAGACCGTCGGCGACCTCCCCTCCGTCGGCTCCTCCGCCCCGACCTTCGAGCTCACCGGCGCGGACTTCAGCAGCATCACCCTCCCCGAGGGCCAGCGTGCTGTCCTCAACATCTTCCCGAGCATCGACACCGGTGTCTGCGCGGCCAGCGTGCGGAAGTTCAACGAGCTCGCCGCCGGCCTCGACAACACGACGGTCATCAACGTCTCGCAGGACCTGCCGCCGGCCCTGGGCCGCTTCTGCGGCGCCGAGGGCATCGACAACGTCCAGGTCGGCTCCGGCTTCCGCTCGTCCTTCGGCGACGACTACGGCGTGCGGATGGCCGACGGCAAGCTCGCCGGCCTGTTCGCCCGCTCGGTCGTCGTGGTCGACGCCGACGGCTCCGTGCTCCACTCCCAGCTGGTCCCCGAGATCGCGACCGAGCCGGACTACGACGCCGCCGTCGCGGCGCTGTCCTGAGCTGAGACTCCCGGGCTAGTCCCCCGTCGCCGGGTCCCAGAAGGCCCGGCGCATGTCGAGGGCCCCGCTGCTGTCGCGCAGCGGGGTGCCCTCGGCGAGGTACGCCGTGCGGGCCCGGTCGTCGTGGCTCGGCGGGAGCGTTCCGTCGGCACGCACCACCCGCCACCACGGCACCGGGCCGCCGTACCTCGCCATCACGGACCCCACCTGACGGGGTCCCCCTCCGACGACGGCCGCCACCGCGCCGTACGTCGTGACGCGCCCCGGCGGCACCTGCTCGACCAGGTCGAGCACCCGCTCGACGTACCCCTCGTCCACGAGACGATCATGCCGGGCGCCTCGGACAAGCCGAGAGCCCCGTCCGGCTGGACGGGGCTCTCGGGTGCTCCCTCGGTGCGACCCGACCGACGTGGCCGGGCGCCCTCCGATTGGTGCGACGCGGCTGTGCGGCCGCGTGCCTGGACCAACGACGACGCCGCGTCGCGGTTACGAACGCGCTCGCGCCATCAAACTCAGTAGCTGGGCTGGCTCGGGTCGATCTGGTTGACCCAGGCCACCACGCCGCCACCCACGTGGACCGCGTCGTCGTACCCGGCGCCCTTGACGATCGCCAGGCACTCGGCCGAGCGGACACCGCTCTTGCAGTGCAGGACGACCTGCTTGCCCGAGTCGACCGGCGGCAGCTGGCCGAGGGCGGTGCCGTTGAGGAAGTCGCCCTTCGGGATGAGCACCGCGCCCGGGATGTGGTTGATCTCGGCCTCGGCGGGCTCGCGCACGTCGACCAGGACGAAGTCACGGCTGCCCTCCTCGCGCTCCTTGATCATCGACGCGAGCTGGGTGACCGAGATGGTGGCGTCGACCGCGGCGTCGGCGGCCTCCTCGGAGATCGCGCCGCAGAACGCGTCGTAGTCGATGAGGCCGGTGACGGTGGGGTTCTCGCCGCACAGCGCGCAGTTGGGGTCCTTGCGCACCTTCAGCTTGCGCCACTCCAGCTCGAGGGCGTCGTAGATGACGAGCTTGCCGATGGCCGGCTCGCCGGCACCGATGAGCAGCTTGATGGCCTCGTTGACCTGGATCGAGCCGATGCTCGCGCACAGGACACCGAGCACGCCGCCCTCGGCGCACGAGGGCACCATGCCCGGCGGCGGGGGCTCCGGGTAGAGGCAGCGATAGCAGGGGGCGTCGTCGGCCATGGTGGGCGCGAACACCGAGGCCTGGCCGTCGAAGCGGTAGATCGAGCCCCAGACGTAGGGGATCCCGAGGAAGTACGCCGCGTCGTTGACCATGTAGCGCGTGGCGAAGTTGTCGGTGCCGTCGACGATGAGGTCGTAGCCCTGGAAGACGTCCATGACGTTGTCGTTGTCGAGGCGCGTCTCGTGGAGGACCACGTTGACCAGCGGGTTGATCTCGAGGATCGACTCCTTGGCCGAGAGGCCCTTCGACTTGCCGAGGTCGGACATGCCGTGGATGACCTGGCGCTGCAGGTTGGACTCGTCGACCTCGTCGAACTCGGCGATGCCGAGGGTGCCGACACCCGCGGCGGCGAGGTACAGCAGCGCCGGGCTGCCGAGACCGCCGGCGCCGATGACCAGCACCTTGGCGTTCTTGAGGCGCTTCTGACCGTCCATCGCGACGTCGGGGATGATCAGGTGGCGACTGTAGCGGCGGACCTCGTCGATGGTCAGCTCGGTGGCCGGCTCGACCAGCGCGGGAAAGCTCACGGCGTACTCCTCGGGGTACTGCAGATGGGATGGGGGCTGTCCAGGGCCAACGCGGTGCCGGCCCCGACTGTTCCCTCGGCCCTTCCATGGTCCCTGCCGGCGCCAAGGGCCCGGCGCCACGTCCCGGCATCCGGACCCCGGCTACCAACGAGTAGGCTCCATGCTGTGGTGACCGAGCAGTTCAACCTCGACGAGCCCCGACCGCGCGGCGTACGACTCCCGCGGCGCGAGCGGCGCGCACAGCTGCTCGCCGCGGCGCTGGAGGTCTTCGTCGCGCAGGGCTACCACGCCGCGGCGATGGACGACATCGCCGAACGGGCCGGGGTGTCCAAGCCCGTGCTCTACCAGCACTTCCCGGGCAAGCTCGAGCTCTACCTCGCCATCCTCGACGTCGCCTGCGACTCGATCATCGCCAACTGCCGCCGCGCCCTGGAGTCCACCCAGGACAACAAGCAGCGGGTGGCGGCCGCGATCGACGCGTTCTACGCGTACGTCGGCCACGACACCGGCGCGTTCCGGCTGGTCTTCGAGTCCGACCTCACCAACGAGCCCGCGGTCCGCGGCCACGTCGACCGGGTCACGACCGAGTGCGCCGCGATGATCGCCGCCGTGATCGAGGACGACACCGCGCTCCCGGCCGCCGCGTCGCAGCTGCTCGCGGTCTCGCTGGTGGGAATGGCCCAGGTCAGCGCCCGGTTCTGGCTCACCGAGACCGACGGCGCCATGGCGGGCCTGACCCGCGACGACGCCACCGCCCTGGTGGCGGGCCTGGCCTGGCGCGGCATCCGGGGGTATCCGCTCACGGAGGACCACACCGAGGTCTGAGGCGGGCCTGACTAGGCTTGCGCCATCCCCACGAACGAGGAGTGTGACCATGACCGTCGAGGTCAAGATCGGTGTGCAGAACACCGCCCGGGAGCTCGTGATCGAGACCGACGAGTCCCACGAGTCCGTCGCGAAGCAGGTGGCCGACGCGATCGCGACCGCCGACGGTGTGGTCACCCTGACCGACACCAAGGGCAAGGTGACCATCGTGCCGACCGCCAAGCTGGCCTACGTCGAGATCGGGCGCAGCACCAGCGGCCAGGTGGGCTTCCTGCGCTGAGGCTCCCCGGGAACTCCGGCGCCCCTCCCGGGCGTTGAACAAGCACGATCCGGGAGGTGAGTGCCGTGCTCCAGTTCCGCTTCGCTGCGCACAGCGAGACCGGCCGGGTGCGCACGAACAACGAGGACGCCGGGTTCGCCGGGCCCTATCTGCTGTGCGTCGCCGACGGGGTCGGCGGCGCCGAGGCCGGTGAGGTCGCCTCCGCCACGACGACGTACGTCGTCAGCGCCCGAGCTCTCGCGCACCCCGGTCACGAGCCGGCCCGTCTGCTCGGCGCGGCCGCGCGCGAGGCGCACGCCCAGCTCGCCGCCGGGATCGCGGCCGACCCGCGCCGCACCGGGATGGCGACGACGCTGACCGCCGTCCTGACCGACGGGATCCACACCGCGCTCGCCCATGTCGGCGACTCGCGCGCCTACCTGCTGCGCGACGGCGAGCTCAGCCAGCTCTCCCACGACCAGACGCTGGTCCAGGCGATGGTCGACGGCGGCCGGCTCACGCCCGCGGAGGCGGCGGCCTCGCCGTACCGCAACGTCGTGCTGCAGGCGGTCGACGGCGAGCACGTCCCCGACCCCGACGTGATCCTGCTGGACCTGCGCCCCGGCGACCGGCTGCTGCTGTGCAGCGACGGGATCAGCGACGTGCTCTCCCCCGCCGCGATCGGCCGCACCCTCGGCCTCCCCGGCCCGAGCTCGGCGGTCGACCGGCTGGTGCTGGACGCCCTCGACGGCGGGAGCCGCGACAACGTGACCGCGATCGTCGCGGACGTCGTCGACGCGCCCGCGATCGCGGCCAACGGGCTGGTCCTCGGGGCGGGGTTCGACCTGGCCAACGTGGTCGACCCGGCCGCCGTTCGTCCGTTGCGCTCGGCCTGACCCCGATCCGGTCCTACACTGGACGGGTGAGCGCGAAGCGGTCGTACGAGTACGCGCGCCTGTGGGTGCCGTTGTACGACGCCGCCGCGCTCGCCGTGACCCGGCCGGTCTACCTGATCGAGGCCGCCGACGGGTTCGAAGGCGTCGCCGCCGAGAAGAACACCACCCTGATGGGACTGTTCAACGAGCTCGGCCGGGCCGGCTGGCGCATCGACGCGACGGCGCAGCGGGTGGACCACCCGCTGCCGGAGTTCCAGATGCTCATCGACGCCACGCTCGACGAGGCCGACCACGCCGTCTCCCCCGACCAGGTGGCACACGCGGTCGGCTCGGGCGGTGACCCGGCGGGCGCGGTGACGCAGTTCGACGTCTACGCCATGCGCCGGCGCGTGGACTGACGATCGGGGCCACGCTCGCGCCCTCCAACACCCGGCGGCTACGACACGAACGCCGGGCGCGGAGGCGTAGGAAGCGACGAAGGAGCGACCGGAGCCGACGAAGGACGGCGCTTCGCGTCGTGCCGCAGTCGTGCCGCCAGGCCGAGGTTGGGCCTACGAAGGCCAACCGCGGGCGCGGCAGCGCGGCGCGACGAAGGAGCGACGCGCTCGCGCCATCAAACTCAGCACGACCTGCGACACGCTCGCGCCATCAGACTCCGAACAGGTCGCCGTACTCCTCGACGCGCCCCAGCACCTGTGCAGGCGTGAACTGGTCGAGGCCGAGCGGGTCCTCGGCACCCTCGGCGACCTCGTCCCAGCCGATCGGCGTGGCGACCTGGGGACGCGGCGTACCCCGCAGGGAGTACGGCGCCACAGTGGTCTTCGAGCCGGCGTTCTGCGACCAGTCGAGGAAGACCTTCCCGCGCCGCCGGGCCTTGGTCATGGTGGCGGTGACCAGCTGAGGGTGAGCAGCCTGGAGCTCCTCGGCGATCTCCTTCGCGAGCTCGCTGGTCTCGGCCGAGGGCAGCGGCTCAGACAGGGGTGCGTAGAGGTGGAGGCCCTTGCTGCCGCTCGTGACCGCCACCGCGTCGAGGTCGCGCGCGGCGAGCGCCTCCTGCACGTGCAGCGCGACCTGGCAGCACTCGTGCAACCCGGCGGGCTCCCCCGGGTCGAGGTCGATGACCAGCCGGTCCGCGCCGACCGGCTCGTCGTCCGCGTCGACGGTCCACTGGTGGACGTGGAGCTCGAGGGCGGCGAGGTTGACCGCCCAGACCAGCGTCGGGAGGTCCTCGATGATCGGGAAGACCAGCGTGTCGCCATGCCGGCTCGGCCCGCGGCTGCCCGTCGTGGGCACCTCGGCGGTGCGCACCCAGCTCGGCGTGCCCCGCGGCGCGTTCTTCTCGAAGAAGCTCAGGTCGCCGACGCCGTGCGGCCAGCGGATCCGGGTCACGGGACGCCCCACGAGGTGCGGCAGGAGCGCCGGGGCGACCCGGACGTAGTAGTCGAGCACCTCGCCCTTCGTGGTACCGGTGCTCGGGTAGAGCACCTTCTCGAGGTTGGTGAGACGCAGGGTGCGGCCCTCCACGTCGACGTGGACCTCGGTCTGCGGGTGGTCCCCCTGCTTCGCCATCAGAGATCCTCCGGGGTGAGGTCCGTGCGCACGCCGCGGTACGACGGCTGCCGCAGCCGCTCGTAGCCGACCCCGTGGGTGTCCACGTCGACCACCACGACCGGCTCCACCCAGATCGTGCCCTCCGCGTCGACGCGGGGCAGCTCGTCGCCGAACGGGCTGGTCGCGCGGGTCAGCGACACGAGCAGCTCGGCCAGGACCCGGGACTGCTTCGGCCCGATCCCGCTGCCGACCCGGCCACGGAAGGCCAGCCCGTCGGCCGTCGGCTCCCCCACCAGCAGCGCGGCCAGCCGGTCGCTCGTGCCGACCTGGGGCCGCCAGCCACCCACCACGAACGAGCCGCGGTAGCGGTGCGGGAGCTTCAGCCAGTGCTGGCTGCGCTCACCGGGTCGGTAGACCGAGTCGCGCCGCTTGCTGACGATCCCCTCCAGCCCCTGCGCCCGGGTCGCCTCGTGGAGCATCTCGCCGTCGTCGTACTCGACCGGGACCTGCCAGCCCGACCTGGTCAGGTCGAGATCGGCGAGCCGGCGGCGGCGCTCGTGCAGCGGCAGCCCGCACAGGTCGTCCCCGTCGAGGTGGAGCAGGTCGAAGACCATGTAGGTCGCCGGGACGCGCGCGGCCAGGCGAGCCACCGCCGTGGGGTTGCGGACGTGCATCCGCTCGGCAAGGACCCGGAAGTCGGGCACGCCACGCTGGTTGAGCGCGATGATCTCGCCGTCGACCACCACGTCCTCGATCCTCGCGGGCGGCGTGACCAGCTCGGGCCAGGCCGCACCGATCCGGTTGCCGTTGCGGCTGGTCAGGGTCACCGCACCCGACGCCACCGAGCCGATCGCGCGGACGCCGTCCCACTTGACCTCGTGACACCACTCCTCACCGCGCGGCACGTGGGTGCCGGGCGTGGCGAGCATCGGCCGGAGTGGTCGGGGGTCGGGCACCAGCCCATCATGCCGGGCAAGGGGGGCTGCCAGCGCGTAGGCTCGTCCCATGCGTGCGATCTGGAAGGGTGCCGTCTCGTTCGGCCTCGTCAGCGTCCCGGTCAAGCTCTACAGCGCGACCGAGAGCCACGACGTCTCGTTCCGGCAGGTGCACGCCAAGGACGGCGGCCGGATCAAGTACCAGCGGATCTGCGCGATCGACGGCGAGGAGGTGCCGTACTCCGACATCGCGAAGGGGTACGAGACCGAGGACGGCGAGATGGTCATCCTCACCGAGGACGACCTGGCCAACCTGCCGACGACGTCGTCGCGGGAGATCGCGGTCGAGAAGTTCGTGCCGAGCGACCAGATCGACCCGCTGCTCTTCGAGAAGTCCTACTACCTGGAGCCGGAGGGGACCGGCGCCAAGCCGTACGCGCTGCTGCGCCAGGCCCTCCTCGACGCCGACCGGATGGCCGTGGTCACCGTGGCGCTGCGCCAGCGGGTCACCACCGCGGTGCTGCGGGTGCGCGACGACGTGATCGTGCTGCAGACGATGATGTGGCCCGACGAGATCCGCACGCCCGACTTCAGCGTCGAGAGCGGCGAGGTCAAGGACGCCGAGGTCAAGATGGCCCACATGCTCGTCGAGACGCTGTCGGGCGACTTCGACCCGGCCGAGTTCAGCGACGACTACGCCGACGCGGTCGAGGCCGTCGTCAAGACGAAGATCGAGGGCGGCGAGGTGCAGCGCACCGAGACGTCGGCCAAGACCGGCGGCGAGGTCGTCGACCTGCTGGCCGCGCTGCAGCGCTCCGTCGAGGCGGCCAAGACGTCGCGCGGAGAGGCCGAGGAGAAGCCGGCCACCAAGAAGACAGCCGCCAAGAAGACCGCTGCGAAGAAGACCGCCAAGAAGACCACCGCCAAGAAGTCGGCCGCCAAGAAGACCACGAAGAAGGCGGCGGCGAAGAAGGCCAGCTGACTTCTGTCGTCGGATCCCACGGTCCTCGTTCGTCACCATCGGAGCCGTTGGTTCTCCACACCCGCTGATCCGGTTTCGCCTGTCCCCAGGCGGGTTTCCGGTGCTTTGAAGTGTCGCGGGTGGGTGGGAGGATCCAGTCATGGATCTCGGAACCACGACTCGCACGACAGCCTCGCTGCTGTCGCGGCTGGGTGCTGGGGTCGAGGCCCGCAACCAGCTCCTCGTCGAGGAGTGGGCCGGAATCGTGGAATGGGCCGGCGACCACATCGTCGACAGCCCCGAGGGCGCGGCGACGATCACCGAGGGGTACCTCGACACCGGGGTCCCGATCGCCGGAGCGGGTGCGCCGTTGGTGTCGGAGTTCGCGTTGATGGAGCTCATCGCCGTCCTCGGCCGCACCCCGGACGGTGGACGGGCGTATGTGGGGCGGGTGATCGAGTGCGCCTGGCGCCTCCCCCACGTCTACGCCGCCGTGGTCGCGGGCCGGTTGGCGCCGTGGCGGGCCGAACGGATCGCCGACCTCACCCGCCCCCTCTCAGCCGACGCGGCCGCGTTCGTCGATCGGCAGCTCTTCGATGCCTCCGGCGTCGGGTGGGCCCAGCTCGAACGACTCGTCGCCGAAGCGGTGATCCGGTTCGACCCCAAACAGGCCGAAGCCGAACGACAGGCCGCGGCCGACCGGCGACGGTTCGACCTCAGCGGAGTCGACGAGCACGGCCTGGTCCACCTCGACGCCCTCATGGACGCCGCCGACGGACACGACCTGAACCAAGCAGTCGCCCGACGAGCCGAGACCCTCGCGAAGCTCGGTGACGACTCGACGCTCGATGTGCGCCGCTCCAAGGCCGCCGCCGAGCTCGCCCGCCACGACCTCGCCCTGGACCTGCTGATCCCCGACCCCGACACCGAAGAGATCATCACCACCGTCCCCGGCCGCAAGGTCATCCTCAACGTCCACATCACCGACACCACTCTGGCCGGGGACAATCCGTTCGCGAACCCGGTGGGTCGGTGGGAGGAGGGCCGCTGCCCCATCACCTCGGCCCAGATCCGGGAATGGCTGCGGACCAAGGACACCACGATCATCGTGCGACCGGTCATCGACCTCGCCGACCACCTCCCCGTCGACTCGTATGAGATCCCCGACCGTCACCGCACCCGCGTGATCCTGCGGGACCACGCCTGTCGGTTCCCCCACTGCACCCGACCTGCGCAACGTTGCGACGTCGACCACGCCCGACCCTACGGTCAGGGCGGACCGACCTGTCCGTGCAACGAGGTCGCGTTGTGCCGGCGCCACCATCGGGCGAAGACCCACTCCACCTGGCACTACGACATCGTCATGCCCGGGTCCTATGTGTGGACCAGCCCCGCCGGGTTCCGGTTCCGCGTCGACCACCACGGCACCCACCCCATCCACGCCGGACACCCGCCGGACGAGTAGCGACCCCGCCCCACACCCCGCGACCTCGATCGCCGCGGGGGTACAGGCACGTCAGGAGGCGTCGACGCCGGTCAGTCGGTCTCGGCCACCGCACGTGGCGGCGTGGCCGCCACGACGTCGTACTCCTCGGCCGGCACGACCACCAAGGTGGCGCCGGTGACGGGCGGACCGCACCGGACCAGGCTCCGTCGCTCGATCGGATACTCGGTGACCCACTCGTCGTCGGCATAGGTGCCGAACTGGCTGCCGCTGTCGACCAGCACCCAGCCGTAGTCGCTGGCTCGCAGCTCGGCGTGCTGGCGCGACACCGAGCCGGCCGTCAGCACGACGTCGGACTCGATCGCCCGGCCGATCCGGTAGACGTCCTTGCCGTCGAGGCGCAGGACCCGGCCGTCGACCTCCACCACGAGGCCGGACCCGCGGCTCACTCCGGCCCGCCCGATGCGGGGCGGCGGACCTGGACCGTGGCGTTACGGATCTGGATCCGCGCGCCGGCGACGAGCTCGATGGTGCGGTCCGGCTCCAGCAGGAAGTTCTGGCCACCCGGGTAGGCGACCGGCCAGGAGAAGTCGGAGGCGTTGTGCAGCCCCCACCGATCGGGGGCGTCGGGGTGGCGGCGGGCCTGGGCGAGCACCTGCGGATGGTCCACCCCGGAGGTCAGGTGGTCGGAGCGGATCGTGGCCTGCGGGCCGACGGCGACCGTGCGCCGTCCCACGTCGAGGAGGTACGGCGGACGCACCTGGGTGCCGTCCTGCCAGCAGGTCACGCTGTCCTCCGTCGCGCTCCAGAAGTTGGTGGTGCCGCAGGTGGGGCACGCCAGCATCCCGTCGCGGAGCCGGTCGAGGGCCTTGATCCACTGGCCCTCCGTGATCCGGGCACCCGGGTTGTCCATGCCGTCGACGAACGCCTGGACGAACAGGTCGCGCAGGAACTGCGGGTAGATGCTCCAGTACTGCTGCACGATCCGGGCCGGCCGGTTCGCGGCACGGGTGGGATGCATGCAGAACAGCGGATCCGTGCCGAAGTGGGTCATCAGCCAGTCGGCGTCGCGCATGCCCGCGTCGGTGCGCTCGCCCTCGAGCGGGTGGCCCAGGAACAGGGAGTAGAAGAGCAGCACGGCCAGCGAGTGCCGGTCGGTGTCGGTGTTGGGGAGCGTGCGGTAGGTCGTGTCGCGGACCACCTCGGGCGCCATGAAGTACGGCGTGCCGAGCACCCGGCCGGTCCCGTTGTCGATGCCGACGTTGTCGTTGTCGCAGATCAGCACGTCGCCGTTGCCGGGGTCGAAGAACACGTTGCCGAAGGAGATGTCGCGGTAGCACAGGCCCCGCGCGTGCAGCCGGAGGAAGCTGTAGCTGAGCTGGCGGCACAGCTCGATGATCGAGGCGAAGGACACGTCGAGCGCCTTGCCGTCGCGGTCGGCGTTGAGGAGCAGGTAGCTGAGCTCCAGGAAGCGCGGGTGGCGCAGGTGCATCACGTAGCCGAAGCTCGGCTCGGTGCCGACCCGCGCCATGCTCAGGGGCCACAGGAACCGCTGGTGCGGTGAGCCGATCTCGACGAGCTGCTGCATCTCGTCGTACTGGCGGGCGGTGGCGCTCTCGGGCTTGTACCACTTCAGGGCGAGCGGCTCGCCGGCGTCGCGGCGCACCTCGAAGACGTAGCCCTGTCCGCCCTGGCCGAGCAACGACGTCACCCAGGCGCGCCCCAACGGCCCGAGGTCGACCTCGACGCCCTCTGCCAGCACCATGGCTGTGCCCGACCTCCGTACTCGCATTAGTGGACTCGTGACAGGCTATAACCTGAGCTGTTGGGGAAGGGTTGAAACCCGATGGCTTCGCAGACCGGAGGAAGGAGGCCGCGATGAGCGACCGGCTCGGAGGCGCGCTGGCGCGCAAGCCGCTGCACTTCATCTTCGTGCTGGACGTGTCGGGGTCGATGCTGCGCGGTGGGCGCATCCAGGCGCTCAACAACGCCATCGCCGAGGTCCTCCCCCACCTGAGGGACGAGGCGCGCGCCAACCCGCACGCCGAGCTGCTGGTGCGGGTCCTCGCCTTCGCCAACGAGCCGCAGTGGATCATCGAGGAGCCGACGCCCGTCGACCAGATCCACTGGAAGCGACTCGAGGCCGTGCCGCGCGGCTTCACCGAGCTCGGCAGCGCGCTGCAGAAGCTGGCCGGTGCCCTCGACCACCTCGACGAGAGCCACAGCGCGTTCCCGCCGGCGATCATCCTGGTCTCCGACGGACGCCCCACCCAGAGCAGCGGCGTGACCTTCGCCGAGGGCCTGCAGGCCCTGCTCAACAACCGCTGGGGCGCCACCGCCGTCCGGCTGGCGCTCGGGGTGGGACGCGACGCGGACATGCACTCCCTGCGCCGCTTCATCGGCGACGAGGACGTCCCGCTGCTGCGGGCGGACAACCCCGAGCAGCTCGTCGAGTACATCGTCTGGGCGTCGAAGGCGGCCAGCAAGGTCGCCTCGCGACCGGTGGTCGGTCCCGGCTCCGGGGTGACCGCGGTGCCGCCGAGCCCGATCGGCGACCCGATCTGGAGCACGCTGGGATGACGGACCGGCCGGACTCCGATCCGGCGTGGACGACGCTGTCCGGTACGACGATCGGCTCGGTCCACGTCCGTGACCGGCTGCCGATCCAGGACGCCGTGCTCACCTGGAGCGACGACGCCCAGCGCCAGGCCGTCGTGGCCGTCGCCGACGGCCACGGCCACCGCAACCACTTCCGCAGCGACACCGGCGCCGCCCTCGCGGTGGTCAGTGCGGTGGAGGAGCTGCGCCGCATCCTCCCCGACCTGGCTGCCGGCACCGCTTCCGGCACCGCTGCCGACGCCCGCGACCGGCTCCAGCGCGCGGGCGCCGCGATCGTCGCCACCTGGACCGACAAGGTCCGGCACCACCTCGCGGCCAACCCCTACGCGCCCGCCGAGGACGGGCTCGGCGCGTCGGCGGACCCGCTGCGTGCCTACGGGTCCACCCTCCTCGCCGCCGCCGTCGCGGGCGACGTGATGGTGTTCCTCCAGATCGGCGACGGCGACACCGTGCTGGTGGCGGCCGACGGCTCCACCTCGCGGCCGCTGCCCGAGGATCCGGACCTCGACGGCCTGCACACCAGCTCCCTGTGCCAGCCCCGTCCCCTCGACGCACTGCGGGTCGGGGTCGTCGACACCGTCGCGGACCGGGTGGCGCTGGTCTTCCTGTGCACCGACGGCTTCGGCCGCTCCCGGGTCGACGCCGACGGGTGGTGGCGTCAGACCGGCGAGCAGCTGCTGGAGTTCTCCCGGACCCGTGGCGTGGACTGGGTGCGCGAGCAGCTGCCGGAGTGGCTGGCCGAGCCCGCGCTCATCGGCGGTGACGACACCACGATGGCGCTGCTGGTGCGTGCCGACGCCGCGGGCGTCGCCCGTCCCGACCTGATCGACACCGTGCCGACTCCCTGACGGAGCGTCAGTCGTCCGAGGGCCACCAGGCCTCGAGCTTGCCGAGGTCACCCTCGAAGCTCCAGGCGACGCCGTAGCAGTGGCAGTCCTCGGAGTTCCAGTCCCAGTAGAGCGTCGCGGTCTCGCCGGTGCTGTCGAGGTACGCGTAGTAGCCGCCCTCGGGATCGCCCTCGCCGAAACGCCAGGTGCCGCCGTCGCCCCGGGTGGCCGCGTCGTCGTACTGCTCCTTGTAGTAGCGGCGGTCGGCCTTCATCTGCTTGCGGGTGGAGTAGCGGCCGACGGTGACCACGATGCCCTCGACGCCGGGCTCGCAGCTGCTCTCCTCGGTCTCGCCGGTGAAGTAGGTGCGCTGACGCGTGCAGGCCGCGACGTCCATGTTGATGCCGATGAACTCGCGCAGCACGGGGTGCGCCGGCGCCGTCGGCTCGGTGACCCGGGGCGAGGTGTCGGTGAAGGTGGCGACGACCGCGTCGATCGTCGCCGTGCCCTCACCCTCCAGCTGGGCGGACTGCAGGGCGCTACGGCTGTCCCAGTAGACGACCGCGGGGTCCGAGGTGCCGCCGCGCTCGGGGTCGAACTCGTAGAGCGCGGTCGCGTCGTTGTCTGCGGTCATCGTGCCGGCGCGGTAGTCGAGGCGGGCGGTGCGGGCGGCGGTGAGTGCGGCGTCGTCGGCATAGGTGACCAGGCGCAGCGTGCCCGTGCTGACCGTGCACCGCACGACCTCGGTCTCCCCCGCGCCGGGCTCGTCGGCCTCGCAGTCGGAGGCACCGGCGGTGATCCTGCTCGACAGCGAGCCGTAGCGCTCATCGATCGCCGCGGGATCGACGTCGACCGCGGGCGTCGTCGGACCGCTGGGCGTCTGCGTCCTCCGGCCGGGGTCCTCGTCACCGCCGGCCAGGGCGACGACGGCCCCGACGCCACCACCGACCAGGATCACACCAGCGACCGCCGCGGCGATCCAGGGCGCGGCGCCGCGCCTCCGCGGCAGCCCCGCACCGGGGCCCGGACCGGCGACGGGCGGGGCGTAGCCGCCGGGCGGGTACGCCGCGGGCGATGCGTACGGCGCCGGGGCGGGCACGGCGGTAGGCGGCGGGGGCCAGGCGGTGGGCGGCGACGAGTACGGCGCAGCGGCAGCGGCCGGTCCCGTGACCGGCGGTGGCAGTGGCCCCGTGGCCGGCCGGCTGGACCGGTGGCGCAGGACCACGGCGGCGGGCACCCGGCCGACGGCGTACCCGAGCACGGCCGCCGCCCAGCTGGAGGCGGCCAGGTCGTCGCCACCGCGGTCGCGGGCCAGCCGGGCCCCCGCCTCCTCCACGGCGCGGGCCGGGTCGGCGCCGCCGTCGATCAGCTCACCGAGGGGCTGCAGCACGCCGAAGCGCACGGCGTCGACGAGCAGGTTGATGTCTCCCGTGGTCGCCTGCTCCTCGGTGAGGACGTCGTCGAGCACGCCCCGGAAGCCGGCCGCGTCGGCGAGGATGCCGGGACCGTGCTCCGCGACGAGCTCACGCAGCGCGTCGTGCAGCTGGCTCGGGCCGGCCCCGGCCGACGTCATGTGGTCTCCCAGCGGAACAGCTTGGCGGCCAGCGCGGTGATCACCAGCGCGAAGGCGGCCAGGATCAGCAGCGGCACCACGGCCGCTCCCGGCCCCTGCCCGCGCACCATGACGTCGAGCATCCCCTCGTTGAGGTGCTTGAGCGGCAGGATGTCCGAGAACCGCTGCAGCCAGGTCGGGGCGGCGTCCAGCGGGAAGAACGACCCGCTGAGGAAGGCCATCGGCAGGACCAGGAAGTTGGCCAGGTTGACGGCGCCCTCGACGGTCGTCGCCACCGCGCCGGCGAACAGGCCCAGGGCCATGAAGCACAGCGTCCCGACGATGATCAGCGGCAGCGCCATCCACCAGGACCCGCTCAGCTGGAGCCCGAAGGCGACCGCCCCCAGGCCGATGAAGAGCGCGAACTGGACGAGCGCGACGGCCAGGGTGACCGTGATCCGGGCCGCGACGACGGTGCCCGTGCCGACCGGGGCCAGCTGGAGACGGCGCAGCAGCTTGGACTGCCGCCACCCCTGCAGCGTGGCCGCGGCGCCGAAGGCCGCGCTCATCGCGATCGCCCAGCCGAGCAGGCCGGGCGTGACGAACTGGATCGTGGTCAGGGAGTCGTCCTCGACCTGCTCGGTCACGAGGCTGAACTTCGGGGGCGAGCCGCTGACCGCGACATTGGTGCCGTCGACGAAGGCACGCAGCGTGCCCTGGGTGACGGCGGCCTTGACCTGCTCGGTCTGGGTGTAGTGGGCGACGACCTCGTCGCCCCGTTGCTCCAGCGCGACGTCGGCATCCCCCTTGCGCACCTGCTCGAGCGCCTCGTCGAGGTCGTCGCTGCGGGTCACCTCGAAGGTGTCCTCGAACGCCTCCTTGGCGCCCTCGGGCAGCTGCTCGATCAGCGGCACGCTGCCGACCTGGATCATGTCGACCTTCGACTGGTCCTGGCTGGAGAACAGCCCGCCGAAGAGGACCAGGAACATCAGCGGGAAGATCACCGCGAAGAAGACCGACGCCTTGTCGCGGAGGAAGCCGCGCAGGATGGCGACCGAGAGGGCCCAGAACGGGGACCGCCTGCTGCTCGTGGGGCGGCTCATGCGCGGTACTCCCGTCCGGTGAGGGAGAGGAAGACGTCCTCCAGCGTGCCCGTCTGGACCGTCACCCCGTCGAGGTGGTTGCCCGCGGCCAGCGCCCCGATGACACCGGCGGGGTCGCGGGTCACCAGGACGACGCCGTCGACGTCCTCGCGGGTCTCGGCGACCCCCGGGATGGCTGTGGCCTGCTCGGCGGTCAGCGAGCCGGGCGCGACCCGGATCCGGGCCGGAGCGTCGAGGCCGCGGACCAGAGCGGCAGGGGTGTCGAACTGCAGGATCCGGCCGTGGTCCATGACGGCGACCCGGTCGCAGAGCACCTCGGCCTCGTCCATGTAGTGCGTCGTGAGCACGACGGTGCGACCGCTGTCGTTGATCGAGGACAGCAGGTCCCACAGGTTGCGCCGGGCCTGGGGGTCCAGCGCGGCCGTCGGCTCGTCGAGGAACACCAGCTCCGGGTCGTGGACCAGTGCGCAGGCGATGGAGAGGCGCTGGGCCTGTCCGCCCGAGAGGTCCTCGACGCGGGTCTCGGCCTTGTCGGTGAGCCCCACACGTTCGAGCCACTCGTCGGCGGTGGCCTGCCCGACGCCGTACAGGCTGGCGAAGGTGCGGATCTGCTCGCGGGCCGTCAGCCGCTCGAAGAACGAGGAGGCCTGGAGCTGGACGCCGATCCGGGGCTGGAGCCGCGGGTTGCGCGGCCAGACGGGCTCGCCGAGCACCTCGACCACGCCGGCGTCCGGACGTCGCAGGCCCTCGACCATCTCCAGCAGCGTGGTCTTGCCCGCGCCGTTGGGCCCGAGCACCCCGACGAACTCCCCCTCGGCGACGTCGAGGCTCACATCGTCGACGGCGACCAGGTCGCCGTACCGCTTGGTCAGTCCGGTCACATGGATGGCTGTAGTCATCGGGACCGACCCTAACCGCCCGTCAGGCCAGCAAACCTCGCACCACGCGCAGGCCGACCGAGACCTTGGCGATGTCGCTCGGCTCGTCGGAGCACACCGCGGTCAGCGCGCCGATCGCCTTGTCGACGACCCCGCCGGCCTCGGCCTCCCAGACCGACACCCGGCGGGTCGCCGCCTCCAGCGGGTCGTCCGTGCCGGTGACGTCGCCCGTGGCCCCGAGGACCTGAGCGGTGAGCTGCGCATGGACCGTGTAGAGGTCGTCGCGCAGCGCCGCCCGGGCCATCGTCTGCCACTGGTCGGCGCGCGGCAGGTCGACGATCCGGCGCTGCAGCACCGTGAGGCCGAGCCGCTCCGCCAACGCGAAGTGGACCCGGGCGACCTCGGCGGGGGTGAGGTCGTGGCTGTCCGCGATCTCGACGACATTGAGCAGGGTGTAGGCGACGTCGAACGACGCGACCCGGGCCGCGAGGTCCTCGGGCACGCCCTGCTCGACCAGCAGCGTCCGCCGGGCCTCGTACGACGCCAGCTCGGCGCCGGTCAGCAGCCGGGGCAGCTCCAGCATCGTCTCCTGCACGGGACCCGCGAAGAACTCGACGCTGCCCTGGCTGTCGAGCGGAGGCCGGCGGTTGGTGACCAGCCAGCGGGAGGCGCGTTCGACCAGGGTGCGCATCTCGACCCGCATCCGGGTCTGCACGGCCGCGTCGAGCACGTTGTCGTACTCCTCGAGCTCCCGGCGCAGGGCGAGCGAGCCGAAGATCTCCCGGGCCACGAAGTTGGCACGGGTGAGCTCGGCGGCGCTGGCCCCGGTCTCGGCGGCCAGGCGCGGCCAGTAGGTCATGCCCGCGCCGTTGACCAGGTCGTTGACGACCTGGGTCACGATGATCTCGCGGCGCAGCGGGTGCTCACCGATCTGGTCCAGGAAGCCGGCCTGGACCGGCTGCGGGAAGTAGGACCGGAGGTCGAGGGCGAGGTAGGGGTCCTCCGGCAGGTCGGAGGCGAGCAGCTCCTCGGCCAGCACGATCTTCGTGTAGGCCATGAGCACCGCCAGCTCGGGCTGGCTGAGCACTCCCCCGGCCTCGATCCGGCGCTGCACCTCGCGCTTGGCCGGCAGCGCCTCGAGCTCGCGGTCCAGGAGCCCCTGCGCCTCGAGGTCGCGCATCCACTGCTCGTGGACGTGCAGCAGCGAGACAGCGTTCTTGGCCGCGTTGGCCAGCGCGAGGTTCTGGTCGTAGTTGTCGCGCAGCACCAGCTCGGCGACCTCGTCGGTCATCGACGCGAGCAGCTCGTTGCGCTGCTTGCCGGTCAGGTCACCGGCGGCGATCACCCGGTCGAGCAGGATCTTGAGGTTCACCTCGTGGTCGGAGGTGTCCACGCCGGCCGAGTTGTCGATGAAGTCGGTGTTGATCCGGCCGCCCCCGACGGCGTACTCGATCCGGCCACGCTGGGTGAAGCCGAGGTTGCCGCCCTCACCGACGCAGCGCACCCGCAGCTCTCCTCCGTCGACCCGGATGGCGTCGTTGGACTTGTCGCCCGCGTCGGCGTCGGTCTCGGTCGACGCCTTGACGTAGGTGCCGATGCCGCCGTTCCAGAGCAGGTCGACCGGTGCCAGCAGGATCGTCCGCATCAGCTCGGCCGGCGTCAGCTGGCGCACGCCCTCGGCGAGCCCGAGCGCCGCCCGGACCTCCGGGCTGATCGGGATCGACTTGGCGCTGCGTGGGAACACCCCGCCTCCCGCGGAGATGAGCGCCTTGTCGTAGTCCTGCCAGCTCGACCGGGGCAGGTCGAAGAGCCGACGACGCTCGGCGTACGACGCCGCGGCGTCGGGCCGCGGGTCGAGGAAGATGTCGCGGTGGTCGAAGGCCGCGACCAGCCGGATGTGCTCGGAGCAGAGCATGCCGTTGCCGAAGACGTCGCCGGACATGTCACCGATGCCGACGACGGTGATGTCCTCGTTCTGGCAGTCGACGCCCATCTCGCGGAAGTGACGGCGTACCGACACCCAGGCGCCTCGGGCCGTGATGCCCATCGCCTTGTGGTCGTAGCCGACCGAGCCGCCGCTGGCGAAGGCGTCGCCGAGCCAGAAGCGGTAGTCCGCGGAGACGCCGTTGGCGATGTCGGAGAAGGTGGCGGTGCCCTTGTCGGCGGCGACGACCAGGTAGGAGTCGTCGGCGTCGTGGCGCACGACATCGGGCGGCGGCACGGTCTCGCCGCCGACGAGGTTGTCGGTCACGTCGAGCAGACCGCGGATGAAGGTCGTGTAGCAGGCCACCCCCTCGGCCAGCCAGGCCTCCCGGTCGCTCGCGTCGGGCAGCTGCTTGGCGTAGAACCCGCCCTTCGCGCCGACCGGCACGATCACGGTGTTCTTGACCATCTGCGCCTTGACCAGGCCCAGGATCTCGGTGCGGAAGTCGTCGCGCCGGTCCGACCAGCGCAGACCGCCGCGGGCGACCGCGCCGAAGCGCAGGTGCACGCCCTCGACCCGGGGGCTGTAGACGAAGATCTCGAACCGCGGTCGCGGCTGCGGGAGGTCCGGGATCGCCGAGGGCTCCAGCTTGAGCGAGAGGTACGGCTTCGGCAGACCCTCGTCGGTCTGGAAGTAGTTGGTCCGCAGGGTGCTGCGGATGTGGGTGAGGTAGGAGCGCAGGATGCGGTCGTGGTCGAGGCTGACCACGTCGTCGAGAGCGGCCCGGATCTTCTCGACCAGCGCCTCCTCACGCGCAGTCCGGTCGCCCTCGGCCGCCGGATCGAAGCGCACCTCGAACAGCGCCACCAGCAACTGGGCGAGGTCGACGTTGTCGACCAGCGCCTGCTCGATCGAGTCGAGCGCGAAGGGGCTGCTGCCCTGTCTCATGTACCTGGCATACGCCCGCAGCAGCATCGCCTGCCGCCAGGTGAGCTGGGCACGCAGCACCAGCCGGTTGAAGCCGTCGGTCTCCGTGTGCCCGTCCCACATGGCGCGCATGGCCGCGGAGAACAGCTCGCGGGCGTGGTCGGGCAGCGCCTCGTCGTAGCGCAGGCCGAAGTCGTAGATGTGGGTACGCCGCTCCAGGCCGGCGAGTGCGTAGGGCCGCTCGTCGACGACCTCGACCCCCATCGAGGACAGCATCGGCAGCACCGAGCTGAGCGAGAGGGGCTCGCCGATCCGGAACATCTTGAGCCGGGCCTCGCCGTCGGCTGCGTCCACCTCGGCGTACAGCGACTGGTCGCGGCCCTCGTCGCCGTGGATCCCCTCGATCCGGCCGAGGTCGACCGCGGCCGTGCGGGGGGTGAAGTCCTCCTTGTAGGCCTCGGGGAAGGCGTCGAGGTAGCGGCGGCCGAGCAGCGCGCCGACCTCCTCGCCGTACTCCGCGATGACGGCCTGTAGGAAGTCCTCCTGCCACGAGCGGGATGCCTCGATCAGGCGGCGCTCGAGGTCGGCGGTGTCGATGTCGTCGGGGATCAGCTCGCCCTTGGGCAGGTGCACGACGAAGTGCACCCGCGCGGTCGTCGACTCGTTGATGCTCACGTTGAACTCGACCGCGTCGGGACCGATCCGGCCCTTGCCGATCTGCTCGGTGAGGATCTGCACGAACCGGTGCCGCACGCCGGTGTTGTAGCGGTCGCGCGGCAGGTAGACGAGGACCGACAGATAGCGCGCATAGGTGTCGCGGCGGATGAACAGGCGGACGGCGCGGCGCTCGCGGGCGCGCATGGCGGCCTCCACGATCGGGGCGAGCTCGTCGACCGGGGTGTGGAACAGCTCGTCGCGCGGATAGGTCTCGAGCGTGTCGAGCAGGGCGGCGCCGTCGTGGCTGCGGGCGTCGTAACCGCCGCGGGCGAGCACCTCGTCGACCTTCTCCCGCAGCAGCGGGATCCGCAGCAGCGACTCGGTGTAGGCGGCACTGGACAGCAGGCCGAGGAACCGCCGCTCCCCCACGACCTCCCCGTCGGGACCGAAGGTCTTCACGCCCACGTAGTCGAGATAGGCCGGGCGGTGCACCGTGGAGCGGGAGTTGGCCTTGGCCAGGACGAGGAGCCGCTTCTCGCGGGCCTTGGCCTTCACCGCCTCCGGCAGACGGCTGAACGCGATCGAGGTGTCGCCCTCGGCCGGGTTCTCGCGCAGGATGCCGAGTCCGGTGCCCGGCACCGGACGCAGCACGTCGTCCTCCGGCTCACCCTCGACGGCCACCCGGTCGAGGACGTACTCGCGGTAGCCGAGGAAGGTGAAGTGCTCGTCGGCGAGCCAGCCGAGCAGCTCGGCGGCCTGGCGGATCTCCTCGGCGTCGAGCGGAGGCGGGTCGGAGGCGAGGCCGGCGACCACCTCGGCGACCTGCGCCTGCATGGCCGGCCAGTCGTCGACCGACGCGCGGACGTCGCCCAGCACCCGGCGGCAGTCGGCCGCGACCTGCTCGGGAGTGTCCTCACCCTCGCCGCTGAGCCGGCCGATCTCCACATGCATCCAGGACTCGCGGACCGTGCCTGCGGCGGGCGCCGTGGACCCGGAGGCGACCGGATCCGCCGCGACCAGGCGACCGGCCGCGTCGCGGCGTACGTCGAAGGTCGGGTGGACCACCGTGCGCACGTCGTGCAGCCCGCGCGACAGCTCCATGGTCAGGGAGTCGACGAGGAAGGGCATGTCGTCGGCGACGACCTCGACGACGGAGTGCCCGCCGGCCGACCAGCCGTTCTCGGCCACCGTCGGCGTGTACACCCGGACCTTGGCCTGCCCCGGCGTGCGCTCGAGCGCGAGGTGGTGGTGAGCGGCGAAGGCGCCGTACACGTCCAGGTCGCTGCGGCTGGCGAGCTCCTCCGTCGCGACATGCCGGTAGTAGGCCGGCAGCAGCACAGGGAGCGCATCACGGGGCGGTGCCCCGGATCCCTTGGCCGGTCCGGCCGCCGCGGCGGCCTGCTCGAAGATGCGGTCACGGTCTGCCCTCTGTGCCGAGAGCGGCGGCGTCGTCATTGACACACCTCGACCCTAGGACCTCGTCGTCACGGCCCACAACCGACCCGTCCGGCGTCGTGTCTCGGATCCCATACAGCCGAGGGCGAGCCACCGGGGACGCGCCCGGCCTCGCCCGTGGATACGCTCCGGAGGTGACGTTCACGGTCGGGCAGCTGGTCCGGACGCCGGCGCTCGCGACCCGTTCCCTGACACCCGGGGTCGGCGAGTGGCGCCCGGTGGAGTGGGCGCACGTGTGCGAGCTCAGCGAGCCGTGGGAGTGGATCGGCGACGGCGCCCTCGTCATGACCACCGGCCTGGGCGTCCCGGCGGCCGTGGAGGCCCAGTGCGCCTACGTCCGGGGCATGCACGACGCCGGCATCGTCGCCGTGACCATCGGGCAGTCGATGTCCGCGCCGCCGCTGAGCCCGCAGATGCTGGCACTCGCGACCGAGCTCGACTTCCCCGTCCTCGAGACCGCGCTGGAGATGCCGTTCATCCGGGTGGCGATGGGCGTCGCCGAGGCGAACAGCCTGGAGAACCAGAAGCGGGTACGCCTCACCGAGCGGCTGTACGCCGCCCTGCGGTCCCACGCCGGCGACGTCGACCTGGACGGCCTGCTGGCCGACGTGCAGGAGCTGCTCGGCGGCGTGGTCACCCTCCGACCCGAGGGCACCGCCGAGCGACGCAAGAGCCACGGCGAGGTCGAGCACGTCGGCCCGGGACTGTTCGAGACGACGCTCGTCGCGCCGGGTGAGCCGCGGCTGCGCGTCGAGTACGCCGACGCGACGACCCCCGACTACTCGGTCCTCCAGCACGCCGCGGCCGTCGTCGGCAGCCTGCTCGCCGCGCGCTTCGCCGCCAGCCGCCAGGACTGGCTGCACGGCTCGCTGCTGCTCGGCGACCTGCTCGACGCGGCCATCGCCTCCGAGCCCGCGGCCCGGTTCCTCGACCCGCACCGGATCGCGCCGCCGTACGTCATGGCGGCCTGGCGCGGCAGCTCGGTGGACGGTATCGAGGAGACCCACATCGCCCTCGACGCGGGCGGCGTGCGCAACCTGCTGACCGCGAAGGACGGCCTGGTCGTCGTCCTGGGCGCGGCCGCGCAGCTCGAGGCCATCGAGGCCGGGCTGGCCCGGTTCGGTCCGGTCGCCATCAGCGCGCCGTTCGACGAGATCGCCGACCTGCCCGAGGCCCACCGCCAGGTCCGCCTGCTCCTCGCCCGGGCCGAGCGCTCCCCCGGCCGGACGCCGAGCGTGCTGCGGTTCACCGACGCCCGCCCGGCCTCCCTGTTCCTCCCCGACGGCCCCGAACGGCTGCGCGAGGCGGCCACGATCGTGCTCGGTCCGCTCCTGGAGTACGACCGCTCCCGCGGCACCCGGCTGGTGCCGACCCTGCGGGTCTTCCTGGAGGAGAACCGGAGCTGGGTGCGCTCGGCGGACCGGCTCTACGTGCACCGGCAGACGCTGGTCTCGCGGATCAGCCGGATCGAGGAGATCACCGGCCAGCGGTTGAACTCGATCAGCGGCGCGGCCGAGCTGTGGCACGCGATCCAGGCCGGCGTCGAGTGCGGCCTCCTGCCCCCGACGCAGTAGCGCAGGCCGTCATACGAACGTATGAGACGGGCGCCACATCCCCCACGACCGTCTGATTCCGCCCCGCTGCCGGGCCGCCTAGCGTGACGCGCCGACCCACCTGCTCACGGAGGCGATATCCATGCCAGCTTCAACCACTGCGGTCCGCGCCTACATCGACGGCGAGTGGCGCCCCGGTAGCGCGCCCGACGCGACCTACCGCGCGGCGTACGACGGGGCCGAGCTCGGCTCCTTCGCCGTCTGCACCCCCGACGACGTCGACGCCGCCGTCGCCGCCGCGCGAGCCGCCCAGGCCGGCTGGGCCGCGACCCCGCTGCTCGACCGGGTCGACCTGATGTACCGCGCCTTCGAGGTCTGCGCCGGCAGGAACGAGGCGATCGCCCGGGCGATCAGCGCCGAGATGGGCAAGACGATCGCGGAGTCCCGCGAGGAGATGGTCGACTACGGCTGGGGCCACTTCCGCCGTGCTGCCGAGGACATGCTCCGCTTCCGCGGCCAGACGCTGCCCAACAGCGAGACCCGGAGCAACTCGATGCGGACCATGGTCTCGCACTACCCGCTGGGCGTGGTCGGCGTGATCTCGCCGTTCAACTTCCCCGTCGACATCGCCGCCATCGGCATCACCTACGCCCTGGTCGCCGGCAACACCGTGGTCTGGAAGCCGTCGGAGCACTGCCCCGGCAGCACCGCGCTCTACGCCGAGATCTTCGAGGAGGCCGGCTTCCCGCCGGGCGTCTTCAACTTCGTGCCCGGGTACGGCGAGGCCGGTGCCCGGCTCGTCGACCACGACGACGTCGACGGCATCTTCTTCACCGGCAGCACCGGCGTCGGCCGGAAGATCAGCGAGCGCTCCGGGCTCAAGCGGCTGCTGCTCGAGCTGGGCGGCAACGGCCCGATCATCGTCCACGCCGACGCCGACGTCGACCGCGCTGTCGACGCGACCGTGACCGGCTGCTTCTACATGGCCGGCCAGGTCTGCACGGCCGCCGAGCGGGTGCTGGTGCACGACGACGTGCACGACGAGTTCGTGGCCAAGCTGCTCGACCGGGTCCGCGACCTCAAGGTCGGCAACCCGCTCGACGAGGCCACCGACATGGGTCCGCTCTGCAACGACGCGACGCTGGAGAAGGTGCGCGGCCACGTCGAGGGCGCCCGCGCCGACGGCGCGACGATCCACCAGTTCCACGAGGCGTCGGGACGGATCTACCCGCCGACCGTGCTCACCGGAGTCACCCGGGCGATGGACATCGCCCGGCACGAGACCTTCGGCCCGGTCGCGCCGATCATCCGGTTCAGCAGCCTCGAGGAGGCCCTCGAGATCGCCAACGACACCGAGTTCGGCCTCAACGCCGCCGCGTTCACCGCCGACCTGAAGGACGCCTGGCGCTTCGTCGACGGCCTGCAGCACGGCACGGTGCTGATCAACGAGACCACGAACTACTGGGACCAGCTGGCGCCGTTCGGGGGCGCCAAGGCCAGCGGCATCGGCCGCGAGCTCTCCACGGACGCGCTGCTCGCGTTCACGGAGAAGAAGACCATCGTCATGAACGTCGGCTGACAGGACGGAAACCCCGATGACCACAGCAGTCCCGCCCACGGCCGCCGTACCGACGGCCGACGGCGCACTCGGCAAGATCGAGGCCCGCTCGATCGACTACGTGCCGCTCTCCGAGCGGACCGGCCGCCTCAGCGACCAGGCCACCATCTGGTTCGGCGGCAGTGCCCACATCCTCAGCCTCGCCACCGGCGCCATCGGCATCGCGCTCGGCCTCAACCTGGTCTGGACGCTCATCGCGCTGGTCATCGGCACCGTCCTCGGGACGGCACCGGTGGCCGCCCACGCCACGCAGGGCCCGCACCTGGGCCTGCCGCAGATGGTGCAGTCGCGTCCCCAGTTCGGCCGGTACGGCGCCCTGTTCATCTGGGCCATGGCGATCGCCGTCTACTGGGGCTACGTCGTGCTCGGCGAGAACCTGCTCGGCGCCACCGGCAACCAGCTCGGCTGGGGCGGCGCGGTGCCGTGGACGATCATCGTGGGCGTCGTGTCGATCGTGCTCGCGATCTTCGGCTACCACTGGCTGCACGCCGCGCAGCGCTGGGTGACCCTGGCGCTCGTCGTGGCGCTCGTCGTGTACGTCGGCGGCCTCGTCGTCGGGGGCCACATCCCGGCCTCGACGATGTCGCTCGGCTCGTCGTTCTCGATCGCGCCCTTCCTCGTCGTGGTCTCGGCGTCCGCGGCGTACCAGCTCTCGTGGGCGTTCTTCGTCTCCGACTACTCCCGCTACCTGCCGCCGGACACGGACAAGCGCAAGATCATGAGGTTCACCGCGCTCGGGCTGTTCTTCGGGGTCTTCTCCTTCGAGGCCGTGGGCGCTGTCTGCGCCGCGCTGCTGCCGTCCGAGTCGATCACGGCGGGCCTCGCCGGCACCGGCGACTACGTCTTCGACGGCTTCGGCGACATCCTGCTCGTCATCGGTGCGCTCGGGCTGCTCGGCCTGATGGCGATGTGCGTGTACGGCGGCTCGCTGACCCTGATCACCGCGCTCGACAGCCTGCGGCCGGTGCGCCCGACCCGGACCATCCGGGTGGTGACCATCCTGCTGGTCGGCATCACCGGAACCATCGCGGCGGCGTACGTGCCGACCGACTTCCTCAACACCGACTTCTACACGGTGCTCGCCGTGCTCGCGTACCTGATGGCGCCGTGGACCGCGGTCAACCTGGTCGACTTCTTCGTCGTGCGCCGCGGTCAGTACTCGATCCGCGAGATCTTCAACGCCGACGGCATCTACGGGCTGTGGAACTGGCGCGGCATCACGGCGTACTGCGTCGCCTTCGTCGCGATGGTGCCGTTCATGTACCTGTCCTTCTACCAGGGGCCGGTCGCGAAGGCGCTGGACGGCGTCGACCTCGCCTTCTTCGTCGGGATCCCGGTCGGCGCGGTGCTCTACGCGCTGCTGTGCCGCGGGACGGACCTCGACGCCGAGCGCGCCGTGATCGCCGAGGCCGACCGTGACCTGGACGAGATCGCCGCGCCGGTCGAGTGAGCGAACGCCGAGAGATGGAGGGACACATGACCACGCACGACGTCGACGTCGTGGTGATCGGGGCCGGCTTCGCCGGCCTGGTCGCAGCCCGGGAGCTCGGACGCGGCGGCCTGGACGTCCTGGTCCTCGACGCCCGGGACCGGGTCGGCGGACGGACCTGGACGGACCACCGGCTCGGCCACCAGCTCGAGCTGGGCGGCACCTGGGTGCACTGGGTGCAGCCGCACACCTGGGCGGAGCTGACCCGCTACGGGCTGGGCATCGAGCGGACCCCGGCTGCCGAGGAGGCCTACTGGCTGGGCGCCGACGAGGTCCGACGGCACGGGACCGTCGAGGACCTCATGACCGTCATCGACGCTGCGCAGCAGCGGATCGTGGACGACGTCCGCGCGGCGATCCCGCGCGGCGTCGAGCCCACGGTCGGCGCGATCCAGCAGCTGGACGCGCTGAGCATCCAGGACCGCTTCGACGCGCTCGACCTCCCGGCCGAGGAGCGCAACGCCAACGAGGCCGTGTGGGTCGGCCACGTCAACGCTCCCCTCGACCGGGTCGGGCTGTCCAGCGCGCTGCGCTGGGTCGCGGCGACCGGCGGTCACTGGCAGCTGATGCACGAGGTGTCGTCGACCTACCGGGTCGTGGGCGGGATGTCCGGGTTCGCCGCGGCGATCGCGGCCGACGTACCCGGCGAGATCCGGCTGTCGACGGCGGTCACCCGCGTCGAGCAGGCCGATGGTGTCCTGCTGGTGGGCTGCGCGGACGGCACCGTGGTCCGCGCCCGCCGGGTGGTCAGCACGCTGCCGGTCAACGCGATCGGCGGCATCGACTGGAGTGCCGAGCTGCCGGCCGCGTGGCGGCGGGCCAACAAGGAGAAGGTCGCCTCCCAGGGCGTGAAGGTCTGGATCAAGGTGCGTGGCCGGGTCCCGCGGTTCGTCGGCTACACCAGCCAGCGACACCCGCTCTCGGTGCTGAAGAGCGAGCTCGTCGACGACGACTCCACCGTGCTCGTGGCGTTCGGCCCCGACCACACCGCGCTCGACACGACCGACCTCGCGCAGGTGCAGGCGGCCGTCGACGCCTTCCGCGACGACCTCGAGGTGCTCGAGGTGACCGCCCACGACTGGATGGCGGATCCCTGGGCGGCGACCACCTGGATGACGCACCGGCCGGGACAGCTCACCCGCGACCTCGCCGAGCTGCAGGAGCCGTGGGGGCAGGTGCACTTCGCGACCAGCGACAATGCCTCCCTGTGGGGCGGATTCGTCGACGGGGCGATCGAGAGCGGGCTGCGCGAGGCGCGGCTGATCCTGGCGGAGGTGCCGCGATGACGCAGGTGTCGTACGACCCCCGCACCGGTGGGATCAACGGCGAGGTCGGCGACTCGACGGCCGAGGAGGTCCGGGCCGCCGTCCGGGCGGCCGCGGTGGCGGCGCCGACGGTGGCGGCCCTCTCCCCCGCCGTACGACGCGACTGGCTGGTCGCGGTCGCCGACGCGCTGGAGTCCGACCTCGACGCACTCGTCGCCCTCGCCGACGCCGAGACCGCTCTGGGCACCGCCCGGCTGGCCGGCGAGGTGCAGCGCGCCGCCGGACAGCTGCGGTTCTACGGCGCGGTCGCGGCGGAGGGCTCCTGGCTCGGCGCCACCCTCGACACCGCCGGCCCGCACCTGGCCCGCACCAAGGTGCCCCTGGGGCCGGTCGCGGTGTTCGGGGCGAGCAACTTCCCGCTCGGGTTCGGCGTCGTCGGCAACGACACCGCCTCGGCGATCGCGGCCGGCTGCCCGGTCGTCGCCAAGGCGCACCCGGCGCATCCGCTGCTGAGCGAGCGGCTGGCCGCCCTGGCCCGGGCCGCGTTGAGCACTGCCGGGGCACCCGAGAGCGTCCTCGGCCTCGTCACGGGCCAGCAGGCCGGCGTCGACCTGGTCCGGTCGCCGGAGATCGCGGCGGTCGGCTTCACCGGGTCGCAGGCGGGTGGCCTGGCGCTGTGGCGGATCGCCAACGAGCGCGAGGTCGTGATCCCGGTGTACGCCGAGATGGGCACCGTCAACCCGGTCGTGGTCACGCAGGCCGCCGCGTCACGGATGGCCGAGATCGCAGTGGGCCTCGTCGGCTCGTTCACCCTCGGCTCCGGCCAGTTCTGCACCAAGCCCGGGCTGCTGCTCGCGCCCCGCGGCGTGGATGCCGCGCACGAGGTCGCCCAGGCGCTCCGATCGGCCGCCCCGGCGCCGGTCATGCTCACCTCGGCGATCGCCGCCGCCGTCCGGGCGGGCGTCGAGGAGCTGGTCGCCGCCGGCGGCCGGCTCGTCGTCGCCGTCGAGCCCGCGCCCGGCAGCGGGTGGGACGCTCCGGCCGCTGTCGTGGAGGTCGACGCCCACCGGTTGGTCCCGGGGAGCCGGCTGCTCGAGGAGTGCTTCGGTGCGGTCGTGGTCGTCGCCGAGTACGACGACCCGACGGAGCGCGACGCCGTCCTCGACCGCCTGCAGGGTGCCCTCGCCGCCAGCGTCGTCACGGACGGACCGGACGACCCGGAAGGCGCCGTCCTCGCCCGCCGTCTCGGCGGACAGGTCGGCCGGGTCGTCGTCGACGACTGGCCGACCGGCGTGGCGTACACCTGGGCGCAGCACCACGGCGGCCCCTGGCCGGCGACCTCGGCACCCGCCGCGACCTCGGTGGGCGCGGGCGCGCTCGACCGGTTCGTGCGCCCGGTGACCTTCCAGGACGTGCCGGACGCCTGGCTGCCGGAGCCGGTGCGGGCCGCCAACCCGTGGCGGGTGCCGCGTCGGGTCGACGGCGTCCTGGAGGTGCCGCGATGACCGCGCCCCTCGACGGCGTCGTCGTCGCCGACCTCAGCCGGGTGCTGGCCGGGCCGCTCGCCGCGAGCATGCTGGCCGACCTCGGCGCCACGGTGGTCAAGGTCGAGCGCCCCGGGACCGGCGACGACACCAGGCAGTGGGGCCCGCCGTGGACGGAGACCTCGAGCTCGTACTTCGAGTGCGCCAACCGCTCGAAGCAGTCGGTCGAGCTCGACCTCGACGACCCGGACGACCGCTCGCTCGCCGTCGAGCTGACCCGTCGCGCGGATGTCGTCATCGAGAACTACCGGTCCGGCGCCCTCGATCGGCGCGACCTCGGCTACGAGCAGGTGGCCGCGCGCAACCCGGGTGTCGTCTACGCCTCGATCAGCGGCTTCGGGTCCGCCGGCGGCCGGGACCTGCCCGGCTACGACTTCCTCGTCCAGGCGGTCGGCGGCCTGATGAGCGTCACCGGCGACCCGGCCGAGCCGACCAAGGTCGGCGTCGCCCTGGTCGACGTGCTGACCGCGAAGGACGCGACCATCGGCATCCTCGCCGCGCTGCGCGAGCGCGAGGCCAGCGGCCGGGGTCAGCGGGTCGAGGTGAACCTGCTGTCCAGCCTGCTCGGCTCGCTGGCCAACCAGGCCTCCGGCTTCCTGACGACGGGCCGGGCTCCGGCCGCGATGGCCAACCAGCACCCGTCGATCGCGCCGTACGAGACGCTCTCGGCCGCCGACGGCCTGGTCGCCGTGTGCTGCGGCAACGACGGCCAGTTCCGCCGGCTGGCGCAGGTGCTCGAGCTGCCCCGTCTCGCCGACGACCCGCGGTTCGCGACCAACCCGGCCCGCGTCGAGCACCGCCCGGCGCTCGTCGCCGCCCTTGAGAAGCAGCTCGGCCAGGGGCCGGTCGCCGCCTGGGTCGATCAGCTTCAGGCGGCCGGCGTCCCGGCGGGCGCGGTCGGCAGCGTCGCCGACGCCTTCGCCCTCGCCGAGCGCCTCGGCCTGCGTCCTACGGTGGACGTCGGCCCCGACGCCCCGCCCCAGGTGCGCAACCCGATCACCCTCGGCCGCACCCCCATCAGCCGGTACGCCGCACCGCCGCGGCTCGGCGAGCACACCAACGACGTCCGCCGCTGGCTGACCGAAGGAGAAGGATCATGAGCACCGCACCCCTGGACCTCGCCGGGATCGATGACCTGCTGTCCGAGGACGAGAAGACCGTGCGCGCCACCGTCCGCCAGCTGTGTGATGAGCGGATCGACCCGTACGTCGCGGACTGGTTCGAGCAGGGTGCGCTGCCCGACGTCCGGGGCCTGGCCAAGGAGCTTGGCTCGCTCGGTCTGCTGGGCATGCACCTGACCGGCTACGGCTGTGCGGGGATGTCGGCGACCGACTACGGCCTGGCCTGCCTCGAGCTCGAGGCCTCCGACTCGGGGATCCGCTCGCTGGTCTCCGTGCAGGGGTCGTTGGCGATGTTCGCGATCTGGCGGTGGGGCTCGCAGGAGCACAAGAGCGAGTGGCTGCCCCGGATGGCCGCGGGCGAGGCGATCGGCTGCTTCGGCCTGACCGAGCCCGACGCCGGGTCCGACCCGGGCAGCATGCGCACCCGTGCCCGCCGGGTCGCCGGCGACGGCTCGGACTGGGTCCTGGACGGGCGGAAGATGTGGATCACGAACTCCTCGGTCGCCGATGTCGCGGTGGTGTGGGCCCAGAGCGACGAGGGCGTGCGCGGCTTCGTCGTACCCACCGACACCCCCGGCTTCTCCGCCCCGGAGATCAAGCACAAGCAGTCGCTGCGTGCGTCGGTGACCGGCGAGATCGTGCTCGACGACGTCCGGCTCCCCGCGTCCGCGGCGTTCGCGGAGGTGCGGGGTCTCAAGGGGCCGCTGTCGTGCCTCAACGAGGCGCGCTACGGCATCGTGTGGGGGGCGATGGGCGCGGCGCGGTCCTCCCTGGAGGCGGCGCTGGACTACGCGAACCAGCGGGTCCAGTTCGGCAAGCCGATCTCGGCCTTCCAGCTGACCCAGCACAAGCTCGTGGAGATGAACGTGGAGTACACCAAGGGCATGCTGCTCGCGCTGCACCTGGGTCGTCGCAAGGACGCCGGGACGTTGCGCCCCGAGCAGGTCAGCCTGGGCAAGCTCAACAACGTCCGCGAGGCGTTGGATATCTGCCGCACGGCCCGCACGATCATGGGCGCCAACGGCATCTCGCTGGAGTACCCGGTCATCCGTCACATGAACAACCTCGAGTCCGTGCTGACCTACGAGGGCACCGTCGAGATGCACACCCTGGTCCTCGGCCAGGCCATGACCGGGCACGCGGCCTTCCGGTGATGCGCTGACACCGGCCTCTCGTCGTACGCCATGATCGTCGTATGCGATTCAGCCGAGAGCTCGCCTACGACGCCCCGCCGGAGGAGGTGTTCGCGATGCTCGCGGACCCCGCCTTCAGGGAGAGGGTCGGCGCCGCCCAGGACGTCGTGTCCATCGACGTCACCCTCACCCCGGACGGTGCCGGCTTCACGCTGGTCAGCGACCAGGTGCAGAACACCGCCGGGCTGCCCGCGATCGCCAAGAGGATCGCGGGCGACACCACCCGGGCCGTGATCCGCGAGGAGTGGTCCGACACCTCGTCGGGCACCATCGAGATCACCGCTCCCGGCAAGCCCACCAAGGCCACCGGGACGCTCCGGCTCACGCCGGCAGGTGCGGGCACGACGTACGTCCAGGAGCTCGACGTCGTCGTCAAGGTCCCGCTGGTCGCCGGCAAGCTGGAGAGACTGATGGCCGACAACATCGACGCAGGCCTGACCACCGAGCACACGGTGGGCACGGCCTGGCTGAAGGGAGAGCGCTGAGATGGCGACCCGACTGGTGCACGAGATGACCTACGACGCCTCCGCGATCGAGGTCGCGGCGATGCTCACCGACCCGGCGTTCCGGGAGACGGTGTGCCGCAACCAGCGCGCGACGTCCTACGCCGTCGAGATCGAGGGCAACGTCGACGCGAAGGCCGTGCGGATCGAGATGGAGCAGCCCACCGACAAGGTGCCGTCGTTCGCGAAGAAGTTCATCGGCGCGACCACCACGATCGTGCAGACCGAGACCTGGGCGAGCCCGCTGAAGGCGACCGTCACCGTCGGCATCCCCGGCAAGCCCGGAGAGATCAACGGCACCACCACGCTGGTCGAGACCGACGGTGTCACCAAGGAGACGGTCGACCTCGAGATCAAGGTGAAGATCCCGCTCGTCGCGGGCAAGATCGAGGAGCTGCTGGCCAAGCTGCTCGGCAGCGCGCTGCGCGCCGAGGAGCGCACCGGCAAGGAGTGGCTCTCCAGTCGCTAGTCGGATCCGCGCGGTCGGGGCGCGGCTCGGACGTGGGCGCGCTCACCCTGCTTGCCGATCAGGCTGAGGTACTCCACCGGACCTGAGCTGGTGGCCGCGGCCCAGTGCGGGGTGCGGGTGTCGAACTCCGCGGCCTCCCCGGGCTCGAGGATGAGATCGTGCTCCCCCAGCACGAGTCGGAGTCGTCCATTGAGGACGTAGAGCCAGTCGTAGCCGTCGTGGACGCGCAGATCGGGCTCGGCGTCGTCGGAACCTGTGGGGAGGACGAACTTGTAGGCCTGGATCCCGCC
The DNA here is from genome assembly GCF_024614185.1 of Nocardioides carbamazepini. GTDB lineage: Bacteria > Actinomycetota > Actinomycetes > Propionibacteriales > Nocardioidaceae > Nocardioides > Nocardioides carbamazepini. Next base: position 219,777 of record NZ_JAHTLF010000024.1, read on the forward strand.
GGGCCTGCGGGTCAGGGGGAGGACCGTGGATCCGTCCGCACACGCGATGGGCCGCAGGTTGACGCGTGGGTTGCCGGTGGGCGGCGCATCGACCAGCTCGTCGAGCGTCACGCCATAGGAGCGAGCCAAAGGCAACAACTGCTCCAGGGTGGGCCGCCGCAGGCCGGCCTCGAGCCGGGACAGGGTGCTGGTCGAGATCCCGGTCTCCTCGGCGAGGTCACTGAGGGTGATGTCGCGACGCCGGCGCAGCTGCTTGAGGCGCGGACCGACGGCGTCGAGAGTGCGACCGGTCGTGTCGTCCATGCCGGTCAGTTTGCCATTCGGCAACAACCTTTGCGAATCCGCCGCCCGCCACCCACGATCGAGGTGAAGGGACGTGAGGGACGTGAGGAAGACCGCGATGACGCACTCGTTCGACCAGGACTACTGGGACCGGCACTGGCAGGGCGACCGAGCCGGTGCTCCCGCCGCCGAGGCGGGCGCTCCGCCCCACCCGCACCTGCCGCGGGAGACCGGTGACCTCACCCCCGGAACGGCGCTCGACGCCGGCTGTGGCGCGGGAGCGGAGGCGATCTGGCTCGCGTCCCGCGGGTGGCGGGTCACCGCCGCGGACATCGCGGAACGGGCGCTGGCCCGTGCGGCCGAGCTCGCGGCCGCGAGCGGGGTCGCGGATCGGGTCCAGTGGGTCCACGCCGACCTGTCCCGCTGGGAGCCGGGCACGACGTACGACCTGGTCACCACCCACTACGCGCACCCCGCCATGCCCCAGCTGGAGTTCTACGACCGCGTTGCGACATGGGTCGCCCCGAGCGGCACCCTGCTGATCGTCGGGCACCTGCACCGCGACCACGGACACGGACCTGGTGGGGCTGAGCCGCCGGCCGCGGCGACGGCGACCGCAGCCGGCATCACGGCCCGGCTCGATCCGGCCCGGTGGGACGTCGTGACCGCCGAGGAGTCCCCCCGTGCCGTGACCGGCCACGGCGCGTGCGCGGTCACGTTGCACGACGTCGTCGTTCGAGCGACCCGGCGCGCCTGACCCAGCCATCCAGACCGCCGGCCCCCGGAGCGGTGCCGGCGCGACCTCGTCCTGCCACCGGGCAGGCGGTGAAGGGAAATCCCATGAGCACGAACCCGTCCTCGGTCGGCCTCGGACCTGGCGATCCGGTCGACACCGGCGCCCCGACCATCCACGACGCCCGGCAGCGCCGGGCCATCCTGGCCGCGGTCTGCATCGCGCTGATGGCCGTCATCGCCTCCGTGACCGGCCTCAACGTCGCCCAGCCCGAGCTCGCGGTCGCGTTCGACGCCTCGCAGAGCACGGTGCTGTGGTTCATCAACCTCTACACGATCAGCCTCGCCGCGCTGCTCCTACCACTGGGCGCACTGGGCGACCGGATCGGCCGCAAGCCGGTACTGCTGGTAGGCCTGACCGTCTTCGGCGTCGCGAACGTGGCAGCCGGCCTGGCCGACTCCTCGGAGATGATGCTCGCCTCCCGGTTCGCGGCCGGCGTCGGAGCAGCCATGATCATGCCGGTCACCCTCGCCGTGATCACGTCGACCTTTCCCGAGGAGGAGCGTGCGAAGGGCATCGGCGTGTGGACGGGCGTCGCGGGTGGTGGCGGCATCCTCGGCATGTACCTGTCCGCGCTGCTCGTCGACGTCGCGACCTGGCGCTGGCTCTTCGTCCTGCCCGTCGTTCTCGTCCTGGTCGCGGTCCTGATGATCGTGCGGTCGGTGCCCGACTCCCGCGAGCGCACCGAGCACCGGTTCGACACCATCGGCTCGACCACCTCGGCCCTCGCCGTGCTCGGGTTGATCTTCGCCCTCCACGAGGGACCGGTGCACGGCTGGACCGAGCCCGCGACCCTCGTCGGTCTGGTCGGCGGCGTCCTGGCCGCGGTCGCCTTCGTCAGGTGGGAGCTGCGCCAGGCGGCACCCCTGCTCGACGTACGACTCTTCGGCCAACGAGGCCTGGCCAGCGGGTCGGTCTCGCTGCTCGCCGTCTTCGGTGTGCAGGCCGGGATCTTCGTCGTGCTCTTCCCGTTCCTCCAAGCCGTGCTCGGATGGTCCGCGCTGCGCGCCACGCTGGCGATGATGCCGATGGCGGTGCTGATGATGCTCGCCTCCGGTCTCGCACCCCGGCTCGCCGCCCGCGTCGGTGCCCGGACCACCATGGCCACCGGCATCCTCCTCGGCGGCGCCGGTCTCGCCTTGATGGCCGGCCTGGTCTCGGTCCACGACGGCTACCTTGCGGTCCTCCCCGGCATGCTGGCCATGGGCCTGGGCATGGGCCTGTCGATGACGCCCTCCACCGAGGCGATCACGAGCTCGCTGCCGCGCGAACGCCAAGGCGTCGCCTCCGCACTCAACGACGTCACCCGCGAGTTCGGCACCGCCCTGGGCGTCGCCCTGCTCGGAGCGATCCTCTCCGCCGGCTACCGGAGCGCCATCGACGACCAACTCGCCGGCGTCCCGGACGATGTAGCCGCCGCTGCCCGCGAGGGGGTCGCGAACGCCGTCGCCGCCGCCGATCGCGCCGCTCCCCAGAGCGACGCATTGGTCCGGGCGGCCCAGGAGTCGTTCGTCGAGGGCTGGCAGCACGCCATGTGGGCCGGCACCGCGGTCATGGCCGTCCTGTTCGTCTACGTCCTCGCTCGCGGTCCCCGGCGCTCCGAGCCGGCCGTCACGGACCTCACGGAGGCGGTCTCATGACGCGATCGGGGTCACCGGAGTCGTCCGCCCCGTCGCCGGCCTCGGCGCGGCGGCGGAAGAAGATCACGATCCCCAGCACCACGAACGGGCCGAAGGCGAGCACGATCGTCGCGATCTGCTCCACGGGATGCAGCGCGCCGAGATGCAGCGCGATCACGGCTCGTCCTTCGGCGGGCCCTTCCTGGCCGCACGGCGCCCGCGGGGAGCGCGCTGCCGGGTGGACGAGGACAGGTCGATCAGCTCGTCGAGCGCCTCGCGCACACAGGTGCCGAGGAGCTCGGCGTCCGGGATCCAGTCGCGGTCGGCGGTGATGCCGTAGAACACCCCGCCGTCGTACGACGTCACGCCGATCGCCAGCGGGTGCCCGGGCGTCAGCGGCGGGACCGGGTAGCTGGCGAGCATGCGCGCGCCGGCGGCGTACAGGGGGGCCTGCGGGCCGGGGACGTTGGTGACCGAGAGCTGGTAGCCGCGGCGCAGCTCGATGGCCGCCACCCGCGACCCGATCGCGTGGAAGGTGGTCGGGGCGAAGCCGGCGATCCCGGCGAGCCGGTTGGCGGCGACGCTGCGGCCGGTGTCCTTGTGCGCCTGGAAGGAGTAGGACACCTGGTGCAGACGCACCACCGGGCTCGGCTCCCCCACCGGCAGGTCGACGAAGTGCGCGGCGATCTGGCTGCCGAGCGAGGTCGCCTCGAGCTCCTCGTCGATGACGGAGACGGGAACGACGGCACGCACCTGGCGCAGTCCGCCGAGCGACTCGGCGCGGGTCATCAGCCAGGCCCGCAGGGCACCGGTGAGGGTGGCGAGGATGACGTCGTTGACCGTGCCGCCGTGGGCCTCGCGGACCCGGCGGTAGTCGGCCAGGCGGGTCTCGACGGTCACGATCCGGCGCTGCTGGGACAGCGGGCCGCTGATGACGCCGCCGGTCCTGGGCCGGCGGCCGGTCGCGGCCGCGAGGAACGACCGGGCGCGCTCACTGCGCCGGTCGGCCGTGCGGGCCAACGCCCGCGAGCCGGTGCGCACGGTGTCGATCAGCTCGCCGGCGTCGGTGAGGTTGTCGCGCACCGCGCCGGCCAGCAGGTGGGCCGGGCTGAGCGGGCGCCGCGGGCGCCAGTCGTCGGGCTCGAGCGTGCGGGCCTCCGGCTGGAGGTCGAGCAGCAGCTGACCGAGGTCGACGGTGTGGATGCCGTCGACGAGCGCCTGGTGCGCCTTGGAGAGCAGCGCGACCCGGCCGCCCTCGAGGCCCTCGACGAAGTAGATCTCCCACAGGGGACGGCTGCGGTCGAGCGGGCGGGACACGATCCGCGAGACCAGCTCGAGCAGCTGGGCGGACGTGCCGGGACGCGGGAGCGCGGAGCGTCGTACGTGGAAGCCGAGGTCGAACTTCTCGTCGTCGACCCATACCGGGCTGGCCAGGTGGCCGGGGATCGCCTGCAGCCGCTGACGGTAGCGCGGCACGAACGCGATCCGGTCGCGGATCAGCTCGACCAGGCGGGCGTGGTCGAACCCCCCGGGACCCTCGCCGGGCTCGAAGATCTCGATGGTCGCGTTGTGCTGCGGCGTCTGCGGCGACTCCTGCTCGAGGAACGTCAGGTCGCGCGGACGCACCCGATCCACCACGTCGTTCTCCAGCCTCTGGACGGAACCCCCGGACGATCAGCGACCAGCCCCATCCGGCCGCCTTGGGATCACATGAGATTCTGGCAGACGACACCGATCATCCGCGGATTCGTCCGCGGGTGTTCTGCGACAGGAGGAAGCATGCAGCGGCTGCGCATCGTCGGCGCGGCGCTCGCCGGGTTCATGCTCCTCGGGACCGCCACCGCGTGCGGCTCCGAGGACAAGGCGGGCTCCGACGAGAAGGTCGTCGTCGACATCACCGTCAAGGACGGCGAGATCACCCCGAAGGGCGACCGGGTCAAGGTCGCGGCCGGCCAGCCGATCGACCTCGTCGTGACCGCCGACACCGCGGGCTCGCTGCACATGCACTCCGACCCGGAGCAGGAGTTCGCCTACGACGTCGGGACCAAGACGTTCCCGGTCTCGATCGACCGGCCCGGCGTCATCGAGGTCGAGTCGCACGACCCGGCGCAGATCATCGTGCAGCTCGAAGTCCGATGATCCCTGCCTCCGGCACCGTCGAGGCGCACGGCATCGGCGGCCAGGCCGACCTGCCGATCTCGCTCGAGCTCGCGGTGTCCGGCGCGGTCGCCGCGCTCGTCGTCTCCTTCACCGTCCTCGCCGTCGCCTGGCGCCGTCCGCGGTACGACGCGGGCGCGTTCCCCGGCATCCCCGCTCCCCGCTTCCTCGACGTCATCACCGGGTCGGCGGCCTTCCGGGTCGCGCTGCGCGCGGTCGGCATGGTCATCGCCCTGTTCGCCGTGTTCACCGCGGTCTTCGGCCAGGACAGCCTGACGAACCCGTTCTTCGGGATCGTCTACGTCTGGTGGTGGGTCGGCCTGATCTTCGCCTCGGCGCTCCTCGGCCCGGTGTGGCGGGCGATCAGCCCGGTCCGGACCATCAACGCGGGCATCGCCCGGCTCTCGGGCAGTGACCCCGACGAGGGCCTGGTCCACTATCCCGACTGGCTGGGCTACTGGCCCGCGGCGCTCGGCCTCTTCGCGTTCGTCTGGCTGGAGCTGGCCTATACGACTCCGACCGAGCTGGGCTCGGTGCGTCTGTGGTGCGCGGTCTACGTCGGCGCGATGCTCATCGGCGGCGCCGTGTTCGGCAACCGCTTCTACGAGAGCGCCGACCCGTTCGAGGTCTACTCGTCGCTGATCGCGAAGCTCTCGCCGTGGGCGCGGGTGGACGGGCGCCTCGTGCTCCGCAGTCCGCTGGCCAACCTGGCGACGATCCCCTCGGCGCCGGGCCTGATCGGCGTCGTCGGCGTCCTCTTCGGCAGCACCGCCTTCGACTCCTTCGCGGAGTCGTCCTTCTGGGTCAAGACCTACCAGAACGCCTCGGTGAGCAAGTTCCTGCTCGACAACGTGGCACTGGTCGTGTTCTGCGTGGTGGCGGGCCTGCTGTTCAGCATCGGCAGCGCGCTCACGCCGTCACGTGAGGGACTGTCACGCCGTGACCTGCCGCGCCGCTACGCCCACTCGATCGTGCCGATCATTCTCGGCTACATCGTCGCCCACTACCTGACCCTGTTCATCGACGTCGGGACGCAGACCCTGGCGCGGGCCAGCGACCCGCTGGGCAAGGGGTGGGACATCCTGGGCACGGCGGCACTCGAGCCGTCGTACTGGTTCTCGTATCACCCGGAGGTCCTCGCGACGATCAAGGTGCTGGCGGTCGTGGTCGGGCACGTCGTCGCGGCCGTCGCGGCACACGACCGGGCGCTGAGCCTGCTCCCCCAGCGCGACCAGATCACCGGCCAGCTGCCACTGCTGGTGGTCATGGTCGGCTTCACCGCCGGCGGGCTGTTCCTGCTGTTCAGCGCCTGACCGGACGTACCTCGGTCGGTGTGCTGGTTGGATGCGCCGTCCAGCCAGCCGGTCGGTCGGTCGGTGCGACTCAGCGTGTCCCCTATTCGTGCAGCAAACCCTCCGACACACACCGCGCCGTCTGCGTGACCTTCTTCATCCCCGCCGGCGCATAGTCGTAACGCACCGACCGATACACCGTCACCGGCACCCCCGGTGGCGTCGGCTCGGTCAACCCCACCGGCGTATGCGTCGCCGCGAGCAGGTTGTCCTTCGTGAACTCGTTACGGACCGGCGGCCGGTCATGACGCACCGCCTCGGGCTGCCACACCTCGATCGCGTTCCCGACCTTGTCGTAGCCGTACCTCGTCTTCGCCGTGCCCTGACCACCACCCGGCCCCGGAGCCTCGATCTGAGCCAACAGGTTGTCACTCGTCCACACCTGCGTCGTGGTCTTCCCCTCCGGATTGACCGCCGAGACCAGATTCCCCGCCCCGTCATAGACGTACTGCGTCTTCTCGTCCTGCGACGGCAACGGCCCACCGTCATCCGGGTCATAGGCCTGACCCTCGGTCTCCTCCACCAGACCATCCGCGAAGTACGACGTCCGCGTCACACTCCCCTTCGCATCCGTCGACGACACCAACCGACACCACCCAGGTGACGGCCTACAACACTCATCTCGACCACGGCAGGCCACCACTCGCCTCAGAGACGGTCGGCGCGGCGCGCACCCGCAGGCAGCAAGCCACTCTGGATGTCGATCTGAGCAACCTTGGAAACGGCGTCATCAGATTGATGCCCCGCCGCTCGTGGTCGTGGCACGGACGTTGAACGGCATCATGATCAGCGTGGTCGCCACGTCAACGGCACGCATCCACAACTCTCATCAAGACCACCCAAGGTGCTTGGCGACAGCGTTATCGCCGAGCGACGTGGTGGCGAACTGAATCGCCCCGGGTCTGATGGAGGCTCTCAATCCATGGAGGATGAGAGTCATGGCAGCACCCAGGAAGTACCCCGACGAGCTGCGTGAGCGGGCCACCCGGATGGCGGTGGAACTGCGGCAGGACCCGGCCACAAAGCAGGGAGCGATCGCTCGTGTGGCCGAACAGCTCGGCATGCATCCGGAGACCCTGCGGAACTGGGTCCGGCAGGCCGAGATCGACGGCGGTGTCCGGCCGGGCACGACCACCGCTGAGGCGCAGCGGATCGCAGAGCTCGAGCAACAGGTCCGTGAGTTGAAGCGGACCAACGAGATCCTCAAGACGTCCGCAGCGTTTTTCGCCGCGGCGGAGCTCGACCGCAAAATCAAGTAGTCCAACGGGAGGTCCCGGTCGCGGTGATCGTCGACTACATCGACGCCCACCGCGACCGGATCGTGGAGGGCAAGAGGCTCGGAGTCGAGCCGATCTGCGAGGCCCTGCGTGAAGCAGGCGTGCAGATCGCTCCGAGCACCTACTACGCGACCAAGACCAGGCAGCCGTCCGCCCGTTCGGTGCGCGACGCCGCACTGGTCGAGGACATCAAGGTCGCCCACAAGGCCAACCTGGGTGTCTACGGCGCGCGGAAGATCCACGCCGAGCTCAACCGCGAAGGCATCCCGGTGGCGCGGTGCACCGTGGAGCGGCTGATGCGTGCCGAGGGTCTTCGGGGTATCCCCCGGGAGAAGACCCGTAAGACCACCATCGGCGACGGCGCGGAGACCGAACGCCTCGAGGATCTCGTGAACCGCAAGTTCGTCGCCACCGGTCCGAACCAGCTCTGGGTAGCCGACCTGACCTACGTCCGCACCCACGCCGGCTGGACCTACGTCGCCTTCGTCCTGGACGTGTTCAGCCGGATGATCGTCGGCTGGCAGGTGTCCACCAGCCTGCGGACCGACCTGGCGCTGGACGCCCTCGACATGGGCCTGTGGAACCGGCAGCGCGCCCGCCAGGACGTCACCGGCCTGGTCCACCACAGCGACAGAGGCGTGCAAGGCGAAATCAACCGGTCGTCGCAACACCTCGTCATGGGAGGTGTTCAGTGGTCCGTCGACAGCAAGCAGCAGACCGAGCGATCCGAGCGAAGCTCCGGTCGCCGGGGCATCCGAAGTTCCAGCGTCATGTCGAGGCGGCGTTCTGGGGGCAGATCGCCGAGGGCCTGTTACCCGAGGAGGCCGCGGCAGTTGCCGGCGTGGCGCAGGCCGTCGGTGCGCGCTGGTTCCACAACGCTGGCGGCATGCCGCCGTTCGACATCAAGAAGCAACCGTCGGGCCGATACCTCTCGTTCGCTGAGCGCGAGGAGATCGCGCTCCTCAAAGCCCAGGACAAGGGCGTACGGGAGATCGCGCGAGAGGTCGGTCGTGATCCCGGAACGATCTCTCGAGAACTGCGCCGCAATGCCGCTACCCGCAGCGGCAAGTCCGAGTACCGAGCGTCGGTGGCGCAGTGGAAGGCCGACATGGCAGCCAAGCGGCCCAAGGTCGCGAAGTTGGTCGCCAACCCACGGCTGCACGCCTACGTTCAGGAGCGGCTGACCGGGCAGATCAGCCGTCCTGACGGGACGGTGGTCGCGGGGCCGCAGGCCCCGAGGTTCACCGGTCGCAACAAGCCACACCGCAAGGACCGGCCGTGGACGAGGGCGTGGAGCCCGGAGCAGATCGCGAACCGGATCAAGCTCGACTTCCCCGATGATGAATCCATGCGTATCAGCCACGAGGCGATCTACCAGTCGCTCTACATCGAGGGCCGTGGCGCGCTCAAACGTGAGCTGGTCTGGTGCCTTCGGACTGGCCGGGCTTTACGGGCACCGCGGGAGCGATCGCATCGCAAGACCTGGGCACACGTCACCCCAGAGACGCTGATCAGTGAACGGCCCGCTGAGGCTGATGACCGCGCCGTTCCGGGCCATTGGGAAGGCGATCTCCTGATCGGCTTGGAACGCTCGGCGATCGGCACCGTCGTCGACCGCACGACCAAGTACACGCTGCTGGTGCACCTGCCGCGCGAGGAGGGCTACCGGCACAAGGAGACCCCGAAGAACGGACCCGCGTTGGCCGGCTATGGCGCGATCACGATGAAGACCGCGTTGGCGAACACGATGTCGACCTTGCCGACCGAGCTGGCCAGGTCGCTGACCTGGGACCGGGGCAAGGAGATGTCCGCGCACGCCGAGTTCAAGGTCGAGACCGGCATCCCGGTCTTCTTCGCGGACCCGCAGTCGCCCTGGCAGCGCGGCACCAACGAGAACACCAACGGACTGCTGCGCCAGTACTTCCCCAAGGGCACCGACCTGTCGCGTTGGTCGGCCGAGGATCTCGAGGCCGTCGCTCACGCCCTGAACACCAGACCCCGCAGGGCCCTTGGCTGGAGGACCCCCGCCGAGGCGTTCAACGAGCACCTACTGTTGCTCCAACAAGCCGGTGTTGCATCGGCCGGTTGAACCTGGTCAATATCGAGCGATCCGCTACACCGAGCGGCTCGCTGAGGCCGAGGCCGTCGCGTCGGTCGGAAGCCGTGGCGATTCATATGACAATGCGATGGCTGAGGCGCTGAACTCGCTGTTCAAGGCCGAGTGCATCCGCAACCCGATCATGCGCCCCAAGGGCGGCTGGAAGTCGGTTACCGATGTCGAGATCGCCGTCGCCGAATACGTCGACTGGTACAACCACCGACGCCTTCACGGCGAGATCGGGCTCGTCCCGCCCGCCGAGTTCGAGGCCAACCACTGGGCCACCATCACACCCGCGCACTACCCTCAGACACCCGTCCCGACCGGGGCTGGTTCCAAGTAACCGAGCCTCCACGAAACCCGGGGCGATTCAACCTGCGAAGCCATCCCCGCCGGCAACCCCGCAGCGTTGTACCGATACGACGTCGTCAACGTCTCATCACCCGTGACCCCAGCCGCACCCGTGCGATCGGTACGGACCGTGACCGCCCCAGCACCGTTGTAGGCATACGTGTTCGTGTTCCCCACGTTCCCACCACCACCAGCACCTACGCCGGACTCCGCGACCCGCCGCTGCGTCCCGTCCAGGTAGTAGCCCACGCTCAACGTGATGTCACTGGAGCCGTCGATGATCTGCGCCGGACCACCATGCTGCGCATACGTCGTCGTGATCGACTTCGTCGGCGTCTCGTCAGACGCACGCTCACGCCCCATCTGAGAACTCAGACGGCCGTTCGCGCCGTAGTTCAACTTCACAAACCCAGCACCCGAGTACTCCGGATAGCCCGGCACACACGCCGTCGGCACATCCGACTTGCACTGCGCGGTCTGCGTGACCGTCTTCATCCCCGCCGGCGCATAGTCATAACGCACCGACCGATACACCGTCACCGGCACCGCAGGAGCCGTCGGCTCGGAGGCGATCGACGCCGCTCGCTGGGTGCTGCCCCGATGATCGACCAAGCCTGCTGACGGGCTCGCTCACTCTGATCGGCCAGGCTGCCTCGCGTCTGTCTGCACGCCAGTCCCCGAATGACACTCCAGGTTTTCGGGGGCATTCAGGCAGGAGTTCACAAAATCGTCCTCCTTCGGCAGGCGACACTGAATTGAAATCAAGACTTCCCAGGTCGGTCGTTCAACCGGTGCTGCCACATCGGAGCTTCACTTCCTTCGATACCCACTGCCGAAAAGAATCGCCGGTACGCACGAACTCCTCGGGATCTGCTTCAGCCTCGGGAAGCGTCGCCATTTCGTTGCTCGGACCCGCAAGAAACTGCTTTCCGCCGTCACTATACGCAACAAGCCACCAGGGTCCGAAGTCGCTCGAAAGATCAACCACGTAGAGATCATCCACGCCGAGAACGCTCAATCCAGGAAGGATCATTCCGTTGCTAAGCGCGAGCAGTGACCGCACCTCCGACGGAAGGCCGAACCCTTCCCGCTCCTCGACTTCCCCAACACGGCGCTCGTCCGCACGAGGGCGAAGCACCACGCCGACCAGCTCAAGTTCTACGCCCTCGAGCCAATCCTTCACCGGTTCATCGAGGGAGTCATCCGGAGGGGATATCGACAATGCGCCGACGGCCGCTCGTCCGGCCTGTACTGGATCGACGGTCCACTCGCGCTCCCACCTTCCGTCACACTGGCCATGCAGACCGCGGAAGAAGCCGCCGCGCGCGAGGGAAACCTTGAAGGTGAGCAAGCGTCCGGACTTCGCATCGTTCAGAACAATCGGCCTGCTCTCGACGTCGTAGTCGAGGTCAACAAGAAGGTCATCGGTGGTGGACTCGACTACGACGTCGCATGTCCCCCCCGAGATACGCCGCCTGAGGTCGGTGCCCTCAACGAACTGGCGGAGCAAGGACTCGGCGCGCGGGTCCCCGCTGCCGCGGAGTATCGCGGCAGCGACGAGCACTTCTTGGTCAGTCGCCGTCGTCGAGGGTCGCCGGCCACGCATCCATCGCCTACTGGTCATTTGAGTAGTATGCGTACACACCGAAACCGAGGCCCGCACCCCCTCCGGCAACCGCGCCTCCTTGGGCCCAGGCCGGCGTTCGATTCCAGAACCTCTTCGCCGGTCCTGGCAGCGGGTTTTGTTTCTTCCACGACCGGGGAAGGAACTGGTGCCTCAACGGATCAGCGAGGGCGTGGTCGGATCCCCACATCTTCTTAAGGTTCCATCTGGAATTCTTGAGCCAGTTGGGAGCCCAACCGGCACGTTTCGGGATGAGCCAGTGGCTCAGTTCTTTGTACTCACGGCCCCGGGGGAATGCCGGGTTGGCACGCACCTCCGCAGGGCCGCCATTGATGCGCTCGCGCACGTCACGCCAATTGTAGCGGTCAGTCTTCACTCTCTTTTTGTTGCCGATGTTGCCAATCTCCATGAGATCGTCGGCGTACTTGCCAAGCTTTAGGAACTTCGCGGGCGTAGGCAACGACATGAGCGTTTCGCCGCCACATCCGAGTGATATGGAGTCGCTCGCGCAGGCGTTGACTGCGTCTCCGACAATGAAGTTGATGATGAGGGACTGCACCACCTCTTGTTCAGCGGTTAGAGGAATATCGCCGTAGTCAGCATCGACACCCCAGGCCGCATTGCAGCCTTGTGCACCACAGATGATCGGCCCGTGGGTACCCGGGTCGTTGTCGGTGAAGTTCCCCGATCCGTCATTCAACAAGCGTAGGGCTCGGCGAGCTTGTCGTGCGTCGTCGTCGGCCTTCCATGCCTGTGCTTCACGTTCGATGCTTGCCTGGTGAGCCGCCTGCTCCTTAGCTGCTGCTGCAACTGGGCAAGAGCTAGGGTTAGAGATGCACGGCGAAACATCGTTGCCCCAACCGTCGACTGCGCCGTGGCCGTCGGGGTCGATCATGTTGATCGGGTTGCCGTTGACATACGTGTACGTGTTCGACGTCAACGGATCGACCCCGACACTCAGATCGGTGGCCGAGGACGACACCCGATACGAGTCCGGCGTCGTGAACGCCGCCTTGCCCGGGTCATAGGTCCGGGTCCCGAGCTGGTAGTTGCCCGTCGACCCGTCCCGGACCTGACCCCGATACCAATACGTGTTGCCCGTCGCCCGCGCAGCAGCCGAGTCCGTACGACACACCCCATTGCCATCACCCGCAGCCCCAGTCCCCGGCGCACCACTCGGGGCAGGATCGACAGGATCACCGAACGCACCAAACCGGGCACCACACACCAACGAGCTGCCCGTGGTCGCGGTGACCGCGGTGATATTGCCGTGGCCGTCCTCGTCCAAGAACGCCGTCCCGGCCCCGGTCGTGCCCGTCTGCTTGTACGCAACCGCCGCACCACCCGGATCGAGCTGGTACAGCACCACCGGACCGTCGTTGTTGCCGTTGACCGCACCCGTCTGACCCACCACGGCAGCACTCAGACCATCGAACACACTCCGCGTGATCCCGTCCGCCGACGGCTTCGCCGCACCCGACACCGTGACCGTGCGCTGGCGATCCAACCCGTCATAGGTGTACACCGTGGTCCGGTCATCACTCCCACACGCAGCCGTATCGACGACGACCCGCTTCTCCTCCACACGATCGAACGCGTCATAGGAGTACTCGCTGCAACCATCACGCGTCAGCAGACCCGCCCCGTTGTAGGTGTGGAGCTGATCAGCCTCGCCAGGGACCTTCAGAGCCTTGATCGAGTTGTCCCAGTTGTAGGTCGTCTCCGTCGGCGTCGCCCCATCGACCGACACCGAGGTCCGGTTGCTGTTCTTGTCCCACGTGTACGCCGTCACCCGCGCGGTGGCACTCCCCGACTTATGAGACCACTCGAGGACCTGCTCACTCGGCGCGTACTCGTACTCGTTGACATACCCACCGACACCACCGCTGCCGCTGCTCACGGTCTGCTTGGTGAGGTTCCGGTTCCTGTCATACAGGTACTCGTACTTCCCCACGACCGTGCCACCAGCCGTGGTCTCAGCCCCCGCCAACACACCATTGGGCTGCCACGACCACTCCGCGACATGACCACCCGTCGTCGCCGACCTCAACCGACCGGCCTTGTCCCACCCATAGGACGTCGACACGCCCAGCACATCCGAGTCCATCCCCGCCGCAAGACCCGCAGCGTTGTACCGATACGACGTGACCTTCGTGCTCCCCCCGGTCACACCCGACGGCTCGGTCGTGTCCGTCCGCACCGACACCGCACCAGCCCCGTTGTACGCATACGTGTTGGTGTTCCCCACACCACCGCCCACCCCGGACTCCGCGACCCGACGCTGCGACCCGTCCAGGTAGTAGCCGACATTGATCGTGATCCCGCTCGACTCGTCCTTGACCTGCGCCGGACCACCATGCTGCGCATACGTCGTCGTGATCGACTTCGTCGGCGTCTCGTCAAACTTCCGGTCCCTGCCCATCTGCGAGCTCAACCGCCCGTTCGCGCCGTAGTTCAACTTCACGAAACCAGCACCCGAGTACTCCGGATAGCCCGGCACACACGCCGTCGGCTCATCCGACTTGCACTGCGCGGTCTGCGTGACCGTCTTCATCCCCGCCGGCGCATAGTCGTAACGCACCGACCGATACACCGTCACCGGCACCTCAGGAGGCGTGGGCTCGGTCAACCCCACCGGCGTATGCGTCGCCGCCAGCAGATTGTCCTTCGTGAACTCGTTGAAGATCGGCGGCCGGTCATGACGCACCGCCTCGGGCTGCCACACCTCGATCGCGTTCCCGACCTTGTCGTAGCCGTACCTCGTCTTCGCCGTGCCCTGACCCCCACCCGGCCCCGGAGCCTCGATCTGAGCCAACAAGTTGTCACTCGCGTACCCCTTGGAGATCGCGCAATCATGTCACCATGAGGAAACTGTGGCCCGTGCGACAGATTCGGGCCGTCTTCAACGAAGATGCGATCACCGTCTATCAGGCATATGCCGCGGGCATCGCCATCCCAGCGGCGCCGCACTTGCGCAGGACCGCAGCCAGAACAGCGACCAGTAGCCCGAAGGCCCAGCAGCCAGTGACGCCGAATCGGCTGATCAGGCATTCGGGTCAAGACTGAGAAACGCATCGTTCTCGTAGTAGTAGCGGACAGAGCGCCGCAATGCCTCCACAGCGACGCCAGGAACTTGCGCTCTCGCGTTCGCGACGATCTGAACGAGGTCGCTGCCAACGATGCAAGCGGTCATCCCAACCTGCGACGCAGGCGTTGGGACCTCGTCGTCATCGACTTCCCAGTCATCCTCAGTCGTGATGACAACGGGTTCCGCACCGGTTGCTGGAAGACTCGCGAAGCAAACGTAGGCATCGAATGCGAGCTCCTCGGCTCCGAGGATCACGTCATCCCAAATCGATTCAAGCATTATCGTCCTCCACCCCACAGTGACATTCCGCCCACGCCGCCGGGATGGAGTGATGCCTGCACCGGCCCTGGCGCCATGTGGTGTGCCCTCGGAATCAGTTGCATCACTCCCGGTGACGTCTGATGATGCCAGGTAAGGCCAAGCTCCGCTGGCGCGCGTCGCGGGTACGCCCCGCGCGGGCCCGGCCGCACAAAGTCCGCGATCCCGGGGTACAGATCGTCCATGCTGGCGGCGAATCCAGGATCCGCTCTGAAGGCCTCATCCAGATTTCGGTTGGCCGCGGCGAAGTGGAACTTGTCCGAACGTCCTGGATAGGCGGACGATTCAAGGCGCGTCTCGTACGCCACTGAGTAGTTCGGGCTATCCGCTGGTCGAGCCTTTGGCGCACTGGGGTTCTTGCGCCGCAGCCCCCGAGAAGGCTGAGGCGTCTTCTCCGAACTGGCCCGAACCTCATGCTTGCTTCCCCCAACGGACGCGTCATTCTTCGGAGAAGCATACCCCGGCTTCACATGCTGCGGCGGCCGGGTGTCATCGACTTGACGCTTGACCAGTCCAAGCAGGTCATCGCTGTGCTTTAGCGCAACCTTCAGGCCGTTACCAATAAGCGGAGCCATTGCGACCATATCGAGAGCAGCTGCGTCAAAGTCGCCGTTCACGACATGGTAGGCAAGCGACGCGGCGTCGATGACCTCACCAACAACAGGTACCGAACCGGCAACCTCACGAGCGATCGTGCACAACCCACACGACTGCGTCTTGGGCTTTCCGTCCCAATCAGTAACCCAGGCACCCGTCTTCTGATCCGGATACAAGACTGTTCCTGTCGGCACTGGACCGTCATAGGTGACACCACATCCGAGGTTGTCTTGGCATGCCGGCCGATGCCCGTCCTCATCGACCAGGTTGACCGGGTTGCCGTTGACGTAGGTGTAGGTGTTCGACGTCAACGGGTCGACACCGACACTCAGATCCGTAGCCGAGGACGACACCCGATACGAGTCCGGCGTCGTGAACGCCGCCTTGCCCGGGTCATAGGTCCGAACCCCCAACTGGTAGTTCCCCGTCCCACCATCACGGACCCGACCCCGATACCAATACGTGTTACCGGTCGCCCGCGCTGCGGCCGAGTCCGTGCGACACATGCCGTTTCCATCACCAGGATCATCACTGCCCGGCGAACCACTCGGCTCCGCATCCACCGGCCCACCGAACGCGTCATACCGCACCGCACACGCCACCACATGACCCGACGTGATCACCGACGTGACATTGCCGTGCCCGTCGTCATCCAAGAACGCCGTCCCGGCCCCGGACGACCCCGACTGCTTGTAACCCATAGCCGTACCACCAGGATCGAGCTGGTACAGCACCGTCGGGCCGTTCGCATCACCGTTGACCGCCCCGGTCTGACCGACCACATCGACCGACAAGCCGTCGAACACACTGCGAGTGATCCGGTTCGCCCCCGGCTTCGCCGACCCCGACACCTCGCTGACCCGCTGCCGATCCAAACCGTCGTACGAGAAGTCCGTGACCCGCGGATCGTTGTCACAAACATCCGTGCCGGCCCTGGCCTGCCGCTCCACCCGGTCGAACGCGTCATACCGATAGGTGTTGCACCCATCCTCGGTGAGCAGACCCACCGCGTTGTACTCATACACGAACCGGTCATTCGTCGCCGGCACACCGTTGTCACCCGGACCATCAACGACCTTGACCGAGTTGTCCCACCGATAGCTCGTCGAGGTCACCCCGTCGACACTGTCGTCGACCTTGGTCCGGTTGCTGTTCTTGTCCCACTCGTAGTCAACGACCCGAGCAGTACCCCCACCACTGGGCGGCTGATGACTCCACCTCAACACCTGCTCACTCGGCGCGTACTCGTACTCGTTGACATACCCACCGACACCACCGCTGCCGCTGCTCACGGTCTGCTTGGTGAGGTTCCGGTTCCTGTCATACAGGTACTCGTACTTCCCCATGACCGTGCCACCAGCCGTGGTCTCAGCCCCCGCCAACACACCATTGGGCTGCCACGACCACTCCGCGACATGACCACCCGTCGTCGCCGACCTCAACCGACCGGCCTTGTCCCACCCATAGGACGTCGACACGCCCAGCACATCCGAGTCCATCCCCGCCGCAAGACCCGCAGCGTTGTACCGATACGACGTGACCTTCGTGCTCCCCCCGGTCACACCCGACGGCTCGGTCGTGTCCGTCCGCACCGACACCGCACCAGCCCCGTTGTACGCATACGTGTTGGTGTTCCCCACACCACCGCCCACCCCGGACTCCGCGACCCGACGCTGCGACCCGTCCAGGTAGTAGCCGACATTGATCGTGATCCCGCTCGACTCGTCCTTGACCTGCGCCGGACCACCATGCTGCGCATACGTCGTCGTGATCGACTTCGTCGGCGTCTCGTCAAACTTCCGGTCCCTGCCCATCTGCGAGCTCAACCGCCCGTTCGCGCCGTAGTTCAACTTCACGAAACCAGCACCCGAGTACTCCGGATAGCCCGGCACACACGCCGTCGGCTCATCCGACTTGCACTGCGCGGTCTGCGTGACCGTCTTCATCCCCGCCGGCGCATAGTCGTAACGCACCGACCGATACACCGTCACCGGCACCTCAGGAGGCGTGGGCTCGGTCAACCCCACCGGCGTATGCGTCGCCGCCAGCAGATTGTCCTTGGTGAACTCGTTACGCACCGGCGGCCGGTCATGACGCACCGCCTCCGGCTGCCACACCTTGATCGCGTTCCCGACCGCGTCATAGCCGTACCTCGTCACCGCCGTGCCCTGACCCCCACCCGGCCCCGGAGCCTCGATCTGAGCCAACAGGTTGTCACTCGTCCACACCTGCGTCGTGGTCTTCCCCTCCGGATTGACCGTCGAGACCAGGTTCCCCGCCCCGTCATAGACGTACCGCGTCTTCTCGTCCTGCGACGGCAACGGGCCCTCGTCATCGTCCGGGTCATAGGCCTGCCCCTCGGTCTCCTCCACCAGACCGTCCGCGAAGTACGACGTCCGCGTCACACTCCCCTTCGCATCCGTCGACGACACCAACCGCCCCACACCGTCATACACATTCGTCGCAGCAACCACCCGGCCGCTCGAGCTCGGATCAGGTCCCTCGACCTGCTGCACCAGACCGTCGTCGGTGTAGCTGTAGTCGAGATAGCCCTCGTCCCCCGCACTCGCCCCGCCGCTCGAGCTCGGCAACCAGGCCCGCGCGACATTGCCCACCGGGTCGTAGACCGTCCGCGTCATGCACACACCCACCTGCGCGCCATAGGTCGACGGCAACGCAGCACCCGACCCGGACAGCCCCGTGAGCGCCAGATCCAGAACCCGACCGGTCGCACACTGCGTGGCCTGCTGGTCGACACTTCCGCCACCGTCGTTGCCCGGACCGACCGACGCGGTCGAGCTCCCCGACACGTTGTCGTACCGCGGGCTGTAGGCCGCCACCGGCCGACCGTCGAGGTCATAGTCCAGACGTCGAGCCGTGTTCAGATTCGGCGCCGACAACGACGCGACATTGCTGAACGCCTGCGGCGGCAACATCGCCACCACCCGACCATCCGCGTCGTACGCCGTGCGCGACCGGGTGTTCTCGAACCCGTTCGCGTCCGGCGCCGCATACGCACTGGCATCGAGCGCCGGATCGGCCTGCACCGTCTGCGCACCCTCGATCGTGTCGACCGGACGGTTCGCCGCGTCATAGGAGACCGCCGTGATCATGTCGCCACGCGTCACCTCCACGCCGGCAGGCGCATTCGTCACGTCCTCGCCATCGATCCGGATATAGCCAGCCGCACCATTGCCACCGTTCCGGCTGCTGACACCCGCGCCGCCGGCGCCACCCGTCACGTCGAGCACCGACGGATCGGCGAGCTCGATGGTCGGCGCGGCCAGCCAGATGCCGCCGCCCGCACCGCCGCCGGCACCCGCGGACTGGCCCGTCCCGGAGACGCCGTCGGCTCCGGACGCGTCGATCGTGCCGTCGACCACGATGCGGCCGGCCGTCAGCCGGAGATAGCCGCCACCGTTGCCGCCCGTGCCCCCGGCACCGGTGAGGGCCTTGCCACCTCCGCCGCCACCGCCGCCGGAGCCGAGCAGGTAGTCGACGCCGACCGTGGCGAAGTCGGGGGTGCCCGACGCCAGCCCCGGCAGGCCGGGCCCGCTGCCACCGGTGCCGGCGGCGCCGCCGTCGGTCTTGTGACCGCCACCGCCGCCCCCGGAGGGCGACAGCCCGAGCAGGCCGCCCCGGCCGCCCTTGCCTCCGTTGCCGGGGTTGGGGTTGGCCGCGTCGCCGGCATGGCCGTTGCCGCCGCTGCCGGCCGCGCCTCCCTGATAGCCCTTGCCGGCGACGGTGATCGAGCAGGTGGCGCAGACCGTCACGGTACCGGTGGCGTAGAAGAGGAGACCGTTGGCGGCAGCCGACGTCACGTGGGCGCCGTTCTTCAAGGTCACGTCGCGGTACTGCGCGCCGTCGGGGATCTGGAACGGGTTGCCCGCGCCGTGCGCGAGGCCGTCGGTCGACTCCGAGGGGGTGGTGCCGTCGACGACGAGAGGTCCGTCGGCCCCCGACCCGGTGTTGATCGACCCGGGCGCCAGCACGGCGGTGACGTTGCCGTTGGGGTTGTAGCGCCATCTGGTCGTGTTCGTCTTCGTCCCGCGTCGCGGCACCTCCATCGAGGTACGCCGGCCCTGCCAGTCGTACGCCGTCGTGGTGCGGTTCCCGTTGGGGTCGGTGACCGCGGTGGTGTTCCCGTCCGCGTCGTAGTCGTAGGTGGTCGACAGCTCCTCCGGGCTCCCGCCACCGGCGCGATACCGGACCTGCTTCGTGGTGTTGCCGGCCGAGTCGTACGCGAAGTGGGTGGCGTGGACCCCGGTGCTCGCGCAGCCGGCTGCCGTGTTCGGCGTCGTGCCCGGCTCCGACGTCACGAACTGTCGCGGTGAGCAGGCGTCCAGGACCCGTCCCTCGCGGTCGTAGGTCCAACGCGACGTGAGCATCTCGGTGCCGCCCTCGGTGCGCGGCGCGTCGACCCGGCGTTGGCGGCCCGCGGCGTCGGAGTGGGTCGTGGTGACCTGGCTGTTCGCATCCGTCGTGGTGAGGACCCGGCCGACGCCGTCGTAGGTCGTCGACGTCACGCAGATCCGATGGCCGTTCTGCGCGCTGGTCCACTCGGCGGTCGTGGCGGTGCCCGTGCAGGCGCCGGGAGCGACGGCATCCGGGCTCCGGGTCACCTGGCTGGTGAGCTGCCGGTTCAGCGGGTCAAAGGTCGCCCGGGAGGCGACACCGCGGGGGTCGATCGTCTTGACCGGGTTGCCGAACGGGTCGTACGTCGTCCGCGCGACGGTGTCCGGGGAGCGGTGCTGCGCGCCGGTGGACGACACCGGGCGGCCGGCGGCGTCGTAGCCGGTCATCCGGTCGTAGGCGGAGGTCAGGACGTCATGGCCCCGGCCGGAGCGGACCCGGCGCGGCTGGCCGAGGCGGTCCAGGGTGGTCGTGACCAGGTTCCCGGTGGCGTCGCGACTCCCCTGGACACCCCACAGCGCGGAACGATAGGGCGAGATGTCGATGCCGGCCGTCGCCGGGGTCGCGGTGGTGGCCGGGGTGGTGTTGTCGGCCCGCTGGTTGTTCGCGGTCGATCCCCAGACCCGGACCCGACCGGCCTGGTCGGCGGTCGCGATCGTCGCCCAGCCGCCCGCGACAGCGACCTGCCCGGTGAGGTTCGGGACCTGGGTCGGCGTCAGCACGGTGGCGGCGGCCGAGCCGCCGCCCGACTGCCCGGCGTTGTTGATGCCCCACACCCGGACCGTGCCGTCGCGCAGGAGCGCGACCGCGCTCCTGTCGGCGCCGACGACCTGCCGGACCGGGCCGGCGCTCGTGCCGGGGCCGAGGGTCGTGACCTTGACCGGGCTGGTGCGCTGGGTCGTGGTGCCGTCGCCGAGCTCACCGGAGCCGTTGCCGCCGAAGGACCAGACGGTGCCGTCGCGCCCGATGGCATAGGAGGACCCGAACCCGCTGGAGACCTGGCGGATGCCGGCGCCGTCCAGCGCGGTCACCCGGGTCGGCGAGGTCCGTCCGGTCGTGTCACCGAGACCGAGCTGACCGGTGCTGTTGGCACCCCAGGACCAGGTCGTGCCGTCCGTCTTCACGGCCAGCGAGCCGAGGTTGCCGCCGGCCATGGTCGACACGTCGTCGAGGACCTTGACGGGCGTGGAGACGGCGGCGGTGGAGCCGTTGCCGATCTGCCCGGAGCCGTTGGCGCCCCAGCCCCACAGGCCGCCCTCGGCGTCGAGGGCGAGCAGGTGGCAGCCACCGGCCGCGATCGAGATGATGTCGGGCGGCAGGCCGGTGCGCTTCTCGGGCCGGGACACACCGCCACCGGCCGCGCCGGTCACCCAGACCTCACCGCCACCGGTCAGGTAGGCGGTGGACGCGCATCCCGACGAGGTGCCCGTCGCGGTCTGCACGACCTGGACGGCATTGGTCATCGGATCCGCGCGGACGGGAGTCTTGCGGTTCGTCGTGCTGCCGTCGCCCAGCTCGCCGCTCCCGTTGGTGCCGGCACCCGTCACGGTGCCATCGGGGGCGATGGCGATCAGCGCGGTGTTGGAGACGCTGAGCGCGTCGGAGGTGACCGGGTTGGCGGACACCGTGTCGACGAAGCGCGCCGTGGGCGGGGCGTTCGCGTCGGCCCACGCGGCGGTGAGGTCCTTGCCCTTGGCGGCGTTGCGGTCCCAGGTGCGCGCGACATTGCCCGCGACGTCGTGGGCGTAGACGATCTTCTCGCCCTCGGGGTCGACGACCGCCTTGAGCCAGCCGCCGGCGGACACGGACCCGGACAGGTCACACGACTTGCGGCCCTCGCCGGTGCAGGTCGTCACCACCGGGTAGTAGCGGTACTCGGTCGCCGGCTTGAGAGACCCGGTGCTCGAGGCCGAGTTCGCCTTCGGCGTACGCATCAGGGTGCGCTGGCCGAGGCCGTTGTACTCGTAGGTCGTGCAGGAGGAGGCGTACGACGGCGACGGGGTCGGCGCCGCCGGGCTGCCGACCGGCAGGCCACTGGTGGGCGAGGCGCACACGCCCCTCGACACCCCCTCGGCCGCGGGCGTGTCGACCTCGCAGACCAGGCCGGTGTTGCCGCGCACCGCCGTGCCGCACACCGAGGACCCCGCGACCTTGTTGGTGGAGCTGAGCACACCGTCGCCGGGCAGGTCCCGGCGGATGGAGGTGAGGTGCTCCCCCCACTTGCCGGAGTTGGCCGACTCGTTGCCTCGCGGCGAGAGCTCCTGGATCTCGTCGACGACCGCGTAGAGCGTGTCCGCCTTGATCCGGGTCGCCCCCCGGGCTGCGCTGTAGTGCGCCTCGATCCGCGCCCCCGACAGCGTGGTGGGGTAGACCGCGACCTCGTCGAGCGTGGACCCCGCGTTGACGGAGTAGCCGAGGGTGCCGGCGGAGAGATCGGTGGAGAACGAGCCGGCCAGCGTGTCGGAGTAGGTGACCGTGGGTGCCTGCTGGCCGTCGATCCAGATCTGCACCCCGGAGGCGGACCCGGAGCCGTTGTAGCGGTACACGACGTGGTGCCACGCGTCGTCGGCGACCGAGGTCGGGGTGTAGACGACCAAGGACTCCCCGGCGAGCAGGTTGGAGTAGAGCGCGACGAACGGCAGTCCCCCGGCGACCCGGCCCACGCTGGCGTAGGCCGTGGACGACGCCCCCCACTGGAAGGCGTACTCCGCGCCGGTGTTCGCGGTCTTCATCCAGGTCTCGACCGTGAAGTCGGAGCCCGACGCCGAGGTCCCGTGGGCGAAGCCGTTGAACGGGGACACCAGTCCGGTCCAGCCGGACACCCGCTCGCCGACGGCGGCGTTGCCGTGCACGACACCCGGTTCGCCATAGGTGATGCCGGGGCCGTACACGCCGTGCTTGGTCCCGGTCTGGCTGGTCATCGTCGTCCCGCTGGCCTCGTCGAGTCGCCAGTACGCCATCGGGTTGTCCTGCATCACCGACTGCCGGTAGGTGCCTCCACCGGCGCTCGACTCGACCTGCCCGTCGCCGACGACATGGTTGTTGAAGGCGCGCTGCCCAGTGCCGGCGTCGAAGTACTGCTCATGGCTTCCCCACGTG
This sequence comes from Nocardioides carbamazepini, assembly GCF_024614185.1. Lineage (GTDB taxonomy): Bacteria > Actinomycetota > Actinomycetes > Propionibacteriales > Nocardioidaceae > Nocardioides > Nocardioides carbamazepini. Next base: position 242,845 of record NZ_JAHTLF010000024.1, read on the forward strand.
GTGATCGCGGAGTTGGCGTCCGTCCACGGCTGACCGGCGTCGAGCAGCACCCGCTCGCGCAGCCGCTGGCCGAAGTCGCCGTAGAGATAGTCGGTGGCCTGGTCGTGCACGGTGACTCCCGACAACGTCCCGGTACCCACCTCGCCCGGAACGAACGGCTCCTCGGTCGGCTCAGCACGCCGGATCACCTGGCACAGGTTGTGGTTCATGGTGACCGTCGGCTGGGAGCACGAGGCGATGCCGGCGCCGCCTTCGGCCTCCCCCATGCCGTCCCAGAAGTAGCCCGTCTGTGCCGCGTACATGCCGCTTCCGGGGTCGTTCGGGTTGGTCCCGCCGGTGGTGCCCTCGGCGATCTGCCCGACGCGACCCCACTTGTCGATGTGGCTGTAGCGGATGCGGTGACAGGTCGTGCCGCAGGAGGCGAGGTCGTCGGGTGCCGCCATGTCGGCCGTCGCGAGGTACGTGCCGGGGTTCTGGCTGCTCGTCGAGTCGGTCCACGTGTACGCCGTCGCGAGGCCCCGGGCGTCGCCGCCGCCGGCGTTGGCGTTGGCGCGGCGGTCCTTGACCATCGCGATCCGGTCCGGGCCGGCGGGTGCCTCGACGTAGGAGAACGTCGTCTTCTCGCCGTTGGCGTCGGTGACCGAGCAGAGCTGACCGGACGTGATCGTGCCGCCCACCGAGCCCGCACACGGGTTCCCGGCCGAGGCATAGGTGTAGGCCGAGGACGGCCTCGCTCCCGGCGCCGTCGAGTAGGGGTTGCCCGGCTCCCACACCTCGCGCAGCAGGGGCAGGGTCAGGTCGCGCGACACGACGTACGTCGTCACCCGTCCGGCCGTGTCCTTGACCTCGACGAGCCGGTTCGTGGACAGCGGCGTCTTGTCATAGCTGATGGTCACCTTGGGGCAGGCGGCACCGGCCTCGCACGACGACGTCATGATCTCGGTCGGCCCGTACTGGAAGCTCGGGTCGTAGACCAGCTGCTGGCCGGCGGGGTCGGTGACCCGGACCAGGTCGCCGCCCTGGTTGAAGTCGTAGCGCATCCGGTTGGGGTGGATCAGCGACCAGCCGAGCGTCAGCTCGCCGCTCTGGGCGGGCGTGGTGCAGTTGTTGGCGCCCATCCCGACGTAGCGGAACAGGAACATGTTGGATCCCGGCGGGCCGGTGTAGGCCTTGTCGAGGCACAAGTTGGTGTACGCCAGCCCCTCGACGATCGACGACAGCGCGTAGGGCAGGGTCGCCGGGTTCAGCAGGCTGAGGATCGAGTCGAGCAGGCCCTGCTGGCCGGTGAGGTCGATGGGCAGGCTGAGGTTGCCGATCGACGCGCCCAGCGAGCGCAGCTTGAAGACGTGCCGGGTGCCGTCGCGGTCGACATAGGGCATCGACAACGGCCGCTTGACGTTCTGCAGGTTGGGCAGCTTGAGACCGGCGATGCCGAAGCCGGTGGCCGTGGCGCCGGTGCCGCCGACGTCGAACTGCCAGCCGGCACCGATCGGCCCGCCCGCGGACATCAGGTCCTGGGAGTTGTAGACCCGGCCGAGCCCGATCGCGAGCTGCCCCGGAGCCTGCACCGGGTCCGTGTCGTACTGCTTGACGACCAGGTTGCCGTTGGCGACGTTGACGCTGGCGCTGCCGCCACCGCCCAGGTCGGTGGTGTCGTAGGTCCACCAGTCCTCCAGCCCCAGGCCGCCGCCGCAGACGGTGATCGGCTTGGCGACCGGCGCCGACCCGCCCAGCAGCGAGGAGGCGATCGCGGGGATGTCGATGAGGTGGCAGCCCTTCGGCCCACCGGTGACGGCGGCGAGGAACTCGCCCACGCGCAGACCTGCCGGCGGGATCTGGATGTTGCCGATCGTGGCCGTCAGGCTCTCGACCAGTCCACAGACCGCAGTGACACCGGAGCCGCAGGACCCGATCGTGCTCAGGCTCCCGCTCGCACCCCACCGGAAGTCCGTGCCGGCGGCCAGCACGTCCTCCTGGAGCGCCGAGACGACGGAGACCTGGTCGCTGGCGTCGATGCTGTCCACGCCCGCGTTGGCGGCCGTGATCTGGACCCGGATGGTGTCGCCGGCCCAGATGCTGTCGCCGGGGCGTGACGGGTCCGAGGCCCGCTCGACGTCGATGCCGAGCACCGGGAGGGATGCGTTGTAGCTCCAGGTCTCGTCGAGGTACGACGCGCCGCCCGGATGCCCGCCGTACATCACGACCTGACCGCCGGGGCCGGCAGCCATCGCCGATCCGGCCCGGCCCGTCGGTGCGGCGATGCCGACCGCCTGGGACCAGTCCGCCCCGGTCCACGCCCAGGTGTCGCTGCGCAGCACCAGGCTGCTGCCGCTGTAGGCGGCGCCGCCGAACATGACCACGGCGCCCAGGGCGCCGTCGAAGGTCATGGCGTGGCTGGCGCGCGCCGGCGGGACATGGGCCGGCGACTGCGACGTCCAGGACGACGCTCCCGTCCCGAGCGTCCACGTGTCGCCCAGGATCGAGCACGCCGTGGCGCACGGCGGCGCCGCGCCGCCGAAGAGAACGAGCTGGCTCGTCGACGCCGAGTAGGCGAGCCGGTGGTCCATGCGGGCCGGCGGCGCTCCCGGCGCCCCGTCGGCCTGGAGCCGGGTCCACGCCCACCCGGAGCCGGGGTTCTTCAGCTGCCAGGTGTCGTTGATCGCGGTGGTCGACGACGTCTGGCCGCCGAAGACCACGAACGCCTCGCGAGCGTTGTCGTACGCCATCGACGCACCGGCCCGCGCGGACGGCGGGGTGCCGGTGGGAGACACGGAGGCCCAGGTGGTGCCGTCCCAGGCCCACACCTCGTTGACCGGCGTGGCACTCGCCGTCTGACCGCCGAACATCACGATCCGCTGGCTCACCGGGTCCCAGGCCATCGTCGCGCGGGTCCGGGCGCCGGGACTCGTGGCCGGGGTCCGCTGCGTCCAGGTGACGCCGTCCCACGTCCAGGTCTGGTTGCTGTAGCCACCGGCGTCCAGCGCGCCGCCGAACAGCACGGCCTGGCCGCGCGTCTCGTCGTACGCCATGGCGGGGTAGGTCAGCGCGGGCGGTCGCGTCGAGTTGGCCGCCTCCACCCAGTTCGGGGACAGGTACTCCCCCGCCGGCGGCACACTCGCGGCAGCCCGGAGGGCAGCGGCCGGTCGCACGCGGCCGGTCCCCTGGCCCACGACGGCGTCGGCGGGCTGGTCGTTCGCCGGCGGCGTCTCGGCGCCCGGGTCCGCGGACGGCCCATCGGTCGGCGGGTCGGACGGCGGGTCAGTCGGCGCGTCCGTCGGCGGGTCGGATGGCGCGTCGGTGGGTGCGTCGGTCGGGGTCTCGGTTGCGGGCCCGTCCGCCGGGCCGTCCTTCTTGCCCGGCGCGGGTGCCGGCGCCGCGACCGCGCCGTCCGCCAGTGCCAGGGGCGCCGCGTCCACCAGGTCCTCGGCCTGCCCGGTCTCGGAGTAGGTGCAGACCTCGGTGGCCTCGGCGAGACCGGCCAGGACGTCGGACAGCGCACCCTTGGCGGCATCGGAGCTCTGCGCCTGCTCCGGCGCCGCGCACTCCTTCGTCGCCTTCGGCGGCTTCACCTCGTCGCGGCCCCGGCCGGTGTCCTTCGGTGCCTCGGGCCCGTCCAGGTCGACGCCCTTCGCGCCGGCCGGGCGCTTCATCGGATCGATCGGATCGGCCTTGGTGTCGACACGCTTGCCGGCCACGTCGAACGGCGTCCACGGGTCCTCACGATCGGCCGTCACCGCGACCACGGCGACCACGGAGGTGACCAGCACCGCCGCGACGATCAGCGCCAGCAACCCGATGCGCTGGCGCGCCCAGCGCACCGCGGAAACGCCCGATCGTGTCGTCCTGTGCTCTGCCATGCCCCACCTCCGGGAACGCGAGATGTCGATCACACGTCACGGTCGGGGAGGAAGCCATAGCCCATCGGGACTATTTTTTACGGGCCTCTCCAAGACTTGGGTCCCGGGCGGAGGCCTCCACCAGCGCTCACGTGGACAGCCCGAGAACCCCTCGGATCCCGCGATCCACCTCGCTCATGAAGTGATCGGGAACGCTGCCCACGGCGTGCGGATCGAGGTCGCCGCGGTCGACCGTCGCGAGGCCGGTCACGTTGGCCACGGAGTCCTTCGACAGGCCGGTGGCCGGCGCGGGAAGGAAGACGTTGCCGGGCATGGCGGCCAGGGCGGTGTTCGAGGTCAGTGTCACCACGATCGTGGTGGCGAGCCGGCTCCGGTTGTAGTCGTCGGACTGGATCACCAGCATCGGGCGCCGCTTGGCCGGGCCGCTGCCGACCGGATCCCCGAAGTCGCACCAGTGCACGTCGCCACGGTTCACCACTCGTCCCCCAGCCCGGCCACCAGTCGGGCTCCGGCCTCCACGGCGAACCGGGTCGAGCCGTCGGCGTTTGCCTCGTCGACCACCGCGTCGATGGCGGCCGTGACGTCGCTGGACTCCAGTTCGTCCGCGTACTTGCTGGCGGCCGCGGCGTAGAACTGGGAGCGGTTCATCCCATGCCGCGCCGCCACCCGCTCCGCACGGGCGAACACGTCGTCAGGAACCGAGATGGCCGTCTTCATGTCGTTAGTATAACGCGGTATGACCATCATCCGGTCACTCCCGCGATCGCGTCGAGGACGCCGGCGATCGCGCGGGCGAGGGCACCGTCGCCGGCCTCCACGAGCAGTCGACCGGCGACCAGGGCGCGGTCGACGGCGGCCTGGTCGTCAGGCAGGAAGTGCACGTCGAGGTGGGCGCCGAACTCCGCGAGCATCGCGACCACGTCGGCCTCGCGCCACCCCAGCGTCGGTCGCATCCGGTTGACCACGATCCGCACCCGCGGGTCGGGCACCAGCTCATGCGCCTCGGTGAGCGCCCGCGCCAACCGAGCCAGGCCGACCGGGTCGGCGGAGCCGACGAGGACCAGCTCGTCGGCGACCTCCACCGCCTCCCGGGTGAGGCCGTTGCGCTCGGGGCGCCCGGTCACCTCGCCGAGGTCGGGCTCGAGGCTGAACCCGGTGTCGAGCACGACCTGCCCGTCCTGACGGGCGCGCTCCACGATCGCCGTGAGGGTGCCCGGTCGCAGCTCCACCCAGCGGTCCGGCCGGGGCAGGCCGGTCAGCACCCGCAGGTGGTCCGACAGCCGGCGCTGCGCGGTCGTGAAGCGCTCGTCCAGCGTGCCCGCCCCCACCAGCCGGGCAGCGGCGAGCAGCCCGGACACCTCGTCGAGGATCCCCAGCTGCTGCGCCACCGCGCCGCCGTGGGGATCGGCGTCGATCAGCAGGGTGGTCAGGCCACGGCGGGCAAGCTCACCGGCGAGACCACCGGCGAGGGTCGTGCGGCCCGGGGCACCCCCGGCTCCCCAGACGGTCAGCACCCGCCCCGCCGACCCGCCGACCCGCTCCGGCGCTGGCGCCGGCACGGCGGGCACCGACGGGTCGTCGTACGGCGGGCCGGGATCGGTCACATCGGTCGGAAGCCGGGCGATCAGGTCGGCCAGCTCGCTCGCCCGGTCAGCGGCCAGCACCGTGACGATGCCGATCCGGGCGGCGCGGGGCCGGGTGAGCTCGGGATCGGCCGCGACGCCGACCACCCGGACGCCGTGCCGGACCAGGTCGTCGACCGCCCCCTGGTCGAGTCCCGGGAGGTCGGTCGCAACGACGGCGACCTCGGCCTGGCCGGTGCGCGCCGCCGCAAGCAGGTCGGCGACATCGACGCAGCGCCGGAGCAGCACCGTGCCGGGGTGCTCGGTGAGCGCGGCCAGCGCCCGTGACTCCCAGGCCGCGCCCGAGGACACCAGCAGGACCACCGTCACGCGCGGCATCCGCGCCTCACGACCGCTGCAGGATCCGGATGACCGGGTCCTGCAAGGCACCGAGGAGCCCCTCGAACTCAGCCGCCCGCTCGTCGTCGACCGCCACGACCAGCTGGCGCGCTCCGGTGACGGCGAAGGTGTCGTCGTACGCCGGCGCGGCCACGACGGTCACGCCACTGAGCGCCGGTCCGTCGCCCTCGGCCTTGCCGGCGGCACCGCGGCCGGCACCGCGGCCGGCGTCGGCCGGAGTGTCGGACGGAGCGCCGAGAGCGGAGCCGTCGGTGAGCCACACGTCGACGATGGAACCTGTCGTCACGTCCGGGGGCACCCGGTTGGGGTCGACCTCGAGCGGAACCCGCAGCACCGCCTCCTCCTCCGCGGCGCCGACGGCCGAGCGGGCCAGGAGCTCGCCCTCGCCGATCGCCCGGACCAGGACCAGGTCGTCGGGCACCGGCTCGTCCGCCGCGAAGTAGCGCTCGAGCATCGCGTCGTCGGCGAACCGCACCCGTTGCACGGCGAGGGCATCGGCGGCCACCGGAGCCCCGGCGCCTCGATCCCCCGCCATCGCCCACACGGCCACCGTGTCGTCGGCGGCCGCGAGCAGCCGAGCCCCGACGACGACCGAGCCCGTCACGAGCAGCACGCCGAACCACAGCCTGGGGTCACGCCAGGCCGGACGCGCCACCCGCTGGGCAGGTGGCGGAGCAGGCGTGCCCGTCGAACTCCCGAGATCCCGAGTCACCGGGACATCATGCCGGGAGGCGACCGAGGACGTCACCCGCTCATCCACAGGATCGCGGTGCCGCTGGCCGCATCGGTCGGTCCCGGATGCGACGATGGGACCATGCCCGACAGCCAGGACGGACCCCGGTTCCTGACGCTCGCCGACGTCGCCGAGGTGCTCAGCACCTCCAGCGCGCAGGTCTACGCGCTGGTGCGGCGCGGCGAGCTGCCGGCGATCAAGATCGGCGGTCGCGGGCAGTGGCGGGTGGAGCGCAGCCGGCTGGAGGACTACATCGCGCAGCAGTACCGCCAGACCGAGCAGTACGTCGCCGACCACCCCTTCGTGGAGAGCGAGCCGGAGTAGTCCGCACCGGCCGACCACACGGGCCCTTGCCACCGCGCGGATCCGCCCGGGACGAATCCGCACGAGAGGGGTCTTGACGGTTCGAACATGTGTTCGATAGGATGAGCGCATGACTTCTCCCGGAGCGCTCGACACGGCCACCACCGTGGCCGAGCGCGCCGCGGAGCTGGCCGGCGGTGACTGGGACCTGATCGACGGTCCCGGCGCGGTGACGGCCGTGGAAGCGGTGGTCGCCGCGCGGTCGTTCCTGGACGCCGCACTGCTGCGCGGCATCGACCGACTCG